>CAVQVR010000001.1:0-522068 GCA_963717195.1 uncultured Chloroflexia bacterium
TCGAAAGCTCGTTGCGCATCCCGTGGGTGTGGTGATGATGGCGAGACCGCGCTGAGTGACGGTCGAGAAAAACAGGGTGCCGAGTCGTGGGAAGCGCCGGGCTTCCGCAATCATCATACGCACCTGCAAGGTGCTGTGGAAGCTCAGCAATCAACCCATGCTTTCTTTACAGCAAGCCAAGTCTCTGGCTTTGAGGGCCGCCTGCGTCCGGTCGCGCACCCCCAGCTTGCCCAGAATGTTGCTGAGGTGGTTCTTGACGGTGCCGCCGGCGATGTAGAGGGTCTCGCTGATCTCACGATTGGACGCCCCACGCGCCAGCAAGGCCAGGATCTCCCGTTCGCGCTCGGTCAACGGCGAAAGCTCGCTCCCGCCGACAACGCAGGGGGAGCAGGAGCGGTCACGGCGGGCTCAGTGGGGGCAGAGGAGAGGGAGGCAAGGACTTTGTGTGCGACATCGGGATGCAGGAGGACCTGCCCCTGTGCGACCACGCGAATGGTCATGGCGAGCTGCTCAGCGGTGATGTCTTTGAGCACATAGCCCAGAGCTCCCGCTTGCAGACCAGCCTGGATCAGCTCGCGATCGTCGAAGGTCGTCAGGATGACCACGCGGATCTCGGGCCAGCGCTCGATAATGGCACGCGTCGCGGCAATGCCATCCAGACGCGGCATGCGCACATCCATGAGCACCACGTCGGGTGCCGTTCGCATGGCAGAGAGGCGTTCAACCTTGGCCAGCGCTTCCTCGCCATCCCCGGCCATGCCGACCACCTCCAGGTCCGGCTCCAACTCAATCAGCTTGCGAAAGCCCTCACACAGCAGGCGCTGGTCATCTACAATCAGCACACGAAGACGCTCTACCATCGCTCGACCTTCTCCCTGGTGTAGCGTGCTCCGGTGGCACTGCCCTCGGCTTGTCCCCGAAGCGGGAGCGGGAGCACCACGTCAACGCGCCAGCCGTGTCCGGGCTCAGGGCCAGCCGAAAGCCGCCCATCCAGCAGCGCGACGCGCTCGCGCATGCCCCGCAGGCCGAAGCCAGGCGCTCGTTGCTCGTGCGAAGGCTCGCACCCCTGGCCATTGTCCAGCACCATCAGTTCTACCTGCTCATCGTTCGTAGAGAGGCGCAGCAGCACCTTGCTGGCGCGCGCATGCTTGCGAATATTGGTCAGCGCCTCCTGCGCGCAGCGGTAGAGCGTCAGGCGCACTTCTGGGTCCAGAGGGTGTGCCGCCTCTTCCAGATCGAGCGTGATCCAGGTCTCTGGGCAGGTGATTTCACATGCCACCACCAGCTTCCGCATCTGCTCCTGCAACGAATCTCCCGAGGCTTCGTCGGGTCGGAGCGCCTCGACCGAGTGACGGACGTCCGTCAGGCAGGCTTTGGTCACCTGTCGTGCCTGCAGCAGTTCCTCGCGCAGACGGGGATCGCCGCGCGCTTCGAGCTGTGTGGCCGTTTCTAGCTGGACCGCGAGGAGCGTCAGGGCGTGACCAAGTGTGTCGTGGATCTCACGGGCGATCCGGTTGCGCTCGCGGATGGCTGAGAGTTCCTCCGCCTGGGTGCTATACTCCTGCAGGCGCGTATGGGCCGCTGCGAGCTTGGCGTTGGAGCCGGAGAGCGCCGTGTGGGCCACCGCAAGTTCATAGATGAGCAACGCGTATCCATAGATGGAGAGAAATGCGAGTGGGAGGGACACCTGGCTGCTGACATCCCAGTCCGGGACGATGCGGCGGATCGCAATGTAGGAACTCAGGCAGAGAGCACCTGCCCCGAGCAGACTGAGGGGCCGTGGTTTGATCGTCACCATCAAGCCCGCCGTGATGACCGGCAGCAGGGGAAGCCAATCGGTGTTCGTGGCAGGCTCGGGGATGAATTGGGAGGCACAGGCCAGGCAAAACAGGGCCAGCACCCAGAAGGGATGTGGGCGTCCCTCGAACCGCCGTTGTCCGAGATGATAGATCACGAGCCAGGCCCCATAGGTCCCCGTGAGCAGAAGCAAGCTGAGCAGGGTGCGAGGCTGCGTCGTCAAGACCCCGGAGAGATAGCCCACGCAGGCGAAACCAGTGATGACCCAGGGGATCCACCGCAGATACCAGCCGAGCAATGGGACGGATGGCGTTTGGACGATGTGCCTTTGCTTGAATTTCATGAGTATGCCCCTAACGGTGAGAGATGCTCGTGTTTTCCGTAGTATACCCCGTGGTCTTCCCGCTCGCCAGTGTCTGCAGTCATACATGTACTCGCCTGACCTATGACCAGCATCATAGTGAGAAGCCGCCAGAAATAGGCCCTGATTCGTGACCGATGGGATAGGCGTTGTCCTGCTCTGGTTGGCTATACTAGTACAAGGAAGATGGCTCTCTCACCAGTGCCTGCATCCGGCAAAACGGAGGTGCTTGCTGTTTTTTCGCGAAAGGATCTGTTCTTATGGGACTCATGCTGACAGGTATTTCTCAATCGTCAAAAGGGATTACCATGCCCGGCGCTTCATCCCTGCGGGCTGGCATCACCACCCTGTATCGCCGTGCCGACCTTGCTCCCTCCGTGCTGATCGTAGCCGGCATCTCGTTCCTGGCCCATGTCCTGGTCGGCGACAATTACGGCTATTTCCGCGATGAACTCTATGTGCTGGCCATGAGCCAGCATCCCGCCTTTGGCTATGTGGATGTCCCGCCGCTGGTTCCCTGGATCACGCTGCTTGTCCGCTTGCTCACTGGCAATGCCTTATGGGCCATCCATGTAATCTCGGCCCTGGTTTGTGCCGGGACGATCATCCTGACAGGACTGATGGCCCGGCTCCTGGGCGGCACGGGGTGGGCCCAGGGACTCGCTGCCCTGGCATCGGCGACGGCCCTCATCTTGATGGCAGACGGTTCACTCTACACTTATGATGTCTTCGATACATTCTGGTGGACGCTGGCTGCCACTATCCTCATCGTCCTGCTGCGCGATGAACGCCCCCGGCGCTGGCTGCTGTTTGGCCTGGTGGCTGGCCTGGGATTATTGACGAAGGAGACCATCCTCTTCTGGGGGTTCGCCCTGATCGTCGGCTTGCTGCTGACCCGCCAACGCCGCCTGCTGTTCACCCACTGGACGCTGTTTGGGGGCCTGATCGCCTTCGTCCTCGCCTTGCCATTCCTGCTCTGGAATGCCACGAATGGCTGGGCGTCGGTGCAGTATTGGGCGGGCTATTCCCACAATCAACTTGCTGGGGGGACGCCGCTTGCTTTCCTGCTCAACCAGATCCTGGGCATGAATCCCCTCTCGGTGCTCTTGTGGGGGGCAGGATTGTGGTACTTCTTTTCCGCACGCGGGGCGCGCTATCGGGTCTTCGGGTGGGCGTATCTCATCCTCTTCGTGCTCTTTATCGCGCTTCAGGGGAAAACCTATTTTCTGGCCCCGGCCTACCCGCCGTTGTTTGCTGGTGGAGCGGTGCTGGTCGGTACATGGCGGGTACGCTTTCGCAAATGGATCGCAGCCTATGCCGTGGTGCTGGTCCTCATTGGCGTGCTGCTGGCCCCCGTGGCGATGCCGGTGTTGCCCCCGGCCGTGTATGCACAGGTGTATGGCCAGAGTAGCAGCACAGGGGCAGGCGATAGCTATGGCTTGCCGCAAAACCTGGCGGATCGCTTTGGCTGGGAGCAGCAGGTCGCCTTGATTGCTCGGGTGTATCACAGCCTGCCACCGGATGAGCAGCGGGTGGCCTGCATCGCTACCTCCAATTACGGCGAGGCTGGTGCGCTCGTGCAATTCGGTGGGCGCTATCATCTGCCCCCGCCGATCAGCGGACACAACGCCTTCTATATCTGGGGGCCGCACGGGTGCAGCGGCCAGGTCCTCATCACGATCAATATTGCTCCCCAGGACGCTGCACGGTGGTTCCGCCTGGTGACGCTGGCCGCCAGGACGTCCTGCGCGGCGTGTGTGGACTACGAGAATCAGGTGCCAATCCTGATCTTGCGGCAGCCGAAGGCACCATTCGCGGTGCTCTGGGCACAGAGTAAGCATTACGATTGAGGCCAGGCAGGTATGGAGTCACGACATGTTTCCCCGCGTGCATCCACGCTTCGGCGATAGACGCGCTCATAGACAGAGCTAAGGAGATTGAATCATGAAAAGCCGAACAGACTTTGAGCCAATGAGAGAAAGAGAGCCTTTGCGCGTGATGCTAACGCAAGAATTCCCAACGCCCACGCCAAAGCTTCGCGAAACAAGCAATATAAATGGATATGTCGCCTCCACACGAAAAACGCGGAAAAGAACGATCTGGCAATGCACGCGGTTCGGGCTGGTTGGTTGCATGAACACCACCATCGGCCTGCTGGTGCTCAACGGCGAACTGCTCTATAGGCTCAACAGCACTGGCTGCACGCACAGGGAAGTTGGGGTTCACCATCTGCCTCGCCGGGGCGGCCGAGCTACAGGAGTCAATCTGCGTGTGATCGGGCACGCCTTCTGGGAGCTTTTTGTGTATACGCGCAAACGGCGGTACGAGGGATTGTCTAACGTGTCAGTAAGCTCATTCGACCGAATTTTGTAATGGACGCTTTATTGTTCTGTTAAGAGCAAGAGCGATGTGTTCTGCTCTCTTCAGAGCAGATAGTTCTACGAGACTTCGGAGTGACGTGTGGCAACAAACCGGCATCAAGCTCTGGTGCTTGAGCAAGGCACAGGCGCAACACCGCACTACGGAGAGCAAGGAGTTGTATGGGAATGCCCGAACCGAGTATTCACATCGAACACCTTTCCCGCTTCTTTGGCACCGTCAAAGCCGTTGATGATCTCTCGCTGGAGGTACCAGCAGGCATCGTCTTTGGGTTTCTGGGGCCAAATGGGGCAGGCAAAACCACGACGATCCATCTCTTGCTTGGCTTGCTGGAACCAACGGCAGGTCAGGCCTCCGTCCTGGGCTTCGATACCCGCACCCAGGCCAAGGCCATTCGCACCCGCACTGGAGCGCTGCTGGAATTTGCGGGACTCTACGAGCGCATGAGTGCCCAGGACAATCTCGACCTGTATGGGCGCATCTACCGCATGCCTGCGCCCGCTAGATCGGCCCGCATCAAAGAACTGCTCAGCCACCTGGACCTCTGGGACCGCCGTCGTGATCTGGTGGGCACGTGGAGCCGGGGCATGAAACAGAAACTCGCGGTTGCCCGCGCGCTCTTTCACCACCCGCCACTCGTCTTCCTGGATGAACCGACCGCCGGGTTTGATCCGATAGCGGCGGCAGCTTTGCGCGAGGACCTGGCCAGCCTCGTCTCACGCGAAGGGGTGACGGTCTTCCTCAACACCCACAATCTGACCGAAGCCGAAAAGCTCTGTGCCCAGGTCGGCGTGATTCGCCAGGGCAAACTCGTCATGGTCGGCACCCCCGACGAACTGCGTGCCAGGACCGGAGGCCCGATGGCTGAGATCGTGGGAGATGGCTTCACCGAGCCGATGCTGGCCACGCTGCGAGAGCGACCAGAGGTCGCCCATGCCGAATTGCACAACAGCCATCTCCTCCTGGAACTGCGCGGCGTGAGCAAGATGGGTCCGCTCGTGAGCCTGCTGGTGCATGCGGGCGCAGAAATTGAGGAAGTGCGCAGAGGCAAGGCCAGCCTGGAAGAAGTTTTTCTGACACTGATGGAGGAAGAAAGCAAATGAGCGACCTCTTGACCATGATGTGGAAAGAATCGAAAGACCTCCTGTTCCAGGGCGGGTGGAAGGCCTCGATACGCCCCTTGCTCTTGATCGGTATTCTGGGTATTTACCTCCCTTTGCAGTTCGGGCTTCAGTGGCTCGCACTCTCGCCTATCGAGCTGTTTGTGATTTTCTGGATTCCCTTTTCTGTCATCATTAGCTTTATTGGCGATGCCATTGCTGGGGAGCGTGAGCGACATACACTAGAAACCTTGCTGGCCAGCCGCATCTCCGATCGAGCGATTCTGCTGGGGAAGGTTGTGGTGACAGTGGGATATGCCTGGGGAATGGCTCTCGGTGGCCTTCTGTTCGGCCTGATTTTGGTCAACCTGTTCAAGGGGAACGGTGGTGGGTGGATGTTCTATCAGCCTTTCGACCTGTTCCTTGAAGCTCTTGCTTTGAGTCTACTGACCTGTCTACTAGGAGCAAGTGCCGGAGTGCTGGTATCGCTGCGGGTATCTACCGTACGGCAAGCGCAACAAATCTTGGGTATCGGCACATTCGTGCTGGTGTTGGGAGGTGTTTCTGCCTTGCAAGCATTGCCTGCGAATTTTGTCGCGTCGTTAACCTATGCGCAGTTTTTGCTCCTTGTCATGGCGGCGATCGCTGTGCTGGATGCGATCTTGCTGGGAGTCTCGCTGGCGAGTTTCCGACGCTCACGCTTGATTGTGAGCTAAGGTCTAGGTGAAGCAGGTGTGGCGAGTCCAGATGCACGATGGGAACTGAGGAGCGCCTTTCCATATAGGACTCGTGACGGAAACGGCGGTGCGTGGGTATATGGACGAGCTTCAGAGATCTGGCCATGCGCCTCGAACCCGCAGTAAGGGGCTTTCTGGGTTGCGTCGGTTTTGCCAATGGACACGCTATCGTACAAGTTAGCGCAAATATGCGTCCGGCGTGGATAGTGGTGAGAAATAGTCATAACCATTGCAGGCATGAGGACTGCCAATGAGCCTTTTGCACGGACATCCGACAAATCCATTGCGTCTTATTGTGGGATGGTCTTGCAGCCTTCATCTCCTCCATCCCTCTTTCTCTGCAACTGGCCTCCCATTCACCCCTTTTTCAGGCTCTATACGAGAAACCCCAAGCAAGGGTAGACCGAGATCACGTATTTTGATCAGTACTCCATGCAGAGCGGTTTGATCAACTATTGGGCCAGTGAGCGTGGTTTCGCCATTGTCCACCAGAGTGATGGTCAACCCATCAAACCAATCCGACCAATCACCATCAAGATGTCCTTTGATGGTAATGCGATAGGTTTCGCTGGTCATCTCATCCTCCTCATTGTGAGAAGAGGTATTGCTCGGATCACCATCAGCCATCAAGGAGACTGTGAGTCCTTCGGAGTTAATCCCATCGAAACATGCGCCGAGGAGATCTGTACAAGCGAGGTACAGTGAAGGATAGCCGATGTCAGGGTAGACCTCCATGACGTAGGGTTCACTGTAGGCTGGCTTGAGTTGAATGCCGGGAGGGATTGGAACCCCAAGCATTTCGAGTATGCTCCCCCTCTGAGCATCGCAATTACGGCTTAGGCTTCCGTGTGCATTAGTAGTGGTCTGAGGTGGATAGAATACCACTGAGCAGCCAACTGTCTGCGGTGACAAAAGATTCGGATACATGAGGCTTGCCATATCTATCGTGTTGTCATCGAGGTTGAGACCAAAGGCATCGGCTACTCCTCGTGCCCGTTCCAACAAGATTGGGTAATGCTGCTGGAAGTACAAGCACCGAGCATGAATGATGCGAGGATCGAATGCTAGTCTTGTGCGCACGTTATAGCGCTCCGTCACTACTTCGGCGAGTTGCTTGCCAATCTCATAATTACTTCCCCGTAAGATGAGGTGCCGCACTGTGGGAAAGTCCTGCGGGCCACCACCAATGACCAGTGTTTCTTGAAAGTGTGTGCTCATGATATGTTTCCTCCCGCAATAGATAGGGGGAGTTCTCTCGTGCCACGACGGGTCGGAGAACACCCCTCCATATTTATGCTTGTATGCCTGTCGTTTCCATAGAAGCTTCTTCTCTCTGGTCATTCTGCTTCGTGAAACGGCTCATCGTGCGGCGGGCATAGGCAATGCTAAAGCCGATAACCACAAACAGCACTGCGTAAAAGGCAATGGGGCTGATGGCAAGGTATTGCTGGATTGGCAGATGATACACCATGAAGAGTCGCACAGAGAACTCGACAAGAAAGGCAACGCCCCAGACCACACTGGTGATGCGGATGTATCTGCGGAACGCTGGGTATTGCCATCGTGCATTAAAGACCGACGCTTGTGCCGGATCGTTGCCAGTGGCAAAGTACCGAATGATGTAGAACAAGACTGGCCTGGGAAAGAGCAGTGAGACCACACAGGCCACTGCCAGGGCAAGGGTGAAAAAGGATTCTCGAATGAGTAAGAGCTTTGTATCGCCTGTAACGATGCTAATGCCAGCACCGATGGCAAGAAATACCAGGACCATGACACCGAGCACGTCGAGTTGACGATGGCGGCTGATGCTCACGATCTCGCTGAGCAGGGCGGGTACAGATGAGACCAGAAGCGCGACGAGGTCAGAAGCAGATGTCTGACTCTTCAGGAACGTATAGATGAGATACACTAAAACGCCATCGATGAGGATGCTGGGTATGAGGCCGCGCATGATGGTACGAAAAGAAGGGGGCTGAACAAAAGGTGCTGGTGCCTGTGACATGATTGTGTTCCTTTCTTGTCTTGTCCGTGAAGTGGACTTATCTGTGTTCTTTATGATATGTGAAGTGTAACAGGCAGGAGGGTGAGTTTACACCCATCAAAGGGTGGGTAAGGGGGTGGGAAAAAAAGTGTGATCTGGCAAGGCACTATATGATGTTCAGTTCGCGGGCCTTCGCAATAGCCTTCGTGCGGCTCTCTACCTGGAGCTTACCGTAGATCGCGTTGACATACCATTTCACGGTGCTGACCGCGATCACAAGTTGGTCCGCAATTTCGCGGTTGGAGGAACCTGCGACAATCAACCGCAGTACCTCCAGTTCACGTTCACTCAAGAGGAAGCTTTGTGGGTCAGGGCTGGGTACAGGCAGAGGTATAGAGGGGTCCGATTCCTCCTCGTTCTGCGTTCCATCTAGCAGTGCCAGGAGTTGTTCGAGATAGGGCGTGGAGCCTGATGGACGACGGCGCATTTGCACCAACAAACGCGCCATCGGTGCCCCTTCATCGACAAAGAGGCGGACATAGCCTTCCGGCTCTGCAAGGGAGAGGGCACGCGCAAGTTGCGCCATTGCCAAATTCGTCTCACCGGATGCGGCCCTGGCTAACAAGTGCAGCATAAGAAGCTCAATCACACTGCCTATGCGTCCCTGCATCTCTGCCAGTTGTAACAGGTTTCCCAGCCACTGTATGGCCTCATCGAGCTTGCACTGGACAATGAGGATGCGTACCAACGTCAGATACTCACGCTCACGTAAATGGCTGAGTTCTTGGTCAACACTGAGGCCACAGCGCTGGACCCAACGTGAGGCTGCCGCCATATCCCCTTGTATGAGGGACAACCATACCTGAGACGCTTCCACCTCCTGGGTACCTCTAGACTGAGAGGGGGGCAACCGTTCCGCTCTCTGTACTGCCTGCCGCATCATCGCGTTCGCACCATCGGTATCTCCCCGCGCCTGATTGATGAAGGCCAGTTCGATGTACGCCTGCACGATCACTGTTATATTGGCGGTTTGTTCGCAGAGCCTGATCCCTTCTTGGAGGAGAGAAGTCGCGGCGTCCAGGTGGTTCCACTCGCGCTCAAGATGGCCTCTGACAACAAAGGCTGGACCTCCTGCCGGTTGGTTTCCACCCCGTTCAAGGGCCTGCTGAAGTGCTTGGCGACAGGTCTGATCGGCTCGATTGAGATCTCCTTGCATTATTTGCAGGTGAGTCAGGTCATGGATAACTAGAAAGACAGCATAAAGGTGATTGACTTCCCAACTTACATGAGAAGCTGAGGTCAGCGCAACACTTGCTGCCTCCACATCGCCGCTCAACCAGTGGGCCTTGCCCAAATACCAGGCCACATACGCACGTGCCATGTATTCTTTTGGCAGGTACTCAAGAGCTAGACGTGAGAGCGTGATAGTGCGCGGAAGATCTCCCTGGGTAATTGCAATAGAGGCACGGATTGCGGCTATCCGACCAAGGATTGCGGTTTGCTGATTGAACGCGCCAGGAGGGATTGTCTGTTGCTCTCTCGGTTTATCCACTACAGAACCCAGGTCAAATGTGCGCTCGATGTCCTGAAGGTGCTGAAGAGCCTCATCATGTTTCCCACTTACGAAGAGCAGCCATCCCTGCCAGACAGAGATCTCGATGCGGGAGCGAACCAGCTCATTTGGCAGTGCTGCTACCCATCTTTGGAGCGTTGTGATCTCACCCAGGCTTACAAGGGAGTTCCCTACTTGCTCCATCAGGCGTACCGCTAGCTTGAAATCTGCTGCCGCCAAAGCGTGGTGAACGGCATCACGCAATAGGCCGTGCTGCTCATACCAGATGCTCGCACGTCGGTGGAGTTCTGGCACCAGGGCACGCTGTCTGCGCTGCAAGCGATGGCGCAATGCCTCAGCGAAGAGTTGGTGGTAGCGATACCAAAGCCGCTCATCATCTAGCGGCGTGAGGAAGAGATTGATCTGCTCCAATTGCTCTAGCATTGCTTGACCTTCAAAGGGTTCGCCCATCACGGCCTCACAGAGTGATCCCTGAAGTCTTTCAAGGATCGCTGTCTGTAACAGAAAGGTCTGGACAGACTCAGGCTGCTGAGCAAGGACCTCCTCAACCAGATAGTCGATGATGTAGCGATGACTGCCAGTAAATGCCTTGAGGAAGCCTGAGATGTCCTTATGTCCCTGCATCGACAGTGCTGCCAATTGCAGTCCTGCAATCCAGCCTTCCGTGCGGGCCGCTAAAGCTGCAACGTCGCTTGCTGCAAGCGAGAATCCGTGTACATGAGTCAGGAATGACGCAGTTTCCTCAGCAGTAAAGCGCAGATCAGCCACACGGATCTCGGTCAAGTGTCCACGTGTGCGCAGGCGTGCCAGAGGAAGAGGAGGATCTGCCCGTGTTACGATGATCAGGTGAAGTTGAGAAGGCAGATGGTCGACGAGATACGTGACAGATCGATGGATTGGTTGCCCTGTAATCAGATGGTAATCATCCAATACCAGCATAATCTCGTGCGGCAGGGTGGCAAGATCGTTGATCCAGAGGGTCAGAACCGTTTCTATAGGTGGTTGCGACGAGAGAGTAGATGCTTGAAGGAGCGCAAGTGCGGATGTCCCACTACCGGGATGAACACGCGCAAGTGCAGTGAACACATAGGACCAGAAGCGTGTGAGATCATCATCGTCACTCTCCAAAGATATCCAAGCAGCTGGAAGAGAAGCCAGCTCAAGCCAGGTAGAGAGGAGAGTCGTCTTGCCAAAGCCAGCCGGGGCTGCGATGAGCGTGAGCGAACGTTGTATGCCCAGTTGGAGTTGGTTCACGAGGCGAGGACGAGGAACCACATCGGAACGGACTGGCGGTATGGCAAGTTTCGTGACTAGGAGGAATTGCTCGCTTGTGAGATCCTTCGCGTCCCTTGGTGAAGCAGGATTGTCTTGCATCTGCTCTCCTCCATTTTGATCTGGAAACAGGTGGTTTTCAAACCTAGAGAGTTCGTCGATCTTTTCGTGGAATTACTCGCTTCCCAAATGCCCAATCATACAATGTTCGTTCCAGAATCTTTGTTTCTTCAGAGACTTCTCGGAATGAGTAGCCTCCTTGCTCAATGAGTGATCGGAGTGCGTTGGGATGTAAAGGGAGAGATATGGTATTGCTATTATTTGACAACTGAACCATCTGACAGCGCTCTATCTTCATACATGAAAGAAAACTTCATATCACTATTTTCCTGATCACTACAATATCATACATAATTTAATAGACGTTTGCAAGAAATATTCTCAGATATCTTGCTCCTAATTTTTCGCTGAATGTGGAGATAAAATACGCTTTGTGCCTTTGGTCAGCGCTGGCCCCAGACAAATACCCCTGACCAGCCCTTTGTCCCGGATAACGGCATCCACGATATTCATATGAAGCAAGGCAACGAGGATGCCGCTTTTCTTGAGCTAAATATACCCAACTCTGTCTGTCAACCTCTTCTCTTCCATTTCTCCCGTTTCTTTTGCCACCGCTGCCCCGGCCAAACGTGACCAGCCTCGCTCCCGGGCACTTGCTCTCATCGAGCAAGGAGCCGATGGGCAGTGGGTGATCATTTCTCCCACCCAAGGCGTGCTTGCCCTTGTTCTTCTAATTCGGAATTCTCATGCGTAACTCTTGCTTTATAAGGGAGTGTGCGAGCAAACACTTCGTCTATTGTCGCCACCGGAATGATTTTGAGCTGGGCAACTACATCCTCCGGTATATCAGCAATATTGACTCGGTTGCCGCTGGGAATAAGGACGCAGGAAATGCCTGCCCTATGAGCGGCAACCAGCTTTTCGGCAATGCCACCTACTACAAGAATGCGCCCATCCAGCGCAAGCTCACCCGTCGCCGCCCATTTTTCCGGAAGGGCAATCTCGCGTATCGCCGAAACGATTGCCAGCAATATGGCGACGCCAGCAGATGGCCCCTTTTTTCGAGAGGCAATTTCATCGCAGTGGATATGAATATCATGTGTAGAGAAGATTGATGCATCGATTGCCAGCTCTTCAGCGTGCAGCCTGCTATATGATAAAGCTATCTGAACGCTTTCCTTTACGACGTTGTCGTCGAAGCCACTGAAGAGACATTTGCCTGTGCCAGCTTTGAGAAGTGATACCTGCATGCCACTTACTGTGCCTATACCCGTCTCTCCTGCTATCGCCAGGATTGTGCTATATCCAGGGGTACCCTCTAATGGCGTCTGATTGTGTAGAACGAAGGGCGTCCCAAGATATTCGCGCACCTTAGAAGCTCCGATACGTTTGCGCTGGGGATCGGTGAGCAGGTCCGCAAGGACACGTTGCAAAAGGGTCAAGAGGGTACGTGTGAGTCCGCGAACCCCTGATTTATAGGTATATTCTTCGATAACACAGGCCAGAGCAGCTTTTGTGATGGAGACCTGCTTCGCTGAAAGGGCGAGAGCCTTATACAAACGTGGCAGGATATAGGCTCGTGCCATTTGCTGTTTTTCTTGCAAACTATAGCCACGCAACTCGATAATGTCGAAACGATCACGTAAAGCACTGGGAATGGGGTCCAGCGTATTTGCGGTAGCAACAATGAGAACCTGGGAGAGATCAAATGGAAACTGCAGATAGCGGTCGACAAACTGTGTATTTCGTACTGGATCTGTTAACTCTATCAAAACACTGTAAGGATTACCATGATAATTTTGCCCCATTTTGTCGATCTCATCAAGGCCGAGCACAAAGCTACCCGTTTTTGTTCTCATAACTGCGTCCATAATGGCCCCGACACGTGCCCCAATATAGCCACGTTCAAGGCCATTGAGAGCAACCATATCCGAAATTCCACCACAGGAAATGATCTCGACACGTCGATCCAGTGCTACAGCAAGGGAGTTGAGGAAGGTCGTTTTGCCAGTACCTGGTGGCCCGACAAGCAGCATATTGCGCAAGGGCGGCTGGGCAGGTCTTGCCTCTTGCTGCGCCTGGCTGGAAAGCTGTTTCCACCAGAGCAGCATGGCCAGTTGATCAATCACCATCTTTTTCGCGTTATCGAGTCCGGCATGCTCACGGGAAAGAGCAACGCATGCATCAGCAAGGCTCGTGTTGGGAGGCTCGGCGTGATCACCCCAGGGGAGCGCTGCGGCAAATTGCAGATAGGTTAAGAGCCGTTCACGATCCGCGCTGCTCGTCGTTGAAAGTTCGAGAAGCGAAAGCTCCACATTGAGCTTGGAACGCACCTCTGGCGGGATCTCAAGCCGCTCGAAATGGCGAGTCAGTGATTTGGCTGGATCCTGAGCTATCTGGGTTTCCATCCACTCACAGACAAGTGCCAGCCGGACTCCAACATCGGCGGTTTGCATGGACTGCGCGACTATATTTTCTGAGAGCGAATGGCTGAGATTATTACAGAGGTCATGGCTGAAATTGACCGGGTTGCTTTCGGCTTCAATCCTGCTGCGTGTGCCTGCGCTCATGACCTGGGAATCAACCCAACGACTAAAGACGTTGCGGGTCTGGGTAACACGTTCCTCAATATCAGGCGGGATAATGTCTTTGACCTCTGTTATCCATTCGCCTTCTAAAGGAGAGGTGCCCGTCAGAACGTTGATCCGGATACGGCGTACTCCGGTAATATTAGCACAAGGGCGATTGTTCACTGTTGTATCATGGTTTGTATGGCAGAGGATGGCAACACTTTGCTGAGCACTATCGAGACGTTTCTCAAAGCCATTGGGAAGCGTAAAGAAGTATCCATTAGGACGCTGGAAAGTATCATACGTTTTCAGTTGCTCTGCATTAGACGCAGCATCTCTATACCAAAAATGATTGTACCCGGGATATGCACTCCATTTTGATATAATTGGAAGGCGTGTCCCCGGGCCAGATTGAGGGGTCTCTTCTGACAATGTCTTCTCCTCATAGTCCGTTTCTTACTGTTTTATTCCTGTCTCGCAAAAAAGCTACGAACCTGACACATATACATAAATGTCAGGCCTTCGTTCTATTATAGAGCTTCTCTATGATTAACGAAAGACTCTCTAAGCTATAAGGAGTATACAATGCCTGTTTTTTCCACTGCGCTATTTGCGTCGGGTGAATTCCGTACTCAGCTGCTATTTCATTGGCTGTTTTTTGTCCTCTGATAGCTTCTAATGCCACCTTCGCTTTCAGGTCGTCGCCGTAATTTTTTCGGTGTCCTGGCATTTTTCTTGCTCCTTTTTGCCTTTTCCTTTACAGCCATTTTATCTTAACGACCGGTCCAGTTTCCTGATACCATCATACCTGTCCACATTGTGCACAGGCATTCGACATTCTTACAACTGCTAATTGCCAGGAGCTAGAGCGGAACGACGGCAATGGCATCCATCTCCACCAGAAAATCCGGGTGTGCCAGCCCTGAGACGTAGATGCCAGTAATGGTAGGTGGGTCTGGCTGATCTCCCCAGAACTGCTGGAAGGCCGTAAAACCCGCCAGCAAGGATTGTCCCTGTACCAGGTAGACGTTCCATTTGATGATATGCTCCGGCCTGGCGGAAGCGGCAGCGAGGGCTGTGCCCAAGTTTCTCAGGACCTGGTGCGTCTGAGCGGTGAGGTCTCCTTTCCCTACGATATTGCCCTGGGCGTCAACAGCATCTTGCCCTCCAATGTAAATCGTTCTTGCCGGTCCTGTGACGGTGATCACCTGTGTAAAAGCAGGATTTTTATGCAGAGTCTCAGGGTTGAGATGTTGTACTGAGCCGTGGATTGGACTCTCTTCTGGATTCTGGGTCATAGGTGTCGCCTCTCTTTTCTGAACGCTATTGGTTGCGTACCTCATTGCTTGCTCTATTCTATCTTCCAATGAGGGCAAGATTGATCCTCTTTTGCCGGTTGTAATCTTGCTCTTGCAGGTCATCTTTGCCAGGTTCTCATGAAGTTTTTTACCCAATTCGACGGTGCACCCGAATCTGCGCATCATATGACGAGGTATTATCCTGTGCCTGTCAATTTACAAAACAGTGCTGAATGAAGCGGATACCGGGCAAGCTCCATTGTCCTCTCACCCATTTGGTAAGATCTGTAACCCTATCTCCCTACCGCATATTCCAATAACCCCCATCGAACCCCTGTAACAACGGCGTTTTGACATCTGGTGGTAATATAACGAGCAAGGCACGCATCGCACGAGTCATACCAACAAATATGGTGCGACGCTCACGAGCAAGAATCTCGTCGCGCTCGTCTGCTGATGCATCACGGGGAATGACGGGATAGCTACTGGAGAGAAAGCCTGCCAGGGCGACAATGGGAAATTCCAGCCCTTTAGCGGCGTTGAGCGTGAGCACTTTAACTCCGGAACATGCCAGGTTGAGATCGTGCCCACTCATGAAGGTGGCTTCGATGTTCTGCACACGCAAGGCATCGGCGATGGCTTTGCCTGTCCGTTCGCTGGGACAGAGCACTGCGCACGAGCCAGGAGTGAGGCGCAGGTTGAGGCTGGCCCTTTTGAAGAAATTGGCAAGCAGTTGCGCTTCATGGTCGCCGTTGAGTACGGTGCGTACGTCGGGTAGAGGACCATTGTTGACATAGTGGCGGTCGTTGATCTCACTGTCGAGCACTCCATCGGAGAGATAGGATTGAGCGGCCTCGCCGATCTCGTAGGTGGAACGATAGTTGGCTCGCAGAACGCTGGTACGACCCTGAAATCTCAGGCTCCCATGGACATCGGTCCAGGTGAAGCCACTGCCGTAGATGGACTGGTTGGCATCGGCGGTGATAAAGAGGCGACCGGGCTTCTTGCAGAGGTTCACGAGCAGGCGCAACATGCTGGGATCAAGATCCTGCGCTTCGTCGATGACAACCGCATCGTAGTACTGGTAGAGATGACTCTGCGCGACGACGGCGACCGCCCGTGTACGACGCTGCTGCCACGTCTCTTTGCCGCTGGCTTGCAGGAGATCGCGCCACTGTTCGTAGACATGCCATATCAGGCGACGCTGCGTGGCATTCAGGCGCACTTTGCGCCCAGTACGCGGTGTGGCAAGATAATCATCCAGGCTCTCAACCTGGCGTGCGACGATGACGGTGTTCAGTTCCTGCAGAAGATAATCGTTGCCCATGCGCGTGAGTGTCTGGCGCTGCGCCTGCTGTTGCAATGCATTGCCCTGGAGCGGTGTACTGGCAATAGCCTGGAGTAACAGCTCCATTTGCAATTCAGGGCTGGCGATCTCTTTGACCTGACCGCCCTGTTGCAGGATTTCATAGGCCAGTTTATCGGCGGTCTGCACTCTGACGTACTGCGCATGGTCGCCGAGGAGCTGTTGCAGCAGTTGCTCAGATGATTTGACGAGCGCATTGGTATAAGTGGTGAAGAGCAGGTGTGACGTTTTGTTTGTACGCAGCAACTGGTCTAATAACGAGCGGATGCGATAGAGCGCAAGCATGCTCTTGCCAGTGCCGGGACCACCCTTGACGAGCGTGGGACCAGTGGCATTGATGCCCCAATGGACGTATTTCTCCTGTTCAGGCGAAAGTTTGAGCAGGAAACTGAGGAGTTCGCCTTCTTTGTAGCGGAGCAGATCGTCCGGGTCTTTGAGAATGAGGTCGGGCTGCTGCTCAACCTGTACAAGTGGCAACTCGAACAGATACTGGTCGATACGCAGGAGGATATCATCGGAAATGCCGGGACAACTGAGCAACTCATTCTCGCTCTTGAGTCCGAGCAGGCGCGAATGGCACTCGGGCGGCACACGAAGCGTGTTGAGCAGTTCAACGGTGAGCGGCTCAGGAAAGAGCTTATTCTCTGGTTCCAGCGGTGAAAGATAGTGTTCCCAGGAGCGTGTGCCGGAATTGGTGGCCCGTGTAAAGCCGCTCGATGATTCTTCCAGATCTTCTACGAGGTCCAGCTCGAAATCGTCGTTGGTCTCTAAGCCAAGCTTATAGGTCGCTTCATCGCGCCTGCGTAGCGTCAGCACGCTCACACTTACGGCATCGAACTTATACAGAATGCGATAGTCGCCGGAGCGGACGCGATAGGGCTTTCCCTTCAGATGTGTGAGGTGTTTTTTGACGTTGCCATCGGGCAGCGGGTCCTGACAGAGCAGTTCGATCTTTGACATGACCTGCTGGACCTCTTTGGGTGGCAAGGTCAGGATGCCTGCGATAAATGCTGGTTTCATAGTGATCAATCTTTGTGTTGCCATACTATCTTTCCCCCCATTATATAAAACGTGTTATAAGCGAACGGTTTGTTTGTTAACGGTTTTTTAGCGACGGACGGGCTTTTAAACCGCGCCCCTACACCATCGGAAGCGTGTTGTGACAATTTCTTTTATAAATCCTATTGAGCTTTCTTGTTTGCACGATGCTTGCGACGACACTCCAGCATTGCTTCGGATAGGATTGCACCCAGAATTTCAATTCCTCGTACCAATATGCTGCTCCTGAGCGCTAAAGAGAAAGGAACGCGGTCCCTTCTCTCTATTATTCCTCATCATCATCCTTCTTTAATGCAATACGATAGAACATAAGGGTTTACACATCAGACGTATCACGAGAGTGGCGTGAAAACAAAATTTGAAAAGAGAACAGTTCCAGTTGTACTCCGTCCAGCGTACATTGTCAACACGATATCTACTCACATGAGTGGTGGAGCAGATAAATATCCAGGGATGGTCGTCACATGAATATGGATACTCATCTTCACAGGCTGACGATACGTGTTAACAACCAAGAACTTCTAAACATGGCAGAATCCGCGAATGCATGGGAATATCTGCAAATGGTAGCCTGGAACCTTCACGCTCTGACCGTATGGATGCAGCAGCCCGATTTCCCTGCTGATGTGGGCAAAATACATGCTATCTATGGAGTAACTCTGCTGAGTCGTGGCGCACGCCGTCTAGGTTTTACCATACGCGAACGCCCAAGAAACCTTCATAGTCACCTGGAACGTTTTTTTCTGATGGGCCTGCTAGTCCTTTATAGTCCCCAAGGGAGATCTCGCCTCCAACAAGGGACCACGTATGGTACCTATCCGCAGGAGACGTGGTTGTCACGAGCAGAACTATTTAAGCGTTTCGGAGAGCGAGAGCGTTTCGATAAAAACGAGTAACTCTTCAGGTTTCTTAACTACCTTGTCAAATAAGGATCTTTCACCATGGTGAGATATGCACTTGCAACCAGTTTCAGAAAAAGATGAGTGTAGGAGCAAGGAAGCGCGATGAGAGCTTCATGCACTATCGCGAGGTCTCAGCTTTGCCTTTATCTGCTCCAATGGAGAAATGCCCATCCTTGCGCAAATCAAGTTCGCCCTTTCGCACTCTCTATTTTAAAGATCGAGAGTGAGATACTTTTTTACTCTTCTAGTTCGAGATCCGCTCTGATCTCCATGGCTAACTCGGGATCGATTGCAACGTGTTTACCAGCAGGCGTATGCGCCAACTGCAGCACTCTTTCACGCAGTTGTACAGGGGCACGCTCTATGGCACAACGTTCATGAATAAGTCGCTTAATGTGCATATCGAAATGAAAGCGACATTCACAACGAGGGCAATCATCCAGGTGTTGTTGCACCACAACAATCTCCTCATTGTTCAATTCCCGGTCTATATAGAGATGCAGACGAGCCGTGGTCTCGATACAATCTAAGCATTCCATACAAGTTTACTCCTACAAGATACAGCCACAACAAGTGATGGTGCTATATCATTTTTTGCGATTTTTTACTGAGTTCTTCACCAGCTGGTGTGGTTCTATCCTCTTGTGATAGCTCGTCACTCTTACCTGATTATTCTAACATAACAGAAGGGACTTTCATTCCCTTGCCCCATAGGATATACTGAGAGTGCTTTTGCATAGAAAGCACGGGTACCGGAGTGGTACTTTGCTAAGGAGCGTTTGATGTCGGAGCAGCCAGAATTTAAAAAAGTACCCCTATCGTCAACAAAAGCGGAAGAGTCACAACTAGAAGATGTGCAGGGAGCAGAGACAACTATCCCACAGGAGGATTTCAGACGGGGAACGAAGACGACGCGCAAGCAGCGCGAAATAACACTCCTGTGAGTGAGGATTTTGAAGCAGGAGTGATCGCACAACTGGATAGCCTGTATCGTACAGCACTGCGCATGACGAATAATCCCCAGGAGGCAGAAGACCTGGTCCAGGAGACCATGTTGAAAGCTTTCCGCTTCTCCCATACCTATCAGCCAGGTACCAATTTACGCGCATGGCTTTTTCGCATTCTCAATACATCAGCGATTAACCGTTATCGAAAGAATGCCACCCACCCCGTGCCTTCATCATTGCCCGAGGGCGAAGAATTTTACCTCTACAATAAGATCCGGGATTTAAGTGGGCAAGAGCTCTCACAGGGGGCTGAAGAGGAAGTACTCAACAAATACCTGGATGAAGATGTGTATAAAGCCTTGAACGATCTCCCACCCAATTTTCGTATGGCAGTCGTCCTGGCCGATATTGAAGGACTCTCCTACAAAGAAATCGCTGAAGCCTTGCAGATTCCGATTGGAACCGTCATGAGCCGCATCTCTCGTGCAAGACGACAACTCCAAAAATCTCTCTGGCAGTACGCAAAAGAGCGAGGTTATGTGCGCTCAGAAGCATCCTGACCAGAAAATGTGGGATCGATTGGACATCATAGCACTGAAAAATACATTCACCACGTAGCCAAAAAGAGGCAAAGCGCAAGCATCACTCAGTTGGCAAGCTTGCGCATATCTCTATACAAACCTCGCATTCTGACGCGTAGCTTCAGAGCCAGAGCGGGTCAGACGCACATTGACACAGCGGCGATCCATGACATCAACGGTGCGCGAAACAAGACCTTTCCGTTCGAGACGGGTAATTGCTTTCGTCGCCGCCGCCGAACTTACTCCCAGGCCCGAAGCCACTTCACCGATCGACCATTGTTCACGTCTGGCAAGGAAACTCAGCACTTCCAACTGACGAGGCGTAATACTGCCCACCATTCGATGTAATATTGTCATTGACTATTCTCCTGTAATTGGATTTTCTCCCCATACACTCAATCAATATTCGTTCGTTAACATGACGTACCTCTAAAAAAATTCGGGTAAATTCTATTTCTGTCCTACAACATAGCAGAGCCGCCGTAATTGACGACGATGGTACACTAGATGGAAGGCCCACACTCTCTTAATCAAGCGACGCTGGATGCCTATTTCCAGGTACGGCGTCAGCATAACGTGCCAGAATAGCATACAGTGCCAGCCAGCTATGCCAATATACAAATAGCATTTGAGCAAGGGAACGAAGAAAAATTAATGAAACTAGATACCTTACTGTCTGCATTAGAGCAGCCAGCAAAACATAGACAGCACTCTGATCTTCTTACCGCTGAGATCACCTCACTGGCCTATGACTCGCGCACCGTTGAAGCGGGAGGATTATTTATTGCTGTGCCAGGCGTTCATACCGATGGTCGACGCTTTTTAGGCGATGCGGCCAGGCGGGGAGCCGTCGTTGCATTGGGCGAACCATTGCAAAACCCGGTCGATACCCCTCTTCCTTATATCGAAGTTGCAGACGTACGTAGCGCACTGGCCGACCTGGCATGCACATTCTACAACTATCCAGCCCGACGTTTATGTACCATTGGCGTCACTGGCACCGACGGAAAAACCACCACGTCCAACCTGATCAGCACTTTACTTGAGACCACAGGGAAGCGAAGTGGTCTCATGACCACCGCCAATTTTAAAATCAGCGGGCAGGAATGGGAAAACGCTACCCGCCAGAGCACACTCGAAGCGTTAGAGATACAACAATTGCTACGCCGCATGCTCGACGAATTGGTCACACACGCCGTCATTGAAGCAACCTCGCATGGCTTAGAACTACAGCGCGTCCGAGGTTGTGCATTTGACGTAGGCGTCGTCACGAATATTACACACGAGCACCTGGATTTTCATAAAACTATTGATGCCTATCGTCGCGCCAAAGCACGACTTTTTGAGATGCTTGACAGCGCTCGCGATAAGGGACTGGGCATCAAGCCCGTCGCGGTTCTCAATCGCGACGATATTAGCTACGAGGTACTAAAACCGTATTGTCACGTGCCTATCCTTGATTATGGCATTGATACTCCCGCAGCAGTACGGGCCGTCGATGTCCAGCTAGAGGCGTATAGTACGCGCTTTCGCGTGCTTCTTCCAGATACAGAGGTGCAAATTGAAACGCAACTGGTTGGACGCTTCAACGTGAGCAACTGCCTGGCCGCCATTGCCACAGCCTATTCTCTAGGTGTACCAGTTGCACATATCGCCCGTGGACTTGCAACCGTACAGGGCGTAACGGGACGGATGGAGCGTATTGATGAGGGACAGCCCTTCACGGTCATCGTGGATTATGCCCACACGCCTGATAGCCTCCAAAAAGTACTAACCACATTACGTCCCCTAACGAAGGGAAGATTACTGGTCGTTTTCGGCTCAGCTGGCGAACGCGACATCCAGAAACGCCCTGTAATGGGGCGAATTGCCGCACAGATGAGTGATTTCTTCGTTATTACAGATGAGGATCCACGCGACGAAGACCGTGAGACCATCTTACGTGACATTGCGTTGGGCGCTGAAGCTCTCGGAAAGCGTCAGGGTACTGATTTTCTCTGCATTGCAGATCGTACTGAAGCTATCGCCACAGCATTTTCACACACACATCCAGGAGATACAGTACTATTAGCAGGCAAAGGACACGAACAAAGTATTATCATAGGAAGAGAAAAATTACCCTGGGATGATCGGCGCGTGGCGCGTGAACAATTGTGGAACATCTCATAGAAGGAGAGAAATCTCTCCTCACATTTTCTACAGTTGTTACCCTGTATACCAACATCACGTTTAAATAGATGGCACTTCGCAGTTGGGAGTATGTATGATACTAATATGGTTGCTCTTTATCTTTATAACCTGCGCAGCTACGAGCCTTATTTTGTGCTACATAGCTAAAACACTGTTTCCCCGCTTCCGTAGCGGCGAACATAAACCAGGCGCACATCGCCCAGATCTTCCCATAGCTGGCCGCCCCGATCAGTCGATGGCCGGGCGAGAGATCAAAACGACAGAGCTTCCACTAGTAGGCGGCCCTGCTCTTACGCTAGCTATTATCTGTGCTGGCATTGGTGCCGGTTATTTTTTAAAATTCGATACCGGGCAATGGACGGTTCTTCTTATTAGCCTGGGAGCAATCTTTGGCTATATGATCGTAGGCTTCCTCGACGACTGGCACAAAGTCTACCGCAATGAAGGAATTGCCGAACGAACCAAGTTTGCAGGTGTTTTCCTGGTCTCGGTTCTGGCAGCCGCCTGTTATTTTTTCCTCCTCCCGGCAGGAAGAGAGGCGTATGGCCCCTACAAAGATCTTCCCCTTATCGGAAGCCTGATCTGCTCATCTCCCTCAACCACTGATGGGATTTGCCCTGTTACATTTCCACATTTTGCTTATTTTGGTTGGCTAATTTTCTTAATGCTCCTGACCGGCTGTATCGGTAGTCTCACATCGCTCTCCGTTGATTTTAGCGACGGCTTCGATGGATTGGCCGGGGGACTTGTCTTTAGTTCCGCGCTGGCATTCGGTATAGTCATTACCGGCATCATTAACATAAAACATCCCGAAGGGATTGTATTAGAAGTGCTCTCGCTTCTCTGTGCCGGAGCCATCCTTGGCTATCTGCCCTGGAACTGGCCCTCTTCCTGGGCCGCCCGACGTGGAACAGCAAAACGGCGTGCGAAAATTATTATGGGCGATAGTGGTGCACTTAGCCTCGGCGGTGCCCTGGCCATGATCGCGATCTTTTCGCGCAACGAGTGGTCTCTGCTCCTGATCGGTGGCGCGTTCGTCCTTGAGGGACTCTCCGCCCTGATTCAAGCACGCATCCTGACACGCTTTTTCCGCCGTAAGCTTCAGGTTATGCGCTTTGCTAATAGTAAAGAGCGTGTCGCCTACACAGAATTTCCTTTGCCCTTCCTGGCTACACCTTTACATCACCATTTCGATCTGTTGGGATGGGATCGCCGCCGCCTTGTCTATGGCGCCTGGGCACTAGGGGCTGGCTTTGCCGTGCTTGGCGTGATGGCTGGCTTATCTCCTCAAACCTGGGAACGCTACCTGGGACGTATTCTGGCTCTTATCTTGATGGTGATCATCTGGTATAGTGGCTCGTGGACGAAATACTATTTCGTCGGCACCTATCCCATCAAACACACACGACGGCAACGACTTGCTCTCTACTATGGCTACCCATACACCTTAATGGGCATCAAACTCTGTCACCTTGTTGAGGTTATCGAGGCCAGCGAGGATGTGATCGAAACTCCCGCCGAAGCAGAAGCTCTGTGGCAACGCATCAATATCTATGATGCACGCGCTATGCTGGGCCTCTACTGCTATCGCGCAGGCTACTTTCCTGCCGCTCTGGCGCAATGGAGCCGCATTCCAGAAAAAAATCGCGTGCTCCGTCCAGAAATTGCACGCCTGCTGACCGAAGTCGACACACGCCTGGCACTGGAAAATCAGGAAACGCAGCCAATGCGGCGCGATCAACTGATTCCAAAAGAGCCAATCCTTACTGGCAATCTACCGCCCGCCGACCTGCCCAATCCCTACGAACCAATACGTAGCGAGGAAAAAGAGGGTGGCAGGATTATAGAAACATGGAACGACCGCAATGACCGCAGTGATCTGAATGATGATGGCGATGACGATGATGATGAAGAACATAAACCCACTATGCCGCTCCATAACGAAATAGTCACCCTTACCCGGCTAAATGGTCATAGCAACGGCAACCACAAACAGGAAACACATGGAACAAGCCCGATAACAACTCCCCCCCAGGAACAACGCACAAACTGGTTTGCACGTTTCTTCCACATTGCAACAAACAAATAACCTGGAGGCCACGTTTACGACGCCCAGGTGAGTCTTCGTAAATGGACTCACCTGGGCGTCGTAAACGTGGCCTCTACTGTGATCTACACTACAGTATCTTTGTGAACGGCTCCATTGCTTACATTAACCCCACAAGCTATTCTTTACTCATAGCTTACCAAAACTCTGGCTGCAAATTTACATTTCTGATATGCACTATTCTAACATTGATAGAACGCGTTTTCATATATCTTGTGAGCAAAGGGACGACACAATGGACGAAATAAAAAGAAATATAAGTAGGGCAATTCGCATAGGCCAGCAATTGGGGAACTATCGTTTGATAGGTGTGCTGGAGCAAGGAAAGTTCTCCGGGTCGTATCTAGGTGAACATATCACCTCTAAACGGCAGGTCGTCGTGAACGTGCTTCAGCCATCGCTGGCAGAAGATCTTGCAAAAAGCTTTTTTCAACAAACATACATGCTCAGCCAGCTTGTGCATCCGCATATTCTGCATATCCGCGAAGCAGGTCTTACAGAGGATCACCTGCCATTTCTGGTGTTTGACTATATTGCTCATGTTCCTTTGCAACAACTCTACCCCAAAGGAACGGCACAGCCACTCGCACGCATCTTCCCCCACATCCAACAAACCGCTTCAGCACTGCAATATGCTCACGATCAGGGCATTCTTCATCAGCATATTCATCCCGGCAACCTGTTACAGGCAAGCAATAATGAGATTCTTGTTTGTGATTTCGCCATCGATGCAATAACTCAAAACAAACAGCGCCACAGTGCAGGACAGGTCATAGACAACATCGCATATGCAGCTCCAGAACAGATACGCGGCAAAGCCTGCCCGGCAAGTGATCAGTACTCGCTAGCTATCGCGATCTATGAATGGCTGTGCGGAGATCTGCCGTTTCACGGTTCGCCCGTCGAGATTATGCGTCGCCATGCTCACGTACCCCCTCCATCTATGCGCCAGAAAGCTCCAATGATTTCACCAGGCATCGAAGAGGTTCTCTTCACAGCCCTTGCCAAAGATTTGGCAAAGCGTTTCACAAGCGTATCATCATTTATCAATACGTTGGAGCAGGCACAAAAATCCGGCGCACGACCTATAAAGCCCGTTGCCACACCACCTCAACCTCAGGCCGTCGCTGCTGCAATGCCAACTCTGGCGGCTCCTGCTGCTTCCCTGCCATCTCATCAGCCACCCTTCTCTCCTGTGATGCAGCAACCGATACAACAGGTACAATATACTCCTGTTCCTGCACCTGCACCCGTACAAAATTCTCTTCCGGCACAGGCTCCTGCTTCAACGAGTAAGCCCATAGCACGTCCAAAGGCGAAGCAAGAAATGACCATGACGCGACGTGCCTTCGCAATGGGCTTCACGGCACTGGCACTCGCAGGAGGAGCCGGTGGGTGGCTGGCTCTCTCGCGGCAATTGTCCCATGCCGCTCCTGGCACTACAGTTCCAGGCGACGCCAACAATGCAATAAGCACGCCCGATGCAAAAGGAAATCGTGTCCTGATCTATCGAGCACATCCAGCTCGTGTCACTTCCGTCGCGTGGTCTCCTGATGGCAAACGTATTGCCTCGGCCAGCGACGACAAGCTGGTCGACATCTGCAACAGCATTAGTGGAGAGACTCTCCAGACTTACCATGGACATACGGCAGAGGTGTACGCTGTTGCGTGGTCTCCTGATGGCAAATATATTGCCTCGGCAGGCGCGGACAAAACGGTTCAGGTCTGGGATGCCACTACGGGAAATACTCTGTTCACCTATAACGGCCACTCCGGCGCTGTCATCAGTGTCTCCTGGTCTGCGGATAGCACGCTTATCGCCTCGGGGAGTGATGACAAAAGCGTCCAGGTCTGGAACGCGAGTACAGGTAACCTGATCATTCTCTATAACGGGCATACCGCAGGCGTTCTTTCCGTAGCCTGGTCACCGGATAATACGCTGATTGCCTCAGGTTCCTGGGATAATACACTACAAGCTTTCTCCACCATCGCCACTGAAGCCTTCGCGGTTGGAGATACCGTCTACTCCTATGCTGGTCATAGCGCGGAGGTATACGCCGTCACATGGTCGCCTGATGGTGAGAGCATTGCTTCAGCGAGCGGCGATAAGACAGTGCAGATATGTAATGGCATCAACGGGAAAACGCTGCGCACCTACAAAGGTCATTCTGACATCGTCCTTGCAGTTTCATGGTCTCCTGATGGCAAGCGTATCGCCTCGGGAAGCGCGGATACAACGGTTCAAGTCTGGAATGCCGCCAATGGACAAAAAGCTGCCTTTACCTACCATGGACATAGCAACTCTGTATTCGCTACTACATGGTCTCCTGATGGCAAACTCATCGCGTCCGCTGGCTCCGATAACACCATGCAAGCGTGGCAACCAGCCTGAAAACGCCGTATTGTTCTGTCAAGTTTCATTGGGCACTTGAGCGTTCAGGAGCATTAAAAATGATTTTCAATAAAGATAGCCAACAGGCCAATATACCAGATATAGGGCAAGGACAATTCTTTCCTGATGCCCGGTCTCCTTTTGCGAGCACACCGAAATCCAAAAAGGCGCATCCTCTCTACAAATTGCTGCTCGTTATTCTTCCTATTGTACTTCTCTACTCTGCTGTGGAAATCGCTTCGGCTGCCTATAGAGGAAATAGTCAGCTAAGTATCACTATTGGGAACCAACAATCTGGCCTTGTTGATCTGAACCAGAGCCTACCAGTCAGTCCCTACCTTCGAGGTGTAAACGTCTTTCCACAGGCCGGTTCGAATTCGTTAGACCAGACTGGCAGTGGTTTCATGAATTATGGGCCCACCATTGTCAACGGTCTACGCTCTGCACACATTCGCCTGCTACGCTTCCCCGGTGGAGAATGGGGAGAGACACATGAAGTCTCATCCACTCAACTCAATGATTTTGCAAAGTTACTCACACAAACTGGTGCCGATGGCATCGTACAGGTGCCACTCTCCAATCCACCTGGACAGAGCCTCAGCCTTGCCGCCCGAGCCAGTAACGCTGGATTGCTTGTAGACTATATGAATAACCAGCAGAGCATACAACGTACAGGAAAACTCGCCCAGGCTCCTTTTCACCCTATTAAATTCTGGACTGTGGGCAATGAACCTGATCGGCTCATCAATCCTGATACCGGGCTGAAATACACTGTCAGCGAATACACACAGGCATTCATTCAATTCTCTATCGCCATGCACCAGGTTGATCCAACCATTCAGGTATTTGGGCCAGAGATCAGTCAGTACGGAGGCCCAGGCAAAGATCCCACTGATGCAACAGGAAAACACTGGATGGCAAGTTTTTTACAAGGCGTGAGCACATATGAGCGACTGCATCCAAATCCACATTTTCACTTGCTGGATGGCGTCTCGTTTCACCGCTACCCGTTCGACAACGCGAGTAACGCCTCGACGGCACTCCTACAAAGCAGCAATGAATGGGATACGAGCATCCCAGCTCTGCGTCAGCAGATACGGCAAGATTTCGGGCGCGATATTCCTGTAGCAATTACCGAGGTAAACACCAATCCAAAGAACCAGGTGCCCCAACCACAATTCGCTTCTCTCTGGTGGGCCGATACGTTGGGTAGACTCATGAGTCAGCAGACAGAGTTTGTGGCCTTCTTTTCGGCAGAAGGAGTTGACACGCCTTATCCACTCTTTATGAGCCATGGCCTGCAATCAACGTCGATGTTGCGCACGATGCAGTTATTCGCACTGCTGCAACACAATTTTGTTCCTGTCCAGATGTCACTTGAACCGGTAGGTGTCTATGCAACCCAGGATACTACACATCAAACAGTAAGCCTTTTATTCGTCAACAAATCCAATAGTATACAGCAAGTCAATATCAGTCCAGAGAGTGGCATTCTACCATTCACTCCCTGGCATAACCTGGACGTTACGCTGCAAGGCTACAGCATCGTTGTCGTCACCTTGCAGCGTAACGGAGGAGCCGTATCCGATAGCTTCATTCCCAGCAATAACAAAACGAATGTACCGGCACTGGTTCACACGGTTTTAGCATAAAACAAAGGAAAATACCTGATGACTATTCTTACACAGATTTTTGAAGCTCTTTACTTGCTTATCATTCTGCTTATGACGGCACAGGCCATTTTCAATATCCGTCTGCGTCTCTTCATCTGGGAGTCGCCTGAGCAAGCATCGCTTAATCGTGCGCCAACGGTGTATCGCGAACCACGCCTCTCGTTTACGATTATGTTACCAGCCAGACATGAAGAGGATGTCTATCGCGAAACCATTCAGAAGGTCTACGATCTTAACTATCCGCGCAGATTGGTGCAGGTGCTGGCGATCTGTCGTGAAGATGATCCAGGCACAATTGCCGAGGCTCAGGCGAAGATTAACCAACTGCGCGATCCCAATGTCCAGCTCATCGTTTTCAATGATAAGCCGATCAATAAACCACATGGACTCAACCTGGCGCTTAAAGTATCGAAAGGCGATGTGGTAACCATTTTCGATGCCGAGGACGAGCCACACCCGGATATTCTCAATATCATCAATACAACAATGCTAAATGAATCTGTCGATGTTGTGCAGAGCGGCGTGCAGTTGATGAATCATAATACGAAGTGGTTTTGCTTCCTGAACGTGCTGGAATACTTCTTCTGGTTCAAGTCCTCGCTCCATTTCTTTGCACGTATCGGCATGACGCCCCTGGGTGGCAATACAGTGTTCGCACGTCGCCAACTCATGGAGCAACTGGGTGGCTGGGACGAAACCTGCCTGACCGAAGATGCTGACCTGGGCATTCGTCTGAGCATAGCACATGCTCGCGTGCGCATCATCTACGACGATGAGTTCGTCACACGT
Organism: uncultured Chloroflexia bacterium; assembly: GCA_963717195.1. Classification (GTDB taxonomy): domain Bacteria; phylum Chloroflexota; class Ktedonobacteria; order Ktedonobacterales; family Ktedonobacteraceae; genus JACDAE01. The sequence goes on from CAVQVR010000001.1 coordinate 29,135, forward strand.
GAAGAGACACCTAATAGCATCGAGCAGTTTATTAAACAGCGCACACGCTGGAACCAGGGCTTTATTCAAATCCTGTTTAATGGGGTCTGGCGCAAACTGGAGAAGCCTTCACAACGTATGCTCGCACTCTATGTGCTGATCTTGCCGGAACTACAAGCACTCTTCGCGCTGATGGTGCCGATCTCGGTACTGATGTTCTTCCTGGTCAAGCTCCCCCTCTGGCTGGCAATGATCACATTTCTGCCACTCTATTGTTTTGTGCTCGCCATCTTTATCGATCTTGCCGGGCTACACAAATTCTTGAAGGCACACCATCGTCCATGGCGCTGGCGTGAAGCCGCTACCTTGCTGCTGGCCTTCTTCCCATATCAGATACTGCTGGGCCTTGGCGCTATGCGTGCCGTGTGGCGCTACATCAAGGGCGCATCGAACTGGGAGAAGACAGCTCATATCGGACAGCATCGCGGTAATAACGCCAGTAATCACGTCGCCTAAAAAAGGGGAGAACACCATGAAACTCATCATACAAGCCAGATCAGCAGCAACCCTTGAGCCCACCACCCGGACAGGCAGTACCCGGCTCTCCCCATCACAATATGGCACAACTCACGCCGGGTCAGAATATGCCCCCACAAGAAAACCATATTGGCAATGTGACGCTCTTTCGCACAGGCAATTTCTTTGTGCATGCCGTAAATCGCTTTAATCAACAACGAACCGGCGCACTTCAGCGGGCGAGCGGCAATACCAGCATACTTGAGCAGATACGCTGGGTGTCGGCGGAGAGACAGCGCGTGACCGAAGTTGGGACGCGCCTCCTACCACATATCGAGACAATCAACCCGGTACAGGCCAGAGAAATTCCTGTCCCGGCATGGTTGGAAGGGATCGTTGTCACGCTTGGCCTGCTGCTCGCTCTGGCAACACACGCCTTTAATCTGTTTACCTACCCGTTTTACCAAACGGACGAGGGAACGTACATGTCGAATGCATGGGCCATTCTGCATGGCATGCTGCAACCATATCCTTACACATATGCTCATCCACCGCTGGGCTGGATACAGATCGCGGGCTGGATACAACTCACGGGAGGATTTTTTAGCTTCGGCAATGCCCTTAATAGTGGGCGTGTCTTAATGCTGCTCTATATGCTGGGAAGTTCACTGCTCGTCTACCTTATCACCAGTCGCCTGAGTGGGAGCCGGAGTTGTGCTCTCCTGGCAATGGTCATCTTCGCACTCTCACCTTTGGGAGCTACCTATCAGCGCGAAGTTCTGATCGATAACATCGGCACCTTCTGGCTACTCCTCTCGCTCTACCTGATGGTCGTTGGTGAAAGCCGCCTGTCGTATATTGTGTTTGCAGGCATCTCGCTCGGCATCGCCATTCTATCGAAAGAGTCCTTCCTGGTTTTTCTTCCGGTCATGCTCTACGCAGCATGGCTCCATGCAACAACCTTTCAGCGCAAATTCGCACTTGTAGCATTTACGTATACTGCTATCTCTGTAAGTTCAAGTATCGTCCTATTAGCACTTTTGAAGGGTGAACTCTTCCCAACGGGCTTCTTGCCCTGGGATCATCGTCAACATCCCAGCTTGCTGGCAACACTCTTCCAGCAGGCACAGTATCCATTCGTGGCCGGAAGCTTTTCCGCCAGTTGGGATGTCTGGAAACACAACGACCTGCTTTTGCTCATCGCCAGCAGCATTGCTATTGGCATCAATCTGGTCATCGGATGGACAAACCGCATGTACTGGCTCCTCGCTCTTCTTGCCATAAGCTTCTGGGCTTTCTTGCTGCTGAGCGGCAATGTCTATCCATACGCTATTGTGCCACTGATCCCTTTAATGGCTATCAATATTGCGCTTGCGATCAGTGCTCCGCTCAAGTGGCTCTTCCAGCACATCGGCTTTGATCTCGTCCGCGCACTTCTGATCTTTGGCCTGATAGGAGCATTCATCCCCTCCACTATCCAATATATGCAACCGACTTTTGCACAAAATGAGACAGCGGCACAGACCAACGCGCTGTACTGGATACGCAATAACGCCCCACATAACGCGGTCGTGATTACCAACAGTTACCTTTATACTGATCTACATGCATCTAGCAATCAGGATGGGACATTCCCCCAGGCGCAGCTCTACTGGAATGCAGCTCTCGATCCAGAGATACGAGGTGGGCTCCTGCATGATGATTGGGACAAAATCGACTATATCGTGGTCGACGCAGAGATGCTCAATGAAATCAATACGCCTGGTGGCCCCATGCTTCTCCTGGATCGTGCACTCCACCATGCTATTCTACGTGTCACCTATCAAACAAATAACAATAATCCAGAAGATAGTATTCAAATTTACCAGATAATACACACATAAATAGATAACAATAAAGAAAGGACCGGACATGACAATCCATAGACGGCTGACTGCTCCCCTATGGAAGCAACCAAAGATACAGTTCGCAGGCATAGCAGGGATTGCGGTCGTGCTTGTGGCAGCAATTCTGGTCGCTTCGCTGCTTCTCAATACAGCCAGCCAGGGACAGAATGCAAAAAGCGCCGTTCTGGGTCAGGGATACTGGCATACAAGTGGCGCACAAATTCTGGATGCAAACAATCAACCAGTACGCATTGCTGGAATCAACTGGTTTGGCTTTGAAACGCCTGAGTATGTCGTCCACGGATTGCAGGTTCGTAGTTATAAAAGTATACTCGACCAGGTGAAAACTCTCGGCTATAATACGCTGCGTTTGCCTTACTCAAATCAGCTCTTCGATGCTGGAAGTATGCCACAGGGGATTAACTATGCGCTGAACCCTGACTTGCGTGGCTTACATGGCCTGCAACTTCTGGATAAGATCGTGAATTACGCCAGTCAGATTGGCTTACATATCATTCTGGACCAACATCGTCCTGATGCAGAAGCACAATCAACGCTCTGGTATACTGCTGCGTATCCCGAAGCGCGCTGGATCGCGGACTGGCAGATGCTGGCAACACACTATAAAAACAATTCTATGGTGATCGGTGCCGACCTGCATAATGAACCACATGCTCCCGCTTGCTGGGGTTGTGGGGATATCGCTATTGACTGGCAACAAGCTGCGCAACGGGCAGGTGATGCAATTCTTTCTGTCAACCCGCACTGGCTCATCTTTGTAGAAGGAGTCAGTTGCTACAATGCCAATGGAACGAGTACGAGCGCGAACACAAGTGCGGCCGCGAACGGGCTTGTAAACGGCACCCCTACAAATGCGAATTCTTGTTACTGGTGGGGTGGCAATCTGGAAGGTGTGAGCACGCACCCGGTGAATTTGAGCGTGCCTGATCGCCTGGTCTATTCAATTCATGACTATCCGGCGAGCGTTTCAAATCAGCCATGGTTCAGTGCACCCAACTATCCTGCAAACCTTATCAGCGTCTGGGATCGCTACTGGGGCTTCGTCTATAAGCAGGGAATTGCACCTGTCTGGGTAGGAGAGTTTGGGACAAAGTTGCAAACAACTGGAGATCAGCAATGGTTCTCTAGCCTCGTCAATTATATTAAAGAAGGACAACTGAGCTGGACCTTCTGGTCTTTAAACCCCGACTCAAGTGATACCGGAGGCATCCTGAACGATGATTGGACAACGGTTAACACTGCCAAACAAAAAGAGCTTGCCGCCATTGAGTTTCCGCTGGGCGGTAGCACAACAGCGCTATCAGCAGCAAAAGATGCAGCAACACCAGGGGCACGACCGGCCACCACACCTCAATCAGAGAAAACAGTGATGCCCGGTAATGTAGCACTGCAGGCTCTCTACAAAAGCGGTAATTCAGGGTCAACCTCCGTCAACCAGATTATGCCCGATCTCGAAATAGTAAACATGGGGAATAGCAGTATTAAGCTGAGCAATATTACTATCCGCTACTGGTATACGCTCGATAGTCAGCAGGAGCAGCAGTATTGGTGCGATTATGCAAAGATAGGGTGCAGCAATGTTGGAGGCAGATTAGTTCCTTTGGCTGCACCACGTACGAAGGCCAACAGCTATCTGGAGATCAGCTTTGCGGATGGAGCAGGCAGTCTCGCTCCTGGCACCAATACGGGTGCCATTCAGAGCCGTTTTAACAAGAATGATTGGTCAAATTTTAATGAGAATGATGATTATTCTTATATGGCTTCTGCTAATGCGTATGTTCCTTCAAACAAAGTAACCATTTACTATAGGGGTGCGTTAGTCTGGGGGAACGAGCCAATTGCTTGAACTATGGATTGGTGAAGATTGGCGAGCGCACGGGACTTATTACATTGCACCCCTACGGTGGTAATGCGCATGGGAAGTGAGCGGATTTTGCCCTCAACCGTGAGAAATTGCCAGAAGGTGTCTGATCAGAATCAGCAAGGATTTCATTTCATACCAAATTGCGTTCAACCGTGATGCAACATTGAGCCTGCTGGAGGCAAATGATATTGCATGCTACGAACGCAAGTTAGTACCAAATGTAGACTCTTTGAAAATTGCAAGGGGAGATGAAGTGGCTATTCAGACTCCGCTTCGTTTTTGCGCATCAATGGCGTATAGGTCAAACCGACCAGGACACCTTCAGGGCTGAGGAGACGGGTAACTGTCTGGCCCCATGGCTCCTTCTTCACCGCTATCAGGAGCTTATAGTCTTTTGCTTTGAACTCTTCAGTTGCCTCGGCAACATCTTCTACATCAAATTCGAGCCAGGAGGTGGGAGGGGGCAGATCGGCTGGCCATTCGTTCACGCCAAAACAGGACTGAGCTACCTGTGAAAGCGGCCACAGGGCAAAGGTTTTGGCCCCCTGAAGATCTTCGGTGTGGAAGTACCCGTCAGCTTCTTCCTGGAAAGAAAGGCCCAGGCTATCTCGATAGAAAGCTGCGCTTTCCTGCATATCTGAGACGATTGGCCCGAATCCGGCGACGAACAAGACCTTCATAATCTTCTCCTTTTCCAATTTGTGAGCAGTATCTTTACCATAATAATGAGTATACGAGAGGAATGGTGACAATCTTATGCCATTATTGCACGAAAGAAGTGGTTCAAAAGTTTCATGTGAGGGTTTGTTGCAGGCGATGACGAAAACGACAGGCACACTCTGTCTTTGAAATGGGTACTGTCTAACATCCGGGTTCCACTCCAACATCTCTCCACACATTCTGATCTCCAGGCTCTTTTTCTTCCCCTAATATTTTGGTCTAGCCGGCTCATTGCGTTATATACTAGTAGTGCATCTTTACAATATCCTAAACCGAATTCATAAGTCTGTGACCTATCCAGTTCTTGTTATTTACATTCGGCAACCATATCAATTGGAAGGAGCTTACCAATAATGGGACTTACCGTTGAACATATCAGCAAGGCATTTGGCACCTTTGAGGCCATCAAAGACCTGTCGATGGAGGTGCGCGAGGGGGCAATATTTGGCTTCCTGGGTGCCAATGGCGCGGGCAAAACGACAACGATGCGCATGATCCTTGATATTATTCGTCCAGATAGCGGACAGATCACCTGGAATGGTAACGATGTTCGCACGGTACCGCGCCGCAACTGGGGCTATCTGCCTGAAGAGCGCGGACTTTACCCGAAAATGGTAGTAGAAGAACAACTGCTCTTCCTGGCCCGCCTCAATGGCCTCTCAAAGCAGGCCGCTAGAAAAGAAATGGATGAATGGTTTGAGCGTTTCCAGATCAACGCCAATCGTAAAAAGAAGGTCGAGGAACTCTCGAAAGGCAATCAGCAGAAGATACAATTTCTGGCCGCTATCCTGCACGATCCTACCATTCTGATCATGGATGAACCATTTAGCGGCCTCGATCCGGTGAATGCAAGCGTGCTGAAAGAGGCATTTTGGGAGATGCATCAGCGTGGCAAAACCATCATCTTCTCCACACACCAGTTGGAGCAGGTTGAAGAAATGTGCGAGGACGTGGTTATTATCAACAAAGGGCAGACCATTGTGCAGGGTAGTGTGCGCGATGTCAAACGGCAACATGGACGCAATGTCATTCGCCTGAAACTTGACAATGACCCGGAAGCCCCCTGGCTAGATACGCTGGAAGGTATCCAGGTCACCAAACGACGCCAGGATTATATCGAAATGCAGATCCAGGCGAACCTCAACCCCAACCTGATTGTTGAAGCGGCACTCCAGCATGGAGGAAACATCACCCGTTTCGAACTCGCCGAACCATCGCTGACCGACATCTTTATTGAAGCAGTCAGCAGAATTGCGCTACCAGATGCTCCAGCGGCCATTTCAGCATAAGACAAAGGAAAAAAGTCATGTCAAAACAGATACTTCCAACGTCCGAACAGGAAGCTCCCGAACAGAAGCAGGCCAGCGTGGTTGTCAGCAGAGGCGGTGCGGCTAATCAACATACCTGGCGCAATATCGGCTTGATTATTGGGCGCGAGTACAAAAACCGCGTGCAACAGCGCAGCTTCCTCATCGGCACCATTGTTTTGCTGGTCGCGGTCATAATTGCGGCCTTTGCTCCCACAATTTTTCAGATCATAACGGCAAAAACAAGCTCGCAGACAAAAATAGACATCGTCAATAATACAGGCCCCATCGCAGGGTTAAATGGGAACACCCTGACACAATACTTCGCCACCAATCTTAATGGAACGGCATCTCAAACACAGGGACAGAGCACAAATGGGCAAGCACCCTTTGCCATCACTCTAGCTTCCAGCAATAGCGTGAATAGCCTGCAACAACAGGTAAAAAATGGCACCCTGAACATTCTGCTGGTCATAGATCGCTCCGCCAAGCAGGATATACAATTCACCTATTACACGAATGCGAGTGGTCAGGATGCTAACCAGACGCAGATACAGACACTGACCGGGCAACTCGGTCTGCTCGATAAAGCATCGCGCATGGGCCTGACGCCAACGCAGACCAGCGCCTTGTTTGCGCAAACTTCATTCACCGTTATCAATACAAAGCAGAACCAGGATAAGCGCTCAGTCAGCGATATCGTTGCGGGGTACATTATCGCCTATGCGGGCATCATTCTCATCTACATGTGGGTGACACTTTACGGTGTAGGTGTGGCGATGGGAGTAGCAGAGGAGAAAGGCACGCGCATCATGGAGATTCTGGTCAATGCCACAACTCCGTTCCAATTGATGGTTGGCAAGATCATTGGCATAGGTGCTGCTGGTGTGACACAGATGGCAACCTTTGTTACTGTCGGTATTATCATGCTTCTGCTCCAAAATCCCATAAAGGCCGCGCTGTTGGGAAACAATAGTGGAACGTTCAGCCTGAATATCACTGGCACATTCCTGGTACTGCTTATTCTGCTCCTGGTCTACTTCATTCTGGGCTTCCTGTTATATGCAACGCTATTTGCGGCGATGGGGGCATTGGTGAAAAGGCAGGATGAGGTTCAGAATGCGGTCCTGCCTATAACCTTTCTGTCCCTGGCTGGCTACCTCGTCTGCTTCATTGGCGTCACGGACCCGAATGCGACCTGGGTCAAGATTATCTCTTACATTCCCTTTTGGACGCCGACGGTAATGATTATGCGCATCGGAGCAAGCTCAGTCGCAGGTTGGGAGATTGCACTTACCGTCGCACTCATGATCGTTGCTATCGCAATTTGTGCATTCATCTCGGCACGCATCTACCGCTTCGGCGTGTTGATGTATGGACAGAGGCCGGGACTGGGGCAACTGATCAAGGTGGTACGAACGCAATAACAAGGCTTCTCGTATTCTCTCGTCAAAAGTGATATCTTACCAGGTGTCGTCTGGATGCGCGACGGCTGGGTCGGCATCAACCACGTCACCAGCGGAGCCTCTATCGTCTCCCTCACCGCTAACAACATTGTCCCTGGCATCCCCGGAGGTCAGGCAGCCTATGATGCCTGGGTTGAGGTAAGTGTGAAAAGGTAATTATTACCCACATTGCCATCTCCCAGCATCTTCTGCCATAATAGATAGCATAGATCAAACCATTCGCCATAGAATAGGATAACGTTACCGATGTCCACGACTCCCATCCCTCAGCAACCACCCGAAACAACAGTGCCCAGAGGACGCATACAGACCTTCCGCGCCTTACGTTATCGCAATTATCGTCTCTTATGGATCAGCCTGGTTGTCTCATCCATCGGAACCTGGCTGCAAATCGTCTCCCAGAGCCTGCTCGTACTCAAAATCACACATAATTCACCAATAGCGCTGGGCATCGTTTCATTAGCGCAGGCTGCCTCTTTCTTCTTATTCGCCTTCATCGGCGGTAGCATTGCTGATCAGAGCGATAAACGCCGCTTCTTACTGGTCACACAGAGCCTCTCACTACTTCTGGCTCTCATACTGGGTCTACTCACGATTACAGGAATCATTCAGGTCTGGATGATCGTTCTGCTAGCCTTCTGCTCCGGCACGGTACTGAGCTTCGATCAACCTGCACGCTCCTCACTTGTACCAACCCTTGTGCCACGTGGAGATCTGATGAATGCTCTTTCTTTGCAATCGATGGTTTTCAATGGTGCAGCTTTTATTGGACCGGCACTGGCAGGTATTTTTATCGAGGTCTTCACAAACATTGATAGCAACCTGGGTGGGCTTAAAAATAGCCTCTTTCCCTATGCCGGAAACTTTTTTCTCAATGCGATCAGTTTTTCGGGCGTGCTGGTCGTGCTCTACCTGTTGCGTTTGCCCAAAGAAGCTACAGAACTGAGTACAGCAAAACGGGGACCGCTTCTAGCCTCAATTGGTGCCTCTCTGAGTACAGTAAGACGGGATACCGCTTTGCCCTGGATCCTCTCAGGATATGGTGCGCTGCTCTTTTTGGCCCCTCTAACACACTCATTCTGCCCATCTTTGCCACACAGATTTTGCATCTGTCACCTGTGCAACTTGGTCTGCTCTTCTCTGCCGCCGGTCTGGGCACAATTATCGGATCGCTAGCCGTGGCCTCATTAGGAGATTTTCGCTACAAAGGTATTCTGCTGCTCTCTTCTCTGCTGCTCTGGACTGCCTCGCTGTTTATTTTTGCGCTCAGTCACGTCTTCTGGCTCTCTCTACTGGTTCTACTGACGTTTGGGATCGCGCAAAATGGCGTTGGCGCCACGACGATTACACTGCTGCAAACGCGTGTGCCACCACAGATGCGTGGACGCGTGATGAGCTTGAATACACTGTTAATTATGGGTGTGCGCCCCCTCGGCGATTTCCCGGCCAGTGGATTGATTGCGTTGATGGGTGGCCCTTTGACGGTATTGCTTTGCGCTTCTATTGTCGGAGTCTATTCGTTGTATCTACTCGTTGCACGGCCTGTGATACGCACCTTGTAGGAAATTTATATTTTATGCCTTCAAACAAAAGGAGCAATGATACGATGAGTGAGAAACAGAAACGTCTCCTTTTTCTGTGTACCCATCGCTCTGTTCGTGAACTAATGGCCGCGAGTCTGCTGGCCACTCAAGAACAGAACGTCTGGGATATTTGGATTGCCCCTGCATCTTTTCCTTCCTATGCCACCGCTTTAGTCCGTCAGATCTCGATGAAGTCCATGTTCCCTTGCTTTCCTCCCTTCAAACAGCGGAACTATCCTTTGATCGCTCGTGGGATGAGGGAGTTGTGCTCTGTAGCGGTGCAACGGATCAGTGACCGTTCATTCCAAACGCCAGTCGGCATCGGTTATGGTCTGTTGAAGATGCTCCAAATCTAATGCTCCCGTTGGAAGTGCGATTGCTGACGTATCGCCGGATTCGTGACGCGCTCTCAACCCTGATGGCCCTGGAATTTCGTTTCCCGGTAGGATGCTGGCAGTCGTCCCTCAACACAAGTAAATGGCTCATGACAACAGAAAGGAAGACGACCTATGACATTATCTCAACCAAGCCAACCAACGCTCATTTCAATTGCTCCTCGTTTTCCTGTCGGAGATCAGCCCTGGGGAATGAAAGAATTTTTCCTCTGTGATCCTTTTCGGAACCTTCTCCTGTTTGGGGAAAGCATACCCGAAGAGGAGAGCGGCACACAACAAGGAGCGTGAGGACACGAGCGATGGAAACAGAGCCACAGAGAGAAACAAAAGCAGAGATTCCCTAGGCTTAGTGGACAACTGACGCCTGGTATTGTGCGCGTAGGAAACACCGTGCGCAGGCTCCCCAAAGGCAATGTCGCGTTTGTTCATGATCTTCTGGTCTTCTTGGAGTACCAGGGCTTCCCGTTCGTGCCGCGTTTTTTGGGGATGGATGAGCAAGGCCGTGAAATCCTGAGTTACCTGGAAGGAGAGATCTGGCCGGACAGTGGCTCTGGACTATCTGATGATCTGCTAGAGCAAACGGCCAGGGCCATTCGGCTCTATCATGTCATGATGCCACGGCTAGATCGTCATTGGCACAAGGCTCTGAGATTGTTGCCCATCACGAACTGGGACCACACAACACCATTTTCCATGGTGGGGACCTGGTGGGCTTCATCGACTGGGATGATGCAGCCCCTGGCACGCGGTTACGTGATCTGGCAAACGCTGTCTACAATTATGTGGATGTGAGCCAGAGCCGGGAATCCGATCCGTTAATACTCGCAGGCCAGATTACTACCTCGCGAACCTCCTTCATCCTGTGTGTTATCCCAAATGTAAAAAGAGAGCATCAAAGCCACTATGAGAGTACCACCAAACATCATTTAGTGCTTAACACCACTGGTAGCGGTGAAAGCCAGCGAAAAGGCAAATTGCCAGACATGACTGATAGGCTACCCTGAAAACGTCGGCGAGATGGTCCGTGTAGATGAGTATACAGCTTAGCACACGCTAACGTAGTACACGCTAAGATGAAGATACTTGTAAGGAAAAATTACGAAGAAGGAAAAAAGAAAAAATGGCGACTCCACTTCAGTCCAGGCCGAAAGTTCAGCCTATGTCATCGAATTTGAATGGCAGGAAACGTAACCGCTTTTCCGGGGGCATGCTCATTAGTATTGGTGTAACGCTCGTCATCGCGTTGCTAGCAGTAGGAGTATTTACTGCGCAGAAATTGGTCCCTTCACATGCCGCGCCAGTCGAAGATGGTGGTGCCATCACCACCATCAACGGACTAAACACAATCACACAGATCGGTAGCGCCACAAATATTTTAGATAACAACGGCAACCCAGTTACCGCCAACTCTGACCCATATAAAATTGTGATTGTGCCGGATGGCCTCGCATCGCCGATCCTGAAGCCAGGGTAATTTGTTAGTCTCCAACATTGGGAACGACGACCATGGGGTCACGATTCCTCAATTTATGCAGCAGACCAGCACAGGCAAAAGCATCAATCCACCGACAGCCGTGATGGGACCTGCTGACATGGGTTTCGATAAAGGCAAACTGTTAGTCGCTAATTCCACAGGCAACAGCGTCTCTATTCTCAACGCTGATGGAACGCTGAATACAACCGTCACCAACCCACTCTTCAATGGCCCGTGGGGTCTGACGGTCGGCAATCCCAAAAGTGGTGATCACAATAAAGGTTTGATCTCCTTCTTTGTCGCCAATAAATTGGATGGCAAGATCATGCGCGTCGATGTGACCACGCCTAAAGGAGCTGCCGCTGCAGCCGCAACGTTTAATGTCGTACAGATCGGTCAATATAACCTGCTTGGTGGTATCTCTAAAATCGACATGCGCTGGCTACCTAAGCTGAAAGTTGGCAGCCAGGAACTGAAGGACGTACTCGTGACCATCAATCCTGCCAATAACAGCATTGATGCCTTCGCCAAGAGCAGCACGCTAAACGCAGTAACAACGCCCATGACGGTTTTCCAGGGTACGCCCTTAAACAATCCTGGCGGTCTGGCGATCAACCCGATGAATGGTGATGCCCTCGTTGTTAATCTCAACGACAACAATCTGCTGGAGATCAACCTGAAGACGGCAAAAGTCATCGGCACCAAAACCGTTGATCCTCTAGTTGTGGATGGGCAAGGCAATAATTCAGCTCTCTTCGGTGTGCTCGCGATCAAAGACAACAATGGGAACCTCAAGGTATTCTATACCGATGATAATACAAATACGCTCAATTCGCTGAGCAAATAATGGAGTGCTTTGAATGGATGGGCTGGATCGAAGTGGTGTATAAAGATATATAGAGAGAGCGTGCGGCTGAGATAATGTTATCTCAGCCGCACGCTCTCTCTTTGCAAGACGAGAGGGTACCTACGAATGGGGGGAATATTTGACCGACAAAAGTAGATATGATAGAGAAGTCGTATCCTATTGGACCTCCCTCTTTAAACATGAGGCGCTTCACACTGTTCACAGAAACGCGTATAAGCCGCTTCCAGATGATGCTCCGTCACAAATGCTTTTACCTTTGCCTCTAAATCTACCCGCGCGGGATGTTCCAGGCGCTGATCCAGGTTGAGAGCCTGGAACCAGCAGTCGAGTGCGGAATCATAGTTCCCCTGCACCTGCGCCAACTCACCCATGCGACGCAGGACCGCCCCCTGTTCAGCAGGAGTATCAAGCTCCTTCGCTATCGTTAGAGCTTCCCGGTAATAGCGCTCGGATTCAGTATAGTGCAGCAGAGTACGTGCCACATCACCCAGACCACGTAACGTTCGCCCATATAACTGCCTTGCCTCCTGTTGATGCGCAATAGTGAGCGCCTGCTCATAGTAATCTTTCGCATTCAGGTAGTCGCCTTCCATATATGCAATAGTCCCCAGTGCATTGAGAACACGGGCCTGATCAACACGATCTCCAGCGGCTGTAAACATGGAAAGAGCCTCGTCATAACAAGTGCGAGCCTCTGGTAGCTTGCAACGTGCACGCAAGATATTCCCTCGGACATATACAGCCCACGCCTCGCCACGACGCACACCCTGCTCATGGAACAGTGTAAACGCATCATTACAACACCGTTCCGCGTCATCAAGTTGTTCCAGGTCCGTGTAGAGAACGCTCTGATCGATCAAGACCCAACCCTGACTTGCCTGCAGTCCCGACTCATGAAAGAGGCGATAGGCTTCTTCATAGTCACGCAGCGCATTTTTGTATTGACCAAATGCCTCATAGACCATTCCCCGATCTCGCAATATTGAGGCACAGCCTTCTTGATCATTCAAAGAGCGAAAAGTTGTCAGCGCCTCAGCAAAATGACCAAGAGCTTCATAATATGATCCAAGGCCACGGCAAACCTCGCCCAGGACGAATTGCATCCAGGCTTCTCCTTTAGAGTGAGCCGCTTCGCGGAAAAGAGCGAGCCCTTCCTGCGCATATTGGTTGGCAAGCCGGAAATTACCTTCTTCACGCAACAGGAGCGCCATTTCATAGAGCACCCAGCCAGCTTCAATGTTTTCGTGCAGTTGTCTGAAAATTTCCAGGCTACTCCTGAGGTATCCTTCAGCTTCCGCGTACTGCCCCTGCTGACGGAGAATTGCACCAAGGCAACAAAGCAACTGACCTTCGCCCACCTTATCTTCGATGCTGGCCGCATGAATCTCTGCCCGACTCAGCATCGCCAGCAGTTCCGTCGCGTGTCCACGCCCCGCAAGCGTCCATGATGCACGCACCGCCAGCCGCACTGCCGCCTGCATATCCTGTACCTCTCCTGCACATTCCAGGTGATCAAAGGCCACAAACCACTCCTCAGGTGCAGGCTGTGGCAATGAGGCATAATACATGGCAACCGCGCGATGCACGCGACACCGCTCCGCAAGAGGGAGATGCGAGAACGCAAAATTGCGCACCTGGGGATGAATGGTATAGACACGACCGTCAAATTGCACAAAAGATGCCCGCACCAGTTCATCACGTGCCTCACGCCATTGCTCTGCCAGGTCTGCCGGAATAACCTCGTCTATTTTCTGCTCATGCCCATTCTGTCGCTCATACTCATGTGCTAATCGCACCGGGGTATGCGCCATAGCCAGCGCTTCAGGAGCGGCTAGCACCTGAATCTGCTCACGACTGAACGGTAGTTTGAAAACGGAGAGATAGGCCAGTAGCAGGCGTGCCTGCGGACTGACACGCCGATACGCAATCTCTAGAACGGCAAGAATACCTGCGAGAGGAGTGCCACGTAATTCATCGCGTACCTCTTCCAACGAACGCGTTGCCGCTTCTGGCGTATAGACTCTTCCACCGATCGAACGCGTCGCGCCAAAGATCAGCTCAGCTCCCAGTGGATAGCCATCTAACAATGTACAAATCTCGCGTAGAACGGCCTGTTGCTTACTATCATAGAAACGAATACGTTGATCCAGGCCGCTAGCAGTGGCCAGCTCTGCAAAAAGCGCAAGCAGATCTCCATCTGCCATCTTCTCCACCCGATATTCATACCAGCGACAATGACTCCCTCCAGTAACCGGCAACGTATCAGGATTTGAGCGCGACGTGAGCAGGACCACTGCCTCTTGCGGTACATTGGCCAGAAAATGCAGCCACTCTTCCAGTTCGGTAAAATCATGCACTTCTTCAAAGCCATCCAGCAGGATGAGACTGGGCAATTCTCGGCTAGCAAGCGAGCGTAATGTGCCCAACACGAGGCGAGCACGATGACTGGCATCAGCAGTGGTAGAACGTGTTGGAATATGTAAATGATCCATCATCTCCAGCGAGGCATCTGCAAAAGGTTTGCCTCCCTGCAGCGACACACCGATAATACCGCCAGGAAACTTTGCCTTATTGCGTTGCGCGACTTCAAGGGCCAGGGCGCTCTTGCCAATACCAGCAGGTCCGGTTAGAGCAAAATGATGTATTCCATGGCGCAAGCGCTGATTTCTGGTCATACCTGGACGTGGTTCGCTGGTAGCTACAGTGAGCAATTCATCCAGGTCATTTAACTCATGTATCCGACCAATAAATGCTTCAGGTGCACCCAGATAGGCCAGAGGATGCTCATGATCCTCAGATGCATTCCGATGCGCCAGCAAGGGGACGGGTCCTTCATCATTGTCCATTACCTGCCGATACAGGACCGGAATAAACCAACTCTTCTGCTGCATCGGGAGCAATGCCTGACGAGCACGTGCCAACGCTTCTTCCAGCGTACGTCCATCAACCAGTGCCTCATAAAAATGGCGCACAAAAACCGGGCTGAGATCATCCTGCAATGAGAAAGGCATGGCAACTACGGCAGGAACCTGCGCTGTCACCAGGGCAGTCGCTAATGTAGCATCGACTACTGGTCGCCCTGAACGACGTTGCTCGCCCGTTACTGTAGCCGTTTCACAGGCCGAGAAGACCGCAAGATGAACGTCACTGCTCAAGAACAGGTCACGCAACGATTGGGTATCAATGTAATGATTGCAGCCCTCTTCATTACAAAAGCAGAGGTAGGTCTGCGGCTTAATGCGACTGAGAGATGTTCCACAGGCGCTACACTTACGTACATCAGCTTCATTCATCGCCCCACATTCATCACGTGGGCAAAGCCTTCCATAAGTACCATGTCCATCGAAATGCACGACATAGCAGGGAATGGCAGTATCATTATCATCCAGCACACTGGCACCGCCATAGGAATTCAGGTAGCACACCAGGTTATCGAAGGTCGGTGGTTCCAGACGATCTAGAAAAACGTGGCCCATCTCAATCAGTGGAAGCAATGCACTTCTCAGCTCTTCATAACTACGCTCCGTTTCCAATGGAACACAATCAGCAGGTGAAGCGCCAATGTAGAGCACACGCAAAGGTGGATGCACAGGGAGCTCGCCCCCACCTGGCATATCTGGTAACCAGAGAGCGCGAGTCAATGTAAAGATACCTGTTACCAGGAGAAAATGATTTCCATTATGTAAAAGTTCCCAGGGATAGCGCACGAAACTCATCGCAGCCAGGGCCGAAAATAAAAGTGAATGCCACCGTTCCGCGTCGTTTTAACGTCCGTTGAATAACGGTGCGTAATACGGCTTGCACTGATTGCTCTGCTGGTTCAGCGCGATCTGCGGTTGCCGTCTCCGACCCACAGAGTGCCCGGAAAAGGCGATGACCAATTTCACGTAATTCATTATAACTACTATCAAGATTATTTAACTTTTTTTGCAGGGCATTCATCTGTCGAGGTGTATACGGTGGCACAAAACGCCCTATAACCGTACGTCCTGACCACCCTTCTTTTAATTCCAACTCGAAAGCACCATCCTCACGATGGCGAAATAATAAGCTTAGTGTCTCTCCCATGCCCCATGACCTTCATGAAAAAATATAGTCGCAAAGATACTTACTTGCCACGACTGTCAGGCAGGATGCCTTATTGTTAAGTATAGCATAAATTTCGGTAAAATGAGAGACTTTATGTGCAAAAACAGATGGAAGCAATCAGAAATTGCTGCAAGAGTGGAATTAAAGGAATTCAGAGTGAGGAACAGAATACTTTTCGGGCCTATTTTGCTCGAAAAGTATTCTGTTCCTCACTCTGAGATATGGGAGAATAGGGTGCTACTCCCCCCAATATAACTCAATTTTGCCGAAGCGGACCGTATCGCCAACCGTAACACCGGCCTCTTCTAGTGCCTTCGTAATACCCATCTTTCTGAGCGTCACCTGCAGTCGATCCATACTCTCCTCACTATCCTGGTTGGTCATGCCCACGGCACGCTCGACACGCTTGCCATGGACCACATACACATCATCCTCTTTCGAAATAGTGAAGGCATCGTCTGGTTGTGGACGCAGCACCGGCCCATCCTGCATATCCAGAGCCTGGGCCGCAGCTCGCTCGGCCTCTTCCTGCTGAATCTCTAGCAAGCGGTGTGACGCATATTGCATAAGCTCCTCAGTACCCTGATGAGCGGCTGCTGAGATGGCGAAGACAGGATATCCTGCCGCTTCAGCCTGCTCCTTGAGTGCGAGCCAGAGTTCCTGGGCCTCTGGAATATCCATCTTATTCAAGACGACGATCTGCGGGCGCGTTGCCAGTTGCTTATCATATGCATGCAGTTCACGATTAATAGCCTGGAAGTCCTCCCAGGGATCACGATCAAATGCAGCTCCATCCAGCATATGAATCAGTAAACGCGTACGTTGGACATGGCGCAAAAATTCGTGACCGAGGCCCACACCCTCGGCTGCACCCTCAATCAGGCCAGGAATATCGGCCAGCACGAAACTGTACCCATCGCCCTGTCGCGCCTGCCCGATCTCAACCACGCCCAGATTCGGTGCCAGCGTCGTAAAGGGATAATCGGCGATTTTTGGATGCGCCGCCGTCACAACAGACAACAGCGTCGATTTTCCAGCATTTGGATAGCCCACCAGTCCGACATCGGCGATCAAGCGTAATTCGAGCGTCAGCCAGTGCTCCTCGCCGGGCTCGCCCCTCTGAGATTCTTTGGGAGCCTGATTCGTCGAGGTTGCATAATGGACATTGCCCAGACCACCACGTCCACCACGCGCAACCATTACATTCTGACCAGGATCGATCAGGTCTGCGACAACCTGGTGCGTATCGGCATCACGAATAATGGTGCCGCAGGGAACGGTTAGCGTAATATCTTCGCCCTTCGCGCCGTGCATCTTCTGGCCTGCTCCCGCCCCACCACTCTCTGCCTTAAAGTGCTGGCGATAGCGAAAATCGATGAGCGTATTCAAATTTGTCGTGGCTTCAAAGTAGACGCTACCACCTCTACCGCCATCGCCGCCGTCAGGGCCGCCATTGGGCGCGAACTTCTCACGACGGAAATGGATCGAGCCATCGCCTCCATTGCCCGCCTTTACATAAATTTTTGTATGATCGAAGAGCATAATTTATCCTCAGCACGTATTGCTATAAAATTGCTTATTGTATGGTGCCATGGAGTATACCACATCGAGCGGGTCGGTGGTAGTAGACGTTTTCCATCGGGTGAGCATCGTTTTTTTGCTGAATGGCAAACTTCAGGTGAGTAGCTGACTCTACAAGCGCCTGGACTTCGTAGAGTCTGAGCGTACTGCTCCTGGTGTGGGCCTGGAACTGCTGCTCGCTGCGCCTGAGCTCGGAGTATAAGCTGATAAACAGACCGTTACCTTGCCAGGCTGAAACTCCTCCGGGGCAGAAACCCAGGGGAGTTCGCCAACAACATCAAGGGATGACGCATGTGTTTCACAGAGGGTGCCACTGCCCTCTATTAGCGAAACTGGTTAGACCACCGCACAGGCTGTGCCGTTAAGCATAAACGCCGTCGGGGGCGAATTGGTCCCGTTCAAGGTGCCGTTGAAGCCAGGTTCCGAACTCAACGAAGCCCCTGGAGGTAGTGACGCATTATACGAAACGTTACTGATGGTTACAGCACTGCTGCTTTGCGTGTAACTTCCATTCCAGAGTTGCGTAATCGTCTGTCCGTTGGGGAACGAGAATTGCAGATGCCAGCCATTAATGGCTGTTGATCCTGTATTGGTGATAGTAAAAGCAGTACCGAAGCCGCCTTGCCACTGGTTAGTTATAGCATAATGCACGCTACAGCTCGTACCACCGGTATGTGTCGGCGTCGGCGTGGGAGTAGTGCCTTGTGTTGGCGTTGGCGTCGGGGTTGTTCCACTGCTTCCTCCAACGTTGGTGGAGTAAGAAGTGGTATTTAACTGGCCACTACCGGTAAACACTTCTGTCCCAGACTGAACGCTGAGGAGATATTCCGAGTTGCTCAGATATCCGAGCGAGACGAGCGCACTATAGAAATCCATCAGGTTCAGCGATGCAGAGGTAGTGTTCGAGGTACGAACAAACGAGATGATGTTCCAACTGGCTGTCCCTTCGTAGAGGTTCCAGGAGGTTCCATCGACATTGAGCGTTGTTCTGTAGGAACCCGCCGGTCCTGCCCCACCACCAGCGTAAAGCCAGACCATCACCTCATCCGAGGGATTGGCATTGCCCAAACTCCCATTTGGAGACAACCAGGTGTCATAAGAAACGTCAAGGGTATTGGTATTGTTTTGCGTCAGGTTGAAGCTCCAAGAAGTTTGCACACTGGCCCTGCTGGATAATTGGACAGGCAGACCTGTGTTAGGGAGCATCCAGCCCCATTGCCAGCCCAGGACCGAACTATCGTACGATTTCACAGAATTGGATTGCCCGGTCCAGTTCCAGTTGGTGCTCCAAGCAATGTTCGAGCCGCTAATAGAGGTGTCCGAGATACATTGTGTTCCTGAACCGCTGCCCTGTCCCCATAAATTGTTGTTGAGCCAGTATTTGCCCATGGTGATCGTACCAAAGGGGGTGCAGGTCGTGGCTGCAAATGCGGGCTTTACTACCGCGAAGATCCCTACGAACACAAGTACGGCTGACAATATCAAAGCACACACGACAGATCTGAAACGAACGAGGTAACGTGGCAAAGTTAGTAACATCTGAACCTCCTTGCTCAGCAGACAACTAACCCGGTCATAATGGTAATTAAACTACCGTTGTTCCTGACAGCTTTTCCCTGCCCATCAGTTTCTGATACAAGAGAAGATTGATGGCTTTATCTCTCTCTTTCTCAGATAGGTACTCTCCCAGCTTTGAGAGCGTTCCCATAGAAGTATACCTGACGCAAGGGTAATCGTCAAGTTGAAAAGCAACTCGTGTAAAAGCTCATATATATTGAAGGACTCAATGGAGGGAAAATGTCTATCGTTCTACCGCCGCATGTGGAAGAGCGGCTGCGCAGGATAGGTGTAACGTAGAGGCGTTTACAACACTGTATGGGCAGGGATGCGTGTGACACCTGTTCGTTTGATTACTGGACAGTAAGCACAATGAAAATAGCGGAAGATGGAGGATTCGAACCTCCGCCGGAATAACCCGGTACTGCTTAGCACGCAGTTGCCATCGACCACTCGGCCAATCTTCCATGACGGTAGGTGTAGGACTCGAACCCACGCACGCTCTCGCGTTCACCTGTTTTCAAGACAAGCGCCTTACCACTCGGCCAACCTACCATACACCGGGCGCAGGACTCGAACCTGCACCTGACTCGTTAACAGCGAGTTGCTCTACCTTTAAGCTACCCCGGTACAACACCAGTGGAGAGATTTGAACTCCCATTGACGGTTTTGGAGACCGCTACACTACCATTGTGCTACACTGGTACGGCGTCGGAAGCAGGACTCGAACCTGCTACATCGAGTTCTTCACACTCGCGTTCTGCCTCATGAACTTCTCCGACAAGGATGCACGAATACATGAGAACCACAATACACACTTATGATGTGCCGTTCATTTATTCGTTATTCCTTATTGACAGAGTAACATTACAATTGCTATTTGTCAAGTATACTTGACAAAGCAGCCGAGGTCTCATGGGCTTATCGATCTCACTCCTGGCGTACATATGTCAAACGATGCACCATAGAGATGCACCGTTTGATGAGAAGCAAACTATTCTATGGTATCAAGCAAGATCATTTAGTAGCTGCACAGTCATATAACTGACTACCACCAGTACCACTTTGCGAACTTGAGCTGCTGGAGGATGATTGCCAACTGCTCGCCGGGACGACCTTACAGTTCTGAGTGACCCAACTGGTTAAGGTACTCTGGCTACCACCACCGAAGCCTCCGGCAGGTGCTCCTCCGTTGAAACCTCCAGCAGGTGTTCCACTTCTATCGCCTTGTGCGGCAATGCGTTCGCGGATCTGTGCGGGCAGATCGTTACTATTGAAGCCCCCTCCTCGCGTCCCAGTACCACCTCCACCTTCACCTCCAAGCAAGAAGTAGCGGACGGTACCATTTTTAATCAGCGTCTGCAATTGCGCCGTTGTCAGAATCGGATCGCTACCAGTGAAACCGCCCAACGCCATCACGGGTTTATTCGTTTCAAGAATGATGGAGTCGGCTGAATTTGAGCTGCTTGTCGCTACCAGGTATTTAGTGCTTCCCTGATTGACCTCCAGGTACTTGATTAATGCAGCATCGATCGTTGTATTACCCAGACCTGCGCCACCAAAACCACCCTCACCCGATGGGCCAGCAGATGGCAGATCCTGAACAACATTCTGGACACCTGGGGCCGCACTCCAGATGACTGGTGTCAGCATCAGCCCGATCAGCCCAAGCACCACCACTGCTTTTAACAGACCAGGAGCACGCTCATGCCGACCGAAGCCTGGCATCAGACGAGCAATAACCAACGCCAGAGCTGCTACCCCACACGCCGCCGCGATGACAGGAATCAACCATGTACCCCAGGCGGGTTCCGCACTGATGATATAGATCTGTTCAGCAGCAGTAAGGATAAGTGCAACTGGCAACAACCAACCACGCCAGCCACGCCGTCGATAGTCATTCCACATCACGACGACACCGATGCCAAAGAGAGCACACACAGCAGGAGCCATCACCGTCAGGTAATACTGATGGAAGAAACCGGCAACACTGAAGAAAACACCCATTGTTAACAGCCAGACACCCCAGAGAAGCAGCGATTGCTGTTGTGGATCTCCCCTGAAACGCCAGCGGCGCTGCCATGCCAGCGCTAGTATAGTCAGCAGAGCAAATGGCAACAACCATGCAATCTGACTCCCTAACTGAGCCTCGAAGAGACGGAGCACTCCCGCCGTCCCGGTTCCAAACGAGCCAGCACCACCCCCTGCACCCGCCGTCGCACCACCACCGTTACCATTTCCCAGCAGCCGACTGATACCATTGTAGCCAAGCGCAAGGCTGATCTCAGAGTTATTCTGGGTAGAACCAACATATGGTCGTAGCGCAGCTGGAATCAGATCCACCGCCACCACCCAGGAGAACGAGATCACCAGCATGATCACGACCGCTACTGCTAGATGCCAGATGCGCGTCCAGATCTTCCTTGGAGAAGCCAGGACATAGAGAAGACCATACGCCGGAACAACGAGATATGCCTCCAACATTTTGACATTGAAGCCGATACCAACCAGCACTGCCGTGATAATCAACCAGCGTAGTTTGCCCGACTCCACCGCTTTCATCACCGCCCAGGCACCTAGCAGCATAACGAGAGTCAGCACACTATCAATAGTATTATTGCGGTTCGTGACCACGCTAATCGGACTCACAGCCAGAGCAAACGCTGCGATCAATCCCGCCGTAACACCAAAATGGCGCTTTACCAGGATATACAACAACCAGACCGAGATGACTCCTGCTAACGCCTGCGGCAAGAGGATGCTGAAAGCCGTAAAGCCGAAGACCTTCGTACTGATGACCTGCAACCAGAAACCTAACGGCGGCTTATCAATGGTCACAAAGCCACCTGGATCAAATGCAACAAAGAAGAAGTTATGGAGACTATCCCCCATACTTTTCACTCCGGCTGCATAGTAAGCATTGCCGTAGCCATTCTGTCCCAACTGATAGAAATTCATGAAAATGGAAACCAGGATGACAACTCCCAGGGATATGCGACTCCACAGCGGTGACCAACCCCTGGCTGGTGGTTCACTTGCATCATCAGCTGGCACTCGTGACATCGTTATTGTTGAACTCATCGCGCTATTTCCTTCAAATGTAATTTACTCTGGCCTAACAGTTACTTTTATCTATAATCATTCATGTCGAACAATGGATAACGAGTACATTCTTTCCGTTCCCCTGGCGGGCGTAGGGGCTTATTCCACTCCGTTGCATCGCACCCCTACGCCCGCCAGGGGAACGGAAAGAATGTACGAGGATTGGGCATACACCAATTGCGCGTTTCCCTTGCTGCTAACAACTATAACGTAAGCTTATCAAAACCTCGTGAGAGATGTGTAAGGGAAATGCAATTTTTCGCTTTGTACTTCTCTGATATTTGCTATACCGTTCGCGTTCATTTGGCGGGTGTAGGGGTTTATTGCACTCCGTTCCATTGTACCCCTGCACCCGCCAAATGAACGCGAACAAGTGCATTACAACATCAATTGACCTTTTCGGTTGACGTATGGTACGCTTCCTCTTACACACCCGGCGAATACAGCAAACGAAAGGGAAAGCATCCATGCAGATTGAGCCCCTGGCATTTCTGCAACTCGCACAACTGGCCGATAGTGCCCTACCCATCGGCGCAACCGCCCACTCTTTCGGCTTGGAGACACTGGTCGCTGAAGGCACTTTGACCGTTGAGCAGCTTGAAACATTCCTACATGACTATCTGAAAGAAACAGGCACATTCGAGAGCACCTTCTGCCGCCTTGGCTATCGGCTCACAACGCACAAAGATACTGACACGTTTACCGCTGGCTGGCTGACGCTCAATGCACGCTTGAGCGCCTACAAAACAGCTCGCGAGAGCAGGACAGCCAGCGCTACTCTTGGGCGCAGATTTCTACAACTCGTACAAGGATTGGAAGACCATTCTCTGTTACGACAGGCAATACAGGTTTCGAAAGATGCCCGCGCAGATATTCATTATAGTACAGCTTTTGGCCTTGCCGGGAGTATACTAGAAATAGACGAGGATGTGGCAGTACTTGCTCATTTACAACAAACGCTGCTCGGACTCGTCTCAGCCTGTCAGCGCCTGTTGCCGCTTGGTCAAAGTTGGGCCAGTAGCATTGTGTGGCATCTCAAACCAGCAGTAATTGCCAGTGCGAACCGCAGTGCTGCTATTGCCCTCAATGAAGACGAGATCTCACTTTTTACGCCGCTCCTCGATGTTGCGAGCATGCGTCACCCAATCCTGACAACGCGCCTGTTTATTAGCTGATCACTGCTGATCTTCTGCCAGAAAAATTATCCAGTACGCATTACTGCCCAGAGGAGCCTGCGTCGATGAGCAAAACGTTTTTGGCCCAGAGAGTGAAGGGACGACTACACATGACCTTTGCGTATGATGAGGCAGCTCAACAGACGCGCATGACACTATGTGAACAGGAGCCACCACTGAGAGTTATTCGTGCCTTTCCGCTCTCTGGCGGTGGAGCACTCGTCCATACGCATAATCTTTCGGGTGGAATATTGGGGGGAGATCAATTGTCGATCAGCGCCACTATCGGACCACAAACCACTGTACAACTTACATCCACCAGCGCCACACGGATCTATCGCAGTTCATTAGACGCTCCTGCCGCAGTACAAACAAATACTTTCCAGGTGCGAGAAGAAGGATTGCTGGAATATCTCCCCGATCCACTTATTCCCTTCGCAGGTTCACGCTATCGGCAGCATACTTCTATCGAACTGGCCTCTCATGCGGGACTCTTCTGGTGGGAAACAATAGCTCCAGGGCGCGAGGCACGCGGAGAATTATTTGACTACGCGCAACTACACCTCGAAGCGGAGATCACCACTCAGGGCAAACCTCTTGCTATCGAGCGCATTAAGATCGAACCACAGCAGCGTTCTCCTTCGTCGCTAACACGGCTCGGTGCTTATCCCTATTTCAGCAGCTTCTATATCTGCAAAGTTGGCCTGGAACCCACCTGCTGGCTCCATATGGAGCAGAAATTGAGCACATTAGCACAGGAACTGAGCCGTCCAGAGGAAATTCACTGGGGTGTGAGCACGCTGGTAGCCCATGGCTTGCTCGTTCGTGCTATCAGTCGTCAGGGAAGGGCAATTGCAACAGGTCTGTTCGCATTCTGGCGAGCAGCTAAGCTCGCGCTGTATGGACAAGAAGCAACTCCACCACGTAAAATCTATTGATGGGAACTTGCGGAAAAACGGGTGGAGAGGCAAAAGGATGGAAGCCAGCTCCACCTCTACGATTATAGGTCGATTATAGAAGGAGGGCCATATGTATCTTACGCAACGAGAGCAGGAAAAGCTATTATTATTTGTCGCCGCAGAGCTGGCTCGTAAACGTCAGGCACGCGGACTCAAACTCAACTACCCTGAAGCTACTGCTATTTTATCTGCCGAAATCCTGGAAGCGGCTCGCGACGGAAAAAGCGTCTCTGAGATCATGACCTTCGGAACCACGATCTTGAAGCGCGAGGACGTAATGGAAGGCATCACAGAGATGCTCCATGAAGTCCAGGTCGAGGCAACATTTCCCGATGGCACGAAGCTCGTCACCATTCATGATCCTATTCGGTGACAACTCCCCCATGCCTGCAAGGGCAGAGGTTTTACGAGGCACCAAGATAAAAAGGAGATTGCAGATGAAACCAGGCGAATATTTGCTGAAAGATGATGAGATTCTGGCTAATAACGGGCGTAAGACGACTACTATCCTGGTCAAAAATACAGGCGATCGACCCATCCAGGTCGGCAGCCACTACCACTTCTTCGAGGTCAATCGTGGTCTGGAGTTTCGATCGTCCCGCCGCCTATGGTATGCGCCTGAACATTGCCGCCGGGACCGCTGTGCGCTTCGAGCCGGGCGAGGAGAAAGAAGTGAATCTGGTTGCCTTTGGCGGCTCACGTACTGTTTACGGTCATAATGGACAGGTCAATGGGCCACTTCAATAGGCTCTTCATCCTTCCAGGGGGAAAGTAGGAAACCGGCTCTCAAGACCACATCTACTCTTAAGCTCAATCCTGCTCCAAAGCTCACATTTTATCCCACACGGACGCCTGTTCCCACTGATAAGATGTGACTAGTTTATAGCGCTGGTATCCTGAAATGGAAGAACCAACACACGCAATACATAACGAGGAGGAGTTCTTCATTTGGCTCTGTTAGTCTTTCTTTCCTCCCCGGCTTCAAAGTATGGGTTTTTAGAAAGGGACGTGGATGAAATATCAATTGAAAGACTCCTTCACACTCCATATCACAATGAAGCGGTTACTAAAGATAGGCATTACTTTTAGTATTTTCACCATCATAAGTATCCTCTTGTTTACTATAAAAGCGGAGGCTTTCGTAAATTATCTCATGCCTAAACCTACTATTTACGCCTGCGTTGCGGCTCACCATAACCTCACCTTGACAACCGTTATAGCACAATGCTCACACTTGCAACAGAAGTTCTCCAGGAAACAGGCAAATCCAGGAAAAAATCGTTCTAAGGCATCTGCTAGCAAACAAAAAACAACCAGCGCCATTCGCTCTGCTGGTTCCGTTGGTCCTAGAGGCCCCGTTGGTCCTAGAGGCCCCGTTGGTCCTAAAGGCTCTCCTGGCCCTAAAGGCTCCCCTGGCCCTAAAGGCTCCCCTGGCCCTAAAGGTCCTTCTGGTGGACCTGCTGGTCCTTCTGGCCCTGCCGGTAATTCTGGCCCCATCGGTCCTTCTGGCCCTCAAGGTGATACTGGCCCTTCTGGCTCTCCTGGCCCCTCTGGTCCTTCTGGCCCTCAAGGCAATTCTGGCCCTGCCGGTTCTATTGGTTCCTCTGGTCCTCAAGGCAATTCTGGCCCTGCCGGTCCCATTGGCCCCTCGGGCCCCTCTGGTCCTGCTGGCCCCAAAGGTGATACTGGCCCCATCGGTCCTGCTGGCCCTCAAGGCAATTCTGGTCCTGCTGGTCCTGCTGGCCCCAAAGGTGATACTGGCCCCATCGGTCCTTCTGGTCCTGACAAAGTGATCAGTACACAGATAGTCAGCGCTTCGGCAACTATTACGACCGACACAGGACAAGTTACAGCGGCGGCTGTATGCCCATCAGGTACAACTTTAAGCGGGGGTGGTTTCTATGTAGAGAATGCAGGAACCGACCCATCACAATATGCGATTTTTGAGAACAGGCCCGTGTCAGGAGTCTCAACCTCATCGTGGACGGCTTCAATGAATGGACTCAAAACGATGACGCTCACCGCATATGCTCTGTGCCAATCTTTGGCAACATGGACCGTTTCAATAGGGATCCTCGATGGCCCTGTGATCGTTTCTTCCCATAAATCAGAGCTACATAACGTGTTACCAGTCGCAAAGTAGCAGACGCATCCAGGTCGCAACGGGAACACGAGCAATGGTCTCCGTCCTTTTGCGGAAACAGGGATAAACATTTGCCTATTTTTGGAAGCGAGTATAGTGAACTCAGAACGGCTTCCACAGGAAGCATTCTCTGTAAAAAGGAAACATTCAAAAATTTATGCCTGTATCTCAACTTTTGTAAAACAGCAAGCTGACCTACTTCCTGTAACTTATTTTTGCAGCATGTATCATTCAGCCTGAAAACTGTTCATGGAGATACCAATACCAGAACAACCGGTAGGCACGGAAAGTATTGAATAAGTACCGTCAGATTAACGCATTACATACTTAAGCCGCTTCTGCGTGAAAATCACTGACCATAGGCAGTAGAGAATGCAGCCATATCTACAGATTTGTTCCATTAGAAAACCTTAGCACCACGCCGCAGGAGAAAAAAGCGGAATTATGCACTGCTGACCGTCGCTTCGTCTCGGACGATAGCATCAGTAAATTCCAATTTCCCTTTTATGCGCCTGTGTTGTCAGGGCAATGGGTAGACACAAGAAAGGTTTTTTCAATGCGTATTTTGAGGAAGCGTACCATCCTGAAGCTGGCTGCAACCTTCATGTTAGTAGGTATGATGGCCGGAGCGTTTGCTATGCACACGAAAGCGGCCTTTGCAGCACCAGCCGTAGACTGTGTCACCCCCGTTTCAGGCGGAATAGTCGCGGGCACCCCAAGTTGTGACGTGGCTATTACTACTACTCCAGTTGGAGTGACTGGGCTTTCGTTTACTGCTGATGCTAGCATCGCCGCTACCAGCGCGGCAGTTGGTTCCCTTAGCAGCTTCACCTTTGGTGCTACAGTAACAGATGTACGCGAGACCGACGACGGATGGCAGTTACAAGCAACATCACCTGGTCTTGTTAACCCTCTTCGCAGCACCGTCTTTTTCCCAATAACGCTTGGTGCCACTGGCAGTACAGCCACCTGTACTGTTACGGCAACCCCTGTAATAGCAGGCTCCGTCTGTCCTGATGCAACATTTACGCCAGTAGCAATAGGTAGCACCACACCCGCAACATTTGCGACTGAGACACCTGTTACAGCGAGCAATGTTTCAGGAATTGACGTTCTCGGAGTTGCGGGTACATACACCATTCCAATTGGTGCATTTCCTGGTAACTACGGAGGAACAATAACGCTCTCGCTCTTGAATACGTTCTAAAGAGAGCAAGCACTTGCGATTGAGGTAATCAGAGAGTTATCAGTATGCATGACCGACTATACTGGCAACTCTCTCGCTATTGTTATGATCTATGTTACTATTTGCATTCAGATGGCAAGCACATCACTATTTAGCCGATAACCAGGCGATGGGAAGAGATAATGTACGTTTTATGCCCTTTTTCTGCCCAACAGATACTCTCACGTTTTGTAATAAAAGTGTTGATCATCATCATCATTTTACTGGC
This sequence comes from uncultured Chloroflexia bacterium, assembly GCA_963717195.1. Taxonomy (GTDB): domain Bacteria; phylum Chloroflexota; class Ktedonobacteria; order Ktedonobacterales; family Ktedonobacteraceae; genus JACDAE01. The sequence goes on from CAVQVR010000001.1 coordinate 57,274, forward strand.
AGGAGCTTTAGGAATACAAGTAGTTCTTGCTGCTGGTGGCACTGCCCATTTTAATATAACCCCTGGCTTCATCTCTCACTCCAATGAGACTCCTAGAGGATACTTCACTTATACCACCCAGCCTGGTTTTCTGATCCAGGATAGTCTCCATGTCACGAATATTGGTACTGCGCGAGGCTCCGTCGATCTCTATGCAGTGGACGCAACCACCAGCCAGACAAGCGGAGTGACATTTCTTACCACGACTGATCCACGCCACGATGTAGGAGCCTGGATCAAGCTCAGCCGCCAGAAGGTAACGCTAAATCCAGGTCAGAGCCAGGATATTCCATTCAGTTTACGCGTTCCCAGCTCAGTGCGCCCCGGCCAGCATGGTGGTGGTATTATTGCACGAGATGCAATCGACCAGGCTTTATCTTCAAACTCCGGCGCTATTCATACTACCATGCAGGTCCAATCCCAGGAGATTCTCTGGGGTTCTCGTCAATCTCCCTGGCACACTCGTGCAAAACTTGAATATAACGGGAATTACCTGCGATAGCAAAAGTACATCTCAACAGTTACTGATCGGATTAGCGAATACCGGCACGCAACTGCTTCATCCCTCTGGTAACCTGCTGATAACTGATAAAAAAGGTCGCCTGCTGCAAAATGTGCCGCTGAAATTGGCAACAATCTTACCGCAAACAACGATCAACTATCCTGTGGAAATTGAGCTCAATGCGCTCAATACCGGAACATACACCGCCAATGTGTCCCTGGAATATGAAGGCGGACACAGTGCGAAATACAAGGCACGTTTTATCGTGCCCCAACCTCAGCCCTCAACAAACCAGGCCCTTCCGAAATCTGCGACAAACCAGAGCCTTCCAAACACCGGAACAAACCATGCCATACAGCACACAATGGCCCACGATGTGACTCCCAATCCTGCCCTCTGGGATGGTCTAATACCCTGGCAGTATATTGGTGGACTATTTGTTATTATAATAACACTGCTTGTGGCACTGTTTTTATACAGACGGAGGCTGTTCGTCTCTCGCAAGCATTTTATTGGGAGAAATAACATGCAAAAGAGATAGATTTTGCATTGTTAGTTCATTGGGCTTTGAGGAATTATCCGGGCCTGGCGGGCGCGAAATATTCGGGCCCCTACCCTCGCATTAGGAAATTCCTCGGGCACGACACCTGTTTAGCTGCTCTTTAGAATAAAAAGTACCGTTGTGCCATCGGGAGAACAGTTGCAGGTTCACACGTGAGTAGCTCGCCATCGGCCCGCACTTCATAGGTCTCCGGATCAACCTCAATGACGGGCGTCGCATCGTTATGAATCATATTTGCCTTACCAATAGCCCGACAATGCTCAACAGCAACGGCAGTTTTATGCAGCCCAAGCCTGGCAGGTAGCTGTTCCTCAAGCGCGGCCCTGGACAGGAACGCGAGGCTCGTAGATGCTGTAGCACCGCCAAATGAGCCAAACATCGGGCGATAGAGCACTGGCTGAGGCGTGGGGATAGAGGCGTTGGCATCACCCATTAAGCTCCACGCAATAAAGCCACCCTTGACAATCATCTCTGGCTTCACACCAAAGAAGGCTGGACGCCACAACACGAGATCAGCCAATTTTCCGGGTTCGATAGAGCCTGTATGCTGTGCTATGCCATGGGTGATCGCTGGATTAATCGTGTACTTGGCAACATAGCGTTTGACACGGTAGTTGTCATTGCGTTCTGAATCTTGCGCCAATGGACCGCGCTGCACTTTCATTTTGTGCGCCGTCTGCCAGGTACGCGTAACGACCTCACCGATACGGCCCATCGCCTGCGAGTCACTTGAAAGCATACTGAAAACACCAAGGTCATGCAAAATATCCTCAGCGGCAATCGTTTCAGGCCGGATGCGACTTTCAGCAAACGCGACATCTTCCGGTACCTGTGGATTCAGATGATGACACACCATTAACATGTCTAAATGTTCGGCAAGCGTATTGACAGTAAACGGCATGGTGGGATTTGTCGAGGACGGCAAAATATTCGGGAATGAGGCGATACGAATAATATCAGGCGCATGACCCCCACCAGCCCCTTCTGTATGATACGTATGGATCGTTCGCCCTGCTATCGCCGCAATGGTATCCTCCACAAAGCCTGCTTCGTTGATCGTATCGGTGTGGATCGCAACCTGCACATCATACGTATCAGCAACCTTCAAGCAGGTATCAATCGCGGCTGGCGTCGTGCCCCAGTCCTCATGCAATTTCAACCCACACGCTCCAGCACGAATTTGCTCAATGAGTGGTGCCTCCGTTGCGGTATTTCCCTTACCCAGAAAGCCGAAGTTCACCGGCCAGTGCTCGGCAGCTTGTAGCATGCGTGCGAGGTTCCAGGCACCCGGTGTACAGGTGGTTGCATTCGTACCTGTGGCCGGACCTGTGCCGCCTCCAATCATGGTCGTGATGCCATTGGAGAGTGCTTCGTAAATCTGTTGCGGAGAAATAAAGTGGATGTGTGAATCAATGCCACCTGCCGTCACGATCATATTTTCGCCCGCGATCACTTCCGTGCTGGAACCAACGACAAGATCAGGGTCAACACCCTCCATTGTATCAGGATTGCCCGCTTTGCCAACCTTCACAACGCGTCCATCCTTCACGCCGATATCACCCTTGACAATACCCCAATGATCAATGATGAGCGCGTTGGTGATAACGAGGTCAAGTGCTCCGTGTACTCCTTCACGGGTTGCCTGGCTGCTCTGGCCCATACCATCGCGAATGACTTTGCCGCCACCAAATGTAATTTCATCACCGTAGACGGTAAAATCTTTCTCTACCTCGATGATCAGTTCGGTATCGGCGAGACGCACGCGATCACCTGTGGTGGGACCATAGAGGTCGGCATACGTGCGACGTGGAATGTTCAAGCTCATGTCTGTTGCTCTCCCGTTTCCTATTTATTATTAGTGACCAGACGTAGGGGCCGCATTTATGCCGCCCAGGTGCGTCCAGTGCATTGAACAGACCACCCGCACCTGGGCGGCATAAATGCGGCCCCTACATCCCCCCGCGCGGTCCCAACGCAATTTTTTGATTTTGTATCAACGTATGACGCAAGGTGACGCCCCTACGCCTCTTCCAGCGGTTTTCCCCACGAAGGATGCAGACCTGTTTTTCCTGCCCTCGTACTCTAAAGTATATCATTCCACAACGCATTGGACCACATAACATCGATCACAAGCCATTGCGCCCATGCCTCGACGCATTGCATAATAAAGTTATCTATCCAAGGGGCGCACGGGCGTATTCCACTCCCTCAGATGCGCAAGAAAGGTTTTGAGATGACACCGAACGATTTTACACGAGCGTTTCGCGTTGGCATTGCTGGCCCGGTTGGCAGCGGCAAAACCGCACTCGTTGATAGCCTGAGCAAACGACTCTGGCCACGCTACAACCTTGCCGTGGTAACAAATGATATTTATACAAAAGAGGATGCCGAGTTTTTGTTACGTCAAGGCACCTTACCCCAAGAACGCGTGCGCGGCGTCGAGACAGGTGGCTGCCCCCATTCGGCTATTCGTGAAGACGCTTCAATGAATCTGGAAGCGATTGCTGATCTGGAAGAGAACCTCCCCGGCCTGGAGCTCCTCTTTGTCGAAAGTGGCGGCGATAACCTGGCGGCGGCATTTAGCCCGGAGCTGGTAGACGTGTCCATCTATGTCATTGATGTCTCAGGTGGCGACAAAATACCCCGCAAAGGTGGACCGGGCATCACACGTTCAGAGCTCCTGGTCATCAATAAAATAGACCTTGCACCCTACGTAGGAGCATCATTGGAAGTCATGGAACGCGATGCACGTATGCAACGCGGCACACAACCGTTCGTTTTCACCAATCTGAAAGATGGCACGGGCTTGGATGTCGTTATCGCATGGTTGCAACAGCATCTTGAGACTCCACAGGCTCTGCGACGCCACATCATCGATGCCCATGCTCCCTATGTTGGTCATGCCCACAGTCACGATCATGACCATTAGCACCATCACTAGAACACGGTGCTCAATCCATCTCATGTAAGGAGACAATGTCATGTTGGCCTTATCTCCTACCCCTCCTGCAAAAACCTGTTACGGGCAAATGGCTCTTAATCAGTTCTTTTCGATCTGCACGGAGAGTATATGAATAAAGGATTCGTATAGTTTCAATATTGATTAATCGAAATAAAGCAAAAAACACGCAAACATCATTGTCAACATTGTTGACAATGCAGAGATATTTTTTATGTAAAACGAGTATATCCTGAAAATGCTGCTTGTTTTTTCGCTAACGCATGGAAAAACAAGCAAGTTGGCAGGGATTTGAGCGGAACTTTTCCTCTACAAAGATTTTAATTTGACAAAAGAGAGCAGATGTGATAGAACGCCCTATAAGATATAGTTGGCGACCTGGTTTCTCTCTATTCAAAATGGTAGCCTTATCGCTCAGAGTAAATACATATTTGCAATTTGCCAACAATATCATTACAATCTAAAATGTCACACAAAGATGAGTGCAGCATCCCTGCTCACCACCGACGAAGGAGGTTCCACCGGCACCTGCATTAACACTGGTTCATCCGCTTTATCTCATTCCACAGAATTATTTACACAATCGAAAGGTAACTAACATGAAAGAGACTCTTAGTACATCCTCTCAGCAACCTTTAACTATGAATCGCCGCAGAATGCTCGCGAGCACTGCTTTGAGCGCTGCAGGACTTACGGGCCTTGCATCACTGGTAGCTTGTGGCGGCAGCACCACCGCTGCAACTTCGGGTTCGGGTACGGCAAGCAGCGGTCCATTCCCTTCGCATCCCAAATGGAACTTCGTTTTCGTCAATCACGTAACGACGAACGCATTCTTTACACCAACACGTTATGGAGCTCAGGACGCCTGCGATCTCCTGGGTTGCAGTTATCAGTGGGTTGGTTCGGAGAGCAGCGTCGTTTCAGAGATGGTAGACGCGATGAACAGTGCAATTTCCAGCAAAGCAGATGGCATCGCTGTTGCCCTTATTGATAACAACGCCTTTAATACTCCGACTGAGCAGGCGCTGGCTGCTGGTATTCCCGTGGTTGCATACAATGCTGATGTGCCAGCAGGCAACCCGAATAAGCGCCTGGCATATATCGGTCAGGACCTCTATCAGTCGGGTCTACAGGTAGGTGCCAAGATTATCAGCCTGGTGCCATCCGGGGATATCGTCGGTTTTATCGCAACACCAGGTTCGCTCAACATCCAGCCCCGCATTGACGGCATCAAAGCCGCCATTACAGCTTCTGGGAAGCCAATTAACTTTGTTGAAATCGCTACTGGTGCAACTATCAACGTTGAATTACCAGCCGTTGAAGCGTACTATCAGGGCCATAAAAACCTCAAGGGCATGGTCGCAGTCGACGGTGGTAGCACAGCAAGTGTTGGTCAAATTATGGAGAAATATAGCCTGGCCGCCGCAGGCGTCCACGCTGGCGGCTATGACCTGGAGCCTGTCACACTCGCGGAAGTCGGCAAAGGCAACCTGGACTTCACTATTGACCAGCAGCCTTATCTACAGGGCTTCCTGCCAGTAGTCCAGATGTTCCTGTACAAGTTGTCGGGTGGCCTTGCGCAGCCGTCTACCACTGACACTGGTCTGCTTTTTGTGACAAAAAGCAACGTCGGGAACTATACCAAAGTCGCGACGCGCTTTGAGGGCAGTTCCAGCAAGGAGCTTATCGTTACACCTTCATAGGGAAAAAACAGCTATGGAGAGCCTGGATGGGTAATCCAGACTCTTCTTGATCAAGAATCCTTGTGACACTCATAGAAGGGTCTCCGTCCATTGGGGGGAAACTGGGTAGGGGCGTCACCTTGCGTGCACCCGGTACCAGATGAACAACGTCCACGGAACGCGGGCACACGCAAGGTGACGCCCCTACCCAGTTTCCCAGTATTTCCGCCTACAAGGGAAACACCTCTACTCAAAATCTCCCTGATGGACGGAGACCCTAAATTTACACATGGATCACCCGAAATTATTTGAGATGATCATGAAAAGTCCGTATCCATGTGCCACAAGGATCACCTGTATCATTTTGCTACGTACAACAGTTTGCCATGATCTGGTAAAGGAGTAGATAGTGGCTAAAGTCAATCAAATTTCCACTGATACCTCCCCTCAAGGAGTGCCGCCAGAGACGGCGACGCAAGCACGATCGTTCTGGAAGACACTGGGTGCGTTCTTTCTGAGAAGACGCGAAGCGAGCGTCTTACTGATCGCCATCGTGCTTATCCTCGTCTTTCAGTTTGCGAATTCCAACTTTTTAACATTAGGTAGTATTAAGACGCTGGCCGAATATTCGGCGGAAACCACAATCATTGCCGTAGGCGAGGTTATGCTTTTGATCTGCGGCGAGATCGACCTTTCAGTAGGCTTTACGTTTGCATTAGCGCCTTTTATCATGTACTTCATCAATCAGCAAGGAGTGCCTTTACCTCTTGCAATCATTGGGGCACTGCTCGTCTGCGCAGCAATTGGGGCTATTAATGGTATAGTGACGGTCTACTTCAAAGTTCCATCCTTTATTGCTACCTTAGGTGCCTACTTCTATCTGAACGGCATCACACTCACCATTTCAAACGCTTTTCCACTTACTCCTCCAGACGTCGGCAGCTTCTGGAACGGAGTACTGGGTACGAATATCTACTGGGAAAGCTTATGGGCTCTCTTGCTTGTTGCTATCATGCAGCTTGTGCTCTCACGAACGCGCTGGGGCCTCTACACCATCTCCGCTGGTAGTAATCCACATGGTTCCACCGAAGTGGGCGTCAACGTCAATGCCATCAAGATGCGTAACTTCATGCTGGCATCCATACTGGCAGGTCTGGCAGGCATCCTGGCCGCCTTCCGCGTTTCATCCATTGATCCCACCGCTGGTGGTGCCGATATCATGTTCCAGGCAGTCTCAGGAGCCGTTATTGGTGGAACAGCACTACAAGGTGGAGCTGGCACCGTCGTCGGCGCATTCCTCGGCACATTGGTGCTCATGGTCCTGAAAGATGGCCTGACTCTGATCGGTGTCAGTGCTTTCACCTTTGATCTTATCCTGGGCATCATGATCGTCGTTGCTATGGTTATCAACATTCGTCTTCAGCAACTACGAAGGGCAGGTCAGGCATAATGGAAGCTTCAGAACAGATACAAACACCGGATGCCGTTCGTACCGAAGGAATTGCGAAGCGCTTCGGTGCGGTAAGAGCTTTGCGCGATGTGAATCTCCATGTCAAACGCGGCGAAATCCTGGGCCTTCTCGGCGACAATGGCGCAGGTAAATCGACACTGATCAAAATTTTGACCGGTTTCACACAACCAGATGACGGCCTGATTTTTGTCAATGGCGAAGAAGTTAAGCTGCGTAGCGTAGGCTACGCACGCTCTCTAGGCATCGAAACGGTGTACCAGGACCTTGCACTGGTCAATGAGCTGAGCGTATACCATAACATGTTTCTCAAGCGCGAAGTGCTTAGTAAGCCTCTTCCTCTGTTGAATGACCGGCACATGCGTACGGCTGCCCGTGAGTACCTGGCAAAGATAGGCATCACGAATATCCCGAATGTTGATATCGAGATCGCCAACCTCTCCGGTGGGCAGCGCCAGGCCGTTGCGATAGCACGCGCGTTATACTCGGATGCCAAAATTCTCTTGCTGGATGAGCCACTGGCCGCAATGGGCGCAAGAGAGGGCGCTTTGATCCTCAATCTATTACGCAACTTGAAGGCTCAAGGAGAGATCGCGATCATCATGATAGCACACAACTATGCCCAGGTGCTCGAAGTCTGCGACCGCGTCAACCTCCTGCAACATGGAGAGATCACTTTCGATAAAAAGGTTGAGCCAAACCTCCTGGAAGAATTGAATAATATCGTGATGAGTGAATACCGCATTAGCAACGTTACTCCGTAACGATTAAAGTAGGAGCCTGAATAGTTTGTGCCCGTCGTGCCCAAATTATTCAGGCTCCTACCGTGATTCCATCTCGACAAACGTCAACACGAAAATTCCCTCTACAATCAGCCTTCAGCTGAGGAACGCGCACGTCGACTGGGAAGAGCAAAAAAGATTGCCAGAAGCAAAGTCAGAACGACACTTGCCGGAACGTAGATGAAAGCCAGAACAAAGGTAATCACATAAAACAAAGGGCCGAAACGATACTGATTGGTAATTGCCTGCACAGCCTCTTGATCGGCATCTTTAGCAAGCAATCGGTTTTTATACGAGGCATAACGCCAGAGCAGATTAAAGCTGATCGCCATCAAGATACCGGTCGCATTGTACAAAAAAGCAGCATAGTGATATTCGGGATGGTTTATATAAGAAGCCAGTAGTCCCGTAGGGAAAGGGATAAAAACAATCACCAGTAAAAGGAGCAGGTTCAGCAGCAATAAATTTGTATCGACATATTTGATATGCGTGAAGAGCCTATGGTGATTCATCCACATGACGCCTATTGTGGCAAAACTGGTAACAAAGGCCAGATAAGTAGGCCATTGAGCAACCAAAAGAGCAAGAAGGTCTGGATCAGTTAATGGTTGGGCTGGATAAGGTAATCCACGAATATTCAACACCAATAAGGTAATCGCAACAGCAAACACGCCATCACTAAACGCCTCTACGCGCCCGGTCTCTTTCTCATCCACGCTTGATCCTTTCCAAATTACGCTTGATAATACAAAAACCCTTTTATGGCTCCATGAAAAGGTAACAGTAGGACAGGCCTCACTCTAGTATATGCTAATAGGGGTTATGTGTCACTCCTACTTTGAAGCCAGGGCAGGGCTTGTGAAATTCTCGTTTTTCTCTGCGTTTTGGCCCGCTGCGCGGGCCTTTTTGGGTTTTTAATTGTATGTTTTTCGGGCTCTGCCCGAAAAACATACAATTAAAAACCTTTTGTGAGCGCCGTAGGCGCGAGGAGAGCGGATAATTCACAAGCCCTGGAAGTCAGGGCTTGGAGTATACATCGTTTTTGCACCCTGGCAGGCAAAACCAACGGAAATCGTAAGACTGCCCCTCTTGCAAGGGCGGTCTTACGATTTCCGTTGGTTTGGTTTGCATCGGGACCCTTACCAACTACAACTTATATTCCCTTTGCACATACTCCCCATTCAGCTTGTTCAATATGACCTGGCGCTTTTCTAACCAGGCAAATATGAAAGCGCGTTGCATAGCTGCACGTAATGATGCCCTCGCATAACTCCTCTGCTCACTGGCCGTTTGCGCCTCCTGACAATGCCATTCCGCAAGACGAAACGCAATATCAGCTTTGTTCAATGCAGCAATCTGAGTGGCGATTTCACCTGTACCCATTTCTACCTCTTGCCTCAAAATAAAGAGAGGTGCTAGAAAAGTATCCTGCCCACCCCTCTTTTGTTGATATGGAATAGACACTGATAAGTATAAAAAATCGATGGACACTCTGTCAATCATAACTACTTATGAGTCTGGGCAATAACAGCTAACCTGCTCAAGGAGCTGCAGACCAGACTCCATACCCACCAGAAGCCCTATCACACGCGCCGTTTCTATAACTGCAATAATAACCAGACATGCTTCCATTAGAAGCTATCTGCCCGTTGAAGTACAGAGGAAGATTTCCTGCAACGCTATCCACGAGAAATGAGATGCCACCACCTGAGGCCACAGTTCCGGTAAAATTGTTACCACCCAGTAGCGGAGATGAAATAGCAGCGTAGCCACTGATATTTGTATTATTTTGCGTTACTTGCGATAACGTCAGACCCGCACTTATCGAGGGAGTGGTAATCTGGTCAGTCACGCTACCACTATACGATCCTGCTAAAGACGGAATTCCGCCAGATACAGGAGGCACGGGCGCAGTAGTAGCCGTTGGCGCTGGTGCAGTAGTGGCAGTTGGCACTGGCGTTGCCGTAGGTCTCGACGCATGAGTTGGAGTTGCTGTAGGCCTGGATACCCCTGCAGGTGTCGTCGCCACTTTCTTGCCAGCAACAGTTGTCACTTGAACATGATTGCCGGGTGCCGCTAAGAAGCTTCTCCCCATCACCAGCCCACCAATCAATGCCACGAGCATCAGCAAAGTAAACAAGAGGACAATGACACCTCGTCTCTTATTATCCCTTACCGGTCTCGTAACTACCGTCACCGCTTCTTGTCCGATAGCCGCAAATGCTCCCTGCTGAGGCTCGCCAGTCACTGGATCAGGCACCGCTATGGGAACAGGTGGCATGGACTTGCCACTTCTATATGGACTCAACGCCTGCCAGAACTCCTCGACGCTGGCAAAACGATCTGCACTATTGATCGCCATAGCCTTCTGAATAGCGTCTGATACAGGGAGTGGAATGGATGGAACCAGTTGTACAACAGGATCCAGAGGATCGAGCTTTCTGCCGCCGATCTGGGCCATGCGGTAGAAAGCATCGGTCGGAATGACGCCCGTCAAGAGTACATAGAGGGTGGCTCCCAATCCATATATATCGGTACGCGGATTCGTCCCCGTGTCGTATTGTTCTGGTGCACCATAACCAGGCGAGCAGCGACGTATAGCCGTTGTCGTGGCATCTATAGTGTATTCTTTGGCAATTCCAAGATCGACCAGTACCGCTTCATCATCGTTCGGAGGGACAATTATATTCGCCGGCTTCACATCTCGGTGAATAATCGGCGGATCCTGCTTATGTAGATAGCTGATCACCTCGAAGATCGGTGCCATAATATCCAGAGCCTTCTCTAATGAAAAGCGCTTCTCCAGTTGCTGGAGACGTAGCATCTCTAAATTTGGCCCCTCAATATAGTCCATCAGCATATAAGCTCGTGCAGACTTCTCATCCTCAAACACACGATAGACGCGGGGTAAAGAATGATGATCCAGTCGTTTGAGCACCTCACACTCGAAGGCGAAACGCTCACGCTCCTGCTTACTGGTATCAGTAATCTCTTTGAGCGCAAATAAATTTCCCCGCGTACGCTGATCGCGTACCAGGTAGACAGCACCGAAGCCTCCCCGACCCAACAAGTTTTCTATGATATACCGTCCCTGGACAATTGTTCCATTTGGGAGGATTGCCTGCACCTCTTGCACGTATTTACCTCATCTTATGATATTACTAACGATATGTAAAAATCTACAATTTGCATAGCTAAAATAATTGATAAACAGATAGTATGTTGATAGGAATTTACCCTCTAGTTAAGAATACGGTTTATCCGCAACTTACGTAGACAAGACGATTGGGAAACTGCCAAAGCTTCATTCCGCAGGGGTTTGCAAACGCATTCGTTGAAACGAAATCACGTATCAAGATGCGCATCATGGTAGGGGCCAGAATGCTTGTAAACGCTGCCCCTACAGATGGAATCAGATATAGCCTGCTCCCGCATATCCCACCTGTAGGGGCGCCGTTTACAAGCCCGCGTGAACCCTTTACTAGCCCACGTGAAATGCGGTATCGGACAACTTTATTGCCCGTTGCTGACTTGTCGGCGAGATGTTCCAGGTACCAAAGCCGCCAATAGCCTGGTTGCATTGACCATTCTGCTGACTGCAATACGAACCCGACAACGTTCCATTCTTCTGGATCGTCCCATTGAAGAAAAGCGGTGCAATTGAGCCATCGCCAGGAACCAGGAACTGAATTTCATTATTGTTAGTCACGTTACCATTGAAATTGCCATTTCCTATCAACCCTGGGCCAACCGAAAAATACCCGCTAATGGAGGAGCCATGCTGCTGTATTGAGCTCAATGACATAGTACTGTTCGTGAATGGATTTGTGAACTGGTCACTTATACCTCCACTATAGTTTGCTAATAGTAGCGGATAGGGTGCAGCAGGAGTTGGCGAAGGCGGTGGTGTGGGCACGGGTGTTGGATTATGCGCCGCTGAAGTTGCACCGGGTGGTGCTGTTGGCTTCGTAGACTGTTTCGCCACTTGTGTAGATGACGTTGCAGCAGGTGTAGAAGTCCCTGCCGAACGTGATAGGCCACCCAGGCCAAAAAGCGCCCATGTAAGCAATCCCACACTCATGAGGATGATCAGTAAAAACACAAACGGAACAGGTCGCCGGGTACGATGTATGCGCACTTTTGGGGTCTCATTGAGCACCAATTCTTCAACATCAGGCACAACAGGAGGAGTAAGCACATCCCTGCTATCAGACTCATTGGCTACTAATACAGACTCCACGATCGGTGGAAGCAGTGGCTCTTCCTCTTCAATAGAAGCGGGTTCTAACGCCTGCCAGAACTCCTCAACGGTGGCGAAGCGATCACTACTATTGATTGCCATAGCACGCTCAATAGCATCTGCAATATGTTGTGGTATCTCGGGTATCAACACATTCACAGGCTGCAGAGGATCTTCATGTTTGCTCCCTAGCTGTGTCATTCTATAGAGAGCATCTGCGGGCACCCCTCCCGTCAGTAGAGTATAGAAGGTTGCCGCCAGGCCATAAATATCGGTGTGGGTGTTTGTCCCACCTGCATAATGTTCAGGCGCTCCATAACCCGGTGAACAATGGCGAACGGCCGTTGTCGTCGAGTCTTGATCATATTCTTTTGCGATGCCGAAATCGACGAGTACGGCTCCATCTCCATCGCCAGCAAGGGGTACAATGATATTGGACGGTTTAATGTCTCTATGAATAATAGGGGGAGTTTGTGTATGTAAATAGCCGATGGCCTCAACAATGGAACGCAGAATCCTCATTACTCGGGGCAGCGAGAAACGCTTCTCCGGCTGCTGCTTGCGCAGCCGCTCCAGATTAGGCCCTTCAATATAATCCATCAGCATATAGACGCGATTATTGCGCTCGTCATCAAGCACACGATAAACGCGAGGAAGCCCCGGATGATCGAGCCGCTTGAGCAACTCACATTCAAAGGCGAGGCGATCCCGTTCACGCCCGTTCGGATCGATCACTTCTTTTAAAGCAAACACATTACTTTTGACACGCCGATCCCGTACCCGATAGACGGCACCAAAGCCACCCTTGCCGAGCATTTCTTCAACGATATAACGCTCGCGTATCACTTTCCCGTGCGGGAAACTCATCTGTACTTCACGCATCCCTCACTTCACCTCATCATGAAAAATAAGCGAACAGAGACTCTATAGTCCCACTCCTGATCGTGTTAGTTATATTACGCAACCTGCCGAGCTTCAGGAATAACAAACATTATACTATATAACGCAGAAAAGCAGCATAAACGCTCTATTCTTTACAAAGATTGTCTCTACCTCTCTCTATTATCGCATAACAATAGAGATTGAGTTGATATTCCCTTTTTCTAGTACTATGGCTCTAAAAAGGCAAGAACTGAGATCTCTTCCTGTCGTAACCCATCAAATGCTTCCAAAACGGCCTCTTCATCTTGCTTTCTGAGAATAACCGAGACAATGCGAAGTCATTTCATGTTTTTCGCTAGAAACATTCAGAAACATTCCATCAGTATTATCACGTTGCGCGACCTGCTATTGTAGATAATGATCTCGAAAGATATACCTCTCCCGGCTTTTTCTCGCTAAAAAAGAGAAAAGCGTTTGTGATACTTGTCTTCTTCCTGGCAAGATCATACGTACCATAAGAAAGGCGAAGTCTATACATTACCATCAACCATTCTAAAGCCACTCGATTTCGTGCTACTCATACGATTTATGGTGGATAGATGAACATACACAAATTGCCGTCAAAGTTACTTAAATTCTCTTTATGGATGTGCAAGATGATTACAAAACTATTAGCCTTGCTCATTGGAAGCGAGGTGTTCAAATACAAACGCGCTCAGGCACGAACACAGAAACTTGCCCGCCAGGAGGCGCAACGACGCATGAATGAATTTGTGAGCGCAGCCAGCCATGAACTCAAAACGCCGCTGACCAGTATTAAAGGCAATATCCAGCTTATGGGACGTAGACTCAAGTCCAGTGTGGATGTCGATACCATTGACGCGGGGAAAACACAACAATTGCTTAGCGAGGCTCGCGAACTGCTGGATCGCACCGATCAGCAAGTTGGCCGTCTCACACACCTGGTCAATAGCTTGCTTGAGACATCACGTATCGGAGCAAATACGATGGATCTGCTCTTTGAAGTCTGTGACCTTAATGAACTTCTGCACGAAGCGACTCGCAGTCCGCATTATATCTTGCCAAAGCGCACAGTACATATTAATATTCCTGAAGATAAAAACGTCATTGTTATGGCTGACAGCAGCCGCATCAAACAGGTCATCTTTCACTATCTCTCGAATGCACACAAATATTCAGCAATTGATCGTCCTGTCAGGGTCCACCTACGCGAAGAGGGATCAATGGCCTATATCTCGGTGAGTGACGAAGGGCCAGGAATTCCTGCCTCTGAGCACAGGCACGTATGGGAACGCTTCTACCGTGTTCCTGGTATTGAAGTACTCAACAGCAGCGAAGTGGGATTAGGGTTGGGCTTGCACATCACCCGCACGATTGTTGAACAACACCATGGCCAGGTAGGATTACAAAGTATTCCGGGAAGAGGAACCACATTCTGGTTCACCCTGCCCTTGATGCAAGAAAATTTGCACAAATTCTAACTCTCTGCATCCCTTATCGCAACCCTATGATACATATATTCCTGGTGCATCTCCGATCTGGCCGGCGAGCTGCTCGAATTGATCAAAGGTGAGGTTCTGCCCCGAGCCGCTCCATACTTTTTCGCCTATCGTCTGTGCAGCGGGCCTGACTCTGTCAAATACCTCTGCGGAGGTGACAGCACCTCCAAGCTTATCATTCCATTCCGCGAACATTGCTCCCAGCACATGAGGGTCGTTCGCCTGTAGATTTATTTGGGGATCGGCAAGATCGAAGATATACGGTTCCCATTGCTCATACAGGAGCCGCGTATTCAGATAATCCTGGTAATAACCAGCCTTTGGCACAATGTAAAGCAGCTTATCATTTGAATTGATAATGCTAAAGCCCTGTTTCACCATCTCTACAGGATTAGCCCAGGTATTATTCCACACATTCATTACGACATCGGTATTTACCTTGATAGGGCTTTTCATCTTACTCAGGCTGCCCCATATACGTACTGTTCTCCCTTGACGCCTCATATACTCATCATACGTGTTAATGTACTGTCTATATCGACTGGCATCGCTCTGCTGATATTCGTCAGCCCCTATCCCTACCTGCCGCGTATCAAACCAGGGCAGAAATTCATTCCAGATAGCATCCATAAACGTATAAGTCTGGGGATTACTCAGATCGAGAAACTCTTTGGAAGCCTGCTTACTCGCAAGTACTGGGCGATATTGGGTGAAAGCCAGAGCATGGGCCGGAGTATCGATCTCTGGTGTAATGGTAACCGCATAGCGCTTCGCAACATCTTGCAATTCGCGCATATCCTGCCAGCTATAAGAGCCATCTTTGGCCGCCAATCCCTTAAAACGATCACTATTGAGACGGAACGCAGCATATTTGTGCATCCAATCCGGACTGTCACCACCGCCGATCTCATTGTCATTCAAGTGCAGTTGGAAGTCGTTCATTTTGTACCATGACAGAAGTTTTACATAATTTTCCAGGTCGGTCAGAGAGAAAAACTTGCGCCCGACATCAAGCATAAAGCCGCGCTCTTTATATTGCGGGTAATCTCTCGCTATTCCTTTGACTATATGACTACGTGCAGGATCCTGGAGCAGAATTTGCAATGCAGTACGCGTCCCATAGAAAATTCCTTGTGTTGTGTGCGCTCGAAGCGTCACTCCATCTCCAACATCGAAGAGGTAACCTTCATCGCCAATACGTGCATCAGTTGTATTAAGAGTGAGAAAAAAATCACCGCTATGAAATACTTTCGTATTGATGACAGGAAGGGTCTGCCCTGTGACCAGGAACAAATCACTGCGGAAGACATGGGTCGTATCTTGCAATAGTGATGCATATGCTGGATCAACGTCGATACGCGAATGCGCTGTAAGCGTAAATGAGCCAGTGCTTCCCTGCCATTCACGAAGACTGGGTATCACTCCTGGTTTCCCATTCACCAGCACACTGGCGACTCCACTCAAATGCAATAGAATAAAAAATGCGCCGAAAATCACTGAACTAGATAAAATAAGTGTATACAACGTGAAAACGCGTTTCCTCAAATAGAACTCCCTCTTTAAAATACCGCGAGTTCGCAGTCTTTCAAGCTGAGATAGAATGCTTTTGTTTCAAATCAACGAACCCAATCGTATTTTCGCAGCTTTTCTTCCCTTTACGCAACCGAAATGGGACTTTGGGCCGCCATTCTTGCGGGGGAGCCAGGATAGGTGCGGGTGGTATATCTAATAGCTAGAAAATAATCTCTTCCATAAATACTTACTATACGCAAGATTGGCAAAAGATAAGCTAAAATGAAAACGGTTTTTGTAGTTTAGCGCCTGTTTGTTGTATTTCTTGTGTTTCTGTTGTACGCTATAACTCTGTAGAAAGTATGCAAGATGACTAGTATGGCGGTTGAATTGATTGCAAGAAGGGAGTTTTGCGCACAGTGAAGTTCGCATTATTTGAGGTAGGAAGTCGCATACGTGTGACCAGTTATTGTCCTTTTCGGGGTCTCACCGGAACAGTACGAACCGTTGATGTCATTCCTCATAGTGGTCAGCCTTATGGCATAGGACCCGATTGCTTCTACCTGATTGATTTAGAAGGAGCATTCATCAAGGAACCTGTATGGTTTGAAAATGAGGAGGTTGAGTCTGTCTCCCTCCATGAGCGTGACATGATCCCAGCGCATAACTAAAAATTGGCCCAGGGAGTATCAAGTTGATACTCCCTGAAGTTCTTTTTCAGCACCGGCAAGCCACTACCAGGATAAATACACAGTCTCCTCACGTTTAAAGTCATAGAGCGCAACGATCTTGCGTTGTGCATTCTGACTCAGAAAAATTGCCTCACGCCTGGCATCTTCCAGACAAGAATAGATAGCCGTAATATCAAGATAACAATTTCCTGTACTGGGATTAATCCAGGTCCCCAGCCAGCAATCAGGTTCCCTTAAATAGGCTTCATTCATAGAAATAAATGCTGTTATCTGTTGGGGTAGATCAGCACCAGGTGGAAGAATGACCGTCTTATCAGGATATTTGGGGAGACCCCATGCCTCGGTTGAAGAAAAAAACTGTCCCGTGTCGATCTTCGAAGTCACACCACCTCGCTCTATCGTCGCAATACATACATCCAGCACATACTTCCCGAAATGCATTCCCTCCGGATACAAATGAGAGGAGGCTACATTTTCATACTCTGTAGCCTCCTCCGGCGACCAGATCGATGGCATAGCAAACTGCGTCATCGAAACTCCCTCCCAAGATTCATCAAAATAGTTATGAGCACATTTCCTATCACGTTTAGAAGAGCCGCCTATTTACAGCAACTGGCCTCCGTTTTCATGCCTGAATTAATTATAACGACATCTGAAGAATATCAAAGAGACGCTCTGTGGATATCACATTCTTCTCTTCCATCGTCTCCACCTGCTGTTCAGCCTGACTATGTGGAAACCAGAGCCAGAACGAACAGCAAGGTATACACTTAGAACAGACGCTGAGAGAAGGCGAACAGGGGAAATATCCTGGCTCAAAAGCGCAAGAAATACGTGAGAAAAGCAAGGGCACCTGTTAAAATGAATATACAACCATCCCAGGAGCAATCAGTTATGCTGTATAATAGGAATACCACTCTTCCATTTACCAGAAATGAATATGACGGCACTTAATGAAACAAACCCGTAAGAGAGAACCAATCGTCAGATCGAACTGGTATGGGTGGATTAAAACGTATACCAGTCGGGTAACTAGAAAAACAACAGCTATGGAGCCAGGACAGGCCGCACAACTTGAACATATCCTCAGGCATGTATCAGTTGGGGTAGCAATTCTCAACTCTACCAGCCTGCATATTCGCTTTGCCAATCCCTATATCCTTGCCTTTCTTGATGAACCCTGGTGCTATCAAAATGTCGTGGGTTTGCGTATTGATGAAGTCTTACCAGCTCAAATATGTGACATCGCACTCCCATTATTACGCCAGGTGAGTGAAAGTGGCCAGTCCGTTCATTTTGCGGAAGTTCCTTATGAAGGTAGCCTTGAAACGCGCGGACGAACCTATTGGCAGATCTCCATCGAACCTTCAACTTCCCCTCAGAGTGAAATATTGGAGGCGACGGATGATCAACACACTGACCTGCTTGTGGTTGCTGAAGATGTGACCGATAAAGTACGATCACGCTTGCACTTACAGGCTATTCATTCTATTACATCAGCCATTGCAGGCCCTTCAGCCTTACATCACGTCCTGGATCGCATACTACAGGCACTGCAAGATCTGGTGGGTGCAAATCGTTGTGCCGTTCTGCTGATCGATCCCCCAGCAGGAAGTAGCGAGACGCAGGATATAGGATTTGAGGATGCAGTACGCACGGTACCAGAGACGCGCAGGGTAACTATCGCGGCTCAGAAAGGCATTCACATCCACTCCGCCGGGTGGCATCCACTCGTCAACAGGAGAATACTCCTTGGCCAGGTTATGCGCGAGAGGGAGACGCTCATCTTCACAGATACCAGTACCATCCCAAATATCGATCTTCCCTTTCTCGACGATGATGGCAAGTCACGTCGCCCAGGTTCCGTGCTCTGTGTCCCCATCTTCGAACCTTACCTGGTCGGTGGCGAAAATGTTCTCATAGAGAACGCACGACCCGCCACAACCAGTGTGCTCGGCACCATCGAAGTCTATCATCGCAGACCGCGTGGCTTCCCGGTCGAAGAGGTTGAATTACTGCAACGCTTCGCCCAGCAGGCAGGACTGGCAATTCAGAATGCCCGCCTCTTCCGCAGCATTGACCACCTGGCACGTACAGCTAACCGCAATGTGCGTCAGAAAGAAAACGTGATGCAAGCCATCCCTGATGCCGTCGTGATTCTCGATCCACGCTGGCGCATCGCTGACGCCAATTCCGCCGCTCGTAAACTCTTCGGCTGGACAAGCCCACTCATCGGCCTCACGATCAAACAGGCTCTGGCACGCAGTAAGGCCCTCTTTCCCCCAGAACTGGCCGGAATTCCCAACCTTGCAGAGGAACTCGAACGCCGTGCCCTGACCGAACAAGTCGATGAAGTCAAGATCGTGGGCTCTGACGATCAACATTACACCATGCGCTGCTCCTACACCCCCATTCAAGATGAGGAAGGCGACCTCTTCGCCTTTATCATCATCTTCCATGATGTGACCGGCCAGGCAGAGGCACGCGAACGCATCGAAGCCGAAGTCATAGCACGCACAAAAGAACTGAAACAGCGCAATGAAGCACTCAATGAAGCCAGAGCTGAGCAAGAATTGCTACTAGAGCGCCTTCCTTCAGGAGTCATCCTGGTTTCGGCACCTGATAACACTATCAGCGTTATTAACAACCGGGCAGTACAAATTTTACAGAGCATGGGCCTGCCACTTGAACCTTCTCACGATCCTGATATGGCAGCACGGCGGATCATTGGTCTGCATTATGAACCCTTACTGCGCCAGTTGACCGTCTACGGCACCTCTGGTGCACAGACTCCATTTGAGGAACAACCTCTGTATCGTGCACTCCATTTCGGAGAGGCAAGCGAAGCAGAATTGCACGGCACCAAAACTGATGGTCGCCCAATCTACCTGCTGGTGAATTCAGCTCCATTGCGTTCCCCGGATGGTGCTATTGCCAGTGCGATCCTGGTCCTGCATGAGATCAGTAGAATGAAGGCGCTCGAACATGCACGCGAAGATTTCTTTACCACAATGGCGCATGAACTGAAAACGCCCTTAGCAAATATCCGAGCCCATTTGACCGCACTACTCTCTGACGATCTACAATGGTCCGGTGAAGCAAAACACGACATGTTAGAGACCGCTGATGAACAGGTCGAACGCCTGGTGGGGATGGTCAACAGCTTTCTTGATGCGTCGCGCGTTGAGGCAGGAGCCCTACGACTCGAATTTGAAGCTATTCTTTTACCAGAGCTTCTGGAAGATCTGCAAGACCGCCTGGAAGCGCTAATTACCTCGTCAGGACGATACCTGCACATTACAATGCCAGAACAATGGCCCGCAATACGGGGCGACTACGAATTGATTCTCAGCGTGCTTACGAATCTGCTCAGCAACGCCTTCCGCTATGCACCTGAAGGCGATGCTGTCCTGTTAGAAGTGCAACCAGTTAGCAAGAAAGGAAAGGAGAAGGAGGATCTCTCAGCAGTGACATTTAGTGTTAGCGACCGCGGACCGGGTATGAGCCAGGAGCAACAAACGGAATTATTCACACGCTTTAGCACATTCGCCGCGATGCGCCGCCCAACAGTCGAACGACCAGGTCAACCCGTACCAGAGAGACGGCGCGGAGCAGCTCGCTGGAGCCCGGCTACCGGCCTGGGCCTCTATATCAGTCGTGGCATTATTGAAGCCCACGGCAGTACTCTGACGCTCAAGAGCAGTCCAGGTCAGGGAGCAACCTTTGCCTTTACATTGCCTGTATTCGTAGGCAAAAAAGAACAAGAGAACGAAGAAATCACGTCATAAATAAATCACGTCATAAATAAACTGAAGGATGCAAGACAATGTCTACGGCAGCAGAGAAAAAGGTTCGAATTCTTTGTGTTGAAGATGACCCCCAGATGCGTACATTTTTGCTCGCACAATTGAAAGCCCGTGGCTTCAACACCCAGGCTGTACGAGATGGAGCTCAGGCTATCGATCTGGCAGCGATCTTCCAACCCCAACTTGTCTTGCTTGACCTCTCCCTTCCTTCGCTCGATGGCTTATCGTTTCTGCGCCGCTTACGCGAGTGGAGCGGAGCGCCAGTCATTATACTGTCGGCCCATGACGAGGAACCAGTCAAAATTCGCGCCCTGGACCTGGGTGCCGATGACTACCTCACCAAACCATTCAGCCTGAATGAACTGCTGGCACGAGTACGCGTAGCGCTGCGTCGTGCCGAAGAGACGGCGCGGCTTCGCAGTAGCGCTACTGGCAATGAAGGCCAGCGTCCAAGCTATCATTGTGGAGGAGAAAACGGTTTACAGGTCGATTTTGCGCACCGCAGTGTACGCTCTAACCGGCAGGAAGTTCATCTCACACCAACCGAATATGACCTCTTATGTGAGCTTGCACACAACCCTGGCAAAGTACTGACGCACCGCGAACTGCTGCAACGTGTCTGGGGGCCAGACTATAGCGGCGAAAATACGTATCTCCGTACCTTCGTGCGCCACCTGAGACGCAAGCTCGAACCTGATCCATCGCAACCGCGTTTCCTGCTCAACGAATTGGGCGTAGGCTACTTTGTTCCACCCCCTGATCCGGACGATCTTTAGACCATTCCTGGCTACATTCCTTGAGAAGTGCAGAAGTTCACACCGTTTTCACACAAGAGAAAAGATATTCACGGGATTATCACCAGAAATTGTGTATGCTTTCTACAAGAGAAACAGGGTATCCTCTCTACATCGTACCGGCGGCGCTGACGCACCGCAGCATAGAGGGTGACGCATAGCAGAAGCAGGGTGTCAGTGACATATAACAACGACACTGCGAACCAGCCGGTCAACGGCACAATGAGTTTATCAGGCGAGATTGCAACACATGAAGCATATACCAGTGTACAATCCAGCCACAAACCAGAAGAGGAACCCACTATACATATTTTAGTGGTCGAGGATGACCCTACCCTTGCCAGACTGGAGGCTGGAATCTTAACCGCCCACGGCTATACCGTCGCAGCTGTTCATAGCGGAGAACTGGCTATCGCCGCTCTTCGCCATTCAATTCCTGATCTTGTAGTGCTTGACCTTGAACTCACCGGTAATGTACAGGGATGGGATGTCTTACAGGCTCTAAGAGACTTTGCCTCTATACCGGTACTCCTTACCACGAGTTCAACAACAGCAGTGCGTGCATCCATGCGCCTTCGTGGCGAGAATCGCTCTACACTGGATCATTTACCCAAACCCTATCCAATGCAGACCCTTCTCAAGCGAGTAGAGCGCATGTTAACGACAGCACCTCAATAGTTGTTAGCGAACCTGAAAGGAGTTTCACATGGACCGCAAAGAAGATCGTGAACTTTTACGCAAGGGTGGTTTTGCCGAACACGAAATGAAGCAATTAAGCAAGCTTCGCAAAGATTATTCTGAGAAAGAGAGACAACTTGCCGCCGCCGATCATCGACGTCTGGAGTTTCGTACGCTGGTTGGTAAACACTGGCAAACTCTCCGAACAGATCGCCTCCTGATATGTTTCCGTACTCAACAGAAATCCTTTCTTAGCAATAGAAAACGATGTACCAGAGGTTATTCCTCAACGGTACATCGTCTTTTTATTCTCGCGCCAGAAGGTCCTACCCTTACAGGACTGGAGAGCAGGTTCATCTCTGAACCCACCACTCATACACTATACTTATTAATGTCTATCTATGAAGGCCATTGCACCTTATTTCGTACAACAAGCCCTTTCAAATCATACCATGTCATTGACTGTATCTCTTGCGGCAGAGGGAGACCTGCTACCGATGCCAGAATATCATCAACCAGTGTGGTAGGTGGCTCTATCTGCAATAGTTGGCTGAAGAGTTCATCAATTTCATCTTCCGACGACCCATCATCCTCTATCATATCCGCAAAAATCATCTGAGTTGAATACTTCATACCTGCTCCCTCTTATGTTATT
Organism: uncultured Chloroflexia bacterium; assembly: GCA_963717195.1. Taxonomy (GTDB): domain Bacteria; phylum Chloroflexota; class Ktedonobacteria; order Ktedonobacterales; family Ktedonobacteraceae; genus JACDAE01. The sequence continues at coordinate 80,047 of CAVQVR010000001.1, forward strand.
CATATCGCTCTCCCTTATAGTACGAATAACATAAGAAAGGAGTTTCACTTTCCTCAGACTTCTTATCTAAATCACATCTTCTGAGAAAAAGCTTAAGAAGCTGATGATTCTTGCTGCGGACGCCACTGTGAAGCAAGTGCGGTACGCAGCAGAGGACGAGCACGCTGGAAATATGTTTTCGCTGTCGCCTCTGGCATATTTAACGTTTTCCCAATCTCAGAAAAGCTTAACTGGCCTGCATAACGCAGCAATACCACAGAGCGAAACTTCGGTGGCAACGCCTCAATTGCGCTACGCAACGCGCTTTGAAGATCATGTCGCTCCGCAATTTCTTCAGGAAGAGGACGCGTATCGGGCATAATCGCTAAAGGCGACAGATCATCCTCATCGTTAGCTGACTCCAACTCAGAGAAGTGGATAGCACGCTTGCGCCTCAATTCATCCAGACAACGATTACGGGCAACCTGGAAAAGCCACGCCTTTAGTGGCTCTCCCGTCCGTAATGTTGGCATAGAAATATATAATTGCAGGAAGACCTGCTGCGAAACATCACACGCCAGATCGTAATCGCCAAGACAATGACAGATAAAGTTGAACAGAGGAACATTATAGCGTTTTACCAGTGCCTCAAAAGCACGCTGATCACCAGCAAGCGTCTGCTGCACTAATGTACCATCAGAAATTTCGGGGGCCTGTATTTTTGTGCGTTCTCGTACTTGCATTGTTCACATCCTCGCTTTCTTTCGTCTCCCATAGCATAAGTTTTTTAAGTAGAAATATCAAGTATTTTAGGGACTTATAAACTCTACTGTATCACACTCTAAGCTGAAACTAAACTATATTAAAGCGAGGCGGGTTCTTCTTAAGGAAGAGGTGATTCGATCTCTTATCTATTTCTTAGCTGTTTCTTATCTTCTTTTAATCTAAGAGGCTTGACGAAAGCGGGAATGTGCCCCAAAACTGGATGCTATGCCTGTAATACGTATCCAGTGGGACAAAGTGATACATCCTGCACACACCAAAAATTAAGGAAAAGAGACGCGTAAATCGTCCAGAGAAAGGATAAGCTTAAAGGTTTCTAAGCTCTTATTCAGCTTTATTTAAAATGTTAGAAGCGTCCGAAGCTGGTGGGACTGAGCAGGCGATTGATAAACTGGTTCGCCACGCGCTTATCGACACGGTTACCAATGCGAGCAAGCAGGATGTTGGCTGGTTCCATACTCACGTTGGGCTCGGTGGTGGGATATTCGACAAAGCCCTGTGTACCAAAAAGATGTGCAATCAACTGCCGATAGCGATACAGAGAAATACCAAGATCCTCAGCGTCCCAATGCCAGGACAGGCCAATAGCGAAGAAAATCATATCTTCCAACCCATCCAGTTCCAACGCAAAGGAGAGCATAGTGCGTGCAATACCAGAGCTACGCCAGTTCGTACTGACTTCAATCGCGACCTCGTAGAGGTTCTCGATCCCTTCCCACCATTCATCAGCAGGAGCAATCGTAACCTGCCCCACAATCCTCCCGGCAGATGTATGGGCCAGGGTCAATGCACAATCTGAACTTTCCGCGATATCCAGCAACAACTGGTGCTCACGTTCAGGTAGGCGTGCAAAGGCATGCAAGCCGCTGTCAGCCGTGAGACGCTCCACCAACGATGGAGGACAGAAGTCACGTAAGAGAATCGGGCCATTGCTCGTATCCAACCTTTTTGTGCGTGAAGGAGCCGCTCCCTTATTCATATGCAACAGATCAAAAAGATCTGACAGAGGCGAACGTTGACGGACGGTTGGAAATGCGTGACGCAGTGGCGAAGGGACGACCAGGTTACGCAATAGTGCCACGGCCTGTCTATTCGTACGCGCAATCTCCCAGCGACGAGGCTGGGGAGGAAAATCACTTGAACGATCCATAAATGTGGTGGGAAAGTCTGATGGTGAAGCGACTTTTCCCATCAACTCCTGAGCAACCTCTTCCTGCTCGTGCATGGCTATCCAGGCAGGACGCCAACGCTCAACCCACTCTTGTGGCAGAGACGCGGGTACATCCTGCTCCGACATCTCGGCCCACAACAGGCTCCACGCTCGCGGTACCACACGATACAGGTCATAACCACCACCACCCAGCGCAACCCAGCGTCCGCCACAAAAAGTATGTACCAATTGATGCGCCAGTTTCATCTGAGCACGAATCCCGCGCATCGTCAGGCTTAAGTGAGTTAAAGGATCCCAGCTATGAGTATCACACCCATGTTGAGTTACAATAACATCAGGCGCAAAAAAGGTTATGACAGGTGAGAGCACAGCGTTCATCGACTCGATATACGAATCATCCTCGGTAAATGCCTCCAGAGGCAAATTCACCGCATAGCCACGACCACCCCGATTGCCAAGTTCGAGCACATCGCCAGTACCAGGGAAAAGATATCGTCCAGTCTCGTGTAATGAAATCGTCATCACTCGTGGATCATCATAAAATGCACGCTGAACACCATCACCATGATGGGCATCGAAATCGATATAGAGCACCTTAGCTTCCGTTGAGCGCAGGATATGCGCAATAGCCACGGCAGCATCGTTATAAATACAGAAACCCGATGCACGCTCCGGCCAGGCATGATGCAGCCCACCAGCGGGATGAAATACATGGAGAGGACGTTCCTCCTCACCCGCAAAGCTGCCCCCTTCAGGTAACCCCATCACCGCGCTTAATGCAATCAACGTACCACCCGCAATACGCGCCGTCGCCTCATGCATACCGGGCAAGACAGGAGTATCACCATCACCAAAACCGTAGTGCATGGCAAGCTGCGCCAATTCATCTCTTTCATTCTCGCTGAGATTGCCATCTTTGAGCTTGCTCAAACGTTGAACAGCGGCAAGATAATCAGAAGTGTGAACCAGGCTCAACTCCTCGTCCGTAGCACTGCGTAACTTCAGGCGCGTATGCTCATTGTCAGCATGCCACAAGTGAGCACACTCCAGCAGATCTACCATTGCCTGCAAACGTTTAGGATTTAACGGGTGTTGGGACCCAAAATCATAGCTCAACTCTTCTGTTTCGAAAAGCAAGCGTGAACTAGGCATAATTCTCACCTTCTGCAAACGAGTTTCCAAAAGAAAATTGAATATTCTCAGCCTTAAAACGCATCAGCAAAGGCGTAGGGTTAATCGTTCCCAGCCGCAATGTAGCAACGCGAATCACACCATCGGAGTCAGGAGAAGCAATCACACTCCGTATATTCATATGTTGCTCGGAGGCCAGCATCAGAGCGCGTCCAAGGGTTGCGATATCCCCAGTCGGCAAAAGGATATCCAGTTGCATGCCTGGTTCCAGAGCCCCCATCACGCGAGCAAGTGCCAATAAGAGATCGCTGCGGGTGACCAGGCCGACCAGTAGAGCTCGATTCTCACCGTCCACGAGGCCATAATCCACCACCGGCAGATAATTTAGATTACGGTCAACAAGCATCTGTGCGGCGGCTGCAATGCTGGTCGTCGGCGTCACACGCAGCGACGCACTATGCATCACTTCAACCACACACCGCTCCTGCCACAGCTGTTGAGGATCGCCTGCCCCCTCTTGTTGTGCCAATGCCACCGCCAGGTCAATATCTTGTGCGGTGAGTAAGCCCTCCAACAAAAGAGCCTTTCCAGGTTTCTCGCTCTCCTGCTGTTGTAAAGCGACGCCATTCACCATCCGGGCAACAGGCAGATGGTGAAATCCGTGCTGACGTAACAGATTCGCAGCATGCGCCAGGGTATCGTCAGAGGTCACGGTTATCAGCTTCGTCGTCATAATATCACGTACAATCAGCATATGCTTGCTCCCGCAAAATGGTGCGTTTCACGTCGATCTCTCTACTTTTATAATAGCATATTGTTCTCCGGAAACGGTCTTATTTGCTCACAAAGGGGTCTCAAAATGCGGGATCTGCTTGTGCTCTTCTTATCTTTATTTTCCGCAAAGATCAATTTCCTTGACACCATAAATTCCGTTAAGTATGCTAATGATCAAGATATATTCTAATGGCTATACGACATTTTAAGAAGAAGAGATTATGGAGAGAAGGGATGAAGCGGTACCATTTTGCTCATTTCGCGAGCTTTTCTGCCTTCTTCAGATCCTCTGCGTTATTCGTTACCGCATAATGCTTCATCAAAGCACTACAGAGGCTTTTCCTGAGCGTGGAAAGTTCAGGAAAATCCGCTGGTGCCTGTTCAAGAGCCAGTTCCATCAAAGAGATCGCATACTCTAAATCGGAGAGATCGTCACTATACGCATAGCGCGTTCTGAGAATATTTGCCAGGTTGTTGAGACTGTGAAGTGAAATAGCTGAACTAGCAGGGGCGAGGCTAAGCGCTTCTTCCAATAACGAGATGGCACGTTCGAGGTCGGCCAGATCCTTGCTATGTTCATAATGTTTGCCCAGCCCATAGGCTAAAAAGTTCAGACGTGCGGGTCGGTCGACAGAGGCAAGGGGAGCCTGAGCAACATGGTGCTCCCAGAGAGAAATGGCAGCGTCCAGATCTTCCAGCTTCTCAGTACATTCATAACGTGTCACTAACGCTTGACTGAGACGATCCAGATAGTCTGGCCGCTGAGGAGAATCAAGAGCCGTTTCCTGTAGCAAAATGCCCAGCACTTCAATCGCCCGTTCCTGGTCAGCAATATCCTCAGTAAGAGCGTAGCGCATCCTTAACCCATTATCGAGATTACTCAGGTGCATGGAACGATGCAGGGAATCTGCCGATGTGTTGGCAAGAATCTCTTCCCACGCTCGGATAGCACGATCCAGGTCGGCCATGTTTTTCGTACGGACAAAGCGTCCCAGGAGGCAGGAACACAGGTTATGCAGATGTTGCGGCAATTCAGGAGCATCCAGAGGCGTGTGTTCCGCAACCTGCCCATACACTTGAATAGCGCGGTCCTGGTCAGTTGCGTCCTCGGTATACTCATAACGCATACTCAGTACATTCCCTAGATTATTCAAACATTGGACATAAGTAGAGGAACCGACCTCACACACAGAGAGTCCCACTTCTAACAGACGTGCTGCTTCATTTAAATCGGCCACATTCTGTGTACGTTCAAAACGTTCGTTCAACCCATAACTTAGCATATTCAGACAAAGAGGAAATTCCGGAGAAGCAGGTTCCATCTGATCGATTGCTTCCTGCCAGACCTCCACGGCTCGATTCAGCTGACCCAGATCGCCCGACTGCTGATACAGATAAAAATAGATGCCTCCTCCAGCAAACCCCAGTTCACGTTCCATATTTTCAAATAGGTCGCTCATACTCTTCCCCCCCACAGGTTCTAAAAACCATCTACACCTTCTATTATACCATCAACTCAAAATAATGAAATATGCATATAAAAATATATTGTCCTCTTATTTATGCTTTCTTAGCTTGTGGAGAAACACACATTTCGATATACTTGAGTCTAAGAGCTGCCTATTCCTACTGGGCCTCGCTTATGAGGCCCAGTTCAGTTTTCGTAGCATCGGGCACCAACAGTGGCAAAATGACTGAAAAAACGCTTCCGCTAGCGGGCACACTCTGAACCTCAATACGTCCGTTATGATGCTCCACGATCTGCTTGGAGATGTAAAGGCCCAGGCCAAAACCAACGCTGGAACCCGTCTGAACTTCGACACCGGGAACGCGATAGAAACGTTCAAAAACATGAGGGAGTACTTCAGAGGCAATACCAATACCGGAATCATGTACAGAGACTTTACACTCATCATTGTCTCGCTCAACCATGACTCGAATTGGGACATCGGATACTGAGTATTTACGGGCATTCGACAGGAGATTAATAATGACCTGGCCTATGCGATCAACATCCACCTCGACTTCCACAGGCTCATCTGGAACATCCAGAGTTACAACAGGAGGAGGATTGGTACCTGCAACATACTCCTCAACCAGGTGCTGACACAACACGCTCATATCATAACGTACGCAATGCAGAGCAAATATCCCCATTTCAACGAATGAAATATTGAGCAAATCATTCACCAATACTTCCATACGGCGAATGGAGTTCTCCATATTTGCCAGGTACAGGGTCTCGGAGGATCCTGCGCGTTCGAGGCGTCTGCGCAAAAGTTGCGTCATACCTTTCAGGCTGGATAGGGGGGTCTTGAGCTCATGTGAGGCGATGCTAAGAAATTCATCTTTGGCCGCGTTTGCCTCCATCAGTTCGCGTGTACGTTCCTGGACAGTTTGCTCAAGAGACTTCGCATGGGCTTCCAGAGTACGTTGCTGTTCGACAACCTGTTGACGAAGCTGATGCGTTTGAATAGCTCTGTGCAATGCAGCCACGAAGTAGTCGCGATCTATCGGCTTTTGAATAAAATCGTACGCGCCACCACGCAAGGCTTGAATAGCGAGGCCATGATCTCCATGACCGGTGATGAGCAATGTAGGTGTTGCAGACCGTAATTCCTGCACCTTCGCCAATAGCGCCAACCCATCCATACCGGGCATCTTGATGTCACTTACAATAGCATCATACTCATGCTCTCGTATAAGATCGAGAGCATCAAAAGCCGAATCAGATGTATCTACCTGCACTCCTGGCAAACGCAGTTTTATAGCCTGCGGGAGTGCCTGCAACAGAGCAGTATCGTCATCAACAATCAGAATATGTGCCTGCTTCATAGCTTCACATCCACCTTATTCATCCATACTAAGTTGGATCAAAAAGCTTGCACCCGGTCGATTTTCAACCGTGATGGTACCCTGGTGCTCCTTAATGATGCCATAGGTAATGGAGAGTCCGAGGCCCGTTCCCGCACCCACCTCTTTTGTCGTAAAAAACGGATCAAAGATACGCTGCTCCAGTCCTGCCGGGATGCCTGGACCAGTATCACTTACACAGATATCTACTCGCTGTCCCACACGGGTGCATGTTATGGTGATGACCTTACGTGGCACATTGACCATTGCATCGCGAGCATTGGTTAGAAGATTAATAAATACCTGCTCCAACTGAATAGCATTTCCGATCACGACTACATCTTCTGGCGGAAATTGGAGGTCAACTTCGATCTGGCGCAGACGTAGTTGCTCACGCATCAACGAAATGGCACGCACAATAACCTGATTGATCGCCACTGGCTCACGACTGACCGAGGCTGCCCGTCCAAAGGTACGTAGATGCGAAATAATTTCCGTTGCTTTACGCACCTGCTGCATAGCATTATAGAGTTCCTGCAAGACGCGTTCAGAATCGGTATCGGCCATTCCAAGTTCGATCAGGTCGATGGCGTTCCCGATAAAGAGGCCGATATTATTGAGAGGATTATTCAATTCATGCGCAACCCCGGTCGTCAACTCGCCCAGGGTAGCCAGCTTGCCTGCCTGCACCAGTTGCTCCTGTTTTTCGCGCAGTTCCTGTTCACGACGCTGCACCTCAGCCGTCGTCTCTTTCAGATCGCTCATAATATGAATCATGGCTTTGCGGCTATTCTCCAGACGCAGATTCGACTGGTGGGAATCTTGCAGGATATGCATAAGTGCGCGACGCGAATTATCAAGGCGCTCCGTCTGTTTGCGCAACAGGCTGCGATCATGCTCATAATCAGCAAGGATATGGATCATTGCCTTGCGTTGATCATTCAGCTTATGATTGAAAGTATTCAAATCGCTGAGGATATGTACAAAAGCACGACGACGCTCTTCGCTCTTGCGCACGTGCAATTCCAACGCATTTTTCTGCTCCAACAGCAGTTGGTATTCTCGTTGGAGTTGCTCACGCGTCATCTCATCAAGAACCGAAGATTGTGAAAGAACTACGTTCATCGACCCTGACCTCGGCTGACCTTGTCCAGTTCACGCTTGAGATTCTCAATCTCTTTCTCTAACGCGATCATCTTTAGCTCACGTCCAACCACCACCTCTTCGAATTTCTCCAGGTCCAGGATCTTTTCTTGCAGCTCGATCTTCGACTCCTCTAGATCGCGCACCACTTTTTCATAGGCTCGCATGTCACGCAGAATACCAATGGCTCCAATTACCTTGCCATCCGTGTCACGCAATGCCGAGGCATTCAACGTCGTCGGGATGACTTCTCCCGAAGCACTTCGTGGATTGAGACGTGCGTTACGTGTTGCACCGCGTTCAATCACTTCTCGCAGCGCGGCCAGAAATTCGCGCGTCTCTTCTGGACTGATAAAGCGCGAGAGCGATTGTTCCAGCACTTCATCTGGGCGAAAACCGAGAAGTTCATAGACGGCATCATTGGCCTGCAAAATTTTTCCTTCCAGGTCCGATACAAATACCGGGTCCGGCGCGTTCTTGATCAGGCTATCAGAATAGGCGAGAGCTTTATCTAGCTCGCGCATATCTCGCAAAATACCAATAGCTCCAATCACTTTCCCATCAGAGTCACGCAATGCCGAAGCATTCAGGCTGGTAGGAATGATTTCGCCTGAGGCGCTACGTGGATTGAGGCGTGTATTGCGAATAACACCACGTTCGATCACCTCTCGTAGCGCGGCAGTGAACTCCCGCGTCTCCTCCGGACTGATAAAGCGCGAGAGCGACTGCTCCAGCACTTCGTCCGTGCGAAATCCCAACAACTCGTAGACTGCATCGTTGGCCGATAGTATCTTGCCTTCCAGGTCCGACACAAATACCGGGTCCGGCGCGTTCTTGATCAGGCTATCAGCATAGGCGAGAGCTTTATCTAGCTCGCGCATATCTCGCAAAATACCAATGGCTCCGATAACCTTGCCATCTGCATCACGCAACGCTGAAGCATTCAGGCTGGTAGGAATGATTTCGCCTGAGGCACTGCGCGGATTCAAACGAGCGTTACGCGTTGCGCCGCGTTCGATCACCTCTCGTAGCGCGGCAGTGAACTCCCGCGTCTCCTCCGGACTGATAAAGCGTGAAAGCGACTGCTCCAGCACCTCATCCGTGCGGAATCCCAACAACTCGTAGACTGCATCGTTGGCCGATAGTATCTTGCCTTCCAGGTCCGACACAAATACCGGGTCCGGTGCATTTTTGATGATGATATCCGCATCAAGTGAGCCATGTGATCTACCGTTAGTAGATTGCATACGCGCTGTCGTAGGAGTCGGCGCAACATCCTCTAGCATGAAAAACCTCCACTTATATATCGAAATCAATGTAACATCCCATCAATACCAGGATTGTATCGCTGAGCAATTGATATATAGGCAATACGACCAGCGTAACAGTCGGAAATAATTGTTTAACAGTGTAACAGAAACGCCACGTAGAGCGCAAGAGTACGAAACTAATGTTATTGCAGAGTTTATAGGCAAGGATTATGGATCAACATGGGATTGAGCAGCTTTACTCTGCCAGCCGCCAGAGCCATTCTACAGGTCTGAATGCCTTGCGTATTGATGGTATCATGTGTAGAGAGGAGCACAAAAAACGCTCCATTGAGAAGGATAAATAAAATGCCGCAAACGCCCCATGTCGAACGCCACTTTACGGCTGGCGAGACGGTTCGCGACATCGTGATTGGGATGTCGGATGGTTTAACAGTCCCATTTGCACTTGCTGCCGGATTATCGGGTGCCGTCACTTCAACCCATATTATTGTAACGGCAGGGTTGGCTGAAATCGCGGCAGGTTCTATCGCGATGGGCTTAGGAGGCTACCTGGCTGCCATGAGTGATGCCGACCACTATGCAAGTGAGCGGCGACGCGAACAGATAGAAGTTAAAACGATGGCCAATGCAGAAAAGTCTGAGGTGGCTGAGGTATTTGCAGCCTATGGTCTGACAACAGGGGAAAGTGCTCCCATCGTAGAAGCATTGAGCAAGCGCCCGGATGCATGGGTCGATTTTATGATGCGCTTTGAACTGGGTCTGGAAGAGCCAGACCCCAGACGCGCGTTCACGAGTGCAATAACCATCGCCCTTTCCTACATCGCCGGTGGGCTGATCCCTTTGAGTCCCTATCTGTTGCTCGCCAGAGCGCAGACGGCTCTGCAGGTCTCAGTAGGTATCACGCTACTGGCTCTCCTTATATTTGGGTACGTTAAAGGTCATTTCACTGGCGCGAAACCACTCCTGAGTGCACTACAAACAGCGCTTATTGGTGGGCTCGCTGCTGGCGCAGCATTCTTAATCGCCCACCTCATTTCACGATAACACGATTATCTATCCTTTTGCGCAGGTTACCCCATTCAGGGTAAAACTGGCCGGAACGGGATTACTGCTGCCAAACGTCCCATTGAAACCAATTCCGCTTGATGCACCCGCCGCAAGCGCTTTATTCCATGCCAGGTTCACAGCCGTCACTTGCTGACCCGATTGCGCCCAGGTGGCGCTCCAACCCTGACTCACCAGTTGTGAGGCATTGGGGAAAGTGAACGCGAGCGTCCAGCCATTGAATGCAGTCGAACCCGTATTTGTGACCGTCACACTGGTCGTAAACCCGCCCGGCCACTGGTTTTGCACGACATAGGCGACTTTACAAGCACTGCCAGTGCCAGGTGTCGACGTTGGCACGGGCGTCGATGTTGGCGTGGGGCTGGGTGTTGGCGTTGCCGCAGGTGTTGGACTGGGTGTTGGTGTCACAGCCGACGTTGGTGTCGGTGTCGGTGTTGACGGACCAGGAGTCATCAGCGTATTGAGCTGTGCCACCAGAGGAGGATACCACTTGCTCGCGATCTTCTGATTGCCCGCATCATTCGGATGCACCCCATCTACTGTATCTGTACTATCATCAAAACCTGTCCATTGATCCACTACAACAATCGGAGACTGCGCCGTGGATTTGGCTCTGGCCCACGCTGGAATAGCAGCGTCAAGCGCGATCACTCCCTGCGCACAATAGGTACATCCGCTGGGATTTATCGGAATAATCTGAGCCACCAGAATCTTCATGTTTGGATTATTCGCTCGCATCTGATCTATCAGCGTGCTATAGGCAGTAAGAATTGTTGATGTGGCAATATTGCTCCAGACATCATTGGTTCCCAGGTGCATCAAAACAATGTCAGGATTGGTGGCGGAAAGCCAGCCCGGCAACTCATTCAAGCTCACAATATTGGTAGCCAGAGCTCCACCATGTCCTTCATTATCACCATCGTAGGGTATCCCACATCCCTGTGGCGGCTGGGTTCCTACAAAATGAATATTGGTATACCCTGTATTCTGGAGATTATTCCACAGAAGAGCACGCCAACAACCAGGAGAGCCAGTGATCGAGTCCCCTAAAGGCATAATCCTGACGGCAGGAGAGGCGGCCTGAACCTTTTGTGAATGTGCGGTAAAACCCATCATGGCAACACCAGACAATATAATTAACGCACAGGCAATGAGGAAACGCGCATCGATACGCTTACAGAATGGTTGCATGGATGAACTCCTTTTCATACCTGATTATAGCAGCGAACACTTCCTACGCTTCTACACCGGATAAGCGCCCAGCTTCATAGTACATATTCCATATTCGCAATCAATATTGATACTCTGAACAATACCAATTACGAGAAAGTATACAGTCGAGGATCCATAAGAGTCAATTACTTTTGAACATCCTGACTGAATTTTGAATGTTTTTGAGTTTGTAGTAAATTGGGTAAAATCAGCACAGATTATGTGTTTCGCTCGCTTTGGCATTGCTGATCTCCGTTCCCTTGCAGGAAAGAGTCCCGCTGAAGACTGCCCCCCCGCTGACAGCGTTCGCCGCCTTCAAATCACCGCCGTGCGCACGGAGGATGCGCTGAGCAATGCTCAGCCCCAGACCTGCGCCACCCGTGTGGTGGTTGCGCGAAGGATCCCCTCGGTAGAGAGGGGTGAAGAGGTGTGCCAGATCGGCGGGAGCAAAACCGGGTCCGGTATCGGTAACTGTGAAGGCGAGGGAGTCGTGCTCACGGCGCCAACTCACACGAATGGAACCGCCTGCAGGCGTGTAACGCAAGGCATTCTCCAACAGGTTCTCGAAGACCCGTGTCAGCAAATGGGAATCCGCGTGCACAATACAGGGGGTTGATGGGCCATCTGCGACTAATCTGACAGTGCTGGCTTGCGCCTGGGGCTGCAGGCTATCTAGCGTGTGTGTAATCAATTCCCCTATTTCAAGCGGCTCCTGAAGTGGTGCCTGTTCCAGGTACTCCAGTTGCGTGTAGGTAAAGAGTTCGCTGATCAATCGTTCTAGTGCCGCCGCTTTGGTTTGGCAGACCGCTATGTATTTCGCAGCCTTCTCTGGTGTGCCAGCAAGCCCTGTTGCCAACCCTTCCAGATAGCCACGTAGCGAGAAAAGTGGTGTACGCAAATCATGGGCGACCGCGCTAATAAGCAAGCGGCGCTCCTGCTCTACCTCAGCCTGTCTCTGCAAGGAGTCGCGTAACGCCTCCTTCATCTTTGTGAAGGACCGGTACATCTCTTCAACCTCGCGGACGTGTGAAACCGGGAAATGAAAGTTCAGGTCATTGCACGCTACCTGGCGTGCCGCCTGCGAGATGGCCGACATTGGCTTAAGAATAGTACTGCCTATGAAAATGCCTATTGCGGCGAGTATGAGCATAAAGACCTGCAACCCGACAAGCGTTGTTCTTGGTGTGACGAGCACCGCTGGCAGAGTATCATAAAGAGAGGCTGTAGCTAATTCATGCGTACCATCGGTCACGACGATCTCTTGCAGCGTTGAAGACGCGTTGTTATAATTGCTACTGTGGAAGATTATCTGTCCGCCCGGATTGCGAAGAACCATCGCCATATGCATACCGGCTAAGCTGTTATCTAGCGTTTGCTGCCAGGAGTGATCGGTCCAGCGCTTGCTGTTTGCAAGCGTTGAGTGCATCAGCACGTTCTGCTGCTGGAGCGTCGTTGGGTTTTGCATAAACAGGAGGATCAGCACGCTTGCCGAGAAGAGCATCGCCAGGAGGATCAGAGACAAAGAAAGTGTCAGAAGCAGACGAATAGAGAGTAGTTTCATAGTGGTGTTCCTTCGAAACGATAGCCGACGCCCCATACAGTGGTAATATACGTTGGTTGGGCAGGCTCTTTTTCAATCTTCTCACGAATACGCGCGATGTGGACTGCTACGGTATGCCTATCACCGATCTCACCCCAGCAGTGTTCAAAAAGCTGCTCGCGCGTAAATACCTGGCGTGGATGCTCTGCGAACAGGCGCAGGAGAGCGAACTCCCTGGCAGCGAGCGCTACAGCTTGCCCATCTACGTGGACCTCGTGGGCGGTGATGTTGATGATGAGGCGACCAAAATTGAGCACTGTTGGCTCTATAACTGTGCTTCTCGATTGGCTGCGCCGCAATACCGCTTTGATACGTGCGATTACCTCAGCGGGGGTAGCTGACTTCACAATATAGTCATCCCCTCCTAGCCCCAGACCTCGAATCTTGTCAGTGTCCGTGTGGCGGGCGCTCAAGAAGAGAATGGGCACATCGCTCGTCTCGCGCAACTGGCGGCAGAGTTCAAATCCGGATAGACCAGGCATCATGACATCGAGCAGGATGCAGTCCACCATCGTCTGTGCCATCTTGCTAAGGACCTCCTGACCATCACGTGCGGTCTCAACCTGGAAATCAGCGGCTTCCAAAAAGTCGCGCATCAGGTCAACGATGGTCTCATCATCATCGGCAACTAAAACTGCTGTCTTCTTTTGCACCGTTACGTCATTCCTTTGGAGATCGTCATTTTGTCACCCTTTTCTAAACTCAGCAATTCTTCACTTGACGCCCATGGGGCTTATGCAATCGTGCCCCTACCTCAACACAAAGCACTGCACCCGTCTCCATGCCCCTGAATAACAGTATATCAATGATACTCCACCCTTGCCAGCTATAAGCACATCTATAAAAGACTGTTGATATTTTGTTGATAATTTCCCACCCATTTATTGAAAGTTTGCCACTATACTAATTGCAGGTACAGGTAAGCCATACATTCTTTAGCGATTTGAAATCTTGAATTCAGGAGAAAAAAAATGTCAACCACAACCACAAAAATACAAACATCTACACTCATGCAACGAGGAAAAGTTGCCAGGGGCCGTCTCTGGCGGGTAGGTCTTTTAGCCGTTATCAGCTCGGTCATGGTGAATTTCCTCCTCGCTTTGCTCGCGAGAACCTTCCTGCCAATTTCGTCTGATTTCGTATACCTGCAAACGCACGATATTCTCCCTTTAACGATCGCAGGGGCCGTTGGGGCCACGCTCGTTTTTGCGCTTGTTAACCGCTTCTTCAGGAACCCGATCATGATCTATCGCATCATCGCTACCGTTGTACTTTTGCTTTCGTTTATCCCGGACTTTCCGTTGATAAATACGGCAGGTGCCAGTGTGCTCGCTGTCGGGGCTTTGATGTTTTTGCATGTCGCAACCTACCTCGTTTGCGTCGGTTTGCTTACCGTGGTGGCACCCGCAAAGTACCTTGATACCAATGGGGCGGGGCTCGTCTCCGAAAATTGGGCATCAAGGTAGGGAGAACCACATCGGCGATGATACGGGGTGGCGTTCGGGGCAGACAAGCCACAGCCCCGAACGCCACCCCGTATCATCGCCGATGCCCTTGCCTTTCAATGAAGGGGATGTCACCTATTTTCGCCTTCCTGCACTCCACGTAAAAAAACTGCTTCCATTGTTGAGCACGAATGGGATGGATTTCATCCCTTTTTGAACAGGGAAAAGCTGCTCACTCCTGTTTAGCAGGTGGACGATCAGCTTCTGTGACAGGTGGAAGTGACAGCATGGGGGTACCGCGAATAGAGTAGAACCAGGGCGATGTTTCCGTTTCCTCCTCCTCGCTAAGCGGACGCGTAGAAATTCCCTCTTGGAAGGGATAGCGTGCACTCATCGGGCTACGCTCATACTCAGGATGGCGAGGCCTGGTCCCGTCCCGATCCCCAAAGGCGGTACGATCTCTAGAGGCATCACGTCCTCCAAGCGTATCGTAGACAGGGTGTAGTACGCGTCGCTCTTGCGCACGCTGTGCCTGCTCTTCTGCAAGCTCTTTCTGCTCCTGAAGTCTCTTGCGTGCTTCTTGTGCCAGGGTCGCTTGCTGCTGGCGCATGGCCTGCTGTTCCCGCTCACGTTTCTCTTGCGCGGCAAGCGTACGTTCTTGCAGCGTTGTTCGCTGTTGCTCCTGTTCTCGCTCAATCCTGCCCTGGCGCTCGGCTAATACGTTGGCACTCATGCGAGGATCTTGCCCCATAGCTCTCTCGTGACGCGGAGTCATCGTCTTAGAAGCAGTCGCACTCCTGGAATGGAAGAGGTAATGAGATGCCATCGGCTCAAGTGACTCCAATGGACTCTGCTCAACCATACGAGCAAAATGGGTCAGATCTTCCTTCAGGATCTCCTCCACACGACTCCCGACCCCCAGCATATCAACTAACCTGCCCAGCGGCCCAAAAGGAGGAGTATAGTGAAGATAGACATCAACCATTGTACGTCGAGGCTCGATGGAGCGGAATTTGACCTTTCCACAGGTGAATAAGCCCCTCGTCGAACGCCAACCTATCTGTTGATCGGGAATCCAATCCTCGTTGACGGCATCCCATTCATAATTTCTCAGGACATGCACAACCCAGTGAGTCCTTTGCTCATCAGCCACCGTTACTTCTTTGACAAAATACATAAATGCCGGGAAATCTCTGAAATGAGTGAACAAACTATAAACCTGATGGACGGGTGCGTCAATGGTTACCGATGCATATTGTTCTGCCATATCCTTCTCCTCGTGTTCAGGCATAATGACTGAGGTGTGGCGGCACTCCATAGGACTTTGTTGCATCTACTGACGACAGGGGTGTGTCTTCTCGTAAACGGCTTCGTTCCATATACGGGAAAACTCTTTTCAGTATAGCATACACAATCAAAAAGGGTTAAACCCTGAATTTTTACGAACTTTTAATAGACATCCACGTGTTGCAGATGCTAAAGTAATAAAGTACCTGGAATTGACCAGTAAAAGAGATGGTTTGATGGAGTTAGGGAGGTATTAGCAATGACACGTGTACTGGTTGTAGAAAAAAACGCCGCTGTAGGTGAAATGCTGACCTGGGTTTTGAAGCTACAGGGCTATGAAGCATTCTCCGCACTCTCCGCCACAGAAGCTTTTCAAATGGTAGAACACGATTTTCCCGACATTATTCTGCTGGATCTCGCAATGGAACCTTTGTCGGGAGTACCATTCCTGGAAATGCTTACCTTGCGTGGTCTACGTTCGCAGTTTCAAGTAATTGTTATGTCCGCAGGCACACTACGTTGGTATGACGAGCATACTGGACAAAAAATCTCCGCAGAGGGCTATCTCTCCAAGCCTTTTCCTCTCTCTGCCCTCTACAATCAGATTGCGCAGGTTGCAACCGGATAACCTGTTTCCTCTTGTAGTACATGGTGAGCTTTTCTCTTTTTGACAGGCGCATCTTCAGTTAGATCAGCTATCATAAAAACGCTCTTGCTGCTCGAAGCAGCAAGAGCGTTTTTAGTTCCATACGTAGGCTAAGAGAGATTACGCGTGCTGATGTAGGATGCCTACCTCGGAAGCATGGAACCAGCTTCCCGGTTTCCAGGGCATTCCAAGCATTGGCAGCAACCAGCGATCAACGCCAATCCATCCACAGACTCTCCACGAGAAGCACAGGAATAATGCGAACATGCCCAGAACCGGATTAATGCTCACAGTCCCTGCCAGCAGGTAATTCAAATTCATTAAGACTCCGAACCCTGCGGCGATACCTGTCAGGATGCCCAGCAGGATACCGATACCCACAGCGAATTCGCCCCAGGTGACCAGGAACGAGAAGAAGCTCGCATGAGGCAGTACTGCGTTCTGTAAAAACCACCCATACCAGCCCTGGACCGATGGGTTAGCACCCGACGTTTTGGCTAACGCTCCTGCAACAAATCCTGCCAGTCCTTTGCCGCTCGTTCCCCACGCAGGAGAGGTTATTTTCTCCCATCCAGCCAGCAACCAGAGAGCTCCAACATTCATCCGCACGACAAACCAGAGCGGAGAAGATCCTGTCGACCCAAGGAAAAATCGAGAAATGCTCGGTTCAGGAAATGGCTCCGTTGCCGCCGTGGCCTGTAAAGCCTGCCGTTCCTGCGTAAAGTGAACAAATGCGACAATGAGTGCGATGGCAAACAGGATGAGCAATCCCACCCCCCAATAATCATCGGTTGTTTTGCCAGCGATATTCCAGATGATGTGAAAAAGTGTCCATGCTCCTGCGACTACTACAAGAAACAGATCAATCCAGAACGTCGTATTTCGTTGCTTGAACATACGTTTCGTTCTCCTTTCATTCTATCCATATCCTTCATCATATTTGTGAGGGATAAACCTCTTACTCACTCTAGTGTATGTCAGAGCTATCACTATTCCATCACGAGCAGGGAAATGAAGTCACAGATACATCACTGATCACAAACCACCTATGCTGTGTTCCACTAGTGATGGAGAATGAGCGTTCCGTGATCGAAATGTGAGGTCGCTCTGATATGCTCGTGATACGACCATAGAGAGACTTTAGTAATTATTTCAGGATGTCCCGTTTGGAAATCGGTGCTATACAAGGCTAAACGGAAGTACCTGCATTAAGAGACCTGAATTTTTAGGAGGACATGAATGGAACGCATTGTAGCGATGATCGACGGCAATGAGGCAGCAGCCCGGATCGCTCACGCTCTCAGCGAAGTGATTGCCATCTACCCTATTACCCCTTCAACTCCTATGGGTGAGCTGGCAGATGCATGGTCAGCAATTGAACGCCCGAATCTGTGGGGAACGATACCACAGGTGATTGAGATGCAATCAGAAGCAGGAGCTGCAGGGACTATTCACGGTGCACTCCAGGCAGGGGCGCTGGTCACGACGTTCACTGCTTCTCAGGGTCTGCTCCTGATGATCCCAAATATGTATAAAATCGCCGGGGAGTTGACACCAGTTGTGTTTCACGTAGCCGCTCGTTCATTAGCAGCACAGGGACTCTCTATCTTTGGCGATCATTCTGATGTTATGGCGACACGGGCGACTGGTTTTGCACTGCTTTCCTCAAACTCGGTGCAAGAGGCACATGATCTGGCGCTGATCGCTCACGCAGCGACCTTGAAAACACGTATTCCCTTTCTCCATTTCTTCGATGGTTTTCGCACGTCGCATGAGATCGACAAGGTCGAGCAACTGGACAGTTCAGATCTACAGGCAATGATCGATACTTCTCTGGTGATGGCTCACCGTGCCCGTGCACTGTCGCCGGATCGTCCCTTCATTCGTGGCACCTCTCAAAATCCCGACGTCTATTTCCAGGCAAGGGAAACCGTGAATCCCTTCTATAACACCTGTCCTGCTATCGTTCAGGAGACAATGGATCGCTTCGCGCACATCGTTGGCCGCCAGTATCACCTGTTTGATTATGCCGGGGCACCCGACGCCGAACGTGTCATCGTTTTAATGGGCTCTGGAGCGGAGACTGTTGAATATACTGCCAGATATTTGCAAGAACGAGGGGAGAAGGTCGGCGTCGTGAAAGTTCGCCTGTACCGTCCGTTCTCCGTTGAGCCGTTCTTGCATTCATTACCCTCAACGGTAAAGTCGATCGCCGTCCTGGATCGCACGAAGGAGCCGGGGAGTGTAGGCGAGCCGCTCTACATGGACGTGGTTACGGCCATCAGCGAAGGACACGCCAGAGGTTTATCGATCACACCACGCATTATCGGAGGCCGCTATGGTCTCTCATCGAAAGAGTTCACGCCAGCGATGGTCAAGGCGGTTTATGATGAGCTTGAGCAAGCAAATCCCAAAGAACACTTCACGATCGGCATTCATGATGATGTGACACACACCAGTTTGAACTATGATCCATCATTCTCCATTGAGCGTTCCGATACTGTGCAATGTGTGTTCTGGGGTCTCGGCTCCGATGGCACCGTGGGCGCGAACAGAAAACTCGATCAAGATCATCGGGGAGGAGACCGAGAACTACGCACAGGGCTACTTCGTCTACGACTCGAAGAAATCTGGCTCGGTGACCATTTCTCACTTACGCTTTGGGCCTCGCTCGATACATGCTCCCTATCTAATTGGTCCCGGCCAGGCTGACTTCGTTGCCTGTCACCAGTTTACCTTCCTGGAACGTCTTGACGTGCTGAAGTACGCAAAGCCCGGTGCTGTTTTCCTGCTCGATAGCATCTATAAGCCAGAGGAGGTCTGGGCACATCTTCCTCAAGAGACGCAACGTGAGATTCTTGCGAAAAAGCTCCACCTCTATGTCATTAATGCGCACAAGGTCGCACACGATACTGGTATGGGTGGGCGCATCAATACCGTCATGCAGACCTGCTTTTTTGCTATCAGTGGTATCTTGCCGCGTGAGGAGGCAATCGCTCAAATTAAAAAGAGTATCAAAAAGTCCTATAGCAAGCGTGGTGAGATCGTCGTGCAGCAAAACTTCCATGCGGTGGATGCGACACTCGTTCATCTGCAGGAAGTGCCTGCGAGCGCGATGAAGAGCGCAGAGTCATTGAGTGGGATAACCGTAAGCTCATCTTCAACGGTGAGTACTGGAGCAGCGGAGAACGCATCGCTGCTTATAGGAGCGAATGGTTCATCCAGACGTATTCCTCTGCCAATGCTTTCACGCCAGTCACCTGTTCCTCCCGAAGCTCCTGTGTTTGTACGTGACGTACTCGGTCCTATGATTGCTGGTAACGGCGATGATCTCCCGGTAAGCAAATTGCCTATTGATGGCACGTATCCATCGGGAACGGCACGGTGGGAGAAACGCAATCTTGCCCTGGAAATGCCTGTGTGGGATCCTCGATATCTGTATTCAATGTGGAAAATGTGTCATGGTCTGCCCGCACTCGGTCATCCGCATGAAGGTGTATGATCCAGCTGAACTGGCAGGTGCTCCTGAGACATTTCAAGCAACCGATGCCCATTTCAAGGAATTCCCAGGCATGAAATATACGCTGCAAGTCTCCCCCGAAGACTGCACTGGCTGTGCGCTCTGTATCGAGGCATGCCCGGTAAAGGATAAAAGAGAGGTTGGACACAAAGCCATCAATATGGCACCTCAGCCTCCTTTGCGGCAGCGAGAGAAGGAAAACTGGGAGTTCTTCCTCAAACTCCCCTACGTCGATCCGGCGGCAATCAATCTGAGCGCAATCAAAAATGCACAGTTGCTGGAGCCGCTCTTTGAATTCTCTGGCGCTTGCTCTGGTTGTGGTGAGACCCCCTACATCAAACTGGCGTCTCAGTTGTTCGGTGATCGTATGATTGTTGCCAATGCGACAGGCTGTTCATCAATTTATGGAGGAAATCTGCCCACGACACCCTGGACAAAGAATGCCGAGGGGCGTGGCCCCGCCTGGTCCAATTCGTTGTTCGAAGACAACGCGGAGTTCGGCCTGGGAATGCGCGTCACCCTGGATAAACAACAGGAATTCGCCTGTGAATTGCTGGCACAATGCGCACAACTCGTCGGTGAAGGCCTGGTGGATGCCATTCTGGATGCTGATCAATCAACCGAGGCTGGCATTCACGCACAACGCGAGCGCATCACCCTCCTGAAAAAGCATCTCCAGGGACTGGAAGCCTTGGATAGCATTATGGAATCACGCGTGCGCAACCTGCTCAGCCTGGCCGATATGCTGGTCAAAAAGAGCGTCTGGATCATTGGCGGCGATGGATGGGCCTACGATATTGGCTTCGGTGGCCTGGATCACGTTCTCTCCACCGGTCGCAACGTTAATATTCTGGTGCTGGACACAGAAGTCTATTCCAATACCGGTGGGCAGGCATCGAAATCAACCCCAAGAGGTGCGGTTGCCAAATTCGCGGCACGCGGTAAAGCAACACCGAAGAAAGATCTAGGCTTGCTCGCCATGGCATACGGCACGGTCTATGTCGCTCACATCGCAATGGGAGCCAACGACCAGCAAACGCTCAAAGCCTTTCTGGAAGCCGAAGCCTATGATGGACCTTCGCTCATTATTGCCTACAGCCACTGTATTGCACACGGCATAGATATGCGTAAAGGAATGGATCAACAGAAGCGAGCAGTTCAGAGTGGCTACTGGCAATTATATCGCTACAATCCACTACTAGCCGAAGAAGGCAAGAATCCGCTGACAATCGACTCGAAAGAGCCGACACTTCCGCTGGAAGAGTTCGCCTATAATGAGACGCGCTATCGTATGTTGCTGCAAAGCGATGAGTCACGCGCCGATACGCTGATGCAGCTCGCGAAAGATGATGTCCGGCAACGCTGGGACCATTATCAGCAACTGGCACATGAAGAACCACATACCACAAAATGATGGAAGACAGGAGAATACGAGTATGACCATGCCAGATCTCACAACTACCTACCTGGGGCTGCCGCTCAGGAATCCCCTGGTTGCCTCAGCTTCGCCGATCTCAAAGCAATTGCACCTGGTGCGCCAATTGGAAGATGCGGGGGCTTCCGCTCTTGTCATGTACTCCTTGTTTGAGGAGCAGATCAATCATGACAGCTACGAACTTGATCATTATCTAAATCGTGGCACCGAGACCTATGCCGAAGCTTTGAGCTACTTTCCCGACCTGGACACCTACAACGTGGGACCCGATTCCTACCTGGAACATTTGCGGCTGGTCAAAGAAGCAGTGCATATCCCTGTGATTGGCAGCCTGAACGGCATCTCTGCTGGTGGTTGGGTCGAGTATGCCCGCAAGATTGAACAGGCCGGTGCGGATGCGCTCGAACTAAACATCTACTACCTGCCAACCGATCCTGACCTGACGAGCGCGGAATTAGAGGAAGAGTATCTCAGACTGGTGAGAGATGTACGGGCAACAGTGAAGATTCCTCTTGCCCTTAAGCTCAGTCCTTTCTTCACCTCATTTCCCAATATGGCAAGGCGTTTTGCCGAGGCAGGAGTGAATGGGCTGGTCCTGTTCAATCGTTTCTACCAACCCGATTTTGACCTGGAGAACCTGGAGGTCGTTCCCAATCTTCAGCTCAGCACATCGCATGATATACGTCTCCCCCTGCGCTGGATCGCCATTCTGTACGGTCGCATTCCAGTCGATTTCGCACTGACCAGCGGCATTCACACAGCTCACGATGTTCTCAAAGCCATGATGGCTGGCGCAAATGTTGCGATGACCACCTCTGCCTTGCTAGAATACGGCATTGAGCACACCTCCCAGATTATAGAAAATTTACAACGCTGGATGGAGGAACACGAGTATGCGTCGATCACTCAGATGCGTGGTAGTATGAGCCAGCGCTCTGTTGCCGAACCAGCCGCCTTCGAACGCGCAAACTATATGAAAGCACTGAATACATTTAAAGTCTGATAGAAAGAGAGAGGAAGAATGTCGCTTCTTCCTCTCTCTTTCTATCATCGTGATGAGCTTGTGATATTTTTTCCCAATCTTTAAGTCTATGGATTATATAATAGAAAATATGAACTGAACAACGAATACAACTTGATGAAGAACAGAGGAGATATACGATGATGCAATCAGCACCAACCCTCCCAACCGATGACAAGCGCTGGCGCATAGTTGCCACGACTATGCGTAGAAACGGCTATACCCCGGATGCACTCATCGAAACTCTGCATACCGCACAGAGTGCGTTCGGATATCTTGATAACGTCGCATTACGTTTCGTTGCCCAGGAATTGCACGTTCCCCTCAGCAAGGTCTATGGAGTCGCAACATTCTACCATGCATTCACACTCAAACCAGAAGGACTCCACCGCTGCATCGTATGCCAGGGAACGGCCTGTTATATCAAAGGCAGCCAGGCCATTCTTCGCGCTGTGATGAAGGAGTATCATATTACCCCTGGCGAAACAACCGAGGATCAGCGGTTATCATTGTTAACGGCACGCTGCCTGGGAGCGTGTAGCATGGCTCCTGCCGCCATCCTGGATGAGAATGTCGTCGGACACTTAACGCCTGAGAATGTCCTGGCTGAATTGGAAGGACTGACGAAATCATGATACATACTGCTCTCACCCCAGATGATCTGCCCAAAGTCGCTGAAGCGGAAAACGCTGAAGCCATCTCTTTTGAGCACACAATTCATGTCTGCGTTGCGGCAGGCTGCTTATCGCTGCATAGCGATCAGATCAAACAACACCTCGAACAGCAGATCCAGGAACGTGGCCTGACCCATTGCCGCGTCAAAGGGGTCGGCTGCATGGGACTCTGTAGCGCAGGACCACTGGTGTCCGTGCGCCCTGAGAAAACGCTTTATCAAGCGGTCACACCAGAGGATGCACCTGCAATCATCGATAGCCTGGGTGACGCACCCGTAGAACGCCTCATCTGTCCAACCGAACGGCCATTCTTCACCCAACAAACAAAAATTGTGCTGGCAAACTCGGGCGAGATCGATCCCGAGCGGCTGGAAGACTATCTCGCCGTCGGTGGATATCAGCAACTTTCTCACGTATTGAACGATTTAACCCCACCCCAGATCGTTGATCTCGTTTCCCGCAGCGGATTGCGCGGTCGCGGGGGAGCTGGCTATCCCACTGGCTTGAAATGGGGCACCGTCGCCAAGGCCACTGGACCACGGAAATTCGTTATCTGTAATGCTGACGAGGGCGATCCCGGTGCATTTATGGATCGCAGCGTGCTGGAGAGTGATCCCCATCGCGTGCTGGAAGGCATGGCCATAGCCGCCTACGCAATTGGTGCCAACGAGGGATATATCTATATTCGCACAGAATATCCGTTGGCAATCAAACGCTTGCAAGCGGCAATTCATCAGACCGAACGCGCAAAATTATTGGGAAGTAGTATCCTGGGTACGTCCTTCAGCCTCCAACTTCACCTCCGCTTAGGCGCAGGTGCCTTCGTGTGTGGAGAAGAAACCGCTCTCATCGCTAGCATCGAGGGCAAGCGCGGACAACCACGCCCACGACCACCCTTTCCTGCCGAGCGTGGACTCTGGAATGCTCCAACCCTGATCAATAACGTTGAAACTTACGCGAATATCGCCCCCATCATCGCGCGTGGACCTGAATGGTTCGCTGGCATCGGCACAGAGCGCAGCAAAGGCACCAAAGTCTTCGCACTCGCTGGCAAGATCGTCAATACAGGCTTAATTGAGGTGCCGATGGGCACCCCCCTGCGCACGATCATCAATGATATAGGCGAAGGCATTCCTGATGGACACGTCTTCAAAGCAGTCCAGACCGGCGGCCCAAGTGGTGGATGCATTCCAGTCGCATACCTTGACACACCCGTCGATTATGAAATCACTCACCGCCCTGGGATCAATCATGGGCTCAGGCGGCATGATCGTCATGGATGAGTACTCATGCATGGTCGATGTCGCTCGCTTCTTTATGGAATTCTGTATGTCCGAATCGTGCGGCAAATGCGTGCCTTGCAGAGTGGGAACGGCAGAGATGCATGAACTCCTCTCACGCATCGTACAGGGACAGGCGACTGGCGCAGATATGACGCTGCTACAGGAATTGTGCGAGACAGTCAAATATACCAGCCTGTGTGGATTAGGGCAATCCGCTCCCGATCCTGTACTGAGCACGATAAAATACTTCGAGCATGAATACCTGGCACATATCGTTGACCACGTCTGTCCGGCTGGACAATGCCAGCTTGAACCAATCGCCCAGACCCAGGAGGTACCGTCATGACAACGCAAATACGCGTAAAAACGCTGGTCATTGATGGCCACGCTATCAGCGCACGTGAAACCAGCACGATTCTGGAAGCGGCCCAGGAAGAAGGTATCTTTGTTCCCACCATGTGCCACCTGGAAGGTTTGTCTGAAGTTGGTGCGTGTCGCCTCTGCCTGGTTGAAGTGAAGGGCATCAACAAGCTCTTGCCTGCATGTGTGACCAGAGTCGAAGAAGATATGGAGGTAACGACCCATTCTGAGCGGCTTGATCGCTATCGAAAAACGGTACTCAAGTTCTTATTTGCCGAGGGCAACCATATCTGCTCCGTCTGCGTGGCGAATGGACACTGCGAATTGCAATCAATGGCACAACGGCTTGGCATGGATCACGTGCGTGTTCCTTACATCTCGCCGCGTCGCCAGATCGATGCCTCGCATCAACGCTTCACCTTTGATCCCAATCGCTGCATCCTGTGCACACGCTGCGTGCGCGTCTGCGACGAAATTGAAGGAGCACACACCTGGGACATAATGGGCCGTGGCGTTGACAGCCGCATCATTTCAGATCTCAACGAGCCATGGGGTAAATCGACATCATGCACCAGTTGCGGCAAATGCGTACAGGTCTGCCCCACAGGAGCATTGGTCGAGAAAGGCAAGTCGGTATCCAAATCAGTCAAACACCCTGGCTTCTTGCCCTACCTGAAAAGAATGCGAGGCCAGCAATGAGCACACAACCTGCGAAAAAAGTCTCAGTTGCAACAGTATGGCTGGACGGTTGCTCTGGCTGCCACATGTCGCTGCTTGATATGGATGAGCGGCTCATTGAGCTTGCCTCTGCCATCGATATTGTGTATAGCCCTCTTGTGGATACAAAAACATTTCCGGAACAGGTGGATCTGGCTCTGGTCGAGGGTTCAGTCAGCAGCGAGGATGATCTGGCGAAGATCAAGCACATTCGTGAGCATACCCGTTTGCTGATTGCCATGGGAGATTGCGCCGTCACTGGCAATGTGCCGTCGATGCGCAATCCTTTCGGCCCCGAAAAGATCCTTCAGCACATCTACTTGCGCAACGCTCCTGATACGATTGTACCGCGCCTGTTACCTCGCGTGTTGCCCATCCACCAGGTCGTTGCGGTTGACGTTTTCCTGCCCGGCTGTCCACCTCCTGCCGATGCAATTTACTTTGCATTGACGGAATTGCTGGCCGGTCGTCTCCCCGACATGAGTGGCTACACCCGGTTCGGAAAGTGAGGATGCAATGTCACAACACATTACAATAGATCCCGTCACACGCATTGAGGGCCATGCCAAAATCACCTTGCAATTAGATGAAGCTGGCAAGGTCGAGGACGCACATTTTCATGTGACTCAGGTTCGCGGCTTCGAGAAGTTTTGTGAGGGACGCCCTTTTACCGAAATGCCCTCACTTATGGCCCGCATCTGTGGCATCTGCCCGGTCAGCCACCTCATTGCCTCAAGCAAAGCTTGTGATGCCTTGCTGGCCGTACGCATTCCGCCCACCGCCGTCAAACTACGTCGCATCATAAATCTCGCGCAGATTATGCAATCACACGCACTCAGCTTTTTCTACCTGTCTGCTCCTGACCTGCTCTTAGGGATGGATGCAGATCCAGCACAACGCAACATCTTCGGCATCCTGGCAGAGCATCCTGAGATGGCACAAGATGGCATTCGCCTGCGCTCTATCGGGCAACAGATCATCGAGATGCTAGGTGGCAAGCGCATTCATCCTGCCTGGGTCGTTCCGGGAGGCGTGAGCGAACCATTGTCGGCGGAAAAGCACGAACGCATACTGACGATGCTTCCTGAGGCAAAGGAGATCACGCTCCGTGCACTGACGTGGTTCAAGGGAGCATTATCACAGTATCAGGAAGAGATCGCCAGCTTCGCGAATTTCCCGTCGTTATTCATGGGATTGGCCAACGAAGAGAAGACGCTGGAGCATTATGATGGGCATGTGCGCATCGTTGCATCGGACGGCCATGTCGTTGCAGATCGGCTTGATCCACTACAATACCTGCAGTATATCGAAGAGAAGACCGAGAACTGGACCTACCTTAAATCACCTTTTTACAAACCATTAGGCGAACACGAGGGGATGTATCGCGTCGGACCGCTGGCACGCCTCCTGGTGAGTCGAGCGCTGTGGCACCCCGGAAGCAGATGCTGCACGCGAAGAATTTCTCTCTCTCTATGCAGATACCCACACCAGCTCTTTCTTCTATCATTATGCGCGACTCATCGAGATCCTGTACGCCAGCGAACGCATGCAGATGCTGCTGAACGAGCCAGATATTCTCAGTCCACGCGTACGAGCACATGCGGAACCAAATCAGCTTGAAGGCATCGGCGTTGCCGAAGCGCCACGCGGCACCCTCATTCATCACTATACGATTGATGAGAATGGCCTGATGCGCTCGGTCAACCTGATCATCGCGACTGGCCATAACAATCTGGCCATAAATCGTGGTGTGCTGCAAGTGGCCCAGCATTTCATCAAGGATGCACACATCACCGATGGCACGCTCAATCGCATGGAGGCTGTGATTCGTGCATTCGATCCCTGTTTGAGTTGCTCCACTCATGCAATAGGTGAGATGCCATTGCATGTGCAGGTATTCGATGCTGGCGGAGCTATGGTTAATGAACGTATCCGCTAACCTTCGTACGCTGATTATAGGCATTGGTAACCCGTTACGCAGCGACGACGGTCTGGGGTGGGCTGTAGCGGAACACCTTGCGCGTGAGTGTGACACGAACTGGGACATCCAGATAGTTCATCAATTGACGCCAGATGTGGCGCAATGGATGTCAGATGTAAGCCTCGTGATCATGGTTGATGCCAGTCACACAGGAGAGCCGGGCGAATTGCATGTTCGCCCACTCTCCTCCTCCTCCACCGCACAACCGGGTGCTATAAGCACACATCACACAACCCCCGAAGAATTAGCGGCGTTGACAACAGTCATCTATGGCCACTGTCCGCCAGTCATGATTGTCACCATGACTGGCGCGGATTTCAGTATTGGTGAGCATCTCTCGCTCATCATTTCTCAGAAGCTTCCTCTTGTGTGTGCGCTGGTACGGCAAATGCTGAGGGACGCTTCATGATATCGAGATATCCCAGGTCGGAAATCGCCCCATCTCTTTAATTCGGAGCCACGAAGCCGGGATAAATGCAACAATGTGCCTGCCATTTGCCGTGTCCTTTTTGGTCTGAGTTCGTTTGAATTGTTAGATCGCTGAATTAGCTAGACAGTGTTATATAACTAAAATTTGTTACTGAAACACTTTCGCCTCCACCGCCTGTGCGATATGTTAATGCTACTTCTATTGGATGTATTGATGAAACGTTGATTGTATCCAGCACAACACTCCCAAGAGAGAATGATAGCGTGGCATTTTTGAGTGTCAATGAGATTTCTTGGGGTGTTTGTGTGGGCGTGACATTGTGATCTAATGTTTGAATAACAACTCCACTACTCGTTATTGAGTAAATATACCATTTACCACTATTGCAATATTCTCCTAAAAATCCTGTGTTAGCATCTTGCTCTTCCAAACCAACACAATTTCCATCACCATCAAGATAGTTTTGAAGAGTTGCTATGATGCCTATTCTGTTGTTTGAGGAGAATGGTTTGTTATTTGGAAGTTGGAGGTATAAGTAGCCTCTTGCGGGAGCATTGATAGTTATCTGTGTTCCACAAGTAATCTTATCAATTCCCTGTGAAGTCCACTTGCCGCCTCCCTTGAGGAGCACCTGAGCATGGACGTATCAGGAGCGAAAAGAGAGAAAGATCCTGGCTAGCCATCCATCGAGCAAAATGTTTTCCATCGATGACGTAGATCTTGCGTGAGTTAGATGAGGTAGAGGTCAGTTGTCCGGTAACATTCTGCATCGTTGCAGCCAGCGGCAGTACAAGCACCATTTCTTTCGCCTGGATAGCAGAAGTTCGATGCATTCCATTGCCCTTTATGTTGTGATTCAGACAACGCACAACGACAGTCACGATAGAAATGCTAAAGCGACGTTTACCTCTCCTATTATATCTCAACAAACGCCTCTATGTACAGCTTTTTACCTATAAATCAGAGAGAAATAGAATAACGCTCCATGAGATGAGTGCTTCTTTTTTGGCAGTTTTGCCATGAGGAATCTAGAAGCGATGCATTTTACACAAAATAATCTCTTAAATCGACCTTGTTTTCCATCACCCTTGCAATTCCGCAAGCAACACTGTACACTCTTACACAGAAGGAGCCTGCTCTCAACCTGTCCCCATTCTCCACAACCAGATGAAAAGTCCCTCCATAACACGCTCCCTCTCACCCTCTCCACCATCCAGGAGAACCAACCAAAAACACATACAATCGAGAAACTTCCGGAATACCGGAATGCCGGAATATGCGAATGCCTCTTGTGATCCCTTTGTGATTTCACAAGAGCAGATAGTGATCATTTTATGAGCCCTTGCTTCTATCATAATTATGAGGTTCAACGCGGACAGAAGCAAGAACGACGCAGTTCCCCCTATGGAATAATAACGCTGCACCATACACCGATGTTGGCATACCTACCATAGAAATAAAGGCATCACCTGAAAGGACCGAGAATCGTATGGAGACAAGCAAAACAGGCGAACAACCCCTCGCCGGTACGGGTGCCATTTATAAGCCCGACGCCATTTATAAACCCGGCGCTGTAGGGGCCGGGTTGACGACGCCCACTCCCACCACCGTTTTTCGTTACAAGCAACATCATCCCCTCAATGCCATCTTCGAGCCGAAGAGCATTGCCGTCATTGGAGCAACCGAAAAAGAAGGCAGCGTCGGGCGCACGATCCTCTGGAACCTGATCAGCAATCCATTTGGAGGAACGGTTTTTCCCGTGAATGCGAAACGTGCCAGCGTTTTGGGTATTAAAGCGTACCCCAATCTGGCTGCGCTACCCCAAAAGGTCGATCTCGCAGTCATTGTCACTCCTGCACCCATCGTACCTGGCCTGATTGCCGAATGTGTTGAGGCTGGCGTCAAAGGGGCAATTATCATCTCAGCAGGTTTCAAGGAGACCGGTGCAGCAGGTGCAGAGCTGGAGCAACAAATTCTGAAGGAGGCGCGTCGAGGGAAATTGCGCATCATAGGACCAAACTGCCTTGGCGTGATGAGTCCACTAACGGGCCTCAACGCGACCTTTGCCGGGGCCATGGCACGACCTGGACATGTCGGCTTCATCAGTCAGAGTGGTGCCCTTTGCACCGCTGTACTGGACTGGAGCCTGGGAGAAAACGTTGGTTTCAGTGCCTTTGTCTCCATTGGCTCGATGATGGATGTGAACTGGGGCGACCTCATTGATTATCTGGGCAGCGACGAACAGACCACAAGCATTGTCATCTACCTGGAGACGGTCGGTGATGCACGGTCGTTCCTCTCAGCCGCCAGGGAAGTAGCTCGCAGCAAGCCGATCATCGTGATGAAAGCTGGCCGCACGCACGAGGCCGCTCAGGCGGCAACCTCCCACACGGGCGCGTTAGCCAGCAGCCACGAAGTTTTTGAGGCCGCTTGCCGCCGCAGTGGAATACTCACTGTCAATCGCATTGATGAACTTTTTTCCATGGCGGGGGCGCTTGCCAAACAATCGTATCCCAAGGGACCACACCTCACCATCTTGACGAATGCAGGGGGACCGGGCGTACTCGCCACCGATGCCCTGGTGAGTGATGGAGGTTCATTGACAGATTTGTCACCGCAAACCTTTGCCGCACTTGACCAGGTCCTCCCACCACAGTGGAGTCATCGTAACCCGATAGACATTCTGGGCGATGCCAACCCTGAACGCTATGCTCAAGCTCTTGAGATCGCGGTACAGGATCCTAATAGCGATGGCTTGCTGATCATCTTGACTCCCCAGGCAATGACTGACCCGACCCTGACCGCCGAGCGGCTGAAGCATTACGCTACAAGTACTGGCAAACCAATCCTCGCCAGTTGGATGGGTGGTGCAACAGTAACCGGTGGCAATACGATTTTGAATCGGGCGAATATCCCCACCTTTCCCTACCCAGACGCAGCTGCCCAGGTATTCGATTACATGTGGCACTACGTCTCCAACCTGCGTAGCTTATACGAAACGCCTCTCCCTCCCGAGGAATTGGAACAGGGTGGGCCTGATCGAGCTATGGTGGCAAAGATTATCGAAATCGCTCGCCAGTCGGGTCGGACGCTGCTGACCGAGTTCGAATCCAAGCAACTTCTGGCCGCCTATGGCATCCCAACCGTGGAAACACGCGTTGCTACCAGCAAAACCGAGGCCGTCAGGTGCGCAGAGGAGATCGGCTATCCGGTCGTGCTCAAGCTCTTTTCAGAAACGATTACCCACAAGACCGACGTGGGCGGCGTGCAATTAAACCTCTCTGGAGAGGACGCAGTGCGTAACGCCTACCGCGCTATTGAAACTGCGGTAGGCGCGAAAGTCGGAGCCGAGCATTTCCTGGGGGTAACCGTCCAGCCGATGATCTCGCTTGATGGTTACGAACTCATCCTGGGTAGTAGCATCGACCCGCAGTTCGGCCCGGTTCTCCTCTTTGGTTCAGGTGGACAACTCGTCGAAGTCTACCAGGATCGCGCCTTAGCCCTTCCACCACTTACAACTACATTGGCGCAGCGCATGATGGAACAGACGCGCATCTTTACCGCTCTCCAGGGAACACGTGGGCGCCCGCCTGTTGATCTCATCGCACTTGAACAACTCCTGGTTCGCTTTAGTCACCTTGTGGGAGAGCAGCGCCGCATCAAGGAAATCGACATTAATCCATTGCTTGCTTCTCCGGAACGCCTGATCGCGCTTGATGCACGGGTTGTTCTGCATAGCTCGGATATCAGCGAGGATGATCTACCCAAACTTGCTATTCGCCCATATCCACAGCAATATGTGCAGCCCTGGGTTCTGTCCGACGGCACTCCAGGTCACGCTTCGCCCCATCCGCCCGGAAGATGAGCCACTCATGATCAAGTTTCACGAAACGCTTTCGGAGCAGAGTGTCTACTTCCGCTGGCTACATATGTTGCAATTGAGCCAGCGCATCACTCATGAGCACTTGACCAGGGTCTGTTTTATTGATTACGACCGCGAGATGGCGTTTGTCGCTGAATACCATAATCCGCGTACGGGACAAAATGAGATTATTGGTGTCGGGCGCTTAATCAAAACCACTGGAGCCAATGAGGCCGAGTTTGCCGTTCTCGTCACTGACCAGTTCCAGCACAAGGGATTGGGAACTGAACTGCTGAGTCGGCTGATCCAATTTGCTCGCGACGAAAAACTTCAGCGCCTCACGGGCGATATCCTTCTTGAAAATCAGGGGATGCAAGAGGTTTGCAGAAAACTTGGCATGTTCCTGCAGTATTCGCCAGAAGATGAAGTGATGAAAGCGGAACTGGAGTTGTCAGACTAAAAGCTGGCGGCTTGTACCTACGTGGACTTCTGCTGATATGATGCCATATGAGCTCGATAATCACGCGGACTCATGCCAAAGCGCTGACGGAACTGGCGGCTGAAATAGAAGGCAGAAGTGAAACCCACTTCTTCAGCAATCATCCTGATGCTATGGGAACTGAATTCTAACAAACGAACTGCCTTACGAAAACGCAGCGTCAGCATGGTATTGGTTACCGAGTCGCCCACTTCCTGCTTAAAGAGGTGAGAGAACCGTGAAGGTGAAAGAGATACTTCTTGTGCCAGCATCTCCAGATCGTACTGTGCGGTAAGATCCTGGGAAATGAGGTCAAGGACATACTGGACACGTGAATCCAGCACGTGTTCCGTTTTTTGCATCGTCTCACGCACAGCAACGAGTAGTACTTCCTCAAGGCCATTGAGAGCAAGTTCGCGTTGAAGCATACTCAAAGGCCCTGGCGCAGCATTGATCTGTGGCAAAGAGGCATCCGCATGGAGCTTCAGGAAAGTCTGTCGCACACGCTCACGTTCCTGCACAGAACTAATATGGACTTTATAGAAACCTTGTCCGCTCTCTGGCAAGTGCCACCAGGTAAACCAGGACAGGCGTGGTTGAAAATGTGCCCAGAGAAACTCCCAGGAGGTATCAGGAGGCACAGAATAATCATGTAGGGCACCAGGTTGTAAGAGGACAATATCTCCAGGATTTGTGCATAGCTGCAATCCTGGCTGACGGTAGAGGCCTTGTCCTTGCAGCGTATAGGTGATCAACCAGTTTCCTGAGCCATGCGCACGGTGGACAGCATAGCCATACCGTTCGTTAAAGTGCCCGGTCACCAGAATATCTGGCGGTGGTGAATATGAGTTCTCTGTATGCATAACAAAATTGTACATTATTTTGTAGAGGTCACGAAGGTCATAGCAGGATTGTGCAAGTTTTTAACAGCTCTATCCATTCTCTTTCACGAGCATCCCAGCTACTATATATCATCAGAGAGGTGCTATTTCAGCAGCGAGAGCGGGAGAAAGGAATATCGACTATGACCACAACGACGAAGCAATTAACCAGTGAGCAGGTAAGCACATTTGATGAACAGGGCTATCTTATCCTACGCGGTTTATTCAGACCGGATGAAATACAGCTCCTGATTGATACGTTCATGGAGGTATGTGCTAAGGGGCACGTACCGGGCTATTTTGAGCCAACATCTCCTGAGGATGCTAATGGCGATATCCTCAAGCTCTATCCACGCATCATTCATCCGCATCGCTTCAACAATGTAGCATTGCAGTACCTGCTCAATTCTCGCCTCGCAGTGATCCTGGAGGATCTGTTAGGGGAAGAGCCTCTGGCTGCACAAAGCATGCTCTATTTTAAGCCTGCCGGAGCACGTGGACAGGCCTTACACCAGGACAACTTTTACCTGAAAGTAGAGCCTGGAACCTGTCTTGCAACCTGGATTGCCCTTGATCCTGCTGAGCGCGAGAATGGGGGGCTGGAAGTGGTACCTGGAACACATAAAATGGGCCTCTTCTGTCCGGAAGAGGCCGACGAGACACTTTCTTTTACACGCGATTTTGTGCCAATCCCACCAGGGTTACAGGCTGTCCCCGTTGATCTGGCTCCTGGCGATGTCCTCTTCTTCAATGGCAGTTTAGTCCATGGATCGCAACCGAACAAGACCACGAACCGCTTTCGTCGCTCTTTTATCTGCCACTACATCGGACGCTCCTCCGAACGCATATCGCTCTTTTACCGTCCAATTTTGACCATGCAAGGTGAAGTGGTAGAAGTTGCGGAAAATCCCGATGGCGGCCCCTGCGGTACAGAAGCAACTGGTCCGCATTAAGCTTGCGTTCCTCACGATATACTGCTGAGTATATCGTGAGGAACGCAAGCTAATAGCAAATCGAAGAACCTACCCGGGCTTTCTTGTTTTTCTGTAACTATTCAGATCTCCTCGCCACCAGCGGTGGCTCGCCCAGGTTTTGTGTGGAAGACCTGAAAGATCACAGCGAACAGAAGCGAACTTCCCCCAAAACGGTCAATAACCGCTAGCACAAGGCAATCGCCAGCAATCTTCTCAGTCCTACGGTCTAATCACAGGCGCAACACACCAGGAGAGAGGTTACAGAATATTACAGAATATTCTACCAGAAAACTGCAGCTCTATCGGTTTTTCTAATCCATTGTGATGCATATGTGAGTGTCTCTCTCTCGTCCATGACCATTTCGTGACGTTTGCCTGTGATACTTCCTCTTGAGAAAGCGATAGCAAGCAAAACCTGCGGATGGGTTCAACGCTTCAGTATGGAAGCGTGACCCTTTTGACTATTGCAGACAGTCAACTCTCGTTAGCAGGATTTTCTTCTATCTTGTAAGTTCGACTATTGCAGACAGTTAACTCTCGTTAGGCAGGGTTTTCTTCTATCTTGTAGGAGGCATTTCATTGTGAGCAGCTATATCTGGATCCCTATCAGTATAGGTTTCCTGGCCATTCTTTTCGCTGCATACCTCGCACTCTCTGTTTTGCGCAAAGACACCGGAACGCCGGCGATGCAGAAAATCGCAAACGCCATTTTCGAAGGAGCGCAAGCATTTCTCAATCGACAGTATCGCACGATTGCGGTCCTGGCGCTCGTTGCTGCCGTTGGCGTTGGGGGCATCCTCGCCATTTTGAGTCAGGGCAACGAGGCCGTCCGGTTCAGCCTGGCCTGGCACACGTCCCTTGCGTTTCTCATTGGAGCCGTGTGTTCCGGCGTGGCCGGATATGTTGGCATGTATATTGCAGTCAAAGCAAACATCCGCACAGCCAGTGCTGCAACGCGCAGCCTGGGTGAAGCATTGATGGTCTCGCTACGTGGGGGAGCCGTCTCCGGTTTTCTGGTCGTCTCGCTCTCTCTCCTGGGCGTCTCCATTCTCTTCTCTGCTTATGATATCGGCAATTCTGTCGAAAATGTCCCATCGTTGATTATCGGCTTCGGCTTCGGAGCCAGTTTTGTCGCCCTGTTCGCGCAATTGGGCGGCGGCATCTTTACCAAAGCAGCCGACGTGGGTGCAGACCTCGTGGGCAAAATTGAAGCGAATATTCCTGAAGATGATCCACGCAACCCGGCAGTGATCGCAGACCTGGTCGGCGACAACGTCGGCGACTGCGCCGGTCGTGGTGCCGACCTGTTCGAGTCAACCGCCGCTGAGAATATTGGCGCGATGATCCTGGGCGTCTCTCTGGCAGCCGCCACTCACAATTCCAACTGGATCCTCTTCCCGCTGATTGTACGCGCCTTTGGCCTCATTGCTTCAACCATTGGCTTACTCTACGTTCGACCATCCGTCGTTGTTGAACCCGACAAGGCCGCCGGTCGAGATCCAGGTGAAATAGCCATGAAGCAGCTTACTATTGGCTACTTGATCACCTGCAGCTTCTGCATTCTCGGGATTTTCCTGGGAAGCTTCTTATTACTCAATGGGGCCACGGTTACTGGCACCGATGGCATTCCTCCCTGGATCTGGTATGGCCTCGCTGGAACCGTGGGTATCCTTTTGAGCATCGCCTTCGTCTATATCACCCGCTACTACACCTCAGGCTCCTATCGTCCCGTACGCAATATTGTTGTATCAAGCCTCAAAGGACCCGCAACAACGATTATCACCGGAGTCGCCGTTGGCATGGAATGCGTCGTAGTGCCTGTACTGGCGATCTGCGCGGCCCTTGGACTCTCTTTCTTCCTGGGAAGCCAGGTCCATCTCCCTGCCACAAGTATTGTAGCTGGCGCCCCCAATGTGGGTGGCATTTTCGGGACCGCTGTCGCAACCATGGGAATGTTGATGAGCTGCGCCTATGTTCTCTCCATGGATACCTTTGGTCCCATCACTGATAATGCTGGTGGTATTACCGAAATGAGTGGACAAGCAGAATCCGTTCGAGACATCACCGATGCTCTCGATAGTGTCGGAAATACGACCAAGGCTCTGACCAAAGGCTACGGCATCGGCTCAGCCGCTCTGGCCGCTTTCCTGCTCTTTAGCGCCTACCTCGATGTCCTCTATTCCTATGCGAAAAACACGGCGGTCTATCACGTTGACCTGACGGATATCACCGTCTTTATTGCAGCTCTCATAGGACTGACCCTCATTTTCTTCTTCAGTTCACTGGCCATCCGCGCGGTTGGGACGGCTGCTGAGTATATGATAGAGGAAGTACGGCGTCAGTTCCATGAAAATCCCAAGATCATGCTAGAAGATGTCAATGAGCGTGTCGATCCCGATTATGCCCGTTGCGTCGATATCAGCACACGCAGATCCCTGCGGGCAATGGTCTTCCCCGGCCTGGTCGCTGTGCTGACCCCCATTGCCGTTGGGATCATCCTTGGCCCTGAGGCTGCGGCAGGTATGCTGATGGTTGGCACAATGGGTGGCATTGTCCTCGCTCTCTTCCTCAACAACAGTGGAGGAGCCTGGGATAACGCGAAAAAGTATATCGAAGCTGGCTACCTGCGCATCAATGCTAATGGCAGAGTGGCCGATCACCTTGACCCCAATGCACTCGTTCTAGGCAAGGGCAGTGAGGCACACAAAGCCAGTGTTGTCGGTGATACAGTCGGCGATCCTTTCAAGGATACCGCTGGCCCATCGCTCCACGTGCTGATCAAGCTCCTCAGCACTATCACACTGGTTATGGCCCCACTCTACATTTTCTTGCACGCAATACATTAAGCTGCGTGAGTCATCTCGAATTGAGGTGACTCACGCCTTCTTTCCGTCTCAAGCTGGGGACCTATTTGCAAGCCTGCGATCGTTCCGTGG
Organism: uncultured Chloroflexia bacterium; assembly: GCA_963717195.1. Taxonomy (GTDB): domain Bacteria; phylum Chloroflexota; class Ktedonobacteria; order Ktedonobacterales; family Ktedonobacteraceae; genus JACDAE01. The sequence goes on from CAVQVR010000001.1 coordinate 116,959, forward strand.
TAAACACAATAAGTCAAATGCAACGTTACCAGAAGAGGAGAAATATGCCATGTTTGAAGCTCTTTTTAAAATAACCGCCCTGGTCGAAAGTGATGGACTGGGACAATACACATTTAAAGTCTACGACCAGAGAAAACCTACATGTGAGCATGAGTTCTCATCCCTCATAAAGACAGTCTATGAGCAACAGGTGTTCCCAGCACTTCAGATCGGCGACGAATTGACAATGATCCTTCATGTGAATCTTCCTAACCATGAACTTGAAAAAACAGTGCAGGTTCGTGAGGATCGCCAATTTGCAGGAGATTGGCAGCCGAAACCAACGGCCGACCTGCTTCCACTGTTTTCAAACATCTACGAGCACTTCCGGCGGCAGGTGATTCCCGGGAACGTTTTTACGATTACATTTCAAATGCAGCGGTTCTAACACCTGTGTTCTCAAGAAAGCGCTTGCATGAAGGAGGATGCTATGTTTAGCAAACTGAATGAAACACAAATTGACCAGATCTTACGCACAGAAGCAGTTGGGCGCATCGGCTGTCACGCAGAAGGAAAAACTTATGTCATTCCAATTAGCTATGCCTACGACGACGAAAGCATCTATGCACAATCCGTTCCTGGCATGAAATTGGACATGATGCGCCTCAATCCTGAGGTCTGCTTCGAGGTTGATCGCATAAAGAATGCTTCGCATTGGCAGAGCGTGATCGCCTGGGGCACCTTTGAAGATCTGAAAGGTGCGCAGGCAACGCATGCATTGCATTTGCTCACGCAGCGGATGACGGCTCTGATCGCGGGTGGACAGTCTCTCCATACGATGATAAGAACAGACAACCCCACACGCGAAATCACTTCTCTCTATCGCATTCGACTGACAGAGAAAACTGGACGCTTTGAATACGATGAGGATGCCGCAAATTAAACATCTCTGATCTTCGTGGTCACTGTAAGGGATAAACACTCATGGATATGATCGAAATCGGTAAAGCGTCTGGTTTTTCATTTCCAAACGTTGTAGACTTCGTCGGCAGACCTAAGAGACCGTGCGGTGTGGATGCAGAGGCGCAGCGCTTTTCACTCCAGCGCCAGATCCACGCGCCAGAGCGGTGAATATCCCCAGTGCCGCGAAAAGTGCACAGACAAGCAGCGCAGCGTGAAAACCGCTGACAAAGGTGTTCTGCAACGTACTCACATTTGCCTGTACAAGATGATGTGCTCGTTGCGCAACGAGAAGTGTACCAGCCGTCGCTCCTCCTAACCCCGCAAAAACAGTGCCTGAGAGAGCTACACTCATCCCCTGACCAATCACACGCCCGGTCGACAGCAAGCCTGATGCCTCTCCTTGCTCGCTCGCAGGCGCTGCACTCATCATAGTACGCGTATTCGGCGACTGGAAAAGCCCCTGACCAAATCCTGTCACCGCCAACCGCCAGGCGATATCCAGCGCAGAACTATGCACATTGATCAGGCTCAGTAAGAAAAGCCCAAAACAGGCTACGGCTAGCCCTATAGGAGAGAGCCAGCGCGACCCAAAACGGTCCGCCAGTGCTCCACTCAATGGTGCAGCTACGGCGAACGTAAGCGGGAGGGGCGTCAACATCAAACCAGTTTGCAACGTAGAAAAACCGCGCAATTCCTCAAAGTAGAACGGCAGAAGAAAACCCGGCGCGAATAAAGCCATCATACACAACATAAAACTTATATTTGCAAACGCAAATACATGGTTCGTGACTAAGTGCAGGTCCAGGATAGGATGCTCGATATGCTTCTCTACATAAACCGCTACGCAGAGCAGCACAGCGCCAATCCCAAGAGATGTAAGTGTGCCACGTGAAAACCAGCCCCACTCCTGACTAAAGGAGAGCCCCAGAGTCAGCGATCCCAGTCCAACAGCCAGCAAGCCCGCACCAAGGGGATCAAATCGTCCACTGCTTGCATGCTCCGGGCGAGGCTCCCGATACAAGAAAAAGGCAGCAAGGAATACGAGAATACAGATAGGAACATTGACGTAAAAGATCCAGCGCCAGCTCAGATACTGAGTGATAATGCCCCCGATTGTCGGTCCGGCTGCAACACCCAACGAAACCATCACAGCATTCAGGCCAAGCGCTAAACCTCGTCCACGATCAACAAAGGTGCTTGTAATCATAGCGACATTTACAGAGAATATAAGTGCTCCGCCAAGACCCTGAAACAGACGAGCAAGGATCAGTACTAATAATGAAGGGGCCATCCCACATAATGCAGAGCCCAGCATGAAAACTCCCAGTCCCGTCAAAAGGATTGGTCGTCTCCCAATCATATCCGCCAGGCGCCCAAATGTGAGGAGAACAGCAGCAATAATCACAAGATAGCCTATAATGACCCATTCAATGGCCCCACTCACTCCCACATGAAATGTCTGTGAAATAGCAGGCAGACCAATATTGACAATCGAACTATCCAACGTTGTGATAAAGCTACTCGATGCTGCAAGCGCAAAGACAACCCATCTGTTCATCTGAAATTGGCTCTGCTCTCGTTCAACGGGTGAAACTGGTCTACACACGGTTTTATCCGTGGCTCGCGCAAGAGGCTGGAGAGCCTCTCCCAGGCTGGCTGCCTCAAAATTTCCATACACATTTTTGCCTCTCTTTTCATACATTTTATGCTCCTTCATTTGCAAAAGATACTTTTCCCAATCAAAAATCCTCTAGAACAGCCATCACGCCAAAAAGCACATAACTATTCCTTGAGGATCTTTTAGGAAGCGCTAAGAAAAAGTGGGTACACTTATTTGAACATGCAACCCTCCAAATTTATGCCCATAAGCAAGCAATCGGCAATAAATATCCTGCTACAGTAGATTTGCTGTGCTAAGTTGCTGCATCTGCCGCCTGATCGCCTGTCGATAGACAATAGCGAGTGCAACCACACCGATAACCGCTAGAACGAGTGTGACAGCTGAGACAGGAATCCCAGGAGGAATGACAAAATACACTGTATAGGGCAATCCATCCCAACAAGCATGGAGCACAGAGACAAAGAGATAAGTCAGAAGAACCGGGCCGGTAATGCGAAAGTGACGCTGCCCACTTGCTCGAAACAAGACTGCGCCCAGGAGAGCTGTCCAGATGCCATGTCCAAATGGCGCAACAAGACCACGAAGTACTGTCGTAGCAATCGATGCGCTTACATGGCCTTGACTGAGCAGGAAGCTCGTGAATGCATAGCCTGTACTTTCGAAAGCTGCAAATCCCATACCAACTGCACCACCCAACAACAACCCATCCATCTCCGAGGTATGATTCTTTCTTCTTGCCAGAAGCACTAGCACCAGAATTTTGCATCCCTCCTCAATCAGTCCAACTAGCAACGCACTTGTGAAAGATAATCCTTGCATCGGATTCGATGGTACAGGAACCAGTAACGCTTCAAGAATAGACGCGCCCAATACTCCCAGCACACCTCCAACCACAAAACAGGCAGCAACGGTTTCGGGCGTCAATCTACTGAGATGCTGGTGATCATACAGAAATGCAACAAAGACCACTGGAACCAGAAAATTTCCAATCAAGATGACGGTTGGATACAGATTCACATTCCCTGTGAAGAACATAACCACGGTGGCGATGATAAAGAGAAGCAAACCGATCAGTAACGTACGTAACCAGCCTCGTCCTCTAGAGGGCACGTTTTGCCCTGGCTGTACTTCGATATTCTGAGCCATAATGTAGAAAGCCTCCATTTCCTTTTCCAATTATCTGGCAACATGCAGTTCGATGTAGCATCATCACTTAGCTTACCCAAGACTGACACGAGTACAGTATAAAACATGTTTCATCTTTGCTCTTATATATCCACAACAGCTTCTTTCGTCCTAAACGTTCTACATGTCTATGTGGGTCAATCTATGTTACAATAGCTCATGGCAAATCTCATCAGGTATTCTCCGCACCAGAAATTTTTCTTCTCATGTTATGAAAAGAAACGACAATGTATGACAGAAACAGGCATAAATAGAAAGGATACCTTTGCTCTATGACTGATCCTCAACAGCAATGGTCTGTGCCCCCACAACGCATAACACTCTCTGAAAACGAAGTCCACACATGGAAAGCTCCATTGATCGCTCCAGAAGACGAATATATCGCTTTGCAGCAGATCCTCTCGCCCGACGAGCGCGAACGAGCCAGGCGATTTTATTTTGAGAAGGATCGTCGTCGCTGGACAATCGCACACGGCGTGTTGAGGATACTTCTGGCTTGTTATCTCAACACAAACACACACGAACTCCAGTTTACCACTAATGAATATGGAAAGCCCGCTCTCGCGCCTCCACTCGCCGGAACGGGCCTGCAATTCAATCTCTCTCACTCTGCTGAACTGGCGCTGTACGCCTTTACCTACCAACGCCAGATAGGGATCGATGTTGAATACATGCGCCTGGACATCGAATGGGAACCACTCGCCCGCTCTCACTTCTCTCCCTCTGAATACGCAGCATTACAGGCACTTCCCCCCACACTCCAGGCAGAAGCCTTTTTCCTGTGCTGGTCGCGCAAAGAAGCTTACATCAAAGCAAAAGGAAGGGGATTATCCATCCCCCTCGATCAGTTCGACGTCTCTCTAGCACCAGGCGAACCAGCAGCATTGTTAGGCAGCCGGGAAGAAGCTCTGGCAACGGCACACTGGTCATTATGTTCCCTTGAACCAGACAATGGCTATGCTGGTGCCTTGACGGTTGAGGGATTTGATTGGAACCTGCACTGCTGGCAATATGGAAAGCTATAAAAATCGATCATGATCGTAGCGATTCAAATGAAATCGATCATGATCGTAGCGATTCAAATGAAATGTATCATATCCACTTCGACGCGAATGAACACGAAGTTATCGAAGTTGCACCAGACTTAGTTTATCCTGGACTTTTCCTTATCTCATTAGGTGAGAATACAAAATCGCTTTTTTTCAGTGTGAAACCTTTTTTCTTGTGTGGCGTGTTATAGTGAAAAGTAGAGAGATAAATTCGTTTATGCCTTGCGCATCGAACTCTCAAGGAAAATTGGTATTTACCTGTTACAACATATTATGAAAGAGGGAGGGGAAACATGCCCCAACAAACACTAACATCTTCACACAATCAAGAACAAACAGAAGAACGAGGACCAAAGATGGAAAAAGACGATCTACTGACCATTCGCGAAGTCGCTGTCCGCCTGCGTGTTGATACAACAACGGTACGCCGTTGGATCTCACTAGGGCTCCTGGAAGCAATTGTTCTGCCCCATCGCGGCAAAAGACAGGCCTACCGTGTACGTAAACGGACACTGGATCAGTTGCTACAAGCTGGCTCTGCGCCGCTAGAGGCTGCCGCCGAAGCACTCCAATAATTTCCGCTAGCGCAGGAAACCCGATAGAAGCAATAACAACTGAATCAGGATACGCGAGGCTCGTAGGGGCCAGAGTAATATTTCCGACTGTCCGTGACCAACCAGAGATATATTACATCTACGAACCTTTGCGTGTCCTGGTTCAGTTGTTACCACAAAACAAGTGGGCAGATCTAAGAGAACAAACTACAACAGACAACGCCCAAAAGAAAAACGAAGACGCTTAAGCATCAAGCGTCTCCTCAAGTTCTTGTGCATATTTAATTGTCGCCTCACCACTCAAAACCAGCGTTCCATGCTGATTAGAACATTCAGTTTGCAGCGTGACAATCCGCTTCTCTTCACGCACAGCTACAACCTTGACCAGAACCGTCACTTCATCACCAATATGAATTGGCGCGAGGAACTTCAACGTCTGCCCCAGGTAAATGCTCCCCGGACCCGGCAACACATTTCCCAATAACGCTGATATCAACGAACCAATCAGAAAACCATGCGCAATACGCTTCCCAAAATCGATCGCTCGGCATACCCCGCATCCAGATGAATCGGATTTTTATCTCCACTCACCTCGGCAAACAGCTCTATATCATGCTCAGCAATAACACGCGAAAGCGTCGCATATGCCCCTATCGGCGGAAGAGGTGCTAACTTTTTAACAGTCTGGCCCATCGTCCTGTAATCCTTACTAAACGTACATCACTGTACAACTATTTGCTCAACACACGTGATAAACAAACTTTCAATAAACCTTATCTTTTGCTTGCTCTACACGCACTCCTGGTCTTGCATCAGAGCCACTCCGAGATCTTCTCCGTAAGCAGCATCTATATGCATAATACATATATATTCGTTTTTTGTCAAGGGAGAACGCGGGCACTTAGCGCTCCTCTCACCAAAGGTACTAAGATGATAGTTAAATAGTTATGGAAAAACTTATCGATAGCATCAAAAAATGTAATGTTCAGTCCTTGACAGGAACATAACCAACACCATATAGTATATATGACCCATCTGACAGTCTGTATGGTATGCATACCATACATACCTTTCAAAAGAGGGCTATAACCTGCACATAATATGCACTTCACATAGAGCGGTTATTGTTAACGCCCGACATAAACACTGTATGGAGGCTCAGGGGAGCACATACGTTCTCTGTGGATGGATGGACAAGATATGCGATGCGTTTGTGAGTTTAGAGCGACGCATCGTGAAGCATTTGTGAGAACGCTATGCTATCTTTTTCATAGAGACATAAGAGAACACAACGGGACATCGACTCTCATCCTGAAAACAACCAGGAAGCTTCCTGAATCATCAGGGTTTCATCTGGAGTTGCATCCGTCTTTTGTCTATCTGGTAGATAAAAAGATGAATAGGGGAAGAGCAGAGTCCATCAACGATAGCAACATGTAATGCGTACTATCTTTGAAGGCGTCACATCCCTGATGAAGGAATGGATGCTGCGTTGCGTCATTTGAGTCTCTATGGAGAGAAAACAGCATGAACATTATACTAATCGGGGCCCAGGGATCGGGAAAAGGTACACAGGCCGAATTACTGGCTCAACAGCTTAATCTCTTTCATCTTGCAAGTGGCGATCTGTTCCGTAACGAGATGGCAGAGGAAACTGAGCTAGGTTTGAAGGCCAAAGCCTTTATAGATCGCGGCGAACTGGTTCCTGACGAGATCACGATTTCGATGGTGCTGAACCGTATCAAGAGATTACCTGATATGCAAGGAGTTCTGCTGGATGGTTTTCCACGCACCATTGCGCAAGCAAAGGCGCTTGACCGAGGCTTACGAACTATCGAACAAAAGATTGATCTTGCTGTCTACCTCGACGTACCACGTGCAGAATTGCTTAATCGGCTCTCCGGCAGGTATATTTGCCAGGCTCACCAGCACATCTACAACGTTACCTCCAAACCACCTCGCGTCTCCGGAGTCTGTGATATAGACGGTAGTGAGCTTTACCAGCGCTCCGACGACACAGGTGAGGCCATTCAAAAGCGCCTGGACACCTTCTTCACTGAAACGATTCAATTACTTGATTACTACGATGACCAGCACAAGCTGGCTCAGATCAATGGGAACCGGGATATTCACCGAGTACAAGATGCACTGCTACAAACGATTGAGGTGCACAGAGATGCTATTGTGTGGCAAATGGTAGCAGCAGTTCCCACCGTTTTACCCAAAACATTTTAAGGTCCAACGCTCAGCGGCAAAAATCATCACTTGACAGAGTGTCTCTCTACTTGTAAGATGCATATATATGCTCATTTCTTCACAGAAGATAAGCGTATATATGCATCTGAATCAGGAATACACGGCTAAAGCTGTGCGCTTGTAGATGGCGGGAATTTCTGCCCGGCTTCCGCAAATGACTACCTGAAAATGGGAGGCGCGTGAAAACTGATGACAGAAGAGAACAAAGAAAATGGGCCGCGCAATCCAGCGACCGATGCCTGGTCAAAGAATTGGGTCGTTCCAATTCTTCTCTTGATGCTCAAGCAGTGGCACTCTTACGGGTATGAGTTGATGGAGAAATTGGGGACCTTTGGCTTCACCATGATGAATCCGGGCACATTCTACCGAACATTGCGCCAGATGGAAAAAGATGGTATGGTTAGTTCCAGTTGGGATACCTCCGAAACCGGGCCTGCTCGCCGTATCTATTCAATCACCGATAGCGGCGAAGCCTACCTGAAATATTGGGCTGAGTCTCTCAACCAGTATCAAAGGATGATGGATACCTTTTTTCAACTGTATACTGGCCGCCCCACGCCGAAAAAGAAAGAACCCACACAGGATCGGGACGACGGGGAAGAACAGGATATACCCGCACCAGACTCTTCCCCAGGCAAGCAAAAGGGCACTGATGATTGATATCGATTTCCTGCGCATGCCGCTTAGCTACTATCGTCAGACAATGGATGAAACCGAAACAACGACGTAGTATTCGGAACAGAAAAGTCTAGAGAGACGAAAGGCAAGGTCCCGCCATGTCAGAGGAAACTGGAAATCGTAGCCCTCTGCACCAGATCGAAGAGCAATGGAAACAATGGTATGACACCTCTTCTAAAGTATGGTCAGAGGCAGCTATTCCGGTTGACCCATTTACGTTCTTTAAGCAGTGGTACAAGTCATCGCACGAAGCATGGTCAACAGCCATCGAGGAGGTCATCGGCAACGAAAAGTTTGTGGAAGCGGCAAGCCACTACATGGAGAGCTATGCCACCTTCTACAAAAACTTCCGTCACCTCAACGAGGACTACTTCAGCCATCTCCAACTCACCACACGCTCCGACGTGACCAGAGTAGCTGAGATGATCGTTGCGCTGGAAAATAAGGTTGACAGTATACAGGATGCCTTCGAGGATTTTCAGAGCCTGTATCCACAGTTTGCGACCATTAAATCAATTAAGCAATTAGACAACCATCTGCAATCTCTGGAGCAGCGACTTGACCAACTTCCATCAGCATTCAAAAAAATCGATGACAACCTGCATCAACGATTGAACAGTGTTGAGGACAAGCTTAATGCAATTCCGCCCACACTGCAAAAACTCGATGCTCTCCAGGGATTAGATGCACGTCTAAATACTATCGAGGACAGGTTAAATGAGTTACCAGCCACATTGACCCGCAACGAGTCATCAGCGCATCTCGAAAAACGCCTGGATGGAGTGGAGCAGAAACTGGACAACCTTGTTGCACTGCTCGAACACATTGATACTCACCAGCCTGCGGCTAAAACAACAGCAACTAGAACTTCGCGCAGTGGGAATTCAAAAACGCGCACATCTCCTAAAACACCAAAAACGGAGCCAGAGAACACGCCTTCTTCAACAGAGAAGTAAAAAAAACGCCGTCAAACGGAGACTGGACGCTAACATGAGCCAGGAAGGCATACAAACATCAGACGTTGAAGCTACCTTGCAAAAGTACAAAACAGGTATGCAGATTCTCCTTGAGGGTTCCACGATCGAGACTGGCTTGACACCCAGAGAGGTAATCTGGACCAAAAATAAGGCCCGACTCTATCGTTACGAGCCCACAAGGGAAAAACGCTACTCCGTTCCCTTGCTCCTGATCTACGCACTTATCAATCGTCCCTACGTACTCGACCTCCGGCCCGGCAATAGTATTATCGAATACCTGGTTGGTCAGGGCTTTGATGTCTATCTGCTCGATTGGGGCATTCCTGGCGAAGAGGACAAAAATCTCACCTTCGATGACTATATACTGGACTATATCCCTCGTGCCATCAAAAAAGTTCTGCGCACAGCCCATTCAGAAGAAATCTCCCTGCTTGGCTATTGTATGGGTGGCACTATGGCCGCAATGTATACAGCTCTCTTTCCCGCAGAACCGCTCAGAAATCTTATTCTGCTGACCAGCCCTATCGACTTTGCTCCTGCTTATACTGGCCTTTACGCGCTCTGGACTTCCGAGCGCTACTTCAACCCCGATCTTCTCATTGAAGCCTTTGGCAACGTCCCCGGCGAGCTGCTCGATATCGCGAACCGTATGCTTAAACCTGTCAACAACTACATAGGGTCTTATATAAGCATGTGGGATCTCATCATGCAAGATAAGCCAATGGACACCTGGTTAGCAATGAACAAATGGATTAACGATGCTATCCCTTTTCCCGGTGCAGCGTTCCGCCAATGGATTCGCGATTTCTACCAGCAGAACAGACTGGTGAAAGGCGAAATAAGGCTACGTGGGCAGCGTGTCGATCTCTCCAAAATCTCTTGCTCTCTCCTCAGCATCGCCGGACAGAAAGATCACATCTGTACACAGCCACAGGCAGAAGCTATTATGAAATTGGTCAGTAGCCAGGACAAGAGCTTCCTGCTTCTTGATGCAGGACATGTTGGCATGCTCACAGGTTCTGGGGCCAGGAAGATGCTCTGGCCCCGATTGTGTGGATGGTTGAAAGAGCACTCCTGACACAATTTTCTCCAGCTATCTTCCTCTCTCATTCTCCAACACTGTGACCTCACTGTGATATTGCATTTGCTTCTGTGACGACTTTGTGGTAATACAAGGTTATCCTTCAATGAGTTGTAGAAAGGATCGATCAACGTATGATGTTCCTGCATTCACTGCTTGTTTACTACACTAGAGAAAGGATACAATCAAATGGTCAAACTGGAAGGCGCAGCCGTAGTCGTCACTGGTGCATCACGAGGCATAGGGCATGGCATAGCTGAAGAGCTGGGAGCCCGTGGAGCCAGAATCGTCGTCAACTACGCACACAGCAGAGAAGCTGCCGAAGCCTTAGTGGAACAACTCATGCACAATGGTTCTCCGCATGCCATCGCCATCCAGGCCGATGTGTCAGATCCGACGCAGGCGGCTTATCTTATTGAGGAGACAGTCAAAACATTTGGGCGCATCGACGTGCTGGTCAATAATGCGGGCATCAACATTGATCGCACAATGAAAAAACTTAGCATTGACGATTGGAACACCGTTATTCAGAACAACCTTAATAGTTATTTTTATACTATAAAAGCCGCTCTATCCTTCCTGACGGAACAAAAAAGCGGTGCGATCATCAATATCAGTTCATATGTCGGGCTATCAGGAAACTTCGGGCAAGCTAACTACTCTGCGGCAAAGGCGGGTATCATTGGTTTCACCAAAACTGCCGCGTTGGAGCTTGCTCGTTACGGCATAAGGGTAAATGCCGTGGCACCAGGTTTTACGGAAACAGATATGATGGCAAGCATGCCAGACAGGATCCGTGAGGCAACACTTACGAAGATCCCTCTAGGGCGTTTCGGTACAACTCAGGATATCGCCAAAAGCGTTCGCTTCTTGATTGAAGACGCTGACTATATCACCGGGCAGGTTCTCAGTGTTAATGGCGGAATATATATGTAGATATTCAGCACGGGCGCGAATGATCGCACCCGTGCTGATGCCCAATGATCCTCCCTAAGCTCACTTTCCCTCTTTTTTCTCATTGAACAACTGTATAGCATGTTGCACCAGATTGCCCCAGAATGAGGAGTGTAAGTTCTCAGCAATTGTCATAGAATTCTTCTCGCTATCTTCTAGAGAATGCTGCATAAAAAAACGATACATCGCCTCACTGGCATCTGGCCCTTTCGCATCCGTATACGACCCATCCTTGCCTCCTGACCATGCATGGCCCATCCCATTTATCTTCCAGTACTCCTGCACCGGGTGCCCACTTTTATCATTCCAGGTCAAGACCTCGTATGCACGTCCTCCCTGCATCTTATCCGTTATAAGACTATCCGGTTGCTGAAAATCTGCGCTATATGCACCATGAGATAAGAGCACATTGGACTGCATCCACTGTTGCACAACCTGATCACCATTGACAGGTGCAACCGTAAAATCGCTCGTGCCATGAAATACAATAGTGGGGACAACGCACGCATGCTCTCCCATTGCTGTCTGAATGAGAGCTTCTTGTAGGATGGTATCAGGTCCACCACGCCTCATAACCCTCACGCCATCGTGTACATTCTGCGCGGCTTTATAGGCAATCCCTGAATGAATGCCGATTGCAGCGAAGACATCGGGATAAGTAGCCCCCAGAATTCCTGCCATTGCTCCGCCTGCTGAAATCCCTGCTACATAGATACGCCGTTTATCAATTGTCCATTGAGCCGTTTGCTGTACCATCTCCTGGACAACACCAGCCAGAAGTGCCGCCTCTCCCCTGTTTCGCTCCTGGTTGAGCGGCTGAAACCAATTCCAACAGCCATAGTTATGCGCGGAACGGCTCTGCTGAGGGTAGACAACGAGAAAGTTATAGCGTTCCGCCAGTTCATTCATATGCGTGCTGGTCGCAAATGCGCTTGCCTTTTGTGTGCATCCATGCAGCATTACGACTAATGGCACGGCTTCGCTCATCTGATAATTCTGTGGTATATAGACAAAATATGGACGTTCGCCAGTTGGGCCAGCGTAGGTATACTGCTTCATAAGAGGCACCACGGGCGTGTGAACGGCGGGCTTATCAATCGCGCCCCTACAATTGCAATTTTCTCGACGCTAAAAGAGAACATATTGTATCCTATACAAAGACGACAATACGGAGAAATGCTGCTCTAGAGCAAATCTCCGCATTGTTCACTCATGGTGATTCCTGAGACGACTTAAGCTCAGGATATATTATACACTAACGAGCAACTCGCTGCCCCTGGCGCATCGCTTCCTGCGCAACCTCCATGCCCTCACGAGTCACCTTCTGAGCGGCATCTACGCCCTGCCAGACTGTTGCACCAGCGTTCTCATAGACCTGCCGATAGTAGGAAAACATCGTAGAGAAGAAACCTGTATACGCCTCTGTCGCCTCCTGGGCCAACGTCTGGAACGCTTCCTGCTGCTTCTGCGACTGCTCTACTAATGCTTGCGTCAATGCACGCGTCTCTTGCGTGTGACTCTTTACGACTTCAAGACCGTTCTCAAACAGGCTCTGTGCATAGCGCATGTTGCGCTCCTGAGCGGCAACCGCACTATCAGCCAACGCCTTGCTTGCATCATTCACCGAACGCGTCAAGTTCCATGTCGCTTCACTTACAATATTTTCAGCCATAATTTTTCTCCTTGGTGCTGATCTTTTCTGCTAAAAACAACGTTAACTATCTACTGTATCTCTACAAAAGGAACCTTCTACAATTGTCGGATAGTGATCAGCATTGCCATCCCCCACCTCCCCTTTACCCTGTATCTTATCTGGTACCTCGATGTCAATCACCCCTATATGCATTTTACATCTATATGCAATCATTGTCAAGGGGTTCAGAAGTCAATATGGTGCACCTCACAAACTTGTGAGAACATATCCTCTCTATGGACTTTTAGGAACTGCGGATGAAACAGGTTCTCTCACCTGCCCGTTGTGAGGGGATGACTTGAATGGAAACTATGGATTACGCAGACTGCTGTTGCAGCGCCAACTCATATTTATTGGCAAACATTCTATTGCCACAGTAGATGTTGCGCCGCGTAAATGGCTCCGGAGTTTCTCTTTCGAGCCGTTCGCGTACATGTGGCTTGTGAGCGCCGATGGAGTAGTACCAGGGTTCTGACAACCTGTAAGCAGGATTGTTCACCCAGTCGGGAGTGGAGATATGGTATCTTTGACAGAGGTACTCAACTGCGGCAACGCAAAAGACAGCCCAGTGCTGGCTCTCTGACGTCAGGCTCTCTGGCTCCTGTATGGGGTCTTTCACCAGCTCTTCACGTCGATCCGGGTAGTTGCCAAAGAAATCGTTCATAAAATTCCCAAGAGGAATCCACGGGTCTTCGCCCTCGCAGATTTCCCTATAAGAAATTTCGATTGTTTGTAGTGCCTCTTGAGTTTTGATCATAGATCACCTCGCTGTATTTTTAGTATACCATATGCACAAGGGAAAAGAGAATACAAAAAGAGGGTCTTTCAGCGACTTTCTCATAGAAAATCAGAATCTAGAACAACTCATCCAATGTATCATCCAACAGATAGTGTTCCTGCCAGCGCTTCTCCGGTATAAATCGATCAACAATAGCTTGCGCCTTCTCGCGCGTCGTAATCTGTAGCTCTCTCAATAACGTCTCAACGTCGTTTACGTCCTTCTGTCGAAACACCATCAATTTCAGAGCAAGAATGTATTCTTTCACTGGCACATATACATGCAGCTTCCTAAACTCGCGCCAGAGTTCGGGCTGTGGATTCGGTGCCATGTCCATAATAAAGTAGGCAACATCATCATTCATCCACTTTCTTTTGAGACGATGCCTGCTGGCTACCGCATTTACCGCTGCTTTAAATGCTACCGTCTCTGGCGTCGTATTCGTCGTATCGGGAAAGTCTAACAAAACAACATCCACATCTTCCGTCGCCTTTCTGTTCTTTACCATCAACAACATGAACACACCGCCTACCACCATAATACGAACAGGCTCTTTAAACCCACGCTGCTCCAATTCGTCGCCTAAATCTTGAAAGTATCTTTCAATTTCCTGACTCTCCATAGTGGTAACAGCCTTTCTCTTCCATGTTTGTTTTGTCCTGACCTCATAGATATGTTTCTATTATAATGGCTCAAGTACCTATAAAAAAATGGCAGCCTGGATATCTCTCCAGGCTGCCATTTCGATTTAATTATTAATTCCCCCACACGTCCACCAGATAGCGCTTCTCAGCCATCAGTTCATTCAACCACTGTTCCGCTTCTTCAGCGCTCTTACCAGTTTTCTCCTGGTAGATGACGGCAAAGGTCTTGCGTACATCCGGAGCCATCTTGCTGGCATCGCCACAGACGTAGATGACCGCGCCACCCTGTAGCAACTGCCAGACACTATCTCTCTGCTCCCAGATCTTATCCTGCACATAGACCTTCTTTTCAGCCAGGCGCGAGAAGGCCGTTACCAGTTCTGTAATACCTTGCTCAACAAAAGCGTTCAATTCCTGCTCATAAATGAAATCCTGCTGCGGGTGGCGACAGCCGAAGAACAGCAAGGATCTTCCTATCTCTCTCCCCTGTTGCTTCAGAGCAGCACGCTCCTGCAAGAAGCCTCTATATGGCGCAAGGCCGGTACCCGGACCAACCATTATTAATGGTGTACTGGCATCTTCGGGCAGGCGGAAAGGTGCCTGAGCATCACGAACAAATGCATAAGCGCTAGCGCCTTTCTCCTTGTTTGCCAGATAGTTTGAGCAGAGACCCTCGAATTCGCCATGCCCCGATTTCGCTGGAGCCTTCACAACGCTCACCGTAATACTACAGCGATCCTTCTCCTGCAATGGAGAGGATGAGATGGAATAGTAGCGCGGGCGTATCGGCGCTAGCAGTTCCAGGTAGACGCTAAATGGCAATTCACAGGCTGGAAATTCAGCGAGTAGATCGATCAGTGACTTGTGCTTCGCCATCACCTCAGCACGATAACGCGCAATACTTCCCTCATCATCACCAGCTAGAGCGAGCAATTTCTTTTTGTCAGGCGGACACTGCGTATGTTCAGCCATTACTTTGATCTGCGTACGTGTCGCAACATCCTGCAATTCAACATAATCAGCCAGCAACGCATAGACGCTTACAGCTTGTTCGACTGGCAGGTGCGTCCTTCTCTGACTGGTTGCATGCACATTGATCTTGCTCTCAGCATCAAAACCGAAGTGCGTGGCAACTCTCTGTACCAGGACATCACTATTATGTGCAATCACGCCCAGGTGATCGCCTGGGTGATAGGTAACGTTCGCTGGCAACGCGACCTCAATGTGGCGCGTCGAACGCTCAGCAGGATAGGATCCCGTCGTGGTATTCAGTTCATAATTCGCAGCAACATGCATAGCTACTGCCCCAAAGGACGCCACGAACGAAGTGAGCGACGGCGTTCCCTTGATTACCTCGACCTCATACATGGGTTGCTGTTTAGGAGCCGCACTTTCGCCAAAGTCAATTGAGAGTTCCTGAGCCAGCGTCTCCCATAAAGATCGATACCATGTCTGGAACTGTCCATCGAAGTCGTCGCTGGCATCACCCTCGCCACGTGGGTAAATACGTTTCGCGCCATGCCCTTGCAGCTTCTCATCAATCAAGCGTGGAATAGCCTGGAACGTTGATGCCCACTCTCTGTTACCACAACCAAACACGGCATAGTTGACTCCCCTGAACGCATCCTCTGCCAGACTGGCATCTTTGATCCAGGCACAAAACTTGCCTGCATTGTCGGGCGGCGTTCCATTATACGAGGCACTTACGACCACCAGTGCTCCTTCTCGTGGCAGCTTGTTGGTGTATTCATCCAGTGCGGCAACGGTCGCATCAAATCCACGTATCTTGCCATCTTCGGCAATGCGATGGGCAATATCCTCTGCTGTCCCCAGATTCGAGCCAAAGAGCACCAGGAGCGGCGTATGATGTTGCTTCGTCGTTACTGGCTTGACTGCTTCCGCTGCAATTGCGACGGGCTTTGCCTCTTTCTTCAGCACAATCGTGCGCTCTGCATGCGTTCTCTCTTTTACACTGATTTTAAAGCCATCAGGTTTGAGCGTGAGCGTCTCTTTTATCTTGAGCTGGTAGTTCAGCGAATCGATCAATTTGAAACGCTGGAGGATCATGCCGAGTACCAGGGTAGCTTCCTGCATGGCAAATTGGCGTCCGATACAGGCACGCTGTCCATTGCCAAAGGGCTTATAGGCGTTGGCTGGTCGCTCCTGCTCGGCCTCCACGCTGAAGTGATCGGGATTGAACTCTTCGGCATCCTCACCCCAGACGCTCTTATCGCGGTGCAGCATTGGTATCAACACAGCGATATCCTGCTTCTTCGTGACCCTGTACTTTCCACCGATGATCGCCTCCCCTGCATAAGGATAGACAGAGAATAACGGTGCGGTAGGCCAGAGTCGCAATGCCTCTTTAAGAATCTGTGCAACATATTTCAAGCGATTGACCTGCGCAAAAGTTGGATCAACCGACGCATCAGGGCCAAGGACACGATCAACTTCCTCGTATGCCTTCGCCAGCACCTCCGGATTATGGAGCAAGAAGTAGAGTGCGAACGAGAGCAGGCCACTGGTCGTTTCGTGTCCCGCTATAAGAAATGTGATGATCTGGTAGCGGATATTGGTATCGTCAAGTCCTTCGCCCGTCTGCTTATCTACGCCATTGAGCATATACTGCAAAAGATCGTTCTTCGTCCCCTGGCCACCACTACGTTTACGCTCCTGAATGATATGATCAACCATACCATTCATAAAGTCGATGTCGGCCTGCATCTGGCGATGTTTATGTACCATCAACTTATTTTGTAGCGGTAGGCGCTGCATACTCTCCATCGACTCGCCCAACGCACGCACCATGCTCTCGACGAACGGATGCATATTCTCGCGATAGAACGAGTTGAAGCGATAATCAAAGCCGCACAGGCCAATAGTGTCCAGCGTCAGGCGCGTCATATCGCCCGGCACATCGATCTCTTCATTAGCATTCAAACGCGCCCACTTCTCCGTCAGTTGTTGGGCAATATCAAGCATCATCGGGAAGTAGCCCTGCATCGCCTTCATGCTAAAGTTGGGTAACAATATATTGTGTGCCTTATGCCAGTTTGTCTCCCGCGTTTCCGCTGTAAACAGGGCATCACCGGCGAAGGTACGCACCTTTCTCAACGGCGTCCAGACTTTTTTATCGAAGCGGCTCTCGTCCGCAAGTTCGTCGACCAGCTGAAATCCCGAAACAACTGCCATCTGCCGACCTGGAAGATCAAGTTGCATAATCGGCCCATATTCACGCGCCAGCCTCATGAGATCCTGTGTCGGCGTCCCACCAACAAGCTCCATCAGATTTCCCACCAGCAATTTTGTGGGTGGTTGTGGAAGTGTCTCAAATACCTTATCGTTATATATCGTCGTGTTCTCTTTCACTGCCATTGTATTTCTCCTGAGAGACTCTCGCCATTCCTCAATTCCCTTGTCCTTTACTGGCGGTGAGCATCTCTACCTGCACAATCTTTATATCTCTATGGTATAATACGTTGTGTCCATTCATAGACACCGTGTCTATAACAAAATATAGAGCAATCTGATAGCCCTGTCAAGGAAATCTGGACATTGGGAACGAAGCCAGACAATACAGCTTTTTTGTCCAGTATCGGGGAGGAAGCACCTCAATGAAAGAGAAACGCGACACTGACCGCCGCGTCCAGCGCACACTACACATGTTGAGCGATGCGCTCTTCGCATTAATCGTGGAGAGGGAGTATGAAACTATTACAGTGCAGGATATTACGGAGCGGGCGAACATAGGCCGTGCAACCTTCTACCTGCACTACCATGACAAAGAACAGTTACTGGAAGAGAGCCTGCTGAGTCTTTTTGATGATCTGACGAAAGATGTCGAACCAAAGCCGGATTTTTCAGTAACCTATCAATCACTGAGCATTCGTGTGTTCCAACATATAGCCGAGCGACATGAACTCTACGGTGCTCTGTTCAAAGAGGGAGGGCCGCCCTTCATTCTTGTACGTATGCATAAATGGCTGGCATCGCTGATACAGTATCGGGTATTGCGGTCACTTATCGAGCAAAGTACCGGTACTGTCGATGCGGAATTACTCGCTATGCATTGCGCTGGATCGCTACTGGCTCTGATGATCTGGTGGCTCGATCACGATCTTGCGCCAGCATCTGAGCAGATGGGATATCTTTTCTGGCAGCTCATTGCGCCAGGGATCAACGACGTATGCGGCATCAAAAAATAATTATTTACCTGGCATACTGTTATACACCGCCAGCCAGTTCGTTGCGATCTCTATCTGAGCCTGCTTAAGAGAAATGGCATCGGAACAGACCTGATCGTGCAGGTAGTTCTCAACCTTATCTTTCTCATGAAAACCTGGCTTCGGGCTGGCGGCCTCGGGCCAGAGATTTGCAATATCGTTTGAGCCCCCCAGTTCCAGGCTCACATGATGGTCTACTTCGTATTGGCCCGTAGTATGCGAGTGTATCCCATACTCCGCATACACTTGATTCTTCTCACTCGTCGGCACATTTCGTACCGAACGTGAATATCCAGAGGTACATATCTGTGACTTTGTAGCCGTAGTAATGATGGCACCAGGAGTACAGGCGGAATCAGGAAGCGCCCCTCGGATCTGACAACCAGAAGTCTTCGTCTGTACTCCCCAGTGTGGTTCAGCACTCATTGAACTTCCAGCATTCGAGCTTCCGGAACCTGTACTTCCTGAGTTTGTTCCTCCGCCGGAACCTGTGCTTCCGGAACCTGAATTATCACCTGTCGTTATCGTGACGCTGGAACATCCACAGACAAGCAGAGCGATTATTAACATTAATAGCGTCGGTTTTAAATACTTCATCCTCATCCTCCTCGTTTTGAAATTATGCACTCTGCATTCTATCACTCAGATTGCAGTACCAACCAGGCAGCACCAAAACGCCGGGCCTGGAGATCTGTACGTGTTATCCAATAGTAAAGCATACCATTGCTTGCCCAACGCATGCCCGCGTGCTCATCCGAATCTACCTGCAAAAGCAATTGCCACTCCACTGCTCCCTTCGACAACTCAACTGCTCGCGCATCATTGGCATCAGTTACTCCATGTGAAGTTAGCTGGCACTGTTGACGCATATCATCCTGAATAGTCTCGGGATTTCCTAACAGGCGGTTGTGTATGGCAGCGTGGTCAGCAGCGTCAGGAAACGTACTCAGCAATTGCTCATACTTCGTTTGCTCCTCTTCGCTCCAGTCAAATGTGGGTATTTCGAGTTGGGGCTGTTGAGGAAGTGTGTATTCACTCGCAAAACTGAGCGAACAAGCATGAAATTGGCTCTCGGCTGGAAGCTTCGCTGGTGCAGAAGCATGTTTCAACGTCGCATTCTCCGCAAAAATTACCGACCAGCCACTTCGATCAGCCGGGTCTTCACCGAAGGTTTGTTGAGTAAAATCATAGAAAAACCAGAGCATGCCCGCCTCTGGCAAGACTTTGTCTACATCATATGGATGTACATCTGTAAGGCGTATCTGAGCGATAAACGATTGGGGTTGACCTTGCTTCTCAGGCCATGCAATTCCCTCCGGTAAATCAGGCAATCCGCCAAGCTTCGATGCTCCCGCCTGCAATGTTGACTCATCAACTAGCGTCGTTGAGAGCCGGATCGATGGTCGAGCCAGGCAATCAATATCTTTCTTCAACCGTGATAGTCCGGCCTTTTCAAACACAGTCTCAATACCAACCTTATTCATGTGGACACCTCAATTTTCTTCTAGTACGGTTTGTCTCCTCGGCAAGATGCATCTCCTGTTATAATACAGGAGTTCTAAGCCATTTATGGAGTATAATTGACTCTAATCATCTTATTACCAGGAAAAAAACAATGACCATAGCTATTATCCCTACGGTTCACCTGACACATGTCTACGAACTATTACTAGACACCTACGGCGAACCCAAAAACATGCCCGATTATGATGCCCTCGGCGGCCTGGTTGGCACTATTCTCTCTCAGCACACATCCGATATTAACTCCGGGCGTGCCTACCAGCAACTCATCACGACCTTTCCTACATGGGAGGAAGTACGTGATGCTCCTACTAACAAGGTTGCAGATGCTATACGATCTGGTGGACTGGCAAACATTAAAGCACCCCGCATACAAGATGTTTTGCAAACGCTCACAGAACAGATGCAGGCAAACGACTATCAAGGCTCACTGGCTCAGTACCTTTATGACGAACTGGTACAACGAACACCTGAGCAAGGATGGCGTTACTTGCGTCAACTGCCAGGAGTCGGCCCTAAAACGGCGGCCTGTGTGCTTATGTTTGATATGAATCTTCCTGTAATGCCAATCGATACGCACGTTCATAGGACCAGTGTCAGGCTTGGTCTCATTGGAGGAAACGTCTCTGCGGATAAAGCGCACGAGCTTTTTGCGAAGGTTGTGCCTGATGAGTGGGTCTATCCATTGCATGTTAATTTGATTACGCATGGGCGCAGGGTATGTCATGCTCAGCGGCCTAATTGTGCGCATTGTTCGCTCTATGGGGAATGTGCGTTTGTGGGGAGTGTGAATGCGCAGGAAACTGCCATCCCAAGCGTATAGCGGATATTAGCATTGAATTGACTACCAGGTCTTGCTGTACTAATCTATACCGGGAATGTGCCTAAGTGGGAAGCGTGAAAGTCCAAAGACTATCCTTGCCGGAATTGCATCCCCAAGATTGGATGCAGCCCGCGCTCTTCCACTTCCCGAGCGATAAGTTTGCCCGCGTATCTATTCGCACTATAAATCATCCATTGTGATGGGACCAGGAAGGGGACATCTTCCAGCGAGACTATTGTATTGCTTGTTCAGGCATTCTCTTGTTTATCAGCATTGGCATCGCTCTTATAGAACTTGTCATAGAAATCGGTGTCCAGATGGTGGGCCTGGTAGGCCATAAGCGTGCGAAATGGCCCATTTGTGGCTGGTATGCGACCATAGCGTTGGTAGATGTACTCACAGCAGGCGATGGTAGCAGCAACGGTCTGGTCGGAATATTGGGGAATGCCAGCCTGAACCTGTGCGCCATTCTGCCAACTGGTGGCTGCTCCACCGTCACGCAGCGTACCCCGTCCCTGGGCGTATTTGTACTCAACAAAAGCCAATACTGCATCCTCCATGTTACGGTAGTACGGCGGGCAGAACGGCTTGATAAGGACATTACTCTCACGTTCCAATCCAAGAGCCGTCGGGATGGAAATATCCCTCCTGAGTGCCTGCAACAAGCCCTTCATGAGAGGACCTGCACCAATGGTACGCGAGAGGGGCAGATCAGTCATACGAAAGCCAAGCGTCTGAAACCAGGCAAACGGATGAGCCGCCAGGTGAGGAAACCCACCCAGTCCCAGGGCTGCTGTCATGAGCGCCAGATTTTGGAGGATGCTTCCTTGCTCGACGGCAGCAAACTCATACAGCCATGTATCAAGGAAGCTAATGGTCACTGCCCGACCTTCGGCGGGATTGTCGTGCAAGTAACCGCCCTTAGAACGTGCAAATTTGGCGAGTCCTGCTGGTTGGAAGTTATGATGCTCATCCACAACGAAATAGGCGGTATCTTCACTGAAGGCGGCGAGGAGAATATTGATAAAGAGGCCACTAAGTTCAGCAATGGGAAGAAAGTACGTGGTGCCAGGAACGTTGGCTGACCACTTATTGAAGGGAGCAACAAAGGGTACCTCTCTAGGTATATTCAGGCGTTGATCGGCAATACGAATGCGGCTCTTCTCGTACAGGTCCAGCCAGCGTTGTTCACGTGCCGCCTGGACTAACTCGGGCACCTGAAGGCGAGGATAATCTTGAGGACGTTTGAGTAGCCAGACACCATCATCATTGATCACAAAAACGCTCACCATATGTGCAGCATCAGCGCTGAAGGCCGTTCGACCAACGAAGTTGACGATGATGTTGCCACCTCCTGCCTCCACCACATTGCCGGTGTCATATGGTAGCTCAGCAAGAGTATAGCCGGTGATGCCACACGCGGCAAAGCCGAGGCTGGCCTCTTCTGCCAGGCTCAATGGTTCTGGTTCCTGAGTGCTTTCGTAGGCCAACGGTCCCCCATTCAAGTGCATACCTTTGCCGAAACGATGGGAGCGGCGTGCGAGCAGTGCCTCTAATAACGAATACTGTGCGAGTCAATTCTCTGGTTCTTGTGTAGAATGAGATAATTCTTTTGGCATAGCCACTTCCTTTCTTGGTAGCTCCAACTACGTCTTTACAAAACGTGCATAACACAACATTACCCCTTTTCCCGAAGCTGTTCTTCATATCCGGGGAAGAGAAACCTCCTCCATACCATACAATACGATGAAAGAGCTTTGGCGGATTACCACGGCTTTATCCTATCGGGTTATCCATGAGAGAACAAAAAGCACCGCTGTGAGGTCATCTCGGGACATGTAAGTCGGACATTCTGTAGAAGGGCTTCACGCCGAATTCGGCTCATTGGAGCAGGCGACAAAGCATCTGCATCCGATGTTGCCTATAATCTGGAAGAGCGACAACCAGAGGTGTGGGTAGACACGCACGTTCACCGCGTTAGTAAAAGAGTAGGCTTGATTGGTTCGAATGTCTCAGCCGATAAGGCGCACGAGTTGTTCGCGAAGGTTGTGCCTGCCGAATGGGTCTATCCCCTCTATGTCAATCTGATCACACATGGGCGCAAGGTGTGTCATGCCCAGCGCCCTGATTGTGCGAACTGTTCGCTTTATGGTGAGTGTGCGTTTGTCGGAAGTGTCAATGCTCAGGATACAGCTATTCCCGGTTAGCACACCTCCTATTGATCCATTCAGTGAGCGCGGATCAGGTATTTGCGCGGGCTTATCAATCGCGACCGCGCAAATACCTGATCCGCGCTCACTGAATACCTTATTTCATTTCTACCAATGCACAAGCGACTCGCGAAGTGCTGACACACTGGCATCGTTGGACCAGATCCCCTCCATAATCTGAAAGGCAATGGCGGCTTCATTGAAGTAGGTCTCACTCTGAAGCTCATTCGTCTTCTCCATGACCATCCCCCAGAGCGCTATTGAGAGATCCTTGTCTTTCTGCGCCTGCGATACCTTCAATGACGAGAACATTGCTTCACTGAGCACTCCCAGATACGTACGACCTGGCATAGGAAGCTTCTCGGCAAATGTCTCACTATTCAGGTCAATGATATCGGCAAAAATTTGTAATGCTTTATCCTGCCGCCCTAAATACGCATAGGAGATCGCTTTGTGCCTCATCAAACGAGCGTGACTGTGAGGGATGTATATAGGAACAGCAGCAGCATCAGGAGACGCAAAGAAGGTCTCTTCCGCCTTCTCCAACGAAGCCTTCATCGCATTTTCCTGCTTATTGAGCGCCTGGTACTTTGCCAGACCCGTATACACCCACGACTAAATCATCGGTGCTACCCGTACACCTCTTTTAGGTTCCATCCCATGCTGCACTTCTTCTACAATCAGCAACGCCTGTGCACGATGTTGCAATGCAGTCCACTCATAAGCTCCTAATAATTCACGCTGCGCCATCATCAACATCGTCTTATGCTGGCTTTTCTTTGCCCACTCGACCGCCCGTTCAGCATAAGCAGTGGCTTGCTTTACTCCTTCAAGATGATAGCCAATCTTTGATTTGAGCTGCAATGCCTGTGAAAGTAGGGCCGCTGCCGCCTTCTGATGCTTTGAGGAATCGACCGTAACCGATTGCAAAAGAGGATAATACGCGCTAATCATAGATGATGCCAGTTGCATGTCTTCGCGATTACTGATTGCGAGATATCCACACGCTGTTAACCCTGCCGCACATATATCAAGTATTTCCTCTGCCGACCGATGCCCTCGATTGAGCAAAGGCAGCATTGCTAAACGCTGTAGCGCTTCCCTCTTTTTTTGCAGTACTTCGTCACTGGTATTCATAGTCGCCTCCTCAATGGCTCTCGTGAGCACATCTTGCACTTGCCAACAGGTGTCATATTCCGCAAGAGCTAGAGCCATAAGGTACATAGTGAAGTCAGCACGAAGTTGCTCCATAGCACTACTCGAAATATACTCTGGCATATCAGCAATTTTCTCATCCTCCAGGCCCAGTTCCTCCTTCGTCATTCCATAAGCAGCACTGAGCCTTATGCGGTAATATGCTGAGGGATTCATGGTTCCCAGTTCCCAGCAATTCAGGGTATTTGGAGCACATCCTATCCATCCTGCCGCTTCTTGCAATGTCCAATCTTTGCGTGCACGAGCCTCTACTAACTTCAACCGTTTCCTCATAGGCCTTTTCCTCGCTTTTCTCTCTAGCGCAGAATATATCCCTACATTTAATTACATGAATAAAATATAGCATATTTTACTTCCACTTGTCGAGTGCAGGTCGATATTAACTATTTTGAATGTTACATAAGACAGATGGTGGGAAATCCTTTGCAGTTGAAATCGCTTTCTCGTACCAATATGTTTCATCTCTTCTCTGACAAATCAGTAAGAATTTTTCGTACCTCGTAGAAACAGGTAGAAATGTACTGAGGGACGTTGAAAAGATGGTAGAAATTGTCATAGAAGAATACAAGTTTCCTTGTTATACTGTCTATGGCTCCTTTGAGATGCCAGAGATCAGAAGCGTACAGCTTAGTGATTGCCTTCAGTGTGGGGACGTTCTCAGTACAATCAGTAGATTTGAATACCGTTTGAAAGGTAGCTTTCTTCTTGTGAACGACAACAATAACGCACTATTGGAGTACCAGGATCAGATCTGGCAGGGTGGAGATGGCAGTTTGTTTGTGCGTATGGATACTATTACATTTCATCGTTATGTCCAGCAATATTTAGCGATACATTGCGGATCCGACGAGCCAACAGGAGAGCAACGGAGCACGGCCATCGCGCATTGTCGTGCCCTATCCTATTGGCGCGACTGCGTTGATCCTGAAGTCAGCATCGGCTACAAAGGGGAGGCACAAACCATGACTCTACCGCCAACAAACCAGAGCGAGATCGCCACACTTCTTTCCCAGATCGATGCCGAGCACTCATCTGCACAAGAGGCATTACATGGATTGGCCTCCGGTAGTTCACGCCATGCCTTCATCAGCGCTCGCATAGAACGTATACACATCATGAGCCAACGCCTCATCGATACTCTTGGTAAAGAAGAGGCATTACCTCTCATCGTTGCTGCGCTGGATCGACTGAACTCGTGAATAGAATATGCGGATCTCTACTTTCTCACTGCTTTCCAGAGATGATAGACTATGTTTGTTATCTCACCACGCAAAGCAACGAGAAAGGTAAATAATCCATGCCCATCGACTTACGCAGCGATACCGTCACCCATCCCACGCCTGCCATGAGAGAGGCCATGTATCATGCAGAGGTGGGCGATGATGTGTACGGAGAAGATCCCACTATCAATCACTTGCAGGAACTGGCAGCACTCCGTCTGGGAAAAGAGGCCGCATTATTCGTACCCAGTGGCACGATGGGGAACACAATTGCCATGCTCACACACACTGGACGCGGACACGCTGTAATCGTTGGTGATGAGTCGCATGTGTACCATTACGAAGCTGGCAGCGTCTCAACACTTGGCGGCGCACCAATGTACGTAGTTCCTACCCATGCCGATGGATCGCTCGACCTGGAGAAGGTACGTGCTGGCATCGCCGATGACAGCGATGAGCATGTAGCAGCAACCTCGCTCGTATGCATCGAAAATACACATAATCGCTGCGGTGGAACAGTGCTCAATGTTGAACAAGTTCAGGCCGTGGCTGATCTGGCGCATGCGTACAACATCGCAATACATATGGATGGCGCACGTGTCTTTAACGCCGCTATCGCTCTGGGTGTTCCAGTCAACACGCTGGTTGCACCTGTGGACTCGGTAATGTTCTGCCTCTCAAAAGGATTGAGTGCACCCGTCGGCTCAATGCTGGTAGGGAATAAAGAATTCATTCGCCTTGCCCATCGCACACGTAAACTGCTTGGCGGTGGCATGCGTCAGGCGGGTATTCTGGCAGCCGCCGGGATCGTCGCGCTGGAACAGATGGTGGATCGGCTGGCCGATGATCATGAGCATTGCAAACAACTGGCATACGGACTCGCCGACTACCCACAGATCGAGCTCCAACCCGAACTCGTCGTCACCAATATTCTCAATTTCCGCTTACGTAACACTCAACAGGAACGCCTCTCAGAAGCCGAGATAATGCTCTTCCTGCAGAAAGCACATGAACATGGCGTGCTCATGGGTCCCATGGGCGGAGGAATCATCCGCGCTGTAACACATTATGGCATCGATCAACAACATATCACGCTCGCACTTCAAGGTATTCGTAGAGCACTCATTGAAATGCATCTCTAGGCCGATTGGATAGCCTAGTGAAATAGCGTCTTAGCTAAAAGAAGGAGTACCATATCATGGGATATAACAGAGGCTCAGCTACCGGCGGCATTGCTGGTGGCATCGTCCTTATCGGTCTGGCACTGGCCTTTGCATTTGGCGGCTTCAACCTGCCTATCTTCTTTGTTGCACTTGCCTTCGCAGCCCTCGTCGGCTCTATGAGTTCGCGCAATCCTCAAGGGATCTATGGCGGCATTCAGGGCTTCTTCTGGTTGATAGCTCTTGCCCTTTTCTTCGTGACTGGCTCCTGGATCGTGTTTCTGCTCGCAGCAGGCATCTCCGCCATCCTGGGCACGCTGGCACGCCCAATTATAGCGCGGCTGGCCTCCACGGCTTTCTTTGGAATGACTCAACAACCGCCTCAGCAGCAATATTACCAGCAGCCTCAACAGCCTTATCAACCACCGCAACCAGCACCATACCAGGAAAGCTATCGCGCACCACAAGCAGAAACCTACCAGGAAGGCGGGCAACCGTACCCTTACCCACCGGAGCATCAACCATCACAACAGTATGAGCAACCACAGGCGCAGTATCCACAACAGATGCCGCCCCCTCAACAATAATCGAACAGGTGCCTACACGGGCTTGTCAACGGCGCCCCTACATTTCTTGTTCTTCCAGTTGCCCATTTTGGGCAAGCCCTCTAGATGCCCACCAGTCCTCACGTGGACTTTCTTTTTCTTTTACACCTAGATCACCTTGCACTATTAGCGCCTGACAGATCAAAACCCCTATTATCACCAGTGCATTAAGGTGAAACACAAGGAAGCATAGCGCACTGATAAAATAGGTTCCCGCCAGAATAGCAAGTTGAATTTTCCAGAAACGCTTTGCCGATGGGTAAAGCCCCATGACGATAACCATCAATGCAAAGATGAGTAGGAAGCACGTCATTACTCCCCACAGACGCAACAAATGCTCAAAATCATATGGAACAAAAAATGCTTGCAGTCTACTTATATTGATATCCATCATTTTCTCCTGATCAATTTATTGATGCGATAAAAAGATTTTAACCCGCGTGCCGGAAACCTGCTTCATTCATAGTAAGTGGTTGCCCCTCCGCAACGATACCTGCTGCAACAACCTCGGCGATCACCAGCGTAGAATCGCCAGTAGGGACGCTCTGACGCACTTCACAGCCAACCCAACCCAGACCTTCTTGCAGCACAACATACTCCTCTTGTATCTCATAGGCAACGCCATTCATTTTATCAGGATGCTTCAGGGCCGATCTACCCAATGCACCAGCAAATTCACGTTGCCCCTCTCCTCTATGCAGAACATTGACCGCGAATTTGCCGCTACTCTAAATCATAGGCAAGGACTTTGAGTTATTTTCAACGGAAACGGCCAGCAACGGCGGCTCAAACGAAACCTGGGTCAGCCAGTTGGCAGTAAATGCGTTGATATCATCTTCCTGAGTACAGGTGACGGCGTAGAGTCCATAGGTAAACAGGCGTAATGCCTGCTTTTTGATCGCCGGGTCCATAGAATAACTCCTTCTTCCTATTAAACATATTTTCGACTATAAGATATCATTTTGACACTGGAATAGAAACCGAATCTATTATAGTCCTACAAAAAGAAATGTGCAAAGGATGGCCCCCTACTATTTTGTTTTTCCTCGCTACTATCGTCTTCGATAGAATGAGCAGAAAAAAACCATCTCCATCGAAAAATTGAGCCTCTCTAAAAAGAAAAACAGTTTGTGATAAAACCATCTTGACAAACCATCTATATTAGTGTATAAATGACACTATCGATAGTGTCATTTATACACCATCAGGAGCAGCGTTCATGGGAAGCGTTGAACTGGAGCATATTCGCGCATCACTCGACAATGCACGCTCACCAGAAGAGGTCTTCGGTACTCTTGTGGGCACGCAGGCACAAAGGCTCGAAGCCGCCAAAAAAGTGTTCCGTCAGGTAGCCAAAGCTGTTCATCCTGACTTATACCAGGGAACAGCAGATTTTGAACGGGCTCACACCACCTTCAAAAAACTGGCACGCCTCTGGGAACAGGCACAAAGGAGAATTGAAAATGGAACGTATAGGACCACAAATGGATCTGATACATTTACGCCTTTTATTATTCGTACTCAAAAGCGCCAGTATACCATAGAAAAATTCCTGGCCGCTGGTGATGTATGTAACCTTTACAAAGGTATTTCTACCCTCACAGACACACAAAAAAGCTGTCTTCTCAAATTTCCTATTCAACCAGGTGACAATGACCTTGCCATGAATGAAACACGGATTCTTAAGCACCTTAAAAGAGGAAAGGGGTACGAAAAACTCCGTCACTTTGTCTCACAGCTCGTCGATGCTTTCTCTTACCAGGAACAATCCTCGGGAATTGTGCGTCATGTCAATGTCCTCTCTTACGGAGATGGATTGTATTCCTTGAAAGAGGTAAGAGAAGCCTATCCCAACGGAATAGATGTCAAGGACATGGCCTGGATCTGGCGTCGTGTGCTGGTTGCGCTTGGCTTTGCCCACGCCAATAACGTGATACATGGCGCGGTCCTTCCAATGCACATCCTGATTTCTCCTCGCGAACATGGCGTTATCCTCATCGACTGGTCGTATGCGGTCCTCGATCCACCTGCAACTGGCGAGTATATCAACGCCATCAGCAGCGCCTATCGAGAATGGTATCCAGCAGAGGTCTTCGCCAGAGAAATACCAACGCCAGCTCTGGACATTTCTATGGCAGCGCTGTGTATGCTCTACCTGTTGAACGGTAATCTACATAAGCGTACGGCACCTGAAACTGTCCCCTGGCAACTACAAAACTACCTGAAAGCATGTACACTTCCCAATCCCCAACGACGCCCGCAAGATGTCGCCATTTTATTGGATGAATTTGATGCACTCATTGAAAGGCTCTGGGGTCCAAGAACATTTCGCGAATTCGTTATGCCAGAACGGTGAGCAATCTTTTCACCGTTTTATTGTCTGTCTCGCTAGGAGAAAAGAAAGGGAATACCAACATGGGCGGTACAAACTGGTCAACTGATGCTTATAAAGAAGCAGCACTTCTGCGTAAAAAATCTGGCAAGAGTGACTTCGCCTATAGCGACGCCGCCAGATCCAGAGGTAAATGGGAGATTCACCCGACGCTCGATCCCAAAGGCGTGAAATTCCGTGAGAGCCGTGATAGCGATGCCCATCCTCGCTCTACAGCGATCAGTGTGCTTTTTGATGAAACCGGCTCCATGGGAGGCATCCCGCGCGTCTTCCAGCAGAAACTGGCGGAATTGATGAGTGTCCTCTTGCTCAAAGGTTATATTCAAGATCCACAAATTCTTTTCGGCGCATTGGGGGACGCAACCTGTGATAATGTTCCGCTCCAGGTCGGACAATTCGAGAGTGGAGTTGAGATGGATGAACATCTGCGCAACATTATCCTTGAGGGAGGCGGGGGCGGAACAAACCACGAGTCCTATGAGCTGGCCCTCTACTTTCTGGCACGACACACCTCCATCGATTGCTGGGAGAAACGTGGTCGCAAAGGCTATGCATTTATCATCGGCGACGAAATGGCCTATAAATCCGTCAATAAGCAACATGTGGCAATCCACATCGGCGATGGCCTGGAAAAGGATATCCCCTTACGTCAGATCATCAGCGAAGTGCAGCGCCGCTACCATCTCTTCTTCATCTTCCCGCTCAACGCCAGTCACGGTCATGATGAGAGCATCCAGAACTTCTGGCGCGACCTGCTCGGCCAGAATGTCATATTCCTTGATGACGAGAACGCCGTCAGCGAAACCATTGCGCTCACCATCGGCCTCACCGAAGACGCCATTAACCTCGCCGAAGGCGAACATGACCTGAATAGTTCAGGAGCCAGCCAGGCAGCTATTAAGGCCGCAAAAAAAGCCCTGCAAAACTATGCAGGCACCACAAGCGTTATAACAACCATAGGCAATAACCTACCAACCCCGGAACACATGGATACAACCAGGACAGAACGCCTGTAGGGGCCGCGTTTACGCCGCCCAGGTGTGTCCGGGTCATGTTTACTCATATATGCATTCTAAACGCAGCTCAGACACACATTCAGATATAAATGATAGGAATATATTAGATAATAAGGAATATAAAATGCACCAGAAAAGGCAGGCAATTTTCATTGCCGACCTGGGATTTGGAGACGCGGGCAAAGGCAGCATCACCGACCTCCTCACACGGGAACTCTGCGCCCATACCGTCGTGCGCTATAATGGCGGTCCGCAGGCCGCCCATACTGTAGTAACAACCGATGGGAAACAGCACACATTCTCTCAATTCGGCAGTGGAACGCTTCTACCTTCCACCAGAACACTGCTCTCTCGCTTTATGCTCATCAATCCACTGAACATGCTCAAAGAGGAAAGGCATCTCAGCACGCTTGGCATTACTGATACATTGCAGCGTACGCTGATAGATCGTCAAGCCCTGGTCATTACTCCATTTCAAAAAGCCATCAACCGGCTACACGAGATCGCACGAGCGGAGAATCGCCACGGAAGCTGCGGTGAAGGTATCGGTGAATGCATGTCTGACGCGCTCAAATATGGAAATGACGCGCTCTTCGCCGGTGATTTACAGGATCGGGCAACGCTCAGCAAAAAACTGCACTTCCTGCACACCGCCAAACTGCACGAACTTGAAGAATTATGTCATCTCCTTCCCAATACCGAGCCAGTCAGACGCGAATGCGCTGTTTTTACTACCCCAAACGCTATTGAAGACTGTATCGATGTCTACCACTACTTCTCAGACTGTGTTGCATTAGTAGATGAAACCGACATACAAACGCTATTTACTCAACCTGGCACCCTCATCTTTGAAGGTGCGCAGGGTGTCTTACTCGATGAAAACTATGGATTTACACCCTATACCACATGGAGCACCACGACCTTCGCCAATGCGGAAACGCTTGTACAGGAGCACGAC
The DNA here is from genome assembly GCA_963717195.1 of uncultured Chloroflexia bacterium. GTDB lineage: Bacteria > Chloroflexota > Ktedonobacteria > Ktedonobacterales > Ktedonobacteraceae > JACDAE01. The sequence continues at coordinate 148,714 of CAVQVR010000001.1, forward strand.
TATCCAGGCGAAGTCATCAAACTCGGCCTTCTACGCGCCTATGCCACACGACACGGAGCTGGCCCATTTCCCACCGAGGACCGCGCTCTAACGCTCTCCCTTCCCGATCAACATAATACCTGGAATGACTGGCAACGCACCTTCCGCGTTGGCTATTTCGACATGGTGGCCGCACGTTATGCAAAAGAGGTGCTAGGTGAACTTGATTACCTTGCAATTACAAATATTGATCGATTGGAGATGATGCCAGAACGGAAAATCTGTAACAGCTATTCCCCCGGAAACCTGGACCAGCAAGAGCAAAAGGATCTGCTCCCCTTCTTTGAGCGGGAGAATGGGCATATAACAAAGATAAACGTACAGCGACCAGTCGACCTCGCTTACCAGGAAAACCTTACACAAAGGCTCTGGTCGTGTACACCTGAATATCAGATACTAACTCCAAAGTCTGGCAGACAGCATTCTCAAGCAGATCGGGAAAGGTATCTCTCGCTGATAGAAGAGGCGCTGGCTGTGCCGATTGCAATCACTTCATATGGGCCAACTGCTGACGATAAACAGTACTTGCAAAAGACTATTTTTCCCCATAAAACTGTTTTCACAGCGTGAAGAGCCTGTAAAAATAACACTCATCCTGAAATCTATAAGAGAAATGTTGGTATCCCATCGTCCCATAAAAGCACATACAATTTCCATATAAAGTGTTATACTCATCCTTAGCTCCTGAAGCTCCATCTTAGAAGAGACAGGGGATACAGACTGAGCTTTATTGGATATTAATATAATAGGAGGGGATTCATGATCGATAGTCAACAGGTACTGGCTGCCGTACAGAATGGACAGGCCGCTCCAACATGGAATGTATTACCTGCCAAAAAAGCTTCTTTATCTTCAATTTTATTGCTTACCTCTTCGTAATCATTGCAGGTATTGCTCTTATCGTCCATCTGCTACTTAACCCAAATGTGGCGATAGTACCCTCATATTCCCTGCATACATTGGATGATGCCACACTGGCAATGTGGCGTACCATTGATATGGTGTTTTTTCCTCTTGGAGTTCTTGTCTGTGCATTAATGAGTGTTCTCACATTGCAAGAAATGAAACGTAGACATGAACAGCTTCTCGTTCTGCTTCCTGAAGGTGTCGTTATGCACAAAGGCAAGGTGACGAGATTTATCACATTTATGCACATTCGAGATACAAAGTATACCAGAAGTAGCCTGACAACTGGCACCCTTAACATGATTACGCGTAATGGTCAAAAAACAAAATTTAATCTGGATAACCGCTTTGGAAGTTCTACAAAGCTTCTCAAACAGATCGCTGAAGCACACAAACAGTACAAAATTACCAACGGCATTGCGTAGAACAATATAACTTCATCTTCTATTACTGTGTCATTATGGCTACTGTACCTGTAGGATAGAGAAACATCGCTGAAAAGGAGCAGTCTTCGCACCTGGCCAGATGCGAAGACTGCTCCTTTTCAGCGTTTGCAATGCAAACCTGCGTCTATTTACTCCCCAGAATCTGCGCCTCCGCTGTCTTCACCAGACTTGACGGGATCGCGAACCCGACACCATTCGCAGGTGTATTCGACTCCGTATTTACCGCCGTCAATGTTGGAATGCCAATCAATTGCCCCTGCAAATTGACCAGGGCACCACCACTATTGCCTGGATTAATAGGCGCATCGGTCTGAATACCATTAGAGATTGTCGGCCCACTTGCTGATTCCGACACGCTGCGGTTCAGGGCACTGACAATGCCATGTGTTGCCGTCTCCGTGATACCAAGCGGATTACCGACCGCAATGACCTCTTGACCTACAGTGAGCGTTGACGAGTTACCGATCTGCGCCACAACCATATGCGAGAACGGTGCGATACGCACGATAGCCAGATCATCGGCAGCAACAACGCCTACCAACTGTGCACTCTCCGTCGATCCATTAGAAAGAGTCGCTTGAATGGTTTGTCCGCCATTGACAACATGGTTATTGGTGATAATGTCGCCATTTGTATCGATAATGACGCCAGAGCCAATCTGCTCCCCCTGAGCTGTCGTCACAGTAAGTTCTACGACGGATGGCTCAATCTTTGCGATGGCCGCCTCTTCCTGCGTCTGGATCGTATTTGCGCTCGATGAGGACGTGGAAGATTGCGTCTGTGTAGTTTTTGTCGTAGCAGACTGCGTGGTTGTCGCGGTACTACTATGCGAGAACTCCCAGCCTGAAAACAGGCCTACCCCAAAGATGACAAGCAGAACAAACGTAAGAAACACTATTGCGCCCCCTCGCCGTGGCTTACGTGGTGGCGCTGCCGTTGGCATTGGCCCCGAAGGCACACTGGGCGGTTGGAACGCATCTTGCTCTGGCGGCGTTTGCGGACGATCTAAGACGCCTGTCGTCGCTGACGATGAAAATTGTGGTGATTGCTGATAGGGTTCCTGCTCCCGATAAGGTTCATAGAATCCATACTCATTTTGATACATTTTTTTGCCCCTTGCTTCCTTTATACTCAAGCACACTTTTTTTGCGCTACATCTATTTGTTTCGTTTCCGTTATCTATAATATAGCCCAGGATGATCAAAAAAGAGGCACAAAAATGTAAAATGACTGTGATACGGTGTAAAGAATTTGCAATGGTTGGAGAATATTATACTGTCAACTGGCTCTGCGTGGGTTCAGCACAACAGAACCACGACTCGCTCAAATGAGGCAACACCTTGCGCTGACCATATCGCTGTACTGCCTGCTCAACCGCGAAATCCTCATTCCTGGCTGCTAACGCCAACGCCTTGACGGAGAAAAACGTCTCAACAGGATCGGACTCACATCCTTGCGCCTGTTCTACACACGCAGATACCTGCTGCCACAATGCATCCATGCGGGGATCAGGATGCTGCCAACGATACGTATAGGCTGCTCCATCCAGTTCCCTCAACCAATATACACTATCAGGAATGTCCAGGATCGCTGAGCCAGGCGGAATAAGCAGCCGTATCGAAAGGTGGACGGGATCAATATGCTCGATCAAATGCTGCTGTTCAAAAAAGTTTAATAATTCGATATAACTATCCAACGTCTCCCACGGTGAAAAAGGCAGCAACGACGGACGCAGTGAGATATCTGCCCGCTCCATTACCTCAAATGCCGCACCCACATCAGTGCTCGTATGATTTTTCTGTAAACGCTCAAGCACAATATCATTCAATGACTCAACGGCAGAGACGACAAAGATGCAACCAAGCTCTCTCAATTCTGGAAGCAAGTCCCGGTGTTTCAGGAGGTGCTCAATTTTGATTGTGGCATCGAAGGTCAGGTCCGGAAACTCTTGATGAAGCAAGCGAGCGATACGTAGCGCGTGGGTGGGGCCATTGAAGAAATCGGGATCGCCAAAGGTGATATGACGCGCCCCTCGCTTTACCTGGGTGCGGATATCGCCTAACACGATATCGACTGGAACTGCGAAGAAACGTCCCCCATAAATTGGCGTAATGGGACAGTGCAGGCAGGTATGTTTGCAGCCGCGCGTGGCTTCAGTGTAACCAACGACGCGCCATTCTTCTCCCCACTCCAGACGTGCATAGCGTGCAAGCGCTGGCAATGATTTACGTTCAGGCACAATAAATGGCGTGCGCTGTATCCACGGTCCACTCTTTACCTCACGCGTACGAACGCCAGGAACAGAGTTGACCTCATCCTGTTCTTCAAGTGCCTGCACAAGCTTGAGCAGGGGAATCTCATACTCGCCACCAATTGCTGCATCAATTGTCCCCTCCAGCAAGTGGTCGGCATTAAGCAGGGCATAGAGGCCATACAGGCAGATATGCGCATCTGGATTGAGAGTCCGTACGCGCTGCGCGATCCGCTCACCAAGACGAAGCGCTGTATGCATGGGCACAGAGATTGCCACAAAACGTGCTCGCTGAATCGCTTCATCAGACAGTGTCCCTACCGCCGTATCGACGCACACGGGGAGATACCCATCCTGGCACAGGATAGCAGAGAGAGATGCGAGATGAAATGGTTGATGGCCGAGTTCATAGCATGAAATGAGTAGAATGTCTCCACGCGTTCTCATTTTCGTTGTGCAGCTCCGCCGCCTCCACCTTTGCTTGATGGTGCACCACCTCCACCCTTACTTGACGCACCCGCTCCCGCGCCTGCCGCTTCAGGAACCCAACCTTCAGGCATCTGTGCGTCCGCCCCGAAGAAGAACTCCTCCATCTGTTCGCGCAGGATTTTGCGTGACTCTGGATCAGCCAGATTCAATCCATAGTGATTAATGATTAGCGTCCTTTGCGCCTCCCACATATCGTACGCCTGTTTGGAGATCTGCTCGTAAATGCGTTGTCCCAGTTCGCCGGGCATTGGGGGGCGGTCCAGCCCTGGTAATTCACGTCCAAGCTTGGCACAATAGACGATACGCGGCCCTTTCGCAGCTCCTACAGCACTGGAAGATGCAGTTCCCTGCCCTGCTGGTTGCTTCGGATCGCTAAAGAAAAACTTCTCCATCTCCTGGCGCAGAATTTTGCGTGCCGCTGGATCGCCCATGCTAAGTCCACGCTCGTTGATGACATTCGTACTTTCGGCCTGCCACATATCGTACGCCTGCTTAGAGATCTGTTCGTAGATGCGCTGCCCCAGCTCGCCTGGAAACGGTGGCTTCTCCAGTCCCGGCAGTTCGCGCCCCAATTTGACACAATAGACCATGCGTGCCATAGTTAACTCCTGAATAATGCACTCAATGTTAAAGTAATACTACCTGATGGAACGTGCTGTGTCAAACATTGTATCAAAGCAACATTTCCCGCGTGCACTCTTCTTTGGCATGCAGGGCAATTTCTCTGCACCCTTTCTCACCACTCTGCTCGATAGTGGGATAGAGGTAGCCGCCGTGGTCGTCCCCGCATCTCCTGTCCCTGGCAGCAAACCACCAGCAATTCAGCCTCGGGTGCGTCCACGCTCTATGCGCACCATCCTACCACTTGCTAATGCTTCTTTGCACTCATCCATTCTACAGACAGCCTGGGCGCATGAGATTCCCGTATGGGAAGTTCAACACCTCGCCGCTCAAGAGACGCTCACCACTCTAGGTGCCTACCAGCCCGATGTTATCTGCATCGCTTGCTTCTCACGGCGTATCCCACGTGTGCTCATCGACCTGCCACGTCTTGGCTGCCTGAATGTGCATCCTTCGCTGCTCCCAGACAATCGCGGCCCGGTTCCGCTCTTCTGGACCTTCTACGAAGGACACGAAACTACCGGCGTCACGATCCACTTGATAGATGAAGGAATGGATAGCGGCGATATTCTTGCGCAGGAGTTGGTTCCGGTTCCAGATGGCATCAGTTACGATGCACTAGAACTCCAATGCACACAACAGGGAAAAATTCTACTCGCACAGACAGTCTGGAATCTTTACAGTGGAAAAGCTATACGAATGCCGCAAGTTACAACACGGAGCAGTTATCACCCATTTCCTTCCAATGAGAATTTCTCCCTCTCGGCAGAAGCCTGGACCGCCCGCCATGTCTATAACTTCGTGCGCGGCATTCATTCATGGGAAAACCCTATTCTACTCCACACAGATGAAAAGACCTTCCACGTTCGCAATGCCCTCGCTTACAGGCAAAATGGGCCAGGAAGTAAGCTGATAGAGAACGCTGATAGCCCTAACTCGCATATGTCTGATCTATGGATCCGTTGTAAAGCGGGCAAAGTACAGATCAGAGGATATGCCATGCTCTAAACTAATCTAGCTACTCGCTTGCTCCTATTACAGGACTATAAATTTACATAATAATTACACTTCAATCCTATTGTTGTGTTACATATTGACAATTTACCGTGTTATAATATATATTTTTTATATGGTGTTGATTTTGTGAGTTAACGCAACAGATAATAACACAAGAATCCATAGCAACGAACAAATGAATTTTTCGTTGCAAGCATTTTTGCCTGGTTGTATGGAAAGGTAGTAATGGATGAATGACGATATTCTGGGCAGCCAGAATTGTGCTTTTGAGCCCCACTTTTTTCGTGATTTTGAAATGTTTCAAGCCCTGCGAAACGAGATTTTGCCAGCATTAGTAGCTCAGGCCGAGCAGACTGAAAAAATTCTTCGCCTATGGTCGGCAGATTGCGCAACGGGTGAAGATGCTTACTCTCTGGCAATACTTCTGGCTGACCTGTTAGGAGATGATCTTCCCTTATGGAATATTCGTATTTTTGCAACTGCTTCAGATGAGGCGGCATGCAACTTCACTAAACAGGGCATATACGACGAGGGCTATATGCGCAATATTTCAAAAGAAGAGTGTGCACGCTGGTTTAAACGCACTAATCAGCGATATCACGTCAGCAAGATCTTACGCAAGATGGTTATCATTGGACGCCACAATCTCGCACATGATGCACCTTTCGCACGTATGCACTTGATTATGTGCCGTGAGCCTCTGTTCTCATGCACTTATGAACGACAGCATGAACTGATACGCCTGTTTGCTTTTTCACTTGCTCCCAGACATGGCTACCTTATCCTGGGGAGATCTGAAAATATTACGCTTTCATCCCTCAGCTTTCGGCATATTACTGAAACGATGCCTATCTATCAAAGTACTTCCTATGCTTCCAGCAGAAAAACAGCAGTGAATGATAGTCCTGCTTCATTTCTGAAACAATTGTTACATTACAAAGGAGTTGTTCCCGAGGGAGGAGTGACGCCACCACCACCACTCTCTCTTCAAGAAGTGCTCTTTCGCTTAGCTCCCAATGGCATCATCGTCATCGACCGTATCTATCGTATTATAACGGCCAATCGTGCAGCTCATAGACTCTGCTCGTTACCAGAGCAAACCCACCTCCAGGATTTCCTTCATAGTGTACCGGGGCTCCCCTACGCTTCTGTACGCTCTGCAATTGATACCGTGTTTTGCGAAGGAAATACGCAAAACATTCCAGAGGTGGAATTGACACTTACCCATGGTGGCAATGGCCGCGTGCTTAGCATGCACATCTGTTTGCTTCCAGCTGAAGTTACCACACCAGATTATGTCGTGATCTACCTTCACGAGGTAACGGAACAAACAATCATCAAACAGGCACATCACAACACACTTGAGACGTTTCAGAATCTTCAGCTCAATTATACTACACTCACACAAAAATACACACAATTGACGCAAAACCATGCACAGCTGCAAAAAACGAGCGCGGAGATGCTTTCTCTGTATGAAGAACTTATGGTATCCCTTGAGGAATGCCAGGCAGCAAAAGAGGCACTGGAACAGGACCAGGCTGCGTTACAACAAGAACTGGAGACGGTCTGCGCTGCCTTGCTTCTGAACCAGGTTGTCTCCTGAATCTGCTCATTGGGTTCTGCCGAGGTTCACATACCCATTCTGAATCCAACAGAGATCAGCTTTTTGGTGGTTTCGGTGGTTTTAGATCAAGGGGAAACTGCTCTCTTGCCAGAGGGCGCACCAGCAATACCGGACAGGGCCCATGATCCAGAACGAAGCGTGCGACGTGCCCAACCGACTTTGGTCCCAGTTCCAGGTTTCGATCAAGAGAAGAGCGTGGACACAATACAATCAGATCAGCACGCCATTCAGCGGCACAATTCACGATTTCACGCTCCGAGCGCCCCTCGCGCTGTAGCGTCTCTCCTTCATGCAGGTAGCGTCTCCCCTCCTCAAGAATATCCTGTGCGGCATCCTGTTCCGCCTGGCGCATCTGCTCAAGACGTGATCCGGCAAAGTCACGTGAACGCAGAAAACGCTCACGCTGCCGCTCCATATCAGCCTGAGGCCCGCTATCAACCACATAGAGTAATCCGAGCGTGAGCGCTTCAGCTGACAGAAACGTGGAAATGGCACCACTTATCTGTTCAATATTTTGTCCATCCAGGCAGCAAAGTACACGCATGACTTCATCTCCTTGGCAAACTCATGGTAAAAGTAACCAGATCGTTAATGCGCCAGCAACTAGCATCAGCGGTGTTACAAGAATGCCAACCTTGAAATAATCCAGTCCCGAAACATCGATGTTGCGGCGACGTAGAATAAGCAGCCAGAGCACCGTCGCCAGTGAGCCCACGGTGGTCAGATTGGGTCCGATATCACAACCAAAGATCGTTGCAGCCACAAAACCCAGGCGTGTCGATGGTGCAATATGCTGTACGCCACCCAACGCCGAATTGAGTACTACAGCCATCGGTACATTGTTGATAAGATTGGTACCCAGAGCCGCGCCCAGCGTTCCCACCATGACTGAACCGAACCGCGTATTGCCGGAAAGGTGGAGCAGCAATTGCCCAAACTGTGCCGTCAGCCCACTTCCCTCCAACGCACGCACAATAATAAACATGCCAGCAATAAAGCCGAAGATAGACCAGGATACCTGTTTGCCTACATCGCGTGCCGTCGCCTGCTTCCAGCGTAGAGCGCCCACGAAGAGCAGCAATGCACCACTGAGCGCAACTATCGAAAGCGGCAACTGCAGCGCCGAAGCCACGATATAGGCAACTGCTACCAGCACTAACACTGTACAGGTATAACGAAAATAGCTCTTGTTCTTGATCACTGTCTCAAGTGCAGGCAGGCGCTTGATATCAAAATGTCCCTGCAATTGACGACGATAGAGCAGAAAAAATACGCCAATATTAATGCCGATCACCACCAGAGAGGGCAACAGGAGCAAACGCAAAAAGGTAAACAGGTCCAGTGGGAAACGCGAGGTCACAATAATGTTGATTGGATTACTCACGGGCAACAGGAACGATGCGGTATCGGCGATGAACGTGCAGGCAAAAAGAAAGGGCAAAACAGGCAAACGCAGTCGCGTCGCCAATGTATAGACGATTGGTGTGAGGATTAATGCAGTTGCATCATTAGAAAGAAACATCGAAATCAGGCTACCCAGCAGAAACGTATTCAGGAACAGGCGCTTTGCACTACTGCCCGCCAGTCGTGCCGCCAGGATAGCCAGCCAATCGAAAAAGCCTGCCACTTCCGCCAGCGCTGACAGGCTCATTAAGCCCAGGAAGAAGAAGAATGTATTCCAGTCACTAAAAAGCGTTGTAGCCGCATTAACTGGACTGATAAGGCCTAGAATGAGCAGCAGACCAGCCCCTGCAAGCGCAAATATTGCTTCATTCAATTTCAATGGACGCGTCATAATACCAAGCAAAGTCAGGATAGTAATTGCCGCGATCAGGATCGTTCGGGCCAGAATGGGTATGGAAATAAGCAGGAACATGACAGACATACCTTCACGAATTTTTCTGGTTGTGCTAAACCCATTTATAACACGTTCGATAAGCTGAGGAAAGAGACAACGGGCTTGTGAATGAGCGTTTTTCTCTGCGTTTAGGCCCGCTGCGCGGGCCTTTTTGGGTTTTAATGGTGTGTTTTTCGGGCAGAGCCCGAAAAACACACCATTAAAACCCTTTGCGAGCGCCGTAGGCGCGAGGAGAGTGGATAATTCACAAGCCCTGGCCCTGATCCTCAACATACTCGACGAGAACAGCACTCTATGGTATTATCGAGACGCATAAACATCTTTGAAAGGGCCAACCTATCCGTGTATCTTAAACGCCTGGAAATGTTAGGCTTCAAAAGCTTCGCGTCACGCACCTTGCTCGAATTCAGTCCCGGCATTACAGCGGTGGTGGGACCAAATGGCGCAGGCAAGTCCAACGTCGCAGACTCGATGCGCTGGGTACTGGGCGAACAGAGTATGCGCCAGTTACGAGGCAAGAAGAGTGACGATATCATCTTTATAGGCGGACACGGGAAAGCCGCACTGGGCATGGCCGAAGTCTCACTCACCCTGGATAATAGCACAGGTTGGGTTCCCTCTGAATACAGCGAGATTATGGTCACGCGTCGCAGTTATCGTTCAGGCGAAAACGAATATCTCATCAATAAACAGAAAGTGCGCCTCAAAGATGTTCTCCTCTTGCTGGCCCAGGCTCGCATCGGACATGACTCTTATACAGTTGTCGGGCAAGGATTGATCGATGCAGCATTAAGTCTGCGTGCCGAAGAGCGCCGTGGCCTGTTCGAGGATGCAGCCGGTATTCGCCCATTCCAGGTCCAACGCACCGATGCCGAGAACCGCCTCAAGCAGACCGAACAGAATCTGGATCGTTTGCGCGATATCGTGAGCGAAATTGAGCCGCGCCTGGCTCCTCTGGCTGAACAGGCTCGCCGCGCCGTCGAGTATGGACAGCTCAACGACGAATTGCAGGAAGCGCTGCTGGCATGGTATGCCCTACAATGGCGACGCCTCCATACCATTCGCGAGCGCACAGAACAAACAGAGCAGGAACAATCACTTAAAGTCCGTCAGTTGGAACTGGTACTTCAGGGACACGACGAACAGATAAATACCCTGCGTGCGACACGCCAACAAACCCAGATGCTGATCGGCGAGGCACGCAAAACTCATGCCGAAGCGAATGACAACGTCAAAAGATTTGAGCGCGACCTGGCCGTCACCGAAGAACGTATCGTTGGACTAGAGAGCCAACGCGCCGATATTCAGCAGGAAGAACGTCGTCTGCGTGAACGCCTGATCGCAGCCCAGAAACACAGTATCGATCTTGAGGAACAGTGTGACCTGGCCGATGAAGCTATCGATAACGATTCAGCGAAACTGGCAACCCTGGAAGTACAGGTCACAAAGGCGCAAAAAGAGTATGAAATGGACGAGCGCCGCCTGCGGGGAGCACAGAGTGATCTGATTCAAGTGCAGGCACGCCTCGGTTCCAGTCAGACCGAACTGGGCCGCCTGCAAAAGCAACTCGGTGAGCGCAACCGAACTCTTGCAGCACGACGCGATACCATCGCCAACTCCCAGCAATCATTACGTACAGTAGAGACGCGCATGGTAGAGGAACGCGCTCGCTTGAATACTGCACGCAACGAAGAGCAACAGATAACGCAGCAGAAACAGGCCATCGCTCGCGCTATTGCTGACGCCCAACAAGAAATGGATCGCCTCAAATCCACGGTTGCCGAGTCTGAAAGGCAGCGCCGCACCATCTCCGATCGCCTGAATATGCTGAAAAACTGGCGGCAGAGCCTGAGCGGATATAGCGACGGTGTACGAGCTCTGTTACGAGCTGGCAACAAGCTCTCCGGCCTGATTGGTCCCGTCCCTCAATTGGGCATAGTGCCCGCTGGTATGGAGATAGCTCTGGAAGCTGCCCTGGGTCCCTATATGCAGGCGGTTGTGGTACAGACTCTTACTGACGCTCAGCAATGCCTCGACTACCTGCAAAATGCAAAAGCAGGCAAGGCGATGGTGGTATGGATAGAGCGTGAAGAGGACGAAGAAGACGACGGAGAAGTGGGCCGTATTCAAGAGCAGGTTGATGAGGCTGTGTTACAACGTTTTGTGAATGCGATACCCGACCTGCAAGCGAACATCGCCGGTTTTGCCTGGCGCATAATCCAATGTGAGCCGCGCTATCGAGCACTGTTCAGCAGAATGTTACGCGGCACGGTCATTACAAGTGATCTGGCAACGGCACGTGAATTGCTGGCCTGGATACTGCACCTCAGCATCTCTGGTGATAACGATCTCCCGTTTCAATCCGTGGTCACTTTCAAAGGCGAAGTGCTTCACGTCGCTGGCTGGCTTACAGGAGGAAGTGGTAAAGATGGCGGATCCCAACAGGGACTGCTGGCCTACGAACGCGAACTACGCGAGTTGCCTCAGCAGTTGGAGCAACATAAAGCTCTGATCGATCAACTCAATAGCATGCTGAGCGAAGTACAACGTGCCCAGGAAGGACGACGAGCCGAGCAGAATGCACTCGATAGAGAACTGCAAAAGATGGCAGGCAGAATTAACGAGCTTACTAAAGTAGTCAATAACTCTCAGCGCGAATACGAGCGCCTGCAAACGGAGATTCAACTGGCAGCATCGGTTGAACAACAACTGGCCTCTGAAGTTGCTGGCCTTGAGCAAGAGGTGATCGCTGGTCAAGAACGCGTACGTGCCCACGAGAAATCACAGCGTGAGATGGCAGGCCTCGTTGAAGAATTCCAGCGCGAGATGGAGGAACGCGCCATCGCTTATCGCCGCCAACAGGATGAACTGGGCAAAGCAAGAACCGCCCTGGCAGTAAAGCGTCAGGAGGCCAAGGCACTACATCAGCAACTCTCCTTCCAGCACGCACAGGCACAGGATCTCAAATCCCAGGTCGAGCAGCAAGTGACACGTGCCAAAGAGACCGAACAGCGCAGACAGAGTCTGCAAGAGGCACTCACCAACCAGCACAACGAACTGGAAAAAGCACGCGCAAGAACCCATACTCTGGCCGACGAACTACGCATTATCGAAGGCAGACTCGGCGAGATCGATCAGCAAATCTCGGCAGTCGAACAACAACGTACGAAAATGCACTCCACCATGACCGAACAGGAAGCAATCTATCGCCGCTCATTGCTAGAGAGCCAGCGTGCACGCGATGCAGTGGAGAGCCTGTTAGAGCAGATGCGCGAAGAAATAGGCATCGATGATCCCCGCGAACTGGCAAACGCTCAGGTAAGCGACATTTCCGAAGGCGAAGAAGCCAACAAGCAGAACGGCCACACGCCCCAATCCGCCGATCCCACCATACTCACCGAAGAAGAGGAATCTCAATTACGTAAACTACGCAGGCGCATCGACTCACTGCGCAGCCGTCTCAAAGCAATGGGAGGCTGTGATATTAATGCCCCTCAGCAGTACGAAGAAACACGCACGCGCTACGAATTTCTCACCACTCAGATCAACGATATGGATCAGGCCGCCCTGCATCTCCGCTCTATCATCGGCCAGCTTGATGTCACCATGGCCCATCAATTCGAGACAACCTTCCAGGCCGTCAACGCCCGTTTCCGGGAACACTTCACAACCCTCTTTAATGGTGGTCATGCACGCCTGGAACTGACGCATGCCAAAAGCGAAGATGATTCACCCATGCCATCCAGCATGCCCACTGGTATCGATGTCATCGTGCAACCACCCGGCAAAAAGGTGCAAGACCTCTCATTACTTTCTGGTGGTGAGCGTGCCCTCGTCTCGGCGGCCCTGCTCTTCTCCCTACTGGAGATCAATCCGCCGCCCTTCTGCCTGCTTGATGAAGTGGATGCCGCGCTCGACGAAACGAACGTTACACGCTTCTGTGACATCCTCAAACGCCTGGCACAGCGTACACAATTTATTGTGATCACACATAATCGTGTGACGATGACTGCCGCTCAGGTGATCTATGGTGTGTCAATGCGGGATAGTGTCTCACGCTTGCTCTCGTTGCGATTGGAGGAGATTGCGGTGGCAGGAGATCGCTAATGCCACATAATCTGGCTCTCTACAATCCCGCTAATGGTATGATGTAAAACGATACTACTTCTTTCAGGGGCAGACACTTTCAAACCTGAAAACCAGCTTTTCCCAGGGAGTTATCCATGAATCGCGCCTTCGCTACCGTCGTCTTTGGCCTTGCCGCTTCCCTTTTCTGGGGAAGCGGCGATTTCAGTGGTGGCCTCGCCTCGCGCCGTGATAAAGCCTCAAGCGTCGTTCTCGTCGCCTATGTAGTTGGAGGAGTACTGCTTATCGCGCTTGCGCTCATCTGGAAAGAGCCCTTTCCCTCCTTGCATGACCTGATGTGGGGAGCATTAGCTGGAGTAGCAGGAGCGATTGGGCTGGTTACATTCTATACGGCACTCTCAATAGGACGGATGGGAATTGCCGCTCCCGTTTCTGCAATCCTGACGGCTGCGCTTCCCGTTCTCTTTAGTGCATTAACAGAAGGGCTTCCCAGTCTTCTCCAACTGGGGGGTTTTGTCCTGGCCCTTCTTGCGATAGCGCTCATCTCGCGTCCAGAACAATCACAGGGACGGCCAGAGGGAATGGGGCTGGCGTTGCTTGCTGGCTGTGGATTTGGCTGCTTCTTCATCCTCATCAGCCGATTGAACCCCAGCGCGACCTTCTGGCCCCTGGCGGTTGCACGCTTTACCTCTGTGCTCTTTTTGTTGGTCGTAGGGCTGTTTCGGCAGCAGCAGATGTTACCGAAGAAGACGGTGCTCCCTCTCGTAGCAGTTGCAGGAGTTCTAGATGCCATCGGAAATGCGTTTTTCGTCCTCGCTACACATGTTGGACGTCTCGATGTGGCAGCGATCCTGTCCTCCCTCTATCCAGCAGCAACTGTGCTGCTGGCAGCAATCGTTGTGCGAGAGCGCGTGACGCGCATCCAGACACTCGGCATCCTCCTCGCACTGGTAGCAATCCCATTAATCTCTGCAAAGCTATAAAGTGTGACACTGAACAAGGGCAGAAGCATCACCCAAAAAACAATTTCTCACCAATTTTCAGATTTTCCCAAAAAACTATTGACAATTGTCTCAGCGCGTGATAGTATACACCGTGTCAAGAGAAACCGCCTGTATGTGCAGGTGAGCTGGTGACTATAGCGAAGAGGGTACACCCGTTCCCATCCCGAACACGGAAGTTAAGCTCTTCAGCTCCGATGATACTGTAGGGGCAACTCTATGGGAAAATAGGACGTCGCCATCTCACCCGCCCACATGGGCGGTTTTTTAAAATAGCTTCATCCATATTGGAGCCCCTATGACTTCTAAAACTCAGTCAACGCCCGTACCAGAGTGTCTATCTCCTCTTCAGTGTTATAAAAACCTGTTGATATCCGCAACGCATGGGTCTCAGGAACATTGCGAATAGAGATAGTATATTTCTCGTAAAGTTGCTTCACCAGTTCTTTATCGTCACGTCCTTCCAGAGTGAACGCAAGCAATCCACTCGACCCCGGTTTTGGAGTTAGCATCGTGAGCCCTGGCACAGCTTGCAGTGCGGAATATGCATAGGTATTCAGAGCGGAGATACGCTCAAACATCCATGAATAACCAACGGCATGTTCCAACCAATCGAGCACTGCACTTTGACCCGCTAACGATGCAGTATGTCGCCCACCCAGCTCGAAGCGTTGCGCATTCCCTTTGAGCTCCCACTCAATCCCTGGCTCATGCTTAATCGACCAGTAGCCAACGTATGTTGGAGCAACATAATGCATAGACTCGCTCTTAACATAAAGAGCCCCGGTACCATCTGGCCCACAGAGCCATTTCTGCATAGGAATAGCGTAGAAATCGACATCCAGGTCTTTAACATCGATAGGAATAGCACCTGCTGATTGCGCACCATCGATCAAAACAGGAATGCCATGCTCGCGACCCAGACGCGTCACCGCCTGCACATCAAGGTGAGCTCCCGTCGTCCATGTCACATGCGAAATAGAGATCAGGCGTGTGCGCTCCGTCACCAGTTCACTGACCGCTTCAAGGGCAGAACGCTCGGCCCGCAGACCAAGGTCGGCCTTACGCACAATGACGCCATAGCGATCGCGGCACTGATAAAGTGGAGCAAGTGCGCTGAGATGTTCATGATTTGTTGTAATCACCTCATCGCCCTTTTGCCAGTTAAAGCCATAACTGATAATGTTCATTCCCTCACCCGTGCTATCGGTGAGCGCAATTTCGTCTGTACTGGCATTAAGCAAACGAGCTACATGTTCACGTGCATCAGTATAGACGGTAGCCATACGCGCAAATGCTGCCGCGCCCAGGCGACCATTGCGCCACTCCGCTTGAGTACGCTCTTGCATAGCCTGAATAACGGGAGTAGGTAAAGGGCCGAATGTACCAGCGTTTAAGTAGATATTTGCAAGTGTGGCTGGTAGTTCCTGGCGAATACGTTGTAAATGGGTGAGGTCGGACAAGATAGCGCTCCTTTGTTGAGTGAACCGGGTGTGTATAGTCTCGTCTCAGTTGCTTGATGGCCATTTCTGGTCAGCAGAATGATGACAGTTATATCGTATGATATTGACATGTTTGCTAGCAAGGCGACTGAAAACTAACAATTTCTGAATGTATGGTGGAGAGGATTTCTGAAGCATGCGCATACGTACATTTCATTATGAAGATATGCCGACACTGGTAGAAATTGAGCTGCCTGCAGCTCAAGCCGATGGTAGAACGCCTCATGAGAGTTTTGCGGCCTGGCTAACCGCTCCTGAATTAGATGCCCTCTCAAATGCATTTGTGATCACCGACGACGACGACGAATTAAATACCTGGGGACAGGCAGGTACTCTAGAAGGGATTGAGGGCGAAATCATAGGCTATACGCTTGTGCAGGTGCGCCAGGATGAGGAAGGCTATCACCTGTTTTGTCAGGGAACAGTTGCCCCTGCCCATCGACGCCGCAATGCCGGTCGGGCGCTGCTCATCTGCGCCCTTAATCGTGCTCGCGCCCTGGCCGAAGAGTTCGAGTTCGAAGCTGAACAGGCTGGCATCCCGGTCTATTTCGAAGCACTTTTGCCTGTAAGTGATGTGGCCTCCCCACACCTGGCTGCAAAGTGTGAACTAGCCCCAACCGATGAAACTACGCCTGACGAGATGCGTGTGTATCGCAGCGTATTGTAAAAAAGAGAGCTAAGCTTTTTTCCAGGTGCCACAATTTGCTGCCTGGAATCCTTTATCTTTACCAGCAATAGTCACTATTGCTGGTCCATTAACGAAATCGTTAGCGATAATATCGTTATCAGTGCCACTAAACCCACTTAATCGTGCATAATAACAGCCCGATGAGGTCCCAGGTGTACGATAGGTTCCCGGCTTAATATCAGTACCCACAATATACTCCCCATCGCTAAACGTTGTCTTGTTTTTTGTAATCGCTGATAAATTGTTTGTCCAGATGCCGCAATCTATTGTCTGAAACCCTTTATCGCTAGCAGCAATAGTCACTATTGCCGATCCACTGACGAAATCGTTGGCAATAATATCATTATCAGTGGCACTAAACCCACTTAATCGTGCATAATAACAACCCGATGAAGCCACACGTGTGCGATAGGTTCCCGACTTAATATCAGTACCTACAATATACTCCCCATCTCTAAACGTTGTCTTGTTTTTTGTAATCGCTGATAAATCTTTTGTCCAGGTGCTGCAATCTATTGTCTGAAACCCTTTATCGCTAGCAGCAATAGTCACTATGGCAGGAGTATTTGTGAAATCATTAGCAATAATATCATTTAGTGTGCCACTAAACCCACGCAACCTTGCATAATAACAACCTGATGAAGCCACACGTGTGCGATACGTCCCAGACCGGATATCTTTACCTACTCTAAATGTTCCATTCCCACTAAAATGAACATACGTATTTTTTGCCGAAGCTGATGGACTTTGAGGTTTTAGTGTGGTAGCCAGGGCAACAGATATATTACTCCCAGAAACAAATGTCAGGATACCTAAAATTGCTACAAGAAAAAGACGTAATTTTAGTCCATTCCGTTGATAGATTTTATAAAAATATGCTTTCATTACTCAACTCCCTTTATCTGCTCAGACTTTTACAATAAAACAACCTGCCTATACGAGACGCGTCAAGCAAAACCATCTGATTATTACATCGACAAAAATCTACATCGTATCAGGGATGAAGGAGGAATACCTCAACCTGTTCTGCTCGTTTTCCCTGTAAAAAGGTCAGTGAGAAAAGGAGATGTCTCTACTTTCTCCTCAATCGACGGAGAGTTCATACATTTTCTTCCGCTGATACACGTAAAATGTATGAGGAAGGACATTTTTTTCGTCAAGTGTCCCTTCTTGTGAAGAAACCAACGTAAAATCCTGGAGATCCCATGCAGGGAAAAAGGTATCACCCTCAGTATCAAGTGCAATCACTGTGATATACAACCGATCTGCGACATCGATAAACTGTCTATAGACGGCTTCACCGCCAATTATAAAGACATCATCAAGCGCAAGAACCTCTTGCTGGCTGTGAACGACTTCGATGCCAGCAAGATGGATATCATTGCCGCGCGTCAGTACAATATTTCTCCGTTGTGGCAGCGGTCGCCCAATGGATTCAAACGTTTTACGGCCCATTACCACTGTATGACCAGTCGTGATACGTTTAAAATAGCGCGAGTCATCGGGAAGACGCCACGGGATTTTCCCACCTCGCCCAATGACACGACCATTAGCATAAGCAACAACTATACTGATCATACCACCACTATCCCTTTGGGAGTCGGATGCGCCTGATCCTTCGCTCACACCTTTTCGAATTCCGTCCTGACTGTATAGGTTCCATCCGGTAAAAGCTCTACGCTATAATCATCGAAAAGGACGGGATCAACCTGGCGCAGACAAAGGAAGATACGCACGGCAAGTTCGCGAATCTCGACTTCGGCATGAGCATCGGCACGAGCCTCAATAAAGTGACGCCATGAGCGCCCATTGCCTGTGACCACAATTGGTGCTTCGGTCTCATTAGGCAGCACAGAACGCGCACATTGCTGCACTTTTTTGCGCAAGTCAGTTCGCGCATCCGCACTGAGAATACTCACACCTGCCTGCTGCATTTCCAATAGGCGATTGGCAAGAAATGCATATTCGTCAGCCGAACGTTCTATACGACGCAAAAATTGTTCATGAAGCTGCTCATCTGAGCGATATTCAGGACGCTCAACAAAACGCAACATACGGCCAGAAACGAAGCGTTGGCTAAGTTGCGAATAGCCAAAGCCAGCTCTATGTCGTACCAACTCATGCGTAACGCTGCGCGATATCCCATAGAGAAGCAGGCTAAAATTGGCGTGCTCAAACACAGAGCCATGACCAGACGACTTGAGGTTGTCAAAATAACGCTTCGCCTGGGCGTTCATCGACCGCTTCGGCCCAAAACTCATATAGCATAACTGACCCGCAACTTTAGAGAGTTGAGCACCATCAGGCAGAGGAGTGGGATCATCTAGATATGCAGAGAAGTTCAAGGCAGGATCAAATCCTGTCAGAAAACCTGCTATTCCCCCCAGATTCGTTTGGGGACGGGCGAGAACAACCACCCCTGGAGTCTGTAAGTAAGGCACTCCTCCAGGAGTAGCATGGACCAGTGAATGAATAGTAGCGAATCCCCCATCCTCTCTTCCATCTAGATCTTGAAAGAGCGATTGAGCATCGATGATAGACAAAGCAGTCTCCTCCACTAGTGGTAATTCAATTAACCTTTTTGGCCTTCCTGTCTATCCTGAGACATGCAAGAACAAGCCATTTCTTTCTAACCCACTTGAGGGCACTGCATTAGTCTAGCAGGTTGCAGACAATCTGGCTACTACCGACCTTCTACTTATCTACTGACTGATAGATTCTTTTGGTAGTGGTGATGCAAGCAAAGCATCTAACGTCGAACTCCGCACCCGGTAAGCCTGCCGCTTTCCACGATGGGGCAACGTAATTGCCTCCAAAACCCCATTCTTAATCCAACGCCTCACGGTAGTGTCATCTACACGCAATCGTCTCGCTACTTCGCGGACAGTGAGCAGTTCCGCATCGTCTTTTACCACGGATTTCCTCTTTTCTGGTTTTATACAAATGAACTCTAGACAACATAGCAGTCCTTCTAGCACATTTGATACGATTCCCGCTCGGACTACATATACATTGTCTATTTAACTATAACAACGACTACTCGGTTTTATGGTAACTCTTCTGAAAGTATATTTCGCTACTGGTACGCCTGGTCGCCTGCTCCATAGATCGAGTAGATACGTGTTGTCACTATCTACAGGGGAGTCAATCCAGTTGTACGAGAAGGACAATCCCTGCAATTCGTGCGTGCAGAAAATTGAGTGTTCCTCTTGTTTCAGGAGGTCTCGGGCTAGCCACCAATCATAGACATGCTGCGACTGGCACGCTTAAATTGTTTGTCGCCGATGTAGTGCTTCAATTCTTTGCGCCAGACGGCGCTGCGCAGGGTCTCGGCCAGCACTTCATCATCTGTTGTTGAGCGAATCACGGCACGAAGATCTGTTTCTTCAGTGGCGAAGAGGCAGGTACGCAATTGACCATCGGCGGTGAGACGAATACGGTCACAAGATGCGCAGAAAGGTTCACTGACAGGGTTGATAAAGCCAACTTCTCCAACACCATCGCTAAAGGTATAGCGACGGGCCGTCTCGGAGGGATCGCCTGTCTTAATCGGTACCAGGGGTCCATAAGCAGCTTCAATGATTGCCTGGATCTCTCCACCCGTTAGAATATCCTCTTTGCGCCAGATCTGATCGGCGTCGAGAGGCATAAACTCAATCCAGCGTACGGAATAGGCTTTGCGCCGTGCCAGATGGGCAAAATCCAGCACTTCGTCTTCGCTAAAGCCGCGCATGGCCACGGCATTAATTTTGATTGGATGGATAGAAGGATACTTTTCCAGCTCTTCAAGTCCTTCCAGAACACGATCAAGCTGATCACGCCTTGTCAGTTGAGCAAACTTTTCGCGCAGCAGCGAATCAAGGCTTACATTGATCCGCGTCAGTCCTGCCTCTGCAAGCTTGCTGGCCAGTTGCCTCAGGAGAATGCCATTCGTCGTCATACTTAAGCTACGCAAACCTTCGATTCCCGAGAGCATGCGTACCAGTTCCGCTACATCTCGTCTGACCAGAGGTTCGCCGCCCGTAAGCCGTATCTGCTCGATACCAATACCAACTGCAACACGCGCAACGCGTTCTATCTCCTCGTACGAAAGAATCTCAGATTTCTTGAGCCAGGGCAGACCCTCTGCAGGCATACAATACGTACAGCGGAAGTTGCATTTGTCGGTGACAGAGATACGCATACTTTTGATGCGGCGTCCATAACTATCGACGAGTGGTTGCATGAGTTTCAGTCTCCGTTAATCGAATACTATAACTACTTATGATCTTCTAACTATAACACACTTTTGCCAGCGTTGTCATCTCTCCTCTCTCTCAATATTAGCACTAGAATAGTATAATGTATATTAAGCAAAATTGGAAGTGTTTTCCCTATCAAAATCTTTTTCTTCTTAATTACGCAATACACACCTGCCTACATTCTCCGTGTTTTCCCTTATAGAAAAAGCCGCTACTCACGTTCTGTGAAGTAGCGGCTTTCTAGTTTTCTATTAGAAGTAGCGGTTTATACTAGACATCATAGTACAGAGAAAACTCAATCGGTACCGGGCGCAAGTTAATCTCATTCGCCTGGTCACGCTTGAAGGCAATGTACTTCTCAAGCACGTCTTCGGTGAAAACGCCACCCTCTAAAAGGAAGGCATGATCAGCTTCCAGCGCATCCAGGGACTCATGCAGCGAACCGGGAACGGAACGAATCTCGCGCAGTTCTTCTACCGATAGACTATAGAGGTCACGGTCAACTGGACCATAACCATGCTCACTGGGCTCGATCTCGCGGTTAATGCCATCAATACCCGCCATCAGGAGCGCGGAGAACAACAGGTATGGATTGGCAGCCGCATCGGGAGAACGGAACTCAACACGCTTGGCCTTGGGGCTCTGGGTTATGGGAATACGTACTGCTGCGCTACGGTTGCCCTTTGAGAAAACCAGATTGACGGGAGCTTCGAAGCCTGGAACCAGACGCTTGTAACTGTTGGTGGTCGGAGCTGCGATTGCCAGCAAAGCCGGTGCGTGGCTGAGAACACCACCAATATAATATCGCGCCATCTGTGAAAGTCCAGCATATCCATCAGCATCAAAGAATAATGCTTTACCTTCTTTCCACAGGCTCTGGTGTGTGTGCATACCAGAACCATTGTCGCCGTAAACTGGCTTAGGCATGAAAGTAACCGTCTTGCCTGCCTTCCGTGCTGTGTTCTTCACAATATACTTGTAGAGCAGCATCTTATCTGCCATCTTGACCAGCGTATCGAAGCGCACGTCAATTTCACACTGACCTGCCGCGCCTACTTCGTGGTGCTGCGCCTCAATCTCTATACCTACCTCTTCGAGTTTCAGTACCATATCAGTACGCAGATCCTGTAATGTATCGCTAGGAGCAACAGGAAAGTAGCCGCCTTTCACACGCATCAGATTGCCGAGTGAACGTGATCCGTCATGATTGACAGCTTTTCCACTGCCCCAGTGTGCTTCGTCAGAATCTACCTCTACATACTGCTTGTTGTCGGTTGATGCATAACTTACCTGGTCAAAAACATAAAACTCTGCTTCAGGGCCAAAATAACAGGTGTCGGCAAGGCCGCTACTACGCAAGTACTCTTCAGCTTTTTTCGCAATATAGCGTGGGTCACGACTATAGCGCTTCTGTGTTCCCGCCGCTCCTGGATGAGCAATATCGCAGACTAGACTAAGGGTAGGAGTGGCGGTAAAGGGATCTAAAAGCGCCGTCTCAGGATCGGGGAGGATCAGCATATCGCTCTCTTCAATGCTCTGGAAACCACGAATGCTGGAACCGTCAAATGGGATGCCTTCAGCGAACGAATCCACTTCAAGATTGTGTAGGGGGATACTAAAGTGCTGCCAGGAACCCGGCAAGTCGGTAAACTTCAAGTCTACCATTTTGACGTCGTTCTCCGTGGCAAATTTCAAGACTTCCTCTGGCGTCATGTGTATTACTCTCCTCTTACGTCTATCCCGGCTTCATTGCTGGCTGTTCTGGCATGCATTGCCCCAAATCCTGTCGGCAATATATGTATATGATACACTTACTATGCTCAGCAATAAGCTGAGTTTTATGCCTTTATTTATAATATGATTCTTATGGATGTGATACTACAGTCACTTTATCCAAAAGTTACCTGCTCTTCCTTGTGCATCATGCACAAATACTCAACACCGAAAACAGATCTCCTCGCGTGGGCATGCGATTTATAAGCCCATCCCTTCTCTTTACAAATCCAGATGTAACAACGCTCACACTTTCATTATACAAAAGCTTACAGACAAGGCGCTCAAAAAAATGTATACTATTTTTAGCATATTTACATCATTATACCTGCATTACAAAATTTTGTGCCTTTTAGAGAGTCCCCTCGTTCTAACTATAGATGGGTTCAATTTCTTTCATCAGGAGGATAAATATGGATTTCTCAGATCAGACGACCACTAATCTTAATTCGCCTGCAAAGCTTCCTTCTACTAGCGGCCCCGAACTCTATAGACGCAAGCCGCGCTCAGCAGGCCGCGTTATCCTCTTTATTGTTGCATTTCTTGTTGGTGTCCTCGTCACACTCGCAGGAGTGTCTGGCTATATCCTGTTTTTTGCCAGCGGCAATACACAACCAGTAGCGTCTTCATCATCTACTGCCACGGGAGCTATCCTGGTGGAGACAAAAACTGCCTACATGACTCAGGTCGTACAGAAAAATATGAATGCGTCGAGCCTACCAGTGGGCCAGTTCTCGGATGCCCAGGTCTCGTTTACCCACAACGGACCGATGGTGATTACAGCCAACCTTCAATTCAGCATATTGGGTATCAGTACAACGCGTCAGCTCTCACTGTCACTCCAGCCCTATATCAGTTCCTGCGAGTTACACCTGCGCGTAGTTCAGGCAGACCTGCAAGGATTTCCTATTACAAACTTTGCACAATCATTTGAGGGGCAGATTAATAATCAGATGCAAATGAAACCTACCGGACTGCCTCCAGGCTTCAATTATTGTGTGTCCAATGTACATACAGAACCTGATGGTCTTTACCTGACCTATTCCGCAACACCAACGTAGAAATGGACAGAGAGCTATCATGATACAGCCCTTGACAATTCTCGATCCCTGGTGTAAAAAGAGCAGAAACCATTTCTATCAAACTGACGTTGAGACTCATTTCATATGCGATGCCTCCTTGTAGAGCATGATGGATCCATGCTCACAAGAATAGATGCAGAAACTGTTTATGAAACATTCCGTCTACATGTCAAAGCAAAGGGAGACAAGGATGTCCATTAAACATTGGTTTGCCACCTCTAACGGCTCTCCAGCCCCATTTCACATCAAGCGGAGATATTTCCTTGCTGGAGCGCTTACCACTGCCTGTGCCGTAGCAGGCATTTCAAACGCAAGAATTGTTTCTGCCAGTTCGCGTCTACTTCAACCACCGTCACGCCAGAGCGTCCTGACAGCTATGCGTACAGTCAACGACTACTGGATTAACCAGAACACAAACCCCGGCACTAACGATTGGCTCAATGCAACCTACTTCACTGGCGACCTGGCTGCCTATTCTCTTACTGGAGTGCAGCGCTACCTGGACTATGCCCTCTCCTGGGCCCAACGGAACAACTACGGATTGAGTGGCGGCAACACAACCCGCAACGCCAATTCGCAAGCATCCGGACAGGTCTACTTGAGCCTGTATCAGATCTACAAGGATCCTTCTTCTATCGCTCAAATTACAATCGACATTCAGAACATGGTGAATAGCACGAAGAACAATGACTGGTGGTGGGTGGACGCACTCAATATGGCTATGCCCTGCTTCGCACAACTTGGATCTCTCTACAACGACAGCCGCTACTACTCCAAAATGTACAGCCTGTACAACTACACGAAGAGCATAGACGGCGGTCCAGGTCTGTACGATACAAAAACGCACCTCTAGTTCCGCGACAGCAGCTTCCTTCCTCCCTATACCTCACCTCACGGTAAAAAGGTCTACTGGTCGCGCGGAAACGGTTGGGCTTTCGCCGCACACGCTAAAGTTCTTGCAGCACTCCCAACTTCAGATCCTCACTACCAGGAGTACCTCACGACATTTAAAAATATGGCCGCTGCACTCGCTAGCGTACAGCGTTCAGACGGCTTCTGGAACGTCGATCTAGGCGATCCGTTAGACTATCCAGGACCAGAAACCAGTGGCACTGCGTTCTTCGTCTACGGAATGGCATGGGGACTAAACCAGGGAATTCTCGACCACGCTACCTATCTTCCTGTCGTGATACGCGCATGGAACGGATTAGTCAACGTTGCAATTCAACCCAATGGCTCCCTCGGCTACGTTCAGCCAACCGGCGACCGTCCCTCATCAGGTCAACCCGTGACTCCGCAATCTACCGCCGCGTATGGCGTCGGTGCGTTCTTGCTCGCAGGTCAACAGATTGCAATGCTCTCGTGATATCAGGAACGCAGGTAGGGGCATCACCTTACGTGCGCTCCCACCTGCGTTCAGCACAATTTTCCTCAAGAAGAAAGAACCGCTTCTGTATAGCATGAGGCATACATAGCCTTCCCCTCGGTCTCGTAACAATGAAACATCTCCACATCATCAATAGTGTCAACATCTAACGCCATACCGATACTATTGTATAGCACATTCCTCAAGCCCTCCTTTTTTGTCTCAGCGAGATAGCTCTGCAAACTGCCAGGCCCAAAGAGATACGGCAGAGCCAGCGGTGGCCGCACAAGCAACGCATTCGTACCCGTCCCCTCCCACGAAGGTGCCAGCACGACATCATAAAGCCTTGACTGTTCAACCATCCCCTGAATATCGCGTGGGTGAAGCAAAGGCAGATCAGCAGAGATAGTTAGCAGCGCAGTTGCACCAGTTGCCAGTTCTCTCAACGCCGCTGCATGGAGAGCTGGATTATGTCCATACTCTTCCTCCACCTGTGCACGAGCTCCCCACGTCTCGGCCTTTGCTAAGACAAGCGGATCGGGGCTGACAACGGTTACTCCTGCAAGCACATCACTGGCAAGCAATGTTGCAATAACATGATGGAGCATATCGAGTACTAACGTTTTACGCTGCTCCTGTGTCAAGGAAGCGGCAAGACGACTTTTCGCCTCATTCAATGCTTTAACTGGAATCAAAGCTCTATGCATAAAATGTACCTGAAAACATGGATCGAGCCATGCAAGCTTCACCTTTAGAGTGAGAAATTCAAACCGGCTGCCTGCAAAACCTCGCGGGCCAGAGCAACTTTCGCCGCACTATCACTCATAATTGTGTTCGTAACCATAGTAGGAATTCCCAGATCTTCTATCGCCTCAGTAAGGTGAGCGTCCTGCTCGTCAATAATCATAACATCAAGAAAATCCCGGTAGCAGCGTGCAACACCAAGCGCAGATACATCCATGTGCAGGCCTCGCATAAGTTTGTCCGCCGGTCCCTTAATCGGAGCGCCACCCACAATTGGGCTTACGGCAACGATCATCCCCTGCGCCTCGTGCAACGTATCATGAACGCCTGGTATCGCTAGAATACTCCCGATGCTTACAATGGGATTGCTCGGCGCTATCAATATTGCAGAGGCTTGCTTGAGCGCATCCAGTACGCCAGGAGCAGGTTTCGCCGCACTGGATCCCACAAATAACACATCCTGTACGTCGTCAGCACAACGACGTTTGACCATATATTCTTGAAAATGCAACAAGCCTGCGGGCGTTTGAATATGTGTACTCACAGGCTGATCGCTCATCGGCAAAATACGCAGTTGTAGACCAAGCTGTACCCGCAAATTCTCGGTCACCTCGCTGAGCGTTTTGCCCTGGCGCAGCAGACTGGTACGATGAATATGCGTGGCAAGGTCACGATCACCAAGCAGAAACCAATCTTCATCTCCATACCTGGTAAGTTGTTGCATCGTGTTATACGTATCGTTGCGGATACCCCAGCCCTGCTTTTCATCTACCATGCCAGCGAGCGTATACATCACAATATCGCTGTCGGGCGAAACGTGCAATCCGTAGAAATCTCGATCATCGCCAGTATTCACAATTACCGTGATCTCTTCTTGAGGCACAACCTGTACGATCCCTTGCAAAAAACGTGCCGCTCCGACTCCTCCGGCGAGAACTACAATCATATTTTCCAACCCTCAATCAAAACGTACAATAAGACGATCCAATGGGAGACGTTCGCGACGCTGCGGATCAGCCGCAGCATACCCTATCGTAATAAGTGCATGCGGAATCAGGTGTACATCCAGCTCCAAAGCCGCGCACACGACCTCAGGACAAAATAGTGGCGCACACATCCAGCCACCATCCAGACCCAGATCATACGCCATCAGCAGCATATTCTGGATCGCTGCTCCCAGACTCTGAATCGCCATCGTCGTCTCATCTGCCTGCCGTTTCTCATCTGGATAACGATCCATATCTTCAAGGTACAGGCATGGAATAATAAGCGCTGGCGCGGTGAGGATACGCTGCATAGACTTCTCCAGCCGAACATTCACAATCTCGCTTGCCTGACCATCCATCTCAAGATTGCTGCGCCAGTTCTCCCCCATGCGTTCAGCCAGTTGCATTTTGGCTTCTTGCCGTGTCAGCACCACAAAACGCCAGGGTTGACGACCATGTGGCGATGGTGCCCAGCGGGCCGCCTCTACTATCTGCTCAAGCTGTTCGCGTGTAACAGGGCGAGACAGGTATTTGCGTACACTACGCCGACTGCACAAAAGGGTAGCGAGATCGTTGGTACGTGCAGGAATGGTCGCCTGCCGGATATCTGAGTGTATTGTCACGATAGAACGTTACCTTTTCCCACAAAACACTAGCGAAACATATCGGTTGCGCTATCTCGTATCAATGTACGCCCATCCCCATAAGCAGGAATATAGGTATAGCCGCGAATTAGAGCAACCGGCACTTGATCTATCTTACCCATCACCAGTTCACCCGCCGCCGCCAGCTCATCCGCGACAGCAATAGCGCTGGCTTGCAGTTCATATCCATAGGGATCAAGCAGCCCTCGATAATCAATAATCGCTTCCATTCCCGCTACGCCAATTGCCATATTTACCTGCCCATTCCTCCAGGGACGCCCCCACGTATCCGAAATAATCACCGCGATATCCTTTTCCTCTCCAGCCACTAGTTGTCGTAATCGCGCACGTAATTCCCGCGCTGAACGATCGGGATCAACCGGCAAAAGCGCTAGCTCACGTCGACCATTGACATTTGACTCGTCCACGCCCGCGTTGGCACAAATAAAGCCGTGCCGCGTCTCGCTAATCAGCACACCATGATCCATACGTACAATACGCTTGCTCTCACGCAAAACGACCTCGACATGCTGCGCATCTTTCCCGTTTTCCAGCGCAAATGCCCGTGCAAACTCCGATGCTTCTATTTCAGCGAGATCCACGATGCGTCCTTCGGCTTTAGAGACAATCTTCTGCGTCACAATGAATACATCTCCGCGCTCCACCCTCAGATGCTGACGCTGTAACGCTTCATATATACTATAGCCCAGATCAGCTCCCTGCAGAACTTCACCGATACCAGCAACAGGTATAATTCGTAATTCTGTATTCATCGCACCTCCTCGCGTCCTATTATATCCTCTACAAACCAATGCTGCAAAAAGGGAAGTATTGCCCTCACAAAGAACCTGACTATGATCGGTTGCTTGCTCATGGGCCTGCAAGAAAATTGACAACAAGCTCCACAACAAAAAAACCCGCACACTGTAAAGAATACAGCATGCGGGTTCACCATTTGAAACAGAACGCATCCCTGAACCCCTGATGGGCTACCGGCTCGCCTGGGCTGCTGGCTGAGACGGATTGCTCTCACCAAGTAACTTGTCTAATGTCTCACGCTTAATTCTGTATGCCTGCCGCTCATTCACATGTGGCAATACAACAGCCTCTAACACCCCTTGTTTCACCCAACGGCGTACCGTGGTGTCATCCACACGAAGAATATCAGCAACTTCCGATACAGTCAAAAGATCGCTCATGTGCTTCACCCCTTTTTCAGGCAACTATACTTTGCGTATTATGGACAACTACACCCAGACAAAACTGGCAGTGTACATCATGCATAAGCACTAGTAGAAGAATACGCAAGTCTACCTTCATTACAATTGTATAACATAATTGGAAAGTTGTAAAGGGGTATTTCGCTAAAGAGCCTCTGATAAGTAAAGGTATTCTTTCAACGGCATTTTTGCTCAGCAACAATTAGATTTGTAAACTACTTTCGATAGAAAGGTAAACGGGTAGAGCTATGATCAGTCTTTTCCTTTGTCAACAAGTACCTTTTGAAGAGTATTCCTCCTTTAGGGGGGATTTTGCAGAAACAGGGGTAGGGGCATCACCTTGCATGCACACGCTCAGGAACATAGCTCATTGGGGAACGTGCGCATGCAAGGTGATGCCCCTACCCCTGTTTCCCGTGGCAGAAGAGGCGATTATCATTAGCAACTAAAAATTTGTAAGTGAAATACTTGCATCTCGCCTCCACTTTGTGGCATACTTTCTCTATGAAGACCTTCGGGGCAGGGTGCAATTCCCGACCGGCGGTGTCGCCTGTATACGTATTATACAGGCCAAGCCCGCGAGTCTCTCGCCAGCGTCTCTTCGCTGCTGAGGATAGGATTCGGTGCGATTCCGAAGCCGACGGTACAGTCCGGATGGGAGAAGGTTGGTATGTAGGCCATGATATCCTGTTCTATGTGAGTTCTACCTTTCGTATACTCACATAGAACAGGCAGTAGCTCTCTACGCTCTAACGAGCGAGAGTGCTCTTCATGATCTTCGTTCGTCTCCCTTACATGCCTCCCCGAGTCACTTACATTGACGGTTCTCTTTGCTCGCATGCTGCCGTCAGTAGATCTATGACTAAGAGGGATGTTAATGAGTGTCACAACATCTACCAGGAAGAACGCTTCTTTTTCTCCGCATTCTTCCACTTCCGTACGCGCCAGTACAGAGCTGCCCATCTCACCTCCTGAGGATGGGAACATACAGCAGAATGTGCCAGGCCAGAGGCGTACTTCTCCACCGAGATCAACTCGCCTGCTCTCGGCAATTCCGTCCCTTGTACTGGCCGGGCTCATCTTAGTAGTCTGGTACTTTATTACCATGCCCGGACACGTACCAGACCTGTTTCTACCCACGCCCGCTGAGGTATTCTCCAGTCTATCCGCTGGCCTGACATCCGGCGTACTGCTGAGCAATGCCCTGGTCACCATTGAGGAAAGCGTGCTCGGCTTTTTGCTGGCTCTGGCTATTGCGCTTCCACTGGGCTATGGACTGGCGAAATCGCGCCTGCTCGCGATCACGCTTCATCCCTATGTAGCTGCTGGTCAGGCTATTCCAGCCATTGTCATCGCGCCTTTCTTTTCGCTCTGGTTGGGCTATGGGCTGCTCCCCAATATGCTCGTATGCACACTGGTCGTGTTTTTTCCGATCATCGTGAATACCATTCTGGGTGTGCGTACAATTGATTCTTCACTGACAGATGCTGCTCGCGTCGAGGGAGCCTCCGGCTGGTCTCTCATCGCCCACATCGAGTTTCCCCTCGCCCTGCCCGCTATCCTGGCCGCGATTCGCACCGGCTTCACCCTCTCAATCGTGGGCGCGCTGGTAGGAGAGTTCGTTGGTGGTGGTAGCTCTGGCCTGGGAACATTGGTATTGATGGCAAAAAATCAGTTTAATACGCCATTCATGTTCGCCACCATCCTGGTGCTGGCAGCATTGGCAGCTCTGTATTATGGAATCACCTGGTTGCTAACAAAAGTAGCAGAGGCAGTGTACTAGTCTCGCAAGCCAAAAAGCTTCCTAAACATACGAATGGAGAAATACATCGATGTCCAGACGTCATCGTTCATCTACGTTGTTGTCCTTTTTGTCTCCGCTGGTCCTTCTGACCCTGCTGCTAACGGCTTGTGGGGGGAGCACAAACTCTGCACATATAGGTCCTTCCACCCCGGCCCCAACAAAAAATCTCACTATTGGGCTCGGCTATATCCCCGACGTGCAGTTCGCTCCCTTTTACGTGGCGAAGAGCAAAGGCTACTATAGCGCCGCAGGACTCAATGTTACTTTTAATCACGGCATCGTACCCGATCTCTTTGGCTCAATGGTCGCTGGTCGCAACACCTTCGTTTTCGCAGGTGGCGATGAACTGCTAGCCGCCCGTGACAAAAATGTTCCAGCCGTAGATGTTGCAACCATCTTCCAAAAATATCCTGTGAGCCTAATCGTTCCTTCTGACTCATCTATCAAGACGTTGGCCGATCTCAAAGGACATACCATCGGTATCCCTGGTGCATATGGCTCAACCTATACAGGGCTATTGGCCCTTCTTTATAGCGCACACCTGAAACTCTCCGATGTGAAATTACAATCCATCGGCTTCACGCAGGTCGCCGCCCTCATCAGCCACAAAGTCGATGCTGTCATGGGCTACTCGAATAACGAGGCTCTCGAACTGCCCGAACGCGGCTTTCCCGTGCATACCTTTAACGTCTCCGATTACCAGCCGCTCGTCTCAAATGGCATCATCACAACTGAAGATACATACCATAGCCAGCCCGCAATGGTCAAAGGCTTTGTAGAGGCAACGCTTAAAGGATTGCAGGACGTCATCGCCGACCCCTCTTCCGCTCTTACGATCAGTAAGACCTACATTCCCACTCTGACCAGCTCCACCCAGGCTCAGGCCATGAACGAGCTGAAGGCAACAATTCCAATCTGGCAAGGAAGTGGTCCGCTCGGCACTAATGATAGCGCAACCTGGCAATCTATGGAACAATTCCTGGTTGCACAAAAAATGATTTCACCTGTGAAAGACCTTTCTCAAGATTACGTCAATCTGGCTAGTTCGTAGCAGCGTACGGGCTTATTCGCTCCGCTCATCGCGCCCCTACGAGTGGGTCACCATCTCTTTTGACGGATTTGCATCTCGTGCATTCCATCGTAGGGGCGCGATGAGCGGAGCGAATAAGCCCGTGAACCACACATATCCCCCCATTTTTCCCTGGAACACATTTTCTGTCGGGGAGAGAGTCAAATGGGCACGCCCAATCTACCCCTATTGCTCTGCGCACTCAACTTGCGAAACACCTGTCCCTGAGCTATACTCAAAAGCAATGAGGATGTCAGGTCTACGCATAAACAAGGAGTCAATTGCATGCAAAGCGAGAGCCGTGTCTCTCCAGAGATCGAAACCCTCGATCCCAACTGCGCATTTTGCCAGCGCAGTTCTATCACCAACTACATTCTTAAAGAGACTCGCGCCTTTCGCATTATTGCTGACCACGCTCCCCTGGTACCTGGCCATATGCTGATCGCCCCCCGCAATCACTATGCCTGCTACGGAGCTGTTCCCGCTACCCTGGATGATGAACTGTTCGCACTCAAACACGAGGTGCAGCGCTTTTTTGTTCGATATTACGAGCAACCCGTCTTCTGGGAACATGGCATTTTCCGACAGACCGTCTTTCATGCTCATCTGCACTGCTTCCCGTTCGGAGAAACACATTACGATCCCTCCACTCATCTGCATGAACTACACATCTCTTCGCAGGAGGACATTCGCACATGGTATACCACCCACGGACAGTACTTCTATCTGGAGGATATCCATAACGCGTTTCTCTTTGCGCCCAGGCAGGATGCTTACCAGCACATCATTCAGAATGTACTCTGGCAAGCCGCACTGGCACACAACAAACAAACGGCCTGGCTCCCACCACGCCAACGCCAGGAACGCGGTGGACCATTTATTCGAGCATTACAGGAAAAGTGGCAGTTGTTTCAAGAAGAGGAGAGAAATTATGTTGATTCAACCGGTGCGTGACGAATTCGTTATCGCAGACGATATTACACTCCATTATGTTCAATGGGGCACACAGAGTACCCCTATTATCTGCACGCACGGCCTGACCGCCAATGCGCTATACTTCCAGGCTCTGGCCGATGACCTGGCTAAAAATCATCGCGTCATCGCTTACGATCTACGTGGACGCGGCGATAGCGATAAACCTGAAAATGGCTATCGCATCCCCATTTATGCAGCCGATCTGGCAGCTCTGATCGATGAACTGGAACTTGAACGCCCCATAGTGCTTGGACACTCGCTTGGAGCGCTCATCTCCCTCTATTTTGCCGCTCACTATCCCACAAAGTTAAGCAAGCTGATATTGATCGATGCCGGTGCTCCTCTGCCCTGGAGGACCTTCGACGAACAACCTGGCTGGTTAAAAGCTTCTATCAGTCGCCTTGGCACTCCCGTCCCATCGTTCAAAGAATACACCGACCGCCTGAAAGCAGCTCCTTTTCTGGGACCATACTGGAATGAGTATATCGATACCTACTTCAAACATGATGTCATCACAAATGATGATGGCTCGGTCGTCAGCAAAGTCTATCGCCAGGCTCTATTCGAAGAAGCTGAGCACGTAAACGAGGCACTACCCGAAGAGCAATGGGCGCATGTGACGGTTCCAACGCTCTTGCTCCGTGCAGGCCAGGGCCTGCTCTCTGACAACGATCAGCTCTTGAGCGAGAAGGATGCGCAGGCTATTCAGCACAACATTCAAAATTGTCGTTATGTGAATTTTCCAACGCTAAATCACTATACCATCGGTTTCGGCATCGAACCTGGACCCATACAGGCTATTCGTTCGTTCGTCGATTGAACACGCACACGGGATTATAAACGGCGCCCCTACGGTTGAGCCATAGGGAAACGGGTTGCCTTTCCGCTCGGACCCCAACTGTAGGGGCGCCGTTTACAAGCCCATGTGGGTATGTCTACCCAGGCGCTCTGCCATCCGCAAGATCCAGCCAGGGCCGTCAAGCGGCTGCAATTCAACCTGCCTTTCCCCATAACGCTCATTTATATATGCACGTGTTAGATCGGCCAGCATCTCCCGATCTGATGCCTCATCGCCTTGTCTCGTATCATCAGAAGACGTTCCCATCATGGCAAGAAGGCGCTTTTGATACTCCATGGGCGTCTCCTCAGGTCGTCTGCTCAGATGCTCTCCGTGCTCCGCCATCTCTTGCAACAGTTCTCGATAATGCGCACGCACAGAGCCAGAATCAAGCACGTCCAACAGCGTTTCTTCTTTCCGCTGGGCCAGAGATTTGCGCTCTTGCCGACGTTCTCTCAGAATAGTACGCATCGATAATGTCTCGCGTATCTCTTCCTCGCTATCTTGCTCTAAACGCGGACGTACACGAAGCAGAATTGCGCGGAAAAGCGCGATGAGCGCAAGCAGCACAAGAGCTAGCAGGAAAAGACGCCCGAGAAGAAGTAGCCACGCTGGAAAAGGCTCCATGCCAGGAGGCACATTTGAATTGGTGGTATGCTGTGTTGGTGCCTGAGGCATCTTTTCAGTTGCAGGTTTAAAATGGAACAGAGAGTCAAGGAATTGAAAAATAACCAGCATCAGCCAAAAAATAGCATAAATAATCCAGGCAACAATGAAGGCAAGAATATTCCAGAGCGGAAGCACCACCTCCTGAATAACGCGAAACGAGAACGTTTCGAGCGCGAGCGCCCCAACGACCAGTACTCCCCAGAGAAAGGTTAAAGCCACAAGCCAGCCACGAAGTCGAATTCGCTTGCGGAATTCCCTGGCGAGCATGTTCACGCCTGATCATACTCACGCGCATAAACGACAGAGCGATTAAGCCACTCAAGAAAAAAAGCGGTAGAGCATAGCCCAATGTTACGGAGGCATACTGCAATGGTCCATTTGGAGAGAGGACACTTAAGGTAAGCACAACCAGGAGTATTCCCACCCCCAATTTAAAGACGAAAATCAGTTGCTCATCATATAATCCTTCCTTCGCCTTATCTATGCCACGCTTCCAACAAAAAATGACCAGGCCTGCAATTACTATAATCATAGGCAAGTCGAAGGTCGTCAGATTGGTCAATAGCGCCAGTCCAAACGCAAAAACGACACCTGACACATGCAGGATAGTAGCTGTTCTCTGTTCCATTCCCTGACGTAAGCGATAATTGATAAACATGGCCCACCATTGCAACCCCAACAGGAGCAAAGTAATACCTGCCTCACCCAATGGCACAGGAGTACCAGCACCTGCAAAGACAACTGCCAGAAAAAACAGTAGCAACACAATTGGTTGCGTCTCCATGATATTTGCAGACACCGGAATTGCGAAGACCTCAATCCAGTTGAAGGCTGGTCGAACTGGTGCCGGCAACATCTCGCGGTCCGTTTTTGACGGTTGCGATGAGTTCACGCCATTTCTCCTTTCCTCCTGGATAATGTACTGCCAGATCATAGAGATCAGTCTTCAGTTCGTCTTCATTGCCCGTCAATACCAGGTGAATGGCCGCGCCACCAATACGCAGATCCAGCAAGCGCTCCACAGTTGCTTCATTGAGCGTATTTATCGCGCTGATCAATACAATGGTTGTGCCCAGTGGAAACATGCGCTCTTCCGTATCAATGACACGCTCAATCGTGGTATTGTAACGCGGAACCAGCCGCGCCAGAGTTGAGAGCAGGCGATCATGCTGCTCAGTATCTAAAGAGAAAGGTATACGCGTCACAGGAGCAGAGATCTCTGTCGTCATCAGTTTCTCCACCTTCCGCTCCTCCTGCTGTATTCCATCATGCGAGATATCTTCAAGTGGAGACAGCGCGACAGCACAATTGGCCAACAATCCCACCTGGTAGCCTTCTTCAAGCGCCCACACGGCCAGTGAAGCCGCCGTTGTAATCGTCAATTCTTGCAGCTCAATATCGCTTCCCTTTGCTTCATCAGAATAGTTCCAGGCATCCAGCAACAGCAGCAAACGGCGCATGCTGCCCGGTTCATAGACTTTACTGCGTAAAACGCCTGAATGGGCAGTTGCTTTCCAGTGAATACGACGTGGGTCATCACCTGGTAAATAGTCACGCACACCAACCACGCGCAATGGATCTTCAAGCAAACGCCTGTGCGATGCATACTCACCAAATGGGTGTATCGATGATAGACCCAACGTTTCCAGCGGGGCTACGAGTGGATACACCAGCAGCACCTCGCCAGCAGGCAACGT
The DNA here is from genome assembly GCA_963717195.1 of uncultured Chloroflexia bacterium. Lineage (GTDB taxonomy): Bacteria > Chloroflexota > Ktedonobacteria > Ktedonobacterales > Ktedonobacteraceae > JACDAE01. Next base: position 184,353 of record CAVQVR010000001.1, read on the forward strand.
AATCTCAGTCTCCAGCCAACCAAAAGGATCGCTGCACCTCAATCTCATTGGTCCAAAGACATGCAGCCCACGTGTATCACAACGTATCCGATAACGACGGGTGACGCGTTGAAACGACCACAACAACCAGGTGCTCATGAGCGTATCTTGTTCGGTCTTTTGCAAAAGCCGCACCCGACTGGAAAGGATGGCAAGTGGTGGCGTGATCTTATTCTCCACATCTAGCCAGGGCAGCGGCAACAATTTCTGATTCTCAATAATCACGGAAAGAATTACATCTTCACCCAAAAAGAGATGACGTTGATTCACCTGCTGGCGCACAAGCAAGTGACGTAATCCCTGCCGATACCACAGGTCAGGTACCAGCCCGATCATGAGTATAAAGAGAGATGCCAGAAACAGGAGGGGCTGCTGCAATGGCAGGCTCAATAAAAAAAGCACAAGCGCCAGCACATACCATGCACGACGTTTTTTGAGCATCTCCACATCATATTCAAGAGGGGAAAAATCCGTTTTCATAGCAGTGCTCACTCTCTTGCGGGTGGAAGAGCAATCGTCTCAACGGGCACAGCAATAGAGCGTAAAATCTCGTCGATGATCTCCAGGGTTCGTTTACCACGCATACGTGTACGCGTTGTCGTCAATAAGCGATGGGCCAGAACCGCTGGCGCAAGATATTTCACATCGTCTGGCACTACAAAATCACGTCCCTGAAGCGCCGCATATGCTTCACACGCACGATAGAGCGCCAGGGTTCCACGCGGACTGACACCAAGTTGTACCGCATCATGCTCACGAGTGGCACGCACAATTGCCAGCAGGTAACGCTCAACCTCCGTTTGCCAGCGCACCTCGCGTATTCTATTCTGCAACGTAAGAAGCTGCTCGGCACTCATCACAGTCTGCAAAGACTCCAACGGCTCCTCCTGCTTGAAACGATGTAGAATAGTCTCCTCTTCATCTAAAGAAGGATATCCAACCTGAATACGCAGCAAGAAACGATCTAATTGAGCTTCGGGCAATGGAAACGTTCCCTCTAACTCAATGGGATTTTGCGTCGCCAGCACCAGAAACGGTCGTGGTAAAGCCAGCGTATCGCGCTCAACCGTCACCTGCCGCTCAGCCATAGCTTCCAATAACGCTGCTTGCGTACGTGGTGTCGTACGATTTACTTCATCCACCAGCAATATCTGCGCAAAGACGGGACCGTGCCGAAATACGAACTCATTGCGCCGCTGATCAAAATAGCTCACTCCGATAATATCGGTAGGTAACAGATCGGGAGTGCCCTGGACACGCTGAAAAGTAGCCCCCAGAGAACGCGCCAACGCCTTCGCCAATACAGTTTTTCCCATGCCCGGTACATCCTCGATCAATACATGCCCATCGCTCAATAATGCCACCAGGAGCAGATCGATTACCTCGCTTTTGCCTACAATGACACGTGCGACATTCTCTCGGATCGTTTGCGCAATATGCTGCACTGTGCGTAGGGAAGCAGCTTCGTCAGCCATATAATAGAAACTCCGATCTCTTATTTTTTCAGGAAAAGCCTTTTCTTAATATGAGTGTTTCCACGATTGTCCTCTGGCAGAAAGTTTCATTCAGAGACAGGCGCAGGCTAACCGCACCTGTCTCTGAATGATCTCCTTGTAGTCTGACTGCTAGGCTTCCGCGAGAGTAAGGGGGCGAATGATTTTTCCATCAATGTCCACAAACCCGTAGTCTTGGGCAAGTTGTGAAGTTAACAGGATGGTGCCGGATCGCTGCATTTTGGCCGGATCGCTCGCTAAAGCGGCAACCGCTCGTCCGACAAATTGGGGCGATTTCGGAATTACTGAGATCTAACCATTCGGCATTCGCCATGACTGCTTCTGTCCGTACCAGGCCGGGATATAGAGCAACGCTAGCGACATCATAGGGACGTAGCTCTTCAGCGCAATCCGCTGCAAATTTATCGGTTGCTGCTTTGGCCATCCCATAGATAAGATTTCCCCATATGCTTTTGAGCTGCCCAAAAGGAGATGGTGACCATGAGACCACTCCGCTGCTTGATCATAAGCGGGGCGGCCAAACGGCTTGCTATGAAATGGGCACGAACCCCGGCATGAAACATCGCCTCCCAGCGCCACACAGGTTGCTCCCAGAAGGGGCGCTCCCACGTCCACTCGCCATTTTCGCTCATCTGCTCGTAGCCGCCCCAGATGTTATTCACCAGGAGATCCAGTCGCCCCTGCTCTGCCTGGATTTGCGCAAAGAGTGCTTCCACTTCCGTATCGTTACGATGATCACAGCAAACAGAGATGCCCCGGCCACCGAGGCACGTGACCTCAGCAGCAGTTGCTTCAATGCTTCCCGAGTACGGGCTGGAGTGTTGCTCACTGGTGCGCCCTGTCACGTAGACAGTCGCTCCCGCTTCGCCTAAACCCAGGGCTATTCCCTTGCCCACACCACGACTCGCTCCGGTGACCAGGGCAATGGTATTGATTAATGGTACCATCTCTTCTATCCCTGTCTCGTTTCTAGCCTCCAGTATTTGGAGAAGTTGACTTCGATTGCTGTCCAGTATCAGGGTTCACTTTAACTTCTCATCTCTTTTTCTCTCCAGCTACAGGTTGCAAAAAGGGAAAATGTGTGCCATGGTTATTTTTTGACAGGTGTGCTACAGTTTCCTACAGCCCTGACATAATGATAACACACCAATAGAGGAGTACTAATATGATTGATAACGAAGACACTCCCACCATGCCACGTCCCCAGATACCACAAGAGGATGATAATCCTGCAGCGACAATACAGGTTCCTCCCGTCACTCCCGAATCCAGTGCACAAAACAATGAAACAGCACCCACTGAACCAACGAATGAAGCGACAGAACAGACTACTACAACCCCACCTGGCGAAACAGCAGAGGGGACCTCTCCCACAACTCCACCTGAAACGGCTAAGGAGGTAACTGAGCAGAGTACAGCACCTGCATCACCAGAACCAGCAAGCGTACTTCCTTCGCCCGCATCCCTCGTGGCAAATGTCCCGGCTGCGGTTCCAGTAACGCAAGGATTACCATACGCGAGCGTTGAAGATCTACTGGCGTTGCAGATTGTCAACGATCCACAAATTTCGCCGGATGGTTTGTTGATTGCTTTCGCAGTGCTCCAGAGCGATGGCACCAAAAACACCACCAGCAGTGCGGTCTGGCTCGTAAATAGCAGTGGAGGAAAGACGCAAACACCCCGGCAAATTACGAGCGGAGAATACCTTGATACAACGCCACGCTGGTCCCCTGATGGACGTACATTGGCATTTTTGAGGGATAGTAGCGGAACAGCTCAGATCTACCTGCTCCCTATGAGTGGTGGCGAGGTACGTCAATTAAGTACATTTGCACACGACGTGACTGAATACCGATGGCGATCCGATGGCCGGGCACTGCTGGCCCATAGCGCCTGGGGACCATCCGACGCACATGCAGACACTACAGGCAACACAACCGTCGAAGTCTTTACACGCCTGGATGCTCACTGGAACGGACAGGGATACAAGCAGGGACGCTATCAACAACTCTGGTTGCTGCCGTTGGAAGGTTCAGCAACACGCCTGACCTCTGAACCCGTCGATCTGGAGCAATCATGCTGGTCTCCCGATGGAGCGGAGATCGTCTTTTGCGCCAATCGCCGCTCTGATCCGGATTTGAGCGCCAGCCGTGCACTGTGGATCTTGACCGTCGCCACTGGACAGATGCGCCGCCTGACACCTGAGGAAGGTCTGGCCCAGGTACCATCCTGGTCGCCTGACGGTCAAACGATTACCTATCTCTATACAGCCGATCAGACCGAGGCTGGCAACATGTCACCCTGGCTTGTGCGAGCAGATGGTCACGAAACAGGTCATCTTATTGTACAGGATGCCGGCGAGATTACCTGTCAGACCTGGATAATAGACGAGCTAAGGAACGAATGGTTGCCTCAGCTACAATGGTATCCAGATAGCAAGTCATTGCTTGTACCAGTGCAGGAACGTGGACAGGTGCATCTGTACCGCATCAATAGTGAACATAATCAGTTGACACCCCTGACTGTGGGCAATGGACGCTATCTCAGTCCACAGCTCAGTAAAAATGGCCAGACGATTGCGCTGATACGCGCCGACTGGTTTACTCCTGGTGATATCTGGAGTATGGATAGCACTGGTAAGAACCCACGCAAGCTAACAGGCGTGAATGATACATTTCTCAGAGGCCACCAGTGGACACGCCCACGGCGCATTACCTGGAAAAGTTTCGACGATCTGGCGATTGAGGGCTGGCTGTATATGCCGCCGCTCCCAGAAAACACGCAAGCTCCATTGATTCTCGCTCCTCATGGTGGACCCTCACTGGCCTGGGGAGATGCTTATGTTCACGAGTTCCAGGTACTGGCGGGTCGCGGATACGCCGTCCTGGCCGTCAATCCCCGAGGTAGCGCAGGTTATGGAGAAGAGTTTAGTCGCAAGGTAGTCAATGACTGGGGTGGTGATGATTTCCGTGATCTCATGGCCGGACTCGATTTTGTTATCGCAACGGAAGCACTAGATGAGAAGCGACTGGGTATCGGTGGACTTAGCTACGGCGGATATATGACCAACTGGGCCATTACTCAGACAACACGCTTCAAAGCAGCGGTGAGCCGCAACGGAATCAGCTCCATTGCCAATGCATCTCTGCTTTCAGATCAGAGCATCTGGTTCAATCTGTCAATGAATGACCCGCAGATGCAACACAATCGCTCGCCACTGACCTTTGCCGATCGCATTACTGCACCATTGCTCCTGCTACACGCAGGAGGCGACTTGCGTTGCCCCTTTAGCGAAGCCTTGCAACTGTTTGTAGCGTTACGCCAACAAAAACGCAGCGTCGAACTGGTACGCTACCCCAACGCCAGTCATCTCATGGATTGGCCCGATGTTGGGACGCCGCTGCAGCGTGTAGATCGACTGCGACGCACCCTTCAATGGTTCGAACATTTTTTGCACTAACCGCAGATCATTTAGAAGTGAAGATCTGCACAATATAGAAGACAGCAGCAGCAGCCAGAAAGAAGCCGTAGCCTCCCGTCAGAGCACGAGAGACTGCGGTTACTCCTACGCGCGGACGGATACAATATAAAGCCGTCCGCACCGTGACGGCCAGAATACCAACCAGTAATAAAAAATTTAGAACCCTGACAGGAAACGCACCATTGAACATTGCGAATGTCAGAACAATGGCACCAAACGCCAGAAGAGCGCCAAGAATATCCAGAGCTGCTCCTCCCATAAAAAACATTTCATCAAAAGAATGCGAAAGCAATCGCGGCGTCATGCGCACAACGATCACTAATCCTCCCACATATGCAATGATGCTTATCAATATCCATAGGAAATTTTGCATGTATCTCTATCCCTACACAAATTTTTGTTCTATTTTTCCTGATGCCATTGTACCATGTTCGTATAGTTCCTGCACTCGCTTTTCAATAGAGATCGTCAGAAAATACTAGTCCATGCAACAACAGTTTTATCTCAGCTTATACTTAAAAGATACACCTATCACAAATAAAAAGCTCAGCAAAAGATATTCATATAGCTAAGAAAGGTATATATTCAATATAGCTATTTTCTGGCATGTGTGCTACAGTATACTCAGAAAACAGAGTGATGCGAGGTCAAGCGCTGATGGCAGAACTGGTCTGGAAAGGCAAACACCAGCCTCACAATAACGCCCAGAAGCAAACGATCCTTCAGAACTTGCGCCCACACCAACTGATGACACGAGCGTACTACCCTGCACCGCAAGAAAAACCCGAAGTCCCATCTTCATCTTATAACCGCCTGATACAGGGAGACAAACGTGAGGTTCTTCCAGCACTACAACATGAATTCACGGGTGCCATCGACCTGATCTACATTGATCCTCCCTTTATGACGGGACGTACATTTAACAACGGAACACAGATTGCCTATAGCGATACCTGGAATAATGACCTGGATAGCTACCTGCAATGGCTCTATGAAACACTACACCTCCTGTATATACTCCTGGCCGCCGACGGTAGCCTCTACGTCCATCTTGATTGGCGTACTTCGCATTATGCCAAATTGATCCTGGATGAGATCTTCGGCTCTACTATCCAGACCGATGGACCCGGCTTCAAAAATGAAATCATCTGGTACTATCAGTCAGGTGGACGTTCAAAAAAGTATTTCGCACGTAAACATGATAGCATCCTATTCTACACAAAATCAGGACAATACTGTTTCCATAGCGAAAGAGTGGGTATACGACGGGGGACCCAGAAACGTAATCATATGCGGAAAGAGATTGGAGTCGATGGCCGTATCTCCTGGAGCATCCGCTCAGCGGGGCGTGTCTACACCTACAGTGAAGATAGTACCATGTCGGTCGAGGATGTCTGGAGCGACATCAGCCATTTGCACCAGCGCGACCCCGAACGTACCGGATATGCAACACAGAAACCTGAAGCTCTGCTCGAACGTATCATCCAGACATCTTCTGAAGAACACGATCTTGTGTTAGACTGCTTCTGTGGAAGTGGAGTCACTCCTACCGTTGCTGAAAAACTCGGACGCCGCTGGATTGCCAGCGACCAGAGTCAATTGGCAATCACCACGACCCATGATCGCTTATTAGCACTTAAACAAGTGCAACCTTTTGCGCTACAATACGTGGAAGAAACAGGCAAGACCTCTTGTACTCCACAAGAATAAGGCAGGCAAAAAGAGAAACTATGCTTGAACTACTTGAACAACTATTCAGACAGGTGCGGTCATATGCACAATCGGAGCACTACGACCGACAGCAGGTCTATCAAGAGTCACCAAAGCACACGACGATGCAATTTGATCGTGATGCGGAAGATATGATTATCAACGGACTCGTCGAAAGCGGTATTGGATTTGAAGTCATTACTGAAGAGAGGCCAACCTTTTCTACAGCACCTGATCCCCACTATCGCATCGTCATCGATCCTATTGATGGCTCACAGAATATGTCTCGTGGCCTTATGACAGCAGCTATCGTGCTGGCAGTTCTGCCAATTGAAGCACCAGTTCTGCCAGAAAATGTACAATGGGCTCTGGTTGGCGAACTCTTCAGTGGTGCCGTCTACCAGGCTGCACAAGGCAATGGAGCATTTCGCAATGGACGTCGTTGCCAGGTCAGTTCTGTCAAACATATTAAAGACAGCCTGATCGGCCTCAATCTGGATGGACGCGACCATCAAGCCCTGCGAGCGCTCCTTCTGGAAAAGCCTGGGTTTGGCAGCGTACGCCGTACCGGTAGCGCCGCCATCGATAGCGTCTATGTTGCCAGTGGTACCTACGATGCTTATATAGATGTAGGCGAGGTAGTGACTGGTGAATCATTCCTGGCCTCATTGAGCATTGTCCTTGAAGCTGGCGGAATTGTAAGCGACCAGGAAGGCAAACCCTTACAACCAATCAAGAACCTGACCGATGGTTACTCCATTGTTGTCGCAGGTTCCAGAGAGCTCCATCACGAGATTCTCACAAAGCTTGGCACCATCAAACACGTGTGAGCTGGTTCCCTACGCTCACATCCAGTTGAACCAGACTATCTGGAAGACTTACACGGCTCGTTCGTAACTAAAACAAAGCAGGTTGGGTGCTACAAAAATCTTTATTGTAGCGCTCAACCTGCTTTGTTTTATTCCGGTCTACTACGATCTACCACTTGCTGCTCCTCAGTTATGACTTCCTGACACAGATCAATGCACTCACCACAAATATGCACATTTTTTGGACTATTCACCATAAGTTGCACCTGATTTTGTTGTTTGCCGCAGAAAGAGCAGGCACGATTCTTCTGCTCTCCCTGCTGTATGCGCTCCATACCAACAAACTTTGTGACGCATTCGTCACAGACATAGACGCCACCTGGACCTGCAATAAGCCGACTAACCTGATCTTGATCTTTACTACAGAAAGAACAAAAGTAAGGGTATTGTGCTCTTTTTCTCATTATTAAGTTAATCCTTCCTTTAATGATAAATCTTACCTGACCATAGTCAAACGCTCATTTCCACTCTCCACACGCGTACCACATACCCGCGCAATACGCTCTGCCAATGATGGTTCTCCCCACCCGCTACGGTGCGAAGAACGCGTAGGGCCAGCCAACACATGCAAGCCTTCACACATACGCCCACGCCCGATCCACAACACGACCAGGGCATCTGCCGCATAACATACCTGCCTCTTCTGTCTATTAAGCAAGAACAACAAACCTGGTCCACCTATCACAACTATAAGAAGGTCTGTAAGTGGTTGATGATGCAATGCGTAGAAGAAGGCTGCGCACACTCCTATAACTACGAAGCCAGTGAGTAACAAATAGATCAACAATGCCTTCTTTACTAGTTGATAGCGTGCAACACCAGTCGCCAATAGCACAGTAAGGCCCGATGTCGGTAGAGAACGCTCAGTATCTACGGGCAAAAGCAGTCGTATTGGCTGTTTTCTAAGAGAAGAAACGCGAACAGCTGGTGCCCATAACTTTCTTTTGAATGTACAGTGCAGCAAAGATGATGGATATGAGACGTGCGCATCATATGCAACACGATTAAAAGCAGTGTCGATATACTCTGGAACAGGATTAGGGGCTATATGCGCCCGATAACGCTTCATGTTCCTGATAGGCCTGCGCACACGTATATGGTGTTTTATGGGTTGCTTCAATTTATGGCGTAACTGTTGCCAGGCATCCTGTGGTAGTGGCTGTTCACGCAAGCGAGGGCCATAATACGCAACAAGACGCTGCTCCAGATCGACACCCGTATTAGTCTGCTTCTGTTCATCTGATGAATGCTGCACGATACTTACCTCTCCTCCCTCTCTGCTTCTAAGAGTACACGAAGGCGCTCACGAGCACGGTTCAGGCGCGATTTGACAGTTCCTATGGGCCAGCCTAACACCTGTGCTATATCGACTTCGGTCAGATCAGCCCCGTAACGTAAAGCGATAACGCGGCGTTGATCTGCATTCAGTTGCGCTAATGCCAGCTGTACCTCCTCACGCCGCGCCACCAGTTCCTGTACATCAATACTGCTCAGGGAGTTCGTACCGGAACTGATCTCCGCTTCAGCTATCTCGGCCAGAGAAATAGGGCGCTCATAGAGGCGATACTTCTCCATCACATCCAACGCGTGGCGATAGAGGATACGCATCAGCCAGGGACGAAATGGGTTTCCCGCCTGGAAGCGTGGCAATCCACGCCAGGCCAGCAAAAAAGCTCCCTGCGTGATCTCCTCGGCCAGGGCACGATGATGACAGAGGCGCAACGCCGTCGCCATCGCAACGGCATGATGAGCCTCCCAGAGCTGACGAAACGCCTCCTGGTCCCCACGAGTTGCGCATAATATAAGCTCCGCTTCGCTGGCAATCACGCAAAAACCTCCCTTCTATTAGAAATACTACGGGGAGATAGGCACTAAAGGTTCCGTCTGATAGAAATTGCCCGGTTCTCCATGACTCACCAGACAACAGATACGTTGGGATTTTACCGTAGAAACACATTCTAAAAAAGAGAACCCTCCTATTTGTTATTAGGGGGGTTCTCTTTTTCTTTTCTCTCTTTGCCTGACAAGCATCTGTATGTGCACACATATCACTAGACAGAGGGGTATGGGGCTATCTATTCCAATACTGCACGACGCAATCGTGCGAGCAAAAATGCAGACGTGTCCCTTCCGGGCGTACTGCACAGAAAACATGCACCTTATTTTCGCAATGGAAATTAGCACATGAGAGTATCACTTCCCCTTTTATGGTTGTACACACATGGCACACGGTATCAGCCTGTGTGTCGATATTTTTGTTTTCCTGCTCAACGGTAACGGACATGAATAATCTCCTAACCAGACTTCAACTTACTCTATCCGAATATGTTTCGGACTGACAGGAAGAGAGTTTAGAACGAAAAGGCTAGTAATGCAACATGCTGAGCATAGGGGTTTGACATTAGTCCTGTAGGAGATAGTACCTTGCAATTCTCTCCTCCTCAAGACCCATAAGAAGATACATCTGTAGGCCGATGCGTTTGCCTTCCAGTATAAGTATACTTCCGTGACAGCTACCACCACATATCCGAATTTGAAGGAAAAGGAACAAGCCATGGAAGTTATTACCGTTGAAACACTGCGTATGTGGCTCGAAGAGGGTCACCCTCTCACAATCCTCGATGTACGTTACACGGCTGATCGTGCTGAGTGGTGGATTCCTGGTAGTATGCATGTGGATGCGTACAATGCTCTCAGTACGCATGATCCTGCCGCACTCTCTACCGTGAAATTGTCTAAAGACATACCTGTCGTGACCGTATGTGTTTCAGGTATTACCAGTCAGATTGCGGCTGAACAGTTAGCCAGGCGTGGAATGGAGGCATACTCCCTGGAAGGAGGCATGAGGGCATGGAGCCTGGCCTGGAATGCGGCTGAGGTCCCCCATTTAGAAGATGGTATACGTATCATTCAAGTGAGGCGAACTGGAAAAGGCTGCCTTTCCTATCTCGTTGGTGTGGGGCAAATGGCTATTGTAATCGATGCCTGCCTTGAACCGCAAGTGTATCTCGATCTGGCCGCACAGTATGGATGGCGCATCGGCATGGTGCTTGATACACATATCCATGGGGACCACCTCTCTCGCTCTCGTCAGTTAGCCGAACGCGGTGGCACAATGCTCTTTTTGCCTGATCAACAGCGCGTTTCGTTTCCTTTCGCACCCATTTATGATACTGATACGCTTACAATGGAGAGACTTTCTCTTACAGTGTTGCATACTCCCGGTCATACCCCTGAGAGTGCCTGTTATTTGCTGAACAACACTCTCCTTTTCACAGGAGATACGCTCTCTCTCACCGGGGTTGGCCGTCCCGATTTGCAGGCTGATCCGCGTGAAGCACAAATAAAGGCATCACGGCTCTATTCCAGCTTTCATAAACTGCTCGACCTCCCTGCTGAGACGCTTATTTTTCCTGGGCATACCAGCGCCCCTGTCGCTTTCGATGGTCATGCTATTATGACCACCCTGGCTGAAATGAACAAGCACGTTGCTCTCCTTCACGAAACGCACGACTCCTTTGTACAAACCGTGTTGAATCACCTTCCCTCAACACCTCGTAACTATGAGCTTATTGTGAAATATAACGAACAAGGCATGCTACCCACAGAGCGCATAATTGAGCTGGAAGCAGGCGCGAGCCGCTGTACCATCTGAGACAGAAAAGCGCGTTAGATAAGATCATCGTCGATGGAAGGATAGCGAAAACTTCAGGCTATGTTGAAGATCTGGTGGCTGGCTTTCGTCACATGTTGTATCATTTCCTGGTGGAACATCTAGCCCGCTGAAACTCCTGTTAAGTTTCAGCGGGCTAGATGTTGTATAAGCTGAAAAAAGTTCTTGCATTGGAAAGGTCGTCTATTCTTAGCAACGACTGAGAGGAGTAAAAACGCTGAGCTAGGCAGCAGGGAGATGAATGTCTGCAACATGCTCTCGTTTTCGTTCTGCATCCACGCGTTTTTTGAGATCTGCTTCAGCGAAGTCTGCACTGATCACTGGTATTTCACCAAAGTATGCAGTATTAAGAAGCAGGGTTTTTGCCATATTTGTGTCATGGGGATCGGCTCCACGAAAATCTGCGTGGTCAAGTTCAGCTCCCTCCAGATTTGCGTGCGAGAGGTTGGCGTTACGCAGATCGGCCCCACGTAAGTTTGCACGCCAGAGATTGGCATCGCTCAGGTTTGCATTCCTTAAATCGGCATGGCGCAGGTCCGCTTCCTGCAGATCCGCTTCCTGCAGATCCGCTTCCTGCAGATTTGCCTCTGTAAGATCAGCTCTGTGCAGATCAGCTCCGTGCAGATCAGCTCCACGGAGTTGAGCTACGTGAAGGTCTGGCTCATATCCCTGAACATCAGCATAAGCCAGTCGCCATTTATTCCAGGTCGCTTTTCCTGCTGAAAGGACATCAAAAGGATTCTGATAAGGCATGTTATTCACTTTCCGATTCTCTAAACTGGGAAGAAGCGTAGGGGTGTTATCTCTTCCCTCTAATGGTCGGAGACCTCAATGGGCATGAACGCTTCATCCTACACGACCTCGCCTACTTTCCAGGCTTGCCCTACTTCCTGTCTAAGCATCGTTCTATTGCTCATCCTTATTTCAGAGAGATGGACTTCGCGCCCAAGCAACAGCGTAAGATCAGTGACATATTGCCGATAGGGAAGAATGAGCGAACGACTCTCATCCAACGTTTGATAATAAGCACGCGTGCGAGGATTCTCTGATACCCACCAATGGTTCTCCCCGTAGCTTTCAAGAACTTCCATTAATTCACGATAGGTCGTTGTCTGTGAAGAAACGTTTTTCTGTTTCAAGTAATCTTCATTATTCATGCTCATTCTCTTTCTTTACCTGGAACGATCACCATTGTCCGGCTCTCTTTGTCTCTGCATGTATAATGGGGGAGTCTTCTTTGTCAAGAGTACTCCTACACGTTGTTCTTGCGCTTGATGGATCAGCTCTTCTGCAATAGATTTGACTTGCGCCTCGATGGCAACGAGCGTCTCCTCATCTAATGTATCACCAGCTTGTGCGTCTTGTACCATATCCATCACACCAGCGATATGGTTCATTAGATATTCACCACTCGCTTGAAATGCTCGGGTTCGTCTGCGTTGTTCATTCAAGGATACTATCCCTTTCCTCGGCGCTCAATTCTGAGACGCCCTCTATTTTTACGTTGACACTACGGAGCAAGGAGAATGCCTTCTTGAAATATAATCAAAAAATATGTGTAATTATTCAGTAGAGGTCTGACTCCTCAGCGCCTATGGCGCTTCGCAAGCCGTTTGGTGTGGAGGGTGGGATTGGCGGCCTGAGGCCGCCAATCCCACCCTCCACACCAAACCTGGGCGAGCCACCGCAGATGGCGAGGAGACTTGAATAGTTACTTAAATATGTTTCGTTTCTTTGCTTATAGATGCCACTTTGTGCTGGGAGCATGTATCTATAAAACCAGAGAGAGCAAAGCCGGAATGATACGGGGAAAGATAATTGCTGATAGAAAGAAGATTTCTGAGATAGTTCTATTATACACTATTTTTTAAATAAAAGCAATACCCGTCAAATCAATGCGAAGTGAATGCATTGTAAAAATAATGTAAACTCTTCCTTACTATTTTTTCATCTTCCTTGCTCTATATTGCATCTTACCAATAAATAATGTACAATAGGGATAGCTGATACGTATTCGTAGAAGCTACACTCCCTTAAACCAAGTCTCTCGTAAACATAGCATTCAGAGCACCTCTCCATAATACGAGATCAATTTCGACCAACCAGTCAAAGGAAAATGCTCATGCCAATAACCATTGCATTTACCGAGCAGCTCAGTGAAACGTGGTTGCTTGAAAGAGACATAAATAGCTAAAAATAAACAGGATTTCTGGGTTTCCTGTACGAAATTGCCAGACCTTTGCGGATCGTCACACTGATAGTACCCGCAAGAATTGACGTGTACAGATTAGTTAGAAATATGGATAAAACATGATGAATGACCCGATAACTCAGGCCAGACTTTCAATGCGCTTAGATCGCTACATGAACGATTACATTGCCAAGAAAATCAAAGAAGATAATCCTTATAGAGAGAGGTGGCATGCTGCTTTACAAGAAGCTGACATTGCTCGCGTCAACAACAATCTTACGCCAGAAATTATTGATGACGTTCGGGTAGCTCTGAATAAGCTTTAGGAGAATTCTCTGGATTGAACGGATTCTGTGTACCTTATTTTTATATGAATAACTCAATTTTTGCTAAATGAGTGATCCATTTTTCTTGATAAAGTCGAATTTTACATTTCTATTGAATATGGGGTATACTCAACTTAGAACATTTTTGAAAATAGAAGAGGATAAATGCTAAAGGATTACTCATGAAAATCGCGCATATCGCTCCGCCATGGATTGCTATTCCTCCGAAGGACTACGGTGGAACCGAGATTGTGCTGTACAATCTCATTGAGGAACAAGTGGCCCAGGGACACGACGTGACGTTGTTCGCGCCTGGCGATGCCAGAACGTCGGCACGACTCATTTCGTTTTTTCCACACTCACTCATTGGTGATGGCGTTCCGTGGCAAGGCCATCTCAAAGCGTATTATCATCTCCACAAAGCTGTAGAATATATCAAAAAACATGATTTTGACATCGTGCATACGCATCTTTCTTCCAGCGCGGACATGTATCTCTTCCCACTCATGGCTCAGCTTGCGACTCCTCAAGTGATGACCCTCCACAGTCACTTTCCTTTTGACCATGTACAAGCATGGACAGGGCATGCCGACGAGATGTACATGGAGTGGGCATCATCCGTCCCCATGGTCGTCATTAGCGAACAAGCACGAACTGGGAACCCCTTTCCCCTGAACATTGTCGGAGTTGTACATCATGGGCTGCCGTTGACACACTTTCGACCACCAGTGAAGCAACCAGAGCGATACTTTGTGTGGTTAGGCCGTTTTGTGCCTGAAAAAGGTCCTCATCTTGCCATTGAAGCAGCAAAGAAAGCTGGCGTGCCATTGATCCTGGCTGGGGCCATTGATCAGCATGTGCAGGCCTCTGTTGCCTACTTTAAACAGACCATAGAACCTCATATCGATCATCAGCACGTCAAGTACGTTGGACCAGTAAACATGAGACAGAAAATCGACCTGTTCAGCGGTGCTCGTGGTTTGCTCAACCCACTTCAGTGGGAGGAGCCGTTTGGGATGGTAATGATTGAGGCGATGGCTGCGGGCTGTCCAGTCATTGCATTTCAGCGTGGGGCAGCACCAGAAATTGTCATGCATGGAAAAAGCGGCTTTCTGGCGCACGATGTCAACGAAATGGCACACTTCATTGCACGAGTTGATGAGCTTGATCGTATGGCAATACGAGCTCATGTGGAACAGCATTTCACCGTTAGTACCATGGCCCAGAAGTACACCGCAACATACAAGAAGATCATTGCGTCATTCCCTGGAAAAATCTCTGCTGGTCATAGTTTTTACAAAGAGCCATTGGTGTTGGTTCCTCCTCCATCCACTACAATGATACCTTCTTCTACCACTCATGTAGGAACAGAGGTGTCTCCTCTCACGGGTAAGCAGACTTCTCGGATTGCGAAAAGAACTGTGGAAGTGGTATTATGAGATGGATTTTCTCTCTGCTCTCTCTCCTAGAGAAAGTGCAGAGAGAAGGAAAAGACGCTACCCAAGATAAATAATAGAAGTACTGCACTATTGACTACGAGAAGAAGAATGTCTATAATTCTCTCTAGACATATTTCCTTCGTAGTGTGGATGGGCTCGTATATCCTGACCAGGATCGGGAAGAGAGAACACTAGATGAGCCAGGGGGAGAGGTGAACCACATGAAACCTCCATTTAGCCTTCGTGCGTCTCGCGCTTCTTTCACTTCAGCGTTCAGGTCAGGTTCATGGGAGCAACAGATTGGTCCTGCCTTTGGTGTGGCCAAAAGAACGTCGGAGCGAGCAAGTGGAAGGGAGATCTTTGGAGGAGGAACTCCTCAAACACGTGATGCATGAGGTAGCAACCTCTTTAACGGTCATTCTTTGTCATGCGCAACTTCTTGAGCTTGAAGTGGGAGGAGAGGCCACAGCTCATATATCCGAACGGGCAACGAAACCATGCTCCGGTCGAGAACAAAACTCCGTCGAGATGATTATTCACCAGGTACATCAGATCGACCAGTTGATGATGATGATGGCTGACGCGGCGGGCCTCCCTGGGACTAGAAAGGACGAAGATGAATATGCATGAAACTGCTCCATCTGAACACCAGCCCTTTCCCATTGTAGGAATCGGTGCCTCTGCGGGTGGATTGGAAGCAATCACGGAATTGCTACGCGAACTTCCAACGAATCTGGGTATGGCCTATGTCATTATCCAGCATCTCGATCCCATCCACGTGAGCGCGTTACCTGCCTTGCTTTCCCAGGTCACAGCAATGCCTGTTCGGGAGGGAGAAGAGAACATCGTCGTCGAGCCTGACCATGTCTACGTCATTGCACCCAATGCCACCATCACCGTGCAAAGGCATGTTCTCCATCTCCAGACTTGGGAGGCAAGAAGTAGCCATCTCCATACGATTGATATCTTCTTGTCTTCGCTGGCAGAAGATCAAACGACCTTTGCCATCGGAATCATCCTTTCAGGAATGGGCACCGATGGGACCAGAGGACTGCAGGCGATCAAAGACCACGGTGGGATGACCTTTGTCCAGGCGCTCTCGTCCGCGAAATATCCCAGTATGCCGCAGAGTGCTCTTCTGGCTGGCTACGTGGATAGTGATGACACGCCCACTGGGATTGCACACGCACTGACAACTCTTTCCGCGCGTTTTTCAGGGAAGCCTTCAGATGAGAATGCTTCCCTGGACCTCTTTATAGGCAGAGAAGAGGAGTTACACTCTCTCCTCCAGCTCTTGCGAGAGGCAACTGGCATTGATTTTAGTGCCTATAAACCCGCTACCATCAAGCGTCGGCTCCTGCGCCACCTCCTCAACGAGCAGCAGGCAAGCCTGGCGAGCTACCTCACCCGGCTGTCGGACCACCCGCTTGAAGTCCAGACCCTCGCTCAGGATCTGCTGATCCATGTGACGACCTTTTTCCGCGACCCGGCAACCTTCCGGGAAATCGAGCGCATGGCCTTTCCGCACATCCTCCAGAAGAAACTCTCGGGAGAGTCGATCAGGATATGGGTGATGGGCTGTTCCACCGGAGAGGAAGTCTATTCTCTTGCCATCAGCCTGCTGGAATTTTTAGGAGAGGGAGCCTCTCAGTTCCCCCTCGTTCTCTTCGCGACAGATCTTGATCCCACTTCGCTTGAGAAAGCCAGAGTAGGCATCTACCCGGAGCAGGCACTCATCAGTGTCTCTGATGCACGGCGCAAGCAGTTCTTTATCCCCGTCGATAGAGGGTATCAAATTAGCAAGGCCGTTCGTGAGCGCTGTGTGTTTGCACGCCATAATATTACCAAAGACCCCCCGTTTTCCCGCCTCGACCTGATTAGTTGTCGCAATGTCCTGATCTATCTGGGAACCCCGCTCCAGAAGAAGGTTCTCTCAATCTTCCATTATGCTCTGGCTTCCGATGGCATCCTCCTGCTGGGGAATTCCGAAACGGTGGGAAGTGCTTCCCATCTCTTTACACCACTGAGCGAGAAACACAAATTCTATGTGAAAACACCATTTCACGCTCAGCAGAATTTGGACCTGGCCATCGGGAGCTACGCGAGAGAGAAGCGAACAGAGATTATAGGAGAAGATCACCGAACCGCCGATCGGAGTAGACACACCGATCTGGGAAAACTCCTCGATCAGGTGCTCCTCACCCGCTATCTGCCCACCTGCGTGGTCATCAATCACACGATGGAGATTGTCCACTCACGTGGACCGGCTGCCCCATACCTGACCCCTGCCTCAGGACAACCCAGCTTCAATCTGCTGAAAATGGCACATCCTGACCTGGTCCTTGAGCTTCGTAGCAGTATTGCTCACGTGAGAGAGTCAGGGCAAGCACTAAAAAAAGAAGGTTTGCACCTACATGAGAATGGGGAAGTGCGCATAGTTTCTCTGGAAGTCACTCCCCTGCAGCCATCTTTTGTTGTCACCCAGGATCTCTTGCTCGTAATTGTGAGAGAGCTTCCCCCCGCTTCGGGCCAGTCCGACGTGCTACCCGCGATCGAGCGTTCAGGGAACATGATCAGCCGCGACGAACGCATTGAACAACTCGAATACGAACGCGTGACCTTGCGAGCGGAGACCACGCTGCTCATTGAGCAACTCGAAGAACTTAACCAGGATCTGCAAATTATTGGGGAAGAACTCCGTTCGAGTAACGAAGAATTGCAGAGTATCAATGAAGAATTGGAAACTTCGAAAGAAGAACTGCAATTAATCAATGAAGAACTGGGCATGGCGAATCAAGACCTGCATACACGCAACGCACAACTGCAAGCGGCACGTGAGTATGCGGAGGCCATTGTCGCAACCATTCGAGAGCCGTTGCTCATCTTGAATGTGGATCTGCGTATACAACAGGCCAATCAGGCCTTCTACCAGTTTTTCCAGACGACGAGAGAAGCCACCGAACAGCGTCGCATTGAGGAACTGGACGACGGAGAATGGAATTTCCCCGAACTGCGCCGTCTGCTCTCAGAGGTACTGCCCCACAACCACTCGTTCCACGGCTTTGAGATCGAGCAGAGCTTTCCCAGGATTCGGGCGCAAAACGCTGCTCCTCAATGCACGTCGCATCTTTCAGCAAGAGCAGGAGACGGCCTTCGTTCTGCTGGCCCTGGCAGATATCACCGAACGCAAAGCCCATGAGATGCAAAAAGAAGAGGCGTTTCTCGGTATCGCCAGCCACGAGCTCAAAACCCCGCTGACCAGTCTCAAGGCGTACGCGGAGGTCTTACTTGCTCGCTTTGTACAGGCAAACGATGAGGACGCAGTCCAGCTTCTAAGCAAGATGGAGAGGCAAATTGATAAACTGATCCTCCTCGTCGGAGAACTGCTGGATATCACCCAGATTGATGCTGGCCAACTGCGCATTCGCCGCGAACAGGTCGATCTGGTGGCGATTGTGCACGAGAGTATAGAGACGCTTGGGCGCGTGACACCGACGAAGACCATGGTGATCGACGGACCGGAAAAGTGTCAGGTCTATGCTGATCCAGAACGCCTCGGAGCAGTTGTGAGCAATCTGCTCTCCAATGCGATCAAATATGCTCCCGTCTCCACTCCCATTGTGGTGAAGATAACTGAAGAGAGGGAGGAGGTTACCCTCAGTGTTCAGGATGCTGGTCCAGGCATTGAGCCAGACAAGCACCGACACCTTTTTGAACGCTTCTATCGTGTCTCTGGCTCAGCGGAGGAGACCTATCCCGGATTGGGGCTGGGACTCTATATCACAGCCGAGATCGTGAAGGACCATGGGGGGAGGATCTGGGTCGAGAGCGAGAAAGGCAAAGGAGCAACCTTCTTTGTCACCCTTCCCGGGCCATTGCGTCGCGAAGGAGAAGCACGCGAGGGAACACACGAGTAAGAAGAGAGGAGATCCGATGCAGACAAGAATACTGGTGGCTGATGATGTAGAAGCCATCGCAGACGCCCTCCAAATGATCCTGGAAACGGCAGGCTATATGGTGACGGTGACCTGTGATGGAGCGCAGGTGATCCCGCTGATGCAAAAGCAGGCTCCCGACCTGCTTCTGCTGGATATCTGGATGTCTGGCCGCGATGGCAGGGACATCTGTCAGCAGATCAAACAGCAGGAAACACTCCATAATATCCCCCTTCTGCTGGTATCCGCTCACCGCAATACTCCCGAAATAGCGCAGCAAACAGGCGCAGATGGGTATATCCTGAAGCCATTTCAGATGAAAACACTCCTGGCGACCGTTGCTGCTGCGCTTAAGAAGGGGAACGAAAATGTGAGTAATGCAACATGCTGAGCACAGAGGTTTGACATTAGTCCTGTGGGAGATGGTACCTTGCAATTTCTTTTCTTAGCAACTACAATACAACAAAAAAGGAGCAACACAAATGTTCTACATCGGTTGCCCTATGTGGGGATACAAGGAATGGGTCGGTACACTTTTCCCTACCCATACACCAGCCAGCGACTTCCTACAACTCTACAGTAAAAAACTCACGACAGTAGAAGGAAACACCACATTTTATGCTCTACCTTCAGAAGAAACCATAGCACGCTGGCGACAGGAAACGCCTACAACATTTCGTTTCTGCCCCAAAGTTTCGCGCGATATCAGCCATTCCGCGCGGCTGGATGCACAAAAAAGCGCAACGCTCTTTTTCGTGGAACGCATGCGAGGACTGGGCACGCGACTGGGACCCATATTTCTCCAATTGCCCCCAGCGTTTGGACCGGATCAGATGGCACAATTACAGGCATTTCTCACGTTCTGGCCCACTGATATACAGCTTGCAGTAGAGGTGCGCCACCCCGATTTCTTCAAAGAACCTTATTCCACAACATTCAACGCACTCCTTAGCCAGCACCAGATAGCACGGGTGATTATGGATACGCGCTCAATTCGCGTTGGTACAGCAGAGGAGCAACAGGTTTTACAGGCTCGTGAGCGCAAACCAGATCTCCCCTTACAGATCGCACTCACAACTGATTTTGCATTTGTACGCTACATCGGGAACCCACAGATGGAGATCAATGAGCCATTTCTCGCTGAATGGGCACAGATCCTGGGGCAGTGGCTTCTTAAAGGCAAAACAGTCTATAGCTTCTGCCACTGTCCTTTCGAAAAATATTCGCCCAGCATCTGTGCAGAGCTCTATCAACGGGTTACGGCTGTGGCTCCACTTCCAGCTTTACCCTGGCCAGAGCCGCAGAAATCGGAACCTGAACAGGCTCGTCTATTTTAACAAGTGCCGACGCAGGAGTAAGCAACGGCACACGTACTACCTTTGGAGAAACAACTGTAGGAGTAACCAGTTGACGGGATGAGGCGATAACCTTCTTGTAAATCTTCTGGTATTTGTTGCCCATAGCACTCGCAGAAAAATGCTGCATTGTGTAAGCACGTACAACACTACGATCCAGTTCCCCAACGCGCGGAATAAATTGCGCCATCTCATTCACATCATGCACCAGGAATCCGCTCTTCTTATGGCAAACAATCTCAGAAGCAGCACCACGAGCGAACGTAATAACAGGACAACCGACTGCCATGGCCTCAATCATTACCATACCGAATGGCTCCTCCCATTCAATCGGATTGAGGAAACCACGAGCACGACTCAGCAACCGAATCTTCTGTTCCATATTGACTGGACCAATATACTTCACCTGTTGATCATCGATCAGAGGCTTGATCATGTCATTAAAGTACTGGACCGACGCATCCATGTGACGATCAATTGTTCCAGCTAAAACAAGAGGTACACCGGCTTTCTGAGCAGCCTGGATCGCGAGATGAGCAC
Organism: uncultured Chloroflexia bacterium; assembly: GCA_963717195.1. Lineage (GTDB taxonomy): Bacteria > Chloroflexota > Ktedonobacteria > Ktedonobacterales > Ktedonobacteraceae > JACDAE01. The sequence continues at coordinate 205,425 of CAVQVR010000001.1, forward strand.
CTTTTTCGGGGACGAAACGCCCTAACCAGGCAAAAAAGCCCTCCGGTTTCGCAGTGGGCTCAAATTGCTCTATTGGCATACCATGATGAACAACGCCCACAAAGTTCAACACATGAGGCACCTCAGCACGAGCACTTTCACTAATAGCAACCATAGGAGCATGCGAGAGCCATTCCAGATAGCACTTATCAGCATCACCCTTCCATGACTGAACACGGTCAAAAGGGAAACAACTGTGCAATGTTGTGACCATAGGAGTAGTCATGTGAGCAGTAAGGGGGAAAATATACATGTCCGCAGCAGAAGAGAGATGAGCATGCACGATATCAAAGTTGTGTTCTTTGATATAGTGGATAGCTTTATATAAATGATAGTAAGCCTTGAGATGTCCCTGCCACGGCACTCCGGTATCAATAAGTGAACGTGGAAAAAACGAGACAAGCTTTGCTGAAGTGCGAGCATCTCCTGGTGCTAGTAACGTCACATCATGCCCCTGCGTTACCTGTTCCTCCACAAGATTGTAGAGTACGATCTCAGTACCACCATAGTTTTTCGGCGGAATAGCTATCCAGGGCGGAGCTATATGTGCGATTTTCATAATATCCTTTCCCTCGACTCACAACGGGTTCTTTACATACTACACTGTACTTCAAACAGTTGCGGTGGACAACCTACCTTTACATATTTCGCCTCCCTAAAAAATTCCTTATGGATGAACAAATTTATCTATCCTCATATCTATGATAAACACTTACCATATTGGATAAGTGAATTATATCTATTCAATGGTGGCTAGAAATTTTTCATCATACATAAATACTATATCACAGCTAGCAAACTCACCCATTTCCTGCGCAGAGCACATCAGAAAAAAGCTCTTGAGTTTCCATTGAGATATTTATGCACTTTCTATAGCTTTTTTTGACAGGATACGGGATACAATAGAGTGCGAGAAAAACATCTGGTCGGCTCTATTTTTTTCATTTCAATCCCATGCTCAGAAATTATGAGTAGAAAGCACCTTTATGAGCGCAATGACATCTATTCAACCACTTGAAGCAAGAGTCGTCTCTTCCTGGCAACGTTATCTCTACGACAGCTTTCTGGCTATCGCTGGTTCACTCTTGATTACCGGCCTTATCTCGCTTTTGCATCTCTACCCTCTTATCCCGAATATTTCAATTCTCTACCTCCTCATTATTCTGGGGTTAGCGAGTTCACGTGGCCGCTACGCTGCAATTCTGGCTTCGGTTAGCGCCTTTCTCTCCTTTGATTTCTTCCTGGTGCCTCCACTCTACGTCTTTACTATTGCACGCGCTGAAGAGTGGGTCGCGCTCTTCGTTTTCCTGGTGACTGCGCTTCTAACGGGGCAGATGGCCTCTACACTCCGGCAGCAGGCACAAGAGGCTCATCGCCGCGAACGTGAAACGCATATCCTCTATGAACTGGTACGCACAACCAATAACGATGAGCGTATGGAACAGCAACTGCATACCATTGCCAAAGCTATAGTTACCGTGTTCTCCTCATGGGGCATTCGCGACTGCACCATTTTGCTCCCCGACAAATCATCTGATATGTTAACAGTACAGGCCAGTGCTCCACAGTCAATAGGTCAGGTGCAGATTTCAGATGACGAACGAACAATTGCGCTTCATGTGATGAAAAGTGGGCAAGGGGTGGGATTACATGATGTCATGCTTGCCCCACAGCGTTCGCCAGGTTTCTCTCCACGCGTTATTATTCGCAACACAGTAGCTGGACATGCCGCTCGTGTACGCCTGATACCATTGAAAACGGGAGCCCAGACCGTCGGTGTCCTGCGCCTGGGTATTCAAGGTGGCCCATTTTACCAGGCCAGTACAGAGACATTACTGGAAGAACAAGAGCGCACCGATCCACGCACCACGTTCTTCTGGACCTTTCTCGACCAGGCGACTTCAGTCATCGAACGCGCCCGCCTGCGACGAGAAAGTATGCATGTCGAGATATTGCAACGTACCGACGCACTACGTAAGGCATTGCTCTCATCCGTCTCGCACGATCTGCGTACACCCCTTTCTTCCATCAAAGCGGCGGCCAGTAGTCTGCTGCAAGAAGATGTACAGTGGAATGAAGAGGAAAAACGCAGTTTTGCCCAAGCTATCGAGAGCGAAGCAGATCGTCTCAACCGCCTGGTCGGCAATTTGCTCGATATGTCACGCATTGAGGAGGGTGTACTGAAACTGGAAAAAGAGCACTATTCCATCACCGAGCTTATGCATAACGTTCTGGAACATATGCAACCATTGCTACGACAACGTGAGATACACACGCACCTGGAAGAGAACCTGCCACTCATCGATTTTGACTATATACAAATGGACAGGTACTCACCAATCTGATAGAAAACGCCGTCCGCTATACACCACGCGAGACACCCATCGATATAGGCATCGAGCAAAAAGATGGAGAGCTCCATATCACCGTCGCAGATCGCGGACCAGGCATTCCACAGGCTGACCTTGAGCGCGTCTTCGACAAATTCTACCGTGTGCAGCGAAACAAACGCAATAATACTTATCCGACAGGCTCAGGTCTGGGATTGGCTGTATGCAAAGGTGTCGTTGAGGCTCACGGAGGTCACATCTGGGCACAGGCACGAGAAGGTGGCGGCGTTATCTTCTCGGTGACACTACCGATCAATACAAGCAAAATTCTTCCTTTGCAAGCAAGCGAGATGCAATATAACTAAAAGATGTGTGGTAGTGGCTCGGCTGCCGAGCCACTACCACACATCTTCTTTCCGCGAGCGCCGTAGGCGTGAGGTGTCCGGGCACGAGAGGCAGGAGCCGTTTTGCGAACTTTTGAAAAGTTCGAGACGGCTACTACCTACTTCGCAACCGTATAGCCAGCATCATCCAACGTTGTCTCGATCTGCTGTAACGACACCCGCTCTGGCGCATAGCGAAGATGAACCGTCTTCGTCGGAATATCGGTATTCACCTTCTCGACGCCAGGAAGCGCACCCAGTGAAGTATTAATCGTCTTGACACAATGCTCACAACTCACGTCCGGCACGGAAAGAGTGATCTCCTGTACTTCTGTCATAACCAGGTTCCTTTCGTTTACCATAAATAGCGAAACAACAAAAAAATTAACGGTTGCCCGCAATATTATAGAGCTAAATCAACTCTTGAATGACCTCATCCTCACGGTCACCCTTGATCCCCTCCGGTACACAGGTATGCAAATGTCCTTCAAGAACAATGCTTTCCAGTTTCTCCAGAGCTTTGCGCACCGCATACGTCTGGCGCAGGATATCTACACAATATTTATCCTCCTCCACCATCTTACGAATGCCAGCGACATGCCCCTCAATATAGGAAAGTCGCTTTAACACGTCCCGTTGACGTTCATCTTGCATACGGCACACCCTTTCTGCCTTTTCTGCTGTCCCACCTTCAAAAAATTTCTCCTGGATTATACCATACCCCCTGGGTATGGGTCAAATAATAAAACCTGGTAACGAGAACCATCTCCTTACGGATTTTGTCCCATTGACACCTGCACTAGAGTAGAGTGAGACTACCTTTTTTTTCGCATTTTCACCTTACACAGAAGGATTTGATAGGCTTATGACCACTACACCATCATCGCCAGTTTCGACGCCTCAGGACAGTCCACCACAGGGGCGGCAGAGGAAAAACTTGCTCATCATCCTCCTATCTCTGGCAGTTATCGCTCTTCTGGTTGGCTGGCAATTATTGAGCATACGCAACAACAATACTGATCCAACACTATCAGGTCATCCTTTATCCAATGCGCAGACCCATCTGCATACAGTAGCCATTGGAGGAAAACCGGGCGTGCTCTACCTGGGCACCCATTATGGCATCTTTACCAGCACCGATGGTGGGAAAACGTGGCCGCAGGTCCGTGGAACGCTCAATACGTCGATGGTGACAACTATTGTGACCAATCCCCAAAACGCAAACTGGTTGGCGCTTGTCGCTATTCCCAGCGTCTCTGGCAGTGGATCAGAGGGTATCTATTTTAGCCAGGATGGGGGGGCTACCTGGACATTGCACAATCCACCCGGGCTCTCCCTGTCTGCTTACCCCTACACGGTACAGGCTGGAACAGGTAGCAGCGGACACTTCTACGCCTTTTATCTGAATGGTGGCTGGTTTGAGACACAAGACATGGGCCTACACTGGCATTCACTCGCACTACATAATCTTCCAGCAATGCAAACACCGCAACTACTTTCATTCGCAAACAACCCCAATCATCTGCTGCTGGGCGGTGACCAGGGACTCTTCGAGAGCAAAGACGACGGTCAGACCTGGAGTGCATTGACCACCGTCCAGGGTTCCGTACTGAGCCTGGTTGCATCAAAAACTACACCTGCAACCATCTTTTGCGCAACCGATCAGGGACTCTTTACCTGGAAAGATGGAAGTTCTCACATCAAGCGTATAGTGTTATCTGGCACGACACCATTTTCACGGCTTGCCGTAGATGCAACAGGAGATATCCTCTATAGCTTAGCAGGTCAAAATCTGGAATATTCGCAAGATGGTGGAACACACTGGATACTGCGTAAACATTTCAGCAGAGAAGATATGACAGCACTCGTTATCGATCCCCAACATCCAGAAAGACTCTACGCTGGCTTTTTCCTGCCAGCACAGGTTATCTATAGTATCGATAGTGGGAAGAACTGGCAGATTTTGACTGGCGGCAATACCATCCCCTGATTATTAGAAAGTAGGAGAAAAATAGGGATTCATCCTCATAGACATCATCGGCAACGGAATGTATACTACCGGATATATATTAAGCTATGTTAAGGAGAGCACACATGCGTATACGGCCATTCTTCTGGTGTCTACTCGCCACCGTTTGTGTGAGTGTGCTCATCTTCGCCGCAAATGCTCAGATCCATACACCTGCACAATTGCAGATGTCTATTGATCAGCAGCAACCAACTGCAAGTGCGATGACAACGCTCCATCTTCGCCTGACCGATCCCCAGGGGCTACCAATTGAGGAAGCTCAAGTATTACCGGTTGCGCATATGACGAACATGAATATGATCACGAAAGATGAATACGTACGCTCGATAGGATCTGGAAATTACGCAGTGCAAATTCATTTATATATGGCTGGACCGTGGGCAATTACGATCCGGGCCAATGCAGAAGGTTTTCTGCCATCACAAAAAACAGTATTGGTGCTGGTTGTGTAAACGCCATTATGAACCTCACCTCTCCCCCCTCAATAGAACTATTGCAGACATGACTTAAAATAGGTCATAGATATATTAGTAGGTAACAGAAAGCGGAATTTTCAGTGAAGAAACTCACCCACCTGTTTATAGACCTGTTCCAGCGCTGGCATCTTTCGCTTTTTGAAAAAGTTCTTCTGGTCAACAGCCTTATGCTGATCGGAGAGGCACTGGCAGGACTATGGGTCACCAGCCACAATCTGGAGAGCCGTCACTACCTTATCGATACAAGTTTCATCATTCTGGCTACCCTACTCACCCTCTTTACAAACATCTTTTTATTGCGCATCAGTTTTCGTCCTCTTTTCGGCCTGCTCTCCACGATCCGTGCAATTAGCACTGGAAATACACTTGCACGCGCTCCACTCTCTTCTTCTGATACTGAAATTAATGAGCTAGCACAATCCTTCAACACGATGCTAGATCGACTGGAGGAGGCTCGTCGAGCACAGACAGCGCTTATTTTACAGGCTCAGGAAGACGAACGAAGGCGTATCTCCCTCGAACTCCATGATGAAACGGGCCAGAACCTCACCGCCTTGCTGGTCCACACAGAACTATTACATCAGAGCCTTCAGGTTCTACCAGATACCTCTGTTACTGAGAATACACGTAAACATATAGAAGAAGGACTTCAGCAACTAACGAAGTTGACGCAAAAGACGTTGGAGAATATCCGCGTTCTTGCTCAGCAACTGCGTCCCAGCGTCCTGGACGATTTGGGATTGCTGGCTGCGTTTCGCTGGCTGGCAGCAGATAGCGCCGAACGCTTACATCTTACGGTTGATCTGCACATTGATGGGATGAAAAACGGCGGGCGCAACTTACCTCGCGATTATGAAACTGCACTCTTTCGCATCGCTCAGGAAAGTCTGACCAACATCGCACGCCACGCGCAGACACATGATGCTACACTTACACTTAAACAGGATTCCATGCAGATCACCCTGCAAATTCAGGATCGTGGCTGTGGCTACAATCCGGAGCAGCATCATAGGAGTATGGGCCTCTTCAGTATGCGCGAACGTGCTACGATGCTTGGCGGCACTTTGACGCTCGACACTCATCCAGATCAGGGAACCACAGTACAGGCAACTCTCCCTCTCCAACTCAAACAAAAGAACGATGCAAAAGAATTGTCAGCAACACAGACAACAATAGAGGAAATGTATTATGGTTACTGAACCCATTGAGGCTGGGCAACTTCGTATCTTACTCGCCGACGATCATGATATTTTGCGTCAAGGGCTCAAATTGCTCCTGGAAGCTCAGCCGGATCTTCATGTCGTAGGCGAGGCACGCACAGGAAGGAGCGCAGTAGAGCAAGCAACAGCATTGCAGCCCGATATTGTGGTCCTGGACATCAGTATGCCTGATATGGATGGGCTGGAAGCCTGCCAGCATATCCACAGACACCATCCAGACATACAGGTCTTGATTCTGACGATGCATGAGAGTGAGGAGTACTTTTTGCAAGCGCTCCGTATGGGTGCCACTGGCTATCTCGTCAAAAAGGCCGCACCAGCCGAACTGTGTGCAGCTGTTCGTACCATCGCACAGGGAGGTGCTTTTCTCTACCCTGGACTGGCAAAAGCACTCATCCGAGCTTATCTGGCACCTAAAAATAAGGAGCAAGCAGTTGCACCCGCCCAACCAGAAAGTGCAAAAGACACTATGCTTTCACAGGTATTCTCAGCACTGACACCACGCGAGTTAGAAGTGCTGAAACTGGTCGCCGAGGGCCATACCAATCAGGAAATCGCGGATCAACTGGTATTGAGCATCAAAACAGTACAGGCACACCGTGCTAATGTCATGGAAAAGCTTGGACTCCACGATATCACTCACCTTGTACGTTTTGCGCTACGGTATGGCTTAATTGCATCGGATCTCTAAAACAGTCAAACACTAAAAAGCAAGGAGACACTTTTCTTTGTCAGTATCACCCACTCGCCCTTTCAACATTACAGAAGCTCAACTGCTCCATACATGCACAACCCATAAAGCATCTTTCCCTGAACTTGAAACGGCTCGACTTCAACGTGAAATACTTCTTCAGGCTCCGCAAACGCAATTGATACTTGCTCATACCGAACAGGCAATGAAGGGTATTGAACATATTCCGCAAACTGATTACACCTCGTATCGCGCATTCCAACGCATTGGTGAACGTGGTCATTATGAAGCAGCCTATTTTCTCAAGCGTACACGCCTGGCTGCTGCTGCATTACGCCTGTTCTTTGGTCAGACTGACTTCAAAGATAGTGTACAAGACTATCTCTGGCATATATGCGAAGAGACGAACTGGGTGCTGCCAGCTCATGAGAATGTCATGATCGATCTTTTCGCGGCTGAAACAGGCTTTGTTCTGGCTGAAACGCTCCTTCTCCTCGGCGAGATCCTGGATAGCGAGGTTCGTCATCGTGTGCGTCAGGAGATCGAACAACGTATCTTTACTCCTTACCTGCGCTTCTATGCTTCGCACTGGTGGTATACGACGGACCATAACTGGAATGGTGTATGCAATAGCGCCATTGCCGCGACATTTTTGCTGCTGGAACCGGAGCCAGAGCGTACGTTACAGGCACTTACCATCGCACTACAGGGACTACAGGTTTTTGTGGATCGTGCTTTTGAAGACGATGGCAGCTCGTCCGAAGGCGTCAGCTACTGGCACTATGGACTGATGAATTTCGTCGCTCTTTCCGAATTCCTCTACGCCCGCAGCCAGGGAGAGATTAACCTGCTGGCTTCAACACGTCTACGGCAGATCGCCGCCTATCCTGCTCAAGTACAACTTCACGGTTCACAATTTGCCAGCTTCTCCGATTGCGACGAAAGCGTCGAATTCAATCCAGGCATTCTGATTCGTCTCGCCGAACGCACACATGAGCTATCCGCAAAAAATCTCCTTGCCCTCCCAGCACAACCGGGTATAGATTGGCGTTTGACCATGATGCTACGCAACATCCTCTGGTGGGATGGTACCCAACCCTCTTCCACCCAATTAGATGATGCATGGCTGAAGACGAGTGGCATTGTACGTATGGTAACAAAGAATTCCTGGCATGATAGTGTTGTCCTGATAGTTAAGGCCGGACACAATGGAGAAAATCATAATCACAACGATGTAGGTAGCTTTATCTTAAACGTCGCAGGCGAAAATCTGCTGGTTGACCCCAGTCGCGGTCTGTACTCACGCGCTTATTTTAGCGCACAACGCTATGAAAATATATTTGCTAACTCATACGGACACAGCGTACCAATAATCAATGGAATGTTACAGGCACCAGGCCATGCTTTCGCGGGCCACATCGAGCAGGTCAACACTCAGGGACCACACAAGCAGGTAAAGCTGGAATTCGGCAAAGCCTACCCTATCCCGGAGCTACTCAGTGCAAAGCGTCAACTACTCCTGGGCATAGATGGTGAGGAGGCTGGAACAGCCTGGCTACATGATATCTTCACCTTCAGCAATGCACCATCCCAGGTCGAAGAGGTATTCATAACATGGCAAGAATGTACAATAGATAGCGCCACCGCACGTATTCACGGTCAACAGTATGACCTGCTTTTGACAATAGAGCATCCACATGATGTACATTTTGCAATGGAAAAATTAGAAAAAGAGAGTCGAGCTAACGAGAAAATAGATGTATTGAAACGCATCAGTATCGTGTTGCCCCAGGCAACAGAGATACAGGTGAGCATGCGTATGCAACTTATTAGACACAAATAATTGAACAGGCAATTGATCAGCTTATCACCGAGACTATGTCAAAGCCCAAATATACAACAAAGGAGAGCCAGAAACTGGACTCTCCTTTGTGCCCCCCAGAAAAGGGACTCGTATGCCGAGTCGAGAGGCTTCTCCCCCAAGTCACCTCTCTGTAGCATATACCTGTTTGTTCTTATAAGACGTTTTTGTGAAGCAACCTCCACTAAACCATCTCTTTCCTGCTTCAGCCAGACTATCCCGAAGAACCTTCAGAATGCTCTGTCCACAGGCGTTACTTCCCACCGAACAGGCGGTACTCGTCCCTTGCCATGATGTTAACATGTAGCGGTGATCCCCCCCCAGGGTCACCACCACACGTAACATTTCGTTCCCCACACATATAATACCCAATAGCCAGTAAAAAAAGGTTGACGACGTGTTGAGATGCTATGGAGATTCATCGGAATACGACAATTCATGGTTAAGAAACCAACATGCCAACATTTTCACGCTCAGTCTCCCCAATTACATACTCAATTGTTCCTCTGGGAACATCACGCAACGGATAGTAACTTGCCCGTTTTCACATCATAGATAAAACCACGTATCTCGATGCTCTCTGGAATAAGCGCAGAGGAACGCAAAAACGCAATGTCATCACGCACCGACTGCTCCAGATCCTTAAAAGGCAGGAAGGCGATATGGTCCGCGTCGGCATGCAGATCGTGTTTGACCTTCTCATAAATCACTTCATCCGTAAACGTGAGCATGCCACAATCGGTATGGTGCAAAATGACAATGGTATTGGTACCTAACAGTTGCTCCGAAATAACAAGCGAACGCAGCGCATCCGCAGCTCGTCCACCCGCGTTACGGATCACATGGGCATCACCCTCTTCTAATCCTAACGCACGTGCCGGATCCAGACGGGCATCCATACAGGCAAGCACGGCGACTTTTCTTCCTGGCGGTAAGGGCAGATCACCCTTTTCAAATTTCGCCGCGTACTGCTCGTTGGCTTGCAGAAACTCATCAACAACTGACATACATTTACTCCTTTACTCCTTCTCAAAAAGGGATATGGGACACTCCTTAAAAACGCTACTTCATCCTCACCCATTCACGATATCACATCTCTATTATGCTTTCAAGTTATATAATTTATTCATAATAATTATAATTGGACATCTTATCTGACAAAAACACACACAACTTTCTCAAAACACCAACGAGCCAGCCGTCACTCCTACCACCACCGCTATCACCACAAAATCCACCCAACTAAACGTCGCCTCGTACAGCATCGTCTGCTTCCCATCAACCTCGTAGCCTCGCGCCTCCAGAGCCGTTGCCAGATCCGAGGCACGACGAAACGATCCCTGCATCAATGGCACAAATAACATAGATAAACTATGCAAACGCTCAATCATAGTGCCACGGGTGAGATCAGCACCACGTGCACTTTGCGCCTTGATTAATTGCTCGGCCTCGTCAACAAGCGTGGGAATAAAACGCAACGCTAGCAGGGCCATCAAGGCAAAGTCATCAACGGGCAGTTTCAAACGGCGCAAAGGAGAGAGCAAGAGTGTGACTCCTTCAATCAATGCCACAGGCGAGGTTGTCATGGTCAGGACCAGTGCGAAGATCAGCAGGGCCATCAAGACGAGAAAGCTACTCATAAATACCCAGGTGCCACCATACGTGATAGTATATGGCCCGATTGGGAGCGATTGTGTCGCGGCATTACCTGCAATCAACCAGAAGAGAGTAAACGCCAGCAACGCCGTAAGCAGAATAAGCATTTTGAGGAATCTGAGCCACCTCCGTCGCCAAAACACGCGTAAGGATGGGAGCAAAGAGGAGAGAAATAATAAAGCACATCCACTTCCCAAAATAAGAAGGATCATACGTGCAAGGCCATATGACATAACAAGAGGACCAGCCACGTACAGTTTTCTTGCATCAACGTCAGTGGTCGGCAGCGTCGGACCAATCCCCAGGATAAAAAAAATGACGATCAGCCAGGTACGACGCCATATCTCACGTGCAGAAATTCTAGCGCAGGCTACAACTACTCCCACCAGCACTACAAGTACAATAAAAGGTACAAAATGCCATTCGCGATGGCTGGCTAGTATCTGCCAGACAACCAGCCATGCGATTAGCAGCAATTTTGTTCTAGATTGTAACCTGTGCACCAGGCTATTTCCTGGATAATAGATGCCTAATGGAATACTTCTAAACAACATAAAATATTACTCTTTTTGCGATGTATGAGGTACATTTATTGTATTGCGCAACCACAGAAATGCTTCGTCAAGCGTAAATATCTCTACTGGAATTGCGAGTCCTCGTGCGCGTAATAGCGCTAGCAGCTCGCCCAGCGGAGGCGCGGCCAGTCCATATTGACGCAGACGTTCGCTCTCAATAAAGATGCTACGCGGCGTGCCCTGCATGACCAGGCGTCCATCGTGCAGGACAAAGAGCTGGTCGGCCAGCGATGCAACTTCGGCCATATCGTGCGAAACCAGGATAATCGTTATGCCCTGGACTTCCTGAGCACGGCGCAGATATGCATAAAACTCGGCACGTCCATCTGCATCAAGGCCAACGGTTGGCTCGTCAAGAATAAGAATATGCGGCAGCATAGCAAGCACTCCTGCCAGCGCAACACGCCTCCGCTGTCCTCCACTGAGATCAAAGGGTGAACGCCTCCCATATTCATGATAAGGCAAACCAACTGTATCCAGAGCAGCAATCACACGAGCGCGAATTTCATGGCGACCCAGTTTCATGCGTTGCGGCCCAAAAGCGACATCGGCAAAGACGGTCCGTTCAAAGAGTTGCCCCTCGGGAAACTGAAAAAGCATCCCGACTCTCTGACGCATGACACGTAAGTCTACGCCTCTTGCTCCTACATCAATGCCATCTACTATTACCGTCCCTTTTGTGGGGCGCAGGAGACCATTGAAGTGTTGTACCAGTGTGCTCTTGCCCGATCCCGTGACGCCTATTACCGCAACGCAGCTACCATGTGCAATCTCCAGATTGATATCAATCAGCGCCTCTTTGCTGATCATGCCTGACTGATAAGTATGAAAAAGATGTTGGGTCACAATAATTGGTTCTGAAGTCAATGCAACAACTCCCTTGCCAGCGCTTCTATCGTTACAGCGTCGCGTGCAATGGGAAATCCTGCATCGCGCAAACGAGCGGCCAATGCGATGGGTTCAGGAATTGCTAAATTGAGGGCACGTAGTCGCTCCAGATCAACAAAAATCTCGGCTGGAGTGCCTTCAAGAATGATCTGCCCACGTTCCATTACTACGACGCGTTGGGCAAGAGCAGCCTCTTCTAAAAAGTGCGTTACCTGGATAATCGTCAATCCATGTTCCCTATTGAGCTGATGAAGCAGTTCCGTAATCTCCTGGCGCGAAAGAGGATCAAGCATAGAAGTGGCCTCATCAGCGATGATACATTGCGGGCGCAATGCTAATATACCGGCAATTGCCAGCCGCTGCCTCTGTCCACCAGAAAGCTTATGCGGTGGTAACAGACTCAGGTGCTCAATCCCCACGGCGGCGAGCGCCCAGGCCACGCGTTCGCGGATTAGAGGAATGGCAAGGCCACGCACAGTCAATCCCCAGGCCACATCATCCTTGACTATCGTTGCAATAATCTGATTATCAGGATTTTGCAGAATCATTCCCACATGATCTCGAATAGCACGCTGGCTGGCTCCATCTCGCGTATCCAGCCCATCAACCAGTACATGCCCACTATCGGGCAATAATAATGCATTACAATGACGTGCCAACGTCGACTTGCCACTACCATTATGGCCCAGTACAACCACATACTCTCCTGGCCATATCTGCAAGCTTACATTGTGCAGAGCCAACACAGGCCGAATCGTACGCTGCTCCTGACCATCTCGCATACCCGGCTGGTTCTGAACAGGATAAGAGTAACAGAGAGATTCTATATCAATCAAAGGAGAAGAATTCATTCACCCACCTTGTGCCCCTTCATAATACCCCACTTAAGCGCCACCCTGATACTACGACGATTGAGGCGGCGCAGAAGTCTCCCCACACGTCCACCGGGAAATGGTCGTACATCGTAGCCAAGCAGGCGCACAAACGAATTTGTGAACACATAAATGACAAACACGACTGGACATAACACTACCCATAGTCCAATATAAAACGAGAGGATCCAGTAGCGAAATGCCACATTTGCCAGCGACGAGATTGGTGGATAGATGCTATGCCTCCACCAATCTGCCAGGCCAACGTGGGCTGTCAATCCATCGATAAGCGAAATAAGCGTTGTGTAGGTTGAATGGAGCACATCGACAAGGGTACTCAGTGGGACAGCGAAAATAAAAGAGGTGAGAACGATCATAGCATAAAAGGCCAGTGCTCCACAGGTAACGCCAACCAGGAGCAGGGGAAGAAGAGGTATGCGCCGCTTCATAGTCACGCCCAAGAAGAGACCTCCCATGCACTCTAAGAGCAAGTAGAGCACAGATTGTGTGCCCACAATGATTGTGATGACGAAGACGGCCACGCATAAACTCATGATGCCCACGTAGAGACCGCGCCTTAGCACAAGGACCGCAAAGACAATAAAGGTCAGCAGGCGAAAGACCTGTCCCCCGATTGGAAGATAGATTGCCAGCAGTTGGAAGAGCACAGCAATATCTGCCAATAGTGCGCCCTCTGCTATCTCTACCGCCTTCAAGTCGCGAAACATGCTCTCTCCCTCTCATTAAAGTAGAACCCCAACGCAGGTTCCCATTCATAAAACCCATGCTATAGTTTTTCCTGGTCCATTGTAATAGTTTTTTGTGCGAGAGGCAAGAGATAGAGAGCACGATGGGCCAGATAGCTTGCTTCACAAACAAAGAGCGAACGGCTATATGATAAACCGGCATGATAATGATATATGAAGGGTAACGATCGAACAGCAAGAAACACCCTCAAAAAATATGTTACAATTCAGTATCCTGTCCGGTTATTAGTTACAAAAGAGGGGATTATGAGCCAATCATTACCTGTAGATGAACAACTTCGCCACGATTTCCAGGTTCGTGACCTCATCACCCGCGAATTGGAGACACGCTTTGCGCCAGAGGATGATGCCTTACGCAACTCACTTGTGAGAGCACAGGCCGCTGATCTGCCTGCAATCCAGATTTCACCCCTACAAGGAAAACTCTTGCAGGTTCTCGCGCTGGCCTGTGGAGCACGTCGCATCCTGGAGATTGGTGTCCTGGCTGGATATTCTGGCACCTGGTTGGCACGCAGTCTTCCTCCAGATGGCAAGTTGACTTCGCTAGAGATTAATCCTAAAAATGCGGAGGTTGCCCGTGCGACTTTTGCTGAAGCTGGCCTCAGTGATCGCACCGAGGTACGTGTAGGTCCCGCGCTCGATCTCTTACCAGCACTCGTTCCTGAAGCTCCTTTCGACCTGATCTTCATCGATGCCGATAAAGGGAATAGTCCGCAGTACCTGGACTGGGCCATCACTTTGAGCCGCGTTGGATCGCTGATCGTGGCCGATAATGTTATTCGTGGTGGACGTGTTTTTCAGACACCACCTCCTGATGAAAGCGCGAGAGGCATGGCGGCGTATAATCGCAAAATCCTGCAACATCCCCGCCTGGTGAGTGTGGCCATCCCTAATGATGAGGATGGGATGGATGGTTTTGCTATTTCGGTTGTACAGCCGCTCTGGTAATATTGCCAATCGAAGAGCAATCCGCATTGCGCATCAGATTGGGGCAAGATGCAATTCCTTTTGTGACATTGCGCATCAAGGAGCAGCAGGCACGGAATAGCCTGGCCCCTATCCTGATGCGCATAATTATTGTTCTACATTGGATGAATTTATCATCCGTATTAACCTCATCGGTATGCTAGTACCGTGTTGCCAACTCTCCTCAAAGCATGCTATAGTAAATCCTCGTGAGAGACTAACAACTATAAAAACTGCAGGAAGAATTTCATAAATGGCATCTCAAGGAACCAATTCCAGGGCAACGAAACGTCCAACACATACTCCTCCAGCCACCCGGTTCAGCGCAAATCCACAGCAGGCAGCCGCAATTGCTCATATGAATGGTCCCGCCGCCTTCATTGCAGCGGCAGGTACCGGCAAAACGGCTATCCTCGTGCAGCGCCTGGTTCGCCTGGTCGCCGACGAAAAGATTGCACCTGAATTTATTCTGTGCGTGACCTTTACCCGCGCCGCCGCCGATGAGATGGAGAAACGTGCACTTAAAGCGCTCAAGGCCCGTGGCATGTCAGCGCAAAGCGTGAAAGCCCTGCGCGTCGTTACCTTCCATGGCCTCGGGCACCAGATGTTACGCGAGAAACTGGAATGGAAACCACAGGAGCTAAATCAACGTCTCCTCAGCGGAGAACCTCGCCAGTGGATGGCCGAGGATATTATTCGTCCCTGGCGCAGCAATCGCACACGCGGCATGAATTGGGATATCGAGATCGCTGGCGTCCTGAGCGCCGTTGACCGCGCCAAAGAAGAGATGGTGAAAGCTGATCAATCAACTGACTTCTTCCGTTCACATCTAGGCGTAGAAACAGAACTGGCTGCTCGCTACCAGGAATTCTTTGTACTCTACGAACAGACAAAACAAAAAGAAAAACTCTATGATCTCTCTGACCTGATCTATGTGCCGCTCTCTCTGCTGGAAAGTAGCCCCAAATTCCGCAAAACATGGCAGGCGCGCTACCTCTATTTGCAGATTGACGAGACGCAGGATACCAACCCTTCACAATACAAAATGATTCAATACCTCGCTGCCCCTAAACAGAACGTGGTCGTGGTGGGTGATCCCGATCAGGCCATCTATCAGTTCCGTGGCGCGAGTCCGGAAGCCTCTATCCTTTCGTTCCGCACCATGTACCCCAAAGGGAAGATCTATGCTATCGAACATAATTATCGTTCCACGCCACAGATCCTTGATGCCGCTAACAAGTTGATCAGTCATAACGATATCACTCCCGGCTTCGAGAAGCAGTTGCGTCCCACACAGCCTGATGGCGCTCCCGTCCATGTTACAGCATATGAAGATCAGGAGAGCGAGGCCGATGGTATCGCCAACCGCATCGCTCAACTCGTGCGCGACTGGCGTGAACATAGTGAAGAGCTTTCCTATCACGATATTTTTGTGCTTTCGCGCACCAACCATCACCTGGCATCATTAGAAATAGCTCTGGCTCGTAACCGCATTCCCTATCGCGCCGCCGGTGGCTCCTCGTTCTTTAAGCGCAAGACGACGCGCGATATGCTGGCCTATCTTGCCCTGGTCGATGGTATGCGCATTTACCAGGATTACCTTGCTGTACGTGGTGGCCCTCAGGCTCTCAAGTGGGATGACGTTTTCACGCCCGTCCATTGTGGCGAGCAGAATTCAGCCTTTCGCAGCGTCTCAAATATTCCTTCAAAAGAATACTTTGCCAGTACCGGTAAAACATCGCACCGCTTCACTCCTACGTTTTATGGCTCCCTTTCTGGTTATGCAAGCGGACGCCCATTATTACAGTTCTGTGAGGAGCAGGCATACACGATCAATAAAGAATTCCAGCTCGGCGTGAAGGATTTTGTCGCCCTGATCAAGCGTGTATGGTCACAATGCAACAATCATCCAGCCGAAGCGATCAAGCTCGTTCGCCAGTTCGGCTACGATACCCATCTGCGTCACTATGACAGTAAACATAAGGATGACACGGATGAGGAGTCCGAAGCCCCAACGCACCACGAGGAGACACGTCTAGATGGTCGCTACGATGAACTGGAAGAGTTGATACAGATCGCGCAGAAACATCATACAATCCGTCACTTCCTGCAGGCAATGGCAAAATTAAAAGAACAGGCAGAGGACACAAGCAAAAATAAGCGCGACTGTGTACTGCTGCTAACTATCCATAAAAGCAAAGGGTTGGAGTCTCCGGTCGTCTTTGTGATGGGTCTGACGGAAGGTATTTTCCCTCACAAGCGCTCGTTTACTATGGCCGAAGATGGTCCCATCGTGCAATCAGGCATTGCGGAAGAGCGTCGCCTCGCCTATGTGGCTTTTACACGTGCGCAAAAGCTGCTCTACCTCTCATCCATTCTACGCTATCGCAGCAGCGATGCGCTTCCATCTCGCTTCATCGAGGAAGCTGGTCTGACACCAACGGACGAAGATGGTCAACTCAATCCTTATCTGATGACGCGTGATGGCGATGTGCGTACACTCAGCCCGTTAGTTACGACGCCAACTCTGTTTGAATAAACGGGGAGAGCTCCATCCATTAGAGGAAATAGGCATAGAGGGACGTCATTGACTCCAACTACTTCGGGAAAAAACGACGAGAGAACGGTTCCCATACATCAAATATGCCAGATACCGTAGGGATCCGGATCGATAAATCGCAGACGCGGTGAACCGGGTCCCTACCTTTCAACATCCGGCACACTGACCTGCAGATTGCGCTCTTTATCAATAGCGGGCCGCAGGAACGTACAGAATGCCTGCGCCGCACGCGAGAGCTGCTTATCCCCACGCTGAATCAGGCTTAACTGAGGACGCAATTCGAGACCCGCAATACGCACCTGTACCAGGTCCCGGTTCGCTAATTCCCGCTGCACCGAAAGCCAGGAAACAATAGCAGCCCCAACTCCGCTGATGACCATTTGCTTGATTGCCTCATTATCAGTCAGCGTAAAGAGCGGCTGCACCACAACATTATGCTGCAAGAGACTATGCTCGACTACTTCGCGAATACCACTGCCCTGCTCACGCATCAATAATGTTCCTTCGCGCAATACTTCCAGATCCACCGATGGCAGATTGCTCCACGGATGACCCGGTGCCACCACCAGAATCAGTTCATCATATGCAAAAAGCTGTACATTTAAGGCAGCAGGCAACGTCGAGGCATCACCCTCAACCAGGCCAAAATCCAGATTCCAGTTCATAATCTCATCTACAATCTCGTGTGAATTGAGGATGGCTATATGCAGATTGATCTGAGGATAACGCATCCGAAATTGCGCTACAATTGGCGGTAACAGGTAAACTCCTGCCGTCGTATTCGCTGCCAGCGTCACTTCCCCGCTTTCTACATCACGCAACGCCTCCAGCGCTTCCTCCATCTCACGCTCTAACGCAAAGATCTGACGCGCGTAGCCCTGGAGCACACGACCGGCATACGTTAAGGCAATACGTCTCCCTTGACGCTCAACCAGCTCAAGCCCGATCTCGTGCTCCAAACTCTGAATTGTCTTGGTCACGGCAGGCTGACTCAAGTTCAGTTCCTCAGAGGCGCGCGTGATATGCTCAAGTTCAGCCACTTTTAAAAAAACACGTAGATTTTGCAGGTTCATACTCTTATCTCTCTCCCAGATCTTCCAGAGGTGCAATTCTTCCGCTTACATCTTTGCGGCTCATCGAAGAATATTCTCACTTCAAATAATACCAGAAATCGATGCAAAATCATACCTCCATAATCACGAGTTATATATTTCCTTCCTCCTATCCACCAACCAGAACAGACTTCCCATCTACGATGATAAATATACATATGATAATCTATTAGCATGTATGAAATAACCATGAATTATATCATGACCTCATGTGATGCTAATAATAACTTGCAGGAATGATAAAAATATGATAGTGTTTTCCTAATGCAACGTTGCTAACAGGGGTCGATGTCGATGACACAGTTTTGTTCTTATCACTATCATCGAAGGAGCATACTCGGATGAAACACATCCTCAAACGCGTCCCACATATGCTGTTCTCTATCATGCTACTGTCATTTCTCGTGACAGCCTGTGGTAGCAACACCAGCAACGGAAATCAGGTTACGGTTCACCTCGGTTATTTCCCTAACCTGACGCACGCAGCAGCACTTGTAGGCTTAGAGCGCAAAACCTTCCAACAAGATCTCGGCTCGAATGTCACACTGAAAACGACAACATTTAATGCAGGCCCGTCCTTAATTGAAGCGCTCCTTGCTGGTAGCATTGATATTGGTTATGTTGGCCCAAGTCCGGCCATCAACGGCTATGTCACGAGTAAAGGGACAGCCTTGCGCATCATTGCGGGTGCCTCCAGTGGTGGCGTCCTCTTTGTTGTTCGTCCAGGCGCAAACATTAAAACCCCTCAGGATCTCAATGGAAAAAAACTGGCAGATCCACAACTTGGCGGAACACAGGATGTTTCTCTGCGCAACTACTTACGCTCCCAGGGCTTGAAAACGACCGATCAGGGTGGTACCATACGCATCCTGCCTACCGATAACGCTACCATTTTAACCGAGTTCAAACTGGGACAGATCGATGGCGCATGGGTGCCAGAACCCTACGCCTCACGCCTGGTTAATGAGGATCATGGCACAGTTTTCCTGGACGAGCGCTCCCTGTGGCCCGGCGGCCAATTCGTCACCACAAATGTCGTCGTCAGCACGAAATTTCTCAATGCACATCCCGACCTCGTTACCAAATTCCTGCAAGCTCACGTTGATACAGTCCAATACATCAATAATAATCTCAGTAGTGCAGAGACGCTTGTCAATACGCAACTCAAGACTCTCTCTGGCAAAGCGTTGGCAACAAAGACGCTTGAATTTGCCTTTAAAAACCTTGAGATTACCTATGATCCGCTTCAGTCAACGGCCTTAACTGCCGCCGACAATGCTTTCCAACTTGGTTACCTGGGGAAAACCAAACCAGATCTAAGTGGCCTCTACGATCTGGCACCACTCAATTCGGTACTTAGTGCGAAAGGCTTATCACCAATATCTTCTGGTACCTAAATCCGGGGGTAGGGGCGTCACCTTGCGCGTGCGCCCCCATACCAGCACACATCGTTCATCGGGGCGGGGGCGCACGCAAGGTGACGCCCCTACCCACAGGTGCAGATCTCAGAAAGGCTCGCACATATGCAACAGCAGGCAACACGAGAAACAAAACGTCGCGAGAGTCCGCATAAAAGGCCACATGAAACTTCTGGTGGTGGTATTCCGCTACGCATTGAAGGTGTGAGTAAGACCTTCATCAGCAGGCATGGGCGCAATGTTGAGGCACTACTTCCAGTCGACCTGGATGTTGCAGCAGGTGAATTTGTCTGCCTCCTTGGTCCAAGTGGCTGCGGAAAGTCAACCCTGCTCAGTATTATTTCTGGACTGGAAGAAGCAAGCAGTGGTAGAGTTCTGGCTGATGGGGTGCCTATACAGGGGCCAGGAACTGATCGCATCCAGCTGTTCCAGGAAGCGGCCCTTTTCCCCTGGTTGGATGTGCAACGGAATGTAGAATTTGGCCTCCGTCACGCCGGTGTGCCTGCTAAAGAACGTGCAAACATCGCCCGCCATTTTATCGAAATGGTTCACCTGAAAGGCTTTGAGAATAGCTACACGCACCAGCTATCGGGAGGCATGCGTCAACGCGCCGCCATCGCGCGTGCCCTTGCCATGAATCCTGCTGCACTGCTCATGGACGAACCATTTGGTGCATTGGATGCTCTGACACGAGATCGCTTGCATACAGAAGTAGAGTCAATCTGGCGCGAGACGCGTAAAACAGTTGTATTCGTTACGCATAATGTGCGCGAAGCTGTAGCTCTTGGAGATCGTGTCGTTGTCTTCGCACCACGCCCAGGTCGCATCGTACGCGAATTTCGTATTGATCTCCCGCGTCCACGCCACCTCGAAGACCACGACCTGGTAGATGTCGCCGCCGAGATTTTGAGCGTGTTGACCGAGGTGATAGAGACACAGGAAGAGGAGGAACGGTATGGCGCAGGCCGTTAATGTAGCAAAGAAACAGATATATAAGTGGTATCTGCCAAAACCAGTACGGCAGCTTCTGTTCTATATCATCTTAATACTTCTATGGGAAGGCCTTGCTCTGGCAAACATCTGGCCCTCGTATCTCTTTCCAGCTCCCACAGATGTAGTGGCCTCTCTGGTCAGTGGTTTCCAGGACGGCTCGATTGTCGGTGCTTCTCTAGTTAGCCTTCAGCGGCTCGCTATTGGTTACGGCATCTCGCTGGTCATCGGCGTGATTCTCGGTTTGCTGATCGGACGCTCTCGCCTCGTCTCCGAAACCATAGGTTCCCTGGTTTTAGGGCTCCAGGCGCTCCCAAGCATCTGCTGGCTCCCCCTGGCTATCCTCTGGTTTGGTCTGAGCGAGCAGGCCATCATCTTTGTAGTAGTCATGGGTGCCTTATTCTCGATTACGCTGGGCGTGGAGGCGGGTGTGAAGAATACGCCGCCGCTATACTTGAAAGCTGCACGCAACATGGGTGCACGGGGCATCGCACTCTCAACTGAGGTGGTATTACCAGCCGCACTCCCTGCCATCATCAGTGGCCTCAAACAAGGATGGTCGTTTGCCTGGCGCTCTCTGATGGCCGCTGAATTGCTCTACGCTACCTTGAGCCTGGGCAACCTGCTAGAGAATGCACGCGACCTCAATGATATCGCGACCGTTGTTGCCATCATGTTCGTGATTGTCGCCCTGGGCGTGATCATCAATGGTCTCATCTTCGCTCCTCTTGAGCGAAGCGTACGCGAACGTTGGGGTTTGACGGTATAACAACAAAAATAATCTAATACGAATGGACGCATTCCAAAAGTTTCTGGAATGCGTCCATTCGTATTACGTTCTGCCAGAGCTACCATCTATGCAGCAGTTTGCAACACACGTGTCACTTCCCTGGTATCAGACTCTCCTGCGAAACGGTTCACTAGCGAGTAACCCACTCCTCGTACCGTTAACAGGTAAACCGGCTCATTGGGATCCTTTTCTATTTTTTGACGCAAGTGGTGAATATGGGCTTTGATTAACCCGGTATCCCCATCGTTATTAAAGCCCCAGACAGAAGAGACGATCTGATTTCCTGTGCACACATTATTTGCATTCATAGCCAGAAAACGTAATAATTTGTGCTCAATTGAGGTAAGGTACTCGGTCCTTCCGTCAACACTCACCGTGCTGCTGACGGCATCGATACGAATATCACCCACTGTGATGACGGAAGACATTGGTGCCGTGGCCTGAGGAAGTCCTCTTCGGCTGAGCGAGTGAATGTATGCCAGGAGTTGGGCGGGCAGGAATGGCTGGCGCAAGTAAGCGTCGGCACCTGACTCCAGATAGCGAATCTCATCCTGCAAACTCACATTTGTGGTCAAAGCCAGCACCAGGGCATTATGAACTGTACGAATATCCTGACACATCTCCAGTCCCTTCTCACCCTCTAGAGCTGTCTCCATTATCACAATATCTGGCTCATACTCTTCCCATATCCGGCGTGCATTCTCTAATGTATAGGCGTGATGCACTTCATATCCCAGCGTCTTTAACCAGCTTGAGAGCATTTCAATTAGATCACGATTATTGTCAATAAGTAAGAGTTTCATCACATTTTTCCTTTTGGATTCTATATACATTAGAGAGTATGACGCATCAGTGCTATTTCTACATCTTGCTATCTATCAGGCCGGACGCCTATCCGCATAACCAGGACCCGCTAGCAGATTTTCGACTGTATAAATCTTTACGCTACTGATCATACTGATATTATTATTTTCTATTTATTCACTGGTGCCATTATAAATGTATTTATATATGTATGATATGGAGAAAACGTTGCAGTTTAGTGATTTAAAAGCCTATCTTGTCATTGTTTCTTAACTTTGAAAATAACGACCTTCGTAATGTACAATGCAATGCGAAACAATCAGACAAACACAAAATCGTTCACTATTTGAAAGCCTTTATGGCAAACTCAGCTCATTGCTAACGAAGCGACAAAGGACTCTATGCAAAATGCCACCAGCAACTCATATCAACACCATATACCATGGTGGAGCGATATAAGCCCTGCTGTTATAGCTGAACTGGAACTTCCAATCCTGGTGCCTCCCTCTCAAACCGTCGATGTCATCGTCATCGGCGGCGGTGTAGCTGGATTAAGTGCCGCGCTAAGTGCACGCTCAACAGGAGCGCAAGTGCTGCTTCTCGAAAGGGAGGCGGTCCTGGGTTATGGGGCGACAGGGCGCAACGCAGGCATTCTCAGCGCGGGCATCAATATGGGCATCGCCGATCTGCCTCCCGATAGTCCACATAGGGCTTTCTGGCCCGAAACGACGCATGTATTACATACCCTTGTAGCAGAAGCTGCACTGCCTGGCAGCCTGCTCTCCGCACGTCTGACCGGATCGCTTAGTCTCGCGGAGACAAAAAACGCCGTGCGCAAGCTAGCTCGTGAAGCCCACTTACGTCAGGAGGTAGGCTTACAAGCGCATCTATGGACACCAGAGCAGGTGGCCGAGGCCACTCAGGGACGTTTGAATGTACAATCTGTTATCAACGCGCTCTGGCTCCCGGATGAGGGTCGCATCCAACCCTTGACACTACTTGCACATCTGGCTAAACAGGCACGCGCATCTGGTGCACTTATCGCAGGACAGGCACATGTGATCCATTACCAGGAAACAACGTCTGGCAACAGCAAACACCAATGGCAACTTACGCTCGCCGATGGCTCTCTCATCAGAACTCATAGATTGATCAGCGCAGTTGGACCTACTACGCAACCGAACGCTCGTATCTACGCTCTAGCCTTCGCAGCGGACTTACCTGCTACTTTCCCTCTCTTCTGGGACGCCTCTCCATATACTTACGCTGATTTCAGACCCGGCAATGGACGCCTCGGTGTCAGTGGGGGACGCTACGGACGAGCTGGTGTAACACGACATGATGCTCACTATCACCAGCGCCTGGCCGATGCCGCACATCACTGGCTCCCCGAACTGGCTGAGCAGGAACCATGCGCTACCTGGGCTGTCGATCTACAGGTAGCAGCCGATATGGTGCCCATATTGCGCGATCTAGGCACAGTTGCACCAGGACTGGCAATCGAAGGTTTAGGAGCGTTGGGTGTGCTCCCCGGCATTATCCTGGGACGTCGAGCAGGAGTACTTGTCACTTGATCTAACAAAACAGATGGGTTAAAGAATTGACAAAATACAATGTCATACGTCATAATAGAGAGAGCGTTGCCAACCATAACAGGATCACCTTTCTTTGTCACCATAAATACTTATGTATAGAAATATCGGAGCAGAGTAGATGAAACAATGCCCACAATGTAATTTTGAGAATATTAGAAATCGCTTTTACTGCGAACAGTGTGGAACGCTACTTCCCAGTGCCGCTTCGCAACAAGTAAAAACGCCTCCATCCCGGTCACAAGAATACGCTTCCTCTCCCTCTCTGACACCAATACCACCATTTTCACCCATCTCAACTCCTGACTTCATTTCTCGTGCAGAGCCCATTGCTCCTCCATCCATTCGGACACAGGATTTGCTGTATATGACGGCTCGCGCTGTGCTCTACCTGGTCGGAGCCATGATCGCGGCATTTGGCCTCTACACTCTTTTATCAGCGTTTACCCATTCAGCATTCATCGGTTTCCTCTCCCTCTTTCCCGCTAGTATTGTCCTTCTCATTCTCACATTTACCCTCCATCGCGCTCCTACTCTGCACTGGTGGCAGCGCCTCTTAACCATGCTTGCAGCTACCGGAGGCGCACTCGTGCTGCTCCTGCTTGGAGCAATCATCGTGGGAATGCAACCTGCTGAAAACATTGATAGGGTTGCCAACATCGTGTATGGAAGTATTATCCTGACGTATGGGATTGTCGTAGCTGCAGTAGCTTTGTGGTAGACATTCTCGCTAATTGACTGAACTCTGCTTCTCTGGTATTATCCTTAATATAGGGACGATGTTTTTCAGGTACTTGTACCAGATGAGGTAATATCTTCAGTAAAAACGGAGAGGAAGAAATGCATGGACGAATCATCCAGCAAACCAGAGCCACAGAATAGTACCTTCATCATGGAAGAAAACAGTACTCAACTCGCCTGGCTCTTTAATCTTGACTCAAACCTGACGAGAATAATGGGTGGCCTCTTTCCTGAGCGCGATGATGATATCGACGGCATTCATGACATTCTCGACCTGGCTTGCGGCTCCGGTGGTTGGGCTCTCGAAATCGCTCACCTCTATCCCCATGTACGGGTTGTAGGTGTAGATATCAGTAAACCACTGATCGAGTATGTACGTGCGCATGCGAAAGCACGCGCCATCAAAAATGCCCACTACCAGGTCATGAACATCCTTGACCCTCTCCCATTTCCTGATGCTTCCTTCGACCTGGTCAACGCACGCACACTCTTTAGCTCACTTAAACCTGCGGATTGGCCCACTCTCCTTCGGGAATGCAACCGCATCCTACGCCCCGGCGGTACTCTCCGCCTCACAGAAATGGAACGCCCCTTTACAAACAACCTCGCTCAGGAACGTATGTTGGGTCTTCTTACACAAGCTCTTTACGTAAGTGGACGCAGCTTTTCTCCTGATGGACGCCACATTGGTATCGTTCCTCAGCTCGGTCATTTACTTCGTGAAGCAGGCTTCGAGCATATTCACAATCGCGCACATACTCCAGAGATTTCGCAACATTCACCCGAATTTGGCAGTTGGCGCGAACTTGATACCTATGCATGGAACCTCTTAGAGCCTTTCTTTCTCAAGACAGGTATAATAACACGAGAGGATTTGTCAGAAATGCAGACACAGGCTCTTCAAGGCTTCATGTCTGAGGATTTTTGTTCTATTCTTTTCTATTTCACCTGCTGGGGCGAAAAACCGCAATAATACTACAGCAAGTCCAGAACAATATCCTTTGCTCGCATAGCACTCTTGAGATCAATAAGAGCTGCAGCTAACGCAGGCTGCAATTTCGATTGAACACTGAAATGCATAGTAGCAAGTTCGGCACCAACGGAAAGGTTATGCTCCGCCTTATAACGACGAACCTGGTGTAGCAATTCCAGGATCGTCCTCCCTGTCTCCTCTGCCTCTGCGTCAATCCATTCACGATGCGCATCGGGCCACGATGACCGGTGAATAGAGATTGCTCCAGCCCACTGGCGAAATAGCCCCTGGTAAATCTCCTCGGTAATATAAGGCAGATACGGTGCCAGTAACTTCAGAACGGTAAGCAACGCACGATACAGCGTCCAGGCAGCGGCAGCTCGTTCGGCCCCCTCTTCACGATACAGACGTGCCTTCGCCAGTTCCAGGTAGTTGTCGCACAGATCCGACCAGAAAAAGCGCTCGATCTCATTACGTGCCGTTGCATACTCTCCTCGCTCTAATTCACCCGTCGCATAAGCAACTGTATGCTCCAGACGCGATAGCAACCAACGATCAGTTGGTAATAAGCTAGCGGGTGCCTCGCCAGAGAAAAATTGCTGTCCATATCCCTCCAGGCGGCGTTCAGCAAAACGACTGGCACTCCAGAGCTTGGTAACCAGGCGTCGCCCGATCGCCAGCATCTCAGGATTAAAGAATGTATCATTGCCAGTTTTGACGGAGGTGGACCAGTAGCGTAAGGCATCCGCCGATTCTTGCTCAATCAAAGCCATTGGTCCGCTCGTCGTGTGCACTTTCGATTTGGAGATCTTGCTGCGCTGTGCTGATAATGCATGTCCAGAGATCATTATCGAGCGCCACGGAATCTCATTGGTGTGATAAATTGCCTTTACGATGGTATAAAAAGCCCAGGTACGAATAATATCATGCGCCTGAGGACGCAATGTCGCCGGAAAGTGTTGCGCAAACCAGGCCGGATCATCTATCCAACGACTGATAATCAACGGTGTGCAGGACGAAGTGGCCCAGGTATCCATAACATCCGGCTCAGGCTCGAAATCAGTGGAGCCACAGCTACATGATTGCTGTGGCGCTGTCGTCCTGGGATCAATCGGCAACTGATCGAGCGTCGCCAGCATCATCTTTCCACATGAGCGACACGTCCAGGCAGGAAATGGAACCCCCAGAAAGCGCTGCCGTGAGATGCACCAATCCCACTGCAAATTCGCGACCCAATGCTCATAGCGGGCATGCATATATTCAGGGTGCCAGGTAATGCGCCGCCCGGCCTCCAGAAAACGCTCTTTTTGATCCAGGACGCGAATAAACCACTGCCGCGTATGCAGGTATTCAATCGGTGTACTACAGCGCTCATGCGTCCCGACAGTATGTTCAATGGTCTCCTGGTGCAGAAGCAGACCTTTCTCCGCCAACCACTCCAGAATACGCTTACGAGCCCCTATAACCGATAGCCCTGCACAATCGCCAGCCAATGCAGTCATACGCCCATCGCGTCCAATCGCTGCCAGTAGAGGCAACGAATGCTTACGCCACCAGAGAACATCAGTAGAATCACCAAATGTGCAACACATGACGGCACCACTACCCTTAGCTGGATCGGCCAGTTCATCTGCCAGAATGGGAACGGTAATGCGGTCTTTCTGTGAAAACATCGTGCTCTCAATACTGGCAGTTGAACCGATCAGATGAGTATAACGGGCATCACTGGGATGGACAAAGATGGCAACACAGGCGGGCAGAAGTTCCGGTCGGGTCGTGGCAATGGGCAAAACACTCCCATCCTGCGCCCGAAACGCCAGCGTCGAGAAGAGCGTCGGCAATAGCGTATCGTCAATCTCGGCCTGAGCAATAGCTGTCTGACATTCCGGACACCACAACGTGGGTGCGACCTGTGTATATGCTCGTCCATCCTGGTAGAGATGGATAAACGATGCCTGCGAAGTACGTTGCACCTGTGATGAGATGGTGGAATAGCGATAGCGCCAATCGACGCTTAGACTCAAGCGATGCCAGAGCGCCTCAAAGCGATCCTCCGTCTGCCGAATCAGCTCCCGACAATGCGAGAGGAACTCTTCACGCCCCATCTCGGTCGCCTTGCGTTGAATAGTTCTTTCAACGAAGCGTTCGGTTGGCAGACCATTATCGTCGAAACCCATAGGATAGAAGACGCGCTTCCCACGCATTCTCTGGAAGCGTGCAATAACATCCGTCTGCGTATAAGAATAGCAGTGACCGATATGCAGTTCGCCAGAGACGGTTGGTGGGGGTGTATCGATAGTAAAAATGGGGCCAGAGCCAGCAGTATCAAAGGCATAGAGGTCAGCATCAGCCCACAGGTGTGCAAGGCGCGGTTCAGCCTCGCGAAAATGGTAACGGTCAGGCAACATAGGATGGTACTCCTTCTTTTCAGCATAAAAAACGCCGCCTTATCCCAAGGACGAGGGCAGCTCTCGCGGTACCACCTTGCTTTGACAGTCAACCCGCCCAACCAATCATGGATCGACTATCCTCATACAGGCTCTAACGGGCCAGACCGGAATCCCTACGATGACACATTTGATACACCATTTCAGGCATTCGACTTCCGAGTCACGTTCAAGAGTCGTAACCGAAGGAGGCTTACACCCGATGACCTCCACTCTCTGACAGTCCGTTTCTCTCTACTCCACTCGTTCAATGTCTTTTCTATTCTTCTTTCTCAAGAGTACATCTACCGTTGTAATTTGTCAACCCACAAGATAATCGTTATTGACCAGGGTATTGAAGAGATATTGTTCACATTTTTTCACTAATTGATCTATAGCGCAATTCTTGTCAAAAAAGATCTATACTTGAAAAAATCTCCTAATTTTGCTACTACGGGTCTTCTTTTCATTCTTGCCTCAGAAGGCAAGCAGAGTTACGAAAAGCTCAGAAAGGATTCGGTATGCCAATATTTCACGGACGACGACAAGGTCTGATGTACAGCATAGCCGGTTGCGCCGCTTTGCTGCTACTGGTCGCAGGAGGCATTTTTGCCCTCTTCCCTTCTAAAAACACCGCTAGCGCCGCCAGCGGTTTTGTCACACGCTGCGGTATCCATTTCTGCCTGAATGGTAAGCTATTCTACTATGCAGGAGCCAATAGCTACGATCTATTTACCTTTGGCGATGGCAGTAGTAGCAGCACTCCCAGTGATATCGAGACCAAATTTATGGATAAGGCGTCAATTGACGCCGTCTTTGCGAATGCTCAGAGCGATCAAGTCAAGGTCATGCGCACCTGGATGTTTAATCACCAGACCTGGCATGGCTTTGAAACTGCAAAGGGCGTCTATAACGCAGCCGAATTTGATGAGTTCGATTACATCATTCAATCGGCTAAAGCACATGGGATCATGCTCATTCCCGTTTTTGAGAATTACTGGGAAGCCTATGGCGGCATTGATACGCGCTTACAATGGGAAGGATTACCCACTGGCGAATCCAATCGCTGGCGCTTCTTCAACAAGCAGCAGTGCCCTGGCTGCTTCACCGAATACGAGAATTATGTGAACTATGCCCTTAACCATGTCAACCATTATTCGGGCGTGGCTTACAAGAACGAACCCACGATCTTTGCCTGGGAACTGATGAATGAGCCACGTTACGAGAATGCAACCCCCGATGAGAGCACTACAGGCACTACACTACGTGCCTGGGTTGATACGATGGGAGCCTATGTAAAGAGCATTGATCCTAATCACATGCTAGGGACTGGTATGGAGGGACAGGGAACAGCCTATGGGTATGGTGGCAATTCGGGCAATCCTTTCGTGTATATTCAGGAGTCGCCTTATATCGATTTCACCTCGGCCCATTTCTATCCCACAGAAAGTTGGGCCAACCTCTCCATGCCTCAGGCCCAGGCGGTGATCAAAGCCTGGATTAACGATGCACACAACACGGTTGGTAAACCATTTATTCTCGGCGAGTTTAATAGTCGCTCCGATGCTACAGCCAGTCGCACCGCATGGTGGACTGCTCTCTATAGTGCTCTTGAGCAGTACGGCGCTGATGGTGATAACTTCTGGATGTACGTAGCTCGCAATCCCGATAGCATCTACGGGGTTGCTCACGGAGCCCCCGAACTCTCGATCTTCATGCAGCATTCACAGTACATGCAACAGAAGTCGGGAATAGGTGTAACCCCTGTTCCACCAACGAACACACCAACAACTGGGCCAACTAGTACACCGACGACTGGACCAACCGCTACGCCAACAATCGGGCCAACTGCAACACCAACGACTGGACCAACCGCTACGCCAACAACAACTCCAACCAGCGGTTGCCGTGTAAGTTATGCAGTAAATCAGTGGCCGGGCGGCTTCACGGGGAATATTACCATTACCAATACTGGCAACTCGGCCATAAACGGTTGGAGCCTGGTCTTTACCTTCCCTGGAAATCAACAGGTAACGCAGGGATGGAATGGTATGTTCGCGCAGAGCAGTAGTAAGGTCACAGTCACCAATGCCAATTGGAACGGCTCCCTTGCAGCCAACAGTTCTGTCAATCCAGGTTTCAATGGTTCCTGGAGTGGTAGTAACCCCGCTCCAACAAGCTTCCAACTCAATGGTACGGCATGTAGCGTGCAATAAACGCGCTGCCAACCAATTCTTTTATCAATCGTAGCAATAACGGTGTCCCTACCGTTATTGCTTTTTTTATATAGTCCAAAAGGATCGGTGAAGGTTCTTGCGCCGAATTAGCCCTGGAGCGCCTGCTCAATCACGATGTCAATTCCAGCAATGTTCCCGACCAGTTCCTGTGGAATAGAGTAGCGAGTGCTTAAATAGGCGACGCTGGTAGAACTCACCCACACGCGCTCATCCTCACTCTGCCAGACGAGCACTTTGAGGGGTAGATCAAGTGCGAGGAGTGGGGAAGCAATCATCAGTGGAGTGCCACCTTTCGGATTGCCAAAGATTAACACATGCGCCTCTTGCATCTTGAGACCAACTCGTTTCGCTTCTCCACTATGATCAATATGCGCAAAGAGGTTCAGGTTGAAACGGTGTATTATCTCCTGGAGGCGCTCCAATGTCTGCTCCACAGAAAACGAACTGAGTCGGGTCTGAATGCCCTCAACTGAGGACGGAGTTCCAGGTTTTGTTGAATTATTCATGCTGCTCATGCACTCCTCCTTACGAATACTTACGAATAAAAGCTAGCCTTTCTCCCTACATCCTCATATGCTTTCCTGGGAAACCACCCCGGCCCGAAAACAGTCAGTTGAATGGTCATCGACCATGCCTACAGCCTGCATGAACGCATAGCAGATCGTCGCACCGACAAATCTGAAGCCGCGCTTCTTCAAATCCTTACTCATCAATTCGCTCTTTGCAGTCGCATTCTGTTTCTCTGCATTGATCAAAGGTTTCCCGCCCACGAGCTGCCAGATATACGTATCGAAACTTCCAAACTCGCGCTGAACTTCGAGAAACGCCTTCGCGTTTTCGACAACGGCATTGATCTTCAGACGATTGCGCACGATGCCTTCATCTTTCAGGAGAGTCTCCTTTTTTGCTGCATCATAGTACGCAATTTTCTCAGCATCGAAATAATCGAATGCCTCACGGTAGTGTTCGCGTTTCTTGAGGATGGTCAGCCAGCTTAAACCCGCCTGTGCACCCTCAAGATTGAGCATCTCAAAGAGATGACGATCATCATGGACCGGGACACCCCATTCCTCATCATGGTATGGTATGAATAGTTCGTGAGACTGCGCCCATTGGCAGCGCACTTTTTCCATCATTATTATCCTCTATTTTGTTCCTGTTTTTTAGGATAATCTATCTAGATACGAGAGTCAAGAAGCGCCTACACGGGTTTGTAAACGGTGCCCCTACGGTTGGGTTTGGAACTCACAACCAGCACGTTCCCGCGTGACTCAACTGTAGGGGCGCCGTTTACAAACCCGTGTGCCATACCTAAGCCCGTGTGCATGCCCAAGCCCGTTTAGGTCTGGATGCCTACTACGCAGGTTTGTAAGCTCGAATGAACGCACTCACAAACTTGCCATCCAGCGCCTCGCGCTCAGCTTGCGAAAGTGCTGCAATCGAGGCACTCGCACCACTCTCGGCTACCTCTTGCACACTATAGCGCCGTGTAACCTCAAACTCAATCGCCGTAAATCCTGCCTCCGTCAACAAACGCCGATAGGTCTCTTCCTCTAAAGCTCCGGCGATACACCCGGCCCATGCTTCCATATCTTTCTGAATCACTTCCGGCAAATGGTCCTGAATCACAATATCCGAGACCGCGAAACGTCCTCCTGGATTGAGAACACGATATGCCTCGTGCAAGACCTGGCCTTTATCAGCAGAAAGATTAATCACACAATTTGAAATTACAACATCAACACTTTGCTCAGGCAGGGGAATCGCTTCAATAATTCCTTTGAGAAACTTTACGTTCTCTACATCTGACTCCACGCGATTGCGCTCCGCAACTTCAAGCATGGCATCGGTCATATCAAGACCATACGCAAACCCGGTCGGCCCAACGCGTCGTGCTGAAAGCAACACATCAATTCCTCCACCACTGCCCAGATCAAGCACCTTTTCTCCTGCGTGCAATTCCGCTAATGCAGTTGGGTTCCCACAACCGCGTGAAGCAAGTGCGGCGGCAAT
This sequence comes from uncultured Chloroflexia bacterium, assembly GCA_963717195.1. Classification (GTDB taxonomy): domain Bacteria; phylum Chloroflexota; class Ktedonobacteria; order Ktedonobacterales; family Ktedonobacteraceae; genus JACDAE01. Next base: position 237,834 of record CAVQVR010000001.1, read on the forward strand.
AGGAAGCCCATTGAGCTCTGTCTCGCTATAGAGATTGCTCGTTATCGGATCATCTGTCGTCTTTGTTGTCCCACAACATCCACTCGCACAACAGCCACGTTCTTGCGAGGTCTCTGGTAGACCATTCACCACAGCAATACTCTGCGTATACCGTTCCTGAACCAGAGTGCGCAATTGTTCGTCATTCATCATAATCATATCCTTTTCTTTGTCTAGTATAAGCAAGAAGCCATTACTCTATTAATCGTGATTTGAGCTGGCAGAGGCGCTTGTGAAACCGCGCACTTATGCAGCTCCCACAGTTTCTGACTTTCTTCTTGCTTTCACTTTTATAGACTAAGCAGAATGAAAAAGGACGCAAGCAAGTATAAAAGCTGTCTCCTTTTGTTAATGCAAACTGAAGATGTTAGTGTGCGGCATCATGTGTTCCTGGTTCCGGCGGCAATTCTAGCGCAGCGTGGTGCTGGCCTTTGCAGTGGATTTTGAGCACACAGTCAATGCATTGTTCAAGATCTGGACAGCTACAATCCAGTCCTTGCTCCAGCATCCGCCTCATGCCCTGCGCCCGGTGAATCAGCGTGTCCACCTCAGTCAGCTTCCGCTTCGCCAAGCTTTGCCAGCGTGTAGAGAGCGGTGCTTCCCCATCCAATTCATGAAGCAACGTCTGCATTTCAGCCACGCTAAAGCCGACCGCCTGGGCGGCTTGAATAAATGCCAATCTGCGCAGAATCTCAGCATGATAGCGTCGTTGTCCACTAACGCGCTGAGGCACCGGCAGGAGTCCCACGCTCTCATAATAACGAATTGCCGAAGTACGAACGCCTGCCCGCTTTGCCACTTCGCTGATGGTGAGTTCCGTCATAGTGTATTTAGCCTTTTTTCCCCTTGACTTCAAGTTCACTTTAACAAGTACACTCCATTGTAGCCGATAGAAACGTCATCGGCCAGTTTCTTGCAAAGGTTTGTCGAGAGGAATGAGAAGAAAACTATGGCAGAAAATTATCCCAACCTGTTCCTGGTGAGTGATCAGGATTTTGAACAAAATGTGCTTAACTCCACACTTCCCGTGATCGTCGATTTCACAGCAGAGTGGTGCCCACCCTGCCGCGTGCTGGCCCCGCTCTACGCACGGCTGAGCGACACCTATCAGGGCAAGTTGAGGTTCGCAAAGATGGATACCGACGAAAACATGCTCGTGCCTGCCCGCCTTGGCATTCAAGGTGCTCCAACGCTCATACTATTCGCGGACGGAAGGCCAGTTGGGCGCGTGGTCGGACCACATCCAGGTCGCTTGCAGCAAAGCATTGAACGCCTGCTGGCAGAAGTGAGCGCCGAAGTATGAGAAAATAGTGCATATACATAGAGAAGGCACTCACTGAAGCCTGCGCGTAGAAAGTAAGGCAGAAGTCGGCTAATCGTTGAGAATGATGGAAACGATAACAAGTGAAACATCTTCTTGCTCGTTTCATCATTCCAATTAGGCTTCATACTTTTTCTGTCAAGGATACAACAACAGGCCGCGAGTCGAGTTGAGGTGTTTCATCTATGTTGCAGGTCCCCGATGAACAACATTGGCAGCGCGATTGATAATTCACCACGTGCCCCCTGCGATCCAGTTCAAAATGGCAGCAAGCCAGCAACTGCTGCTTGAGCTTCTCGCGCGCGCGTTGCACACGTGATTTGGCTCCTGAAAAGGAAAGACCAACTCGCTCGCCAAACTCCTTCTGTGTGAGTCCCTGATACTCCGTGAGCACAATTGCTTGCCGATCCTGTTCCGGGAGGTTGTTCACCATCGCTCGCACACAAGGCAACAGTTCACTCACGATATCATCGTCAGGTAGCTCTTCTGGAAGGTCCAGCACCTCTGCTGTGTCCAGTGAGCTCATGGGCCTGGCACTTCGATAAAAATCAATAATGGCATTGCGCGTAATTTGATAAATCCAGCTTTCCAATTTCTTCACGTCCTGGAGCGAGTCTCCATTCAGGTGAATCTTGAGAAAGACCTCCTGGAGGAGATCCTCTGCAATCATCTCATCAGACACGCGCTTCCGAATAAATCCGTGGAGCGGAGTGTGAAACGCTTCCCAGATGTGTTCTGTGTTCAGAGACATATGCCAACCTCTCTCATTGTTTTAGTTCCTTTTCGAGAGAGACGAGGGTATGTCCAAAAGGACGCATCCTGGCTCATGCCTGCTGCTCCTCTGCTTTAGCAGCCGCATACAATTGTTCAAGGGAGAACGAAGGATCGCGTCCCAAAAACTGAGTAATTTTCAGCGCAATGAGATCACGGATATGGCGAAAGGCCGCAAGCCGTTCGTCCTCGGTCCCCGTTACACGACTGGGGTCAGGGAAACCCCAATGCACCTGCTTGCGTGCGTTGGGAAAAAATGGGCAGGCTTCCTGCGCCTCATCGCAAACGGTAATCACCAGATCCATCGCAGGTTTTGCTGCAAACGCATCAATACCTTTGGCCGTATGACTGTTGATGTCGATCTCAATCTCTTGCATCGCTTTGATCGCCAGCGGATGAACCGTGCGTGGCTCAGTGCCTGCACTAAAAACCTCAAACGCTGCTCCACCACGAGCACGCAATAATCCCTCCGCCATCTGTGAACGTGAAGAATTATGTGTGCAAAGAAAAAGTACGCGCATTGGCTGTACTGACTGCTTCTCTGTCTCAGGCATGGAGATTCTCCTCTGTATGGTCTCGCAAATCAGCTATTTCAAGGCTTTGCGTCACAACTTTTTGTTGGTTTGCTTCACGCAACCATCGATAAACGTAAGCACCCGCCACCGCTCCGATCATTGGTCCCAGAATATAGACCCATTGGGCCGTCCACGTCCAACTCATCAATGCAGGTCCGAGCGAACGAGCCGGATTCATCGAGGCTCCGCAGATAGGTCCAGCAAAGAGAGCCTCTAGCCCCACCATCGCACCAATGGCAAGTGCAGCAGCCTGCCCCACCGCACGCGTATCGGTTGCCATCGCCATGATGACGATCATAAGGAAGAAAGTGAGCAGCGTTTCTAATCCGAAAGATTGCCAGTCTCCTCCACTCCCTGCTGGTAGCGTTGCACCCAGATGCGCTTCATTCCCAAGCAGAAGCCGTAAGCAGCCCGCCGCAATCACAGATCCTAAAAGTTGCGCGATCCAATAGCCGATGAGACGCCGTATCGGAAAGTGACGGGCCAGCACAAAGGCAAGCGTGACCGCTGGATTGAAATGCGCCCCACTGATATGCCCAAAAGTATAGATCATCACGGTGATAACAAGGCCAAAGACCAGTCCGACACCGACATGCGTGATCTGCCCATGAGAAAGGCTATCGATCATGATAGCTCCACATCCAGCAAAGACCAGCCCAAAGGTACCCAACCCTTCCGCAATATAGGCTGCCCAGGTCTTACGTTTTTCATCTAATGGCTGCCCATGCGGTATAAGCTGGGTAGTCATGGCTTCATAACTCACAGTTTCTTCTCTTTCGTTCTAAGAGTGTCAACAAAAAGCGAATGCGCATACTCAATTGTAGCGAAGTCTGTTCAAACGCGTGAAGCCGCTCCTCATCTGTCCCTTGAACCGCCGCGGGATCAAGAAAGCTCCAGTGAATGCGTTCAGGATCATCAGGAAAAGTGGGGCAAGATTCCATCACCCGATCACAGACCGTGACAATAGCATCAAAGGGCTGCCCTCGAAACACCTCAAAGTGCTTTGGATACTGTTGACTTATATCAATTCCACACCCCTCAATACAGCGGTGAGCCAGAGGATGTATCTGCTCTGCCGGAATACTTCCAGCACTGAACGCTTCAACAGTTCCATGACTCAGGTGACGAAGCAACGCTTCTGCCATTTGTGAACGAGCACTATTCTCCGTACAGAGAAAAAGGACGCGTAATGGTGCATGTTTCCCATTCACAATATGGGGAAAAGGCGCAGAAACATCGACGGTCACCCCCAGGTGAAGCGTCTCACCTGCTGCAAGATAGAGCTCCTGAAGCCTCTTGAGATCCAGACTGTAGAAGACCGCCCGCTCATCGGCACTACTGCGCCGTTCAGTAACCAGGTGACCGTGTCGGAGCTGCTTCAAATGATACGAGACGAGATTTTGTGGAAGACGTAGCCTCTCGACCAGATCATTCACCCGATAATCACTCTGCGAGAGATACTGCAACAGATTCCACCGTACTTCATGTGCAACAAGCCTGAGCACGCTCGGCGGTTGAACAAGTACATCCTCCATAAGGCTTCTCCATTTCATCAAAGCGATTTACATCAATATAATTTGATATAAATGTACCAGATGGCGGGAGAAAAAGCAAGCAGCGTCACCCCTTCATGCGGCCTTTGTGATCTCTTTTCTATGATAGAATACAATGAGATACCTTTCCATTTTCCCGTTGCTGGGAAGAAGAACAGAGCCCTTTGAGAAGGTGTGAATGATGAACAAGCGTGCAACGAGTGTCTAGTTAAAGGAGGTCGATGATGCCTAGAGCAGTCCGGTTCGATCGCTACGGCGGAATCGAGGTCTTGCAGGTTGTGGAGGTCGACCGTTCCATAACGGGGCCAGGGCAGGTGCTCGTCAGGGTCAAGGCAGCCGGGATCAATCCTGGTGAGGCCGCCATTCGCAAGGGTTTATTGGCAGAGAGATGGCCCACGACATTTCCCTGTGGGCAGGGCAGCGACCTCGCGGGCACCGTCGCTGAACTCGGCGACGGCGTGGCGGGCTTCGCCATCGGCGACGAGGTGCTCGGTTTCACGAACAACCGGGCCAGTCACGCTGATTTCGTCGTCGTCGAGGCCAGCCATCTCACCGCTCGTCCGAGCCACGTCTCCTGGGAAGTGGCTGGCTCCTTGTTCGTCGCCGGGACGACAGCGTATGCTGCGGTCCGCGCAGTGTCGCTCAGCCGGGGAGACACCGTCACTGTTTCCGGTGCCGCAGGCGGGGTCGGCTCGATTGCGGTGCAACTGGCGCTGCGAGCAGGCGCGAGAGTGCTGGGCCTGGCCAGCATCACCCATCACCAGTGGCTGACCGACCATGGCGTGATCCCGATCACCTATGGCGAGGGCGTCGCGGATCGCCTTCGGAACGCTTCCGGCGGTCGCCTCGACGCGTTCATTGACACATTCGGTGCCGACTATGTCGAACGTGCGCTTGAACTGGGCATCCAGCCAGAACGCATTGATACCATCAGCAACTTCGAGGCCGCAGCCAGGTACGGTGTCAAAGCCGAAGGGAACGCTCAGGGGGCTAGCGCCGGGGTGCTCGCTGAGCTGGCTGGCCTCATCGACCAGGGAGACCTCGACATCCCGATAGCCCGCGTTTACCCTCTCACGGACGTCCGCGAGGCCTATAGTGAGCTTGAACACCGCCATACCCTCGGCAAGATCGTGCTTGTGCCTTGAGTGTTATCCGGAGAATGACGGCATGCATCATCGCTGCCTGTCCTCGCTACAAACAGAAAGAACGGTGTTGCTAATGGCACGACAACTTCCAGTACTCAACTCTGCGCCAGTGGCACAACCCACATCCACGCGCAAAGGCGATATCCGCCAGGGTGTCTACATCGAACTGGTGACGATCCTGTGGATGACCGTCGAAGCCAGCGTCGCGATCACGGTTGGCTTCGCTACCCGCAGCGTTTCGCTGCAAGGCTTTGGCATGGATAGCATCGTCGAACTGATTGCTGGTGGTATCCTACTCTGGCGACTACTGGTTGAGCAGCAAGGCGGTTCTGTAAAACGGGTGGAACTGGCGGAACGCCGCGCAGCCTGGGTTACGGCCATCAGCCTCTTTGCCCTGGCACTCTACATCGTTGGCGATAGTGCATTGACATTTCTCACGCGCACAAAGCCAGAAGCCTCCTGGTGGGGCTTTGGTCTGGCTGTGACCGCGGCTATTATCATGCCGCTCCTATGGCAAGGCAAACTCCGGATTGCCAGGCGCATTGGGAGTGCCGCATTGAAAGCCGATGCTGCATGCAGTGTAACCTGTGCATACATGTCACTCACCATACTTGCGGGCCTTCTGCTCAACCGTTTCTTCGGCTGGTGGTGGGCTGATCCGCTTGCCGCGCTTTTCCTCGTGTACTTCCTGCTTCAAGAGGGACGCGAAGCCCTGCATGAAGCACAAACAGGGGAAACATGTATTTGTGGTTCTGATGATTGTGAGAACTGTTAAAAGGTTTTTCAATGATACTTATTACAGAGCAAATAGTATATCTCCCGTCTGTACAACGACCATTTCTTGCAATTCTGGCAGAGTTGCGTAGAAGCCACGCCGGCCGTTATTCAAGAACTGCAACGTTTCCTTGATCAGCTCGTTGGAAGTCGACATCTGGGCGTTGATAGCAAACTGGCTGAACTCGATACATGGGGTAGCTACTTCCACCCTGGTTAGATAAATCAGCTGTTCCTTGTCGCGCCTCTTGATAACAATGCCTGGCTCAAGATCGGCCTGGATAGGCTCTCGCTCTGTTTCCACCAGGATGTTTTCACCTGCAATGCCATCGACCAGGTGGGCACCGAAGTGCTTGCGCATGGCCTGGTAATGGCTGGTAAAGCCGATAGAGATATCATTATCACCTCCGCGATTACGTGAGTCTGGATGATCCTCATTATGAACATCCATCACCTGTTCGCCTTCTGTAGTGATGCCAACAACTCCACGCGGTGTCAAAAGTAAACTGCTCACAACCTGTAGTGGTGTGGGATCATAATACCGATGTTGGCGCAGTCCTGCCTTAAGACTTGAACGCTGCACCTGTATCTGCTTGATACGACCTATCTCCTGCATATTGCATTATCCTCAAACGAAGCTTGAAAAAGAAGGTGTGATCAATTGCGCATATGCGCAGTTTCACCAGAACGAAGTATATATCCGCTATGCCGAAAAGGTCAATTGGTTTTGCAATTGTCATTTGCCAGGATTACGCGCATTCGTGACATCTCTCCCATGCCTCAAAGGGCAGGAACCTTACAGGCGGGTTCGATAAGAAATTGCGTAGTTTGCATTTTACACTCAATTAATACAATCACAACCTGCACTTAAAGACCGCTAAGTATACTTAATGCGGTGCTGGCTATCTCGCAGCTATCCTCTCTCCTGGCTTGAGCTTGCATTGTAATTTGCTCAACAGTACGAGGATAACCCTTTCATACCCATATGCACATTGGAAACAGAATAATCCCTGTGAGTTTATTCTGCTTCTTTGCTGTTCTCTAGCAAGCATCTATGAATTTCAACACGACAGTAGTAGAGACAGGTTACGCTCTAGTGTAACTTGAAAGAAAGGAAAGGTAACGGATGCCGCAATCCCATTTCGGCGAACCTACCCGCTTTCGAAGCTTTCTTATCCAACATCGTAGACTTTCCATTGTTGTTATGCTGCTGGCCATCGCCTCGGTAGTCATGACACCAGCAATCGTTGTCGCTGCACACCTGATACAGGATAATGTACCAGGAACACATGGTAATACGACTCGTCTTATCAATAATTGGACGATTACACCAGCAGGACTCGAAACACGCCTGGGCGATCTCCCTATGAACTCGATACTTTCACCCAATGGGCGCGACCTGCTCGTCTCCAATGATGGCGCTGGTATTCAGTCCCTACAGGTTGTCTCTGCCACGAACAGGCAAGTGCTACAAACCATCCCGTACACAGCCCCTTCCAGCGTCTTCATCGGTCTGGCCTATAGTCCCGATGGCAAACACGCTTACGCCTCTGGTGGTGGTAGCGATGTTGTTCATACCTACACGGTAGGCAGCAGCGGGCTCCTGACCGCCAGTGGGGATATCACCATCGGAACAACGACAGCCAATCCCTTCCCAACAGGTCTGAGCATCAGCCTCAACGGAAAGACTCTCTATGTCGCCAACAATCTTGCCAATAATGTTGCAATCGTGGATATTGCGACGAAAACGGTGACCGCGACCGTTCCCGTAGGTGGCTACCCTTATACAACGCTGATCAGCAAGGATGGGAAAACAGTCTATGTATCTAACTGGGGTGATGGAACAATCTCCGTCATCGATACAAAGACGCAAGCAGTCGTCTCCACTATTGCTGTAGGCAAACACCCGAATGCCCTGGCCTTTGGCCCAGACGAGCGCTTATTTGTTGCCGATGCGAACAGTGACGCTATTTCCGTTATCGACACCGATAGCAACAAAACTGTACGCACTATTTCTGTTTCGCTCTACCCCCATGCTCCCTTTGGCAGTAGCCCGGAGAGCCTGGCCGTCAGCCCTGATGGTCAGTACCTCTACGTTGTCAACTCCGGAAACAATGATGTGGTGGTCATCGGCCTCCGTCATGACTGGCGTACTGAGAGTCTAAGCGATTGGAACAACAAGAGCATCCTGGGCGAAATTCCTACCGCCTGGTATCCTTCCTCGGTCATCTTGAGTAAAGATGGCAATGCCCTATATGTGACGAACGCCAAAGGACGTGGTGCTGGACCTAACGATAAAACGTATTCCCCTAATCCAACACGCAAAAATGCTCCCATCGTTGATGCCATCACTGGCTATAACGATGGCTACTGCACCTGTACCTTTGATCAATATAGCGGTTCGATGATCGTGGGGACGCTCTCAACTATTGCTACACCTGGCCTGGGACTGTTGCGTTTATATAGCGACCAGGTTGCACGCAATGACCATGTCGGCGACGAATCTACGTTGGTGCGCGATCCAGGCAATCCGATTCCCGTTCCAGGCGGCGCATCACCGATCAAACATGTGATCTACATTGTCAAAGAGAACCGTACCTATGATCAGGTCTTCGGCGATTTGAAGCAAGGCAATAACGACCCGGCCCTTACGCTGTTCGGTCAGGCCAATACACCCAACCTGCATGCCCTTGCCGAGCAGTACGGTATCTTCGACAACTTCTATGCCGATGCCGAGGTAAGCGCTGACGGTCACAACTGGACCGACTCGGCGAATGCCAGCGACTACAATGAGAAGATGTGGCCGCAAGACTACTCACCCGGTGCCGGTCGCAATCGTGGCTATGATTTTGAGGGTGGTAGCAAAATCAATCTGTCAGCAGGTGGCTACCTGTGGGATGATGCAGCGCAAGCAGGCATCACCTACCGCGACTATGGCGAATTTTATGTTGATAACTTCTCTGCCAGCCAGGTAACACTGATTCCTGCCAGCCAGGCCAGTACATGCTCCGGTGCAGTAGCTCACTCCTATACTGGTGTTACGATTCCAGCCGGAGATGTGCTCTGCTTCCCCAGTGAAACCATCAATGCCGCCGCGACACCTGCCCTGGTTGGGCACATTGATCCTCACTTTAGAACGTTCGATACACACTATCGCGAGGCTGACCGTGTAGCAGAATGGACAGGCCAATATAACCAGGAAGTCGCAATCAACAGTGTGCCTCAGTTAACTATCCTGCGCCTGCCAAACGATCATACCGCCGGTACAACTCCTGGAGCACTCACTCCACAGGCATTTGTCGCTGAGAACGACTTCGCCATAGGCCAGGTTGTTGATACAGTGAGCCATAGTAAGGACTGGGCAAGCACCGCCATATTCATTACCGAGGATGACTCACAGAATGGCCCTGACCACGTAGACGCCCATCGTACCGAGTCACTGGTTATCAGCCCCTACACGTACCATAAGACACCGTTCGTCGATCACACGCTCTACGATACGGCTGCCATGGTACGTACCATGGAACTCATCCTCGGGCTGAATCCGATGAGCCAGTATGATATCGCTGCGATGCCCATGTGGCGCGACTTCACCAGCCACGCTAATAAAGCAACCTATACAGCGCTACCAGAGCAATATACGCCAAACCAAGTTAACCCTGCATCAGCGTATGGAGCTCAAGCATCGACCAACATGGACTTTAAGTACGCCGATGCTATCGATGAAGGCCAGTTGAACGAGATTCTCTGGCACGACATCAAGGGTACTAATACTCCCTATCCGGGATCAAAAGGGAGTAATACAGCTACTGCTTCGGATACTGATGGTTAATCTGTTCTAACTAGCTTGTGGCCCTGGAAGCGACCTTCCAGGGCCACATTTCATTATATCCAGAAGCAAAAGGCATCATTTCTTAAACATCGCATGGAGATTCGCCATTCCCTGTTCAGTAAATTGCTCGTTCTCACAATACGCACCATAAAGCAATTCGGCAAAAGGTTTATATTGAAGGTAGAAGTCCACACGTTGCCAGAATGCTACATCTACTATGCTTTGATACTCCTTCAGGATGCGCTCAATAAACGCCCTGCCGTACCTTCGATGCAACCCTACAAAATCGAGGGCAGGATCACCAATCGTTGCATCACCCCAATCAATCACACCCGTTAACATACCTTGCTCTGGATTGCAAAAGATATGTTCACAGGCAAGATCCGCATGAATCAATACAGGTTGAAATGCGAAGAGAGTCTCGTCCTTGAGAAAATTCTCCCAGAGATGCTCAGACTTTTCACATAGTTCCGCATCTAGCAATGGAAAGACGCGTCGCCGCAAGTCTAAATAACGCTCCTGATAGCGTTCGCGCCATTGAAGAGGCTCACATTTCTGCATACCAGCCTGAATTGCCTCCGCCACTGAAAAACCATGCAATTCGCTAAGAAAGGTCGATAGAGCGGATGCGAGAGCGATAAGGTGCTCCGAAGTAATCCTCTCGTCTTCTAATGCCATACCATTTAGCTTCTGATAACCAACAAAAGGAAAGGGATAATTATCATTACCACGACCAATATATGTAAAGTGTGGAACAGGCGTCGAAAGAGTCTGCGCCAATACAGGTAACAGGCACATTTCCTTCTGAAGGTACTCCACTACATCCTCGCGCAAAGGAAAACGGAAAATCAACTCATCATTAATATCCAGCACGAAACTATCCCAGCCTCTTGTAATTGGTCGCATAGTCCAGATCGTCACCTGTGGAAAATTACGCTCAATCAGCATTCTATATGTATCAATATTCACTCATGTGCCTCCTCTCAAACATGCACTATAAATGCCAGCACAAAGGCAATCGCTACTAAGAAATGGAGGAGGCGCAGTCTCTGCGAGGCTCGCTTCTTCCTCACCGCCTGTTCAATCCACCAGCCAAGACCAGTTCCCACAGCCAGAAAAGCCAGCGCGACAAAACCAGTGATGACCTCATATCGTGAAACATTGGCAAGAACAGGCAAAAAGTATGCTACATGCGCCACCGCCGTGATGACGACCAACCAACCCAGAAATTGATGGTGTTTACGCAAGAAGAGAAACGCTTCACGCATGCGCATCGTCACCCAGGATAATTGCTGCTTTTTGAGCAACAGGTACCCACGCCGCGTCACCCACTGACTCCACGAATCAATAGCGATCAAAAACGCAACAAAACCAAGAAGGTTGCTCGTACCCATATCAGGCGGCACACCAATCGGTGCCAGTAGAGAGAGGCAGTAGAAGGTACTAACTACGATCAGGCACGTACCAATAATCCACGTTACCCAGTGCGTCGAAATGTGTAGCAGCCTCAATAGCCAGTAGCTCCCGAGAAGGCAGAAAAAATCTATTGTAGAGAGCATCAAGACAAGCACAGAGCGTGTCAAAAGACCATGAACGATACTCATGGCAAGTTCTATCCCTCACTTTTTAGTTATACATCAACGTATATATATCTTTACGTTTTTCCAAGTTGAAAGGCAGGTATCCAGAATACATCTCTGGATAATTGTAGCTGAGATTTGTCGCATTCGCATGAAAGAAGTGTCGCAAATCTGTCATAAAAGAGGAGTCTGCAAACTTGACACTCATCATTATCAGTGCTAGCATCTTTTCAGGCACATAATCTCACACATCTGGCTCAACGAAGGGCTGAAAACACGTTGCGGAAGCAACTAAGGAGCATATTTCAAGTGAAGATTCATGAATATCAGGCCAAAGATATTCTGGCACGCTACGGCATCCCGATCCAGCCGGGCCGTGTAGCCTACACACCAGAAGAGGCCGAAACTATTGCTCGCGAACTTGGCGGGCCCGTTGTCATCAAGGCCCAGGTCTACGTCGGTGGACGTGGCAAAGCAGGCGGCATCCAATTTGGAGATACCCCTGAACAGGCACGCGAGGCCGCAGCACGCGTACTGGGTATGGACATCAAGGGACTGACCGTCGAGAAAGTCCTGGTCGTATCCAAGATAGATATTAAAGAAGAATATTACCTCGGTATCATCCTCGACCGTAAGAGCCAGGCTCCCGTCGTCATGATCTCCAAAGAAGGTGGCATCGATATTGAAGAGGTTGCAGCAACTGCACCAGAGAAGATCATCAAGTATCCCATCGATATGCATTGGGGCCTGCGACCATTCGAGGCACGCGAGATCGTCGCACGGGCCGGACTGCCCAGCTCCATCGTCAGCCGCGCAGGAGCCATCCTCAGCGCTCTCTCTAAAGCATTCATCGAGAGCGATGCCAACCTGGCCGAGATCAATCCCCTTGTTTTGACCGCCGATGGTCAAGTACAGGCAGCCGATGCCAAGATTATCATCGATGACAACGGCCTGTTTCGCCAGAAAGAATACGCAACCTGGGCCGAGTCGGAAGAGTCCAATCCCCTTGAATATGACGCAAAGCAGGCCGGTCTGACCTATGTCAAGCTGGATGGCGATGTCGGTATCATCGGTAATGGTGCAGGGCTGGTTATGACAACACTGGATATGGTTGCGCGTGCTGGTGGCAAGCCCGCGAACTTCCTGGATATCGGTGGTGGTGCTAAGGCCGAGACCATGTATAAAGCCCTGACCTTTGTGGCACGTGATCCACAGGTGAAGGGTATCCTGGTCAACATCTTCGGCGGCATCACGCGTGGCGAAGAGGTCGCACGCGGCGTTATTATGGCACAGGCCGAGCTGCCCGCTGGCATGCCCATTGTGGTACGCCTCTCTGGCACAGGCTCTGAAGAGGGACGCGTGATCCTCAAAGATGCCGGACTTGACTGGGGTAAAGACATGCGGGAGGGCGCTGAAAAGATCGTCACCGCCATTGCAGTATTGGAACGAGGCCAGAAATTATGAGTATTCTCCTTGATAAGACTACACGCGTCCTCGTTCAGGGTATCACCGGACGCGAGGGACAATTTCACACACGCAACATGAAGGCGGCTGGAACCAACGTGGTTGGCGGCGTCACTCCGGGCAAACGCGGCCAGACAATCGAAGGTGTGCCCGTCTTCGATACTCTCTCACAGGCCGTAGAGGCAACAGACGCCAACGCAAGTTGCATTTTTGTGCCGCCCAGTGGAGCCGCTGATGCCATCATCGAAGCAGCAACAGTAGGCATCAAACTCATCGTCTGCATCACCGAAGGCATTCCCGTTATCGACATGACGAGGGCCATGCTGGTCGTACATGAGCACAATGCTACACTCATTGGCCCAAACTGCCCAGGCATGTGCACCCCTGGACAGGGCAAGATCGGAATTATCCCGTATCAGATATTCACACCCGGCCCCGTCGGCTTCATCTCTCGCTCCGGCACGCTCACTTACGAAGTCGTCGCCCTGCTCACAGGGGCAGGTATTGGTCAGTCTACCTGTATCGGTATCGGCGGCGACCCCATCATCGGCTCAACCTTCACCGATTACCTGAAGCTTTTCGAGCAAGATCCTGAGACGAAAGCCGTAGTAATGTGCGGCGAGATCGGTGGCAGCGACGAAGAGGATGCCGCCGAGTACATCAAAACCATGAGCAAACCTGTCGTAGCCTTCGTCTCCGGGCGCACCGCACCAGCCGGCAAGCGCATGGGTCATGCAGGCGCGATCATCTCCGGCAATACCGGGACCGCTCAGGGCAAAGTAGCAGCTCTACAGGCAGCCAGAGTGCCTGTGGCCGATACCATCTTCGATATTCCGGGTCTGGTCAAACAGGTGCTCTAGCACTATAATAACAGATAGGGCACGCACGGGCGGGCGTCATAAATGCGGCCCCTACAATCGCGCCCCTACACCATGATGGGATGCTTGTTGATTGGGATGCACCCCATATCTAAACCATTCCATTCTCGCCAGACGTAAATTCGCACCCGCTGGTGTAGGGGCCGCATTTATGACGCCCATCCCGATGCGCCAGATGATATATGGCATAGAGATTTCAACAAGAATAGCAGGAACAAATTATGACCACCGCTCTCATTTATGATCCAATTTTTCTAGAGCACATCACACCAGCTCATCATCCAGAGCGACCGCAACGTGTGCAAAAGGCAATGCTCGTCCTGGAAGCATTACACTGGTTAGAACGCGACGGGCTGGTCCAGTTAGCGCCACGTCCCGCTACCGTGGATGAGTTGGCGCTGGTCCATGACCGCAATTATATTCGCGAAGTAGAAGCTTTCAGCGAGGAAGTAGCCGGAGAGGCGAAGACGGGAGGAAGCCAATCCCACTTTTTCACAACCGATACTTACGTCTCTCCAAAATCCTATGAAGCTGCTTGTATGGCCGCAGGGGCTCCACTCTGTCGCTATTGACGCAGTGATGAAGGGCGAAGTGAACAATGCGTATTGTCTGGTACGCCCCCCCGGCCACCATGCACTCCCAGATGATGCAATGGGCTTCTGCCTCTTCAATAATGTTGCCGTGGCTGCTCGCTACGCCCTTGATCATCATGGATTGGAGCGCGTAATGATCATTGATTATGACGTGCATCATGGCAACGGCACCCAGGATATCTTCTATGATGATCCGCGTGTGCTCTACTTCTCCGTACACCAGGCACCTTTTTATCCCGGTACTGGCCTCTCAGACGAGCTCGGCGCAGGAGCTGGTCTGGGCACCACCATCAACGTTCCCTTGCCCGCCCAGACCGCCTTTGATACCTATGAAGCCGTCTTCCGCCAGATTATGGGACCAGCTTCAGATCGCTTTAACCCACAGTTGCTTCTGGTCTCGGCAGGATTTGACGCACACTGGAAAGATCCTATTGGAGACATGTACCTCTCTATCGCTGGTTTCGCCCGCCTGACACAGATCATCATTGAACAGGCCAACTTTCTCTGTGATGGACGCCTGGTTATGGTACAGGAGGGCGGCTATGACCTTGATGCAATGGCAAATGGTGTCGCCACCTGCATCAACCTGCTCCTCGGCGACGACGCCGCTGTCGATAACCTTGGTCCGCCGCCAACAAAAGACTATCGCCTCAATACCGACGTGCTGATTGCTGAACTGCGGCGCATTCACCACCTGACGGGATATCGCATGCGTAACGCTCCAAAACCGGATATCGAGCGCCTACGAAGAGAAGTGAAAGGGCCGGACGCGTAGGGGCCGCGTTTACGCCGCCCAGGTGAATCTTTACAATATAATTGGAACAATACAAACAGAGTGCACCGCGAATGTACACTGGCACTCAGCAAAAAAAGGATGGCATATTATGAGCATCATTACTCCACAACTACTCGCCGAAATACCACTCTTCTCCAATATGGACAAAGAGGAGCTTTCCGAACTACGCTCCATTATGACGGAGCGTATCTTTCAGAAAGGCCAGGATTGTATGAAAATCGGCGACCAGGCCACAACATTTCAGATTATCGAGAGCGGTGAGGTAGAGATCTGGCTAAATGACACCGAGGGCAAAAAAGTGGTTCTGGATACCATCGGCCCTGGAAAATTCTTTGGAGAACTCTCCATGCTCTCGGGAGAGACCCGCTTTGCCACCGCGACCTCCGAAGAACAGGTCATCACGCTCGAATTAAGCCGGGAGGAATTCTTTGACTTCTTGCGCCGGAGACCGGATGCGGCCATCGATGTATTAACTGAATTGAGTGATCGCATCAAACATACAGACGATATCCTCCGCACGCGCGTCAGCCGCAATGCCAACGAAGCACATGATCAGACCTTATCAGTTGGACAACGTATCGCGGATGGTATCGCAGACTTTAGTGGTTCCATGCCATTCCTATTTATCAACCTGGCCGTTTTTGTCTTTTGGATCGTGACAAATATAGTAGATGCCCAGGTTTTCCGCGACCCATACCCATTTCAATTTCTCACCATGGCTGTCTCTCTTGAGGCGATCTTCCTCTCCATTTTTGTCCTCATCAGCCAGAATCGCCAGGCTGCTAAAGATCGTATTAAAGCGGACCTCGACTATCAGGTTGACGTGAAAGCAGAGATGGAAATGAGCACTATAGTAGTTCGGATACACGAACTAGAACAAAAACTCCATCACATCCATTCTGATATTCTAGCAGGTAAACAGGAGGAAAATAATAGCGAAAGCAACCATACAGCAAATCAACCCTAATGACGATAAGATGATTTCTAATACCTGACTCGTCCCAGCTAATCTTAACGATGCAACAAAAACTGCACCAGCATCTTAGCAATCTCAAGCAGGCTATGTACACTAATAAAAAGTAGAGCCATACAGGCAAGTGGAATATGGATGGAACGCCAGCCCTGAATGATGAAATGAGCACGGCGCTGGCGCTGCAACGAGCGCTTCAAACGTAGACGCGAAGCAAGCACGACATGAACACGTTGAAAGTCTTCCAGTTCCTGAGGAGCGAACTGAGATTGGATGGGAAGAGATGGTGCCTTTCTCCTCTTCAAAGCCTGAGTACAAAACTGTTTGAAGGCCGGTGATTTGCCAGCACTGAACCGCTCTAGCAGCAAATCTTGCTCATGTAGACGCTCCTCGACCGCCTGGATAATGCCAACTCCATTGTTGCTCGCTTCATATGAGATAACATGAGCCTGCCACACATCCAATAGACGCCCAATAATACCGCTCACCACGAGCAAGATCAGTCCATAGAGTGCCGATACTCCAAAGCCTGCACGCACCAGATTGGAGAGCGTGAAGCGGAAATTACCAAAAAAGTCGAGATAGGCTTCGTGCTGAAAGGCGATCAAAAGACTGGTAATACCAAGCCATGTATGCAACCAGAGCCAATCCTCTACCCGACCCGGTAAGACACGGATAAAGCGTCGCCGTAGCGAGTAGGCGGCAACCAGTACGACCAGGCTAAAGGCGATAAGACCAAAAATCCAGAACGGTGTCAGTGAGGGGCCAGGATACAGGATCATTTTGCGTGCACTATAGTACCAGAAAGAGACGCCACTATACAATAACAGTGAAAAGATCAGCCAGAACCATTTCGCTCGCGTCTTCGGTTTTTTCCAGATACGCCGCTGCGACTGGTGTGGAAGTGGTGCTTTCTCCGCCAGTGCCATTGAAAAACTCCTTACTTGTTTATAATTTCTTCGGTCGTCCCGAAGAATACTCCTGGCCGCACACGGAATGCTGCTCCGACCGGGCACGCCTGTACACACGCCTGATCGTTATAGCCTGCACACAGATCACATTTGATCGCCACCTTTTTCCGCATCTCCTCATAACCCGAATACTGTTGCTGCGGTCTATCAAGGGGACCAGGTGCCACACTTCCTTTTCCGGACGAAGCTGCAAGCCCATTGAGCACTGGCAATTTGCGCCGTCGTCGCTCCGTTATAATACCTTTTTGAAAGATTTCACCGAAGCGCTGCCAGCCTGAGAGCGCTTCGCTTTCAACCTCATCTTCAACATCCACAATAGAGATGGCATCATAGGGACAACGCTCCGCGCAGATGCTACAACCAATACAGCTATCCGTTATATACACCTCTCCATTGGGCAGACGTGCAATACCAGCGCGACTACATAACATACAGACAGGATCCTGGCACTGTCGGCAGGCCGTCACAACCGTGAGATTATTGAGCACAGCGCCTTTACGATTTATACGCGAACGGCCATGACGACGCGCACATGCCTCCTCACACTCGCTACAATGGATGCAGGCATCCAGGTCGATTACAAGCACCTCGGTCCCCTCAACGACACCATCATCTACAAGCGCATGGAAGCTCGCTTTAACTGCTATATCTGCTACTGGCGGTGCAACAGCGACAGGTGGAAATACCCCTGTTTGCATAGAAAGATTGCTCGCAAGATACTCTTGCAGGCGCAAGCGGAAACGCTGTTCGACCTCGGGATAGCGTTGGAAAAGGAACTGGATCGCAAAGTAGGGTATCTCTGCCACGTGCGTACGATTGATAGCCGTTGCGGTGACCGCACGACTATCTCCTAGCAGATCCAGGCCACCCGCAAAATAATCGCCACTCTGTCGATAGGCAATAATACGTTCGCTGGTCTCGTATGTGTTGGGTAACGGTTTCTGCCGCGCTACCTTGACGATTCCTTCGAGCAGAATGTGGACCGTCTCCCGCGCCGGGCGTCCCTGCTCCTCCTCCGAAAACAACCTGGCGTTGCGGTCGTACAATTTTACTTGCGCCTGGCCTATAAGATACTGCAACATATCATCTGCAACTCCCTGGAAAAGAGCCATGCGTTTCAAGACAGATGCCAGAAAACGGTCAGCGTTCAGTCCTGTAAAAAAGCTCTTGATTGCGGGAACCAGTTCCATTAAGCGTTGCATCACCTGCTCAGGAACCTGCAAGATCAGTGCGGGGGTCTGTGTTCGTGCAGTTGTATTATATGGCTGCCCGGTCAGCATGCCATACTCGCCGATCAACTCGCCTGGATTGAGAATGGCGAGAGGAAATTCCTGCTCGTTTACATCGCTTGCCAAAAGCATCAGCGTGCCACCCAGGATTATATACAGGTTGCGTCCGTATTCTCCCTGCCGAAACACCGTCGTCCCTGGCGCTATCTGCAAAAATTGCGAAGCCAGCACAAGGTGCAAAAGATATATTGTTGGAACCTGCAGTGGATCGCGCAAAATTTTTTGTGTGCGTAAAACATTGATCACCTGAGCAAGGGATACACCTCGCGGCAAGGTCTGTTGTAGCAGCGGTTCATCAACTGGACTCTCCCAGGAAGAACCAAGGCGTTGCTTGAGCGAAACCATTAGTAGATCGCGATGATTATCAACCGGGCAGACGGGAACACACGAACCACAGAGAATACATTCATCCGTAAAACGGGCAACATGTGCTGCCACCTCAGGCGAGATAGTCGCCCGGTTGAGATCGGCGATACTGACCTGGGCCGAGAGCGGAATCGGACAGGCAGCCATACAGCGATCACAGCCAATACACATATCGATCTCGAATTGCACGCGTTTGTCACTAAGGGCACGCATATCGGTACGATGCCCACCACCTGCGACGAGCGCTTCTTGCGCCTTAGCAGTAGCTTGATCTTTCGTTACCACTTCAGGAGCCTGGAAACATACCCGCACATCGCCGAAGCGTATCAGGTCATCTTGCTTCAACATGTACACAGTGCCAGGTGCAATCCTGGCATCATTGACAAACGTACCATTGGAGCTACCCATATCGCGCAGCATATACTGCCCATGCGCATACATAATCTCTGCGTGCTTACGTGAGACAGATTTATGATCAATAAAAAGGGAGAAATCTGGCTGCCGCCCTATCAAAAAAACGGTGTTCTCTCCTGTTGGCTGTAGCTTCATGTTTTCTAACGACACCACAACAAGATTATGTGGAACTGGCACAAGGATTGCATAGTCAACGCTCGGACCCTGTGTTGCAGAGCCCATTCCCCAAACTCCAATCTGTAACGGACCAGTTTCATCTATGCTAGCAGGTGGGACATGCTGCCCATCGAGCCAATCAGCAAGATCGAAATCGTCTGCGAAGAGGTACTTGATCACAGAACTGAGGTTGACGCGATGATCGATGGCTCGCTTATAGGCAAAGGCATGCTCGGTCTTGCCTAAAAAAAGCACACCCATGGGAGTACTTTGCTGGAAAACTACTTTGTGGTATGTACGCGGTTGTGGCTCCGCGATCAGTTCATAGTAGCCAGCATGCTGAGGCACAATTGTTTGTCCAATCGAAACAAAGTCCAACCCATACAGAAATGTGGCATTATAGAATGTATCTCGCGATGGCTTCTCTATTTTAGTGGGTTCTCTTTCCAGCATATTCTTTGCTGCAATCTGCGCCTGTTGAATTGCTGGATACCACTGACCAATCACCCGCGTTCTACCCATAACTGAATCTTTCGTCTCGACAATATCGCCTGCGGCATAGATACCAGGAACGTTCGTACGCATTGCCGCATCTACCCGAACTCCACGTCCGCAGGCAATACCACTTGCACTCACAAAATCGACGTGTGGCTCAATGCCAATGGCTATGAGCACCAGATCACAAGGAATATGCGTACCACGCGTTGTGATGACCTCTCTTACCTGGCCGGCAACACCGATGAGCTGCGCGATCTCTTCCTGAGTGCGCACATCGATACCATCACGCCGCTCTTCCTGTAAAATAAGGTCAGAGGCCGTGGCATCAAGCACTTCTGGCCAGATGGTATTGTAGCGCAGCAGGTGTATTACTTCATAGCCAAGGTGACGTAGCGCCTCGGCACTCTCTAATGCCAGCGTGCCACTTCCACACACAACGATACGCTTTGCACCCGTCAAATGCAGAAGAAGTTGCTGATAATCTGGAACAGTGCGCAAGGTCATTACGCCTGCGAGGTTGTGTCCAGAGCACTGAAGCTGTCTGGCACTTCGCTCCATGAGCAAGCAAAAGCTTATCATAATGGATGCGCTGACCATCGTGCAACTGAATATACTGCTGCTGAGCCTGAATTCCCACCACATGACCTGGCACAAAACGCACCCGCTGCTGCTGGTAAAATGTGGATGGACGTGCCCATAGCCTCTCTTCGGTAAGGCGACCCGCAAGATAGTCCTTCAGGGCTGGACGATAGTAAACGGGGAAAAACTCATCGGCCACAATCGTTATGGAACAGCTCACATCTGCCGCACGCAGCGTCTCTGCCGCAGTTACCCCCGCAATCCCATTGCCAATAATTAGATAAGACATCTGCCTGCCCACGCTGCACCTTTTCTCCTCATCTACATCGTAGGGGCGTGAGCTTGCCTCCACCCAATTCCCGATACCATCTTCATTCCCTCAACCGGGCAGAGGCAAGCTCACACCCCTACGCCAGAGGGAAACGTTCCTGGTATTTTTGTGTAATGTGCCCCTACAATGGCCACAACACGTTACTACTCCGCATTGTAAACACTCAACATGAGAGACATATGAAAATAGATATTGGTACTGGTCGATGGCTACGCCTTCACCTAAACACGTCTCATTGTCTCTGATTATATCCTGAAGTCCTATTGCTTCTTTCTTTTATTGACGGATTGTTTCATAAAATATACACTCTCAGTCAATAACTGTTTTAATGTTCCTATACATTAAAAATAGATTAAACATGCACATCAACACTATCGGGAGACAGGACATGCAAGCTATCGAGATCCATCAGCTTACAGGTAAGGATGCAGGGAACTATCATATAGATCGTTTGCTTGGTCAAGGACCGCTAAGCTACTTCTACGAAGCACATTCCATCTCAGGGCAGCGCGTCATGCTCACTGTGTTTTCTCTTCCTGAAACCTCCTCAGTGCAGGCTCATACTCACTTCCTGACACGCTTTAAGCAGGAGAGCGAAGCGCTCACCAGGCTCAAGCATCCGGCAATTATTCCTGTTTATGATTACGGCGAGTACAGCGGTTATCCCTTTCTTGTTACGCCCTTTGTGCCTGGAAGGTCGCTTGCCCAAATATTGCGCTCACAGGGCCATTTTACTGTTGAGTCTGTACTTCATGTACTGCGCCAGGTTGCTGACGGACTCGATTATGCACATAGTAGTGGCATTTTACATGGAACGTTGAGTGCGGCAAATATTGTGCAAGGGAGTGAGGACAGCATACAAATTGCAGGTTTTGGGTTCATGCATGTTCTGGCCCAACAGCTTTATGAGCAGGATAGTCATGCCAATGCACCTATAGTAAACACAATATTTTCTGACCTACCTGCGCGTATGGCACCAGAGATTGTAGCAATAGCAACCGGGCGTAGCGTGTCTTTTGATGTACGTGTCGATATCTACGCCTCAGGTATTCTGTTGTTCGAACTCTTAAGTGGTCGTCTCCCTTTCAGTGGTGAAACGCTCCTTGAGGTCGCGCAACAACACGCCCAGCAGCCCATCCCGAGTCTCTCGGCACTCCGTCCAATGCTCCCTGCAAGTATCGATGTCATACTCCAGAAAGCCCTTGCTCACCAGCCAGAGCAACGGTTCCAATCAGCGGGGGAGCTTATTTACGCATTTGAACAGGCATTGCGGAACCAGTATAACAACATGAACGCACTTGCTCATCTATCCCAAACTCCACCCGAAGCTAAAACTACATGGTCACTCACAACAAACTATGATGCTGAGAAAGACTTCTCTAGTGGGAAACAGTCGATTGCTTCTGCATATCCAAAGCTGACGCTCCCTCTCAGTAGCGTGCACGCTCCTCAGCAAGAGCACACATCCGATTTCGACCCTTTTGTCTGGTGGACGAATGTTTTCCCAATACAAACCGTGCCCCATCCAAAAATAACGAGGGCACTTGACAACACAACGCAAAAAGTGGAAAAGCATAAGCAAGATCGCAGAAAGGTTGTAGCCCTTCTTACTGCAGGCAGCGTCGTTACCATCATCGGCTTTGGGGGTGGAACCATCGCCGTTGCTCGTCTGTTAAGTACTCGGCATGGACATTCCCAAACGGCCAGTACACAGCCACAACTTCCTCCACTAACTGCAAAACCTCAGAACCAGACACTGACAGCAAAACCTGCTCCTGCTCCTGCCGCAAAGCCTAAAAAACCTGCTCCAACATCCAGGCCTCAGAATGCCGCACACACGGCCAACGCAGCTCCTACTCCTACGCCACAACCTCCGGTTCCTACTTCTACGCCACAACCGCAGCATACAGGAACCGTCATTGGTTCTACAGGTATGGCCACCAACACCTCTCAGAACTTCTCCAACCCGGCGAACGGCAATAGTAGCATCCTCATACACCTGTCTAATGGAAACTTTGTTGCCTATGACAGAGCTTGCACCCATGCAGGAGTTCCAGTCAACTACGATTTCAGGCAGCCATCAACTCGTTTGCCCTGCCCATGGAGCGGTGTTTGATCCTGCCAATAATGCAAATCCTGTCTCGGGACCTGCAAATGCTCCATTGTCCGCCGTAGCTATCCACGTGAATGCAGATGGCACAATCACGGTGAGTTAATGAACGTCTCCGTCCTCGTGAGGGAAAATGCGTAGGGGGCGTCACCTTCATAACAAAAAAGATGTATGGAATTTTTCGCCTCTATGCCTCTATTGCCAGGTAAGCTGCATCACTGGCTCCTCGTCGGAAGGCACCTGCTACACTGCGAAAAATGTAGAGCACTCGTCGTTGTATGCCATATTTCTTTGCCAGGGCAAATTCAGCTTGCGCAATCTCCTGTTGATCGCTTATGATTCTTGCGTTGCCCTCAATAGCCTCACCGGTTACTTTCCCGTTGGCCGTACAGGGAGCCAATGTCACACGGCCAGAATTCCGGATGCGCTTCACTTTTCCAGCGGTTGCACCTGTATAGATATAAATAATCCCATTGCTCTCGGCAAACCACATGGGAGTTGGCACAGCAACACCACTTTTGCGAAAGGTTGTTAAACTGACGTAGTTTCCTTTGAGAAGTGGCTCGAAGGGGGATACCTGTGAACTCATTGATCAATCTCCTTATAATTGCTTAATTGGTAACTATTTTATACGAATTATAAAACGAAGCCCCAGCACTTTCATGCTGGAGCTTCGTTTTACATGGGCCCAGCTGGGATCGAACCAGCGACCTACCAGGCGAAGTAGATAGTCAGAAACGTTATCAGGTATATTCTCCCTGCACATTCCTGTTTCTCCCTTCCCGAACCGTGCGTGCACCTTTCAATGCACACGGCTCTCCAGGGACGCGCTCCCTTTTCCCGTACAAATCTACCATCAGGTCTATCGACGGTACTTATGGTTCGCTTTTCCCCTACACCCCTTCCCCATGTAGCGGGCATTACCCCGCTCATTTGAGTACTATGGATGCTCCGTCACCATGAGGCTTGCGCCTTTTAGGTGATCCCCAGGTTCTCTTTCACATCACGTCTGTACACAGGTTCCCCGTTCGTCCCGCCCACTCTTTATAGAGTGGTGCTATAGGAAAGATCTTTAGTGAGCCTCATAACCATACCCACTAATCCTATTCTCGGTCTCTCTGACTTTCAGATTACCGCATTAGCAGCGCAGACTGGGATTCAAGCAATTCAGCCTTAACCATATACAGCGTAGCTGCCTGACCATCGACTTAGAGACGTGATCAGACTTTTACAGGTCATGCTATTGTCCCCTTTTGGGTTTCCCCTCCGGGTAAGACCCTGCTTTAGACACCTTGATCTTAGTGTCACCTACCTCCGTAGGCTTGATGTGAGAAAGCGCATGGGCGCACTTTTTTTTATGAGCCGGCAGCTCTAACCGCTGAGCTATGGGCCCTCACGCGACGCATTATAACACGCCATTCACCACTTGTGAAGAGGGCAGAGAGAAAATTTCACTTTCCAGTGGTTTTTTCTCTACCACAGCAGAAATGCTCCTACCTCAGGCACCATTTCCACAAATGTGTGCTATAATACCAGCAGTTACCGATAAGGTTCTGTTCAACTCTTTCCGTTTTAGCGCAAGGGGTTGAAGTGAAGGGTACACAAGGGCAGACAGGAAACGCATGAAAATAAGAGCGGGCTTCCGACGTTTCACTGCTTCTGGTGAGTGGTTGAAGAATAGATACACGTTATACAAACATCTTTTCAGGCATTTTGAAGAGATGTACCCAGGTGCTTCTTGTGGCAGAACTCCCCGTTACGTGAGCCCCGCTTTTTACAGAACCGCGCCAATTGGAATGCATGGTGCGGTTTTAACTTTTTTTGAGGGAGCATTCAATGGAGAATGAATTAACAATCAGGATTGGTGGCGAATCTGGTGAAGGCACGATCTCAGGCGGCGATATTCTTGCTCTGGCAGCCGCACGCTGGGGATACCATGTCTATACGTTCAGGACCTTTCCTGCCGAGATTCTCGGTGGACCCTGTATGTTCCAGGTTCGCATCAGTGATCGCCCGGTGAAATCGATGGGTGACTATGCAGATGTGCTCATTTGCCTGAATAAAGAGGCTTATGAGCGCAATATCGGCGAGTTGCGACATGGGGGCGTGCTCATCTATGATCCGTCCGATTTCACACCTGATACCGGCGATTGCATTACGTACGCCATTCCTTTCAACGAGATCGCCCGTAAAGAGATCCAGCTCTTCCAGACGAAGAACATGGTTATGCTCGGCGCAATCTCAGGTCTGTTTGGCCCGCCTATGGAGGCTATTGTCCAGGTAGTGCAATCTAAACTCTCCCGGTCACGTAAAGCAAATTCCACATTGATGGAAAAGAACTTACTGGCCCTGGAGACTGCAAAAAATTATGTCATAAAGCATTTATCCAAACATGATCCTTATACGCTGGGTCCTGTCGTAAAAGTTGATCGATTTGTGCTCAATGGCAACCAGGCCGTCGTTGCTGGCGCTCTGGCAGCTCAATGCCGTTTCTTCGCGGGCTATCCCATCACTCCCGCCAGCGACATTATGGAAGGTCTGGCGAAAGAATTGCCTCAGGTTGGTGGCACGTTCTTACAGGCAGAAGACGAGATGGCAGCACTGGCCGCTGTGCTTGGCGCTTCCTATGGGGGCAAACGTGCAATGACCGCTACCTCCGGCCCTGGCTTCTCTTTGATGACCGAGCTTATCGGGCTCTCATCAATGGCAGAACTTCCTGCCGTGATTGTAGATGCGCAACGTGCAGGTCCCAGTACTGGTATGCCGACAAAAATGGAGCAATCCGACCTGAGCTTCGCACTGCATGCAGGCCATGGTGACGCTCCTCGTATGATTGTCGCTCCTGCTAATGTTGCAGACTGCTATAATCTCATCGTTCTGGCCTTCAATATGGCCGAGCGCTACCAGATGCCAGTACTTTTCCTCACCGACCAGTCATTGACTGCTCGTGTGGAGAGTGTGGATACAAACACCTTCCAGCCAGTAGAAGTACAGAGTCGCCTCACGCACAATGGGCATGAGAGCAACGGAAGTAGCGAAAATGGGAAAGTCCCTGTTGGAGCTGGAACCGCTTCCCAAAGCTACTCTCGTTACACCTACACAGCCAGCGGCATCTCACCCATCAGTACACCTGGAGCGGATGCTATTCCCTACGTGGCAACTGGCCTGGAGCATGACGAGCAGGGCCATCCAGATTATGAGCCTGAAGACCATATAGCGATGATGGAGAAACGCTTCCGCAAACTCGATACAGCAGCGGCAGAGTTGCCTATACCAGAGCGTTACGGAGACGAGGAGGCCACTATTGGCATCATTGGCTGGGGCTCTACCGAAGGCGCTATTCAAGAGGCCATTGATCGCGCACGAGCAAAAGGGTACAAGGTTGCTTCCATGCACCCCAGAATTCTTTCGCCACTGCCTGATCGCACGCTTCGTGATTTCATCCGCTCGGTCCAGAAAGTCATTGTCCCGGAGTGCAACTACTCTGGGCAACTCGCCAATCTTTTAGGTGCAAAGTACGGACTACAAGCTATTCGTGTCAACAAGTTCGGCGGTATTCCATTCACTGCAGGTGAGATACTGCGAGCTATCGAGGAGGTCAGCTAATCCATGACGCAGGCAATCATCAATCCCACGCCTAAAGACTATAAGAGTGAAGTCAAACCGACCTGGTGTCCCGGCTGCGGCGACTTTGGTGTGCTCAATGCCGCCTATCGCGGCCTGGCAGGTCTGAAGATGTCACCTGAGCAGACGGTAGTGGTATCCGGTATTGGTTGCTCCAGTCGCTTCCCACACTTTATGAAAACATTTGGCTTTCATAGTGTCCATGGACGCGCTCTGCCGGTTGCTCAGGGATTAAAGATGGCTCGTCCCGATCTCACCGTAGTAGCGGTTGGCGGTGATGGGGACTTCTTTAGCATTGGCGCAGGCCATCTTCTGCATGCTGCCTTACGCAACATTGATATTACGGTGATCGTGATGGATAACGAGATCTACGGCTTAACGAAAGGTCAGACCTCTCCAACCTCGCCACAGGGTCACGTCACCAAATCAACGCCGTATGGGCTGCTCGCCTCGCAATTTAATCCCGTTGCGACTGTGCTCTCGCTCAATGTCAGTTTTGTAGCTCGCGGCTACTCGGCCAAGCCTAAAGACCTGGCAGCACTGATCGAGCAAGGGATGCTACATAAAGGCTTCTCCTTTATACATGTCCTGAGCCCATGCCCGACGTTCTTTCATACCTTCGACGCATGGGATGCTGCTGTGACGGCCCTCCCTGCCGATCATGATATTCATAATCGCGGTCAGGCTGTCGCGCTGGCAATGGAGACGGAGAAACAGTATACTGGTATCTTCTTCCAGGAAGAGCGACCGACTATGGATCAGGCTGCACAGCAACTGGTTCAGCAGGCAAAACAGTTTGACATCGCTCAATACATGAAGCGCTACGAGTAAACGCTTGATGGGCCGGTATTGCTACCGGCCCATTTTTTCTGAGTTCGAGCAAAAACATCTACACCCGGCTTCTGCCTCGTTAATAGCCCGAACGAGCTTCTACCCGAATTGATGGGGTAACCGAAGCGTCCGCGACGCCCTGTGAGAACTTTTCACCACACGGTCTGCAGAACAATCCACTTTCATTATGAAAGCTTCCGCCAATAGCCGTTAACTGCCGTTCAGCCAGGTTTCCACACCATTCGCATAGACTACCACGGGGAGCAAAATCGACGGAGACTGGACGGGTAAATTCATTAATTGACATGGGGCATCCTCCTCAGTTGTGCTGACGGGTACACTAAATTTCTATACGCAAAACAAGGGACAGCACACAAGGGGATTTTCGTATCTAGTGGACAGCGTCTGCGAAGCAGCCACGGCGATACGACATCCACAAAATCACGCATCATCGCCTGGAAGCCACGCTGCTTCTTCCCCTGGCAAGATACAAGATTGCATTCTCGTCGGGGGTAAAACACACTATAGCATAATTTTATGCCAGGTGCGAGTTTTTATGGGCGCTTCACGTCTATCTCATTAGCTGTTGGAGAAGGTTCACTGACTGCCTCACTCGAAGATGTGAGTGGTGCATCACGCGCCACCAATTCGCCAGTCTCTTCAGCGGGAAAGCGGGATGACAGGCGACTCCCAATAATCCAGCCCAATGCAGCTAAAAAGAGAATGATCGCAAGCCAGGTCCACAGAACTATATTGAGCGGTACGTTGAACTTAGCTGCCATTACACCCGCAATGATAATACCCACAACGGCACCCAGCGTTACGCCAATGAGGCATCCTGGATGTTTCAGGTTACGTCCACGTAAGTTCTTCATCATAATTATTTATGATACCCTTATCTAGTTGAGAAAGTTTTGTTCGTTTTTGATCATAGCGTGTCGGGATAAAAGCGTCAAGTCCAAGCATCGCTTATTTGATGTATACTGAATAAGTTCACGACTCGTATCAAAAGAAACTGTATTACAAACTCCTATTTTCGAAAGGATCACAGATAATGGCAAAGACAGTACAGGATACCATAAAAGAACCCATCGAGATCGTTGACCAGCCCGAAGAAACTTCTGAAGGCA
Source organism: uncultured Chloroflexia bacterium (assembly GCA_963717195.1). GTDB lineage: Bacteria > Chloroflexota > Ktedonobacteria > Ktedonobacterales > Ktedonobacteraceae > JACDAE01. Next base: position 266,424 of record CAVQVR010000001.1, read on the forward strand.
ACGAATTGAACACCTGGCTGCTCATCCCAATTGTACTGGCAGTCGCCGGTGGTATCTTCTTTGTGGTAAGCCGCATCCTCAGCAAAGAAGAATAGCATATCTTCCACTTGTGCAAAAGAGCATAGGCTTCCTTGATAAGGTGTCTATGCTCTTTTACTTTTATCGCACATATACTACCTCATTTTTATCTCTACAAAAACATTTTATTTTCCCCTACCTACCTGCAAATTTGACTAATGATGGCGAAAACATGATGACAAGTTAATAGTGGCTTAACACTACCTTAAATATCCTCTCCTATACTACCAGACAGTGGGAAAAAATAAGTACATTTCCATATACAGATCAGTTGGAGCCGCTCCATCTTCACCACAGGCATCGCCACTTGCACTCCCTGGCTATGATATCAGCGTTTTTGCCAGAGGCACCACAGCGTATTACAATCCTGACTCCATCGAGGTTGCGGGAAAATACGTCTATATTGGGTATCAGAATACTACCGCGAAGGATGGCACCGACAACAAGACCAGCACTATTGTTGAGTATACAAAAGAAGGTCACGTCGTACGAACCTTCAGTGTACCCGGACACAACGATGGTCTGCGTTTCAACCCTTATACACACTTGTTGTGGTCCACGTCAAATGAGGATGACAACCCACGCATCATGACGATCAATCCTTCAACTGGCGCTATTATCCAGTACCAGTTTCCTCCAACGCCTCATGGTGGCGGCTATGACGATCTGGCATTCCTCAAAGGTTACCTACAATGGGTAAATGTTTGATTGCAGGAATAGATTTTTCATGTTTGTCCGTCACGATTGTTGCCATGATAAGACTCCATTCAGCAAGGAAAACACGCTCCTATTGAGCCGTTTTTCCACCATCAAGCGCAAGAACCTGTCCAGTAATGTAACTGGCAGCACCAGAAGCGAGAAAAAGTACAGCAGGAGCCAACTCACCTGGCTGCCCGATTCGTTTCATTGGCATAGTATCAGCAACCTGCGCTTCTGCACGATCTAGAATGGTCTCCGTCATGCGTGTCCTGAACATCCCTGGTGCGATGCAATTCACACGAATGCCGCGCGTTGCCCACTCGATAGCCAGAGCACGAGTGAGATTAACAACGGCAGCTTTACTGGCATTGTAACCGACGGTATTCAACTGGCCTCCGCTCAAGCCCGCAATGGATGCGACATTCACAATCGCTCCTTTCTGCCGTGCAAGCATATGGCGACCCACAACCTGAGACATCAGAAATGTCCCGGTAACATTTGCCTCTAATACTTGATGCCAACGCTCCAGCGGCATAGTTTCAGCAGGCGCACCCCAGGTCAAACCTGCATTATTTATCAGCACATCGATTTTTCCAGTCCGTTCAATGCATTGTCGAACGCTCTGTTCAACGGAGGTGGCATCAGCAACATCGCAGACAAATGTATGCACTGTCACACCTTGCTCTTTTAATGTGTGCTCGGCTTCAGACAGCCACTGTTCACGACGTGCAGTGATGACCACGGTCGCACCTGCATTCCCGAAAGCCTGGGCAATCTCGAAGCCAAGGCCACGTGATCCCCCTGTCACGATAACTACTTCACCTGAAAAATTGAAGGTTACAGCACTCATAAGCACCTCTTAATACTTTTTGTACATACTATACCAAATAATAACACAAATCTATTCTATCTTCCACTCTTATATTACCACCAGAAAGCTTCTTCAGCTTGCACTAATCCATTTCATGATGCTATGATCAGAATAGAGAGGATTCTCAAATGGTCATAAGAAACACAGCCATACAATTTAATATGAGTAACGATGACAGGAGAAGACTGGAGCATCTTCCCTGGCAATCGCCATTGGAAGAATGGTTGCAGGCCGGTGTGCAATTGCTACTTGTGCGTCGGGGGGAATCGCGCCATCCGGTTGTCTTTGTCGAATGCGATGGCATTCGCTATGCAATCAAAGAGACAACACCCCGTATGGCAGAGCGTGAGATACGCAACTTAAACGAGATTGAGCATCGTGGTATACCTGCTCTCAGTCCCAGTGGCAGCGTCATTGTACCAGAGCCAGCGATTGCGCTTGATGTTCCCAAGATCGGGGGCGTCAAACAATACATCAGCGGAGATCGCGGTTATACCATCACCCACCTGGCCCCACGCGTCGTCCCACATGTAATGCTTTATCGCCTGCCACTCAATAAGCGTACCAAGCAACGATTGCTCTCGGCTGTTGCAGTACTCATGATTGAGTTGCACGAGCATGGCGTCTACTGGGGAGATCCTTCCCTCGCCAATGCACTGATCCGCATTGATGGTCGACGCATTCTGGCAATTATGGCTGATGCGGAGACATCAGAGCTGTTTCCAGGACCGATCAGCGAAGGCTTGCGTGAACAGGATCTGGCGCTCTTTGCTGAGTCACTGGCCTGGCAAGCCGAAGATCTACGTCAGGCACGAGGACTACCCGAAGATGTACAGGTACTGGACGATAAAGACTTTCGCTACTTTGAGCGTCGCTACCGTGCGCTCAGAAGAGAACATGCACGCATAGCTAACACACCACATTTTACCACTCTTTATCAGGCGGATCAGTTCCTGCAAGAGCTCAACCGCCTGGGCTTCTCCCTGCTCACTATGAGTGGCCATACATTACAACATATTACGACTGTGCTGCCAGGATGGTATCAGCGGCAAATTTACCAGTTGCTGCACATTCATATACCACGCATCTATGCACGCCGCTTTTACAATTTGATTCTCGGTCACCAGGCAATTATGAGCGAGCACGAGCACCGCGATATATCTCTTAAGGAAGCTGCTGAAGATTGGTACACGCACTACCATCTCCCAGCCATCCTGCTACTGCGTCGTCATCTAACCCGCGACCAGGATCCCATGCAGGCTTACTTTGCAATAATGCAACACAAGTGGAATATGAGCAAGAAAGCCGGGTACGAGATTCCGCTGGAGGAAGCTATTCTCGACTGGTCGATGCAAGAGGCTGATACAGGCAAGTTGGGCGCCGTCGATCCTGCTGCGGTTGCTACATGGTGGCGTGACCGTGAATCGGTCGCGGGTGTCCTGGAACCTCCTATGCTTCCAGCTGAGGATTTAGAACCTCTTCTCTCAACGGGTGAAAAACCGCTTGTCCACCTGGATCAGCCAGAACTGGAACAGAAACTGCCCGATATTCTGAGAAAAAGCCATCAAGGGGATGAACAATAGACAATCAACCAGATGCGATAAATCGAGCTCTACCTATTGGTTGCTTTTTTTGACAGTTCAGGTTTCTTCGAATAATCAGTAATGCCTAACCTGTTTCCAAAGGGATCCTCGAATTCTGCCGCCATTCCTGTGTTGATCTCGTAGGGTTCAGAAAGGAAGACAACACCCTTTTCCTTCAGTATTGTATAGGTTGCTCTTACATCGTCTACTTCAAACAAAATTGAAGGTCTGACATCAGGATCATTTCTGAGGATGATAGCAGGTTCTTCGTCTCCAACACGAAAGGCGAGCAAGCCATAGGAAGAAAAGTCGAATTTTATGGGCAAGCCCAGAACATTCTGGTAGAATTCACGGCCTTTTTCGAGATTATCGGCAGGCAAGAAAAAGTTGTCGTAGTTTTTTAGCATGAGCGGCAATTCCTTTTTAACGAGAATAGCGCATAAAGACGGTAGGGACCACCTTCAGGCCACCAATACATGCCGATAAATCGCCGGACGCCCTGAAGGTGGTCCCTACCGTTTTTATGCCTTTGTTAAGAAGAGCGAGGGATACCTGGAAAGATTTTTACTCCGTTTCGATGGTGGTCTCCTCTTCATCTGCATCGTCGTCTTCGACCCCTTCTACCTCACCAGCTTTGAAGGTGATGATATTGCTGCGAATCTGCTCTTCGATAGCGGAGGCGACATCACTGTTCTGACGCAAGAACTCTTTGGCGTTCTCACGGCCCTGACCGAGGCGAATATCCCCAACAGTGAACCATGCACCACTCTTTTTGACCAGACCCATCTCCAGACCAAGATCGATCAGGCCACCCTCGCGCGAAATACCCTCGCTGTACATGATGTCAAATTCGGCTGTTTTGAATGGAGGAGCAACCTTGTTTTTTACTACGCGTACACGCGTGCGGTTCCCCATGACATCCTGTCCTTGCTTGATTAAATCGGTACGACGAATGTCGAGGCGCACGGATGCATAGAATTTGAGGGCTTTACCACCAGCAGTCACTTCCGGGTTACCGAACATAACGCCGACCTTCTCACGCAACTGATTGGTAAAGATGACAGAAGTATTAGAAGTGCTGATCGCGCCTGTCAGCTTACGCATAGCTTGACTCATCAAGCGTGCCTGCAAGCCAACATGGGAATCGCCCATCTCGCCTTCGATTTCGGCACGTGGTACAAGAGCTGCAACTGAGTCAACCACGATGACATCAAGTGCATTACTGCGTACAAGCAAATCGACAATCTCTAGAGCCTGCTCACCGGTATCTGGCTGGGAGATCAGTAGATTATTGGTATCGACGCCACAACGAGCAGCATAAACGGGATCGAGGGCATGTTCCGCATCAACGAAAGCGGCATAGCCACCTGTACGTTGTACATTCGCGATAATATGTTGACAGAGCGTCGTTTTACCTGAAGATTCAGGACCATAGATTTCTGTAATACGTCCGCGTGGAATACCACCGACGCCCAATGCCAGATCTAGAGCAATCGAGCCGGTAGGGATAACTTCAACCTGAACCTTCGCGGCCTCTCCCAGCTTCATGATCGCGCCTTTGCCAAAGCGGCGTTCGATCTGTGCAAGAGCCAGGTCAATCGCCTTCTCACGCTCACTCATAGATGCATTGGCGGTGCCGTTGCGTTCTACACGATCTACTGGAGCGGCTTTCTCTTTTTTACTACTCATTCGCATGGTTTGACAGGGCGTAAGGTGAGATTGTGTTGCAACCGTTCCGTCTACCCCGCTTTCCTCCTTTTACGATGCACTCAAAAGGTTTGCAATTGTCAATCAACTCTTGTTTTACGTATGGCAATAGAGATACGACATACATTACGCCGCTTGCCATGTGATTTCTTATCTACGCACCTATTCTCTGGCAGGGACAAAAAACCGGAAATCAATAAGATAGTGAACTGATACTGCATTGCTCTCCCCGGCCATTCCCCGAAAGTAGAACAAGAGTACCATAATTAGCTCTACATGTCAAGCAAAAAAAGCATCAATTGGGACGAGATTATAAATCGCGCCACGGGTTTATCAATCGCGGGCTTATCAATCCATGCGTTGATACTAAATGAAAAAATCGCGTCGGGACTGCGCGAGGGATGTAGGGGCCGTATTTATGCCGTCCAGGTGCGTGGGTCTGTTCAATGCACCGGACGCTCCTGGGCGGCATAAATGCGGCCCCTACATTTCGCGGCGTCCTTCGATGGCCCGGCTGAGCGTTCCTTCATCGGCATACTCCAGATCCCCACCGATTGGCAGGCCACGTGCCAGCGTCGTCAGGCGAAGATCCGGTAATGAGAGCTTTTCCTTAATGTCCTTTTTAATGAAATCAGCCGTATAATCGCCTTCAAAGCCAGGATTTGTGGCCAGAATGACCTCGCGGATCTTGCCAGTTTCCAGGCGGCGCAGGAGTTCGTTAATACGTATATCTTTATGGCCGATACCATTCATAGGAGAGAGGGCACCGTGGAGTACGTGATAGAGCCCCTTGTAAGCACCGGTCTTCTCCAGAGCCAGCACATCGAGCGGTTCCTCCACCACGCAGATAGCTTCCTGATCGCGTGCTGGATTGCCGCAGATCGAACAAGGATCGACCTCCGTAATATTGAAACAGCGCGAACAAAAGATAATACTCTCTTTGACGCGTATAATCGCATCGGCCAGGCGTCGTGCCTGGTCGCTGGGACTACGTAACACAAAAAAGGCGAGGCGTTGTGCCGTCTTCACGCCAACACCGGGCAGCTTCGAGAACTCCTCGATCAGAGCTGCCACCGGTGGTGCAATATCGCTCATTATTTAGAACCCAGGTATCTTCATGCCGCCAGTAGCACCGTTGACAAGCTTCTGCTGAGCATTCGTTGCCTTATCAAAAGCATCTTTAGCAGCCGCTTTCACCATGATTTCCAGTTCGTCAATGTCTTCCGCACTAAACGCTTCGGGGTCGATCTTAACGCTGCTGATCTCAAACTTTCCGCTCATTATGATCGTCACCGCGCCACCACCAGCGGTTCCGGTGAAATCAGTGGCTTCCAGTTCTTCCTGCAACTTGACCAGTCTCTGTTGCATCTTTTGTACTTCACGCATATTAAAACTCATGACCGATCCTATCTCCTTACTTCAAATGAACATCTTTGATGTCTGCTCTAAACATCCGTACAACTTCCTGGACGACCGGATCGTGCTTCGCCTTTTTTGCGACGAATTCCAGGCGTGTCGTGACATTCTCTTTCGTTTCTGGGAGCGAGGGATTTCTACCCCAGTATCACTATCACTACTACTATTCTCTCTCACAACAGGATTTCTAGCAAGTGCTGGTGGTTGCCGATGAATAGGTATTGGGACAGAAGAGTCACTCGACGATGAAATACTATGCCTTTCTTGCGCTGACGCTCTATGATTCTCCTGCTGTTGCGGTGCTGCTCTGAATGGCATTGCATCCTGTGAAGTGGGGCGCTCAAGGTGTGCCGAGCGATTTGGCGACAACGCAGGTGCCGCGCTTGCCGCACGATTACTCATAGAAGAGGGTGGGGTAGGAGGAGGAATCACAGGCGGCAACATAGTACCTCCAGCACTTCCTGGTGGGAGCAAACGCAAGCTACATTCCCGTCCTAACTCTATTTTGAGCGCCCACTCTACCAATTCCTGGTCCTCTTTCTTTTGCAACCCTGTATAATGAAACGCAGAACTTGCCATAATGACCACAACAGGCAATTTGTCTGTTCCCTCTACACGTACAACGCTATATCCATTCGAGTTCAAGAAGGCCGCTACCTTTGCCCCGCCTTTTCTGGTCTTTACCCGCCGCTTTACATTTTCCCAACGCTCTTTCACATCTTCCAGAGTCAGCGTTAGGCCAGTGTCCTCATTCTGTTCAGAAGCTATAGTAGCAAGAATGACAGTAGGCTCAATAACAGGCACAGATGGATTTACAGTGGCCCTGGCTGGGGAAGCAACCTCAACATCCTCTTCTTCATCTGGGTAGGACAGCCCTTCCCAATCAGGAAGATCCTCACCCTGTTTTTCGACTGTGTTTTCTTGAGGTACAGATAGTGCAGCGGGTATCTCCTGGGCAGCAATAGGGTCGGTAAACTTTGCTCCTACCTCGGGACGTAGCGACGATGAAATAGACGGTGCAGTGGGTATCTCCACGTGAATCGCTGGTTGGGTAACAGCGGGTGGAGTAGATCTGGCCCCACCAGCGGGACGCGCTGAAACAGCAGGAATGGATGCGGATGGTGGCGTGGCAGGTTGGCTATTCTGGGTATGGCTATGCAACGTGATAGAGTGCAACAGCGCCAGTTCCAGGCCAAGTTGTGGTGTTCCTTGATTCTTCTGAATCAGGTCATTTTGAGCAAAGATACGTGCACATTCGGTGAGTTCCTCCAGGGCAAACAACTCTGCCGTCTGCTTAATTTCGTTTACTTCGTCTGCTGTTCCATCAATAATTGCAGCAATGTCAGCACCTGCTCGGGTCAGCATCATCGCCCGCCAGAACTCAGCTACCTGTTTGTTAACCTGGTACAGGTCGGCTCCCCCTTCGACAAGCTCGTTGATCAGGTGAAGGCCAGCGGCACTATCCAGGTGCGCAATATGGAAAATGAACTTCTGAATGGCACGTGGATCGGCCACACCGAGCATTGCCTGCACTTGAGTCAGAGCAACATGCTGACCAGCGTAGGCAATTGCCTGATCAAGGAGGCTCAGTGCGTCACGCATACCCCCTCCCGCCGCGCGTGCAATCAGGGCTGCCGCACTCGGCTCCAACTCGATATGCTCCTGTTTGGCAATGTAGTCCAGATGATTAACAATCTGCTGAGCGGTGAAGCGTTTAAAGTTGAAGGGTTGGCAACGCGAGATAACAGTAGGGAGCATTTTATGCACATCGGTCGTCGCCAGTACAAAAATAGCGTGTGGTGGAGGCTCTTCCAGTGTTTTGAGCAAAGCATTGAACGCCTCGTTTGTGAGCATATGCGCTTCGTCAAGGATGTAGACCTTATACTTGCCAGTAGCAGGCGGCATCATGACCTTCTCACGCAGATCACGCACGCTATCGATACCGCGATTGGAAGCCGCGTCAATCTCGATCACGTTAAATGAGTTGCCGAGGGTAATCTCACGACATTGCTCACAGACATTGCACGGTTCACCATCTTTAGGATTCAGACAGTTGATCGTTTTCGCAAGCAGACGTGCGGTACTCGTTTTGCCAGTGCCACGTGGGCCGGTAAAAAGGTAAGCGTGGCGCAGGGTACCGTCACTCAACGCATTTTTGAGTGTACGGATGATAGGTTCCTGACCAACCATATCCGCAAACGTTTGCGAGCGCCATTTGCGATAGAGTGATTGTGAGGCCATATTCAACAACTCCCGCCTATGTTATCCTCATGACGGACCACAAGAAGACCCTCTGGATGAATGTAAAAAGGCCAACAGAAAACCGGTTTTCGCCCGGCCCTGCCGGTCGGCGTAATCAGGCGACCCTACGGCACCCAGAGCGGTCCATTTACCGTTGCTTCCGCAAAGATCTGGCGGGGTTCACAGACATCTGCCGCGCAGGACCCAATTACACCGACCGACAGGGCCGGAAGAAAACCGGCTCTTGTGATTAGAACATTTATTCCTTCACGGAACAAATTTATTATACTCCTCTTCAGAGTACCTGTCAAGCCAGGTATTTGCCAATTAGCAGACCATATTTCTCTTTTGCCTCCGCAGGAATGGCGGTAGGGTCTGTAATGATCGAGGTCGCCAGGGCATGTTCACAATCGCAGTTCACATGGGCGCGATCCGTCGGAATTTTGCTGACGACCCCCTGGAGAATACGCTGAGCATTAGCAACGTTCGCACTGAGATGACCTATTACCATCTCAACAGTGACAGGCTCTTCGCTCTCATGCCAGCTATCATAGTCGGTGACGCAAGCGATGGTTGCATAACAGATCTCTGCCTCACGTGCCAGTTTTGCTTCTGGCAGGGCCGTCATGCCAATAATATCCATACCTAACTTACGATAGACCCCGGACTCGGCTTTCGTGGAGAAGAGCGGCCCTTCCATACACACATAAGTTCCACCCTCATGCACTTTCACTGTAGGAAGTTGCTGAGCAGAATCCAGCAGGAGTTTGCTCAGTGTCGGGCAGAAGGGGTCCGCAAAGGTACAGTGCACAACAACGCCCTGCTCAAAGAAGCTATTCACGCGGCTTTTGGTGCGATCAAAGAGCTGATCGGGAATAACCAGGTCACGGGGTGCAATATCCTCGCGCAAACTACCAACGGCGCTGACGGAGATGATCCATTGCACACCAAGACTTTTCAAAGCCCAGATATTCGCACGGACAGGAATATCGGTCGGGCTGATGCGATGGCCGCGCCCATGGCGAGGCAAAAAGGCCATTGAGACGCCGGAGACGTTGCCAATAGTAATGGCATCGCTCGGATCGCCAAAGGGTGTCGAGACGCGAACCTCTTCGACCTCTGTCATCTGCTCCATGCGGTAGAGGCCGCTACCGCCAATTACGCCTATCGTTGCCTGTGGCATACACCTGAGCTCCTTAATTTCAGTATCCTGCAGCGGATTGAGAATAGACGCATCTCCTGCCACCTACGATAGAGGAGTATATACCTTGAAACCCACAATAGTCAAGTGAAAGTGCATTTAGGTTTTTGGTGAAACAGGAAGGACATCTCTGTTCTTACGCTTTAATTCTGATATACCGTCGCTTACCCGCCTTCAATACCGCTCCATCTTCAGCGGGCAACACAAAATTGAAATCGGTGATGCGCTCCGGCTCACTCGACTCGCCTTTAGGAAACCAGGAAACTCCGCCCTGTTTAATCAATTCTCTTGCCTTATTGTTGCTCTCGACCATCTTTGCATCGACCAGGACCTCAACGATATTCCTGGGCTCGCTCATATGATAATCGTCCATGTTGGTCGGCAATTTGCGCTCAGAGAACTGGCGGATAAATGCCTCTTCAGCTTCTTGAGCAGCGGTAGCATCATGGAACTCGGTGACGATTTCACGAGCCATACGCCGTTTGACATCGCGTGGATTAAGAGTTCCCTCAGCCATTTTGCGCTCAAACTCGTCCAGTTCGGCGTTATCAATATCGGTCAGCGCCTCAAAGTAGGTACGCATCGTCTGATCGGGAAGCGACATCAGTTTACCGTACATATCATTTGCAGGGGTTGTTATGGCGATATAGTTATCAAGTGACTTGCCCATCTTCTTGACGCCATCCAGACCCACGATCAGATTGACCGTCAGAATCTGCTGCGGAGATTGACCAAAGATAGGTTGTAGCTCGCGTCCGACCAGGAGATTAAACGTCTGGTCGGTACCGCCGATCTCAACATCAGCATGTAGAGCAACTGAGTCGTAGCCTTGCAGTAGCGGATACATAAATTCGGACAGGTAGATCTCGACGCCACCCTTGTAACGTTTCGAGAAATCGTCACGCTCAAGCATCTGCGCCACGGTTTTGAAGCCAAGCAGCTTAATGGCATCAGCAAGCGAAAACGTATCGAACCATTCGCTCTGCCTGCGCACCTCGGTCTGTTCACGATCTACAATTCTGAAGAACTGATCGAGATACGTCTCGGCATTGGAGTTTACCTGTTCAGGGGTCAAAGGTTTGCGAGCCTCAACACGACCGCTAGGATCTCCAAGGCGAGCCGTCCAGTCGCCAATCAACACAATAACTTTGTGACCCATGCGCTGGAACTGGCGCAGTTTACGGAACACGACGGCATGGCCTATCGTCAGATCATAATGTGTTGGATCGACGCCCAGCTTTACCCGTAGCGGTTCACCTTTATTGCCCTCAACCAGCAGGCGGCGCAGATCGGCCTCTTTTTCGACCTGCGCAACACCGCGCGTTAGAAGGTAGTCAATATCTTTAGATGTTGGTTGTGATTTCACATTCACCGCTCATTCTCCCAATAGCCTTATACTTTCAGATATTGAGGGCATTGTAGCAGAATATGCAGTCGTCGTCGAGAGGATAACTCCACTATGCATCCCGCAATGGGATTATCCACCCATCACAGTGGTGTGCTCTGGCTCGATCACGATGACTACCCGTTCTTCGCCAGGTTGTTGCAAGGGATAGACATCCTGATTCATATACTTCTTCGCCATTGAATTGATGAATTTGCGATCCGCATCCTCATCGATACGAACAACCTTGCCACGAATTTCAAGATAGCGGTATGGATTTTCTGGATCGACAATCGAGAGAGCGACACGGGGCTCACGTTGTACGTTACGATACTTCTGACGGCCCTTCGTCTGGCTGAAGAGGATATGTGTCCCATCCCAACCAAACCATACCGGGTTGTTTTGCGGCTCACCCTTAGGTCCAATCGTGGCCATATGAACCAGCGCGTTAGATTGAAGCAGATCGGCATACTTTTCTGGAATAACTGACATAGAACTACTTTTTCCTTCTTGCTATTTTTAGGATATCTACTCCTAAATTAAGAAACTATATTTGCCCGATCCCTATTCCGTGACTACTCCCCTTGGGTTGGAAACCCAGGGACTTCTCAGGCAACTCGTGCCACCTGAAGGCTCAGTCCGAGCCGTAGGATATTGTGAGCGGCATTGACATCTCGATCGAGCACCAGACCGCAATGCTCGCACGTATGGGTGCGCTCATCGAGATCTTTGTGGGACCCCTTTTTGAGACAGCCGCTACAGATTTGACTGGTATCCTTGGGAGAAATCAACAGGACGGTGGTATGTCCGGCACTTTCAGCCTTGGCACGCACCATTCCTATAAATGCACTCCAACCAGCATCCTGTATGCTTTTATTCAATCCCCCCTTGGCAGCCGCTCCATTGGGCAGAAACTTCCCCTCAGAGTCCTGTTTCGGTTTCGGGCGGCGGCTCATGTTCGAGGATTTCAACTTCTCAAACACAATCATTTCATAGCAGTCCACCAAAATACGCGATTGCTTGTGATGGAAGTCTTGCCTCTGTCGCCTCACCTTGCGATGGCAAGTCGCTGCTCTCTTGACCGCCTTTTTTCTCCGTTTGCTCCCTCTCTTCTTACGAGCAAGTGCTTGCTGTGCCGTTGCCAGTTTCTTTTGCGAGCCACGAAAAAAACGTGGAGCCTCTATCGTGTCTTCTGTTGAAAGGGTTGCAAAGTGTAACAGACCCATATCAATCCCCACAGCCAGATCCGTGTAGGGTAAGCGCGGTTGTGCTTGCACCTCGGCAGCTAGCACCACATACCAGTGTTCTCCCTCTCTTTTTATGGTGCAAGTCTTCACATTTCCAACAATCTCACGGTGCAGTTTGACTTTGATCGTTCCTATGCCTGTGATATGCAATTGGTTCCCTGTGAGTTTCCAACCGGAATGATCAGGAAAACAAAAACTGTCGTACTGGCTCCGTGATTGATAGCGTGGATAGCCAGGAGTCTGCCCACACTTCACGCGACGAAAGAAAGCATCGAACGCTTTCTCCACACGATGCAAGACGTTTTGTAAAACGTGAGACCCAATGGCGGCGTATTCTGGTCGGATGTCCCGCTTGAGTTCTGGCAGCGCATTCGCCTGATCGTAGTAGTTCACCGTATACTCCTTTGCGTGCTCTTTGCGCCATGCAGGATCGTAAAAGTTGCCATGCTTTTTACAGGCATTCCATGCCTCTTTTCTCTCTTGCAAGGCGGCGTTATACAGTTCGCAACATCGGGCGAGTGTCCAATCCAGTTTCGCACGGTGAGCATCTGTTGGATACAGCCGGAATGTATATGCTTTCATTCATTTCTCCTTTCTGTGCGACTATAGATACAGTATAGCAGAAAAGAGAGAGTATTCAACATAAACGGGACTTCTGGCTGGCCAACGGAAACCCGCCTATCCGCCAGAGTTAAAACCGCTGCGGTTTGCGGCGGGTTGGATTTTATCAGGATACTGCCTTTCAAAACATATGCAATAGACATAGTTTGACAGAGATACTATCAAGGTTTCTAACATTCCTCTTACACTTCTCATACGTTATTCTAACACATTGCGGAGTATAGTATCTACAGAAAAAGAAATCTGAGATACAGACAAACCGAACGGGTTTCACTCAGAACCCCGTTCAATACTTCAACAACAAAGAAAAGGAGATTTTACAATGGCAAACATTACACGTTACAGCCCTTTCAATGAAGTTGTTTCACTGCGTGAGGCCATGGATCGTCTCTTTGAAGATAGTTTCATTTCTTCCCGTGGTGGCGTTGCGGGCCGTGGGGCAGCGACAAACCTGTATGAAACGCCTGAAGGCTTTACATTGCAGATACCTATGGCTGGTGTAAATGCGGATGATGTTGATATTACCGTGCAACAGGACACACTCGCGCTGAAGTGGCAGACGAAGGTCCAGGTTCCGGAGGGTGCAACCGTGCATTGGAATGGCTTCCAGAGCGGTCAGTTCCAGCAGTCGTTCACGCTACCAGCTCCTATCAACGCTGATCGCGTCGAGGCACAGTACAACAATGGTGTTCTGACGCTCACATTACCGAAGGCTGAGCACGCAAAAGCTCGAACTGTGAAGATAAATGCACGCTAGTTTTTTATGCCCCTCGTGAAAATTTAGCCACCTTGTCTGGAACGACAAGGTGGCTAAATTTTCACCTTTCTGGATCTCATTATGCTATAGTGCGGCGAAAAACGGGCTTGACAGAGCGATCCAGGAAAATGTAGCCAATCGTGATGGCGCTCATAAGGATACCGAACATGGGACCCACAAGATGCAGGTTTCTATATTCTGGTTGCGTCATCAAGAAGAATTCGTACGCAATCTCCATAGACTCGTAGAATGCGGTGAACCAGAAGGCCCAGAATTGAACAGTCCATAAACTATAGACAACGACAAAACCCAGTAGCGCTCCAATAAGTAAAGCAATAAAATCGCGGGAACCGACAGGAGTAAAGAAGAGCAGGCCAAGGCAGCTAATAGCCCCCAAAAATTCGAAGCAAGCCAGCGTGGTGATGCCAGATGGACGTTGACGGCGAACTATTTTCATGTTTTTTTCTCTTTTCATAATATCTGTTATGCCATATACTTCATACATTATAAACGGATGAGTTGGCGAAAAATGGCAAAACAGGTACTCCTGGCGTTGAGCATGTGAAGCGTTTATTGAACTATTCCGTTGCCCGTTTGTCTCACCAATTGTCACAATATCTATAGGATGTGGAGTGAAAGCCACGAAGCCTTCAGCTCAGTAGCAGTTCACTTGCCTTCCCCATAAATAAGAACTATAATAGTATACACCAAACAAAAGCACTATCAAGAGAAAGAGCAAAGGCCACAGAAAAACATGAATTGGACGGAGCAGGAACGGACATTGCTAGATGCAAAAAAGCCATTTATGCAAGGTCCGCATCTCATCGGACAAGTACCAAAATGGACTGTATCCATAGGTATTCTGCTCATTGGAACCATCTACTACTTTCTTCCACCGGAACTCACATTTGGACCCACCTGGGCATTGTTGGCCATTGAACTCGTTTTGCTGCTGCCTTTCTGGATATTCTGGGCCACAGGTCATATCCTCCCCTATAACGTTACACGTCGCATGAGCCTCTCATTACTTGGCGTAGTCACAGTAGCATTGGCTATAGGCGTAGTTTTTCTTATTACTCACTTATCAACCTTTACCAGTGCAATCGAATTATTGCGCACCGCTATATTACTGTGGTTGTTTAATATGCTGGTATTTGCTCTCTGGTACTGGGATACTGATGGGGGTGGCCCTCGCAAACGACATGAAGCCAATCACAAAGCTGCCGACTTGATGTTTCCCCAACAGGCGAATGGTGAAAGCTGGTCCCCTGATTTCTTCGATTATCTCTTCGTTGCCTTCACAGCAGCAACCGCATTCAGTCCAACAGATACCTATCCTCTTACGCCGCAGGCAAAAATTTTGATGATGATCGAAGGTGCCATCTCGCTGACAATCATAGCAATCTTAATCGGTCGTGTCGCGAACATTTTTTAGCTTACAACCCTGTTCCTCAAGTCCTTTGTTTATTGCCTATTCCTGCCGCTTTTCTCTATGCTTCATCAGGAGGGTTCACCCATTTCTCCACATCAGACTCGTCTCGAAACACCTGTCGTGTGATGGTCATGAAAATACCCCTTTTAATATAGATCTTCATATATTTTAACAGAGCATAGAATAATCATAGCCTGGATAAGAGATAGCCATACGACTGATATATCTATGTGAATGTCACATGCATCAGAGGAGCTTGCTATGGATACCACCCCTACAGTTCTACAACTCACTCACCCTTTGCCTCTCACTTCTTTGAAGAAATTCGCTCTACATAGCAATTTTCGTGCGATAATCCTCACAGGCATTCTATTTCTGTTACTCGCTTCAG
Organism: uncultured Chloroflexia bacterium; assembly: GCA_963717195.1. GTDB lineage: Bacteria > Chloroflexota > Ktedonobacteria > Ktedonobacterales > Ktedonobacteraceae > JACDAE01. The sequence goes on from CAVQVR010000001.1 coordinate 282,052, forward strand.
AGTTTCCCATAACGAATATATTACCCGCATCATCTCTTATGAGTAGTCATATCTATGCCAAAAAATGGCACCCTTATGACGGCGCTCCCCCCAATAGCAAGCCAGCCCCAAAACCTTCTCCCACTCCTACACTCCAATGGAAAACACTCTCTACTTTTAAGGCTATCGGCAGTAAAAGGACTTTCCCATTTCCGGTTCCGCAGAATTGGCGTTTTTTATGGTCATGTGGCAATACCGAACAGGACTATTATTCGCTCACCGTTGAGGTAAATAAGCCTGATGGGAGTGTCGTCGACCCCGCCGCAGTGGTCACACAATGCCAGCAGACGATTACCAGCGCGACAGTGAAGGAGCATAAGGGGGGAACTGTCTATCTGAATGTTGATAGCGATTCGGGATGGACTATCCAGGTGCAAGTCCCGGCCTCTACTTCAACAAAACCATCCACTGTTAGATGGAAAACGCAACAAACGCTCCAGGGCACTGGGAATGAAAAAACAACCACATTCACAGTCCCGAACTACTGGCAAATTACATGGCAATGTACTCTGATCCGAAAAAACGACATTGATGGACTCTTTGCCAATCTGAACAAAACAAATGGCACGGTCGCTGATCCAGAAGCAATCAATGCAATCTGCAAGAACGGCAACACGACTGATTGGACACAAGAATATGAGGCAGGAACATACAATCTGAATGTTTTTAGCAATACATCCTGGACTATCCGGCTTCAGATTCCACAATAATGATATACTAATGTGTCACATCTTCAAAAAGTGGGCAAGCCTGACGAAATTGCTGTACCAGCGGTTCAACTTCAAACAAAGTCTGGTGCATAGCAGTTGGAGCCATCAGGTTCAACGTCAAAATTTTGCGGTTCAGCTCACGTAGCATCCTATCGTATTCGCTAGCAGCTTTCTCTACTGTGGTATTGAAGGCCCGTTTCTCGCTGGCAAAGGGGAGGACACGACGTGAACGCAGTGTTTGCCCCTGCTGCACAATGCGTTTCAGTTTCGCTTCGGCACGCTCTCGTTGCTTACGAATTTCGTTAGCGAGCTCGACTTCTGCTGGTGCGAAGCCATTACTTTTGAGCAAATGATACCCTATGGCTTTGTCTCCTGCGTAGGTATCATCATCAAGTTGCAAGGGCTTGCCCATCCCTGGGAGATTTGAGAACTCCCCTCGCTGCTGTGCCTCTTGAATCAGTTCTTCAACATAATCTTGATATCTTCTACCCCGTCTCCTCCCAACATTTTCGGATGCTTGAGAGTTGGTGTTGTTTTCTTCAGGTGGTTTGCGCCAATCAATAAAATCCATAGGCATTTCTGTTCTTCTTTGTTTTCTGCTACCTTTCCTTCTTTACTCTCCTATTATAATAGATTGGGCAGCCCTCTGTGCAACCTCATAGACCTGTGCAAGAGGCAGATCTTGCTCACGAGCAATGCGCCTGCATTGCTCGTATTCAGGGGCCACACTGATAATATGGGAACCCAGGCGTTTAACTTTTACGAGCATCGCCCCCAGTGGAGTGACAATCTCCTGCTGAGTACGCTGTGCTTTTCGTCGCTGCACCTGTTGGATACGTACACCTATTGTACTTGTTTCACGCAGCAGAAGTTGGGCCAGCCGCTCGCCCTCCTCCTGGGAACAGATAACCGTGATCTGCGTAGCGGGACGATTTTTTTTCATCTGCAGAGGTGAATAACTGACATCCAGAGCCCCGGCTGAAAAGAGGCGTTCCATCAATCCTCCGAGCAACTCACCATTCATATTATCAATATTTGATTCGATTACAGTTACCCAATCTACATCTGGTTCCTCGTCCACCATCTCCGCGCTCCCCAGATCATAGCCCTGGCAGATACGCAGGCAGTTGGGCCAGGGCAGACGCTTTTGCCCAAAACCATAGCCCACACTTTCAATGGAGATCATCGGCTTTTCGAAACGAGCAAGGGTTGCCAGAATAGCTGCTCCCGTCGGAGTCACCAGTTCACCTTCGGCTGGCGATGGTTGCCAGGGCGCACCCACACGACGCAAAATCTCCAGTGTTGCAGGAGCAGGGACAGGAAGCAGACCATGAGCTGTTTTCACGTGACCATGTGTCAAGGGTAAAGGAGAAGCATATAATTGCGTGATACCAAGCACCTCAATACCAATTGCTGCCCCTGTAATATCTATTATCGCGTCAATTGCTCCCACTTCGTGAAAGTGAACCTGCTCAACACTCGATTTATGCACCGTTGCTTCGGCTTCAGCCAGGCAATGAAAAATGGCAAGAGCCGTTTCGCTTATTCGCGGTGGAAGCGTAGAGGCATGGAACAAAGCGGCAATGTCAGAAAAATGGCGCGTCGGCTGTTCCTGCTCTAAAAGAATTACATCGAAACGCGATCCGTGTATGCCCTTATCTGAAAACGGATCGAGCGTAAGCTGATAACCGTCGATAGGCAGGCGCACCAGCATCTCATTGAGGACATCCAGTGAAAGTCCAGCATCAAGAAGCGCTCCCAGGAACATGTCACCGCTGATTCCAGAGTGACAATCCAGGTATGCTATTTTTTTTGTCATCATATCCTCTGCTATCTAAACATTCTCGCGTTCAATGATCGCACACCACATAGCTTTCTGCCAATCCGACACCTCTACGCTGGCCATTAACACCTGGCGAAACGATACACGCTGCACATTTACAGAATAGGCCTCCTGCTGCTCTGCAACTCGCTGCAAAGTACCTGTACTATTACCAGGAACACTATACTGATTATCCTTTGCGAAGTAGGCTTGAATGGCATGCAGAGGCTGCTGTAACACCTGTGCTAGATGCCTGGAAAGAGCCAGCGGGATACTTGCTGGATCAATTCTACGTTGCTCTAATTGCATCACAACATCAACACTCAGATCAAGCTCTGTAGCCAGATAGGATAGAGGGAGACGCTCATTGTCCTTTTTCACAAGGAGCGTCAGAAGCGGGTGAGGCCACCTTTCCCCAGTGAGGCAAACACGCTGCCAGACGTACTCTAGAGCTAATTGAGAAACCTCTGAGAGAGCTTCATTGGCAACAGAAACATCTTTCCTTTGTGAGATATGCTCTTCGAGAGCATGATAATAAGCGACGAAATCCACAATCGCATCCCTATAATCCGGGTAGCGAACAAGATAATCGCTCAGACATGGCTTCTGCCCAGACTGTGCCTGCTCAACGTAGTGAGCAGTGATCTGCAATACTGCTTTATCTTGCTTTTTATCGGATGAAATACTCTTATTCAAGATCTAATGCCCCACGCAACAAATTCAATGCCTCACGTCTACGATTACGTACTGTCCGATCAGTGATGCCCAGTATTTGAGCAATGTCCTTCTCCGATCTTCCTTCCCAGAAAAGGAGAAGCACGACCCCTTTCAGCTTGGCTGGCAAAAGCAAAACCAGGCGTAGCAGATCGCTTGTCTCAATCGCCAGTAACATGCTCTGTGCACGCTCGTCTTCAATTTCAAGGACACAGGTATCTCCATTGTCCTGCTGCAGTGGCTGATCAAGACGTGTAACCAGCACACGCGGAATACGTGTGCCGTGTTTCACTCCTCTATCACTCCAACGACCTTCGCGCACCATAAATGCCTGGTAGACATGTCTGCGTTCAAACTGGAGCGCATGAAGGAAATTTTCCTCCCAAAATGTACGTTGCGCATCCACTAAAGCACGAAGCAGGCTCTCGTAGAGATCGGCACACAGATCATAAAGAAGCGCCTGCCGCTCATCCGGTGAGACGGAGAGCATTTTAAGGACACAGGTGGCCCAGTGCTCATTACCCTGGCTGAATCCGACAGATAATAGTAGAGAAAATTGCATTTCGTCCTCGCTCGTCTTCATAATCAACGGAGATACGCAGAAAATGAACGAGAACTTCAAGAGGTGTGTCAGCAGACTCAACAACCATCCAGAATGCATCAGTAGCATAACCAGGAAGAGTTGAACAGTTATCAAGCATAATAGCACCATGCTCTACCACCTCTCCATTACAATTCGCGGCATGAGCAGGGACAAAATCACTCTCCACGTTACCCAAAACCTCCAGAAAGATATTTATAACTACATTTGCATCTAGTATAAACACTTTCACAGAATGTGTCAAATTCCTTCCAGCTATGCCTTTCTTCTTATTATTAATACAGGGAAAGTGGAAAAAAGCGGAAAATATGGAGAACATTTAATCAAGGGGAAAAAGATTTTCCCCTTTGCGACGAGAGAGGTCAATGGAATAGAGCGTCACTTCCCGCTCTTATGAAATTCCAGCGAGTTGCGGTAAATCTCGACATAGCGCTTGGCGGACGCGTACCACGAATGATCAGCAGCCATACCATGCTTCTGAATGGTACGCCAGGGCTCCTTGAAGCGATAGATTGCGAGAGCACGTACAACGGCGGCAAAGAGCTCCCAGGCATCATAGTTGTTGAATACGAAGCCATTCCCTTCACCAGTCACTGTATCGTACTCCTGCACCGTATCAGCCAGACCACCAACACGACGCACAACAGGCACACTACCATAACGCATAGCAATCATCTGGCTCAAGCCACAAGGCTCAAAACGGGAAGGCATCAGAAACATATCGCTGCCAGCATAGATACGCTGTGCCAGTTCTGTATTAAAGGTCAGGAAGATCGCAATCTGCTCAGGATAGCGGGCCGCCAGATTTTGCAACAGTTCATGATAGTGCTGATCACCAATCCCCAGGATGATAAACTGAATGCCCTGGCTCAGCAAGGGATGAATGATTTGTGAGATCAGGTCGAGTCCCTTTTGATCTGTCAGACGTGAGATCATCGCCAACAGAGGAATATCGGCACGAACAGGCAAATGGGCGTATTCTTGCAAAAAGGCTTTGTTTTCCGCTCGCTTCTCAAGAGAATCTGCATCATAAAGGGTATGTATGTAACGGTCTGTAGCAGGATTTGCCTCCTGGTAATCAACGCCATTCAGAATACCAAACAGGCGATCACGGCGGGAACGCAATAGATGATCCAGTTTCTCTCCAAACGTCGGCGTCAGAATTTCCTGTGCATAGCGTTCACTTACCGTCGTAATAGCATCAGCAAATAAGATACCACGACCCATGATGTCCACAACATTTGCCAGTTCAGTAAGCTGAGGATAGAGAAATCCACCCGTTGCCACCCCTGCCACTTCAAGAATACGATAGCCAAAGATGCCTTGATACGCTAGATTATGGATCGTGTAGACAGTAGCAGCATCCGCAAACAGAGGATCTTTATGATAGACTGTATGCATCCAGTTGGGAACAATGCCGGTATGCCAATCATTGCAGTGCACAATATCTGGGGACCAGTTTAAAGCACGTACCGCTTCCAATGCAGCACGACAAAACAAAATAAAGCGCTCACCATCATCAGTATAACCGTAAATATTCTCACGATCAAAATAACGCGGTGCATCAATCATATAGACTGGGATATGTTCCCCAATCTCCCCCTCACAGATACTCACCGGTACCTGGAAGCTTCCCATGCGTACAGGTACTGAGTCAAAGACCTTCTTCAAATGGAAGCGCTCAAGATCAACCTGCCTGTAGCGTGGCATAATCAAGCGTACATCATGACCGAGCGCCTGGAGAGCTTTTGGTAACGCCCCCACCACATCCGCTAACCCACCAACCTTGGCAAATGGCACAATTTCTGCAGCAAGGATTAGAACCTTGAGGGGCTGCTCATACTGCATGCATAATTCCTCCCACACTCAAAGTATACTCCATTATAGCATGCCCAAATACCAGACACACAAATTATGGGGATGAGAAGATGAATAATTGTTCATCTTCTCATCCCCATAACAGATCCCATCATATAAAAACACATCGTTTTTCAGCTACACTTTGTAGCGATTACGCGTCAGGAAGTAGAACTGTATCCCTCCCAGTATCGCCATTAATGCCACAACGACCATCGCGTCCGGTGCCACAATAGGAGGCACTCCACCAGCAGTGGCTGGAAGAGGCGCAACCCCTGTACCACCGACAAACGGTATATTTGTCTCCACCTCAGGAAATGTTGGCACCGAGAAGAAGGCAAACGCTGCTAGATACACGAAAAAGCAGGTGCCCACCACGAGCCATTGACCGAGACAACCCAGATTGTTCTCGCCCACCACCGCAAATTCACGACGAGCCACTGTGGTCCATACAGCTGCCAAAATCAACATTCCTAAGGCCAACATCATTGCGATCAAAATCTCATTCGGGGCGGTATGAATGAGCAATGTTGCGCCTGCAATAACGGCTGTTGTTATCACACTACCGATTACCACGACGTTGCGGTGAGACTTCCAGGCCCAGATCGCAGCCATCAGCATAGCAAAAAAGTTCGTGGTCACAATAGCATCAATAATATAGCCACCCTCCTGCGAGAATGCACAACTCCCAGGAATAGACGTCTTAAGAGCACATACCGTCAGATAATCGCCCAGACCGATGCCACCTATCACCCAGGTGTGCATCCAGGCCATGAGAGGGTAGATTGCAAACCAGCCCAGAATCAGAATCACGCCCAGTTGTGCAAGTCCAAGCGCACCATACGCATAAAGAATGGACATCGTGCGCTTACGTACTGGACGCATCAAGTAATGAAGGCGCAGTGCAAAGGCACCAGACGTCACCAGAATAGATGTCGCCAGGACGATTCCCTCCACCAGAGTGACGAGTCTTGTCCCAAGGAATGGGCGATGTGGAAACAGTTGCGTACCCAGACCTGCAACGTCAGCATAGGTATAGAAGACCATGAAAACCACGAGCAGGATAGAACCCAGGATAATCATCCAGCGAATGGCAGGCGTTGTCCCGAGATCGCGCCGATCCGGATTATGCTGTTCACGAATAGCAAGTTGACTATAAAAGATCATGGCAACGCCAACCGCGAAGAGCACTATGGCGATCATCACAAAGTCAACCGCATTTGCCTGAAACCAGAGTACCTGCCCCCCCAGAAGAGGATTCCAGGTCTGAGGTGGAGTATTAGCAGGCATATTGGTAGCAGAAATCGGGAAATACTGGTTACAGTTTGGTCGCAAACTGGAACATCCCGTCAGCGTAGACCATAACAGTAATGCCACCCCGCCTAGAGACACTATCGTCCCCAAAACAGTAAAGATGATCGGGGGCACGAGAGGCTTGGGATCAAAGAGCAGCACGATCACCTGGACAATCACAAAACCACCCAGGCAGGTCAGGCCCAGACCCAGTGCTCCAATCTCCATCCCTTGAAGACTCGCCGCCGTCACCTGTAAGTAAATGTAACCAGGGAGCTGCCCTATCAAAATAGCGGCAATCAGAAAAAAGCCAACGGCAAAAATGAGCGCACGCGCCCACGAAATTCGCTCAGGCGCTCCCTGTTGTTGTAACTGTTGCATGGATCGCAATCCCTTTCAACATGTCGTTCTCATGCGTCTCAACGACATGACCAGCGATCAAAGTAACACTCATGGGCATCCTGTTAGCAATGCCCATGAAACGTCGTTTATTTCGTAATGACCAACTCTGCCAACATCGTTGGATGGATACGGCAGAAGTAGTAAACCCGATGATCGGAGTTTAAATTGTATGCCGCCATCGTCACGGTATACGTAAATGTAGCTCCGCTCTTCACATACTTAGTCGGGTCATTACCAGAGTCAAAAATCTGCGGATCGGGCTTCGGAGTTGCCGAAGGATCATCTCCACTCAGAGCCGTTACAGTATGAGCCACGCTGGTTGTATTCGTCCAGGTGATAACAGTACCCACCTTTACCTTTACATTGATCGGACCAAAGCACGAAGGCGTACACGCTGCACCTACAGGCGGATTTACCATATTTAACGCAACTGTCTTTAGCTTCGTATCATCAACCGGCGCACCAAATTGCCCGTTTGTGCCCAGAGCCACCGCTGCAGCGTACTGAGCCGGGTATGTACTCTGCAAATAAGCGAGTAAGCCATTAAATCCATTTCCAACCGACGGTGGATAGCCCTGTTTCTTCATATATGCTGGATCAGCGGAGCGAATCAACTGGAATATATATTGAACCTGATTTGCATCTAGCGCTCCACCATAGGTTTGACTCATCGGAATAGCACCAGCAGTAGTAGGTGCCGGCACCTTCGGATTATAGATCCCTGCATCAATGACGCGCAGAAGATCCTCATCGGCCAATTGATTCAAAACATCCAGAGTGTACCCATTGTATGTTACATCTGTCAGCTTCCCGTTGACAACAGCATAGCAGTTATAATCGCAATATTGAGCATAGAGCTGCATCCCGCTCGTAATCGCAGTCACTTCCTGAGTGTTCTTCTGACTCGTCTCAAAACCTGTTTCTCTAATCCAGAAAACCGAAATCATAATTGAAACGATAGATAGCATCGCCAGTGCACCATAACCGGTCTTCTCGACCGCATTCGTGCGCGAATAGAATAAATACAGAAAGCCACCCGCGACGACCAGTAGCACAATAATGCCCACGGCAGCCTGTCCAAAATCTACCATAACACACTACCTTTTAGTTAATAGCTCAATGCTCCTCGACCTATTAAGAGCATGCATAGCGTTATTGGCCACAGAGACACAGGTCTGGCCTTTAACCAACTTCCTGCTGTCCCTCTCTAAGGATTTAATGCCTTCGGAGAGAGACAGCAGATACACGCACACTTTGTACATACACATTTTGTCTTAAGATGTGTATGTACAAAGCATCTTTAACTCATCATGTACACGCCACTGTTGGTGGAGCAATCAAACGGGTTGTCTGATCTGGATGAGGCACAGTATTGTTCAGCGTACCTGTATCAACGATCACATCCGTCCCAGAAAAGGTAATCTGAAAACGATCAGCGCTTCTCGGTGCCGGACCATCCAGATATTCCCCATCTACATTATAGTGGGAACCATGACAGGGACATTTAAAGCTGAAACAGTCATTGCGGAAGCTAAACGTACAACCCAGGTGGACACACTTTTGATACACTGCAACCCAGTAGGTGCCATCGGTATCCTTCGTAATCGTCTCGGCTCCCAACTGATCAACGAGATTCGTTCCATTCAGAAGAAATTTCGTGTCTTTCGACATATGCACCAGGTAGGTTTTCGCTGTCTGACGATAGTAAACTCCCGTCACGTTTAGCGCGAAAACAGCCGGCAGAGCCGGTGGAAAATCCGTCTTCTTGCCTACTGTAATAGGAGCACCAAATTGACCAGCCAGGTTGGGATAGAGCATATATAATGCTCCTGCCACGCTCGCCGTCGTGGAGATACCCCATACCGCCAGCATCGAACGCCGTACGAAACGCCGTCGCGATATGCGCTGCTTCGCGATCTCTGCCGCCTCCGCACCACCACCATGCAATACTTCATACTGTTGCGGCGTAATTGGCGGCCTATCAATATTATCTATACCCATAACTTGTCGTTTCCTCGCCTAAAGGTCAAAGTAGACCCCGTTTTGCCAGGGCCATGCCCACAACCAGCCTGGACCACGGAAAAAGCTACCTGCCAACGTAATCACAGCCCAGAACACGACAAACATCGTGAACGTGACAATAGCTACTTTGCGATCCGCATACGCACGGCTCGGGTTGCGATCCACATATGGCAACACAACAAGCGCTACTAACGTGAGCCCAGGTGCAAGCACACCAGCAGTCGTCGGTGGGAAATAATGCAGCAGTTCCTGCAATCCCAGGAAGTACCAGGGTGCCTTCGCCGGATTAGGAGTCACATTCGGATTAGCTGGCCCTTGCAGTGGTGCATTGATCTGCAACGACAACAGCGTTACCATAACAGTTAATGCTGTAGCCGCAAAGAACTCACGTACTAGCAGGTGAGGCCACACAAAGACCGAGTCTTCGAGTGGCTTTTCCACACGTGTAATCGCTTCCTGTCTCACCACCGCCAGAGTACGATAGCGCCGCTGCGTGGCTGATGACTGCGTTTCTACCTGTGGTTCTTTCTGTTCAATTGACATATAAGCATCCTCTCAAGAGTATCCTAGTCACGACGCGAAGGTGGGGGCGGACCTGCTGCTCCACCATCCTTACGGATACGCCAGAAGTGAACAGCCATCAACAGAGCACCAGCTAACGGGAGCAGTATCACATGACCCACGTAGAAACGTATCAGCGTGGCCTGACCGACCGCACCTCCTCCTACCAGCACTTTATACGTAGGATCTCCCAGCAAGGGAGCATACGGTGCCAGGTTGGTACCCACGGTGATAGCCCAGAGTGCAATCTGGTCCCAGGGAAGCAGATAGCCTGTAAAGCTCAGGAACAACGTTACAAAGAACAACAAGACGCCAACCACCCAGTTGAACTCACGTGGAGGCTTATAAGCACCATGATAGAAGACGCAAATCATATGCAACGTCACCGAAACCACCATCAAGTGGGCCGCCCAGCGGTGCATATTACGCACGAGAGTACCAAATGAGACCGCACTATTAATCTGATTGATATTTTGATACGCCAGACTAGTACTCGGAATGTAATAGAACATAAGAAAAACGCCAGTAATCGTCAGTAGCAAAAACAGAAAAAAGGAAATACCACCCATACACCAGGTATAGGTCACCTTCATCGCCTTGCGACTGACTTTAACAGGGTGGAGATGCAGAAATACGTTCCCCATCATCACTAGAGACTGATTTAAGGGTGTATCGGGATAGCCGTGACGGAAGACGGAACGCCAGACCTGGCTTTCTACGACCTTCTGCGTCGCCACATCAAGCAAGCTTTTGTTAGAAGTAGAGCCCACTTTGCCTCCTCTAAAGGATTAAGACTTGACCAAATTGGAAAGATATCGTTGCGGAAAATTCTTATGCCGCGTCGCCGATTATATCATCTTTCATGCTACCCGGGAACCCCTCCGCTCCTCAATCCCCGGGTTTTCTTTCCCTGAAAGACTTTCCTATAATTGTTGAAACAGGCGTGACCGCCGCACACTTCTAACAAGATTATACTAAATAGCATTCCTTAAATGGAAGATAACATAGCCTGTTATCTTAATCCCGTCTCGAAGTTGCACAGAGTGACAGATGTAGCTTACTCGCAGTTATAGAGAGCAGGCATCAGGTGCTCACCTGATTTTTCCTCATTATACACCTGATTCGACTCTCCCAAACATCTATTTGACAGCAAACATCAAAAGCCGCTACAATTACGATAATAAAAGACGCAAGAAATGTTCTAGATAAAGAGATCCTCTCATGACGAAATCCGGTAATAAATATCGCGATATCTTACAAAACAACAGCCTGTTGAAACCGCTGCTCGCAATACCCGTTTTCTATAGAGTCTTGATTGCAAATAGCTTGATCATCTTCATTGGTGCCACCGGCGGAACAGCGTTAGCATCACAACTGCATACCTCGCCCTCTGCATCAACCAGACTGGTCATTTTTGTCACCGCTGGCTGGCTTATAAGCATAGCCCTCAACTTTGTCGTGCTCCAGATTGCCTTCCGGCCCTTGATGGATCTGGGCAAGGTCATGAGCCGCGTACAGTCTGGAGAAAGTACGCAACGCGCTCCCCTTACCGGCATGGACCCACAGGCAGACCAACTCGCTCGCACCTTTAATATGATGTTGGAAGCTATCGACGATGCAAATCGTCTACGTTCAACACAAATTCTAAATGCTATGGAAGAAGAACGCAAGCGCATCGCCCGCGAACTCCATGATGAAACATCCCAGGTTCTCACCTCTCTACTGATCAGCCTGGCTATTCTCGAAGAATCAATTACTACTGAGGAGGCACGCAGCCGTATCGCCGATACGCGCAAACTGGCACACCAGACGCTACGCGCTATCCGCAATCTGAGCATTGACCTGCGCCCCAGCGCTCTAGATGATTTAGGGCTCCTACCAGCACTACGCTGGTATGTCAAAGAATACCAGCAAAAATTTGCTATCAGCGTCGATTTGCAGGTTACCGGCTTTAAAGAGCGCCTCACTGCGGAAATGGAGACCGCATTATACCGCATCGTCCAGGAATCTTTGACCAACGTTGCCAGACATGCTCATGCACATAAAGTCAGCGTATTGATGAAAGAAGATGCAAATGCAATCTATGCAACCATTAGCGACGATGGTATTGGTTTTGATGCCGATCAGTTACAAAAAATACCGGGACCAGGACAGGAACATGGCTGGGGGCTTGTAGGGATGCACGAGCGTGCCCGTCTCCTCGATGGTTCTCTCACCATCACCTCTCATCCCGAAAGCGGTACTATTGTCTATGTGCATATACCACGCCCACACCCGCTCCTTCCCCTCCAGAAATTAACAACAAACACGCAAACGGTAGGAAAAAAATGAAGATACGGATTTTACTGGCCGATGATCACACAATTTTACGCGCCGGCCTGAAGATGATGCTCAATGCACAACCCGATATGGAAGTCGTCGGCGAAGCTCAGGATGGTCGCCATGCCATCTCTGAAACACAACGCCTACAACCTGATATCGTCCTGATGGATATCACAATGCCTGACATCAACGGTATTGAAGCAACAAGACAGATCAAAAAGCTCGTACCCGATGTCAGAATACTGGTTCTTACTATGCATGAACATGACGAGTATGTCTTCCAGGCTCTACGAGCAGGAGCATCAGGCTATATGTTGAAAGAGGCTGCTGACACCGAATTGATTTCCGCCTTGCATGTTATATCCAGTGGGCAGTTTTATCTTTCACCAACTGCACAATCCATCATGGTAGGCGATTACCTGCAACGCGTACGTACCGGAGAAGAGAAAGATAGCTATAGCAGCCTGACGGAGCGCGAACGCGAGATTCTCAAACTGGTAGCCGAGGGCCATACCAACAATCAGATCGCCGAGCGCCTCGTCATCAGTCCTAAAACTGTGGACACGCATCGTACTCATATCATGGATAAACTCAACCTGCACAGCCGCGCTGAACTCGTGAAATACGCTATGCGGCGCGGCCTGCTGGAAGATTAGAAGCGTCTGTCGGGAGAAATTGAGGAACAAAAGAAAACCACCGAAGCTACCTCACCTCGTCTTCATCGTCGAAGCCAACAGCATTGCTATTCTCTTCGGCAAAATACTCGTCACTATAAAAACCAACATCCTTGCCTACGTAGACGCTCACGAGAAAATCATCGCGCGGCATATCCGCTGACAACACCAGATCCTCGTCAATTTGCTCGATCAGTTTGGTCAGGTCCGTTTCCTCAAGCTCTCGCTCCAGAATGAGTGTGCCATGCACCGCCGTCGTGGTGAAGTGAATATCTACTGTCCCCAGACGGTTGTTGCTTTGCAGGCTGCTCCCCTGCATAATATAGTAGCCCTCAGAATGAGGGGTACGAAAATGGCGCTCGAAATGAATATCATCCATACACTATGTTGTCACGCAGGTGCATCAGTTATACTGCGTGGTCCTTTCTCCAATCTCCATCTCTGCATCAGGAGTCATGCTGCGTTTCGCTTAGAACTCCATTGCATACCCGGGCACATGATCGGTTTGTGCTACATTTGTGCTTTACATTATACCATAGATAGCTTTTCTCTGGTACCTACTTGCATTGCTATTTCCTTGTAGGATAGGGGCATCTATAGAGATATCCGTCATTTTTTCCTTACTACCTACTTGCCGAAGTGGCATAATTCCTGCTAATATAGCATCACAGAGTCAGCCAGTCTCTACCTGAACATTCAGTAGGAAATACAGAGGACAATGGCGCCGTTCTGGCATTGCTACAGCGCTCATGGTCACTAGATCAGAAAGGAGTAGCGACGTTTTCTCCCGCCTTTTATGCGTGGTGAGCGTCCACGTCGCATTTTCGATGACACAACTCCCCGACTCATCTCACACTGAACAGAAGAACTTTCAAACACCTCTTTATGAGGAAACAACCATCTCCGAACAGGTACGCCTGAGCAAGCTGAGCATGGAGATAAGTGTTGCCTTAACCAGAGAGGATACTCTCAAAGGCATGCTCATGTCCTGTACACAGACCCTGGTTCACCATCTCGATGCAGCCTTTGCTCGTATCTGGACATTGAATGAAGAAACTAATATCCTGGAACTGCAGGCCAGCTCAGGTATGTATACTCATCTTAATGGCCCCCATGCTCGTGTACCAGTTGGCGCATTAAAAATCGGCCTGATTGCCTCTGAGCGTCAGCCCCATCTGACCAATGAGGTGATTGGCGATCCTCGCGTCGGCGATCAGGAATGGGCTCAGCGCGAGGGCATGGTGGCTTTTGCAGGCTATCCCCTTCTCGTGGGAGAGCGTCTGATTGGTGTTATGGCGATTTTTGCTCGCTACTCATTAAACAATGCTGCCCTGGAAGCAATGGCAACCATCGCCAACGGAATAGCCCTGGGCATCGAGCGCATGCGTGTGTATCAAAATCTGCAAGACCTTAATGCCACATTGGAAGCAAAGGTAGAGCAGCGTACAGCAGTGCTCCGTCAACTCAACACAGAACTGCAGCGTAGTAACCAGGAGCTCCAGGATTTTGCCTACGTCGCTTCTCATGATCTGCAGGAGCCATTACGCAAAATTCAAGCCTTTGGCAACCTGCTAGAGGAAGAACATGGGCGCGCTTTAGGCGACGGAAAAGCCTATCTTGATCGCATGCGCAATGCAGCTACGCGCATGCGTGTCCTGATTGAGGATCTACTCACCTTTTCCAGAGTCACCACCAAAGCCGCACCGTTCTCTCAGGTCGATCTTAACGCAGTTATACGGGAGGTCGTTGACGACGTGGGACCACGGCTCCAGGCCACTCAGGGGAGCATTGAGGCACAACCTCTCCCTACCATTGAAGCAGATCCAGGACAGATACATCAGTTGCTCCAGAATCTCATCGTCAATGCCCTGAAATTTCATCGGCCTGACGTTCCCCCTATTATCAAAATCTTTGCTGAAGTCCAGATCAATCCTGAAACAGCTTCCCTTGAAGCTGGTACAATTCCAGGGCAGATGGAACAACGTTGCCTGCTCTTTATTGAGGATAACGGTATCGGTTTTGATGAGAAGTATTTAGACCGCATATTTACCGTGTTTCAGCGCTTGCATGGGAAAAGCGACTATGAAGGGACCGGCATTGGCCTTGCAGTGGCACGCAAAATTGTAGAACGCCATGGCGGCACCGTGACCGCAAGAAGTAGCGTCGGAAAAGGTGCCACATTTATCATAACATTGCCTATCGCACAACCAGAAGTGAAAGAGACTAATCTTTGATGATCAAACCACAACCAATTGTCATTCTGATGGCAGATGATGACGAGGACGATATTCTCCTCACCCAAAAGCCTTACAAAAAGGCAAATTGCTGAATACGCTCTATAGCGTACAAGATGGTGAAGAGTTATTGGATTATTTGTTTCGAAAAGGCAATTATACTGATCCTACAAAAGCCCCACGACCAGGACTCATCCTGCTCGATCTGAATATGCCGAAAAAAGACGGACGCGAAGCCCTTAAAGAAATTAAATCACACGCGGATCTGCAAGATATCCCCATCGTTGTATTTACTACTTCTAAAGCGGAAGAAGATATTTACCGTTCTTATAAATTAGGTGTCAATTCTTTTATTACTAAACCAGTGACCTTTGAAAGTATGATCGAAGTGATGCAAGCGTTAGGAAAGTACTGGTTTGAAGTGGTAACACTGCCAGCTGACACAAAGAAAGGAACCTATGGAGATACGTTCACCAACGAAAATTCTCCTCATTGAAGATGATGAGGACGATTATATCCTCCTGCAAAAGGTTCTAACAAAGACTCCTAAGGGTCATTATGAATTGCTGTGGGAGCGCTCATACACATCTGGCCTCGCCTGTATGTTAATAGGCAAACATGACCTTTGCATGCTGGATTATCGACTGGGCGCTCACACTGGCATTGAACTACTCAAAACTGCCCGCAACCAGGGGTACAATCGTCCCATCATTCTGCTTACAGGCGCAAACGAGGGTGACATAGATATCCTGGCTCTACAAGCAGGTGCAGATGATTATATCGCCAAAGAGCAATTGCAAGGCGAGTTACTCCATCGCATCATTCGTTACGCTATCGAACGCAAAAAAGCCGAGCACGAACGCGAAATACTGCTGAGCGAACAGATCGCCGCCCAGGAGTTGGAAAGAAAGCGCAACGAGTTCATCGGCATGGTCGTCCATGAACTCAAGACGCCAATTACAAGCCTCAAGGGGTACGCACAACTCCTCTATAAGCGCTGCCTGAGAACCGGAGATGAGCAGACAGCGCAATTTGCCTCCCGTATGGATACACAAATCACGAAACTGACCAGCCTGGTTGATGATTTTCTCGACGTCACGCGCCTGGTTGAAGGAAAACTACAATTCGTGGAGGACTATTTTCCTTTCGACAGCCTGGTTGAGGAGATCATACAGGAAATTCAGTTCATCAACGAGCGCCAGACCATTCGCCGCGAGGGCATGACGAATATGACCATCCGGGGAGATCGCACGCGTATTGGACAGGTCATTACCAACCTGCTCACCAACGCAATGAAGTATGCACCCAACGCGGAGAGTATCCTGGTAAAAACTTCCTCAAATATAGATACCGTCACCCTCTGTGTGCAGGACTTCGGTCCCGGCATCCCAAAGATTCTGCAAAGCAAAATCTTTGATCCCTTCTACAGAATCGAAAAAAATCAGCAGGGAAATCCCTCCGGGCTCGGCTTAGGTCTCCATATCGCTTCAGAAATTATCAAACGGCAAGAGGGCCATCTCTGGGTAGAAAGTGAAGAAGGGAAGGGCGCGACATTCTGTTTCACCCTTCCTTGCGACCACACCCATGCGATGCCTCAAGAAGATACGACCTGAGGTAGGAACGCGATACTTCGCGCCTACCGTGCCCTCCATGCCTGGGTAGAGGCCCGATTACTTCGCGCCCGCCATACCCGAAAAATCTGGTTTCCTATAAAAATTTGAAGGAATCGCGTAATGGCTGGAAAACTCTTTCTCCCAATCCGTATAATTGCTCTGCGGTGCCTGTTGCACGATTATGAAGAGTTTGCCCTCATGAGTCGTAGCCAGTATCGTATCAGTATAGCTAGCACCACTCTGCTGCATAGTTCCTTGCAATTGCTGCCAACTTGCTTCAGCAAAATTCAACGAGGCAACCGCTTTTATCCCACTCATACCCATCTTCGTCGCTTGCTGCTGCAACGCTTGCTTCACATCCCCACTGGCAGTCGCAACAATGACATCGACTTCTCCTATATGGTTGCTTGCATAGAAATTAGCAGTAGACTTAGCTGTCTCAACCTGCTTTATCCATCCATTGGGATATAGCAATGATACGCCCAGTTGTGTATCAGTAAAACTCGCCTGGGGTTGGATAATCAGATCCCCACTGGATGATTGAGATAATACCATCAGAGCTCCTACCCCACCGGCGACAAGGACAACAAGCAACAGCAACACCACAATAGGCCATCGCCTGCGAGACCGGCGGGCAGGAGGAGTCGAAGCGGCGCGGTCTTTTTCTCCGGTTATGATACCCGCCACATTTCCAGGCTGATAGTTTGCAGAAGATACGAATGGAGCCCCATTGGGCTGAACTGGGAGAAGTGAAGGATTTGCAGGTCCGGACATAGCTCTTGATCGCACACGCCAGTCCTCTGCCAACATCTCCTGGGCCGCCGTTTGTGTAGGGGGTACCGACAAAAATGGGCTGGATGGCACCCTTTCAACAGCCGGTCCCTGTACTGGTGGTTGATTTTCAGCAGGCACTGCTACTTCCTGCGTTGGTGCATCTTCAACAGGCACAACGACCGCCTGGGTCGGCGCATCTTCAACAGATACAGAAGCCATTGTCCTCGTTGCCATGCTCTCAATAGACTGTCGTTCCTCTTCTGTTAGCTCACGCATCTCTTCAGCTTCCCACACTCCTACATGAAATTCGCGAGCTGGTACTGCTTTACTATCGGAAATACCTGGCACGGGCGGAGTTTCATCCTGTTGGGCCAATCCCTCCTTCTTTGGCATAGCTGGTCCTTTTACTGATACATGTGTAACAGGTGCTGGCCATTCAGGCATTGCTGGCGACAACTGAATAGGTCCGGACATCCTTCTTCTTACACAGGTATTTTCCTGGGCGATACAAGAGGAGTCATCTGCTTATATGCCACCCCTGATGATGATGATGCATTTTTCTGAAACTCCTGGTTTTGGAGTCTCTGGCAGTTTCTCCACCGAAGCCTCAGGTAACTCCCCCACAGGTTCCTCCTTCTGCAACAACTCATTGGAACCACGCCCCTCAGCCTCAGCAGGTATCTCCTCACGAACAACAAGACTCTCATGTGGCTGGTCTTGCTCTGAACGTTCTTCCTGCACTGACCTTGCTGGCGACAATTCGGCTACCTGTTCGTGCAAAACTCTCTTCTGTCCTTCCTGCTGCCCCTCAGAAGAGGACGAAAACGGAAATCTAGAACCACTTTTTAACGCAGATAATGATTGAGGACTGAAAGGATGAGAAGGAACAAGCATTCCACAATTATTACAGAAACGGGCATCATCAGTTGGCAATTCTGTTCCACAATATTTACATTGTATAGCCATAAAAATATCTCCAGTACTAGCTCACCAGAGCTTCTAATTCATAGGTACAATATCCTAAAAAAAGCATTCAATCAAGTAACCAGCCTACTTGCAAAACATGGTAGTTAAATATAGCTATATATGACCCTTAACAGGACAGGAAACACTGTTTTGCTCCCTGCCCTGTTCTCCAATATTTCCCCCAGAAAGACGAAAAACCCAAAAAGTTGCATGTCCAGATGGCATCGCGTCAAGAAGCTATTTTAACTGTAACAATGCCTCCCGCTCAGCAACAGTTTCAAGAACCTGCTGATTTTTGACAATTTCAACAAGTTTTTTGCGCCCCTTAGGACTCCCAATCATCAGTACACCGACGAGTTTGTTCTCTCGGAAGAAGAGTTTACGATAATTTTCATTGCCCTTCTCACCAGGTTCACGGCGTGTAAGCATTGAAAGCTCCGGATTACTTGACTCGGCGGTACCTACTACGGCAATATTTACGTCGAACAGCGGACTGGTATAGGTCGGCACATCCAGATACGCCTGGTGTCCTCCAGCCATATTGACGGCCACAAGACGCCCATGCGCCAGAGCATTGTCCCATGTCCCCATTGTATGATGACGACTAATAGCGGCATCAAAAAACTCCGCTACATCACCTGCTGCGTATACTCCTGGCACATTAGTCTCCAGGTATTCATTCACTATGATCCCGTTGCGTACTTCGATAGGCGTGTTGTCCAGAATATGCGTATTGAGCGTAATACCCAGGCCAATGCCGATCATATCCGCCTGTATCTCTTTTCCCTTTCTGGTCTTCACATAACTGGGTACGCCATTTTTAGGAATGACCTCTGTGATCTCATCACCATGAATAATCTCGACCCCAAATTTCTTTGCAATATTGTCAACAACCTCGCCTCCATCCGAGTCCAGCGCACTACGCAGCCAGTAAGGACCACGCATTAACCAGGTCGTATCCAACTTTCGTACCGCAAAACCATCACAAAGCTCGTAAGAAATAAAACTGCCTCCATACGCCAGTGCAGTACGCGACTCCAGCATACGCTCAATAATCGTTTTTGTGTCGTCGAGCGTGACAAAATTGTAAATATGCTTCACTCCCTCAGCACCCGGCACGCGTAACGGATTCGCCCACCCACCAGTAGCAATCAATAAAGCATCATAAGGAAAATGTTCTCCCTTATCGGTCACCACAACACGCTCATCAGTATTCACCTCAGCGACCAGCGTCTCCGTTACCAATTGAATATTTCTCTGCTCATGCCACGCAAAATCGCGAATCATCACCTTCTGTTCGACGATCACTCCCTGTAAAAAACGTGGCAGAGAAACTCGATTGTATAGCGGATACGGCTCATTTGTGAGCAGGTGAATACTGCAATTCGCATCATTTTTACGTAGCGTTTCCGCCGCCGTTGTCCCTGCTACACCATTGCCAATAATAACATAGCGTTTATCATGCATCGCCAAACAATTCTCTCCTTGTGTACAGACCTGTCCTCACGGACACTATCTTCTTCCTGATCTTGCTAAAATCTTAGCATAGTTTGTCGAATAACGCTATAGTTCAGCTCCATCCTGGTACATTCAAAATCTCTGATGTACATGCATCTTTGCATACTTTTCTCCTATTGCTTTCTATCCAGCATTTCCGTATAATTTATGTAGGTGCCAAACCCTTTCCTCCCCAGTCCTTTTAGCACATATATAGTACAGCTTTGCCTCCGCTAGTCATGTTGTACTCATGAGGGAGAACCGCGCATGCTCACAACTGGCTCTGATGCCCGCTCGTTGCACTGCTGCAAACATCTGGTAATGCCACTTCTTATTTCGTTCGTCATGCTCCTTACCATTAGCCCGATAGCGTTCGCTTCTTCACACACTTCCTCCCTGGTCGGCCCTAAAAAGTACTATCTCGCATTAGGAGATTCGCTCGCCTTTGGCTATCAACCCGATCTTGACTTTGATGATGGGTACGTGAATGACTACTATGCAAACTTAAAGGCGTATGGCGTAAGCTCCCATGCCAATATGAGCTGTCCAGGCGAGACAAGCGTAA
Organism: uncultured Chloroflexia bacterium; assembly: GCA_963717195.1. Taxonomy (GTDB): domain Bacteria; phylum Chloroflexota; class Ktedonobacteria; order Ktedonobacterales; family Ktedonobacteraceae; genus JACDAE01. The sequence goes on from CAVQVR010000001.1 coordinate 302,718, forward strand.
CGTTCCTCAATGGGAAATGTCCTTTCCCGGTTCTACGAAAATACCCCTATATCGGACCACAGTTCAATGCCGCCGTTCACTACCTCCAGCGCCATGCTGGTCAGGTCAGCCCGGTGACGCTTGATATCGGTGCCAATGATGTGTTACCTGATATCATAACCAGCAACTGTTCGGTCAACAGTAGCAAATTCAACGCCGACCTTGCTACTGTTGACGCGAATCTCACGCAGACAATCTTACCTGCTTTACGTAAAGCACTGGTCGTCAATGGACAGGTGACCGGTGATCTCCTGCTGATGAATTACTATAATGCGTATCAGAACATCTGCCCCGCTACTCTCTCATATATTGAGATGTTAAACCAACATCTTGCACATGATGCGAATGGCTACGGTAAGATGGTGAATGTTTTTGATGCCTTTGGTGGTCCATCTCAACCATATTCCTGCTTATACACCTGGATGTGCACCGTCTTTAAGGACTTTCATCCGAAAGATAAGGGCTATAGCATTATCGCTTCGACCTTCGAAAACACCACGGGTTATTAAAACTGGGTAGTGATTTTCTGGCACAAAAAGGACGCTCATGTTCAGGGGAGGAGAGTGAGCGTCCTGCTTCATCCATGTTCTGTGTGCACCCTTTTGTGGTCACAAAAACTCCCCAATCGTTGTAATAACAGGCTATACTTTCTTTAAAAAGGTATCACAACCATGTCAACCATAAAATTGCTACTCGTTGATGATCACGGACCCCTGCGTAAAGCCTTGCATGAGGGATTAGAGGCTACCGGTTCTATCTACGTTGTGGGCGAAGCCGCAACCGGACAGGAAGCCGTTGCACGTGCCCTCGAACTCGATATGGATGTTATATTGATGGATGTACAGTTACAGGATGCGCAAACTGGTCGCACCCCATTAAGTGGCGTCGGTGCCGCTGTAGCAATCCGGCGTGAACGCCCTCGCATGCCTGTGGTGTTCTATTCGATCCAAGACGACGATGAGTACTATCGTGAGTTCCGTGCGTCTGGCATTCTAACGCACTATGCTTATGTACGCAAAAGTAATTACCTGCTGCCCAGCATGCTTGTTCCCTTGCTGCGCGATGCCATTAACGGTCGCAGCCTTGTCGATCCAGAGATTGAAGACCGTGTTCAGGAGGTACGCGACCTCGACGAACAATCTCCGCGTGCACTCCTGGAACCAAACGAGCTACGAGTAGCCGAATTGATGGCCCAGGGCATGACCAACGAACAAATTGCAACGCGCCTGACCCTGCACGATAAACGTGCTGTCAGTCGTACCAATGGTCGCATCTATGCTTCCTGGGGACTGAACGAAAACGCCGTCGATGATAAGGTTGCACGCGCACGAGCTACCCTTATCTATATCCTCAATCGTATGATTATATGGGACGAGAATGGTGCCGCATTAGTACAGGATCGCCGGGGCGATTGGATCCCGCTCTATAAAGAAGAATAATAATATGCCGCTAGTCACACTATCCGAGCCTATCTATCAGTTTCAAATAATAGCGCTCGCTCTCTCAATCTTTAATCTTGTATCCTTCCTCTGGCTAGCCTGTACCGTCTGGCTAAATGGCAACCGCGCAAGCTTGATCGCTCGCGTAGGTGCCGTCGGACTGGGCCTCTCAGCGCTGTTTTTCTTCATTCATGCACTGCTTATCTCTACTCCACTCACAATCACCGCGCGCCTGGTTACTGCGGACTTCTTATGGCACCTGATCTGGCTTCCGGGACTGGGCGTCCCCTATATCTGGTTCGCAATTGGCTTGCACTATGCTTCGCTTATGAACGAAAACTGGCGACAACGGCGTCCATTGCTTCTATTGCTCACCGCTCTATTAGGCCTTACAGTACTGATATTGCTCATCCTTAACCAATCCACCTTCACCTTCGCTGGCACACTACGTTTATTGGGCTATAGCGACGTAATGAGTAATACCCGCATTCAGATATTCTCGCCACTCGTCCTGTTGCCAGTGCTCTTTCTCTGTTATGTCACATTCTGCGCCATTGGCGTATGGTTGACACCCAGTCGAGTAAGGCGACTTTCACGCGTGCTCTGGTATAGTTGTATAGGTCAATTGAAACAAGCATCGTTTCTAAAAAGTCTGGCTGATGCTTTCTGGGATGACCGCGTCGAAGTCGATACATTAGGCGAACCGGAACTTTCCTGGCATCTTGCACAACCTGGTCTCCTGTTCGCTGCGCTCTTAATGGTGAGCCTGACAACTACTCTTGGTGTGTTGGGCGTCTGGTCGATGATTAACTGGCTGCAATGGCGTCCTTCTGTCCATCCTACTGCCCCATCTGTAACGTTGACGATGATACCATTCAATCTGGTACTGATCGATGTTTTTGCAACAGGCCTTGTCGCACTGATCATTCTTCTGATCGGCTACGCTATCGTACGTCACGGCATCCTGATTGAGCGCCCACTGGCACGACACGGCTTTTTTGAGCAATGGCGCGGCATCGTGATCGTGGCTACGACGGTTGCTATCTTTATCGCTCTGCTCGTGATTCTGACGCGCAGTAACCTTGGTGGCTTATTGCTCATTACCTGTCTCGCAACGGGTGCGTATGCTCTCTTTACCTGGAGCAGCTATACCGCGCATGATCGCTATATCGCTCTGCTGGGACCCTTCCTACGGAGCACAAACGCACGTCACTGGCTTAATACCGACCTGCACAAGACCGAACAGGGGATGGAAGATCTCTTTTTCCACCTCTGCCATGATGTCCTGGAGGTGCAATGTGCACGCCTGATCGTTCTAACGGGAACGGTGAAGCGCAGTTTTGATTATCGCTGGCCCGCTGACGATAGGCAAATACAGGAGGAAGAACTTGCCACATCTCTGCGTGAACAACGGCTCTCAGCAGTTCGTCCCGCTCACCCCTCCAACGACTATGCATACCGAAGCAGGATGATGTGGCATGGTCAACCCATTATCTGTTGGGTGCTGCCCATTTATGATGAATTCGGTCTCGTCGCCAAGCTCTATCTCGGTCCACGCCAGGACCGCAGCGTCTTTACCGATGAAGATATGGATCTTGCACACGCCTGTGGGCAGCGTATCCTGGATACGTTGCGCGATCACGAAGCAATGCTTACCGTCGCTGGCTTACTGCGCCGCCGCATCGTAGACGTAAAATTGCTGGGTGCTCAACAACGCCGCGTCCTGCATGACGAGATTCTGCCTCAGATGCACCTGGCACTCCTGCGCCTGGAGACGCTGCACCCACGTATCTCTGCACCACAAAATGGCACCTCCGCTTCCCCCACCGAACCAGCTCTCAATGAGGCTATCGACATCATTACCCAGGCCCATCGTCACTTAGCGGCGATGATGCGTGCCACCACCACCAGCGCGCCTCATCGCCTTGAACGCGACGGGATGATGCACGCCATCCACACCATGATCGAGCAGGACTTCCAACAGGCATTCGACGAAATTGCATGGGACGTTACTGAAGAGACGGCTATCCACATTGATGAGATCGTCCCACCCGCCATCGCCGAACTGATCTTTGCCGCTGTCCAGGAAGCTCTGCGCAACGCCGCTCGTCACGCCCGTGGCTCCGACGTTCACCGCCACCTGCATCTCACCCTTACCGCAACATGCAATCCACACCTGGAGATCATTGTTATCGATAACGGAGTCGGTATAGCCTCAGCCAGCAGTTCCACAACTGGGACAGGTGGTGGCCTGCTTACACATAGTGCTCTGCTTGCTATTGCGGGTGGAAGCTTGACAGTAAAGAGCGCTCCCGGTGAAGGAGTTGCGGTGAGGATTTTATTGCCTGCGGAGGTGTTGCGCTAATGCTAATCTTATATTGAAAATAGCGGGCCATACCATGATAAATCACTGTCATTTCATTGAAATTTTAACTCATCTCGCAATTTAATTAGCAGCATTAGCTCAAATATCGGCTTATACCACTTCACATCCCTACATATTTCTTTTATTCCGCTGTTTTCTGCTTCCTTCTTTCCTTTCACAGAAATATAGCTATTGACAACCTCATCTCCAAAATGTTATATATTCAATGAACCATTTTGATGAATTCAGTGGAAAGATCCATGAATTTTTATCAACATGAAGGCAATCGTACAGTAAACGTCGGCAAGAGATTTTACATCTTTTTGTGCTATTTCTGTATGATTGTTCGTAGTAGCTTATACGACCCAGAGACCTGCTCTAGTGCGTGAGCAAGGAATGCTCACAGAAGGAGTGTATCCAATGATGATACCGTTTCTCTCCCGTCACGCTCCAAAATTTCGTCTCCGTATTCCAGGCTTCTTCACCTGGCAACACTTTTATTACATCACTGCTGCCTTCTCGCGTAGTGCTCTGCTTTTATGGATCCCTATCCTTTTAAAGGAAAACGAGCAAATACGGTAGAGACCCGATTTATCGCTTCCGTCAATTCATCGGCCTGTATTCCTGTTGGCTGTAATACATCCTGTCTTTCCTGGTATCAGCAAATATCAAGGATAAGCATACAAAGACAGATACATCATGATGACTCTACGCCTTTCTGGTATACTACTGCCTGTATACTCGTTTAGCAGAGCATACTTCTAACTCGTATAGCGTACATTTCAGTTATCAAAGGCGATCAACGTTGAGGTTGTACCCGTTTCATTCCATAAGGAGAAAACATGAAAAGCAAAGGACGCTTTCAAACATCGAGGTTTGTTTTTATCGCACTAACGTTCTGCTGTATCGCGGCATTCAGCACAATCAACCTGGCGCGTTCATCTACCGCAGCCAGAGCGGCAAGTTGTCCTTCAACGTGTGGCTCGTATAACGTCTCAGGACTTGGTGCTCGTAAGAGACAGATTTTAAATGCAGGTGGGAACTCTCTAGACCTGGCAATTGCCATGATGGAAACGGAAACCATGCAAGCTAATTATACCTACGGGGATGGTAAAACCGGCAATTCAGCCAACTTTGGTATCTTCAAGCAGAACTGGTATATGCTTAGAACCTCGGTTCCCCAGTATGAGAGCTACGGATCCAGTTCTTACAATGCTGGTGCCGTGCTCAACAGTAACTTGAGCTGGGATATCCAGTGCCTGCATGATGGCCAGAACCATTACGGGTTATACAAGTGGTTTGGAGGTCAACGCGATGGACAGACTGGACTCAATAATCCAGGCACAACGGACATCAATAACTACAGAAATGGCGTCTACTGGCTCCAAAGCCAGATCACGAACGGCCATATGTACGATAATGTACGCTTCTGGCTCACCGGTGTCCCCCCCATCTAAAGACTCATGAAGTACTACTAACGCCAGGGACGGGAGAGAGACGTTAACCTGGTTCAGAGAGCAGGCATAGAGAGTGGCAATCACGAACAAGATGGTTCCGTGATTGCCACTCTCTATGCCTGCTCTGCTATTGCACTGCTGGCAACGATAGACTATACGAAAATCAGGGAATCAAGCAACAAGACGGTGATGTGGCTGCCAGAACGCCTTGATGAGAATATTCCTGTTTTCTTTGCCTGCCTACAATTTTTTCATATACCTGCGTTTAATAGCCCACTTGTAAAATATATTATAATATGTTATATTCACAAGTATGAAGACGTTTGCAGATCTTCCATTGGTAAAGAACAGAGGAGAGCACAATGACTATGCCAAACAAAACCTTTTATATTGCTGATACTGATCTCCCTCTTTTAGAACAAGCTCAGAAAGTAACTGGACATAATCTTTCTGTCACCATCGTCCAGGCTCTACAGCAGCTCGTCCATACAAAAGCAAAGACAGAAATGAGTTTTGAAGATATCGTGGTCAAGGTCGGTCCCAGAGCCCCTTACCAAATGAAACAGTTTAAAGGGAAACTGCTGGCAGTGCGAAAAGAAAGACAGCCATCTAATATAGGCATACTTTCCATTGCAGTCTACCAGACTCCCAAAGGCTTTTTTGCTGTAAGAACGAAAGAGACTATCGATTGGGCGCATCTCTCTCATCGCCCTGAGCAGGATTGGGAAGAATGGGGTTGGTCCGAATATAATAAGGATCGAGAGTTGCGTCTAGATATTTATCCGACGCTCGATGAGCTTTGCGCTTCTATTCCAGAAAGCCTCTTTGAAGATGTCACCCAGGTTCTCAACGGAAGCGAAATTGAGGTACTGGATCTTTAGCTTCAATGAAGAGGCGATCAGATAAAATCCATGGGTGCACTCACCTTTTTAAATGTGTCTCTACCCTCTGGCAATGGATTTTGAGGATGGTTATAATCAAATAACACACCAACATAAACAAATGGATAGGAACGCGAGCAGGCCTCCACCCTGCTCGGGGAACGCTATAATCCCCCATTCCTACCCGTTTTGCCTATTTTGAGCGTCTCTATCATAACCACTCTGTCATTTAAAATAAGGAGAACCTGTCATGATATTAATTACCGGAGCCACAGGCTATATAGGACAACACCTGGTGAAGCGTCTCGTCTCTCAAGGGGAACGACCACGCTGCCTCGTGCGCGATCCCAAACGTGCCGCTACACTCTTACCAGCCGATAAGGTCGATTTCGTCCATGGCGACACAACCCAACCTGCTCTATTGGAAGCAGCCGTCCAGGATATAGATACCATCGTCCATACCGCTTTTATTACCGCCGACCACAAAGCGTTGTCCAGTAATTTCTATGAAGAAACAAATGTACACGGTACCTCAAATCTGATTGCAGCAGCCAAAGCAGCAGATGTAAAACGCATCATTGAACTCAGCGGACTGGGCACAAAGCCAGATAAGCCCGGCAGCTATATGGAGGGACGCTACCTGGCCGAGAAGATGCTGATCGATAGTGGCCTCGATTGGACCATTATTCGTCCATCGGTGCTCTTTGGCAAGGACGCTTCCTTTATCAAAGGGTTAGTTGATCTGCTGCGCTCCGCTCCCATAGCGCCTCTCATCGGGGGCGGCAAAACGATGTTCCAACCCATCTATGTTGAGGACGTAGTAACAGTGATTCTAAAAGTACTTGCAGAGCCCACACGTACAAACACAAAGATTTACACCATCGGCGGCCCCGAGTACTATTCATTTAGCCAGATTTACGATCTCTTGCTGCAAACGATGGGCAAGCATCGCCCCAAAATCTACGCTCCTACTCCCCTGGTTGGCATCGGTGCAGCGGTGATGGAAGCAGTACTTCCTAAACCACCATTGACTAAAGCGGCTATGACTCTCTTCTCATTCGATAATACAACCGACCTCAATAGCGTCGAGCGTGATTTCGGCTTTACACCACTGTCTTTCAAACGATACCTGCAAGAACAAGGCATATAGAAGCGTTAACCTCTGTGCTATAATAGGTGAGCATGCGCGTATATATAACCAGGGAGAGCATGCTCATCTTTTCGAACCGCGATCCACTTATCAGAATGCCTGTATACAAGGATGCAAGGATGCGCTCCTGGAATGATACATCTTTACACAAAGAGTTGCAGAGAATACCTTCTCTCAACTCCTTTGCTAGCAGATGGAGGAAGCAGTGGCATCTTCGCTCAATTCGACACGCAATACGGCTAACGATTTACGCATAATTGGCGAGAAGCTGATGAGCATTTCTCGTAATTTACATGAGCATGCTCGCAAGCTAGAAATTGCCGTTGAAGGCCACTATGCCCGCGAGATGGATAACCCTCGTGTCGCTCTGCTTAATGATTCGCTCAATGTCAGTCGCTCCGCTGACATGGAACTCGGCAAACTGGATCACTCTCTCCAGAGCCTCACCTTGAAACTGCTAACTCAGCCAACCATGCAATCAAACGGCGGCTCACCCCCAACACCCTCAGCGAAGTTTGAGCGTGAGCGTGAAGCACTGGCAACCAGTATTTCGTATCTTAAACAAGAACGCAATGAGCTCGGCATCCTCTACGAAATCGCTCGCACGCTCAATTCTACGCTCGAGTTCGACGAAGTCCTGCGTCTGGTAATGGATCGCGTCATCGAATTTGTAAATGCTGAGCGCGGCTTCTTGATGCTCGTGCATCCCGTAACGGGACAACCTGAATTCAGAATGGCACGCGACAAAGAAGAGCATACTATTCCCGAGAGTGAGTTCGCTACTGCACAAATCAGTCGCAGCACGGTGATGCGCGTCATCGGTACACGCAAGCCGATATTGACCGATGATGCGCAGACAGACAAATCCTTGCAGGGAATGGAAAGTATCGTAAACTTTGGTATTCGCGCCGTCATGTGCGCACCCCTGATCGTACGCTCCACCTGCATTGGTGCCGTCTACGTTGATAGTCGCGTCAACGCTCATCTCTTCGGTCCTAAACATCTCGATCTGCTGCTGGCCTTTTGTAATCAGGCCGCTATCGCCATCGATAACGCCCGTCTCTTCGCAGATCTGAATAAAGCAATCCAGCAAGTCAAAGAAGACAAACGCTATATGGATAATATCTTTGAATCCGTTGCTAACGGCATTATTACGACGGATTCATCTGGTATCATTACTACCTTCAATGCGGCAGCCAGCACTATTTTGTATATTAATCCTGAGACAGCGATAGGCAAGCATTACCAGGAAGTATTCAAGCCCATACCGCAGACCCAATTAAGCGAACTATTACGTAATGCTCCCTCACGGCAGGAATACAGTACCTCTGTGCCTCATGATATTGATTGTCACCTTCCTGGTCGTGATGGTAACATCAGCTTGAGCTGTTCTGTCTCCTCGCTACACGATTCACAGGGTACAGACATCGGTATAGCACTGGTGATCGATGACCGTACCGAACTGAAACGCTCCGAAGCACGCGCAATGCAGATCCGTCGCCTGTTTGAACGTTACGTCCATCCTAATGTTGTGGACCAGTTAATTAAAGATCCCATGGCCTTAAATCTAGGTGGCGAGACGAAAGAGATCTCAGTGGTTTTTGCCGATATTCGCGGCTATACCAGCTTAAGTGAGCGTATGGCCCCTGAAGCAGTCATGCATCTGATTAATCGTTATCTTCAGATCATGTGTGAGGCCATCTGGGATGAAAAGGGTACTATTACTGCCTTTCAGGGAGATGCCTTGATGGCCATTTTCAATGCGCCTTTACAGCAAAAAGATCATGCTCTGCGTGCGGTACGCTCGGCCTGGAAGATGCGCAATGCCGTAGAACAATATCAGCGTTCACAACCGCAGGAGACCATCGTCAGATACGGCATTGGCGTCAATACAGGTCTGGCAACCGTGGGCAACGTCGGTTCGCAGGAACGTCTGCAAAATTATACTGCTATCGGTGATGTGGTGAACGTGGCGTCGCGTTTACAAAATAATGCCACTGACAATAACATTTACCTGAACAATTCAACATATACCCAGGTCTATCGCCATGTAAAAGTCAGCAAGCCTTTCTCGATGCAGGTAAAAAATAAGTCTGTACCGCTCAATGTGCATTGTCTGCTTGGCCTGGTAAACTGCTAGAGATACTTGCGCAATACAAAACCCATCTGCTGAACACGCTCGAAGCCAAACCATTCATACAGATGATGGGCATGTGTATTATTTTCCTGTGTGTTTAGCATAATACGTGAAACGCCTGCCTGGGCAAAGAAGGATATTGCCTCTGCCATCAGACGTGCACCGATGCCATGTCCATTCACTGATGGGTGTACAGCGATACGTACCAGGTAACCAGCGTCGGCATCTACCGTATTAAACTGATAACCCACCACCTGTCCGTTCAATTCGGCTACCACAAAATAGGGATGAGTGGCAACAATATCGCGAAATGCTGTGCTATCGTAGCGCCAGAGATCTTCGAAACATGCCTCCTCAATTTCTAGCAATGCAGGCATATCATCTCCCGCTGCCCCTATATTCCTGGAGAAACTAACTGGGCGAACCATGACTTGCTGATTTCCTGATGTAGGAACCTTAAAATCGTATTTATCGTAAGAGTAGAGCTGGCGATAAGACACGAAGCCATGTGTCAGCAGCGTGGTACGCAACCAGTCATGTGCGACATCATTGCCCGAATAATGGAGATAACGCACACCAGACAGGATCAGATGTGACGATAACTGCTCCAACAAGCGGTAGAGAATACTGGGATACTTTGTACTCTCCATCCAGCTTACCCCAAAACCGCCAATCCATGCGCACGGGGAACTAAGCACCTGGGAAAGCAAAAAGCCATATAATGAAGTTCCAGAAAATGCCCCTACGGCGGGATAATGTTTGAGTTGCCCTGCAAGCTCTTCGAGGGTGAATCTCTGGTAGATATATTCAGAGGAATGCAGAAGACGCTCGACTAAACGTATATCGTCGACATTCAGCAGGCGTATCTGTTCTCGTGCTACCATATGACCTCTTCTATATACTGTCTCAATAAAGAGAAGTAGTATATGTAGTGTATCTCCTCTGGACATACCTCGTCAATGCCTTCTCTTTCAAGAGCAGGGCTTGTGAATTAGCGTTTTTCTCGGCGTTTTGGCCCGCTGCGCGGGCCTTTTTTCTCATTTTCCTCTCCCAACACCTGTTATATAGTCTTTTACGTCAATATTGACGTACTAAGTATGACCACTATGACAATACTGGTATTGTTATAATAATGTAACTAGTCAGTAGGGGCTTGACTCCTCAGCGCCTACGGCGCTTCGCAAGCCGTTTGGTGTGGACGGGCCCCAGGCCACCAATCCCACCGTCCACACCAAACCTGGGCGAGCCACCGCAGGTGGCGAGGAGACCTGAAGAGTTACATAATAACATTACTTTAGTAGAGGAGAATCCTATGAGTTCTGCTAACACATCTCCCCCTATTCCCACAACGCTCAATCCTAACATTGGAGATCGCATCCTGGGCGCTCTCCAAAACATTGGACGCTCACTTATGCTTCCAATTGCGGTTCTTCCCGCAGCAGGATTGCTCCTACGCCTGGGGCAGCCAGATCTATTCAATATTTCCTGGATGGCCGCTGCTGGAAACGCTATTTTCAATAATCTACCAATGATCTTCGCCCTCGGCATCGCTATCGGACTTACCGGCGGAGAAGGTGCGGCAGCACTCGCGAGTCTCGTTGGTTTTCTTGTATTTACTGGCGTCTTCAATACGCTTATTCCACAGGTCGCTGGACAGCCCGATCCTAACATCTCTCTGGGCGTTCTCTCCGGCATTCTTATTGGCCTGGTAACCGCTGGACTCTACCAACGTTTCCATGATATTCGCTTACCCGATTACCTCGCTTTCTTTGGTGGGCGACGCTTCGTGCCTATTATCACCGCTCTAGTTGCGCTCATTCTTGGCGTTATCTTTGGCCTGATCTGGCCTCATATCCAGGGAGTCATCAATACTCTGGGCACTGGCATTATTGCAATTGGCCCTGTTGGTACTGGCATCTATGGCTTTCTCAATCGCCTGCTGATCCCTGTCGGCCTGCATCATGTGCTCAATACTTATATCTGGTTTCAGCTTGGTTCGTTTCCTGGACCTCATGGAGTCGTCCATGGCGATCTGAACCGCTATTTTGCGGGCGACCCCAGCGCGGGAAACTTTATGGCTGGCTTCTTTCCCATCATGATGTTCGGCCTGCCTGCCGCTTGCCTGGCAATAATTCGTCACGCAAACTTCCCAAAAGTTGCCGCTGGCATCCTGCTTTCAGCAGCACTCACCTCCTTTCTGACTGGCGTCACGGAACCCATCGAGTTTGCCTTCATCTTCGTTGCGCCCGTGCTCTACCTGATCCATGCAGTTTTGACTGGAACCGCGCTGGCTATCTGCCAGATCCTCAATATCAAAATTGGCTTCAGCTTCTCGGCTGGCCTTTTTGACTATATACTCAACTTCAGCAAATCGAATACAACCAACCCCTTGCTACTCCTGCCAGTTGGGCTTGTCTATGCTGTTGTGTATTACTTCATCTTTAGCTTCTTCATCGTGCGCTTCAATCTTGGCACTCCTGGACGCGGTGTGGCTTCAACTGGCCTGAGCGCTGACTGGCTCCTTCCTGAAAGCCTGCGTGGACCGCAAAAAGGTAATGCTCCTGCTACGCGTACTCCTTCATCTGGAACAACCGGAGCCAGTGATCGCGATGCCGTACTAGCCCAGGAAGTGCTTGCTGCGCTTGGTGGTAAGGGAAATATACAGAGCGTAGAAGGTTGTATCACACGTCTGCGCCTCTTCGTGAACGATGCAACACTGATCGATGACGCTCGCCTTAAAAGCCTGGGTGCCTCCGGCACAATAAAACGTGGCAAAATAGCACAGGTGGTGATGGGCACACAATCTGATCGCATTGCCAGTCGCATGAAGCGTATACTGAAAGGGACTGGTACAAATGACGTTGCTGAACAGGAACGTATAGAGGGAGAAGAGTAAAATGGCAGAGGTATCTATTCTTGCACCGCTCGACGGCACTGTAGTCGATCTGGAAAACGTCCCTGACGAGGTGTTTGCTCAGAAAATGGCTGGTGATGGTGTCGCAATAGATCCATCGGGGCAGGTTGCAGTAGCTCCCATTGCAGGCAAACTGGCGAAGCTGTTTTCCGGCGGTCATGCATTTGGCATAACTACCACCAGTGGCATTGAACTCATCGTCCACATTGGCCTTGATACAATCGAGCTCAAAGGCCAGGGCTTCGAGAATATCGCAATTGAAGGTCAGATCGTTGAGGCTGGAGCTCCAATCGTACGCCTTGATCGTACAACAATTGAAAGCCTGGGTAAGGTGATACTCAGCCCGGTCGTTTCCTGTGGCACTGGAACCATTGTGCGTCGTACCAGTGGAAAGGTGCGTGCCGGACAGGATGTTCTCTTCGTCCTGGAAATCTGAGGCTCTCCGTCCTTTTTAGTTTCAGTACCCTCAAGCAGGTCAAGGAAGGATATTGGCTTCTGCCCTCCCAGCGGGGCAATATACCAACGAAACTCTAAGAAATCAAGTGGAAACGCATGAGGGAAACGGGGTAGGAGCATCACTTTCAGCGAAAAGAGGTATTGCATCATGCAAAACAATACACCCGGTGCATCATCACCATCCATTTGCATTCTGATAGCAAAAAAGCTCTATGCGCCAGAAGAGATAGCAGGACCAATCGCTGTCGTACTGGAAGGAACAACGACCCGGAATGTCTGGCGTGGAATGGATGCCGTCTCAGCCTCGCAACGCCTTGAGGCACAGTTACCAGGCGCAAAAGTGGAAGTGATCGATCTCGGTTCATGGTCCCTTGCGCCTGGTTTCATCGATCTCCATACCCACGGTTCCTACGGGTATGATGTGACAACCGGCTTACAGGGAGATGTGGCAGCGATGGCTGGCGCATTGCCGCGTACCGGCGTGACTTCCTTCTTCCCCACAATTGCCACATTGGGCCGCGCAGAAATGCTGCAACAGGTGCAACGTGTCACAGCAGCCGCTGAAAGCCAGGACCACTCCAGTGCAGCTGAAATTCTTGGCCTGCGCCTGGAAGGTCCATTCATTTGCCGCGCGAAAAAAGGAGCACAATACGAAGCTGGCATTCGACCACCCGATGCCGCCGAGATGGAAGAACTGGCGGAAGCTGGTCGTGGCCGGATGCGCATTGTTGACTACGCACCCGAAGAAGATAAGGATGGGCATTTCCTGGCGACACTGGTTCGGCTCGGTATCTTACCCTGTATCGGTCATACGTCAGCAACCTATGAACAGACTATCAACGCTATCGATGGTGGCGCTCGTCACTCAACACATCTCTTCAATGCTATGTCGCCATTGGAACATCGTGCGCCTGGAGTTGCCGGAGCTTTGTTGACTGATTCTCGTGCAACGATTGAGATTATCGCCGATGGCATTCATCTACATCCTGCTATCACAAAACTAGTTATCGCAACCCGCAGTTTCCGTGCAGTCGCGCTCATTACTGATGCAACTGCTCCTGCTGGTATGCCTGAGGGGGACTATGAGTTTGTAGGACGCAAAGTAACTGTACATCATGGTGCGGTCCGCCTGGAAAGTGGCGCTCTTGCTGGTAGTGTGCTTACTCTCGACGCTGCCGTAAGAAATATCCACCTCTTTAGCGGCCTCGATTGGTCCGAGGCAATTACAATGGCAACGCTCACCCCTGCGACAATCGCAGGTCTGGAAATGCGCAAAGGAAGAATCGCACCTGGAGCGGATGCTGACCTGGTTGCTCTAGACGACTCTGGCTTTGTGCAGTGTACCTGGACCGGGGGCCATCTTGTTTATAGTGGAGGCCCAAGTTTACCCATCAAGCATCTCACGAATTAATTCTATAATCCCGTCATGTGTTGTCCCTCTCTAGCTCGCTCGTCCACGTTTCGTTCCTTGCCCCTCTCCATGTTGTACTGTACGAGGATGTTGCTCTGAAGGGAGTTCCGCTGGTATTAATTCAAATTGAACGGATCGGGCCAATGCACGTATCTGTTTGTCAGAACTGGCTATCGCAATCTCCTTGCCTTGCTCCTGCACCCAGCGTGCAAGGACCTTCCAGGCAATGGCATGACGCAACTGCGTTTGTGGTGGCACTACGAGGATAATACTCTCACACGGAAGTACGGCAAGGCGCTCACGCACATCCGTCATCGTCTCTTCAGCCCCAATATAGACTCTGTGCTCCTCTGATCCCTGATCGTGATGAGTCAATGTTGTTCTCTTCCTCGCTAGCAGAGCTCTACCATCAATATACATCTATATATCAATAGTATCACATCATTGCGCAATTGCTTCTAAGCGCGATCATTCCCCTACTCTCATTTCAAATTGTACATTTAAAATTGTAAAGGAAGAGTCCAACAAGCCAGCCTTCTGCTTTGTTTCGCCCCCTGGAGCCTTTTTCTTTCTACCCGGGAAAAAACGGAAGCTCACACGGACAAGATCAATTGTGCCCCACTATTTGGATTTTCTTTCAATGTGCTGTGGAATATCTGTAACCACCAGGCCAGGTAGCGCCGCAAACGATCTTTTCAATTGCAAAGCCGTCTGGTTATGCAAGAAGTATTCCCACCAGTGCGCAACAACAAATTCGGGCAGGATGACGGTGAGTGTCTCCTCAAGATGCAGTTCGCGTACCGTCTCGACATACGACAACAATGGACGGGTGAGAGAGCGATATGGCGACTCGATGATAACCAGTTGCGTCTCTTCCTTTTTCGTCATGTACTTCTGCAAACGTGCCCACTTCTCATGGAGCGCTTCTATATCATGAGGATCGATTGCAACGTGAACGGCTATGACATGCGGCGAGATTGAACGTGCATAAGCCAGGCTTTGTAGGGTGGCACGATCTAACTCCGAGACTGGCACAATAAAGCGATGCTGAATATATCTGGACCGTGCAGGGGTATTGCTTTTCTGTTCGTACCATGGCACACTCGTTACGACGATCTCTGGCCGGAAGAACAGGGCTATCTTCAGACGGAACGCCTGTGAACCCCCAAACACCTGAGCTAACAACGATCGTGTAGCAACTTCTGGCAGAATAACAGTCAATGTTTCAGCAGGATGTTGTTCGCGCATGGCCGTGATATATCCTAGCAGAGAGCGAACGGGAGAATGTTTCTCTTCATCAAGAATATCAAGATGCACCTGCTCCGCTTCTGTGAGCTTTTCCTGCCATTCTTTCCATTGCATCCCCAGGTCAGCGGCTTTCTTTGTATCAGTCTTAATATGCACAGCGGTCACGTGCGAGGAGATAGAACGCGCATAGGCAAGGCTTTGCCTGGCGGCCTTGTCCAGTTCCACAACCGGGACAATCAGGCGATGCTGAATATCCTTCGGCGAAATTGGGAGATCGGTGGTGCGTTCACGTTCCACTCGCAGGTAGTGGCTCCTGATGCCCAGAAACATGAGGATAAGCAATGGAATAAGTAATACGACGACCCACGCTCCCTCAAGAAACTTGGTTGTCGAAATGACCACGGCGACAAGAAAGGTTGCTAGCGCTCCCACGCCATTAATAATCATGCTCTGTCGAGCGCGTGGCTGCTCCTTACGCAGACGCCACCAGTGCTTCACCATACCACTCTGCGAAAGAGTAAATGACATAAAGACACCAACTGCATATAGATTCAGCAACTGGGTCGTATCTCCTTTGAAGACAATCAGAAGGAGACCTGCGAGAATAGCCAGGACGATGATGCCTATTGAGAAGGCAAGCCGGTCACCACGGAAAGCAAACTGATGAGGCAGAAAGTGATCACGTGCCAGTAGAGACGACAGGCGCGGAAAATCAGAGTAGCTTGTGTTTGCCGCTAATGTCAGAATAAAGAGCGTTGAGATCTGGAACACTGGATACATAAATGTCAGTGGCCCATGGAAGACGGTTTGCGCAAGTTGTCCAATCACTGTTGGATTGCCTGTTGGATTGGGTTCAATGCCAAATGAGAGCGCAAGTACAGTGATACCAATAAACAATGTACCGAGAATAACGGCCATCCAGGTCAAGGTAATCGCCGCGTTGCGTGGCTCCGGCTTCTTAAATGCTGGAATGCCATTGGAGATGGCTTCAACGCCGGTCATAGCAGAACAGCCGGCTGCAAAAGATCTCAGGATGAGGAAGATGGTCAGCGGTTCTAGCTGTGCTGCCGGACGAAAGTGCCCGACCAGGGGTTGATGGTTGCCCAGGAAGCCTTCAACAATTCCTACCAGGATGAGCAGGAAAGCGCTCACGATAAAGACATAGGTCGGAATAGAAAAGACAGAGCCTGACTCACGTACGCCACGTAAGTTTACCACGGTAATAACGACTACCAACACGACATCTATAGTGACGACATATGGTTGCAAGGTAGGAAAGAGCGTTGCCAGTGCAAGTACGCCTGCTGAGATACTGACCGAGACGGTAAGGACATAGTCGATCATCAGCGAGGCCGCCGCTACTAACCCCGGTACTGTGCCAAGATTGTCTTTCGCAACAATATAGGAGCCTCCCCCATTTGGATAGGCCGGTATCGTCTGGCGATAGGATAAAGCGACAATTGCCAATAAAGCGACGATAGCAAAACAGATTAAGAGCGTATAACCAAGGTTACCAGATCCGGCAAAAATCAACGTAGCAAGAATTGCCTCCGTCGCATACGCAACCGAAGAGATAGCGTCGGATGAGAGCACGGCCAGGGCTTTGAATTTGGTCAGGCGCTCGTGCTCAGCCTGCACAGTGGCAATAGGAGAGCCAATCAACAGACGCTTGACTCCTGCCATGAAACGCTCCAGCCCGGTTCGTGGTGCCTGTGCAGCTTCAGTTGCCTCTAACAGACCAGAGTCGAGACGACGGAACATGGAATGCGAAGGACGTACCAGGCGTACACGCACATCGCCAAGTCTGCTTCCTTGCTTCACCTCCGTACGCATTAGCATACTTGGATCTTCTTCATCAATCACAGAGGTGTCTGTGTCTTTATTCTCCTCAAGAGAATTCTGTGCGAATGAACTTTCTGGCATGCGTAATATTCCTCCTGCATTACTACTTCATGAGTAAGTAAGCGCGCTGTCTTGATTCTGTCCTCCGTCCGACCATTGCTATAAAGCACCGGACTCTCCCCTTCAGGATACGCACCGAACTGATCAATGAGGGGTAAAGATTGCTTCTAAAGGTCTCAATATTTCCTCAAGAAAAAACTTTGAATGTTCAAGACGGCCTCACATAACGATAGGCTATACTCAAAGCGCTGAATATTTGTGTCTTCTTATCCGATCTGTTGTCAACTACCTCCGGTCAGAGACCGGAAGCTTGCATCTGGACTCCACCGCAACTCGGCATACCTTTGCAGGCGTGCCGCTTTGGCTTCGCGGTCCGATGTATCAGGGGCAATCGACAGGTGCCCCGTCCTGATCCAGTCATGCCGGATCAGAAGCGTCCTCATGGTCACATTTCTCGCGCCAACCAGATCAGCATGCAATGTGTACCAACAGTTCGGGTTTTGACAGACAAAGAGCAACCCTTTGCGTGGACGGTTCTCATCGGCGGTATGCCCACACATCGGACATCTCTTTGACGTGTAGTCAGCATCCACTTTGATAGCCAGCGCTCCCGCCAACGCTGCCTTGTAGCTGAGATGGGCGTGCAGCTCGGCAAAAGACCATTGCGAGTACACCCGATTGGCTTTACGTGCCTTGAGGGACACTCGCTCATAGCCTTTGCCGTGCTTCTTGCGTCTGCATTTTCTTCGCTTCGTCCGCTCCCGGATATCCGTTAACTGTTCTAATCCAATCAAGGCATAAGGATGCTTCGTGATAATTTGTTTGCTGATCTGATGGTTCGCCTGCAATTTCAACCGTCTCTCTCGCTGCTCGATCCGTCTCAAGCGTCGTTTCGCGCCACGAGTGCCTTTTTGTTGCAAGCGTTTACGGAGTCGTGCGTAATGATTGGCTTGATGCCGTACCTGTTTCCCTGGATGAAAGCTGGCTTCGCCTGTTGAGGTAGAGGTCACTGCCAGATAGCGAATACCAACGTCCACACCAACGACTTCCTTGAATTGCTCGTCTGTTGGCTCTTCTACGTCAATGGAGAGGGAAACAAGTAAATAGAACGTCTTCTTTTGCTGGTCATACCAGAGTTTCGCGTCACCTATGGTGGCTCCGGCTCGGATGAGGGCGATATGCTTGTCATAGCCCTGGTAGGGGATGCTGATGCGTCCACCCAGCGTGCCGATACTGACTCGACAGTCGCATTGAAAGCTATAATCGCGCTCATAGGTGTACTGAACCGTTGGAGAACGGTACTTTGGCGGCTTGTCCAGGCCCTTAAAGCGTTTCCTGGTGATCTTGGCCCGACGATGTTCCACATTCTTCTTAAGCTTGGTCCAGAGTCCCTTGTAGGTCGCCGAGACCTGTCGTCCGACGCTACAGGCCAGTTGCGAGGGAAGGTGGTACCGGGTGCGCAACTCTGTATACATGCCTTTATGCAGTCGGGTCACATTGCTAATTTTGCCCTGAGAGAAGGCGTAGGAACTCACCGCATTGAGCGCATCCCGATAGGCCAGTTGCGTTGTGCGTAATGCGACAAACTGCTCTGGTGTGGTGATGAGCTTCAGTTTTGCGGTGATGATCTGTTGCATGCTCTCACGGCCTCAAAGACAGGGACGGTAGCCCATTCGATGTGGTCTCGTGCCAGACCACCACATCTTTTAAACGCTCGGCCTGTTCCGCCATCGTCTCTGGATGCAAAGGGCCGCTCATATATCCAACGATGGTCCCTAGCAAACGCAACGGATGGGAAAGATCGTCTTTGTCAAAGCGGAGCCGCTGTCCTGCGTTGCAGTCGCCACAGAAGACCGTGCTGGCAATGTCGCAGACCTGGAGCCAGTCCTGTAGATCAGTGGAAGGTTCGGGATCGCTTTCGCCGAACTCATCAAAGAAATACATGCGTCCCTGTTCATAGCCTTCCTGAAACTCTTGCTGGTCGAGGTGTAGGATGACGGTTCTCCATCGAATCTGTTGTGGTGCCATGTTCAAACTCTCCTTTCGCTTGGCTGATAGCTCCATTGCCGCTATCATGCGACACGAAGAGGCTACAAGGTCTTGATGTACTAGTCTCTCTGGCTGGCTCTGTAGCAATCACGGAGCCAGTATTGTATGCCTTCTGCAAAGAGTATAGATAATTTGCATCCATATATCAATAGACTATAATAGAACATGGCATATGAAGCCAGAACTCTGTGCTTGCCAAAGTATGATATGATGAGGGTAGAAATGCAACCTCTTTGGAGTAAGATTGAATGGAAGAAAAAGAGAGGTATACCCTCCGGGATTTATTTAATAATCTTCCCATCTCCCTGGCTGAGCTGGCTCGAAGAAGTAAAGTGAACGAGGTGACGATTGCAAGAATACGAGATGGCGAATCTGTTGCGCTCAGAAGTACGGCCAATAAGCTTCTACGTGTGTTCTCCGATGTCTATGATAGGACACTGACACTTGATACTGTCGATTTTCCTGTTCGAGGATAATTGAGAAAAAGTTCACTTCTCTGTGACGTGTTTATTGTGCTGCGCATCCATACACGTCACTATACTCTGTGTTCTAACTCTTGTGAAGTCTCTGTGTGGGCCGCCTTACCCCTACGATTCATCTAGGGGTATCCGACGGCCCTTTCATGAATTGGTCGGAATAGAGGATGCCGCGATGGATCTGCGAGGAAAACGTGTACTAGTAATGGGCCTGGGTTTGCAAGGTTCAGGTATGGCTGCCGCCCGTTACGCGGCTCAACAGGGTGCGCTCGTGCGAGTGACGGATATGAAGTCGCCCGAAGTTCTGGCTCCAAGCATCCAGGCACTGACGGGATTACCGATTGAGTTTATATCGGGCCAGCATCGTGAAGAAGATTTCCAGTGGGCCGACGTGGTAATTCGCAATCCCGGTGTCTCTCGCTCTTCCCCCTATCTTCTCCTGGCACAGCAGTATGGAGCACGCATCGAAATGGAGATCGCGCTCTTCTTCATGGCCTGCCCCGGTCGCATTATCGGCATAACGGGGACGCGTGGCAAGACGACGACGGCAAGCCTCCTCTATGAGATACTTCGTAGCAGCAACACTCCTACGCTGCTGGGCGGCAACGTGGCAGGCGTCGAAACACTCTCATTACTCCCTCAGATCACGACCGAAACATTGGTTGTGCTGGAACTATCAAGCTGGCAACTGGAAGGACTTGCACCTCATAACATCAGTCCAGAGGTAGCCGTTATGACCAATATCTATCCCGATCACCTCAACACCTATAATGGGATGGAGGACTATGCAGAGGCGAAGGCAAACATTTTTCGGCATCAATCCTCGCGCGGCCTGGCAATCTTCAACTACGATAATCCCTGGACACGTCGCTTTGGTGAGCAAGCACAGGGCCAGACATGGTTTACCAGCCTCGAACGCGGGGGCAGCTTCATGCGTGGCTCTATGGAGATAGAACCACTTCTCTTTAAAGACACACCGCTTGCTGGCAAACATAATCTGGAGAATATTCTACTCGCTGCTACCACCGCTCGCCTGCTTGGCATATCAGATACGATAATTGCAGAGGCCGTGCGTCACTTCCGAGGCATCCCTCATCGCCTGGAAGATGTGCGTGAGTTGAACGGAGTGCGTTTCGTCAACGATAGTGCCAGCACAACTCCTGTTGCTGGACACGTCGGTCTGGAGGCATTTACCACTCCCATCGTGCTTGTTGCTGGTGGCAATACCAAGCATCTTCCGTTAGAGCAATGGCCTGAGACGATTATAGAACGCTGCCGTGATGTCGTGCTGCTGCCTGGAAGCGGCACCGATGAACTCTTACCTGCACTCCGGGCACAAGTGCAACGGCAGAACGTTCCCGATCCTGTACGAGGTGTCTTCTCTGATTTTATACAAGCTCTGGATAAGGCTGTTGCGCTAACCCATCCTGGTGATGTGCTACTCTTTTCGCCCGGCTTCACCAGCTTCGGTATGTTCCTGAACGAATTCGACCGTGGCGACCAGTTTGTAAAATACGTGCGCTCATTGTAAAGCGATGGCAATAAATCATCTCAGTTGTATGTTATAGACAATATAAGGGCCACATTTACGAAACCCATCTGAACAATAATACGAAAGAGAAAAGAAGATGCCTACGGCACCGACGCCTGAAACAAACAAACATTTACAAATTTTACAACAGTACCATCATATAGCTGTTGTCGGCCTTTCAACAGAGACATATAAACCCAGTTATGGGGTCAGCGGTTATATGCAAAGGGCTGGCTATGATATTATTCCCATCAATCCGCGTTATGCGGGACAGGAAATATTGGGGAAACGCGTCTATGCCTCTCTGACGGAGGCAAAGGAAGCTGGCGAGCCAATCGAGATTGTTGATGTCTTTCGGCAAGCGCGCTATATTCCTCAGGTTGCTGATGAGGCAATAAAGGTTGGAGCTAAGGCCCTCTGGGTTCAACTGGGTATTCGTAACGATGAGGCAGCTCTGAAGGCTCATGAAGCTGGTCTTCCTTATGTGCAGGATCGCTGTATTAAGGTGGAGCATTTGCGTTTGTTTGAATAAGGACGTTCTGGCATTCCGACGCTTCACTATGAGTCGTTTCTGTATGGATGAAAGAGAGCACTATCCCGTATATTATGCGCGGATACGGCATATTGCGTTTTGGCGGTTGTCGTAACGTTGACACCTGGGCGCGATAAATCTGGTCCCTACGCGAAATGAGGCGCAACATGGGTAACAAAATACGCGAGGGTTTCGAGATCAGGGATACGCAACATGAAATGGGTAACGCCTATAGAGTGGAAATGTTCGAGCTCGCGGGTGACCTCGGCGGCGTTGCCTGTAATATAGTGTTTGTTGGGGTTGCGCTGGACACGCGCAGGATCTTCTGAGGCGCTTAAGGTACTCAGGTATGTGAGTTTGATTTCGGAAAAATTGCGTCCTACCTTCTCACAATGTTGCTTGAGAATGTCCACTTTGCGTGCATATTCTTCTGCTGGAACAGAGTTAAAGTTCCACCAGTCGGCATAACGTGCGACCAGGGCGAGTGTGCGTTGCTCTCCTCCACCGCCAATGAGGATGGGAATGGCGGGTGAAGGTCGTGGTACGCAATAAGCATCGTGAATAGAATAGTGTTTCCCCTCAAAGGTGGCGGGTTGCGTCGACCACATAGCGCGAATGACCTGAACGGCCTCTTCCAGTTGGTCCATACGTGTTTTGAGTGGAGGGAAGGGATAACCGTAGGAACGATACTCGTCCTCTTTCCAGCCCGCACCGATGCCTAGAATAACGCGACCAGCAGCGAGAATTTGCAAATTCGCCAGCATTTTAGCGAGCAGGGCAGGATTACGATAGGATTGAGAGAGTACAAGTGTGCCCACGTTAAATTGAGGATAGGTCGCTGCAAGATAACTCAGCGTTGTGAGAGATTCCAGAGCATCGATTGCTCCAACCTGCATATGATCTTCCAACCAGAGCGTTGTAAAGGCCGGTGAAAGCGCCTCAATACAGCTCAGATTATAGCTCAGAAGCTCACGCACAGGACGACCAGGATCATTATGACGGAGCATGAGTCCGAAATCAACAGTAGTCATAGCAAAACTTTCTACTCTGAATGAGAGATAGACATCTGCTTTGTTTCAAGTGAAATATGAGAAATAGGCAACCACTATCCACTCTTTTCGCTTGAAGCGTTCAGGAATTTTCTTCTTGCTTACCCACAACAACACGTTCCATACAAGGATCTGTTTCTCGCTCATTATCTTGCTGAAGGGAAGACAACGTCTCACGATAGGCGTTGAGAAAATCCATGAGTCCTACAGTTTCATCAACAGTTAGATCGAAATTAATGCCCGACATATGCCCAAGCACCAACCCATTCTCTTCCATACGCAGCCGATATCTGCCAATAATTGCGTCCATTGTTTATTCCTCCTTGGTAGCAAACCGAACACTATTCACCATTGAATAAGTGTCAGCAAAATCTTTCCATGCCCTACTTCTATTGTAGGAGTAACGGAACACTCCGTCAACTGTTGAAAGCATTTATCCTATAGCGAGACTTTAAAATACATACGTTTTTCACATCAATGTGGTTCCCTATTTTCTAATAGTTATCTATTTACAACATTTAAGAGAGCTAAACAGGACCATGCTCAGTACTAATCGTCGGCCCCTACGACAAAGATACGATCCAACGCATGCACTACCTCAACCGACGTATTATACAATGTACTGAGCGTCTCACTATTGATCACCTCAGCAGGCGTACCAATTGCACTACGTCCATTGGCAATATAGATTACGCGATCTACGACAGAAAGCAACGGATTAATATCGTGAGCAACCAGCAGAACAGTTACACGACGTATACGACATATCCTGGCAACGAGAGAAACTATCTCCTGCTGATGAGCTATATCCAGATTTGCTAGCGGCTCATCCAACAAGAGCAGGCGCGGATCAGTCAACAGTGCCTGTGCGACGAGGAGGCGTTGCTGCTCCCCACCGGAGAGTTGTCCAACCGGTGCATCGGCAAAAGAGCAGGCATCGACCTCATCAAGAGCTTGATCAATCAGTTCATCACGCTTGCGACTAGGCCAGCCAGTCCCCCAGCGGTGACCATCCAGGCCAAAACCAACCAGGTCGCGTGCACGCAAGGCAAGATCGGCTTCCAGAACTCGATGCTGTGGTGCATACCCGATGGCCTGATTGCCACGCCGTGGCGCGTTATCAAGGATCCGTATACTGCCAGAAGAGGGCTTAAGTAAACCAAGTAGCATTTTGAGGAGTGTACTTTTGCCAGCTCCATTCGGGCCCAGAATCACAATAAATTCGCCCTCATATACAGTCATATCGATGTCGTGCAAGATGGTACGCCCGCCGAGCTGCATGCTGACAGAAGCAAGCGTGATAATAGGATGTTGTGTGTCCAATGAGTTCCTCGCATGTCAAAATTGAGACAATGTATCTATAAGGTACCATATCTTTTGTTACCTGTCAAAGGGAGCTATGGGGCTAAGGGAATACTGAATCATCTGTCACAACTGCATATTTCACCCGCTAAAAAAATGGTAATAGGACGTATATCCTATAGCTACGCACCGAGAGGGGGACTTACGGTGGGTAGCTGAAAGATCTTCAACGAACAGCACCGCTTTTAGCTTTGTGTTCTCAAACCACCTTAATCGCTACTGATGCTAGAAACAAAGGTGTATGTGTAGGACATATAGACATGTATACCTCTGCATGTCCGAAATTAGTGCCGTTTGTAGGGAAAAGATGTATCAAGGCTAGAAGCCAGAAACATCTTCAAAAAGTTTTTATTTGCCGATCTTTAGCCAGATTTGCTAACCAGGATGTACAAGGGGTGTGGGCCAGCCAGGCACTGGTAGCAGAAGAGGATGCAAGATAGCAAATAAAGACGCTAGAACAATGATTAGTTTAGTTCATCACGGGAAGGAAGGATTCCATGTCTGGAAAAACAAAACGTCTCGGTTCACTGTTTATGATAGTGTTGCTCGCCGTCGGGTTTTGCGCAATTGGCGGTACCGCATCAGCTCATACTACATCCACTACAGCTCATCCAGCGACGATCTCGTCTGGTCAGCTTACACGAACAAGCGTCAAGCAGCAAATGTATTGGACTTCAGCAAGAATGACATCAGCTCGTTCAGCTGACACGTTGCTCTCTAAAGCTAATCTCACACCACAGGCAATCACTCATTCAACGGCTTCTGGCTCAGCTCAGGGGGTTGCGCCTAAGAGCACAAAGGGAGTTAAGCCAATTGTAAAAGCTGCATTACAGATAACCAATGCCTATTCTCTTCCACAGAGTGATTACTCGTACTATCCTTATTCCACAATAGGGAAGGTTTTCTTCACCGATCCACAGACTGGGTATGACTATGTGTGTTCTGGTGCAGCGATTAACAGCACCAACCTCAATGTCGTCGATACCGCTGGCCACTGTGTTGTCGCAGGAGGTTCGGCTGGAGATTGGTACACGAACTGGGCGTTCTGTCCACAATACTATTATGGCTCTGCTCCTTATGGGTGCTGGTATGCAAGAAGTATGACAACGTCCTCTGGCTGGTTCTACTCAGGCTCCCTGGAAGACGATTTTGGGGATGTGGCGGTCTGGCCGAACGCCTATGGCAATCTTGTTAACGTAGTCGGTGGTGATGGCTGGGCTTATGGACAGGCCACAAATCAGTACTTCTACCCCTTCGGCTATCCTGCCGCATCTCCCTACAACGGAAATTCAATGGACTACTGTGCAGGTACGGGGACGGGGTACGCATTTGGCAGTGGAACCGTCATCTCTGTCTACTGCGATATGACTGGAGGTTCCAGCGGCGGCCCATGGCTCATCTCGCTCAATGGAAACTTCGGGTATATCAACGGACATAACGATTTTAAGTATACCAATGACAATTATCATATGTACTCACCATACTATGACAGTCTTTGGTACAATGTATTCAACACGGCACAAAACGCGTAGGAAGTCTACTACCTGGCCCATACGCCCAGGGGCGAAGGAATATCCTTCGTCCCTGGCTTTATTGCTGAAGAATGCTTTCTTCCAGGTTAAGCACTTTTTTCTCTGATGCCTGCCTCAGCTTCCGCTATTTAGCTTTTTGCAATTCAGGGAACTTTTTATTGTCAGAGATCGTCGTAAGGAAAGAAGCTTTTTTCAATAAAAGGAGACACACAAATGCGACATTACACGTTAAGTCCAATCCTCTGCCTGGTTGCGCTGGTCATGCTGGCAAGTTGCAGCCCGAGTACAGCCAGTGGAAGCTCCGCAGCGCCACCGAATCCCTGCGAGAAATCGTCCAACGTCAAGGGTACGATCACCTCGATCAAAAATGTGGTCTATAAAAACTTTGTGGGCAGCTTTATGCTCAATGGAACTGGAGAACAACAGGCTGCATTTGACCAGGTTATAGTGAGCGTCAGCTCCACAACGCAGGTCTTTGAAAAACAGGGTAATGAATGTCATTCAGCATCATTTACAACCCTTCAGCCGGGGCAACGGTTACAAATTCAAACGACGGGTATAGCGGCACAAAGTTACCCCCCTCAGGTTGAGGCAACGGAGATTGTAATTTTGCACAATTAATAGAAAGTCGTGGTCACTACCTTATGGGCTCAGGCGTTAGTGCAGGCGTTGACACGGGCTGAGCTACTGTCACGGTTATGTTCACTACCTGGTCGCCAACAGTGGTATAGAACGTTACAGTGCCTGGATAGCTGCCCGCACTCTCAAAAGAGGTAGTATCCACGGTAACATTGATCGTCGCCGTTGCATTGTCAGGATCCAACGTACCACCAGATTTGTTGATGGTAATCCATGCGTCTCCTGACTTTACAGTCCAGGTAAATGAAGTGCCACCGCAATTACCCAACGTTAGAGGTTGAGTGGCGGTCTTCCCTTGCTGGACAGTTCCAAAATCCAAGGTAGAAGGCAAATCGCAGATACGACCTTGCGGAATCGCGGTTGGCGTCACCGGAGTCGCGGTTGGCGCTACTGTCGGTGGCGGTGGTGCAGGCACAACCACGAAGATGATTACCTGAGCCGCGCCACCATTGGAACCGATTGTCAATGTTGCCGCGTAGCTTCCTGGCTGCAAACTTGTTGTATCTACCTGAACATTCACCCCCTGCGGCGCTCCACCTGGCTGAATGGAGCCGGAAGCGGGATCCAGCGAGACCCAATCCTGGTTGCTCGTCACCTGCCAATCTAGTTTCAGGGTGCCTGTGTTGCGAATAGAGATAACCTTTGTCGCCTGCTGACCTGCGTCCATAGTCTGGAAATCCAGGGTGGTTGTTGAAACCGATAGCTGCGCCAGTTTCTGAGCAACCACCTGCAAGGATACGTTGACATCGGTATTGCCACCGTCTGTATAGACATGAATAACGGAAGAATAGGTTCCCAGAGCCAGAGATGTGGTGTCACAGGAAACAAGCAGGGATTGTGGCTCTCCATTTGGCAACACATCTCCGCTGATTGACTGCAATTTCAACCACTTTGTTCCACCGCTATCAGCAGTCCAGGCAAGCGGTTTGCCACCGCTATTGCCAATGGCCAATGGGAGAGATATCTTTGTCCCCTTCTGCACTGAGCCAAAATTAAGAGTGGTTGGCGCAACTGAGAGCGCTGCTGGTGCATCATCAACGGTTACAGTCATTGTCGCACTACGTGAGAACATATCTTCCGTCGCGCGAATGATATGCTCACCGTCGCCCCAATCTTTCCCAATCACCAGCGAGGCATCAAAAGTTCCGGTTGCATTTACAGTAACAGAGCTTCCAGCAGAAACCGCGATGGACATTTCAGAAAACACGACCATATTAGCGGAATCTAATGAGGATACGCTCCCACCAGGCGATGGTCTATTTTGAGCAGCTATCTGCACGCTCTGATCATTGTCTCGTTTTAACGTTACATGTCCACCAGGCAAGAAGCCGCTTCCATGCAGGCTCACGTGTTGGCCTGGCTCAATGACTCTATTCCCACCCAATCCACCCATCAGGGAAAGCGTGGGTGACACGGCAAGAGCCACACCGACACCAGCCGTCGTTAGTACAATCACAGCGGTTACAACTACAATTACCCATTGCAACGCTACACTTCTTGCCGTGCTTGTTCCAGCAGAAGATACAGCTTGCGGCACTCTTTTTTTCTGCCGAAAAGATTGAGGATAAGAGGGAGGCATGTACCGGCTTTGCCTTGCCATCTGTAGCTGAGGAGTACCGGGTACTGAAGGAGCAGCATTCACCTGAGGCATTCCCTGTACTATAGGGGCTCCAGATGGCCCATGCACGTCGGCCCCGGCTAATGGAATCCCCCACACCATGGCACGGCGTACGCGGTCCTGCTCCTCTTCTTCGTTTGATTGTTGGAGTACGGGTTGCGTCCAGATAGCAGAATCGGACGGAGTCAAAAGAGTCGGTTCTTCTTGTTGAGGACGAAGCACCGTCTGTTCATTTATCAAAGTCGGCAATGACGTATTGCTTATGATGGTGAGCTCATCCTGCGATGGCCACGTTGAGGATGCGACAGCAGGCCCCTGAGGCCACTCACCTGATAGCGTAGAGAGGTGACCACAGTATCCACAAAATTGAGCCTGTTCCGGTAGCCTGGTGCCACAAAATGCACAGTGACGCATGCTCGTTTCCCTCGCCAAGTCGTGTTACTTCGGCCTTCTCGCGTCTATTTCTTCCTGCAATGAACCGTTTGAAAGCTGTCCTGATTATTAGACGTTCCAACGCCCCGTTTTTAGATAGCGCAACCACATAAATATAGTATAGCAGACTCCTGGCAGCATTCCAGTGAAAGGATCACAACAATATTGTGAGGAAGTTCACAGTTCGACAGTTGAGCGCGATAAATCTGGCCCTACAGGAGGAGTTGAGAATGGGGAGATAGGAGCAAAACCGAGGCAGGGAGGCGCACAGTAAAACAGCTTCCCTCACCTGGAACGCTTTCGACCGAGACGGTTCCATCCATAGCTTCGGTCCACTCTTTCACCAGGGCAAGGCCCAGGCCGGTGCCTCCACCCATACGCGAACTTTTTGATTGGTAGAAGCGCTTCCAGATATAAGGCAGATCATCTGCGACAATTCCTTCACCTGTATCTCTTACCTGGAAAGCGACAGTATTGTTCTCTGCCATTATCATCACCGCCACGATGCCACCCGGAGAGGTATGACGCACGCCATTATGCAGGAGATTATACAGAATCTGCTCCAGGCATTTGGCATCCACCAGTACAGCAGGCAAACAGTCAGGTATATCCGCAACCACCTCTATTTTGCTTGAACGCCATGCTAGCGGTGCAGTGGCGTCGACGATGCGGCGCACAAGTTCACTCACATCGGTAGGTGCACACTGTAATTCGAGCTTGCCCACCTCAGCCCGTGAGAGCGTAAAGAGGTCCTCTACCAATCCATGCAAGCGTACCGTCTCGTCTTCCATGACGCGCAGATCGCGATGAATGTCTGGACGTGAGATGCCATCCCAGTGTATCAGCATCGTTTCAAGATAGCCACGCAATGTTGCTACAGGTGTACGGAGTTCATGTGATACATTGGCGATCAATTCTCGCCGTTCGTCAAGCAACTTTGCCACATTATCGCGTTGCTCTTGCAATTCATGCAGTGTACGTTGCAGGTCGGTAGCCATAGCATTGAAGTCTGACTGGAGCTGTGCCACCTCGTCCTCACCCATCACAGGTACACGCACATGATAATTGCCTGCACGCAAAGCACTTGTCGCTGCGGCCAGCATCTTTATACGCTGCACGGTTCCACGCATAGCAAGATAAGAGAAGAGGGCAAAGGGAGGGATAAGTGCCACCAGTACGGCTAGACTGATAACCACAAGAATCATCGTTATCGGTAAAACACCGATAGCAGATGCGCGAGAAAGTATCAGGGCATTATAGAGGATGGCAGCATCAATAAGAAGAATAAGCACACCTGCGCCCAGGGCCAGAAGGATAACAATCGAATGAGCTAGAGACCAGATGAGTTGTCTACGACGTAAGCGATCCCAGAACAACCACATCCGCAAACCAAAACGGCAGATGACAAAGACGGCACTACCAAAGAAGAGGGCGACTATTGCCGCCACTACTCCATGATAACTATCTTTCCAGGCCGCCGGATTCTGGAGCAAAATTTTGCTGCCTTCCTGTCCCAGGTAGTTCAAAATCAGGCTCAAAGCTGCTGCGAGAAGCAGTAAGAGAGGATAACGTTGCCAGCGAGGGAGAGAGAAGCGCCTCAGACGTGCTGCAAGCCAGAACATGCAGAATGGAGAGCCCACAAACGTAAAAGTAGCCTGTAAAAAGGAAAAAGGATCGGGTTGAACACTAGAACCAAAGGGCTGCTCGCCCAGCACGGCCAGAATAATAAGCATAACGAAGCCTATACTGAACGCCTCCAGCATCGCACGTAAGGGATGAGCTCCAAGAAAGAAACGCGGCTTCTGCATTGTCATCCCCTTTCTGGTCGCAAGCGGTAACCGATCCCCCAGACCGTCTCGATATCCTCGCCCAATGATCCCAGCTTTTTACGCAGGCGTAGCACAGTATTATCTACTGAACGGTCACCACCGATATAACTCTCGCCCCAGAGGGTATCAAGCAGATAGGAGCGGCTAAATGCACGTCCAGGACTACGTAAAAGCAGATCAAGCAGCGGAAAACTCGGTCGGGCTCAGATCGAGCGCTTCGTTATCAAACGTAGCCAGATGCGCCTGAGGGTCGAGACACAAGGATTTATAAGCAAGTGGCTCTCTGGCCTCGCCTTGATCGGCGCTCAATATCTGCTGCACCATATCAGCCCGGCGCAATAAAGCGCGTACACGCGCAATAAATTCACGCATGCTAAATGGTTTGGTAAGATAATCATCAGCCCCCAATTCAAGGCCAACCACGCGATCCGTCTCTTCACCACGTGCAGTAAGCATCAACACGGGAGTTGACGAGTTCTGGCGTATGCGCCGCAATACCTCAAGACCGTCTATTTGAGGTAGCATCCAATCTAGAATTACCAGGGCAGGTTGCTCGCTGGCATGCAGGCGTACCGCTGTCAGACCATCACCAGCATGCTGCACCTCATAATTATTCGCCTCAAGCTCACGTATAATCACCTGGGCCAGATCGTATGTATCTTCAACCAATAAAATTTTTGTCATATAGGTCCCTATATGGACTTGTGTCCCCACGCGGGTTTGTCCCCACGGGCGTCGTAAACGCGGCCCCTACAATTGGAATGGGGCAGTTCTGGCAGGGGTGAAATGAAGATTGACAGAGTACTTAATACATAATAGCTGATAATTCCTTTCGATACAACCTTACCAACGAGGTCTTGAATTGAAATCAAAGCATCGTGCAACCAATTCTCCTACAAAAGGCAATCTGAAGTACGTACCGCGAGCCGCCTGAATCATAACAACGATCCAGCTCACAAAAGCAATAAAGTTCAGTAGCAGGAACAAAAGAACACATCCAAACAGCAAGAAATGGTTGTGATGCCATCCTCCAGCCATAACTGTGAGCAATCCGAAATCGACCAGGTTTATCGTCCCAAAGAAAACAAGCGATTGCAGAGCGTGGAAGCGTACAAAACAATTCTGACCTCCAAACAGCAAAAAGAGTATGCCCGTCAACCAACCAAACGAATAGCTGAGAATAGCGGCAAAACGGGAATCGCTGAGCGGAGGCGTTCCTGCAAATTGCTGCTGCCCATATGGTGCTGGACCATAACCCGATATAGGTGGGCAGTAGTAAGCCTGTTGTTGAAACATCTGAGCAGAAGATGGTTCATAGTCATGCGAAGACCCCGTATATCCAGTTCGTTCGTTATATTCGTGCCGAGTAGTGACTTCTAAATCGTTGTGCCATTGCATAAGATATAATCCTTTTCTGTTAGCAGTCAAACTGAATGCTTTTTATTCTCTTTTGCGAAAAATCTCAATAGCGGCCACAGGGATAACTGTAACAGAAGGATGTCGCAACACAATCATGTAGGTGTCGCAAATTTGTCGCAGAAACTATGTAGGAGCCGCGTTTTCGATGCCCAGGTGATTCATCACTATTGGATGCTCCTGGGCGTCGTAAACGCGGCCCCTACATTTAGCGTGCGGTCCTGCGGCCATAAGCCCACACAGCAAATGGAATGAAGACAACAAGGATGCCCACACACCAGGCAAGCGCCTGCCAGATCGTCGCATAATCAATCTGGTTAAGAAGAAGCCCACGCACAGCATTGACGATCAGCGAAACTGGCTGATGCTCCGCAAAGGCACGCAACCAATCGGGCATGCTCTTCGTCGGCACAAATGCACTACTGGCAAAGGTCAACGGGAAGAGCCAGATGAAGCCTGCCGATTGTGCCGCTTCCACGCTACTCACTAACAGCCCGATAGTTGCCGATATCCATGAGAATGCGAAGCTGGTTAACAGAAGCAATGCAGCAGCAGCAAACCAGGAAATGACATTACCCTGAGGACGGAAACCAACCAGCAAGCCAACTGACCACATCACGATGACCACAAATGTATTGCGTACAAGGTCAGAAATGGTACGGCCCGTCAGCACGGCTGACTTTGCCATTGGCAATGAGCGAAAACGATCAACCAGGCCACGCTGCAGATCGGTCGCCAGGCCGATACCAGTAGAGGTTGAACCGAAGATGACAGTCTGAGCAAAGATGCCTGCCATCAAGTAATTGACATAACTGGTACCAGTGACTACGATAGCTCCACCAAACACATAGCGAAAGAGCAGTACGAACATGATGGGCTGGATCGTTGCAAAGATCAATTCTTCAGGAATACGTGGTATCTGGATCAGGTGACGCTTCGCCAACACGAGAGCATCGGAGATCGTCCAATAAATGGCTGGACGATCCAGTGGCTTCAAAGATTTCGTTGTGGAAGAGATGCTCATCGTACACTCCTTACCAGAGGCTCAACATCTATTTTATCTGCAGGCAGTTCTGCCTCGGTAGCAGCACGCCCGGTCAACGTGAGAAAGACATCATCCAGAGTGGGACGACGCATCGCCAGGTCGTCCAGACCAATCTGTGCAGCATCGAGATCACGCACAACGCTTGCGATAAGCTGAGCGCCCTGAGTCACTGGCATCACGAGATGGCGATGCTCTGCATTCACCTGCGAGTTCACCTGAACTGTATGGGCGAAGTGCTTCCACAGCCGCTTCCAGGTCGCTTCCCGGTGCAACAGTGATTTCGATGCGCTCGCCACCAATCTGTGTTTTCAATTCGTCGGCGGTGCCTTTGGCGATCACGCGCCCTAGATCCACAACAACAATCTGGTTCGCAAGCTGATCGGCTTCCTCCAGATATTGTGTGGTGAGCAACACGGTAGTACCGTCAGCGACGAGGCCTCCAATAACATCCCACATCGCAAGACGACCACGTGGATCAAGGCCCGTCGTTGGCTCATCGAGAAAGAGGACAGGGGGTGCCACAATAAGACTTGCCGCCAGGTCAAGGCGTCGGCGCATACCACCTGAATAGGTCTTAACGGTCCGTCTAGCCGCGCCGCTGAGATCAAAACGTTCGAGGAGTTCGTTCCCTCGTTTTCGTGCTATAGAGCCAGGCAGATGATAGAGTTGCCCAAACATGAGCAGATTTTCATAGCCAGTCAGATTTTCATCGACCGCTGCATATTGGCCCGTCAGCCCGATACGTGCCCGCAATTCATTGGCATGTTTCACAACATCAAGTCCCAACACCTCAGCCTTCCCGCTATCAGCTTGCAGCAGCGTGGTCAGGATACGCACAGCCGTGGTCTTGCCAGCTCCATTCGGGCCAAGCAGACCAAGAACCTTGCCCTCCTCGGCAACCAGATCAAGACCTGCCAGAGCCTGAGTTTTACCATAACGCTTCTGGAGTCCCTCGACTACAATAGCCGGTTTGTTCGACATATTATCTTTCCTCTTAATAATAATAGAGCCGACGACGGATTCTACATCAGAGGTCAGCGCAAGACGCTCAAATTTTTTCGATCCTGTCATTTTTTGCAGGGAGAAATATATACCCATACACTTCTATAAAAAGATGACGACCTATTAGAATATTCCAGGTAGAGGTCGCGTTTACGGAAATCAGACCTGGGCATTCCTCAGGAGAACACATTTTGTAGGAGTACGGCGTATTGATGTTGAGGAAATGAAGCCTATAGTGCCTTAATCGTCATAACAGAGGATAACTTTAAACGATGGGGTGACCGATGGGGCTCGAACCCACAACCGCTGGAGCCACAATCCAGAGCTCTGCCTAATTGAGCTACGGTCACCATGTGCTCTTCAAACACATCGCCAGTATAGCGGACCGATTGCGGGTTGTCAAGAGCTAAGCAAGAAATCTATAGGCAATTGCTATGGTACTAATAGCCATCTCACAGAGAAGCCGCATAGAGATTTCGCTCTTGACAAGATAAAATACCTGTCCTACACTGCATATAGATGGTAGATTAATTAGTATACGCCCAAGAAAAGGATATAATCAGCTATGTCACATGGACCTCAAGGGATATCTGAGCAGGCCGACGAGCAATCTTTGAACCCAGAACAGGATCTTTCGCAGCTTCCTCAACTTCCTCCTGGTATCTTTCTTCCCGCTCCCGGAAGGACACCACGACGCAGGACACCATGGCCCGATGCTATTGATGTAATATTTGAGAAAGATCCGGCCTGCAACAATATCGTTGAAGCGCTACTCTATCCTGGTTTATGGGCTATTCTCTACCATCGTATTGCGCATGCACTATATAAAGCACATATTCCTCTGCTACCACGCCTGATCTCACAGTTCGCACGTTTCATGACGGGCGGTATTGAGATTTATCCCGGAGCACAGATCGGCAAACGCTTCTTTATTGACCACGGCGCTGGCGTGATGATCGGAGAGACAACGGTAATCGGCGATAATGTGATGCTCTATCACCAGGTCACGCTTGGAGCTACTGGCTGGTGGCGACCCGGCCCCGGACGCAAGCAAAAACGCCATCCAACCATCGGGGACGACGTGACTATCGGCGTCGGTGTGGCCATCCTCGGACCTATCACCATCGGTAAAGGCAGTCGCATAGGTGCAATGGCACTGGTGCTCGAATCGAGTATCACCCAATTCGGTTGTTGCCTCTAAACCTGCCGAATTGCTGGTCAAAGGCGGCGAACCTTTGGAGAAACATCAAGAACTGACACAGGGCTGGAACGGCAAAGATCCATGGGAACTGGATTACCAGATCTGATCGTTTTTAGACTCATCCATGCCAATCGTAGGGGTACCGCAAGCCCATGCGCGTTCTACTCATACGAAAGCAGCGTCGGTATCACTATATCCCAGAAACGCGGCACGTCGAGGGCATATCCAACACGTATATCTGATTCTTTTGATTCTTTGTCAGATTTTCTGTAAATATCGCATACAGTGCGTCCCGTCGTCCATTCTCCCCTGGTCTCAATCTCCACATGCATTCTCTGCGCATGGAGTATACGCGGATCAATTACAGCCGCCACGGCGCAGGGATCGTGAACAGGTGGAGATGTGAAGCCAAATACATGTAAATACGTATCGGCAAAGAAGACCAGCAGATCGGCAGCAAAGCACGCCACGCGACGACCGGAAACACGCAATCGATGCAGAACCTCAGGTGTTGCCAGCGCCTGATGCGTCACCTCCAGAGGAACCATCGTCAGAGGCCGACCACAACCAAAGACAATAGCAGCCGCCTCAGGATCAAACCAGATATTAAATTCAGCCGCTGGCGTCGTATTCCCTACACCGATTGCGCCTCCCATAAGTGAGATAGCCTTGATTTTCGGGACAATGGCTGGCTCACGTCGGATCGCAACCGCGAGATTGGTGAGCGGTCCTGTATGTACCAGCGTAATATCTCCCTCCGATTTCAGTAGCAACTCAATGAGCAGTTCCACGCCATGCTGTGGTGCAAGTTCGATATCCGGCTCCGGAATGTTCGGACCGTCCAGCCCTGACTCACCGTGGATATGAGCGGCATATCGTCCTGGCCGTAGCAGAGGACGATCCATTCCCTTAGCAACCGGGATAGTGTGAATATGTGCTAATGAGCAGATTTTGAGGGCATTGTACGCTGTTTTTTCCACTGACTGGTTGCCAGCTACAGTAGTCACCGCCAGCAATTCAATGTCCGGATGATGGGCAGCCAGCAGCAGAGCAATTGCATCATCATGACCAGGATCGCAATCGAGGATAATTTTGTGTTTCATGAGCTTTGCCTCTGGTGATCGTCCACTATTTCTACTATCGTTGAAGCTTGCACGATAGACATACTATCAAGTAAGCTGTAGTATTTTATGCTAGCATGCAAGTAAGGAAATTTCAAGCCAGGAGGGTATACGCTTGAGCTAACCATCTAGACATAGCATTATGATATAAAGTAAGATGGACTCAGGCATCTACAACCATCACACATTACTGATCTGGGAGAATATTTCGTTGCAAGCAACAACACACGGCAACCTGATTATTGGACAATCTGGCGGAGCGACCGCCGTTATTAATGCCAGCCTTGTCGGAGCAGTCGAGGCAGCGCTGGCTGATAGACGCATCGATGGCATCTACGGAATGCACTATGGTATCCAGGGACTGCTGACCGAAGATATACTGGACCTGCGACGAGAACCTGCGCATCGATGGCCCAAAATAGCACAGACACCATCAGCGGCTCTGGGTACGTGTCGCTACAAATTACAGCAAAATGATCCCGCACAAGCTGTAGAAATCCTGCGCCGTTATGATGTGCGCTACGTCCTCTACATTGGCGGCAACGACTCGGCTGATACTGCACATCGTCTCACACAGGCAGCACAGCAGGTCGGCTACGCATTACAGACGATCAGTGTACCCAAAACCATTGATAACGATCTACCCTTCACCGATCACTGTCCCGGTTATGGCAGCGCAGCTCGTTTCATTGCCCTGGCAACCCAGGATTCAGCGCTCAACACGATCTCTATCCCTTCGCACTACCCGGTTAAAGTGATTGAGACGATGGGGCGCGATGCCGGATGGCTGACAGCAGCATCGGCGCTAGGCAAACGAGATGAGCACGATCCTCCCCATATCATCCTTCTGCCGGAACAGACCTTTGGCGAGGAGCGTTTCCTGGCGCAGGTCGATGAGATCTATCGACGCATTGGCTATGTTATCATTGTGGCTGCGGAGACGATTCGCGACGAGAAGGGACAGCCACTGGGTACAAGCGGACAGGTTGGAACCGATGCTTTTCAGCATCCTTTATTAAGCGGAGCAGCACAATATCTGGTAGAATTAGTAAAGCAGAAACTACAATTGCGTGCGCGTTTCGACAAACCTGGCGACTTGCAACGTATGGCATCGAATAGCATCTCGTCTCCTGACCGTGACGAAGCTTATCTAGTAGGGAAAATGGGAGTGCAGGCACTACTGAACGGCGAGAGCGACAAAATGGTTACGTTGCAGCGCCATGAGCAGCCAACCTATTCTTGCACGACTGGACTGGCTGAGCTCGAACAGGTCGCGAACAAACAGCGCCTGATGCCAGACGAATACCTGGATGCAAGCAAAACAATGGTCACCCAGGCATTTTATGACTACGCGTTACCATTGATTGGCGATCCTTTGCCGGAACCCGCACGCTTAAACCTGATAAGGGCAAAGTAAGAAACAAGCTTTGCAAATTTGTTGGGGTTATTATGACAGAAACACAACATGAACATAAAATGGGACAAGACGTACCTCTTCATGGAGAACGGGTCTATCTACGCCGCCCAGGAATGAGCGATGCCACACGTGTGTTTCACTGGGAGCGCGACGATGAAGTATGGCGCTATGATATTCATCGTCCCTACTCACGCACCATGGCGGAGTTTATGCCTACATTTGAGCGTAGCTATGTACGCGGCAATGGACGACAGTTCTGGTTCATCATCGAAGACGAGCATCATGTTCCAATCGGTACCATCACCTACTTCAATATCGACTATCGCCTGGGACAGGTCGAAGTCGGATTGGGACTGGGTGAGAAAACACGCTGGGGCCAGGGCTACGGCTCCGAAGCAATTCGCATCCTGGTACAACATCTCTTCACGTTCCCAGGCATTATGCGCATCTACGCGGAGACCGCGCAGGTCAATCATCCAGCACGCCATGCCTTTGCTAAGGCTAACTTTGTCGAAGTAGGCCAGATCTATGATCCACGCAGCAGCGGAGATCCCTGGGTCTTGCTCGAAATCTGGAAATCCAGCGCGATGAAGCTGCAAAATAATCAGATCTAGCATTTGTATCTGTATACTGGATGTGTATATTCGCTTTACAGTTATGGCATAATAGCGATGCTGAGTTTTTCGTTGCGCTCATTCAGAACGAAGTAACGGACCATCTCAGCTAACGAAGAAAGGAGTTGTACGTTTTCTCCTCTTCTCATTGGGAGAAAACGTCTCACTAAACCATGAGCACATCGCATACAACGATCAAGCCATCTATTTTCTCAGCATACGACATACGAGGTATCTACGGCGACACCTTGACCGAAGATATCGCCTACGCCATTGGACGCGCCGCCGCCCAATATTTGGACGTACCAGCGATTGCAGTAGGACGCGATATGCGTCTCTCTTCACCGCAGATCGCAGCAGGCTTAATTCGTGGCATCACCGATCAAGGCGTCAATGCCGTTGATTTTGGCCTGACCACCACCGACGAGCTCTACTTCGGCGTTGGAAAATTTAACTATCCAGCTGGCGCTATGGTAACAGCTTCACATAATCCTGGCAAGTACAACGGTATCAAATTCTGTCGTGCTCAAGCCGCTCCCATCAGCATAGACACGGGCCTGGGCGATATTCGTGATATTGCGGTAAGTGGCAATTTCGCAGAGCCAACTCGCAAGGGCACCGTTACACAGCGTGACATCAGCGAGGATTTCGTCAAGCACGTATTGTCCTTTATCGATGTAAGCGCGATTAAGCCGCTCAAGGTCGTAGTAGATGCTGGTAACGGCATGGCAGGCATGATCGTCCCACGCGTCTTCCAGCATCTGCCCTGTGAGCTAGTACCGCTGTATTTTGAGCTGGACGGCAACTTTCCGCATCACCCGGCCAGTCCTATTGAACCAGAGAACATGGCTGACCTGCAAAAAAAGGTACGCGAGGTTGGAGCCGATATTGGCGCAGCCTTCGACGGTGACGCCGACCGTATGTTCCCCGTCGATGAACACGGCAATATCGTTGATGGTTCGCAGGTCACCGCCGTTGTCTCTAACAGTCTATTGCGCAAATTTCCTGGGTCCACGATCCTTTACAATTTGATTGTCTCGCATAGCGTTCCAGAGCTTGTTGAACACAATGGTGGCAAAGCCATACGTACACGCGTTGGGCACTCTTTCATTAAAGCGCAAATGCGCTCACTCAACGCCATCTTTGGAGGCGAGCATTCTGGCCACTTCTACTTCCGCGACAACTGGTTCGCCGACTCCGGCTTGATCGCTCTGTTGATTACGCTGGAACTGGTCTCGGTCGAAGGAAAACCGCTCTCCGAGATCATCAAGCCACTCGATAAGGGTGTACGCAGCGGCGAGATCAATAGTACTGTTACCGACCCCCAGAGCAAGCTCAAAGGACTGGAAGAACATTTCGGTCAAGGCGCAAAATCTATTGACCACCTGGACGGTCTGACGGTTGATTATGGCGACTGGTGGTTCAATGTACGCTCATCCAACACGGAGCCTCTGCTCAGATTGAATGTTGAGGCAAACGAGCGGACGCTGCTGGAGGAGAAACGGGACGCGGTGTTGGCGTTTATACGGAGCTAGAACGAACGTAGGGCAGCCCGTCAAGCGAGGCTGCCCTACGTTCGTCTAAATGCTCATTGGATAATCCTGCTGCCCTGCCACAAGCTGATACAGAAACCGCACGGAGAAATTGTGCACACCAGCCGGAGCAGTAAACACAACACGACCAGTAGCCGTCTTACCATTTTTAAAGGCAGATGGCAACGTATTATCTATAGGAGGGTTACCATAGTTTCCAACAACCATACGTATGTAGTCAAAACCAAAGCCTGGACTGACATCAACGCCACTTTGATTATCAACCTGGAAATTGAAAATGTAATAGCGCTGACCTGATCTGCACTGACTTCCCTGGTACGCTTCTCGTACCTCCAGACTGGTTAGATGGTAATTCAAAGTATAACCATTATACGTATAGTCAAATTCAGATCCTGGCTTTAAGACTTTATCGCCATACTGAGCTGCATCAAAATGACCCGAAAATGGAATCTTGACCAGCAGCTCACCCTGGGGGGCAGAACCAAGTTGAAGCGTTAGAGCGTCCAGCTTCATCGTTTGCGAAACCGAAAAATCAATCCAGCCTGTTTCACTCTTCTCCGGTTTCGGGCCAACTGAGAGATCTACATTCGTCGGAGCAATTATCTGCTTATCAGGAGCCAACAAACGCGCTATCGAATAATAAACGACGTTAATCTGAGTACTCGTAGGGTTTGTTATTTGCATATTCAGGCGTACAATCGCTGAACCGGAATGAATAAGATCGTCGTTAAACGAAGTGGCATATTGCGCGTTCACTACGGTCATATTCAGGCCCGCATAAGCTGCCGAGCGACCGACATTGAATGTTGTCACAGGCACAGGAGGAGTTGCTGGATTGCCAATTGTATTGATATTGATCGAGGTTGGTACCTGCACATTGTGCAGCCAGTAGCCAACCACCGAACTCACGATAATCACAATAACCGCACCGACCACAAGCACAATGACAAGCCAGAATCCTAATAAAGATGCAAACTTACGTTGGCGTGGATGAGTTTGCACAAGCATCTCTTCCTTTTCCTCTTCAGAACGTGAGAGCACGGGTACAATAGCAGTTTTTTTCGCCATGCAGAGAGACTTCCCTTCAATAGTATATAATGTTTTGTTTTAGATAACTGTTTTTATTTTACATATCAATAAAAAACTTGCTGTAGCATTGAAACACAATATCAGGTTCAGGCTTGAGTACGCTTTTTTGTATACAACTCCCTCCCTGCTGACGGCAAAATCCTATCATATCTGCCCCGCACTGTCAATTTTTCTCGCTATGACGATTATACTAACTATAGGAAATAGTAATCTGATGAAACTTTTCAACACAGGATGACGTGAAAGCGAGTAGAAACCAGATTATATAACCTGACCGGTACATTCGCTTCATCGTGGGAACATGGACCAATACACCAACAGATACGGCACATCAAAGTCCTGACTGGAGTGGCCTCGCTTCCCTGGTGAGCAAATGCACCACTGAGAGAAAGTGAGAGCCGCCATGTCAGATTGGAATCAACATAATCTTCATACCCACATGCACGTCTACTCTTCTGACAACCAGGATCTTGGACATATAGCGCACGTCTACGAGGATTCATTTGAGATGCAAAAAGGCATCCTTTTTCATACCAATCGCTACATTCCATACAATGCAATTGCTACAGTCGAAAATGATCGCGTACGATTGCTCATGAG
Source organism: uncultured Chloroflexia bacterium (assembly GCA_963717195.1). Taxonomy (GTDB): domain Bacteria; phylum Chloroflexota; class Ktedonobacteria; order Ktedonobacterales; family Ktedonobacteraceae; genus JACDAE01. The sequence goes on from CAVQVR010000001.1 coordinate 344,224, forward strand.
TAAAGATGAAGTCACAGAAAATAAAGAGTGGGAAATCAGACCGGATTACGAGAACCATCCTGGCGACCCGCTTCAGCTTTTCTATGATCGAGGGCATGGCGTCCATGATCCATTTGATGAGTCCAATCCTGATCATACTTGAACCTGATGAGTATCAACAGCGTGCAGGATAGAGAAGGCAAGAAGTAGCCAGCAGAAGATACGGTTAGAACCTGACCTTATTTAAGGTAATCACCCGATGGTATGACATCCCTGATTCTTCTACAATGACCTACAAAGAGAGTAAAAGAACAGAATGGACGTGTACCTATCGGCATAAACGTGCTCTTCTGCCCGTGAGTGCTGACCACGAGGCCATATGGAGTCCGACGCTGATTTTGTCGGTAAGTTTCCTGAAGGGAGCGTGGAGTCATGGCAATTGTTAATGCTGTCATTGATGAGCGTAAAACCAGACCTGCCAAAAGTTTGACGAAGAAAACGACAACACTTTTTTCTAACAGCACATCTGATATTGCTGTAGATCTGAATACTCTGGCTAACGATATCTCTGAGCGTATTACGGAACCACTCGCTGGTATAGCATCAGCATTAGATGCGATAGCAGACACCTTGCTGGATGCGGGTGATGACGAGGACGCTGGCGAGATCGATGTACTAGACGAGACTGATACTCATTCTCGCCGTACAACTTCTTCCAGTACACGCCAGGCAACAGGAGCTGAAGATGCTTTTCAGAGTTACCTGCACGATATTCGTGGCCTGGGTCTACTCACACACGCGGAAGAAATAGACCTGGCACAACGAGCTGCCGCTGGCGACGATCTTGCCCGCCGCAAACTTATCGAATCCAACCTGCGCCTGGTGATCGCTATTGCCCGCCGCTATACCAGTACAGGCGTTCCCCTGATTGATCTCATTCAGGAAGGCAACCTGGGTTTGATGCGTGCCGCTGAGAAGTTTGATTACCAGCGTGGCTGCCACTTCGGCACTTATGCCACCTGGTGGATTCGCCAGGCCGTCAGCCGTGCAGCGGGCGAACATTCACGCCTCATTCACCTGCCCGAACATGTTGCGACACGTCTGCGCAAAGTTCGTCGCATCGCGGCACAATTATCGCAAGAAAACGGACTCGATCCTCTGCCCGAACAGATAGCTGCCGCCTGCAACCTTGATGTCAATGAGGTCGTCGATCTCCTGGGCGTAATCGAACAACCGGTTTCCCTTGATGCCCCTATCGATGATGAGGCCCGTTACTCATTATCGGACACACTTGAAGACAATACCACGCCAGCCCCTTCAGAAACAGCTTCACAGCACCTGCTGGGCGAAGAGCTCCATCGTGCTCTGGCTTTACTTACTCCCCGTGAGCGTTCGGTTATTACACTACGCTACGGTATAGGCGATGGACACAGCCGCACGTTGCTTGAAGTCGGCAAAGAACTCGATATTTCACGCGAACGAGTACGCCAACTTGAAGTCGTTGCGCTTATGAAATTACGTGGCATCAGTAACCATTCAGCGTTACGCGAATGCGTCTGACATAGGGGCTCTGTGAGTATCTTTAAAAATAGAGCGCATTCCACACTTCAAAGAATGTAGAATGTGCTCCATCGTTAATTCATAATTAAGAAACGGAACTCGTATCTGTATCCGACTCCACACTGGATATATCCTCGTTGACTTCAGCATGTGGACTATCTTCTGGCCTTCTGTTCTCCTGCGCATTGGACGCATTCTCAACGTCCACGTTTGCTTCTAAGATTGTGGGTCTGTCCTCCACCTTCGTACCCATTTCTGAGCTTACCTCTTCCGTGCTGGAAATCCGTTCACTTCCTTCTGAATTAACATGCTCAGTTGCAGGAGTAAGAATCATTTGTCTGCGTGCGTAGTAGATGAACGAGGCAAGAACAACACCAAACAAAACGAAATTACGCAATGTAACGGCAGGATAGAACCACGGAACAAGGGGAACCTGGATAATACCAGTATGACCGGGCGCATAGTACGTATAAGGATAGATCAAGGTAGTCAATGCACAGATTGCGACCCAGGACACGATCCAACGCCAATTTGTTCCACCCGCATAAGCAACCAGTGGAATAACCCAGATGAGATATTGCGGGCTGAAGACTTTCCCGGTCACCATTACCACCAGCAAGGTTAAAAGCGTTGCCATTGCCAGATCTATTCTACGTCGCCACTGTAACCAGGCAATGAACACCAGGCCAGCCAGTGCCAGGAAATCCTCCCCATAGGTAACCAGAGTGGTTAAGATATGGACAGGTTTCACATTCAGAGAGTGGAAGGTAAATTCAAAGGATAAGGGATGATGCGTTACAAAGGTCGAAAGCCAGAGTAGAGCTGATCCCAGCGACTCGGCTTGAATTGGACGCGTCTCGAAGTAACTAAGGGGAGAAATAGTTCCCTCCACACTTAACAGGAAAGATACTCCCATCACCAACACACACACGCCAATAAATGCGGCCAGAGGTTTCCAGCGACTTCAGGTGTTCCATTTTGTATGTGACTCCATCTGTTGCCCCAACAAAAACGGAATCAGCAAAGTAACAGGATAGAATTTCAGCAGAAACGCCAGCGCCAGCATCACAAAAGCCCACGTCCAACGTTTCCGCTCCGCCAGGATGACTGCCACCAACGTCAGAAGAGAGGGTACGAGGTCAAAACGTCCCGCCGCCGTTGCCCAGCCTCCTAGCACCAGTAAAGCAGCACCAGTAATCGCTACCTTTCTCGATTTGAAGCGAACCAACAGGAAATACATGCCACCTGCCAACAGAGCCATAAAAATGGCGAAGGCGACTTGATACAAGTTTTGCGGTGAAAACAGAACAAGCAAAAATGGGATCAAGGTAAGAAGTGGGTATTCATGAGGAAGCGCTCGAAAGCGCTGAGAGACATTTTGTTGATTCACAAAATTTACAAGGAAATTCGGCGCTCCATACTTGTGCAAATCGGCAGCAATCTTTGCATTCGTATACGTCTGAGGGTCAGAAATAAAAGTGCATTGATGCCCCGTATAGGATTTCGCCACCTGCACACCGTGCAGGAATACAGAGGCGTAACACTGGTACTTTGCAACATCAGTACCGGGATTGAAGATCTGCCAGGAGGCTCCACAGTACAGCAGAATGCCCATGGCGATAATAACAACTCCATCAAGCAAATAAGGATGATTTTCCCTTTTCGCGCCTCCAGAAGCAGTCGTATTGTTGATTACTTGCATTTTAGTATCTGTACTCATCAATCACATCTCATAAAAACAATAAATTACACACAAAGCCATTTGCAAAGAACAGTATAGAGAAGCCCCTTACTGCATGTCAATACTTCTCGAAAAAATCTATACTTTCAGGCGTTGTAAACATATGCAAATTGCACATAAATATGTAGTGACGCATAAAAAAGGCAGAGTTTTCCTTCTCTCTGTAACTTAGATCTACCTCCTGACGTTTATAACAAATACAGAGCAAAATACTTCACACTATAATAGTGTTGATCTTCATTAAAAAACACAGCGTTCAATCAAAAGGAGAAGCTATGCACGTCATACTATCAGCATTTCTGGCAACTCGACAGGCTACATTGCTTGCAGGCTTCAATATTCTTCAGTTCTTACAGAATGCACTCTCCATCGCAGGCTATCCAGCAGTAATGCTGTTTGTGATGATCGAGAGCTCAGGCATCCCCTTCCCTGGTGAGACAATACTGCTACTGGGTTCCTTCTATGCGGCAGTTAATGGCTCGTTGCAGATTCCACTTGTGATCGCCTTTGCAGCACTGGGTGCTATTATTGGCGATAATATCGGCTATTACATAGGGCGCACCGCTGGTAAAGCAATCGTTGAACGTTATGGTCGCTATGTGTTTCTCAAACCAGAGCATATGGAGCGCGCAGAGCAATTCTTCAACAAGCACGGAGATAAAACCGTCTTCTTCGGGCGCTTCGTTGCAGTACTACGTGCCTGGGCTGCATTCCTGGCAGGCGTCAACCGCATGCATTGGCGCACCTTCTTCATCTACAATGCAGCCGGCGGCATAGTGTGGGCCACACTCTTCGGTTGCCTGGGCTACTTTGCCGGGCGCACCTTCGGTAACTTCACTCAGGTGGAGCACCTGGCAAATAGGCTAGCATGGATCATAACCGGGATAATCCTGGTTGTTGGAGCAGTTATTCTCTTCGCTTATTTCACAAGAAGGAACAAAAAACCTTCTGGAGAAGCAAAGGAACGAACGAGATAGGCATCCACATGGATCATCCCCGTGGAGGCTTCCATTCAGCCTACAGGTCCTGCAATTATATGTCTTCATGCTCATAGTATGCTACAATAATTTATGATTGAACAGGTCGTGTGAACAGGTCGTGTAAGTAATGCGAGGTATCCTCATGCAAAAATTGGAAGAAGGCCAGAGGTTTAAACGGTATCGAATACAGTATCATTTAGGCAATAGTGGATCAGGCACAACCTATGAAGCCGAAGATACACTCCTGCAACGAAAAGTGACTCTCAAGCTGATCCACCCATGGGGAAACCTTCCAGACGCTGCTCGTCGTCAATTCTTTCGCGAAATGCAAGATATTAGCGCATTTACTCATCCCTATCTCGCAACCATCCTCGACTATGGCGAAGCGGAAGGCCAACTCTATATTGCTCGCCGCTATGTCACTCCCGGTTCGTTACTCGGTAGCGAGGGAAGATACTGGTTTAATCCACCTCTGGACGTTAACGATGCCGTTTCTTACACACGTCAACTCGCAGAGGCACTTCAATCTATCCATAATAATGGCTATTTACATGGAGCCCTGAACTTTACCAATATCCTCGTATCAGCAGGACCACATATCGATAAAAAAGCCGATTTCGCTCCATTCCTGATCGCAGATGTTGGCACCACACACTTCGTACGACGCTTTGGACGACCACAAACAGCGTTTTTACCCATCACTGCTGCACCTGAACAATTTGGCAAGCGCGTAACAGCGGCCAGCGACCAGTATGCACTGGCAGTTATCCTCTACTTCTGGCTCACTGGACGTCCTCCCTTTATAGGTACTCCTGATGAGATTGAACAGCTAAAACTTACAGAAACGATCACGACTCTCACTGCCGTCAATCTCAAAGTTCCCCTTGAGCTAGAAGGCGTCATTCGCCGCGCATTAAGCGTTTACCCTGAAGACCGCTATTCGTCTATCCATGCATTTGCAAATGCGCTACAAGCATCAATTGCACGTACATCTCAGCATTTTCGCGCGACGTTGATGCAAGTGGAATCAGAAGAGCTTCCTCAGGCAAGCTCAATCTCTACATTGGAATTTCTTATGCCAGCAGGACAGCAGAAACCAGCACCTGACCAACCTATACAACCTGTTCCTCCTGAACCACTACCACAGGTTGTACCGGATGTTCCACAACCACTGCATGAACCTTCACCTGATCCCATTCCTTTATCGATCCCAGAAATACCACCTCAACCCCAACCAGAGCCAAAACCCAATCCTGATGCAGCGCCTTTACCTGTACCCGGCCCAGACATTCCCCAACCGCTTCCCGAACCAAAACCAATACCACCGATTGAACCTGGAAAAGATGCTGTACCAGCGCATCTTGAAGAGACAGAAGCCGATACACAAAACGGAGAGGTACTCTTCCAGGCAAGCGTCCTTATGACATCACCTTATACTCAAAAACCGCAAGAAATCATCCTGGAGAAGGAAGAAACAACACTTGGACGCGCAGGTTCGAGCGATATCTTACTCGATCAGGATACCCTTACCTCGCGCCACCACGCTCTGTTAAAGTATGTTGAGAATCACTACGAGATCTATGATCTCAGAAGTGCCAATGGTATTCTTGTCAATGGACAAAAGATTCTAGCCGAGACAGGATATGTTCTAAAAGACGGCGATCATATCAACATTGGTGAATATGAACTGACGTTCCTTCTCAAACAAAGTACACTGTTTCTTGAGCAAGTTCTTCACCGAGCTTGATATATTGATATGTAACTATCAAACCAGAAACTAGAGCTGGCTCTCGCGCGTCTCTTTTGTGCAGGGAAAGTCGAAGTATGGCCCTGAAGCAAAAGCTCTATATGTAAGAGTTCACATCTGTTCATTTTTTCTGTTCATTTTTAAATGAAGCACCCCTTCCGGCATAAAGTAAGAAGCTCATCAAGAACGCATAAGCCCTGACCTATTAGGGTACCCCCATTGACAAATTCCCACATTTGATACTAAGCTGTACACAGATATTAGACAGTTTAGTCGAAGCAATCTGTATAGTATAGATCCATTAGTAAGGATGAATATAGCATGGCAGAACTCCTCAACAAGGGAAAATGCAAGGGAAGAGAGCGCCTGATCCAGGCAGCACGGACGCTGGCCGAGGCACATCCTTTTGACGAGATTACAGTTGAAGAAATCGTCAAAGCGGCGGCACTCTCACGTCCTGCCTTCTATTATCACTTTGCAGGTGGCAAAGAAGAGTTGCGCAAGGAATTAGTACGCAGCGGTACTATCAGCGCTATACCGGTTTCTGATACACGCCAGGTGGTACTGGATGGGGCATTACGCATCTTCGCACGTGTAGGCATCTCTGCGGCCACACTCGATGACATCGCGGCTGAGGCAGGAGTTACACGCAGTGCACTGAGCTGGCTCTTTCATAGCAAAGGAGAACTGCTTCAAGCTATTATAGAGCAGCAGGAAGTTCACGCTCAACTACACGCTGCCATCGAACAGATCACCCGAGAAATACAAACTGGCACACTCAGTGATGATGAAGAAATTTTACGTCAGGTCGCAGGCGCATTTTATGATTTTTTCACGGACCAGTGCGACCTTACACGCTTGAGCGTACTCCTGGCGCATACTCATCCTGAAGCTGCCCATCTCATTGCCGAGAAAATCATGCGAGGACGCAAAGGTATTAATGACTATATCAAAACAAGACAGGAAGAGGGGATCTTTCGCCAGGATATCGATCCAGTGTTGTTTGTACAGGTGCTGGTGATGACGTTCGTTATGCGAGCAGTAGGAAGTGGTCTTAATGACCTCTTTTTCGCCCATCTCTCGCGCGATGAAATCATTAACCAGATCGTTTCCGTACTTCTTTGTGGCATCAAAAGATGAAAGAAACGACAGAAGCATAGACAGCTGTTCTCTGCTTGCCAGTTTATTTATGAGAATAGAACTGGCAAGCATTTCTCAAGTGTCCATCAAAAAAGGAGTCTTCCCGATATGCAAGTCAATGGACAAGCGATAAGCCAGAGTGGAAGATTAAGTTACAAATGGGTTGTGGCAGCAATCGTCATCCTCGGTGTGTTTATGTCCATCCTGGACCAGACAATTGTCAATATAGCTATTCCACGTTTGCAGACTGCATTCGGTGCCGATATCCATTCGGTGCAATGGGTCTTAACGGCCTATATTCTCACACAGGGCATTATCACACCAACTTCAGCTTATTTCTCTGAAAGATTCGGAATCAAGCGCTTCTATATCGCCTCACTCGCTGCCTTCACTTTAGGGTCGGTGCTGTGTGGGCTCTCATGGAACCTGCCAGTCCTGATCTTTTTCCGCATTCTTCAGGGTGCAGGCGGTGCTGCGCTGCTTCCACTCTCAATCACCTTGCTTTTCCGCAAGTTTCCTCCCCAGGAGCGCGGTACAGCAATGGGTTTCTTTGGTATCCCAACGCTGCTCGCCCCGGCACTTGGGCCTACCCTTGGTGGCTACCTGGTGACCTACGCCAACTGGCAATCCATTTTCTTCATCAATCTGCCGATTGGTATTATCGCGATCATCCTGGCAAGTATCTACTTGCACAATTCTCAGCCTGAAACCAGTAAACGCTTCGATTTTCCAGGCTTCTTCCTCGCGGCCCTTGGGCTGGGAACCGTGTTGTATGCTCTCTCTGACGCCAGTACTGATGGCTGGGGCTCACCCATCGTCCTTAGCTTCCTGGCGATAGGCATCATCTCACTCGCGATCTTTATAATCCTTGAATTGAGCATTATCCGTCACGAGGGACAGCCACTGCTCGATCTACGCGTCTTTTTGAATGGTCCCTTTCGAGCCAGCTCGATAGCCAACGTCTTTGTGACCTTTAGCCTGTTTGGAGGCATCTTCCTCTTCCCGATCTACCTGCAGAATATTCGTAATCTGAGTGCATTTCAAGCAGGCATAATTCTATTGCCACAGGCATTAGCCTCGATGGTTGCAGTTCTCATTGGTGGTCGCCTGGTAGACCGCCTCGGTGTACGTGCCGTCGTTATTCCTGGACTGATCATCCTGGCCGTTGCGACATGGCAACTCACTTTCATTACAGCTTACTCGCCCTTTAGTTGGCTCCAACTCATACTGATACTGCGCGGGCTGGCGCTTGGAATGTGCATTCAGCCACTCATCGTCGCAAGCCTGGCTGAGATCAGTCCTCGCATGCTGGCCCAGGCTTCCGCAATGAACACTGTCACACGTTCCGTGGCCAGTTCGCTGGGTATTGCGGTCCTGGCCACGGAAGTACAGACCCAGAGCCTGGTCCATTTCGCCTATCTCGCTGAGCGAGTCACCGCAACATCAAAACTTGGCCTGTTGTACCCAGAATTGCAAGCGCTATTTGTTGCACACGGAGCCTCATTAATCAATGCTCAGTCGACCGCATTACAAGCTATTGACGGCCTGTTGCAACAACAGGCATATGTGCTTGCCATCCAGAATGCATTTAGCACCACGGTTGTCGTGTGTATCCTGGCGATGATTACGGTTCTCTTCGTGCGTGGTAGACGCCAACCGGCACGTATTGCAGACAGCCCGGGAAGTCCAGGAGAAGCTCAAGCTGAAGAGGATGAACAAAGACCAATAGTCTTCGTGGAGTGAGCGCTCCTTTTCGCCAGGATGAAGCTTTTATGCCTCGCCTGATAGATGCACAGTTAAGAGACCCTCACGTGTCTCTTCCTGTAGGGAACTCGCATAAAGTATTTATATTAGAAAATTACGTCAAGGAGATTTACCTATGCGCCGCATAATTCTCGTTCCAGTACTGATTGTGCTCGCCCTGTTCGCTATTGCTGGCGGCATCGCTTACCTTTTATACAACAACTACATGTATTACAGCACCGATGATGCTCAGTTAACGGGTAACGTCATCAACATTAATGCGATTGCGAGCGGGCAGTTGACCAGCTTGAACGTCGCATTAGGAGACAGTGTGACTATTGGGCAAACTATTGCAACCATCACACCTGCTCCGACCATCAGTGCAACAGGTGTCCCGATTAAAGTTAAACCAATCGAGATCACCAGCCCGATTAATGGCAAAGTCATACAAACTTCTGCGGTGAGTGGACAGGTCGTCACACCTGGACTTGCCCTGGTAGAACTGACTGACTTAAGCTCGATTACGGTGACAGCGTATGTCAATGAGAGCGCAATCAACAACATTAAGGTAGGGCAGGATGTCGACATCACCGTCGATGCCTATAGCGATACTAGCTTCACCGGCAAAGTGCAGCAGATCGTTCCAGCCACCGCCAGTATCTTCTCGTTGCTGCCAACTCAGGATTACGCCAGCGGCAACTTTACAAAAGTTGGGCAGCGCATCCCGGTTGTTATTACGATTGATGGCAACGGAGGAAAAATTCTTGCTCCGGGTATGAGTGCCACTACGACTATCCACATTCATTAAAGCGATAGAGGGAGGAGTACAAGCAAAACAAAGAACCTTCTCCCTCTCCATGAAAGGAGCGAGATGTGAATCCGTTAGTTGCAGGAGGATTGCTCATTCTCGGCATACTCTTCCTTGTTGTGCTCGTTTTTGTTCTACGCAGCGAACCAGACACAAAAGAGAGCACCAGTGTACCTCCACAGGTATCCACTGAACAAGAAGAGCCGAAAACCCGTAGCACTGCTGATGAAACCCCATTCACAATAGAGACTCAATTCACTCCCGACGAGGACACACTATCAGTTACAGAAAATCAAGCTGTAAGTGAGTGGTATCCATTGGCAGATGGGCAATTCTACGAACTGGTGAAAGAGCTACGTAGTATGCGCAGCCAGGCCCAGGAGCTAGAACACCGCTTGAGTACTCTCATCGATGTGGTCCAAAGAGTCGAGCAGGCCCAGAACGGTCGTTTCCCTGTCGAGGACCAGGCTTCATCAGACTAAATCGCGTTTGCCCGGGTAAAGCTCGTATCGATGCGATCCCTATTGAAATTGAATAAAGCCCATTGAAAATAAATTATCTCTCAGTTATAGCATGCCCAGGCCCACCCGCCGCATGACAGATATCAATAGTTGCCTGCCGACCAGTACGCTCTGGATAATATTTTTCAACGGCCTGACTCAAAGGCTCTATCGCCTCGTTATGGACCAGGTTGATAGTACAACCGCCAAAACCACCGCCAAGCATGCGTGCACCCAGAACGCCTTCAATCGAATGAGCGATCTCTACCAGCGTATCCAGTTCAAAACAACTGACCTGGTACTCATCGCGCAATCCCTCATGACCACGCCAGAGAATAGGCCCGACAGCCTCAATATCATCGTTCTCTAACGCTGCAGCCACCTGGAAGACACGCTCATCCTCAGCAATGACATACCCGGCACGTTTACGTAAAATCTCGGGCAAGTACTCTTTATAGCGTTCAAATTGTGCGGACGAAATATCTCTCAATGCTTCAATCTGCCGTGCCCTCTCCGGGTCATCTTGCGCAACCAGGTCACGCAGAAGCTTCGTGGCCTCTTCACACTGGTGCCGTCGCTCATTATAGGCTGAGGAAGCCAGTTCGCGCCGCACATTGGTGTCAATAACCATAAGAGAGATGCCGGGAGTGCCAAAGGGTATGTAACGATACTCATAGGAGCGACAATCGAGCAGTGCTGCCTTTCCCGGTCGTCCAATACACGATGCGGCCTGGTCAAGAATACCAGATCTCAGGCCGGAAGCTGCATGCTCAGCACGCTGGCATACCGCTGCTACCTGCATAGGGGTAAGGGTCGCGCCATCGTTGCCAATGGTGAATTTGCCATTCGAGAACAATGAACAGGCTTCGGCAGTCCCAACCTCCAGCGATGCCGATGAACTCATCCCGCTCCCCAATGGCACATCTCCTCCAACAACGGCGTCAAAACCACGCAACTGTATCCCTTCACGCTTTAATTCGCTAGCTACCCCCAGAATGTAGCGTGCCCAGCCAGGTAAACCTGTTCGTTGTGCATTAAACGTCTCAGGCAACCCCTCAAGGGAAAACTGCGCTGACTCCTCGAAATGTTGTGACCAGAGACATACTATTTGATCGCTGCGCCTACGACCCGCAAATACAGCTACGCGATCAACAGCAGCAGGCAAGACAAAACCATCATTGTAGTCCGTATGCTCACCGATGATATTAACACGTCCAGGTGCCCACGCAGCCCCTACCGGACCAGCATATATCGTCTGATCGTTAAAGACTACAGGAAATTTTTCTAATGCAGCCCTGGCAGGTTTTGGAAACATCTTAGTACCCATAAAATTTTTTACACCTCTCTCTTTGCAATTGCCGCACGCAACTCTTCCGCCTTCTGTACCGGAGAAGAATCGTTTGTCCACAGGTTCCACAATGCTTCCGAAGATGCCGCATACTTCAGTTTGCCCGGTGCGCGTCCAATGGCCTGAATCTCGACGTGGAAATGGAAGCGCTCATCGGCCAGTTGATGCAACCCCATCAAATACGGCATAGGTGCCATTGCCCCATCAAATAATGCATTATAGCCATTAATTACCTGGAGTAACATAGCTGCCAGGTCACGTAGTTCGTCGTCCTGCATCAATGCAAGGTTAGCCACATGGCGTTGTGGGTAGAGATGCGTCTCATAGGGATAACGAACATAGGGTGGAAGAAATGCCTGCCAGGTTGCATTGGACGCGACCTGTTGCAGACCATCGCCCAGTTCCGCACGTACGCGACAGAAAGGGCAGCCACGACCGGCCTCGTCGTCCTCCACAACCGTTTCTAACTCACGTTCAAGCGTCGGGGGAATAACTGAGACTCCATATGCCTGACCATGAGGATGATGCTGGGTCTGCCCTATTGCCTCGCCACTATTCTCGAAAATCATCACCGTGGGATAGCGCGAGGAAACATCTCGATAGAGTTTTTGCCAGAGACGCGTAACGGTGTGTACTTCGTCAACCGAGAGCTGAGTAAATGTGCGCTGATGCTCGCGGCTGTAAATAACTACATACGCTTCGCCAACAGGCGGTTGCAGGGGAGGGAAATCATTCGGGTGCAGCCATGCATTGGTATCTGGGCTCACACGACCATTGGTAATATCAGCACAAAAAGGACATTCATTTGTCCCCTCGCGCCTGTTCATTCGATGCGGCGCATTCACCAGGTATTGCCGTAAAATCGGGTTCCAGATTAAGGGCGTTGCACGTTGTTCCATTATAATTATACCACCTATGGATGATGTTGTATCGTTTGTGTACCCATGAGCACACAACGACCCTGACGAGCCAGTTCTGCAAGGAATTCGCCTTTAGCGGTGATGCCGCTCTCGTTCCCCTCAGCAAACAGCCACTCATCCCAGGTCGCCTTATCAGTAAAGAGCGCCCAGGCAACGGGAGCAATCTGTGTTTTAACAACGCGCATCAGTTCACGCGCATGTTCAAAACCCGGCTCCAATTCTTGTACTGGCGGCAAGCTTGCGTCAAGGAGTGCCTCAAAAGTACGAAGCGAACATACCTCACCTCTGACAACTTCACATACAAAACCTAGCGTGAGCGCTTCACGACCCCGGAGAGCAGACTCGTCTTCATCCAAAATCGTCTCCCACACTCCGACCAGTAACGTACAGTGTGCAGGTAGGCTCTGAAGAAAGGTATCGATCCGCTGTTTCTGCCAGCCATGCCACGCGTACGTCTCGTCGTTGTGCTCAAGACGAAAAGCTATTTCCAATAATGATCGCGCGGAGTTCCACAGAGGCGCGTCGGCATCCAATACCGATAATTCTTCTGCTAACACAAAAAAAATTCTCCAACCAGGATTAGAATGAAGGGATGTCACTCTCTTGCGGTCACATGAAAAGGCATGTTTACCGCTCATCTTAGTATACATTACCCCGGCTTAAGTATAGCATTACTCCGGTGCTCACATGTTATATAATAACGGTAGCGCTAACAGGTCTTCGCTTTATCAAGAACGAGCTTCAGAAGGAAGAGGCCGTGGACACACAGACGCTTTCAATTAGCCTGGGAATAGCTGGTCCCGTGGGACTCCTGACCTTTCTCATTATAGCTGGCATCGTGACACGCCACTACTGGGGCTGCCGCACAGGAAGTCTCCGCTGGCATACCCGCAACCTCCGTCTCAAGCAGATCTCAGCCATCGCCAGCCTTTTCTGTCTTGCAATGGCTGGTAGCTACGGCATCCTTCAAGAGGCATGGGCACTTATTTATCTCATTATCGCCTTCAAAACCGGGACATGGTGGGTGCGTATTGCAATCAGCCAGAGATCATAAGAGGCTTATAAATAGCGATTGACATGCCCATGCCGCTTCTCAACAAAAAGCGAAAGGCAAGAAAAAGATGGGCAAGGACGTTCATTTAAGCAAAACAAAGTTATGTCTTTTCCAGATAAATAAAATTAGGCATTGAGCAAGGAGCACCAGCATGAGCGATATGCCATGGTATCAAGAGTTCGCCGGGGCAGATTATCTGCGTATCTACTCTCCATTCCTTCCGCCTGAACGATCCGCACGCGAAGTTGCCAACATCGTCAAACTGCTCGATCTCGCCCCCAACAGTTCCATCCTCGATCTCTGCTGCGGCCATGGACGACACACAATTCCCCTGGCCAGGCAAGGCTATCACATGACAGGGCTCGATCTGAATCAATTTTTCCTGCAATGCGCTCAAGCTGACGCCGAAACAAAGGGCGTCAAAGTTCGCTGGATACAAAGCGATATGCGCCACATCCCCTTCGAAAACGAATTCGATGCGATAATCAACATCTTCACCTCCTTTGGCTATCTCGAAAATGAAGAAGAAGACCTGCAAGTTTTACGTCAAGTCCAGCAAGCCCTCAAACCAGGAGGACTCTTCCTGCTAGAGACCATCTACCAGGTACGCGTGGTCCGCACCTTCTCGCCACACGGTATCATTCGTTATGACGATGGCCTGATTGTACTGGAGGAACGACGCTTGAACTTGTCTGAAAGCCGCAACGAGATTACTATCACGATGATTTATCCCGATGGTCACCGCGCCCGGCATAAGCAATCGATACGCGTCTATACACTTACTGAATTGCGGCGTATGCTTAAATCGGTTGGTATTGAGGCACAGGCGTTTTATGGAGATCTGGATGGAGGGGCTTTGACGGTGGATAGTCGGATGGTGGTTGTGGGGAAGAAAACAGAGTGAATTTCAATCAGATTAAAAACACAGCCACGCTCGAACAAGGGGTTCATCTCAGGTAATAGACATCTTACACAACCCGATCTCATCGCAACAAGCCAGGACTATAGACTCACAGAAACAGAATGAGTTATAATGTCATCGCCATCATCAGTGAACTATTTTCATTAATAGGGAAGCGATGGTGCTCACAAGCGAGCATATCATTAAAAACAAGGAAGGTACATAACCGTGCCGTGGTGTAGATTTTTTATCCCAAAAATTGCCTCCCCGTCCATCAAAGCCGGAGACCCCGATCTTAACGATCATATTATGTACGCAAAGTGCATTAAAGGACATGCGCTCAGAGATGCCAGCGACTGGATTCAGTGCGAAAATCTTCCGGCTCCCGATGCAAAGTGCTGGATAGAGGGCGGCGAGACTATATTTTCTTTACTCGAACGCAGGCGAAGCGAAGTGTCAAATGTGCAGGCTGATAACAAGCAAGCAACACAGGATGCGACACCAACAAAGACGATTTGAGGTTGGATGAATAAAATACCCTCATCTTTCTCTCTCATGCCTGACCTGGTAGCTCAGGCTCAGACTTCTCTTCTTACCTGGTATGCAGCCGAGCAGCGAAATCTTCCGTGGCGTACCACGAGCGATCCTTACGCAATTCTGGTATCGGAGATCATGCTCCAACAGACCCAGGTAGATCGCGTCTTGCCCAAATACCAGCAGTTTCTAGCAACATTTCCGACGTTGGCAGATCTGGCGGCAGCACCTACAGCAGATGTCATCTCCGCATGGATTCCCCTTGGCTACAATATGCGTGCCGTACGCCTGCAATCCATCGCACGCCAGGTCATCGAGGAGTATAATGCTCGCATTCCTGACAGCATTGATGAATTGCTCAAACTCAAAGGTGTCGGTCGGTATACGGCAGGGGCCATCGCGTGTTTTGCGTATCGTAAGCAAGTCGCTACCGTCGATACCAACATTCGCCGTGTGCTGCATCGTATTTTTCTCGGGCTGGAGCATCCTGAACCTAAAGCCAATGACGTCCAGATGCTCGAACTGGCCGAACAGGTTCTTCCGGAGGACGAAGCCTATAACTGGAATCAGGCCTTGATGGATCTCGGTGCAACGATCTGTACCAGTAATAATCCGCAATGCACACACTGTCCCTTGCAGGAAACCTGCCAGGCGTATACCGATATGCGCCAGTATAGCCTTTTCCCATCGGGTACCGTCGTACGTCAATTGCGCAAAGTGGCTGAAAAGAAAACGCCTTATCAGACTCAACCATTTACCAGCAGCAACCGCTATTTTCGTGGGCGCATTGTCGCTATTCTGCGTTCATTACCCCCTAACGAACGTATGCCATTAGCTTTGCTGGGACCAAACATCAAGCCAGAATTTAGTATCGCTGATCTTCCCTGGCTACAAAAGATCGTTGCTGGCCTGGTGAGAGATGGACTACTCGATTCTGCGGATAACGGAGTACGTCTCCCGTGAACTACCACAGGGCTAAAGACCCTGTGACTTCTTTCGAAGCTTGAGTTCACCAGACTGGTTACCAGAAACGGGAACGCCGTTCGAAAGGTCATGACACCTGTAGTTGGCACATCAGACTGCTGCCCTGTCACCTGGATTTAAGAAGAACTGAGGCAAGGTTCGGTGATCTGGGTGTAAAAAGCCTTTTGAACGCTGTCGAGATAAAGTCGGATTCTCTTGTGTTTTCATAGCCTTTATTGACTAGATGTAAAGAACGCGTTACAATGTTAGAAAATATAGATATGACAGAGCAAGAGGTACGCAACAGGATAAAGAACCTTTGACTGTCGAAGATGTGGCTAAACAACTACGAGTAAGTGCCGAAACCGTTCGCATGTGGATAAGAACAGGCGAATTAGATGCCATAGATGTTGGCAAGTACCTTATTTATCCTCCCGACCTCGAATATCTCAAAGAGAGACACCGGACGGGAAAGAAAAAAAGGATTTGCCAGACGCTTAATTCTACAATTAATATTTTTTATTGTTCTATTGGAGGAATGAACAGTTGCAACTCACAAGTTTTAATGATATTACCACAAAGCATCGCCATATCTTTCTCTCGCCACATTTTGACGATGTGGTCTACTCCTGTGGCGGCACATTGGGCGTCCAGGTCAGTTGCGGCCTGCGTCCCCTGATCATCACTGTCTTCGGTGGTATTCCGTCCGCCAACCTGGAATTGAGCCCCTTCGCAAAACGAGTCCACCAGGAGATGGGAGCCGACTTTACTAAAGGTGCTGGCAATGCAGTAGAAATTCGTCGTAAAGAGGATGCAAGCGCATTGGACTACCTGGAAGTCGACTACCTCTGGCTCAACTACCTGGATGCTCTCTATCGCGGTTCACCAGCTTATTATTCTGACCGCAATCAATTGATCGGTGGAGATGTTCATCCATCTGATGCTGCTCTCGACCGACAACTTGCTACTGATCTACTCACATTACAAGAACGCTTGCCAGATGCAGCATGGTATGCCCCTCTGGGTATTGGTCGCCACATCGATCACCAGATCGTCTGCTCGGCTGCCGACCGTCTCGCACAACGTGGGGCAAAGGTCTATTATTATGAAGACTTCCCTTATATTCTACAAGAGGGAGATCTTGAAGCACGCAAGCAGGAACTCGGCCTGGCTTTTGAACCCAATCTTGTCGAAATGTCAGAGATGCTTCCCATACGTATAGCCGCTGCGGAAATGTACTCCTCACAGATAACGGCTAATTTTGATAGCAACGAGGCCCTCCAGCGCACAATGACGAATTATACCTATGGCATTCGTCCCGTCGAAACGGTCCATCTCGAACGCTACTGGACCGCTGGCTAAAAAGACTTACACATTTATAAGGTTAGCGAGACAAAGATGTTCCTGCTTACCTTGTATATTATTAGAAAAGGTAGAGCAGCAAGATAACACACTAATTATGCGAAAAAACATAGTGAGAACCTCTCACGTGCTTACGACGATGTAGGAGGAATTTGTGAAGACGGGAATAGAAGGCTCAATGCTAGGACGATATGAGCTACGCCGTCGCATCGCGCGTGGAGGAATGGCAGAGGTTTATCTGGGATACGACCGCCGTGTACGCCGCCGCGTGGCGGTGAAGGTGCTTTATGGCAGCGATGAACCCTTTGTGCGACGCTTCGAGCGTGAGGCTGAAGCCGTAGGTACACTTTCACACGATCACATTCTTCCACTCTACGATTTTGGCGAGCAGCGTCCCTGGTATTATCTGGTCATGCCCTATGTTGAAGGAGGCACTCTACGCGATTATTTGCTGAGACGAACTTCTCTGACGCTGGAAGAAGCTGGCAGTTTTCTTGAGCAGATTGCGGAAGCCCTTCAGTATGCTCATGATCATGATGTTATACATCGTGATGTCAAACCTTCTAATATTTTGTTGCGACCCGATGGTCATGCCTATCTCGGCGACTTTGGTCTGGCAAAAGCAAAAATGGGGGCCGATGCAGTCACACATTCAGGTACGATGGTTGGCACACCCGAATATATGGCCCCTGAGCAATCCAATGGCATACACGATTATCGTAGCGACATTTATTCGCTCGGCATCATCCTTTACCAGATGCTGACTGGACAGGTTCCATTTACCGCCGATTTACCGGTTGCGATCTCGCTCAAGCACATTCAAGCCCATCCCACACCACCGAGCGAACTCAACAATACCATCCCTCGAGCTATTGAAGAAGTGATCCTTAAAGCTCTGGCAAAAAATCCCGACGAGCGTTACCAACAGGCTGAAGCCCTGGCAAATGCTTATTGGCAAACGCTTAAGCAAGAACCCGAAAACGTACAAGGGCAAAAACCATCAATGGAGGAACAAGAGGACATACATGAAATGGTTCATGAGGAAAGAGTCGTAGCAACAGCATCTACAGCTACACTTATCCTTGATACGGAGACACAGGCAGTTCAGCGCATAACAAAACCGCTCCGTTTCCCTTTAGAAAATGAGGCTCCGACGCATTTCCGACGCCCTAAACGGCGTGCTCTCTTTATCCTTCTCTCCGTGCTCTCTTTAGGGCTCATTCTGGGTTCTGCCATTCCATTGACACAATTCTGGCGTTCCCATACCGAGGTCCAGAATCATCCCAGGAATACTGGTCCATCGCGACTACAGCGTATGGCGACCGCGACCGCCATTACACAGGACCGAGCTCAAGCCATCCTGGCGGCACAATCGCGTGTACGAGCAACGGCAGGCATTACAACGGCCATTGGTGCAGGAAACGTTCTCTATGCCAACGATATGACGACTCCAGGCGGTGGCTGGATCGACGATGGAAGCCAATGCTTTTTCTCCAATCAGGGATATCATGTCTACAGTGCTTTTGCTCACACGATGGCCTGGTGCTATTCCGGTCTGCAATCATTCTCTAATGTAGTCATTACGGCTCAAGCCACTTTGCTACGCGGCGACATCTACGGATTGGTATTCCGCCTCAGCCCCTTCAGTAAGTCGTTTTATGCTCTAGAGCTAAACAGCCAGGGGGAATACCGCTTTATCCTGGCACAAGGGAACAACCCGCTCAATTGGCTCACCCTCATCGACTGGACGCGCTCTCCTGCCATTCAGAGCGGCTACAACCATACCAATACATTCCTGGTGCTGGCAACAGGTAGCCATTTCCGTTTCTATATCAACAAGCAACTCATCGTCCCATCCTTCTCCGATAGTACTTACTCGGATGGCCTGCTCGGCTTTCTTGCAGGCGGCGACAACGGATATGGGACCGAAGCTGTTTTTAATAACGTATGGGTATTTCAAAAATAAACGTTATAAGAAACCAGCAATTTCGTACCCATTAGCTCTGACATACGCATCTTTATAGTAGATGCGTTACCGGGCGATGTTGAGTATTTTGAAACCTTGAGACCCGCTTGTCTGCTCAATGAAGCCAACCAGCAGACGTAATGCATTGCCCAATCAAAAGGAAACAAATTCACCCCTCTCTTTGTTTCTATACTATGATGGGACCAATACACTTTCTTGAAAGGTTAGTTTTTTATGAGTCTTGATACTCCGATCTCACCGTTGTTTCCAAAGCCCAAAGTACCGACGGCGACACATATTGTCTACCTCGCTCTTGGTTCTAACCTGGGCGACCGACGAGGAAACCTTGCAGCCGCCTTACAACAGTTACGCGAGGTTGTTACTATCGAAACGGTTTCTTCCGTCTACGAAACCGAGCCTGTTGGCTTCCTTGAACAACCGCGTTTCTTCAATATTGCCTGTTGCGGAAAAACCTGGCTCTCAGCACAGGAGTTATTACACTATACCCAGGCCGTCGAAGTGGCAATTGGGCGTCAGCCCACCTTCCGCAATGGTCCTCGACCAATCGATATTGATATACTTCTGTATGACGATTTACACATTCAAGATGATCATCTGACGATTCCGCATCCACGCATGAGTGAGCGTGCATTTGTATTGGTTCCATTGGCAGAGATCTCGCCCAATGTCATCGATCCGGTAAGTGGACAGACGGCGCAGGAACTCCTGCAGCAGGTCTCACAGGAAGGAATTACTCGCCTGGCGCCCAACCTGCGCATCACTTTGGAGCGCGATATTCAGAATGGCGTCCCCAGCGTTCGTGTACGATTGGGACGAGCTGGCGTGGTCGGAGTACGAAAATCGCTCTTGATCGGGGACGAAGGGCACCAACAACGGTTTGACGCCACCTTTGATCTGTATGCCGATCTGAATACACAACAGGCTGGCGTACATATGTCTCGTTTTAGCGATGTACTGGAAGAAGTATTAGAGGAAAATGCCTCGACCGTCTGGCCCAGAATTGAGATATTGGCGGAAGCATTGACAAAGGCTATCGTCGAGCGGCAAAAAGTTGCTCGCGCAGAAGTACATATCCACACCTCCTATCCTCTCCAAAAATGGACGCCAATGTCGGGTCGCCGCACCCAGGAAATCTATGGATTGCTCGCTCAAGCCATAGCAACGACGAAGTGGAGCCGCCGCATGATCGGAGTGGAAGTTGAAGGGATGGTCGCCTGCCCTTGCGCTCAGGATATGGTTCATTCCTTTGCTCGCACACGCCTGCAAGAAGAGGGCTTCCAGCAAGATGCGATTGAGAAGATGCTAAGCGTCACTCCACTGGCAACACATAACCAGCGTGGCCGTGCTACTCTGATGATTGGAACCGACCAGAACCTTGCAGCTAGTGACCTGGTTGCACTGGTAGAAAGCGCGATGAGCTCCGAAAATTACTCACTGCTCAAACGCCCCGACGAACTCTATATCGTCAATAAAGCGCATGCAAACCCACGCTTCGTCGAGGATGTTATACGCGAAGTATTAGCTGCCGTCGTCGACAAATATCGCAATCTCTCCGATGATACATTCGTGTGGATTCACCAGCGTAATGAGGAGACTATCCATAAATACGATGTAGAGGCAGAAGGCTGGGGCACATTAGGAGAGCTGCGCTTAGAAATTCTGCAAAACCAGAGTGCAGAACACCATACAACCAGGGAAGAATGGTTCAATACGCCATGCGGCAAAAATAGATGAAAGGAACCTTGTCTACCCTTACAGTACAAAAGGGATGAGCCGTTTTGTGCGCTGCATGTACTCCTGATACCGCTGACCCAGATGCTCCTTTAGGACGTGCTCTTCCACATAGATACGGTAGCTCAAGCCAATCAGCGCACATCCCATCAGGATCAGGAGACTCAACCAGTTCGTAGAGCTGAGTCCAAGCCCGAGCAGTGTGATAAGCAAGCCGGTATAGGAGGGATGACGAATGAGGCGGTAGGGGCCTGTTTCGATCACGGTCTGCTCGGGGGCGACGGCCACCGCCGTCGTGAAGGAGGCGCCGAGCACGTGGATGGCGTAGAGACGGAACGCAATCCCCGCGTTGATAAGCAGAATGCCCAACCAGAAGAGAAATGTGCGAGCGCTCATGATGGCGGTGGTCGGCTGCATATTCTACAACCTTTCCGTTACGAGCGGCATCCATAGCCAGATTTGAACTCGGCTGCCGCAGCCGGAGGCCATCACCCAGCAGGGCCAGCACGTCCTGCTCGACGAGGGCTGGGGGCTGGTTTTACCCTGCTGTGTCACCTTCGCGATCCAGAAGAAGCCTTTGCAAACGTGAAAACTGATTTCTGGAGCATAATCAGCTCAGTAACTCCAGCCAGGCTGCAAAATAATTCTTCCTGCTTCTCTAGGACTTCATCAATTCCCTCTCTTTCTTTATTATATCATTACTTTATTCCTATACATCTCATTCTTGCAGTTCTCGCACAATGACCATGTGTTATATTTATGTAGTGCTTACGAGGGAAATGGCAACCGTTTCTTATGCATAGGGTGCTTCATGCAGGGATTGCTCATTTGAAAATGAACGTTACCTTTGTTACACTTCTTTGACCAAATGTCATGCCAATCCCTCTTTTCCATTTCGCATTGAAGCGACTCTTGCATGATGAAGAGAAAGAGGAATTCGTGAACAATAAGACAAGGAAAGAACAGATCACCCCAGGCCCCAACTCGTTGAATGAGATCCATACATCCTCCATATTACCATCAGACGAAAAGGAGGAACCAGGCACCATGGCAGCATTCAACGCACGCCCCAGCAGACGGCTGGTGCTGAAAACAGGACTGGGGCTAGCTGTCGTTGCGACAGGTCTAGGAACATTCTTAGAGCTGCGTGGCATGCCAACGTTTGCGACGCCGGTCAATAACACGGTCGTCGTTCAGTGGAATAGTACTGCTTGCCAGGCGATTGCCGCTACAGGTACCGGACCAACCATCGGTGCCAGGGCCCTGGCTATTGTTCATACCAGTATGTACGATGCATGGACCACCTATGATAATGTGGCGGTCGCGACACGCCCCAATGGCATCCCCAAACAATCCAGGCGGGATTGGAAGTCAATTACGGAGTCAGTGAGCTATGCAGCCTATCGCTCATTGGTCGATCTGTTCCCATCTCAGGTATCCAGCTTCAACGCCTTAATGAACACTCTGGGATACGACCCCAATGATACGAACACCACTCCAACTACGATCAGCGGGATTGGCAATGTGGCGGCTCAGGCCGTGCTGGCCTATCGTCACCAGGATGGCTCGAACCAGTTGGGCGATTTGCATCCGGGAGCGTATTCCGACTATACCCACTACACCCCGACCCTCGGCAATCCCGACCACTGGCAGCCGCTGATGGTCAATGGCAACCCGCAAAATTTCCTGACGCCATTCTGGGGTCAGGTTACGCCCTTTGCCCTATCGTCCGGTTCACAATTCCGCCCAGCGGGACCCGTGACGACGGCGAACGCAACCGCCTTCAAGGCGCAAGTCGACCTCATTCTGACATATAGCGCGGGTCTGGATGATAATAAGAAAGTCATTGCAGAATACTGGGCTGATGGTCCCCACACGCAGACCCCACCCGGTCACTGGGATCTCCTCTCGCAATTTGTCTCGGCTCAGTATGTTTCGCGGCAGAACAAGCACGACATCAGTGGAGATATCAAGATGTTCTTTGCACTCACTAATGCCATCTTTGACGCCAGCATCGCCTGCTGGGAATGCAAACGCTTCTATGACTCGGTCAGGCCTATTACCGCCGTCCATAATATGTATAGCGGCAAGCTCGTTTCAGCGTGGGGTGGCCCTGAAAAGGGAACACTATCTATAGATGGAAGTCTGTTTCACAGTTATCTGGCCACACCAGCCTTCGCCGAATACGTCTCGGGGCATAGTACGTTCAGTGCAACTGGGGCTTTTATCTTAGCACAGGTTGTGGGAAGCGATACTTTTGGCGACTCCTATACCGCACCAGCAGGGTCTTCACTGATTGAGCCGGGTATGACTCCCGCCAGTGCGGTGACGCTCTCATGGCAGACCTTTTCATCAGCAGCCCTTCAGGCAGGTCTGTCGCGGCAGTACGGAGGCATTCACTTTTCGAAAGCAGATCAGGACGGTCGGGCACTCGGACAGCAGGTTGCTCCACAGGCCTGGAACAAGGCACAGATGTACATCAATGGGACTATCTAGTAACGAGTTCGATACCGTTGGCGAATTGGTACGGTAAGCTCAAATTGCGCATCGCTTTCTACGATGAGCGAGCGTGAAAGAGCCATTCGCCAACAGTATCGAGTTCGGGATGACTCATATGGAGTGATAGTGCATATCGTCCGTCTTTTCTTGAAAAGATGCAGGAGAGTAATAGGGAAACCTGTATGCAAACAGGTTGGAATTTGCTTGTCGCAAGCCTCCAGTCAGATTTCTCAAGCCTGACCGGAAGCCCAAAAGTGTAGCCTGACTCGCACACATTTCTGTTTCGTATGGGTCGTGTGAACTGGTACGAATGCTTAATAAAATGTAACTCTTCAGAAGGGGCCTGACTCCTCAGCGCCTGCGGCGCTTCGCAAGCAGACCTGAATAGTTACAAAAAAATGAGGATAGTTCCATCTCGCAGGCACATATGTTATAATGCGTTACACGATGTGGAAAGCACTACTGTCAGGGATTTCATAGCGAAAGCTTTCCCTGAACAGACACCGTCAAGGTTGTTTCCAGTAATACAGAAACAATTCGCGGGATGCTTTGTGAAGATTTGGATTAAGAAAACGATAGGGAGCACTTGTGGAAGGAGTTCTGCTAGATCCTACCCAACTGGCACGGGCAGCGGTAGATGCAGCATCTGATAAAAAAGCATCTGATATTCTCTTACTCGACATTAGAGAAATCACAACGATTGCAGATTACTTTGTCATCTGCAGCGGCAATAATGCACGTCAACTTCAAGCTATCTCAGAGGCCGTTGATGATGCATTACATAAACAGAAAGCAAGATTATTGAACCGAGAAGGGGTAGCTGAAAGCGGTTGGCTTCTCCTGGATTTTGGCGATGTTATTGTACACATCTTCAGTCCAAAAGAACGCGAATATTATCATATTGAACGGCTCTGGAATGACGCAAAGACAGTTGTGTACCTGCAATAATTACAGAATAAAGAAAAGGTGGCGACGATGACATTTTTTCGCAATCGCATGTTTCTAGAAGGAATTGCCCTTGGCGGCATTTGCGGCATCGTGATAGGTTCTATCCTGGCTTTCACCCTCGGTGAAAGCAGTATAGGAGCCGTTCGTCGTGTCATTCATGACCGGTTTCCTGGCAAACCGAAAGTGCCGTTCCAGTACCTTTCACAGTAAACAAGTCGATTACGTACCTGAACAGGTACAACGACAACATGCCTTTTTTGGCATGTTGCTATAAATTATATCCGAAAGTCAGGAACCCCATAGCTACGGCCCGAACCAGAGGCTTATAGACATGGGGTAAGTTACACCTGCCTTTTCGCTATCACGAATGGTCATAGAGGTTTTCCCAGCTACAGCAAAAGATTGATGAGGTGGTTACGTGAGGTTTTTGGTGATCGTGTGTCTTCTCTTCTGCCTGCTTTTTAGTGGAACTACTCTCTCCGCGTCTGCTGCTCCCCAGCAGGCATGTCTCCCAACCGTTCAAGGGCAACTTGCCACTCCACCAGAGCAAGCCGGAACGATACTCATTAATGAAGTACTCTTATCTTCAAAGAAGACCTGGAGCTGTCCCGGCTCAACATCAGTTCCAGGCTCTGAAGATAATTCGTGGATTGAACTCTATAATCCGATGGCTCTCTCATTCAACCTGTATATAGTCCATGCCGCAATTGATGGCGGATCCGGCACAACAGCGATGTATTTCCCATTTGGTACGGCAATTGCTGCTCATGGGTTCCTTATCATCTTTCCCGATAAAAGCATCATTTTCCCCAACGGTGCTCCAGAAACATTTACCAGGCGTCTGCTCTTTACTGGTACCGTCATTAACCAGATAACGATACCATCAAATCTCGGCGAGGATCAGTCATACGCACGCATACCTGATGGTGGTTCCAAATGGGAGATTACCAACACTCCAACCATTGGCATTAGTAACGTTCTCCCTACTCCTACTCCTAAACCGGTACGCACTCCTAAACCTGCTACAGTAAAGAAAAAAAGCAGCAGCAAAATTTCCGTCAAAACTACAACCAATAAAACTACATCGACACAAATAGGTACAACAACGACCGGAGAAAGCACCAATCCCCCCGTTGCAAACGGCGTTCAACCTGCATGGAGTCAATTGCAACTTCCAGCCACCTCCTCATCACCCCAAACGACACCATCAGTAGCAACAGTTTCCCCGGTTGATACAGCTGCGACCTCTTCACCTGCAAATAGTGCCAGTGGAGATGTTCCACGCAATATACTCTTTACAGGACTGGCCGCTGCATTCATCGGTGCTCTGCTCTGGTGGTGGCGACGTTTCAAACATGCTTGACGCCAGTTGACACTTATATGGTAAGCTAAGGACGTATTGTTCATTTGAAAAATACAGCAAGGAACAGGATTGAAATTCGATGATCGAAGAAAACGCCTCTGATACTTCCGATGTACCACTCAGCTATCATAATGCCAGAATTAGTATTCTTGGTGCCAGCAACCCTTATTGCATAGGGCTGCTAAAATCGCTGCTGCATAGGAGCAATAAACTGCGTGGTTGCCATATCATCTTGATGGACACGGACGAAGAAAACCTTGAGTTAATTTACACGCTTGGCACAAAAATGTTCAGGCACGCCAACGTTGAGTTAACACTTGAACGTACCTCTGTCAGAGAAGAGGCTCTCGCCGACACGGATTTCGTCCTGACAACTTTTCATACTGGCGGCCTGGAAGCACAACGTCTCGATGAGAAAATTCCTCTGCATCATGGCTTGATTGGCCAGAAATTGGTAGGAGCCGGGGGCTTTTTCAATGCTCTGCGTACTGTTCCGGTTGTAGCAAGCATCGCCGTAGAAATGGAGAAAGTTGTTCCTCATGCCTTCTTGCTGAACTACACCCCCCCTTACAATATCGTTACCGAAGCAATCACACATGTCAGCGGCATACGCACAATTGGCCTATCCAACTGGCCACTACATGAGCTTCAGGAATTCGCTCAGGCAGCAGGAGTCGGTCCAGCTCCTGGTAAACGGCTCTATTCTCGTACGGTCGGTCTTAACCAGAGCAACTGGACTACGGCTGTCTGGCGTGACGGTGTTGATGTCCTCCCCCAGATCGTTGCCTGGTGCGAAGATTTCATTAATGCTCAACCAGAAATAGACGTATCTAACTATGTGGATGTAATGCTTAGGACACTTACGGCTCATTACGGCGCTATTCCTTCCCATTACCTGCACTACTATTACTTTCCCAATTCCGTACTCGCATTTCTGCAACACAAACCTACATCTCATGCAGAAGACATTATAGCCATACTTCCACAGCTTCTGACACACTTTCGCGAGGAAGCACAAAAAGAAGTTCCTGACCCTACCAGTTTGCCCGGTAATGAGGACTTCGGCGCTTTTGCCCTGGATATCCTGAGTTTCTATCCTCAACAATACAGGCGACGAATGGATACTCAACGTCCCTAATAAGGGCTCGCTCAACTTCCTCGCCGATGACCGAGTCGTTGAGCTTCCCTGCCGCGTTGATGCTCGTGGTGCTCTGCCATTTACCCAAGGCGATGGAGGTATCAGGATAGAACAGCGTGGGCTCATTAGCCAACTCGCAGAGTATGAAGGGGCTACGGCACAGGTGGCACTCTGGGGAACACGGCGCGATGCAATCAAAGCACTGGCCGCCAATCCCCTGATATCTTCATACAGTAAAGCTGAACGGGTTTATGACGAACTCGCTGCCGCTCACAGACATTACTTACCTGAACGATTACTACATTGAAAGTAGGGGCATCCCCTTGTGGATGCCCGTTCCTAAAGAAAGAACCATGTTTACCGAGGTACGCGGGCACCCACAAGGGGATGCCCCTACTTTCCATTTTTTTATGACGTGGAGAATTAACGATCCTTCACAAGCCTATCATAACATGGTATCATTGAAGATGAAGCATTCATGGACGAGTGTTCCTTACCTGCTATGATACAGCTGGACAAAGAGGGGCAGAATCATGACCATCACAGAACTTCCTCCTATCGTTCCATTAGTTCCATCTCCTATCTATGAACGTATGTCAGAAACACGTAAAGCGGAAGTGATTTCGGAACTGAGCAACCTGCTTGGAACGCGTTATGTTCTTCATTCAAACTACGACCTGACCATGTACGAATATGATGCCTCCATTGATCGCGGCAAACCTGAAATCGTAGTGATGCCTGCCAACAGCGAGGAGGTGGCAGCAATCGTCAAAATCGCTGCCCGCTACTCCGTTCCGGTCGTGCCACGCGGCGCAGGTACAGGTCTCAGTGGCGGCGCTATCCCTATATACGGCGGCATCGTCATCGTCTTTACACGTATGAACCGCATCCTTGAGATTGATTATGAAAACCTGCGTGCCGTTGTGCAGCCAGGCCTTGTCAACCTCCATCTGAGTACAGCGCTTACACCACAGGGCTTCTACTACGTCCCTGATCCCAGCAGCCAGCGTTCGTGCACTATCGGAGGCAATGTAGGCGAAAACGCCGGGGGACCGCATACACTTATTTACGGCGTCACAACCAATCACGTCCTGGGCCTCGAAGTGGTCACTTCTGAAGGAGATATTCTCACAGTCGGCGGCTGGACACAGGATACCCCGGGTTACGATCTCACAGGTCTACTCATCGGCTCCGAAGGAACGCTGTGTATAGTAACAAAAATTATCGTGCGCATCGTTCCCGTAGCTGAAGCAGTCAAAACGATGGTCGCCGTCTTTGATAAGATGGATGATGCCTCCAATACCGTCTCCGAAATTATCGCCAGCGGCGTCATTCCCGCCGCTATTGAGATGATGGACGAAATGATCTTGCAGGCAGTCGAAGCGGACACACACGCAGGCTACCCCACTGATGCAGCAGCCGTTATCTTAATGGAATCAGAAGGGCTGCGTGAAAGCGTCGCCGAACAGATCGCACAGATCGTGGCTATATGCAACACACACTCTGCCCGTGTCGTACGCATCGCTAAAGATGAAGCAGAACGACAACTACTCTGGGCTGGCCGGAAAAACGCTTTTGGCGCTGTAGGACGCATCAGTCCAGAGTTTTATGTGCAAGATGGCGTTGTTCCACGCACAAAACTTCCCTATGTATTACGCCGGATCAGTGAAATCTGTTCATCTTATGGATTGAGAGTTGGCAATGTATTTCATGCCGGAGATGGTAACCTTCACCCTTTAATCCTCTTCGATTCCCATGTACCCGGCGAGATTGAGCGCGTGCGCAAGGCTGGACATGAAATCCTCCAGGTATGTGCAGACGCTGGGGGCACCATCACTGGCGAACATGGCGTTGGCCTTGAAAAACAGGAAGAGATGGCATTGATCTTTAACGATACCGACTTGCGAATCATGCAACAGGTACGCGATGCATGGAATCCTGATCAGCTCTTTAATCCTGGTAAGCTCTTTCCGTTGCCAGGACGCTGCGCAGATATTAAGCAATTGTGAAAGACATCTGTACAGGCAAAGTGGGCTACACGGGCTTTGTGGGTTGCACAGGCTTATAAATCGCGTCCCTACAGATGGATCTTGACAGGGCAGTATCAGCAATCCTTTGTATAAGAGGTCACCAATGGAAGATTTCGCAGCGCTCGTCGATATTCTACAGGAACATGTTTCCTCTGCGCAGGTAGCAGATGATACAGATACATTACGCAACTACACCATAGATGGCATGCTACCACGACTGCTCGTCAGGCCAACGACCGTTGATGCGGTGTCTCAAGTAGTCGCATTCGCCAATCAGCACAACCTGACCGTTCTCGCACGTGGTGGCGGCTCACGCATGAACCTGGGAGGACTGGCCGAACACATTGATATATCGATAGAAACAAATCAATTGGGCCACTTGTTGGAGCATGAAGGGCCAGACCTCACCTGTCATGTCGAGGCCGGGATGACGCTTGCTGCTTTACAGAAAGAATTAGCCAGGCAGGGGCAGCAACTATCAATCGACCCACCCGATGCAGAACAATCTACCATTGGAGGCATTCTCGCCTCCAATGCCAGTGGCCCTAAACGCCTGCGCTATGGCACGGCACGCGATCTGCTCATCGGCTTGCGTGTTGTACAGGCGAACGGTGATATCTCGCGTAGTGGCGGACGTGTTGTCAAAAACGTAGCTGGTTATGACTTAAACAAACTTTATATCGGCTCTCTGGGCACACTTGGTATTATTGTAGAAGCAAATTTCAAGCTTCATCCGTTGCCAGTTGCCGAACGCACCCTCCTGCTCACCTACTCAAATGCAGAAGACGCGATGCACACAGTTATAGGAATTATCGGCTCACAACTTACCCCAAGCGCATTAGAACTGATTGATACCAGTGCCGCTAATGATATGAGCGACTTCTTTGGATTGCATTTACCAACCAGTGGCTACACTCTCGCAGTCGATTTCGAGGGCAGCAATCTCACTCTTGACCGTCAGATGCACGAGACACGCCTGCTCGCACGGCGACAGAATGCATTAATGGGGGAGGATCTGCAAGGAGAAGAACAGCAGCGTTTCTGGCAGGTTGTACGCGAACATATGCAAGGTACGGTAACCTGCAAGGTCGCTCTTCTACCATCGCAAATAGCTCCCTATCTCCAGCAACTTGAACACGTCTGCCGGCAACATAATCTTGAAGCGGCAACCATTGCCCATGCAGGGAATGGTATCCTCTATATTGAACTGCGTCCTGGCGATGCAATACCACGCCTGGTAGAGGCTATTACTGCATTACGCAGCTATGCCGGAGAAATGCATGGAGTTCTGGTCATAGAACGCTGTCCCGTCGAGTTGAAGCGACGTGTTAGTATATGGGGAGAGCCGGGTGTAGATTTTGGAATGATGCAACGGCTCAAACAACAATTTGATCCTAAAAGGACTTTTGTTGGTGGAAGGTTTTTGGGAGGTTTATAACATCGAAAATCTGTTACTTGTCACCGCACATCCTGAATTTGCCCAGGAAGCGGTGAACGAATTAAAACATATAGACAAACGCCTGACCGGCATTGAAGAACTTGCACCGGGAATTATCCTGTGTGGTGCTTCTGATAGTACGGCATTCATGCGGAAAGTGACAACGGAGGTGCCCATATTTGTGCGCCATCTCGCGCCAGTCCAGGCTATTGTGGATCTCCGTAATGAAGAGCAGGACATGGGCAATATTGCAATGACTATTGCGGACCTGCCTTCGTTCGTAGCGCTGGAACGGGGTATACGCTTCGCAGTACAATCACGTTTCGTACAAAGCGACAAAAGCTATGGTGAACGCCCCTATAGCAGTGGCCAGCTTAATAAATCTCTGGCAGAGGCATTCGCAGAGGAAACAGGAGCCGTCGAGGCTATCAAAAAGCCACAAGTTGTTATCTCTATTCTCTGCACCATGCACAAAGGCTACCTGGGTATCTCGACCGCCGAAGAAAACTTGAGCGCCTGGCCCGGCGGTGCCCGTCACTTCGCACAGACAAGTGAACAGATCAGCCGTGCCGAATTCAAGCTGTTAGAAGCGCTGGAGGTGTTTGGTATCACCTTACCAGAAGGTGGGCATGCATTAGACCTGGGAGCCGCTCCCGGCGGCTGGACGCGTCTCTTACTGGATGCAGGGCTCTCCGTAATAGCCGTAGACCCGGCTAATCTTGATCCTCGCCTGGCAAGGCGCAAGCAACTGGAGCACTTTCGCGGTTATGCCGAAAACTATCTTGAATTAGCGCTCAGAAAACATAATCGTTTTGATATCATCGCCAACGATATGCGTATGGATGCCCGCGAAGCAGCACGCCTTCTGGATACTGCGGCAGGATGTTTGCGACCCGATGGCGTTGTTATCAGCGTGTTTAAACTGCCACACGCCACGCAGGAGATCAATCCACTTATAAACCTGAAGGAGGCTCTCTACACCCTCAGGCAGCAATATGCTATCGTCCAGGCACGTCAGCTCTTTCATAATCGGCAGGAAGTTACTGTTGTCGCTGCACAGCCGCTTACAATGCGGAGGTGACCGTTCTACATTCTGGAGGTGGTCATGTCTCTCGAACCAATCGAAACAAACGCAAAGAACACTGCCGCAACGCAGATCTCACCGCCAGACATAGGACCCTTGCGCCGCAACACGCATACCTATGACCTGATACGCCAGTGTATTCACTGTGGTTTCTGCCTGCCTACCTGTCCGACATACGCTGTTCTGGGCGTCGAGATGGATTCCCCACGTGGGCGTATCTACCAGATGCAAGCAGTAGCGGATGGCCGCCTCGACGTATCCGACGATTTTGTTGAGCATATGTATTGCTGTGTTGGTTGCCGGGCCTGCGAAACGGCCTGTCCATCGGGCGTTCAATTCGGCAAACTGATCGAAGCCGCCCGCGAACAGATCCAACTCACCCCCACCTCCACACCCGTAGGGGCCCGATTTATCGCGCCCGCCGCGCCCGCCTCTCCTTTCATACCTTCCACACCCACACAATCACCTTTGGCAGTTCGTTTGCTACGTCGCTTCTTTTTCGACATCATGCTACCTTCACGCCTGGTCTTAACGCTTGTATTTGGCGGTTTGAAGCTTTACCAACGCAGTGGACTACAAACCCTGGTCCATAGCACAGGGTTATTCGACGCCATCAATAACCTGCCAACGCCCTTCAAAGGCCAGCTCAGTACACCCGAAGCTTTGATGGACGATGCCCGGGGTTCCATCGCACCAGCCCCTCTCTCAGAGATAACCCCAGCACTCGGACGCCAACGCTATCGTGTCGGCTTCATCAGTGGTTGCATTATGGACCAGGTATTCCGCGACATCAACGAGGCCACGATCCGCGTTCTCGCCGCCAATGGCTGCGAAGTGATCACGCCTCTTCAGCAGAGTTGCTGCGGAGCACTGCATGTACACGCAGGAGAGGGTGAGCAAGGCCGGAATCTCGCCCGGCACAACATCGACGTATTCGAACTGTACAACTGCGATTTCATTATTATCAACTCGGCTGGCTGCGGCTCAACCCTTAAAGAGTATGATCACCTGCTGCGCGACGATCCTGCCTACGCGGAACGCGCTCGCCTATTCAGCAGTAAAACGAAGGACATCAGCGAATTTCTGATGAGCATCGACCTGAATCGTGACCTGGGCGAAGTCAATCGCAAGGTAGCCTATCACGATGCCTGTCACCTGCTTCACGGCCAGAAAATCAAGCAGCAACCGCGTCAATTACTCAAGGTCATTCCCGGTCTCACCTTTGTTGACCTCAAAGAATCCGACTGGTGCTGTGGAAGTGCAGGCATCTACAATATCACCAATCAGGAAATGGGCCAGCACCTTCTGGAGCGCAAAATGAACCATGTTGCAGAGACAGGTGCCGATATCATCGCCACGGGCAATCCTGGCTGTATGATGCAGATCGCCATGGGCATGCGTGAGAGAGGACTACCAATGGAGGTTATGCACCCTATTGAGTTGCTCGATGAAGCCTATCGTGCAGGTGGATTGTATAGTATGCCAGTACGAGATGTAGCCACCGTACAGAGACAACGCCAGACTCTCGCAGTTGGTATAGGTGTCGGGCTACTGCTTGGAGCGATTTTGTTGAGGCGTCGCCATAAACGCTAAGAAAGGGAGTATGCTGTGCTTTAACCAGCACAGCATACTCCCAATCGGCTCAGGTCATCTGCTTGATTTGAGACATATGACCTCATTATTTAATACCTGTTTTGCAGAAAAGAGCTGCACTCAGGCTCTTGTGCGGTTCCCGGTAACAGCATGCAAAATCGCAACCAGCACACAGGCACCGACCAATGCAATAAGGAGACTACCCCAGAAACCAAATGATGATCCCGGCGAAAGCAGGCCCACGATAAACCCGCCAATCAAAGCGCCAATAAGTCCCACAATAAGATCACCAACCAGACCATACCCGCGACCAGGCATAATGACACCAGCTAACCAACCGGCAATCAGGCCGATAACGATCCAGGCAATAATTCCTCCTGGATTTAATGCGGCAGCTAATACGAGCATTGCAAGGGTCATCTTGCATCCCTCCTTTTTTCGAATAATGAAAAACACGTATCAGGTATGCCACACAATATTAAAAAGCATATCTGATGAAGAGACGCTATATCAACAGCGTCTCTGACACTTGTCGTACCCTTTCTTACACGAACGAAAGAGGTAAATAGACGCAGATCAACCCGCCTTCCGACCAAACACTTCTCGCTACAATTGGCATTGCACATCCAAATCGACATTGACCTATCTCTTCACTCTATGTTATCATTAAAAAAGAACAACAAATACTTTCACAAAAGACAGGCATGAGGAACATCTCTTAGTTCTAACAGGTAAGGAGATTCCTTCATTATGGTATCAGTCAACATCAGACTGCTTTTGCGCGAATACGAAGAAACGGACTTCGAGACAATATATACACTCGACACCAATTCAGCCGTACGCAATATGATAGGCCACGACACACCATTCTCTCGCCAGAGCTATCGCGCCTGGTTTGAGGCAAACCTCGCAGCTCAACATGCCTCGCCACGTACACGTTACATATTCATAATATGTGCTGCACAAACCGGTGAAACAATAGGACGCTGCCGCCTGCAAATCACGCATAGAGCAACACGGGCGGCTGAAATTGGCTACTGCTTTTTCCCTCAACATTGGGGCCAGGGTTATGCTACAGAAAGTGTACAGCAACTACTTCACTTTGCTTTCGAGGACCTACACCTGCATCGCATCACAGCAGAATGCCGCATCAGTAATCTAGCCTCCGCGCGTGTACTAGAAAAAGTGGGTATGCAGTTGGAGGGTCGCCTGCGTAAAGAGCAATGGGCACATGGCCAGTGGGAAGACGCACTTCTCTATGCTATTCTTGAAGAAGATTTTGCAGGTCTCCATCCTTCGAAGGGAAAATCGCCAGAATAGGCGTAGAGCCGATTATGCAGGTTCAACAACAGGTATGCAATCAGTATACCGTAGAAACAAGGATAAAACTATATGAATACACTACGTTTCGGCATCATCGGCGGAGGTTGGCGCTCGCTATTTTTTCTCCGCATCGCACAGGCCATGCCCGAAAAGTTTGAGGTCGGAGGCATGTATGTGCGTAATCCTGCTAAAGGACAAGAGCTTGAAGCAGTATGGGGAGTAAAAACCTATCGTACACTCGATGAGTTATTGAAAATTAATGATCTGCGTTTCATGGTTGTCTCAGTTCCCAGAACAATCGCACCACAGATTCTCCATACATTAGCTGAACAGTCCATTCCAGCACTAACAGAAACTCCACCCGCACCAGACTTGCCCAGCCTCATCGCACTCCACGAATTGAGCAAGCGCGGAGCCAGAATCCAGGTAGCCGAACAATATCACCTGCAACCACTACATGCTGCACGCATAGCTCTTGCACGATCAGGCAAACTGGGAACAGTAACTCAGGCTCAAGTATCAGTAGCGCATGGCTATCACGGTATAAGCCTTATACGCAAATTCCTGGATGTGATCTACGAGCCAGTAACGATCACTGCGCATCGCTTTACCTCCTCACTAATAGCCGGTCCGGATCGTTATGCACCACCTGAACAAGAACGATTAATACACTCCGAGCAAACCATTGCTTATCTGAACTTTGGCGATACATTGGGCGTGTTCGATTTCACGAGCGACCAGTACCATTCCTGGATTCGTTCACCGCGCCTGCTCATCCGTGGCGAACGCGGCGAGATCAACAATACCCAGGTGCTCTATATTGCGGATTATCTCACACCGATCACCTACGAATTAGTGCGGCAGGATGCAGGGAAAGAAGGGAACTTGGAAGGTTATTACCATAAAGGCATCCTGGCGGGAAGCGAATGGATCTACAAAAATCCCTTCATGCCTGCCCGCTTGAGTGATGATGAAATCGCTATCGCAAGCTGTCTGGTTGGCATGGACGAATATATTGATGGTGGGCCTGATATGTATAGTCTGGCCGAGGCTGCACAGGATCATTATCTGAGTTTGATGATCGAGCAAGCGTTGGCTTCTGGACAGCCGGTAAGCACAATAGTGCAACCATGGGCAAAATAGAATACTTTGTTGATCATCTGCTACACTGCCTGCGCGGCAGAGGTTACTGCCCTTACTACTATTGTAGCTCCTATTGGTATCCTACTTTCATCAAGAACAGAAAACGTAGTGAAGTTCCCATCTCTATGTGAAATTGCTCACACTTTTACAGGCAAGATTTTTTCAAAACACAAAAAGGAAACAGTACAAAACTGTTTCCTTTTTGGGTGCATATTACAATAGAATAGGATGAGTCCTCAATTTTGCCGAGCGCTCTGCAAGAAGAGAAGCAGAGGAACCGACGAAACGCATGAGTGAAACAAGCCGTACGATCATTAGGGCGGCTTCGCTACGCCCGTTACCGGGTGTGCACGTGCCGTCTATCAACCAGGTCGTCTCCCTGGGATCTTGATCTCACAAAGAGATGGGACTACTCGTCTTGGGTGCGGCTTCGCGCTTAGATGCTTTCAGCGCTTATCCCTTCTCGACATAGCTATCCAGCGGTGGGGTGGGCACCCCAACTGGCACACCAGCGGTCGAGCCATCTCGGTCCTCTCGTACTGAAGATGACGCCCCTCAATAGTCCTACGCCCACGACGGATAGAGACCGAACTGTCTCGCGACGTTCTGAACCCAGCTCGCGTGCCGCTTTCATGGGCGAACAGCCCAACCCTTGGGACCTACTCCAGCCCCAGGATGCGACGAGCCGACATCGAGGTGCCAAACCTTGCCGTCGATGTGAACTCTTGGGCAAGATAAGCCTGTTATCCCCGGGGTAGCTTTTATCCGTTGAGCCACACTCCTTCCACTCGGGAATGTGGGATCACTAAGCCCGACTTTCGTCCCTGCTCGACCTGTCCGTCTCGCAGTCAAGCTCCCTTCTGCCTTTGCACTCTTACGGGTGGTGTCCATTCACCCTGAGGGAACCCTTGGGCGCCTCCGTTACTCTTTGGGAGGCGACCGCCCCAGTCAAACTACCCGCCTGGCCCTGTTCCCGTCCCAGCTCATGGGTCACGGGTGAGAAACAAAACACATTGAGAGTGGTATTTCACGGCTGCCTCCTCCACCCCCACAAGGATGGATTCTCCGGCTCCCACCTATGCTACGCACAATCCGCCTCGTTTCCAGGCCAAGGTGTAGTAAAGCTCCACGGGGTCTTTTTGTCCTGTCGTGGGTAACCCGTATCTTCACGGGTACTTCAATTTCGCCGAGTCCTCTGTCGAGACAGTGCTCAAGTCGTTACTCCTTTCGTGCGGGTCGGAACTTACCCGACAAGGAATTTCGCTACCTTAGGACCGTTATAGTTACGGCCGCCGTTCACCGGGGCTTAAATTCGTGGCTACGAACACCACTCCTCGTAACCTTCCGGCACTGGGCAGGAGTCAGCCCCTATACGTCCACTTTCGTGTTAGCAGAGACCTGTGTTTTTGGTAAACAGTCGCTTGAGCCAATTTCCTGCGGCCTGCTCACCCCCTCACCGAAGTGAGAAAGCTACTCAGGCACCCCTTCTTCCGAAGGTACGGGGTTAATTTGCCGAGTTCCTTGACAGAGGGTCGCTCGTTCACCTCAAGAGTGTTCTCTTCGCCTACCAGTGTCGGTTTGCGGTACGGGCAGAGATCAGTCTGGCGAGAGGCTTTTCTTGGCGGCCTGGGGCGAGGTGACTTCCGCCTGATTGCTCAAGCTCGGTCCTGCTGTCATGCTCCGGTGACCGGGATTTGCCTCGGTCACACACTTCAGTCAAGACGCCCGGCCTGTCCACTTGCCGGGTTCACGTTCCCTACCGCGTCCCCCCATTGCTCATAACGATTGTCTCTGGTGCAGGAATTTATCGCCTGCTTTCCATCGCCTACGACTTTGACGTCCTCGGCTTAGGACCCGACTCACCCTGGGACGATTGACGTTGCCCAGGAACCCTCAGGCTTTCGGTGTATCTGGTTCTTACAGATATTGCGCTACTCATTCCGGCATTCTCACTTCTCGTACCTCCACCAGTCCTTACGGTCTGGCTTCTCAGGCTTGGAGAACGCTCCCCTACCATACCCCCTCTACAGGGGATATCCATAGCTTCGGTGTGATGCTTGAGCCTCGATACGTTGTCGGTGCCACTCCACTCGACCAGTGAGCTATTACGCACTCTTTCAATGATGGCTGCTTCTAAGCCAACATCCTGGCTGTTTGGGCGAAATGACTCCCTTTGACACTGAGCATCGCTTTGAGACCTTAGCTGATGGTCTGGGCTGTTTCCCTTTCGACAATGAAGCTTAGCCCCCACTGTCTCACTCACGTGCACTCTGTTGTGGCATTCGTAGTTGGCTTGAGGTTGGTAACCAGCACTTGGCCCCTAGCTCATGCCGCGCTCTACCTCCACAATAGCTCT
The DNA here is from genome assembly GCA_963717195.1 of uncultured Chloroflexia bacterium. Taxonomy (GTDB): domain Bacteria; phylum Chloroflexota; class Ktedonobacteria; order Ktedonobacterales; family Ktedonobacteraceae; genus JACDAE01. The sequence continues at coordinate 382,137 of CAVQVR010000001.1, forward strand.
TCACGTGGCTGTACCTCAATACATTTCGGGGAGAACCAGCTATCTCCACGTTCGGTTGGAATTTCTCCCCTATCCACAGTTCATCCCCCAGTTTTGCAACACTGGTGAGTTCGAGCCTCGACGAAGTTTCACCTTCGCTTCACTCTGACCATGGATAGCTCACGTGGTTTCGGGTCGCATCGGCGCTACCTGCGCTCTGTTCAAACTCGGTTGCCCTCTGGCTCCCCAGCTATGAGGCTGGTTAACCTGCAACGCCGATGCACTCGCCGGATCATTCTACAAAAGGCACGCCATCAGTCCTTGCCTGCGCAACGCAGGAGTGACCTCTGACTGCTGGTGAGTACGTGGTTTCAGGGTCTCTTTCATCCCCCTCTCGGGGTACTTTTCACCTTTCCCTCACGGTACTTGTTCACTATCGGTCGCTGAATGTGTTGAGCCTTGGAGGGTGGTCCCCCCAGCTTCCCACAAGGTTTCACGTGCCTCGTGGTACTCAGGATCCCAGCCCATCGTTCGGAACCGTCCTCTACGGGACTCTCACCCACTCTGGTGGCGCGTTCCAACGCCTTTGAGTAGTTCCAATTGACTTTCTGCTGGTCCTACAACCCCGCCCTCTCCCGAAAGAGAGGATGGTTTGGGCTCCTCCCGGTTCGCTCGCCACTACTACGGGAATCTCGGTTGATTTCTTCTCGTCGGGCTACTGAGATGTTTCAGTTCGCCCGCTTCCCCCCGTCACTGCCTATGTGTTCAGCAGGCGGTATCCAGACATCACTCTGGATGGGTTGCCCCATTCGGATTCTCAGGGCTCATCGCTTGTATGCAGCTCCCCCTGAACGTTTCGCCGGTCTCCGCGTCCTTCTTCGGCATTCAGCGCCTAGGCATCCACCTCGTACTCTGTGTAGCTTGTTCTCTGTTCTTCGTTTCTGTACGCTGTATCCTCTGCTTCAAACTCTTGCTGGATTTCGCTCAGCAAAATTGAAAATTCATCCTATTCAGTTGTTCAGGTGCCGTTGCTAAAAGCATGTCTGCCCCTAACAACTCAAGAGTGGAAAACAGCCTCGCTCACGTGAGGTCTCCCTCATGTTTGTCTTGCCGTGTCTCTGACCGACCTGGGATCGAACCCCGAAGAGTTCAGACTCCCTAGAAAGGAGGTGATCCAGCCGCACCTTCCGGTACGGCTACCTTGTTACGACTTCACCCCAATCACCGACCCCACCCTCGACGTCTGCCCCTCCGAAGAGTTAGCCCGACGGCTTCAGGTGTTGCCGACTTTCGTGGTGTGACGGGCGGTGTGTACAAGACCCGGGAACGTATTCACCGTGATGTGCTGACTCACGGTTACTAGCAACTCCAACTTCATGCAGGCGGGTTTCAGCCTACAATCTGAACTGAGACCGGTTTTGCTGGGATTAGCTCCCCCTCGCGGGTTGGCAACCCGTTGTACCGACCATTGTAGCGTGTGTGTAGCCCAGGATGTAAGGGCCGTGCTGACTTGACGTCATCCCCGCCTTCCTCCGCGTTGATCGCGGCAGTCTCGCCGGACACTTATAACCGACGACAGGGGTTGCGCTCGTTGCGGGACTTAACCCAACATCTCACGACACGAGCTGACGACAGCCATGCAGCACCTGTGCTCTCGTCCCTTGCGGGCACTCTCCTTTCGAGAGGTGCGAGAACATGTCAAACCCTGGTAAGGTTCTTCGCGTTGCATCGAATTAAACCACACGCTCCGCTGCTTGTGCGGGTCCCCGTCAATTCCTTTGAGTTTTAATCTTGCGACCGTACTCCCCAGGCGGACCACTTATCACGTTAGCTACGGCACGGAAGGGGTCGATACCCCCCACGCCTAGTGGTCATCGTTTACGGCCAGGACTACCGGGGTATCTAATCCCGTTTGCTCCCCTGGCTTTCGCACCTGAGCGTCAGGTACTCCCCAGGACACTGCCTTCGCCTTTGGTGTTCCTCCGGATATCTACGCATTTCACCACTCCACCCGGAATTCCGTGTCCCTCGTGAGCCCTCAAGTCGTGCAGTCTTCAAAGGCCCTCCTCAGTTAAGCCGAGGATTGTCACTCCAAACTTACACGACCGCCTGCGTGCGCTTTACGCCCAGTAACTCCGGACAACGCTCGCCCCCTACGTATTACCGCGGCTGCTGGCACGTAGTTAGCCGGGGCTGATTCCTCGGGTACCGTCCTTACTCGTCCCCGAGAAAAGCAGTTTACGCTCCGAAAAGTGTCTTCCTGCACGCGGCGTTGCTCGTTCAGGGTTGCCCCCATTGACGAAAATTCCTCACTGCTGCCCCCCGTAGGAGTCTGGGCCGTTCTCAATCCCAGTGTGGCTGATCATCCTCTCAGACCAGCTACCGATCGGAGCCTTGGTGAGCTCTTACCTCACCAACCAGCTAATCGGGCGCAGGCTCCTCCTCCGGCGTCTTGCGACTTTGCTCGGTTACCCGAGCGTATGCGGTATTGTCGGCGATTTCTCGCCGGTATTCCTCACCGAAAGGTAGATGACCCACGTGATACTCACCCGTCCGCCACTCACTCATTGCTGAGTGCGTTCGACTTGCATGTGTTAGGCACGCCGCCAGCGTTTATCCTGAGCCAGGATCAAACTCGCCATCCAGTTGTTATATCATAGACCCACGTCGGAGCCTACAAAAAAGCATGTTGAGTTGCGACCATGGCCAAGTTACGTTGTTGTTGTTACTTGACTTGATTCGCAGATTAATATCTCTTCCCCCCTTGCTTGAGGCGGGAAAAGGGTTGACAGAAAACTGCTTGACAAACAGTTTGCTTGTTCTGCTTTCCACTCTTCAATTGTTAAGGTAGCAGTGGCAGAGAAACCTACGAGCATTGCTGCTCTTTGGTGTTCTGCGTTCAAACGACTCATATCGTTCGTTTGTGTACTGTAGACGTAGTATCGCATATCTTTCGCACGATGTCAAGAGGTTTTCTGACGAATTTTTCTTGACTTCAGAAATCTCCGTTCCCTGGTTTATCGCTGTCACCAGAAGGGACAACGAGGTCCCATGAGGCCAAAAAGGCCACAGGAAAACCGCGAAGGGCTTTCTGTGTGTGACAGAGGGTGATTGGTAATCCCTGAGGAGCCACATTAGCGTGGCACAGGCTACAAGCGTGCGTCTGGACAGGAGCACCTACTCACAGGGGAGCACGGTGATTGTCTCTCGTAGCGGCTTTGATACTATGCCATATCTTGACAGAGTTGTCAAGGGTTATGGGATAACTACCTGATTGTCTCATTCCAGCCCCATAAGGAGCTTTCAATGATTGCCTTTTCCTTTAGCTCCAGTATTCTCCCACACATTGCGTTTGCTGTCAAGAGAATCTGATCCATATTACCTATTTCTCGTTCCCATAAGATGCCTGCCACTGCTGGCGCACCTGCCGGGCTCGGGTAAATGTTTCGTCCAACCCTTTATCATGCATGGCAATACGTGTACGCAGTGCTTGCAGAGAGGTAATATACCCATCCAGCCAGCGTGCAATAGCTTCGCTATTCGTCAGACAGATATCACGGTACATCTCGGGACTGCCAGCCGCCAGGCGTGATACATCGCGGAAACCACTTGCCGCCAGCAAGGATGCATCCTCCCACGCTCCCCCCTCGGCAACAGTATTGACCAGGGCAATCGAAGCAAGAAATGGCAGATGACTGACACCCGCTACCTGTCCATCGTGCTCAGCAGGCTCCAGAAAGCGTATGCGTGCACCTATACTTTCCACCAGGATCGAGACTTTTTCGATGGCAGCAGGTTTGGTTCGTGGCGTAGGAGTCAGACAATAAATACGATCTCTAAACAGGTCTGCATCTCCCGCTTCAACTCCACTCACCTCTTTTCCTGCCATTGGATGCCCACCTACGAAGGATACTGTGGAAGGCAAGAACTCTTCAGCCCAGCTAATGACCTGTGCTTTTGTGCTTGCTACATCGGTTACGACGGCACCTGCAGTCAGATATGGTGCACTATTTTGTAATCGTGCACACATCGCTCCCACCGGAGTTGCGAATATAATAAGATCAGCTCCACGCACGGTATCTGCAAGGCTATTATAGGCGGCATCGATAGCTCCAATTTTACGTGCACGATCACTCACGCCTTTCCCCAGGTCGTGACCCACGACCTCCTGGGCTGCTTTCGCTTTATGTAACGCAAGCCCCAGCGATCCACCAATAAGTCCAAGTCCAATAATTGCGACACGCTGAAACATAGCTATCACCCCTTTTTTCAGGCAAGTATACTCCTCTCGCCATCTCTTTTTCAAGTAGGGGCCATGTTTACGGCGCCCAGGTGTGTCACGCACCATAAATGCATTGAACACACCTGGGCGCCGTAAACATGGCCCCTACTTCAATTGGCGATCACCTTCACCTGAGAGGCAGACCCACAAGTAGTGGAGACAAACACCTGGCGTCCGGAGTTGCTATCACGCACTGTATAAGCTCTCGGCAAGCCGTTAAGCATCACACTGTGAATGGTGCTACCAGCTGGTAGGGTTACCCCAACATGCAGAGCGCAGGTGAGCCGGGACTTCACTATAGTCGTCCAGGTATTGCCTGTGTGCGTAGCCATAACATCGATCAGGCCTGTGCCAACACGGATGGCGGTTCCCGAGACGGTCGCCTGACCTGGCGGGACGGCTGGGAGCACCTCAAGCAGATCATTGCCGAGCTGAGGGTCGACCCCAAGTTGCTGGTGCACAACGGGCCACAATACCCCATAGGTACCCCATGCCTGCTCAAGCGAAGAGCGCTCGTTGAACGGCTGGTCTATATTCGCAATAAAATCAGGCGACGGACCAATCTCCGGCATCATCCCCGGTTGCTCGGCAACTGCACCAAGTTGGAGTTGTGCCAGGTCATCAGTGTAGCGCTGCTGCTGACCAGGGCCAAGCAAGCCATAGTTGCCGAGCGCCACGGCCATTACTCCGGTGTTGAGGGTATACGCCTGCTGTGTCTTGCCCTGATAGGTACCAAAATCGCATCCTGGACTGCCTTCGACGTACATACCCCATTGCCCTGAATAGCAAGAGGTCTCGCGCAGCGCGAGCGCCGGGAGTGCATCTGCCACTGGCGCGAGTCCTGGTTGTGACACTCCACCTGGATATAGCTCAGCCTCTATCGGGGTGACGCCGGTCCACCACCGCTGCATGAGCGGCTGATTGCCTGGATCGGTGAGCAAGTCGGCGTACTGGGGGATGCTCGGCAGCCACCAGGCATTCTGGAAGGCACGCTCCATCGCCGTGGCGTGGCTCCTAGCCCAATGTTCCGTCGTTACATCATGCTTACTCGCCGCCATGTCAGCGAGATCGAAGTAGACCACGGATCATATAGACCGCGACATCGACGGGCTCGGCTCCTAGCGCACTTGACTCGACGTTGCCGGAACCATCCGGCCACAAGTCGTCATCGGAGCGGGTCAGGTTGACCAGGTACTGCATGTTACGCACGCTGAACGCGTACAGCTCATCGCGGAAACGCGCGTCACCCGTCCAGCGCCACACAGTCGCTACCGCTGTCGGAAATTTGGCAGTCTCGTCGATATCACCCGCCTCATCGTTCAATCCGTAGTATACTGAGCCGTCGCTGACAGTCTCATGCACAACCTTGCCAGAGTTCTTGTTAGCGATGATACTTACCTCGGCAAGCGAACGCAGGCCGTCCTCAGCAGTGGCAAATTGCCCGGCAGCCAGCAAAGCATATATGGTGTACTCCTGGTCGGTTGCAAACATCCACGGGTAATCCGGGAAGCCTGCCCCCTCGAAACGGATACTCGGTAGAGATCCGACTGGCGCAGGATATTGAGTGCCCTCCTCGGTCGGACGGATGTTCACGTTGTTGGCCTGCTGTGTGAGGTCAGCAAGGTTCTGCTTGCTCCACGTGACTGCAGCGGCAAGTGTAGGATCAGCCGGTAGCGACACCTGTGTCTGATTGTTCAGTATATGGCGGACAGCAACTTTGGCCCGTAGTTCGCCAGCCGGATATGCACTCGCAGCTTGATACTCAGTCTGAGCAGCAGAGAGGCCCTGATCTGAACCAGCTACTGTGAACCAGACTGTCCGGCTGGTCCCGGCTTGCAGCTTGAGTTCGTAGGTCAGTTCGCCGCCTGTTCCCTTGCCATAGGCTGTGTCGTCGCATCGAAACTGGTCTGGCTCTGAGGATACCGGGCAGATCACTGGGGGATCCTGCGGTCCACGAAACGCGCTACCAGTCGTCCCAGAGATCGGAGTAAGGCCAGTCGCACCAACGATGGCCGCCCGATCGTGGAATGTGGCATGGGCAACTGGAGGTGTCCCAACGTCCCTGAAGACCAACTGGTGGCCGTTGAACGTTGCGGTATCGGGGAGGTTGAATTGTGTCTGATCGGGTGTGGTGAAACCCCAGGGATACGCACTCATGAGTTCGGAATGAGCGTCGACGTTGAGATGAAGCGCTGTATAGTGCGACGCTGTGAGCGTGAGTCCGAACTCGACGGCACGCCGTCCATCTGGGGCAAAGTCGGTGCGGGTGACTTGCACGCCGTCCGTCGTCGGCAACGCCATCTGTACATAGCCGAAGCCTGAGGTGAAACTCGTCGCCGGGCCGATCCACTGCCCATTAACACCAAACCAGATACCATCAAGCAGCTTAATCGAAGGAGACCAGATGCCACCCATCTCGCCGCGCGTGTGAAAACCCATAGCCGGGTAACGACCATCCTCACTACCCAATTCGTAGGCTCGATCACCAGCAGCAACGTAGCGTCGCTGGCTGAGCTGGCTTGAGACTGAGAGTGTGGGGCTCAGGCTCGCTGCACCCGAGCGATTAACCGATTGTGCCTGGACTGCCGTTGTCGGCACCGCCAGCAGCATGACCATTATACACAGAAACATTGGTAGAAACCGCCGGGTGAATTTCTCGCCATAAATCATTTTTTGCCTCTCCTTTGTGGCAGATGAAAATACTTGAAGAACATGCATTGGTTTCCTGTTTACTTGTACAGCTTTTCAGCGATTCTCCTTTCTAAATATAGTATCTCATTCCTAATATTAGGCACGAGGCAAATAGATCTTCAGATGCAAATACTCAGGTGGATGACATGGTGGACAATGTACCTTAACAAAAGAGGTAGGGGCCAGATTTATCACGCCCTACCTCTTTTGCACGTATCTCCTAATTATGAGATGTATCTTAGAAATAAACGAGGTCTTCCAACCACTCCTCACCACCCACACCAAGCACCGAAGCCAGCATATTCGTCACATCGTCACTGAGCAACACTGCACGCTCCTTACGATACAACTCTAGAAAACGTGGGAGCACATCCGCTTCGTACTTATCCAGCAGATCGGCAGCAAATTGTTCCAGCAACAATTCGTAGCTCAGATAATCTTCAGGAAGAGTGTCCTCAAACCAGTCAAAGCCACGCACAGTAACTGGCGTTTTGCCATCCGCTTCAGGTTCAAAAATGTCAACGTATTCCTCGCGCAGGTCTTTATTCACTACCCCCTGCACGCTATCAAGGCGATGCGCAAGCCAGAGCGCGGCAAACTTGAGCTGCCACTCGTCCGCCCATAAAGGATAGTCATCAGGCCAGGGACGCGGATCATTTTCCAGGAAAGCCAGCGTCAATGCCTGATAAAGCATAAAGGCCAGTTTCTCCTGCGTCGGCTCACCAAAAACAGAAGCAACCTCGACCGGCACTACCAGCACTCCTGGTGAGCTTACATTTGTCCAGTAAGGCAGAAGGTCACTATTCTCCTCTGATTCATCACGGGGGGCTAGCGGCCAATCATTCGTAGCAACCAGTAGCACTTCCATCTCTGGCAAAGGCGTGTTAAGTAACTCGCCCAATAGTTTGCCAGCATTGTCAAGTGTTTGAAATATCCAACGAGCATGTACTTCTTCACCCGTTGGATAGTAGGTTTCAGGTACTACAGGTAATGTTTCATAATGTTCATACGGAAACTGCATAGAGCGTTTTAAGCCGTCCCTTCCTCCAGCACTTTCTCGCGCGGCTCTGGTAGGGCCGGCGGGGGAGTGCTCTCTTCAGCGATCTCACGGCGCAGCTCCTGTATTTTATTTTCGCGCCGGAAACGATGGTAAAAATCCACATAGAGCTGACGCAGGCGGCTCGGTTTAATCTTCTTGCCACCTTCATAATACTCAAGCACGACTTCGCCCATCGACCAGGTGGAAGCTGCTGCGATGGCTCCCGCGACAAAATCTCCACCAAAAGGAACAAGCTTGGCCGCCTGCTCAGCGACGTAGCGCATGCCCAGTCCTCCAACCATCGCCGCAATCAGCTCTCGTGCATGTTTTCTGGCACTGCTGTCATCCATCAATTCGCCATAGAGCGCAGCCATCTTCAATACAAGGCGAGCCTGCACTCCCAGAATAATGGGAATGTCGATGAAGGGGATCGGCTCCAGACCCGCTGTAAGGGTGAGTAGTGTTGCGTTGCGAATGATTTTCTGTGCCGCTTGACGCCGGAATGCTGGAAGTTCGCGTCCTATCGCCAGCGCTGCCTCCGGGCTTGCTTCAATAATGGCCGGGATTAGCTCTTCGACGACGTTCGCGCCTGTCTTTCCAGAGATGGGAATGACACCAACCGCGCTCAGCATTACTGCAACCTCTGTCGCAAACTGATCGCCTCCTTCGCCGCCCTTCAAGGTATCGACCTTGTTTGCTACGATAATGGTTGGCTTCTTCAGCTTCTTGATCGTCTCATACAATTCACGATCTTCCGCCTGCAACCCGCTTGACGCATCAATCAAAAACACGATGACGCTGGCCTGGTCCATTCCACTCTCCATTACGCTCGGCAGATGTCCAGGAGTATCTACCAGTGTAAATGGACCAAAATCAGTACGTACTAATGTCTTCGTTGTGCCAACCTGGGGTGAAACAGGAGAGAATTCTGACCCTTCAGTTTATTGAAGAGCGTACTTTTCCCTGAATTAGGTTGACCGACGATTACAACCGTGTTATTCAAGCCTTCAAGCACTTCGCTCTGTGCTTTTTTCCAATTCACAGCCTTCATAAACGCCTGAACGACCGCAATACTGCCAGGCAAATTCTTCAGGGCACCAACTCCAAAGTCGCGTAGACCGCGCTTCCGATCACTAGTTACTCGCAGTGCGCTGGCTATCGCATTCTTCTTGAGCTTTTTTTGCTGCTCATCATCTACCTGTACATACGTACGTTTTGTGTTCGCCACGGATTATTCCCTTCCCTGATTTTATTGAGTCAGAGCTTAAAGTTGAAGCTAGAGACCTGTCACTTTGATTATAGACACCTTTACGCGTAAGAGCAAACATCACAGTATTACCACGAACGTTCATCATAGCGCGACTCATCCAGGCTGCCCCCATAGAAAGCTACCACCAGAAATCGTCAACACCTCTCCCAGGTGTTACAATGACACAAACCGATAATTCCTAGAAGTAGACCTGGAGAAAAACATGTCCACATCTTCCCACCATAACGATATAACTATCTACCAACGCCCTGTTGAACTACTACAACGTCTCATTCAATTCGATACAACCAATCCACCTGGCAACGAAGCCGAATGCATTCACTATATTAATACGTTGCTCACGGAAGCGGGGTTTGAAACGCTGCTCCTGGGACCAGATCCCGCACGCCCTAACCTCGTTACGCGCTTGAAGGGTCGGGGAGATGCCAGACCTCTGTTGCTCCAGGGCCATGTCGATGTTGTACCTACATCTGGACAGACATGGCAACATCCTCCCTTCTCAGGAAAGATTACTGATGGCTACCTCTGGGGCCGAGGCACACTGGATATGAAGGGCGGCGTGGCAATGATGATCTCTGCCTTAATGCGTGCAAAAGCTGAAGGGACTGAGTTCCCTGGCGATATTGTGCTTGCCCTTCTCAGCGACGAAGAGGCAGGCGGCATCGAGGGCGCGCAATACCTGGTTGAACACCACGCCGATCTGTTTAAGGATATCCGTTATGCCCTGGGAGAATTCGGCGGCTTCAGCATTCATATCGGAGGGAAAAAGCTCTATCTGATCCAGGTACTTGAAAAGCAGGTCTGCTGGATGAAGGCAACGCTGCGTGGTCCTGGTGGTCATGCCTCACTCCCCATGCGCGGTGGTGCCAGCGCGAAACTGGGACGCCTCCTACAACAGTTGGATCAGAATCGCTTGCCAGTGCATATTACCGAAATTCCGCGTCAGATGCTGGAAACACTTTCTACTACACTCCCCGGCCCGGTTGGCGCTCAGTTTAAACGCATGCTCGATCCAACCCAGACCGATAGCGCACTTGATACACTCGGTGTCCATCAACGGCTCTTTGAACCAATTCTACGTAACATGGTCAATGCCACCATTGTGCACGGAGGTAGCAAAATCAACGTCATCCCCAGTGAGATCATTGTAGAGATGGATAGCCGCCTCTTGCCTGGTTTCAGCCCCGACGATATGCTAACCGAATTACGCCAGATCATTGGCAACGAGGCCGAACTCGAAATTACACGCTACAGTCCGGGCTTTTCTGAAGCGAACATGGGCCTGTTCGAAACGCTGAGTACCATCCTGCAGGAGGCCGATCCTGATTGCATCCCCATTCCATTTCTTATGCCGGTCGTTACCGATGGACGCTTCTTCTCACAACTGGGTATTCAGACGTATGGCTTCATACCCCTGAATCTCCCTGAGAATTTTAACTTCCTGGAGACGGTCCATGCTGCCGATGAGCGTGTCCCTCCTGAAGCCATAAAATCTGGCACACAGGCTATATATGAAGTGCTACGCCGTAATCATGTGTAGACTTGCTCGGGCAACCTTACGCATGATTACAACATCCCCATTTCTGCCTACTCGCTTGACGTAGAACGCTTTTTCTGACATACTCAAGGGAGAAGTAATGTAAATTCTATCCTATCTCCTGACCAGCAACGAAAGGCAGCGTAATGCAAGATACGCCTCTACAAAGTACTACCGAAGAGCGAGATTATCGCGCAGGCTTTGCGCTAGTGATGCGTTTCGCTGACCACGCAAAGCTACGCGGCTGGCACCTCACCGACCGTCAATTAGTCCATGAAATTATCCAGCGCGAACGGGCTGCTTTCATTCGCGATAAAAGCTCACTCCCCGTCGTGGGATCAGAAGTTCATTCCGCAGCGTGGAACCGTGGTCAGGCCGACGCTCTGCGTGAACTATTACGCGAACAAAAAGCACCTTCCAGGAAGGATATATAAACAAAGCCACCGATGGAAACGCAAGGCCCCTCAATTTACACTGAACCCCAACCGGGCTCGGCAGAGCAAGTCAACGCGATTAGCGCCGAACTACGCCACCTCTACCCGCAAGCGACCTGTACGCTCGATTACACCAACACGTTAGAGCTTCTGATCGCGACACAACTCTCGGCGCAATGTACGGATGAACGCGTCAACATCGTGACAAAAACGTTATTCCAGAAGTATCGCAGCGTCGAAGATTTCGCCTATGCAAATCCTGAAGAACTGGAACAGGATATCCGCTCGACTGGTTTCTATCGCAACAAAGCCAAAAATATTCGCGCGGCCTGCCAGCGTATCCTCACTATCTATGGAGGCGAAGTTCCACATACGATGACGGACCTGCTCACTCTGCCAGGGGTCGCACGCAAAACTGCCAACGTTGTCCTGGGCAATGGCTTCAACATCGTAGAAGGCTTCGTAGTCGATACACATGTCGGTCGCCTCTCACGACGCTTTGGCTGGACAAAAAACGACGATCCAGTCAAAGTCGAACAGGATCTGATACGTATTACTCCCCATAAAGACTGGCTTGATCTCTCGCATCTGTTGATCTTTCATGGACGTGCTATTTGCTATGCACGCAATCCAGCATGTGAGAAGTGTACGCTGGCGCATCTCTGCCCTTCGGCATTTGTCGCCAAACGCTGATGGATGTAAGCGTGTCATACTCGTATCTGCAACGCCCCCGGCATAATCTGCGCAGCAAAAGAAGTACCGCTATCCGTCTCGCCATCCATCAACATATTTACTGTATCTCTACTCTCAATACGCACCGTTTTGGCACGATAGAACGTCACCTCTGGTAGATTGGCATGCTCACCTTTCTTGACAACAGGCAGCAATTTCAGCGCTCGTAGCAGAGGCGCGTAATCAATGGCACAGACATCAAAAAGGCCATCTCCAGGATCTGCACCTGGATTGATATGGAACCCTGCACCATACGTTGATCCATTGCTTACCGTTAGCAAAACATAACGCTTCTCTACTGTCTGCTCATAGGTGCCGCCATCCAGGTGAAACTTCAGCCAGGGACAGCGAGAATAACCGAACAATAACTGTTGAAGTGTGGCAGTATAGTAGAGCCGCGACCCACTCATAAAAGGGAACTTTTTCAGTCGATTGGCTGCAGCGGCAATATTCGCATCCAATCCAACGCCAAATGCATTGACAAAAAAACGGTTATTGACGCGTCCCGCGTCCATCTCGACCACTCGTCCGTGAAAGGCTCGTTCTATAGCATCCGCAGGATCACGTGGCAAATTGAGGGCATGCCAGGCATAATCATTGCCGGAACCAGCTGGAATAATGCCCAACGGGACGCGCTTGCCGGTAGATAGAATACCATTCACTACTTCGTGAACCGAGCCATCTCCACCTGCAATAACCACAGAACGCCCTTCATCTGCAGCATGAGCAGCACGATCATACGCTTCTCCAGGCCCACTGGTTTCGACATATTCGGCCTGCTCTTGCTCTATATAAGGGTGCAGTAAGGCTCGATAAGCGTGTATTTTGCCACGATTGGCATAGGGATTGAGGATCACCAGGGGATGAGTTGAGGACTCCGCTGTCTCCATAGCAAGCTCCTTCTGTAGAAAGATGCATTTTGCTGATTGTACCACCATTTCAATATCTCTACAATTCAGCCATTCCACTTATTGCACAATCCCTCTTGACGTGGTAATATTGGGCACACATGGACCTGCAAACAACAAAAAATACAATAGACGAGATCGACCAGCGCATCATTGAGGCTCTGCAACAAGATGGGCGGCGACCATTCACGAAAATAGCCGCCGACCTGGGTATTTCTGAAGCCAGTGTCCGCCAACGCGTGTCTCACTTGATTAACACTGAGGTGATGCAGATCGTGGCTGTAACCAACCCGGTAAAACTAGGCTTCTCTATGGCAAGCATGATCGGCATTCGCGTCGCAGGCGAACGTCTGATGGAAGTCGTCCACGAGATCGCCGAGTTCGATGAGGTGATCTATCTCATTCTCTGCACTGGTCGCTTCGATCTCCTGGCCGAAGTGGTATGCCGCGATAATGACCATTTCTTGAATTTTTTGACTGAAAAGCTCTATAAGGTTCCCGGAGTGCAACTTGCAGAAACCTATACCTATCTGCGCGTCTGTAAGCAAAATGACTGGGCCTTCCTTTCACAGGCACGCCTCTCACCATCACCCCCACCACACCATCCTCTACCTGAAGGATAGAAGAATTGCACTTTTTTCGTGTTGCAAGCCAGCGACAAGCAGACAAATATCCTACCGTTGGCAGCATCAAATATCCATGCACTAGAAACTGATGATACAAACGTTTGTTAAGAAAGGAAAGCAAGCGTTGCTATGAAAAATGTACCGATCACATTTGACATCATTTTCTGATACTGTATAATGATTGGCAAGCAGACAAGACCAGGCAACGTCTAGTGGTGATTGCACCTTGAGAGCTATTCCTTATATTTTTTATCTGTCCGCCCGAAAAACATCTGTGATGCACACGTGAGGATAAAAGACGTTCCTGACAGACAGGGCGAGAAGGGCCAGAGCTGAAACCACGAAAGCACCATACTACTTCCCTTCAGTCCCTGGGTGTGGTAAACTAGAACCGTCTCGACACCCATGAGACATGGCGGCTAGGCTAGTCGCAACAGCCTGCGGAGTGTCGGTAAGACGGGAAAGGTGAAAGCCTGATCTCGCACAATACGATGAAACAGGAAACCCTCTTTGTGAAAAGAGAAATCCCCTGCCCTTCGAGGCATGGGGAGGATGTCAAGGAGTGCAGCATCAAGGAGCGCTGGTTCATCTCCGTGCTTCTCCCCCAAGGGGGTGTTGCCGGGCAACGGGAAAGGAGAGGCGGCGTTCCCTACCTGGTCTGATACACTGGGGTATTTACGCTGCGATGTCTTATGATAGAAACAGTTCCGTCAGGTACCATACTCCACGGACACTATCGTATCGAGCACGTCCTGGGCAGCGGAGGCTTTGGACACGTCTATCTCGGTATGGACCTGGCAAACAACCAACAGTATGCTCTGAAAGAATATTTAGTCTCTGGTGCCAGCGCTCAGGAACAACTGAAACATGAAGCAACAGTGCTTAGCCAGTTACATCATCCCAACCTCCCTGCATTCCTGGATGCTTTTATCGAACGTGGGCGCTATTATGTTGTGCTTAATTATATTGAAGGCAATGACCTGACCGATATCATTCGCATCGCACGACAACGTAACGAGATCGTGCCCATCGGGCAGATCATGGGCTGGATACTCTCTATCTGCGATGCCGTGATGTTTCTGCATGTTCAACATCCACCTGTCATCCACCGCGATATTAAACCGGACAACATTCGCATTACCTCCAATGGAACGGCGATCCTGGTCGATCTGGGGAACGCGAAAGCATCCGCTGATGGTGCTCGCACACTCTTCTTTATCCGGCACCAGGGTACACCCGGCTATGCTCCGCCAGAACAGTATCCAGGCGGTTCCGGTACCGACACACGCTCGGATGTGTACGCATTGGGTGGCACCCTTTATTTTGCATTGACAGCCCATGAGCCACCCAGCGTCTCAACACGTAATCAGGCCGCACAGCAAGGTCGTCCAGACTTGCCCTCATTGCAGGAACAACTCGCGAGCAATCCACCAGAAAATAATCCTGAAGCCAATGAACTACGCCAGTTCAGATTGGGCGTGACCAAGCCGACGAAGCCAGCGCCACGTCATTCAAAGCACCTTGCACAATTAGGCATATTACCGCCAGATCTGCTCAACCAGTTGAACCGCATCATCCAACGCTCTATGGCACTAAAACCAAAAGATCGCTATCTCCATGTAGCGGATTTTGCCAATGACCTTAAGCAGGTGATGAAAGCGCTTCCACAACCAACCCCTCCACCTGGCACATCCCGTCCACTCGATCCGAACAGTACTCAGCCAGACCTTGCAGAACTGTATGATGCGCTCCAGGCTGCAAAAGAGAAAAACAACCAGGGAGGGCCGGGGATGCAAGTATCTTCACCTCCCTCTCCATCTGTAGCAACACCACCGGCAGGTACCTGCCCCAGGTGTGGTGCAGCTCTCGTTCAACAAAGCGCTTTCTGCCCACGCTGTGGAACCCCATTAGGAGGTTCGGCACAAAACCAGGGTTTCGATGCAAAAAATAGCGCTAATGCCATCTCGCCAGATCAGACATTTGTGATTACGCCATCGTCACATCCTACGCAGATGAAGCCAACAGGTATCAATAACCCTTCTTCCACACCGGGTCGCCCGGCCTCATCATCTCCGGTGAGCAATGCAGGATTACAGGTACAGCAGTTCGCAACTTCATCTGCTACCCCGGCATCTTCAGCATATTCCGGACAAAATACTATGTTTAATGGAAATTCTTCTCAAGGAACAGCTACCAATAGATCGGCTACAAATAGAAACAATGCTCCATCCTCTTCATCAAGTCTCAACATCTCTCCGAGAGTGCTTATTTCTCTTCTCGTCATTCTTGTAATAATACTCACACTTGTATTGCTCCTCATCAGCCATCATGCGTAGAGCGCTTCCAGAGTGCCTATGGCTGATAGATGCCCTCATCCCCACATTTCAGAAAAAGAACGCCGTACACGCGCCAACCAGGCTGGCAGAGAAGCCGCCCACGAGAGGCGTTCCATGATATCCTCGATCAACGTTTCGTCGAACTTCTCCTGCACATAAAACAGATCTTCAAGCGGTCCATTAATGGTGGCTATAGGAGCAACCAGGCTCAGAGCATCACCCAGCAGTGCTGCCTCACCTCGTACCGGTGGATAGACTTCAGCATAGGCTTGCAAGAAATGGCGGGCCCGTTCAGGTTCAAAGCCTCGCTTCACAAGAGGTCGTGTCAGGTTTTCGCCCGGATTCCATTGGAGCGCACTAAAATAAAAGAGGGCATAGGCAACTTCAAAAATGCGCTTCTCCCAACGCGATGCCTCCAGCCCCATTACCGACGTGACGCCCGCATCATCGAAACGTAGATTGAGGGCATGATAATCGCCATGAATATGAAATTCAGGCAGAGAACTTTTTCCCGCTCCAATTGACATCATAGCAGCCGGGAGAACAGCTTCCCATTGATCAGCCCAATTGGCAAGGGCAGAGGCGACGGCCAGGACTCCGATCTTGTCAGACTTGCTACGTGCAAGATTGAGATAGCTCTGCACAATAGCTCCTACATGCGCCTCTGAAGGCCAGGAATGTCGATGCCCACTATACCGTCGCGAAGCATCGTGCAGGCGACCAAGCATCGTACCTGCAGACTCAACCCAATTTAAACTGCGCCGGTCTGACGTACTGAAAGGTTCGCCTGCGATCCATTGTTGCAGTTCAAAAGAATCATCACCAAAGATTGCCGCTGGCTCCCCCTGGAGAGTAGATCGCAACTCAGGCACAGGGATACCAGCCTGCTGCAGATAGCGCTGGAAATTATAGCGATGCTGCGGATCTTCACCCACCAGACCTTCTGGTCGCTCACGCAGCACATATCGTTGCTCCTGCACATCAACAAGCAAACTTAAATTCTCCGCATGAGTGGACTCCACCGGTCCGAAATTCGTCCACTCATTAATACCAAAGGCCCGCATGACCTCATTGAGATCAAGCAACTCGTCCTGCCCTTGCTCCTCGGAATCTTCCTGTGTCTGTTTGTCGAAAATTCGTGCATAGCCTGTTTCTTCTCGTAGCCAAAAATGCTTTAGACTTCCGTCGGCAAATCCTGCCGCTTCCCCCACTCGTTCCACGATCCATCGTAGTTAGTCAACCTGGGATACCCCAGCATTGCAAGGCTAAAGAGGACCGAGGTCGCAGCAACACCACCATTGCAGTACGCTACAATATGCTCATCGGGCCCAATCTCCGCTTCAGAGAAAACATGCGCCAATTCCTCATTGCTGCGAAACGTCCCGCTCACTGGATCGATCAACTCCTCGCGTGGAATATTAAGCGCCCCTGGAATATGGCCTGGACGCCCCTCGCCCCTTACAACTCTGCCTGAATATTGGCCGATGTCTCGTGCATCAATTAATTTGACCCCGCTCTGATTGAGATATGTTAACACCTCCTCAGCCGTAGCACGCAATTGTGGCTGTACCTGTGGCGTAAATGTGACAGGTGGATACGCAGCAATACGTGTCTCTAACGGACGCTGCTCACGCTGCCATTTGGGAAATCCACCGTTCAAGACCACCACCTGGCCATGACCATAGTAGTTCAAAGCCCACCACAGACGCGTGGCAAACTGCGAAGCTGGATGAGCATCGTATGCCACGACCAGATGTTGATCGCCGATACCTTGCTGCTCCATCATTTGCGCGAAACGTTCGGGAGGCGCAATCTGCGCCTCAACCTCGTCATCAGGATCAACGATGTCACGACTCCAATCAATATAGAGCGCCCCTGGAATATGGCCCTGTTCGTACTCCTCGCGTGCGCCAACATACTCTGCATCCTGAACACCATTTCCCTCCACCATACGCACATACCCACGCATATCTACGATGCGCAGATGTGGATCTTGCAAATGCTCAGCTAACCAGGAAGTCTCGACTAGAAAATTATATCGTTCTATGTCCATATTAAGGAACCCCACTTTCCATGTTTCTAGTAAAAAATATCTACGGCGGTGTCAAGGCACGGGCTTGTTCGCTCCACTCACCGCGCCCCTACAATGAGGTGTTACGCGTTAACGGACTCCCTTTGCTTCCCCCAATTGTAGGGGCGCGGTGAGTGGAGCGAACAAGCCCGTGCCTCCAACCCTGATTTCATCCTTTGCGGATCAACGGATACATTGATAAACCCGTGTGGTCACAATCTCTACCTATTACGAAAACAGCCCGGCGGCATCAGGATTATCCGTGCTCACAAAATGAGCCGGAGACCCAAAGATGGTACGCGGCGTGACTTTGATGATACGCATCGACGAGTTGGGCGTCTGCGTAGTGACAAAGCGTTGCACCTGCAGACCAAGCGGACGAGCAAGTACTAGAGCAGCCGTTGAGGCAAGAATAACATTGTTGACCGTACTGTACGGACGGCGCATCTTAGCAACGGCCATAGCTGAGAGTCCTGTCAACATTGCGGACACTGCTAGATTGGTGCCACAACGCTCATGGACGGCCAGTTCCGGGCTTGTCGTGCGTAAAAGATTGAGCGCCTCCTGGGCCGTGGGAAGGATTGCTTCGGTCGGCAGTTCACCAAACACGAAGAAACCGGACGCGAACGAGATACCAGAGAGACGTACATCAGGATATTTTTTGGAGAGCAAAACAATTGTCGCATGCTCAAGTGCATGATTTTGCTTCACCGCACCGCCCAGCATAAACTGCTGCGCAACCTGTACGGCTGGATTTATGGAACTCATAATCTGTCCTTCCTAAAATGGCTTATGGGCCATAGGCTATGTTAAAAACAACAACTTCATCGCCAAAATTGATGATATCACCATCGTTCAATACGACTGGCTGGAAAATTCTTATGTTGTTCACAAGTGTCCCATTAGCACTCTGTAGATCTTCCAGGTACCAGCAACCCTCAGCGAACCAGAGCCGCGCATGACGACGCGAGACCGTACGTTCTGAGATCACCAGGTCATTGCCGTTTATGCGCCCAATCGTCGTCACATCCTGGTGAAAACGGTATGAACGCCCGGCCATCAATCCATTCTGAACCACGAGACGTGCGAGGATCGGACGCCCATTTGGTCCTACATAGCGATCATAATTAGCTCGCTTGTTCGACAAATCATCGCCGCAGGTTGTGCAGAAAAGACGCGAACCTGGATTGGCTGCCCCACAACGGAAGCGAGTAATCGTCCTTGCAGATGGTACACCTGCATGAGAAGGCTGTCCTTGTGATAGCTGTGGACTACTGCCATAACCAGGTTGGCTTCCCTGAGACCCTCCGTATACGCTTGGAAGAGCCCCAGAGGATGCATCAAGCGACGAGGCAATTGATGGAATACCACCACGCCAGCGCGGCATCGCCAGATTTGAGGCTGCCAGTGCACTGGTTAAAGCATCCACCAGCACATCCGCCGACTGATAGCGATTCTGGGCTTGCTTCTCCGTCATCTTTAATACGACCCGCACTATCGGTTCGGGTACATTGTTCTCCACAGTCATCTTTTCGACCGGGAACGGATCGTGCAGATGCTTCACGGTTATCGTTAGAGGACTATCGGCATTGTAGGGCACATGCCCCGTTAAACAGTGGAACAGGACGATACCTAATGAATAAATATCGCTACGACGATCCACTGGTTGGCCCGTCCCCTGTTCAGGCGACATATACTGAGGCGTGCCAATACCCGTACCCACGCGCGTCAAGTTAGTCGTCGTCTCAAGTAATTTGGCAATCCCAAAGTCTGAGAGCAAGAGATGCCCATCCTTGCGCAACAACATGTTGGCCGGCTTCACATCCCGGTGCACAATTCCATTACGATGGGCGCAATCCAGACCTTCCGCCGCCTGTAAAACGAAATCAACAGCCTCAGCCGGTGGCAACGCTCTCTTCAGGCGATCCTTCAATGTTCCCCCATCGACGTATTCCATTACGATATAGGTGATATTGTCCTGCTCACCAAAATCATAAATCTGCACTATATTTGGATGAGCCAGTTTCGCAACCGAACGAGCTTCCTGAATAAAACGCTTCACAAAGACGGGATCCTGGGCATGATAGGATGGCAAAACCTTGATCGCTACATAACGATCAAGGGTACGCTGGTATGCTTTGAAGACAGTCGCCATTCCACCCGCACCGATGCGTTCAACAATGCGAAACTGGCCCAGCTCTTTGCCGACCAGCTTATCCATCTCATCGCTGTTACCCGCCGGACGAGGATAATTGTTTCCTGGTTGCATAAACCCGATGACTCCCTCTGTTCCTGCCGTCCTACCATCATCACAAACTGCAATTCGTCTCGTTAGATTAGAGTGGTTCTCAATGGCCTCTCTCGACCTCAGAAACTCCCTTGTATCTCTTCTATTCTATAGGCAGAAACAGGTCATTTTAGAAAAAAACAATGCGTTTTTATACACATTGATTATACAGGTAGAAATGCCTCCTGTCGAGAGAAACACGGAAGCATTACGTTCCCTTCCCCCGAGAACTCTATCTGAAACACGTTCTCATGATCCAGCGTTTGCTATAGACTGATTGTATGGGAACTAAAGCTAACCACCCTCTCACTTAGACAGAACATCTTCCGACTGCTGAAGTGTGATCGCCCAATAACCATATCCTTCGCTTTCCCAGCCTTGCAGCCACTCACGTAATGTTTCCTCACTCGTTACTAGATCTAGATCGGGATCAGAAGGGTTGTACAGGTTGGTTGCCAGATCGCCATGCACTGCAAACATTGCAGGGCCATCTTCTATCCGCAAACGACGCAACATGAGACGCTCAGTACGTACCTCATCAAATAGTAAAGCCAGATTGTTATCTCTCATATTATGTAAAACGTAAGAAAGTTGAAATTGTGAAATGTCTTCACACGCCAGACTACTATCACCTTCTTGAAATGGCGTAGAGGCATCACCTTGCATCATAGATGGCTTTGCATCTTTGCGGAGGAAGATGATTGGGAACAGGGTAGGGGCGTCACCTTGCGTGCGCCCGCTTGCAGGCACGATCTGCGTTCCCCACCAGGGCGCACGCAAGGTGACGCCCCTACCCTGTTCCCCCCAGAAGGACGGAGACCCTCATGGATTCCAAGCAAATTGCAGAAGAGCAAGAGAATCAATCATCATGCACCTCTCTACGCCCATTTACCCCAAACAGCATTACCCTTCCAATAACAACGTCTCTGGATCTTCTACCAGCTCTTTGATTTTGACCAGGAAGCGCACAGCCTCGCTCCCATCAACGATACGGTGATCATAGGAAAGTGCAACATACATCATAGGGCGAATAACTACCTGTCCATTAAGGGCAATGGGGCGCTGCTCGATCTTGTGCATGCCCAGAATACCAACCTGGGGCGCGTTCAGAATAGGAGTCGAGAGCAATGAACCATACACTCCACCGTTAGTGATGGTGAAGGTTCCTCCTTGCAATTCGGGCAGCGAGAGTTTCCCTTCTCGCGCACGCTTCGCCAGGTCCGCGATCTCACGCTCAATGTCGGCAAAACCTTTCCGGTCGGCTTCCCTCAGTACCGGTACCACCAGGCCCTCTTCGCTACCTACCGCGATCCCGATATCGTAATAATGTTTGAGCACCATCTCGTTGCCTTGAATCTCCGCGTTGAGGCGCGGAAAGGCTTTGAGGGCTCCAACAACGGCTTTGGTGAAGAAAGACATAAAGCCAAGTGAGACGTTATGGCGCTCTTTAAACGCTTCTTTGCGCCGCGCACGCACCTCCATAACTGCACTCATGTCGATCTCGTTGAAGGTTGTGAGCATCGCTGCTGTATGCTGAGCTTCAACGAGACGTTGCGCAATGGTCTGACGACGACGGGTCATACGTACCCGCTCCTCACGAGCATTAGACGCGGGTAGCGCCAGGGGTATTGAAGTTATTGGAAGCGGTGCAGCCGCCGTTTCGGCTGCTCGTTGGGTCTGTACTGATGGCATTGGCTGGGTCGCCTCTGTTACTGGTGTACCCTCTTGTATGGGTGTCTTTTGCACATTCTGCTCCATGTACTGAAGTACATCTTCTCGCGTCACACGTCCATGTGGATTGGAACCTTTGATCTGAGCAATGTCCACATTATACTCAGCTGCGACGCGCCGTGCCAGAGGAGATGGTGGCCTCTGCGGCTCCAATGGTCCTGATCGTACAGGCGGCAGGGGACCAGTATGCGTCACGATCTGCGACGTTTGTTGCGGCCTGGACTCAACCGAAGAAACTCTATTGGTCGAGGAGGCACCATTGGATAAAGGTGCTGTTTTCTCTTTTGTACTCCCTTTAGAGGTCGTAGAAGTTGTAGAAGTTGCACCATCACTCACACTCGCCGTTGCCGTCCCCTCTCCTATCACACCAAGCACCTCGCCGACCGCAACTGTGTCACCAACCTGTTTGACGACTTTTTGCAAAATGCCATCTTGCTCTGCAGAGACCTCGACGTTCACCTTGTCGGTCTCCAGTTCCACGAGGGTCTCTCCGCGCTGTACAACATCACCCTCGTTTTTCAACCACGAGGCAATGGTCGCATCAACGATTGACTCGCCTAATGTTGGTACCCGTATCTCAGCGGACATGTTCTTCTCCAGGTTGCTTGAGCGATAAGCCAGACGCTTCCGCCATGATGTACTCCTGCTCCGCTGTATACAGATCCCAGAAGCCAGCAGCAGGACTTGAACGATCTGGGCGCGAGATGATATTCAGTTTGAACTTATTCTCCACAAGAGGTGTGAGACGTGCAACCACATACTTCCAGGCTCCCATATTGTGCGGCTCCTCCTGTACCCAGACTACTTCACGCGCGTTTGGATAGCCAGCAAGAACCTTTTTCAATTGTTCAGTCGGAAATGGGTACAGCAATTCGAGGCGCACAATAGCAGTATCGTCACTCTGGGTGCGGTTCTCATGAGACAGCAGGTCGATAGCTATCTTTCCTGAGCACAGAAGGATACGCTGGATACGCTTCGGATCGGCACGCGCCTTGAGATCATCGATCACCGGTTGGAAGTGACCTTCGCTCAGATCTTGCAAGCGAGAAGACGACAATGGATGACGTAGCAAGCTCTTCGGCGTCATCACTACCAGAGGACGGGGACAACTCTGCAACGTCGCCGCCTGGTGACGCAACAGATGGAAGTACTGCGCAGCGGTAGAACAATTCGCAACGCGCCAGTTCCCTTCAGCAGCCAGTTGGAGGTAGCGTTCCAGGCGTGCGCTTGAGTGCTCCGGCCCCTGCCCCTCATACCCATGAGGCAGCAAAAGCACCAGAGATGAATCCTGCCGCCACTTGGCACGTCCTGAAGCGATGAATTGATCGATGATGATCTGAGCCACATTGGCAAAATCACCAAACTGCGCCTCCCACAATACCAGCGTCTCAGGCGCATGCACACTATAACCATATTCAAAACCGAGCGCACCTACTTCACTGAGCGGGCTATTGTAGATCGAAAACGATGCCTGCTCCTGAGGAAGATGCTGGAGCGGAATATAGGTCTCACCTTCATCCTGGCTATGCAGCACAGCATGTCGATGACTGAAGGTGCCCCGTTCAGTATCCTGGCCGGTTAGACGAACAGAGGTACCATCGGCGAGAATAGAGGCAAAGGCCAGCGCTTCAGCTTGCCCCCAATCAATACCACCTTCGGGACCAAGAGTACTGGCACGACGCTGTAACATACGAGCCAGTTTAGGATTGAGAGAGAAACCTTCCGGCCAGCTCAATAATTCTTCGTTAAACTCCCTCAATCGCTCGCTAGAGACAGGCTCAGGAGTTACCTCTAAAAAGCTATCGCCATCACATTCATCACTCTCGTGCATATCCACATCCACATCATATAAACCCTCATCAGCCTCACGCTTCGCTTTCTCTAAGGTGGCAAAGGCGTCTTTCACCAGCGCATCAGCCTCCTCATGCGCAACAATACCTTTCTGCTCTACAAGCTGTGCATATAACTCACGCACAGTAGGATGCAAGCGGATAGCTTCATACATACGCGGCTGAGTGAACGCCGGTTCATCACCCTCGTTATGGCCCCAACGCCGATAGCCCACGAGGTCAATCAATACATCCTTATGAAACTGATCGCGATAGGCATGGGCAATACGTACCGCAGTCAGGCAAGAACGCGGGTCGTCCGCGTTAACATGAATAATTGGAATGCCGAATCCCTTTGCAAGGTCGCTGGCGAAATGGGTTGAACGGCTGTCTTCTGGCAGAGTAGTAAAGCCCACCTGGTTGTTTGCAATAATATGAATAGTTCCACCAACCCAGTAGCCGCGCAGGTGCCAGAGATTTCAGAGTCTCGGCCACCACACCTTCACCGGGGAATGCAGCATCGCCATGAATAAGAATTGGCAGTGCATTATCCACATCCTGTATCGGAAAGCCGTCCGTCGAACGTATTTCCTGTGAGGCACGCGCCATTCCTTCGATAACTGGATTGACGAACTCTAGATGACTCGGATCGGGCGCCAGAATAACCTTCATCGCCTCCGCATCATCGTGTAGAACATTTTCGGCACCCAGGTGATACTTGACATCGCCCGTCCAACCAAAACCAAAAGTATCAGTGAGTGGTGTGCCCTCCTCATGCCTGGCATGCGCAAATTCCGCCAATATCGCTCCATAGGGCTTCCCTAACACATGTGCCAGCACGTTAAGCCGACCACGATGTGCCATACCAATAATAATCTCTTTCGTCTCAGACTCAAATGCGCCGTCGATAATCTCATCAAGCATCGGCACCAGGATATCGAGTCCTTCAATCGAGAAACGTTTCTGGCCTGGGAGGATTTGTTGCAAGTAGCGCTCAAAAACCTCAACCTGGGTCAGGCGCTTCAACAGTGTTCGCACCTCTTTAGATGTCGGAACGGTATGATACAGATTCAGACCAACAGCATCGCGCAGCCAGTTCCGTTCATCGGCACTTTTCACCTGGTCGAACTCGTAACTGATCGTACCAGAATACATAGCACGGAGTGCGTCAATAGCCTCCAGAGCGTTCCTCGCCCCTTCGGCTGAATGACCTCCCACCACCTCAGGAGGAAGTTGCGCCAGGTCGGCTTCGCTCAGACCATGAGTCTCAGACAAGAGCGCGGAATCTCCCGGCGGTTCGCTACCCAGTGGATCAAGGTGGGCACCAAGATGACCACGTTCGCGGATTGAATGGGCCAGGGCGGAAGCTGCAACCACACGCTCAATCTGCTCATGAACCTGTCCTTCTGATGATACAGGTTCGTTCTGACTTTGCGCCTCTGTCCCCACCGGCTCATAAGTGGTGGATGGCTGCTGCGCCTGATTCTCTGACAACCACGCGTCAAAAATGGCCCGCGTGGCCGCATCAACTGATGCAGGATCCTGTTTATACCGTTCGTAAAGATCAAACACGTACCCTGCATTGGGTCCATAAAATGTTTCCAGAATGTCCATTGTGTCCCTTTAATATGTAACCGATGCAACATGGAGAACTCCATACTCTCTATTTAAGAGCAACAACGCCATTCGAGTGTGGAACCAGTCTCCAGGCACCAACAAGTGATTTCTTAAATTTGCAGCAAAATGTCGGAACATATTCCGAGGTAGAGCCTGAATTATAGCTGAATTATATCATAAGATTGTATAGTAGCGGCCTCCCTATTGAGACAAGAACACATTACGTTCGCGCCACTGCAAATCCAGCCATTCCCGCATCTATCATTTGTCATTGTCATTGACAAAGTTCTCAAACCTTGTTATCTTCTATTAAGAAGAGACATGAGTGACTACGTGTTGTTGTGTGTCTCTGTTTTTCAAAATCTCCCTGTATAGCTTGATCCGATTCTGAGATAGCAGAGTCAACAATGGTTTCTCATGGATAGATAAACCAGAAAGCCCAGCAGAAAGGAACTCTGAACAGTGAACGCAAGGAAGCTTATTGCTATCCCACTTTTGATTCTACTCGCAGTGTTAGTTGCGCTCATCCCTGTTGCTACCTCACAGGGAAAACATGCATCAGCGGCATCAGCCGCAACCAATGTTAACCAACCAACCTGCCCTGGAATCACACCTGCATCATCTGGAGCAAACCCGACATTGCCTTACAAATTCGATTTTGGTACCGGAGCAGCCGCACCGGGCTACACGAAAGTATTACCCACCACAGCGTTTAGTGCTGCACGCGGCTACGGATTTGCCAGCACCACAAACCTCATCGCCGTTAAACGTGGTGCACCGGATACCTTATTTGGCGATTTTATTACCAGTAGTAAACCTTTCACCTTCAATACTGATCTTCCCAACGGAAATTATAACGTCACGGTCATGTTAGGTGACAATGATGGTACATCGGCAACCACCGTAAAAGCAGAGGCTGGAAGACTTGTACTGAATAAAGTGACGACCAGCGCAGGACATTTTTCGACTCAGACATTTACCGTGAATGTTGCAGATGGACAACTCAACCTGCAATTTACCTGGACAGACCCCAAAGTCGATGGGCTCGAAATCGCTAAGGCTGATGCAGTCACCATCTTTCTCGCTGGCGACTCGACGGTCTGCGATCAGCCTCCCTTGTCTGATCCTTATATTAGCTATGGTGGCTGGGGGCAGGCACTTCCGCTCTACTTCAAACCTGGCGTAGCAGTTGCCAACTATGCCGCTGCCGGTCGGACATCCATCAGCTTTATCAGCGAAGGACGCTTAAATGATATCCTGAATGTGATTAAGCCGAACGATTACCTCTTTATCCAGTTCGGCCATAATGACGAGCATGCAGGGTCAGGGAGTTATCCCTTCACCACCTATAAAGCGGCCCTCCAAAAATATATTGATGGAGCACGCGCCCATCACGCGATCCCTGTGCTGGTAACCCCCGTCGCAAGAAGAAGTTTTGATAGCAATGGCAATATCGTCGATACTCATGGTAATTATCCCGTCGCCATGCGCCAGTTGGCGGCAGCAGACCATGTACAACTGATCGACCTGACTGCCTTGAGCATGACCTACTTCCAGAAATTGGGACCCACAGGCACCGAATCAGTGTTCGCCTACTTCAGTGCTGGTGAATCACCTGACTTCCCGAATGCCGTTGCCGACAATACGCACTTCCAGGTCAACGGAGCCATTCAGGTTGCCAACCTGGTTGCAGGAGCCATCAAGTCACAAAATATACAACCTCTGGCGTCATACCTCCAATAGATGGAATTATAACCTATACCCGTAGGGGCCCGATTTATCACGCCCAGGTGAATCAGCTAATGATTCACCTGGGCGTGATAAATCCATTGACTCCAACTAATTGGGCCAAACAGGGTAGGGACCAGCTTGAGCGCGTCCTCGATTTATCGCATCCTACCCGTTGAACACGATATGCCTGTGAGGCAAAGGAAAGGAAATGATACATCACGGACGCGCTCAAGCTGGTCCCTACTGTATTTGACGTATTTCATGCAGGGGTCTCCTTCTCTCGTCGTGTTTTTGAATGAGTTGGAGTAGGTGGCGATAAATCAGGCCCCTACGGGATTGTTGGTATATCCTCAAAGCGAATAAAACGCGGAGGAATTGGATCAGCCAGCCAGACCATGTCGTTACCATAATAAAATTTGATGCCCTGCTCACTCGCCTGGAGCGCATTCACGCGCAGAATGACGGGCTGCGCTGTTTTGCGTAAAGCAACCATCCGTGCCGTTGCCTCTTCAGCCGAGAGGTGAACGTACTGGCGCTGCATCGGCTTGAGCCCTTCTTTTCCGATGATGTGTGCTGCTTTTTGCGTGGTTCCGTGAAAGAGAAGAGCAGGCGGAATTGCAAGTTCGCGTGTCATTTTTTGCGGTACCGAGTGCCCATAATAGGCCCGGATCATCCCAGCATGCATCTCATAGCGCTTCTTATCTGACTGAGTTATGATCGCAACAAAGTCATCGACACTGACATTGTGCCAGGAGGGGCTCCTTTGACGCAGAGCGGCAAGCAACTCTTCGACGGGCACCCAGCCCTCTTCATCAAGCGTGAGGCCGACATTCTCCGGATGGTGACGGAGCGCATAGGCCATCGTACGGCTTAACCTCACTAACCTGTCTTCCATGATCTACTCATTCCTCTTATTCAATTTTCCGCAAAGTTTAAGGATGCCCCTGGATCCACCTGACCTCCCTGCTCACCTGCGCGGAAGAGAATCGCCTGACTCTCTTCAAAAACCAGCATGGTATCAACTGGCATGGCAACATAAGGAAACAGGCCAGGGAAGTGTTCTACCAGATGGATCAGATGAATCGTCGCTAATTCTTCAGAATTGTCATGATCGTGCTCTTCGCTACAGCAGCCGAAAAACCAGCCGCTATTCCGAGCCTCAGGCTGCCAGGCTCGATGAGCCCGCAAAGGGCGAAGAAGATGAATGCTCTCTGGGGTCACTCGCTTACACACGAGAGCAAAGTGTGATCGATGCGGATAGATGACATCACCAGTGATCTTATTCCGGCGCACAGCCTCTTCCTGCAATTGCATCAAGGCCATCGTATGAGCAACTCCTGGTACATAGGATGTGTCATCCAGAGCAAAAGGATGCTCCAATTCTTCAATGAGCAAGACCTCTGTGCCTGCTCCACTGAGATTGTGCTCATCACGTACAAATCGCAGGGTCGTCCAGCCGTAATGCATCGTTTGTCCTGGAAGGATCCGTTTTGCTTGGCCAATGAGATAGTTCTCAATAAATCTCAGCAAATTGATCATGAGCCTCTCACGTGGGTCGTGCTCTGGCCAGGGAACCATAACCGCGATTTCACGTTGTCCCAGCGTTTGCAACCCGTCTGTCCACGCCCAATGTGTCTGGTTTTCAGTGGCACGAAAGTTAATCTGCATATTTTACCCCTTCTATTATAAATGGCACTATTTCGAACAAATTCGCTCTCGCCAGAGTCTAAATCATCTGGCCTCAGGGTCATCTGATGAACAATGATAGAGGTTTTCTTCCTATTCTATTTCGCTATACAAGTGGATCAATGAGCTTTCTTAAAGATCACGAAGGTACTCGAAAAATCCAGGAGCACCTGCGAGATAAAAAAGAAGCGATTTCTGCTTAGTAATGGCATCACAAGCTACATCGCGCAGGTGCAATACTGAGCGATAAGTAGGCCTTTGTTCAAGCGCTTCTTGAGAAGGAAACGTTGCAGCCCACTGCAAAGCCGCTTGCTTAATTTCATCCTCACTGAAGCCTGCTAACTCAGCAACAAAAAGGTCAGAAAGCAATGTTACTGCTTCTGTACCAAAACCATCATTCCATAATTCCTTTACACATACCTCCTGAAAATGTGTAGGAATCAAAGAATGGTCCT
The DNA here is from genome assembly GCA_963717195.1 of uncultured Chloroflexia bacterium. Classification (GTDB taxonomy): domain Bacteria; phylum Chloroflexota; class Ktedonobacteria; order Ktedonobacterales; family Ktedonobacteraceae; genus JACDAE01. The sequence continues at coordinate 411,378 of CAVQVR010000001.1, forward strand.
TTCTCAATGCTTCACACAAATTATCCAAATCATCTGGCAGTAAGAGATGCCCTGGGAATTCTGCCATTGGATACGTTTGTAATGTATCCAATAGGAACAAATCATCTGCCGATGCAGCACTCTCAGTAAACAAAGTCACAAGTTCCTGTGGCTCTGCTGAATAGAATTCAATGGTAAGACTCATATCGTGTCCTCACTCAACAAGACATTTCGCTAGAGGTAAGAATTTTAGCTCACATTTGTCGTCATTTGCAGCTCTCGAGCATACTCTAATTGATGTAATCGCTGTTGAGCCTCTTGTATGGCTTCTTCATGCCTTAATAATTGAAGAACTTTCAGTTTCTCCTGCCACAATGGAATACTCACTGGAACCATTGATAACCCCTTTTCATAGGCTACCAGTGCTTCTTCCAATCTTCCTAGATGAAACAAAACCTGCCCCATGACAAGGGAGAGTTCGTGATCAAAAGGGCTTCCACGCAACGTAAATGCTTGCAATGCCTCTTCATACCGCCCAATAGCCTGATAAGATGCACCAAGTTGATACCATGAAGGACGGGTTTGTCTCCACCTCTCTTCCTGAAAAAATCGTTCAGCAAGAGATACCACATCTTCTAAGCGTCCCATCTCACGGAGTAAAGCACAACAATCCCACCACCCGTATTGCATAGGGCTCACTTCGATCTCTTTCTGAAACGCCTCCAATGCCTCTTGAAGAGATCCTCTATCACGAAGCAGCATACCTTTGCGGTGCCATGCCTGAGCAAAATCTGGTTGCAACACTAACGCCTTTTCCAGTGCCTGTAGAGCATCAGAGTGATGGTATAATCGACCAAGGGCATCCCCTAACTCATACCAATCCTGAGCTTTTTGAGAACGTTTTTGCAGCCGTCTTTTCAATTCTTGAACCTCTAATCCTAAAATTGGCAAGAAAAACGTATCCAGGGTGGTAAATCCAATTCCTTGCAGATGTGCCGCATCGATCTCAATACGTACACGCTCATGCACGAGAATATCCATTCTGCCCTCAACGCTAAAAAGAGGCTTTGCTTCCATTTCACTTTGGGCATTGAGGACAAGTGTGGTGATAATCCTTTGTCCAATTTTCTGATCTATCCAGAACTGCGAGCGCTCCCAGTCAATTATCTCCTCTAGCTTCTTTTGTTCTACTACCAAAAAGCGATATTCTGTAGACACGAGTTGTTTCGTTCTCTCGTCACGAAGCTGAGTCTGATACGATTGATACCAGATATCTACACGCGAAAAAAGAGCAAGTAATTGTGGAGAAACAAGAAATTCCTCCATTTACATTTGCAATTGAAATATAGTCGAGGCGTAACGCATAAGGATCAACCAGAAAATCAAGTGGCTTTTCTATCGAATGGCCTGTTCTCGCTGACACTAATGTTTCACATAAAGCACGATCTACAGTTTGAGCGGATAATCTTTTCCTTCTTTTGTCCGGCACAGAATCCATGAAAAGATAGTACATAAAAACCTCTTTATCTTGAGTCCAACGTGGTCTGGTCGCCCCAAAAAGCAGTTTCACAGCTGTCGCATTCTGTTTATTTTTGATGTGACTCGGGCTTCCTCAAGAATGCATTCTAACCTGACTTAGCCTCGTCCTAATCGGTATATATCACCATAAATTCAAATTCAATTTTTGATTTTCTTCCATTCTCAGCACCTCCATTTTCACATATTCTCGTTCTTCATTTTGCTCTTCTTTATTCAAAGCAATGAGAGCCTCTAATTTACCACGCCAAAGTTCTATGTCAAATGAACTTATCTTTAAACCCTGATTATACACATCCAGAGCTTCTTCGTAACGGTGTAGCGCAAGCAGTAAGGAACCTTTAGCTCCATAAATCTTATCTCTAGGCTCTCCTGGGAACTTTAACGCATGCTCTAAGGCATCTAAAGCATCCTGTGCGTTTCCCACGGCAGCGTAACTCACACCCAATTCGTACCATGATCTGCGTGATGTAATCCAGGGCTCCTGGAAGAGGTATTTTTTACAGAGAGCTAAAGCCTCATCAACACGACCTAGTTGTCTTAAAATCATACAACACTCCCACCATCCTCTTCTCGATTGATCTATCTCTACCTCTCTACTATACATACTTAAAGCTTCTTCCAATCGTCCAAGATTATATAAATGAGCCCCACATGCATGTATAGCATCACGATTCTCTGGTTCAATAGACAAAACACGCTGGGTGATAATAAGAGCATCTTGAACACGAAATGTTGATGTATACAGTACAGATAATCTCAGCAACAGGGACACATCATCAGGTTTGACTTGCAACTCCTTTTCGACTTCTAGACGTTCGACGCCAGCCAGAGGATTCGCTACTGCATCCAGTGGTGCAAATCCTACTCCCTGTAATTGTGCAGCTTCTAGGCGGGTCTTTACCTTATCATGTACAATATAGCAATTTATTAATTCTTTAGAATAAAAGAGTAAATCCTTCATCTCATCAATGGAAGAATTCAATGCTACTTTTGTCAATCGTCTGCGATTTGTGTTCATCCAGTAAACTTCTGATTGCTCCCAATTGATGACTTCAACCTTTGTTTGTGGAACCAAAACAAACAGGTTCTGATCAGACGCCTTTTTTTTCTTATCCATATTTGTAATACGTGCATGATAGCTTCTATAAGGTACATTCAGTTCTTTGAGGATCTGTATAAATCGCTCAGAACATAATCGCGCTTCTGGAACTCCAGCAATGAGAGTGTAATCCCTTTTTACATATTTTTTTCTTGTATGAAGTGCTATTTCATCGCTCAAATCATTTTTTATGTCAACCATGACACTCCTACACAATTCTAAATCATCTGGGATTACTCCTATTTCATACTCCTTTTCCTTCAAAGGGGTTTCTACCATTAAGTGATACATATTTTATCCTCTCTCTTTCCAATAATGAGATCATGTTGATCCTCTTCCACAAGATTAGAGAGCCCTTTATTCCAGATAGCCTATTAAAGATCTCGAAGGTACTCGAAAAAACCAGGAGCACCTGCGAGATAAAAAAGAAGCGATTTCTTCTTAGTAATGGCATCACAAGCTACATCTCGCAGGTGCAATACTGAACGATAAGTAGGCCTTTGTTCAAGCGCTTCTTGAGAAGGAAACGTTGCAGCCCACTGCAAAGCTGCTTGCCGAATTTCATCCTCACTGAAGCCTGCTAACTCAGCAACAAAAAGCTCAGAAAGCAATGTTACTGCTTCTGTACCAAAACCATCATTCCATACTTCCTTTACACATACCTCCTGAAAATGTGTAGGAAGCAAAGAATGGTCCTTTCTCAATGCTTCACACAAATTATCCAAATCATCTGGCAGTAAGAGATGCCCTGGGAATTCTGCTATTGGATACGTTTGTAATGTATCCAATAGGAACAAATCATCTGCCGATGCAGCACTCTCAGCAAACAAAGTCACAAGTTCCTGTGGCTCTGCCGAATAGAATTCAATGGTAAGGCTCATATTGCATCCTTTCTGTTTCCTGATTCAATTATATTATAATATTATATTTCAAACTAAATGATCAAAGCATGTGTTTTTGCAAAGCTTTGGCCATCTTAAGTCGCTGTGTTATAATTACATTCACTCCGGCTCCATCGCCTGTGGGGAGGCGGGCAAAATAGCTGCGAGTAGAAAGAGGCAGCATGCCGGGGGCTGCATGCGTGTCGCACGATCAGCGACCTGTATACGCTCTCGCAGACCCCACTCATAATCAATCTTACTTTGATACAACTCCTCATGATTTAAAAAGGCAAAAGATCCTTTGTTAAATATTCCAGTTCATCCTTTGACAATCGGCACTCTTTCTCAAATCCGGGAAACCCTCCCCACTGCATACAAATGCGCAAATAATTGACGAAGGTTGTATTGTGTGGCTCATCCAACAGAAAAGTATCTATAGACATGCCAGGCAATCTCATCGTATACGATCCTGATCCACTATAGCCATATTTATGAAAACTATCACCAGTAAGCATCAACAAAGGTTCTTCTACCCAAAGGTCTCCCAGGCTGGTCTGTTTCAAACCTGTGACCATTTGAAGAGCAATTTCCACAGAATTTATGCAGAGAGGATCCATCACACATCCATACTCACGCTCATTTGAAGGGAATAATCCGATGAAATTGACACATCCCACCTCTTCAAAAAAACATTTCAGGGACAATGGTAATGGCCCTGTAAGTTGCTCTAAAGCTGCAACCTGTTCCACTGTTCCTGCTGTAGGTGGTTGAAAGAGAGGATACTCTTTTTCTAGCTGCACTTGTTTCTCAGGAGAAACATTTCCCCAAAAACCTCCTTTGCGAAACACATATCCCAGCGATTGCAAACGTGGTAGAAGTACTTCGATATTAGAACGCACTCTTTTCATACACTCTCGCATAACTTGCAATGAAGCTGCATAGACATGAGGCTCAAATACCTGCTCTCGCATGGTAAATAACTCATCATACACTTTCTGGTAAAAACCTTGTTGGTAACGGTTATAGAAATCAGGCATCTTATCAATCTCCTTCTCTCGGTTTCTTGTTTTGACTAAACCCACGTGAGGTAGCTTGTAGAGGAAACGAAGCCACATTACAGTGAAGCTAGCTGAAGCCTCTTTCCACCTGACTCCATAAGAATTTAGTCTAAACAAGAAAAAAGAAAGAGGAGATGAGAAATGAGGTGTTTCTCATCTCCTCTTACAAGATCAAATTTCTTTTCTTCGACCCTTCAACAAATACGGGTCAATTCCATACCAACATAATGGCACTTGACAGAGAAAAAGCATCAGAGTATCTTTTTACTATGAGAAAGAAAGTGAATAGAGGAAAATATGGACACCATTCAATTCCTTTGGCAGCGAATAGAGACCTGGATGAGAACTCATGCCCCTCATGCTTGGCAAATGCTCCTCCCTGGCGCATCAGAGACTGACATTCACAAGACAGAGATTGCATTAGGCATTACCTTCCCAGAGGATTTTAAAGCATCTTACCGTCTTCACAATGGGGGATATACAATCAGACTGGTTTCAGAAATGCAAATACTCCCGTTAGAAAAATTTATTTCGGACTGGCAAATATACCAAGAAATTAAAGAAGGTGGTGACTGGGATGATTTTCTTCCCTATTATTTTACAGAGAAGGTGGTTCAATCAGGATGGCAAATAGGTCCCATTCAACCGACATGGTGGAACTCTCACTGGATTCCATTTGGCGGGGATAGCGCCGGGAACTCCTGCTGTCTTGATCTGGACCCAGCACCAGGAGGCTCTATAGGGCAGATCATTGACTGGGATCATGAAGCAGGACCATCACGAGTGCTTGCAACAGGATTCTTAGAGGTTCTCTCCACCTTTGCGGACGACATCGAGGCTGGAAAATATGGAGATACCCCTACTGGATTAGCATATCTTCCACGGCGATAAGCGAGATGCTCTTAATACTACAATAAATCCACCTGACCGTCCTGCTTGCCTGGACCAAAGACAATCACCTGACTCGTTTCAAAAACCAACTTAGTATCAACTGGCATAGCTAAATAAGGAAACATACCTGGAAATTCTCCCACAAGATGGATGAGATGAAGCTTCACTAATTCTTCCGCATTGTTATGATCATGATCGTTGTTACAGCAGCCGATAAACCAGCCACTATCTCGTGTATCGGGTTGCCAGGCTCGATGGACTATCAAGGGACGAAGAAGCTGAACGGTCTCTGGGGTGACGCGCTTACACATGAGAGCAAACTGGGATCGATGGGGATAGATCACATCCCCCGCGATATGATTGCGTTGCAGAGCCTCTTTCTGCAATTGCATCAAGGCAATCGTGTGAGCAACTCCCGGGACAAAAGAAGTGTCATCCAGAGAAAAAGGATGCTCCAATTCCTCAATGAGCAAGGCCTCTGTGCCTGCTCCACTAAGATTATGCTCATCACGTACAAATCGCAGGGTCGTCCAGCCGTAGAACAGCGTTTGCCCTGGCAGGATCCGCTTTGTCTGGCCAATGAGATAGGTCTCAATGAATTCAGCAAATTGATCATGAGCCTCTCACGTGGGTCGTGCTCTGGCCAGGGAACCATAACCGCGATTTCACGTTGTCCCAGCGTTTGCAACCCATCTGTCCATGCCCAACGTGCCTGGTTTTCTGTGGCACGAAAGTTAATCTGCATATTTTACCCCTTCTATTATAAATGGCACTATTTCGAACAAATTCGGTATCATCTCAATAATTCGGGGCAAAGTGGCCTAAAAGTGAGATTACTAAATCGTGAAGGCGCTTCTACCCTGGCTTTAACTCTATGGTCAAATTTTCTTGCCCCGAATTATTGAGATGATACGCCTATTGCCAATTTTATTTATATAATAGATGAAATTGATATTAAACGCGCATTTTCTTCTATGAGATACTCCTTAAAAATATTCCTTGAGAATTGGTCCTAGTAAATCATCGTTTGTTATGTACCATGGCGCTAACTTTGCCAGGAGGCGACTTTTCATTGCAGCAAGTATCTGAACAACTTCTATCTGAATCGTACTCCAATCATCAAGGTGACGGGCTAGAAATACTTCAGTTTCTTTATTATAAGCATATTTCCCCAAGCAGATGATCGCACCACGTCGGTCTTCATCCCATATATTCCCTCGTCTCGGATCGACAGGATAAAGAGCAACCCATTTGAAATAATCCACTCCTTCAGGCGTTGCACCAAAAGCGTCGAGCGATTGTTCAAGCGTATCATACTCTAAAACAGTCATACCTTCTGTATAACCAAAGGTATCCCACCATTGACCTATCGCATTTAAAGCTTTTCTGTTTTCAGAAGTATTCAATATGTGATCTTGTGGGATCATTGTACGCCAAATTCCATGAATAGAATCAGCAATATCATTGGATGACCTGTTATAAAGGAACCGTAAGATATGAACCTTTTCTTCAATAGGAACTTTTTCTAATAAATTTTCAATATCGTGCTCGCCTGATTTCGTATTTTTCAATTTCGAAGATACAAGTTCTACTACTGCATTCGGCAACATTGGTGAAACCAACATACATCCTCCCAGTTTAGCTGTAATCTGCTCTCTTATCATTACCTTACTGTTGCACGACATTAAGCTATCATACTTATGTCGTGCAACAAATAATCTTTTAGTTTTTATCTAACAGGAGAACTTGTTATATTAACAATTCTACTGTTAAACTCATCCAAGTATTCCGAAGGAACCCCATAGAAAAAAGGTTCATTTTCTTTAAATGTACCTATCTTGCTGAGCCAATCTCGCGTTCCCGCTGTTGTCTCAATTGTCATCTGCCATCCATGCGTTTTAGGTCCTAAACTTTTCCAACTCGCTTTACCAGGCTGGCTGATCCATTTTGTTCCACCATCTGGACCTCTAGTGCCTGGTTTAAAGCTAAGCTCATTCGTATCCTGTGCGCCCGTTGCTTCATCCTCACTTCCATAACGCTCAAAAAACTCACTTGCAGCTTTTTTAGCACAATTATGCACCACCCACATCCCCGCGCCCACCACAAAGGTGTGATCCTGCGCCACCTCCAGATTATACATCGTCTGGACCCCAGGCACGACCTTCCATCCACTGATCACCCGCACCTGCCCATCCGCCTCTCGCACATGCATTCCCAGCTTGATCTGCGCAACCGGAAGGAACCCTTTCTCCACCGTCAAGAATGGGTGCTTCTTGTTGGTGTGGATCACCTCACTAACTGGCTTTGCACCCCTGGCATGCGTGACATGCGTGATCGTGAGATCCACCAGATCGTTATCCTGATGAATCCACACATGCAGGATCGGCTGCAACTCCGTCTTCTTCGTCGATGGGTTGTACGCCACCACCTTCTCTCCCACCTTGAGCGTCCCAATGGCTTGCTCTCCCACCTGCGTCGCCACCTTCGTCGTAAAGACGAAACTACAGGCTCCCTCCACCACATCCCCCACCACATCCGTCGCACCCGACTCCGCTACATCAGCCACCCCCTTCTCCGCGATCTCCGCCCCCACTTCCGCCGCTCGCGCCGCCTCTCCCTCTCCATCAAGCATGTTGATGTCATTGAAGATCGAGACTCCCAGATCGGCTCCCGCTCCTACCTTGTCCCACCAGCTCGCATTGGCATCCGTCAGCGTCTGCACATCATGCCACATCCCCGAAACGTTAAACACCAGATCGATCGCTTGCCACAAGACCTTGCCCGCTACCCCGGCTACCGAGGAGAGCGCACTGACGACCTGCGTCACCGATGGCGCTCCCGGTTGCGGATCCGGCGTCGGCGTCGGTGGTGGTGGTGGTGGTGGTGGGGATGATGGTGGCGGTGGGGATCCTCCGCCACCCTCATTACAGTCCCCCTCGTCACTACAAATGTGCATCGTTCCAGTGGGATCGGTCTTCGTCTCCGGGCTATCCCCCACATAGGCGTAGGGATCCTGGCCCATGGTGTTGGTCTGCACCGTATCCGCTCGCGTGAAACGCCCACTCACCGGATCATAATAACGTGCATTGTCATACAACAACCCGCTGCGTTGATCCAACCGCTGCCCCGCAAAACTATAATCGGTGGGCATGATCTGATCATTGTAACGCACCTGCCCATACGGCGCGAACAATTGCACCGCCTGCACACTGCCATCGGAATTCAAGGCAACACTGTCACTGCCCAGGAAGTCGGGCACCAGGTACGACAGGATCGCTCCCTTGCGCATCGCCACCCGTTGCCCCGACACGTTGTAATAATTCGTGACCGTCGTGACCCCTGCGGCGATATCCACCTCGGTCAGATTATCAAACGTGATCGTGTCGCTACTCGTGGTCGTCCCGTTGGTGGTCGTACTGCTGCGCGTGAGCACCCGGTTCCCTTCGTTGTCATAGAGATACTGATCGTTCTCGCCCAGTCCGGTGGGTGCCGTCCAACTCACCAGCCGCCCGGCGTTGTCATAGCTCATGGTTGCGCCCGTTTGCGTTCCCGCGGCACAACTCTGGCTGCCCGTCGTATCAGTCGTACGACAGGTCATATTGCCCATGGCGTCATAACTGGCGTATTGGTTGGGCACCGTACTCAGATTGGTTGCCGCATGCACATGCGAGGGATCGTTATAGGAGACTGTTCCCGCCTCTCCCGAGGTGATGCGGTCCATGGCATCATAACTATACGCTTGCGCATAATTGGTCGTGGTACTGCCACCCGGCGTCGATCCACACCAATCGATCCAGCGCATCATAACAGAACGCCTGGTTGTCCGTCAGGCTCTTCCCACTCGTCGTGGGCACCGTCGTGGAAAGCTCAAGCACATTGCCCACATTGTCGAGGGTGCGCGTCAGACTCCAGAACGGCGTGCTGGCTCCTCCCAGCGTCGCACTGCTCGTCACCAGGCACCCGATCCCATCATAGCCCAGCGTCGTGCTGAAGAACGGCGTTGGCACACTGGTCTTGTTTGCCTGGAATTATCCCGAATTTGGAGGATTTACTGCTATTTCTCTGAAATGCTTCTCTTTTATGACAAAAAGTTCAAAAGTGATCCACAAACAAAAATAAAGAAGAGAGAGAAATAGGGTGTTTCTCTTCTCCTCGTACAAGATCAAATTTCTTTTCTCTAACCCTCCAAAAGCGAGTCAAGGTCAATAGAGTTTGCATGCTTGCACAACTCTTCTAATAAAGGTGAAAGCTCCAATACATCACGAAACCGATACAAAAAAAAGTTGAGAGGAGATACATCAATCTCCTTTTCAGAGGTTTTCTCTGTATCGTCTGTTTCCTGCAAAATAAGATAGGCAGGATGCGACAAAGAAGATGCAATTTCTTGCATTATTCGAAATAATTCTTCATTGTTTGTACCATCTGCAATAGTAAAAAGTGCAAGATGACTCAAAACTGTGATCATTTCGCTCTCCTTTGGTCCGAGAGGAAGAGACGTCTTCAAAAATACCACCCAATATCCATGAACTCTTAAGAAATCTTTTATCACGTAAATAATTTCTTCACGCTTATCCTCGAAGGTGCCAAGAACAAATACCATCTTTTTCATTGATATCTGCATCAATGTACGGATATCCCGCTTTTCCAGAAACAAAGAGAGCACATGGGCCATATAGAGCTGATCAGAAGTGACTTCTGGTGCGTCTTCATCAGTAAGAAGAAGATCATATTGTTTTGCCCCTTCTATCTGTATATTCCCTAGAGAGGTTCCCCATATGCAGCAACCTGTCAAATCTGCGTTTGTCAGGTCTGTTTCAAGAAAGGTTGCGAAACGTAAATCTGCTGTATGTAAATCTGCATGTGACAAATGTGTAAGGGCAAAATTCGCACCCCGCAATGTAACATGTGCAAGATGAGCTCCTTCCATATTAGCATTGCTGAGGTTGGCATCTTGAAGATCAGCATGACTGAGATTTGCATGAGAAAGTGTCGAATCACTGAGATCTGCTCTTCTCAGATCCGCGAAAGAGAGATTGGCATTATCTATAACAGCAAAGTGTAATAGTGCGTGACTCAAGTTGGCTTCGCGAAGTATTGTGTCGGGGAGTTGTGCTTGTGTGAGATCAGCACCTGCCAGATTAGATGTACTGAGATTGGTGGAACGAAACTTTGTGCTGCGGAGACGTGCATGACGAAGATTAATCCCACTCAAATCGAGATGACTCAAGTCCGCAAAAATAAGATCTGGCAAAACCTCTGGATTCTGAAACCGCCACTCATTCCATAGCTCTACCCCACCCTTCAGGATTTCTAAATGCTCTTGATTGGCGCGGGTAGCATCTTGTTGCTTCAATGCATAGTCATGTCCTGCAAACCAACATTGGTACATGTCTTCAAGAAAATCTTTTGTTATAGGATATCCAGAAGCTGAACCAATTATCGCATCAACATGGCAATATGGGCATAACGCAGTTGTTATTTTTGCTTCCTCTTCATCTATCCATTCGGTGATGGCAATCGGACGATATATTCGGAGGCACGAAAAACATCCACATGTGGAACTTCTCAGCAGACTTTCTCTATTATAGCTGGAATAACCATGTGCTTTTCTGTAATCTAGAATCAATGTATCGCTCCTCGTAACTGATAAAAGCGTTTCTCTACTCAACTATCCTTACGGTTAGCTCATTTTTCGGGCAGTTTTGAAGAATTGCGTTCTCAAAGACCACGCTTTTATGCCGTTGAACAACAGCAGTACCCACTTTGACAAAAGATTTGACTATGGCCTAATGCACTTTTGCCAAGTAGGGAAGAGATACTGCTTTTTAGACCCCAAGTGGGAAATACAGTTCATTTTATCCCCTAAAAAATGAGCTAACCGTCAAATAACCTCGTTAAGATTATTTAGATGCTCTTTTTACCTCTTCAAAAGAGAAAATAGGCCATGCCTAAATTTCTGTGATAATGTAGAACGGAAAACCTTGAAAATCTAATACGACCAATCTTTCAATCTTTTTTACTCTACATTATCACAGAGGCTTCAGTTTTTGATAAAAATCACATTCGACATTCTGTGATTTTAAGGAGAAAAAGGGTTATCAACATATGAGAAATCTCTAGTAGGCAACATGCGATTAAAGATGCTATGAAGTTCACCTCCATCGCGAGTGACAATAGAAATGGGATTACCACGTACTTTTCCCATAATGGTTATGCCAGTATCACCAGCACTTTGATAAGCACTCCCATTTTTGAGAACACTTTCTATGTCGCCAGTTGATAATCCTCTTCCTCGTCCATCTGTTATGAAGCGATCTACAAAGTGATCACTAATATCATAACCTTTATGCCAAAGGTCAGTCAACGTACCCGATTGCGCAACTTTTTCTGTTACAGGGCCATAGCGTAAACTACAATTATGCACCACCCACATCCCCGCGCCCACCACAAAGGTGTGATCCTGCGCCACCTCCAGATTATACATCGTCTTGACCCCAGGCACGACCTTCCACCCACTAATCACCCCCAATTGCCCATCGGCCTCTTCCACATGCATCCCCAGCTTGATCTGTCCAACTGGCAAGAACCCTTTCTCCACCGTCAAGAATGGGTGCTTCTTGTTGGTGTGGATCACCTCACTGACGGGCTTCGTCTCCTTCTCCTGCTTCGTCGTAAAGAGGAAACTATGAATTCAAAGCTCTTGAATCGTTACTTATTCACAATCCTTCATCGCCTCTTCCCATACTGCTTCAAATTCGTCTGCCGATATCTCGTGCTCAGGTTTAAGCTCCAACTCAGAAAGAGGCTGATCGGCAAGAGCAGGCCCAATTTCTGGATGATATTCTTTATTTGAGCAAAACCAACGACCACTATATCTTTCTACTTGACGAACAGCCCATTCCCCATCAATTTCCAAGTAAGCACCTCCCGCCCCTAAGTCAGACTCAGCTTCGTGCTTAAAATAACGTTTCATTTTTCTCCTCAACCTGATTACCATAAGTAACTCAATGATCAAAAAATACTATTACCGTTTTGAGCTAAATTTTTGATGGTATAGATAATGATACTTATCTATACCATCAAATTATATCTCTAAAAATGGCGTTCCATCTAGAAATATAGCTCTATAACTGTTATGGTGTCGAACCGGAGCTAACAATCCTTCCAGTAAGATCAAGTGGGTTATCTCCTGGTATAAGGAAAATATTGTGGAATGCCATCCTCTTGCAGAATGTGAGGAACTGAATATACACCAAAATCCTTTCTAAATTGCTCAAATGATAATGACATAAGCTCTCAGGTTTCCTTTATCTTTCACCAATTTTACTTATACAATAGATGAAGTTGGCAAACTTCTACATGTGGCAAACTTCTACATGTGGCAAACTTCTACATGTGGCAAACTTCAGATGTCATAACGAGTTTTATGAAGGGTAGTCTCTCCACAAAACTCGTTATGACATCCCACCTTCTGTAAAACTTTTTTCTAACACAGGAAAGCGATAAATTATATTTTATGTTTTTATCCATGTGAACTCGATTCTCTTTATCGCGCATTGCAGCAACACAGAGCTGAATGATGAAGCTTATGCTCTTCCCTTTCTGACGAACTTACTGGAATATGGTTCCAAAGGACTGGAACCATATTCCAGTAAAGAGAAACACAACCATTCTAGAGATTTTTCAGCGCGAGGTTAGCTTTCTTTGCCACTATCATCATATGCATCACCAATAGGAGCAAAGCCGGATCGCAACCAATACCAATATTGCCCTTGATTCTCATACAAGCGTATCAGCAAATCAGTAAACGATGTCGCGATAATTGGGCAAGAACCTGCCACGCCATGCCGATCAAAGAAACTATCATAACATCGTCCCAATCTTTCCCGGCTTAGATCAATGGTCAGATAATCTCCATTTCCATCATCAGCGATGATATACCAGGTAGAAGATATATCATCTTCAACTACTTCTCCAACAATGACAGGATTTGCCAACACAAATTGTACTGGAGAAACAATAGTTACAGCATAATCTCTCCCCTCGAAAAGACGAACTCCACTGCATAATGTGTAGAAGCTACGAAGATCATCTGGGAAAAGATGTCCTTCATGGATAACTGGCATTCCAACAGGAGCAAACACCTGACAATCTGGTGTTGCTCGAATACGGGTAATGAGGCCTCTCATGTCCATGTATTTCTTCACCCCCCACGATAAATGTATCTATGAAATGCTTGATAGTATGTCTCTCTTGCTTCTTGCGGTACGTTTGCTGCATCAAACATACGTTCTGACAAATCATATATTTCTCTAGCAGAAACCTGTTGCCAGTCTACAACTCCCCCAACAGCTCTACCAGTTCTTTCAAAGAGCCATGCTCGATATTCCGCTTTGGTTGCAGCATGATCAACGCTAGTCAAAGCAATCGTAGGATTATCACTAGCTCTACTTTCATAACTGGGAATATTTTCCGCTGCCCACTTATCTAATATCCCGTGATGATTTTCTAGTGGTGCATTGGATGGTCTATAAGGTACGACATCATTCGGACTACAATTATGCACGACCCACTGTCCCACACCCACCACAAAGGTGTGATCCTGCGCCACCTCCAGATTATACATCGTCTTGACCCCAGGCACGACCTTCCACCCCGTAATCACCCCCACCTGCTCATCGGCCTCCACTACATGCATCCCCAGCTTGATCTGCCCAACCGGCAAGAACCCCTTCTCCACGGTCAAGAATGGGTGCTTCTTGTTGGTGTGGATCACCTCACTTACGGGCTTGGCTCCCCTGGCATGGGTGACATGCGTAATCGTGAGATCCACCAGATCGTTATCCTGATGAATCCACACATGCAGGATCGGCTTGAGCTCCGTCTTCTTCGCCGTCGGGTTGTACGCCACCACCTTCTCTCCCACCTTGAGCGTCCCAATCGCTTGCTCCCCCACCTTCGTCGCCACCTTCGTCGTAAAGACGAAACTACAGGCTCCCTCCACCAACCCCCACCACATCCGTCGCACCCGACTCCGCTACATCGGCCACCCCCTTCTCCGCGATCTCCGCCCCCACTTCCGCCGCTCGCGCCGCCTCTCCCTCTCCATCGAGCATGTTGATTTCATTGAAGATCGTCACGCCCATATCCGGCCCCGCTGCTACCTTTGTCCCATCAGCTCGCATTGGCGTCCGTCAACGTCTGCACATAATGCCACATCCCCGAAACATTAAACACCAGATCGATCGCTTGCCACAAGACCTTGCCCGCTACCCCAGCGACCGAGAGAGCGCACTGACGACCTGCGTCACCGATGGCGCTCCCGGTTGCGGATCCGGCGTCGGCGTCGGTGGTGGTGGTGGTGGTGGTGGGGATGATGGTGGCGGTGGGGATCCTCCGCCACCCTCATTACAGTCCCCCTCGTCACTACAAATGTGCATCGTTCCAGTGGGATCGGTCTTCGTCTCCGGGCTATCCCCCACATAGGCGTAGGGATCCTGGCCCATGGTGTTGGTCTGCACCGTATCCGCTCGCGTGAAACGCCCACTCACCGGATCATAATAACGTGCATTGTCATACAACAACCCGCTGCGTTGATCCAACCGCTGCCCCGCAAAACTATAATCGGTGGGCATGATCTGATCATTGTAACGCACCTGCCCATACGGCGCGAACAATTGCACCGCCTGCACACTGCCATCGGAATTCAAGGCAACACTGTCACTGCCCAGGAAGTCGGGCACCAGGTACGACAGGATCGCTCCCTTGCGCATCGCCACCCGTTGCCCCGACACGTTGTAATAGTTCGTGACCGTCGTGACCCCTGCCGCGATATCCACCTCGGTCAGATTGTCAAACGTGATCGTGTCGCTACTCGTGGTCGTCCCGTTGGTGGTCGTACTGCTGCGCGTGAGCACCCGGTTGCCTTCGTTGTCATAGAGATACTGATCGTTCTCGCCCAGTCCGGTGGGTGCCGTCCAACTCACCAGCCGCCCGACGTTGTCATAGCTCATGGTTGCGCCCGTTTGCGTTCCCGCGGCACAACTCTGGCTGCCCGTCGTATCGGTCGTACGACAGGTCATATTGCCCATGGCGTCATAACTGGCATATTGGTTGGGCACCGTACTCAGATTGGTTGCCGCATGCACATGCGAGGGATCATTGTAGGAAAGCGTTCCCGCTCCTCCCTGGATCAGACGATCGATCGCATCATAGCTGTACGCCTGCGCATACGCCGTCGTCGTACTTCCACCCGGCGTCGAGCCACAATGATCGCCTCCCGTTGGCGTGCCACTGTTGCCCGCCCACGTTAAGCGTCCCAACGCATCATAACAGAACGATTGATTGTCCGTCAGGCTCCCTCCACTTGTCGTTGGCAGGGTTGTGGAGAGTTGGAGCACGTTGCCGTCATTGTCCAGCGTACGCGTTAGACTCCAGAATGGCGTGCTGGCTCCCGTCAGGGTCGCGCTACTGCTCACGGGACGCTGGATGCCATCATAGCCCATCGTCGTGCTGAAGACCGAATTCGTTGGCACACTCGTTTTCGCGGCGCTTCCTCCAATGGCGAGGCCCGCCAATTGCCCCGTATTGGTGTAACTCACCTGCCCCACCAGGAAGGAAACCGGATCCGTGCTGCTCGTCGTTCCAAAGTACGTCGAGCGCAGATAGCCCTTGCTATCATAATTGGACGAGAGGACTTCGCCATCCGGATACGTCAGGCTGGTGACATCGCCCACATCATTGTAGGTCATCGAGGTATTTTGGGTGGTCGTCTGCCCATCTGCCGTCACCGAGAGCGCATTGGCGACCGTCTCTCCACGTGTGTCGTAGCCATAACAGCGCCACCCACTGCCTGCCGCATTGCTGAACGTTTCCACGATGGCTTTTCCAACCGGAGCTGACGTTCCGCCTGGGGCCGTACAGGCCGATGGGAACGTGACACCAGGGTTGCTGCTATTGTCGTAACTATCGTAGAAGTAGGTGGCGTAGGCACTACTTCCGCAGGGATTGACCTGGGCTGAGGCCGTGCCGATACACAGCGGACGATCCAATGCATCATAACTGGTATAGGTTGTCACATTGCGTGGATCGGTCTGACTCAGCACATTGCCATCGGCATCATACGTGTACTTCCAGGCCGTATCGGAACTACTACTACACGAGGGAGGCAGCGGTGTATTTCCACACGATCCCAGGTCCGAGTCATTGTAGCCGGTGCGCTGTTTGAGTCCATTGAAGGTTGCGGTGGTTCGTGCCAATCCTGCTGAGGTGGCATCATAGGTCACCACCGACGTGACATTGCCTGCCTCGTCCCGATTGTACTGCGTCGTCCGCACCACCCCGTAGGGATTGCCTATCCCGGTGTAGACCTGCACATAGCGCTCGCGCCCCAACGCATCGGTGTAGGCGATGCTTTGATGCCCATAGGCATCCTGCGTTATCGTTCGCTCAAAGGCCGTGTCCTTATCCACACTGAAGCTGGTCAGACCCTGCCCTACCGTATAACTGGTCGTCGACTCGGTGAGGATGAGCGACCCTGTTCCATAGGAGGTACTACTGGTCGCACGCCCCAACGCATCATAGGTCGTCACCGTTCGCGCCTGCGTCAGATCCGGGTTCGCATACCCCGTCGTCGCCGTCGCCGCTATCGCATACGGCAGACTCGTCGTGGTCGCACGCCCCATAGTGTCATAGAGCGTATAGCTCACCAACAACGAGCCAGTCGCTGGCAGCTTGGAGAACTCATTGGGTCCCGGCGCTTGCGTCTCCACCACCCGTCCCATCCCATCATACCAGGCACGCGTGGTCGTCGTCGTGTTGCTTCCACTGGTGACTCGCGTCGTGGTGTCCAGTTCCAGACACGGACTCGTCGTGCCCACGCGACACGTATTGATATAGGTGTAGCTCACCGTGGGCTGACTCTGCGTATCCCCTGGCTTGATCTCCGAGGTCAAGCGCCCCAACGCATCATAGGTAAACGTCGTCGTCTGCCCATTGGCATCGGTGGTCGACATCAACCATTGCCCATACCCACTACTGGCCTGCGAGAGATCATAGCGATAGCTCACCGCCTGGTTCTTCGCATTGAGCGCCCTGGTCAGGTGCGTATCAAAGCTATCGTAGCTCGCACACGCGCTATACTGCCCCGATCCACTCGTGCAGCCCTGATGCCCATCGGGATCGGTGGCCGTGATCGGATTGCCCGAACTGTCGTAGCTGTGCAGCGTCGCTGAGGCCGTGCCCCCACAATTCGTCGCATCCACAAACCCCGCCTGCAACGTCACGGCGGGCACCACCGGCGCATGCGGTGGCGAGGGATTGCCCCCATAGACATACACCTGGCACCCATCGATGGTTCCCGAGGCGTCGCGATTTTGCACAAACGCCGGCAGATCCGTCAGATAGACGTTCCCATTCACGTTATTGTCGGGAAAGTACGACGTGGTCTGCACAAACTGCTGCCCTCCCACATCATTGCCCGTCGTATCCACCCGATTCACATTCCCATAATCATAGGCCGCTACCCCCTGATCATCCCCATCATAGGAGGTCGTCACCGTCTTATGCACCACCCGCGCATCACTCTTATACCCACTGATGCCCGTCACCCCATCCACCTGATAGCTGTCCGTCTGCGTCACCCGCGGATCACACACCACCACCGGGTTGTTATGGTCCAGTTCACTGAACAGGTACCCACTCCCCGGATCCACCGTTCCTCCCACTGCATTCTTACTCCCCGCCACTCCCAGCGGTGGACAGTTCATCGCATAGGTGTTGCTCGTCACCTGCATCAGTTGCCCGGACGCACTGTAGTCCTCTTCCTGATTGAGCTTGCCCGCCGCTCCCGGATCCTCATTCCAATACGGGGCCGGGTGACAGGCGTATTTGGTATAACAGTGAATGCTGCTATTGGCCTCGCCCCAGCCCGTCGTGGAGGCAAAGTAATCGATCTGGTAACTCTTGTCGGGATTGGTCACCTGCGCCTGGGCAAAGCTGGTGAATTGCCCATTGTAGTAATCGGTGTAGTCATTATCGTTCTGATTGCCCCACGTGTAACCATGCTGGCAATCACTGCACTGCTGTGCCGAGAGTCCGTTGACCGTGTACTGATACCCCCACGTCGAGCTGACCCCGTTGGTCACCTCGGTGCGCCCCACCAGCACGATGCGGCTCCAGTTCTCGTCATCGGCGGACCCACACAGGCTCGTGGGCGTCTGCGCTCCTGGGGCATCACAGGTGAACGGATCGCTGCCCACCGCGCCATGCGTGTTGTTGTGCGCCTCCTTCCAACTGAAGGTCGCGTGCCAGCCCATCCCATTATCAATGCTGCTGAGATAGGAACTGTTGTAGCTCTGTTCCCAGAGCACACATTGCGTGCTATTGAAACGTGGGATCGCCGAAGGACAGGGACTCTTTGTATTAGAGCCGAAGAGCTTGTCGATATAGTGTTGCTGCACACTCGTGTTATTGATATAGCTCATCGTCGTCACGGGAGCACTGAGCCCATTGACATCGGTGCCCAGTTGCTGGATCTTCGTCAGGTTCAAGTAGCCCGCGATACTCTCGGAGCTCCCACTGAGCTGATCCACCCGCGTCTGCGGCCCTCCCTGATCATAGGAGAAGATATACTGCCGCAGCGTATGGCCATTGACCAGCACCTGCACATCGTTGAGCACATAGGTGTTGATGGCTTTGGCGATGCCCAATCCCTGCGAACTGGTGAGGTCCACTGGATCATCACAGCGATACGCTGTCGAGGTCCAGTTCTGACATCCTGTCGTGTTGGTCAGGTGCGCTGGCTTCATCGAGGCATCAAAGACCAGGCGCACCTGCGGATGCCAGGACGCACACTGCGCACTCGCATTGGTAAAGGTTGTGGTATGGCAGGAGGGATCATCATATTCGATGGAAGAGATCACCGCATCGCGCACATTGCTCCCCGATGTGACGGTACGTTGATAGTTGATGCGGATCTGGTTGCCATAGCGGTCCACGATTAGATCGAGATCCCACCGATACGTATTGAACGTGCCCAGAGCATCCACGGCCCCTTGCCGGGCGGGGTCCACACACCCAAACTCTTCCATGGCACAAAAGAGAAAGAGAAAGAGGAGATGAGAAATGGGGTATTTCTCATCTCCTCTTCTACGATCACGGTACTTTGCTCCGACACACCAAAATCGGGTCGTCTATTAGGGCAACAACGCTGTTATCCTAAACACGCACAACCTTCTCCCAGAGTCAAGATGGTCACGATCTCTACGACGATCTGATACTCTTTTGAATAATCTCCACCAAGTCTTCATCTGATAAAGAACTCAACTGATGGGTCAAGAGATTGATGATCACGCGACCTATCACCTGAAAAAACCCGATGGATGATCCAATTTCTCCATGGAGAGCACAACAGAATGATAAGGTTCCTCCACCAAGTGTTTGGAGTTGCTCATATGGCATAATCCCATCAAGAAATCCTGCCACATATTCTTCTGGAAATCCTTTCCGTACTGTATCTATTCTTCGAGCTAAACTGTCCGCTACAATGTCTCCTTGATCATTCGAGACAGAGGCTTCCACGTGTAACTGTTGGCTCTCATCAGGAACAAACACTGCTCCCAGTGCCCCATAATGAGGCTTTGGTCCAAGTCTGATCATTTCAATTGCAAGTCGTTGCACGGTCTCAGTGTACCTTTTCGTTGTGGAAAGACAACGTTGGTCCACGTTTCCTACCTTATAGGTCCAGTCAGGCATCTCATTCAGCCAGATATGGATGGACCTTCCATTCAAGAGAAGCGTTTTCATGTGCTACCTACGTCCCCAGTATTTGAGCCAATTGAGATTAAACCGTTCAGGGAAAAACTGTTCGATGACATCCGGATGGTAAAGTGCAAATGGTGATACGCCGTAACGCGCTATGGCAGCATCATGTGCAGCATAGTAAGCTTCCTCGGTATATGGATCTCCTTTCATCAACGTTCTTTCGTACAATTCATGCATGTAGAAATTGGTGTCTCCTCCAGTAATTTCAGTTCCATTAGCCAAAGCATCTTGAAGTCTGTCAATCATCGCTTGATTCTCCGGAGCAATTGACCCATCATCCTCCGTCAAAGGCGGAGTTGACAAGTGTTCTTGAATCATCTGGATGCCTTTTGCCGACACATTCAGTGGACTAATGTTTTCCGTATTTCCTTGCCCATTGCCCTCTGGTGGTGATGCAGGCTCACTACTCCCGGTCGATGGCTCTGTCGCAGGCTCACTCGGTGGTGTTGCCGTTGACCCGCCATCTAATCCCCACGACTGCGGATTCGCCTCTGCATCGCTCGTCTCATCGGGGAAGCTTGACATTCCACTGGCAATCGCCATTGCCTGTTCATACCCAGAATCTCCTGGATTGAGACTCGTATACGTTGTTGACCCATCCGCATTCGTCGTCACGGTCATAATGGTTCCATCATTTGGGATCATACTGTGCCGTTACGTTTCCTTGGGAACCGGAGATATCTGGAATTTGGCCTGGCTCCAGTACTTCTGTTCCTGTGGGCGTATTGACATCAACCAATCCTCCTCCTCCGCCACCAAATGCTGCGTTCCCGATCTCACTTTCGTCTCCTTCTTCTCCGTCTCCATCCCCTCCGCCATGTTCAATCAGCATCAGCCCGGTCGGGTCCGTCGCACTGGTGGGATTATCCCCCACATACGCATACGGGTCCATTCCCGATATATTATTGAGCACCGGGTCCGCACTTGTAAAGCGCCCACTGACCGAATCATAGTATCTGGCGTTATAGTACAGCAACCCCGTCACTGCATCCAGTCGCTGCCCCGTAAAATTGTAGGCCGTTGGCATCGTCCCCACGCTGTAGCGCGAGGCCCCATAGGGCGCATACAATTGCATGGCCTGCACGCTTCCATCCCCGCGCAGCGCCAACACCGCACTTCCCAACAGATCAGGAACCAGCGTATACCACGCCGTGCCCGTTGCCTCCGCCACCGTCTGCCCACCCACCTGATAATACTTCGTCGTGGTCGTCGTCCCGTTGCTGATGGTCGTATCGGTCCAGCCATCGAACGTGATGATGGTACTGGTCCCACTGCTCGTCGTCTGCGTTTGCAGGACGCGGTTTCCTTCAGCATCGTAGAGGTTTTGCTGACTGCCAGTCGTGCCACTGGGAGCCGTCCAACTCGTCAACTGTCCCTCGTTATCGTAGCTCATCGTCGCACCCGTTTGCGAACCACTGGCACAACTCTGGCTTCCACTGGTATCGACGTTGCGACAGGTCATATTGCCCATGGCATCGTAGCTGGCGTATTGGTTGGGCACCGAACTGAGGCTCGTCGCCGCATGCACATGGGACGCATCCCCATAGGTGACCGTTCCGGCTGGACCCGAGGTCATGCGATCAATGGCGTCATAGCTGAACGATTGGCTGTAGGCGGGAGTCGTACTGCCTCCGGGCGTTGATCCACAATGATCGCCTCCTGAAGGCGTGCCACTATTGCCCGCCCAGACCAACCGATCCAGCGCATCGTAGCAGAAGGATTGATTGTCCGTTAGGCTGCTTCCACTCGTCGTGGGCACGCTGGTTGCAAGTTGGAGCACATTGCCCACATTGTCATAGGTCTGCGTCTGATTGAACAACGCTGTTCCATTGACACTTACCCCAGTCGGAATGGGACGCCCAATGCTATCATAGCCCACACTCACGGTCACAGGCGTCGTCACCGTTCCCTGATAGGCGACCCCACCAACCGTCATCCCGGCCAGTTGCCCGGTATTGGTATACTGCACGCCACTGACAATGGCCCCGTTGGCGGTACTCATCCCTCGGAAATAGCCATTGCTGTCATAGTTCGAGGCAACAATCTCTCCATCGGGATACGTGAACGTGGTTGGCTCTCCCGCATCGTTATAGCTCATGGACACGTTCTGCGTCGTCGTCTGCCCATCTGCCGTCACCGAGAGGGCACCTGCAATCGTCTGGCCACGTGCATCATAGCCGTTACAACGCCATCCGCTGCCTGCTCCACCACTGAAGGTTTCGGCAATCGCCTCTCCAATGGGTGCCGAGGTTCCATTGGGTGCCGTACAGGCCGAAGGAAAGGTCATCCCAGGATTACTGCCGTTATTGTAGCTATCATAGAAGAAGGCCGCATAGGCACTATTCTGACAGGGATTGACCTCTTCTGAGGAGATACAGAGCAAGCAAACATCTCACCTTTGTCTGCCCGCTCTGTGACACCATTACAAATTCGAACTCATCAAGCGTTCTCTCGCTTCAATGAACAACATCATTTTTCCTCGGTCTTTGCTCGTCGCGGTGGAATATAAGGATACAATGCCAACAATGCCTCCCCCTTCTTCTCATACGTATCAGGATCATTGGGTTCCAGATGGAGTGCTTCATCATAGGCTTGCACCGCTTCCTCATAGCGACCGAGTTCTGCTAGACTTATGCCTTTATTTGCATAAACTTGTGCATCCTTAGGACTCAGAAGTAATGCGTGATCGTAGGCTACAAGCGCTTCTTCGTATCGATCCAGATTGGCGAAGGCAACCCCTTGGTTATTCCAAATATCAGGATCATTGGGATCGAGGTGTAATGCGTGATTGTAGGCGATAAGTGCTTCCTCGTACCTTTTCAGACTAGCTAACACAACTCCCTTATTATAGTAGATGTTGGCATCATTGGATTCCAGACTCAATGCCTGATTATATGCCTCTAATGCCTCCTCATGTCTTCCAAGATCATCCAATACTCCTCCCTTGTTGTAGTAAATGTTGGCATCATTAGATTCCAGACTCAATGCCTGATTATATGCCTCTAATGCCTCCTCATATCTCTTCAACTGGGTTAACACAACTCCTTTGTTATAATAGATATCTGTGCTATTGGTGTCCAGAAGAAGCGCCTGATTGTATGCCAGTAGCGCTTCTTCATATCTTTCTAGCCTCTCTAGCACAATTCCTTTGTTATAATAGGTGTTGCCATTATCAAATTTCAGGATCAACGCCTGATTATATGCTTCTAAAGCTTCCTCATATCTTCCAAGATCTTTCAGCACAACTCCTTGGTTGTAATAAGCAATTACATAGCCTGGTTTCAGGATCAACGCCTGATTATATGCTTCTAAAGCTTCCTCATATCTTCCAAGGTCACCTAGTGTAACCCCCTTATTATTCCAGGTAAGAGCAGCATCAGGTTGCAATCGCAACGCCTCGTCGTAGGTCTTCAGTGCATCCTCATATCTTTCTAGGGCTGCCAAACTATCTCCTTTACTATTCCAGATTGAGGAATCATCGGGCTCCAATCTCAATGCTGCGTCATAAGCCTCCAGCGCTTCCTTATATCTTCCAAGATCTTCCAATGCAAGACCTTTATCATAATAATCAAGGGCCCGAGCAGGATCATGACGTAACGCTTCCTCAAAAGCTACCAGTGCCTCTTCATAGCGCTCAAGCTTGCCTAGAGACAACCCTTTTGCATGATGGACCTGGGCATCCTGGGGATCGATCTGAAGTGCCCGTTCATACATGTATAGTGCCTCCTCGAAACGTTCTTGCTCCACCAAGTCTTCACCTTGTTTGAGCCACTCCTGTTTTCTCAATTGAATTTCCTCTTCATTTTCACGTTCTGATTTGGGAAGCTCCATCATCAACAACTTCCTCCTTTCACAAAATATTCTCTATCATACAGCATTATTAGATGCAATGCTCCTGCTTCTGAAGCTTTAATCTGTAGAAAGGCATAGTATTTACCCCTCTACAGAAGGCTTCAATCTCTCATAACCAAAGTTAAATTGAGAGTCAGGAACCTATGGAAAAAAAGGTATAGGGTCACTTTCTAAGAAGTTTGTAGCTGCATCCCAAGCATCGGATGCCCAACTCCCGACTTGATCCCAGCTATCGGATGCCCAACTTGTGATCTGATCCCAGGCATTGGTCGCCCAACTTACCGCTTGAACCCACCAGGAGGGATCGGGAGCCGGTGCAATTATAGGCGGTGTATATGGCTGCGAAATGGTTGGTGGTATATACACCGGTACCGGCGTAAGATCAATGGTGACAGGCGGGTGTGTATATGATGGTACACTATCAGGGTTTTGATATTTATTATATCTACCATTACTATCTCTTATCGCACTTCCACGATTCTGTGGCTTTGCTTTCTGATTTGTTAGTTTTGGATTATCACCTTTTCTACCCTTACCTTTACCTCCCTTACCATCCTTACCATCTCCTTTCCCAGGTGCCTTCTCTGGAGCTTTCTGACTTGGATCAGAATATTCATCCGTTCCTTGTTGATCCATCTGCAATTGTTGCACCCCAGGTGCATTCACGCTTGTGCCATGTGTAGGTAACAGGTAACTTCCACCAGCCGTAGGCAAACTGAGCAAGAACCATAATGCAAGGCCAGGTGCATTCGCTACAAGGTTTTGCCAGAACTGCTCCCATGCATCAGGATCAACTTCGGGGAAGGGTATATGTCCTGTAGGATCGCTATAGGTCTCTGGATTCCCATAGGCATACCCGTACGGATTGAGTCCCTGATCATTCCCTTGCATACTATCTGTTGACGTAAACGCCCCAGAAACCGAGTCGTAATACCTCGCCCCATAGTAGAGCAATCCCGTCTGTACATCCAGCCGTTGCCCCGTGAAATTGTGGGCAGTGGGTATCGTCCCATCACTATAACGGGTCTGACCATATGGTGCAAACAGGTGGGCCGCCTGAAAGGTTCCATCGCCCTTCAATGCCAGGACCGTACTGCCCAGCAGATCGGAGATGAGATAGTACCAGGCCGTCCCAGTCGCCTCCGCTACGCGTTGTCCACCTGCACTATAGTACTTCGTCGTACTTGTGGTTCCATTACTGATCACTGTATCGGTATAGTCATCAAACGTAATGGTATCCGTGACGGCTGTGCTGCCAGCGCTCGTTGTGCTGCTACGCGTGAGCACCCGGTTCCCCTCGTTATCATAGAGATACTGCTCGCTACCTGTTGCTCCTCCAGGTGCCATCCAACTCGCCAGACGACCTTCATTGTCGTACGTCATCGTCGCACCTGTCTGCGTCCCACTGGCACAACTCTGACTCCCGGTCGTATCCACATTGCGACAGGTCATGTTGCCCATCACATCGTAACTGGCATACTGGTTGGGAACACTGCTCAACCCGGTAGCAGCATGCGTATGCGATGCATCCCCATACGTAATGGTTCCGGCTGGTCCCTGCGTGATACGATTGAGTGCATCGTAGCTGTAGGACTGCGAATATGCCGGTGTGGTACTCCCACCTGGAGTCGACCCACAATGATCTCCTCCTACTGGCGTTCCACTGTTGCCTGCCCATACCAACCGATTGAGCGCGTCGTAGCAGAACGATTGGTTGTCTGTCAGGCTTCCTCCACTACTCGTGGGCACCGTTGTGGAAAGCTGAAGGACATTGCCGATATTATCATAGGTCTGGGTCTGACTCAACAGCGTTGTCCCACCCACACTGACACTCTCCGATGTTGGACGCTGAGTCGTATCATAGCCCAGATTGATAGTGATTGGCGTTGTTGCCGCTCCCTGATACACAACACCACCCAAGGTCATTCCTGCTATCTCACCAGCATTGGTATATTGGACAGCGCTAACGATTTGTCCGTTGCCATTGCTCATTCCACGGAAATAGTCATTGCTGTCGTAATTAGAGGCAACGATCTCTCCATCAGGATAGGTCAGAGTAGTAAGATCACCCGTGTCGTTATAGCCTGACAAAACGTTCTGCGTCGTTGTCTGATTGTCAGCCGTCACCGAAAGAGCACTGGCGGTGTTCTGGCCGCGTGCATCATAGCCATTACAACGCCATCCGCTCCCTGCTGCACTGCTAAACGTCTCGGCTACCGTCTCACCTACTGGCGCTGAAGTTCCATTGGGAGCCATACAACCAGAGGGAAACGTCACACCACTATTACTACTATTGTCATAACTATCATAGAAGTAGGTGGCATAGGCACTGCTCTGACAGGGGTTAACCTGGGCCGAGGCAGTACCACTACAGAGCGGACGATCCAGTGCATCATAACTGGTATAGGTCGTCACGTCCCGTGGATCCGTCTGGCTCAGTTGGTTCCCATCGGCATCATAGGTTATCTTCCAGGCCACATCCGAACTACTACTACACGAAGCCGGCAGCGGTGTATTGCTACATGCTCCCGAATCCGAGTCATTGAAGCCTGTCACCTGTTGTAACCCATCGTAGGTCGAACGGCGACTCGCCAATGCCCTCGAACTGGCATCAAACGTCACCGTCGAGGTCACATTGCCTGCCACATCCCGATTGTACTGTACGGTCCGCACCACCGTATACGGACTCGCCGTCCCCGTGAACACCTGTTCATAACGATCCCGCCCCAACGCATCCGTGTACGTCACCGATTGATGGTTGTAGGCATCTTTGGTGATTGTCTGCTCAAAAGCGGTACTCGTGTCCACGTTGAAACTGGGAATGCCCTGCGCCACCGTATAGCTGGTCATCGACTCTGATACAATAACCGATCCAGTTCCATAAATGACCACGCTTGATGGACGCCCCTGACTATCATAGGTCGTCACACTTCGCGCCTGCGTCAGATCCGGGTTCGCATACCCCGTCGTGGCCGTCGCCGCTATCGCATACGGCAAACTCGTCGTGGTCGCACGCCCCATAGTGTCATAGAGCGTATAGCTCACCAACAACGAGCCAGTCGCTGGCAGCTTGGAGAACTCATTGGGTCCCGGCGCTTGCGTCTCCACCACCCGTCCCATCCCATCGTACCAGGCACGCGAGGTCGTCGTCGTGTTGCTTCCGCTAGTGACTCGCGTCGTGGTGTCCAGTTCCAGGCACGGACTCGTCGTGCCCACGCGACACGTATTGATATAGGTGTAGCTCACCGTGGGCTGACTCTGCGTATCCCCTGGCTTGATCTCCGAGGTCAAGCGCCCCAACGCATCATAGGTAAACGTCGTCGTCTGCCCATTGGCATCGGTGGTCGACATCAACCATTGCCCATACCCACTACTGGCCTGCGAGAGATCATAGCGATAGCTCACCGCCTGGTTCTTCGCATTGAGCGCCCTGGTCAGGTGCGTATCAAAGCTATCGTAGCTCGCACACGCGCTATACTGCCCCGATCCACTCGTGCAGCCCTGATGCCCATCGGGATCGGTGGCCGTGATCGGATTGCCCGAACTGTCGTAGCTGTGCTGCGTCGCGGAGGCCGTGCCCCCACAATTCGTCGCATCCACAAACCCCGCCTGCAACGTCACCGAGGGCACCACCGGCGCATGCGGTGGCGAGGGATTGCCCCCATAGACATACACCTGGCACCCATCGATGGTTCCTGCGGCATCCCGATTTTGCACAAACGCCGGCAGATCCGTCAGATACACGTTCCCATTCACGTTATTGTCGGGAAAGTACGATGTGGTTTGCACAAACTGCTGCCCTCCCACATCATTGCCCGTCGTATCCACACTATTCACATTCCCATAATCATAGGCCGCCACCCCCTGATCATCCCCATCATAGGAGGTCGTCACTGTTTTGTGTACCACCCGCGCATCACTCTTATACCCACTGATGCCCGTCACCCCATCCACCTGATAGCTGTCCGTCTGCGTCACACGCGGATCGCACACCACTACCGGGTTGTTATGGTCCAGTTCACTGAACAGATACCCACTCCCCGGATCCACCGTCCCTCCCACTGCATTCTTGCTCCCCACCACTCCCAGCGGTGGACAGTTCATCGCATACGTGTTGCTCGTCACCTGCATCAGTTGCCCGGACGCACTATAATCCTCTTCCTGATTGAGCTTGCCCGCCGCTCCCGGATCCTCATTCCAATACGGGGCCGGGTGACAGGCATATTTGGTATAACAGTGAATGCTGCTATTGGCCTCGCCCCAGCCCGGCGTCGAGGCAAAGTAATCCAGCTGGTACGTCTTATCGGGATTGGTCACCTGCGCTTTGGTAAAGCTGGTGAATTGCCCATTGTAGTAATCGGTGTAGTCATTATCGTTCTGATTGCCCCAGGTGTAACCATGCTGGCAATCACTGCACTGCTGTGCCGAGATGGCTGCGACCGTGTACTGATACCCCCACGTCGAGCTGACCCCGTTGGTCAGCTCGGTGCGCCCCACCAGCACGATGCGGCTCCAGTTCTCGTCATCGGCGGACCCACACAGGCTCGTCGGGGTCTGGGCTCCTGGGGCATCACAGGTGAACGGATCGCTGCCCACCGCGCCATGCGTGTTGTTGTGCGCCTCCTTCCAACTGAAAGTCGCGTGCCAGCCCATGCCATTGTCCAGGCTGCTGAGATAGGAACTGTTGTAGCTCTGTTCCCAGAGCACACATTGCGTGCTATTGAAACGTGGGATCGCCGAAGGACAGGGACTCTTTGTATTAGAGCCGAAGAGCTTGTCGATATAGTGTTGCTGCACACTCGTGTTATTGATATAGCTCATCGTCGTCACGGGAGCACTGAGCCCATTGACATCGGTGCCCAGTTGCTGGATCTTCGTCAGGTTCAAGTAGCCCGCGATACTCTCGGAGCTCCCACTGAGCTGATCCACCCGCGTCTGCGGCCCTCCCTGATCATAGGAGAAGATATACTGCCGCAGCGTATGGCCATTGACCAGCACCTGCACATCGTTGAGCACATAGGTGTTGATGGCTTTGGCGATGCCCAATCCCTGCGAACTGGTGAGGTCCACTGGATCATCACAGCGATACGCTGTCGAGGTCCAGTTCTGACATCCTGTCGTGTTGGTCAGGTGCGCTGGCTTCATCGAGGCATCAAAGACCAGGCGCACCTGCGGATGCCAGGACGCACACTGCGCACTCGCATTGGTAAAGGTCGTGTTGTGGCAGGAGGGATCATCATATTCAATCGAGGAGATCACCGCATCGCGCACATTCCCGCCTGGATAGTTGCGCTGATAGTTGATGCGGATCTGGTTGCCATAGCGGTCCACGATTAGATCGAGATCCCACCGATACGTGTTGAAATTGCCCAGAGCATCCACGGCCCCTTGCCGGGCGGGGTCCACACACCCAAACTCTTCCATCGTGCCATCGGGCAACCACACGTGCCAGCACGGCCCCCCCTTAAAGTCGACCTCCTGCACGACGGCATGGCTCTCGGGAGCGGTATGCCAGACGGCGGGCAGGGCACTCATGGCCGGAACCGGGGTGGGATTCTGCGTGCTCGCCTTCTGATCAGGCGGGATCAACTGCCCACTGAGCCCATTGGAGTCGTTGATGTTCCACACACTTTCCCACGTTGGCGCGTTTAATCCCTCCGTCACGTTCTGCTCGCTCCAACTGATCGAGCCCAGGCTCAGGCTCCAGCCCTCTCCCACCCAGGGTGCGGCGGCCTGCACATTATGCGTCTCATTGACCGAACCGCTGGAATAGGCCAGATTCACTGGTGGGGTCAGGCCACCGGGACCCGGAGGAATGCTCAAGGGATAGCTGTAATCCACCGACCCGGAACTCAGCCCAACATCCACATCGTGCGCTTTGCCCCAACTGGCGGTGGGATCCTCGGTATTGAAGGTCACCGTACTGCTGGCCGCCGCCGGGACGAGGCTTTGAGGGGTGGTCGATGTCGCCTGGACTCCCTGCGCTGCCGGGTTCAGATCCGTGCTCACGCTCCAGACGGCCTTCGTCGGCGCATCTTTGCGTGCCAGCAACACCTGCGATGCGGATGAAGAGGGCAACGCCAACGCTCTGGTCCCCGCAGCGGCAGTCTGCGTTGCAGTGGTCGGTTGCCAGATGGCCGTCACCTCCTGGTCCTGCCAGAACCAGCCCTGTAAGGCCGTGGGGGCATGGTAGCGCAACGTGAAGGGATGCGCCAGTACCAGCGTCGTGAGCGGCTTGCCTGCCGCATTGGCGAGTTGGAGCTGATAGGTTCCCAAAAAGACACGTCCACTGGCGTCCCCACCCGAACCAGGATCGGTCTGGTTCACGGTGAGACGAATGGCTCCCCCTGCAGCCTGGATCTGAGCGGCACTGACGCTGCCAGCGGCACTATCCAGTTCAAAGGTGCCATTGCCACTCATAACCTGTTGCGCGGAGGTCGTGAGCACCACGCTGCGAGGTGGAACCACATTGAGCGTGGGACGCGGAATGGGACCTGTGGTGATGGTCTGGCTCCCATTTCCTGGCGTCGCCAGCACATGCGGCACCGCCGGGGCAGGAGACTGCAGCGCGGAAGGGGCCTTGAGAACCGGATTCGGGTTGGACACCGTTGCCGCATGTGCTGGCGTGGCCGTCCATCCGGCAAAAATATCCGTCCAGAGTAATAAGACACACAAAAAGACGAGCAGAAACGCTCGAAACCCCCATCGCTGACCCGGTTGGACCGGGCGGGACGGAGAAAGATCAGAAGTCGTTTTCAACAGAAAAGCTCCTATTTTATACAAAAGAATTTCAGGACATCTCAACCGGCACGAAGATACGCGTACCGAAAAGAAACGCCTGCTGGGTTCCATCCAAAAAGTGCATAGGAGCGGAGGAGAAACGAGGAAAGAAGTGGATCGCGATCACATCTCTATCTGTAACACAAGCATACCTGAAATGGATGGGTTCGTCAAGAGGCAAATTCGTAGTTATTCAGGATCTCCATGCTTCAGAAAGACAAAGCACCTCATTTGGGAAACAAGATGGTTTCTCCTGCTCGTGAGCATCTATTGCGTCGTAGGTGAGCTCTTATCAGCGTCTTCTGCTCTCTTTACAGAAAAGATGCAACGCGTGTAGTGACATCGTTGATCCATCCGTGAAGCTCACCAGGCCGGGCGAACAGCTCTGTCAATCTCGTGTTTCCATTGAGAGTCG
This sequence comes from uncultured Chloroflexia bacterium, assembly GCA_963717195.1. Classification (GTDB taxonomy): domain Bacteria; phylum Chloroflexota; class Ktedonobacteria; order Ktedonobacterales; family Ktedonobacteraceae; genus JACDAE01. Next base: position 442,695 of record CAVQVR010000001.1, read on the forward strand.
AGGCACCACGCGCTCATCACACGCGCTGTTCCTAAAAAAGTTGTACGATCTCTGCTTGTTGATGTCATTGCGACTGGTACAATCTAGAATACCATTTTCTTCCCATACAGCAGGAGTAGCCTTTTTCTCCTATACATCCCATCACGGTTTCACCTATCATCCAGCCATATAAAGAAATCCATCGACATGATCGGTGAATTTCTTCTGTTTCATCGTGTTTGAACCGGTGTCAACACGTCTATTCCTGTTTCTTTTTGTTTCATGTCTTACGCTAATGAACATTGACAAAGTGGTATGCTTCATGTATCCTGCTTCTTGCATATGAATATCGGCATGCATCTATTTCACTGGGCAGCTCATTGCCTCATGTGTGGTTTCTATGCACCGATTGGAGAGGATATTGAATTAAAAAGTGGATCGCAATCACTTTCTCTCTCCTTGACCCATATGCCCTATTCTGACGTGACGAGAGGAGAAATACACCGTCCCACGCTGGATCGTTCCTGACCTATCGGCAGGAGATCCTTTTTTCTGGAGTTTCATCTTGCCTTCCAGCACTGGTCGATACTTTTTTTCGCCAGCCAGGAGGGGGGTATCAGGGGTCAATTACGCCCCCAGAACACGTCACGTGTTCCTGGGAGTTCTTTGCTATGCAATCTATGTCTTACACATTTTTTCTAATGCGAGGAGAAATATATCTTTATGAACGTTTTCTCAACCCGTTCCCCCAGAAATGGCATTCCACCAGCGAGGTCCCAGCGCTTCTTGAGGCATTTTTCTCTCATGATTGCAGGTCTCCTGCTTCTCATGCTACTGCAAACCCTGGTTTCGCCATCACCCACGCTGGCAGCAACTCATCTAACTCCCACAAACCCATCAACGCACCCACAGCCACTCAGTCAACAGGCGCTCCGTCAGGCACTCAAGCGCCAGATCCGCGTCACGCATAGCGGTCATGTTCGTCCTACGAGGACCATAACCCATACGTCCAACACCAACATAAATTACCTGACTACAACAATGTTGGCATCAGTGACGACAGTAACCGCACCCCTGGCAATTTTGATGGAGCAGGTAATAGCTACTCCGCGCAGGCACTCCAGGATCTTGGCATCGCTCCGGGCCTCAATGTGACAACTAATAACATTACCTACACCTGGCCCAATGCCCCTGACGGAACTGCCGATAACTATCAGGCAAATGGGCAGGTGCTCCCGGTCCCTGCGATCTCTGATGCGGCATTTGTCGGCTTCCTGGGTGCCTCAACCAACGGCAATACGACCGGAACGGCTACCCTCACCTACACCGATGGAACCACGAGCACCTTCACCCTCAGCTTGACCGATTGGACCTTGCTGCAGGGAGCACAAAGTCAGCCTTCTTACGGCAATACGATTGTTGCGGCTGCCATGCCCGTCATCAATACCAATATCAATCAACAAACCGCCAACGCCTATCTCTTCAGCACGCAGCAGGCCATTCCCAACGGGAAAACGCTGCAAAGCGTCACCTTACCCACCTCCACCGCTGGTGGTCAGATCCACATCTTCGCCGTTGGTCTGAGCGGTCCGGCCTACAACAACACGGGACGAGCGACGATAGTAGCACCACAACCGCCAATTTCGATGACCAGGGCAACAGTTACTCGGCTCAAGCGCTCAACGAGTGGGGATCTCCTCCGGCGAACAAATTGCGGTGATGATATGGCCTATACCTGGCCGACTGCTGGCTCCGGTAACGCCAACAATTATCTGGCCAATGGGCAGATCCTGCCTGTGACTCCCGTTGCCAACGCCACCACGCTTGGCTTCCTGGGATCAGCGGTCAATGGACCACATCCGGCACTGCAACCCTGACCTATACCGATGGCACCACCACCACCTTCACCCTTGGCTTCGCTGACTGGATAATCAGTTCGATCAGTTCGCTGCCATATCAAGATAGCAGTCGCAGCCACCATGCCCTATCGCAATAGCAGTTCCAGCAAGCAGACGATCACGTACCTATATCTTCCTACCGAGGTGGCACTGGATCCCACAAAAACGCTACTGAGCGTCACGCTCCCCTCCACCGTCACCGGTGGACAACTGCATATCTTCGCCGTGGGTACGGGTTCTATACTCAATAACCTGGGAAGTAGCAACGACAGCCAGCCAGGGAGTGCTAACCTGGACACCATTCATTCTAGCTACTCACTTCAGGCCATGGAGAATGCTGGAATTGTCTCAGGACAACCCGTCGTCTTTGACGGGTTCAATTTTCTCTGGCCAGCTAGCTATGGCACGATTGCCGATAACTACCAGGCTGCCGGACAGACTATCAGTGTTACCCCGGTCGTCAATGCAACAACTCTGGGATTTATCGGAAGTGCCACCAATACCGGAAGCAGTGGAGTCAACTCTGGCACAGCCACCATCACCTATACTGATGGATCAACCCAGACCTTTACGCTCTCATTAACCGACTGGTGGAGCGCAACGGCCCAATCCGGTAACCAGATCGTCGCCACCTTTAATACTATCAATACCCCAACAGGTCCCCGTGCTGGTACGTACCACATCTACGAGGCTGAGACGAGCTTACAAGCAGGAAAAACCATCCAGAGTGTGACCTTACCTTCTACCATTTCCTCTGGACAGATGCACATCTTCTCCATAAGCACACGTTCCGCCGACAACAACATCGGCATTAGTGATGATAACAACACAACGGAAGCCAACTTCGACGGGGGCGGCTCCAGTTATTCCGCACAAGACTTCTCTGATCCCAATGGTCCGGGCTGGAACCCTGGAGATACCCTCACCTATCAAGGTATCAACTATGTCTGGCCAGGCGTTCCATCAGGACAAAGCGACAACTACGCGCAATGGGCAAACGATCCCTGTCACCCCGGTCGCGGGTGCTACTACCATTGGCTTTGTCGGTTCCGCTGACAAGCCTATCCCAGTTCTCTGGTACGGCAACTCTCACCTATACCGATGGCACCACGCAAACCTTTCCATTGGGTATGACCGACTGGCTCATGGATAGCGGAACGCAACTCCTCTGGCTAGTAATCACCTCTTTGCTGCACTCCCCCATATCAATACCAGCCAGGGCCAGCAAGCCACAAATGCCTATCTCTTCGAGCTAGAAACACCGTTAAACACCAGCAAAACGCTGCAAAGTGTCACGTTGCCAGCCACGGTAAACCAGGCACCTGCACATCTTCATGATCGGCACGCGTGCAAGTAACAACTTCATGAACAATGTAGGCGTCTCCGACGACTCACAGACACAGTTTGCCAGTTTCGATAGCGATGGAAGCAGTAATGGAGACAGTTACTCCAACCAGGCTTTGGGGTCGGCAGGCATTTCTGCGGGACAACCATTCACCTTCCACGGGATCAATTTCACCTGGTCTCCCAGCTATTCTTTCATCCCAGACAACTACCAGGCCGCCGGACAGACCGTTCCCATCACTCCGCTTCCCAACGCAAATACGCTGGCCTTCCTGGGAGCAGCCACTCACGGCTCTTCTTCCGGAAGCGCCACCATCACCTATACCGATGGCAGCACTCAGACCTTCACTTTAGGCATGGCTGACTGGAATAGCAGTTCAACCACCTCACTGCCCTATGGCAACACCATCGCAGCCAGCATGACGTATCGCAATACCGTAAACGGACAGCAGACCATCAACACGTATGTCTTCGAAACGGAGGTCACGGTCCAGGCCAGCAAGACCATCCAGAGTGTAACGCTCCCAACAACGGTCACCGGAGGAGATTTGCACGTTTTCTCGATTGGCACCCGCTCCGGAAGCTACAACAATGCGGGCACCAGCGATGATGCCCAACCCTCTTCAGGCAACTTCGACGGTGTTGGCAACAGTTACTCCGCTCAGGCTCTGAACATCGCAGGCTTCACTCCTGGGCAAACGACCACGATCAATGGGGTGAACTTCCTCTGGCCCAATGGCAATGCTGGCATGTTCAACAACTATCTCGTTGCTGGACAGACCCTTCCCGTGACTCCTGTAACCGGTGCTACCACCCTGGCGTTCCTGGGGGCGGCCAACAACGCAGGCAGTACGGCAAGTTCGGGGACCGCTACCATCACCTATACCGATGGCACCACAAGCACCTTCACCCTCTCCATGGCCGACTGGTGGAATGCAACGCCCCTCTCCAGCAATCAGATCGCCGCCACCTGCTCCTATATAAACACCCCAACGGGAAGGAATTGGGGAAGTTTCCATCTCTATTACAGCGAAGTTCCCTTGCCCACCGGGGAAACGATCCAGAGCGTTACATTGCCTTCTTCCGTCTCCTCAGGGCAGATGCACATCTTCTCTCTCGGGACGCGAGGTGGCGCTCTCAATAACGCAGGCGTCAGCAATGATGCTCATCCTCTCTTCAGCAACTTTGACGGTCGTGGCAACAGTTATTCCGCTCAAGCTCTCCAGGCTGCTGGTTTCACTCCAGGACACACCGTCAAGGTCCATGGGATCACCTTCACCTGGCCCGGCGCAGCTCCTGGTCACAGCAACAACTATCTGGCGGCCAGGCAGAAGATCACGCTGCCCCCACGACCTGGTGCGAGAACACTGGCCTTCCTGGGTGCTTCGAGCCACGGCCCCGTCTCAGGCATCGTGACGATCAAGTATACCGATGGCAGTACCCAGACCTTCAGGCTCGGCTTTGCGGATTGGACCACCGCGTCGACTCGCGCATTGCCTTATGGGGATACGCTCGCATTGATCCTCCCCTATCACAATAGTCCAACCGGCAAACAGAAGCTCAAAACCTTTCTCTTCGAGGCAAGCATCCTCTTGCGAGCAGGGAAAACCGTCCAGAGCATCACCTTACCCCCCACCACCTCATCGGGGCAAATGCATATCTTCTCCGTGGGTCTTCAATAGCTTTACAGAGAGGTAAATCAAGAGTCCCTATCCTTTAGGGAAAACCGCCGAGAAAATACGTAGGAACGTCACCTTGCGTTCACACGCAAGGTGACGCCTCCCAGTACCCCTGATGGATGCGTTGCCCCTTGCAATTCCTTTCCTATTCCGTATACTAGAAACAGGCGCATACTATCCCACCTCACCTGCCCCTCTTCTCACTCACGTCGGAATGCCGGAATGCCGGAATGCCGGAAACTCAAAAAGCTCCACCTTCCATCTCTTGCCAGAACCGGCGTTCTCTGGTATCATAGAAGCACAATGAAAGTTCTATAGAAAAACTGTGGAACCTATAGATGGCTATGATGGAGCAAGTACGCCGACAGCAACTGGTACAGAGAGCCTGCATAAGGTGCAAACAGGCACAGGCTGCACGCAGAAAATCACTCCGGAGCCGCCAGCCGAACAGAACAGATCACCAAAAGTAGGCCTGGCCGGAACCTTCCCGTTACCACGAAGGCTCGTACATCTGGCAACACACGCCAGGGACTATCCTTATCAGGTAGAAACAACACCATGAGCGCTATAGTTGGCTCATCTACCTGCAATGAAGTCTCACCTGTTACCTTTTCACACAAATCGTAGCAGACTCACATAAGACATTCCTGCCGAGTGGGCGTTGCGGAATACGGAGCTAAAGTGAGCTGGAACACCTTTTTCTAACGTGGGGGCGCGATTTATAAACCCGTCGCAGTTCTAACATAGGGGCGCGATTTATAAACCCGTCGCGACTTATAAACCCATAACGTTTCAAAAGATGCCAGCTAATCAGGGTGGTACCACGGGAGCGCCTCTCGTCCCTCAGCAGGACGAGAGGTTTTTTATTGAAATTTACAGAAAAGGAGCACCCAGACAATGAAGACGAAGCTGCTCTACCACATAAACAGCTTTACCTATGAATGCACAGCTAAAGTCGTAGCAGTGGAAGCCGACGAAATCGCACTCGACGCAACCGTTTTCTATCCCGGTGGCGGCGGCCAGATGGCCGACCGGGGCACCATCACCTGGGATAACCAGCAGGAACAGGGCACCGTCATCGCCATGAATAAGCGCAGCGACATTGTCTGGCATACCCTCGACTGCCTGCCACCCCCGGTCGGTACCGAAGTCGTCGGCACCATCGATTGGGACTTTCGCTATCAGATGATGCGCACCCATACCGCTTTACATATCCTGTGCGGCATCATCTGGAAAGAATTCGGCGTCCAGGTTACTGGCGGACAGATGTATCCGGATCATGCCCGTATGGACTTCTCTATGGAAAATTTGAATCGGGAGCGCATCACCTCCATCGAACAAAAAGTCAACGAAGCCATCGAAGCCGACTATCCGATCCGTGTGTACACACTCCCACGCGAGAAGGCATTCGCTATTCCGGACCTGGTACGCACCAGGATTAACCTGCTACCACCAGATATCGAGGAAGTACGTATCGTCGATATCGTCGGACTCGATCTGCAGGCCGATGGTGGCACACACGTCAATCATACAAAAGAGGTGGGTAGCATCGAAATTGCCCGCACCGAAAATAAGGGACGCATCAACAAACGTCTACACATCGTATTAAGGGATAACAAAATCTAGCGATTCTCTATAAATCATTCTATTGAACGTAACTAAGGAGAAGATAGAAGTGTCTATAAAATCTACCGTCTTCCAGCCCGTCGTCGCCGCCGACCGCGTCGATTACCCGACGCTGGAACGCACCATCCAGCAATGGTGGGACGACAACAACGTTCGCCAGCACTACTTGAAACGCAACGAGCTGAGCCAGAAACAATATTCATTCCTGGATGGCCCTATCACCGCAAATAATCCTATGGGCGTCCACCATGCCTGGGGCCGCACCTATAAGGATCTCTATCAGCGCTTTAAAACCATGCAAGGTTATAGGCAACGCTATCAAAACGGCTTCGATTGCCAGGGCCTCTGGGTCGAAGTCAATGTCGAACAGGATCTGGGCTTTAAAACCAAGCGCGATATCGAAGAATATGGCATCGCCGAATTCGTGGAACGCTGCAAAGAACGCGTCTTTACCTACGCACGCCGCCAGACTGAACAATCGATCCGCCTGGGCTACTGGATGGACTGGGGCAATGACTACTATACGCTCTCAGATGAAAACAACTATACCATCTGGTCGTTTCTCAAAAAATGCCAGGAACGCAACCTGATCTACAAGGGTCGCGACGTTATGCCATGGTGCCCACGTTGTGCTACCGGCATCTCAAATATGGAGATCGAGACCGAGGGCTACAAAGAAACCACACACTTGAGCCTGTACATACGCTTCCCATTGGAAGATCGTCCCGGTGAATATCTGCTCGCCTGGACGACAACTCCCTGGACGCTTGCCGCTAACGTCGCAGCCGCCGTACATCCCGAAAAGCCTTACGTCCGCGTTGAGCAGGATGGCGAATACTACTACCTCGCCGAAGCATTATTGCCCATCCTCAAACAACTCAAAGGACGCGACAAGGGCGATTATCGCGTGACCGAGACGCTTAAAGGCATCGAAATGGTCGGCTGGCACTATCGTGGCCCGTTCGATGAACTCCCCGCCGAACAAGGCGTGAAACATGTCGTTGTACCCTGGAAGGACGTGACCGAGACCGAAGGAACGGGCATCGTGCACATCGCTCCTGGCTGTGGACGCGAGGACTTTGGTCTCTCAAAAGAATTTGGCCTGGATGTGATAGCTCCCATCGACGAGTTCGGTGTCTACCTGCCCGGCTACGACTGGCTCACAGGGCAGAATGCCGCCGAGGTCGGGCAACAGGTCGCCGAGAACCTGACGAAAAAGGGTCTGCTCTATCGCCCCCAGAACTATAAACACCGCTATCCTACCTGCTGGCGCTGCAAAACTGAGCTGCTCTTCCGCCTCGTGGACGAATGGTTCATCTCTATGGAACACCTGCGCTACGAGATCATGGATGTCGTCAAGCAGATCACCTGGATCCCCGCCTTTGGCCTGGACCGCGAACTGGACTGGCTGCGTAACATGGACGATTGGATGATCTCCAAGAAGCGCTACTGGGGCCTGGCTCTGCCCATCTTCGACTGTCCGAGCTGCGGTACCTTCGAGGTCATCAGTGGCAAAGAGGAATTGAAAGAACGTGCTGTTTCCGGTTGGGCAGAGTTCGAGGGCCATACACCGCACCGTCCCTGGATCGATGTCGTCAAGATCCAGTGTAAAAAGTGCGGCGCTGAAGTCTCGCGCATCAAAGATGTCGGCAACCCCTGGCTCGATGCAGGCATCGTGCCTTACTCAACGTTGCATTATCGCACCAACCCGGAGTACTGGCAACAATGGTTCCCGGCGGATTTCGTGACCAAGTCATTCCCTGGCCAGTTCAAAAACTGGTTCTATTCGATGCTGGTTATGAGCACCGTACTGGAAAATCGCCCGCCGTTCAAAACGCTCTTCGGCTATGCCTTGCTCTTCGGCGAGGACGGCACACCCATGCACAAATCGAAAGGCAACCAGGTTGTTTTCGATGACGCAGCTGACCGTGTCGGCTCTGATACCATGCGTTGGCTCTATATGAACCATATCCCGGAGCAGAACCTGAACTTCCCGCGCATCCCCACAGAAGAGGATATGCAGAAGTCCGCCGAGACTGGCATGCCCGTGCGCCTGAGTGAGAAGTGGATGCTCACACGCAAGACGCTGGACAAGATCTGGAACATCTACTGGTTCTTTGTCACCTATGCCAATATCGACGCGTTCGACCCGACACAGCACAATTTACCAGCCGCACAACGTAGTGAACTGGATCGCTGGATCCTTTCAGAATTACAGCAGACCATCCGCGACGTTACTACCGGCCTGGAACAGTATGATACCGTTAAGCCTGCACAGACCTTACAGGATTTCCTGGATGATCTGTCCAACTGGTACCTGCGGCGCAGTCGTGAGCGCATCTGGAAATCCCAGCTCGACGACGACAAACTCGGTGCATACCTGACGCTCTACGAATGCCTGACGACGTTGCTCACCTTGCTCGCACCATTCATGCCTTTCATGACTGAAGAGCTCTACCAGAACCTGGTGCGTAGTGTGAGTTCGCAGGCACCGCTCAGCATTCACCTTAACGACTGGCCTCAGGTGAAAGAGGCTCTGCTCAATGAGCAATTGACGCGCGAAACTCATCTCGTGATGCGTGTCGTCAGCCTTGGGCGCTCTGCACGCGAGAAAGCCCAGATCCGCGTACGCCAGCCGCTCAACTCGCTCTATGTTCGCGTGCCCACTGAGGCCGAAGAAGAGGCTCTGCTGCGCCTCAAAGACCAGGTACTTGAAGAACTGAACATCAAAAACCTGCAACTGCTGGAAGATGACAGCGACATGCTGGCGTATCACCTCAAGCCGCAAGTAAAGCTGCTTGGTCCCAAACACGGACCTCTGGTACAGAAGATTCTCGCCTTCTTCAAAGGACTGGATGCCCATGGAGCTCAGGAGGCCGCACGTCAGCTCAATGAAAACGGCGTCCTGAAGTTCCTCATCGGCGACCAGGAAGTTGATCTCACACGCGAAGAGGTAGAAGTGAGCGCAACAGCTCGCCCTGGCTTCGTCACAGCCGAAGAGCACGGCTACATCGCTGCACTGGAAATCACTATCACGCCTGAACTGCGCGAAGAAGGACTGGTACGCGACCTGACTCACTTCGTACAGGACATGCGCAAGAAAGCAGGACTGAATATCGAAGACCATATCGGACTGGCACTCTACACCGATGTCGAACTGGCAAATATCCTGACAGGCTACATGCACCAGATCCGCGCGGAGACACTCGCCGACAACTTGCTTGTCTCCATCAGCCAGCGCGATTACCCCTCGTTCGACGAGACATATCGCGAAACGATCTCGCCCGCTTCACTGAAGAAGCTAGAGAACTACACCATTGAGGTTGTTCTGGGGAAAATGTAAAACCCTATTGATCATCTTTTGGAAAGGATTAAAACGCGATGGGTAGGGGCGCACGCAAGGTGCATTGATTCCAACGAATTGCAAACAGGCAAGAGAATCAATCATCTTGCGCCCGAAATACATCCATCACCGTAGGGACCCGATTTATCGCGTCCGGCGATTCATCGAGAAGGTTCCCAGTCGATTTATCGCGTCCCTACGGTATTTGCGGCAGTGAGTTGGAAAATGATCGCATCATACGTCATTTTACAAGTCCCTTACGTCGCATCTGATCCAGGTCATACTCTGGCGGCTCCAATGGACTAATACCAGCTGCCGCACTGGCCCAGCCAATCTGAGCAAAACCAAAACTCAAACCTCGCGCCACCGTTGCAGGCTGCTCATCTGACACCAGGCTCAGGCACTCCTGCCGCTGCTCAATAGCCTTTGCATCACTATCCAAACCCCGAAAACCATCCAGTAGCGACGCATGAGGCGCGAAATCATTATAAGGAACATTCATGCCTGCTGCAATTAAGAACAGCCAGTAGCCAACCTGGCTTCCTTCAAGAATGGTATCCAACTGGCGACCAGAGTGTACATGCTCCCCTACCTGCACACCGGCCAGTTCCTGCAGTTCATCGGCGAGGCGTGATACCAGGTAGCTCTGACTATGCTCCTGCAATAGACGCGATGTATTCGACTCCTCGCTCAGATCGTGATCGCGTAAATAGAGATAGACGCCATATAATTGACGCAGTTCCACCTCTAACTTCTGTTCCATCTCTGGCGTTATAGAGTCTCTGACTATAGGAATTTTCTGTTCTGAACTCACGGCTGGCTCCTTGACGCTAGAATAGACAACTTCAGGATCAAATACACGCTCCGCTACCGTTTCATAACTATCATCAGCCTGCAAACGACGATAATAACAACTGGCATACCCATCATGGCACGCTGCACCACCATGCTGCACCACACGTATCAAGAGACTGTTCTCTTCGCAATTGATAAAAATAGCGCGCACTTCCTGCACATTTCCTGACCGTTCTCCCTTGTGCCAGATCGCATTGCGCGAACGACTGTAGAAGTGCGTCTCACCCGTCTCACGCGTTAAACGTAATGCTTCTTCGTTCATAAAAGCAACCATCAGGACTTCTCGACTCGTTGCATCTTGAATAACTGCAGGCACTAACCCCTGGCGATCAAATGTTAACATAGCTTCTTGAAGGCTCCTCTCCTACTTTTCATACATTGATCTGCTCATTTCAGAGAGCACGACAGCGAACATTCTTCTTAATTACCACGTTTTCTTTACGACATTCTTGCGCCCTTAAGATGCCAGGTTATTAGGCTGGTGGGTATATCATATCACACGTAATAACCTCTGCCAGCTTAAAGAAATATGGTGATCAGTTCCAGTGCCTCTGGCTTTAAGAAGGGTTCGATGGCAGGTAAACTATTTGTTGAGGATCTTTCTAATGGGAAAGGAGATGCAATAGCGATGACGCGTGACGAAATGATTACAAGCAAGGCGCAATAATGCACTATGCATTAGTCTATTGTATATGCTATACTTCTTCGTGAGAAAAAAAGCACTTCCTCTATGGCAGAGGAGTGAGTTCATTGAGAGGCGCATATGGGATGAAACTACCTGATCGCGTAACTACCTTCTTACAGCAGGTACACGCACTCCCACTCTCCTGGCTGAAATTCTCGCGTGGCAAGCGTCTGCTCATAGTGACATTCTCTTATTGGCTGGGAATCGCTGGCCTCTGGCTCCTCTTTCCCCAAACGCACAATGGATCAACCATGTTTCTACCCATCATCAGCACATGCTGGCTCTTCCGTTATCGCGGCCTACTCATAAGTCTTGTACTCAATGGAGTTGCCTTCCAACTGACCTACATCTTCCTGTTACGAGGTCTGTTGCCTGATCAAGCATTCGTGGAGGGCGGGATCATCGGATTTGGAACCTCGCTTGGCCTTGGCCTGGTAGTCTGCTGGTTAAGAACAACGGTTGAGCTCCTGCAAGCAGCTCGTCAACACGCCCTTGCTGCTGAGCAAGAACGCTTGCAGGCCTTGGAGGCGGAACGCCACCTCACACTTGCCTATGAGCAACAGCGTAAAATCAATGAGATCAAAGATCAGATTCTGCTGCATGTGAGCCATGAATTGCGTACGCCACTCACTGTATTGGGCAGCTTTCTAGAGTTGCTCCAAGAGTACTTTGAACAGTTAGACCCGGCGGAGCGCATCCAGGTGCTAGCTCAGGCACTAATGAGCTATGAAGAACTCGTCGACCTGGTAAATCGGGTATTGGATGCCGTCACGATCACCGGAGCGTTTCCCTTCGCTCGCCGTGAAGGTATTTCTATACGCCAGGTGGTGCAGGATGTACTGACCCATCTTGATCCTCTGAATGTACAGGCATATACCATCCGTCTGTTGGTGGATAAAAAGATTCTAGTATGGGCAGATCCGCAATACCTCTATCGTGTGCTACAGAATCTGCTCAATAATGCCTTCAAGTATGTGCCAACACACACGATAATCAGCATTGAGGCAGTGCAGCCAACTCCTTTTTCTCAAGTGTGCCTTAGTGTGCAAGATGCCGGTCCTGGCATTCCTCCCGAAGAACTCCCTCTCCTCTTTGAGAAGCTTGTGCGCCTCAAGCGTGATCTGGCTGGGCCTACCCGTGGAACTGGCCTGGGACTCTACATCTGCAAGCACTTAGTCGAAGCAATGGGAGGACGCATCTGGGTCGAGAGCTCAGGTCGCATGGGGGAAGGTAGCCGCTTTTGCGTGACTCTGCCTCCCTACATCTTTCAAGACTCCGTCCGCGAAGAACCTACAGAATCGTAGGGGCGCACCAGCACATCCCTGCCCTGCAAATAGCGCTTCACATCCCTCACACGATATTCGCCAAAGTGGAAGATGGAAGCCGCCAGCGCAGCGTCAGCTCCACCAACCGTAAATCCATCGTAGAAATGCTCCAACGCTCCAACGCCGCCAGATGCAATTACAGGAACGCTGACAGCCGCCGATATTTTCGCCGTAAGCACAAGATCATAGCCCAGTTTTGTACCATCGCGATCCATACTGGTAAGCAGAATTTCACCTGCACCCAGTTCCACGGCACGTTGCGCCCATTCTATCGCATCAATTCCCGTAGGAGTACGCCCCCCGTGAATGTACACTTCGTACCCATTTGGCATCGTAGCATTCGAGCGAGCATCAATTGCCAGGACGATACATTGAGAACCAAATTGCTCTGCACCCGCACGCAAAACATCTGGATTCTGTACCGCTGCAGTATTGAGCGATGTCTTGTCAGCACCCGCTCTCAATGTGGCTTTAATATCCTCGACCGTGCGAATACCACCACCAACCGTTACAGGGATGAAGACACTTTCGGCTGTTCGTAACACCACATCAAGCATAGTAGCTCGCTTCTCATGCGAGGCAGTAATATCGAGAAAAACTACTTCGTCCGCGCCTTCCTCGTTATAAAATGCAGCCAGCTCGACGGGATCACCTGCATCGCGTAGGCTGAGAAAGTTTACACCCTTGACAACACGGCCATTGGCAACGTCCAGACAAGGAATAATACGTTTGGTGAGCATGATCTCTACTCCTCTATCTCACGAATGGCTATGGCAAGATCGATATCTCCTGTGTAAAGAGCTTTGCCAACGATTATCCCTTCAACTCCTAACTTTGCCAGTTCCCGCAGATCCTCCAAATTATGCACACCACCAGAGGCAATCAATGCACGAGGTGTTGCACGCTGCATGTTTGCTAACGCCCCCAGATTAGGTCCGCTAAGCGTTCCGTCACGGGCAATATCGGTATAGACGAAACGTTGCACACCCAACTCATCAAGATTACGTACCAACGTTGTAGCCTCTACGCCCGATGTCTCGTACCAACCCGCTATCGCAACCCGGCCACCGCGTGCATCTATACCCACAATAATCTGCTCTCCCCAACGCTCTAACGCCTCTTGCAGCAGCTCACGGTCGGTAAGCGCGATGGTACCCAGAATGACACGTTCGATTCCCAGCCCAAGAATGCGCTCAATATGAACCAGCGAACGCATCCCGCCTCCAACTTCAATGTGCAGCTTTGTGGCCGCTCGTATGCGCCCAATGACCTCGATGTTGACAGGCATCCCCTGCTTCGCACCATCCAGATCAACAACGTGCAACCAGCTCGCACCAGCCTCTTGCCAGCGCAATGCGACCTGTACCGGGTCAGTATCATAGGTCGTTACCTGCCCATAATCGCCCTGGTAGAGACGCACACAGTGACCGTCTTTAATATCGATAGCAGGCAGAATAATCATCGATTCACCCATTTCACAAAGTTCTTCAGCATCTGCTGACCTACCACGCCGCTCTTCTCAGGGTGAAATTGCGTCCCCCATACCTGGTCGGTTGCAATGACGCTGCAAAAAGGTGAACCATAGTCAGTCACTGCCGCCACACCATGCCGATCGTACGGTTCGACATAATAAGAGTGCACAAAATAGAAGTACGCCTCGGATGGCACTCCTGCAAAGATAGGCTGGTTGTCGTGCAGCGGCCTCACCTGGTTCCAGCCCATATGAGGAATTTTTGGGCCATGGGGAATGCGCCTCACCTCTCCCGAGAAGAGACCAAGGCCCGCAACTTCGCCTTCATCATGGTGCTGTGCCAGCAATTGCATACCAAGACAGATGCCCAGAAATGGCTTGCCCTGCTGTGTTGCGCTACGAATGGCATCGTCCAATCCACGCTCTTTCATACGCGCCATCGCAGTACCACCTGCTCCAACGCCAGGGAGCACAACCGCACGAGCCTCGGCTACAACCTGTGGATCATCGGTCACACGCACCTTTGCTCCGACATGCTCAAGCGCCTTTTCGATACTATGAATGTTGGCTGCTCCATAATCAATAATTGCTATCATGCTCAATCTCCCAAAATCGCTAGATTGCTCATCTCCATCGCCAGCGATAGGCCCAACCAGCACACGGCTGGTGGAATACGTTGCGTATCCAACAGGTTTATGGTCAATAATGGGCAACACATCAATGCTAGCGTCAGTATCTCGTACCAATCGTCAGGCAAGGCATTTGACGAACGCAACCATGCCTTTAGAGGTTGCAGAAGATACTCTCGCTTCGTCTCAAGTATTGCCCTCCTCACCGGCGTCAGCACATAGTTATGTTCAACAAAGACGCAGCCATTGCGTAGCTCCACCGCTATGTGCAGATCACGTGCCACCTCAGCCGGGAAATACATCCATGTTGCAAATATATTATGGAAGAATGGTTTAACAATATCAAGTAAAACACCGTGCCGTCCCGCGAAGGCGGGATCGAAGTAACGGTAATAACGCTGCTGCTCCAGAAATACGTTTCCGAAATGGGCATCACCATGCCCAATTATGGTCGCCGCTTCCCGTGCCGGATGCAATACAATCTTCGCTCGTTCGATGGACGTGCCTAGCGTCTCATTTCTACCTGCCACAAACGTTCCATTAATCGACCAGCGATAGCGCAGCAAGTCCTCAAAGAGTATGCTCGCTTCGGGCTTCAGATCGTTTCCAGGTAAAGGCACGCGTTTCCCAGCATAAAAATGGGCAAGACGTCCGCCAGTCAGACGATGCCAGAACAGCTGATGGATCGGTGCACGGGCATGCTCTTCAGCGCTACTGAATGCCAAATTCGTCTGATAAATCGCCAGTAGTCGCTCACATTCGAGCTTCTCGGCAGCAGCCAGCATCTCAACGGTGGCAAATGTTTTCGCGCCCGTCTCGACCTCACGCATCAAATCAAACATCACAGGATCATGCACCACGGGATAGATGACCATCTGCTGCCCCTTCTCATGCAAGGTGCGTAGTGGCCTGACGATATTATACCCAGCCTTGTAGAGCATTTCGGCGTGATAGTATTCTTCCAGCACACCCTTCTCCTCCACGTGCGTCTTGAAGAAATATTCTTCGTCATGCAAGCGATAGACACCGTTGAACGAATTGAGCGAGACAGCTTTCGGGGTTAGAGTAATACTATCTACCTCTAAATGCATATGCAGCGCAAACCAGCGCCGCAACAGCAATTCGGCCTTCGCAAGATCGGAGAATTGCAGACGCTGTATAGTTATGAGATCGTCAATACGCGCAAGTAAAGCAGGCACATGCGTCACATCAGCGACAATAAAGTCTGGCCGACTCTGCTCAAGCAAGCTACGCGCTTCGGAAGTTCGTGAACCAGTCAGAACGGCGATAGTGAGCGCTCCGGCTGCCCGCCCACCGGCGACATCACTGGGAGTATCTCCCACAATAACGAAACTCCCACGGGGCAACGAGGGCTGCCCTGGTTGATACTCTGGATTTGCGGCCCGTAAAAACTGATAGGGATGCGGCTTCACCAGGGAGATTGTATCGCCTTTCGCACGCAACTCCGCCTCAGCTTGCGCCACCTCAGTATGCGTCACAATACGCGCTTCATCAAAACACTGGAGCAGGCCATAATTTTTGAGAGGCGCAATCCCCTCCACGCCTGGACGTCCGGTTGCCACTCCCAGAATATACCCCTGCTCACGCAACTGCTCCAATGCTAGACGCATCTTCCCTATTGGCAGGAGTGGCTGTTCAAAGTGAATACAGCCCGGTTTTCCCGGTTGAGTTGGAGGATGACCATAACTCTGTGCATAGAGGTCAGCACCAAGATACCATTCCTGAAAGAGATTCTGGCAGAACTGCCAGGAGGAACTATAACGGGCAAAGACATTCTCTATAGGATGACCGAGGAGCATACTGGCATATTCGTTGAAACGATTGATTAATTCCAGGCCGGTAGCTCCTTGAAACGGCGCTTGCGAGAAGATATGGAACATTGCAGGATCAATCACCTTACGCTCTGGTGGCAACTTCGCAAGTTCATGCCGAAAGGCAGCGATCCAATCTTCTTGCGCTGGTCTCAATGGAAGTAGAACGGAGATGTCGGGTAGACGTGTCAGCAAGGTAACGAGGTAGAGGCAAAAACCGCAATAACAGGTATCCCAGTTGGAATTTACGGAACGCGCTTTAAAGTCCGCAATTATCTCTATAGGAAGGATCTGACGGCTGAGCTGACGACTTTCTACAGCAGTTTGTACGGGTCGATATGCATCGGTTGTGTCAGCAATATTCCAATACTGTAAACTATAGAGCAACTCATGCAGCACGAGACCAGCAGTATCCCAATACGCCTCTTCACTGGTGATGACGCCATCAAGGTCAAATACGACAATGTTACTCAACGTAACCTCTTTAATCGTTCGCGTAGGGCACGAACGCTGATTGACTCCTCCACGAAACGATAGGTAAGGGGAGTCACATTGACATGAGAAGCTCCAGCGCTCCGTAGTACTGCAACGATCTCTAACAGTTCGGGTGCACCAACGTTCACCACACCGGAGATCGTATACTCCTCAGGCGCTGTCGTATTCGTTAAATCAGAGGTCGCAACGCGAAACTCGCTATCTGAGACTACAGCTTTCAGACGCTGATTCAATTTGATGCAGATATGTTGCATTGCCTCAATGCTCTCGCCATGCATATATGCGGTCAGCATGGAACGGTTACGCGCCTGCATTCGTGCATCGATCAATTCGAGCATCGTCTCTGCCACTCTTAGCGCAGCCTCGTCATGAAGTAACATATCTGCATTGCTAATCAAACAGGACTGGGAGCGCAAGACGGTGCCATCGTCCAGCAACTTAAGATGATTCTCGCGTAGAGTCGTCCCTGTTTCGGTAAGATCCACGATCAAGTCAGCAGTATCAGTGAGCGGGGCCGCTTCCAGAGCACCATGAGGTGAAAATATTTTGCAGTGGGTAATATTGTGACGACGCAGGAACTGCCCCGTCAACACCGGATATTTGGTGGCGATGCGCAGACCCCGCCCCCTATGCGTCTGATAGTAACCGGAGAGATGCCAGAGGTCAGCACAATTGCTCACGTCAATCCAGGTTTCGGGCACTGCAATCACAAGACGGCAACTACCATAGCCCAGATCGCGCTCCAGCATCATCAGATCTCCGTCACGACCATTCTCTTCCTCTTCCTCATCTCCATAGCCGCGATGCTCGGCCAATAAATCATAACCGGTAATACCGAGAGTGGCATCACCACTCTGTACCAGTGCAGGAATATCGGCAACACGCTGGAAGACGACCTCAATCTCAGGCATCCCCTTGATACTTGCCAGATATTGACGTGGATTGCTACGACTGACCTTCATACCACATTCTGTCAGGAAATTCAGGGTGGAAGTCTCCAATGCACCTTTGCTCGGTAAGGCGAGACGTACTCTACTCTTAACACTCATAAGTATTGCTTTTCCCCCTCTACCCTCTGGGTCAGGGCATCAATAGGCGAGATCCGCTCTTCGCCTGTAGTGAGATCACGTACCGTCACCATTTCTTTGTGTTGCTCATCTTCCCCGACAATCAAAGCCAGGCGCATCTGTTTCTTCGAAGCCATCTTCAAGCCCGCTCCGACGCCATGTCCGCTGATATCAACCTCTGTACGTATCCCCTGAGCACGAGCTTTGCGTGCAACATGCAGAGCATACGACATCTCCATCTCACTTACAGGAATCACCAGTGCCTGTGTTATATCCAGAGTGGGTAGAGCGCTTTCGGGAACGAGCGAGAGCAGGCGCTCAACCCCAAAGGCAAAGCCGCACGCATTAACATCACGCGGGCTACCAACTGCACGCATCAACCGATCATAGCGACCACCACCGCAGAGTTGTGTATCAAAACCATCATCTTCCTGCGCATGTATCTCAAACACAAGTCCCGTATAGTAGCTGACTCCACGCCCTAGCGACAGGTTGAGCACAATCTGGTCGGCAGGTACCCCACTCTGCTCAATAATGGTAACCAGTTGCTGCAACTCTATAAGCGGCTCAGGGGCAAGATTGTAGCGATCCAGCAGGTCACGCAATGCACCAAAGACATCAGGAGGTGGGCCGGAAACAGCGTGAAGAGCACGTAAAAACTCTAGCGCATATAAAATCTGGCGGCGCTGTTCGCTTCGTCCCATCTTCCAGAGAAAGCGTTCAACAACCTCGCGTCGTGCATCATCATCACCAAAAGAAATGCTCATGCCACTGAGTAAAGAGGTGATATAACGCGTCTCCATTCCTGAGGTCATCACCCCAGCCAGGCTATCATCCACTAGCTTCTCATTCGCAGGATAGAGCGCCTCCAGACGTTCTTGCGCGACACGTTCGCCATCTTCAAAACGATTAATCTGTTCCATTAAACTCAGCAGTAAGCGTGCAGCATGATCGTCGAGATGCAAGCGATTGATAAAACCACTGGCAACTCCGATATGGCCCAGTTCCAGACGATACTGCGAGATGTGGAACTCATGCAACACATCGCAGGCCAGTTGCATCATTTCTGCATCTGCTGCAATGGCATTCCCGCCAAACAATTCAATGCCGATCTGAGTATGCTGGCGATAGCGGCTACGACCCGGTGCCTCGTAGCGGAAAATTGGCCCGGCATACTGGAAGCGCAGAGGGAGCGGCTGGTGCTGATAATGATCCAGGTAGAGGCGGCAGATAGAAGCCGTATACTCCGGTCGCAAGCAGAGATCGCGATGATGCAGGTGAAATGCGTAGAGATTCTGCCATAAGTCCTGCCCAAAACTGGCCTGGAAAAGATCGCTCCGTTCCAGTACTGGCGAGTCGACCTGCGCATATCCTGCCAGAGCCAGGAATGCGCTTACCTGATCGATTAACCAGTGCTGCTGCTGTTGCATCTCCGGTAAGAGATCGTGCATACCGCGCAATCGTTCAACGCGCTTCTTCATAAATCTGCGTTTTTCCTCTTCTTCATGCATTCTTAATGGACCGGGTAGGGGTGTCAGCTTGCGTGCGCCCGTGTCCCGATGAACCACATTGCCTGGAACCGGGCGCACGCAAGCTGACACCCCTACCCGGTTCCCAATGAAAAAATCACCTTATAATCATCGTCCCGACCCCCTGGTCGGTGAACAGTTCTTGCAACAGCACGTGCTCATCACGGCCATCAACGATGTGGACACGCGGCACATCCGCTAAGGCTTCCAGGCAGGCATCCACCTTTGGAATCATGCCGCCACTGATCACACCTTCGGTTATCAATTGCCTTGCATCCTTCTCGCACAGCTCCGAAATCAGTGTGCCATCCGCACGACAGATCCCTTTCACGTTACTCAGAAAGATCAATTTCTCGGCATTGAGCGCACCCGCGATATGTGAAGCAACCAGGTCGGCATTAATATTCAGGCAGGTTCCTTCTGGCCCTTCACCCAGCGGCGCAATAATAGGAATGTATCCCTTCTCGATAAGAGCCTGCACGGGTGTTGGATCAACGGTATCAATCTCACCAACAAAACCCAGGCGCTCATCGGCAATATGTGCACGTACCATGCCGCCATCAGTACCACTCAGCCCAACAGCTTTTCCACCCATTTGCGAAGCCATCAAGACCAATCCCTGATTGACCTGGCCCAGCAGCACCATCCGCACCACCTCTAAAGTCGGAGCATCAGTGACGCGCAGACCATTTTCAAAGCGAGTTGGCAACTGCAAGCGGGTAAGCCATTCATTAATATATGGCCCACCACCATGAACCAGCACTGGACGCGCACCAAGCGTATGCAGCCAGATGATATCCTGCAATACTCCACGCTGATGCTCAAGCGTACTTCCGCCCAGTTTTATTACCAGTGTCTTGCCCTTGAGATACTCAATATAGGGCAGAGCTTCACTCATAACCTGGGCTATCAGGAGATGATCGTTAATAATATCGCCCTCCGGTGTGCGTGAAAAAGCTATCGCCATGATTAGATTACTCCTCTATCCTCTTCAAAGCTCCTCAAGAACGTAGGGGCCCGATTTATCGCATCCGTCTCAATTTTAAGAAGCTGAAGGGTTCATAAAACTATGGATTTACGCCGATACTGGATAATCCAGCCGTTTCTGGAAATCCATAGAGCAAATTTGCATTCTGCACTGCCTGACCGGCAGCGCCTTTTACAAGATTATCCAGGCAAGAAAGAATCACCAGACGTTGCGTCCGTGTATCGATAAAAGGATGGATAAAACAATGATTGCTGCCATAGGTCCACTTAGTGTGCGGCGGCACATCCACCACATGCACAAATGGCTCGTCAGCATAATACTCTTTATAGATATTACGCACATCCTCGGTGTCAGGCATACATTGCCCCGGTAGTAGATTAGCATAACATGTCGCCAGAATGCCGCGTGTCATGGGCAGAAGGTGCGGCAGAAACGTCATACGCAGCCCTCCTGCAACGGGATGACCTCCTGCAAACGCCGCCTCCTCAAGTTCCTGCGTGATTTCTGGCAGGTGCCGATGTCCAGCTACGCTGTAAGCACTTGTATCTTCGTTCGCTTCAGCATAATGAGCTGACAACGAAAGGCTACGACCTGCGCCACTTACCCCTGTCTTTGAATCGACAATCACATCTGGACCGATAATTCCCGCGGCCAGAGCGGGAGCCAGAGCCAGAATAGAGGTCGTTGCGTGGCAGCCAGGATTGGCGACCAGGAGCGTTGTGCGAATATGCTCTCGGTGCAGTTCGCACAGGCCATAGACAGCTGTCTCCAGTAAAGCGGGGACGGGATGTGTATGTTTGTACCACTGCTCATAGGTAGCCACATTATGCAAACGAAAATCAGCCGAGAGATCAACGACCTTCGTGCCCTGTTCGAGCAGGTGTGACGCCATCTCCGCTGCTGCGGCATGGGGCAAACAGACAAAAGCCAGATCAGTCTGAGCAGGTTCCTCCGTAAGTACTAGCGCTGGATCAACAGCAGGTGTCGTTTGACCAGTTGCCAGAGTTGTAGCACGCAACTGCGGAAAAATGCTATCAAGCCGCTCACCAGCCGCGCTACGACCGGTTACTGAAGTCACGACAAACTGGGGATGTTGCGCTAGGATGCGCAGCAGTTCCAGGCCAGTATAACTTGTCACATTGACGATAGAAACAGTAACCATCTCACATCCCCTTTGAATATTTCAAAAAAGCAACAAAAAAAGCCCTCATCCCTCGTATAAATTAACAGGGACGAAAGCTCAACATGCGCTTCCGTGGTACCACCCGGCTTGCCTTCCTCCATGCTCCTCAGGCTCTCAAGAACGCTTGAAGAGTTCTACTCCTCTACCTCATCGTAGTGAAGGTGGAAAGACCACTTTCCGGCTATTATGCTGCATGGGAGCCACCCACCCGGTCCTACTTGCTCCTGGTAGATAGATCGTTTAAGGACTACCAGGGCTTTCTTCGGTCAGCCGCTCACGAAAGGGTTCTGAGGGTGTATGACCATTCCGACCTTTCACCATCTGTCGGATCGCTGTTGGCTACTAACCTCGTACTATGTTCGATCATCGCGGGCCAGACTACTTATCAGTTGTTGTACTAAGGATAACAGCATCAGCCAACGATGTCAATTAGTATTTTGGGGGATAGAATTGAGATGTTATAGAGAAAATAACTATAAGCTGGTTACTCTACCTCCTGTGACTCTCTGGTACTCATTCGCTACCTCAGACATAGTACTATACGTTCCTATATTAGAGAATGGCTATCTCACCTTTAAGATACACACAACAGGGTAAAAAAGTCAGTTTTATTCAGTGATATGTTGGCGAGGAAGGAAAAATAGAGTATGATGTGGACAACTCATGAAAAGGGAAACAAAGAATGGTAAGCAATTACGATAATATGACAGGGCGTACCCTGGGTACCTGCATACTTGAGCGTATGGTTGGGCAGGGTGGGATGGGGTCCGTTTACCTCGCACAACAGACACGACCGTCGCGCCGCGTCGCCGTGAAGGTCTTACAGCCCAATCTTTCCATGAATAGCGAGGTCTATCAGGAATTTCTTATTCGCTTCCGTCGCGAAGCCGATGTCATCGCACGTTTAGAACATGTCAACATTATGCCTATTTACGAGTATGGAGAACAGGACAATCTCGCTTACCTGGTCATGCCTTATCTTGCTGGTGGTAGCCTGCGCGAGGTTCTTAACAAACGCGGCGCTCTCCCTCTCAACGAAGCGACAACCTATATTGAACAGGCTGCCTCAGCGCTCGATTATGCACACTCACAGGGTGTGATCCACCGCGATCTCAAACCTGCAAACTTTCTTCTGGCATCCGATGGCAGACTGGTTCTGGCTGATTTTGGCATCGCACGCATTATGGAGGAGAGCGCTTCCAGCTCAGCATTAACAGGAACCGGGACCGTTCTGGGTACCCCAGAGTATATGGCACCGGAAATGGCACGTGGCGAACCTATTGATTATCGGGTCGATATCTACGAACTAGGCGTTGTGCTCTACCAGATGCTCAGCGGACACGTTCCTTTCACAGGCAACACTCCCATTTCGGTTGCCGCCAAACATATTCAAGAGCCAATGCCACTCCTACAACGGGAGAATCCGGCCGTTCCACCAGCAGTCGATGCAGTGATTCAGAAAGCTACAGCCAAATATGTCGATGGCCGCTATACCAGCACCAGAGCAATGGCCCAGGCTCTACGCAATGCCATTACGGGTGGAGCAACGTCAGCAACCTATTATGACCAGGTCGACAATGTCCCCACTATGCGAGCTGCCGGACAACCAGTCATTTTGCCGCCACCTGTGCCGCAGTACAATACCGCCAGCACCGCGTTTCAGCATCCAACTACCATGCCACCCGTCGCTGGTTGGGAAAACGCTGGAAATCAGTACCCCAGCTATGCAGGGTATGGTCAGCAACCTGGTGCTTATGGAAACTACTCAACACCAGCAGAACCCTATGCACCTCAACACCCAAAGCGCTCGCCTTTATGGTGGATTGTTGGCATCCTGGTCGCGCTTATTCTGATCACCTCTGGCGTTTTTGCTGCTGTACAGTTCAACAAAGACAATACAAACACCGGAACTACACCACCACCGATAACAACTGCACAGGCAAACACACCTGCCCCAACGGCGACTACGCAACCAACGGCGACTCGGCAACCAACTCCATCACCAACAGCTACCCAACAACCAACCCCATCACCAACGGCTACTCAGCAACCAACGCCAACAACTATTCCCGCTGGCCAGCAGATTTATGCCGCAACAGCTCCGGATTGCAATAACTCAGGTGGCACATGGACACCTCTTGGTAATCCACACATCGCCTGTCAGGCCCAGAGCACGAAAATCACCAATACAGCTCAGGCAGCAGGGTTACAAGGCATTTTCTTAACGACCACTCCAAATCAAGGAACGTATCCTGCTGACTACGAGATCAAGGTACAACTACAGCAGAATACTGCACCAACCAGTGACTTCGGCGTCTCCTTCCGCTCCCAGGCAAACACCCAGAATGGGACTTATTCTCTTCTTATTCATCCTGACGGAACCTGGGGCATCTACCTTTATAATAGTACGGGACAACAAAACCAGATTGGGAACGGAACCGGCACGGCCAATGTTCAAGGAACGAATACGATAGATATTATCGTGAAGGGTTCGCATTTCACTGCTTCAGTCAATGGCAATAGCAGCCAGACGATAAATGATACGACCTACACACAGGGCACGGTCGGTCTGGTCGCTGGTCAGGGGGATACCACTTACGCCAGCAACTTCTCGCTCTCGACACCTCCAGCATAGGTGTTCGAGCTATCTTTTGATCAAGAGGATGTAGATTTTGTGACTTACATCCTCTTCAAAAAATCGTCGAAAATGTATGTTGCGCTGTATTGTTCCTCCTTCCTACTCATCTGTATGAAATTTGACATTCCTGCTGCATCTAGTACAATAAGAGGGAAGCAAAATACTGGGGCTGCTTCGTCTTCCCCGGCGTATTCGCCGCTACACATCGCTAGTACAGACTGTGTCTCTGGCTCAGAGTACCTGAGAGACAAAAACGGATAGGAAACGAGAAATCACTGTTTTGCATTGATTGAATTTTTCCTGATACTTATTTATCGCATTATTCTGTATTTTTGAGAGGATCCACGAGCGTGGCAATTGACAACAATGAGTTATCAGGCCGGGTGCTAGGAACATGTACACTTCAGCATATCCTCGGTCGCGGCGGCATGGGCGTTGTCTATCTCGCACGACAATCACGACCACGGCGTACCGTCGCTGTGAAAGTTCTTGTACCTGGCATGCATATCGATCCAGGGGCGCGTGCGGAATTCTTAGTACGTTTTCGCCGCGAAGCCGACGCAATTGCAACCCTTGATCATATCAATATTATGCCCATCTATGAGTATGGAGAACAGGAAGAGATGGCTTACCTGGTGATGCCATTTGTCATAGGCGGCACATTACGCACCTTACTGGCGAAAAAAGGTATCCTTTCCCTGACAGAAGTTATCCCTATTATCAAACAGGCCGCTGCCGCTCTCGATTGTGCCCACGCTCAAGGAATTGTACACCGCGACTTGAAACCGGGCAATATTCTCTTTCACGCCGATGGCAGAACCTTGCTAGCAGATTTCGGCCTGGCAAAGGTCGTACGCGGAAGCGAGGATTCTAGTAGCAGTGATAGCCTTTCAACGCTGACCAGCGTCGGGACAATCATCGGAACGCCCGAATATCTCTCACCTGAACAGAGCACGGGCCAGTCAATAGGTCCCTATACCGATATCTACTCCCTTGGTATTGTGCTCTACCAGATGCTCGGCGGTCGTGTGCCCTTTACCGGCTCATCACCCGTATCCATTGCACTCAAGCACACCATGGAAACTCCTCCATCGCTCTTACAATTGAATCCAACACTTCCGCCAGGAGTTGAGGCCGTTGTAATGAAAGCGCTCGCCAAGTTGCCAGAAGAACGTTTCAAGAGTGCCGGTGAGTTCGCACAGGCCCTACAAAGCGCTACCCTGGATACTCCACTCACACCCAAAAATATAGTCACCATCACGGTTCCAGAGGAACACAAAGCGAACGAGCATATCGTCGAAGAAGCAGCCTCAGAACACCCAATCGTCTCACCAGTAACAAAAAATTCTAAAGACGCCTCGTCAGGGCTGGCAGAAGCAAGTCGGAGTGTCACGTCTTCCGCTAGCATTTCACAACAAGCAATGGGAGAACAACTGGACGTCACTCCTGCAGAAGAAGCACCATTACCAGATTACCAGGTACAGGAGCATGTACATCCCGAAATGCCTGACCTTCATGCATCAGAGACTGTAGAGACAGCCCGTCCAATGTCATTTGAAGCGCCAACCGCTCCGGTACAGCAAGTATCGCCCGTCATCGCCCCACCACCCGTCCGCCAGGTGTCACCAATTCTAACGCCAAACGTACCAGGACAGCAAGTATCACCCGTTCTTGCAGCACGACCTGAAGTCGTATCACCCAGGCAACCTCAAATGGCACCAGCGCCGGTTAAGAGATTTACAGACAAGCCATCCCCACCACCACGCGGGGGTTGTCAATCAATGACAATGATGCTTCTCGGTAGTCTACTGACGCTTGTACTGGTGGTTGGGGGATTTATTGGCTACCTCGTGCTTGTACAGAAAAATAGTAATCCTTCTGCAAAGATTACAAGCGCTCCGCAGGCTACAAAAACAGCAGTGGTACAGAAGACACATCCCTTTACCCCGCCAGCCTCACTGGTAACTGCTGGAAGTGCACTCTATGGTACTGCTTCACCCGGCCCACAATGCGATACTCAAGGTGGACAGTGGAGCAAGCAAGCAGGAATCAGCGTGACATGCGCTACCAAAGGCGATGGAACACAGCTTTCAAATACCAGTAACAGCATAGCAGGCATTTTCCTCAATAAGCTGCCACATGATCAGAGTATCCCGGAAAATTATGCATTACAGGTACAGGTCAACATAAGTTCTACCACGCAAGGACACTTTGGAGTTTTCTTCCGCAACCAATCAACGACACCTATCGGAGCAGGTTCGTACCTGATCAACGCGGCCGGCGCATGGACCGGTAATATATACGATAATCAGACAGGTACAGTGACTCCACTCTGGAATTCGTCAGTGCGAGAGAAATTAAATGGATCCTTTACCCTCGATGTTACCGTACAAGGAGGTACCTATACCTTCTACGTGAATAGTGCCGAACAGGGATATATACAAAGTGAACGCTATACGGGGGGAAATCTCGGCCTCGTTGTTGATCCAGGTACAACCGTTACATTTAAAAATATGGTCATCTATGCTGCTTCATAATTCCCATCTACGAGGCCTGATACCTCCAGAATTTGACACCTTTCCCTATCACAAGATAAGATCAAGCAGAAACAGCTTGATCTTTATTTCTTTTTCAGCACAGCAAAGGAGCTATTTCCATGGCACTCAAGAATTTCAAAGGAGCAGTCGCGATTATTACCGGAGGTGCAAGTGGTATCGGGCTGGCAACAGCTCAAGCACTCTCCTCAGAAGGTGCACACGTGGTTCTGGCCGATCTCAATGAACAAGGACTACAGCAGGCAGCAGAACAGATAAAGAAAAGCGGCGCAACAGGACAGGTGATCACGAAACGGACCGATGTCACTAGCGAAGAACAGGTACAGGCATTGATGCAGATGGCCCTCGATACCTATGGCGGCCACATCGACCTGGTAGTGACCAGCGCGGGCATTGGACGCGGCGGCCTGATAGATATGTTCTCCGGCCAGGAAATGCAGACTTTGATGAATATCAACTTTATGGGAACCTATCACTGTGTCAGAGCTGCTCTACCAACAATGCGTCAACAGCAGAGCGGGCACTTTGTTTTCCTCAGTTCAGCCGCAGGGAAACTGGGCGTTCCATTGTTGACAGCCTACTGTGCAAGCAAATGGGCAGTACGCGGCTTCTCCTCAGCTCTACGCGCCGAGCTCTACGGAACGGGTATTGATGTCACTACCGTCTATCCTTCATGGGTAGATACGCCTATGACGCGACAAGAAGGCATGGAGCTTCTGAACATTGAAGCAAAACTTGTGGTAGAACAGGTTGCTGAAGAAATATTACAGGCTGTGCAGCAAGGAGATCACGATCTGACTATGGCACCAGATGAAGGGACCGCAACGCTTCTGCAGATCATGCAGAACGATCAAAATAAAGCAGAACAATTAGTGGGGCAATCATTCCAACAACGCTTACAGCAGTTTTCAGGAGGAACGGCGTAAGCACAACATCAATGGAGTGCAATCTCTTGAACAACGCTGGTTCTCGCCTTCCTCTAAAATAGTATCCATCCGCTTAATGGGAAGCTACGCTAGTGACAAAAAAAGCCATCATAATCAACCAGCTAATGACCAGAGCGATCAGAATACGCACAGCTATGCCGGAAGTAACAAAGCGACGACGACGCGTGATCAAAGTTGTAGCGGATTCAGGCGTCGTCATACGATGAGTAGCCATAGAACTCCTCCAATATAAAATCCAGGAACATCCTGGCAGATATGATGCCAGGATGTATCCCATCTACAAATGAACTCACTAGCTACAACGATACAAATTTATCAATGTTAACACACCCTACCTTTCAAGTACTTTCTTCTGGCATTCATCACATTCACAACTGGCACGCAGCTTCTCATACGTATAGATACCGGTTTTATGTCCATCTTCCCACACAGGCGTGAGTCCATAACGACCGACAGGTTGAATATTGACGAGTGTTGTCTCTTCCACACTCAAACTTTGCCTGCTCTGCAACATGCCTGGCAATCCGCCTTCACCAGCACACCAGGCGCAAGGGCAGGCCCAACGTAGATGTTCCCAGCCATGGATGCTTTCATGATCATCGCTCCACGTCAGAATCAGTTTCCGATTCTCTTCATCAAGCAGAAACGACGTTGGCGATGGATGATCATATTGACTCATCTATTTTCTCCGTTCGCACGTTAAGCTATTCAGATTAATAATGTCCTCACCATCGAAGGCTGCATCCTCAAATGATTATATCTATTGTAGTTCTTTTCTCTGTGCCTGTCTATAAGATAGAACAAAACATATCTATGCCTCTATCATCCTCTGCTTTGTTCCATGGGGCCAAATGATAGGGACCGAAGCCCCTAAAATCACGAAGATGGAGATGGGCGTTACCCGTAATCATCATTCTGCGTTCTAGGAATTAGATGTTTATATTACTATGGAGATTGATCAATGATAGAAACGTTGCTGGTTGGGGGATTGGCGGGCATACTGACAGCTATTGTCATCTCACTGCTCGCATTGTCCATGCAAAAACGCGCTATAAGTACACAACAAGAAGTACAACAGGCATGGGAACGCGCACAGGAAGCTCGCCAACAACAGTGGCAGGCCCAACAGGAGAAGCAGCTTCTCTCTATGGAAAACAAGCTGCTAGCCAGTATAGAACGGCTACAGTCTCAATGGCAAGATTTCGAGGCCAAAGACGCGGAGCGTGCGGAAAATCTGAGGCGACAATATGAGTTGACCACTACGCAGGCCCATATCGAATATGAGCTGGCACGCCTGCCTCACAGCGAGGATACGCCTCTTACTATCACGCGCCAACATCATGTCACCACACGTTGGCAGTCACCCCGTCTGCAGGGAGCCAACCTTTCGCATCGCAATCTCTCTTCACGTTACCTCGGCTATGCTGACTTGCGAGATAGTAAGTTGCTCAATACAAATCTTTTCATGGCCGATCTCTTTAGGGCATGGTTGGCGGGGGCTGATCTGACCGGGGCTGACCTGTCAGCTGCAAACCTGACCGAGGCTGATCTGCGGGGAGCAAATTTGACCGGAGCCAACTTCCAGGTTGCCGATCTCAATAATACCGTTCTGATAGGTGCTGACTTGCGTGGAGTGCGCAACCTCAGCCTGGAGCAGGTTCAGAATGCTATCTATGATGACACAACCTGCTTCGATGAGGCACTTGTCAATCACCTGTCACATGCTCCCTATCAGCAGCAGCGACTGGCACCATTCCATCTTTCATCGACACGAGAATAGAAGCGCTCTTCTGGCAAGAACGATGCTGATGTCATCCCCATCCCCAAGATGACACCAGTATCAAGTATGTAAACGGCCTCCAGAAGGATGTTTACAGCACTCATTAGCACTATATACCTCCCAGGTTGAACAAGAGAGATTCCCTGGTAACAGTTCCATGAAGTTGTCATATGAATGGTAGAGAAAAAGCAACCGGTACATTATAGAATACCCATCAAGGTGGGGATCTGAATGGTTCGCACCCGCTATGAAATGTGGTAAACTTTGGGCAATTATCGGCATATCAGCCGGACTCGATTATTTTATTCAGAGGGTTTTATACATATGGGAAATGAACAGCAACTGCCGCTGGCAGGGAAAATCGCACTGATTACAGGAAGTAGTCAGGGTATTGGCCGCGCTACAGCAGAGCGCCTGGGACGGTCAGGAGCCGATGTCGTCATTAACTATCGCAGCAATGCTCACGCAGCCGAGGAGGTAAAGGCAACCATCGAAGCGCTAGGTAGACGGTGTATCGCAGTGCAAGCAGACGTGAGCAACGAGGAAGATGTAACGCGTCTCTTTGCTGAGATAAATCTCTTCCTTGGCCCGGTTAGTATTCTGGTGAATAATGCAGGCACAACACGTGATAAGTTAATTCTACAGATGTCGCTCAACGATTTTGAGCATGTCATGGATATCAACCTGCGTGCTGCATTCCTCTGCACAAAAGCCGCTCTACGTGGCATGATGAAGGCACGCTGGGGACGTATCGTCAACGTAGCCTCAGTTGCAGGGCTGCTTGGCAACGCAGGACAGGCCAACTACAGTTCCTCCAAAGCCGCAATTCTGGCCTTAACACTCAGTACGGCACGCGAGATGGCAAGCCGGAACATTACCGCTAACGCCGTTGCTCCCGGGTTCGTTCCTACTGAACTCACCTCTACTGTTACAGAACAGCAACGGAAATTTATGCTTGACACGACCCCCCTGGGACGTTTCGGCACTGTTGATGAGGTAGCAACGGCAATCAATTTCTTTTGTTCGCCAGAAGCGAGCTATATCACCGGTCAGATCCTTGGTGTCGATGGAGGGCTAGCGATGCATATTTAGTGCCTCTATTGATCGTCATTTGAACCCACAGCGTACAGGTAGTTAGCGAGCAACAGAAATCCATGAAACATCTCGACGAACTTGTTTCTCTAACCAGTTAATAGAATTTTTCTGGCTAAGGAGGCTGCACATGGCACTTATCGAAACCGAGGAAACGAACCGTTTTACCTATGAGCGCTTCGCAGCGCACGCTTTTTATACCGATATCAATCGCTCGCTCGTCCAACAGGCACTTGCCCATCTACCAGTACGAGCGGGCCAATTAACTATTGTCGATATGGCATGTGGTACAGGTGCAGTTACACGCCTGATTGCGGAGGAACTGGCGCAGCAGGGACTGCTGGATCGTGCCCAACTAATTGGCGTTGATCCATCAGCAGAAGCACTGCGGCATGCACGCACTGGCATGGACCAGATGGGCCTGGAGACTCACGCCGAATTTATGCAAGGAGATGCTGAGGATCTTCCCAACATTGTCTCCAACGCTGATGCAGCTTTCTTCTGTAACGCAATTCATCTCGTTCCCGATAAACGCACCGCATTTGAGCAGATGTCTACTATTCTTGCCCCAGGGGGGATATTTGCCTGCAACAGCGCATTCTACGAAGGTACCTATGTTCCC
This sequence comes from uncultured Chloroflexia bacterium, assembly GCA_963717195.1. Taxonomy (GTDB): domain Bacteria; phylum Chloroflexota; class Ktedonobacteria; order Ktedonobacterales; family Ktedonobacteraceae; genus JACDAE01. The sequence goes on from CAVQVR010000001.1 coordinate 474,257, forward strand.
GGCACAGAACGTTTCTATCGCCTCTGGACACGCCGCGCTGTTGGTTGGCTGAAGAATACGCACCCTGATGCGCATCTCTCACGAGAAGCGAAAGCGATGGCGATGCAGTGGCTCTCCCCTGAAGAATATATCGCCCTCTTCAAAATGACTGGTTTCAGCAGTGTTGAACCAATCCAAACAGCCGTTACGATCTCGCTCGACGCGTGGCGCGATCTGGGTCAATACTGGCTTTTCATCGATGGTGCGCTTCCCGGTATCCCACTAGCCTATGGTGCTGAGGCGCTGGAGACGGCCGTCTACCAGGTCGGCCAGGAGTTGGGGATGGCAGAAGTGCCGCGCATGTGGCTCCAACTCGTTGCCACCAAAGCTTGAGTCGAGTGGTAGTACACTAATCATTTATCGACCCTTTCCCAGGTGTTCAATCGATCTCCAATGCAAGAGCTATACCTGAGCTATACCTTGATGTATGATCAGGTATAGCTCGTCTCCGTTGTGAGTATAAAAAGCGCATTAATTTCTTGTGGGAAACATTGACGGCTACGGTATGAACTGCTATCATAAAGTACATGGGAATCCTTCTTAGCAAATTTACCCATAGGGGTATAGAGCATCTCAACGAAAATATGCTCCCAGAAACGCTTATTTTCTTCACCGTGTGTCAACGCCGGGACATAGGAGTAGTCAGGTGAGAGATATACACGAGGCACAAACCTGGCGCGAGTTGCTGGGAATGATCATTAGCGATCCAAAGGAGAGACAACGCCTCATTGACGCTCTAGGCGTTACATCTATTACATTAACTCGTTGGGTAAGTGGGGAGTCGGATCCACGACCACAAAATTTACGTCATTTGTTAAGCGTTCTCCCGCAGCAGCGCGAACATTTCGTCGAACTGCTAAAAAAAGAACGGGGGCTGGGCGAATTCGTCAATCCGCTACCAGACGAAACGTCCCCTGGTGAGATTCCGGCTGAGTTTTACGCACGGGTCTTTATTGCTCGTTCGACGATGACTGATAATTTACGCTTCTGGTCGACCTGCAATCTTATTTTACAGCAAGCGCTCGGGCAATTAGATCCGGATCGGCAAGGAATGTCAATCTGGGTTGTCAAATGTATGGCACCTTCAGGTCCATATAACAAAGTGCGTAGCCTGCGTGAAGTGGTAGGACAGGGCACTTATCCATGGTCGGGCAACCTTGAGCAGCAAGCGATGTTTCTGGGAGCTGAATCTCTTGCAGGAAATGTCGTCACGCTGTGTCGTCCAGGGATCATTGAGAACCTTGATGAAGAGCACAACCTCATGCCAGCCGCACGGGTGGACTTTGAGAAAAGTGCAGCAATCTACCCTATTCTCTATGCGGGACGTATTGCCGGTGTCCTGCTGATCTCCAGCACTCAATACAATCATTTTCTTTTGCAGACACGTACAGCACTGGCCCAATGCTATGCTGATTTAATTGCACTCTCACTTGAAACGGATGATTTCTACGCGCCCGAAGACATCGCTCTTTGTGTCATGCCCACACACAATGAACAAAAACAATATTTTGCCAGATTCCGGCAGCTCATCGCTAATACCATGATCGTTGCTGCCAGTAGAAATCGTCCAGTCAACAATATTGAAGCTGACCAGATCGTATGGCAACGCCTGGAAGAAGAGCTCTTGCAACTGCCAATTAGCCATAAAACGTCGTAATTGCTATTGAGATTTTGAAGATGTATTATGTTCGATGATTTTCTTCAGGGTATCAACCAATACTGGACACAAACCTGTATCGGACCCGGTTCACTCTCTGTAAAAGACTCGGTACTGCATATGGCTATTCCAACCATACATCAGGGGGAATATGCCGACGCACAGATTGATGATTATGCGGGACGTGTACGTTCAGCATTTCCATGGACACCTCCTGTACGCATGGAGGTACGGGCACGTGCGTCTTTACCGGCTGCCGGGCACACTTCCACGGGTGAGGGCGAGATTTTGCGTGGTACGGCGGGTTTTGGCTTCTGGAACTATCCTTTTTCGGTGCGTGGGGACCCATTGATGTTGCCTGAGGCGATCTGGTTTTTCTATGCCTCTCCACCATCGAATATGGCTTTAGTGCCGGGCGTACCCGGTTGGGGCTGGAAGGCCCAGGTTATCCATAGTATGCGTCCTGGAGCACTCCTGGCAACCGTTCCTACGGCGCTTACAACCGGTTGGGCACGTGTGACAGGTCAGGCAGATCAGGCTGCTCGCTGGCTCAAAAGGTTAAGTGGGGCTTGCGAGGCTCTGGTTCCGGTCGCAATGACGGATTGGCATACCTATACACTTGAATGGCGTAAGGACCGGGCTCAGTTCTGGGTGGATGACGTTGAGATTTTACGTGTGCTCAACCCACCTGCGCGACGACTTGGGTTTGTTGCATGGTTGGATAATCAGTACGCCATCGTCTCGCCACGTGGTATCTTTCGTTTCGGTACGGTATCAAGCGGGCCGGAATGGTTTGAACTGGATTCGGTCAACATTGATGCAATTTAGCTCCTTCACAGGCATGTAAATCCAGCACGGGCTTGTAAATGGCGCCCCTACATTGACTCTGGCTCCCTCCTTCACGGGCGTTTACACGCCCGTGATGGTCCAAAGGTCAGCCTACACCTTTACTCGTTCGATATTTTTTTCGGCTTCAGGCAATACCTCATCGATGATACCATACTCTACGGCTTCCTGAGCACTGAGGAAGAAGTCACGCTCAGTGTCATGCTTGATGCGCTCTAAGCTCTGCCCGGTATGCTTCTGAATAATGCCATTCAGTGTATCGCGCATATAGAGTATTTCGCGTGCATGGATATCGATGTCCGTTGCCTGCCCCTCAATACCTCCACCCTGGATGAGCGGCTGGTGCAGGTGTATACGGGAATTCGGAAGAGCACGGCGCAGCCCACGATCACCGGCCAGGAGCAGAATAGTACCAAAGCTGGCAGCATAGCCAACACAGGTCGTTGCAACCGGGCAGGGAAGTTGACGCATGGTATCGTAGATTGCCAGCCCAGCTCTCACGACACCACCTGGTGATGTGATATAGAGATTGATCTCGCGCTCAGGGCTCTCCGATGCCAGGAACAAGAGCTGCGCAACGACGAGGTTGGCGATACCATCCTCGATAGGCCCATTGACCATAATGATGCGTTCACGCAACAATCGTGAATAGATGTCATAGGCACGCTCACCGCGCCCAGTGGTTTCAATAACAGTAGGGATAACAGCACGTGCGGACATAATGCACCTCCTTTATTTTGTAATCTGACGGACAAAGTAGTAGTGAACCAACGAGACATCACCCGTTGATCCCTGGTTGAGCACTCCATTGAGGAGCCAGCCTTCATGACCAAGCTCGTTTAAACGCTCGGCATCTGGCAGCGCTTTTTCATTTGCGTCGATGGTCAGAATGCGGTACTCCCAGCGAATAGGATCCAGGGGAGTGTCTTCATAGACCATGATTTTAGGTGTGAACCCGATGGAGTTTTGTTCAAGGTTGTGTATGCGATTCTTATGGGATACGGTAACAGTGGGCATACTGTATTTCTCCTTTTGTTTTCAATACGTTCTTGCTTTCCTTGACTATAGCATGCCAATAGCCTATACTGATAGGAGTAAACTATGCTGTGAGCATAGGTAAGAGAAAAACAATGCTGTGAGCATAGATAAGGATAGAATAATGGCGGATTTACAGGAGATCCTGGGAAGGGTTATTCGGCAGGAACGGCAATATCGGAGACTGACAATTAAGGAGCTAGGCGATAAAGCTGGCCTTTCAGAGATCTATGTGGGCGAGATTGAGCGGGGGCAGAAGTATCCTTCAGCGAAAGTGCAGGAGAGTATCGCGCGTGCACTGGAACTCGATCTGGCGGAACTGCTGGAGCTGATGGCGGAGGAGATTCGGCGCGAGCGAGATCCTCAGATGACGAATGCGATTGGCTTTACATTGCCTGCCACTCCCGGGCAACCAAGGCGCATTGTGATCAAGAATATCATTAATATGCTTGACGAGGGTGCGGTGGAGAGTGTTGCGGATTTTAGCGCTTTCCTCCTTGCTAAACGATTGGGTCCAGAAGAGTAACGAAATCAGATAGTGAGGTAAGGACCCGAAGAGTTTGCGCCCGTCGTACCCGAAGAATGGGTTCTGCACCCATCTGATCTGTGGCGAGAAGATGCATGGTTCGGACAAATGTTGTTTTTCGGGAATGACGGGCGCGCACTCTTCGGACCCTACCCTGGTTTCGTCAAGGGATTTTGTATCAACCATTGGGCTTGTAAACGGCGCCCCTACAGGTGAGAGAGTGCAACCTTTGAACTCGGACCCCATCTGTAGGGGCACCGTTTACAAGCCCGTGACGCCACCAACGAATGATGTTGGACAGGTTTTAGCGGAAGAGGCCGCGGCGACGTGGGCGGCGTGCGTAGGTACCACGGCGATAGTAGCGATCACGAGAAGGCCGATAGACGCGGCGATAGGCAAAGGCACTCCAGAGAGCGACGAGTAATGCGGCGACGAGAACAGAGGTAAAGAACGGAACCCCCGCAATAAGTGGGTCACCAGCGAAATGGATGCCGAGAACGCCGACAATCAGGAAGATGGCAATAAAGCCGATAACTGTGGCTCCAATGATCCCATCGGGAGCCCTTCTGCGTGCGATGAGTTCACCAAGGAAACCGACAATCAGGGAAATGATGATCCATACAAGCAGATTCTGGATGGTAATATGCATATGGGTTTGACCTCCTCTATGAATTAAACAGAAATTATTTACAACTTCCCTGTTAACACGGGTAAGCGCGGCTTTTCGGTTCAAATCCATTTACCATCATTGATGTATTTAGGATCTCGCACAATTGAGACACAACGAACGAGAAACATTCGGGCATCTCCCCTATGGAATGGTTATCCTGGGCAAGACGGGCGCGAAGTATGCAAGTCCCTACCTACGACGATCAGAGCGAAAGGATTTGCGTAGCAGGTAGGCAAAACCTCCAATAGTGATTACGATTACGGTGGTGATTGTCATAAGAAGTGCAGGAGAAGTGGTTGTTGCTTGCGGTGGGGATGGTATACGAGCGCGTTCAAGGGTTGTTTGAGCATGACGACGGGCAAGCTCAAGTACGAGGCCCTCTTCACCCTTTGCCATAGCCCAGTGATGGTTTGCTGAAAAGATAGGCTTCATCACAAAGGAGAAATAGCGCAATAATGGTTTCTCAGCACTAATTTTCCAGTCGTAGGTGATATCTACCCAGGGACCATCTTGCTTAAAGGTCCAAATGCCACGACCTTCAAAGTCACCCTGAGCTACTAAGGTAAAGCCATCATTGCGTACATCGGTAACGCGGAACTGCCAACGCAACGTATAGGGCAGCCAGCCTTTTGTGTAGAGATCAACAACTTTTCCCAGGCCTTTCGCGTTGCCTTTTTCCAGCACATCAACACGTAGATACACGGCGGGCCACCAGCGAGGCAGGTCTTCCGCAACATTGATGACATCAACTACCTCTTGCACGGTATCCTGAACACGCCAGTGAGTGATGAAATGATAATCTTTACTTGTCACTGTTTTCTCTCCTATTCAAGAGCTTTTGCTCTTTTCATAGTACCTTAATGGCTTTCCAGCTTCCCTCATATTGTACACTAGAAGACACGACTGATTGTGGGCAAACGAGCGAGAGGAATGGATGAACGATTTTGAGGCTTGGAATCGCCAAGTGATAGAGGAATTTCATGCGAACGAAGGTAAGGTAAACGGGAGCGATTCCTTGCTCTTATTGAGAACTACGGGGGCCAGAAGCGGTAAGCAGCGTGTCAACCCTCTGGCATACACAATGGCACCTTTTCTTGGACATGTACCGACGAGCAAGTATTATCAGGCCTCAATAAGCTCTCTGGTCTGATAATACTTGCTCTGAAATAATTTTCTCTTTTTCTCTTCCGGTTTTTAAGGAATGATAGTGACAGCTCCTGTATCAAGATCGTAGTAGGCTGCAACGAGAGCAAGCTTCTCACTCTTGATAGCATCGTTAATAATTGTGGATTGACGGAGCGCCTGAACGGTGCGCGTGGTATTGATGTGAACAGCGTTATTGACGAGGGTAGCCCCGGTACCTTTAGCCTCCAGCACAGCGGGGCGAATGTAATCAACGAGTGCCTTGATGCTACCTGGCGGCTCTTCATGGGTATTGATAGCCGTAATAGTAGCGGTGACGGCACCGCAACGTTGGTGGCCGAGTACCACTAATAGAGGGATATTAACTTCTGCAACTCCGAACTCCAGGCTACCCAGAGCTGCCTGATCGATTACGTGAGCAGCCGTGCGAATCGTAAATATGTCACCCAGCCCACGGTCGAATAACAGCTCTGGTGGTACTCGTGAGTCGACGCAGCTAAATACAATTGCAAATGGGTTCTGTTTCTGTGCAACAGCAATACGGCGAGCACGGGTCTGATTGGGCCAGATAACCTTCCCTTTTTGAAAGCGAAGATTTCCTGCTTGTAGCAATTCTAGTGCTGCACTGGAGGCCGTGAAAGGATTTTCAAGCTTTGTGATAAGTGACGCTTCATCTGAAGGGATTGCAGGGAAATGACCCGTGAAACCGGCCAGACCTGCTCCTGCCATGGTGATTCCTGAAACCTTTAAGAAATTCCTGCGTGATGGATCTACATGCATGTTTATCTAGCTCCTTTCTTGATTTTGATTTCATTATAAAGACCTAGAAAAACTCTTCATGAGACACCCCGAAATTTCAAGGTTGAGGTAAAAATGAAGAGGGTTTTTTGTAAATATTGGAATTAAGCTGTAAATACTGAAATACGCAATTTCAGTATTTACAAAAAAACAGGCGAGATCGGTTCGACAGAGGCTCTCGATTTGCCAGTCATTATAATCTTGGGTCAACGGGTTCGCTTTCCATAGCAAGGACGGCGAAGACGCATTCGTGCACACGGCGCAATGGCTCAGTACGGACGAACCGTTCAAGGGCTTCGACGCCGAGGGCGAACTCGCGCAGAGCAAGGGAACGTTTGGTGCTCAGGCCGCGAAAACGCAGGCGCTCAAGGTTTTCAGGAACATCGTATTCGGGACCGTAGATGATGCGCAGGTATTCGGGACCACGACATTTTACGGCTGGCTGGATGACACCATGTGAGCCACGAACGATGAAGTCCAGAGGCTTGACGACCATGCCTTCGCCACCTTGCGCGGTAATATGTCTCCACCAGGAAACACCTTGCTCCTGGCTCGTAGGATCGCTCACATCTACGGTGAGATAGGGAGTAGCAAGGAGCAACTGATTGTTGGCACGACAGATCTGTGCCAGGGTATTCATATGCCAGGCATGATCACGCTCAAAGTAGGTTGCTCCCTGCGTGGCTAAAAGATGGAACGGTGCCAGCTTGAGATCGGCAAGCGAGGAGACGGGCCAGCAATAGAGACGATAGGCTTCGACGTATTGGGTAGCCAGAGTCTGGCGACGACGATAGGTATCGAGTAGCGCGGTAGTGTCTTGACCACGTTGCCGGGCTCTCTCAAGGAGGGTGACGGCCTCGCCCAGAGCTACGCGTGAAGCGGCACCAACGGCGGCATACTGCTGCAACAGGAGATTTTGCGCCTTTACCGACCAGGGCATCAATTCGCAGTCCAGGCAGACCCAGTCGGTATGAAATTGTTCCCAGAAATTTGAAGCATCAAGGGCTGAGCGCAAAGAGATAAGCAGCGCGGTCTCCAGGTTACTCGAATCGAAGAAACGACGACCTGTACGCGTGTAGCAGATACCAATCCCCTCGTCAGTCACGCCGAAACGGGTACGTGCTACATCTTCATCGCGGCAAACGATTACTACAATACGTGAACCCATATGTTTCTGCTCACAAACAACCTGGGAAACACCTTCGTGACGATAATAAGCAAACGCCTCGGCAGGGTGTTCCAGCAAGCCGGGCTCCTTACTGGTTTCACACGGCGACATGGTGGGAGGGAGATAGATCAACCATTTTGGGTTGGCAGCAAAACGACTCATGACCTCTAGAGCTGCTGTCGCGTTCTCTTCACGAATAATAATATTCGGCAACAGGCGCGTTGAGATGATACGTTTGCCAACCACGTCATCTATATCCAGAACATCGTCGTGCTGCTGTTGAGCGGTGAGGGCAGGTGTTTGCTCTTTTTCAGACAGGAATGGCCTGGGCGATTCGCGATAGACACGCGCAGCCTGTATCGAGACCAGCTCTTTTTCAGGATAACGTAGAGCAGTCAGCTTGCCACCAAAGACACACCCGGTATCAATATTGATCGTGCGATTGAGCCATTCGGGTTCGGAAATTGTCGTGTGGCCGTAGACAACAAGGGCTTTCCCTCGATATTCAGCGGCCCAGTTGTGACGAATGGGCAGGCCAAGTTCATCGACTTCGCCGGTCGTTTCGCCATAGAGAGCAAATTCGCGTACAGCACGTGAGCTGCGGCCCTGCATTGCCTCTTTCATACCGGCATGAGCGACCACCAGTTTGCCATCATCAAGTACATAGTGGCTGATAAGGCTATCCAGGAAGGTGATGATGCGGCTTTTGAATGCAAGCGGTTCCGCCTCCAGTTGCGCTAAAGACTCAGCAATGCCATGCGTGATACGTACATCACGGCCTTTCAGTTTACGTAACAATTTCATGTCATGGTTGCCGGGCACACACAAAGCGATACCAGAAGAGACCATATCCATAGCCAGGCGCAACACATTGGGTGTTGCGGGCCCACGATCAACCAGGTCGCCGAGGAAGACGGCTTTGCGCATTTGCGGATGGGAGACGCTGAAATGGACTTCTGGCTCCTCCTGGCGCGTAATTTCATAGCCCAAACGGATCAGTAGGGTGTGTAATTCATCGAAGCAACCATGCACATCACCAATAATATCGAAAGGGCCACGCTCATATCTCAAATTAGTCCAGAGATGCTGGCGTTCGATCTCGGCGGCATTGACCTGATCGGGAGTTGTGAAGGTAGTAACGCTATGGAAGCCTTCTTCGCGCAGATGACGGACCGAGCGACGGAGTTGTATTGATTGTTGATGCACGACATGAGGACCGAAATTGCGATCCGGGCGCAGGCGATTGCGCTCCTGACAGAGATGCTCTGGCAGGTTAAAAACCATTGCAGTCGCGAGACAATGATATTCACGGGCAAGAGCAAGCAGTGGCTTACGCGCCTCAGGCTGCACATTTGTGGCGTCAATGACGGTCAGCTTACCAGCGGCAAGACGTTTGGCAGCCACGAAATGCAGCACTTCAAAAGCGTCATGAGTCGCGCTCTGATCATTCTCATCATCAGAGACAAGGCCACGACAGAAGTCAGACGAAAGCACCTCGGTGGCTTTGAAGTGCTGACGAGCAAAGGTAGACTTACCGGAACCGGAAGGGCCAACCAGGACTACCAGGCAGAGTTCGGGAATAGTTATTTTCATATTTTACCTACCAGTCGTTATACATGTAATTATAAACAATTCACCAAATTACAGTGTAAAAAGGAAAAGAACAAAGTACTACTAATTAGTTATGAGGCGGAAAAAACGGCCATTTGCGATGGCGCACCTACCATAGCATCTTCTGCTCCCACCGGCAAGAAGTGCACTGTATAGCCAGATTTCACAGCGACAGATTGAGCCCACTGCTGAAATTGCTGGCGCGTCCACTCGAAGCGATGATCTTTGTGACGCAAGCTCCCTGCAGGAAGAGTTTCAAATTTTACATTATATTCGGAATTAGGCGTGGTAATTACCACTGTTGCGGGATGCGCGAACTCAAAGACAATACGCTCAAATGCTGCCAGGCGTGGAGGATCGAGATGTTCGATCACTTCTACCACTGCGGCGGCATCATACCCTTGCAAGCGCTTATCACGATACGTCAACGAGCCGTGGAGCAGCTTGATGCGCTCTTTCTGCCGCTCTGGTAAACGATCCAGGTGCAGACGACTACGAGCTATTTCCAGAGCGCGATAGGAGACATCCAGACCAAGGATATATGCAAAGGAGGCATCTTGCAGAAGCAACTTAAGCAGTTTTCCTTCACCGCAACCCAGGTCGAGAACACGTTTCGCGCCGCTCTGTTTCAGGGCCGTCATAACAGCTTGCAAGCGCTGGTTATGTAGACTGACGCGCTGCTCAATAGCAGTTTCTCCTGCATTAGCAGTCTCTTCTGCCACATCCTGCTCACTCTCCTCCTCGACAATAAGGCGTGCAATAGCGGTGCGAGCGAGATCGCGACGATGTTTGAGATAACGATAGGTAATCTGCTCACGCTCAGGATGGGTTTGCAGCCAGTCTTTGCCACGCCTGAGCAGTTTCTCAACCTCGTCATCGCCGATCCAATAATGTTTATCGTTATCCAGAACAGGGATCAGCACATACAGATGAGTCAAAAGATCGCTCAAGCGACAGGTAGCGTCCAGGGTAACAGTAAAGTAAGGACTGTTACCCCACGCGGGATAGGTCTCATCAAGCAGATGAGGAGTGGTGGTAACAGTGTAGCCCAGCGGTTCGAAGAGACGCCTGAGCCAGGATTCGCCGCCGTTTCGACTGGGAACGACTGCCAGTTGAGCCTGCAATGGGAGCGGCATCTTCACCAGATCAGGATATTTCACACAATGACCGTTGATGGCGGACCCAAACACATCTGCAATAGCCACGCTCAGAAACGAGGAGGCAACATATGGGCGATCATTCACGTATTGCTCTAGAGCCTGCGAACGGTCGCGGTTGCGTACCAGGCGCACAGCATCGATATCGAGCAGGAGAGCGGCTGTACAACGTTCGACGGTTGCTTCAGGATAGAAAACATGCGCCTTCCCAAAAGGAAGCGAGAACGATTGCAAGCGCCCAGGATTTTTATGAAGGAGGTAGCCCAGATCCGTAGCGGGCTGATACGTTGTCGAGATGGTGAGCAACATTGGCGTTCCTGCAATTCTAAAAAAACATCTACCTATTCCACAATATCTATATGTGAAGCCCAAAAAGAGCCCTGGTTCAACATGTGCGGTGTGCTGATTTTAACATTGTGTAACGATGTTTGCAACAGGTTATTGAAGGGATATTCTTGACATCCTTGCTACAATAATCTCGACATTAAAGTGGAGCGAACACGTAAAATAATGATACAAGAGGAGCAAGCGATATTCCTCCAGAAAAGATTTAATAGATATTTCTATCAGAGCTTTCTGATAGAATATAACTTTTTCAATGAGGCGATTTAAGGTATTGCATCAGAAGACGAGCAGCAAACATATGCAACATTGATGCTCAGACGACTGATGGTGCTGTATTTTTTGCAGGGAAAGGGCTTACTCGATAACGACTTCTCTTATCTTGCCAACAGTTTGAAGTTGATACAAGAGAGGCAAGGCAAGGATCGTTTTTACCGTTTTTATCTACTTCCACTGTTGCACGAGGGGAACGGCGTAGGGGCGTTCCCACGGATGGATGGAAAACCCAATATACCAGTGCTTGCACTCCCTCTTTTTCAAGTTCATCCTATTGAGCATAATACGTCTCATATTCAGATAGCGGATGATGCTTTTGCACGGCTTTTCGCATTTTTCGATAGGTATCAATGGAAATTGGAAGAAGGGAAGCAAGAAATAGCGCAGAATGAACTTTACCCCGAGATATTGGGAGGTATTTTTGAGCAGCAGATCAATCAGAAGCAGATGGGTGCGTACTATACGAAAGATGATGTAACAACTTATATCGCCAGAAGTACTATCCTTCCCTATCTGCTGCATACAGTTGAGGCCCAATATCCGGAGGAGTTTGTGGCGGGTTCTGCATTATGGCAATTGCTACAGGCCAGGCCAGAGCGTTATATCTCCGAAGCTGTACAAAGCGAGCGTTATTTGCCAAAGGAGACGAAACGAGAATATGAGGGACGGCGTGCTTACTATCACCGACTCTTAACACAATTGAAGGCAGGCCAGATACACAGTATTGATGATCTTATTACTTACAACCTTGATATTATGTACTTTGTACAGGATAGCATTGCCCATTGTGAGAAGCCAGAGATGCTCCTGGCCTTTTACCGAGGGATCGAGCAGATGAGCATCCTCGATCCCACATGTGGTTCGGGCGCGTTCCTTTTCGCAGCAGCCAACACGCTCGAACCACTCTACACAAATTGCCTCAACCGCATACAGAATCTTACAGACAAGGATATTCATTGCTCTCCCTCTAACTCGACACCGGATGCTTGTTTTAACGAGGAGTGCCAGGAGAGCTACCATAGTATTCTCAAAAAGGTGGAGGAGTACCCAACGAGAAGGCATTTTATTCTCAGTACGATTTAAATAATAATCTGTATGGGGTGGATATTATGGAAGAGGCCACGGAGTTGTGCAAATTGTGCCTTTTTCTGGCCCTGACAGGTTGTAGCGAGAAGGCGGAGGATGTACAGGCGTTTTCAAGCGTGAATTGGAATATCGTGTCAGGCAATGCTCTGGTGGGGTCAATTTATTGGGTTGAAGCGTTTCCTCATATTATGAAAAAAGGTGGTTTTACTGTCATTGTAGGAAATCCGCCTTATATTGAGTACAGTAAAGTCAGACAGGAATACGTAGTGGCTGGATATGAAACACAGAGTTATGGAAATATATATGCCGCTGTTGTCGAGCGGTCCCTTTCATTATGTCGTCCTGGAAAGAGTTATCTGGGATTAATCGTTCCGTTAAGTGTCTGTGGAGGGGGACGTTTTGCGCAATTGAGGCGCACGATGACAGGCCAGTTAGCACAGCTCTGGCTTGCTAACTTTGAGATTTTTCCTAGCCGCCTGTTCGATGGTGCTTTCCAGCGGCTCTCGATAGTCATTGCGCAGCATGGCTTTTTGGGTAAAGGGGAGATACAGGGCGATGAATCGCTGGACGCGATAAATCGGGTCCCTACGATTTTAGGGGAGATGAATATGGGGGAATGTACGATCTACACTACGAGAATACAACGCTGGTATGCGGTGGAACGTCCATATCTGATTGATCTGATGAGGTATATCCATGCACAACGAACGGTTAAAGCAGGTGTGTTCCCCAAACTGGCGTCCTCACTGCAAGAGACGATTTTGCAAAAACTGGTTGAGAAAGCAGGGAGGCTCAGCATAGCAAGCGTGCTCTATCCACGTAGGACGGAGCAGTTTGTGTACTATCAGGAGGCGACGTAATTACTGGATGAAGGCAACATGTGTTGTTCCATACTATAAGAAAAATGGAATGGTTATGGAACCGGCACATGGGAGATTTCTTTATTTTGGTGAGCGGAGAATGGCGCGGGTGGTTATGGCGGTGATGAATAGTTCGCTGTTCTATGTGTGGTTTGCGACGTTTGCGGATGGGTTTCATCTTGCACATGGGCTGGTCAAGGAATTTCCGCTGGGGGAAGAGTTGTATGGAAGCGAGGATTTGGAGCGGCTTGCGATAAGGTTGGAAGAGGATATCAAGGTGCATACCAGTATAAGTACGCGCAATACGAAGGAGCATTCGATTGAGTTGGAGGAGTATCGGATGAGTGCTTCAAAGGGGATTCTAGATGAGATTGATAGAGTGTTGGGAAGATATTATGGATTGAGCAATGAAGAGATCGAGTTTGTGGTGAGTTATGATGGGAAGTATCGCATGGGAAAGGAAAATGAAATCGTAAACTAATTTGACAAATGAGCATAGAGTGGCTATGCTTTCTAATAGAACCATCACTCTTCTCTCTGTCATTAAGAGGAGAGTGCATTTGATCATTGAATAGCGTTAAGGGAAACAGAAAAAACAGGGAGGTTACATGATGAGAGTCTCATCAGCAAAACGGATTTTGCAGAGTTTAGCTATTGTATGTTTTGCCATGGCAATGCTGTCTGGCAGTTTTATTGTAACAACGACAAATCTCCACGCGGCAACAAGCGTTGGGACGCCAACCGATCCGAACATCAAATATATTGGCCGCTGGGATACAAGCTCCAGTAGCGTCGCTGTTAGCTATTGGCCCGGAGCCTACTTCAAAACTGCGTTCACTGGTAGGACGGTCAAGATCAAACTGGGCGGTGCAGTCAATATATTTGCGAGTATCGATAAGAAAGCAGATACCTTCTATGCTAACGCAAATGGAACGGTGAATCTCACCCCAACTCCACTGGCGGCAGGAACCCATACTCTACGCGTGGCAACGTACTCTGAACATGATGTGTTGAAATTTCAAGGGATTCTGTTGGACGCAGGCGCGAAAACAGTTATGCCTACGATCTCCTCGCAGCTCATCGAGTTTGTCGGAGATTCAATTACCGCAGGGGCAACTACAACCAAACATGCACTCTCCGATTATGCCTGGTTAGTGGGAGAACAACTGGGGGTTGAGCATACGCAGATCGCTCAGGGTGGGATCTGTCTCTCTGATAGTACTCTGTGCACGTCCACTGGCATTGGTATGAGCAGCCAATTTTTCAAATTGCAGACGATTTACTTCCCCAATTCACCGAATTGGAATTTTTCGCGCTACCAGGCTAATGTAGTGGTGATAAATCTGGGTACGAATGATAATGGTCACCACATCAGTGATACCGCGTTTCAGGCTACCTATGTCACGTTCATACAGAAAATACGTGCGAAGTATCCCTCTGCTGCCATTCTTGTGATGAGAACCTTTAAAGGATCGAAGGCTGCGGCGACGCTGAAGGCAGTTCAGGCTGTCAATGCCGCTGGCGATAAGAATGTGCATTACATCGATACTACTGGATGGATAACGGCGGCTGACACAAATGATGGTTTACATCCTAGCGATGAAGGACACATAAAGGTGGCTAAGCATCTCGCCCCAATTGTTGCTTCCTATTTGGGGTAAGTAAGTTCTCCGCTCCCGACAGAAACGTTGTTCGACAGAAGAGCATGGGGTATATGTGGGACACACGGGCTTGTTCCACTTCGTTGCACCGCGCCCCTACTCTGGCATGGCATGTACAAGAGGTCAACGACGCCAAAAAACCTGCTGTTGAAAGATGGTGGAGATGAGGCACAGAGTCGAACACAGTTTCTGTCGGACGTGGCAGTCAGAGGCAGGAGCCTTCGCTGGTTGAAGGCTCCTGCCTCTGACTGCCACGTCCGACAGCCAAATGTGGATATGAGCGATGGACGCCGCACGTGCCTGTCTGTCCTCTGGATGGTTATGTGGCTTTCGAAGCCGCCGAAAGGGGTCAGGACCCCTCCAGAGGACAGGGGGACCAGGTTGTTACAGACCGTAAGAGTGCTTGAGGCGGCTCACTCCTGAGGCGTTGTTGTTACTGAGCCAGAGATTGGTGCCGCTGCCATGCAGCGTCTCCATGCTATAGCTATCCCCGTTGCGCAGGCCCGGCCAGTACACTGAGCCCATGCCCAGCGACCGGATGGTGTCGGTATCGGCCTGCACGTAGGCGATGGAGTAGTTGCCGTTGATCGCGCCGTTGTAGTTCAGCCCCGTCGTCATCGGAGAGCCCCACTCGTCGACCACAGTGCGGGAGGCGCAGGAACCAATGCGACTCTTGAGATCGTTGACCCAACCGGAGTAGCTCGTCTGGTGGGTGTTCCAGAAGCCGTAGTGGTGCAGGGAGAGGAATGTTCCGTTAAAGCGGCTGTCCGCACAGACGGAGGTAACGTTGTCGTTGTAACCAGTGCCACTAACGAAGATACGGTTCCTGGGGATCGAGGAGTAGGTACTAATCCACTGGGCGGCAATGTTGGCCCACGCGCTCTTGCTGTAACCGTATGGCTCGTTCATTGGCTCGAAGTAGACCTGGCCGTTGCCGGCGTACCTGGTGGTGACGGTCTTCCACATGGTCCAGAAGCTCGTCATGTTGTCGATCCGACCGTCCTTGGCAGAGCCAGTGCCCTCCCAGTAACTCAGGATCACTTTGAAGCCTTTGGCAGTGGCGGCGTCGATCGCGCCGGTGTACGAGTTCCAGAAGGAACCATTCACGGTGTAGGGATTGATCGGCATCCTTACTGTGTTCGCGCTCAGATTCGTCGCGAATCCGCTGATGATCGCGCTGGCTTTCGCATAGGTCGTGGCATAGCTATCCCCATTGTGCAGGCCTGACGGCACCACGGGATCATTGGCGTAGTTATCCCTCGGGTCTGCCCAGTTCACGCCCCTGAACTGATTGGTCGCTGCGTGTGCAGAGGTTATGTTTACGACCTGCATAACAACAAGTGTTGTGATCGTGAGAAACGCACCGAACGCACAGGCAATTTGCATCCTGCGATGACGAAATATCATTTTCATCCTCCTTGTAGATGAGACACCATGACAGTGCCTTTGAGACTGAAGATAGTTCTATCTTCTTCCTTCCTTGAAATCAGTCCACCTATTTTCTCATCAGAGAGCAAATATATTTGAGAAAGTCATGAGATCATGGACTGAAAACCGGCGAGAAGGCATATGCAGCAAACATGACCGTATTCCTTTCTGACACAACTATTCTCCTTTCAAATGTTATAGAGCTCCTACTCACTTTCGCCGAGGGGGGCGCACAGGCTTGTTCCACTCCGTTGCACCTACCCTGATCATTATCTCGCATCTTCACTGCGGCCATCGTACTCTCTTGATACACAAAGAAACAGAATGGGAAATCGATTGTGTAGCTCTATTGTCATAGAGTACTCGGGAAGAACAATCCTGTCAACCTTCCTGGCAAAATAGCGTACTTTGGGGTTAATTCATGATTTATAATGATATCTATCACTATTCGTTGCAGGCATCAGCGAAAGATACGTTAAACAGGCAAATTCGCCGCGGGATCAGTGACGATGAGTTGGCGAAGTTGGTGATGAGGTTGCGTGATGAAAATATGTTGTGTTATGTGCAGGAAGAGGTTGAGTTGCAGGAGCCGCAGATTATTTGTTCCTTGGGAATTTTTGAGGATGTGTAGGGGCCGCACGTTTACGACGCGACCCCTACGATTAGGATTAGCGGCGAACGACAACCGTGTTGGCGACACGATCACCGAGGCGCTGCCGTTGTGGCGATGTCCAGATGAGAATTGCACCTACCAAGTATCCAAATAACCCATCAACGATACGCAAAAGGTTGCGAATGATTGATTCTGACCAGCTAATAGGAGAGCCATCCGTTTTTACTACGCGTAAGCCAAGGATCCTTTTTCCTAGAGTCGCACCCTGAGTTGCCTCCAGACCAAATGTGTAGGCAATAGCAATAACGGTTACTACTAAATCTGCGAGAACCGGTACAGAGCGTAAAAGTGCGTAGATGATGCCATTAACGATACCCAGGATGATGACATCGATCAGAAGGGCGAGGAAACGCATTCCGACACCAACATACTGCAATTGGGGCTGTGCTTGAGATTGTGGATAATAGATGGGATTTGCTTCCATACGACAATTTTTCCTTTCAAAGAGAACAATAGACAACAAACAAGTCCAGAAGAAAAAAGTCACTCTTTCCCTGATGCCTGGAATAGAGAATACAGCAAACAAGAAAATAACCTTCCACGTAAATATAACCAAACTCTTCAATATTGTCAATGAGGTATTCGCCTAGGGTCGCCAGCCCTGGTTGAATTGTTTGATGGTTGGATGGTTGGTTAAAAGGGTCAGTGAGAGAATGGGACCACGCGAGGGTCACAATTTCTGGGCGGTATACCATTTATATAGGATCTTCGTAGCGGGCTGGTTGGCGAGTTTCAGGGCACCAACATTATCCCATCCCCAGAAGAAAATGCCGTCGATATTGGGATCTTGCATCGTATAGGAAAGGGCAGCATCACAGGCTGCGGATTGATACGAAGGGTCGATCGCGGCACTGGTCTGCACCTGACTCCAGGGATTATAAAGAGTATCCACATTTTGGCGATACCCGATCTCGGTAATCAGCAGCTTTTTACCAAGCTGGGCAGATGCAGCATCAAGGTATGTCCCTATTTTCTCCTTCCACAATGCAGGGATGGTTGTGGGATCAACCTCTGTAGGAGAGGAAACGAGTGGAACATAGGTCGAAACACCAATCATGCCGAGATCTTTATTTTTCATCCATGATGGCAAGGTCAGATAGAGCGAAGACCAGTTCATATCGTAGACGATGGTGCCAGAAAAGATACTGCGCACATTGTCGATTAAAGTGTTCCATAAATCCGGTGATGCATTTTGCTGCATCCACTCGATTTCGGTACCTATCGCTACCTGTTCCACCTTCTCCTGTGCAGCCGCCTGTATATAGGGTTTTAAAGCGGCCCAATAACTGTCAAACCACTGTTGCTGCAACTGGTACGTATCCAGTTCTACATCTGCAGCCCAGGAACCATCCGGAGATTGGACGCCAAGTAGGGCCGTAAAAAACACATGATAGCCCATAGTATGAGCTGTACGGGCACCTTGAACAAAAGAAGCTACAGTAGGAGCTGCTCCACCGGCCACTACATTTGTTGAAGATGGTGTGGCTTGTAAAAAGAGTGCGGGCATTTGTATCCATCGGGCCGCTGTCTGCTGCTGAATAGCAGCTAATCCCTGCTGCCACGCCGTATCCTTATCTGAATAGGCACCAGTCGACCACTCAGGAAAGACCATACCCCTTTGAAAATCTGGCCGGGCCACAGGTGGCAGTGGTGCTCTGGTTGGCACTGGCGTTGGAATAATAGCAGTACTCTTCTGAGGAGGAGATATTGTAGGAGTAGGGGCAACGACTGCTGTATGCGTCTGGTTGCCCTGTACATACAAAAATATTTGCCAGCCACTGTAGAGCAAGATAGAAGCCATCAACACGACTGCAACGGATGTCCGTATGGTAGAGGAAGCTCCCCCTGAGCTTTTTGGTCGCGTGGGGGATAGCTGAGCCACCTGTACAGTTGGGGTGAGGGATACATCCGCGCTATCCGATTTTTGGGCACGCATCAAACGAACAATGGAGACCGTTAGCGTTACTAACAGTATGATAACAAGCAACACGCCAATAAGCGTCAACAATAAATAAAGTGGTGGCATCTGTCATATCCTCTTAATATCAAAAAACATGATCAATCTAGCGCCTGCGAGAGAAGATGAGGCAGGCATCAAAACAGATACATACTATCCATTTCAGGGAGGAGCTATCAAATGGGCAAACGAAGCCAATAGAGCCTCCCCCCACCACCAATTTATATCTCTGCGATACAGTATATTATCATATGTAACTTCATTCATAAATCAGGCCGCCAAATTTCCTATTGAGCAAGAGGTGCGATCAATCCATAGGCACGATTGATTGCGCCTGTATGGTGCAAGATAGAACGAAAATATCACATAAAAAGACATGGTGGTAAAATAACGGAAAAGACCAGAGAGAAAGAGGGCCGTACTCATGGAGCGTGAGGAAAAGGTATTCGATGTTGAGAAAGCGACGAAAAAGTTCTATGATCGTTTCCAAAAAGAACACGCCATTTTTATGAGTGCAATTCGAGGCATTGAGGAAACGGACGAACAAAAGCCCGAAAGGCGTGCCTGGTATACATCTGTGATCCTCAACCAAGTGATGTTTCTTTACTTTTTACAGCAGCAAGGATTCCTTGATACAAAAAGTGTCGGTATGCGTGATGGTGATACCGATTATTTACGCAATCGATTACATATGGTGCAAGAACAGTATGGAAAAGATACAAATCATACGTATTATCGATCTTTCCTGCTGCGTCTTTTTTATGATGGTTTAAGCAAACATAAGCATACACCTGAGATAGAATGTCTGCTGGGTAAGGTGCCTTATCTGCATAGCGGACTTTTTTCTGTACATGCGCTGGAACGCGGGAACTGCGCGATTGAGATACCCGATAAAGCATTTGAGCGCATTTTTGCCTTCTTCGATGAATTTCGATGGCACCTGGAGCAGCGTCCATTGAGCGATGAGAGGGAGATTAATCCTGCTGTATTGGGCCAGATTTTCGAGAAGCATATTAACCAGCAACAGATGGGAGCTTACTATACACGAGAAGATGTGAGCATGTATATTGCGAAAAATAGCATTTTGCCAGCGCTCTTTGACGCGGCTGAGCGGGCATGTCCACAGGTATTTGGGAAGGAAGAGGCATTATGGGGCTTCATACGGCACAATCCGGAGCGCTATATACCAGATGCGATACGCAACGAACAGCAGCTTCCAGGCGAGACTGAGCGTGAGTACACGGAACGGCGGGCGTACTATCTGCAACTGCGAGAACGAATTGGAAAGGGTGAACTCTGCTGTATTGATGATTTCATTACATACAATCTGGCTATTGAGTGCTTTATAGAGGATTTTTTGCATAATATTGAAGAACCTGAAGTTATGTATATATTTTACCAGTGTCTTACACGAATGACAATTCTCGATCCAACGTGTGGATCAGGAGCGTTTTTGTATGGAGCGCTGCGTGTGTTGGTACCAATATACGAGACATGCCTGCAGCAAATGAAAATCACGCCCACCGACCGGACCCGATCTATCACACCCACCGTAGGGACCCGATTTATCGCGTCCAGCGGGGAGGGAGAGGAAATAAACCTGGCCCTCGGCATCCTCAAGTCTATTATTAGCATGAACCTGTACGGGGTAGATATTATGGAGGAGGCAACAGAGCTATGTAAGTTGCGCCTCTTTTTACTACTGGTAGGAGCTGTTGAGAGCGTTGAAGAAATGGAGACGTTGGCAAAGGTTGATTTTCATATTCGAGCGGGGAATACATTAGTCGGGTTTCCCGAAATGGGGTCATTTGATAGGGGGAAGCTGACTAAAGAGGGACAAAAAAGGCTGGATTGGGAACTGGCACGAGAATATGATGTTGATATCGAGAATGTCGAGAAATTTGAGCAGTGGAGAGAGAGTCATAAACCGTTTCATTGGAAAAGAGAGTTCGCGCAGATTGCGGACAGGGGAGGATTCGACTGTATTCTTGGGAACCCACCATATGTTGAATATATAGAGAAAAAGTTTTCGTATCGTTTGCAGCATTTCAGTACACTCAGTTGCGGGAATCTGTATCCATGTGTGATTGAGCGCTGTCGGGCTTTGTTGTCGCCCCATGGCCGTTTAGGAATGATTGTGCCACTGGCAGCATTTGGCACGCGAAATATGATTCCATTAATTGAAGGAATACAACAATGGTTTGCGAGGAGCTGGATCTCGTTTTATCATTTTCGCCCTTCGATGCTTTTCTCTGGTGGAAAGGTCGCGAGCATTCCTACAGCAATTCTGCTGACTCGTATTGACGGACCAGAACAGAGATTTAGCACCTCTATTCTCAAATGGGCAACGGAGAATCGGCATTTGCTCTTTTCGACGCTCACGTATTGCCAGGTCACAGCTGCACACGACCCGAAAAATCGGCACTATTATGCAAAGTTTGGACGGACATGCGAGAACATCATCATGGAAAAGGTGCTGCGGCAGAGGTGCGTTGGAGATTATCTGGCCCGAACGCCCGGCGAGAACAGGATGTTTTATCGATCAGCGGGAGGACTCTACTGGAAGATCTTTCTCAATTTCCCCTGGCCGTATCAAAGTACCTCGAACAAGCAGTGCGTGTTTCAAAAAGAATATGAGTGCGATGTATTTGTAGCGATATTCAACAGTTCGCTGTTCTGGTGGTATTATAGCGTTACATTTGACACCTTCAATCTCAAAGACTACATGCTCTTTGGTTTTCGCTTTACCTATCCGGAAGATAGAATAGTAATCGATGCATTAGGCGAGCGATGTAAGAGATTGATGGAGGATTTTCGCAGGAACGCAAAGCACCTCAAGCGAGGTGAAACGGGGAGTTACACAATTTATGCCAGGAAATCGAAGCAGATTCTCGATGATATTGATGGAATCCTGGCACAGCATTATGGATTGAGTGATGAGGAGTTAGATTTTATCATACAGTATGACATAAAGTACCGTATGGGTACTGGTGAAATGTGAGGTCCGGTACAATCATAGCGTATTTAGTCCAGGTTATTGAACGTTGGGAAGGGCACATATGCATGACCAGCTACGATCAAAAATAAATGGATCACTCCTCCTGTGTGGTTTCGCGCTGGTAGCTCCTATTCTCTTATTTTTGCTTACAGTGGGACAGGTTTCAGCACACAACACACAATTGAATGGAGGTAGAGCGAGGCAAGATCTTAGCTTACAAGTTGACATGGGCTTCCAGGCGACATATAAGGTAAATTATTGGGAGCCAGTGAATGTTAGCATTACCAATAATGGGGTTAATTTCACAGGAATGCTGACTGTAAAGGTTTTTACAGGTTCTCCACGCATAAGGAATGTTGCCACTACCTCACCATGGAGTTTTGAGCAGCCTGTGAGAGTTGCAGGAAAGACTCAGCAAAAAGTTACGGTCTATGCTCCTTTCTACTTGAGCAATCTTAATGTGCTCGGATTTATTGCGACACTGTTCGATAAACAGGGAAAGGCCGTTGCGACACAAACAACAGGGCTGGGCTATCCCGTCACAATAGGAGACCTTTTTATTGGTGTGCTTTCAGATAACAGTGCAGGCTTTGATGCTCTCAATAGCGTTAACTTGCCTCATCAGGCAGACTCGCTTACGTTATCAACGCTCAATGCCAGTACATTTCCGGATAATAGTGCCGTACTAAAGAATTTTGATATTATTATTCTGGATAACTTTAATAGTAGTAGCCTCAGTGCTGCTCAGCTTATAACACTCCAGACATGGATTAACCAGGGGGGAATATTGTTCGAGGTTGGTGGGGCGGATTGGCAACGCACGCTAGGTTCTCTTCCAGCCAACCTTTTACCTATGCAAGTGAAGAATATAGAAACATTGCCAGCAGGAACAAACGTATTGCCCGCCGACAGTTCATTGATTGCTACTCCCTCTGGAACAGCACCTGCAACAGGCACGATACGAACACCTATCAGTGCAAGTGTAGCGACTGTGCCTGCGCCTGACATACTTGAAAGTCAGACGCTCCTGACCGCTGGTAAGACCCCACTAATCGTGCAACAGCAACAAGGGCAGGGAGTGATCTGCTATATCGCTTTTGATCTCGCACAAAATTCACTTGTAAACTGGCCGGGGATCGGGACCCTCTGGACAACACTTCTTCTCCACGTGCTGGGTGACAGGACACTTATTGCAACCGATACTTCTGCGAGTTCAAGCTATGAAATTGATCCTGGCCAACTGCTCACGCAAGGAGGAATTGTACGTATGTTGGTGCCGGGGAAACTACTAGAGCCAGGACTCATACTTGTAATATTGTTGTGTTATATATTAATGCTTGGTCCAATACGACTACTCATCGTACGAGGTCTAAAACAGCCGAAACAGTGGGCCTGGCATATTGCACTGATTACAATCCTGGTTTTCTCGCTGCTCTCGTTGAGCATAGCTGCCTACCAGAAACATGAGTTGCTGACAGATAACACTATCTCGCTTATTCAACTTACAGAAGATGGTTCAGCGGCACATATTCTCACATATCACGGTCTCTTGACACCTGATCAAGGTACAATATCACTACAACTGGCTGATAAAAGCCTGGCCTTACCACTGTCATCTCCCCAACTGGCAAAAACGCCATTGCCCGGACCACAAGACGATCCACCGGCCAGTGTAACCGTAGGAAAGAGTCAAACTAAATTGACGCTTTCAGGTAGCCAGCGCTGGGCATTTCATCCTCTGCTCTCCGAGAGGGATACGCGACTCTCCGGAGCACTGACCCCTCATCTGACGTTGCACAATAACAGAGTGACCGGCACAATCACGAATACTCTTGCCACAACATTGAGCGATGTATATGTGTTATTGCCCAACTACTTTATCCAGGTGGGGCATATAGGAGCGGGAGAGACGCAACAGATCAACCTTCCGCTACACAATGCGCCATTAGGAGGAGGGAAGATACTTGCGGACGCACTAGCCAGGGCGGGAAAATTAACAACGCCATATTTTTCCTATAACCATACGGCGCAAGGGCTGACAGACTTTGAGCAACATATGGCGCTTTTAGCGGCATTGAGCGGGGCTGGCATGCCTGTCACTGCATGCGGAGGAGCATGTAACCTTAATACGCTTCGAGATCAGAATGCCATTTTTCTCGCGAGCGCTCCTCTTAATGATAATAAGGCAAACACATCGTATGATCCATTATTGCTATCTGGAGCACCTGCGACACTGATTGGTTGGGCCGACCAACAGATAGATGACACAGATGCCATTACAATTAATGGTATACATCCAGGTGGGCACCATGAGAATTTTGTGCAGATGCCTATTGCGCTCACGGTGAATAACCTGTCAGATACGCCAACGGGCTCGATTATGGGAAACGCCGTGGACCCTCAAAACTCGCAGGCGCAATTCCTTCTACCAGGCATCTATAGTCTATCATCAGCCAACATGCTTTTCGAATTCACTCTACCTGCAGTAGAGGATGCACAAGGTGGAAATTTGAGCATCAAAATACCTGTGCAGTGGGAGCAATTGAGTGGCAACATGCTGAACAACAGCAGCGTACAGACAAACCTTTATAACTGGCATACAGGCTCCTGGGATGTTGTTCCAGAGCAACAAGGGAATGTGACTATTCCCGATCCAGGCGTCTATACAGGTACAAATAAACAGATATTACTAGAGATCACTAATCCAGATAATACAGCGGGACCACTTATATTCGGCAAGCCATCGCTAATCTTTCTGCATAGTAATGCATGAAAAGCAAGAGATGTATACTGAAAGCCTCCTAAAAGTACTATTTCTATCGTAAACGGCTATAAAGTTTCTCCTCTTGCCCGTCTATAGATACAGGCAAATCTATTAGTGATAGAGGAAGACGATATGCGGAGATGTCAACATTGTGGAGCAGGAGTTCCAAACTATGCTGGTTTTTGTGGAGAGTGTGGACAGTTGGTGAGCATTGGCAAACCAGCTGCGCGAGAGCAAACATTGTGGATGTCGCATTCTGTCTCTCCTGATAAGGCGCAAAAGACGGTTATAACCGAAACTGAAAGTGGGAACGAAGAGGCAGGATATGTGATAGAGGAGGAAGATACGGGCACGAAGAGCGAGGAGGAAGAGGAGGAAGAAAAGCGACACCGGAGCGTACTGGTTGATTTCAGTCTGCCACTGCTCGCAGATGGAATCGCAGGACAGTCAACGGTAAATGTGCCTATGGTGCAGGGCACGCCACAGATAGTGGATGCACCAACAATACCAGGAACGCCTTCCATTGGAAGTAGACTCCTCTTGTCAGGAGGAAGCACCACCGCAGGTCCACTGATATTACCAGATCCTGAACAAGTATTTACTGGCCCATTAGTACACGGCCCCTATTTTGATAGACCTCCTTCTGGACCACCGCAGGGGACAAACGGGCCACAACCGCATGGCCCAAACAAACCACACCCACAGCCATCTGGTTGCATGGTATGGCTTCTGGTTGCCATCATAGTCCCGATCATTATTTTAGCCAGCGTCATAGGTGCAGCATTCACGCTCTTTGCCCCCACGCTTTCGCTGGATGGAAGTACAAGTGTTACTGCGGGAGGGACACTGCATCTTCTTGGAGGACATTTTATTCCCGGAAATAGCGTTACCTGTATGCTAGATGGCAGTATTCCGCTCTACGCTAGCAGCGCCACATATCCAACAAGCCAGGCACCTCATATAACCGGAGCACTGATACTGGCGCATCAGAGGAATGTTACAGCACAGACGGCACAGACAAGGGAGACAGACGCAAAAACAACTATTATTGTTGGCAGCGATGGCACATTCTCCGCCACATTTGTAGTCGGACAAGACTGGAAGGCTGGGCAGCATACCATCCGTGCGACAGAAGCGTTCAGCCCACAAAGCGCAACAACCACATTCACCGTAACAGGAAACGTGCAACCGACGGGCACAACAACGAGTAGCACGACTCCCACTGCCACAAAGACCGCTAAGGGAACTCCGTCAGCAACACCAACGGCGCAAACGCAATCCGGACTTAACGCGATTACGCCGAACAGCATCACTTTTGGCCCGATCAGCCCAGGTTATACTCAACCTATAAGTACTCAAGTGCTTCTCAATACAACGGGAACGGACGTGTTGAACTGGACTGCGAGTTGGGATACGGTGCAGGCACCATGGCTAAGGCTGAACGTCAAATCAGGGCAGGTTCAGGAACCGAACGATCAGGCAATCATTGTCAGTGCGGTCGTTGGAACCCTCAATGCAGGGACCTACAATGCCACAATTCTGTTCAGTAGTAACGGGAAAAACGGGCAAAATCTCTCATTGCCAGTCTCACTCACAGTTCAGGCTGGTTGCCTGAAGGCAATGCCTGCTACACTCAACTTCACAGGCATCATTGGGGGAAACGATCCTGCGAGCCAGACGCTCACATTAAACAATTGTGGTGCGGTAGGAAATTGGTCGGAAGCAGCTACGGGCGGATCATGGTTACTCGTCAGTCCAGCAGGCGGAAATCTCAATAAGGGAGCGACCCAGAGTATAATCATCTCGGCAACACTCGCCAATTTGAAATCGGGGGCGGGCACGTATCAGGGACAGATTGTCTTCAAGAATGGAGCGGCACAGGCCGTCGTTACTGTCATATTCACAGTGGCTTCCCTACCGACATTAGGAATCAATACAACTAGCTTCAGTGTTAGCAATAGCCAACAATGTAAATTAGTAAAAAGAATATGGCAATGCACAATAATCACGTTAAGCAACAGTGCAACAGCGATTAGCAATCTCGACTGGACTGCATTCAGCAGTGGAGTCGCCGCTATTACCATCAAGCCTGCGAGTGGGACGTTACAACCAGGACAGACGATAGCAATCGAGATTGATATACCACGTTTCTCCTGCACTAACACAGCAACAGTAACATTTATCGGACCAACGAACTCTGTTACTGTAACGATAAGTTGCTAGATGGTATACTGCAATGGTAGAGAAGTGTCGTAAACGCGGCATGTGGCCATTGCAATATAAAATCAGCGGCCCCGAGGGTAAAGGCAGAAATGATAGAGCGAGATCCACTGATCGGACAGCATCTTGGTGCATATCAAATACAACACAAACTGGGCGAAGGTGGTATGGCACGCGTCTATAAGGCCTATCAGCCGCGTTTGCGTCGTGATGTCGCAATCAAAGTCATTCTAGCCCATATTGCCGAGCATGGCAACTTTCGTATGCGCTTCGAGCGAGAAGCTCAACTGGTTGCCAGCCTGGAGCATCCAAATATCGTAGCGGTCTATGATTTTGGCGAGGAAGGGGTAATCACTTACCTTGTTATGCAATATGTAGGTGGAGGCACTTTACGCGACCAGTTACGAGATGGCTATCCCCTTGCACCACAGCAAGCAGCGCACTACACATTGCAGATGGCACGAGCGCTGCATTCCGCGCACCAACGAGGAATTGTACATCGGGACGTGAAGCCACAAAATATGCTTGTTTCTGCACACAATCGGGATCATTTGCTGCTCTCGGACTTCGGCATCGCCAAGCTCTTCGATGAAAATCTGGACGCTACATTGACAGGCACAGTAGCGAGGAACATCAACTATAATAATGGACAGACGAGCGCCGACCAGATTTTAGGCACGCTGGACTATATGGCTCCCGAGCAGATCGACCACAAGGAGGTCGACGCACGAACCGACGTTTATGCACTGGGCGTTGTTCTGTTTCAGATGTTAACCGGGCGCGTACCATTCCTCTCGACAACAACAACAGGATTAATGTATCAGCATGTACATATACCACCACCGATGATACGGGAGATCAATCCGGCCGCCCCCGAAGTGCTGGCGCAGATTGCGATCAGAGCATTACAGAAAGCTCCCGAGGCCCGTTTCCAGTCGGCTGAAGCGATGGCACAGGCAGTGGAGAGTGCGTTGAATGGTGGAGGAATCGGGCTAAGTACGAGTGAGCAGGAAGCGCATGGGTTGGGGGAGTACGGGCTTATAAATCGCGCCCCTACATCAAATCGCGCCCCTACATCAAATCGCGCCCCTACATCGACTGAGGGAGAACATGGTGGAGATATGGGAACGATACCTGGAATGCGTTCATATAGAGTTCCATCGACATCCAGTTCGGCTTATGAACAATCATACTATCCTTCAGGGCCACGTTCTGTTCCTGTACAGAATACAGGATCTCCACAAGGTGGTAAGCAACCTGATCACGCGACAACGATGAGTGGAAAACAGAGTAGTATTTCAGTTCCAGCGAATAAGCATGCCAGAAAGCCAGTTTCGCTGCAGATGATTGTGGGAATAGTCATGCTGATTGTAGCATTGGCACTGCTGGTGATGCGTTTTCAGTTTTTCACAGGAAGCAATGGGAACCCACAAGCACCAACAGGTACAGCCAGAGCATTCACTGAGACATTTGCCAATAACAATGCAGGCTGGATTGAAGGGAACATTAATGGGCTAACATCGAGCGTCTATGGTGGACATTACACGCTCAGTGTGGCTCCAGGGAACACTTACTTTCCATATCCGACCCAAATAGGCATGCTGCCCAAAGATTTCACACTTACAGCACAGATCGGGCAGGATAAAGGAGACACAACCATAGCTTATGGGATTGTGTTCTATTTGAATGTGCAGACGAAATCATGCTATGCATTTTTTATCACAGGTGCAGGCAACTATGAGATACTTAGATATGATAATGGAACGTCCAGCTCTCCATTATGGGCAGGGCAATCAGGAGCGATCCTTCGTAATCACAAGAGCAATACCTTGCAGGTAACGACACACCGTGGAACGTTTTCTTTTAAGGTTAATGGCAAGGTGATGTCCCTCGATGGTAAGACGTCAATAACAGATACGACCTATAGTAGTGGGTCTTTGGGTTTGCTGGTGGCGGGACCGAATGCACAGTTTACAGCGACAAAGGTACAATTAACAATCCCATGATCAGTCTATCTGAACAGCTTTGTGATGCAGTTGAATTGATGCAGCAAGCGAAACGCATAGTTGCATTGACGGGTGCGGGCATCAGCACCGAGTCGGGCATCCCCGATTT
Organism: uncultured Chloroflexia bacterium; assembly: GCA_963717195.1. GTDB lineage: Bacteria > Chloroflexota > Ktedonobacteria > Ktedonobacterales > Ktedonobacteraceae > JACDAE01. The sequence goes on from CAVQVR010000001.1 coordinate 503,287, forward strand.
TCGCACTTCGGATTCGGTGTGGCGACTAAATCCACCTGTAAGCTATCATGACTTTTTACAGAGTGCAGAGGCGCGTCAGAAGTACTGGCAGACGCGTAAGGATTTGTCGGCGCAGGTAGCAGCTGCACAGCCCAATGCAGGACATAAAGCATTGGCAGAACTGGAGCGGCGAAACGTTTTATCAGGCATTATCACACAGAACTTCGATGGATTGCACCAGGATGCGGGTCATGCTGCTGAACAGGTGGTGGAGCTGCATGGAACGTCGCGTATTGCGGCATGCACATTATGTGGTACGCGTTCTGAGATGAAAGAGCTACAGAAACGAATTGATGAGGGAGAGATTGACCCATCCTGTCCTCTTTGCGGAGGATTCCTCAAAACTGCGACTATACTTTTTGGGCAGCGTATACCGGAAGTAGAATTGGCACGAGCGAAAGAGATGGCGATGAGTTGCGACCTCTTCCTGGTCATTGGCTCATCGCTCAAAGTTACGCCAGCTTCTATGCTGCCACGATTGGCATTGCAGCAGAATATCCCACTTATTATCATCAATCTACAGCCAACAGCGCTCGATGCTCAGGCGGATGTTGTAATTCATGAAGAAGCTGGGAGCATCCTTCCTGAGTTGGTTGCGAGGCTATAAGTTCAGGAAGAATGTTCCATTTTTGCGCTCTTATCCTTGTGTAGAGTAATTCATTTCGCCTGCCGTGATAGGCACAGAGAGACAATTCTCAGGAGGTGCGAGGGGACAAACCCAACGATAATTATAAGCACAAGAGGGATTATAGGCATAGTTGAAATCCAGCACGATCTGTGCCAGGCTACCAGCCTTAACGATAGACAGAAAATCGCTCCCTTTGATCGTATCGAAGAGATAACGGCCACCACCATAGCTTTCTTGTGGGCTGGTCGTATCGCGAAAAGGCAGGAAGAGACCACCACTATAGATATCAAGCCAGTAGATTGAGAGCGTCGCAGGCTCATTTTCAACATTGAAATGCACCTTCCCAACCGTCGTCATTGTCATCGTCTCATTGGCATTCATCGTCACCTCCCGTTTCGTAGGCGACACATTGGTATCAATAGTCACCTCGAAGCGGAAGGCAGGATGATAGGGAAAATAGTGCAATCCGGTAAAGGAACGACGCTGCTCTTCGTCAAGTGCCGATTGAGGGTGATGCGCAAACAGTTGATCGCGCTGTTGGCGAAAATGTTGCAGAATTGCGGCAGGATCTTCACCCGCCAGTGTAGCCTGGTTGCGTATACGGTAGAGAGATGTGACGCGACAACGATAATCGTAAAGGTCAAGGTACTCAGACATATCATCTTCTCCTGGTGTATGTACAATAGGAACCCGCATGGGCTTATAAATCGCACGGGTTTATAAATGCATTGGTTGATACAAAATCGTGCCCCTACAGAGTATAATCTATTTAAAAATTGAAATAAGAAGATGAGGATTTATGATGGCAGCAGTTTACGAGGGTATACGCCTGGTATATGGAGATGAGCCGTTCCAGTATGGAGATTTGTATGTGCCGGGAGATGGAAAACGCCACCCGATAGTCATACTTATTCATGGAGGGTTCTGGCGAGCGGCTTATGAGCTATCATTAATGACGAAACTGGCGCAAGATCTGGCGGATAGAGGGATAGCGGCCTGGAATATTGAATATCGGCGTGTGGGAAATAGTGGAGGTGGTTGGCCAGGAACGTTATTAGACGTGGCACAGGCAAGCAATTATTTGAAGACGATAGCCGATGATTACGCGCTGGATCTGCAACGGGTGGTAGCAGTTGGGCACTCGGCAGGTGGGCACCTGGCTTTGTGGTTAGGAGTGCAAGGTAAATTGGCACACGACAGCGAACTGGCGAGTAGTGATACACCGCTGGCATTATGTGGAGTAGTAAGTCTGGCTGGTGCGATGGACCTGGAACATGTCTGGCAACTTGGATTGGGCAATGATGCCGTCGTGGAATTGCTGGATGGAAGTCCTGACGAGGTACCGGAGCGATACGCGATGGCTTCTCCGCTTGAGCATTTACCGTTGGGTATTGAGCAGGTATTGATTCATGGGACTGAGGATGATAGTGTTCCATTGATCGTGAGCCAGGAATATGCGGATAGGGCCAGGAGTTTAGGAGACACGGTAAAGTTGATCAAATTAGTAGGTGCGAATCATTTTATGGTTATTGATCCAAATTCGGCAGCGTGGAGCAGGGCGGTTGCAGAAATCAAGAGATTAGTATAATGAATGAAACAGGTAGGACCTGTGGGTAGGAGCGGACGCACGCCCCTACCTCACGTTTCGCCTTATTTCCCTGCCGGCTGCGCGTACAATCCGGTCTGGGAGACCAGAACGTTATAGGTGTGTCCATCGGCGGGAACGATCACAGCGTTGCCATAAGCAGCATCGACAAAAGGAGATGACCATGCCTGCTTGTAGACGGTTTTAAAGAAATTATCATCGCCGCCATTAAGAGTCACGACGGTATGTTTCATAGTGCTTTCATCATTCGGATCGTCGTATTGACCCTCTAAACGCGTCAACTTATACCCCGAATGCAGGCCCAGGATATTCAGCCAGGTGGGAAATTTGATGATATTCCCCTGTAACATCCAACGATCACCCTGTACAAAGTAGGTATTATCGGAGGTTTGTTTTCCGTTACCATCGTAGAGGATCAACTCAACACTCATCATATGCGGCAAATTCGTTACCACGCTGGAATGCACCTGGGCAACCTTAATGTCGCTTGTAAGGCCGAGGTAAGTCTGCACCAGCAAGGTCATCCATAAAATGGACACGGCCAGCAGAATTAAGATGATACCACCGACGCCACGTTTCCAACGAAAGCGACGACGATGTTTGCTATAGAAGCGTTTTCCATATTCATCCTCGAAGACTTCTCGATGCCCACGCGTGAGGCTCATTGCTGAATGGATAAGTAGGCTCAGACCGATCACGGCTATAAGCAATAGTATAATTTGTGGAAGGCCAATCTGGATCGGTATGCTCATAGTGATTCTCGCCTTTCAGACGTTATTTTCTCTAACAAAATGCCAGACACTTAAACTACGTAGTACCCTTCTGTATACTATACGAATTACTCCGTCTTTTCATTGCAAAGTCTCAAACCATTACTATCTGCACACGAGCACGGATGAGATAAATCGCACGGGCTTATAAATCGCGCCCCTACACCAGTGACGAGAAGGCAAATAAAGGTTGACAGAGCGCTTCATCTATGGAGTTGTTACCCTTGTATTACATACTAACGGATTTATTGAGCAATTGAGCATAAAAATGATGAAAAAATTGGCGATGTACGCTCCCAAAATAGGATATGTACACCTGAAAAATGTGAGGCTCTGGAATGATTGCTTGACTCATAGACCAGATAGCAGCGTTCAATGTGATACGATAAATGGGAAGCATAACCAGCAAACAGCCGTGTAGCTGTCTACCACAAAGGAGTTCTTTTTTGTCTCAGTTCTCTTCTCCCTTTTCATCCCCATCCCTACCTGAACAGCATTTGCGACGCAGGCAGCCAAGCAGTGTCCCACTACGTATTTTCGCAGCCTGCTTTACTGCGCTAATGGTTGCAGTTCAATACACAAATTATAGTCCACTGATAGCAATCATTCGTAATGAACTACATGTCAATAGTGGGCAGGTGGGGCTATTCTCGACGCTCCTCTTTTTAGGATTGGCGACCGCCTATATTCCAGCAGGCATACTGGGGGACCGGCTGGGAGCACGTCCGATACTGATCGGCTCCTGCACATTGATGGGAATAAGCGCCATATTGCTGCCGCTCTTTCCCAACCTGATCTGGATGCTGGTATGTCGCATCCTCGTGGGATTGGGAGCGGGTGGAGCATTTCTCATGGGAGCTGGTATAGCGGCAGGATTGGGCAAGCATGCATCGCTGGGGCAGGGTATGTATGGAGGAGCAACACAGGCAGGGTCAGGCCTGGGATTGTTAATTACACCGCATCTCTTGCCGCTTTTGGGCTGGCGGGGAAGCTTTCTCTTCTGGGGAATACTCAGCGCGACATCGGTACTGCTCTGGCTCTTTGTCAACGATGGGCGCGAGGCCCATACACCAACACCCGTCGATTTAAAGGTTGCTGTACGCTCACCCGCCATCTGGACGCTTGGGCTTTCGCACCTGGGCACATTCGGACTGGGCAACGCTATCGCCGCATGGATCACAGTCTATCTGATTATGCAATATAAATTGCCACTTACACTGGCCGCTACCATCGGTTCAGTGGCAATCTTAGGTGGTGTGATCTTCCGTCCATTGGGAGGAATTTTGCTGGCGCGAAAAGTGATTGGAGCGATACCACTGTTGCGGATTGGGACAATTATGGGAGCAGCAGGCGTGGCATTACTTGCAATACCGATACGTTTTGCACCATTCGCTATTGTGGGAATGTCACTTATTGCTATTGGAAGCACTATTCCGTATACATCGGTCTTCAACTCCGCCGCAAATCTGCGCAACGTTGGAAAAGGGGTCGCGCAGGCATTTGTCAGCGTCATCTCCAGTCCGACGGTGATTATAGGACCGCCGTTGATAGGGTTCCTGCTAGATCGGACTGGAAACTTCCTGCTGGCCTTTGGATCGATACTGATTTTTGGCTGCGTCGCAATCAGCGCATCATTCCTGGCTGGCCCTGTGCTGAAACGCGAGGCAGCAGTACAATAATGATTGTTTCTTAAACGGAAGGTCATTTACGGAAATCCTGTGGATCAACAAACAGTTGCACGAAACCGCATTGAGTGCAGATCAGAGGAATTACATTGGATCCCAGGACGCTATGCTTCTCTGAAATAATTCTTGTATCGTTCGACACAAAACGCTGCCACTCACGTTCCGTGGGTGGGGCACCGCAGACCGGGCAGGGCAGTTGTGGGACAGGTGATGTATACGTATTTTGGTCGATTGTATCTATTCTCCTAATCTAGTATAGTAAGATAGAGTATCGAGTAGATACTACCATAGACGGGCTTATCTGTCACGCATAAAACGGGCTGACCGTTTCTTGAATGAGGATCAAACACGACTTGATTCTCTCCTACTTTTAGAGAATAGTGATACTTAAAACCTGGAGCGATTTTTATGTTACGAAAACCAGAGGCTATTCTATTTGACCTGGATGGGGTCTTAACCGACACGTCAGAATATCATTACCAGGCATGGAAGCACCTGGCGGATGATGAAGGCATTCCCTTTACGCATGAAGAGAACGATGCTCATTTGCGTGGAGTAGGGAGGCGCGAGTCACTGGGGTATATTATTAGAGGACGTCAATACAGTGAAGAGCAGATCCAGGAGATGATGACCCGCAAAAATAACTATTACAACGACCTGATCAAGCAGATGACCCCCAACGAACTGGTTGAGGGTGGACGAGAGTTGCTAGAAGAGATTCACAATGCAGGAATCAAGATTGCTACCGCCTCCGCCAGCAAAAACTGTCGTATTGTGCTTGAACGCCTGGATATTGTGCATTATTTTGATGGCATTGCTGATGGATATAGTGTCAGCAATAGCAAACCAGCACCAGACATTTTCGTCTATGCAGCGGGACTGGTCAACGTACCAACTTTGGCGTGCCTGGGCGTTGAAGATGCCGCTGCCGGAATCGAGGCGATCAAAGCAGCAGGTATGGAAGCACTTGCCATTGGCCCTGCCGAGCGCTTTCACAATGCTGACAAAGTGTTACCGGACCTGGTAAAGAAACGATTGCAAGACCTGCTCGATTAGAGAGAATAAAGCTACATCTGGTATAAGGGGGGATGTTTTGTGAAATCTTTGGCAAATAAGTGAGGATACATTCAATCCAGAAGTGAAGCATATGCGTAGCCAGGAGACAGTTTTTACTGTTGGGAACGGCTACTTCTGCACACGTGGCACCTTTGAAGAAGGCTATCCCAAAGCCACACCGGCGACATTGTTGTTTGGCGTCTTTGATGCCGTAGCTATCTCAAAAGAAGAGTTGGCGAACGCACCGGACTGGACATCACTGGGGCTTACCATCAATGGTGATCGGTTTCGTCTCGATAAAGGGAAGATTCTTGATTACAATCGTACGCTTGATATACAACAGGGCGTACTGACGCGCACAATCCATTGGGAGACCCCAAAGGGGATACGCGTGAAGATCAGTAGCGAGCGTATTGCCAGCCTGGATGATGAGCATGCAGGAGTACTTCGTTACCAGGTTACAAACGAAGAAAGCAGCTCCAAACTCGACATAGCGTTGTGGGCGAACTTCAACACCGCTGTCGGCAACTACGACCTCATGCACTGGGAAACAGTGGACCAGGGCTTCGAAGGAGAGGTATTGTGGCTACAGAGTGAGACGAAAAAATCAAAAGTACAACTGGCGCAAACGATGACCTTCACCACCACGCTACCGGGATGCCGCACAGAATACATCTCATCTTATATAGCGCCCAGTATCCGCATTCATGGCAAGCTTGCGCCGGGAGAAACGATGGAGGCAGAAAAGCTTGTCGTGATGTATACCACGCGCGATGGAGTCGAGCCGGTACCTACAGCGCTTAGTCATCAACGGAAACTGATAGATGCCGATGGAAAGCCTGGATCAGATGCTGCGACGAAAACAACAACAAATATATCGGTCTATGATCAGTTGTTGGGGAAGCACCTGGAGGCGTGGCAACAGTTCTGGCAGGAAGCGGATGTTATTATTGAAGGCGACGAAAAATCACAACTGGCCATACGCTACAACATCTACCAGTTGCGCATCAACGCCTCGGCACATGATGGCCGTTACAGCATTGCAGCCAAAGGCTTGACGGGATTTGGTTATCGGGGTCACATCTTCCACGACACCGAAATCTTCATGCTTCCCTTCTTTACCCACGTCCTGCCCGATTTCGCACGCAACTTGCTGCTCTACCGCTATCATCTACTGCCAGCAGCCAGGAAAAAGGCGGCCAGCAACGGGTATGAAGGGGCGCAATACCCGTGGGAGAGCACGCTGGATGGTGAGGAAACCACGCCAAGTTCAATCATCCACCCGGAGACAGGCGAGGTTATTCCAGTCCTGAACGGCTTCATTGAATATCATATCAGTGCGAGTGTGTCTCATGCAGTACAGGCTTATTGGGAAGTCACGGGCGATGACGAGTTCCTGCAAAACTATGGGGCAGAGATTATACTGAGCACGGCAACTTTCTGGGGAAGCCGGGTAGAGAAGGACGAAAATGGTGGTTATGAGATCACCAACGTGATCGGACCCGACGAATGGCACGAGCACGTCAACAATAATACCTTCACAAACTACATGGCACGTCAGAACATCATGGATGCACTCAACGACCTTAACTGGATGCAGAGGACTGCTCCCGCGAAAGCACGCGAACTGGTACAACAACTCAATTTGACGGACGAACGTCTGCAACACTGGCAGGACGTGATAGAGAAATTGCGCATTCCACAGGATCCACAAACAAAGGTCTTCGAGCAATTTGACGGCTTCTTCCAGCTAGAGGAGCTTGACCAGGACCAGTTCAAGGGGCGTAAGGACTCATACCAGGGCATTATGGGTATTTACGCTGTGCAAAAGTATCGAATTATCAAGCAAGCGGACGTGCTGATGCTTCTCACGGTATTAAATCAGAAATTCGATCTGGAGACCAAACGTGCAAACTGGGATTATTACTATCCTATCACCGATCACGACTATGGTTCCTCGCTGACACCGGCATTCCACGTCATTCTCGCATGTGAATTGGGGCTGGTCGATGCAGCCTACAAGCAGTTTGTGCTAGGGGGACTGGTTGACCTGGAAAATCTGCGTGGTAACACGCCTGAGGGGATACACACGGCCTGTTCGGGAGCGGTCTGGCAAGCGACGGTTTTTGGGTTCGCAGGTTTGCGGGTAACTGATGATGGTTACACGACGAATCCGGTCTGGCCGGATGATTGGACGCGGCTGGCCTTCAAGTTCTGGCATAAGGGAGAACTGATCTCCGTCGATCTGAAGAAGTAAGGGCAAGGAAAAGGTGGTGGAGGGGTAAAATCTCCACCACAATCCTCTTGACAAGAGGGACGAGTCGCGTTATGATAGGGCGCGTGATGAGTTCCCGTTCTATGCAATAAGAGCGTAGAATATGTTGAGGCGCATTCGTCTAGCGGCCTAGGACATCGCCCTCTCAAGGCGGAGATCACGGGTTCGAATCCCGTATGCGCTATATTCCAGTCTTTCAAGAAACGGCTCAAGCCAGGATACAAGCGGCTTGAGCCGTTTCTTTATTTCATGGTTTACTCTGTTATGTAGCAACGAGGCTTTTTTCGATAAGAACTACGGCTACCAGGGAGTAATGGCTTATGCCAGGGTCGCCACTCTCGCTTCAATGCTACTGCTCGCCCTATAAATCGCGATTGAACATGCAATCAGGATTGCTTTCCCGATGCGCAGATCTTCTTTTTGTACTACAAGATCCCTGCATTTGTATTCTTCACGTACAGATAAGCCGTATTGTAAAAAACAAGTCTCTGCTCTCTCTGAAAATTTGTCTATTACTCACGGAGGATTATAGTGAATATACCCAATCCTAAAAGCTCACAGATGCTTACTGCTCCAACTACCGCCGTCGCTGAGAAGCGGGACAACGCTCGTATCAGGCAGAGTATTGGGGCTCTCGTGTGGAGTATTGGCTTCATTATACTAATAGTATTCAGTGTGATCGTTCATTCCCATCCAGGACCCTGGCCCTTTGACCTGGAAACCACCCTGTATGTACAGGGCCTCCATCTCTGGTTATGGGTTAAAGCCTGTCTGACATTTATCAACGTCTTTAATAATGGCATTCCTGCGGCTGTAGAACTAGCGCTCTGGTTCCTTATCTTATTGCTTTTGCGTCAATTTCGCTATGCTCTCTTTATCGGCCTTGGATCGGCTGCTTTTGACGCTTTGAATGGGCTCCTTGGCACCATTGTTGCGCGACCACGTCCAAGCCCGCACCTGATACAGGTTTCTATGGCTGAACCCACATACAGCTTTCCTTCTGGTCACGTGGAACATTGCATTGTCTACTATGGGATTTTGTTGTATATAAGCTTCACGCCTTCGCTGCGCCAGTGGCGTTATCATTGGCTCCTGCTCCCTTTCCAGATTTTTGCCATCCTGACCATTCTCTGTGTTGGATTTGCGCGGATAGAGGCCGGTTCACATTGGATCACTGACGTCCTGGCAGGCTACCTTTCCGGTGTCCTGCTGTTGACCATTCTTCTTATTCTCTATCGCTGGGCAAGCGCCAGATTTGCACACCATGGTACGAAAAAACACAATCTGGCGTGACTGGGCCAATGACGTGCAGGAGAAAGGACGTGGCTACGGTCATTTACACTGATTGTTACACTCTCATTTCTAGCTCAAAACCACATTCGTAGTTTCATACATATAAAGAGGAAATTCCAGGATATGCATCGGTTGTATTCCTTCCGTTCTTAACCCGGCATCATCCTGGTATACTAAAGGATAAAAGGATAGGAACATGTTCACATCATTCCCTCTCCTCGTCTTACTCCCTATTTTTGTCGTAGGAGCGGCAGTTACCTGGCTTGCCGGTACCCAACTCTCCAACACGACCGATATTATTAGCTCGCGCTTTGGCCTGGGCGAAGCATTAGGTGGGATCATTATCCTTGCGATTGCCACGAATCTCTCCAATATTGTTGTTGTCGTCAGTGCGTCGCTGACGCACCATATTGGTATTGCCATCGGAAATATCCTGGGGGGTATTGCGATTCAGACGGTCGTGCTTGCCATTCTGGATGGCTTTGGTTTACGTCGTAAGGGAGCGCTGACATACGAGGCTGCCTCCCTCCAACTCGTTCTTGAAGGGGTGCTGGTAATTAGTGTACTAGTTATCTCCATTATGGGGACACAGCTTCCCCGATCAATCATAATCGCACGTCTAGCTCCTGGTGATCTGTTGATAGCCGCACTGTGGCTCATTGGTCTGTGGTTGATTAATAAGGCACGCAAGGATCTCCCGTGGCAAGAAAAAGGGCATGCTCCCGATACCTTTCACCCGACACAGGGCAGTGAGCAGAAGAAGAGGGAAAAGTGGAGTACCGCACGCATTTTGATTGTCTTTGCTCTCGCCACACTTGTCACGCTTTTCGCGGGAGTTGTCCTTGAGGAAAGTGGCAACGCGATCGCCACTCATATTGGCTTGAGCGGTGTCCTCTTCGGTTCCACAGTTTTGGCAGCAGCCACAGCACTTCCAGAGGTTTCAACGGGACTGGCTGCGGTCAAAATTGGCGACTATAACCTGGCTGTCAGTGATATCTTTGGTGGTAACGCCTTTCTACCCGTCCTCTTTTTGCTCATCACGCTGCTTTCAGGACAATCCGCGCTGCCACAGGCCAAAAACACCGACATCTACCTTGCTAGCCTTGGAGCGCTCCTGACAGCCGTCTATATCTACGGCTTAATCTTCCGCCCCAAACGCCAGTTCTTTAACCTTGGCATCGACTCGATTGTAGTCCTTGTCTTGTATATTGTTGGCATCGTCGGATTGTTCACCATTGCCGGAGGAAAATAGCCGAAAACTTACTCTTTTCTTCAGCAGGCCGTGGACATTCCACACCTATGCTTATGGCCAGTGTACCTTGGGTTTCATTATGACGCTCAAAGAATGAAGAAACATCAATGAGGAGGGAAACCTATGAAGGTGCTTACTTTTTAGGACATAGGAGGAACATTACCACTTCTTCGCAACTTCCGATTATCATCCATAGACACCTCCATGGGCTCGCATCCCATATCACGACCAGTTCTTTTTGACAAAACATCTCAAGCTGCTTGCATTCAGGCTTGAGATGTTTTTTTAATCCTTCACCCTAAACACCTTCACCTACAATCAACCCCACACGATAACGAGCAAACCCACCATGAGGGAATATCACCCGCCACTGACCTTGCTGCTGCACAATCTCACCCTGCACACCACCTATGTACTCCAGCTGTCCCGTTATTTCTTCTATAAGCAGTTCCGCAACCACATTAGTAGGGATATCCAATGCGATTTCAAGGGTTTCACCTTGCCGCGACCAACTTATATATATATCACCATGAAGCGTGGGAACAATTCCCTTTGCCCAATTCAGGTCGCCTATATAAGGCGCAATGCGCACACGTGAGTAGCCTGGGGCGGCAAGTTGTACGCCGAGCACTTGTGTTGAAAGGAAATAGGCAGGGGCAGCAGACCAGCCGTGACATAAGCTGCGGCTCCAATGAGTCGCATGGAGATTAGGGAAGGTCTCCCAGAAGGTTGTAGCTCCTTGCGCAAGCATGCGGCCCCATTGTTCACAGATCAAGGTGATCACGGTTGCAACTTCGTGCCGTTTCAATAGTGCCTCTAAGGTAAAAAAGAGAAACCAGGGACTCCCGACAGGGACGATTTCATCTGGTGGAAAGTTTACAGCCTGATCAGGGGAGCTACCAATGAATTTACCATACTTTGCCGCTTCGACAAGTGGGAGAATACGCTCAACACGCTCTTCGGAGGCGCAATTGCAGAGTAGGACTAGCGTATTGGTATGCTCGCTTATGCGCATGCGGGCGAGAAACTGCTCGCGCTCGTCGAGATGCAGGCCGTATTCAACTGCGAGAGCCTGGTGATAGATGTACGCCTGCTCGTCACGAACGGTATCAACGTAAGCGCCACGCTCTTCAGACCAGCAATAGGTATTGATTGCAGTAGAGATGCGAGCGGCAGCTTCACGATAATGCAATACTTCATGTTGAAGTGAGGCCACATCTAGCGACGTGGTTGAAGCGCTGCCAGTAGCAACAAGCGCCTCGGCCATAAGAGCGGCTCGACGCAGACTTTCAACCAGGAGAGCATTCGATGAAGTGACTTCGCCATCACGGGTAAGATCCATGGCGGACCAATCGACCAGGTTCCACACATCGGGGACATTCAGCAATCCGCGCGGTGATAGGAAGCGCAAGCAGCGCTCTAAGCATTCGCGCACAGCGGGATAGAGTTCTGCCAGGGCCACTCGATCAGCAGTAATAAGATAATGCTCCCAGACATTCCAGATCCATAGAAAGGTCCACATGGGGATCTCGCTGAACCAGCCACTTCCTACATGGTCGGTCGTCAGGTGAGCACGTTTCTGAAGCTGTGGAGGCTTGATGCTATCCAGGTTGTGCGAAAGCGATTGAGCGACGAGACGCAAGCAGCGATCAGTGAGTTCATTTGCACCAAAGGCTACAGCATTTACCAACGCCGAATTACGCGCATCCCCAACCCAAAAAACCTGCTCGTAAGCGGGGCAATCTACATAGGTATCTTCCATACATAAACGTACAGTGTAAGCCGCTACTTCCCAGATATTCGTGAGCAATGCATCACTGCAAGAAAAGCTACCACGCTGCTCCACAGGATAGGTATTCAGGAGGCAACGAACATTGTAGAGCTTTATAGGGGCATCCGTATTGGCAGGAAATCTGAAGGTCAGCGAGGCATAGCGGAAGCCGCGTCGTTGGTGTGAACGAAATATCTGATAACCAGCACGACAAACGTAGCGAAAACTATTGCGCAGGCCATCAGTCCAGAAAATACCGCTCTCATCAATCCCTTCGAAGAAGTTTGCATCAACAATGGTACCCTCTGGAGCATCCAGTTCCAGGACAGGGAAGCCACATACTTCACGGCCAAAATCGACAATGAGATGTACATCGCCCTCCTGTTGGGGATAGAGCAGTGTATAGTCTGTATTCTGATGCAAGAAATTTGCGGACTGCTCGGCAAGCGGAGTAAGCGGACGGGTGAGATGTGTGCGTGGTTGCGGATGGGCAATGCCTGGATCACAGAAGCCGTTTTCAGGCAAAAGATAGTGCTGTGACCTGGTTTGTAGAAAGACATCTTCTAGATTTTCCGAGGCAGGGATGATCTGAGCGCGTACAATGGGAAGTTGTGTAATATCAGAAGCGGAGGTAATACGCTGATATGTATCATCGCGTTCATCAAATGGACCCAGATAAGCCCACACTGCATCAGTCTCACTGACGACATCGGGCACAATACGCGTCGCATCAAAGGTCAGTTCCTGTGGAGTCTGAAGATAGACGGCGGGCCAATCGGTGCCCTTGATCACAAACAAGTTGCGTCCCTCCTGCAATTCTAATGCTTCAGCGACAGGACGGCCATTACAGGTCATGCTGGTCCACTGATAGTCGTGGTTATTGGTACTCGTCAAGATGACGCGACATGCATGAGGAACAAGTATTTCCGTTGCGAAGGCGCAGCCACGTGTACCATGTGTCTCAGCGTGCAAGCCTGTTGCAGGGTTCTTTACACGGTGGCGCACGTCAAAGCTCCAACGATAGCCAGGGGATAAGCGGGCAATCTCTAGCGCCAACACTTTTATGGGGGTAACGACATCACGCGTCAAGAAAGGAATGGTACGCGGAACAAGCTCTTGCCAGGGGGATATACCAACGGACCCTATGCTCACTGCCTGTTGCCAGGAAGAGGTGGAATACCCAGGCGCAGTCCAGCCATCCTCTGCTGAACGAGCATCGTACTGCTCTTCAAAAGGTAATTGGATAGAGATACGAGGAGTATTGCGCACAAAAGCCGGGTCAGGAGAGATCAACCAGCTTTCATCGCTGCCTATCCGCTCCACCTGCCCATCAGAGAGCTCCAGTACAAGCTCGCAGAGGAAGCCAGCACGAGCACGAATGGATTGAAATGTATAATCACCCCAATGGACAACCCGTGCCGCAAGTACATTCTCCTCGCCACTGCGCAGCCAGGATGTCACGTCGTAATCATCATAACTATATGACCAGGGAAATGAACGGATAGGACCGTTGCCCAGATCATGAGCATTGATATACAATTCATAGCGACTATCAGCAGTAATCAGCAGAGAGGCGCGTTTGATCTGTGTGGGACAGTGAAAAGCACGGCGGAGACGCAACCAGAAGTTACGAGGAGAAGCCTCAGCGTTGTTCCAGATCCAGTGAGCATGGGCAGAGAAGTTCATCGAGAAGTTGCTCCTTTGCAAAGAGATAAATTTTTCACGATATCATTTTTGTACATCACTAGTATAAAGTCTGAGGTCCGAAGAATGTGATAAATCTGGCCCCTACCGCTCAAAACTATTTCCTTTCTGCTTTGGATTTGCTACAATGGGCAAGGGTAGAACCTTGCCTCTTTGTCATGTTGGCAAGATTTTGCTATAGTAAAGGTGATACCCATAAGGATATTCCGAAGGGACTTACCTGCTTCATAGAAACACAAAACACCAGGAGGATTCACGAAGAAGGCATATGTATAAAAAGATTTTAGCTGGAGTCATTGGTATTGCATTGTTGAGTATCTTACTCGCGGCCTGTGATATTGTTAACGCATCTTCGCTCGCGAGCGGCCCTCAGGTACAAATGGGCGGTTCTAATTTTCTCAAACCGTCAATTACTCTCAAGAAGGGGCAAACAATTACCCTTGTCGATACTTCGTCGTCACCTCATATTATCACCAATGGTACCTGGCAAAATGGAGTACAGAAACACATGCAAGAAGCCGGTGCGCCAACTCTCAACATAAACTTCGCTGGCTCAGATACCCATTCAACTCCACCATTTACGACTGCTGGCACTTATCTGGTCTATTGCACCATTCATCAGGGAATGAATTTAACGGTCATTGTTCAATGAACTGGTCATTAATAAGCAAGAAGCGCGTACCTGTTACAGTACGCGCTTCTTGCTTATTGAACAAGTGATCTGGTTGCTATCACCAACTTTTACACTCAATACATTTCAGCCAATGTTAAATGGGCTCTTATTGGCCGCGAGAAGCAGTATTCTATTAATCCCTAAAAATATATACAAGCTTAACAACAATACCCGTCTTGTCATTGTTAAGCTTGTATACCCGTTAATACTTAAAGACAATCAACATATGTTCCATGGTCTGCATATCGTTACTATCTTCCACATATCATTAGCGTGAAAATTAGTAAACGGAGTCGTGAAGTTGTACGAGTTTACTCCTCCATAGTAATTATAATAGTAAACTGTGACTGAACTGTTGCCAGTCCATATGGTGGGAACATCGTATATGCTCTGACTAGCTAATATTCCTGTACCGTTATAACAGAGAACAGTGCCTCCATGGTTGGCATAGAGCTTTAAGCTATTCCTGCTGCAGCCCCCTGGTGCTAGATAGAGCGGAGCAGTTTGCTTTATTGGAGAAGATGTACGCGTACTCGAAGCAAATGCTGGATGGAAAGAACTAAACAAAGCAGCCATAATCATGGCGCAAGCAAAAGCAACAAATAGGTTTCTTGCTCTCACAATTTCCTCTTTCTTAAAGGTGTAAGCAAATAAAATGCTTCTGATGCCGCAATTTTATTTACTCTTACGCAAATTCTTACTCACGACACATCTATCGCAAGTCAGATAGGAAGCGCATCTTCAATATTTTTGATCAACATATATATATTGAAATGTTTTTCTCTATCTTTTTTATGTTAACATAAGAAATGCACAAAATAGCTGTGCATTTCTTAGCAAAATCACTTCTTTTGAAAAAGAGCGTAATTTACGTCGAACGCCTGATCAATCCGCACGTGGCAACACGTTATGAGAGGTGAGCGGTCAACTTCCTGGCAATGATGACCCTTGTCTCTATCAGGCTCTGGCTATGTTGCAAACACTGGCTAGTACTTCATGGCCTCTCTAGTAGCAACTTTATGGCAATAGCCGTTTGTTATAGTGGACCAAGCAACTATATGCTAGCAAATATTTAGAGGATAATAGTGGATCAATGCAATCACATATATGGAAAAAATGGAAAACGGGTTCTACATTCACCCTCTTTGTCAAATGTGGGGCTGTCCTTTTACTCATCCTGTTAAGTGTGCTTGTCGTAGCCTGCGGAGGTGGAACGGCGACAAATGCTGCGAATTTAGGTGATCCGGAAGCCACGATGACGATCCAGATAGGAGGAAACCAGGGCTCACCGACACCTGCCTTGCCGGGTGAGTGGTGTGGTGCCTGGGTGACCAATCCAACTCCGTCCTATAAAGCAAAAACGATTGCCGTGTATGCCAAATTCACGAAAAACGTTGATGGAAATCCTGCTGGCATAGGAAGCGCGACAGCAACCGCTCAAGTTATGTGGACTCCTACTGATATTGACACTTATACTGCCGTCACGACCAGTGATGGACTGGCTGTCTTTCCTATTTCAGTGGCCAATAAAAGTTATGCAATCAACACGATCACACTCGTCACCATTACTTTCCATAAGGATGGTGTGCCGGATTGTACGGTTGATCAGGATCGTGCAGCATTCTTCACGCTCATTAATGCTTCGCCGACAGCTTCTACTAAGAAAACGCCGACGCCTAAACAAAATAGTACACCAACAAGCACTCCATCGCCCCAGGCAGGAGTAACGCCAACGGTTACAACTACAACTACACCAACAACTCTACCGCCAGGAGTGACACCAACGGTTACGATACAACCTGGCCATTAGAAGGAAGAAGTGTTTTTGTGGCCAGGTTGGCCCGGCGGGCCAACCTGGCCACAAAAACACGTTTAAGAAGTGGAAACGCCTGTTTGAAAAATTCGGAATGACTCATGCTACAGTATTTTTATAGATGTGCTTTTTTCTGCAAAAAAACTCAGGTCAAGATAGAGACCCAAACCTTCCATATTTCCAGCTCCAACATTTGACAAGGTAACTATTTGTATGCTACGCTTTTTTAGTCAACATGTATTATTAAAATTAGCCCCTCCTGGCGTGATACACGCTATCAGGTGTCCGGATCAACTGCATCAACACATTTCGCGTAGCTACAGAAGCTGGATGTAACGAAACGAGGTACTGGCATCTGTCATTTTTCATCTTACTATGAAAATATTGATATATACAGTGCATCTTACGTGTTCATTTCTCCTTCTCCTATTTAGAAAGGAGTTTTCTACTTCAATCTTACTATAATAGAAGAGACAGGGATGTTTCCAAAAAACTATTCGTACCCAACAGTTTTAGTAGCGTCGTTGTAGAGTTTTGAAGTTTCTGCATATTCTTGCCAACTGGCGAGATGCAGATGATTAGCGAGATGGAGGAAACCATCAATGACGATGAAACGTGCAATTACCGTAACCGTGAATGGAGAGCGGCACCATTCAGAGGTTGAACCACGCATGCTGCTTGTGCACTATTTACGAGAAGCGTTGGATTTAACGGGCACTCATGTTGGCTGCAATACCTCACAGTGTGGCGCATGTGTAGTGCATCTCAACGGAGAAGCGGTCAAATCCTGCACCGTTCTGGCCGTTCAGGCTGATGGCAGTGAGATCACAACCATCGAGGGAATAGGGACGGAAGAAAGCCTGCATCCTCTGCAGGAAGGTTTCTGGGAAAAACACGGCCTGCAATGTGGTTTCTGCACGCCGGGCATGATTATGGCTTCGTATCAGTTGCTGAAAAACAATCCTGACCCAACCGAAGCTGAAATCCGCAAAGGTCTTGAGGGTAACATCTGTCGCTGCACCGGCTATCAGAATATCGTAAAAGCCGTCCAGTATGCCGCAGAACGGATGCGAGAGAGCGCAACCGAGCCTGTAGGTGCAGGCGAATAAGTAAAAATACCGCCCACAAAAACGCATACTTTAACGTTCCACTGTTTCTCAACGTATGAGAAAGGACAGGTATACTCATGGGCATTGCAGCTATGGTTGGCACGTCTATCAAGAGGCGTGAAGACCCACGATTAATTACCGGGCAGGCCACCTATGTTGACGACATCAAACTTCCCGGCATGCTCTACATGATGGTGTTGCGTAGTCCATATGGGCACGCACGTATACTTAGCATCAACACCGCAGCCGCACGCGAACATCCTGGAGTAAGCGCCGTCTATACAGCAGAAGATGTGAAAGGGAAAGTCGGCAACGTCGCTATTGCAGTACCGCTGGGACATATTGCCGATGGTATGGGTGTGCACGGTGCGCTGGCCGAGGGCAAGGTGCGTTTCTATGGAGATCCCGTTGCTGTCGTTATAGCAAACGATCCCTATACGGCTCGGGATGCACTTGACCTGATTGAAGTTGATTATGAGTCATTACCTGCTGCGGTTGATGTTGAAAAGGCAATGCAGGCCAATTCTCCATTACTTTATGAAGAATTTGGCACCAACGTTGCCTTCAGTTCACACCCCGATTCAACAGAAATTGATAAGGTTCTTGCACAGACAAAGACCGATGGTGGCGTCACAATCAAAGCAAAATTGGTCAATCAGCGCGTAGCTCCAGTTTCCATGGAGACGCGTGGGGTTGTTGCGGAATATCGCAAAGCCACAAGAGACTCACCGTCTGGAGTTCCTCGCAGATTCCGCACCTTTTGCGCAATATTCTAGCCGCAACGGTCGGCTTGCCACAGCATCAAGTACGCGTCATTGTGCCAGAAGTTGGCGGCGGCTTTGGCTGTAAACTCAATGTCTACCCTGAAGAACTCCTTGCCGCATTTGCTTCAATGAAACTCAGGCCTTCCTGTAAAATGGATCGAGGATCGCAGCGAAAATCTCGCGGTCACCGTCCACGGACGTGACCAGGTTGACTATATCGAGGTTGCCGCTAGAAAAGATGGTAAAGTAACGGGGCTGAAGGTACATGGGATATCAGATATGGGAGCCTATAGCCAGCTCTTTACTGATGTGATTATGATTGCCTTCGGCTTCCCAGTCTCCTG
>CAVQVR010000002.1:0-319611 GCA_963717195.1 uncultured Chloroflexia bacterium
AAAGCACACATATATAAGCCTCCTCTGGTCAACTCTGTCCATACTGACTAATGCTGGTATCTACCTCTATATCGCCTTTGAAACTATACGGCATCGTATTTCCCTCGGTGCCTTGACACAATATGCTATGGCAATCAACCAGATTAGTCAGAACTTCCAGAGCGCTCTCGATAGCCTTTCTGGGATGTACGAGTATCATCTCTTTATCAACACATTGTTCGAGTTTCTCGCCTACAAGCCACAAATTGTTGCACCTATACAGCCTTTACCTCTGGAGATACCAATGGGTTCTAGAGGTCTGGAGGTCGAATTCCGTAATGTTAGTTTCTTCTATCCGGGTAAGAGCGAACCTACACTGAAAAACATTAGTTTTAAACTACACGCCGGGAAAAGTATTGCCCTTGTTGGCCAGAATGGTGCAGGCAAGACAACATTAGTCAAACTGCTGACACGCTTCTATGATCCTAGCGAGGGCGAAATCCTAATCTGTGGACGTAACATCAAGGAATATAACCCGCGTGAGTTGCGTGAGCAACTTGGAGTGATTTTTCAAGATTATGTAAAGTATCATATGACTGTCAGCGAAAATATCGGCATTGGGCAAGTGATCGAGATAGCTAATCGCAATCTTGTGGAAAATGCCGCCTACAAGAGCGGAGCTAACGGGATTGTTGCTCGTCTTGATGCAGGCTATGATACTATGTTAGGTCACTGGTTTGGGAAGGGTGTAGATTTGAGTAGTGGCGAATGGCAAAAGATTGCACTAGCACGTGCCTTTATGCGCAAAGCATCTCTTCTCATCTTCGACGAACCTACTAGTGCTCTTGATGCTCAGGCAGAGTATGACATCTTTCAGCGAATACGCGATTTGACAACAGATCACACTGTTATCTTCATCAGTCACCGCTTTAGTACTGTACGTTTAGCCGACCATATCCTTGTCATTGAGCAAGGCTGTATTATAGAAAGTGGTTCACATCAAGAATTACTAGCAATTAATGGGCGATACGCCGAACTCTTTAAGCTACAAGCTGAAGCATATCTATGATCCGCACGAATACTTGGTATTGTAAGGTTTTTTCTTCGTAGTATGATCAGTTGTTTAGGAAAACCATTCCCAAATGGAGGCTAGCTCAGCAACTGTCTTTTGTGAAAACGCTGGCATACAACAAGCCAGCACAAGGGTAAAAAGATCGGGCGGTACGTCGCTACGCGCCACCCGATTCGGTAAAAGCGTTCCTGTTGAGATGCGTTGCCCGCACGTTCTCCTCTCTCATGAGTCAATCGTGCTGAGCATAATAGGTTGTGGGATATGCCGAAAACAGAAGAGATCAGGAAATGGCTAGGCCAAGCGTTGCGTACGCCCTCCTCCTCCTCCTACCCAATCGAAGAGGGGAACCTGCTCCGCCTGGCGTTCACCTCGCACCTGGGTCAATTGGAGGAAGGTCGTCTCCTCCAGGTCCAGCCCTAGTTCTTTGCGTGCCTCGCGGACATGAGTCTCAGTCGGCACATCGGGAATATCCAACACGCGTGCGCTCCGTGGCTCCTGCTCAGGTCCAACAAGGCTGCACGAGCAACTATCGCAATGGCACACACTTTCTCGCGAATTCCCGAGAGATCGCGCTGCCGCTTTGCCGGTTCCTGATCAATGATCGCCTGGATCTGAGTCATCGCACGTTCAAGATCCTGATCGCCATAAAAATTGAGCTGGGAGATCTGCGCGACCAAATTCTTGAGCTGCATGACAGAGCGAGGTGGAAACTTCCCATCATCGCGCCGTTCCATGCTGGCGAGCACATCGGTCATTGCGTCATAGGTCAGACTCCGCAGTTGCACGACAATCGTCGCAAGAAACGCATCGACGGCGCTTTTCTTTTTCTCCTGTGCTTGTTGGAGGAGATCGCGCTGCATCTGTTCACGTTGCCAATCTCGTGCACCAGCCTGACTTCGCACTTGGTCTAATTGCACTTGGCGTGACGGCATCGCGTTGGCATCTTCCTCTTCCGTCAATTCGTTCAAGCGCTTTACGCCATCCACCAGCTCAATATCAAAACCGAAGGACTCTTGAATACGGCTCGTGTCAGGAATGAGCGCGATGATCCGTTCACAGTAACTCAGCACAAACGCCTCTTCGCTCTCGGCAAACGCATCGGGACTGACCTCCTGAATGCGACGATAGGTGTCACGAGCCACGATCTTATACTCCGCAAGGATCTGCTGAACAAGTTCCTCATGTTTTTCAAGGATTTCATCGCGGAGCGCGAAGTAGCGTATTTTGCATTCTTCCGTCTCTTTCTTCCAGGCTTCGTAGGCGGTCACGGGAATGAACGAACCCAGTTCGGTGTGAAACGAGTTCTTTGCCAGCAGTCGCCGTGCGCCACTTTCCACGCGGCCCAGGCTGGTCATGTACAATTCGGGGAGCAGACGCTTTTCCCCAAGGACGAGGGTACGCGAGATGGCTTGACGGACACGCGCATCCCGGATGGTAACGCCGAGATCGGAGAGTTCGAGCTTCGCGGTAAAACGGCAGCGGCGGATGGTCACCCGGACCATCACCCCTTCCTGCATGAGCATGCGCCAATCCACCTGCTGGAGGGTAGACTTGCCGAGAATCGTCGCAATCGCCTGTTCTTTCCGGCTCTCGATCGGTACAGTGCGGATTTGGGTTTCCTGGAGCTGTTGCATATGCTCTTATCCTTCTTGATAGAACTCATAGCACGACACGTCGCAAAAAACGCGACAATGTGACCAACTCGGTTGAATTCAAGCAGCCGGGTTCGTCGTTTTTTTACAGGGATCAGCCATGACCAATGGAACGTGGGATACTGGGGAAAGGAGCACGAGCACTCTTACCAACTGCGCTCACCACGTGCTGGCAGAGAAGATGGGGCTTCATCGATCTTCGTCTGCAGTTCCTCGCGGTTCGAGAGCATCGTGTCGTAGGGTGGTGGAAGCAGTTCGGCGTCGTTACACGCCTGGACCGCCAGCAGCGTATAGCGCTCTGCGATCTGTGGTGTTTGCGGGCGCATATACCGCAGCGCCATTTCCGCATCGCCCGTCGCGATCTGTGTGCGCACATCGCGCTGTGCCAGCCGTTTCGCCTTGGTCACCACCGCTGCAAGGTCTGCAGCGCTGTAATCCTTGGTCTTTCCGACCAGGGCCACGGTCGCCTCCTCCGTGATAGACACCTGTTGGCTACGGACCTGAGCGAGAATGATTCCTTGCCGCGCGTCGTCATCTGGCAAGAGGACTGGGATGATCGCATCCATCCTCCCCAGGCGCAGGAGTGCTGGGTCGATCAAATCGGGGCGGTTGGAGGCAAAGAAGATAATCACCTTCCCCCGCAGTGTCTCATCACTCATCCATTGCAACATCGCACTAAACAAGTTCGAGGCAACGGGGTTCCCTGAGCCATTCCCACGGCGGGCCATATCGGATTGGTCGATCTCATCAAAAAACACCGCGACGGGTGCAAGACCTTCTGCAAAGGCGCGGAACTGCTGGAATTTGCGCTCCGAGTCTCCCACCCGGCCACCCAGGATGTTTTCTGCTTTGAGCGCGACCGCGTTGAAGCCCAGTTCTTTGCTCAGTGCACGAATGAAAAAACTCTTGCCCGTTCCCGGAGGGCCGACGAGCAAGACGCCTTTCGGCACATCCGTACGACCCTGTGCGATGGGAAGAATGAGTTCATTCTTGGACCAGGCGACAAGTTGGCCCATGCCACCAATGGATTGAAACCCGTCAGGCAGGGGATCAATCATCTCAGCCACCTCGCTGTACTCGGCAGCGATAATGGTATCCTTGCGAGCCTTCACGAGGATACGTGTCACGCCACCTGATTTCACCGCAAGGAGCAAGACATCCTCAATCTGGCGCAAATTCAAGCCTGCAGTAATGGTGGCCAGCTCTGGCACCGTCAGTTCTTTGAGGAGAATGGTTTTCCCATTTTCCTCACGTTGCTTGAGGTACCAGGTGAGATAGGTTATACGCTCCTCTTTGGTTGGCAGAGGAAATCTCGATGAGTCGGTATCCACTACTGGAAGAACGGAGATCAGAGTGCAGTTCACCAGGGGTACGTGAGAGCAAAAACAGAGGGTTATCGCGCTCAGCCAGCGTCGCATCTTGCCCCCAGGAGAGCAGAGACACGAAGAGCAAGCGCTCATCGTCGCTCATCGTCCCTTTGTCCTTCTGAGGACAGAGCGTATCGGCAAAATCGATGATGACCGCTACTTGCCCTTTGCCTTTGGGTGAGCGCAACAGTTGTCCGAGCACGTTCAGGGCGGTGAGAGGGCTTCTGGCAGAACTGAAGACATCGCCTGTCTCAGTTGGCTGAACACCAACACCCGATGCAGCCAGGGCTGCGGCCATCGGATTGACGGCTGCTGCCTGCGTTGGTACGCTCCCGATGAGTTGCAGCGCCGCATCCTTCATGGACTCCGTTAAGAAACTAATCCCGGTCGCACGATTGTAGTACGCGACGGCAATGCGTCTCTTGGAGAGGACGGATTGTAAGAAGCGCACCTGTGAGATACCCTGGACAGTCGCACCATAGATGTCTCCAGAAAGAATAAAGCAGTGTGCAGCTCCCGAGGAGAAGGTGGGAATATATTCATCGCTAAACCACCCTGGGAGCTGAGCGGAGGCTGAGACGGTCTCAGCAGACGACGCGGCGGTTGGCTTTGTCTTTGTTATGGCCATCGTGAAACAAGCTCCTTCCAATAGGCACAGCCAAAAAAGCAAAAGGGGAGCAGTTCAGTTGAACTGCTCCCCAGAGATGCGCCAGACACATGAGAATCAAAGAGAAAAGGGGTCTATGGGAATATGAGGAGCGTGGCAAGCTGTTGCCGCGCTCCTCATATGATCAATGCGAGAGATGCTGGTTTGCATCCTGATGGACGTGGACGTGGGTAACATCGTCCTTATGCTGCTCAACCTGCCCAACCAACTCTACAGGCAAACCTTGTGCCTTCAACTGTGCAAGGAGAGTGGTGGTCGCAGCCTTCGCCTCTTCAAATGTGCCTTCATCCACGAATACCTGAACGGTACCGCCAGGCAATGCAAACACGCGAATTTTCATTGTTTTGCTTCTTTCTTTTTGCTCATGGGACTTATAATTCGAGGGTGAACACAGCGGCCTGCTGGATGATGCCATCATTGTCCACATTTACGGTCTGAACCTGCGTTACCGCAGAGCCCAGGACCTGTTGCACTTTTTGCTGGAAAAGGCTATCGGCAAGCTGAAGAAGCAATTGCTCGACCTCATTAGCCAGCGTCTCGGCGAAGGCGGTATTGCCACGGCGGTCAGTGACGTGAACCGCACCATCAGTGATCACCACTATACTTGTGCCTACTTGTAGAGAGACACTGGTACTGGAGGCAGAGTACATGCGTGGATCGAGTGCGGCATATTGCTGCTGCAGGTAGGTCAAGGCCACCTGTTGCACAATGTCAGGGGTAAGGAAAGCAAGCAATTGGGGTTTGGAGACGCCAGCTTTGGCGATACTCACGGCGAGATTGCAAGGCATAGGAGTAAATCCTCTCTTTCAAAGTGTGTGAAAAGAGCAACCAGAGGGGCTGCTTGAGAACAATTGGAAAAACAACATTCGGTGATGAACCTGGGGCCAGGCAGGTGCACAAGCAAGGAGGCACACTAGGTGAAGAAAAAGATTTAGGGAAGGCATGGGTACGCGTGGCGCACGCATGAGATGCGAACGGACCATGTGTGAACGTTCTTTCTTCAGTTCGATGGAGCATTAGCTCACTATGGCAGACTGCTGTTCACGCATGGCGAGGTCATTTTCAATCAGATCCAATTGGACGTTCGTGAGTGCCTTTGTGCTCAGTTCTCGAACGTTGAGTACTTTTGAGGCATGCTTCAGGAAGGTCGGAACATCCGAGCATAATCCAAGCGCCTTGACGCGAGGATAGAGAGCATTCAGGCGATCTTTGATCGGCTCTCCGTTCGATGGAGCTTCTGTACTCACTCCTGGCCCCGGTGTTCCTGGTGCATGCTTGTTCGCTTCTTTCCGGCGTGCAGTTGTAAACTCTTCCGTCAATTGACGAAGGAGTTCTTTGGCTGCCTGAAAGGAGGAAACCGTAGGAACAGGCTTGTTCAATCCCTGGCACAGCTTTTCAATACTGGCTTGTTGCTGTTGTGTCACTGCCTCCTCTGTGGAAATCTCAGCGGTATTGGTCGATGCTGTCTCCTTCGTAGACGGGATCTGGCGAGGAAGCGCATGGATACTCGGCAACAACCCAGCCTCACGGTAGAGTCGCTCAGCCAGTTCTCGCTTTTTTGCATCGTTGAGATTGATCACACGCTTCTGACTATTATAGGGCACCCAGATCTTGGGGAGATCGTAATAATAGCGCCCTAATCGAAACTGGGCACAGGCACGACGGAATGCCTGCGAATAGCCTTCTGTTGCGCTATTTTCCTCTTCACGAACGTCGCCAGTCCGGGACTGACTGGTCAGGAAGGCTTCCCCATAATCTGTACGCGCAATTCCACACAACACGACGGTGACCGGAATAACCAGCTTATTGCCTGCGACGAGAGGCAGAGAAGGAGGAGTACTCCAGTGCCCAAACGCCAACTCGTTGAGACGGTCCTCGTAGGCACGCTTGTCACTATAGGGCAATGCCAGACAAACCCAACCGTCATCATTTTTTATGGGAGACCTGGGTAAGAATTTCACCTCCTGAAGATCGAATGGTTTGCGTAAACCATCTTCAAGAGAAGCCAATGAAAGGTCCATAAACACACCCCTTCCGACAGCAAAGAAGCAGAAGCTTCTATAGGCTTCTGCTTTTCTGATGTCATTGTAGAGACACAGTGTTGAATATCCAGTTTTTGTACTCATCTCAATGCAATTCCTCTGCACACACTGTACAGGTGTTCAATAGAGGAAAAGGACATCAAGACGTACGGGCGAGAAGACATCTGTATGCAATAGCTCCTCTTACGGCAACACGATGGGAGGTTCCTGACGGCTCTCACTACCAGCCAGAACCAGTTCACCAGCAGAGGGCATTTCCATTACCTGGAGAAGCTGAGATGAGGCGTCTTGCTCGTGTCCCTCACCAGCCAGAAATGGTTCATCACTTCCATCACGCAAAGACACCAAGTGTTTGCCATCTAGCGACAGCGTATGATGTACGGAGTATGGTGTATGCGCTTGCACAATGCCGGAGAGAACCTGCGCAATTGTTGGGAGTTCTTGTGCCTCCCCTTCAGCCTTCCATTGCTCTATTGGCCATCTCCTTCTTGACCTGAGAGCATGTCGCTCTTCTTCTACATCGATACAATACTTGTCCAGGCAAGCAAGGTATTCTTGCAGCGCGAGATACAAGGTATACGAGGTGGTGAAGGTTGTTCCTATTGCCACTAAGCGAGCAGACACCTGCCACAATGCCTGCTGGCGTCCTCGCGCAATCCAATACGTTCGGTTATTGCGAGCATGGCACTTTTTGTTCACTTTCTTCTCTCTTGCCTGTAAGCTCTGGATGAGAGCAGAGATATCACCCTGAAAGGTCTCGCCACCCCGGTTGTCTTGTACCAAGGCAAGACGGTTGTTCTGTGTGCTCCTCATGATTCTTCTCTTTCTGAATAAAAAGCAGCCCCCCTCTGCGTCGTATTGGGAAGCTACACTGATTGCATACAGGTGTGGAATCCGGCTGATGGTCGTCAAGAGCGCACGCAGAGCCTCCTCGTACCAACTCATAGGACGTAGGACAGGTGAGTACTTCTCCCATTCCTCATCGCATCCACCAGGATAGGAGGGTGCGACTGGCGATACCGCTCGTTTTCTGGGTCGTGCTCACAAGCACGGTGCAAAGCCGCCCCCGGAGTGTCCTGTAGAGCGAAGATCATTCCTCGCCAGAAGGAGAGATCAGGGGACAGTGGCAGAAAAGAACGTGCCAGATCAAGGTCTGCTCGTGCTAGATCGTACGTTCCACAGACGGCATACACCAAACCCCGATGCATGGCGGCGGCCCCTTTTGCCTGTGGAGATGGTGCTTGTTCAAGTATCGCAGAAAACACTCTCCCAGCCTTTGCATACCAATAAAACGCAACCTGATCTCTTTGCCCGTGAGACGCCAATGGGCTGTTTTTTCTCTGCTCAAATCGGCGGGCCAGGAGCACTTCAATGTCTTCACTCCCTGTGCCATCTTCTTTGAACAAAGCTAAGACCATATACCGCCGACCAAATTGCATCAGTTTGCTCATGCGCTCTTCGATCCGAGCAGGAACCTGATCCAGGAGAGCGTCAATCAGGTGTACGGTTTGTTCATCATTCCCCTCTGCAATCAGTTCCTGAATGGTCCGTTCGTTCCCAGTTCTTCCCATGGCTATCTCTCCTTGCTAGCGCTATATCCTTGTTCAGCCAATTCACGGGCAGCGGCTGAAAAATTGCCATCGTGGTTCAAAAACGTATACGCACTGAATTTCGTATACCCTTTCTCAACCTCGAAGACGGTTGAGGTCGAAAAGACGTACAACAGATCATGGCCGTTGTGATTAGTTGTCGCACTCACGCCAGGGGTTCTTTTGCCAGGGCGACGCCAATAGCCTTCCTCATTACTTGTACGTATAAGTTGCCAACCATGTGGAATGAGCACATCTTCCCAGGAGACCTGTTGATTGAACAGATCGCCAGGACGCTGATCATCGACTCCGCTCTTCACCGGCAGGGATTTCCTTGCAGGAAGGCAGGTAAGATCAACGAGAGGCATCGTATCGAACGAACGAGCAACGGCAAAGAGCAACGAACGCTGGTGGGCCGTAATAGTCCTAATCGACAAGACGCTACCACGCTGTAAGAGGTAGGGCTTGCCGCTTGGATGAACCTGGCCGCGTGAGGGTGCAACAATAATAAGTCCACCCTCACCCCGCGTTTCAATCAAGGTTTTCCGCCTGGTGCCATCATACCTGGACGCAAGCTTCTGATTTCCCTCAATCACATCGCATCGATACAGCAGATGTCTGCCACCTGCTGGCGTAACCTCCAGGTATCCCCAGGAGAGGTGATCGTATAAATCGGAGAGGGAAGCGTCGCATTGCACTCGGCATAACCAGGCATCAAAAATGCGCTGATCGTCGAAATCGAGCGCTTCCAGGTTTCCACTGACCTTCCCAGTGATACAAGCGATCCCTGACTCGACCCCATAAAACCAGCGCTCCAGTTCTCTTTCGCTGGCTCGACGCTTCTGGTACTCGCGCCATCCCAACAGAGAAGGCTGCTTCGTCCCATCGGTACGGATTGGGACAACGCTGATACCAGCAGCAGCGGCCTGTAGCGAGGTATGCAGAACATAGCTTCCCGGAGCAGAACTCCATTTCGTTGGTGAAATCGTCATACGTGCACCTCATCCTGTCTCTGTAGAGGCTTCGGCAAATGCCTGGCCAAACACGGCACGTGCAGCGACGACAAGGGAGAGAGAGGACGCACAAGAGTCTGTATCGCGGTCACATTCATACGGCACCTTCTTTCAGAACGAGAAAGACTGTATTCATCAAAGGATTGCAAGCAAACAGTGAGGAAGGAAATACAGCTGACGAGCGTGAATACTCCAGTTTCCCTGTTGCCAAGTGAAAAGGACAAACGTCGCCCCAGTGCCCCAAACAGAGCGCTACTATCAGAAAAAGGCACAAAGATTCCCCCATAATGCACCAATGCATGAAAATCATCACCGGGAAGCGGAGAGTTCTGCACGTAGAAAAGCGAGTCAACTTCCACAAGGCAGAGAGCGAAACAAACTGAGGAGTCTTCCCCTAACGTTGATGATAATCGAGCGTGATAAGGACGAACAATGGTTCCCTATTGAACAGATCGCACGTTCGATGGTCATGAATGAAAGAATCAGATGACGAACTCCATAGGACACCTTCCAGGATATCGGGCGACACACACTTTCTCAAGATTCCAATCTACGAAGCACGTTCCTCATAGATCCATCATCCAGAGACGCAGAAGAGATGCACACGTCAAGAACGTACTACAACGTTATCTATCCATTGCCCTTCTACAGATCCTCTCTACGAAACACTTCTCCTACAAGCCGCACTGCTAGAGACACACGACAGATCTGCACGCCAAGAACGTACTTCCATACAACGCTTTCCAGAGACGATAAAGAGACTGAATACTCAGGAGAGTTTCACTTGCATGGTGCAAGGCCCTGCTTCTACCTGGAAAGGTATCCTCAGCTTCAGTCCACTGCCGACGCTGTCAAGTGGTCGAACGTGCGGCAATGTGTGAGTCAGCATCCATGTAGCACAGATACGACCCGGAGGTAGTCCTACCTCGATGCTCAGACGCTTGGTCTGTTCATGTAGTGCTCCCTGTTGGGGAGATACATTGTAAATCTCTCCTACTATACCTGATGGCCGACCGGCATGAGCAGAACGGAACCAGAAAACAACCGGGAAGGAAACCGGAAAACAACCAGGAAGGGAGCTTTTTCCCGCAGCATTCAGACGTGCGCCGATAAAAAAGCCATGCGTAGTTTCTGTTTCGTCATACCCTGCTCTTTCGGCCTGCAGAGTACACGGAACACACATGAGAGATGCTTGTCACTCCAAACATTTGCGCATCGCTGATCTCAAAGACGGTTGCCATTTACAACGATGGTTTGCCAGGTATTACTGAACGTTTTGTCGCCTGGATTGAGCGGCAAGCCGACTGCTTCTCCGTGATTTCTTGCTCAGATAATGAACGTATCGTGCGCCAAAATAAGGAAAGATCAAGAGAAGAAGGAGCGGAGGCTCAACTTCAACTCTTGATCGCTAGGGTTTACGCAGCATAGAGCAGTGGATAGGAGCGAAAGAGAGTTCAACGTACAAGAGAGAGCGAATCACTCAACCAGCATGTACGCACGAACTCCGGCTTCCCACTCGACAAACCACCGACGTGGAGCGCGGGTTGTAAGCGACATCCCCGCTTACCAGGAAGAGCGAATACCCTCGCTACTGGGTCTAAAGAAACAACAAGCAGGGTTTGTCCCTCCTTTGGAAATCGTGATTGTGGCAGGAATATCTCCCCGCCTGGGTTGGAGAGATATCAGAGGGCATATCCCCTGACACCGAAACCGGGATACGATGGGTGTGTCTCACCCACCGGACGGAGCGTTACCCTGCTCTGGAAGGGACTAATAGAGGTGCATCATCGCGAAAAATGCGCACCCAAACAGTGCGATGATACCGCCTAGCATCAGACCGATGAGCGTCATCCTCGTCGCCCACTTCTTCGTACTTGCCTTATGTACTACCTGTTCCGCCACTGCCATCTGCCGCTGCTCGGTTCCAGCGAGCATATTCGCTACGTTTTGCTGAGTAGACGCCGCGAAGGTATACCATTGCTGGACACCTACTTGCGCTTGCTGAACTCCAACCAGAGCCGTGTCAGCCCACTTCTGGTTCGCCTGTTGGTACTGGTTGAACATCGTCTGCTGCCCCTGTACCCACTGGTTTTGCTGATTGCGCTGGTTCTCAAACGATTTGTATGCAACCGACTGCCAGTTCCTGGAACGTTCCTCTTGGGCGTGTGCTCGTGTCTCTTTGGCCTGCTGCAGGTGCAGAAGCAATTCGGAAGAGAGCGCTTGATGCTGCCTACCGAGTTTGCTCCAAAATGACTGTTGAAGCCATTGGTCCGCTGGATTGAACGTACAGCCTGGATAGCGTAGGAACAGTTCAACCGCTTCCTTCATGGCCCACTCCTGTAAAAGGGTGGAAAGGAGAGGTGAAAGCTGCTCTTCCATTCCTGCGACTGCAAGTTTGGTCAGCATATCCATGTCCTGATCGAGCCTCGCCAGCTTTTCCTGATAGATCTCTTCGAGCACGTTAGGATCGGTGTTCTGCTGCGCGAGAGAGGAAACGAACGTTGTATAAGCCTGTTGCAGGTTGACGTTAATAAGTGTCATGGAAGGATGCTCCTTGTTTTTTTATCCCATCCACCAGTTGAACCAAGTCCTCTTCCATGCACGTGTGGTTTTACCACCGCATAGGAAGCATCTGGTTTCCCTGTGCGGCTGGTCTCGTCATAAAAAAAGCGTGAAAAACAAACGATAAAAAACGGTATGGTTAGATTGCGGCCTCTTTCAATTCATCGAGGAGGGTGTTCATATCGCGATGCAGGCTCGGGAGAGAGATGGTCACCAGTTCTAGCGAACAATCCTTTCTTTGAACCATCTTTTCAAGAAGCTTTAAGGCTCCATGAATCCGCTGATAGCCCGCATCGTGAATTGCCGCAGGATAGGTATCCCCGATGAAGAGGAAAACCTGACTAGCCAGTGACAACGATGCGGTTGTCGCAAGCTGCTGGTGTTGGATGCGTTCTTGCGATTGCACGAGACGCTTCTCCAGATCGTATCCCCAGGTCTGAGCGAACTCGAAGTCCATTGGATGGAGTCGTACGCTCTCCACGACAGGAAATCCGAAACCGTTCAGAAACTGCGTTAAACGCGTGAACTCTGCATAGAGAGCGACATTTGCAGCAGGCACGACGAGCGCAGGTACCGCTTCGCCAAGCATTTGGAAATGCGTGCGACGACCGTTTTCCAGCGCGGGTGTTACGCCATGCAATGCCAATCCCAGACGATCTATATTGCTGAGCAAATTTTTGAGCTGTGTAACAGTGACCTCTTCCTTCGCCTTGTTTAGGTGGAGAGAGGTACATGCGTAGGCACACACTCTCGTCCAGATGATCAGCACCTTAAAATTGACGGCAGTGAATTTGTTCACGATCGTTTTGTTGACGACACTGCTCATGGGATATGCTCCTTCTGTCATAGGGGATGCCATGCATTGCAAGCCCAGTGTCCCAAAAAGAGCATCTCTGTCCAATGGCGTTACCATGCACAGGAATGCTTCCACGAGGGATCAGACCTGTGCATGGTAAACGTGTAACAAATGCTATTGTTCTCAAACGACTACAGAATAAATCGCACCTCAGGAACAGGAGTGGTTAGGTGCTCCAGTATCTGTTCCAGGTCTTGAGTGAAGGTGTCTATCCCATCTGGGTCGATAATGCAGTCCTGACGAGACGCCTGAAGGTCAAGAGCTTGCCAAATAGCCCAGGCTTCAATAGCTTCGTGTACTGCCTCAAGAGATGGTGAAATCACACCCTTCAAGCGATTTTCCAGATCTTGGTACCTTCGGCAAGCCTCTCCACCCGCAAGGTCTACAATATCGATATCGATAGAATAGGTTCGTTGCACGGTCGAAGCCCAGTTCTGGATTGCCATAAGGCGCATACAATCAAGGTCAAAGCGGTTCAATGGATCGTTGTGAAACATTCTTGAATACCTCCTTCTTCCTCCGCTTCTGCGCACGGTTTCACACGCTCCATCTGCAGTAGGTTTCCCCACATGCACAGGAAACGCGCCACTCACTGTGCAGGGAGAAACAAAACAACGGCCAAACAGTCTTTTTCCTCATAAGGACTACCCCTACTTTAGCAGAGGCATTCGGTTTGTTGGCAGCTAGAAGGCAGATGACACCCTGACAGTGACCAGAAAACGACCGGGAAGGTGATATTGAGGAACCATGCTAACGCAAATGGGACAATTTTTTATGAGTGACATCCGGAGAGAATACTCCTCCATCCGCCTGCGATGAGCCCTGACAAGAAAACCAGCCAAAGGAATTGCGCATGCCTTTTTTTAGATATGGTTGGCGATATTTGCATGCGCCTACCGCGCTGTTGGCGAATCAATCAGGGAATCCATCCTCTTAAGTGATGCTTCTCTATTTGGCAAAAACGGGACTTTCCGGTAAAATAGCATGGGTTTCATCGTATACGAGAGAAGATGTCGTGACGATATCATCATTCCTTAAGAGGAGTTCGTTTATGGAAGAGGATGCCACTCTGGTGACATGTGAACAGTATATAGAGATGCTTATTGATGCTTCGTTCCGGGATGCCTCAGAAATGGAGTCAGGCTTCGTGTCCTGGTGTGAGCACCATATCCCGGTCTGGCGTAAACAGGGATATGGCGAGATATGGATTCGTCAACGTATTGAAACTGCGCAGATCAGTCGAGGTCTCCACCGCCAACTCAAGCAACAAGGCCTTACAATGCTGGAGATCCGTGATGAGCTTCGTAAGACGTATGTAGAGTATCCGGAACTCTATGCCATAGCGAGAGAACGCCACCCTGACCTTCTTCGCTATCGTGGCAATTCGAGCGATCTGCGACAACGCCATACACTACGCATCATGATCTATGAAGCAGATAAACAGGCTTATGAGAAGTTTTGTCACTGGGGTGGTCTGCCAGCACCAGATCCAGAAGTAATATTCTTTGAGCAACCGGATAGTATCCGGGTAGTGCGTGATCTGAGTACAATCGAAGAATTAGAACTGATGTTGGCAATGTGCAGATATGTACACCAACTTTTTGATATGCGAGAAAACCTCACCCACGACCAGATTGCTTCACTCATGGAAGCACACGGGAAGCAACTCCGTACTATCTTTATTGCCAAGCATGGATACCAACCAGAAGACTCGGCAACTCCCTATGTTCCCGTTACGATTGATGGTCCCCAAGATCATGATGTCTATTATGCCAAAGAATATCCATAACAGAAGGACCGAAAGAAACAGATTCTCCGATGGTTTCTCTGATTACAAATGCCCACCATTAGCAATGGCGGCAGGTTTATAAAAGGTCCAATGCCACTGCTCTTCTTTTTCGCATTCTGCTAGGCGATCAATCTCGATATGCTCTTCTTTCAGAAGATGTAACAGAGAATCATATTTGCGAATAGTCACAAGATCTTGATTGTGGTCATCACCTCTGTATTCCGGTGCATAGTCGATCAAACAGAAAAGATCCTCATCCCTCGCCATTTCTTGTTGGGGGTTTTTGCATATCCCCCCGAAACGAGTACACCGTTTCAGGGGGATATGCAAAAACCCCCATACTGACAATCCGATAAAAGCATCAAAGTCCTTTCATCCCTTTAAGTGAAGCCCCCTGAGGAGCGCATTCATAGCTTAGCGTATGTTTTCCCCGTTTAATAGAGTGACCCCAAATTAGCTAGACAGTGTTATGTAACTAAAATTTGTTACTGGAATACTTTCGCCTCCAGCGCCTGTGCGATATGTTATTGCTACTTCTATTGGATGGATTGATGAAACGTTGATTGTATCCAGCACAACACTCCCAAGAGAGAATGATAATGTGGCATTTTTGAGTGTCAATGAGATTTCTTGGGGCGTTTGTGTGGGCGTGACATTGTGATCTAGTGTTTGAATAACAACTCCACTACTTGTTATTGAGTAAATATACCATTTACCGCTATTGCAATATTCTCCTAAAAATCCTGTGTTAGCATCTTGCTCGTCCAAACCAACACAATTTCCATCACTATCAAGATAGTTTTGAAGAGTTGCTATGATGCCTATTCTGTTGTTTGAGGAGAATGGTTTGTTGTTTGGAAGTTGGAGGTATAAGTATCCTCTTGAGGGAGTATTGATAGTTATCTGTGTTCCACAAGTAATTTTATCAATTCCCTGTGAAGTCCATTTGCCGCCTCCCTTTGTATCACACCCAGAGCCAGGTTGTATTGCTGAGTAATCGTCCGATGTGGTTGTTGGGGTAATAAAAGAGGAAGTTGTAGGAGGAGCCAACGTTGGTGTGACAGAGTTTGCAGAAGAATTATTCAATGGGTTAGTCGGAGCATGAACAATAATGGTAGTTGTACTAGAAAAAAGTATACCTCCCCCCACCACAAGAAGCACAATAACAACGATGGTCACAGATCTCATAATGAGTTCTTTTTTACCAGGACCTTTACTCAAATATTCAAAGAATGCTATTACGCCACCTGCAATTGCAATAAGCCCTGCAATAATACCGACGAGTGTACTCAAGTTGCTCATCCTGAAAACCTCCTTAGGGTGCTACTCACTTCCCAGACGTGATGTACCTGATCTGGTATGTATCAGTAAACCAGAGATTGCCATCTGGTCCGGTGGTAATCCCAAAAGGTTGGCTGGGCGTAGGGACGGCAAATTGGGTAATGGTGCCAGCGGGAGTAATGCGACCGATTTGGGATGTGATGCCCTCAGTAAACCAGAGGTTGCCATCCGGCCCGGCAGTAATATCGTTACTGGCCTTAGGAATCAGAAACATGGTGATGGTGCCTGTGAGAGTAATGCGCCCGATTTGGTTCGCGTTGCTGATAGTAAACCAGAGGTTGCCATCCGGCCCGGCAGTAATTTCATCGGGATTGCTACCAGATATGGATACCGGAAACGTAGTGATGGTGCCACTAGGGGTGATACGTCCTATCTGACCTGGTTTGCCAATATTTTTCCCATTGTTGTCCACGGTAAACCAGAGGTTGCCATCCGGCCCGGAGGTAATCCCAATAGGGGCGCTACTAGCCGTCGGGAGTGCAAACTCGGTGATCTTACCGGTGGGAGTAATACGTCCTATCTTATTTTCCCCAATCTCAGTAAACCAGAGGTTACCATCCGGCCCGGAGGTAATCCCATCAGGGAAGCTATTAGCTGTTGGGAGTGCAAACTCAGTAATCGTGCCAGTGGGAGTAATGCGTCCTATATTGTTCCCCTGGCGTTCGGTAAACCAAAGGTTGTGATCTGGTCCGGCAGTAATGTCAGGTCCACTATCATCCCCATGCGGTACCACAAAGGTGGTAACAATGCCAGAGGATGTCATACGTCCTATCACGGATCCCCCTTGCCCCTCAGTAAACCAAAGGTTGTGATCTGGTCCGGCAGTAATTCCCTGGGGGTCGCTAGCAGGTGCCACCGAAAACGCGGTGATCTTACCGACTGGTAAAGTAGGAGTACTCTGTTTGCTTCCCTGTATTGGCGTCGTATTGCTCGTTGTGGCCGAGTTCGTACTGCCACCAGTACCACAAGCAGCCAGAAGAAGGAGGAGAAACCCAGATATACCTAACCGCACAAACCTGCGGATAAATGGGAAAGAGATATGCATTGAGAATACACCTTTCGCTAAAAAAATGCGAATAGAGAAATATACTTTTCAAATGAGGAGCACCTGAGCATATATGCATCAGTAACCAAAAGAGAAAAAGGTTCTGGCTAGCCACTCATTGAGCAAGTTGTCCAATGGCATTCTGCATTGTTGCAGCAAGCGATGGTGCAAGCACTATTTCTTTCACCTGACCAGCAGATGGTCGATGCATTTTATTGCCCTTTATATTGTGCTTCAGTTAACGTACAACAACAGTCACGATAGAGGTACTAAAGCGACGTTTACCTTTCTTATTATATCTTAATAAACGTCTTTATGTACAGCTTTTCATCTATAAATCAGAGATAAATAGAATATTGCTTCATCAGATGAGCACTTCTTTCTGAATAGTAGTCTAAGGTTGTGATAAATCCATGATAAAAACGGACTGTGAAGCCATTTGAAGCTCCTTTTATCGTGGTGCCACTTACGCGCTCATGTACTAGTTTTCTCAAAAAGAATGGAAGCGTTACATAAATGAAACAGATTGCCATAGTATTGTTTCTTTGAGTGCATAAATTACATTCTGTATATATTATACAGGAACAGCAAAGATGATGAGTAAAAGATGTATCTACACCTCTTCCTCACCTCTCACCAATTGGGATGTTCTAAACTGCGGAGAAAGAATCCGTCAGATTTTTAGCCTTTTTAGATACCTCTTTCGAGAGCGATTTAAGAACGTCGCTTATCTGCTGATGAATATCAGGATCGTCAGGATTTAATTTACATGCTTTCTCATATGCGGCATGAGACTCCTCGTATCGTCCTCGTTTACAGAGTGCATGACCTTGTTTACTATAGTTTTCGGCTGTAGGATGCAACTGCACTGCATGATTATATGCAAGAAGAGCCTCTTTGTATCGTTGCAGAGCAGTCAGAGCATTTCCTTCACCACCTCCATTCCTCCTCGTTGCCAACCTTACCAGCCCGGCAAAGATAAAAATCAGAAGAGACCTGCCTTCCTTGTCTTTGCCCGATCCTTGCCCGGTTTTGTTCTGCCCGATGCCTCACTTCTACCTCACGTCGTTCTGCTGATCGCCCGGTCCCATTGGCTATCCTGAACAGTGAAGCAGTGAGCAAAAGCACACAACTGTAGCAGCATCTCTGCGGAAACGAGAAGAAACCATGATTTTGGGATTGAACCTTTTGCAATGGATCGCGGATCGTCTCACCGATGCACTCAATGCGCTGAGTGGCCCAATTGCACCATTGGTGAACTTGATGCGTTCAACGCCACTCGCATTCACCACGCAAAATGCAATTGTCATCACCGGATGGCGCACGATGACCGTTGTCGCCGACCTGTTTCTCGGCTTGTTCATCGTGATTGGGACCATTCAAATCATGTATGGAGACACGACGGGCTTGTTGCGCCAGCCCATTGGGCAGTTTGTAGGAAAAGCCATCCTTACAGCTATCCTTATTCATCTCTCAGCGCTCATCGGAGAACAACTTCTTCTTATAAACAACTTGTTGTGCGGTCTTGTAGGAGCAAACGTTCAAGATTTTATTCGGGGAATCAATAACGAGCACCTCTTGCGTAATGGCCAGACACTGGTACTCACCATTGTGATGACTATCGTGTTTGGTATTGGTCTCTTTCGGGTCATTTTCCAGGCGATCAAAAGAGTCATCCGTTTCAATCTGCTCTTTGTTCTTTCCGGCCCTGCCTTTCTGACCTCGTTCCACCCGGCAACCGCACCCGTCTTCTCAGGCTGGATTTGCTTGTACGTTGCCACCATCTTTGAGCAATTTATTCAGTTCTTAACGTTTGGCCTGGGTTTGCAGTTCTTACTTGCCACCAAACAGAACGGGCTCACCGGCTTTATTCTGGCGATTGCCATGTTGAACCTGACCGCCGAGATTCCAACGTTACTTGCACGCTTCGGCGCAGCAGCCGGAGGCCAGGGCGGGGGTCTGGGTTCTTTGTTCAATACGGCGGTCAAGGCTGCGGTCTTGTTCGCATAGGGGTTCCACACACATTTCTTTAGAAGGGGAAACATCTTGAACGCACTCACCAATCTCAACACGCTCGTCACACTCTTACAACAGAACGCCGCCAAGATCGGGATCACCGTTGCGGGCCTGCTCATCTCGATCTACTGCATTGGGATTATGCTCAATAACGACAACTCACCTGCCGCACGCACCGAGCGCTGGACGCAACTGAAAAAAGTCTTCCTATGTGCAGCCATCATTGCCGCAACGGGAGCGTTCGTTCAGTTCGCCACCAGCCTTGGAGGAATGTTGTAACTAGGAATAGAGACAATATGACGACCTATTGTCTATCCATCCAAAGAAAGGAGCAATACGGGTGGCGCTCTCATCCTCCTCGAATCACTCGCTGAAGCCTGAGGAGCACGCCTGTCCCCATCATCATGCAAGAGTATAACAACCATCCATTACGTAAAGAGGTTCCCGGTCACCTCTTGCAATTTGAGGAAAAGACTTTTGGGATGACGCTGATGCAACTCCTCTCTGATCTAGGAGTGGCGGTCAGTATTCTTGCCCTTACTGCATCCGTGCCTCTGGTGCCTCGGATTGTGGCTGGCGTGCTCCTGATGATCGGAGTCCTCATCCTCGTACACGGCACCGTTGGCGACTCTCCTCTCCTCTCCTGGCTCTTCCTGATTGGCGATTCAGATTCCTGCCCACCCAGACAATCTTTCGGTCACAGGGCGAGGAGATCAAGAAAGGCGAGTCAGGCTCAGTCCAGGAGAACTGGATCGGGCTTCATACCCTGGACCACGGAACAGCAGGGGTTCTCACCCCACGGAAGAATCATGACGACCCTGACGCAACCTACTGGGTCGTGTTCGAGGTGAACAGCCTGCAACATGTGCGCTTTCTCGCGGAGGCTGAACAGGTGCGCATCTATGGACGCTTTAAGCTGTTCCTCGATGGTCTGGGCTTCCCGCTGAAATTCCTCTCGCTCGTCGAGACGGCAGATGCACAGCGAGATCCCGCCCTGGTTGCGCAACGCCAGGCACTCTCAGAGCTTTCTGCAACACCGCAGCTTCAGAAAGTACAGCAGGCAAGTCTTCAGCATCAGCAAGGCTCACTGCTGCACTGCACGACGACGAGGCACTTTGTAGTCGTTTCGGCCTCAACGAGTGAACTTGCACGGCTGCGCTCCGATGGAACCGCACGCTCGTCCCTGCTTCGGCTCTTTGGGTTCCTCTCACTAAAGAAACAACCGGCAGTGACCCCTGGACAGGTCAAAAACGAATTACGTATCCGCGTTTCTCTCCTCAAGAAAGCATTCTTGCACCTCGACGTGCAGGCAACGCAGCTCCGCGATGCTGCTGTGCTCCAGGCATATGCCTCCTGCCTTGCCCTTGGCACGCACATTCCCTCCTTTGAGGTTGAGGTTCTCATGCAAGGGGAAGAGAGAGCTGTTTCATCTACAGAGCACGCACCAGAGGCCCAAAGACACGGGACAGAAGGAAGCCTCTCAGCAGAAGAAGATGCCAGAAAATCACCTGACTCGCAAGCCAGCTTCCTCTGGAAGAAACGGATCAAGGGTCTTCATCGTCCTTTTGTCTATCAGAGTGCCAATCAGCAGGTGCGCTTTGAGCAGGAAGCGGTACGTCTGACTGACCTGGTCGCTCCATCGGCGGTCACGCTTCTCAACGATGCAGTTGAGGTGACGGTACGTGGAGAGAAACGCTACCAGCGCTACTATGAAGTCATCGATTTCGCCCCAGATGTGCTGTGCGGCTGGCAAGAAGAACTGACGACGCTCGCCCTGCCCATGATCGTGATGTCACGTTGCCATCCTCTTGATAGCCGCCTGATGATCAAAAAGCTAGAGCTGCATCTAACCAAGCTTGAAAGCCAAAAACTGGCGGACCAGAAAGCGCTCCGCCTGACCAAAACCGACCAGAAGGTCGAAGCTGAGCAGGTTCGGGCCGTCATGGATGCCCTTGCACGCAAAAAGCTCAAAATCTTCGCCGTCCAAATGGTGATTGGTATTCACGCAGGAGATCAGGCCCGGCTAGAGCAGCGTGCGCATTACGTGCTTTCCCACCTGCGCGATTTGCAACTTCGTGTGCGGGCACTGACCTGGCAGCACGATACCGCCTGGCAAGCTTGCTTTCCTGCCGATCTCGTCAAGTTGGGCGCGTTCACCAATCTGCCATCGGACGTGCTGTCGACCTTCATGAACTGGTCGAGCGGGACCGTTGGGACACGGACAGGGGCATATATTGGCACCACTGGCTCTGGCTTGGCTCTTCGTCCGGTGTACTTTAACCCCTGGGATGCACACAAGCGGCTGCCAAACCCGCACGTGGTGATCTGTGGCGAGAGTGGGATGGGCAAATCATGGCTGGCAAAGACGCTCATCATGGGCCTGCTGTGCGCCAAGATTGCGGATGCGGTCGTCCTCGATAGAGATGGGGATTACGACTCCATCCATGAGTACCTACGAGGAGAAAGCCAACGCTTCAATCTTGCGGCTGCCTGCCCGGTCAATATCATGGATATTCCCTATGGTCCTGCCGATGTCATCCTGGATGATTTCATTGATCTACTGGCGGAGTGTCTTGACAATCATTTACTGATCGGCTTGGCCCTCCTGTATGGAGAGACGCTGACCAAAGCCCAGGAGGCGTTCTTAACCCACGCCGCACGTGAGGCATATGCGGCGAAAGGGATTACCACCCTGGCCATCCAGCGTGATCCGAATGTGCTCTTACGCGAACCGCCCGTGTTTGCCGATCTGATTGCGGCGATGAAGCACGTACCAGCATCTTCAGAGTCGATGCGTCTGGCCCTGGTGGAACGCTTTGAGACGGTTACCTACCTCTTCCCCGGCCAAACGACGGTTGAGATCACCTGCCCGCTCACCATTTTCAATATCAACACGCTCGATGAAAAATGGTATCCGCTGATGATCTATGTCGTGCAGAATTTCCTGCAACGGCACCGATCCTTACGGCGTGATGATCGCTACCTGGCGTATGTCGTGGAAGAGGCGAGCTACATGCTCAAACATCCAGCAGGCAAACGCTATCTGGAGAATGGAAGTCGGGGATTTAGGAAATTGGGGATCGCCCAGTTTACGCTCAGCCAGCACCCGGCAGATTTCCTGGAGGAAGGGCAGGTTATCATCTCGAATGCTGGGACCTGTTTCTTCTTCGGCATGCAGCGCCACACCGCCCAAAAGCTCAAGCTGGCTGAAGAATTGGAGCGCGTCCTCGAAGAAGGGGTTTCTGGTCGGGCCATCGTACGCTGCGGACGTGAGTACGCCGCTATGGACGTTGCCAGACAAAGCCCGCTCCACCGCGCCATCTTTACCACTGACCCACGAGAGCGCCGCCTGCTGCAGGAGCAAAAACTGAAAGCGCGACAACCGCAGAAGGCCACCTCGTGAGATAAGCACCACCAGACAAGGAGAAAACGATGCTGACTCTTCCTGTGCTACGGAGAGCTATCGATCACCTTCGTAAACCATTCACCCAACGGCTGATCTTGCTCGTTGCCTGTACGCTCCTGGCGATGAGCCTGATCTCCATGACCACGGTGCTCACGCTCCCTCCATCGAGGCTTGAAGGACCGTCGCTATCCAGTCAGCCAATTGAGGCTCGTCATCGAGGAGCGATTCGTACCCAGAGCTTCATGCCGAACATACATGCGCATGAGCAACAGGTGACAGAGAAATACCACACCGAAAGGAGGTTCGCATGACCCAGGGAATATCCCAACCGACAACGCCCACTACACCAACCGTCCCATTACCCCTGCCAGGAGGAAGCGGGCACGGGACACCACCCCCATCGATACCAAGCACTGCCGCTTCACCGTCTCCGGAGCCAGAGGGGTGTCCGTTTCTGGCACTGATTCTGCCTTCCGACGAGGGAGAGCGAGAGGCACAGGCGATGGAAAACTGGTTTCAAGCATGTTCCACCAATGAACCGTTCTCCTTGGAACTGGTCGGCACCAAACGAGAACAAGGCTTTCTGCTCAGGGCCAGTTCTGAAGAGCAACTGACCCTTTTGTGCAAGCAGCTTGAAGCGCAATATCCCCAGGCAGAAATCCAGCGTGTTGCGCTCGCTGCCGACCCACTGATTCTGCACATGGGAGAACATGCCGTGATCGGCGCGTTTTCGTTGGCTCAGCCAAGCTATCTGCCACTGAAAACGTTCAGTGGTAAGGCTCTTGCAGACCTTGGTGCCGATCCATTGGCAGGGCTCCTCGCGAGCATGGAAGCTATTGGTTCCGGGCAGCGCATCATCGCACAACTGGCTCTGGTCCGCGCTCCTGAAACCTGGCTTTCCGCAGACATCCGCAAGTCGGTCGAGCATGCGCTCCAACCAGAGCGAGACAAGGTAGCGGCCTCCATGAAAAATACAACGATGAGTAGCGACGTTGCAGAAGGAAGCAAGCTCCTTACCCTCCTCGCGGCTAGCATCGGGGGGATCTTCGCGTACCGTTGGTATCGAGAACATATGCTGCTCCCCCTCATACTCCTGGGCGCAGCGCTTACCATAGGCTTGATTGTCTTCATCTGGTGGAAGCTCTTTCAGAAGAAGCCACCCATTTACGACATGAAATTGGTCGCTGAGAAAATGGCACGGGCGAGCTTCTATAGCCAACTGCGTGTGATCGTGATTGGGCAGGAATCGCGCTCTTGCCGAGAGCAGTTGACCACCCACCTGCAGGCGATGGAAGTCGTCTATCGTCAATTCACGTTAGCATCGAGCAATAGCCTCTCCCTCAAACGCACCAGATATCTGTGTGCGAATGACCACGCTGCCAGACAGCTCACCAGTGCGACGCTTGCCTTTCCCTATGCGCACCGTGTGCTCCGTTTCCTCCATGGAGGGGCCTATTCCTGGCAGGTCTTTAACGCCTTGGAGTTGTCCGGAATGTTCCATCTGCCTCAGGAGACCACCGATTTACCCCTGGTCCGCAGGATTTCGCTCAAGGGCTTGCTCGCCTCGCCTGAGATCGCACACCAGATCGAGCAGATGCCTGCACCACTGCCGCCAGCCCTGATTGGCTACTCAAAGCATCGCCGTTATAGCGTGCCTGTGTACCTGCCGTTCGACGTGCTGTTCTCACACAAATTCTTTGCAGGGATGTCTCGCAGTGGAAAATCGGTGCTCATCCAGATACTCACCGAGGCTGCAATGCAACCAGTCCGACCTGCCTCGCGTGCCACCACACTCCAACCAGGTGTGTTTGTGGCCGACCCGCATCGTGATCTCATCATGGACATTCTCAAGCTTGTGCCACCCGCGCGTGCGAAGGATGTGTTACTGCTCGATATGACGGACACTCAGTTTCCCGTCGCAATGAATCCACTGGACGCATCGATGGGCTTTACCAGGGATCAGGCTGTTTCCAACCTCATGTCTTCTTTCCAGAAAATCTGGGCAGAGCAATGGGGACCGAGAATGAGTTACTTTCTCAATTCCGTCTGCCTGTTGCTCTACACGCTTAACGACCGACTGGTCCAGGCGGGTCACCCCGAACAGCAGTACACTCTTCTCGATATCAATCCGCTGCTGCAATATAAGGATTATGCTATTGAAGTACTTTCCCACCTCGATATGAGTGAAACGTGGCACCAGGAACTGATGGTCTTCTGGCAAACCACCTACTTCAATTTGAAACCCGATTTCAAAAACGAAATCATTATGCCCATCATTTCAAAAATCGGCATTTTCAGCGACAATATGCAACTCCGGCGCATTGTCGGTCAACCTATCACCAAAGCGCCCGTTCACCAGGCCATTACCGAAGGGAAAATTGTGCTCTGCGCCTTGTCTGCTAGGGACATGGACGATAGCGCCGTCAACATTTTAGGTTCGACGTTGATCAACCTGCTCCATCGCTCCTTTGGTGGGCAGCAGGCAGTCCCGCTCAATGAGCGTCGCAAGGTGTTTGTCGCGATTGATGAGTTCCAAAATTTCAGCGGGGGAGACTTTGACAAGCTCCTCAGCGAGGACGCGAAGTACGGGTGCGCGATGCTGCTTGCGACGCAAAGCCTCAAGAGATTGAACAAGATCCGTGATGGTCTGCTCGAAATGGTGTTGTCGAACTGCCAGCAGCTCTGCGTGTTCCGCGTCTCGGCAGCCGACGCAAAGGAGATGGAACAAGAGCTTCAGGAAAGGGTCACGATCAAACATATTATGAGTCAGCCAGGGCTGCATTGTTATGCACGCCTCACGCTTGCTGGCTATCCACTCCAGATTATCTCTGTCGCACTCGCTCACCCTACAAGTTGGAAGAACGAGCCAGCACGAGATCAACTGGTTGAAGAAGATTCGGCGCACCAATCAGGGTCTCTGTCTGGCCGCCGCTGAAATAGATCGTCTCTATGAAGAGCATCTGCATCAATTTCTCAACGTCAGCGCGGCAGCAAACAGGATTCAGCGCGAAGCACGTGCAGCTCGCAAGGCCAAGCAAGAAGATGCGGACGCCAATCAGCTTGCGGTTGATCTCCAGGCGGCCCAGGTGATTACGGGAACGAAACAATCGACAGGACCAACACCCGTCGTACACTCGCCAGATGAAGCGGTAGATGGTGAGTCCACATCACAGGGGAAAGGGGGCACGACGGCCAGCAGTACACCACCGACCAAGCCGACACGCAACCATCGGCGCAGCCGACACATGGGCAAAAAACCGGTGGGCGTGCCCCCGCCAGAGCCAACGACAACGCCAGCGAACCAATCTCCCGACAACGATGCGGCGCAGGATAGCTACCCGTTGTCTGGTTCTAGTGGACGATCCGCTTCCGGGGGAGCCAGTTGGGGAA
The DNA here is from genome assembly GCA_963717195.1 of uncultured Chloroflexia bacterium. GTDB lineage: Bacteria > Chloroflexota > Ktedonobacteria > Ktedonobacterales > Ktedonobacteraceae > JACDAE01. Next base: position 25,787 of record CAVQVR010000002.1, read on the forward strand.
CCTCAAGTGGATACGAAGGACGTGAGGGACGCGAGCGCGGATAAGCCGCGCCGTCCACTCCTGACCCCATCAGTCTCCTCTTCTTCTTTTCTCTTCACTGTTTTTGATGGTCCTTCGTCGTTCTGTTCTGGTTTCCTTCCCGGCTCTGTTCTGCCCTTGCACCCATCGTTGCCTGCTGACAAACCGAGGCCGGGTGCTACCGTTGTGAACAAGCAACACGAACGAAGAGGTATGGCATGGGCCAACATCGGAGGATACCTTTACCGAGCAAAGCACCCTTCAGCCTCTTCCAACGTAGCGAAATCATTGCGTTCTTTTTCATCTTCGCCAGAGAAAGTGAGACATACTATGAACAATCACCCACGGCACTCCTGCAACTGCACATCCCATGAAGAGATCCACTGGTATCTCCAGGATCTGGCAATGATGCCAGTCGTGTCCCTCAAGGCAGAGCAAGAAGTGGTCCAACAGATTGCGACAGATCCACATTCGGCAGAGGCTCATGCCGCTCGCACCCTGCTTATCGAGGCCAATCTTCACCTTGTTGTTCGCGTCGCCTACCGCTACCAGCCGTTCGGCGTGGCTCTTGCCGACCTGGTTCAGGAAGGAAACCTGGCACTGATCAAGGCAGTACACCAATTTGATCCGCTACGAAGTTCGCACTTCCGGCCATTCGCCACGCGACGTGTCTGTTGGGCGTTGTACCGTGTAGTCGAAACGCACTTGCGCGAGAAGCATTTGTGGGAGTCGGACGTGGAGTTGATCTATCCATTACGTTCTCAAATACTGAAAGCCCTTGCGCACAATGCTATAGACGAACAGGCATTGGTCGTCGATCTTCCCGAAGAGCGCTTCGTCTCGCTCGATCTCCTGCTTGAAGAGGGGGATGATCTCTACCTTACTGATGAGTGGACATCTGACCATACGTCTTCTTATGGTGAGACAGATCCAGAGCAGGTCTCTCTCGTGCAGGAACAAGGCAGAGAGATTGCAGCCAGCTTGCAGACCTTGACGATAAAGGAACGGTTGGTGCTTACCCACCGCTACTTGCTGGACGGGGCTCAGACCCTGGAAGCGGTGGGGCGTCTGCTCGGTGTCAGTCGTGAACGGGTGCGGCAGCTTGAACAACGGGGCGTGCAGAAGTTGCGGCATCCGCGCACCTCGCACCTTCTCCGCAGCCTACTCTAACCCCACTGTGTTTTGTCGAGAAGCCACACAAAGAAAGGAGTAAAAAGCGTTATGAGTATTCTCCCACCGCTGTCATCGCCACCGCTCACCCAGGAACGACTGGCAGCATTGCTCGCATCAGAGGCCGTGACGGACCCGTATCCGCACCTCCTGCGCTGGTTGGTCTGGTTTCCCTTGCTGAACACGTCGGAACTGACCAGCCTGGAGCAGGCACGGCAGGCGAAACAGGAGCAACGGTGTCATCCCCAGAGGGTGAGCGCACTCCTACGGGATTTAGAGGCGTTTGGACTCATCGGCCATTTGGTTGTGAATGAACTTGGTTGGCCTCCCAACCAGCATCGCTACTTTCTGACCGATGCGGGACTCTACGTGTTCGCCGCACAATCCGACCCACCGCTTTCGGTTCCCAGGTTGGTGCAGGCGTATGCGGTTGAGCGAGTAGATCTGATCTCGCGACTGGCACGCATCGATATCCACCTGGTTCTGGCCGATTTTTCAACGAGACTAGTCGCCGAAGGCAGGACACAAGGAGTTCCATTAACGTCCTTCCAGCAGCCCTGGATGCAAACGGACACCATCTTCGGACATCGACAGACGTTTCGCTGTGATGCAGCATTTCTGCTGTCCGATCAACAAGGAACAGACCATGCGTTCTATGTCTGCGTCGATACCGATGAGCACCGTCCTTTCGACAGGAAACAAGAGCGCATTCTGCTACGAAGGCTACTCAATCTCCGTCATGCGCTCCATCTCCAGCGTGAGACGATGCCGTGTCTGCTTATTCTTACACGAGCATCACGACTGGCAACCTGGGGAGCGCTCCTGGAAAAAACGAGTGAGCAACAGAATACTGGATTACTTGATGGAGCCATCACAACTCTGGAACACATGCAACGCTCTGGAGTCCATGGATCAATATGGTGGACCTTTCTCGAACTGGTGAATGGAATAAATACTGGGCACCCCGTCAATCTCGCTGCACCATCCACCCCACTCATCCATTTGTTAGGGGATCCGGCGAGCCAGAATATAGCTGAGCGCTTCTCGCAGCGACAAACCTTTGCGCATCTCGTCATGCGCAATCGTAGCCCCTTACGCAAAACGTCGAGACCGCTACCATCCTATGTGGGCAAACCGTTGACCAACGAGATCAATGCATTGCACAAAGCGGAACTGATTGACGCTCTCAGTGGTGCCAAAGCAGAACAGCAAGAGGCAACGGCTCTACTGAACCTGGTGCTTTCTGCGACGCAAAAGGAGGTGGTATTCTGGCTTGCGCATCATCCGCTGCTCACCGTGCAGCATCTGGCAACTCTCCATTATCCAGGGAGACGAGAGAGACGTGGCATGCAAAAACAGATGGAAGGACTCTTTTCGCTGCATTTGCTTGTTCCTTTTACATGGGACGGCACACGACCCTGGTATGAGCGCGAACGCTACCTGCTCGCCGAGTCTGCTCTTCGGTATGTTGCGCTCCGTGAGAGAAGGCAAGCAACTTCGTACCTGCTTCTCCCGGAAGAGAAAAAAGAGAACAGAGGACGGGCACTCTCCATTCAGCGTGGAACGGCTGGGCTCTTTGCCCAGATGGAACATACCCACGGCCTCTACGAGTGTATGACGCGCCTGCTGGAAGAAGCACGCCACGAGAAGATCCAGCTCATTACCTGGAAAAATGAGCGTGAAGCCATTCGTGGGTATCGCGATCCCTTGACCACGATCCCCATGCAGATTAGACCGGATGCAGAAGTGATCTATCTGGTTGAAGGCCAGACCATTCCACAGAGTATTCTGGTGGAATATGATCGTGCGACCACGACGAAGCGGGAATGTGAGGCGAAATACCAGAGCTACGCTGATTATCAGGAGTACACACGCCTCACGCTTCCTCCGATCCTGGTCGTCACGCAAGATGAGCAGGCGGCAGCATTGATTCGTCGCTGTGTTAACCGCATCGGTTCCAAGCTCTCCGTCATCATTCTCCTGCAAGACCACATCCAGCACCAGGGTCTGCTGACCATGCTCAGGCTGCTCAACAGACCTCAGTAGCTGTTTCCTGGTTTCCTTCCTGGTTGTTTTCTGGTTCTGCTTCGGCCCTGCACCCATCGCTTCCTGATGACAAACTGGAACTGGGTGCTACCGTTGTGAATACCCGTCGTCAACACGAGCAAGAGGACTCTCTGTCTGACAAATCCTCTTGCTCGACAGATCTCTTCCTGAAAGGAAATGTCTACGATGATACCTACCATCACCCACACTCCACGACAGGCGCTTGTACTTTGTATCGGCCTGCTCATCGCTGTTCTTCTCGCGGGAAGCTTCGCCTTCTTGACGCTCCCACGATTTTCATCACGCGCCCTTGCCGCCTCGCTGCAACAAGCGGTGGGAACGACCTGTGTGCAGGCTCCAACTGTGGCGCATTGCACGGCCCAGGATCCAGAGCGACAAGGTTGCGCGGCAGATGCAGTAACGCTTGGTCGGCCTGCACCTATTATCGAGAATGGCTTCACTATCGGTAGCGTAGAGCGACGATGGTCCGCAACATGTCAATCCGAGTGGGGACGGGTATTCGATACTTGGATCGGGTCGCAGGTCAACATGTTTGTTACCATCGCCGGGACGACGCTTTTTGCCTCGCCCACCTTTGTCAACACTCACTACCGCATTCTGTATAGTTCGATGGTCTTTGCCGCTTCCCCAACCCAGCAGCTTCCTGCAATCACTGGCACCTTGGGAATTGATGGCATTACAAAACCACCGTACGCAACCCTTCCGGCGATTATCCTACCAGGCAAGTAGCAAGAACAAGGAGAAATGCCATATGCAAACGAGAGAAGCATCAGCTCCACTCAGTGGATGGGTGACCTTTGACAACGTACGTGATGCGCTCGGTATAAAACACAATACCGTCAGGCAGGCAGTCCATAGAGCCCTCCTTGACCACCAGGACTGGGTCAAGCGAGAATTGTACCCGAACCCCCATGGTCCGCTACGTTGGCTCATTGATACGAATCATGTGATGTACCTGTGCCACGAGAGGCGCTGGCGCAAGCTCACAGCGAAAACACGCTCAGAGCAGATTCCTACAACGCACGATGGTGCGGTACACAGGAGGGAGTATGATACAACGCACTGCTGCTGCCCACCTGGCTCCTGGCAACCATCCGTCGATGGTCCACAGACATGGTCAGAGCTCTGCCAGTGGTTAGCGAAACAGGGATTAGTCGTGTTTGTCAACGCCGTTGCAAACGACCAGAGTTGGCAGTGGTCATGGATGGGAAGGGCTCGCTCTGGCTATCTAGATGCAACGGCGGCCATCACCGCTGCTCTTCAATATCACCTTACAGAGCATCATCATTGCTTGTCCCCCATGAACGCCGCTATCCCTCTCTGCCACGGCACTCGCTGAACCTGAATACCCGTTATGAAATGGCCTGCTTTGCGGAAAAAGGGTCCGGAGCAGGCCACTCTGAAGTGTGAAAGAAGAGGACCCTATGAACGATCTCGATACCATCACAGGATTGCGTATCAGTCTGGCATCATCAGAGCAGATTCGCGCATGGAGTTATGGTCAGGTCACGAAACCGGACACCATCAACTATCAGACCAACAAGCCAGAGAAAGACGGACTCTTCTGCGAGCGCATATTCGGACCGGTGCAGGATTGGACGTGCGCATGTGGAAAATATCGCCATGAACGTACCGCAGGGTTTGTCTGTGAGACATGCGGGGTCGAAGTCGCCCTAAGCCGTGTACGGCGAGAGCGAATGGGGCATATTGAGCTCGTTGCCCCGGTGGTGCATAGCTGGTTTGCGCGGGGAGCACCCTGCATCCTGGCGATTTTACTGGACCTCTCCCCGCGCCAGCTCGCCTCTGTACTTGCCTACAGCGGGTATCTGGTTACCGAGATCAACGAATGCAAACGCGAGGAAGTGCTGAGACGCAGCGACGAGGGGAATGAGACTGATCAGGAACTGCATCACCTTCTTACCCACCTTTCAACGGGAGCCTTTCTAGATGAGGCACACTACCGGAGCCTTACGATCCTCTCCGGTGACTGTTTCCAGGCGCAAACAGGAGGAATGGTAATTCGCCGTCAGCTCGATGCATTGGATCTTCCCTCGCTCGCGACAGCACTGCGACAGAGAATTCGCGAAGGGGGTAGCAAGCAAAAGAAAGCCATCAAGCGCTTGCATTTTGTGGAAGCGTTCCGCGCCTCTGGTGTGAAACCATCATGGGCGATGCTCGATGTCCTACCCGTGCTCCCTCCTGATCTGCGCCCACTCGTCCATATAGGAGCAGGACGTTTGGCTGCTTCCGATCTGAACACGCTCTACGAACGGGTTCTTCACCGGAACACTCGTGTGCAACACTTCATTGACCATGGTGCCCCTGATGCACTGTTGAACTACGAGAAACGCTTGCTCCAAGATGCCTGCGATGCCCTTTTTGACAATGCACGCAGAAAACGTCCCGTGACTGGAGCTCGCAGGCAACCGCTCAAAAGCCTGACTGATACGCTCAAGGGGAAGCAAGGTCGCTTCCGACGGAATTCTGCTCGGCAAACGCGTCGATTACTCCGGACGCAGCGTCATTTGTGTTGGCCTGGATCTGCAACTCCACGAATGCGGATTGCCAAAGAAAATTGCGCTCGAACTCTTCAAGCCGTTCGTGATACGCAAGCTGATCGATCGTCACCTTGCACGCAGTCCTCGCCATGCGAAGCGTCTGGTGGAACGGCGTAGCCCGCTCGTCTGGGATCAACTGGCCGAGTGCATGCACGAAAAAGTGGTGCTCCTCAATCGCGCCCCTACCCTTCACCGACTGAGTATTCAGGCATTTGAGGCCAAACTCGTTGAGGGCGATGCGATCCGCCTGCACCCCCTGGTGTGTAGCGCCTTCAATGCCGACTTTGACGGTGACCAGATGGCGGTTCATCTCCCGCTCTCTGATGTAGCACAAGCGGAGGCACGACAACGCATGCTCTCTGTACACAATCTGCGCAGCCCGGCTACCGGTGATCCCGCGATTTCTCTTTCACAAGAAATCGTCCTGGGATGTTTCTACCTGACAGAAGATCAGTCTAGCAAGATGCAAGCCGGGCGCGTGTTTGTCGATGTGAACGAAGCCCGATTGGCATATGATCAGGGGATCATTGATCTGCACACTCGCATTACGGTTCGCATCCCCGATCAGCAGGTCTATGATGTTCCGCCACCATCCGAGGTCTCATCACCCAGACGAGGGCGTATCGAGACTACAGTGGGTCGCCTCATCTTCAATGAACTGCTACCGCCAAACATGTACTTTCGCAACTACCCCATGACGAAGGAATACTTAAAGCTGCTCATCGCCGAATCGTTGACACACAATGGAGAAGACGCGACGGCACGTCTGGCAGATGCAATCAAGCAACTCGGCTATCACTATGCAACGAAGAGCGGAACCAGTTTCGGGATGAGCGACATGCAGGAACCACCAGAGAAGCAAGCCTTGGTTGCAGAGGGACAGATGCGCTCACAGGAGATCTCCGCCCTCTTTCAAGAGGGAACCATTACCCAGGACGAACGAGACCTCCAGGTCATTACACTCTGGACGGAGATTACTGAGCACATCAGTGCGAAGCTGATCAAAAACCTCGATCCGTTCGGTACCCTCTCAACCATCATTAAAAGTGGGTGTACAAAAGCAAAATTCCAACAAATCCGCCAACTGTCCGGCATCCGTGGCCTGATGGCGAACCCATCGGGACGCATCATCCCTGTTCCAGTCCTGGGCAACTACCTGCGTGGACTGCAAACCTGGGAAATCTTCATCGCTGCATCTGGTGCTCGTAAGGGATTTATGGATAGAAGTTTAAATACGGCGCAATCGGGCTACCTCACCCGTAAGTTGGTCGAGGTTGGAATGGAGGTATGGACCACGATGGCCGATTGTGGCACACAGGAGGGCTGGCTCATCACCAATGCCGAGAGTCAGGCGCTTGGATTACCGGATATGCGGAGCCGTGTCATTGGACGTCTGCTGGCGGAGCCAATTGGTCATCTGCAAGCGGGAGTGCTCCTCGACGCGCAACACATCGATGTCCTGCTTGCTACTGGGAGAACGGCAATTCGTGTCCGTTCTCCCTTCACCTGCCAGGCGGACTACGGTATCTGCTGCTATTGCTATGGCAGTGATCTCTCGACCGGCAAGCTCGTCAAGCGCGGTGTGGCTGTTGGCGTCATCGCCGGGCAATCAATTGGCGAGCCGGGAACCCAACTCACGATGCGCACATTTCACAGTGGCGGTATCGCCAATGCACAGGGCGACATTACCCAGGGATTACCACGCGTGAGTGAACTGTTCGAGGCACGAATCCCGAAAGGAGGTGCGTTGCTTGCCGAGATCGATGGGGTGGTCCAGATCGAAAAACGAGCGGACACGGAAAAAACGGTCATCCGTATTGTTGGCAACGATGCTTCTTTGCAGATTACTGATCAGCCTAAAGAGTATGAGATGGCTCCTAGTCAATCGCTTCTTGTCGAAAACGGGCAGACGGTTGCTATTGGGGCACCACTTACCACTGGAGCACGCAATCCTAGACGTATCCTCGACCTGCAAGGACGTGAGGAGACGGCACGTTACCTCATCAATGAAGTGCAGAGTGTCTATCGTGCAACCGGTGTTTACATCAGCGACAAGCATGTCGAGGTAATCGTCCGCCAGATGCTTCGCTCCGTGCAAATCTCCGAGCCAGGAGAGACCGCACTGCTGCCAGGGGACCTCATCGACCATTTCAGTTTCACTCACGCTAACGAAGAGATTCTGGCGCAAGGTGGGGAACCAGCTCAGGCACGTCCGGTGCTGCTAGGACTCACTAAGACAGCCCTGGGCACAGCTTCGTGGGTAGCGGCTGCATCGTTTCAAGAAACCAGCAACGTACTAACCCATGCGGCGATCCGGAGGCAGATCGATCCCTTGAGGGGCTATAAAGAGAGAATCGTACTTGGCGCTCGTATTCCCAGGAGCTTCACCTGATGCCACTGAGCAGCCTGTGTGGTACAGATCGGAGCTGCTGCCCCACGCGAAAAAGAGGGTACAGCAGCTCCGATCTGCCATGAATGAGAAAAGAGAAAAATCGCCGCCAGGAGCACTGGCGGCGATTACGAGGAAGAATACCTTCAATGAGGAAATGCGATCTTGCTGCGCCGCACATTCACTTCACATCTGCGAGACTTGAGCTGCGAACCGATAGGCACTAGTTTGTGAGCTGGCTGCTTGGACATCGGCAAGTGTCTCTTTGCTGGGCTGCCAACGCTGATCAGAAATGCTCTTCATTTGTGTGCAATAGGCACTCCAAACCTGATTGACGAGATCCGTTTTGCCACTAGCTCCCAGGAGCACAACGCAGCGACGAAGTGCTCGTTCGCTCATGCCTATACGCTCACCGAACACACCATGAGCGCCAAAGGTCACCTTGGTATCGAACTTGGAGTTACAGGCATACATCGCGTAGCTTTGATACTTTTGAGCCGCCCGGCCAAAGTATTCCTGTTGTTTGCGCTGGTTTCCCTCATCCATCTCTGCGTTCCCATTCATGGAAGAGCGTTGACCCATATGCCATTCGTATTCCGCTGCAAGCCACAATGCATCAAGATAGCAATCGCGGTAATGCGTGTAGGGCTTACGCACCCAGGAACTGTGGCCTTGCCACGCACGGAAATCGCTCGGATACTTCTTAATGAGAGACTCCAGGAAATCACCTTGATACGTTGCGATGAGCTGCTCACAGGATGCCTTGACATAATCTGGGATGTCGTCAACCAGTTTGCCATCTTTTCGGGCAAGAGAGATGACGGTATAATTGGTCTCGACCGCTTCAATATCCTCGACACGACAGAGAGCAGAAAGACCCCAGAAACCGGAATCACTCATAAAAGGATCCAAGTCAGGGTCAATGACCTCTCTTCCAGCAGGCTTATTGATTTGCTCAATCACGATTTCTCTGATCTTTTTTCGCAATAATTTCTTATGGGACTCAAATCGCTCTGAGAGTTTATCCTCGGTTGCTTCTTCATCGGAAAGCCCCCACCCAAAAACATGCTCTAAGATTTTATCCCGATCAATCAGTTCTCCTCGTCGCCAGGCAATATAGGCAAGGAGCTGGACTCTTTTCGAGTTCGCTGTGAGTGGGACAACAACGTGTCCACCTCCGGGGATATTGATCATCATACTGATATCCTTCAACAATCGAAGTGAAATGAGCGGCCCATGGGCAGCATTCTGTTCACTTCCCAACGCGACTGGCTGAGAGCGGTCTGTGAGCTGAAAGGAACTTGCTCCGGTGAGATTCCCACTGATGGCGTTGTTTTCTCTCCCCTGACCAGCAAGTGGTACTGGCAGCTCGTTTTGGGCAAGAAAGGCGAGGGTATTTGATCCCTCCGCCAGCCTTCTCTGAGCCTCCAATAATGACAGCGTTGAAGGAAGAGGCGTTTCAGGGTTATAGCTTGACGAGAGGAATGCTGGCAATGGACGTGACGGAGTTGAAAATGAGAGAACGGGTATTTGCGGTTTTTGCACGCGTATCGGGAGAGCAGTGCGGGGAGCGATCTTCTTTTCGACACTCTTTCTCCCTGGTATCTGTTCACTGCTCATAAGATCCACTTTCTCCTCACCCTGAGGTGATTCCATGAGGGAATACAGCCAGAGAATGATCTCCACGATGCCCATAATCAGAAGAGGAGATGCGACCTTGATAGTCAGGTAGACGATAATCTTGCGGTTTGTGGGTATTTGCCAAAGGCTTGGAAAGTGCGAAACATTCCTCCAGAACTCACCCCAGTTGGGAAGCGTCCAGAGAACGAACGTCAGTATTCCTACCACTGCAATGATCAAGGCGGGCTTGCGCCACGAAGGGAGAAATGCAAAACGAGAAGGGAGATCAATGCCAGCCATTGCTCTATCCTTTCTAAACCCAGTGATGAGAACGCCTAAAATGACCTACGTACAATACATACATGCATTCAAAATTACGCATGTTTCCCTTTCATACAGACCATTGTTCTGTACATGAACACCTTTCTCTCGCTTGAGATAAAACCATAAGTAGCAGGATAGTTCCATGAAGCTCCCCATGTGATGAACATTGATGCGTAGTGAGTATACCAAACAGATCAATGTACTCAGCATAAGTATACAATGAAATGGCAAGAACTGGTATCAGAAGCGAACGAACGCTACGAGTGACTCTACCATCATGCATCGGTTTCCAACCGGGACGCGAACTGGATAGGGACAGAATGTGAGAAGAAAACGACCTGGAAGAAAACCTGAAAGGAAGTCAAGAAGAGAGGTGGGAAGCCATGCCAGACGGAGCAGAGGCAGTAATGAGAGATTGATTGAGGCAAGAAAGAGTTATCCTAACCCAAGTCAGAAAAACAAATGCAGAGAAGGAACTTCAGGTGCGTTTCCTCGTAAATCAGAAAGATGATGCCTGTCGTTCACGTATCCTCAAACCTTTGGATCGTTTCTGATGTGGTACTACATATTGGACGGTGCCGCTATTGAAACCGATATTGTCAAGCACGTGATCTCTCTCTCTCTGCGTAATATCCTTCTTGATGCGCTCCAACTAGTCCATCACTTGTGCGAACAAACTGGCCTCTCGATTGCCGACCTGCTTCGTCAGGCCATTGTCAGTGGACTGCTCGTTGAGGCCACCAAAGCGACACCAGGCCAAGATGGAACACTCGGAGGACTAGAGGCTGAGTATCTCGCGAAAGCCCTACGGAGGCATCTCAGTTCAGCAATTGATCTGCTGTTAGAACATGGCAGCATCCTTACCAAGGCGTGATGGAGCAAGGCGAGCAAAAACAAGCACTTCTGCACGAAGAGGAATTAGTTCCTTCTCAGAACATGAGAGGGCAAAGTATCATTTTTGCAGACGCTCTTGGTGATGACTTAGAGCTGTTGGGGATTGGAGGAAGTTTTACTGAGTCGCGGGAAAACAAGCCATCTTCTTAATCTGCAAAGCCGATCTGTGCCAAACGCTTCAAGCCGTTTCTTCTCATATGCAGAGAAGATTAGACACTTTTTGCTGTTGTATGATGTACCTAGCCTGCTCAAATAAAAGCTTCCTATCCACCCAAACAACGTTCTGAGCTCCTCGTGAGATCAATGAGCGCCCATGACTATATGATATAGTCATGGGCGCTCATTGATCTCACGAGGAGCTCAGAACGGACAGTGCAACCAGGGCAGATATAAGGCATATCAAAATCGTGGCAAGGTATACGAAGATCTTGAGTACGTCTCCAAAGCACTGTTTACATCTCAGCATCGTGCTCTTCTAAATTCCACTCAAGGTGACGCTTAAGATCATTACAATGGTGAAAAGGCAAGCGCTGTTCATGCTGAAGTCTTCCTACGACAATCCCTGGCGCAATCCCTACTTGCTGAGCAAATTCCTTAATACCTACTTTTGTACGATAAGTGTTATGCTCTACAAAATGTTGCCATCGGGTAGGATCAATCAACAAATTTGCAGCGAAGGCGTCTGCTTCATCCTCAGCTTCTTTTCTATGCCTCTGGTCCACCTCCAGGAAAACTTGCCGCTTTCCATGTCGTAGAATATGGCCTGCCTCGTGGAAGAACGTAAACCAGAGATGATCATCGGTTTTATAACGCAGGCTCAGTTGTACCAATGCCTTGGTTGACGTTAACCACTGGGTCGCACCACAAATGCGTGTCTGAGGTAACTCCTGTACAAAAACTACAGCTACTCCAGCATTTGCACACAAGCTTACCAATTCTTGCTGGAAAAAGCTCACTGGTTCCACTGTTAGAGCACGGATGCGGCTTAAAGCATCACGAAATGCATCAGCATTGTAAGGGGCAGTATCTATCTGCTGGGCTTCTATCTCTCCTTTGCATAGCCATGCAGTTACTGTACCAAATTGACTTTCGAGCACAGTGGATTTTCGATACACAATGACTCTCTGTTCCCAAACATTTAGCCTCGCCGGAGGCGTGGCTACACTAAAGAATTTTAACGTTTCCAGTACTTGCTGCTGCTTGTCGGTAGAATGTGGTATCCAGCCTCGACGCATCATTTCTCGCACGGGAAGATCGTTTAGCCACTCAACCCAACCCGCAAGACGTCGCTCTTCAGCAAGACGGGCAAGAGCTTCTCGATAGTGTTGTTCCAGTTTTAACCAGAATGGTGCTGGAACATGCAAAACCTGTTCTAGCTGTATTGCCGCTTCAGCCGTAATAGCTGCTTTCTTTTGTACGATCTCGTTGATTGTTTTCACTGGACGGCCCATACACCTTGCAAGTTCTGCCTGGGACATGCCTATGGCCTCTAGCGTTTCTAGAAGAGTCTCGCCAGGAGAAGACACACTATCAGAATGGTACTCATTTTGTAGCATGCTAGCCATCCTCCACACAAAGAACTCTAATCACTGTTACAGCCGTCCAATTCAGACCACCATCGGTTTTTCTTGGGATAGGGGTATTGATAGGCTCAAAGATAAGCCGATAAGGATGGTCAAGGTCTACAGCTAAAGTCCCTGCTCTATCTCTTTTCAATTCATGACATCTCACCTGGGGCAACGAAAGAAACAAGCGAATTTTAAATAACAGAGTTATCTGCTCCAGGAATCCAACTCAATAGTCGAGAAATATGCTGTATTTTCTTTAAATACACTGAATTCTAATCATAGCGGAATTCTTCTTTATACATCCATTCTTCATCCTGTTTCGCTGGTTGCTTGAGAATTTCCAGGACAGAAGCATTTTTATATGCGGCACGAGCTTCAGCATACCGTTTAAGTTTATCGAGAGATCGCCCTTTCCCTTTATACGCTGCTAGGTTTTGGAATTAGGGAAATAGCCTCTTCGAAGGAGATCAAGGCTTGATTATAGTCCTCCAAATCATAACATTCTTGCCCTAGAGCCATTAGCTCGTTAATGTAAACTGTGCTCATCTTACAAGAAGTTTGAAAAGCAAGACGAGCTTCGTCATATCGTTTAAGTTTACCAAGAGATCGTCCTTTCCCTCTATAAGCAGACTCGTTCTCAGGTTCCAGAGAGATAACCTCTTCAAAAAGAGTTAAGGCCTTATCATAGTTTTTCTGATCGTAGTATATCTGTCCTTGAGAGATCAGATCATTGATATGAGTTTGAGCACTACTATGATTAAATTGAATTAATTTCTGATAAAAGCTTATATAGTCATCAAAAAGCTTGTTTTGTCGCGATAAGATCAGAGTGTCTATCAAAATTTTTGTCTTCTCTTTATAGATCTGATCGCAAGCAGGATTGAATAGAATTGCTCGGTGATATGCAAATTCAGCTTCCTCAAAAGCTTGAGCGTTGTAGAAAACTTCTCCTCTATCAATGAGGCATTGTGTCAGTGTAGCGTAGGCATCTGCATATTCCGGTTTTAGTCGAAGTGCTTGACCATATGCTATACCTGCGTACCTGAGTTGCCCTGATTTATAAAGCTTGTCTGCTATATGGATATGAATTTCTTGATGAAATTCAGGAGCAAAATCCATTAAATTTTGGAAGATACTAAGTGCTTGTTGAAATCTCCTGTTTCTAAAAAGGGATTTCCCTTTAGCCAAAAGCGTTTTTGCTTGATCATTATATTCCCTTTTAAGTTTTGCATCGAGGCAAATCGCCTGTCGATAAATTGTCCCGGCTTCTTTGAAGCGTTCGCGTACACACAAAGCATTTGCGAGATCAACGTACATTTTAGATTGCTCTGGTGCAAGTTTTATTGCTTGTTGAAGGAACCTAATAGCTTCCTCCCAACGTTTCAACTTCATGAGCGCAAGCGCTTTTCCATGATAAGCAGATGTACAGTTCTTATCAATTTCAATAAGTCGTTCGCAGCCCGCTAATGCCTTTTGATACCTCCTGGCAATGTAATCTTTACGAGCTGTTTCAAGAATTTGTTTTTTATCAGAAAGCGCATCATAATTCATTCTATTCTGATACCCCCAATTCAAAATAGATAATCAACAATTTATTCTAGAAACATATCAAATATCTAAAATCTTGTCAAGAAAAATGCCATGAGTGCATAATTGCCCCTGCTCTCTCTACAATCAGGAAGATCTCTCATCCTAAATAGAAAATTTCTTCAGAGTGGAGGGCTGTAGACTTTCTTAACTCCTTAAGATCTCAACTCTACCCCTCCACCAGCCGATCCTCCAGGCGTGGTCCGTGCGCAACCGCTGGATCAGCCGGTCCCGGCTCCAGCCGCGTACGATACGCCTGACCGGTCTCTATGGCTTGCGTCATCTCATCGTAGATCTCCAGGATGACGCGCTTTGTGCGGTACGCGCCGAACCGCTTCTCTTCCTTCTCTTTCCAGACCCGGAAGGTGTCCATAATATAATCAACATCATCCCGCGCAATCTCATATAGAAGGAAATAGGCAGCGTCGAGTTCGCAGCGCAGGAGGAAGCGCCGTTCCTCGTCCCATCTGAATGGCGGCCCATCATAGCCACAGTCCTGGGCGAAGGCTTCGAGATCCCAGGCAGTGTAGGTGAGTTCTAGGGCACGCGGGAGTACCCAGTCTGCTATAAAGCTTGTATTGTCCCATTTACTTCTATTGGAATATCGATCCATTGGTAATATTGGTAGCTGCTTTAGAATAAATTGAGCAATATTAGTTCCCCCCAACTTTTGTCTAGTTATGTAATCTACAATGAATGACGAGACACATGCTGACAAAATAGCTAGATTGGAGGAAGAACCTGGATTTAATATCGCAATAGGCAGACTATGCCCACATGCAGTAGCAGGAATAATACTAAATATAGCTGTACGAATATCAGTAGAGCGAGCGATAAGGCGGAAACCTAACATTGCCTTTTGCTCCCCATATATCGTGTTTAAAAAATGTGACTCGTGTATCCAATAATGTGGCAATGGCAAAAAAGTCGGATCACTATGCTGTACTTCAGTTAATTCAGGTAATTTGCCTTGTTTAGCCTGTGCGACCGTTTGTTCTTCGTAAGTCCCAAGACGATGATCAAAATAGGAAATCATTTTACCTTCATACAAAGGAAAGTATATTTCTTGGTTCTTTACAAATTTATTTCCCCTAAGTTTCCATCCATCAATTTCCAATTGCTCACGAAAACGAAAGAGATGAGAATCATTAGACATATCAAACATACGATAGAACGAAATCCCCCATTGATTTTCTTGAGAAGAATTTTCCTTAATAAGAATCGGAACATGGGAATAAATATGTTTTGCGAGCTTAACATCTCTTTTAGAACGAAATATAGGACAAGTATAAGTATTAGGATTAAGCAAACCAATATCCCTTACAGAAAGGGAAAAATGTCTTTCTTCAACAGTGAGATCCGCAGTTTGGCGAGCGAAAAACACAAAATCTGCAGTTTCTTGTGGTTTGCTACGGCTTGTTAACGTAAGAAGACTGAATTTCGTAGCATGATGAACTGTAGGGAAAATAAACTCCTCGTTTTCAAAACTATAAAGACTTACTAAAGTATGTGCTTCCATTAAGTCACGGAAAAATAACTTCGTCGTATCATCAGTCGCAATTCCAGATGGCACAATACACCCTAAACGCCCAACAGAACCAATCACAAGCCGCATACTCTCCGCAAAAATCGAGTATGTATTCACATCACCACGACCACACAGAGGATAGCGCCCACTATCACGTACCAGATGACTCTCACCAGTAGCTTGGCGCTGATCATCCATAAAGGCAGTATGCAGTTCAGGATCATCATAAACTAGAGCAGCAATCATCCTGTGCCTTTGTGCTGTATTAGCTGCATCGGCAATCTCAGGACGCCGCGAGGCGAACCACTCCTTTTCCTGAATTTTGATTCGTTCCCACGGCGGATTCCCCAATACCACATCAAACCCGCCCGACCAGCCAGCCTGTTCGTTCTCGGCTGCATCGTCGCGAGCGGGGATGGAGAAGACTTCAGGGAATGCAATATGCCAGTGGAAAAACTGGTATTGGCGTGCCAGCCGCTCAACCTCTTCCCGCATCCAGCCGACAATGTTGAAAGGATTGCGCTCAAAGTTGCGAAAGATCTCTTCAGAGATGGGATAAGCAAATTCATCGGTCTTCTTCCAGACAAAAGCGGCGCACCAGATGTCGGCCCAGAGCTTGCTATTTTTGTAATTTTCGGAGGTACGCATCTGCTCGTAGTAGGCTTCCTTCTGGTGAATATGCATCACCGTATCGTCGCTGATCTCCTCAAGCTTGCGGATCTCGGTGCCAAGATCGCCCAGGCGCTCCCATGGCTGAAGATCGGGTGCGAAGAGGCTGAGCTGCCCGCTGTGCTGTGCTTTATTGCGCTTCTTCCATTCGCTACAGTATTTGCGGTCGTCACCCTCGATAGGATTGAAGGCTTCATCAGGGATGCCAGTACGCAGTAGAGCAGGCGTAGTGCCGAGCAGACTATTTCCGCATTGGATATGAGCATCGAGGAAGGAGAGCGGCTTGCCGGGTTCGATGGCCTCCATCCACAGACTGACCTTGCAGAGTTCGACGGCCATAGGGTTGATATCGACGCCATAGATACAGTGACCGATGACATCACGCAGAGCCGCACGACGTTCCAACGACCCAGGCTCCTCTGTGCCGGTGCGCACAGCAGCCAGACGTTTAGCAATGCGATGCGCGGCGGCAATCAGAAAGTGTCCACTGCCGCAGGCGGGGTCGCACACTTTGAGCGCCAGCAGAGCCGCTTCAGGATCTGGCTTGGCACTAGCCTCGGCCAGGACAGGATCAAGCGCCGAGTCGAGCAGGCAATCGATCAGGCTGGTAGGCGTGTAGTAGCTGCCGGATGTTTTGCGTGCGTTGCCGCTGACCGAGATCAACTTGAAACTGGCGCTCTCGATATCGAGTTGAGGGTGAAGCTCGAGCAGCGATTCATACACACTACCTAATTCTTCGGCCCCCAGATTTTTGTAGTCAACCGTGCGCCGAATGCCTTTCTCCTCAGTAAAAGCCAGAGCACGTATAGCAGCCAGCAAGTTGGCATTCTCTAGAGCGCAATTCAGCAAATCAGGGAGGGCACGTTGCGAAGAGAAAAGAAAGCCATTGAGCGCTGGTAAGCCCAGTGCCTGACAGCCAACTTCGTTGCCCAACTGTTCCATGACCAGCCAGAGTGCGCGGAAGAGATCAGCGTGGCGCGTGCCTAGACGCAGCCCGGCCATACGTCTCAAGCGGCCCATAGAGTAGTATTGGGCGTAGCGCTGGCGAACAGCCAATTCGGAAGCAGGATCAAATAAAATATCGCGGTCCTCAGCCACAAAAAGGATGATCAGGCGATAGACAAAACGCAGCACCTGATTATAGTAGTCCTGAGCTTTGAGATTCCCTGAACGTAACTTCTCGCGCAACTCACCATTAGTTGGATGCGCCAGGAAACCGCCGCCGAGCAGATTAATGGCCTCTTCAACACCGTTGCGCAGTTGATTCAGTACGCGCACGCCCTGCTCCTGGGCCATACGTGACCAGCGTTCCAGCCAGCACTCAGCCAGATGCTCACTCTCGACGCGCGACTGATGGCAGAGCAGCCAGAAGAGGACAAAATCGGCATACGCCTCACCGTTAAACATCGCCTCCAGATCGAATTCGACATATGCCTGGCGCGTCAAGCTAGCATTTTTGCGCAACAGACGCAGGCGCAATCCATTGCTGACCAGACCCCACAGATGCTCAGGAGAACGATTGAGCAACTCCTGTACCAGACTATAGGGACTGAAGCGATAGCCACTGGCTACGTTGCGCGTCACCTCCTCCATACCGGTGCGGAAGCTGACCAGATGTATCGGCATATGCTGCCAGCCATGTGAGATGGGATAGCTTTTCTCCTCAATCTCCAGCGGCTTCATAGTATAGAGCCGTCCATAGCCCAATTCCTGAAAGAGGGGTAGCAACCAGCGCTCGCGTGTCTGCGTCAGGCCACTTTCGTCTGGCTTCAATTTCTCACGGACATTCTTGAAGCCCTGCCAGGAACGCAGCAACTTTCCCCATGAGTCGCTGATAGCCTCATTCAGCTTTGTCTCGCCCAGATAGTAGCTCTCGCCATCCAGCCCATTGATGCCGCTGTCAAATAGGGCGATTTTTTGCAAAATATCTACAGGGAGCAGCGCTCCCTCGCTGGTAACCGTTAAAAAGCTGGATTGCTGACGAGTACGCATATGTTATCTGTCCTCTCCCACGATATTACCCATTATATGGCAAATAGACATAAATCCCCAACACATCGGGCGGAAGCTGTGGCTTGACGTTTACGCCACGTACGATCACTGAGGCGGAACGGCGCACACGACGATGAGCATCACTCAGTGCCTCGGCACGTTCGCGCACCAGATCTTCCAGGTGCGGAGCCAGATATGCAGGATAAGCTTCGATGACCTGGCGCAAAAATGCTGAATTTGTGCCTGCGGAGCATTCGCCTGTGAGCGAGCTTCGAGCAATCTAACCATCTCCTGTTCATCGTCAAACCACTCGGCTTGCTGAGGCGAGCTGCGAAAGGCGAAGAGGCGACTTTCCTCTGCCAGCAAGGGTTGGATCTCGCGCCCCGAACGGCTGGGTGTGTGGATATGGAAACGCAGGCGTAGCAACAGCAGGGTCGTGCGCGTCTGCACAGCACTGGTTCTGATTAGCCCGCAGCGTCTGGCAATGGGCTTGTTGCGCGGATCTTCTTCGGTATCGAGTGCCGTATCCATCACATAAGCAGCCAGCCCCTCAACGAGAGGATGCGTGCGGTTAAGATATTCAACGCCTTCCTGACCAATGCGCGTAAAGCTGGCATGGAGCTTTTTCGTGGGTGCGAAGCGATAGAGATCAAGCGCATCCTGGACAGAGATAGGCGTCTCTTTTAAATCAAAGATCTCGCTACCGTTGGAGAGGTCGCTGATAAAGGCTCCATAGGTGCGCAGGGATTTGCGGGTAAAGCTCGCCACATCTCTGGCAAAGCCAATCGTCTCGCGTGCTTCACGCAGTTCGCGCTCAACTTCCTCCGTTTTGATACTATGCTGAGCAAAAAGCGTGCGCGACCGCTTCTCACGTTCGGACGAGGCATCCCATTGCTTAAACAGTTCATCGCGTTGCACCGTCACTGCATTATCAAAACCGGGCAACTGCATCTGGCTAGGCTTCTCGTCGGGCAACGTATCACTATCACTGGCGAGCATTCCTTCAAAAAGCGCTTCAACAACCTGTTCTGTATCCAGAGGCACCGGGACCGAGATACCCAGAGAGCTACGAATGGCACGATGCTTGCGGATGAGCACGCGCAGCACCAGTTCGTCGATAATATTATTCTTGCCATAGTAAGTCATCACCTGAACTTTAGGGCTGGCCTGCCCATAACGATCGATGCGTCCCTCACGCTGCTCGTGACGGGTAGGATTCCAGGAGAGATCATAATGAAAAACCGCGTCAAAATAATCCTGGAGGTTGACACCTTCACTCAAGCAGTCTGTACAGACCAATATACGCTCATGAGACTCAGCTAGCTGGAGCACACGCGCTTCCCGTTCCGCTGGTGGCAACAGACCTGTCACGGCGGCGATCTCAACTCTGGGCAAGACTTTGCGCAATTCTTGCGTGACATACTCGGCAGTTGTGATAAAGCGGCAGAAAACGATGGGTTTATATCCATCTTTGACCATCTTCGTGATTTGTTTGATGGCCTGCTGGAGCTTGGCATCTTTACTCCCATATAGCGCCTCGGCCTCCCTGGCAAAGGCTGAGAGGCGATTGCGCTCCCGGCGTGCCGTCGTCTCATCCACCTCGTCATCAGAGCTGTCACCACCTGGGGTCAGATCCAGGCCCTCAGTGGTATCGCTATCAACCAGATCGAGAATAGTATGGCGACCAAGCAGATCAGCTTCTTCGAGACTTTCCGCGCCAGCTACTTGAGCACGATTGCGCAAACTATAAGATGCGGCAGCGGGACTGGAAGCCAGAGAGCGCAGAAGACCAAGTATCGACCACCAGCGCACCCGCTGACGGCTGCGTCCACCGCGCGTATCACGCACCGTCTCGCGTGCATAGCGCAATACACCATCCACCAGCTTACGATACTCTGGTGTGAGGAGATACGAAATCTCGCTATCCTCACGCAGAGGAAAGGGCGTATCTTCATGCAGGTACGACTGGAGGTCAACACGGCGACGCTGCACAAAATGAGCCGCCACCCGCTGACGCCAGCGCTCATTCTGACGCCCACTGAGATCCTCCGGCAAATCTTTGAAGCTCTCATCCAGGAAGCGCAACAGCGAGCGAAATGCCAGTTCGTTGCCACTATGAGGAGTGGCTGAGACCAGGATCAGGTGGCGTGCAGGCTGCTCAGCCAATTGTTTGATCAATTGATAGCGCTGGTGACGAGCGCCGCGTCCCTCGCCAGCATAGGCGCAGGTGTGAGCTTCATCGACAATCACCAGTTCAGGGCATTGTTGGATAAAGGACTCGCGACGGCGATCAGCCTTGATAAAGTCAAGTGAAATAATCAGATACGGATAATGGTCGAAGATCGACTCGTCACGCGAGCAATGCCGTTCCAACTGCGCAACGGTGCTGGAGAGCACCGTCACCGCTTCGATATGAAACTTCTCGCGCAACTCAGCCTGCCACTGCTCAGCCAGGTGTGGTGGGCAGAGCACAGCCAGGCGTTCTACCTCGCGGCGGTCAAGCAATTCGCGTGCCACCAGCCCGGCTTCAACCGTTTTGCCGATACCTACATCGTCAGCAATCAGCAGGCG
Source organism: uncultured Chloroflexia bacterium (assembly GCA_963717195.1). Lineage (GTDB taxonomy): Bacteria > Chloroflexota > Ktedonobacteria > Ktedonobacterales > Ktedonobacteraceae > JACDAE01. Next base: position 46,742 of record CAVQVR010000002.1, read on the forward strand.
TACCGGGTCCTGACGCAGGGCCAGCAACAGTGGAACGAGCTGATAAGGACGTGGCTCAACCCCAATATGCGCGAATGAGCGGAAAGGTCCAGTGCTGGCACGGAAGCCCAGGCGCACGGCATCGCGTAACAGGCGACCGGAGCATTCATCGCCCCAGCGGGCAGGATCAGGCAGCTCAAACTGTGCCGATTCTACAGGCTCTAGAGGGAGATAGACCCCTGCGACTTCTTCATTTGTGCCACCAAGAGGACGCAAAATCAGCATTTCTTCATCTGATTCTGGCAGCACCACCCACTCGCGTCCTCGTGCTTTCACCAGTGAGCCAACAGCAAACTTCATGTATACCTACCTACCTTCTGAACATATCCGCATAATCAGCAAACAACGTTTCCCATCCCTCGCGCTCCTGGAAATGTATGACCATATAGCCTTCATTTTCCAGCGTACTTATACAGTCCTGATCGCGTGTCTGGCGTTGGGGATCATCACCATCCACGTAGACAACCGCTTCAGGATACAGAAAATCAGGTTTTGCTCCACTGGCACCTACATGAGTATGAGCACTCAAAGGACGCATAAGCTGGTGCGCGGCCAGTTCGCGCAACCACTCTTCCTCAATTGTGGAGAGTAAAGATGCATTATTGGTTGTAACTACCGCAAGAGGGCTTGCTGACCCGTCGTCTGAATTTGCTGCTACCTGTGTACCATCAAGGCTGTCAGGAGCGTTACCGAAGGGCAGTGGCGTACTCAGCGGAGTTGGTTCTTGCCGACTCACTGAACAGTGGGTCAGGTGGGCCAGATCTCCGACAATCCTCATGCGATCAAGGAGATCATGATCGCGCTGATTACCATACGTCATCAAACAGTGATAGCAAGCAGCCTCACAAGGTTCCAACGCACGCTCAGATTGGTGCAGATCTTCCAGGGTCGCAGGCTCAAAATGGCAGAGGCGCAACGCTTCGGTCGCAACACGCGCCAATGCGTTATGGTCTTCGGTCAATTGTCGCAGCACGCCAGCGCCACCCTCTGTTGCTTCAAAGAAAAGCAGACTTGTGCGCTGGTTTCTATTGGGCAATGGCTCAGCAGCCAGTTCATTATCCTCCAATTGGTAGCACACTTGCAAGGCGCTTTTCAGTGCTGCTTGCAACGAAGCCATACGTTCCAGACCTAACGCCTCTGTGGGTTCAAAAAGCAGGCAGTTGCGTGTATCTTCCACATAAGGGATCACGCGCATCCTACTGTGGGAGAGAGGATCATCTTTATCGCCTGCCGATTCGCTATCCTTGGCCCAATAGCCGCGCTCGGTATCAAGGACAAAACCATACTCATCCTTTTTTTCGCGCCGCAGCGGACCAAAATTAATCCTCCAGAGGGTAGCCGCCTGACCATAACGTAAACGTGCTACTACCTCACCCGAATTACAGTCTTTGACCAGAGCCTGATCATAATCAGGCTGGCCGTCTTTACGCGGCGGGAAATGCACACCCGTGCGAATATCATATCCCTGGCGCTGGCGTTCCTCTTCATCAGAATTGATCTTATCTTTGCGCTTCGTTGAGACATTTTCCAGGCGGAAAAGCTTATCGATAGAGCGATCAAGTGACTTACCACAGAGCCGACAGACATCCAGACTATGTGTGCTTGTCACTGGGTGGAGATATCCACAGTGCTGACATTGCTTTGCCTCGCGCGTGAGGACGCCGGATCTGTCCTCCCGCCTACGTAACAGTGAGCGATTGATAATATAGCGTGAACCTTCGTGATAGATAATCGCACGCGGGGCGAATTTCAGAGATCGCGAGAAAACGTGGACGCGAAAGATATTCATTATGTTGGCGTGCCCTGCGAGCAGGGATATAAGCAGAGAGCGGCAGGCGTGGAAAATTGTAACCAGGCAAAAACCCTTCGCTGGCAAAATAGCGATAGCTATAAAATTCTGAAAACTCATCGCGCTCATTAGAAGAGCTATTGCCGGTCAGGAGTTTGAGCTGTTCTTCGGCTTCACCACGCAAACGTTTGGCTTTCTCACGATCATCTGGTGCACGCGAGGCATCAAGCGTGATGGCGTGCTGCGTATCACGTTGATCCTGAGCTGCGCGATACAACTCGCGCCAGCGACCACAGGCCATCTCAAAGCTTTGTTCCAGACTATTGAGTATTTCTTCCAGCCAGTTTGGCGTATACCAGCGGGCTGAACTTTTCTCCAGGGTGGATAGGAGCGTCTGGAGCACTGAGCGTGCTCGGCGCTCTGCCCGCTGACGCGCAGGAAGATCACGTAACGCATCTTTAATGTCAGGTTTGAGCTGTAAGGTAGGAGTGGTTCCCTCAATCTCTATCAATTCACTTAGCGTGCTGCCAAGCGAGAGTCCTGATTCCGCCAGCCAGATCGCATACACATGAGCACGTAAGAGATCTTCATTCGCCAGATCCAGGCGAGGTGGAGCGACGGAACCGCTAACCATTGCATCTGGATGCTGGAAAAAGTACTGATCATGAGAACTACCAGTTGAGCAATAGGAAAAGACCAGAGCGGGCTGGCCCCCACGTCCGGCGCGTCCACTGCGTTGTGCATAATTCGCTGGCGTAGGTGGAATATTGCGCATATTGACCACGTTTAATTCGGCAATATCCACTCCCAACTCCATTGTTGGAGAACAATAGAGAATGGGTAAAAAGTCTCTATCGTTTTCGTCCAGGCGAAACTCATTCTCGCGTTCCTCGCGCCGCTTGGCTGGCACCTGTGCGGTATGTTCTGCCGCACGCAAATGCTGGATCTGTTCCAGGTGAGCGGCATTTTCTTGATAGAAGTCTACAAAAAATTGATTCACGCGCTTTGGCCGGTTTTCCGGCAGGTTGGGCATACGCAAGGGATCATGATAATTCGTCTCGGCCTGTCCGGGTCGCCAGATGAGAGAAGCCGCCAGTAATTGATACCCAGGCACATCATCCTTGTGGCGTTTCGCTATCACCTCTTCAATCAGACCAACCTCAGCCAGTGCCGCCAGTTGATCACAGATAATCTGTTGAACATCATCCATGCTGGCATCAACAAAACCAGATTTGCGTAACGCCTTGCGTAGGTAGCGCCCATAGCGACCACGGGCCGAAAGGTAGGCATAGCCACCATCAGCGCCCTCGCCACGTCCGCGTGGAAAGAGGTAACCCGCATGTATCAGATCCTCGTCTTCATCGATGGCCCAGGGATCTTTCAGATGCTGGCCGCTCTGCAATTTGATTCCTTCATTGTAGTTGGCATCAAGATACATGACCTTAATAGCCAGTTCCCGGCGCATAAAATCGAGCAAGACCTTACAAAGATCCCTGCGTAATCCCACTGGCATCTGAGCAAGCAACTCATGGCGTGGTTTGTCCTTATTGTCATGTTCCCAGATAGTCTGATATTCACAAATCTCATCCAGATCCTGATAGGCAATCTCCAACAGGCCGCACTGCTCCAGGTTAGGTGAAGTAATGCGCCATCCTCGGCGCAGATCCAGATAGAGACGATAGCCCAGAACCTCACGCATAGCACGTTCAGCCTGTACTTTGGCCTGAAATTTTGCATCAGGATTAATCGCGAAGTCTGCGGCCTTGAGAGAGAGCGCATCAAAGACTTTGCGTGCCAGTTCCTCATGCCGTATGCCCTCAGCGCCGCTTTGCAGGATCGCGCGATAAAGAGCAGAGCGTAGCAGGCCAACCTCAATAAAATCGTTAAAATGGCCTGCCTGGAGTGAGGCATCCTGGCGATTATCGGTAAAACTCAGCATTTTAGGGAGAATTGTGAACTCCTCGCCGCGCTGCCTTGCTATACGAAGATGGCGGATCGTTGACAGGCTCAGAATAGTGGTCGCGGTGCTACGCCCTTCCGAGCTTAATTCTGAAAGCTTCTCGAAGTCACTGCGAATAAGCGCACTATATGTCACTCCACAGTGCATGCAGTAGAGAAAAGATGCACGGAGAAAGAAACAGGGCGTGCCGCTCGCTTCCTCTTCGTCCACACGACCATCCGGGTGAACATACAATGGTAACGGACGATGGTCACGTCCGGTAGAGTTCAGGCGCACCTTGTCTTTTACGGTTTCGCGCCACTCCTCAGGCAGCCTCTCTTCAATGCCGCCCTTGTCACGGGGCCAGTGATCATCGTTATCCACAAACAGAAAGCCCGGTCGTCCCGTAAGACGCTGAGAAGCTGGTTTCTTCCCGTTGTCATCAGGCGTTTCTCGTAAGAGATCCTGCACCTCGCGTGTTACGAGTGTTTCTTCATCTCTCCAGCGTACCACATAATACTCCTGGCCGCATTCTCGGCAAAAGACGAGAGGAAAGAGCAATCGCTCGCGTCCACCAGGAGCGTAGAGCTGTGGTTGAAGCGTAATATGACGCCGCTCGACTTGCTCCAGCGTTGCATAGACCGTATCACCTTTACTGATAAACTGATGCAGGCGAAAGGCAAAAGCTTCTTGCTCGTAGCCTACCAGTAGCCCTTGCTTAATTACCTCTGCATAATGGGCCTCTGAAAAGCCTGTCGTACCAGGGCTGTCCGTTGCTTGCTGTAGAAGTTGCGCAGCGCTTGCAGACTCACCAGCGATACGGCGCGGAGTGCTGCGTACCAGGCGCTCTTCCCGACGTATGATCCCAAAAGTGCTTTCCAGCCAGATTGCTAGCGGATCTTGTGAAAATTCCTCGCGGCTTGAGATAGTCTGAGGGTCAAAGCTTTTCACACGCTCGGCCAGTCTCTGACGAAAAGCCGGACTCGTCTCATCAACCTCGGGCGTGACACGCTTCAGGCTTTCACCGATGACGTGCTCAGGCAAGACTGGGCAACCAAATAAGAGCGAAGCCATGGACGCAATATCTTCACGTTGCTCCTCACGAGAACCGCCGCTGGCCAGAGTTGCCGATGTACCCACACATTGCAGCGTTATCTCCTTTGGAGTCAGTCGATTACGTACGCGCCTCACTAGAAGCGCCACATCAGCTCCCTGCCTGCCACGATAGGTATGCAGCTCATCCAGCACCAGAAAGCGTAACTGCGTTTTATCCAGTAAAGGCTGCTCTCGCTGGCGCGTAAGAATCAGTTCTAGCATGACATAGTTGGTCAGCAAAATATCGGGAGGGTTCGCAATAATCTCATTGCGTTCAGATATACTTTCCTGTCCAGTATATCGTTTAAAGGTTACCTGACGCTCACTAGCAGGATAGCCCAGTGTCAGATACTTCTCCAACTCTCTTTCCTGGCTGTTAGCCAGGGCATTCATTGGATAGACGACAATGGCCTTGACGCCTGGAGGGCCAGGGTCGCGCAGGATCGAGTCCACAATTGGTATGATATACGTCAGGCTCTTGCCCGAACCAGTTCCCGTGGTCAGGACATAGCTGTGTCCCGCACGTGCTAGCTCAACGGCCTCCTGCTGGTGTTTATGGAGGCTTATCGCGATACCAACAGAGTTTGCAATATCTTTCCTGCGCCGAAAAATAGCGCGGCAAGCCGGATGCAGTATCCCTCGATCCACGAGATCATCAATCGAAAGGCCCGCTTCAAACTGAGGATTCATCTGGATGAGTGGTTCCGGCCAGAGCAAACCTTTCAGGAAAAGTTTTTCCTCAACATAATCGTGAATACGCTGATCGCGCACCTCAATAAAACTGCTGACATAAGAGGCATAATCATCGATCAGTTCCTGACGCAAATCAAAGATATTCATCGCGTACCTCGCAGAAAAGCACAACCGCGCCATTGAATTTATATAAAGCCATCGTCATTTTATGCAAAATTGGAATGATGCCGTCAAATTATAGTTTGATCAGTAAGCGGTTGTCAATAAACAACGAAGGGTCGCAGAAATCATGCAGAGTAATGTTTTCACTGCATACTTGCTAAACAAGCGTCGCATGAAATTATAACAAGTAAGCTGCGTATAGCTTGATAATTTCACTTTTATTGGTTAAACTTCTCTAAGGGGAGATTTTCCTGGTGAAATTTAATTTTTCGCTAGAAACTGTAGGTAAGCCTGATCACTATTTATAACCTCTAAAATCAGGTAGGTTGTTAAGCATAGTAAGTCAATGTCCAGATAGAGGAGATTGTTATGCTCGAACGCCTTCGGGACCTGTTTCACACCGTTTCCAGCGACGGTGTTCTCTTTCCTCATGACTTTCTGCGTCAAATCATCCAAAGAGAAGACCAACTTGCAGGATTAACGGAAGCGGCCTATCATCTCGACGACGTGAAATTGAACGAAGCCATCAGCCGTTCATGGACATCGCTCCTACAAAACTGGCGTCTTGCCTATGATGTCAATCGTACTGACAGGTTCAGCAAGAATTTAAAAGAAGCCTGGTTGCTTCCCTTATTTCATGCATTTGGGTATGGTCGTTTACCGTCAACAAAGGTACTGGAAAAAGATGGGAAAAAATATCCTATTTCGCATCTCTGGGAACATGTACCAATTCACCTCGTATCTTCCCTGGAAGACCTCGATACATATAGCTCTCGCACACGTGGGAACATCGGACGCCAGAGTCCGCATACGCTGGTGCAGGAATTTTTGAACCATTCAGATGAGCACATCTGGGGCATCGTGACCAACGGATTGCATCTCCGTTTACTGCGCCGTAATAAGCGCCTGTTACATCGTACTTTTCTTGACTTTGATCTTGAAACGATGATGCAAAACGAGGCGTACGCTGATTTTGCCCTTCTGTGGCTGCTTTGTCATCAATCGCGTTTCGAAGGAGAGAGAGCGGAGAATTGTTGGCTGGAACGCTGGTCAAGAGCATCTCATATGCAAGGAGAGCGAGCATTAGGCCAGCTACATTCTGGTGTCGAAAAGGCTATCCGCCTGTTAGGTCAGGGATTTCTTGATTGTCGCGCAAACACGGATTTAAGAGAACAACTCGCGTCGGGAACCCTATCACCAGAAACCTATTACCACTACCTCTTACGGCTGATATATCGTTTAATCGTGCTCTTTGTTGCCGAAGATAGGGAACTGCTATCAATACCAGATGCTGATCCAAAGGCGAAAGAACGCTATATGCGGTACTATTCAACTGCACACCTCAGGCACATGGCAAAAAAAATCCATGGCACCCAGCATACTGATCTCTTTACTGGATTACAATTGATCATTCAGAGACTTGCTCAAGGCCCTGAGTGCCGCGAACTTGCCTTGCCAGTTCTTGATGGTTTCCTTTTTAAACAAGACCCTCTCATAGATATTCAGCAATGCAAGCTAACTAATGCGGTGTTTCTAGAGGCTCTACGCGCACTGGCTTTCCTCAATCAGAAAGGCGGCTTCAAGCCTATTGATTATCAGCATATTGGTGCTGAAGAGCTAGGAAGCATCTATGAATCTCTGTTGGAACTGCGCGTACTCGTAGAAAAAGACTCGTTCCATTTTCGACTGGAAGCTCTCCCTGGAAATAACCGCAAAACTTCAGGGGCTTATTGGACGCCGTCGGAGTTAGTCGAACAGCTTCTCAAAACAGCTCTCGATCCTGTACTGGATGAAGCCTGTCAGCAATCAGAGCCTGAGCAAGCTATCCTGGCCCTCAAAATCTGTGATCCGGCCTGTGGCAGTGGACATTTCCTGATCGCTGCCGCCAGACGGATAGCCTACCGTCTGGCATTTGCGCGTGCAGGAGGAGTTGAGCCAGATCGGATGACATGGTGTCAGGCCTTGCATGATGTGATTAGGAATTGCATCTATGGAGTGGATAATGACATAAGGGCACTTGAAGTCTGTATGGTTGGCTTATGCATTGAAGCCATGATACCGGGAAGGCCATTGATTTTTCTCGATCATAATTTGCGCTGCGGGAACAGCTTAATAGGAACAACGCCACGTCTCCTGCGCGAAGGCATACCCGACGATGCCTTCATTTCGCTTGAGGGTGATGTGCCACAACTCTGCCAGGAATATCGTAAGCGCAATCGTGAGGGACAGAATGGACAATTGCATTTACTCATAGAGCCAATGGATGAAACAGTGGAGCAAATCGTCAACTTGCGTAGTTGTTCTGATGCGACCTATAGCGAAGTTTTAGCAATGAAGCAGAGCCACGATGCCTTACGTCAAAAACGAGAGTATCTGCAAAATAAGCTGATCGCAGATGCATGGTGCGCTGCCTTTGTCTGGCATAAAGTGCACATTGCTTCGCAGCGCCTGGACTATCCATTTACGCATGGTATTCTCAGAGAGATGCTGGACAATCAGCATCTCTATCGTGAGATGCGCCAGGAGATCGAGCGCCTTACAGAGCAATACCTCTTTTTTCACTGGCACCTGGAAGTTTCCAGATATTTTCCGCATACCAGATGAAGGAGAAGAGCCGGATAACCCTCAAGCGGGCTGGTCTGGTGGCTTTGATGTCGTACTGGGGAATCCTCCGTGGGAACATACGGAATTAAAAGAGCAAGAATGGTTTGTCACCCGCCATCCAGCAATCGCTCATGCCGAGGGTGCAAACAGAAAACGCATGATCCAGTCGCTCGCGGTATCCGACCCCACATTATATGAAGCGTTTCTCGATGCAAAACGTCTACAAGATGGATGGAGCCACTTCGTTCGCCATTCAGACTGCTATCCGCTCTGCGGACGCGGACGTATTAATACCTATGCAGTTTTTGCCGAGAATATGCGTCGAATTGTTAGCCCAACCGGACGTGTTGGCTGCATTGTGCCTTCAGGGATTGCGACGGATGACACAACAAAGCAGTTTTTTAAGGATTTGATGGAAACGCATACATTGACAAGCATCTATAGCTTTGAAAACGAGGAGTTTATTTTTCCTGCGGTTCACCATGCCACAAAATTCTGTTTGTTAACTATATTGGGCCATCAAAAGACTCAGCAGGCCACAGATTTTGTCTTTTTTGCACGCCAAACTCAGGACCTCAAAGACGATGATCGCCATTTTTCTCTCTCCGCTGCGGATATCGCATTGCTTAATCCTAATACGCATACGTGTCCAGTCTTCCGCTCGAAACATGATATGGAACTCACCAGGGCTATCTATAAATATGTGCCTGTATTGATAAGAGAATTTCCAGATAGAGTAAATGTATGGGATATTACCCTTCGTCAAGGTATTTTTAATATGACAAGCGCTTCTCACCTATTCCGTACCAATAAACAACTGGAGAAAAATGGCTGGGAACTGCGTGAAAACGTATTTTATAGAGGTGAGGAGCGCTATTTACCACTTTACGAAGCGAAAATGATTTGGCATTTTGATCATCGCTTTGGTACATACGAGGGACAGACGCAGGCTCAAGCAAATCAAGGTAAACTGCCAGAGTTCGATGGGGTACAACACGCAGATCCTCTGTTATTTCCACGTTCTCAATACTGGGTACACGAAACAGATTTTTCAGCGGCTCTGCGAGGCGATTATACTGCTTTTTTGGGATTTCGTGACGTGACCAACTCGGCAGTTCTGCGAACATCTGTCTTCAGCATTTTTCCAGTGACACCTTGCAACCATAAACTTCCCTTGGTTTTCTTGAATCAGAAGCCCTCTGTTAATTTACTTTATCTAGAAAGCTGTTTTGCTTCTTTCATTTTTGATTATATCGCCCGCCAAAAGATTGGCGGAACAAGTTTCGGTTTTTTCATTCTCAAACAACTTCCTGTTCTCCCACCCACTACCTATCAACAATCATGCTCATGGTTCCCCACTCAGTCTCTCGGCGACTGGGTCGCTCCCCGTGCCCTCGAACTCACCTATACCGCCTGGGATCTCGAAGCCTTTGCCCAGGATTGTGGCTATGGCGGGCCACCATTCAGGTGGAATGAAGAGCGGCGCTTCCTCCTGCGCTGCGAACTGGACGCAGCGTACTTCATCCTATACGGGATTGCGCGTGATGATGTCGCGTATATTATGGATACCTTCCGGGTCTGGAAAGAGAAAGAAGAGAAGCGGTTCGGCGAGTACCGCACAAAGCGCGTCATCCTGGAGATCTACGATGAGATGATGCAGGCTACAGAAAATGGGCAAACTTATAACACGCACTTGAGGCCGCAGCCCGCCGATCCGACGCAAGCAACGGTTATTGAGCAGCAACATGCCTCATAACCTTTAGATATACCTGCGCAATAGATCCTTGAGAACGGCATGTACCTCATGTATACGAGATGCGGACATGCCAGGGATCAGAGGTAGCGCCCCGACGCTATTATCGGTCCCTTCCCGGTGCAGCACATCACCGGGATAGAGGATATAGGTACAGCTCACGATGAGATCTCGTGTCTGTGGGTTACACCCACTACCCATATATTTTTGATATTGGATGGAAGTAAGATAGCGGCGTATTTTATCGATATCACCCTCTTGGGGATAAACACGCCCACGATACCTGTCACCGCGCTTGTATTTGGCATCAAAGATGAGCACATCGCGCGGCTGATCGCCCTGATAGACCTCAATAGACAGGTCAGGCGTCTGGGGCTTATCGCCCCAAATGGTCGCTACTAGAGCCGACTGGCCAGACATCAGACTCTGATTAGGATAGACTGGCTCATACTTAAACTTGATTTGTAGATCACCTTTAGCCAGGATAATACTGGACTTGTCTTTCTGTACATCAAACTGGAAATAGTCTTTTTCGACCTCAAAGAACGTGCTATTGGAAATAATACGATAGCCTGCCGCTTGTAGATCATCTATCGCCATCTTGCTCAGGGTAAAGACGCTCCAGAGTTTCATAGAGCGCACTCATCTTCTTCAGCGAAAGCTCATCAACAGCTTTCTGCGCATCGCGTGTAATCTTTAGGTGCTGCTGGAAGCGCAGATACAGGCGATAAAAACGATTGTAGGTTGGATCTTTGAGCAGGATCTGGGTTGCGCCTCCTTCGTATGTCAGAATCTGCACCTCCTGAAGAAAAGGCTCACTGCTCCAGCGCAGGCAGCGATCTTTCATCTCTTGACACCTGACAAGAGCCTGCTGCATCTTGACGAGCAAGTCACGAGCATTCTTATCGTTAGGATAAAGTGCACAAAGATCGTGCAGTTGCTTTTCTTCGCGTCGTGCCCTTTTTTCAATGAGTGTGAGCTTAGCAACCAGTTGTTTTTGCAGGAAGCGCTTGAGCAGACGATTTTCATAGGTATCGTAGGTCAGGCGACGTTCCTGAGTCAGCCATGTGCCCGGTAGGTAACGTACATTACGTTTCTCCAAGGTAGCTGGTGCGGCCTGGTAGTTGCCAGGAAGAGGTGTGGCATCAGGTGAGAAGTGGATGATATGTTGCCAGCTTTGTTGCACGCTCTGTCCACGCAGCGTATGCAGCGGGTTACGGCGTAACTGACTCATGATATCGCGTAAATCTGCAAGGATATTGCTTATCTGCATATAATCGTGCAGCGCTGATGTATCCTCATTCTTCTTCTCATACTCTGCCCATTCGCGCGCTGGAAAATCCAGGCGTAGGAGCAGGTCCAGCGCAATTGCGCTGAGTTCTTGCTTCATCCGGTTATACGCAGGCATAAGTATCTTACGGGGAAAAACGCGAATCCAGGTCTGATACAGTTCTCCAGTTGGTGCCTGCACCTCAAAACGATAGAGGCCAGCATAATCATCGGTTTTCCATTGCCAGAATCCAGAGATCCTTGTCTCTATTCTTTCTCCATCAATCCAGAGAGTTAAGGCTCCTGGTACCGCATTGGTAGCTTCGATCATATAATGACCATACTCGACTACGTCTAACGCCTCATTTTCGTTGCCTTCATCGAAAAGAATGGGGTTGCGGGACTCGATAGGTGCACCGGGTCTGCTAGTATCCCGGCGAAGGGTAAGCCAGTGATTAACGCCAGAAGTTGGTGTAGCCATCGCGATTTAGCCTGCTTTTCATTTCATCAAGCCGTTGCGCAGAGCGCTCCAGCTTCTGATCTACAAGGAATTTCAGTAGTTCATCAAGCATCTCGCTGATAAAGACGCTACCACGCACGCGCGGGAGGATACGCTGCTTGACCTGGAGATCAAAGGCAACCCGAGGCTCAAGCAGCCCGTTGCTATTTGCCAGATAGAGTTCAATCTCATGAAGCACCCGATAGCCCAGGCCAAGATCAGCTTTATTTAAGATCTGGCTAATCGCTATAATCTGGGGACGAAAGCTTTTATCCACTTCGGTCGCTTGATAACTATACCAGGTGGAAGCAGAAAGCACAAACGGCTCTGGTGATTTTTCAGATGGAGTAGGGATTTTGTCCAGATCGACGCGAAAAAATTCCAGGATGTTGGCACGATCCATTACTTTGTCGCTAATCGGCTGGGTAGTCTCATCAACATTGATGGTACCAGTTACAAAAAAATTGCTGGGTATCTGTACTCTACCTTCCTTCTTCAACAACATATCCTGCACCAAAGGAGCTGTTTCTTCTTTCATCTGTGCTTGCTCACTCTTACTCAAAAGGGTGATCCAGCGCTTACCGGGTTTCTCTTCCATTGCGCTCAAGAATTGTGAGAAATAGTATTCGACATGAGCCAGATTCATCTCATCCAAACAAAACAGATAGACGTTATCCTCATCTGCGTTGGCATCCAGGAGAAACTCAACTGCGGGAGCCGTCATATATTTGTTGGTGATTGTATTGAAATAGCCAAGCAGATAGTGATCATCACTCCAGTTTGGGCGCACTGGCAAACGTAGATAGCGAGTTTCGTGACCCAGTGCTTCCGCATACAATTGGGACAGTTTGGATTTGCCTGTCCCAGAGAGGCCAGCCAGAATAACGAATGGTCGGGTTTTCAAGCAAATGTGATAGTTGAGCAGTGTTTCACGCTCAAAATAATAGCCGCTTTCGGTGATATATCGTTCGATATTCATCAGTAAGGTGTTCTCGTCCACTCGTTGTCCTCCCAGTTGTTGCACAATAGCCTCGAAGCGATCTTGTGTGAGATGCAGATGAACCTGCGTGCTACTATTTAAGTCACGTAACTGCAACTCACTTAGCAAACGTGAGCGATTTAGGATGGCTATTCGTTCCAGAGTGATATTGCCAGCGGTACGATTGGTCGCAGCAATCACATAGTTGAATGGTAAGACCATTGCTTCATCTCCCGTACGCACCAAAATTATTTTATCATCCTGCTGTAAATTGGAAGCTGAATACGGTAGGGTAAAACGAGGTACGGTATGCGAGACAGACGATCGCGCTGTCTCAGGGGAAATAAACAACAAGAAATAGTTACTCATAGGTGCTAGCTCCCTCCAGGCAGTATTCTAGATCGGTCAAATTGCCAGAAAAACCCGATTATTTCGACATTAGCCCCACTACTTCGTCAAAGTCGTGCCGCTTCACTACTTTCTACTACTGCAATGTCCTCACACAGCCCCCATCTATTCTTCCTCTTGCTTTTTTCTCTCATATCATCGGGAGCCTCTTCAATCAGTTCACCTAGAGGCACGCCCAATACTTTAGCAAGCTTTTCTAGAGTGATAGTCGTGGTGGCATAGAACGGATCTGAATAAATCCGTTTGTGATGGTTTTGTATCACACATCTGCTTGCCTGTGCAACTTGCCCATACTAATACCCTTCTCTTTTGCTACTTCCCTTACTCGTAAGCGTACTGCCATAATTTTCATCTCGCCTTATATTTGATGAGATTGTATCGAGGGAGGCTTGCATGCAGAACTCTGCATATGGTAGATCTAACTATATAGGTACCCACATATGACCCTTGTTATGGCTTTTACATATCTGGTAAAGGATCTTTCCAGTTTTCTGGCACCTAAGTTTTCGCTTCTATTCCTGCAGGCTCCTTGAGCAGATATTGCTCTTTGAAGATAAGCTTGGCTCTTCCTCCGGTCTCGTGTAGATGATGATATCCAAAAATGTCCCTCTCCTTTCAGCCTGGAATACTGCTCCAGAGAGGGACATCTCTTTCCAGTCCGTTCGCACGGTAAATGGCTTGGAGTGTATAATGCTGCTGAAACAATTTCCCAGAAAAGGAGTTTGCACGTGTCGCGTCTCATCGTAACTACCTATCAAGAAGCCTGCCGAGTCATCGAACAACTGGGCATTCTCCCACTCTCAGGATATATTCCCAGCCACCCCTCTCTTGACTCCATCACCGATCCCGCCGTATGGCACTCCAGTGCCGAGACCGATCCCTGGCTCTGGCGAGACCGTTTTGCCTCCGAGGGCGTCGCTGCCTATGGCAGATTTATTGGCACGCGACCTCTCTTGATCGCGCGAGACATTTTTCCACTGGTGAAATGTCTGCTCGCTTCGCCCCAAACCGTGAAAGAGCGCTACGCCGCTGGTCTGTTGGCTCGCGCGAGTGTACAGATCTACGAGATCATCCAGCAAAATCACGGGATCGAGGTCAGAAAACTCAGAAAACTGGCCGATATGCAGGGAAAAGCTGACAAAAACGACTTCGATCAGACCCTCATTGATTTGCAACACACCGCCGATATCGTGATCTCAGGCACGGCTGAGAATTGGAATGACTAGGGCAACAAAAGCGGATGGAACGGCACCTGTTATATGGACGCCGAGCAGTGGATGGAAGAGCATGGGATCACATCCTCCCAGCTTTCACCCACTGATGCCAAAGCACAGGTGTTTGACTGGCTCCAACCGCGTTGGGATGAGCAAGCGGTGGCATATGTGCACAAGAAGCTTGCTCTGTTTCCCTCAGGAGAAGGAAAGGAATGAACGTATAAAGATTTAAGAAGCCATTGCTCTGGTGACAGGTGCTAATCATGGGCTGGGGCAAGCCTTTGGCCAGGCGCTCCTGGACAAAGGAGCGCAGAAGATTTATGTCGCATGGCCTCACATACCTTCTGCCTTTGATATTCTCATGAATACTGCATTTTGCTCGTAGAAGAGGGGGAGAAAAGGCAGAAGTTACCGTGTGTTAATGCCAAAAGTAAGTTGGCCTTGACAAAGAGATATACTTCTTACATTTGATGTTTAGACTAAATTCACGTGAGACGGCCTGTAGAGCGCGGTGAAGCCCCATTATAGCGAATTCTGGCTGAAGCCGCTTCCCGCTTGGCTCCATAAGAATTTAAGTCTAAACATCAATTACATAGGTACTGTTTTGTTGCGTTCTTTCTCTGTTGTCATTGCTCGTTACAGCGTTGCGGCAACCGAGGCCACATGCCCCGCTAGTCGTGCAACCCACTCTCGTAATCCACCACCCGATTGCAATTCAGTGTACACTCCCTGAGGGCCATCGGTCTCAGAAGAGAGCAGCAGGGTGGATGCGTCATAGAGCCCTTCCTGAACGAGTCGTTGGCAGAGCAGTTCATAGCGACGAGCGTAGGAAGAGCCGCGAAAATTAGCAAAGACCTTGAAATGGTGCTCCTCAACCCGGACAGGAGCATGAACTGCTGGGCAATCTTGCAAAAGCATAAGATATCCGATAAACGGTTTTGGAGAAGTGCTAAAGGCTCCTTCACGAAAAGCCGTCCAAAAGTCCACAGCCGTTCCGATGGCCTCTTCGCAACGATTGTTGAAGTTATTGCCGAAAGAACCGACCTGTGATTTGAGTTCGAGTGCTGCGACCAGGCGCATGCTCTTTTCAGAACGATGAACCACCACGAGATCCCACATTTTGGTTGCGCGATAAAATCCGGGAAGCGTGACAGGAGCGCCTCTCTCGATAAAGACACTCTGCGCTGGGAGTCCATTGGCGATTACAAGGGTCTGAATGAGCTTCACAAACCCATCCATATTGGTTCCGGCGGTTGTGCGCCCTCGGTTTCCCTGATCCTTTTTTCCTTTTAACGCTTGATTTGCCGTTGCTTGCTCTCCTGATCGCCAGAAGTGGGCCACAGCTTCCCTGGTACGTTCTTCATAGTTCGACAGATCAAGACTCACCGTTTCTCTCCTTTATTCTTCTTCTCTATCTGTTTCCCCATCATCGAAGAAAAGCAGCCTACGTTCGGCCTTACGAATATGATAGAGATCAAACGCCACCTCATCGCAACTGCTAACGTCTGGTTGCATTGCTGCCTGTCGGAGGCGCTCACGTTGTATGATCGAGACCTGTTCCCAGCGAGGGATACAAATCCGACGAATATTTTGTGCTTGAAACCGGAAGTAGCCCCCACGCATTTTCACCGAATAATTGGCGACAAAAAACTTGGCAATGGATGACCGCAGAAGTGCCTGGAGCGCTTGCAAATCCCAGGAAGAAGAGGTGACGAAATAGAGGTTGTGATGCGGATAGTAATGCCCTTCATCATAGACGACATGGGGTACCCCTTTGATATCAGGGATGAGTAGTTTAGGCTGATGAGTGAGTGGCTCAGAGATTTTGTCAATGGTGCGATACCAACTCTTGAGATTTTTTCTGGCGATATGGCGCGTCTTGATGCGTTCTTCATGTGCCAGAAAGTACGCTCTGAGGCGTGGATACTGCTCAAGACGAAGAAGCGTCCCATTCGCGTCAAATGGATTGACAACCATCCTCCCTTTCCAGACGATCTGTCCTGTTTGGATGTCGTCTGTCATTACCAGGGGAAGTTTGCACTCCTCTTCAATTGGCAGCAGTTCTTGACGCCCAATAAAGATCTCATCGCACCCAGTTGCCACGCCAATACCCACTCTACACCCAGCATCTTCTAGCAAGGGAAATTCCTGTTCTAGGCGTTGCAGCAACATCTGTTCCTCTGAGGATGCACTCAAAATCCAGGGATGTGATCGCGTCACAACGTTTGTCAGTACGTGAATGGAGGGGTTTGTACTGTTTTCCGTTGGTGATCGCAGAGCGGTTGCGAGGTTTTGCAAGAATTGAGCATCCAGCTTAGGATGGTGGACAATGGAAGTATGTTCACTTTTTTGTGCCGTAATAACAGTTATGGCAGGATAGGCAGTGACATTCGTTTGAAATGCCTCCATCTCGGTCATATCAATATAACAGCGTAAATGGAAGCGATGGGAAATGAATGCTCTTAATGGCCCACCATAACGATTTTTCATCCAACGATCAGAACAGATAAAAGAGAGGGTTCCATCAGGGGTGAGCAGCGAAAGGCTACGCTCAATAAAGGGGATATAGAGATCGGCTCGATCATAGATGGTCTGATAGCGCATTTTATATTGAGCAAGAAGCGCATCGGGAAGCACCTCTTGACGAACATAGGGCGGATTTCCGACGACATGCGTAAAACGCTGCGAGAATGCTCTCAATAAGAAATCATCATGCACGAGCCAGGAAGTTGTAAGCTGATACGCCTCCTGCTGCTCGATACCTCGTTCTTGTAACAAATGCAGCAGTCTCTCTCGCGTCAAAGTGAAGGTCTCCTGGTGCAGTTCGACAGCACGGAGAGCATCACGCAGCAATGGAACCGTATTGACGAGGGGTCCATGGTAGTGAACAAAAGAAGCGAGCAGACGTTCAACCGCAACGAAGAGAAAATCGCCTTGACCAAAGGATGGCTCAAGCAACGACACCTGGGTGAGATCTTCATCGCTCTGATATCCAGCCAGATCTAACATGAAGTCCACCACTTCTCGTTTGGTAAAAATCGCGCCACGTTCGGCTGCCGGAGATTGTGAGAAGGGAGTGATTCTCTGCTGAACCTCTGAAAAGGGCTGGTCAAACCCATCAAGTACGTGTTGAACGTAGGTCATACTTATCTCAACTCTTTTTAAGAAAGAGAAACTCTTCTCTTGGAACAATGGAGACAGAGAGAGCTCTCGTTTGCGCTCTGCGTTACATACTACCTGTTGGGGGAAGAGATTGCAAGAGGGAAAACGTGTCGAAACGGCTCAACCTTTGACCCCAAAGAAGGAGGCAAGTTCCATGTGGGTCAGGGAGCCTTTGAAGCTGCGTGTTCCTCTCCTGATTTTACTGATAACGACTGGTGGACGAACGTTGCATTCTGCAAAGGCGTTGGACCAGGCCATCAACGCTGTCAAGGTCCGAGTAGACACCGGATGAGCAAGTACGAACTTATGTTTCTATGGTAACCCCCTACCCTTCCTGGCTTCTTTCCTGGTAATCTTCCTCTGGCTTCCTGCTCAGGTTCCGCTTCTTCCGATTACTGATCATATACACTACTGATGAGTGAAGCAGAAGGAAGAGGTTGTCTTTGTATGATCGCGACGAACCAAACTCCAGAAATAGCAAAAAAAGAAGGAGACAAAAAAGATGCAATCGATGAAGAATACCTTCTCATCCAGCCCGGGTAAACCAAAGAAAGCAGGAGAGCGTATCAAGATGAAAGGCTCACAAGTAACAGAAGAACGTGCGAAAGCACAGCGAGCCAAACTGGATACTCAGGCCAAGGCTCATCAGAGAGGGGAAAAGAAGGAAGCGGCCACTCATGTTATGCTGAACAAGAAAATGGCACGGCAGGACTATATGGCCAGAGGGCGCTTTCTCGAAACCTTGATTGAAGCCTATATCCAGGATCATATCGGTGGCAATCATAGCGAGAAAACACTGGAATGGCACCGGACGGCTCTGGGCTTGATGCGTCTGTTCCTGGAAGAGGAAGTCAGATATTACCCAGATCGATGATGTGGAAGTCAGATGACATTAGTGCCTGGTTTGCTCATATGCGCACGACACCAGGAGCCCGTGGCAAAGTGCGCAGTGAACGGACTATTCAGACCTATGCTCGCTCGGCACGCGCGTTCTTCCACTGGTTAATCCGTCGTAGTACCCTCGAAGTGAACCCTTTTGATCGCGTTGTGTTTCCGAAAGTTGGGAGGCCACTGATCCAAACGATCACGACGGAAGAATTTGAAAAGCTCTTGCTTGCGTGTGCTCCTCCGAACGAGACGAGCCTTTTTGCCGAGCGAGCGGCGGTACGCAATCGCGCCATCCTCTGGTTACTCTACGATACTGGCATCCGCGTCTCTGAACTCACGCATCTGCGCGTCGACGATGTGGATCGCAAAAAAGGGGTCATCACCGTTATGGGGAAGGGATCGAAAGAGCGACGCATTGCCCTGGGACAAAACTGTTTGCGCAATCTCTCCTACTATCTGGACAAACATCGTCCTGATGAGGAGGAACTGGCAGAATGGGGAAGTGCTGGGGAAGATCACCTCTTTCTCTCGGAGACGCGCCAGCCACTGACCAAAAATGGCATGGAGATGCTGTTCAAGCGACTCAAAGAACGAGCGGGGATCACGGGAAAGCGCATCAGTCCCCATATTCTCCGGCACACGTTTGCCATCAACTACCTCATCAAAAGCAACGATCCCTTTAGCTTACAAGAGTTGCTGGGACATGAAGATCTGACGACGGTACAAAATTATATGCATATGAATGATACCGTTCTCCAGGAGCAAAAGCGAAAATACAGCCCTGGTGACCATCTTCTAAGCCGGATGCCTGGGCCACGAGAAACGAGGCGAAAGGGCTATGTTGCAAAGGAGCAACAGAAGAGAAGAAACCGTGTCAACGAACCAGAGGGTTCTGTGCCTTCGCCTGCACAAACAAAAGGCAAGCAGCAAAGATCAAGGGAGCAATAAATGGAAATTCATCGGTGAACGTCTTGCAACGTCCTAAGAGCCGTCTGAAAAACGCATCAAAAACGCCCTCACGATATCGCGAGGGCGTTTTTGATGCCTAAAGAAGTGCTACCTCTAACCAATCAGTCAGTTCCATGAGTGTCAGTTGGCGTGGCGTGGCGGAACGATCAAAAGGGTCGCACACGACTATCTGCCGCAACTCAGTGATAGTATAGACATGACTGTACATGCCATACAGCAAGTCCAGGAAGCGTTCCAGGTCTTCGTGTGTATACCCTGCTGGACAGGGGCCATAGGACTTGAGAAGCCGTTTTCGTTTCGTGGGAGAGATATGCTGGTCTTGAACCATCGGTTGCGTCCCCTTATTGAGCACTACTGCATCACACACAGAGATGAGTTATCAACTCACATCCTTTATCGTATCAGAGCGCTCCTGAAACGGGTAGGAAAGGAAGCAGTTGGGCGTGTGAACGCACCAAGAAAAAGAGAGGGAAGAAAACAGAAAAAGATGAAGGTATGAATGCCAACAGGGAATGTAATCCAGTTGCTATTCCAAATCAATGGTCGCATGTGGTAAATAGGCTCAATGTTCTATTAACGCCGACGTAATTACGAGCCGATTTAGGGCTGAAACGGTTACGTATTAAGAGAGAAAGAAAGGATCATTTTTTTCGCTTCAATGGCACATCAATTCTCTGAGCACGCTTCCCACACGGTGTCAAGGGAAAGCGGAGCGGCCTTAATACCACGTGGGAAGCATGCTAAACTCATCCAGCCATTGAGTCAAAACACCCGTAAATCGGCTCGGCATTCCACCGGCGCTGACACAAAAGGCAGCCGCTGGATTGTAGATAAGATTTCCAGGTGTGAAATTGTAACCCTAAGGATTCCCATTGGGGTCACCATATTATTCGGGGCTTTATCTCGACCTCATTTTACCAGTGACAAAAACATAGACCACGTATCTTTCCCTGTGCATTTTCATGCGTCGCGGCCACACCACCCAGTATGAAACTTGGCGATGCGGCCTTGTTCTTTTTCGCAATGGGAGTTCTAGACGAAATTTGCACCAATGCGCCACAGGCCCCTATTTCTCCTCAAGGTACTTGTACACAGTTCGCTTGGCCTGTTGAAACGAGATCAGGCGACTCTCAGAGAGTCCTTCTTCCTTTTGCAAATCGGTAGACCCAAATAGCACCGCAAAGGGCAAAAAGAACAGCAGCAACCAAGAAAACTATAGTGTTTTTGCTAGCTGTTGCAGCAAAGAAAACCATAGCAATAACTACGAGAAATGAGACGATCGCGACAGACAGATAGGAAACCTGAGTTTTATTCATATCTCTACTCTCCTGACAGTTTGTTTCTTCATGCCTTTTTATACGTTCGATGTTTTTTAAAGTTGCAGAATTTCTAAATGTAATTCTCCAGTGTGGGTAGCGATCCTGACGATTCTGCCTTCTTGTCCAGACGAGAGATAAGTATCGCCAGAGGGTATTGCCACTCTGTGTCTTTCACCCTTTAGCCAAGAGGTTCCTCATTATGGAACTTCCTCTGCCTCAGCGTACTAATCACCCTTCAGCTCAAAGCTGTTACGATCTGGGTCTATTGTACCCAGAATGCTCTCTCGTTGCCATTTTAGAGAAGAGGAAGGAGAGAATTGCAAGAACTAAAAATGCACCTCCTAAAAGGAAACCTAGGAATCCATCAAAAAATTTGGCTGCAACCCCCATCACCATGAGCATAGCTAAAGAAAGGAAAGAATAGACAATTCCAGCATACAGAGTAGCTTGTTGATATCGGGAAGCATGCCCTTCCTGTATGTGCGTAAAACCTAGCAAAAAAGAAAGGATTGCTGCGACAAGCGTTATGGCAAGGATTATTGCAGCAGCTCTGCCAACATTGAGATCCCCATGGTTTATTGCTACTATAGCGAGTAAGAGAGCGCATACGCTAGCTGCTATACTTATCGCTACAAATCGTATACGAACGGGAGAACGTGACCAGAGTGAACGATGCATTTGCATAATGAAAGTCCTTTCTTGTATTCAGGTAAATGTTGTTTGACTCGTAAAATACGAATTTACTTTGAATTTGCGTTTAAACTAAATCAGGTTAGGTATCGCGATGAAGCCTCTTCAGAGGCGATTGAGAGCATCGAAAGTATACACGATAGTAACCAGTTTCAGGCCAACTCTCTGGTAGATCTAACATAATTGGTCTAAACATGAACTTGATGAAGGGGCCGATAGGCAAGGGCTGTTCGATCCCTTCATCAGCTATAATCCAGGTTTGTAAGCTTTCATTCTGCTTATGAACCGCTTATGAAGTTCAATCAGCGTAGTAGTAAGTGAAACTTCCATTAGAACACCAGGTTGTGCCATTTGGCCAATACTTGTCTGAATACCAGAGCAGATATGCTCCCCCAAACCCTTCAAGTACACCTGCAATAGCTATGGCTACTCCAACACCTGTCTCAGAAGCCAGAATGCCTACGATAGTGGCTACAGCACCTCCGAAAATCATGGCCCACGCTATGGTATCCATTGTCCCGTTAGATATGTAATAGCAGTACCACCAAACATTGCCCGTGGCGATCTTGCTAACGTAATGGGAATTGGAGGGCTGTTTAGCCGAGACAGGAAGAGTGTTATAGGTACTAACGGCTTTTTGAACAATCTGGAATTGTTCTTGTGACACAGTACCTTTAAATTGCGGATCAATCGTTGCATGATGGTTTACCACATGCACATACAAATGGACTTTGGAAATCAAAGCTTGTGTTTCATGTAGGGTTGATATTCCTTGTGTATTATTAGGAATGGAGGCAGCATGGGCAGTACTTGTCTGGCTCATCAATGATCCAAACAAAACAGCAACCGCAAGCATCGAGGTGGCAAAAATCAGTGAAAGTCTTTTCATATTTTCCCTCTTTGGTGTACTATAAGATTTGCTTCCTGATACAAATCTTGTAAACGAACTTCAAACACAAAAACGCTCCGTAGTTCCCTTTAGATATGTCTGCTCTCAGCAAATTTAAGTCTTCTACTCCTTTGTGAGCAAGAGATAAAAACAATCAACTTGTTTTATGAGTCTCCAGATGAGCAATCTTCATCTGGAACCAATGCTTCCAACAGACACTGACAGAACTGTGAAAAAGGGAGTGATGCAGATGCTTTAAACACTTCCAGCTCTTGGGACGTCAGCTCAAAGTCTCGGGCATCAAGAGCTGCCAGAGGATCTTCTTGCAATTGTCGTTGAAATGTCGGGTTAATAGAGGCAAGACCGAGAATGTGGTTAATCACTTTCCATGACATAGTCTGTGTCCTCTTAGAGATAACGTGCCGACATGAGCTGGATGACTCCCTGTGCATTTGTAGGCCAAGTAGGATCACCAATGTATCTAACCAGCTGAAAAGTGCGCAGGAGTGTCAGTGTTGTGAACAACAGGGTTCTTCCTACTGATGACCACATGCGATGCTCTCGGAGGAACAGGCTGGGACTCTTCACTTTTCCTCTACCATACAAATGTCTTCTAAGCATTCTTTTTCTCTCTCTTTTTAAAAGGGTATTTGCATATATACAAGGATATAGATGTTCGATCTTGCCTTGTATACTCTCCTTCGTTCTGTCTGAGGAAAGAATACTATCCGCCTACTCTGCATTCACTCTGCACTGTACTCTGCACTCACTCCGCACGGTGTTTTGCCGTCAGCCGTTGATAGAGGCTCTCCATGGCCTGACCTGGTTGTACACCGAGCTCCTCCTGAAGGCTCTCTTGACAAGACTGGTACTGACGCAACGCGGAGCCTCGCTTACCCTGACGCACGTAGCAACGCATGAGACCGTAGTGGGCTTCTTCGAGGCAGTTGTCGAGACGGAGCATCTGGCGCCAGTGATCGATACTCTCATTCCAGGCTTCTGCGTTCCAGGCTATCTGGGCGAGTTGGCGACGTGCCTCCAGGTAGGCGGTGCGTAGGTCATCGCGCCGGAAGATACACCACTCACTGTAGAAGGGGCGTCCATAGTCACCATGGTAGAGTTGGACCATCTTGAGGAAGGCTTCTTTGGCAAGCCCCTCATTTCCCAGGATCTGAGCCTGCTCAGCCTCGATCCGTTGCTGCTGAAATATTTGAACATCGTACCAGACTCGCTCTCCATAGCAGGCGACCAGATCGAGGCTGTACCCAGTGGGACGATAAACGACACAGGCTTCTCCGAAGAGTTTGCGGAGTTGGTATATCGTGTTGTGAAAGATCTGGGTCGTTTGCTCGTCGTATTCTGGCCACAACGCTGTGAGGATGGCTTCTTTGCTGATGGGATGATCGGAGTCAAGCAGGAAAAAGAACAATTCCATAGCATGGGCCATGCGCCAGCGCTTGATCGGTTGCTCATCTAGCAACACGGTTGGTTCCCCAAACGCAGAGATGGTAAGCCTGGGAGAATGAACATCTAACAAGGCAGAACTGGCAAAAGAGGAGTTCTGCTCGTGTTGCGGCTGGGGTGGTTCAATGAGGTCTATCAGCGTGCGTAAAGGCGCAAGCTGTGGATGGTCCAGGACCATCGGAAGGAGCATTGGTAGCCACCGCAGTTCGATCTGAACCAGGTGAGTATAGGTGCGATGGGTTGTGAGTAGAGATGTTACCTCTTTCAACAGAGGCACTGCCTGCTCTGGCTGACCTTGCATGATCCGACAGGCGGCCAAACGAAGTTTTGCCTGGAAACGCCCATGTTTCAAGTCTGTTGTGTTCAAAGCCTCTTCAATCTCTGCTAGACAGGCAGCGGCTTCTGGATAGCGCTGCTGCAGAAGAAGAATCATACCATAGGTCAGGTTGTGCCAGACACGCTCATAGCCTACTGTTGCTTCACTGAGCGCCTGTGTCTCCATGTGTTCGACAGTAAGGAGGGCACTCACGGGATCTCCCAGAAACAAATAGCTCAAAGCAAGGTTCGAGAGTGCAGCATTGGTCAAACTTCGATTGCCAAACTTCCGTGCCAAAGCCAAACCCTTTTCACAATATATCAACGCCTGGGTATACTCCTCTTGCTCGACTGAGAGCGACCCGAGATTCACGAGGGCATAAGCTTCACCACGTTGCGCATGGGGTGTTGTACTCGCAAGTGCGAGTGCTTGAAGGAACGTTCCCTCTGCCTCTACTGTGAGACCCTGATCCTGGGAGAGAAGTCCTTGCAAAATCAGAGCATTTATTTTCTCTGGGATATCCTGTAATTGCTCACAGGTTCCTAATACACGGTTTAGGTGATGCTGTGCTAGTAGAAAGTTGCCAGTCAGGTAATAGGTATTGGCCAGGGCACTATGGACCTCAATCGCCTGATTCAGGGGAGGCTGATTCATCCAGATATGGAGTGCCTGTTGCAGGTACGTAATCCCGGCAAGAAAATTGCCTTGGAGGCTGGCACAGACCCCTAGACGCATTGCTGCGGCTGCTCGCAGTGCGTATTCCTGTTCTGGGACATGCAGAAGAACCTGTTGACAAAGCATTTGGGCTTGAAGATACTCTCCTGCCTGAAACAGGGCTTTGCTGTGCTGAATCGCGATCATGGCTTGAAGCACACACGTTTCGGTCTCAAAGGAATCGGGCACAAGCGCCTCTGCCTTTGCCAGCAAGGGGAGGGCAGAGGCATGCTGTCCACGTCCCAGAGCAACGGTAGCCTGCAGCAGGAGAAGATGTGGGTGATGTTCCTGCATGGTCGAGGGAAGCGCATGAAGCCAACGTATGAGGGTCTCGCATTGCCCCAGATGTATGAGACGTTCAGCGGCATAAAGGATGACTTCTACCGCAATATCATAGGCACCTATTGCGAGAGCATGATACATGGCCTGCTCATCGTTGCCGCCGGCACGCCAGAGTTCTGCTGCCTGGCGATGTAAGGCAGTAAAACGTTCTGGCTCCCGGTCGCGCAATTGCTCACTGAGCAGATCACGGATCACAGGATGGCAGGTATAGACAAAGCCAGAAGCACTTTCGTACGAGGTGAGAAAAAGTCCCTGGCGTTCTAGACGAGCTAAACGTGCAATAGCATCAGTGATGTTGAGCAAGGCATCGCACATAGTAGGCTCGATTTGCTGCAAGATCGAGATGGTTTGAAGAAAGGGATACACTGCTGTATCCCGCTTGAACACATCATCGACGACATACGTAAAAAGCATTTTTCGTTTGTGTTCCGTTAGGGACTTTACCTGGAGCGTAGGAAGATGCTTGCTAGTAGAGATACCCTGGTTGAGCATTTGGACACGTGTGTCCCCCAAACGCGTCCCTAACAAGATCCCAGCGATCCAACCATCAAAGGAGGCGGCTAAGTGCTCAGCCTCGGTGTCTGTTAGATCTGGTAACCCTTGCAACCTCGCCAGTTCCGTAATATCCTGAGCAGAAAAACGCAAGGCATCATTATCCAGGCCACACATAGCATCATGGATGACAAACGGGGTAAAGGAAATATCCGGTATCACCCGGCTTTCAATGATGAGTGTTGTCTGGGACGGAAGCTTCTGTAACAAGAAGTTGACCAGATCCGTCAGGGTTTCGCTCTCGTTAATCTCCTCATAATTGGAGAGGATGAGGGCAAAGCGTTCGGGAATCTCAGTAGCGAGGGCAGCACAAAGCGCATCAAGAGTGGAGTAATAGATGCTCAAAGCGGAAGAGGTATCCTTAGGAAGCAAGGTATGGAACTGGGGATCAAGCGAAGCACCAAACTGGGGAAATATATGGCGAATGCTTGCCAAAAGCGTACGGAGAAACACGACCGGATCAGTATCGGCACGCTCCAGGAAGTACCAGCAGCAGGACAGAGAGGTGGAGCGTGCGAAATCGGCCAACAAGGTCGTCTTTCCATATCCAGCAGGTGCGCAACATAAAACCAATTTATAACGAGCAGATCTATCATCTTTATGCAGCTCAGGCGCAATGGCCTCTTGCAAATGTATTACCAAAGCTTTGCGGTGAAGCAAAGTCGAAGGAAGGGTGGGGCCTATAACTTTCCGGAAAAAGGATGTATCGTACATTGGTTTTCTCCTTGTCAATTGTAAGTATGATAAGGTTTCTATAGAATGGGCGTGGGACAGAGGAGGGCCTCGAAAGTCGTCAGCAGGACGAAGAGCAAAAATTTCGAACATAAAGTTATTTTCACTTTTTTGATTGAATACTGGCCTATCATCTTCTCATGATGCTCGTGAGGCGGTGTCAAAGAAAAGCAAAGCGGCCTTGACGCCAACAGCCTCCCAGATGGCGGCGTACCACAAGTGTCTTCCATTCCTTGCTACAGAATGTGGGAAGCTTACCAGCCTGGGTAAAGGCTGGTATCAAAAGGGGTTTCTCTCCATCCTTCTCACGATAGAGATCAACTGTTGCAAGATCATGCGATGCAATTTCTATCTTTTTGCCCGCGGAATTGAGTAAGAGAAGCTCAACATAGGTATGGAGATAATCCCATACCTCCGTCATTTCTCCACCTGTATCCGCGAACACAATTCGATCTGGTACTGGAAGCTTACCAGTCGCAACTAATATTGCCAGGGCAATACTTTGCGTACCGCCTCCATAGCTCCATACAATCATGAAAAACTCCTGTTCTCCAAGCACCTCTCAAATTCCACATTAGCTCTACTATTTTGAAAGGAAGAGGATTCTACACGAATTCCCGAAAAGCCGGAAATTCCAGCCCAACACAGGCATGACGAAATCACAGGCACTTTTAGGCTTTGCATCATTGCCTTGCTGTTGTGCTACCTGCTGCCACTGGTAAAATTTGGAATTGCGTGAGCGGATTGTCAAATTTCTTAACAATCCGCTCACGCAATTCCAAATTTTGTACTAGACAATACGGAGAAAAAGGGCGATGAGAAGCAGAATACCATCGTAATGTGACATAGCTTTGTGCCTCCTTTCTTCGGGAGATATATAGCAATGACTTTTGTTTCTATCATCTACTCGTCCTAACATCATAAGCTACCAATGCGATGCTTCAAAATAAGGGATGGAGAGCACAGTCATTCGACCTCACTCTTTCGAGAGCCCATTAGTAAATTCATACCTATT
The DNA here is from genome assembly GCA_963717195.1 of uncultured Chloroflexia bacterium. Classification (GTDB taxonomy): domain Bacteria; phylum Chloroflexota; class Ktedonobacteria; order Ktedonobacterales; family Ktedonobacteraceae; genus JACDAE01. Next base: position 74,237 of record CAVQVR010000002.1, read on the forward strand.
CGACTCCCAACAAACTGTGTAATAAATATAACATTACTTCACTTCATTTGCAATAAAGTGAAATGATATTATCTTTTCGCCTTGAGGAAAAGTCAGGACCACGTAGTATCAGGCCATAAGAAAGAAAGATTAGAGGTTGGAATGGAAGGTAATAAAGATAAACGTGTTGAAGCGAGACGATAATAGAGCGGCTCCGCCAAGTCGCGGAGTGCGTCAGATTTAAGCTGACCAAATCCAAAAAAACTGTTATCGAGAAGAGTACGAACATCAATATTTTGGAGCGCTGGATTCCACTGAAACAGAGAAGCTTGTGAAAGAAATGGAAATCCAATTGACCCATTTGGGAGTTGCTTGAGAGATGGGCTGAAGGAGGGCCAGGAGGACCAGAACAGGGTAGAGGCTGGCAGTGTTGCCGGAGGAGGCCAGGGACACGGCAAAACCGGAGCTTCAGGAGTCGTCTGCATATATCCCCAGTATTCGGGCTCACTATGCTCGATTATCTCAGGGACAAAGCCCTGTTTACGTTCGTCTACTATTGCGACGATGAACAGGGCGGCGGCACGATCAAAATTCAATTTCCGGGGTTCGTTTGGAAGGAGGATACCGCTTTGCCTCCAGTTACTCCATGTTCTATTAGACATGGAATATTCCCGGTGCTCTTTTCCTTCTGCTGCACCACGTTTGAGTGGTTTCAGGAGGAGCTGACTAGCTATCTGCTCCTGAAACCACTTTTGTTGCAATGATGATTTTTGTTGTAGCGTTTCTTTTATCTTGCTGTATACATATGATCGTGTTATCGTTACACGTTCTTGAAGCTCAAACAATTGCTTTTTGGTTTTCTCCAAATCCTGATGCAAATGAGAGATGAAGCTATTGTATGATTCGCCAATGATGTGCAGTACCATCGGTACTGGTAGGGGGGCGAAAGTTGGGAGAGCAATGATAACGTTTTGCTGCGTCATAATTTTATCCCTGTGACTGATAAGAGTGCAGATAGGCGATGTCATCGAGGGCTGTCCCTGTCGCTTGCCATGTCTGTTTTTTCTGACTATTCATTGCCATTAGGAATTGTAACGCAGCTTGCTGATAGCGCCGGCGATCCTCTTCACTCATTAATGAGAAATCAATAGTAAAGGAGCTGCATGCTTGATGGCTTGCTGTCTCTGGCGTCTTTAATTGCTGGAGATAGGATATCTCTCTATATGCGCTAACAAGTCTTCTTCTCAGCAAATTCAAACTACTCGCCAGCATCCATAGGTTATTCTGTCGCTGGTCAATCTGAATCTCTTGCGTTGGATCATTTTCTATCTGTGCTAATAATCTTGTAATTTCATTCACATCTTGCTTGAGTTTTGCACGCATTCCTTCAGCTTGCAGAGTCATCATTTGCTCATAGTGGATCTGCGCATCAGCACGATCTGCCTCTATGATCGCCTTATTGGCACTCCTTACCCAAATTATAGAAATAATAGTTGTTTGTATAATGAGCACTAAAGGCCCATAGTAAAGGAAAGAAGGGGTAATGGGACCATTATGAAGATAGGTTTGCAGCGAGGGGGCATAGGGAACAAACGTGAGTGTTACCAGAACGACTGCAGAATTAAGAAGTAAATTTAATATGGCAAAAATAGTAGGGAGAGTAGATACTGTGATCATCACCGTTTGTGCGAGCACAGGCAGAAAAAGAGCCGTTTGAACATCGACTCCGCGGTTGAGCATTAGTTGTGCTAGTAACGTTGCAAGCAGGCCAAGCTCATTTACGATAGAAATGATCATTCCAGCGACAAGTATCTTTCCTCTGCGATTGAAAAACACTGCAATAACATCAGTCAAAAAGACAACAAGAAGGATGAACACGAATTGAAAACTAGGGACGACAATAAATACGAAAAGTAGTAAAATAATAGATATAAGCATCGCAAGAGAAATAATGCGACCTCTTCGAGAAACTTCTTTTATCAACAATGGTGCATCAGGTGAAGGAGCAGGTGGAGCTGAGATCTTGTACCAAGTTTCGCTAATATGACTGAACGGATGAGATGGCTTAGTAGCATAATGCATTATAATCCTCCTTGATTTCATGGAATTGGAATTCCAGATTAAGATAATCAACGATTACTACGGAGAAGGCATAGAGTACTCTAGACAATATCAGTTTTTTATGCTATTGTCAAATTAGTTCATCTCTTCGAGAGAGACGTAAAGTAAAATGAAGAAGGAAGGACTAACCAACTGTGCAGCATACCCATACTACGCAAAAAAAACCACTATCTTTAGAATTGTATCATGGATTGTGGCGTGCGATGATCGCCAAAGCTCTTGTAGAGCTGGCTATTCCAGATCTTCTGGTAGACGACGGCCAGAAGACAGTGACAGAACTAGCGGAAGCAACACGAACAAGCCCTATCAAGCTTGCTCGTTTCCTACGGGCAGCCGCATCTTGTCAATTTATTCGTCAGATTGATGATGAATTTACGGCTTCCGAGCAAACGGCTTCGATGCGTGTAGGGCAGCCAACATATTATCTTGTGAGCCATCTCCTAAATAATAGCACAGTTGCAGCGTGGAACCGTTTGAGCGAAAATTTACAGGAAGATGCGCCAGCCATTGATAGCATTTTGGGTATGTCGCTATGGGAATATCTTGACGCAACACCCCAGGCCGATGAAAATTTTAACGGGGCGATGACAGTACTTTCCGCATCTGTTAATTCTCTTATCTCCCAGTCATACCTGAATTGGTTTGGCTTAGTCGTAGATGTAGGAGGAGGGCAGGGAACCCTTGTGCGTTCCATTATAGAGGATCATCCAGAGGTAAGAGGAGTCATCTTTGATCGAGAGCAAGCGTTGCCTGCTCAGGAGAAGCTGGGCGACCGTTGCACCACCAAAGCAGGGAATTTCCTCAAATCAGTGGTGCCAGGAGGGGATATTTACGTGTTCAAAAATGTTTTCCATAACTGGGATAATCAAGCGACGCTGAAAATACTCAAAAATGTTCGTCGTGCAGCTCCCAATGGTAAAATAATTATTGCTGAACTTTTGATTTCAGAGCCTCTATCCTTTGCCGTATGTGGCCTGGATCTCGACATGATGGTCGAGAATGGGGGGTGCCAGAGAACTGCTGGAGAGTTTAAGCATCTCTTGGAACAAGCTGGATTTAGCCTGCTGCGTGTGCTGCCCGTTGGGCGGTCGCCCTATTCTCTTATAGAAGCACAGTAAACACGAGAGGAGCGATAATGAAAGTGATGTCGCTCCTCTCTTTTTTTGCCATAGAAGTACTGTTTCATTGACTTTCTAAAGGGTAAACAGCTACATTGCGGGGTAGAACCACAGTAAGTGGTGAAGGTTCTCTTGTCCGAGCTCATTTTCGCGTGATTCTTTGAGCTCTTCACTGCTTAATGTAGCTCTACCCATTGTGGGTAAGCTATGTTTTTTACAAGGAGAGATATCTATGTTAAATGAAGCCATTGCAATGCAACCACCAGCGCGAAAGCAACCAGGAGAGTGGTGGTTTCGCTTATCAGCACCACAGGAACCAGAGAACGCGACATTTGCCCAACGTGAATTAGTCCGACGCGGAAGACTTGCCAGCCTCACTATCCTTGTTATCAGTCTTTTTACACTGGTTCCCCTGCCAATTACAGGGGCCAATGTTGGCTTCCTGGTAATATTGGTGGCAACATTTGCCGTGAATGCCTTTGCGCTTTTTGTTTTGAATAGAAAGGGTCATCTTGCTGCCGCTGGATGGCTCATTTTGATCGTTCTTGAAATAGGATTTCTTCTCTCGTTTCTGAGCAATCCGCAAGGCGTCTCGCTAATACTCCTGCCAGCATTTGATCTCCTGATCGAGGCGCTTCTCGTAGTCGTCGCATTCTTTCGACCCCGTAGCATCTTTGTTGTTATGAGCTTCAATATTTTATTCATCGCAGCATGGCTGATATTTGGTCGACATTCTGCCGATATCTCGCATCTTTTGCTCACAACTCCTTATGTCCTTTTGTATCCATCGATAAGTTTACATTTGTTTGTCGCCATTATCGCCTATCTATGGGTCAGCAGCGCAACCAAAGCCATCTCGAACCTGGATCGCTCCGAAGAGATTGTTGCACTCGAACGGCGCGAGATCGAACAGCAGGAAGAACAAATTGCACTGAAGCGGCAACTGGAGGAGGGAATCCAAAAGCTTCAAGAAACGCATGTGCTGGTGGCCAATGGCAACTTCTCAGCTCGTGCTCCTTTAGGGCAAGAGAATGTTCTTTGGAGAATTGCCTACTCGCTCAATAATCTTCTCGCACGTCTTGAGCGATATAGCCTGATGGAGAGGGAGATGCACAAACAACAAGCTGCATTGAATATGTTGGCAAGATATATACAAGCAACCAAACAGGGAATACAACCTGTACCGCAGCTTACAAGAACAGGGACGGCAGTTGATTCCGTCATCGTAGAAACTCATGACCCTACCCGAAGCTTCTAACCAATATTCACCGATCAAGCCAGTGAAGCCAGTGAAGTCACCACATACTCAGCATTGATAGGTATCGATGTATGTATATATGAGAGGAATAGGAATGCAAGATCAGGAAAAGGAAGCACTGAAAATTCATGTTGCCATGAAGGAGTTGCAGCGACTCGCCGATGAACTGTCTAGCAAGGGTCGTATTTTGCATTCAGACCTCTCACTTACCGGGATGGAAGTGCCAGAGCCAATAGCACAATTGCGTACCTATGGGAGTTCGCTCTGGAGGCAGCGGCTTGCGCTCATGTGGGATATGCTCCCAAGTTGCCGACAGGCCGCATTGCAGAAATGTCGTCAGAAGCTCTCGCCGGAATGGTCTAGAAGCGTGGATCTGTGGATACAAGATCCAGATTTTAACAAATGTGTAAAGGAAGCAAACGATCTTCTTATGGAAGATGACCTCTCATCACAACAATTCGTTTCTCTCGTGACGCAGCTTGCAACCATTGTGAGTTGCGTCACGAATCCTCTCAAACATTCAGCTCTTGAAGCTGAACAGATACTTTATGCACATATCTATGAGTCATTTATCACTTGTATCTAGCAACTAGACCAGCATTATCCAGCATTATAATGATATGACCCGGTGAGAGGGCTTGTCTTTCCGGGCTATGGCCTGCTCTCCACGCCGAAACGACCGACCGCCACTTCCGACGCTGCCTCTCCTCCTTCGATCTTTCGTTTCTCTGCTCCAATCCTGCCACATCCCTACAAGACCTTACGCGCTGCGGCGCTTCAGCGAGAAGCCCGCTCACCTACGATACAGCAAGGCGGCGTATTGCCTCACTCTCTCCCTCTCCATCCTCTGCCAGCCTGGACCCTACTGCTGCCCGGCCACCATGACGCCCGAACGTGTGACCATGCCCCAAGCGCCACACAGAGGCGGCCAGCTCGCCACCGTGACGGCCAAGTCAGAGTCACACCACGCAGCCGAGAGCAGCCGATCCTACGGGGACGTGTGACTGTGGATCCACAGTCACAGTGAGAGTCAGGCTTGCATGGTGTGAACACTGGAGCCGTCACAGGTGGGTAGGAGCGTGGAAAAGAATGACAAAAAATTCCTGCTGAATGAGCTCCCTAAATACCGATTTAACGTGAGTTCTGGATAAGTAACCTCCCTCCAATGAGTTAAAATAGGAGTTAGACAAACAGCTTCTATTCACCATCGGAGGGACCTCACCATGAGTTTACTCGAAGTGTTTTGTGCTGTCGATGATTTTTGGCTCGACTTTGAGCCGCAGTGGAAAGCCAGTTGCCTCGCAGCAGGCAAACAGCGAGAGCGTGCGGGCCAGTTGTGCCCGAGTGAGGTGATGACCATTTTGATCCATTTTCACCAATCGCACTATCGAACCTTCAAAGCGTACTACACGCACCATGTCCAGGTGCATCTAAGCAAAGAATTTCCCGCACCTGGTGAGTTATCCACGCTTTGTAGCGCTCATACCGACGATGATGCTTCCGCTGCTTGCCTATTTGCAGACCTGCTACGGGGCCTGCACAGGCATCAGCTTCATCGACTCAACGTCGTTGGAAGTCTGTGACCCCAAACGAATCAACCAGCATCGGGTCTTTGCGACGGATGCCAAGCGAGGCAAGAGCAGCATGGGCTGGTTCTTTGGTTTTAAACTGCACCTGGCGGTCAATGATCGAGGCGAATTACTGGCCTGTTGTCTGACCCCAGGCAATGTCGATGATCGCAAGCCGGTTCCCTCGATGGTCAAAAAACTGCGTGGCAAGCTCTTTGGGGATCGCGGCTACATTTCCGCTCCTCTGACGCAACTGCTCTTTGAACAAGGACTTCATCTCATCACAAGGCTGCGTAAAAACATGAAAAATCGGCTCTTACATCTTTCCGACAAGCTCCTGTTGCGCAAACGAGCGATTATCGAGTCCATTATCGATCAGCTCAAGAATATTTCGCAAATCGAGCATTCGCGTCATCGTAGCCCCACGAATTTTGTGGTGCATTTGATTGCTGGGCTTCTTGCCTACAGCCATCAAGGCAAAAAACCGGGCTTGCATCTTGATGAGCGTCCTCTCCTGGCGGCTTGATCCGCTTGCTTTATCCAGAACTCACGTGATTTAGTTTCACTCCAAGCTTGTTGGCAGTACTTACGAGCGTCTGATTGATCTTTGGCTTGCCCTGTTCACCCGTGAGTCGATTGTTCTCGTCACGCAGACGTTGGATTTCCTCGGCTTGCTCAGTCACTTTGGCCGACAGGCTTTCCACCAGGTTCATCAGCGCGATGAACACTTGGCGCAGACTTTCATCTTCAATGGTCGTGGGATCAAAATCTTCTATCATACCTCTAGTATACATACGCCATCAATTGTGTCCCACGCTAGAGGCTACCCCGAATTATTGAGATGATACGTGAGGTGCGCTGATAAACCTGGTCACAGATACAGGCCAGGAAAAGATGAATGAAGGCCTCTTATTGCTCTGCTCAGAGAAACAACAAAGTTTTATCTCTCTAGTGCTCTGTTGAAAAAATGAGCTTATTTCTTCAACATCCTCCCCGTGAACACCTGCCTCCCTTGTATTTTACGAAGAGATGTTCTATAGTTGCTTGGTAAGCAGTTTCAGGTGCTAACAACCTGCCTATGTGAGGACGCGAACACTTTTGTCAGAAAGTGAAAAGCGAGGCAGGTGTTTCCCAGAAAACGAAGGCAGGTGTCCGTTGAACGCCTTTTGGCACAAAACAAAACCGCCGTCTCGAAATGCTTTCGCAGGTTGCTTGCTCTACACGAGCCTGTGAAGCGGGTTGAGAACGACGGATGAGAAGGAAAAGCGGGAGACCGGGCTCGAACCGGCGACAGCCTGCTTGGAAGGCAGGAACTCTACCACTGAGTTACTCCCGCTGAGTCGGGGTGCGCGGACTCGAACCGCGGACCTCCTGGTCCCAAACCAGGCACGCTACCAACTGCGCCACACCCCGTCGACGTTTTGAACTATAACATGCTTCTGGTGTCCTGTCAAGTACTTTCCTCTAGGGGGTGTATGAAAAAATTGTAGGCAAGCAATCAAAAAAGGAGTATCCTTATCTGGAATAAAAAGCAAACAGAAAGAGGATCCCCTAAGAATGAAAACGAACGAAGAACTGAAAAAGGTGTTAGCCGAACAAATCACTCAAGAGCTAGAGGAGCTTTTCGAGCATCTTGAGCCAGTAGAAGAAGGGGCATTTCAACAGACACCATCCCGATAGTTGTGTAGCCGTGAATGGCAAATAAGGAAGCAGAGAGAAGAACTGGACCAACCTGTAAATAGAAGCATATAGTCTGTCCATCTGAAGCATATCCTGCCAAAAGCACCGACGAGAAAAGATGATGCAGGTTCGAAAAAGCGAACGTAGTGGATCTATTGTTACATAAGGAAATAAGCAAACTCCATCTCCCCCTGAACCACCCATTTCGGCTGGTTGCTTGTGTGCCAATAGCAATCAGCGTTCCGTTTTTACGAGACCGGAATCTTCGGCAAGCGGATATCCTGCATCACAGCCCAGACAATGGTCAAACAACTGGTTTCCGTTGTGAAGGCGTCGATTTGGTCGGTGCGTTGCCGGACATTGCTAAAGAAACTCTCAATCGCATTGGTACTGCGAATGTAGCGATGCATGACCTGTGGAAAGGCATAAAAGGTGAAGAGATGCTCTTCATCTTCACACAGGCTCCGGATCGCTTCTGGATAGCGCAGGTGGTATTTCCCCTTAAAGGCTGTTACTTGAGTGAGTGCCTCCTCTTTGGAAGCCGATTTCCAGATCCCTGTCAACTCTGCCGCGACCTCTTTTTGGGCGCGTCTAGCAATCGCATTCATCACATTGCGTTGTTTATGGACCAAACAGCGCTGGCGCAGGGTCGCGGTAAAGAGGGCAGAGACAGCAGAAAGTAATCCATCATGTCCATCGGTCACAATCAGATCCACCTGTGTTGCCCCACGATGGCGGAGATCTTGTAAGAGGCAACTCCATCCGTCTTTGTCTTCTTCTGCACAGGCTCGTAATGCTAGCACCTCTTTGTTCCCCTCCCGCGTCCACGCCAAGCGCAGTTAAAATGATGGTGGAGTCAGTTTTTTCCCCATGTCGAACCGTAAAATGAATGCCATCTAAGTACAAGATGCGGTAATGCTCCAGAAGCCGACGTTCTCGCCACGTTTCAAACTGTTCGATCAAGGTTTGGTTAAGTCGGCTCACGGCACTGGAGCTGGGGGCAACTCCCATGAGCGTTTGGGCCACTTCTCCCACTTTTTGAGTGCTCACCCCAGCAACAAACATCTCCGTTAATCCTTCCGCTAGCTGGGGTTCGTAGCGGCTGTAACGATCAAAAACCTGGGTATGGAAGTTCCCTTCTCGATCTCTGGGGACTTCGAGATCTTTGATCGGACCCGACGACGTCGCCAAGTCACGCGTGTAGGTCCCATTACGGTATCCCTTGCGCTGCGGAGTGCACTCACCCCACGCGGCACCCAGACACTGCTCAAGCTCCTCGCGCATCACTTCTTCAATCACGACTCGCATCGCACTCACTGCCAGGTTTCGCATACGCTGACGAAATTCCTGCTCATCTGGCATCTGGCGGTCCGATGACTCCATTTTTGTCGCTTCAGAGGTCAATGTGGTACGCTTCTTGGGTACAGGCATAGTTTTCTCCTTGTTTTGATAGAAGAATGTAACCGATACATTCTATGCCTGTAGTATCTTCTAAAATCTCCTTCTTGAGAAGGCTCTACCGCTACACAATTATCGGGATGGTGTCTTTCAACAGGTGGAAGCCCTTATTCTCCAATCGGTCGTGTCAATAGGGCGAAGATGGTTAGAAAAGATACTGAATATATCAGGAGAAGCAACCCAAGCTCATGCGAGACGAGAAGGAATTTGCGGGCATCGACAACGATTAGTAGGGATACGAGAAAAAACGGTGTTGACGGTAATGGGAAAAGTTACCGTTCGTCGCCCGTATTATCAGTGTATACAACGGGAAAAAGAGGAAAAAGAGCAGGAGACTTCAGCAGATCATCATGGAAACGCTCCCTTTGATACGATTTGGGGAATAGAACGAGGAAGAACGAGTCCAGGAGTGCAAAAAATCGTGAGTTATTTTGGAGCATCACAGACGCTTTCAGAAATTGCAGAGGCGCTAGAAATGGTTGTGCCTTTTTTCCTCTCAGCACGTCAAATTCTTCATTTGATTCAGCCAGTAGGAGAAGCCTTGAGGAGAGAAGAAGAGACAGTAGAAAGAATGAACGAGAAGCGGTGCAAAAGCAGAGCCAAACGCCATCAGGGGCAAAGCATCAAGAGAAGAAACCGAGACGATGGTACATGGAACTTGATGGGGTCATGGCACGCATTCGCCGTGAAGGTTGTGAAATAGCAAAAGAAGAGAAAGAACGAAATGGAGATGTGTATCGAGAAATAAAAGTTGGGGCAATTTTTGAAGGAAAACCAGGAAGAAACCGTTCTGAGTTAGTTCCTGGCGTCTTTGTGGATGAAGCAGTACCAATTACTTATGTGGCAAGACAAATAACGGCTGAAGCATTTGGATATCTTTTTTATCAGCTTGCATTTTCTTGTGGAATAGAAGAAAGTGATGAAATGGTGGTTCTAGGAGATGGGGCTGTTTGGATCTGGAAAATTGCGCAAGAACATTTTCCTCATGCCGTGCATATTGTGGATATTTGGCATGCACGCGAACATGTTTGGAATGTGGCAAATGAGGTCTACGGTTTCGGTAAAGCAGAAACCGCTTTTTGGGCAAAACAGGCGCGTGAATGGCTCAATGAAGGGGCAATTGAACGGTTGCTTCAGGAAATTGAAGCCTTACCCTCTGTTGCACCAGCAGCAGGAGCATCGCGCAGTGTTCCAGAGATCGAAGCCGATTATTTCCGTACCAATGCAAAACGTATGCAGTATCCCATCTTTCGCGCAAAAGGAATGCATCTGGAAGCGGAATTGCTGAAGCCGCTTGTAAAACCGTTGTTTCTACACGTGCAAAACGATCAGGAATGCGTTGGACCCCACAAGGTCTTGATGCAATCCTTGCTCTGCGTACTACCGTGCTCAACAAAACCTACAAGACCTTCTGGCAACCACGTCATCACCTTATTGCTTGATTGCCTACAGATTTTTCATACACCCCCCTCTAGGGTGCGCGTCACTTTTTCGCGAGGAGTGTCGCCGCCAAGGATGAGTAACGGAGGGACGTGAAGTGCCAGATGGTTTGGGAGTGACAGGCACAGGGGATGGAGAAGAAGGCACACGTCTGGGCAGACGACTTCTCCAGAACAGAAGACCACGCTGCAGAAGACGTAACTGGAATCGTAGCACTGAGATTGACAGGGCATGAGTATACTCTAATTAATTTGACCCGTTCTGGAATGGCCTCATATGGCAGATCGCCAAAGACTCTGCTTACCTCCACTGCAACCAGATCAATCCATGATACAACTGAGCTTCCCAGACACTCCAGGTATGATATCCATTCTCCTGATCAAAGGTGTAGTCCAGGTGAAGTGCCTTAAGTTCCAAGATAAATTGTTGGGTATCGGCATAGTAAGGCTTATCTTTTGTTGCCGCTCCTAGAAAGATTTGCAACTTCCAGGCTTGTGGATTGGCCAGCAAGACCAGAGCAGGACTATTGGCTTGCATATAGGCTGTATTTTGTCCCCAGATGCTCCCCTCGGCTGTGTAGTATCCTGCCAGTGAGATGACTGAGCCAAAGATATCGGGATGATGAACCGCAATATTCATCGCACCGAACCCTCCCATGGAGAAGCCGCCAATCGCTCGGTAGCCGGGTGTGGGAATCGTGCGATACTTCTGATCGATAAAGCGCACCAGGTCCAAAGCTACGAAGTTTTCCATAAGTTGCTTCTGATCAAAGCTGTTCCCCCACTCGCTGGTTTCCCCACTTCGTCCATTCCCATCAGGAAAAATCATGATCAATTCAGGTATCTCTCCATGCCCGATGAGAGTATTAGCGGATTGTACCGCTTTGCCACCCCTGATCCAGTCGTACTCGCTACCTGGAGAACCATGAAGCAGGTAGAGGGTGGGATACCGTCGCTCCAGCGTTGCCGTATCCCAATAGGATGGGGGGAGATAAACCAGGAACGAACGGCGTTGTCCGTGTAACGCCGGGCTGACCATGCTATCAGCGATCAATGTGCCACGTGTGGCAACTGCTGGGGGATTGTATAACCCAACATCGGGTGCAAAAAACAACAGATCGCCAATGCCACTGCTCAATAGAATGAGTCCCAGCAGCGTGAAAAGACCGACCCAGGCGACGAAAAGGCTCCAGGCGTTGCGTTGTCGCGCCTTTTCTGTGGATGATGGCTGTTTCTTTGTCCGGTTAGAACTGAAACGTGTGAGCCAAATCAGTTGCGCCAGTTGCCAGATGGGATCAAGCAACACTTCACCCAGGACACTCCCCAAGATTGCGCCAAGATAGGCACAGAGCAGGCCACTGGCAAGAAGAACAGAAATCGTATGTGCCAACACGCTCGTATTGAGTGTCTCAAGGTGCCCGCCAGGGTCGTAGTGTGGCAATAGTTCCTGGTGAATGAATGGCAGAACGTAGCTAAGGCTATACGTGATTCCTGCTCCGATCGCAACTCCCAGGCGTTGTCGGCTCACCATCGTGCTGGCGATGGCGGCACTGGTTATCAAAAATAGGGCAGAGATTAACCTGGTGGTTAAAGGATCGAGACCCACAGCGGCTATGGGTGCAGTGAGGGCTGTCATGACAAATGGAGAAAAAAAGAACAAGGCTGTGAGCAGTGCGATGCTCAACCCGATCAAACTACGCCAGAGTGGGGTATAGCGCTGGAAGCACGATGGCCGTTTCGACTGGTGTGCACTTTGTGTATTCATAGAAAGTGTTTCCCTTTCTGTTTTCAGTACCAGTCAGACCTGATAAAAGCTGATACCAGACAGTCCGTCTCTGGGAGAGTTGTGCACCGTTGGTGACCATAGAGGCCCATCAGAGGAAGAGACAACGCTAAACGCTCAACTGGCGAGAAGGCGCTTGAGAGCGTCGCTTTCCAGTCAATTTGTACCAGGTCATTCAGGCTCTGGAGGTCAGCCCGGCAACTTGAATTTCAGGAAAAAGCGGGGTCGCCAGGACCGACTCTCGCGACCTCGCTTTTTCAAACAGGAGTTCCCTTTCTTTCTCGACCCGCCTGAGGGTACTGAACCTAGGACACGAAGTGACACTGCCTCGCCACCAGAATCCGCCAGTCATGTTCCCACAGCTCGGCGCAGGCGGAACCGCGCGGCATATTCCGGTTCAGTGTGTACTTCCACTGCCCGACGTGACTGCAGCCCCAGTGAACGCTCCCGTTCAGGCGGCTCGCGCCGTACCCATACGTGAAGCGCATCGACGGGTCACCGAGGCACCCGGCAGACACGAAGTTCGCACCATCCCAGCTGACGTAGAGTCCATTACCGCTAATCCAATGCGCGAGTTGGCCCGACGGAACACCCACCGCCTGGCCACCAATGTTTACAGTGAACGCCCCCCAGTACTGGATGCCATATGCGCTCGCATAGCTCGTCGCTGGCAACGCCGTCAGGGCAGCGATCACTAGCGCCGCCACCACCAGCATCTTCGCAAGGAATCTCTTCATCTCTTCTTTCATTCTCTTTACTCCTTTACATAAACAAAAAGTTGTGTCGGTAGAAAGTACCAAATGAGCGGCTGACAGGATTGCCGTCTTGTCCTCGTTTGCAAGGACATTAATCCGATCAAGTTATCTCCGTAAGAGTCCTAAGACAAGCCCCTCGACGACAGGGCCGGGACAAGAGTACACTTGTTCTTAGAGAACCGTTGAACGAAGAAATCTCGCAACTATTTTTGCACAGGCCAGAGTCTCCTGATCGGATTTGCCTCTCGCTTGAAGAATACCGGAGAGAGGTCATTTCGCGAACGTCTTTTAGTCGTCTTTTAGTCGTCTTTTAGTCGTCTTTGAGCATGTTTTGTACTTGAGGTAGGGCCAGGAGCCTTGTAAAAGAACAAATATCCATGCATCTACACTTATTACTACTATTGGCTAATAGGTCAGTTTAGATACTTGTTTTACCGCCTTCCCCTAAACCACTTTTCTATTCCATTGCGCTATAGGCCCCAAATATGTTATAGTAAAGGTGAGTTTGCTTCTGTTCTGTGAGGTCGAGAAATGGGCAACGGAGACATCTGCGATGGAGGAACCAGGCTGTGCAATATAATATGCTGCTCAAGCAGGCACGCGAGGAACGCGGGTGGTCTCAAAAAGATGTCGCAGAGAAGATTGGCACCGACCCGAAGACAGTGAGTCGCTGGGAACGGAGAGTCGCATATCCCTCTCCGTTTTTTCGCCAGAAGCTCAGCGATCTTTTCAAGAAAAGTCTGCGCGAACTGGATCTGCTCAACTCCAGTGAAAGAGAGCTAGAAGATGGTGATCCTCCCATCGCAAAGCTTCCAGCAGGGTTGTTCGAGAGTGCTGAGAAACCCTCAGACTGGCACGTCAATGATATCGACCAGCATACAAGCCAGCCTCTGGTAGCAAACGTGCCGTCCGGTCAACTCGATGATATCGGCCAGCCTCTGGTAGCAAACGTGCCGTCCGGTCAACAAATGCGTACTGCTGCCTTGCAAAAGCAGAACCGGACGCGGATGCTTGGACGTCTGCACCGCTCCTATAGTGAATTGTTGGAGTACTCGTTACAGAAAATCGTCCGGATCGATTTGGGTCTTGCTGGGATGCCTAATGCCGTACAAAATGCCACGAACAGACTGGTGCGGCTGTCTCAGCAGGATGCCCAGACGCTTCCTCCAGGCACCTCGATCCTGGAGGTCTACGAGACTTCCGAGCGCGAATTGCTCATCCTGGGAGCACCTGGAGCGGGCAAATCCACGTTGCTGCTCCACCTTGCCCAGACGCTGGTGCAACTGGCAGAGCAGGAAGAAGCATATCCCTTGCCAGTGATGCTGCGCCTCTCATCCTGGGCTGAACAAAAGCCAGCATTAGAAGACTGGATGGGCGAACAACTGGCCTTGACCTACGATGTATCACAGAAACTGAGTACACGGTGGGTACGCAACGAACAGATCCTCCCACTGCTCGATGGTCTGGATGAAATGGATGCCGCATCCCGCTCGGCTTGTATTGCCGCCATCAATACCTATCATCGTGAGCATCTGCTGGTTCCGCTCGTCATCTGTTCCCGTCGGACAGAATATGAAGACGCTGCCAGCCACCAGAAGTTGGCGCTCCAGCATGCCGTGCTCATCGAGCCACTAACACTTGAACAGGTCTATGCTTCTCTTGACCAGATCGAGCAACCATTGGATGCCTTACGGCAGACCCTCCAGACCAACCTGGCACTACAGGAACTGACCACCACGCCTCTGATGCTGAGTATTTTGATGCTGACCTACTCGAAAACCCCGGTGCCAACACTCTCCCACGAAATATCTACGCTGCAAAGGCAGATGTGGGCCGATTATGTGGCCCACATGAGCGAGCAGAAAGGAGACGCCGGGCACTATTCACTCCAACAGACCTGCTCGTGGCTGAGCTGGCTGGCACGCAACCTGCAGAAACACTACCAGACCGTGTTCTACCTGGAGCGTGTGCAACCTGACTGGCTACCAGACAGCCTGCAACAGCGTGCTTTCTGGCTGACTATGCGCTTGCCTATCATCCTACTCGGAATACTGTCCAGTTACGTCATTGGCTTGTTTTTGCAAACGGTTTTTGATCTTACAACTGGCATCCAGGCCGCAATCCTTGGATGCTTGCTGGCAGGCAGCTTTAGCCAATCGGCCAGCGCTGGCACTGAGGTTGGCACTCTTAGCACGACTCAGATGAAGCCACGTAAAAGCACTCTGGGAAGAGGACTGATCAGTGCCGGAACAGGACTTGTTTTTGGGGGGAGTTTCGCATTCGAGTTGGGGCCAGGGTACGGATCTGGTGATTGGTTGCGGGATGGCTTGATCTACGGAAGTATCATCGGACTCATTTGCTGGTTGCTCCTGATTTTGCTTCCACTTTTATCTTCTCCGTGCAGGTTCTCTCGTGCCCCTCAGGCATCGGCGTACCTGCGTCACTTGCTCTCTACACTTCATCTACGGCGTATGCTCCTTGGCGCGACCGCGCTCGGGTTGGGCTATGGACTGAGCACTGGACTGAGCTACGGACTAAGCTATGGGCCGAGTACCGGACTCAACTTTATGCTGAGCTACGGATGCGTTATTTTTCTCATCAGTTTGATCGTTGAGAAAAACAGAGGAGATATCAGGCTGACCGAACGGTTGCGCTGGACCTGGAGCAGTTACTTTCACAGTTTGCGCTCTTTCAAACACTGTGTTGCCAGTGGAGCACTGGCTATTGGACTTCTGCTGATCGTCGGGCTGAGCTACGGACTCACCACCGGCCTGGGCCTCCCGTTGAGCACCGAGCTGGGCTTCCGGCTAAGCTACGGGCTGAGTGATGGACTAAGCACTGGACTAAGCGCCGGACCAGGCATCGGCCTGACCTATGGGCTGATGATGGGGTTGATCGTTGGAGTTGGCATTGGGCTGGGTTACTGGCTAGGGTTAGGACTCTTTCAGAGTATTGCACAGGAACAAATTGAAGATCAGGATCGCCAGAGTCTCAATCAGGGCGTGCGTCGATCAGCATTGAATAGTACGATCATTGGCCTTCTCAGTGGAGGAATCATCGGGGGCCTCGGGTTTCTGGGCTACTGGCTGAGCTACTGGCTAAATGAGGGATTGAGTAAAGGGCTGGATGCTGGACCGAGCGAAGGAGTGGGCTATGCGCTAAGTGCCATGTGGCTCTTTGCCATTGGTGGCGGCTTATTCGGCTGGGCTATCAGTGGAGGATGGGCAGTGCTCCGGCATTTTGTCTTGCGCTGGTTACTACACAGGAGACAGGTCTTTCCCTGGCATACGCAGGTATTCCTCAATAATGCAACTGCTTGTATTCTCTTACAGCGCGTTGGTGGAGGGTATAGTTTCATCCATCGCCTCTTGTTGGAGTATTTCGCAAATCTCGATGATGTAAATGCTCTATTATAAGAATCCTTATTTGAGATCTTCGATAACCTCGCTTGCGGATACCACACGGGCCTGGCGCGGGAAGACTTTCTGGTTAAGAACACGATGCACTTCATCGTCGTTATCGGCACAGCAGTCTTCTACGACGATCAGGTCATAGTCCATATCAGCGGCCCAGCGTACCGTCGAGAGAACGACGCCACTCGTGGAGATGCCACAGAGAACAAGCGAGGTGATACCTTGTGCACGCAGGATCGTCTCAAGAGGAGCGGTACTGAACGCTCCAACACGATGTTTTGCAAGAACGATATCACCAGAACGCGGTCCGACCTGCGGATGAACCTCTGTACCAGGGCTACCAGCAAGCATACGACCTGACCCACGGATAGCGGAGAAGATACGGTTGCGAGGATTTATCTCGGGATAGCCCTCACGAAAACTGACCACGATATAGATGATCGGCATGTCAGCAGCCCGAGCAGCAGCAAGCACTGCGGCGGTTTTATCCAGCAGGTCGGGATGTTTTTCAACGGCACTAGAAACAATAGCGTTCTGAAAATCCATGATCATGAGCGCCGTATGCTTGCGATCTAAGGTCAATGTAGTTGTCATGTACTTTTTTTACTTTCTATCGAAACTTTGTAGCCAGAGCTTGCCAGCTACTTATTGGGAACTGTTGCTGAAGAGGGTTGACTGGCCTCATCCTGATGTTCAGCCTGGATCTCACGTGTAACGATCTGTGCCTTACCTCGCAGCAAGGATGCTAGAGCAGCCACCAGACACATCACAACAGCAAGGTAGAAGACGCTGCGCAGGCCAACAGACATAGGGTACGAGATGAGATTAGGGAAGAAGTTATGGCCTAACAGAGCGGCCCGTTTTGCAGCAGGCAACGCTTGCTGTACAGTAAGTGGAAGCAGAGTACTCATCGGATTGTAGCCCAGGAAGGCCGCAAAGAGCGCCGATGTTGGTGGCAGGTGCGCTAGCTTCTCCGCTATATCGGCCGGGACCCCAGCATTGATCAGACCACTAGAAAGTGTCGTGGGAAGGCTTACGGCCAGACCCGACGTGATCAGACTGAAGAAGACACCGATACTCACAATAGTACCAGAGTTCTGGAACGTCGAACGCATACCGGAAGCCACCCCACGTTGCTCCGCAGGGACACTGCCCATCACCGACGAAGTGTTAGGTGAAGAGAACATACCCTGTCCAATACCCAATGTGAAGAGGATCAACGCGAACCAGATGTAGCTAAAGTTCAGCGGGATAACCGTCAACAAGAAAAAACCGACCGCCTGGATAAGCATACCCATCGTCGAGAACGGGCGTGCGCCGAAACGGTCCGAAAGCCAGCCGCTAAGAGGCCCCATCAATAAGAATCCGACCAGCAACGGGATCATATAGATGCCCGCCCACAACGGTGTCACCTCATAATCATACCCGTGGAGAGGCAACCAGATACCCTGAAGCCAGATAACAAGCATGAATTGGAGACCACCACGCGCAATACTCGCCAGGAAACTACTGGCATTACCAGCAGCAAACATGCGGATCTTGAATAGTTCCAGGCGGAACATAGGATCTTCAGCATGCAGTTCAATCCAGATGAAGGTAACGAGTAGAAGGACACCAATGATCAGGGCAACGATCACCACAGGATTGCCCCAACCAGTCGATGAACTCCCGTAGGGCTCGATGCCATATGTAATACCGATGAGCAAGATCGTCGCACCAGCCGCAAAGGTAACATTGCCCAACCAGTCGATCTTCTGGTGAGTACGCGGCTTCACGGTCTCACGCAACATCGTATAGGCCCAGATCGTGCCAGCGATACCGACTGGAACACTGACCAGAAAGACCAGGCGCCAATCAAAATACGCTAGAATGCCACCCAGGATCAACCCGATGACCGATCCCAGAATCGCCGCTATCTGGTTGATACCCAGAGCGAAACCGCGCTGGTGAGAAGGGAATGCATCCGTAATAATCGCAGCACTATTGGAAAGAAGAAAGCCGCCGCCGACCCCTTGGACCAGGCGGAAGAGAATCAGCTCTAAGGCACCGGCATTACCCGTACCAGGAGTTAGCCAGAGCAAGATACTGCCAAGCGTAAAGATCAAGAAACCAAGGTTATAGAACCTCACACGTCCGAACATATCAGAGATACGACCGAACGTGACCAGGAGTGTTGCCGTTACAAGCATGTAGCCCAGCAGCATCCAGAGAAAATAGCCGGTCTCACCCGGGGCGAGTGGATTAATATGAATACCCTTGAAGATTACAGGCAACGAGATCAAGACAATACTTGAATTGATCGTTGCCATCAAGACACCAAGGGTTGTATTGGTGAGTGCAATCCACTTGTAATGTGGGCCGACAGGTTGGTTCCGTCGTGCTAAACGCTCAGCCCCTCCAGCATGTCGGCCCATCACATTCTGTGCTTCAGTCTGCATACTCGTCTCATTCCTCCTATAAAGGTCAGCAATGAAAGGAAAAGATCAGGTACCTCCTAATGATAGGAGGTACTTATTATTAAAATTATATTCTAGAATTGTATTCTAGTCAAGGGTATGATACAATGGACAAACAAAATCTGGAATAGAGACAGAGCGTACAGGTCATGGTAGTATGGTAACATGTGCCGATAGAGAAAAGGAAATCGTATCATGGTGAGTGGCGCTTCCGAGCACAGCGCACCGACAGAAGCCCGGAGAAAAGCAATACTGGAAGCAGCACTTGCCTGTTTTGCAAGTAAGGGTTTCACAGAGACAACTATGGAGGATATCCGCAAGCTTTCAGGGGCAAGTACAGGCAGTATCTATCATCACTTCGCCAACAAAGAGATGCTTGCACGCGAACTCTACCTCGAAGGGCGCAGTAGTCTCAACGCAGCACTTTTCACATCCATCACGACGAATGATCTGCACACAGGCATTAAAGCACTTGTCTATGCTTATCTGGATTGGTTTGAACAACATGCAGATCTAGGGCAATACGTTATGCAAGCAGGTGCCTCAGAATATCTGGGCGCATACGTGAAAGTGCTCCGACAGAAGACGATGACCACGTTACCAACGGAAAATTTCTCCGAGCAGTTTTTCCATTGGCTCATCCCTTTCATCAATGACGGGAGTATAGTGAGCATACCGAAACCGCTCTACGCTCCACTCGTTATAGGACCCAGTCGAGAATTTGTGCGCCGCTGGCTGAGGACGCGGGTAGCCGCCGAGATACAAGAGGCACGCGAACCCCTCGCGGACGCAGCATGGCGCGTACTAACTCCACCAGCTTCTCAACACGAAGAATGTGTCTAAAACGAGCACGCGCGGTCAGGTTTCCAATCCCGGTGGACGCTCCGGTCACGAGCACGGTCGAGGTCATGATGGGGTCACTGTATTTTTTCATGATCCGTTCCTTTCGCATAGGAATGGCTCGAAATGTTCTGGACATCTTTACTAGACATCTTTATAAAAATCCTCTCAGCTTGCGTGTGGTTTTCGTTGGGGAAGGTCGCTGAAGCGTACTGATACACCACAACCCCAGCCTATCACCGAGAAGAACTGCAACAACTCCACCCACACTACTGCATATCAGGTATCCCAGAGCAGGCAACCAGTGCCCATTTGCGAAGAGCATGACATCCCCCAGGGCAAGACTACTAAAGGTCGTATAGGCTCCAAGCAAACCGACATTGAGAAACAGACGCCGCGTTGGCCCAACAAATACAGTGGCATCGGCCAACGTGGTCACCATCGCCAACAGGAAGGCTCCTGTCACGTTGATAAGCAAGATATCGTAGGGCCATCCTTTCCCAAGCCACCCCTGAATGAGACTACTGAGCAGAACACGCAGAAGCGTTCCACAAAATCCTCCTGCGATGACGGCAAGAATCCTTCGACGTGCTGAAAGAGTCTGAGCCATCAGAGCCGGCCTCCCAGCACTATTCCCAACGCTGCCATTGGAACCCCCAACAAAAAGGAGCCTCCCAGATAGAGCAGGCCACGTAAGGTGCTTCCACCACGGATGAGCTGAACTCCTTCCCAATGCATGGTGCTAAAAGTCGTGTAGCCTCCCAGGAAGCCCGTCGCGAGCACAAGTTGCACGGCGGTATTTATCACCTTGTGTCCGACCAGACCTGCAATCAGCCCGATCAGAAAGGCTCCAGAGAGATTGATGATGAACGTTCCCACAGGAAGTTGTGAGAGCACGCGCTCCGCCACGAAACGACCCAGCAGATAGCGGGTCAGAGCGCCAGCGGCTCCTGCCAGTCCGATCAGGGTGAGCTGGATGAGAGAAAAACCCATCATGGTTCCTGGGACTCCTCTCGCGAGAGAATTTCTACCGGTGCCACAGTGATCATGCCACGTTGCATCAATTGATCCAGGACAGGCAACAATGCCTCAATATGCTCATCCGTGTCTACGATCTCGATCAAGAGGGGAAGATTATCTGCAATATCAGGCAAACGATCGGTTGAAAGATGATGCTCGGGGCCAAAACCTTCGATGCCACGCAGCACTGTGGCTCCCAGCGCTCCATGACGATGGGCCTGTTCTATCACGGCCTGATAGAGTGGCTTGCCTTGCCACTGCTCTGCTTCTCCTACAAACAGACGCAGGCGTTTCCCCTGTTTCGAGAGAAATGGTGGTCTGGTCATTGTTCTGTTTCACCTTCCAGTAGTAGACGTAAGACATCGGATCGCCCCAGCGTTCCGAGGAGACGACCATCATGGTCAAGAACGGGAAGCACTTTGCGATGCGTGCTCATCATCATATCCACAGCATCCTGAATCGAGGCTGTTTCAGCAATTGTCACGACCTGCCAATTCATTACATCGGCGGCAACTCTTGCTTTACCAGAGGCTGCCTGTAAGGCTCCTGTAGGCAGATGGGCGTGTCTGCCTCGTGCCAGTTCAGCCAGAGCGGTGAGCAGATGCGGACGAACCTCACCTTGCATTCGTGCTAAGACATCCACATCACTGATGACGCCTCTGACATGCCGTTCGCTATCAACGACCAGAACACGTTTGAGCGGCGAGGTGATCAATGCATCGATCGTCTCAGCAAAGGGCGTTTGCTCTTCGACTGTGGCGACATCGGTATTCAGATAGGTCGTCACCGACTGTACCTGTGGTGGAATCCCAGGCAAGGAATGGGTACGTGAAAGTGGCTGGGCGGCACTACTGGCATCTGGACTCATCAACGGACTGGTACGAATGGCCTGCAGGAGATCCGCACGCGTTACCACTCCAAGCAATTTCCTATGGGTGTCCACTACGGGCAAATTCCGTATCTGTGTGTCGATCAAGATCTGGGCGGCTTCCCTGATCGATTGCTCTGGTCCAACCGTGCGCACTTGACGATTCATAATATCTTGTGCTGTAAGTGAACTGTTTCGTGCCTCTTTGAGTGTGGAGGCAATCGTTTCCACGGTCTGGGTATCCAGCCCACGAGCGGTGCGTACAAGACCGCGGCGCATCGGCAGCAACCCTGCATTGATCAAATCGCCCGTACTGATGATTCCTGCCAGGCGGTTTTGCGCACCTACCACAGGTAGAACACGGAAAGGAGCTTGCAGCAGCAGCTCGACAATTGTGGAGACACTCGTTTCAAGAGCAACCGTCGTCACCATGGTTTCCATCACCTGACGCACCGGCAATTTCGACGAGACGCCCTGGCGGCGAGCATGCGTATACTTAAGTACATCGGTCTCATGCAACGTCATCAGCCCTCCTGGCATCATGGTCTGGATGATCGGAATCAGACGACGAAGCCGGGCCGGTTGATCGACCACCTGCACGATCAGGGGCGCATCCGAAGACCAGCGCCACTCATTTTGTTCATGCAGCCGTGCTCCTGCTCCATAGCCAGCAATCGCTCGTGTCACCGTGGCACCCGCGCATCCTTGCTCACGTAACAATTGGACAATCGCTACATAAAGCGATGCGCCTTGCCACTGATCAGACTCTCCAAGGTATATGGTAAGGACCTGAGCCTTTCCTTGACGCAATAAACTCATCGGTCATTCCTCCTTTTCATTGAGATGCGGCACCCCATCGAGCCGCTGTCTGGTCGTTTCTACAGCACAACGGATTGCTCGTATCCGTTATGGCTCTGCGCTTTCCGTGTATGTTCCATCCCTTACATGACATGAGGAATGGTGGAAACAAGAGCAAAAAAAGCTTCTACTGCTGACCGCACCGTGATCCGGATGCTATGAACCAGCTGGTAGAAGCCATTAGCCTGTTGTAGGGCGTTACGCGAGCCTCTTCGCGAAGATCATCTCTTCTTCAAAGTATAGAAGATCATGCGACCTCTCGTCAAGAGCGTTTTTCAGATGTCAGATGAGGAGAAGGTCTGGCATTGCCTTTTGTAACCTCACATGCTATATTGGACGTTATTAGAAATGGTTACTCATGCATTCGATGGGGGAAGCTGCGAAATAATGAGAGTTTTAGTGATACATGGGCCCAACCTGAACATGCTAGGCAAAAGAGATCCAACAAAATATGGAACATTAACGATGGCTGATATCAATCAACAGTTGGAGATACTCGCCGCTGAATTACATTGCGACCTTGCGTTTTTTCAATCAAACCACGAAGGCGCCATCATAGATTTTCTGCAGTTAGAGTCATCGAGGGCAGCCTCTGGTGTTATCATTAACCCTGGAGCACTCGTGCGCTACGGCTATAGCCTTCGACAGGCATTCGTTGACCTGGGCAAGCCTCTCATCGAGGTCCATATGTCTGATATTCACCGCCTTGGCATCAATACAGCAGTGAACGTACTTGAAGATGTACGTCTTGCACAGGTCGTTGGACTGAAAGAGCATAGTTACTACGAAGCACTCAAGCAATTAAGCACTTATTTAAGGAAGAATTAAAAGATGTACAACGAAGGCACATTTCTAAAGGTTGCTAAAAGCCAGAATTTGAAAGGCGAGGTGCGTATGCCACGGAGTAAAACGCATTCTTTTCGGGCGTTAATTCTCGCCTCCCTCGCAGATGGCATATCATTTGTCAGAAATCCAAAACTGAGCGGGGATTGGCATGAGGCTGTCAATGCCTTGCGCATGTATGGCGCAACCATCGAAGAAGTGGAAAAACAGGTCTTCCGCGTCCAGGGGGTCGGTGGGAATCTACAAACTCCAGGTGATATCATTAACGTCAACAATTCAGGGACTATGCTCTTCTTCATTGCCGGAGTAGCAGCAGCATGTCCAGGATGGTCGGTGATTACTGGCGATGAGTCCATACGCAGACTGCGAAAAATTTCAAAAAATTTATTTGAACCGCTTCAAGCATTAGGGGTGGAGATCATTTCGACCAAAAATGACGGTATGGCTCCGTTGGTTATCAAAGGAAAAGTCAATGGCGGGATTGCCCATATGGACGGCATTGGCTGTCAACCGGTCTTCAGTGTCCTTATTGCCTCTGCATTTTCCGCAAAACCCGTTGAAATATTTGCACGCAATCCTGGTGAAAAAGCCTATATTGATCTTTTGTTGTACTGGTTTCGCAAAGTGGGCATACAATTTGAAAATGTTGAAAATAAATATGGACACTACAAATTCCCTGGCAATAAGCCACCTCAGGCCTTTGATACGGAAATACCCTTTGAATGGTCCGCTCCCGCATATCCTCTCCTCGCGGCCCTGCTGACTCCCGACTCAGAAATAACCGTAAAAGGGATGAATTGGGAAGACCCTTATGGAGACAAACAGGTCATCCCCATTCTACAGAAGATGGGTGCAGATATAACCTTTGATGGCGATTCTTTAACAGCCAGAAGTAGTCAGCTTCATGGTATTGAAATTGACATGAACGATTTACCAGATCAGGTTCCAACAATAGCCATCGCAGCATGCTTTGCACAGGGCAAAAGTGTGATCAAGAATGCCCTGACAGCACGCTGGAAAGAATGCGACAGAATTTCCGCCGTTTGCAAAGAGCTATCCAAAATGGGCGCGAAAGTGATCGAAAAAGAGGATGGGCTTATTATCGATCAAGATGGCACGTGGAAATTGAGAGCGGCACACATCGATGGCTACTCTGACCATCGCATGGTCTTAGCGTTTGCTATCGCCGCAATGCAAATAGAGGGAGAAACGCTCATTTCTGACGCCCAGTTTGTGGAGAAATCCTTTGAAAACTTCATTCCAGATATGATACAAGTCGGTGCCAATTTTGAGCTCGTGGAAGCAACTTCATGAGAATAATCTTTGTTGGCATGAAGGGGTGTGGGAAAACAACGTTAGGACGCTTGCTGGCAAACAAAATGCAGGCACCGTTTATTGACTCGGATGCCTACATTGAAAAAACGTTTGAGCAAGAAAATGGAGAAGCACTTCCTTTTCGTGCGATCTTTAAGCAATATGGGAGTGAACACTTTCGTGTGCTGGATACGAAAGCGTTAAAGAATATTGCAAAAGAATTTGAGAACAGAGACTTTGTCTTTGCATGTGGAGGACGAACACCTCTACTGAGCGAAAATCAAGAAATTTTATCCAGACTCGGAACAATCATTTTTTTAGAGGTCGAGCGCGTCGTTCTTCTAAAGCGTATCCTTACTCAAGGCATTCCTGCATTTTTCCCCTATCAGGATGATCCCACCAGATCACTCGATGAGTTATTAAGCGAAAGAGTGCCTGTCTATAGGAAAGTGGCGGATATTACTATAGATGTCAGTAATGGGACACCTGAAGATCTGGTGGATACTATTCTAATGGAACTAAGAGATCATGCTAAAAATTAATGGCGATACACAGATCGTTGCCTTTTTGGGGACAACGTACAAGACCAGCAAGATGTATGGTATGTACAATGCCGCTTTTGAAGCACTCGGGCTTAATTATATCTATGTTCCATTTGTAGTAAAAGACGTAGAAAAAGCGGCTGAAGGCATACGTCACCTGGGGATAAGAGCAGCCGGGGTAACCATACCCTATAAAATGTCAATTATGCCCTATCTTGATGAGCTGGATAGTGATGCAAGAAGAAGTGGGGCCGTCAATGCTATTCTCAATACAAGAGGCATATTATTGGGTGCAAATACTGATGGGCAGGGAGCAGTGAAGGCACTACTAGAAGTAACGGCTATTGCTGGAAAGAAAGTTGTTCTCCTTGGAGCTGGCGGGGCTGCGCGAGCTATTGCATTTGCGCTCGCAGACGAAGGGGGCAGTGTAGTCATTGTCAATAGGACGAACGATGCGGCGCTAGCCCTGGCAAAAGCGGTCGATTGCAAATACCAGATAATAGATAAGCTGGAGCAAGAAGTAAAAGATGCTCATATCGTCATTAATGCAACTTCAGTCGGCATGGGGACGAAGGATAACGAATCATTACTAAAAAAAGATTTGCTGGCGCCAAATTTAATTGTTATGGATATTATCTCTCACCCAAAGGAAACAAAACTGCTCAGAGACGCAAAAGAGCAAGGCTGTAAAATCGTCTATGGCGACCGTATGCTTTTCTGGCAAGGCGTGCTAAAATTCCAACTCTATACAGGAGTAGAGCCGCCGATTGAGGTGATGGAAAAAGCCATCATTGCTTCAATGATGGTCGGATTTTAGTTTTGCTAGTGGCAGTCGGTGTTGTGTTTGTTCCAAAATTATTTCCTCCTTTATAATCTTTTGGAGTAACTCTTCAGTAGGGGTCTGACTCCTCAGCGCCTACGGCGCTTCGCAAGCCGTCCACACATAACCTGGGCGAGCCACCGCAGGTGGCGAGCAGACCTGAAGAGTTATCTTTTGGATTTGTTTCCATAACTATCTCCAATCTACAGAGAGAAAAATCTTCGAAGAGAGATAAAGGTGCCTTCATGTCTGTGGCAAAGACCTCTCAACGGGCAGGTATATGCATACCTTGTCTCAAGCATAGGACAGAACTATTGGTATTTCGTTGGAAACATATGAGAAACTTCTCATTTCAAGATTGTGAACCCCATCGATCGCACGAGCACTAACAGGAGGCAGAAACATTGGAATATTTATATTTATTTCCAATGTATTTCCAATAAAATGCTGCTATGCTAGTGTCTATCAGGAAAGAAGCTTCTCCGACTGATGAGAGGAGTTTCAATGGGTGGTTGTGTGTGAGGAAGCATCCGGTGAAGCAAAAAGAGGGAAAAGTCATGCATATTCTTGTAGTGGAAGACGAGCAGCGCCTGGCCTATCTACTGCGGCGTGTCCTGCTGGAAGAGCGGCATACCGTCGATCTGGCACACGACGGACACGCAGGGCTTGACCTGGCCCTGAGCGATACCTATGATGCAATAATCCTTGATCTGATGTTGCCCGGTATTGATGGGCTTGAGATCTGCCGTCAACTACGAGTTGAACACAACATGACACCTGTGCTAATGCTCACCGCACGTGGAGCAGTAGAGGACCGTGTGACGGGTCTCAATGTGGGTGCCGACGACTACCTCACCAAACCTTTTGCCATGGAAGAATTGCTAGCACGCGTCAATGCCCTGCTGCGCCGTCGTGATCGTCGTTTCGATGAGACTTCCCTGCTCTCTGTGGGAGATCTGACGCTCGATATGGTGCGGCATGAAGCACGCCGGGCCGGGCGTGTCATCGAGCTAACCGCCAAGGAATTCGCCCTGCTGGAGTACCTGATGCGCCATCCTGGGCAGGTGCTCTCACGCACACAAATCGTTGATGCGGTCTGGCGCTACGACATGGAAGCACTTTCTAATGTAGTGGATATCTACATTCACTACCTACGTGACAAGATTGATCAGGGTTTCTCACATCCTCTCATTAAGACGGTGCGTGGTGTGGGCTACAAGATCCAGGCATGGCAATAGCAAGAAGGAGTCACCGCATGAACTGGAGAGGTCTCGTAAGGTATCGCGGCAAGAGTCGTCTCTCACAAGAGGCAGGGGCAACCCTGTTTCAGGGACTGCGCATTCGCTTAACGCTCTGGTATTGCGGAGTGCTAGGGGGAGCATTGATACTGTTCGGGGTAGCGCTCTATGTTGGAACCCAGTACGCCCTCCTCAATCCCATTGCATCCGATGCTGCTGCGCATGCTCAGGTGCATAAGAATGAATGGCTTACCAGTTCACCTGCTAGCGCCTGTCCATTACTTGGTCCTACAGGTCCACCAGGACTGCCTCCCGGCCAGGGATTCCAGATGCCGGAACAGGTCGTGTGTTTCGACCAGCACGGCTCTCTGCTGCCAGGTGAAAACACTGCTGGGCTTGCATCCGCTTTTCTGATGAATACTCTTGTGAAAACGGCTTTACAGACAGGTGAGCCTGCCCATGATATCGTCAATGCAGGAGGCTCGGCTGGGCAGATCTATCGCTGCGTGCTGGTGGTTCCCAACTCGGGAGGAAGTGGAATTGCAGGAGTGTTGTTGATTGGCGAGTCCGTCCAGGCGCAAGAATCCGCGCTGTCGTCGCTCCTGATGCTCCTCCTGAGCATTGGAAGTATGGCACTGCTCGGAGCAGGATCGGGTGGACTGTTTCTGGCGAACCGTGCATTGGCACCAGCACGATTGGCCTGGAGCAACCAGCAGCGCTTCATCGCGGATGCCTCGCATGAACTTCGTACGCCACTGACTCTACTGCATGCGGATGCCGAGGTTCTGTTGCGAGGCCGTGAGCGCCTTGTGGCCGAAGATGCGGCGCTGTTGAAGGATATTGTTGCTGAAGCAAAGCAGATGGCACGCATCTCAGACAATCTGCTGACACTCGCCCGCCTGGATAACAGCGCTCTTCATCAAGAACACGAAGTGGTGGGACTTGCTGAACTGGCTCAGGAAGGAGCACGGCGCGTACAGGCCCTGGCCGAACAACGCAGTATTACCGTTGAAGTTGAAAGCACCAGCGACCCCTACGTCATTGGGGATCCGATGCTGCTAGAGCAGGCGGCGCTGATACTGCTCGATAATGCCATCAAATACAATCGCTCAGGCGGTCAGGTCATTCTGAGCACAAAGATGAAAGAGAAACGCGCAATTCTGGAGGTACGCGACAACGGGATCGGCATTGCGGCTGAACACATGCCGCACGTGGGCAAACGCTTTTATCGGGCGGACAAGGCCCGCTCACGCGAGGGAGGCGGCACAGGTCTTGGGCTCTCCATTGCACGGAGTATTGTAATTGCTCACAATGGGGAGTTCTCCCTCTCTAGTGTTCCTGAGCAGGGCACATCGGTGACACTCACGTTCCCCCTGGCAACAGGAGAAGTATCCGGTGACAAGGAAGAGAGGGCTGGGAGCATGTAACCTCCATCAGTATAGACATTTGAAACGGCTTACATTTCCCACAACACATTCGTTTCCCACGACACATTTTTATAATCGTCGAGCTTGCTCTGTGTGCACGAGAAAGACAACAGAGCTCAATCAAAGTATCCTTAGGAGGAATTATGAAAAAACGTAATATCTGGCTAGTCGGAATTGCTGTTGTTCTTGTCATTATCGTTGCTGGAACATTCGTGTACGCATCACATTTCGCTAACAGCGTCCAGCAGACCCATACCGCATCCGGACCCATCATCCTGTCTCCTACTGCGACAGGAGCTGCTACGGCAACCGGAACATCCACTTCATCAAGCAATCTGCAGACATTTCAGATTGTACCTGCCCAGACCACAGCATCTTATAGCGTATACGAAAACCTGATCTTCCAAAATAAACCGAATAATGACGCGATTGGCACGACACACTCAGTCCAGGGCAATTTCCACATACAAACTGGCGCAGCGCCGCTCGTTGCGGCGATGAACGTGAAAGTCGACTTGAGTACATTGCAAACGGATTTGCAGATGCGCGATAACTATGTGCGGCAGAATACACTACAAACAGACACCTATCCTGATGCGACCTTCGTCTCTGTCAGTACGCAAGGCTTACCAACGAGCTACACGGATGGACAAACCGTTCATTTTCAACTGACTGGCAACCTGACAATGCATGGCAAAACCAACAAAGAGGTCTTTGACGTACAAGGGAAGGTCGTGGGTACAACGATAACGGGAACGGCAACCAGCACCATCTACATGACGGACTTCGGGATTCAACCACCAGACCTGGCAAACATCGCGATTGCACAAAATAAAGTCCTCGTCACCATCAACTTCACTGCGAAAGAAGCATGAGAAAGCTCTTAGCGGAACGTAGCGTTCGTCCATTGATTCAGATGCGCTCTGCAGGGCTTGTGAATTAGCGTTTTTCTCTGTGTTTTGGCCCGCTGCGCGGGCCTTTTGGGTTTTTATGGTGTGTTTTTCGGGCAGAGCCCGAAAAACACACCATAAAAACCTTTTGCGAGCGCCGTAGGCGCGAGGAGAGTGGATAATTCACAACCCCTAGATGCGCTCTGTCAACTCACTTGACAAATTATCTCTAGTGATTTATTATTTATTGAGAGCGATTTCATAAAGGTTGGGCTTCGTCCGACAGAGCGAAAGATTCGCACGTCAGACACAGCACTGACGGCTATAACTGGCACGTCAATATTGTATGTGTCCAGGAGGACGTCGCTATGAGTTGTTCAGCTTTTTCCGCAACGTGGCGTCAAACAAAGGACTGTGAAATGACAACACATTATCTACGACGATTTCCCGTGCCTTCTGGCATCACCACCATCCTTCTTATCTTCACCGCTTTATCCTTCACGATGGGATTTTCCCAGCTACGGGTAATTGCGGCCAAAGCTCAGTCGTCCAACCTCGCAGTGGGCGATCTGCGCGTCGACTACCTCGTGAATCCATTAGGCATCGATGACATGAAACCACAACTCAGTTGGGAACTTACCTCGTCGGCTCAGAATCAGAGCCAACAAGCGTACGAGGTGCAAGTAGCAACAAGCACTGCCTTGTTGAACGCGAATACCCCGGATCTCTGGGATAGCGGCAAGGTGACATCAAGCGCTTCGATCAATGTCGCCTACACAGGAACAACGCTCCACTCGCGTGAGCACGTGTACTGGCGCGTGCAGGTATGGGACACGAACGGAAACCCTTCCGCATGGAGTTCAACCGCACAATGGGAAATGGGACTGCTTAGCCCATCGGACTGGCTGGCCCATTGGATCAATAACCCCAGTTCTGGTGCCCTTCCACTCTTTGCCAAACAGTTCACGATGGCGAAACCAGTTACCAGCGCCCGTTTATACATCACTGGTCTGGGTGTTTATGATGCGCGTATCAACGGGCAGGCGATCAGCAAAGACGTGCTCCAGCCACCCGAGACCGATTATCTCAAGCGCGTCATCTACAGTACGTATGATGTGACCTCATTGCTGCAACAGGGGGCCAATACGCTGGGTGTGCAACTGGGGAACGGCATCGCCAACGTCCCAGCAACGCCTGGGCGCTATGAGAAGTTCACTGGAACGATGAGCACACCACGCATGCTTGCCCAACTTGAAGTGAAGTACAGTGATGGCACAACGGCACGCATCGTCTCTGACTCCTCCTGGCTCACAAAGCTCGGCCCGACCACCTTCTCCACATGGTATGGTGGTGAAGACTACGATGCACGCCTCAACCCATCCGGCTGGCTGAATCCGGGTGCGAACCTGAGCTCATGGCAGGCAGCGACCGAGACGACCGCGCCATCATCACAGACCGTCCTCAGCGCACAGATGGTCCCGGCGGTCCAGATGGTCGGCACACTCGCACCCGGTCAAGATCACACAACCCAAGTCAGGCGTCTATATCTTCGATTTCGGCATCAATTTCTCTGGCTGGGAACAGCTTCAGGTCAAAGGGGCACTGCGGGAACAAAGGTCACGATGACGCCCGGCGAATTGCTCAGGAGCAACGGCACCATCAGCCAGGCCACCGTCAGTGCGCCATTCTACGAAACCTATATCCTCTCCGGCAGTGGGACCGAGGTGTGGCATCCGGATTTTGTCTTTCATGGCTTCCGCTACGTGCAGGTCACCGGCTTGCCAGCGGCACCCACGACGAGTACCTTAACAGGTCTGCAACTCAATACAGCCAATGATAGTGCCGGTACATTCACCTCCGGAAACTCGCTGCTCAACTCAATTCACACCATCATTAACCAGGCCATCCAGAACAATATGGGTAGTCTGCTCAGTGACTGCCCCGATCGCGAGAAGCTTGGTTGGCTCGAACAGGACCATCTTGAATTCGGGTCGGTGAGCCGTGCGTATGATGTCGCTGCCTACTACCGCGAGTTCTTCCGCAACATGGCTGATAGCCAACTTTCTAACGGACTCGTCCCAGATACCGCCCCTGAATATGCCATTTTCGGGGGAGCCTTCCGTGACGATCCGAACTGGGGAAGTATGATTATCCAGGGAGGATGGGAACTCTATCAGACGTATGGCGATACCCAGACGTTGAGTACCTACTACTCCAATATGCAACGCTACCTGGCATACCTGCAATCGAGGTCCAGCGGCAACCTGCTCACGTATGGCCTCGGCGACTGGGGCACACTCGAAGCCGCCACTCCGCTAGGTGTCACATCCACATATGCCTATTATCTGGATGCGATAGAGATGAGCAAGATCGCGACAGTGCTTGGTCGCACAAGCGATGTGACAACCTATAACACGCTTGCACAGCAAATTGCAAGTTCCTTCAACGCGAAGTATCTCTCTGCGGCCCACAATACCTATGCAAATGGGACCGAGGCTGCCGATGCGTTCGCGCTCGATATGGGTGTCGTGCCTGCCCAATACCAGGCGGCCGTGGTGCAGCATCTGGTCAATACTATCCAGGCAAACGGCAATCACGTTAGTGTCGGAGAGATCGCACTACCCGCTTTGTTCCGTGCTCTAGCCAATGGTGGCCGCAGCGACGTCATCTATACCGTTGCTACCCAGACGACCTATCCCAGCTATGGGTACGAGGTCATACATGGTGCTACATCGCTGCTCGAGTTCTGGACCGGCGTCAATGGGAAGAATTCGCAAGATCATTTCATGCTGGGTGCCCTCAACGAATGGCTTAGCTTTGATGCGGGCGGTCTCCAGCCTGCTTCCGATGCGGTCGCCTATAACAAACTGGTTATTCGCCCGGCAGTCGTCGGGAGCCTCACCCAGGCGACCAGTACGTACAATACCCCTTACGGCCCGGCGAGTAGCTCGTGGACGCGCTCAGGTTCAACCGTGCAGTTAAGCGTCCAGGTACCCGTTAACACCACAGCCACCATCATGATGCCTCTGAAGAGCGGCTATAAGACCTACAGTGTTGGTTCTGGTAGCTATACCTTCAGCAGTAGCCTGGCTTAAGGATACGTTTGTCTACTGGTGTCTTCTTATCTGATCTGGTGCTTATGACAGCACCAGATCAGACAAGAACCATCTACACAATAGAGAAATTGTTCTTAGAAACATTTTTACATAAAGTCTATGGTCAACAGTTCTCTGAGAAAGGGGGTAGAAGGTATAGCGGCATATTACTAAGGAAGGAACTGTAGCGCGGAATAAGGAAGGAACCTGTAGCGCGAAACATCGTTTCTCCTGATCACCTTCATAGCGTGTAAGCAGGATTACATGCATCCTGGTAGAACAACGTACGTTACTACCATCTAGACAGAAAGGAATTTGTCATGGCAACATTGCGAAAGATCACTAGACGCGTTCCATTTCAGCTCGTCGTTTTCGGACTACTTCTCGTTCTCATAAGCAGTTTTACGACAAGCAGTTTTGCGGCAGGGGCTCGTGCCCAGGCCGCGCAGACTGGTGAATTCATCTACGAAGCCCTGGACAACGGAACCATTGATGTCTACGATATCAACAATGCACACCGTTTCGTGCAAACGATCCGCGTGTTCTCAGGCACTGCTGATGTAAGAGGAGTCACTGCAGCAGCGCCGACCCATCGGTTCTATGTGATGTATAACCTGAACTATCATGGTCATGTAGCATGCGTTGATCTGCTTACTGGCAAGGTTCTGTGGGATAAGATCTTACACTCGCCAGGCGTGGACCGTGGAAACCTCACCCCCGACGGGCAAACACTGTATCTTCCCACCTATGAAGGTGACACCCACTCGCCTTACGAACTTGTAGTGAATGCCATCACTGGCACCGTGAAGACGCAGATCACGCTGCCGACGAAAAGTCATGATACAATCGTCAGCCTTGATGGCAAATACGTATTCATGGAGACAAAGTCGCCCGTTGGTACGCTGTACATTGCCTCAACCGCGACCAATAAAGTCGTACAGACCATCACTGGCTACTGCTGCAGCAAGGTGCTTGCACCCTTTTCGGTGAATGGAGAAGATACCCGCGTCGTCAATGATGTATACGGTGTATACGGGTTCCAGATAGGTGATGTCACCACGGGCAAAGTGATCGCGACGGTCCCTTTCACCGGTACGACGGGAGATAAGAATGCCCTGCATGGAATTGCCTGGACTCCCAATGAACACGAAGTATGGGCCAACGATAGAGGAACTGGGAGTCCTTATGTCCATGTCTTCAATATGACGACAACGGTGCCAACGCAGACACACCTGGTACGGCTGAGCCATGACAATCCCCACTGGATTACGTTCTCTATCGATGGTCGTTTTGCGTATGTCTCATATGCGACAGGCAGTGGACTCTCGACTGATGTCATAAACACCAGTACCTATAGTCGTATCAGTACCCTGGCACCTTCAGAGGACTTGCTGGAGGTAGATTTCAACGTTGGTGCCGTGAACCGCGTCGGAAATCAATTTGGGGTCGGACGCGTCTAACGATCTCTTTGTCCTCACGCGGTAATGAAGCACAGAAATGCAGTTCAAGTGGCGTTTGCACCTACCTGATCTAGAAAACAGGTAGGACGGGTGCAAGCGCTACATCGTCCGGACAAGATCATTTATCGCTTTCCTCCTGGGGAAAGACAAATTACCAGGTAACCTATTATAAGATACAAAGGAGTATTTTCTTCTATGAAAATGCGCAACCCTGTCCTGCTGTCGCAGCCGCTCCTACGAGCGTTTTGTATTCTCGGACTCCTCGTCGCTGGTCTCACAACAACGCTCAGCTACACCCCACAACATGTACAGGCTGCCACCACAGCCGCAGTCTCTATCCAGGGAACGTACTTTTTCCTCAATGGACAGATCACGTACCCTGGCAAAGCGGTGCAGGGCGAACTACTCAATAGTCGCATGATTCAGGGGCTCTTCGATGATGAGAATGCCGCCACTGTTGGTCACTGGGCATACCCTGATACCCATATGTGGGATCCTCAGCGCAACACCAATGAACTCATCGCTGCGCTACCTTCCTATGCGCACTACGGGCTACATATGATCACGGTGGGCCTGCAGGGTGGATGCCCCAGCTGCAGTAGCATCAACGGGAAGAACATCACGAGCGCCTTTCAGGCTGATGGATCACTCAAGCCAGCCTGGCTCACCCGTCTTGATCAGCTTATCCAGGCTGCCAACTCCAACGGGATCGTGGTCGATCTCTCCCTTTTCTACCATGCACAAGACATGCGGGTAAATCAAGCATCCATACCAACAGCAATTAACAATATCGTCGATTGGTTGGTGATGAAAGGTTACACTAACGTGCTCTTAGAGATTGCCAATGAGGTTGACCAACCTGGCTTCTGGCCGATCCTGCAACCAGCAGGCGAGCCAACGCTTATTGCTCAGGCACAACAACGAGCGCAGGGGCATCTCAAGGTCTCGGTCAGCTTCACAGGCCAGGTCCCACCTGCCGCCGTAATAAAGCAAGAGGACTTCATCACGGTGCATGGTAATGGCCTGACTCCAGCAAAGGTGAAGGCACTGATCAACGCGATACGGGCAACACCTGCGTACCAGGCTCAACCCAAGCCAATCATCTTCAACGAGGACTCCACTAGTATTGCCAATATGAACGCCGCCGTTCTCGCTGGCGTTTCCTGGGGCTATTACGAACAGGGTTCGAACAACTATCACGATGGATTTCAAGCGCCGCCAACCAACTGGTCGATCAACACTGCTACCAAGCAGGCGTTTTTTGCGCGGGTTTCAGCCCTGACAAGGTAGGCATGCGATCTCACGATGTTCTCAATGTGAATGTCTCTCCCTTCGGCTAGGAGAGACATTCACTCTCCTAAGAAAAGGGGAACACGCTCTCCCAAATGCAGTCAAACGCGTATGAGTCTTGCCAGCCTCTTTGGAACGTGGATTGCTCAACATCTCAATCCCTTCCGACAATGTTTCCTTGCTCTCTCAACAAAATCTTCCTTAAAGATCCTCAGGCCAGGTCTGAACAGTTTCACACCATAAAGTGAACAGTTTCATATCGTAAAGTATATTGACAATATGCACTTTTCATTATATTCTTAACTCAAGAAGGATTCTTAAAAGTGAGAAGCTTCGAAAAAACGCACGACAAGTGTAGCGTGAAAAGAATGGATGAGGTTTTCATGCATCGAAGAAAGTTTATTTCTGTTGGAACATCACTGTTCCTACTCCTGGCGCTAAGTAGTGCGCTCTTCCTCTCAACGACCTTTCTGCATAGTGCCAAAGCAGCAGCAATCGATGAATGGCCTACCTATCTCGGCAGTATCCAGCACACCAATTATCAGAGCACAGAAACGACGCTCAAAGCGTCCAATGTGGGGAAACTGGCACTGAAGTGGTCTCTTGGAAGTCAGACCATCAGTTCACAGGCAGTCATCTCCAAAGGCGTTGTCTACTGGGGTTCATGGGATGGCCTGGAGTCCGCTTATTCCACAGCAGGGAAACTTCTGTGGCAGAGGCAACTTGGCATAACAAAGAGCCGATGTCTCACCGCAGGGATCGCCGGTACTCCAACGATAGGAACCATTGGATCAACTCCGGTGCTCTATGTCGGAGCCGGCGGTAACATCAATGCCGATGGGCATGACAATCTGGTGGCCCTCAATGCCAAAACGGGAGCCATCATCTGGAAAACGGATATTGGGAGTACGCCCTCGCCCAACGTTCTGCAATGGGGTTCACCCACTCTCTACAATGGCAGTTTGTATCTCGGTATCACTTCTGTAGAAGACTGCCCTGTTATCCCTGGTCAGGTGATTAAGATAAATGCCACCACCGGCAAGATCCAGGCAACCTTCAATACCGTTCCATCCGGTTGTATTGGTTCTGGCGTATGGAGCACGCCTTCGATTATCAATGGCAACCTTTACCTGACATCTGGCAATCCTGGAACGTGCTCAACCACCGAGAAGTACGGATTCGCCATCCTGGAATTCGACCCGGCAACCCTCGCACTGAAGGGCTACTGGCATGTGCCAATTAGTACCGCACTCGATTACGATTTTGGTGCTTCGGTGACCCCATTCTCTGCGAACGGCGTGAATTACGTCGGCGCAATCAACAAAAATGGCACCTTTTATGCCTTCCGCGAGAATGATCTGGCAGCTGGACCAGTCTGGACAAAATCGCTCGCATTGAGCTCTGATTGTCCGCAGTGTGGCGTAAATCAAGGGGGCAACATTTCCTCCGCTGCATTTGATGGTACGCATCTCTATGTGGCTGGTGGTCAGACAACGCTGAATGGCGTAAATTGCCCAGGGACGGTGAATGAACTCAACCCAGCAACTGGCGCATTTATTTGGCGGAAATGCCTGTATTACCCCGTCTTAGGACCACTCGTCGAGTTCCCTGGTGTACTAGGCGTTGGATACGGCAGCGCGATCAATCTGCTCAACCCATCGAACGGGAACACTCTCTACACCTACGCCTTTAAGAGTGTGAATACTGGTTCGGAGTTCTGGACCGGTATCGCTGTGGCTGAAGGCATGCTCTTTGCAGGCAATAAGGATGGTAAGATGTATGCATTTGGTCTTTAGTACTGAATAGTAACACCAACATCGATAAGCAACGCGTCCTACGAAACCACTATCCCTGCAGGAGAAGCAGCATTGTCAGTTGCTCAGCCAGCAGGGATAGTAGATTGGGGCGATGTTGGGGGGACGCTACAATTTTTCGCGTCGACCTGTAGAGGCATGTCTGTCCTGGAAAGAGAAGTTCCATTGAGCGAAAGTACTGAACTGATACAGACCTGCGCGGGATCGCCTCCCAGTTCATCAAAAAGCACCAGGACATTTTCTTCCTGAAGCCAGTCAACAGGAAGATGATAGAACTGTTGTGTGGGAGTACCGATGCGTTGCAGATGAACGGAAGGGAGTTGCCATGGCAAAAGTTCTTCTCGTGTGCCAGCAACAAGCCAGTAGCGCCCGATGCATCTGCCATTGAGCCAGGCCATACCCTTGCTCATCCCTGTAAGATCCACAGCCAAGGGTGCGTTTGTCTGAGGGCGTGGAAAGGTGAAGCGCCACCAACTCAATGATCGTCCTGTCGCTTCTTGCCAACGTTCCTGCCAGGAAACCAGTGCTCCGCCAGCGGCGAAGAGGGCTGCACGTTCACCCATCAGACCTGGTTGCATCGTCCAGGGTCCCGGAAGTGGATCGTTGTTCCAGCATGCCTGTCCCCATAGACCCTTCCGCTCCTCGACCATGTTCTGGCCTCCAAGCATCCAATCACCCTTGATCAGCCCCAATGCACAGGTAAAAATAGAGAGAGTATGTCTCCCTTCTGCGAGCGTGAGTGGGAATAACTGGGTAAACCCTGGTCCATTGAGGAGACCGCGATCTTCAGCCAGAGGGAGTTGTGAGGTGGCCTGCAACTGCCCATCCACAAAAATATGCGCGATATCTGCAACTCCTTCCAGCGTCAAAGTTCCTGCTCCGGCCTGTTCAGACGAAACTGTCAGGTCGGTCGTGTACCAGCAGTAATCAGTCCTGTCCTGGGTAAGAAGTAATTGCTCAATCGGCGTAGCAGCGACCTTCCTTCCTCTTTGCAGCGCAGGTAGCCACTGTGCGGGTAGGGGTTCTGCATACCAGCTCAGGTGGGTAATCAGATCGGGATGAAGTTCTCTATGCTGTTGGATGATATGTTCAGGGTTCACCGCAGTGGTATTCAATAAGAGTTGTCCACGACTGGTCAGAGATACAGAGCGTGCAGGTAAGATGAAATGCTGTGCGGCGAATGTTACCGCTGCGTCCGTTGTCGCATCATTGCACAGGAAGATCAATTCTTTATTATGGTGAGTATAGATATAGGCATATTGCTGCGTACCCAGCATCTGTGCAGTGGCACGTTCTTGTGTGACCAATAGATCGGCATATTCATGTAGGATAGTATGAAGATGAGCCAGGTGCTGTGCTTTAGTGGTAGGAAGACCGTACTCGTTCAGTGGAGCATCAAAATCATAACTTGTCGTCTGCAGATACATTGCTGAACGCTCGAAATTCGTCCCTCCATGCCACATATAATAGTTGACGCCCGTGCCTCCGGCTGCGATGAAGCGTGCCACAGCATACGCGCAATCTTCAGAAGAACGGGCACGATGAGCATAGCCATAGGTATCGTACCAGCCAGGCCAATCTTCGGTCCAGAGAGCAGGCTGGTCAGGATGGCGTGATCTATGTTCATTAATCTGTAAATGACCATAGAAGCTATTAATAGTTTCCAGGCTTCCAGGTGCCGCGCCCAGGCACATAATCGAAGGGATATCCAGATCAAGCGTGTTTGCCAGGTCCGAAACCCACTGTAAATAGCGCTGGCCCTCTTCTCCATAGTGCTCAGCAATATTGTTATATTCATTCTCCAACTGGAGGAGAATAATAGGGCCGCCATTGGATACGAACATGGGTTGCAGATACTCGATCACCATACGCACCCAGCGTTCCATTTCGTGCATAAAGGGCTGGTTGAAGGTGCGCATCTGTATAGCAGGAACATCGCGTAACCATGCTGGGAGGCCACCATAATTGGTTTCCGCGCAGATGTATGGCCCCACCCGCAAAATCACATACAGCCCATGCTCCTGAGCTACCTTACAAAAGTGGAGCAGATCCAGCCGTTCAGAGAAGTCGAACACGCCCCGTTGAGCTTCGTGCAAATTCCAGAAAACATAGGTCTCAATCGTATTTAAACCCGCCTTCCGGCTACGCTGCATAAGCTCCGGCCACATAGCGGGGGTACTGCGAGGATAATGGATTGCTCCGCTAAGCAACAGTGTTCGCTTCCCATTGATGGTCACTGCGCGTGAGTCATAACTCACAATGATCCTT
This sequence comes from uncultured Chloroflexia bacterium, assembly GCA_963717195.1. GTDB lineage: Bacteria > Chloroflexota > Ktedonobacteria > Ktedonobacterales > Ktedonobacteraceae > JACDAE01. The sequence continues at coordinate 113,852 of CAVQVR010000002.1, forward strand.
GTCATGGTTTGCACGTTTCCTTTGTTGAGCCAATAAAAACGCTGGTAGAAGGATGCTGTATTGTGCCGCTAAACATTGCGCAAATATTTGGGCCTGCATCCTTCCGGAGAAACTGGGTAGGGGCGTCACCTTGCGTGCGCCCGTTTCCCGATGAACGCTGTCTCCTGGCACGCGGGCGCACGCAAGGTGACGCCCCTACCCAGTTTCCCAACGTTTTCTCCCAAAGGACGGAGAGCCAATATTTTGTTATGTGCACCGAATACTCACCATATGTATATCACAATAATTTGGTAAGCAGCAAAGCGCTCCATGATGCTGAAGAGGCGCACATGTACTTTTGTGTAGGTAACTATACCATTGAAACGGGCTATTTACAAGTATTGTAGGGCTACTCTGCAAAATTTGATGAGTATACTATTGACATATGCGACATTTTTGCTTAAACTTACTGATAAGTTCATCGTCTGTATATCGCAGTGCAGAGAAAAGGAGGAGAGAACGATGTCTGGAAAAGTGTTTTCTCGTACTGGAAGGCTATTGCCGATAAAGTATGGAAGTAAATAAGTATGAGTGTAAATTCTTCGAATGTAACCAGTTACGACGTTGCCCGCGTTGCCCAGGTATCGGTAGGCACGGTCATCCGGGTATTGAATAACAAACCAAATGTAGATGAAGAGATCCGTGCTCGCGTTTTGCAGGCAATCGATGAGTTGGGCTACATTTATGTACCAAAAAGCGACAAGGGATGGCCACGGTAGGGAAGGCAGAGATGACACTGAAAAGTGTCATGCTGTGTATTCCTCCCATGCACAACACGCAAGCATTGCAAGAGATTTATTACTATACCGTGCTACGTGGCGCTCAAAAGGTCTGCGCCGAGAATGATCTTCACTTAATGTATAACGTGGTTGATGATAGCGTTGAGGGGTTAGAGCAATTAAAGTCTTCCATTGAGCGTGGCTTTGTTGATGGACTCATACTGATCAATTATGGATCGCGTGAGATCATCGAGGGTGTTCACCAACTCCAAATTCCATTAGTGCTGGTCGAGCCGCGTATTCCTTCTATTTTCTCTATAGATACCGTCGTGTCCGACGACTTCTATGGGGGAAAGCTCGCAGTGAAGCATTTACTCTCGTTGGGACATCGCTCTATTGCCTGTATTGGTACCACCGCCGCTTATGTTACGCAACTTCGTTTTGACGGCTATCGCATTGCATTGAATGATGCGGAGATCGTGTATCAGCCTGAATTATTTGTGCGCGTTCAAAGTGATCTAACCGTTGAAGAGGGTCAATGGGCGATGCAGCAGTTGCTGGAGCGAGGCGTACCATTTACAGCGGTATTTTGCATGAACGACAATGTGGCTCTGGGGGCTATTCGTGCACTCAACGCTGCAGGTTTGCGCGTTCCTGATGATATCAGCGTGGTTGGCTTTGATAATCATGAAGGGGCAGCTTTATCCCATCCGCCTTTAACGACCATCGAGGGGACACCGGAACAGAAAGGAATGGTTGCAATCCAGCGCCTGGTAGATCGTGTCACGCGCCCAAATACAATCGTTATGCAGTCTATGTTACCTGTCCACCTTGTCACACGCGCATCGACAGCGGTGGTTCAGTGAAACCTGTTTTTGTAGAGCTTTGACCCCCGATGCGAGACGCAATGTGGCGTTATTTCTAGTCTCAGAAACAACGAGGATGTATGGTTACTAAATCTCAGAAACAACCCTCTCGTGGTGCAGGGCTACTGCCAGGTGTCAAGCCTTCCCCTTTGGAGAGGCAGGAACAAGACCCCTCCTCTGGCACACGCACAGGCTCCAGGAAGCGCACAAATACGCGCAGTACGCTCTCTTTACTATTAATGATGCTGCCAGGCCTCCTCCTATTGCTCGTTTTCAATTATATTCCTTTAGTTGGATTGGTTATTGCCTTTGAGGATTTTCATCCCTATGAAGGTATCTTTGGAAGCACCTGGGTAGGATTACAAAACTTTGCCTATCTCTTTCAGACTTCTATTGCCCTCAATGCCACCCGCAACACAGTTATGCTGAATGCGATATTTATTGTCACTATACTCATCGTTGCTCTTGCCATCGCGGTGTCGCTCCACGAAATTCGCGACAGTGTACCGTGGCTGGGAAAGCTCTATCAATCAGTGCTCTTTTTCCCATATTTCATCTCATACGTGCTGGTGGGCTATTTTATCTTTGCTTTGCTCAACGCAGATAATGGCATGGTCAATCATGTGGCAGCTTCGCTGCATGCGCCTCAGGTGAACTGGTATGCTTCACCGCAATACTGGCCAGTGATCTTGACTATCGTGAACCTCTGGAAAAATGTGGGATTCTGGAGTATCGTCTACTTCGCTGGTATTCTGGGCATCAATCCAGAATATTACGAGGCTGCACGCATGGATGGCGCTAATCGGTGGCAGCAATTTCGCGCGATTACCTTACCCTTACTTTCTCCGTTGATTATTATCAATATATTGCTCTCTATCGGGCGCATCTTCTATGCGGACTTTGGACTATTCTATCAGGCGACCCTGAATAATCCGTTGCTGTACTCCACGACCGATGTCATCGATACCTTTGTGTTTCGCTCTCTCACCAGTCTGGGCGATGTCGGAATGGCCGCTGCAGCCAGTTTCTACCAGGCCATCATCGGATTTATGCTTGTACTGATCTCAAACTGGATTGTGCGCCGGATCGATCCCGATAAAGCTATTTTCTAATGTCACCCCATCAGATGGGTCAAAAGAGACATTCAGAAGTATAAGGAGTTGTCTTATGTCTATCGTCCCTGCTTTGCCAGTGAAAACAGTGCCTGCGCAGGTAAAAAAGCGTCAGTCGCGGCTGGATCTGACCCGTTTGCTGATTCACTTCGCCTTTGTACTCATGAGTGTTGCATTTGTCTCTCCGCTTTTAGTGGTGCTCTCCGCTTCGTTTACCGATGAGAACTCACTTATCACGCACGGATATAGTCTGATCCCGGCGAAGTTCAGTACCTTTGCTTATCAATATATTTTGCAAGACCCTGCTCAGCTTGCCCAGTCCTATGGCGTCTCGATCTTCGTGACTGTGGTTGGTAGCCTGGTCAGCGTCTTTGTGATGGCGTTGTTGGCCTATCCCATCTCACGCCCCGATTTTCGCCTGCGCAAACCACTCTCGTTTTATGTCTTCTTTACGATGCTGTTTAATGCTGGAATAGTGCCACTCTACATCTTCGTGACCGACTATCTGCATCTGCAGGATACCCTGATCATTCTGATCCTGCCTTACCTGGTCGTGCCCTGGTTCGTGTTGCTCTTGCGTACCTTCTTCTCGCGCCTGCCGCAGGAATTGCTGGAAGCTGCCAGGATCGATGGGGCGGGTGAATGGCGCACCTTTTTTCAGATTGTGCTACCACTTTCTACCCCTTCGCTGGCGACCGTCGGGCTTTTCAGTATGCTGTTGTACTGGAATGACTGGTGGTTGTCGCTGCTCTTTATCGATAATGCTAAACTCTTCCCATTACAATATCTACTTTACCGCTTGATCACCAACATCGATGCCATCGCGGCCAGTTCGCAAATGGGAGGTGTCCAACTTCCGACCGATAGCGTCCGTATGGCTATGGCGATCCTGGCGATTGGGCCGATTGTGTTCGCATTCGCGTTCATCCAGCGCTATTTTATCAACGGAATCACACTGGGTGGCGTCAAAGGAGATTAAGCGCCACAAGAAAAAGGAGGTGAGATTGTCTCCCTGCAACAGTATTCGCACCTGCATACAGAAAAAATGATGTTCCTGGGATCGTACCCAGAATGCTTTTCGTGAATTTATTTTTCTCAAGGAGGAATTGTCCATGCAAGACTTATCCAACGCAGCTAAACAAATTGTCTCACGTGGCATCAGCAGGCGTACCTTTGTCAAAACAGCAGCCACAGTAGCTGCTGCATCCACTTTGCCAACAGGATTTCTTGCTGCCTGTGGCTCGGCAGCGCAATCCACTACCGCGAGCGGACCCACAACCGTCATGTTCTCTTTTATGACCTACGCCGATATTTCCCAGGGGGTGCAGGCGGTCCAGAGTGCGCTTAATGCCACATCTGCTCTGAAAGCGAAGAACCTGTCAGTCAAGCTCGACAACATTGACTCAGCATCCTACACCCAGAAGATGACGCTGCGTTTTTCTTCCGGCCAACCCATGGATGCTCTTTTCACCGCATCGTGGATCAACGATTTCTATAATAATGTTGCTCAGGGAAATTTGCTCGCTCTGGATGACCTGTTAACCCAATATGCACCTAAGTTGAAGGCCAGTATGTCTGCGGCGATCTTTGATGCAGCGCGGGTCAATGGGAAACTCTATGGTATTCCCAATCAGCAATTGTTCCCCAAAATGTGGGGAGCACTCCTGCGCAAAGATCTCGCCACAAAATATAATATCGATCTCACCACAGTGAAAAGCTATGCGGACCTGACGCCAATCCTGGCTCTCCTGAAACAGAAAGAACCGGGGATCACTCCGATCCTTTCGGATAATCAGCCGACAGGCACTGGTGCCATCTATAACCCGGAAACGCATGGTGTGGACGAAGTAGCTGGCGGCCTGGGTGTTGGCGTCAAGTATACCGACACCAGCTTGACTGCATATAACCACTATGATACTCCGGAGTTTCTCGCTGATGCTAAGCAAGTGCGTGCGTGGTTTAATGCAGGATACTATCTCAAGAATCCTCCCTCAGTCAGCGATTCGCAGTCTGCCTACAAGGCTGGCAAGTATGCCTTTGTCTTCGACCAGGCTCGCCCGGAAGAATATGGCAAGTTCAAGACCATCTATGGATACGACGAGGTACAGGCATTGCTGATGACACCGTTCCTGGACACTTCGGCTGTTGTATCCGGCCTGGTCGGCATTGCTCGCAGTAGCCAGCACCCGCAACAGGCAATGGAGTTGTTGGAGATCATAAATAGTGATCCAACGGTCTACAATCTCATCTGCCATGGTATTGTGGGCAAGGATTATACTCTGGCTGATCCAAAGCTCGGGTACATCACGGTCCCGGCAAATAGCCAGTACGACCCTAGCACCGACTGGGAATTTGGGAATCAGTTTAACGGTTACTACACGGATCAGACGGAGGCAGCTGCCAATGTCTGGCAAACGTCAAAAGGATTGAATCAGCAGGCTCCCGTATCGGTTGCGATGGGCTTTGCGTTTGATCCCACCAACGTAAAAACGCAAGTGGCGCAGGTAGGTGCAGCAATCACACAATATGAAGCACCAGTTGCTAAGGGCCTCGTCGATCCCACCACAGGTGTTTCGCAATTCCTTTCGGCGCTCAAGCAGGCAGGCATTGACGACATCGTAAAAGAGACGCAGACGCAATTAGATAGCTGGAAAAAATCGAAATAGTAGCGCGGCCTATTATGAACGAAGTGCATGGGCGTTTTTTCTGATTCGCCCATCTCCTGTTCCCTCTGGCCTCGAAGGAGATGGCCTTTTTTGCGCATGTTGTGCAGACCATTGGTCGAGGTCGGACTGTCAAAATAAAAATCGTCTGACTACATCTCAGCGCAAGAGATTATGACATTCCAAGGGAGAATGCTATGTTTCGAGCAGCAATGGTGCAGCGAGCAACGCTCAAAGTAATGCCCGTTCTCGGCATACTCTTGACAGCCAGCGTTTTTGCGGGCTTCGTTTCCCTGCATCTGGCTCATGCTGCAGATACAATCTACTATGGTGCTGTCAATGGCAATGACAACAACAAATGAGCGTTGACAGCCCGCTAGCTTGTGACTATACTTTGTTTGCCAGGAAGCGATGACATTTTCTCTTGCTAAAAAGACATACCGGGACTCATTGTTGAGTCTTTCATCTGGTCTGATCTGGCCAGCACACTCTTTTACAGTAAGAGCTTCTTGATAGGAGGATTTTATGCAAACGTTCGCAAGGTCGCGACAGGCAACTTTTATAGCACTTATGACCTTATGTCTGGTCATAACGGCTACAGCCAGTGTTTTTGTTACCAGATCTGCCCATGCTGCAGGTACAACCTACTACATCGCCACCAATGGCAACGACGCGAATGCAGGAACGTCGGCGACTGCCCCGTTCGAAACAATCCAGAAGTGCGCATCCATCGCGGTCGCCGGTGACACATGCCAGATCGCGGCTGGTGTCTACCACGAGACTGTCACACCGGCACACTCGGGCACCGCTGGTGCACCCATCACCTTCACATCTGCACCTGATGCTAGCGTGACTATCGATGGTACCAATGCGGTCAGCGGTTGGACACTCGACAGCGGCCATATCTACAAGGCGGCAGTAATGCTCTCTGGCACGGCAGCACAGCCCTACAGTTCAACGGAGTATCCATCCGACACAGACCTGTGGGCCAACCAGGTCTTCATAAACGGCACGATGGCACCCGAGGCTGCCTACCCCGCGCCGAGCGCAGATCCCTGGAGCCAGGAGTTCATCACGAGTGGCTGGGGTTCGACGCGTAGCTCAGGAGCCACCTGTTCGAAAGCACCATGCACGACTACCATAGCTGGCACACTGACCTACAATAGCTTCCCAGCCTTTGGTGATATGACCGGCGCAGTCGCCTACTTCGCTGGCGGTTGGGTCGCCCTCTCCGCAACAGTCACCGGAGGAAATCTCAACGGCAGCAACAAGACGCTCAATATCAGCTTCCCCGAGAGTGATGCCAAAGTTGAGCCAGGCGGCGGCAACGATAACAAATTTCGCCTGGTCGGCAAGAAGGCCTTCCTCACCGCTGAGAACGAGTGGTTCTACGACGCGGGCGCACATGAACTCTACCTCTGGGCACCTGGTGGCGGCATGCCAACCGGTGTATCCGCAAAGACTCGCAACTATGGCTTCGACCTGAACAGTCAGGGCTACATTAACGTTACGAAAATTAACCTCTGGGCCACGACCGTGACCACCGACGATAGTAGTCAGAACATCGTGCTGAACGAAGTGAACGGACAATACCTGTCACATTGGCAAACCGCTCAGTATGACGCTACTCTGCCCTTCGCCGGCATCTACGACGCGAATCATCGCTTCGACAGTGGGGTGTTGCTGCACGGCACGAATGACACACTTAAGAATAGCACCCTGCAGCTGTCGGCTGGCAATGGAGTAAACCTCAGAGGGTCGGGACATACGGTTAGCAACAACCTGATCCATGACGTGAGCTACGGCGGTACCTATACCGCTGCGATAACCATCGAAGTGGGCAGCAGCAACCACAGCATTATAGACAACACCCTGTATAATATCGGGCGCGATGCCATTAACATGGACACAAACGCTTATCCAAATGCTGGCTACAAAAACATGCGCATCGCCTACAACAACATTTATGGGTACGCAAAGATCGCCTTTGATCTCGGTGGCATCTATGTCTGCTGCGACACCTCGCTGGCTGGTACCCGTATCGACCACAACCGGATTCATGATCCCGCGAATACTGGCAATGGCATCCACTTCGATAATGGTACCTACGACGTGAGTGTCGACCACAACGTGATCTGGGGCCTGAAGGGCACCGGAAACATCAACCACGGCGGCAATGGGATCAACTTCGGTGGCCACACCAACGGTTCCCCCCCTGGTTCCAATCTGCCCTACCTGACAGGCAGCATCGAGAACAACACTATCGTCGCAGGCAAGAACGACACGATCTTCAACTACTTCGCCACGTCCTCTTACGTAGCGAACACGGTCGTCGAAAATAATATTCTTGACGGCTACCATCCGCGTGGGCAGGAGTACGGCTACATCTCTGGCGGCAAACCCATCGAGAAGACGAACCTCGTCACTACTCTTAGCGATAGTGGAACTGGTACCAATCCTGAGTACGTCAACCCATCCACCGGCGACTACTCGCTGCAAGCTGGCTCACCAGCCATCAACGCAGGTACCATCATTCCAGGAATCACCAACCACTACGTCGGCAGCGCACCAGACATCGGCGCGTACGAGTCTGGTGCCACACGGTGGCTAGCCGGATGTACATTCACCGGATGTGGACGCGCATGACAGCATCGCTTACAAACCTTTAAGGACTACCTCCAGAAACAATACAAAAAGGGTGAACCTCTCTTCAGGTTCACCCTTTACTATCCGTCAAGACTTAGAGCACGAAAAGTGTGCAGTATAAGACCCTTATTACATACATAGTTACCAATATATGTTAAAATGCAGAAAAGGAGCCACGCTTCTTTTTTCATTCGCAGCAATTTTTCATTTCAAACGTTGAGAAAACAGGTAGGTACACCCATGGTTCTTTCACAGATTTCAGAGACCATCAAAATCTTTTTCTCACTTGCTCCAGCTGCTGAGGACCGCACCTTGTTTGAAAAACTGCGCACACACTTGAGTAGCTTGAGGCGGCAAGGACTCATTGACATCTGGTACGATAGTGAAATCAGCGCTGGTAGCGATTTCAAAAACATCATTAAAGCCTATATAAGTACAGCAGATATTATCGTGCTGCTCATCAGTGCCGATTTTTTTGACTCGGATCAGTGCTTCGAAGTGGAAATGCAATATGCCCGGGAACAGAGCATCTTGAGGGCAGCACCCATCATCCCGGTTCTCTTACGTCCAACTGAATTGAAAGGTCTCCCTCTCGAAGAGCATAATCTCCTTCCTCTCAATGGCAGAGCGGTGAGTGTCTGGGACAATCTGGATACCGCTCTGAAAGAGGTTGCGAACGGTATTCACCAGGTGGTCGAAAAACTTGCTCGCCGATTGACGGACCCATACGCACCAGTGAAGCGACCACAATTTCCCCTCTGCACTCTTCCCTACAGACGAAGTCCATTTTTTACAGACCGAGAAGATACCCTCATAACGCTCCACCGCTACTTCACTACTCAGCAGGCAGGGCAGACACGAACTCAGGCACTTCATGGTCTGGGAGGAATAGGCAAAACGCTCCTTGCCATAGAATATGCCCATCGCTATCAACATGACTACCAGGTTGTCTTATGGCTGCATGCCACTCCCCATGAGCTTTTAAGTTCTGATATTCTCTCTCTTGCTCATCAACTTGGCATCCCTGCACAGGATAACGTTGATGAGCAGCAACGCTTCGCTGCCATAAAACGCTGGTTGCAACATCACGACAGGTGGTTATTGGTACTCGATAACCTGGAAGATTTTCTCATTACAGACCAGCTCATTCCTTCTTACAGCAATGGTCATGTGCTCTTGATCACCCATTCGCGGGCAACTGGATCGTTTGCCTCCGCCGTCGCTGTCGATCAGATGACCATCAATGAAGGCGCATTACTGTTGCTCCGACGCGCCAAAATCATTCCAGAGCAGGGAACACGCGACGATGCTTCAGAAGCCCACTTCCTCTCAGCCGTGGCGATTGCGCAGGAAGTCGAAGGCTATCCCCTCGCCCTTGATCAAGCTGGTGCCTATATCGAGGAAACCCAACGCACTCTCGCCTCATACCTCACACTCTATCGGGAACGGCAAGCAACCTTTTTAGGAATGCGAGGGCGACTCGCCAACGATCATCCAGATCCAGTTACGACCACGCTTGCATTGACCTTTGAAAAGATCGCCCAGATCAACCCTGCTGCCCTTGAACTGCTGTATTTCTTCGCCTTTCTGCATCCTGATGCTCTCCCCGATGAAATGATTTTGCATGGAGCCTCTTCACTCAATGGTACTCTACACACACTTGCCCTTGATCCTCTCCTTTTAGATGCCGCTATCGCCACACTCCAACGCTTCTCGCTTGTCCACCACCAGGCGGATACGACAACACTCAACATGCACCGTATCGTGCAAGCCATCCTCAAAAAGGCACTCTCGCAAAAACAACAGCACCAGTTGGCGCTTCAGGCAGTCCGTCTGCTCAATTCCACCTTCCCGGCAGTGCTTTTCAGGACCTGGGAAGGCTGTGAACGATATCTACCTCAGGCTCTACATTGCGCCACCTTGATTAATGACTTCCAGATTACCTTAAAAGAAGGCGGTCTGCTCTTAGAACGCCTGGGGTTCTATTATTACCAACGCGGATGCTATCCCGAAGCCGAAACCTATCTCACTCAGGCTCTCCACCTCCAGGAGCGCCATCACAGTAAAGATTCCCTGGCCATAGCCCAGACTCTCAATTCTCTAGGGCTCCTCTATCAACGACAGGCCCGCTATCAAGATGCTCAGGATCTCCATCAACGCGCTCTGACGCTGCGAGAACAGGAAGCTGGCCCGGACCATCCCAAAACTGCCGAGAGTATACATAACCTTGCAATGCTGTATGGGGATCTGGGTGAGTATCAACGGGCCGAGCATCTCTACCTGCGTGTCCTTTCCCTGGAAGAACACTCGAAAGGCTCCGATCACCCTGATGTCGCCAGCACATTGAACAATCTCGGATTGATGCACTATCAGCAGGGGCACTATTCTCAAGCCGAAACAGCGTATCAACGTGCTCTCTCTATCTACAAACGCACCTTACCCGCCAACCACCCTGACCTGCTCTATCCTTTAGACGGTCTGGGTACGCTCGCTGAGACACAGGGCAACTACCAACGTGCCACAGAATTCTATCAGCAAGCGTTGAGCATTAGTGAACAAACCTATGGAGAGAAGCACCCTGATACTGCTCACAGTATCAATAAATTAGCTGATCTCGCTGAGTCACAAGGCAACTACCAACAAGCTGAAGCACTCTACCAACAGGCATTGAACATTGGGGAACAGGCTCTAGGGTCGGAGCATCCCGATGTGGCCCTCTTTCTCAATAACCTGGCCTTCCTTGCCACAAAACAGGGACAATACCAACATGCAGAGGAACTCTATCAGCGGGCTCTGAACATATACGAACGGGCTCTGGGAATGGAACATCCTGATGTCGCGAGCGTGCTCAATAACCTGGGACAACTGTACCGAAAGACCGGAAACATGGAACGCGCGGAAACACTTTTGCGGCAATCACTCCTCATCCACGAACAAACCCTAGGCTCAACCCATCCTGATACTATACAGAGCCTGAGCAACCTGACCGATCTACTGGCCGATCAGCATAACCAGGAAGTCCCTCCATCAATAGAACCATCTCAAAACGACCACTCCTAGTCCAGACAAAACCCTGCTCTTTTGCAGGATAGAAGATGCTAAATTTCCTCTCTTTGGCTTCTTCACCCGCTGTTTTCCTTTGTCGCCTTCTCTCTCTTTCTCCTCTGTCTTTGACTTATCAGGCTTCGACTCCCCAGGCTTTGATCCATTTCCGCCCTTTTTGGAATTTCCATTTAAACATGTAAATCTACTTACCTGGGGGGGGGTATTGCGAGGAGGGATAACGAGGCTGCAAACATCGCCTGCTTGCTTATTGATCCGGGTTGTCATGTGAAGAACGGGGAAAACTAACTGTATCCTATCCAGAAACGTGGAGGTTTTTTTTGTGCCGCAAGAAGCGTTATACGCATCAGCATCGGTTATCTTTATGCAACTTATCATAGCCGCACTCCTGCTTCCTGGAATAAGAACATGCATCAAAGCATTTATATCTTTCGATGTTAGAAGGTTTCGCTTAATGGGATAGAAACATCTCGTAAAAATGATCCCTCGGGCAACGGAACCCTTCACTGGTATTTCTACCAGAGAAACGCGAAATCTTCGAGAAACTCGTCAACAGGTACAGAATACCATAAGAAAAGAGTCCTATGCTACGTTCACGTCCACAGAAAAATGGGTGAGGCCACCTGAAATCCATGAACAAACGATAGCCAGAAATCTGTTTTTTGTGTACAATAAGGTGCCAGAAAGACCAGCAAATAACGACATTCTATAGAGGGCAACAGAAATGAGTGAATATCAACGTTACGAATTTATGACCATCGACAAACCGTTGACACGAGAGCAACTCGATAAGGTCAACGGCCTTTCCAGTCATATTGAAGCGACTTCCACCCATGCTATTATCGAATATCATTGGGGTGACTTCAAGCATGATCCCATCGACGTGCTTCGCAAGTTCTTCGACGGCTTTCTTTATTGGGCCAACTGGGGTTCGCCTCAACTGGCTTTCCGTTTCCCACATGGTACCTTGCCCGCCGATCTCATTGAGGGCTACGATTTCGATGACCTTGTCACATTCACCCGGCACAAAGACTATGATATCCTTGATATTCAATTTGGTGAGTTGGAAAGCCCCGACGAATGGACCGCATATGAGTTGGGATCGCTCATCCCCATGCGCGAGGAATTGCTGGAAGGCGATCTGCGGGGACTCTATATCGCCTGGTTGAAAAGTCAAGAGACGATATGGGGCTATGACGAGAATGATATGGAGACGGAGGGAGAGGACGATGAACATAATGCACCACCCGTTCCCCCTGGTCTGGCGAAACTGACTGTGGCTCAGCAGGGATTGGTGGAGTTGTTGCAGCTACCAGAAGAGCTCGTTGTTGCAGCAGTTCACCATAGTAGTGCGCTCGCGCCATCCTCAGACGATGCTTTTGCGGCATGGATCAAGCTACTCACACCAGAGCGCAGGGACGATTATCTGCTTCGCCTGGCACGCAATGAGCCCGGTCTGAGCCGTCAGTTAGTCAAAGAATTACGTGAACTGGGCAAAGGCAAAAGTAAATCTGCCCCCTCAACGGCTGAGCATGTCCCATACGTCACATTGCTCACCGAAAGCAAGACTATTAAAACCCAGTTGGCACGCGAGAAGCTTGAGCAGGAGCGACTGGCTCATCAGCGTCACTTGCAAAGCATCCATAACCGCCAGGACGATTACTGGCAGCAAGTGGATCAGGCAGTCGTGCGCGGTTCAGGTACGGGGTATGATGAGGCCGTTAAATTATTGGTCGAGCTACGAGAAGTCGCCAATAATTTTAAAGAGTCTCAGGAATTCCAGGAACGTTTCCGCGCCTGGGCTCGGAATCATCTGCGCCGTCCCGCCCTGGTCAAGCGCTTGCAAAATAGCAATTTCACCTTGCCGGAAGCGTAACCAGAAAGATGCTCGTTCTTATTGAGAAGAGGATCTCCTTCCATAAAGAACGAGTACTTCTTGCCAAAACGCACTTCAATCGCCACTCCCCATGCCTGCTCTCCGAACCCGGTTACCATCTCTCTCCCACCACTGATGTCAGCAGCTTTTCATGAGTCCTTAAATGGCTGGGACACCAGTGAACCAGAAGCGCATGTCATCATACATATGGCCGTTCGTGATCTGGCTTTGGAGCCAGTAGACGCCATTCCTGTAATTATTGATGTCCGTTGTCGCTGGATTATTGAGTCCAGCTTGACCATAACGTTGACCTCCAAACCACTTATACAACCCGTAATAGTTCTGGCTTGTATGCAAACACTGGATATCCCAACTCAAGTTATTATTGAGCACAGCACCGGCATTGTAAGAACTGGATTCATAACTCTCATACTGGGGAACCGAGGTTCTAAGCATATACCAGTTCTGCTTGAAGATGCCAAAATTGGCTGAATCGCCGATTTTACCATCTCCATAGGTATAATTGGCTTGCATGGTTTCCGTTTCCATCATGGCAATAGCCAGGTCAAGAGAGTTCCCACCTGCATTTAAAATCTGTTGCTTACGAGCACCAAGTCCGGGGACAGTAAACGAACCACACGTTGAAGGACAGCCTGCCGCTCTGACTGTGGTAGATGAACGTGCCACGTTGATTGTGCTGAATGCTGTAATACAGCAGAACGTTAACGTTAGTGCGATAAAAGTAAACTTTGTCGTATGAAAGTGTTCTTTACTTATCATGCTTTCTCCTTGTAAAGTGGACTACGACCTCGACGTTGATCTCCTTTGATGGTCGCAATATACACTATACGAGCCTGAAGTATGCTCCGCTACCTAAATATATAAGCGCCAGCACACTAGATGAGTCTTGAGGTCATCATGACGTACGTGTTTCCATGCTTATCCTTTCCTGTCGTATCGTTAAGAGAACTGAACTACCTGCTCTCTCTTATTGGGTGTGAGTGGCATAAGCTGTAAGTAACTACCAGAAGTATATCTGGCCTGAAGGGGAAACACATCGGCACGTAGGCGTATCTTATTCTTGTCCCTGAGAAGGAAAGAAAGCAGTCGAAGCGGCCATAATTGTTTTTTAGAATGCATAACGCATTACATCATGAGAAATCGGGTCTCTATCCTTCCGAGTGAAAGCAAGGGGAAGGTAAGAAAAAAGAGCCAGGAATGATGCAATGAGCTGGTTCTTCGTTCGAGAAGATCTGCTATGATTGCAAAATCAACCGTACCTGACTAAAATCACACCGCTGCAACTCATCCGCACGTATCCAAAAGTAGATGCGACCCGTATCTCCCCAATCAGTGTCAGGAATACTATCGCTATCCATCTGGAAAAGGAGCCGCCAATCGGCGATTGTCCCTGCCAACTCACTCAGCATATCCCATTGAACTGTATCAGGATAGCCTAAAAGTCGGTGCATGGGAACATGGTGTTTTATCCCCACTCTCCCAGCAAGTTGCGCCTGTATCTTATAGTATGCCTGTTCTTCCTCAACAGACAGTGGATCTTTTAGACCAAGGCGTTCGACAGAATCAGTATCATACGAACTATAGTCTGGTAACGTCACTTCTGTGGAACATTTTATCCCACCGAGATGATATTCCTTTGGCTTCAAAAGCACCTCCGGAATAGCATTGCGTTGTAACGCTGCTACGTCAGAAGGTTGTGCATACCACACATGCCAGGTTTCTACTTGATCATCAGGCCAACCAAAGAATGCTTCAACATCGAAGAAAAAATACAAAATTCCTGTTTCTGGCAAGAGATGATCCTTATCATAAGGTACAATATCAGATATGTTTATTTGTGCGAGAAAAGGAAGGAGAGAACCATTGTACTCAGGCCACCTTTTCCCATGTGGTAAGTCAGGCAAACCTCCGAACTTTGTTGCCCCCAACGGAAGTCCTGCTTCATCTGCTGAATATGCCTTGAGACGGATCGACGACTGTGCGACATTTGTAATCTCTTTGCTTACGCGAGACAATCCACTGGCAGACAAGAGATCTTGTAGGATATTCATTAGTTGTCCATTAATACCAGCGCCAATATTTCGCTCCCTGAGCAACTACGAGCCGATCTAACCAGTCACAAAAGCTACGAGCCGCAACTTTCCATTGAGAAGGTGGATCATCACTATTTCCATCAATGACGCGGCAATCTCTGCCATTGTTTACAAATTGGGCTGTATCAAGTAGGAGAAGATCTGCATCACCCAAAGACTCGGCAAAGGCTAGATGGGTAGGGGAATAATCCCGCTTGTAACGCTCTTTAAAACGAAGATTGGCTTTCATTAAATCTTTTGTTCCATATAAGCGAAAACCCCATTGCCCATCCACATCGTCGTGATAGAGCAATGCACCTTCTGAGTAAAGAAGAAACTCTTCATATGCAGAAGGGAAAGGAAGTTGCAATTTTTCTTTGATACCTTTAATGGCCTCAAGGGGCGCAGGTTCGCCAAAGGTAAAATGTGCATTCCAACAATATCCTCCTTCTTGGATCACTTCTAAATGAGAGCTATCATCTAGTTTTGATCTCAGCATAGTAAGGATATGAACAGTATTCCAGTCCGTATTGGTCATACTTTATTCTCCTGCAAGTACATCAAAACGGGAGCAGATCCCTCGTCAAGAACGTTAAATCCTGCTCCGGACGCCGCGCTAACGTTTCCCACCCTGGGAATCCACCCCAACGCATTACCGTTCGCAGATACTGCACAAAGGTAACACCAGATTTAGCTACTCCAGTATCAGCTTCCATACAGGGAACCTTCACCGAGTAATATCCACGAGGTATCTCGAAATACTTGCCCATTCCATCATCAGACAACCTCAGATACTCCACTGCTCTTCCTTCGTTCATTCGTACATAAAATTTTTCAATTATTTCCTTTGTGAGAGGATGCAAGCAGAAAGGATCCAGCACATACAGAGGATAGAGGTAGGACTCTCGCCCAAATTGTCCTTTTTGATCAAAGATATCCTTAGATCCATAGGCATACTGATAGGGCTTGAGTTGCGACACCACCAATTTATACCAGTCGGGGTGCGTTCCCACAAAATTGACTCCCCTATCTCTTCATACCAGGCTCTCACCGAGAGAGGGAGGGGACCCATAATCGCTTCAAGTTGTTGTATCTGATCAACAGCCGAAGGCAAGGACTGATAGTACTCCCGCTCCTTGCGCAATTCCTTCAAACGGTACTCGTTTTGACTTTCATTGATCAGCCCATCAAGAAAGCAGATATGCTCCTCGTTGTGCTTGGCTGAAGCAAATACAATCGGTTCCTTACTCGCCTGTTCCAAAAATTCGGTATATGCTAATCTCGCTTCATAGGTAAAGCGCTCAGCTTCCAGTTCTTCCAATCGCTTTCCTGTCTGGTAGAATGCTGGCAGGTCCATATAGGGCTGCACCCATCCATAGCCAAATTGATACCCGATCATTCGTAAACGCGGGAGCAACACGTCAATGTTATGACGCACACGTCGCATCGTCTCTCGTGCGACGGCTAGTGCTTCAGATAAAAGCGGTTCTTCTCGGACCTGCGCTCCATATGCTAACACTTGTCCTATACTTCTGTATACTGGCCACTCTGATACCGCTGGAGAAGATCTGTCATTGTATTCCTCTTTTCATTAAGCAAGGTTCAAACTGTTATATTCGTTTGAACCTTGCGTTAGAAAATCAATCCACTAGCAATATTGTAATGTGCTCATGACAAAGAGTCCTTTCACTTATTACTGATCTACGCTTGTATTATCCCTATATTTTATAGAGGCATCAAAGCGTCTACAGTAGAAGGATAGCTGATTTTCCTCGGTATCTGCTACACGATACTTGAGACCTTCCCACTGAGAATCTCTTATTGATACAATCTCAAGAAGAGGAATTTGAAAAAAACCTCGTGAGTTGATCTTCAATTCACTCACATTCTCGAATGAAAGGTACAATCTCTGAGAATCAGCGTCTTCGTTTTCGGAGGCACGAAGCCAGAGTTCCAAAGTAAGTTCTGTCGCTGGCGCTCCGCCAGTACTTCGCTGGCGTACCTCCACTTCCTCTAGCACTGCAAATCGCCTAGGGGAAAGCGAGAGATACTGACGAATGGCTTCATCATGTTCTGTCATTGCAAAAACTCCTAATGTATCTCTATCCGGTTGGATCAAACTCTCCCGGAATATGATCCTGAATGGAATGTCCAATCGGAAAAAATTGGTTATATTCGTACACATGATGATGTATCGGTGGAATACCTTGAAATTCATCGCCTCTTGTACGATCTGTACGTCCTATTTGTCGGCCATACTCATCATAATGAGCTTCGTATGGTTCGACCTCACCTAAATCATTCACGTGTTCACCTGTAATCGTCTTTGTACCAGGTGTTGTAGACCTTGGCGCATTATTTAGCGACGAATTACGCCACCAATTTCCTGCTTCCGGATCTTCCTTACCATGTTTAGAACCATCATCAGGCTTCTTTTCCGGCTCCTTCTTTTGCTCCGGTTCTTTCTTTTGCTCCGGCTCCTTCTTCTCCCCCTCATTCGCAGCATACGGCTTGTTAGGATACTGAGGAGGAGTCCATCCCGGACCATCCCACCCTGGAGGGAGCGCTGTTCCTCCTGTATGTTTTGGCACTACTACTGGCGGCTGCTTTGCTGGTCCCGGCCAATGATTCGGCGGCAACGGCGGATCCCAACTTGGCGGATACCAATTAATGGGTGGATACCAGACAATCGGCGGCAACTTTGGTTCCGGTGCTGGCTTTGGCTGAGGTGCAGGAGTAGAAATCATCCCAATACAGAAGCCGAAGAGACAGAAGTACTGCCCCGTCGGATCGGTCCAGGTCTCCGGGTTATCGCCTACATACGCATAGGGATCCATTCCCACCGTATTGTCTAGAACCGAATCTGCACTAGTGAAACGTCCACTGACCGGATCGTAATACCTCGCGTTATAATAAAGCAAACCGGTCTGACTATCGAGCCGTTGTCCGGTAAAATTGTGGGCGGTCGGCATGCTGCCATCGCTGTAGCGCTCCGAACCATAGGGAGCATACAGTTGCATAGCTTGCACCGACCCATCACTCTTCAATGCCAGCGTCGCACTACCCAACAGATCAGGCACCAGGTAATACCAGGCCGTCCCTGTTGCCTCAGCAACATTCTGTCCACCCGCACTGTAGTATTTCGTCGTCGTTGTGATGCCGTTGCTGATCGTTGTATCGGTATAGCCATCAAAGGTAATCGTATCACTGACGGTGGTCGTATTGCCAGTGGTGGTACTCGTACGCTGCAATACCCGGTTCCCCTCGTCATCATAGAGGAACTGATCACTGGCCATGGTGCCAGCCGGTGCAGTCCAGCTTGCCAGGCGACCTTCGTTATCGTAGCTCATCGTCGCGCCCGTTTGCGTCCCACTGGCACAACTCTGAGCTCCGCTGGTATCCACGTTGCGGCAGGTCATATTGCCCATCGCATCGTAGCTGGCATACTGGTTAGGAACCGAGCTCAGGTTCGTTACCGCATGGACATGGGACGCATCTCCATAGGTCAAGCTTCCTGCCGTTCCCGAGGTCAAACGGTCGAGCGCATCATAGGTGAAAGACTGCTGATATCCTGGTGTGGTGCTACCACCTGGCGTGGATCCACAGTGATCACCTCCTGTTGGCGTCCCACTATTGCCTGCCCAGGTCAGTCGATCCAGAGCGTCATAACAGAAGGATTGATTGTCCGTCAGGCTCCCACCACTACTGGTTGGAAGCGTCGTGGAAAGTTGGAGGATATTGTCCACATTGTCAAACGTCTGTGTCTGACTGAACAGGGTTGTCCCATTAACGCTTACTCCAAGCGATGTTGGACGCTGGATGCCATCATAGCCCAGGTTCAATTGAACTGGCGTCGTTGTCGTTCCCTGGTAGCTTATTCCTCCCAACGTCATCCCAGCTAACTGGCCCGCATTGGTATACTGAACGGCACTCACGATGTTTCCGTTCGCCGTTCCCATACTCCGGAAATAACCATTGCTATCGTAGTTGGAAGCAACGATCTCTCCATCCGGATAGGTAAACGTCGTGGGCTCCCCCGCATCGTTATAGCTTTGCGAAACACTCTGTGTCGTCGTCAGACTGTCCGCCGTCACCGAGAGTGTGCTCGCTACGCTCTGACCACGCGCGTCGTAGCCATTGCAACGCCATCCACTGCCTACCGTGCTGCTAAACGTTTCAGCTATCGCATTGCCAATTGGTGTGAGGTCCCACCTGGTGCCTTACAAGCAGCAGGAAATGTGACACCTGTATTACTGCTATTGTCGTAACTATCATAGAAGAAAGTGGCATAGGCACTGCTCTGACAAGGATTGACCTGAGCCGAGGTCGTGCCACGACACAGGGGCCGATCCAGCACGTCATAGCTGGCATACGTAGTTTGATTACGCGGATCGGTCAGGCTCAGTTCGTTGCCATTCGCATCATACGTCACTTTCCAGGCCGTATCCGACGTGCTGCTACAGGAGGTCGGCATGGGCGTATTGGCACAGGAGCCTGTGTCCGAATCGTTCCACCCGGTCACCTGCCCCAGACCATCATAGGTTGTGCTACTGGTCGCTTGTACCTTCGAGCTCGCATCAAAGGTAACGGTGGAAAGCAGGTTATCCGCCTCGTCCAGGTTATACTGAACAGTGCGTATTACCGTATAGGGACTGCCGGTTCCACTGAAGACCTGCTCATAGCGATGCCGCCCCAGTGCATCTGTGTAGCTTACCGATTGATGGTTGTACGCATCTAGCGAGATCGTCTCCTCAAACGGTGTGCTACTATCAACAGTGAAACCTGGAAGACCTTGCGCGACCGTATAGCTGGTCGTCGCGGACTCCACAATGGTTCCGGTATTACTATAGGTTACACTGCCCAGAGAACGTCCCTGACTATCATAGCTCGTTACCGTTCGCGCCTGCGTCAGATCCGGCATCGCATACCCCGTCGTGGCCGTCGCCGCTATCGCATACGGCAAACTCGTCGTGGTCGCACGCCCCATGGTGTCATAGAGCGTGTAGGTCACCAGCAACGAGCCAGTCGCTGGCAGCTTGGAGAACTCGTTGGGTCCCGGCGCTTGCGTCTCCACCAACCGCCCCATCCCATCGTACCACTGCCGCGTCGTCGTTGAGGTGTTGCTCCCACTGGTGACCCGCGTCGTCGTGTCCAGTTCGAGACACGGACTCGTCGTGCCCACACTACAGGTATTGGTATAGGTATAGCTTACCGTAGGCTGACTCTGTGTATCCCCCGGCTTGATCTCTGAGGTCAAACGCCCCAACGTATCATAGGTAAACGTCGTCGTCTGCCCATTGGCATCCGTCGTCGACATCAGCCATTGCCCATACCCACTACTGGCCTGCGAGAGATCATAGCGATAGCTCACCGCCTGGTTCTTCGCATTGAGTGCCTTGACGAGATGCGTGTCAAAGCCATCATAGAATGCACACGCACCGTACTGCGCTGCTCCACTCGTACATCCCACATGCCCATCTGGACTCGTGGCCGTGATCGGAGTACCCGAACTGTCGTAGCTGTGCAGCGTCGCGGAGGCCGTGCCCCCACAATTCTGCGCATCCACAAACCCCGCCTGCAACGTCACCGAGGGAACCACCGGCGGATGAGGTGGCGAGGGATTGCCCCCATAGACGTACACCTGACATCCATCGATGGTTCCCGCGGCATCCCGATTTTGCACAAACGCCGGCAGATCCGTCAGATAGACGTTCCCATTCACGTTATTGTCGGGAAAGTACGACGTGGTCTGCACAAACTGCTGCCCCCCCACATCATTGCCAGTGCTATCGATTTTGCTTACATTGCCGTAGTCATACGCACCTACACCCTGATTATCACCATCATAGGTCATATTCACGGTTCCATGCACTACCCGCGCATCACTCTTATACTCACTGATGCCCGTGACCCCATCCACCTGGTATGTATCTTCCTGTGTGATGCGTGGATCACACACCACCACCGGATTGTTATGGTCCAGTTCACTGAACAGGTACCCACTCCCCGGATCCACCGTCCCTCCCACCGCATTCTTGCTCCCCACCACCCCCAACACGGTGGACAGTTCATCGCATACGTGTTACTCGTCACCTGCATCAGTTGCCCGGACGCACTGTAGTCCTCTTCCTGATTGAGCCTGCCCGCTGCTCCCGGATCCTCATTCCAGTATGGGGCCGGGTGACAGGCATATTTGGTATAACAGTGAATGCTGCTATTGGCTTCGCCCCAGCCCGACGTCGAGGCAAAGTAATCCAGCTGGTAGCTCTTGTCCGGATTGATCACCTGCGCTTTGGTAAAGCTGGTGAATTGCCCATTGTAGTAATCGGTGTAGTCATTATCATTCTGATTGCCCCACGTGTAGCCATGCTGGCAATCACTGCACTGCTGTGCTGAGATCGCCGCGACTGTGTACTGATAGCCCCACGTCGAGCTGACCCCGTTGGTCACCTCGGTGCGCCCCACCAGCACGATGCGGCTCCAGTTCTCGTCATCGGCGGACCCACACAGGCTCGTGGGCGTCTGGGCTCCTGCCGCATCACAGGCAAAGGCATCGTTGCCCACCGCGCCATGCGTATTGTTGTGCGCTTCTTTCCAGCTGAAGGTCGCGTGCCAGCCCATCCCATTGTCCAGGCTGCTGAGATAGGAGCTGTTGTAGCTCTGCTCCCACAGCACACATTGCGTGCTATTGAAACGCGGAATCGTCGAGGGACAGGGACTCTTCGTATTGGAGCCGAAGAGCTTGTCGATGTAGTGCTGCTGCACACTCGCGGTATTAAGATAGCTCATCGTCGTCACGGGAGCACTGAGCCCGTTGACATCGGTGCCCAGTTGCTGGATCTTCGTCAGGTTCAAGTAACCCGCGATACTCTCGTTACTGCCACTGAGCTGATCCACCCGCGTCTGCGGCCCTCCCTGATCATAGGAGAAGATATACTGCCGCAGCGTATGGCCATTGACCTGCACCTGCACATCGTTGAGCACATAGGTGTTGATGGCTTTGGCGATGCCCAACCCCTTTGAGCTGGTGAGGTCCACCGGATCATCGCAGCGATACGCCGTCGAGGTCCAGTTCTGACACCCGGTCGTGTTGGTCAGGTGCGCTGGCTTCATCGAGGCATCAAAGACCAGGCGCACCTGCGGATGCCAGGACGCACACTGCGCACTCGCATTGGTAAAGGTTGTGGTATGGCAGGAGGGATCGTCATATTCGATGGAAGAGATCACCGCATCGCGGATATTGCTCCCCGATGTGACGGTACGTTGATAGTTGATGCGGATCTGGTTGCCATAGCGATCCACGATCAGGTCCAGATCCCAGCGATAGGCATTGAGGGTGCCCAGCGCATCCACGGCCCCTTGCCGGGCGGGGTCCACACACCCAAACTCCTCCATCGTGCCATCAGGCAACCACACATGCCAGCAGGGATGCCCTTTGAAGGCGACCTCCTGCACGACGGCATGGCTCTCGGGAGCGGTATGCCAGACGGCGGGCAGGGCACTCATGGCCGGAACCGGGGTGGGATCCTGGGTGCTCGCCTTCTGATCAGGCGGGATCAACTGCCCACTGAGGCCATTGGAATCGTTGATGTTCCACACACTTTCCCACGTTGGCGCATTTAATCCCTCCGTCACACTCTGCTCGCTCCAACTGATCGAGCCCAGACTCAGGCTCCAGCCCTCTCCCACCCAGGGTGCGGCGGCCTGCACATTATGCGTCTCGTTGACCGAACCGCTGGAATAGGCCAGATTCACCGGTGGGGTCAGGCCACCGGGACCCGGAGGAATGCTCAAGGGATAGCTGTAATCCAATCCCCCGGAACTCAAGCCAACATCCACATCATGCACTTTGCCCCAACTGGCGGTGGGATCCTCGGTATTGAAGGTCACCGTACTGCTAGCCGCCGCCGGGACGAGGCTTTGGGGGGTGGTCGATGTCGCCTGGACTCCCTGCGCTGCCGGGTTCAGATCCGTGCTTACGCTCCAGACGGCCTTGGTTGGGGCATCTTTATGCGCCAGCAGCACCTGCGATGCTGATGAAGAGGGCAAGGCCAACGCTCGGCTCCCCACGGATGCCTGGGTCGCGGAGACGGGCTGCCAGATGGCCGTCACCTCCTGATCCTGCCAGAACCAGCCCTGCAAGGCTGTAGGGGCATGGTAGCGCAACGTGAAGGGATGGGCCAGCACCAGCGTCGTGAGCGGCTTGCCTGCCGCATTGGCGAGTTGGATCTGATAGGTTCCCAAAAGACACGCCCACTGGCGTCTCCACCCGAGCCGGGATCGAGCTGGTTCACCGTGAGACGAATGGCTCCCCCTGCGGCCTGGATCTGAGCGGCACTGACACTGCCAGCTGCGCTATCCAGTTCAAAGGTGCCATTGCCACTCACGACCTGTTGCGCGGCGGTCGTGAGCACCACGCTCTGAGGTGGAACCACATTGAGCGTGGGACGCGGAATGGGGCCTGTGGTGATGGTCTGGCTCCCATTTCCTGGCGACGCCAGCACATGCGGCGTGACGGCAGGAGGCTGCAGCCAGGAGGGCGTCTTCAAGACTGGATTGGAAGTGGGGCGGGTCGCCGCATGCGCTGGCGTCGCGGTCCATCCCGCAAACAGATTACTCCATAACAATAATACATAGAAAAAGACGAGCACGACGGCTCGAATCCCCCATCGTCGACCCGGTTGGATCGGGCGGGATAGAGGAAAGCCAGGAGTCGGTTTAGACATAAAGGCTCCTATCATACAGAACAATTTCATAACATCTTATCAGGCACAAAAAGACTCGAACCTGGAAGAAATGCCATAAAGGTTTCCATCCAAAAAGTGCATAGGAGCGGAGGAGAAACGAGGAAAGAAGTGGACCGCAATCACGTCTCTATCTGTAACACAAGCATACCTGAAATGGATGGGTTCGTCAAGAGGCAAAATCGCCGATTTGCTCTCAGAAGTACTTTCTCTCTTTTTTAGATCATTCAGCAAACCAAGAGATTGAATGCATCTGTAAGAAATTATGGCGTTTCATACTGTTTCAATGTGTATCATGATGTATATTTCCGTTCTTTCTGTACTGTACCACCTATTACTTTCTATCCATATTGACAAATCAGTCCATATCAGGTATAGCAACCCTTGCATACGAACATCGCCATGCATCTATTCACACAATGACGACGCATCCTCGCATTTGTGAGCTTGATGCATTGATTAGAGAGGACTAAAGAACGGAAAGGGACCGCAATCACTTTCTCTGTCCTGAGCCATCTATCCTATTCTGACCCGGTAAAAGGAGGGGATTTAACGTCCCGCGTCAGCTTCTTTCCTTGCATACACATTTGTGCAGGTCTTTCCCTTCCCCAGGGATTGCCAATTCTCTAGAGAAGATGCAAATGAAGAAAGCTTTACCTTGACCTCGCTCTATGAAGCTGGAGCTTGCCTGATCTCCGATGTGCTCAAAGGAAACGTTACGAGTTCGCATTGATCCTCTGTTTGTTCCTACCGGCAAAATCCGTCTGGAGCAATCGCGCCCCCACGCCACTCTATCCCCTATAGACACAAATGATAGTATAGAACCAGAAAATATCATAGCAGGCCACAGCCCTGTTAATTATTAAGAGTGCGCATGAATAGAGAAACATATCATCCAATAGCCGAGACACTACCCATCTTACAGCAGGCAGCGCAGTTTTTTAGCTCCCACGCTCATCAAACTTATCTGGTTGGAGGTTCGGTACGCGACGTATTACTCCATGTCCCCTGCATAGACTGGGACATCTCCACCGATGGTGATGCTCCACATCTGGCACGCCAACTCGCCAATGCCCTCGGCGGCCATTATGCCTATATGAATGATAAAGCTAGTCGCATCACCATCAAACGGCATCAGCAGGAGATCATTCTCGATATCTCACCTCTGCATGGTGCTACCATCGAAGAAGACCTCAGACGACGCGACTTCACCATCAATGCAATCGCCCTTCCCTTATCAGAAGCCGTAGATAGCCTTACTACTGGGGCGTCTCTTCCCCTTGTTGATCCTTTATATGGCAACGATGATCTATCAGCCCATTGCCTGCGTGCAGTTGATGATGCCACCTTTCAGCATGATCCATTGCGCATGCTGCGTGCAGTACGTTTCATGCACCGCTACCAGTTCACAATTGAACCACACACCGATCAGATGTTGACGCGTGATGCTTCCTTGCTCACACAGGCAGCTCCCGAACGCATTCATCATGAGCTGTATGCAATTCTAGAACCCCCCGGCGCCACAACACGTTTGCGCTTCCTTGATAGTCACGGCCTTTTTACCGTACTCATACCAGAATTTCATCCCCGCTCGCGGTATGCCGCAACCAGAACTGCATCACTGGGATGTCCTGGAACATTCTCTCGAAACCGTTGCCCACCTTGAACACCTGGCAACGCTCCTTCAACAATCAGCGACACAGCTCAAGCACTCGCCTCTAGAGCTGAACGATCAGGACAATCTGCTAGCTATACAGACATTGCTGAGGGAAGCGCAAGAGCAACATATATTCGCTTTTGATAAACTGACATCCGCTCCTATGAAGCTGGCTGCTCTTCTCCATGATATCGGCAAGACAGTGACATACACGCGCAGCGAAGAGGGCGATATTCGCTTTTATGGACACCCTCAGGCAGGCATTCCCTTGACACAACAGATCCTGCGTCGTCTGAATGGCAGCATCCACGAGCGGCGTCTTGCGCAACAGGTAGCCGGACATCATATGCGTCCCGGCCAACTCAGTCGCGATCCCATAACACAACGAGCCATACGTCGCTACTTCGTTGATCTGGGACCGACCGGTATCTATGTTGCGCTTATCTCTCTGGCCGACCACCTGGCCATGCGTGGACCCGAACCCCTCACCACATCATGGGAACGTCACCTGGCAACCGTGCGGCTCCTGCTTAATGCCTACATTCGTGAGCGTGAGAGTATTCTCCCACCTCGCCTAATCCAGCCTGATGAACTCATTCATCGCCTTAACCTTACTCCCGGCCCCATCATAGGACAACTTCTTGAAGCTATTGCCGAAGCTCAGGCCGACGGCAAACTTCATTCAAAAGAAGAGGCGCTCTGGCTGGCTGAAGAACAATTGCAAAACACAGAGCAGGAAAAATAAGCCGTACTTAGCAGTTCTTCGTCCCCTGCAAGATGCAGATTTCTACATGCATCATAGTTGACAAGAAGCGTCTCATGGCGTACCATTACTGAGGCTAAACATGTAAGGGCGACACAGCGTGTTCGCCCTCGCTTGCCAATATGGAGTTTTTTTTGTGAAGACGATTGCAATATTTTACCAGGGACTCAAGGAAGACACGTTCCGCTTTGCCACTCAACTCGTGCCCATATTAGAAAAACAAGGCCACAGGGTTCGCTCCGTCGATATTCGTGACGAAGGACCCGAATGTGCAGACTCCTCGTTCCAGGGTTATGATATGGCACTCGTGCTGGGCGGTGATGGTACCATTGTTCACGCGGCTCGCCTCTGCGCCTGCATCAACCTGCCTATTGTCGGAATCGACTTTGGGCGTGTAGGCTTTCTGACCGAGCTTGAACCCGATGAGGTTGAGAAGGATCTCAGCTACTTTCTCAATGGAGATAAAAGCGTCTGGGTCGATGAGCGTGCTATGCTGCGCGGTGTCTTGAAGCAAGATGGGCAAGAGGAGGAGTTCCTGGCACTCAACGATATTGTCATCGCTCGTGGCACATGGCCACGAGGTGTGCGCATCCACGTCTGGGTCGACGACTACTATTACAACACGACGTATGCCGATGGAATGATTCTTTCGACTGCAACCGGCTCCACAGCCTATAATATGGCAGTTGGTGGCCCTCTGTTACATCCACAGGTACGCAGCCTGGTCCTTTCACCCATCGCGCCGCACCTCGCAGCTAACCGCTCCCTGGTCCTGCAACCAGAAGCGAAAGTTCGCCTGCAAATCTTTACCAACGCGCAAAACGGTGTCTTTTCTGCCGATGGCCAGTTGAACCGCGAGGTCAAAGATGGTGCTACCGTCACTATAGAAAAAAGTCCCTATATTACCCGCTTTCTCAGGCGTAGACCACCAACGTATTTTTACCAGATTATCAACGCCAAGTTAAAAAATGATGGCATGCCTGCCAGCGAAAGTCACCATGTTACTTGAATTAACTATTAAAGATTTCGCCATTATCGACAACTTGCACCTGCGCCTTAACCGTTTGTTCAATGTTTTCACCGGAGAGACGGGAGCAGGCAAATCGATTATTATTGACGCAGTAAATGCCCTGCTCGGCGGCAAGATCGGTGCAGAGTTCGTGCGTGCCGGGTGCGAACGCGCCTCCGTTGAAGGTGTCTTCTCCATTGAAGCGCTCCCGCCCGTAAGTAACGAGTGGCAACCACTCGAAGTCGTCGCACACGCCAGCGGTAATGGAGCCAGCACCCTGTTTGAAGCCCTTGAGCAGGCCGAAGCGCATTCCACACGACCGCTACCCTCCGCTGATCCTGATAGTGCGGACGCAAGCGTTGCGCTCTCAACTCTGCTCCATGAATATGATATTACGCCGGAAGATGGACAGATCATCCTTTCGCGCGACATATTCCGTTCCGGGCGTACTGTTGCCCGCATCAATGGACGCGCCTTCTCTCAGCAGGTTTTACAACAGGTTGCAAGCTGGCTGGTTGACATTCATGGTCAGAGCGAACACATGAGCCTCCTCAGGCCAGAACAACATATCAACTTCCTTGATCGCTACGCTGAACTCCTTCCCCAACGTGAAGAGTTAGGGCGCAAGGTCACTGAATGGCGCAACGCTCGTAAGACGCTGCAATCACTGCAACAGAATGTACGCGAACAGGAGCGCCGTGCCGAATTTCTGCACTTCGAGATTGAGGAGATCGAAAAGGCCAACCTGCGACCAGGCGAGGTCGAGGAACTGGAGGAAGAGCGCAAAGTCCTCAGCAACGCGGAACGCCTGCGCGAACTCTGTACGCTCGTCTACGGCTCCATCAAAGGCACCGATATAGGCGGCGACGACTTCAAACCCGCTCTCGATCAGTTGCGCGTGGCCCAACGCAGCCTGAGCGAACTGGTACGCCTGGATAAAAGCATGGAGGAGTACTCCGAAACGCTCTCCGAAGCAATCTACCAGCTTGAAGACGTAGCTGCAAGTGTCAGTAGCTACGAAGCCGACATCGAAGATAATCCCCGCCGCCTGGCTGATATCGAAGATCGCCTTGACCAGATCGCTAAACTCAGGCGTAAGTATGGGCACAGTATCGAGGAGATTCTACAAAGAGCCGCCGAAGATCAGGCTGAACTGGATACTATTACCAATCGCGACGAACTGGTCGCCAAACTACAGCAACAGGATGGGCAGTTCCGCTCCGAAATCGGCATACTGGCACAGGACATCTCAACACAGCGCATTGAAGCAGCTCAGCACCTCGCTACCGCTATGGAAGAGCAATTGAACGACCTGAACATGCGCCGCGCACGTTTCCAGGTTGAAATCCAACAGGAGCCGGACGACGAAGGCGTGCTGGCCAGTATCAACGATCAGCCAGAGCAGCTCTATGCCTGCGATCAGACCGGTATTGATCGTGTGCAATTCCTGATCGCCCCCAATCCAGGAGAACCATTTAAACCACTCACAAAGATTGCCTCTGGCGGCGAAACATCGCGCCTGATGCTGGCACTCAAAACTATCCTCGCCGATGCCGATGCCACTCCTACTCTCATCTTCGATGAGATCGATTCCGGTATCAGTGGACGTAGCGGCCAGGTCGTCGGCGAAAAACTATGGCAACTGACCGGTAATCACCAAGTCATCTGCGTCACACACCTGCCGCAGATCGCTGCTTTTGCCGACACCCACTACAATGTCAATAAGCAGATTCTCGATGACCGCACCATTACGATTGTCAATGAACTGCGCCCAGAACAACGCGTACGCGAAATTGCTCACATTATGGGCGGCAGCATCAGCGAATTCTCTCTGAAAAGCGCCGAAGAGATGCTGGCACGTTCCTATTTATGGAAAGAGAATAGAACACGGAACCTCACAAATTAACGACAGCCATTATAGGTGCGGGTTGCAGCGGTCTGGCTGCCGCCCATACCCTGCACGATGCAGGACACAACATCACTCTTTTTGAGCAAAGTGATGGCGTCGGTGGCCGGGCAGCAACACGCAAACGCGAGGGCTTTATCTACGACTACGGCGCGAATTATATTAAACCAGGCGCACCAGCCAGCGTGGAACTGATTACAAAACGCTTCTACACTCCAGACCTCATTGACATCGAAAAACCCGTCTGGACTTTTGATAGCGCAGAACATATTCAGGAAGGTGATCCAGACCAGAATGCCGAATCCAAATGGTCCTATCGCTATGGCCTCAATACCCTTCCCCAACGTATGGCTGGAGGACTGAATATTCACCTGAAAATACGCATTGCATATATACAACAACAGACAAACGCATGGACTCTTTATGGCGATAACGAGCAAACTATAGGCACGTTCGATCAATTGCTCATCACCATTCCCGCCAACCAGGCCATTAGCCTCATAAAGGCAAGCCAGTTCCGACAGAATTTAGGCACGACAATCAGCTCCTATCTTGCGAAGGCTGGTTATAATGCGCTGATCTCAGTGTTGTTCGGCTATAAACCACGGCCCAGCGTTCGCCCTTACTATGCACTGGTCAATACCGATAGAGCACATGCGATCTCCTGGCTATCCTGGGAACACGAAAAGAATCCCGAACGCGCCCCTGCAGATGCAGGATTATTGATGGCACAGATGGGTCCACAATACAGTCAAGAACACTGGCAAACTCCAGACGAGGAAATTTATCGCGACGTGACTCCTCGTATTGCCAGTCTCATCAATGAAGCATTACCCGTTCCATACTTTACTGACATTCAACGCTGGCCCTATGCCCTGCCGACCCGGAAAGCCGACGCAGATGCACTTAACGCCGCCACACTAGCGTCAGGATTAGCCTTTTGCGGGGATGGCTTCGTAGGTGGACGCATTCACCTCGCACTCGAACATGGTATTCAGGTAGCTCAGCAGCTCATCAACCAACAAATTGAATAGTGTTATGGAGATGATAGATATTTATGATGCCTTTCTTACCTCAGGAAACTCAGAACGAACTCGTAACGCTCGCAGAACGTTACGGCCAACCACTGGTACGTACCGTCGATCTTGGCCAGACAAGCCAGTTCGATCCTATCAATAAAAATGATCGCTACGGCGAGGTTTGCATGGTCGTGCGGCGACGAAACGGGCACCTTCTCACCATGAAAAAGACGTTCTATCCCACCGGGGCATATCGCCTGCTTACTGGTGGAATCAACCATGGAGAGGCGATCTTTGCAGCCCTGTTGCGCGAAACAAACGAGGAAACAGGACTGGAGGTAGAAGTGCAACGCTTCCTGGTGGCCGCCACTTACCTGACAGACACAACGGGAGAGCAACCCGTCTTCTATACCTTCGCCTTCTTGCTCGATGAGATTGGTGGCGCGCTCGGCACAATCGATGAAGACGAACGCGTCGAGGCATTCCTGGAAATCGAGCCCGCACAATTGCCTGAACATGCCGCATTTTTGGAGCAGTTGGATGGGCCACGCTTCAGTAAAGAGATTGATGGTAGCTGGAGCGACTGGGGCAAATTTCGCGCAGCGATTTACTATCTGGTATGGGAAGCACTGGATAAGTTGGGGTAGCTAACGTATGGTATAATACCTACGAGTCAATAAGGAAGTAGCCACAACTTCCATCACATCGAAGGACTATCTTATGGACAAAAAATTACTGAGCACAGTATTATTATTTGCTGTCTTCATCGGCTTTTTCTGGTGGGGTCTATCACTGATCCTCTCCACCATATCCGCTCCCGTAAAAGACGGCGAAAGCATCGTCTATGGCCTACTTCTACTGGGATGCGCAGGCTATGCCCTGGTATCAATCCTGATGCTACCGCGCAAAAACCAATCGTAATCATGCTCAACATCAGGAACATATCACATGAATGAGAAAGAGCCAACAACGGCGTTGGCCATTCGTTTAGCCACTCCCGCTGACATCACTCTCATCGAGACGCTCGATAGCTTCAGTGCATCGCCAACACGCGACATTCACCGGGACCTGGAAAAATACTTTGGCTCCGTCGACCCCTCCACACACGAACATACCTTTATTTTTATCGCGGAAATAGGAGGAGCCTCAGCTGGCAAGGCAGAATTGATGCTGCAACCAGCCGAAGCTATTCAGGCTGTTGGCTATGTGAAACGCGTGATCGTTCACCCGGACTTTCGCGGGCGCGGACTGGCAAAGCAACTGATGCAACACATTATCTCCTTCGCTGATAGTACTTATCAGCTAAAAGCCATCGACCTGCATGTGTGGGAAAAAAATTATCCCGCCATTCGCCTCTACGAAGAATTAGGGTTTGAATTACAGCATCGCGAGCTATATTATCGCCTCCATCTGCACGACGGCACCCCGTAGCAGAACACACTCCCTCTCGGGATACCTCATAGAAGCATTACTTTTTTTCGATATATTCATTCATAGTTGTGACGTAACTCATTGCCCCTTCGTTTTAAAACCTGGATTGGGAAGGGCTTCACCAGAAGGCAATCTAAACTAGCACAAGGCTTCCTGATACTTCGATGGGAGGTAAACACGCCTATCCCCATGGTTGACTTGCTATCAACGCAAAACATACAGAAGAAACATAAGCATGATATGATGTGGGGTAAAGCGAACTGACCTATGCAACAGCAACCTACTCTCGTAGAGAACCCACAATTACCAGCCAGAAAGACATGGCTTCAATACAGATGGATGCGCTACTTTTTTGTGGAAGATACTTCAACAGGTCATCTCTCCATATCTCACCTTCAACAGCGGGCCGTGTGGATTGCCGTCGCATTCATGCTCCAGGCACTCAGTACGACTGATTTTAACCAGATAGCTCCCTTTCTGAAATCTTTCAGTTCTCTCTTCCCCCTCCTCTTGATGCTAGCTAGCTTCTTTGCAATATGGATGGCCCTACGCCCCTCCCGGACTCAACCAGAACTACATTGGAATGAGCCAAAGCGTACACCTACCCTCTGGCAACGGCTCATCCTCATCATTACCTTTGGCTTTGCTATCGGTGGTTCAGTTATGTTGATCATGGGCATCGTACAAAGCTTTTCAGCACCACGGCTCACCAATGATGGAACCTCCCTCGATACCAATGCCGCAATGCTACTGCTGGAAGGTCGCAATCCCTATACCGACTCCAATATGCTAGATCTGGCACGAAAATTCGTGATCCTGCCCGACTGGACAACACCCTTGCGCAGTGGTCAATTCGCAAATCGCCTTGATTACCCGACATTAACTGAGCTACAGAGCGTGCTCGATACCGATATGAAAGCAGGAAAAGCGCCCGAATTTGAATCGAAAGTCAGCTACCCGGCACTCTCGTTTCTCACCCTGGTCCCGTTTACCCTGTTCAAAAACTATAATGTGCTCTCCTTTTACATACTCACCTATCTGGCACTGATAGCAATTGCCTGGAAAGTTGCTCGCCCTGAATTGCGCCCATGGGTAGTATTATTGAGTATAGCAAATATTCCGATGTGGTCATCAACCATCGGCGGCAATCTCGATGTCTTTTACACCCTCTTAATCGTCCTGACGTGGCTTTTACGCGAGAAACGCTGGGGCTCCGCAGTCTGCCTTGGCCTGGCAATAGCAAGCAAGCAGATCGCCTGGTACTTCATCCCATTCTATTTTATTATGGTCCTGCGCCAGTATGGTTTCAAAGAAGCTATCTATCGCCTGACCATTGCTGGCGGTGTAGGGCTTGCTGTCAATCTGCCATTCATCATCTGGAATGCACAGGCATGGCTTGCAGGCGTCAAAGCTCCGATAGCGGATCCTATGTTTCCCTTAGGTATCGGCTTCATCAGTCTAAGTACTTCTCATCTGCTCCCATACCTCCAACCGAATGTCTATACAGCGCTCGAAGGGATCGCCATGGTCTTCTCGCTGATCTGGTACTGGCGCATCTGCAAGAAACGACCGGAAGCTGCGATGTTGTTGGCAGTTCTCCCGCTCTTCTTCGCCTGGCGCAGCTTACCCTCGTACTTTTACTGCGTCGCCTACCCGATCTTCGTCCTGATGAGCAGTAAAAAAATACGCAGCCGGCTTCCCGCTCGCTCACCAGCACCATCAAGTATATCCACGCATAATTTGGATCTCCTGCCCACTCCCATAGAAGTGAGCGTCCCCGTCTAACACCGGGAAGATGGAGGTCCCAAACATCCACCTCAAAAAGCCCTTTTCCATTGGTTTGATTATATTTACACACTATTTCAATCACTGTTGTGAAGCTCACCTCCTCGACTCTTTCCTCTCTTCGTGGTACAATCACGTGCGAGACCACGTAGCTGTCAGGAGAGAAGAGAAAAAATATTATGGCAAGCAAAAAAGAACCCACCCCACTTCTTTCAGAAGAAGAGAACACTCAGGTAGAACACCTGCTCGAAAATTATCACCAACTTGCACACAATCTACGCCAGAGCACTGACCAGACGCAGGTAGAGACCGCTCTATTTACCATCAATACACTATCAGAACAGGCTCAAACCGCGCTGCTCAAAGCTTTAGCGAAGGAAAATACGACCGATGCCGCCGATATTTTGATAGCCGTCAATGCTGTCAGCACACAAAAAGAAGCACGGAAAGAGGCTCGCCGTTCCCTTATTCGCCTGGAAAGCACAAAAACCTATCCGCAGTGGACGCCGCCGATTGCACACACCCCTGCAGTGCAGGTCAATATAGAACAGACTCCCCGCTTCTGGAAAGGTCTCGTCACTCAGGCCAGGGAAGAGGGCGAGATTCAACTTGTGCTCACCTGGGAACAGGGATATGACTATAGCAATGTACGCTTACTTGTTCTTCTGCTCGACTATTGGAGCGATGGTGTCAAAGATATCCATGTCGAGCTCAGCAATAAGCATCATGTGGAAGAACATATCGATGAAATACGGACAAAATTTCCCGCCCCTCTCGTTGATTGCACATTAGCAGAGGGCAAACGTTTGTTAGAAGAGGCTCTATCCGTCAATGCCTGGCGCGGCACTACTCCACACAAGGACTATCGCAATCGTCAGCAACTCATCAATAGTCTGATCCTCGAAGCAAACGACCTGGGGCAAGATCGTGGTCGCACGTTTATCAGCCCTGAATTGATGGAGGCCGAGGTCGCGATCAACTTCATCGGTGCCTGGTCTATGGGTGACTATGGCCTGGCCTATGACCTGCTCACCAATGGTAGTAGCATACGCGAAGGACTTTCCCGCGACGAATGGGTTGAACGTCGCCGCGCATGGGCCGATGAGGCCCATCCAACCCGTATGGAACTTGGCTTCGTACATGAGCGAGAACAATCGCAGAGCGCTCTCTGGCTTCCCACATCCATTACCTCCAGTCGCCAGGGAACACGCAAAGAAGTTGAGTTAGGCTGGTCGCTCGAACTGACTGAGACGCCATTGAGCGGAACATTGCGAGAAATGCCCCTGGGGACCGCTGTGAATAAAGAGACGGGTCGCCACTGGTTCTGGACTTCTTATATATTGGTGCAAGAAAAGGGCGCGTGGCGCGTTCAGTCAATCAGTGACGAAGGAGCCAATGCCCAGAGTCTCTCGATCAATGAGCTACAAAAGCGCATTAAAGAGTATGAGAACGCCATCCAGGAAGCGCTCAAAAAACGGACGACCAATCCACAGGAGGTTATTGAAGAGATTGCGTGGCGTATCACTCAACTCCTGCACTTCTCCGATGCACTAATTGTACACCTGCCACTTGATCACACGATCTATGAAGAGGCTTATGGCCGCTCTGTAGGAGCGGGAAATCCCGAGCGTAGCCTGGTGTATCTTGAACGCCTGGCGCAACGCTTCCCCGAACATCGCGCTGAAACACTACGTACTCTGGGCGCGACACAACTCACACAGGCATATAACGATGCAAACCGGGGCCTTCAGGCTCGTGCGGAAGAATTTTCCACTCTGGCCGAAAAAAATCTGCGCGAGGCCATTGCCATCAACGACGTTGCAACAGGCCACCTGCTGCTCGCCGAGATGCTTCTTAGCCTGGGCCGCGATGATGAGGCCGAAGCAGAGTTCCGCCAGACCAGTTCTATGTCGCCCACTCCTGAGGAAAAAACTGCTCTGGAAGCAGGTCTGGGCAATCTTGAAATGCGGCGTGAACATTTAGAAGATGCCATTTCTCACTACCAGCAGGTTATCAACCTTGATTCAGAATATCCGGGTATCTGGTTCAACCTCGGCTTCGCCTTGCGTCGCCTCCAGCGCTTTGATGAAGCACTAGAAGCTTACAGGCATAGTATTCAACAGGAGCCTGACGACATACGCCCATATTCAGAAATGACAGCTATTTATATGAATAAAGGCGATAAGCGGCAAGCAGGTGCTATCATTGAACAGGGCGTACGTGCCAATCCAGAGTCGCCCCACTTACATGCTCTCTTTGCTTCAGTTCTCTCTGAACTGGGTGATCAGCGTGCAGCACAAAGAGAACTGGCCGAAGCCGAAGTAATCGATCCCGAGCTGGAGATCGTCGCTAGAGTACGTCAACAGCTCCAGACCGCAAAGAAAAAATAGTCGACGCTATAACGAGCAGGCTGTTATGGTTCATCCGGGCATCTGTAGAGGTGCGATTGATAAACCCGTACAGATGCCCGGATGAACCATAACTAGCATCTGTCAATAGTAGGGAAGGATGGAAAGAAGGCCATGTCACCAAAAAAACAGCGGAATACTCCAAAGAAGCAATCAACAACCTCCGTCTCTCAGGAAGAGGAGGCGCTAGTACAACAACATCTTGTGAACTATCAACAGATCGCCGCTGCACTCTACCACAGCAGTGATACCAGCCAGGCAGAAGCTGCAATCTCATCCATCACGAACCTTGCGGAGAATGCGCAGGCAGTACTGCTCCAGGCCCTTTCCAGAGAAAAAACAACCGAGGCTGCCGATGTCCTTCTGGCAGTCAATACATTTGCACCATCGAAAGAGGTTCGCAAAGAAGCTCACCGCTCACTTATTCGCATGGAAGGTGCCAGACTCTACCCGCACTGGACACCACCTTCACCTCCTAAACCAATCGTCGCGGGAACGCCATCACCAAACTCATCAATCGAGGAGACGCCATCACCAGAGTCACTTCGTTTCTGGAAAGGCCAGTTTACCGATACCAGAATAACTGGCGAGATGCAGTTGATACTCTTCTGGGAACAGGTCGATAACCCTAAAGAAATACGCACCATGGGCTTCTTGCTCGAATTCTTCCGTGATGGCGTGAAAGATTTCTTTACTGAGGTTAGAAGCAAGCGCCAGGTGGAAAAACTTATGGAGCGTACGAAAGAACAGTTCGGTAACATTTCGCTCGTCGATTGTAGCCTGGCAGACGGAAAACGCCTGGTTGAAGAGGCGCTGGAAGTCAATCAGCAATACGGCACAAAGCCACATCCAGATTACACGCGCTACCTCTCACTTGTCCGCAACCTGCTACTGGACGCCCCTGATGACGCTTCTGCTTCAAAGGAAAACAACCCTGATCAGCAGCCGACGCTACGCCTCGACGAAGCCAGGAACCTTCTCGATCAATTAATGGCAATAGAGCTAGACCCTGAAGAGATAGTAGCTGCCTTTCTGGATGCCTGGTTGCAGGGAGACTATGATGCCGCTTATAAAACTCTGGCAAAGGATAGTCCTCTCCGTGCAGGACTGACAGGCGAAGAATGGGTAGAACGCCGACAGCTCTGGGCAGCACAAGCTCAACCAACACAAGGAAAATCCGAGATCGCTTACAGGCACGACGACGACGAGGATTTCGACGAGGAGGAGAGCGAGGAGGAAAATACTGTCCCTTCAATCCTTGAAGCAGAGACAATAGATGCCTCTCCAGAAGTTGAGGCATTCTGGTCGCTTGTCTTGACAGATACCGAAGCGGGAAGAGAGCTAAAAGAATTACCGCAAGCAACGGTTATGTATAAAGCAACAGGGCGCCACTGGTTCTGGACAAAATATACATTGGTACGCGAAGGAAACGAGTGGCGCATCCTTACTATGGTCGATGCTGGCGCGGAGGCTCTCCAGTTACCACGAGAGGAGCTCCAGGAGCAATTGGCGCAGATCGTCGAGTTTGCATCCGAGAAGCTCGAACTGGTAGAATCAATTGCTGAGGACGAGAACGAAGCTGAGGAGGAAGACGAGGAGGACGAGGATGAACTGGAAGAGGACGAAGAGGAAGATTTCGCAGATCTGGAATTTGAGGAACTGGCAGAGCATTTTGAAGAGATGATGTGGGTAACAGCACGCGCCATGCACTATACCGACGCTCTGATCAGTCAGACGCCCGAAGACGCCACCCTGTACGAAATGGGCTACGATCAGGCGACAGCGATCCAGGAAAACGAGCGTGCAGCAGCCTATATAGAAATGCAGGCCGAACGTTTCCCCGAAGTACGTGGCGATGCTTTACGCA
This sequence comes from uncultured Chloroflexia bacterium, assembly GCA_963717195.1. Classification (GTDB taxonomy): domain Bacteria; phylum Chloroflexota; class Ktedonobacteria; order Ktedonobacterales; family Ktedonobacteraceae; genus JACDAE01. The sequence goes on from CAVQVR010000002.1 coordinate 151,518, forward strand.
AACTGGCAATAGCTCAGCTCAATATCGCCGCAACCTTTGACGAAAACAATGATGAAGAACGTGCTTATAGCTTCATTGAGGAAGCAGAAAAGACATTGCGTGCTTCTATAGCGACAGATAATGCTCCCATGGGGCGCATTTTACTGGCACAGACACTCATCACGCAAAACAAACAGCTCACAGAAGCTGAGCAACTCCTACAACAGGTTCTGGCACAACAAGGGATTGACACAACAGAATCTACGCTGGCCGAAGCAGGACTGGGCACAATTGCTCAGACCCAGGAAAACTTCGAGCTTGCACTACAACACTACCAGCGTGCGGCTGAAATGAGCCCCGACCTGCCCAACATCTGGTTCAATATTGGCCTTATGCAGCGCCAGCTCGGTCAACTTGAAGAGGCCGAAGAGAGCTATCGACGAAGCATCGAGGAGAACCCAACGGAGACTGATGCTTACGTCGACCTTGCAGGTATCTATACTGACAACGGCAATTTGGACGCAGCCGAAGAAGTGCTGGAAGAAGGTCTGGTGATCACTCCAGATGCCGCCGACCTTCTGGCGGGGATGGCGTTAGTATACATCAACAAGGGTAACCTGCGTCACGCGAAAGAATATCTGGACGATGCTGAAGATATCGACCCGGACCTCGATATTGTACAGGTAGTGCGCCAGTATTACGATGCGGCCAGGCAAACACAAAAACAACCGCAAAAATCTAAAGGAAAGTCACGAAAATTCAAGAAAAAATGAGCAACGAGGAACTAAACAAGCAATTACAAGAACGTCCTATCACCTACGCGACAGTCACGCTTGGTGAACTGACGCGTGAAGGTGATGCGCTGGCCGAATTTAGCGACCAGGACGCAGAGGGCAACCCCATTACACGTTCCCTCCGCGTTCCTGCTGGCTTGCCCGGAGAACACGTCACCATCGCGATTGAGACTCCTCCTACACCGCGCCCTGGACGACATAGACGCCACTGGAAACCACGTCCACCGCGTATATGGATTACTGAAATTCATCAGCCCTCTCCATTGAGAATTGAGGCTTCTTGCCCCGTTTTTGGCACCTGCGGTGGTTGCCAGCTACAACACATGCACTACGAAGCGCAACTGAAATGGAAACGTCACGTGGTACAACAACTCTTGTTCGATATTGGCGGCTTCAGCGATCCACCCCTGTTAGATACCATACCATGCGATATTCCGTGGCATTATCGTAACCACATGCGCTTCTCGGTGAATCGCACCGGACAACCCGGACTGACTGCACGTGGAAGTCATCGCGTGCTTCCACTCACTCACTGTCCTATCGCACACGAAAAAATCAATCGCGCCTTGAACATCATCAGCGAGCGTGTGAATGCGCGACCGCAGGTTTTGATTCGCTGCAGCGATGTCAGCAACCAGATTCTTATTCAGCCAACACCATCAGCCGAAATAGTGCAACAGATCGGAGATGCAGGACTCGACCTGCACAGCGAAACGATGGAAGAAGTCCTATCTGGAGCAACATTCCGCATCCGCCCCAGTTCATTTTTCCAGACCAATACAGCGCAGGCCGAGAAAATGGCGCAGATGGTACGCGATGGCTTGCTCCATTCCGCTACGAACATGCAGCTAGACAAACTTACTATCGTCGACGCCTATTGTGGCGTAGGCACCTTCGCTTGCATCCTGGCACAACACGTCGGTAACGTGATTGCTATTGAAGAGTCAGCCAGCGCAATCAAGGACGCCCAGTGGAACCTGCGCGATGTCCATAATGTGGAGATTCTCAAAGGCAAAGTTGAGGATATGTTGCCCGATCTCGCCACCCGCATCGATGGGCTGGTGATTGATCCGCCGCGTGCGGGTTGTCAGCAGATTGTGCTCGACGCGCTGATACAAAATCCAGTTACACGCATCGTGTACGTCTCATGCGATCCTTCGACGCTGGCACGCGACCTTAATATTCTCTGCCATCTTCATCCGATCTACCAGCTACGCTCGGTACAACCACTCGATATGTTTCCGCAAACGGCGCATATTGAATGCGTAGCACTCCTGGAGCGTGCATCTTGACGACAAACTCTTTTCCATTATTACTGGCATCCGCCTCACCCAGGCGACGGCAGATCATAAGCCTGCTCGGCCTCCCTTTCACCGTTGGTATCTCACCAATCGACGAAGATGCCTTACAAGAGACATATCAAGGACCAATCGAAAAATTGGGGCAATGGACAGCTGAACAGAAAGCTCGGGCAATTCATACATTACCAGAAGCCATCAACCGTATTGTCATCACAGCAGATACCACCGTCATCCTGGATGATGAAGAGTTAGGGAAACCACACGACGAGGAACACGCTCGTGCATTGCTCCTCTCCTTGCGCAGCCGTTGGCATCACGTCGTTACGGGCGTCGTGGTCAGCACAACTATGGATGGCGAACTTCGTATGCTTGGAGCCAGTTGTGACACACCCGTTTTGATGCGCAATTACAGCGAAGCGGATGTTAACGCCTATATTGCAACCGGCGATCCTATGGATAAAGCGGGCGCATATGGCATTCAACACCCACAGTTTCAACCAACAGAGCGCATCAATGGTTGTTACCTCAATGTCGTCGGCTTACCATTATGCACACTGGTCACGTTGTTGGCCGAATTCAATGTCTTCCCTATTGCCAGACAACAAAGCGGAGCTGCATGTCCATGGTCGGAGCGATGCTTGAAACATTGAACCTCATACGCGGACGCTATGCTCCCAGCCCAACGGGTGATCTCCACCTGGGAAACCTGCGTACCGCATTGCTTGCCTGGCTTTTTGCACGCAGTAGCGCTGGAAAATTTGTGTTACGCGTAGAAGATCTCGATCAACCCCGTACGCGTCCAGGAGCAACCGCGCGTATGCTTGAAGATCTGCGCTGGCTCGAATTGGATTGGGATGAAGGTCCTGATTGCTCCGGCCCTCATGCGCCATATATCCAGAGCGAACGCCTGGCAATCTATCAGGATTACTTGCAACGGTTACGCTCAGCAGGGCTCGTCTATCCATGTTATTGCAGCCGCGCAGAGGTCAGCAGGGCGGCCCGCATCGCCAGCGCTCCCCAGCAAGGCTCCGAAGAGGGGCCACGCTACCCCGGTACATGCCGCCACTTGACCGAGAAGCAGCGCAAGGATTATGAGGAGAGAGGAAGGCATCCAGCCTTGCGCTTCCGTGTTGATGATGAACGCATCGTCACATTCAATGATCTCATAGCCGGACCTATAACTCAACATGTACAGCAGACGGTCGGAGACTTTATTCTCTGCCGCTCGGATGGCATCTTCGCCTACCAGTTTGCCGTCGTCATCGATGATGGACTGATGCATATCAATCAAGTCGTGCGTGGAGCCGACCTGCTCTCTTCTACCGCAAGGCAAATCCTACTCTTCGAAGCATTGGGGTTTCCAATTCCAATATTCGCTCATGTCCCTCTCATCCTCGCTGAACAGGGCAAACGCCTCGCCAAACGCACACAGAGCGCCGGGCTTGAACCACTACGAAATGCAGGCTTTACCTCCCAACAGATCGTAGGACAACTTGCAGCAAGTTGTGGCCTGGCCAAACCTGGTACAGCGACTAGCCCAATTGAGCTTGCACGGCTGTACTCTCAGCAGCCTTATGGTATAATGCCCGCAAAGTTACGAAGGTACAACCCTATTGTAAACTAGAGAGCTGAGTTTTCACTATAACGATGGTTTTTATATCAAGCATTATTGTTCATAATCAGGTAACAAGTATGGTAGACCAATCACTGCGTATCGTCTTAACGGGGCTGGTTATTATCATTGCCCTGGTACTTGGACTTCTGCTCAGGCGAGCACTGGTGAAGCGCCTGGGAAAAAATACTGATCTTGATGCATGGTTGGTGCAGACGCTTGGCGTGCTCGTCATCATACCAACCCTCATCTTAGCAGCGATAGCAACACCTGTTATACTCTCATGGAGTATCACCAACTTAAATGATCTATGGTACGCGGTTGCTTCCTTCCTGAAAGTAGATCGGAATACAATTATATCTTTCTCAGGTAATATTGTAGAAACCGCCCTTCTTATTGCACTTGGTATAGGTGTCGCACGCACCGTCAGAAATCTTACGGTTCGCGGCCTGGAATCAAACCGCATAGACATTAATATGCGCACACTCATCGGACGTATCTTCTTCATTCTTATTCTCTGCCTCGCTAGCTTCTGGATCCTTTCGCTCTGGAATATTCCAGTTGGACTTCCTGTCGCAACGGTTGGCATCATCACATTAGCACTTACGGTCGCAATCCAGGATATCCTGAAAGACCTGGTTGCAGGCTTCTATATCCTGATTGAAAGACCCTTTTTTATTGGCAACCTTATCACTACCTCAACCTACACAGGCCGCGTTGAAAACGTAGAATTGCGTGCAACGAAATTGCGCCTCGTCAGCGGTGAGGAGGTCACCATTCCAAACTCCCTCGTCTTCGGAGGAATCGTCATAAATAACTCCTATTATGGCGAGAGACGCTCCAGCATTACTGTCACCCTGCCACAAGTAGAGTTTCATAAAGACGAAACACCAGAGCGCGTTCTCGCCGCCGTACATGAGATCGAGCACGTCCTGGAAAAACCGGAACCAACCGTTATCTTCAGTAGTTATAGTGAAGATAAAATCACACTCACTCTACGCTTCTGGATCGCCACTGAGCAACCTACCACTGTCACCAGTGTTATGTATACGCTCCATACCGTTTTTCCCCTGGCGGACCTGAGCGTGATAGAGCCCGCCGGAAATGTATAATAGGCATCTAGTACTGACACGTTGCCTGAAGGAGCGGCGAGACGTTGGAAAAGTATAGACCAACAACGAAGAAGCGGCGCATTGGTCTGGTGGGAGGCACGTTCGACCCCATCCATTATGGGCATCTCGTCATCGCAGAAGAGGTACGTGCGGCGCTGGACATGGCAGAAATGATCTTTATTCCTGCCGGGCAGCCACCGCACAAACCGGGACGCGCGATCACACCAGCTCAACATCGCCTGGCTATGCTTGAATTAGCGATAGCCTCAAATTCGCGCTTTACCATCTCGCTCGTTGAAATGGATCGACCGGGACCTTCGTACCTGGTTGATACCTTGCGCATCCTGCACGCACAGATGGGCACGGACGTAGAGTTCTCCTTTGTCATCGGTTGGGATAGCCTGGAAGAGCTTCATACCTGGTATGAACCGATGGGTATTCTGGAACAACTCGACTCCCTGGTTGCAGTGGGTCGTCCAGGGTATGTAGACGGAGGCGAGTATAATAATAGACAGTTAGAGGCACGTTTACCGGGTATCACGCAACGCCTGCATGTTGTTCAGGCACCGCAATTCAGCGTTTCCTCGACTGATCTGCGTCGACGCGTGGCTGAGGGAAGACCAATAAAATATCAGGTACCTGAAGCTGTCGAACGCTACATCCTTGAACAGGGTTTATACGTATCAGATAGCAAAGAACCATAGAAAGCACTCTCGTTATGCAGCAGCCGATGATGCATTTTGAATTAGGCGACCGTTTACGCTTGCGCAAGCAGCACCCATGTGGCAATTTCGACTGGGAGGTTGTACGCCTGGGAGCTGATATTGGCCTGCGTTGTGAAAAATGTGGTCGCCGCGTACTCCTGCCGCGCTCAGAAGTTGAACGGCGCACGAAACAGGTATTACCTCGCTTACCCAAAAATGATGATTTGTTCGACGAGGAATAATACACTACACACTTATTATAGAGTATTTAAGGAGATGAATATTGTATGGCATCCGTCAATCGAGGTGAGGGATTTCTCACATTACTCAAAAAGAGAAATTTTCTCTATATCTGGTTGGCCCAACTCATCTCCATGACAGTCTTTAATGCATCTAACTATGCACTACTTATCTTAATCGAGAGCGCAACGCATTCAACAACGCTGGTCGGCCTCGCCATTATCAGTTTTAGCATTCCCGCCGTACTCTTTGGAGCTCCTGCTGGCGTGTTTGTGGATCATATGAACAAGCGGCGCGTTCTGTGGGCCAGCAACTGCTTACGCGCCCTTGCTACCTTTCTCTTCGTAGGTGTGCTATTCTTTAATCGCAAATTCCTGGTTCCTGTCTATCTGCTAACCTTTCTCATCTCCGCTATCAGTCAGTTCTTTGCACCAGCTGAGGGATCAGCGATTCCGCTGCTCGTCAGCGAAGATGAATTGATGCCTGCACTCTCCCTGTTCAATATCACCTTCATGCTCTCACAGGCACTGGGTTTTATTCTCTTCGCACCTCTCGCGCTTAGCTTCTTGCCTACATTCCATATTGCCACCTCTACCATTGATCCCATGATCCAGCTATACGCACTTGTTGGCATATGCTATCTTGTCTGTGCACTCCTGATCATCCTTATCCCACACAGCAGTTTCACACAGAAAAAACAGGCACAGCCTAAAACGGGTCCTCTCACAAAGGAGACATTAAGTGTCTTCAATGAAGTATGGAATGAGATGTATCAGGGATGGAGCTTTGTACGTAGAAACAAAGGACTCTTTCTGGGCGTAATCCAACTCTCGTTCGCTGGCGTTCTGCTCCTTGTTATCAGTCAGCTTGCCACACCTATCGTTGTACAACTGCTTGGACTCACATCTAACGCTATGGCTCTTATCTTCGCACCTGCTGGTATTGGTCTTGTCGTAGGATCAGTACTTATGCCACATATAACTCGTCACACAGGCAAGGAACGCGCTATCTTTATTGGTACTATTATGCTCACGGTTGCGACCACGCTTTTACCGCTGATTACAAAACTGGCACGCGCTCTGCAACCGCACAACTGGAACAGTAACCCACTCTGGCTCATTATTGTCGCACTCATCATGTGCATAGCTGGCTTCGCTATCGATTTCATTAACCTACCAGCACTTACCAGTGTACAAGAACTGACGCCTGATTGGATCAAAGGACGTGTGCTGGCACTACAACTTGTGCTTTACAACGCCTGCGCGATCCCTATTATCCTGTTCATCGGCATCTGCGCGGATATCTTTGGCCTTAGCCGTGTCTTGTACTTATTGGCTATCTGCGAAATCGCGTTTGGAGTGTGGGGCATCTACTACAGACACAAACATCGCCAACAGCTAGCAGTCTGCCCTGAAATCAAAGGTGAGCGGGAAGAACCGGAACTGGATACAATAGCGCCATAAACATGCTGAAATGTTAGAAACGACTTGACTATGCTACACAGAACGTCTACAATGTTTAGAGAGAAAAACCCGGCATTGAGAGCAGAAATATGACGGACACCAGACTCATGCAACAAATAGCGCCTTATCTACCATGGCTGATCATTCTTGCCGTGTTTGTCCTCTTCGCCCTCTTGCGTGCTACCCGCAAAGGATTACGCCAGCGCGTGGACGAGATCGGCTACCGGCTCTTTGGCGAGAAAGGGCTCCTTGTCTGGTTCTGGCTCAACGCACCCGGTGTGATGCTCCACGAAATGAGCCACGCAGTCGCTGTCCTGCTCTTTACGCCTTTCGGTTTCCGTATCACCAGCATCACATTCTTCCGCATCAAGCCAGTAGTGCAGCGGGACGCACGAGGGCGTGTCATGCGCAGTGGAAACAGGCAATCGCTACAACTTGGCGAGGTTCAATATGTACGGCCTCAAGGTCGCATTATGAGCTACGTCGGCGATGGCCTGAGCGGAGTAGCTCCTCTCTTTGGCGGGACCGTAGCATTCATATTTCTCTACTGGGTCGCTACGGGCTACAACCTGTGGGATATCCCGCTCGATATCAACCAGCACCTGCAAATTCTCCGTCCTGGCTGGCCCCTCTGGACGCTCATATTCGCCCCCTACCTGATTCTTACCGTCACCTCGGAGCTCTGGCCCAGTTCACAGGACTGGAAAGGTGCTCGCTGGTTCGTCTGGTGCTTTCTCACGCTTGTCATCCTTGCCCTGTTGACCTTCTGGTATTTTCACCACGTCAGCCAGGAAGAAGTGCTTGCTATCAGCACCTTCGTCGCCTCGCGCATTAACTTCGCATTGCTCATCCTGCTGGCACTCGACCTGGCTTTTTTGATTGTTGCTGAGGTTCTGGCGCGGGCGCTGCGGCATTAATGACAGGTAGCATATTTCTTTGCTTACATACACTGTATCGGTATGTGTAAGAAATGTGCATGAGCGATCTCATCAGCACCTTTGATAATAGCTAGTATATTGGGTAATATCGTCACTTCAAAATTATTAGTGAATAAATAAAAAGCGCATCATATGTTCTATATCGACTAAAGCGTACAGCACATAGAGAACACTCAAGCTCTCACAATGTAGGGCGAAATGCTCTGATAGAAGATTTTGATGACTCTCCATGTACGCTGTACACCAGACAAACCTTTCTCAGTGTTAGCTAATTACCAGGTAAAGGCGTCGCGCCTCCCTTATTATCATCGGTCTGTATATCTTGAACAGATCGGCTCCGCAGTTGTTTCGCCTCTGGTGAATCAAGTTCATACGTTTTCAATGAGGTTGTCTCTGCCATATCACCGGGATGTTTTATTTCATAGGTGATATACGCTGTGTCTCCCCCAAGCTGAGTTGCAAGAGCTCTAATTTGTGGTTCAAGCGTGCCTGGAATAGGGATGAGCGTATCACAGAGTGGACACTTCATCGCTGTTAGCTTGACAAATGGTTGCTGTAACAGGTGGCGTGCTGTCGCACCCTGGTTAGGAGTGCCAGGCAAGACTTTAATGGAATGTTTTCCCATAGTTTTCTCCTTCTTAGACTCTACATCTATCTCAATCTTAATAACATTTATAGTTACTGTCAAACTTCAGCGAGATATCACACGGTGTTTTCGCTTTCCCACAGCAGTAGTATGCCGTCTTCATATAGATTGGGGCATAGCAAGGAGCTAATTCACAATTGCCACAATACGTATTACAATCAGGTGCTGTTGTTACCATATACATAATACAATTACAATCGCATCCAGCAGGAATACAATATCCACTATCAGTAGGAATACAAGCAAAGGCTGTTCCTGAAGCGATTTGGCTCAGTAGCGGGAGGCTGAAAAGGCTTACTGCAACTTTTACTGAGGTAGAGACGATATTACGCCTGTTCATCAGGTTTGAAGGACTAGCTACTTGAGGAACCATCCCTCCTGTTACTACCCTACGTTGCGAGAATATTCCAGATGCTACAGCCGCCAATAGGGTGGCACCTAGAATGATAAACGGTAGAATAAGAGACAGTATTCGAGGAAGAGTCTGTAGAGCAATACGTGATTGAATTACCAGGGCTACAATCTGTAGAGCAATAAGCAACCAATTGCGCAGAAAAGCTTGCTTGAGTGTTGCATATGCGTTTTCTTGTTGCCCACCACAACCACAACCAATATGCAGTTTTCTGACTAATGCACTGCCCACGGCTACCTGAAAACTACCAAGTAAGAACAGCGAACTTACCAGGATAATAAATGGTGCAACATGAAGCAAAAGAAGCGTTCCCAACAAGATTTCCAGGTAAGGAAGGCTTTGAGCCAGGTAGCGGGGAATTGGTTGGGGAAACAATCTGTAAGCGCGTATTGCTTCTTCGAATATCCCTCTGGGCATAAAGAGCTTAGTTACTCCATAATACACAAAGACAATCGCAACAATACTTTGTAATAGTAGAAACAGCAATTCGAGTTTTGGCACAGGTTAATCTCCTCTTTTCGTAAAAAATGGTCAATGATAGTATTTGCAACCATCGATATAACCCTCACTTACCACATATCGTGAGTATCTACTGAAAATTGCGAATAGTTATGTCTATTCGCAAGGGAAGGGTCAGGATGTAATATCAATCCTCCAATAGAATTGAAAGATTGGCAATAAGTATCGTGCAGGTACGGGAAAAATGGCTCTACTATACCTTACAAGCCATCTTTTCTTTGTCTGACTTCCAGAGTGATTATAGTATGCTATGCGTTTCGTAGGAAAATTTGTATTTCTGTATGTAGAGCTAATTTTAGCATGTGTTTATTCATTAGTCAAGTATACAGACTCTCTGGTTCATATCTCCTTCGATTACTGATTGCCTTTTACATACGTAAATATACCCTCAAACCAGTTGTTGTAAGCATTGTGGGCTGCACCTAAGCAAATTTGGAAAACGCCGATAATTTATAAGTGCAATGTCTGGTTGTCTGAAAAGAGTACTCACAAGAGTCATTGAAAAAATTCGTTTGTAATTCCCTATCTTCTATGCTACTCTTAGAAATATCATGAGTGGAGGAGAGGTAGCGCTTTAATGAGTCTCACAACAACAAGCAGGATAGCAATGGACACAGCATCAGACATCATCATTCCCGCTGACACTATAGAGGGACCAGGACAAAGTAACTGGACCTATGAAGACTATGCGGCCATGCCAGAGGACGGAAAGCGCTACCTGATCGTGGATGGAGTGCTTTTTATGTCACCTTCCCCTAATCGATGGCATCAGGAAACTGTCGGTCGTATCTTTCGCTACCTATCAGCTCATATCGAAGACAAAGGAATGGGCGAAGTCTATATCGCTCCCTTCGATGTTGAGTTAACTCCCAAAACCATTGTTCAACCTGATGTGCTGGCTATACTCAATACTCACCTTGAGCGAATTTCTGATCAGCGAATTATAGGTGCACCAGATCTTGTAGTTGAGGTCACTTCCCCTGGCACCGCAGGATTTGATCGCCGTCAGAAGCAAGATGCCTATGCACTCGCAGGTGTTTCCGAATATTGGATCGTTGATCCCGCCTCGCATACCGCCGAACTACTCATTTTAGAGAACGGAGCATATCGTTCACTGGGTATTTTTCAGAGTCAACAAACTCTTCCCTCACCAGTGGTACCAGGGTTTTCCGTACCTGTTGCACAGTTCTTTGCATAACCCAACTTGTAGAGGAGGAAAACGAGGCATACAATCAACCCCATTCTCCTCCTCTAATGCACCCCGACTATGGCCAATGCTGCAACAGCCAGTTCAGGAACGTTTCTGACGAATTCAGCCAGCCATCCTGATTCAGGAAGTTATTAACGCTGTACTGTTGTGCCTGTATTGCCGACAATTGATGCGACCACGAGACTCGCGCCGATGGATTAGCTCCCGCTCCCGAGCTATTGTACTCAGCAAAGTACGCGGTCTTATAATTTGAAGTATTGTCCCAGTTTGCCCAACCTGCGGGCTTGATACTTGCATCCATAGAGGTATTGAGAAAGACCACGCGTGCGTAGGGGCCCCACGGGCGACCGAGAATAGTAGAATCCGACGGCGTTCCTGTGATGTTGCACCCATCAAACACATAGCCTGTCGTCTCGCTCGCACTCTGACGATACTGTGCAGTGATACCCCACCCGTTCAGGCTCTGTATCTGACATTGGTTGAAGTAGGCAGTAGCATCCCCGAAAATATAATCCGTCCTGCCATCAATATACACACTATTGTAGTACTGACGACCCTTCCAGGCCAGCAACGTATCCTGCCAACCAAGGAAACGTACATGGTAAAAGTTCGCACGATCACCCGCTACATCTATCGCCACTGCCTGCCCAACCGCACCTGCCGTATTCTGGAATGTGAGATTCACCGCCAGGAAATCGGGTGCATTGATAAACACACTGGCACTGGTGGCAGTATTATACGTTCCCCCACCGGGCATTGGTTTGCCACTGTAATTATTATACGTGATGATCGTCTTGTTCTCATCCTGACCCGCAAATGTAATAAATGGCTTGTTGGACGGCACCGTCACTACTTCGTCATAGGTACCATCCTTGATGTAGATCACCGTTCTCGTCGTGTTATTCGACGGCACGGCATTCACCGCCGCCTGCACCGTGCTATAGTTCCCACTGCCATCCTTCGCTACCACCAACGTCTTAATCGTATAGGTCGCTGCCTTCGCTGTACTTGCTATACCACCAAATAATGCAAATAACAGGAAAATACTGGACATCCATACAAGAGCAATTTTCGTCCCTGTAAAGCGTTCGCGCATAGTTGTGTTCCTCCCTAAATCACTGGTACCTGCTTGAAGATACTTCCAAACGATGCGAGCACTTGCTCACCGGTCTCCTTCCAGGTCAACCGATTGATGATTGAAAGGCTTCTGTGACCGGTCACAAGATAGTGTACCGGGATTTGAGGCAGAAAGTCAAGTATATTGCAAGAGCTAAGAGCCCAAAGTATATATCAGTATCCCTAATCTCGTTGTCTAACGCGCTTCTCCCAGCACAACTGACTTTGATCGCCGACAGAAGCGGATGTATACGCGTATGCAGATATCCCTGAATATTGGCTCTCTGATTTAAACATAAAAATAAGCCAATTCTTCATGTAAAACTCGCTTCTTAAAAAGAAAGAGTACTTCCATTCACAGTTCTCTCAAATTTTTTTTGAACCACTTGACAGGTTTCAATACATGAGTTACGATACATCTATCAAATATAATTATCTGTGTTGAGAGCAAATAAGATTTCGGTAAGAATTATGGAAAACCACATTTAAACAGTATAATAGTGCAATATTCATAATTCTTAATATTTTTTGCTATTTAATATGTTTCTATCGACTACAGTAAAACGACGCGAGGTAATGTAGGACTCGTCCACCAATTAATGTTGCTTACATCGGCTAGTGAAAAATGAAAATCTGCTCCACACTGCTAATAAATACTATTCGACATAAATCACGAATTATATAGTTTGCTATGTAATTCCATTGAAAAAGGATTTTAAAATTGGATCAATTGCAAGGAAAGATGAACCTCTTTAGAAATCTCATAGTAATTTTGCTAGTATTAGTTCTGGCTTTAGCATGGACAATGATCATACCAACCATAGTAAATGCTCAAAACTTCCATGTTTCTGCCAAACCATCTCAGCAGAATTCATGTCTACAACCACCACAAGACATAAATCTTACTTCCCTCTCAGATGCTCAATTACTATCATTCGGGTTACCCGATCATAATGTTATCAAATCTAATCCTTCCCTTTGGAAGAGTATACTTACTCATAGTAAACATCATACATGTGGAGTAGGGAAAAGTCAAGTTGTAGCACAATATGCAAGAAGTCAAGTAACGTCGCAAGGACGTATTAACCGTCAAACATCAATCGGCTGTAACGGCCCAAATAAGATGTGTCCAAATTCAAACTGGGCGGGTAATGAAGCTATTGGCTCACGCGGAAGCTATAGAGCTGTAACAATGTCTTTTCAGATTCCATCGGTTTCACTTGGAGTAGTCCATACACATAGTGAGGTTGGTATCTGGGCAGGCCTAGGCGGAGACACAAACGCAGCCCATGGACCGAGCATCGTCCTTGTACAAGCGGGAATAATAATAGATGCTCCCGCTTCGATTTTGCCCAATAGTACTATTAACGCATTTTGGGAATATGTTGGAGGAGGCAACAATGGAAACTGCACAGTCATTGCGCAAAACTTGAACTTACGGAAAGGGGCACATACAGGAGACAGCATTACAGTTTTTGTACACTCCAATTCATCTGGATACAAAAATGAAAATGCCTATTTTGTTATAAACAATACAACCATGGATTATAATAGCGGTAGCTATATCGACAAGTCCGGTTGCCTTTCGGATAGCGCCTCGGCTGAATGGATAGTTGAGCGTCCATCTTTCCAAGATAGTAATGGGAATTTGTCACAACCCGCTTTGCTAGAATTCAGTGGCTTTAATGGGACCAATAGTACGAACCATCAAATAAGATTGCTGAATTGCGAAGCGGCGGATTATAATTTAAATTATCAGTACGTTCAAAATTTATCCCATCTTTACAACCAGATATATAGTAATTCCACTAATGTAACTGGGTTACTTGCATCTGTGGGACCTATCAATACAACCGGCGATAACTCAGTTTTTTGGCACGCATCAAGTTAATCGACTAAGAAATATATCTCCCTAAAAAGAGAAATGTATCAGATCGATTATATAAGCTAGAAGTTCTGGTGAGGGTTTGTAGCGCTCGTAAAAAAGAAAATACAAGCCCTCAGTTTCGAACAAAGGAAGGAAGAACTCGATGCCATGTACAAACAAAAGCTAATTATGCCTTTAATAACCTGGGGAAGCGCATTGATCACTTATCTGTTTATCACAGTGCTTTCCTGGAAGTGGCCTGCCTTGCTCTATTCTACCTATGATGTTACAAAATCTGCACACCCTCATGTCATCACACAATCTACCGCTTTTGATAGTTCTCTTGCCATTGTCACCTTGCTAGCATGTATCTCTCTTATCATTCCATTTAGAATCGGTATACCAAAAATTGTTTGCTGGGGCCTGCATGCCTACTTCTGGCTTTTGGGTGTCGCTTTTTGTTATATTGCCAGTGGGAATTCGCGCATTGTGTGGTATGTATTAAGCTTCCCACTGCCCAAAACTCTATACTGGCTATTTTTCTCGTTGGTGATTTCTGCTTTATTGATTTTATTTCGCAAAAATGTCGGCAATATACTAAATTATCTTATGAAACCTCAAACTCTATTTGATCAGAGTATTTTCAATGGCCAATATACACAACCAGAAGGGCAACCATTGTATAGAAGGAAGTTTTTCACGCCATTGTTGGTCTGGGGCTGCATCATCCTGACATTACTCAGTTTTTTCTTTCTTTCCAGACATGAGACACATATTTATTACAGTGGCATAGCCTACTTAAATTTTGATATGGGAATGTGGATAGTAATAGCTATTGCATGTCTATCTCTGGTTAGCTCATTCAGGTCATCAGAAGTAAAAACAGCTTACTGGGGCTTACATAGCTATCTCTGGTGTATTGCTCTAGCGATTTGTTATTTACGGAGCGGTAATGTGCGTGAAATTTTGTATGGACTAAGCATTCCCTTGTTAAGTACTCTCCCACCTGTCTTTCTTTTCGCCTTGCTGGGTTCTATCTTTCTATTCATATTCCGAACCCATATTATACGCCTTCTTGCTTATCTTTTTGAGATACCACTGGTAATGAAACATACAACCCCTCGTACTGAGCTGGCTTATCAAGCCTATCAACAGGGACATCAGGCGATAAATGATCCACGGCCTTTTCACAATAATGATTATGAACAACCACAGGCTTCATATCCACATGAGATGCCCGGCCAACAGCAGTGAGGCACTCTTTCAAGCTCTGACCTTCTCTATCACCAATCAAACTTATCAATCAAGAACGTTCGGCTATAATGCAACAATATAGGACTCCCATGCGGACAAACAGCAGGCGCAGCAACACCCGCCAATGCCCTCAACAACGTTGTTTGCTCTCCCGTGCCAAGTTCGCGCCCTCGACGCATGGCCGAACGGCAAGCAAGACCGATCAGCAGATGATCCTCCCAATCAGGACTATCTTCAGCGGCGATCTCTGCCAATTCATTCAGAGATGCTACCAGCTGCTCGTTTCCTTCACTGGTGGGGACCGATCGGATGAGGAAGCTACGACCTCCGAAGCGCTCACATTCTAATCCCAGGCTGTGCAACATGGGCAGGCGTTGCTCCAGCAGATCGGCCTGATGTCGCTTCATTTCAATGATCACAGGCTCCAATAAGAGATGAGCATCAATTTGCTCGTTGTTCTGGATGCCCGAGTTGTTATGACGCAGGTGTTCGTAGATCACACGTTCGTGCGCTCTATGTTGATCAACCAGGTAAAGGCTACCATCGGGCGCTTCGGCAAGAATTACTGCCTGCTGCAATTGGGCCAGTGGGCGCAGGCTGGCTATTACTTCTGCTGTTCCTGGCGGAGCCTGTTCGGCCCGGTATCCTTCCGCTGACTCGGCCAGATGCAAACCTCTTCGCCGTGGACCAGGAAGGCGGCGCTGATTAGCTAACACCGGACCAGGGAAATTTACTGCTTCGGGCAGTGCTGGACTATGCTCCAATACAGCTCGTACAGCCTGCGACAATGCAGCAATAACCATGTCTTCATGCACCAGTTGCACTTCAATTTTAGCAGGGTGAACATTGGCATCCACTTCATGCGTTGGCAGCTCAATAAACAGAACGAGCAGAGGATGTCTCCCTTTGGATAACAGACCCCGATACCCCTGCTCCAGTGCCTCCTGGAGAACGCGCGATTGTACCCAACGTCCATTGATAAATAGCGTCACATACTGGCGACTGCTCTGTGCCAGAACACGATTACCAACGTAGCCATGAATACGATAATGCACACCATCACTTACCTCGACGGGATAGAGCATCTCATGCAGCGGCACATGATAGAGCTCTGCCAATGTAACAATGAGATCGCCAGAACCACCTGTCTGTAAGGCATTATGCTCATCTAGCGTTAGATTGAAGCGTACAGCCGGGTACCCGACAGCATAGCGGCGCAACAATTGTAGAACATGATTATTCTCAGTACGTGCTCCACGCATAAATTTGAGGCGTGCAGGAACATTATAGAAGAGATCGCGCACAGTTATCGTTGTACCATGTGGACGGGCACGGCGACTACGATGCGTAATCTCGCCACCACGCAAGGTTATCTGTAAGGCAGGTTGCTCGTCACCAGTAGTTTCGGTCTCGATAGCGCGGCTGACCAGTTCAACCTCGGCGACAGCAACAATACTTGCCAGCGCCTCGCCTCGAAAACCGAGCGTATGCAAACGGCTCAGATCCTCGACGCTACTGATTTTGCTGGTGGTGTGACGCTGGCACACTTGCTCCAGTTCGTCTTCGGGTATCCCATATCCATCATCGGTGACGCGCATCAAGCGCAGACCACCTCCACGCAATTCGACACGAATGTCATGTGCACCTGCATCCAGCGCGTTCTCAATCAACTCTTTAATCACTGAGACAGGGCGCTCGATCACTTCACCCGCCGCAATACGTTCGGCAACATCGGGCGACAGTACCAGCAATGGCGTTCTTTGCATATTACCCGTCTCTCGATCCATCTGGCGTAGGGGCGTCACCTTGCGTGCGCCCGCATCCCGATGAACGATGTACGTCGGAACGCGGGCGCACGCAAGGTGACGCCCCTACACTGCGTTTCTTCTGCATCAAAAACAGGAGATTGAGAGCATCCAACGGGGTGATCGCACTAAGATTAATGCTATCAAGGTCTGGTTCGCTCCCATCAGCCAGCTCCAATGCTGTAGCGACCATCTGAGCCTCAGCGCTCTGCCATTCATAGCGATCATTGGTTTCGGCAATCATCACACTATTATATGCACCAGCGGACAACTCGCCTCCCATATGCGCAAAGATATCTTGCTTCTCGCCTGCATGACGCCCATCTTCCAGGTGCTGCAAGACGACCTCCGCACGCCGCACAATACTCTGGGGCATACCAGCCAACTTCGCCACGTGTACGCCGTAGCTCCGTCCGATACAACCAGGCACGACGCGATGAAGGAAAACGATGCTCCCTTGCTCATCGTCGCTAATCGCCATCGTACAGACGCTCAGATGAGGCAATTCGTCGGCCATCGAGGCCAGTTCATGATAGTGGGTTGCAAATAATGTACGCGCACCCGTTTCGTTATGAAGATGTTCGACAACGGCACGTGCAATGGCTAATCCATCGTAGGTGCTGGTTCCCCTACCGATCTCGTCAAGGATGATCAGGCTATGCTTTGTGGCATGGTGCAGAATGGTCGCGGTCTCTTCCATCTCGACCATAAAGGTGCTCTTGCCAGATGCAATATCGTCTTCGGCACCAACACGCGTAAAGATGCGATCAACCAGCCCTATATGCGCTTTACGGGCGGGAACGAAGCTGCCGATCTGCGCCAGTAAAGTAATTAATGCAACCTGACGGAGATACGTTGATTTACCCGCCATATTGGGGCCTGTGAGTAACATAACTCGTGTGCCTTCGTTAGCTTCTAATAGAGAGTCATTGGGGATAAAGACATCTCCATCCAATGTATACTCGACGACCGGGTGACGCCCACCTGCGATTTCCAGGCGTTGACCGTGCTCTAGCACTGGCCGTACATAACCCTGATGTGCGGCAACTTCAGCCAGGCTCAAAAGTACATCTACACGCGCAACAGCGGTAGCAGTTTTGACAAGTTGAGGGTAAAAGACGCTCAACTGGCGCAACAGATCGCTATAGATACTGCGTTCCATTTCTTCAATGCGCTCGGTGGCACTGAGGATGCGTGCCTCGTGCTCCTTGAGTTCGGGCGTAATAAAGCGTTCAGCATTCACTAGCGTCTGTTTGCGCATGTAATCAGACGGCACCAGTTTCACATTGGCGTTGCTGACCTCAATATAGTAGCCAAAGACCTTATTGAAGCCAACTCTGAGATTTTTAATGCCCGTACGTGCACGCTCACGAGCCTCCAAAGAGACCATCCAGTGGCGCGAGTCACGAATTGAGGCAAAGAGTTCGTCAAGTTCGGGATGGAAGCCTGAGCGGATCATACGTCCATCATCACCCTGCTCATCTTCTTCTCCCAGGCGCATCAAAGCCCGACTGACCAGATCAGAAACCTCCGGACAGGGATCAAGCTCTTCAGCAAGCTCCTGTAAGAGAGACGCATCACAGCCTTGCAGTAAATTGCATAGCTTCGGCATGCCATTGAGATAGTCACACAATCCCAGCACTTCACTACGTACAGCGCTTCCCTGGCGCACACGTCCGGCGATGCGCTCCAGATCACCCAATCCCTGCAAACACATGGTAAAACGGCTACGCAGAGCCGGACTTTCGTAAAGTTCTTCAATGCTGACTAAGCGTGCATTCAACAGGCTCAAATCAAGCAGCGGTTGCGTGAGTGTTTTACGTAGGAGCCGCGCTCCCATCGGAGTGATAGTACGATCCAATACACTGAGCAGACTTCCCTGTACCGAGTTGCTGCGCGTTCCCTGTAAGAGTTCGAGGTTGCGCTGCGTGTGGGCATCAAGCACCATAAAACTGGTTGTACGATAGGAACGTAGACTGGTCAAGAGCGAGAGCAGCGCCACATTCATCTTTTCCAGATAGGCAATAATGGTTCCAGCGGCGGCAATAGCCTGCGGGACATGGGCACAGCCATAAGCATCCAACGATTGTACGCCAAAGTGACGGCAAAGACGTGCGTGAGCGGCTTCTTGTTGGAAAAAGTGGGGAGGACAGGACGTGAGTGTCACGCTTTTTGAGGGAAACTGGTAGGTACCGTGGTGTGTTCCTTCAAGCAGCAAACATTCAACCGGAGCCAGACGTTGCAGTTCGGCATCCAGAGCAACAGGCAATTCATCAGGCGTAAACCAGGTGACAGTAAATTCGCCCGTGCTGACATCGACAGCAGCCAATGCAGTCTGAGCGCGACCTGCTGCGATGGCGACCAGGTAGTTATTCTGGCGTGCAGGCAAAAGGTTGGGCTCTGAAAGGGTGCCAGCCGTCAGGACACGAGTCACGGCACGGTCGACGACACCTTTTCCAACTTCGCCCACCTGCTCACAGATCGCAACTCGATAGCCACGATGCACCAGTTTGCCAACATAATTATCCAGAGCGTGGAGTGGGATACCCGCTAATGGGATACGTTCGCCATTGTCGGAACTATAACCACGGCTGGTCAGCACGATCTGGAGTTCACGTGCGGTGATATAGGCATCCTCGTCAAATGTCTCGTAGAAATCTCCCACCTGGTAGAGAAGGATCGCATCTGGATACTGACTTTTAATCTGTAAATATTGTCTACGTGCGGGCGTCGACATGGGCATTTCTCTCTATCGTCCAAATTTTCCACTGCTCAGAATTGAACACATGTACTTTACTCTATTCTTTACGTGTTGTCAAAAGATGGTACTGTGTACTGTCGCAAGTAGAGTCACAATCTGGTATTATAGGGGGAAATAAATTGGATGAGGAAGTGGGAAAATCGATGGTTCCTTCAGAATATGCTAACTTCTTTACAACTGCCGCCACATCGGGAGGTGCTCTGATTGGCCTCCTCTTTGTAGCGATCTCCCTTGCACCAGAACGAACCGTGCTGGCACGCGCTCCCATCGAAGCGCGCATCGTTTCAGGAAGTACCTTCACAGCCATGTTTAATGCCTTCTTCATTTCGCTAGGAGCACTACTCCCTGACACGAATATTGGCTGGTTTGCTCTACCCTTGAGTATCATTGGAATACTCAATAGTCTAAATCAGGGGCGTATGCTGCTCAACCCCTGGCCTTCCTGGCAAAATGTGCTGCGCAGAACAGGGTTGACAGCGCTCGGCCTCTGCCTTTATATCATCGAGTTGGTATGCTCTATACAACTCCTCTTCTCACCAGCAAATGGATCCCCCATCTTCTACCTGGGACTCAGCGTTCTCCTCATCTATTGTATGGCTCTGATTCGGGCGTGGGAACTGTTGGGTGTGCAACGAACAGGGTTGATGGGGTGGCTAAATCCCCTTTATGAGATCAATAAAGGGGATCAGGACGTGAACACTCAGCAATCTGATGAGAAGAAAAAGGACTCCATTAACACATAACCGTTAACCCTGCCGGGTGAGATGAGAAAACCGCCATTCCTGCCGTCTCACCCACTCGACACTATCGATCCCATCTCGACTATCATAGCCCCAACGCATAGCGGTGACATCCAATAAAATGAATATTACAAGGAACAAAATGAGCGTGATCATACGATCCTCCTTACCTTAATCTCAGGATAATTCAAAATTTTAGAACAATTTACAATGTTTTATAGAGCACACGCCCTAGACGCCCAATACCTTCACTAATACGCTCTGGCTTATCATGCGAATAGTTCAGGCGCAGCGTATTGCATCCACCCCCATTGGGATAGAATGACTCACCAGGAACAAAGACCACATTGCGCTCCACCGCTTGCCGCAACAATGCCGTGGCGTCGCTTCCTTCCGGCAACGTCACCCACAAAAACATACCTCCCTCGGGATGTGTCCACTTCACTTCTTCCGGAAAATGCTCTTCCATCGCCGCTAACATAGCATCGCGCCGTTCTCGATAAACACGCCGGATCAAATGAACATGCTCATCCAGGAAACCATCTTTCAACAGCTCATAAGCAATCATCTGCGTAAATGAGGCCGTGTGTAAATCTACACCCTGCTTCGCCTGCACCAACTTACCTATAACCTCAGATGGTGCAATAACCCAACCAAGTCGCATTCCTGGAGCCATGGTCTTTGAAAATGTTCCCAGATAAATTCCATTTCCTTGATATGCACCCTCTTGCCGCTCACCCTCAAGCAGAAGCAGCGATGGGAGATGCTCACCCTCGAAACGTAGTTCGGCATAAGGATCATCCTCAACAAATGGCACACCATAACGTCGCGCCTGGTCAACTAGAGTATGCCGCCGCTTCTCTGTCAACGTCACCCCTGTCGGATTTTGAAAATTCGGCAGCACATAGATAAATTTTGGATTTTGCTGGAGCGCCTCTTCTAAATGATCGGTCTGCATACCATGTTCATCTGCTGGCACCGTCACATAGGTAGCACCATAGGAATTCCACGCTTGTAAAGCTCCCATATACGTAGGAGCCTCAACAACAACGCAGTCCCCTGGATCAATCATAATCTTTCCCAGCAGATCCAGCGCCTGTTGCGAACCCGAGACAATTAACACGTTTTCAAGTGTAAGGCGCAAATTCCCGCGTGACATCCGTTGGGCAAGCAGCTCGCGTAATGGTCGATAGCCTTCCGTCGCACCATATTGTAGTGCCTGCTCTCCCCGCTCTTTCAACACTTTATGAGTCGCCATCTCCACACGCTCTAGAGGGAACACCTCAGGTGCTGGAAGTCCTCCCGCAAAAGATATCATCTCCGGTTGTTCTGTCACCTTGAGCAGTTCTCGTATGGCCGAACTCTTCATCTGCTGAACACGTTGCGCGAACCGTTTCTCCCATTGGATTTGCATCTCTGTACCTTCTCCTCCGCTATTATGGTTAAGATCGTTATCTGTCTACCTCCACTGTAAAACCTTCCCGTCAACTTGTCCAGATACAATACACATCACATATGAGAGACAATCGTAGGCGCCGCGTTGACAGCGCCTACGAGCCACGCAGCCCATACAACACAAATTGTCTCCTTCCAATGCCCACTATTGGCTCTGTACAATTTTGTACATTTCCACTACAGTACAATACAGAGATAAGATTCCGCTTACCAGATCGATCGGGAGATACATATGCAGCTTTCATTACAACGCAACAGCGACTTGCCTCTTTATCGTCAAATAGCCAATCAGATACGCGAATATATCCGTACCGGCGCTCTCCCGGTTGGTAGTCGCCTTCCAACCATTCGCGAACTTGCGCGTGTGTACGGCATGACACGCCTGACCATACAGAACGCCTATGCTGAATTGCAAGCGGAAGGATTGGTCGAAGCCGGAGTCGGACGCGGCACGTTTGTTGCTGAACACCCACCCATTCCCACTTCTCTTCATGCTCCGCCTGTTCCCACGCTCTCCCCTCCATCCTGGTTGAGCCAGGGCATACTCGCTGATATGATGCGTATGACGGCGCACCCCGATCTGCTTTCTTTCGCCCAGGCTATTCCTGAAGTTTCGACCTATCCAACCCAGGAATTGAGCCGCTCGCTTCGTGTTACGCTGGAAGATCCTATCTCCCTCAGCTACAGTTCAACACAAGGTGAACTTGCCTTGCGCGAACAGGTCGCCCATATTCTGCTTGACCGAGGAATCGTTACTCCTCCCGATCTTTTGATGATTACCTCGGGTGCGCAACAGGCCATTGACCTCGCATTACGTGCATTCGTCTCACGTGAAGAGATCGTTCTCGTCGAAGAACCCACGTATGTAGGAATGATCGAGCTCGCCGCCCAACGAGGTCAGCGCATCGTTGCCATTCCCTCGGATGCACACGGAATCTTGCCTGATGCATTGGAAACTGCCTGCAAACGCTATCATCCTCGCTTGCTCTATCTGATACCTACCTTCCATAATCCTACAGGGCTCTCCCTATCTAATGAGCGCAGACAGGCTCTGCTCCGTCTCGCTCGCACCTACGATTTTCTGATCTTTGAGGATGATGTTGCTGGCATGCTTGCCTATGATGATCCATCAGCTCCAGCCTTAAAAGCATCTGATACCGATGGACACGTCATCTATGCGACCAGTTTCTCAAAAGTGTTGCTTCCCGGTATTCGCCTCGGAATGATTGTTGCTGAGGAAAAACACCTGCTGCCCTTGCTGGCAGCTAGACGTACCAGCGATCTTTTTAGTTCTCCTTTGCTGCAACACGCGCTCGCTGATTATCTGCATCGCCATCACCTGAGTGCTCATTTGCAGCGTGTGCGTCCCCTGTATCGTGCCCGGCGCGATGCAATGCACTCAGCTCTGCAACACCACCTGCCCGAATGCTCGTGGACCTGTCCGCTAGGAGGCTTCAATCTCTGGGTTACCTTTCCAGAGCAGATTAATGAGCGTGACTTCTACCTGCAAGCCATCGAAAGAGGTGTAGGTATCGCTCCTGGCGCGGCCTTCTTCTTGCAGTCGCAAACGCGTGCTCATATGCGCCTCAGCTTTGGTGCGCACACACCAGAACGTATCGAGCAGGGTACCACAATTCTTGGCGACCTTCTGCACACTCAGATGCGCTACCTGCAACGGATTGCTACACGTACGGGTATCGCAAGTTCTTTACTATAATCGCCTGTAAAGGAGTTTAGCAAAATCATACTATGATACCAACTCCAGCGTTTCCGGTATCACAATAGAAACGTTGGAGCTGGAAAAGACTTTTTGGCCAACGCGCTTGAATATGCGAGAGAGGTCTCAGTTTAGCTCAGGTAGTACTCACATAGTACACATAATCGTACTCCATTCCGGTATTGTCACGAGCATGCAACTTCATATACCCGTGTGCCATAGTGTACATACCTGTGCCACCAATAATCGCAAGTACCGAATCAGCATTATCGTAGTACGGTCCCTCTACGGTAATCTGACCACCCTGAGAAAGACCGTCCAATTACACTCGTAGACTGCTCCAACAACCGTGCGTACACAATTTCCGCTATCGTAGCCTACTTGATTCGTATCAGTTGCATCGTAAAGAGGATTAGCAAAAGTTAAGAGATCTCCCATCGAGTCACCCTGCGGACCAATATCAACTACCGTATCATTGCTGGAATGCTCAATAACATGCAGCACAGTATAACCACTGGCATGTGCAATACGACCTCCATTATCTTCTACAAATAGCCCAACCGCCAGGATAGCAGCTAAAAGTGTAATAGCCACTGAAGAGAGAAAAGTTTTTCTGATCATCACATCTCCTTTATGAGAAATACTATGCTGAAAACGGCCATCATGCTGTCAGGACTACTCAACTACCATACCCAAGTTCCTGGTAGCACAGGGCCAACCTGCGATTTTATCGCCTGACCGTGCTTAGTGAAATAACTAACCAGGACACTTGCCAGCAGTAGCAATAGCCATACACAACCAGTATACAAATAGGAAACAATCAGTCAGTAAATAGGGAAGAGTCATACTCTATGCCTGTTTCAAAGCCAGCGAGATGTGTTACAATGTTTTGTAACAGTAATGGAGGATGAATATCAAGGCTATGAGAAATTCACGCTTGAGAGATCTATATGCGAAGCAATGGTACTGGTATCTGGTCGCGCTACTCTGTATTGGGGTAAGCACTTACTGGTTTGTCACATTCTCTTCCAGTCATGACCGCCAGAGCCTCATCGTTGCATGCATCACTTTAGGCATTGGAGGGCTTGCCATCTGGCGTAGCTTCCAACCACCTCCACAGGAACCGCCTGATCTGGAAAAGATAGGATGAACTCCCCCCATACATAAACGCATAAATATTCAGAAAGGAATTCTGATGAAACGTAAACACGTCCTCACGATTGCTTCTTTCGTCCTCAGCGTTGTTATAACAGCTCGTTTTGTCCGCAAGTATTTTCAATGGAAACAAAAAGTGCTGACACGTCTGCAAGCAAATAGCGATATCATGGACACAGCGTCAGGCACGATAGAATATACTATCAAAGGTCAGGGACCAGCTATTCTTTTCGTGCACGGGTCTTCCAGGAGGGTACGATCAAAGCGTGGCTGTTGCTAATATGTTCGCAAACGATCATTTCACCTACATTACCGTTTCGCGTCCCGGTTATCTCCGTACACCCCTTCACCAGAAATCTCCCGAGGCCCAGGCTGACCTGTACGCCGCACTACTTGACGCGCTAAACATACAAAAAGCAACCATCCTCGCTTTTTCCGGTGGTGGCCCTTCAGCGCTCCAATTTGCGCTACGTCAGCGAGAACATTGTAGCGGATTGATTATGCTGTGTGGCGTCTCACACCATTACTCCGAGCAAGAGATGCTTAAGGCATTGCCACCAATACAGCGCTTTATCACATCGCTATCAGGACACTTCGTCTATTTCAATAATCCCGTCCTCTTCCTCCTTGCAAAAATGCTCTGGCGCTTCCCCTATCCCCTCATACCAGAAGGGTTTATTTCATCGCTCGCTATGCTCCATTTACGTAAAGTCGGCTATGACAATGATATGGAGCAATTTGAGCACATCAGCACATATCCTCTGGAGCAGATTACGGCTCCTACACTCGTGCTCCATGGGAATCGTGACAAAGATGTACCGATCAAACATGCAGAACTAGTAGTAAGCAAAATACCTCACGCACAATTTGTGATCGATGAAGGAGGCAATCATCACTTTTTTATTACTCACAGAAAGAAGATTGTTCCTCTTATCCTCGCTTTTTGGCTCTATTGCCAGAAGACACGAACCAGGATAAGCTCTAGAAGCTCAGCATTCCAGATCCACAGCTACCGGTAACGACGTAAGGGACCAATCGGTAAGATCATCGCTGTCACGCGGCGTATATTTGTCGAAAACTAGCTTTCGCGCAAACTTATCCTCTTCCTCGTCCTCCACAACGCGCGCTCGTCCGTTCAATACGCTTGCGCCAATTCTGACTTGTACTATAGGAAGCCTGAGCACATTCTTGACCCAATCGGACTTCTCACGCCCACCTGCAAGCATGTAGAGCGTCTTTCCCTCAAGAGCAAACCAGATCTCAATGGTATGTGGGCGGCCAGAAATGCGACCTGTTGTCGTTAAATAACAAAAATCTTCATCCTTGAGCTGGTCCAGATTTTCGTTCGTCATCATAACCTCGCTTAACTCTTTACTAACAACAAAAGGGAGCCAACAACACGCGCCAGCTCTCCTTTAGCTCACTGATCCCAAAACTATCAGTCCTTGCGTAACGTCAAGACCATTGGCAAACGGTCAAACATCATGATACCCACTGGCAAAAGGATAATCAAGACACAACAAATGAAAAGATTTTTAAAGAATTCGGGAAATTCTTTAACTTGCTCAATATAATAGGTCAAATCAACCTGACCTGGGAACTCTTTCCAGCCATCAAACGTACATTCTATAACACTTAAATCTAAAAAATTATTCTATGAAAAAGAGGTCGAGATGGCTGAACTTGAAGCTTCCATTAAAGAGGTAACGATATACTCCGACCGCGCCCTGATTACACGACGCGGCACTATCCAGTTGGAGGCAGGCGAACACGAACTACGTATTAACAATCTTCCACAATTTATCCGCGATTTATTACGGGCTGCCGGACAGGGACCCGAGGGAACACGTATCTTAAATGTCGACGTAACAACGGCTTTCTATAGCCGACCGCCAGAGGAAGAATTGCTCAACTTGCAAAATACGTTAGAGCAGCTTCAGCACAATATGCAGCTTTTGAAGGCCCGCATGGGTTCCCTTAACGACCGTCGTGAATGGCTACGGGCTCTTGGTGAACAATCACACGATTTCGCGAAAGGACTGGCGCAGGGACAGATGAAACCCGATGACTGCGCAAACTTCTTTGGCTTTATGGCAACTCAGGCACTGCAAGATGCGGAGGCGGCCCAGCACCTGGAAATCGAGCTAAAACGTGCTCTGCAGGATATCGACGCCCGGCAGCGCGAATTACGGCAAAAGCGGGGAGATCAGTCACCAGATCGCCTCGCTGCAATAGTAAATGTAGAGCTGCCACAGGCAGGCGAATTTCGAGCTGGAACTCTCCTACCTGGTTATGAACGCCTCCTGGCACCCCCAATACGATGTGCGCGTGCAGATGAATGATGACCAGAGCGCAGGTGAAGTCGAGTTGACCTATATCGGAATGGTACAACAGGTGACAGGCGAACGATGGGAGAATGTCAATCTCGCGCTCTCTACCGCACGCCCCAGCCTCGCTGCCGTGCTCCCTGAACTTGATCCCTGGTATCTCAAAGTCTATGCACCACCACCCCTGCCTCCTGCCCGCAGCTTCGCAGCGGCTTCCAGCGCAGCAGTTCCTCAGACCATGAGGCATGCAAAAGCACTATCCTCAGCCAGTTTTGATGAATTTGATGAAGATGCTATGAATATGCCAGTCGCCGCTGCCGCACCCACCAGCATCGCCACCGCAACCGTCGAACATACAGGCACCGCCATCGTCTTCCATATTGGGCGTTCTGTAGATATCCCCTCGGACAACACACCCCATAAAACAACGATTGCACGTGATAACCTGCCCTGTTCGTTCGATTATGTCAGCGCACCCGCCCTTGAGGAATACGCCCACCTACGCTCAACCATTACCAATACCAGCGCACACGTTATGCTCAAAGGTTCCGCCAGCATTTTCTTAAGCGGCGAATATGTTGGCACCACACAGATCAAGCAGACCGCCCAGAGCGAAGAATTCAAGGTTTTCCTGGGCATTGACGATAGCATCAAAATCAAACGTGAGCTGATTGAACGCTCGGTGGATAAGGGCAATCTCTTACAAAACGATATCCGCCGCATCACCTATGCCTATCGCATTACTGTACATAATTATGCGAGTGCCAGCAGAAAGATTGTCGTGCGTGACCGTTTGCCTGTGGCGCAACATGAACGCATCAAGATCAAGAATCAGGCCATACAGCCACAACCGACCGAACGTACGAAGCTTGAAATTATGGTCTGGCGCTTTACCTTGCCTGCCAATGGTGAGCAAAAAATTGAATATCGCTTCGTCGTTGAGCATACACAGGATCTACAGGTGATCGGGCTACCATCGTAGTGCTCTATCATCCTGAATAAGCTCTTCTGACACTCTCCGGCAGAAATGCGCGGGGGTTCTTCCTTCAACCAGGAGGCTTGCCCCTGCTTCCACTCCTGAAAGGTGCCAAACACACTCGTGATGAGACCATTGGAACCATGATTGAGGGCTTGAGAACTACTGGCAAAGACGATATACTAGCATTAGGGTACGCGTTCGCTGGACTGGTCTATCAGACCGAGAGTGACAAGCAATGGAGCAGGCCCAACTGGTGCTCGAAGAAATCGGACAGCAACCACAAAGCTGAAAACCGGAGGCCTGCGTAGATCAGTCGTTTACAACCTCAAATAGCCTGTAATTGTACTATAATAAAAGAAAAATAGAAAGAAAAGAAAGCAGGCAAAACATATGCGACTATCCACTACACACCAGAAACAGAGTAAGCGCCAGGTCAATTGGATCGGGATCATTCTCCTTAACGTTTTTGTGGCCCAGATCGTTTTCTCCGCAGTGAAACGTTTGAAAGAGCAACCCTACGACCAGCGTTCCTTTAACAAACGTTACCTCAATCCCTTGATGTTGAAAATCGCGGGTCGCGGCCCCTTCCCACAGGCCATTATTCACCATGTCGGACGCAAATCGGGGCGTAGTTATACAACACCGATAGCTGTTACACCCATCACTCATGGTTTTGTCGTTCTATTACCCTACGGTACGGATGTCGATTGGTGCCGCAACATCCTCGCATCTGGGAGCAGTACTCTTCAGTGGCACGGTGCAACCTATACTGTCATTGAACCAGAAATCGTCGATACTGAGAGTGTTATAGGCGAATTGCCGCCGTTTCAACGTGCTATTTTTCGCATCTTGAAGGTCAAATCTGTACTTAAATTACAGCTCTCTACTACTCCTGCTGATTACGCTTCAGCATTGGCTTCTAATTAGAGAAAGCGAGACATACGTACATTATGGGAGAACCACGCAACGCAATGGATGTACGACCGGGCTATCGGGGACGTGCGTTCACTTCCGATCTGAGCGGTCAAGAATTCTGGCTAGTCGTTGATAAAGGCTTTCAACCAATGGGCTTAGTGATCGGAAACTGCATCTACTCTATGGGTGCTGTACGTAACTGGCTGGTCGGCATCAAAGGCAATTTTCAGGGCGAACTGAAAGAGTATTCCGAACTGATGTACCAGGCACGCGAGCTGGCACTAAGTCGCATGCAATTCGAGGCTGACCAGCTCCATGCAGATGGCGTGATTGGCGTTGATATCAAAGTCGAGTTCATGCACAATAACGAGTGGATGGAGGTTACAGCGATTGGTACAGCTGTACGTTATGTGGGAAGCGGACCCAACCTGCCTCCAACCGGGCAGGGACGCGTGGTGGTTCCTACAAATTGACACAAGAAATTAGAGTGCTATTCCTCTGAAACCTGAAATACATGAAAATAATGTAGTACTGCGTTGACGACGCCCAGATGAGTTACCTGGGCGTCGTTAACGTAGCACTACATTATTGATCATCTACCATCTGATACAATAAATAAAAAGAGGATACACACCATGCCATTCGATCTTCAGCGTGCCCGTCAGAATACACCCGGCTCTGCTCACGTACTCCATTTCAATAACGCAGGCTCCTCACTCATGCCACAACCCGTTCTCGACGCAACCATCAATCACTTACAACTTGAAGCTCAGATTGGCGGCTATGAAGCTTTTCAACAGGCAAATGATGCAATTGAACACGTGTATGATGCAGCAGCCTCACTGATCGGTTGTACTCGCACCGAGATCGCTGTTCTCGAAAATGCTACCCGCGCCTGGGATATGGCCTTCTACTCTATCCCATTTCAAGCTGGCGACCGTATTCTCACCAGCATAGCCGAGTATGCCAGCAACTATATCGCTTTTCTACAGATTGCGCATAAGACCGGTGTCGTTGTTGAAGCTATCCCCAATGATGAACATGGACAGGTATCGGTTGAAGCATTACTCAACATAATTGATGAACGCGTCAAACTGATCGCAGTGACTCACGTACCCACCAGTGGCGGACTCGTAAATCCTATTGCGGAAATAGGGAAAGTGGCACGCGAAGCAGGTATTCTGTATCTCGTAGATGCCTGCCAGTCCGTAGGACAGATGCCCATTGATGTCAACACGATTAATTGCGATATGCTCTCAACAACGGGGAGAAAATATCTGCGTGGACCTCGTGGAACTGGCTTTTTATATGTACGCCGCTCCGTGCTTGAACGTCTCGAACCTCCTTTTCTCGATATGCATGCGGCGACATGGATTGCACGCGACCGCTACGAGATGCGATCCGATGCACGACGCTTCGAGAATTGGGAGGCCAACTACGCAGGCAAGATCGGCCTGGGCGTCGCCATCGATTATGCCATGCAGTGGGGAGTAGATACAACCTGGCGACGCATCAAAACCCTGGCCTATCAATTGCGTACACAGCTCAGTCCACTCTCCGGCGTGATTGTGCGAGATCGCGGCATCATCCAATGCGGGATAGTGACCTTTACGATAGAGGGTAAGGAACCGGAGACAATCCAGCAAGCACTCACAGACCAGCACATCAACGTCTCGGTCTCCGTAGTCGAATCGACGCGCCTGGATATGGAGGCTCGCGGCCTGACCAGCATGGTGCGTGCATCGGTACATTATTATAACAGCGAAGAGGAGATTGAGCGCTTCTGTAAGCTGATAGAGAAGATGATATAAAAACGTTTTTCTGTGGGAAGAAGAACCTGATAGATTGCTACGTCCAGATCTCGAAGGAATGTTGCCCTTGCTTCCTCTAATGAAAGGATCTGAACAAACACGTGATGAGACCATTGGAACGATGATTGAGGGCTTGAGAATGGCTGGCAAAGACGATATACTAGCACCAGGATACACATTTGCAAGCCTGGTCTATCAGACTGGGGACGACAAACAATGGCTCAAAAGGATTTAACACTATGGCTTTCCCTCTCTCCGTTCTTGACCTCTCGCCCGTCGACTCCGGTTCGACCGGAGCACAGGCATTACGCAATACCATTGATCTTGCTCGTCATGCTGATAAACTAGGCTATAAGCGTTATTGGCTCGCTGAACATCACAACACCACTTCCCTGGTAAGTTCCGCTCCCGAAATTTTGATCGGGCACGTCGCCGATGCTACTACAAACATCCGCGTCGGCTCCGGTGGCATCATGTTGCCCAATCACGCGCCATTGAAAGTTGCGGAGACATTTCGTGTGCTGGAGGCTCTCCATCCAGGACGCATCGATCTGGGCATTGGCCGCGCACCAGGAACTGATCGGATAGCCGCCCTGGCACTACGCGGCACGGAAGAGGCTCTCGGCGCGGATGAGTTTCCTGAACTGCTTGCCGAATTGCTCGCCTTTACCGGGGGACAGTTTCCAGAACACCATCCCTTCCGTTCCGTGAAAGCCACACCAGATGATGTCGACCTTCCTCCCATCTGGCTGCTTGGTTCAAGCGGATATAGCGCACAGGCTGCGGCACAGTTGGGTCTAGGCTTTGCGTTTGCCCATCACATCAATCCTGTTGCAGCTCTACCGGCGATCCAGTTCTATCGCGACAACTTCATACCCTCTGTCTACCTCAAAGAGCCACATATAATTCTTGCGACCTCGGTTATCTGTGCGGAGACGGACGAGCGTGCTGAATATCTCGCTTCATCGATGCGCCTGACCTGGACACGTATGCAGAGCGGCAAATCGGCTCCCATCCCCAGCCCTGAGGAGGCCAGCGCTTACCACTATAATTCGCTGGAGCTGGCCCACATGCAGTCTTATCGCGCACGACAAACACTGGGCAGCCCGACAACGGTGAAAGCACGCTTGCTCGAACTTGTTGATCAGACCGGGACCAACGAATTGATGATAACAACGCTTATCTATGGGCATGAGAACCGCGTAAGATCGTACGAGTTGCTTGCTGAGGCATTTGAATTGCAACCACCTGCAGATGCATCAAACAAAAGCGCGTAAGATAACATTTATACATTGAGGAAGAAAGAAATGCAAGAATAGAGCATCAGCGAGAAAGGTGCTCTATCCTCAACAAGTTAGTACCAATTAAGAAAAACTCACTTTGCCTGTTTAGCAAGCTTGCGCGACCTGAAACGTAGCGACTTACGAGCCTCATTCGTATCATCCGTCTTCACACCCTTCATCGTGCGCTCAATCAAAAAATGGGACACCTTTTGCGGATCATTGCTTTCCTGGTAGATAGCTATCTGACGATCAGCACCCGTTCCCTGGGGATCATCCATTAATGCACGAATGTAATCAATCTCACGACGACAGCCCAGATCATCCACCAAATCATCAACAAAATCTAGCGTCTCGCGTAAAGCATCACGCATACTTAAGCGACGCAAACGCTCAAAGTCGAGCACCTCGGCGTCCAGGCCATAGCGCATAGCACGCCACTTGTTCTCCTCAATATAATCGCGCCTCATACTGGGAACTGCCTTGTCTCGCTCATTCAGATAAGATAGTTTCGCCACCAATGCCTGGCAGAGCGCGGCAATCCCCAACGTATCTTCTAACGTTGAAGGCATATCACAGATGCGAAACTCCAGAGTATCAAAGAAGGCATGTGGACGAATATCCCACCAGATTTTTTTGCCGTTATCGATACATTCCATCTCAACAAGATCCTGCACATAACGGTCGAACTGGCTCCAGGAAGTGAATATATCCGGCATTCCACTACGTGGAAAGCGCTTCCAGACAACCGAGCGATACGATTTGATACCTGTCATGCGCCCATTCCAGAATGGAGAATTCGATGAAAGCGCTACAAGCTGTGGTAACCAACTCCGTACCTGATTCATAATCTTGATTGCCAGTTCTTTGTCCGATACCGCAACATGCACATGCAAACCAAAGATCAGAATGGAGCGTCCAACATCCTGATATTCCTCCTCCATTTCGACATAACGGTCTTTATCAGTAAGCTCCTGCTCCATCCAACTTGAGCTTGGATGAGTGCCCGCGCTGACCAGGGCCATCCCTTCCTCGTTCACCAGACGTGAAAGCAATGTGCGTGCTGAATATAATTCTTTGCGTGCAGCAGCCAGATCAGGCAAAATATCAGACACGAATTCCACCGTCGACTGCAGCATTTCCGGCTTGATCTTCTCTTCAAAGTAGGGTGCACCCTTATCCAGAATGCTTTGTGCACACGAACAGAGTTCCCCGAGTTCCGCTTCACCAGTTGGAACTCTTCTTCGATACCAAGCGTAAATTGGTCTGCCATATCTCCCTCCAGCAACCATACAATGAAGTTTTTCGTAAGTGCTCTACCAGGATAATACGGATGAAATGGCTATTTAGACTTTCCGTGAGCATTTCATCGTCTTTATACTTTGACAAACGTGCAATTTTAGGGTGGGAGCCAGAATTGCAAAAATTTAAGGCGTACCTCTATGATATATACTTAATAATGAGAATTGAATTGTGACTCACAGTGTGTTGTAATAGGTCAGCAAGGACTTTCAGAGAAAGGCACGGCACATACATGGCAATACGAAAACAAGAACACGGCGACGATCATACTGAGAATGAGACATATGTCACGCTGCAAATCAGTCCACGATTACAGCGACGGATAAAAAAAGCCATCGCAGAAAGCGATCAGTCCGTACAAGAGTATCTCGAAAATGTACTTGAACAAACCATCCCTAAAGAAGTCGATGAGGCCAATGAGGTACAGAGAAAACCAGTCACAAAGGAGACGTTAGCCAAAATACTCCAGGCAAGCGACGAGATAATGCAACGCACACAGGGACAAATTTTTGAAGATCCGGTAGAAGTCATTCGTAAGATGCGAGAAGAACGAACACAGGAGTTAGGACAATAATGAGAAGTGTTGTGGTGGTAGATGCTAACATAGTGGTTAAATGGGTTATCAATATGCCAGACTCAAGTGCAGCTAAGGCATTATTAACAGATTGGATCAATAGAGGGATAACAGTACTCGCTCCCACCTTGCTTGTTTATGAAGCCTGTAATGCCCTTTACAAGTATGTACATACTGGTCAAATTTCACTTGAAGACGCAAAGCAAGGTCTGGAAGAAGTCATATTACCAGGTATAAAATTTGATTTTTCAAAAGAGTCGGCACTTAATGATCGTGCTCTGAAACTGACTCACCAATTCAAGTTGCCCGCAATATATGATGCATACTACCTTGCACTTGCAGAAAGAGAAGGTTGCGAACTCTGGACAGCGGACACCCGTATGTGGAAAGCCGTCCACACCAACCTCACATGGGTACACAATCTGAGCGAGTATTCCACCAGCTAATAAGCCTCTCCCCCTCGTTCCCCACATCACATGGTATAATATCTCCATACTAGACATAGCATTCATGGAGGGAGACACACAATGCGCTTACAAGGTAAAACCATCGGCTACTTTGTCGCTCAGGAGGTCGAAGACCTGGAATTCTGGGTTCCCGTGATGCGACTGCGCGAAGAAGGAGCCAGGATTATCGTCATTGGCCTGTCGACAAAAACCGTACGTGGAAAACATGGCCTTGAAATGACTCCTGATGTAAGCATTGAAGAAGCTCCCACCGCCGATAAACTGGATGGGCTTGTTATTCCCGGCGGCTGGGCACCCGATAAGCTGCGCCGCAACCAGGGCGTGCTACAACTTGTACGCGCCATCCAGGCTCAAGGCAAAATTATTGGTACGATCTGCCACGGCGGCTGGGTTCCTATCTCAGCAGGCATTATCCATGGACGCAAAGCTACTGGCTCAACTGGCATCAAAGACGATATTACCAACGCAGGCGGCATCTGGGTAGATGAAGCTGCATTTCGTGAAGGCAATATGGTCTGGGGACGTGTTGTGGAAGATATTCCTGCGTTTTGCCGTGAGTTGGTCGCTGCACTTGCGGAATAAGAAATTAATATGTATAGATTTCTTATTATCATTGAAAAGGGCAACGAAAACTACGGAGCTTATGCACCCGATCTACCCGGATGTGTTGCAGTGGGAGATACTCCTGAAGAAGTTGAAAAAAATATGCAAGAAGCAATCAAGATGCACTTGCAAGGAATGATTGAGGATAACGAGCCTATCCCAACTCCACATACCACCGCTCGCTATCTGGAGGTTCCTATTTCAGATCCGGCTGCATAATAGCCTCATCCAAACGCTTGACACAAATAGATAGATAACCATCTCTAAATAAACATCCAACTTTGGTAACCGATTATCCTTTATAGAGAGCCTTTGAAAGGACTGGAGGGGGCATGAGTCGATTTCTTGATACTCTGGCACAACGCGTCATTATCTACGACGGCGCAATGGGAACGAATATACAGCGCTATGAACTGACCGCCGCAGACTATGGCGGCCAGGCGACCGAAGGCTGCAACGAATACCTGGTCCTGACGAAACCGTCAGTGATCGAGGAGATTCATGCAGGCTTCATGGAGGCGGGATGCGATGTGATCGAGTCCGATTCGTTCACTGCCAGTCGCTTGAAACTTGATGAATATGGCATTGGACACCTGACACGCGAGGTTAATCTGACTGCCGCACGCCTGGCACGTAGCGTTGCTGATCGCTTTAGCACACCAGAACAACCGCGCTTTGTAGCAGGTTCGATTGGCCCAACTGGTATGCTGCCATCCTCCAGCGATCCCCTCTTGAGCAATATTACTTACCAACAACTGGTCGAGATTTTCCGCGAACAGGCGGCAGCCCTACTCGAAGGTGGCGTCGATGTTCTTCTGATCGAGACCAGCCAGGATATCTTAGAGGTCAAAGCCACCATCACTGGTCTACGCCTCGCCATGCAACAGATCGGGCGCACCGTTCCCATTCAGGCCCAGGTCTCGCTCGATACCAGTGGGCGCATGCTTCTAGGCACCGACATTGCGGCGGTAATGACCACACTGATTGCTCTACGCGTGGATATTATAGGCTTAAACTGCTCGACGGGACCGGAGCACATGCGCGAACCAGTACGCTTCCTGGCCGAGAATTGTCCTCTCCCCATCTCGACGATTCCTAATGCGGGCATTCCACTGAACGTCAATGGGCAGGCATTCTATCCCTCGGAACCCGAAGCAATGGCAGAGGCATTACGCGACTTTATTACCGAATTTCGGCGTCAATATTATCGGCGGCTGTTGTGGCAATAGCCACGAACACCTGCGAGCAATTGTACAGGCATGCCGCAACGTAACAAGACATCCTCGCCCAATCGCTGATGACAACTTCAGCCAGAAGGATTTCACACAGATTACGCCGCCGTTGGTATCCAGCGCCATCCGCGCCACAACGATGCAGCAAGATCCACCTCCCCTGCTCGTTGGAGAACGCGTCAATGCCCAGGGGAGCCGTAAAGCCAAACAGGCGCTACTGAAAGATGATTATGACACTCTGTTAGCCATCGGACGAGAGCAGGTGGAAGGTGGCGCTCATGTGCTCGACGTACAGGTCGCACTGACCGAACGCGTCGATGAAGCGGAACAGATGGCCCAGATCGTGAAAAAGCTCTCCATGGGCGTCGAGGTTCCCCTCGTTATCGACACAACCGAAGCAAACGTGATTAAAGCCGCTCTAGAGGTCTATCCTGGACGCGCCATCATCAACTCGATCAATATGGAAACGGGCCGCCAGCGCATCGAAAGCGTCGTACCTATGGCCATCGAGCATGGTTCAGCCGTGGTCGCCCTGACCATCGATGAGATCGGCATGGGCAAGACCACCGCACGTAAGGTCGAGATCGCACACCAGATCTACAATATCTGCGTCAACGAATACCACCTATCGCCCAACGCGCTCATCTTCGATCCATTGACCTTCCCCGTTACGACCGGACAGGAAGAATTACAGACCGCCGCAATCGAGACGCTTGACGCTCTTACACAAATCAAGCAAGAACTTCCTGGTGTTATGACCATTCTAGGCGTGAGCAACGTCTCCTTCGGCCTCAAGCAGCATGCACGCGCCGTCTTGAATAGCGTCTTCCTGTACCACGCGGTGAAGGCTGGTCTGGATATGGCTATCGTGAATCCGACGCACATCAAACCCTATGCAGAGGTCGATGCTGAACAACGTCAGCTCGCCGACGACCTGATCTTTAATCGCGAGGATGCCTTACCTCGCTTCATCGCTTACTTTGAAGCACACGGCCCACAGCAAGATACCAATAACGCGAAAGTCGATCCAACTGAGGGCATGGAACCAGCCGAACGTATCCACTGGCAGATTCTACACCGCCGCAAAGAAGGAATCGAGCCTCTGGTCGATGAGGTCATTACCTCACGCGCTACTGAGCGAGGAATTTCGCTGAGCGACTCTGCCGTGAATGTACTCAATACCGTCCTGCTACCCGCTATGAAAGACGTAGGCGACCGCTTCGGAGCTGGAGAACTGATCCTGCCTTTCGTACTGCAATCCGCCGAAGTCATGAAAAAGGCTGTGGCCCATCTTGAAAGCTATCTGGAGAAGCAGGAAGGCTACACCAAAGGGAAAGTCGTTCTGGCAACCGTCTTCGGAGATGTGCACGATATTGGTAAAAATCTCGTCAACACCATCCTGAGCAATAACGGATACACGGTGTACGATCTGGGCAAGCAGGTACCGCTCAACACAATTCTGGATAAAGCGGTCGAAGTCAACGCGGATGCCATTGGTCTCTCCGCGCTGCTGGTCAGCACATCAAAACAGATGCCACTATGCATAAAAGAGCTCTCTCGACGCGGACTGAAGTTTCCCGTAATTATAGGTGGAGCAGCCATCAATCGTTCGTTTGGACGGCGCATTCTCTTTGTCGATGAGCAGACGACAGAGTCAACGCCGGTTGCCTACGATTCCGGTGTCTTCTACGCAAAAGATGCATTTGAGGGGCTGGATATTATCGACAAGCTCACAAACCATCCCGACGAACGTGCTGCATTTGTGCAGCATGTCAAGCAGGAGGCATTGACCGAACGTTTGCGGAAAGCGACACGTACAACAGAAGATACTCCACAGAATGAGGAGAATGCCAGGACACCTTCTGCGAGTATCAAACCAGCACTCTCGATTCCAACCCCGCCGTTCTGGGGCATTCGTGTGCTGGAGCGCATCGGTATCGAAGATATTGCGGTCTGCATGGATTACAAAACGCTCTATCGCCTGCATTGGGGTGGCAAAACACATGGAGAAGAGTTCACACGCCTGGTCGAACAGGAGTTTGAGCCGCGCCTGGAGCGCATGTTGCGTGAGGCACGTCAACAGCGCTACCTGCAACCTCGCGTCGTTTATGGCTACTTCCCATGTCAATCCGATGGCAACGACATAATTATCTATGACGCCCAGGAGTTTCAACAAACAGGGAAAGTGACACGCGAGATAACCCGCTTCCACTGTCCACGCCAGAAAGAACGTGAGCGCCTTTGCCTTGCCGATTACTTTACCTCAGTTAAAAGCGGCAAGGTCGATGTTATTGCGCTACAGGTCGTGACTATGGGTGAGTCTGCAAGCGAGAAAGTGAACCAGCTTCAGCAGGCAGGCGATTACTCGGAAGCATACTTTGTCCATGGACTCGCTGTCGAGATGGCCGAAGGGTTGGCTGAATATACGAATCGACTGGTAAAACGTGAACTTAGGTTAGATGACAGCAGGGGCAGGCGTTATAGCTGGGGCTATCCGGCGATCCCTGATCTTGAGGATCACGAAAAACTCTTCAAGCTGTTACCAGTTTCGGCCACTATTGGTGTTGAGCTAACCGAATCTTATCAGTTTGTGCCGGAGCAATCGACCGCCGCGCTGGTTGTGCATCATCAACAGGCATCGTACTTCGCGGTACGGGCAGGGGTTGAGGCTGTACAGGTATGAAAACCTGCTCAAGCTTTCACCTGAGCAGGCCAAAATCTGGCTCGATCTGATCGAAAAGACAGGGAGCATATGAGCATGTTCCCTACTACACATTGCGCTTTGAACCATTAACAGGTTCAGTAGTCGCATCCCAAAAAATAATGCGTCTGGGAGTTATGCGTATCAATGCAGGACTCATATTAGGGGCAATGGAATGTCCACCTTCAAGAAGTGCCTGAGCTTCTCCCCGTATCTCAAGGCTGCGCGTCTTCCAGGGAGGCAGCACGTCATCTACCAAAAAAGAGACCAGGCCATTACGGGCTATATTGCGAAACTTTTGTGTATTCGCCATATCATATCCGCCGATATCAATGGTATCAAGCTCAGCATTATAGCGAAAACCGACCGCTGCGACTTGCGGCTCACCACGCTCGTTCACCGTTGCCAGTCGTCCCAGTCGTTGTGTCTGTAAGTATTGCAGTTCTGCTTCAGTAAACTTGCTCAAAAAGCACCTCGTAACTCCAACTAAAAGGAAGATCGTTTTTTTGAAGAAGGGCAGATGCATTTCTGTTTCTTCCCGTTGAAGCATATCATCTCGCGACCAGAGATTTCCTGTCCTTTTGAACAGGCTTCAGATGAATCACCTCTCCTGATACTATAAATTGCACCTGTTGGGAGAAGTGAGGATGTTTTACCACTGTCCTGGCTCAGGGCTTCATTAAAATGTATTGTCCACATGAGGATACCCCCTACTCTTATATCGAACACAACATTGACACACATTCTCTTTTATTGCACAATACGAATGTATTAACTACTCTCTCATGAAGGTTCTAACACCTATGCCAGCTCACCGCTAACTCCATTCTGTTTCATCTTCAAACAGTGAAACAGACACCAGACTTCTTGCTTCAATATCTATGTATCCCATCAGGAAATGCACACGTTGTGTACCTACGCTTCATAGTGTAGTGTTCTCCAGGTATGCACCTGTTCATGGGAAAGCTCCTGCAGATAAAAAAAGCAAGTACTTGATGGTGCTCAGAGGTATGGAGAAGCGCGTGGCAAAAACAGGTGTTCGACATGGATCTCCGGCGAACTCATCGCTGATTTTTTCCGTTGATCATCCTCTAGCAAGGTCATACTATCATTTTGCCTTGCTCGAAAATAACGTCACTCCACTGCACAAATAACAATTTAACTTCTTCATAACCTCTTCTCGCATCATTGTTTCTTTTGATAGTTATTACAAGCTATCCTGTTTTTTACAGAAAAGGGGAAGCACAATGTCACAAATCGTCAAACCCTATGAACTCACCAGGCATCATGCGCTCGCAGGACAATCTTATGATGCCGACCTGCCGGATGGCGTGCGCAATGGGATCAATCACGAGATGGAACGTCTGGAGAAGTACGCTCCAGTTGAATATGCCATCACGAAACGCTATCTGTTGCGCTATATTCCTGAAGGGGCAACAGTCGCAGATGTTGGCGTAGGTGTTGGCCACTATAGCGAACTTCTTGCTAGCCGTGGCAGTAACATTCACATGATAGATGTCGCATCACGTCTACTGGAAGCAGCACGGGAGCGGCTGACAAAAGTGGGATTGAGAGAGCAAATCCTGAGCCTCAGCAACGCCTCAGCAACTGATCTCTCCTTTATTCCAGACGATTCCTGCGATGCCGTTTTGATGCTTGGTCCATTCTATAACCTGAGCTTACCAGAAGACCGACACAAAGCTGCGGCTGAAGCACGTCGTATACTACACAAAGATGGGCTGCTCTTCGCAGCAGGGATCAATCGCATGACCATGCTACAATGGCGCTATGCAGACTGCTCAGAGAACATTTTGGAAGAGCGAGGATGGTTAGAACCATATGCCATGACTGGAGATCTGCCACTAAACGAACCAGGTGTGCCATCCATCTGGCATCTGGCCACTATCGCAGAATTCCGCGCCGATTTCACCGATTTTCAGGAAATTGTACTCGCTGGCGTCGAATCGTTCGCACAAGGCCATGAAGAAAACCTGCTCAAGCTTTCACCTGAGCAGGCCAATGTCTGGCTTGATCTGATCGAAAAGACAGGGAGAACGCCCGAAGGATTGGGGTTAACAGGGCATTTCCTGTATATCGTGCATAAATAAATACATATGTGCTATCCAGGCAAGAAGAGCGTGACAAGTGTTGCCGCCATAGCAATAATACATGTAGCCAGATACGCATGCCCCAGACCATCGTGACCAGACATCTCTTTGTGAATGTGTCCACGGAGCATCCCCTCGACTGCCTGATAGACGCCATCACTGTTTTACTCTTCGTTTGCCTGATCACATTCTTCTTGCGTTAGATCAGCAAATAGCCTGACTCCCTGATCATAGCTTCGACGGTACCATCTCATCAGGGAGTCAGGCATTCTTCGTTTTTGTTTATCGAGACTGAGACCGGAAGCTATCATTTGTGCTCAAAAAGTGCTACAACTGTCTCAACCTTGATAAGCACCACCAGACGTTGCCGAAGATCCTGCTCATGTTCCTGCTGAAACGGAAAGCAGGGAAGAACCCTTACGGCTCTCGTTCTTCCTCCGCTTCCATCTGCTGTCTGTGGAGTCTAAACAACCAC
Organism: uncultured Chloroflexia bacterium; assembly: GCA_963717195.1. Classification (GTDB taxonomy): domain Bacteria; phylum Chloroflexota; class Ktedonobacteria; order Ktedonobacterales; family Ktedonobacteraceae; genus JACDAE01. The sequence continues at coordinate 193,092 of CAVQVR010000002.1, forward strand.
CAATCTTCCAGTGGAGTTTCTGGAAGTTTCACTCCCAGATCTCCTTGAACCACAAAGGCGAGAGGAGGCAAGCCCATAAGAAGCATGAGCGGATCGATATGAAAGAGCAAAAAACTGGCTCCGCTGAGCACATAGACAGATCCCAAGACGATGAGGTGAACCTTCCAGAACCATCTCGCTGTCGAATACCCTCCACTGGTTGCTACTATGATCCCAAACAGAAAAATGATGAGAGCCAAAATGGCCCAGAGTTTCAGGAGATGGGGCACGTCAAACGGTTCAAACTGCACCCTCAGCATTGGGATATTTAGTTCCATGTTTCCTTTTCCTTGATGTTGAATATCCTTTTGAATAGGTTCTCGGATACGTGAAGAAACAAGCACCTGCTCGAATTGCTTCCGAGCAGAGAAGATCTCAGTGTTTTCGAGGAAGCCCGATCAAGATGGATCGGACAACGGATGAGCAAACAGCCTGCCAGAAGGTCTTCTATTCTCTGAGCATCAAGGAGGAAAGGCCGAGTGTGCAAGCAATCACAGGAAGAAGCAAAGCATTTGCGAAAAGCTGCGCGTTCTGACTGATGAAGAAGAGAGGTTGCGAACTTCCCACCCCAATCAGGTGGTGTATGGACAGATTGTTTGGCAAGAAAGTTGGGCGAGGCTGGGTCACGGGTGCTGCTTCAAGCAGACGAGGAGCAATTTCCCCCATCATCGGGAGCGTGAGCGAGTGAGCAGAGAGAAAGGAGTGAGCAGAGCGACTGTGAAGCGCTTCTGCTGCCGGAGAGATTGAACGGCTATGACTACTGGTGAAGATGGACCCCGCAAGGAGCACCAGCAGAACAAAGAGACACAGGGCTCCTTTGCATTTCATCGTCACCGCAGTTCTCCTCTCGATACTGTGTTCGCTCCCGTCAGAGGTATGGTGCCTGCTTCTATCATACTCCATTTCTCTGCATAGTTCAAGCAGTGAATAAGAGAGATAGTGTTATATCCCTCTCTAAGTAACTGTTTGAAAGATCTCATCATAAAATGCTCCTTGTCACTAGTATAAAGCGTTCGTTACTCATAAAAACTTTCTCATAGATAAATACGTTCCCTCTTATTCGTGTGATTCACAAACTCGTTTCTTAATATCCCACCTTGACATCTTCCCATTTCTGAATTATCATTCATTTATGAATAGTAATTCAGAAATGGGTAAAACAGAGAGCCAGGGCCGTACCTCCCGCAAGCGTACACGCACACGGGCCGATCTGTTAGCTGCCGCTCGCAAGATCTTCGCTGCACGTGGCTATCATGAAGCCAGCATAGCCGAGATTACTCAGGCGGCAGATATCGGTGTGGGAACTTTCTATCTGCATTTTCACGATAAAGATGAGATCTTCACAACGCTGATTGAGGAAGGACTGAAAGATATACGCGAACAGGTCACCGTTCTTGCATTACAACAACCAGACGAGCATAGACTGAGTACCATAGTTCGTCTAACCTTCCACTACGCCTATGCCCAACGCGATCTTTTCCGTATCGCGCTTACCGGTGGTAGACAGTTTATAGGCAAGTTTCGAGCACAGACTGCGCTCATTGATGGGTTTACGCAGATTTTTGAAACCGCTCAGCAGCAAGGACACCTCGCAGACTATGACATCCCTTTGCTGGCACGTTTTGTTACAGGCATGATGACGCAGGGCATCGTCTGGTGGTTTGAGCACGATGAACCCGGTCCCGAAGAGATGACGAAGCAGGTAATGCTTCTGTTACGACAAGGGTTACCGGTCCATTTGCTCATTGAAGACAACCAATGATCGTGTAAGTTGTTAGTAGTATCCACATTCTTCGGCATAGACAAAAACAGGATGGCTTTCATATGGACAACACATTGCATCTTCCAACTGGACCTCAGGGACTGCCATTTATCGGGAACGCGCTCCAGTTCCAACGCAATCCGCTGGCCTTCTTCCGGCAAACGCAGCAGCACTATCCACGCATAGCAACCGTCTACCTTGGCAAAGAACCAGTTATTCTGTGTTTCCGTCCTGAACATGTGCGTTCTCTCCTGATAGAAAATGCTCGCAAGTTTGTTAAACCGAACCGGGGAGGACTCAACCTGCGCTTTCTCTTAGGCGATGGTCTGCTTACCAGCGACGGTGATTTCCATCGTCAGCAACGTCGTCTCGTGCAGCCAGCGTTCCACAAACATCGCGTAGAAAACTATGCAGATATTATGGTACAGATGACACAGGAGATGCTGGAAGAATGGGTTCCCAACAGTGAGATCAATATTGCGCAGGCGATGCAATATCTCACCCTGCGCATCATTGCGAAGGCGCTGTTCAATCTCGATTCGCGTGCAGTTGCAACCGAACTGGGTCACGCCTTCGACAAAGTAATCAGCAACAGCAGGCGAAAGCTCGGACTCCTGGGAAGAATGCGTCTTGAACTTCCATTCACTGCTTATGGTAAAGCAATAACAGGCAAACGGACGCTCGACACATTTGTCTATGACCTGATTGCACAACGCCGCGCAGAAGGACACGATACCGGCGATGTCCTTTCAATGCTGCTCGCTGCCCAGGATGAAGGAAATACACTGGCCGATAAGCATATCCACGACCAGGTGCTAACATTCATTGCTGCCGGGCATGAAACCGCTCAAAATACGCTTAGCTGGACCTTCTACCTGCTTTCCCAGCATCCAGCAGTACGCGAGAAGCTGCTTCACGAATTACAAACCGTGCTTGCCGGACGGGTTCCCACGGTCAATGATCTTGCGCACCTGCCTTACCTGGAATGGGTAATTAACGAATCCTGGCGTGTGCTTCCGCCAGCCTGGACGCAAGGAAGACGCTCCATTGAGGAGATCGAGCTTGACGGATATCGCATTCCAGCGGGTACAACCTTCATCGTTAGCCAGTGGGTCATACACAACCTGCCCGATATCTGGGGCGATCCTGAAGCTTTCCGTCCGGAACGTTGGGATCCAGCAAACGATCAGAAAATCCCACAGGGAGCCTACTTCCCATTTGGAGGCGGCTCGCACATGTGTATCGGTATGCCCTTTGCGCAAATGGAGACAAAGCTATTGCTTGCCACCATCCTCCAAAAGTACACACCACGCCTTGCACCCGGCTTTACCGTAGCGCTCCAACCTCGTATTACGCTGCGTCCAAAGTATGGGATGCGCATGATTCTGGAACCAACAACGGAAAAGCCCGTTGATGCGCAAGTTATCATATAAAGTGAAGGTCCGGGTAATGAAAAATCCACTATCCGGACCTTCACTTTATTTTATTCTAATCACGGCAAGCTCTCTAAATTGTTCAGGTAGCGGCCCTCGCCCAATGGAAGTAGCAGTAAAAACGACTTGCTTCATAAGCTGAATTACATCCTCTCCTGAATAGATGCGACACGCCTCAGTTCCAATTCCTCCTCACAGGTCATCTTTCGCGCGGAAGAAGCGGTAAAGCCAGCTTTCCACTCCGTTTGAGCACACGAATAATTTCTGTGAGAGCGCGAATCGGCTCAGGTCAGTACTCTCAGGCTAAGCCTTGACAGGAGGTCAGTTCTTGACATATACTCCCTTATAGTATCATTGGAGTGCATAAATAAACATTCATTGGAGTGCATAAAGGCATGTTTGATTTCCACCTGGACAGCCATTCCGGCGTTCCTGTGTATGTCCAGCTTGTCCAACAAGTGAAGCAGGCTCTCCGGCTCGGGGAACTCAATTCAGGCGATCAACTCCCCACGGTCAAAGAAGTCGTGGAGAAGCTGATTCTGAGCCCAAATACGGTTCTCAAAGCCTACCGAGAGCTTGAACAGGAAGGACTGATACGCAGTCGAGCAGGAGTTGGTACGTTTGTGCTGAAAACCCTGGCTGACCCATTGCTCACGAGTCAGGTCGCGCTCCGTCGTCGGCTGGTTCGTTGGATGAAAGATGCGCAAAAAGAAGGGTTCGGCGAGGAGGACATCGAGGCGCTTGTCGCCAGTGTCCGTCAGGAATGCTTTCTCAAAGAGAACAAGGAGATGATCTCATGACGTTCGCGATTGAGGCTGCTGGACTGGGCAAGCGCTATGGCAAGACCTGGGCATTGCAGAATTGCTCACTGCAGATTCCCGCTGGACGTGTGGTGGGCCTGGTTGGTCCTAATGGTGCAGGTAAAACGACTCTCTTGCACCTGGCAATGGGCTTGCTCGATCCATCAGCAGGCAGCATCCAGGTTCTGGGCTATTCGCCACAAGAACACCGGCAGGAAGTACTCACACGAGTCGGCTTCGTTGCCCAGAATCGCCCACTCTATACCGATTTGACGGTCGAGCAACATCTTCAGTTTGGTGCTCGCTTAAATATGCAGTGGGACACTATCCGCGCCCGGGAACGCCTGGCACGCTATGAGATTCCCCTCGCGCGTAAGACAGGGAAACTCTCGGGAGGTCAACGAGCCCAGGTAGCTCTGGCTCTGGCTCTGGCCAAATGCCCCCAGCTTTTGCTCCTGGATGAACCACTCGCGAGCCTCGATCCCCTGGCACGCCAGGAGTTTCTGCGCACCATGCTGGTAGCCGCCACGGAAGAACATATTACGATAGTGTTTTCCTCACACGTGGTAGCTGAATTGGGCCATTTCTGTGATTCCATCCTCTTGCTCGCAAAAGGGCAGGTCCAACTTGCTGGTGACGTTGATACCTTACTCTCAAGGCACAAACGTTTCACTGCTGAGAGCAACGAGCTTCATCAATTCGACTGCGACCCGGCAGTCGTCTCGCGCTCACAAAACGACCGGCAAATCACCCTCGTGATCCAAACCGACACGAAACTCAGCCGACTCGGTTGGACGGAACACGAAATAACGCTGGAAGAATTGATCCTGGCCTATATGGCTAACCCCTCAGCCTCGATGCGCTCCTTCCAGTTGGAAGAAGAAAGAGAGGAACTACGAAAATGATCTGGATGACCTGGCAACAACATCGCTTGCAAGCACTCATTGCAGGAGCAGCCCTGGCCCTCCTGGCGCTCTTCCTGCTCCTCACCGGCCTGCACATAGCGGCAGATTACCAGCAGATAGGAGGCACTTCTTGTCCTACAATCATCCCCTCACCGAGTGGGAGATGTGCTGCCATCTTTAGCACGTTCGAGGGAAAGTACATCAATACACACCTTATAGCATTGATGCTTCTTTTGATGTTCATACCACTTGTAGTGGGCATCCTGGTTGGAGCACCTCTTGTTGCACGCGAGTTTCGAGCAGGGAACGTATCTATTGGCCTGGACGCAGGGCATCACGCGGCAACGCTGGTTGGTGGTAAAGCTGGCTCTCATCCTTCTGGCAGGCATCTTGCTCGAAACCTGTGTCACGCTCCTGTGGACCTGGTGGTACGCGCCTCTGGCTCCCTTCCAAAGCCCAGTGCTGCCTGTGATCTTTGACGTGGAAGGCATTGTGCCGATAGCTTCGATGCTCCTCGCGCTCTCTCTCGCCACCGCAGCAAGTATCCTGGTACGTCGAACGATCCCTGCAATAGGTATCACGATCATACTCTATGTGGCTATCGTGCTAACTATCATGAATCTGCGCGACTTTGTCTTTCCGCCAACAATCGTCACATGGGATAGCTTCACGCAGGTGCCAACAGGTAGTTACAGCGGAGCACACATGACGGATCATGGCGTCATGGACCATCAGATGCATGTGATATCTACAATCCTGGTCAACAATACTTGCTCCGCTAGTCAGAATTACGCTCGGTGTCTCCACAATCACGGCTGGCTCAACTACGTTGCCTACCAGACTGCTGACCGGTTCTGGCCATTGCAGGGTATCGAGGCATGCCTGTTCCTCGTTCTTGCTGTTGCGCTGATAGCTTTCACGATCTGGTGGATCAGGTATCGTCTCCGCTAACCAATTTAACCTGTGGGTGAGCATATCAAACTCAAGCAACTCTATCTCGTGTAGCACAACCTGGCTCTCATCCTTCTGGTATGGAGTTGCCTGTGACAATCTCGCGTAGTTGAAGCAGTAACAACGATCTGCACTGAGAGACGAACAGAAGAAAGATAGAAAATTCCTCTATACGCCCTTTAAAAGATATGCTATACTATCCTCACAAGATACCTACATATTCTAATGAGGTTAGAGAACATCGTGACGATTGCGAAAACCCACCAGGAACTGAAACGAAAGAACTATTGCACCTGTCTATACGTTCGCAAGGGAAACCGCCAGTAGCTCACCCCTGCGAACGTATCGGCGTGCCCTGCGCCCAACCAATACAAACTCAACAATCATCCCGCACGTCTCCTCTCCGAGCTACACAACCCTTTACAGACCTGCTAAACTCAGTCTATACCTTCTTTCTAGAGGAGATACATTTATGTCTACCGTTTCGCAAAAACCAGTTTACCTGTACAATACATTGACACGCAGCAAAGGGCAGTTCAAACCGCTCAATCCGCCGCACGTAGGCATCTATAACTGCGGACCAACCGTCTATAAAGATATCCATATCGGCAACCTGCGTACCTTTACCATGACGGACTGGCTACGCCGCATGCTCGAATACAATGGCTATGATGTCTTTCTCGTGCGCAACATCACCGATGTCGGACATCTGCATGAGGAGGACGATGCTGAACGAGCAGGCGAGGACAAACTGGAGCACGAGGCACGCACGATGGGTCGCTCCGCCTACGAAATAGCTGCCTATTATACCGAGCAGTACATGCACGATGTAGCGGAATTGAATATCCTGCCGCCACATCTCAATCCGAAAGCAACCGATCACATTCCTGAGATGCTGACCATGACCGGGCAGTTGATTGAGCAGGAGCTTGCTTATGTCAAAGATGGCAATGTCTATTATGACGTGAGCCGTTTCCCCAACTATGGCGAACTCTCGGGTAATACCGTCGAGAGGTTGCGTACAGGTGCAGGCGGTCGCGTCACACTGGAGGCGGCTGAGGATAAAGATGCACCTGAGGATTTTGCGCTCTGGAAGCAGGGCGATGCTAACCGACAGATGAACTGGGACAGTCCCTGGGGCCAGGGCTTCCCTGGTTGGCACATTGAGTGCTCCGCTATGGCAACGAAATACCTGGGCGAGCAGTTCGATATTCATACCGGAGCCGTCGATCTCATCTTCCCTCATCACGAAGACGAAATCGCGCAGAGCCAGGGCGTCAGTGGCAAGCAGCCAGTGCAATTCTGGGTGCATGGCGAGTTCCTGGATTTTGGCAATAGCAAAATGTCGCGCTCAGTTGGCAATGTTCTTCTTTTGCGCAACCTGAAGGAGCAGGGCATTGATCCGTTGGCCTTTCGCTACCTGCTGCTGACCGCGCACTACCGCTCGAAGCTCAACTTCACCGATGAGTCGATTGCGGGTGCACAAAATGCGCTGAACAACTTCCGCTCCGACATTGCTGAACTTGTTGCAGTTGCAAAGTCAGCAGATGCAACGGGACCGTTATCAGAGGAGGCTCAACGCGTACAAGAGGCATTCCATAATGCCATCAACGATGATCTAGATCTGCCGACGGCGATCAGTCTTGCGCGTGAGCTCGCTCGTAATAACAAGATCGCGCCTACAGAACGCTATCGCCTCCTGCTAGACTTTGATCGTGTGTTTGGTCTGCGCCTTGCGACTGTCGAACCAAAGGCTCCAAAGGTTCTAAGCGACGAGGCACTCGCTCTGGTACGCCAGCGCGATGAAGCACGAGCAGGACGCCGCTGGAAAGAATCGGACCAGATCCGCGATCAGCTCAAAGCACTGGGCTTCGAGGTACGCGATACACCAAACGGGACGGAATTGGTATAGAATAGAGTAGAGACCCATTTACGGGCTTGGAGACCTATTCATGGGCTTGTAAACAACACCCCTACACAGAGGGGTTTCAGCGCTGACCGTGCCCTCGTTCACCCCCGATGCGACTGGTGTAGGGGTGCCGTTTACAAGCCCGTATGCCCTTACCGAGGAGAAATTCTATGGCCGCAAAGTTGAAAAAAACCCTGGTCACCGCCGCAAACCTCGCCGGGTTAACCGCTGGCACCTACAATTTACTGATGCGCCGTCCTGTAGCTCAGAAAAGCGGAACTCTACATATACAAGGTCTACACGAACCAGTCGAAATTATTACCGATACCTATGGCGTTCCCCACATCTATGCTCAAACTGAAGATGATCTGTTCTTTGCACAGGGTTACATCCATGCTCAAGAACGTCTCTGGCAGATGGAGTTGAATCGCCGCCTCTGCTCAGGCCGCCTTTCCGAAATCGTTGGCGACGCGCTTCTGGAAACGGACCGCTTCTGCCGCCGCCTGGGAATGCATCGCTCTGCGGCAGAGGAGGTCACACGTCTCTCCGCAGCCAATGTGCGTATACTTGATGCTTATGCACGCGGCGTCAACATCTTTATTGCATACAATGAAGGCAAACTTCCCGTCGAGTTTACCCTACTCCATTTCCAGCCTGAGCCATGGAAGCCCGCCGATACGATTCAGTGGGCCAAAATGATGGGCTGGACCCTCGGCGGCAACTGGGAGACCGAGATCACCCGTGCACGTCTGGTTGCTAAGTTGGGCATCGAACGGACTTCACAACTGGAAGCTGGCTACGACCCGAGCCATCCCCTGATCATCCCATCTGGTGCCGAATATCAAGGCATCAACCCTGGCCTACGCGAGCAATACGAACAGATTCAGGAACTGAGCGGTTTCAGCATATTCGGCGGCAGCAACAACTGGGTCGTCGATGGCACCATGACCGCAACAGGGTCACCCATCCTCTGCAATGATCCACACCTTGGACAAGCTGTTCCGTCGGTCTGGTACGAATGTCACCTCATCGCAGGCGATCTCGACGTGACCGGCGTGAGCTTTCCGGGTACACCAGGCATCATCATTGGGCATAACCAACATATCGCCTGGGGTCTCACCAATGCAGTCTCCGATGTGCAGGATCTCTATATCGAGAAATTTAATCCAGAGAATCCGGATCAATATGAATATCAAGGCAAGTGGGAAGAGGCCGAGATTATTCGCGAAGAGATTCAGGTAAAAGGACAGGACCAGCCCGTCATTGAAAAGGTACGCATTACACGTCATGGGCCAATTCTCACATCATCCCAGCAAACGTCTGACGGAAAAGAGGATGTAGCAAAGACAGGAGATGTCCCTCTGGCATTGCGTTGGGTAGGACTCGAACAGTGTAACATCATCTCAGCTGTGCCAAAGCTTAATCGGGCAACGAACTGGGAAGAGTTTCGTGCCGCCCTGCGTGATTGGGATCTACCGCCGCAAAACTTTGTCTATGCCGACCAGCAGGGCAATATAGGTTACATTATGGCCGGAGCTATTCCTATCCGCAACCAGGGCCAGGCACTACTTCCTTCCCCCGGCTGGACGGGCGACTATGAATGGACTGGCTATATTCCATTTGATGAACTACCTCAGACCTACAATCCCGAACAACACTTCATTGCAACCGCCAATAACCGCGTGGTAGACGATAACTACCCCTACTACATCACCCACGAATGGCTCAATGGCTACCGGGCACAGCGCATTCGGGATCTGCTAAAAAGTAAAGACAAATTAACGTTGGCAGACATGGCGAAGATCCAGAGCGACCAGTATTCCTTGCCTGCTACCGAGATCGTGCCCTATCTGCTCAAAATGCAAGGCGAAACGGCGCTCGAAAAAACCGCTCTACAAATTCTACAGGCATGGGATTATATGCTCACACCTACAAGTATTGCCGCCGCCATCTATACAAAGTTCTTTAACAAGCTGGAACACATTTTCCTCAATACTGTGCTGGGAGAAGACGAAGCGCTGAAAACAAGCTACATGGGCGTCGGTAGCACTCTACTATCCGCATCCAATGGCTATGCCAGCCGCAACAAACCCCTCCTGATCCGCCTTCTAAAGGAGCATGATGATAGCTGGTTTGAGACCTCAGCTATTACTAACGGGCCCAAATCATGGGATAGTGTTATTAAAGTAGCCTTCAAGGCTGCTCTTGACGAACTACGTGAGCGTCTCGGTTCAAATATTCTGAGCTGGCACTATGGCACAATCCACAAAATGACCTATAACCATCCATTGGGAGCCGTCAAAGCGCTCGAACGCTTCTTCAACCGTGGCCCTTATGCGGTCGGTGGTGATAGCGACACCGTCAATATGGGTGCAATGTTGCCGAACAATCCCGAGGTGGTGATTACGGTCCCATCGTTTCGCCAGATCGTCGACCTGGCCGATCTGTCTCGTTCGCTCTCAATTCACGCACCCGGCCAGTCAGGACTCCCGGCCAGCAAACATTATGACGACTTTATTGAACGGTGGATGAAGCTTGAACACCATCCAATGCTCTTTACACGTCAAACTATCGAAGAAAACGCTGAGGGAACCTTGCACATGCTTCCCAGGTAAACCTTACACAACATTCATATCAAAATTTTACACATTCATGAACGTTTCTTGATTTCCTACCAGTACACTACAATCATGGGATACGTAGAGTGTGTCACAGGCCCTACGTATCCCCCACAGAAGGGGGCTTGTACATGCGAGCAAGCCTCATTTTTTTTGCCCATAGCTCGATATAATACTAGAAGAGTCTTCGCGGTCGGAAAAGATGCTGAAATTCATCAGTGTTTAACATCTTTGAGGTACCATACATACGATCACCACTATTCAGGTAGTGGGCAACCTGAGATGCTACTTTTGAGAGGTTATAATGCAAGCACAAAAAAGTTTCAATCATCCGCATATATCACCATGGGTATTACTCCCACTCCGCCTCTTCCTGGGAATTACTTTTATATACGCAGGCATTCAAAAATTTACCGACCCACAGTTTTTCCACCCTGATAAAGCCGGATTTATTGGCAAACAGATGATCGCATTCGCTAATGGCTCACCTATACATGGCTTTCTACTCAACGTAGTAGTTCCGCACGCCATGCTCTTTGGCTTCATGGTCGCGTATGGAGAGATCGCTATTGGATTGGGAGTACTGATTGGCCTTCTCTTTCGTCCCGCAGCCTTTTTCGGTCTGCTATTGAGCCTTATCTTTTTCCTCTCAGTAACATGGCGCGTCTATCCCTATTTCTATGGAGCCGATATCGTTTTCGTCTTCTGCTGGCTCACTCTCTTAATCAATGGTCCACTTAATACAGGCCTGCTCACCGTCGATGAATTTCTAGCATTAAACCTTCTGCCACCTTCTTCGGCACAGCAACAAAAAGGATTTGCGGGCATAGTGGACTTTATCCTGGGCACAACTGTGCGCCCAGTAGAAGAGCCAGTTGCCCTCGTCGATACTCCCACAGAAACCATCAAAGGTACTCAGCAACGTGGAGTTCAGCAGCGCAACGCCCAACAACGCATCGCTCAGCAACGACGACAAAACGCAGCACAACGAGCACGAGAGATACGACGTAGCTTTCTGCAAGGTACACTCCTCGGCAGTGGCATAATGCTTGGCCTGGGAGCAATGATATATGCATACAACACCTTCTTATTTACTACAACTGATACGACTACAAACACCCAGAATAATGGTGGAACAGGCAGCACCGGAGATGGTACAAACGGATCGACGCCTACACCTTCCACCACTCAAACAGGTTCCTCATCTGGAGCCATCGCTCAGGTGAAGTCCGTTGCCGCCAACAGCTCGACCACCTTCACGATTCCCTCAACAGGTGATCCCGGCCTGCTGATTCATCTCAATAACGGCCAGTTCGTGGCCTATGATGCGCTCTGTACCCATGCAGGCTGCCAGGTAGACTATGACCCGAGCCAGCAATTGATCGTCTGCCCCTGCCACGGTGCCGAATTCGACCCGGCAAAAGCTGCCGCCGTCGTGGCTGGCCCGGCTCCTACTCCCCTATCAGCAGTGGCAATTTCGGTGGATAGCGCAACCGGAGCCATCACCCTTCGTTAACACCATGTACATCAACATAGGGATGTGTCCTTGCGACCCCGCCCTATGTTGATTCGAAAAACACATCCCAAAATACTTGACAAGCGCATAACAAAAAGCTATACTCGATATAGCAAATAGCTATGTGAGGATAGAGAGATGAATTTAGCCGAGAAAATCAAACACCTGCGCGAAGTCGAAGGCGAACTGCGCGGTCTGAATCGACCCATGACCCAGATAGAAATAGTCAAGGCCATGCAGGAAGAACTGCACGAGAGCATCAGCCAGGCATACCTTTCGCAACTGGAGAAGAGCAAGCGCTTGCACCTTACTGCTTCCAGTCGCGACCTGCTGGCACGTTTCTTTAAAGTGCATCCCGGCTATCTTGTCAGCGATCCACCTGACTACAGCACCGATTTATTAACCGAGATGGAGTCCAGTGGCGAAGATCGCTTGAACACGTGGTTGACTGCGAGCGCCCAGGAGTGGAGCTCGGAACCAGCATTGCAGGAACTTTTGTTGCGTCTCGCAGAAGTTGAAGAGCCACAGCGCTATCTGGCATCCTTTCAGAGATTAATGGAATTCCCTATAACAGAACTCTGAAACGATTGTTGATGCTATCACCATGCATGCAAGCGTAAATAGGAGCGAAACGGCTTTTGACTAATTTGTATTTCCTCATTTTATCTCGTCTTTCACTATAACACTATTTTTATCAGGAAGGATACCCTATGATACAAAACCAATACGAATCATGTAGCCGGAAACGATCTATCTGGGTACGGGACCGAGAACATCTTCTCAAACGTCATCCAGTGTTAGTACCAGTTATCCTGTTACTTGGTGCATACCTGGCAAGTATCGCCAGTTTCTCGGCGGAGAACATTTTTCCGCTGCTGACACTGATTGGAACGCCTTCCAACGTTCTGTGCCTATTAATTGCTCTGGTGCTGGGAATATCTGGCGTCCTGGTCAGTATTATTAGCATTCTTGAGTGCATTGATCGGCGTAGTGTTCATGCTGCAATGTTTCCAGAGGCAAAGGAGCAAAAGCTATGCTAGCAACTGATCCGCTCTCCCTCCTGTTTATAGCTTGCTTTCTCTTCGGGTTGCTCTTCCTTGTCGTAGCAGCCTTATTAGGAAGTATAGGCGGACATGGTGGTGGGCATATTGGAGGTACGCATCACATCGATGTTGGTGGGCATACAGGACAGGCCCATGCACTTCATAGTGGTGTCCACCCGACAACACATTCGGCGCATAGTGGAGGGCAGATAAACGCGATTCTTGCCTTTCTTAATCCAACTTCCATCGTCCTTTTCTTAATGGGATTTGGATTTTTCGGCTATGTCTTCCACAATAACACCTCGCTTGCACTACCCCTTTCACTCGCGCTGGCAGCCCTGAGCGGACTGGTTATTGCAGCCCTGCTCCTGGCACTTATCGCTCGCGTCTTTGGTGATAGCGAGGGTGCAACCGTGCAGGATGTCTCGGATCGTACTGGATTGCTGGGAAAAGTGAGTTTGACCATACCAGAAAATGATCTGGGCGAAGTCATTTATGTCTCACCAGGTGGTATGCGCAAGAGCATTCCTGCCCGCACTCTCGATGGACGCCGCCTTGAGCGCGACCAGGAAGTCGTTGTCGTCAATTATCAGCACGGCATCGCCGAAGTTGATACCTGGGACCATTTTGTGAACCAGGAAGAGTCAGAAATCACGATTGGTTCCGAAGCCAGTAGTCTGGCCGAATTACGTGCATTATTAGAACAACCTGATAGAACCGATAATGAATACGTCATGCGAAAAGATTCTCAAAAGGAGTAACATGTCATGGGTCTCATTGAATTATTAGGTATAGGCGTTGTTGCCTTAGTCGTTGTTGTAATTATCCTCCTTCGTATCGTCGGTGGCCTCTTACGTAAAGTTGGCCCCAACCAGGCACTGATTGTCTATGGTGCAGGTGGCACGAAAGTTATTACAGGCGGCTCACATTTCGTGCTCCCTCTCTACCAGAGAGCACAGGATTTCTCGCTAGAATTGATGTCCTTTGACGTTGCTCCCCGCCAGGCCCTCTATACAACACAGGGCGTCGCAGTCAACGTTGAAGCCGTCACTCAGATCAAGGTGCGCTCCGACACAGAGAGCATTAAGACCGCAGCCGAGCAGTTCCTGAGCAAAACACAGGAAGATCGCGAAAACCTGATCCGCCTGGTCATGGAAGGTCACCTGCGTGGTATCGTCGGACAGTTGACCGTCGAAGATCTGGTAAAAGATCCTGAGAGCGTCGGCGGCAAGATGTTGCGGACCGTCACACCCGATATGGAAAAGATGGGCCTGGAAGTCATTTCTTTCACCATTAAAGATGTGCGCGACGAGAACGACTACATCACCAACATGGGTCGTCCACAGATCGCCGAGATTCGTAAACAGGCCGATATCGCTTCAGCACTGGCACAGCGTGATACACAGATCGAGCAAGCTAATGCCGCTCGCCAATCTGCTGTGGCACGCGCATCCGCCGATCAGGAGCGTGTAAAAGCCGAAGCTGAGTCACTTGCATTGCAGGCTGCATCTCAACGTAACCTGTCTTTGAAAAAAGCTGAGTTCGATGCCGAGGTCAAAAAGCAACAGGCTTCTGCCGATAAAGCCTACGACATTCAGTCCAACGTCTCGCAGCAGCAGGTCGTCACTGAAGCCATCAGGGTCACTGAGGTTGAGAAGAACGCACAGATCAAAGTGCAACAGGCCGAAATTCAACGCCGTGAATTGGAACTGCAAGCAACCGTTCAGAAACCTGCTGAGGCTGAGCGCCGCCGCGTCGAAACCGTCGCCGAAGCCGAGCGCCAGCGCGTAATCCTCGAAGCACAAGGTCTGGCAGATGCAGTAAAAACGCGTGGTCTTGGTGATGCGGACGCCACTCGCGCTCGTGGTATTGCCGAATCTGAGATTGTACGCGCCAGAGGTCTTGCCGAAGCCGAAGTTATCCGTGCTAAAGGTGAAGCAGAAGCGGACGCCATGAAGGTCAAAGCTGCTGCCTTCCATGAGTACAATCAGGCTGCCGTGCTCGACAAATTGCTCACCGGTCTGCCAGAAATCGTACGTGCCATCGCGGAGCCGCTTAGCAAAGTCGATAAGGTTACTATCGTCTCCACCGGGGCAAGTGATAGCAGCGCAGGAATGGGTGCCAGCCGCCTCACAGGCGATATCGTCAATATGGTCGCCCAGGTACCTGCTCTCTTCGAACTGTTGAGTGGAACACGCATCGGCGACCTGATGAGCCGTGTGCCTGCTCTCGCCAATAGTGACGGCAAAACACCTGCCGAGGCTAACGGGACGAGTAGCACCGTCGATGCAACACCAGCAGCTAATGGAACGAATGGCACTGCTGCTCCAATGCAGGCAGCAAATTAGCTGTAACGGGACAGGATCGTTTAATGATGCTGTTCCGTTATAATAGTAATGATGGGCAACTGCCAGGTTGCCCATCAAGGCAGGTATAAACGACGGAGATAACGCATGAACTTGTTGGAACGGGTGCTCACCTTACTACGCGCCAATCTCAATACGGTGATTGAGAAATCCGATGACCCTGAAAAAGCTCTAGGGCAACTACAGCTTGACATGCGTAACCAGCTGGTTCAAGTCAAGACGCAGGTTGCTACCGCGATTGCAGAGAGTCATAAGCTGCGCAAACGTAGTGAGGAACGGCAGGCTGAGGCTGAACAGTGGATGAAGAAGGCTGAGCAGGCAATTCAACAGGGCAATGATGATGTAGCACGCACAGCCCTTATACGCTACAATGATTTCATGCGCCAGATGCAGCGTTATCAGCAACAACAGAAAGAACAGGAACACCTGGTCCGCACCATGCGCAGTGCCCTACGTCAGCTCGAAGCAAAACTCTCCGAGGTCGAGACAACCCTTGATCTATTGGCCACCCGTAAACGCAACGCACTCCTTCAGCAACGCGTGTTTGATGCCCTCAATAAAACCGGCGGCTTAAAGGAAAAAGAACGCACGACCAGAGCACAGGACGCCGTACTGGAAGCCGAAGCCCGTGCAAGGGCACTGGCAGATCTGCAGCGGCGCGACCTTGATGTACAGTTAAACCAACTTTCAACCGAACAGTCTCTTGAACAACAACTTAACGATTTAAAAGCCAAGAAACGTCCCTTGCTTCGAGAAAGAAACGGGCAGGAGGCACCGCTCTTACATCCACAACCACGTTCTCATGAACCAGCCCGCCAGCGCGAACTAGAAACAGAGAAGCAACTCAACCCTCTTCCAGAACCAACAACGCTGAAAGATGTCAACATTGAACAACTGAAGCGCCTGTTGGATATGCCCGAAAGCTCTTCATAAATTAATGATTGAAAAGAAAAATGAAGACAATCATAATCGCTATGACGATAAAACCACCCACAATAAAAGAAAAAAGGCGGTTCTCTTCATCTTCTTCACTTACCGCAGGCTTTTCTGATGTCTCGTCCATACCATATTCCTCTACGACGAATGCAGCGCTGCACTGATAGCGCCCTCAACATTCAGCATCACTTCCAGGCTTTCTGCCGGTTTCGCCTCACGCGTAGTAACGAGCACCTGAAACGTTGATCGTTCGCCACCAACAATGCGCATTAGAATATAACGATCCGAACTGGTAATCACGATATCCTCGTAATCTCCCCACATACCCTGATCAAGCGCCTGGAACGTACTCTTTAGAACATTACTAAAGTGTTTGCAGATACGCGAGATATTCAGATCGTCTACCGAAACCTGGGCAATTGGTTGCCCATCCATATTCACCACAGCAGCAGCTATAAACCCGGGAAGAGAATAGCCCAATGTTTGTAACGCTGAGACCAGAGCAGAATAGTTATAGTTACCCCTGACTACCTGCGCAGCAGGCGTCGTGCTCTTCTCTTCTCTTGGATCAGATGGATCAGAAAGAACTGCTCTTCCACCTGTACCTGTCAGAGATGGCATCTGAACATTGCCTTCAGGAGACGCGTAGCTCGCGCTCGGTTCTGGCATCTGCCACTCTGCTGAACTGGCTCTGTGCACTGCAGTATCTATCTTCAGTTGAGGATGCGGACCCGTAAACTGCTTTTGCGTTCCGGTCGCCTGCTTGCGTTGCTGACTTCCTGTTGCTTGTTTTGGTGGCCCCGTTACCGGCCTCATTCCAGCGCTCTGACCAGGTACCGGTAACCCATCCCTATTCACAGGATTTGGAGGTTGCCATTCAGGCGACGAAGTCCTGATAACTGGCATCGGCTCAGAACCCGCCAGCGAGGAAGAACGTATCACCTGCATATTGGCTGCAGTTGGCTGATCCGTTAACCAGGTTGGAAGATCGTTCCGCTGGTTGGCAACCGCTTTTTGCGCTGCTGGTGGGGTATTTGCGCCATCAACAGGCACATGCCCATCTATCGGCATAGCAGGAGCTACTTCAATACTGGCCGCATAGGAAGGGCTTGCAACACTTATACCATCTTCACTATTCAGTGGCGAGACAGCCCCGGTTCTCTCCCACCACTCCCTGGTCGCGTCTATCTCCGAGATACTTGTTTCTTGCTGCATCCCTGGAGATACAACAGAAGCATCGAACGCAAGAGGGTCAGCCAGAATGCCAAACGGGGTGTCGTCCTCTTCTCCCAACGCCAACAGGTTATTCCTCAATGCAGGCCCTTCGCTCAATTGTAGCTTGCCTGAAACAGGTGCCTGCTCTCCACTAAGTTGCTGATTAGCATACTTTGTCCGATACTGAAGAGCCTGAAAGATCAAGCGCGAGAGCGGTTGTGTCACGTTTGCGACCACCTGCTCATTCCACGTCTGCTGCGTCACTGTCCCATTCTTATGAGCCGCAAGTGCGAAAAATGCTTCCTCGCCACGCAATATCCCGTATTCAGCCCAGACCAGATCTCCCCCTCTAAAGCACAGCAGACCACGTTCCTCCAGCCCGGTGTTCACCAGCAAGGCAATACTCTTGCGACTCATCGTGATAATCTGAATAACGTCTAGCAGATCAAACGAATCCAGGTTCGCGGAGAAACCTGTCTGTTGGAGAAGGCGGCGCAACTCCTCCTTGAGCATGTGCAGGTCCAGCGGCTTCTCCAGGTAACCAGATGCACCGGATTCTAGCGCCTGCATGCGTAAAGCATCAGAATTAGAAGCGCCAAGAAGTATCATTCGTGTATTCGGACGCGAAGCACGAAGCCACTGGAGCAGCTCAAAACCATCCACTCCGGGTGTCTTGAGATCGCAAAATACGACATCATACTCTTCCGACCAGAGGATGTGGACAGCATCTGCACCATTGATAACGCTTTGCACAATATATCCATCTTTGCGCAGAGAATTCACAATATTGTGGTTGAGCGCTTCTTCCCCTTCAACCACAAAAATACGCCAGACATCAGACATAGTTGTTACCACCTGAAACAGCCTGTTTCCAACAAGCCAATTCAACGCCTGAGCCTTCTTTTCTCCTCCACATAACACTACCGATACGCAAGGCATCTCTTATTTGGCTTCCATAATTACTTGCAGAGTGTATCACGATGCCGCAGAGATGGCAAGATATCCGACAGACTTCCCCCCTCTGTCTCTTAATACACTCCATTTGGCGTTCTTTCCCCTCGCGTGTTATGCTATAGGCGAAAAGGTAGACCTCACATTATCATTAAACGCTCTCTAAGCAAGTCATTGGAGGTTTCTCATATCCGTGAGGCCATACATAAGGAGTAGTATAGTATGACGATGAGGCATGATATTGAACGCGACACCTGGAAACAACAGGTCGGGAGTGCAGCAGCCAGACGCGTCGAAAACGGCATGATCGTCGGCCTGGGAACTGGTTCAACTGCACATCAATTTATCTATGCGCTGAGCAGACGTGTTCAGGATGGACTCCGCCTGGCAGGCACTGTTGCCTCTTCACAGGCTTCAAAAGATTTCGCCACCAGCCTTGGCATCTCTGTTAGCGATCTCGACACCTATCCCGAGATTGACCTTTACATTGATGGTGCCGATGAGGTCGATCCTCAGATACGCCTGATCAAAGGCGGGGGTGGCGCTTTGCTGCACGAGAAAATTGTTGCTTCAGTAGCACGCCGCTTCATCGTCATCACCGATATTACGAAACAGGTTGCACGATCTGGGAACTGGTTTTCCCCTCCCTGTCGAAGTCGTTCCTTTTGGCGCTACTCCCGTACGCAAACATCTGGAAGCACTGGGAGCAACGCTACAGATTCGTCAGCAGCAGGACGACACGATCTTCGTAACGGAGAATGGCAATATCATTTTCGACTGCACCTTTGCAGGCGGTATCGCCAATCCTGAAGAACTGGATGCACACTTGCACAGTATCGTTGGTGTGGTGGAAACGGGTCTGTTCCTCAAATTTGCACAAGAAGCCATCATTGCCGGCCCAGATGGAGTAAAAACTCTTCCTTAAAAAATTAAAATTACTCTCGTTCTTGCAACCTCTTTACTTGCAAGGAGGATAAATACAAACATTGCAAATCATCAGCACCATTCAAGATTTACTGTATGCACGTACACAATGGGGTAGGCCAGTTGGCTTCGTACCAACTATGGGATACCTTCACGAAGGACACCTAGCTCTCTACCGCCAGGCACGCACTGAAAGTCAGACTCTGGTAAGCAGCATTTTCGTCAATCCCATCCAGTTCGCACCTCACGAAGATTTAAACCGCTACCCGCGCGATCTCGCACGCGATCTCGCCACGCTTGAAAGCATCGGCGTCGATGTCGTCTTCACACCTTCCGCTGAGACAATGTATCCGCCAGGCTTTACGACCTTTGTCGTTCCCGAAGGACCTCTGGCAACTCAGGTGGAAGGTGCTACACGCCCAGGGCATTTTCGTGGCGTCGCTACCGTTGTACTGAAATTATTTCAGCTCGTACAGCCTGACATCGTCTACTTTGGACAGAAAGATGCTCAGCAGACCGCCGTTATCACACACATGCTACAAGATTTCAATATGCCGATCAAACTTCGCGCACTACCAACCGTGCGAGAAGACGATGGGTTGGCAATGAGCAGCCGCAATAGCTATCTGACGCCATCTCAGCGCGAAGCCGCAACGGTGCTCTACCAGGCACTCCAGGCGGGTCGCAATGCTATTGAAGCACATCCTCAATCCAGTCCCGAAGAGGTCGTGCAGGCAATGAAAGAGGTTTTTGCCCACGAACCTCAGGTCCGCCTGGATTATATAGAGATACGCGACGCCAGCACATTTTTACAGCTAGAGACTCTCCAGCCGCCAGCACTCCTTCTCATTGCAGCCAGGATAGGACAGACTCACTTAATCGATAACTTTGTTTTTCAGGCCGATGGGAGTTGGAATACAGGACAATTTACGACCCTCCATCCCTCCGGGTAAAAACGTTGAAAAAGGACGACAGACCATGCGCGATAAAGTTACTATACCGGCCATTCAAGCACGAAAAAATGGTCCGAAGATTACGATGGTGACCGCCTACGATGCTCCCAGTGCACGCATCGTCGATCAGGCTTTGATCGATATTATCCTGGTGGGTGACTCGGTGGCTACGACGGTTCTTGGCTACGAAGATACGCTCTCCGTTACCGTCGATATGATGGTTCACCATTCCGCCGCAGTCACACGTACCAATCCCAGTGCTCTCGTTGTTACCGATATGCCCTGGCTCAGCTATCATATCTCTCCCGAAGAAAGCGTTCGCAACGCAGGTCGCCTGATCCGAGAAGGCGGGGCGGCTGCGGTAAAGTTGGAGGGTGGTCGCAAGCGCCTACCTACGATCAAAGCCATCTTGAACGCGGAAATTCCCGTCGTGGGACACCTGGGCCTTACCCCTCAATCTATCCATACGATGGGTGGCTACCGCGTCCAGGGCAAAACCACCACAGCGGCACGGGACTTGCTTGCCGATGCAAAGGCACTGGCTGACGTGGGCATCTTCGCACTTGTGCTTGAGGGTATTCCCGATACACTGGCTCAGATAGTGACCAGGGAACTATCTATCCCCACGATTGGTATCGGCGCTGGCCCTCACTGCGATGGACAGGTTCTGGTCTTTCATGATGTGCTCGCCATGCATACCCAGAAAATGCCCAAATTCGTCAGGCAATATGCCCAACTTGCTGAAACTGCCACTGAGGCTTTGCAACGCTACAGTGCAGATGTACAATCCGGCATCTTTCCCGCCGATAGCGAAAGTTATCACCTCGACAAAAACGTTTTAGAGTCCTTGCTCGACTCACAGAAGCAAGACCAGGAATAAAAAATAATGGCAAACATCTACTCCGATGCCGACGCAGACCTCTCGCACTTAAAGTCATTCAAGATGGTACTTTTGCCCGCAACTGGACATTGGAAAATCAGGCTGCCCCACACTCCAAACAATGAGGCAAAAAGATGCACAACATCCCATTGAAGAAGTAGGAGCACGCCTGCACCAGATATTACCCTGACCACTTCGTCCCTCACCTTCACGCTCGATTGAATTATCAACTTTACAATAACTGCTTTACCGACTTTTTGGCTGAGCAAATATAATAAAAGTAGGCACCGATTATAAGGATGCAACGAAAGAAAGTATTGTATATCAAAGGCAAAAACGTCATTGTCATACAATACTATTGATCTCGTGTGTCATATTGATGGTTGCTGTACGTAAACATATTCTTGAAGAAGAAGGGAAATAACCCGGTTATGAAACTTGACAACAAAACATGCTTCGAAATGACGGAAGAGATTACACTCACCGATACCGAACTGGCAGTTGTACTTGGAGGGTGTAATAGCCCATCCTATGGTGGCGGCTATCCATCCTATGGTGGTGGCTATCCATCCTATGGTGGTGGCTATCCATCCTATGGTGGTGGCTACCCATCAAGTTGCGGCGGCAGCTCTCCATCCTATGGTGGCGGCTACCCATCCTATGGTGGCGGCTACCCATCAAGTTGCGGCGGCGGCTCTCCATCCTATAGCAATCCGTTTGATACAGGTAGCAGTAGCTCAACAAGCTATCTTGTAACCGTTACCACAACCTACACTCCTGTTTCTAGCAGTTGCGGCGGTAACTAACCAGAACCAGAATGTCAGGCGTCAGCCATAAGCTGTAACCATTTATGTAATTTTTGCCTTTTGCAAATACCTTCTGGTTGCGTCCTGATAGGTCCAAAAAGTTGAGCGTTTAATAGCGGAATAGAGCGTTCTAGTGATCGCTTGCTTCTACTATTAAACGCTTGCTTTTTGGCTTCGCGAGGAGAATAACAATCCTCACACGCATCATTCTAGTTACCCCATCTTTGCAATTCCACAACTTCTCAGCTATACTCCCATCAGAAGAGATTTTCCTTCCCTCTCGTTCCTCCTTCCATCTCAATGTGTTATCATATCAATAAGATGAATCAATTCTCATGGGGAGTGCAAAAACATGTCAGACAAAAGCTGGATGAAGCGCCTTCCGCCCAGACCATTTCTCATCATAGGCGGCTTAGTACTGTTAACACTCGCCCTGACTTTGACACTCGTCCTCGCTCCCCAATCAACGCCAACCCAAACACCCCAAACAGGTGTAACGTTTCAGGTACATATTGGCTTTGATGGCCGCTATAAGGATGGTATGTGGGTACCTGTCTATGTCACATTGAGCAATACTGGTGCAGATTTTACAGGCATGCTTTCAATCGCCCCTCCTCCTTCACTCAGTGAAACAGAATGGCCATCTACCCTCTATCAGTCCAGTATTACCTTACCGGCTGGAGCACAAAAACAGGTAACGCTCTATATTCCTCTCAAAGCCAGTACACCCGCTATATCCCAACCTATGGATGTACAACTTCTTGATACACATGGTCATCTTGTCCTGACGCACTCAACCTTCGCGCATCCTCTTAATCCCCAGGATATTTTTGTAGGTCTTCTTTCAGATCAACCCGGCAGTTTCAGTTCCCTTACAAACGTTGAACTTCCCAATCGTGCCGCAACACTTGCAACCGAACCACTTAACGCCAGTACTTTTCCTACAGAAGCGGCGGCACTCGACAACTTTGATATGCTCATACTGGATGACTTCACCTCCAGCACACTCAATAATGACCAACTTCGCGCGTTACAGGCATGGATACAGCGTGGTGGTACTCTCATTGAGATTGGCGGGCTCTCCTGGCAGCGTTCTCTTACTTCCCTACCGCACAATCTGGTGCCTGTTACCATCACCAATACGAGCCTTCTCTCCCCTCGTCCCCTCTCATCGTTTTCCATCAACGATGCTCCGTTACCAGCAGGGAAAACATCAGATACCCGTAGCCTCCAGGACTCCATCTTGATTAGCGCTGCCACTCTCGCTCACACTCCAATAAGTGCTATCGATACTGTCATCCTATCCGCTGGAAATGTTCCATTACTTGTACAGCGTCAGCAGGGACTTGGCACAATATATTACCTCGCCTTCGATCCTACCCTTGAGCCCCTCGCTAGCTGGAGTGGAATACATACCTTCTGGCAGAGCCTTCTCCTACGTACACTTGGCGATCAATTACTTACGCCTAATACTGGCGCTCCCATTCTACCAGCCAATGGCACCTTCACTGGATCAAATCCCAATCTTCCCTTGATCGGAATGGGCATGGAAGACTTGCTGTATTCGATGCTACCACACACACTCCCTCTACCCTGGCCACTCGTTGCGATAGTGCTTGGCTACTTGCTCGTGCTCGGACCGCTACGCTTCCTATTCACACGCTTCACAAAACACCGCTGGAACTGGCGTATCGTCCTCAGTAGTCTTGTCGTCTTCTCTTGCCTCTCTTATGGACTTGCTCTCCATGAAAAGAACGACTCCACACTGAGCAATAGCATTTCTATTCTCCAGCTTAATCAGGACGGCACACCCGCTCATATGACAACCTATACCAGCCTCTTTCTCCCCGATCAAGGCAACTTTCATGTAACACTGCCAGGTACAAAACTGATACAGGTACTGCCCCAGGCCATTCCTACCAACGACAGCTCCTCTTCATCTCAGATAGATATCATGAATAACGAGAACGGAACCACGGTCAACTTGAACGGAGATCACACCTGGACCATGCACACTCTCATCTCAGAGCAGGAGCGCCTGATCAGTGGCACGGTTGTTCCTCACCTTACACTCAACGATGGTACTATTGACGGAACGATCACGAATACCTCGCCCTATTCACTTACTGATTCATATATCTTGATGGCGCAAAGGTATATTCACTCCGGCCCTTTGATGGCACACCAGACTCGTACTATCCACATCTCACTCAAGAATACAGCAGATCCTGACGAAACCCTGGCCGACCAGATCACTACTGATAGTGGCCTCCCATCTGCATACAACCTCAATACTGATCTACTACCAACAAAAACCCTTTCCGACTTACACCTGGAAACTCTCACTGCGTTAAGCGGAGAACTCAATTCTTTTGCCTGTGGCTTGAATATTTGTGCGGTCAATAGTGAAAAGTCTCAACCTCCTTTCGGAAACCCGGTGATGTTCTCGTCTCCTGGTAATGACCCTCTTTTACTGGCTAATTCCCCGGCTACCCTTATCGGCTGGACAGACCAGGAATCAGATTCCACCAATAGAATTAGCGTGAACGGCGTCTCCTCAACCGGGACACAGGAAACGCTTTTGCAGATTCCGTTGACTATCCGTTTCCCTGATACTTCGCCCGTACCATCTCATACACTCACTGCACGCTTAATAGATGTTCAGGGCACCAATGTGCAGAGCCAATCAGGTATCTACTTGATGACTACTGGGAGCATGACCTTCGAACTCCCACTACCATCGACTGTGAACGTACGGACGCAACCTTTGACCGTCTCGCTACTACCCTATCCTCCTGGCGGTATTTACCAACTGGAAAATGCTGGCACAAGAAACATTGCAGACGAACGGCATCTCCAAGTTTCTCTCTATAACTGGCAAACTGGTACATGGGATGCCACAACCCTCAACCAGTATACGCTTCTCATAAACAAGCAGGCCTACATTGGCCCTAATCAACGCATTTTGTTTAAACTTGCTAATTCTAATCCCTCACAAGGCACTTTTGTTCTGGGTATACCTATTGTTACCCTGTAGTACATCTCTCGTACGAAAAATTCGTAGTAAGAATTGCCCTTAAGAAACGTTTAACTATCAATGCTACAATAGTAGAGACAATTTTGCTCATAACAAAGCAAATTGTGTCATCGTTAACCAGAAAGTTTCAACGAAGGAATTCTGACGCAAAAATATGTATACTATTAGGTAGGGAAGAACGATTTACAAGTAAGACATTTTCCGTGCACCGTACTCGTCCGTCAGTTACGAAAGAGGCCCAGGAACATGCCAATTGGTCAATATCGAAAATTAGCACACCCACTTCTACACGTCCCTGTTTCCGTTTGTCTTTCTCTGCTCTTTGCCTTTTTTCTCTTCCCTCTGAACGCATCCGCCCATAGTACCGCTTCTTCTCTTATCAGACCTACATTTCAGATAAGCGTGGGCTTCAATTCACGCTATCGCGATAGTAACTGGGTTCCAGTGCAGGTATCATTGCGCAATGATGGCGCTGACTTTAACGGTTTCGTCTCGATCAACGTTCCAGCTCCTTCTTCCAGCATCACCAGGTCCTCTCCTACACTGACGTATCAGCAGGCGATTACTCTTCCTACCAGTTCTCAGAAACACGTCACACTGAACGTGCCTATCTCAACTGGCGACCAGGGCAGTACACAGACAATTACGGTCAATCTGCTTGATGCAAATAATCAGAAGATCAGCAGTAAAACAACCACGTTGCGTAGTATCGGCCCCAGTGACATCTTTGTGGGCATCCTTTCAGATCAAACAACCGGTTTTGGCCCTTTGAGTGCGCTTCCACTGGCAGACCCCACAGCATCCATCCTTGTTGAACCGTTGAATGCCGCCACTATGCCAACGACGACAGAGGTACTCAAAAACTTTGACCTCATTATTCTGGATGACTTTACGACGAGCAACTTAAGCACAACTCAATTGAAGACCCTTCAGAACTGGGT
Organism: uncultured Chloroflexia bacterium; assembly: GCA_963717195.1. Lineage (GTDB taxonomy): Bacteria > Chloroflexota > Ktedonobacteria > Ktedonobacterales > Ktedonobacteraceae > JACDAE01. The sequence goes on from CAVQVR010000002.1 coordinate 219,077, forward strand.
CATCTGGGGCGGTTCTTTGATCGTTATCGGTGGGCCTGAATGGAGACGTACTCTGAGCCCCCTCCCTTCCAGTCTTCTCCCCGTCTCTATTACAGGGGCAGAGACACTTCCCGTTAAAACTTCTTTACTGCCCGTTGGCGGTCCCACAAAAGGCGGTCCGGCGCAGCATCCTACCCCTGATACCGTTCAAGGAACAGTCTCGGCCAGCACCGCAACCCCTTCCTCAGCCAGCACGGTCGCTCTTTCCGCTGCTACAATACCTCTGCTGGTGCAGGAAAAACAGGGGCAGGGCATGGTCTGCTACCTGGCTTTTGATCCAACCTTGCATCCCGTTCTCAACTGGGCTGGTGTCAGCGCCCTCTGGCAAGGTCTCCTCCTACGCACACTGGGCGATCAAGTTCTGGCCTCTGGCCCGAATAGCCCTAACTCTGGATCATGGCAACTTACATCCGATACTAGTAGCGGGAGCTTGAGTAGCCTGTTACAATCCTCCTTACCCAATATGCTCCCTCCAACCTGGCTCATTCTTGCACTGCTGTTAGGATATATAGCGGTGCTTGGTCCAGTACGCCTTCTCCTGGTACGCTTTCTCAAGAAACGCGATTGGAGTTGGCGTGTTGCTTTAAGCACAATCATCATCTTCTCCGCCTTGAGTTATACGTTGGCTCTCCAACAAAAAGGAACTTCAATTGTCAGTAGCAGCATCTCAATCCTACAGCTCGGGCAGCCAGATAGTACCGGCACGCCAGCCCATGCCACAACGTATGTTGGCGTGTACCTTCCCAATCAAGGGAATTTTCAGGTGAATGTCCCTGGCTCTAACCTTGTCCAGACGTACACAGATTCTTCTTCAGCACAAGGACTCCCCGCAACGATTGTTTCGTCTGACAACGAGACAAATGTGAAATTGCAGGGCATCAATACATGGAGCCTGCGTACTCTGGTGACAAAGCAAGATAGTCACCAGTCTGGCAGCATCGTCCCTCACCTCACGTTCGAGAATAATAACCTGGTACAGGGTACAGTAACCAATAGCCTACCTTACGCTCTTGATAATGCCTATCTACTGATAAGCAATCACTTTCAAGCGCTGGGAAATATGACTGCTGGTGAAACAAAATCGGTCTCTTTATCCCTGGAAAATGCTCCCAGTTCGACCAACAATCTTCTATCACCTTCGCTTGCGGACCAGATTGCCGCCAGCAATAACCTGCAGGTACCATATATAGACTATTATAACAGCTCACAACGCCAGAACCCGCTACAACGTCATATGGCACAGCTCGCGATCTTGAGTGGCGAAACGTATGAGTACTGTGGCTCTGTTCCCTGCTTCCAATCCACGCCGCCATTTACTACCTCCAGTAGTGTCCTTGTGAACAGTAGCACAACACTTACCAGTGGGAATGGCCCTTCGACACAGGTGAATAGCCGCGATCCTCTGCTGGTCCCTGGCTCACCCGCAACCTTTATTGGATGGATAGCCCCTACCTCGCATGCTAGCAATGCTGTTGACATCACTGGTAGCCGCATTGCCGGAACACAGGAAACTTTTCTCCAGGCTCCTCTCAACGTCAATTTTTCAGATCCGGCAAACCAGAGCGTCAATGTGCCATCCGATATGATAGCTAGCCAGTTGATCGATGCACAGACCCAGAGCGCACAGACACAATCTCCAGGCGTCTATACACTCAATGGAGGAAGTATGACCTTCGAGTTTGCCCTTCCAACCAACCTTCAAATGCAGAGTGGGAACATCACACTCACAGAACCATCCTCACTCATCCAGGGCAATATTCCTTTCGGACAGGGCATCACCTCTATCATCGATGTCAATCATATACGGATTTTCCTCTACAATTGGCAGAAACAGACCTGGGATCGCTTTTCCTTTAACCAGTTTTCGCTTTCCATTAACAACGCTCAGTCGTATATTGATAGTAACGGGCGTATCGTGATGCAATTCGCTAATCAGAACGCCTCACAAGGTACCGCTGTCTTTAGCAAACCTTCATTACAATTGCGCGGTCTGCTCACAAGTTAAGAATGCTACCAGTTCTCTATCAAAAAAAAGGATGTGCCTGCTCTTATGCAAAAAACTGAGTCAGGGAACGCGATCATTAAAATACAGAACGTTTCCAAGCGCTATCGTAAATTCTATGCCCTGCATGACTTCACGCTGGAAATTCCACAGGGGGCCATTTACGGCTTTATAGGACCAAATGGTGCAGGAAAATCTACCCTCCTGCGCATTCTGGCCGCCTTGATCAGCCCCAGTAGCGGCGAAGTCTGGTTCGAAAACGATGAAGTGAGCCAGCGTCCCTCCTCTATTCATCGCAAAGTTGGGTACATGCCAGACTTCTTCGGCGTCTATCCCGATCTTACCACAATTGAGTACCTTGAGTTTTATGCCGGCATTCATAAAATTCCACGCAAAAAGCACAGGCGCACTATCACCGATCTTCTGGAATTGGTCGATCTCTCCTCAAAACACGATGAGCTGGTTGAGACATTGTCGCGCGGTATGAAACAACGCCTCTGTCTTGCTCGCACCCTCATCCATGATCCCGACATACTCTTGCTCGATGAACCAGCCTCCGGCCTCGATCCCCGTGGCCGCGTGGAATTACGCGAACTGGTCCATTCTTTACATAGTATTGGCAAAACGGTGATTATCAGCTCACATATTCTCCCCGAACTGGCCGAGATGTGTACCGACATCGCTATTCTGCAAGAAGGTCGCCTTGTCGCAGCCGGAGATGTTGAAAAGATCGTTCAACGCTTCAGCAGCAGGCATCAGCTTGAGATACGCATTCTGGAAGCCGAACGCATTCCCGCCGCACTGGAATTACTGAAAAAGCAGCCTGACATAAGCAACATTACGCAAGGATCAGAGAATGTGCTCCTGGCCGACTTCAACGGCAACGAACAGGCGTTACCTCAGATCATGGCTGAATTAATTATGCAAGGCGTGCCCATTACCTCTTTCGCACCACGTGCGAGTAGTGGTCGTCTCGAAGATATCTTTATGAGCATCACGGAAGGAAACAGTCCATCATGACCTTTTCAGCACTCCTCATCAAAGAACTTCGTTTGCGCATGCGCCGTGAACGCACCATCTGGATCATCGTCCTTTATATCCTTCTCATGGGCCTGATTGGCTGGTTCTTTATCAATCGCTTCTCCAACTTCAATGGAAATGGGAGCATGACCCTGAATGATATTGGAACCTATCTCTACATGCTGCTCTCAATCGTTCAGCTCTTTCTCATCATTTTCATCACACCAGCTTTTACGGCTACGGCTGTGAATGGTGAGAAAGAACGCCAAACGTTCGATCTTTTACTCTGTTCACGTATCTCAGCCTTCTCCTTGATTAGTGGCAAATTGGTCGCTGGCTTAGTCAATGCATTCCTACTCATCGCAGCCTCCATTCCTCTTTTTAGCCTCGTTTTTTTCTTTGGCGGTATCTCTCCATTCCAGATTATCAGCGCACTCCTTGTATTCATCAGCACCACGTTGATTATCGGCTCGTTCAGCCTCTTCTGCTCAACCTTGATCTCAAGGCCCGCAGTCTCCACTTCGATCTCCTATATGACCTGTGTACTCTGGATCTTTATGCCTCTCGTCCTTTTCATAACGCTCTACTCTTCAGGCAACTGGTTCCAGATGTTCAGCTCGGTCGGCCTCTTTCAATCACCACTCTTCTTAAGTCAGCCTGCTCCTTTACTGCTCTGGAATCCACTTCTAGCCCTGGTGAATACTTATCCGGCTGGTAGCACAATGAGCAACTATACACTGCACGGATTACACCTTAGCCCCTGGGTCGCCTACGTCCTCCTTAACCTGATAGCCACTGCCCTGTTCTTTTTGCTAAGCGTATACTTGATCAGATTAGCAACACCTATACGCCTACCAGGAAGGAAAAAGTCCATTGTACAAAACAATGCTTCAGTACATGTATCCTAGCATATGGTATAACTAAAAAGAGAACGTAGGCAACCACTTTCTCGCGTACCCCAACCGTAGGGGCACCATTTAGTAGGGGCACCGTTTACAAGCCCGTGTGGCCGATCAAGAAAGGTAGTGTTATGGCAACCCTGATGCCATCCCGATTGGCAGCAATCACCCATGAAGCGCTGGACCGCGAGAGCCTCGTCAGTGCACTACGTCCATGGCAGAGACGACTCTCGGTACAACAGGTAATCCGCTGGACTCTATGGGGTATAAACGCAGGCCTTCTATTGGCTTGCCTTATTCTCCTTATAGCACGTATGACTCCCTGGAGCAACGCCAGCATATGGGCTATAGGCATTATCATTGCAAGCACTGTTATCGCTCCTGGAATGGCGCTCTGGAGACATCCTTCGCTCTCTTCTACTGCCCGCATGGCTGATAGCCGTCTATCACTTCATGATCGGCTGGGTACAGCCTGGGAACTACGCAACCAATCTGCTCCCCTGGCAAAACTCCAGCGCCGCGATGCCCTGAAGCAGTTGCAAAAACATGCACCCGCAAAGACGCTCCCTCTTCGCCCTGGCCGCTCCACTGCTTTGTTCTTCATTCTCGTTGCCATCTTCTTTGCCGTTCTTCTTGTCCTACCCAATCCGATGACATCCATTCTCAAACAGCAAGCAGCGTTTCAGGCTCGCATAGCAAAACAGATTGCCTCTATCGAACAGGTACGCCAGAATCTTGCACAGCAATCCAGCATCTCTCCTACCGAGCGGCAAAAAATTGATCAAATCTTGAGTGACCTGGAAAATAAACTTCAGCAGACAAAAACTGATACCCAGGCACAGCAAACCCTCGCACAGGCTCAGACACAACTTAATCAACAACTCAATCCTCAAGCGTCCAACAATGCACAAGCAAATGCAGCGGCCAGTTCATCTTTGCAGAATAGCAAGAATGCAGATCTGAAAGCTCTCGGCAATGCACTGGCCAATAACAATAGCAAGCAGGTTTCCCAGGCGCTACAAAATCTAGCCGGACAGATCAACAAATTGTCGCCCACGCAACAAGCACAGCTATCACAACAGCTCGAAAATGCTGCTAACCAGGCAAGCCAGGATCAATCATTGAGTTCAGCACTTCATCAAGCGGCAAAAGCGGTCGCCGACGGTAATCAAAGTGAAGTCAATGATGCCGCTAAGACTATGCAAACAGCCACAGCACAAAACGCGGCCACACAGGCTCAGGAGAACAGCATCAACCAGGCTGCCCAATCATTGCAACAGGTCGCGAACAACCTTGCCTCTTCAAACGATGGATCGACTAATCAAAATCAAGAGCAAGCTCAAAGTCAGAACCAGAGCCAGGGACAGCAAGGACAACAGACTCAGGGGCAGCAGGGACAACAGGCTCAAGCTCAGGGACAGCAGGGACAACAGGCTCAAGCTCAGGGACAGAGTCAAAGTCAGACTCAGGGACAACAAGGACAGCAAGGACAGGGAAAGGGTGGCTCACAAGGGAACAATGGAGCTGGGAACCAGCAAGGCAAAAATGAGCAGGTCACCATCCCCGGACAGACCAGTTCCGGCTCTAGCACTCAGAGTGCCGACAATAATACGAGTGTCGTCCAGTCTGGCAACTCCGTTCCCTACTCTCAGGTTGTCCAGCAGTACAGTCAGATGGCGCATGACGAGATCGACAACAGCACCATCTCTCCCGATCAGAAAGATCTCGTTCACGACTACTTTAATCATTTGGAAGGGCAGTAAAACGCATGGCAAATACAGGCGACAATACATCACCCGTAGTGAAGACTCTCAATGAGGATAGCATACTTCAAAATGGGCATACACCCTCTTCACAGGAAACTGAAGGACCGGGCGAGAGCGATATCGCAATGTTCATGGATATCGCCCAGCGCCTGGAGAACGAATTATGCTCCATTGTAGTTGGTCAGGAGCGTGTCATTCGTGAATTGCTGCTGGCTCTTTTCGCCGGAGGACATGTTCTACTGGAAGGAGTACCAGGATTGGGTAAAACGCTCCTTGTACGCACTTTATCCGATGCGCTGGCACTCAAGTTTGCCCGCATTCAATTCACGCCCGATCTGATGCCCGCCGACATCGTGGGCACTACCATCGTTACTGACCAGGCAGACGGCGGAGCAGGGAGCAAACGTGTCTTTAGCTTCCAACCCGGCCCCATCTTCGCCAATATCGTCCTGGCCGACGAGATTAACCGTGCCACTCCCAAAACACAATCTGCGCTGCTTGAGGGCATGCAGGAACGCACCGTCAGCGTGGGTGACCGCACACGTCTACTCCCCCAGCCGTTCTTTGTATTGGCAACCCAGAACCCTCTCGAAATGGAAGGGACCTATCCTTTGCCCGAAGCCCAGCTTGATCGCTTCTTACTTAAAATTCAGGTCAACTTTCCAAAAGCCGCCGATCTGTTGCGCATCATCGACACTACAGTAGGAACCCAATCAATGCATGCCCAGGTGATTGCTGCCGGCGAAGAACTTTTGCAATTGATCGCTACCGCACGTGCCGTACCCGTTGCTACCCATATTAAAGAATTTGCAGTACGCCTGCTCCTGGCAACCCATCCCGATCAAGAAGATGCGCCAGAAAAAGTGCGTCAATATGTGCGTTACGGTGCCAGCCCGCGTGGTTTACAGGCGCTCATCACAACCTCGAAAGTTCGTGCTCTGCTCGAAGGACGTTATAATGTATCTATAGAAGACCTGTGTGCCGTGGCCTATCCAGCACTGCGCCATCGTATTGTGCTCAATTTCGACGGACTCGCGGATAATGTGACTGTGGAGAGCTTGATTGACACGATTATCGAAGAGATCGAGTTAGTATAATGGCAGACAACGGCGAAAAATTACGCTTTCCACTCGACGCTCACACACTCCAGCGCCTGGACACTCTTGCCTTGCAAGCCCGTCGTCCCATGGCAACTGGACGCCCGGGACGCCGACGCTCGCCCCTGGCTGGCTCCTCTATGGAATTCTCGATTTCCGCCGTTACTCGCCCGGAGACGACTTCCGCCGCATCGACTGGCGTGCCTACGCACGCCTGGAACGCCTCTTCCTACGCGTCTTTGAAGCCGAAGAAAATATTACGGTCACGATCCTTATAGATTGCTCCGACTCAATGTATTATGGCACACCATCAAAAGCCGACCTGGCCATCTCTCTCGCAGCCGCACTGGCATACGTATCCCTCAAATGCGAGGATAACGTCATCGTTGGCGCACTCACTGATCGCCTCGTCTCCTATCGACGTGGTAGTGGAGGCAAGAATGCTATCTGGAACATCGGTGACTTCCTGACACGTCTGCCACGTTCAGGTAGCACAAACCTCAATAGAGCTCTCTACGACCTTGGTCGCGTGGTCAATAGTCCTGGCCTGACCATTATCCTTTCGGATTTCCTGGCCCCAGGAGGCTACCAGACCGGCGTGCGAGCTGTGCGCCAGCTCCATCAGGAAGTCGCCATGTTACAAATTCTCTCGCCAGACGAGGTTCAACCCGATATTCAAGGAGACTGGCAGTTGCACGATAGTGAAGGAGCGGGAAGCATTGATGTGAGTATCTCACCTGGCATACTCGCCGCCTATCAGCAACGTCTGGCCAACTTTACGCAGGAAATCGCGGAATTTGCACATATACACATGGCAACCTACGCACTTATACCGAGCGAAATGAGTATTATCGACGTCGTACAACGTTTATTACGGCAAATTGAGCTGATTTGCTAATCAAGGAAGGATGAACGCATGAATCTTCTTGCTCCAGTAGCTTTCGCCTTTGCCTTGATCATCCCTATCATCCTGCTGCTCTATTTTATGCGCCCAAAACGCCAGCAGCGCACGGTTGCCAGTACCTTGCTCTGGCAGCAAGCTTTACAAGATATGCAGGCCAGTCGTCCCTGGCAGCGCCTTCGCTTCACGCCGCTTCTGCTCCTGCAAGTCCTGGCCGCTCTCTTTATTGTACTCGCACTGATACGTCCGGCAATCTTTACTAACAGCTCTATCAGTGGCAATACCATCATCATTTTGCAGGCCTCAGCAAGTATGCAGGCAACAGACGTTGCCCCCAATAGATTCGAGAGCGCTCGCAACAATATCTCCAACATGATTAACAACCTTGGCCCCAATGATCATCTCTCGCTGATTACAATGGCAAATACTCCCCAGGTACTGATCGCAGACTCAAATGATCAAACACTATTGTCAGCGGCACTTCAACGCGCAAAAGTCACCAACCAGAATGCCGATCTAGAACTGGCTTTATCTCTGGCCAATTCACTCGCCGCAGGACACACAGATACCCAGGTACTGGTCGTGGGAGATGGGCACGTCACGACCCCCGATCAGAATTTGGTCGTCCCTTTTCCTGTACACTATCTGCGCATTGGAACCAACGCACCGAACGTTGCGCTTCTTACCCTTTCTTCCCGCACTCTCCAGAATAATCTCGTTGCCCTTGCCCAGGTTGCCAACTACAGCTCGCAACAACGCTCAATTCCAGTCGAATTGTTCGCCGATGGGCGCGAAGTAAGTGTACAGACAGCAACGCTCGCGCCACAGGCTACAGGAACAGTTCAGTGGACAGGATTGCCATCCACGACACGCTTCCTTCATGCTCAACTTATTTCACAGGATGCAATGACGGTCGATCACAATGCATGGGCTATCGTAGGAGGATCACAGAAAGGGCGTGTACTCCTCGTCACAAAGGGCAACATGTTTCTAGAAGCCGCTTTTGCCCTGCAACCAGATGTGATACTATCCGAAACGACCCCGACACAATATGTCAATACAGGAAATTACGATCTGACCATCTTCGACGGCTTCGTACCTCCTGTTTTGCCTGCTGGTGGACTTTTCTTTGTCGACCCGCCAGTAGGATCATATCCATTCGGTACATCAGGCCCATTGATCAAGGTGAGCAGGGTCAGTCCAGGCGACGACCAGATGGATCTGCTCGCTTCCGTCGATCTCAGTAGTATTCATACACTACAGACCAGCCACCAACTGAAGCCAGCATCAGAAATACAGTCAGTCATTGATGCCCCTGAAACACCATTATTGATTGCGGGCCAGAACAACAATCAGCGTATTGCGGCTCTTGGCTTTGACCTTCATGATAGCGATCTGGGACTACAACCCTCCTTCCCAATCCTGATTCAGAACCTCGCGAACTGGTTCTTACCACAGCCAGTCGCAGGCGATGGACAGATTGCATCGGGGAACCCCGTCACTATCCAGACCTGGCCCGGCACGGATCAGGCTACCATTACCAGCCCCGATCAACAAACGACGACGGTAGTGCCTCCATTCCCCGCCATTCCATTCGCCAGAACCGACGCAGTTGGCATCTACCAGGTAACGCAACGCGTCCATGGACAACTCTTGCACGGTGCCTTTACAGTCAACCTGTTCAATCCACTGCAGTCCAATCTTGCACCGGCCAGAACCCTGCCAGTGCTAGGCAGCAGTGAATTTACACCCAACGGGAATGGCGTATCACGAGAGTTACGCGAGATCTGGCCCTGGGTCGCCGCCCTCCTGCTCCTGATTTTGTGCACCGAATGGTGGCTTTTCAGCCGTGGATACCAGGTGCAAAAGCCGCCACGCCAGCAGCGAGAAACACCAGGCCAACACAGCATCCTGGACAAACGTCTCTCATCATTGACAGCAAAAAATACACGTATAGAGAACATACAGAAACGTTACCTTCTCGCCAGAAAACAATTCTTAAGAGCATCCAGACGCGCCAGAAATAAACTTCGGTAACGCTCACATTCCAAATGAAAGGGAAGCATCGTGTTATCATTTGAGCAACCACTGTTACTTTTGCTCTTACTACCCATCACCATCCTGGTTTATCTCACCTGGAGAAGATCTTCTTTGCCTTTTTCAGCTTCCCAGCGACGTCTCATTCTGGCCTGTCGCCTGGCACTCTTCACACTGATTATCTGTGCACTGGCAGGAGCTGCCTGGCAACAACCCATCTCACGACAGGCAACAGTTTTTGTAGGCGATATCTCCGATAGCACCTCTGCACAACGCCCGCTCATCGAGCAATGGATTAATTCAGCCATACAGCATAAACGCAACTCGGATGAGGTAGGCATCGTAGCTGTGGGACGTAATGCACTGGTAGAGCAATCAATCAAATCACAGATCGATTTTACGCATTTTGAGTCCACTCCAGATACCAACTACACAGACCTGGCGGCAGGGCTCCGTCTCGCAGCTGCTATTTTACCAGCGGATACTCAACGCCATATTGTCTTGCTCACCGATGGCCAACAAAACCTCGAAGATGCACTTCAGGAAGCACAATTATTACAACAGGAAGGTATTCGCCTTGATGTCGTACCTCTGCCTTCATCTCAAGGCCCGGAAGCACGCGTTGATAATCTTACAGCGCCCACACAACTACATACCAACGAACGCTTTCTACTGCACGCCCAACTGTATAGCAGCGTTAGCCAGACAGCCACAGTACGCATCTTCATGGATCAGAGCATTATCCTACAACAATCACTCCCTCTGGGTATTGGAGAACAAGAATTAAGCTTTAACCTGATGTCACCTCCACCTGGCTTCCATACCTATCGCATCACGCTTGACGCCCCTGAGGACACTCTTCTGCAAAATAACGAAGCAACTGCATTTGTTAATGTCCAGGGTCCACCACAAATTTTGCTGATCGAGGGACACCCCGGTAGCGGAGTAAACATCGCTAACGCCTTGAAGGCAACAAAAATCAATGTTACCATCGCTAATCCCAATGACGTGCCCGTCTCATTAGACGGACTCGCAACGTATAGCGCTGTGGTCCTCGCTGACGTACCCGCGGTCGATCTGGGCACTGCACGTATGCAAACATTGCAATCATTTGTACGTGATCTTGGACGTGGCCTCGTCGTCAGTGGAGGCGAGAATAGCTACGGGCTTGGCGACTATGCCAACACACCTCTAGAGGAAACGCTGCCCGTATCCATGGACATTCCACAGCATAAAAATACGCCGAATCTCGCGGTCGTACTCATTATCGAGAGCCTGGAAGCTCCATTACCAGTCAATATCTCCAAAGAGGCCGCTAAGGGTGTCATCAATCTATTGACACCAAACGACCAGGTTGGCATTTCAGCCGGTTATGGAACACTTGCCATTCCAATGCAGCATGTCACTAACAAAGCCTCGATCAACAAAGCCATCGACGCCATGGACCCGACCGACCCGGCTAGCTATAGCCCGGATCTGGTGAACGCGGAAAAGGTTCTCCTGCATACCAATGCGCAGATCAAGCACGTTATCCTGCTCGGTGATGGCGATGCCTTTGACAACTATGCTCCCCAGGTCACGAAAATGGCGAAGGAGAACATTACCATCTCCACAGTCGCGACCAATTCATCGGACTATCAAGAACTGGGTACGATGATCAACATCGCATCATGGGGAAAAGGCCGCTTCTACCGTGCAGATGATCCAAGCATTATTCCGCAAGTTCTACTGCAAGAGACGGAACAGGCTGCCAGACGCACGATTATTAACGAACCATTCGTTCCAGCGGTAGTAGGGACACCTCCAATCCTTACAGGACTAAAAGGGCTGCCTATTCTGGACGGTTATGTCGCTACGACGCCAAAACCAGCGGCACAGATGGTCCTTGTCAGTCAGCATGACGACCCTGTTCTCGCTGTCTGGCAGTACGGTCTGGGGCGCGTCGTCGCCTGGACCAGCGATGCATTGGGGCTCTGGACTTCGCACTGGTTGCAATGGAATCAAGCGGCACAGTGGTGGGCCAATCTGGTAACATGGACCTTGCCTGCACCAGATAGCAGCATGAATATCAACGGACAAATCGTGAACGGCAATGGACAAATCACTGTGGACCTACCAACAACGCAAGCCAATACTAATCAACAACAGGTGACAGCGCATATCATTGCTCCCGACCATTCACAACAAACAATCAACTTACAGCCAGCCGCTCCACAACGCTGGCAGGGGAACTTCTCGGCAGCGTCTGTAGGCACCTATGTCTTCCAGGTAACCTGGCAAGGAACCTCCAGCAAAGGATCAGTCAGCCGCCTCACAGCGACAACAGGCATGGTCGTGCCCTATTCACCTGAATTTCGTACCCAGGGCACGGACATCACGTTCCTCAAGCTCCTGGCCCAGGATGGTGGAGGGACGATTCTGAAGATAAATGATAGCACTGGAGCATTTCAGCAGAACCTGACTCCTGTTTCGGCATCATTACCTATCACATTCCTGTTGCTTGCACTTGCAGCACTACTGTTACCAATTGATATTGCGGCGCGGCGTCTCTCCAGCCTGAAGTCCCTCGCCATCGCGTGGAGATGGCTACTTATGCATCTTCGACCCGCTAAGTTCCAGCTTGCCAGCACGACTGATGGCCTCAAGGACAGCACTATCGGGGCAACATTGGGCAACATACGTCTACAACGCGAGGAGCGCCGTACCCGTGTACAGCCGCCCAAACCACTTTCAAACAGCAAAGAAACGATACATACCAAACCAGATAAAGCACATGCAGCACCAGTACAGTCTATACAACGAGAGATGACCACGATGGAACGGCTACTAGAGGCCAAACGTAAACGCATGCAGGAAGAAGCACTGAGTGAACTGAAAGAATGAGAGAAAGGAATATATGATGTTATTGCCCGAGTTGCGAGCTGAAGTGGCCCGCTATGCCAGAAAAATGTACGATAGTCAGCTTGTTCGAGCCTCACAAGGCAACCTGAGTGCGCGTGACCCAAAAAGTGGGCTGATCTGTATCAAGCCCAGTGGAATAGACTACGAATTGCTCACGGCTGAAGACATCGTCGTTATCGATGAGAATGGCAAAGTCGTAGAGGGAAAATGGGACCCATCCACTGAAACACCGCTGCACACACTTATTCTACGTCGTCGTCATGATATCCACTGCGTGATGCACACACACTCGTTCTATGCCTCTGCCTTCAGCGTCGTGCACAAGCCTGTCCCAGTAATTTTAGCGGAATCGGCCAGTTGTCTCGGCGGCGAGGTTCCCGTTACACCCTACAAGCGTTCTGGCACTCAGGAATTCGCGGAACTCGTCGCAGAGATACTTGGAACAGGATCAGCTGTGATATGGGGCAACCACGGTGCCATGGCTGTAGGAACTAACCCTTCACATACGTTTTCCATTGCCCACGCCCTGGAAGATAGTGCCAGAATTTATACTATCGCGCGTCAACTCGGAGATCCTATTACACTTCCCCCAGAAGAAGTACAGCAATTGCATGAATTATGGTTGGAGCATTACAGGCAAAAAGCACTGGATCATACCATTTAGAAACGTACTACTCTTGCAATCACAATCGCTAGAGCTAACACAGCCCCAAATTGCAGGTGCAGAAGAGATGTACGTTTGATGCCAATAATAAAGGCTTTGCGATCAACTGCTGCCAGAACCGCCCGTACATTGTTAAAAGCAAGCGGAAAGGTCAGCCAGACCGCCAGGCTATACAGAGGAAGTACCCCGAACAACGCAAAGAGCGTTACGGCTATATAGCTCCCTATCAGCAGAACTGCATGATAACGTTGCCCAAACTTGATGCCGAAGCGCACAGGCAACGTCTTCTTGTTCACAGCCAGATCATCCTGGTAATCGCGTACATTGTTCATATTCAAGATGGCAGTAACCATAAAACCAACAGGAATACTGGCTGCAAAGGCATGCCATGACCAGGAAGGAATCTGTACATAATAAGAACCCCACGTCATCAAAAAACCCATCGCGCTATAGACGAGAACATCACCCAGACCACGACTGGAGAACTTAAAGGGCCGGGCACTATAGAAATACGCGATCAGCATACCGGCAAGACCAAACAGAATAATAACCGGGCCCACGGTAATAATCAGGTACAGGCCAAGGAGCGCCGCAACCACAAAACAGAGAATACCACCTCCAAGCACCTGATTGGCCGTCATCTCATTACGGAAAATAACCGTCATGGCTCCGAGTGAACCAGCATGATCCAATCCATAACGATGATCAAAGTACTCGTTAAAGTAGTTTGTGCCAATCTGCAAGAACAGGCACGAAAAGAGCGTTACCAGAAATGCAACGATATGAAAAGTGCCCTCATAGCCCGCCACTGCAGTGCCAACAAGCACCGGACTCACGGCAGCCGTAAGCGTCATCGGACGACTCGTTTTGAGCCATATTCTCCACACAGATCCAGATGCAGCAGGCACTGGTAATTTATCGTCCATCAAAAAGCCTCTCTATCTATCAAAGATACTAATACATGATAGCTAATTCCTCATTATAGTAAAAATAGTAGGACGTTCCTGGCAAAATGTCAAAGAGCTAGATGACAATCAGCCTTTTCACGGAAATATCACGGCTATATGATAAAGTGTTACATATATGATGATACCTTATCTATATATACTGGTTACATATTGTCACCATACATCATTGAGAACCGTGTATAAACAAGTGGAAGGTAGCAACCAGGAACTCCACCATTTTCTATTCACACAGAAGAAAGGAAACAACACAATGGCAAAAATAGACATTGCCTCTTCGAAGACACAGGATGTGCAGGATCAATACTTCCGTATTACCGACCAGGTACCTGATGAGGTCTGGTACTGGGCTGCGCTTGGCTCAATCATCGCCTCTGCACTGCTCTTTAGCTTCAACAAACGTGATTGGAGCCTCTTTGTCGGTCAATGGCCGCCAACTTTCCTGCTTTTCGGTCTCTTCCACAAGTTATTGAAGCCTTCACGCTAGAGATTACGTGTAAAGAAGTAGCAGATCCATATTTGCAGGAGTAGGGATTGTCTCACTCCTGCGAACATGGAAACATTTCTTTACACTGGAGAAGAGGATGCAGAACACAGCGGCAACTAGGAAATGGTCAGATATGAAAGGTCTGGCGGTAATAGCGATTGACACTGGAATGAGGGTAGGCTCCCTTAATGATTTCTATTTTGATCCACAACACAATAGCATCTATGCCTTACAGGTCAAAACAAGCCTCTTTGGTCGCCATGCGCTACCAACCAGCGTCATTAATGCGATTGGAATTGATGCCGTCACCTTTGCCACTGAGGAGCAGCTCATCAAAGCAAATAGCGATGAAACCATTGCGAAAATGCCACTTGGAAGCACTATCTTATCGTATCATGTGCTTAGTGAGGGTGGTACAGTCATCGGTACCGTTGGCAACATCATACTGGATGTTAGCATACCTACAGCATTGAAAGTTGTGGCATTTGAGTTAGCCGCAGGACTACGAGCACGCATCAGCAATCATTATCCGTCATTTGATGCCAGCCAGGTAGGACGGTATGGAGGTGACGTAATCGTTATCCCCGATGCAATTGCCGCCACGTTACAATAACTTTTGATCATTTGAAAACACATTCAGTATTGAATAGAGGCCGTGCAGTAAGGAAACACAGGAGGCATTTCCACCTATGGCCCAGATTGAGCACGTATCACATGCACAATTGCAAGCGACTCCAGAGGCGATCCAACGCTTTCAAGCTATGGCCTATGGCATAACCACCCACTGGGGTCTGTATTCACTGCTGGGACGCAATGAATGGGCGATGCACCTGGAACATATCCCGACACCTGAATACGAACAACTAATGCAACAGTTCAATCCCTCCCACTTCAATGCTCAACAATGGGCCGACATTCTGGTGGAAGTTGGAGCACAGGCATTTATGATCACAAGCAAACATCACGACGGATTTTGTCTGTTCGACTCCGCCCTGACCAACTATAAAGTGACCAATACCCCCTTCAAGCGCGACATCATCGGCGAACTGGCCGACGCACTTCACCAACGCAATATCCCCTTTCATCTTTACTATTCCCTGCTCGACTGGCACCATCCCGCTTATCAAACAGACTGGGATGCCTATGTAGCCTATTACCAGGGACAGGTCCGCGAACTCTGTAGCAATTATGGCAAGATCGCTGGCATAGTCTTCGATGGCTACTGGCCCCAACACCCACTCTGCTCCCGATCAAACCCACTTCCTTGCCAGGGGTTCCTGGGATCTGACCAACACCTATGATTCTATTCATACACTGCAACCCCAGGCTCTGATCGTTAACAATCATCATGCCACACCACTGGCAGGCGAAGACTATCAAGTGTGGGAGGTCGATCTGCCAGGAGAAAATACTATCGGCTTCAATACGACAGAGATCAGCTCACTACCACTGGCTTCCTGGTTTACAGTCAATATAGGCTGGAGCTATCGACAGGAAGAGCAAGAAATTAAACCTGCTGAAGAGCTTCTGCACCTGATTACCGAAAGCCATCGACGCCACGCTACGTGCTGGCTCAACGTCGGTCCCACGCCAGAAGGCGAGATTCTGCCTGCTGAAGTTGCTGAATTCCACCGCCTCGCTCAAATGATGAGCCATTTGTAGAGGCACCGTTTACAAGCCCGTGTCGATTACCCCGCGCCGTTTACTATGAAGGGCAACTAGATTTCTTGAGATTCTTCTGAGTTTTTTTCCCTCTACCTTGAGTCTCCATTGATATATCTCGCATTATACTGACCAAAACGAGAATTTCTTCGCTGGAGACTGATTATGATTTTTCGCCCTTTGCGTATCCTTTCCCATCAGTTGGAACATCTTGAGCGCATCTTCGACAAGTTTTATCGCGTCATGGAGAGGCAACCATTACCAGACCATTCACCGGGTTCCGGCCTCGGACTGGCCATTTGTAAAGGAGTAGTGGAGGCGCATGGAGGGCGCATCTGGGCAGAGCAGCATCCAGGTGGAGGCTCTCTCTTTTCTATCGCATTGCCTGTCGGCAAACTAGAAGGGATCACGATATGAGTAAACCAGGAGCACGCGTTTTAGTTGTCGATGATGAAATTGAGATCATTCGTGCTTTACAGCGTAGCCTGGTCGCCCATGGATATAAAGTCTTTCCGGCCAGAAGCGGCGAAGATGCCATTGATAGCTTCCAGCAACATCGACCAGATCTCGTTCTCCTCGACCTGATGTTACCACGGCATGAGCGGCCTGGAGGTCTGCCGCTGGATTCGTACAACGTCCTCTACCCCCATCATCGTTCTCTCAGTCAAAGGCACAGAAAAAGATAAAGTCCAGGCGCTCGATGCTGGGGCCGATGACTATGTACTCAAACCTTTCGGTATGGACGAGATCCTGGCACGCATGCGAGCAGCCTTACGTCATGTCGCACGCGTCCCCTTAGGAACCGCTCCTCAGATTCGCATCGGCCCACTGGAGATGGACCTCGTACGACGGGACGTGCAACTCAACGAAAAAGAGCTCCAGCTCACTCCAACCGAATACGATCTGCTCAAAGTATTTCTTATGCACCAGGGCAAGATCCTAACACGCCAGATGTTACTCACTGATGTATGGGGAGAGAACTCCCCAGAGCGCTCTCACAGCTTGCATGTCTACGTCGCCCAACTACGTCAGAAGATCGAACCAACACCCGATCAGCCTCGCTTCATCCTCACTATCCCTGGCGTCGGATATCGTTTCAACGATGAAGATGCTGAGGAAATTGATGCCTCAAAATCTTGAGTAAATCCTGAGCAAACATACCAATCTTCAGACTGCCTATTTATTTCCCTTACGCTATACTCATATGGGAGAGGGGAAAAGGTACAGCCACTCCGGGAAACGATAGAAAATATATGATAGGACGACAGAAGGTTCGTATGACAGCTTGCCTAAGAAAACTAAATGTATTCAAACAGGCTAAGAGTGTCTTATGGACAACACCACCATATCCATGAAAAGGAAGGAGTCCGTGCATGTCCGGAACACGGATCTTATTAGTAGAAGACGACGAGGTCTTGCGTGATCTGGTGGAACGCAATCTCCTGGCACGCTCATATGATGTAAGCATAGCGACAGATGCCGAGAGCGCTCTCACGCAGTTACGCACAACAACCTTCGATCTGATTTTCCTGGATATTAATCTGCCAGATCAGACGGGTTGGGATATTCTGCGTATCGCACAACGCGAAGGATCTCTTCATACCCAGGATATCAATGGCGATTTTAATAAACTTCCTGTGGTGGTTCTCTCTGCTGTACGTGTCAGTCCGGGACGCCTGGCAGAATTCCATCCCATCGCCTACCTACCCAAACCCTTTCCCATGGAAGCATTACTGCGCCTGGCCGCAGAGGCTTCGCAACGAAAGGAAGCAAATACGCCACCAGCCTGATGAAACGTTGGGACGTATCCTACCCACCAGTTCACGAGGAGGAACTGTATGCTTGATGCACTCATTATCGTCGTGACCATCGTAATGTTCGTCGCGTTCGCACTCTTCACCGAAGGCTGTGAGCGCCTGTAGGGGCCACATTTATGTCGCCCATCGCGATTGATCGGCCCGCTCGCGATTGATCGCACCCGTAAAGAAGGAGACAGCTATGAACACTCCGCTGGAATATATTCTAGTGGGCATCGTCACACTTGGCATTCTCATTTATCTTCTCATTGCACTCCTGGCACCTGAGAAATTTTAGTCGTTTTTTTATCACAAGCGAGGTAAAAAACTATGCCTGTAACGCTGAATAGTGTCCTGCAGGTACTGATCTTTATGGTCATCATACTGCTGCTGACCAAACCGGTCGGCCTGTACCTGACCAAAGTCTTTAATGGGGAACGCACCTGGCTCTCACCAGCGGTGGTTCCCGTAGAGCGCTTCTTCTATCGCCTCTCCGGTATCAACGAGGAGGAGGAGCAGAAGTGGACGGGCTACATGCTCTCTGTGCTGATCTTCAGTTTGGTAGGCATGCTGCTTCTCTATCTGTTCGAGCGCACCCAGCAGTGGCAAGGAGCGTTCTTCAACCCGGCAGGCCTACCGAACGTAGAGCCACAACTGGCCTTCAATACTGCCGCTAGCTTCACCACTAATACCAACTGGCAGAGCTACACAGGCGAACAGACCATGAGCTACCTGACACAGATGGCTGGCCTGACCTTTCACCAGTTCGTCTCTGCTGCCGCTGGTATTGCACTGGCGGTTGCAGTAGTGCGCGGACTGGCACGCCGTAGCGCACAGCACCTGGGCAACTTCTGGGTGGACATCACACGCTGCACACTCTATATCCTACTCCCGATCTGTATTGTAGGCGCTCTCGTCTTCGTCTCGCAGGGGATGATCCAAAACTTCAGTCCTTATACGATAGTGCACACCTTGAACGGACAGGTACAGACCATCGCTCAGGGCCCGGTAGCCTCTATGGAGATCATTAAGGATCTGGGAACTAATGGTGGTGGCTTCTTTAACGTGAACTCGGCTCATCCCTTCGAGAATCCTAACGCCTTTACCGGCCTGCTGATCATCCTCTGTGAACTCTGCCTCGGAGCAGGCCTGTTCTACATGTTTGGTAAGATGGTGGGCAATACCCGTCAGGGCTGGGTGCTCTGGGCTGTGTCCGCAGTCATCTTTTTAATTGGCATGGCCGTGGTCATCCCAGCCGAGCAGACTGGCAATCCGCTCCTGACAAACGCTGGAGCAAACCAGCAAGTCAGCACCTACCAGTCGGGCGGCAACATGGAGGGCAAGGAGGTACGCTACGGCATCACGCTCTCGGCAATCCAGGAAGTGACCACGACCGCCACCTCGACGGGCACGGTCATGAGCTTCCATGATAGCTATACACCTGTAGGTGGGCTGGTGCTAGTTACCAATATCGCACTCGGTGAACTCATCTTTGGAGGTGTCGGTTCGGGACTCTACAGCATGCTCTACTTCGCGATCATTGCGGTCTTTATCGCTGGCCTGATGGTGGGACGCACACCGGAATACCTGGGCAAGAAGATCGAACGCAAGGAAATCATGATGGCGGTACTGGCCTTATTGATCTCGCCCTTGCTGGTCCTGAGCTTTACGGCTCTGGCTCTGGTGGTTCCTCAAGGGCTTGCCGGAATTGCCAACGCGGGTCCACATGGACTTACGGAGGTTCTGTACGGATACACCTCCGCCAACGGTAACAACGGTTCAGCCTTTGCCGGGCTCGCGGCCAACACGCCATTCTACAACTGGACGCTTGGTATCGTGATGCTCATCGGTCGCTTCGCAGAAGTCATTCCCGTCCTGGCCTTCGCTGGTTCGCTGGTCCAGAAGAGGGTTGTACCCGCCGGACTTGGAACCTTCCCAACCACAGGGCCACTTTTTGTAGCGCTCTTGATGGGCGTGATCGTGATCGTGGGCGCACTCACTTACTTCCCGGCGTATTCACTGGGGCCGATCGTAGAACAGTTGCTTATGTATGGAGGTAAGACGTTCTAACATGCAAACTGAGACAAAACCCGAAGTCCTAGAATCCAGGGAATGGAAGACACGCCGCAAGGGAGAGATCTCCATCTTCGACCCAAAGATCATCCGACGAGCAATCCCTGACTCGTTCAAGAAACTAGATCCCCGCGTGCAGGTGAAGAACCCGGTGATGTTCGTAGTAGAAGTCGGTAGTGTAGTTACGACTATCGAATTCGTGCGCCTGCTGATCACACTGCTCTTCACCACTCAGAACGCTTCTTTCACTCGCGCTCAGTTAATCGCCGAGACGATTTTTGTGCTGGCAGTCGCTATCTGGCTCTGGTTCACCGTCGTCTTCGCTAACTTCGCCGAGGCAATGGCGGAGGGACGCGGCAAAGCTCAGGCCGATACGTTGCGCAAAGCGCGTACCACGACCGTCGCCAAACGCCTGACTGGCACCAACCGCTCCAGTGCATTAGAGGCAGTTGCAGCTCCTGACCTGCGCAAGGGTGACCTGGTCCTGGTGGAAGCTGGGGACTCTATTCCTGGCGATGGCGAGGTCGTTGAAGGCGTCGCCTCCGTTGATGAATTGGCCATCACTGGTGAATCGGCTCCTGTCATTCGCGAGAGTGGTGGCGACCGCAGTGCGGTGACAGGCGGCACACGTGTGCTTTCGGACTGGATCGTTGTACAGATCACTGCCAATCCCGGCGAAACCTTCCTTGACCGCATGATTGCTCTCGTGGAGGGAGCAAAACGGCAGAAGACACCTAATGAGATCGCGCTCAATATCTTGATTGCCAGCCTTACGATCATCTTCGTGCTGGTAGTGGTCTCCCTCGAACCATTTGCCATCTACTCAGGCCAGGCGGTATCGGTCACGACACTGATCGCGCTGCTCGTCTGCCTGATCCCCACCACTATTGGTGGACTGCTCTCGGCTATCGGTATCGCGGGCATGGACCGCATGGTGCAACGCAACGTGCTGGCAATGAGCGGACGCGCGGTGGAGGCCGCTGGTGACGTTGATGTGCTCTTGCTCGACAAAACGGGCACGATTACGCTAGGCAACCGCATGGCGAGCCGCTTTGTTCCTGTCAGTGGAGTGGAAGAACGCGAGGTCGCACAGGCGGCTCTGCTCTCTAGCCTCTCTGACGAGACGCCTGAAGGTCGCTCCATCGTCGTACTGGCCAAAGAACGCTATGACCTCACGGAAGAAGAGCCCACAGCAGCAACCTTTATTCCCTTCTCCGCGACCACACGCATGAGCGGCGTCGATCTGGACGAGGCGGGTAGCGTGTACATAGCGTACGTAAAGGCGCATCTGACGCCCTCAACGCGTATGTTGAGGAACATGGCGGGAAAGGCAGCGACGAGCTTAAGAGTATTGTCGAAAGCATTGCTCGCGCTGGCAGCACCCCACTGGTTGTCGCCGAAGCGGACTCTGGCTCCAACGGTTTTAGAGAAAAAGCTCGCGTCCTCGGTGTCATTGAATTAAAGGATATCGTCAAAAGTGGCATGCGTGAGCGCTTCGATCAGATGCGGCGCATGGGTATCCGCACGATCATGATTACCGGCGATAATCCGCTGACCGCTGCCACAATCGCCAGAGAAGCAGGCGTCGACGATTTCCTGGCCCAGGCCACTCCTGAGACGAAAATGAAACTCATCAAGGAGCAACAAAGCGGTGGACGCCTGGTCGCCATGACAGGTGATGGCACGAACGATGCCCCGGCACTGGCCCAGGCCGATGTCGGCGTCGCCATGAATACCGGCACACAGGCAGCCAAAGAAGCGGCGAACATGGTCGATCTGGACTCCAATCCGACCAAGCTGATCGAGGTAGTAGAAGTGGGCAAGCAGCTCCTGATCACGCGCGGAGCACTGACGACATTCAGTATCGCCAACGATGTCGCCAAATACTTTGCGATCATCCCGGCTGCCTTCTCGGTCACCTACCCGCAGCTTCAGGCTCTGAACATCATGCACCTGGCAACGCCGCACAGCGCAGTACTCTCGGCAGTCATTTTCAACGCGTTGATCATCATCGCGCTGATCCCGTTGGCCTTGCGCGGTATCAAATATCGTCCAATCGGGGCGGGTCCGTTGCTGCGCCGCAACCTTCTGATCTATGGTCTTGGTGGCATTATTGCCCCATTCATTGGCATCAAAATCATCGATGTGATCTTGCAAGTATTGCATTTAACGTTGTAATTAAGGACATGGGACGTGAGCAACGGGCTCTCCGTCCTTCGGGAGGAAACGTCGAAGAACTGGGTAGGGGCGTCACCTTGCGTGCGCCCGCTTCCCAACACAACCATCGTTCCCTCAACCGGGCGCACGCAAGGTGACGCCCCTACCCAGTTCTTCCCGAAGGATGGGGACATGCGTAACGTGCTAACGGAACATTCCAGCCAGCTATCTGAGCTCGCAGTCGTACGATACATCCTGAAGCGAGGTTAAAAATAATGAGCACAGTAACACCGGACGCTCCCGGCCAGACACCCGAACACACGCCTGAGCACCGACCAGTCCAAAACTTCTTGCAGAAATATATTCGCCCGGCAGTCGTGCTGACACTGATCTTGACCATTGTAACCGGATTCCTCTATCCGGGCATAATAACTGGCATATCCCAGTTGATCTTTCCGTATCAGGCAAATGGCAGCCTGATAAAGAACTCTAGCGGCCAGGTGATAGGTTCCGAACTGATCGGACAGTACTGGACATTGCCTCAGTACTTCCATGGACGACCCTCGGCGACCGTCAATCCAAGCACCGGAACACCTGAGCCATATGCTGCCGACAACTCGACGGCTTCGAACCTGGGCCCAACCAGTGCAACGCTCGTGAAGGACGTGCAGCAACGCGTCGCCGAACTGAGGAAGGAAAATCCGAATGCACCTCCCGGACCCGTGCCCGTAGACCTGGTTACAACCTCAGCCTCGGGACTGGACCCGGACATCTCTATCGCAGGAGCTCTCTACCAGGCACCCCGCGTAGCTGCCGCACGCGGACTAAGCCAGGACCAGGTCACGCAACTGATCAACAGCCATGAGACCGGGCGCTTCCTGGGCATCTTCGGCGAATCCTACGTGAACGTGCTTGACCTGAATCTCGCTCTAGATAAGCTAAAATAATAACACGATCAATGTAGGGCCCGATTTATCGCGCCCGCTGGGGGAGGGGATGGAGAATGTGCCTATTGAAATATATTCGCGCAAAATCCCATCTCCAACCCGTTCGTCGTAGTTGTAGGGGCGCCGTTTACAAGCCCATCGTTTACAGATCTGTGGTTCACAAGCTCGTGGAGGTATCCCATGCCAACACTTTATCAAAACGGCCAGCGCATTGACCACTATACGATTGTACGCCAGTTCTCTCCCAGCGCAAGTAGCCGCGTTTACCTGGCAAAAGACAGACAGACAAATCAACAGGTCGTACTCAAATTTCCCATCGATGATCTGGTAGGGGGAGCAGATAGTTATAAAAGTTACCAGCGCGAAAAGAAGATCGGCACATTCCTCGATCATCCCGGTATTCAGCACCACCTCAACCAGGATGAACAACGTCAGGAAGACTATCTAGTGCTAGAATACCTGGAAGGACGCGTGCTACGCACAGTCCTATACGAAGATGGAGTGGATTCCCTGTCGACCCCACGGGTAATCCAATTGATCATCTCCATCTGTGAAGCGCTGGCCTACGCACATACGCGAGGCGTTATCCACCGCGACATAAAACCTGAAAACATAATCGTCATGAATACAGGCGAGGTAAAAATTATTGACTTCGGCATCGCACTCCTACAGGCAAAACAAGGTAGAATCCGTCGATTTCTTCCAGCCCCTTTGATAGGTACACCAAACTATATGGCCCCCGAACTGTTCTGGGGCAAACGTGGCTCTCCTCAAACTGACATCTACGCAGTCGGTATCATCCTCTACGAACTACTCTGCGGTCAGATCCCTTTTCAGAGAAAAGATGAATTTACGTACATGAACCCACAGATGGCTTATGACCCCCCTTCCATCCTGTCCGTCAATCCAGACCTCTGCCCCGCACTGGCAACCGTTGTCATGCGCACAATACGCCGCAACCCACAAAAACGCTATGCACAGATGCAGGATCTACTCCATGATCTCACTCATCTGGACAAGGTCATACCAGTAGAGTATTCTCCCGATCCTCCTCAAACCGGTGGCAAGTACCGCCAGTTGATCGCCTTCGGCCTGGTTACTCTGCTTATCTTTCTTTTCCTGATCAGTTTCGGCTTCCTGGCACAATTTGCACATTCTGTTGCACATTGATTTCAATCAATCCTCTATCAAATCTGGTGGCTGGATAGGATAGTTCGTTCGCTTGTTGCTCTATCCAGCCCAACCAGAGCATTCTTCTTCCCTTCCCTATCTATCCAGATACATATAAAAGATTGCCGATTTTGTGGCACTGCATATAATGAAAACCAGGATAGAGTATTTTTCTGAAATCTATTCCATTCTATACTCATTCCGAACGCGTAGACAGTGAACTATCTCTATACATACGCTCAAATGCTTATGCGGACGAGAGTACCTCATACTGAGGGAAAGGCAGTTAAAAGATGAAGGAACAACAATGTGAAAAGCAAGTTGCACCACCAGAGGAACAATCATGGGGAGAGCAAGTTGCGCCACCAAAAGCACGCAGGCGCTCTTTCAGAAATAGAACTATGCTGGTAGGCGTTATCAGCTTTTTTTTGACAGCGACATTTCTCTTCTCAACCTGGAATACTATCGCAAGAGTTATTCCTATTCCTCATATAGCAGCGCACCCTACACCTACGCCATCATCTCTACATACTCGATGGCAACCATCGCTTCCTCGTCTGAACATGAAACTCATTGTCCAGGCAATCCATGATGAACAGCTTGCATCTCAGATTGATCGCCTGCTCACTACTCAGATGAAACAGCGGCACTTCAGCGGTTCGGTACTCATCGCCCGTGACAATCATGTCATCTTGAGCAAGGGTTATAGTATGGCAAGTTGGAGTCGCAGGCAAGCCAATAGGCCAGACACGAGATTTTATCTCGGTTCTACTACCAAACAATTTACCGCTATGGCGATTCTGATTTTGCAGCAACAGGGGAAATTGCATGTGCGCAATTCTATCTGCATGTACATTTCTCCCTGTCCTCGTGCGTGGCGATCCATCACAATACATGAGATATTGACTCATACTTCTGGCATTCCTGGCGTGACCGACGCAAGTCTCTCAAGTGCATCTCCAAAGGCATGGGCTAGCAGCCTCAGTGCTTTTCCTATGACATTTAAATCCGGAAGTCAATTTAGCTATTGCAACGTCTGCTACCAACTCCTGGGCTATGTCATCGAACGCGTCTCAGGAAAACCATACAGCGATTTCTTGCAGCAAGCAATCTTTGATCCTTTACAGATGAAAAATACTGGCTTTAATCCACACTATATCTCCACGCCTGATCACGCCGATGGCTATGATACCTGGCAGGATGCGGATGACCTCGCCGCGTGGAATCTCAGCCCGCAATGGACCTTCCTCTTTGGTGCCGGGCTACTCTATAGTACGGTCGAAGATATGTATCGCTGGGACCAGGCGCTTATGCATTCCACATTCGTTTCGCAAAAGACACTGAGCGCGGCTTTTACGCCTTACGCCACCTCCCAGTATGCAGGATCAAAGTATGGTTATGGCTGGTTCCTTGCTCAAAGCCCTATACATGGTCATAGACTGATCTGGCACGATGGTAAAATTCCAGGCTTCAGAACCTATAACGGCTTCTATCCGCAGGATGGCATCACGCTTATCGTTTTAAGCAATCTGGCAGCGTTGGACGAAATAGCTCTCGCAGGCGAGATACAAAAAGTTCTCTTTGCACATCCAAAAACGCATTGAGCACTTAATACCGTGTGGATGCTCCCGCAGCCATACCTGACTTTCAGGAGCATCCACACGGTTCACGAAGAAAAGACATCTCTACATCGGTCAAGAAGTCCATCTAACCTTATACTCCTGCTCATAAGCAGCAGTGAAGCCACGCTCTGGATTACTCATCCACTGAGCAATTTTCGTGAAGACCGTTTTCACAGGAAATACACACTTCCTTCTTTTTCGTAATCATCACGCGTAAAAAGTCTTTTACACATTCCATGCTCGTCACATACCATAACCTTCTCCGCACCAGCCACAAACCAGTCCTCCGCACACTCCATCGCAGTGTTCATGCCAGCAATACCGTTCACGCGCTCGAATCTTCTCTCCCCACGATACACATGCAGATTATACGAACGCTCCCCTCCTATCCTCTGTAGCCATATCCAGAAAAGAACAACATCTACCAGGAAAGACAGCACCAAAACGATATTGCTCACGTTTTACCTCATCGCTCGCTTGCTATAGTACTCCGATCCAACTAAAACACCGTAGAGATGCATTATCATTATTTTATTTCATTAATGAAGATTTCAGTACCAAAACGATCAGAAGCGAAAGAGAAATGCATAAATAAATAACTCCCTTATATGCACTCCGCCTGTATATACGCGACATAAGCGGACTCAATGCTTGCACTCATCGCAACCTTAGGTTTATCGGAGAGGTGAATGATATCGACGGACACTCCACGGTACAAAGTATCCTTATAACGTTTGCTAACAAGTTGTTTACGTGTATATTTTTTTCCCTCGTACTCATAGCTATAGGGCAAGAGGCTATCTAGCCTAAAAGAATAAATATCCCCCGTAATATGTCCCGTACTGTGCACTCCATGGCGCAACAAATCACCCTCAATTCTGGCCATGCGCCAACTACCTATAAACAGGTTAACCGCTATCAGAAAACTAAGAATAACCCAGATCGCAAGCATAAAAATAATTGTACCAATCATTCTCCAAACATCCTTATTTTAGCACTTACATGGACGGCAAAAACGCATAGACCACCAGCATCCCATACAGAGCAACCAATTGACGAAAGAGGAATGCATCATTGAATAAATAAATTGGTGAAGATGAGATCAGAAAAGAAATGCCTTCATTATACCAACGGTGTTGAGGCACGATTTACAAAACCGCGATCTGTGGGTGTGCATGTAGGAAAGTGATTTGTAGGGGCGCGATTTATAAGCCCGCGATTTGTAGGGGCGCGATTTATAAGCCCGCGATTTGTAGGGGCGCGATTTGTAGGGGCGCGATTTATAAGCCCGCGCCGCACCACGAGCCGTACACAAAAGCTACATTCCATTGAGAGCCTCACCCATCGACGTATGCTCCATCCTTATCAATCCTAATCGCTCTAGCTCCGCGAGGAGACTCTGGATTTCATAAAAAGAGCGCCCTGTCAACCTTACCACATCAACGGCTGTACGGTGTCCATCAAGCAGAAAGAAAACGTGACGATGCAAACGCGATAGACCGAAACGTTCCATATAATTCACAGCCTCAGGACCATTAAGCAACCGGAATGGGGCAAGTTGACGTATAGCCGCAAACTGTGGTCCCACCGGTTGTGGCAGGGGAGTGGGGAGCGGATAGACCGCCGGAAAGGGAGGTTGTGGAAGGGGAAAAGGAGCAGTAGGTACATCGTCTACCCCCTCTTCTGAAGCCATCTCTTCGCCTATTTGCGTGGCATTAGAGAGAGGGTGTGTATATTTTTGTACCACCTGTGAAAAAAAGGCCAGTGGTGATGCTGAAGGGTTCTCCTCTTCAACAGCGGGAGAGGAAGGTGGAGGCACAACAATCTCTGAGGGGAACTTGACCTCAAACGTGTAGCGGCAACTCCCCCAGGTAAGCAACCAGTCCAAAGCATCCTGGGCGATACGGGGACCTGCAATGGCCTCAACAGGTTGCCCATTCAGAAATACGATATTGGCCGTTTCGCGTACGCCACCCTTAGCACGTTCCACTTTCAGCACACCTGTTTGATGTAATGATTCTATAGAGCGTATCGTAATTTCAAGCCGATCTGTTCTCTCTTGTCGATCATGCTCTGCCATTTCATGTCTCTCTTTTCCTCACCATCGTGGTGAAAAAGATAAACGTCATGTTA
Organism: uncultured Chloroflexia bacterium; assembly: GCA_963717195.1. Taxonomy (GTDB): domain Bacteria; phylum Chloroflexota; class Ktedonobacteria; order Ktedonobacterales; family Ktedonobacteraceae; genus JACDAE01. The sequence continues at coordinate 247,415 of CAVQVR010000002.1, forward strand.
TCAAGAAACCTCTAGTAGTATAACCCTTTTTGTCTCTTGTGACAATAACATACGATTGTCACAAATATCACCTGGCATCAATCAGTAAATGCAAGATAGAACACCAAGAGAAGTCCGATGAGACAAGCCAAAATCGTCAACAGAATAGCAAAACTGGCACGCGGATAAAATTCTTCTTTATCAATTGCACGACAATTCTGCAGAAAATTGACGAGGGCCACAACCATCATCAAAATACCTAGCAGAGTCAGGCCCACACCCAGCACAGTAGAAAAGTGCAAAGAGAAAATCAGTGTAGCCTTCACACCAAGTTGACGCAGAAGCAAACCAAAGCGTTGTATAACAAATCCAAAGGTGATAGTTGCAAGACCTGTACGTATCCAGGCAAGAAAAGTACGCTCATTCGCGAGATGATCACTCACCCTCTTACTGACAACGTGTTTGCCCACAAGAAGTCGATCTTGAGCAATATTAGCGGGATGTTCCATTTCGGGCATGGTCACTATCCTCCTTGTAACCTCTTCAAAAAAACCTGATCTACACATGTCCTTATTACCTTGGATAATGACAGCTATGCTATAATCTGTTTGACAATATCAGAAGCATAGAAAGGTCGAACGCCACCAGTGTCAAACAAAACAAGTACAGCAGAAAAGATTTTAGCGCAGATAAAAGATTTACGCAACCATTTGCAGCCCGACGAACAACCTCTACTAGCCCTGCCAGCCATCTGGGATGGAGGGCAGGAGAAAAAGAGTACAGCCTGCGACGTGATTCTTACAAATCAACGTCTGCTTGGCTATTATTTTGTCAGCTTCCCGCGCGAACGCCTTTTTCTGGATGCTCTTACATTAACAAAGATTCGTAACGTTGCAGTACGACAGAAGAACTTCGAGCCGCTCTTCCGCGAATTGCTGGTAAGCGAGGAACAGCGCAAAGTATACATTCGCGCACCACGACAAAAAATTGAGACTTTATACGCGGAACTGCGCTCGTCCATTGAAACCTATGCTTCCACCACCGAGACTGCATATGAAGGTGAAGCAGAAAACAAACCGATCGAGACAACTGCACCAGTTGCGCCCGTCTATGGTCGCCAGGAGATAAAGATAGCGTTTGAAAGCTCGCATATAGCAATTGTGCTGCTTTTTATAGGTGGGCTGGGGCTAGAGATCGGTGGAGCAATCCTGTGGGCAACCGTGGGAGAAGCTATCGGGTTGCCCTTATGCATCGCAGGTTTTGTGCTGGTCTTTGTGGCGATTGTGCAGAGGCGACAACGCCACTAGTTAGTGATGTCCACCATGGCCACCGCCAAATCCTCCTCCTCCTCCTCCTCCATGATGGTGTCCACCACCAAATCCTCCTCCTCCATGATGGTGATGATGTTCATGATGATGTTCATAACGGGGACGCTCCCCATAAAAGCCTCTATCGATAAAAGGTCCTCCAAAAAACCAGGAAAAGAAAGAACGACGACGAGGATAGCCATACAACATCCTTCGTCTCCTTGTGAATAGCAACGAAAACAGAAAAATCACTCCGCCAATCACGAGAAAAGCAACACATCCAAACAATAACAACAGAGACGCCAGCATAAAGTTCTCCTTTTGAATTCTGCCTGACAATGTTTTTACATCATTATCTATATCTACGCATCAGCGTATAAAAAGTCAAAGCGAATACTCAGAAGAAAAAAAGAACATTTATACTACCGACAACGGCCAGGGTATCTCATTATGCCATACTGCCTGATGAGCCAGAATGCCAGCCGCAGCGCTCCACGCCTGATAATGGGTACCCATAGGGGCATACGTCTGACCATGATGATACTCTGCAAACTCCCATTGACGACCCTCTCTGCTCTGCGCATTCGCCGCATTCAGTTCGCTCAACAGTTGTAGAGCGCGTTCTTTTTGCTGATGCTGCACCAGACCCACAGCATATAATCCTGTGAGCATTGGCCACAATCCTCCATTATGATACAGATACGGCTGATTTTTTATCTGCTCATAGAGATGATTGGCCTCTAGAGCCGCCCATTGAGGATCTCCAGGCTTAATTACGGGCCAGAAAGCTGGCAATAAGCTACTACCAACCTGTGCCTCCAGGCCGCGTACATACTCTGCTGCTTGCTTTTGCTGCTCACTATAACCCAGGTCTGTAATGAGGGCCAACGCGTGAGCCATCCCATCAAAATAAGAAACATAGCCCGCAGGCGAAAATGCGGGTAGCCAGTGCTTTGTTTCACCGCGCTGCAACTGCTCACGATATGCAAGAGGATGGTAAACAAGAGAATCCTCGACTTGCGTTTCGAGCGGCCAGTAGTTCACTTCCAGCATACGCCTCAGCTCTACGGCCTCTTTTTGCCATTCTTTATTGGTAAAGACCTGGCCAGCACTGCGCAGTGCCATCTCGTAAAGCAGCAGATCTGAGAGCACATACCCTTGTTGCACATACTCGTCAGCCCAGTTTCCTGAAATAGGTGTATAGAGAAAGCCGCGATCATTATATTCCCAGCATTCAGCCAGGTAGAGTGCACGTTCTACGGTGAGCAGGAAGCGCACTTTCTGTGAGGAGCGCTTTGTGTGATTCAATAAGGCACAAACTCCAATGACATACCACAGTGCCGCATCAACACGACCAGTCAGGCGACCATAGCTCACATCTTTCCCATCAACGGAGACATTGCTAGGAATCTCACCATGTTTGCCCTGGTTGGTCGCTATTGTGCTCAGTGTGTCATCAAAACCTTTTATCAGGTCTTTCTCTCCGCTGGCAAGTGCGGCCAATCCCGTAATTACCCCGTCGCGCGTCCAGATACGTGCATAGTTATCAATATCAATCGGCGATGCTACGAAGCCTGCTGAAGTGAGGCAACGTTGTAGTAATGTGAGCGATTGCTGATACGCTTCTAGATCGGCCTCTTTTGCGTTTTCAGTGTTCATATAAATTTATTGTCCTTAAGATGGGCGCGATCAATCTGGCCCTACGATGGGCGTGATAAATCTGGCCCCTACGGTATCAATGGGCATGGAGAAATGATTCGATCTCTTGCACCTCGTCCTCGCTTAATCTGAAATCTGAGGCACCTACAACCTGGTCGAGTTGAGCAGGGCGGCGACTCCCAACAATGGCAGCTGTAACAGCGGGATTATGTAGCGTCCAGGCAATGGCTACCTCGCCGGGCGTCTTTTCATGGCGCTTACCGATGTCGTGAAGTAGTCCCACAAGGGCCAGGTTGCGCGAAAGGAGTGGTTCACGGAATTGAGCATTGCGCCTGCGCCAGTCATCCTCGGGCAGGCTAAGAATACGTTCAGGCGTCATCGCGCCTGTCAAAAGACCGGAAGCCATAGGTGAGTAGACAATCACTCCGATATTGTGTTGCTGGCAGAAAGGGAGAAGCTCCGCTTCGATTTCACGCCTGACGAGCGAATAGGGAGGCTGGAGCGAGCTCACCGGGGCAATCTCCTGAATACGCTTCAACTGGCTGACATCAAAGTTCGACACGCCAATATAACGTACTTTACCCGCCTGCTTCAATTCGGCCATTGTACGCCAGCCCTCTTCGATATCTTCATCAGGAACGGGCCAGTGAATCTGGTAGAGATCGATAACATCAACCTGCAAGCGGCGCAGGCTGTCCTCGACTTCCCGGCGAATGGAATCAGCCTTGAGTACTCCTGCCAGCTTACCATCTGCTCCAATTTTGCGCGAACACTTGGTGAAAATATAAGGGTGGTTCGATCTCCCTTTAAGTGCACGTCCAACAATCTCTTCGGCATGCCCCAGCCCATAAACGGCGGCGGTATCGATCCAGTTCAGACCAAGATCGACGGCACGATGAATAGCACCGATAAAATCATTATCATCCTGCGCTCCCCAGGAGGCTGCCCAACCAGCACCACCTATCGCCCAGGTGCCAAGGCCAATTGAGGTGATATGCATATCCGTGTTCCCGAGTTGTCGTGTCTGCATCAAAATTCCTTCATTTTTTATATCATCATCCTTCATCTTATATTACACGCGCACCTATCGGCAAACGAGACATGCTACTATGCTACCAATCATTACTTATCTATGAATATAGGAAAATCTTTTTCGAAAGCAGTATAAACTCATCAGATTCTTTTAGGACTTATACACGGGTCTTCATCCTTCCGTGGCTTGTGAATTATCCACAAGGGGATGTACAAAACCGCCTTTTCCCATTATAATAGCTAGAGCACAACTATTCTCTCTAGTATCCTATCATAATTTTGCATTTTAAACATTAAAAATTGACTCAGGAGTGTAAACATGTTAGAAGAAAATTATTCTTCAGAATATCTCACACAGCGGGACGATGATACCGCAATACCATATTCTCTACCATACATTGAGGCTCCCGCGCAGCCATCCACCGTTCTTCAGCCAACATCATCAGTACCGCAACCAGAACAACAAAAGACACAACTGACAGAAATTGATCGACTCGCAGCTGCATAGCAGCTTGGAAGAATACAAAAAGAGCTGAAATATGACGTTTCACCAGGCATAGCGGCCGGAATCATCTCTTGTACATTCGGCATTATTTGCTTCCTTCCCATTATCTTCCTTGTCATTAATATTGGATATTTTCGCGGCCTGTTCTGGACAGCATTCTTGGGTTTTGGTGCCTTCGCTTATGGAATCAATCGTATAACTGCCGCCCTCAATAGCCTTGGGGCAAAGGTGCTCAAATTCAACTTATCCTACTACCTCTGTTCTCAGGGGATCATGCTCACTAGAGGCACAAAAGTGCAAGGAATACGCTGGGACCAGGTGAAAGCTATACAAAAAATTCCTTCTGCTGACTATTCTATCGTCCCTCAAGAGTATGTCCTCTACCCATTAGACGATAGTGAGCCGCTTGTGCTCGAAAAGGTTTGTATCAGGTTTAAACACGTTCGCACACAGATCGAACAGGAGATTGTACGCCGCCTCCTATCCACAAGCATAAAAGCTTATCAAGCTGGTCAAACACTCAACTTTGGCTCCCTCAATGTCACTCCACAAGGACTCTTGAAGGTAGAAGGTGAAGCACTCCTCTTATGGGAAAATTTGGGATCGGTAAACGAGTTCAGAGAATTTCTCACCATCCGCACGGAAGGCTCATCATCACTATGGGCTCGCATCGACATATCTACATTACTTAATTTATGCATCCTCCGGCCTCTACTAGAACAGATCAGGCGCGACCGACGTACCAGGGAAAGCCGTCAGAACAGCTTGATCAATCAATCATTAGCATACATTCCCCCACAACAATCTGAGTGGCAAGAATATGAATAAGGCGACCACTCTATGAGTTGTTATCCTATAACTGGCGAACCCAGGTTCGTTAGCTAGCAACGTTGACACCCTCTTTTCTACGTAGGTAGAATAAGATAACTATAGAGAAACGACGTAGTTTCCTTTACTTCCTACGTCCTATCAAAAAGAAGAGGCGTACCAATAATGAAAATTTTTGTCTGCATAAAACAGGTACCCGATCCGAACACCACCGTCAGCAAGCTTGATCCCGCCACAAAACGCCTGGTGCGTAGTGGGGTTACGCTGGTGCTCGATCCGGGCGATGAAAGCACTATTTCAGCAGCGATCAAATTGCGCGATACCCTTGGGAACAGCGAAGTAATCGCCGTAAGCATGGGACCTGCAACAGCTCAGGAAGGCATGCGCCGCGCCCTGGCAATGGGAGCTGATCGCGCCATCCTGGTCACTGATCCCGCTGTGGGTGGCTCCGATGCCATTGGTACAGCACACGTACTGGCAGCAGTCCTGAAAAAGGAGAGTCCGGACCTCATCTTCTGCTCTACCGAGAGCACCGATGGCTACACTGGCATGGTTCCCGGCGGCATCGCAGAGTTCCTCGGCCTGCCACAGTTAACATTCGCACGTGAAATCAAGGTAGAAGGCTCCAAAGTAGTCATCAAACGCGTCACTCCTACTGGCTATAAAACGGTTGAAACAACTCTACCTGCACTCGTCACTATTGCTAGCGGCTCATTTGAAGCCATCTATCCCACTATGAAAGGGATCATGGGTGCCAAAAAGAAGCCCTTCAGCCAGTTGAAACTGGCCGATCTTGGCATTGACCCCTCCCTGATTGGTGAAGCCGGAGCACGCGAACGCGTCCTGACCATTGGAAAAGCAGAGGCACGTGCTGCCGGTCAGGTTGTCAAAGACGATGGTAATGCCGCCCAACATATTGCAGATTTTCTGCAAAAATACCAGTTAATTTGACCTTTCTGGCCGCGTTATAGCAGGTATACATAAAAGAGGAAATTCGATGACAAAAACAATCTGGGTACTGGTTGAGCTAGAAGATGGCAAAGCCGCTCGCTCATCACTGGAAGTACTGGGGAAAGCTGCAAAGCTGGGGCGTGCCGAAGCAATTGTGCTAGGTGCAACTGCCAATGATGTTGCTCCTGCATTGGGAGAATATGGCGCGGAAAAAGTCTATGCTCACGCCGACGCCACCTACGATAACTATCTTACGTTACCCGCCGTCGAGACGGTCAGCAATCTCTTGCAGCAGCATACGCCAGACCTGCTGCTGCTGGCAACAACCTACGACCTGCGCGATATCGCCGCTCGTCTGAACGTACGCAACAACCTGGGCCTGATTACCGACGCAACCGACCTTGCATTTGCAGGCGATCAGTTGCAGGTGACGGTGCCGTGGGGAGGTGAAACAGTGGTTACTGCAACGCATCCACAACAGGGAACCGGCGTCGTGCTCACACGCCCCAAGGCATTTAGCCTGGAGCACTACGAGGGACGTACGGCAGAAATTGAGCAACTAAGCGTCTCTTTCAGCGCCCAGGCACAGAGTATTAAAGTGCTTGAGACCGTTGCGGTTGCCAGCGAAGGACCAGATCTAGAAGATGCCACCGTGATCGTCAGCGGCGGACGCGGATTGGGTAAGGCGGAGAATTTTCTGTTGGTAGAAGACCTTGCGAAAGTACTGGGCGGGGCTCCTGGTGCTACACGCGCTATCGTTGATGCAGGCTGGCTCCCTTATAGCTACCAGGTTGGACAGACAGGAAAGACGGTTAAGCCAACGCTCTATATCGCTTGCGGCATCAGTGGAGCGATCCAACATATTGCAGGAATGAAGGGTTCCAAATATATCGTCGCAATCAACAAGGACGAGCAGGCACCAATCTTCTCTCTGGCTGATTATGGCGTCGTGGGCGATGCGCTCACGATCCTGCCAAAGCTCACTGAAGAAGTAAAACGGCGCAAAGCATAACAATAAATGAGCACCGCATAGATGCCACTCCAGGGCGGGTGCAAGACCCGCCCCTACAGACGGAGGTTCTTATTATGTCACCCCCTGTCATTCATCCAACGGTGGGCTGGATTGACACCACGCTCTTTGTCATTCTCTTTTTAGGAGCGTTGCTTCTCTTCGGTCTGCGTGTGAGTCAATTGATCACCCTGCTGGCAAAAGCACGCCCTGAAGATCGCACAGACCATATCGATGATCGCATCGGTGAATTCTTCCAGAGCGTGCTCGGCCAGAAAGGCGTGCTGCGTGATCCAATTCCGGGTATCGCACACTTCTTTACCTTCTGGGGCTTTATTGTTATTCAGTTCGGGCTCCTTAACCTGATTCTTGGTGCCTTTAACGGCTCTCTTCCGCTGGTCGGCGATAACCGGGTATTTGCTATTGTTCTGGACACGCTTGTTATTCTGGTCTTTTTTGCCTTGATCGCCTTTGCCATCCGGCGCGGCCTCGTGCGTCCCCGACAACTTAGCAGCTTTCTTCATGGTCCCTGGGATGGCTTTATCATCCTGGGCCTGATCTTGCTGGTCATTCTCACACTGGCACTCGTCGAAGGTTTCGAATTTGCCGCTACCAACGGAGCCGCCTGGACACCTATTGGATCAGTCATTGGCCCCTGGTTTAGCGCCGCCGGGACAGCAAACGATATTGTCGCCTATCGCTTTATGTGGTGGCTGCATATCACCGTGGTACTTTCTTTCTTGATCTACCTGCCACGCTCCAAACATCTGCACCTGATGGCAACGCCTTTCAATATCTTCTTCCGTAGCTACAAACCCAAAGGTGCACTACCACTACTAGAAAACATTGAAGAGCGCGACGATTATGGCGTCTCCAAAGTCGAGCAGTTCACCTGGAAACAGCTTCTCGATGGGTACGCTTGCACCGAATGTGGACGCTGCAACACGGTCTGCCCGGCCACCAATACCGGCAAACCGCTCTTCCCTAAAGAGATCATTCTGGGCGTGAAAGAGGCTCTCTTCGTCAATAGTGCGGAGATTCTGGGCGAGAACTCTATCTACAGCAAGCTAGGTATCACTGCACTGAAGGCTGATAAGACGGAAGACGAAAAAGAGGCGCATCATGAGTCGATGATCGGCGGCATCATCAGCAACGATGCTCTCTGGTCCTGCACAACCTGCATGGCCTGCATGGAGATCTGTCCCGTCGCCATTGAGCATGTGCCAAAGATCGTCGATATGAGGCGTTCGCTTGTGATGGAAGAGAGCGCATTTCCCACAGAAGTCACCTCCCTCTTCAACAATATCGAGCGCAACGGCAACCCATGGGAGATCAGCAACGATAAGCGTGCCGAATGGGCCGCTGGCATGGATATCCCCCTGCTGGCAGAAAATCCCGACGCCGAGGTTCTGTACTGGGTTGGTTGCATGGGCTCGTTTGACCAGCGCAACAAGCAGGTCGCGACCTCGGTAGCGAAAATCCTAAAGGCCGCAAAGGTCAATTTCGTGATTCTCGGCCCTGAAGAAACCTGTACAGGCGATCCTGCACGGCGTATCGGCAACGAATACCTCTGGCAGGTGCAGGCACAGCAGAATATCGAAACGCTCAATGGCTATGGTTTTAATAGCGCAACACAAAGTAATGGTCATATCAGCCAGAACGGGCACTCAACTGGTCATGGTACAACGGTCGCCAGTAAGACGCGCACGATTATTACAGCCTGTCCGCACTGCTTCAACACGATCAAGAACGAATACCCGCAACTTGGTGGCAACTATGAAGTCGTGCACCATAGCGTCTTCATCAACTCGCTGCGAGAGAGTGGAAAGCTCAATCTGCCCGAAGGTTTCGACGAGCGCAAGCTCACCTATCACGATCCCTGCTATATTGGACGCTACAATGATGTGTACGATGAGCCCAGACGCGTCCTCAATGTCATCAGCAGCAACAACATCACCGAGATGGGTCGTAATCGCAACAAGAGCTTCTGCTGCGGTGGTGGTGGTGGACGTGCCTGGATGGAAGAGAAGATCGGCACACGTATCAACCAGAATCGTGTCAACGAAGCTCTGGAAACCAAAGCCGACGTTTTGGCTGCCGCCTGCCCCTTCTGCATCACCATGTTTGAAGATGGCATCAAAGGCGTCGAAGCAGAGGACAAAATGAAAATCGAGGATATCTCCGAGATTATTGTTCGCGCTCTTGACACAAAATGATTGTTTTATGGGGCTGGCTACGTGCCAGCCTCTCAATCTCAGCACACAATTCTACAGAGCTCACACCCAATTGGTGAGCTTTGACAAGAAGTTGAGGAATGGCCTCCTCCAGTTGTCGTTGCCGCTTACTATAACCTGCCTCACAAACCAGGACACCATAATTGACATACGTCTATTTTGTATTCGTCTATACTAAACGCGGAGGATGGTGGATACCAGAAACGAAAAATGGGAAAGGTGTTGTTGCTTTGTATGCCATGGAAAGAGCAGGAGAATGAACATGAAATCGGTACATTCGCAGTTAGTTTTTGTTGTAGCTTTAGCGTTTTTCTCTACCGCTCTTTTCACAACGCAAGTGAGCGCTACTGCGCTTACCCCAGATCGGTTAGAAATTACGCGTACCAGGGGTATGAGCACCCATATAACGGCTCATGAAATGGTCACCCAACTCCGGCCAGTGCAAGATCTGTATAGCGATATGCTTTCTTTGCCTCCCGCAGCTACCGATCAGATCTGCCCTCAGTTTATTATTGCCAATTACAAACTCACGTTTTTTGCCGGTGCCCTTGTGCTGCAAAAAGCAAACGTGCTCAAAGGTGAGTGTGAACCAGTCACCCTCGGAAGCGATGATATCCGTACCGCCGATGGCAAATTCTGGAAGCTCATGAGCAAGGCTCTTGTTGCCGGTCTATCCATACCTGTCTCTGTAGGTGGGAGTAGCTCTTCCAGCTCAAAGGTAACGGGAAGTAAATAGGCTGGTGGCTCTGTTTGCACTATCCTGCATATGGCTGAACCATCACCGCTATGGCACAAACCATCATGGTGCGGTAAGCACGATACGCATTATTGTTATTCCCCAGGGTATCTTCATCAGGAGAGAACACTATGACAAAAAACATTGAACTTATTGTATGAAAATGCGTCTAAAACGGCTGGGAAATTTGAGGTTGTTGTATGAGCATAAGTCCAAAACGGCTGGGAAAATATGAATTGCAGATGCGCCTGGGGCAAGGAGGAATGGCCGAAGTCTGGAAAGCCTTTGATCCTCAACTTAAGCGTCTGGTTGCTATCAAATTCCTGCACGCAAACCTGCGCTCTGATCCTGACTTTACAAACCGTTTCGTACGTGAGGGGCAGGCTATTGCCGCGTTGCGCCACCCCAACATTGTGCAGGTCTATGATTTTCATGTCTCGTTGCCTGAAGATGAGAACCCGATGGCCTATATGGTTATGGACTATATTGAGGGGCTGACGCTGGCCGATTACCTGCGCCGTACATCCTACGCCAACAATATTCCCTTTGATGACGAGATTGTGCGTCTCTTTACCTCCCTGAGCTCGGCTGTGGATTATGCGCACGCACACCACATGATTCATCGCGACATCAAGCCAGCCAACATTTTGCTTGATACACGCAACATTATGCACAATACAATGGGAGAGCCGATATTGACGGACTTTGGCATTGTGAAGATGCTAGGCGGGGAGGCCATGACAAGCACAGGGGTTTCCATGGGAACGCCGCTCTATATCTCTCCAGAACTGCTGATCCCTGGCCAGACAAGCAATGAAAAGAGTGATATCTATGCGCTCGGCGTGATACTTTACGAAATGTGTACGGGCGAACCTCCCTATCGTGGCGATAATTCCTATATTATTCTGGCACAACGTATCAGCGGACCTCCGAGCCTGCCGAGCAAACGGAACCCACATATTTCGCCCGCCTTGGACGAAGTTATTCTCCGCTGCCTCGCTATGGACCCCACCGAGCGCTTCGCAAGTGCTTCCGAGTTGACTGCCTCTCTTGCTAAAGCAGTTGATGTCCCGATACCCGATCTCGTTCGTCACACGCTCTCATTGCGTACGTCGTCATCTGGCCTTCCGACTGTAGAAGTTTCTCCCCTCATTGCGCCAGCAGTTGCCATCAGCGATTCCCACAAGAGCGAATTGCCACTAACAGGAAGCGCGACAATTCCCGCAAACTTTGATGCCTACATTGCATCCGCTCACAAGGACAACACGCCGCGCGAAACGCTGCAGTCCGGTATCAATAGCCAACAGCCTGACTCATCCGTTCTCCCCAGCTCTTCTCAGTCGGTGACACCTCTGCCATCATCAGAAACGTTGCCCGTTGCAGTTGCACCTGGCTCTCCAACACAGGCTCTCCAACGCAAACACTGGCCCTTTAACTGGTTACTTACTCTTCGTATCCTCCTGCTGATTGTGCTCGTGAGTGCGGGGATCAGTGCCTATGCTCTTCTGCATAGGAATCCTGCTACGACACCCCCAGGTAGTTTAGCGAGTATTGGGAACGCTACTTTTTTGAGTAGTGGTCAGCTTGATACGCAAAATACGGCATTCATGAATGATGGCATACAGGTCCGTCTCTCTCATCTGCCCAATCCTGCTTCTGGTTACCGCTATTATACCTGGCTACAGGACGACATTGGTGCAACAACCTCCATCTTTCTTGGAGCATTGCAGGTTCACCAGGGCGCTGCAACACTATCGTACATCGATAACCAGCATCGTAATTTGCTTGCATATGTGAGCACCTTCCTGGTAACAGAACAAGCAGCAAGCACCACACCAACTCATCCCTCTAGTGACAGGAAACAGTGGAAGTATGTTGCAATGCTTCCACAAACGCCTTCTTCTCTAGATCATACGAGCTACCTGGATCATCTGCGTCAACTGCTCGTTTCTGACCCGACCCTCGCGCCTTCCCAGGGAAACTCTGGACTGAACTTCTTGCTACTGAACACTATAGAGAACCTCTATACAAATACGCTGGCGCTACGAGATGACAGCAACCTTCAGCAGATGCGCCAATCTTCAGCAAACCTGCTCTCCTATCTGGATGGCCCATGTGCCCCCCAGGAATTGAACAGCACACCAGAGAGCAAAACACCAGCAAATGCTACGCTAGCTCATGCTACCAGCATTTCCCTACTTGATTGCGTCCAGGAAACGAACCATCTGGGGTACCTGACGCTCACAGCTCAGGAGCTCAATGCAATGGTCACAGCGCCTGGTGTTCTCACTCAGGAAGCCCAACGGACAGCACAGGTGAGCAGGTATCTGAGCATGACGCAAGAGGATCTGGAACAGATGCGCACAGACGTGCTTCAACTGGCACACCTGGATACTGCGCATTTGCAACAAGCACTGGTATTACGCAATGACCTGGTAAACTGGGCAAGCACTGTCATCAGTGGTCAATTTGACCCGGTGACACAGACGCTCCATCCAGGTATAGCACAGATCTGTACTGAAATTGCCTTTCTGGCACATTTTGACGTTTTACCCTATAAAAACGTTTAATAAACTTCCCCTTACACATATCCCATGTTCGGAATGAGAAGAACGATCTTTTGCCAATAGATCGGAAGGAAAAATTCGATGGACGCAAGGTTTAGATTCATACTGTCATGCAGCATAGTCATAATCGCATTGTGTGGAGCAGAAAGATCGCCAGCTCCTGTTGTCTACGCAGCAGAGGGCCAACCAAATATGCTAGAGATTGTGGGTACGGCCATTAATGGAGGAGAGCAAGCCAATGTCACACAACCTCAATTGGTGCAATCTATCTATCACACTATTCTCTCCCTTCCGTCACAAGCAGCCCAGAAAATCTGTCCTCTATACGTAACGGCCCACTATCAGCTCACATTTTTGCATGGGGCTTCTTCCCTCTTGAATGCCAATGTTCTGCAAGGTGGCTGCTCAACCGTTTCTCTGGGCCAGGATGACCTGCGTGCCACCGATATGACGTTCTGGTCATTACTTGACCTGACCCATGCACTCAAAAAACCAACCGCCATAATCAGCGCACCAGATGGATTGGGGCCCGTCGATCTCCGCAGTGCATACGCGTTGCCCGCAACGGCTACAGGCAACGGACAAACTGTTGCCATTGTGGACGCCAACGACGATCCGCTCGCTGAAGCCGACATGGCCACCTATCGCTCAACATTTGGGCTTGCGGCCTGTACCAGCTCCAATGGCTGCTTCCGCAAAGTCGATCAGAATGGTGGTACGAAGTATCCCCAGGCCGATGCTGGCTGGGCACAGGAAATCGCACTTGACCTGGATATGGTGAGCGCGATCTGCCCTCTCTGTCACATCTTGCTGGTTGAAGCCAATAGCGCTTCCTTCGACAATCTGGGAACCGCCGTCAATACCGCCGTACGCCTGGGTGCAACAGAGGTAAGTAACAGCTATGGAAGTCGCGAAAAGCTTCCCGATGCCACCACAATGGCACACTACTATGATCATCCTGGCGTTATCATTACCGCCAGTGCTGGTGACAATGGCTATGGGGTACAACTGCCTGCCGCATTTAAAGGCGTCGTTGCCGTGGGAGGAACTACGCTGAGTCGCGCGACCAATGCCCGTGGCTGGACCGAAAGTGCATGGGGAGCTTCTGGAAGCGGATGTAGCCAGTACATCAGCAAGCCTGCATGGCAGACTGATAGTGCATGCCACTTTAGAACCGTGGCCGATACCTCAGCCGTCGCCGATCCCGACACTGGAGTCGCCGTCTACAATACCTATCAGAGTTATGAAGATGGCTGGTCTGTTAATGGTGGCACCAGCGCGTCGTCTCCCATGATTGCTAGCATCTATGCTCTTGCAGGCAACGCAGCAAAGATCAATGGCGCATACCTCTATACTCATACGGCAGACCTGAACGATATCACTGACGGCAACAATGGAACCTGTCTCCTCACTTACCTCTGCACCGCCGACCATGGGTATGATGGCCCAACAGGGCTTGGGACACCAAACGGGATCGGGGCCTTCTAAAGACGACGGGGTAGGGGCCCGATTGTTTTCATTGGTTGATACTCATTTCTTTTGCGCGGCGGACGCACCTGGGCGCGATAAATCGGGCTCTACATCCGCCGATCTTTACGCTTCAGAAAGAAGATAGTGAGAATACCAAAAATCACGATCATCACGATCATCGCACACCATGCACCGAGAATATGCACCGCGTCTGGGTAGTATGGAAACGCATCCCGCTCATCCGACAAATACCCTAAATACGTCTGCGGCGCTGGCACGAACGGGAGTCAGGTGAAACCAACCGATGATCCCAACGCGATCATCGACCAGCGCATCGTGAACAATGCACCAATTACACGCGTGAAACCCGTCAGTTTGAAGATCACACCAGAGAAAAGAAGTTGCAGGATAAGCATTAATGGCACAATACTATTCGCCTGATCGCTATTCGCCGTCAGGGACGAAATCATCAGACCCATCATCAAACCTACCAGCGATGTCAGCGCAAGCGAGATGTATATTTCGAGCAGAGGCGGCAGCAAAACGGTGTCCGGAAATGGCGCAATGATATCAACCGCGATGACCAGGATCGCGCATTGCAGCAACGAAAGGATGCCCAGGATTACCACTTTCGAGCACACATAGGGGATCACACCCAGATTTACCATATGCTCGCGTTGATAGATATTGACCTCTTTGACGATTTCGCGGGCCGCATTATTGCAACCGAAAAAGGTCGCCACAAAAGACAGAATAAATAGTAGCTCCTGTGCAATAGGTGAGGGCGGGTGAATAAATACTGGCTTAAGCAGAAACTGAATAAGCAACATCAGGAGAACCGCAACTATAGGAGCTTGTAGTAACAACACGAGCAAGTTCGTGCGGTCATTCCTGAGCAATTCCAGGTAACGTAAAGAGAGAAGGATGAATTGGTTCCAGGAATTGTGGTGCTGCGGCTTGCTTACTATGCTTCTGCTCAGTGGAATGTATGAGAGTTGGGTGCGCGGTTGCACCACGTATTGCAGATATTGGGGCGATGACTTGAAACGCGCTTCGGCCTTCTGCGGAATGTGGGCATCAACCTCGGTAGGCTCTAATGCACTATAAATATCAGCGAAATCGGGCTGCCCGAAATACGTTTTAGCTTCAGCGGGTGGACCAAAGTAAACCAGATAGCCACCAGGAGCCAGAAAGCAGAGATAGTCACAATTATTGATATTGTTGGTTGCGTGCGTAATCAGAATGATGGTGTGGCCTTCTTTATCTGCAATAGTGCGTAGCATGGACATAATGCTGCGATCCAGGCCGGGGTCCAGGCCCGAGGTAGGTTCATCCAGATATAAGATGTTGGGTTTGGCGAGCAATTCCAGCGCAATCGAGACGCGCTTCTGCTGGCCGCCCGACAGTTTTTTGATCAGCAGTGTGCGGCGCGGGGTAATGTTCACTGCATCCATCACCTCTTTGAGACGCTCTTCGATTTGCTGATTTGTGGTATCACCGGGCAAGCGAAGTTTTGCAGCATAGTACAGAGCACGCTCGACGGTCAGGTTTTTGTGAATGATATCGAATTGCGGGACATACCCAAGCTGAGTGCTAAAAGTGGCACGGGTAGCGTAGTAATCCTCACCATTATAGAGAATGTTGCCTTGCGCGGTTGGTCGCGTCCCATTGAGGGCATCCATCAGCGTCGTCTTCCCAGCACCGGAGCCTCCCACAAAGGCGACAAACGAGCCACTAGGAATAGTTAAGGAAATATTGTGAGCAACGGTTTTTGTTTATCACCGTACTGCATGATGTTGATGGCATCGACGCGGATGCTTTTGCTACTGCTGCGCTGGATAAGGTGCGTCTCCGTGTAGAGAAGATCATAGGGGCCGATGCGAATGACATCCAGTGGATTGAGCTGGGTGCTACTCACACGCTGGCCGTTAACATAAACGTGGTTGGTACTGTTCAGATCGATAATACGATGGCCGGTGTTGAAGTATTCCAGATGGGCGTGGTTGCCTGAAACCTGTGGATGTGTCAGCACGACTGTATTGGTAGGATAACGCCCGATGGAGATAATTTCTGTTCCAAGCGTGATTGGTGGGATATCTGGTACGGACCGCAGCGGAATGCCCGTCCCATCATGATAGGTCAGCGTAACCAGGGTGCCATATTCGTTCCCAATACGATACACGTCGCCGTTGCTCATGACATGTGTGAACGTTTCATTGCCATCATACTGTTTGCCTTGATAGAGAAGCCCATTCGTCGTTTTTTGATGGACAAGCACGAACTTGTCGTTTTCGCATCTAATCTGTAAGTGGTGCGCGGAAACCACCAGTTCGTCGATAACGAGATCATTCGCAGGCGCTGGTGCACGTCCAATGTTGATAACTTGCTTATGTGGCGGAAAGGAAAAATGTTGGTGCTCTGAGTTGATATTGGTTGTTACTTCGAGTGTGGACAAACCTGTCCGGAATGTCTTTTCCTGTGCGGGAATAGAGGCCATTTGAGACGCTACACTATCGCCATTGCCTTCACTATCTATTAGATTCGCGGCACGTGCTGCGAAATGGCGCGTCAGGAAGAGAAAGGTGTTATTGGCGCCCGATCGGATAGAATCATGATCTTGTAATGGCAGCTTCTGACCTGGCTGCAATACCGTCTGATTGACAAGCATGTTGTTCGAGCTTGAGACATTTTTGACGATCCAGCGTTCATTCGTGCACAGAAATTGCGCGTGTTGACGCGAAACGGAGAGATCGCCCTCATCAGTCTGAATATCGTTGCTCTCCTTGCGTCCAATGGTCAATATATCTTTAACAAGGGAAAAGGTTTGTCCTTCCATTGACCCAGAGACACATTGCAACTGCACATTTGATGGTTGGTGCATGGATCATTCAACCTCACTAATCATCTCCAACACAGTTCTGTTATCCTTATACTCATGATAGTCAACTGGTCAAAACACTTTCCGGAGCAAGGTATTTTTTGCAGTGTATGCATGGGTTTCTCTATGACCGGTATACTGAAGAGAAAGTCCCAGTTTTTAGAAGGTAGCCTATCTGCTAATCTAGAGGATTAATAGTAATGCATCGTCAAAGACTCCACACATCGGATCACACAACAGAACATCCTTCCAGTACACCAAATATTCTGGCTGCGGAGAGACGTTTTCGTGCGATCTTTGAGCAGACCACAGTCGCTATGGCATATATGAATACGCAAGGAAACTTGCAACAGATGAACCGCCATTTTTGTGAGATGCTTGGATATGAAAGCGCAGAGCTATTGCAGCAGGGATTTCTGGATACTACCCATCTCGAAGGTGCACAAGCAGATATAGCCTATCTCCGTTCTACTCTGACTACCAGTGCTTCCATGCCACATATGCGAGAGACGCGCTATTTACGCAAGGATGGAAGCAGTGTATGGGTCAGTCTCACAATGTCGCCTGTCTATCTGAAAAATGACGTATTGGATGGCGTCATCTGTATCATCGAAGATATCTCTCAGCGCAAACAACTGGAAGAGCAACTCTTGCTCTCCGAACAATTGGAGGCTTCGCTTTCTACTCTCCAGCAGACCAATATCCGTCTGGAGCAGGTCAATACGGTACAGAGTGATTTTATTGCGATAGTGAGTCATGAGTTCCGTACAACCCTCACAGGCATTCAGGGTTTCAGTGAACTCTTACGCGACGAGGTCTTCGATGTCACAGAGGTCAAGGAATATGCCAACGATATTAACGCCGACGCGCTACGCCTTAATCGTATGATTACTAAACTGCTCGACCTCGAACGCTTGAAATCAGGGAAAATAGGCTTGCATCTCAGCAAAATTGATATCAATAGAATTCTTGAAGAGGTTGCTGAACGCATGGTGTTGACTGCGCCTGATCATACACTCCGACTGGATATAGATGAGTCTTTGCCTCAGTTTGAGGGTGATGATGATAAGTTAATGCAACTCGCAACCAGTCTCGTCTCCAATGCCGTAAAATATTCCCCTGCTCACAGTGAAATTTCCCTGAAGAGTGGTCAGGAAACTAACGCTATCCATATCGTTGTACAGGATCAGGGAGTCGGCATTCCTCAAGATGCCCTGGAAGCCATCTTTGCTCCCGATAGTCATATTTATTCAGCAAAAACACACTATATCCAGGGCAACGGTCTGGAATTGGCGATAGCACAGCAGATTGTACAGATGCATGAAGGCCGCATCTGGGTTGAAAGCAAGCCAGGAAACGGAACCGCATTTCATATTACGTTGCCAATCAAGCTCGCAACCCACGTATATCAGGGCCAATAAGCTGAAGACACCAGCCCAGGCAAAAAATCCCTGTGAGGAGTCTGGCAGTTAATGATGTGTTTGTATGTACCAATATCTTAGCAATAGACATGTATTTTCACCCTCATGAAAAATAATATCCATACAAAAACAATTGAGATGTTTCTTTGTCGGAAAAGGGCAATATACTCTTTTCGTAGCACTCCGGCGGTTTCAACTCCGGAGTTTTCCGATAGTGGAAGGAAGTCAAACAATGCACAAAAGACCACTTCTCTTTCTCTTGTTTCTTCTTGTTCTCGCTCTTAGTTTACCCTTAGCGGCCTTCCGGCTTGATGCGGGAAAAGGTAGGCAGTTCTTCCCTGTTGCAAGCGTCCAGGCCAGATATACACTGGACAAAGGACACGCCAGGCACAATTCCGTCGTTACCCCTACCCCTCCCACTAATTGTAGTCAACAACAGCTTATTCAACTGTTGCTCAAACCTGGTGCGCTCGAAATCTGGAGTACAGGTTCGACTTATGTGCCAACCAACTCCCGCTTTAATCCTCTTCTCTACCCGTTAACTATTGCCCATGGGAAACCACTATTCACGGGAGCCGATCTGGACCCCCAGGGTCTTAGTACGGGGCAAAATCAATGGACAGGCTACTACTTTATCAACTTTAGTATGAAGGGTGCCGCAGCTTTGAAACTCACCAGTTTCACCTCTCATAGTCTTGGTACCTATATTACTATTACCCTGGAGAGGGTCGTCATTTCATCGCTCATACTTCACTACGCCCTGCCTGGTGAAGGGCAATTCCAGGTGTCGCCCCATTCGCTCGCCCTATCAAGCTTACAATGCTAAATAGCGTGAATGAAGAATAAAACGCGGTGGACGATGGATTCCAGAAACGAAGAACGGGAGAGTTGCTGCTGTTTTGTGTATCTTAGAAAAGGAGAATGTCCATGAAATCGATACATCCACTTTTATTTATTTTAGCAGTATTTCTATCTTTTTTCTCTAATACTCTCTTCACAACAAAAATGACCACTAATGGCCTTACGCCAGATCGGTTAGAAATTACGCGTACTACCGGCATGAGCAGCCATATAACGGCTCATGTAATGGTCACCCAACTCCAACCTGTACAGGATCTGTATAGCGACATGCTTTCTTTGCCTCCCGCAGCTGCCGATCAGATCTGTCCCCAATATGTTATCGCTGATTACAATCTCACGTTTTTTTCCGGTACCATTGTGGTGCAAAAAGCCAATGTGCTCAATGGTGAGTGTGAACCAGTCACTCTTGGAAGCAATGATATCCGTACCGCTGATGCAAATTTCTGGAAGCTGATGAATAAGGCCCTTACTGCCGGACTCCCCATACCAGCTTCTGTGTGTGGAAATACCTCTCCCGCTTCAAATGCAACGGGGAGTCAATAGACAGGTGGCTCTGCCAGCGCCTGGTAGCTATCAAATTTCTGCACGCAAACCTGCGTTCTGATCCTGGTTTTACGAACCGTTTTGTGCATGAAAAGAGCAGGCTCCAACCTATTTTATGCTAGAATGTATCACGTTAAGAATTCCAATCGTGTAAAAAGAAATACTTCAGTACATATAAGGTGTTCGTAAATGTCTAATTTTCTCTGGCCTGAGATCGCGCTAACCTTTATTTTGCTGCTGGCAAATGGCTTTTTCGCCGCAGCCGAGATCGCTATTGTCTCAGCGCGACGCAGTCGTTTGCAGCAAATGATCGATGATGGGCAAAAAAGTGCGAAACAGGCGCTTGAACTGGCCGAAAATCCTGATCGCTTTCTGGCAACCGTCCAGGTAGGAATGACCTTGATCAATACATTGGCAGCCGCATTCAGTGGTGCCAGTCTCAGTGGACCTTTAGCAACTCTTTTCACTCAGGTTCCTCTTCTGAAACCATACGCGAACACGCTCGCACTGGCCTGCGTCGTTCTACTCGTTGCCTACTTTTCACTGATAGTGGGAGAGCTCGTGCCCAAGCGCCTGGGTTTACAATCAGCGGAACGCCTTGCCACTCGTACAGCGCCTTTTATGACCAGTTTATCAGTTGTACTAAGACCGGCCATCTCCTTTCTGAATTTTTCAACTAATCTGGTCTTGCGTTTGATCGGACAAAGTCAAGCCAGGAAATCTTCTGTTACAGAAGAAGATATCGTCTACCTTGCACGCGAGGGCGCTGTAAGCGGCACCGTCGAGAGCGAAGAGGAGGAGTTTATCAACCGCGTCTTCCGTTTTACTGACCGCACAGTTAGCGAAGTTATGCAGCCACGTACAGATATCGTAGCAGTAGAAGTTGGTACCCCTTTGCAAGAGGTCATCAAGACTTTCAGGGAAACTGGCTTTACACGGCTCCCACTTTACGAGGGATCGCTCGATAATATTGTAGGAGTTATCTATGCCAAGGATCTGCTGCTCACACAGAATAATGATGAAAACACGGATCTCAAGAAATTAGCGCGTCCACCATTCTTTGTCACCGCCTACCAGCATGTTGACGACCTGCTGACCACCTTCCGGCGCAAGGGCATCCATCTGGCTATCGTCATTGACGAATACAGTCAGATCGTTGGGCTACTCACACTGGAGGATGTATTGGAAGAGCTTGTCGGTGAGATTCAAGATGAATATGATGAGCCAGAACATAATGCTTTTGTAGCACGAGCTGACGGTAGCTGGCTGGTTGATGCTATGGTACCGCAAGAGGAAGTGCGCGAGAAGCTTGGCCTGCCTGAGAACGATGAAGAGGATCGTGGCTATAGAACTCTCGCTGGTATGATCCTCGCATACATGGGTCGCATTCCAAAGGTAGGTGACAGTGTGACCATTGACAAATTCGTCTTTGAAATTGTGGATATGGATGGCAGGCGCATCGATAAGGTTCTGATACGCCCTTTAGATGGCATCGCAAATGCGACTCGACGCCTGACGTAATAAACGCTATTGCAAGCATGTCCAATGACACCTGTCTGGCTCGTGGTAATGCCTTCGTGTGCCTTTTTAGGCATTCTCTCTCATCAAAAATGCAAGATAGCGCTGTTTGGCTTGCTCTCGTTCCTCTGTAGTGGGAGGCGTCTGCTGATGAGCCGGGTTCATGAACTCCTCCATTTCTTGCAAAATAGCAGTTCGTTGTTGCTCTTTGTCATGCTTAACCTGCACTGTTTTCCCTTCTGGTAGCGTGATTCCCTCACGTTCGAGCCATTGTTCAGCAAAAAAAAGCTCCACCGTCTTGCCTTCAGGAACGACAGTACCGTATTTTTCGAGGACGTCCTCAGCCACAAAGATAGGACATTCCATCTGTAGAGCAAGACCGAATGCATCACTTGGTCGAACATCGACATCACTCACCAACTCACCATTGCGCACTTTTGCCACCGCATAGAAGATATTATCTTTCAACGCTTCAATACGGACTTCTTCTAACTGCACCCCTGTCGCCTTCAAGACATTTGCCATGAAGTGAGCCATCGTCGGTCTTGGAGCAGTGATACCTGTAAGCCCCACTGCGATGACCAGGGCCTCCATTTTCGGAATCCAGATGAAGATGGAGCGGCGTCCTACCTCATCCCATAAGATGACGACCCGCTGATCAGTAAGAAAGTTCTTTCTGACGGCGGTGATGATAACCTTTGCCATATGCTGTTTCCTTTCAGTAGATTTGCGTGCTTGTTGTGCTTCCTCAGAGATCGGTAAGAGTTGCTCCCGCAGGTGGTTGCGTGCTTTGAACAGGCGGCTTTTGACTGCTGTTACGGAAATTCCTAAGATGGCAGCAATTTCTTGCAGGCTGAGTTGTTGATAGTAAAAGAGGAGTGTTGCGGCTCGCTCTTTTGGAGAAAGGGCATGCACAGCACTAAGCAGGAGATGGTGCAGCTCTTGTTCCTCGGCGACCTCTTGTGGATCGACCACAGCATCAGAGAAAGGGAGGAGTTCGCAATACATACCTCCTATCATGCTCTCCAAAGAGAGTGGGTTCAGTTTTCGCTCTTTGAGGAAAGTCCGAGCACCATTCAATACAATACTGTAGAACCAGGTTTTGAAACGTTCAGGCTCACGGAGCTGGTTGAGCGAGAGATACGCCGCCAGGAATGCTTCTTGTGTTATCTCCTGTACCCAGTCTTCCTGAGCCACCACGCCGAAAGCAATTCGCCTTGCCATCGGCTCATAGCGTTCGATGAGTTCCCCAAATGCCTCTTTGTTGCCAGATCTGGTCAACTCCACCAGGTCTCCGTCTCCTTGTAGCTGCATATCCTCTCCTCCTGTTTAACCTTCTCTAAGAATAGAGTGAAAAAACGAGAAAAAGGTTGTCTTTTGAGCCAATTCCATTGCTGTGAAGTTGTGCGCACGCTTCCCGGTGAGTTCCATTGCCAGGAGCCTGGCTCATGCTGACGCCCTACGCTCACCATTCATGGAAAAAGGCCTGTATAGATTGGGCAGCATCCCTTATCGCAACACGACGATCTTCCGTCAATGCTTGTACAGCCTCTTTAATCTCTCTATCTTGAAAAACAATCTGGCTAAGCACCCATAATGTATGCAAGAGCGCCTGCTCATCAGCATCCTGAAATTCTGCTAACAAGAACTGCTTATAGATGCTCAGGAAATGATTTTCAAACGCAAGTGTACGTTCACAGATCGAGCGCAACACCTCACGCTCCTCATGATCTTCAGGGATAAGGTAGTTCCAACGTCCTCTGCATTGCTCATAGATATCTTGCAGAAGTTGGCCCCATTCATCTTGAAAACACATTTGATAAATTTTATGGCAATCACTTTTACGTGCGATATAACGACCTGCTTTGAAAGCAATGATTGCAGTCGCGGACCAGCCAACAAGGCGAATAAGGTCACGTGTACAGTTCACCTCTTGCCCAGTGGGAAGACGAAGTTTGCGTGCGTCATACCCATAGAACTCCGCAGAGGGAACGGGATAGTCCACAGGATAGGTGATCACTGGCGCACGATTGAAAAGATGCACAGTACGCCAACAGGATGAATGCATACGATCACGCGTCCACTCAATAAGCGGCATCAAGGGGATCTGTGAACGAATATCTTGACCATAAAGTAGCAAGCTACCCATCTTAAAATTAGGAGAAATGCCTCCTGACAAACTTTGCTCGTTGAGCACTATGACATCGAGCTCGAAAGAGTAAGGGGCTGCACATCGAAAAGCTAACGCTTCAGTCTCTGTTCGTACCTGCTCGTTGGAAAATTTCTCTTTGAATATAATCAGTAAGTCGATATCACTGGTAGTTATGCGGCTATTGTCAGCGTAACTGCCTTCTATGTAATAGCTATGAATATAGTCTGGAAAACGTGTATTTAGAAGTGTGATGAATTCGCATAGTAGAGCATCGATAGAAGCGTTGTGAGTCGAGTTTACTAATATAACATTGCTCATGGATCGACGCCTTGCTTTTGATGATCATGCACAAACTTACAATTTTTGCATCGAATGCGCATCCAAAATATTGCGAATAAACGATCCATAAGCTTCTTTTGTCGGTAACTCTTCGTCAACCCTGAGGCGACGACGAATAGCTCTTACCTCAATATTACGTATTGGATCGAAACCAGTTTTCTCATACTGCTCCCAATAAAGACCAGTTCCACGGCGTTGCCATAGCGGCAGATCGTCAAAATTGATGTTTCGCTGCAAGAGTAGCTCTTGCTTAAAAGAAAGAGGTTTACTTTTGAGTATTTCCATAGCCTCAGCAGGAGTCTTGCCTTCCTTGAGCAATGTCCAGTGACACCAGCCATTCAAGGCGCAACGACTTGCATCCTCCTGACGCCACCGAAAATAATCAACGACCTGATCTTTATTTGCTCCCATCCATATACGACTATCAAAGTGCACAATTTGCCCACAAGCAAGCGTGAATGTAGCGCTGGCAATACCTGCAGAAAGCGATACGATTTTCTCTACTTCACGATCAAACAAATTCCAATCCTGACGAAACAAAATGGAAATCTCATCACTTTCGGTATAAGCATAAATACCATGTAATTTTTCTAAAAGCGCTCTAGCAGTTTTGCGCATCATATCCTGAAAATGAAGATCAATTGGTTTCTCAAAGCCAGTTGCAGTAAAACAAGTAAAGCCATGTCCATCGAGACGTAGCACTATCCAGGCACCTGGCAAACAACGTAACCCATGAAAATATTCAAGGGCACGCATCCTTTTTTCAAATTCATTACTGTCCATTCATTTTCCTCAGCGCACAACTCTCATTGAACGTTCCATCATCATTAGCAGATACATAGAATAGCACATCAAACCCTTCTTTATAATCGGGAGGAACAAATCTCTTCATGGTCGCAAAAATAGCCACATCCGGCACTTTCTCCTTGCCCGTGCGTTGCTTGTTACGAGCGAGGGATTGACTTATCTGTGGCACAAAATAATAACCCACGGTTTCAGCACTATATGTACGTCCCAGTTGGATTAGTTCAGCCCGATCTTCAAGTGTAGGATTGGTATTATCGACGACAACAGAAGAACCAGCCTGGAGAGCTGCTTCGATGAGCTGGTACTGCCGACGAGAAGGTTGCTTGTTATTGCGCAAAAGATCTTTGCTTACAAGCACGTGGGTTACTGCAAAATGAGTACGAAAGAATGTGCTTTTCCCTGATGCCTGTAAACCTGCAAAAATGATGATTTCCATAGATAGGCTCCTGGGCGTCGTAAACGCGGCCCCTACACTGGGCGCCGTCAACCTGGCCCATACGCTGGACATCGTAAATGTGGACCATACATATCGCGTTTTCACGAGGCTGCTAAATGTCCTATCGCCCTTTATGCTTCCAGGTCTCCATTGGGACATGGGGGCCGGGACCGAGGCCAAGAGCGCCATGCATCGCGCCCATACACTGATCCATTATGACGCTGAGGCCTGCTGCTTCGGCAATTTGCCTGGCCTCCGCAGACGCGATGCCGAGTTGGAGCCAGAGCACTTTTGCCCCTATCTTGACGGCTTCACGGGCAATCTCGGGCGTCTCCTCAGAAGGGCGAAACACATTCACCACGTCTACTGGCACAGTAATATCTGTAAGCGCACGATAGACGGATTCGCCGAAGAGTTCGCCACCATGGGGGTTAACTGGTAGAATGCGATATCCCTGACTTTGCAGATAGAGAGGAATCAGGTGAGCAGCCTTCTCCTCATTTCCTGAGGCTCCTACTACTGCAATGGTTCGTGTTGTATTGTAAATATCCAGCAGTTCTTTTCGTGCTGACGAGTCCATTAAAATGTCCTTTTCCTTTTGATCAACTGGTTATCAGGATGCAGCGTAAAACTCCTGCCTTCCAGGCATGGGGATAGACCTCAGACATCTGAGAGCAGAGCACGCGCAATAACCAGGCGCTGTATTTGATTGGTGCCTTCATAGATCTGTGTGATCTTTGCATCGCGCATCATTCTCTCAGCGGGATATTCCTTCATGTACCCATAACCACCCAACACCTGAATGGCATCGTTGGTCACATCCATGGCTGCATCTGAGGCAAACATCTTTGCCATAGCGGAATACTGGCTGAAGTGCTTTTCGCCACTATCAATCAGCTCGGCTACGTTATAGACCAGCAGACGTGCAGCTTCAACCTTTGTTGCCATATCCGCCAGCATAAATTGGATGCCCTGGTTCTCGGCAATGGGATGATTAAACTGGATACGCTGTTTTGAGTAGGAAACTGCCAGCTCCAACGCCCCTTGAGCAATACCAAGGGCCTGAGCACCAATACCGGGGCGCGTGCGATCTAGCGTCATCATAGCGATCTTGAAACCGTCGCCCTCGCGACCAATGAGATTCTCAACTGGGACCTCACAATCGTTGAAGATCAGTTCAGCAGTCTGCGAACCTTTGATGCCCATCTTCTCCTCGATGCGGCCAACGGAGAATCCAGGAAAATCTTTCTCAACGATAAAGGCACTGATACCACGCGTCCCCTTCTCTACGTCAGTCATCGCAAAAATCGAATTGACCTGGGCCAGGCCACCATTCGTAATGAAGCGCTTCGATCCATTGAGGATATATTTATCGCCTTTGCGTACGGCAAGCGTGCGCATTGCCGCGGCATCCGAGCCCGAGCCAGCCTCGGTCAAGCCAAAAGCCGCCAGCCACTCGCCACTCGCGAGAGTAGGAAAGTATTTGCGTTTCTGCTCCTCGTTGCCACCCAACAGAATCGGTGTCGCTCCCAGTTGCTGTACGGCCAGTAGCAAACCTGTCGTTGCGCAACAACGGGAAAGTTCCTCAATCGCCCTTACAATGGCAAGCTCACTTGCTCCGATGCCGCTATATTCTGTCGGAAATGGCATGGCCAGGATATCCTGTTGCGCAAGCAGTTCTTTCATGTCCCAGGGGAACTCTCCGCTATGATCTATTTCAGCGGCACGTGGGGCTACACGCTGCTCCGCAATCTCCCGAATAGCTTCAATGAGCGCCTGTTCGTCCTCATTCAGATGCGACACTGCCATCTTTCCACTCCTTATATGCCGATTACTTCGACTAACCAGTCTCTTATATACTCACAAACGAGTATATCACAAGGCCGCTCAAGGTTGCCTGTAAGCATACTTGTCTGCTCCACCACTATTCAGTACCTCTACTATCCAGGCGATCTGACTGAGAGAAAAGTGAACAACTTTTAGGAAACAAGTATTATGACTTGACAGAAACCGGTTTCTTGGTTATAGTTTCATTATGAAGCGCCTCGCTAGAGTTGGCGCCGCACGTATCTCCATCCGTTCATTGCAAGGAGGCAGGAACGTAGTATGCAAGAGAAACTGACCATTCAAGATATCGCACGCCTGGCGGGGGTCTCTAAGGCCACAGTATCGCAGAGTGTTAAACCATAACCCATCCGTTAATGCAGAGTTGAGCGAACGCGTTACACGTATCATACAAGAACACAATTTCGTCCCCAATGCTACTGCGACAGGATTAGCTGGTGGGCGATTACACTTAATCGGTGTACTTGCTCCCCCGTTGACGTGGCCTGCAGTTCCGGCAATTCTGGGCGGTGTTGCCAGATATATTGAGAATACTCCATACGAAATGGTGCTCTATAGCATCAGCAATGAACGAAATCACTCCGATGTTCTTGACCGCATTCTGGCTATGAGAATGATATCGGGCCTGCTCGCAATCTTCCCTGGAGCGCTTTCACAGCATCTCACCACGCGTTTCCAGCAAGGACTTCCCCTGGTAATGATCGACGATCAGGAAAAACCGGGCTGCATTCCCTGGGTCGGCATCAATAACGTTGAAAGCGCCTATCAGGCCACCGCACATCTTCTGCAACTTGGATACAGGCGCATTGCTCATATTCTTGGACATCAAAACTATTATTGCTCCAGCGAGCGCTTGCAGGGATACTGCCGGGCATTACAGGACGCCGGGATTACTCCTGATCCCGCACTACTACTTCAGGGAAATTTTGAAACAAGTAGTGGACGCCAATGCGCTGCAACCCTGTTCTCACGCGACAAAAGCGCATGGCCCGATGCAATCTTTGTCGGAAACGACCAGATGGCATACGGGGTTCTGGAAGTCGCAGAACAACAGGGCATACGAATACCAGAAGATATAGCTGTTATTGGCTTTGATGATAATATTTTCTCAGCTCATAAGCAACCTCCTCTCACGACTATTCGACAACCATTCGCTGAAATGGGATACACAGCCTGCGAAATTCTTTTAACGATGATTGATCCGGATCATCGTGCTCATACAGAACGCCTGGTAGCATACCCGCCGCAAGTATCAGATGGTCCTCTTGAAAATCTCACTATGGATCATCCTATCCGTGTCCAGTTGGCAACAAGCCTGGTAATGCGTGCATCGAGTGGCGCACTCCGCCCTCTCTCAACAAATCCCTGAGGCTTCTCCACCTGTCTTCAGGCAGAGAAAGCAAATACATTTACATTTGCCATACACGTTTCATAACATGTTGTCATGCCGTCTTGTTGTTGTATTTACATGAGCAGTTTTTTTACGCCGTCCCTATGCAATCTCAAGAAAGGAACTATCAATGCAGATGTTTTCACCCAGGAACTCCGGCAGTTCCCATCAGCAACGTATGCGGCTACCTTTTCTGGCAGCCACATTCCTTATCCTTGGATCCCTGGTTTTTCTAGCTCTCACCTTCGTCCTATCTGGCAAGACCCCTACAGCGCGAGCGGCAGCATCCTGGACGCAGATCTGGGGCGACGATTTTAACGGCAGAGCTGGAACAGGCGTCAATACCTCCAACTGGCTCTACGACACTGGCACGAGCTATCCTGGAGGGGCTGCGCACTGGGGTACAGGCGAGGTTGAGACGATGTCGAGCAGCACATCCAACGTCTATCAAGACGGTAGCGGACACCTTGTGATTAAGCCAATTCGTAGTTCAAGCGGTGCCTGGACTTCAGGACGTATTGAGACACAACGCACAGACTTCGCAGCACCAGCGGGTGGTAAGCTGGCAGTTGAAGCATCTATCCAACAACCTGACATCTCAGGCACGGCTGCTCTCGGGTACTGGCCTGCGTTCTGGATGATGGGCGCAGCGGCGCGTCCAGTTGGAGCGACGAACTGGCCACGCATCGGTGAGATTGATACAATGGAGGATATCAACGGGCTGAGTTCTGAGTTCGCCACATTGCACTGCGGCGTCGATCCGGGCGGTCCATGTAATGAAACAACCGGCCTCGGAAGCGGGCGGCATGCATGCTCAGGCTGTCAGATCGCGTACCATACCTACCGGGTAGAAGTTGACCGCAGCGTCTCACCCGAGCAGATCCGTTGGTATCTGGACGGGACCAACTTCTTCACCGTAAATGCCAGTCAGGTCGATGCAACCACATGGGCCAACGCGGTTGATCATGGCTTCTTCATTATCCTTAACGTTGCGATGGGTGGAGCCTTCCCCGCAGCATTTGATACTAGCGGTAATAATGGAGGTCCAACCAGGTCAACACAATCTGGCGTACCTATGAATGTTAGCTACGTCCACGTTTTCACATCAAGTGGTTCTACAGCCACACCAACACCGACAGCCACACCAACCTCATGTTCAAGCACTTTCACAGCAGGCGTGGTGAGTTCAAGTTCAACCACAGCTCTGCCCTGGTTCCGACCTTGTGATTGGACGGCTGGTTATGTGATCGTGCACTACATCGTAGGCGGTAACGTGCAACAGAATGTTTACATGACTTACAACAGTAGCAAGTCCCGTTGGGAATACAGCATCAGCGGGATAAGTTCTGGAACCGTGCTTCGGTACTCGTTTACATACCAGAGGAACGGACTTCAGTACGATACAGGAATTTACACATGGACTCATCCATAGTGGTTAGAACGTCTTTGTATCTATAGAGTTCTGTATAGTACCGTCACGACCTTATGAACAGCATCCAGCGAATACGATCATTAAAGATCACCGTATTCGCTGGATGCTGTTTATAAGGAAAGCATACATAAGGAAAGGTTTCGCGAGAGCAGAAAAGAACAGGTGGCTCTTCTCACACGCTTTGCACCTGGAGTATTGGGAAGAGACGCGAGAGACAGTGTGGGGACAGGTCACATTACGCTGGGTCATCAGCAAAACCTACCAGCATACACTGGAGCATAGTAACGATATTCTCAAACATGCTTTGTATGGAGGCGAATTGCGCGTTTCCAGGGAGCACTAAACGGGAATATTGAACGGTTCAAAAATGTTATACAGGATAAGAGAAAAAAGCGATTGTAAGCATCTTTATGTAGAGTCACAATCGTGTAGTAATTTGCGAAAACTTTAATTTGGACTGAAAACCGTGCTTGTAGCCACTAGCCAAAGGGGCTACTACATGCTATAATACGTGAAGAATTAAGAAAATCTTTTTTGAGAAAAGTGGGTCGATCCCCACTTTTCTGTTTGCCAGAGACTTTTTTTCTTTGCACACGAACAAATTAAAGTAGTTTCTACTAGACACCAGCGGGAGGATTATGGCATATGAGGAGCGAATTTCAGGCTGCAATTGCGCAGTTGATTGCCGAAAAAGGACTACCCCGCGAAGTGGTAATGGAAACCGTAGCAAATGCCTTGCTAGCAGCTTACCGCAAAAGCTTCGGGGGCGGAGAGAACGTCCGCATCGAAGTAGACAAAAACGGTGAGGTGCATGTATGGGCATCGAAACGAGTGGTAGCCCAGGTAAAAGATCCCAACGAGGAAGTTTCTCTGGCAGAGGCGCAGCTTAGCATCCCCAAAGCTGCTCTTGGGCAATTTGTTGATGTCGATTCATCATCCATTTTCTCACGTATTCCAACTCAAACGGCCAAACAGGTCATATTGCAAAGGATTCGTGAGGCAGAGCATGAGCATCTCTACGACCAGATCAAAAACTGGGTCGGCGAAATCCGCCTTGGCACTCTCACACGCAAAGATCCCACTCGCGGCTGGCTGCTTGATTTTGACCTTGACAAGGCCGACAAAGTTGATGGCGTAATGCCTATCAGTGAAGAAGTTGGAACTGAAAGGTATCGCACCGGGCAGAAGCTGCGTGTCTATGTCTATGATGTGCGGCGTGTGCAGGGACGGATGCTCCAGATTCTTGTTTCGCGCACACATCGCGATCTGGTACGCCGTTTGTTTGAATCGGAGGTTCCTGAAATTTATGAAGGGACCATCGAGATCAAAGGCATTGCACGTGAGCCGGGTAGCCGTTCAAAGGTAGCAGTTATGGCACGCCAGGAGGGTCTTGACCCGATTGGCTCTTGCGTGGGTGTGCGAGGTTCGCGCATCAATAATATTGTGCACGAACTGAACGATGAAAAAATTGATATCATTCAGTGGAGCCCTGACACTGCTACCTTCGTCGCTAACTCGCTCAGCCCGGTCAAGCCACTCAAGGTTGAGCTGAGAGAGAGCGACCATACAGCGGTCGTCACAGTGCTAGAGAAGCAGTTGTCTCTTGCCATTGGCAAAGATGGACAAAATGCTCGCCTTGCTGCCAAACTGACTGGCTGGCGCGTCGACGTGACAAAACCTGTTGAGGGCGAACACTACGACGAACCAGCAGAGGAATACCAGGAACCTGTCGCAACTCACTCGGCACGGCGCGACCGTTCCCACGGCGGACGACACGAAAGAAGCGATAACAACAGCCCACGACGTTCCTCCGGACGTGGCGGTGGTAGACATAATTCTCATTTATATGACAGGGAGTAGAAGGGGCGTGTATGGCAAAGATAGCAAGTAAACAACCGAAGCGGCAAAAGCACGTACCGTTGCGCACCTGTATCTCCTGTCGAGACACGAAATCGAAGCGTGAACTTCTGCGCGTTGTGCGCACGCCCGATGGGCATGTGCAGATTGATGCTACCGGCAAGAAGTCGGGGCGCGGAGCCTATCTCTGTGCCCGTCGCTCATGCTGGGAGAACGCGATCAAGAAGCACCGACTCGAACAGGAATTTGAGCTCACACTTTCCGCAGAGGATCGTGCAGAACTGGATGCTTATATTGCAACGTTACCAAAGGACGAACCTGCTACAACAATTGCAGTCAAGAGTCCATCTACCCGCAAAAAAGGGAACGACAATTCCGCATCCGTGTAGGGGCCAGGTTTATCGCGCCCGTGGGTAGGGGCCAGATTTATCGCGCCCGTTGCAAGTCTCGGTTGAGTACGATATACTGAGACTGTGTAGATTGTCCCTCTCCTGTTTAAGGAGGGAGAGGAAATATTCAATACTAACATCTAATCGTGAGATTGGATGAGGATTGAAAGAAGCAATGCGTCATTTTATCTCTACTCTTGATAGAGACACAGCCCCTCGTCTAAAGGGCAGTTATAGCAAGCGATGTTTGCGGAGCGATCAGCTATGATTTTATAACAACCATAGCCACTACGCCAGAGAGCGCAGACTGAGGCATGCCTGCCACTGCACCAACGAGGGTCTGTCCCCTTTCTTCTATGCAAGAAAGGCGACAGACCTTTTTTATGGCTGTGAAGAGAGATTTCCAGCGCCACTTGTGGCGCATCAACAGATAGAAGGGAGTCTTCTTCATGAGAGACACATCTGAATTCCCAGATGCCACTGAGCAGGCCAAACCGGCAGGAACGCGTGCGAAAACAGGCACACGCTCGAAAGCAGAAAACGCTCAATCAGGCAACCAGGAGCAAGATACTAAACCAACAACACGCTCGAAAGCAGA
The DNA here is from genome assembly GCA_963717195.1 of uncultured Chloroflexia bacterium. GTDB lineage: Bacteria > Chloroflexota > Ktedonobacteria > Ktedonobacterales > Ktedonobacteraceae > JACDAE01. Next base: position 280,158 of record CAVQVR010000002.1, read on the forward strand.
AAGCGCTCAATCAGGCAACCAGGAGCAAGATACTAAACCAACAACACGCCGTCGAACTGCACAAAGTCAGCAAGGAACAGCGGCTCATATACAGAATGGCAGTGATAATACGGCAACGACCTCTCCATCAGGTGCTCCACCGCAGCCATCAACTGCTGCAGCACAGGATGGAAGTGCAACGGCCCCTCAACGGGCCAACAATACAACAGAGGCAGTGCAACGTCCACCCAGACAGCGATTGGCAGGTGATGGGCAGACTGCAACACCGCGTAACAGTGGGACGGTTCAGCAACGGCCGGGTAACGCACCCATTCAGCCACGCAGCAATACCTTGCCTGCTCAGCCGCGTAGCAACAATGCTCCAATGCAACAACGCCCGGGTAACGCACCTGTTCAACCGCGTAGTAATAATGCTCCAATGCAACAACGCCCGGGTAGTGCACCTGTTCAACCGCGTAGTAATAATGCTCCATATCAACAGCAACGAAGCAACTCTGCTCCGTATCAGGGAGGACCACGACCGGCACCTTCCTATCGTCAGGGAGGAACAGGTCAACAGGCACCAGCGCAACGGCCAGGATATGCTCCCCAGCGTCCTGGTGGAACGAGCGGTGGCCCAGGGACAGGGACTCAGCAAGGAGGATATTCCGCCCCGTATCAGCGATCAGGAGGGCGTCCTGGTGGTAATACAGGAACAGCAGGAAACCGCCCACAAGGACAACAGGGGCGTCCTGGTGGTGGAAACCGTCCAGGGGGAGGACGCTCGGCTACTCCAGCGCAGAAAACGCATGAACGCCGTGCACCAGTAGTCAAAGAGAAACCAACAGGTCCTATCTCTCTGCCACAACAGATCATGGTGAAGGATCTGGCCGAGTTATTGAGCGTTACACCCAATGAGGCCATCCGGGGACTGATCAAGCATGGTGTCTTTGCCAACATCAACCAGATCGTTGAATACGACAAAGCATCGTTGGTCGCTCAGGATATTGGCTTTGAGCCAACGCTAAGCACGACCACAGACACGTCATCTGCACAGGCAGAGCGCAAACTCTCAGCAAACGAAGTGATGATGGCAGCTCGCAACGATGACGACACCATTGTTATTCCACCAGTCGTGACCATTATGGGACATGTCGATCATGGTAAAACCTCCTTGCTCGATACCATCCGTAAAACAAAGGTAGCGGCAGGCGAAGCTGGTGGTATCACCCAGCATATCGGTGCCTACCAGGTTGAGCTCAATGGCAAAAAGATTACCTTTCTGGACACACCAGGTCACGAAGCGTTTACCGCCATGCGTGCCCGAGGCGCCCAGGGAGCCCATATCGCTATTATCGTCGTCGCAGCCGATGACGGGGTGATGCCTCAGACACGTGAAGCCATCGACCATGCACGAGCCGCAAAAGTGCCGATCATCATTGCGCTCAACAAAATCGATAAAGCCAACGCAAATCCCGACCACGTTAAACAACAACTGGCCGAGATCGACGTGGTTATCGAAGAATACGGCGGAGAGATCGTCTGTGTTCCAGTCTCTGCACGTAAAGGAATAGGCATCGACGAACTGCTCGATTATATTCTGCTGGTAGCTGAGGTACAGGACATCCGAGCAAATCCAAACCGATTGGCGACCGGAGTCATTATCGAGGCCAGATTGGAGAAGAACAGCGGACCAACGGCAACTGTTCTGGTTCAACAGGGTACTCTCAAAATGGGCGACAATATCGTGGTTGGGGCGATATCAGGAAAAGTACGCGCGATGTTTAATGATCGTGGCAAACGTATTCAGAAAGCACCGCCCAGCATGCCGGTAAGCATTATCGGGCTGCCAGAGGTTCCACAGGCAGGAGATCACCTGGAAGCTGTCGTCGACGAGCGTACCGCTAAACAACGTGCGGAGCAGGAAAACGAGAAACGGCGCGATGAAAACGCCGCCAGTAGCCAGGTCAGCCTTGATACACTCTATACTCAGATGCAAGCGGGCAAAGTCAAGGAAATGGAGCTCATCATCAAATATGATGTTCAGGGTTCTGCTGAGGCTATCAAGAATGCACTGACCAAAGTAGGCGAAGAGAACTTCAACAAGGTACGCCTGATTTACGAAGGCGTCGGGAACATCAGTGAGACCGATGTCCACCTGGCAGCCGCCTCTGGTGCGATCATCATTGGCTTCAATGTCAAGGCCGATGGAGCCGCACAGCGCGAGGCACAGAAAGACGGCGTCGATATCCGCTATTATAATGTCATCTACAAGCTGACCGATGACATTCAGGCCGCCCTGGTTGGTATGCTCGAACCCACGCTGCGCGAAGTCATCGATGGGCATGCCGAAGTGATGCAGATCTTTAAAGCAGGCAAAATTACTGTCATTGCTGGCTGCCGCATCACCGATGGCAAGCTGACACGTTCATCACAGGCACGTGTGATGCGTAAAGAAACGAAGGTGCATGAAGGCAAGATCGCGTCCCTGCGCCGTGGCAAAGACGATGTACGCGAGGTTGCCAGTGGATATGAATGTGGCATCGTCCTGGAAGACTTTACCGATTTTGAAGTCGGTGATATCATCGAAGCATTCTCACAGGAGAAAGTCAAGCCAGGAGCATAGTCAGACCTTCGCCCTTTACGGGGGAAATGATCGGAATTGGGGATAGGGGTGTGTCCTTGCGACCGCCAGGTTCCTGGCGAGAAAGTCCCCCGCCGGGCGGTCGCAAGGACACACCCCTATCCATTGGTTTTTCCCAGGGTAGGGACTACGTTTACGGCGTCCTGCGATTTATCGGCTTGCGTGGCTCCCTGGCAGAGGGCCAATGAGATATGGATAGGGCCAGTTCCATACCAGGAACGAATTCTGCCCCTACCGCGAAAAGGATAAGCGAGATGCCACATCAATATAGACAAGAAAAACTGGGCGAACTCATTGCGCTAGAACTGAGTGATCTGCTACGTACAAGGGTCAAAGATCCACGCGTCGGTTTCGCCAGCATTACTCATGTTGAAGTGAGTGGAGACCTGCGCCACTCTAAAATCTTCGTAAGCGTCATGGGAACACCAGAAGAGCAAGCAGCCACTATGAAAGGGCTGAAAAATGCGACCGGCTACCTTCGTCACGAGTTGGCAACCCGGATCAGCTTACGGTACATGCCGGAGATCGCCTTTAAACTCGATACATCGATAGCAGAAGGAGCACGCATCCTCGATCTGATTAACAAAATTGAGGAAGAGGAACGTGCAAAAGAGCAAACGTCCGAGGCACAAAATGAGCACAACATTGTATAATTCTGGACTTGCTGAACAGATAAATGCAACGCTGGTACAAGAAGCAATGGCGCTGATTGAACCGGCACAGCGTATTGCACTGCTCGCCCATCAGCATCCTGATGGAGATTGCCTCGGGTCGGCATTAGGCTTTGCACATATACTACAAGCGATGGGCAAAACCTGCGTTCCGGCATGTGCAGATCCAGCTCCCAAAACATTCGAGTTTCTTCCTGGCATCGATACGCTCCAGACCACACTGGGAGATGAGCGCTTCGACCTCGTAATTGCTCTAGATGCTGGCGAATTAACGCGTTACGGCGTACTCTATGAGCACCACCGCGCCTTTCTTGACTCCGCCACCATTCTTAATATAGACCATCACATCAGCAGTCAGGGCTGTGGACGTGTCAACATCATTGACCCGGTCAGCGCCGCCACTGCTGAGTTGCTCATCCTCTTCCAGCAGCAAGCTCAGTTACCCCTGAGCAAAGATGCCGCTACTTGCCTGCTCACCGGAATCATCACCGATACCGCTTCATTTCAGCACACCAGCACCACCCCCCGTACAATGGAGGTGGGAGCAGTGCTGCTGCGAGCAGGGGCAATTCCCGAAACCATTGCCAGACCCATCTTTCGGACGCAACCGCTGGTGCAGATGCGCTTTCGTGCTCTAGTCATCGAGAAAGCTCAGACGACCTGTAATGGACAAATCATCTGGTCATACACAGACGACAAAATGCTGGCCGCCACTGGAGCAACGGCAGATATGGATGATAACTTCTCCGCAGTATTACGTGATATTGAAGGTGTGCAGATCGCAGTTCTTTTTAAAAGCTACGGAGACCTGCAAACAACACGCCTGAGCATACGTAGCGCCGAACCATACAATGCAGCCGAAATCTGCGGACGCTTCGGTGGTGGTGGGCATGCACGTGCAGCAGGAGCTACTCTTTCCTTGCCACTAAGCGAAGCAATAATGATGGTCATAGCAGAACTGGAGCAAGAGGTCAAAAAACAGGAGGGTTAATAACTGGTGCACCAGCAAAGGGAAAATATGGATGGGATTCTGAATATCAATAAGGCTACAGGAATGACCTCGCACGATGTTGTAGCAAAGGTACGCAAGCTGCTCAAGCAAAAGCGTGTTGGTCATGCAGGGACGCTTGATCCCGCTGCAAGTGGAGTATTGCCGATCTGCATAGGTCTGGGAACACGCGTTGCAGAATATTTGAGCGAGAGCGGCAAAGCATACCGGGCAACAATCCACTTTGGCGTCGTCACCGATACCTATGACACCGAGGGTAACATTCTACGTACCAGCGATGCCAGTGACCTGAAGTTAGCTCGCCTCGAAGAAATATTGTCCCATTTCCTGGGTTCACAGATGCAAGTTCCACCGCTCTATTCCGCGATTAAGCTGCAGGGACAACCAGCATATAAACGTATACGGGCGGGAGAGGAGATCACACTAGAGGCGCGTCCAATCGAAATCTACGCATTGCATATCGTCAACTGGCAGGCTCCCCTGCTCACCCTTGATATTGAATGTAGCAAGGGGACATATATTCGTTCACTGGCCTACGACATGGGAGAATATACTGGTTACGGAGCCCATCTCGCTGGCCTGGTACGTACACGCAGTGGTCCATTCACACTCGAAAAGAGCATTCCTCTGGAGAAACTGGCGGAATTCGTAGAGCAGGGCACGCTAGTAAACACCGTCTTTCCTCCTGATTATGCACTGCAACACTATCCAGCCCTTTCCCTTGATGAGAAAACGGCAGAACGCATACTGCATGGAAACCCCTTTCGGCACGACCAGTCATCACTCCAACTAGAAGGCGATCTGGCCCGTATTTATGATAGCAGCGGTCATTTTCTTGCCATTGCCAGTTGGGATGAAGTAGAGCAGGTATGGCAACCCAAAAAGTTTTTGGATCGAATGCTGAATGAAACATGCCTAAATGGCGTAGGGGCGTCACCTTGCGTGCGCCCATGTGCCAGGGAACATAATTCATCCGGAACCGGGGCGCACGCAAGGTGACGCCCCTACGTCGGCACTATGGCTACCCTTATTGCTAGCAAGAATTAACCTGTGGTACTATAGGCGAGAGAAGAGTAAGGATAAGTACTTCAGACCCATAGGTAGGAAGTACTTTACAATAGACGATGGAATACACAACAACCTTAGCACCAAACGAACCAATTGCAATCACAATTGGCAATTTCGATGGTATCCACAAAGGGCACCAGCGACTAATGCATGAACTGGCAAAAACCGCTCGATCATCGCAGAGCAAGCCAGTGATCGTAACGTTTTCACCGCACACTTTAACGGTCGTGCGACCAGATATTTATGTACGCTACCTGACAACATTGGAAGAAAAGCTGGCGCTGGCACAAAAGTACGGAGAAGTGGAAGGAAGTATCGTTATTTATTTTACGCCTGCCGTCGCTGCAATGAGCGCAACTGAGTTCATGGACATATTGCGTACGCATTTTCAACTCAGAGCGCTCGTAGTAGGAGAAAACTTCAGCCTTGGCCATAATCGCAAAGGAGACATAACGTTTCTGGAAAAGTATGGGCTGGAGCATCAGATGCGCATACAAGCTCTTCCACTGGAAGAGGCTGAGAACACGCGCATCAGCAGCACGCGTATCCGTACGCTGATTAATGAAGGCACTATCGCGGAAGCTAACGAGCTATTGGGTCATCCAATGCTGTTAACAGGCATCGTGAGCCAGGGAGATAAGCGTGGACGGCAATTGGGATTTCCAACCGCAAATATTCACCCTGACCCCCACAAATTATTGCCCGCGGACGGTGTTTATGCGGTGCGAACCCATGTGCACGGGAGTAGAGAAGGCGGTAACAGTGACGTACAGGGAGAGCCCTACGTCTATAAAGGTGTTGCCAATATTGGGGTACGTCCTACGTTTAATGGAACAGAACGCCTGGTAGAAGTGCACCTGTTAGACGTTGATCTTGACCTTTATGGAAAAGAGTTGAGCATAGATTTTATCGCACGCTTGCGAGGTGAGCAACGTTTTCCAGGTATTGATGCCTTAAAACAGCAGATCGCAGCCGATGTACAGCAAGCACGTCAGCTTCTAGCAGTGAACTACCATTGAGCTAAAGACTTCGTGGTTTTCTCGTCAAGTTTTTATGAATATAGGAGCGTGAGCCATTGAAAGCTCGCCAGAACCCGTTAACAAAATTTGAATCAATGATGCAGCGCATGGTTGAAGGTCCATTTGCGCGTCTGTTCCCTTCGCGGCTGGAGCCGGTAGAGATCGCACGCAAACTGGAACGCTCCATGGAAGACAATACGTTGCTGCAAGGAGAAGGACGCCGACTTGCGCCAAATGTCTACGATATCTACATGAGTATTAAAGATCATCAGCAACTGGCTCCCGGCCAGGCCATGCTGATTCGTGACTGGCAGAACCACCTGGTGGAATTTGCGCGGCAACATCGTTTCACCCTTCGCACTATGCCTATTATCCGCTTGCATGCTGATAGCTCGTTGCGTACTGGCCTGGTACGCATTGAAACGGAGATGGCGGATCAGCAATTGGGCGCAGAAGGTGGTATGAATACCCAGGCATTGAGCGCAGAACAACTGGCACAATTGCGTGCACAATTGCAGCCAGGCCAGCAGCTCCCCGGCATAGACAATTCCACGCCTTCTCAACGCTCAAGTGGATATCCCAGTATCGCCAATGCCCCTGATCTAGCACGACCAGCCGTTGCGAACAATTCCAACAATTTTGTACAGGCAGCAGCACCGATGCCGCAGGCGTGGCTTACTATTCGCTTGCCGCAGGCCGGGCAGCAAATATATCGTATCGAAAAACCTATTATTAATATCGGTCGTCAACTTAGTAATGATATTATCGTCGAAGATAAGCGCGTCTCACGCTATCACGCCCAGATAAAGTATCAACCTGATGGACAATTTGCCATCTTTGATCTCGGTAGTACAAATGGGATAACGATCAATAGTACTCCGCATATGCGACAGCATGTGTTGCGCAACGGTGATCGTTTCACTATTGGAAGCTACGATTTTTTCTTCGAGAGAAGGTGAGATCTTACAATGCCATTACAAATAATTCATTCTTATTCATATTAAGACTGTTGCTGGTTGTTCTGCTCTACCTTTTCCTGATGCAGGTAGTCATAGTAATCACACGCGATCTGCGTAAGACGGCAACAGCAACGCGGACGGCGTCGTCAAAACGCAACGCGTGCTCGGTCATCTTATTGTGGTAGATAGTGGACCTAGCAGCCTCTTACCAGGAACACGCTTTGATCTTGAGTCACAGACCAAAGGTTCCCCTGACGGCCGAAGGTAAGCAGCTTATGGATATGTGACGACCCAGCGTCAATCCTACGACTCGGCCCTGCACGACTTGACTCGCTCCAAAACCCGCCTCGTCCCGCGGGCGGCCCGGGTACGGGGCCCGCGAAGGGCCGGGCGAAGACCGAGCCGCCGGCGGCGAACGGCGAACCGCGGCCCGCCGAGGCGACGGCGACTCCGCCCGTCGTCGAGACCGGCGGCAGAGCCAGCGCTGTGACCGCGAGTCAGCGCCTGGGGAAATGCGTTGCGGATCGGACGTTTCGGGGCGGGGAGCCCTCACGACGAAGCCCGGGTTGCCGTTGCGACCGAGGCGGCGCGCGGCGATCGCGAACCTCCGGCCGAGCCGACGCCCGCGCTCGACCCGACCCGAGCTCGAGGCGTCGGGCGCGACCGCTGCCGAGCGCAAGTCGACCGGGAAAACGACCAGACCCATTTCCGTGGTCGCCCCGCCGAGCCGATGATCGAGGCCGACGTCGACCGGGAAACGACCGGACCCATTTCCGTGGTCGCACCGCCGAGCCGATGATCGAGGCCGACGTCGACCGGGAAACGACCGGACCCATTTCGGCGGGCTGGCTGGGGTTCGTGCCTGGAGGCCGCCCCCAGACGACCAGACCCATTTTGCCGGTCGATCCCTCCTTCGAGGCCAGGCTCAAGACGTCCTGTGACACTCCCCACGGTCTGAAGACCGGGGGCTTCTCGGTTGGTCCGGGAGGCTAGATTATTCTCCCCCGAGCGACTTGCGTGGTGTCCACACCTACTACCTGGCGAAAGCCAGGATACTTTGCTCGTTTGTGTGGTTGATGTTTTACAAGGGGACCTTCTCCCCTTAACCGCCAACACCAAGTTGCCAAAGAGCAGGTTGCCCTTGCGGGCCTTCCTTTCGGGAACGTCACCAGTGCAAGGTGTACCTTACACCGGCCAAGGTGATGATACCAAATACAGGTCAAAAAGGCAACCGGCTAAAGCCGGAGGAAAGGGCTAAAGCCCGAAGAAAAGCGTTTCATCCACTGGGACTGAAGTCCGGTGGCATTCACGGGCTAAAGCCCAAGGTTGGTAAAGAAATAGGGGCGGAGGGACGACGGATCATGCTGGCCCGTTTGCACGAGCGAAACCGCCAGCTCAACGAGCAGGCTGACGCCGAAGAAGCTCGGAGCGCGGGCCCGTGCCCGGCTCCGCGCGAAGCCAACCTGCAAAGGCTGGCCGCGGTAGTGCCTGCATGAGGGTCCGGCTGGGGAGGCGGTCCGGGCACCACCGGATGGGGGCTAGTCGTAACTGCCCGGGAGATCGCGACGTGGCTGTTCCAGGACAGCGAAGTCTGAAATCTGGTTGAGGCGGCGCGAGCAACGGGAAGAGTAGCCGTCGCTGGAGTGGCTCACCAGCAACATGGTATCCTAGTATAACCAACGCATCACCGTCGGCGAATCCGACTGGGTGTGGGCCTTCGAACGCACAAAGACTGACGGCCTGCGGGCGTGCAAGCCCTTCACGCGGGAGAATGGATCGCTCATGCCGACGGTCTTGCGAAGCGGCCCGTACCGCTTCTACTTCTACAGCCATGAACCCCATGAGCCGCCGCATGTCCATGTTGACAGGGATGATTTGTCGGCCAACTTCTGGATGCAGCCAGTCGGCCTCGCAAGGAACTTCGGCTTCTCGCCCAAGGAGTTGCGGCGGCTTCAGAAACTGGTGATTCAGCATCAAGCGGCATTCTTGGAGGCTTGGCATGGGCATCTTGGCGCTGGGGGCTGACGAGCGGGTCACCGACGTGAAATTCACGAAAGACACCTTGAGTGTCGGCCTGCGGGACGGGCGGACCATCACGGTCCCGCTCGCCTGGTATCCTCGCTTGTTCAATGCAACCGCGGCCCAGCGGAAGAACTGGCGGGTCGCGGGTGGCGGCTACGGTATCCATTGGCCGGACGTTGATGAGGACCTGAGCACGGAAGGACTCTTGCGGGGGCGCCTGCCCCTGCGCTCGACACAGCCCACGGCTCAGAGCAGCGCGGGCCGCCGAACCAAACGCTCCACCTGACCCCCTCCCTCCCGAACCTGCCCGCTGACAGTCCCCGGTCCTTTAACTGCCAAAACGGCAGGCCCCGGCCCTGCCCGAAAAACATTCACATTCCCCAAGTCAGTTCATCGCAATTATTAACGCCTCTTGGAGTGCCTGGTATACGACTTGCACTGCGCTTTCGGTCTAAATCTCACTACCGGGGTACGGTGCGGCGTGGTTGCCCCGGCCGTTCCCGGCCGTTCGCGGCGGGGGCGGTACCTCTGGACTGCATCGAAGGAGAGAAAACCGTGGCGAAGATGTTGGCCTACGATGAGGAGGCCCGCCAGAAGCTGGCGAGCGGCGTGACGAAGCTGGCCCGGGCCGTCCGGAGCACCTTGGGACCGCGCGGCCGCAACGCTGTGATCGACAAGGGTTGGGGGAGCCCGACCATCACCAAGGACGGCGTGACGGTGGCCGAGGAGATCGAGCTGACCGACCCCTACGAGAACATGGGCGCCCAGCTCGTCAAGGAGGCCGCGAGCAAGACCTCCGACTCCGCGGGCGACGGCACGACGACCGCCACGGTCCTGGCCGAGGCGATCTTCAAGGAGGGCTGAAGTCGCTGGCCGCCGGCGCCGATCCGATGGCGCTGAAGCGGGGCATCGACAAGGCGGTCGAGGCGGTCGTCGAGCACGTCAAGGGTCAGTCGAAGAAGGTCTCGGGCAAGAAAGAGATCACCGAGGTCGCCGCGATCGCCGTCGAACAACGACCGACGATCGGCGAGAAGCTCGCCGACGCCTTCGAGAAGGTCGGGACCGACGGGGTGATCACGGTCGAGGAGGGCAAGGGCTTCGAGACGACCGTCGACGTGGTCGAGGGGATGCAGTTCGACCGCGGCTACCTCAGCCCCCACTTCGTCACCGACCAGGACCGCATGGAAGTGTCCTCGAAGACCCGTACATCCTGATCTATGAAGAAAAGGTCAGCTCGCCGACCAAGCTGATCCCCCTCCTGGAGCAGCTCGCCCGGCCAACCGGCCGCTCCTGGTGATCGCCGAGGACATCGAGGGCGAGGCGCTGGCCACCCTGGTCGTCAACAAGCTCGCGGCATCCTCAAGGTCGCGGCCGTCAAGGCCCCCGGCTACGGCGACCGCCGCAAGGCGATGCTCGGCGATATCGCCGTCCTGACCGGCGGCAAGGCGATCTTCAAGGACCTCGGAATCGACCTCGAGAACGTCCAGCTCGCCGACCTGGGCAAGGCCCACAAGGTCACCATCGACAGCGAGAACACCACGATCATCGACGGGGCCGGCACCCACGACGAGATCAAGGGGCGGACCGAGATGATCCGCCGCGAGATCACCGAGACCGACAGCGAGTACGACCGCGAGAAGCTCCAGGAGCGGCTCGCCAAGCTCGCCGGCGGCGTCGCCCAGATCAACGTCGGCGCGGCCACCGAAACCGAGATGAAGGAACGCAAGGCCCTGGTCGAGGACGCCCTGCACGCCACCCTGCGCGGCCATCGAGGAAGGGGTCGTCCCCGGCGGTGGCACCGCCTTGATCCCGCCGCCGCCGCCGCTCGACGACCTCAAGCTCACCGGCGACGAAGCCAGCGGCGTCCAGATCGTCCACCGCGCCCTCGAACAGCCCGCCGCTACATCGCCGAGAACGCCGGTATCGACGGCGCGGTCGTCGTCAACAAGATCCAGAAGTCGAAGGACGCCAACTTCGGCTACAACGCCGAAACCAGCCAGTGGGGCGACATGTTCGCCGCCGGGATCGTCGATCCGGCCAAGGTGACCCGCTCCGCCCTGCAGAACGCCGCCTCCGTCGCGGGCCTCCTCCTGACCACCGAAGCCCTCATCGCCGAACCCCCAAGAAGAAGGCCGAGCCCGCCGGTCACCATGACGACCATGGCGGTGGCATGGGAGGAATGGGTGGCATGGGAGGAATGGGTGGCATGGGTGGCATGGGGATGATGTGAGCCAGCCGCCGGCGCAGCGTCTACACGATCGTTCGCACGGAATGCGTTTTCAACCTTGCAGAACCAACAGTCGGACGGCCGCGGGGCCGTCCGCGGAGACAGCAAAAGGAACGTTACGCATGGCCCAAAGATTCGCCCGCTCGAAGACCGCGTCGTGATCAAGCAGATTGAAGCCGAGGAGAAGACGGCCGGCGGGATCGTCCTGCCCGACACGGCCAAGGAGAAGCCACAGCGGGGCAAGGTGCTCGCCGTCGGCCCAGGCAAGCTCCTCGACTCGGGCGAGCGCGCCGCGATCGGCGTGACTGAGGGGGACGAGGTCCTCTTCGGCAAGTATTCGGGGATGGAGATCAAAGTGGACGGCGAGGAGATCAAGATCCTTCGCGAGTCCGATATCCTCGCGAAAATTGTCAAGTGAGACCGGGGGCGGCGCCGGGCAGGCGAAGCGACTTCTGCCGTCCCGGCCGCAGCCCCGACATCCAGCCCTACCCCCACTTACTGAGGAGAGATTGTCCCGTGGCAAAGCAACTGCTTTTTTCCGACGCCGCACGGCGGAAGATGTTCGAGGGCGTCGATATCCTGGCCCACGCCGTCGGCACCACGCTCGGCCCGACCGGCCGCAACGTGATCCTGAGCAATCGTTCGGCGGCCCGACGGTGACCAAGGACGGCGTCACGGTCTCGAAGGAGATCGAGCTGCCCGATCCGTTCGAGAACATCGGCGCCAAGCTCGTCAACGTGGTGGCGTCGAAGACGTCGGACATTGCGGGCGACGGCACCACAACCGCGACTCTTCTGGCCGCGCGATCTACCGGGAGGGGCTGAAGAGGGTCACCTCGGGCGCCAGCCCGACGGCGGTCCGCCGCGGCATCGAGAAAGCGGTCGAGACCGCCGTCGGGGAGCTGCGCGAAGATCTCGCGGCCCGTTTCCAAGAAGGAAGAGATCGCGCAGGTCGGCACCATCTCGGCGAACAATGATCCGGACGATCGGCAAGATGCTCGCCGACGCCGTCGAACGCGTCGGCCGCGACGGCGTGATCACCGTCGAGGAAGGCAAGACGGCGGAGACGACGCTCGAGTTCGTCGAGGGGATGCAGTTCGACAAGGGCTACCTGAGCCCCTACTTCGTCACCAGCCCAACGACGATGGAGGTCATCTTCGAGGACGCGCTGATTCTCCTCCACGAGAAGAAGATCAGCAGCCTTCGCGAGATGGTCCCGCTGCTCGAGAAGGTCGCGCAGTCGGGCAAGCCGCTGCTGATCGTCGCCGAGGACGTCGAGGGCGAAGCGCTGGCCACCCTGGTCGTGAACAAGCTCCGCGGCGTTCTGAACATCTGCGCGGTGAAGGCCCCGGGTTTCGGCGATCGCCGCAAGGCGATGCTCGGGGACATGGCGATCCTGACGGGCGGCACCGTGATCAGCGAAGACCTCGGCCTGAAGCTCGAGAACCTCCAGCTCACCCAGCTCGGCAAGGTCAAGCAGGTCAAGGTGAACAAGGACAGCACCACCCTGATCCAAGGGGCCGGCAAGAAGGCCGACATCCAGAAGCGGATCGACGCAGCTCCGCCGCCAGATCGAGGAGACCGAGAGCGAGTACGACAAGGAGAAGTTCCAGGAGCGTCTGGCCAAGCTCTCCGGCGGCGTGGCCCTGATCCACGTGGAGCGGCGACCGAGGCCGCGATGAAGGAGACCAAGGCCCGCGTCGAGGATGCGCTGCACGCCACCCGCGCGGCGGCCGAGGAAGGGATCGTTCCCGGCGGCGGCGTCGCGCTGCTCCGGGTCATCCCGGCGGTCCAGAAATTGCACGACGGCCTGTCGGGCGACGAGACGGCTGGGCGCGTCGATCGTGCTGCGGGCCCTCGAGGAGCCGATCCGTCACATCGCGGCCAACTCGGGCCATGATGGCGGGGTGGTCGCCGACGAGGTCAAGTCGCGCGAGGGCGCGGTCGGCTTCAACGCCAACACCGGCGAGTACGTCGACATGTTCGAGGCCGGCATCGTCGACCCGACCAAGGTCACGCGCTCGGCCCTGCAGAACGCGGCGTCGATCGCCGCACTGATGCTCACGACCGAGGCGATGATCACGAACATCAAGGAGGATGAAGAGAAGGGGGCCCGCGTCGAGGGATCGGTGAGATAAGCCAGCCGTCCCGCGGGGGGGGGCTTTGACGACTTCTTCAACACTCGATTGGAGGGGGAGTCAGGGCCCACCCTCTGCGGTCTCCTGCCCCCTCGCCGCCGAGCGGGGAGACGCCGGAATGTTCGCCTCCAACGCCCGCCGCGCCCGTCCAACGTCCCGAAAATTCACTTCGCCGATTTTTCGATCTTATTATTGAACAGGATCATTTCTCTTCCTTATTACCTGGGGAGGCTGGTTAACGCCGTTGCGGTGTCGCGTGAGAGCACTCATGATAAGATGGAGCTGAGCGTTGAACGCCGCCCGGAAGAATTACCAGTTGAGACGCCATGCCGATGGCCACCAAGCGTGATTATTACGAAGTCCTTGGGGTCAAACGTGATGCAGACTGCCGACGAGATCAAGAAAGCCTATCGGCAACTGGCCCTGAAGAATCATCCCGACAAGAACCCGGGCGACCCCGAGGCGGAGCAGCGGTTCAAGGAAGGGGCCGAGGCGTACGAGGTGCTCTCGGATCAGGCGCAAGCGGCAGCGCTACGACCGGTACGGCCACGCCGGCCTCGAAGGCGCGGGGGTCCACGACTTCCGCAACGCCGAGGACATCATGTCGGCGTTCGGCGACATCTTCGGCGGCGGCCTGTTCGGCGACTTGTTCGGCCAGCGCCGCCGCGGCCCGCGGCCGGGCCAGGACCTTGATCTGAAGCTGGAGATCGAGCTCCAGGAGGCCGCGCGGGGCGCGACCAAGTCGATCGACATCAACCGCCAGGAGTACTGCGCCGAGTGCAACGGTACCGGCGCCGCGAAGGGGACCGTCGCGACCACCTGCAACTACTGCGGCGGCCAGGGCCAGGTCGTCCAGTCGCGCGGATTCTTCCAGGTCGCGACCACCTGCCCGGCCTGCGGCGGCGAAGGGGTCCGGGTCACCGACCCATGCACCGGCTGCCGGGGCACGGGTCGAGTCCCGACGCCCGCCCACCTCAAGGTCGACATCCCGCCCGGGGTCGAGAGCGGAATGCTGGCTCCAGCTCCGCGGCCAGGGCGAGCCCGGCGATCCCGGCGCCCCGCGGGGAAACCTACGGATCCAGATTCAGGTCCGCAAGCACACGTTCTTCGAGCGGAACCGCAACGACCTGATCTGCCAGGTCCCGATCAGCTTCCCGCAGGCCGCTCTCGGCGGCGAGATCGAGGTCCCCACTCTCGACGGCCCCGACCGGCTCCATGTTCCCCGCGGAACGCAGAGCGGCGACGTCCTCCGGCTCAAGGGACGCGGGATGCCCGACATCGGCGGCCGTGGCCGGGGCGACGAGCTGGTCGAGGTCATCGTCGAGACCCCACGCACTCTGACGCGCCCGCCAGGAGGAGCTGCTCCGCGAGCTGGCCGAGATCGACCACGAAGACGTGAGCCCGAAACGGAAGAGCTTCTTCGAGAAACTTCGCGACTATTTCACCGAGGAGGCCGAGCGAGCCGGGCTCGGCGTGAACGCATCCGACGCCGGACGCTCGCGTCGCCGGTCGAGTCGGCCGACGACCGTCGAGACGCGCTGCGGATCGGCCCGGAACGGGAGATACCGATGAGCGAGACCACCGACGACAGACGGGAATCCGGACGATGAACGACAAGGCGGCTGATCCCAACGGCTCGCAACGGCGGTCACGGACGAGATCTGCGCAGGCCGTCAGAAGCAACGAGACGAATATCTCGACCAGCTCCAGCGCACCCGCGCCGAGTTCGCCAACTACCAGAAGCGGGTCGAAGACCCAGGCCGACGCCGATCGGCTCTACGCGGTCGGCACCTTGGCCCGCGACCTGCTCGACGGACTCGACAACCTCCAGCGCGCCACCGAACGCGCCTGCGGGCCTCGGCCGCGGCGGGGATCGCCGAGGGGCTCGAGATGGTCCACAAACAACTGCTCGCGACGCTGGCCAAACATGGCGTCGAGCCGATCGACGCGCTCGGCAGGCCGTTCGATCCCAACCAGCACGAGGCGATGGTCCAGCAACCCGACGCCGAACACCCCGAGGGGACCGTCGTCGCCGAGCTCGAGCAAGGGCTACAGGATCCACGACCGCGTGCTCCGGCCCAGCAAGGTCGCCGTCTCGATCGCGCCGACCGTACCACGTCCGAAACGCGGCGGCGAGGTCCTCGTGATCGATCAAGCCCCGCTCTTCGTCACCGCCCTGGAGTGCTACTCTGAAGGGTCTACGCATGCCAACTTACGACTACATCTGCGATCGGCTGTAAGCACGAGTTCGAGGCCTTCGAATCGATCAAGGCCGACCCCCAGACCGATCTGCCCCGAGTGCCCGAGCCCAAGCTCCGCCGCAAGATCGGCGCGGGGGCCGCGATCCTGTTCAAGGGGTCGGGCTTCTACCAGACCGACTACCGGAGCGAATCCTACAAGAAAGGGGCCGAGGCCGACAAGCCCGCCGCGCCAGCAAGCCGGCCGAGTCGAATCGTCATCGTCCGCCACGACATCGCCGTCGCCGAGCCCCTCCAAGCCCGAGTGCGCCCGAAGCTCGTCCACGACGGGAACGGGACCGGTTCATGATCCAGGGACGCTGCCCGATCTGCGCGAAGCCGTTCGAGATCGCCGCGCTGGCCGACCTGCCAAGCTTTCCCTTCTGCTCCGAACGTTGCCGGCTGATCGACCTCGGGCGCTGGATCGACGGGGCGTACGCCATCCCCGGCCAGGACGGCCCGCAACCGGACGAGCTGCGTGACCGAGACGAGCGGAGAGGACGCGAGGATGGGGAGTCCTAGCGATCGATCGCAGAGGACATCGGCCGACGCGTGTCCCGGCGAATCGATGTCGACGTTCAGGACAGCCGGCGGTCGGCGATCTGAACGAGCCGGCGACGGGGAGGCCGTGGGGGCAGGCGGCCTCGGCGGCGGCGAGGTCGGCCATCGGCCAGGTCGCGAGCTTCGGGCGGGAGGGCCTGGTAGAGGGCGCGGGCCTGCTCGCGCTTGCCGTAGACCTCGTAGTAGCGGAGGTAGCGGAGCACGGTCGCGACGGGGACGCCCTTGGCGGCGGTCTCGCAGAGGTGGCCGCAGCCGTGGCAGTAGAGGTGGGCCGTCGCCTGCCGGTGCTCCTCGAGGAGCCGCGGCTTCCTCGGGGTCAGCGGGTCGCGGCTGGCGGCCGATGTTCTCGCGGAGCTCGTCGAGGTTGGTCATCTCGCTGACGACGACCTGCATCCGTTCGTCGGTAAGACGGTCTTGATCGCGCGACTTCCTTCTTGAAGCCCTTCGCCGACGAACTCGTTGGTCTTGGGCGCGATCTCGGCTTCCTTGAAGCTGGCCGGCGCCCCCCTGGGTCTTCATCGCGACGATGCCGAGGTTGGCCTTCGAGGCCTTGTCGACGGCGCGGCTGGACCTCGTCGTCGTCCGTCGGTCGCGGAAGTTGTACTTGATCATGATCTGGTCGAGCCAGCCGCACCTCGGCGGCGGCCTCGAGGATCTCGGGGAGCCGGCCGTCGTGGCAGCTCAGGCCGCAGAACCGGATCTTGCCCGACTTCTTCATCCCCTCGAACGCCGCCTTGACGCTCGGCGTCGCGGAGCAGCGGCGATCTCGCTTGCCGGTGATCCCGTGGATGTAGTAGCAGTCGACGTAGTCGGTCGGAGCCGTTCCAGGCTGGCGTTCAGGTGGTCTCGAAGACCTTGGCCGCCTCGGCCGCCTGGCCTTGCGGTGGCCCTGCGTTCTTGGTGACGAGGTAGACGTCCTTGCGCTTGCCGGTCCGTTCCAGGACCTCGCCGATGGTCTTCTCGGCGACTTGCCGTTCTCGTAGCCTCCGAGGTGTCGATGTAGCGGACGCCGGCGGCGAGCACGGCTGGACGAAGCTCGGGTCGACGGCCCAGCTTGTCCCCATGCCGAGCTTGGTGACCTTCTGGCCGGTCTTGCCGAGCGTGACGAGGGGAACGTCGGTGCCGCGGCTCGGCCGCGGCCAGGTCGGTCGAGGCGATCGCCGCCGCCGCCCGTCGCCGCGGCCGTCTTGAGGAAACGCCGCCGGTTGCCGCCGCAAGTGCCGCGGGACCCTTCCATCGTGACCACCTCTCCGGAGATAACGTTGCCGCGAACCCGGGCGATGCGCCGACTCTCCGCGGCGGTGCGGACCACCGCAGAGTCGGCCGTTATTCTGACCACCCACGGGGATGGTCAACAAGGTTTCGATAATTTGTCGACCGTCCGGATTCTTCGGCATCGTGACCGCGTCGAGAAACCGCGGGAGACAGCGAGGCCGGGGCCGACACCTCGTTGGTCGCTGGCGCCGGCCCCGTGGGGCGTGTCATGATCGGGTCGCCAGCTGCTCGGTCGTCCCTCGGCGGCACGATTCCGGCGTCGTCGGGGGCAGTTCACCGGATCGGCAGCGGCGGCAGTCGCTCGGCTCACGTCACTCTGAGCCGGCCGCGTCGGCGCCGGGCGCAGGCCCGGGCGGGCCGAGGCTGGCGGGACGTGATCGGGACGCTCGTCGGCTCTGCGGCCGGCCGGGCATTCGCTGCGAGAGCATCGGCGGCTCTCTCGCGCCGGGGACCATCGGCGGGAACGGGCGTCGGCGGCGGTCCGAGCGGTCCGGCGGGGACGGCAGCATCGGCCGGACCGTGTGCCGGGGTGGCGTCGGGCGGCGGGCTGCGGCGGCACCGGGTCGGGCGCCGGGCCGTTGATCGGCTCGGGTGCGTAGGTGCCGTCGAGCGGGATCGGGAACTGGCGGTGCGCGGCCTGCTGGTCGCGGGCCTGGATGTACGCCTTCCGCGGGTGCGGGCCTTCGGCCACCGCGATGTTGTCGTAGGCCAGCAGGGTCCCCTTGGCCTCCTCGAGGGCGACGATCGAGATGTTGTAGCTCGTCTTGAACTGGGCCTCCTGGGCGACCGCGCTGGCGTACTGGCTGACGGCGTCGAGGTAGCGGTCGATCGTGATCCGGCCTTCCTCGTAGAACGCCCGCTGGGCCTCGAGCCGCTGGGCCGCGGCGGCCCGGAGCCGCTGGGCGGTCTTGAACTGCTTGTAGTTGGCGTCGACTTCGAGGAAGAACCGGGCCAGCGAGTGGGTCGTCTGGTGGACGATCTGCTGGAGGAACGCCCGCTGGCGGAGCAGGGCGTACTGCGCACTGGCGGGCGTTGGCCAGCGGGCGCCGCAAGCCGAGCGGCATCTGGAAGGTAGGCCGATCTGCCACTGGCTGAAGTCGTTGTAGATGCCCGGGGTGCGTGTTCAGGCCGGCGGCGCGCTGCTGGCTCGAGATCAGCGGGTCGATCGCCTGTGATCGACTGCCCCGGTCATCGACCGCCTCGGACGTGGTCGAGCGTGTGGCCGAGGCCGTTGAACTGGTAGAGGGCGTTCAGGTTCAACTGCGGGCAGGAGCTGGTTCCGGGCGATCAGGAGCTGAAGCTCGGCGACGCGGACGAGGAGCTGCTGCTGGACGATGTCGGGCTGGAACGCGAGCATCTGGGCCAGGCTGGCCTCCCAGTCGGGCTCGAGCCGGGCCTCGGTCGGGGCGGTCACGGGGACGATCCGGCGGTTGTCGGCCGGGGGCAGGCCGAGGATGTTGCGGAGCTGCCGCTCGGTCGTGATCACGTCGGAGGTCTTGGTGACCAGGTCGAGCTTGAACTGTTCGAGCCGCTGCTGCGGCCTCGGCGACGTCGGCCGACGGTGCCGCGGCCGACTTCCAGCTCGGCCTGCTCGCGCTTGAGGATCTCCTCGGCCGAGCTCGACCGCCTTCTCGCTGCTCCAGAGCTGGACGTGCTGCTGGGCGAGGCTCCAGTATTGCTGCTCGATCGAGCGGACGTGGGCCATGACCTCGGCCTTGAACCGCCAGACGGAGGCGTCGGCGTTGAGCCGGGCGATCACGATCGGCGGCCCGGTTGGCCTCGAGGCCGACCGGCGGGCGGTTGGCCGCCCGCCAGCGGGGCGCTGCCGAGCAACGGCTGGGTCAGAGCTGAAGCTGGATGTTGGTCGTGTAGGCCGACGGGGTGACGTTGGTCGGGCTGTTCGAGTAGAGGTAGTTGATGTTATGCGTCACGCCGAGCAAGGCACCGGTGGCCGTCCGCTTCTGAAGGCCGGACTGGAAGGTGGCGGTGTCCTGGTCGAAGATGAGCGGGAACCTGGGCCCGGCGAGGAAGGTGCCGGCCGAGATCGCGTTGTTGAACGGGGCGACGCTGTGGCCCCAGAGCATGCTGGTGGTGAAGTTGGTGTCGAAGATCGAGAGCGCCTGGCGATCTGGGTCTCCTGGATCGCGGGGTCGTAGACCGTCTGGAGCGGTGCCCGCACCGAGGGCGCTGGCGATGCCCGCCCCGGCCCCGGTGTTCAAGGGCGTCGGCTCGAAGCCGCCGACCGGGATGCCCTGGGCACCGAGCGAGATCACGCGGACGACCTCGGAGTTATCGAGGCCGATCCGGATCGCGTCCTGGAGCGTGAGCTGCCAGATCTCCTGCGCCTCGGGGTCGTTGGTGGTCCGGGGCTTGGCGACCTTGGGCATGGGCGTCGGGCAGATGCTGCTGATGAAGCTGGGCCTGCTTGACCTCCTTGTCCTCCTCGGCGATCGTCCCCAGTGCTTCGTGGGGCACGTCCTTCGACTGGTCGATGTAGGGCAGCCGCTGGCAGCCGGCAGAGGCCGCCCAGGCCACCACCACCGCCGCCCGAGTCAACCGTTTCGTGAGAAAGGTCAATCGCATGGCCAGGCCGTCCTTGACTAAGATCGCCATGTGACGAGTGGTCCCGGGTCGGTGAGGAAGTGAAGTGCCCCGGACGGTCTGCTCCGCTCGGTCGCTCTGTCCCCACATCTCCCATCCGGTTGCGGCCGGTCGCGTCCATACGTCCCGGCCGCAGCGATCCTCGACATCGTCGGGTGGCTCAAGTCGTCGATCTGGTACGTCTCGGTCATGGATCTGCCCGCCATGGTCTTCCCGAACGTCCCTCTCAGATCTTCTATTCTCGTCTCTTGTCTCGTATATCATTTACGGACCGTCGCGAACTGGCAGGGGTCCCCCTCCCTCATCGAGAGTCCTTCCGATCGATCTAGGAGAGTATCGGTTGTTCTGGACGTGCGTCTTGAAGCGAGCGGGCGATTTTACGGGTTTTGCGCATGCCGTCCTAGGTCAACCTGCGGAGACAGCGCGGCGCCCTGCCCTGACCCTCCCCACAACGGGTGAGAGTCAGGAAACTCTCAGGACAGCCGGAATTAAGACAGAACCGACGGAGCCCGGAAAACGCGGAGGCCTGGCCCGTCCGAATTCCCTCCTGGCCAACGGGACGAGCATCCGGGCCCTCTTCCCGGTCCTGCAATCCATATTACAAATTCTTGTCGGGCCGACTTGTGCCGTTATGATTCTGTTGCCGCCGCCGGGAGCCGGACTACGATATCCTTCGGATTACGTGTCCCCAGCGATGCCGAGGGACGGTCTGCTGTCGGACCTGGTCGTCACCGGCCGCATTTGAACCAGAATCGAGAGAGGATCTCGCCATGAGACGAGTGGCCTTGACTGCGGGAGCGGTCCGCGGCGCGGTGCCGCTGGTGCTCGGCTGGACCCTGATCATGTTCTCCGCGGCCGCCCTACCTGCTCTGGCCGGTGACCCCAAGCCGGGGAGGGCGGCGCTCGCCCGATTTTTCCCGAGCCAGGATCTGGTCGCCTACGTTGAATTCGATGGCCTCGATGCCCATCCCGATCTCTGGCGGAAGACGGCAGCCTATCGGCTTCTGAACCAGACGACAACCGGGGCCATGCTCGAGGAAATCGTCGCTCAAGTCGCCGACCGAGCCTTGGGTTCGGAGCCCAGGCGTCCTCTGACAGGGAACGAGTGGCTTGCCCTCGTCGAGGCAGTTGCCCGCGCCGGGTTTGCCTTCGCGATCGTTCGAGCACGGATGAGCCCAGACCGAGGTGCATCGGTCTCGTGCTCCGAGGGGCGGCACGGGGTCCGTTCACGGCGCTCTCGGTAAACTGATCGACCTCGATGCCCGTGCAGACGCGGGCTCCCGGTTGGTCGAGAAGCCAGGGGGCCGCAAGATCACCGTTGGGGGCGATGCTCGGTCGCAAGGCTCGGCGTGGTGGCTCGAAGGGGAGGACCTCGCCTTGAGCCTTGGCTCCCCGCAGGGGGTCGATCTCATGATTGAGTGCCTCGACGGCGTCCGGCCCGATGCCAGCCGCAACTCCGTTCGGGCGTCTCTGGTCGTGGCCGAGGCCTCCTTCACACCGGTCGGCCTGGCCTTCCTCGACCGCGCAGCGCCTCCCCTCTTTGCCGCAACAGGCGGTTGCCCTCGGC
This sequence comes from uncultured Chloroflexia bacterium, assembly GCA_963717195.1. Lineage (GTDB taxonomy): Bacteria > Chloroflexota > Ktedonobacteria > Ktedonobacterales > Ktedonobacteraceae > JACDAE01. Next base: position 302,134 of record CAVQVR010000002.1, read on the forward strand.
CTCGACCGCCTGGAGCGAATCGAATTCCGCTGGGGCTTCGAAGGGGCGGCCTTGATGTCCTTCACGCGGCTGGTCGCACCTGCTCCACGGCGGGGTCCTGGCGCTTCTTGATCAGCCGACCTTCGATCGTCGGGGACTGCCCGCTTTGCCGTCCGGCCTTGTCGGCTTCACCGCCTTTTCGCTCACTCCCGACATATTCTACGACCGGCTTGCCGGCCTGGCCGCCGCCACCGACCCCAAGGGGCAGGCCACATTCGACGCCTTCGAGACTTCGGTGCAGCGCCAGACCGGCCTGCGGCTCCGGCAGGATATCCTCGCCCACCTCGGTCCGAGGATGGCCTACTACGTCGTGCCCACGAGGATCAATGCTCCGACCAACGTGCTGGAGGGCCTTGCGCAGGGCCTGCGCAGGTCCCAAGGGGGACAGTCCTGATCGATCTGAAGGACGCCGCCGCCTTCGCCGAGGTCCTCGATCAACTGGTCGCGACAGCCCAGAAGTTCCTGAAGGACCAGGCGTCCCTGCCGCCGGAAGGCCCTGCGGCCGAGATTCGCCGGCTCAAGGGGGTCGAGCATGGCTACGTGGTGTCGGTGCCGCCGTCGCTGCTCCCGCTCCCCGCCGGCCTGCACCGACGATCCTCCTGGGAAAGCGGACCCTGATCCTCGGTACGACGCCCGCCGCCGCGCCGCGGCCCTGGCCCTTGAGGGGGGAGAGAATGGCCCTCCCGCCGGCGACCCCCTTGCCCAGGCCCTGGGTAGGAGTCCCAGCAAGATGATCTTCCTGAACGTCGCGGACACGCGGCAGTCGCTGCTCCCCGAAGCGATCGCCAATCTTCCGGCCCTGGTCCAGTTAATCGGCTCCGCGGCGACAAGGGGTATGCCGGGGGCACTCATGCGGGGCAATCCGCAGCGCATACCCGGCGACCCTGGCTTCGGGCTCAACGTCGATCCGGACACGATCCCGGAGCCCGACGAGCTTCGGCCCTTCCTCTTCCCCTCGATGCTTGCCCTCGAGGTCGACGAACAAGGCTTCCAGTTCGTCGCGCGGGGAATCCTTTCCCAGCTTCAACCCCGTGGCGCTGGCTCCCTTGGGGGTGGCCCTGCTGCTGCCGGCGGTCCAGTCGGCGCGGTCCGCGGCCCAACGATCGCAGTCGGTCAACAACCTCAAGCAGATCGGCCTTGCAATGCACAACTTCGAGTCGGTGAACAACCACCTGCCGCCCCAAGCCATCAGCGACCAGAGCGGCAAGCCGTTGTTAAGCTGGCGAGTGGCGATCCTTCCCTTCCTCGAGCAGCAGGCGTTGTTCAACGAGTTCAAGCTCGACGAGCCCTGGGACAGTCCGCATAACAAGGGGCTCCTCGAGCGGATGCCAGCGGTCTACGCCATCCCCGGCCGCCGCCGCCGGGCCGGGCATGACTTTCTACCGGGGCTTCAGCGGCGAACGAACGCTCTTTGATCCGAAGGTCAAGCTCGGCATCGGCTTCCAGATGGTCGTTGACGGCACTTCGAACACTCTCGGCATCGTCGAGGCCAAGGAGGCCGTCCCCTGGACCAAGCCGAATGCGGAGATCGCGTTCGATGCAACAGTCAAGCCGGGTGCGTATCGCCGATCTTGCCTTCGCTGGGCGGCCACTTCCCCGGCGGTTTCGACGCCCTTTTCCTCGACGGCTCGGTCCGATTCCTCAAGATGTCGATCAACTCTGTGACCCTGAGGGCCCTGATCACTCGCGACGGAGGAGAGGTTATCTCGACCGACTCGTTTTGAGAGCGGCTTGCTCTGTCGACACGGGCTCATGGCCGGGTGGCCCGAGCGGGGCGGAATTCTCGCGCCAATGTGGCCGTAGTGAGTGTCGCCTTGTTGACATGGGCGTGCCCGCTCCGCGAGGAGTTCCTCGACCCTGATCCGCTGCCGCCTTCTTCGACAGCTCAAGATCCCGGTGAGGTGTGGCGGTCTTGCGAGGATTTGCCCAAGAGGGTTTTAGGTGCTCAGCATCTGCCGTATACGCGGCATTGAACTGGGCTCTTTTTCGCGCGTCACTTCCCTGATTCCGGCGGCATGGCGCGCCGCAGCACCGCAAGCTGGGCGGCATGGAGCTGCGGCCCGCTCGGCGCGGGGTGGGCCCGGAGAGTTTCGATGATGTCGGCCGGGTCATTCTTCTGCTGCCACAATCGTTCGACGAGCCGTTCGGCCTCGGGTCGCAGCGCATCGGCCTCGCGGCGCACCTGGTAACGCGCCTTCAGCGGCGCCGTGTCCCAGAGGCGAACCGTGCGATCGCCGGAGCCGGACGCCAGCGTCGCGCCGTCGGGGCTGAAGGCCAGGGCCCAGGCGTCGGCCGAGAACAGGCGCTCGCCGGACGTCACGTCGTAGACGTGCAGGTGATGCTTCTGAGCCGAGAGGGTATGGGCGATGGCGAACCCGATGGCGGTCGCGCGGCGAAAGGGGGATACCGGCTGGCGACGAGCGCCTTGGCGGAGGCCCGCAGGCGACGGGCGTCCTGCTCTCCGGCCACAGCCGGCTCGTCCGAGGATCGGTAGTAAAGGTAGGCCAGCAGCGGATCGTCGCAGCCAGCGTCGATGGCGGCCTTCGCCACCCTGTTGAGATCGGCAAACGACTGCGTGAGGTCAGGCTCCCGGCTAAACAGCCAGGCAGCCAGCTCCATCGCCTCGCGGGCCTGCTCGTCCCACCGGGGACCTTGGTTGCCAAGCTGATCATAGGCCCCCTCGAGCGTCCGCCGGTTCCACTTCAGAAGGTCGCTGCGCCGCTGCTCCATGGCGGCCGGTGTCCTGGGGTATAGGCTTACCGGCGCCTGCCGCATGAGCGGCCACCAGGAGGGTCAGGGCAACAACAATCGAGCAAGTCCTCGGTATGCGAGTGCGAAGCGTACGCATGGATGGGAACGACCGACTCGGAGGATACGTGTCTGGCATTGTCGCACCAGAAATCCCCCGTCGCCAGGCGTGGGGAGTTGTCAACGGTGTGCGGAGGCGGTCCGATCGAGATCGGCCGCGACATCGAACCGTTCGGCGCGGAGGGCAGGGAGCGAGTTGTCGTGGACCAGGGCCGCCTCCGCGCCGACGAAGAAGCTATGGCTGCCGGCAACATCGAGGTTGTAGACCTTCTGGACCGCGCCGGAGAGACCGAGTCGACGCGCACCCGGCCGCCGAGCGTGCGAACCTCGTCGCCGGGCTTGAGGTCGCGGGCCATCACCCAGCCCCGGCCGGCACACCAGAAGCGGTGGTAGATGCTCGGCAGGACGTCTTCGGAGCCGAGCCGGAGCTTGAGCGTCTTGCCGGGAGGATTGTGGTGGACCGCGTTGACTGTCTCGAAGCTCAGCTTCCCCGTGAGGGGGTCCTGGGCCAGCACCTGATCCCCCACCTCGACCTTTTCGATGGGCCGGAGACCGAGCAGCGTCCGCACCTGCGTCCCCGCGGCGAAGCAAGAGGGCAACGAGATGAAAACAGCGACCTTGGGCTTTTCGGGCTTCTCCTTGGTGGGTGTATACGCATAACCTTGCGCATCGCAGTACCACTTCCGCCAGGCTTCGCGATCCTCGGGCAGGTCCTGGTTGGTGATCCGGTTCAGGCTTGCGAAGATCTCGGAGTTCGTCTCGCGAATCGTGCGATTGGCCTCTTCGAAGTAAGCGACGTGCTTGACGAAGTTGTCGCTCTCGTTCGCGGGGCTGGTATTCGCCCCGAGGACCTGAGCGTCGCGGAAGCGCGCCGCCGCCATCCAGTTCTGAACGAACAGGCTGGTCCTTTGATCGGGCGTGAGGCCCAGCGCGGCATTGCCATGCACCGGGTGGCCTGACGGCGCCGAGGCCTGATGATCGGACACGATGGCGGCCGCGTTCTGAGGCTGGGCGATCATCTGCTGGACCATTTGTGCCGCGGCCGGGCTGGCCATCGGCCCTCCGAACGACCCCGGCCAGGCGGCTGCGTAGGAATACCACTCTCCGAGCGGACCATCGAACGGCACGTCGGCGGTGAAGAACCGGCGCGGGTTCCAGATCACCTTCTGAAACTCGACAGCCACGCTCATATCGATCCCATTTGGGTCCCAGGTCACTGTCTTCTGATCGGGGGATATGAGCAGATCATCCCCCTCGATGGTCAGCGTGCGTCGGAAATGCTCGCCGTCGATGGGGACGACGCCCGCCACGAGGCGGAACTCCTTGCGTTGCAGCGCGAGCAGGACGCCGACGTACTCGCGGGGATCGCGATTCCGGAGCACCTCGGCGGCGCCCCGCCGGACCTCGGCGCTGTCGCCCCAGGTCGCCAGCAGGGCCAGCGCACGCGACGACGCGAGGCAGTCCAGCGGGGCAAGCATCGGCACCGCCCGTTTTTGACTCGCTTCGCCTTCGCGGCCGAAGACCTGCCAGACCGACGCGCCTTGCGGGGATCGTTCACGGCGCGGAGGGCCTTTTCCGCATCGTCGCGCCGGGCCTTGTCCCCGAGCCAGCCCCGCCACTTGACCAGCAGAGGCTTCCAGTACCGATCCGCCTTCTGCTGTGCCTCGGCCTCGGTCTTTTCCACGTCGAGCTGGGCCTCGGTCACCCACCGCCCTCCGTGCTTCTTGCACCCGAGGCGGATCCACGCCGCTTCGCGGCCGGGATCGAGCCGGGTCACCGTCGTCAGATGGGCTTTTGCCTCGGCCTCCAGCCCGTGCTCCTCGCACCAGAGGGCCAGCTTCCAGTGATCGTCGGCCGTGGCCGACATCCGGGCCCGCCGCGCGTTGTATTCGGCGAGCCGGGCCGTGAGCTCATCGTCGGCCTTGACCCGCGCGAGTATGGCCTCCGGCCGCTGCCACGAACCGCGATACGCCGCCAGACCCATCAGTCCCCGCGCCGTTGGGTTGGCCGGGTCGAGCAGCACCGCGATCGCCAGATGCTTCCGCTCTTCGGCCCGCAGTCCATGCGCCTCGCACCAGAGCGCCAGCCGGATGTGTGCCGCCGGATCGCGGCCGACATCCTTGCGGGCCGACTCATAAGCCTCCAGGTCGGCCGGCGCGGGCGCCCAGCGGCGCCAGGAGCAATCTCCGCAACGAAAACCAGCGCCAGACTGGCGAGCAGTACCGAAAGCATGGCCAATCCCTCGAATGCCGCGAGATGAGCGTTCACTCCAGACTATGCATCCATGATCGCAAGGTCAAGAGACGACGCGAACAAATAGGCACGACTCGGTCCTTCCGTCACGATCGTCAAAACCCATCTCCCCTGAACGATTTTTTCGTCAAATGGATTTGCTGCGGCCGCATTCGGCTTTCATAATCCAGGGAGACAGCCGTTCGTGCTTATTAAGGTAAGATCGAAGTCCGGGTCCCTAGCGAGGACGTTCCCATGATCGCCGAACACGACCGACCGGATGCGGATACCGACGGCGACGTGAGCGAGGTCCCGATCATCGATCCTGAGGGGGCCGGGGGACCTGAGGAAGCTCCTTCAAAGGAAAAAGGCTCCCGGTGGAACGCTGTACAGCATGGCCTGATGGCCAAGGAACTTCTGCCCGAGCCCCTCGCCAGTGAGGTCAAGCAGTGGACTGCCATTCTCACCGATCGGTTCAGACCGGCGACCCCCTACGAGGTCGCGCAGATCGCCATCATGGGCCGGGCCGGGGCGCAGCTAGAACGCCTTCGAAATCTGAGGGTCGTTGACATGCAGCGCGCCATGGACCGCGCCGCGCTCTGCTGGGATACAGATAGATGTTCATTTACTGATAAGATTGCCGCCCGTCTTTCGAAAGACCCAATGCGGGTCTCAAGGGCCCTGGCTCGCACCAAGCAGGGGCGGAATGGTTGCTGCAGAGTTGGTTGGGCCTGCGTGGGGTCCTTGACGGCGATGGCGCGTGGGACGAAAAACAGTGCGGCCTGGCCCGCGATCTGGCTGGAATTCGCCTCGAGCTGCGCAGCGCCGGCGGCCCGATCTCGACCGAGACCGATTCCGCGACGCTGGCCAGGCTGGTCGATCGCGAGGTGGACCGCCTCCAAGGGCTCCTGGAAAGCCATTTGATCGCCCTGGACGGCGGCGCCCAGGCGATGGCGATGGCGGGGATGCCGGGGGAAGAGGATTTCGACACCAAAAAGCACCGCAAGTACGAAAACAGCGCGCGGAGGGAATACGAGCAGGCCAAGGCCGAGCTACTCGTCAGCCAGGCCTGTGGCGCGGCTGGGGTGGCCGCGCCCGCACCGCCGGCGCCGGTCGCGACTCCGTGTGACATGGGACCAGAATCCGACTTCGAGCCAGAGCCAGATCCGGAGCCGGAAACGGCACGCCAGCCGGTGACCGCCGAACCGCAGGTCCCGAGGTCGAAGCGGGATACCGAACTTCCGGAGACGGAGTCCGCTCCCGAGAAACGACCGGCCGATCCGACCCCGTTCCGTCTCGTGGAGGTCGCGCCCACGGTCGAACCGGTCTCGCTCGCCGACGCGGTGGCCGTTCCCCCCAAACGGTTTTCGTCGCGAGCCATGCCTCGCGGACGGCGGCGCCGAAACCGCGCGGTAATCGCCGCTGGCGTCGCACCCAGGAGATCAAGGCCCGCAAGGCGGCTTTACGCGAGATCCGATGAGTTCGATGGGAGCACGGAAGGCCCCCGGTCTTGCTTCGTCCGGGCGCGAAACCAGGGAAGGACAGGCACCCCGGGGGCTCGGGGCCTGTCCTTCTTTGCGTTGCCCCGCCGGTCGTGCCCCTCGGAGGCATCGCCGGCGGCGCGGCAACCCTCTCCCGCGGGGAGAGGAAGCGGCGCGCGACGCGTTTAGCGGCCAGTGCAGCTTGCCCACGACGGCGCGGCCTCCGCGGGCGCGGGCGATTGCCAAAACGAAATCGACGGCTGGTGGTGAAGATATAGCGCGACATTGATCTTTGACAATACGGACGCTGAATGAGGAGTTCATGCGGGCCCCCGCGGTCGTGGCGGCGGGGGCCCGCCGGCCTGCTGATCTCACAAGCCGTGGCGTGGAGCTGCGCTTGACGGGGCGTGCCGGAGCGCCTGAGAATCGAAGTGCTCGCGCGGCGAGTCTGACGGCAGGGGGACGTTTCTCGAAGGGATATCCGGTAATGCAATCATCGATCAAGAGGCGAATTCGACTGCTCGTACCGGCCCTGGCGGCCACGGCCGTACTCGCGGCGGGAGTGCTTCGGGGGGCGGAGCGGATCGTGGGCCCGGCCGAGGCGCGGCTGCGGGGGGACGTCACGTTTCTCGCCGATGATGCCCGCGAGGGCCGGGCGCCGGGGACCACGGGGATCGAGGCGGCGGCCGAGTATCTGGCGGCGGGCTTCAAGGAGGCCGGGCTCAAGCCGGCGCCAGGGGCTCGACGGGTATTTTCAGCCGTTCACGACTCAGCGGCAACCCCACGCTCGGGCCCGCGCTGGCCCTGAGCCTGAACGGGCCCGAGTCGGCGGTCTTGAAGGCCGAGCCCAAGGTCGACTTCACCCCGCTGGCGATCGGCAGCGGCGGCACGCTCGAGCGGCGTGCCCGTCGTCTTCGCCGGCTATGGCATCACCGCCAAGGACGACGCCCAGAAGCTCGACTACGACGACTACGCCGGGCTCGACGTGCAAGGGCAAGGCCGTGCTGATCATCCGCCGCGAGCCGCAGCAGGACTACGGAGGAGAGCCCGTTCGCCGGCAAGCGGAACTCCGACTTCGCCACCTTCCGCGCACAAGGCGACCAACGCCTTCCAGCACGGCGCGGCGGCCGTGCTGCTGGTCAACGACGCCGCCAGCCTCAAGGGGGACAGGCGAAGGACGAGCTGCTCCGGTTCACCGATGCCGGGGCCGGAGCTGAACTCGAAGGTCCCGTTCCTGATGGTCACCCGCGCTTCGGCCGACAAGCTGCTGCCGTCGGCCGGCCAGCCGACGCTCGAGAGCCTGGAGAAGCAGATCGACGCCGACCTCAAGCCCCGCTCCGCGGCGCTCGACGGGCTGGACGCTCAGCGGCCCGAGTCGAGATCGAACGCAAGACGATCACGACCAGGAACGTGGTCGGCGTGCTCGAAGGGGCCGGGCCGCTGGCCGACGAGACGGTCGTCGTGGGGGCCCACTACGACCACCTCGGCCGCGGCGGGCATGTCGCTCGGGCTCGCTCGCGTTCCTCTCCTCGCGACATCCACAACGGGGCCGACGACAACGCCTCGGGGACGGCGATGGTGCATCGAGCTGGCGCGGCGGCTGGCGCGGCGGCCCGACCCGCTGCCCCGCCGGGTGGTCTTCATCGCCTTCTCGGGCGAGGAGCGGGGCCTGCTCGGCTCGAAGTACTACGTCGAGCATCCGCTCGTTCCCGCTCGGCACGACGGTGATGATGGTCAACTTCGACATGGTCGGCCGGCTCAACGACAAGAACGAGCTGACCCTGTACGGGACCGGGACAACCCCGGGCTCGACACTCTGGTCGAGGCGCTGGGCAAGTCGGCCGGGTTTCACGGTCAAGAAGATCGCCGAGGGGCACGGGCCGAGCGACCAGGAGTCGTTCTACCTCAAGAACATCCCCGTCCTCTTCGCCTTCACCGGCACTCACCGCGACTATCACCGCCCCAGCGACGACACCGAGCGGATCAACTTCGCCGGCATGGCGCGGATCGCCGACTTCGCCGAGTTGCTCCTGCTCGACGTGCTCCGGCGCCCGAGCGCCCCGAGTTCGTCAAGGTCGCACGCGGCGGCGGTCGACCCAGGCGGCGACCACGCAACGGCGACCCCGGCCGGGTCTCGGTCTCGGCCTACCTCGGTACGATCCCGGCCTACGACGACGACGCCAAGGGCGTGAAGCTGGAAGGGGTCCGCGAGGGGAGCCCCGCCGAGAAAGGGGGCCTCAAGGGGGGCGACATCATCGTCGGCTTCGGCGGCAAGCCCGTCGCCACGATCTACGACTACACCGAGAGCCTCGGCCGCTTCAAGCCGGACGACACCGTCGAGGTCGTCGTCAAGCGCGACGGCAAGGACGTGACGCTCAAGGTCACGCTGGGACGGCGACCGGAGTGAGGGTGAATTCGACCGGGTATTACCCTTGACGATCCAGCCCCACCGTGGACCTCCGCGACTCTGGCTGTTCGGGCTCCTGCTGGGCACGTCCGTCTTCGGCTGCGCGGGAGGGGGAGGAGCTCGTGATCGTCTCGCCCTGGCCGGAGGCCGAACGGAGCGACCTTGCCGCGGAGTTTCGCCGCTGGGCCGTGGCCACCCCGGGCGACGGCGAGCGGTCCGGTGCGGATCACGTGGATCGCCCTGGCGCCTGGCGACGACGTGACGCGGGTGCGTCCGCCGCCGGGTGGCGCCCGACCTGGTGCTCGGCGGTCCGCGCGGTCGATCTCCGGCGACTGGCGCAGGCCGAGTGGCTGCTGCCGGTCGAGCGCACGGCGCATCCGCTCTGGTGTGTGACGTGGCGGGGGCCGATCGAGCTGGCACTGAACAGACGCTGCGCTGCGCCGCGATCGAGCCGGGCCGGTTGCTGCCCGGCGCAACGCCGCGCCGAGCCGCCGGTGGAGCGGGCGGAGACGGTTGCATTCGACGATTTCCGGCATGATCCGGTCGCGCTCGAGTGGGCCCGGGGGGAGCTCGCGGCCGGTTCCTGGGCCGAGGGGTACGCGCGGCTGGTCAAGTGGGCCAACGAACCCCGGCGGGTCGGTCGGCAGGCCGGCTCGGCGCTGGCGGCCTTCGAGCGGGGTGAGGTGGCGATGGTCCCCTGGGTCGGGATCGCGGGCCGATCGCCGGGGCACCGCCGCGGTATCATTCTCGTGGGTGGACCCGAGAAACCGGCCGAGTGGGTCGAGGGGGTCGCGCTCGTTCGAGGGGGTCGTAATCCGGCCCTCGCGCAGGAGTTCGTGCGGTTCCTCGCCGGCCGGGGCCAGGCCGATTCGCCGTCGCCCGGGGACGCCGTCGGCAAGGGCGATACCGATTCCGCCGACGACCCTGGGGTCGCCGCCCTCCTGGCCGACCTCCTGGGTGCGACTCTCGTGGATGCTCAGGACGAGCTCTGGGCCGCATGGGCGAAGCTGGAAAGCGTGGACCACCCCGAGCGGGCCGAGCGCTGGCTGACCGAGCCCCCACCCTGGCCTCCCGCCTCGGTCGACAAGCTACTGAAGCGCGGCGAGCCGGCGCGGAGCTGCTCGAGACATTGACCCTGGAGATCGCCCCCGAGGCCGATGTCCGCAACTGGCTCCTGCGGAGCTGGCTCGCCCCGCCCCGGCATCTCGACGGCCGGCTCCTGGCCGAGCTTGCCGGGGCCGAGGGCGGACGCCTGGCCCGAGAGCCGCGGTTCCGGGCCTGGCTGCGGGGCGAGTGGACCGCCTGGGCCCGCCAGCGCTACCGCCGGGTTGCGCGGTTGGCCGGAGGGGCCGTGCCATGATCCGCGTCACGCTCGAGGGGCTGGTGAAGCGCTACGATCGTCTCACGGTCGTCGATGGGGCGTCGCTGGAGATCGTGCCGGGTTCCCTGACGTACGTGCTCGGGCCGTCGGGGGCGGGTAAGACGACGCTGGCGCGGCTGGTGGCGGGGCTGGAGCCGCTCGACGACGGTGAGATCTTCTTTGACGGCCGGGTGATCCACACCCTCCCCGCCGCCGAGCGCCAGGTCGGGTTTGTGTTTCAGGACGACGCCCTCTGGCCGCGTCTGACGGTGGCCGAGAACGTCGGCTATGCTCTCAAGGTCCGGCGCCTCAAGCGGGCCGAACGGCGCGAGAAAGTGGCCGAGGCTCTGGGGATGCTGCGAATCGACAGCCTGGCGGAGAAGCATCCCGACGACCTCTCGGGCCTTCAGCGTCAGCGCGTTGCGCTGGCGCGGGCCCTGCGTCGGGGCCCGAGCTCTTGATCCTCGACGAGCCGACGGGCCGGCTCGAGACTCGGTTGCGCGATGAGTTCCGCGACGAGCTCCGGCGGATCCACGCCGAGACCGAGCTGACGACCCTGGTCCTGACACACGACCCCCGCGAGGCCCTGGCGCTGGCGGACCGCGTGGCGGTGATGGATCTGGGGCGGATCATCCAGTCGGGCACACCGCACGCGGTGTACAGCCGCCCGGCCGACGCGTTCGTCGCCCGGCTGCTCGGGCCGGCAAACCTGTTCCAGGGACAGGTCGAGGGGACCGACGCGCAGGGTGAGGTCGTGGTCCGGACGACGTTCGGCCGGCTCATCGGCCACAGCGAGGGCGACCCGCTTCCCCAAGGGACTCCCGTGACCCTCTCGATCCGCCCCGAATCGCTGGCGATCGGACCCGAACGTCCCCCCGACTCGAACCGCTTCGCGGCCACCGTCGAGCGGCTCGTCTTCCTCGGCGAGACCCGTCAGGTCCACCTCCGCGGACCCGGCGACTGGCCGATCATCGCGCTGACCCTCCAGAGCCAGTCGCAGACCCTTCGCGAGGGGCAAAGCCTGACGCTCTCGGTCCCGCCGGAGCAGGTCGTTGTCCTGCTGGGCAAGTACGCTTTGCCGCAAGGATAGATGAATTCTTTCCGACTATGTTAGGATAATAGCGAAGACGTTTGGCAGTCTTGGTTTCGGTCACTGGTTCCGGGATGAACCGATGGGGATGTACATCGTCCGCTGGCTGGGACGTTGGGCCGGGACGGGCCTCTGGGTTGCGGTGCTCGCCCCGGCCCTGGCGCTGGTGCCGGCGGCAGTGCTCGACCGCGGAGCGGGGGGACGGTCCGGCCGACGTTGTTTCCGCTGGCGCTGGCGGCGCTGGATCCTTTTCTCTGGGATTGCGCCGAAACAGTGTGACGGTAGCCCTCTGCGTCACGCTCGGATCCCTGGTGCTGGGGATCGGCCTTGCCCGGGTCGTCGTTCGCTGGCGGTTCTGGGGTCGGCCCGTTCTGGCCGCTTTGTCGCTTGCGCCGCTGGTGGTGCCGCCGCTGTTCGGCGCCATCGGGCTGCGGCGGCTGGCGGGCGTGTTGCTGGCGTCCGGCTGGCCGGCGTTGGGCCCGCCGGCCGGCTGGATCGGCTGGGTGTGGGTCGCCCTGGCAAGCGGCGTCCCGCTGGTCGCCGTGGCCACGGCCGCGGCCCTGAAACGGACCGATTCGGCCTGGGAGGACGCCGCGCAGGCTGGCGGGATCGACCGACCGGCGGACCTGGTGGCAACTGATCTGGCCAGGAGTGCGCCCGAATGCGGCGCGGGCCGCCGGTGCCGTCTTCACGCTGACCCTGATCGAACCGGGGGCGCCCCTGGTCCTGGGCTTGCGGCGGACCTTGTCGTTCCAGATCGTCGACGCGGCGCTGGGACCCGAGCCTGCCCCACGCGCCGCGGTGCTCGCGGTGGTCGCGGCGGCATTCGCGGTGGTCGCGCGGGGCCTCTTCCGCTGGTGGGGCAGGGGGGGGGCCGGGGGTGCGAACTTCGTCGACGAGCCGATCGCACGGGCCGTGATCGCCCGCTGGCCTCGCGCCGCGTGTTACACCACGCTGCTCGGACTCGCCGCGGTCCTCGCCTGGGTTCCGATCTTCGTCCTGCTTGCGACCGCGGTGTCGGGTGGCGTCAGCCTGCGCCGGCTGGTGGACCTCGATCACGAATCGCAACGGCTGCTGCTCAACTCGCTGGCGCTGGGGTTGGCGGTGGTGACGATCGATCTGGCGCTCGGCTGGACGCTTGCCGCCTGGGCGGGCCGGCGCGCGATCTGGGTGTTCTCGCTGGCGGCCTGGCCCGAGCTGCTCCCGCCCCTGGCGCTGGGCGTGGGGGCCGTGGTGCTCCCCGAGGTGCTCCAAATGGGGGCGGGCTGGGCCCGCGACAGCGAGGGGGCGGGCCACGAGGCTCTGGCCCGCGGCGTGGGGTTACTGGCGGGGGGCCTCGACACCTACCGCAGGCCGGGTGTCCTGCTCGCCCTGGCGGTCGCGGCGGCACGGCTCCCGTTCCAGGCCCGGGCGGTCGAGCACGGTTGGAGCCGGTTCCGGCCCACCCCGATCGATGCCGCGCCCTTGCTCGGGGCGAAGCCGCGGCCGGCGCGGCGGGCCGCGACCGGGATCGGGCTCGGTGCCGCGCCGTCGGCTTTGTTCGTGACGTTCGCCCTGGCCGCGACCAACCTCGCGCCGCGCTGGTGCTGGCCCCCACGATGGAGGGCCGGCCCCTGGCCCCGGCCATTTTGATCTTGTCCGACGAGCCGGGCACCGGGCTCGACCGCGCCGCCGCGCTGGCCGCAGTCGCCGTCACGGTCAACCTGGCCGCTCTGGCGCTAGCCGCCAGCAGCCGCTGGGTCCGTCTCGGCGATTGGTTCGGCGGTTGATTCGCTCGGAGGCAGAGGTTCTTGGCAGAGGATTGGTGGCATGTTCGAGGACTCGCATCGGTCGGACATGGTTGGCTCCCGCCGTGATGCGATCGTGCCGGGTCGACGTTCGTGGAGGGCGTAGGGGTGGGATCGACACCGGGAAGAGCGTGCAGCCGGACCGCACGGCCGAAGCGGCACTGGGCGGCGGGGCTGGTCGGTATTCTCCTGCTCATCGCGGCCGCGTGGGTCGCCGGGGAACTCCGTGACGCGATGGCCGTTCGGAAGGACGCGAGCACCGCGCGGCCTCATTGCCGAGGGGAAGTTCACGGAGGCACGGGTCCCGCTGGACCGGTGGCTCAAAGCACGACCGGACTCGGGCGAGGCCCTGTTCTTGCTCGCGAAGGGCGCGCTCCACTTTCAATCGTTCGACCAGGGGTTCAAGCTCCTCGCGCGGCCGAGGCACTCGGTTACCCGTACGTGCCGATCGCGCTCGAGCGCGCACGACCACGCTCTTGCGCATGCAGCGTCATGACGAGGCTGCTTCGATCTTGAACCCGATCGTGTTTTCCCCGGCGGCGAAAGCCGACCCTGAGGCAGACAAGGCCCTCGCGAAATGCTACCTCGAGACGTTTCAGCTCGGGGCGGCTGCGGTGGTCATCGAGCGATGGATCCGCGATGCGCCCCAGGACCCGACGCCCTACCTCTGGAAGGCCCAGGTGGATCGTCGGACCGATGCCGATGTGAGCACCTTGATGGAAGACTACGAGCGGGCGATCCAGCGCGACCCGGGTTGTCCCGAGGCCCTCCTCAATCTTGGCGAGATGTCTCTCCTCGCGGAGAGGCCGAGCGAAGCGAAGGTGCGCTACGCCGCCTACCTGCGTCGATTCCCCGACCACGCCGAGGCGCACCTCGGACTGGGGAAGGCCCTGGCCGAACTTGGCGAAGAAGGGGCCGCGATCGGTCACCTGAACCGTGCGGCCGAGCTGGGTCCGAGAGACCCCCGGCCCCTCCTGGAACTGGCCAGAATCGACCACCGCTGCGGGAACCTCGGCGCGGCGTTGTCGTTGCTCGATCGGGCCATCGCGATCGACGCTGAGGAACTCGAGCTTCATTACCTCCGGGGTCTGGTCCTCCGGCGACTGGGGCGGACGGATGAAGCCCTGGCCGAGACCGAGGTTAGCGCACGGCTTCGTCGCGACAAGGAAGAGCTTTCCGGAATCCTCGGCGCATTGAACGCCTCCCCGCGCGACGTTCAGCTTCAGTACAACGCTGCCCGCTGGCTGTTCGAACACGGCCATCCCGAAGAGGGAATGCGCTGGGCCGAGAAGATCCTCCGCGAGCAGCCTTCCCATCCGGCGACGAACCGTCTGGTCGCCGACCATTATGACAAGCGCGGGGACCCCGGGCTCGCTCATTTCTACCGCCTCCAATCCAATTCCGGCGCGGGTCGCCCGTAAGCCGTTTCACCACCGTCCGGCACCGTCGCATCAGGAGTGAGGTCAAGACTTTCCATGACATGTAGCTTGCAACCTGCCGGCCGGTATGTTAAACATGACCTTGGTGTGAAGGAAGAATGAATTCGCAGACGCCGAGGTCTGCCGCAGAGACACTCCACCACTGTTCCCACAAGGCCCTTCCTCATTGGGTCGCCGTTCCGCTCCAAGATCGACGCGAAATTCGGTAACCGCTCGGCTGTCGGCTCCTGTTTCCTCTCTCGGGGGGCACGTTCTCGCCCCCTCAGTTCCGCAGGTTAGACATGTGATAATGTTTCACATGCGCATTTCTTGGTGAGTTATTCGACCGGAGGTACCCAGGATGTGTCGCGCGACCTGTCCGACACGAAAACGGGGATTCACCCTCATCGAGCTACTCGTCGTCATTGCGATCATCGCTGTGCTGATTGCGCTGCTGTTGCCCGCGGTGCAGGCGGCGCGGGAGGCGGCCCGCCGCGCCCAGTGCGTCAACAACCTGAAGCAGATCGGCATCGCTCTGCACAGCTACCACGACCAGAACGGGGCGTTCCCGCTTGGCGGGGTCAACCTCGGCCCGAGCTCAGCCGGCTGGACTGGTGGAACAAGTGCGCTGTCGTGGCGGGCCCTGATCCTACCGCAAATGGAGCAGAGCAACATCTACAACGCGCTGAATCTCGGGATCACCTTGACCCCGGCCGCCACGGGTTCTTTCAACTCCTCTTCGGGTATCACCGTATGGAAGACGGTAACGAGCACATGGCTCTGCCCTTCGGACGGGACCAACAACGGCGGCCAGCGACCCAGCTTCACGGCTGACCCCAACAACGGCAACGCCCCGATCAATAACCCGCCGGTCGACCCTGCCACCAAGACGTATGCGGCCACGACTCCTGTGGCGAACTACGCTGGTAGCTTCGGTGATAACAATGCGATCGGCGGCGGACTCACCCCCGGCAATAATCCGTGGGAGACGCCGGCCTGCATTCGCCCGCCGCGGGTCAGCCTCAGATCGGCTATCCGGGCTTCTGGGGAACGACCTACAGTTGCACCCTGGCGACCACGGGCGGGGCGTTCCGCGGCTTCTTCGATTATCGCACCGGCCAGGTCGTCAACATGGCCGGCGTGACCGACGGCTCGAGCAACTCGATCATTGTCGGCGAGATGATCCCTCAGCAGGCCGCCGACAGCAACATGTACTGTCTCAACGGCTGCACTGCCAGCGTGACCATCCCGATGAACTGGAACACTTCGGGCGTTCCGGCCAGTACCCCGGCTGTGTATCCGGGGCTTGGGGTTCCACCGTCTGGGGATGCCGGTTCAGCTACGCGAACAAAGGGTTCAAGAGCTTCCACCCGGGCGGGGTGAACTTCCTGTTCGCCGACGGATCGGTCAAGTTCCTCAAGAACAGCATCAACCGCGTCACCTACGCGGCGCTGGGCAGCAAAGCTGGCGGTGAGGTCGTCAGTGCCGACGCGTATTGATTCCAGGCTGAACCGCCAAGGTGGGGCCGCCGTCGGGTTCGGTCCTGCTCGCGGCTCCTTTGGAGTGATGAGCCGCCTCGCCTGGCCTCACCGAAACGAACGTCCCCTCGGGGCCGTCGGTGAGGACCCCGGCGAGGCGGTTCCGTGGGCTCACTTCCCCGCATTTCGAGAAGGCAAGTTCGTCCATGCAGAATCCCCTCAAGTTACGCCCCATGGCTGCCTTGGTACTCTCATTCGCGGGCGTATTTGCACTGATCGGCTGCGGCCCAGACGACGGGGTCGGCAAGAGGTTCCCGGTCTCCGGCAAAGTCACGTACAAGGGCCAGCCTCTGAAATCTGGGACGATCGACTTCCTCCCGGAGGACCCGAAAACGGCCCGGCCTGCAACCGGAGAGATCCAGGAAAATGGGTTCTATAGACTGACCACGCAGACTCCGGGCGACGGGGCGATGGGCGGAAAGTACAAGGTCGCGATCTCTGCCTTCGACGTGGACAAATCCAAGACCGGCACCCCCCCGCAGGGCGGGTCGGCCGACCAGGTGGTCGTAGGCCTGGCGAAGAGCAAGAGTCTGATCCCGATCAAGTACAGCGGCACCGACGCCTCCGGGCTCTCGGCCACCGTGGGCCCGCGTTCGACCACGTTTGACTTCGATCTGAAGGACTGAGGCGGATCATCTCCGAACAGTCCCACCATGTTGAAGCACTATCCTCGCGACGGCCTTCACCGTCGTAGGTTTCTCGCCGCCGCCTGGGATGAGGGACGCCATGCTCGCGGCCGTCGCCCTCACGATCAACCTGGCCGCCCTGGCTCTGGCCGCCACCCGGCGCTCCGTACACCTGGGCGATTGGTTCGGAGGATAAACGGCCTCCAGGTAAAAAACTCTTGACAGATCACCGCGCTCTTATTCAAAGTTAAACAAAGTTCAAGGTAGGCGTTCGCGATCTCTCCTCTCTCTCCTGCGCCTTCTCTGACAGGTGGTTATCAGCCCGCTGGCAGGATGATTCCCTCCAACGCTCGGTACGTCTGATGGGCCAGCCAGCCGAGCCTCTGTTCTTGGACGATGCGTGCTCCGGTTCGACCCATTCCCCCCGGGTGGGCGGCAGTCCGATGCGATTGCCGTGTTCTCGTCGTGGTCGGCGCCCTTCCTGAGAGTCTTCTCGGGCGGCGTCATCCGGCGGCGTGTATGCGGTCAGGAGGATTTTCATGGGTGCGTTGCGCAAGGGCATCTTTCGACGTGGATTCACGCTGATCGAGCTTCTGGTGGTGATCGCAATCATCGCGGTTTTGATTGCCCTCCTCTTACCGGCCGTGCAGCAGGCCCGCGGAAGAACCCGTCGCAGGTCGCGCACCAGGAGA
>CAVQVR010000003.1:0-12302 GCA_963717195.1 uncultured Chloroflexia bacterium
GTAACTGCACCTTACTTATTTAAGTGGCCGTGTATACGGCCTTTCATATGCAGATATCGCTGGGTATAGCAAAATGTTACAGGTCTTGCCGTTTATAGTTACAGAGTACTAAAACCAAAGGTAACCACAAGCCAATTTACTTATCATGTTGCAGCCAGGCATATGATAAAGTACCAAAACTCAGCATTAACATTGACAAATGCGCACACGGCAATACAATTTATATAGTATAAATTCTACAACTTTGACTGGTATATAAAGGGCGTATTATGGAAATGATCTCAAGGTATGAAAGCCACCGGAGACGCAGGCGGCTGGCAAAAATTATGTTTATAACCTCAATCCTCAGCATAGTAGTCGCGGGAGTATTATCTGCGTATCTCCTCTTTTTTACAGCCAGTCCGACTACAAAGGTTCATATTTTAGCAAGGCAAGAACCTGAAATTGTAACCAGTAATCCAGATATCGATGCATTTAAAACTATCGCTCAGCAGTACATGAAGGACGGCATTCAGGGACACTATGAACAGGACTGGTCGCTGCTTCAGCCCTCACTACGTGCACTGTGGCCCAATCAGAAGGCATTCATAACCTTCTGGCAGGCCCATTACCAGGATTATATACTGAAGAGCTTTACGATGGGGAAGGTGTCGCTACTTCCCACCTGGGTGAACTCTGAGACAATGATCCAATACACGAATGTTTTGAAAACAAACGTTTCGCTCCAGATAGAGCTAAAACCGGGACTTCAGCAGGCACGGCTACCGCCAGAGGTGCTTCACCCGGCTCCACTTTTTCAAAATCTTCCACTTATTGCCGAACGTGCCCTGAATGTAGGGAATACAGGGAATACATGGAACATTGTTGATGGAGGCCCGTTCGATCTGGAAACTCCCATCTTGCCGCCGCTACAGCCAGTAGGCCGAACTGTGCAGGTTCCCATTCCCATGTTCCACCACATTTCAAATGTTCCGGTCTACGGTGCGCTTGCACAAAGCCTCGAAGTCTCACCGACCCTTTTCTCACAGCAGATGGATTATCTCAAGGCGCAAAGGTATCACACGATCACCTTTAACCAGTTATTCAATGCTCTGTACTATGGTGGTCCATTGCCCACAAAACCTATTATTCTTACTTTTGATGATGGTTATGACGACGCATATAAATTTGCTTATCCCATTTTGAAGGCGCATGGTTTCAGTGGCATGTTTTATATCATCACAGGCAAGATAGGTTGGGGAGGGCAGATGACATGGCGGCAGATGAGCGAGATGCTGCAAAATGGAATGCAGATGGGTTCGCATACAATCCATCACGTCGATATGGGACAGGTTCTCAATGACTCGTTCGTGCAGGCGCAACAGGAATTGCAGATATCACAACTTACGCTGCAACGAGGCTTCAGTATTCCTATTCAGCAGTTCTGTTACCCCTCTGGTGAGCCATTCAACCATGGTACGCTAGCGGAGCGCCAGCAGATCATCTCTCTGCTGGCTCAGGATGGCTATATTGGGGCTACCACCGATCCGGGGATGACGGGTACCATGCAAGATAGTACAACCCCTTTCGAGCTTTTACGTATTCGTGTGGATGGGCGTAGTTCTTTGCAGGTGTTTGAGCAGAGTATGCCGTGGTGATTATCCTTGTAAAACAAGGTGCCTTTTAAAATCTATTCACTATTGTGTTTTCGTTCTACCAGGAAATGACGACCTGGTTTATATGATAGATTATAGGAGTCCCTAGAAGAAATGCATCAACCCATCCCCACTATCAAACGTATTTCAGGTAAATAGAACGCAAATCACACTCTCAGGAGCAATTAGATGGCTGAAACAGATTCCGGCGCAGAAGACCCCGAGGATTACGAGATAATCCCCGCAGAAGACCTGCGCACCAACATACGCAACGAGCAGAGTGCACGCTCATTCTTTGCGCTACTCAGTTTCCTTGTCGCCATCATTCTCCTGGCAGTTTTTCTCAACAATCCACTGGACGAATTTTCACGCCTGCTCGTCCTTGCTGCAGTGATTGCCTTTGGAATGATCGGTATGCTGTTGCTGGACAAGAAACGTACTGTAGATCGCAATAACGTTTCGACACGTAACGCAGAGCCGCCAGATGGAGAGATACAGGATGAGGAAGAAATAGAGGAAATAGCTGATCAAAATGAAACTGACGGAGAAGGGATCTCTGAACTCAGCCCATTTGAGCAACTTGTGCGAGAGGCGCTGGATTCCATTCCGGAAGAGTTTCAGAAGCAAATGGAAAATGTGGTTATAATCGTGGAGGATGAGCCAGATGCGAAAACACTGACACGTTCAAGTGTGGAAGAAGGTTCGCTACTCCTGGGCCTGTACTCTGGCGTTCCACTAACAGCGTTAGGGAGCAATCACCAGATGTTGCCCGAACGCATTACGATCTACCAGCACACTATTGAGAAGATTTGCCACAACGATCCTGATCTCATCAGAGAAAAAGTGCGAGAGACAGTGCTACACGAGGTTGCGCATCATTTTGGCATGGGACATGAGGAAATGCCAATCTGGCTACGTTAAAAAATCCTCTCCTACCGCCCGCCCATGGTGTAGGGGCGCGATTGATAAGCCCGCGATTGATAAACCTGTGTTCTATAAAACCCTCGCCCCTGAATCCCATCAACCTTTTCTATATCTGGTTGGCTCCACTTTATCGAATATACTATATTTTCTGGGCTTTGTACCAGGTGTAGGAGTTGCCGTTGGATATCCAATGGGAGCCTCAGTTGTCTTTTTCCACGGATTTGTGGACTGAACGTTCCATGGATTCGTAGGCGTACTTACCGTAATTGGGCCAGAGCCATTTCCACCAGTTGGTGTCGCAGTGAGTTTACTGGAACCTGGAATATAGCTATGGAGGCGTTGGTAAATGTATTGACCTGTAGCAACAGTCGGTTTGCCCTGATAATTGGAGATGAGTTGCGGATAACCGCAAACGGGATTAGTGGAACCGGCAGGTTGTGCGTACCATGCCCAGGCGACCCAACCAATTCTCAGCGCATCCAGGTAATTGTATAACTGATTGACAAATGCTGTCTTACAATCATACTCGCCACTCTCCGCCGAGATTATGGCATACTTCGCACTCATTGCCCCGAAGTCGGCATTCCAATGTGAGGGCATTTTAGCCGCGTAGGGATAAGGATGCGTATCATAGACAATGTTGGTTCCCTTAAGTGCATAAGTAGCAAGCTGGTTCAATTGATAGCCCCAGTCCAATCCTCCTACAATAGCCAGGTTGCTTGCTCCAGTCGCACGCACTGCATCAACCAGGGCCTGCATGCCTACGCCATTGTAGCTAATAGTTTTGGAACAGTAGCAATCATTAGAATACCCTGTCACACCTGTGTAGGTACAGCCACTCACCCAGCAACTCCAGGAGGGAGGATAAGGCTCGTTGTACAGTTCAAACAGGACATTGGAATAGCCTTTATAGAGCGAGGCAATCTGGCGCCAGAAAGTAATACTATCGGCATCAGGAGAGGGCCATTGAGCGCCGCCCTGGCCTGATTGCTTGTCAGCATCTACCCATTGCAGATCGATAATAACGTTCAATTTCAAAGCAGTCAAATTATTAATCGCCTGCGCAACCACCGCATGATATTGTTGAGCGCTACAGGGATAGCCAGGCGCACCATAGAGCCAGAAGCCTTCTGAAACGGGCAGACGCACCGTATTAGCACCCCAATACGTCACTGTTGAGGTATTTTTACCCAATCCCATATACGAAAGGCTCTGTTTATCGAGCGGACCTTCACCGGAACAATTATATTCTAGCCCATCTCGTCCGATACCATGGAAGATATACTGTGCCCCGTTGGCTCCAACAATCATATTCCCTTTTACTGTATAGGGGCCGTTAGCGGTCGCATTGTAGGGCAAAGTTGGGGCTGCTGCGTGCGCCCCCGAGCCAGCATTTTTCAGTAGCGTCAAACTAATCGTCGCTACCCCCGCTGCAACTACAGCGAATGCTAAGATACACGGTATTACTACTTTTCGATATGATGTCATTGAAGCGTCCTTCTAAAAATAGAGAAAACAACAGATCGAGCTGCATACCCCTTCCACATATCTCCCGCCTCGCTTTCTACTAAAGAGTGTATTGACAAAAAGCCTTGTTCAAACTCACCTGACTATGGTTGCGTTTCTGTTCTTTTGAAGCAGTCTACATCAGGGTATCAACGATGGCCCGTTGCCAATTCGTGTACTGCCGCCAATTTGTACCATGAAAATGTTCCAGATTTCGAGCTATAATACTGTCTATCATATTTCTACAACGTACAACATAGCATAGAGTATTGCTCAATGGTAACACCCTCCAAAATTTCCTATTCACGATATATTTTTCGCATAAATTATTAATATAGCTCACAACTGACAATGATGCTATCTTTATGCGAAACATGAGGTAGCCATTCATTGTGAGGATAGAGTGTGCTCGTCGCCATCTTTCCATCCTGGTTTCTTGACAAAGCGAACATCAGGTGGTAATATTTTATGTGGATAATGTAGTATATTTACTTTGAAGCAGGAAATTGATGAAAAGGGCATTCTTTCTCGCAGTTTACACCGCCGCATGAGTGACCACGCCGGGCTCATGCGGCAGGAAGTGGCATGTATATGATGCTTGCGCTTACTCGCTGTAGAGTGAGCAATTTTCTATGTTGACTCTAGCATCTTTCCAGTCCTTTTCCTCCGCCAACTCTCTTCTCATGGTGTGTGTCGCCGGATAACACTCTTCCATTGCTGAATTGTTCCGCGACACCGTGTGCTTCCCACTCCATTCATGCACGAGAGTATGCCCATTCATAAGTCGCCTCAGTTCTAACCGACTGAGTAGTACCTGTTCCCATTTTTTCGTTCTTACAGTTTTTATTAATAACGGGAAGCGCATAAAGGATACGATACAGTTATGTTGCAAGTTAATCATATTCAGCTTTCATATGGGCCACGCCTCATTCTAGATGATGTCTCGTTTACCGTTGCTCCGGGAGAAAAAGCCGGGCTGATCGGCGTCAATGGAGCGGGAAAAAGCTCTCTGCTCAAAATTGTCGCCGGTCTACAAGAGAGAGATGGCGGAATAGTCGGCCTGCCGCGTACTTATGGCTATCTATCGCAGGATGTTGCACACGAAACACCCATCGTTGGAGGAGAGACTGCCCGCGATTTCATTTTCAATAGCACAGGTCTCGCTAAAGCCATTCTTACCTATGAAGATCTCTCTCACAAGATCGCCGGCGCGACTAACGGCAATCTTCCAATGCTATTAGAACACTTTGATCTGGCACAGGAGGCTCTTGAGCGCCTGGGCTATTACGATGCCGATGCTCGTGCAGAACAGCTCATCAGTGGCCTTAACATCGGTGGCGTAACCCTGGATCGGACCGTCAGTACGCTAAGCGGTGGACAAAAAACAAAGCTTGCCCTGGTGCGTCTACTTTTCCAGGCACCCGAACTGCTCCTTCTGGACGAGCCAACGAACTTCCTGGACGTGGAAGCAGCTGAATGGCTGATGGAGTTTCTGGAGAGTTACAAAGGTGCACTCCTGATCATCTCGCACGATCTGGACTTGCTGGATCGTAGCATTAATAAAGTCTTGCGCCTCAACGAGTTCACGCACAAACTCGAAGAGTATCGCGGCACCTATTCCAACTACCTGACCGTGACTGGCGACGCTCTGGCGTTGATGGAACGTACAAAGCAACAACAGGAACGTGAGATCGCTCGCTTGCGCAAAACCTCAGATAAACTGCGCGGCTTCGGTGCAACGCGTGTGAAACAGCGTATCGCAATGGACAAACGTATCGCCTCCCTGGAGACCAGTAAACCACAGTTGCCACAGAACAGTAAACGCATCAAGATCGATTTCCCGGTCCGCATACCGAGCAGCCAGCTAGTACTGCGTGCGGACCATCTCAGCAAAAGTTATGGCAACCGAGAGATCTTCTCTAATATCAGCTTTGAGATCGAGCGTGGACAGCGCCTGGTCATCGTCGGCCTCAACGGGGCTGGCAAAACAACGCTGCTACGTACTCTGCTTAGCATCACGCCACTCAATGGGGGCAAAGTCACGATGGGAGATCGTGTACAACTGGGGTATTACGCGCAGGAGAATGAGGGACTCGATTACGACAATACCGTGCTCAACGAGGCAACAGAGATTTTGCCAGAGAATGTAAAGCGTGTGCGCAGCATCCTTGGTCGCTTCCTCTTTAATGGTGATCGTGTCTTTCAGAAAATCGAGACGCTAAGTGGTGGTGAAAAGACACGTTTAGCCCTGGCAAAGATGGTACTGGCTGGTCCTAATCTGCTGGTACTCGACGAGCCAACGACGCACCTTGATGTGAACTCGCGTAACATCATCGGTGAGGCGCTGGGCAGCTATAATGGTACCCTTATCACTGTCACGCACGATGTTGATTTTGTGCGTCATCTCAATCCTACCACGCTCTTACTAATGCCCGAGGGACGCATCCTGGTGTACGATACGAAATATGATGAGCTGTTGCAAAGAGCGTAAAAACCCGGCATCATTCCCAAGGAGATTTCTAGTGACAAACGACAGCAATATGCCACTGAACCTGGCCCAGCTACTCACGCCCACGTATCTTGCAAATCCGTATGCACTTTATTCGCGGTTACGTGCTCAAGATCCTGTCTTCTGGGACGAAAAAGCTACGGCATGGGTCGTTACACGCTATAGCGACGTGGCATCTATCTTGCGTGACCCGCGCCTCTCAGCAGCTCGCCTGAATATAGGGACAGAATGGATTCCGGAGGAGTTGCAGGCAAAGCTGGCCCCTCCAGTGCGTGCTCTGGCCCGGCAAATGCTTTTTCTGGACCCACCGGACCATACGCGCCTGCGCGGTCTGGTCTCCAAAGCCTTCACGCCGCGCGTCGTAGAATCTCTACGTCCACGTATTCAACAGCTCGTCGATGAACTGCTGGACGCCGTTCAGCCTTCTGGACACATGAACTTTATCAACGATTTTGCTTATCCACTTCCAGCTATCGTGATCGCGGAAATGCTAGGAGTTCCTCCAGAGGACCGCATTCAATTTACTATGTGGACTACCGACTTTGCTAACTTGCTTGATGGAGGAAAGCTTTCCTTTGAAGGCATCATTCAGGCACTATCCGGAGTTGCCGCATTCATGGACTACCTCCGTGAGATCATCCGGAAGCGACGTACTGCTCCTCGCGACGACCTGTTGCAGGCAATGATTGTTGCCGAAGAGCAGGGCGACAAACTGAACGAGGAGGAACTACTAAGCAACTGCTTCTTATTGCTGGCCGCCGGTCATGGTACCACTACTCACCTGCTCGGCAATGGTCTGCTGGCACTGTTACGTCATCCCGACCAGCTTGAACACTGGAAAAACGATCCCTCCCTGGCCTCATCTGCTGTAGTGGAACTGCTACGCTACGACAGTCCCGTTCAAATGACCTCGCGCCACCCCATAGAAGCCATTGAAATAGGAGACAAACACATCGAAGAGGGACAGGAGGTCATCATTGTCCTGGGAGCTGCCAATCATGACCCGGCCCAGTTCTCTCATCCCGATCAGCTCGACCTGAGCCGTCCTGAGAATCGTCACATGTCATTTGGCCTGGGTATCCATTTCTGCCTGGGAGCACCGCTCGCCCGCCTGGAAGCTGAGATTGCTTTTAATACTCTTCTGCGCCGTTTGCCAAATCTCCAGGTGGCAATTGAGGAACTACAGTGGGCACCGAGTATTGTGTTCCGGGCGCTGATGGAGCTACCTATTGACTTTTCACCCCATTTCATGTAAAATATATAGTAACATTCCTAATAGGAGAAACGCAACAGTGATAATAGTCTTCAATTAATCCTATACCTGCCCTGCTACAATGCATCTGGCCCCGCTGTGGCACCATCGAAGAGGTGTCTTGCGTATGGTATATGGTACTGAAGACGTTTTTTATTGCTGCTGATTGCTTGCGACAAAACCAATTTCACTCTCTCCCTGTCGCCCTTCATCGCCTTAAAAATTCCTTCACTATCTATATCTCAACTGCCAGAACAGCCATGCGGGCTTGTGAACGGCGCCCCTACAATTGGGGTATAAGCTGAAAACCGACACTCTACCGTGTGGATATTATTACTACATAACAAAAAAGGAGTTCTCTATGGCAGAACACTCAACATATCCAGGCGACGATAAGCCACTTAGCGGATTGCTCTCCAACGCGCCTGAACGTGCTATCCTGGTTGGAGTTGATATACCGGGCATGGATTGGCAGATGCTCGAATCGCTCGATGAACTGGAGCAACTGGCAACAACTGCTGGCATACAGTGCATGGATCGCCTGACCCAAAACCTGGAGCGAGCTCATCCAGCAACATTGCTTGGCTCCGGCAAAGTCAAAGAACTGGCCGAACTGGCAAACTTCCACAATTGTGATGCGGTCATCTTCGATCTCGAACTGACACCGGGACAACACCGTAATCTGGAACGTGAACTGGAGATGCAGGTTCTCGACCGGACCGCGCTGATCTTGATCATTTTTGGTCAGCGAGCACGTACACGTGAAGGTCGCTTGCAGGTAGAACTGGCACAGGTGGAGTATGATCTTCCACGCATTGCACGCCTATGGGGCCACCTTTCACGGCAGCGTGGTGGCACGCAACAACGTGGCGAAGGTGAGCAACAGATCGAAGTTGACCGCCGCCTGTTACGCCGACAGAAAGAGCGCCTACTGGAAGATCTTGATCTTGTACGCGCCCAGCGCCAATTGCACCGCGAACGTCGCCAGCATGCAGGGCCGCCAGTGATCGCATTGGTCGGCTATACTAATGCGGGCAAATCGACGCTACTCAACCGCCTTGCCAGCGGAAATCACAGTATGGCCGAGAATAAGTTATTCGCAACGCTTGACCCTACGACGAGACGCGTACGACTGGGTGGAGGACAAGAAGTCTTACTTACCGATACCGTTGGCTTCGTTCAGCGTCTGCCTACCATTCTGGTTGCCGCTTTCCGTGCGACTCTGGAAGAGGTGGCCGAGGCTGATTTGCTGATCCACGTGGTTGATGCCTCGCATCCCCATGTCCATCACCAGATTGAAGCCGTCGAACATGTTCTTGAAGAGATTGGTGCAGGTGGCCTTCCTATCGTCGTAGCGTTGAATAAAATTGATCGTTTGCCATCTGATATGCCGTTGCATCTCGGCGGTCTTGCCGCAGCGTTGCCACACGTCCAGATTTCGGCTGCCCAGGGTACGGGTATCGATGCTCTGTTGCGCTGTGTCAGTGAGACGCTGACCAGTCAATTTGTCGCACTTGATGTACTCATTCCTTATGAGCATGGCGAACTGGTCGCACAATTCCACCAGTTCGGTACCATCGAGAGCGAGGAATACGAGGAAGGTGGCACCCACTTGCGCGGCTATGTACCGGGCAACCATAGTGGCCCCTTCATGGCCTTCCAACTAGCATACATCTACAGAGATCGTACAGGCATAACCACCTTCAATATGCATCGGATAGGGGCGTCTCCTTGCGAGCGCCCCCGATACTGTTCAAAACTACACGTCTTTGTGACTTCGCTGCATAGTCTCTTGCGGCAAGCTAAAGCCCTTTTTGTCAGCTGGTACAAATCCTTCTTTGTTTAGCTTTGCAGGCGATTCATCGCTCAGGGCAAACTCAGCAGGGACTGGTGCCGGAGCAAGCGGAGCGATCTCTTCACGTTGTCGCTTTTGCCTTCGGAGCATGATAATGGCAATCATGCAGGCTACCAGGACGGTACCTGCACTTCCTGCTACAAATACACTTCCAGGTGCGCCTCGCCAGAATGTATGTGCGAGTAAGAGGTTAATAAAGATACTCAAGCCAGCCAGGGCTATCCAGCGCGTATCTAACGGAGCAGCTCGTTGCGCCAGGAGCAAAAAGAGCAGTGGATAGAGGGGTAAGACATAACGTGCACCAACCTGATCCCCTCCTGCCGCTTCGAAGCTCAAAATTGACAGAAGCAAAATTGCGACTGTTACCCAAAAGGTATTTCGTAGCCAGGGCTGTGGTGTCTTCCCTTGTGGAGCGAAGAGAAAGATCGCCAACAATGGTGTACTAAAGAACATACTCGTTCCAATGCCATCGATAATCAAGATCAGGTCGTGGACTCACATCGTTGATTGCAGAGAAATAAAAGCTTGGCCAGCGCAGGAAATCAACCACGAAATTGGGCCAGATATAATGCCAACTTAATACGCCATATTTGAAATGCATGGTATCTTGTCGGTCGTGAATGTCATAACCTGTGCTCAATGGGTTACCGAAGTAGAGCCTGTTATGAACCAGTAATATGAGCAAGGCAACAGCGAACGGTGCCAGCGTTACAGTCAATTCACGCACTGATGGCCAGCGTTGCGGTAGGAAGTGCCAGTGGTCCTGCGTGCGGCGTCCAATCCCTAAATCGTGCAGATAGACAATGAAAGGGACAATACCAATCAACACCTCAGATGTGCGCGTAAGCACTACCATGCCTACACCTAATGTCGCCAGCGGCCAACGCCTGCTGAGCGTGCTATGGAGTGTGATCATGATCCCAAAGATACTGATTGTTTGAGATGTAAACCAGACATCCCCTCCCAGGCAGAGCCACAAAGCTATCGTGCCATAACCAAAGGTTATGGCGATGAGAAGATTTTCAAGCGGCAGGCGATTAGTGATACGGCGCACACGCATCACCTCAAGCGTCCGAAACAAGAGAACGATATTCAAGGCAGCAAACGCCCAGGTAAACCAGACATCACTGAATTGAGCACCCAGAATGGCAACGAATGGGACCATCAGCAACGCTGGCAGCGGGGGATAGATGATATAGACCTTGCCACCGACAAGAATTGCATCATTAATAGGTCTTCCTATATCTAAATGACCATGCAACCAGGCCTGTGCCTGTAAGATGAAATGATCAGCACCAGATGGATGCGCTGGATCGATATGAAGCAGGATTGCGAATCCGCCAAGCAAAACCATCAGAACGGCGAAGAAGATGCCATCATTCAAGCGACGTCGTAGAAATTCTTGCATATGTTGATGCTCCTCCGCTAACTGGTTTGCTTATTTTTCCGCAGCTATGGCGCGTTGTGGTACAAGGCGTCCTGACGTATCTTCGACGTCACGTGTTCCCTCATGATATTCGGCATCGGTGTTGACGCTCCAGGGATCGAGTTTCGCGCCACCCGCAATATTGCGTGCCGCGCACAAAGCGGTCATCATCGAATGGTCCTGATTATTATAATGGTGCATACCGTTGCGCCCAACCAGTTGCATATTGGAAACATTCGCTTCGAGGCAATCTCGGATCGTACGCACATGCATTTTATACTCATCATCGTACACCGGATAGGCCTTTGGTTGGCGCACGACGAAGCCTCTGAGAATCTCTTCGGGCTTACACATCTTGAGCTTCATCAAATCCTTGCTTCCCAGGTTCACGAGTTCCTCGTCACTGGATGTCCACAAACCATCGCCCTCGAAACAAAAGTATTCCAATCCCAGACAGGTCTTGCTGGCATCAGGTACCATATCGGGGCTCCAGTTTTTAAAGTTCTGGATGCGCCCGGCCACAATATCGGCATCATGCAGATAGATCCAGTTATCGGGGAACATCTCTGCCTTGTCGACGATCAACGCCACCGTCAGGAAATCGCGATATTTCAATCCATCAGCGGCCTGGCGAACGTGAGGAGGCAGGGGAGGATCAAAGGCATAGACCAGTTCGCGCATGGGCAGTGTCGAAATATAGTGGGTACCGCATACCAGATTGGTGTTGCCATCAGCATCGCGTGTCACGATGCCTGTGACCTGATTGCCATCATGTTGGATGCTGACGATCTCTTTCCCCATCGTCACTGGATAGCCCTGTTGGCCAATGATCTCTGCCGTCCTCTCCCACAGTTCTCCGGGGCCGCGACGCGGATAGCGAAATTCATCGATAAGGGTTGTGATTACCTCGCCGCCTTTTTGGGTTTTTGGGGGAGCAACGCATTCTTGATGGCTTCAAGCAGATTAAGCCCTTTGATGCGTTGGGCAGCCCAGTCGGCGGAGAGTTCTTTCGTGCTCATTCCCCAGACTTTTTCGGTATAGGTCTTGAAGAAGATCGTGAAAAGGCGTTTGCCGAATTGGTTTGTCACCCAGTCTTCGAGACTCCTGGGATCTCGTGTGGGCGCGATGCGAGCTTTGATATAGCTGCTGATACACCGAAGCGTTTCGATGACGCCAAGATTCTTGGGCAATGACGT
>CAVQVR010000004.1:0-14375 GCA_963717195.1 uncultured Chloroflexia bacterium
CGGAAGATCGGGCGTCACAACGGCCTTAGTCCCGGTATCACGTATGGCGAGGTTGAAATCGATATCCATGTAGTGCGGATAGCGATAGCGCTCATCGAACAAGCCAGCTTTTTTCAGCAGATTACGTCTGAAAGCCATGCACTGGCTATCGATGACCTCGGCCTCTTCCTGTTCGCACTCTATAAAGTGGCGCAGATCCTCGGTGCGCAGGCCATGGAAACCAGTGATACCAACTTCTTCGTTTGTCAGCATCTTTGCCAGAGGGGTGAAGATATCTCCTGTCAGTTCGGTGCTGCTATCCAGGAGCAGGATGTAGCGTCCATGACTCTGTTTCAGGGCTATGTTGTAGGCTTCAGCAACGCCCATTGTGCGTGTAGTACGCAGAATATGCAGGCGTGGTTCTTGATACTTGAGTGCTTCAGCCCACAGGTCAATGCTATCCTGCGATGCATTATCGACCAGGAGCAGTTCTATGTCGCTGGCGTCGGCAAAACGCAGGACGCTCTGTATGCAGCGACGTACGCGGTCGGCACTATTTTGTGCCAGAACAATAACCGAGAATGTACATGTATCGGCTTCGTCAAGGAGTGAAGGCAAGTCGCGAGCCATGCGGTACATCTTGCCGTCAACGTTGACGCCCGGCAGCGTGACCAGGTGTGCTCCATGAGGATTATCTTTAACCGCATAGCCAGCAGCTTCAATCTGTTTTTTGAGATCGTCGGCCCGCTGGTATTGACCACGGCGGCGGAGAAGATCTCGTTCGTGTGAGAGTGCCAGAACTTCTGGGGGAATGCTTGTACGATAGGGGCGGGTAGTCATGCTTTATTTCCTTCCTTAGCTACGTATTCTCTCTATCCTCAATGACTGTCCTATAAAGCTAACGCTGAAGTACATCAAATGATGGAAAAAGACTTTTTATTGTATCCCACCATCTGCGTTCGACAGATGCCGCCGATCGGACAGGCATCTATAGCGGCGGGAGCTGGTAACGCCATCAAAGCGTGAGATGAGAGACGGCGACCATGTTACGTGTGTCCAGCATCAGTGGTTTGGAGAGCATTATAGGGGAACTCCTTCTCTTATACAAGGTGCCAACGATCTATCTGTAATGTAATTATAGCATAAAAGCATGATATATTCCCTGAACTGGCACTTATTGACTCGATGGTGTGGTATTTTTCAACAAAAAAATGAGCCTGATATTTATGAGAATATCAGGCTCATGCTTCACTTTTTCTGCTCCCGTTCAGCCAGTTCTTTAACGCGCTGAACATGATCTTTGTGGCAGATCATCGTTTTGTCATCCATTTCAACGACAATGGTATCTTCTATGCCAATGGTAAAGATCTGCCGTTGGGTGTTATTATATACAACAATATTCTGGCTGCCAAATGCCTCATGGCTTCCGATGCTACGTACTCCCTGCTCATCGGCGGGAAAGAGTGCGCCATACTGTTCCCAGTTTCCGACATCGTTCCATTGCAGGTCAGCGGGAATGACTACCAGGTTGTGTGTCTTTTCCAGGATGCCATAATCAATCGAGATAGCCTGTAACCTCGGCCAGACTTCTTCAAGCGTGCTCTGCGCATGTGTGGTACCTATTGCATCAACAATTATCTCTACTTTGCGGGCGATATCGGGGAGATGTTCACGGAATTCCGCAAGGATAGTTTCTGCTTTCCAGATGAATATCCCGGCATTCCACACATAATGACCATCGTGCAGATAGCTTTGAGCCGTTGCCAGATTCGGCTTCTCCACAAAGCGTTCAACTGTGAAGGCTTGATAGCCATGTCCTTTCTGAACTTCATCGGCAAAACGAATGTAGCCATAGCCCGTCTCGGGTGTGGTTGGTTTGATGCCAATTGTCACCAGACGTCCCTGTTCAGCCATCTCATAAGCCAGGAGGAGTGTTTGACGTAACCCCTCAATATTGGTAATTACCGCATCGGCACTGAAGGTAGCCATTATGGCCTGGGGATCTTGTCGTACGAGAGTTGCCGCTGCCCAGGCTATCGCAGGTGCCGAATTGCGTCCAATTGGTTCGCGCAAAATATGGTCCGGTGCGACAGATGGCAGGTGTTCTTGCACTAAGGAAGCCATTTTCTGTCCTGTCACGACCCATGACTGCTCAGGAGTAGTGAGTGGAGCGACACGTGCTAATGTTTCCTGAATCATGCTATTGCCATTCGGTAAAGGGAGGAATTGTTTAGGAAAAGTCGGTGTGCTGATCGGCCACAATCGTGTCCCATTGCCACCAGCTAGAATAACTGCATTGAAGTGTTTCATATAAAATATGCTCCTCGATTCTTGCTTCAATCTCTTGTCTTTAGTGTATCAGATAATGATGGTTTTTTATCAACCAGGGTCGATGTCGCGATTGTATAAGCCCTGGCTCGTAGTGTCAATTGTGTTCGGGTTGAGATTCTGTTAAATTTGTGTTTTTCGATAAAACTTGTCGTGTGCTTTATTTAGCTGCTAGAGGCTAGTCAGAAACGTCTGATTATGGTATGCTGAAACAACAAACAACATGGTACCTGTATACAAGGGTGGGAAGCCAAAAAAACTTATACCACACTTATTATAGTATTCTAAGAGAAAAACGTGGGAAATGAAGGACAGCAGCCTCCTACCCCAGGACAGGAGGCACCAGGACAACCAGGATATTATGGTTGGCAATATGATCAGGATGATGGAAGCCAGGGTCAACAATCCCCTGCCGTTCCTCCGGCATGGTCAAATGCACCGCCACAACCGATATCACATCCAGTGCAGCCACCTGTCAATCCGCCGCAGGCACCTGTTCCCGGACACCAGCCTCAAATGAGACCGCAATATCAGGAACCTATTCGGGATATGGGCACATCGTTGGGCTATGGACAGGGCATGGAATATCAGTATTCTAATACGCCGCAGCCTTCGCAGCCTATTGCACAATTGCGCCAGGAGCGCCTGCAACAGTTGCGCGAGGAACGTATGCGCCGTCAGCAGCGTCGTATGGGGGGACCGGACATTACCAGCCTGATTCCCTGGAGCACGAAACGTTCAAAGCAGCCTCCCATCAACGGAGTAGCTCCTCCGACCGCAGACCCTCGCATATTGCCCGACTGGCGATCAAAAGAACCCCCTATCCCAATTCAATTGTCTCCTGGACAGGAGAATGGCATATTCACGGGGTCATCATCTGGTGTTACACCGTTGGTATCTCCCTCTCAAATTCAGCCAATTGCAGAGATTCCTGGGCCTGAAAACCTCCAATCGGCGGCAGCTCCTGCGCAAGATACAAGCATGCTTCAACGCGTGCGTATTGGTAGAGCTACTGCCATTCTGACAGCAGCTTTTATCGCCAGTCGCTTTCTTGGCCTGTTACGTACCTCGCTGTTTGCCTTTGTATTTGGTACAAGCAGTATATCTGACGCCTATCTGCAAGCATTTCTTGTTCCTGATCTTATCTTTAATATTGTGGCTGGTGGCGCTCTTAGCTCGGCATTCATCCCCGTCTTTACAAAATACATGGTCGGAGACAGAGATGAGAGAGGTGCCTGGCATATTGCCAGTTCTGCCCTCAATCTTGCTATTGCGATCATGGTGGTTCTGGCTTTACTCGCTATTATCTTCGCTCGTCTACTCGTGCCGATCTATAATCCAGGTGATAGCCCTGCTCAACTCGATCTCATTGCCTCTCTTACCCGCGTTATGCTTCTACAGTCAGTTGCATTGGGTGGCGGTGTGATCGTGACGGCGGTTCTGAACGCACGGCAGGATTTCCGCTTGCCCGCTATCGGTACGGTTGTGTATAACATTGGCTTGATTATCGGCTTGATGCCAGGCCTCTACCTGGCTTTTCGAGGCCAGCGCAACGATACATTAGCTGTCTATGGCGCCACCTGGGGCGTGGTTTTGGGAGCATTATTCCAGGTAGGTATCCAGATACCAGGTCTGCGCAAGGTTGGCATGCGCTATGATTACAAGTCATTTGATTGGAAAGATCCCGGCGTAATTCAAATCGGACACCAGATGTTGCCACGTATCATAAACGCCGCTATGCTCTACTTCTCAACGTTTGTTGATCGCGGACTGATTTGCTCCTGACTGCGGTTGTTGGTGCGGCAGGCGTTGCCGGATTAATCACGCAATACTACCAGGCATTCCAGCTTGTGTTGCTTCCTCTAGGTATCTTTGGTATGGCTGTCTCAACGGCGGCCTTCCCAACACTGGCCGAGAATGTGGCGAAAGGGCGTATGGATCGTGTGCGTGGTACAATTATGGAGACGTTGCGTAGTATTCTCTTCATGTCGATTCCTTCCAGCCTGGGTTTGATCGTGCTTGGTTTTCCTATTATTCAGGTCCTCTTGCAACATGGTCGTTATAGCTTGACTGATGCAGAGTTTACCTCTGTCCCGCTTGCATTCTTTGCGGTGGGTCTGGCTGGTCTGGCTTCTGTCGAGATTCTGACGCGCTCCTTCTACGCATTGCGCGATAGTAGAACGCCTGTTATTATCAGCATCGCACAGTTTATCTTTAAGATTGCTTTAAGCCTGGTGATCATCGATGCCGCTGTGTGGGGAGCACAGTGGGGCATGGGCGCTCTGGCATTCTCAACTTCTATCGCTGGAATACTGGAAGCTGTTGTGCTGTACTGGCTTTTGCACCTGCGTGTAGGTTTGCCTTTGAGAGAGATTGGTCTCTTTATCGGACGTATATTACTGGCTACGCTTGCTATGGGGCTGGCGCTTCTCGTGGCGCGCTTCATCCTGGACCATATTCCTTTCCTGAATACAACCCAGACCCCAACTCTTGGCTTGCTCGGTACATTTGCCGCATTTTTTAAGCTATTGTTTGAATTATTTGTGGGGGTGTTTGTCTATATCCGCAGCTGTCGCATGCTCGGTATTGAGGAACTGGGACCAATCAAACGCGTCCTTGAGCGTTTCAAATTATCGTGGATTTGATGATAAGGTGTTAGCATGAAACAGATTCGTCTCTCACTATTTGGCTTCGGCGTGGTAGGTCAGGGCTTCGCGGAACTGCTGGCAACGAAACGCGATCTGCTGCGTTCTCATTTTGGCCTCGAAGTGAAGCTTGTCAGTGTCGCAAATTCTCGCAGCTTTATCTATCGCGAGGAAGGGCTCGATATTCCTACCCTGCTAGCACTGGCAACGAAACGCGAAGCTCTCACTCAGCATCCCGCTGTGCAATCCTGGGATAACGCACTCGATGGTTTACATGCTACTGGAGCTGACGTGCTGGCCGAGGTGACGGGAACGAATTTGCAGGATGGTGAACCAGGGATGAGTCATATCCGTGCCGCTCTGGAGCAAAATATGCATGTCATTACCGCTAACAAAGGGCCAGGCGCTCTCGCTGCCATCGAACTCCTACATCTGGCTCATGAACACCATGTACAACTGCGCATGGAATCAACGGTGATGGCGGGTACTCCTGTGCTCAGTACGATCCAGGAAGGGCTGGCTGGTGCCAGAGTACGTTCTATCCGTGGTATCCTCAATGGTACCACCAATTATATTCTCAGTGCAATGGCTGGTGGACGGGACTATCATGATGTGCTTTCCGAAGCTCAGGCGCAGGGCTACGCGGAAGCCGATCCTACTGCGGATGTCGAAGGGTACGATGCTGTAGCGAAAGCGCTGATTCTATCCGCACTAGTATTTGGTCATACTATAACTCTCGATCAGGTGGTACGCAAAGGCATTACGAAGATAACGAAGGACCAGGTACACAAAGCTAACCACGAGAATAAACGGATCAAACTCATTACCTCTCTCCACGTTGTTTCAGGTATCGGTGAATGTCCCCTTGACGTACATGTTGAGCCGCAAGCACTCCCACTCACAGATCCCCTTGCACGCGTCGATGGTGTGATGAATGCCATTACCTTTCAGACTGATACGCTCTCTGAGGTAACTGTGATGGGGCCTGGTGCAGGAAGGATGCAGACGGGCCAGGGGCTGCTG
This sequence comes from uncultured Chloroflexia bacterium, assembly GCA_963717195.1. Classification (GTDB taxonomy): domain Bacteria; phylum Chloroflexota; class Ktedonobacteria; order Ktedonobacterales; family Ktedonobacteraceae; genus JACDAE01. Next base: position 5,976 of record CAVQVR010000004.1, read on the forward strand.
GCGGATTTGATTGCTATTGCGAGATCATAACCTTTCCTTGATCTCCGGCAACTTTCCCATCCCCGAAATACCAAACCTCATCCGTACCCGGCCAAAATGAACAACATCCCCATGTTGTATCAACTCCGGCTTTAACGGCTCCAATGGAAGCTCGCCCAGCCGTGTCTTATTGTGGCTCTTGAGATCTTCAATATAGAAGAAGGTTTCCTCAAAGCAAATACGTGCATGTTGGCGAGATACCGTCTTTTGCGTGTCAAATAAGCTCAGATCGATATCCGGGCTATATCCTCGTTTAGGATCACTACGCCCAACGACGACATTCTTCCTGGTAATTTCCAGGCGCTGTACCTCTTTCTTATCTTGCTGGAAGCTGAGATAAGCATACACTGTCGCATCTCCCCTGGTCACACCTCTATCTAAATTTGCCTGAAGCTTCACATCAAGAACATCGTCATCTACTTTTTGCATTTCGTTCGTAAAGGCAATTGTGGGTTGTTGCCCACTTTGTGCCATACGTTCGGCTGCCGAGGAGGCTAACCGAACGTTCTCCAGTGCTGCCAGCAAGGCACCTGCATTAGGAAAACGCTGATTGCGCTCCTTTGCCATCGCTCCCTCGACGATCTGCTGCAAAATCGGGGGCGTCTGATGGTTAAACTGTTTCATCTGTGGTACCGGGCTATTCGTCTGCATCACACCCGTTTCAGCAGGATTACGTCCGACAAACGGAAGCCGCCCCGTAATTAACGTGAAGAGGAGCAAGCCAAGCTGGTAAACATCGCTGTCGGAACCAATCGCCCCTCCCTGAATGTATTCAGGGGCAATATAACGTGGGTCTAAATAGCTGATATCCTCACTGAGCTGGTTGCCAGCAGTATTGACGTAACCGAGTGTATTGAGAAATGCCCGTAGCCCGATATCGTCAATCTGGACGCGATCTATGATACCAATTGTATCAACGGTGATTAGTTGTGGTCTCAGGTCTAATCCTGCCATGCCCTTTTCATGGAAAGCTTTCAGACCCATCGCCAGTTGTTTACTCATGTCGAGGGCACGCTTGAGGTCGATATTCTCGCTATCTATAGTCTGTTTCAGCGTAAGGCCCCGTGGAGGGTCGGTCGCTATATAAGCATGCATCCCGTCGATACCCCAGTCATGTATACGTAAAATATGAGACGATAATACCGCTCTTCTCCGTTCCAGAGGCTGCAGCAGTTGTTGCGCTACCTGTAAGGGGATCCCAGGTGGAAGTTCAAGCACATACAATCCTACAACATCATTTGTGTTACGATTGTATGCTGTATAGGTGCTGATTACGTTTCCTGCCGTAATCATCTGCCCAATTAAATAAATGCCACCGATCTGCCTCTGCACATTTGGCATTCTTTCTGACATGCACTACCTACCTCTCTCCTGCTTGCTCTCTTCTTCTTGCTCCCTTTTCGGCTGACTGAACGCTGGCTCTTTTATTATTCATGCTGGATACTCTGTCCGTTTTACGTCGGTTGCCTGCTAGCAGCATAGTGAATAAATTAGATCGGTGGACGAAATTTCGTTGCGTCCACCGACTATGCAGGGAAACGGGGTAGGGCGTCAGCTTGCGTGCGTCCCGGTACCCGATGAGCAACGTCCACGGAAAACGGGCGCACGCAAGCTGACGCCCCTACCCCCATTTTTAATTGTACAGGCGCTGGTTGATGTATGGAGGAATCAAATTCCAGTCGTTGTTCTGTGGTTCCAGAATATACGTGCCGTCGGACAGATTGGCGTCTTGTAACACGTTTCCATTAGTGAGTCCAATATGTGGCGTATTTGGATTATTCAAATCCATAGCCAGCACAAATCTTGCCAGATCGTTCAGCGAAAAATTCGTGTAGATGGTTTTTTGCAGCGCAGTCAACGCATTGAAGAAACTGGGCCAGGTTGATGCCTGCTTTACTTTGGAAAGCGCTGCCTTCATGATGTCTTGCTGACGCTGAGAACGTGCGAAATCGCTCAATTGAGCTTGATTTTCGGATATGCCCTTTCCACACACAGCAAGCGGCTCACGGGCACGAGCATATTGAATCGCCGTTTCACCATCCATGTGTTGCACGCCTTTTTTGAAATTCACCTCGATCCAGCTGGCATTGACATTCGGGTCATCGTTCGCTGGATAGCAGGCATTGAAAGGAGTCTGCACGTTGACATCAATGCCGCCAATACTATTGATCAGGTCGCGGAAGCCAGCAAAGTTGATCGTCATCCAGTACTTGACATTCAACCCTGTGACCACCGAAATTTTAGCTGCGACTGCATCACCCCCAGTGATAGGCTGCGCATTGCCGTTTGATGCTAGCGTGTAGATTGCATTGAGCTTGGTACGCTGATCTGAGCCTTGTGGATACGAGACCCACAGGTCACGTGGTATAGAGATCAAGGATGTGTGATGACTGTTCGGGATTAAGCTGATGACCATGTCCGAGTCGGTCAGGTACGCACCATCGTGACCACTTCCACCGTAGCCCATGATGAGCAGATTAGTACGATCCGCGCCAAGGCTGAGCTGTGAACTGAGCGGCGTCTGCGGTGAAATGGCTGAACCAAATGCAAGCACCCGTTGACTTGTAACTACGCCCATAATCACTAATGCCACGACCAGCACGACCAGTACCAGACTGGTGATCATGCAACCTTTACCGCGCCGCTTTCGTTTTGGTGTGCCTGGCCTTACACCCTGCCCAGGTTGTTGATACCCTGGATATCGATTATCGTTGGGTCGCGAAACAGGTGGCGGCACCTGTGGTCCTCCCTGCCTCTGCGGATATCCTCTTCCCTGTTGTGGGGGTTGCCCTTGCGGATATCCCCCTCCTTGTTGTGGAGGTTGTCCTTGCGGATAGCGCGGCGGCTGTCCACCAGGAGGCGTCTGTGGTGGTTGCTGAGGTTGTGGGTATTGATAAGGCTTCCTTTGAGGAGGCCCTGGCTGATTTTGAAAATTGCCGAGTACAAGCTTGCCCTGGTCACCCTGCGGAGAAGGTGGCTGGATGGGTTTTGTAGGATCGTATGGATTATTATATTGATCTGACATGGAGTATCCTTTTCTGTATATATGCTATCAATAAAAATGAAGCAATTTGACACTCGCCTATACGCTTACTACCCTATTGCCTTTGAGAATAATATCTACTCATATATAAGAACGAATGAATCAACTGTTAGTTGCAAACCCTACTTTTGGGTTCGATTGAGAGGTGTCGTATGACCTTTAGCGTGCCGAACCGCAACTACCTCAGCCATAATTGCCAGGGCCATTTCTTCAGGTTCGGTGCCTCCAATATTCAGTCCAATTGGTCCATGAATGCGGCTGAGTTGCTCGTCGCTAAGTCCCTGCTTTTTGAGTCGCTCTGCCCGTTCAACTCCAGTTTTACGGCTACCGATAGCCCCGATATAACCCACCTCTCGTGTGAGCAGAACCTTCAATGTTGGCTCGTCAAATTTTGGATCATGCGTTAGAACTGCTACAGAAGTAGATGGATTTAGGTCCATCTTTTCCAATACTTCGTCCGGCCACGCAACAATGAGTTCGTCGGCAGAGGGAAAGCGTTCGCGGGTGGCGAATGCCGCGCGAGCGTCAATGACCACGACATGGTAGTTCAATATTTTTGCAAAGGTTGTAAGGGGGATAGCGATATGGCCAGCCCCCACAATGATGAGCGTCGGTGGAGGTGGAAATCCCTCGATGAATATGTCAAATTGCTGATTTCCCTTTTCCGAAAGTGTATAGCTGGAAATGCTGGCTGTGCCGCTCCAGATTGCGCGTTGGGCATCTGTGCGTACTCTTTCATCAAGTTCGGGTAGTCCTAGCGTGCCACGCGCGGTCTGGTCTGGAAAAACAAGGAGTTTCGCTCCAATATGTTCAGAACCACCTACTATAGTGGCGAGGGCAACTCCTTGTTTTTTGTCTAGCAAATCTCGTAGTTCTTCGTATAATTCGTTCATAGAAGCCTTCTACCAATCAAGTCTCTCCACAAACACGCGAATGGTGCCGCCACATGCCAACCCGATCTGTTCGATATTTTGCTCTTCGCTGATGCCGAATTCAAGCATCTGCGGTTTGCCGTTTTTCATCACTTCCATCGCTGCATGGACGACCGCTGGTTCCACGCAACCACCACTTACTGATCCGGTGAGTTCGCCTTTTTCGCTTACAGCCAACTTTGCACCAGGCTTGCGCGGAGCTGAACCCGCCATGCTCACGACTGTTGCTATCGCTACTCGTTCGCCACGAGCACGCCATTTCTCGATATCAGGTAACACGTCACGCATAGCGTTTTATCCTCTCTTTCTGCTTGAACTATGGTCTTTTGGCCTTACTCCATGCCTCAACCGCCTTCTTCCTGGCGGCAGAACTGCGTTCTGGTCGGCTATCATCGATGCTAGAGAGCAGATTTCCCAGGTCGATCAGACTGTTTAAATTATGTGCTGGCAAGAAGTTGTCAACAAACGGAAGTGCCGTCTTCATACCTATGGTTAGTGGCCGATAATCGGGCGAACCCAGCAAAGGATTGAGCCAGATCAGGCGGTGGCAACTATGCTGCAAACGATCCATCTCGATACTCAGTACCCCGGCCTCTCCACGGTCCCAACCATCGCTGATGATCAGAACAACTGCGCCACGACCCAGGACCCGTTTGGCCCAGTGATGGTTGAAGAAGTGTAGCGCGTCGCCGATGCGTGTCCCGCCCGACCAGTCCTGCACGCTTTTGGATACATCACGCACCGCATCGTCTACATCGCGCCTCTTTAATTGTCGTGTAATGCGCGTGAGACGCGTCCCAAAGACAAATGTTTCGACATTCATCAACCCGTTGGAGATAGTGTGCACGAAGTGCAGCAGCAAGCGTGAATACAGGCTCATAGATCCGCTGATATCGCATATGATGACGAGGGGCCGTGGTTTGCGTTTGTTCTCGCGCCACGTTAATTCGATCAGCTCCGCGCCATATTTCAGGTTGCGTCGCACGATACGCCGCATATCAGGATATGAGCCTTTCTTCTCTGGTGCCTTGCGTCGCGTCGGGCGCATGCCCAGATGCCAGCGCATCTCGGCCATCAGCCGTTTCGCTTCCTGTACTTCCTCCCAGGTAAAGTCCTCAAAGTCTTTTTTGCGTAGATACTCGATGGCGCTATATGCGGTCCCTTGTGGCTTACCTACATCGTTATCGACTTTATCTTCTTTCTGGCGGCGCTGATCGCTCTCCCGCATCTCGCCCCGAACGTCTTTGAACTGCTCCTGTTTGTTCATATGCTCGGCCAGGCGTTTACGTTCAGATGGTGGCAAGCGCATTTGTCTCTTCTCACTCCTGACTGTGCCTTTGTTCGCGTCCTTCTTCTTATCCTGTTTGTCACGCACAAGCCAGTAGTAGTCAAACATCTGATTGAAAACAGGCTCCTGTTCATGCTTCGTCAACAGACAGCATTTGAGTGTGTGATAGAAATCTTCTCTATTGGTAGGGTCGATATATTGCAGCGTCTCTGCGAGGTCAAGCATCTGTCGTGGCCCGACGCTGATGCCCACTTCCCAGAGAATGCGCCCAAATTCAGTGAGCCGATAGAGTAGCCGTTCGCCGCGTTCTATGTCCAGCGGTCTCATTTCCAGAGGAACCTTATATACGCCATTGTTTTCAGGTTGTAGTGTGTTCATTACTTAGGAGGCTCCGCGTGCTTTTTGTATCAGTTTGTTCAGATCGCTCCCGCCAATCTTCAATATATCGTCCTGGTATTTGAGGAGCGCACCCAATGTATCACGCACCGAACCTTCTACAAGGTCCAATTGTTGGAGTGCCAGCAGCGAACTAATCCAATCCAACGTCTCTGCCACGCCAGGTGCTTTATAGAGATCCACGCTACGTAATTCACGTACAAAGGTGCAGACCTGTTTCGCCAATCGTTCGGGTATGCCGGGCATGCGTGCCAGGATAATCGAATATTCTTTCTCCAACGTCGGAAAGTCGATCCAGTGATAAAGGCAACGCCTGCGCAATGCATCGTGAATTTCGCGTGTGCGGTTAGATGTGAGAATAACATATGGAGGCTCTTTGGCCCGAATCGTTCCGATCTCAGGAATGGTGATCTGGAAATCAGAGAGGAGCTCAAGAAGATAGGCTTCAAACTCCTCGTCGCTGCGATCCAGTTCATCAATTAATAGCACTGGAGCTCTATCATTAGTAGGGTCGATAGCCTGTAGCAAAGGACGTTGCAGCAAAAAGTCCGGTCCAAAGATCTCCTTCAATTCCTCTGGTCGATTGATGCCTCCAGCTTCCATCAAACGAATATGCAGCATCTGGCGTGTATAGTTCCACTCATACACCGCCGTATTGACATCGATCCCTTCATAGCATTGCAGGCGAATCAATCTTGTGCCCAGAAGTGCCGCTAACACCCTGGCGACCTCTGTCTTACCCACCCCCGGTTCACCTTCCAGCAGAAGCGGCTTGCGTCGTTTGAGCGCCAGAAAGACCGCTGTTGCCAGGCTGCGATCCGCTATATAATCCTGTGCAAACATCGCTCGCTGTACATCTTCTATTGTTGCGATTGGTAATTCTTGTTCCTGCTCCAACGTAAGCCTCCAGGGAAAAACTACTATCTTTTTATTTTGTGATGCTTACATTCTAAACTATCGAAAGGGAAGCTAGCAAGTAGGGGCTGCGTCTGGGTCAGTATCCATCTCACCAACGCATTTTTTACAGAGAAAACGAGCAGAAAAGGTAGGGAAGCCATTTAGTATTCCGTGAGAGAACTGAATACTAAAGATCGAAATACCCTCCATTCCCATCCATATGTCCACGACCCAAAAAGAAGGCAAGAAGAGATAAACCTGTTATGAAGAGTGCAATACAGAGCACTATAGCCAGTAGAGCATCCACAAAGGCAAAGATTGGTTGGTTCGCAGGAAAATAATATAATCCAATACAAGATCCAATAGCGAGGATACTTGAGATCGCAAAACCTCCTACAGCCATACCCTTTGCCGTGTGTCTGTCTTGCTGCTCTCCTACTGGATTACCATTGCCTTCAAAGCGTCTTCGTGGATCAGGGTTTGGACTGAACAAGATTCTTGGAAAAACAATTGCACAATAAAGCAATGCACCGAAAGATCCACTGAGAAGCGCAAACCAGCCGCTACGATTAAAAACATTGAGGATCACAATTACGGCTATGCCAAGGCCCAGAGCAGCAAACGCGTTGAGAATAAGGTTAGCTCTGTAACATCCCCTTGTTCCTTGCTCAGGTTGCAGTGGATTAACGATGTTTTCTTCTGGTTCCATAGATATAGCCTCTCTCTTTCCATTGCCCTCAATCTCATGTAATTTACGAATAAGGCTTACTTGAGGTTGTACATTCTTCTATCTATGACTTGCTTTTCATCGAATAATGCGCTCACACCACAAGTTTCCCGTCCTTTAAGAACAGCGTATCATCAATCCACACCTCACCATTCGTCCGCAGATCACAGATCATGTCCCAATGGAGCGCGGAATGATTTAACCCACCAGTCTCAGGATAACTATTTCCCAGCGCCAGGTGTACGGTTCCACCCATTTTCTCATCGAAAAGGATATTCTGAGTGCCCCGTGTGACACGCATATTATTGCCAAACGCAAATTCTCCCAGGTAGCGTGCCCCATTATCCAGCTCCAGCATCTGCAAAAGATAGTCCTGCCCCTGGCGCGCCGTGGCCTCTGTTACCTTGCCATCACGAAATACCAGCCGTATACCTTCAACCCCACGCCCATCATACGTCGAGGGGATATCATACTGAATCACGCCGTTCGCACTATTTTCGACTGGACCCGTAAAAAACTCACCACTTGGAAAATTGCGCTTGCCATCGCTATTAATAAAGATACGGTCCTCAATCGAGAGCGTCAGATCGGTGCCTTCGCCCAGAATATGCACCTGTTTATGTCCTTTCAGCCAATCAACAAAGCGTTGCTGCTGTACCGATAGTTCGCGCCAACGTGCAACTGGATCAGGATCATTCAGCAAGCAGACATCAAAGACAAACTCCTCGAATTCATGTAGAGACATATTGCTATCCTGTGCGTAAGCTACGGTAGGGTAGAGCGTCAACTCCAGCGAAAATCTCCTTGTTGTTCGCGCTGATGTACTTGCTGCCATGCCCCACGACTGGCCTGTCTCCGTAGTGCTGCTCGTGCTGGATCGACGTTGCTGAGTGCCTTCGTATTGCTGCTCGACAGAATGTGTAGCCTGGCGTCTATCTGTTGCGCTATGACATTTTGTACAGGAGATGCCCATGTCAGTTGTGCGTTGTTGCCCTCGCGCAACAGGATTTCGTCCAGGCTCTCTGCATTGATCATTGGTAATGGATGGGCACCCGCTCGTAAGACTTCACGATACACG
>CAVQVR010000005.1:0-55282 GCA_963717195.1 uncultured Chloroflexia bacterium
GTAAATATAGTATGGCACGCTGTCGTTAAAATCGTAGAGCTTCTGCTCTTCGCCATCATAGACACCGTTGGGATAGTATTTACTGATCCACTGTGACCAACGTTTCAGAATGAGCCGGCCATTCTCACGAACTTCGGTCGCAGGCTTGTAGGGATCGCCAATAAAGATCAACTGGGTCGTATACCCCTGCTGTGCCAGAGCCTCGCTTAGTTCAGTGACACGGGTACCAAGGCCACCAGCGGTAGAGTAAACGTCAGGCCCCTCGAAACAGAGCAAGACAAACAACGTGTTCTCTGGCGAAATTGCTCCATCTAATTTCATCATCATAATCAGGTAGTCCTCATAAATGTGTAGTTGAATGATGTTCAAGAAGGAAGAGGTCGGCACTCATCATTGAGTTTCAGGCCCCCGGTACAGAACCGGGTATTACCACTTTACGCACGGAATACAGTGTACAGGCCACTGGTAGACCGACAATACGTGAGGCCATTTGCAGTTGAAGATCAGCATCTCTGCAATGCCAGGTCATTGTTGTATGCACCATCTGACTATTAAGCAACTAAGCGCCAGACAATTCCAACAAACTCTTTATCTCTAGTTAGTATATCGTCCAGCACGAATAGGCACACTGGGACAGTATATCACACAGGAAACAGGGTCAAGTTAAGTAAAATTGAATGTAAAGTTAATTCAGCAATAATCAAAGATAGTCCTGAAGGGCATTGATTGCAAGCAGGCGGAGTGGAATTAGCAGGGTTCATTATTTTTGTTTTGCACCACAGAATTTATGTGGTGTAGGGGCCAGATTTATCGCGCCAGCCGTGCCCCAAAAACTACACATACCAGGATAATTAATTCTCTTGCGAAAGATCCTATCGCACAGAACAGATATATCGGGCACGGCGGGCACGAATGCTTCGTGTCCCTACCCTGATTTCGCATCAATGGATGTCAATGCGATCAAGGAGTCGCCGGAGGAGTCACGACTGGCGTTGCCGTCGGTGGGACTGGCGTTGCCGTCGGTGGGACTGGCGTTGCCGTCGGTTGTTTTTTTGGTGGCGTTGCTGTCGGCTTTGGAACTGGCGTCACTGCCGGTTGTTTTTTTGGTGGTGCCGTGGGCGTCACGCCAGGCACTCCATTAGTGTAGTTTGCGATATAGAGCTGCACAACCGCATTCTTTTGCAGGGAAGCACCACCAGGTGGATCAGTGTTTATAACAATATCTGGTCCCTCTGTTGGATTAGCGCCTGCATCGTTTTCGTGATAAAGGATGTCCAACCCCCTAAGTTCCTGCTCAACGGTCGCAAGATCTTTGCCTATCAGACCATTTGGCACAGTCACTGTTGGAGTTGCTCCCGGAGATGCCAGGTCAACCAGAATAGTCGAGTTCAGAGGCGCAGGCACTCCTGGTGATGGATATTGATTGGTAACAATACCGCTTGTCAGTTTATTATTTATCTTGATCGTAAAATGAGCTGCCGCCGCAATCTGTTTTGCCTTCGTATACTCCATATTTATAAGGTTAGGAACCGCGATTTCATTCGTAGCGGGAGTTGGAGTGCCCGTTGCATTCATGTTTGGCAAATGCAGGATGCCGAGTTCGCCAGCGAGATAGACGCTAAAACCTAGCAATAAGAGGGTAGCCAGTAAAATCATTACCGTGATAATGCTGGCGAAGCGTAAATCCTGCTGTGTCGTCACAGCGCCATTGCGGAAAGGGCGCGTGACGCCCGCCTCAGGCGGTGTAATATACATGCCCACACTTGCTTCGGGGCGAGATACTGAGTTTTGACCTCCAGAGGACACATTAGCAAATGTCTGCTGTACGGTGGCGACATTCTCCAGCACATCATTTGCTGTATGAGCGGCAGCTCCATTCGTACCATTCGCTACTGATGCATTTTTTTTGCTGCTACGCTGTATGATCTGATCGTAAACATGATTACCACTGAGGGGCGGTAATCCCCCTCCGGCAAAACCGGTAACAGTTTCGGCGATCTCTTCTTCGCCCAGCAGTTCAAGAGCGCGGGCCAGTGCACTTCCATCGCGATAACGCATCTCCGGCACTTTCTCCAGGCAGCGCAGAATGATTTCTTCCAGAGCAGGAGGGATACCGGGATTGAGCTGGGTCGGTGGCGTCGGTATATCCTGGATATGCTGCATGGCAACGGCGACGGGTGTATCGCCATCGAAAGGAGTGCGCCCGGTGAGCATCTCATACATTACGATGCCCAGAGCATATACGTCAGCTGCCGGGTTGACAATCTCGCCTTGAGCCTGTTCAGGAGCATAGTACTGAACGGTTCCCAGAGTCATACCTGTTGTTGTAAGGCGTTCGGCATTAATATCTTTATAGACGCTGGCGATACCAAAGTCGGTGAGCTTGATTGAGCCATCACGGCCAACCAGGATATTCTGTGGTTTTACGTCGCGATGCACGATACCACGACGATGAGCTGCACCCAGGCCGAGGGCGACATCATGCGCGATGATGATAGCACGGTCAATGGCAAGAACACCGCGCGAACGTAGATAGCGGCGCAGGTCAGTGCCTTCGATCAGTTCCATCACGATGAAATAATTGCCATCGCTCTGTCCATAATCATACACCTGGACAATGTTGGGATGCTGCAATGCAGAAGCCGCTTTTGCCTCGCGCTGAAAGCGTGTTACAAACTTTGGGTCAGTGCTATAGACTTCACGCAGCACTTTAATTGCCACGATACGGTCCATACGTGTATCGTGGCCCCGATAGATCGTAGCCATGCCGCCACGTCCAATGGGTTCTTGTAACTGGTATCGCTCACCCAAAACTTCGATTTGCATAGTTCTCCGCATTGTATGGGCTCCTCTTGTGAAGTCGCCCTCCCATGCCAGTTGGCAACCGCTCTACAGACATACACGAATACGCCCGGCAGGTTGGCCTACTTCAGCCAGTCCTCACCCCATCACCCTGTAATTGGGGCGAGGATCGCGCTCACAACAATAAGGCGCAGTCCGATATTACCAAATCACCTGTTTTTCCCGCTCAAGGAAATTTGCCGCATAAATTATTATGGTCTCGCGACACTATTTTAACCTATTCGGCGGCAGAATGGAACACTTAATAGGAAAGTTGTAAAAGATTCCATAAATATCCCCAGCAAGATCTCAAGCGCACGCAAATTATGTATGAACAGAAGCAGGTCCCAGGACACGCTCATCACCGATGCGCTTCGTGATATGCAACGCATCCATATGTTCAAGTAAAGGCAAGATGTATTTGCGCGTCGCCCCCAGAACATCGCGTGCTTCCGAAGCTGTCATTCTGCCATGCTTCTGCAGATACTCCACTAATTTTACTATTGCCTCATCATACGTTTCCTGTAGAAACAATATGCCATTACCTATTTTTACAAGGCGTCCCTGTTCAAGTAATGCACCCACAATCTCAGCACCCACGATAGTTTCTGCTTCAGAACGATCAGGAGGAGTATATGGATGGGCGCGGAAGAGTCGCAACAGTTGCTCTACCTGTCGTTGTTGATCCGTAGTAAAGCTCGGCGTGAAATCTGGCAGGCGGATAAGACTGCCACGTTGCGTCGCCTCTTGCGTATATTTGTTTTCCGTATCTCCTACCACTTCGAGTTTTCCCTCTGCCTGCAAGATTGCAAAAACCTCTGTAGCTACCTTTGGGGAAAGCCCCAGGCGTGCACGCCATTCCTCTTTGGAGAGTCCACTCCGCAGTGGATAGCGCTGGTGTTGCTCATGTACCAGGCGCTGTGCCTCCTCCACCAGCGTCTCCCAGGTGGAAAGTGCAAACCAGAGTTCACCAATCTTGCGTACCCTTCCTGTTGATAAAGACGCATCGAGTATCTGTCGCGTCACATCTTCAGACAAATTACACAGCTTCACAATCTCAGATAGTTTATATCCAATGAAGATGGGAACGGTTTTGCTTCCAGTGCGTGTGCTGCGCCTTCTATCCAAAACCGCCAGTACCAGTTCTTCGGGCGACCCCTGTGCAAGTTGTTCTAATGCCGCGACCACCTGGGACTGAAAGCGGCGATGGTAGCGTGATTGAGCCTCGAGAATTTCTCCTCCCCCAATAGTCATGCTGGGAGAAGGAATACGCAGGATAAAGCGATCGCGACGCGCTACTACCGCTGGCCGATTTCAGGCGCAGCTGAACCCAGGCACTCTTCCCAGGTTGCAATTCTTCGCAATCAAGCAAGCGCACACGAGCGGAGATCTCCTGCGAGCCGCAATAGAAATCCACCTGAGTATTATGTGCAAGTGGGCGGGCGGCAGAGGCGAGTAGTTGAATGCGTGCATCGAAAAGCATGGTAGTGCGCATCTGCCCCAGCACTGCCACAACATCGCCACGCTGCAGTTCTGTACGCTGAACGTTTGGCAGGTTCATAGCGACCCGGTTGCCAGGGTGAGCAACTTCAACCTGTTGCTTATGCGTTTGCAAACTGCGAATACGTGTCTTGATGCCTTGTGGAAGCAGCTCAACCTCCTCTCCAACATTGAAATTTCCGTCGAGAAGCGTGCCTGTCACAATGGTCCCGAAGCCAGTAAGCGTGAAAACACGGTCTACGGGCAGACGCGGTCGTCCGATATTCTGGCGCTCCTCCGCTTCATTGAGAAGATACTCCAGGGCGTTCAATAGTTCCGGTAACCCCTGGCCTGTTTGTGCGGAGACAGGGAGAAGCGCGGATCCAGCAAGGGTAGTCGGCTTCAATAGATCCATCACCTCTTCGCGTACCAGTTCGAGCCACTCCTCGTCCACCAGATCCGTTTTGGTGAGGGCAACGACGCCTCGCTGGACATGGAGTAGATCGAGAATTGCCAGATGCTCCCGTGTCTGAGGCATCACTCCTTCATCGGCGGCAACGACCAGCAATGCAGCATCGATACCACCAACGCCTGCCAACATATTTTTTATAAAACTCTCGTGGCCCGGCACATCAACGATACTGACTTCGCGCCCACCTGGTAGTTTCAGCCAGGCAAACCCGAGATCAATTGTCATGCCGCGCTCTTTCTCTTCCGCCAACCGATCAGGGTCAATGCCTGTGAGAGCTTTTACGAGCGTTGATTTGCCATGATCGACGTGACCCGCCGTTCCGATGCAACTCATATGAACCAACCAGTGTGCAGAAATGGAATGCACTCTAATCTATTACTTCTGTAACGTATCACACAGGAGCAATTTTCAGTATATGTTATAAGAGCACGTTCTTGCCATCTAGAGGATACTCTCTTGTGCTCAAGCAAGCTATGAAATAGTTCACAGTTGTGCCCGATCAGGGCTCTTTCTTTATCCATCGACACGTTCCGCACAAAGGGTTATAATAAGATCGCGAAAATAATGTTGATTCACACCGTCTTGCTTCTCAAGGTCGCCTATTATTATGAACGAAAAAATTCAATCAGTCTTAAATTCCCTTCCGCACAGACCCGGCATCTACATAATGAAGGATGCCGAGGGCACCATTCTTTATGTGGGCAAGGCAATCTCGCTCTATAACCGTGTGCGCTCGTACTTTCAGGAATCGACCGATCTCAGTCCCAAGAACCGCAGCATGGTGGCGAAAATCGACGATATCGAGTTCCTGGTCGTGCAGAATGAGGTCGAGGCACTGGTACTGGAGAGCAATTATATCAAGCAGTATCGCCCAAAGTATAATGTGCTGCTGCGCGACGATAAAAACTATCCCTACATCAAAGTCGCGCTCACCGAGGACTTCCCACGCGTGTACCGGGTACGCAGTTTTAAGCGTGATGGCAATCGTTATTTTGGACCCTATACGAATTCAGGGGCGGTCGATGCTACGCTGGACCTCTTAAATAAATTATTTGCGTTTCGCACCTGCCGCTACGATGCCAGCGTATGGGCACCGCCGCGTGATGGCGAAATACCGGCTGCTTGGAAGCAGAAATTGCTTCCTCGCCCCTGCACGCAGTATTATATTCATCGCTGTATCGCTCCCTGTGTCGCCTACGCTTCACGCACGGAATATGATGCTGTGATTCAGCAGGTCATCCTCTTTCTAGAAGGCAAGCATGACGAGGTGCTCAAAGACCTGGAAGTACAGATGGAACGGGCCGCTGAGAACTTGAACTTTGAAGAGGCCGCCCGTATCCGCGACCGCATCAAAGCAGTTGAACGTATCCTGGAGAAGCAGCGTATTATCAATACAGAGGGACAGGATGACCAAGACGTTGTTGCGCTGGCGAGTGGCGATGATGAGACGTGCGCTCAGGTCTTCTTCTTTCGCAACGGAAAGCTGGTGGGGCGCGAGTATTTTATCCTACAGGGCACACGCGAGAGCACTCCTGGTGAGGTAATGACATCGTTTCTGCAACAGTTTTATGAGACATCGACGCATATTCCAGCAGAGATTATCGTCGAGGTCGAACCTGATGATCGCGCGGTCCTTCAGGCATGGCTCAAGGAGAGACGCAAAAATGCGGCAACTCCGGGAGGCAGTCAGGCCGCAGTAACTATCAGCGCTCCGAAACGGGGCGATAAAGTGCGCCTGGTCGAGATGGTGAAACAGAACGCACGCGAGGTTCTGGAGCAACAACGTATTAAGTGGCTGACCGATAGCCAGAAGACACAGCTTGCTCTGGAGGAACTGCAAGAAGCATTGAACCTGGCCGTGCCGCCCCGGCGCATTGAATGCTATGATATCTCTAATACGCAAGGAACGAACTCGGTGGGAGCAATGGTCGTCTTCGAGGGCGGGCGACCCAAAAATAGTGAGTATCGCCGCTTTAAGATCAAAACTGTTGAAGGCTCAAACGACTTTGCCAGTCATCAGGAGGTACTGCGCAGGCGTTTCCGTAAAGCAGCTCAGGTGGCTTCTCGCGAAGGTTCTGTAGAGGAAGAGACTGCTGTAGCATTAGATGAGGCAGTTACCGGAGGCAATGGCGAGATAAGCGACGCTGAAGAGACAGGCGAAAATAATGGCAAGGGGCAACTTCATCACGAATGGGCCTTACCAGACCTTGTGATTATTGACGGTGGCAAGGGGCAACTAAGCGCTGCAATGGAGGTTATGCAGGAGCTTCATCTCGATATTCCGACCATTGGAGTCGCAAAAGAAGATCACACACAAACAAGCTCACTAGAAGAGATCTACACACCAGGCGCATCTGAGCCAATCATCCTGCCACGCTCTTCACAAGGACTCTACCTGGTGCAGCGCATTCGCGACGAGGCGCACCGCTTTAGCATCACCTATCACCGCAAAGTACGTTCCGAACGTACATTTAAATCGGTTCTCGATGAAATACCCGGTATTGGTCCGAAACGTAAACAGGCACTGTTGAAACATTTTGGCTCTGTACGAGCGATCAGCTCGGCCAGCATTGATGAACTTACGGCTTTGGATGGTATGACACGTGATGCGGCGGAGAAAGTTAAGGAATACATCGGACGTCTGGAATAAGTTCCGTTCAGGAAACGTTGTACTATATGATAGGCGGCTCAGATCAATGGATAGCTGAGAGTGCTAGCACTCTCAGTAGATGATTGACAACAGGTCATTTTCACGCTACTATTATGCGCAAAGGATGTAGGAGCCAGGTTTACCTCATCCGGGTGTCGGGGTTCGATGTATCTATCGCACTCCCAGCCTATTGAAATGTTTATTGGAAAAGAAAAACAAACAGGACACACTCTGTAGGATGCAATCTAGGGTGTCCAAATGACGTATGAGGTGATTGGTATATGCCAACGTACGAGTATCTTTGTCAAGCCTGTAGCCACCGCTTCGAGACGTGGCAGAAAATGATCGAACAACCTTTAACCATTTGTCCAGAATGTGGTGGGCATATTCGCAGAGTTCTCTATCCTGCTGGTATTGTCTTTAAGGGTACGGGTTTCTATAAAACTGATCATGGCAATGGTGCCGTCCCGGCAGCCAAAGACTCCAACGGGGAGACGAAAAAAGCCGAGGACAAGAGCACAGCAGCCAGCGAAAGCAAGCCGTCCGAGAATGACAAGAGCACAAAGAGCACGAGTGACAGTAAGGCTTCAACAGCAACGGCTGCCGCTGATTAAGCATGGTTTGGTAGAAGGTTAGAACACAGAAATAGTGGAAGGAATAATTGGAAATGGCAGAATCTGCCTTCGCTGCAATTCAGCGCCAACAGATCGAGGTAGCCGTTGGGGAACTGCTCCTCACTTCGGACTATTATATGCGGACGAGCATTGCCGAGCGTCTTCGCCATTTAATTTCGCATGCCGATCCAACACTTGACATTGCTCAATTTAGCGAATTGGCGCAGGAAGAGTTGCAGGAACTGAACTTACTGCCATCGCAAAAGGAGTAATGTTTTTTCCAACATATTGTTTTACACGTTTTCTGTTCATTATCTTTACAGAAAGTATATAAATAAAGAGGTAGCCTACCCAATATTCCTATTCGATGTGTCTTTATGCAGTATCTATCTCCTCCAGGATGTATACTGATTACACAATCTCTTACTGGGGAACGAGGTTGTGACGCAGTTGCAGAGGAGACAAAGGGTATGCAGGTGAAACAGGAAAAATCACAAGAAGAAACCATCCAAAAGTTGCAGAGCCAGGTGGATGAGTTAACTGCTAATAAGCTCTTTCTGCAAGATCAACTGGCCCGCAAAGAGCAATTTACAGCCATGATTGCGCACGAGTTACGTGGTCCCCTCTCACCTATTATTAACTACGCCCAGATGATCTCACGGCATGTATGTGCACCCAATACAAACCCCGCACGCAATGAAACATTAAATCGGCAGACAAACATTATTATCGGCCAGGCATGGCGTATGACGCGCCTGGTCAATGACCTTCTCGATGTATCGCGCCTCAGCTCTGGTCAATTTACATTGATGCGCGAAGCGTGCGATCTCTGTGCTCTGATCAGCGAAACGGTAGACCAACTGCGTCCTGTCGCTCCCTATCACACATTGGTGGTCGACGTACCCGAAGTTCCAGTTTTCGGCAACTGGGATGGAGGGCGTCTGCAACAGGCAT
Source organism: uncultured Chloroflexia bacterium (assembly GCA_963717195.1). Classification (GTDB taxonomy): domain Bacteria; phylum Chloroflexota; class Ktedonobacteria; order Ktedonobacterales; family Ktedonobacteraceae; genus JACDAE01. The sequence goes on from CAVQVR010000005.1 coordinate 9,011, forward strand.
TGGGCAACCTGCTAGATAACGCCATCAAGTATTCTGACGAACATACAACTATCACTGTCTGGGTTCGGACCACGGCGGAAGTTGTGCATGTCAGCGTACACAACCAGGGTGTAAGTATCCCATCTGCTGATACGCAATTACTCTTCCGTCCCTTTACGCGCTTGCAAGGTTCAAATGGGCGGCAAGGTTCTGGGCTGGGCCTTTTCATTACCAAATCGATTATAGAGGCGCATGGTGGAACCTTACAACTGGATCCACATGAGGATGAGATTAACGGCGACCATCGGCAAGGGACAACGTTCTCTTTCGATCTTCCATTACACTAGCCCTACGGGCACGCTCAATCTGGCCCCTACACAGTTCAACCTGTAGAAATAGACAGGTATGTTCCAGATTATTCTCTCTGCTCCAAAAACTGTTGAAACTGGCGGTGCGATATATCGTCAGCGAGGCTATACTTACTTCTGTGCAGAGGAACCTGCCAGTAGTGGACCAGCGGCTGAGCGCACGTTGATTGTGGAACCCGGCGTAGCGGCAGTCGTACGAGAGTGTATAGCCGACGTGTTTATTGCCTGCGAGCGAGGCGAGGCAGTTAAGATACACAACATCGGCAGTATTCTCTTGTGACACGTCATCGGATATGGCATCGATGGTCCATACTGGGGGTACTCAATTTTGAGTGTAGATTGCATGTGAAAGATTGCATATGAAGGAAGGAGCATGAAATGGGACAGTGGGCATACAAGGTTGTCTACATCGATTATCGTGGACGCATCTCATGTGAAGGGCAAGAGACATTAATCGGCAATGAGCGGCGCAGCGGATTTGCACGTCGCTATCTCAATGACCTCGGGCGCGAGAGCTGGGAGCTGGTGGGTATCCAGTCATTGACCGCTAATTCTGCATACTACATCTTTAAGCGGCCTGCGCAGGAGGGCGACTATGCAACAGAGGCACCTGCAGCTGCCCAGGAAACCCCTGCCACACCCTCTCAATCTCAAGAAACGCCAGCTAGCTCTCCAACCATAGAAACGGCCTGACCTTAAACGCGAGAACGTTTGCAACCTTTGAGATGAACATCGCGTAGGGGCCGCATTGATGCCGCCCAGGTGGGGGTGGTCTGTTTAATGCACCGGACGCACCTGGGCGGCATCAATGCGGCCCCTACATCCACCGCGCGGTCCCGACGCGATTTTTTCATTTCGTATCAACGGATGTGTTTACGATTTAGAGGGCAAGGGACGAAATCCAATTTCAGTGTGGAAAAGAATTTTTGAGCGAAAATTCTTTTTTCCTGAGTATATTTTGACATACGATACTTATACTAGAAGAAGTGCATAGAAGCGCGCACATCTGGCGTGAGCTGCCAACAGAAGTCACGTTTCTAATGTGAGGCAAGCACGCACAGAAGATAATCCACCTGGCTTGCCTCTACACCTCACTACTCCGTAAGGCAAACTGCTCAAACATCGCCTCCCACACTTCCTGATTTTCGAGGCGTTCACGAGGATCGGCTACACGAGCATTGATCGTCTCGAAGATAGCACAGAGCAGACGATGGAGCACCATTGTTGCTTCGTCATAAAAGCCCTCAGCCTTCTGCATATCGCCGCTCATTACCTCGTAGCAGAGCGAGGTAAAGCTCTCAACATTGATATGATTCTGATCAACTTTGAACGAGTAGGAACCCATGTTGCTGAGATTTTCGTTCACCATCAACGACTTTAGTGTGTTGGCATCCAGTTCTGTCCCATTCGCGCGGCAGGTATCAGCCAATGCATCCATAGTCCAGTTCACAAAATGGACCATTGCGGGGAGTTGCTCCATAGGATTGCGGCATTTCATCCATGCCTGCTCCATACGGCTAATAAGGTTGAGGAGCTCAAAGTTCTCCAGGCGTAGTTTCTCAGCGGGTTCGGGGAGATGTACTTTACTGTTACCACTACTTTTACCATTTTTAGCAATTCCGCGCTGCGCCATCTCCTTCTGCGGAATAACGAGGAGAAACTTCTGCTGTACAAGCTGAGTCAGTTCACGTGCAACATCCAGTTCTGGACGACGGATAATGCTGGCAATACGACGCACTCTTCCATAGAGGTTTACATGCGTGAAAAGCTCCAACGTGCGCATATCGAAGCGCATTGTATAGGGAATAGCAGGCGACATACGCAACCCTGTACGTACACCCTGGGGTAAAATTTTTACCAGTTCATCCCATTCATCGCTGTAACAGAATCATCTCCATCGTTACGCGCATTACTTCAATATCCAGCGACGCCTCTCCATATGGGAGGAGTTTTTGTACATTAGGAGCAGGCAGAAAATCGTAGGAGCCATCTTTCCATAGGGACAGTTCGCGTATGGTCCAGAGGGCTTTTGTACGCAAGGCATCCCGCAGTTGCTTAACGGAGATGGCGCCACTTGCGACGAGGCGCTCACCGATGCGTTTGCCAAAAGGATCTTGCAGTTGTTGCGAGAAAGCTTCTTCGATGTGCTGATAGGTCGTCATGCCGAGTTGCTGCAACACATCGCCCAGGGTCAGAGCGCCTGGATCGAACTCGGAGCAGTTCGCCATCTTGCCTTCGTTAAAATAGATAATACCCATGTGCCCTGTGGCTTGCTTGAGGTGGAGAGCGCCTGTCATCCCGCCTAATTCCATCACCTGCAAGACTTCCACCAGGCCAAAATCTTTAAGTAAACCAGACAGTACCGTGCCTGTGGTCATATTGCCCCCATACACCAGGAAGATGCGAATGCGCTACTGATACACCGGACTGTTGCATGTTTTAAAAACCTTGAGAAACTCAGAAAAACCAACCTCTACTGAGAACACTGTACTCAGCATTATAACACACAATTCACCTTGAGTGCAGGTTTCAAACTAGTAAACATGGGTCATAGCCGCTCATAGCTGGTTATGGTCACTTTTTTTCAGGGATTAATAGGAGTACTATGCTGAAAAAGCGTGCTATAATTCTCCCATGAGCATAAAAAATCGTGTCGCAATCATCACAGGCGCGGGACGCGGCGTCGGACGCGCAACCGCTCAACTCTTCGCACAAAAGGGCGCACAGGTCGTTCTATTCAGTCGTACACAGGCCCATCTTGACGAAACCGTCGCCAGCATTACTGACGAGGGAGGAAGCGCACTGGCCATCACAGGCGATGTGGCGCAAGAAGAGGATGTACAGAAGCTATTCCAGGTAGCCAGAGATACTTATGGGCACGTCGATATCCTTGTCAACTGCGCGGGAATGGTTACCGTACGTCCATTTGTTGAAATGGATGTAGCAACCTGGGATACGATCCTCGCCGTCAATCTGCGGGGAACGTTCCTATGTTGCAGGGAAGCATTTCGCATCATGACAGAGCAGAAACAGGGCGTTATCATCAACATATCTTCACTATCAGGAGTGAAAGGTGTGGAGAAGTTCCCCGGTTTAAGCGCCTACAACGTCTCAAAAGCAGGCGTTGCGGGATTGACTGAGATTCTGGCGGTCGAAGGAAAACCATATAACATTCGCGTCTGCGCCGTCAGCCCCGGTGCGGTTGATACCGAGATGCTACGCGAGGCTGCTCCCCACCTTAAGGCGGGAATGACGCCCGAAGATATGGCAGAGATGTTACTCTTTCTGGCAGACGACTCAGGGAGGATGCTGAGTGGGAGCAATATCGAGATATTCAGTAACGCATAGATAAGCACGCTCTACACGGGCTTGTGAACGATGCCCCTACAGAGGAGATTAGCATGGTCTACCTGACGCGACGTATGACCTTTAGCGCAGCACATCGTCTGTGGAGTCATTTTCTTTCCGATGCAGAGAACTACGAGGTTTATGATAAGTGCGCCAATCCACATGGTCACGGCCACAATTATATCCTTGAGGTAACGGTACGCGGCGCACCAGATGAACGTACGGGCATGGTAATGAACTTAACCGACATGAAAAAGATTATCAACGAACAGGTAATAGACTGGGTAGACCACAAGCATCTCAATTACGATGTACCCTGGCTGGAAGGTGTTATTCCAACCGCCGAGATGCTGGCAATCAAGTTCTGGGAACGCCTGGAACGGAGTTTGCCAGCGGGTATGCTCTACGAGGTGAGATTGCACGAAACTGAGAATAATCTAGCAACCTACCGGGGAGAAGTATGAGAATCGCAATGGTTGCGCCACTCGTCACTCCAATTGCCCAACCATATGTAGGTGGAGCTCAAGCGCTGGTAGCAGAACTCGCGCGTGGACTGGTCAGGCGAGGACATACGGTAACGCTGTTCGCCAGACAGAATTCATTTGTGCCAGGTGTAACAATTGAAACAGTGCATGTGCCTGAATCCGTTCAACCCGCAAATTTCTCTGGGCCGGAACAAGAACGTCCTGCCAATAGTGGCTTCTTCGCTCAGGCTAATCTCTTCCTGCAACTCTTCCTTGAATTACAACAGCGGCAGGACGAATTTGATATCGTTCACGCACATGCCTTCGATTGGCCAGCGTTTGCCACTAGCGCATTGCTTTCCGAGTTACCAATCGTTCATACACTGCATCTGCCAGCGGTGTCCCCTGAGATTAACGCGGCGCTCCATGTGCTTGATCAGCAGGACCACCCACTAACACTGATTACCGTCTCCGCTGCCTGTGCTCGTACGTATGCCGACTACACATCGATTGATGCAATTATTTACAACGGACTGGATAGTAGCACTATTCCATTCACTGCATCCGTTCCTGAGGATGCTCCTCTGCTCTTTGCCGGACGCATTGCTCCTGAGAAGGGGGTCGAGGCTGCACTGAAGATAGCCAGGCTGGCAAACCATCGCCTCCTGATTGCAGGCGGGATCTATGATTCCACTTATTACAAAGAGCGCATCATGCCAGAATTGGAGCAGGCTGGAGAGCGCGTCACTTATCTGGGCCAACTAGAGCATGCGCAATTATGGCAACTCATGGGACAGGCGCGTGGGCTACTTTTTCCGATTGAATGGGACGAGCCCTTTGGCCTGGTAGCAGTTGAAGCTATGGCTGCAGGAACTCCAGTCATTGCCTTTCGACGCGGCGCAGCTGAAGAGATTATCCTTCAGGCGAGACTGGATTTCTCGTTGAAGCTGGAATTGTGCACAGGCTGCGGCACTGGTTGACAAGTTAACAAGTCTTTCCCGCGCACACTGTCGTGCCCACGTCGAGCAACATTTTTCTTTTGAACATATGCTGGACGAACATGAGCGGGTTATACAGGTCCATCACGCTAAAAGATAGAAAGATAGTGATCAAGTTCCCAACTATGAACTTGCTGACAATAGTCATTCCATTCAATGCTTTTGGCGTCGACGAAACCTTCATAGATGGAATCACCCAGCGTCTCACGAACCAGGACATCCTCGCGCAATCCATCCAGCGCGTCACCCATGGTTGCCGGCAGCAGGCGAGCTGAAGTACGCATATACTCATCTTCTGCTTGCAAGAAGAGATTTTCGTCCATAGCCGCTGGCAGAGGTCAATTTACGCTGAATACCATCCAGCCCGGCACGCAGCATTACCGCAAGGGCAAGATAGGGATTACAACTTGAATCAGAACAACGTAATTCGATCCGCATCGATGATTGGAAGTCATTGCTGGGACGTGGAACACGAATCAGCGCACGACGATTTACACGGCCCCAATTGATAACGACAGGAGCCTCAAAGCCGCGCACCAGGCGCTTGTAAGAATTGATCAGAGGTGCCAGGATGCCACACATGCCTCGCGCATGAGCCAGTTGACCAGCGATGAAACAGCGACCAATATCAGACAGACCATATTCAGCCTGCTCGTCGACAAAGGCATTCTTGCCCGTCTCAATACTCACCAGTTGCTGGTGAATATGCAGACCAGAACCATTGACACCATAAAAAGGCTTGGGCATGAAGGTTGCATACAGACCATATTGTGCAGCAATTGACTTGAGGACATACCTTGCCGTCATCAAGCTATCGGCGATGGATAGAGCATCAGCAATTTCAAAATCGAGTTCATGTTGACCTGCCGCTACCTCGTGATGGCTGGCCTCAATCGTAATCCCCATATGTTGCAGAGCATAGACCATCTGACGACGCACCCCGGTTGCCTGGTCGGTCGAGAGATCAAAATAGCCACCATGATCGCGTGGCAAGTGGATGAGGAGTCTTGCCATCAAAACGCAGAAGGAAAACTCTACTTCCGGTGCGGCAAGAAATTTATAGCCCATCCCATGTGCCATCTCTAATGCACGCAGCAAGGTTGTGCGTGGATCGCCATCGAAGCGTTCCCCATTGGGGGTACGCACATCGCAGATCACGCGTGCCACAATCTCCTCTCCATCAGGCTCTTCATTCATAGGTACCTGAGCGGGACGTACCTTGCCGGGCAGAATAGCAAATGTTGAGATATCGGGGAAGAGATACATATCGCTCTCAGCAATACGTGCGAATCCTTCGAGAGAAGAGCCATCAAACCATTTGCCAGCAGCGACACTATCTGCAAACTGCTCAACAGGAATAGTCACACATTTCGCCACGCCAATAACGTCGGTAAACTCCAGATTCACATAGCGCACATGTTCGCGCTCCAGGGTCGCCAGCACCTGATCCAGGCTCACATCGCGTTTTCGTCCAGCCATGTCGTCCGCACCTCTCTTAGAGCTGTTTGAAATCTTACCCGTCCCGGCTGCTCCACTTTTTCTCATACCCGTCCTAACATTATGTATTGATTGTAGCAAAGGAAATCTGCCCGATAGCATTTTTACATGCTATGTGGCATCTGTCAAGACGAGGAAATCTTTGGCCCCGTCCGTCAGGAATAGTACTTATCGAAAGACCGTTCTACGTATGTAATATATGGAAATATACATAAATTAAAATATGAATCTCCATTTGACTGAATAAATAAAATATGCTCCTCTTGATGCATAACGCTCTATGAGCTTTGAAATAAAAAGGTAACCGGCCTTCTGATTGAGAACGGTTACCCTTAAATTGCGGTCAGGCGTCTATGGTGGGTAGTAGTGAGGCTCCTGATCTCGCGAAATTGGAGATAAGGAGTTATATTTATGGTGCTTACTCTTTTAAAGCAACTTCCTGCTTCTGTGTTAGTGATGTAAGTAGTTCAAACGGCATTGATGAATTTCTCAGGCATGAAGGGCGTGAATATTCACGCCCTTCGTAAATGGAAGTCAACAGAGCGACAGAAAGGCTCTGCATCCTTCCCACGGAAAATGGCTCTCCATCCTTGAGGGGGAATGGGCGTAGGGGCGTCACCTTGCGTGCGCCCGCGTGCCGTTGCAACATCGTGTATGGGAACGCGGGCGCACGCAAGGTGACGCCCCTACGCCCATTGCGACGGTTTTCCCCCGGATGGACGCAGACCCGACAGGAAATGGGCACGGGTATTTTAGAGCGTATCCCCAACCAACTCGTTGCGCTCCAAGGGGCCGATGGCGGCAACAACTAGCGGATTGAGCGGCGAGAAGCGCTGTAGGACATTCAACACCTGTTCCTGCGTCACGGCATCAATGGACTCTTTGACCTCTTGAATGGTACGCAGCTTGCGTTCATACCACCATGAACGTGCAAGCGCACCCATACGAGCACCTGAGCCTTCGCCGCGCATGACATTCTCGCTTTTCAACTGTACTTTCGCACGCTCCAGTTCGTCGGCGGTAATGCCTTCCTGCTCCAGTTTGCGCAGTTCGCCGACGATGACCTGCAAACACTCGTGTGCCTGCTCAGGAGTAGTGCCTGCATAGATGCGCATCGCACCAATCGCTTTGTTACTGCTAAGGCCTGCGGAGATACCGTAGACCAGACCGCGCTTCTCACGAACTTCAACGAAGAGGCGCGAAGCCATATTGCCGCCAAGCACCTCGCTGATCACCATTGCCGGAAAGTAGTCTGGATCGGTATAATTGGGGAACGGGAACATCATTCCCAGATGTTCCTGCTTACCCTCCTGGTGCTCCAGGAAGATGGTATTTTCCGGATGCGGTTTTTGCACATGCGAGGGAGTCGCTTGCCCTTGCCAATCATCGAAGAGGCTCTGCACCTTCTGTACAACATGGTCCCAATCGAATTTGCCAGCGATACTGAACAGGACATTATTTGGATGATAGCGTGCTTGCCAGAAGTCCAGCAAGTCTTTTCTCTGTAATGCACGCACACTATCAGTTGTACCCAGCGTCAAACGGCCAAGAGAAGTGCCGCGATAAAAGCTTGATCGTACATGTTCAAAGATGCGGCTCATCGGTTCATCATCGTGGCGACGAATTTCTTGCAGGATGATGCTGCGCATCTGCTCCAGTTCGTCTTTGGGAAAGGTCGGCGTCAACAATATTTCATGTAACAGTTCGAGCGTTGCATCAAATTTGGTGTGTACGATCTGTGACCATACCTGCGATATTTCCAGGCCCGTGCTGGCCCCTTTGCGAGCACCCAGCGATTCAAATGCTTCATTGAGTGCACGCGCATCTTTCTTTTTGGTTCCCTGGAACAGCATATATTCAAAGAGATGGCCGAGCCCTTGTTTCTCTTCCGGCTCATGGATGACTCCTGCATCCAACTGGAAACCAAAGGTGGTAGAACTGAGACTGGGCATATATTGACCGATTATCTCTATACCGTTGGGCAACTGATGATAGAAATAATTCGGGGGTAGACTCTGCTGGTCTATGTTACTCACGTTCATTCATCCTCTCGCGGCCCTTCTGGCCTTACTTTCTTTATTACTTCAATAAAGAATTCCTGTACCATTTTAAGATGTCTGCCAGGACTTAGCAAGGATGTTACCGCGCTACACCTTAAACCATGCAGGTATCATATGCAGAAGCCATGCTCAAGTATAAAATTGTCCAGGAATACGATCAGCTGACAAAAAATCGCCATAGTGCTGAAAAACAAGGTGCTTATCCTGCCATTGTACGCCAGTCCTTTATCTAGTTTCAAGTTGACAGGAGTAAACATGTGAAGTTATCCAGTTATCCACATTTAGAACATTTGTCCACATACTTATCCACATTTGCAGTCTGAAATCCGGGTAAGGACCCACCCATACTGATGATTACCAGATTTTGTGATATACTCCAACAAATAGAAAAGGGGATCAGCAAAATAACTATTTCTATCAATTCTCAGTAAGAAGGAATCCTTGTATATGGTTAATTCAATTACAGTAAAAGACGTTGCCCGCCAGGCCAGCGTCTCAGTGGGAACGGTATCGCGCGTATTCAATAACCATAGTAACGTTTCAAAAGAGATACGAGACCGCGTGCTCAAGGCAGCTGTCGACCTCGGGTACAATAGATCGGTTGCGAAAGATCCCCCGACAACTGGCTCGCGCTTGATCAAAGAGATTGGCTTCTTATTTTATTCTCCTCTACATAATGTTACAGCCATGAATAATCCATTCTGGCCCTATATCCTGGATGGAGTCGAGCGCGAAGCACGCCAATCGCATATGAAAGTGATCTATCAAGATATTGGAGAAGCGAGGGAGATACCTCAAGGATTGCTTGCAGGGATCCAGGCAATGAAACTGGGTGGCATTCTGCTGGTCGGACCAGCCGATCAGGATACAGTTCACCTTTTAAAGCGCCTCAATATTCCTATTGTGCTCATCGCTAATTATGTACCGGGTCTTTCCGTCGACTCGGTTGTGTGCGATGAGTTGGAGGGGTCGCTCATGGTAATGAACTATCTTATTAAACATGGGCATCGCCAGATAGCCTTTATCGATGGTTCTGTTCTGCGGGGCCCAAATTCGATCAGCAAGTTCTATGGGGTCGAACGGCGGCGGATTGGCTATCATGCAGCTTTAATCGATGCAGGTTTTCCTGTAGTGCCTGAGCTTATTGAGAGTGGTGATCTTGGTGCTACTGGCGGTTACCAGGCGTGTCAACGCTTGCTTGGGCATAACGCACCATTCACGGCCCTTTTCTGTGTCAATGATGAAACAGCTATCGGAGCAATGCAGGCCCTGCGCGAGGCTGGTCGTCGCATTCCCGAAGACGTCTCGGTTATTGGCTTTGATGATGTTGCGATGGCGGCACATCTGACTCCAGCCCTTACGACTATACGCGTTAACAAAGAAGCATTGGGAGCTATTGCGGTCAAGCAACTCCTGGAACGCGTGACGGAGCCTTCGGGGATGAGTACCTCTACTGTTTTGGAAGTGGAGTTGATTGAGCGCGCTTCGGTAATTAGTCTTGCTTCTGTATCCTCTCGGGTGATAATGGGCAATGGGACAACGTAGGCGGCGGCACGGGTACGATGAATCGCACGGGCTTGTAAACGGCGCCCCTACACCATTGGGGACATGGTTGCGAAGAGTGCGGTATACTCTTATAAATCGTGCCCCCAAAATAATCCTCCTACCCTCAGGTTAAACCATTATGATGCAAGTGGGACGGGTAAAGCCGGGATATGCTGACACTTAGACTCATTTGTACAGGCAGCGATACCCGCACTCCATATTATGTCGCCACTAGCATAAACGTTCATATCTTTTACTGACGTGGACTTTGGAAAACGAAGAGTGGTTAATTTAGGTTGACCATCACAGGTTGGTAGTGGAAGATTTCCAACATCAGGAGAGAGTTGTATATGGCTCTTTCCACTTCCAAAGCAGATCGTTAAGATGCTCCAGGTCTGGGCTGACATATGTTCTCCCCCTCTCGATATAGCTACTTGAACCATCGTTGGAGAAGATTGGGGAAACCATTCACCACCTTGTCCGTTCCTGGTAAATTCTATTCCACCACCTGAAACTGTTCCTCCCACCATTTTCCACTCAGCCCCTAAGTGAAATGTTGGTTGATGTATTGCCTCTAAGAGATGCAATTGCCAAGAGGTTGTAGCATGAGCCGTCACTTTGATGGTTTGTATTACAGTCGTAGAACTTTCGTTATATAAAAAAGAAGTTGGTTGGCTAAGAGTTAGAAGAGGATATTGACAACTGTCAGTGTCCTGCTGATCTTCAGTGTCCACACCCGCCATAGTAATGTTCACCGCGCCATCACCAGTGCAGGTGATAGAGGTAGCCCAGATTGAGGGAAGCGAACGTTTAAGGCCAGTAAGTGTACTATTGCCTTTTCCACTATAGACAGCTACCTGTTGCCATCCTGGACGAAGCAAGGATGATGAGGTTTTCCCCCCTAAGCTAGCATGGCTGATTGTAAGGACAATGGCAAAAGCACCAGTAATTACGGCAACGAGCAGTACTGCAACGAGTTGTAATATGCGTTGGGACAACGAAGCTCTACTTCTCCATGTCGGATGAGCATGATATAAAGGTGAACGTGGCCTCTGCCTTTCATGCGGTAATTCTGTGATATTTATTAAAGAATCAATAACAGGCAATGACTCTTTGCTGTTTCTTAGCAAGCGCTCTCGTATATGGGTCAGAGATTGCATATCGTCCAACTTTGTATTGTAAAGATAACGTAGATGTTGCGTTAACTGGTTATCTAACTCATTGGTTTCTTTGGATAGCATTTTGTCGTCTGACATAATTTTCCCTCCCATTTTAGCTACTGACGGCATGTATTTCGCAAAAGTGCTACAGTGCGCGATAATAGCGTACGAACGGCACCTTCTCGCTTCTGGAGTAGAATTGCAATCTCTGCAAAAGGCAATTCATGGCCGAAGCGTAAGCGTAGAACCTGTTGTTGCAAAGGGGACAACGCAATGATGGATGCCGCAAGTTGTTCAAGCAACTCTTGCTTTATCACAATGTGCTCGGGAGCATATATGTCATCTTCATAGATCTTCTCTGCAACCGTATTGAGCGCCACGGTCGGATGACGTATCCATCTGCGATAGGAATCAACAATCTTGTTATGAGCGACACGGCGTAACCAGGCTAGCTGTTCGCTATCCGACAAAGCTGTAAGGTTATCATGTTCTAAAGCAGCCATAAACGCTTCTAATGTAATATCTTCGGCATCTTCACGCGAAGAAGTGTGTAAGCAGGCATAAGAGAAGACGGCCTGTCCGTAACGATCAAATAGGGTTGCATCATCATTTGCATATCGTTCTTCTTCCTGAAATTGCTTCTGTGACAGATCAGTCATATCAGCATCCTTTGCATAGTGTGAACTTCACATAGTTATCGTTGGTGAGGGCAAACTGTTACAGAGGCAATAAGAATATATCTACTGGCCTTCACTCAGCCTTGTACCAACCAATCCAATAATAGACATCACCAGCAAAGTAGCAGCAGTAACGAGAAACGTGAGCGAGGTACCGATGTAGGGCATCAGCACGAGTACGGGGAGAAAGGTGCCCAGGATGCTGCCAGCGGTGGAGATTGCGTAGAGCATACCGGCTGTCCGTCCTGACTTGCCCACTTGCTCCACGCGCAGGCGAATGGCGAATGGAGAGACACAGCCAAGCAGAATCATGGGCAGGGAAAAGAGTACGAGAATCGAGATCAATGAGCCGTAAAATACGTCTAAATCGTTGCCAACAAAGGCGAATAATGCCCAGTGCATGATAGGTTGGGCAATGAAGGGTATCGGAGCAATCAACAGTGAAGCGATACCAGTTACGATGTAGAAGACCTGGGAGTGTGGATAGCGATCTGCCAGCAATCCGCCGCCATAATAGCCGAGAGTCAGGTAGAGAAGAATGAGGCCAATCAGGTTCGACCATACAAAGAGCGAGGAACCGAAATATGGCGCGAGCAGACGCGAGGCTGCCATCTCAAGAGAGAGCGAGGCTGCACCCGCGACAAACACCTGTAGAATCAAGAACCAGCTTTGAAATTTGGAAGCGGGCTGAAAGGAATTTTTATTATCGTTGGCTTGCGTCTTCTCTGAGCCGGAGGTGGCGGTGGACATACCGGGAAACTCTCTTTCGTTAAACGCTATTTTTGTTATTGTCGCATATCTAGCGGTACAAAGCGAGCGAGCACTTGCGATTGTATCTTCACGGCCTCCTGACGCATATAAAGATAGCTATCGTGCCCCATTCTTTGTTCAAGTGCAAGCATGAATGTCTCTAAGGAGACCACAGTCTGGTCCTGCAATCCCTGGCGAATATGCAGAGCAATCAGCAAAAGCGCAACGCCCTCAAGATGCTCACCTTGCTCATACAGCAGCATACCAAGATTGGTCAAAATCATGCCCTTGTTGTGCTGCACTGGCAAGGTAGAGGCCTGGCGCAACGCTTCAAGATAATATTGATGCGCCTGGCGATACTCTTTTTTACTCTGATAGAGCAGGCCCAGATTATGCAACAAAATACAGCGCAATCGGGGCTCCTTCTCCTCTTGAATGAGCGCTAGAGCCTGTTCAAAATTTGACCGGGCCAGCTCATATTCGCCCCGGATACGATACAACTCCCCTTGATTAATGAGGATCGTCGCCTCACCCTGGCGATCACCAATCTGGCGTTGAATAGATAAGGCCTGCTCAAAATAGGATTGACTCTGCTGATACTCGCCCATACGACCATAAAGCATACCTACATGGCTATAAACAAGCACTTCGTCGCGGCGTACCAGCATACCAAAGGGAGGAAGCAGACCGGTATAGAGCCCGATCAGCGTATTCCAGGCTCCCCACTGCACCATACTCTCGTGCAATTCTTCTTCAAACAAGAGATCGCAGGCGCGTTGCCAGTAGCCACCCAGGCAAAGATGACGAATTGCAGAGACAATGGGCTGAACATCTTGCAGACTCTTGCGCTGTGTTCGTAAGGGATAAGTTATACGTGCAACCTGCAAATAATACTCAGCCGCTTGCAAGTGCCCGGCAGCAAGCGCAACTTGCAATGCCTCAGGGCTGTTAGGAGATAGCTTCGATGAGATATCTATGCCTAAAGACAAAAAATCTTCAGTACGACGCTTATCTGCAAGATAGTTTTCCAGCATATACTGACGCAACATGGAATGCAATATGTAACAAGGCGTACCAGTTGCATTCAATGATGATTGAACGAGAGAAAGTCCTATCAAAACAGCTATTTCGCGTTCAAAAGCCACACCAGGAGTCTTACCACCATCTTGAAATCTTTCCCCCATCAAGGCCATAATAATACCTTGCAGAGGAACAGGCTCGTTAAAGAGACCAAGGGTGCGCATCAACGCGTATTGAAGAGGATTAAGATATTGACACACGCTGTTAATCAGTTGAAACGTCACCTCGCCGGACCAGAAAGGCTGATAATCAGGTGAATTGAGGAGGTAGCTCAGTGAGATGCCACTGAGGGAAACAAGGGCATTGAATAAGATCAGGGCAAAGACGTGACCGGCGCAACGTTGCCAGACAAGCGAGAGTTCTTCAGGAGAACCTTGTACGCTTCGTCGTTGCAGCAACGCAACACCTTCAGGAATACTCATACGCGAGACGAGGCAGGAACGAACGCGTGTTGTCTCCATCTCTTCGTTATAGGGAGAACTATAACCAGTCAGCAGAAAACGACTGGAACCAAGATCGGTCTGCAACATCTCCAGGAAGAGGGCGAGGGCTCCACGCCCGGCCACGCCCTGAGAAACTTCTGGATGCAGGAGCGACTCGAACTGATCCAACACAATGAGGGCATTTTCCTGCGGACGCCGCAGCGCCTGTAAGAGTACTCCAGCTTGCTGATCAGGCTTCAGCAGAAAAAAGCCAGAGGTCGGCATATTCAGACCCGCAATGATGGCGGCAAATAGATCGGGTAGCGTTGTATACGTGCCGATGCCCAACCATATCAGATGATGAGGAGCTGGTAGGCCCTGCTCCTTCGATAGCAGAAGACGATTATATAACAGAGCTGCTAAGGTCGACTTCCCTGCCCCTGGATTGCCTATCAATATTACCGCGCTCGTCTGGGCATCACTTAACATACGCTGGATAGTGTTGACCTCATCTGCACGCTGCATAATAGTCAGAGGGTCGGTCGGTGGCGGCACAGCTGTATGTATGTCAAAGGCCAGATGATGCGATTGTTGTATACCAGGTGCCTTGTCGGCACCTTCATTTACGCTCTTCAATGAACGTTCTCCAGAGCTCTGATGCAGATCCCCCTTCAACATTGAGCAAATCCTCCCTGTCAGGATAAGTGTAAGCCAGTATAGCATACCTTATCAAGCAGTCGAGATGCCAATATAGCCCGAATATGCTACGAGAGGATATTCTCGCGCTATAACCGTTTCTGCATTATTGTAACACACATGAGATAAAAACTGGTTACACTTTCTTTAGTAGAATTTTCTACTGTCAGAACCAACATTTTTTATTCATGCCTTATGAAATAGAGAACGCAAGGGGCTCAGTTTTTTTACCAGTTGATGATTAATTGGTCAGAGGTCACGGCGCTGAAAACGCAAAGCTCCGATCACTGGCAATATAATACAGTAAAGCACGGCCCAGACAAAAATGCCTGGTGCGATAGGTTGAGTGGAGGTAAAGGGCGTGCTTAAATCCCGTAGTTGTCCCTGTCCAAGTTGGAAGACGAAGGATGGGATCAGGTAGTACGAGGCTCCATGCCAGAGGGCATCGGTCGGAATAACCAGGTTAACGATCGTCGTAATATTCTGTGCCGTTTGACCTGGATTGGTTGTAATGAGCTGAATAAAGCTTACCAATGGGGCACCGATAAACAGCATTATCGCAATGGCTCCATTAACAAGTGTCGGAACGCAGGCACTACCGAGCGAGGTAAGGGCCAGCAATACGAGGGTGCTCAGTTCGATCATACCCAGTGCGGGGAGAGCCTCTTGAGGCCAGTAACCGGTCTGCAAGAAGATGATGCCCAGAAAGGTAAAAAATAGCATGGCGGTATACACGCACAATATCAGTGCATAGCCCAGCCATTTTCCGAGAATAATATCCGAGCGCCGCAAGGATTTAGAGACGGTCATAGCAAAGGTGCCTGCTTCGATCTCGCCGGAGGTCATACCAACCGTCAAGACGATAGTGAGCGCTCCACTGAGCAGGTAGACGGCCCATACCGATAAAATGCTAATAGAGAAACTTAATTCCAGCAAATTTAGCTGTGGGTCGGTCTGATAAGCGGCGCGCGCAACTTCTGATGTATAAACAGAGTTGAGCAGAAGCGCGAAAACACCTAATAGCAGGATATTCAAAAGCAGCATCGCAAACAATAGCCAGCGATGAAAGGCTTCCTGCAATGTAAAGCGAGCCATTAATAGTATTCCCATTGTATGCATCTCCTAAAATATTATTTTTGATTTCAGGGCATCGATTGTGGAGAAAAAGAGTTGTTCGAGCGAGCGACGACGTGGAGCCAGGGAATAGAGGCGAGCTCCACAGGCATGAACGATATCGGCGATATCTGCTGCCTGTTCGTCGTTTTCGATCTCTGCCAGGAGGCAATTGGGATCGTCATTATCGCGCTGAACATCAACGGCGACATGCTTGAGTTGTTGCAGTAACTCCTCGCTTGCTGAGTTCACGCGTACCTCCAAAACCAGTTGATTGCCGAAAAGTTCGGCGGAGTTCCAACTTTTAGGATACGCCCCTGGTTGATAATTGCCACACGATCACAAACAGCTTCTACATCGGCAAGCTGGTGTGAATTGAGAAAGATGCTGGTCCCTTCGGACTTCAGATACAACAAGAGATCGCGCATATCACGCTGCCCGACCGGATCGAGCCCAGATACCAGTTCATCGAGGATAAGCAGATCGGGCTGGTTAAGCAGTGCCTGGGCCAGGCCTATGCGCTGTAACATACCTTTGGAAAAGGTACCGAGCTTCTGCTGTTCGCGTCCAGTCAGTCCGACCATTTCCAGAACCTCTTTGCAGCGTTTTGCCAATGCTTTGCCACGGAGGCCGTAGAGTTGGCCGTGGAACTCCAGGAAATCTGCGGCTTTGAGCCAACGATGAAAAGAGGGGAATTCCGGCAGATAACCAATATGTCGCCGTACTTCCCTATCTCCAAGAGGCTCCCCCAATACATTTATCATGCCCTGCGTGGGAGCAACCAGCCCGGTAAGAATCTTTACCACAGTGCTTTTGCCCGCGCCATTTGGTCCGAGAAAGCCGAAAGCCTCGCCACGATACATGACGAAGCTGATATCATCGACCGCCAGAAGTCGAGAATAGATTTTACGTAAACTCCGCACTTCTATGGCGGGGGTTAGGGACCGTTCCCCTGCTACTCCCTGTGAGTGCACCTGGGATGTATGGGATGGGGGAGACGTTTGCATTGGTCACCTCCTGTTATGGGTTTGTTTGTGGTGGAACGAAAATTTTCGTTCCACCACAACATCAATAAGTTTATCAACACCTGGGCGCGATAAATCGGGCCTTTATATTGAATTAGCGGCGGCTAGAAGCTGGGTTGTGTTGGTGGTGATACCACCCAGGGCGTAGATGATCCCCTTTGTCTGCCAGACGACCATGCTACCAGATGGGAAATCCTTGATGTTCTCCACGGTCGTTGTTTTGTTGCTATCCAGCAAAACTCCGGATGTACCATTTACAGTAACGGAGTGCGCATCTATGCCTGCGGGAACAGGGAGTGGAATAGTGCCATTAT
Source organism: uncultured Chloroflexia bacterium (assembly GCA_963717195.1). Lineage (GTDB taxonomy): Bacteria > Chloroflexota > Ktedonobacteria > Ktedonobacterales > Ktedonobacteraceae > JACDAE01. The sequence goes on from CAVQVR010000005.1 coordinate 26,507, forward strand.
TGAGGTTGATCTGTTTGAGTTGCGCGACAAGCGATGCTGGTAAACCAGGAAGTGAGAGCATAAAATCACGTAGTTGCTCAAGAGATGCGCTTCCCGTAGCTCGTATCACTGGACTGGGCAGTTCGACAGCTAAAAAGGGATTGCCGCCATGATAGCCATATTTGATCAGAACGCCAGCAGTTGTCGTAACATCGAACGTGGCACCATCAAGATTGGCAGGTATCTTTGCATTGCCATGTCCATTCTTCACGAGATAGGCATGCAGCTTCGATGAGCTAAAGGTGAATACGCCATGCCCACCCTCAATCACGCTGAAAGATGGACTGTTAGCAACACCATCGGGTAGCTGACGAGGGAGCACAACGGAGAAATTGACGCTCTTTGCAGCCTGAGCCTGCGTGAGATCGTTGCGCATCTGGAAGCTGTTTGCTTGAAAATGCACGCTACCCAGATCATCTATTCTGGGAGCTGAGTATTGCGACAAAGCAGTTGCATCCTGGTTTGTCACTTGCACAGGCTGGAAATGTTGCACACTGAAGAGCGACAAAAACTGGCTCGCCAGCGCACTTGTACCAGGTAGCAGCAAAATCACGATTAATACAGCTGCGGCAGAAGCAGCAATCCAACTCTTACGTGAAGAGTACCATTTCTGTGTAGTAATCATTCTAGCGGGGAACACAGGCGTTGCAATCTTCCTGCCCTGAATTTTTTTCTCAGTGGTATGTAAAACGGCATGTGCCGGATCATTATTATGCATTTCTTCCCTCCCGATTATTTGATCTGTTAGCTTGAGAAGCATTTGTTGTGCAGCTGCGGCATCGGCGGCTCGCACGATAGTACGATCTTCATGCTGGTATACTGCGTTGACTTCCAGAAGCATGCGTTCCAGGCCATGATCCTGTTGAGCATCGTCCAGTATGGCGATTATCGTTTCAGCATCGCTGCACTCAAGAGCGCTCATATAGCGCTGCAATGCCTGAACGCGATGCTGCACAGATGGCAGCTCACTCATTTGCGCTCTCCTTCCTGCTGATCTACCTGTTGCTTGCGCCAGGCTCCTCGTAATCGGCTCAGTGCACGATGGAGCCTTACGCGTGCCGCAACTGGAGTAATGCCCAGTTGTTCTGCCAGCGCCTCTCGCTCACAATCGTATAAAAACGCCAGGCGTAATATGCGCTGATCCTCAGTCGAGACAAGAGAAAGCAGCGAAGATGCCTGCTCATTTGCTTCGATATCCTGCTCCGGCCCGGCTAAAGTGCATGACGCGATCTGATCGAACATTTCGCCTTCACTCAACGATTCCTCCTGACGGATAGAGAGATCTGTGATGGACGTTTCGCGCCAGGCACGCTTCGTCAGTTCAGCCTTTTTGCGTTTAATCATATTCATAGCAATACCAAGCATCCATGCCATAGGTTGGCCAGTTGAATTGAATCTATCGGCATGATTCAGCGCCTCAACGACCGCTTCCTGCAATACCTCAAGCGCGACGGCAGGTACGTCCGCGCCCTTAGCAAGTCCCATGCGTTGTACGTAGGAACGTAACGTGCCAAGGAGAGGCGCTGTATTTTCGCTAAGAAACGTTATTAATTGCTGTTTCTTAGCAGTGTCAGCGGCGGTGAGAGCCTGGTGGCCCTGCCGGGCTGTATCAGATTCCATCGATACATCCTTCTGGCCTTATAGAGATATCTCTTATGTTCATGCTACTACATATTCAATTAGAGAGGGGAATTTGTTACAGGAATGAAGATACAATTCGAATGTGCTACGATAGATAATTATCTTTTAGAATTGTCACACGTTGTAATGTGACAAATATAGGGTCTCCATCCTTCCGGTGAAAACGATGAGATGGAGCGCTCAAACATATTCGTAGAAAGGGAAAAATCCATGCTACGCATTATCTATATGGGCACACCACAATTCGCCGTACCTGCACTCATTGCCCTCATCAATGGTGCGGCCCCAGGAGCTCTTTTGCCGGAGGGCTATGAGATCGCAACCGTCATCACACGTCCGGATAAGCCTGCGGGCCGTGGACGTGATATCGTCTTTTCACCCGTCAAACAGACGGCGTTAGAACATAACATTCCCGTGTGGCAACCTGGCTCGTTCAAGAAAACGGAGAACAGCGAGGCATTGGCAATGTATGATGCTGATCTCTATATCGTCGCTGCGTTTGGGCAGATACTGCCGCAAAAGGTGCTGGATCAGCCACGTTATGGCACATTGAATATTCACGCCTCGCTGCTGCCGAAATATAGGGGTGCCGATCCTATCGCCGAAGCAATCCTACAGGGCGACAAAGAGGCTGGCATTTCCATTATGAAGCTGGATGCGGGCATCGATACCGGTCCCGTCCTGCTCATGCGTGGCATTCCTCTTGCCGAGGATGAGACTACTAGAAGTCTGACAGTTAAGCTGGCGGATCTGGGAGCGATGGCATTGCTAGAGGCGTTGCCAGGGTGGATCGCAGGTACAATTACTCCGGAGCCGCAGGATGAACAACGAGCAACGCATACACACATGCTCAAAAAGGAAGATGGAGCGCTCAACTGGCAACTCCCGGCGAGTGCACTGGCACGCCTGGTACGTGCTTATGATCCCTGGCCGGGTACCTATACCCATTGGAAGGGCAAACTACTGAAGATCCTCAAGGCACAGGCTCGTGCGGTAGAAATGGGTGCAGACATTCCTCCTGGTACGGTCAAGGTGCAAGAAGAAGCTGGTCACCAAGTCCTGGCTATTGTTACCGGGTCAGGACTATTATTAGTCAAACAATTACAGTTGGAGGGGAAGAAAGCGATAGGCGCGGAGGAGTTTTTGCGCGGTTATGGGCAGATTGTCGGACAGGTACTGGGGTAGGGGCCCGATTTATCGCGCCCGTCGTGCCCGAGAGATCCGGTCTGGAATCATCTGATCTCAGGCGAGAGGATGCGAGGTCCTGGCACGCGCTGTTTTTCAGGCACGACGGGCGCGATAAATCGGGCCCCTACTTTTATTATCTGACAGCAGACCTGGGACGTGTAACCAATGCACCGATAATAGCAACGATTGCCAGCAATCCAAAGGCTACTGAATGTTTGGGATGAGCAGAACTTGGATCTCCACTAAACGCTAAAGGATGGTAGACGCCGGGAACGATATAAAACACGCAGAGTACGACGGCGATAATGGCAACGACGATTGCCACATAAAACAATGTACGGTTATTTGAGTTAGGCATAAGTGTAAAAAAACCTCCTATGTTCAGCATCTACGACCAATAAAAGAGATTGGTCATATAACAACGACAAAATTATTGATAGCAAACAAGCTCAAATGTGTTAAGCTTTCTCTCTCCACTAAAGACGATGGATACTTATAATAGTAACGACCGCAGTGGAAAAAACTTGAGTCCTGATTCTGGCTGGAGTGGCAGTGATCAATTTGGCCCTACAGCATACAGCAAAAAAGAACGCCAGGGTGTTTTTAAGTCATCCTGGCGTTCTTTTTTCCGAATCAAATAGAGAAGATGACTACTTGATAGCAGCTTTAGGCTTAGCCATAACCATGCCGACAACACCGACAATGATCAACACGATGCCAATACCAAGTCCGGCAATACCAAGTTTGCTATGGGTACCAAACATACCGGCCTGGAAAAGGATGCCAACGATGAGAGCGATGACGCCAAGAGCAATCGCTGCATAGTAGATTGCTGCATTTTTCATAATAACTTACCTCATTCTAATAAATTGATGTTTTGCCCTGACCATTTCAGAGCAATCCTATTATATCAAACGAACAGGCCTGTCAGAGCTACACAATGAGAGAGTAAATAGCCCTTTTGGATAGTCCGTTATCAGGAATGGATATTGAGTACAAACCACAACAAAAAGAGCGAGAGCAGACCTGCCCCCCAGCAATAATAGGCAAAGGGGTCAAGGCGACCAGATTCAAAGTACTTCATCAGAAATTTTGTGCTCAGATAGGCTGCAATGCCAGAGAGAACCGCGCCAACGAATATCAGGAGTAGAGTATGGGGAGGTTGACCGAATAGTTGTGGAACCTCCAGAGCGCCTGCGGCAAAGATGATAGGCGTTCCCAGCAAAAAGGAGAAGCGTGCGGCATCCTCATGGGTGAGGCGCACGCCCAGGCCAGCGACAATAGTGGTACCCGAGCGTGAGAAGCCAGGAATGAGTGCAAAAGACTGAGCCATACCAACAACAACAGCCTCTTTCCAGGAAAGGGAGGGTAACGAGCGAAATTGTGCTTCCCGTTCTTTGGCAGAGAGCATACTGTATCGTGCCTCAGAACGACGGCGCAGTTGTTCACCAGCAAAAAGGATCGAGCCGTTAACGACCAGAAATGTTGCTGCCAGCAAAGGCGAACTAAATACCTGTTTCAGAGGAGTTTCCAGAAACACACCTATCAGACCAGCAGGTATGCACCCGATGATAATAAGCCAGCTCACCCATGACTCGCCACCTCTTTTCACTTCGCCATCTCTAACGCTCACCACCAGCGTTTGACCAACCTGGAGCCAGTCACGCCAGAAGTAGATTAACAATGCAACGCTGGTACCCAGGTGCAGAGCCGGTAATAAAGGGCAGAAAGCAACTCTGGCCTGCACAGGACGTATCGGTTTGCAGATTTCCCCAGCCTAACAAACTGGGCAAGATCACAGTATGACCAAGGCTACTGATGGGAAAGAGCTCCGTTACACCCTGTAACAGAGCCAGAACAATAGCCTGAAATAAGGTTAGATGCTGCATAATTTACTCTCTTAACTAATGAAGATATTGCTGCTCTTCTTGCTGAAACTGGGCATAAGTCGATGCGAACACTGTTGATCCGTCGGTTAAACCCAGGAAGAAGTAGTCACCCTTCTCAGTTGGTGACGCCGCTGCCTTCATACTTGCGAGACCCGGACTACAAATGGGCGTTGGAGGAAAGCCAGCATGATTATAGGTGTTCCAGGGGCTATTGGGTGCGTCCTGACCGCCCGTCGTCCCTGCTGGCAGGTTTTGCCAATACAGGCTTACTGACTTCGGCGGCGTCTCCGTGTCCATTGCATAACGAACGGTAGGATCGGACTGTAGGAGACCATTTGTTTCAGCATTTGGTTTATACACACGATTCCAATACACACCTGCTATTCTCCCTCGATCTGATTTAGCACCAGCTTCGCGCTCAACAATAGAGGCCAGCGTAATCATTGTATATACGTTCATTTGATGCTGTTGTGCCAGCTTTTCGAGGTTATTATTTTGTAGCGTATCACTCATCGCCTTTAACATCAAATTGACGACATCACGGGCCGTTGCTGCAACAGGTACCTCATAGCTCGCGGGAAAAAGTAATCCCTCCATACTCCGGCCTGCAGGTACCTGCTTCAAAATGGGATATTGAGTTCTGTCAGGAAATTGGTTAATATTCTTTGTATAACGAAGGAAATCATCTGTTTGGAACTTCACAAGCCCAGGGATGGCAAAAGCCTGTGCGATCTGTTCGAGACGCCATCCTTCAGGAATAACCACGAGAAACGCATCTGGTTGCGCATCAAGCAACTGATTGGTGATATCACTGATAGTCATACTGGGACTCAGTTTTTTATAGATGCCAGCTTGCAGACGCGTATCAAGACCTTGAATATGCGCCCAGATGCGGAATGCCAGGGCATTGCGAATAAGGCCTTTCGCCTGTAAGCTATCGCCTATCTGAGCCGTTGTCTCACCTTGAGTGATCTCGAAAGGGATTTTAATATTGATCGCGTTCGCGTTCACTGGCTGAAAGATGTCCGTCGCGGTGTTCCAGGCATAGTAGACCAACCCGAAGATGATAGCGGCAAGCAAAAGAACGCTGATAATCGCCGCCCTGGATCGAGGTTTTCTCATACTTGTTTTTCCTCTGTCTTACGCCCCAGGGAATCCAGGTAGTCCTGTAGAATAACTGTGGCTGCCAGTGCGTCGATCTCGTGGCCTTTACGGCGACGTTTTGTCTGACCGCGCCGCCCGTTTTGCTTCTCGCGTTTGCCGGATGCGCTTCCACCGGGTTGTGCAAGGAGACGCTGAGCCTCAACCGTTGAATAGCGCTCATCCGAGAAAACGAGCGGGATGCTAATAACGGAGCGTAACTGCTCAGCAAAGGACTGTATGCGCTGCCCTTGCATATGAATCTCTCCATCCAGGCTTACAGGCAAACCAACAACCAGAGAATTCGGCCTCAGTCTCATTGATCAGGCGCTGAATAGCCGTCAGAGTCTCGCCTTCTGCGCGAGAAACGTGAAGGGTTACATAAGGAGAAGCGAGAAAGCCAGTAGTATCACTTACTGCCACACCTATTCTCGCTTCACCAACATCCAGCGCCAGAAATCGTGTCATATTCCGGGAATCCCCATGTCTATTTCACTATACAAGATACACAAAACAGTATCCACCCCTCTATATCGATGAAAATTCTAACGAGTAGCGTACGTTTTGTCTAGCTTTTTCCCGACGCACTATACCTAAGGTACCGCTATTTCTTTGCAGGTACTACTGAGGCGGCTACAAATTGCACGTGAATATTTCCTGGCTGCAATGGAGTAAAAGGAAACCAGCCTGGAGATATTTTTACCTGTACGCGCTGGACAGCAGGCAGCAGGCTCTCAAGAGTATCCTGTGCGTCTACTGGTGACTTGTTCACTATCTGGCGCTGCAGTTGACCTTTGTCTAATTTTTGAATAATCTTGCCAGTTGGCTTAAAATTGAGCGTCAAGGATAGGCCATTGCTGACAGGAGTAAACTGTGGAATCTGCACAGGCTGTTGCCCATCTGAAACAATCTGGTAGTTCTGAAGATTCTTATCATGGCTAAGTGTTGCATTGAGTTGCGCAATAGTTGCCGACTGCAACGCGGCGCTACGCACCACTGAGAACTCGACAGTTTGCTTGAGACTGGCAGGGAACGTCCCACTTTGCTCAATCGTATTGACCTTAGGTGCACCGGTCAGCGTTGGTATAATGACAGGTTTGCCAGCGACATCACCTGGTGAGAGTTGCTGCTGAAGCCAGGTATTAACGCTGTTCTGCAATTGTGAACTCAATGCCGACTGAGCATTATCAAGATCTTTTTGGGTCACAGAGATAGCACTTCCAACACCACCACCTGAGGTAGCCGTATCGTTTGTTACCTGCAAGTTCAGGTCAGCAAGAGTGACTTTATTGTATTGCGCAATCTGGTTCTGGCTATCTGGGGAAACGACAGTAATAGATCCAGCAGGCACATTCCCACTATCCCCCGAAACCTGGGCATGAATAAAAGTGGGCAAGCGGCTAAGGCTGCTATTCTTTGGTCCCAACGCAATATTATCCTCTGTTATAAACTGCGTTCCGTTACTCGTGGAGAGCAGAATACTGGAAGGGATAATAATCTGCTGTTTGCCATTATTCGTAAAGAACACGGTACCTCGCGCTGTAGCCGTACCGACTTTCGTAGTCCCGGTCGCATTTCCTGTTCCGCTGGTCGTGAAATCTTTCTTGAGGATGGTCTCCTGAACAGTACCAGCAGTTGCATTGGTCTGACTATCAGGATCAGCGAGCAATTTGACGGGTGCCGAATAATTCTGCGCGGGAAGAGTCACAGTGACGGTAGCAGTCGGCAACAGCCAGTAAAGCAAGAGAAGGACGGCAACGACAATAATACCAGCCAGGATCCCTAAAAGAGCGATGGGACTTCTACGGCGTGATGCACGTTTCGCAGATGCACGAGATGGGGATGCCTGATAAGATGGAGAAGTCCCTCGCCTCGAACGAGTTCCCGGTCGCGATAATACGGCACGATTACGCCCGGTGTTAGACAATTGAGAACTACCGCCAGCCCTGGAACCGGGTGTCGCGCCGGGCCTCAATTGCTTGCTGCTCTGACGGGGTTGATCTGGTGCTAACGTACCACTCCTGGGAGCATGGGGAGGTAAGTTGCCACTCATACGGGCAGCTTGATTTGGCAATCCACCACTGGCACGCATATTTTGAGGAGTTATTGCCCCACTTACGCGTGATGGCGCTGGAGATAATCCTCCACTTTTGCCGGTTCCTTGCGTTAATCCCCCGCTTTTCCCGCTTCCCTGAGATGGTTGTAGTTCCCGGCTGGAGCGCAATGTTCCAGAAGCGGCGGGCTGTACAGGTGGCCGTTGCGGCGTGGCCTGTGTTGGCGGATCTTGCACAGAGGGCAAGTCATCGTCACTATCAAAGCCCTGTCCCGGGTTGCCAGGAGGCAATTGAGGTCGATATGAGGATTGCCTACTAAAACGACTACTGCGCGGACGCACCTTATGCGCACGAGAAGGTCCAGCGCGATCCTGCTCATCTTCAGCAATCGGTTCTCCCCACTGGTTAGCAGGGTACGTATCAGAATGAATGACAAAATCGCCCTGATCACCTTCATCTTCAATAGAGCCATGCAAGATGTCTTCAGGAATATCGGGTACTTCGCGGATAGTATGTTCCTGCGTTTCAAAATTATCTAAAGCCGGAACGGAGCCACGTTGTTCCTGTCTCATAGGAGGCGGGGGCAGAGCATCGTCCATAAAATCTATAGGATTATCGCCCAGGTAAGGAAGAGGAGTCATTAATGGTCCTGCGGGAAATGCGTTTTCAGAAGGATTAATCTCTTCTCTTACCTCAAAAGCATCCTCTTGCTCTGAAGGTTCGGGGATGCTGGTGCCTGCTTGAGAGGCAGCTTCGCGGATACTCTGTGCCATATCGGTATCTTCAGACCACATATCAGGCTCATCAGGCACCTCTTCCAGATATTGAGGGGGGAGAGGACGAATACGTGGTGATGTATCAATATGGTGCAAGTCGAAGTGCTGACCCCTCTCGGGCGTCAGCGGGAACTCGTTATTGAATGAAGATTGGGATGTGCGACGAGCGATGTCATCATCTTCAAGAATAGCATGATCCGTAGATGATAGCCACTGATTAGCAGGATCTGGTTGATATGTACGTTCTGGACCACGCGGGTTGGCTGACTTTTTCGTAGTAGGACGCTGCATAGAACCTGTAGGTCGGCTTCTATTACCTGGCATGCGACCGGGACGACTGGGGGCACGGGACTTACCTGTAGGGGATGCCTCCAGGGAGGAAGCAACTTTAAAGTTTACGTCCCTGGCAACGGAACGCACCTGAGCACTATCGCTGACGATCTGGACTTCCTTTCCCAGTTCGCGGACACGGACACGCAACAGTTTCCAGGCCACATTACTACGTAATTGCGTTTCCGTTGGAATGACGAGAGTAATATAGTGAGCGGAAAGCTTCTCCAGCCGCTCACGGACACTCGTCAAATCCTCTTCAGGGCTAATATAGATCGTCGTCTTCTCATCACTCATAAGCCCATTTTACCCCTTATATCGCATGTCCATGATTTCTGTCGTCTGGTAGTCACAGTTTCAGATGTGCATGGCATTAATGACGCGGTCGAGCGCTCTTTCGAGCACATTATTCTCGTTTTGCAATTCGATAGCCTGGTAAGCCAGGGCCATCGGCGTGATATCCTGTGCGTTTAGCAGAAGCCCCTCACGGTCCGTGATGCTTGCCACCATATCGGGCTGAACTGTTCGTATAATTGGTTGGCGCGAGAAAGGAAGCCGCTCGGTCCAGGGAAAGCTTTCAAGCCGTTGATGAATATCGACCAGGCCTGATCCCCCACCTACGACATAGATAGCAGGAGGCAAGAGCTCACCCTTAGCCAGTTCTTCAATCAAAAGTTCTACGCTATCCATCCAGGTCTGGCATTCGGGGGCAAGAATGGCCTGAATCTCATCACGACCGCCACCCTTGATATCACCATTACTATAGTTGATCTTGAGCCGCTCGGCATCTTTTAGCGATATCCCCTTACTTGTGGCTATGCGGCGCGTAAAAGTTCTGCCTCCCAGGGCGAACATACGCGTCTCCTCAATGCCACCTTGCCGCACGAGAGCAATATCGGTTGTACCACCACCAATATCGATAAAAATGGCTCCGCTGTCCGCTCCAGCATTGGTACTGAGACAACGCGCCAATGCATAAGGCTCCGCAACTATCGTAACGAGTGTCAGATCCAGCCCCTGCGCTACCGTCTCTAACGCGCCCAGTTGCATCAAAGGCGCAAAGGCGCTAAAAAGGGTAAGCGTAAAGTGACGTCCACGGAAGCCAATCGGATTCGTTACTACCTGCCCATCGATACGTACCGAGATCACCGCCGCATTGGTCAGGCGTACTTCAATATTCTGGTAGCCCGTCTCTGCTGCAATGCGCTCTTTGGCACTCTTCAGCAGCTTTTGTTGAGCGCTTGTAATGAGCACTTCCAGTTCTTCCGGCGTGATTGGCTTCGATGGTTGTTGACGTTGTCTGCTCACCGTCGTGGAACTGCCCTTGACGAGTTCACCAGCGATACCGATTACAGCTGCGGGAGCAATAGTGCCCCCGGCGGCTGTTTCGGCTTTGAGCAATGCCTCATTACAATTGGCGATAACGCCAGAAATGTCCGTTACGATACCATCGGACATATGCGTATAACTTTGCTGATGCCGCCCCACGCCCAACACCTCAGCCTGATCTCCATGCACCTCGACAATAATAGCCTTTGCATAGGCAGTACCGATGTCCAGCGCAGTATAGAGATGACGCTCACTGCCACCAGGCTCATCCTGCAAATCATCGTCATCTCCGTACGCGTCGGAGTAATATCCATTCTCTTCTTGTCTGCCTCCAAAGAGGCCTTTCAGACGTTGAAGGAGAGTATTCATGTCTTCATCCCAAATCTATTGATCCACTGCCATACATAAGGTTTTGTGTGCTTACTTTTCCTCTGAGGCGGCAGGAGCCAATGCCCTTTCACAATCCGTGAAACTACGCTGACTATTATTGACATATATTGCGCATCTTGTATAGTTTATAGCACAAAAGCCGCTCCATCCGCAACGTACAGGCACGATCAATATAGGATCGCGACGGGCTTATAAATCGCGCCCCTACCTCAGGTTGTCCTTTACAAACTTTACCACGAGATCAAGTGCTGTGCCTAGCTCAGCCTTATTTTTGCCTCCGCCCTGAGCCGACTCTGGTCGTCCACCACCTCTACCACCGAGGCGTTCGCCTACGACTCCAGCGATTTTTCCGGCGTGGAGTCCGCGCTTCGTCAGGGCAGCGTCAACATTTACTTGAATACCTACGCGATCAGCAAAGTTGCTGGCCAGTACCACTACGCCTGGATGATTGAGTTTGCTACGCACCATGTCGCCCATCTCGCGCAACACTTTATCGTCAGGCGCATTTACAGTGGCCGCGACAACAGGTACACCCGCTACATCTCTAGCCCGATGCGCTACATCTTCAGCCTGCTGCAAAGCCACCTCACGCTGGAACTGCGCAATCTGTCGCCGTGCCGACATAAGTTCCTGCGTCACTTGTTCTACCCTGGCTTCTAGTGTATCAGGGGTCGTCTGCAGCTTCGTTGCCAATGTTTCGACAAGCGCACTGCGACGGCGTAGATAGGCTTCAGCTCCTCGCCCAGTGAACGCTTCGATACGCCGGATACCGGCGGCAACACTGGCCTCTTGTATTGTAACGTATAGACCGATCTGACCGGTTGCAGCGCAGTGCGTGCCGCCACATAATTCGGTACTATTTCCCATAGATACTACGCGTACAAGATCGTCGTACTTCTCACCAAACAGCGCCATTGCGCCAGTAGTCAGGGCATCTTGCAAGGGCATGATATTTGTATGCACGGGAAAATCAGCGCGTATCCAGCGATTGATCTGCTCATCGATATGCACCAGGTCAGCCGCAGTCAGGGCACGTGGGCTGGTAAAGTCGAAGCGCAGTCGCTCTGGTTCAACCAGTGAGCCGCGCTGTTCCACCTGCGGCCCCAACAGATCACGCAGCGCTTTATGCAAAAGATGTGTAGCACTATGATTGCGCATGGTATCCAGGCGGCGCTGCTCGATCACTTCTGCCTGCACACTATCACCAACATTCAGGTGTCCCTCACTGATATTGCCATAATGCACGATGAGCCCTTTTAGAGGACGACGTGTATCCTGTACATGGAAGACGCCCATCGGTCCGGTAATATCACCCCGGTCGCCGATCTGTCCGCCACTCTCAGCATAGAAAGGTGTGATATTGAGTAAGATGAGTGCTTGCTGTGGCGCACTGATGCTCTCCACCTCTGCGCCATCCACCACCAGGCCAACGATCTTGCTGCTGCCAGCCAATCCTTCATAACCAATAAATTCGGTGGGACCCAGGCGTTTGAACAGCTCGGTCAACACCTGGTCATCCTTTGCCCGCACAAATGTACTCGCGGAGCGGCTGCGCTGCTGCTGGCGCTGCATGGATTGCTCAAAACCGGAGGTATCAATAGTAAAACCCTGCTCTGCCGCAATCTCTTCCGTCAACTCGATCGGGAAACCATGCGAATCATAGAGCTTGAAGACCTCTTCGCCAGGAATGACTGTCTGGTGCTGCAGATTCAAACTAGCAAGCAGTTCGTTCAGCAGGCTCAGACCAGTACTGAGCGTCTGACCAAACTTTTTCTCCTCGACGCTCAACACTTCGACGATACGATTGCGCTGCGTACGCAACTCTGTATAATAATCGCCCATCAAGCGAATAACGCTATCGGCTGCCTCCGACAAAAAGGGCTCATTCAGACCGAGCAACTTGCCATGACGAACAGCACGCCGCAGGATACGACGGAAGATATAGCCACGTCCTTCATTACTTGGTAGAACCCCATCAGCGGCGAGGAAGACCAGTGCGCGTGCATGATCGGCGATCACACGCAGAGATATATCGGTCCTTGCATCTTTACCATAACCTGTAGAGGCGAGGGCTGCGAAATGGTCAATGACGGCGCGGAACATGTCGGTATCAAAGACCGATTCTTTGCCTTGTAGTACCATCGTCAGGCGCTCCAGGCCCAGGCCAGTATCGATATTTTTACGAGGGAGCGGTGTGCGTTTGCCATCGAGATCCTGGTAGTATTGCATAAAGACCAGGTTCCAGATCTCCAGGAAGCGCTCACATTCGCAGCCGGGCCTGCAATCGGGCAACCCACAGCCATATTCAACTCCACGGTCGTAGTAGATCTCGGAATCGGGACCGCAAGGACCAGAAGCACCAGGAGGGCCCCACCAGTTATCTTCCAGGCGTACAATGACCTCATCAGGGAAACCTGCAATCTCATGCCAGTACTGTGGTGCCTCGTCATCTTCAGGATGCACAGTGGGATACAGGCGGTCGGCGGGCAACTTCAGCACCTGTGTCAGGAACTCCCAGGCATAGGTGATGGCCTCTTTCTTAAAATAATCGCCGATTGAAAAATTGCCCAGCATCTCAAAAAACGTGAGAGTGCGCTGGTTACCGACTTTATCGATATCGGTGGTGCGGAAACATTTCTGCGCCGAGGTAAGCCTTGACGCGGGAGGAGTTTCGCGTCCCAGGAAGTAAGGAATCATCTGTTGCATACCCGCAGTGGTTAACATAACAGTGGGATCATTACGGGGGACAAGAGACGAACTGGGAACCTTCTGGTGCCCCTTGCTGGCAAAAAAATCGAGATAGCGGGCACGGATCTCTGTACTGGTAAGACTCATTTCAACAGACACAACGACCTCCTCAGGCATCATGGACCAGACGGGCGCGATCAATCGGGTCCCTACATAGCAGCATTCTCTTATGTGTTGTAATATTTATGTATCGTTTTTGACGGGATGGCCTCGTACTCATATACATGCATGCGCATTATATCAAAGGAGAGAATACATCGCAATGGACAGAGCACGCGGAAATTCTGCACATCCACCAACTCTTATTTTACCACACAGGACGCTCCTTGTGCTCTGCGGACCTGCTGGCTCTGGTAAAAGTACTTTCGCCCAACAAATAGTAAGCAGGCATAGCAACAAAGGCCTTCAGGCAACGATGATCGTCTCATCCGATGCCTGCCGTGCCCTGGTCTGCGACGATGAAGCCAATCAGCAGGTTAATCGCGATACCTTTGATCTCTTCTACTATATTATTGGTAAACGCATGTATCAGAATCGCTTTACCATTGCCGATAGTACTGCACTCCTGCCTGATGCACGGCAACGCTTGCTCGATCTGGCACAACGCCATCATTACAGCAAACACCTGTTCGTCTTTAATGTCTCATTCGAGACCTGTATGCAACGCGATCAGCAGCGCAAACGTAAAGTAGGTGAGCAGGTCATAGCTTATCATATTGGACTGCTGAAGCAGGCACTGGTGGATGTTCAAGGCGAGAATTGGGACAAAGTATCATTGCTGAATGAACAAAATATGGATGCTAATGTAGAAATTGTTCTGTAGGGGCCACGTTTACGACGCCCAGATGTATGGGCCACGTTTACGACGCCCATAGCAATATGAGAGCGAGGAAGAAGTCATGCAACGGTGGAATAATGCAGGAAACAATTCTACAGCATATGATCAGGCTACAGAGCCGGGCTTCAATCCCGTCACAGCTCCGATACCTATTTATTTTCCACGACCATCAAGGTGGCAGCGTTTCTTGCATGCATCCGGACAATTTTGTGTCGTTCTCGTGCGCAAGATTAATCAGCTCCTGGGCTTCGCATTATTGATACTCTTTTTAATTCTCCTCACACGTTTCCTGCTGCACCTGTTCAACATTACCACCGATGTAAACCTGTTCACGCAGGGAGTATTTCTGGTCAGTGATCCTCTGATCGCTCCTTTCGATCACCTGTTCCCACCTGTGCTTTACCAGGGCTATAGTATTGACGTGACGACGCTTGTCAGCATGGGAATTTATATTGTAGGGACTGTGCTCGTGCGGCGATTTTTGAAGTTGTTGGTGACGAAGCCGAAGTGACTTTACTCGACTCACTCAGACATATACCTACCAAAAATACTGTCTTCACCCGATGACAATCAACACATTTCGCGTTATGATATAAAGAATGTTGATTAGTAGCACAAGATTGATAGGATCGTGGTAGCAGGAGAATTTACAATGCAGGATATAGCACCAGAGGTGGTATCTATTGCCGATGCCTGTCTGGGTGGTCTACAAGGACGTTCAGCACTATTGGTAGGACCAGAAGGGCAGCGCTTTCCTTATATAAAATTATTACGCTCTATGAGAATGAAATATGTCTATGAAGAGGACACACCTGCCCGCGTCTCTTACATTCTTCCTCACGTACAGCTACTGATTAATCTGCCTTCCTGCACACCGGGACAATCAATTCCTCAATTGAGCGCGGCACGTATCGCAACGGGCTGCGATGGACGACGTATACCGTTGCTCATTTTTGACCTCGCCCCCTACCCACACACATCTGTTGAGGAACTGGCGGGTCTGCTCCCTACTGTTTGCCTGTATACACCCGATGATTTGCGCCAGATTCTGGATAAAGAAATGGCCAGGGCGTGTTGATAGTCTTGATAGATATGATACACTCATTGTAGCTATTCTATGCGTCAAATCAGAGGCACTGTTTTGTTTGTAGGGGTACTCGTACGAGGTTCCGATGGAAGTCATAAAAATTTCACCCCGTGGCTATTGCTATGGGGTTGTTGATGCGTTGCAGATTGCACGTCAGGCTGCAAAAGATGCAAGCTTGCCACGTCCCATTTACATAATTGGGCAGATTATTCATAATCGTCACGCAATTGATGAACTGACAAAGATGGGCGTCGTGACGCTCGATGGACTGGATAGAGCTACGATTCTGGAGCAAGTGACGGAAGGGACCGTCATTTTTACAGCTCACGGAGTCTCTCCGGAGGTAAAACGCCGCGCACAGGAACGCGGCCTGCACTGTATCGATGCCACCTGTCCCGATGTCACAGTGACGCATGATCTTGTACGCGACCTGGTGGCAAAGGGCTATTATATCCTCTATGTAGGAAAAAAGGGCCATCCGGAGCCAGAAGGCGTGATGGGAGAAGTCCCTGGACATATCAGCCTGGTTGAGACGGAGGCTGATGTTGACGCATTAGTACTCACAGCAGAGCAGGAAGAGAAAATCGCAGTATCGACGCAGACAACCCTCTCCTTATGGGATACACATCGTGTGATTCAGCGCATCAAAGCCCGTTACGCTCATGCCGAAGTGCACATCGATATCTGTAATGCCACGCAGTCGCGCCAGGAGGCTGTGGCAGCACAGGCCAAGGGAGCCGACCTCACCGTGGTCGTCGGCGATTTCACGCAGCAATAACACGAACCGCCTTGTACAGGTTTCACAGGAACTGGCAAACGTTCCCGCAGTACGCATTGAAGATCTCTCGCAATTGAACACGGCATGGCTCAAGGGCAAAAAACGCATCGCGGTCACTGCTGGAGCCTCGACTCCCAGCCAGTTGACACGCGAGGTCATTCGTTATCTTGAGCAATATCAGCCTGACTAATTTTATGAGGAGTTTGCGGCGTGAGGATGAGTACGACAAATACATATGACCTGGAAGAGGCTCTGACAGAGGCTTCAGAGGAACAGCGCAAAGAATACTACCGTCTGTGGGGCCTGACGGGCGAGACATACAGAAACTTTGAAGGATATCTGGGAAGTGTGATAGAGAGCCTGCAGGAGCCTATCTGCGCTCGCTTTGTGTGGGAATATATTACGCCTGATGAGCGCCAGATTCTGTACCACTCCATGTCTTATTCGGCACGCGATGGATTGCGCCGCGATACCTTACAAAAGAAAGCGCAACTTCCCCCCGAACGTTTCGAGCCAGCCGCCGATAGTCTCGTACAAAAGCTACTCCTCTATCAAAAAACGGAAGAGATAGATGC
This sequence comes from uncultured Chloroflexia bacterium, assembly GCA_963717195.1. GTDB lineage: Bacteria > Chloroflexota > Ktedonobacteria > Ktedonobacterales > Ktedonobacteraceae > JACDAE01. The sequence goes on from CAVQVR010000005.1 coordinate 43,309, forward strand.
AGGCAAACGTGGGCATAGTCGGCATCTATCACCTGATACCTCAGCAAAGGGGAGCAAGGTCGCTTCTATGCTCTATCCTTTCGACGATTATCTAACCACGCTCTATACGATCGGACGTGAGATCTTTACTCCTCTCGGCGACCGCTCAAAAAAAACCTTTGCCGAGCTTGTAGCAAACCTTGATACCGAGACGCTGTATGAAATCTACCAGAGCTACAAAGTAAAATGGGGAAAGTATTACTCACGCGGCGACTTTGGAGAGATGATCGCCAAAGCATTAGCACGACTGGATGAACCGCTTGACCATCTACCTGACTTTGAAGGAGGCGCACGTGACCTCTACGTGTGGCTACGACAGCAAGGCGGGCAGGCGAATATGCAAGAGGTACGTACTCATACTGGTCTGGATGATAACTCTCTGGCTCAGGTAATCTACGAGCTTGAAAGTACAGCCCTTGCCTTTGATACCTTGACACGCGAGGAGCGCGTATTGTTTATTCCTCATGATATCTTCGGGAAGCTGATGCCTATAGAAAGCAATAGCGGCAACACAGTAATAGAGTTCCCCACGCTTACTGTTCCAGAAGATTTTGTGCCACCAGCTATTCGACATACTGAGATGGCAATCTTATATGATATGGCCTATGTAATAAATGCCATTCATCAACAAACTATTGAGCCAACACAGGTAGGAAGAGTTCCTAAGCGTATCGCAACAAAGATGCGTGCTCAATTGCATGGACAGGTGCGCCCGGATTACCAATACGATGATAATTATCTGGAGATGCTGCTGGATATCGCAAAGGAAAATGGGCTGGTACAGCTTCACAAATCGCCATTACAGGATATAAAAGATCATTACGAACCAGGAGATCGTCTCTCCTGGTGGTCGCACCTGGATATCAAAGGACAGACCGCGTACCTGTTGTACACCTGGAAAAGCAGTTTCCGCTGGGACGACCTGGTGGGCACCCATTATAGAGCCTGGGACCCGTATATCTGGAAACCTATGGCGGGGCGCGAAATCGTGCTAAAGCACCTGGCTGATCGTAAGCCTGGACGTTGGTACACAGTCGCTTCTCTCTTACAAGATATCTGGGACGAAGACCCATTTACCATGCATCCACAGCCTGGCTATACGCGTAAAAGCGGGCACAGTAAAACGCGCGAAACGCGTGAGAAATGGGAGAGGGGGGATGGCGAAACCTATATCGGCATGCTCTCTTCGACGCTCTATGAACTTGGTATCGTCGACCTGGGCTATGATCGAGCTAATGCCCTCCAAACGCAACAGCAACTCAATCCAACAGCATTCATGCTTACCGAAGCTGGTGCATCTATTCTGTCCCTGGTGGGAGAGAATCCACCTCAAGCTGATGAAAGCACCCGTACACTGATTGTACAACCCAGCTTCGAACTATTAATTTTACAGCCAGACATGCCTGCCTTATATAGCATTCTTCCTTTTACTCAGGTCGTCCAGGCCAGTATGGTCAGTCGCCTCACGCTCAATCGTGCATCCCTTATCCGTGCCCTGGAAGGAGGCAACAACATTGAGCAGGTTCTGCATATACTGGAAAAACGCAGTCAGAAAGAACTACCTCAAAACGTGATCTATAGTCTTAATGATTGGGCCAGATCATATAAAGGTGCCCGGCTTTCTCATGTGCTACTCCTGGAGGCATCAAGCGAGGCGGTTGCAACTCAGCTTAGTAGCTCATCAAAACTCCAGGGATTGGGCTTGCGCCAACTTGGTCCCGCCGTTTTTGCGCTGAACAGCGAGAATAATATCAAACAACTGAAGCAGGTTCTGGAGCAAGAAGGAATCTCAGTCCAGATCAGCGGCAATGTATTCGTCGCACGTGGTCGTTCCTCGACTATTTACGACATGCATCGATAAGATTCATCGCCTGTTCGCGAGCATCAAGCTTCGTCAACGTCAATATCTGTTGGAAGATCGCATGCCGCAGCAGGCTACAACGAAATTTATATTCGGCCTCGTCTTTTATGCGATCGTGGCGCTGTTCTAGTTTACGTAACTTCAAGGCGAAGAAGGCCAGGCGCAGGAGCTCAAAACCACGGATCTGATCCTCTGTCTCTAACTGGCTACTTTCTGGGAATGCAGAAAGTACAATATTTTCGTTATCGGGGCTTTTTTGTATCATTTTATCTTGTGAACTGCGCATCATATTATTTTACCTCTTCTTGCCAATAGTGTAGTAACTTTTCGTGTTGATCACTCTCTATATTTTCCATCAACATAAGATACTGTACTCGCTGTAGACGGAATTTCAGTTGAGAAAGAGGTGGGAGTCTGGTTAAGAATAGACTTAAGTCCTTTAGCTTTCGCTATCGCACGCGTCCCCTTTTGGGCTTGAGGAACTATCCCAACCCCCAACGAGAGGATGACCTCATGGTAGGGGCACTGTGAACGAAGTGAACAAGCCCGTGTCCCGTGACCCCTGCCCCACCCGGACCCCTGCAAAAGGAGTGCCCTACGGTGTACAATGATAATGATGAGAAATAGAGAAGATCACACAGGTGAATACCTCAAAGAATGAGGAATATAGGTATGCCACGCAGACAAAAAGACGGAAATTCATTTAATAGGTGACGAGCAATTTGAGCACAATGTTTCTAGCGATGCGCAAAGCCAGACGCTAGCGGAGTCTGGCGACGAATTGCTTACAGGCACCTATCGTTCAGCTCCCACTAGCATTACGCCAACATTTGAACATGGCGAGAAATATCACGAAGCTGGCAAGCGGGATGTCGAGCTCTACATTCGTACCTACAATACCCTGTTGAGAAGTTCAGGGGAGATCAGTTTGAAAGCACTTATACAGGCACATTACAATATCGATTCCAGCTTGCATCCCGACGCACGTTCACCTTATCCCGATATGTCGGCTTTCATTTATAGCGTGCTACGCCTGCCCGCCTCAATTATTTACTGCGACCTTGTTTTATTGGGCCAGTCAGAAGAGGTTTTTCTGCATCATGGGTTTCATGTCAATACCTGGGAAGCCGTCACGGCCTCAGCTCGTAGACGCAAATGGTTCTACGATGGCAAGAGGACGCTGGCGGTCTATGTTGCCAGTGTCAGCGACACCGACGATATCGTCCCTATTCTGGTTGCCTTCCAGATCGAATGGGACAAAATGTATTACTCGATCAATTCGGATCCCACCACTCTACAGCTACTAGAGACACGTATGGATCGCTCCTCCCCCGTGTTTGCCGAGATCAGCAAGGTATTGCGCGAACGTCTGCATATCGCGCCGGATGATTGGCAGCGCCTGGAAGTTATCTGGGGCGATCATCTATGGGGGATGCTGCTGGAGATCGGTCGTCATCGCAAAAGCTTCAATCTGCGTATGCTTGGCGGTTCTCATGTTGGTTATGTACGAGCTACACGTAAATGGTGGGCACCCGTCAAAAACATGCTCGATACGCTCGGCCAGTCGGATCGTCCCGTCTACTTTGTCTCCAGCAATACCCATAGCCTCGCTAATCTATTGTCGGGCATTATGCTCAGCCGCGCCGACGAACTAACGGAGTTCGCCCTTCATGGCCCTGACCCCTACCTGGCTGACGAATGTCGCAGACTTCAGAATGGCGAGGTCCCTGGCAACTGGCAGAACTTTCTCTACTTTGTAGCTCGTGAGTGGATACGTACTCCCGCCGGAAAAGAGTTTGTGCGCAACCGTATCCAGGAGGAACAGCAGCGCGGTGTCTGGTATGTTGGGGCTCGCTACGGCCTGGAGATTGATGCGCAGATCATTGAGTTAGCGAAGTTGCGTCCAACACAGGTTGACCCACGCTGTCGTATGCCACACATGGACTCTCTCGCAAAGAGCCAGGCCATCATTCTCAATATCGATTACCCGCTTGGCATGGCTGCTTACCGCATGATGCGCGAAGTTATGGAGAACCTGACCCAGATACGCGGCATCTATATTCTGGGGAAGGCCGCTACGCTCAACGGTCGCATCGGCGATGTGATGATCTCCAACGTTATTATGGATGAGCACAGCCAGAATACCTACTGGTTAGATAATACCTTCACTGTTGAGGATATCCAGCCTTACTTGATTTACGGTTCTGTGCTCGATAATCAGAAAGCTGTCTCCGCCAAGGGAACCTATCTGCAAAATCGTCAGTACCTGGATTTCTACTACCAGGCGAACTTTACTGTCGTCGAAATGGAGTGTGGCCCCTACCTCAACGCCGTCTACGAAGATCAGTACCTGTTGCGCTACCCCATGGGCGAAAACATCAATTTCGCTCGCCTGCCTTATGATCTGGGCATCCTGCACTATGCATCAGATACTCCTTACACACGTGGCAAAAATCTGGGTGCTGGCAGCCTCTCGTACTTTGGAATGGATTCAACCTACGCCAGCTCTGTAGCAATCGTACGTCGCATCATCCAGAATGAGATCGATGTACTGAAACGCCAGATTACGCGTGAGCTTGAGGATGAACATTCGGAACAGCAATCTGAAACACAGGCTGTATGAGAAGCCTGGTTGCAGGCTTTATAAAAATATAGCTACTTACCCTTATAAGCACACGATGTATATTACACTTGCATCATATGCTATACTTGCCTCATAAATAAATAAATTCCCTGCTGGCTATATCGGAGCTTCTTCACACAACCCCTGTTTGCTGAAAGGATTGCTGCATGCAAGATGAGTATCAAGTTACGGAACACGGGAATTTTCAGACGGTCGTCAATACCTTCACGCAAGGACTGCGCGACCTCCCCACTGACTACGCGGCTCGTGTAAAAAATTTTCTCACTGAATATCTTGGTACTTCCCGCCATCCCGTACCGTTTGGTGGACGGGTCAAGGACTTTGAGCACCTGGATACATGGCTCACTGACACCCAGGCGACCCCTTACTTGCTGCTGGCAGCTCCTGCTGGCCGTGGCAAATCTGCCCTGCTCCTACGCTGGTGCCAGAGATTACTTTCTCAGCGCAACCTCGCCATCGCCTACTTTCCGGTCAGTATTCGCTTTCGCTCAAATCTGGCTGGTGTCGCCTTTCCCTCGCTGGTGGCCCGTCTTGCCGCACTCCATGGGGAGAAAGTTCCTACCGATCCTAATCTGCATGAAGATGTCTGGCGCGGCCTGCTGGCTGAATATATGACGCGCCCCCTGCCAGGTGGACGTACCCTGCTCCTGGTACTGGATGGCGTGGATGAAGCTGCCGATTGGGCCGCTGGACCTGATCTCTTTCCCCTCGATCCTCCTCCTGGCCTGAAGATCGTTCTCTCTGCTCGCTATCTTGCGAATGACCAGGATGCCGACGCCTGGTTGAAACGCCTTGGCTGGACTCGTCCGGGCCTCGCTCGCACGCTAGAATTGTATCCGCTCGATAGGACAGGTATCGCCAATGTCTTGCTACAGATGGGCTTTCCTCTCGATCACCTCAGCTCACGCGTCAATATCGTCTCCGAACTCTATCGCCTGAGCGAAGGTGATCCCTTGCTTGTACGCCTGTACACCGATGATCTATGGGAACGCGGCGAGGCAGTTGTGCGCTTTCAGCCGGAAGACTTGCACATTATTCAACCCGGCCTGGCGGGTTACTTCGAACGCTGGTGGAAAGATCAGCGCCTCCTGTGGAGCAGTGAAGCGCCTCAACGTGAGGCCGCCGCTCAGATCGTGCTTGACCTGTTGGCTGGCGCTCTTGGCCCTTTGAGTAAAGAGGATATCTTGAGCCTGGTTCCAGATGAAGCAGACATTCGCGCCGGTGAACTAGAACAGCACCTGGCTCCCCTGGCCCGCTTCGTGACCGGTGATGGAGTGCATCAAGGATATGTCTTTAGCCATCCACGCCTGGCGAACTATTTCCTTGAAGAGCGCCTCAGCAATGAGGAGCGACAGGAGGTAGAGCGTCGTTTTCTGGCCTGGGGCAAACAAACGCTGACAGCATTGAACGAGGATCGCCTGATGCCAGAACATGCATCATCCTATATTGTTCAGTACTACGGTGCTCACCTGGAACGTGCTCAGGCCGCCACGCCTGCCTTGATTGCACTGATTAGCAACGGTTGGCGGCTTGCATGGGAAAAGTTGGATCGCGCCAATGCTGGCTTCCTGGGCGATGTAGAGCGTGCATGGCGAGCTGCCGAGCGTGAAGATATAACGGCTATAAGAGCTGGAAATCAAACTCCCTACCTGGGAGATGAGATCCGTTGCCTCCTCAGCCAGGTAAGCGTCAATAGCGTGACCAGCAACATCTCCCCTCGTTTGATGTTGGAAGCTGTGAAAACGGGAATATGGACTCCTGCACAGGGACTGGCATGTATACGCCTGATTAGCGATCTGACACCGCGTGCCAGAGAACTTGTGGGTCTGGCGCCATACGTTCAGGAACCGCTACGCACCGATATTCTGCAAGAGGCACTTGATACAATAGCTGCAATCAAGGAGGAATATACGCGTCTTGATACCCTGGTCGAGCTGGCAACTGGCTTCTCCGAAGAGCTGCTCTGGCAGGTGCTGGAAGTTGTGCCCACAATAGAAGATGAGGCCGACCGGGCTGGCGTGCTGGCAGAACTGGCTCCCGCCCTCTCTCCACACACAGCTCTCATCGAGCACACTCTTGATCTTGTGCAGGAGATGGAAGAGGAAGAATATCGTGCCCTGGCACTGGAAGGACTGGCTTCCTGCTTCTCTGAAGATCAGCATAACCGTGTGCTACAGCTTGCAGAAAGCATCGAGGAAGAAAGATATCGTGCTCTCGTGTTAAAAGCGCTTATCCCTCATCTCTCCGCAAGCCTGCTGCAGAAGATATTGCAAGAGGCGCGTGGCATGCTCGACGGTCTCTCGCGCATACGACTGCTCACAGAACTGGCAACGTATCTGCCCGGCTCATTGCAAACGGAAGTTGTGCAGGAGGTATTGGAGCTAGAACAAGATATCGAGGACCGCGAATATCGCATCGAAGTGCTGGTCAAACTGGCCCCTTTCCTATCTCAAAACCGGCTGAAGCAGGCACTGGAAGAAGTCAGCACGCTCTGGGACGAAAGCTACCAGGTCCACGCGTTGAGCGACCTGCTCCAATATATACCAGAAGAACTGCTCCCTGCTTTTCAGCAAGCCGTATTAACGCTGAAAAGTGAACAATACCGCATGACGGTAATGATACAACTGTTTCCGCGCCTGTCAGAAGAACTTCTGGAGCAGACGTTGGATAGTGTGCAAGCCATCTGGGATGAAGGCTACCGCGCGGAGTTGTTGGCACATATTACGCGCTATGCCTCTAAAGACTTGCAGCCTCGCCTGTTGGAGGTTGCCGCCACAATAAAAGATCAGGGGTACCGTGTATGGTTACTGGCGGAACTTGAAGCTCCACTGGCCGGAAAACTGGTTGGCACGTATTCTGATATGCTCATAGTGTTTAAGGCCATTCAGGATAGGGAGGAACGGTTAAAAACGTTATTAGCCATAACACCACGTTTATCTGAGGGAGCATTGGCAAAAATATTCAACTTTATGCTACCAGAAATCTTTGGCTTTACATGGGGTATCCGGAGCGACGAGCAGCAAGCGCATATACTTACAAAACTGGGAAGTCGCTTACCTGGAAACTGGCTGCTGAGAGTGATAGAGATGGTGCGAGCCATGGGGCAAGAGATATATCAGGTGCAGGTCCTGGTTGCATTGGCTCCTCGTATGGGAAAAACGCTACTTTCCGAAACTCTCGATATCGTGCGGACGATGAAGGACCGGGAGAAACGCTCACAGGTCCTGGAGGCTCTTGTCTCCTCGCTACCAGACGAGCGAAAGGGGCAGCGAGTGCTGGAAATGTTGCAGGTACTCCAGGTCATCAAGGACGAAGCGGAACGGGTTCAGTTCATTCTGGCATGTGCTGCTTACCTGCCAGCACCATTGTCATCTGAGAAAGCGCGGAAAATGGTAGAAGCGCTACAGGCAATGATGGACCAGGAAAATATGGCACGCACACTGAAGGCGCTAGCACCCATAATACCAGAGGATCTTTTTGAGGAAGTGTTGGAAATAGTACAGGCATGTCAGGGTGAAGAGGTGCAGGCCCAGATGCTGGAGGCACTGGCTCCCCATGTACCAGAGAGATTATTCCCGCGCCTATTGCAAATGGCACAAGGCATTTGGCATGAGCGCTGGCGCGTGCGCGTACTTACGACCGTGTTGGCTCATGCACCAGAGGACATAATTACAGGGCTACTGGAGACGGTACAGGATAAAAATGGGCCCACAAGGATGTTAAATGCGCTGCTTCCATATGCGACCGATAGTTCCTTTTATCGTCTATGGGAGATAGTGCAAGCAATTCCTGACGAAAGAGGACGTGCGTTAATAATGGGAACGCTAGCACTACGCATGCCCAAAGGTTTCTTCCCTCAGTTATGGGAAGCGATCTGGACAATCAATAGTGAAGAAGCACAGATCTGGGTACTGAGAGCGCTGGCTGCACACATGTCGGAGAGCCTGTTTAAGCAGCTATGGGAAGCGGTACAGGCAATCGGTAACAAAGGGAAGCGTCAGCGCATGCAGGAAATATTGATGCCATATGTGCCAGAGCGTTTTTTCTCCTTGATATGGGAAGAAGTACAGGAAATTCCAGAGGCAGGAGTGCGCTATCAGATATTAGAAGCACTGGCAACGCGCGTGCCCGAGGACTTCTTTCTCTCATTTTTAATGGCCGCACAGGAAATTCCAGCTGAACCGATGCGCGGCCAGGTGCTGGAAGAACTGGCACCGCATGTACCAGAAGCCTTCTTTCCACAATTTTTTATAGCGGCACGAGGAATGTCATATGAACAGGTACGCGTAAAGACGCTGAAGGGGATTATTCCGCATGTACCAGAGAGCTACATTCCTCAGGTATGGAGAGCAGCGCAGGCCGTACAAAATAAATGGGCGCGAGCAGAGCTGATAGAAGAGCTGGCGCCCCATATTCCCAGAAGCTACTTCCCTCGTTTCTGGAGAGATGTGCGAACCATAATGGATGTAGGAGGAGTACGTACGCAAATCCTGAAAGCGCTGCTCCCTTATCTGGTCCAGGAAAGGTTCGCAGATGTGCTTGAAATAGTACAGGAACTGCCATATGAAAGAGAGCAGGTAGCATTGTTAGAGGTGCTGGTTCCCCATCTTTCTGAAGAACAGAGTGTAAACGTGCTGGAAATTATGCTTCCTTCTCGATCAGAAAAAGAGCTTATCGAAGCACTTACCCAGGCAACATGGGAGAAAAGGCAGGAGATACGTGCTCTGGCTACGCTGGCTCCGCACCTTCCTGATAAAAGATCACTGCCAATAGTGCCAGCTCTGTTGAAAGCGACGCGAGAATTGAAAGTGGAAAAAGACCAGTCGTGGTTGCTTACGAAACTGGCCGCCCATGTCCCAGAAGAACTACTTAAAGAGATGCTAGAGATAACCTGGTCGCTCACAATGGAACAATACAGGGTGCAAGTGCTCCAAATCCTCCTTTCCACACTTCCTCAGACTGGTTGGGCTGAAGTGCTTGAGCTGGTCTTGACAAAGATGCATGCTACTGGAGATGCGAATTATGGATTGGAGATATTGAAGGCGGCTGCTTCTCTCACTCAGCCATCTCCCTCTGCTCTCCTCTATTCCGTCGTGTATGAGGTTTTGCGCTTCCTATCTCAACGTGAGCGCAGGGATACGTTGCCTGATCTCGCGCTTCTGCTTCCGACTATGCGCGTACTCGGCGGAGAGGAAGCTCTGATGGGGGGATGTAGCGCAGCTCTAGAAGTCGGGTACTGGTGGCCTTGATGGAATATCTGGAACCTCTTCCCGAACTTAGTACAACTCTTATACCTATCCATGTTTTACCTTTTGAGAAACGGGATTATTATACGTTTGCTTTATTGGATACTTACCAACTATCCCTCGGCTTAAAAGAATAGATACGCAGGGATAGCATAACCAGAGATTTGCTCTGTTTTGTCACACCAGAGATAGAAAACCTCGCCACCATCCGACTTTGTATAAAAAGTTATAGATTATATCGATATTTTCTGATATAATCATCCGGTGAGGAGTGGGTTCTCCTGGCATATCGCTCGCTTTAGGGCGCTATGTAAAAATTTATGAAGGATGTTTTAATGCATATGTTGAAGAAAAGTTCCCTTTTTATCGCACTGACATGTATAGTATTGCTCATAAGCGCCTGTGGTCAGGTTGTAGGAAGTACTACGGAGAGCAGCACACCTGTTGCTTCTCTGACGCCAGCTCAGTTGCTGCAAAGAACTGCGACTACGATGGATCAGCTCAAGTCGGTGAGTTATACAATGAACTCCACCGGTGGTATGACATTGCCCAGTTTCACTGCATCAAGCAGTAATTCTCAGTCGATTTCTACAACGACCAAAGCAAGTGGCGTAGCTGTTCCACCTGATGAAGCGAAGTTACAACTTTCCATGACTATCCTTGGGCAGACTCTCACTTTCTCCGAGGTCGTCAAGAATCAGAAAGTTTATGTCCAAAATCAAAAGGGACAATGGTATGTTATGGATAAGTCTGCTGCGCAAGTATCGTCATTCGCTAACACAGATGTGACAGGATATAACAAACTGCTTATATTGAAGGATGTTAAAGTTACAGATGATGGGAAAACTACATTAAATGGTGCAAGTATGCGTCACCTCACCATTGTATTTGGCAAAGATGCTTTGAGTGATCTGATGAATACGACTGGTACACTGAATAACCTGCCAGCCTCACAGAAGCAGGAAATGGGTAAGGCTCTGCAATATATGACGATGAAGAATACCGTGCTTGATGTATGGATCGATAATACTACAGCATACCTCAGTCGCTTCCAGTTACAGTTCGACTTGAATATGGATATGAGCAAGTTGATTACGCCTACGCCTGGAACATCTTCGAGCTCATTGAGTTTTGACATGAATCAAAACACGACCATAGATTACAGCAAGTTCAATGCTCCTGCAACGATCACAACACCAGGCCATGCTACTCCTACCACTAGCATCCAAAATATCTTTTAATAATCTCGTCTTCACAGATTGGGTATCAGGTCTCCCTTGAGAGTGGTCTGGTACCCAATTCATCTCAAGTAAGATGGATTGCCTCCTTTGCTTCTATAGCCAACTTCCAACAGGTTACTCCCTTCTAATTTTTTTAGGGTATACTGATAGATAGAACCACACTTATTAAAGTAGATAGGTGTGCCAGACAATCTGGATACATCCAAATTAGAACATGTCAGAATTAACCAGAACTATCAAGACTTGTAGTGAATTGCAGCCGCCGGCAGAGACATCCGGTATCGCAAAAGCCTTTGCAATGTCAATTCGCCTGATGTGATAACGATGTCTCTATCAGGAGGCATACGTAGCGCGTACCGGGACACAGGCAGGTAGAATCCCAGGGAGGGAAAGCTATGACACCATCATCCAACGAAGGACGACAGGGTACAGATAGTGATTTTAAGCAACTCTTGAGCACAGAAGTACGTATCGCTCCCGATCAGAAGTTTCTTTCCACCGTTGACGTAAAGGATTATCAGGCGCTCTACGATGAAGCTGCACGCGATCTTGATGGTTTCTGGGACAGAATTGCACGCGAGTTCGAGTGGGAAACTCCATGGACGCAGGTGCGTGAAGGAGATGTTCCCGGCACGCGCTGGTTCACCGGTGGACGTTTGAATATTACAGTGAATAGCCTTGATCGTCAGGCTAATGGAAGCCGCGCTAATAAGGCTGCATTAATCTGGGTGGGAGAAGATGGCGAGGCTCTTACCTTCACGTTCAAAGAGTTACTGGCCCTGACATGCAAGGTAGCCAATGGTTTAAAATCATCAGGCATAAAAAAAGGCGACCGTGTATGCATCTATCAGCCTCTGACGCCTGAAGGTATTGCTACGATGCTGGCATGTGCAAGACTGGGGGCGGTTCACTCGGTTGTTTATGCTGGCCTGGCAGCGGCGTT
>CAVQVR010000006.1:0-650414 GCA_963717195.1 uncultured Chloroflexia bacterium
ATCAACGTACAAAGATCTGCCAGCGAAATCTCTTTGGTGCGCTGGATGATGATATTTTTTAAGCGCTCACGCTCATACAGCGCACGATTCATCTGGGTACTGATACTATTGAGCAGCGAAAGCTCATGAATACGCTCCCGATCGCGCTCAAGTAGACGTGTATTTTCCAGGAGCAAAGCAACGACATCCGCAATGACATCCAGACCCTGTACCTCACCTGCCGCCCACGTTTCCACATCGTTTCCTTGCCTACCACCTTTCCCACGTAGTGCAACCATTACCCCCGTTCCACGGTGCCGATACATCAATGGCAATGCGACCTGCGTTGGATATTCCTCTGCTTCTACAATTGCATGTCGCTCACGCCAGGCACGTGCTTCTAGCCCATCATCACTTAAGTTGATTGGATTAATATGCGCTACCGCCAGCAAGGATGCGGACCAGCCCGGTTCATCGTCAAAAGATCCCGCCACAAGTTGCAGCGTTTCGCTCATCCGTTGATAGAGCAAGACACAACGACACCTGAGCAATGTCGCTAATCGTCTGGGCAGACTATCTCGCAATATACGATATTCAGTAAGCGCCCCAAACTCGTTGAGCAGCGCTCTCACGATATCCGCTGCCTGTATCTGCTGCATCCTTTGCATCTTTTGCCAATCTTGCTCTACATTCGGCATCTACAATCCCCCAAGATCAATCAAAGTGCACAATACGTTCTCTATTTACTATATTAGACCGCCACACTATACCAGATAGCGTTACATTTTGCATCAAATGTTGTGCTCCATGAAAACACTGTCATTGTACCATAACTCATATATGTTTATAAAAAGAAAAATATGAATATATAATTATACAATAACACGAATATGCTCTCCTGTTTTTCATCTGCCTTGCGTAGAGGTTGTAATATTACATCTATGCGCATTAAAATAAGGCAAAGATTAAAACGTTCTCTTTAGTGGATGTTGAGCTACTATGCAACAAGTTAACAAGACACAACAAACAAATCAGGCCGGGAAAGAGAAGCCGCGAGCTCCTATGGCTCCCCGCTGGGCGGCTCTAATTGGACTGTTGGCCTTTGGAATCCTGTATGCGGCACTGCCGGATCGTGTCACGATTGGTCCAAACTGGCTGCTCCTGGCACTGGAAGGGGTACTACTCCTTCCAGTACTTTTATTCGGCATCGCTAAACGCCCTTTGCGCAATGAGATTATACGCATCCTGATCTTTGCCCTGCTTGCCGTGATTACGATAGCTCTGATAGGTGGCATTATTTTATTTGTGATTACTCTGCCAAATAAGGGTGCCAGCGAGGCAAAAGCACTGCTTCGTACAGCGGCATTGCTCTGGGTATCCAACGTGCTCGTCTTTGCACTCTGGTATTGGGAGATCGATGGTGGAGGACCGAGGAAACGGCATGAAAATGGGCATCAGGCTGCGGATTTTATGTTTCCACAACAGGTAAATGGAAACGATGGCAGTTGGGCACCTCACTTCATCGATTATCTTTTTGTTGGCTTCACGGGGGCCACAGCGCTCAGCCCTGCCGATACCTATCCCCTGACACGACGAGCAAAGGGACTGATGATGATCGAGGCGTTGAACGCGATGGCTATCCTGGGCATTATCGTCGGACGGATCGTGAATATTTTGTGAAACGAACATTCACAATCCGCACAACCCTACGCGGACGCGATAAATCGGGCAGGACACACCTGGGCGCGATAAATCGGGCCCCTACATCCGGTAGGTCACATCTTGCTCTTCATTTTGTGAAATTCTTCTGACAACGCTTCTTGCTGGTTGGGTTGTTGCTACTTCGCGCCCATCTTTGAAGACATGGAGACGTGCAGGTACCAGGCGCAACGCTTCAAATGCTGAGGGAGCATCAAGCACCAGAAAGCTGGCGGCTTTCCCCTCTTCGATACCATAGCGATCCTCTATACGTAATACTCTGGCCGCATTATAGGTAATGAGGTCAAGCACATCCTGAATCTCCTCGTAGCCACTCATATGACATAAAAATAGAGCGAGTTGGGCTGCTGCGAGCATGTCGCCACGGCCAAGAGGAAACCAGGGATCCATGATAGAGTCATGCCCAAGCGCAACATTGACTCCCGTAGCAAGCAGCTCTTTTACGCGTGTAATCCCGCGCCGCTTTGGATACGTATCGAAACGCCCCTGTAGTACAACATTATCAAATGGATTGGCAACCACATTGACCTGAGCACTGGCGAGCAGGCGCATCAGCTTAAAGGCATAGGCATTATCGTACGAGTGCATCGCTGTACAGTGGCTCGCGGTAACGCGTCCCTGCCAGCCCTGTTGCAGCGTATCTGCCGCCATGACTTCGGTGAAGCGCGATAGGGGATCGTCGGTTTCATCACAGTGACAGTCAATATCGCGATTGAACTCTTTTGCCAGTGCGAAGGCATAATGCACATCCTCCACTCCCATATCACGCGTCCATTCATAATGTGGGATACCACCAACGATATCGCAGCCCAGTTCCAGTGCCTGGCGCATTAACTCGCGCCCATTGGGGAATGAAAGGATACCATCCTGCGGAAAGGCTACCAGTTGCAGATCGCAGATATCGCGTACTTCTTCACGTACCTCCAACAATGCTCGTAAGGCTGTAAGTTTGGGATCACACACATCGACGTGGCTGCGAATGAAAAGCGTGCCCTGCGCGACCTCCCAGCGAATTTCTTCCAGGGCGCGTCGTTTCACATCTTCATGTGTCAGGCCCGGTTTGCGCTCACTCCAGATCTGAATGCCTTCCAGCAAAGTTCCGGTGCTATTATAGCGTGGCTGCCCCACCGTCAGCACGGCATCGAGATGCACATGCGCATCGATAAAGGGTGGCACCACCAACCGGCCAGTAGTATCTATCTCACGAGTAGCGATAGCATCTGAAAGATCGGGGCTGATACGGACAAAGCGTCCGTTCTCAATGGCAATATCGATGGGTTCCCGCTGACGATGGAGTTGTGCGTGACGAAGAATCAGGTCGTAGGTCATGCGATATTCCTCCCACTAAAAAGAGACAGGTAGTTGCATATAGATTACCACCTGCCCCTTTTGATTACTACGACCAGGCATTACCTGATCAATACCTCACACTGGTACTAGCGCCCACTGGACTTCAATTCAATGCGTCGCAAGATGAGGTAGGAGATCGCCGCCAAGACAATGCCCAGTTCGAAGCCAATATCGATCCCATAGCCAGGATTGATCAGATTTGCAATAGGGCCAACCGCTGGAATCGGCGGATTGCTTCCAATTACAATTACCTGGGCGGCACCAAGAAAGGCTCCGAATAGACCAATAAGCATCGATACACTCGCCGCCCAGCCTATCGGCAACTTGCTTGCGTCATTCCAATCGGCGAGGTTGTAGCGACCATGACGGAAAACGAAATGCTCCAGGATGAGAATAATCGACCAGGGTCCCAACCAGTACGCGACTAGCAGCAGAAAACTACTCAGCGTCGAGTCAAAGTGTCCAAGCAGCAACATGGCAAGAATGACATAGATCACCGCGCCTACTAATGTCCAGACGGCGCGAGGCACACGTTGGAATGCTTTGCCGAGTACTTGCATGGAGAGGCCGAGACTGTAATCGTTTGGAATGTTGTTCGCTATGATACTCAAAGCGAGCAGCAACAACAAAAATGTACCAAAGCCACCCAGAGGGTGCACGACCGCACTTAATAGATCACCGCCGCTCTTCCCGTTATAAGCTTTAACTGTTGTCAGAGCCAGACCGAATATTTCCAGCAGGATACAAGGGATCACGACACCCAGGAAGGTGAGCCAGAAGACACGGCTGGCAGGTGTATTCTCAGGCTGATTTACATTGTAATCGGCGGCATACGAGCTCCAGCCAGTCGCAAAGCCGTAGACAGCCCCACCAAAGGAGATAAACGAGGCGAAGGATGCAAGGCCAAAGGCAGGTGTTGGCACCGCAGTAAAATGAGGTCCCGCGACAAAGAGCAGGATCACAAAAATGATCGCCATCGGTATCCATGCATAGCGTTCATAGCGGTGCACATACTTATAGCCGAAGAGGCTCACAAACGTGGTCAGGAGAGCAATTATCAGAATACCAACCCAGGCAGGAATGGTCTGATTACTCAAATTTGCCACGATCTGGCCGCCAACGATTACATTGACGGTAGACCAACCAATACACGCCAGGACATTAAAGATCGCCATAATGACAGCACCCACCCACCCGAAGGAGAAGCGAGAAATCGTCATCTGGCGCAATCCGAGTTTGGGACCCAGTGTAGAGAAGAAAGCAACGGGGAGAACTCCAATGATGTTAAACAAAATGATAACGGCTACACTGTCCCAAAATCCGAGGCCGAAGACGGGAATGGCCAGCGCCCCAAGCGCGACCGTCGAAATAACCAGATTTGCGGAGAGCCACATCGTGAAATTATCGAAGATGCGGACATGCGAACGTGTCTCGGGCGAGACGCGCTCAATACCATGTGTCTCGATACCTTTTTCAAGTTCAGGAATAACAGCAGTATCTGAGGCCATGCGCGGAAACCTCCTTTGAGGATACCAAAAAAGGCGCTGTATAACTAGAAACATACAGCGCTGTATACGGAACAACCGGACACATTAATTGTACCACAAAATAACCACTTCCGCATTATCTATTTGATAGGCCACTTATATTTTAATATAAGGATAAACACATCCATATGTGCATGATAAAGGGTCAAAATGACATAAAAAAACCATGTTCAAGAAACAGAAGCTACCACCTATCAAAACGTCTGGGATGTTGACAATTAGTGGTAAACCTAGTATATTTCTTGTACATGGTGTTCACCAAAACCCATGTTTCTCAAGGATGGAGAAGGCAAACTCAATTTTTTCTTCCTGCTCTCCAGCAGATCTCCGAAGAAGAAAGGAAAAAGCGGTCATGGATGACAGGATTGATGTAGACCAGCATGGCGTCAGTAGATGAATACTGCTCAAGATTGCAGACGTTGGTGCACACACGCCGGGAAAATCCCTCCCCGCTATTTCCACAATCTTGCTAGAGGTATATCTCACATAGTCACAATACCTCTTCAAGGGTCGAGAACTTTTTCGACCCTCCAATTTCTATGGCGACAAACAGGGCCCTAGAGCACATCCAACCCCTATCGTACTACCTGCAGCCATATATTTACTTTCACCGATACTACAGATTAACAAGAAAGAGAGAAAACTATGCAACGAAGTTTACTCCATAAGTGGCTTCCCCTTATGCTAATAGGCATTGTAGCCCTATTCGGACTTATAGCACCGATCGCGGCCAACGCCAGTTCGCAGGCCCAGACTCCAGATGCACGAGCACGCGCTATCGTCGCTCAAATGACTCTGGATCAGAAGATACTGGAACTGCACGGGGTCGGAGGTGCTTCTCCCAACCTGCGCATCGTCCCGGCTATACCTAGCCTGGGCATTCCAGCATTTGTGATCACCAATGGCTCGGCTGGAGTCTCCTATGGTACTGTCAGTCCACGTGCACCCGCAACAGCCCTGCCAGCTCCACTCGGGCTAGCCGCCAGTTGGGATACAAATCTGGCCAATGCCTATGGCTCTGTCATCGGCAATGAGGCAAAAATCCTCGGCAACGATATGGTAGAAGGCCCGGATATGAATCTGGCACGTATACCACAAGGTGGCCGTACCTTCGAGAACCTGGGCGAAGATCCATTGCTGGCTGGTGATATCGCTGCGAATGAAATTCAGGGCATTCAGAGCCAGGGCGAAATTGCTGAGGCCAAACACTTTGTGGGCAACGAGCAGGAGCTCAACCGTCAGACGAGCAATAGTGTTATTGATCAACGCACGCTGCGTGAACTCTACCTGGTCCCTTTCGAGATGTCCGTCAAACAGGGAGGCGTCGATGCGGTCATGTGTTCCTATCCCGAGGTCAACGGGCAATGGGCCTGCGACAATTCGACCCTTATGAACCAGATTTTGAAGGGAGATTGGAACTTCCAGGGTTTTGTCTCCTCTGACTTCGGTGCTGCACACAACACAATAAACGCAGCATTAGGCGGCCTGGATCTGGAAATGGCATCAGGAACGTATTTTGGTAGCGCTCTTAAGGCAGATGTCCTGAATGGCAAGGTCCCGATGTCGGTCATCGATGATAAACTCATTCGCCGCTTCCGTGTCACCATGCAACAAGGACTGTGGGACACCCCCCCGGTCGCGCATTCGGCTATCCCAACTGCTGTGGGAACTACAGACGGCGCTACCGCACGCACAATCGGTGAAGCCAGCTCGGTCCTACTCAAAAATAGCTCCAATCTGCTGCCACTAAGTGCAAGCACAGTACACTCAATCGCCCTGATTGGACAAAGCGCCTGGGCTGGCGTGGCCAAAACAGGCGGTGGCGGCACTGCGGGTGTCCATCCAATCTATAGCGTCACTCCTCTGGCTGGCCTGCAAAAACAGGATCCCAGCGCTACGATCACCTATAACGATGGAAGTGATCTCACCTCCGCCGCCGCTGCTGCGAAAGCTGCAGATGTCGCGATTGTGATGGTCGGCGACGCCCGCAAAGAAGGCACTGACTTCCCTATCTCATTGAGCGGTAATCAGGATGCAATGGTCTCCGCAGTGGCTGCTGCGAACAAGAACACTATCGTCGTCGTGAAGAGTGGCTCCGTCATTCTCATGCCCTGGGTGAATCAGGTCTCGTCTATCCTGGAAGCCTGGTATCCCGGTGAAGAGGATGGTAACGTCGTAGCATCGATCCTCTTTGGTCTCACCAACCCCTCTGGTAAGCTTCCCATTACCTTCCCTAAGTCAGTATCCGATCTGCCAGCCAACACGCCTGCCCAATATCCAGGCGTCAACCTCCAGGTTAACTACTCTGAGGGACTCGATATGGGCTATCGCTCCTACGATGCGCGTAACATCACGCCTCTCTTCCCGTTTGGCTATGGTCTCTCGTATACCACATTCAAGTACAGCAATATGAAGATCACAGCCGGCTCGGGGAATACGGCCACGGTCACATTCGACATCACCAACACAGGTAGTCGTTCAGGCTCGGAGGTTGCTGAGCTTTATGTGAGTATGCCAGCAGCCGCTGGCGAACCACCCAGGCAACTCAAGGGCTTCCAGAAATTAGCTCTCTCACCAGGAGCAACTGGTCATGCCTCTATTACGCTGAACGCCCGCACTTTTCAGCACTGGGATACCAGCACGAATGCCTGGGCCATCACTCCTGGTGCCTATCAAATTCAGGTCGGGTCATCTTCGCGCACTATGCTGCTCTCGGGCTCACTTACTGAATAGGAGAAGTTTCAGAAACGGCTGAAAACAGACATACCTGTTCATTTCAGCGTGCAATGGGTTGAATCTTTCTGATTGTTAGGGCAATACGCGACTCAAAAAAGAGCGAACTGCCCATATATCAGTAAAGACTCAGCCCATTTCTCTTCTGCCTACCCTCTGCAAAAAAATTGAGGCGCATCCTACTTTTAACCGCAGGGCTTGTGAATGATCCGCCCTCCTCGCGCCTGCGGCGCTCGCAAACATTTTTTATGGTGTGTTTTTAACCGTCAACTATATTGACAATATACTCGGCGTATGGTACTATTATTAAGTATCTACTAGTTTGTTAGTCTGTGCACCGCATGATGGCTCTCGTGGTGAATAGCAATCACGATTCACGCCTTTCCAGCGAGGAGCCAAAACTCATGCCTTGCACATGCCTAATGGTTACCCCTTTAAGAAACAAAGAGAGTTCTTCTTCGTATTGTGTTCTTTAATTGGGGCAATTGGGGCGGAAACTGCCAGACGGATCTGGCTGTTCTCGCTCTCCCAGGTGGATGTGTTCCCACCACTCAAGGAAGAAAGGTACGCAACACTATGCACAAAAAGAAACTCGTAAGTATCTCATTGGCCTTTCTGGCAGCTCTTTCCCTGTTCTTCTCTTTCTGGGCCATGAACTGGCAAGAAGCACAGCAAGCTCACGCAGCAAGTAATGGACAGAGCACCACGCAAGCCAGCACGAATCCCTACGGTGACCCTAACCTCGTCTCCATGTTCGATGGCAAAACCCTCACAGGTTGGACCGCCGCCAAGGCAGGGGAATGGGTTGTCAAGAATGGCACCATCCATGGCACAGGTATCGCCAGAGGATGGATCTACTACAGTAAGCAACAGGTCGGGAGCTTCCGCTGGATCTTTAACGTCAGACAGGTCGTAGGCAACCACTACCCCACTGTTCTCATCTGGGGTACTACTGCGCCGATTCGGGATGCTCTCAGCGCCTTACAGTTCGGAGTACCCAATGGCAATCATTGGGATTACCGACCGGGGCACAACAACATTGCTAACAACCTGTTCAAGACGATAGCGCACACACGCATCAACGTCAACAACTGGGCCCAATGCGAGATCGTGGCCACTCAGTCGACTGGAGTGGCTAATATGGCTTGTTGCCCCCTCACTGGCACTGCAACTACCTGCAAAGCGGTAGAGGTCCTTACTTTCAAGGATAAAACCGCTGGTCGGGTGGGTCCGCTCGCCATTCAGGTTCATAACGCTGGCATTCAGGACGAGTACAAGAGCCTCTATGTCGAATCCCCTGTGGTGGTGAAGCCCGGTCAATTCATCACAACCTGATAATAAGCCAGGTACACAACCCACTTGGGAAAGTGACGAGACGGACGATGTGACGTTCGTTGGCCCGGATCCACTAGTTAATTCGGTGGATCCGGGCTATGTGCAAGAAAGGGGTATCAACGCCGTTGCTGATAAGTTGCCTGTGCCACTATCCGTCCTGGTGGATTGGCCCTCTCGCGCCAGGGCTTGTGAATTATCCACTCTCCTCGTGCCAGGAGGTTTGACGGGGCGCTCTCCCGCATCACCTATCCAGATTTTATTCATCTTCCCAAGTTGGTTCACCAGACACTGGACTATGCAACAGAAAATGGGTACAATACAAATATATAATTATGTACGGAGTATCCATACGACAGGGCGACCGACGATGTGAACCCAATGGATTGCGCATCGTCGGTCGCCGTCTATCTTATAAGCTCTTGCAGAGGCGCAAACTCTTCCTGTACCACCGTTCCAACGGCGGCACCCGTGGTGGCAGGCACCTATTAGTAGTATCTCGTTTTTTTAAGCAAATCAGGAGTTTAGACACAGTAGTTGAAAACGCACCGATTGCGGTGTGCAGACGTTTTCACCGCAATCAATACGTTTTCACATGTGTTGAAAGGCAGGTTGCATGTCTTCCAAGGTCAGTACCAGTCATCAGCTTCCTCCTGGTGA
This sequence comes from uncultured Chloroflexia bacterium, assembly GCA_963717195.1. GTDB lineage: Bacteria > Chloroflexota > Ktedonobacteria > Ktedonobacterales > Ktedonobacteraceae > JACDAE01. The sequence goes on from CAVQVR010000006.1 coordinate 9,321, forward strand.
AACCGATACGGCGCAACACGCCGTTGATCAGTTACGCCAGGAGAACTCTACACTGCACAATGAGATCGAGTTGCGCAGCCAGGAAAATGCGCTTCTCAATGAGGTGATCTCAACCGTTGGCTCAACGTTGAGGCTTGATGAAGTGCTACGTCACCTGGTGGACACTGTTGTCCGCGCTACTTCCTGCGACGTTGCTTTTATTTATCTTTATGATAAAGATAAAGAGCGCCTTGTGCTCGCCAGTGCCAATGAACAATATCGTCGCCTTGTAGGAAAGCTCTCTATGGCCCTCGGCGAAGGTATCGCTGGCTGGGTCGCCCTGCATCGCAAACCCGTTTTCTTAAAAGAAGAGGCGCTGGAAGATCCTCGCTTTTGCTACTTCCCTGAACTGGAAGAGGAAAAGTTTCAGTCGATTATGACGGTGCCTATCATCACAAAAGATCGCCGCTTAGTAGGCGTGATTACCCTCCAGGCTGTGGCTCCACATGAATTTACGGATCAGCACCGTACATTCATCAGCAACACCTGTGCCCTGGTCGGAGGTGCAATTGAAAACGCGCAACTCTATGAGAATACACAGCGCAAACTCAGTATCCTGACCTCGCTCTCCGTCCTGAGCCAGACCATCAGTTCCGGTCTCTATCTCGACGATATGCTGCGCTCCCTGGCAACGTTGACAGTCCAGATCATGGAGGTCGATCTGTGCGTCATTATGTTGATGGAACAGACACGCGAACGAGACATCGAATCGACACGGCCATTCAGACGCATGACGGTCCATGCCACATCCCCTAACCTGAATGAGCGTGCCAGCTTCCGTCCCATCGAGGTCGACCGCAACGCTCTGGAACGCTTACGTGAGATGAACGAGGCATCCTTGCATACCGTATCCTCCTCCACTACTAGCAATGACACGCTCGAACGCTTTAATCCTATCAAAGATTCGCAGTATAAAGCGTTGCTCTCGGCTCCCCTGATCGCTGGCACCGAACAGCTCGGACTGATCAACTGCTATTGTAACAAGACGCGCCGCTTCACCACCGAGGACCAGACACTGCTGACCACGATCGCAAATCAGGCCGCCATCGCCATCAAAAATAGCTATCTTGTCAATCAACTGGCACAAAAGAATCTCGTCAAGGGCTTCTTTGATGATCTGATGAACGGAACCACTGATTTCAGAAGATTCTTTGCGCCAACGCGCTCACTTCCTCGGCTGCGATCTAACACGGCCCAATAGCGTCGTGATGATCGAAATTACACAATTGGAAGAACGTAAAGGCGAAACATCCTCCAATGGCAAAACGCCACGTGATGGGCGCTCACCAGCAGTACCAGCTATATCGAGTACGCTTGATGAGAATGGTTACGCACAGGCAACAATTTTACAAACGGCCTATAAGCGTATCAGTGGCATTATTCGTCGGCGCATTCAGGATAACTACTCTGGCGCTGTCTTCTATGAGCACGAAAATCTGCTTACCGGCATCATCTCACTGCTCAAAGATCTCACCGGCACCCGCCTGAAAACATGGCTACAAGACCTGTCCCAGCAGATGCGTCAGGAATATAACGTCTGCCTCTCTATCGGGATCGGCAATGCCTGCCAGAATATCGCGGATTATCGGCGCGGCTTTGCTGAGGCCGAGGAAGCACTACAAATGGGACAAAATATTCAGCAGGATAAGGGCAATGATACACGGTTACAACCCACCGTTACGCACTTCAACGATTTAGGTGTCTACCGTTACCTGTACAAGATCGCGCGTATGGATGATCTACGCGATGTCTACCAGGACCAGATCTCGCGCATCGATAGCTACGACAAGCGTAAAAATACCGATCTACTGGCAACGCTTGAGACGTACCTGGAATGTGCTGGTAACCTCACGAAAACTTCAGAACGCCTCTTCGTCCATCGTAATACGCTTATTCAACGCCTGGATCGCTTGCAATCGCTCTGCGATATCGATCTGCAAGAGCGCGGCAACTGGCTCACTTTACAGGTTGCAATCAAGGTATTCAAATTGCGGACCGGGAATTCGTAGGGGCGTGTGCTTGCCTCCGCCTGGAACCGAGCGGAGGCAAGCACACGCCCCTACGCGATTTACCTTGCCGTTTTCATCGTTCACCTACCCATCCTCACCTGGCATGCGCACAAAACCACCAACGGGCAAAAAATTGAGCGCGTAGATGGTATGGTGGGAGTGCCCATCTACACCATTCAGCATTTCTTGCGGTGATGTTGAGTAATCACTCTGCGCCGTCTCTTTTCTACTCAGCCAGACAGCCTCCCAGTCACCACGGGCTTTGAATGTTTCCAATAAGTGATCAGTTTGAGAAAATCAACCCCCTCAAAAGTCGCATGAGCTTGCTTTCGTGATGGGCAAAATATTCCTTTTCAGGAATATTCCTTGACAAGCATATTCCTTTTCAGGTATACTATGACTATGAAAACAACATGGATTGCTCTGGCTGAGCCAAACCGCTTCCACATTGTCGAACTTTTGCGCGAGAGCCCCCTGACCGTGGGAGAGATCACTGAGCGCCTGGGATTACAGCAGCCGCAGGTATCGAAACACCTCAAGGTTCTGGGCGAGGCTGGCATTGTGGAGGTCCAGCCGCAGGCCAATCGGAGGATTTATAAGCTCAGGCGCGAGCCGTTCCAGGAGTTGGAGTCCTGGCTGCAATCCTTTCGTCGCACCTGGGAAGAACGCTTCGATCGTTTGGACGACTATCTCCTGGAATTGCAGGCCAATGAGCAACACAGCAGTAACCAGATGGAGGATAATGATGTTTGATTACCAGTCTCTAAGCACTCACGTTGGGGAGCAGGAAATTGTCGTGGAACGGCAATTCAACGCGCCCCGCACGCTGATGTTTCAGGTTTTTACCCAGCCAGAGCATCTCAAGCGCTGGTGGGCACCACAACCGTATACCATTCCCGTCTGCACCATCGACCTGCGGCCCGGGGGCATCTGGCATTACAATATGCACTCACCAGAGGGTCAGGACCACTGGGCGCGTAGTGTGTACAACGAGATCGTGCCACCGGAGAAGCTGGTCTATACCTCGACCTTCGCCGATGAGCATGCCAATCCCATCGCGGGTATTCCGGAGCAACTGACCACAGTGACCTTCATCGAAGGGGCAAGCAAAACACGCGTTACGGCTCGTATCCAGTTCGTCAGCGCGGCGGACCTGAAAGTCGCTGTCGATATGGGCATGGTGCAAGGGATGAGCATGACCTGGGAGTATCTGGCCGGGTATGTACAAGAGTTACAAGCAAAGTAAAGGAGAATACCATGTCCGCAAGCATCACACAGAACACTGTTACTTCCAAAGATGGCACGGTTATCGCCTACTCGCAGGTTGGTCAGGGGCCGGAGGTCATCCTGGTGGATGGCGCACTCTGTTACCGAGAATTTGGGCCGAGCAAAGCGCTAGCGGCGAAGATTTCACCCCACTTTAGCGTGATCACCTACGATCGCCGTGGTCGGGGCGAAAGTGGCGACACCTTGCCGTACGCGGTTGAGCGGGAAGTTGAAGATCTAGAAGCTCTCATCGAAGCAGTCGGCGGAACAGTTTTTCTATGCGGTTTTTCCTCCGGTGCTGCCCTTGCCCTTGAGGCGGCGAACCGTCTGCCTGCTATTACAAAACTGGCGTTATATGAAGCGCCGTTTGTCGTTGATGATACAGGCAAACAGATAACGCATGCGTTCCTCGCACGCCTCAAAGAGCTAGTAGCAGAGGATCAACGCACGGAGGCTGTCAAGCTGTTCATGAAGCAGGTCGGCACGCCCGGCTTCATGGTCGCTATCATGCCTCTCATGCCGATGTGGTCAAAACTCAAGGCAGTTGCGCACACACTTCCGTATGATACCAGCATGCTGGTCGATTACGGGGCAGGCAAACCATTACCAACCACGCTGGGGTCCTCCATCAAAGCCCCTACACTGGTGATGGATGGTGGTAAAAGTCCAACATGGATGCGTCATTCGATGCAAGCGCTCGCGCAGACGCTGCCTAATGCGAACTACCGCACCCTGGCAGGCCAGACGCACATGGTCAAGCCAGAAAGTGTCGTCCCCGTGCTAGAGGAGTTCTTCGTTGGCGAGAAGATCCTTTCATCATTGTAAGCAGCATTTGCCTGCTCTATCCATTGATCTGCCGTAGGTGACCGATCTTGAGTACGCCCGGACTAGTACACAGGAGAAATGCTATGGGAATAGTTGCTTTAGACAAAACCATGTCATTGGATGGATTTATCGCTGGACCCAACGATGACGTGACGCGACTCTTTGCATGGTATGGCGATGCCATCGCTGATGCCATTGGGGATCTTGGTGATCCACTCAATACGACCGGGGCGGTGGTGATGGGCAAACGAAGTTTCACCATCATAGATAACCCAAATGGGTGGGTGGCTCCAGATGGCACAGCTTTCCCCTGGCCGGTCTTTGTCCTGACGCATTCGCCCCAGGCAACAGTGACGAAGGGAGCAACGACGTTTACCTTCGTCACTGATGGGATTGAAAGCGCTCTGAGGCAAGCGAAAGTAATCGCGGGCGATAAGAATATCGGTTTGCATGGCTCACATGCCGCTCAACAGTGCCTCAAAGCGGGACTGCTTGATGAAATACATATTCATCTGGTGCCGATCCTGCTGGGTGCGGGGATCCAATTGTTCGATAACTTAGGCGTGAAACCCATTGAACTGGAAAGAACGAGGGTGGTGGAGGCAAGAGGAGTCACCCACCTCTCGTTCCGTGTCGTCAAGTAACAGACGGCTCGCAGATCGACGGGCGTGAAAGGTGCATCATTTTTCCTCTCCCACATCCCTCCCGTACGCGGGAAGATCCGTGTGATGCAACGAGCGTGCCAAACGGATCTTCCTACGAGCGGGCGCGGGTGCGGTCGGCGCGATGGGGACGGATACGGTGGATAGCGACCTGGATGCCGGAACGGGCAAAATCAACAGTGTGGTGATGTCGAAACCATTTCATTTATTAATCTTATTATAGATGCTCTTCTTTTGCAGTTCTCAGGAACTGGTGTACCATTTTTTGCTAGTTATGTACATGATCATGCTCACAAGCGTGCTCTTTCTCTTTAGGAGCCTCCATGCGACAATAGAGACCCTCACAACAGGCAGTCTTATGCGCAGTACTACACTCAAATTGAATGGTCGTATGCCCAATCTGATACCTGTCATTGAGCATCGTAGTGAGCGAGCGCAGAATTGGTGAACTGGCGGTAGGAGGTAGATTATCGATCATCACATGGCAGGATAACGCATTCATTTCACTACTAATGCTCCAGACGTGCAGATCATGTACGTCCTGGACACCATTGACATGCTTCATATCCTTCACCAGATCGGTCATGCAAATTGAGCGCGGAGTGGCCTCAAGGAGAATATCTAGCGTTTCACGCATTAATCGCCACGCACTAAAAGCCACCAGTACGGCAATCGCCATGGAGAGGAGCGGATCTACAATCGTCCAGCCCGTGAGCAAAATGATGATGCCTGCAACGATAACGCCAATCGAGGCTCCTATATCGCTAATGACATGCAGCATTGCCCCACGTACATTGAGGTTATGCTCGCCTTTTTGCAGACCAAAAGCAATGAAAAGGTTAATGCCAACCGCAATAACCGCTGAGCCAAACATAATGAGTGGCTGCACCACTTCCGGATGCTGTAAGCGCTGGACGGCCTCATAACAAATGAAGATCGCGATACCGATCAGCAAGACGGCATTGAGAAACGCGGCCAGGATACCAACACGGTGATACCCAAAGGTTCTTCGTTCGTCTGAAGGGCGTTCTGCCTGCGCAGCTGCAAACCAGGCTAATCCTAGCGCAAACAGGTCGGTGACAATGTGGCCTGCATCGGAGAGCAATGCCAGCGAATTCGCCAGGATGCCACCTGTCAGGCCCGCAGCTAGAATAATCAGCGTCAGGAAGAAGGCCAGGCGTAGCGTCTTTTTCGCCATCCCATGAGCGTGATTGTGCCCATGATGCTCATGTTGTGCAATGGGACTCATGCCAATACCTCCGTTTCTTGTCCAAGAGTTGCGGGTGCTCCTGGCATTATTGAGGCTACAGACACTCCTGAGGCATTGAATATTTCGCGCGTATGAGCCATACCCATACTCAATAACTGACGAATATGCTCATCTACAAGCCGATAATAGACAACGCGCCCATCCTTGCGCATGGTGACAACGTGCTGATTGCGTAAGACGCGTAACTGGTGAGAGATAGTGGTATCGTCACGGCCAAGGCTGCAGGCAAGATCACAGACGCACAATTCACCCGAGGGGGCGGACAAAAGCGCGTGCACAACTTGCAAACGTGTGGGATCACTCAAAACCGCGAAGAGCGCAGCAATATGCGCCGCCTCTTTGCCAGAAAGTACATTGCGTCGTACTTCCTGCACATGTTCGGCATGAATGAGACGCTCCTGGCACACATCTTCTGTAGCAACTTCGGCACTTTGAGCAACAATACTCTTCACAAACATTCTTCCTTTGCTGAATACCTGCACAATCATGCAACTATTATCTACGCTCATTATAGCACAAACGGAGAAAGTTTTCCAGATCATGATATCACAATATTATTATATGCACACACCTTGCAGAGGACTTTCGTAACATGCTAAACTACAGCGTGACTACATCATTTACAAAGAAAAACGACGCCTGGTGGTATCGAATACGACCCCGGCTCATAATATTTTATCTAGCAATTGCCCTGTGCTTGCTTGCACTAAGTGCAATAGGCCATCAACGCCTTCTTAACGAGATCGGCAAAACATTTGGCGGCTTCTTCTGGGCCGTCGACATCGACACTGGAAACACTGTTGTCGTCACGTCTATTCCACCACAACTCCCTCCTTTTGAGGTAAAAGCAGATTTATTGACCAGTACCTCACAGATCATTGCGATCAATAAGCTCAAAGGGCCTGACAGTTTTCCGAAAATCTATAAGGAAATACACCCCGGCACTCCTGTCACCTATACCATACTACTTAATAACCATACGCTTGCTTCGTTTACACGTCCAACTGCTACATTTACGCTGGATATGTGGTGGCAAAACTATGGCCTGAGCTTGTTGGCTGGCATTAGCTGGCTGATCGTTGGTGCTATTTTGCTGATAACAGCAACGGAGTGGACAGGAGCTGTTGAAGGATTAACGCTCTTACCCCCTGCAATGCTCCTCCTGCTCTATAGCCACTGGGGCAATGTTCAGACCACCTACACTCCCGATCTGGTCTTCCAGCTCCTCTGGGTGCCAGCGTTTGCTCTACTGGGAGCAGCCTTTATTCACCTCAGCCTGACCTATCGCCCGTCAATACTGCATGCCGCACGTAAACCACGCATGACCATCGACCTGCTTCCTTACCTGCCATTGATCGCGCTCCTCGCCTATGAATGGAGCTCTTATCTGCTCTTCGGACATGTCTCAACGCGTCTTAACCTGCTCATTAGCCTGGGATACGCTGCTATCGGCGGCCTGATCAGCCTCTGTATCGGCCTTACTTCACTTATACAGATTGGTCGCTTACCGCCGCGCCGCTATGTACAGAAACAGGAAACCGCCCAGGAACGTATTCCATCACGCGTTCGCCAGCGCATCGGCGACCTCCTGACACTATGGATTGGCGGCGTGGGACTTGGCTTCTGCCTCGGCGTTCTGCCCATCCTCCTGACTGGTCAGACCCTCTTGCCCCTTCCAATGTTTTACATATTGGCCGGCATCTATCCGTTGCTGCTCCTATACGCTATCCGCTCGCTGCGCCTGATAGACCAGCTTCACATGACGCTGGAACAGCGCGAGGAGGCACTACGTGAACAGCAGAAAACTGCCACAGAGCTACGACGCACTAATACCGAACTTGCGCAAGCAACCTCACTTTTACTCCACGCAGATGCCCACCTGCGCTCCATCCTCTCCCAACGCATCCATGACCAGCCGAAACAGCAGGCATTGCGCATTCGTTCACTATTAGGACACTGGCAACATAAGCTGCGTGTCGAGGCTGAAAGAGACGCCGAAGGTAAAGTGGGAGTACAGCCCATCATTGAAGCACTCGGCAAGGTACGTAAGATCAGTGAAGAATTGGAGGGCGATCTGCGTGGATTACAACTACTGGTTGAAGATGTGTACCAACGACGCAGCCTGGGCCTCAAACTGCACCTGGAAAAACTGATCCGCGAAGACCTGCCCGGCCTTCACCCCGAGTCGCCGCTTAAAGTGCAGACCGACCTCTGGGCCCTCGATGTTCTCAGCCCCGACCTCGAACAAAGCGAGGAGGGTGAAAAAATCGCGGAAGCCATCTCCTACACCGTGACCCAGGCTCTACTCAATATCTATAACCATGCAGCCGCAACCTACGCAACTGTACGCACCATTGATACTAATGACACCCTGGAAGTCTACATCAGCGACGATGGACGCGGCTTCGATCCCGAACAGATCTCTCCCGAAAAAACCAGCCTGTTTAAAGCAAAATTGAAAGCACGAGAAGCAGGCGGAATAGTTGCCCTTAAATCTGTCCCTCGCCCACTACCAGGCCATGGCACAATCGTTATCCTATGTATCCCGCTTTCCTCCTCTAAACAGTTAAATTATCCAGAAGCACTTCTTGAGCCTGGAAATGCTGAACCGTTTGTGTGATTTGCTCACTAGCGAGAAATTCACCTGGGCGTCATAAACGCGGCCCCTACGCGTTTGTCGAGGTAAAAACCCCACCAATCAATAGAAGTATATCAATACTATAATTATAATGGGACTCATTGCACAATTTAATGAAATGTGGTACTATATTTTCCGTATAAAATGTACATAATACGACTGAGTTTCTTATCTACTTTTCATTGGCAGGCAAGCTATAAAAGTCAGTCGTGTTGAGGGAGTATTATAGTGGTTGATCGTATAGGGCAACAATTTGGTAGTTATCGCTTAATACGCTTTCTTGGCCAGGGTGGCTTCGCGGAGGTCTATCTGGGCGAGCATATTCATCTGAGGTCTCAGGTAGCTGTGAAGGTATTGCATACGCGCCTGATTGCGCGTCAACAGGAGCAGTTTCTGCGTGAAGCACGTACGATTGCATCACTTGATCATCCCGGCATTGTACAGGTACTGGATTGTGGCGTGGAACATGGAGTGCCGTTTCTTATTATGACCTACGCACCTCATGGTTCTTTGCGCCAACTCTATCCAGAAGGGGCACGCCTCCCTATCGCTGCCATCCTTTCTTATGTTCGTCCAATTGCTTCGGTACTTACATACGCCCATGAGCGCAAATTAATTCATCGTGATATCAAGCCGGAAAATATTCTGTTAGATGGCAACAAAGAAGTACTACTCAGCGATTTCGGCATCGCCGTAGTTTCTTCTTCATCGACCTCACCTGATACAAAGGAAGTTGCTGGTACTATTGCCTATATGGCACCGGAACAGATTATGGGCAAGCCACGTGCGGCAAGCGACCAGTACGCACTCGGAATTATTGTCTATGAGTGGCTTAGCGGAGAACTTCCCTTCCGGGGCACATTTCTTGAGACATGCACACAACACCTCTATGCCCCTCCTCCATCCTTGTGCGAAAAAACTCCCACGCTTTCTCCAGCACTGGAAAAAGTCGTTTTTAAGGCTCTGGCGAAAGAACCACATCAGCGCTTTGCCAGCGTACAGGAGTTTGTGGATGCTTTAGAGGAATGCGTAAAGCCTTCTACACCTCATTTTTACTCGACGATCCAGCTTGCATTTCCAGCGCTTTCTGCGTCTTCCACGCCCTCATCTTTTAGCACGATTTCTCCGCTGGCGACCGTATCAACGCATCGTCGCCTGCTCTGGTTCTGTATCGCAGGTCTCTGCCTGCTTATCATTATGCTATCGATCTTCACCCCTACTCTTATGCAACGCTTCTCATCTGCCGATCAACCTTCCCTTATATCGCTTGCGGCACATACTTATCAGCAACCATTGATAGAACCGCAGCTTGCTACACCCGTTCCTACAACAAGGGTTCATAGCATACCGACCCCTACATCTGCAACATCGTCCCATGGAGCACACCCTACACCAGAAACAACACCAACCAATACCTCTCATTCTGCTACAACAAAAGTTACGCCCGGAAATCCCAGCCTAGGGCAGATACTTCCCAGGTCCACCCCCGCGATTGCTCCAGCCGATCCTGTAACTCCTACGCCTGGACCTTCCCTTCAACTACAGGTCTCTCCGGCATCGCTCACCCCACAGATATGCTCCGAGGGGCCGGGATACTGGGAGTGCCATGTCACACTTACCTCCTCGGGTTCAGACTCCGGCGAGCTTCGATGGTCTATGGCTCTATCAGGAGGTACAACAGGCATCACGACCACTATCTTACGTGGAAGACTATCAGCCGGCGAGAGCCGCTCCCTTACGATCTATATCCCCGGTGATCCGTTCGGAGGCAATTGTACCAGCGCATCTCTAATCTTCAGCAGTTCCGCAAATACGGTAAAAGTCCCCTGGAGCTGCCCATAGGCTTGCAAGCACATTGACTCCAAAATGATGCCTCAAAACGACATAAATGCGTGTAACACTGTAGGGACCAGATTTATCGCGGTTCATTGCGTAGCCCGGCATAGGCCTCGTACGCATGGGCAAGCAAAACACGTCGACCAGGATCGCTGGGAGCACCTTCGATGGAAAAAAAGTTATAGAGTTCACTGACGAGGTTTTCCAGCGGACCGATATTTGGCCCGCCTTTCGTATTTAAAAAGCCCATACGCACGGCAATATCGTCGTTACTCAACCCCCGCGAAATGAGAGCGGCACATTCCTCCTGTCGTGGAGTCAGGCGTTGCCCACGTAGCCGCTTAAGCAGATAGTCAAGAACTTCGGGATCAATAAACGTCTCATGGCGGTTAATGACGGTGGACACGATATGCTCAAGATAGGCTGGCTCCATGTTTTTGAAGAGGGCATATCCGTGCAGCCCTGATGTCTTGCCTACACGTCGACGAGCACTACGCGGAGTACCACGCCTCGTATATTCATGACGAAAGACTTCTGCCGCCAGAGTCCAACTCGGATCTTGAGTATAAATCACGACCCGTAGACCTGGAGCCATTTCCAGCAGCACACGCCCCAGTTCGACCCCATTACCGTCTCCCAGGCGCAGATCAGAGAGTACCAACCAGTTTGCCAGATTGGAAGCCTGCTCCTGGCTCAGTGCTTCTACGAGTTTGATCGCGCCCGCGACATTCCCTGCCTGCCCGCAGAGATGGAGTAGTGACGTCTCCTCGACAAATTCACATACCCCTCGTCGCTTAATAGGCGTATCATCAATGACAATTACGGGGATTCTGTGTATTCATAATTCATAGTATAACATGAAGTTCCAGTTGAAACGAAATCCTTTCCTCAGATAGTGTGTCCGTAACTGTTCATACTATCACTATGAACCAAACATATAAGCGGATTAGGCTACACTTATGGCTATAGTTTTTGCCTCCTAGCAAGGTCTCTCAAGCCTTGCCAGGAGACTCCTGAGAGCGCCATTCTCTCACCTGGAAATCCTTTAATGCCACTCTGCTGCTTTCAACGCAGACGAGCAACAATCGAGTTCTTTCCTTGCTAAAGAGGCACCGAGTGAGATAGAGTAAGAGGAGGAAAATCGACGTTCTTTGTCGATCCAGGTGATCGTCCTCTGGTTATCAGGAAGGAGGAGCCTCCTATAGAACTGGTAAACATTTAGTCAGACGCAGGAAAGTCCAACGTGAATACGGCGTACGTGTATTTCCGCGTCATAAATAAACTACGATAGAGGAGATTCTAAGATGAATACATGGAATGAACGCAACAAAGCGGTGATCGAGGAATTCCGCGCACATGGAGGTCTGGTGGGAGGTCAAGCACTATTAATCCTGCTGACAACCACAGGAGCCAAAACGGGCCAACCTCGCATCGCTCCCTTGATGCTGGTTCCGGATGGTGATCGTATTATTGCCGTCGCGTCCAAAGGTGGCTACCCGAAACATCCTGAGTGGTACCTCAATCTGCTGGCCCATCCTGAAGTGACTGTTGAGGTTGGAAAAGAGAAATTTGAGACCACCGCTCGCATACTCACCGGCAAAGAGCGAGAACAAGCGTTCGCCAGAGCAGTCGACGTTTTCCCTCCCTACGCCGAATATAAAAAGAACACGACACGCGAAATCCCGGTCATTGCACTCGAACGGCCAGCCAAATAAGATCTCGATGTACGCTGCGTGAGTTCGCAGGTGATCTGGGGTAGAGCTACGCATGCTTCGCCAGGAAAAACGTGTCTTGAGGAGCATGCGTGAATTTCCTTCACCTTTGGACATTAGCGGTTCGGACGGGAACGTTTCTCTGACGGCGTCTGTTTATGATGCGCTATGTCTATCCATATATTCATAGGACTATTTGATCACAAAGAAAGTAAGGGTCATGATGAACCAGGAAGGACGAGTATAACCCAGAAACAGATTATAGACAGGCTACATGCGGCAGCTATCAAAAAAATTTACATTATCTTAAGAGTTTCCTGATAATTCCGAGGTAAAATCTTCCTATAATAGAGATGGCAAGATAAATGATGCTGTGGAGGTTGTTTTGATAGAGGTGCCTGAAATTCACCCGGATGTCCAGACCAGTGTTTCAAGACAAGACGATCAAAAATTCCTACCTCGTCCTATCTGGAAATGCTGGACTGGACAGTTCGTTCGTTTTGGCTTCGTTGGTGTGTTGAACACACTCCTTGATGTACTCTTATTGAATAGCTTACTCTGGCTGTTTCCCACCACCAATACCTTCTCGATCTTGCTGTTCAATTCTCTGGCCTACAGCATTGGTGCGGTTAATAGCTTTTTCTTAAATAAATATTGGACTTTCGGCTCACATCAGCAAACATCCTGGAGCGAGGTGAGACGCTTCACCCTTACTACGTTGCTGGGTATTCTGTGCAACGACATACTCATCTGGCTGGCGAGCAAACTCCTTCTCTCGTTCATCTCGAATTCGTCTCTGGCAACAAATACTGCAAAGGTCTTCGCTATCGCAGGTACGGTTTTTGTCTCCTATCTCGGTATGCGCCTCTGGGTTTTTGTGAAAAAGCCCCCGAACATCGCCTCTCCTGAGCTACAAGAAAATGAGCGTACACCAATGCGGGAAGGTTATCAATGCCAATTCTGCCGAAAGCGCTCTTGCCTTTTGCAAGTGACTTGCCCATATACAGAAATAGGCAGCATCCCAACTCAGAAATTACAACTAAATCGCAAAATTAAAAAGGTATTACTCGTCAATAATTTCGTGCAAGAGCGTGAATAAGAACATACTATTCTAAAGTCGTACCAACAAAATATTGCAACAGCAAAGGTTTCTTACAGGCAGTATTTTACATGCACGCTTCAACAACCTCACGGGATGTGGCTGGCGGTTCAAAATGTGGGATTACCGCGCCAACCAGAACCGCATCACTTCCAAGCCGGGCTGGAAGAATCTCTAGTTGTAATGACTGCGCCTGACTCCCAAGTACAGTACGTACATGACAGAGCAAACGATTGCTCGTATAGAATGGTTCCCCTCCCAGGATCAGCACATCCGGTCTACAGAGCGTAATATACTTTACAATAGCCGTACCAAGCCAGCGACCAATTTCACTACAGATCTGTAATGCTACACAATCACCACATTCCGCTTCCTCTACCAACAACTGTGGGCTGAAATACTCATGATTGAGCAGGCGTTGCGTTAGACTGGTCTCTACTCCACGCCGCAATGCACGCTGTACCATCCTCTGCATCGCATCAATAGAGATCAGCGTATTGATGCACCCATGCTTGCCACAGCTACACCGTGGTCCACTAGCAGCAACCAGTAAATGACTGACGTGACCAGCGTAATTGTTTCCCAGCGGCTCTAATTGCCCATCCACCACCAGCGATGCCCCCACCACGGCATTCACCGTCAAAAAGAGCAGGCGCTGATATCCTTTACCCGCGCCAAAACGATGTTCGCTGAGCACAGCCGCATCAACATCAACCAGCAATTGAGTTGGTAGACGATAACGGGCTTCGAGCAGATCACTGAGAGGAAAACCATTGAGCGATGGCAACTGAGGAACCTGGTGGAGACGCCGTGATGATGCATCCAATGTGCCGGGAATACTCACGCCAAGGCCACAGACATGCAGACCCTCTTCACGAGCAGCCGCCAACAGAGTGTCAATCGCACGTATATACGGGTCAAGAGTGGCAGGAGCTGGACGTCCCCTCAACGTCCTGGCATATGTACGCTGCAGCACTCGCCCGTGACGGTCAATGAGCGCAACGGTCGCCTTCCCACCCCCGATCTCGACCCCAACCGCTACGCGCCTCTCTCTATGCATCGGCTGACACCTGCAATCCCAGATTCTAGCATTTATCTAGAACACGCGTTCTTATTACAACAGGTCTACAGCAATAGATATAAGGACAACAACACAGTTTATGCAATCAGAGTATAGCTGGCGTAGAGAACATTTGTCAAGATCATTTGTTCAGAAATTTTGTACCATGACTTTTGTATACAACCCCTTGCCACTTCCTGCATCACCGTAGCATAAAAACGCTATCCATCTGTAATAATTGTTACCGTTTCTGGCGAGAAATGCTGCTATACTCCATAGAGGGACACCGTTTCTTTGCATAGGCTAGAAAGGCATCATTTAGCTATGGAGGACGTTATGCTGGACAACCCACAGTTCAAGGAGTTCTGCCCCTGTCCACAATGCCAGCTAGCACGACGCAGGGGTCTACATGTCGATTCACATAAATACGATGATATCCATGCGGAGGACGTAAGCTGGACATTCAAGTTGTTTTGTCGCTGTCGCCTGTGTAGTAATGAGCGGCGAAAACTGGTCCGAAGAGTAATAAGAGCATAACACGTCAACCCAACTTGACATTGCCCTCCCACGTGATACAGTGTAGGGGCGTGGTTTACAAGCCCGTACGTTGACGACGCCTGTATGTCTGGTTCATGTTTACAACGTCCGATTGAACGAAACGGAGAATATACCGTGTCTGGAGCTTACCGACCTGAAAATACACGGGGGCAACAGCCCGCAAAGGCACCTATTCTTGGAGAAGGCCATAGTCTGACCGATGAAGAAGGTGCGATGATTCAGCAGATGATCCGCGAAGAGCAGCATTCCGCGCGTGCACTCTCTATTCCGCAAGAAGATCTGGCGGCAGAGGCAACGACGAAACTATCACCGGAGGCGGCGCGTGTGGTTGAGGCCAGTCGCGTGCGCCAGGTACTGCAATTGTTCAACCGCGACTACCTCTATGGGCAGGGACGCTTCGACGAGTATAAAGATGGACTGCTGCTCAAATGGGGCGATGGCTATTCGCGCAAACATATCTGGATAACGGTCGAGAACGGCAACCTGGTCTTTGAAACGAGCCATTTCAAGAAGTGCGATAAACCCTATTGCAATGGTACTCACCATGTCCTGACGCCCGACCTCTATAGCAATATCGATGTCATTAACCAGGAATTAGGCGACCAGTTCCGCCGCCCCGTCTATGAACGCTCGGAAGATTAATCGCACCCGTCGATTTACTATTGAAGCAGGATACCTATTACCTTGAGCACACCTATTCTTGCCCTGGAGAAAGACCTTTTCTTCTCCGTGAAGATGCGCGATACCCTGCGCCACTATGATATGGAAGTCACAACCGTCCGCACCCTCGCCGCCTTCGAGCAACGTCTGGCGACGAGCAGTACAGAGCTGGTCATTGTGAATACCGCAACCGTCGGCGTCGACTGGGAAGCGGCGATTTGGGCCGCACGGACGCACAACCTTCCGGTCCTGGCCTTTGGCTCTCACATGGATCTGGATGCACGCGCGAAAGCATTACAGGCCGGAGCTCAACGGGTCGTCGCGAACTCCAAATTTACTAGCGATATGCCTGGATTGGTCAGGCGCATGCTGGATGGAGCAACAGCCATAGATGTCCCAGAACCAGGGGAATAATAGGTTCTATTATACTCATCTGTAGCGATGGCTCCATCTCATACAAGCGGAGCGTCCGTCTGTAGATCTACAACAACATCGCTGTTACGCTTCTCCAGATGACACTAGATAATACAATGACAGGCGATATCCCAATGGATGTTTTTCATAGGAGGGCGACTGGCGGCGATAGGACCAACGCGTGCGGAAAAAGGACTGGCGCGTACTTTTATAGGATGGGACAAACTGTCGCATATGGCGATAATGGGGTCGATGGGCAACACGTCCGCTCATGCATGCTCCTTTTTCTAGAAGAAAAAAACATAAAAAGAGGCTTCCCTTGACATACTATATACTACGTCAAAAGAAACCTTTTTTCTCACGCCTAGACTCAGGAAAGCTTAGTGGCCGCAACCACAGCTGCGTGCCTGGCCACCATCATCAGCAGTTTTGAAGGAATGGCCACAGCCACAGCTTGATACTGCATTCGGGTTGTTAACGGTAAAACCGGCACCCATCAGACTGTCGACATAGTCTACTTCGCTACCCGAGATATATCCATAGCTCATCTCGTCGACAAGCACTTTGAAGCCTTCCATCGAAATGCTGGTATCACCCTCTTGCTCTTCGTCAAGCGTCATACCATACTGGAGTCCTGAGCAACCTCCACCAGCGACGAAGATACGCAGACCAAGGCTGGGGTCATTCTCCTGCGTAAGGAGTTCGCGTACTTTGTCTGCTGCGGAAGCAGTCATGCTTATCGTCGTTGTCTCAATCGCTGATTGCTGGCTCTGCTCGATCATTATTTGTACTCACCTCTCTAAAAGGGATTTTCTGCGTCGCCCCTCTAGTATTGTTCTAAAGGTAGATAGATAGAAATCTGGATATTCTCCAGTGTCCCATTTGTAAGATAGTATATCCTACAAAAAGTGAAGCGTCAAGCCCGGTGAACACGCGAACGCATGTTAATATCAGGCCACGGGCGCGATAAATCTGGCCCGTACAGGTGGACGCGATAAATCTGGTTCCTACAAACCATAACGTTGCTGCACCCGAATAATATTCCCCAGGAGCCTGGGAGAATTGGGGGCAGTACCAAATAGCCGCTCACCCCGTCGTTCCTGCCCCCCGGCTGCCAGGCGTGTAACGATATTGGAGGCCGACCAGCCCTGTGCCATAAGATGGGCTCCTAACGCACTGATCACGGGTGTGGCGAATGATGACCCGCACCAGTCCGCCCAGCCGCTGGTATTCTGCTCTCCCAGCGGAAACAGTGGTGAGAGATAGAGGCCACGCACAGCATCTGGTGGTGCATCAGAAGTACCCTCGCTATAACTCTCACCGCCAAAGGTTGCCACGCCAGAATCGAGCGGCGCAATATTGGCTGCATTAGCAAATTTCGATGGAGCAAAATTGCTATTGACCGATGTCACACTGAGCGTCGTCTCGTAACGTGCCGGGGCTCGCGGTGGACGTGGTGATAGGCCCTTCTCAAACGCGCTGCTTGAGTCATTTCCGGCGGCGGCTACGATAAGCGCTCCATGGCTATACAGACTTTCAAATAGGAGTCGCAATCCCTCTTCGATATGGTTAAGCACGCGGACCACGCCGTTCAACTGCGTCGTTGACCACTGGCGATGATCAAACCAGATGTAGGGCAGGCGACGGATATCTGGCATGATCGTCAGGCTGAGATTGATAACGAGACGGCGCATAGAGCCAGAGACCATCTCGCGTTCAAGATCGGTCAGAGCGGCAAACAAACTATACAGGTCGCCCCCACCATAGTCATTGAGAATACGCACCAGGCGAATATGTGCCCGAGGAGCGACGTCACGAATCAGCCCGGCAACCGAAATACCGTGATCAGTCATGGGGTAGTAGCGCGCATCGCCCTCATTATCGCGCCCTGTACATACATCGTTGCTCTGTGGATAGCGATCATACTCCACGGCAAACGAGCCATCTTCATTACGCAGATCGGTCGCCAGGCGCTGCAAAAGCCAGTTGCGGCGCAGTTCAGGTCGTGTCGCGGCACTACAAATCCGATCAGGATGAGGCGCAGTATCTAAGACGACAACTTGCACATCCTCAGCACCCTTTGAATCCAGGGGAATTCCCGCATCCAACACTCTGACGCGCCAACCAGATAACGCATTCGCGGGTGGGGATGCGGGCACCAGAGGAGAGGGACGAGGAGGAAGCGCTGGCCCTCCATCTGCGTAAAAGAAGGGTGCGGCGGTCACCAACCAGTTTGGCATCGCCGAGACAACATGTAATCCAACCTGTGCCAGGTGCTCAAGGTGTCCTTGTAGATAGGTGAGCGCCATAGGCAGCGGATCGCGCACAGCCGGATCCATATGCCGCGTATGAAAAAAAATAGCAATCAGCGGCTGTTTGCGATGTAATCCAAAAATAAACGCACGGCGACGTATTGGTGGCAACGTTGATGTCTCACTCCATCGTCCATACGTGCCATATGTTTCCAGAACAAGACTGTATTGTGCCAGAAACTCATTGAGCTGTACGCGTATCTGCTCAATCAATACCTCCTGCGTATCATCTCCAGGAATACGCGGTAAACGAACTACCACGACCATTTCACTGGGGATCCAATGAAATAGCCCATCCGGGATCCCCATAACCTCTGTCGAACTACGAGACATGCACGAAAATTTCCCCTCTCAATGCGGTGATCGCGTTTGTGGGCGCTGCTTTCCCCCCTAATGGACGCAGCAAAAACTGAAGTGAATTAAGCTTCCTGGCGTTTTATTATACCTTACGTGGGCAACGAGAAACAATCGTAGTAGGGGCGCGATGAACGGAGTGAACAAGCCCATGCGCGGTGAACGGAGTGAACAAGCCCGTGCACGTCTTCTCCATAGATGCAGATCGTTTTCTGGACTCATTATTATTGAATAGTGGGGGTTATTTTTTCTGTGAACTAACCCTTTTCTTTAACAAAAGCTCATATTGTTTTTCACCCTAGACCACGCTACAGTCAGGAGATATCTGATATGAAAAATGTGTTCATCCGTTGTTTTGTCTTACTTATGATAATCGTGGCCTTGCTGCTTACGACTGAGATTTTCATGACTCCCTTGAGCCATGCTGCAATGTTCGACTCCATGATAGCGCATAACGGTCCCTATGGTCCTGATACGTGTGTTAATGGTTATGTGTGGCGCGACGCGTTTTCAGGCGACCATGTCTGTGTTACTCCTCAACAGCGTACACAGACAGCGTACGACAATGGTCAGGCTCCCTACCGTGTCAATCCGAATGGTGGCCCTTATGGTCCTGATACATGTCGTGATGGTTATGTGTGGCGCGATGCGTTTTCAGACGACCACGTGTGTGTTACTCCTGAAGAACGTACACAGGCTGCGTACGACAATAGTCAGGCTCCCTATCGCTACCAG
The DNA here is from genome assembly GCA_963717195.1 of uncultured Chloroflexia bacterium. Classification (GTDB taxonomy): domain Bacteria; phylum Chloroflexota; class Ktedonobacteria; order Ktedonobacterales; family Ktedonobacteraceae; genus JACDAE01. The sequence goes on from CAVQVR010000006.1 coordinate 28,770, forward strand.
GAGGGAGTACAGATAGACAATGGGACCTCGCTTAATCCGGTGAATGACTGAGGCTACAACACTTTAAGTGTATAGATAGGGTCTCCGTCCATTAAGGGACAGTTTTGCCCCTTAATGGACGGAGACCCTATAGATTATCTACATAGACCCTATTAGTCTGCTATAATGATAGCGATCCACCATACGCTAGCAGATTAATCAGGAGTTTCTATTAGCATGGTCTCAGAACGTCTGACACACACTCTTATTGATATCATACACATTCCCAGTACGTCAGGGCATGAAGAGCTCGTATGCAACTATTTGCAACAACATCTTTCTGACTTGAACCTGCCTTTCTCCCTGGACAGATCAGGAAACCTGATCGCCACACTGGAAGGAGAAGGCAAGCCGCTACTGCTCAATGCCCATATGGATCGCGTCCCTCCTGGCATGGGGCACGAGCCAATCCTGCGCGACGGCATTCTTTATAGCGACGGGACGACGAATCTGGGAGCCGACGATGCGGCGGGTATCGTTATTATTCTGGAAACACTGAGGCGCACGCTTGAGCACAATCTCCCTCACCCTCCCCTGGTCATCGTCTTTACGGTGCAGGAAGAGTCGGGCCTCTGTGGAGCTAATGGCTTCGACAGTTCACCCTGGCACGTTAGAGACGGCATTGTCTTTGATAATGCCTTTGAAGCAGGGGTAGTTGTCTCTCAGGGGGCAGCATATGAAGCATTCGATGTGAAAATAACAGGTCGCACTGGTCATCCTGGCAAAGACCTATCCTCCACTATCAATGCTATCGATATCTTTCGCGCCGCCGCTTATCCTCATGGTTCCATAGCAAACGATCAGACGCGCATCAACCTTGGACGCATCACAGGTGGAAGCGCTCGTAATGCCATTCCTGATAGAGTAACGCTTGAGGGAGAGATGCGCAGTTTTGAGTCTGAGGACATGCGCGGGGCATACAAAAAAGCGCTTTGTGCTGCATTCGAGGATACAGCGCAACGCTTCGGTGGTCAGGCTGAGGTCACATTCAAGACACATGCCAGTGGTTATATGATCAGCACAGACGAGCCGCTGCTGAAGACTTACCAGAGGGTGCTTGCACAACGAGGGAAAGAGCTTGAACTCAAGCCGACGTTCATTGGCAGTGATACCAGCGGTTTTCGTCCAGCTATCAACGCGTTCACCGTTTCTACTGGAGTAATGAACGAGCATTCGGTGGAGGAGTATGTGGTGCTGGGGCCATTGGAGCAACTGGTAGGGGATACGTTGCGGATTTTTGAGCTATGGTGAATGAATATGTTACTTCTTGTTTAAGGATACGGCGTATAGAGAAAATTTGAGAACCGCGCTGTAATCGGCTCACCAGCGTTTTGATCTCCATAGACCGCAAACTCTAGCTGATCTGTGGAAGAATACGTCCTGTCCTGTATTGATGTAATGGTCTGGTTGTCAACGATCAGCGTCAAAGTCGTATCAGTCACATCGACTGCGATCAAATAGGTACGTTTTGCATGCGAAAGATGACCACTGGCCACTTGCGTATCAGTATCGCAGTGCAGATCACACCTCGAATAAGACCAGCTCCCATCAGCACAGACAGCAAACTCCTGCCGCCCTTGAAAATCCTGGATATGCACTTCCAACGCCACACAGGTGTCTGATACTCCTAAAACAATCGTGGCATTCACCTGTACGCGATAATGAGGAGGAATATAATGTCCATATGCCCACGGGTAGTCTGGCATAAAAGAAAAGTATTCCGCATCCTCGTATTGAAAATCCTTCTGTGTCATAAACAAACCATCTTGCTGACAGCTATAGGTATTTTTGGGATCATCATTCAGCCAGACTGCTTTACCATGATCGCAATTTTGACCAGGCACTCGCGCATAATACGGCTTATGGGCCATCCGAGAGATAAAATTATGGATAAGCTGCGCGTCTCTATCTGCCCTCTGTTGTTCGGTCACACCCTGATACACCACTAACCCTATCAGGAGAGAAAGCAAACAAACGACGCTGGCAACAATGGAGGCCACGGTTACACGCTTTCTTCTCTTATCTCTTACACTTGCAATGGCAGCCGTTTCTTTGAGTGAGCGTAGAGACTTCGTATCCGACACCTCCTGTATATCATGGCTCTCTCGTTGATCGAGAATACTATTGACCAGCGCAACAAAGACCAGGAGATTCGGCCAGGATGATTCCGGAATGCCTTGCCTATTTCCTCGCTTACGCCAGACATGCCATTTTCCCGTGTCAGTCATGGAGGACGATTTATCCTTTGCGCGGACCTTCTCAGGCTCCAGATAATACACAGAAAGCCGGCTTTTCTCCTGGACAACAGCACCCAGATCATCCCAGGTCACCTGCTCTCCTGGCTTAGAGATGCCAGTCTTCGTGACCTTCAGATCGCCAAATGTAATCACATTCCAGCGCTTATAATTGGCCAGAACTGCGGGCAACATACAACGCATAATCTCCTCAGAAATCAAGAGGCTGGTTGTTTGATTACGACCTCCCATGAGCAGGAAAGGGAGTGCGAGGCTGCTCCTATCTTCTTTGACGAGCCTGGTCACGCTGCCATTGGTCGTATAGAACTCCTCGACCTCATCCCAACGGATGGCTTCCTCTTTCTTCTTGTAGAGTAAGAGTAGACCTTCTGTACAGACATAGATATTGGTCCGAAAAGCGCGATAAAACAGAGCGAGATTGGCCCAACCACCAAGTAATGCACTGCCAGACTGGAGCAAGTTTGCCCAGAAGTCATCGTGCATAACTTGCATCCAGAGATAATTATCAAGCTGGTTAGAGGGTACATTATCGACATTGGGATAGGTATGAGAGAGAAAGATAAAGGCAATAGAGGCATAGATAGTATAGCAGAGCCAACCAGCCACGATGAAGAAGAAAATCGTTGTGCCGATACAAATTATTTGTACTATCCTTCTTCGATGCCTTTTGAGCGGTATGCCCACTCCTTGGCGAGCGGCAATATCATAGATATGGGGTGGAATCTTGTCATCTGTTTGCAACCGGGTAATCAAATGCTTCCTCCAGAATACTCTTTCTTCGCAGCCAGGTGGCTACTTTCTACAAGCAATTTTTCATGTTCTTCTTTTATAAATGCTCATTGCCTTTTTACATTTTATATATTTCACAGAGCAAGTAGTCATTAATATGAACGCCTATTTAGAATCTCCATAAAAGCCGCATAAGAATAGAAAGCCATAGATAAGAGAAAAATTATGCATGGGATAAAAATGAGAGGAGCAGTATTCTCAGGAAGAGGCTGGTGAAGGAAGCCCCGAGCTAGCAACGCACACTCTCCATATACCATGCTCAGCAAAGGGCCGCACCAGAATAGAACCCGGCCAATCCGTCTCAGAATTTTGGGTCGTCGATACCAGATAGAGGGTATTCCTTCCTGATGGTCTCGTCGCATGGCACGGATATCGCGGACCAGGAAGATACTCGCTCCAATGAATATAAGAAAACCGACACTCGCCAGAAAAATCAGGAATGGCAAGGCCGAGAGAAAATCCTGCATACTGGATAAACCTCTTATTCAATATAAATAACAGATGCATCATAAATGAGTCTATGACGATTAAACAATAAAAATATCGAGAGACAGGTTATTTTCTGGTTCGATAACATAATTACTTTAGCATCTATCACAGGAAAACTTGCTACGATGTTTATTGACGAGTTTTTCTACGCTACCTATACAACGAACGTATGGACATTATCATTACAATGACTTCTCCAAGACTGTTATGAAAAGGGTTCACCACCCGGGATGAAAAATGGAACACTCTCCTTCTGTATCTTACCTTCTTTCATTACAATTGAATTTCCTCTGCAAGCTGATTTACATCATGTAACGGTAAACCTGTCTTTTCGATCACCAGATCACAAAGAGCCTGCATTTGTCGATGATACTCATCAGGAGAAAGCAATGGCCCCCAGAAAGTAAGAGGAGACTGTGGATTATGTATCCATCTCCATATGATGACGTGACTGGCACTGGAGAGTTCGTAGACGACCGTTGTTCTATCTCCGGGTACCAGACCAGGAAGTTTGTAACAGGCAAAGAGACGTGCCTCATGCCAATGAATAAACGTTCCTGCTTCCGTTCTGAGGCCATTCTCCCTGGTTTCAATCGTCGTCCGAACGATGAACAATGGAAGGAAGCAGACTGTAAGGAGAGCTATTCCAAACACGAGTAAGAAGAGGAGGAAGAAAATCTTAGACAGGCCGAAAGAGGGGCCTGGCTGCATAAATGACACAACGAGGTTGACGGTACCTGGTATCATCAGCCCAAAGAGCAGTACAGCAAATACTCCGATGTGTGTTCTCTTGATACGCAAGGTAATCGAGAAGGGAGCAAAAAATGCTGGTGCTTCAGAAATAAAAGCTGTATCGACGCTTCTTTCGGTTGTAAGCGAAAAGCGGAGGCGTTCAATACCTTGCAGAGTACGCAAACGTCTTGACATCCCCATCAACCCAAAAGCAAGAAATGGCACGGCTATTAGAAGTACCCATCCCCAAAGAAACAGGTGATGCTGGGTTACCAGGGAGAATCCCTGAAATAGTCCCAGCAACATTCCCACGAGCAGCAAAAATGTCCCTCCAATGAGAATCATTCGTGTGATCAAAAGCAGTGGGCTTGCCGCAATGGGTACCTGCTCAGCATCGATGCGTCCGACGAATATTGCATGCGGCTGTGTGGAGATTCTGATGGTACTCCGTATGATTACGAGAAACGCATAGATACCAGGTGCGACAACGACAAACAGAAACACCACAGAAAGAGCGGAATAAAGAGGGATATATTGCATGATCACCAAATTTCTCTTCTCTCAAAGAATTGCCTGCTTCTCCTCTCTATCAGGGGCACTACTTATCAGCGGGCAAGCACACATCATAGAGAGGCAAACCTGTCTGACCTGTAATAACCTCCAGAAGAGCTTTACTTTACCATATGTACAGATCAAAAGGCAACACAGATCGATAAAGCCCTGTCTGCGTCTCTGACATCAACTGTATCCAGCATGGTGCCCCGTGAACCCAATACTGGTCGGCAACGTTCCTGTGTTATACCGACTCAACCCATACGGCCCATATAACTGCGCTCCCACCAGGCTTCCCATCGCATTGAGCACCGCCACCTGGCTGCCAAGGGCATCGTAGCCAAAGGAGGAGAATGTCCCATTGACATCGGCGGCAACGCGCTTGCCTCCCACCGCATAATACGTCGTCGTCTGGGTGGAACTGCCACAGGGAAGCAAACCACCACTACCAATAAAAATAAACCTTCCAGCCGAAGGTGTCAGCGACGAGATTGAGATGATGATGAAGACTTTGCTCGATGCTTCCTCACTTCCTGCATCGCACGCACTGTAAGCCAGTACAGACCGCCAACAAGGATGAGGCTCTCCCATATCCAGGCAAATCGGTCCGTTGCCTCAAAGGTCTGCACTTTTATGGCAACCAGCCCATTCAGGAATGTCACGATACTTATTCCAAGCAAAAAAATAGCAGTGGCGATTCCTTGATGAAAACGAGAACTGTGCGGCCAGTGAGATATGCTTTCTCCTGTTTCCCGTGCAACGACCTTCTCTCCTCCTTCTTCAAAGAGGGTAAACGCTAAACGGGAACAGCTAACCAAAAAAGCGGAAATGACATCCATAATGTAGCAGATGCAACATGCTTCTGAAAGAGCATCAGATTTACAATAAATAGAATCAGAAGCGCTCCGTCGAACAGAAGCTCACTATTCTTGCGAAGAATCACATTGCTATACCAAGGTGGCATTTTCTCATCAGGAACCAGGAGATGGCGTATCTGCTTGCGCACTTTGATAATAGTATACAGAAAAAAAGCCATCATGCTCAAACTAAAGAAGATACAAAAAATGCCGAGGCCATTCCATAGACCATCCATCGTGATAACCTTTCTCTTCAGCCAAGAAACTGCTCTTTAAATGCAATTTCTCATACTATATATCCTATTATACTATGTATTTATTTTCTCTGCTCACATTCTCATCCATGCTTCAATAAGAAACCAATGAAAATGTATCACGCATAACTATTAAATCGATGTGACTCGATCCATATCAAATCAACTTCTCATTGCAGAAAAGGATCAGCAGGTATAATCCTGCCGATCCAATGTTAAGAGAGTAAGATAACTCACTCACCCTTTTTTTATAAGACAGTTGACTGAATATGCGTGAGCTTAGCTAGTAGCACACGATGATCGAGTCAAGCAAGTGGTCTCCAATCCAGTGTAGTAGTCTATCTGATTATCAATAGCTGCCCCGCTTAACATGCCTACTGTGAACCCCAAAGTTCTCCCCATCCCAAATGCCCCCTCAGTTCCAACCTTACTAAAGATAGATGCATTGACTGTACCTGGTAGTTTTGAGAAAAGGGATATAGCAGCGATTGCAATACTGGCTGTAGTAGAGGCTACACGTGCAGCTGTCGCGAAATCTTGCACTGTCGCAGGAGTCCACCAAGCATCTGACATCCTGTTCTCTCCAATGTACATGAGTGATAACACGCCTAACATTACAGCGACCCTGGTTGCTTGCCATGCCAATACACCAGCAAGCGTTCCCAAAACCAACAGACTGAGCCCAAGAGGGATGGTAAGGAAAGCCCACGGTCCCTCACTTGCAAGTAATATCTGGCTCCCCCATTGTAGCAGCAGTTTACTCGCTGTGAATAGGAATCCTGCAAGCAAGACAGCTCCACCAGCAAGTCCAGAGAAGTAAGAGGCGGCACTACCAGCGACGCTTTTCGCATTGTTAATCTGATCACGCGTTGGCTTTTTAGAAGACCCACCAGTATCGTTTCCTCCACCACTCCCAGACGGTTGTGTCGTCGGCTGTGTCGTACTTCCCCCACCATTGCCCGAGATCCCCCACTATGCGTATGTCCGATCACCGTAGGATCCCCACCAGGCGACTGCTCATAAATCGTCCCATCGGGATTGGTCCAGGACGTCGACCCATCCGGAGCCTGGACTCGCTGCCCCATCGGGTCCGTCCTGCTCTCGGGATTCCCCCCTACATAGGCATACGGATCCATTCCCTGCGCATTGCCCTGCACACTATCCACCGACAAGAATTGTCCCACTCCTGGATCATAATATCGTGCATTGTAATAATCAAGCCCGGTCACACTATCGGCACGCTGCCCCGTGAACCCAATACTCGTCGGTAGTGTCCCCGTGTTGTACCGGCTCGACCCATAGGGTCCATACAACTGTGCCCCAGACCAAGCTTCCCGTCGAGTTCAACACGGCCACCTGGCTGCCAAGGGCATCATAGCCAAAGTAGTAGAATGTTCCATTCACATCGGTGGCAACGCGCTTGCCTCCCACGGCATAGGACGTCGTGGTCTGTGTGGAACTTCCGCTGGTTTGTACCTCTTCGACCGAACCGATGTAGGAGGTGAGCGTTGTTGTCCCATCCACCGTGCTCTGCGTCGCCACACGGGTGCCTGATCCATCGTAGAGGTAGTTCACCGTCTCTGTGGAAGAGGTTGGCTGTTTCGCAAGAAGAAGAGTTGCCATTTGGTAGAGTAGCTCAACGAGAAGCAAACTGCCAACAAAAATAAATCTCTCACTTGAAATAATCAGTGAGGAGATTGAGATGAGGATGAAGAGGACCGTGCTCGACGCTTCTTGACTTCCTGCATCGCACGCACTATAAGCCAATAGAGGCCACCAATAAGTATCAGACTCTCCCATCTCCAAGCAAATCGGTCCATTGCCTCAAAGGTCTGCACTTTTATGGAAACCAGGCCGTTGAGCAGTGTTGCCACGCTTATGCCAAGCCAAAAGATGGCCGTCGCGATTACTAGATGGAAACGAAAAGTGCGCGGCCAGCCAAGTATGTTTTCGCCTGCTTCCTGTGCAACTGCTCTATATCCTCCTTCCTCGAAGAGTGTAAACGCTAATTGGGAACAGCTAAACAAAAAAAGAGATAAGGACATCCATAATGTAGCTGACATAACATGCTTCTGAATGAGCATCAGATTTACAGTAAACATAATTAGAAGCGATCCGTTGAACAGAAGCTCATTTTTCTTGCGAAGAATAACATTGCTATACCAGGGTGGCATTTTCTCATCAGAAGCCAGCAGCAGATGGTGTATCTGCTTCCGCTCTTTGATAATAGTGTACAGGGAAAAAACCATCATGCTCAAACTGAGGCGATGCAAACAATGCCGAGGCTGTTCCGTAGAACATCCATCGTGATAACTGTTAACGGTCAATAATAATCTTTCTCTTCAGCAAAGAAACTGTTTTTACATACATTTTCTCATACTTCTCGTCCTATTATCCTATACATATGACGCTGCACCTCCCCAGTGGCCTGGGTGATCAGGATACAAGCCACAACGGTCTTCTTATGAACGTCTAAACCACAACAGCGTTCATGGACTACGCGCATTGCCTTCTGCTCCTCTCTCGATCTCGCGAAACCTTCTCCTTCTTCGGAAAGGCCAACAGGGGGTGCGAAGGAAGACACGAAAATTCCTACGCGTGCTCAGGTCTACGCGACCAGGCGACAATCAGCTCTGCTGGACGCACCCAGATCAGCTTTGGGGACGAGATTGACACACCAAATTTGGTCGATCTCTGCCTCTTGGCCTCACTCCTATTCTATCTCATTTTCATTCTCTTCTCTGTCTATAAAGACATCAGGCTTCGGAGGAATTCCATCCTTCAACTTTCCCTTTTTGGCGCCCTCCTCGTCTCTGTGCAAAGACAATGGCAAGAAGATTTTTTGCAATTCCTACGAACACTATTATCGCAAGTATACCGAGAAAAATGTCAATAATATAATCATACCATTGTATTAATTTTAGACTAATCATTAAGATTAAATCAGACGCACCCCACCACACAAATATAATAAGCCCAGCTAACATAAAGATATTTGCAATTATTGAAATTGCGGCTTTTCTTGATGAACGCTACTTGCTCATGTTTTCCTCCTGAGGTATAATTCCATGTTTCTCATCTGGCTCAAAAGAATTTGTTGAACTCTGCAAAGAGATCAATTCTTTGATCTCTTCCTTCCCTTTTATGACAATCCCCAGCACTGTAAAGTTCACATCCAATGCCGAGATCAGTCAATTCACTTCCGCTAAAACCCAGGGCTTTCCAGCTCTCGTTGAAAGCAGAGATACAAGGGCGGCAAGCCCTTTGCTGGAGATGCGAGGTGCCCTCGCATCTCCCCCCTTCTTATCGCGCCTTCGGCACGACAAGAAGAGAATTGGAAAGCCTACGCTAAAACCGCTTCTTTCATCATGCTTTTCAGACAGATGATGCACAAACAAAAGGCAACTGATTGTTCCAGAAGTTGCTCTTTGTCATTACAATTTACTCATCCAAACTCAATCTTTTATCGATCATGGTCGAAAGAATCAGGCTCATGTCTTCTTATCGATTAAAGTCGACCCAGACGAAGTAACCAGGACAAAAATCGATATAATTTACATGCTCCGCTCCAAAGGAATTTACAGTTCATTCTCCCGTTCACAAAAGACGTCCAGAATGCTCCCATACTTCAATGTTTCCTTTCTGGCGGCCCTCCTCGTATCAGCTTAAGGATAAGGATGAGAAGATCTTTTCCAACAACAATACCGAATATAAAACACAGAATACCCATAATTATGACAAAGGCATAATTATACCATTGTCCTATTTTTGTGCTAATCATAAAGATTAAACTAGATATAGCCCACCATATAATTAGAATCGCCAAGGCTAACGCAAAGATACTTTCAACTATAGAAACAGCTTTTTTTCTTGTTAAATCCTTCTCGCTCATACTCTCCTCCTGAGATATATTCCATGTTTATCATCTGGCTCGCCAGTATCTACTGGGCTCTGCAGAAAGATATCAATTCCTTGACCTCTTCCTCTACTTTTATGGCAATCTCCAGCACTATAAAGTTCACACACAATCCCGAGATCAGCCAATTCACTTCCTCTAAAGCCACTTCTTGCCTGATCTCAGCATGAACATCTCAATTGTCCTCTTTCATCATTCCTTTCAGACAATAAGATATACAAACAAAAGGCAACCTGTTATTCCAGAAGTCGCCTTTTGTTATTGACAACTTACTAATCCAAACTCAACCTTAATCGATCCTGCCCGAGAAACTCAGGCCCATGTCTTCTTATTGATCAAAACAGGACCAAGCTGGGCAATCAGGACAAAAATCGGCACAATATATATTCTTATATTCTACGCTAAAGGATTTACTAACACTTACTTGGATTACTTCGACAAAACTGATCATCAGACTCATTCGTCAAACTAGCTATCTGAGCCTGATCAAGATCCAAGTATGCTTGAACGATACTACTAACCCCCGATACTATTTGCTTTGCGTCCAAGCCTGTCGCTTTTTCTACAATCTCGCTCATAATAATCTCAGCATTCAATGCTAAATCGCCTTCGACAAATGCCGCCTTAAGGGTATAAAAACCTGTCAGGATAGCCGCTTGTGCGAGAACTCCCCATGGACTATGCATCACACCTCTCGCAAGTTTATAAAGACCTGCCGCAAAGCTAATAACACCTCCAATAGTATTGATGAGAACCTGTGCATTATTCCACTGAAAGAGTGTGGCAACTTGCGACAAGATCGAAGACAGATCTCCCAGAATACTAATAGCATCTCCTATCAACTCAATAATTTTAGAGATTCCTGTTGCTGTCATCAGATCTTTGACAAACCCATAGATATCGGCTGCCAACGTAAGACCGCCTAACGCCACTTTTATCCACTGATCCCGGTTCTTTATTCCCTGAATCTGACTATTCTTGGCATTCTCGGCTTTGGCACATTTCGCAGGTGAAAGAGTACAGCCAGACGGCCGGGTTGGCTGTGTCGTACTTCCCCCACCATTGCCCGATGATCCCCCACTATGGGTATGCCCAATCACCGTAGGATCCCCACCAGGCGACTGCTCATAAATCGTCCCATCGGGATTGGTCCAGGACGTCGACCCATCCGGGGCTTGGGCTCGCTGCCCCGTCGGATCCGTCCGACTCTCAGGATTCCCCCACATACGCATACGGGTCCATCCCCTGCGCATTGCCCTGCACACTATCCACCGACAAGAACTGTCCCACCCCTGGATCATAATACCGCGCATTATAATAATCAAGCCCGGTCACACTATCAGCCCGTTGCCCCGTGAACCCAATGCTCGTCGGCAACGTTCCCGTATTGTACCGACTCGCTCCATACGGCCCGTAGAGTTGTGCACCCACCAGGCTTCCCGTCGAGTTCAACACGGCCACCTGGCTGCCAAGCGCATCATAGCCAAAGTAGTAGAACGTCCCATTGACATCTGCCGCGACCCGCTTGCCTCCCACCGCATAATACGTCGTGGTCTGCGTGGAACTTCCACTGGTTTGTACCTCTTCAACCGAACCGATGTAGGAGGTGAGCGTGGTCGTCCCATTCACCGTACTCTGCATCGCCACACGGTTGCCCGAACCATCGTAGAGGTAGTTCACCGTCTGCATCGGAGAGGTTGGTTGGTTCTGCCAGATCGAGAGCCGTTCTTCGGTGTCATAGCTCAACTCTTCGCCTGTAGGAGGCAAATCACCAACAAAAACAAATCTGGCTGAAGCGGTCAATGAGGAGATTGAGATGAGGATGAAGAGGGCCGTGCTCGACGCTTCTTGACTTCCTGCATCACACCAACCGTAAGTCAGTACAAACCACCAACGAGTATAAGGCTCTTCCAAATCCAGCCGATCCCGTCCATTCCCTCAAAGGTCTGCACTTTTGTGGAAACCATACATTAATTTCTTTTCCGATCTCTTAACTTCTTAAATATAGCTCCTACCGATACAACCAACAGAATCACAGTTAGTATGTAAAAAAAAGGAAGGATACAACTAATATTGTTGTATTTTGCTAAAGGAGAGAATGGGAAAATGAGGCATAAAGTACCCATTACCACACATGCATAAGTCAACCTCCATTCTACTTTTTTATACCAGGGTCCATTTTTCCCATTCTTTTGTCTCTCTTGCACATCTAGAAGATCGAAAATAATCCAACATGTTCCTAACAAAACAAAGATAACAGCTAAGATGATCCAGAAAATCATAGTCCTCGTTCCTTCGGTAACTAGCTAGAGCCAATGAAATACATTGCAGAAGAGCATTGAACAGCAATATGTTTCTGCTCTCATACGGAGTAAAATAGCCAATTTGCCAAAATGTTTCCTTTATCTACTCTTTCTGATCACTCTAACTAGCTTCACCTTTTAACATTTTATAAATAATTGCATTTTATATAAATATTTCAAAATCGTGTGAAAGCCATTATAAAAACTATTATGAAGATGACGGCAAGCATCAATCCATATATCAACACTATAAGGAAAAGTACTGTTGCCGGGAAAACTTCTACATATTCTCTATCAATATCTTTCAGGAGAGATCTTTCTGGTTTTTGCACATCATAGGAGACACTAAGAGCGTCTCCATAATGAACTGTATTGTATGTTTCTTCAGGAACATGCTAAATCTGGCTGTATATTTTTCCCTGCACTTCATAAGTAAATGTAATGTCTGCCATCCTTATTCTTTTATGACAAGCAACAAAAGAGCCAGAGGTAGAAGCACCGTTCTCTCTCAGGGAATTGTCGGCTGCCTTTTTCCGTCAAATCCGTCTGAATAAAACAATTTCTATGCTAATTCCTAAAAAAAGAATGAGCAAATAGGGAGAGAGAGACAAGAAACCGGGAAGATAGTGGGTATCCATAAAAACCCTTTCTTAATACGATCTCGATAGGTGGAGCCACCTTGCAGGCGGCTCCAAACCTCTTCTTTCCACGCCTATCGAGATCCTGTCGATTTAACAACTACTAACATTGGCCAGGATCATTCGCCAGATACTGATGAACACATGCATTGTGTGCTTGTTGATCAGTATACCCGTTAATCTGCGCACGTAAACTATCGTAGTAGGTCACATCCTCAAATTTTTGGTATCCTGTACCTGCTCCCGCTGATGCAGCAGTGGCAACTAATTGAAGGATTCCTGCTACCACTGCTGGTTTTACTATTTGCGTAGCAAAAGAAGCAGGTTCTTTTGCTAGGCTTGCAACAGGATTCACCAGGGTTTAAAATTCCTTCAACAAAATCTACGATGTTGGCAATAATCTTAAGTCCTTGCAGCAGATCACTTATCTGAGTAGGTATTGAGAAAACCCCTAATTTACCCAAATCACCGGTGAGTGCTGCTGCCCGGGCAAGCACAGACGCCACCTCAAATCCAAATCCTGTCCAATCTGATGTAGCGGCATCAATAGTTGCGGCGATGCCATCAGCCACCAGAGCTAGTCCATCACCAATCGCTGTCGCTACGAGTACCTTATGTCCTTCATCGAAATTGGTAATTTCGTTGAGAATAAGTGTTTTGTCTCTGCGGCCACATGCGTCACTACAAACAGTGGAAGTAGACTTGCTTCTACCACTCCAGATGGCTGCGTCGTCGGTTGCGGTGTCGGCTGCGTCGTACTTCCCCCACCATTGCCCGATGATCCCCCACTATGGGTATGTCCGATCACCGTAGGATTCCCCACCAGGCGACTGCTCATAAATCGTCCCATCGGGATTGGTCCATTACGTCGACCCATCCGGGGCTTGGGCTCGCTGCCCCGTCGGATCCGTCCGACTCTCAGGATTCCCCCCCACATACGCATACGGGTCCATCCCCTGCGCATTGCCCTGCACACTATCCACCGACAAGAACTGTCCCACACTGGGATCATAATACCGCGCTCCATAATAATCAAGCCCGGTCACACTATCAGCCCGTTGCCCCGTGAACCCGATACTCGTCGGTAGTGTCCCGGTGTTGTATCGGCTCGCTCCATAGGGTCCGTAGAGTTGCGCTCCCACCAGGCTCCCCGTTGCATTGAGCACCGCTACCTGGCTGCCAAGGGCATCGTAGCCAAAGGAGTAGAACGTCCCATTGACATCCGCCGCCACACGTTTGCCTCCCACCGCATAATACGTCGTGGTCTGCGTGGAACTTCCGCTGGTTTGTACCTCTTCAACCGAACCGATGTAGGAGGTGAGTGTCGTGGTTCCATTCACCGCACTCTGCATGGCTACCCGGTTGCCTGACCCATCGTAGAGATAGTTCACTGTCTCGGTTGGTGCCGCCGGCTGGTTCTGCCAGAGCGAGAGCCGTCCCTGCGCATCATAGCTGAGCTGTTGTCCGGTGGGCGACGATCCACTACAGCTTGTGGTCATCGTCAAGGCTCGACAGATCAGATTGCCGGCTGCATCATAGGTCGCGCTGTACCCATTGCTCGTCGAGGTGACGGCATGAGGATGGGTACTGTCTCCGTACATGTATCAGCCTTTTAGCCTGATCTGAGGAGTTCATTTTAAAAGAAGCTCTTTGCAATGCACCATTGGTTCGCCTCCATCAGATGAGGTAAATAATACTGCAAGGACTGATTGATGCTTTCGTCTTGCTTATCTTTTTTTGCAAAAGGCAACGACAGGAATACAGATATAATGTCTATATTGAACAAAAGTCTTGATCCCCCAGGCAACCTACCACCAACTCCGTTTCTCGACTAACGATCTGTTTCCAAATGAGGCGCATAATAGTACGCTACACGAAGCAATTCGCCACTTTCCCAATCTTTCTTCGTAATCATATCCAAAGGAATTCTCCCAGAAAGGGCTTGAAGGTGTGAAGTAGGGACCAGCAGGAACTTCCAGCGCTTTTCAATAACTGCTTGCCTCATCAATTTTCCTTCGTTAATAGAAATGTCAGTGCGTGCTGACTCTCTGAATTCCAATGTTTTGGTGGAACGCTGGAATGGCAAGGGGAAACGACCGATTATGGCAATGTTCTGCCAGGGGCTGTAGATACGCGTATCACCACCATAATACATCACTCCTTCTTCTGAGAACTCCAGACGACGGTTACCTCCTCCATAAAATGAAATTGCCATGTATATGCAAAAAAGTACAGCAAGGACTAAACCAATAAGAGGAAAGATAGTACCACTACTGGTATCACCACTTCTTACAGTTTGAATAGTAAGGACAATAGTCGTTATTGTCAGTCCTGCGGCTAAAGGGAACACGACCATTGAACCTACGCGTACAAAGGAATGTGCATAATATATCTTTTTTTCCATCGAAACGCACTATCTCACTTTCAGATCAAAATCCCTTCGGTATGGATGATCGCAAGTACGTAAAGAATTGCCTTTCTCTATACTCAGCACTCGCTTAAATTTCAAGCATTTTTTAGAAATGCCCTCAAAAGTCCCTGGATTGAGAATAACGAATGAGGGATTCGTGCATATAATACACCAATATCTGCACAAATCCTCAGTGCATGCCAAAAAATTTCGCTTGATTATGCCCTGAACCCAATCATATAACTGTCGCAGCATTGCGCACTTCTAGTGATCAACTCTATACCACAAAAGTTGTGTGATTGGACTAGTACACAAAGGCGTAAGTGACCCGACGATAAAAAGAGCTTCCTATGGCCTCACAGGCTGTTCTTAATCATAGATCTATTTCGACCCACGTGTACTAGGACATTGTGATATTTCCCCTCTTTTGCTGATAATCTACCTCATTACCATTAATTGAGTAAGAAAATGTACTATAACCGTATCCGGCATACGAATATGAGTTGTAAGAGTAGCTATAATTGTTTCCAGTATACGAATTGTAGCTACTATATGTTACATTAGTAGAGGTAGATTGCGCGGTCGATGTTTGTGTATATGTCCTCAATGATGCCACTGGTACTACCTTTTGTGGTAGTGTGTGATGCGTTGATGTAACAGCTTTGGGAGAATGAAATACCGCCGTCTGGGCGATTGTTCCTACCGTGCTCCCAATACCACCTGCTACAGTACCAATTGAGCTTGTTAAGGCTGCAATTTGTTCAGCCCCATGGATCATTGGAAGAGCTGTAACTGCGCCTTTACTTAAAACACCTCCTAATCCGCCAGATAATCCTCCTGCGATGCCTCCCACTACTTCCCCAAAGCAGGTCTCCTCTGCCCAATCGTCGGATTCCTGCTCAGTACCATCCCAAGGAAACTTTCCATTCGCAATTCGGTATTGTGCTAAACTTATCGCTCCTGCTCCTAAAATTCCCACTCCTACTCCTATCAAAATAGGAGCAGCAACAAGAGCAGCACCTCCTAGAACAAAAGCACCGCCTACAAGAACGGCTGCAGCGCCTGCGGCAGTGAGAAATCCAACAGCTACAGTCCATCCCCAATGTCCCGTCGGATCACACATCGTCTCCGGATTCCCCTCCACATACGCATACGGGTCCATTCCCTGTGCATTGCCCTGCACACTATCTGCCGACAAGAACACTCCCACAATCTCATCATAGTACCTGGCCCCGTAGTAATCAAGCCCCGTCACACTATCAGCTTGCTGCCCAGTGAACCCAATACTCGTCGGGATTGTCCCGGTGTTATATCGACTTGTTCCATAGGGTCCATAGAGTTGCGCACCCACGAGACTTCCCGTCGCATTGAGTACCACTACCTGGCTCCCCAAAGCATCGTAGCCAAAGTAGTAGAATGTCCCATTCACATCCGCCGCCACACGCTTACCGCCTACGGCATAATACGTTGTCGTCTGCGTGGACCTGCCACTGGTCTGCACCTCTTCAATCGAGCCGATGTAGGAGGTCAGCGTCGTGGTTCCACTCACCGTGCTCTGCATCGCCACCCGATGCCCTTCTCCATCGTAGAGGTAGTTCACCGTCTGTCCCGGCAAGGTGGGCTGGTTCTGCCAGCTACTCAAGCGTCCTTCGGCATCGTAGGTGAGTTGCTGGCCCGTTGGCGATGAACCACTACAGGTAGATGAATTGCTCGTGGCACGACAGATCATATTGCCCGCCGTGTCATAAGAGGCACTGTAGCCACTGCTCGTCGAGGTGACGGCATGCAGATGGGTACTGTCTCCGTACGTGTAGCTACCTTTGGGTCCGGTTGTGAGTCCTCCATCGATAGTGTAACTATCGCTCTGCTGATACTGGGCTCCCATGAGTGTGCCTGCGGTGATGCTCGCTCCGCTACAGGGCGGCGTTCCGTTGGTGCCTGACCACGTGAGACGGGAAAGATCATCATAACAGAACTGCTGTGTGTCAGTCTGGCCTCCCACACTGGTCTGAACCCCTACGACATTGTTGACCGCATCATAGGTCGGTTGCGTCTGATACATCTGGTTACCACTACTAGTATTGCTCAGTCCTGCTGAGGTCAGCCGCATCCCGGTATCGTAACTGGCCGCGTAGGTGTAGGTTCCATTGCCCAGGCTCATCGAACTGATCTGGCCTCTCGCCCCCGCTAGGCCCCTATAGGTGATGTTGGATGCTAGCGTGGTGGTTCCTCCGGCTGAGGTGGTCAGTCCCGTCAGCCAGCCCGTTGAGGAATAATCAGGCGTTACTGTTTCCCCTGTGGGATAGGTCTCCATCAAGGGTTGTCCCTTATCATTATACGTCATCTGGGTGGGATAGGCTGTTCCATTGACGCTGGTCACGTCGCCGATCTGTTGCCCACGTGCATCGTAGATGTAGGCATACGAACCCGAGAGGTTGCCACTGCCGGTGAAGCTTTCGCCCGTGAGCTGACCGATCCCATTGTTGCCGTTGGTCGTACTGTCATAGCTGTAGGTAACCCAGGCACCTGTCGCACTGTTGGTGCTATTGTGCCAGAGCTGGCGGTTCAGGCCGTCATAGCCTGCATAGATCGTCCCTGCGCTCCCACGTGCGTCGACGGATTGGGTTCTGTTGCCATTGGGATCATAGGTGGCTGTCGATGTGCCTTTGTCGGGATCGCTCTGGCTGATCACCTGGCCCATCGCATCATAGGTGGCCGTTGCCATGCTGCCATCGGGCGATTTCGTGGAGAGCAGATCGCCCGCCGCATTGTAGGTGAAGGCCGTGGTCGCGTAGGGTGCATAGGTGCTCGCACTCGACCCCGTATAGGTTTGTTTGTAGTTGGTTTTGCCTAATCCTCCTGTGAGTGAGGCTGCCTGGTGTCCATTGGCATCCTGCACCGTGGTCTCTCCATAACATCCCGTATCGCTGGTGCCTGCGACTCCACAGATCACACTCTCGGTCGAGGTCGTGGTGTGCGAATTGGGATCGGTGACGCTCGTCTGGCGCAACGTGGTATAGGTCGTACTGGTTCCCGGTTGCGTGCTATCCGGGATCGAGTAGGCGGCTGGTCCCGCTACCCCGCTAGAGGCTGCGACCAGGTACGGGTTGCTCTTAAAGATCTCTCGCCCGGCCACATCATACGAGGCATAGGTGACCACATCCTGGCTCCCCGGTCCCGGGGTACGCGTCTCGACCAACCGACCCTCACCATCGTAGAAGGCACGCGTCACCGTCGTCGTGCTGCTATCGAGACGGTCGATCTGATCAATCTCCTCGCAGGGGGCTTGTGCCGCCGTGCCACTACACCAGTTGGTATAGCTCCATTGATGCGTGAGCAAGCCACTGGTCTCACCCGGCAAGCTCTCACCGGTCATGCGTCCCAGCAGGTCATAATTCACGCTCGTGGTCTGGCTATTGGCATCGGTGCTACTTGCAGGCCAAGTGCCATACCCGAAGAGCGCCGTGGTGTTGGCATAACTGGTGCTGCTACGTTGATTGAGCGCGTTGGTCGCCGTGGTCGGGAACGCGTTAAACGTGCTATCGTAGCTCGTACACCCGGTGTATTGCGTGCTCCCAACGCTACAGCCAGTATGTCCACTGATTCCGGCATTGGCGTCGGCGTCAGTTGCTCCGATGGCATTGCCAGAGACATCGTAGGCCTGCGTCGTGGTACTCGCTCCGCTGGGCGTGTAGTTATTGGACGCCGTGCCACAATTGGCATCACTGGTCGCGGTCGTTTCCAACCCACCTGTCAATTTGCTGGATTGTCCAGTGGCATAGCCCTGACCATCATAACTGGTGTAGCTACACCGAAGCCGGTTGCCCGAGCCATCCTCCGTATCGCTAAAGGCAGGCGTATCGATAATATAGGTGCCCGAAGCACTCGTCCTGGTTGCCGTCACCCCATCGTTCCAGACATAGGCGGTGTTCTGGACGACCTTGTTTGGCGTGCCTCCATTGGTTGAGGTCGTCGTTTGCGTCACCCGCCCATACGTATCATAGGCCCAGGCCGTCGTCGTGGAGACGGTGTTGCTGCCCCCATCGCTGATCTGACTGACGCTCTGGGTTTGCTGGATATCGCAGACGGCGGCGGGATTGTTATGATCCAGTTCACTGACCAGGTTACCATCCCAGGTATAGGTCTTGCCCGCGTCCGTACTGGCAGGCGTCGGCGCAACTCCGGCAGGGGGACAGACCGCCTTATAGGTATTGGCCGTATGCTTGAGCAGGGTGGTGCCATCGGTATCATAATACGACACATCATACTCATGGCCATGGGCGGCGTTATTGAGGTTCCACCACGGCGAGGCATGGCAGGGATGCTGTGCAAAACAGGTCACCTGGCTCGTATCGTAGATGCCAATGCCCTGGGTGGCATAGTACTTATGCACCTCTTTGGCCCCACTGGGCAGCGCGACCGTCGCCTGCGCAAAACCCATAAACTTGTTATTGTAGTAACTCAGATAGTCCGAGTCGTTCTGGTTGCCCCAATAGAAGCCCGCCACACAATCACTACACTGCTGCGAGGCCAGCGGGTAGCTCAACAGATACCCATAGTCCGTGGTGCTCTTGATGGGGGTTGAGGTCTGCGTTCCTCCCTGCCCATTCTGCGTGAGCCGGACGGTGGTGTCATCGGTCTGAGTGAGCACAACATGACTCCAGCTCTGATCGTCGGCTTCATTGCAGGGATAGCCACTCTGGTGTGCATTACAGTAGAGCGGATCGGCATTGTTGGCTCCTCCACCGGGCACCCCATGCGTATTGCTGCGGGCCACCGACCAGGCAAAGGTCTGCGCTAACCCCTGCCCATTACTGGCCGAGGCCAGGAAGCGGCTATTGTTGGCATAACTCTGGCTCCACAGTAGACACCCACTGCCATTGCCCGTATTCCACTTCGGTCCACATTTGAGGCTGGCTGAGCCATTGGGGGTGAACTGATCGTCTTCGTAATAGTTGGTGCGCGACGTGTAGGTAAAGGTGCGCATTGGCAGGGCGGCACTATCGGCATGCACCACTTCCGCACGAACTCCTAGTTGAGGAGCGGTGAGACCACAGCAGATGCCTCCCACGCTGTTGATGTTGCCGGCTCCGGCTTCTGGACCACTATCCACCGTATCCGTCCACGTCGGTTGCGGATCCCCGCTCTCCAGACTACTGCTAAAAAGAGGCGTGGTGTTGCCTGGATTACTCAGACTGATATCATCGACATAGCCACGATACCCACCGGTATTGGGGCCTTGATCATAGGCAATATCGATCTTGCTGATGGTCCTGCCATTGACGGCTGCCCCGATATCGGAGGTGACCAGGTTCCACTGATCCATGGTCAAATGCCCACATTGTTGCGCTGGACGCAGCGGGTTGCCAGACTGATCCACTGCCCCGGCGTCACGCAGATCGGAACCATCCGTGAAGATCATATCCACCGCGACACAGGTGCTGTTATTGCCACTCACACTTCCATTGGTCGCCGTGCTCTGCGGATAGATCCAATACGACAGCGTGGTATTGGGTCCCACCACCACATTCTTGCTGCTGAGATCAAAGACCTTCATATACGCATAGGATCGGGTCGCACTTTCATCGAGACCCGAATACATCAGCGCGTTGGCACCTGCCGTCCCTCCCTGCTGGAAACTGGTGAGATCGAGCATGCCTGCTGTCGATTCTGGTCTGCCAGAGGAGGGATCGGTGATGGTCGTTGGGCCAGACTCTTCGTAACCCAGACGATAATCGTGCAAGGTGTTCCAGGAAGCGGCACTACTTGTACGCACCTGCACCAGGATATCGTTGAGCACAAAGGTGCTCTGCACTTCGGGGGCGGCGATGCCCCCACTGCTGGAGAGATCCAGGGGATCATCACAGCGCAGGTTAGCTCCCGTGTTACAGCCCGCAGGCACGACGCCACTCAAACGGGGAGCGTGATTGGCCTGGAAGCTCAGGCGCACCAACGGGTTCCAGTTGGCCCCGGTACACATCGTCTGAGCATTATGACACGCAGGCGAATCGTACTCGATGGTGCTCAAGGCCACATCGCGGATCGCCTGGTGGGTGCCGGCCACCGTGGTGTTGTCTTGCTGATAGGTGAAATGGATCTGGTTGCCTTGCGGATCGGTGATCAGATCCAGCAGCCAGCTTGAAATCAGGTGCGCTCCCACACTGGCCTGATAGTAGTGCTGCAACGAATCGGGCGTGCAGCCAAACTCTTCCATCACCCCATTGGGCTCCCAGACGCGGAAACAGGGCGGTTTGGCACTCATCTGCGGCAGGCTATTAGGTCCGACATAGGCATAGATTTTGGTGTGCGTTTCGGTCGCAGTGTGCCAGAGAATGGGACAGGGATAGGGTGGATTGGTTCCCTTGGCGGCATCACAATACGTATTGGTGGAATCATCGTAATAGGTGGAGACATTGAGATTGGGGGGAATGAGCTCGGAACTGGTGCCAAACGGATCACTCAATTCCCAGGTGTTCTCCCAGTTGACGCCTCCGCCACAGGCCGTGGTCGTACAACCGGCATAGACGTTATGTTCGGCCCAGTTAATGGAACCCATGCTCAGGTTCCAGCCCTCGCCGACCCAGCCTGCCGCACCTGTGGGGTTATGCTGGCCGTTGACGCCCTCGCTGCTGTAGGAGAGCGAGACTGGAGGGGTGAGGCCACCGGGTCCAGCCGGAACATCGATGGGCAACTGCGACGTGAGGCCACCGGCACTCAGATCGACATTAAAGGGATCAGGCTTGCCAAAGGTGCCGATGGAGACATCGCTCTGCCAGGTCAGCGACGTGCTGGGCGTGCTGATCAACGGCGTGGCCAGCAAGGTCTGTTGTGTGGTGTTGAGCTGGACCGCCTGAGAGGAGAGGGCTCCAAAGGTGTTGGCAAGAGCCACATTCGCCTTCATCGATGCAAATTTGATGCTGCCTTGCGCTGGTCGTGGGCCGTTCTCCACAATGTAGGCATGGTCCAGATTGAGCGCCGCTTCACTTTTGCTGTAGTGATACGTCACCGTAACGGGGGCGTGCAAGCCGTGATTGACCAGCACCCCATTGGCATCGACGAGTTGAAACAGATACGTTCCCAGCGACAGATGGCCGCTGCCGCCTGCGTTGGAGCCAGACGGAGGCGCGATCTCGGAGACCTGCAAGTGCAAGGAGCCACCGGCTTGCAGCAGGTCTTGAGGGCTGATGGCAGTGGCGGGAATGCTCACCTCCAGGTGCCCATCGCTGCCCAGAAAGTGGGTCGTTGTGTTGGCTTGTAAAGCCAGCGAACCCGCCTTCATAGACAATGGGACGGTGTGGGTGATCGGTTGGGGCGTGCCAATGGGAGCTGAGCCCTCCGGTGCCGGGTGATACGGTTGTGCTGAAGAGGTCGAACCAGCCGTGGGATTGACCACATTTGGCTTGGAGGGAGCCCCTTTGAGCACCACGGGTGGACGAACGGCGGCGTAGGCTTGAGGTGTGCTCAAAATCGTGCTCCCCAGATTCAACAGGAGCAAAAGCAGCCCCAGGCTGGCGAACCAGATCACTCGCCGGGGAAGGCGTCGGCGCTGACCTGGCGGACGGACAACCAATGGCGTATCAGGGAAACGGGATGGAGAAGAAAAGAGATGTGATCGATTTTCAGGGTAAGAATCAGGTGGATACTGAGAGGACATAGGTCTACTCCTTTAGACAATTTTTCAAACATTTTTTATAAAAAAGGATGCTACATCAGAAGTGAGGATTTCAAAGGGTTCCCGCAGGACTGACATACCTATCCAGTAGTATTCTCTCAAGAATGAAAAGGTGCTTTACCTGCTAGAGCATAGAAGGAGCAAAGGATAAGCGTTCTCTGAATGAAAATAAGCGCTACAGTGATTATACTTGCTCTTGTGCTTGTTCGTCAAGAGCAAAAGATGAAATGGTAGAGCAATTCTACAGAATTTCGTTTGGTGAGGAAGTATTTTTTTCTTTGAAGTAAAGTGTGGTGGTTCATCTAGAAGCAAATATGATAAGCGTGATACAATTTGATACAATTTGAAGCTCTTTTCTTCTTCGATATCATAAAGATGGTAGAGTTTCTCTTACACATTGCATCAGGTGTGATGATGTACCTGATGCAAATATGCTGAACAAGCCCGTTGAACAAACCCGTGTACTCACCATGGACCACGCCCTTGCATGGTGTCGATCCAAATGACCATCAACCAAACAAAGAGGTTCTTCCTCTCAGGATTGCAAAGCCCTACGTGCCTCAACACAGCTGAGGTTGCGAGCGTCAGGATTCCTTTGCAGCCTCTTTCTCCTTCCCCTGTTCATCCTTCTTTTCTTGCCCGCTAACAGAGGTCTTTTCAGGTGGGCGGCTTGCTCTGTTAAAATAACTATTGACGGCAATGATTACAACACACGTGGCAACAAATCCATAGCCAAGTGCAATAGTTGCTCCCCCCGTAACCCCTAGAGCCGACGCCAGTACCAACAATCCAAACAGGACAACTGCCGCACATACTGAAACGATGCCAAGCGCCAAACGTTGACTCGCCAGCGTATCGCGCTCATTCCCCAACTCACTCTTCATTTTGCGGGCCAGCATTGAAGCAAATAGTTCATCGTCATCACCTCTAATTTTTTGCCCTGTCCCCTCATAACGGCCATACTCTTGCCGCCAGTTGTGAGCCATCCCTTCATCCGAAGGATCCATTTGTTGCATGAATAACAATCCTTTCCGTCTCTCTGGTCGTTTGCTCACAAGAAAACGTAAATACAAAAAATATCAATCAATTTCAGTACGATCAAACAGCGCCAGAGTTTGACGAAAAGAATAGGACCTTTGATCTGAAAATGAAACACTTGACGTTCCCACAGCGTTTCTCTACAATAGTGAGGGAAAATAGGCTTGCACAAAAACAGAGCGAAAGCAAGGAGCCAGGATGACGACAGAGCGAATAGGACAGCGACTGGGCAATTATACCATTCTTCAGCTTCTGGGCCAGGGAGGTTTCGCCGAAGTTTATCTTGGCGAACATATCTACCTCAAGTCGCAGGCAGCCGTGAAAGTGCTACAGGCTCGCCTATCCGGTTCGGATGATACGGATAGCTTCTTAAAAGAGGCACAGACCATTGCCCGTCTCTTCCATCCCCACATCATCCGCATCATGGACTTTGGTATTGAAGCCGAAACGCCATATCTGGTGATGGATTACGCACCTAAAGGCACATTACGCCAGAAACATCCGCGCGGCACACCTGTCCCCTTACCAACTGTGATTCCATATGTAAAACAGGTTGCCGATGCTTTGCAATATGCTCATGACGAACTGCGCCTGATCCATCGCGATATTAAACCGGAAAATATGCTGATTGGTCGCCGCGATGAGGTTCTACTGAGCGATTTTGGTATTGCCCTCGTTGCTCAGAGTTCGCGCTATCAGGGAAAGCAGGATGTCATCGGCACCGTGGCATACATGGCTCCCGAACAGATTCAAGGCAAACCCCATGCCGCTAGCGATCAGTATTCGTTGGCCATCGTCGTCTACGAATGGCTGACTGGTGACCGGCCCTTCAACGGCTCCTTTACAGAGGTATGTACACAACATATATTCGCATCACCAACCTTGTTAAGTGCAAAAGCTCCTTCGCTTCCACCTGATATTGATCTCGTCGTGATGCAGGCTCTGGCGAAAGATCCTCACCAGCGCTTCGAGAGTATTCAGACTTTTGCCAATGCTCTTGAACAGGTTGGCCTGAACCGCCGGGGAGAACAGACCGAAGCGATGTCACCTACGTTTCATTCATTACTGACTGAGGCACAGACAAATAATAATCCCGATACGTCACGCCCTCCCACCTGGACGCCTTCTTCACCAACGAATACGCCATCACTACCAATGCAAAGCGGAGCTCCTGGCCAGCAATTCGCCTCATCGGCTCAACCAGGAGGACAGTTCCTCTCGCCGTTAGCTTCTACAAACCTGAAAGATACTGCACAGGCGTCGGCTAATGACAATTCCGCACGCCCTTTCTCGCAACCAGCACCACCATCATGGTCACAGCAAGCGAATAGATCAACATCGCCTGCTCAGCCAGCACAACAACAGGTAATTCTTCCTTCGCCACCTGCATACACACCACAGTATCCTGCTGCAAACAACACGCAATTGTCGCCTCAGTCCTCACCATATAGACCAGGTGAGGCGCAACGTCCTCAACAAACACAGTTTCCACCACGCTCGGACAATTTTCAGCAGGCGAATCAGTTTTCGCCATCGCACACACCACAACCACCACAGCAACAAGCAATGGTTCCCCAACGCTACGCTCCAGAAAGATCCGCGGAACCTCGCTATGGTGCCAACTCGCATTTACCCACTACCGCTCCTGCTCAGCCAGGCTTCGAAGCCCAACGCACTCGCCCACAAGAGCATACAGATGAAAGCTCTGACGAGGGATTGGGTATCCTCGCGCCCCTGGTACGTCCGCTCATTGCTACAGCGATTGGCATTATCCTGTTCTGCGGTGCATCCTATTTCCATCCCTCAGTACTTGGCCGCCCAATACTCCTTTCCCTGGCCGTTCCTCTCATCTTCGGCGCGGCCTTTGGTCCTATCGTCGGCATTCTGGTTGGTCTGGGTGGCGTTTTTTGTCTCAATCTGATCGGGCTCCCCCATATTTTCTCTTTAAACCCTGACTATGACTTTTTGCGCGACCATCTCATTTCGCTCCACATCGCACGTTACTGGTGGAACCCTCTTCTCGTCAATGGGCTGATCGGCTTCATGGCTGGCCTCTCCATGCTCAGAAAAAGGCGCTATCCGGGCATTGGCTCGGCGACACGGGGCACCATCCTCGGCGCTCTTGCCCTGTTTGGCAGCATTAGCTTCATCTTTTATAGCCAGTTCGGCCTCTCCCTCCTGATCAAATCTCTATTCAACATCGGCATTCTAGGAGCGGTGAACGTAGCCGTTGCCTTCGCCCTACTCGTTGTGTACAGCATTATGGGAAGGCTTCTAGATCCAGGAGCCTAACGATATCAACGTAGAAACCATATTTATAGCGTCCACCGATTTATCGGCCTCTATCCTCTTCTACCCAACGATATCAACGTAGGGACCACATTTATGGCGTCCACCGATTTATCGGCCTCTATCCTCTTCTACCCAACGATATCAACGTAGGGACCACATTTATGGCGTCCACCGATTTATCGGCCTCTATCCTCTTCTACCCAACAATCAGAGAATAATTCATTTCCTAAGCACTCATTGATACCCACTCAGGTGTCGAAGATAGAACTCGAATGCTTCCCGCCCACCATGCCCAAAAACAGCCCGTGCCAAAGCGGGAATAGCACTTTGTTATCATCAGTAGAAAGAGTATTTTCATACACCCTCCACCGGAAACGGGCATAAAAACATGCTCAGGCGTGTTACAATAAGTAGAATATATAAGGTCAGCACAAAGCGAGGAAGCATTACAATGTCAAAAATCTATGGTGTTATTATTATTGGCTCCGGGCCAGCAGGCTATACCGCAGCCATCTATGCGGCACGCTCTAATCTATCGGTTCTGATGTTTCAGGGATACCAGGTAGGCGGCCAGTTGATGCAAACAAGCGAAGTGGAGAATTACCCCGGCTTTGAAGCAGGCATCCTGGGACCAGAGATGATGGACAAATTTGAGCAACAGGCACGCCGCTTTGGCACTGAGATGCTTCCTGAAGATGTGACCGCCATTGATTTCAGCAAACGTCCATTTACAGTCCAGACCGATTCTGGCACCTATCAGTCCGAGACGATCATTATCTCGACCGGTGCCAGTGCAAAATGGCTGGGTCTACCCAATGAGCAACGCCTGCAAGGACAGGGCGTGACCGCCTGCGCAACCTGTGACGGCTTCTTCTTTAAAAAGAAAGATGTTGTAGTCATCGGCGGCGGCGATACCGCGATGGAAGAGGCAACATTCCTGACCCGCTATGTGAACTCGGTCACCATCATCCATCGTCGCGAAACGTTCCGTGCCAGCAAGATTATGCAGGATCGTGCTCAGAAAAATCCGAAGATCCGCTTCCTGATGGAGAGCGAGGTCATCGATGTACTGGGAGACAACGCCGTAACTGGCGTACATGTGCGCAATACACGCACAGGCGAAGTGACATTGTTGGAGACACAAGGTCTCTTCCTGGCCATCGGTCACCAACCCAACACTGCTTTGTTTAAGGGTGTCATCGATATGGATGAGGTTGGATATATCGTGCCAGTTGAGAATACTATGACGAATATCCCTGGTGTCTTTGCCGCTGGCGATGTCGCCGACCACCGCTATCGCCAGGCTGTTACCGCCGCTGGTGATGGCTGTCGCGCCGCAATCGATCTGGAACGCTGGCTGGAAGAAAACCAACATGAAGATGTCGGCATCGAAAACTGGAATTGATTTGTAGGGGCCAGCGTTTACGACGCCCAGCGTAGGGGCCCGATAAATCGCGCCCAGGTGGGATGTAAATGTGCCCTAACCGGCGTCGTAAACGTGGCCCCATACCTCTGTTAATTTCTTGTGAAACACTCCAACTTCCCCTTATTTTACTTGCAATAGCGACCACTCGTCATTATAATTAGCTCAAGCAATTCTCATGGAAAAAGTGCTCTAACGTCTCAACGCCGGGCAGAGGTGCAATCAATGGAGATTACCGACAAACAAAAGGATTTCAACGACGATACTGGCAATGTCTCACGGCTACGGCCACTTTCCTTGCTAGATCAGGTCAACCTGAACGCGTTCTGGTTCGCCAATCAGTTTCATTGGCAATCATTACTTGCCATCGTTATCCCCAGCATGGTGGCGAAATTTTTAGATCCAGCCAACAAGAGTATTAACCTGGCCCTGGTCGTGATCTGGGGAACATTGGTTGCCGTTATCGTTAATCCACTTGTGGGAGCCATCTCCGACTATGCCACATTCCGCATGGGACGCCGTCGCCCGTTTATGATCATCGGCACCACGCTCAATATCATCGTACTTGTTCTATTTGCCTTTTCCCCTTCATGGTTTCCAAATAGCATGCTTCTGCTCGTCTTTGCTGTGCTTTTCCTCTTGCTTCAATTTAGCAACAACCTGGCAAACTCCCCATGGAGTGCCATTATCGCGGATAATGTTCCCCAGAACCAGCGCGGACTCTCCTCTGGCTTCAACGGACTCTTCAATCTGCTTGGTACCGCAACTGGCTCAATTGTCGCTGGTCTTATCGTGAACAAGAACGATTCTTTACCTCTGTACCGCCATGAGATCGTACAGATCTTTTTACTCATCGCACTCGTACAAACAATTTTTGTGATTTATACGGTCCTGACCGTCAAGGAAACCCCTCTGCCTGCCGAAAAACATGTTTCATTTCAACCTGGCCCTTTTCTCAAAAAATTCTTTTTCAAACCATCTACTTATCCCAATCTTTCCTGGGTCTTACTTGCACGCTTTCTCATTATGATGGGCATATGGAGCGTCTATTACTTTCTGCAATACTATTTCGATGATGTCCTGGGTGGTCCAGGCATCAAAGTCATTTTCTTCCATTCGCCCTTCTCTGGCGAATTCTTTAATGGCGCACTCTTTCAACCTGCCCTACTGCTGATCGCTCTCCCCACCTCCATTCTTGCCGGGTGGGCCTCCGATCACTGGGGGCGCAAGGGCCTGGTCTACCTCTCCGGCATCATGATGACGCTGGTCTGTTGCATTTTTATCTTTTTTCAGAATCAGTACGCAGCACTTATCGCAGGTGCCCTCTTTGGCATTGGCTACGGTGCCTACACCAGCGTCGACTGGGCACTAACCACCGATGCCCTGCCACCAACGGATGAAGCGGGAAAGTTTATGGGGATCTGGTCCGCCATGGGCATCCTACCTCAGGTGATAGGCATTACCATCGGGGGAATAATTCTGCAACTCTTACGCAGTCTCCCCAACCATGTTGGCTATACGTCATTATTTATGCTCACCATCGTCTATTTAGTACTAGGTACCCTCGTAATCAGACAGGTGAAAGGTGTAAAATAACATCCACTCTAGAGAAAGGAGGTCTCAAGAGGAGTTAGAACACTATTAATGGCTATACGTAACTATAGATATAGCCAGATTCCAATGCGTTCTATATAATGACTTTATTGCGAGGTCGCAATATCAGGGGTGAAAGCATGTGACGCTTGAGCTCCAAAAGATTTTACTATTGTTTTACTTACACATTTCATTTCTGATCGCTGTCGATCAGAGCAGGAGTTGACTCAATGAATGATACGAAGCGGGATACAGCCCACACTCGCCATCAGAAAACCAAATCGCATGGAGCAGCCAGTTCAAAGGTGGCGATGCTATCCAGGTTTCTTCGTAGTTTCCCTTCACTTACACTCGCTGGATTAGGCGCTTTGCGGCAAACGCTTCTCTTTTCAACGTTTGTTCTACCTAAGCCCACCACAACTACTGATTCAGCCAATGAAGCAACCGCTCGACCTGTTGACAATACATCAGTGGAAACAAACGAGCAAGCTTCACAAACGGAAGCCAATCCTATGTCTGCACCTGTTATACCTTCTGCTACCTATCTCAGCATCCACGAGGAGAGGGAGACACTCCAGATCGCCGAGTTGATTGAAGAGGATACGACCGTCCATACCCAGGCCATACTTAAACAAGACGCGGAAACAGAACTTCAAGGCTGGCTGCATAGCTCTGCTCATCTACGCCATCTGAAATTTATTGCCGCCTCTCTCCGTGCTGAAGATGCGCTCAAAGATGCTGCTTCTCGGCTCTGGTTGCAGGAAGATATTGTTCCCTATGTCATAGGCAAACACAATGCCGATTATCGACCCGATCCTGAAGAAATGGCTCGTATAGTCGCCTCCAATTTTAATAAGGACAATATCGTCTATACAAAACTCAGCGGTACAAATGAAGTCGAGGTCGCGGAACTTGTCACACGCGAAGACTACGAACAGGTAGCCGTTCCTGAAGATGTTGCCCTACTCACGCGCCTAGCTCGTGATTTTGAGGGCAAGCGTATGGTATTCATCAATGCAACCCCCCAGGGCGGTGGCGTTGCCTTGATGCGTCACGCTCTCATTCGCCTTCTGCGCCTGTACAATGTCGACGTGCACTGGCATGTGCTCTATCCCAAAAAAGAGGTGTTCGACATCACTAAAGCCAAATTTCATAATGTGCTACAGGCCGTTGCACCCCCTGACATAGAGTTAAATGCAAGCGATGAGGCACTTTATGACGCCTGGATTGCGGAAAATGCGCTTGCCTTCACCGATGTGTTCAAACAAGCCGATGTAATCATTATCGATGACCCACAACCCTCAGGTTTGATTCCGCACATTCGACAGATCAACTCTGCTGCTAAAATTCTCTATCGCTCGCATATTCAAATCGTGGCCGAGCTTGCCAATCAGGAAGGTACACCACAACGCACAACCTGGAGCTTTATCTGGGATAAAGCTAAAGATGCCGATTGCTTCATCAGCCATCCGATGGAGATGTTTATTCCCGATGACGTACCTGCTGATAAAATCTTCTATATGCCTGCAACCACTGATCCTCTCGATGGCTTGAATAAACCTCTCACAGAGGAGCAGATGGACTACTACCTGCAATTATTCAATACGATGCTCATCAATGTACAGCAGGATCCATTGGACGAGACACGACCCTATATTATTCAGATCGCTCGCTTCGATCCTTCCAAGGGCATTCCTGATTTGCTGGACTCGTACAGAAAACTACGCATCATCCGCGAACAGCATAATGAGGTTATTCCACAGCTCGTCATCACCGGCAATGGTTCTATCGATGACCCTGATGGCGTTCCCATCTATAACCAGGTGATGTCTATACTGCATTCGCCAGACTATGTCGCCTTCATCGATGACGTAAAGGTGCTACGACTCCCTCATATCGATCAGCTCCTGAACACGTTGTTGAGAAGGAGTGCCATCGTCCTGCAGCTCTCGACAAAAGAAGGCTTTGAGGTTAAGGTTACAGAAGCTTTGATGAAAGGCAAACCTGTGGTCGCTTATAGGACCGGTGGCATCCCTCTCCAGATTGAGGACACCGTCAATGGCTACCTGGTTGATGTCGGTCATACAAGCCGCGTCGCGGAACACCTTCACCATCTGCTGCACGACTCAGAGCACTACCAGCGTATGTGCCAGGCCGCGCTAGAACTGGCAGGCAAGGACTATCTTACCATTCCCAATGCCATCTGCTGGCTATACATGTCCATGAAGCTTCTCAATGAGGAGGAGATTGAAGGCAACTATCAGTGGGTGAAAGCACTGGCACAGCAATACGGTCAATCTCAAGAGGCGTAAAACTCGCATGTTTTGTGGGTAAAACATCCACGTTTTATCCACAAAACGTACGCTCTTCCTTAAATGGTATTCCCTACCGGTTTCGTAAAACGTACCGACTAGTGATCCTCAACGGCAATGGTAACCGCTGTACCATAACACAGCACCTCAGATACACCCTGGGTAATCTCCGTTGCATCGTAGCGCACACCGATGATAGCATTGGCTCCCATCTGCTGGGCGTGCTGAATCATCAATTCGTAGGCATCATTACGTGCCTGCTCACACAGTTCCGTATAGATTGAGATATTGCCACCAAAGATCTGTTGAAAACCAGCTCCGATATTGCCCACGATACTGCGGGAACGCACGATGATGCCACGCACCAATCCAAAGTTCTTGACAATGCGATACCCGTTAATGTCAAATCCGGTAGTAACAAAATTGTGAATGTTTGGCCCCTGTG
This sequence comes from uncultured Chloroflexia bacterium, assembly GCA_963717195.1. Lineage (GTDB taxonomy): Bacteria > Chloroflexota > Ktedonobacteria > Ktedonobacterales > Ktedonobacteraceae > JACDAE01. The sequence goes on from CAVQVR010000006.1 coordinate 60,779, forward strand.
GTCCGGGTCCCTGTGGTCCTGGCCCCTGTGGATTCTGGTACATGTTCAACCTCCAATAATTGAAAATAACGTTATGAGTGGATATCCATGGGAATAGACGCGAAGAGTTGCGATGAAGACTGAAAAGCATCGCACAATAGACCTTCTATCCGCACAAATTGTACCATTATCCTTCTCTATTGGACAGCCCATCCAGGCACCTTTCCACTTCCATTCCACATCATACTATGATAGAATTGGCAATGAGTCTATTTCTATCTTTGCATCCAACAACCTTTTCATGTGAACACTATGCGCAGAAAAATGCTCGAAGCGCTCGAACCGGCGCTTGTTATTAACGCTTATGCCCAGGGCATCTTTCCTATGGCAGACGAGCAGGGCCGTATCCGCTGGTATGCTCCTGACCCACGCGCCATTCTAGAGCATTCCAATCTCCACGTCTCGCATTCGCTGCGTGCAACAATCCGTAAAGGGATCTACGAAATACGTATGGACACAGCCTTTGAAGAGGTGATGCAGCATTGTGCCAACCGTACAGAAACATGGATCAACGAGGAATTTATTAAAACCTATACCTATCTGCATCTGGCAGGCGTCACTCATAGTATTGAGGCATGGAAAGATGGTCATCTGCTGGGTGGGCTCTATGGGGTTGCGCTTGGTGCTGCATTTATGGGTGAGAGTATGTTCTCATACGCCACCGACGCTTCAAAAGTCTGCCTGGTCGCACTGGTTGAGCATTTGAAGACGCGTGGCTATATTCTGCACGATACGCAATTTACTACCCCTCACCTGGAGACGTTGGGCGTTACGGAAATTCCACGCGGGATATATGAAAAGCGCTTAAAAGAAGCATTGCGTCGCCGCTGCACATGGGAATAGTTTTTCACAAAGAGAGCAGCTTAGCCCTGGAGATACCTCCGCAACGCACTATCGTCAGAATGCATCTGCAATTCTTCTTCTTTCTCATCCTCATATTCTTCGTATTCCTCATCCTCATATGCGATTTCCTGGCGGCGTTGATCAGCAAGCCTTGTATCTTCCTCAATCTCGTTTAGCCAGCGGAAGAAGAGTGGGGTCATCACAACCAGGTCGACCAGCCCGGGGATCAGCAACAACGCTCCTGCAACCGTCTGATCGGCAAATGGCGTCAGGTTTAATTGTGGAGGAATAGCGTAGAGCTTATACAATGCAACGCCGGTAAAGACCAGTACAAAGGCAAAGATATCTACCGGCTGCCCATCAAAGAAGGCATACAGCATCTTTATAGGGTAGCTCATATGTTGTTGGTCTCGCTGCGAGCCAATCAAAGGTCCCCAGTTGAGTAGTGATGTGAGAAAAATACTGAGCATCTCTACCTGATAGAGCATTACATTGCGCTGCGCTATAGCGTAGATATGCGGCACATGCCAGAACAAAAATATGAGATTGAAGAGAATCGAAGCTACCAACGGGAATGTCAGAGCTCTTAAAATTTCGCGTATTCCAGGAATTTCAGCCAGAGGCTGCAACAACACGGCAGGGCAGCTATAGAGAATCAATGGCGTACAGAGCGTGGTCAGGACGACAATCTGGGCCATGTGCACGGAAAACAACTGTGTACGCCCGATGGTATCTACAGGCGTCAGTAACATAAACGCAGCAATCAACATAGCCAGGAAAAAGGCTGCGATATGGAGCCTCTGAAGTGAAGTATCTTGAGGAGAGTGCACCCTCACCCGGCGCACACCCAGCACATAGAGCAGACTTAAGATCAGCAATAGGACAAGAGTGCCCGGATGCCAGGCCCATACAAGCAATAGACCATCCAACATAGTATGAGACTCCATAATTCAGCAAATTTTACATACAGATACCGTACAGCACCATCTCACTATATGGTAAGTGCCCTGTCAAGGGTGATTGGGGATATAATAATCATCGCACATCCTGCGATTGTGGCTGGCTATTCGGCGTTGGAAAGCCAGGAAGCTCTGGCGACTTCTGAATTGTTTTGGCCTTCACTTTTGTCCTTGTTACACATGGCAAAGTAAAGCGGAAGCAACTTCCCTCTCCGGAAACGCCAGTACTCACAACCCAGATGCGCCCACCCATTGCCTCCACCAGTTGTTTGCTTACATAGAGCCCCAGGCCAGTTCCACGCACCTTTCCCGATACATCACGCTTCAGGCGTACAAATTGACCAAACAGGCGCGGAATATCCTCTGGTGGGATACCCAGTCCCGTATCCTTGACGCTGATACATACTTCCGGCGCAGGGTGATTTGCCTGCACAACATCTCCATAGAGAGATGCATCGATACTGATTGGAGAATCGGTGGGTGAATATTTAAACGCATTGGAGAGAAGGTTACGAAGCACCTGGCGGAAATATTGCCCATTTGCATGTACCACAAGATGGGCTGGCACATTGACCTGCACTGGATATTCGCGCTGCTGGCGCGGATCAAAATGCTCAACCACCTCATAGATAACATCGATCACCGGAAGGTCTTCTAGATAGATTGAGTCTTTCTCATTTCCGACCTAAATCGTATCCAGCACATTACTTACCAGTAACTGCAATTCTTCGCAACTATACATAGCATTTTTGAGAAATGTATCCTGTGTCACTCTATCAAGTTGCTCACTATATTCCAATAATAATTCAAGATAACCGTAGACTGCCGTAAGGGGAGTTCTCAATTCATGATTGACGTTCAGGATAAATTGATCTTTGATCTGGCTCAACTGTTGCTGCTGCTCAAGCAGGTCCGCTATATGGAGCCTGGCCTCATCTGCTAACAAGACTTGCTCTCGTAACGAACCAACCAGTAGTCCCTCAACAACCAACGAGATTACACTGACCAGAGAAGACGTGGTAAAAAGATTTGACCAGATTGCATTTCCGCTCACGATACTCTTAAAAATAACCAGGAACAGACCGATGGTACCTAGACAGATGAAGAATGCACGCCGAGGAAACAACCATGCGACCACTGCTACTGGGAGAATAAAAAAGCTAGCACTATAAGAGGTGTCATAATAGAACATGTAGAAAAAGAGGCATAGTATTACTGTTGACGCAACAATGATAGAGCGTACAACAGATGAGAGGTTGAGCATGTGCCGCAAAAAATCATTCGAATAACGCAATGTCCTCGCCTCCTTCTCATCATGAGACTTCAGCGTCTAAAAACGTCTCACTCTTTTCCTGAAGAGATATTCATATGCAAGATAGACCGATAGACGAGATGCGTATGGGCTAAGAAAGCCGATTTTAGCTGAACGCTATTCTATCACGAAGGATTGCAATATGCAATTCCCTGACCATATGGTCACAGAGATAGGCAGAACAGAAGTCAGGTCTGAGATACTTTTGTGTCTTCTCAAGCTTGTCCTATGAGGTCGTAAGACGTTTTGAAAGGCAGTGGGATGATATAATTAAGCACGACAAGGATCGTTGTATATCACCTGAAAGGCATTAATGCTCATGCGTATCGTTATCGCGCCACAATCTCTCAAGGGAAGCCTCACTGCGGCTGAAGCTGGATTGGCCATTGCTCGTGGTGTTCAGATCGTCTATCCTGATGCCCAAATCAGCATTGTCCCCATAGCAGATGGCGGCGAAGGGACCGTTCAGGCGCTGGTAGATGCAACGGGTGGGACACTGGTGCAACGCGAGGTGACCGGTCCACTGGGTGAACCAGTCACGGCTTTCTTTGGTTTATTGGGTGATGGCCAGACTGCGGCTATCGAAATGGCGGCCTGCGCAGGTTTACCATTAGTGCCTCCGGAACGACGCGATCCACGCATTACGACGACGTATGGAGTTGGCGAGCTGATTTATGCCGCTTTAGAACAGCATTGCACGCACCTGCTTATTGGTATTGGTGGCAGTGCCACCAATGATGGTGGTGCAGGAATGGCGCAGGCATTAGGTGCACAACTTATGACTGCCAGAGGAAATGAGATTGCACGAGGTGGAGCTGCGCTCTCCACACTCGCGCACATCAATCCATCTACGCTAGATGAGCGCCTGCATGCATGCAAGGTTGAGGTGGCCTGCGATGTGACGAATCCTCTTTGTGGCCCTCTAGGAGCCTCTGCTGTTTATGGCCCTCAAAAAGGTGCAACGGCGGAAACGGTGGTCGAACTGGATGCGGCCCTGGCACAGTATGCCCAGATTATTGAACAGGATCTGCATCGCTCAGTCAAAAACATCCCTGGCGCAGGAGCTGCCGGTGGACTGGGAGCAGGCCTGATCGCATTTCTGGATGCGGAATTACGTCCAGGTGCACAGATTGTACTGGAGGCCGTCGATCTTGAAAAGCATCTACGCTCAGCCGATCTTGTGATTACGGCTGAGGGTCAGATAGATGAACAGACGGCCTATGGCAAAAGTGTGGGAGCCGTTGCCAGCCTGGCCAAACGCTATCAACTTCCAGTACTGGCCCTTGCCGGGAGCCTGGGCACCCATTACCGATCAGTCTATACCCTCGGTATTGATGCAGTGGTGGCTCTTCCTTCACGCCCTCTCACTCTGGAATATGCAATGGAACACGCCGCCGAGCTCGTGAGCGACGCGACTGAACGCGCCCTCAGGCTTTTGCAGGCCGGAGCTAGCCTCTCAGGCCGATAGAGACAATATGAGACAGGTTACTACACAAAAATGCGTGCCGAATTGGACGCATTAGTAAATTTGTGCTATTATATAGTCAGAGATCGTCCTCCTCGGCACCCCCAGATGGGTAAGCCTTTACTAACCACATAGTACGTTTTAGCGTAACCACCCTAGATTTCCACCTGCTCAAAGCACTCTCCCAAAGATGTGAAACCGCTTTGCAAGCATTGTGGATCGATGTTGTTCACCAGTACAAGTTCTCGTAACATAGAATTTAGTGTATCCAATGAAGGAGTTTAGACGTATACCTAAACAAGTAGACCAATTGAGGTCTCAGAACGTGCTTACACCTGTAGTCCATTCTTTTTCAGTAAGGGGGGTATCACCAAAATGCCTGACCATCCATATACAACAAACGGTGGCACAGACTTTCAGCGTCTACTGTCGTCCGGCTTCTCCGAAAGCGAAGCCGAACAGCTCATTCATATGAAAGATCATGTGGCGGAACAGAGCGAATATCGCGAAATGGTCGAAGAGAGCCGTCGTCTCAATTTTATTCGTTGGCTGGTCGATCATGATCGCATGGGCAGATAGCAGTTCTCTTTCTGCTTTTTCTCGCTGTTACTGCCATATTCAATAGAAAAAGAGGCCCGGAGTAGAAAAACGCCGAGCCTCTTTGTTTTTGTGTAATGGAGTTGAGGAAGCCGTAAGCCGAATCCTGTACCCACAGCACCTCTCGATGCGATAGGCGGCAATCATCTATCTAGGACGCCAGTTACCCGACGCCTCAAGCAACCAACCCGAAGGTTGACGGACGAGCAGCCCGCTAGTATAGCAGCGTACTGATACACTATTCCCTCTGTTTGGTCTTGCTCCAAATGGGGTTTACCCAGCCAGGCGGTCACCCGTCTGCTGGTGAGCTCTTACCTCACCATTTCGCCCTTACCGGAAATTTCGCGTCTGCTCCATTTCCGGCGGTATGTTTCTGTGGCACTTTCCTTAAGGTCACCCTCACTGGCCGTTAGCCAGCATTCTGCTCTGTGGAGTCCGGACTTTCCTCGGGCCTTGCGACCCGCGATTGCCTGTCTTCCTCAAATCCACTCCGCCTAGAGTAACATATCTGGTCCAGGGCGTCTAGCAACACTTATAGGCTCGGCTAAAAAAGTGTGGATGGATGACCGTTGCGGTCCAACGAAAAACGCGCTACAATGTCGACTGTACACGAGAACAGGCATTTACCAAGGACTGCAATTTTATGACAACAAATTCCAAAATTCGTCTCACTGCACTCGCCAGTTGCGCCGGCTGCGCAGCGAAAATGGGGCCAGGAACACTCGCGCAGGTTCTGAACCCACTTACAAGTCAGATCACCTTGCCCGATTTACTGGTAGGGTTACAGAATATCGATGATGCCGCCGTCTATCGCGTCAACGAGCAGCAAGCGATTATCAGCACAGCGGACTTCTTTCCGCCTGTGGTTGATGATCCCTATATATTTGGAACCATTGCTGCCGCTAATGCTGTGAGCGATGTCTACGCGATGGGTGGGCAGGTACTTATGGCCATTAACCTGGTTGCGTGGCCCGGAGACCTGGATACTGGTCTTCTTAGCGAGATTTTGCGCGGAGGACGCGATATCGTCGCACAGGCAGGAGGTGCCGTCGCAGGTGGTCATACCGTGATCGATAGCGAACCCAAATATGGTCTAGCCGTCACAGGAATCGTTCATCCTGAACATATTCTGACAAAGGGCGGCGCTCAACCCGGCGATCTCCTGATCTTAAGCAAACCGCTGGGCACAGGAATCATCACCACAGCACATAAGCGTGATATAGTAACGGATGATGATTTTCAGGCAGCACTTCAATCAATGCAACGTCTCAATCGCCGCGCAAGCGAAGTATTGGTACAGGCCGGTAGTGGTGTACATGCCGTCACCGATATCACTGGCTTCGGTATACTCGGTCACAGTTGGGAAATGGCAGTGCAAAGCCGAACAGGGATGCGCTTCGACTTCGCACAACTCCCTTTGCTTCCAGGCATACGCCATTATATAGAGCAGGACAGCATAACTGGTGGAGCGCGGCGCAACGAAACTTATCTCACATCCCATGTTCGTATTCATGAGCGATTAAGTCCTATTGAACGTGAGATTCTCTGGGATCCACAGACATCGGGAGGATTGTTTGCAGCCATCGATCCAGCTCTCTGGCCTTCCTTGCAATCATTGGCACCAGATGTTATGTTCTGGCAGATCGGCGAGGTCACGGAACGGGTTGCAGACGAGGCTCATGTGCGGTTAGAGGTATGTTGATGCACGAACGTTTAGAAACTGTGCTGGGAATACACTTTCAGAATCCCCGGCTCCTGACACTTGCCCTGACACATCGTTCCTATATCTATGAGACAGCTGGTGAGGGCCAGACTTCCAATGAACGCCTGGAGTTTCTGAGGAGATTCCATTCTGGCCCTGGTAAGTGCCGAATTTCTCTATCGCACCTTCCCCAACCTTGCGGAAGGCGAGCTAACCGATGCCCGCGCTATCCTGGTGCGTACAGAGACGTTGGCAAATTTTGCCCGTGAGATCAATCTGGGCGCTTTTCTCCTCATGGGCAAAGGCGAGCAGCATAGTGGTGGAGGCCAACGGGTGCTTGCCTCTGCCTTCGAAGCTGTACTGGGCGCTATCTACCTCGATCAAGGTCTGGCTGCCGTTCAGGGCTTCCTGCTCCCGCGCCTGACACCACTCGCCCAAACAATTATTAGCAAACGTCTGTTTAAAGATAATAAATCGCTCTTTCAGGAACTAGCCCAGGCACGCGATGGGATCACTCCCTCCTATCGCCTGGTCAGCCAGGAAGGCCCATCGCATAATCGTGAGTTTACTGTTGAAGTCTTGCTGGGTGACCAGATCGCGGGTACAGGGCAAGGACGCAACAAACAAACTGCAGAGCAGGAGGCAGCACGCATCGCCCTGGTGAGCCGAGGATGGATTTAAGCAGTATCTTAGAAGTGATTGAATTGACTTCAGACCCATTCTAAGATACTATGGATTGCAGAGAGGTGAAGGGAGGATTGATGCATGAGGTTAGAACCAACTCCAAGGCCAGAACAGACTTTACGTGTCAGCGCAAGGCTGATTACGTCAAGCACTATTTTACATCTATCCGCAGATGAACTAGAGCACGCGATTAATCAGGAGCAGATGGAAAATCCCGCCCTCGACATCACCGAGCAACGCATCTGCCTCTTTTGTGGTACTCGCATCTATGGAAATGTATGTACTGCCTGCGGCTACTTTTCACCTCAGGAGCAGTTTACGCAGCCACTTCCACCTGAACCTGAACCATCTCCTCTATATGAACTGAGTAGCGAGCCCTGGACAGTTCAGCAGCAAGCGCCCTACGATATCGATAACTACGGCTTTATCGAGATCGACGGCGATGATGCGTACGATCCCATGGCCCGCATTGCAACCAATGAAACATTGAGCGAGATGCTCCTGCAGCACCTGGAAGCGCTTATCCCACCGGACGACGCTCTCATCGCCGAACAGCTGGTGGGAAATCTGAATGAGCGTGGCTACCTGGAAATCAGTACACAGCAGATCGCCGAGCATCTTGAGGTTCCTCTTGAGCGTGTTGAATATGTGTTGAGTCAACTGCACACATTAGAGCCACTGGGAATTGGAGCACGCAATCCGCGCGAGTGCCTGCTTATCCAGCTTCAGGCTCTGAGTGAGCAAAGTACACCTCATCCCCTGGCCTTTGTCCTGATCGACCGCTACCTTGACCAACTGGGACATAGCCAGTTTCACGAGATTGCACGTCAACTCAAACAGCCTGAGCAGGAAATACGCCAGGCCTATCAGTATATTCGCAGTATGCTGCACCCATTCCCTGCTCTCACCTATCAAGAGAACAATGGCTCGCAATCCCTCGCCAGTAGTACAACCTATATACGACCAGATGTAATTATCCGCAAAGGCGAAATAGGCTTTGAGGTTGAACTTATTGAGGAGAAGCGCTATAAATTCCGCGTCAACACCCGTTATCCTGGCTCACCAGCAGAGCCCGCTCCAAATGGAGAACTCCAACACTATCTGCATCAAAATAATGATCGAGCGCGTTTCTTCGTTGAATGTATACAACGCCGCTGGCGTACACTCCGTCGCGTTGCAGAGATGATCGTCGATTACCAGCGTGAATTTCTAGAGAAGGGCGTACGCTATCTGCGTCCCCTCACACGAGCCGAAGTTGCCACACGCCTCAATCTGGATGAAGGGACCGTTAGCCGTGCCACCGCCAACAAATATGCTCTGCTCCCCAATGGCCGCCTGATACCCTTCTCAGACTTCTTCGACGGCTCTCTGGGTGTCAAAGATGTTCTGCGCGAACTCATCCTTTCTGAGACACCCCGTCACCGCTTGAGCGACGATGAACTGGCACGCTTGCTCAGCAGCCGCGGCATCCCGATGGCCCGGCGAACGGTAACAAAATATCGTGAAGAGATGGGGATCGGTTCATCGAGGGAACGCTAGAAACTGGAAATACTACTGCACTTGCGCAGTAGCAGTTTGCGAATAGACTGGATTCCCATTAGTATCCGTAGCGATAGCCTGAAATACAACTATCGGATTTTTCATTTTTTTCAATTGGCCAGGAGGAATGAACCAGCTTTGCCAGTTTATAGTAGCATTCCCACTACTATCAGTTGTATTGCCATTGATATTTGCATGTTGGGTATGCTGAGTGTTACCGCTGTTATCAGTATAGTAAAAATCGGCAGTAACATCAAAAGCTATATTTCCGAGATTGGTTATCACCGATATAGGTACGACAGAGTTTTGTTGTATAACGGATGAAACACTCATCTGGACTGACAAGGCCGTCGCTTGTGGAGCACCTGCTACATTCGTAGCAGTAGGGGTCACTCCAGAAGAACCACCAGAAGTATCAGGAGTACTGGTTAGTGCAGGATTACCACCACTGGATAAAGAGGACGGAGAAGGTGTAGAAGCTCCTGTCACCCCACCACTCTTACCTGTGGGAAAAGAGTTCGTAGTACCATTCTTCCCTGCCCCATTACCACTTGCAGGCAACGATCCAGATGACCCTCTTGTACCAGTTGTCCCAGTAGTAGCGGATGTTCGATTAGTAGTAGTGGACGAAGAAGGTGACGCGCCAGAGCTCCTCTGATCGCCTTGCACACTGCGAGATAATACACCCATTCCACCAGAACTCAAACGCCAGATACCGACTCCGCCTGCTATCGCACCGATTCCTACTATCCCAGCAATCATCGTCCTTCTCGAAATACGTGTTCTACGCTGTGGTAAGGTGGTAGAAATGGTAGCATCGGTAACATTATCCTGCGCTGACATAGTCATATTCAGCGTTGCGGATAGAGATAAAGGTTGTAGAGACGAGTAATGCGATGACCAGGATAATCCAGGAGTTGCTCTATTATCTGATGCCACCTTTTCCTGAACAGGACCCGGCAACAGATCTACTAGCCCACTAGATAGAGATTCTTGCTGCCACTCCCCAGATTCGGAATCTTCCGCTCCTGACGCATCCATAAGTGGGATCATAGCGAATTCTTCTGGTACAGGCAAATCTTTACATGCCTCTTCAAAGGCCGCCGCCAGTTCTTGCACACTGGCAAAACGTTGCTTCGGCTCTTTCTCTAGCGCCCTCAGCACCACCGCTTCTACTTCCGGCGGAAGTGTCGGTACATGTTCTCGCAAAGGTACCGGCGGCTCGTGCAAATGCTGTACCACAACGCTGATATCAGGACCATCAAATGGCAAGCAACCACACAGCCACTCATACATGACAACTCCCAGCGCATATTGATCGCTTGCGGTACAGGGTTTCCCTCGCAACTGTTCGGGAGCCATATAAATCATCGTTCCGGCACTATCGGTAGAATGTACGCTATGATACGTGCTACGCTCCCGCATTGCTAAACCAAAATCGCTAAGCAGCACAGTGTTGTCATCATCCAGGAGCATGTTCTCGGGCTTTACATCGCGATGAATAATCTTGCGCTCATGAGCATAGCGTAAAGCATCTGCAACCTGCCTGACATAAGGTGCAATAATGCGAGGTGGGAGCATTTTGCCCCTGGTATAGCATCGTCGTAGCGTTCCATGAGGTGCATAAGCCATAACAAGAAATGGATGCTGCTCCTCGATACCAAATTCCAGTACGCGCACAATGTGAGGATGTTTCAAGCTGGCAATAATTCTTGCTTCTTGTAAAAACTTCTCTAATGCCTCGTCACTCAATTGCCTTTGTAGTACTTTGATCGCAGCCTGGGTATGGAGATAGATGTGTTTTCCTAGATAAACCTCAGCAAAACCACCATGCCCCAATAAACGCTCTAGTTGATAGTTCCCCAGCTTTTGTCCAGCCCGGTAGGCCATATTGAGCATTCCTCTCTTGAGCTTCTTTTCTTGAAGATATATTTCTAGTTACTCTTCCTCCACCTATTACCTATATATTCATTGACCTATTACCTATATATTCAACGATCCTATGTAACATGTGTAACAGCTCATCCATACAATGGCATATTCCTCTCCCTACGGGCGCGATAAATCTGGCCCCTACCTCGATCCAGCGCGATCAGGTTCGGCGTGGATTGTGCGTTCACGCTCATAGATAACCATGCCGGGGCCACCGCCTTTCATGTGGCGCACATAACGTTGCAGCGTATGATCGACTGGTACACTTGTACTTTCACGGGCCTGACTATAGTAAGCGGCCAGGCGTGCGGCCTGCTCAAGAGTGCGACGAGGCACCTCGCGTCCAGCCGCCTTGATGATCACATGAGCCCCTGGAACGCCTCGCGCATGCAGCCAGAGATCATTTGCGCTTGCCTGATGAAAGGTAACATCTTCATTCTGCCGACTATTCTTGCCAATCAGAATCGTAAATCCGTCGTCGCTCTGTACATGCAGTGGAACACCGCCGCCAGGCGGTACCGCTTTACCTTTCGCCTGCTTCCCTCCCTTACCCTTCTTCGCGGTTTTGAGCGCCTTCTTATCCTGCGCTTTCCCTCGTATATAGCCAGCCGACTGCACTTCGGCTTTGACTAACCCAACTTCGGCTGGCGTCTCGGCCAGAGCAAGGTCAGCCAGCAATTGCTCGATTGTCGCCAGTTCAACAGTGTTTTGCTCAATCTGAGCAGGCAATAGCTCAAGCGCACGACGTAGTTTATGATATTTATTGAACATGCGATTGGCATTTCCTATTGCGTCGAAGCGTGGATCAAGTGGTACTGTCACCATCTCATTCTCATCCCCGTTAAAGAAATTTTGCAAGGTGATGTTGCTCAATCCCTGCTGAATCTCGTGTTGATGAGCCAGCAGCAAATCACCCTGGAGTCGATAACGGGCTGCCTCTTCCGATGCCGCCATCTCATGTTGCAGAAGTTCGGCTTTGCGCTTACAACGATCACGCTGAGTCTGCAATATCTTGCGTAAAGGTGTGCGTACACCTTCCATAGCATCGCGCCATTCTGTGCGTGCGTAATAGTCATCTAGCAGCACATTGATAGAAGGAGAGTGACGTATTCGTACATCAGGCACATGTGCATACTGCTCCAGGACATAAGGCGCAAATGCAATGGGAGTTGTATTCCCCTTCTCCTCACCTCCTGCTGGAAAACGCTCAGCAAGCTGCGGCTGCCAGCGATGCGTATCAAATACCGCTGAGAGATCGCGTACGTTCCAGGCCAGTTCTTCCCACACTGCATCATCGACTTTTTCTAGTGGCGTCTCACTATCTTCTGTTGTACGATAGACAACTTCACGTGCCAGCAATTGGCTAAATCCCATCAGGTGCCGAGTGAGCAATTGCCACAGCTTCGCTTGCTCTGCTGCTCGTTTGCCTTTTTTTGCAGGAGGAAGCTCCTCGCCGCCGGTACGCTCTCCCTCATAAGCAATGGACAACTGTGCAGCGGTTACGCTGGTAGGCTCAAGACGTGGGAGTGTCTTACCTGCCAGAGTGCGTTGTTGCGTGGGTGGTGGTACATATGGAATGCCAGTTGCAATCACACGATAGCGGTTGACATCAGAGCCAATACGTTTGAGGCTGCCCAGAATCATTCCGGCTTCATCGCAAAGGATAATATTACTGAGGCGTCCCATCACCTCGATGATCAGGCGAAAGCGTACATGTTCGCTGCCCTCCGGCCCGTTACGATACCCGGCAATAATCTGCAGAACGCGCTCCCAACGTGGCTGTTCGATGGTTTCAATACGTGCGCCTTCCAGATGCTTACGCAGAAGCATTACGAACGGCGGGGGCTCACTGGCAATCTTCTGTGGTTTGAGCGCGGTCAAGTGCGTCCGTGCCATCTGTGGATGAGCGGAGAGATACACCCAACGATTCTGTCCTCCCTGCCCCTCGCGAGCAGGTACATAGCATTGAAGTGCCAATGCATACTCTGTTGGCTGGATAATCGTATCAATGCGAGCTCCGGCCAACAACACTTCCCATTCATCGGCAACGGCTGCCAACGTCATAGCATCAACATACATAGGCTCTTCCTATCTATTTCCTCTCCGCTGCAAAGCTTTCTCTGACCATCTTCCCTTAATTTCCGTGATATAGAATTGATGTTGTACAATACAATTATGAGCACGCATTCATCCAGGCACGCCCATGTTGTTGCGCATGCTCGTTGAAGAACAAGTTGTCTGTTCGTACATCAACCCTCTCTTTTCGTTTGAGCAACACCAGGAAGAAGAATATGCAACTGGAGACACAGCCAACTCTACCTCAAAAGGATACCATATCGGAGCAATCCCTCAAACAGGGTCTGCTTTTTGTGCTTTCAGCGCCATCGGGCACCGGGAAGGATACCGTAATTAATGCCCTCAAAGAGCAGGGTATGGGTTTTCACGTCGTCGCATCCGTTACTACACGCACTCCTCGTCCAGGCGAATACGATGGGCATCCCTATTATTTTGTTGACCAGGAAAAATTCGATTCGATGATCGCCCACAATGAACTACTCGAATATGCCCGTGTGCATGGCAACTGGTATGGGCAACCACTTCAAAAAATCAAAGAGCATCTTCAGGCAGGCCATGATGTATTGCTGAAGATAGATGTACAGGGCGCGGCAACGGTGCGCAAAAAGCTACCGGGCGCTATTTTTATTTTCCTGACCCCTGGCTCCGTAGAAGAGCTTGTTAAGCGCCTTATTGCGCGTCAGACCGAGACAGAACAGGAGCGCCAACGCCGCCTCCTTGATGCGCAGAATGAACTGGCACAGCGTGATTATTATGACTATGTTATTGAAAATCGACAAGGACAGCTTGAGGAGGCAGTAGAGCGCTTACGCGCTATTATGGTTGCGGAACATTGCCGCACACAGCCGCGTTACGTACACATGTGAAATACCCCGCATTTAGGAGGATAATACATGCAATTAGAAGATACCCTTGAGCACTCTCGTACCAAAGAACGTAATCTGGCGATGGAGCTGGTTCGTGTCACTGAGGCCGCTACACTGAGCGCAGGGCGCTGGATGGGAAAAGGCAATAAGGAGATGGTTGACCAGTCCGCCGTTGACGCCATGCGGCCAGCCCTTGATGGTGTCGATATGGATGGCATCGTGGTTATCGGCGAGGGGGAGAAGGATGAAGCCCCTATGCTCTATATTGGTGAGCGTGTGGGCAATGGCAATTCGCCAGAAGTTGACGTAGCCGTCGATCCTGTTGATGGTACGCGCTTGCTAGCACTGGGTCTTCCGGGCGCGATGGCGGTTGTGGCAACGGCTGAACGCGGGACAATGTATGCCGCTCCCCCGGGAGTATATTATATGGAAAAGATCGCAGTCGGCCCTGCGATGAAGCATGTCATAGATATTAATGCTCCGGTGGCTGTCAACCTGGATCGTATTGCACGTGTGCGCGAAGCTCATATCGATGATCTGACTGTTGTCACCCTGGATCGTCCGCGCCATGAAGAGCTCATCAAACAGGTTCGTGCGGTGGGAGCGCGTATTCGTCTGATTACCGACGGTGACGTAGCCGCTGCCATCCAGGCTGCAATGGAAGATTATACAGGTATTGACGTAATGATAGGCATAGGTGGCGCACCTGAAGCGGTCCTTGCAGCGGCGGCAATCAAATGCATCGGTGGCGAAATTCAGTGCAAAGTCTGGCCACGCAACGAGCAGGAGCGCGAAAAACTCAAAGGCGATGGCATTGATCTCGAACAGGTCTTCCGCACAGATGATCTGGTGAAAGGCAATGATGTCTCATTCGCCGCAACCGGTATCACCAGTGGCGAATTGATCGATGGCATTCAATATTTCGGTTGGGGTGCCCGCACATCATCTATCATGATGCGCTCGCGGTCCGGCACCGTCCGTTATATTCAGGCTCGTCACAAGTGGCGCAAGGGCGGCGACATAGGTGTTCCCAGAATTGGGTAGTACAGGCTCAAGCGACCTTCTGTGCAAGAGTGAGGAACCTCATCCGGCAAGGGAGCACGTTGAGTTGAAAAGGGGATGAGAGATTGTATACTGGAATACGTTGCTACGGTATTCCAGGCTCGTTGTCTTTTTTGTCTGAATGGAGAGCACATATGCTGACACGCCGTTTTGTTTAAGTATTCTGGCCCACAAGTAGAGAGCGTAGATAACCCTACGTTAAAGCTTTTGTAATTTTTCAATAACGGCATCAGCAACCTGGATAGTGCCCACAGCGGTTGGATCATCCGGACGCGGCTTCAGATCATAGGTGACGTTTTTCCCTTCGGCAATGATCTGCGTCAACGCTTTCTCTAAGCGTTGCGCCGCATCTCTCTCACAGAGGTGACGTAGCATCATCACGCCCGAAAACATCATCGCCATCGGATTCACTTTATTCTGGCCAGCATACTTCGGTGCGCTTCCATGGACTGGCTCAAAAACGGCGCAGTGAGTTCCAATATTTGCGCCCGGCGCAACGCCCAATCCACCAATCAACCCCGCCGATAGATCAGAAATGATATCGCCATAGAGATTTGGCAACACAAGCACATCATACTGTTCAGGTTTTTGTACCAGTTGCATACACATATTATCCACAATGCGATCTTCGTACTGGATATCGTGATATTCTTTCGCTACCTCATGAGCCGTTGCCAGGAATAGGCCATCAGAAAGTCTCATAATATTCGCTTTATGGACCACAGTAACTTTCCGTCGCTTATTGGCACGAGCATATTCAAATGCAAACTTTACAATACGGCGTGTGGCCGCCACCGAGATATATTTGATGCTCATTGCGGAATCAGGATCGAGATGATGACCAGTCGTGCGAGCGATAGTCTCCAGCATCTCTTCGTACTCAGGTGTCCCTTTCTGAAATTCAATACCGGAGTACAGATCTTCAGTATTTTCGCGCACAATCACCAGATCAATATTTTCATAACGAGAACGTAGACCCTGATAGGTTTTCGCTGGACGCAGATTGGCATAGAGATCGAGCTTCTTGCGCAAGGTGACATTTGCGCTACGTTGACCTTTGCCAACGGGTGTCGTGATAGGCCCCTTCAACCCCACTCGCGTCTGCTTAATCGACTCGATCACCTCGTCTGGTAACACTGTCCCATACTTTTCCAGCATCTCCGCTCCCGCCTGGCGCATATGCCACGAGAACTGGACCCCCGTCGCTTCAAGAACCCGGCGTGTGGCCTCAGTAATTTCCGGTCCCGTTCCATCACCAGGAATCAGCGTCACAGCATGCGGCATGTAATCCTCCAATAATTGCTGCATTTCCCTTCAATTGGGAAAATCACTCAATTATCGTGAAATTATATCACATTCACCCTCATTCCAAACAATTTCCCCCACGTGTTCCTCTCTCTCTGAAAATACGTGGAAAGCCACTGCATTGCAAACAACTGCATTGTGTCTCCAACTATGCTATGAGTGAGGACGGAAAGAAACAGGGTAGAAGCCACAGGCGCACAAGTTACATAAGATATACCGGTAAACTAATAGAAGCACTCAGGAACGAAGGTACATCTATCAAATAGCAGCCTTGAAATTTTGTTACGTCAGCATCAGCACTTCCAAAACACTTGCTGTTTCCCCTATTCTTGCACTGGCACTTTACAAAATATATATATTGTTATACAATATGACTTAAAGTTAGTGTATAGCCGCCTCTTGAAAGATTTGCTTAATCTACTCAGGGATTAAGCACAGTTTATAGAGCGGTTGTACATAGAAACATTGATTACTAACAAGGAGTAAAAACAAATGAGCGATCTAATGACCATTTCGGAAGTTGCACAGCTTCTCCGCGTTGACGGCACAACCGTACGGCGCTGGGTTCAGCAGGGGGCACTTGAGGCAATTGTCCTGCCTCATATGAACAAGAGACAGGCTTATCGCATCAAACGTGAAACGGTAAGCAAGATTTTAGGAGAAGGACAGCCACAACAGTAGCGCGACTGTCAGCACGAAGTAGAAGAAATTTTGCGGTAATGCAATTTTTCTTCTCAATCAACAAATACCCGCTCCTCATAAAAAAGGAGCGGCTGTTGTATTTCAGCCCCTCCTTTCCTCAGGAAAAACGCCCGGAAATCTATATTCCCATGAACGTTCACCAGGTTCTCTAGTACTTCTGTATCTATCGATTACTGGGGAGTTTTCGTCCTACTATTCGTAGTTTTTTTTGCTGTCGCACTCGTTTTCTTTGTACTTTTCTTTGGGGTAGCAGGGGCTCGTCTGGTTGCTCGGGCAGTCGTTGTGGCACCAGGGCGTGACACAGCCGTCTTCTTTGTTGCTTTCGTAGTTCCATTGCCAGTGGTAGCATCCAGGCCAGTCTCTTCCTCAGTTACCTTCTTATGGGTTGAAACACGCCGTGTAGGGCTGGCCGTAGTTCCGTTGGATACTTCACTCCCTACCCTGGTTGCCTTCTTACGGGTAGTTTTTTGTTTGCCATCCTGTAGAGGTTTTTCTTCAGCACTGCGCTGGGGCACGATGATTTCCTGATAACAGACAGGATCCTGCCCTGGCCGTGTTACTACCATCAGCCCTCCACACTTAGGGCACGGCTCTGGCACTGGTTTATCCCAGATCGCGAAGTTACAGGTTGGATAGTTGCCACATCCGTAAAAAACTCGCTTCTTCTGCCGCGTTTTGCGCTCTACCAGGTCTCCGTGACAGAGCGGACAGAACGCGCCAGTTTTGTTGACAACAGAACGCCGGTAGCTGCATTCGGGAAATCCTGAACACGAGATAAAACGCCCGAAACGCCCTGTACGAATGACGAGGTTACGCCCACATTCAGGGCAGGTTTCCTCCAACTCCTCCAATGGCTTCTGCACCCGATTCATCTCGGCTTCAGCCTTCTTCATCGTTTCTTTAAAGTCACCATAGAAGCTGTGCAGAAATTCTGTCCAGGAGCGTCGTCCCTCCTCGACATCATCCAGTTCACGCTCCATACCAGCCGTGAAACCAGTATCGACGATATCAGGAAAATGCTTGTTCATGACTTCGTTGACAGTTGCTCCCAGCCACGTTGGCACAAAGCGCCGCTGATCCTGCTCGACATACCCACGATCCTGAATAGTACTAATGATTGGTACATACGTGCTTGGCCGCCCGATACCTTGTTCCTCAAGCTCTTTAATCAGGCTTGCTTCCGTAAACCTGGGAGGTGGTTGCGTGAAATGCTGTTCAGGCTTCAATGCATGCAAATCAAGCGCTTCGCCAACCTGCATCTTCGGCAGCAGTTTCTCGTCCTCTTCACGAGGCCATACGGCATAAAATCCCTGAAACTTCAGGTTGGAGCCAGTGGCGCGGAAGACATACTGCTTTGCCACAATATCAACACGTACGGTATCGAATACAGCGGGTGCCATAAAGCTTGCTACGAAACGTCGCCAGATCAGATTATAGAGCTTGAACTGCTCAGGAGTAAGGTGCGATTTGACGATCTGTGGGGTGAGCGTAACATCGGTAGGGCGAATGGCTTCGTGTGCATCCTGCGTTGTGGCTTTGGCTTTGGCGATACGCCCCGGACCCACGTACGGCTGCCCAAACTCGTCGTTGATATACTTCTTGACATTCGTCTGCGCCTCATCCGAGATACGTGTTGAGTCGGTACGCATATAGGTGATTAGACCTTGATGTCCTCGCGCGCCAAGCTCAATGCCCTCGTAAAGCTGCTGCGCAAGGCTCATTGTCTTCTTTGGCTTAAAGTAGAGCCGCACCGAGGCATCCTGTTGCATCGTGCTCGTCGTATATGGCAGATAAGGCTGGCGTTTCTGCTCACGTTCCTCATACTTGAGAATACTGTACGTCGCACCCTGCAGTTCAGCCAGAATAGTATCAGATTCTTCTTTTGAGCTGATCTTTATGCGCCCCTTCTCCGCTCTTGCTTTCGCTCCCTTGCCGCTATCAGTTCCATTCAGTCCCTCGCCAGTTCCCGTCGCCTCCTCACTCTCTCCATTGCCATCCTCAGCGACCAGAGAAGTGATATCCTTCAGTCTGCTGATCAATATAGCCTCGAAACGCTCTGTCTGTTTCTGCTTACTGAGCGTGGCAGTAATACTCCAGTACTCTTCGGGCACAAACGCCTGAATGATTGCTTCTCGATCACAGATCAGGCGCAACGCAACCGACTGCACACGCCCGGCGCTGGTCCCCGATTGAATACGTCGCCAGAGTAACGGGCTGATCTTATACCCAACCAGACGATCAAGGACACGACGGGCCTGCTGGGCATTAAACAGATCTTCGTCGATTTCACGCGGCTTCTTGATCGCATCCTGCACTGCTCGTTTGGTAATCTCGTGAAAAACGGCGCGATGTGGATTCTGTAACCCCAGGATATTCTTCAGCGACCAGGCAATAAACTCTCCTTCACGATCCGGGTCTGGTGCCAGGTACACTTCGTCGGCACGTTTTGAGGCCGCTTTGAGCTCATCGATCAGTCGGTCTTTCTTTTCAATCACCTCGTACTGCGGCGCGAAATCCTTCCGTGTATTCACTCCCAGGCCTTTTTTAGGCAGGTCGATAATATGGCCCATCGAAGCCAGGACTGTGTAATCACGTCCCAAAATTTTTCTATTGTCTTCGCTTTAGCTGGCGACTCTACAATCACTAGTTTCTTTGTCATTCGACCCTCTTACTCAATATTGAAACCGCACGCTCACGAGATCTTTTCTCAGCATAGAATAGCATACTTTGACAAGAGGCTATCCCAACCTTCCCTACATCCTGGCAAAATTATTCTCTTGAAACAACTCTGAAACAGCTCGCTTTTCCATCTCAAAAGCTGGTATTGCAATTCGGAGGTATTTTATCATAACTACGCAAGCGTTATATTCCTCTGAATTCTATCCCTCTCTGCAAATAACGAACAGAAAGTCTCCTTCCATTGTCCAGACGTGATTGAAAAGTACTTTTGCACTTGCCGATATTCGTCCCCTCCTCTCCATAATAACCAACCTCAACTATCTGTTCGTTGCGTCTTTCGTTACGCTATACCTTGACCGTCAAGGCCATGCATGCTATTCTTCCAATACTATAGTGGAAAAATATAGGAGCGCCAACTCGGAGGGATCGCAACGTATGCCAAAAGAAAGACCACCCGTCTCGCAAGAGACTTCACCATCACAGGAAGAACGCGAGGTAGATGCGACTCCGCCTCCGCCACGCCGCCGTCCTTTTAGAAAGAAGAGTCGGCCTTCTTTGCGTGCTGGTCTGGCCGTCGTCGCAGGTCGCACAGCCGGTGCCCTCAGTCGTCGCTTCCACGTCGGTGGAGGTACCAGCATCGTTGGCATTGTGGCACAACGTGTGTATCCCAATATTGTGGAACACCTGGCGACTCAACTTGAATATGGTAGCGTCCTTGTTACAGGCACAAATGGTAAAACGACGACGAGCAGTTTTATCTCCGCCATTCTGCGCGATGGCGGTCTGCGCGTCTGGCGCAATAGAGAAGGCTCGAATCTGATGCGCGGCGTGGCCAGTTCTCTCGTCATCCGCGCTCAACCCAACGGAAGCTTGCGGCGTTCTGGTCATGCCATCTCTATATTGGAGATCGATGAAGCAGCTCTACCTCACCTTGTCCAGGCGCTCTCAGCACGCATTCTCGTCTTTACCAATCTCTTTCGTGATCAACTCGACCGCTACGGCGAAGTCGATAGCGTTGCTGCCCTCTGGCGTAAAGCGATCAGTCAACTTCCAGAAACGACAACACTGATACTCAATGCCGACGATCCTGGCATTGCTTTCCTGGGCGAAGCGTTCTCTGGCAAAGTACTCTACTACGGTATTGATGATCTTTCATTGGATATGCTGACGCAACCTGATGCTCTTGCCCGTTACCAGATTCTGGATACACGAACCTGCCCACGGTGTGGCGGCGAATTCGTTTACGATGCACGCTTCTATAGCCATATGGGGCATTATCATTGCTCCGAGTGCGACCTGCAGCGTCCCCAACCCGATATACGCGCTCGCCAGGTAACGATGGAGAGTTTTGATCGCCAACATATGCAGATCGTTACTCCAGCCCAACAACACGAGATAATTATCCCCCTCCCGGGGCTTTATAATATCTATAATGCACTTGGCGCGATTACGGCTTCCCTGGCATTAGATATGGACTGGGAACCCATCAGCAGTGGCATCGAACAATCAAAACCCGTCTTTGGACGCGGCGAACGCGTACAGGCCGATGGACGGACACTGCGCCTGCTCCTGGCAAAAAATCCAACGGGCTTCAACGAAGTGTTACGTACACTCTTCAGTCAGGGTACTCCACGCCACATCTTGTTCGTCCTGAATGATAACACTGCTGATGGCCGCGATATTTCCTGGATCTGGGATGTCGATTTTGAACGCACTATCAACCTGACACAAACGCTGGTAGTATCTGGAACACGTGCCCTTGACCTGGCATTGCGCCTGAAATATGCTGGCCTCTCAGAGAATGCGATGACGATTGTGCCTTCTTTTCCACTGCGAGCTGCACGCGCTGAAACTCCACATCCCCAACGTCCCCCACAGTCCCAACGAAGAATAAAGCAGACACCAAAATCAGCACAACCCCAAACAGAGGAAGAGCCATCTTCAGATGTACCTTTCGTCACACGCACTTATGGACTGAAAAGAGCATTAGATAGTGCACTTGAACAAACTCCTATAGGCGAAACTTTGTTTATAGTACCAACGTATACTGGTTTATTGGAAGTTCATCGTGAGTTAGAGGAACGTGGACTCACACCACATTACTGGGAAGGACGGGATGCGTAATGACCAGTTCTGCAACCTCTCTCACGTTGACACTAGGACATTTATATCCGGATCAATTGAATTTGTATGGAGATCGTGGTAATATCGTCACCTTGCACCGACGTTGCCAACAACGCGGCATTGAATTACATGTAGTTGGCCTGGGTATCGGTGATGCCCTGGCTCCAGATGAATATGATCTGTTGTTTATCGGTGGTGGACAGGATCGCGAGCAGGCTCCAGTCGCCCAGGATCTCTATGAGATCAAAGGCATTGGCTTATGGGCCTCCATTGAAGATGATATGCCGGTCCTGGCGGTATGTGGTGGCTATCAGTTACTGGCAAACTACTATCGCCCGGCCAACGGACCCGATATGCGGGGACTCGGCGTGTTCGATGCCTGGACGATTTCTAAAGGCCCCCATCAATCCCGTTGCATTGGCGATATCGCCATCAACTGGAACGGTATGTCTCTCGTCGGTTTTGAAAACCATGGTGGACGTACCTACCTGGGAACAGCAAAACCGCTAGGCAAGGTCTTAAAAGGTTGTGGCAATAACAGCGAAGACTCCGGCGAAGGCGCAATCTATCGCAATACCTTTGGAACCTACCTGCACGGCTCGCTCTTACCGAAAAATCCACACTTTGCCGATCATTTAATAGAATTAGCCTTACAACGAAAATATGGAACCAGAGATACCTCGTTTATGATCGAGGAGGAGGAAGCACCCAGGCTCAACGGCAAAACTCATAGCGGGATCGCTGATGCTACCGACTTGAAGGTTGCAACTGCCGTACCTGAGGTTTCTACACAACTTACCCCACTGGACGACTCTCTGGAATGGGAAGCTCATGCTTCTCAGCTTGAACGTCTGGGATTGCATACTGAGGCAGTCGCTGCATTACGCATACAGAAGAAAGGCTGATTGCTTGTTCAACTAAAAGGAAGGCTTTATGAGTTTTGATCGGTCAATGGCTCGCTGCTCGTTCTGTGGTCGTCATTCTTCAGAAGTACGCCGCATGATAGCGGGACCAGGGGCAGCATACATTTGCGACGATTGTCTACAACTGTGTAATGAAATTCTCCATGATGCAACTCCTTTTTCTGCGAAAGCACTGGAATTAGCATCACGCCCCCCTGTGGTCGTTGCCTCTCCACAACTTCAGACCCAGGAACGCTCATCGTCTCCAACACGCAATGAACCTCTACGCATTGTTATGCTGGAATTGGAACAGAAACAGCAGGGCATGACGCTGATATTACACCGGTTACACTACTACCAGTCACACTTTGAACTCCATTACCTCTGGATTAGACCTCCCTTTAGCACCGGTTTTGCTTTTGTACCACGCATCATTTTCTTCTTGAAAGACGATACAGGCACACAATGGACGGGAGAACGAGGAGGCATCCTCCTGGCTCACCCAGAACTGGCCAGTGGCCCAAATAATGCCGTCTACCTGGGAAACGCTCGCTTCCGCCCTCTGCCATCATCGGAAGCGCGTGTGCTCACTATTCGTGCGGTGGACCCACTCGCTCAGTTCGAGCATGAGGTCCCGCAACCATGGCAATTTGAAATTGGGCTGTCATAAGAAAACCCTGTAGAACACATAAAATAAAAAAGCAGGCTATCCATTAAAGGTACGTCAACCCGGATAGAGCATCATTCATAAAACGACCTCTCGCGAGGCTTTAGCAGTCAGCAACGATAGAGTTCTTGTCTTTCGACATCGTTGCTGACTGCTAAAGTACTATCTTCCGTTATCTGAAATTTACCCAACTATGGACAGGCTACACCTGTTGTGCGTTTCTTGCTTCTACAACCCTCTTTACATCAATGATTGATATCTTCCATCATTTGCCGCCATATAAGTAGGTTCATGTGGGTATAAATACGCGAAAACGGGCATTCGTTTTCTCTCTCATTATTTGGAAAGCATCCCTATACTAAAGCGAGGGATAATGGTATCGTGGGTAGTTTGCTTTGAAAGGAAAACCATGAAACAACAACCTATTTTCTTAAAGAGCGCTCTGTGCCTGATGCTCCTGCTCTTCGCTGCTGGTACATCGCAGGCATATGCACGATCAATCACCCCCGTTCTCCCTCCACCGTCCCCATCCCGAGGGGCACTGGATATTGGTTCCGTTGGCCATACTGGAGCCTTCGTCGAGAACGGCAATACTGATCGTATCTGGGCTTCGGGCAGCGATATCTGGGGACAGCACGATCAGTTTCACTACGTCTGGTACGACCTACCGGGCGATGGGCAGATGGTAGCACGGGTGCTGAGCCAGGATGCGACCGATAGCTGGGCCAAGGCGGGCATCATGCTGCGTGACACGGTGGCCGACAATGCCACCAACGTCTTTCTGGCCCTGACTCCTCATCATAGCGTGACGTTTCAGTGGCGTGGAGCCACCAATGCACAGAGTACCATCCAACCGGGTCTCCCGGTGACGGCTTCCACCTGCTGAAACTCGTCAGGCACAACAGTACCATCACTGGCTTTATCTCTGGCGATGGCATGACGTGGACCACAGTGGGGGCCGTGACGCTCACCATGGGAGCCACCAGCTCGATCGGCCTGGCCGTGACAGCGCACAACAACCAGACACGCAACCGCGCAGTCTTTAGCAATGTGAAGCTTACGCTCTTTACGCTCTGCTCGGGAACGCCAGCCTTGACGGCCGCCACACGCGTCTATGGTCAGGGCAGCAGTTTCACTTCTGCTACAGCCAACAATGGCGGTGTCAGTGCTACGAGTCTCAATTACCCTCAGGAAGTAGCAACCGATAGCAGCGGTGATCTCTACATCAGTGATGAAAGCAACAACCGCGTGCTCTATTACCCGTCTGGCAGCACTACTGCCACCCGCGTCTATGGACAGAGCGGCAGCTTCACTTCTACTACCGCCAACAACGGTGGGGTTAGCGCTACTAGCCTCAATGGACCCTGGGGGATGGTGCTCGACAGCAGTGGCAATCTCTATATTGCCGATACTGGCAACAACCGCGTGCTCTATTATCCCGCTGGCAGTACTACTGCCACACGCGTCTATGGACAGGCTGGCAGCTTCACTTCTACTACCGCCAACAACGGCGGTGTCAGCGCCACTAGCCTTGCTGGATCTGAAGAAATAGCGCTGGATAGCTATGGTAACCTCTACGCCAGTGATTATCACAACAACCGGGTACTCTATTATCCCGCTGGCAGTACTACTGCCACACGCGTCTATGGGCAGGCCGGCAGCTTCACTTCTGCTACCGCCAACAACGGCGGTGTCAGCGCCACTAGCATCAATGGTCCCGATGGGGTCACTCTTGATAAAAGTGGAGGTCTCTACGTCGGTGATTATGGCAACAACCGCGTGCTCTATTACCCGTCTGGCAGCACTACTGCCACCCGCGTCTATGGACAGGCTGACAGCTTCACTTCTACTACCGCCAACAACGGTGGTATTAGTGCTACTAGTCTCAATGGTCCTCAAGCCGTATCGCTTGATTGCAATAACAATCTCTATGTTGTAGATGATGGCAACAACCGCGTGCTCTATTACCCGATTGACAGCACTACCGCCACCCACGTCTATGGGCAGGCTGGCAGCTTTTCCTCCAATACCGCCAATAACGGCGGTGTGAGTGCAAGCAGCTTCAATGATGCTGAAGGATTGACGATGGATAGCAACGGCAATCTCTATGTCGCCGATTCGAGCAACAACAGGGTGCTCATGTTCCCATCCACTTA
This sequence comes from uncultured Chloroflexia bacterium, assembly GCA_963717195.1. Lineage (GTDB taxonomy): Bacteria > Chloroflexota > Ktedonobacteria > Ktedonobacterales > Ktedonobacteraceae > JACDAE01. The sequence continues at coordinate 86,390 of CAVQVR010000006.1, forward strand.
ACCCGTTTTGCTTTCGGATATCTCCTCATAAGGCAAAAAAACCGGCGGGATACCCTTTACCGGGTATCCCGCTCACTGAAAGTTCTTTATCCTACTGAAGGCACCAGCAACCCGTATCCCCCATCCTCCAACCGGTACATCACGTTGACGCCATTCATCTCAGTATTAAAGAAGGCATAGAATGCAGCCCCTGTCTTCTCCATCTCCGCAATTACTTCCTGATCATCCATTGGTCGTGTGGGCAAGCGCCGAATCTCCGTTATCCGTGACCAGATCTCTTCATTGTGCTTGCCACTGACCGCTTCCTCAAAGGGTTCCTCCTCCTCTTCCCGCTCCTCCTCTACTATTGAAAGCTGACCAGAGCGCGAAAGGGAGAGCACACGGGCCAGCTGATGCCGCCGCAATGCGCTCTTTCGCTGCTTCTGACGACCAAGTTGCGTCATCACTTTATCCAACGCAAGATCAAGTGCCATACTGGCATTTAATGCACTGACCTCACTGCGCACAGGATGAGTCCCTCCGGCAAGTGCAAGCTGTACCGAATAACGATCACGCGCACTACGCGTCTGCTCTTCAGATACCGTTACCTCAACACGCGCATCCTCATCAACCAGACGAGAAAGTCTCTGTACCTTACGCTCGATGCGCTGCCGCAACTGCGGCGTTACCTGCATCTGCCTACCTTTGATAATAATCTGCATAGTTCGCTTCCTTTTCCAGACCAACGACACAACATCTCAACACAACAGACAGCCTTTCACAGGGTAGCAATTATCATTATAGCATCAGGTCATTTCCCCCTGAAGCATAGGCGAAGGTCCTACACTCTCAACCTCATCACAATAAACCAAAATTCCTATAGCAGCACGTTCTTTAATGAGAAACTGGTCGCTACCTCATAATCTCGCGCGAAACGTTTTTGGGAAGACGAGCACTTTCACCTTAAGGAGGATACTACTCACACTATCCATTCGACTGCTGCTTTATCATAGTATTAGTTTACGTAAATACACCATATGAAAATCTTGTTACCGGATAAGGAGCACTCAGACAATTTCTCCCCACATTATGAACTTTGTTTCATACTTGCCAGATACAAATTCATACAATGTTCATGAAATGATGGTATGATAGTAACGGTGTCTACGTACACGTTCAAGTTTTTTGATTTGTGGAAGGGTAAGTGGTTCATGACAGATATACCAAGTGATCAGCACATCACCTATCAGTTGCAATACCGTAAGTGTGGTAAGGCCTCATGCAGCACCTGCCGTAACGGCCAGGGGCATGGTCCGTACTGGTACGCATATTGGAGGGAGGGATCACGTTTACGCTCAGGTTACGTAGGAAAAGTACACCCTCAACTGCAAGGGCAAGCAACACCTCCGGTCACTACTGACCCGGTTCTCCCGGGTACTTTACTGCCGGATCGGACTGAGCAGAAACAAGCTGCTGGCATTCTCCACAAGGAGTTTGCCCCTACACCTGCTCTGCGCTGACAGGATATCCTCTCCTCGCTCGCTACGAGGAGCTAGCTTTAGAGAGGGTGGGGAGAGCTTCCCCACCCCCTCTAGTGCATTTTCACTACTCATTGCGCCCTATGGTAAAATAGTCGTAATTCCCTACTCCAGAGGTACGGGCATCGTCCAGGAAGCGTAATCACGGGAATAACATATAATTATGCCTGTTTGAGGTCAGAGCCAGCAACGTGAAGGGCTGTTTTTCCATGAAATGTCCATTTTGCGGCGGCACCGAGTCTCGCGTAAAAGACTCACGCGATATCGGCGACGCTATTCACCGACGACGCGAATGCGAGCATTGTAAGGGCCGTTTCAGCACGTACGAACGCGTCGAGAAATTTCACTTGATGATCATTAAACGCGACCAGCGACGCGAACCTTTTGATCGCCAGAAGCTTTCTATGGGCCTCCGCAAAGCCTGTGAGAAACGTCCACTCCCCGCCGGTGAAATCGAAAATGCCGTTGAGGAAATCGAGCAAGAACTCTATCGCTTCGGCAAACAGGAACTCCCCAGCAGCGTCATTGGCGAACTGGTGATGGATCGTCTGCGCTCCATGGATAAAATCGCTTATATCCGCTTCGCCAGCGTCTATCGCTCCTTCGGCGATGTCGAAACGATGTTTGAAGAAATACAAAAACTGGTGCACCGCGAAATACCTGACACGGGCTTGTAAACCCTGATACGAACCACGACGATGGGCTTGTTCACTTCGTTCACCGCGCTCCCTACCCCCCCACACGGGCTTGTAAACCGCGCCCCAGCCCCTCACCACTCTCTTCTACGTGCCTCCACCTTGCGCAGGCGACGACTGAGTGCCGCTAGCAACTTTAACGCCATAGCAGGATGTTGCCGCAATACCCCACGGAAATCCCACACTGGCAGCACCAGCACATCAGCATCCACCAGCGCTGTAGCCGTCGCTGAACGAGGCAGATCATCTAATAATGCCATCTCACCCATCACTTCCCCCGGCCCCATCACACCAATCTCTACTTCCGCTCGATCAGGATCATTTGCCTGCGTCAGACGTATCTTCCCACTCTTCAATACGTAGAGCCCCACACCAGTATCTCCCTGCGTAAAAATGGTTGAGCCTGTTCCATAGGTACGCTCCTGGCAACTCCCAGCCAGTACCTGCAATTCCTTCTTGTCTAATGTTGAGAAAAGGTCTACATGCGCAAGTGTCTCTTCATTCATCGGATCTACGCCTTTCAAAAATAGGTATTTACTTTTCTAGACTTTATCAGCCTCTTAGCAATTATAACATTATGCAACGTAGAGTGCCCGCCTATGCGGGTAGCGCTACGTTCTTGTTTGCTTTGACTTTCCCTGCCATACGCACTACAATGAACATAGCAACAGAGAACGTAGCAACAAAAACCTGTTGATCTTCCCTTTCACGCTTTGAAGGATTCACAAATCATGACGATAGATTCAAACGATCAGGTCGGAAAAGAAAAAGAGCGCCAGACTGGTGAACGCCGCTTTCAGGATGGTGTCGAAGCATACAATGATGGTAACCTGGACAAGGCTATCGAAGCATTCGGTGACGCTGAAATCCGCTTTCGTTTGATCGGCGATTTCAAACGTGCAGGAGACAGCCGAACACTTATCGCGGAAGCACAGCGTGAAAATAACACGCTTGAACTGGCTATCAACAGTTACCGCCGTGCACAGAATCTCTACCGCGATGCAGGTCAACCCCTCCTTGAAGCCAGCAGTTCACTTTCGATTGGACACGCAGAACGCCAGATGACTCACCTGGATCGCGCACAGGATGCCTATCAGGCGGCACAACAGCTCTATCGCACCCACCAGAACGTGCAGGGATTGGGCACTATCGAGCTGGCACTGGGACATATCGAATTGCAACGTGGAAATACTGCCTATGCCAACGAACATTATCAGGATGCTATTCGCTATTTTCATGCAGCTCACGATACTATTAATGAGGCAGATGCCAGCCGCAGCCTCGCCGATATACAGCGCCTTGCCCGCCACTTCGATGATGCCCTCACCGCTTATCAGCAAGCTCTGGACATCTATCGAGCAGCACAGGATAACTTCGGCGTCATCGATGCCCTGCTCGGACTCGGCCGCATCTACCTCGACCAGGAACAGATCGATCAGGCGGCTGACACCTTTGCCGATGCTCTCAACCAGGCCGACAAACTCGAATATGAGCTAGGGGAAGCCGATGCAAACCTGGGCCTGGCCGAAATATCCTTTCTACAACAGCGCATCGATCAGGCGCTCATCGGTGCACAAGCCGCCTTACAACTCTATACCGATCAGCGCAATGCACTCGGCGTGGCACAGGCCAGCCGCCTTCTAGGCGAGGTCAATCTGCGCCGGGGCCAGCTCTCTTACGCAAATTCGCTTATGGAACGCGCTCTTCGCACCTATCAATCTGTCGCCTTTCGCATGGGACAGGCCGAAACAACCGTGGGCCTGGGTGAAATTCAGTTCCGACGTGGCTTCCTGGATCGCGCTAGCAAAACCCTTCTGGATGCTCGTCAACAGGCACATAAACTCGGCAATACACTGGTAGAAAGTAGAGCGTTGCTGACCCTTGGTGATATCTACCAGCAATCAGGCCAACCTGGTCAGGCAAGAAACACTTACGACGAGGCCAGAATACATAGCCAGGCATTGGGCGAAACTGCTGCTGCACGCATCGTAGCATTGGCCGAGGTTCGTCTCGCCCGCCTCGCTATCCTGGCAGGTGATTTTAAAGACGTGGATTCCCATCTTGCTCAGGCCAATGCTGCAATGACAAAAAATCCGTTCGCCGCTCTGATCAGTCTTCATAGTACCTTCATCCAGGGCCAGATCTACCTCACTCAGGGTGATTTTGCGCAGGCGGAAAAGTACTATAGCAACGCCCACAATAGGGCAGAAGCGCAGCAAGAACCACTACTGGCCGCAGAAGCTATCCTGGGTATGGCGCAGGCACGCCTCGCCCGTGAAGACCTGGATGCCGCGCTAGAAACCTTTCTGGCCGCTGGCCGCGCCTTCCAGGTGGTTGAAAGTACTAACGGCGATGGTTCCGCAGTTCTCGGCGTCGCTCAGGTTCACATGGGCCAGCAAAAGTGGGACGAGGCACTAGAAAACTGCGAAGCCGCCTTGACCCGCTTTAGTCAGGCCAACGATTCTCCTGGACAGGCTGATGCTTTCCTGACGCGCGGCCTTGCTCACCGCGGTCGAGACGAAAACGACGAGGCTCTGGCAGATTTTGAGCAGGCTCTGAAACTTTACCAGCAGCAGCGTCGTCCCCTGGGAGTTGCCGATGCCCGTTACGCACGTGCTGGCATCTTCCTCCAGCAGGGTGATCTGGAACGCACCAGAGATGAACAGACAAAAGCGATCACTCAGGTCGAAAACGTCATGAACAGTATCAACACACCGCAACAATGGAGCCTGTTCCTGCGCCAGTACGCCGATCTGTACGCACAAACAATTGTTACCGATATACGACGTCATGCGGATGCACAGGCACGCACGCTTGCACAAAATTTCGCCCGTATCGCGGGTCCAAAAGAACTCTTACAGAACGTGCAAACATACGAGCGCGATCTAGATACTGGAGGTGAGGATTTGAGTCCAGAGGAAGTAGGGACAAACCAGGATCTGCTCAAGCGCATTCGACAGGTGGCTAGAGTGTTGTAATATGTCGGCAACCGTGCGAAAGTAAATGCCATTAGCGCTGGTTTATGATATAGTCAACTTAACCAATCAAAACGTACCAGGCAATGATCGCGTCTCTATAGCGGCTCATTGACTTAGATACTGAAGGGAAACGCCTAATTATGGGTATGCAATTTTTACGTGGTAGTGCACAGGCACCGAAAGGACATGCCATTTTTGTTGCACGCAGCACTGGGAACTCACGCACCGTCTATTGTACGTACTGCGTTGTGCCACCGATACCCATGTCACTCACAAAGTATCTTCCTCCCCTCTTCGCTGCACAAATTCCTGCCGAAGAACTGCGTGAAAGTCAGAGCGTCGTCAATGGCATGCCAATTCCACCTATGCTTGAAGAAGCAAGTAGCATGGAATATCTGGAACGCCTCGCCGATCTCCGTAATGACGACTTCTGCGACGTTGGTATGGTCAGCCCAGGGGATGAAGGGGCACGTGTACAAATGGCAATTCTTGCTTGCCAGGAATATGGGCAACTGTACTCATCCTACATTGCGGCGGCTGGACAACTCTCGCAATCTTCCTCTTCTACGTCACAAGCAAGCCTGGAAGCTCCTGCGCTTGACGACATGGATGCTGAGGAATTGTTGATCCAGACGATGTCCGATCGACAGAAGCTAACCGAACTGGGCAAGCTCGTAGGTATAGCTCGCTATGCCGTCGGGGGACATGATACGCCTCTTTTGCAAGATACCAGGCGCAGGATGCAACGTATTACAAGCAGGTTAGCGGAAAAATATCGTGGTTCAGATCTTGTTGCCAGCGCCGTTGATCCTCGCGAACGCGGTGCACAACTGGCGGAACTCTATCTGAGCCGCGCCTTCAAGTTGCTCGACGAGGAATATGCAGATATTCCAGGCATCGAGCGCTCGATCCGCGAATTACAAGAAGGTTCGCATTGAGAGCTTTCGTAATATATTTTATTATGGCATTCTCAAAGCGAAACAAAATAGTACCTATGACTTCTTCGCTCTCCATATTCTAAAGCGGAAAGTAAACAGAGAGAGTTGGAAAAGTCAATTAAATGAGATTAATATCAGGAGTTCGTTTTTATGGCCGCTGTTGAATTGAGGCTCGACCTCTCAGCATTAATTAATGCATTAGTCGCTAATGATAAAGCACCTATTCTGGACACCGCTCGCAATTATCTGCGGCATGGCGACAACCTCTCAGTCATTCTGGGCCGCGTAGGCATGGTTGCCGCGCAGGGAGACGTAGATGGGCATCCTACCATCACCCTTGCCGCTGCCGCCATGTTGTCTCGCCTCCTGCATACGCTTCCAGAACCGCTCGATCCGCAGGGGCAGACAAAAGACTCTATTTTGCCTCTCTTTATAGAACCTTCACTATTTGCTGCGGCTTCTGTAAAGGCTGCTAATAACACATCTCCCCAGCATCCCGCACCATTCTTTCCTAGCGGCCTGGGAGAAGGACAGAGCGTCAATGAGGCTGTACACCAGGCAATATACAATAACGATGCACTCATGACTGAACGCCTCCTTCTTGGCCTCTATGGCACTGGCGCGGACTATCGTGCTCTAGAAGCACGTGTCTATGAAGGTATTGCCACGACCTTTCAGAATGCCGGTCACCCTCTCATCTTTGCAGTACGGGGATTTCAATTGCTGGATGCCGTGGAATGGAGTGAGTATACTCCTATCCTCCTCCATTGGCTCACCCCACATCTGCCTTTGCGTCCAGAGACCGAACAGCCGGAGTGGGTTGAAGTTGTCCATAACTATGCTTCCGATCCCGCACACGACATGACCAGCATTCGCACCCGTCTCTCAGCACCAAAAGGTGAGAATGCACTACCCCTCCACAAACTTATTCTCAGTGACGCCGATACTGCTCAGGTCTGCCAGGGCGTCTATGATGCTATTATCAAAGGTGGTGCTTCACCACGTGGCGTTGGCTCGGTCATCGCACTGGCTGCCGCCGACGTAATGAACAGAGTCGGCGATGGCGACCGTGATCTCTTCGTACACGTCGCACACGGCCTGCTCTTCTCATCTGCCATACACACCGTCTTTCACCAGATCCAGGATGTGGAGGTTCTGCCGCTCCTCTTCACCTCCGCAGCCTTTATTAACGCACTGCAAAAAGAGATTGAGACACAGCCGGAAGCCGACGAGCGCTCATCCGCCGTCGCCAGCGCGTCATCATCAATTATCGGCGGTGGCCTGATCGCCGCCTCTCAGTTGGAGGCGCTTACGGCTCAATTGAAAGCACGCGATCTCGTAGGAGCCACCGCAACGACACGCCGCTACCTCATACTTGGACACGATCCACGCGCCCTCTTCGGCACCATCGCGCTTGCCGCCAGTTTGGCCGACGCTACCGCCGACCAGGGCCATACCCTGCAGATCGTTCACGCTGCCGCCGAAGAATTCCTGAACTGGCCTACGACTCTCTCTACTACCAATCATGAAATTCTGTTGCAGGCCGCCTTACGCGCAGCCGCTTTCAGCAAACGCGACCCCTTCGTTGAAAACCTGTAGGGGCCGCGTTGACGCCGCCCAGGTGTGTCCGGTGCATGTATCTTCCGGACACACCTGGGCGGCGTCAACGCAACGATTGTCATTCAATTCGCATTTAAGTTATTGCACGCTAATGTATCCTATTGGTATAAAGGATTTTTTAAAAGCTTCAAAGGAGACGTACTCATGTTTCTTTCTCATAAGAAGAAATATATAACAAAGCTTCTACCAATCGCATTCTGCCTCCTCGGTTTACTCTTGACCAGTTGTAACCTGTTTGGAGGCAATACACCATCTAAAAAAATACTGGTCAAGGCACCAGCAAGCAAGCAGACCTATACTATTCCAGAAACAGGTATTACTGATTTTGCCACGCTTGATCCGGCACTGGCGGATGATAGCACCTCAACCAGCCCGATTCAAATGATGTATACCGGGCTCGTTCAACTGAATGATCAATTACAAATTCAACCACAACTTGCTCAGTCCTGGAGTCTAGGCAGCGATGGTGTAACCTGGACCTTCCACCTGCGCCCCAACCTTAAATTCAACGACGGTAAACCACTGACCTCCGCCGATGTGGCCTATAGCCTCGACCGCGCTTTGCAACCAGCCACGCGCTCGACGGTTGCTCCACTCTACCTGGGATTGATCCGCGACGCTGATCAGTTACTGGCTGACAGAATCCCGACCCTTATCGGCGATAGCATTCAGACACCCGACGCCAATACTGTGATCATTACTACACGCAAGAAAGCTGCTTATTTCCTTTCTATGCTTACCATGCCCTGCTCCTACGTTGTCGAGAAAAGCCTGATTACACAGTATGGCACAGGCTTCACCGACCATTTAACGCAAGGTGGTGGTGCTGGACCATTCAAAGTCGCACAGTATATCCATGGACAGACGCTCTCTTTTGTGCCCAATCCATACTACTATGGTCTCAAACCACAGCTCCAGCATGTGACGTTCGCCTTCTATCCATCGGATGACGCAGCCTACCAGGCATATCTGGCCAATCGCGTTGATACAACTGGCGTCCCACTTTCTATCTACGCAACCGACAAAAAGCGCAAAGATTTCTATCAGATACCGCAGTTGTGGACCAACTATTACACCATGAATTACCTGGTCAAGCCTTTCGATAATATCCACATCCGCCAGGCATTCGAACTGGCCATCAATAAAGAAACTATCGCCAACACAGTCTGGAAAAGTACCGTCGTGCCCACCAACCATATCGTGCCACAGGGCATGCCCGGTTACAATCCAAATCTGACTGGCCCCGATGGCACACAGAGCCTGACAGGTAATGCAACCCTCGCTCAGAGCCTGCTGCAACAAGGGCTCAAGGAAGAGGGCTGGACCAGCGTATCACAGATGCCAGCTATCACCCTGACGTACGCTTCAGGCATCTCCAGCTTTGATCAGGAAGTTGCATCTCTCGTGCAGATGTGGCAAAAAGTGCTCAACGTCCACGTCTCAACCAACACACTCGACTACAACACGCTGCTCGACAAGATCACAGCCTCAACCGGAAGCCAGGACGGACTTCAGTTCTGGGGTCTCGCGTGGGTCGGCGAATATCCCGATCCTCAGGATTGGCTCTCCCTCCAGTTTGGTCAGGGAGTGGTCAACAATAATATGAACTATGGGCAGAATGTGGGCGCTGATGCGGCTCAACAGCAGGCAACGCAACAAACTCTTGCCAATGCTGATGCGAACTTCCAGACAGAGGCACGCGTCCAGGCCTACCAGCAAGCGGAACAGCAGCTTGTCAAAGACGTTGCCTGGCTGCCAATGGAACAGGTCACATCGACCTTCCTGCGCTCACCTTTTATCGTTGGTATCGTCGACAACGCTCAGGGAATAATGCCATCCGATGATTGGGCGAAAATCTATCGCTTACAATTACAATAAGCTTGCAGCAGTGCTCTGTTGACGTTCAAATGAACCTTGATCCGTACACGCGGTGGCGCACGGATTAATAAATGGCACGGGTTAATAAATGGCACCCCTACACCAGGCGCATCGCAGGTGAAGAGAGGGAAATCGTTGCTGAACCAACTGGTGTAGGGGTGCCATTTATTAACCCGTGCGTCCACCACCAGATCCGTTAAATGACCGTCAACAGAGCAGTAGATCAAGGAGCATGCACCGATGCAATCCAGTAAGAAAGGTACGTTATCCATCCTTTCACTTCTGCTTATCCTGTTCTTAGCCGCCTGTGATAGCAACACTGCGCCACCACAGCAAGGGCCAGGGGCACCAACAAAAGCGACACAGGACAAACAGGTTCTGGTGCAACCTTACACCGATATCTCCGATCTGAGCACGCTCGATCCTGCTCTTGTGCAGGACGCCAATGCCAACCAGGCTGTAAATATGCTCTATAACGGCCTGGTCCAGATCGGCGACCAGGGCACTATCATCAATGTCCTGGCAGCATCGTATCAGGTTTCACCCGATGGCCTTACCTGGACCTTCACTTTACGCAATAAATTGACATTTAGCGATGGCACTCCTCTGACCTCAGCGGATGTGGCCTTCAGTCTCGACCGTGCCCTGCGCGTTGGCTCGAAATCTGCCTACGCTGCTTACTCACTTGGACTGATCAAAAATGCCGACCGATTGGCGGCGGGACAGTTGAAAACACTTATTGGAAGCAGCATCCAGACTCCTGACGCGCAGACTGTTGTCATCACTACAAGCAAAAAGGCGGCCTATTTCCTGTCTATGCTGACCTACCCGGCTGCTTATGTCGTAGAAAAGAGCATGGTCAATCGCTACGGCAACAATTTTACCAACCATTTGAACGAAGGCGGAGGCTCAGGCCCCTGGATCGTCTCAAAATATGTTCACAACCAGGAAATCGACTTCACGCCCAATATCAACTATTTTGGCACTAAACCACAGTTGCGCCTGATTGCCCGTCCATTTTATAAGGTTGATGAAACCGCTTATCGTGCTTATACATCTGATACCCTCAGTTACGCGCTCGTTCCGGAGGATCAGATGCCCCAGGCGATGGCGCTCTCGAACAATCAGTATCACCAGGAGCCGACGCTCGTTACTGCCTACTACACAATGAACTACCTGGTCAAGCCTTTCGATAATATCAAGGTGCGGCAGGCATTCGCCCTGGCTCTGAATAAAAATCAGATCGCGGCGAACGCCTATAACGGTTCAGTTATCGCCACAAACCATATCGTTCCCCAGGGGATACCGGCCTACAACGCGAAACTTACTGCTCCTGGTAGCGTTACAAATACAGCCGGCAATCCAACCCTGGCAAAAACGCTCTTTGACGAGGGGCTGCAAGAAGACGGATTGTCCCTATCCGACCTGCCGACAATCACACTTACCGTCTCCACTGGGGGCCTGCCAGATGCGCAGAAAGAGATCGCACTTGAAACACAGATGTGGCAGAATGCACTTGGCATCACGATCAAAGTCAACGACGAAGACTATACGAAGTTACTCACGGATAGCCAGGCGGCAACGAACAACAAAAAGGGCTTGATGTTCTGGGGCCTGGGCTGGATCGGCTATTATCCTGACGCACAGGACTGGCTCTCCGTCCAGTTTGGTCAAGGTGCGGCCAATAATAACATGAACTATGGGCAGAACAGTTCTGCAGATGCTTCTCAGCAGCAGTCGGTGCAAAAGCTCCTTACTCAGGCTGATAGCAACCTGAACGCGGTACAGCGCCAGCAACAATATATGCAGGCTGAGCAGCAGCTGGTTAACGATGTGGCGTGGCTCCCCATCTACCAGCAAACGCTCACCTATGTGCAGAAGCCGTGCGTCGTGGGAAGCATGAGCAATGCATTTACCATTACGCCGCCCGATGATTGGAGTAAGGTGTACATTTCGACGGATACGCCGTGCGCGGATACTTCGGGGTATAAGTGAAACCACGTTTATACCATACGGGCAATATCTGCTTCCGGCATGCTCAAACAATAAGCCGCTGGCATACGCTAACTGGTATGGCTATTGCCCCACGGTCTATAATGCCCAACACGCGTCACCCCGAGTCTTGACTATCATCTAGTTGTTCTAGTAATTGAGCATTGCTTTGCCATTTGGGACATGTATTTACTTAGCGATGAAACATTGCATGTCCCATTCCCCCATTACTGAGTAGCATAAGTGAAACCAAGAAGTTGTGCTACCGCAATAAGTGAACTTCCCGAAGGTGTCTGCTGTGTCCCAGCAACAAGATGAGCCGCTAGTTCCCTGAAGACGATTTGTGCTGCCAGCCCTTTTTGCGCGGCGAGTGTTGATGAAACGCCGTTTAGTGCATCATGACAGACTGCGATACTGGAGCCACGTTGTACAAGTGCTTGCAGACTAGAATCCTGATAGAAGCTATCTTGATCTTGATAGTCAAGTGTTCCATTATCAGTAGTGAAACGTTGGTATACAGGATTACGGCTTACAGTATTCTCGGTTTTCTGCAAGACACCCAGGTCGTATTTTTGCCACATTGCATCATTAAGGGCGTAAATAACCGCAATCCCTCTTAAACAAATCACGGGATACAGGCTCTTTTTATATATAAACTGTAAAGCATTCATTGCATTTTTAACAGGACCAAAACCACCATCAGACTGAACTTGCTCACTAGTGGCAAAATCCCAAATTTGCTTAATATCGGCTTTCTTCGTTAGAAATTGTTGATTAAACGTGCCTGGGTTTAGATATGACTCTGTCACTGGATGAGTTGTTATTCTGTAATGGGCCTATCGTCGCCTTTTGAATAATAGAAGAACTATTATGTGCTTTTTTAAACTCTGCCGTTATTGCTCCTCCGCCAAGGAAGCCAACTACTCCAGTTCCTCCAACAAGAAGTAGCTGGCGACGCTTAAGCCGATTTTGTGCTGACATATTATGTCTTCTCCTTTGTAATAATAAGGCTGATCATCTACTGCTATGGTTTTTTGAACTTATACAGAAGTAGACGATCAGTATTCATTTTTGCATTTGCTTAAAAAGCTACTGCCGCTCTTTTGGATATGTGTCGATGCGATCAGGTAAAGCTGCCGCTATACGCTTGAGCAACTCGACCTGGGAAAGACCGGATGCAATAGATGGACTGACTTGCATTGCAAGCCCATGCGCATCAGAGCGTATATAAGGACCCTCAAACAATTCAACGACTATTCTACCCACAAAGTGATTATCTGCACTCTCCGTACCGATAATTGGTTTGCCACCAAGGCCTTTAAGTGGTTGTTCCATAGTTACTTACTACCTTCCTTTACTTTTGTTAAGCAACACATTGATCACAAAGCTTTTCTGGGACACACCTGGATCCATTCCAATACCAATATATCCAGGGCTGATAATATACACCATCGCTGACACCACATACAGGACACTCACCACGGCACGTTTGTGTTCCAGCACCATCCTGGTCTGCACATACGCTTTCCATACATGTACAGGGGCCTAAACATCCAGGCAAATACGCACTACAAGGCACGCTTGCAAATGCAGTACCACTAAGAAATTCGATACCGACTGTTATACTTGCAGCGAGTGCTAATCCTCCTTTCCCAATCCATTTGAAAAAACTTCGGCGTGATGTCTGACCCATAGCAAATCCTGTGATCCTATCGATAAAATCTGTATGGTCTTGATCCTTTTCCATTACTTAGAAATCCCCTTTCGGCCGCTAAATTTTGTATAGACGCATGAATACCGTTTGATTTAGCGAGGAACGAAGGTACTTTCTTATGATTTTTGGAGAGATGACGAAATATTCAGAATTTTAGAGAGCCATTTCGCCACATCGCCAAGATTTTCCGATCTGTTACATTTCCGCGATCATCAACCGCAATTGTAACTGGAAATGTTCTTATGTCGTATTTTCTATATAGAACTCCTTCCTCGTCCACTAATACAGTTACTTCGTTTAAAGGTAGCGAGGCAGCAGATGCTTTGACTAAAGCGCGAGAACCTGTGTAGATAAAAACGAATGACCATTCAAAGTTTTCCAAATTTCCCTCACGCTTTGCTAAGTCTGTTACTTGATGAATCACTGCTTTGCAACCACTACATCCAGGGCTTAAAAAGAAAAGCAATGTTTTTTTGCCGTTGTGTAATAGCGCATTGCTCACGACCGGAAGATCATTTAAATCTGATAATTCAAAATGGCCTATATGATCTCCCTCTTCAAATCGAGTCGAATACCGCGTAACGAGATGAATGTTCTTTTGAACACGACCTAAATATCGCAGAGAGCCTATCAACAATATTGTAAGTAACAGCAACAGGATCCACTGAAGCACAAATGCAACAATCCACATCCCTGTCATTTTGACTCTTCGGTAGAACCTCGCTAAGTGGTGAAAGGGGGGGTGGGGAGACTTGAAAAAAGACGCAGAAGTGGGCATTCTGTGAATATGCAAAAATCAACAGAACCCATGAACGCGTCTCTTCAATTTTGCCCCAATCCGATGTGTTCAGCAAGGGGTCACACCAATGAGGGCAATATTAGGATTCATGATCGCAAGCGAGAACGCTATCGTTGTATGATCTGTCGTCGGACGTTTACCGCTCGGACGGGAACAATGTTGGAAGGACTTCGCAAGCCTGCCGAGCTCATTGTTGTGGTTGTAGGATTGCTCTCGTATGGGTGTGTCCATTGCAGGCTATTGTCCATGTGTTCGGATTGGATGAGCGCACGGTGGCTGCTTGGCGTGACCGAGCGGGACAGCACTGTCAAAAAGTCCAGCAAGCGATCGTCCAGCAAGGTCAGCTCACTTTAACGCATGTGCAAGCCGATGAGATTCGTGTCAGGGGAAAAAAAGAGATTTTTTGGATGGGGTTAGCGATGGAAGTGAGTTCCCGATTGTGGCTCGCTGGCGTCGTCCAATCAGCACGAGATCAAGTGCTGGCAGATCGCCTTTTGCAAAGGGTCCGCCGATGCGCCTCTGGAGCCTGCCAACTCCTCATCTGTGTTGATGGATGGATGTGCTATCCTGCAGCGATCTTGCGTGCCTTTAGTCAGCAGATCAAACAGGGAATTCAGGTTTGGCCCCAACTCATCATTGGGCAAGTCATCAAAACCCAGAAGCACTACCACCTGGAGTCGGTGAAGCAGACGTTATTATGTGGAGAGGAGAAAGGGCTCAAGGCGTGCTTAGAACAATCGCAAGCAGGAACACAAATCAATACGGCCTACATTGAGCGGCTCAATGGGACGATGAGAGAACGACTTGCTTCATTAACCCGCAAATGTCGACATGCCAATTGGCATCTCTCGGCCTTTCAATGGGGGATGTACCTGATTGGATGCACCTATAATTTGTGTTGGAACCATCATCAATTAGAACAAACTCCCGCCATGGCTGCTGGTTTAACCGATCATGTTTGGAGTCTTCGAGAGGTTCTCACCTACAAAGTCCCGCCTGACCTGCTTGCCAAATTCAAAAAAGAGGAGATGCAAGAACTCGCTCCTCCTCTTCCTGTTCCACGCTTTTCCCAGTGTGTCAGAGGCAATCCCTCTCCCGCCTATCTTGCTCTTCTGCGACTCAAGCAACAAGAAACTGGTTTAAGCTCCGTCACCACTTAGCGGGGTTCTACCGACTCTTCCTTTCTTTAATAAATTATAGAGTTTTGTTCTTAATAGAACAAGAGTCTACTTCACTAAACATCCAATTTTCATGTCAACATCTGCCTGTTTTCGAGAAGGAGAGTATCTATCTCTCCTAGCAGAAACAAAATGCTCAGAGAGAGAACAATTGCCGCTATTAGAGGAGCCGCGGTCTCTAAGTGAGCGAATTGTTGGATGTTGCTCTGCCATAAAGTAATTAATGAACTCAAGTCGAATGTTTTAGAGGCAGAAAAGAACATCCACAGAGCAAGCACAATAAGTATAAGATTACGTACGGCAGTTATAGGTCCGATCATAGCTCTAGAGCTACCAAAACAATGACAACTAAAACGTCTTCCCCGCAGAAGGTTAATGACGATAGCACCTGTGAAAACGAGAAGAAGAAAAATTGCTAGAATTGATGTTGGCGCCAAGGGAAAGCCCATGATACACAGTAGACCCACAACTAGTTCGACAAATGGCAAAATATAGGCTACTACTTGGGCCGGTTTTCCCGATATAAGCTGATAATCTAAAATCTCATCAGCAAAGGTGTGAAAAGATGAGATTTTTCCTATGCTAGATGCGAGAAATATGCAGCCCAGGATGAAACGCACAGCAAATAACTCCGGCACTTTCAATCTTTCCTTTCAATATAGAGGAACATCAACTATCAAAATGCCAGCGCAATACAACCCCGTTTGTTTATTGCACAACCATATGATATAGTATCGTGTGCACAGTATCGCTGTGCAGGATGCACAGTACATATCCAAATACTATGATAGGAATTTTAATATGTCTTTCACAGAGTATAATTTTAGTGAGTTACTCAAACAATTCTGGGTGCGCGAACGTTTAAGTCAATATGAATTGGCAAAGCATATGGGAGTTCACCGCAATACTATAGTCGGCTGGGAACAGGGTTCATATTTACCAAAGACACGGCCTCGTGTGCTAGAACTGGCCCAGGCCTTACATCTAAATGAGCAAGACACAGAACAGCTTTTACATGCAAGTTTCCTTAGCACCTCTGAAGAGCACCAAACGCCTGCCACTATTACACATTCTCAACCTGCCCAACTTTGGAATGTACCGTATCGACGCAATCCATATTTTACAGGGCGCGACGAACTTCTTCACCTTATTGAGCAACACCTCTCAGTAGCGGAACAGGATGAGTTGACGACCACCCGCCTTGCTGCATTGACCCAACCACAGGCCATTAAGGGGCTGGGGGGTATCGGTAAAACACAGATTGCGGTCGAATATGCGTACCGCGCTCGTGAGCAGGGTCAGTATACCCATACACTCTGGATGAACGCCGCGAGTAAAGAAGCGCTGATGACCAGTTTTACAGCGCTCGCAGAATTGCTCCCCGAGTTTCCTGCAAAAAACGAGACGGACCAGAAGAAGCTCGTGGAAGCGATCAAACGCTGGCTAGAACAATGCCAACAACGCTGGCTCTTGATCTTTGATAACGCGGATGATCTTTCCCTGGTTTCAGGAGTATTTTCCCAGACATGGCAATGGAAGTATCCTCCTCACCACGCGTGCGAATGCGGTCGGATCGCTTGCAACAGCCGTCGAAGTGGAGAAGATGGGTTTCGTCGAGGGAACGCACCTTCTGTTGCGTCGAGCACAACGCTTTGCGGAGGCTTCCGATGAACAGATCAATGAGGCTGGAAATATTGTTGTGGCGCTCGACCATTTTCCGCTTGCACTTGAACAGGCTGGCGCTTACATCGAAGAGACTGGATGCAGCTTTGGGAACTATCACCAGATCTATCAAACTCAGCGCAAGGCACTGCTTAACAGACGTGGAACGCAGACCACAAACTATCCCGACTCAGTAGCAACGCCTGGTCACTCTCGTTCCAGAAGGTTGAACAGGCCAACCCTGCCGCAGCCGAACTGTTGCGATTGTGTGCGTTTCTAGCTCCCGATCACATCCCTGAAGAACTACTCATAGATGGGGCCCAGCACTGGCCTTCCTTGCTTCAGCAGGCTGCTGCTGATCCTTTCGCGTTCGATCAGATGATTGAGTCGCTGCTTGCGTTTTCCCTGGTGAAGCGCCTTGCGGAAAACCACCTTCTCAGTATCCATCGTCTCGTTCAGGTCGTACAAATGGATATGATGAACACAGAGGAGCAGCGCCAATGGGCGGAGCGCGTAGTGATTGCGATGAACGCAGTGTTTCCTCGTGATCCAAGAAACGTGGTTGCCTCCTGGTCGCTATGCCTTCGGTATCTCGATCAAGCTCAAGCGTGCGCTAACCTGATTCAGCAGTGGAAGTTGACGCTCACCGAGGGTGCAGAACTACTCTACAGAACAGGGAGGTACCTTCATGAGCATGTCTCCTACGCCGAAGCCGAGCCTCTCTATCAACAGGCCATACACGTCAGAGAGCAAGGCTTAGGACTAGAGCATCCCATGGTTGCTCAGCCGCTCACCGGATTGGCGAACCTATACTCTCGACAAGGTAAGTATACCGAAGCCGAGCCTCTCTACCACCGGGCCTTACAGATCAGAGAGCAAGGTTTAGAACCGGATCATCCCCTGATAGCAGAGCCACTCACCGGATTGGCAAACCTCTATCTTGGGCAGCACAAATATACTGAAGCAGAACCACTCTATCAGCGTGCTCTACTCATCTGGGAGCAGAACCTGGGATCAAAGCATCCCCAGGTGGCCTATCCACTCATCGGATTGGCGGACCTCTATCGGGAACAAGGCAAGTATACCGAAGCAGAGTTACTCTACCACAGGGCCACGCAGGTCAGAGAACAGGGTTTAGGATCAAAGCATCCCCAGGTGGCCCATTCACTCATCGGATTGGCGGACCTCTATCGGGAACAAGGCAAGTATACTGAGGCAGAACCGCTCTACCAGCGTACTCTACGCATCTGGGAGCTTAATCTGAGACCAGAGCATCCCCTGATGGCCTATCCGCTCAATGGGTTGGCCATCATCTATCTTGAGTGGGGTAAGTATACCGAAGCTGAGCCACTTTTTCAACGCGCACTCTCTATCCACAAACACGCTTTAGAACCGTATCACCCTGATATTGCTGACACCCTATATAGCTTCGCTGCTTTTCGAGAGGGGCAGGGCAATATCAAGGAAGCAGTAGCCCTCTATTCCCGTGCCCTCGCAATCCGTGAGAAGGTGTATGGTCGCCAGCATCCCAAAACTATCGATACGCACAAGCGTCTGCAAGCAGTATCGACTACTCTAGTCGAACGGAAGCGAATTGATAGCTTGAGCTGAGCATCACCAAAAATTCTTCTCACGTCCCGTTTCCCACAATCTAAAGCAACTGATGGGTAACTCTCCAAAGTAACATCTTCCCATGTGTGAGGTTTCATAATAATTTGACGTAATTAAGTATGTGCCACCGTTGCAGCGGTCTATCTGCATTCTTTGCCTTTATGGACATGCCTGCTACGGTATTTAAGAACGTGGATACTTTCATGGATGGGCTTTTACCTATCCGGAAAAGCGGGTGTAATAGCTATTAACTTGCGTCAGCATGCATTAAAGGAGGTATGCTTCTATAAGTGTAACCAGAACACGCTTCTGCGTTACAAAAGATAATTCACTTACTATTTTCGTCCTACTATCCTAGAATAAGGAGTAACTTGAAGTGTACTCTAAAATGAATTTCACCAAAAAGATTTTGCTGCCAACGCTCTTTGTTATAAGTTTGTTGGTAGCGGCATGTGGCGGCGGCTCAACCACATCAACGACAACACATGGAAAAGCGGCTGCTAATAAGCAGGTGCTTGTAAGTGTGTTAGCCGGAGCAGGGGTTCCGGATATTAACACCTTCGACCCGGCGAAAGTGACAGATTTCAACTCAGCAACAGCAGTCAGTGCTGTTTTTACTGGACTGGTTTCACTGGACAAGAATTTAGCGATCCAGCCTCAACTTGCAGCTTCCTGGTCTCAATCATCAGACAAACTGTCCTGGACATTTACGCTTAAACCAGGTCTGAAGTTCAGTGATGGCACTCCGCTTACATCAACAGATGTAGCGTACAGTCTTAATCGCGCATTAGCTCCTGCCACAAAGTCTGGTGCGGCTCCATATTATCTGAGATACATCAAAGACTCAGGCAAATTCAATGCTGGCAAAATTCCGACCCTGATCGGGGATAGCCTGCTCACCCCCACTGCCAGCACGATCACTATTGTGACCAGCCAGGTAGTCCCATTCTTCCTGGATACTCTGACATTTACCAGTTCCTATGTCGTTGAGAAGAGCGTCATTGATAAGTATGGCGCCAGCTGGACTGATCACCTGGATACTGGCGGCGGTGCTGGCCCATTCAAGGTCCTGCACTACATCCACAATAAAGAGATTGACCTGGTACCTAACACCAACTACTACGACGCTCAGCCCCAGTTAAAGGAGCTTATCTTCCCCTTCTATAAAGAGGCAGACACCACGATTAAAGACTACCTCGTCAACCGCACCGACGATGCAAGTATCCCTCTAGCCGACTATACTACTGACAAGACACGCCCAGACTTCAACCGACACCTCATCCTGGCCATCAACTACTACACAATGAACTATAACCATAAACCATTTGACAATGTTCAGATCCGTCAGGCATTTGCACTGGCCATCAACAAAGATCTGCTTGTCAACGACATTTGGAAGGGATCATTCCTGGCCACTAATCATATTGTGCCACAGGGTATGCCGGGTTATAACGCAAACCTTACGGGTCCTGCTGGCGTAAAAGGCACGGCTGGCGACGCAACGATGGCGAAACAATTGTTCCAGCAGGGACTGAAGGCTGAGGGTTATAGTAGCGCTGCTCAATTGCCCCCGATTACACTGACCTACTCAAGCGCAGGCGTTCAAGCTACTAGAGATGAAGTTGCTGCAATGCAGCAGATGTGGCAGAAGTACATTGGGTGTTTCCGTCAAAACAAATGATATTGATATCAACACTCTGTTCACAGATGAAGGCCAGGGAGCCAACAATCCTTTGCAGTTCTACACAGGTCCCGCCTGGATCGCTGACTATCCTGATCCCGAAGACTGGACGACGCTTCAGTTTGATGCTGGTGCAGCGCAAAACGGCATGAACTACGGACAGAATAAAGGCTCCGGTGCTGCTGAGCAACAGGCAGTACAGAAGGAATTGGAAAACGCTGATACCATGACCGATCCCACTGCTCGCCTTGCAGCATATAACGACGCAGAACAGAAACTGGTCAACGATGTAGCATGGTTCCCAACAGAACAGCAATATGCATCTGGATTGCTGAAGCCATGTGTACAAAACTTCATAACCAATGGCGAGAATAGTATTGCACCGGATGATTGGTCAAAGGTCTACATTTCAACTGATACCCCTTGCGCTAGCGCAACCGTAGGCTCTTGATCGGGTTTTATACTGTGGCACGAAAAGCTTTCTTGCTTTCCGTTTGAAGTCAGTGCCGGGGCAGCAATATTGTTGTTGCTGCCCCGGCACTGACTCTTCACATACATCGACAATGAAATCATAAGATATAATCACTACCAGGGTAACATCTGGAACGACATGTCTGCATTAACCATCCCGTTTACTCGTTAGCTTGACAAGCAGAAAAACGTCACTTAGAATAATGAACAACACCCTTGTAAGAACAACTAGAAATATCTGCTTCGCACATTAGCGAAACAAGATGGTGCCATTTCGTAGATCACGTTCTCTACATGGATGCTATTTTCGACTTTTCTACCACGTGTTTACATAGAGATATCTCTTTACCTGGTATCTCTCTATTATTTGTAGCCTCACACCCGAGCATAAGGGGGCACGTTAGCATGGTACAATTTTTAATTAAACGTTTCATCGGTCTCCTATTCGTCATCGTTGGAGTCACCTTCATCACCTTCATCCTGGGTTATTATGCCCCTGGAGATCCGATTCGCAATCTTTTAGGACAACATTTTAACTTGCAGCTTTACTTACAACTCAAGCACGCTTATGGGCTGGATCTTCCCTGGTATCAACAATATTACAATTACCTCGTCAATCTCCTCCACTTCAACTTCGGATATTCCTATAAACAACAGGATCAAACGGTGTGGAGTATCCTTGTCAGTGGCGTACCTATTTCGATGGAGCTAGGCTTCTGGGCACTTATTATTCAATTACTGCTCGGTATACCACTCGGTATCCTTTCAGCACTCAAAGCAAATACCTGGATTGATACCACAAACATGGGTATTATGCTTGTATTTTTTGCTGTGCCTGTCTTTGTCGTCTCTGTGTTTTGCCAATTAGCGATTGTCTGGCTCGATCAGCATACAGGCGGGAGCTGGCCTGTATCCGGTTGGGGAAATCCCTGGCAATATACCTGGGGTGACCTGCAATTCAAAATTGTTCCCATTCTCGTCTATGCCTTTACTGGTACAGCCTACTTTGCACGTCTTTCGCGGACAAGCATGCTGGAAGTTTTACGTCAGGACTATGTGCGTACAGCACGCGCAAAAGGACTGGTCGAACGCGTCGTCGTGTATCGCCATGCACTACGCAATGCACTGATCCCATTGGTCACTGTGTTGGGTTTCTCCATTGGTTTGCTGGTAACTGGCGCATTCTTCATTGAGCAGCTCTTCAATATTCCTGGCATTGCCCAGATCACTATCACCTCTATTAACGCACGCGACTATCCTGTTATTCAGGCAACGACTGTCATGCTGGCAGTTGCTGTCGTGATAGGTAATCTCATATCCGATATTCTCTATACCGTCGTCGACCCACGCATTAAAGTCGCATAGGAGGCACAACAAAACGCATGGATACCAGAGATAGAAATACAGAGCCGACTGCTCAAGAGGCAATGCTTCCTAATGCCTCTTCACTATCATCAGATCCGTTGTTAGAAGATCTAGCCCAGAACACGTCCGCTACTACACAATCTGAGCAAACGGCGACTACACTTGATCAAAAAAAAGCAAAAGTTACTACACCATTGCAAGAATCGCTCGGACGTTTCCGGCGCGATAAGCGTGCAATGGTTAGCCTTGGCGTCATTGTATTCTTTGTTTTGTTGGCTATCTTCGGTCCGCCAATCTATGAACATATTGGCAGCACCTATCAAAGCGCCATCAATGGTACAGTAGGACCTGCACTGTATCATAATCCCTTCCACCAGGAACTTGACAATCAGGATACTTTTATAAATGGTCAGAACTGGCTTGGCACCGATGCCATTGGACGAGATCTGCTGGCACGCCTGATGCAAGGTCTCCTCATCTCCATCAGCGTAGCTGTTCTGGTCGAAATAGTAGATATCGCGCTGGGAATCACAATAGGAGTTCTGGCGGGCTACTTCGGCGGCTGGATCGATCAGTTCCTCGCTCGCTTCACCGACATCATGTTCGCCTTCCCTGGCCTCCTATTCGTCATTCTGCATATCGGGCATTTTCGGTACAGCAGCCGATACTGCCTTCAGTAGCATTCCCATTATTGGCCCTAATGGTAATGCACGCCTGATCCTCGTTTCTCTGGCTCTGGCCTTCACTACATGGCCTCTGATGGCACGCTATGTGCGCGGCCAAACATTGCAGCTCAAAGAACAGCAGTTCGTCGAGGCAGCACGTACTTCAGGGGCAGCGACTTTCAAATCATCCAGCATCACATCATTCCCAATCTCTCAGCATCGTGATTATCGCCTCGACACTTAATATCTGCGAGTACCATCGTCGGCGAGGCAGGTATTAGCTTACTGGGATTAGGCGTCCAGTCGCCAGGTTCTAGCCTCGGTCTGATGATCGCGATGGTCTCAGTGAAATTGACAACCCATCCATGGGAAGTGCTGCTTCCTTCTCTCGTTCTCGCTATTATTGTGCTCTGCTTCTCATTCCTTGGCGATGGCCTGCGCGACGCCTTCGACCCTCGCTCAAAAGACTAGTCCTTGGAGAAAATAGAGATATGGCAACCAATTTACTTGAGGTCAATAACCTCAAAACTTACTTCTTTACACGTGGCGGCGTGGTCAAGGCCGTTGACGATGTCTCATTCACTATAAAATCAGGCGAGACCCTCGGTGTGGTGGGAGAAAGTGGATGCGGCAAAAGTGTCACCGCTCTCTCGGTCATGCGCCTCGATCGCTAATCCACCCGGCAAGATCGTCGGCGGCGAAATTAATTTCGATGGCGATAATATCCTTGAGAAAAGCCAGGACGAGCTGACCGACCTGCGCGGCAGCAAGATCTCGATGATCTTCCAGGATCCCATGACCTCGCTTAATCCGGTCTTCACTGTTGGCTTATCAGATCGCAGAGACCGTCAAACGCCACCGTAAAGATGTCAACAACGATCAGGCCTGGAAACGCGCCGTAGAGATGCTGGACCTCGTACGTATCTCAGATGCCAAACGACGCGCTAAAAACTATCCTCACGAATTCAGTGGTGGTATGCGCCAGCGTGTTATGATCGCTATTGCCCTGGCCTGTAACCCTCAATTATTGATCGCCGACGAACCAACAACCGCCCTCGATGTCACCATTCAGGCTCAGGTACTTGATCTGATGAAAGGTCTCTCACAAGAATTTGGTACCGCCGTTATGCTAATTACACACGATCTTGGCGTCGTAGCTGGCACCTGCCAGCATGTGAATGTAATGTACGCGGGCCATGTTGTGGAGTCAGCACCCGTGAAACAGATTTTTGACACGCCAGCTCATCCATATACAACTGGCCTGCTTCAGTCCATTCCACGCCTTAATGATGAGCGTGGCGCTCGACTCACACCTATCGCCGGACAGCCACCCGATCTGTCGAACCCACCGGTTGGCTGCCCCTACGCTCCACGCTGCCCCAAGGTTCAGAGTCGCTGCCGCGAGGAACGCCCAGAACTGATGCCCGTCGATCGTGGTGAACAGGTCGCCGCCTGCTTCTATCCAAACTAATGAGGAGAGTGTTATGGTACAAGAAGTTGAAACGCCCAGAGAGACCGGAACAACATTAATCGATGTCAAGGGCTTAAAAGTTCACTTTCCCATCAAGGGAGGCATCCTGGGTCGCACCGTCGCAAATGTGAAAGCCGTCGATGGAGTAGACCTCTTTGTGCGACATGGCGAGACGCTCGGCCTGGTAGGAGAAAGCGGCTGCGGAAAATCTACGACGGGACGCGCCATCTTACAATTGATTAAGCCGACCGAAGGGAGTGTCAAACTGGACGGCGTTGAACTGACAACGCTTCCAGCTAATGAACTACGCAAAAAGCGTGCACAGATGCAGATGGTCTTCCAGGATCCCTATGGCTCTCTCGATCCACGCTATACGGTTGGGCAAATTGTCTCGGAGCCACTAGAGAACTTTAAACACGGCAACAGCAAAGAGATCCGCGACGAGGTGGCAAACTTGCTGGAGACGGTGGGCCTTAACCCTTTTTATGTGAACCGTTTCGCTCACGAGTTCAGCGGCGGTCAACGTCAGCGTATCGGTATCGCCCGCGCACTCGCTCTGCATCCATCCCTTATTGTTGCAGACGAACCGGTCTCCGCGCTTGATGTGTCGATTCAGGCTCAGGTACTCAACCTTATGCAGGATCTGCAAGGCAAATTTGGCCTCACATATCTCTTCGTCGCCCACAACCTCTCAGTTGTGAAACATATCAGTGAACGCATTGCGGTCATGTATCTGGGTCGCGTCGTAGAACTGACAAAAAGTGAAGAGCTTTACAAGATGCCGCTGCATCCTTACACTCAAGCATTGCTCTCCGCCATCCCTGTACCTGATCCCGACATCGAAGCCAAACGCAAACGCATTATTCTCGAAGGCGATGTCCCTAGCCCGGTCAATCCTCCCAGTGGCTGTAATTTCCATCCGCGCTGCTGGAAAGCCCAGGCCATCTGCCGCGAGGTCATCCCACCCTTAGAAGAGAAACAGTCGAACCATTATGCCGCGTGCCACTTTCCTGGCTAAATAACAATAGGATAATTGGTGTAGGGGCGGCGTTGACGCCCATTGATTCCAACAAATGAGGGGCGCTCCCAAAAATGATGCAGCAAAAATGCAAAAATGCGTATACTACTGTAGGGACCACGTTTACGGCGTCCGTGATTTATCATTTCCTCCCTTTCCACCACAGCTATCTCGTGTTCAACGGGGAGGATGCGATAAATCGTGGACGCCGTAAACGTGGTCCCTACTGTGTTTAGCGTAAATAGTTGGAGTCAATACGTTGACGCTGCCCCTACATTGTCTCATTGCGCTATTTTTTTAGCATATACTATTTTTATTTTATATGTTATAATTTCTTCGTAGGGGCATGTCCTTACGAAAGGATGCAAGAAACTATGAGCGATCTTTCAACCCACGACGAGCATGAAACTATTCCCATCTTGCCTGACTCCATCCCCATCATCATGCCTGAACTGCCGCCCAAACGCGTCCTTACAACCATGCAGGAGTTTAAGGCAGTCAGCGATGAAACACGCTCACGCATCCTGGGCCTGATTCAGCAACAACCAGCTACAGCTCGTCAGGTCGCGGATCGCCTTGGCGCTACATCTGGTGCCATCGGACATCATTTACACCTGCTCGAAGCGGCGGGACTCGTTCAGGTTGTTGCACGCCGATTTGTTCGTGGCACGGTCGCCAATTACTATACACGCACGGCACGTACTTTCGTATTCGATTTTCCACGCGAGATCAAAGGAGATGATCCCATTGATTCTATTAGCTTGCATAAAGTCGACCATCTCCATGATGAAATGATCAGTGCACAGATGAGCAGGAAAGAGGATCCATATTGGCGTACCGCATTCCTGCATCTGCGCCTCACACCAGAACGGGCCACCCTCTATCTCCAACGCCTGAATTCTCTTGTAGAAGATATGATTCACGAAGCTCCTGAACCATCCGGGCAGGTCTATAGCATCTTTACTGCGACGTTTACATCCCCTGACTACCTTCAAGTTGAAAAACCAGCTACAGTTGCGGAAACTCAGGAAAACGATGGAGGAACCTCATGCAACCAGCAGAAGTAAGACAGGACCAGGTACAAACCCCCAGACCATCACTCTGGCGCAATCGTGACTATATGCTCTTATGGAGCGGCCAGCTTGTCTCCTCAGTTGGAAGTCAGGTTTCGCAACTCGCCTTTCCGTTACTGATCCTGGCACTCACACATTCTCCGGCACAGGCTGGCCTTGCAGGCGCGTTACGAGCCTTGCCTTATCTCATATTTAGCCTGCCCGCTGGAGCATTAATCGATCGCTGGGATCGCAAACGTGTCATGATTCTTAGCGATATAGTGCGTGGCCTGGCCCTTGGCAGCATTCCGCTGACATTCGCCTTTGGGCATTTGACGATTATCCAGCTCTATATCGTATCAACACTTGAGGGAACGTTCTTTGTCTTCTTCAATATTGCAGAAGCCGCCTGCCTGCCGCGCGTCGTCCCCAAAGTTCAATTGCCAGCCGCCACAGCACAAAACCAGGCGACCGATGGCATCACTGCACTTGCGGGTCCGTCACTCGGCGGTGTTCTCTACGCGTTTGGAAACGCCATTCCATTTCTGACTGACGCGATCTCGTATATAGGATCAGTCATCTCACTCTTTTTCATCAAAACGCGTTTTCAAGAGAAGCGTACTATAGCGCAGCGCAAACTGTGGATCGAGATATGGGAGGGATTACGCTGGCTCTGGCAACACCCCCTGATTCGCTTCATAGCTATTCTCACCGGAGCCTGGAATCTGGTCTCTGCAGGCTACACGCTCATCGTCATTGTGCTAGCTCAGAGTATGCATGCATCGTCATTTCTCATTGGCATCATTCTGGCTATCAGCGGCCTGGGTGCTATTTTTGGAGCCATCGTCGCGCCCTATTTTCAGCGTCGTTTCACCTTCGGACAGGTAATTATTGCCTCAACCTGGTTCGGCGCACTGGCTATCGCGCTCTTTCTTCTTGCTCCCAACTTGATCGTATTGGGCATCGTTTCCCTGTTCAGTTTTATCGCGGGTCCTATCTATAATGTCGTGCAGTTCAGTTATCGTAGCGCCCTCATCCCCGATACGTTACAGGGGCGCGTCAATAGCGTCTTTCGCCTGATCGCCTTTGGTGGTCAGCCGATCGGATTAGCCTTGATCGGCTGGCTGATCCAGAGCAGCGGAGTGACCAGGACCATTATCTACTGTTCCATCTTCCTTGTCTTGTTCGCGATATTAGCGACTATCAATACACATGTCCGTCATGCGCAACCGCTGGCGAATATAACATAGCGCCCTTCCAGAAATGCCGAATGCATCAGATAATAGACGTTCTGTCGTAGCTATCATATCCGGTGATGGAGGAGTTTTGGCACGTTGCATATCTTGTGCTCTACTTTCTTTCCCATAAACGACGAGGAACATTCAATATCCGTTCGCGCTGCTCAAACAGTACATGTACTGCGACGAGCATCCAGGCAGTGCAGATTGCTGAATTTATGGAGAGACCGCAACTTCCCCTGGTATATCTCTGTCTGGTGCACTAAGTAGAGAGGATTCCTGTAAAGGAGTGCGCCAATACAGTCCACCCTCACGCTGCATCAAGCCTTCCTTCGCACTGATCAACTCCCGACGCAAAAAGGCCGAATCTTCATGATGACGCTGGATTATCTCATTGACCTGAGCTTCTTTGTAAAGCACACCATACTCAAACAGATGCGCAAACCACTTTAGAATAACCGTGCGTTTCTTGCGGCTGGCAGGAATCTCTTTGAGGCGTGGCCCATCAAAGAAATCTCGGATCACCTTACGCTCCCAGGCATCACCTTCCAGGTCATCGACCAGCGTCGCCATTTTCTCGGGCGTCAGGAGATGCTTATTCGTCTTACGTAACGCATCGGTATCGAGCCAGTAATAATGTGTATTCCCATCCGAACGCATTCCTACCAGACCGATTTCTTTGAGCCTGGCAAGATGATGAGAGACGGTAGGAGCACGCAACTGCAGGAGCGCCGCCAGTTCCTCTACACTCCGTTCGTCATTCGCCAGAATACCCAGTATCTTCAACCTGTTCTCATCGGCCAGTACCTTAAAGAACTGGAGCAACGATTGCAATTCTTCTTGTGGCATATTCTTCTCCTATATAGACATATATCTAATTAGAATTATATCGAATAATAAAGAAATGTCAAGGTGAAGGTAGCCAATCGGGTAAAGGCCGAAAAGTTCGGAACAAAAAAAGCTTTGTGAGATAGAGCCCTGTATCAACGTAGTATAAAACAGTTACCATTGACTTTCCTTATGAGTGCCAACAGGAAAGTTAGTAACCTCTGGATAGACAGCAGAGAAAATATCTATTTCCAATGTTGTATCCATCGTCGGTTTCCTTTTTAAGCACATCATTATTTCCCAAGGAGGCTTCTATGCACAGGAGATCAAATCGAGCACTTGTGACATCATGCTCTTTCCTGGCGATACTCGCTTTGCTGCTCGCAGCCTGCGGTCCCTCGGGCACGTCGGCTCCCTCTAGCAGTACCACTACATCTACCAAACCAGTACGCGGTGGAACCTGGACGGACGATTTGTTCGAAGACGCAAGCTCGCTTCTTCCGAACGGCACCAGTGAAACATATGCAGTGGTGATTGACCAGACGCTCTGGGCACCATTGTTTCTGGGAACACCTACAGGACAGATCACCACTGGATTAGCACAGGAAATACCAACCCAGGCGAATGGCGGTATTTCAGCTGATCTGAAAACCTGGACTTTCAAGCTCAAACCTGGCTTGAAATGGTCGGATGGGCAGCCATTGACGGCTAAAGACATTGATTTTACATGGAAACTTTGGGACAATGCCAGCTATGGGGCCGCAACTACGGTAGGCTTTAATCTCATCAAGTCTACAACGATCTCAAGCGATAACCTGTCGATCACCTTCCACCTGTCCCAGGGATTTTCGCCATTTCTCGCCTCATGGGTAGACGGCGTCAATGCACCGATGCCGGAACATATTTTTGCGAGCATGAAGCCTGGAGATGTCTTGAAATCATCGCAGAACCAGGACCCCACGGTCAGTAGTGGACCATTCACAATGACCACTAGCAAACCAGGAACCGAATATGTCGTTACACGGAATCCCAACTATTATCAGGCGGCACAGGGACTTCCTTATCTCGATAGTATCGTCTTCCGTGTTGTGCCAGACGAGGACACCATCCTCAAAGATCTCCAATCGGGCGCAGTCAATTCGTCATGGTTCCTTGATGTAACAAAAACAACGTCGTACAAAGCCCTGTCAAATTATACGCTGGCGGTAGCACCCGCATCCGCTGGTTACGAAGCTATCTACTTTAATGAAAAGAACCCAATCCTGAAAGACGTGAATGTACGTAAAGCGGTCGCCCTGGCCATCAACCCGGCAACACTGATCTCAATTGCACGGCATGGACAGGCTGCACCACTCTGTACAGATCATCCAAGCGGCGTTCATCCTGGCTTCCAGGCAGATGCCCCCTGTCCCAAATATGATCCCGCTGCCGCAAAAACGCTCCTCCAAAATGATGGCTGGAAGCTAGGCTCCGACAACGTCTTCGCCAAGAACGGGCAGAGACTCGAGTTCCAGTATTCCACAACTTCGGGTAATCCCTGGCGCGCTGAAGACGAAGTCATTATCCAGCAGGACCTGGCAGCAGTCGGCATCAAGATCGACATCACCAACTATCCTGGCAGCACCTTCTTCGGCAGCATTCTGCCACAAGGACAGGTGAGCAAGTATGGGATGGCAGAGTTTGAAGAAACCTTCACCTATGATGGTGATGATGCCTCCATCTTCGCTTGCAACCAGATCCCAACGGCTGCCAACAGCTATGGTACAGGCAATTACGCTTTCTACTGCAATCCCGCACTGGATAAGTTGTTTATTCAGGAAGAGTCAACCGCAGATCCCGCTGCACGTCAACTGATCTTCAACCAGATCCACCAGATCTATCTCACAGATTTTCCTTTTGTTACCGAGTACGAGCCTCATGATATTGCGGTCTTCAAAAATACGGGCCACAATTACATCGTTGGTGCTGAAGGCGCATCTGAGACGGTCAACGTTATGAACTGGTGGTGCACAGGCGGTAAGTGTTAAGTGTATCATGATAGGATGCCTCTCACAGTGTCCTTTGTGATCTTTCTGTGACAAGCCTCTGAGGAAGCCTTTAAAAATACTTCCTCAGAGGCTTGCTTCTATCTCATAGGAATTGTTATACTATGGTCAAATAATCGCTTTCCTCTTCCACAACGACGATTATGATACGTTTGATATGGAGGTTCATAATGGGAAGATACATTATCAGAAGGGTGCTACAAGCGATACCTCTGCTTTTCCTGGTTTCCATTGCCATGTTCGGATTAATTCATCTTTTACCAGGAGGGCCCGTCGGTGTATTTCTAAACCCCCGCCTGAGTGCAGCGGGACGGCAGAACCTGGAGGCTCGCTTTGGCTTGAATGATCCCTTGCCACTACAATATATCAAGTGGTTACTCAATGCTTTTCAAGGCAACTTCGGCTTTTCTTTTGAAACCAACCAGCCGGTAACACAGGTACTGGGAGAACACTTTCCCCCAACCCTCGAACTATTTATTTCAGCCTTAGTGCTTGCACTCATCGTTGCCATCATCTTAGGCACAATCAGTGCAATGCGCCAGAATACCGCAACCGACTATGTCGTTACATCTCTCTCGTATTTCGGCCTCTCTATGCCAGTTTTCTTCTTCGCTCTTATCGCACAAGAGGTCTTCGGCGTGGCTCTCCACGTGTTGCCCACATCAGGTATAGCAACCGCAGGCGTCACATACGACGCCTTTAATGGTGCATGGGACAACTTCAATCATTTGCTCTTACCAATGCTCGTCCTTGCAACTGGCTTCATAGCTGAGTGGAGCCGTTATCTGCGCTCCAGCATGATTGAGGTAAAAAAACAAGATTATGTACGTACAGCTCAATCAAAGGGTGCAAGCACCTTTAGAGTACTTACGCGCCATGCCTTACGTAATGCATTGATTCCACTGGTGACTATTGTTGCTATTGACTTTGGTTCGATTGCAGGTGGTGCAGCCATTACAGAAACGGTCTTTGCATGGCCTGGTGTAGGACGCCTCTTTCTCGATTCGCTTGATGCCAGGGACTATCCCGTACTCCTATCAATGTTGGTTATTGCAGCCACGTTCGTGATCGTCGCAAATCTACTCGCCGACATACTCTATGCTGTGATCGACCCACGGATACGCTACTCGTAAAGGAGAGAGTTATGGATTCATCAGAACAGCTCAAGACCTCCATTATTGATGATCTAGAGCCAGTTGTAGATATTACTCCAGCGCTGGTACAGAAGCGGCGCAGCCAGGGACGCATCATCTTTGATCGTTTCATACGCAACCGCGTTGCTCTGGGGGGAGCAGTTTTTCTCATCCTCCTCTTCCTGATTTGTTTCCTGGGACCAACAATAACAGGTCACAATCAACCTGATTTGGAACATCTCACCAGTGTCTCAGATACCTTTGCTCCACCCTCCGCGACTTTTCCGCTTGGAACCGATGATGTTGGGCGCGATGAATTCGCCCGTGCCATGGCTGGCGGACAGGTTTCGCTGCTGGTTGGTATCCTCTCCATGTTTGTCTCGATTATCCTGGGGGTATTCATTGGTGCATTCGCTGGCTTCTTCGGCGGTATCCTTGATAATATTCTCATGCGCCTCACCGATGTCGTCCTTTCTATCCCGTTGTATCTCTTGCTATTCGTCCTCTCAGCAACATCATTAGTAGATCACACTCCCAAAAGCATTATCTTCCTGATCGCCATCTTTGGTTGGACGTCAGCGGCACGCCTCGTACGCAGCGAATTCATAGCACTCCGTGAGCGCGAATATGTGATGGCTGCGCGCACAATAGGAGCACGTGATCTAAGCTTAATGTTTCGGCACATCCTGCCCAATGCAGCCGGGCCGATTATCGTCAATGCAACCTTACTCATTGGCGTCAACATCATCCTTGAGTCGGTACTCAGCTTCTTCGGCTTTGGTATTCAACCACCATACGCCAGTTGGGGCAATATGATCTCCTATGGACAAGGCTTTTTCGACACAGATGCTCTCCTTGTGCTTATTCCTGGTATCTTAATCTTCTTAACGGTATTGAGCTTTAATCTGGTAGGTGATGGCTTGCGCGATGCGCTTGATCCCTATATGACCGAGCGCTAGATAAAGGATGTGAGATATTGAACGACTACCTATTAGACGTGCAGGACCTCAAAATCTATTTTAAAATAAAGGCAGGCCGTATCCGCGCCGTTGACGGCATAAGTTTTGCCGTCAAGCCTGGAGAGAAGGTCGCCATCGTCGGCGAGAGCGGATGTGGCAAAAGCGTCACCGCTCTCTCCATTGTGCATCTGATCGCACAACCCCCAGGTGAATATGCTGGTGGCAACATCTTTTTTGAAGGGGAAGATCTGCTCGATATGCACGAAAGGGACTTACAAAAGATCCGTGGCGGTCAGATTGGTATGATCTTCCAGGATCCCATGAGCAGCCTTAATCCAACTATGACGATTGGAATGCAGATCGTTGAGGGACTCAAGATCCATCGCAACCTGAACAACTCTCAGGCTCGCCAACGCGCCACAGAGTTATTGCAGCAGGTGGGTATTCCCGTACCTGAAGAACGCTTTAATGCCTACCCCCATCAGTTCAGCGGCGGCATGAGACAACGTGTGATGATCGCGATTGCCCTGGCTTGCAATCCCAAATTGCTCATTGCCGACGAGCCAACCACAGCTCTCGATGTAACCGTACAGGCTCAGATTCTCGATTTGATTAGCGCCATCTGCAATGAATTCGATACCGCACTTATCTTAATTACCCATGACCTGGGCGTGGTTGCGGGTATGACCGACAGAGTGGTAGTGATGTACGCAGGAAAGATCATGGAAGAAGCGACGACTGACGAACTCTTTGCCAATCCACGGCATCCCTACACGATTGGACTTCTTTCCTCCGTAACACGGCTCGACGAAGTGCGCCAGGCAGAATTAAGAACGATAGACGGTGCACCACCCGATCTCTTGCAGCCACCTTCTGGCTGCCCGTTCATGCCGCGCTGCGATCATGCTCGCTCCATATGTCGTACCATGCCACCTCTCGACACAGTGGTAGGGAACAATGCTCACCGAAAAGCCTGCTGGATTGATGTTACCGATCCCAAAGAACAGGCATACGCTGAACGCCGTCTCCAGGCAAGACAGGCGGCACAGCGTGCTGCTATTGGAGCGGCTGCTGGCAAACTGCAAGGAGAATAAGCGATGGTTGATACTGTTGATACAGTCGTTGCCAATAATACATTGCTCGACGTGCACGACTTAAAGATGCACTTTCCTCTTACCCAGGGCATTCTTATACAACGCACGGTCGGCTATGTCCGCGCGGTCGATGGCGTAAGCTTTAGCATCGACCGAGGGAAAACGCTGGGACTCGTCGGCGAAAGCGGTTCCGGCAAAACGACGATTGGGCGCACATTGATCAGGCTCTACAAGCCAACCGCGGGCCAGATCATCTTTGATAAACAGGACCTGGCACAGCTCAATGGTGAAGCATTACGCCATGTACGCCAGGATATCCAGATGATCTTCCAGGACCCATTTGCCTCCCTCAATCCACGTTTCACTATTGGCTCGCTCATCTCCGAGCCGATGCATATCTACAAACTAGGTTCAAACAAGGAAATTCGTGAGCGAACGGAGGAATTGTTGCACATCGTGGGATTACGCCCGGAGTATATTGACCGCTATCCTCACGAGTTTAGTGGTGGTCAGAGGCAACGTATCGTTGTAGCCCGTGCTCTTTCGATTAATCCCAAGTTCGTCATTGCCGATGAGCCAGTCTCGGCTCTTGATGTCTCCATCCGCGCCCAGATTCTGAATCTATTGGAAAGGCTGCAGCAACAATTTAACTTGACGTATCTCTTTGTGTCGCATGATCTGAGTGTTGTACGGCATGTAGCGGATCGTATCGCGGTCATGTATCTTGGGACGTTCGTCGAGATGGCTGATCGCGACGAGTTATATACAGCACCGAAGCATCCATACACGAAGGCTCTGCTTTCTGCCGTACCAATTCCTGATCCCAGGATAGAAAAGAAGCGTCAACGGATTATTCTTTCAGGCGATCTCCCGAGCCCTGTCAACATACCTGGTGGCTGTCGTTTCCATCAACGTTGTCCGATGGCACAAGCAATCTGCAGTGAGGTAGAACCAGCATTCGAGGCCAAAGAGGGGCATGAGCACTACGCGGCCTGCCATTTCTCCGATATGGTGTCATAGAACTGTACGGCGTTCAAGTCGTTTGATGCGGGCAAGTAAGCGAATACGAGCCTTGAGGTGGTATGCATCAAACGGCTTGACCACGTAGTCATCGGCACCGGCATCAAAGCCTGCAACTTTGTCCTGGAGGGTGGTAAAAGCAGTCAAAAGCATGATGGGGAGATGATTCAGTGAAGAGGTGTTACGTACCAGGCGGCAAAGATCAAGCCCGCTCTCCTGACCAACTATCACTTCAGTAATCAAAATATCGGGCGTGAATGTCTCTAGACTTGCCTTTGCCTCTGCCATTGAAGCTACACACTGTACCGCAAAACTGTGCTCCAGTGAATTTTGCATCTTCTCACGCGCATTTGCATCG
Organism: uncultured Chloroflexia bacterium; assembly: GCA_963717195.1. Taxonomy (GTDB): domain Bacteria; phylum Chloroflexota; class Ktedonobacteria; order Ktedonobacterales; family Ktedonobacteraceae; genus JACDAE01. The sequence goes on from CAVQVR010000006.1 coordinate 121,370, forward strand.
CTATCTACGAGAAGAACATGTAGCTGGCGCAAAACCTGTGGTTTACGCACTCTCTGCTCATCATGATGTATTTCTGATGCTCCCAAACGTTCCATACTAGTTCTAGTGTACATGCATCTCCCTACACAACAGAGAGTATACTGACACTCCCTGGTAGAAATACACAGGGTTCTTCCTTCATCCAGAAAGCTTGCCACAGTCCAGTACTGGTGCCGCAGTAGAGGTCTTCTGTCCAGAAGCGTTGTGCGGATGTTATTCCCTACAGGTTTCCGTGTGCCTCACAGTACCCACTGCATCACCCATTTTCCCCATCGCGCCACTAAGCAGAACATACAAGTAAGTGCTCTGCATGATAACTAATCACGATCTGCCTGTGTCTGTACCAGGTAGTCCGTACGATTCTGACGCTCACCCGGCGTGAGCTTTAAGACACGTTCAATGGCCGCATTCAAGGCAGTTGGCTTAAATGGCTTGGTGAGATATTCATCAGCACCTGAAAGCAGACCCGTCACCTGATCTTCTTCCCGCGTCATAGCGCTCAGAATGATCAACGGCGTATTCGCTGTGCGGGGATCGCCCCGTAAACAACGTACCAGTTGATATCCATCCATGCGTGGCATTTTTACATCAATGATCACACAATCCGGCTGTTCCGCGAAAATACGCTCCAGCCCTTGCACACCATCATAGGCGACAATGACCTGATATGAGCCTTGCAGGTTGACTGCGTACTTGATAAGCTCTACAATAGTTGGATTATCATCGATAACCAATACTTTTTTCATAGAAACACGTGCGTGCGTGCCACTGACCCGGCATCCTGACCTGGAAAGATACACGCCTCTCCTTTCTTGCTCGTGGTGTGTCTTGCACTATTGCCACACGGAGCCTGCTCTGAATGGGCTGAAAGCCACCTTCAGATGTAAGCCCCTCCCCACCTACATAAGCAGAGGATCTAACGTTCCTCGCGAAGTGCTGTACACTGTACTGGTTACAGGTCTAGAAAGGTATTTGCACCCATTGCATTGTAACACAGTTATGTGTCGCTGCCAAATTATCATCTATTCTTACTACTTTCTGATCAGTGAGAAAGATCCTCTTCTCTTTACTATCGGACAGTGCATCCTATTTCTTTAGCCCAATGAGCAAAAGAGATGTCATGCTTTCGCCCTTATGCTAGAATAAGAAGGATCGCATGTCTAAAGGTATGACAGGAGAGACAATTATGCTCAACCGCTATTCACGACAGACTCTGTTTGGACCTATTGGAAAAGATGGTCAAGAACGGCTGCACGCAGCATCGGTATTGCTGGTAGGGTGTGGTGCTTTGGGAACCGTGCTTGCAAATAATCTGTGTCGCGCTGGCATCGGCCATCTCATCATCGCTGATCGTGACTACGTTGAATTGAATAATCTGCAACGCCAGATTCTGTTTGATGAAGATGATGTTGCACGGCATGTACCCAAAGCGATTGCCGCCACTGAAAAACTACATCGAGTCAACAGTGAGGTACGGGTGGAAGCACTGGTGGAAGATGTTAACGCAGATGGCATCGAAACGCTCGTGCAAACAACGGACCTGGTACTTGATGCAACCGATAATTTCGAAACGCGCTATCTCCTGAACGACGTATGCGTAAAATATCAGCGACCATGGATTTATAGTGGTGTGATTGCTTCTTATGGCGTCACGATGAACATTCTACCGGGCGATACAGCCTGCTTGCGCTGCGTCTTTCCCGAGATGCCGCTCCCTGGCACAACCCCGACCTGCGATACTGCTGGTGTATTGAATGGCATTGTGGGCGCAATGACTGGGATTGCTTCAACTGAAGCGCTGAAAATTTTGTTGAAGAGCGAGAAGATCAGCCGGGAACTGGTCACTCTGGATCTCTGGGAAAATGCGTTTGACCGCATCGAACTTCCACGACAGCCGGATTGCCCGGCGTGTGGGCAGCACCAGTATGAATATCTTGATACGCTCACAGGTACTAATAGTACCAGTCTGTGTGGACGAAACGCGGTTCAGGTACGCGCCAATAGCGGGAAAAACAAGGTACGGCTCGATTTTCCGCACCTCGCTGAACGTCTGCGCCTGGTAGGTGATATCAGCTATAACGAGTTTCTCTTGCATGGTCACATTGATGGATATGAACTGACGGTTTTCCCCGATGCACGTGCGATTATCAAAGGAACGGATGACGAACAGGTCGCACGTTCTGTGTATGCACGCTATATCGGCATGTGAGTTGAGGCACGGGCTTATGCAATCGCGCCCCTAGCTCAACTCACACAAATGAAACACACCTCGTGAAACCTTGTACTTATAATAAGCAATTGTTATAATAGCCCTTGTCCACACCATCGTGTAGGGGCCAGATTTATCACGCCCATGTTCGGGCCAGATTGATCGCGCCCGTGGGGATGGATGGGGAAGGCAATGTGCAGCAATCTTTACTGCACGGTAGGGGCCAGATTTATCACGCCCGTGGCCAGATTGATCGCGCCCGTGGGGAGAGAAACATATCATATTATGAATGAACATATTCTTGTTTGCGTCGCCTGGCCGTATGCGAAAAGCTCCACACACGTTGGGCAGGTCGTAGGCGCATACCTGCCAGCCGATACGTTCGCACGCTATCATCGCATGGCTGGCAATCATGTACTTATGGTTTCCGGAAGCGACGAGCACGGGACACCGATACTTGTAGATGCCGAGAAGCAGGGCATTACACCACGCGAATTTGTGGCACGTTACCACAAACAGATCTGCGATGTATGGGAACGCCTGGGTATATCGTGGGATCTTTATACCGAGACGGGAACAGCGAACCATTATCGCATCACCCAGGATTTCTTCCTCACCCTGTATGACAAAGGCTATATCTACAAAGATACGATGCTCTCAGCGTACAGTCCAGCGGATAGACGCTTCTTGCCTGATCGCTACATTGAAGGAACCTGTCCCATCTGTGGTTATACGCAGGCACGTGGCGATCAGTGCGACAACTGTGGGCACACACTTGATCCAGTTGACCTGATTAATCCACACAGCCGCCTGAGCCAGAGCAAGGACAACAGAATAGAGATGCGCGAGACTGAACATTTCTTCCTGGACCTGCCAAAGTTACAGGAGCCACTGATGAAGTGGTTATCCAAGGAGAAAGATCATTGGCGACAGAATACACTAACTTTCGCAATGAACTGGCTGAAAGAGGGTCTACACGCTCGTGCGATCACGCGTGACCTGGACTGGGGCGTACCTATTCCACTGGAGGGCTACGAGGACAAGCGCATCTATGTCTGGTTTGATGCCGTGATCGGTTACTATTCAGCGTCAGTCGAGTGGGCCGAGAGGCAGGATACACCGGAAGCATGGAAGACCTGGTGGGTACCCGAGCAGGTCGATCCCCCGGTGAAATCTTACTACTTTATCGGCAAAGATAACATCCCTTTCCACACGATTATCTGGCCTGCTATGCTGCTTGGCTACGGCAATCGGAACCTGCCCTATGATGTACCGGCCAACGAGTTTATGACCATGAGCGGTGTCAAGGCGTCGAGCAGCCGGGGCAACGTTATCTGGACGAAAGATGTGCTGGATCTCTATGGAGCCGACACGCTGCGCTACTACCTCTCAGCTACAGCACCTGAGGGACGCGATACCGACTTTACCTTTGATGAAATGATTCGGCGCAATAATGACGAGCTAGTGGCAACCTACGGAAATGCGGTACATCGCACATTGAGCTTCCTACAGAGCAAGTTCGGCGGTGTGGTTCCGGAGCCGCTGGCATTGCGCGAGGCGGATCGCGAAATCCTGGCGGAGGCAGAACGAGGCTTTGGACTGGTCGGCCATAATATCGCGCTCTGTCACTTCAAGGATGGGTTGAATGCAGCAATGGCTGTTGCTCATGCCGCCAACCGTTACCTGGACGAACAGGCACCATGGAAGCAGATCAAAATTGACCGCGAAGCCGCTGGCACGACCATTTACGTCATGATCCAGGTCATCAGCAGCATGCGTCTGCTCTTCTGTCCCTATCTGCCTTTCTCTTCGCAGAAACTGCATGAGTTTCTTGGCTTCGAGGGGGATGTAAGCAAAGAGTTCTGGAGCCCGGAGACGGTGCCTGCGGGTATTACGCTGCCCCAGCCTGCTCCGCTGTTCCCGAAATTGGAAGAGCATGTGATGGTTTAACAGTATGGGCCAGATTTAGCGCGCCAGGTGTGTCACCAGAGGCTGATCTGTCATAGGCGATAGGACGACACACCTGGCGCGCTAAATCTGGCCCATACCGAACAATCAAGCCCCGAAACGATTCAGAACCTTCAGACTGCTTGCTCCACCTTGCAGAGGGATTTGTTTGACGGCGATAGCAATGCGGTTTTCCGAATTGAGTGCCTCCCAGTAGGCATGCAACACTTCATCACTATTGCCATTGCAGGGGAGCAATAGAGGGTCACCTTGAAAACTGGGAAGCGGCGTTCCATCGCCACTGTAGGTAGTGAGACCAACGCCAAATCCGGCAAGCGATAATGCTGGACGATAGGTAAAGCGATCTGTAAGCTGAGGATCAGCAGGATTGGCTTTTAGAATACTAAGAGCGATAGTGGGCGATTGGTTTCTGAAATCAAGCATGCCACTGATGCGGGGCGTATAGTGAGGTGCATCAGGTTCATGCTCACGGGTTGCCAGTGCAGAGTCAAACGAACCACCAGATTGAAGCTCTTGATAGATGGTGCGCGTTTGATCTCCATTGCTAACGAGGTAGACGCCTGGGAGTTCAAGCATGGCATCATAGATAATGAGGCTCGGATCAGCAAGCTGGCTGGCGTCAATAGATTCTGTACGCAATATGCTATCAGCAGCAACAAAGCGGCGATTGCGGCTTTGCGTGCTGCGTCCCATGATCCAGTAAATCATGAGCCATGCATCTGAACTGGAAGAACGTCCAATAACCAGACCACGGCCAGGGTAGGGATTATGCCGCAAGTGAGCATTGAAGTTGGCTGTCGCAATAGTGGTAGCATCTAGCATAATACGATTTCTCTCCTTCGACATAAGCAAGCAATATTATTCAGAGGCATCAAGCGAGAGGCGTTTGCCCATGAAAAGCGCGACTTCGTGCCCCTGGGGACCAGGGGGATAGAAGTGCTGGTTGATGCTCCAGATTTCCAGGCCATTGCGCAGATAGAACTGAATGGCGGGATAGTTGGTGTTCTGCGTTTCGAGAACAATGGCCCAGCAGTCCCGTTTGCGTGCCCAATCGGCGGCACAGCTTAACAAGAGCGAGCCAACACCGTAGCGGCGGGACTGGCGGGCAACTATGAGATCCTGGATGCGCACAACTGAGCGCCAATCTTCGACGTTCAAAAAAATACCGCCTGCAATTACGCCATCGACAAGGGCAACATAGCCACCTTCGACGGTATGCAATTTGGCTTCGACATCGGCCAGTGTGTTCTCATATTCGCGGAAGTTTTTATAGAGCGGAGGATCAGCAGGGGTTGCGACCAGTTCAAGGGCAAATGCCACCTGATCGCCTGAAATTGTGTCCGAATTCTCGCCTATAAGATGGTCATGTACACGTAGAGTGTAGATGAGATCGGTCTCAAAGTTGTAATCAAGTTCGTACAGGGCTGGAGCATCGTTGACATGTACAGCACGCACTTCAATGTGAGGAGTAGTTCCTTTGTCCATGATAACGGCGGCGTGGGCACTCCCTCCTTCAGGTGGGAGAGGAAGCGCCGCTCTCCTTTCTGATGCTATCTGCAGATAGGCAATCGTGTAATCATCTGGCCTTGTGTGGGACGCGCTACTCGTACCAATTTGCGTGGCGTGACCTCCAAGCGTTTTTTTTCACTGCTGAGGTCTTTGATGAGGAACGCTCCCTTCTCCCGCCGCCCCGCGATGTAGCCCGCCTGTCGATTGACCTTGACTATTTCGTAGAGCTTGAACCCTCGCACTTTGCGCGGAGCCCAACACGTGTGTTCACTGTGCAGACCATTGAAACGCTGATACTGACCCCGCGCCAGACAACGGATCTGATAGAGCATCTCTAAAGGCTTGACCACCTCGCCAATCTCACAGGTAATGGCCACGGCGTCGTTGGTGTGCGACTTGGGAAGGTCAAGCACTTGAATGCGCTTGTATTTGGTCTCGTATCCATACGTCACCGTGACCGTGGCTTTCCCAAAGAGGTTCCTGAGGTGCTCGACCACCCTGGTTTTCATCGAAGACACATGGGCAGCGTTTTTCAGAGGCTTGCTGGCTTGAGCTTGAATCTTGGGATACCCAAACTCTTCTGCCGTTTGCTGACCTTTGCGTTGATTGCAGGCATGGCAAGCCAACGTGAGGTTACTTGCCCGGTTACTTCCTCCTTTTGAGCGCGGAATGATGTGCTCAATTTCCAAAGGCACATCTTTCACGGTGCAATACGCACAGTGTCTTCCCCACTTTTCCAACACGTATTCACGCATCAGATACCCTTGCAGTTCCCCTTGCTGATAGTGCAAGCCAGCGATATCCGGATGTTGCATCTTTTGGGTATCGAAACTTCCCACTTCGACGTTCACCTGGCACACCGGCAAGATCGAGGCCACAAAGCGTACGGCTTTGACGGTCGCCTCTGCCTTTGAGCGTAGGGAGGGTGGCAACCACCCTACCGGACGACGGCGATTGTCAAAGCGTGCAGGACGATAGCGGGTCTTGCGTCCGCGCCGATTCCGGCGATAGCAGCGTCGTCGCGTCATCTTGTCGGTAATATCGTCACGCAGATGCATCTCAGCCTGAAAGACGACTTCGCCGTTGGTGGTTGCCGCGACCCCAACGTCTTTTGAGCCAGTATCAACTCCCACGGTAACGGGTTGTCTATAGTCAGCCGTCTCAAAGCGCAGTTGTATCGTGAATGGCTCCTGGCGCACGACACGGGCGCGTTTTGCCTTGAGCCACACGCGTGCCCGCCTGGGCGTGGTTGGCATCAAGGGCTTTCCTTCTTTTGAGAGAACAAAGACCTTCATCAGGTAAGGCTCCTTTCAGAGTAAAAACGATCCCCTCGACACTGATAGCACCCGGTACTCCTTCTTCCAAGCACCAACGAAGCTATCGCTTCTAACTCCGTTCAGGTGCTCGGAAAGGAAGACTTTCCTCTGATCACTGTTCCTGACCGCAGTCCGTTAAACCAGAGGTTGAAGAGCCAGGAACTGGGGCAGCATTCCTGGGTCCGAACGGAAACGCTCAGTGCTATCGCTCACCTCTTCACCACCAGCCACGACGCTCGCTTTCTCGGCGTAACTGGCTCCAAGGTGTAGTCTGGTCAATCCGGCTTGCAAGGGGCGAACCCCTTACAAGCCTCCGCTTAAAAAGCGGAGGTCATTGACTGTCAAAGCCCTTTTCTTTAATTGTGTCTTGCGATCTTTACGAGAACTGGTAGCCAGCAGTTTGCGCACCAAGGCAGGCAGCACCGACGACACCGGAGTAATCGCCGAGCTTTGCACGCAGAATCGGCGTTTTTGCAGGTGCGGCGAGGGCGGTGGTGCGTGCACGATGGACAGCAGTTTCAAAGAGGAGATCGACCGCCTCGATGACGCCACCGCCCAGGATAATGCAATCGGGATTGTAGAAGTTCAGGATGGAACCGAGGGCACGACCCAGGTAGTCGCCAGCTTCCGCGATAATCTCGATGGTCAATTCATCTTTTTGTTGAATAGCGTTAGCAAGGATGCCCGAACGGATGACGGTTTCGCCCTGTCGAAGTTGGCGAGCGGCATCATCAGCCAGGATGGAGGGGCGTCCGTGGTGAATTTCGGCCATGATTGCCTTTGTAATAGCGGTGCGGGAGGCATAGGCTTCCAGACAACCGCGCCCGCCGCAGCCACAGATACGACCATTGGCCTCAATGATCGTGTGTCCGACCTCGCCCGCCGTTCCTGTAAGACCCGTATAAAGATGGCCATTCTGGACGATACCGGAGCCAATGCCGGTGCCAATAAAGATACAGACAAAGTTGTTGTAGCCATGACCCGAACCGAAGATGTTTTCGCCCTGCGCGGCCACTTCAACATCGTTACCAACATAGACGGGCTTACCAAATTGATTTCCCAGGATGCTACCTAATGCCATATCATGAACGCCCAGGTTGGGAGCATCGACCACTACGCCGGCCTTACGGTCAATCTGGCCCGCTGCACCGACGCCGATAGCGACAATAGGATCGTCCGGCGAGAGGTTCGAAGCGGTTATTGCGGCAGTCACCAATTCGATTGTACGCTGGGAGACAAAGTCTTGTCCACGCTCAGCGCGTGTGCGCTTGCGTGCCGAACCAACGACTTCTCCAGTTGTTATATCGACGACAGCGGCGAGGGTCTTTGTTCCACCCAGGTCGATACCCAGGGCATAAGCTTTCTGTTTGGACATGTGTTTCTCATTTCTTGAAAGGCAGGCTCAAACCAGGATTGACATCCAGATCAAAACCATGCTGCTCACCTCGAAATAAATGGAAGAAAGCGGCGCTGGCAATCATAGCAGCGTTATCAGTACAGAACTCAATAGGGGGATAACTGAGACGTATTCTAAGGGGGAGCAATTCCTGCTCCAGACGAGCACGTAGGCTGGCATTAGCCGCCACGCCACCAGCCAGCACTACCTGCTTGACATGATATTCTTGAGCCGCCAGGCGTGTTTTTACAGCCAGAACATCAACGATTGCTTCCTGAAAGCTAGAAGCAAGGAGAGCAACGTTCGCCGGTCCCTTTTGGGCAGCCTGGGCACCCATACGCGTGTACTGACTGACCTGGCGTCCTTCTCCTGTAGCACGTGCGTCATCAGTCGCTCCCTCGGCAAGGTGGAGCATGGCGGTTTTGAGGCCGCTAAAACTGAAATCGTAGGTACTGCGGAGCCAGGCGCGAGGCAGGCGATATGCAGCCCGGGCCAGGTTCAGCGGTTTTTTTTGCTGCTGCAATTCCTCTTCGACCTGTTGGGCTGCATTCTGGATAGCAGGGCCACCAGGATAGCCCAGGCCGAGAATGCGGGCAACCTTATCGAAGGCTTCGCCAGCGGCATCATCACGTGTACGACCGAGTAACTCGTACTGACCGTGATTGCGCACAAGTACCAGTTCGCTATGAGCACCGGAGATCACCAGGCAAATTAAAGGGAAAATAGGATCGCCTTTACGATAGCTCCAGTCGCCATCCGTCTCGCTCTGCACGGTGGGGGCATCGCCGTTATGTAGCCAGTTCGCGTAGATATGGGCCTCAAGATGGTTCACACCCAAAAAGGAAGATTGCGGGCAAGAGCCAGTGTCTTGCCCACGGTCAGGCCAACGAGAAGAGAACCGGCCAGGCCAGGGCCATAGGTTGCCGCAACCGCGTCGATAGCGCCCCAGGAGCAAGAGGCCTGTTCCATAGCCGTCTCAATCACGGGAATAATCGCAGCGAGTTGCTGGCGGGAGGCCACTTCTGGCACAACACCGCCATAGCGGTTATGAATTTCGATCTGCGAGGCTACAACATTGGAGAGCAGGTAGCGCCCGTCTCTCACCAGAGCAGCCCCGGTCTCGTCGCAAGAACTTTCGATACCAAGTACAAGCATAATATAGATTCCTAAAGCGGCATTATTGGGCATCCAGTTTTGTCATAAGTGCAGATTTCAATTCCTGGAATTTCTGCTTATATGCAAGGGAATTGATCTCATCGGTCCACATAATCAACGCATCTTCCTGATTATCGCTATAGTAGCGACGACGCACTCCAGCCTGGCGAAAGCCATATTTGCGATAGAGGTTCTGGGCTACGAAGTTCGAGACACGCACTTCGAGGGTTACCCAGCGAGCGCCGATGCTATAGGCGGTATCGATCAGACTGACGAGCAAAAATTCCCCCAGGCCATGCTGGCGAAAATCGGGATGCATTGCGATAGTTGTAATGTGGGCTTCATCCACCATCAGCCATAGGCCAGCAAAGCCAATAATTGACGCAAGTTCAGGCGAGGAAGCGGTCACAGTGGGACGATTGGGCAGAAGCGAAAGAGGAAAGAGGCGGCTTTTACGCGGCCTTTCCGACTCCTGCGGCTGTACGACTGTACGCTCTTCTACAATTTGCTTATCGCGTAACACGACATAATGCGCCCAGCGATTATCCTGTAACTCCTTGCGATAGGCGCTTGGAGGCCAGGTCGAAGGGTAGGCCAGGCGCTCGATCTCAATGACGCGAGGCACGTCTGGCATCGTCATTCGTTCAATGACGTAACGCACCTTCTTTCCTTTCTGTCTGACTAGTTGATACCACCAGGCAACACTTCTTTCTCTCTTGACTAGTTGATACCACCAGGCAACACTTCTTTCTCTCTTGACTAGTTGACATCACTGGGCAGTGCTCCTTTCCCTCTGGGCGGGTTGATACCACCAAGCAGCACTCGTTTACGGGTACTTGTCGTAATAGAAGGACGCCGCAGATAGAGTGGTTCGAGTAACAGAGGATCATCCTCTTCGCCATTGCGCAGGCGTTGGAACGCCAACAGCGCAAGTACCGAACTTCGGCGGGCAGATTGCAGCCCTGGAACAAAGAGACAATTTTCCTGCATGTGTGCATGCAATGCCTGATGTGAGGCCGCACTTATCTCTCCACAAAAGAGGAACGGCGGCAATGAGCGTTCTCCCGGCACGCCCACCCATTCATTCACATGTTCCAGTAAATAAGCACTCAGGCGTTGCGGCGATAACAAAAGATAGTCACTGAGCTGGCGCATACGATAGGTCACACATCCATCGAGCTCAGATACTTCATCGAACATGTAAGAGGCAGCGTAAAGTTCACCGCGCCCAGCCTCAAGGATAGCACAGACAGGTGCACGCCATTGCCGTTGTTGGGCCGCAATACTATCTAAAGTACTCACGCCCACCAAAGGTTTTTTTAACGCAAAGGCCAGAGCTTTCGCGGTAGAAAGTGCGACGCGCACACCATTGAACGAACCTGGACCAGTCGCTACTGCCACAGCATCTATCTGTTCCATCGTCAACTGGTTTTCAGCCAGCATGCGCTGAATGTGGCCTAAGAGTTCAACGCTGTGATTGGTTCCAGCGTGCCACACATATTCGCCAGGCAATTCATCTTCGGTGCATAATGCAATGCTGGACTGGCGCGTAGAGGTATCAAGAGCTAGCAGTAGCATAAGTATTTTTCTGAAACTGTCGTAACAATTCACAATAGCGTGTGCCTGTCGCAGTAAGTAGCAGGCTACGCTTCGTTTCACTCATTGGCTTCAGACGGATACGCAAGTGACCGTCCAACCAGAGTGCAGCGGCTTTGTCTGCCCATTCGACCACACAGACACCAGAGCCGTCGTAAAAGTAGTCTTCAAAACCGAGATCGAGAATCTCCTCAGGGTCATCAAGGCGATAGAGATCAAAGTGATAGAGAGCTGGACCTCGTTGTGAGGAAGTTCCGAATTGTGCATTCGACGATGGCTGTTGACCAGAGTACTCCTTCAGAAGGGTAAAGGTCGGGCTGCTGACCAGTTCGGAGATCCCCATACCCATAGCAAGTCCCTGAGTGAAGGTCGTTTTGCCGGAGCCAAGCTGTCCTTCGAGCAATAATAGCTCGCCGCCGCGCAGAAGGTCACCCAGGCGCATGCCCAGGCGCTGTGTCTGCGCGGAGCTATGACTAACAATATCAAGCGTGCACGTTACATCTTCTTGCGTATTATCAACCAAACAAACAACCTCACCAATCTCCAGACTCATAGCCACGTTGAACAATGTGTGTGATATTATAGCATACCGGCATGCAATTTAGCTCATCGAAGTTTGGCACCGCAACTACGGCAGTACAGCGCATTTGGACGCAAGGGATTACCACAATTGGGACAGCGGTTCGAACCAGCGGCTCCCGTTGTCGGGCCCGCACCTGCGCCAGGTGCAGATGATGGCGGCGGAGGAGGTGGCGCTGACGGTTGGGGTGACGGCGGCGCATAATTCATGGTTGGTGCAGGGCCGAGTTGATCCGCCGGATAGGGTTCGTTTTTGATCTCCTGCAATTGAGCCTCGCGGGTTTTCGCATCATGATCGAGCTCAAAGATGCTGGCACACAGACGACTCAGTTGCGTATCGGTTAGTGCACCCTGCTGATAAAGATTCATAGCTACCTGGCCCAGCTCGTCCATCAACTGATGACGCTGCTCCATGAGCTTATCGATCTCAGTCTGCTTGCTACGAAGACGTAGCTGTTTCTGCGTTTCCCAGCTCGTGCGGTTCACGGCTGTATTGAAAAGATTCTTAGCAGATTCCATAAAGTCGGACATTCTCTGCCCTCCATAAGCATATTATTTATAGTAGGGGCACCCCCTTGTGGGTGCCCACATGGCGGTCCCTACGCGACGGACGCGATAAATCGGGTCCCTACTCACTGATTGCGTGTTGATAGATACGGATTTCTTCGAGTTTGCCGCTCCTACTTAATTGTACCGCGACGACATCGACACGCCACGAGCGTTCAGAGCAGGCATGTAGACCAATATAGTGATGTGCCACCTCTACGATTTTGCGTTGTTTGCGTAGATTCACGGCCTCTTCAGGCAGACCGTAAGCAGTACCACGGCGGGTTTTCACCTCTACGAAGACCAGGTCTTGTGCATGCTCGGCGACCAGGTCGATCTCGCCGTGGCGGCAACGATAATTGCGTTCCAGGATATCATACCCCATACTGAGCAATTTTTCAGCGGCCAGGCGTTCCCCCAGCCGACCAAGTCCCTGCCGTGCTGTTGTATCGGTAGCGCGGCCTTCAGGCGTTGTGTCTATCAGGCACCCCTCTTATCCACATAACTATCTACGTAATCCTGCCCGTTTGTGTTGTGATTTAAGGAATGAGCGCAATTAATACGGACGGGTTTATAATGGGTACCGGACGGGCTTATAAATTGCGCCCCTACACCATTGGTATCGGATCGGTTTATAATGGGTTCCGGACGGGCTTATAAATCGTGCCCCTACATGTGCCTTTATCCGAGTGGTTATTTCAAGGTACAATTGCGCTTGATTTAGAAGCCTTTCGAGATCAGTGTATCACACTATGTATATCCTGGGAACAGTTTTTAAAACAAAGACGAGGATTTTTGAGTTCCCTGTACTGGCGGTTTCGCAACCTGCGACTGGAAGGGAAAAAGAGAGGCGAGGCTCATCCATGACACTGAAGAATGACGTTCCGGCATTCCGGTATTCCGGTCTACACAATGTTTTTTTCTGCGAGGCGTAATGTGTGTTCTCTGGACAAGAGAAGGAAGGTGTATATTAGTTCCAATACCTGTTTCTAGTATACGGAATAGAAACGGAAAAGCAAGTATGTTCTGCTATTGCCGCCATATCAATCGTTCCTATTTACATATTTTTAATATATAATAAATGCATTAATTTGGTAAAGGATAGATCACATGCGTACAACAGATGCCCTCATTATTGGAGGCGGCGTCATTGGCTGTGCGATAGCTTACTTTCTACGCAAAAAGCAGGTGAACGTCATCCTACTGGAGCGTGGTGAGATTGGTGGGCAGGCTTCCAGCGCTGCGGCTGGTTTGCTTGCGCCACTTGGGCCGCTCTCTGGGCCTGGACCATTTGCTGACCTGATTCTTGCGGGCTTTTCTTCCCTGTCATCTCTTGTTCCAGAATTGGAGGAGACGAGCGGAATCCGTATGGGTTATGAACGAACGGGAGCTTTACGCACGATACGGAATCCAAAACGCGTTACCCATTTGCAGAAACGGCTCAAGAACTGGCAACCATTGGGATTGCAACTCTACTGGCTCAGTGGGGAGGAAGCACGGCAACGGGAGCCGCTTTTAGCTCCTGATATCTGCGCTGCCGTCTACGCTCCTGAAGAATCACAGATACAGGCTTCCTGCGTGGTTCAAGCGTTCGCTCGTGCCGCACAGCTTGCAGGGGCAGAGATCTATCCTCAGCAGGAAGTAAACGGGATTATCACACAGAATAAGAGAGTGGTAGGAGTACGTACAACGCAGGGCGAGACGATTGGTTGTGACAGGCTTATTCTTGCTTCTGGAGCCTGGGCAGCACAATGTAATGCATGGTTGGATATTACTCTCCCAATTACACCTTTGCATGGTCAATTGATTGTGTTGCTCCAGCCAGCGCCACGCCTCAAGCACATTGTCTTTGGCGAGGCAGCTTATCTGGCACCAAAGGGAGATAGACTTCTGATTGGTGCAACAAAGGAGGAGATGGGCTTTGATACAAGCGTAATGGAAGAGGGTAGTTCGTGGCTATATGCAACTGCGACACGGCTCATTCCTGCGCTTGCGGAAGGCAAAATTCAGGCATCGTGGGCGGGGTTGCGACCAAAGACGCCTGATAGCCATCCCATTGTGGATTTTCTCGCGCCATGGGAGAATGTGCTGGTTGCAGCGGGTCATAATAGTGTGGGGGTTATTTTGAGTGCGATCACGGGGCAATGTCTTGCTGAGATGGTTACGACGGGAAATACGCCGCATCTTATGCAGCCTTTTTCGCTGGAGCGGTTTTTATCTGTTGAGCCTTGATGTTGAGTTTTTGAAGTGAAGGAATATAAGGAAGTAAATTTACATGCAGAAAGCGTACATTGAAGGATTTAATCAATATGGTAGATCCAGCATGGCCCCTTGTTCAGGAATGGGTTACAACGGCCCGTAATCAGGTTGAGATGCTGCCCGTCGATAGAAGGAGAGGAGAAGAGACGCTACTTCACCTCCAGGTAACTACACGATCACCAATGGGAGCCATTGCACTTGAAAGCGGTGGTATTCTTATCGATCATGGATGGTTACGTTTTCTTGGATCGGGTCATGAGCGAATGCAAGGGAATTTGCGAACCTGGAATAGTGGAGAGATTCTTGAGAGCCATCGTCTGAAAGATGCTCTTATTATTGCCCATGATGTAATTGGTGGCTTTTTTGCTTTAAACGGTGGTGCATTTCCAGGGAAACTCGGCACAGTTTTCTACTTCGCACCGGATACACTCAAATGGGAGAGCACAGATAAATCGTACTCCGATTTGCTGATGTGGGCGCTAGCTGGAGATGTAGGACTATTCTATGAGAATATGCGCTGGCCAGGCTGGGAGAATGATGTTTCCGTTCTAAGTGGTGATCGAGGAATATTCATCTATTCATTTGTTTTTACGCAACGAGATATTCCAGTTGCGGAACGTACGCGGCGTGCAGTTTCTATGCATGAGTTGTGGAACCTGTATGCTGATCTAGCACGACAGCTTGAAGATTTGCCGCCAGGGACACCGATACAATTCGTCATTGAGAAAGATGTTCAGCAAACAGAAGGAAAAGGATAAGTGCGGTTCGTGACCCGGTGGCGAGGATTAGACAAAATATCGCTAAGATTATTCATTCATGGGAGAAATTTTTTAATTTCTATACTCCTCTTGAGAGCCCATTGGGTCTTGCGCCAATCCTCATGAATTGCAGCATCGTAGATTTCAGCAAGCCCAATGTGTAACTGGTAGCAGGCAAGACGCTCATGAGAATGGGAAAATCCTGGGAGATATGACTCAAAATATGCCGCCTGCGCAGCCATACAGTCAAGCCATGGGCGCCAGAAGAAGGTGTTTGCAATATCAAATAATGGATCGCCGTATTTTGCATTTGCCCAATCGAGCACGGCGGTAATACGTTGATCGTCAGTGAGAACATTGTTTGCACCAAAATCTCCGTGGATTAGAGAGCGCTCCTCAGGACAATATTTCACGAGAGAGGTAAAGGTTGTACTTATCTCCTCGAACATTGCTTGATTTTTAGAGGGGAGAACGTGTCTCCAATTATGAATCTGAGGATCAAGGATGGAAAGGAGAAATTGCTGCCACGTCTCATAGGCTCCTTGTCCCTGTGCATCAAAATCTCCAAAACCAGATGTATGATCCATGGAGTAATCGTTCAGAGCGAGCCAGACTTCGGTGGTTGGCTGAAGCAACTGTTTTAGAGTCTGATCATCGACATCTTGAAGGGTGATGCCAGGCATTTTTTCTGTCAAACAGAAGGCATGTTGCTCATCAATATATCCAACCTGGATGACTTCTGGAATAGGGATTTTTTCGGAATGGAAATGACTATAGGCATAGTCATCTTTTTGAAAGCCTGCGATGCTTTTGTTAATGCGGATGACGCACTCTTTTCCAGCGTGTTCGTATGAAAAGGCTTGTGATTCTTCACCTTCGACAAGTTGGTAAATATTGCCTGCTTCGCCTGCAAGTTGTTTCTGGAGGAAGGCTGTTATTTCTTCTGGTGCAGAGTTGTGTCTTCTTCTTGCTCATGTTTAGAAGTATATTATATAAGAAAGGATACTATAATGAAATCTCCGCTCGTTTTTATCCATGGTTCAGGCGATAACAGGTATGCATGGCGCTTGCAGGTTGAGCATTTTGGAAAGGAGCAGGCATTTGCGATAGATCTGCCAGGGCATGGAGAGCGGGTTGATACGCTGCCTGCTGAGGTGACGGTGCAAGGTTATGCAAAGGCAGTTTATGAGATAGTAAAGGATGAATTGAAGTTGGAGCGGCCTGTGATTGTGGGACATTCCCTGGGTGGGGCAATTGCGTTGATGATGGCGCTGGACTATGGAAATGAGCTGAGTGGGCTGATTTTGATAGGGACGGGAGCACGTTTGCGAGTTTATCCTACCTTTCTGATGGAAACGTTGAAGTTTCCAGATGTGGCACGACGGCACATAGTTGAAACCTGCTTGATACCGGAGCATGTCCCAACGCTTGCTGAGGCCATTTTGGAGGAACAGGGAATGCCACAAGCAGGTATTCTTTATCGTGATCTCAAAGCTTGCGATATATTTGATGTGATGTTGCGACTACATGAAATAACGGTGCCAACGCTGATTATTTGTGGTAGGGAGGACAGGCTCACGCCACCGAAATACAGTCAATTCCTGGCAGAGAATCTTAAAGAGGCAGAGTTACACATTGTTCCTGACGCCAGACATTATGTGATGAGGGAGCAGGGGGAGATGGTGAATAGGGTGATTGAGGAATGGATGGCGTAGGGGCCACGTTTACGACGCCCAGGTATGTCCAGTACATTGATCATCCCGGACACACCTGGGCGTCGTAAACGTGGCCCCTACAATGAATGAAGATTGTTCCCTCTCGACGCTCGACATGAGTTCGTGTTACAATACCCCAAAAGCTTATACATTTAGCACAAGCGTACGAATATGCCATCGTGCATACTTTTTATAAGCGGCTCAAGATGAAATTAGCAGGGGAGCAAAGATATGTCAGGACATTCAAAATGGGCACAGATTCGGCGCTCGAAGGGCGTCAATGATGCGCGGCGAGGACAGTTATTTACGCGGTTGGGACGTGAGATTGTAGTAGCAGTACGCGAAGGTGGGGGCGGCGATCCGGATGCGAATTTCCGCCTACGTATGGCAGTGCAGCGAGCACGAGATGCAAATATGCCGATGGACAATATTGAGCGCACGATCAAGCGTGCAAGTGGCGGCACGGAAGGGAATAATCTCGAAGAGATTACCTATGAAGGGTACGGTCCAGGCGGCACGGCAATCATCGTACAAACGCTTACCGAGAATCGTAATCGTACCGTGGCCGATGTACGCAACGCCTTCAACCGCAATGTTGGCAACATGGGTGAAAATGGCTGCGTCGACTGGTTGTTTGAAAACAAGGGTGTGATTGAGGTCGAGCTGGAGGGACACGATCCCGATGAACTTTCGCTAGAGGCTATTGATCTGGGAGCAGATGACGTTGAACCGGTGGGAGCAGATGATACAACATTAACGATCTATACCGATCCTTCTGAGATGGAAAATGTTCGGCAAGGATTAGAAGAGAGGAAGTACAAAATCGTCAAGGCCGAAACGACGATGGTGCCAAAGACGAAAGCCGAACTGACCGATGAGAAGGTCGCACACCAGGCGATTCGCTTGATTGAAAGGCTTGAAGAGCTGGACGATGTACAGAATGTGTACACCAACGCTGACTTTCCAGAGTCGTTGCAGCTCGTACCAGGATTAGCAGGGTTAGATGGAGGATAAAGTACTCGAACTTCCACCATCTCCAGGTTCGCGTGTCGCGCTGGGAATTGATCCGGGGACGGCAATCGTGGGATATGCAGTGGTCATGGCGCAGGGAAGTGACCTGCGCATGCTCGTCTGTGATGTAATTACAACTCCTGCAAAGATGGAGCTGGCACAACGGTTACAGCTTATTTATAGTGGGCTCAGTAGCATTATTGCCAAATACAAGCCGCAGGAAGCCGCGATGGAGGAGTTGTTCTTTGCCAAGAATGCACGCACAGCGATGACGGTTGGTCATGCACGTGGAGTTGCTATGCTGGCCCTGGCAAATGGTGGCCTCTCGGTAGCCGAGTATACTCCAAAACAGGTAAAGCAGGCGGTGACCGGATACGGTGCGGCGGCGAAGGACCAGGTGGGAGAAATGGTACGCATTCTACTGAAGTTGAGCGCAGTGCCACGTCCCGATGATGCTGCTGACGCTGCCGCTGTAGCAATCTGCCATCTCAATACAATGCCATACTTTCAGTACCCTAAAGTGGGTCGATAAAGGACCACTGGCACCCGCTTACCTTCAGAAAAAGAGGATACAGATAAAAATCTGAGAAGTCAAAGTGCAGCAAAGGTATTTTACAGGCCAACTTTCATGAGAAGAAGAGGAATGGTCAAAGGGAATGATTACAGGTATTCATGGAGTGCTGGAAGCCATCAAGGCGGATTGTGCAATTATACAAGCGGGAGGCTTCAGCATACGGGTTTTTGCGCCATCCTCTACGCTCAATCGGCTGGGTGAAGCCGGGGCGCAGGTTGCGCTCCATACCCATTTTCATGTACGGGAAGATGGAATGGCGCTCTATGGTTTTTCGACCGAAGAGGATCGCAATGCATTTGAGCGTTTGATCGATGTGAGCGGCGTCGGCCCAAAGGTAGGGCTGGCTCTGCTCTCGGTGATGGATGCGCCAACATTATATAAAGCGATTGCCGATGAAGATCAGCAGCGGCTGGGGCTGGCTCCAGGTGTGGGGAAGCGGCTGGCGGCACGGCTGATTTTGGAATTGAAGGGCAAGCTTCCGACGTTGCTTCCTGGCGGTGGTGGTGGAGTTGCAACGACACCGGGAGGAAGGATACAGGCGGAGGTGCTGGAAGCGTTGATCGGGCTTGGCTATACTAATGCGGAGGCACAGGCGGCGCTGGCGAAGATTCCTCAGGATGAGGCATTGACATTGGAGCAACAGGTGACTTACGCATTGCGCAGTTTTGCGCGAGGATGATTGTTCTAGTTCGCCTTCATCTGGCTGATGTAGGGGCCTGATTTATCGCGCCCAGGTGAGTCTGTTTCCGTTCATTTGGACTTACCTGGGCGCGATAAATCAGGCCCTTACGTGATTCCAGCTTTGTACCCTTAACGCCTCTTCATGACCATCAGAATAAACCACCTTCATACCCTCATCAGGAGGCAGCATACTACCAATAGGAGTTACAGAGATGCCAGTTGCAGCATAAACGGCCTCGATCACCTGTTGCTCATGGCCATGCGAGACGGTGAAGAGGAGTTCGTAATCTTCACCACCATGCAGCGCCCACGAGAATGCATCGTAGCCAATACTGACCGCCACCGAATGAATAGAGGGAGAGAGCGGCAGTTGGGACAGCTCAACACGTGCACCGACGTTACTGCCTGCGCAGAGATGCGAGAGGTCGCCGCTAAGTCCATCACTGATATCAAGCATAGCAGTGACGATAGCAGGGCTGAGCTGACTGAGGATGTGCCCGACTGAGATACGAGGCTGCGGAGCACGATACACGGCACGCAACACTTCCTGATCATCCTGAGAGTAACGCGTATCGGGATGCAGAAGTGTA
This sequence comes from uncultured Chloroflexia bacterium, assembly GCA_963717195.1. Taxonomy (GTDB): domain Bacteria; phylum Chloroflexota; class Ktedonobacteria; order Ktedonobacterales; family Ktedonobacteraceae; genus JACDAE01. The sequence goes on from CAVQVR010000006.1 coordinate 141,271, forward strand.
TAGAGGCCAGCAGATGCAGCACCCAGATTACCTGTAACCATCAGAGTATCTCCACTATGAGCACCACTACGGGTAAGAGCGCGTCCTCGTTCGATGGTGCCAAGTAGAGTAATATCGATAACCAGAGAAGCAGATGTGCCGGCAGAAGCAATATTCCCACCAACAAGCGCAGTTGAGTAGTGAGTGGCCTCATGACGCAACCCCATGTAGATACTGTCTAAATATGAATGCGGGAGGTCTGAGGGCAAGATCAGCGAGACCAGGGCATAACGAGGCTCGCCGCCCATAGCAGCAATATCACTCAGATTGACGGCCAGCGCCTTGCGCCCGATCTGCTCGGGGGAAGAGAACTGGCGCGTGAAATGGACGCCCTCTACCTGGCTATCACAGGTCGCCAGAAGCAGCTTATCGCTATTGAGATCGAGGATAGCGCAATCATCGCCCACTCCCAGGGCTATATCCGGACGTGAAGATAAGCCTCTGGTAAGGTGGGCGATCAGTTCAAATTCACCATCCATGACAAAAACTACCTTATGAGCAAGCGCTCTGCCTCAATATAGGTGGGGCCAGCCTCAAGAAAGCCGAGACGATGATAGAGATTGACGGCGGGAATGCCAAGCGTTACGTACAGGAGAACAGTTGGATAATCCAGTTCTTGCAGGCGACGCATCGCTTTAAGTGCAAGTAGCTGACCCAGGCCGACATGGCGGAACGAAGGTGCAACGGCCATGTGGCGAATGCAAGGAATACCACGCTCAAGGTGAACGAGAATAGCACCTGCGAGATGATAATGATCCAGGCTATGTTCGACCACAAAGCAACTTTCGGGGATAAAGGGGCCGAAGCGTCCTTCCTGGAGAGCGCGCACCTCTGTACGCCAGCTTGCAACATCGGAATAAAGGTTATCAGGACCGCCAGCATAGGCACGTTGGAGCAAGAGGCCAACCTGTTCTCCCTCATCGGGAAGTATTTGGCGTACTCGGAGGGAGGAAGGTAAAGGATAGTGGGGCATGAACAGGTTGGTTGCAGCCGTCATGCCTGTACGGCGGCGGCGTTCTTGAAAACCAACGGCGGCGAACGAAGCGATATACGCGGCGGGATAGGTAGCTTCAAGGTGACGCACATCCAGGGCTGCGGCGCGTACCAGGGCTTCGCCAACCACCTGTGCAGCAACACCCCCACCAGCTTCGGGGAGAAGCACCAGGCCATCAAGGAAAGCAGTATTGCCATGTGAGGAGAAGCGCAAGCGTCCAATGGGAGTAGTATCGCGCCAGAGGAGGTAGCGTTGCGCCTGCATGTCAGGGCTCTCTTCTTTATAGCGGGCAATCTGAGCATCTTCCGGTTCAAAGTGAAGTTGATCGGCGCTTCTGCGCGTCACAGAGACCCAGAGTTCAGCATCTTCGGACTGAGCTGGCCGCCACTCTACAGCACTGTGGGTCACGTCAGTTTTTAGCATAATGGTCTCTCCTGATGATGATGGTGGTGTTTCTTGTCGCTTTGAGATTGGATCAGTTTCAAGGTGCCAATTTAGTATACAACATGACAGTAAACGGCCACATGGGCATTGATTGATACAAAATCGTTGGCAAAGAGAGGTCTGACGCGTCCAGGTGACCTACGGTGTTCAGGTGGATGGCGGCGGGTTTATAAAGCGCAGCCTCTGCACCCGTGGCGAGAGATTACAGTGGCGAGGGATTGCGCGAACGGGGTCAGGGCTGTAGGGATCGCGGCGTCGATGCGATCCCTACAGAGCGCTAGACAGTTTCCTTCAAGACGGTTAAATGGCGGACAAAGCCTGAGAGACCATCGGGGAGTGGTTTCTTGGGAGTCCAGGTCTTAAAGCCATCAGTACTATCGCTATAGTAATACTGGTGGGCAGCATATCCATCGAGCAGAATACGCCAGGTACCATTGTCGAGTTGATAGAGAGATGGCCCTTCGAGCTTTGGCCCCCAGCCAGCCCAGTCTCCGGTTCCCACAAAGGTATATGGGCCGGTCAGTTTTGTAGCTGTCGCGCGCTCAATATATTTGGAATTGGCTTGATCGTTCTTGGCAAAGATATTATAGACCTTGCCTATCTTGACAACGAAGCTATCGATATAGTCAGGCGTGAGCCCGGTCAGAGCCACGGGAGTACTCCACGAGGTCAGTGTTTTATTGAGCGCCGTGATCTTATAGGGAGTGGGACTGGTCGCTGGACTGTAGCGCAGGTGGACGATAATGTTGACGCTACCATCAGTATCCTTAAACCATTCTGGTGCCCAGGCGGTCTTGACCGAGGAGGGGAACGTAATATTTTCCACGAACGTCCAGTGCACAAGATCGGCGCTGGAGGCGAGGCCGATAGCATTGGCAGAACTGGTAGTGTAAGTTACATAATAGCGCCCATCGTAGCTATTGTGAGTGATGCTAGGATCACGTAGACGACCAACAGGTGGTGTATACACCGACCCTGATCCAAGTCTTGTGAAATTCAATCCATCGTGGGACTGATAGATATACAGAGTCTGACTGGTGTTGCTAAACGAGCTCATGGTATAGAGTGAAGAAGTTGCTCCACGCGCCGAAGGGATCGAGGCATAGGGAGCAAAAAATATGGCAATCAATGCGAGAATGCTCGCCGCGATCAACCAACGCGAACGATTGGACATAGATCGTGATCCTCCTTGATGTGGGGTGAAATACTACCTTCCCTGGTAGTTACGTTGGTAGGATGGTTTTCGAGACAATGTGTACTTTGTGCACATTATCTCGAAAAGGCGAAAGCACCTTATGCGAAATGAGATATTCAAATGATGATTTCGGCACGGAGTGCTATGCTACGTATGTGTATATTTACCGATGTCATTGAGTGCTTCTCTAGGAGAAAGCACATTACGAAATCGTTTTTCTGGCTGTTGCAAGTGTATCATCGATAGTCCCTATTTGTCAACCTCTGTTACAGAGTTCCAGTTCCAGATACGATACGGTATTGCGATACATAAGGGCCTATGTTATGCTAGTAACAGGAATAGAGAGAAAAGGTGGAATTGTATCCATGGCAGAATTATTAGTTGTGACGTTAGCGTATACGATAACGGGTAGAGACGCGGATGTTCTTACGCGCGTTCGACTGATTGCAGATGCGGTACGCAATGCACCGGGGCTGGTAACCTCACGTTTTTATCGCAGTCGGGGGAACGATGCGTATTACTTGATGCTCACGACATGGGACGATGATGAAAGCTGGCGTAGGGCACAGGAACGACATAACCCGAAGCTACTCTTACAAGGATCAGCGACAGGACTCCTTATAGCACCCCCGCAGCAGTGGTTGATGCGCTACCTGTGGGGGTATAGCCGTCCGCAGGCGAGCGCGATCCTGGCAGCAGCCCACCTCGCGCATATTCGCAAGGAGCAGGCGGCATATGCCCAGTTAGGTTGGATCGAAGGATTACGACAACCCGCAGTGCAAGCACCGCTAGCATTCTCCTTTCTAGCGCGAGGAGTTCACGAAGAGAGCTTTGCAGGGGGGCAATCTGCCACTCCCACCTCGGATACAGCAGAGGAAGCGCCTTATCATCAGGGATCGGTCCTGTTGAATCTTTTCAGTTGGGCGAGCGAAGATGAGCGTGAACAATTCTATGCCGACCCGAACTACCAGGACATCAATCGTTTTGTGAGCAGTACAGGAACAGTCCGTGTATTACCATTGGAGCCAATGTAAAAATCAGTCAGAAGAGGTTTCAGCGACCGGTTTATCATAGTATTTTTTCAGTTCAGACTGCAGAAGGGCATGATCCATCCACATCGCGCTGGTAAAGGTATGGTACTCGCCATCACAGAGGGGAACAGGCCGTGAACATTTGAGGTGGGGAGTAAGGCGGAAACGAAGGGTATTGCCCTCAACCTCGACCCAGATGTGGCGCTGGGTATAGGCAGTCCCCCATTTGAAGAGAACCATAAAATCGTATTCCTCAAAGCGCCCTCGCCCCTTAAGCAAGTTCTTATTGATGCCCTGAAGTATGTCTGCTACACCACTTTCACGAAACACACGTTTAGCATTCTCGCGTATGGCCTGACGCTCCTGTGCAGATAAAATTGTTTCTCTTTCTGATGACATAGTATATCGTTCCTGAACTTGTCGCCGCTTTCTCCTGCGATCTTCCCAACGCAAACCAATAGAAGCGGGAGCAAAGCTTTAAACTTGCTCCCATGGATAGCATAGCACAGATGAGGGAAAAAAAGCCAGTTCATTTAAACTCTGCAAGAGCATCCTCCTTCATAAAGTGGAAAATGGAATGCTCGAGTTGTTGTTGTTGTTGAACATGTGACGGGGAAGATAACGAGAGATGCGGACAGCGTTGATCAGCGGTATCGCGGGATGAAGAGAGGAAAAAAATATTGCCAGGGGATTGTTTTGCATGACGTTTCGCTTCTGCCACCAGCGTACCTATCTCATCGTTGTTCTGCAAACGGCGTCCAGGGCTACTGACCACGCCAATCGATAGGGAGACCAGAGGGAACTGATAGGGGCGTCCTTTGCGGTCAACGCCACTGATCGTACCGCGCTCCAGGTCGTCTTCTCGATAGAGCAAAGTGCTCTCCTGCTTATAACGAGCAACGATATTGCGGCAGAGGATATGGGAGCGATCGGGCGTTGTTACAACCACAAAATCGTCACCGCCGACATGACCGACAAAATCATCTGCATTGCCATCCTCATAGACAACACGTTGGCAGATATGGCCGACCAACAAAATCATATTGTTGCCAGCAAGAAAGCCATAGACATCATTAAATGCCTTAAAATTATCGAGGTCAAGATAAAGGATGCTCCAGGGTTCCGTGCTATTGAGTTTATAATCAATGGCCCGTTCAAGTTGCAGACCTCCTGGTAGAAGAGTCAAAGGAGAGAGAGAACATAACTGAGCGCGACGGAGTTGAGAGCGGACACAAGCAAGCAATTCATCCACAACATCAGAAGGAAGGAAGCCACCTGGAGCTGGATTGAAGATATAATTATCGACACCGGCCTCAAGAGCGCGCACCTTCAGAGCGATGGAATTGGACGAGCTGAGCACAATAACAGGGATATGCATACTTTTGGGATGGGAGCGCAGACGCCGGATTGCCTCATAGGCATCGGCAGTGGATGGTGAGAGGTTAAAAATAATCAGGAGGGGAACTTCACGCAAAGCAAACTGCACAGCATCATCGCCGTTGAGAACTCCGACAGTATGATATTCTTCACTTGCCAACTCATCATTGAGTAACCTGGAGGTAACCCCCTCACCCTCGACGACTAAAATGCTGGACATGTGTACTCCTGCCTCTAATATAACTATTCTACCATTATACCTTATCATAGCTACACACGCGAGAATATTTGATGCGAGGTAGTTCTGCGAGGTAGCTGCATAGGCTCCTCTCTATCTTCATACAGATACAACAGTACAACGTACAGATATATTACGCAAGTCGTCATTGAAAGACGAAAAAAACTGCTGAGAGAGCGTAATATATTGTGATTGTACGGTTGTCTCGTGTAGGACAAGGTATTCAGGTATTCGGCAACACCATGCTCAACGCGATGTGTAGTATGAATAAATCATTGGCGAGATCCCTCCCCCGAAGAATATCACCAGGTTCCAGGGTTATTAAAGAAAGAGGCCAGTTGCAAAATACAGGTGTATTGGATTGCCTCACTCATCTTCTTCCTGGTTTTTTTGAGAAGACCTGTTGAGGGAACCAGCCAGACGAAATTTCAACAGGTACAGATACCGAAATAGGAACGGGCCATCCTTTATTTGTACAAGACATCGCGTGCTACAAAATGATATACAAATGTTATCTTCAGTATAACATTCTTGCGGTCACATGCAAAGGTTTTGTAAGGGAGAATCCAGATGATTCGTCAATATTAATTAATTTCTCACACGGTATTACTTTCTGGCCAGGATACAACAGGTACTCAGCCATTTTTTCAGAGGGAAAGTTGACGCCTGACCTATCGTGAGATAAGATAGGAAGACAGATGCAATTTTTAGGGGAGCGGAAGGGCAAGAGATGACCTCATCAGGACAGACTGAGCGACTAATCACATTCCCAAGTAAAGGGCAGCCGGCATTTATGCTGGAAGGGATAGTGCATGAGCCGGTACAAGCGGACCGTGCACCTGTTGTTGTTCTCTGCCATCCGCAACCAGCAAGTAGCGATATGCAGGATCCGTTGACAGTCGGATTAGCAAGAAGTTTAGCGAGTGCAGGGATGATTGCATTCCGGTTCAACTTTCGTGGTGTGGGAAAAAGCCAGGGGCAGCAGACGGATGGCAGATTAGAACCACTTGATCTGTCCGGAGCAATTGATACGATACTGACGCACCCCCAGGCGAACGCATCCAAAGTGTGTGTGATTGGGCATGGTTTTGGAGCGTACGCTGCGCTTCTCTACGCGCCGTTTGATCAGCGTATACGTACTCTTGTTGCAATTAGCCTGCCCCTTTTCCGGACGACGAGCGGCTTTCCGCGTCCTTTTGAGCGACCAAAGTTGTTTGTAACCGGTGAATTTGACGAAATTTGCCCATTGTATAAGCTAGAGCCATTTGTTGAGCAGCAAACAGGCCCGAAAGGAATCAAAGTGATTATTGGAGCACGCCATCTCATGCGCGGCTATGAAGAGGCGGCGATTAGCGCGATTATGAAATATGTGAACGCGTGGGCCACGATGCCTGGAGTATAAAGTCTCATGAAGCCTGATAACCCGATAATTGTACAAAGCGACCGCACTATCCTCCTGGAAGTTGATCACCCTCAGCATGCAGAAGCGCGTGATGCGCTTGCACAGTTCGCCGAACTAGAGAAATCACCGGAACATATACACACGTATCGTCTCTCGCCGCTTTCGCTCTGGAATGCAGCTGCGGGAGGTATGAACGCGCAACAGATCGTGGATATGCTGACGCAATACAGCAAATACGCCATTCCATCTAACATTGGCACCGACATTCGTGAATACATTAATCGCTATGGACGCATTAAACTGGTACGCGATGGTGATGAATTACTACTCAAATCTGAAGATGTCGCACTAATTGCCGAAGTGATGCATCATAAGCGCACACAGCCTTATCTGCTTGGTCAGATAGATCGCAATACGCTGCGCGTCGATTCAGCGCGACGTGGTCATATCAAACAGGCACTTATTCACATTGGTTTCCCTGCCGAAGACCTGGCCGGGTATACCGATGGTTCTGCGCTACCGCTCAAATTGCGTACCGAAACGCTTCTGGGCAAACCTTTTGAGCCACGCGGATACCAGTATGCAGCAGCAGGAGCGTTCTATGCCGGGGGAGCACCAAGTGGTGGAAGTGGTGTTGTTGTACTTCCTTGTGGAGCCGGCAAAACGATTGTTGGTCTGGCTACCATGGCAGACGTGCAGCGAGCTACCTTGATTCTCACGCCCAACACCGTTGCGGTACGGCAATGGATTCAGGAAATTATTGATAAGACCGATATTCCGCCTGAGATGGTCGGAGAATACACCGGCGAACGCAAAGATATCGCACCGATTACGGTAAGCACCTATCAGATCCTCACCTATCGGCGCAGTAGCGGCGAGAAGGGCGATGAGAATGGGCAAGAATATTTCCCGCACTTCTCGCTCTTCACCAGCTATGACTGGGGACTTATCATCTACGACGAGGTACATCTGTTGCCGGCACCGGTATTTCGTGTCACGGCAGAGATCCAGGCACGACGGCGTTTAGGATTAACCGCGACACTCGTGCGTGAAGATGGACGAGAAGCGGATGTCTTTAGCCTGATCGGGCCCAAGAAATACGATGTACCATGGCGAGAACTGGAGCAGCAGGGATGGATCGCCACGGCAGAGTGTCACGAAATTCGTGTGGGATTGAGTGAGGACGAACAGATGACGTATGCGATGGCCGAGGTACGTGAGAAATACCGTATCGCCGCTGAAACACCGGCCAAATTGAGCATCACGCGCCACCTGGTAGAACGGCACCGGGATGATCAAATTCTGATCATCGGCCAATATATCGAGCAGTTAAAAACACTCGCCGAAGAATTACAGGCACCGCTGTTAACGGGTCGCACACCAAATGGACAGAGGGAAAAGCTCTACGACCAGTTCCGACGAGGCGAGATCAAGCGCCTGGTTGTCAGCAAAGTTGCGAATTTTGCGATAGACTTGCCCGATGCAAATGTAGCTATTCAAGTATCAGGAACCTTTGGCTCGCGGCAAGAAGAGGCACAACGGCTGGGAAGGATTTTGCGTCCCAAGAGTGATGGAAGCCTGGCGTACTTTTACTCCATCGTCACGCGAGATACACGCGACCAGGAGTTTTCTGCTAACCGGCAACTTTTCTTAACTGAGCAGGGGTATCGTTATATCATCGAGGATGCGGAAGAATTGCTGGCAGTTTAGTAAGGACATCCCCTTGTGGATGTCCTACAACTTGACATTGATAGGGACGCGGGCACCCACAAGGGGATGCCCCTACTGCTTGACATTGATAGAAAGGGGTGATACCTTGAGCATTAGAATACCAATTTATAAGGATGCAGAGGATAGCATGTCTGACAATAATTATATAGAGGTCACAGGTAATGATTTTGCTGAAAAGGTATTAAACCCGGCCCAGACGGTAGTGGTTATGTTTTCGGCGGCGCAGAGTAGCGCATGTCAGATACAGGAGCCCGAAGTAGTGGCAATCAGCAAAGACTATCAGGGACGGGTAAGCTTTGCTCGCCTTAATGTTGAGGGGGAGCAAGCGTTGATTGATCAATGGAATATTGATGGGGTCCCGACGCTTATTTTCTTTAAGGGTGGACAGGAGATTCACCGCATCAAAGGGATTATGATGCGCGACAAATTGCGTCGCCAGCTTGAAGGGGTTCTACTGGCGAACTAGTAAACTTGTTTTTTTTCTTGTACTGGTATGCTGATATACCAGTACAATTTGTTTTAGAGGGTGCGAAGTATGATGGTGCAGCACTTATATCCCTTGCGGCTGGAGGCATCGTTACATGAAACGATCTGGGGGGGACGACGATTAGAACAAGAGCGCTGGAAGCAGATTCCGCCCGGCGAGATCTTGATTGGAGAGGCGTGGGAGACAGAAGTAAGCAATCTGATAGAGAATGGAGCCTATGCAGGGAAGACACTGGGAACAGTTGTGCAAGAGTTGGGTACGTCGCTCATTGGTGAGCGTGCAATTGAGCTCCATGGGCAACGATTTCCGCTACTCGCTAAATTCATTGACGCCAATGCACAACTCTCGGTACAGGTCCACCCCAATGATATGTATGCGGCAGAGCATGAAGGCGGCAAATTAGGCAAGACAGAGTTCTGGTACATCCTGGCAGCAGAGCCACACGCGACCATCGTGTATGGCTTTAAAAAGAAGACATCACAAGCAGAAGTTGAGCAGGCTATTCAGAATATTACCCTAGAATTACTGCTGCACCAGGAAGAAGTTCAGGCTGGTGACGTTATTTTTGTTCCAGCGGGAACGGTGCATGCTATCGGGAGCGGAATTCTGCTTTACGAGCTCCAGGAGTACTCGGATGTCACCTACCGGATGTATGATTACGGACGCTTAACGGCATCTGGACAGCCGCGCGAGTTACATGTTGAGCGCTCGCTGGCGGTATCTACTTACGAGGTAGCGTCCCGCATCAAGAAAGCCCCCGTTTTCCTGGCAGGAGGTTCCGGCTATGAAGAGCGTTGTCTGGTTGCCTGCCGTTATTTTGTTACGCGCGAGATACGTCTTAACGGAAAAGGAGCCATGGAGAGGCAGACGGGGGGCAGTTGCATCATACTTTCCTCATTATCAGCCCAGGTAGAGGTATCCTATGGAGCAAATCTCCAACTGAAAGAGATGCTCTCGCGCGGGCAGACAATGATCCTTCCTGCCGGACTGGGGGCATACTGTATTGAAGGCCATGGGACATTATTGCACTCATATGTACCGACTTCTTCAGACGAAGCATGGCAGGCGTGGCGCGAGAAAAACGAGTGCTGATCAAGAGCTATTCACTTTGCCTGCGTTTGCGGCGTTCCTCTTCCAGATCGGTAATAGTGCCTTCGACGATATTCTGTTCGGATCCACTATCGTTAAAGGGATGGAGCGGACTGCGATTCGAAAAGCTCTTCTGTATGGAGTTCACATCTGAGATGACGTGTGAGACCGTCGTGCCAATATTCAGGAAGAAGACGACCCCGTAAAGAAGCGCCCAGATGGTGAGCCCGACCAGGAACGTCACAATACCCGCAACAATGGCTGAGGGAGGTCCACCAGCACTGTTCCAATTGAGGAACGTTTCAATAATGACCATGGCGAGAATGGGTAACCAGAAAAAGTTTACCAGGAGCCTGAGGAACCAGAACATAAACCAGAACACGGCTTTGACTGGATCCGAAGGCATCTCCCATAGTGGGATCAGATTGCGTTTGTGTCTCTTTTTAATCACTTCAGACCTTCTTTGAGACCTGTTACTCTGTTATGTATTGTAACAGCCTATAGATATTTACGCTAGAGGGTACGCTGGGGTTTTACATAAATTTAGGGTATGCGGGTATGCTTTATCACCAGCAGCACGAATTTGTATGACCTTTGTGCGTTGATCCGTTTACACTGCTATGAAGAAACGGGTATAATCTTAGCATGCAGTAGATAGATGCATCATCAAAGATATAGGGGTGTTGGAGCACAGGTGATAGTGGATAGCATTACTATCCGGTCTGTAGTATCAGAATTACTATATACGCCTTTTCTTAAACCAGGCTTAAATACTATTGCAATTCTTCGCAGACTAAGGAGGTTCTATGAACTTTGCATCAATACTCATCAAAACGCTTGTCGTTCTCATCGTATTATTTCTCTTATCACTGATGGGTGCGCTCACTTTTCCAATCCTGGCCGCGATTACAAACGGAACCGGCAGCGGAGTCAGCAGCATTCTCATCTTTCTCCTCGCAATCATTTTGCTCTCGATCATTGGCAATCTTCTTGCAAAAGGCATAAAAAGCGTGAAAAACAGTGGTGAGGGACTTTTATTAGGATTTGTGGGAGCGCTTGCGCTGGGAGGCATTCTTACTATTCTGGCACAATTGAAAGTGCCTTATACCGTGACTGTGAATCTCGCCTGGGCAGGAACAAGCTGGTATAGCGCGTTCCTATCTATACTGTTTATTGGCATTCCGCTGATGTTTGTCTTTCTCATAGGGGATTAGTGCTACGGGCTTGTTCACTTCGTTCACCGCGCCCCTACCATGAGTGGCTCGCTGGAACGCCCTGACGAAGTATCTCCTAGATTGACAAAAGGATAGAGAAGTCTTTTACAATAGAATTATGAGTATAAGGATAGTGCGTATACTAAGGTAGGGGAGAAGAGGTATATAGTGGCAACGGATCCGCAACAACAGTTCCATCAAGGTGAGCCTATGTCCATTCAAGAGTATTATCAGCTTGAGAAGAGTATGCCAGACGAAAAATATGAATATCTAGATGGTGTCGCCCGATTGATGTCTGGCGGGTCAGGCGAGCATGACCAGATTGCATATAATGTACGTGCTGCGCTCAGCCAGCATTTTCGGTCTGGCCCATGCTTTGTACGCGGATCAGATATGCAGGTGCTCATTGGTGCTCAGTCGAGTGGGAAAGAAAACTATGTGTATTCTGACGTCACTGTTTCATGTGATGTTGCTGATCGTCGTCGTGGCAATATACTGATACGATCCCCCCGCTTTGTAGTCGAAGTGCTTTCTCCTTCTACAGAAAAGATTGACCGGGGCAGGAAATTAGAAGCATACAAGCACTCTCCCTCAGTGCAAGAAATTGTGCTCATCAACCAGTTTGTGCAGGCGATTGAGGTCTTCCGGCGCGATGAGCAGGAAGATACGATCTGGCATTCTGTATTTTATGGTCCTGGCTCGGACGTTGAGCTTAAAAGTATCGATGTGCGCATTGCATTACACGAAATATATCAAGGGATAGATTTTGATGAGCCTCTTGTGGGGGAATAGATGGGGTAAACGATATATCGAAGCCAATCATGCAGGCCGATAAATCGCTGGACGGCGCCAGGGCGTGGTCCCTACCCAGTTTGTGCATCAACAGGCAGAAGGGCGATCCTCGTGATCGCCCTTCGCGTTTAACTCAACACGCTTCTAACAGCCTCAATCGTGGGCTGAATCACGATGCCACTCGTTTCTTGGGGAATACCAGTCTTGCTATCTTTGAGCAGGTTGCCAGTAAGGACCCCAACTACGAAATCATCGTATTTGATGACGCCATTGGCGACCAGTTTGCGCACACCAGCCAGGGTTGCAGCAGAGGCCGGTTCGCAACCAATACCAGCACGATCGATTATGGCTTTGGCAGCGAGAATTTCGGCGTCGGTGACCTCTTCTACGATGCCGTCGCTTTCTTCGATGGCACGGCGGGCACGCGTGTAGCTAACCGGGTTGCCAATCTTGATGGCCGTTGCAACCGTATCGGCATGGACGGACTCGCGAACGGCGAAACCCTGCTTGAAGCTGCGATAGAAGGGATTGGCTCCAGCGGCCTGAATTGAGGCAATGCGTGGCATACGGCTGATCAGTGAGAGCTCATAGGCCTGACGGAATGCTTTGCCGATGGCCGAGGTGTTGCCCAGGTTGCCAGCAGGAAGCACAAGCCAGTCGGGAGCGTGCCAGTCGAGTTGCTGCAGAAGCTCGAAGCCAATGGCTTTTTGACCCTCCACGCGGAAAGGATTGAGCGAATTGAGCAGATAGATGCCCAGTTCGTTGCAGACCTGTTCGACCAGGCGCATAGCATCGTCGAAATCGCCCTCAATTTGAATGGTCTGAGCGCCATAGGCGAGAGATTGCGCTAATTTGCCTCCGGCAACATGACCTGCGGGAAGAAAGACGATACCGCGCATACCAGCTTGAGCTGCATACGAGGCCAGGGACGCCGAAGTATTACCGGTCGAGGCACAGGCTACAGCTTGCGAACCCAGCATACGTGCCATGGTCACGCCTACGGTCATGCCGCGATCTTTGAAGCTCCCGGTAGGATTCTCGCCCTCGTGCTTCAGGAAGAAGCGTTCGAGTCCAGCATAAAGCCCTATCTGGCGATGACCAACGCGACCGGGACCACAGTTTTCTCTACCGACAGGGTAGAGGCTCGTATTGCCTTCGGGACGGCTCACCACATATGCTTCGGGCGCCGGCAGAATCAATTCGCGATAGCGCCAGACGCCACTGGTATTGAGTAGTTCTTTATCTGTACTTATGGACCAGATAGGAGGAGTGGTAGCGCGTTCATCAAAGAGCTGTCGCCACCCGGCACCAGGGGGAAGAGTATTCCAGGCACCATCTTCATGAAAGTGAGAGCCGGGGAGATTGAACTGCATCTCTACGTCAAGCACGCCACCGCAGACACAGCGGTAGCGTGGGAGAGGTGAGGGATGTCCCGCCTCTAGAGCCGGGTAGAGCGTCGAGCACTCCACACAACGTAATGAGACTGCGGATAACGCAGCAGTCACTTCAGAAGAGATAGGGGTGGGAGTAGAATTATTCTCCTCGCCTTCCCCCTGGCCTGGCTGGAGACCAGTAGAATTGATCGCCATAACGAGCGCTAACTTCCTTTCGTATGCGGCCACGCGATGTTTTGAGCACACGCGCACCATTCTGATCTGCTCGCAAAATCCGCCCGGTGCCTGCAATGCCAGCAGCACGAGCAGTTTCTTGCATTGCCTGTAGCACTTCATTCAAATGTGAGTCGGCTAAAGCAATGAGGGAAGAACCTCCACCAGAAAGACTTGCACCATACGCTCCAGCAGCCACGGCAGCTTGAATAATAGCGGGCATAGCAGGAAAAAGTGCCTGACGATAGGGTTGGTGCAGGCGATCCTGCATAGCCTCTCCTATAACTTCGTAGCGGCCCATCTGTAGAGCTGTTAAGAGCAAGGCAACACGCCCGGTATTAAACGTCACATCGGCCTTTGGATAGCTGGCAGGGAGTAACTTGCGCCCGGCCACAGTATCCATAGGAAATGAAGGGGTAAAAACGACAGCCTTGAGAGCATCAGGGAAGGGCGTTTTGATCGCGTGAATTTCTCCATCGAGGTTTGTTGTGGCAACTAGCCCTCCAAGGAGAGCAGGCGCGACATTATCGGGATGATTTCCCGCCTCAGCCTCTACCGCAAGCGCCAGGAGCTCTTCATTTGGAAGCGAGAGGTTCTGGGGACGCAACAACTCGTTGGCGGCGACAAGTCCTCCTACAACGGCAGTCGCGCTACTACCCAGGCCACACCCTGGCGGGACAGAGATCGACATATGAATGCGAACAGAGGGTAACGGAACCTCCAAACGCTCAAAGAGCAAGGCAAAAGAGCGGAAGAATAAATTGTCCGGCCCGGTGGATAAATCTTTGCCTAACTCTCCCTTTACCGTGATCGAAGGGTTCAATGGATCATCACCATGTTCTACAACTTCAAAGCGATTGTAGAGCTGCAACGCTAATCCGAGGCTATCAAAGCCGGGTCCTAAATTAGCTGACGTTGCTGGCGTTAAGACTGTTACGGACGCAGGTAATACCAGTGCCATCGCCGGCTGCCTGCCTTTCTGATGAAGAGTGCATTCTTCTTCCTTTCCTATTTTCTAATATACAGGTATTCTATCACATCTCGCGTCAATTGCAATTCTTAAGTACTAATATTGCTTTCGACGCTTGTGTACGTTTGCTAATAGTAGGCAATTGGTAAGCCTACACGGGTGTCGTAAATGCGATCCCTATTCCAGGATACAGTATCTATAGTGTTTAAACAAGGTAACCTTTGCCCACGCGTAGCAATTTATGAGTATGCATGATATACGCATGCCAGATATACGCAGGGATGGGCATACCTGGCATGTGTATGTCTCAATCTAGCGGCGGAGGCCGGCCCATGCCTCGACCTAGATGGCGGCGGGGGTGTCCATGCCGCTTTCGACGATATAGATCAGGTCGGAATCGGTCACGTATTTTTTCTGGTCGGCCATAGTAACAAAGCGCCTGTAAGCAGTTTTGAGCTGTTCGGCGTCCAGTTTGTGGCCCAGTTCACGCAGGCGTGCATCCAGGCCATGACGACCAGAGTGTTTGCCAAGGATCAGTCGGGTAGCGCTCCAGCCAACCGATTGCGGCGTCATAATTTCGTAGGTGAGGCGGTTCTTTAACATGCCATCCTGGTGGATACCAGCTTCGTGGGCAAAGGCGTTGGACCCCACGACGGCTTTATTTGGCTGTACAGGAATACTGGTCACACGGCTTACGAGCTGGCTGGCGGCCAATAATTCCTGGGTATGAATGCGTGTATCGACGTTGCCAAAGGATTCGGGGCGTGTACGCAGAGCCATAACGACTTCTTCAATCGCAGTATTGCCCGCGCGTTCGCCAAGGCCATTGATGGTCACTTCTACCTGGCGAGCACCGGCTTTGATAGCGGCTAAGGTATTGGCTGTCGCCATGCCGAGGTCGTCGTGACAGTGAGCGCTTAGAGTGACGTCCTCTATACCAGGAACACGTTCACGCAGATAGCGGAAAAGTGCTTCATACTCATGTGGCAGCGTATAACCGACCGTATCAGGAATGTTAATCGTCGTTGCGCCCGCCTTGATAGCAGCTTCAGCGATACGGCAGAGGTAATCGCGGTCGCTGCGCGTGGCATCCTCCGCCGAGAATTCGACAGTGGGGCAGAACTGACGTGCGTAAGCAACCATCGCTTTGACCTGTTGTAGAGCCTCCTCGCTGCTCATTTTTAGTTTATGCCTCAGGTGTATGTCAGAGGTCGCAAGAAACACATGGATTACCGGCTGTTCGGCTTCGCGGAGAGCCTCCCAGGCAGCCTCGATATCAGTGGGATTGGCACGTGCTAACCCGGCAATAGCAACGCCACGAAGCTGCCGGGCAATTTCTTTCACTGATGCAAGGTCGCCAGGCGAAGCAGCGGGGAAGCCTGCTTCAATGATATCGACATTGAGACGCACTAATTGATCTGCCACATGTAATTTTTCTTCAAGGGTCATAGTGGCGCCGGGTGACTGTTCGCCATCACGTAACGTCGTATCAAAAATTTTTACTACAGCAGGGTCTCCCATGGCTTTGTCTCCTCCTTGTGTGACTGGTCACCGGACCAGTAGTGGGCATTCGATGGATGGTTGCACGGGCTTGTAAACGGTGCCTGTGCAACCATCCGTGGGGATGCCGTTACTTCTTCGTTTCGGCTTTTGCCTCCGTTGATGCATTTGCGTTTGTGTCTGGCTTTTTCGGATTGAGCCAGGGCATCATGGAGCGCAGTTCACTACCTACCTGTTCGATCTGATGACTGGCACCGGCACGACGCATGGCCTGGAAGGCGGGGCGTCCAGCCTGGTTCTCCAGAATCCAATTGGTGGCAAAGGTGCCATTCTGGATTTCATGCAGAACCTGGCGCATCTCAGCTCGTACGTGCTCATCGATAATACGAGGACCGGAAACATAGTCGCCATATTCGGCGGTATCGCTGATAGAATAGCGCATGTAGCCCATACCACCCTGGTACATCAAGTCGACGATCAGCTTTACCTCGTGCATGCATTCAAAGTACGCAATTTCGGGCTGATAACCAGCCTCGACGAGCGTCTCGAAACCATTACGGATCAAAGATGTCAGGCCACCACAGAGCACAACCTGCTCTCCGAAGAGGTCGGTTTCGGTCTCTTCAGGGATCGTTGTGCGCAGAACACCCGCACGGGTAGAACCTATCGCACGAGCATAGGCAAGCGCCAGAGCCTCTGCCTGACCTGTTGCATCCTGATGGACGGCCCAGACGGAAGGAATCCCTACGCCTTCAACATAGAGACGGCGCAGCATATGGCCGGGACCTTTGGGCGCGACCATCGCCACATCTACATCCGGTGGAGGAACGATCTGCGAATAGTGCAGGCTAAAACCGTGAGCCGTCAGCAGCAACTTGCCAGGTGCCAGGCCCGGTCGGATATCGCGCTCAAATACCTCGCGATGATTCTGATCAGGGATAAGGATCATAATGACATCTGCTTGCTGAGCAGCATCGGCAGGAGTCAGAACGCGCAGTCCATCAGCCTCCGCTTTGGCACGACTCTTGCTGCCAATAGGCAGACCCACGACCACATCGCAGCCACTATCACGCACATTCAGAGCATGCGCATGACCCTGACTACCGTAACCGATCACAGCAATCCGTTTCTGTTGAATAAGTTCAAGATTTGCATCCGCGTCATAATAGATAGTTGCCATTGTTGTTTTCTCCTTTAAAATAGCGAGCACGAAACTGTGCTCATTTATGCTTCTTCACCAACACCCCGCGCCATTACCACGCGACCTGAGCGAGCAATTTCACGGATACCATACGTCTGCAACAGTGACACAAGCTTCTCGATCTTCTCTTCGCTGCCAGTCGCTTCTAATGTGACCGCTTCTGGTGCCATATCAACGGCATGTGCACCAAAAAGATGAGCCTGTTCAATAATCTCATGCACGTTATCAGGCGTACTTTTCACCTTAATGAGTGCAAGTTCCCGTGTAACAGTCTGTTGAAAGGTGAGATTGTTGACCTGTTGCACATCAACGATTTTGCGCAGTTGTTCTACCAGGTGCTCCTGGGCAACCTCAGAATCATTCACTACGACGGTAATACGTGCTACATCAGGCTGGTCGCTGCGGCCAAGAACAAGCGTCTGCAAGTTCGCACGGCGGCGGCGCAGGAGCCCGACGACACGATCAACAGAACCAGGTCGATCCTCAACCAGGATAACCAATGTATGAGCATGTTCTGCACCCTGGGGCACATTTGATTGCCCCGAACGCTCAATGGGAGTAATAGTATGTGTCGTCATTTTAGGAGTTCTCCTCCGCCGTTTCATGAATCATATTGGTAATCGCCGAACCCGGGGCAACCATCGGATAGACGTTGGCACCAGAAGCGATCACAAAATCGATAATCACCGTCCCCTCAGTCTCCATCGCACGTTTGACAGCCGCAGCTACCTCCTCGTGCTTCGTCACGCGAATACCCGTCAGTCCATATGCATCAGCGAGCTTTACATAATCAGGGCCAGTCATGGGTGTTTCGGAGTAGTTGCGTGAGTGGAAAAACTCTTGCCATTGGCGCACCATGCCCAGGTAACCATTGTTCATGATAGCTATCTTCAGTGAAATGTGCTCCTGCTGCAATGTTGCCAGTTCCTGGATATTCATCTGGATGCCGCCATCGCCCGCTACGACCCAGACCGATGCATCGGGCATGCCGTTCTTGACGCCCATGGCTGCTGGTAGAGCGAAACCCATCGTACCCAGGCCACCGGAGGTGATATGGCTATTGGGACGTGTCCAGGTGTAGTGACGAGCCGTCCACATCTGGTTTTGACCAACATCAGTGACGACGATAGCCTCACCAGCGGTAGCTTCACGGATCGCAGAGAGAATACCAATGGGATCGGGAAGGATGCCATCACGCGGGATCTGTTGCTGACGCGCCTCATCCTCTGCCTGCCAGGAGCGGACCTCATTGAGCCAAGCGGCCTTATTCGTGGCTTCGACGGTCTCTGTTAATGCCGCAAGAGCGATTTTTGCATCGGAGACGATGGGAACCGCAGCTACCTTCACTTTATGCATTTCGGAAGCATCGATATCGATATGAATAAAGCGAGCGTTGGGAGCAAAGCCGTCGACCTTGCCGGTGACGCGATCATCGAAGCGCAGGCCAACGCCGATAATGAGATCGGACAGACCGATTGCCTTATTCACATGAGCCGGGCCATGCATGCCAGGCATACCAAGATACAGTGGATGAGTCTCCGGGAAAGAGCTCAGGCCAAGTAGTGTTGTAATGACAGGAATTCCTGTTTTCTCAGCGAACGCACGCAATTCAGCATAAGCATTTGCAAGGATAATACCATGGCCAGCCATAATGAGTGGACGCTCGGCCTGTGCAATGAGCTGAGCAGCTTTTGCCAGAGCAGAAGGAGTAGGACGGGGCGCATCAGCGGAGGCTGCGCGTAGATATTCCTCAGATGTCGTATGAGCCGAAGGATTATACTTTGCTTTGAGTTGCTGGACATCTTTTGGAACATCGATCAATACCGGGCCGGGACGACCGCTGCGAGCAATGCGAAATGCCTCATGCACAATGGCAGCGAGTTCATCCGTATTGCGCACCAGAAAATTATGCTTGGTGATCGGCTGAGTTACACCGAGCACATCGGTCTCTTGAAATGCATCGCGACCAATAGCTGGACGAGCGACCTGGCCAGTAATAGCAACAAGGGGAGTTGAGTCCATGAAAGCCGTTGCCAGGCCAGTCACGAGATTTGTTGCACCGGGTCCACTGGTTGCCACGCAGACACCAACCTTACCGGTAGCGCGTGCATAGCCATCGGCGGCATGAGCAGCGCCCTGTTCGTGCCGGGTCAGAACATGGTGCAGGGAAGGATACGAGGTCAACGCGTCGTAAAAGGGCATGATCGCGCCGCCGGGATAGCCATAGAGCAACTCTACACCTTCGCGTACCAGAGCTTCACAGAGAATATGACTACCTGGAAGTTCGCGTATATCCGCGTCGTGATCGGCCTGGGTCGTGACTGATTGATGAACACTCTTTGCAGCAATTGCCATAATTCCTCCTGGATACATAAAACTAATAAAAAGAGGACCTCCCAGACGTGGGAGGTCCCTATGCGGTTACCTTCTTTGGATCGGGTGGCGTCGTTGCTCCCCTTAATCTCCCTGTGTCCTGCGTGCGCCCGGCCTTACCACTGAATGCCCTACCAGACTCTCAAGGCTTACGAGTCCAGTAAGGCCAGTAAGGATGAGGCTAATAAGTGCCACGAGGCTTACGAGAAGAAGGGAGCTAACAAGGTGGTGCACCACAAATAAAAAGACCGACGTTAACACGCCGGTCCAAAGAATAATGGTGCTGGTAGCCGAAGTTGCAGCAGCGGGCATGCCCATACACATACTCTGCATAGGCTGAGAAGCAGGCATACGCTCTGCATGAGAAGACCATGCAGAAGATATATTTTGTGGTGCGTATGACAGTGCTAACATTATAACTACTCCAACTCAAGTGTTTTCCAGGTGTGATTTCATGATAGGTGTCACTACAAGCGCTACAACAGCATCTTCGCTGGAGCACTTTGCAGTGACTTATCTGATGGAACTGAGGATACACCACATGTCAAATACTTGTCAACCCTAAGGTGCAATTTTCAGCGTATTTTGGAGAAAGCATACAGGTTTTTATGCTTTCGTATGGATATATAGCACATAGCGATCACAAAAATATAGCGGGATCAGAGAAAGCTGTGCGCAAGGCATAACTCGCTTCTGCAAATGCCTGACTCACTCGCTCAGGCACAACAGTTCTCATATGCATAAATCCATGAACCATGCCATTATAGCGGGAAACAGTGGCAGAGACACCAGCTTCCAGGAGCCGTTGCCCATAGTCCTCTCCTCCATCGCGCAATGGATCACATTCGGCGGTGATGATTAATGCTGGCGGCACTCCATGCAGATCAGTAGCAAGCAAAGGAGCAGCATAGGGATGCCATTGCTCTTCTTCCTGATTTAAGTAGAGATCCCTGACAGCAATAAAATCCTGGCTGGTCATAAGATAGCCATCATATTCCTTCCAGGATGCAGTCGTGATGCGGAAATCCATAGGAGGCCAGAGCAATAACTGGAACGCCAGGACAGGACCACCCTGATCGCGGATCATCTGCGCGACAACGGCAGCAAAATTGCCGCCTGCACTATCTCCGCCAACTGCGATCCGCGTGGAGTCTCCTTGAAACTCGGTAGCATGAGCGGCCATCCAGCAGGTAGCAGCGTAACAATCGTGCACTCCAGCGGAAAATTTGTGTTCGGGAGCCAGGCGGTTGTCTACAGATAACACGAGGCACTCTGCGGCACGACATATACTACGGCACATAGGATCGTGGGTTTCGAGATTGCCCGATATCCAACCTCCGCCATGAAAGAATACCAGGATCGGGAAAGGTCCAGCGCCCTCTGGTGTATAGATGCGGATGGGGATGTCTCCTGCCAGACCCGGGATGACGCGATCTTCGACGTGCGCAACTGGCTCCTGCTCAATACCTAGAGCTTTAAGCATATGCTTAACTTCCTGTGGGCTGGTGTTGGCTCGTAGTCTGGCAAGTACTTCCATCGGGTCGCTTTGAGCATTCTGTGTCTGAGGCTGAGCTGTTTGTTCCAGAAGGGTTTGGAAGCGAGGATCAAGGGGCATAATTTTTCTCCTTCTTGCCGTAACGTTGTAAAAGTTTGCATTAGAAATTTGTTCTCATTGTAGGGTTGAGAACGTTTCTCGTTCCGCAAGAAGAAGTGTAGCGAGGAATGAGAAAGATGGCTGTAATCTACTTGACAGACCTGATAAGATATTTTTTCCAGTTAGAGAACACATTTTTTATGAACAGTTCTACAAACACCAAGTTCTCATTCATGCTTCGTTGTAAGCTTTTAGAAACTCACTTCGGGGAATGTTGGCCTGTGTACAAATACTCCTCAGAGTCGATCCTTTTATTAAAAGGTGGTTAGGCAGTGTTAGAGGAGTCCTCGTTCCATCAACATTCTCACGCACCATTGCGATATGCTCACGCTCTCGCACAACACGAAATCCCAGAGACTCAAAAGTCCTGAGAACTTTCGCTTTAGGCGCATCCACGGGAAATCTAGGCATCAAATAGCCAGGTCCGATTCGGTGATGTACGCATCAAGAACCGGTGATTCCACATCCAAGACCTCGCTGCCAAAAGTCTCAATATGGAAACGGATAGCTGACTCAACATCAGCCAGAGCATCCTCATAGGTATCACCCTCACCAACAACCACTCCTTTCAAACCAAGAGGATAGGCTACATAGCCATCAGGATGCTTCTCTACGATCACTTTTATCCGCTTCATAGCCACTCCTAGCTCATAAAGATTTTTATCAAAAGCAATAAACGTTCTTTTCACTATGCAAAAGAGTAACAGTTATCTTCAAGCAGGTCAAGACTTATAGGTTTGCACTCAGGAAGTAGTTAACATACCCATTCTCAGACATGGCCGTTCTGTATGCAAGTACAATCACTTGCTTTTTACTCTATTCGCATATTAAAGTATACATGATCAGGAAAGTAGTTTGTGCGTAGAAGATTAATTCTCTAATGAATACGCCTTCAAACACGTGTAGTGTGCACCAGAGCGCAGCAATTCGCTCTTCATCACATTGACATATTGTACGGGATATTCGTCTGGCGAAACGAGGCCATGTTGTTTTCCAGTAAGAATATCCTGCAAACATTGTAGTTCGTCGGGAGAGAGGGGATGCTTGACACGAGCCAGGGTAAAATGAGGAGAGAAAGGACGGTCCTCTACCTCAAAACCACGCTGCCCAAGTTCCTGTCCGAGGATACGGTGCAGACGAGAGAGGGAGCCAGATTTTTCTGCGATGCCCATCCATACAACGCGAGGTTGACGGGAAGAGCCGAAGATACCGACACGAGTAAGATGGTAGGAAAATGGTTTTACCTGCTGGGCAGCGGCTGCAGTAGCCTGCATAGCCTGTTCTAAGCGAGCTGCGTCCAATTCACCAGGGAAAGCCAGTGTGAGGTGGATACTCGAAGGATTGACCCAGTTCAGGCGCGGTAATGCATGAGCTACCTGGCGGATAACTCCGGCCAGGTGGCTTTGCAGATTTTCATTCATCTCAAGAGCGATGAAGGTTCTGGTCATACTGATTACGCTGCAAACAACATGGCATCAAGTTCGCTGCCATCGATTGTCTCAACCTGAATCAGATGCTCAGAGATCTCTATCAGCTTATCTTGCTTCTCGCGTAGAATAGTTAGCGCGGTTGTATATGCCTGATCGATCAACGCGGACACTGCGGCATCGATCCTGGCAGCAGTTTCGGCACTGATTGACGTATTGCCATCAGGATCAGGCTTAATAGCAATCTGACCGAGTGTAGTCATACCGAACTCGCAGACCATACGGCGAGCAACATTCGTTACATACTCGAAATCCTGGCTGGCACCAGTCGTTACATCGCCGAAGATAATCTCCTCAGCAGCGCGGCCACCCATAGCACCAGCCATCTTCGCGAGTAATTCTGAACGACGTATCAGATAGCGATCCTCCGCAGGAGTCTGCAAGGTAATACCTAGAGCCATACCACGAGCGATCGCAGAGACTTTCTGCACAGGGTCAGCACCAGGAACTGAACGCATTACTATCGCGTGGCCCACCTCGTGATAGGCGATAATAGCTTTCTCGGCTTCCGTGATGACACGACTCTTGAGTTCGGGACCAGCCATCACACGCAGGATGGATTCTTCCAGTTGCGGCTTGCAGATGACCGTCTGCCCACCACGAGCGGCCAGCAATGCAGCTTCATTCAAGAGGTTTGCCAGATCAGCACCGGAGAAGCCAGCGGTCTGACGGGCCAGATCATGCATGTCCACGCCTTCAGCGAATGGCTTATCTTTGGCATGTACCTCTAGAATAGCCAGGCGACCACGAATATCGGGCTTATCGAGCATGACACGACGATCAAAGCGACCGGGGCGCAACAATGCAGGATCAAGTACATCCGGGCGGTTGGTTGCGGCAATCACCACAACATTTGCCTGCTTATCAAAACCATCCATTTCGACGAGGAGCTGATTAAGCGTCTGTTCGCGCTCATCATTGCCTCCAGCTCCGGAGTTGGTACGCTGGCGACCAACGGCATCAATCTCATCGATAAAGAGAATACAAGGGGAATTTTCTTTGGCCGCTTTGAAGAGATCACGCACACGGGCAGCACCGACTCCAACGAACATCTCCACAAACTCAGAACCGCTGACACTATAGAAAGCCACACCAGCTTCACCAGCTACGGCACGAGAGATGAGCGTTTTGCCTGTGCCAGGAGCGCCAACCAGGAGCACACCCTTAGGAGTGCGAGCACCGATCGCCGTGAAGCGCTCAGGATACTTCAGGAACTCAACAATTTCTTGCAGTTCCATCTTGGCTTCTTCAACACCGGCCACATCCTTAAAGAGTACAGAGGGATGCGACTCATTGAAGCGTTTCGCTTTAGAACGCGAGAAGGGCATTGCCTGGCCACCCATACCAGTACGCCGAAGCAGAAATACGGCACCTCCGAGGATAAGCAAGACCATCAGCAGTTCCAGGACACCCTGTCCCCACTGGCTATTCTGAGAGTTATCAATAGTTACTGTCACGCCATCATGCCTGAATATCTCTGTGACAGACAGTCCATCTTCTTTCATGGCATGATATTGTTGTCCACTCTTACTTGTAGCAAACACATCATCACCACTCAAGGTTACCGACTTCAACACGTGACTATCTGCCATATTGAGTACAGCGCTAATCGGTCGCTCTTGAGCTGAGGCACCTCCCGCTGTAATACTCACCAACCGAAAAGCGGCAAAGGCAATGAGAAGCACACCCAACAGGATAAATGCTCCTGGTATGGCATAACGTGTAATCAGCGCACGCCTTTTTGTTTTCTGTGAAGAACTTGGCGAGTTTCGTCTTTCTTGTTTCTCGATTATTTTTTGGAGATATTTCCATGCAATACCGTCAGACCCTTCTCTATGTTTCAGTTGTACATTCTACTATGCTAATTATTGTATGCTGCGTCATTGCGTATCATTGCAAAACATGGCACCTCGTCTAGAAGTATAACGCATAAGAGTTTGTTTAGCAAGGTGAGAATGAGCTAAGAAAGCTTAGAATCCTTAGAAAGTGCGCGAAAGTACTAGTTTTCTAAGGATTCTTTATATGGTTATCGGCCAGTTGCATGATAGAATAAAGAGAGAGATTTTTCCCATATTCAAAGAGGAACAAACAATGCAAGAAATTCCATTTCTCCCCCAGCCAGTGCAGACTGCGGTTTCAGAAGCCTTGCAGGTTGGTTCTCGAGTACAGCCATTCAGTAAAGAGAGCACAGAAAAGGCTCCACGTATTCGAGATGCAAAGAAGGTCCATAGCGTCTGCCCCTACTGTGCAGTCGGTTGCAGCTTGAATGTCTATGTGAAAGATGGACGGGTGATTGATATCGAAGGCGATCCCGAGAGTCCGATCAACCATGGAACGTTATGCCCCAAAGGTTCGGCCACATTTCAATATACAGTCAATTCCAGTCGCCTGACGCAGGTGCTTTATCGCGCACCCTATAGTGATAAGTGGGAAGTCAAGCCGCTGGACTGGGCAATGGAACAGATTGCGCAACGCGTCAAGAAGACACGCGACGAAACGTTTGTGGAACGCTTAGACGATGGGCTCGAAGTCAATCACACGCTGGGAATTGCATCACTGGGCGGCGCGACGCTCGATATTGAAGAAAATTATTTAATGAAGAAGCTGCTCAATGGAGGTCTGGGCATCGTCTCAATCGAAAACCAGGCACGTATTTGACACAGCTCGACTGTACCCGGTCTGGGTACCACATTAGGGCGCGGCGGTGCCACCACGTTTCCGCAGGATCTTATCAATAGCGACTGCATTTTGATCATGGGCAGCAATATGGCAGAGGCCCACCCGGTCGCGTTTGCCAACGTGGTCAAGGCAAAAGAGCGAGGTGCACAGGTCATTCATATTGATCCGCATTTTTCACGTACCTCGGCACTGGCAAATCTCTTTATTCCGACACGCGCAGGCAGCGATATCGTCTTTTTAGGCGCGATCATCCACTATCTGCTGGAACATAACGCCTACTTCTCTGACTATGTTGTGCATTATACCAATGCACCTATGCTTATTCGTGAAGATTACCAGGATACAGAGGAGCTGGACGGCATCTTCTCCGGCTACGATCCCGATACCGCAACCTATGCAGATCAGAGCAGTTGGGACTATCAGCGTGACGAACAAGGACGCCCACTGATGGACGTAACGCTGCAAGATCCAGACTGCGTCTTTCAAATTATGCGCCGCCACTTTGCACGTTATACACCTGAGATGGTTGAGAACGCGTGCGGAGTCTCTCAGGAGCAATGGTTGCAGGTCGTCCAGGCGCTCGTGGCAAACTCGGGGAGAGAACGCACCACGGCGCTATGTTATGCAGTAGGCTGGACGCAGCAAACCAAGGGAGTGCAGATCATTCGTGCCGCAGCCATGCTACAACTCTTGTTGGGCAATATAGGTCGTCCAGGTGGTGGAATTCTGGCGTTACGCGGCCATGCCTCAATTCAAGGCTCGACCGATGTGCCTACACTCTACGATCTATTGGCTGGTTATATGCCACAACCGAGTGCCCCCTTAGAGAAGAGGCCAGATACGGAATCCTCCCAGAGCGCGACGACATGGGGCAAGAGAGTCGATGAAAAGACCAATGTACTCTCGCAACAGACGCTAGAGGAGTATATCGATACGGCGGGTCAAAAGCTTGGCTGGTGGTCGAATATTCCTGCGTATATCGTCAGTTTGCTTACAGCATGGTATGGCGAAGCGACGGGCGAGAAAGATTACGGGTATCACTGGCTCCCCAAGATCACTGGGGATCACTCGCATCTTGTGACCAGTTATGAAATGTTAGATGGAAAAGTGAAGGGATATTTCGTCTTCGGGCAGAATCCAGCGGCAGGCAGTACCAATGCACGAATGCAGCGCAAAGCGCTGGAGCAACTTGACTGGATGGTTATATGTGACCTTTACGAGGTAGAGACAGCGGCATTCTGGCACAAGGGACCGGAACCGGTTGATGCCAGTAAGATCAAGACAGAAGTTTTCCTGATGCCGGCAGCAGCCTCTACGGAAAAAGAGGGCAGTTTTACCAATACGCAACGATTGCTGCAATGGCGCGAAAAGGCTGTTGATCCAACCGGCGATGCACGCTCGGACCTGTGGTTTGTCTATCAGCTTGGCAAGCGTCTCAAAGAATTGTACGCTGAAAGTAAGGAAGCGAGAGATCGTCCAATTCAGGCGTTGACATGGGAGTATGAGCAAACAGAGGCGCAGGACGAATTCCATATCCAGGGTGAGCCAGATGCATTGCTTGTGCTGAAAGAGATCAATGGGTATTATGTATATCCACCTGCGTCCGCAAAGAACAATGGGGATAGCCAATCGGATAATCTAGAGCAAGGCAACCGCAAGGGTTTATCATTACGGGAAGCGCCACACGTGTCGGGTTTCACAGCATTGAAGAATGATGGGAGTACCGCGTGTGGGTCGTGGATTTACAGTGGAGTGTACCCTGAACCTGGCAATAATCGTGCAGCCTCGCGTATAACTGACGACTACATGAATTTGCAATGGGGATATGCGTGGCCAGCGAACCGGCGCATTCTCTATAATCGCGCATCGGCAGATCCAGCGGGAAAGCCATGGTCGGAAAGGAAGAAGTACATCTGGTGGGATGAGGAACAGGATAAGTGGACGGGGTACGATATACCAGACTTTCCGGTAAATAAAGCGCCCGATTACACGCCTCCTCCCGGAGCAAGCGGTATGGATGCGATCTCTGGTAGCGACCCATTCATCATGAAACCTGATGGACGAGGCTGGCTCTTTGTACCAAAGGGACTCAAGGATGGGCCATTACCAGCGCACTATGAAGCAGCGGAGTCGCCTGTACATAATGCCTTGTATACACAACAAAGCAATCCAGCGGCGATGTTCTTCAAGAAGCGGAAAGATAATCCATTAGCCGAGGTAGGTGATGAGCACTATCCTATTGTCGTCACTACGTACCGCCTGACGGAGCACCATGTAAGCGGTCCTATGACGCGTTGGATGCCCTGGTTGAATGCATTACAACCAGCGATGTTTGCCGAACTCAGTCCGGAATTAGCGGCAGAACGGCATATTCAGCATGGAAACTGGATGGTCATCTCTACACCGCGTGGAGAGATTGAGGCAAGAGCCATGGTCACGCGACGTTTACGGCCTTTAAAAATTGCTGGTAGACAGGTACATCAGATCGGGCTACCATTCCACTGGGGTTTTCAGGGAAAGAGTCGTGGCAGCATTACCAATGACCTGACCCATATGGTTCTGGAGCCAAATGTCAGCATTGAGGAGGCCAAGGCATTCACCTGCAACGTACGTCCAGGCAGACTTGCGGAGGCAAGCTCACGCCCCTACCCAAGAGAGACGTTCTCGTAGATAAAGTATCTATTGATATAAGGAGTGAATTATGGCGGTCGAGTCGAGAGAGCCTCTACGAGCCAGTGTAGCCTTCTTGAAAGGAACATTGTCGTCTCTTCATAAAGAGTCACTATTGCCGCCACAACCCGCGATGGGATTTTTCACCGATACGAGTCTTTGTATCGGGTGCAAGGCATGCGAGGTAGCCTGTAAACAGTGGAATCAGTTGCCAGCCCGCGAACCAGCGTGGAGCGGCTCAAGTTATGATAACACTGAGCAATTGAGCGCTATTACATGGCGGCATGTGCAATTTATTGAGCAGGTCGGGAATAGAAAAGCTGAGCGAACGGAGTTATCAGGCACCGGGCGCACGCGAGGTGACGCCCCTACCCAGTTACCATTAATGAACAAAGGGGTGAAAAGCAATGGTACGATACCGACGACGCCACCGGGAAGCGCGCTTCCCTTCTTCAATACTGACCGCTGGTTGATGCACAGCGATGTATGCAAGCACTGTGCCAATGCTCCCTGCCACGAAGCGTGCCCAACGGGCGCAATTATTCGTACTGAATTTGATACGGTGTATGTGCAGCAGGATATCTGCAATGGGTGTGGTTACTGTATCGTTGCCTGTCCATTTGGCGTCATTGCGCGTGACGAGCAAGGAGATCACCATGCGCATAAGTGCACGCTCTGCTATGATCGGCTCAAAGACGGATTGGAGCCCGCATGCGCCAAAGCCTGCCCGACGGATTCTATTCTCTTTGGCGAGGTCGAGCAACTCAAAGCCCATGCACGGGAGCGTGTCGGATTACTGCAAGAGCGTGGCGTAAGTGAAGCAAGATTGTATGGAGCGGACGATAAAATTCTGGATGGTGGGCTCAACTCCTTCTTCCTCCTATTAGACGAGCCAGAGGTCTACAATCTGCCAGGCAATCCGGCGCGGCCCTCAAACAATGTTGCCCCAGCATCGTTCTGGACCATTGTAGCGGCGGCGGTTCTGGGATTGATGGGGATTTTGTTTTTCTCTCAATCCCCTCAGACGGGTCAAAAAGAAAAAAATTAACAGTGGAAATGCGCTAGAAAGTATCTTCATATGCAGAAAAAACGTAGCGAGGTATCAGTTCAACCGTTGGTAGTGCCAATACAAGAAGTGGTCAAACGTATCATAGCCAGCGACATACTTTTTGAGCAAATGGCGGTGCTTACTACGGACTACCGACCTGATCCTGAACACGAGTTACAGGAAGAAAGCTATTACGATTATCCGGTGCTCAAACAGCCATTCTGGCGCTGGGAGATCATCTGGTATTTCTTTTTTGGGGGATTGGCGGCTGGCTCGTATGTTATGGCGACGATAGCTTCGCTCTTCGGAAGCAAAGAGGATCGCGTAGTAGTGCGCACAGGGTATTATCTTTCTTTGCTTATGTTATTGCCCTGTCCACCCTTATTGATCAAAGACCTGGGCAGGCCGGAGCGTTTTTTGAACATGATGCGTATGTTCAAGGTCAAATCGCCGATGTCGATGGGAGTATGGGGGCTGCTCGGCTTCTCATTCTTCAGTGGGACAACGGCGGTAATTCAGGCAGCAAGGGACGGCGTTATGGGACGCTGGTGGGGTGCAAGATTACTGGCGGCAATGCCACAAAAATTGATTTCTATGCCTGGAAGCCTCTTCGGCATATTTCTTGGTGGCTATACCGGGGTGTTATTAACGGCAACAAGTGTGCCTTTATGGTCACGCAGTAAGTTGCTGGGAGGAATTTTCGTCTCCTCGGCGATATCCACCAGTACGGCGTTGATCTCGGTTGTATTGAGGCTGCTTGGAGCACCATATGGAGTACTGCACAAGCTGGAGAATATGGAATGGATGGCGATGCTGGTTGAAGGGGTGGGTCTGCTTGCGTTCTTACGCCAGTCAGGACGAGCGGCGCGTCCATTGGTTGGAACAGCAGCGGGTGAGCATGGTATGACCTTCTGGCGCTTTATGTTTGGTGGAGGGTTAGCGTTACCATGGTTATTGCAGACGCTCTCGTTATTCAGGCGTGGTGCAGGGAAACGCAGTGGCATGGGATTGTTTATCTCTCTGCTGGTGCTGGTTGGCGGCTATTTTTTGCGGCGTACAATGATTGAGGCTGGCCGTACATCTAGTATGGATGCACGGACTACATTGTGGAATGCACGCAGGTAGACTGGTGTGGATTTAGCCAGGAGTTATCTCACGGCCTCCACCCTTATGCCGAACATTCACAAGCATTGTATACATCTTCTGCATCCAGAAGAATAAAGCACTGCCAACAAGAAGCAGAACAATACCAGCGAGTGCATACTGCCAGAGAGCCAGAGAACGTAAAAAATCGATTGGCCCTGGAACTACTACCCGAGAAGCGAGTGTAGCAAGAGATTTTTCAGGGTTTTTGACAAAAAAATGGAAAAGAGTACTCAGGGTGGCTGGCGTATATTTTCCATAGTTTAACAGAAACTTAATCCTATAGGTACCGACTGGAAGCGCTGTTCCTGTGATATTAAGCGGGTACTTGATGGATGTATGAGGTAAGAATGCATTGATGGTTAATTTGGTCATCTGCACAATGTTTCCCCTACTATCGATAATAGTGGCAGTCCCTTTAGGATAAAGGATCATATTGCCAGTATTCGCGAGGCCAATTAATATCCTCTGATATGGACTGGCGTTATCAAGCATTGCACCGGAGGCAGCCAACTGCTCCCTCACACGCCCTGGTATGTTTACTACAATTGGAAGGGCATAGAGTTTTTTCAGGCGAAGATTAATTTTAATATTCCCATTAGTAGCAATAGAAGGAGTATTTTGTAGTGACATGTTCTCTGCAACAATACCACCAATGTGCTGTCCTGAAGTGGTATTATGAGGAATAAAAAGGCCAAATGCAACATTCTTACTTTGTCCTGGGCCTAGTGTCAGGCTGACCTTAGAGAGAGCGACCCAGGCTCCAACCCCATGGAGGTGACTGGAGATTTTCAACATATGCAAGGCCACCGGAAGAACTTGTCGTCGCATCCACGGGATAAATATCAACGGTGCCACGTGCGGTACCAGTATTCGTCACGCGAACGCG
The DNA here is from genome assembly GCA_963717195.1 of uncultured Chloroflexia bacterium. GTDB lineage: Bacteria > Chloroflexota > Ktedonobacteria > Ktedonobacterales > Ktedonobacteraceae > JACDAE01. Next base: position 172,525 of record CAVQVR010000006.1, read on the forward strand.
GCCAGAAACGAAGGCCGAAGGGCGGGCATTGAAAATGAAATAGGACTGAGTCAGGGGATTATTAGGATCGAATGAAGCTGGTTGAAGGCTAAAATTGGCGGAACCGCCAGCAGCATGAACGAGCGGCAAACCCGAAACTTCCATCCATAAAGCGATCATGAGCAGCAGGATGCCACAACTCAGATGTAGTACACTTCGCCAGTACGAAAAACGAGTGGGCAATTGCATCATTGTACCCTTTTCTAACTATTATTCTTAGATAGGGAGAGATGCGATTACATGCTCTCCCTATTTAGCCTATTGTGAAGGCTCCATTAAATTCAGATTACAGCTAAACGGTCGGACCAGCCGTAATGGTGATGGTTCCAGAATAAGCACCACCGACTGTATCTGCACCTAAAGAAACATTGCCAGTAACCGTAACAACAGTCGTACCAATATCACCACCAGTAGGAGCGGTAGCATAGGCTCCTGGGGTAGTCGTGAGCGATCCAAGACCAGCAGTGATGGCCGGATTCGAGCAGCTTGAGGGTGCTGTACAGTCTGCCGTTACATCCGTAACCACGAAAGGATCCGTTGTAGTACCAGCAACATTGTTCACGGTAAGCCCACTAGAGGCAGCACTTAAAGCCCAGGGAGATACTGCAGCACCACGTGTATCAGCCACATTTGTAATAAAAGTGAAGGGAGCCGTTTGAGCAGTGCCATTGAGAACTGAAGGGGGAGTTATAGATGCATCCCCAATAGTAGCCGACAGAGCACCAGCCAATGTTCCGCTAAAGGTCACATCACACCCGCCACTTCCCGTAGCGTCACAGGTGTCATTAGGAGTCGTGGCAGTAGTTGTGTTGGGGGTATTCGAAGGAGAGAGCACGCTCGGTCTGGCTCCAACAGGTGATGCTGACACAGTGGTCTGAAGGGCAAAGCTCGCCACTAACGCAAGTGCACTCATTATGGTAAGGCTGAAACACAACCTCACAAAATAATTTTTACGAGTTAGCACAGTCTGGTATTCCTTTCTTAATTGCTTCCTTGCTACCTGATGGACATCAGGTACCGTATTTGGTTTTACTACTTCATTAACTGGCGCCTTTTCAATACTCTTTTCTCAACTATGAGAGAGTAAGGTTCCAGTAACATCTTTAAAAGCTATTCAGGTTGGAAGCACTACGATGGAAAACCTTCTGTGGTCACTATAGATGCCTGCTAAACAGACAGAAATCAATGTATTGGCAGGTGAAGCCTGGATAATAGTGCGATCTGAACGAGAGCAGCGGTTCAACTTTTCTCTCCTCGACTCGTACATGTGATAAGCTATAGAAAAAGAAGAATCACGCATTTCTGTAGGGAAAGAGGCATGATATGGAGGAGTCTCGTAACGCGGCCAGTGCAGGTAACGCCGATCAAAATACAGTCATTACAGCCAGGCTTTCACCCCAGGAGCCGACAGGCAATACAGCGCAAGCACCAACAAGCAATGGAACAATTACTGGAACTGAGCAAGCTCAGGAGCAATCGGAGAGCTCTCAGCCAATCGATAAAATCCAGCTCACCGTTATTGAGGGTTTCCAGATTGGACGAGGCGTGGCACGCATTGATCCAGATGATATAACACGTCTGGGATGTCAGCCGGGCGATATTGTCATGGTCAGGGGTTCTCGTACGACGGCGGCAAAGGTTGTCCCGAGCGCTCTGGCAGATCGTGGGCGACAGACTATTCAGATGGATAGCCAGGTGCGTCAGAACAGTGCATCCGGATTGGGAGAGCGCATCACCATCCGTAAGGCAAAAGTACGTATAGCGGAGAAGGTCACGTTGCTCCCTTTGAGCGGAGGAGCACCAATTCAAGAAACAGATCTCCAGTATATCGCACGATACCTGGTTGGACTGCCTGTAGTGATTGGTGATCTGCTGCGCGTTGGAACTCCGGGAACAGCTCCACGCGAATTTCTTATCATTGGCACTACACCGACGACCCCAAGCTATACCGTTTATAAACCTACGGCCGGCGATTTGCCTATTGCGCAGCCGCTAGAGCCTTATACTGATGTCGAAGCAGTACTGGTACAACCGGGAACACTGGTACGCGCACAGGCAAGGGGAGCCGCTAACAGCACACCAGGGCGTGTAGGCTATGAAGATATTGGAGGATTGGGCAAAGAGCTACAGCGCATTCGCGAGATGATCGAACTGCCACTCAAATATCCGGCAGTATTTGATCGCCTGGGTGTTGAGCCGCCCAAAGGCGTTCTCCTCTATGGACCTCCGGGAACTGGTAAGACGCTTATCGCACGTGTCGTAGCGGCTGAAACCAACGCGGCATTTTTCATCATCAACGGACCAGAAATCATTAATAAGTTTTACGGCGAAAGCGAATCGCGACTACGTGGAATCTTCCAGGAGGCTCAAAAACGCGCTCCCAGCATCATCTTCATTGATGAACTAGATGCCCTCGCACCCAAACGAGCCGAGAGCGGTGGTGAGGTCGAGAGGCGCATAGTAGGGCAACTCCTCGCACTGATGGATGGACTGGCCTCACGTGGGCAGATCGTCCTGATCGGTGCGACCAACCAGCCAAATGCGCTCGACCCGGCAATACGGCGTCCTGGACGTTTTGATAGAGAGATCGGTTTGCGTGTACCTGATGTGCGTGGGCGAACGGAGATTCTGCGCATACATAGCCGGGATGCTGCACTGGCAAACGACATCGATTTTGCACGATTGGCACAGTTAACGCCGGGCTTCGTTGGAGCGGACCTGGAGGCGCTCTGTCGGGAAGCTGCGATGATTGCATTGCGGCGTGTCCTGCCTCATATAGACTACCAGCGCGGCTACATTCCTTACGAGACCCTGGTCAACCTTAACATCACCATGGCAGACTTTCAGGCTGCGCTACGAGAGATCGAGCCATCAACCACACGCGAGGTCTATGTAGAAGTCAGCGAGACCACGTGGGAGGATATCGGTGGGCTCGAAGATATTAAAGACACGCTTACAGAGGGCGTAGAATGGCCGTTACGCTATCCTGAAGTTTATGCCAATGCCAAAGTAGAGGCACCACGGGGCGTCTTACTTTCAGGCCCGCCAGGATCTGGCAAGACGCTTATCGCACGTGCACTGGCCAACCAGTGTGAGGCAAGTTTCATCTCTATCAAAGGACCGGAGTTGCTCTCGAAATGGGTAGGAGAATCAGAAAAAGGAGTACGCGAGATCTTCAGGCATGCCAAACAGGCAGCACCATGCATCGTCTTCTTCGATGAAATCGACTCGATGGCCCCAAGACGAGGAGGAGGAAACGATGGCAACGTCGGAGACAGAGTCATCGCCCAACTTCTCACCGAGATGGACGGCATTGAAGGGCGCGAGGGCGTGATAGTCCTCGCGGCTACCAACCGCTCTGAATTAATTGACCCGGCGTTGCTGCGCCCAGGCCGCTTTGATCTGATTGTCGAACTACGGCACCCAAATGAAGAAGAGCGACAGGCTATCTTCTCCGTCCACCTGCGAGGGAGGCCAATTGCACCAGAAGTAACAGCCGAGGAACTGGCAAAAGTCACACCGGGACGCAGCGGAGCCGATATCGAAGCCATCTGCCGAAGAGCATCTTTACTGGCACTGAGAGACTGGATTGGGCCTCGGCTCAGTATAGGACAGGTGCAGGTAAGCGAAGCGCAGGACGAAACGCAGACAGCCACAGCGAATAGGCCGAAGGGAACAACAGCGCCGTTGCCAGATCCTGATGCGCAACCTCAAACGTCGTTGCCAGATTCCAACATTCAGTCACAGACGCCCCCAGCTCGTTTCCAGATACGTGCCGAGCATTTTGCACGCGCCATTGATGAGCAGCGTGAGCGTTACAACATCCAGGAAGAAGCTGAGGCAGAACGGGAGCGGCAGGGCCGAGGGCGTCAACGTCTGATCGATATGGCCGCAAATTATGATCAGCAGAAGGAGAAGCCTGCGTTAAGTGGCTTCCGTCTATGGTTAGCACGTCTCTTTAGACTCGCTTGATCCACATAATATAATTGAGGCGCAAAATTTGACTCCCCTGCACGTCTTTGTGCAGGGGAGATTTTCAAGTCTCCGTCCATTAGTAGGGGGTGAGTGCAACATTGATCATTACACCTCTACAACAATGTGAGTACTATCCACTTACAATATATAGGCAACTATGCTATAATACATGATGGAGAGTATACCAAGAGCCGAAGGGAGAAACTAATGTCACTCACACATGACAACTCCTCTTCTGTCTCCCGTGAGCAAGTTACAGAGGCGTACCTGAAAGCCATACGGTTGATCGATGAGCGAGTAGCACCTCTTTTGGGCAAAGCGACGACGCGTGTCCTGGTAGAAGGTGCTGCGAGACGAGTTATGAAACAATATCCGTTTCTGCACTTCCTTGTCATACGACCTTATACAGAAGTCATCCCATCCGTTATTCAAGAGCAACTTTCGGGTGTCACCTCCACAGAACTCGCAGCTGGACTCAACGCATTGTTAGACGAGTGTTTCGCGGGCTTGCGAGAGCTAACAGGTGAACTTATCGCGCCGCCACTACATGATGAAGTCATTCACCAGTTGTCTCAACTACAATAAAGGACAGTCATGGAGAGCAACGTGCCATCAGAGTTCCAGGTTGTGGAGAGGGAGAAAAGCACGGATCGCTCTTCTTCTGTAGCGAAAGGAGAGCGTTTAACGGCCATCAGGCAGGAGTTGGAATACCTCAATACGATGGGGAAGCGCTTCGTCGCCGCATTTGATCGCTTCCAGGTACATCGTGCTCTTCTGGCGGCGTTACGCGATCTGTATAGTTTCTCAGCATGTTGTATTCTCCTCAAAGGAGATCCCTTGGAGCTATTCATTATTCCCAGCTACCCTCTCAGTGCTTCCTTTCTAGAAGCGATGATTCAGCGTATTGTCAACGCCGCTAATGTCATCGATTTCCCACATGTAGAGGCCGAGCAATTGGCGAGATCAGCCTATCTCGATGCTCCCGATGAGTTAGCACTGCCGCAGATACAAGAAGAACTGGGAGGAGGTGAGATCGGCTCCTGTTTGAATATTCCCCTCACCGTTGAAAATCGCATCATGGGCATGCTCAGCCTGTTTGATGAGCGTATTGGCACGTTTGACACCAACCTGTTGCAATTGACGACCATGATTGCTGATTATGCAGCTGTGGCACTAGAGAATGTGCGCCTGCGCGAACGGGAGAACGCATTGTGGCGACAGACCGAATTTGAGCGACAGCGGCTGGAGCTCATTATCAGTAGTATGGCCGAGGGTCTGCTTATCACCGATGCGCAAGGAGCTATCACCTCGCTCAACCAGTCTGCACAACATCTGCTAGCACAGGCAAACAGCGCTTTCCAGACGGAGATCCCACTGCACGAGCTAATCAAAACAAGCGATGTCGACTGGTTGCCTCGCCTGGCGGAGATTGTTGACGAGGCTCTGAAGAACAAAGTTGTCACCAACCAGGAACTGACGATTGGAGAAGGGGGCGAGACGGTCCCATTCACACTGAATATCAGCGCGGCTCCCCTCCATGATGCGAGCGAAGTTACTATGCGTCCGATCGGTGTTGTCGCAGTGCTCAATGATGTCACCTCTCATAAGCAAGTTGAGCGACTAAAAGACGAATTTGTATCAGTGGTATCCCATGAGTTGCGTACTCCACTTACTGCGATCAAGGGCTATACCCAGCATGTGGCACGGCGTATGGAGCGACGCTTACGAAAAGCGCGTACGGCGCTAGAGGACCATACATCCTTGAGCGAGTTGCCTGAGAGCTATGATATACGCAGCTTGAACATTATACAGAGCCAGACTGAACACCTGGAGCGACTGGTCAATGATCTGCTTGACCTCTCACAGGTGCAGTGGGGCAAATTGAATTTACGTTATGAGACATTCTATCTGGCCGATGTGTTGGCGAAAAGTGTTCGCCTGGCTCAGGCCAGTGCTGAACTGCATACACTCTACCTGGATATTCAGGTACAGGAAACGGCCATTGTTGCTGACCGCGTACGTATAGAGCAGGTAATCGGCAATATACTGGACAATGCAATCAAATACTCGCCTCATGGAGGAAAGGTGACTGTACGTCTGGAAGATGTGGACAACAAGTACCAGGTGAGTATTACTGATGAAGGGATCGGGGTCAGCCCGGAACAGTTTGATCACATTTTTGAGCGCTTCTACCGTGTTCACAATACGACCATCCAACAATATTCAGGCATAGGGTTGGGTTTGTATGTGGCAAAAGCGATTGTTGACGGTCATGGTGGTCAGATCGGGTTCACGAACAATCAGAGTACCGGGAGTACATTTCACTTCACCTTACCACATAAGCCACCGACAATCCCTCTTATCTGAGCCGACAACCGTGAGAATTATAACGCATGCCACAGATCGGTTGGGCTAGAACCGAAGTGGTCATTGAGGTAGGAATAACCAAACGGCGTGAAGTGAACTTTGGCCCAGGTGACACGAAGCCACTGAATGCTACGCAGGATACGAGCTTCACCCCACAGAGGATGACGTAGATCCTGGAATGCATTGAAGATATCACCCATGATGGAAAGAAAAACCCCACTGCCAACAACGACCACCTGGACAACAAGATTATGGGAGAGCGCGACGGGGCTGAGAGAGGTAAACAGACCAACATAGAGAACACTTCCCGATGCGATAGCGGGACATAGCAGGATTAACCAGATGAACAGGATCGATGGCTCGTGCACAAACATGATGGTTATGCCAAGGGGCCCGATAGCCCAACCGACGAGGGGGTCATGGCGAAGCAACATTACCAGCAAACGTACACCTTTGAAAAGAAGGATCCAGAGCACCAGGAGAAGGACTAAACCTGGAATGTTAATTCCATGAAGGCTGTGTAAGATACGTAGCATGCGCAATACTCCTCAGCGGAAACATTGTAAGGACCCTTCAGCCTCAAAGTAGAGGGAAACGCTTCCTGTACTTTTTATTATACTCCAATGACATGTTTTAGTGCAATCAAGAGCGACTAAAAGTTTAAAAGTCAGCTACTTTCGTGCCAGCCTTCTTCTCCCGCCAGGGAACAAAGATAAGGAGAACCTACGGATTTCTTTAGTGAGTATGGGGAATATCATCTAAGGAGAAAGAAAAAGAGAAATGGGCGCTACTGGTTTCGAACCAGTGACCTCTTCGGTGTGAACGAAGCGCTCTCCCGCTGAGCTAAGCGCCCTTATGGATGGCTGAGGCAACTATAGCATTCATCATCCGGATTGTCAAGCATTTTTTGGCGGCGAGGGTGTCACTATAGTACTCTGATCCACGTATTATATATAGCAATGCAAAAGAAATAGAGGGGTTCCACACGAGAATAAAGGGAAAAGATAATGGCGAAAAAAAAGACGATGAAGAAAACAGTTGCGAAATTGGTCGTTGGCGGTGTGATTTTACCAGCAGTGGTATTGGCGGTACGCAAACGCATCTTCCAGTTCATCGACGAAAATTTATAATACAGCCAGGCGCATCCTCCTCATAAGAGGATGTAAGAAGCGACTCCATATGCTATACTGAGGGGTAGTTATTCTACGAACTTCTCGGGAGACGTCAATGGATGATAAAACGGTCAGTACCACTGAAACGACGAATAGTAGTGGTACAGAGAAGACTGATGATGGCTCAAAAAATGAGCAAACGATGGAACATGTATCGAGTCCAGAGGCAGAACACAGGCAGGCATATGGAACGGCAAAGACGGAGAATCTGCGCGACTCGGGACTCTGGCGTATTATTCTACCTGCTTTTGTTATTGTATGCTGCCTTGTCCTCTTTGCTATTCCACTGGTTATTCTGGTTCCCTTGCTCGGGGCATCACTTGATCCGCTCTCAGCGAGCCGGGTGGCAGGCGATAACCTGGTGTGGGTCTGGATTACACTGATAGTTCTTTCATTAGGTATCGCTTCAGTGGTCGTATGGGGACTCTCTAAAATCTTCCTGACACAGGCAGGCAATTACCATAAGGCATAGCTAATGATTCAGCAAGTAGACCGAACAGACACATGGCGTGGTGATCGTTATCGACGTGATCCGCGCCTTTATCGTTGCTGGCTATACCTTCGACAGTGGAGCAAAAGAGCTCTGGCGCACGAATGGCAAGGAGTCAGATATGTCGAGGTCAATCGAGTAGACTTGTAGAATTATTGAGAAAATATTGACCTAAAAGTGCTTGACTTTTGAAACAGCAACGGGTACACTCAATATCAGTTCACAAACGTACTATTGATTGGTTTCTAAAGAAGATGGTTATACAAATACGTCAAGGAGGTGAGTTCTATGCAGCAAGTACTTATAACAAAACAGCACGGTACGGAGAGCGGCAAAACTCATTGCTCCCGCACAACAGAGGCATAGCTACACGTATTTCTACGTCCAACGCTGGTGCAGATCTACACAATCTGCCCGTCGCTTTTCGCCTCTACCCTCCTCATCGTGCATTCGCAATCCTCAAAATGAAAAGGTTCAGACTTCACATATAGAGAAAGCAGCATGAAGTACCTGTTTACTATATCCGATAAGAACAAAACATGCATCCAAATTTTTTGCACGTTCCCCTCTCCACTCCAACGGAGCGCAACGGACGCGATAAATCGGGGTCCTACGGACGCAACGGGCGCGATAAATCGGGCCCCTACGAGCGGGAAGCAAGGAGAGGAGGTGAAAGCATGAGAGGCAAGCTACGAGACAAACGTGTAACCAACAAGCGCGATATCCTCAAGCGCGAGGTGATTGAGCGCCGCCGCATCAATAAACGCGACAATCGCTTAGCAACGCAATTGGAACAGTTCGATGACGACAACTACGAACTGGAGCAAGAAGAAGAGCAAGAAGAGAATACGGCCCCCAGCAAGAAGTAGGGACGCACGATGTGTCCTTATCCGAAAGCGCCTTAGACATCTATTTATGGGATATCTATTTCAGGAAACAAGCGGCGTGCAATGACCAGGCGTTGAATCTGGGCCGTGCCTTCGAAAATATCAAAGACTTTGGCATCGCGAAACCACTTCTGAATGAGCTGCCGAATCTCGAAATTCTCCCAGGAGCGGTAATGCGTACTGCGGCAGAAGTTGCTTTCATAACAAGGCTTCCAGCATACGCTTTACACATCGAGGCTTCTTTGGAATTAGGAATACGGCAGTCGCCCATCCAGGCGGCCCGCCAGACCAGGAGGCGTGCCATCTGGATCTCTTGCCGAATCTCTTCCAGTTCGCTTTCAATGTTCTGCCGTTTCTGAAATGGATATCCCAACGGCAACTCCTCTTTCAGCCACTGACAGGTTGCTTCATAAGCTGCACATGCGATGCCTACTGCAATAACACCAACCATTGGACGGGTGGCATCGAGCGTGCCCATCGCGGCCTTGAAGCCTGCTTTTTTGCTTTGTTCGCGACCAGCCAGCAGATGATCGCTGGGAATACGGCAATTTTCAAAGATCAGCTCGGCGGTCTGGGAGGCACGCAGGCCCATCTTCTCCTCAATGCGTCCTACGGTCAGGCCGGGCGTTCCTTTAGGGACCACAAAGGGACGGATGCCTTCGCGCCCAAGGTTTTTATCGATAGTCGCGAACGTGATCACCAGATCTGCGCGTGCACCATTAGTGATATAGTGCTTGTGGCCGTTAAAATCCACTCATCACCATCGAGAACGGCGGTGGTTGACATACCTGCGACATCGGAACCAATGCCGGGCTCGGTCAGGGCCAGAGCGCCCCAGTGCAACTGATCGTCCGCGTAGAGGGCAAAAAACTTCGCCTGCTGCTCTGGCGTCCCTTGCGAAAGAAGCGGTGGTGCAGCCAGGCCAGGACCAGGGATAGCGGTTGCGAGAGCGGCATCGCCCCAGGATAATTCTTCATTTAAGAGCATAGAGCGGATTTGTGGCTGCTTTTCCTCTCCCTGCGCGTGAGCCTGAGGGATAGAAGCGGGCGAAAGGCGTTTTTGTATCTTCCAGAAGAACGAGGCGGGGATCTGCTCGTTGCGATCACATTCCAACGAGATAGGACGCATTTCTTCAATGGCGATCTGGTGGACATAAGCGCGAAAGGCTTGTTGGGATGGACTGAGGGTGAAATTCAGCATTATATGTTACTCCATTGCTGCCATGTTGCGCATCCACATCTCTACGGGGTGGTCTTGCAGAAAGCCAGCACCGCCGAGAACCTGAACCGCGTCTATCGTCGCCGATTTTCCAATGGTGAGGGCCTGCTGGTGTGCTGCCTCGGCATCACGTAGAAGGGTGGCGGGGTCAACATCGCTATCCCAGTTTACAGCCGCATTCCAGAGCAGGAGGCGAGCGGCATCCAGCTTCATCGCCATTTCAGCAAGAATGAAGGCGATGCCCTGATAGGAAACGATAGGGCGTCCAAAGGCGATACGCTCTTTGGCATAAGCGCTGGCATATTCGAGAGCGGCGCGGGCAGTGCCACAGGCGATGGCAGCTCGCAAGATCACATAAAGGGTCGCGGCACGTATCACGCCGTTATGGCCTGGTTCGCCCAACATAGTGCTGGAAGGAACAATGGCATTAGTGAGGGTATATGACGCGCTGGGAGCTGCAATCAGGCCCAATTTTTCGCTGTCCGGGATGACCTGCAAGCCGTCGAGACGAGCGGGAAGGATGAAGGCACAAAGACCGCCTGAACCTTCTCTATTGTCGAGACGGAATAGGGCGATGCGGGGGTGAGATTGTGAACCGTGGATGATGTTGCGTTTGGTGCCATTGAGGATATAATTGTCGCCGTCGCGGGAGGCTGTGGCGTTTATGTCTGCCAGGGCGTAACCGCCTGTACGTTCGGCGAAGGCAAGGCTACCGCGCTGAGTATGGCCTTCGCCTGAGGAACCGAAGGGTGGAATGTACTGTTCCTGTTGTTGGGGAGTTCCGGCGAGGACGATGGTAAGGGGTCCCATAAGGGAGCCGATAATGTTTAGGGCGAGGCTACCATCGCCGAAGCCAAATTCTTCGGCGATAAGGGTATAGGTGATGGCTTCGATGGGACCTGAGCCGCCGTATGTTTCGGGAAAGGGTGTGGTGAGGCCAGTCTGTGTGAGTATTTGTGTGAGCGTGGGGGAGATGTCGCCACTTTTTTCGGACGTGCGTGCCTGGGTGCGCAGTTGTTCGATGGCGATGCTGCGTGCCAGGTGACATATCTCTTCCTGCTCTTCGGTTGGCGAGAAGTGAAGCATGAAACTACATCCTTTCGATAGGTTGCTGTACGGAGCGGAGATAATAGGACGATGTTTCTGTTGTGTTGACATTGTATGAGAATGATGGGGGAAGTGCAAGGGAATTGATCCAGACCACTATCCTCGAAGAGACAAGGGGTAGCGATAATAGGAAGAACCGTGGTATTGTGCTATGTTTCCTTGCACAAGAGCCACAGTGCAAATCAGTACTCATATATTTTTACACTATAATTTACTCTGGTTCTTGCGTAAATCATCACAAACAGCCCGAATCTCTTCAGCAATCTTTTTCCATGCTTCATCACGATTGCTCCATTTATCAACGGGCGGACGACTACGCGGTAGTAATACGAGGTCTTTAAAAGGTGTATTGTCTATAATAGTTGAGCGTAAGATAATTGGAACAACGCGGGCGGCACCAGATTTATGCCGCTCCATAGCATGTTGCAGCTCTTGCTCATAAAGATAATCTGAAGCCAGAAAACTTGGGCTGATCAGAAGAAGGATGATTTGAGATTGATCGATGCGGTCGCTCGTCTCTTTTTTCCACGTTAAACCAACTTGTGTTTGTTCACTATGCCATGGACGAATCTCGCCGCTGCGTCTAAGCATCACAAGGTGAGTTTCCAGTTCTTTCTTGAACCGCTCATCCTCTGCCGCATAGCTAATAAAGACATCGAAGGGAACCACACCCTGACTATTTGAAGTGGAATTACTGATCATTTCTTGAGGTGTAGGTGATGGGTGGGAAGGCTGTGAGGCTGGATGGGCAGTGGCCTTCGTATTATCAACCAACGGCTCGATAATACCAGCTTTGATAAAGGCACTGGTGAAGGCACTAGCGGACTTGCAAGCATAAGCTGTCCAGCGCGGATTACGTTCAAGACCAATGATGTCACTGATGCCCCGAATAGCCATGACTGGATATTGCTTGTCCATCTGCTGCGCAGCCTGTAAGGCTCCGGCTGACTCCATCTCGATGGCGAGAATGCCGCGAGCGCTTTCCAACCATCTTGTTGGTATCTTCGTATTCTTCATCAGGTTATTGCTTGAAGCAATAATACCTGTCTTGAATAGAGGGTGCTGAACATCGCTAGCAGACTCGCCAAATTGAGTTTCGAACGATTTAAGCACATCGTTGCGCCATTTAGCATCACCGTAGAGGTTAGATTTTACCCATAAGAGATCGATAGACGGTCGTGCCATGCCAATGCTGTCGGGTTCATTCCAGCCAGCCAGGAGGCTTTTTTTATACATAGGCAAGCTGGCGGTGATGTCGCTGACAAGCGGATGAATACCGCCCTGTACATTGAAGGTGATATCGTTTTGTTTGACGGCACTCACATTGAAGTTGTGGATACGCGAGGAGATAATTACATCTCCAAGCGTGAATTCGTTGTGAGGAACTCCGCCAGCGATACCAACAACGAGCAAAAGCTGCGGGTCCAGATCTCGCATTATATCGGAGGCAACTAGCTGCGAGGCATCGGTGCCCTGTTCGGGACAGCGTGCCAGGGCGACGACACAAGTTTTATTGGTTCTCGTCGGTATAGAGAAAATTGCATAGGTGCGCTTGCTGGAACCTTTAAACGGTTTCAACAGGTAGTCTTTTAACAGGTATTCCTCAATCTGACCGAACATTGCATCAAACTCGTCGTCGCGGATTGTCATAATTGCGATATCTACCTGCATCGTAGCCTCCCACTTCTAACTATAAATAATAATACTTTGTGGTACTAAACATTCTCTAGTATACGTAGTAACCTCCTCAAATGCAAAATTCTGGTTACTTGAGAAATATACCTGAAATTTGGGCTATGCAATCAGTGTGCTAAACGTACGTCAGAAGGGAAACCGGCGAATGTGGCGTTTACAACCTCGACGCCGTCCTGGTTGAGCAGAGTGGCACTGGCTCTGTTGTGTTTGTTGGTTCGTAATGTCCATTAAGGCAGACATAAGGACAGACATAGCAACCGAAAATGTCAACTTCACATATTGGAATGTTATATACATGTAATCTTCCTTATTTTAACATTTTATTAATATCGTAATGCAAAATAACATGTTATACTCAATGAAGTAGTCCCTATGCTTTTTAGCACAAGAAAGCGAAATGTCATAGTAGATATTTCGTCAATAGGGGCTCATGTTTTGTAACAAAACAGCGCTTAAAGAGTGTCTGATAAAACATGTAGGGAGGCAAACGTGGAGTACGGGAAAATAGGTACGTATAATCCAGCGCATAGGATAATGGGCAATCATCAACTTGTCATTATCACGCGACTATTGCAAGTTGTGGAGACGATGGAGACCATTGATGAGTTATTCGCATGGCTGGCAGAGATGATCATACAACGTATGGATGTTCAAGTAGTGCAGTTCTGGGCAATGCAGGCATACACACATGGACGGGAGAGCTGCGCATTACGCACGATGGCTTGTCAGAGTACCTCATTACCGCAACACATTGTTGTTAATCAACCATTAGCGGATGCAGTCGAGCAATCACTCAACAAACAGCAAAGCGTTGCTCCTCGGTCGGTTGGCACCATATTCTCGCATTATTATAGTGAAGTGCTTATGCGCTACAACCTCAATTACTGGGCGTGCCACTTTATGAGTAACAACATCTTGCTTCCAGTGACGAGAGATAGCTCTTCATATGAGAAAATTGCTACTCCTCTTACGCTGGGGATCACCGTTTTCTTACAGCATCCGCCTTCCTCACGCTTATTACCAACACTGGCCCATACTCTGGAACACACGCTTCCAATAGCCAGGAAGCATGGGCTATTGAAAATTAGCACTCCCATAAAACAGGGATTGCAGTTGGAGAGTAATCAATACACAGGAAAGCGCCCGGCCCTGACAGCATTTACGCCGTACCATACACAGACAGAGCACACAGTAAAACAGGCTTTGATACCCAGATCCATTATTCAAGACAAAAACGCGCGTCGTCTCTATCTTGAAATTGATGGCCATAAAAACATCGGTGAGCTTGCCTCTGAGATGCAGTTGAACGCAGAAGAATTCTATGCAGCATTATCCCTGCTGCTGACGCAAAAGCGTATTCAGATCTTCGGGGGACAGGGATTTGTGAGTGAAAGAGCACAATCCCTTCAATCCTAGCTCGTGCCACGAATTCAATAATAGAGATTTTATATTGTGGGGGGAACAGTCGTCATTAAGAGTAGATGGTGCCTGAGTAGGGAAGCGGTCGAGTTACCCAGAGCATCATCTACTGGAGTTTTCAAGCGTTGATGTGCTCCAATAGGAGTGTCACAGGCAGGGGATGGCAGGCTGCACATGCAAACTCAGAAAACAAAGGCTGTTATTGCACGAAAGCTATCTGAACAAGAGCTCTACAACTACTTTTTCCCACGTCGCTATCCGATCTGGGTCTGGATTACACTTGCCAGTGGCGCGATACTCTTTTGCATGGGATCATTTCTGCAAAATATGCTCTTTATCGGACTCAGTATAGTCCTGGGTGTCATTGGCGTGCTTATCATATGGCAAACAAAACGGTCAAATCCTGATGATGAGCAGTACGATGCCTGGGTAAAAAGCCAGGGCAAGATCCTTTACAAAAGAGGATTACAGACGCTGGGGATAACAGAAGCCCAGTTGAGTGACCATGTAATGTGGATTCAAAGTTATGTGCTACCCGGCTCCTTTGATGCAGACGAGTACGATGCAGAGGTCGTCTGGCTAAAATATGGGAAAGATGGACGTTGCCGCTCCAGTATCAACGTATTCACATTTATCTATCCGACGTCCCGATCATTTGGCATTTTCAAGAGTGATGTGAATGCATTGTTTCCATCATTACACAACGACGAGGATGAGGTCTATCCCTATCGTCATATCATAAGCGCGACTACAAGTAAGACGAGAGATACAATTTTATTAGGAGAGCAGGAATTTCCTTATCAGATTGAACATTTCTGCCTGAAGATCACCAACGGGGAGACGGTCAAACTGAGCGCCACAGTCAAAGCAAAGCCATCAGGCAGCATCCCGGGCGTGCCTACGATAGCGTTGCCTGATACAAACTTTAACTGGACGCTTGGTAAATTACGGAGCATGTTACAGTGAACCCCTCTCCCGTCACTGTACATTTATCATCTGTGCAGGTAGCTCTACAAATGTTAAACGTGAATATACAAATGTTTGCCTCTTTATTAACAAATGCACTACATTTCTTGCATTTTGGGAGAAAGTAGGTTATACTTTCCTCATGCGATACTCGCAATGGAGAGTGGGCAGCTTAGAGACGCGACCTCTGAGCTGCCCACTCTGCTTTGAGGGGATTTTCCGTGAGCTTGTCTCCGCCCGGTTCTCGGCAAAATCTCCATCCCCCAACCGGGCGGAGGCAAGCTCACGCCCCTACCCAGGTTTCCCCGCGAGGATGGAGAAGCTAGCAGGAATAGACATTGACAATAAAGTTCAGTGAGGGTATGCTACAAAGCACCAGCGATAACGTAGAGATACATCTGATGATTCGTCTGTAGCTGGCACCCTCATACTGTATTTCTGAATAGCTCATAGCTGAGTTGAAACAGAAAGGACTCCTGGCATGGCAAAGAAAATGGCGATTCCTGAACTGTTCCGTCCTCCGATAGACATTCCTGATGTTTCTTATGACAACCTGGTGCGGATGGCTGCTGAACGTACGCCGGATCGTAAGGCGATTATTTATCACGACCTTGCACTCACATACCGTGAGGTGGTGTCGATGGTCAATTGTATCGCCAATGGTTTGTACGATCTTGGTCTACGCAAGGGCGATTGCATCTGCATTTATACGACAAATAGGCCAGAATACATACTAACATTTCTAGGAGCAGCATCTATTGGCGTCGTAACCAGCCCGATGAATCCTGTATACAAAGACCGGGAAGTTAGCTACCAACTTGAGAATTCAGAGGCCCGAGCGATTTTGATACAGCGCGAACTCGTGCCCGTTCTGCAACTGGTTCTGCGAGACAAGTCGTTGCCCAACCTTAAACATATTCTGGTGACAGGCGCTTCCGCGCCGGATGGGCTGCCGGATGCCTTGCCACTGGCGACGCTGATACGGCGTTCGTCACCTAAAAATCCACCACAGGTTGATATTAATGGTGACGATCTGCTGGCCTTGCCCTACTCTTCGGGCACAACGGGTCTTCCGAAGGGTACAATGATTACGCATCGCAACCTTGTCTCGAACAATCTGCAATTCACAAATGCACTGAAAACAGACATTACGGATGTCGGACTCCTCTTTCTGCCGTTCTATCACATCTATGGCGTTATGCTCACCGGGAGTTTCCTGGCCTGCGGTGGCACACAGGTGATGATGGAGCGTTTTGACCTGCTGCAATCGCTGGAGTTATGTGAAAAACATAATGTCACCTACTACTTTGCCGTTCCTCCAATCATTCTGGCGTTGGCGAATGCCCCAGTCGATCTCAGCAAACTGAAGAGCGTCAAGTATATCTTCTCGGGAGCTGCACCGCTGCCGATGGAGCCGGCACGCAGGCTGCGGGAGAAGACAGGGATCACAGTTGTACAGGGCTATGGTTTAACCGAGGCTTCACCGCTTACGCACTCACAGCCAAGTGAGCCGGACCTCGTGCGCCTGGAGAGCGTTGGTATGCCGACTCACAATACTGAACAGAAGATTGTGGACATTGAGACGGGCGAACGTGAGCTTCCGCAAGGTGAGGATGGAGAGATTATCATTCGCGGTCCCCAGGTCATGAAAGGCTACTGGAAAGCACCCGAAGAGACGGCGCGTGCATTGCGTAACGGCTGGCTCTATACGGGCGATGTGGGACATGTCGATACGGATGGTTATACCTACATTGTTGATCGTAAAAAAGAGATGATCAAGTACAAAGGCTTCGGCATTGCTCCGGCAGAGATCGAATCGTTGCTGATGGAGCATCCAGCGGTAATGGACTCGGCGGTAATTGGAGTCGCCGACGATGAAGCAGGCGAATTGATTAAGGGACTGGTTGTTTTGCGCAAGGGTCATAATGTTACGTCGGAGGAGATTTTGGCGTTCGCTAATGGCAAGCTGGCAGGCTACAAGAAGGTGCACTTTATAGAGTTTATTGATGTCATTCCAAAGACGACTTCGGGCAAGATTCTGCGTCGAGATTTGAAGGAACGGGAAAAAGCGCTGCGCGAGGCGAAATAACGTAGGGGCCGCGTTTACGGCGCTCAGGTGTGTCAAATGATAATAACACACCTGGGCGGCGTCAACGCGGCCCCTACACCTATACGCGGTCATATTACAGGCCCATCAAGAACAATCCACGAGCCATTGCCTCACCAGCCAACGTGCAGACAACCACGAGATAGAGCATGCCGGTGGCGGACTGGAAGGAGCGGTCGCGGATCAGCTTCCAGGCCAGCGCAGTCAGCACAAGCGGAAGGATGAAGCCAACCAGGATCTGTATCCAGCCAATCGCGCCTGTACTGAGCGGCGTGACGACGGTAGCGTTAGCTGGCTTTACACTCGTGCTGGAAACAGGTGTCGGGGTGGCAACAGCGGTTACAGAAGTTCTTCCTGTCGGCTGATTGACCTGGGCCGTGGTGGGGCCAGCGGTAAAGGCACAGAGGACCTGGGCCAGAATAGCAACCAGGACCAGGGTTGTGGCAAATTGGAGGGGTTTCTCAGATAATGCAGGTGTGACCAGGTACCAGTGACCAAGCCACATGGCTGTCAAGACGCCGCCAAGTGCGAAGGCGGAGGCAAAAAAGCCTGCGACGGTGATAGCTCCTCCCAGGTTGACGGCTGCAAGGGGGCGGAAGATCATAGCCATCACGAAGAGCATGACGAGGCCAGCGATGACGGTAGCGATTCCACTGAGCAGGCGCAGGAGGCGTACCACTGAGAAGCTACGTGATTGGCCCTGGGCTTCTGCTTTGGCCTGTTCGACTTTGCCATCGACGCCCGCCTTGCGGTCGATCCAGAGGAACAGGTTGTAGGGTATCAGTAGCAGGAAGAAGAGCAGTAAGGGCAGGGTAAGGTAGCCAGTCCAGGCTTTGTCGAGCTGCGGATAGGTATTGAGCAATCCAGGGTAGGCAAATCCTTGCTGGAACAGGTAAGTGAGGCCGGTCAGGGCTAAGTAGATGAGGGCGTATGAGATCAGGAAGCCGCGTTTGACTTCGTTGCGCCAGTCGAGAAATACGAGCACGCTGACGGAGCCGATGGAGACTTCGGTCATAACGATAAATAGGACGAGCGGTAATATCTGTAACATGTGATTCTGTTATCCTTCGAGAATATCTAGCTATGTTATGAATAGGGTAATGACCCGCTTGAGTGACGTAACAGATTATACATCTCTTCGGGGGATGTAACAACTCGATAAAAAATACCGGCCTACTTAAAGCAGGCCGGTGGGAACAAAACGAATGTTCTTATTAAGGATAAAGCATCAGGCACGTTGGCGAACCCTGGCTTTCGGCTCTGGATGTGCGGCTGAACCAACCAGGAAGAAACCAACTACAGCAGCAAGCACGCCTGCAATAAGGTGCAGGATATGATCTCCGGCATTCATATGGGTGATTCCCAGGAATAAGCCGTTATCGTGCCCATACGAGCCAGCTGGAAAGTAGAGCGAGGGAATCAAACCAAGCAGTCCCAGCAGGATGAAAACAACACCAAAGACTTTGTTGAACGTACGGAACTGGCCGGTAAAAGACGAGGCAATTCCAAGCAAACCAACTATAACATAGAAAACATTGTGAATGGTATCGGCATCAAAGATACCAAAGATTGCTTGCACACCCGTACTGTTCTCTGTCGGTGTCACAAAACCAACCATCCCAAGGATAAGAAAAATGATGCCGAGGACAAGCGCACACACACGATTGATAGACCAGGTTCGCATACGTGTAACCTCCTTATATGTAAGGATAGAGGCGGAGACAATGGAGTCGTGATAGAGTAAGACAGAGCTGATGACGCTACTCCGCATAACGCCTTTTTTCATGTAATCAACCTGTCAAAAGCTTATTTCTACCTGTATATGTGATACGTTTGTTCCACGAAAAAAGAGTCACTCAAATACACCCCCAAAAGAACAATTTAGTACTCTGTTGTTTGGATCTGTGAGCCTTTCTTTATAAACTGGCCTGATAGGCTGGTTCATAGGTGATATTCAGCGATAAGATTATATATCTCTTCGTTGGGTGTAACAACTCGGTGAAATGAGCGTCTTTTATTGACAACTACTCCATCTCTCCCATATCATAGATGCAAGATTTAACAATCTGTTAACCGATAATTAACCTTCGCATAACGCAATCACTCCTCCTGACAGGGGAGAATATCGGAGTCCACTCATATGTCAAAGCATTATGTTGGTCATTTGCCTGTTCATGATCCACTCCATCATTACTTACGATATGATATATTGCCTCAACTGGGACTCAATAATCATGATGCTAAATTCCGCGTTTTTCGCATGGGAGGAAGCAATGAAGTATACCTCTATGAAGAAAAGCATAGTCAAGTGCAGGTGATCGGCAAGTTCTTTGCGGGCAACGGTCATGGCGGTTCTCATATCCCTGAGAAAGATCAACGTATGGAGCAAGAATTTCATAATCTGCACTTGATGAGAAGTTATGGGTTAGTCGGATATCCACACGACGTTGTACGTCCCCTGGGTTATAATGGATGGTTGAATAGTCTGCTCGTTGAGGAGTATCGGGGTGGACAGCCTTTGAGCAATGTCATCACGGATACTATTCTTTATCAGCAACCTGATAAGCTATATGAAAAGCTCACTGCACTGGCGTATTTTCTGGCGACCTTTCATAATAGGACGGCCAATGGTTATGGGGTAAATTTTCACGAAGATTGTGCCTACTTTGACCGTCTCGTGCGTAAGCTTTTCAAAAAACAGTTCATTTCCTGGGATGATGTGCAGGAGTTCTCCTGGTTGCGTGAGCGATGGCGCGAACAGCCCCGCATGTGGGAAGACCAGCAAGTACTTGTGCACGGTGACGCGACTCCATCGAACTTTCTCTTTGGACATGGGCTGAGTGTGATTGGCATTGATCTGGAAAGAATGAAGAGAGCTGATCGCGTCTTTGATATCGGACGTATCACTGGCGAACTGCAGCACTTTTTTCTGCAGATCACGGGCAATAAGTATGCGGCTGAGCCTTTTATCGGGCACTTTCTGTGGGAATACGCCTGTCACTTTCCCGATCGCGAGAGTGCATTTCGCTCCATTGGTGGGCGCGTGCCTTTCCAGATGGGCCTTACGCTACTGCGCATCGCACGTAACTCGTGGATCAGCCACGACTACCGTTGGAGGCTCATCGAGGAAGCAAAAATAACATTGAGGTCTTTTTAATGGATATCCGAGCACTGCTCTTTGACGTAAATGGAACGCTGATCGATATTGAGACGGATGAGGGATTGGAGGAGATTTACCGGGCGATTGCGCATTTTCTGTTGTATCAAGGCATTTCACTGCACCGCTGGGAGGTACGAGACCTGTATTTTCAGATTATGCAACGGCAACGTGCAGAAAGTGCTGAGAAGTTTCCGGAGTGGGATGCAGTGGAGCTCTGGCGCGAGTTTCTACGCCTCAAGGCAAGTGACTATACGCGTGCTCTATCCACCGAAAAGCGCGGGCAGTTGGCGTTGTTTCTGGCGGAATTGCACCGGGGTATTGCACGCAAGCGGCTCCGCCTCTACCCCCAGGTGCAAGAGACACTGGACCAGTTACATGCACATTACCCGATGGCAATTGTTTCGGATGCTCAGAGTGCGTATGCCGTTCCCGAGTTGCGTGCGGTTGGGGTAGTGAATTATTTTAATCCAATTATTGTCTCTGGCGACTATGGCTATCGCAAACCAGACGCGCGGCTCTTTTTGAAAGCGTTGGATGCATTGCAGGTGCGACCAGAGCAGGCTCTTTTTGTGGGCAACGACCTGTATCATGATATTTTTGGTGCGCAACAGGTGGGCATGAAGGCTATCCTTGTATCCCCCGAGCAAGGTAATGGATCGAAACAGTCGATTGTTCCTGACTATACGATATCTCGTTTTGAGGAGTTGATTGGGGTGGTTGAGCATTTTGTAGGACAGGAGTGAGGATGGGATGGAGATAGAGAGCACATTAGTATATTTATCGGGCACGAAGGGCGCGAAATATTCGGGCCCCTACCTTGATCACTGGAACACATACATAGGCAGAATTAAACCAGAGCGGCATCCTCCGCTGCATAATCAAACTGCTTAGCATCCACTTCCTTAGGAGGGTTCGCGCGTTCCCACGCAACCGCATGTCTAAGCGCCTCATCCACACTGATAGGCTCGTGATAGCCCAATTCTTCGCGTATACGAGTCGTATCAATCAGCAAATCCTGATTTACATCGATATCAGGGACAAGGTGAGGTGGAACACGATCAGCAGGAAGGGTGACAATTTCACCGTGCCAGTCAGCTACATGTGCTATGGCACGTACCCATTCGATCATGGGGAGCGTGTGGGCCTCGCCAACATTGTAGATGCGACCAGTGGCACGGTCGTTTGTGATGGCAATGGCGATGGCGGCAGCGACGTTTTCGACATAGCCACGCGTCCAGCGCCATTGGGCCATGCGCTCGTCCAGCAGAATTGCCGGGCGCTGATCGTCCATGCGTTTTAAGAATTCGAAGAGGCGATGCTGTCCATCGTTGGGGCCGTAGACGGCGGGGAGACGCAAGATGGTGCCCTGTACGGTGGGATCGCTCATAACGATGCGCTCGATGGGGATTTTGTCGTAGTCGTGCATGCGTTGCTTTTCGCTCTCTGGAAGGGACAGGTCCAGGCCGCGATAAGGATAGAGTTTTCGCGCAAGGGAGAGTTTTCTGTGATTGGAAGTGCATCGGGAGGACCGGGCTCGGTGCGGTTGACACGTCCATAGGCACGGTAAACATCCTGGCTGCCGATTAACACGACACGATGAACGAGGCCATTGCAGAGCTTCATGAGCGCGTGGCCATCTTGCTCAACGAAAGGGATCATATCTAGCACAACGTCGGGAGCAAAATCGAGGAACGTTGGCTTAAATGTCTGAAGCTGTGCCCTTTCGCCTATGATCTGTTGTACTCCGGGGGGTAGATCTGGCCGGGTTTGACCACGATGAAATACAGCAATATCGTGGCCCTGTTGGGAGAGGTAGCGAACGGTGGCAAGGCCGATGAAGCGGGTACCACCGATAACGAGGATACGCATGGTTTATAGTCCTTTCAAAAATGTGTTGCATAGGATATCATGAGAAAACGATACAGGGAATCTGCATACGTTACAAGGTAAAAATAATGCTCAAAGCATAGATGGTTGAGTTATCTATGCTCAGGGCATAGATTGAAAGGGAAATCAAATGGGTTCTGCACGTCAACACGTTTCAACAGAGTCACCCTACGAGCCAAAGTTGGGCATCGCACGGGCGGTACGAATAGGCAACGTCATTGCTGTAGCAGGAACCGCACCAGTTGGAGACGATGGGCGAACAGTGGCACCTGGAGATGCAGCGACACAGGCTCAACGTTGCCTGGATATTATATACGTAGCACTGGAAGAGTTAGGAGCCGATCTTTCACAGGTGATCCGGACGCGTATTCTACTGACCGACATTGCCAACTGGGAAAGTGTGGGATTGGTACATGGCGCATTCTTTCGTGAGATACGACCAGTGACGACCGTGATGCAGGTCACGCGTTTTATTGATCCTGGGTGGCTGGTTGAGATCGAAGCGGACGCGATAATTAGTGATTAAGTGCACGCATATAAATATGGGATATACTCAATATTGACAGAAATCAAACAGACTCGTACACTAAAGGAGCAACCCTCCGAAGCATGTATTTATGGTTTTGTTGAAGGGATAAGAGAGAGAATATGCCACGTTGCCCTAACCCTCGTTGCCAGATGGATTATCCGCCGGGAACTAGCAGGTGTACCAATCCGTTCTGCCGCTGCCTGCTTCCAGAAGCAGTGGTTGCCGGGCGCTATCGCGTCGAAACATTAGTCGGCATGGGTGGGATGGGAGCAGTCTACCGCGTTAGCGATACGTTTGAAATGGAACAGGTGGCGCTCAAAGTTTTATCGCTTAACAATAATGTAATGGATGAGGCAACGGCGGTTGAGCGCTTCCGACGCGAGGCACGCTATGCACACCAGCTCCATCATAAGAATATTGTGCCTGTACTCAACTTTGGGCAAGATGGAGAGCTCCTCTACCTGGTGATGCCTTTAATCACTGGTGGCACATTGAAGGCATTGCTGAAGGGAGAGCATCCCTTACCGACATCTCAGGCACAACGTTATCTCAACGACCTGGCGGCGGCAATCGATGCAGTACACGCACATCCGCAAAAAATCATTCACCGTGATATCAAACCTTCCAATCTCCTGATTCATCAGGATGACGGACGGCTGGTGATAACGGACTTTGGTATCGCGCGGGCAGTAGAGCAAGACAAGCCTCTCACACAGCGTGGCTGGTCGCTCGGAACTGAGCATTATGTTGCGCCGGAACAGGAGCATGGACAGGCACAACCGGCCAGTGATATCTACTCGATAGGAGTGGTAGCATACCAGATGTTTACGGGATTGCTGCCATTTCAGGCAGTAGTGAGGAGTCGAGCAGCGGAATTACCGATGCCCAGCAAATTAAACTGGGCGCTTCCTCCGACGGTTGATCCGATAATTATGCGTGCCATGGAGGTCGATCCGGCGAAACGGCATCGTTCGGCGGGCGCATTTGCTGAGGCGATGAATAATGCCTTCGCAAACGATGTGACGATAGCGGACGGCATCGAGTTTGCTCCGACGATGGTGGCAACCAGCAATGCCAATGTGATCGTACGAGCGCTGATGCCGGAAAATCCTTGTGTGAACTGCGGACGCGAAAACCGTGGCTCATCGCGTTTCTGTCGCCACTGTGGACATAGCCTCGACGATACGTCGTCGCTCACCATGGAGGTCTGCCAGGTTGGTTATGTGAGCGATAGAGGGCAACAGGCACAGGACAACGAAGATATGCTGCTGGTGGTGCAGGGATTATGTGTTACACTGGCAGCTCCACCCCGTCCTTTCAGCCTGTTTGGTGTCGCGGATGGATTGCGTGGATTGCATGATAAGCCTGCGGGAGGTCATGAAGCGAGTCGCTTAGCCATTGAAACGGTCGCTGATATTTTGTTGCCATTGATAGCAACCGTACCTCATGCCGGGACGTCTCGTCCAACTCCCATCTCAAATGGTCCCCGCTCTGCAAGCAGGCAGCAGGGTAGCCATACGATACAGAAGAAGCCGCCTCCTGATACGATTCTGGAACAATGGTTGAAAGATGCGGTCAGACAGGCAAACCAGGTTATTTATCACTGCAATGCAGACTATGATACGAAGATGGCCAGTACGCTGACAACGGCACTGATCTACAAGCGAAGACTTTATGTTGCCAATATAGGAGATAGCAGGGCATATTATTACAGTAGCAGTAATAAGAGCTTGCAACTCATTACGCACGATCATACGCTCGGGGCAAATCTTGTTGAGGCGCAGCTGTTACAGCCAGATGAGTTATATGACAGTGCGAAGCGCAATCAGCACTACCGCTATCTGGGACAGGCGTATCAAGTCACGATTGATCTTTTCCAGCAAGAGATCGAGCCTGATGATAGTGTCTTGCTCTGCACGGATGGGCTCTGGCACATGGTACGGGATGAGCGTATCAAGGAGGTACTTGCCATGGGAGGCGATGCGCAAAAGTTGGCTGGCGTGCTGGTGGAGGCGGCAAATGATGCCGGAGGCGAGGGGAATGTGAGCGCTATCTTAGTGCGAGTGCAATAATTCACTTCGGTTGAGGCGAAGGTGGAAGAGGTGTTTGAGGGGCCAGAGGGAACATAACCGTAAATGTTGAGCCTTTACATAGTTCACTCTCGACAGAAATTGTTCCATTCTGGGCATGTACCAGCCAATCGACAATAGACAGACCAAGGCCAGACCCACCAACCGCTTTGGAGCGTGCGGGGTCAGCGCGATAGAACCGTTCAAAGATGTGTTCGATATCACTCTTAGCGATGCCAATTCCCGTATCGCGTACAACCAGGTAGGCATGGGAGGCATTGGATTTGACGGAGAGGGTAACATTACCGCCAGAATTTGTGTAGATAAGCGCATTATCAACCAGGCTCATGATGATCTGGATCAGGCGTGCGGCATCGCCCAGAACGGTTGCGGGATTGAGTTCAGCAGTCTGCAAGGCTACTTTGCGTTCGTCGGCGAGGGGTTCGAGACTACTCACGACATCGGATGCGAGCAGATCAAGACGTACGGGTTCGGAATCGAGTTTGATCTGGCCTTCGTCTGCGCGGGCCAGGGCGAACAGATCACTAATCAGGTGGGCCAGGTGCTCGGACTCAGCATTGACTTCATGCAATACTAACAGGTTGTCCTCCGCATCGGAGGGATTAGAGACAGCAAGTTCGGTCATACTACGAATAACCGCGACTGGTGTACGCAACTCGTGAGAAGCATCAGCGACGAAGCGACGTTGTTGAGCAAATGCCTGCTCCAGGCGTTCGATCATCTGATTGAAGATAACCGAAAGCTCCCGTACTTCATCTTTCGGTTGTGGGACAGGGACGCGCTGGGAGAGATCTTTCGCACCAATCTCGCGGGCGGTAAGCGCAAGGCGATGAATAGGTTTAAAGGCACGTCCGGCCAACCAGTAGCTACCAAAAGCACTCAGGAGGAGAACAAAAGGAGTCACGAGCAAAAGACCTATCAGAATGTTCTGTAGGCTTGCATTTAATTTTGCCAGCGACTGTCCCACCTGGACCACACCAACGACATGCTGGCTATCAGTCAGCATGGTACTATACAGACGAATAGGCTGCATATGTGAATTCATGACAGTACCTGGCCAGGGATGACCTTTGAGAGGTTGTTGAATACTTTCGGGGGGCACAGATATTTTATTGAATGTAGCAGTTGAGTAAATCATCTTCCCATAAGCATCAAAGATGCGCACCATGATACTTTTATCGGGATAGGGTATACTCAGGTTGGGCATGCCATCCTTGCCATTACGAGCTGGGGGATCAGGAGCAGGACTATCGCCATCAGTCGTATCAATGAGAGCCGCACTTGAATCAAGCTCTGGCAGTTCATTCACAACATCATTAACGGTCATTTTCCCATTGCGCACTGTCACGCCCTCGGCCACCTGCTGAGCGCGTAGTTGGAGAGTGGTATCAAAACTCTTCGCCAACAGTTGCTCCGAGGAGGTATAGAAGACGATACCAAAGATCAATACCAACATCGCGGAGACAAGAGTATACCATAACGTCATTTGAACACGGATGCCAGGGCGCGTAAGCTGACGAAGACGTTTGAACATTACGCCGGTTCCTTGAGCTGGTAGCCTGAACCACGTACAGTGTAGATCACATCAGGTTCGTTCTGATCACATAATTTGCGTCGTAGATAGCGGATATAGACATCAATGACGTTGGAGAGATGCTCGGTATCACCATCCCAGACGTGTTCAGCGATCATAGAACGACTCAGCACTTGATGTGGGTGACGCATAAAGAACTCGAGCAGGGCATATTCTTTGTTGCCCAGAACGATAAGGCGATCTCCGCGTCGCACTTCGTGCGTGCGCGTATCAAGGACGATATCCATGAAGTGGAGTGTAGGAAGCTTGATTGGGGCACCACGGCGTAGTAAGGCACGTATGCGTGCTTCCAGTTCGCTAAAAGCAAACGGCTTTACGAGATAGTCGTCCGCACCCTGATCAAGACCTTTGACGCGATGATCGACTTCTCCCAGCGCAGTTAGCAACAAAATAGGCATTGCACGCTCCTGCTCGCGCAGTTGCTTGCACACTTCTAAGCCGTTCAGACCCGGCAACAACACATCCATGATAAGCAAGTCATAGGGAGTTGCAAGCGCCATCAATAGTGCATCGTCACCATTAGCGGCCAGGTCAACGGCGTAATGATTACCCTCTAGCCCTTTTTTGAGGCTGGGGCCTAAACGTGGATCATCCTCAACAACCAGGATACGCATCGCGCCCTCTTTCTTCACTTATCACGACGCATCGATCTGGCTACTGTAGCACCACGACTCCTGTGGACTGGCAGGCAGCCAGATGACATATTGTAGTGTATCGTTTCTTCATTAGAAGAACATTAACACTCCCCAGAGAGAAATTTTCCTATACTTTTCTCTTTTTATTATGTAACCTTCTCCACTATAAAAATTGGACGGAAGTAGATATACTGCATTTTTATACAGTAAGGGCCGTTCTCATACGAGCAAGCGCAGTCTCGATCCTTTCTTCTGGCACAGTCATCGAGATGCGTACATAGCCTTCACCACTGTCGCCAAAGTTGGTACCGGGAGTTATAAAAACACCGGTTCGGTCAAAGAGCCAGTCGGTAAATTGGTGGGATGTGTAACTGGCTGGTATGCGGGCCCATACGTACAATCCAGCCTGTGTTCTCCGGGTGTACATGCCGATCTCGTTGCATCCATCGACGAGCAGGTCGCGGCGGCGCTGGTAGATCGCATTGCGCTGCTCCAACCAGGAGGGAGGCAGGTTCAGAGCCTCAATAGCAGCATATTGAACCGGGCGGAAGATACCACTGTCGATATTGCTTTTCAAGCGTCCAACGGCATCGACCAGTTCAGGATTACCTACGAGCATGCCGATGCGAAAACCAGCCATGTTATAGGTCTTACTCAACGAGTGCAGTTCTACGGCAACCTCTTCGGCCCCCGGTACCTCTAGAATACTGGATGGGCGAAAATCGTCAAAATAGACCTCCGCATAGGCCATATCATGGATTATGACGATATTATGACGATGGGCAAAGGCTACAACCTGTTCAAAGAAGCTGCGTGGAGCACAGGCGGCGGTGGGATTATTGGGATAGTTCAACCAGAGTACACGCGCCTTTGCCAGCACATCCTGGGGAATAGAATCCAGGTCAGGAAGATAGTTATTTTGTTCGAGCAAGGGTAAGAAATAGGGAATCGCACCTGATGTTGTGCTGCCTGTTACATAGACAGGGTAATAAGGATCAGGGATCAGTGCGACATCGCCAGGGTTGAGAACGGCCATAGCGGCATAGGCCAGACCTTCTTTTGAACCAAGTAAGGGAAGAATATGACGTTCGGGTGTGAGTTGTACGCCGAAACGCTGCTCAAACCAGGTAGCGATGGCTTCGTGGAGTGCACGCATACCGCGATATTCGGGATAGCGGTGATTCTCGGTGTCCTGCATAGCGGCGCAGAGACATTCGATGACGGTTGGGGGCGCTGGTAGATCAGGATCGCCCATGGAGAGGCTGATTACGTCGACGCCTGCGGCCTGACGATCGGCGATTTTCTTTTTTGCTCCTGCAAAGTGGTATGGTGGTAAATTATTGATCATGTGTGATAGTTGCACGGATATATTCTCCTATTGAGCGGGCTTATTGGCAGCACGGGCTTGTAAACGGCGCCCCTACACCATTGGGGGCGCGGGCTTATAAACCGCGCCTCTACGATTATTCGGTTGGTTCGGCTTCGTACCAGTTTTTGCCCATTTTCATATCTACTTTTATGGGAACTTCTAGTTTTGCAACGCCCTCCATTTCGGTTTTGACGAGACGACGGGCACGGTCAAGTTCCTCGATAGGGACTTCGAAGACCAGTTCGTCGTGTACTTGCAGGATCATACGGGTCTTCATGCGCCTCTCTTTGAGGGCGGAATGGAGGCGGAGCATGGCGATCTTGATCAGGTCGGCGTTGGTGCCCTGAATAGGCATGTTGATCGCTTCACGTTCCAGCGCCTGACGTTCGGTGTGTGAGAGGGCGTGCATAGCAGGGATGAAGCGTTTGCGGCCATAGAGCGTATTGACATAGCCTTGAGTGCGGGCCTGCTGTAAAGTGCCATCAACATAGACTTTGACGTTGGGGAAGGTTTCGTGATAGCGCCGAATAAAACTGGCGGCATCTGCGTTGCTCATCCCGGTAACCTGAGAGAGGCCGAAGGCCGATTGTCCATAGAGCACGGCGTAGACGACTGTTTTGGCGAGGCGGCGCTGATCCTTCGTCACCTGCTCTACGGGTACACCAAAGAGCGAGGAGGCTGTGATGGTATGGATATCCTCATTATGGGTGAACGCCTCAACCAGACGTGGCTCATGGGTGATGGAGGCCAGGATACGCAGTTCGATCTGCGAATAGTCGGCGGTCAGTAGCACATAGCTAGGATCGGCGATAAAGGCATGGCGAATTTGGCGTCCAAGTTCGGTACGGATCGGAATATTCTGCAGGTTCGGGTTGCTTGATGAGAGACGACCACTGGAAGCGATAGTCTGGTTAAATGATGTATAGACGCGGCCAGTCGTCGGGTCCATCAGTGTGAGCAGGCCATCTACATACGTTGATTTAAGTTTACTGAGTTGACGATAGGCTAGCAGGTAATCGACGATGGGATGTTTACCCTGAAGGCTTTCGATCACATCGGCACTGACTGAATAGCCGGTCTTCGTCTTTTTGCCGGAGGGAAGCTTTAATTCAGTAAAAAGAATATCGCCCAGTTGTTTTGGCGAATTGATATTGAAGCGATGGCCGACAGAATCGTAGATCTCGCGTTCAAGTGTGTGCAACTGGTCGGTGAGTTGTTCGTTAAAAGTACGGAGGAAGTCGGCATCGAGCGCGACACCATAAAGTTCCATCTGCATCAAGACTGGAATAAGGGGTAGCTCGATGCGATGATAGAGATCGAGCAGGCTATGGCGCTGCAGATCGGCCATAACAGGTTCTACCAGGCGCAGCGTCATATCAGCATCGGCACCCGCGTACTCGGCGGCGCGGCGGATGGGAACGCGATCCATCGTGATCATTTTGCTGCCGGAGCCGATCAGCTCGGATATAGGCGTCATTACCGGACCGAGGCGTTGAAAGACCTGGTCTTTGAGGCCGAGGCCACGGCGACCAGGGTCAGCGAGGTAGGCACCAACCATGGTATCAAAAGCAAGGCCGCGCACATCGATATCATAGCGCTTCATGAGTGCCATATCGTACTTGGCATTGTGCATGTATTTGAGAATCTTCTCGTTTTCCATTACGGGCTTGAGTTTCTCCAACACATATTTGAGTGGGAGTTGCATGCCAACATCCTGCTCATCAACGGTCTGTATATGCCCGACGGGGATATAATACGCTTCGCCAGGTGCCATTGAGCAGGAAATACCGACCAGTTCGGCACGACGCTGATCTTCCGAAGTTGTCTCAGTGTCAAAGGCAAAATGACCCGTATCTGAGAGGCTTTTGATAAGGACACGCAACGCCTCCTCAGAATCGACGATCATAGTATTCGTCTTCTGGATATCTTCGTTTTCCAGAAAGACTGGAGTAGTGGAGTTTGTGGGAGCGGGAAGGCGCAATTTGCGCACGACTTCTGCGTGGGGTTCTTCGACTTCAAAGAGGCTAAGCTGTGCAGGAGCATCTCCCGCAATGGCAACGGCCTGCGACGAGGTCTGGGTAGCAGTCAAGGTCAAAGATTCAGCATGGATATCTCCTGGTGAAGAAGGAGCTATGCCGATAGTACCCGCAACAGGCTCGGGTGGAAGTGGTGGAGTGAGGATTGGAACCACGCCAGTCGGAGGCGCAAAGAGTAGATTCTCATCATCAGAAAGATCGGTGGGTGCGGTCCGGGTCGATGATGGGCTCTCTCCTTCGGTAGAAGGAGCAATTTCATCGGGTCCAGTCGAGATACCAAGCAGGCGAAAGAGGGACAGCACCTTCTCGACCAGGGTACGGAACTCCAACTGGCGGAAAAGTGTAAGCACCCTTTCACTATTGACGTGATTCATCTGGCAAGCAACGAGATCGAGCTGGACGGGAACATCAAGCACAATTGTCGCCAGGTACTTGCTCTGGCGTGCCTGTTCGGATGCCTCATGCAAGAGTTTTTGTTCTTTTGGTTTGAGTTGATCGACATGGGCAAGAATACCTTCCAGGTCGCCATACTCAGCGAGCAGGCGGGTGGCTGTCTTCTCGCCGATACCGGGAACGCCAGGGATATTATCAGATTTATCGCCGACCAGGCCTTTAAAATCGGGCAATTTCAGGGGAGGGAAACCGTAGCGATGCTCTACTTCGGCTTCGTCATACTCGGTCACCTCAGTAATACCACGTTTTGCCACCTTCACGATCACGTGATCATTGACCAGTTGCAAAGTATCCATATCACCGGTGTAGATGATGGTATCGACGCCTTGCAGGCGTGCCTGGACCGAAAGAGTGCCAAGAACATCATCGGCCTCAAAGCCATCTTTTTCGTAGATCGGGATGCCAAATGCCTGTACGACCTCGCGTACACGTGCAAACTGCGGCCTCATATTGTCGGGGAGTGTGGGACGATGGGCCTTATACGGAGTATATTCTATGTGGCGAAACGTCGGCGATGGACGATCAAAGGTCATAGCGATATAATCAGGCTTCTCCTCCAAAAGAGCTTTCATCAGCATGGAGGTAAAGCCAAATGTGGCATTCACGGGCTCTCCAGCGCTGGTAGAGAAATCTTCTGGTACCGCGTGAAAGGCGCGATGGATAATGGCGTGCCCGTCGATGAGCACAAGTTTTTTTCGTTTCATGACAATAATCCTCTTCTCAACCCTCTAACAACCTTCATCCGCCACCTTTTGCTTTATGACTTTTTCAATACAATCCTTGATCTTTTCTGCTTGTTCTTTAGGAGGAATGACGACGCCTATAGATAGGGTACTCAATAAATTATTCCTTCTCAAGGGTCTCAACATGGCAACGGTGAATTGTCTCGCGCTAGCATAACGCAAGAATGGCCGCGTTGCAAGCCCGTGTGTGTGGAAGATACAGAATGGGAGGCACGGTGGGGATATAGGGCACGGGACACGGGACACGGGCTTGTTCACTTCGTTCGCCGCGCCCCTACCATGGGGTGAGCAGAGCGAGCAAGGAGGCTGGTTTCTGTCAGATTTTAAAGGGTTTGTGCAGATATGTATAGTGTAGTTAGCTGACATGTAGTGTTGTATGTTCTCACGATGCATATAGAGATGGTTACATACATGTTGAAAGGCAGGACAGAGTGTCTTGCATAATTATATCACAGGAGCACCTGAAGGGTGCAGGAGATAACGTTATGGCAGAAGATCAGAAGGAAGAATTATTGACCGTTCATGAAGTCGCACGCCGTCTGCGTGTTGATGATACAACCGTCAGGCGTTGGATTAAAAGCGGGGCATTGGAGGCGATCACATTGCCTCACCGGGGAAAGAGGCAGGCTTACCGCATTAAAAAATCGACTCTTGATGTGTTGCTCAGTAGCGCACTCCCAACAGGCTAAACGGTCGACTGGAGACACGGGCTTGTTCGCTCCGCTCACCGCGCCCCTACGCATGGCGAGTAGGAAATGTTCCAATACCCCATATGGTAGGGGCGCGGTGAACGAAGTGAACAAGCCCGTGTGCCACATACAACCTTTGATCCACATACAACACCCGCTCCACATACAACACCCGTGTCCTTCTCCTTCCATCATCTTGTTCCCCACAGAGGCGAACAAAGTTCCTATCGCGAGAGAGTTGCCCTGACCGAAGGAAAACCTGTTAGGTCATGGGAGTACACTAAAAAAGAGTGGATTACATAACGATTTTCTCGCCAAAAGGGACTAAGGAAAATACAAAGGAGTAGTTCAATGAAAATAGCCATTACCGGGGGCGCTGGTTTCATCGGTTCTCATCTGGCCCGAGCCTACCTGGATGCCGGGCATGATGTGCTGATCATTGATAATCTTCTGTACGGAGGTCATCAGGCAATTGATCCGCGGGCACGCTTCTACGCGGTCGATATTCGCGATAGTAAACTTCGTATGATTTTGCAGCAGGAACGCCCGGATATTGTTAGCCATCACGCGGTCCAACACCTCGATAGCGTTGTTGGCGAAAAGTCATTGGCCGATGCTGACGTACATGTGCGCGGTCTTTTGAATATACTAGAGGGCTGCGTGAATGCAAGTGTCAGTAAAGTGATTTTTGCTTCAAATGGTAATAGTCTGTATGGAAGTGTTGATGCAGAAGACTTGCCTGTGACTGAAAAGACAGCCCTCTGCCCCCGGCATCCAGACGACATTAGCAAAGTTGCAGGGGAATGGTATGTGCGCTATTATTCCAACCAGTTTGGCATCAAGCATACTATTCTTCGTTATGCCGACGTTTATGGCGAGACAGACATTACGCACTCTCACCATCCACTAACGTATTTTATTGCCATGCTGCTTCAACAGCAGCGCCCGATTATTCGTGGTACGGGTAATGAGATACATGACCATATCTTCATTAGCGATGTTGTGAAGGCAAATATGTGTGCGCTGAAGCGTGGGGAGAACCAGACGCTGCATATCAGTTCCGGGCGCGGTTGTAGCCTCAATCAGCTCTATGACATGAGCGTTATGCTGCTCAAGAGCGATCTTGAAGCTGTCCACATTTCTGGCACGCTGACAGAGGATCATTCGATTGTTATGGACAATAATCGGGCACAACGAGTGTTGGAATGGCTGCCAGAGGTTCCAATGGTAGAAGGTATACAGCGTGCGCTTGAGCTCTTGTACACGCATAAGGAAACTGGTCCTTTGCCTGGGGAGATTGCGATCAAGAAGGTACCGGAAGTGGTCCAGGTCGGAGGGCACGATAAATCTGGCCCGTACGCCAGGGCGCGATAAATCTGGCCCCTACGCCTGTTATTGGGAGAGCATGAACGGTTGTGTTTTTTTACAGCTGTTCATGCTCTCGTTTTATTGCTGCAAACCACTTACCACACGTGCGTACTTCTCGGCCAGTGCCTGGGCCTGTTCGTTGGAGACAAATTCGGCTACGACATGGAAGAGAGGGCTGTCGGCATCGGGAAGAACGAGCACCCACTCTTTGCCGAGGTCGATCTTGATGCCGTCGATAGGCTTGGAACGGCGTTCGCGATACTGTTCGCTTAGAATACGCATGACTTTACCTTTATGTTCCCAGGGGCAGTTCACGCGCGTGGTACTCATATAGTAAGCAGGCAGATCATCGACGACCTCTGAGAGACGCATATCGAAGGTAGCCAGCAGCTCCAGCAATTTGGCGATAGCAAGCATGCCGTCAAAAGCAGGCTGGAATTCGGGGAAGACGAAGCCTCCACGGCCATCGCCGACCAGCACGACGCCTTCACGTCCAGCAGCACTCATCAGTGCATGGGGAAGCACTTTGGTATGCTGGATATGCCCATCGTAGCGTTGCGCAATATGCTGTAGTGCGCTGGGTGCAGTCACCGGGGCGGCGACGGTTCCATTACGATGATGACGCAAGAACAGGCTGGTCATCACGGCCAGCAGTTTCATACCATCGAGAATGCGTCCTCGATCATCGACCACCAGGATGCGTTCGCCGCTGGGATCGATGCGGATGCCCATATCCGTATTGAGCGTCGAACTGATAGTAGCCAGACGCTGCATATCTCTGCTCAATTCATCGACAGAGCGTGCGGTCTGCGTCTCAGCCGTGCTCGTATTTAACACAATGACTTCGCAACCCAGACGATTAAAGATGCCGGGCAACAATTGCGTTGTGCTCCCGTGTGCATAATCGACCACGAGATGGAACTTTCGTGCATGTATCTTTGCATTATTGACGGCCTTATTGAAGCCTTCCATATAGCGACCGAGCACATCAACGTCGCGCAAGACTTCGATAGCGCCAATATCATCAAGATAGACACGACGATAATCTTCACGGAAGAAGAGATTCTCGATCTTGCGTTCGGTTGTTTTATTAATGTCCAGGCCATACTGGTCGAAGAATTTGATGTCGATCACGCGTTGATCATGAGAAGCCACACGGACATGGACACCGCCGACAGCATCGGTATTGCGAACGTAGTAGCGTGCAACTGGCATGGGCACCTGGTTGATATCGTGAACATTGATGCCGGCTGAAGGCAGACCGGCATTGATACCACGCTTGATCATACGCGAGGTACGATGACCATCACGGTTAAGGCAGACAATAGAACCTCGGGGCAGAATGGCTCCATAGGCGGCTCCAAGGCGCGTTGCGAACTCAGGAGTCAGGTCGATATTGACCAGGCCAGTCACACCATAGCGGCTGAAGAGACCACGACGTCCCTGAGAGCCCCAGATAATACTGGTATTGATGACGGCACCAGCCTCAATCTCTTTATCGGGCCAGATCTTCACATTGGGCTGTACGATTGCGCCGTCCTGGATAATGGAGTTATCGCCAATGACGGAGCCTTCAAACATCACCGCTTTGCTTTTAATGCTGGTTGAAGAACCGACGAGAGCACCACGGAGTTCCGCACGTTCACCTATATAAGAGTTGTTCCAGACAATGCTCCGGTCAACCTGAGCACGCTCATCAATAATACTATAATGGCCGATAGTACTGGGCCCATGGATAATCGCGCCAGGTCTGACTTTACAGTCATGCGCGAAATAGATAGGTCCATACAACTGTGCTTCTTCAGAGAGCTCAACACCTTCTTCACACCAGATGTTTCCGCCGATATTTTTTGCAGGAATCTCGATATCCACGTTTCCCTGCAGAGCATCGGCGTTGGCTCGCATATACTCGCTCAGGTTACCCACATCGCACCAATAGCCTTCGGAAGCCACATAGCCGTAAATAGGATCACCTTTTCTAAGCATCATGGGAAAGAGTTCCTGGCTGAAATCAAACTGTTTATTTTTCTCGAAGTAGGAAAAAACTTGCGGGTCAAGCACATAAATGCCAGTATTAATGGTATCGCTAAAGACTTCGCCCCAACTCGGCTTCTCAAGGAACTGAGAGATATGACCATCCTCGTTGGTGATAATCACACCATACTCCAGTGGATTATGCACATGAGCGAGCAGAAGCGTCGCGAGAGACTTCTTCTCTTGATGATACTTAATCAAGTCAGTCAGGTTATAATCTGTCAGAGCATCGCCACTGATAACGAGGAATGGTTCAGTGAGTTGCTCTTCTGCATTCTTAACACTACCCGCCGTCCCTAGCGGCACATCTTCACGTGAGTAGGTGATACGCATACCAAGTTGAGAACCATTACCAAAATAATCTTCAATGTTACTCGCCAGATACTGAACCGTGATGACGACCTCGGTAATGCCATGACGCTTCAACAAATTCAGAATATGTTCCATAACCGGTTTTCCTGCAATAGGAACCATGGGCTTTGGACGTCGAATCGTCAATGGACGTAGCCTCGATCCTTCCCCTCCGGCCATTACAACCGCTTTCATTTGAGGCCTCCTTTTGTACAGATAACTTGCGGTGTTACCTGCGTCTATGAGAGGAAATGTAAGGACGGCGTAGCAATGCCACGCCGTCCTATCTGCTCCGCTAATTTTATTGTACAACATCCCCAAAGAAAGCCGCAAGCTCTTGTAAGGGTAAGCTGTTTCTTCACCAGTCGCTTAAACGCCCATTCTCTACGAGCCAGCGTGCAAAACGATGGTAGTTTGTCTCTTCTGTCGCCTGTCGCTCTTCATACTTTTCCT
This sequence comes from uncultured Chloroflexia bacterium, assembly GCA_963717195.1. Lineage (GTDB taxonomy): Bacteria > Chloroflexota > Ktedonobacteria > Ktedonobacterales > Ktedonobacteraceae > JACDAE01. The sequence goes on from CAVQVR010000006.1 coordinate 209,358, forward strand.
GTAACTGGATGAGCCGTAGAGCTTCCTCAACGCTAAAACCCTCGTCCAGGAGGGCGTCGATGAGCAGATCGGTATACTGTTGCTGCATGTGCAAGTCCTCCTTACCTTAATGTCGTGTGTGATCAAATGGTCTATACGCACAAAAACAGGTTGTTAGAGAATCACGCACCCATCCTCCCACTCTCCCCTTTTTTCTCTCGTGAGCAAGTGATCAAAGTTCCTACAATAAGGAGCACGAGAGAAGACCCATTCGGGTAACCTTGTGCATCAAAAGAAATGAACAGCACGGCGATGTGGAACGTGGAAGTTGAGAGTAGCCATAATCTCGTCACTGAGGCCTACCACACTACCCTCTTGGATGCTACTATACATAGTATAGTGGAAATTAGCATTTTATGCAAGGGTTACGCAAAATTAGTACGAATTGGCCCCTGTTCTGGTACTATAGGGTGCGAAATTCGTACTAGTCCATTCTACTTTCATACTGGCTAACGGAAGGTGGAGGATTGTGAGCCAGCAGGTTATACGATCCAACTGAAGTGGTGCCGCCTGGCAAGTGAGATGTTCCGTGTGTAAACAAGATGTTCATGACAAACAGCAAGTTTCTTCACACGTTTTTCACAAAACGTCATATGCATTCAAGCTGCTTCGCAAGCGCATCGATCTCATCTATAAAGATATAGAAATGAGTGAATTTTCAGAGAAAGCTTGACAACAGCCAACTTCAATGTTACAATACGCTCATCGAAAGGAGGTGGTGTGTAATGGATCAACCTAGTAGCTGCACAGGCAGCTCATCAAGTTCTCACACCTTCCAAACGAGGGGGACTCAGCGCTAAGCTTGCCCTCTCCGTTACCTGGCTTTGGAGCCTGGTGAGAGTCGAAATCACAGCATGGTAGGTCGTGAAAATTCTTCCTGCCTGTGCGGCGCCCCCAGAGCGATGGCGAGCAGATAATGCCCTTGCTCTGGGTTTTTTATTCGATACTATTTCGTAACTTATGCTCACTCACTCACTCCGGCCCATTTCCAAATAGTATGGAACCTGTTTTTTAGTATCGACAAATTGACAAAAGTATTCCAGGTTTACTCCTTTACGAACTTCACTCGCTATTCTCGTTGAAGAGTAATAGAAGAGATGCAGGCTGGTAGGGTAGAAGAGATCAGTTTTGAACGAGATGAAGACTCCATCCAATCTGCTTAACGTAGAGCAGATACAAGATCATCTAGGAACGACGCATTTCGGTGCTGGAAAGCGTTTAGTATTTTTGCCGACCGTAAATTCGACGAATACATTCGCGATGAACCTGGCTCGCACGGGTTCAGAAGAAGGAGTGGTGGTACTCACCGATAGTCAGACAGCTGGCAAGGGTCGACATGGACGCCATTGGATAGATAAACCCGGCTTATATGCCATTTCATCTACCATAGTGCGACCATCTTTCCCACCTTATTTGCTTGTTATGCTTGCCTCACTTGCTGTCGTCGATGCAATTGCTGAGACATGCGGAGTTGCTGCATCTATTAAATGGCCTAATGATATTCTCATTGGCACCCGCAAAGTCGCAGGCATCCTGATCGAAACCAGTTATGATTCTGAAAGTCGTCTGGTTGCTGTTTTAGGGATCGGCGTAAACGTGAACGGGCAGATAACCCAACTCGTTGGGAACACTTCCGACACACCGGGCTACGCTCAAAAGGAGCTGCATACACTTCTACAGGCAGCTACAACGCTTGAAGCGGAAAGTGGTCACCCGGTAAGTCGAGAAACGTTTCTTGTCCATTTGCTGCGGCATATTGAAACCGGCTACCTGGCTTTACAACAGGAAGCTCAAACTCCGGAAGTCTATGCTTCCGCGTCATCTTCTCGGTTGGTACGAGAACGATGGCGTCGTCACCTTTCAACGCTTGGTCGTACTATTGAGATACGACAGGGCCAGACTATTCTCAGCGGCGTTGCTGAGGATGTGAATGAGAATGGAGAGCTGTTACTGCGTTCTCATTCTGAAAAACGAGTTAGCATCACATGGGGTGATGTCTGGCATGTGCCAGATACCCAGATGCGCTAACCGGATAGAGAATATGGTAGGAGGAATTTCCTCCACCACTACATGAGGGGAATTAAGATGGAAACACAAGATGTATTCCTCACAAATGATGGAAGACAACGCGCAATCAGTCAACTAGAATTTCTGCGCACTACCCGCCGGGCAGAGGTTGCCCAATACCTCCACGACGCCAAAGATTCGGGCGATGTCATCGACAATGCGGCCTATGAAGATGCCAAAAACGAGCAGGCTCGCCTGGAAGGGCGTATCATCGAATTGGAGCAGATGCTCGCCAAGGCCAAACTCATCGACCGCGTGCAATCGGATATGGTCACGCTCGGCTCTCTGGTCCATCTACGCACAACCGAGGAGCGCGAATACCACTACACCATTGTTGGTGCATTTGATGCAGACCCCCGCTGCGGACGAATCTCCAACGAGTCGCCTGTTGGAAGAGCCTTGCTAGGACATAAAGAAGGTGACTCGATCATTGTCTCAACCCCCGGTGGAGTGAAAGAGTATACAATCCTCCGCATTGAGTAAGAGCTTCTGATACCGATACTAACAGCACACGAGCGACCCGGAGTTCCCTCCCCCAGCGAAACTCCGGGTCGCTTTTTTGTTGTAATGGGAAGCCAGATACGGCATTAGAGCGCACATGGGCTTGTCAACGTTGTGGGGTATCATAGTGGATATGAAAACAACATCACAAGAATACATAAGTCCGCCTCAAAAGGATTAATAGATTGCGACAGAGGATAGAAAAGGGTATACTCATACGCAAATATTGGTGTTTTCTCAATATTTGCTGTATCGATGCGGAACAGTGGCAAGGGATTATAAGGAAGCTTTCAGATGTCTTCAAATGGGGAATCGGCACAAGCCATCAATATTTTCTTTTGTTATGCACGTGAGGATGAGCTTCTGCGCAATGAACTGGAGAAGCACCTGCGTATTCTTAAACGTCAGGGGCACATTATGCTCTGGCATGATCGGGAAATTAGTGCAGGGACAGAGTGGGAACGTGAGATCGCTATACGGCTTAATACAGCACAGATCATTCTATTACTAGTCAGCCCTGATTTTATGGACTCGGATTATTGCTATAGTGTCGAGATGATGCAGGCAATAAAACGGCATGATGCAGGAGAGGCATGCGTTCTTCCGATTATTCTGCGTCCCGTTCATTGGGAAGATGCTCCATTTAGCAAGTTACAAGTTCTTCCTACTGATGCTAAACCTGTTACGAGATGGATTGATCGGGATGAGGCATTTTTAGATATTACAAGAAGTATACGGAAAACCGTTAAAGAACAGTTAGAGGTGATAGCTGCCAGAACTGCCAAAGAGATCAGAGAGCAGTGGATTACAAAAGGAAGCAACCTCTATCAGCTTGATAATTATGAAGAGGCTCTCATAGCCTTTGAGCATGCCTATGCACTTGATGCTCAAGACGCCGAGATCATTTGTAATAAAGGCAATACCCTGCTTAAACTCAAACGTTATGATGAAGCATTGCAGGCATTTGAACAGGCAATTACCATGAAACCTGATAATGCTTTCTACCATTATTGTCGAGGTCTTGCACTTTCTAGTCTCACGCAGTACCAGGAAGCTCTGGACGAGTTTGAGCAGGCCATTCAACTGCGCCCAGATTATAAGGAAGCGCAGGATGGTATAAAACTGCTGTTTGAGCATATTAGAAGCCTTGCACTTGTTTTGATTAAGAAGGATATAGAGCAGGTAGGCAAGTTCACAGAGCAAGCCAGGAATGTTTTGAGCTTAGCAGTGAAAGAAGCGAAACGCTTCCAACATAATTATATTGGAACAGAACATCTCCTGCTAGGGCTTGTACGGGAAGACGAAGGCATAACTGCGAAAGTACTGGCAAATTTTGGTGTTGAGCCGAAGAAAGTTCGTAGCGGTATCGAATTTATCATTGGACGTGGAGATCGTATCGTCCTGGGAAAGATTGTCCTGACACCACGAGCCAGAAAGATAATTGAGTTTGCAGTTGATGAAGCTCACCGCCTGAATCATCGCTACATTGGGACTGAGCATCTCTTGTTGGGCCTTATTCGCGAGGGTGAAGGAATTGGAGTGGGTGTTCTGGAAAGCCTGGGTATCAACCTTGTGAAAGTACGCACACAAACGCTCCAGATCCTCAGTCAATGATGAAACATCAATCTACCCTTTCTCCAAAAGGATCCTCATCAATTATTCATGTGAACCTAGCCTCACTTCCCCTCGACGGGTAGGAAATGATAAATCATGGATGTGATAAAATCTGGTCCCTACCCTGATTTTGGAAGGCCTGGTGCAAGAACAATTTGCGGACCCAATAGACAGACGGACAGTGGCAAGTTTTCACCATACTAAAACCATGTTACAATGAGTGCCAAAGTGCCAGATCAAAGCATTAGAAAATCACAAACCAATTCTTAAGTACACGATATCTATTCATGATACAGGGTTCATTCTATGGCTCTTCGTCCTTCGGGGATAAACGTTAGGAAACAGAGGGGGATGGAGAACCTATTCTGTTGGGAGGCAATCACACAAACATGGCAGACGAACGAGAGATACGATTACAGCGCTTGCAGGCTTTGCGGGAACAGGGCATCAATCCTTATCCGAATGCAGTGGAGCGCACACATACAATTACAGAGATTCTAGAACATTTCAATGAATGGGTAGGGCCGGAGGGTTCCTATACGCTCGTGGGACGCATTCGCCTGTTGCGCGAAATGGGAAAAGCAGCCTTTGCGAAAATAGAAGATGGAACAGGTAGTATTCAGGTCTACTTCCGCATTAATGACCTGGGAGAAGAGATCTACCGCTCAATCAAGTTGCTCGATCTGGGCGATTTTATCCAGGTAAGCGGGTTTCTGTTTGTAACGCGTACAGGAGAGCGTACTCTGCACGTCAAACATTACCGCATTCTAGCTAAGGGAATACGTCCACTACCTGAGAAGTATCATGGGCTGGAAGATAAAGAGATTCGCCAGCGTAAGCGCTACCTGGACCTGATCGCGAATGGAGATGAAGTCAAACAGGTCTTTATCATCAGGAGTCGCACGATAACTGCTATTCGGCACTATCTGGAAGAACATGGCTTTTATGAAGTGGAGACGCCGATCCTGCAACCACTCTATGGCGGTGCAACGGCTCGCCCCTTTATTACACATCATAATACGCTTGATCGCGACCTCTATCTGCGTATCGCTGTAGAGCTCTATCATAAGCGTTTGATCGTTGGTGGCTTTGAGCGCGTCTACGAAATTGGGCGCGACTTCCGCAATGAGGGCATTGATCGTAGCCATAATCCTGAATTTACAGTGCTGGAATTTTACCAGGCGTATGCAGATTATAACGATACGATGAAAATAGTTGAGGAAATGATTGCCTCTGTTGCGCAACAGGTCCATGGCTCTACACATATCACCTATCAAGAAACGGAGATCGATCTCACGCCTCCGTGGCCACGTATGACTCTGCTCGATGCGATTGAAAAGTTCACTGGAATTGCGGTGCGCCAGCATCCCGATAAGGAGAGCCTGAGCGCGGAGATGCGTTCTCGCGGCTATGAGGCGGACCCGAAGTTAAGTTGGGGACGGCTGGTCGACGATCTCAAGAGTTTTATGTTCCGTAAGGGTATTCCTGAACTGAAGCAGGCTCTTTTCTTGACTGATTATCCAATCGATGTTTCGCCACTGGCAAAGCAGCATAGGGAGATTCCGGGGCTGGTGGAGCGCTTTCAGCCGTTTATTGGTGGGCTGGAACTGGGTAATGCCTTTACTGAGCTCAACGATCCGCTTGACCAGCGAGCACGCTTTGAGGATCAACTGCGTCAACGGGCACAGGGAGATGAGGAAGCGCAGGTGCTCGATGAGGACTTCCTGGAGGCGATGGAGGTTGGTATGCCTCCTACCAGTGGCGTCGGTATCGGCATCGACCGGCTAGCGATGCTTATGGCGGATCAGGAATCCATTCGCGACGTGATTCTGTTCCCAACATTGCGTAAAACGGCGGAGGAACAACAATAGGGCTCCGCAGACTGGCTGGCAGGAGGCAGAAGCGTCACGCAAGGTGACGCCCTTACCCCAGTTCCCTCTGATGTTAAGACACAGGGACAAGTTGCCACTGCTGATTTGTGCCACCATCATAGGGCCATTCGACCACAGCAGCGCCATTTGTGGTCGATGCGCCACTCACATCTGCATAGAGGCCACTACTCTCGTTGACCAGGGTAATAGTACCCACTTCCTGCCGAGACCAGATTCCACCACTGGTTGGGGCTATTGGTATCGGTCCATTGATCCAGTCGTGTTCCACTGCTCGTTGAGGCATCAGGATCATCAAGAATCAGGCCACTATTACGATTGATCAGTTTATAGCCGCCATTGTTCACGACAGTAGTTTGCCATTCTTGATTAGTTCCACTATGGAAGGGCCACTGGATCGCCAATCCTCCATTAGCCGTGGAGGCCCCTGAGATATCCAATACTTGCCCACTATTACGATTGACGATCTTATAATAGGGAGAGCTAGAAGGCGTTACTCTCAATAAGCGTGAAGCATGGGTATTGAGGGCGGCGCTGAAACTATTCGTAAAGGAGCCGAGATTGCTATGGCTCCAGAGATCACGAACGGTCGCAGCACCACTGAAACCTAGACTGTTCCAGTTCGCCGTCACCGTTGCGGTAGACCCACCCAGATTGAAGAGCGCCACAGTATAGCTACCATCACCATTATTCGCATACCAGACCTGCTGGTTACTCGATTGAGATACGGGTAGCGCAGGTATACCGCGCTGGTCCACCGCGATCACTTCTGAATTGGTAAGCAGCGAGAGACCATAACTATCCATAGTAGTTAAGTCATCACCCGCATAAAGAGGAGCCGCCTCAATTGCCCACAATGTCATGTAGGTCTGACGCTCGTCATTAGTAATGCCATCTTTACTTCCATCAGCGATCTGTAAGGCATCCAGGTCATTCCAGCCACCAGGCCCTGCAAACTTCGCCCACTTAGGAGCATCGTTGAAACGCCCGGAGAGGCTTCCCCAGGTTACTTGCGTTGAGCAATAGCATTCGACATCACCATCGATACGCCAGGAGTTGGTATACTGACGCCATGTGCTTCCATTATTTACATCGAGCGAATTGGATATATCGAAGGTAATTGGACGCCCGGTCTGTTGCAGTGCCTGGGACCATGCCTGAATATCAGAGGTATCCCAATCACCAACCCCATCCAGTTTCAGAAAATCGACGCCCCAGGAAGCTAATTGATTCGCCCAGGAGGTGATGTATGCCTGCGCACCGGGTGCGCTATAATTGATATAATACATGATTTTATTCTTATTTCCGCCAGAGCCACCGTAGTTATAGTTGTATTCGATCTTACTGGTATCGGCGATATCCCGCGCATGATAACTGGTTCCTTCTATCGGTGTATTCTGATTCACTGCCGCTACAGGAATCCCCGGTGTGAGATACGCACCAAATTTGAGACCAAGCCCATGTACATAGCTCGCAACAGCCGAGAGACCGTTGGGAAATTTGCTCGTATCAATACTCCAGCGCCCATACTGATCTACCGTTGTGGCAGGATTTAAATACCAGAAATCGTCCAGCAAAATATAATTGTAACCATACGCTTTTAATTTACTGGCTTCAACGTTCGCTTGCGCCTCAAGGTTCGCTTGCGTCGGGTTTCCGCCAATAAAATCCCATGTACTCCATCCCATGAATGGCGTCGTTCCCACTCCATTACTTACAGGTGTAGAGCTGGCATGCGCCACCTGCTGCTGAGCAGAACCACTCATATCAAGGTAGAAACTAGAAACAAGCAAAATAAAAACTATGGTCAGATCCTTTCTGATCAACATTCCCTGCGCGTGTTTCACGTTCTTTTGCCTCCTTGCGCAGTGGGGACATTCCCACCAGCAACTTTGCGAAAACACTATTCGATGAACGGATGCTATTTCGCTTGAAACGAAACAATCCATAGAGGTATATTATTTTTAGTTTACATAAATTTTCGTAAAGTTGTCAAGACTTTGTATTTGTTTTTTTATCGGAAGGTATAACCGTTGTTCAAGGGCTCCATGATATTTCATACTCTAGCAATGATTGCAATTAGACGTGTTCTGCGCTATGCTCTCATAAAAGAGAAAACCTCAGAGATAATATATGTCATTTGACTACCTGACCAATCAAAACAATGAGAATAGCTCCAATGCACCCGGTCCTATCTCCTGGTGGAGTTGGCGACCGGGTATTCGACCACAAAATGCACTGTTGATCGGTATCCCATGTACATTTATCACGTTGCTCATGACTATGCTCGGCCTGATAACACTGATCGCTGGAATAGAAGATAGCATGTCGCCACCCTTGCGCGTTCCTGGAATCGTGCAGCAGCGGAGCGAAGGGACGAGGACAAGCCCTCCACAACTCACTATTCACCTACGAGGACCAGCGGGTATTCCTTCTGATGTTACACTTGCCGTCTCCGATAGTATTCTTCAGCATATCCGCATGAATGCAGCAGTGACGGTAAGTTATTCACAACACCTGCACTTTGCATATGCACTGGATTATGCAGGACAGCGTTACCCCCTACCTGGAACTACAGCAGCGGGAAATCCAGTTGGTTCAATCGCACTTCTGCTCGTGGGATTGCTTTTGTTACCCTATCCCGCCTTGCTGACTCACTGGGGATGGCAAGACCTGCTGATAGAACGCTATAAGCGAGAAAAGCGAGCTTGTATGACTGCGCGTGTGGTTGATAAACGAGCTAGCACCAGGACGCGCACGGCACGCTCCGGCTTTACAGCACGAGGCACCCGACCATGGTATGGTATAGCGCTACTTCCAATTACTCAAGACATAAAACAACGCATCTATACATTCAGCGTGAGCGAAGAGCCATTTAGGCGCGTGCATAATAATACGTCTGTGAGCATAGCGTATTCGCCACACCTCCACTATGTTTATAGCATACAGCAAGTGGAGGAATAGGATATTTTTCATGTTACCTGCCCAATTAAGGTATTTTTAATGCTATGTTATAAAAAACGCTATTACTCGTTAAATATATAAAATGTTGAGGAACAGGATACAATCATGCAGCAACTTCTCATCAGGCTACAGTTCATCTCCGATCTTCTCTTTCCCCCACAATGTGTAATATGTAAACGCGGTGGACATACACTTTGCCCGCAATGCCTGGGGACATTGCAACCGCTGAACCCTCCATACTGTCTTCATTGTGGTACACAACTCTCACCTTATACAACATGTCGAAAATGCCAATATGGGGCGTTACGTTTGAGTATGTTGCGTGTGTTTGGTAGTTATGAAGGATCGTTGCGCTCATGTATACACGCATTCAAATATGATGGGCAAAAGAGGCTGGCGGAACCGCTTGGAAAATTGCTCGTGCAAGCCTACATAAAGTGCGGATTGCAGGCCGATCTTCTTATACCGGTCCCATTACATAAAGAGCGAGAGCACCAGCGCGGTTACAATCAGGCGGCATTATTAGCCAGGCAATGCGCAATGCAGCTTGGTGTTCCGCTAAGAGAAGATATTCTGCTGCGCAAGCGTGCAACGGTTGCCCAGGTAGGGTTGAGTGTACAGGAGCGTCAGCAAAATGTAGCGGGTGCCTTCGTCTGCCATCCACTGTTTACAACCGGGGCGCTTTTCGGGCGTACTATTCTTATGATTGATGATGTTTGTACCACTGGTTCGACACTAGAAGCAAGTGCTGCTGCACTGTTTGCAGTTGGGGCACGAAGAGTTTGCGGGCTGGTACTTGCAAGACCGACTTGACATGCTCCTCATGCCTGTAAGTGCAGGGGATTCCCACCTTCACGAGTGGGACTTACTGTTTCTTCGGAATATGTGCGGTTGGACTTGATCAATACTGTGTTTAGACCTCTCTCACAAATAAGCAGAGAAACCAGGGAGAGGGTTCCACTAAAACACACCATGTAGATTTTGGGAATAAGCTGGTGATTTCTTGCCCATTCTCCAGACAAATCCAAGTGAATGTGAAGCGAGAAGCACCAGCTTATCCCCAAAATTTACGTATCACATGGTGATTACGCGGCCCAGATGACGATCTGGGAGGATTTGAGAGTGGCGATAGAGCGGCCATTGGGCGACCAGGAAGCTGAGAAGATCATCTGGCTCTGGCTGGTATAAAGCCCGACCCGAGCTCCAGTGTCCGCGTCGAGGATAGTCACTTTGCTCGTTTTTGTCTGGGAAAATGGATTAGCTAAAGGCGAGGTGTACGTCGCCAGTTCCTTTCCATCAGGCGACCAGGCAAAAGCCCACCCCCCTTTATAGGTCTTGAGCAACTTTTGTACGTCTACATCCCAGAGCTCCACCGAGGTAGATGTACTTCGCGCTAGCTTATGGGTACCAGGCTGCCACGCAATGATCATGGACTGAGTACCGTTTAACACAAAGACAACGTGCTGCGTAGCTACATCCCAAACCACAATTGTCGAGTCATTTGGGTAGGACACAGCCAGATACTTCCCGTCGCTGGAGAAGGAGAGCGGGAACCCGACGGTTCGCGCCTGCTCGTGGAAAGTCGTTTTCACCACGCCGGTCCGCGGATCAAGCAGCACAACTCTCCCGGTAGTGATATCAGAGACCGCGACCGCCAGGAACGTACCGTCCGGGCTCCAAGCCACAGAATAAAAGCCAAATCCGCCACCAAGAGGGGCGTTGCTGGCAAGCCAGGGCTGCTGGCTCGTGTCGGGAGCTTTGAAGGTCATTGGAGGCGAGTAATCAATTGTTTTGACAACCACACCGCTCTTGCTATCAACGATCACGATGGTCTGCAAGTTGTCCAGCGCCAGGTACTTGCCTGTTGGAGACCAGAGCACTTCATCGAGGCTCGCCACATCCAGGTGAACGGTCAGAAGATCCTTCCCGCTTGCGGTTTCCCAAATGTAGAGCAGTGTATTGCCGGTTTTCGGGTCTATAGCCGACGCGGCCATGCGCGTGCCATCTGGCGACCACGCGACTGAACCGAAATTGCTTCCCGCCGGAGATTTTCGCGTAGAGAGTATCGTGCCAATGGGCACTGGCGTAGGCGTAGGTATGTTGGTCGCGGTCGCCTTTACTATGCCAATACCCAGGCCGCCCTGCTGGCCGTGTTTGAGGGTGAGCACCACAGCCACGGTGCTCACCAGCAGTCCTGCCACCAGGACTGCAGCCAACAGACCAAATCCGCGAGACAGCCTTCTGCCCGCAAACTGCTCCACTGAACGGGGAGATTGCATCTTACGAGTCCTTTCTTGAGAAAAACGTTGTATATGCGCGGAATCCATCGGGTTCCGCAACTGATTGACATCATATTTAGCGAACTGGTGAGTCGCGATCCGCCGCCTGGCACGCGCGAGGAAGGCTCGATTTTGCTCGTAATCAGCCTGTAAAAGGTCTGGAGTTCCTTGACCAGACGCGCTGATGCGTCCTGCTCATCCTCGTTCGCCGGGAAATCCCTGACGTGGCGCGTTTCCGCTTGAGAAGGCGCTCTGCTCTGTTCCAGGTGCGTTGGTTCGCCTGGCTGACGCGAGGAAAACCGTTCAACCTGCTCATCCACACTCTCGGGTTTGAAAAAATCGCGATTTTGTGTCATAAATGCTCCTCTTCCTGCTCCTTTTCGTAGAGCGTGCGCAAGTAATTGAGCGCGCGAGCCAGGAGCGATCGCACACTCCCCTCGCGTTTGCCCATCACCGTCGCAATCTCCGAACTACGCAGGCCATGAGCGAAACGCAGTTGGATAGCCTTCCGCTGGCCAGGAGAAAGCCGATCCAGATAGGTCTGTAAAAGCGCGGACGCCTCTCGTTGCAGCATAATTAGCTCGGGAGAGCGTTCCTTATTATCGTCGATATAGTCAGCTACCAAGCTCAGATCCAGCCCGCGCCGAACCCGTGAGCGGCGATAAGCGTCCACCGCCTTGTTCCGTGTTACGCGCCAGAGCCAGGACACCTGCTCTTTTTCGCTCATCCGGACAAACCTCTCCATCTCAAGCGCGGCCACGAAGACTTCCACCAGCACATCCTCCGCTGCTTCGTGCGACTCGGTCTGTTGGCTCAAATAAGCAAAAAGCGCCGGACCATGCTGCTCATAAAGACGGCCCACCGGCGAGCCATCCGCAGCGACTTTATGTGGGACTTCCATACTTTCCTCTCAGTGTTTTGAGATCTCACCTTTCCATCGCACAAAGATAGAAAAACGTTGCATTAGCCACTTTTACTCAGTAAAAATATTATCGCCCCCTTAGAAAGGGGCTAATTGAACATCCCTCAGAAGACCGCTTTAAAAGCACCAGGATGACGTGATAATTGCTCGCTTCCGGCACTTTTCAATTCCTACTCCCCCTTAACCACTTGCTTTATTAGAGCGTATTATTCAGACAAGTAGCAATCCTGGCGATGTTATTCTTGATCTCTTTTGTGGATGCGGAACTGCCATTGCCGCAGCACAAAAACTGGATCGGAAGTGGTTTGGTATTGACATCACCCATTTAAGCATGCGTTGCAAAAGTACCGCTTGCAGGAAATGTTTCCTGGTGTGCAGTTTCAGGTGATTGGTGAGCCAGAGGATATAGGCACAGCTCGTCAACTTGCCCAGGACGACCGATATCAGTTCCAAATGGTGGATACTCTCCCTTATCCATGCTAAGCCTCTGGATGGCCTGGAAGGAAGCAAAACCGGCAAGCAGGGGAGCGACAGAAGAATAGATTACTCTGTAAGCCATTTGAAAAATTTGATGCGATTGCTCGGATAAGCAAGCAATCAGTAATTACTCAACGTAGACAATTTCAGGAAGACCATGATACTAGTTTCGGAGACTGCTATTTCCCAGTGCCGAAAGAACAATTGAAATACTGACTCAACCCGCTAATAACGAGCATCGACCAACACAAGAAAGACCCACGAACTGACACCAGAAAAGACATCATTCAGGCCGTATACATAGGACAAAGACGAACAAAGACACCCGCGTTACCACGCCCAAATTCTGAGTTTGTATTGTCGAAAGAGGTCTCAAAATGGGCAAAAAAGCGTCCATGTGCTATAATAGAGCACACAAGAATCAACCTTCGAATGACAGGCAGTATATCCGCATATTTTTGATGGAAGAGGTTACATGTTACCCGCGCACATTCTAGCCGTAGGTTATAGAGAGGAGCCCTGATGTTAACAAATGGGAAATGGCTCAGAACGAGCCTTTTCTGGCTCCTGATCCTGCTGGTCATCGTTCTGATTGCGGTCTTCATTTTCCGTCCCCAATCCAATATTAAACAGGTGGATGTGTCCAGCATTTTACATAGCATTCAACTTGACAAAGGGAAGCACCAGGACACGCTTAGCGTGAGCAGCGACACATTAACACTGACCAGGGGAACGGGACCAGATGCCGAGAAGGAAGCAGCAACCATTACCTCAGGTTTCGATACTACGCAGGTCTTGAAGGACAACAATATCAATTATACGAGCGGCAATGGACTCATATTAGAATACCAGCAGCCAAGTCCTTTTGTGGGATTACTTGGTGTAGTGGGTACTCTTATCCCTTTTATTTTCTTTGGAGCATTTCTGGTCTTTATACTGCGCCAGGCTCAGGGTTCAAACAACCAGGCAATGTCTTTTGGGAAGAGCCGGGCACGTATGTTTATGGGAAATAAGCCAACGATCACCTTCGCCGAGGTTGCAGGTGTTGAAGAGGCCAAACAGGAGCTACAAGAGATTGTCGAGTTCCTCAAATATCCCGAAAATTCGTTGCCCTTGGCGCTCGTATTCCAAAGGGTCTGCTCCTGGTTGGTCCGCCGGGAACGGGAAAGACGCTTATTTCCCGTGCGGTCGCCGGTGAAGCTGGCGTGCCTTTTTTCAGCATCAGTGGTTCTGAATTTGTAGAGATGTTCGTGGGAGTGGGTGCCAGCCGTGTGCGCGACCTGTTCGAGCAAGCCAAACGCAACAGTCCCTGCATCGTCTTCGTTGATGAAATCGATGCCGTTGGTCGCCAGCGAGGTGCAGGCTTGGGCGGTTCACATGATGAAAGAGAGCAGACACTCAACCAGATTCTGGTAGAGATGGATGGCTTTGATACCAACACGAATGTTATTGTGATTGCCGCAACTAACCGACCAGACGTGCTTGATCCTGCATTATTGCGTCCTGGCCGCTTTGATCGCCAGATCGTGCTCGATCGGCCTGACATTCGTGGGCGCACTGCGATTCTACAGGTGCATGCCAAAGGCAAGCCGTTGGAAACAAGCATCTCATTGGAGACGCTGGCAAAACAGACGCCCGGCTTCTCTGGGGCCGATCTTTCCAATCTGCTTAATGAAGCTGCGATTCTGGCTGCGCGGCGTAACAAACGTAAAGTGGGTATGAGCGAACTCGAAGAAGCCATTGATCGCGTCGTTGCCGGTCCAGCTCGTAAGAGTCGCATCATCAGCGAGCGTGAAAAGGCGATTACGGCCTATCACGAGGTGGGGCATGCACTGGTTGCACGCATGTTACCCAACACTGATCCAGTACATAAAGTATCGATTGTGGCACGTGGACAGGCTGGTGGTTTCACCATGCTGCTACCGACCGAAGATCGCTACCTGTGGAGCAAGCCGCAATTTGAGGATATGCTGGCCTATGCGCTTGGTGGACATGTTGCAGAACTGCTTACCTTTGGCGAGGTCACAACAGGCGCATCAAATGATATCGAACGCGTTACCAAAATTGCACGCTCGATGGTCACCGAGTACGGTATGAGCGCCCGCATCGGACCACTGGCGCTGGGTCACAAAGAAGAACTGGTGTTTCTGGGACGTGATTTTGGTGAGCAGCGCAACTATAGCGAACAGACTGCACGCGAGATCGACGAGGAAGTCAGGCGTATCATTCAGGAAGCGTTCGATAAGGCGTATAACATTCTGCAACAAAATAAGAAGCGCATGATTTTGATTAGTGAACGCCTGATCAAAGAGGAAACGCTGGAGGGACGGCTCTTCGAGTCGCTCTTCAACCAGCAACTCGACGATGAGCAGTATGAGTCGCCTTCGATTCTGGCGGGGATACCAGATGTCGAGGTTACGGCTGAGGGGCTAAAAAGCTTACCGTTGCCGCGCAATAGCAATTATCCCTTGCCTTCACAATTGCAGCCGCCATACAATCGTGAGAACATTCAATAAAACGAAGGCAGTAAAAGCTATTAATAGCTTCTCCGTTTCCCAGATCGGCGATTGTTTACATGAGATGCAACGCGAGACCTGGGATTTTTTCAATATACATCAGCAGCAAGTGATACACCATATTTTGGAAAGGGAAAAAGGCAATGACCACAACAGAGACCAATAAACGCGACTGGGTTGCGCTTGAGAAACAATATTACCAGGGAACATTCAAGCGCTATCCACTAACACTCGTACGTGGCGAGGGAACACGCGTATGGGATAGCGACGGGAAGGTGTACCTCGATTTTGTAGCAGGCATCGCCGTCAATGTGTTGGGTCATTGTCATCCTGCAATCGTGGAGGCGGTGCAGTACCAGGTCACGCAACTTGTGCACGTCTCTAACTTGTATTACAACACGCGGCAGATTGAGCTCGCGGAATTGCTGGCCCAGTGTAGTGGTGGGATGCGCTCATTTTTCTCCAACAGCGGTGCAGAAGCAAACGAGGGCGCATTCAAGCTGGCACGTAAGTATGGACGATTGAAGCGTAACGGTGCTTACGAAATTATCAGCATGGATAACAGCTTCCATGGACGCACACTGGCGACTACGGCTGCAACCGGACAGCCAGCGTATCAAGCGACATGGGCACCAATTCCCGATGGTTTCAAGCAGGTTCCGTTTAATGATCTGGAGGCCGTTAAGAAGGCGACCAGTGCAAAGACGGTCGCGATCCTGGTCGAGCCAGTGCAGGGTGAGGGTGGAATATGGCCCGCGAGTAAAGAATTTATGCAGGGGTTGCGTGCATGGTGCGATGAGCAGAACCTTGTCCTGATCAGTGATGAAGTGCAGGCCGGTATGGGACGCACGGGCAAGTTCTTTAGCTGGGAGAATTTCGATGCACGACCCGATATCATCACGATGGCAAAGGGACTGGCAGGGGGCATGCCGATTGGAGCTATGCTCACAGGACCACGCACAGATATATTTGTTCCTGGCGATCATGGAACCACTTTCGGGGGCAATCCAATAGCATGTGCAGCCGGTGTGGCAACCATCAGCACCATTCTTGCGCAAAACCTGTTAGAGAATGCAAAGAAGATGGGCGATTACTGGGGGAGTAAGCTTGAGGCGTTCTGCGAGAAGTACGATTTTATTGATGCGCCACGTGGTATTGGATTGATGCGAGCAGTTAATGTTAAAAACAACCTGGCATTTGTTATTGTTGAGAAGGCGCGAGAAAAGGGCTTGCTGCTCAATAATCTAGGTACAAATACGTTACGTATGATTCCACCGCTGATTTTGACGAAGGCTGATATTGATGAGGCTACGGAGTTGTTTGAGCAGGCATTGGCGGAAGTAGCAGCATTACAGTAATTCAAGAAAGAGAAGGAACTATGGAACAGCCAGTTGCACGGAAAGAGATCGTTACAGATACATACTTTGGGACAACAATCGAAGATCCGTATCGCTGGATGGAAGATTGGAAGGGAGCGGAACTGCACACATGGGTTGAGGCACAGGGAACCTATACGAGAGAATACCTGGATGCTATTCCTGAGCGCCAGACGCTAGCGAAGCGCATCGCAGAGTTAGGCGATGCCTCTCCTACCTTCTATAATTTCTCTTTTACGGGTGAGCGCTTCTTTTATCTACGACGCGATCCAGGCGAAAAGCTGGGCAAGCTGGTTGTACGTAAAAGCAAGGATGCAGAGGAGATTGTACTTTTTGATCCAAATACGCTGGTGGGCAAGGTCCATACAGCCATTGATTGGTATGCCCCTTCCAGAGATGGAGAGCGTGTGGCTTATGGTATTTCGCAGGGTGGTTCTGAAAACAGCACGTTACATGTTCTAGAGGTCGACAGCAAAAAAACGCTTGACCTGGCTATTAGCGAAGTTCGCTTTGGCGGGGTCAGTTGGTTAGAGGATAACCAGTCGTTTGTTTATCATCGCTTAGCTGAACTGCCTCCTGGTGCTCCAGAGACGGAATTGTACAATAACAGTAAAACATATCTGCATCAACTGGGCCACGATCCAGAGCAAGATAGAGCAGTGTTTGCCCGTGGCGTGAACAGTAATGTGGAGATCGCCCGTGAGGATGTACCATTCCTTGTCACCTCACCCCGCAGCGATTGGATGATTGGCATAGTTGAACACGGTGTACTTAATGAACTTACGTTGTATGCAGCTCCATGTAGCATGATCACAGAGCCAGAAACCTGTACCTGGACAAAAGTTGCAGATATTGAAGATGCTGTATCGGATTTTTCCTTTGTGGGCGATACCATCTATCTCAAAACACATAAGGATGCTCCACGCTATAAAATTATCGTCACCTCGCTCAAATCGCCTGATCTGGCAAACGCCACTACCGTGATACCTGAGAGTAAGGTTGTTATCCAGCAACTCTTCGTCGCAGGGAATTACTTGCTCACCAGAGATCTTGATGGTGGTATTACACGGATGCGACGGATTGCGCTTCATGGAGGTTCATTAGAAGAGATACCGTTGCCGTTCGCTGGATCTCTTACAGGAGTTGCGAGTATTTCCTCAAGTCCAACCGTACTCCTGCAACTGACCTCCTGGACGATCTCACCACGTATCTACCTGTATGATAGTACGGAGAACACAGTGCAGGATAGTGGCTGGCTTGCGCCATCGCCTGTCGATTTTAGTGCGATAGAGGCACATGAAGTTCAGGTAGCGGCAAAAGATGGTATATTGATTCCACTCTCTATCATTCATAAAAAAGGTTTGGAGCTGGATGGAAACAATCCAACGCTCCTGACGGGCTATGGTTCTTATGGTCTGACTATTGATCCCACATTTTCGCCAGCTATGCTTGCATGGTACGAACGTGGTGGTGTCTATGCCGTGGCACATATACGTGGTGGTGGTGAATATGGTGAGGAATGGCATAAAGCGGGGCAGAAGCTTAACAAGCAAAATACGATTGATGATTTCATTGCCTGTGCAGAGTACCTGGTTGCACAAAAGTATACACGTCCAGAACGACTCGCGGGTGAAGGAACAAGCGCCGGAGGAATTCCTAGTGGAGGCTCGTTGGTAAAAAGGCCGGATTTATGGTCCGTGATGGTTATACGTGTGGGTGTTACGAACACCTTGCGTTTTGAAGCCAGCGAGAACGGACCGCCCAATGTGCCAGAATTTGGGAGTGTGAGTACCGAAGAGGGTTTCAAAGGACTCTCCATTGTCGATTCCTACCACAAGGTAAAAGATGGTGTCAGCTATCCAGCCGTCCTGCTCACTACAGGACTCAACGATCCACGTGTTGTTGTCTGGCAGGCAACCAAGATAGCAGCACGTCTCCAGGCAGCCACCAGTTCGAGAAAACCGATATTGCTACGTGTCGAGGAGCAGGGTGGTCACGGCATGGGATCGACAAAGCACCAGTTGGAGGCAGAGTTGGCCGATAAACTGGCGTTTCTGCTACAACAAATGCAAGCTTACGAATAAACATGTCGTTGGGTCGATATTATTCAATTTCCACGTACCGTTGAAACCTAGAGTAAGTGTTTGTCCAGGCTCAATCGTCCCATCATAGCTCATGTTGAGAATCGTTACCTGTTGCCCTGACTGACTAAAGTTACCATTCCAGAGCTGAGTG
Organism: uncultured Chloroflexia bacterium; assembly: GCA_963717195.1. Lineage (GTDB taxonomy): Bacteria > Chloroflexota > Ktedonobacteria > Ktedonobacterales > Ktedonobacteraceae > JACDAE01. Next base: position 228,237 of record CAVQVR010000006.1, read on the forward strand.
ATCATTTGATCTCCCGGAAATGAAAACTGCAACTTCCATCCTTGAATCTTTATGGTACTCTTATTAGTTATTGCAATGGTTGTTGAGAAACCGCCCGGCCACTGTCCGTTCACATGATAGGCAATATGGATACCTGTTGTTGGAGGATAGACGCATACAGCCCAGGCCGTCACAGAAGTTGGAGTATATGCTGCAGCAGCTGTAATAGACCAGCTTGTCGAGGTTCCATTACTACCAATAATTGGGACCCCAAAACTGGTGAAGCCACCCCCTGTGCTCAGTTGCCCCGTGCCACAACTCGCAGTGCCAACGCTATTCTCCCCCATAATATCAGGAGATATGAATTTAGCTGATGTGCTCGGAGCCGGGATAAAGTTCCGAGTCGCGCATAATGCATATGCATCAGTTGCATTTGCCTCCCATCCATTGCCATTGGGGGCCGATACTCCACCACCTGATGTATACCCACCACTGACAAGAGCCGATCCAGTGGGACAGCTGACAGCCGTTGTTCCTGTTCCTGATGCATGGACAATGATCGTTGCTATCGAGTAATCTGCCTGGAGACAATAGACGCTCACAGTCACCTGGGCCCAACTTGGTCCTGTTGTGTTATCAACAGTTACTGACCAAGCATTAGTAGCCGACGGATAATTTTCTGTAATGTTTAATGCTCCCTCAAAGGCATTTCCAGAAAATCCTGCTCCCACCATTTGCTCGCTGCTCCCACAAGTCGCAGTCTCTGTATCTTTCTGTCCTACTGGAATTTGGGGACTTTCCACACTATGCACGACAATCGTTCCTGAAGCTGCCTTTGCTCTAGAAGGGAAAAAGAAGATGGAACTGCTCACCATAAGCACAAACGCTAATAGGCAGCCTACTAATGAAATGGCAGAAGACCTCTTCCTTGTATACTAGCTTCTCCTTAAGAAATATTTATTCCTCTATAGATTTACTAAGCTCATCCATGACATCTTTCTGCTCAACTTCAGGTTATCATAAACTAGTTGTATTTTCTATAGGACATTGCTGTCACATCATCATTTGATGGATAAATGATTAGCAATCAAGATACTAGAGTCCTTTATCCATTCTCATTTCGTCCCGAACGGTTGCTTGATTTTCCGCAGCAGGTGAGCTTTGAGAGCATCAAGGACTATCTGACAGCGCATGAGATCGAAGGGATTGTATGGCATGACGAGGCAAATAAGCGTTATGCAAAGATCAAACGACGCGATTTTGATTTGCCGTGGCCTGTGAAATAGGAAACAGGGTAGGAATTCCTCGGGCGTGACGGGCATATGATTTAGTATCAACGGATGCTTGTAAATGGCGCACCTCTACTAATCTAAAGGTAGAGATATCACCTCATGACTATTGGAAAGATGGAAATGGTTCGGTGCACTGACACGGCTTATTCGACGGTGCTCTTCTGCCGCACGTTCGTAGTCTGACCAATCGACCTGCATATTTTGTTCTGCCAGAACCTCGCCTGCAAGGTCCGCTGGGAACCCTTTTTCCGCCTGTAACCTGAAGAGCTCTCTGCCAGCTACAAGGCCATCTGAGGTGGGTTTGAGATGCGAAAGGTCACGTAAACCTGTCGTCAGAACACGTTCAAACATCTTCTCTTCCTGCATAAGAATCTGCATGAGAGAAGGTACCTGCCGCTGCTCCTCAAGCGTAAGCAAGGAGCCATGGCCCTGTACGAGAGGGAGTAATAACTCGCTCAGGAATGGTCGTGTGATACCAAGCATACGACCCTGACGTGCCGCACGCCTGACCAAACGTCGTACGACCGAACCACGTCCATCGCGTCCAGGTAAAACACCCGTCAGTCCGGCTAGCAGCATCGCCCGTGTATGATCCACAATCATGCGACGCGCCCGTATCATCATGGAAGTCTCACTGATCTGGCCGGGTGACGCGATTTCTGTCAGGCGCGTTAATGCTGGCTGGAACATATCTATCGAGAAAACAGATTCCGCGCCTTGCAGTACAGCCGCCATACGCTCAAGTCCCATGCCAGTGTCAACATTGTGCCATGGTAAGGGAACGAGTGGCCCTACGGATGGACGTTCATATTCCATAAAAACAAGGTTCCAGATCTCTAGAAAGCGCTCACAGGGACAACCAGGTGGCAGATTGGCGAAGTGCAGGTAGGATTTACGCCGCGATCAACAAAAATTTCGCTGCAAGGACCACAGGGACCGGGACCACCCATCGTCCAGAGATTATCTTCAGAACCGAGCAGAACAATACGTTCCTGGGGTATTCCCACACGTTGCCATTCCTAAATCGCTACTTCATCTAGTGGAATGCCCAGTTCTGCATCGCCTGCGAAAACCGTTATCCAGAGTTGAAACCGATCAAGGGCAAAGACGTTGAGGAGCAGATCGAGCGCCATTTCAATCGCCTCGCGTTTTCCATAGTCGCCTATCGACCAGTTGCCTAACATATGAAAGGAGGTATTGTTCTTGCTATTGGTGCCGACTGCATCGGCATCGTACGTACGCAGGCAACGTTGGAGCGAGGTGAGCCGGGACGATGGCGGCGTTAACAGTCCACGCAGGTAAGGTAATAATGGCTGCATACCTGCAATGATGAATGATGTGGTGTTACCAGGAACCACTAAAGGGCTTCCAGGCAACTCGCTATGACCACGCGCACGAAAGAATGAGAGGTACCGCTCAACGATCTCGGGCGATGTCAGGGAATGAATACTATTGGTCGTCATGTTGTGCTACTCCTTTATGGGTTTATAAATGGTACACGGGTTTATAAATGGTGCCCGTACAATGGGTGAACGGGCAAACAAAAAGCCCGCCTTGAGCATATTTGCTCAGGGCGGGCTGAAATTTCTTCTTCTGTAGCCCGTGGTACCACCTGAATTGGAAGCTGGCGCATCAAAAAAGTGCGAGTTCCCTCTTTACAGGCACAGAACAGTATAGCAAACGAGATTAACGTTTATGAAAATCGCGCCACGCGTTCGATGCCCTGCCCCCAGGTAACGGAGGGCTACCGGCAAGGATTACTGGCTACATTGCATAAGAAGCGTTGTAGTGTTCTTCCCTGCATCGCGATCCATTGAGTGTATGCAACGGATCAGAGGGAGGCATTCCATGCGATTTGAAGCGTCGGACTCTCACCATCACCGACTCGCTGGTTTTTCAGCTCGACATGTACTCGTCCCTCGCGACGAATTAGAGTATGTGATGTGTCAAGTATACTCGGTTGAGGAGGGCGAGTCAAGAGGAATTTTAGAAATCCGTAGGCATCAATTTTACAATCTGGCCCGAAAACCGTAGAGCTGCCCCGCTTGCAGTTTTCTCGCCAACCCATTTTTACAGGGAAAACGCGCAATCAAGGTAGGGAAGCCATTTAAGATGATACAACCTCATCTACCATCTCTGGTAATATCTCATCAGAAGATGCAACCGGCACAACTTTCCTTTTCCTGATCTCGGGATACAGTGTCAGTATGAGATCAGTCATCGTCACGATGGTAACGGCGAGAACTGCGACAGCTACATATGAAAGACCGACCACCTGCCGGTTCAGAAAGTATGGCGCATAGCTGAGCAGAGAACAGAGTTGCACTATGATGGCTACAAAAAAGTAGCGGGGGAAGTAGAAGGCATAGATGATAGATACTACGTCTGCCAGGTAGAAGTAGCGTTCATGCATCTCAGGCAACAGAAATGGGATAGCAAGAGCAAACACGAGTGTGACTTTGAGCAAAAGAGATGCTGTAAATTTTTGCTTGCTGGCCCAGACCAGGGCGGAGACAAGGACAACAACTGCCCCGGCCAGGATAATTCCGATCCACTTCCAATATCCAGCAGCGTTTGCCGGGAGCCATTGATAGAATGTAGGGGCATTAAAAGTTAACGACGAAGATGAAAAATTTCTACCGCCGAAACCTCCTGTTCCTCTATTAAATGGACCCGTTCCTCCTGGAATGCCGCCTGCTCCACTTGCTCCTGAAAAACCGCCTGCTCCCCTGTTAAACTGTCCACTTCCTCCTGGAAAACCGCCTGCTCCCCTGTTAAATTGGCCTCCTCCACCTACGCCACCAGTACTGACCTGCCCAGGGTAGATGGTGAGCAGACTCCATGCGCTGCGCCCTGCAATGAAGGCCGGGACCAGTAGCAGCAGAAAGATCAGTGGGATAAGAACGAGATACTTCAATGGAAGCTTTCTTTTCAAGAGGAGGACCAGGAGGACAGGCGCAAAGAAAATTGCCTGGAGTTTGAAGGAGATCGCCAGGGCAAAGAAAGCACAGGCCCATCCTGGTCGCTCTTTGAGCAGAAAATAGAGGCTACCAAGGCAAAACGCTGCATAGGTTGCGTCAGCCTGTCCCCAGGCCGCACTATTAATAAAAATAGTGGGAGCAAATAAGACGACCAACGCACCTACGATTGGCAGATAAGAGCCTTTATAGCGCTCGTTAAGAATGAGGTAGGTAAAAAGGGCTAGCAAGCCATCAAATAGCACCGAGAGAGTTTTAATCGCGATAAGTTTTGAGACGGGCAAGTACGTCGTCAAGGCAAGCAAATAAAGGTATGGAACATTGTAATTGGAGAAATTGGATTTAAATGCTGCAAACCCGCCATTGTTTTTTATGAAGTCATACCACTGACTGAGAAAAAATGTATAGTCGCTGGTTTGTACTTGATACAACCATATGCGTAAGATAATCGCAACTATGAACAGAACTATAAATACAACGCGCAATGATATGTGTAAAGCAGGTGAAAGCGGTTTCTTTAGCGAAAGCATATTTGTCTCCATGGATGTTTTCTTGCTATTGAGGTCTTTTCATGAAAATGTTCCCTGTTTCTCTAACGGGAAATAGAGACATTGTGGTACAACGTTCTCTTCTTGTGGAATGGATGCTTGATTTTCTTGTCTTTCTGCAATTTGTTGGAGTCAATGACGCAAGGTGACGCCCCTACCCCGGTATGGCGACCCTCGACAGTACATAACCTGCGACCTCATATCCTCGGCCAGGGCGATCTTTCGTGGGTAGATCGGTTAGCCACTCCCATTGCGCTTCTTCCACTATCGCAAAAGCGCCTCGCACAAGGTCGGGAAAGACGCGTGGGACAAGAGGCAAGGTACGGCGATGAGTGGTGTCATGATCGGTGCCGTGTACATTGAAGACAAAGCCTCGCATATCCGTGAGCAAGACAGCAACACCACCTGTGTCTAAGAACGTACGCAACATGCGCAGATGTGCATTGATGATACGGATACGAAAGTTCTGGGCGGCATCCTGATAGCGGCGATGGCGCTCCTGCTCATTGAGCAAGGAGGGCGCGATACGTTGGAGGGAATCGAGCACATCAAGGATAGGATAGCTGAAAAGTTGTGTAAGAACCAGGGAACTTACAACAATGCCAAAATCTCCTGCTGGGAGTTCTTGCATCTGAGGAGGATCAGGGATGGGACATTGCTCCAGGCAGAGCGCTGCGGCATCAAAAACAGCGTGTGCTCCTTGAGAGATGCGTTCCTGCCAGTTCTGCTGTGCAATCAAACGAGCGAGCTTGCCGCTTACTCCTCCACTGATATCGCACTGCACCAGCCGTATCTGTTTACGTAATGCAGCAGAGGTGAGCTCATCCCTTCCCTGTCGCATAGCGGTGAGATCAAGATCGACAAGGACTACTTCATCAGATGAGCGGCTCAACTCAGCCAGGGGAACTTCGGTACAGGCACCTGCGCCCAGGACAAGCGAGCTTTGTGATGTGGCCGGATCACGCTGGTGGAGGGCATGAGCGACCAGGGAGGCACATTGCTGCAAATGGTGCGGAGAGTGCTGCTGCAGCCATTGACGACGATGTGTCCCCTGCATCTGAATATTGCTGTAGGGTAAATTATCGATACGGGCCATACTACTACTGTCCGCTGTAATTAGCCTGGCGTTTTTCAAGGAAGGCGCGGACGCTCTCGCGATGATCGGCGGTACTCATAGCAATATCCTGCATTTCACCTTCAAGTTGAAGAGAGGTCTGCAGATCGCTATCGAGCGAACGATACATAAGTTCTTTGATCAGGCCATAGGCACGCGTCGGTCCCTGCGCCAGGCGTTGCGCCAGGGTAATTGTAAACGCCTCAAACTCGTCGGGAGGAACGCTTTTATTGACCAGGCCAATGCGTTCCGCCTCCGAACCGCTGATCTCATCGGTCAGAAGAGCCATCTCCAGAGCTTCTTCCCAGACCAACCAGGCGGGGCAGGAAATAGGCACCACCACCATCAGGAACCAGGCCAATGCGCGCAAACGCCTCTACGAAGCGTGCGTTATCGACGGCGATACGCAGATCGCAGGCCAGGGCAATGTTGCAAGAGATACCAGCGGCAACGCCATGAACGGCGGCAATTACAGGTTTGGGCATCTCCTGAAAGAGCTGGATCAGGCGATGATATTTTGCGAGGTGTTCGCTGACCTTAATAGGTTCTCCGCTTGTATGAACGGTGGCGAATCCATTAATATCCTGGCCCGCGCCAAAGGCTTTGCCAGCTCCGTTAATTACCACACAGCGAATCGTCTCATCCTGTGCGGCGGACGCAACGGCCTCGGTCAGTTCTTGTAACATAAGATCGTTGAAGGCGTTGAGAACCTCTGGACGGTTCATCGTAAGAATTACAAAACCTTCTTCCTGCCGGACAAGCAGGTGTTGGAAATCGCTTTGCATCAAGCACTCCTCTTCGTTGTGGTGATCCGGCTAACACGGGCGCGATCAATCGCATACGGGTTTATAAATGGCACCCCTACACCATCGGCAACGCGGGTTTATTTGGCCGCACGGGTTTATAAATGGCACCCCTACATCATACATGAACGTTGACAGAACGATATCACGAAATTTTGGGCATATCGAGCATTAATACTTCGAGCGCGACACGTGCGTTCACGTTCTGTTCGATGGCTTCCCTGGTCTGTAGTATAGCACGGATCATACGTTCAGCTTCGCTTGAGCCAAGTTTCGCCGCCTGATTTTTTAAGAGGTCGCGCATATCCACATTTACGGTCAGGTCCAGGCAATTGTTAGCCGCCAGGACCAGGTCGCGCCACCAGAGGAGCCAGAGATCAAGCAGGGCATCGATTTTCTCGGATTCGGTGCTGAGGTGCTGCACCATATCAAAGCGCTGTATTTTGCTATGAGAAGGTAATTTCGCGAGCAGTTCCAATTGAGATTTGCGCTCATCCAGCATCTCATCGTCTTCTACGGCCTGTACAGCCCAGCCCATACGGCCTGCTGCAAGGGCTGCAATTAACTCGGCATCCCGCGCTTCAACTTCCCAATGTTGGTGCAGCGCGGTCCGGATCTGAGAATTCGTGAGCAACTGCATGGGGATTTGTTGCACGCGCGAGAGGATGGTTGGCAAGAGGAGACCAGCGTCAGGAACTGTCAGCAGCAGCACAACATCGGGTTCGGGCTCTTCCAGCGTTTTCAAGAGACAATTGGCGGCCTGCGGATTCATTTCGTGCGCATTCTGGATAATAAAAATATTGCGTCGCCCTTCCAGAGTACGGCGAGACGAAGCGCTTTGGAGCACACGGATCTGCTCAATGAGAATAAATTGCTTATCCGCTGCCTTCGTCACAATGTGCACGTCTGGATGGTTGCCATGCATCACCTTACGGCAGGCGAGACAGGCATTACACGGATCGGTTGGAGGGATGAGAGGATCAGGATTGCCGGTACAAAGCAGAGTTTGCGCAAAACGACGAGCAAGCAATCCTTTCCCAATACGAGGTGATCCGGTAAAGAGATAAGCATGGCGTACCTGTTGTGCTGCGATAGTGCGGCGTAGCATATCGATTGGGCGCTCGTGCCCGACGATACCCCAACCTTGCAAGTGTATATCCATGAACGATATGGTAGCAGAAACTGGGGATGATGGCAAGCCTGAGCAGGAACGTACCCAATACGGCTAAGAAGACACGGATACGACAGATCATATGTTATACTGAGCCGCATGAGTATTCGTTCTGTGTTAGCACGACATTTTTGAAACCTGATGACACAGTCGTCGTATATGTAACGGGGAGTAGTTTGCCAAATGTCTTTGCCCCTGTGTGCCAGTTCACAGCGTTTTCTGGATACATATGCTATGCTTACTAAAGAGAAGATTGTTTTTCAGATATGTTATTATTAAGCACCTGCTTTTTACGATAAGGTAGATGTAACCAATGGATACCTCTATCCGTTTCTACAATACGAATAGGAATTTACGTTTGTCACAAGGTGACGAACACGCAGGCCGTTCCCAGGGTCAGCTATCAGCAGATGAGAATGGAAGTGTAGCGAGCGAAGAGGCGGAAAAGGTAGAGGCGTTACAAACCTCTCCACCACCTACAACCACGACTGCACAGCCAGAACAAGTACAGCAGGTAGAGAAAGTCAATGTAGAGGACTTCGACGCGATTTTTCAACGCTTCCAGGTTCCAATCACGAATTTCATCTACCATCTCATCGGCAACCGTGAGCAGGCCTGCGATCTTGCACAAGATGTATTCGTTAAAGCATACAAAGCATTGTTAGGAGGAACCGTTGTACAACCGGGGGCGCTGTCGGCATGGCTCTATCGCATAGCAACCAACACCACCACAGATACCCTACGGAGACGACGGCTGATCGCGTGGCTACCACTCTCGCTGTTTAACGAAGACCGTGGCGTAGGTGCCGGAGTCGTTTCGGACTCAGGAGGTGCCGCCGATGGTTTCAATACGAGCAGTGATGAGAACGGTAGCAATGAGGCGCGTGCAAGCTCAGTCAGTGCAATGTATGAACGTAACGGCTACGATGGTGGACGGTTTGAGAGTCGTGTTGCTGATCGTGAGCTTGTGGAGCATGTTTTCAAGCAATTGCCACCGAAGTATGCGGTCTGTCTCTGGCTGTATGAGAATGACGGACTGTCCTGTGCAGAGATCGCGGAAGTACTCAACATCAGCGCATCAGCGGTCAAGATGCGCCTGATGAGAGCAAGGGAGCGGTTCATCGGATTGTACCAAAAAGAGGTCGGTGAAGATTGAACTGTAGTCAGGCGCGGACAATGCTTGCCGCATATCGTGAACTGAAAAACGGACAGATGGATACGACTGCATTAGAAGTGCATCTGAGCAATTGTACAGAGTGCAGGACATTTCTTGTTCAAGTGAAACTTGTTGGTGAACGGCTTCGCGCGTTGCCAGAGATCCAGCTTCCTGCCGAAGCGCATACAAAATTGATGCGAGTACTGGTAGCAGAGCATACACGCTTCATTCAACAAGCCCCGCCTTCCCAACAATCTATCCCTGTCCCTACATTTCTGGCTCCTTACCTTAAAGAACAGGGAAAGGATGTCCTGGATAACATCGCTGCATTTTCAACAGCAGACACAGGCCCATTACCGCTTATCGAACTACCACGCAAACAGCGAAGAGCTCACCGTTCCATCAAGATGAATTCGTTCGCAATTGTTGCAATAGCGGCGGCATTTCTTATGGCTATCATGGTGGGAGGCTTAGTCTCTCTGGTCAGTTTAGCGAATCGCGGCGTACCTGATGTTGGAAAAGTCACGCTCCAGATCTCCCAACTTGCGTCAACAAATTACACAACAGCGACCAGCTATACGCATATCGTCAGTGCTGTAGGCAATCGAGAGAATATTTACTATACAGCGTATGGCAATAGCAACAGTGGGTGGATGCTCGCGACACTAGATAATCAGACAAAGATAAGTACACCCCTCCTTTCTAATGCCAGCAGCAGCCCCTTACTTGTTTTAAGCTCTTCTGATAACTGGCTGATCTGGCTGCGTTTTGATCTTCCGCAACAGGTAGTCGACAAAAATGCGCATAGTCATACCGTGACTGAACATGAGATACGTACCTGGAGCCTTGAGGCAACCTACCTGGGTAGCGATCCAGGGAGCCCACTTACCAGCGCAACGCCACTTCTCCTACAGAAGGGAACATTTGACGAGGCTACTGCTCCCACCTGGCTCCATACGCCAGTAGAGGGAGTCTGGTCGGGACAGAACATAGTACTCGTGGCAGCGTTTGATAAGCAAGGTGTATCACATCTGATCCGTTATACATTAGATGCTGAGAAAAGCCCGAGTGCTACGGAACTGGCAACAGTTAGTAATGGTCATATTCTTACGTCGCCAACGGCTAATAGCAGCGGCACGAGCATCTACTGGTCAGAGGAATGGATGACCGATGATAATGTGCTGCATAGCAATATCTGGACACAAAAGATCAGTCCGGCACTCTTACCTTTAAATGGTACGTGGGGCCATCAGACAAACACCGATACTTACCTGTTCCAGGCGGATGGTTCATTGTTCCATCCACAGGTTGTAAACAATATACTTTTCTTGCAGAAAGTCAAAAATGCTACCATTGCGAATATTGCAATGCCAGAGGCTACAGCGAACGCGAGTTCTGACGTAACAGCAACGCCAGACACGCAATCGAATGGAACACTTCCAGGTAGAATCAATACGACATTCTACTCACTGCCTGACCAATCGCTTGAGGGTACGCTACAGGCGTTTTCCGCGCTTGATGACAGTACCATCCAGACGTCCATCAACGACGTAGTACAGTCACCTCAGGCTGGTTCGCGCTTCCTTCTGTGGCAGAGTAACAGAGGAATTGGCATGTATGACGCTGTTGCAAAAGAGATGATTCCTGTTAATTCTGTTCCTCCCAACCCTAATCCAAACAACATAGCGTTGCTAGCCGTTAATGGCGATACAACCATCTGGGCAGCCAATTCAGCTAACAATGCAAACAACCAGAATACGCCAGGCGCGGGAAACACCATTACGTTTGGTACGTTTAGCTGGCCAACTAAAGCGCCAATTGCAACGCCGTAACAGGCATTCACTTCTCATCATGTGAGGTCATAGAGCCGGGAATGCACGAATATGCATTCCCGGCTCTATATTTCTTTTGTGTTGAGTAAAGGATTGAGGAATTAATCGGGCACGGCTGGCGCGAAATATTCGGGTCCCTACCTCGATACTTGATTTGGTAGCAACGGATAGGGCCAACTCATGCCCCACACATTAGCAGCCAAGCATTTTAGCGATCAGCATACGTTGAACTTCGCTGGTACCCTCACCGATTTCATTCACCTTGACGCTGCGCCAGTAGCGGGAGACAGGATATTCGTCCATGAAGCCATAGCCGCCGTAAATCTGGACGGCTTGATCGGCGGCACGTTTGGCGGTCTCGGAGGCAAAGAGTTTCGCCATTGAAGCTTCGCGTGTAAAGGGTTTGCCCTGCATATGGAGCCAGGCGGCCTTATAATACATGAGGCGTGCCAGTTCTATCTCGGTTGCCATATCTGCCAGTTTGAATTGAGTGGCCTGGAACTTGCTGAGAGGCTGTCCGAACTGTTTGCGCTCCTTCGCATAGCTCAAGGCTTCATCCAGGCAAGCCTGAGCCAGGCCAACGGAGAGGGCTGCAATGGCGATACGGCCAGCATCGAGAATTTGCATAAACTGTTTGAAGCCATCACCACGTTGACCGAGGATATCCTCTGCCGGTACGGCGCATTCCTCGAAAGCGAGAGGACGCGTATCGGATGCTTTCCAGCCCATCTTTTTATAGGGTTTACCGATGACATAGCCAGGAGTGGTGCGGGGAACAATAATGTTAGTGATTTCTTTGCGACCATCGGGGCGCATCCCGGTGACGGCGGTGATGGTTACGCCAGTCGTCATATCGGTACCGGCATTTGTGATAAAGGCTTTCGAACCATTGATATGCCATTGCCCATCTAGTAGGACCGCACGGGTCTGGGTGCCTCCGGAATCGGAGCCAGCTTCTGGTTCAGTGAGGCCAAAGGCCCATAACTGTTCGCCACGGGCCAGAGGGAGCAGGAAGCGCTCTTTCTGTTCCTGGCTACCGAAGAGGTAGAAAGGGGTCGCACCTAGAGAGATATGGGCCTCCATGGTGATGCCGACGGAGACATCGCCGCGCGAGATTTCCTCGATGGCAAGGCAATAGGAAAGGAAATCGGCACCTGCGCCACCATATTCTTCCGGGAAGGGCAAACCTAATAAACCGATCTCACCCATTTTACGGATCAGCGCATATGGGAATGAGCTGGTGGCATCCATCTCTTCCGCCAATGGTTTTATTTCTTGCTCAGCAAAATCCCTGCACGTATCGCGAATGGCGCTTTGCTCTTCATTGAGTGTGAAATCCATGGTTGGGTGCCCTTTCTTCTCTATGACAGGTCAGATAAGATTATCTATCTTGCATTATTATACGAGATTGAGGCAAGGATACCCGGCAATTGGGATAGGGTTCATTGTTTGACTTTATTGGGAAAGCCTTATTCACGCCTTTCAACCAACCAATTGCAACTTCTGGGAGTTGAGAAGGACATTCTGCAGTGCCTGTATAATCGAGGGATCGAACTGTGAGCCGGCACAGCGCTGCAACTCTACCATCGCCTCTTCAGGAGAACGATGGATTTGATAAGGATAGTTGCTTTGCATCGCATCGTAGGCTTCGGCCACCGCAATAATGCGTGATGCCAGAGGAATATCCTCTCCCCTTAACTGATCAGGGTAACCAGAGCCGTCCCAATGCTCATGATGATGACGGACCGCTGGCATCAGGTCATAGAGAAGGGGGCTGGCCTCCAGGATTTGTGCACCTAACTCCGCATGTTTTCGCAGCAGTTCGCGCTCACCAGCAGTGAGAGTTGCAGCCTTCTGCAAGAGTCCGTCAGGAACCGCCACTTTCCCAATATCGTGCAATAAGGCGGCCATGCCAATTCTTGAAACCGAGGCTGGTTGCAGCCCGATCTCCTGCGCAAGAGTTGTCGCTAGATCACTCACAGTATGGGCATGCATACTCAGCATCAGGTCGCGCTCTTCCAGTAAGGCCATGAGCGAATAAATGCTATTCACGGTATAGGTTTCTCGGAGCCGCTCTGGCCTGGTCCCTTCCCGCTGAGCGAGTTCAAGTTGTCCGTTCTGCAGCATCAGCGCCATCAGTTCCACATCTGCCCCGATCTGGCGTACTTCCTCAGAGGTGCGTACCTGATTGCGTCCTAATCGCTTGGCCACGTACATCGCTTCATCGGCGTGCGTCAACAACTCCTGTTCTGAAGTTCCATCAACCAGCAAGGTGGAGAGGCCGATGCTCACAGTCATGAGGATACCCCCTTCGACTTCGGAGGTCGCCATCAACCCATCCGCGACGGACACACGGATGCGTTCGGCGATGATGCCTGCTTCCCTGGCGTCGGCTTCAGGCAACAGAATAACGAACTCTTCGCCTCCGAAGCGTCCCAGTGTATCGCCTTCGCGCAAGACATTGCCTGCCCGCTCGCCAATCTGACGCAGGACCGCATCGCCAGCGGCATGCCCATACGTATCATTCACGTTCTTGAAGCGGTCGGCATCGAAGAAGAGGACGGAAAGCGGGCGGCCATAGCGGTAGGCACGCTCGAGTTCCTTGTTAAATTGGTCCATGACCGCTCGATGATTGGGCAACCCTGTCAAGGCATCGGTCAGGGATTGCTTCTGGATTGTCGCATGGGCATCCTCCAGATGGGTATGAGTCAATTCCAACTCTATATATGCCGTGCTGAGTTCCTGGTGAGCCTGTTCCAACTCGATGGCGCGATCAGCCCGAATGACGGCCTTTTTGGTCGTTATAGCATAGATTGCGCTGAAAATTGTGATCACAAGGATCATGATATAGCTGAAGTTCAGAGCTTGCTGACGCAGATAAGGATTGCTTATATAGGTGGCGATCTGGTGCTGATATCCGTATTGCACAAACCAATACATAAATGCAACCTCGGCAGCACCCAGCAATAGAGGTCCCCAGGCGGCCAGAAAGAGTCCTGCCGCCACAGGTAACATAAGAAGCATCACCCAGATAGAGAGCGCGAGGTAAGGCACCATGAGAACAAGGGCATCGATCGTCACTATCATGGCAAGAAATGTATAAAAGAAATGAAGTAGACTGGCGCTGCGCAGGTGTCCGCGTTGATTGATCCAGAGAGCAAGCAAGCTCTCACCGCATCCCATAAAGTTGATTGTCATTTGTACCGTTGATTTTCTCAAAAAAACACCCTGGAGCGTAAAGAGAGCCATCCCTAGCAGTGTAATGAGTATAATACCACTGAAAAGATGTCTCTTGCGCAACGTTTCTCGGGCATCAATTGTCGTCAAGGGACCACGCACGGGCACCATCGTTGCGAACCACCAGGAGTTGAGCTTCTGAAAGAGTCGTTTCATTGCATACCTTTAAAAAGAGTTGTCACAAAGATCTGTGTTTCTCTTCTTTATCGGCACGTTTTGATAATTCTTGAGTCAAACTGGTGGCGAAGGATCCTCCATCTATTAAAGTGACGGGACGGGCTTATTCACTTCGTTCATCGCGCCCCTACCACGCCATGGTACGTATGGGAGGTCTAATATGGCCAAACATCGGATGGCCAGATGGTGTAGGGGCTTATTCACTTCGTTCATCGCGCCCCTACACCAGGATCGACCGACTCCCTACGAGAGGGTTTCGCTACTCTCTACGTGAGCACCGGTGCCACGGCGGAGCATGGGAACTTTGTTCAGTTCTTCCCAGGGTGCATCAATGTCGGTGCGACCGAAGTGACCAAAGGCAGCAGTCGGCTGGTAGATTGGACGCCGCAGGTTTAATGACTGGATGATACCAGCCGGGCGCAGGTCGAAGTGCTCGTTGATGAGACGAATGATCTCTTCGTCCGAGACTTTGCCGGTCCCGAAGGTTTCGGCGAAGAGCGAGAGCGGACGAGCAACACCGATGGCGTAGGAGACCTGGAGTTCCAGGCGGTCGGCGAGGCCAGCGGCAACAATGTTTTTCGCGATATGGCGAACGGCATAAGCGGCTGAACGATCAACTTTGGTCGGATCTTTGCCGCTGAAGGCTCCGCCGCCATGACGCGCCATACCACCGTAAGTATCGACGATAATCTTGCGGCCCGTTAAACCGGCATCGCCCATGGGTCCGCCGAGAACAAAGCGACCAGTGGGGTTGACAAAGATCTTTGTGCTAGAGTCGAGCAGATTAGCGGGAATGACCGGTTTGATAATGTGCTCGATGACATCCTGACGGATCTGTTCACGATCGACATAATCGGCATGTTGTGTAGAGACCACGATGGTATCGACGCGTACCGGGCGGCCATATTCGTATTGTACGGTGACCTGGCTCTTGCCATCGGGTCGCAAATAGGCCATGGGACCAGTGCCACCCCACGAGCGACGACGTACCAGTGAGAGTTGGCGTGTAAGCTGATGCGCCAGGCTGATCGGCATGGGCATGTATTCGGGAGTTTCGTTACAGGCAAAGCCAATCATCATTCCCTGGTCGCCAGCTCCGACGCGCTCTAGCTCATCCTCGGTCAGTAGAATCGGGCCATCTTTTGTTTCCGCCGACTGGCTGACGCCCATATCGATATCGGGCGACTGCTTGCCAATAGAGGTTACGACGCCGCAGGTACGGTAGTCAAAGCCATAATCAGCATTGATATACCCGACTTGCTCGATAGTCTGGCGTACAATCGCGGGAATATCGACCCAGGCCGAGGTGGTTATTTCGCCGGCGACCAGGACCAGGCCTGTTGTGGTTGCCGTCTCGCAGGCAACGCGTGCAACGGGATCCTGGGAGATGATGGCGTCGAGAACGGCGTCCGAGATCTGATCGCACAGCTTATCGGGGTGCCCTTCGGTGACCGATTCGCTGGTGAAAAACGACCGGGCACTACTCATAAAATTGCTCATACAGAAAACTCCTTCTCTTTTATTTTGCTAAAAGGCGTGTAGATATATAGTTATCGCTCGAAGTGGTTAAAAGGGGTTCTAATAAAGGGCACAAAAAAGCCCCTGCATTTCAGGGGTCTGGCATTTTTGCACATTCCCCTCATCTTGCGGAATGCACCGCCGGAATTGGCACCCTTCCCGTTATAAACAGGCGGGTTGCCGGGCTTCATAGGGCCGTTTCCCTCCACCTCTCTTGATGAGAGCGATTTCATCGCGAATTCAGTTGTGTGTGTGCAGTAGGGGATTTGCCATATGGCGCGTTTTCCCTCAGGTTTATTGTACGCTAAAGAGGAGGCGGTTGTCAATTGGAGATGCGGAAGGAGTCTCCATCCTTGCGGGAGAAACGGTGGGAAACAGGGTAGGGGCGCACGCAAGGTGACGCCCCTACCCTGTTTCCCACCGAAGGATGGAGAGCCCTACGGACCCGATTTATCGCGTCCACCCGTCCGGACGCCGTAAACGGGTTCCCTACGTGCCTGATTCCCAGGAGTTCAGGTACTTGTCCTGCTCGGGGGTCAGGGTATCGATGCGAATGCCCATAGCGTGGAGTTTGAGGCGCGCGATCTCTTTATCCAGTTCTGCGGGCAATGTATAGACACGAGCCTGCAGCTCTTTTGCGGTGTTGAGCATGTACTCAGAACCGAGCGCCTGGTTAGCGAAGCTCATGTCCATTACGCTTGCGGGATGGCCTTCGGCGGCGGAGAGGTTTACGAGGCGTCCCTCGGCGAGCAGGTGAACGTGACGGCCATCGGGATAGGTGTACTCGTCGACAAAATCACGCACGCGACGTTTAGCAGTTGAGATTTCCTCAAGGACGGGAATGTTGATCTCGTCATTGAAGTGACCGGAGTTGGCAATGATGGCTCCGTCCTTCATATGCTCCAGGTGAGCACGGTCGATGACATTGATATCGCCCGTCACTGTGATGAAGATGTCGCCGATAGCAGCTGCATCGACGCCAGGCATGACACGGTAACCATCCATGACGGCCTCCAGGGCACGCGTAGGATCGACCTCAGTTACAACGACGTTCGCACCCAGACCATGAGCACGGGAGGCAACACCACGCCCACACCAGCCATAGCCAAAGACGACAATCGTACGACCGGCCAGGAGAATATTTGTGGAGCGGATAATGGCGTCAATTGAACTCTGGCCCGTTCCATAACGATTATCGAACAGGTGCTTGGTATCGGAGTCGTTGACGGCCAGGACAGGGAACTTGAGCACACCGTTTTTCTCCATACTGTGCAGACGAATCACTCCCGTCGTCGTTTCCTCCATACCACCGATGATGTCAGGGATCAGGTCCGTGCGCTTCGTATGAATGGTTGAGACGAGATCACAGCCATCATCCATCGTCATCTGCGGCTTATGATCAAGGACGGCGTTGATATGGCGATAATAGGTCTGCTCGTCTTCACCCTTGATTGCGAAGGTGGGGATACCATACTCGCTTACCAGGGCCGCCGCCACGTCGTCCTGCGTGGAAAGCGGGTTGGAGGCGCATAACACCAGATCGGCACCGCCGGCCTTTAGCGTAATCGCCAGGTTGGCCGTCTCTGTCGTTATATGTAAGCAGCCGGACATGCGTATGCCCTTGAGCGGCATGTCTTTTGCGAAACGCTCACGGATGAGGCGCAGCACGGGCATCTCTTTGGCTGCCCATTCAATGCGGTCTTTGCCGCGTGGTGCCAACGAGATGTCTCGCACGTCTCCGTGTGTTGAAATAGTCATAAAACTTATTTTCCTTCCTCAATATTGTTCTGTGTAGGGGCGTGTCCTTGCGACCGCCCGGTTTTGGGAGAAATCACGTTCTCCGCACCGGGCGGTCGCAAGGACACGCCCCTACGCGTTTTGGGTGAGCAATTTTTCTACCGGCCCTATTCTACAACATTTTGCAATCATAATGGATCAGTTGATCGTTAGTGGCGTGATGGTCGCCAATCAGGGTCAAAATGTGAACAGACGACAAGTTCTTTGTAACGCGTGCTAATGTCATCCATTGTCAGAGTGCGCAACCCACCGATGCTGAAATCAGAGCAGGCAAATGAGCCGGTGATGTTTCCATGCACCACGGCGCGTTTGAGATCATCTTTAGCATAGGTGCCAGTGGAAAGTGGTTTGACGGTCGAAAGATAGCCCAGGAAACCACCTGCGAATGCGTCACCGGCTCCGGTGGGATCAATGACCTCTTCAAGAGGATAGGATGGTGCACTAAAGTACGTTCCATCAGCTCCGAAAAGCAAAGCGCCGTAGCTACCTAATTTCACGATGACATATTTCAGGCCCAGCGTAAAGAGTTGACGAACGCCTGCAAGAATGCTCGATACGCCGGTATATTGTCGAACTTCCTCCTCGCTCATCAGGAGCACATCTGAGCGTTTGATCACCTCGGTTAGCTGGTCACGTGCGGTGTTAATCCACAATTCCATCGTATCGAGCACGGTTAGACCGGCAGAGGGAACCTGATCCAGAACTTCAAGCTGGAGCTCTGGCTGAATATTGGCAAGGAAGACCAGCTGGCTAGCGAGATAGGTAGAGGGAACGACCGGGTGGAAATCCGCGTAGACACCCAGTTGTGTATCAAGCGTATCACGCGCATTCATGTCCATATGATAACGGCCAGACCAGTGAAAGGTTTTTCCTTCCTGAATTTGCAGGCCGGTGAGATCAATGCGACGACCACGCCAGAAATCAAGATATTCACGCGGAAAATCGCTGCCGACGATAGCGACCAGGTTCACCTGATCATAAAGAGATGCAGCGGTCGAAAAATAGGATGCGGCTCCGCCGAGAATGCTCTCCTTGCGTGCAAAAGGCGTCTCGACGATATCCAGAGCTACAGAACCAACGACTAAAATGGGCAAATCTATCCTCCATTATATTAAACAGGCGTGGCATCACTCAGATGCTCGATCACACTATCAAGAAAGGCAAGGGTATGGTTGAATTTTTCATGCGCCATTTCACGTGCTGGCGCGGTATGTAACGACTGATACAATTCAATAAAGCGTTCTTCGATATGACGCAGAATAGCGGCAAGAACATCACCGGTAACAGCGCGATTGGGATAGCGTGCACCGAACTCAATCAATGACGTTACCACAGCCAGACCGCTCAGGCGACCGAGCTTATCCGCATCATAGAGGATCAGCCCTTCCAGGGGAACAGTGTGCCGCCGATCGGGAGGAACAGCATTGGCATGAGTCAGAATAATCTGCTCCACCTTTTTGATTTGTGCGGCAGGGACATCAAGACCTTGCAAGAACTCGACCGCCATAGCCACCGATTGCACTTGATGATCCTGGAAACCATGCTGAGCCGTTGAGATATCATGCAGATAGGCAGCGAGAGTCAACGCATCGCTATCTATTACAATGGTTTCGTCCTGAGCCTCCAGTTCCAGGGCCAGCATTTTGCAGTTAGCGACAACCGCGCTGACATAGCGAAAACCTTCCTGCCCCAGCATCTCCTCTGCATAGTGCACAACAGATTGTACGACTTCTGTATTCATGGCAAACTAGACCTTCCAAAATTATACTCGCTCACACAAGTGGCGTAAGGATACAGCATAAGAAGAACGAGCGATACCTTTTTCGGTGATAATAGCGGTTATCAGAGAAGAAGGCGTCACATCGAACGCAGGGTTCGCCACCTGTATGCCATGTGGAGTCAATTGAACACCCTGTATGGTTGTCACCTCCGCCGGATCGCGCTGCTCAATAGGAATAAAGTCTCCGGAAGCCAGGGCGAGATCGATGGTGGAACAAGGTGCAACCACATAGAAAGGGAGAGAGTGAGCCTGAGCCAGCACTGCAAGGCTATAGGTTCCAATCTTATTGGCCACGTCACCATTAGCAGCGATACGGTCGGCTCCCACGAAGACAGCCGCAATCTTGCCCTGGCGCATAAAGTGACCGGCCATACTATCCGTAATAAGGGTAAAAGGAACGCCCGCCCGTTGCAATTCCCATGTCGTCAGACGTGCACCCTGTAAGACAGGACGCGTCTCATCCACGAAGACATGAATATGCTTGCCCGCTTGATGAGCTGCATAGATAGGAGCTAACGCGGTGCCCAATCCAGCACTTGTGGCAAGCGAGCCAGCATTGCAGTGCGTAAGGAGTGATATATCATCAGTGATCAGCTCAGCTCCATACCGCCCCATGCTCAGACTGGCAGCAACATCTTCAGCTGCAATAGTGAGCGCTTCCTGACGGAGATAATGGAGCAAACTCGGCGGGTCAACGGATTCGGCAAGCGCATGATCAGCGCAATGCAGCATACGTTCTACAGCCCAGGACAGGTTGACGGCAGTTGGCCGCGTGCGACGCAACACGTGTCCAACAGAAATAAGATGAGTTCGTAGTTCGAGGGAAGAAGGTGTCTCACCCCCGGTAGGCTGCTCCTGCAAAAAGCGGTACAGAGCCAGGAGCATTCCCAGGGCAGCCGTCACACCGATAGCAGGTGCTCCTCTTACTTTCAGCGTCGTAATGGCATCGGCAACCTGTTGCTCATGAGTCAGATGAAGAACGATGATCTGGCGTGGTAATAGCGACTGATCGAGCATACACACAGCAGCCTGATGAGTATTTTCTTCCCACCAGACGGTCCTGGTAGTATAGTACTGATCATGACTTGCCATCTCATCATCTCTCGCTTCAGGCATTAAGGATCCTTTCGTCAAAACAGGTTAAATTGGTTGCAGAACGAATTCCTCGGGCACAGCGGGCGCGAAACATTCGGGGCCCTGGCCACATCCCGTTAAATTGGCGTAGTATCCCTCTATGTAACGATACGCCAGATTATGCTGAGCGTGCGCACCCAATAGTACTAACCAATAGAGCGCCCTTAGCGAGATTTCTCCACGAGTATGCTACCATGATAAACGAAACATCACGCTACTGCAAGTAAGCATAGCTCTTCTGGCATGTTACTGATAGTGTTGGTTGTCCGTTCCACTACACAGAAGGAAGAAAGTCTTTCCGCACCCGCAGGATGAACTGTCTTGACACGATAGGAACTGCGTTACCCGGAATGGCTACTATTGTCGCTTGATGGAACGGACAAGATGATAATTGTAGCTATCGAAGGGATTGTAGCGCATGGCCCGGGTGGAAATCAGGGAAAGTTCCTGGTCCTTTGAAGAAATTTACGACGAATACAAAACGCCTATTTATAATTATGTCTATCATCTGGTAGGGGATCGTGAGCAGGCAGATGATCTGACGCAGGATACCTTCTTGAAGGCATTCCGCGCTCTACCAAAGATGGATGCAAATCTTAAATTATCGGCATGGCTTTATCGTATAGCGACCAATACGGCGTACGATGCATTGCGTCGTCGCAAGCTGATCGCGTGGCTACCATGGCAAGACCTTGACCATGAGCCTGCCGATGTGGAGAGTGCAGATCCACAAGAGATTTATGGCACGACGGAGTTGGTGAGAGCCGCGCTACGTCGTATGCCTCAGCAATATAGAGCTGCGTTACTTCTGTATACGCAGGAGGGCTTTTCCTACAGTGAAATCGCCCATACGCTGAACATTGCTGAGAGCGGTGTCAAGATGTATCTCTCGCGGGCGCGGCAATCATTCAGGGAACATTACAAAGCTCTGGAGCAAGGAGCAATACAATCATGATGAAGAAGGCAGGAAGTGTATGAAGAATTGCGAGCAAGTCAAGGAATTACTCAGCCCTTACCTTGATAATGTGCTCGCGGAGGAGGAACATCACGATGTTGCAGCGCACCTTGAGATATGTCCAGGATGCAATGCTCTGTTTGCGGATTTTCGTCACTTTGATATACTCCTCTCTCAGCTTCCGCGTGTTAGCCCTGGAGCCAACCTGCGCGAACGCATCTTTTCCTCACCAGAATACCTGGAACTAACAGGAACCTCTGGCATAGATCAGAGACGCTCAGAGCAGACCGCCCCTTACAGAAGTGTGCGCAACAATACAGACAGTTGGGGACAACCTCCACAGTTAGTAGCGCTTCCTGGCGGTCGCAAGAGCAAGGATCAGCTCTCATCTTCTTCAGTAGTAGGAACGCAGAGAGACTTTTTCGATACGCCAGAGAGAACGAGGGTAAGCAAGCCCGGACAAAGGCGTTGGGGGCAGCGTATTCTGCAGGCTGCGCTGGTCGCATCGGTCTTGTTGGTACTTGGCGTTGGAGGATTGATCGGCTGGAATCTGTGGCAACGACAGACGATGCTCGCAAGCAATACTGGCAATATTATGCCACCAGCTGGTCTCCAACAAGGTCCGATCGCGGCGGGCACGCACTTTCTCTTCCTGCGCAATGGAGCCCTCTGGAGCGCCCCTACCGATGGAAGTACCGCCGTTGTGCGCCTCACACCTGAACATACCACGGTCGCCACAAATTGGGCCGTCAGACCTGCCCAGGCGGGGCGTAGCGCGGGAAACATGGTAGCGTATATTGATCTGCAGCAAGGCTTTGTACATCTCATACGTAGCGATGGTCAAAACGACACAGTCATTCAACAGCCTTTGCTCAAACATGGCGTCCAACCTTCAACATTGTGGAACACCAATACAGGTGCAACTATTCTCAACAGCCTGGCATGGTCGAACGATGGCAGCAAGTTAGCCTTCGTTGCAGATCCCACAGGAGCCGCACAGCCCGGGCTCTACATCTATACAGTTAGCAGCAATGAACTGCACGCAGTGACACTTCCTCTAACTGGAGCCGTCTCACATCTGGTCTGGTCGCCTGATAGTATACGTATTGCCTTTGACGTAACGCTTAACGGAAATAGCACTATACTGGACTATAATGCCCAGGACCACGGCGTATTGGCACTCCAAACCGGTGCAAACGCACAGACAAATGGAGGCGATACCATCCTTTCGCTGCAGTGGTCGCCGAACGTCAATGCGCCTGCCCTTACCTGGAGCCTGGGTCAACCAGGCCACGTGCATACCATCTGGGTACAACGCGTTGGCACGGGAAGTATCACAAATCCGACCTTGCTGGCAAGCGGTAACTATACCCAGGCAGATTACAGCCTGATGGGTCATAATGGTGTCGGAAGCTGGTTGCTAGTCATGGACAATGCAGGCGTGCCCGGAGACATCATAAGCGTTGATCTCACCACCGTTGTAGAAAAACTTACCACTGGCAAACAGGTATATGTTGCGCAATGGTCTCCTGATGGAAACACTATCGACTATTTCGATACTCTCTCTAACGGTATGGGAGTATTGCATGTAGTGAACACAACCACAGGAACGGATACATTGATTGCGTCAGGTGCCACCGCTGAACCACTTCCTGCCTGGTCTGCTGATAGCCAGCACATAGCATACAGTACCGGCACGAATGTAGTGATTGCTGACTTGCATACACCAGGAGCGACTCAGACACTCAAGCAGCAGGGTAAAGCAGTAGCCTTTAGCTGGTCCACCAGTTCCCCATCTCAATTGATACTGGCAACAGGAAATGGGCAACAAGGTCTTTACCTCGTTGATACGCAGCATGGAACAGCACTCCAACTTGCTAAAGAAGCGATTCAGGGTCCTATTCTCTGGACAGAAATCCCGTAGGGACCCGATTTATCGATCCGGTGCCTAATCCGGCAGGGTAGGGATTTCCGGTTGTACGTTTAAATGTTATGATGTTCAAGGTCAGAGAGGAAATGCGAGGCATAGAAACGCACCCGGAAGGGAAAGGCATACGTCTAGTGCGTGCAAGAGTGATTCCCTTGCAGCCATAGAGGTAGTATCGCGACATATCGTAGACAACAGTACTAGCTGCAACCATCGAGGTAAGCGAAAATTTCAGGGGTGAAAATAGCAGGGATGCCAGAGTTGGAAGCAGGGACAGACTCCCAATGGGAGTAAATTTCTTGATGTATCCAAATTTGCCCCTAAAAATACTAACCATTTGCTCACTTATACGTTATAATACATAAGCCTGGGATTGGAAGGCGGGATATACGTGAGCAAGCAAACCCACCTCGACGAGCAGCTTGTAGCGTACATCTGATATTCGTGCAACCTTTTCCCCATGGGGTTAGCACGCGCACCTCCTGGCGCTTCGCGTTGCTCTTATGTATACGCGTGGTAGGGGGAGAACGAGCTGGCACCCCGTCCTCTCCTTACTTTTACAATGAAGAAAGGGTCCGATGGGATTCACAGTGCGGTCACTTGGGGGAAAACTCGTCGTCGTCGCGACGCTCATACTCTTAGCCAGTATACTTCTGTTCGCGTTACTCTCGTGGATACTGCTTACGATCTATTCCGAGCATGAAGCCAGGGATGCGGCACAGAGCCACCTCTTCCAGGTCGAACAGGCGTATCAGGTATACACCGCTACTTTGCGCGACGAATTGCACAGGACCAGTACCACCCCGGCTCTTATAAACGGCCTGGCTACCACACAATCCACTTTTACACAGGCCACACAAGACCATCTACAAAGCCTGCTCGTGCCATCATTTACGTACAATCATCTCGCTGCGCTCACACTTGTTTCCCGAAATCGCCAGGTGCTTGCTCAGGTAACTATGACCAGCCAGGACGGTATCAATGCTATCACGCCTCTTACAGACCAGGCATTGCAAGGACAGACAGTATCGGTATTGCAGAGAAGTTCCGCAGCAGGTCATCAATGGTTATTGAGTATTGCCGTCCCGATATATGCTACGCAGGGGAAGGCGCTGGGAGTTCTTCTGGGTGTGCAGGTCATCGATGATACCTTCACCCAGATGCTAGGGCAGAAAACGGGAACGGGCCTGTTACTTTGTGTAGAGGGACAGGTGCAGGGAATAGCCAACCTGCCGCTGCAAGAACCACTCCGCGCACAAAAGAACAACCAGCTCTGTACAGCGGGTGCAACGGATAGATTGAACGGGAACCAGCGTTATCTTACTCTAGCAGGGACTGGCAAGATCGCCAATCAGACGCTACAGTCGCCACCACTCGTTCTGGTAGCAATCGAGCCACTCTATACAATCTCCATTATGAATACGCAATTCTTCCCCCTTATAGGTGGAGTGGCTCTGCTCATATTTGGACCATGTGTGCTTCTCTACGCATTACTGATACGTAACATCTTTATCCAACCCCTGCAACAATTGCAAACCCATGTTCAGGCGCTTGTTGCCAGTAGTGCAGGCGAGCTTGTGCCTTTCAACGAGGACGAGTTAACAGGATTGACCCAATCATACAGCGTGTTAGCGGATTGCCTTGAAAGCGAAAGCCAGGTTATGCAGGAGCAAATGGGCAATCTTTTGATTATGAGTGATGCGTTTATTTCGACGCTTAACCTGGAGCAATTGCTGGGGGAGATCGTATCGCGGCTGGGAAATATTATGAGAGCAAAAAATGTCACGTTGCTCCTCTATGGGCGTGAGATGCTCTCGCCATCGGTAGTCGCCCAATGGTCAGAAATGGTAGGTCAGGTAGTAAATTCGTATAGTACGCCTACCTCATCGTTCACTCATTCGTTACAACAGCAAGGAGCAGTGACGGTCCATGCGGATCTTGATGGGGATATTACCCTGGCGACTACCGCCAAGCGGGCGGCAATCTCGAAAAACCAGATAAATGGGAGCCAGAAAGCGGGACAAGGAGAACCGCCTGCATCGGGATCGCACACACAACCATACGGATTACGTCGGCCACGCATTCCGCGTTCGGCACTGCGCGATCTGGACATGATATTGGCGCGTATGGTGATACAGCGGCACAAGATTGCTTATGGAGAGGATATCAAGACCATTTATGAGGAGCGGAAAGAGAAATGGGCGCAGATGGCACTGGAGGAGGGTTACCGCTCTGCTATCGCAGTACCGTTGCTTTTCCAGGACCAGGCGATAGGTGCATGTATACTCTATGGAGATAAGCCACGTCAGGTAAGCAGCCGGGACACCCTCCTGCTCAGTACAGCGGCGGTGCAGGCATCGGTTGCCATTCAGAATGCTCTGTTGTTTGTAGAAGTGAAAGAAAAGAATGCGGATCTTGAACGTGCGAGCCATCTGAAATCACAGTTTCTGGCCAACGTGACGCATGAATTACGTACGCCTTTGCACAGTATTATCAGTTATGGAGCGTTAATATTAGAGGGATTTGTTGAAGGAGAGCTGGCACCAGAGCAAGAGGAGCACATCCAATTTATGGTGAATAGAGCGGAGGACCTCTCGCACCTGGTCGACGATATGCTTGACCTTTCCAAGATAGAGGCCGACCGCATCGAAATCAAAATCGAGGCAGTCGAACTGCGTTCTTGTTTGATGGAGGTAGTAAATCAACTCAAGCCATTAGCAACCAACAAGGGCTTGTATCTGAACCTGGAGATGGATGAGAAACTGCATATGGTACAGGCTGATAGTTATCGCCTGCGGCAGGTTGTTATCAATCTCGTTTCCAATGCATTAAAGTTTACTGAGAAAGGTGGCGTTACTATTCACTGTGTTCTGTTAAATGGCGGCAAGATGGCACAGATCGCGGTCAGTGATACAGGAATTGGGATATCGCCGTCTGCACTTGCGTATATCTTCGAGGCGTTCCGGCAGGCCGATGGGAGCACGACGCGTCGCTTCGGAGGCACCGGGCTCGGTCTGACGATAGCTAGAAAACTCATTGAGCTACAAGGAGGAGAGGTTGCAGTGGAGAGCACACCAGGACAGGGTTCAACCTTCTCATTTACGTTACCTGTTAAAGCCACACGAGAATAAAAAAGAGAGATTTTATGAGCACACCACTACATGAAACCGGACTGGCAACGATTCTTGTCGTTGAAAACGAAACGTCAAATCGCATACTCATTGAACGTGTTCTATCTACCCGTGGGTATCGCTGCCTGAGTGCATCGAATGGACGCGAGGCACTGGACCTCCTTGATCGGGAACAGGTGGATCTGATTCTGACGGACCTCTCCATGCCAGTTCTCGATGGCTACAAAGCAACCCAATTGATGCGTGCGCGTCCGGGGCTAGCAAACGTGCCAATCGTTGCGGTTACGGCATTTGCCTTGAATGATGAAGGGGAAGCGGCCAGGCAAATTGGTTGCACCGAATATCTGACCAAACCCTTTAAGCCCCGCCAGTTGTTAGAAGTTGTCGCACGTTTACTCGATAAAAAATAGTTTTGTCTTGATGGCTCTCCTTGAAGCAAAACTATTTTGTGTTGTTGTTGCCGACGAGAGCATCATGATTACCTTTAGTACCATCACCCCCCCCATTATCTCTATTACCCTTGCACTACCACTTTACGAAACGTACATATTGTTATACAATGCATACACAAAGTTAGTATGTGGCCTCTCTTCTAAAACATACGCTTGATATGCGAAAGAATAGCATAGTTTATAGAGGGAAGAGCAACATACAACACAAGATTTTCAGAGAGGAGTAAAACGAATGAGTGATCTTTTAACCGTATCTGAGGTAGCCCAGATTTTTCGTGTCGATGGTACAACCGTACGTCGTTGGGTAAAGCAGGGAGCTCTTGAAGCTGTAATTTTGCCACACATGAACGAGCGCCAGGCTTACCGCATCAAACGCGAAACCGTAAACAAGATTTCTCAAAGAAGTCGTTCAATAATAGCATTCTCAATTTATAGAGTAAGAAGAAATTTGTAGATGTACAAGGACTCTTCTCTATCAAGAATACCCGGTCCTTTCACGAGGACCGGGTATTGCATTTTACAGGTAAAGTGGAACGAGATATACGCCTGCAAGCCAGTATTCAGAAGCTACCGGCCCTCCAGCAAGAAATCGTGCGCTTGCGTTTTGTCCTTGGTCTGCGTAGCGCCGAAATCGCGACCGTTCTCCAGAAAAGCGAGGGAGCGGTACGTGTAATGCTTTCGCGCTCGCTTAAATTATTACGTACAATCTACGAGAATGAGTAGGAGGAACAAAGATATGTCGGAACAGTACGATCCCTTCCTTCCTCATCACGTAGATGAGTCGATTGAACAATTCTCTTCCACGGGTAAGCAGATACATACAGACCGGGATGCGCACCTGATCTCCGCTCTGCAGAAGCTCTATGATCCTGAGCGCGAGCGATACCAACAGGCACTACAGCGGGTCGAAGGATCGCCTGGTAGAGCAGTATATTTCCCAGGGGAGACTCTCTGCCTGATCTTCCGACCATGCCTTTACGGGTGCCAGAGTCTAGCGGGAAGATGGAAAGTTCAACAAGGAAATTTAAAAGGAAGATTAAAAGGGAATTTAAATAGTATGGAAATAAAGCAATCTTCATCCTCTAGCTTCACAACATTTGGCGGACGCCTTAGCCTTGTGGCGATCATCCTCGTCATGCTCGGTAGCATGGTTGCAGTATTGAGCTATGTGCATCAGAGAACAACGGGAACAGGGGGTGGGGGGACAATATCGATACCTGTTGAGAAGACAAAGCCCACGCCTACACCGAAACCAGCGCTGCCAATAGGAACGACTCTGTATACAACTCCATCCAACACCATGGGGTTTGAAAAACTTGTCCTGGTCGCCAGATAGCAAGCGTGTGGCTTCTGCGACAGCTAGCGATGCGCAGATCTGGGATGCGACCACTGGTAAACACCTGGTGACAGTTCAGATGCCTGGCGGCACAAGCGAATGGCCATGGGGGTTGGACTGGTCACCCACGAGCCAGGAAGTGGCAATTGCGACGAACCAGCAAGTCTTGATTGTCAATGGCAACACAGGGCACATTATACGAACCTATTCATCAAGCGCCATAGCTACGGCCAATACGACTACGACCAGTTCTTCCGGTATCTCCTATCTTACCAGCCAGTTTCCGGCAAGTGGCGGGTTTGGATATCGCGCTACAGCATGGTCGCCCGATGGTCATTTGATGGCCTCGGCTCTCTCCTCTGGTATCAATGGAGAGGTGCAGATCTGGAATACCTCAGACTGGCACTCTCAATTTCATCCTCAATGTAGGGAGCACTTATGTCGTAAGTAACATATCCTGGTCGTCTGATGGTCAATACATTGCGGCAGATGCTTACAATACTCAGGGAGGTGTAAACCCAAATCAGCCGAATAACCATGTTATCGTCTGAGAGCGTTACAACGCATCAGATAGTCTTCCAGCACACCGACTTTATGGATAGTCAGGCATCGGTTGCCTGGCAGCCTCATAGTCACAATATTGCCTTTACAGGCGCTATCTCTTCTGGCAGTACCATTATCCAGACACTTAAAATCTGGAACACGACGACTGGTAAGCAGGTAAAACAGTATGTCGGGAAAGGGAGTGATGGACTGGCCTGGTCGCCCAACGGCAAATATCTTGCCTACGGGGGTTACAGCGGCAATCCTGCTGTAAGTGCTGTGATTATCATGGATGTGGCCACTGGCAAGCCGGTTTATGCCTATAAAGGTCATAATAATCCAGTCAGTGTAATCGCCTGGTCGCCCAATGGCAAGTATATTGTTTCCGGCGAAGGAAATACGCAAGGAAATATGGTTGCTAAGGTGTGGGTGGCGGAGTAATCTGACTGAGCGTTCCCGCTGACCGGATAATGCCGTTTCAAAAATTGATCCAGGTTCTCCTTTTGGCCCTCGGCGTCGAATATCCGGATTCATTTTTGAAACAGCAATATCTGGCCAGTGGGTACGCTCTACAACCACACTTCCCTATGCGGCCAGGCCAGGTGTGGCGACAAACCATTTGCCACCTACCCCTTGACCCGTGACATCGCCGGGAGCAGCGTCTTTTACAAAGGTGTAGAGCAGATGGCCATTGCACTCCACCTGATTGCCATTTGCATCATTCAATGTACTCAGCTTCGCAGGGAGGGGGGCGTCGGCGAGAGGCGTTCCCGAGCCTTTAGAGAGCAGTGGAGGCCACGCCTGAGCACATGCACCCGAACAGGCTAGCTTCGTTGGAGCATCCGGAGTGAAGTAGTAGAGGGTCGAACCCTGTGCATCGGTGAGAATCGTCTCCGCTTTCCCTTTCACTGTTGCTTTTGCTGTCCTGATCACGTATGAAGCCAGGTTGGGTGTGGCGACATACCATACTTTTCCCACCCCCTGCCCCGTGACATCGCCAGGAGCCGCATCTTTTATATAGGTATAGAGTAAATATCCACTGTACTCTACCTGGTTGCCATTTGCATCCTTGAGTACACTTAGAGCACCAGGAAGAGAAGTCGTACTGGTGGGAGTGTCTGAGCCAGTAGAGAGCAGTGGAGGCCACGCCTGAGCGCACGCGCCAGTGCAGGCAAGCTTCGTCGGAGCATCCGGAGTAAAGTAATACAATGTCAGGCCGTGTGCATCGGTGAGAATCGTCTCCGCTTTCCCATCTACTGTTGCTTGAGCAGTTTGAATGGTAGAGGTACTGGCGACTGTAGGCGTGCTTTGAGTTGATCCGCTAGTGGGCGTGCTTTGAGTTGATCCGCTACTGGAAGTGCCACCACACGCACTGGCAATGATCATCAAAACAAGTCCAGTCACTAGAAAGAATGTGCGTTTAAGAAATGTTGTTGTCATAAGTGTCCTCCCGAATTAGAAACTGTTACCGTTTTGTGAGTACTCTATATCCACCTGGTTGCCATGGCTGTTTTGCGCAGAGCAGGTGAATATATTACTCAAAAGATAACTGTCCTCCCTCAATAACAGTTCAATTACAGGTAACAATCAGGTAAATGGCATCGCTATAACAAGCTTTCAGAGATACCACAGCGCGGATGAGTGATACAAAGATCGTGTGTTAAATTTACGGAACGATTAGTTGCTATTGAGGCTCTATTGAGGAAGATCAGTTATCATCTAAGTAGGGATCCCGTTTACGGCGTCCGACGTGTATGGATGCATACAGATGGGCTAGCAATAACACGACGGAAGTGGAACGAAGGAGATAGTTATGTTACAATCCCGAAGAGCGCAAACCTCCGCCTTTGTTGACGAGTTTGTGCGCCAGTTGGTCGATTAAAAGGGAAAATCTCAATAACATCAATAACGAAGGACAAAAGGAACAACAACCATGGCAACGCGCGTCTTATTGGTAGATGATGATTTGCAGATTTTGCCCTTACTCCAGCGAGGTCTCGTCTTTGAGGGCTTTGAGGTATACACTGCCACCGATGGCGAGTCCGGCCTGGCTGCGGCAAAACTGTATCAACCGCATATCGTGCTGCTGGATATCGCGCTGCCTGGACCCGATGGTTTTGAAGTGTGCCGTCGCTTGCGTCTTCAAGACGATATCGCGATCATCATGCTCACGGCCCGCGACGAGGTGATGGATAAGGTGAATGCGCTCAACCTGGGGGCCGACGACTACGTACCCAAGCCTTTTGCGTTCGACGAACTGCTGGCCCGCATTCGGGCAGTGCTGCGCCGTCACAAAGTGGGAGGCGAACCTCTGGTCTATACCAACCTGGAACTCGACCAGACGACGAGAGAAGTACGGCGGGATGGCCAACTGATTGAACTTACGACTCAGGAGTACAATCTTCTGCTGTTCTTCATACGTCATCCCAGACAGGTACTGGGTCGTCAGCAGATTTTGGAGCATGTCTGGGGCTATAACACGGAGATCGATACCCACGTGCTGGAAGTGTACATTGGTCATCTGCGCCAGAAGCTTGAGGCACAGGGCGGGACGCGGCTGATCCAGACGATCCGAGGCTATGGCTACGCCTTGAGGGAATAAGCTTATGTATATCCGCACACGCCTGACATTGTGGTTTCTCTTTATCCTGACACTCCTGCTGGCGGCATTCAGCATCACCATCTATCAACTCACCCATAGTCACCTGCTCACATGGATCGACCAGGATGTACGCCAGCGAGATGCTAAAATCGAGGCCAGTATCCATCTGTGTCCGGGACAGGCAAAGCTTTGTGTGCCGCCGCTTACTGTCTTCAACGCGCCTGATATCTACCTGCAAGTGCGCAGTCAGAATGGTACAGTGCTGGCCAGTTCGGGCAATATGGAGCAACATATACTGCCTATCTTCCATGATGCACCCGCAACGGGCCAGATAAAAGAGTTACCGGTAGACAACATGCTGCTCGTTGTCTACTGCCATCCACTGATGATCAACCATACGTTGCAGGGATACGTTATCGTAGCCCACGCCCCTCAGACGATCTACTATGCGCTGGGTCAACTGAAAAATCTGCTTATTATGGGAGTCATCGAGGCTTTCGTGATTGTGGGCATTGTGGTCTGGCTGCTAGTACGTCAGGCGATGCGTCCCCTTGAGTCGCTGGCGATTACTGCCGCCGAGATTGCAGCTACGAAAGACCATTCCCGCCGCCTCCTGCCTCGCAAACAGAACGATGAAATTAACCGCCTGGCCCATACCATTAACGGGATGCTGCACGCACTTGAAGACGCCTATCAAGAGGTACAAAAGGTCAACGATCTCCAGACACACTTTCTCATTGATGTTTCGCACGAGTTGCGCACGCCCCTCACAGTCATGCTCTCTTCGCTCGATCTGATTAAGAAGATGGGTGCGACGGATCGCGAGTTCCATGATAGTTCCCTGGAGCGTATGCGTATAGAGACCGAACGCATGGCGCGGATGGTAACACAATTGCTTATCCTCGCTCGCTCGGATGCAAACGTCATGGCGGCCAATGAACCTGTCCTTGTACGCGATGTGATCTCCGACCTCTGCTGCCAGAACGCGAACGAACCACGCCTGACTTGCCATAATCTGGAGTGCTTAGAAGGTGCGCTGGTCTGGGGCAATCTCGACTATTTAAAGCAACTCTTTCTGATCTTGCTGGACAATGCCTTCAAATATACCGCTGCCAGTGGGAAGGTAGAGATTTGTGGAAGTTTGCATGAGACAACGGTCACGATCAAGGTAACTGACACAGGGATTGGTATTCCTCAGAACGATCTGCCCATGATTTTCGAGCGCTTCTACCGGGCCGGGAATGCGCGTTTCCAATCCGGGGCCGGGCTGGGCCTTGCCATCGCGCGACGCATTACGGAGCAGCACGGCGGGAAGATTGAGGTCGAAAGCGAACCAGGGAAGGGCAGTTGCTTTATTGTTACGTTACCGGGCTTATAACACATCTCTAACCACTTGCTTTCTCTCACCATTACCCCTACAATTAACCCCAATGGTCCAGCTTTTAACAACGGGCCGTTCTATACGTTTATCTGAGTATATGGTATCAAAAATTACAAACTGGAGAAGCAAGCATGGAGGTTGTTAAACACATCAGCCCGCGAGCGGAACAATTGATAAGCGAGTATGGCCTGGGGCATATACAAGTGGAGTATAGCGGAAATTTGCTGAAGAGGGGGCTGTTTTTCCCCGCGCTTTTGCCTCAATCAAGATGGTATCAGTAAAAGCGACGAGCGTCTGCCCTGGTTGCAGATTGAGCAGGTTAGCCTGGCGAAGGAGAAGCTGACTATCAAAGAAAAAGGGGTTGCGAAAGACTGGTTCTCCATACCTGCTGCACAGGTGCGCAATATGTGCGTGCTGGACGCCCTGCTGGTGCACATCAGGGAGGATCAGGGTTTTAGCATGGACGCTTCCCCGGTGCTAATTGGCAATTTGACTGAAAGGTGAGCAATCGGTGCGAGGCATGAGCACTGATGTGGAGTTGCCAGACTGTAGGGACCCGATTTATTGCGTCCAGCGATTTATCGCCGTGTCTCTGCTTCGTCAAAAACAGGGCTTCATTGGCATGGATGCAGACAAAACGGGGATCCAGGAGAAGAAGCCTCGTCCCGAGCCTGTCAATAAATTGACGGACGCGATAAATCGGGTCCCTACGGTATTTACGCATTGTATTGGCTCTAAAAAGTGTCGATGAGAGAACCTTCGGCCACGACTTGCGCAAGAAAATCAACGCCAGTAGCCCTGGCGTGAGCTGCATGTCGTCGGCGAAAGGCCCGCATGAAAGGTTGCTTGAGGACGTTATTCCTGGCGGCTCAACCCCCAACGCTTTGCCGGCGGATAGACGTATCGGGCAATCGTCGTCGACACCCAGCCGATACAAAAGCCGAAAAAGACCAATAGGGTGGTCTGCATGCCCTCGCTGCCCTTGATTGTCCGTATGAGTATTAGAACAATCGCCCAGGCGATGACAAGGCCAGCGCTGTAGACCCAAAAGTTTCTGAAGCGAGGCATCTTTTAACCCCTGTTCTTTATAGAAAGACACAATTAGAAAGATACTATTAGAAGGACACAATGTACAACTTCTCGTCTGTAGGAACCTTGCTGGGGGAGCGTCGCATCCTGACCTGAAGTGTCCATGTTCAGCCTGGGGTGCGGCTC
The DNA here is from genome assembly GCA_963717195.1 of uncultured Chloroflexia bacterium. Taxonomy (GTDB): domain Bacteria; phylum Chloroflexota; class Ktedonobacteria; order Ktedonobacterales; family Ktedonobacteraceae; genus JACDAE01. The sequence continues at coordinate 262,295 of CAVQVR010000006.1, forward strand.
TTCCCTTCCTCAGCGAAGTATTCCCCGGCTCGTCCTTGAGAATATCGCTATGTGTTATATTCATTATAACATATCGCAATAGTATTAGCAAGGGCTGAACCGCCAAAAATGGGCCAGAAGAAGAACATGGTTCAGAAAGCTTCTGTCCTCTCTCCATTCAAGCAGAACCATCCTGGACACGTTCCATTTATCTACCACTTTCTCCAATACACCTCCTCCAGCACCTCCGGCAGCGGGATATGCACCACCGTCAGGTACTCGCGACAGGCCAGCATCAGCGCGTCCTGCAAAACCTGCGCGGCCTCCTTCACTGCATCCTGCGGACATTCCAGCACGATTTCATCATGGATCGTCAGTATTATGTGCACATCTGGCGGCAGGCGACGATAGAGCAGGGCCAGCGCGGATTTGAGTATGTCGGCATTGGTGCCCTGGATAGGATGGTTTTTGGCGCTCCGTTCCGCCTCGCCACCGCGCGATTGGAGCTCGCTCTTTGTGAAAAAACGTCGGCGACCGGATAGCGATATGGCATATCCACGCATGATACCCTCTTTGCCGGATCGCGCCAGGTACGTCGAGACGGCTTTGTAGGTTGTTAGGTACGTTTGCATCAACTGTTTCGCGGTGATCAGGTCCACGCCTATACGAATGGCTAACCCCTGCGCTCCCATGCCGTACGCGAGTCCGAAGTTGATGGTCTTGGCTATGTCGCGCGCCTTTTTGCCATTGACCAGGTGCACCTTTGGATCAATCTCCGGTGCCAGATGGAACATCAATCGCGCCGTCTCACTGTGCAGGTCCTTCCCCTCGGCGAAGAATTGCAACATGATTGGATCGCCGGAAACTTCAGCCAGGATGCGCAACTCGATATTGGAAAGGTCGGCGCTTAAAAGCTTGTATCCAGCGGGGGCGATAATGCAGCGATGGAGATCATAGGGATCGTCCTTCCCCTTCGGGCGCGGGATTTGTTGCAGGTTGGGCTCTCGACAAATGATGCGGCCAGATGCAGCTCCCAACTGGTCAAAAGTGGCATGAATACGTCCCTCAGCAGTCGCATAGGCCAGCAGGTTCTCCCCAAAGGCGCTCTCGAACTTCTCTAACGCCTTCCACTCTAACAATAATGGAATGACTTTGTGGGGCCCCGGAACCTCCTGCAATGCCTCTCTGGTGAACGCTTTCGGGCGCATTCCTAGCCTGTATAGCGCCTGCATCACCTGCTGCGTCGATGCGAGATTGATCTCGGGCGCTCGCTTCTCTCCGAACAGCGCTTCTTGCTCCGGACTAGTACGGGGCAGCACCTCTTCCAATATCTGCTTGATCTGCTCTTCTAATGCCATCTTCTGCTTATGTCTGGATGTCAGAATATCACGCCAATGCTCACTATCCACACGCACACCATGCACCTCCATGGCGGCTATGGCTGGCAGGACGCGCTGCTCTAAGGACACCACACGCGCCAGATTATGCTGTGCTATGGCCTCTTGCTGTCGCTCATAGAGCTGATAGGGAACCTCGATATCCTGGCGCATATAGGTCAGTTGCTCCTCCGGCAACGGAGCCGCCCACGCGGACGGACGCGTATCCAGATCGATGAACCAGGAGCGCGGCTCTTTGGTGACGACGATGCCGTAGCGTTGGGCGCTGGCCTTTAGCGAGGCCGAAACATACTCCCCCATGTGCAACAATTTCTCAACGAGCATGGTATCGTAGACGCGCTTGAGCCGTACACCGAACTGCTGAGCCAGGAACGACCAGTCAAATTTCAGGTTATGTCCAATCCAGAGAATATTGTCACGCTGTAAAAGCTGTTGTAATGCCTCTCTCCACGCTTGCTGCTGCACGGGATCGGCATGATGATAGCTACGCAGGTCAATGATTGTTACGTTGCCTGGCGTTCCCACGACGAGGCTAATCACCTTGTTTGTGCGCGGATTGAGCCCGGTCGTTTCCAGGTCAAGCACGAGTCGGGTGGGTGGCACCTGGTTCCATTGTACCGCCAACGCGTGTATTTCCCGTATCCCTGCAACCGTTGGAACCCGCTTTATCGCATCCACTGATTTCATCGTTCTGTACCCCCAAATCCGTACGGACCAGCTTCAGCGCGTCCTCCGTAGGGACCAGCCATGGATTGACCAACGATTGCAGACGCTCGCCCCAATGCTTCTCGCAATAGGCAACGCCCTGGTCACTATAACACGCAACTTCCGCACCACAGACACAGCACATCAGGGAGATTGCGGCCTCGGCCAGCACTTCCTGCGCGTCCACTGGTTGTACCTGGTCGGCTTCCCTCGCTTCCATGGAGCGCAGACGTTCTTCGGCAGTAAGCAGTGCCAATAAGACCGGTTTGTGCTCGACCAGGGCAGCACGGAGTTCAGGAGTGAGCGCCCCTTTCGGCCCCCTCACCTTTAATTCGTCACCTACACATCTCAGGTGAATAGTACGCTTATGCAGTTCATTGAGCAAGTCTAAGGTGGTCATATGGTAAATTCCTCCATTTCCTGTGTCGTTGTAGGGAGTTGTATTGGTTTTTCGCTGTTTTGGGGATGGTTCATTGAGGAAGAAATGGCACTCGCACCACCTACCAGGCCATTTGAGCCGTTTTGTGCTTCTCTGGTTTGCTGCTGGTGCTGTGGGTTATTCCCACTCTCTCTATATATATTTTCTGTAATGGATACATTTGTATCATTCTTTTTTTCAACCCGTGCGGGGGTGGAAACACTCACAGCACCAGCAGCAAAAATGCGCCAGAGGTTGTTCCTGCTATGGGAATCACGCTTCTTTTCCAGGCGGAAATTTTCAGATCCAAAACACGTATCGACGAGCCTTTCAAGGGCTTTCCCGAGACGTATAGAAAAGCTACGCGGCTTCTCTTTAAGGGCCATTTGCAGTGGTGCAGGCAAGGTTTCATACAGCGTATTTTTGCCATTTTCTTCACAACTCCCCGCACCATTCTCCTCATCATTGGCAGCAGTGATTGCAGCCACAACGGTAGCTAATGGGACCCATCCTTCACCGATTATCTGACGCCAGACAGTGAAGAATGCTTCCCACTGACTCCCATCTTCGTCTGCATCATCGTAGAGGCGCTCCAGGTTGCTCAGGAACCCGTGGACACCTGCATACTCTAAAATGCCCCCTACTATTTTGACCCAGCCAGAAAAGGTTCCCAGCGCCGAGAGATGAGGGTACTGTGGCTTGCCTGCTGCGTACCAGGCACGTGCAAGGGTGAGCAGCGCTCCAACCAGTTCCGCTCGCTGTTCAGAAACCCATTCCACCAGGTCGCTATGCGTGAAGTCCTTGCGCATGAATGGGCGCGAGACTTTGGCATCGAGACGAATACGGTAACAGCGTCGGACAAGGTCTCCTCCCACCTTGATATTGTTTCCGGTCGCGATCCAGGTTGCACATTGAGGGACCAGGGCCATTTTCGAGGCACCCAGAATACGACCCCGCCACATATCTGAAGTGAGCGCCGCGTCCAGATGCCTTGATTGGAGCCGCCCGGTGATGTTATCAATGGTGATAATGGTGGTCCCCTCGATTAAAAGAGAGGTGATCAATTTCTGTAGCTCCTCCTCATTCTCCGACAGCGTGAGAATAGCGGCACAATTGCCGGTCGCGATAAGCGAGACCACATCGCTGAGCAGGCCTTTTCCGGTTCCCTGCTTGGGCGCATCAATCAGCGCAAGAGGAACATGCCGTTTAAGCGCAGGCCGTAATATCGGTGTCAGCAAGAGTGCAAGCGCATTGGCCTTATCGGCGTCGCTGACATAGGGAAATTCTCCGATGGTACTCAAGAGCAGTGAGAGTGCCTCTTCGCGCTCTTTGACGCTGGGCTTGAGCGCGACTTTACACGCCTCCATCCCCTTAGAAGGTGCGTAATAGAGCTGCGTTGCCGGGTCGTAGCCAGGTCGATCCAGAATAGAGCCATCAGGACGAATAACAGGCACTTCTACTATTGCAGCAAGCCCTGGAAACGGCAAGAAGGGTGCCTGGGATTGACGGGCCAGAATTTGCTCTGCCAGCTCATTCGGAGGCGATACGGGACTCCTCTCATATTCTCCTTCTCTCCCTGCAATTTTGCGTAGCCGATAAAATCTGGCGCAGTGGATGAGCACCTCTTTCACTTCTGTCATACCCATCTGGACGAGGAGTGGACGCTGGAACTCGTTGCGCCCAATCCGCACCAGGCGGGCCGATTGGATAAACAGACTGGGTGACTCCCCTTCCTTGCGCACGATGGCCTCCACTGCCTGATCAACGATTTCAAGCAAATGCTCTCTATTGACGAAAATGACTGGCAAACTCTCAGGCTCTTCAGACGTTTCAGGCACTGACGACGCACCGAACCCATTGCCACCCTTACCCGACGATGCACCCCCTCCGTTGCCACCCTTACCTGGCGATGCAGACGATGCTCCCGCCCCGTTGTCGCCCTTGCCCGACGATGCAGGGGCAGTAACCGTCCAGGCATCGCGTGCAGCTCTCTGGAACGCGCTGCTCACACTGGCGAATGCCTCTTCAAGCGTGTATGGCTCGCTCTGACCCTTCGTGTTTTCTTTAGGCACACGCTCGACATACTCACGCAACACATCCCTGGTAGCAGCAGGCGCATAGCCATTGTCGCGCAACTGGCAAGCAAGCAAGAAACCCGTATCGTTACGCCCCCTACCTTCCTCCCGAACAAGACGCAACGCCCACCCAAGCAACGCCTCCGCCTCCGTCTGCGTATGGGCCAGATTTAGCGCGCCCTCCGTCACCCCCACGTTTACGACACCCCCCGCCATCTCAGGCGCTTCCCACAGGCCAAGGTACCGGCGTAGAGCCTCAGGAAGAGCGCTCAGGTCGTCCAGTTCTGGATCGCGCAGCCAGCGATAAGGGCCATGTGTATTCTGTCCACAAAAGGCGGCATAGCCACCATCGGCGCGAATATCGAGGCCGGGCCAGCGTTCGCCCAGCGCTGATGAGCTTTTGCAATTGAGGCTTGACACCGGCCAGCCAGGATGCCGAAAGTAGACATGGTGGCCACCCGATCCGGTCTGCACATGAGGATGGAGCAGGCCGAGACGTGTGCGTGTCTGCTGGCCCGCCTCACCATCAAAATCCAGCAGCACAATATTACTCAGCGCACCCGTGATGACCGCCCAAGCGGAGGGCATGTAGGTTTTTTGCCAGTAAGCAACCTCTTTGGGCGCGGCACGGCGAGCCTGCAGATGCTTCCATCCGAGCCGCTTAGGTTGCCCATCTGCATGCGTAGAGCCTATCATGGGAGGCCTCTTGTCCTCGTCGAGCGGAAAGACCGACCATTGAAAGCGTTGGAGCGCATCAAGCGCGATCTGATACGGCTCTTGATCCGTCCAGATGGGAGGCTGTACGGTAGTTGTCATGAGTGTTTCTCTTTCAATTGCATTCTTCTATCGCCTTACCAATGAGGTCAGCGGCCTCGCCACTGGTCATGGATTGAGAGAAGGGGATATGGAACTTTCTGAGCATGTAGCGTTGTCTGAGCGTGACGGGGCGTGATCTCCACGGCATAGTGTTATCGACCAGCATTTTCTTCTCCGAGAGCAGCAGGCGCACCTTCATCTCGGCGTGCTGCAACGCCCATTCCAGGGGAACTTCTTTGAGCCAGCATTGCGCCTTAAAGCTGGGCGCAAGTTGTGCCCAGACGGAGTAGTATCCGCTTTTGTTCTCGCAAGGGATGAGAAGGATATGGTGTTTCTCTGCGCCAACCTCCATAGAATAGGCTCCGCCCCATCTCCGTTGCCAGTCCATACGGTCCAACAGATTGATTTCGAGGTCGTGTTCGCGCATGGCCATTCTGGTTGTACGCTCAGGGTCAGCAGGCGAAGCGTCCCTGGCTGACTGCTTTTGCTCTTCGCGCTCTTGCTCCTCGCGCTCCTGCTCCTCGCGCTCCTGTGCCTCAAGGATGCTTTCGCCATCGTGCAGCGTTCTGTGCAGAGCCTCGCTTAATGAGAGTGGTTCCAGGCGATGTTTGAGTGTATTATCGGTGATATCGAGAATGATACAGTCGGACTTGCCAGGCGCTAAGCGGGTTCCACGCCCAATAGATTGTACATAAAGTGCTCGCGACTGCGTGGGTCGTGCCATGATGATACAGGATGTCTGGGGAGCGTCGTAGCCCTCCACGAGCACGCCACAATTGGACAGAATGCGCACCTTCCCGCGCTCATAGGCGGACAGGATACGTTTGCGTTCCTCGGGAGGAGTCTCGCCGCACACCATAGCAGCCGACACATTATGTTCATTGAAAGCTGCTGCAAGATGTTGTGCATGCGCGACGGTGACTGCAAAGCAAAGCCCTTGCCGTCCATTGCAATGTTTGAGGTAGGACGCCACAATACATTCATTGCGTTCCGGAGTATCCACGGCCACTTCTAATTCATCCTGCATGAAATCGCCCGCACGTGTATGCAGGTCATCGAGAGAAGTTGTCGTCGGGATCGCGATAGCTCGTAAGTTCGCGAGGTAGTGTTGCTCCACCATATCTATAATGGAAGCTTTGAAGATGGGTGCGCCGAAAATCTGTTCGATGCTCTGCTTATCCATGCGGTCGGGCGTCGCCGTAACGCCAAGCACAAACGCATTGGGGAGCGCATCCAGTACAGCCTGATACCCGCAGGCGGCGCTGTGGTGACACTCATCAATAATCAACAGATCACAGCCGAAGTATTTCACCAGAGGGAGATACCCGGACCGACTAATAGTCTGCACGCTTGCAACGGTAATCGAAGCGCCCCACTCGTACTTGCCCGCGCCTACCTGTCCGATACTAGCCGTTGGATCGACCAGGCGAAACTTCTCTATCGCCTGATATAATAGCTCTTGCCGATGCGCAATAATGAGCGTCGAGAGGCCGAGGCGGCGGGCAATTTCGGCAAACACGAGCGTTTTCCCACTGCCGGTCGGGAGCACAATCAGCGCTCGTCCTCCCTTTTCCTTACGTCGGAACACGGCAAGCGTGCGTTCTACACAGGTCTGTTGATAGGGGCGTAACGTAATTGAAGGCATCATAGAAGTGTTACATTCCACCATTGCATACCCTTTCCTTCGAACCCGCATCCTATGCATAGTGTCAGACTAATAATAGGTAATTTTATATATATTGATATCGTCGAGATCTGCTAGACCTCTCTTATCAGAAGAATAACTGATACTAATATGGAAAGTCAATAAAAAGTAGAGCCACTTTGCAGGGGGGAGGTTTTTGACATACCAGATGAGGCCAAAGTGGGGATATGTGGGCTCTCCATCCTTCTGGGGGAACCAGGGTAGGGGCGTCACCTTGCGTGCGCCCGCGTGGGGATGCACGATGCTGCTCAGGTACGCGGGCGCACGCAAGGTGCATTGACTCCAACAAATTGCAGAAGGACATTGACAAGATGCGAACATTTTCTTGCTCACTCCCGCAAATACCGTAGGGACCCGATTTATCGCGTCCGGCGATTCATCGAAGGGTACCTATCTCGATGAATCGCCGGACGCGATAAATCGGGTCCCTACGGTGAAGGGTGTATTTCAGGCACACGATGCTCGATTCTCTTGCCTTTCTGTAATTTGTTGGAGCCAATGACGCAAGGTGACGCCCCTACCCTGGTTCCCATCGTTTCCTCCGGATGCATCATGTCTCTGCGGACAGAGACGAAAATGAAAATCGTGTGTTACAAGCACAAACATATTCCATTTGGCAATTTTCCGTAGGAAGGATGTAGAGCCGATATGTGGGTATGTACATTGGTTGACACTCAATCCGATGCCGATGTAGGGGCCCGCTTGTTTCGCGCCCGCCGTACCCGATGAATCATCCGATGCCGGCGTAGGGGCCTGATTGTTTCGCGGCCGCCGTACCCGATGAATCCGTCATGCAACCATCCGTTTCTCCTGGGCATGGGTTTTCCTGGGAAAACGTGGTATTTCAGGTACGACGGGCGCGAAATATTCGGGCCCCTACGTCGGCAATTGATTTAGTTTCAACGGATGCATTTATAAGCCCGCCATTTACCGCTCGCTATATTACAACGGAACAACAAAACGATGCTCGGGCCGGGAGAAGAACCTTGAGCAGGTATCCGGTCTCGTCGCTCACCCACACGTCAGGAAAGGCATGGCGCAGTTCGTCTATGCTGCGATACCCAAACACAACCTGCAAGAATACGAGCGCCGGGAAGCCTGCTCCCGCATTCGAATCAAACACGGGCACAATCCAGTTTTCAACCGTCGTCAGGTGTCCCTGCTCGAAGACCATGCGCAGACCTCCATGGTAGAAATCAATCTTTAATTCTCCCGTGTATCCAGCCACTTCAGAGGCCGCCAGCCGCCTCTCCAATACGGGCGCAATGTGTTTAAGGAACGCGGGCAGGTCTGGAACGCGCACATACCATGCATACGGCGCTTCCCTGGCTACCGCCAACTCGCCCATCACATCATAGATCGCAGAGGTGCGCCCCAGGTAGAAGCCGATCTCACTCATTGCATCGGTATCGGGCTTTGCAGTTGGTAACTGGCTCCCATATGCCTGCAATGCACGCAAAAGAGGCGGCAGTATTGCTCGCAGATTAGCACCAGGAATAACATCAAAGAGCCATACACTGAGCTCGCGGCTCCAACGCCTGGGTGGCAGCATTACGTATCCGGTCGCTTCTCCCGCGCTATTAATGAGGATCAGCAAGTTTGATGTCTTGCCCCATTCCGGTTGCACTTTCCAGCCTTCGAGCTCATAGTGCCAGTAAGAGTCAGAGATGGACGCCCATACCATACTGTTGCTGCGCCGCCGATTGTAGCATTCCTGAATGAGCGGAATATCCTCGACCGTCGCTTCACGTAACGTGTAAGGCTCCTGCTCACCTTCTTTCGCTTTGGGGATTTGGGCCGTATACGTTATGCGTTTCCCTTCCAGATCCAGCGCATACTCATAGCCGAACTGGCGGTAGAAGTAGGGGATGCCTGTGATAGCCGTTACAAGATACCCCTCGTCAGCGCTTCGTGTATGTACCATCTCGAATAATACACGAATCAATCCACGATGCCGATAGTCCGGGTCGGTAGCTACGAATTCAGGACGCCCAATCTCAAAGGCGATTCCCTCATATTCCCAGGTTTGTCGCCAGAGACAGACGCCCGCTACGATTGGATTTCCCTCCTTACCTGTATCCTCGACGATGGCATAATCATTGGAGCTCATCAGCGGGTAGTCTCCACGCATAAAGCGCCGGACACTGTTTGTCATACGTATGTTTGCAGGCTCGTCGGCCTTGTTACGAAAGACCATGCCTATCAATTGGGCGATGTTTTCGCTGTCGGCCACGGTGGACCAGCGTGCAATGAGACCCTGACCCAGGTCACGACGGTAGGATGAACTTGTTTCTGTGCGCATGATGGCTAAGACCTCGTTTCTTGTGCTAAGCTCTTACTCTAGAAAATCGAAAGGTGGTGCCGTTATAACCCTTCCAAAAAGGCCACAAAAAAACCGTGGAAGCTGTTGCGGGTGCCCACGGTAGAAAGAGGAAATGTGTATTGTGACAGTGCGTCACGTGAAATGCAAGCTATAACACTTTTCTCCCCTTAAAATGGGCACAGCGACCCTATGGGCCAGATCTGGTGGGGGCGTGCTGCAGATCACAGAGGACACGATCCGATAGGCGAACTCCTGCTGATAAGTGTACAGGAAATGAAGCCTGATTGTATAACTATTTTCCATATCAGAGGGTCCTCCTTTCCGCATGATCGTGCTATAATACGTGTAACCACTACCAACTATACAGGCTTGCTAAAGGATTTGTCAAGGTTGTTTTCGTATCACAAACGTGGCGAAACAATTGACAGCAACTCTACAACCCTCTATACTGAAACAGGTGCTCGCAAAGAGCCATAGACGGGTGGTGTGAAGTTTTCAATTTGTGAAAGGCAGGATAAGCGAAACAATGACCTATGTGATTACCCAGCCATGTATCGGCGTGAAAGACGCATCTTGCGTCGATGTTTGCCCGGTAGATTGCATTCATCCTTCGTCGAATGAGGACGGGTTCGAGGAAGCAGAACAGCTCTATATTAATCCAGACGAGTGCATTGACTGCGGTGCCTGTGAACCTGCCTGCCCCGTGACTGCGATTTTCGAGGAATCTGCTGTTCCTGAAGAATGGAAGAGCTATATTAAAGTCAACGCAGACTTCTTTAAAGGCTAAATAGGCCGCTGCTTGCACACTTCTTGCTTGTGCCCCAGCCGCTGCTATTTTTCGCTTCCCATGTGGGACGATGTCTGGGGCGAGTATACCTCTTTTCGCAGGGATGCTCGCCTCGTTTCGTAGGGCTCGTTTTTCCCTACTGCTTGTGATGTAATTACCCGTGCTGCACTTACACAGTACACACATATACTACTTCTTATGGAGCAATTCCTATGCCAATAACACGACGCAAACGCGCTAATCCACCCGATCAGCCAGAAAATAATACAAATCATCTCGCTGATCAGCCAGAAAATAACCCGGAGACCCCTACAACAAATCAACCGGCCAGCGCTTCTGACACACCCGTAGAAACGGAGAGGCCAGTTGATACTGCAGCGGCACCAGTACGGCCAGAGAGTGTCCCTAATCAGCCTGCCGCGCCTCCTACGCCTATTGTGCCACCTGCTCAGCCTGCTTTGCCACCCGTTCAGACTTCTTTGCCTCCCTCGCTTACTTTTGCGATTGGAGAGCGCCTGGAGCGTGGTGAACGTGGCGAGCGACCAGAGTATAATCCCATCGAGAGCGGTCGGCGTACTGCTCGTGGCGAACTCTTCCGGCGTCCCCCGCAGCCTCCGGTTACTCCACCAGTACCCGCAGCAGCATTGCAGCCACCTTCCCATGAGATCAAATTGCCCCTGGGCAAAGAACCCGGCGATACTCATGGTGATCCCTTGCACCTGGCTTACAACCCCAGCTATACCGGAGCAGAAGGTGCCCGTAGCGCTCTACTCCACCACCTGGCGAATGAAAGCAAGGCCGGAGGTCGCGCTCGCTGCTGGAACTGCGGCTCGCTGGCTATCGTCTATGATCGCTGGAGTACACGCAGCAAGACCTTCGGTGAGGTAGGCATCGCGTTCTGTGAAATCTGTGGCGTGTGGAGCGTAATGTAATGCCCTGCTAGCGAGAACCTCTGGGAAATCGTCAACCAGGCACAAGCCACATCTCACTTCTGGCGCATAACGGAATAGGAGAACGTACGGCGTGCTTTGTAGTTGATCAAACACAACGATGTATTGACATTAATGATCATCAATACATTGACCTGGGTATGTGCATGGCATGTAACTCTCTTTTGCCTCCGGACGTATATTGAATGAGAGGATTCCCTTCCATACGTGTGAAGAGGCATTTCTTCTAGCAGTCAACACGGATGCGCTTCAAAAGGCATCCTGCTTGCATAGTTTTTAATTGCGAGGTACGCTTATGTATAATCCAGGCAACAATAGCCCCTTTGGCGGCGGCACTTTCGGTAGGCGTCGCGGTGGCTTTAGTTCTCGTTATCAATATCAAACGCAAACGCAAACCAGTGAAGCGGAGGCGAGTGGATTGATAGGGAAGGTCATGAGCCTGCTGGCCTTCTCGTTCATCTTTGCCGCGATTGGCGCTTTTCTAGGCTTGACCGTCATCCAGTTGACGTTTGGCTCATATATATTCGTGGCGCTAGCGGGCCTGGTGGTCCTAATTGCCTTGCAATTCCTTATCCAGAAACCGGGCATTAACCTGTTCCTGCTCTACCTGTTCACGTTCCTGGAAGGTCTTAGCCTCTCTCCAATACTCAAATCGTTTATGAGCAATCCAGCTGATCAGTTTATTCTGGCCGAGGCATTTCTGATCACGGCGATTACCTCGTTTGCTCTGGCACTGTATGCGTGGGGCACCAAACGCGACTTTTCCGGTATCCGCACCTACCTCTTCTTCGGTGTCATCCTGCTGATTGTTGCTGGCATTATGGAAATCTTTTTCCATTCTACCCTTTTTGCCCTGGTCATTTCGGTGGCTGGTATCGCCATCTTCTCTGGCTATATCCTGTTCTATGTTCAGCGTGCGAAGTATATGGCGAATACCTTGCCCAACGCGATTGGCCTGACCGCTTCCCTCTTCATCACGCTTTTGAACCTGTTCCTGTATATCCTGGAATTTCTCTCAATTCTGCAAGGCGGTCGGCGTCGCTAGACTTTACGAAGATTTGCGTAGGGACCCGATTTATCGCGTCCAGCGATTCATCGCCCTGTCTCTGCTTCGTCAAAAACAGGGCTTCATTGGCATGGATGCAGACAAAACGGGGATCCAGGAGAAGAAGCCTCGTCGCGAGATGCCTGTCAATAAATTGACGGACGCGATAAATCGGGTCCCTACGGTATTTACGCATTGTATTGGTTCTAAAAAGTGTCGGTGAGAGAACCTACGCAGGGGGGATAGACACGGAATAGAATAGATAGTAGTGGTGTTTTACTCAGTAGAACCCTATCTCGTTACTGTTCTTCCGAAATACGGACACTGCATTTGTTCGGGAAGGTGAAAGAGAGTTTACTTTTTATGAGCACAAATACAAATTTGTTTCACGTCGGCGATCAGGATTTTGAAGCGAAAGTACTGAAATCCTCCACACCCGTGATCGTTGACTTCTGGGCTGCATGGTGTGGCCCCTGTCGCAGTATCGCTCCTGTCTTTGAACGCTTGAGCAATGAGTATGATGGCAAACTGGGCTTTGCTAAAATGGATATCGACGAGCACGGCGAGACCGCTGGCCGTCTGGGTGTCCAGGCTATCCCAACCTTGATGATTTTTAAGGATGGTAAAGCTATTGGTCGCCTGGTTGGCCCACATCCAAGTCGTCTGAAAAATGAGATTGATCGTGTACTCGCCGATAACGGCATTGCAGTTGCATAAGTTGAATTACGAATTGACCCCAATCTGGGGCCAATTCGTTCATTTTGCCCCATTTCCCTCTCGACTCTTTCAACTTTTTGTGATATATTCTTCCCATGTTGTACTTAGCTTACACAGTCTATTTAAATTCTGTTGTCTGGACATAAGGGGAACTACATATGCCTACGTTAGAACGCTCAAATCCTCTCCCATTGTATTATCAGTTGAAGGAAGTGCTTAAGCAGCAAATTCATGCGGGGCACCTGGCTCCTCATACCGCCATTCCTTCTGAACCAGAGCTGGTGGCTCAGTATCACGTGAGTCGCGCTACCGTTCGGCAGGCTCTGACTGAACTGGTGCACGAAGGCTTGCTCTATCGCCAACATGGTCGCGGCACATTTGTCTGCGAGCCGCGCGTCCAACAGCGCACGTTGAGCGAACTCACCAGTTTAAGCGATGAACTACGCCAGCGCGGCAAGCGTCCCGGTGGCATGCTCTTCGTGAGCGAGCTAGTGCGTGGCTCTCAGACCGTACGAGAGCAGCTTCATCTGACAGATGAAGAACAGGTTGTCCGTCTGGAGCGCTTACGTACCGCCGACGACGCTCCTCTCGCCTATGAGGTCGATTATCTGCCGTATCCACGTGCTTCCAGCGTCTATCAGCGTGCGAAAGAGGCTGGCGAGGGTTCGCTTTACAGTATTATGTCGACCGAGGGTCTTCATCCGTATATCGCTGAGCATAGCTTGAAAGGTGATGTGGCATCTGCCCGCGAGGCTGAGCTGTTACGGGTTTCTGCTGAGACCTGTGGTTTACGCCTGGCCAGTACGGTCTTCGACGATACCGGTTCACCGATTGAGTATACAGAAGCATTCTATCCCGGTAACCTGTACGATTTTCGTCTGACCTTGCGTACGGCGAGGTAATAGACTTGTCCATCGTCATTTAACCCATGCCGTGCTATTCCACTTTATTCTGTGGGTAGAAGATGGGGGATGAGGCGTGTTATACTACGCAAGGACTTAAACTTGCTATTCTTAACAATAATACAGGTACCGTATAAAGGAGAGTAGAGCGAATTATGGACGAAATGCAAAACGGACAAACTTCTGAGAACACGAATGTTGTTCCAGTTCACTTTGTTGAGCGCAGTGCGCACGATGAACAGGCCTGGACGGATCGGGGCAATGCTGCCGTTCAGCAGGAAGATTATGAGGGCGCTGCTGAAGCTTTTGAACAGGCTGTGGAGGCCAATCCCTACGATGCACGCGCTCGTTATAATCTGGCCCTGGCCCGCCAGTATCTGGGGGACTATGAAATGGCCGTCTCTGGCTATCGACGTGCTATCGATCTCGATCCCCAGTTGATTGATGCCTATAGCAACCTGGGCAACGTCTATGGCGAACTTGGTCTGTATAAAGAGTCGCTGGAGGTATTTCAGCTAGCTCAAGAACTGGTCCCTGATAACGATGAGATCTGTTTGAGCGTGGGTGATGCTTACCGTACGCAGTTTCTCTACCAGGATGCCATTCAGGCGTATCGGCAAACGCTTATCCTCAACCCTGAGAATATAGTAGCCGCCGATAACCTGCGCGATGTGCGTGAGCGCGTCAATGAGCAGTTGCGCCGTATGATGGAGCAGGAGCGCCGTGTCGATGAGGATCCTACCGATCCTGCGCGTTATGCCGAACTTGCCAGCCTCTATCTGGATATGCGGCGCTACGATGATGCTCTCTCGGTGACAAATCAGATGTTGACGCTGGATCCCGATAACCGGGCTGGCTATGATATGCTGGCCGCCGTCTATGAGCAGATGAGCGATGAGGATCAGGCTGCTGAAACCTATGCTCGCATCGTGTCTATCGATCCTGAGGATGCCGAGGCGTGGGAGCATCTGGGCACCTGGCGCTCTTTGCAGGAACGTAGCGACGAGGCCATTGATGCCTATGCACGTGCTATCCAGCTCGATCCTCAACGTGTCACGGCTCGCTTCAGCCTGGCCGAGGCCTATCTCGAAGCTGACCGTGTCGATGAGGCTCTCGCCATCTATCAAGAGCTGGTTGAGAGTGGTGAAAATGGCACGATCCAGGGCGATGACCTGGCCGCTGCTTACGCCGGTCTGGCGGAAACGTATAACGCTCTTGGCCGCTACGATGAGGCCATTCAAACGGCGAATACCCTGCTTGAGCGCTTTGAGGATGATGCCGAGGCTTACTATCAATTAGCGACCGCCTACGACGCTCAGGACAACTACGATGAGGCGATTACGAACTATCAGAGCGCTATCGAGAGCGATCCGCTCAATCCAGATTACTACAACGATCTGGCCGATACCTTGCGCGAGGTGAAGCGCTACGATGAGGCACTTGATGTGGCTCAACAGGCTATTTCGATGGATCCTTCAATGGTGCTGGCATACGAGACGCTGGCCCAGATCTATACGGAGACCGGTCGCCCCGATGAGGCTGCTGAGGCGATGGGCCAGGCCAATACGCTGCGTTCAATAGGCGACCTCTAAAGCATGTGGGGGCCGCATTTATGCCCATTGGTTGATACAAAATCAGATGGTGAGGTAGGGGTCTGAATATTTCGCGCCCGTCGTGCCCAAGGAATTCTTTCTGTAACCATTTGATCTCAGGCGAGAGGGTGTAATATTCTGGCACACACTGTTTTTCGGGCACGACGGGCGCGAAATATTCAGGCCCCTACCGTGGTTTCGTCTCGCCAAACGATTTGTATCAACCAATGCATTTATGCCGCCCAGGTGCGTCCGGTGTATTGAACAGACCACACGCACCTGGGCGGCATAAATGCGGCCCCTACATCCCTCGCGGTCCCGACGCGATTTCTTCATTAGGCGAAAGCTCTACTGCTCAGCAAAATAAATCTCGCTCGCTGGCTGTACCCGCACTTTGCGCTCACCTGCCCAGAAGCCATTGAGCGTCTCGTTATAGAACGCGATAATTTGTTTCGCTGGCAGGGTCTCGCTATCCTCGGTGGTGTGAGCATCGCTGGCCAGCAGCACGTCGTAGCCCGCCGCCGCCGCCCTGCGGACGGTTGTATCGACACAATACTGTGTCTGGCCCCCGGTAATGACCAGGCGTTTGATGCCGCGTGCTTCCAACTCTTCCTGCAAACGCGTCTCATGAAACGAATCGGGTGATTCTTTCTGGATGATGGGCTCACCCTCGCGCGGCGTAACTGCCGGGTGAATCTGCCACAATGGCATCCCTGGCTCCATCCCGCCTTTTTCGTTGTGTTGTACATAAAGAACTGGCGTCCCGCTGCTGCGGGCACGAGAGAGCAATAACTGGATGTTCTCCAGCACCTCGTCGTGGTGATAGGCTTCTCCCACGACCCCCATCTGGGCATCGATGACGACCAGCGCTGTATCCGTGCTCATATATCAAGCTCCTTTTCATAACTCAAACATTTGTTCTTCTGTCCTCAGTATACCAGAAAAAGCGGTGAAAATGCGTCCGCATTTCTCGGAATCTGGCTGGAAATCGAACGAGGTGGGAAGAGAAGCGATCAGGTAGTGATTGAGCACCGCTCTTGCCACACCTGCTGAAGAGGCTTGTACGAGAGCAGCACAATTCCTTCCTGCTCAATGATCGAGCGGGCTTCCTGCGAGATCAGAAAGTCCAGATCTGTCGGGTGCGCCCGCCAACCCTCAGGGTCGTACGCTTGCACCTCAGGGGTTCCCAGAGCCGGATGGGCTGCCCATTCGCTCAACCCGGCTGGGAGTTCGCGCAACGTCCTGGCAAACCAGGCTGATTTCCCGACGACGTCAAGCTTATAGGTATCCACCACAGGGTGTTCGTTGGTCGGCAAGCCCTGGCCCCGCAAGGCTTCGCCCGTCGATCGATCAAAGACACGCACCGCCAGTCCGTATTCTTTTGCCAGCTTGACGGTCAGCTCGAAAATATCTGCCCGGCCACCATTATATAAGCAATGCCAATCCAGATGAGTTGGCGAAAGCGAAGCCGCCAGCACGGCCTCAATCTGCGCCCGGAATTCGACTTCCAGCTCGGAGAGCCTGGCCTGAGCCAGAAATTCGGGGATGCGTTCATAGCCGTAGAAAAAGCCAGCCTCATCGATCAAGGAGGGCACCTTGTCCCTGGAAGTGAGCGACCCCCACCGATACAGGGGCAGATCGCTGATGACGGTCAGGTGCACACCGAAGGAAAGATCAGGGTGGTCTCGTAGTATCTGCATGGCATGCAACGCCCAGGGGCAAGGAACCATCAAGGTCGTCGAACTGACCACGCCTTCCGTGAACGAACGCAGAATGCCCGCATTACACGCATGCGACCTCCCAAAATCGTCAGCGTTGATGATCAATAAACGAGCGTCGTCTGGATACCCTAATAAGCGGTTCGTCTGGCTGTTCTGCGAGTGGGTCATCGTTCCTGTCTCCCTTTTGTCCTGTTTTGCTTGCAGTATACCCGTTGTGCGAATAAAGGGGATTGGATTTGAGACTGCCAGGCAAAGATTGTTTTTCGGGTACGACGGGCGCGAAATATTCGGGCCCCTACCCTGATTCTATCTTGCTAAACGATTTAGTATCAACTAATGAGAGAGAGGGATACGCCCCTACGTGTTATGTGGGTATTTCTATCTCTTTTCTATGGCATCGGCAAATTCTTCCAGATCACCCAACCGTTGCTGGATATGGTCGTAGAGCAGGTTGCGATTGAGCGCACCTGGATCGTGTACGAGCGAGTCGCGCAGATTGGTGAGAACCTCCAGACGATACGCCAGTGGTTTTGGGATAATCTGCTGGCTTGCTATAATGCTGAGCAACTCATGGAAAGCTTCTGGACGGCGTAGCCCGAATGAAGCAACCAATGTACTGCACAGGTGCAAACACGCCTCGATAGCCAGTTGTAAGTAGCGTTCTGCCAATCCATACACGCGGTAATTACTGGTGAACTCCTCTCGTTCAGTCTTGCCCAGGTCACGCAGAATATCTACAGCTTCTCGTAATTGCTTGAGTTTCCCCTGCACGACCTCTTTGTCTAATGGCAACATCTGCCCGTGCAGACGACGACTCAAGGCCTGGTTTTGAATTTCATCGAATTTTTTGAAATCCAGGTAGTCCATAACGGCCCTGGTCTCAAATGAGATGCGCTGTTTCTCGTCACGAGTGAAGAGAATCTGCCCATATTTGATAACTTGCAGTTTGAGCAGGAGCGACGCCTGGTTCAAAATGACGACGTCAATGGTATCTGTCTCCAACCGCTTTGCCAGCTCGCTAAAGAAGTAGAGCTGGTAATCAAGAAACTGATCCCCTTTGATCTGATCCATCAAGAGAATGGCAATGTCGACATCGGTGAGTTGGCCAAACGAGGTACGATTTGAAAGTGTGCCCGCGAGGTAGGCAGCATTAACGGGACTCTGTGCAAAGAGCTGATTGAGCCGTGACTGCTTTGCGAATAAATCCATCAACGACCTCCGAGAAAACCCTGGAACTATCCCAGGCCGTTGGAGTGTGCAAACAGGTTTCCCACAAGAACTATGGGAGTCCTATCTCTAACTATACCATAAAATTCTGTTCTGTGCGTCCTTTTAGCACTGCTATTCAGCTTATTCCAATTGCTCACGCTGAAGTCCTCATGAGAGACGACTTTTCTCCTATAAAAGAAAACGTTTAATATTCATGTGATAAATGCTGGGTTTAGACGTTTCTATAGCAGGAGAGTTTTTAGCTCTTCTTTACTATAGGAGAAAATTCATGGGAAGAGGCGCAGGGCGTCATCCTCTCTCCCTATCAGGCAAAATGGCAGTTTTACATTTATAAACAAGGTAGGTGCTTCTTATGCAAACGACAGGGAAGTCTTTGTCTTATTACTATATGTCGTTATGTCTATTTATTCTCTTGCTTATTCCTGTATGTGTGCCTTCTTCTGTAGCAGTGGCAGTAGTATCTGTGCGGCAACCTGCGCTGCGCGTGGTGAAAAAGAGTATAGAGACGTTTTCTGAGCGGAAGCTATCTGCATCCGCTCAGAAGGAGGTGCAGGCCCTGGCGGTGCAGTCGGTGGCTAGATGGTATATGCAGGCGCTCCTGGCACAAAAGTATGATGATATGTGGTTGGCGCTTGATCCACATATCCGTCAGAAATGGCCCAACGAGGCTGTTTTTGCTGCGTTCTGGCATACGCGTTTCCAGGATTATACGCTCTACGGTTTCACGCTGGGAAACGTGCGGAACTGGCCCGATTGGACTGACCCCGATACGATGCTGCGCTATACGCATCTTATGGGGCTCTCTGTCTCGCTCCAGTTGACGCTTCGACATCCTCCTCGCGCTGGTACACAGCTTCCTCCCGAGAATCTCCATCCCGAATTGCTCTTTCGTAACCTTCCTTTTGTTATGCAATATCACCAGACATCCCCACAGTATCTGGGTAAATGGTTGGTGCTGGTTGGAGGCCCGGCAGATCTGGAAGCGCCTATCCTTCCACCTGTGGCTCCTCTCCATAGGATTGCTCAGGTGCCTATTCTGGTCTACCATCACGTCCTCCCTTATTACTCTACTCAGCCTCTTTCAGATTATACTCTGCCCTGGGTTGTAGAATCCGGAGGAATTTCAGTTGCAGATGGATTATCTGTCGGCTCATGGCTATCACACTATTACACTCAATCGCCTGTTTGATGAGCTTTATTATGGTGCTCCTCTTCCCTCAAAACCGATTGTGCTGACCTTTGATGATGGAGATGAGGAACATTATCGCCTGATTTACCCCATCCTGTTGCAGCACCACTTCACTGCTATGTTTTATATCATTACCGGGCAGGTTGGTTGGCCTATGCGTATGGGATGGCCTCAAATACGTGAGATGCTGGCTCATGGTATGCAAATAGGCTCGCATACGGTCAATCACGTAGATTTTGCTACCCTGTTAAACGTTTCAGAGTTTGCTGCGCAGCAGGAAATTCAGCAATCTCGTGAGACACTGGAGCACAAGCTAGGTGTTGTCATTCAGCAGTTTTGCTATCCTTATGGTGATCCCTTTAACCGTGGTACGTGGTATCAGCGCCAGACGATTGTGGCGATGCTGGCCGCCGCTGGCTACACAGGAGCGACGACTGCTTTTGGTGAGACGGGTATTGTTCAGGACAGCATGCAGCCATTAGCGCTTTTGCGTATCCCTGTGTATGGAACAGAAGCATTCCCGGCCTTTGTCAGCAGCCTTCCCTGGAGTTGAGGGCGTCTTGTCCTAGCCCTCAACCCACTCTTCACCATCGGCGGCGACCTCTTTTTTCCAGATGGGTACCGTACTCTTGAGCGTATCGATAATATAGCGGCACGCCTCAAATGCTTCCCCTCGGTGAGGAGTGGCGACGACGATAATGACGCTGGCTTCGCCTATCTCCAGGCGTCCAAAACGATGTGCGACCGCAACTCGTTCGACTCCCCAGCGGCGTTGCGCTTCCGCGATAATCGTGCGTATCTGCTGTTGCGCCATCTCTTCATACACATCATATTCAAGATAGCGCACCTGCTTGCCTCGCGCCGCGTTGCGTACCACCCCTTCAAAAACGACGATGCCCCCCACGCCAGGATCGCTCACGGCGGCGACCAGGGCAGCGCGATCCAGCACTTCCCGCGTTAATTGGATAAGAGGTTCCATTATGTCCACTCCTCCCTCTCAACTCCTCCGCCCATGGGCGGAATAAATACAAGCTCATCGCCGTCGTGTAGCGTGGTTTCAACATCGACATAACGCCGATTGATAGCGCTGACACAGCGAGGCAATATTGGGTGCAGGCCAGGGTAATGTGCTACCAGTTCTGTCCGCACGGTGACTACGCTAGCACCAATAGACACATCCAGCGTCTCCTCACCTCGCCCTGTAATTTCACGCACTGATGCGAAATAACGAATACGTATTTTCATACAGGAGAGTATAGCACACTTCTGATGGATTTTGGCTCTACATCCTTCCGTTTCCCACGGAAGGATGTAGACCCTGGATTTTTATAGGCTTGACATTCCTCATAATCTTCAGTAACTGATACATTTTTCTGTCGAAATGAATAGTGCTTGACCATCTGCTAAATATGTGTTATTACTTGAATAGGAAACGTTTACTATGCATGAAGTATGGAAGCAAATATCTACGATAGCGGAATTACACTGTGGAGAGTGAGCTTCCTTTCAGAAAGGAGAATGTCAACAAGTACTTTGATGTAAGGTTGTCATTGTATGTTTGCTCATCAGAAAGTGGGCCACATTTAGACGAGAAGAGAACGAATCTCACATAAACTATTTCAAGGAGGAAAACAATCATGAAGATTGTTTTACGCCAGAAAAAGATTTTCTGGCTGGCACCCGTTGTGCTGGCGTTATTACTAGGAGCCTTTGTTTTTCCATTGGCCGTGTCCTCACAAAAGGCGGAGGCTGCTGCACCAGATGATCCATTGGTTGGATATGGTGCGGGAACAACCGGCGGTGCCGGTGGTCCCAGTGTCACAGTTAGTACGCTCGCAGGCCTCGAGAGCGCTGTGAGTGGATCAGCAGCGAAGATTGTCTATATCAGTGGAACTATTAGTGGCGATAAAGATGTCCTCGTTGGCTCGAACACCACGGTCCTGGGTATTGGCTCGACTGCTCATCTCACAGGTGTCGGGTTAGACCTCGACGCCGTCAGCAATGTGATTATCCGCAACATCACCTTTTCCTTTATGCTGGCTGCAAGTACGACTGGGGATAATATTCATATTATTGATGGCACGAACCATGTGTGGGTAGATCACAATGAGTTCTATGATGATCTTAACCATGGTAAGGACTACTATGATGGTCAGATCGATATTACCCGCGCCTCCGACTATATCACCGTTTCGTGGAATCGCCTCCATGATCATTTCAAATCCTCGTTGGTAGGCCATTCCGACACCAATGGTGCTCAGGATATAGGCCACCTTCATGTAACCTATCATCACAACTGGTTCTACAGTGTAGGATCGCGTACTCCTAGCCTGCGCTTTGGCACTGGTCATATCTACAACAATTACTTCCTAAATATTCCTACCAGTGGAGTTCACTCGCGTATGGGTGCTCAGATGCTCGTTGAGAACAATGCCTTTCGCAATGTTCCCCTTCCGGTCACCACAACAGGAGATAGCACGCAGGATGGCTTCATGAACGCCGTTGGGAACGACTACGGCGGTGGAACACCCGATATTACCCAGGTTGGTACCTTTACTAAGGCTCCATATAGCTATACGCTTGATCCTGTCTCCTCCGTCATTAGCGAGGTGACCGCATATTCTGGCGTTGGTATTATTAGTGGGTCTGGTGGTGGTGGATCAACGCCAACTCCACAACCAACATCAACACCGAACCCAACGTCAACACCGCAACCAACGTCAACCCCACAACCAACGGCGACACCGCAACCAACGTCAACTCCTACGTCTGGTAGTAGCTGTAGTGTGAGTTATGTAGTACAGAACCAATGGGCTACAGGCTTCACGACCTACATGACTGTTACCAACACGGGCTCAACGACCGTCAATGGCTGGACTCTGGCCTTCGCCTTCGCAAATGGTCAGACGATCACTCAGGGATGGGAGGGAGTCTTCACACAGAGTGGCAGCAGCGTGAGTATCAAGGATGCCGGGTATAACGCTACTCTCGCTCCCGGTTCTAGTACTAATCCGGGCTTCAATGCCACTTTGACGAGCGGCAACACGAACCCGACCTCGTTTACTCTTAATGGCTCAAAGTGTAGTGTAGTATAATTGGGTCGTTCGCGGATATCCTATCCATGCTCCCACGTATGGGATGATTGGCTGACAGCCCTCATAATTGCAAAGGTATTAGCAATTATGAGGGCTGCTATTCTCTCTCACCGACCGAAAATTTGTTCCAGGGAAAAAGAGGGTATGTGTAGGCCCACGCCGTCCCATTGATGGTTATGTGGTCTCTGAGCGCTGATGAGAGAGGAAACATGAGGTATCGTGTCCGGACCTGATACCTCACGTTCCACCTTTTCATGGCGTGGGATCCAATTGACGATCAACGGTGCACTACTGTGCCAGGCGCACCGCCAGTTCCGCCAGTGTGCGTACGGCCACACCCGTTGCGCCTTTTTCCTGGTATGGCTTCTTGCCATCGTTATAGCTGGTACCAGCAATATCGAGGTGGGCCCACCTGGCATCCCCTACGAAGTTTTCCAGAATCTTGGCAGCTATTATTGAAGACGCGGCTCGACCACCTGTCTGCTTGATATCGGCGATGTCACTCTTGATCAGGTCGCCGTACTCTTCGTCCATGGGCATCGGCCAGTACTTCTCGCCAGCGGCGCGACCAGCGGCGATAATCTCGTTCGTGAGAGGTTCATCGTTGCTGAACAGGCCGGTCATGGTGCTGCCGAGTGCTACGACAATAGCGCCCGTCAGGGTTGCCAGGTCAATGATTGGTGAGAGACCCTCTTTACTTGCATAAGAGAGGGCATCGGCGAGGATGAGGCGTCCTTCGGCATCTGTGTTGACGATTTCAATGGTTTTGCCGTTCATAATGCGCAGAATATCGCCTGGATGATAGGCTGTTCCGCTGGGCATATTTTCGCAGGTGGGTATCAGGGCCGTGACATTAAGCGCTGGTTTGAGTCCTGCGATGGCTTGCATGGCACCAATGACGGCTGCGGCACCACCCATATCTCCCTTCATTTCATCCATCCCGGCGGCTGGCTTGATCGAGATGCCGCCAGTATCAAAGGTGATGCCCTTGCCTACCAGTGCCAGTCCTTTTTCCGTACTTTGTGGTGCACCGCGATAGCGCAAGATGATGAACTTCGGAGGCTCCTCGCTGCCCCGCGTGACGCCGAGCAGGCCACCCATCTGTAGTTCTGCAATCTTCTCTTTCTCGAATATCTCACATTCCAGGCCCGCCTGCTTTGCCATTGCGGCGGCGCGATTTGCCAGCTCGCCAGGAGTCAATACATTGGGTGGCTCGTTGATCAGATCGCGTGCAAAGTTGGTGGCCTCTGCCAGTATCCGCCCTTTATGTATGATCTGTTCGATATCCTCCTCATCCATACTCCCTGTGAGAATACGCAGTTGTATGGTTTCTTTGTCATTGTGCGACGACTGGTATTTTCTGAACGTGTACAGTCCTAGCAGAGCGCCCTCTATTAATGCCTGTATCGCCTGGGTGTTCTCAATAAAGAGTGACAGAGCAATCTGGTGAGCGCCAGTTCTCTGAGCGTGGCGGATAGCGGTAGCGCTGACACGCTGAAGAGATTGGACGCTGATGGTTCCTTGCTTCCCCAGCCCAATCACGATCACGCGTTTGGCCGCCAGCTTTCCCATTGGATAGATCGTGAGCAATTCGCCTGCTGAGCCTTTGAATTCACCTTCTGTGTTGCGCTCAGTAATCAGCCCATTCAGCAATTCATCTACGGATGTGGCAGCAGGAGACAACGCTATACCGCTCTCCCCCGCCTTGCTGGTTGCTCCAACGATGAGTACATCACATGCTACCTCTTGTACCGTCTGTGTCGTTATTTGAATATCCATTATGCGACTCCTAATTATTTTGTAATTCCCGTCAGGAACACGATTTTCGTACTATCCATTATATGACATATGAGGTGACACTCTGGCTATCCCTGAACTGCTTACCTTTACCCTCAGGCACATGGGCCTGGAGTGCCCAATCAAGCCCGTGTGCCCCTCACGCCTACTCTGGCGTCGTTGCGTGATGAGCACCACCTATGCTCATTTCCCAAAAACCTGATTCTTATTTACCCATCTCAGGCACAACTTTACCCATCTCAGGCACACCATTGACCTCGATATCATCATACCTTTTCACCCGGTAAATGATCGTAGAGATCAGCCAGCTCAAGATAAAAATGCCAACGATGAGAAAACCAATCACCCCAAAGTCCAGCTTCCCCAGGAAAGCCCAGATGCCGCCACTCAGGCCGACCTGATTGCTAATAATTCCAAGGACTTCAATGGTTCCCACAACCAGGGCGACCAGTACCGAAACCAGCGTAATATTCATGTTATAGTAGAGCTTACGCACAGGTTTCACGAAGGCCCACCCATATGCACCGAGCATCAAAATGCTATCGGTAGTATCGATAAGCATCATGCCAGCCATGAATAGAGCGGGAAAGACCAGAATTAAATAGATTGGCAGACCATTCGTTGCAGACGTAGCAGAAATTGCCAGGATACCTACCTCCGTTGCGGTATCGAAGCCCAGTCCAAAGAGAAGACCAATCGGATACATATGCCAGCTGCTATTGGTGAGACGCAGCAAAGGACGAAAGAAGCGGCCCATAAGTCCTCGCTGATTTAAAAACTCATCAAGGGTCTGCTCGTTGTAATCTTCCCCGCGCCGCACTTTACGAAATGCCTGAAAAATCTCCCAGAGCACCAGGAGGTTAATAAAGGCGATGATAAAAAGGAACGTAGCGGACACAAGCGTACCGATCAGCCCGCCAACGTTTTGTAAGCCGGGAAGCTCTTTCTTAATAAATGTGGCCGCGAGAGCCAGGCCAATGCATAGTCCGACGACAATCGTAGAGTGTCCCAACGAGAAAAAGAAGCCGACAGCGACGGGCCGTTTGTTTTCTTGCATGAGTTTGCGAGTTACATTGTCAATAGCGGAAATATGATCGGCATCAACGGCGTGGCGCAGGCCAAAACTATAGGCCAGGACAGCCGTTCCCAGCAGCGCTGGATGAGGTAAGAAACCAATTAAAGCGATCATCCAGGCAATAATATTGAAGGCGACAAGGAAAATATATATTCCGATAACCTTTGCGCGAACGTTGGTGGAGCTATCATTAAACACATGCGAGAGTGCAGATGGCCCGAATTTACTGCTCATGGGATCCTCCTGGAAAGCTAAACTCGTGAAGTGGGATGTAGTAGCCCATTGGCTATCTATAACCTGGCTATAAGAAGGCGCAATGCTACATCGTTGTAAGGCATCAGGAGCAGGGTTATGGCTTCTGAAGTTATGCGCGAACAGTCGATTAGAGGATATCACCACTATTTTATTATTGCAAGTTTTTCGCAATAAGGAATTTATGGCAATAATTCACAGAGGTGGAGGCCTGCCATCTAAGAGAAATTCACTATTTATGGGGCAAAATGTAGAGGTGGGAGAAAGCAACCTCGGCGCCCTGATCCTCTACATAGAGGCCGATCTGACCTGAACGTAAGGGAGATTGCGCGGGATCGATAACTGGTTTACTGACGAGTTTATTGTTGATGGAGAAGGTAAAGGTATTACCGCTAGCAGTAATCGTAAGGGTATTATTGCTTCCCAGGCCGGCCAGAAGTGATGGAGCGGCACCGGACGCAATGGTGTGCCACTGACCTGCATCGAAGCGCGAGAAGGCATATTGCGCATGTTCTCTTGTAATGACTTCGAAGAGATAATAGTGAGATTGATCGGCACTGGAGCGAAAGACAACGCCATAGTAGTCTGCATCATCAAGGGAACGGTGAAGTTGAGTCATCGTTATTGTGAGGCTAAATTCGCTAAACTGGCCACCATTATACAGTGCCAGAGCGACATTTTGCGCCGAGTCATTCAAAATGTGATAGCGCTGCTGCGTCGAATTATCGTAAAAGAACGTCTTGCTTCTGGGCCATTTATCCTGATTGGTAAGCTGATCCTGATGTAAGGGATTGGACGAAGCAACCGGGATAGTCATGTGGCCAGACGTTCTGCCCTGAAGGAGATGGCCGCCGACCAGATTCGTGATGTAACCAACAGTAAAGAGCAGGAGCAGAAGGAGAGTCGCAATTGTAACAAGGCGTGGTTTCGTAAGAGGAGATGAGTTTCAGTGATTTGACCTCAATAAGAGGCTCGGAAGCCACCAGGATAGAGTGTGAGTTTCCGGTGAGAGAGCCAGTATTTGCAGCCTGAATAGCTGCGCGTTTGCCACTGGCTGTTGTAACGTGCACCTTGTGGGGAGCAGCGATAGCCTGAGCAAAGGCCGCACTAAACTCACCAGCCGTCTGAAAGCGCTTCTCCGGCTTTTTCGCCAGAGCTTTGTGTATAACCTGGTCCAATGCAGGAGAGATATCCGCACGTATCAAAGCGAGCGATGGGGGAGCCTCATGGACATGCAACAGGGCAAGAGTAAGCGTCGAATTGGCGATAAACGGGAGGCGTTTTGCCAGCAGGTAGAACAGGGTAACTCCGAGTGAATAGACATCGGAGCGGCCATCAATCGTGTGACCCAGCGCCTGCTCTGGTGAAATATAGTCGGGAGTCCCCATAAGCAAGTCCGTTTTTTTCGCTGGAAGCGTATCATCTCCAGAAGGGAGTATATGCGCGATACCAAAATCGGAGAGCATCACGCGCCCATCGCTATCCAGGAGAATATTGGCTGGTTTGACATCGCAATGGACACAGCCGTGCGCGTGGGCATAATCCAGTGCGGAAGCAAGTTGTTCCAGGTGCCATTGTGCCTCAGCGAGAGAGAGCGCGCCGTTGCGCGAGACATATTCTGAGAGCGTCCCACCTGGCATGTAGGGCATCACAATATAAGGAAGGCTATTTTGTTCGCCGTACGCATAAACGGGCAAAATATTTGGATGATCTAATTTGCTTGCGGCCTGCGCCTCACGAAGGAAGCGGCGGTAGAAATCGCGCTGCATTTTGCTATCCATGTCAGCACGAGGGAGAAAGACTTTCACAGCAACCTTGCGTTCGGGATTATGCTGCTGGGCCAGGAATACGGCACTTGATCCGCCATATCCCAGCACCTTCTCCAATGCACACGAATCGAGCGTTTTACCGATGAGATGTGTTCCTCTACTCATAACGAGTTGGAAGTTCCTCTCTAAGTTCCCCCCGGATAGAGAACATGCATAGAACATGATACATGGTAGTATTTTATGAAACGCCCTGGAACCACTACAATAATTGTAGTCAACTCTATATGGACTGTCAACATTTAAGGGGATGCCCCCATGCCTGAGGTATTAGAAAACGAATTTGCCATCCTGCATGATGACCTGTCCATCAACCTCGATAGTGCAGCGGGTTGGAATCACATCGACATGTATCTGGGAATCCCAGTCCGCGCCAGTGAACTGAGGATAGGGATTGCCGAAGGCGACGTGCAGACCAGGCATCTTTTCGTCCTGCAAGAGATTGCCGCTTAATTGCTTCAAGCTTGTGAGAGTGCCGATAGCGAACTCGCCTGCGCGATTGCCATTGGGAACGGAGAACAGGTACTTATGCACTTCCTGAGCAAGGGCGGAATTCTCACTCTGCACAGCGGTCACATATCCATTTTTCACGGTGATGGTCAGTGGCTGAGATAGAACGCCGTACTTCTCAGAGAAGTAATCGCCCAGCACTTCGCAGACCAGGGCACCGTCAACGGTCGCGGGAGCAGTAAAGACTTCACCTTCAGGGAGATTGCCCCATTTGCCTTGCTCATGATAGCGACCATGGCAGGGGATCCATTTCCAATCGGGGTGGAATGTTGCGGTCACATCGCTCCCTCTGGCGGAAGTCACGTGTATCGTTTTCGCATTGCGTACGCGCTCATAGACCTGGTTAGTCAGAGTGAAGACTTCGGCATAGTCGGCGCACATCCCTGCGGTCATCAATTTCTCATCGATACCGATCATATGACCATGGCGCACCTTCAATTCGTTCACCAGGAAGGGGAGCAAAGGAATACGGAAAGAGATTTCGCCGGGCTGAGCGGTCGCGATATAGTAAGTCACCGTTGGGCGGGCATGGATAAGATCGTTACGCAATGCATCGGAAAAGACCGTCAGGGGACGTGTTCCATAATGTTCGAGGAAGCGTACGGTCACATCGGCATGGAGAGCGAGCGCAACATCGGCCACGCGACGAGCAATCGGCTCACGCTCGAAATCGGTCAGAATAAACACGCGATCTTGCGCGGTCACACCCATACAGCGGATAGCATTCTCGGCCCCGAGTTGAACGCGCTCTTCAAAGCTGAGGGATTGTAGATCCTGTTCTTTGTGATTAGTAACGGAATGGTGTGCGGTCGTCGACATTTTATAAAAACTCCTTTAGAGTATATGTAGTGCGGTGGTGTATCAGGATGGCGAGAAAGGAAGCTTCTCGACCGGGTGCGTCTTATTTAGCAAAGCTTATGGAGGCGCTTATGATACAGGCATCGAGCAGTGCTATTTTTAGTATACGTATTGAAGAAGATAGTGGTAACAATGAGCCAGGATGATGTTACTTTTGGACGGGCCGAGAGCTTGAATGAGGGATACAATTCCTATAGGTTATACCTGGACCAGGAGGCGGGGAGAGAGGTGAAGAGTATTCTCTCCGCCATTTCGCCTAAAGTTTTTTGCTCTCCGAATAATGACCATTTTGCTGAGCACGGGTATGGAGCTCGATCTGAGGGATGTTGTCCGACTCACTGTCCTCTGTTTCTGCGCTTGAGGAGGGTTCCAAAGGCTGCCAGGTATTCATAACACGGGCATCGATCTTCTTACGTTTATAGAAGCGGCGGCCTATTTCAACCCCAGCCCATAAGATAATGAGCGTAGCGACAAAAAAGCCAAGATAGGTTATCACAGTTGGGCTCATGTCATTCTCCTTTGCGACCCCCCCCCGGTCTGCGGACATAGGGAGGGAATAAAACCTTATTGAGAAGAGCCATTTTGCCACAATGGCTCAAACTATTTTGTAAAGGATAGAAGAATCTCTGTTGGTGTTCCCATTGTAGCCTGTTGCTATAAAAAGCGTCAAGATTACAGGAAAAGAGGCTCTCCATTCTTCTCTCACCGACCCATTTTTGACGAGCAGAACGAGCAGAAGAAGGAGAGACGCCATCAAAGAAGGGAAGCCATTTATTATCCGTGTAGGGCATCACCGCACGAAATAATAAATGGCTTCCCTCCATTTTCCCTGTCAAAATGGGTTGATCGTCGCTGCCCTGAGATTACACCATGGTGATAGTGCCATTGGCATTCACACTTATTTTCACCGCTGCAACCGGTGTGGCAGCAGGTCCTAGAAGGACTTTGGCATTCTGGGCTGGATCAAAGATGGCACCGTGAGCAGGACAAACCATCTTTTGCGTAGCTGGATCATAATTGATGGGTACTTGTTGGTGGGTACAGGCGCGATTATACGCCACGAACCTGCCATCAGGCAAGCGAATGAGAAGATCCTGCTGATTATTGAACGTCACGGCAGTATTAAGAGCCATCGTAGTCGAACCAATCGTAACTCCCTGACCTGCTGCTACTGGCTTCTGAGTAGGTGCAGGAGCAGTATTGCCTGGCTTCTTAGCGGGTGCAGGAGCAGTATTGCCCTGCTGACCCTGAGGCTGCTGGGGAGTAGTGTTGGCACTGGTAGGCTGAGAACCCAGATGCATTCTGGCTCCGATCAATACACCCGCCGCAACCACCCCACCGGTAGCCAGCAATGCAACAACTTTGCGCCGTCCGATATTACGCCCGGCACTCCTGGTATCGGTTCTGGTCTTGTTGTTGTGTGTACGTCGCCCGGAGGTAAAGGAGCGAGAACGTCGGCCAGTCACAGGTTGAGACCAGGCCGGTGCATCCCCCCACTGGTCCGCCTCCCACTGGTCCGCCTCCCACTGGTCCGCCTCCCACGGGTTCGCCTCCGAGCCAGGTAGAACAAGTGGGCCTGAACTCTGAGATGATTGCTCCCACCATTCCGGTCTCTTTTCTTCAGGACGGCTCTCTTTCCGAACAGGTACCGGCGGCTCCGGTTGCATGCTGGACGCGATCCTCTGTGCAGCTGGCTCAGACAGCGGCGGCACAAACGTAGGATATGCAGGAGGACGTGGTTTGACCGGAGGAGTAAACAGAGGCGACTCCGGCTGAGATACACGAGAAGGTGCAGCTTCAGGACGCCTGGGAGTTTCTGCAGCCTCTAAATGCCCGGTCACAACCGGCGGTGTGAGTTGCCACGCATCAGAGTTCTCTGTAGCCAACTCAGATGGAACTGAAGCAGGTTTCTTCGTGGTAGCAGTATTCATAGCTGCCATCTTCCCCGTCACAATAGGTGGCATCAGTTGCCAGTTGCTTGTGGAATAACCACGGGCAGGAGTCTCTGGTAAATCATCATTGCGATCTCGACGACGCATATTTCCGCTTGCCCCTACGACAGCCTGTGCGAACGCCTCAGCAAGCTCACTGGCAGACTGGAAGCGGCGTGCGGGATCACGGTCCAGTGCCTGATTAACGACCGAGATCACCGCCATTGGAATATCAGGGTGCAGTGTACGGAGCGATGGAATGGATTGCTGGATGTGCATCTTCGCCACGTCTAGTGGTTTCTGGCCACTAAATGGCGGTTTACCGTTCAACAACTCAAACAGAATAATGCCCAGAGCGTAGATATCTGAGCGTTTATCGATGGATTGCCCCTGGACGATCTCGGGAGCAATATACTCTGGTGCGGCCAGGAAGGTTTCAGCAATACTAAAAAGATGTCCATACGGTCTATCATCCTGCTCAACACCACGCATTTGCAGCATATGCATCAAGCCGAAACCTGCCACCAACAAGGTCTGATCATCACCCGATACGATATTGGAAGGTTTCAGCGTGCCATGAATGACACCTCTACGATGAGCATACTCAAGGCCAGCTACAAGTTGCTCCAGAATATCCAGGACATCGGTATACTCGTAACGCCCCTGGCGCTTTATCACATCGGCGAGTGAACCATTCGTCATATACGGGGTGACCAGGTATGGATGACCCTGACATTCGCCATACTCATGCACAGGCAACACATGTGCATGTTGGAGAGCAGTGAGCGCGGTAGCCTCTTTACGAAAACGCTGTATAAACCTGGCGCGCGCATCCTGCGAAAAACGCTCTGGAACGATAAAAAGGGTCAGGGCACCATTTATATTAGTCAGCGTGTTTTGCGCAAAATACACAGCACTCAAACGCCCTTGCCCCATCAGACGTTCTACACGATAATTCCCTAACGTCTGTCCTACCAGCCGATCTACTGATAATGTTTGCATACACCATCCCTCCTGAGTGATATACTACACAACGAATTCCATTCTTCCATCGATGTAGTCAGAAGAGACGCTGCATACGCCAGCAGAAATGCAAGTATGAAACTAAAGGCATGTCGTTTCTTCCCCCATTCTCTTAAACAGATACATCTATAACACGCATATGAGCGCAGGTATTTTCTGTCGCACTTTCTCCTTACGAGAGAGTCTACCCCTTGTGTCAAAATGCGTCAATGTGAATAGCTCAGACGTAGGACTTTTAGATTCGCTGTGTGGATTTTCCCCGCTTCGTTCCGCCCCAGCGGTCGGGGTGGGGAGAGAGGGAGAGACCCGACCGCTTCTGAGAGGAGTGATAGAGGGATAAATGGGGTTCGGGAGAGCTATTTAGTTTTGAACCTTTGTTCTACTCGCACATACTACCATAGCTCCCACGCGTTGTCAAGTGAATTTAGAACATATTTTCGATTTATTTTCACAAGCCTGTATGCCCATGTGATCGGGATGACGGAAAATAACAAGAGTGGTACAATAGACATGGACATATTTTTTCAGTCAAAGATGACGCCGTCCATGTCTGCGTTGACGCAGATTTTTTTATGCTCTTATCGTTTTTATTGAATTGGAGTTATCGACAGTATGGCAGAAGTTCGACCATTACGAGCACTACGTTATGTTCCCGAGAAGGTGGGTGACCTGGCGCAGGTGATTACACCCCCTTATGATGTGATCAGCCCGGAAGGGCAGACCAGGTACTACGAACGTAATCCCTACAATGTCATTCGCCTGGAACTGGGCAAAGAGGAGGCGCGTGATAATACTCTCAATAACGTGTATACGCGGGCAGCGGCTACTCTGGCTGAATGGCGGTTACAGGGAATTTTGCAACAGGATCAGATAGCGAGCTACTATCTTTACCGGCAGAAGTTTACCCACCATGGGCAACACTTTACGCGCACAAGTCTGCTGGCGCGGGTACGATTGGAGCCGTGGGATGCACGAGTAATTCTGCCACATGAAAATACGTTGGCAAAGGCGAAAGACGACCGCTTAAAATTGTACCGTGCGTGTGCAACCAACCTCAGCCCGATCATGTGTCTTTACGAGGATCCGCAGGGACGGATGCGCCGTTTACTCAGCCAGTACACGCCAGAGATACAGATCGTCGATGAAGTGGGAGAGGAACATTCCTTGTATCCCATTACGGATGAGCAACAGATTGCACTTATCCAGGACTTCTTTGCGCAGCGTCAATTGTATATCGCCGATGGACATCATCGCTATGAAACGGCGCTTGCGTACCAAAAAGAGATACTGGAGCAGCGACGGGGGCTTCATCCGGAAGACGCGGTGAATTTCACGCTGATGGCTCTGATAGATATGGACGATCCGGGCATGCTGGTCCTGCCCACGCATCGTATACTCTTTCATATCGGCGCGTCCCTTTCGGCAGAGAAGCTCAACGCATACTTCACGGTGCAGGCTCTGGACGACGCGCATACCAGTGACAGTATACAGAGTCAACTTGCCCAGGCCGGGCAACAGGAAGCTGCACTGGTTGTCAAAACAAAGGAGCAAACGCTGCTCCTGGTACTGAACGAACAGGGACGAGAGCGCATGATCAGCAGTGGACACAGTGAAGCATGGAATGTCCTGGATGTCGCCATCGCCCAAAAATTGATACTGGAAGATACGCTGGGTTTGCGCTCCGAAGATATGACTGCTGGAACCCATCTTCGTTATACACATGATGCGCAGCAAGCGCTCCAGGCGCTGCAAGATGGAGATGCACAGGCTGTGTTGTTCTTAAATGGAACGCCTTTACGACAGGTATGTGATGTTGCGCAGGCAGATGATCGTATGCCGCAGAAGTCAACCTACCTCTATCCGAAACTCATTACGGGGTTGGTCATGAACCCTTTATGGTAACCAGGAGTAAACGATGATTATTATCGTAGGAGCGGGTCTGGCGGGGCTGACATGTGCAAAAGAGCTGATCGAAGCAGGACGGCAGGTACTCGTACTGGAGGCAAATGACCAGATCGGGGGACGGGTTCGTACGGACTTTCACGAAGATGGCTATCGGCTGGATCGTGGATTTCAGGTTCTATTCACTGCCTACCCGGCAGCCTCGCGTCACCTCAACTATGAGAGGCTCAAACAGCGTAAATTCGATCCGGGAGCCATTCTGATTAAACACGGGAGACGCTATCAGATCGCTGATCCGTTACGCGACCCTCAACATATGCTCTCTGGCCTACTCAATCCGCTCGTTTCAACATTGGATAAAGCGCGTGTGCTCCGTTTAGTTGCGCAACTTAGGCGCCAGTCAACGGCAGAGATCTTCGCGGGAAAGCAGCAACCGGAAGGTCAGGATGAAACAACCGAAGCGTATCTGCGTCGTCAGGGCTTCTCAAACAAATTTATCGACAACTTTATCCGTCCTTTCTACGGAGGCATCTTCCTGGATCGCTCATTGTCCACCAGCGCACGCATGTTCCAGTTCACTTTTAAGATGCTGGGAGCAGGCGATATTATTCTTCCGGCAGAGGGGATACAGAGTATTCCAGAGCAGTTGGCGCAGGCATTGCCCCGAGGAACTGTGCGTTGCAATGCACGTGTAAGCGAGCTACTTGTCACTAATCAGCAGGTCCATGGTGTACGCATGGCGAATGGGGAGAAGATCGAAGCAGAGCAAGTCGTCATCGCCACATCGGGTCCGGTGGCGGAAAAGTTTAGCAAGAAAGCGTTGCCAACGCAGGGAGTAAGCACCATCTGCCTGTACTTTGCAGGAGACGAGCGGCTCTACACGGGGCGAAAAATTCTGCTGAATACGGAACCTGATGCATACATCAACAATGCGGTATTACTCACAAATATCGCTCCTACATATGCACCACCACGCAAACATCTGCTCTCTGTCACCATCGCGGGCATCCCAGAAGGGGACGATGAGTTGATTGCTGAACGCTGTCGGGCAGAACTGGCGCACTGGTTCCCCGAGCATAATCTGATGCGCTGGCAATTGTTGGGCATCTATCGTATTCCATTTGCTCAATTCGCCCAACCGCCAGGAATTTTCGACGCACTACCGGATAATCGTACTGACGTTGAAGGGCTCTATATCGCCGGTGAATATACGCAATCGAGCAGTATTCAGGGAGCAATGCACAGTGGAGAGCATGCAGCCAAAGAGCTATTAAAGAACGTACAGGCCCGATCTATCGCACCCAGGTAATCGTAGGGGCGCGATAAGGCTGTTTCAAAAATAAATTTCGGATATGGATCCTTTGGCGATCCGGGTAGGGGCGTCACCTTGCGTGCGCCCCGGAACCACCGTGAATCGGCCACCAGGGCGCACGCAAGGTGACGCCCCTACCCGGATCATATCCAGGTTATTTATTTAAACGGCATAATCTGGTCCCTACGTATCTGTAAAGAGGTCAATGGGCATGGAGCTAAAGTCGCCGGTGCCGAGCGATTCAACCATCATACGCAATGGCCCTTGCTCAATCGAGATGCGCATAAGAGTGCGGGGAAAGCTCTGTTCCAGCACAGGAACCTGAGAACCTGGGTGAAGCACTGTAGCAACCGCACTCAGCAATGCTACGTCGCCATCGCGTCCAGCAAAGCGCAAGAGAGCGGCCTGGCGGCGCAGGCGGGCCTCATAGAGCAAGCGCCAGCGCTCATCGACAAGATCGGTGAGCGCCTCAGTAATCAGTGCCTCTAACATCAGCTTCTGATCCTGGTCTTTCTGTTTTGTCTTGCGCACACTCTTGCTGCGTGGTCGTTTGCCGGTCGGAGACGTTTCAAGGATATTGTAAGCGGCCCAGTAGCGGCTCATGTACGGTTCAATGCGTTCTGGCGGCTCGTAGATCCAGGAGAGAAACTCAGACATCTGATATACCTCATCGCCGCGTTTTGCCAGTGCCAGGATTTCGTCATCGACGGTTTGAGGTTCCAGGATCGTCGCGCTATCCTTTTTATCAGACTCTTCAGCGCTTTCAATCAAGGGGCGCCAGATCGAATACGCGATGGGTAACTTATGGCGTGTGCGTTTGCTAAGAGAACGAGCTTCGGCAACCAGGGCCTGACCATAAGCGAAAGGAACCTCAAAGCTACCAAATCCCTGCTCATCCAGATCATCTACCAGGTCATCCCAGCGCTGCATATCAATCTCATCAACGCCGTAACAATCCTTCACGCCCCACTCATCCTGAAACAGGATATTGACTCCTTTGAGGCGACCATCGGGACGTTTCCAGGAGAGCATAATCAACTGTGCCCCCGAGCCATCGATAAAGCTAACGCGTGCCTCGTGGCAGGGCAACTGTAGCCGACGCGCTCCGGCCATCGCCACATCTTCTACACCGGGCATCGATTGCATCGTCAGACGTCCCAGAGCTGCTCGTGCATGTTGCTTCAATGAACGATTTGAACTATTAGCAATCAGATAATTTAAAGCTGGAATAGTCTGCTGAGCCGCGATGGGGCCGAGTTGTTCAAGAGCATCGATCACCGCCGTCACAATCTTGCTGGACTGGTTCTCCAGGAGAGGGACGAGCAGATGAGTAGCGCGTGGATCATTGCTACTGCCTAACCAGGCAACAAAGGAAAGACGGCGTTCAAGCGGCATAGAAACCACATCTTCCAACACAGACTCCACCCCCATCTCGCTCTGCCCCACCATTTCGAGCAGGCGCATCTGCATTTGCTGCATGGCCGTCGCAGGATCATTCAGATACTCGATGATGCCATCATCCGCCATCTCAGAGCCTAATTCTTTCAGGATGGGGGAAAGAGAGAGCTTCGCCATATCGCTTATTGTCGGATCGGTAACAAAATCTTCCAATTCTTCCAGGTCAAAATCAGTAGCCAGTTCAGAGAGAATCAGGATAGCCGCAGCATGCGCGGATGCATCACTACTGCGCAACAGGTGCATCACTTTCTCACGTGCACCTTCGGTCCATTCTTCATCCAGGCGATCAAAATAGTGAGAAAGAGTATCAGGATCAATATCGTCACGACGACTGATAGCCAGTAAAATACTATCAATACTATCCTGTGGAGGTCCTTTGCGTCCTCGTGGCATCATTTTCCTCCTTCTGATATAGGAGTAGTGCATAATATACAGGCGGCCCCCTGAGGAAACACCAATGAAGGCCATTGTACCACGTTGCTGCCGCCGCGTCGAGATGATTTTTTGTCAGTTTTTCGCAATTTGCACTTATATAGAGACAGAAGCATCTACGAACAATACCTCTTCCTACCTTTTAGAAATACCCCTCATCGGCATAAAATCTCACAGGGCGAATAAGCGTCGAAGCAGCAGGAGCCGAGAGAGTATGTAATGCTTCAGGAAGTAAGGCGAGACTACAGAGAAAATCATCGTGTCCATCAGACGCATCTACATAGAAATTCAACGTATCCGGCCCTGGTAGACTATAGCGGGCCGTGCGCAGTTGCTGCCAGCACTCTGCATAGATCTTTTGAGGAGCGCCAGCAGATGTATACAGTTTCAGGCGATTACTATTCAGCAAAGAGAGCAGTTGATATGCCAGGTGCGATTTACTACTACGCGAAAAGACGAAGGGGATGATGCGCTCATTGCCAAAACGATCCAGCAAGAGAGAGGCCAGTCCAGCTCCTAAGCCAGTCGCATCGATGGCAAGTGCGCGAATGCCCCAGAGATCCATCAAAGCAAGAGTGTGCGCATATTGATCCATGTAGGTCAATCCTGTCCACCATTCATGATGGACGACTTCGATGATGGGAAGATGGAACTCATTGTAGCGCACCTGCCCGATAGTCAGAACAGTGCTATCACGGTGGGAGTTTGATCTGCGTCCTGGTGTCATGAGAGAATGCTCAGGGTCACTTCGTTCTTCGCCAGCCACATCCATCCCTGCAATATAGCAAGTAGCATCCACTGGCATCTCCTGCCAACGGTGCGTACCTTGCAAGAGTGTATGTTGAAGCGTATTCAAGAAGTAACCAGCGCCGCTGATAGGCTGCAAGAGATACTGGGTCTGAATGGCCGGATGATCTTCGCCAAGGCGTGCAATTTCCTGTTCGACAAAAGAGCGATAAGCGGGATTGATAGCCGCCAGCGTATGCCAATCGTATTCAAAGTGCTGCCGTTGGCCTGTACGCCGCTCAAGTTCCAGGTTGATGGCGCGTTGTTGTGCTAATAACGTGGTATCGGACCATGCCGTGCCATAGAGTACAGTAGTCGCATTGCGCGTGGAAGCCATCGGACGAAAATCGCGCTCGAACTTCTCCTGTGCAACATCCTGAGCCTCGTCGATCTCCAGCAGAATATCAGCGGTCGCACCAACCACATTGCTTTCGGGTCCAGCAGAGAAAAACAGAACACGTGGACCAGCATGTGTACGTAATAACGCTTGATGCCCTTGAGGAGCAAGTCCAACAATGTGGCCCTGGCTCTGCCACACACGATCGCGCGTGAGGGAAGTATCGAGAAGAGAAAGCAGGCGCAAGCGGCTGTTGATAATCTGCGGATTGAAGGTTGGAGCGGCTTTGACAATGGTGCCCTGCCGCATAGATGTCAGGAGAAACGCTTCAAGGACCGCCGAGAGCTGATTTTTGCCAGACTGGCGCGACATCATCACCGTGAAGACACGGCCCTCACCGGAAAGGATTGAAGCGAGAATAGCCTCAGCGACTTCGGCCTGGTAAGGATAAAGCGGTTTGCCCAGAATATCAGAAGCAAAACGTGAGATGAGAGAGGAAGAATTTTGCATGGTTATTAGAAAAAGGAAGCATGTGGAATGGATGGATAAAGAGTCTGATACAGGTTTGAACTACGTTGCTGACAGAGTAACATAGGAAAAAAGGAAAAGCAAACAACCTCTTCCTATATACTGAACACAACAGGATACGAAAGTATCAGAAAGAGGCTTCTATTGGTTCTCTTCTCATTGCTTTGCATCCTCTCATCAACTTCGGGTGGAAGAAACAAGCTGACTCACCTACCCTGTTTCCTAACATTTTCCCCCAAGGACGAAGAGTCAGAGGAAAAAGATACTTGTATTTTCAATGCAAAAATAAAACTGAGCCAATTTTAATATATTTTTTATACCAAACAACAGGTGTTTTTTAACAATGTGTGTTACAAAGCCACTCAAAGGCAACGAGAGCAGGCTTTTTGATGGAGAGGGGACAAAAAAAATCTTAAAAAACCATTAAGGAAGCAGGCTTTTTGAACGGGATTGACAGGAGGAAAAGACTAAAACCAAAACTTTCAACTTGACAGAATAGGAAATTCTGGTAGATTATTCTAAAAGACAGAGAGATTGGTGTACACTTCCCTAGATGCTTGTGTATTCTGGAGAGGTGTGTTCGACTCTCGTGTTTCCATGTATGTAGTGGCCGGGGAACACTCTAGAAAAAGTGAAGGAAGCGCCTCCTGATTTGAGAAGGGAATAATATTTCTATGTTCAAATTCTTGAACAACATGTCGATCTTCCGTCGCCTCTTCATTATCTTTGCGCTGGCGACGATCATACCAGTGATTGTTATCTTAGTACTTGGGAACTTCTTTTTGAATACTTTGAACCAGAGTAGCCAGGCTGTAGCAATCAGTTCGACGGCGCAAAGTACTGCTGTGCAACAGCAAAACGATCTCCTGAGTATGAACCAACTTCTGCAAGACCTTGTCAATAACACCGTCGCAAAAGAAAGTGGAGTGGTGAAAGACAGTTCACTTGGCGCTTCGGGGGAGCTTGTCGCTGGTCAGATCACGGCACGAGAAATAGACTTCCAGGAGACATTACCCACGTATGAAAGCAACTACGAAATTGCCACCTCCCCTAATATGAGCACTATTCGTAACATTATTCGGAGTAATGCTCAACCCAATTCTCCAGGATACACCGTCATCCAGGACCAGGAAACTGCGTTGAATAACGTTGTTAATGATAAAGAATGGATAAAGTATCAGCAGATGCAGGATAGTGTATTGAAGCAAATCGCTCAACTGCAAAATACTCCTGGCACACAGATCGATCTGCCTGCTACCTATGCAAAAATCTATAATACTCTTTATCAAGCAAATTTGCTATTTACGCCACTGACAATTGACTGGCAAACGGTTGTTGATGCCTCCTCCACCATGGAGAGTGCAGTCACTACTGTCGGAGCAGCTCAAACACAGCCTGTCTTCTTTGCAGTCGGTGTCGCTATAGCATCTATCTTGCTAATTATCTTTATCGCCGCACTGGTAGTGAACCTCACCATCACACAACGCCTGGGTCGCCTGGCATCGCTCACACGAAAATTCATAACTGGCGATACAAGTGTACGTGCAGACATAGTAGGGCGCGATGAAATCAACCTGGTTGCAACCTCGATGAACCTGATGTTGGATAATATTGTGAACCTGATCCGTGCAGCAGAGCGGCAGCGCGATGAACTTCAGGCACAGGTCGAGAAACTATTGGGCGAGGTCAGCGGCGTCGGTGAAGGTGATCTGCGTGTGCAGGCCGAGGTAACCGCCGGAACGCTGGGAGCACTTGCCGATTCGTTCAATTTTATGGTTGAAGAGCTAAGTAATCTGGTCGTACGAGTTAAACTGGTAGCAGGAGAGGTTGAGAATGGTACGACAATGACTCTGGAGCGTATGACACAACTGGTCGCATCATCCGATACACAGATCGGCCAGATCAGGCAGGCTACAACTGAAGTTGAACAGATGGCTCAATCAAGTCGGCAGGTCGCTGAACGAGCGCAGACTCTCTACAATAGCGCTCTTGAAGCCCGTCAGACCGCACAGTCAGGCCGCCAATCAATACAACTGTCAGTTGAAGGTATTGGGCGCATTCAGGAATATGTACAGAACACATCAAGCAAGGTGCAGGTACTGGGCGAACGCTCCCGCACGATCAATAACGTCGTTGATGTGATTTCCAACATTGCGCATCAGACCAATCGTCTCTCACTCGACGCGGCTATCCAGGCTGCAATGGCTGGTGAGAGTGGTAAAGGTTTTCGTGCCGTTGCAGACGATATTCGACGCCTGGCAGAAGAGGCCAAAACTCAAGCGCAACTCGATCACTCAGCTGGTCAGAAGTGTGCGTGACGATATTGGCGCACTGGCAGTCTCGATGAAAGATACGGAACGCGAGACGCTGGCTGGAACGAACCTGGCACAACAAACAGGGGTTTCACTCGATGAGATCTTTGGCGTTGTTGAACAGCAAGCCCTGGAAATCGCCATTATTAACCAGGCCGCCAGACAGCAGTCGCAATCCTCAAACACTGTTGTGCAAATTATGCAAGAAGTCTCTGCTTCCACACTGCAAAATACTTCCAGTACCCATACAGTAGAGCAAAATATGGAGCGTCTCGCCCGCCTGGCCCAACAA
Source organism: uncultured Chloroflexia bacterium (assembly GCA_963717195.1). GTDB lineage: Bacteria > Chloroflexota > Ktedonobacteria > Ktedonobacterales > Ktedonobacteraceae > JACDAE01. Next base: position 303,572 of record CAVQVR010000006.1, read on the forward strand.
ATGCAAGCATCTGTTGGAGCCTTCAAGTTGCGTCAGACGAAAACAACAGGTTCTATTGGTGGGAGAAACGGAGAAAGAACGCTACAAAATGGGAATGGACAGTGGCGGTCACCCGATAGTCGTCCTCTCCCTAACCTTGCTGAGGCACCTCAATTTACTGGTAGCGGGAGAGTCGCTAATGTAAATACTCCAATACAAGGCAATGTAGCCTTCACTCCATATCCTCTGGCATCTCAACCACAAAGGCGTGATGATGGACAAAGATTTTATTCAGCACCGTTACCCAACCCGAACACTACAGCGAAGTAATACTTTCACAGTAACAAAAGAAATCCTGTTAATGGTCAAGGAAACCTGAAAGATTTGATGAAAGATATCAGGGAAATGCAGAGCGGCACATCACTGATACTGATCACCAGGTCGGTCTATTTGGAGGATAGCCTGAAAGGTAGGTACATATGTCAGAACACAGCCCTAATAAAATTATGCGCGGCAAGTATTTTTTTATCGTTGTTCCTTTGTTAGTTGCCCTCCTTAGCGCATGTGGAGGGCAGAGTTCCAACAGTAGCGGAGGAAACTCTTCTAACAACACCACACCCATTAAAATTGGCTATTCTGTGCCAATTACGGGCGACTTTTCGGGTGACGGGCCATTGCTTCAAGAGGGCTATCGACTCTGGGCGAAAATGGTCAATGAACATGGTGGATTACTTGGTCGCCAGGTTGAACTGATCGGCAAGGATGATGCGTCCAAGCCAGAGCAGGTCACCACCGATTATACCAATCTTATCAGTCAGGATCATGCAGATCTCCTTCTGGCCCCCATTGCGGAAGATCTTACACTGCCAGCTGCAACTGTAGCACATCGTTATAGCAAAATACTTGTCGAAGGTGCATCGACGGAGCAAGACCTCTATACGCATGGACTGGATAACCTGTTTGCGGTCTCACTGCCTGCCCAGAAGTATATCAGCTCCTTCGCCAACTACATTCTGTCTTTGCCTCAGAATACACGACCCACCACAGCCGCTTATATGTCGTTAGACGATTTCTTCACCAGTCCTCAGGTTGCTGAAGCGCAGACGCTTTTAGAGAATAACGGGAATGGGCTAAAGACAGTCCTTTACAAAACATTTAGTGCAGAAACAACTAACTACGACACGCTTGCAGCACAGATAGTGGCATCTAACGCACAGGTGGTTGTGCTTGGTACGGAAGATATACCGAGTGTATCAGGGTTTATCAAGTACTTCTGCAGTCATCACTATAACCCAGAAGCTATCGTTGCCTCATCCGGTCCTGATGCGGGAAGCTCCTTCCTACAGGCTATCGGAAATGGGAATAACAAGGACACCGCCTTTCAAAATCGTATGGCAGAAGGCATATTCGTCCCCAATGATGGCTGGTATGCAAATATTAAGACCTACCAGAACGATGTATTCCAGCAACTGTGGCAAGCAGCAAATCCTGGTCAGTCCCTTGAGGGCATCAGTTCAGACGACGTGCAGGCTTTTTCTTCTGCTCAAGTATTGCAACAGGCAGTCGAAGCCACGCATAGTCTCGACAACTCTGTGTTAAAGACATACCTGCATTCGGGGCATACATTCAACTCACTACAAGGACCTGTACAGTTCGATGCTCAGGGTCGTAACATCGTCTCTGTGCCATTCCTGTTCCAATGGCAGAATGGTAACTATCTACCAGTGTATCCTTCAAGTAATGCACAGGCTAACCCGGAATTTCCGAAAAAGTCCTGGCCGTAAGTCTCTGGGCATAAGCACGTATTAAACCCCTGTAGTGAGGTCTTTCCCTCCACAGGGGTTTGTCCTTGCACAAGACTAGAAAGGAACTCTCGTGAAACTCCTCTTTGAAGCAGTCATTTTAGGCTTGTTGAGCGCCGGCATCTATGCATTAATGGCTTCGGGTCTGACGCTGATCTTTGGCGTCATGGATATTATCAACATCGCTGCTGGCATCTTCGTCATTCTAGGTGCATATTTAAGCCTGGTACTGGAACAACATTTTCATATCGATCTCTTTGTTGGCCTGCTGTTCACTATGCCCATCATGTTTCTCATTGGCATCGCCATCGAATGGGTCTTTATCCGGCGCATCAAAAGCAATCGTGTGACGCTCTCTCTCCTGATGACGTTCGCCATTGCTCAGGTTGTTGAGGGAATTCTGACCTTCTTTTTCTCCACAGACTTGAAACAGCTTTCCGCTCCTTATCTACAGACAACGTTTCCAATTGCTGGCGTCTACATAAGCAACTTTGAGGTGGCTGCTTTTATCTTAAGTGTCCTGCTCTTAGGAGCGCTTTATGTACTTGTTTATCGAACAACTTTCGGTTTTAGTTTACGCGCATCAATGCAAAATCGTACAGCAGCTACACTGATTGGCATCGATGTCGATCGCGTAGCCATGATCACATTCGGCATTGGCACCGCCGTTACCGCTGTTGGTGGTATGGCCTATGGAGCAACGCAGCTATTCAATCCTGCCAGCTCTTATGACCTGATCTCCCGCTTGATTGTCATCATCGTGCTAGGAGGCCTGGGTAGCTTGAGGGGAGCGCTGGTCGGCTCCATAGCGCTCCTGGTCATTGCCAGCATAGTAGCCGTGGTCTGGTCTGACACCTGGTCGAGTACCGTTTTCTTTGTATTGCTCGTCGTCTTACTAGTATTTCGTCCACAAGGATTATTCGGGCGAGTAGAAGCGAGGAAACAATGAGGTATGGCAAAATTGGTGCGTTGCTACTCCTGCTGATTGCGGCAATCATTCTCCCTTTCATCTCACCTGATGCCACGATAACCTCTATAGGGTTCTTTGCATTGCTCTACACAGGAGCTGCTATAGCCTGGAATCTCTTTTCGGGATATACAGGGTATATTTCATTGGGGCACGCGACATTTTATGGTCTGGGAACATATACATTAGCCATTATATGTGAACATTGGAACGTTCCAGGAGGATATATACCATTCCTCCTGCTTCCCCTGGCCGGGCTGGTTGCGGCACTATTCGCTCTGCCTCTAGGATGGATCGCATTGCGTACATCGCGAACTGCCTTCGTGGTTATCACGCTTTCCTATGTCTTCATCTTCCAATTACTGGCCTACAACCTGAGTGGAATTACGCAAGGTTCACAAGGAATTTTTTTCCCTTTCCCTTCCTGGAGTGGTGATAGTTACAATTTTCCCTTCTACTTCGTCGCACTTATCCTGGTTCTGCTCACACTGGCTGTTTCCTGGTGGGTACGCAACGCTAAATATGGTCTGGGGCTACTGGCAATTCGCGATGACGAAGATCGCGCACTGGGACTGGGCGTCAAAACTGGACGAGATAAACTGGTCGCGTTTATGATCTCAGCTTTCTTCGTTGGCATGCTTGGTGGCCTGGGTAGCTATTTCCAGGGGTCCATCTCCCCTTCATTCGCCTTTAGTCCGGCATTTGATATCACGATCGCGCTGATGGTACTGTTTGGTGGTGCGGGTACGCTGGCAGGACCGATTCTGGGAGCACTGCTCCTCGAACCGCTTCAGCAATATGTGACACTGGAAAACAATATTCGTGGCCTGGATCTTGTTCTCTTCGGTGGAATCCTGCTGGTCGTCCTCATCTTGCTCCCCGATGGGATTATACCGGCTGGTCGCAGACGCTGGACGACATGGCTGAACGCACGCAAGGCAAATGCAACACTCTCTACTACTCACAACTCGCATCAGGATGAGTCCCTCGTGGTAGGACACAGAGGCAAAGGATAAGTGGAATGAAACTCCTGGAAACATATGCTATATCGAAAGCTTACGGCGGTGTCCACGCCCTTGACAGTTGCTCTATCTCAGTAGAGCAAGGCAGCATTACTGGTCTGATCGGCCCTAACGGTTCGGGCAAAACGACCCTTTTTAATATCGTGACAGGCTATGAACGCCCGGATGCTGGAAACGTTCTCTTCAAAGGTCAATACATAGAACGCCAGACACCTGATAAGGTATTCGGTCAGGGCATAGGACGCACCTTCCAATTAACACGCGTCTTCCCACACCTCACAGTACTGGAGAACATGTTTGTCGCCGTGCAACGTAAAGGCACAAAGGGCTTGTTCGGGCGTTGGAGTTCACCACGCGAACAGAAACAGGCCCTCGAACTGCTTGACTTCGTAGGCATCCGTGAGCATAAAGATTTGCTAGCTGGCAACCTATCCTATGGACAAAAGAAGTTGCTAGAGTTTGCATTTATCTTGATCGCCGAGCCACAGGTAGTCCTGCTGGATGAACCCGCAGGCGGTGTTAATCCGACTATGATCAACTACCTGGCAGATCGTATTCGCAACCTCAATCAACGAGGTATAACATTTCTTATCGTTGAGCATAACATGGAGTTCGTGATGGGACTCTGCCATACGGTTATGGTTTTGCACCATGGCACAAAAATTGCTGAAGGTCCACCTGCCACAGTACGAGAAAATCCTGTGGTGCTCGATGCCTACCTGGGAGAATAACTATGATCGCACTGAAGATGCAACAGGTTGTCGCTGGTTATGATGGTAGTGACATCCTCAAAGGGGTTGATCTCGTCGTCGAACAGGGTTCGATAACGTGCATTATCGGACCAAATGGAGCCGGGAAGTCTACACTCCTGCGTGTCGTTAGCGGCCTGGTGAAACCGCGCATGGGCACCGTGACCTTCCTCGATCGCTCGCTTATCGGCAAAAAGCCACGCGAGATTCTCGCGAGTGGCGTCGTCCAGGTCCCACAAAGCCATAGCCTGTTTACTGAAATGACGGTTCGGGAAAACGTCAGACTTGGTGGATACATGTTGCACGACCGCGCACGCACCCAGCGTCGACTGAGCGAAGTCGAGGAACTCTTTCCTCTGGTGAAAGAACGTGCAAACGATAAAGCGGGAAGTCTTTCCGGTGGTCAGCAGCGCCTCGTCGAGTTCGCGCGTAGTTTGATGCTTGACCCTGCTCTGGTCCTGCTCGATGAACCTTCGATGGGTCTGGACCCTAAAACTCTCAAGCAGGTTCTTGATACGGTCAAGGTCATTCACGATCTGAAAAAAACGATTCTCCTGGTTGAGCAAAATGTACGTACCGCTCTGAAGATCTCAACCTACGGCGTCGTTATGGAGAGCGGTAAAGTTCTCTTCGAGGGATCATCTAACCAGATCTTGCAGAATCCCCAGATCGGCCATCTGTACCTGGGCGGCACTCTATCTAGTATGTGATTTTGTGTGTGTGAACACGATGCTAAGGATACACACGGGCTTATAAATCGCGCCCTTACATCAAGATGGAACTATCTTGATGTAAGGGCGCGATTTATCCCTGGTCCCACAAATTGAAACTACATCCCACACTGGATGAAGCGCATAGGATAGCGATGCAGCGACTCCACACCTGTTTTCGTGACACGTAGCAGGTGGCCGACCTGCACACCCATTTTTTCGTCCCTGGTAACAACGTTAGGCTGGATAACAATCGTCATGTTTTCTCGATAGATGTAGGGGGGTGCCAGATGAGGACTGGTCCGCCGCGTGCGCAAAATAGGAGGCAGATATCCACCACCAAGGCAATGCACCAGGTCGTCATAAATAGTATATCCCTCATCGTGGATATACTCGGCAGCATCCAGAACCTCATCAGTGCTGGCTCCGGCTTTAATCACATTGGAAAGACGATCAAAGGCTTCAACGGCAACATCGTACATACGCTGATATGTTGGCGTCGGAGGTGTCCCGATAGCAAAGGGGCGCAAAATCTGACCCGGATATCCCTCAACATAATGTGCGCTCAGTTCTGTAAGAAGCACATCACCTTTCTTAAGCACACGCGACGTTTGATATTGAGACGGAGCACAGGCGTTAGGATTATCCATTGGAGTGGTAGCTATGTAGTGAATTGTATTTCTGCCGCCCAATCTCATATAGGAATCCTGCACGATGGCAACCAGGTCATATTCGGTAATTCCTGGGCGTGCTTCGCGTTCAAGCGCCTCGATAGCGAGGTCGCCAAACTCAGCCCCTCGACGTGTAACTTCAATCTCTTCATCGCTCTTTACAAGTCTAACTTCAAGCATTTGCGCATTGAAGTCAACAAACGTCGCCTTTGGTAATCCCTTCCTCAAGGTTTCATAGTGACGGGCCGGCAGTGCACCAACCAGGCCAATACGACCCTCGGCAAGTCCTCGCTCCTTCACATCGGTGACCGTAGACTCGGCAGTATCCAGACCTCCCCAGCGTACATCGGGTATACGTGAGATCAATTGCGCATTATGGAGGTGGTTACGCATCTGTGTAAATAGAGTAGGTTCAGGTTCATCCTTATCTGGGAAAACGAGGAATGCCTCCCAGGTTGTTGGATAGTTAGATAGGTACTGTAAATCGCTGTTCATAAGCGGAAAGGCACCATACACCAGCAGGGCTGGCAGATCAGCTTCCTGCATCGCAGATCGCACCTCGGTATAACGACGGGAGAATTCGGCATCCGAAAAGCGGGGATAGAAACCAGTTGTATCCATACGACTCCTTACAATTCCTCTTATTTCTTACTTACGCAACAAAAGTAGAGAAGATCATCATTGATCCACCTCTAACGTTTACAGAAGTAAGTATACATAATTAACAGAGGAAATTGGAAGGTCGTGCGTGACGGAACTGTACAGAAAACAGCAAAACTATGAGGTAGCGGCCTCTTTTGGTCATCGTGCTCTCTCAATGAGTACCGCTCACTCACAATAACAGCTTCAAACGAAGGCAAGCTGTTTGCCTTCACCGCTAATGCGCCAGGTGCCCAAAACTCATCACCCCCAGCCCCAACCCCGTCACCACCAGCACCACACACATAATCATACCCAGCAGGACTGCACCCCCGAGCCAGAACAGAAACTCTAGGCGACCCGGACAGAGTAGCCACCAGCGTACATAATCCAGGGGATTGTGGATAAAAGCTGGTCTATCCTCCATAGAGCCTTTGCGGCCCAGCAGCTCCCTGGCCCGCACAGTAAGAGCAACATCCACCACATCCTCAACCTGCGTCGTATACCTATCAACAGCCGTGGGCAGAGAAGACACCACAATTAACGTATCATCCATAACCGTATCAGCTGCAACCACATCATCAATGTAGGATGGCTCATCACCTGGCACCAGCACACTATGAGGGTGAAATAAGGCTGGTGGGGGATGCGTTGCCAGCTCAGAGATATCAGCCCGTTCTGGCCCTTCAGGTATCTCTAGTGGAAATTGGAAACTGGTTCCATTCTGTTGCACTGGCTCGGCTATCTCTAGCGGAAACTGCAAACCTGCTTTCTTCTGCTGCACTGGCTCGGCTATCTCTAGCGGGAATTGCACATTATAATGATCTGGTTGCACCGATGCAACACGATTTGTAGCACGAGCAGACGGCATCCCATCGCACAAGCTTTCGTCAGTCGGTGGCAACGTATCCAATTCATCAATAGATGGCGAAGACGGAAGAAACGGAGAGAACTCAGGCACCACCACAGGCAACAAAAACAGAGCAGGATCTATCTCATACTTATCTACTCCATCTTCCCACGTAGCCGAGCGTGGAATAGTCGGGAGGCGTGTGACATCCCCCTCCTGCAATTCCGTGTAGGTGCGGCGATGCCTGCTACGCACTCCGGCTAATCCAGGAGACGACGCGGACGCGCGGCGCGGGATCGGCGTTACAGGGGTCGAGGCACGAAACGGTCTCTGCATTCTCATTTCAGAACGCTTTCTGCGCTCTTCCGTTCCACTCTCATCATGCTCAAATAATTTTGCCATAGCAACTCTCCCCAACTGCACTTGCAGCAACCAACAGCAACTCACTGATGTGGATTTTTACATTCCGCCACTTTCCACGAGCAAGACACCGACCATTTCAATGCACAATACTGAACAGGTGCGATTGATAAACCCACACATCCAACAAGCATTCATCTTTCAGAGCCGCCATTTCAATCCCTAAGAGGCGCGTCTAGTGCAAATAAACGTACCACACTATCCTTTTTGTCCTCATAAAGACAACTCTTCTCTCCTCTCGGCAAGCAAAACTGTGGAAATATCCATAGCAACTGGAAAATTTTACAGGTACAGAACGGTATTTCTAGACGTAATATTGCTCATCATGTAGAAGAATTAAGCACATTATCTCATGAAAATGCTGAATATGGCGGGTCATATCCCTACACCTCTATATTGGCACATATCTTGCAGGTAAAAGAGTAGGGGGAAGCCTGAGCCTTTTTTCAGGCCGAGCCAGAGAAGATGCGCTCTACTAGCAAAAAAGAGGGCATCACAAGCAAATATTCCCGGTTACCAAAGAGTGGATTGGGATTTGAGGTATAAGGAGAAGGTTTATGGTAGCCATGATCAAAGCAACCAGAGGAATTGAGACAGGCTGTTATCCTACCAGGAGAAAGCAACACCTGGAACAATTCCCCGTAACGGCAAAACATTCGTCTAAGAATGGGGAAAAAACAAGTGGAAAAAATTTCGCAAAAGATCTTTTAGAATCAGCAACAAATATGGATGAAGAGGAAATACACACTATACCTGCTGGCGAACGCAGTCGTTCAACTGGCAAGCGACGTAGCAAGGGGAACGTAGTATCACCAGTATTTGGTGAGGAAGAGGAAGAGGAATACCTGGATGAGGGAGAAGAAGAAGGAGGAGAAGGAGGAGAAGAAGAAGAGGAACAGGAGAAAGCAAAGGAGGCAGACAATGCCATTCGACAATACCTCGCCGAAGTCGGGCGCTACCCATTGTTGACAGCGGAACAAGAATTGGCGCTGGCACAACGTACCGTTGACGGGGATCTAGAGGCACAACAACGGCTGGTAGAAGCAAACCTGCGCCTTGTTGTAAGCTTCGCCAAGCGCTATACAACGCACGGTATCGCATTACTTGATCTGATTCAGGAGGGAAATCTCGGCCTGATCCGCGCAGCACAAAAGTTTGATCCCCGGCGCGGCTTTCGTTTCAGCACCTATGCCACATGGTGGATTCGCCAGGCAATGAGCAGAGCGGTCGCGGAACATACACGAACCATCCACGTGCCCATCCATGTCGTGGAACTCATCTACAAAATGAAACGCGCCACACGCCAACTCTACCAGGACCTGGGACGCGATCCAGAACCAGAAGAGATCGCGCAGGCAATTAAACTGAGCAAGGAACGAGTTATTGAGTTGCAATGTATAGCAGAAACGCCCGTCTCGCTCGATGCTCCTTTGATCGATGAAGAGCAGTACAACCTGTCCGATATGTTAGAAGATCCACACGCAGCAGCACCGGCTGATGTCGTTGCGCTCCAGGCTCTCCGTGATCAGATCACTCAGGCGCTGGAAACCCTGAACCAGCGCGACCGATTGGTGATCGAACTACGCTTTGGGCTGCACGATGGCTATTGTCATACGCTCGAAGAATTGAGCGAACAATTTAAGCTGACGCGGGAACGCATTCGCCAGATTGAAGTGAAGGCATTGCGTACATTACGCCAACCAATTCAGCTTCACCAGTTGCGTGATTACGCCTAGAGCGCTCTTGCCGCCTGGTAAGCTCATCTAGCAAGGAGAGAAATATTGCAACGATGTGCGGGAAGTCAATTTGATCCGCACATCGTTGTAATTCCGCATGCTGAACACACAAGGTTATAAATCATTGACTTTGCATAATTCCATCCGTATACTTATTTTCAGCAACCGTTCGGTGATAAAGGTCATCTTTCGGGCAAGGCACACTCCTTAGCGTCCTCTCGTCCTCTTACCATCTCTACCTGTAGCATCCCCCCATTTTTAACCTCTTAGCAGGAGAAGAATTCCCCATGCCAAAAGCTGCTACCCTTCATCAAACTGATCAATTCGCTGACGATCATACAACTTATACCTGCCTCTTTTTCGCTGTAACAATGTGTTCCTTTCAGGAGGTGATTTGTTGACTTATAGCGTGAAACAAATCACCTCACCTAACCATTGGAACGGGCGCGAGGGCCATAAACCATTATGGCTCATTCTGCACGGAACCGATGCGAACACCAATGATTACGATGGAGCCTATGAGACTGCTGGATGGTTTCAAACAAACCCGGTCTCAGTCAACTATGTGGTCGGCAGGCGCGGACTCGTGGCTCAGTGCGTGAAAGAGTCAGACGCACCCTACGCAAATGGTGGCGTGACCGATACCCCAACGCAGAAACATGATGCCTGGTGGAGCCCTAACCTGAACCCCAACCTCGTGACCATCTCCATCGAGCACGTCAAACATGCAGGCAACAACAACGCCGATGCCCTCACTCCTGCACAAAAACAGGCATCATTCGCATTGATCTACAACATCTGTAAGCGCAACACCATCCCCATGAGACAAGCCGACGCGCATGGAGGAATTACCGGCCACTTCTCGATGGACCCGAAAGAGCGTGCGTATTGTCCTGGGAATTATCCCTGGGCCGAGCTATGGACCTACCTCAAAGTAAGACAAGAACAGGAGAAGCCAGCAATGGGAGAAATCGCAAAGTTTAATCAAGCCGATCAGTTTCTACCGGGAAGGTCAGCCTATGAGTGCGGGTTTTATGCGACCTATGTAGCAAAATCAATGGGGCAGGCCGCACCAACCCTTTCCCCACAGCAGATAGCAGACCAGGCTCAGGCAGCTTATGCACGCTACGATGGCTCAAACAGCTCTTCTAACACGAATGGGATGAGCCTGCCACAACTGTATAGTTTGTTGAAAGAGGTCGGGCTCCATTATCAGGGAACGAAGCTCGATCTGGCACATATACGAGCATGGTTGCGCTCTGGCTATCCACTGATTGTGGCCGTTGCTGAACCCTGTATCCGCGACCTGGATCTGAACGATACTGTCCCTTACCCCTGGACACCCACAGGCAACCATGTCATTGTACTGACTGGCCTGGATGGAGACAACTTCTTCGCACGGGATACTGCCAACATCATCGCCCCAAATACCTTACGCCCCGGACCCAGACGGTACGATGCTCAAGCCCTTGCTCGTGGATTGGTCTCCGCGACCGCTGTTGTCCCACCCTGGCTCCTTGTTCCCACACACGACATTGACCCCAATACGTCTATCGTTCCGACAGGTCCCATTACCCCGGCTGGTCTACCTGGTTGGTTAGATGATGGAAAGACCCTGACTGCAAGTAATGGCGTGAAGATACTCGCCGGATTCAGACACTATATCATGAATAGCAAATGGGATGCCTCCAATATACCTCTGGAAGCAGAGCACGCGATGGATACCGCTCACTACATCAGTGGTTTAGGGACCGAAGGCACCGGCCAATTATTCAGGGATTGCTACCTCCGCTACACCAGAGAGAAAGATGCCTATGCAATACAACTCGGTTCAACAGTAGAGGCTTTACTCAAACGGAGGCAGGAGCTGGAGGCACAGGTAGCAGACCTCAACAAACAACTGGCTGAGCAGTCTAAAGAAGTCCCCACAACTCCTATTCCCCCACAGTCTACACCACCCGATCCTGAAACGCTTCAGACGCTTGCGCAAGTAGAAAGCTCCCTCAAACCTCTTGCTGACCTCTACAACACTGTCCTCAAATTGAAAGGAAACTAACCCATGCAGATCACAAACGAACAGGTCTTAGCTCTCATCTCAGCTATCGTCCCCGTGATTGTCTCTCTCGCTGCTTACCTGTATAAAGTCCTGGTTGGTAAGCTACCTATGGAGAAGCAGGCCCTCTTACAGCAGGTAGTCACCCAGGCCGTGCACATGGCTGAGCAGGTTATCGGGCCTGGGAACGGTACCGCAAAGCGAACAATGGCTGAAGATGCGATCAACACAAGCCTGAAAAGTATAGGCGTAAATGTCGCTCCGTCGCTGGTGAATGCGGCTATCGAGTCGGTGGTATTCTCACTTAACCAGCAGGCCCCGCACCTGGTTATTGAACCGGTTGATACATCTGGAAATAATGGATAACGGAATGGTAGGGACCAGATTTAGCGCGTCCACCGGTACGGACGCGCTATTGGAGATTAACTTGACTTTCCACATTCCCATCCGTATACTTACTTTCAGCAACCAATCAATGATGAAATTCTCCCTCGTACAGCTATCAATTCCCCGGCCAGGGCAAGCGCGAGGCCTCCTCAACCCAGCCACACCGCCCCTTGCCCCTACGGTTTCACGCACCACGTAACAGCATAATCCCCACATTCACATTCAGGAGAACCACATGCAAAACAACCCCTTCGACGATGACACCATCAAGAACGCTCACCTGATGGGCATCGATCCACATCTACCCTTCTACGACCTCAACCTGGCAGGCGCACAGGGCATACCAACAGTTAGGAGCGTTGCCCAGGCTGCTCAACCACCAACCTCCAATGCGCCCACCTTCACTCAACCCGCTACCAATGTACCAGAACTCGCCCCCTATGACCTGACTGGACCTGGTATCGATCTACTCTCAACCATCCCAGCCGACCCGTCGCTTCCCGATCTGTCAGAATATACCCATCCCTATGGATTAGACATTCTACAAGATACCTCGCTACAGCAGGACCTGGCACAGATAGACCCTCCGTTACCAGATTTGCAACATCCCGATCTCACCCAGCAAACGCATATGCCAGAACGCCCTGGCGACCTGGCAGCCGATGCTCTCGATGCTATGCACCTGGACCTGACTTACCAGCAACTTGACGCTAAAACCTATCCAGCAGTGTTTATGGACGCGTCAGGCAGCAATACAACACGCTCACGGCACATGGACCTCCTTATGCGAGGATTGGATGAGGAGGAACGCTAGCCATGCCACAGGATGTTCCTATGCGCATTGATGGACACATCTCAGAAGGTCAAACGCTGGATACTCAAGGCCACGCCGTACGCGTTACCGTTATTCGTGGCGGACAATCGAAAAATGGCTTCACCTATTGTGAAACTTCCCTTCAGACCATTGCTCAACTGCTCGAAGGAGCACACGCTTACGCCGATCACGCCAGGAATGAGAGCGATCAGCAGACGCGCTCGGTCAGAGATATTGTCGGCTTCTACCATAATGCACGCTATATGCCTCCCAGCACCGAAGCTCCACTGGGGCGAGTCGATGCCACCTTGCACATTCTTGAGGGTGCCGACTGGCTCTGGTCCATCATCCAGGAAGCCTGCATGCTAGGACATCCAGAATTGATTGGCCTCTCAATCGACATCTTTGGACAATGGCAATTAAACGAGGCCAGTAAAGCCAAAGAAGTGACCAGCGTGGCAGCTCTCAATTCCTGCGACGTAGTTACGCGTCCGAGCGCTGGCGGAGCCTTTCGTCGCATCCTTCATTCTGTCCAACCTTCATCAGATACTCATACGACCTCCCCATTAGCAACACAGCAAGGAGCTATTCACCCCATGCCTGACACAAATTCGCAGTTGACTGAAACATCCTCTAACGCTCTCCCAACCCCATCATCTCCGGCACAGATACATGGAGAAGAGAACGATGCACACGACACAGTAATAAATGAGCAGCAGCTCAATACGCTACTGCAACAGCTCCAGTTGGAACGCGCCCAGCTTGCCCTTGAGCGGCGTTTACTAGAATCGGTGCTACCCGAGCCGGTTAAAACCACAATTCGTGCACGGTACCAGGGACGCATTTTTGAGCAGAACGAACTCGAAGGCGATCTCAAAGCACAGCAAGAGATGCTGGCAGCTCTCACGGCTACAGGTCTTATTCGCGGCAATAGCTATGAAAAGCCAGCTATTGGCCAGATGATCACGGAGGCCGAAAAGATCCAGGCCGCCTTCGATAGAATGTTTGACCTGGAAATCGACACGACACGGCTGGGAGCCATTCGGCCCTTTAGCAGCATTCGCGAAGCCTATGCACGCGTCACAGGCGATCCCACCATAGCAGGCTTTAGCGACCACTCCACGTTGGGCACTATCCGTGTCTCCGAGAATGCTCCCATCGCACGCATCACCGAGGCTGATACCACCACCGCCTCGTTCTCCTACCTGCTTGGTACCAGTATGAACAAGCGCCTGTTAAAAGATTACCAGGCATGGCCCGCCGAATGGGTACGCTTCTGTACCATCGTTCCTATTCGAGATTTTAAGCAACAGAGCCGCGTCAGGCTGGGTGCGTTTGGTTCCTTACCAATCGTAGCAGAGGACAGCGCATATACAGCGATCAGCCTGAGCGACTCAGCGGCGACCTATGTGCCCCAGAAAAGAGGGAATCTTGTGACTGTTTCGCGCGAAGTCATCGTGAATGATGATCTGCAGGCCATCAAGCAAATTCCAACCAAACTGGCAGTTGCAGCCGCTTATACGTTGGCAGAGTTCGTCTACGGTTTCCTGTCCAATAATCCCACCATCTATGATGGCAACGCACTTTTCACTAATGGAGCACCACATAATAATCTGGGCACATCGGCGCTCGCTTCGGTTGCGATGCAAAGTGGCGTCACCGCCATGCGCGAACAGACCAACTATGCAGGCAAACGCCTGGGGTTGCGTCCGCGCTACCTGGTAGTTCCGGCAGAACTGGAATGGACCAGTATGGTGATCACGAAAAGTGCAGGGGTGCCTGGCAGTAACAACAATGACATCAATCCAATGTTGGGTTATGTCACGCCAATCGTATCGCCGCAGCTCACAAGCACCACTCAATGGTTTCTTGTCGCAGACTCACGCGAGGTTGATACCATCGAGATTGGCTTTGTGGGAGGACAGGTTAACCCGGCATTGTTCATCCAGGATTCTCCTTTACTCGGCCTGAACTTCAGCCAGGACGCGGTGTCATACAAGGTACGGCATGAATATGGTGGAGCGGCTGTAGATTACCGTGGGCTTTATCGCGGAATTTAAGGAGCTTTCCTCATGTCAGGCTTTACTAACGCCGATGGCTCAACACTGGTCGGAGGGCAAAAAACTGGTACCAGCCAGGGACAGGCTCTACAGGTGGACACATCCGGAAATCTGCTAGTCAATGTCGCAATTGGCGGCGGTGGTGGCGGCGGCTCGATCGTCAATATCGCCGATCCAACCACACCCGCGAACAAACTGGCCGTAGACTCCAGCGGAAAGATCGGAGTGAATAACTTCCCCTCCACTCAACCGGTCAGTGGCACTGTCAGTGTCGGCAATTTCCCCACAGAGCAGTCCATTAATCTGAACCAGGTCAACGGGACGGCACACTCGGTCAATAATCCGGTGATCACAGAGGACCAGCTACGAGCATGGATCATGAACGGACAGGGATTTACCGTGACTACTGGCAAACTTACTGCTGGCAGTGCGATCACTGGTGGGCTCAGTGTCTTCAACCCGAACGCAAGTGGAAAGACGCTCATCATACTCAGTTTGAGCTATATCATCGGCAATAATAGCTTTAACCAGGTTAACCTGACTACCAGCGATCCCGCTCTGGGCACAGGCGTTTCTGCAACAAATAATAAGGCAGGCAGTGCAACGGCCAGTGTTACATCTTGCTCGTCGGCAAACACCACTGTGACACCAGCGGGCACGCTCAGTATGAGCATTGGCAGTGCCAGCAACACCTCCACTCAGGCATTTACAAATGGCAATGTGCTTATCGTTCCCCCAAACAACGGCGTGGCATTCTACTCTAATCTGAGCGGCACCAACAGTTGGGCTGTTGCGCTCACCTGGGTAGAAATTTAACAAGGAAGGAAACAACAATGCTCGACATTCTTGAACTGACCTATGGTCGCTACAATGGTGGTCAGACTGTTCCCGCAGGCAGCTACCTCAATCCACGTACGCTCTGCATTCTACAGTCAACCAGCGATGTCGCTTTACCGCAAGACGGCACATTTTGCCGCGTTGATCCGAGCGGTACGCAGACGTTTGCCAATATTGCAACGAGTCTCAACACCCTGCTTGGCACCAGCTACACTGCGGGAAGCTTTCACGCCTGCTCCGGCGGCGACAATATCCAGTTCCCCGGCAGTATGACAGACGACGCCTGATCCCGTCCATCCCCGATTTATCGCTTCTCGCCGTACGGACCAGATTTATCGCGTCCATCCTGTCCCGCTACCGGACGCCGTAAACGTGGTCCGTACGCTGGACGCGATAAATCTGGTCCGTACGGTGCACCGAAAGGATAACAATCATCATGATCATCAAGCGTGGCATTCTGCAATCGTTCAATTCGGCAACCTATACGGCGTCGGTCCTCATGTTTGAAGCCACCACTTACGCGCTGGCAGGCATTCCGGTTGCTAATCACCTGGATGGAACCTCAGCCATTCCCAATACACTCTGCGCCGTTCTTTTCTTTGACGAACATAATCCACAGGACGCCGTAGTACTGGCAACGTTCGCTAATGGAACCAGTGGATTTCCTGCACCACCTCCTGGACGCCTGACCTTTGTGAGTGGCTATCGCCAGATCAATAACGACACCATCACATCAGGAACAACCAATACCTATACCCTCACAGGTGGCAGTTCTGGCATCCCCCAGGGAGCAACAGCGATAGCCTACAAAGCGTACTTCAGCAGCCCTACTGTAGGAGCCTTTATCCAGATAGCTCCCCATGGAGCAGACATCACAGCATATGCCGCACTGGGCAACACTCCCATTGCAAGCAGTACCCTCGATGAAACGGGCCTGCTACCGGTAGATGCTACCGGCAAAATTGATATCAAAGCCAATACAGGGGCCTGCACCGTTAGCCTCTATACCTATGGCTATACGATGTAACATGCGGAGGAACCATGCTTCTTTCAGATATTGAAACAGCCGTGCGGCAAGACCTGTTTGATCCCCTCGGCAGTAGCAGTCAGCGCTGGGCCACATCAGACCTGGATCGCGCCATCGACAAAGCCATAGATCGTTACTCTCAATATTACCCAAACATTGTCTACGCTGATCTTTCTTCACAGCCTTACCAGCGCACCTATCCTTATCCTGCCCCATGGAATCCCGCCTATCCTGTCTGGTGGATCGAACGCATACTCTATCCCTTGCAGACATATGGCTCGGCATTCGCTCCTCCACCTACCGGAATGAGCGCAAGTGCAGTTTCGGGTACAGGATTGGGAACAGGCACATATCAGTATGCAGCCACGTTCCTTACCGAAGGAGGCGAAACACCGCCCTCGCCCCTGGTCCAGGTAACCACGACTACAGGCAATCAGAAGGTCTCACTGCTCTCAATACCTGTGGGCTCCAGCACGACAACACTTCCAGGTAGCGCAACCAACGTGATCATCGGGCGCAATCTGTATCGTACGCTTGTCGGTGGTTCAATACTCTACCTGCTGACAACACTGCAAGATAATAGCACCAGCAGCTACAGCGACAACATAACAGATGCCACGTTGACAAACAGACCACAACCGCCAGTAGTGAATACCTCGGGAGTCATGCTCTGGCCGCCGTTTGAGCGCGACTTCGCCGAATATTCTAACCTGTTTGATAGCAGCGCATCATTGGCAACAGGTGGAAATCTCGGTAGCCAGGGAGCAATCGGAACGGGCCAGGGTCCAACGGGAACTATAGCCCCCAGCTTCACATTAAAATTATCGAGCGTGGAGTTGCCACAGGACACACTGCAGGTCTTACGCGTCTTCTACGCCACAAAACACCAGCTAGATGCTAACGGCTCAACGATTCCCGAGGTACACCGCGATATTATCGTACTGGGAGCAGCAACCTACGCAATGGAAGCCTATCAAATACCAACCAACGATAACTTTGACTTCCAGGATGGCTCTCTCCATGATCGCATCGATGACACCAGGATCCCCATAGCCTGGCTGGCTGCAACAAAAGCAAAACGAGACCAGTTTGAGGCACGCTTGCAAGAAGTCAAGCAACAGAGAGACTTTGCCTACGGAGCACGCCTACATTGGGGCGATATTCCCATACGCTGGCCACGACTATAGGACATGTGAGAGGAGCATCTTCATGGCTACAATCGGCATTGACTGCGAACTGATTCTTGACGGTACAGGTTACTTTATCAAAGCCGGTACCTATCGCCTGCAACAGCCACGTATCCGTAAAATGATGGTGCGGGCAGATGGTGGTCTCTCTTATGTAGATCTCGGGCCGGGAAAGCGCATGTGGAACATGGTTGTCCTCTGCCTGAACGATCTTCTGCGTTACGATGGCACTGCAACAGGATGGACAGGCCAGCAATACCGCGACGCCCTGCGCACTTCCTACTCCGGCTCCATCGGGACAACCATTCAGTACAGTGATCCTGCAAATGCCACCGCCATCGCAGTACACTTCGATGTCTATAAAGAGATTATTACCGATCTACATATGCAACAGGTACCACTGGCAACTGGCGGAACGTCGGGACTCTCGTATGAAGTAACGATTGAAATTGTTGAAGCATAGAATCTAATTGACATATCCCTAGTACATTTTTGCTCTTTGCTTGACGATAAGTGATTTTGCCTCTACACTGGAGTCAGGCATCTCTGTTGCTGGTGGGTTATTATGCGCTTTTTTGTTATTCTTCACAGGGAGGTGTACAGGAACGGTTTATTCTTTGGCAGGGAGCGCCAATTTTGGTGGATTATGAGCTAATTTCGATGTTCTCTTAATACTAGGATTTATGATGCGAGGTTTGATGAAGACGAACAGAAAATCAACTATGATTGCATACTGGGTTCTACGCACCCTGGCCATTAGCTCTGCATTATTATTGTTCTCTGTTACTGGTATTGTAGCGCTGCAGACAGCCACACATGCCACTGCAATTGTGATTCCATTAGATACCACCACATCAGGAATAAATTTATCACCCGCTGATAGCCCAACGAGTCCCGTTTCCACTCCCCCTGTGCCGACTGATACGCCTGTGTCGAATCCGACTGCCACGCCTGTGCCAACGTCACCTCCAACACAGGTTCCAACGAAGACACCAACAAAACCTCCGGTACCTGGTCCCACACCAACGCCCAGGCCAATTCCCACTTCCACTACGCCGCCTGCTGGCGCGACTCCAACCAGTACAGCAGCTACCAGTGCAGGAGGTGTACTCCCCTCTCCTGCAAAAGGGACACCAAAGGCGAAACCGAGTCCGACACCGCCCGGTTCTCCTACTCCTGGCACGTCCGGCACTCAGGGACCCGCTATCCCTAACGAGAATACCCCTACCAATACTCAATCAAGCTCTGGCGGCATAACAGCAATGCTAAAGCCTCTCGTCTGGCCCATCGTGGGGGTCAGCACAGCCATTCTCCTTTCATCGGCAGGCTTATTAGGGCTCATGTTATGGAAAAAGCGAGCATCAGGGCAAGCTGCAGCGGACCAACTCCAATCGTCACCATCTCAGGCTTCTGCATCCTGGGCAAATCAGCAGGCAGTTGCATCGAATAACTATTATGGGCTGCCGGCAGAAGCCACTCTGGCTCAGAAGCAACCAATGTCTCCTTTTGGAATGCAAAGCATCGCACAGTATTCACCATTGCTAGGTGCACCCAATTCTTCGCACCTTGATGCACCTGCTCCCCCTCCTGCCAGCGACTTCAGGCCGTTAACGCTCGACTACCCGCAGATTATGGAAGTTCACACCGATAAAATGTCTGTGCCCATGTTACCTTCGACATTACAGTCTTTGTCACCAACTGCTAACGCTGAATTCCAACCAGCATTGCAACTGGCTTCCACACCGTTCTCACCTATGCCAGACATTTCAGACGCCGGCTCTCCGCCAACACCTGCACAGACACCGCTACCATTAGCACCACAAATTGCTCCAACTCCATTTCAGTTTCCGCCACATGATTCATCGCTGGAGAACTTGATGCACCAGGCACAAATGGGCATATTTTCGCTGCCAGGTAAAGAAGCGTAAGTTATAAGAAGCGTGAGTTATTAAGATATCTCAACCAACTCATAGCATTCTTTCAACATCCAGGCGCGAGACCCGCAGTGCCGGGTAGACTCCACCCAGCATGCCCGACGCCACCGAAGTGCCCACCAGCAGCACCAACGAAACTGGATGCACAGTGTATGGCAACCGAAGTAACGAAGTAAGGACAAAACCAATGAGCAAGCCACATGCACTTCCTGAGGCTCCACCAATAACACTCAAGAGCAATGCCTCAAACAGAAGCTGACTACGAATATCACGACGACGTGCTCCAACAACCAGGCGCATGCCAAATTCCCGTGCGCGTTCAATTCCCTCCGCAAGCAGAATATTCATCATGATAAGGGCACCAGCGATAAATGAAACTCCACCAATACTTACGAGCAGCATCGTTATCACCTGCGCATACAAACGGAGAGAAAAAAGGGTATTGGTACTGTGAGTTACGATATCGGTTGCCATCACAACCATTGCACCGATGAACACGCCTGAAACGGCCAGAAGCCCATAGCGCCTATGTGTGCAGATCGATGCAATCGCACTCCTGAAATTCGCATATGTTCTGCTGCCATGCCCTTGCTTTGGGCGCGTTTTGCCAGCAGTAGAGGAAGGTTCGCTTTTCTCCTGAGAAGGTGCTGACGAAGTAGAAAGCTCTTCTGACATGTTTATAATGTTTCCTCTCGTACCTGCACATTCATGGAAGCTATCTTCTCCCGCGCAAGGGAGAGAAGGTATGTAGTCTCCTCCAGATCAGCAAGCGCCTTATGGGCATCAGACACCAGTTCATCACTGACAATGCGGCCATCGCACAAAATCACATGACGCTTTGCATAGACAGCGAGATCAACATTCTGCGTGGCCAGAATAATCGTCAAGTTGCGCTGGTTCAGTGCTTGCAGAACAGCCATGATTTCTCTTCCACTACGCGTATCCAGATTCCCTGTCGGTTCATCAGCTAATAAGAGAGAGGGACTATTGACAAGTGCACGCGCAATAGCAACGCGCTGCTGTTGTCCGGGGGAAAGGCGCTCCGGCGTATAAAGCAGGCGCGAATCCAAACCTACAGCTTGCAAGACTTTTTGAGCACGACGTTTCTGCTCTGCCTCCGAAAAACCAGCATACAGAAGCGGCACAGCAACATTTTTGAGCGCGTTCATGCGCGGCAACAGGCCAGGCTCCTGAAAAATGAAGCCAATATGCTGGTTACGTAAAGTCGCCAGCGTATCCACCGAGAAAAGATTTACCTGGCGTCCAGCCAACCAGTACGCTCCATTAGCTGGTTGTGTTATACAACCGAGAATATGGAGTAGGGTGCTCTTGCCTGCACCTGATGTCCCTGTAATAACAACAAACTCACCTCGTTCTATATGAAGCGAGATACTATCCAACACAGGCCTGGCTGTTGCACCCTTCGGATACGTCTTTTTCAGGTCACGTATAACGATGAGTGGCGTAGTCGCATGTAGACGTTGCGGCGGCGTCACAGGCACAACAGCTTTACATATTTTCGTCTCCTGCTCATCAATAGGGAGAGGACTCGACTGGGCAGCACCTATCTGATCGTCTACAGGCTCTACAGGCTCTACAGGGTGTGCAGGCTCTGCCGCAATCGTCTGTTTATCATGAATCGCCCTATCCCCTCCCGGCACCCATCTCCTCAGGAACTGCTTCCAACGGAAAGCAAGTGCTACCAGCCTAGTTGTTACTCGTTCCCGCCCCGACGAGCACCATATCGTTGACTGAAAGACCATCTAACACCTCGTACTCACGTCCATCCGTTAGCCCTACCACAATCGGTATCGCAACAATTTTATCGTACATGTTGCGTTCAAGCACAACAGCAGGAGCCGGGTTTTCTTGCGAAACATCCTGCTGCTGATTCTGCAACATCTCTTTTGCTTTCCTAAAAGCACTCTGTATTTGCGAATACTCAATGATACTCTGATTGCCTGTTTCAGCAAGCGGCTTCTCAGCTGCTCGCGCGAAGGCAAGAGCGCTGGCAGGCACCACTACCACACTGTTACGCTCCTTCGTAGTAATGGTGGCATGCGCCGTCATATCAGGCAACAGGTGGACAGAAGCGGGCACGATGCTCACTATATTAATCCAGACAGGATAGGTAACAGCACCCGCGCTAGATTGACCAAGGGGCGAGGTCGTTATAACATTGCCAGTAAAAGACTGGCCCGGATAGGCATCGACAGAAAAACTGACGGCATCTCCAACCGCCACCGCACCAATATCAGCTTCCCTGACATTGGCTTGCAATTGTAAAGATGAGGGATCCACAATTTGTATAAACGTTGCCCCAGGCTCCCCACCTACAATACCATCGATGCTTGCAACCGTCCCATCATGAGGTGCCTTGAGGATTGCATTGTTCAGATTGTATTTTGCCATATCTAATTGCGCCTGAGCGAGAGCCAGCGCCTTTTCTGCCGCCTTGATCTGACCCTGCGCCTCGGTCTCCTGAACAGTAGGCAAAGCGGGTGCATTTGAGCGTGAACCCCCCCCAGGGCTAATACTGGCCCTATCAGTAGCAGATTGTATTGCCCCATAGTTTGCATTCGCGTTATCCCAGGCCGTCTGAGCTGCATCAACATTTAATTTCGCCTCGTTCAACGCATCTTGCAGAGAAGTAGGATCGAGTTTTGCCAGAATCTGATCTTTCTTGACCTGTTGGCCTACAGTGACATTGATTGCTGCCAGTTTCCCGGCCCCCATAAAATTTACTGCATACACATTCGCATTCAGCGACCCGGTTGCATTAATGGTTAAAACAAGATCACTCTGTATAACCTTGTTCATTCGATAGACAACATGCGTGTGATATTTTACAAACAGCACACTTCCTATAAGCAATAATGCCAACACTATGATTGAAAGCAGAATAAGTATGCGTCGACGCGTCGGGTGTGCCAACAATGCTTCTTCATCATCGAATAAATCTCCATCATCCTGAAAATCGGGAAGGGCAAGTAATTCCTGCCCAGATTGTGGTATATGTTGCGACATACAAACACTATCTCCTGTTCTTTGCAAATTCATACAAATTCATACAAATTCAAATGAATTCCCATAAATCATACCGGAAGAAAAACTCCCTACTTTTATTATAAAATTCTCTTCAAAAATGTATTTACGTATTATTAAGTAGAACTTCTTCTCTGAAGCGCCTTACGAAACTTTACCTCATTGCCATGTTATGATCTATCAGTACTATCAACTACCATTACCTGAAAAGAAAAATGATACACTGTACTTAGAATCGAGAGAAAAGGTCTTTTTAGTAGAGAAAAACGAGAGCAATAGCATGTTTGTACGTCTGCATGGTTTTGATTGGATGGTCTATAGCGAGCGTGTTATGCCTGCATTTGCACACTGGCTGGTTGATGGTGACGAGACTGCAATAGAACAACTATACAAAGAGACACGGAGCGCCAGGGGAGAACAATTTGTCCCAGATGCTGTGAAACATCTCTGCATCTGGCCACGTGCTCAGGAATTCGTAAAACAACTACCGCGCGGCCCACAGGCGCGTCAGGAGTACCAGAACCTCTGCACAACCGAACTATTCACTGCTCTCAGTGACAGATATGTACGCCAATACCCTCCACGGCTCTACCAGGATTCAGAAGCACTACGTAGCGTATGGGGAGCTATCGTTGAGCAATTTTGTCTGCCCTGGTTCCATCTTTCATCTTCTCAAACAGGGGAAGACCTATCCTTGGAACAAAAAGAGCAAGAGC
The DNA here is from genome assembly GCA_963717195.1 of uncultured Chloroflexia bacterium. GTDB lineage: Bacteria > Chloroflexota > Ktedonobacteria > Ktedonobacterales > Ktedonobacteraceae > JACDAE01. The sequence continues at coordinate 327,177 of CAVQVR010000006.1, forward strand.
CTACTTCACCTGCCGACGATGAACTGGAAACAGACAATAGCGAACTGATCTCGCTCCTCCAATCAGCAGGACTTGATAAACTGGCACAACAGGTCAACCCGGAGCCTGTCAGCAAAAGTAATGACATCATCGCACAATCAGCTTTTCCCTTAGAGAATATCTCTCTAAATGACATCATCGCACAATCAGCTTTTCCCATCGAGGACATCTCTTCATTGGATGAGGCCGATATCACCGATGACGATATCGGTGACGCTCCACGCGGAATTGTGATTGGACGCCAGCCAATGACACTTCATATGCGTGGCTGGTTGGCAACAATCTCGGTACGCACCATGGTACTTTTCGAGTTCCTGGCCTGTGGACGGCGTTCTATGCCCTTTGGCTATCATGCAGGTGAACCATTTGAAGGGTATATCGGCTATCTGACACCCGATGAAATCTGGCAGATGGCACTTTTATTAGGCGATGTTGAGCCGCCAGATATAACCAGAGCACGAGAAGATGCTCGCAATTTTCATAATCAGCTTTCGGTTGAATGGGATGAGTTCCGCCTGATCGATGAGATTTTGCCACAGCATGCCACAGAATTTCTGCAAGCAATACACAATGCTGCCCATCAAGGCCTCGGATTAATCTGTAGCATTGGCTAGTATAGCACGCTTGCATCTCCCCCCGCTGCAAGCATATCATCCAGCAAGTGCTGCTCTTCAGCTTTTTGCTCCGCCTGCGCGAATTGCTGCCGCACCTGAAGTATACGCAGCGTCAAGACAATGTGACGATCTATCGCCTGCTCACATTCGCCAGATCGCATATTTTTCTTTTCTGGCGTCTCGTGCAATGCATCAATATGCTCTTCCAGCATATCCAGCAATTTCTGCAGGCGTCGCAACACATCTTGTCGACATTCCTGCTCTTTTAATGGGAAATCAGACATCGCAGTATCCTTATACGTTAAACTAAGAACAAACTCACCGGACAGAGGGCAGTGACAAGAGTAGATTTTCTTGAGATGGGGCAATACCATAACAGGTCTAACGCATACGGCGCAACGAAACGCGCAGACGACTTCCTCCGGGAACGATACCCGTAGGCAGAACTTCGACGATCTCATATTTAGGAGCAGCAGCTACCGCGCTGGTCGTTGCACTGGTCGTGTCGGCAACAAAAACCGCGCCTGTAAAGCTGGTGCCGAGCGGAGCAATGAGCACAGTATCAGCATCATGTGGAAACGGCTGCCTATTCACCGCAAGAACCTGGGGATCAACAACCTGGATAGAGCGCATAATAGCCTGTATTGTAACATAACTATAGCTACCACTTGCCAGGTACACCACAACAACGCTACGCTGACGACTGGCAAAGCTACTCGTTACCACCTGCAACACATGCTGGACCTTACGAGCATCAAGAGGCATACTCCTACTCCTTCCCAGTCGCACGAATACGCGCCAGTTCCTCGTGGATATCCATTTCTTCACCCGCAAACTGGAACATCAGGCGCATCGCTGTCTCATCGCTGACCCAACCTTGCTGCTTTGCCGCCGTAAGAGCTGCAACAAGCACCTGAGTCGAGCTTGCCAACATCTGATGATCATCAACATCGATCTCAGGAAAGAGAATGTCATAATCCCTATCGCTATCCGCTGGGAGCCTCTTCGCCTTGCACGCCTCCTGCAACACGCGATCAAGAATTGTGCGCAACAAGGCACGTAACACATATTGACGACGTTGGAATTTGAGCAGCGTCGGTAACCCCATCTCAGCAGCCGTGGCACGATTTCCATTGCTACCATCGGCCAGGTAGTGCTCCGGCACTTGAGCACCCGCTGCAATCATTAATTTTAATGCTCTTCCATCCTCAGAAACATCATTCGCATTAATCTCCGGTTTCACCGCAGACCATTTTTCAGCCTCATTATGAATAACCACCGTCCCCGGTTCAGGCGGTGTAGCATATTCCATCCTTTTACGATCAACGGCCTTCTTATCGGCTCCAAGCAACTGAACATCCCACAAAAAAGCGCCTTTATACTTGTTAATGCGTACCCTATCGGTCAACCAATCCTTATAGCGACGCAACCAGGGAAGCAACGTTGCCAGATCGCTCTTGCCGCGCTTGGCATTCGAAACCTTGTTTATGCAAAACTGAATCATCTCGCTGCCAGCCACAAACCACTCGCCCTCGAAGTTCTGCTGCTCTAATGGCGTGACGGGTGCAGGATCTCCAGGCTGTGTAGCGCTGGGGCCAACCGGGCGACGATGAAAGCGCAGAACAGTCTCAATATCATCCGGATCGGTCTCGATCTCATCAATGATGGATGGATCGACCTGGCGTATCTTCACACTACCATCGATCTTGTTGATATAGAAGCGGATAAATTGTTCTCCATAGAGCGCCAATTCAGTACATAATGCATAGATGCGCGTCTCCATATGGTTATCGGGATCGTGCCAGAAATCCAATAGCACACGCTGTACAATAGGGGAATTGGCAGAGAGGGTAATGCCTTTGCCGAGCACAAAACTGGTCGTCATCTCGATAATTGCAAAGGCGAGCGGATTGGCATTATACGCTTCATAGCAGGCGTTATGCAACTCTAGATAAGTCGCAGGTATTGGATCTTTTTGATACCAATTATCTGACAGACGACGCCAGTAATAGTCTTCTTCGGTACCTGTTGCCGTTCGTCCCCAATAGCGGTCTTCTTCAGTAGGACTGGATGACATAGCGCTGGGGTTAAGCTGTTCCTGGACATGTGCCGCTGATGGGGACAAAGTGAGCCAGCGCAGAAAATGTGGTCGTGGCATGATTGATACTCCTGAATAGGGAATGAGAAGGTAAAAAGAGGAAAGTATACAAGAGGTTGTGGTCGCGAGATGTGACCTGCCCTAAGTATAAATGCAAGCAAGCGTACTGTCAAGCGGGACACCACCACGCCATGGTAGGGCGTGGTGAACGAAGTGAACAAGCCTATGCTGGAGACCTCGCCAGGAATGACTTCACGCCGTTGGGGATTCCAAACTGGCAAACGTCGGAGGTCCAAAATGGTATCCCCTCATTGGCTTGAGAAGCGTATTTCCCTTTCCTTTTGAGTTTGTGTCTGGGGTCTATGATGAAAAGAGGAGATGGCTCTCCTTGTACGACCGCTTCTGTTCTCTTTTCTGGATGAACTGAACAATGAGAGCGCGAGTGAACCTGGATAAAAAACAAGCTGAAAGGAGAAACGATCGTGACGAGCCAAATGCTCTTTGACCGTGCAGTTATCCGAGATCCCGATGATGGCCTCGCCTTCATTACCAACATCCTGACCGCATCCACAGAGTATTCGATCATTGCAACCGACGCAAACAGCACGATACTGCTTTGGAACGAGGGAGCACGGCGCATCTATGGCTACGAAGCACAGGAAGTCATTGGGCTAGCCCAGATGAAAATCCTCTATGCCCCGGATGAACGCTCTCCTCAGCATTTGCAGGACATTTGCCAGACTGCTGTGACATGTGGGAAGTGGGAAGGACTCATCAAGCGCATACGCAAAATGGGTGAGATCTTTCCTGCACGGGTGGTCATTACTCCCCGCTGGGATCATGATGGCACGCTCGCAGGCTTTCTGCTCATTTCAAAAGACATCACAGAGGAACTCATGCTGGATGAGCTGAAACTCTACACACGCTCACTCATTGATGGCAACCATGACGCGCTGGTCGTCACCGATCTCTCTGGCACGATCACCGATGTGAACCAGGAGACCTGTCGCCTGATCGGGTGCAGTCGCCAAGAGTTGCTGGGTACCGCCTATTCGCACTACTTTGCAGATCAAGAGCAGGCTGAGGTGGGCCTGAGCATCGTTCAGACCAGGGGCCACGTGACGAATTATGAACTGATGCTCCGCAATCATGAGGGCAAGGATATTGCTCTTTCCTGGAATGCGACCATCTTTCATACCTCGAATGAGCAAGTCGGTGGCATCCTGATTACCGCTCGTGATATCACCATGCAGAATGCAATGGACGCACAGCTTCAACAGCAGAACCGCGAATTGCAAAAGCAATATGAGCGGATCCAGCAGGCCAATCGGCTCAAGAGTGAGTTCCTGGCCAATATGTCGCATGAACTACGCACTCCGCTCAATTCGCTGATTGGATTTTCCGATCTGCTCCTCTCCGAGATCCCTGGCCCCCTTTCTGAAACCCAGAAAGACTATCTGGCGGATATGCTTTCCAATGGCAAGCATTTGCTCCAATTGATCAATGACGTGCTTGACCTCTCCAAGGTCGAAGCCGGCAAAATGACGTTCCGGCCTGAGCCGGTCGACCTGACCCAGCTCATCAAAGGGGTTCACGATATTCTGCGTCCCCTGGCCGCCAGGAAGCAGATGCATATCGAAGTAGACATCGACCCGACCCTTTGTGGCATCGTGCTTGACCCTGCCCGTTTCAAGCAAGTGCTCTACAATTATCTTTCCAACGCGATCAAATTTACTTCTGAGGACGGAAGGATTCGGGTACGCCTGCTGCCCGAGCAACCGGACACATTCCGTCTGGAGGTGCAGGACACGGGAATCGGCATTCGAGCCGAAGACCTGAGCCGCCTCTTCGTCGAATTCCAGCAACTTGATGCCAGTAGTGCCAAGAAGTATCAGGGAACCGGGCTGGGTCTGGCCCTGACCAGGCGCCTGGTGGAGGCTCAGGGAGGATCGGTCGGGGTGCAGAGTGTGCCGGAGGAAGGAAGCACCTTCTTCGCCATTCTGCCGCGGGTGAGCCAGATGAGCATCGAGGAGCGCGATGACAGTGCCTTGCCCAAGCCGGTTGCGGGTGCGCCTTGTATTCTCATCATTGACGATGAGCAGAGGGATCGAGAACGCTTAGCGCAGATTTGCCTGAATGCAGGCTACAACGTGGAATTGGCAAAAACTGGTCGGGAAGCGGTGGACAAGTGTCAGCATCGACACTTTGATCTCATCACCCTCGACCTGATCTTACCTGATCTGGATGGTTGGGATGTTTTGCGCACCATCCGTGCTCAGGAACGGAACCGAGACGTTCCCGTTGTGGTGGTGACGATCGTGAAAGAAGGTGGTGTTGGGGTCGGCTTTGAGGTCCAGGAGGTCTTAACCAAGCCTATCCGAGTCAATGAGATCCAACAAACCTTACACACCATCCTTGAAGTTTGACAGAAGCATTACATTGCAGTATGGCCTTTGATCACACGTTCATTGGCGATCATAACCTTTTCGACATTTTGCGTATCGGCTACAATCTCGTAACCACTGAAAAGAAATGGCTGAATGAAAAAGTCCTGGGCCAGGATATGGTGAATCCCATGGTGTGGGTGACGATGATGAATATCACATAGAACCATGATATTCGCTTCTAAATCGACAAAAGCTTCTAGACTGGCATGATCTTTGACCTGAGGGAAGCTTAAATGCACCTTGCACGGGTCGCACGCATTGAGCAGGCTGCGTTCAATAGGATAATGATGCGTTTCAATGGCCCGAGCACAACAAGGATTCTCGCGTGGATCCTGTAGAGTCGTATTACGCACGCCACAGATAGCACAGGGAGTATCGAGCGTGTAGACCAGGTGGTGGTGAGTACGCATATACATTGGCGTCTGCTCACGTGGAGGATGGGGAGGAGTCATCTCGATCTGCGCCACCTCGACGGTCGTAGCGTGAACATGCTCAAGCGTTACCTGTCCAGGTGGAACAGTTCCTTTCCGCTCGACCCGTTTTACGCGAATCTCTGCGGTAACACGCTTATGTACCTCGGTCGTCTTGGACTCCTTGCCAGTTTTGACGTGGACATCCTCCTCAATATCTTCCTTCACCCGTATCCTCTTTACGCCCAAATTCGTAGCATGCAGCTTCTCAGTCTCAACCTGCTGGTGTACCTGGGCAGTAGGCTGCTGAGCATGATGAGCAGACTGAGGTGTCAATTGAAGATGCGCAAGACCCGGTATGGCCCTGAATAAATTGTTGAAGCGTAGCGGTTTAAACATCTAACTCCCCCCACAAAACAGTAACAAGTCAATGAACAGGCTTCATACAACAAACGCACTAAAAAGGTAACCACCCGGCAAAATCATACTAATAAGCTTTCTCTTATTATAAAATATAATATATTAATTGTCAAGTAGAAAACAACTATAAAGCGTTATAATTTCTTTATTTATGAAATTTCCATGTATTCCAATATATAGATAATACAGGCATCGTTGCGAACTCGTTGCGAGGGGATTGCTTTTACCTTGACAAGTATATATATCCTTACGTATACTTTATTTATGAAAAGAAATGAAGTAGCCCAACAAATAGATGTGTTTCATGCCATCTCTGACCCGACCAGACGTGGATTGCTTGACCTGATGGCTAAAGAGAGCCAGCCCGTTAAGGTACTCGCACAGGAGTTTGCCATGACACGACCAGCCATCTCGCAGCATCTCCGTATTCTGGCAGAGGCTGGCCTGGTCGTCGAGAAAAAGGTCGGGCGGGAACATCACTATTAACTCCAGGCCGAGCTGCTCACTATGTACGCAACTGGGTACAGCAGTACGAGCGTTTCTGGCAGGATAGGCTTGAATTGCTGGATAAACATCTGAATACAACGGCTTCTTCCGTCTCATCAACGCTAAGTGATCGAGTACTGGTTTAACGCCGACGACCTGGGTATGATCCGGCAACTCGGACTTCTTTCCGGACAAACAGACTAATATACTAAAATCTTGTGTATTATTAGCTTGTTTGTAAGCTTGTTATGGCGTATACTAACGTCATCTATCTACTACCCACGGGGGATAGCATTCCTGTAGGGAAGGATGACGGGCAATAATGATGACTCCAATCTATAAATTTGCGGGCCAGAATCTTCTCTGGACGCCGTCGGCAGCTTTCAGGCAACACTATGAACTTCTTGCCAGAGATACGATGCTCGCGATGCTGGATATGAGCAACTGGACAACGGCAGCTCAGGCCATACTAGCAGAGGGAAAATATAGCATCAGGCAAGAAGGCTTTTTTAGGCAGCAAATAATGATTCGAGCCAATGACTCGGGTCCGATACTCGCTACCTATACGCGTGGTTGGGGCGGTGGTATGTTGCAACTGGCTGATGGTCGTCTGTTTAAATGGGAGAATGCTAACTTCTGGGGCACGAGACAGGCATGGAAGACATCTTCCAATATCAGTCTCGTGCAATTTCAAAATAGCCCCTGGACACGCGACCTGCTGGTCAGAGTCGAGCCCGAAGCGCTTGCAACTCCCGAACACTCCCTACTTGTTATTATGGGCCTCTACATCACTATTCTCAGCAAACGCGATGCAGCGGCTGGCGTGAACCAGATCTGAGTCATTTTAATGCTCTGCTCTATGCAGCAACTTTTTTCGGACTCCTGACTCCCTGGTGTGCTCTTTTGCCTTGATTACTGCTTCAAGTTCTGCCGCTTCCAATGCTTCGACCAGGGCAAACACAGAAGGATAGCGAAGATCCGGATCAAGTTCCAGAGCACGCACCAAAATCTGCTCTAACGTTGCTGGAATGTGATGATAGAGCAGACGTGGAAGAATTAGCTCAAGGCTATCGCGGTTATCTGATGCCAGGTGAGACTCAATTGACGTCTGTGTAGCGCTTCTATCTTCCTCTTCTGATGGCTTCATTTCTGGCGTAACCTGCAGTCTATGTACAGCTGCAACAGGCGCATAGTGCGTGAGCAACAGGTAGAGAATTGCACCAAGCGAGTACACATCTGAACGCTCATCACAGACGCCATTAAGCATCTCAGGTGCGCTAAAAGCGTTCCATCGTGCAACCTTTGCGATAGGAAATATCTGACGTTGCTGCTGGATTACATCAGCGTTGGCTGCCTCCGGTTGCCAGAATTGCGGCGGCGGCGGCCACGATGCAAGTAAGATGGGAGCCCAGGAACTCGCACCAGAACTACTCACCAGAATAGTTGAGAGGTCCAGATCTCCTAATACAATGCCTACACGCTGCAAACGTGCAACGATACGACAGAGGCGTGCTCCCCAACTCAAAGCAATCTCTTCGTTTAGCCATGTCGGCCACTCCCTGTGACCCAGCAAAAGTTCATCAAGGGTTATTACATCAGCATATAGCCCACTCTTCTTATCGTGCAACTGCATCACGAGATAGTGGCGTTCCTCCTTCGTCCATGCACGATCACCATCTGTAGAGAGTTTTGAAGGCCCAGGCACAATAGGAGAGACGAATTCTTCAAATGCCGCCTTCTCAATCTGTTCGCGCACCAATGGAGGAAGAGAAGTCAGTATCAGTTCACGAATGGCGACTAACGGCTCTTGAGCTTCTTGCTCAGGCTCTTCTTCCTCGGAAGATGGCTCAGGAGAGAGGCGACGAGCAAGATAGAGATGCAGCCTGGGGCGTTTGTAGAGGAGTTGTACAATTCGATAGCGACTATCCAGAATGACCTCTCCTTCTGCTAACGTTCCCTCTTCTTCCTCGCTCGTTTGTTGTGGCAGCATACGGACGCGGGTACGCTGTATGCTAGTACGCTGCGTCTGTCTCAATTGGTCCTGAGAATGTACTGCCAGAGGTTGCTGGAGCTCACATCTTCTCCCATCACTCTCATTATTATCCATTTCACACATCCCATCCAACTTTACTTGAGGAGTCTCTACCCATCTTCCCCACCTCTCTTATTGACAATAATACATTTATCTCTTTTCAGCTTCTCATTAAGTCAACGAATGAGACTATGCAAGAATAACAAAAATTTTGTTATTCTTGCATAGTCTCATAGTGATCTTTAAATCTGATGTTTTCCAGTAAACGGGTCAGAAAACCCTACGTTTTCAAACTAGAGATGAATGACTCCCCTTTTGGTGGCATCATGGGAAGAATGGGTATTTTCTTGACCAATCCATCCAGAGTGTTGTAGACTTTTTGTAGGAAAGTACATAAAGGAGATTATTTCATGATTACTCGTCCTGAACGCAAGAACCGACGCTGGGTCCGCTGGCTCCTTATTCTTCCCTTTATCGTCCTACTCTGGCCCCCCTTTTACAACTTTAGAACTCCCGAGCTCATTGGCATCCCATTTTTCTATTGGTTCCAGCTACTCTGGATCATCATCACAGCCGTTCTCACGGCAACAGTCTATTTTGCTGAAGCTTGACGAAAAACCTTTTTCAGGAAGGAGAATCCCTCAATGCGGTGGGACGCAATCGTCATTTTCACCTTCTTTTTCCTTCTCGTCACGGTTCTTGGTTTTACAGCAGCACGCTGGCGACGTGGCGACATGGACCTTCTCCACGAATGGGGGCTGGCCGGAAGACGTTTCGGCACCCTTGTCACCTGGTTTCTGCTAGGCGGCGACCTGTATACCGCTTACACGTTTATTGCAGTACCTGGCTCGATGTACCTGGTAGGAGCCGTAAGTGGTTTCTTCGCCGTCCCTTATACCGTCCTGATCTATCCGCTGGTCTTTGTCCTGATGCCCAGGTTCTGGGTAGTGTGTAAGCAACATGGCTATGTTACGGCATCCGATTTTGTGAAGAATCGCTTTGGTAGTAGTGGACTGGCGCTGGCAATTGCTTTCACAGGTATTCTGGCAACAATGCCTTACATCGCACTACAAATGTTCGGCATCCAGATCTCCATTGCAGCGTTGGGAATTCCGCTCACCGTTCCCATCTTTGGCCTGAACGTGGATCTTCCACTTATCATCGCATTTATCATCCTTGCCGCCTACACCTATACCAGTGGCTTGCGAGCTCCGGCGATGATTGCGCTGGTCAAGGATATTATGATCTTCATCGTACTCATTGTCGCCATCATCTACATCCCGGCAAAGCTTGGTGGCTTCGGCAATATCTTTAATGCAGCCCATCAGAAGACACTGACGGTCAAGACATTCAATGATCTGCTCGGTCCCAATCAGTCACTTAACTATGCGACGCTGGCACTTGGTTCTGCACTGGCACTGTTCCTCTATCCACACTCGCTCACCGGGGTTTTGAGCAGTAGCAACCAGAAAGTGGTCAAGCGGAATGCAGCACTTCTGCCCATCTATTCCCTCATGCTAGGCTTGCTGGCGTTGCTGGGCTACATGGCTATTGCTGCACATGTGAAGCCGTTGGCTGGCTTCAATCAAAATGGGGCGGTGCCCGCGTTGATTAACCAGATGTTTCCAGGCTGGTTCGCAGGTTTTGCCTTCGCAGCCATCTCCATCGGTGCGCTCGTTCCAGCAGCGATCATGTCCATTGCAGCGGCAAACCTGTTCACGCGCAACATTTACAAAGAGTATTTCCATAAAACTGTCAGCAACCGCCAGGAGTCTCAGGTTGCAAAGATTACCTCGCTCGTGGTAAAGTTTGGCGCGTTACTCTTTATCGTTCTGATTAACCCGCAGCAGGTGATCTTCTTCCAGTTGCTCGGTGGCATCTGGATCTTGCAAACGCTCCCCTCGGTCTTCCTGGGACTTTATACGCGCTGGTTCAATCGCTGGGCCTTGCTCGTGGGTTGGGCTGCCGGAATGATTGTGGGAACGACCCTCTTCATTGTGGCCGGGAACAAACCATCGTATCCGGTATTCGGCGTTCCGCTATATACTGCGGTCTCTACGCTGATCTTGAACCTGGTCCTCTCTATTGTGCTCACACCAGTCTTTGAATTGATTGGCGCACGGCGTGGCAGCGATGCTACTTCTCCCGCTGATTACGATGAGGAGCATGCTCCTATTGAGGATGTGGAAATTGGTGGCGAGGCACTGGGATAGCGGACAGGTTTATAAATGGCACCCCTACACCAGTTGCCCTCGTGTAGGGGTGCCATTTATAAACCCGTCTGCGAACCACCTGTATGCCGTGGGTTCAAATGATGATGGACTGAGTACAATGACTATGGACTGAGTACTACGACAGCAACCGTTCCTGCACCTCTGGCTCCTGACCTGGATCGATAGTCTTATTCGCAACATTCTGCTCTAATTTATCGGCGGCAGCTTCTTTCGCTCGCTGGAACTCCTGCGGATGCGTCTCACGCCACTCCGACCAGATAGCAACCAACAGAGCCTGAATGACACCTGCAATGGGAGATGCAAACAATGCGCCCCAGATGCCGAAGAGCTCTGCACCAGCCACCAGAGCGGTCAGGGAGACAACGGGATGGAGTCCAATCGCCCTGCCTACAATACGCGGTCCTACGATATCACCTTCAATAATGTGAACGCCGACAAAGTAGGCCAGCACAAGCACAGCGATGAGCCAGCCCTGCGTCAAAGCGAGCAATACGCAGATTGCGCCAGAAACCAGCGTTCCCAGAACAGGGATAAATTCTAAGACAAACGCCAGCACACCCAGCAAAAGAGCATAGGGAACGTGCAGAATGGTCATACCTATGCCAACCAGCACGCCAATAAGAGCGCAGAGCAACAACTGACCACGAATATAGCCCCCGACAATGCGTTGCAGCGTATTGAGCAAAAAACGCACCCTACCACGCTGCTGACGTGGCGTATTCTGGCGCAACCAGTTCGTCACACGTGACCCGTCGGCAAGCAAGTAGATACTCAGGATAGCAACCAGAAGAATATCCAGGAGTACATTGACGAATTCTGACAGGAAAGGCAAAATACCATTGGCCAGATTCCCTATCTGGCCAGTGAGTTGCTGTCCCAGGTTGCTGATCTGAGTTGTTGTAACTCCAAATGGTTTAAGTACTCGTTCAATGGAAGACAGAATATTGCTGTCAGATTTATTGGTCAGTAGAGCCTGTATCAAGTTAGAGAGAGACTTGATCTGATCAACGGCAGCGCTCACGATAAAGTACCCCAGCGCCGAGATACCAGTTAAGACGATCAGATAGACTAGGAGCATTGCCAGAAAGCGTGGCATAAAGCGTTCAAAAAAGGCGACAGCTGGCGCAAGAGCGTATGCCAGCAAAGCTGCTACGACAAGCAGGGTGATCGTTCTTGCGATATGTCCCGCACCCCAGAAGACGATAAACAGAACGCCGGTCCAGGCGAGAATGGCAAGTGGAATATCACGCCGCCGCGCCCACTTCGTTGCATCGCGTGTAATATCGTCAGGTGCGTTATTCTCTTCAAGAATATCGAAACCATCGACAGAAGGCGCGGCAATGACACTTCCCCTCGCATCAGGCACGCGTCTGACTGCCTGTCCCACGGCCCCCCATCCTTCTCGGACCCGGTTGAGCAACCCGCGATTTCGCCGATCATTACGCATCGCAGTTGCGGATGCTCTCCGCTGGCGTCCATTACCAGGTAACCCGACAGGCAGTTCGTTGGTTATCTTCGGCTCAGGCGACGCGCTGGTTGGCTCTTGATTCTCTCTGGCATCACTATCAAATGTCCCATTCTCACTCATCTTATTCGTCCCCAGTTCTATCTCTTTCCTCAAATGTGGATCTTTTCCCGCGCATAACAATATAAAGATAATTCCAAAAAAGCAGTATATATATGAAACGGTAGGGACTCTCTTCACGTCTCAAAATATGGCTCACCTTTATTGCAGACGCTGCATCATTGAAAAAATAGTGCCAGTAGAAACCACCCTATCATAAGCCCTCGCTTGTAGATACGAGCGAGGGTTCATGACCCCCGATAGCTACTTCTTGTGAGATTGAATAAACTCCTGCAATTTGCCCTGTTGAATTGCCCGGATTATCCCTTGATGGAGTTGCATTGCCTGTACAGGTGTATCAGACTTCATCTCACTGACAACGAGACGAATAAGCGTAAGATAGCCATTTTGCTGCGGATAGACAGCAGTGACAAATTTCCCACTAATGCGCGTATCGTCAAAAGTTGCCACCACATAGCGATTACCATCGGGCGCAATCCCAACATTACGTGCCAGGTCTAGTGTTTGCAACCATACAGGTGGAGCATTGACAATCTCGATTCCTCGCGCCGAGTTAGTGGGATCAGATACAAGTGATTGATCATCATCCACAGCATCATTCCTAAGCATGAAAGTTCTCCTACTAGCGAACAAAAAGCTTGCAACCCCTGACTTTTCAGGATAGACGTTGCAAGCTATAGTGTACGAAAAGTCTGCCGTTTGGTCAAGCAAAATAGCTACAGGTCCTCAACATCCGGCACGTGCTTCGCCCGTCGTCGCTTCCTGAACGAGGTAATGGCCCCTCCCACTGTCTGAGGTAGCCAGCGCAAGAAGTGAGGATGGAGTAAGACATACAGGAAAAGACGCGGCTGCAGACGTTTCCAAATGCCGGGCAATTGCTCGATTTCACCACTACGGCGTGGGTGATCGCCACTGGCGGGATCGGCCCAGCGGTCACGCACATAGATATCTCCCAGACGTTCAAGCGTTTCCGCCTCGCCAGGTGTGGAGAGCGCTAACTCCTGTATATATTCATAGGGAGTTTGCGATTGCTTCACCTGAATTCCAGCCCAGCTCGCAAGCATACAGACACGACCATAAAGTTGTACAGGCAACCCGAAGTTGCGGAAGAGGCGCCGCCACCACAGGCTAAAAGAGAGGCAGGCAAACAGGAGAAGCAGAACAAGCCCTCCAAGGACCACTCCCATAGATGGACCACTCTGCGTCACGCTTGTACTCCCGCTGCCTCCGTCATCATTAACTCTCGGGTTCAACCTGTTTCTGACGCTGGCAGGAATAGGCACAGTAGGCAAACTACTAGTGTTTCCCTTTGTGTTCACTGACGGGAACTGGTTTGGCAGTGGACGCGTGAATTGCGCAAAACTCGCCGATGGCTCAAAATTCACCCAGCCATACCCTGCAAAGTAAACCTGCGTCCAGCTATGCGCATCGGTTCCTCGAATAACGCTTTGACTGTGCTTCGCATCATACGTCCCGCTGGTGTATCCCACCACCTCACGTGCGGGAATACCCAGCGAACGAGCCATCACCGTCATAGCCGCGGAAAAGTAGTTACAGAAACCATCTTTATCAGGATTATCAAACAGGAACCAGGAAACGCCTTCCTTACCCGCTGGAAGGTGAATATTCACATTATAGCTGTAGTGGGTACGCAAGTAGGTCTCCAGGGCCACCACCTTGTCGTACATCGTCGTTTGACCACGCGTAATCGACTGCGCCAGGGCCGCAATACGCGGATCAAGCTTCGGCAATTGTGTGTATGTAGCCAGAGTAGACGGATCGTAGTACGTCACAGGAACCTGGGTATTCTCATCGGGTGCAAGCGTTTTCGGAGCATCCTGAGGCATAAGGATCGTGCGCAAAGTCGGCTCGTCAGCTGACGATATATCCGACGTAACCGTATAATTCGCACCCGCTACCAGGTATCCATTCTGTCCCAACCACGCTATCGGAATACCGGTCTCATGACCTTCTTGCACCTTCGCTGGCACGCTGACAGAGGTAATTTCAGATGCACCCAACAGATAGGGATACTGCTCACCAGGTGGATTCACGACGGTTATCTTCTGCTCTACCTCATGCGTCCCTATGCCAGTAGGTACGATCTGCGCATTGGCCTTCACCGTCGCTGTATCCAGCGGCGCATCGGTCCACGCGTGCCCATCATAGGTGTCATAACTTAAGGAGGCAAGATACTGCGGACTATCTTTACTGTTCGCCATCTGCACCGTAAAAACAATCGCATTGGTGAGGTTGGGATTGCCGCCGAGCACCAGGTTGTCTCTAAAGTTTCCCCGATTGGCTGGATTACTGCCACCCGTGACAGAAATAACGCGGTTCCAGGTGTTTTGCAGTTGTGTCCAGGGATTGGAGTTCGCATTCCATATTTGCGAGACCGTCTGGTCCATATAACTGCCAGGCAGAAGCCAGGAAAAAATCAGGATACCGATAGAGATCAACGCCCCAGCCTGCATCACATCCCAGCCGAGGTCTTCGGCATAGCGCAACCCCTGCCTCTTCCATCGACTCATTGACTCATATAAATTAAAGCGCAAGAGGAGGAGCAGAGAGGCAATCAAAAAGATTACCAGGAAGATGATGAAGCCATCGCTTGCATTATCCAGATTGATGAGCAGTACGACGGCATTGGCAACCACCATCAGCCAGGGGCTACGCGTGCGGTACACCAGCCAGGGCACTCGTATAGGCAAGAATAAAGCTGAGGGCAACGATAAAGAAGAAAAAGATCGCATCCACGTCACCTACACCACCCACGGAGACAGATGCGATCCAGTGTTGTATTCCACTGATCAGGGCTGCTGCACTTCCAAGATAAAAATTGTTGGCTGCCTGCCAGAACGCGAAGAGGAGTGCAAAGAGCAGAGCGAGAGCATGCGAAAGAAAGCGTGGGAGACGGGGTTGCTTGGCCGCAAGAACGCCAGCGACCAATCCCAGAAAGGTTGTCGGAGTAAGCACTCCAAGATAATCGACCCAGCCTGCTGCTTGCACGCACCAGATCGTACTATAGACGACGATAGCAAGCAAGATCAGCGAGAACCAGCCTTCCGCAAGGCCAATGTGCATTTCCAGAAGAGGCTTGCGCGATTTATCACCAGAACCATCCTCTTTTGTAGGAACATCGGAGACGATTTTCGCAAGTCGTTCAATCGCAGCATCGCGCATTGATCTTACCTCCGTTGAGCATTGCGACCATTGGTAGAACCGCTTTCCAGGACTTGAGCTAAAGGTTCTCTACACTTTACACGCATTACAGGGATACCTGCACCTTCCAACAAAGCCAGCGTATCCTCATCGGGAGGTTCATTTTCAAACGACCCTGCATCCAATCCCACCACGGCCACCTGGACACCACGGCGCTGAAGATGGCGTAGTCCTTCATGCCAATCACGCGAATTGGACGGTGTAATCACTATCGCGACCGTATTGCGCCCGAAATGGAATGCATCCATAGCCAGTGCTTCTTTGATATCAATGCCAGAACCAGTTCTCACCACGGCCAACAGCTCTAATACGCGCTCGATCTGGCGATCACCACGATCCAGCGAAAGGAACTCACGATGCTCACCATTCACAATCATACCTAACGAGAGGTCTTGCCGTAGCAGATAGATCGCAACTGTGGCGGCAATCGTCACACCATACTCATCGGTCGAGTGTTCGCCTTCACCAGCCTGCACATCCTCATTAAGATCAAGAAAGACCCACGCATCCACGGCAGGATCGAGATCAAATTCTTTTATCATTAACTTATCATAATGTGCACTGGAACGCCAGTGAATGCGACTGAGCGCATCGCCAGCAATATAATCGCGGATGGTTGTTGCATTGGTTGTTGTCTGTAGAGCGCGGCGCGAGCTCCGTCCACGGCCTGGCAAGCCACCAGTGAAGAGCGCGAAATTGGTAATCGGCAACACACGCGGCAAAACCAGGAGTTCGCTGGATGAACTCATAAAGATACGTCTGCGAAACAGGCCAAAGGGATCGCCACTGGTCGCCGTGACCGGGCCGAGTTGGAAGCGTCCGCGCTGCTTACACACGCTACGTGCACGCCATGTTGCTCGCTTGCGTCCTCCTATACTGGCAACGTATCCGGCGCGATGACCGGGCAACGTCGAACCATCCGCAATCTGTACCCATAGCTTCGGCATCATGCTCAGGTTATCCAGCATCAAGCGCTCATCAAAGACCTCACCGACCTGAACGCGTCCACTTGTTGAGGCACGTCGAAAGACCAGTTGCCGCAAACTATAGCGTGTCCACAACCAGGAAAGCACAAACAGTGTGAGCAGAACATACATCAGGACGTAGAGTACCTTCCAGCCACTACTGATCGCGAAAAAAGCCAGTATAATAATCAAGAGTACAGCTTGCCAGGACCGCATGTTTAGCGCCCCTTTCCGCCACCAACCCACGCATTCGGTACCGGGACCGTCTGCAAAATCTCGTCCAGCACGGCCACTGAAGTAATCGAGCGGACACGTGCGGCAGGAGTCACGATAAGGCGGTGGGCCAACGTTGGCTTCGCTAACAGTTTGACATCATCGGGGATGACATATCCACGCCCACGCATCGCTGCCAGAGCCTGCGAAGCACGGAAGAGGGCAAGCGAACCACGAGGACTCGCACCCAGGTAAATACTTGCATGTGAACGTGTCGCATTCGCAATCGTCACAATATATTCGCGTATCGATGGATCAACATGAATAGAGCGCACCTGGCGTTGAATAAGCAACAGTTCTTCAGCCGTCATAATCTGGGCCAGGTCTTCCAGAGGATGATGATGTTGGTGGCTATCCAGGATATTCATCTCGTCCGCTGCTTTAGGATAGCCGAGGCTGATATTCATCATAAAACGGTCGAGTTGCGCCTCAGGTAAAGGAAACGTACCTTCATACTCGATAGGGTTCTGTGTTGCCATCACCATAAAAGGGTCAGGGAGACGATAGGACACACCATCAACCGTCACCTGGTTTTCTTCCATCGCCTCCAACAGGGCCGATTGCGTCTTAGGAGTCGCGCGATTAATTTCATCGGCGAGCACAATCTGGGCCATAATGGGACCAGAGCGGAACTCAAAATTGCTTGACTTCTGATTATAGATCGAAACACCCGTTACATCACTAGGCAACAGGTCAGGAGTAAACTGGATACGTTTGAAGGTACACCCGATAGAGCGGGCGATAGCTTTTGTAAGGACAGTTTTGCCAACACCGGGCACATCCTCAATCAGCACATGCCCATCACAAATCACCGCAATCAGGCTGAAAGCAACCGGTTCAGCCTTTCCAACAATCACCCGCTCAACGTTCGCTACGACACGTTGCACAGCGGTCGCCAAATCCTGTACAGACTGCATACTTCTCTCCATTTCAGATATCCGCCAGCGGATCGTAAAAGGATTATTCCAACCGCTTCCAGATAGTAAAGAATACACACTAAAACCAGGAAGGTCAAGTGAAATGTATAAAGGGCACCAGTTTGTCTTCTAGTATGTACGCAATTTGACTGCCTTTTGTTGCATGCTTTTCTGAAAGTACCCGCTACAGGTTGAACGGAATTTGGGAGAAATCTGGTACTACGGTGTTAAGATTCAATTTATCGTCCAGTACCAGTACCCCATTCTGGTCGGTGGAAAACCCCATTCTGGTCGGTGGAAAACCCCACGCCAGTCGGTGGAATATTTACGTTCAAATTCCCTCTAGTAGCAGCACAAAACACCTCTTTTGTTACCCTTTTTTGCTGGCTATGATGTGCTCACAAATGCTTTGAATAGGCGTAGGGGCGTCACCTTGCGTGCGCCCGCGTTGCCAATGAACTACGCTGCCTGGAACGGGGCGCACGCAAGGTGACGCCCCTACGCCTGGAGCAGATAGATTAAAAAGGAGCTCTTTATTATGTGGGATCGCTTACGCAGTATCTGGACAATAACTGATTTACGCAACAAAATTCTCTTTACGCTGGCCTTGTTGCTGCTTTACCGTTTGCTCGCCAGTGTTCCTATCCCTCTGACCCATGAGCAGCAGCTCAAATTGACCGGGCTCTTTGCAAACAATAATGGCAATAATGGTCTCGGTCAGTTGCTCGGTATCCTTGATGCCTTTTCTGGCGGTTCGTTGCAGACCTTTTCAATTGTGGCCATGGGCGTCTATCCTTACATCAGTGCGACTATCGTTATGCAACTGCTGGGGCAGGTTATTCCAGCTTTGCGTGCTCTTCAGACCGAGGGAAGTGAAGCGGGGCGTCGCAAGTTCTCGCAGATCACGCGCCTGGTCGCTGTTCCACTGGCAGTATTGGAAGCGTTCGGACAATTAGCCATCTTTGTAAATGCTAATGTCCTCAATGCAAGCGACATCAATCTTTTGAGCTCTAACTGGCTGCACGTAGTCACGATGCTGATCACGCTCACAGCAGGAACAATGATCCTGGTCTGGTTTGGTGAGCTGATTACCGAATACGGACTTGGGAACGGAACTTCCCTGATCATCTTCGCTGGTATCGTCAGTACATTGCCTGATTGGATAAAGCAATTTACCGCAACCGCAGCATCGGCCAGCAACGGTGCCAGTATTGCGAGCATTGTTATCTTTTTAGTGGTTGGCCTGTTGACTATCATAGGCATGGTCTATCTCTATCAGGGACAACGCCGCGTCGCGATAGAGTATCCTACGAAGCGTCAGATGGGACGAGGCATGCTGGTCGGTTCATCCCAAACGACCTACATTCCGATGCAGGTAAACAATGCAGGAATGGTACCGCTCATCTTTGCCTCCTCTATGTTGCTCTTTCCAACGCTCATCTCGCGCTACCTGTCCACAAGTTCTGTATCATGGCTGGCCAACAGTGCGCTATGGATTCAGACCTATCTCACCAATACGACGCTCTGGAATTACTGGCTGGTCGACTTTGTACTCGTTATAGCTTTCACTTATATGTATGCCTATATGCAATGGGAGCAGCAGAACATCCCTGAAACGTTGCAGAAACAGGGAGCCTATATAAAAGGATTTCGGCCAGGTGAATCCACGCGTAAATACCTGCTGAGCATTCTTAATCGTCTGACGTTAGCGGGGGCACTCTGCCTGGGTATTGCAGTTGTGTTGCCTTTTGCGACGCAGGTGGGAAATGTTCAGTTGCTTGCTAGTACGAAGGTATTGATCTCGGTCGGGGTCGTGCTGGACACGATGCGCCAGTTCGATGCTCAGATGGTGATGCGCAACTATAAGGGATTTCTCTCGTAGGGACCGCGTTTACGCCCAGGTAAGAATCTCTATCCCTCAAATGGCAATTGTGATATGATGTCTCTAGCAATCGAAGGTAGAGAGGAAGTTTTTTGAGCACCGCAACCCTTATTCAGATCTACTACTTTATGCGCCTCACCCGAGCTCTAGAGGACCGTGTGCGCACACTCTTTCTCCAGGGACGCATCGCTGGCGGAGTCTACACGGGACAGGGACATGAGGCGACTACCGTTGGAGCAGCAATGGCGCTACACGATGGTGACTGCATTGTTCCGCAGCATCGCGATCTGGGTATGCACCTGGTACGAGGCGTGAGTCCACGTGCGGTGCTGTGTCAATGGTTGGCACGCGGCAACTCTCCAACTCTGGGGCGCGATGGACAGATGCACATTGGGGATATGCATCATGGAATTGTGCCGATGATCAGTTTGTTGGGTGACTCGCTACCTGTCGCCTGCGGAGTTGCGCTGACGATGAAGATACGCAAGCATCCACATATTGTGCTGGCCTCCTGCGGCGATGGCGCAACCAGCACCGGCGCATTCCACGAGGCAATCAATATGGCTTCCGTGCAAAAGTTACCCCTGGTGCTACTCATTGAAAACAATGGCTATGCCTATTCGACTCCCACCAGTAAACAGTTTGCTGTCTCCAATCTTTCTGAACGTGCTTTATCGTATGGGATACCCGGGGAGAGCATTGATGGCAATAATGTACAGGTTGTCTTTAGTGCAATCGAGCAGGCTGTTGAACGTGCACGGAGTGGACAGGGACCGACCATTATTGAGAGCAAAACATTCCGTGTCCGTGGACATTCTGAAGCTGACAGGGCCGATTATGTGCCACGTCAGTTGCGCGAGGAATGGCTGCAGAAAGACCCCATCGCTCGTTTCGAAGATTATTTATTACAGGAGCGTATCCTGACGGGTACGCAGAGAAGCGAGATTGAAGCACGCATTCGCGAGATTGTTGACGACGCAGTACATTTTGCAGAGCACAGCCCCGAGCCCGACATTACTACTGTCGCCGATTACGTCTTTGCCCCTGCTGGACCGATCGGGCTTATTGGTGAGCCGGGTGCCGACCATCCACGCTACATCAACGCGCTCGATACTCGTACAGGGCAACCATTTACAGTTATGAGCAGGGCACAGGAGGTCATGGCACCACGATGAATGGAAAAAAAGTAACCTATCTAGAAGCGATAAGCGATGCCATTCGCGAAGAGATGCGCCGTGACGAAGCGGTCTTTCTCCTGGGCGAAGATGTTGGTGAGTACGGCGGAGCCTTTAAGATCAGCGCAGGCTTGCTGGAAGAGTTTGGGGCAGAGCGCGTTATTGATACGCCCATGGCCGAGGCGGCGATCATCGGTTCCGCAGTAGGGGCAGCACTGATGGGAATGCGTCCGATAGCCGAAATGCAATTTATCGATTTCATTACCTGCGGCTTTGACCAGATTATCAATATGGCGTCCAAGATGTACTGGCGCGTAGGCATGCCTGTTCCCATTGTAATTCGTGGCCCATCAGGAGGCGGTACAAAGGGTGGTCCATTCCACTCAGCCAGCCCGGAAGCCTGGTTTTTCCACACGCCAGGCATCAAGGTTGTTATTCCTTCGACGACCTATGATGCGAAGGGTTTGCTAAAGGCCGCGATCCGTGACAATAATCCCGTACTCTACCTGGAGCATAAATTGCTTTATCGCATGCCTGAACTACGTGAGGAACTCCCATCCGAGGATTATATTGTGCCATTGGGTAAGGCGATTATCCGGCGCGAAGGTGAGGACATGACACTCTTGACCTATGGGGCCATGGTTCATCAATGCCTGCGTGCGGCGCAGATTTTAGAGGAAGAGGACGATCTGGCGATTGAAGTACTTGATCTACGCAGCATCACGCCACTTGACCGCGAAGCAATACAGGAATTGGTCAAGCGCACCAACAAAGTCCTGATTGTGCACGAAGATACACTCACAGGCGGAATAGGAGCCGAACTGTCGGCACTGCTCACCGAAGAGCTCTTTGAATACCTGGATGGACCGATCACACGAGTAGCGGCACCGGACGTTCCTTTTCCCTATGCCCCACCATTGGAAGCTGCTTACTTGCCAAACTCTGAGAAGATTCTCAGTGCGGCGAGACAACTTGCAGCGTATTAAAGCAAGTAGCGAGGTACCAGTATGCCAACGCCTGTAAAAATGCCACGTCTGGGCGAATCCGTTGCGGAAGGAACGGTGGGATCGTGGTTCAAACAAGAAGGTGACTACGTGGAAAAGGACGAGTCGTTAGCGGAGATCATCACAGACAAGATCAACGCCGAACTCCCCTCGCCCATCGCAGGCCGCCTGGCAAAGATTCTTGTCAGTGCCGATGAAACTGTCTCCGTCGGTACTGACATTGCATTAATTGAGGAGAGCGCGGATGTATCCTCAGCTTCACCTGCTCATTCCGCTCCTGGCCCTGATGCTGCCCCTGTAGAGAATGCCGCACGGGCCGCAACCCCTGTGCTGGAAGAGAAGGTCACCGCGCCGGCTACGTACAATAACCATCAGCCTGCAACTATACAGACCGAAGAGGAGGAGCGACAACGCATCTCTCCCCTGGCTAAGCGCCTGGCGCGTGAGCATGGCATTGATCTCAACGCAATTGAAGGCACTGGCACGAGTGGACGCGTGCGCAAAGAAGACATTCTCGCCTATATCGCGCAACGCCAGTCTTCCCCACCACCTGTTCAAACACCATCGGCCAGCACGCAACCATCATCTATTTCAGCTCCAGTAACTACCAATTCGCAAACGACATATAGTGCTCCACCTATAACCTTTGCTGATAGTGATGAAGAGGTTACTACGCCCAGTCGCATGCGCCTGGCGATTGCCGAACACATGGTACGCAGCAAGCGTACATCTCCTCATGCAACAACGATGATGGAAGTCGATATGACCCACATCGCGAAGTGGCTAGAGAAGAACAAAGAAGAATTCAAGCGGCGCGAGGGGTATAGCATCAGCTTTGTTCCCTTTGTAATAAGGGCTGTCTGCGAAGGCATCCGCAAGTTCCCGTTGATCAATTCAACGTGGACCGAAGACAACAAGATTATCATCAAGAAGCATATTCATATGGGGATCGCCGTCTCCACAGACATGGGACTGGTCGTACCAACAATCTATGATGCCGATCAATATAATCTGACTGGTCTGGCCCGTCAGGTAAATGCATTGGCACAGCGTGCGCGAACAAACAAACTTACCGTGCAAGATATGCAGAACAGCACATTTGTCGTCAACAACCCCGGTGTTTTTGGTACAATTATATCGGTACCAATTATCAATCAGCCGCATGCAGGCATTCTCAGCATGGATGCCGTTGTGAAACGACCGGTTGTGATCGAAGACGATGCCATTGCCGTACGTTCTATGATGTATCTGTGCCTCTCCTTCGATCACCGGATTCTCGATGGCGCAGGAGCCGCTGGATTCTTGCAGGCCGTACGCACGAATTTGCACGCCTACAAGCGTGACATCAAACTGTAGGGACCACGTTTACGGCGTCCCAGGGCCACCCATGTCCGGCGCCCAACAAATTAAATACACGAGCAGATGGAGCGTCTAACTAACAGAGGGAAAAGACAATGACCACGATCATTCCGGAACGCCGCCCCGCATGGCTAAAAGTACACGCTCCGGCAGGCGAAAACTATAGAGACTTAAAGCAATTGATGCGCGGCCAATCGCTGCACACCGTTTGTGAGGAGGCGCGTTGCCCAAATATTGGCGAGTGCTGGGGCCATAAGACGGCAACTTTTATGATCCTGGGACGTGTCTGCACGAGAAGCTGCGGTTTCTGCGCTGTAGAGACTGGACGACCTCTCGGGCTGGACTGGGAGGAACCAAAACGCGTAGCCGAGGCCGTGCAAACGATGGGTCTGCGTCATGCCGTCGTAACCTCAGTAAATCGTGATGAGCTCAAAGATGGCGGAGCGGCAGTCTTTGCAGCCACCATTCGCTGGATTCGTCGTTTAAATCCAGAATGTAGAGTGGAAGTCCTGACACCAGACTTCAAGGGTGTCTACGATGCTCTACGCGTAGTAATTGACGCGCAGCCCGATGTCTTTAACCATAATGTTGAGACCGTGCCCAGATTATATAAACAGGTACGTCCACAGGCCATTTATCAACGTTCGCTGCAGGTGCTAAAATGGGCCAAAGAAATGAATCCGTCGTCTCGTACCAAGTCTGGTTTCATGTTAGGGCTTGGAGAGACGTGGGATGAAGTAATCACGGTCATGCAGGATATGCGAGCGCACGATGTTGATATTCTTACGATAGGACAATACCTGCGCCCATCTTTCCAACATTTACCGATTCAGCGCTATGTCCCTCTTGAGGAATTTACCGCCTTAAAGGCCGAGGGCAAGAAAATGGGTTTTCGTCACGTCGAATCGGGACCATTTGTACGTAGCTCTTACCATGCACACGAGCAGGCAGATGGCGCAACGAGTAAGGAGTAAGAGAACAATAGGGAGTAAGAGAAACATTGAAGATACGTATTAATGATGCTGATATTGCGTATGACGATCATGGAGTGGGGCAGCCCATTCTCTTTTTGCATGCATTTCCTCTCAATCGCAGCATGTGGCAGAACCAGATAACAACCCTACTCAACGAGCAGCAATTTCGCCTGGTCGCGCTCGACTGGCGTGGCTTTGGCGAGAGTGAAAGCAATACTGAGCTCTCTACTATGGAGTTGCTGGCAGATGATGTGGCAGCACTGATGGATGCCCTTGGTATGCAGCATGCTATTTTATGTGGGCTGTCTCTGGGAGGCTATATTGCCTTTGCATTTTTGCGCAAGTATCCCGAACGTGTCAGAGGATTGATATTTGCTGACACAAAGCCAGATGCCGATACCGAAGAAGGCAAGGCGAATCGTGAGCGCTTAGCGCAACTGGCACTGTCCGAAGGACCTGGCGCAGTTGCCGATCTGCAAGTGCCAAAACTGCTCTCTGACTATACACGCCAGCATCACCTTGAAGTCGAGACGCACGTTCGGCGCATGGCCGAGTCCGCAACAGGAAGTGGTATTGCCGCCGTTTCGCGGGGTATGGCACAAAGAGCCGACTCACACGACCTGCTCACACAGATCTCCGTTCCCACATTGGTGCTTGTTGGTGAGCAAGACGCAGTAACTCCCCCAACGGTGGCACAGGAGTATGCAGCTCAAATTCCCGGAGCTCAATTCGTTGTTATCCCACAAGCTGGTCATCTCTCAAACCTGGAACAACCAGAGGCTTTTTTTCAGGCACTACACAATTTTTTACTGGCATCATTGTAAGTCACCACGCGTGCTTGCCCTGGGTACAGACATATAGGGCGAGATATGTGTGCAAGGCTCTCTACCTCGAAAGTAGAAATGTATCTATTTAGCGGGGTATGGAGGGGGAGTGTATGGATCGACCGCAGCAGCCGGACGAAGAGCATCAACCTGTTGTACTGGTGATAGATGATAATCCAGCCATTCGAGATATGGTATCCTGGGCGCTTGAACTTGATGGCTACGAGCCAGCGGAGGCTGCCGAAGGGCAGGAAGCTCTGGACTGGATAGATAGCGCCTTGCGAGAGGGGCGTTATCCATCGGTGATTCTCCTGGATCTGGCAATGCCTGGTATGAATGGCACCTCTTTTCTACAGAACCTCTATCGGCAATGGGAGGTAGCCCATCCTCTCCCTGCGATAGTGGTCATTACCGCCGGCACAGATGGACCTGATGCGGAAGCGTTAGGCGTGCAACAAGTAATAATCAAACCATTTCATGTTCGAGACCTGCTCGACATTGTACGCCAATTCACCCAGTAGGGGCCACGTTTACGACGCCCAGGTGGATCCACCGCGTTTACGACACCCATACGCATCCATTAACAATTCCAGGCCACAACAACATTTGTTTTCGAACCTACAAAGACGAAAGTACCTGCCTTTGTACAGGTATCGGAAACGATAATCTTGATGTTGATGGTTTGACCTGGCGCAATGGAGCCATTTGAAGGATTGAAGTTTGCCCCGACGCCGATACTATAGGTATACCACCGCTGGCCACTTCCAGCACCCGCTCCCAATGAAAGCGTTACCCGGCAGGTAGCGGAACCATTACCAGAAGTGCAATTCGTAGAATTGAGGCTGGCAGGTGCAACTGAGAAAGCAGTTGTAGATGGCAATGTGGGCACAGATGTAGGTGACAACGGCTTTGGCGTCGGCGCTTGAGTTGGCCTGGGACGTATAGGGGGTTGCTGCGTAGGTTGCGCGGGTACTGTAATAGCGCCTGTTTTTTTTGTAGTTGGGCGGCCCGCTACAGATGGTGGCGTCGTCTGTGGCTGTGGGACCATAGTTTTTGTTATGCCAGAGGTTGTTCCCTTCGATGTTGTCCCTGGTCCAGTTGATGTATTGTTCAGATGAAATGGTGAAAATACAAAGACCATTCCGGCAGCGATAGCCGTGATGAGCAGGAGGCTTGCAATTACCAGGAGTGAGCGACGTGTATTGCGTTTTCCACGTGAGAGAGGAGGATAAACGGGTTTCCAGTTGGGCAAAGGAAGCGAAGAAAAATTTGTCAGCGAGGAAAAGGTATTTCTAAAGAGGGTGGCCTTATTGGTGAACTGAGCAAGGGTCATGGCTCCTGGGTTTGCTAGTTTCAGACCAGACAACAGGGGTTTTCCCCAGAGACTGTGTCGTGGAGCAGGAGCGGACGCGTTTCCCGCTGTTCCAGCAAGGAAAGGGGAAGTATCAGGTACAACAAGTATGCCAGGAGTACCTAAGGCTTTTATAAATTCCAGGACGCTTCCATAGCGTTGAGATGGCTCCCTCGACATGGCCTTGAGAATCGCCTGCTCAATGCGTTGTGGTAAAACAGGATTCAGCTTCCTGGGAGCGATCAGTGCCCTGGTTTTATAGTATGTGCCAGGCTGGTTGAGCGATGGCGTGGTAAACGGCTTACGACCGGTGAACATCTCATAGGCGATGCAGCCGAGAGAGTACTGATCATTTTCCTTACTGGTTACGCCCTCTATCTGCTCTGGTGACATATACGAGAGGGCAGCGGGCGACGTAGCAACGAAGTTACCAGCTGAAGAGGAGAGAGATGCAAACTTAAAATCGGCGAGCAAGGCATCTCCTTTTCCATTAAAAAGGATGTTTTGTGGCTTCAAGTTTCCATGAACCCTATTTTTTTGATGGACATAATGGAGCGCCTGTCCAATCTGAGAAAGAAGCATAAGCGCTTCATTCTGGGCCATAGGTTCAGGCGCAATCCGTTGCAGGTGGTCATGCAGAGAGCCATTGGGCGAATACTCACTGACAATATAGGGTGTCCCCTTAATAACATCTGCCGATAGGAGATGGAGAATGTAGGGATGGTCAAACTGTTTCAGCAAATTGGCTTCTTGCAGAAAGCTCTCTTGTTCCTGCCGGGAAGAGATGTGAATAGCATAGAATCGTTTGATTGCAACATTATGCCTATCGGGAGAAACACTTTCACCCAGAAAGACGCGACTGGATGCGCTGGAAGCAAGCTCCAGCGTGATGTGATAACCCCCAATGTATTTGCCAACGTTGCCGCTACTTCTAAGCATGAACAAAGCCTCGCTACTAGAAAATTAAGTGCAGATCCCCCATTCCCTGCCTGCAATCCTTATGCTATTCATAGGGTAGCAATTCTATGACACATCTGTCAATGTAGTAGTGCGACTGGTTATTCAGAGTCATGCCAGTTTTCATAAAATAACGTTTACCGGCGCACTTTTTTAAGAATAGAATAATATTACAGAAACTTTCTTCCTGAATTTTATAAATTGTATACAAAACTCATACGTCTAGATACATTGATTTAAATAAGCCCGGACTTTAGCTGCTCGCTCCCTGTAAATCCTCTTTTGATTGGCCTTACTGACGAGATATTTCTCTCCCTTTCTTTGTCTACAACTGGTTAAGATTTGCACGTTCGGGTTGTACTTTCTTAACCAGACACATTCTAATAGTTATCACTGTGAAATCATGCAATTTTTACTGTTTAATTGCTATTAACGCCTGATTGTGCTTTTTGCTCTGAAGCATTAGCCCCAGCTTACAGCATTTACGTAGACATCAGTACTGATAGGGCTTCCAGGTGGACTATTAAACTGGATGCCGATCTCCTGGAGAGGATTTTTGAGATCGTTCGGTACAGTATATGTCAGATGGACCCAGGTCCCGGCGGTCAACGCTGTCATGGAGGATGAATGCCACTGGTAGGCACTATCGACAACAAACACCTTTGCAGTCATGCTCACTGAGTTGCTGGCGATATAGACATTGGCACTGATCGTTTGCCCCACCTGGGGATATGAGGCCAATGGAGAGGTTTTCACGCTGATGGAAGGGTAATCATTGCTGCTGATTGGATTGATGGTCACCTGGAGAGCGTGTTTGCCGTTCATGCCAGGAGCAGTGCTGTTTTGCAGAGTAAGAGTGTTACCAGATGAACTCCAACCGTCAGTACTTCCATCATCGAATGTAAAGCCTTTTGTTCCATTAGCAGCTGTTCCGCTTGCTGGCGTTGCAGACGAAAGTAATTGATTTGCTATAGTTGGTGGAAGGGGCAATTTTTTGCTAATAATAATGTTCTGATATTGTGTTTGCACCATTGCTCCCTGCGTGGTGATTGCCCCACTCGTGTCGATCAAAGGAATAGCCGTATTAGTGCAAGAATATTGCATAGAGGCAAAGATGCGGTTAGCGGCCAGCGTTTGCAGAGCATGAGAGGTCCAGGCGTTCATAAAGGCGCTATTGTTATTCTTGCCATCATTGAGAACGGCATTCGGGGCATAGTTCCACTCGGTAATCATGATGGGTAACTCCTTGCCTGTTATGCTCAGCATAGTAGCGCGTGCATCGGCGATATGATCGGTCCAGTGATCAATATGCGAGATACAGGTAGACGTCGCCCAGGAGTCATCGCACGTATACTCATGCCAGCTTATCTCATCGGGACGTGGCTGTGCGTTTTGCAAGAAGGTCGCCAGGTAGTCGTGATCGTACTGGAAATTGACGGGTCCAACGAAATTGCCGTGCAGCACAACATGTTTAAGCTGTGGGATAACACTGTTCCATGAGGTCGTATATTGATCGACGGATACGCCCTGTAAATCCTCTTCGTTGCCATACTCATAATAGACGATGTTTTTTCCGAAGATTGTATTCATATCATGCACA
The DNA here is from genome assembly GCA_963717195.1 of uncultured Chloroflexia bacterium. Taxonomy (GTDB): domain Bacteria; phylum Chloroflexota; class Ktedonobacteria; order Ktedonobacterales; family Ktedonobacteraceae; genus JACDAE01. The sequence goes on from CAVQVR010000006.1 coordinate 356,045, forward strand.
ATGCGTAGATCATCGACGAGCACATTTTTATCGAGTTGCCCACGCAAGATGACCATTGGAGTTGCACCCAGACTTTTAATCACCTGTGCAGCCTGAATCTCTGTCACTTCTGCCAGATTGGAGCGCACAGGCATACGAATGATACGCACATGTATTTGCTGCAAAGCGGCACGCGTCACTGTCGAAGTCAATACCTGGTCATTGGTGTCAAAAAGGCCCAGGTTGGTGCCAAAGAGAAGCGGCGAGACGGGAGTATCAGGCGCTATTGCTGGTATCCGCGTCTGTTTCGACGTAGGCGCTTTCTGACCAGGAACACTGATGCCAACTACTTCTGGTTGAGTACGTGATACTCCTGTGAAATGTGTCAACCATGTCCCTGCACCTATTAAGAGAGCTACCAGTCCTATCATACTTACAATAAGCGCTGAACGTGGTATGCGTTTGATCCTATTCACTACCCCCGAATTCTTTGTCATTGGTTAATGTTTCCTCGTCGCACACTTCTAACAGGAGAAACTCTGCATTTTTCTATGCATAGTCATACTAAAGATCACAATAACTATAGCATTCTCACTTCATCATCACCAGATTGCAAGTGGAATATAGGACTTTTGCCCACTAGAGAGATAGAAGAAATCTTGCTCAAACCCTAAGTTCCTCTTGAGAGTTTCTTGAATTGTATCTGTTAGAATACCTATGAGAAAAGAATCCTATCTGTTCATCTCGAAACTACCAGCAGACTTATAAGTCATATTAGTAGCAAAGGCTTTTTCTGCATTATAAAAGTGCTATCTCTCAAATTGTAGTTACTTCACATTAGTGAGTAGAGCGAAGGAGATTTGTAGATGGATTTATATAATCAGCCAACTGAGGCATGGCATACGCAAGACAACGATCGCACACAGAAATTGGGACCACCACCACCACCGCCACCAGAAGCGCTTTCTCCCGTGCCACCGACTAATAGCGTTGCTCAAGGTCAACGTAAAGTGTCACGGCGAAAACTTTTTGGTCTGACAGCTTTAGGTGCTGTGGGAGCAGGAGCCTTGACTGCTGGTGGCTTTGCGCTGGCATCAGAACTACAACACGGAACATGGAATCCATTTCATTCCGGCCCCATAGCGAGTTCTACTCAGATAGGACACTTGCTGCGCCGGGCAGGCTTTGGTGCAACGCCGGAAGAATTGAATATGTACGCGTCACTGGGCTTTAGCGGGGCCGTTGATCGTCTCCTGAACTATCAACAGGTCTCCGATGATGCGATGGAGAGCCGTCTGAACGCCCTCAATCTTGATCTCAATACGCCACAGCAACAACAACAGTGGTGGCTTTTACGTATGGCATGGACGCAGCGCCCATTATTAGAAAAGATGACTCTCTTCTGGAGTGGTGTGTTTACCAGCAGTTTTCGCAAGGTTGGAGGCAAGAATGCATACATGCGCATGCTTGTACAGAACAATTTTTTGCGCTCCCATGCCTTTGACACTTTCGATAATCTCCTACTTGGTATCACTGCCGATCCAGCGATGCTGTTTTACCTTGATCTAACCAAGAGTCATAAAAATTCACCCAATGAGAACTACGCACGCGAACTGATGGAGCTCTTCACACTGGGTCTTGGTCATTATAGCCAGCAGGATGTTTACGAAGGAGCAGCAGCCTTGACGGGCTGGCATGTGGTCGGGCAAAGCACAACTTCCCGCTATGTGCCAAATGATCACAATGACCAGATCAAACACTACCTGGGGCAAACGGGCAACTTTGACTACAAGGACGTTATGCGCATCCTTGCTAATCATCCTGCAACACCCTGGTTTATCAGCCGCAAGCTCTTTACCTTTTTTGTGTACGAAAATCCCAGCAACGACGATCTTGCTCCTCTGGTTGCTAGTTATGTGAAAAGTGGTCACAACATGGGTGAGGTGATGCGTACTCTATTGCTCTCACCGCAAATCTCATCGTCAAAGGCATACCGTAGCCGCTTGAAATCGCCTGCGGAATATATGGCGGGTACCTATCGTGCTCTGAACGTACAAGGAGATGGCAAAAGACTGCCCGCGATAATCACCGCTATGGGACAACCCCTGTTTGATCCGCCTAATGTGGCTGGTTGGCCTGGTGACAAAGTAAGCTCGTACTGGCTCAATAGTGGTGCATGGATGACGCGCCTGAACTATATCGATCTTTTGCTGGTCGGAAACCGCAGCGCAACCAATGGTGTATCTGCACCACTTGATCTGCAAGGAGTCGTCGCTGCCAACCACATCGACTCACCTGAGCGCTTTGTCGACTACTTCGCTTCGTTCCTGCTTGATGGTCAGCTAACAACGGATAGGCGTGCGTTGCTCATTGACTACTTCAACACGAGCGATAGTGGCAAGGCGACCGGACAGGTGACGCTCAGCAATAGCAAGAGCTATCCAATCAACCGCGTACGTGGCACTCTCTACCTTATGATGGCAGCACCCGAGTATCATTTGAATTGACCAGGGTAGGGGCGTGAGCTTGACCGTTAATAACAAAAGGAAATAACATAAATGAAACTTTCACGCAGAGCAATGATAAAAGATGGGATGCTGGTGGTATCGGCGGGTATGGTTATGCCTGCCATCTTCAGTCGCGGCGTTGCCTCCGCTAAAACATTAACACAGGCTGGAGCGCACTTCGCGCAGGTGGCGACCGACCATACATTGATCGTAGTGCAGATGGCGGGCGGCAATGATGGTCTGAACACGGTCATCCCCTATACAGACGCGCTCTATCGCAAGATGCGTCCTACATTAGGTATTCCTGAGTCCCAGGTGCTGACGTTAGATGGACGCCTTGGCTTTCATCCCAACCTGGCACCATTGAAAAAGCTCTGGGATGCCGGACACCTGGCCGTTGTAGAGGGAGTTGGGTATCCCAATCAAAGCCTTTCGCACTTTCAGGCAATGGACATCTGGCAGACGCTCGACTTGAATGGAGCTGGTACTGAGGGCTGGTTGGGGAAGCTGGTCTCTGGCTGGGTCGACAAAGATGGTCATCCATTCAAGTCACTAGATATCGGGACGCAGACGGCGCAGGCTCTTTCATCCCTCAATGCCCAGGTGCCCACATTAGCGAATGTAAAGAGCTATCGCCTCACACCCGATCCTCAGGATCGAGATGGTGGAAGCACGCGTCTGCAGGCATTGATGAAGCTCTATAACTCGTATCCGCAGACCGCTCCCTACGCTGCCCTCCTGGATACAACCGCTACAGATGCTCAGACAGGCGGGAAACTACTGCAAGAGGCTGATGCGAACTATCATTCGACCGTCACCTATCCACAAGATTCCTTTAGTCAGGGCTTGAAGGTGCTGGCAGAGGCAATCGTTGCTAATCTGGGTCTGCGCGTTGGTTATGTTACGCTAGGTGGTTTTGACACGCATGCCAATCAGCAGGCGACGCATGCCCAGCTATTGAAGACGTTGGCGGACGGTCTCTCGGCATTCTACGATGATCTCGTGCAGCATGGCAAAGCTGATAATGTGGTGATGATGACATGGTCTGAATTTGGGCGGCGCGTGGAAGAGAATGGCAGCCAGGGCACCGATCACGGCACGGCGGCCCCCATGTTTGTGCTGGGCAATCCTGTTAGCCAGGGCATCTTCGGAGAGCCGCCAAGCCTGAGCAGCCTTGATAACGCGGGTAACCTCAAATACACCACAGATTTCCGTTCCATCTATGCAACCGTGCTGGATCGCTGGCTGGGAGCTTCTTCTAAGGATGTGTTGGGTGGAGTGTTTGGAGCTCAGGGATTTTTGGCGCAGGCTTAGTAGATACACTATTGATCTTCATTGGGCAGTGCCGTTAGCTTAGCGCACAGGGGCGTGACTGATCACGCCCCTGTGCGCTAAGCTAACGGCAATCAAACATTTCTTTCCAGATTTTCGCGGTCCCACTTACCAGAAGTCGCACCTGCAACATACGTACTCTGAAAGAAGTCGAGCAAGTCCTGTTCTGGTGTCGTTGCATTACGTACATCCTGGTAACGTAATAAATACTCGCCCTGACCGGGGTTGTAAAAAGCTGTGCCCGGACGAACATTGGCCTCTTTAAAGCCAGGAGGTTCGGGTGCGGCATATACATAAAAAACGGGATCGGGCAGAGCTTCATTGCCTGGCCAGAAGCCACAACTGATCAGTTCATGCGAATAGCCCTCCCGCGTGATGGCATCAGCCCCTGGACGTTCGGGTGCTCTGCGTCCCGAAAAGCGGGTGGATGCCAAGTCAAAACTGCCCCAGAAGAAGTGAATGGGGCTATTTTTGCCCAGGAAAGAGGAACGAAACTGCTTCATGACCAGCTCTGTCTGGACCAGGATGCGCCAGAAACGATTGGCATATTCCGCATCATAAGAGGTATGAACATCATCTACGTCACAACGAATAGGATTCTTAACTTCAGATGGCAAGGTATTGATCTTGACCTTTATTCCCAGTGCAAGCAGAGCATCCATAAATTCATGGTAAAATTCCGCGACTGAACGAGGCATCAAAGGTAAGATTTTATTTCTACCGTCATCAGTGAGGATAAGCAGATTGTGATCGATGAAATCGAACTGCACCTCAAAGATATGCTGATGATAAGGAATGGGTGATGTGGTGAGTCCTCGTGAGGTGATATAAAGTGGCACATGCCACCAATGGTTGACAGCAGGACTCAAAACGAGTCTGACCTTACCTACGATCTGCGTCCACATATGCAACGTTTCACAAGTTCCCTGCCAGGCATGAAATGGCAGATCAGGCCACACTGTTGTGCTTATATTGCTACTCATGTTTTTCTCCCACAAAAAGAATCTGGAACTCCCCTCAGTTTTGTATTATAGTCACGGACCTCAGACGCGAGCAAATCCATTTTTCTTGTAGTTTTGGCAGTAATCAGCAAGGATGATGGTTGTGTTTATTTCCTCACAGACGAAAATTTGTAGCCACAGACCCCGCTTTTCTCCATGTTTGAGGAGATCTTCAACTGCTTCCCTCTAATACCACTAACAATTCGGCTTATCTACCGTCAAATGTAAATACAGTCGTATTACGTGCTCAAAGAATGAATGTCAGATATAATACTGTCTGCCTGTTTTGAGCAAAGACCATTTTAGATTAAACCGGACTATCGCGTCTACATAGATAAGAGTATATGATGAGGAAAAGTAAAGCATAAATCATCAGTTCCATTGTAAGGATCGCCCATAATGCATTCATCGTAGGATTGCCGATGCTATCCAGGATAGCTCAATAATGTGAGAAGAAGCCTCTCTTCTCACATTCAATAATGATTGTACTGTCAATGAAGTCAGCAATGACCAGGGAGAGCATAACGCATGACTGATGACAATGCAGGGAGCCACTGGCCACGCACGGATGAACGGTCAGTGGTTGAGGAGATGCTTCGGGATCGGCACTCGAAACATTGGGAAGAATGTAGAACGTTCGTAAAGCAGCGTGTGTACATAAAAGCTAAAAATACTATCCTTGCTGGTCATCAAGAAGAGATTATTCAAGAAGTAATGGTCAAGATAGTGAGGTACTTGTCAAGGTTCCGCTTTCACTGTGCCCTCAAAACGTGGTTAAATCTGATCATTGAGCACTGCATTATTGATATGCATCGCCGTTTGCTTAACGAAGGACAATTTTCAGTCCCGCCAGGCGATTCGTCCAATGAGAATGATCGTGAAGGTGAAGCATCTATTCTGAACCAGGCCTGGTCAGCAGAAACCACCTTCATGCTAAATGAAGAACTACGTAACGCAGTAACAGCTCTTTCGGAATATGCGAACACACATTCCAATCCGATCAGGGATCAACTTATAATAAGGATGGTCATTTTTGATGGCCATACTCATGCAGAGGCAGCGAAGGCAGCGGGCTGTAATGCTCCTGTTGTTGGCTACGTAGTTCGCGAAGCACAACGATATGCGCGTGAGAAGATGGAGCATAGACGATAAGCCCCTTCATTTGTATTCCTGCTATCCAAAAGCCAGATATTGTTGATGAAGTACGTTTCATGACATTTAATACAGTAACAGCAAGTGCTTCTTTTTAGTCAGTTTCTTTTGGCTCAGTGATGAAATTTACAGTTGTTTCAAGAGCCGAGCGGCAATCAGAGCAAATTCTTAGATGAGCTGTGACATCAGGAAAGCGCAGATTAGCTTTATCCTGCCCATCAGCCATGATTGCCTCAGCATATGCTCCCAGTTGCTCATAATCATGAGCCTCTATTATTAGACGATTGATATTGGCAATACGTATAAGCAAGTCATGAGCAGACTCTTCAGCGTTGTTGTTTATATGATCATATTCTTGTGCTACGCCAAGTAAGAACACAATTGAGGTTCGACAGTAATGACAGGTAGTCAGGTGTGCAAGCAAATGTTCCTGTTGTAAGAGAGCTTGTTGTTTGTCGCCTGCAAACAATTCCATCAATGCAGGTAGAATGTGTGGTGGCTCAAAGAGATCAGGGCCAACTTCAGACAAAACTGTTATATTATCTTCTTTCATCTCAGGCATTTTCCTTTTTCTTAGTTTCGAGAATACGAAATGTTAGGCAAATACTACTTTCCCTAACAAACTATTCAAACAGATGCCTTCAAATGTATACATATTCTGATGATCACAACGTCAAAATATGTGTCGTACATCCACAAAATATACAATGTCTCTGACGTTTCTCCGAGCATTTCATAAAGCAATTTGTCACTGTCTTTCTGAGTAGTTAGACTACAAATTATAGACAGAGATGATATCATGTGAATATCATACGTATATCATATTTATTCATAACGAATTGCGTCATTCTTTGGTTCTGTACTGTGTGAGTGCGAGGAAAGCTAAGGAATATCAGGGAATGTGAGATGGGTACTGAAGATGCATCGAACATCAGGAAGAATTCCAGGGTGACTCTTTCAAGACTCAAACGAGAAAGAGAGCAACGGGGCTGGACACAGAGTGAGCTGGCTGAACGTGTCGGTACCACTCAGGTCAATGTGAGCCGCTGGGAAAAAGGCATCACTATTCCCGGCCCATATTATCGTCAAAGGCTCGCAGACCTCTTTGCGAAAAGCATTGAAGAACTTGGCTTCATCCCCCAAAGCAACGAAGACCTTGATGAGGGAATAAAACCCCTTTCAGATATCTCGTCTACCCCTTCTTTTCCTATCTGGAATATCCCGCATCGGAGGAACACGTTTTTTACAGGTAGAGAACAGATTTTGGAGTACCTGAATTCTGTATTTATAAGTGGTAATGAAACTCCCTCGATCCAGATTCATGCGATTAGTGGCCTGGGAGGGATAGGTAAAACACAGATCGCAAGTGAGTATGCCTATCGTTATCGTGATCACTACCAGGCTCTATTCTGGATAGACGCTTCTTCCCGTGATGCTCTTAATACTGAGTTCATGCTGTTAGCAGGCCTGCTGAACTTATCAGAACAACAGGAGACGGATCAAGATATCGTGATACGAGCAGTAAAGCGTTGGCTTTCCGTTCATTCCAACTGGCTACTTATTCTGGACAATGTTGATGATCCGGAGATGATCATTAGTTTTCTACCAACGAATGTGACAGGAGATGTGCTGATCACAACAAGGTTGCAGGCATTAGGAACAGTTGCTCAAAGTATTGAAGTCGAAAAGATGCAGCGGGATGAAGGCGTGCTATTTCTCTTGCATAGGAGCAAAATACTGGTGTTAAATGCATCGCTTAATCTTGCAGAGAAGGAGCACTATGCACAGGCAGCCGAAATCGTTGCAGTGTTGGACGGATTGCCCCTGGCTCTTGATCAGGCTGGCGCTTATATAGAAGAGAATCAATGCGGACTATCTGGATATCTTGATTTGTATAATAGGCGCCATAAGGAATTACTCTTGCGACGAGGAAGAATTTCAGTTGACCATCCTGAGCCTGTTGCTACTACCTGGTCGCTTTCTTTTCAACGAGTAGAGCAAGAGAATAGAGCTGCTGCAGATCTTTTACGTATGCTTACTTTCCTTAATCCAGAAGCTATTTCTGAAGAAATCATTACATTTGGCGTAATCGAAACCGATTCACTACTTAATTTTATGGCTGGTGATCCACTCAAGATCAATGAAATTGTTGAGCTATTGTTACGCTACTCACTTATTCGACGCAATCCAGAAGCAAAATCACTCAGTATGCATCGTCTGGTACAGGTTGTTCTCAAGGATAATATGAATAGGGAAGTGCAACGTTTGTGGGCAGAGCAAGCTATACGAGCAGTGAACAATATTTTTCCTGATGTTACGCTACAGACCTGGACAAAGTGCGAACGCTATCTTCCACATGCGCTAGTATCTGCAACCTATGTCGAAGAATATGAGCTTGCCTTTCCTGAGGCTGCTCGCTTATTCAATGAAGCAGCTTCCTATCTGGTAGCGCGTGGCAGGTATGGGCAGGCAGAATATTTGTTACTCAAAGCCCTGGCTATTTGCCAACAAGTGTCAGGTACCAATCATCTTGATACGGCCCGTGCATTGCATGACCTGGGAGTACTGTATCAGAACCAGGGGAAATATGACTATGCGGAGTCCATGTTACAAAATGCATTAGCGGTTCGTCAAAAAATTCTGGAGGATAAACATCCTGATGTAGCTCAAACGCTAAATAATCTGGCAAGCTTATATCGTGCATGGGGAGCCTACTCGCGTGCAGAGCCACTTTATTTACAGGCACTTTCTATTCGAGAGACAACATTAGGAAGCGATCATCTTCTCGTAGCACAGAGCTATTACGGTCTGGCGAAGTTGTACCATTCACTGGGACAATATCAACAAGCCGAAGATTTTTGTAAACAAGCGTTGCACATTCAAGAGCAGCACCTGGGGAATGATCATCCTGTGATTGCTTCTACGCTGAACATACTTGCGAAGATCTATCAAGGGCAGAATCAAATGGAGCAGGCCAGGGAAATGAATATGCGTGCGTTAGAAATTCGTGAGAGCACTTCTGGTATGGATCATCCGCATGTGGCTGTTATCGTCAATAGCCTGGTCGAGATTTACCACGCTGAAGGGAAATATAGAGAAGCCGAGCCGCTTATTGCCAGATCTATCAGAATTTATGAGCAATCGCTTGGCCCAGAGCATCCTTATATGGCATATAGTCTGAGTAATCGAGCCGAAAATTTCTTTTTGCAGGGGGATTATAATCAAGCTGAGGGCTATTACAAGATGGCACTGGTCATTCGTGAGCAACATCTGGGCTATAACCACCCATATACTGGCTCTACTTATTATGATCTCGCGCAGCTCTATTCCGCTTTAGAGAGGTACGAAGAAGCTGCATCATTCTATTACAAAGCATTGACTATCCACGAGCATATTTTTGGGACTGATCATCCTTTCATTGTCAGCACACTAGAAAAATATGCTACCTTGCTAAGAAAACAGAATAAAGAGAGTGAGGCTCTTGTGCTTGAGATACGTATCCAGTCAATTAGGTCAAAGTAAATGGCGTTTTAGTGTCCATCAATCTTTTTTTGCATTTATGGTTGCAATAGCCTTTGTTGCATTCCAATTATTGTTCTTGTCTTTGGATGATAGTAGGGAAATTTAGGTGGAGAAGATAGTTATTATTGGGTCACCCGGAGCTGGCAAGACAACCCTTGCTATAGAATTAAGTAAAATACTCAATATTAAAGTATTTCACCTTGATCGGCTCTTTTGGACGCGTGGCTGGAAAAGGAAAAGTAGGGATGCAAGAATAGATGTTCTGTACAAAATCGTTCAGGAAAAACAGTGGATCATTGAGGGAACTTATATCAGTTCATCCGAACCTCGTTTTGAGGAGGCTGATACAATTGTTTTCTTGGATATGCATCCCTCTTTGTGTTTCTCGCGCGTAATAAAGCGCCATCGAAAAAATCGTGGGAAGCCTCGTCGTGATTTGCCAATGGATAGCACAGATAAGCTTACCCCGAGCCGTATGTGGAAAGTGCTAACTTTTGCACTTGCAGACCAGAGAAGGCTTAGGCAAACATTGAATAAATATGAGTCTGGGCGAATTATTCGGCTTCGTTCTCGTAAAAAGGTTGATGAATTCTTAAAAGAGCAAATACGAAAGACAGGGACTCAGGAGAATTCTTCGGATGAAAAGATTTCTAGAAAATCTTTCGCCTTGCTAAAAATCGCAGCCTTTGCAATGCCTCACCTCGCAATATACAACTTTTGCAGAGCTACTGTTTCCTTCCTCCTCAGCAAGTGCTGGCAACAACTTTTTAATGTGAAGCATTACTCTAGTCATTGAGGACTATAATATATTCCAGAACTTTATCTAAACAGGAGCAAAACAAAGTTATGTCACAAATGAATGGAGAACATCCTTCAGCCACCAATGGAACACGTGTGTTGCTGATAGTGTTCGTCGTCGCAATAATAAGCGTGGTCATCCTATTTATGGTCTATAGCCAATTCCCGTCTGCAAATCCGGCTAAAGGCACGTTTAATGACTTTACCACACCGATAGCCACACCGAATGATCTCATCAGCTCGCTGGCCGTTAATCGTAGCGTTACTGTAAGTGGTTTGCAGATGACTATCACAAAGGTAGTGCAGGCTGGCAGTTTTTCGGATGCCGACAAACATTCTGGACGTTATACCGTACGTGTGTACCTGGAGACCCATGATTCAGGGCAGGAACCAGCCGAAGTAGATTTTGTGGACCGTATGCGTCTACTCTTACCCAATGGACAGGCAATAGCGCCACAGGTACTTACGATCTATCCGCTCACAATGCCGAAGGCCAGTCAAGTAGGTTTCATAGATTTCCCCGTTCAGAATACGGTGCAACTGACAGGCGCGATGGTACGCTTCGATTCTAATATAACCGTGCCATTTGTGACGAAGTGAGGACGCTTATTCTTCGTTCGGACTACCAACATGTTCGATACGATGCTGAACATCTTCCAGTGCCTGTAGCCATGACGAATGTTCAGCTTCGTTATCTTGCATCGCATTCTCTACCAGTTCTTCCAGGGTAAGATAATATTCGACCAGGACGCGCTCACCAGTGGTAGTATGAGAGACGCATTCTTCCAGCAGAGCCTCGGCCTCTTCATAGGCGCGCATTCGTTGCTGCGCATCCAGTAGAGCATTTTGTTGATGTTGCATGCGTTCTGCCTGCAACTGACGTTCCCGACGACGCAGGCGCGTCTCCTGCGGTTCCTCCTGTAATGTCTGTTGCATAGCGAGCGCAGCTTCGCCTATCTCCATACCGGTCTCCTTCTGGCGGCGCGTCAGCCATGCACGTACAGCATGGACACGCACAAGCGTATTGGCACTATCCGGCAGGCGCAGATCATCGTCTGCGAGTAGATCATCGCTACCGACCTCTGCCGTTTCCCCAAGAAATTCATCATCAAAGTTCATCTCTATCGCTTCCTCGTTGACTCACACATCGCTTTTTTCAATAGTATCATGAGGTGCAAGTAGCAAGGTGACACCTATTTCGTCCAAATAACCCTTGACAGACCGCTAAACAATTCCGTATACTTGGAGCAATGGGGATTGCCGTTGCAATCCTCTCACACACCATCTCGATAAACATTTATGAAAAACCCACGAGAGGAGATGACCAGCATGGCAAATAACATGCACTTGCTTTATGCAATAACACGTCCGTGCGGCCCCGATGTCGCTTACGGCCATGCTATGCCTTGCGCCGCTCCTGTGTGGGTGATTTGTGATGATCGCATCCGCATGCTTGCGCATATTTTCGGCGCTTCTGGCATCAGTGTGCCCATTTCCAGGGGAAGTCCGCCTGTTCTGACCGAATAGGCAACAAAAGAGACACCCTTGACCGTGGGCACTGGCTACAGAGAAAATCCAGTCCCACGGTTTTTTGTTATCCATTTTTACTGCGCTGTTTTGGAATAAGAAGAGGGAGAGAGATTGTGGCTATCCACGAACTGCCCGTCAATACTCAATCATTAGAGAATATTGTTATTGATACAACGAAAGATGCTGTTGTGATCGACGGCGTCTCAAAAATCTTCAGGAAGTCGCGTCCTCTGTTACGCTGGCCGGGCAAGCGCACGACAGGAGATGAGGAGAAGCGCGAAGTACGTGCGATCGATAATGTGACTCTGATCGTCAAACGGCGCGAGATTATCGGTATTCTCGGCGCCAATGGCTCCGGAAAGTCAACACTCATCCGCATGCTCTCGACGCTACTCATCCCCGATACTGGCTCACTACAAATCTTCGGCTACGACGTAGTGAAAGATGAGCGCATGGTACAACGCCTGATCAATCGTGTGAGCGTCGAAGCCTCCTTCTTTAAGAAGCTGTCTCCAATGGAGAACCTGATCTATGCGGCTCGCCTCTATAATATGCCTGGTTCGGAGGCACGAACGAAAATTAGGGCCATTTTGACACGTCTGGGCATCAAAGAAGATCGCATTAAAGCTCCGCTGGAGAATATGTCGCGCGGCATGCAACAGAAAGTGGCTATCGCACGCGCATTTCTCACCGCACCCATCGTGCTGCTGCTCGACGAACCCACCACCGGCCTTGATCCCCGTTCAAAGATCGATGTACAGAACTTCGTCAATGAACTGCGCGATCAACACGATGCAACCATTCTGATCACGACGCACGACATGGACGAGGCCGATGCGCTCTGTGATCGCGTGGCCATCATCGATCAGGGACGTATCGTCGCGCTGGGCACAACAGACGAACTGAAGCAAGGTGTCACACACCTGATGGGGCGTACAACGCTGGTCACCATGAACGAGGTCTTCATGCACTACACCGCCTCGCAGATTATTACTGAAGAAGATATTCAGCGCTATGGGAGCTGGGAGAAGGCTTTCGAGGCCATCGAAGCTCAACGCGAGGAAGAAAAGGACTGATTTTTTATGTCATCGTTACTTCACCAGGGACGAGCAACCTACGCCTTTTTTGAGCGCAACTGGAACCTGACCAAACGCTACTGGGCCTGGGAGATAGTATGGCTCGTCTATAATGTCGTAAATTCTTTGTCGATCATCTACCTGGGTGCGGGTGTTTCATTGATCACCAATACGCAGATTAATACACCATACCTCATCCTGTACGTGTTGATCGGCACTTCAGTCTGGTCATACCTGAGCGTCACCTTTGAAGGTGTGACCGACCTGATCACTATCGAGCGCTGGGAAGGGACCATTGAACACACCTTCATGGCCCCCATCTCGCGCTTCACACACCTGGTCGGCAGCTGCTGGTACGCCGTTGTGCATGGAATGCTCTTCACATTTCTGCAATTGCTGATCGTAAGTGCATTCTTCAAGCTTGATCTAAGCCATGCCAACTACCTGACCGCCGTGTTTATGCTCTTGATTGGTAGCGTCTCGTTCATCGGTTTTGGCATTGCCGCGTCGGTCCTGCCATTGCTCTACACCGAGCGTGGTTCGCAGATGTCCTACATCGTACGAGCGATCCTGCTCCTGGTCTCTGGCGTCTATGCACCAATCTCGGTCCTACCAGGTTGGATGCAGATAATGGCCTATGGCTCACCAGCGACCTACGTGCTTGATGGCTTACGTGCCGCACTCCTGCATAACCAGGTCATCTGGTCGGCGCAAATCTGGAGCGACACATGGCCCTTAATCATCACAGGTGTCGTCAGTGTCCCTGCTGGCATCTATATTTTCCGGCTCGCCGAGATGCACGCAAAGCGAACCGGAAAACTGAAACGTAACGGATAAATGTCAACACCACGGGCGTCGTAAACATACGGGCTTGTAAACGGCGCCCCTACAATTGGTTCAAGGATCCTGACAAAAGGTGTCAGGAACACATGAGAAAATAGGGTTCGAGCGGGGACCGTCCCTACGGCCCCGCCAGAAAGGAAACAGAAATCACTATGACAAATACAGAAATAAAGATAGAAGGACTTCCATCCGGCTTTACGCTCCGTCGCCCTACGCTGGATGACCTGGCGGCTGTAACGAAGCTGGCCAACCTCTGTGAAATTGCCGAGTATGGCACAGCAGAGACGACCGAAGATGATATGCGCATGCGGTGGCAGCGACCCAACTTTAACCTAGCAACCGACGCCTGGGTCGTGCTTGCGCCAGATGGGCAAATAGTGGCCAGCGCAGGAATTGGGAACCGCCAGTATATACGCATCTATGCGGGAGCCGATGTCCATCCCGCCTATCGAGGCCGGGGTATCGGTACACAATTGTTACGCTTGACCGAGGAGCGTGCACGCCAGTATGTCCCCCTCGCGCCAGATGGAGCACGCGTCACCTTCACAGGCGATGCAAGTAGTGTGAATGTAGCTGGTCAGAAGTTGTTAGAAAAACATGGCTTCACCCTGATCAGGAACTTCTGGCGTATGGGTATCGAACTTCAGGAAACACCACCGATTGCACAATGGCCCGAAGGAATAGTAATACACAACCTGGCACCCGGTATGGAACGTGCCGTCTACGAGGCCGACGAAGAGGCTTTCCAGGATCATTGGGGCTACATTTCGATGGGTTTTGAAGAATGGTCCCACTGGGCGCTTAAGGGAGAACTCTTTGATCCCTCGTTGTGGTTCCTGGCAATGGATGGCGATAAGATTGCCGCCTTTGCCATGTGCGCCGACGAGAAGGAATCCGGCGGCTGGGTTCATGTCCTGGGCGTGCGTCGTCCCTGGAGGCGCAAAGGAATAGGTCTGGCCCTCTTGCATCATGCCTTTGGCGAGTTCTATCGCCGCAACATACACAACGTCTACCTGGGCGTAGATGCACAGAGCCTGACCGGAGCAACACGCTTATACGAACGTGCAGGTATGCACGTTGTTCGACAATATAAAAATTACGAGAAGGAACTGCAGGCCGGGAAAGAACTGAGTACACAATCTGTCGAAGTATAACTGACATCCCTACCTGCCTCCTTCTCCATCTTTATTGGAGGGGCGTTGTGAATAGCTACCCGACACAACCATGTGAACCCTTAACAAAGAATGGAGAAACTCCCATGATCGTACGTTTACATAATCTTTCAGCTCGTCCTCCCGCGTTGAGCGACATAAGAGCGGTAACAGACTTAATAGTTGCATGTGAGCGTGCGGAAGTTGGAGTTACGAATGCCACCGAGGAGGAAATAGAAAATAGCTGGCAGATGCCCGGCTTCACGTTAAAGACCGATGCCTGGGTGATTGTGACAAAGAAAGGGCAGATCGTGGGCTATGCCGACGTACGTCGTAGTGGAGAGCACCAACTTACCTCATTGTTACGTGTACATCCCGATTACCTGGGAAGAGGTATCGGGACGTTGCTCGTCTGGTTAACGGAGGAACGTGCTCGTCACTTGATGTGTGCAATTCCATCGGACCAGCGTGTGACGCTCATCAATATGGTGAGCAGCATGAACCCACGAGCACAACATCTCTTCCAACGCGAAGGATATACACTGGCCCACCACTACTGGAACCTGATCATCCGCGCTGAAGAGGAAATAGACCTGCCTCTCTATCAGAGGCAACGCCTGCAAGTTGATCTTGTGATTGATGCACAAAACTGCGGAGAAACTCAGTACGCATTGGCACGTACTGGAATCTATATCATGCATCAATATCACGTGTTTGAGAAAGAGCTGCGGGCAGGCGAAGCGCTACAAATCGTGCAAGCCATAGAGCCACAATGTATTATCGTCTGAGATCAACGGGCATAGGAGCCCCCAAGCGGGCTTGTAAACGGCACCCCTACGAATGTGGTTGGCGACCTTTACGCTTTCTACACGCCATCCCATCCGTTTAGGGAGCGCCAACCACATTCGTAGGGGTGCCAATCCCATCCGTGTAGGGCACCGTTTACAAGCCCGCCTGGGGGCAATTGCCCTCTTGTAATTGCTGCGTTTTTTCTATAAAATAGATAAACAAAACGTTTTTATCTTTAGATACTCTCTATTGTCTGCTGCGGATCATGCGACAACTTTTATAGGCAAGCTTCTCTACGTCTTTTATACAAATTTTCAGAGTATGAGCAAGCAGCGTTTTTCCCCTCTTTTAAGGAAGGGAGATGGAGAAAAATACTGAATGAAGTGTAATTATTGTGGAACGGATAACCCTGCACAGGCCCGTTTCTGCGGTAGATGTGGTAAAAAGTTTGTGCATGACGAGGAAGAGCATTCGGTTGCATCACAACCACTAAACGAGCAGAGCCTATCTGCCAGAGTATCAACAGAACAGGAAGCGATGCAGGTAAGCAATGGACCTGTTCTCTCGCTAACAGAGCAAATAGCACCGAAAGTTCCGTCTGCAACACCAGTTATTGTTAGCACCGCAGATCAGGTGGACGCAGAAATAGCAGAGAGTCGCCCTGAGGTGGAAACTCCGTCACCGCCCCTACCATCTATATGGCCATTTACCGGCTTAAACCAGGAAAGCATAAAAAGCTATCCACCAGAAATAGGACTGATGTCACCTTCACCTCCGCCTGGATGGCCCATATTCCAGGAGAATAGCGAGAGGATACAGCAGCCTCTCTCTACAAAAGCGCAACCAACGTTTCTCACGTGGCTACTAAAACCATGGTCGCGCCCGGCCTTCTACGGTTCCATTGCCGCTCTAGCCCTCGTACTGATCTTGCTGATCGTGACTGGAAGCGACTGGGCCAGTGGCACTATCCATGCTGCTATTATGGCAGCTATTGTTGCACTACTGCTCATAGGCGCTCTGGGTGTGCGCCTGATGATGGAGAGAGCAGCTCAGACCAGCGCACAAAAGCGAACTCAATATATGAGTGCAGGTTTAGTCATCCTGGTTCTGCTCCTATACATGAGCACAGCATTGTCTTTCCAGCCAGCCATCCACACGGTGCAGGGACATTCCCTCGAACAGAGCCATCAGTGGAAACAGGCCATCGCACAATACCAACTCGGAGGTGACACCGCCCCTACTTCTGTTAATATCGCTCGTACTTATAATGAATGGGGCCAGAACCTGGCACAGCAGCAGCATTATCAGCAAGCCATAGACAATTTCGAGATGGTAGTAAACAAGTATGGCAGGGCCGGTAGTCAGGTCAGCATTGCCCAGAAAAATGCAATCAACGCCTACATCGCTGCCGGGAAACAGGATCAGCAAAAGCAAGATTATAGTGGAGCTGTCACCCAATTCGCCGCGTTACTAAATTTGAACTACTGCGATGTGCAGTGCCAGAAAGATAATCAGTCACTTGCTGCTAACGCCTACTACAGTCTGGCAAAGTCTCAGTTGGCAACCGCACAGTATTCTGACGCAGTTGATACCTTTGCCACCTTACAGCAACGCTTCCCTACCTCTTCCGCCTATCAGACAGCGCACGAAGATATAGCAAAAGCACTGTTCGCATTGGGACTGCAGGAGATAAACACCAATCAGTGTTCAGCCGCAGTGCTGAATTACCAGCAGCTAGCAAGGGCTTTTGCCGATACTGTCCAGGGCAAAAACGCGGCGCTAGCATTAAAAGCGCCCCAGCCAGTAAAGGGTCACTTTACAAAGCCACTTCCACGTGGTCGCGTTCTGGCGGTATTGACACAAGGATTGACAGCCCGAGCATGGAAGAACCAATTCAACAAGGTGCTTGCTAAGCATCCGCCCATCACTACCGTCCTGGCAAATGGAACCTTCCAGTTTAAACCCTTAAAGCAGGGAACATATGATCTTTCCTGGGGCAATATTGCAACTAATGGGAAAGAGAGTTTTGGCACCGATATCCTGGCATCTAATCCTGGCACCTACTATTACGTTGCGCATGTCGGCCCACTCTGCCCCTTTAATTTCGGCAACATCACCATGGCTATTCCAAAAGCTTCTTGATCCATCCTACTTTATGGCCGCCATCTGGTACCAGAGGGCAGTCCTAAGTGTTACGTTTTCCTTGTCCAGGGGTTCTATCAGGAGAGAAGTAGATGGAAAATCTTGTATTTAGTAGAGAGGGCTGATCCCATATGTTAGCTGTAGTAATCCTGGCAAGTATTATGAATGGTAGCACAATACGCCTTGTGCTCTTTATCATGCTCCTGATCGCGGTTGCGCTGATCCTGGCTGGAAGTGTCATCGCACTGATGACGCTTTACAAGCAGGTCAAGGCTCCGATGAGAGACAATGCGAGGTAGAAGCCACATTTACGACGCCCTGTGATTTTGCAGGCTGTGCTATAGAGGCTCAATAAACTCTATCTTGTTCCCAAACGGATCGCGTATCTGGAAACGCTTTAGACCCGGAAGAGGCACATCTTCCTGAATGACAACGCCGTTTTCCTCTAATCTTTTACGCATCACTGCCAGGTCCGTTACCTGGTACGCAATATGCGCTTTCGTTGCCGTGCGTTCCGCTCCATCCTCGACGCCCACATGTATCTGTCTGTTTCCCACCTGCAACCAGAACCCGCCGCGATCTTCTATCACCGCTGGCTTCTCTATTTCTGGCAGTCCCAGCAACTGACAGTAGAACCGCCGACCCTGTTCTTCAGCGCCACGTGGAATCGTAACCTGCACATGGTGTATCTCGCTAATCATCATGATCTTGCTTTCTAGTACCGGCATTTTCCGATACATACTTATTCTTTTGCTGGTAGCGAACGAGGTTGTGAGATATGAAATGTCCCTAATACACGCGCGATAGCCTTGCGTTCTTCGCCGTTCGTATTATGGACCGTCGCTTCCAGTACCGCCGTCGAGCGTCCACGATGAATAATCGTCGCATTGGCTGACAACTCGCCTGTGCGTACTGGAAGCAGGAAATTGATTTTGGCCTCAATCGTGCTCATACCTGTATCGGGTGGAAGCACCGACATAAGCGCTATCGCCATCGCTGTATCTGCCAACGTAAAGATCACACCACCGTGCACAATCTGTTGCGGATGATAGAGGCGAGCATCAACACGAATGCTGACAACTCCCTCTCCATCCTGTGCATCATCAATATGCAGGTCTAGCAATTGAAAGTAGCCAGCTTGCATTGCCCTCTGGCGTATTGCTTCCAACGATGGCCCTGCCGGGTCGAATGGGCTCATAACGAAGGCTACCTTCCACGCACAATGCGTTCGATGTCGCGCTTGACATCACGTTCTGCCATAGCATCACGCTTATCATAAAGCTTTTTACCTTTGCAGAGCCCTAACTCAATCTTCGCCTTGCCCCCCTTCAAGTAGAGCTTGAGAGGAACCAGTGTCAGACCCTTAGCTGCTACTCTGCCAATGAGCAGATTAATCTCACGTCTATGCAACAATAATTTGCGATTGCGCATTGGCTCATGATTGTTGCGATTGCCATGTTCATATGTGGCGATATGGGCATTCTCCAGCCAGATTTCGCCATTGCGTACCAGCGCATACGAACCGCGCAGGTTGACGTGTCCCTCACGGATAGACTTAATCTCGGTGCCCACGAGCGAGAGACCTGCCTCAACGGTGCGCTCGACCGTGTAATCGTGGTAAGCCTGGCGGTTAACTGTAATGACTTTGATAGGCACGCTATTGGTCGATGCCTGCTGTGTTTGCTTTGCCATAAAAAAACTCCTTCAAGGACGTATATCTGCTTGCCCGATCTCAAAGGATATCTCTGTTGATCATGCAGCAGGGACACCGTGTGCTCAATGGGTAAAAAAGGTTCCTGAGCACATAGGTAGGTAGGAGTAGACGCGATAAATCTGGCTCCTACAAAATTGGGCTTGACTTCTGTATAGAAGTGCTCTTACGATTTAGAGTAATGGATATCGCTTAATGCTAGCATAATACAACAACTCTGCACACACGTCGAGAGGACTGTAATGTTACCCCTCACAGCGCAAACATGCGTCATACAAACAACACTAAAACATTTGGCATCTGTAGGGGCCGCGTTTACGACGCCCGCCGTCGCACAATAAAGAAAGGCATTATCATGTTCTACCATCTCGGCAAGATCGCCACCCGCTATCGCTGGTTGATTGTGGGATTGTGGATGGTGGCCGCTGCCATTGCGTTGCCCTTTGCCCCTCAGGCTAGCCAGGTACTGCAATCTGGCGGTTTTACCAGCCCTGATGCGGAATCGCAACGCGCGATTAACCTGCTGGTAGACAAGCTGCACCTGAACCTCACAATCGTACAAGTAATTTTTACCAGCCAACATTACACAGCAGATGATACCCGCTTCATCCAGGAGACGCAGCAAGCACTGGCAAAAATACAGAACTGGTCGGAGGTCTCTCAGATCGTCTCATTCACAGACAACCCGCGCCAGATTTCCATTGATCGCAAGGCAGCTTATGTAAACGTGTTGCTCAAATCTGACCTTGATAGTGCACCAAAACTATTGCCTGAATTAGAGCAACGACTGCAAAAAGTACCTGATCTACAGGCTAGCGTCGGTGGAGGCCCGGTCTTTTACGAAGATATTCAGTCGGTCAGCGAAAGTGATCTGCGCCGCGCCGAGACGCTTGCCTTCCCGTTTGCATTGATCGCACTATTATTTGTGTTTCGCTCAGTCATTGCCGCTATTCTGCCTGCGCTGGTGGGCGGCTGTGCCGTAGTAATCGCGCTCGCCCTTATCTTTGCCCTGGGCCATGTCACGCCTCTTTCTATCTTTGTGCTCAATATTACCACGCTCTTCGGACTGGGCCTGGGCGTGGACTACTCACTCTTTATGGTAAGTCGTTTCCGCGAGGAGGTTGCGCATGGCCGCAGCATTGAGGACGCCATCGCTGTGACCGTTGCCACGGCTGGACGCGCCGTCGCATTCTCAGGTCTTACCGTCTCAATTGGTCTCTTCGGCCTGACCTTCTTCAGCATTAATATGCTGCACTCGGTCGGGCTTGGTGGAATGCTGGTCGTCATTCTGGCCGTGATCGCCGCATTGACACTGCTTCCAGCGATGCTTGCTATTATTGGATTGCGCGTCAATGCCTTCCCCGTACGGTTGCCTCATTTGAGAAGACGTATTGATACTGATGCAGCAGCAAATAGGAGTACCGATCCCCACCATGGTTTCTGGTATCGCCTCTCACAATTGGTGATGCGTTATCCCGTGCGCGTCCTTGTACCTGTCCTGCTCCTGCTCATCAGCTTTGGGCTGCCCTTCCTGGGAGTGCGCTTCTCAGCTCCCGATGCCTCAATACTACCCAAATATGTCCCATCCCGTGCGGCCTATGATCTGCTGGCAACGCGTTTCAATAATAGCGACACCACACCAATCCTGTTAGCAGTGCAGACACCAGGCAATGCGTTGACGGATAGAAACGTCCAAAACCTCTACTCTTATGTCAGGCGCATTGAGGCCGATCCACGGGTAGAGCGTGTCGATAGCATCGTCAGTGCCGATCCGCGTTTCACGCTTGCACAGTACCGCTTGCTCTACACCAACCCGCAATTGATCACTGATCCATACGTGGAAACGCTCTTCAAATCGACGGTGGCCGGCAATACAGTACTGATAGAGGTCATTAGCAAATACAATATGCTTGATGCACGTTCAGAAGGACTGGTGCAGACGATCCGCAATACAAAGCCAGGCAATGGCATCAGCGTACTGGTCGACGGTGGTACCGCTGGCGATATCGATTATGTGGACTCGCTCTACTCCGAGTTTCCGATCGCGCTGCTGGTCATTTCGCTGATCACCTTTTTCGTCCTGCTTTTCCTGTTCCGTTCCCTGGTATTGCCACTCAAAGCAATCCTCATGAACATACTATCGATCCTGGCCAGTTATGGTGCACTTGTGCTCATTTTCCAGGATGGCTTTCTGCACCAGGTGCTCGGCTTTACACCGCTCGGTTTTGTGGAGGCATCCAGTCCTATTCTACTTTTCTGCACGCTATTCGGTCTATCAATGGACTACGAGGTCTTTCTGCTCTCGCGTGTGCAAGAAGCATTCTGGCAAACAGGCGACAACCGACGTGCGGTAGCGCTCGGACTACAACGCAGCGGTGGTATTATTACCAGTGCGGCGGTAATTGTGATTGTGGTAGCCTCCTGTTTTGCTACAGCTGATATAATCCTGGTCAAGGCGCTCGGCCTGGGTATGGCGCTTGCTGTCTTCCTCGATGCATCCCTGGTACGCGGCCTGCTCGTTCCTGCCACGATGCGCCTGCTCGGCAATTGGAACTGGTGGCTCCCCTTCGTGGGTGTGCAGCGCCATCCTCCAGCGCTTGCAGAGTACATCGTGGTGGAGGAGCAAGAATCATCTCAGCCTCAAATGCCAGAGACAGACATACAGGTTGGAGGAAAGAAATGAGCAAACGCTTTACACAAAAGGCGCATATCTGGACGATAACGGTTGCGCTCTCTTTACTGGCACTGCTGTTGACCTCCTGTGGCTTTCCAGGTGTGGTTTCTACCTCGGCCCAGTTGCCCCAGGTCAGTACCACGCCACCAGCCACCAGCCTGCCACCGATACGCCTTCCCCAGGATGAGGCCGCACACAAAGACCTGACCGAGTGGTGGTATTATACTGGCCATCTCAACGCCACCGATACCAGTGGTAAGGCGCATCACTACGGTTTTGAGCTGGTCATTTTCCAGCTTCTACGCAGCGATTTCCCACCCGTATACGCAGCCCACTTTGCCATAAGTGACATAACACGCGGCGCGTTCCACTATGATCAACGCATCCTGACCGAACCGAACGCCGTCATCCCCAATGGCACCTCCACGCAAGGTATTAACGTAAGCGTCGGAGACTGGACCATTCGAGGTCTCAACGGTCATGATCAACTGGCTGCCTGGATGAAGGACTACACCATGCAGCTCAATCTCACGGGCCTCAAACTCCCTACGTTCCATAATGGCAACGGACTGATCACCTATGGCGTGGGTGGCTTCTCCTACTACTATTCGCGCACACGTATTGCCGTCGCCGGAATGCTCATTGACCATAACCAGGCATTGCAAGTAACTGGCCAGGCATGGATGGACCATCAATGGGGCAATTTCCTTACGCTTGGTGGAGGTGGTTGGGACTGGTACAGTATTCAGCTCAACAACGATACAGAAATGATGATCTACTTCATTCGGAATGCGCAGAGCAAAGTTCTGACAACCTACATTAGCTACATCGATGCTAACGACGTTGATCACCTTATCCCAGCCAGCGCGATCAACGCAAAAGTGCTCAATCGCTGGACCAGCCCACAAACGGGTATCACCTATCCCTCCGGCTGGCAACTGGGGATCAAGGATAGCCAGTTGCAGGCAACGCTCACGCTAATACCCCAATTGAAAGATCAGGAACTAATAGCGACCCAATCAACCGGCAACACCTACTGGGAAGGTGCCGTGAACATCAATGGACGACTGGCAGGCAAAAACATCAACGGCCAGGGCTATGTAGAATTAACAGGATATACATAGAACTCCTCGCTTTTCACATACGAAAAATCCTGCACAAATTTTGAGCGCCCACAAAAATAAACAGTAAGCAAAGTGCCCTTACACAGGCATCATGCTTACTGTTCGCTTATGAATAGTCCTTATCGAAGGAAGGTATTAGAAAGGCACCAGGAAATTTAATTGCAGTTGAATGGAAAGCTACCACTTAAACCGCTTTAAAAACGGTCAGCTCTTTCTCATAGCAGCAATCAGACATATCAAACATAACAAAGCCGATTGCTAGTACCCGAAAGACTTTGCAATAGAGCCTTCAACCTCTTCATAGCTAGTGTTTGCCTGATTGAGTCTCTGGACAACTTCGTTGAGTACCTGTGTTATATTTTGCGCATCGCTATTCCATTGACCCATAAGACCATCAAATTGAAGGGCTGCTGGTCCCTTCCACTCGCCTCGCAAACTTTCAATCTCACGTCCTACTACGTTGATCTGGTTCAGAAGCTCATCGGCCACCGTACGGAAACGCTGGGCACCACCCGATATAGCAGGTGTACTTACTTGAAGATCCATAAAACGTTTGCTCCTTCCTTGAACATACCGATACTTGTAATCATAGAAAACAATTTACATTTATCTATCTATTATCCCCAAAAGGCTACTTCCCAGCAGTCATTTTTCTGATCTGTTCTAGCCAGATGCCATTCTTGAGGTAACAACAACAGTATATACTAACGAGCCTTATTTATCAAGTATCTAGACATACCTATTTAATTGGGTGTCTATTAGCTTCTTGCTTTGAGGAACATCATGATACGCAGTATGAGAGTTCAATTGAAACTTCTGTGCTTCAAGAAAATGATGGTAGTACAGTATCAAATAACACTTGTCTCTAACAAATCCTTGTGTTATATTTTGCCAATAGCTTATAGTTCATAGTTACTCCATACTGTCAAGCAGAAAAAGACTATGTAGAGGTCAATAATGATGAATGAAGACCAGAAAAATTTACTGCCCTCTAAACTACCAGTCTCCCCAGGCTGGCAGAGAGTCTGCACGTCCCTTAGCCTGCTCTTTCTTTTACTAGTCAGCATCATCACCGCACCGCTTATCGCACTCCTCTCATTTAGCGCAAACCAGCCAACATATACTATTGCACATGTAGAAGATATTGATACAACGCTCTATACCTCCGATAAACCAGCGCTCCTACCGATAAGTGGTGGGCAAGATCCCAGACGCTCAAAACTACGCACTCTACTGGCCAATGTTCCTCAGGTCGAGAGCGCGACCAGCCTGAGAATTCCAAACTACCAGGAAGACCGGGCCATTCGCGAAGGTATCCTGGCCCACACCACACAATGGGAAGCAGTCCCACATTCTCAACTGGTTCGTTACGTTGCCTCAAATCAGCTCCAGGTCTATCTCGACAATCCAGCTCAACTCCAACCTGGTCGCCCTACAAACGAATTGCTGGCCGCGCAGAGCGAACGTACAGTATTGACGGCGCGTATCGTGCTCGGGCTCTGGAATAGCAGACGCTACGATCCTCGCCTCTCCCTGAATGGAAGCGTTGCAATTCGCGCGGACGAAATTCTTGCGTGGCGCGGCGTGCAGAAACACCAGCGCACAGCTTACATCGGAGCAAATAAGCGTTTCAGCGACGGCTATCAGGAAAAACATAAACAGCAGGTCGCTCAAGATATGGAACTTCTACAACAGTACTATCTACGCGGCTCCCATACACTCATTATTCAGGGCAAGGTGACGCGCTTACCAGTGGATAGCCCCTATTTAGACATTACTCCTATAACATCCAACAGAGGAGCCAGTAATGGCTATCTTGTCTCCCCCGGCAACTGGATCGATGACTACGAGACTTATCAGCACTCTTTTCTGGCGGATGTAAATCGTAAGATCTTCGCGTTAAACCCAAAATGATCAACTGGCCTTGCGTATCGCCCTCTACCTGAGCGAATATTGGCGCCAGGAGGCCCGTAGCGGTCTCTATAAAGAGCCTCTGCTGATGTCGAATTTGCTGATCGCCAGCATGATTTCCGTTGATAAAGCTAATCTTACATCCCGCTTTGCTCCGCGCGTTGAGACGGCTTTACAGAAATTATATGCGCAAGGTATTCTTGGGACGGCTCCAACCTGCCTTTCATGCGTGGACAGGTCAAAAGCACAGTGGGGAAAGGATTGGTTGGCTGCTTATTGGAGTATCTTGCCACCTATGTGAGCATTCGGGGCTATTCTCAGAAGAGAAAGAGTATGCTATGATATGCACGCAAATGACCTGATATTATAGCGCATCTTTTCATGGAGCCATGAGCCAGAACGACGAGAAGAACAGCATTGAGGAACTGCACGCGACCGTGCGTGGCTATGTGCAAGGAGTCGGCTTTCGCTATTTTGTGGTTCAGAAAGCCCTGACTCTTGGACTGCGTGGATATGCACGCAACGAGAGCAACGGCGACGTAGAAGTGCTCGCTCAGGGAACACGACCAGCTCTCGAACAACTCGTCACGCTCCTACGTCAGGGGCCATCCTCCGCCGATGTGGACGAAGTACAGACGACCTGGCGAGCGCCGACTGAGCATCTGAGCAGCTTCCATGTGCGCTGGTGATTATATACGGTGATTTATATAAAGAGGTAGAAAATGATTGATCGCGAGATGGTACAACATGTAGCCAGACTCGCCAGGTTGGGCCTGAGCGAGGAAGACGTTGAAACCTTTGGTAGTCAACTCTCCGTCATCCTGGAGAACATTCGCATTCTACAGGAGGCCGATGTCAGCGGCGTCTCACCGACGGCTCATGCCTCGCGCCTCACTAATATTATGCGCCAGGATGTTCCACGACCGTCCTATCCACCTGAGGTCTTGCTGGCCAATGCACCCGACCAGGAGGATAATTGCCTGAAAGTGAACGCGGTGTTGGAGGGAGAGTAATAACATAATGCCAGAACTCTATGAACTGACCATTTCCGAGGCGGTTGAACTGCTGCGTCAGAAGAAAATCTCCTCGGTCGAACTGACGAAAGCACACCTTGAACGCATTCGTGCTGTTGAGCCGCAGGTACGCGCATTCACACTCATAACCGACGAGCTGGCCTTGCAGCAAGCTGAGGAAGCGGATCGCCGTTTTGCCAGCGGAGAACATCTTTTCCCGCTTACCGGCATTCCTATCGCGATCAAAGACGTGATCTGCACCAAAGATATCACCACCACCTGCGGCTCCCGTATGCTGGAACACTTCAAGCCGCCATATGACGCAACAGTAATGAAGCGCCTCAACGAGATAGGCATCGTGATGGTGGGCAAGACCAACATGGACGAGTTCGCTATGGGCTCCTCCACCGAGCACTCCGCGTTCTTTCCCACGCACAATCCATGGGATCTCGAACGCGCACCAGGTGGCAGTAGCGGTGGTTCCGCAGCCGCGGTGGCGGCTGGTATGGCCATGGGATCTTATGGCAGCGATACAGGCGGCTCGATCAGGCAACCTGCATCACTCTGCAACCTGGTCGGCCTCAAGCCAACCTATGGACGTGTTTCACGCTTCGGCCTGGTCGCCTTCGGATCATCGCTCGACCAGATCGGCCCCTTTGCACGCAACGCGCAGGATGCCGCACTCCTGCTTCAAGCTATCGCCGGCAATGATCCACTGGATGGCACCAGTTCACCCAACCCTGTCCCAGACTACAGCAAAGCATTGAGCGGCGACATCAAAGGACTAAGAATCGGCGTTCCAGAAGAATACTGGGTAGAGGGAACACAACCTGGGGTCGTCACAGCCGTACGCGAGGATATCGAACGCCTGCGCGAACTGGGTGCGGAGGTCGCTCCCGTCTCATTGCCCTACACCAGATACGGCGTCTCAGCCTACTACATCATCGCGCCCGCAGAGGCAAGCGCGAACCTGGCCCGCTACGATGGCGTCAAGTATGGCTACTCCTATCGCGACACTTCAGATATGTGGGAAGCGATGGAGAAAACACGCCAGTTCGGCTTTGGACCCGAGGTCAAACGTCGCATCATGCTCGGCACTTACGCGCTCTCAGCAGGCTACTACGACGCTTACTACAAACAGGCGGAGAAGGTCAGGACACTCATCACGCTCGACTTTGAGCAGGCATTTGAGCGCTTCGATGTCCTGGCAAGTCCCGCGTCACCGACGGTCGCCTTCAAAATTGGCGAAATCTCCGATCCCTACCAGATGTACTTGCAGGACGTGTTCACTATTCCCGCCAACCTGGCAGGGATCTGTGGCGTCTCTATCCCCGGCGGCTTCAGTGAAGGGCTCCCCGTGGGCTTACAACTGCTAGGAAATGCGTTCGGTGAAGAGAACATCCTGCGCGTAGCCGACGCCTTTGAACGCGTAACCGACTATCACACACGCTGGCCCAAATTGTAACCATCACCGTGTCCAGATGGTCTAGTACTCAGTTTATGGTCATTTGGACCTACCCCATGAAAAAGTGGAACAGGGTCGATGTGGTCTGGACGGGCTTATAAATAGCACCCCTACACCAGTTGGATCGGGGATGTAGGTGGGCATCATCAGTGGTGTAACTCATCCAACTGGTGTAGGGGTGCTATTTATAAGCCCGCCCGAACCCGATATCCCACGTTTCCTACCTGGGCAACACCATAATAAATAACAATAACAGCAATAAACATTTAAAACCTGCTACTAAACAGAGGAATAACCATGAAACGTCGTTCTATTGTTATAATCTTACTGGTCCTGACACTTCTCCTGGTGATTACCGTTCCAATCCTGGCCTTCACACCAGCAGGAGCACAGGTTGCTGCAAGGTTATCTGCACCTACCCCCACACCATCGCCAACGCCCATTCCGCCAACACCCACACCAATGCCCACACCCAGACCGGTTCTGACGTTGCGAGGTACACCACCTGGACTCAGCGCCATCGCTTCCTTCCTGGTGGATATAGACACAGGCAATATTTTAGAAAATGTTAATGGCTACAAATCACTACCGATGGCGAGCACAACTAAGATCATGACAGCACTTATCGCCATCCAGGCTGGTAACCTCGACCAGCCTGTTATAGTCACGCAGGACGAACTTAACCAGGTGCCCGCCGATGCCAGTAGCGCATCCCTGGTGGCCGGAGAAACCTTCACATTGAAGCAACTGCTCTATGGATTGATGCTACCTTCAGGCGATGATGCAGCACTCGTGATTGCTGACGACGTGGGAGGCACCACCGATCATTTTGTGACACTCATGAACCTCTTCGCAGAACGTCTACACCTCTTTCAAACGCACTACGACAATCCGCACGGCCTCAATTTAGCCAGCGATCAAAATCATTATACCAGCGCTTCCGATCTTGTACGACTGACAGAATACGCGATGCGTATTCCGCTCTTCGCTCAGATCGTCCACACGCAGACGTATAATCTTCCGGCAACAACTCAGCATACGGTACACCAATGGGTTAATACCAATACACTGCTCAGCACCTATCCCGGCACACTTGGGGTCAAAACTGGCAGTACCGACGCAGCAGGTTTTTGCCTCGTATTCGAGGCGACCCGCGCTGGACATCACCTCGTTGGCGTCGTGCTGAATGATCCCAATGAGGCACAACGAAATAAAGATGCCACAACACTATTGAACTGGGGGTTTGCGCTGCCTATACTGCCACCTTCGACGTAAGAGCGTCACCTTGCGTGCACCCAATACCGTTTAGGAAAAGATGAACCGCTTTTTCTGTTGTAAGGTTACGGCAAACATGGTAAAATAATCTCACCTACCCGTACCATAGATTTTGAATAGAGTATAAATAATATGCGTTACGCTATCTTCACTGATATACATGCAAATCTGGAAGCATTAGAAGCTGTGCTCGCAAAGATCGACGAGCTGGCAAAAAAGGAACCTATAGACCAGATGTGGTTCCTGGGAGACCTCGTTGGCTACGGACCCAATCCTAATGAATGTATAGACAAACTGCGCGAACGGACCGATGTCATTATTGCCGGTAACCATGACTGGGCAGCGGTTGGAAAGATTGACCTGGAGGATTTTAGCGAGGCTGCACGCATCTCTGCCGAATGGACGGCTCAGCAACTTACTGAAGAACATCGCGAATTTCTCACCAATCTACCTGAACGCCTTGAAATCGACGACTGCACCCTGGTACATGGAAGTCCTTATGGCCCGCTCTGGGAATATCTTACCTCGGAAGTCCTGGCGGAACGCAGCTTTCAATATTTTGCTACGCGTTTCTGCTTTGTCGGTCATACCCATGTCCCCATTATTTTTCAGCAACCTGACATCATCGCAAACGAACCAACACATCCACTCGCAAGCGAGCAGAACGGGTTTGTAAACGGCGCCCCTACCATCGATGAGGTCACGAGCGGAGACGATACCGAGAACATTAACGATACGGACGACGACGATGAGACGACTGAACTGGCCGCTGTACGCCCTCAACAACAAACAACCAGAGCCGCCGCAGAAAATGTGGCACCAGTCACTGATCCGCTGCAAAACGCTATAGCCGACGCCACGGACGAAGTTGCGAAACTTCATCAGCAACGAGCCGACGATAACCCTGATATGGCAGTTGAGGCACCAGAAGAGGACACAACCACCTCTACGGAAACAATAGAGGACACAGAGAAGCCCGATCCAGAAGTAAGAGAAGATAACGATGAAGAGCCCGATCCAGACGACGAGAGCAATTCCGTTGAGGATGAAGGCGACGAGGATCCGAAGACAGAAATTACATCTGAGGAGACCATCCAGAGCGCTGAAGACCGTCTCAATGAGGAGATTGAGGAACTGCTGGCATTATTGGGATTGAGCCAGAGCATGGTCAACGTCACCAACGAAATGATCGTACCGCCTGAAGGAGATTGGCAGGCACCAGATGCCTATCGCGCCATCGTCAATCCGGGTGGCGTCGGCCAACCACGCGACGGTGATCCACGCGCCTCTTTCATGATCTATGACACCGAGCAAGGCATCACCTTCTATCGCATCTCTTATCCCTTCGAGAAGACCCAGCAGAAGATCATCAAAGTTGGCCTGCCACGCTACCTGGCGACGCGCCTCGCCTACGGTAGATAATAATGAAATTGATTATCGGCCTGGGCAATCCAGGCTCTCAATATGAGCTGACGCGCCACAATGTCGGCTTTCGCGTCGTCGACCGGTTGGCTGCGCAACAGAGATGGACCTGGGAGCGACGTGGCAGAGCAATGCTCGCGAATGGCAATATCGGTTCCGAAAAAGTCGTGCTCATCAAACCGCTCACTTTTATGAACAACAGCGGCGAGGCCGTGGGAGAACTGGTACGCTGGTACAAGGTGCAACCTGAAGATATTCTGGTTGTCTACGACGAACTCGATCTGCCCGTTGGCAAAATACGACTACGCAGCAATGGCAGTGCTGGAGGCCACAATGGCCTGAGCAGCATCATCCATCACTTGCACACAAATCTGTTTCCCCGTCTGCGCGTTGGTATTGGACGCCCTGATAACAATCGTATGGAGACTGTCGACTACGTCCTGGGCGTTCCAGGAGGAGATGAACGTATCGAGCTAGCAACCGGCGAAGATAAAGCCCTTGAAGCCATTCCCCTGATTATCCGCCAGGGCATCGCAACCACCATGAATCTCATTAACGCCGACCCGGAAGCCCAGAAAAAAGCGGAAGAGAAACGTCGCCTACAACAGGAACGCCGCGAACAAGAACGCCTACGCCGTCAAGCCGAAAAACAAAGCCAGGAGAACTCGGACAACGGCGAAGCGGGCTTATAAATAGCACCCCTACACCAGTAGGTCCAGGGATGATCTCGCGGGCGTTCACATACCATCCACTGGTGTAGGGATGCTATTTATAAGCCCGCCCCTATCATATCCTACAACCTCGTATCCCTCAACAACTCATGCATCACCCGCTCCAAATGCTCCAGATCAAAGGGTTTAGGCACGATAGCATCCACATCAAGATCCGCTAACGTCGACACACGTGCGACAGCGCTCAACAACACAATAGATGGAAATGCTCTCTTGCCAGCCTCAGCCTCAGCACGCAACGCACGAATGAGACCCGCACCATTGAGAAGCGGCATCATCAGGTCGGTCAGGACCAGAGCAGGCCAGTGCTCACGAGCCAGGGCGAGTGCCTGCTGCCCATTATAAGCAATCAGAGGCGTATAACCCAACTCCATCACAAACTCGGCGAGCGTTTCCGCGATAGATATCTCGTCGTCGACAATGAGTATCAGAGGCGGCCCCTTTGTGTCACGTGCAGGCTTCCTCATAATCACCCTTCCCTCTGCACAGGAGATGGACTTCCCAACCGGATTCCTGCCTGCACTTCTGCAAGACCGGTCAGGACTTCTTCTCCGCTTTCATCACTCGTGAGCACACGGATACCTTCTGGAGGCGCAACTATAAATTCCCGCAGCCGATAATCATGTGCAGAAAAGCGCATTTTGGGAATAGAGAGAACGCGATGGAGCTTCCCACGATACGCCAGTTGTTGCATCAACAGCACATTTTCTGCCAGAACTCCCAATGCATCCACCGAAAACTCCAGTTGGGTCGCAACCCCTTTAGAAGCTTCTTTAAGTGCCAACAACGTTACTCCTCGCGCCCGCAGTGCTGCGAGAAGCGCCGCCAGGTAATTCGAGGCCCGCTCCACACCACTATTCTCCAGCACTGCCCGTTCCAGTTCTGCAATACTGTCAATCACCATACGACGTGCCCCGGTCTGTTCTATTGCCGAGAGCAGATCAGCAGCAATTCGGTCAGGATCCAGCTCGACGGGTTCCCAACGCTGCAGCGTGAGTCCTCCATCTGGGGCCAGCGCGTTTCGCAACTGCGAGCCCAGATCAAAGTCATCAGCTTTCTGCACAAGCTGTTCGCCAGTCTCACGAAAGCCAAGAAAGAGCTGTTGCTTCTCCCTTGCTCACTCCAGTCAGAGCGAATTGCAAGGCCAGCAGAGTTTTGCCTGTTCCCACACTACCAGTTAATAAGGTGCTGGTATAACGCGTAAGGCCACCACCAAGAAGCGTATCGAGTTCTGGCAATCCAAAGGTGGCCCGTTCTAACGTGGCCGGATGGCTGGTATCCCCTTGCCAACTCTCGAAAGTGGTACGTTTGCTCCAACTCTCCAGACGAGGAAAGATATGGACACCCTCTGCACTCAGCATGAGGCTATGGCGTCCTGGCAATGGAGCATGTCCTCGAACTTTGAGCACCTCTATACTGCGGAATGCACGCACACCTCGCAGTGTAAAATATAGACCAATTAATGCATCGCCCGTAGTCATCTCAGGGAAATACGCAGGGTCACGGGCATCGGCCTCCGTCGTAATCAGCGTAGTAGTTCCGCGCAGACTCAGGCGTGCGCCCAGATCGTAGAGAAACTGGCGTGTTGCTATGAAATCCGTTTCCGTACCCCGCATACCCTGAAAACCATCCAGAACAACCACTTCCGCACCGGCCTGATGCACCGCTGCCACAATTTCCTGAGCCGTGGCGGATTTTCCCTGCGTAAGAAACTGTTGCAAACTGAAGATCTGAATCATGCTACCAACCAGGTCAGGCGCGAAGAAATGGTAGGAGCGCAGATGCTCAAGTAATTTGGTCGTTGGTTCTGAGAGGGCCGTCAACAACAATGCCTGCTGCCCTCGCTTTGCAGCCGCAAAAGCAATCTGACTTGCCAATGTGGTCTTCCCACTACCAGGTGGGCCAAGAATAATCGCCAGTGCGCCCTGTGGCAATCCGCCGCCCAGGACGCGATCCAGTTGAGGGACGCCCGTTGGCAGCAACGCTCCCTGCGACGAAAGTCCGGAGGTGGCATCAGATGGTGGTGTACTCACAATTCCCTCGCTCTTTGTATTATCAGGAACAGTATGCCATAGTAAGGTGTTTGAATGCAATGGGAACAGAGGTTTGGAGTGGCTACTAGCTTCGACTATTCTTGAAAACGATGCTACAATGCAAATAGTGCGTTGTACCGCGTAGGAGCGTCATCTTGCGTACGCTCGGTTCCTGGCAACCTGGCTCATTGGCACGTGGGCGTACGCAAGATGACGCCCCTATGCTACATGCAAAAATAAAACGAGTAGGAAGATCCAATGCCCACACTTGCAGGATGGCTCACCGGAGAACAGGTGTCCCAAGAAATTATCGCACAAACACTTACGACTATGAGTGATCTCCTTGGTCGCCATGGAGGACAGCTCGCTCGCACAATCCAGGCCGGGATGGGGCTCATTGCCTTCTCCGATCCCAGTTATGCAATGCAGCACAACGACGATCCGCCCGTACTGGACTGGGTTCCCGACCGCCGTACACTGGTCTACCGACGCCCTCTCTCCGGCGCACATCCCCTCTATTATGTTGAGAATTGGCCCGCACAGGGAAATCTGCTCTTCGCCAGCGAGATTCGAGCACTGCTAGAAGTTGGAGTGCCACGCCGCCTCCATATTGCTGCCCTGAACGCCTTACTCCGGTACGGCTTTATTCCTGCACCCTGGACCGCCTTCAAAGATATTCGCGTCGTACCGGCAGGCTCCATTTTACGCTGGCAACGTACAAAGCTCGTCGTCAATGCATCGACCGATTATCGCCTCGATGAACCCTTTACCGCAAAGGATGCACACGAACAGGTGCAGACATTGCTTAATGAAGCAACCGCCGGTATCCTCCCTCCTCACGACCAGCTCGTCGCATTGACGGGTGGAGAAACGTCTTCAGCCCTCACCGCACTTCTGGCTGCACAACAGACCACAACGCCATTTACTATTGCAACTCTTGGTTATACGAAGAGAGCAACAACAAAAGGCTGGAAACAGGCCGAACAGATCGCAATAATATGTCAGCATCCATTCCTGGAAATTGGTGGCGTTGACCAGCCCGAAATTCTGGATCGCAACCCTGGCAGGATCAGAGGCACCGAGCGTCGATACAAGGCCAGTCGCAATGCATCAATTGTTACATACCACCGCCGCCGAGACTGGTGCACGCGTCGCTATCAGTGGACTGGGTGCTAGCGTCCTGACAGGTCCAGCCTCCTCTCTCGCAACAGGAACAATGTCCAAAAATATGCTCGCCTTCTATAGTCAGACGCATCAGACATATACAGGACTGGCAGAGAAAGAAATCTCGCCTATCTGGTCAAAAGACGTAGCGAAGGCGCTGCAAAAAGAGGAGCACTGGGAGGACACACTTCACGCTCGCAAACTGGCACGACGCGCGGAACAATTTAAGGATAAGAGGCTCGGATGGTACTATCTCGATCTACACCTGCGCCTGCCGGACAAAATAGTACAGACAGCACAGCAACTGGCAACGCAGGAGCAACTGGTGGTACGCTCTCCTTACCTCAACACTCACGTCATGGATCTGCTCACACGCTTGCCAGCACCCTTTAACGACAGTACTTCAAAGACCGCGCTTCTTGAACAGATAAGACAGCATTACATGCCAGATAGCCCGAAAACTCCAGCATCATTACCACTGCTCGCACCAGTTGCATCATTAAGACAGATAGCGGAGTCCGAATTGCTACAACAGATACTCTCACCTGAAGCAGTAAAAGCAACCGGCATCTTCAATCCAGAGATAGTCGAGAAGTTGTTGCAGCAGCAAGACTCTGACAGAACTGAACGAGAGCTGGTATTGGTGTTCACGACGCAATTGCTATGCCGGTTGTTTGGAATAGAAATGTAATTGAGGCGCGGGTCAGAATTCATTGGTTGATACTCAATTGGGCGTTCTGCTTTTGAGCCGGGCCCCTGCGAGAGGGGCAGCCCTACGATTGTTCTCTGTTCCTACTGCTGGTATACTTGATGCATATTTACCATGATATAGATAAAGGAGGGGTCTACTTCAGGAGGAACGTCGGGAACGTGGGTAGGGGCGTCACCTTGCGGGCGCCCGCAAGGTGACGCCCCTACCCACGTTCCCCTGGATGGATGCAGACCCTAAAGGAGCTGAACTTATGACCGTAGATATAAGCGACATTGAGAAAATTCTGGCGGAAGAAGAGACGTGGCGACAGACGCAAACAATCAACTTGATCGCCAGCGAGAATACACCGAGCGATGCCGTCCGGCGCATCCAGAACTCCGATTTTATGGGCCGTTATGCCGAAGGACATCCCAACGAGAACGGCCACGTCAACCGCTATTATCAGGGAACACGCTATATTGACCAGATCGAGCGCATGGCACGCGACGAAATCATCGCGCTGTTCCAGGCAAAGCAGGCTGACGTTCGCCCTATCAGCGGTAATGCAGCCAATACTGCACTCGCGCTGGCCTATCTGCGTGGTGGCGATACGGTCATTGCCAACTCGACCGATGCAGGTGGACATATCAGCCACGGGGCGGTAGGGGTCTTTGGACGCCGCATTCAGAACCGTGGACAATCCCTCAAAATTGGCGGCAAGAACGCGATCAATCTCCATCATCTGCCACTTACAGAAGACCATTATCACGTCGATGCACAAAAAACGATAGAGCTGGTCGAACAGCTTTCTCCTCAACTCGTTATTATGGGCAAAAGCCTCTTCCTCTTCCCTGAACCCGTCTCTGAAGTTGCCGCTTACTGCAAGACAAAGCAGATACCACTACTCTACGACGGTGCTCATGTACTCGGCCTCATTGCAGGAGGACAATTTCAGGATCCACTCCATGAAGGCGCAACCTGGATGACCGGTAGCACGCATAAAACCTTCCCAGGTCCTCAGCGAGGAGTAATTCTGGGCAACCTGGATGCTGAGGATGAAAAGAAGTACTGGCCCGCCGCTGATAGGGGCGTCTTCCCTGGTTCCTCCAGCAATCACCACCTGCACACGCTCCCGGCATTGCTAGTTGCCACGCGTGAAATGAAGCAGTATGGACGTGAGTATGCCGCGCAGATTGTACGCAATGCACAGGCACTTGGCAGCAGTCTCGATGAGTTGGGTACGCCTGTAGAGGCACGCGAGTTCGGCTATACCCGTAGCCATATGATCGCCGTCAATGTCGCACAATGGGGAGGCGGCGTCGAGGTCGCTAAACAACTGGAAGCGAACGATATTATCTTGAACTATAATATGCTGCCCGGCGATAGCGATCCACGCAATCCCTCCGGCCTGCGCATCGGCGTTCCTGAGATGACGCGCTTCGGCATGGATGAACGTGCCATGGGCGAACTGGCGCAATTGCTGCATGATGGTATTCGTGGCAAAAACGTGAAAGCGTCGGTAAATGCACTGCGGGCACGGTATATCGAAATGCAGTATGTGTAAAACATGAACGACGAAGAACTCAGCAAATGGTTTGAAGCAAACACGAATATTCTCGAAACAGCCTATCTTGCTGGAACCCACCCCTGGCAGCAGTCAGGGGTGGGGCTGCGCACGCCACGTAGCGCACAAGACTGGGAAGTGCTACGCAGGCCCATCGCTGAGTGTCTCACGAACTCTGGCACCTTTCTGGATATTGGCTGCGCCAATGGATATCTACTGGAGTGCATTCTGAATTGGACGCAGGAACGTAACTTGCAGATCACCCCCTACGGCCTTGACATCTCAGAGAAATTGGCCGCGTTGGCTCGCCAGCGATTGCCACTGTATGCTGACCATATCTTCGTGGGCAATGCCTGGGATTGGTCGCCTCCTCAAACCTTCGATTATGTCAATACTACGCTCTATTATGTTCCAGATGAATTGCGGGAAGCCTTCATTCATCGCCTGCTGGACTGTTATGTGCAACCAGACGGATGTTTGCTGATCGCGGAATATCTGGGTAGAAATACAGATATCCAGCAATCAGAATTGATGAGGGCTTCATCCCTTAGAGATGGTCAAATAAGTTACCTTGAGCGGATGCGGGACAGGGGTTGCAGCTATCAGGAAAGAGAAGCAATGACATCACCTACCCATTGGCATATCACTCAAGATGCAACCAATGATGAAGCATACGCGATTCTCTCGCAAGACCCCATCTGGAATTGTTTCGCATTAGCTATCCACATGAGTAGAAGCCACTGATTTTGCCCGCCTGTCCCGTGAATGGATGGAATATTTTCGTGTGTTATAATCGTATTTGCAAGAGAATGGTTACGACGGATGGGCGTAAATATAATCGTTTAGATGCATTTATTTTAGTCCTGTAACCGTATTATTACATTTGAATTGTGTAATCAGGAGGAAGGCATGAAGCCTGATAAGTTCTCTGTCGAATCTGCATCGCATAGCATGAAGCACTCTTTGCAACGGAGCCTGGTACTTGTACTGCTTCTTTCTGTGCTCGTCTCCTTCGGTTCATTCAGCTCTCCCATTACGCGGGGAGCACAACTATCTACAAAAGCATCTACGCATTCGGTAGCTACACCCACACATACGGTGACCTGGGATCGCTACTCGCTGAAGCTGGATGGTAAGCGTCTCATGGTCTGGTCGGGCAAGTTCCACTATTGGCGTCTCCCAAGTCCAACACTCTGGAGCGATGTGTTGGAGAAGATCAAGGCGGCGGGTTTCAATACCATCTCCATTTATTTTGATTGGGCCTACCATTCACCCAAAGCTGGTGTCTACGATTTCACAGGCATTCGTGATGTGAATAAGTTGCTGACCATCGCACAGCAGATTGGCCTCTATGTTATTGCCCGTCCTGGCCCTTATATCAATGCTGAGACGGACGCGGGCGGTTTTCCTGGTTGGCTGATTACACAGCAAGGGCGAGCACGGTCGAGTGCGTCCGACTATACCGCCGCATATATGGACTGGTTGAGCCATATCGATCCTATCCTGGCGCAACATCAGATTACAAATGGTGGCAATATCATTCTCTATCAGGTGGAAAACGAATATACTTCGGGTACACTTGATCATACCTACATGCAGCAGATCGAGAATAAAGTACGCGCGGATGGCATTACAGTGCCGCTCGATCATAATGATGCCAGCCTGAGGGGCGATTGGGCACCGGGGACAGGGACAGGCGCGGTCGATCTGTATGGTTTTGATAGCTATCCCCAGGGCTTCAATTGCTCGAACCCTACGCATTGGTCTGGTGTCCCACAATTTGAGGCGAAGGCTCGTCAAGCTTCTCCGAACACGCCGATCTTCATTGCGGAGTTTCAAGGTGGTTCGTTTGATCCATGGGGCGGCCCTGGCTACGCTAAGTGCCAGCAACTCACGGGACCAGATTTTGTCAACGTCTTCTACAAAACGATGCTGTCTGAGGGCGTGACGATGCTCAACTCCTATATGACCTATGGGGGCACGAGTTGGGGATGGCTGCCTGAACCGACTGTCTATAGCTCCTATGACTACGGTGCAGCCATCGACGAAGCACGCCAGCTAACACCGAAATACTACGCCATGAAACGTATCGGGTATATGCTCCAGGCTGTTGATCCAATCACTGCCACGAACCTCACTTCTGGCGCGACCGTGAGCAATAGCGTTATCAATGTGCAGCAGCGCGTCAATCCCACTACGCAGACGCATTTCTTGTTTCTCCGTCACAATGATGCAACCGCAACCAGTAATGATACGTTCCAGGTAACCTTCACCAGCCCCGATGGAACCTACACCGTTCCACAGCAGAGCGGCACAACCCTGCGCTTAAATGGACGTGATAGCAAGATCCTGGTCGCCGATTACAATTTTGGAGCGCAGCATCTCGTCTATTCCACCTCTGAGATTTTGACGCAGACCACAATCGACAACCGGGACATTGCGATGCTCTATGGGCGTAATGGTGAGGATGGTGAGACAGTTCTGCATTATGCTACACAGCCGCAAGTAACGGTACTTTCCGGCTCAGTAACATCGACCTATGCAAATGGAAACTTGCGCCTGAATTATGTGCATAGTTCTGGATTGACGCAGGTGCTCATTCATGGTGGTACACGCGATCTGCTCTTGCTATTGGGGAACGATGATGTCGCCTCTAACATCTGGTTGGATCAGACGACAGCAGGCCCGGTTCTCTCCTATGGCCCGTACCTGGTGCGTTCAGCCACAAGCTCCAATGGAGTACTTAACCTGACTGGTGATACAGACAGTAAGACCAATCTCGTTGTGTTTGCACCCGGCGCGATTGGGCAGATCGATTGGAATGGTCGTTTGATTGCATCCAATACAGTTGTTGGTAATCCTGCTCAGAGTACTTTGCCTGGCCCGCAAGCTATCACTCTGCCAACACTCACGAATTGGAAGTTCCAGGCCGAGTCGCCCGAGAGCCAGCCGGGCTTTAATGATACGAGCTGGACGCAGACGAATGCCAGTCAATTGCCAATGGATTACTATGGCTTCCATTATGGCCTTGTCTGGTATCGTGGGCACTTTACCGCGACAGGAAGTGAAACAGGTATCACAATTGATGGAGAGACTGGCGCACATGGTGTGTACTCGGTCTGGCTGAACGGAGCATTTTTAGGCAGCTATAGCACCGGTTCGCACACAATTAGCATTCCCGCAGGCACATTAAAGGCTCATGCAGCAGCAGAAGTTTCGGTGCTGATTGGGAATATGGGCCATAACGAGGACTTT
The DNA here is from genome assembly GCA_963717195.1 of uncultured Chloroflexia bacterium. Taxonomy (GTDB): domain Bacteria; phylum Chloroflexota; class Ktedonobacteria; order Ktedonobacterales; family Ktedonobacteraceae; genus JACDAE01. Next base: position 395,900 of record CAVQVR010000006.1, read on the forward strand.
TCATCGGGCGACACGCATAAGTCACCGCGTGGCCTGACAACTGCGGCTCTACAAGGATCGACGGCTGCGATAAGCTGGAAGATTCAGGGCGACAAAGGCGGCGAAAATATCGTCAGTCCAGTGCGCGGTCCATTCAATACGGGTGGCCTCTATGGCGAACGCAATGGGTGGTACTTGCCCGGATTTAATACTGCAAACTGGAAATCAGTGACGTTGCCGAATCGCTGGTCGACTTCTGGAGTTCCAGCGGGCGTCGGCTGGTATAACACCAGTTTCAATTTAAATCTGCCAGCCAATATGGATGTGCCTATCGGGCTGCATATTACCGACGCGACCTATAACTATCAGGCCCTCATCTACGTCAATGGCTGGTTGATGGGACGCTACTGGAATACAGTAGGGCCACAAACGACCTTCTCCCTGCCTGCTGGCATCTTGAATACAAATGGTAGCAATACAGTTGCTATTGCGGTCTGGGGACTTGATGCGCAGAGTGGTGGGTTGGGGCAGGTAAGCTTGACGAGTTATGGAGCGTATGCGCAGTAGGTCAAGCATTTCTGTTGTAGAAACAGGATATGTGAATAATGATAGAGTCCGTAACGAATTGCGGACTCTATCATTATTCAGCAAGGAGCTCCCTATCATGATCCTCGAAGCAGCCATGCTACAGGTAAAAGCGGGGCAGGAGAACGCCTTTGAAGCAGCCTTCAAAAACGCCTCACACATCATTGCATCTATGCCCGGTTACCAGTCCCACGAACTCCACACATGTATCGAAGTAGCAGGAAAATATCTCCTGCTCGTTCGCTGGGAGCGTCTGGAAGATCATACAGTCGGATTCAGGGGTTCCGTCGAATACCAGGAATGGAGGAAACTTCTGCACCATTTTTATGATCCATTCCCCACAGTTGAGCACTTCGCACAAATAATAATGTAGTGATACTCACTGTAATTTCTACGTAGGCTTGTATGGACGTTCGGCTATATGTTACATTCTTCTTAAGAGTTGCTTACAGATATGTGTGAGCCTTTCATTTTGTAAGCAAATAAGCAGCAAGAGTGATAAGGCGAGCATCGGGAGCAACTCCGGATCGATGGAATAGCTAGCAACCCTTCTCCTGGTAAGCAGGAACAGGAAGGGAAAGGAGCACACAACATGAGCGAAAGGTTGTCCAATCTTCCTATTGAAGGCAAAACTCTAGGACCGATAGCACCAGAACGGCTTGAACGCGGCGTATTGAAGTTACCTGATATAGCAGCCGCTACGATGGCGAATATCGGGCCAGCGATGAGCTTCTATTTCAGTTTCGCTCTTATTGCTTCAGCGGCTGGTGTTGCCTCGCCCCTTACAATTATCATGGCAGGTATCGCGATAGCATTGCTTGGTAACACCCTTGCCGAGTTCTCTCGCTCCATTCCATCAACTGGCTCATTTATCACGTTTATCGGAAAGACCTTTGGTCCGCTGATGGCTATTGCGACCACCATTGTGATATGCATTGGCTATATTATTGCAATGGCGTCGGTCATCACGATTTCCGGTGGCTGGACACAGATCATTTTGCAGACCCAGCTACATATCAACGTGCCATGGCAACCACTGACCCTATTCTTTGCCGCGATAGTCTTTTTCCTGATGGTGCGAGGCGTGAACCTTTCTACAAAAGGGGCAGGACTTTTCTTCCTTCTCGAAATGGCGGTGCTGATACTGGTCTCGATTATCACTATAGCCACACATGCATCGTCTCTCTCCCTGGCTCCTTTTAATCCAACACGGATCTCGGGCGGCTTAACCGGTTTCGGCCTTGGTTTCCCAATTGCCGTTTACATGTTTGTTGGCTGGGAGAACTCTGCCGCGCTCGCTGAGGAGACCGACAATCCACGACTCAATGTGCCCAAGGCGATATTTATCAGTATCCTTTTGATGGCACTAAGTTACTTGCTGTTCTCGTATGCTACCGTTGTCTCGTTTAACTACAATGTCACTGTAAGTTCACCAACAGATGTGCCATTTGTTATAGCCGCACAGAAAGTATCAAGCGTTCTGGGATTACTTGCATACATTGCTGGCTTCACTTCGACAATTGGTGTGTTGATTGCCGGTTCCAACTCTGCAGGCTCGCCTGATCTTCAATGCCGCTCGTGAAGGCTTGCTGCCAGCCTGGTTGGCGAAGTTGCATCCAAAAAGGCGAACTCCCTGGGTCAGCTTTCTGGCCTTTTTCATAATTGGGTTGGGCATCACGTACGTTTTTGGTTGGAATGTAAACCCTATTATCTTCTTTGGAGAGGTAGCTACGCTCGGTACGATTCTGATCGCGCTCACCTATCTCGTCTCGAATATAGCTCTGCCTGTGTATTATAGAAGATATCATCCAGAGAGCTTTTCCCTGCTGAAACACCTGATCTTACCCATCCTTGGCGTGATTGCGATAGGATTTCCTCTGTGGGGGCTTGTAGCACCAGGGCAGTCGCCGCCTTTTAACTACTTCCCATGGATCTCGCTTGCAATTATCGTCATTGCCTTCATCTACGCATTTATTCTGAGTCGGCGCGATCCAACCCTGGGTGATCGTGTCGGCTCGATTGTGGCCGATCGCGAGTAGAGGTGCCGTTACAAACCCGGTGTGGTTTACGACGCCCAGGTGTGTGTGGGCTAGATTGATCGCCTACACACACCTGGGCGCGATAAATCGGGCCCCTACAACCTTTCCCAATGCTCCATTGTCCCTACAATCAAGCCTGTGACCTCTTCAATCACAGCATCATTAGGATGAGGAGCATTTAAAAATTCACACAAACTCAACAGGTCAAGCAACTTGCTCGTTCTTTTCCACCCATGCGGAAGCTGTCCACCCTCTTCCTGATAGCCACGCAGAAACTCAGCCTCAAAACCATCTGGCAAGAGCCTATCATAGCGCAACATATTAGCAATATCGATCAATGGCGAACCAACAAAGGCGAATTCCCAATCCAGCACAGCTGCAACCTGCCAGAAACTATGTTCCTGCCTGACGAGGATATTGACGCCCTTAAAATCGGAATGCACCAGCGATGCACTTTCCTTTACGCTCTCCAGGTAGCTGACATTAGGGAGAACAAAACGCCACAACCGATCTCTCAGCATACTTCCAAGGTACAGATCTGTATTTCCTTTGAACAGAAATTGCTCAAGCGTATCAAGAAACGTCGCGTTCGCATCGTCAAAAGGTTGCGCGATGACGAGTCCAGATCCAAAAAAGCCCGCCCGTGGAAAAGTATACATCCCGATATGTGCAAGTATTTTACCAACTGCATAGGCACAATCTGTTATATCCACTTGCTTTCCTGTTGCAATAACATCGCTCAAAAGTGTGCCATCAACCCACTTCATTACGGCATAAGCAGTAGCATAACGTGAACCCTCACTATCAATATAGAGCAATTCAGGTACCGGAACATGTTTCTGTACCAGATTGAAGATGTCATAATCTTTCTGGCAGGCGGCGCGATTGCGTATATAGAGGCGCAGAACGAAGGCATCCGCGAGGCCAGATACCTTGATCTTGTAATTGGTGTTACATAGTCCTGCCGTAAGCAACTCTGCCTCTACGACCTGCTTGCCAGGAAATATCGGTTGCAGCATCGACGTAAGGGTTGACTTATCCAACTCGACAAAATCGTGACGCCTGTTCCAACTTCTCTGCATACCGAACTCTTTCTAATGCTCTTCTGATATACAGGCAGTTATCGGTCATCGTTGTTATAGAGAGCAAAAAGCACATCACATGTATCCTGTTCGCTCCCAATAATATAACCATCAAGCGGTGCTAAAAGCGGAATGGCATCCTCAGGAGGGCGGCTTGCCAGCAGATCGGCTTTGCATTCCCAGAGGCTAATAACGATATGTTTATCTGGATCGGTATCATGTCGCAGAATGAACGCACCTTTAAAGCCCTGTTGTTTACTTGCACCCGGCAACATAACATCACGAATAATTCTTGTTCCTTCGTCGGCTGTGCCGGATTGGAATTTCCATATGGTAGCCCTGGCATACATAATCTAATTCCCTTTTTCTGACAACAATGCGATCAGCCATTGTTCATCGTGAATCGGCACGCCTGCTTTTTGCGCTTTATCCAGCTTCGAGCCAGCGTCTTCACCTACGATCAGGTGACTGAGCTTTTTGCTGACACCAGTGGCAATAGTGCCGCCCAATTGTTTGATGGCTTCTTCAGCATCGGGGCGCGTCATGCTGGTAAGGCGTCCGGTGAGCAGGAAGGTCTGGCCTACGAGAGGGCCGCTTACGGTTTTGGGCTCCTCGCGCATGTTGAGGCCAGCCTGTTTCAGGCGCTCGACCAGGGCACGATTGGTGCCTTCCTGGAACCAGTTATAGACGCTATGACCGATTTTGGGGCCAATGCCCGGCACATTCACGATGTCTTCCTCGCTGGCTGCTATCAAGCGCTCAATATCATTGAAGGCATCAGCAAGAAGTTGGGCCGTTTTCTCTCCCACATAGCGGATATTGAGGCCGAAGAGCAGGCGATAGAAGGCACGCTTTTTGCTGGCCTCGATGCCTGCGAGCATGTTGTCGGCGCTTTTCTCCTTGATGCCGTCTAATTGCAGAATCTGGTCACGCGTCAGAGCATAGAAGTCGGCGACGGTCTGGATCAATCCCGCATCCATTAATTGTGCACATGTCTTCTCGCCGATGCTGTCAATGTCCATTGCGCCTTTCGAGACGAAATGAATAATGCCTTCGATGTTGCGTGCAGGGCAACTGGTATTCGGGCAATAGGCCATTGCCTGATCAGGCACATGGATGATGGGAGTGCCACAGCGCGGACAATTCTCCGGTAGGTGGTAGACCTCTTCTTTGCCTGTACGACGTTCAAGTACCGGTTTGACCACTTGCGGTATGACCTCGCCAGCTCTCTGCACCAGAACCCAGTCGCCGATGCGCAGATCTTTGCGCTGAATATCTTCTTCGTTATGCAGAGATGCACGTGAGACGGTGACGCCACGAATATTGACTGGCTCAAGCATTGCCCAGGGATTGACGGAGCCCGTACGTCCGATGTTGACGCGGATATCGAGCAACTGAGTAGCAACCTGCGTGGGGGGATATTTAAAAGCAATGGCCCAGCGCGGATCTCGCGCAACTGTGCCCAACTCTTGCTGTTGCGCCAGGTCGTTAATTTTGATCACGACGCCATCAATTTCATAGGGCAAGTGAAAGCGTTCTTCCTCCCACTTTTTGCAGAAGGCCAGCACCTCGTCGAGATCATGCGCCTGCTGAACATTGGGATTGAGCGGAAAGCCCCATTCGCTAATCAACTGTAGCGCCTCCCAATGCGTATTGATGTTCATTCCTCGCATGTAACCGATCTGATAGCCAAAGAAGTTGAGGTGGCGATTTGAGGTAATACGTGCATCTTTTTGCCGGAGCGATCCAGCTGCAGCGTTGCGCGGATTAGCGAAGAGGCGTTCCTGTGCCAGTTCTTCATTGAGCTTCTCAAAGTTCTTGATCGCCATGTAAATCTCGCCACGCACTTCCACTTTAGCAGGAATATTCTCGCCGCGTAACCTCTGGGGAATAGTGCGGATCGTGCGCACATTTGGCGTCCAATCTTCACCGATCAGCCCGTCACCTCGTGATGCACCTATAGAGAGTCTACCTTTTTCATAGGTCAGCGCCATAGCTAACCCGTCGATCTTTAATTCACAAACGTAAGAGAATTTTGCATTGGGTAAAATGTTCTGTGCACGTTTTTGCCAGTCACGTAACTCTTGCTCGTTACGTGCATTCGCCAGACTCAGCATAGGATAGGGGTGCCGATGCTGCGACACATCCTGAGACGGCCCTGCCCCAACGCGCTGTGTTGGCGAATTTAGTGTCTGTAGCTCTGGGTGGTCCCGTTCTATGGTCTGCAGCTCTCTCATCAGAGAATCATATTCGGCATCGGTGAGCGTGGGATGGTCCTGCACATAATATTGATAATTGGCTTCTTCGATCTGGTGGCGCAACTGCGCGACGTGAGCGGCGAGCTGTTCCTCCTCGCTCTGTCCTGCCTCCTCTAATAGCGTGCTCTCCCCACCTTTAGGAGCATGCGTATCGAGGGCATTCTGCTCATCGGGCATAACCTTGTTCTCCTACCGCTGATTAGTTTTATGCACTGCGCTCAAAGCGGCAACATTGCTTCTAAATGAGGTCTTATCTGTGCACATTTTCTTATTCTTTTTAATATACTTGATAGTGGAAAACCTCTGGCGATCCCTCATAGAGCCCATTGATATAGCTCCGCCACTGCGCGAAAAGTGGACCACCACGAAAATCAACGGCGTGCGCTTCCAGCGACGACCAGACATTGGTGAGCATATAGCGTCCCGGCTGCTCAATACAACGCGTAGAATGTGACGAAATACATTCTGGATGCTTACGAATAACCTCCAGACCACGAATAATGGCCTGTCCTAATTCATCTTCTTTACCAGGAACAGCATTGAATACTGCGATTTCTGTAACCATAAAAAACCTCCTTTAACTGCATCCTATCCTATCATGACATGCAAGGTTATGCCAGCAAGGCGTCACCTTGGGTGCAGCCGCGTCCCGCCGAAAACCATCCCTGGTACGCAGACGCATGCAAGGCGACACCCCTACGCCTATTACCCCTGATGGACGGAGACCCATTAATAATTATCAAGACACTCCACGCGAAACACCCCAATCCTGTTGAAATGTTTGTTGTAATGTGTTCAACACATTCTGGTCTGAGACCAGAATACCTAATTCACGATTTTGCTCCAGAGAAGCCGTGGAGATGTTCTCAGAGCCCACAAATGCTTTCTGCCCATCCACAATGATGATTTTTGCATGCATATAGAGGTGAGGATCTTCCTCAATCTGTATACCTGGGTGATTGATTGTATTGATGCCCGATCTGTTGCTATCACCCGTACTATCGCTGCTGGATGAACTGCTGGGCGAAGGAAGAATGACCTGTACCTTGACACCTCGCTGTCCTGCATTGACGATAGCTTGCTCAATTCCGCTATCCTGCATCTCTTCTGCTTCGATGAGAAGTGTTTTATGTGCACTATTGATAAGCGCGGTAAAGTCGTCACGTGAATTGACCGGGCTGACAACAAGATTGGGAGTCGCGCATCTGGGGCGTGCTGCGGTTCCAATCAGCATTGAAGATATCGGTCACCGCCTGTACATCCTGCCCATTCGTGTCGATAATGCCATACTCGCGGTTCTTCGTGTAACTTCCACTACCCAGCGCCGCTGCCGTAAAGTTTGCCGTCATAATATAGGCCGTGCTATCATCGATCACCATACCTTTTTCGTGTGTCAGAGCGAACGCCGGATTGGTGAATTGCGTATTGACTCCAGCAGCTTTTAAACGATCAAGCGTCTCGGTCGGTGATACGCTTCCAATTCCATAGGGGTGTTGCTCAAGCATTACACGCACATCAACTCCTCGGTGAGCAGATTCCTCCAGCGCATTGATGACTTTGCGCTCGGTCAAAAGATACATTTCTAATAGAACCGTCTTTTTCGCACCCGCTATTGCATCGGTAATCACCGTATCGCCCGCATCCGGCTCAACAAAGACCTGTACTCCCTGTACACCTGAACCTGTGATGGATGGGCCAGAGCTGCTACTCGTAGTTGAGCCGATAGTTCCAGACCCGCTCGTACTCGAACCACCTGTCGAATTCCCTACTGAAATGTTAACGCTGCTGCACCCTATAATTGCAAGACAGAGTAAGAGTGCGATGAAGCTGGTAAGCGATGCTTTTACTATGCGAAATGCAGAGGATCGATAGTGCATGCTGCCTCCTTGTCCACGTTAGATTGTCACATATAAACGTGTAAATGCGTGATCTGTGCAGGAGCTCCGTCCATTGGGGCAAATTTTCCTTCTAAAGGATGGAGAGCTTCTGTACAACCACCTTCCCTTATTAATACGGAAGAGGTGGTTGTACAAGTATACAAAAGTTGGCGCGTAAAAAAAATCCTCAATTCTGCGTAGAATTGAGGATTTTGGTACGCTATTCTGATGATTTTATTTTGGCATTGCATGTAAGAATACATACAGCGGAGCCAGCACCAGCGTGATAGTGCTCAGCAGCTTGATCAGTACATGCAGCGATGGACCAGCGGTATCCTTGAAAGGATCGCCGACGGTATCGCCCACGACGCTTGCTTTATGGGCCTCGCTCTTCTTACCCAACACAGTACCGTTGGGATCGAGGCTATTCACCATCTCACCTTCTGCATTGACACGCAGGTAGCCAGCCTCGATGAACTTCTTTGCATTGTCCCATGCCCCACCACTATTATTGAGGAAAAGAGCCATGACGATACCACCCATCGTCCCAACCATCAGCAGACCAGCCTCAGCCTGGGGACCAAGGATCACACCGACGGCGATGGGAGTAAGAACAGCAACCAGACCTGGCAAAATCATCGCGCGTAGGGCTCCACGTGTGCTGATATCGACACAACGTGCGTAATCAGGATCAACGCGATCTTCGGGGTTCTCAGCCATGATCTTGGGGTTCTCACGAAACTGACGGCGTACTTCTTCAATCATACGTTTGGCAGCAGCACCTACCGCTCTGATAGCAAGAGAGCTGAAGAAGAAGATCAGTGTGATTCCGATCAGGGCCGCGATAAAGACGGGGATATCGGCAAGATTAACATTATAGACAGCAGGGTTTTTCTCGTAGGTGTAGAGCACGTTCAGGTAGGCACTGAAGAGCAAGAAAGCGGCCAACGCTGCCGAGCCAATGCCATAGCCCTTTGTAAGCGCTTTGGTTGTGTTCCCAACACCATCCAGGGCATCAGTAATATCACGTACAGACTCAGCCTGTCCTCCCATTTCAGTGATGCCACCTGCATTGTCGGTAATCGGGCCAAAGGTATCCATTGAGAGCACATAAGCGCAACTCATCAGCATACCCATAGTAGCAACAGCCGTGCCGAAGATACCACCAGAATTGATCACATTAGCCGCACCCGCAACTGCGGGAAAGGTGACCTGGCTACCCAGGAAGAAGGATAACCCCAGTGCAGCGCAGATAGCCAATACTGGCACGGCAACACATTCGAGCCCGACAGCAACCCCGGTGATAATCGTCGTTGCAGGACCAGTCAGGGTAAATTCAGCAATCTCACGCACTGGACGCCATGTGCCAGCGGTATAGTATTGTGTGATGTACACAAACGAGATGCTCAGCAAGATGCCCACTGTACCAGCTAATCCAAACCAGATCCAGGCAGGCAGATTGAAGGTGGTGGTTTTTGCTCCATTCAGGAGAAGGTAGCTTGCCAGAAACATGCCGATGACTGCAACGCCACAGGTGATCAGGTAGCCATACGTCAATTGGGTCATAGCGATAGCCCCCGGATCGCGCCCGGCCGCCTGGTCTGGTTCAGTAACCGCCGAGGGGCGAACGTAGAGAAGGCCAAGTGCAGAAGCTATCAGACCGAAAGAATGGACTACAAGCGGGAACAGGATCCACCCGATATTATGCGTTGCGCTATAGAGAGTGACGCCCAGAATCATCGCACCAATGCTCTCTGCAGCAGTCGATTCGAAGAGGTCCGCGCCACGCCCTGCGCAGTCGCCAACGTTATCCCCCACCATATCGGCGATAACAGCAGGATTGCGTGGATCGTCTTCAGGAATGTTGGCTTCAACTTTACCAACAAGGTCCGCACCTACATCGGCGGCCTTGGTATAGATACCACCGCCAAGCTGCGCGAAGAGGGCAACAAAACTTGCACCAAACCCGAAGCCAACGATCAAGGAAGGTGCCACACTGGGATTGGTTAAGCCACCGTATGCCCAGAAGACAAGAGAAGTGCCCAGCAAAGAGAGCGCGACGACGGTAAAGCCTGAAACGGCCCCACCACGTAATGCCACGATCAGAGCCTCTCCTAGACTACGTGTGGCCGCACTGGCCGTGCGAATATTGGAACGTACCGCTACATACATGCCAACATAACCGGAAACGCCAGAGCAGAACGCACCTATCAGGAAGGCAACAGCTGTGTGCCACCCCAGGCTCACTTTATCACCCTGACCCAGAAGCGATAGAACCAGCCCTACGACGATAGCAGCTACAATGGAGAGAATTGCAATAGTGCGATATTGGCGATTGAGAAAAGCCATTGCGCCCTTAAAGATATCATCAGCAACCTTTTGCATAGCAGGAGTGCCAGTATCTTTACGCAGAACATAACGTGCCAGGGAAATAGCAAATGCAATTGCAAGAATTCCCGCAATTATTGGAACGAAAATATAGTAATTGGTATTCACGATATGAAACGCCCTCCTTAAGGCTAATGCATCCCCTAATCAACGTTGACCAGCAGGTGCATCGTGATGGAACCCTTGTAGGAGCCCTGTTGTAATTGTTATTTTAACGGGAGCCTTTTAGACGAAACCAGTGTAACATAAGCACACGTTGAGTGACAAGAGTGCTAAACCCGCCCGCGATTATAAAACCCGTGTCTTCATGTCTTGTTGGGGAGCGAGAACTTCCCTATCACACCTCCGGAGAGCGCCGCCTGAATGCGTGGAAGGAGTGGAACCATCTGTTTCTTGCGTGATACGAGCCCTTCCACAATCAAAGAATGTCCATCACTTTCCAGCGGCACATCCAGGGCTTCAGCAGCTGCGTTTTCACCCCCATAGACCAGCAGGTGACAGCGCATATTGATGATGTCAACAATCATAAACAGGAATGAGGTATAGCCACGGTCAAGAGTGATGCGCTTCATAGCGGCCAGGAGCTCCTGCGTGCGTTTTTCTATCGTCGCCGGGCTAGCTGTCTCCACGGTACCAATAGCAAACCTGGTGTCACCAACGGTGAATTCTTTGAAATCAGAAGTAATCAACGCCTCGGCTGGCTTCTCGTTGAGGTCGCTGGCAGCGGCTGCAAAGATGGCATGCCCAAATTGGTCGATATCCTCACCTGAGATCTCTGCCAGTTCAGCGGCAACGCGCTCATCACGCGGAGTACAGGTGGGTGAACGCAATATAAGCGTATCATAGAGCAGGCCAGCAAGCAAAAGACCCGCTACTTCGCGTGGAATCGGTACTCCTGCCTCATGATACAGACCAACAATAATAGTGCCGGTACATCCGACCGGATCGGCTCTGAACATGATTGGTTTATTCGTGCGCACATCAGCGATACGGTGATGGTCGATAATCCCAAGTACCTCAGCCTCATCAATGCCATCAACTGCCTGCGACTGCTCATTATGGTCAACCAGAATCACACGTTTCGGTCGCGCTTTGATGAGATCAGAACGTGAAAGGTAACCGACAAGTTTGCCTTCTGCATCCACTACGGTCAGTGAGCGACGACGTACCAGCGTCGCTTGAATCTCGCTCATATGATCTTCCGGATGGCAATAACTAAACTCACGATTCATAATATCCTGCACGCTCATACTCAGGTTAATGAGGCGCACAGTGGTAAAAGTGTGGTGCCCCGTACTGATGACCATAACGCCTTGTTGACGTGCCATTACCAGTGTGCGCTCGGAAACGAGCAGATCACCAGTTACTACCAGTGCGGCAGCACCCCGTTCGATGGCTAGCAACTGCGCATCTTCGCGATCTCCGATTACAACGAGGCACCCTTGCTCGATATAGTCGGCCATGGTATCAGCCTCCATCGCTGCTACCAGGATACGATTACCAAGCTTACGCCGTCCCTCCACCAGGACACGCCCTTTGAGCACACGAACCAGGTTGTCACGTTGCAACGGTATGCGATTCACTGCACGAGGATCAAGGTCGAGAAAGAACAATTTAGCAAAATCTTCATTAGCAACAATACCATGTACTTTATTCTCAGAATCCACTACAGGCATCGAACTCCGGTCATGTTCCTGTAAAAGCTGGCCCGCCTCCAAAAGTGGTTAATTCATATGAACGGAGGTAACACCCCGACGCATCGCATCGCGAACCTGTAGATAGACATCATCGAGTACCTCCAGCGGTTCTATCTGAAAGCGCTCCAGGACGAACTGTACCTCCGGCTTCAATTCGCCGTTACGTGCAGCGATGGCCTGTTCTTCACCCTGCAAACGTAGTAATCGCGTATAGGCGTAGGCCGACGCGACCGAGTCCATATCAGAATTTTTGTGCCCAATTACGTATAGAGGTTGCGTCATTGTGTACCCCGCTCTCTGAAAAAAACAGCTCGCTTCTCGCACGTATCAGCACCGCTGTGTTTCTAAATTGTGAAATTTCGCTGGCGAACATCGTTTGTGCCGCCATTAACGATACTATAACGATAAGTTTTATTATGCAACGTATCGCTTGCTACAAGCAAATGAGCCTCCGCAGTCTAACCTGGAGGCTCTCCATCCTTCAGAGGAAACGTTGGGGATGCACCCTGGTAGCCATTTTTACTTATCTGTCAAAGAAAAGAGGTGTCATCGTGATACACTTAACTACGGGAATGGTAAAAATGGAAGAAGGGCTATGTACAAGCTCAAATTGTGGGAATAATTATGCAAAAGCTCGAAGTCTTAATAGAAGAAAATGCATTTGGATCTGTGCGACCTGTGGAGGTCGTGGCGGATGCTCCTGTGGGAGCACTTGTGCCTGCTCTGGTTGAGGAATTAAACCTTCCTCAGACGGACCTCTTTGGCAAAAAACTTGTCTATATGCTCCGTCATTCTTCCGGTGGACGTATTCTGCCTGAACATTCCACCTTGCTTGCATCAGGGGTAGAGCCCGGTGCACGCCTGGCTCTGGATTCGTATGTACTGGATGGGAGCGTAGCAACACTGTTACAGAACGCACCGGTTGCACCTTCGTTTGATCCAGCATTACACGCTTCCGCAACTCTCGCCGATGCAGACGGCTTTGCTCCTCTTAGCGTCAGAAACACAACTGGTAATTTACCCCCGTTGATGGAAAAACGACGGAAATGGCCCCGGCGCGCTTTTTTGACATTTGGTCTCGCTGCACTGGGGATCGGCGGTAGTGCTCTGAGCTACGCCGCTTATCGTAGCTATAAAAGTGGCGCCCCTCAAATAACTGGCACAAATACGACGCATGTATCACAAGTACATACACCACAACCAGCTAAGACAGCGGTGAAACCACTCTTCCCCACTACGGCACAGGCGGTTTTTACTTTTACTAATCATAAACAGGTAGTACGTTCAGCGAGCTGGTCTCCTGATGGCACGCTCCTCGCCAGTGGAGCCGATGATGCACATGTCTTTATCTGGAATCCCCATGGTACCGTGCAACATGATATTCCCCATCCCGGTTCTGTCCAGGCATTGGCGTGGGCACCTGATAGCCAGCGCATCGTAACTGGTGCGCTGAACCAGGTCTCATTTTACGCGATCCAGAACGCAACACGCTTAGCAGCTTATAACCATGCAAAACCTGTTACCAGCATAGCCTGGGCAGCACATAATCAAATGCAGGTCGCCTCCGCCGGCCAGGATGACCGTGTAATTGTCTGGAATACCACTAATTATCAGCAACAGGCGACGTTCCAGCGCCATACCACACCTGTTCTGGCAGTTTCCTGGTCTGCTGATGGACAGGACGTTGCTTCGGGCACGCAGGGCGGTATCGTACGCGTCTGGCAGGGAAACAATGCGCAGGAAATTCATGGTGGATACGACATAACAGTAGAAGTACGCGCCCTCGCGTTTGCATCCACTGGTACACAACTGGCTGCCGGAGGCAATGATGGTACTGTACGTATCTGGAACGGTTTAAACTGCCAGCAGCAGGCGAATGCAACAATCACTAATCAGTGCGTCGATAACCCTATAATGCTGAAAGCATCCAATACCGCCGTTCGCAGTCTAGCATGGTCGCCTGATGGTCGCTTTCTGGCGGTTGGGACTGGCGATGGGAACGTGACCATCTGGTATCCCTCTCAGAATCAGCAAAAACCCATCGTGACGACAAAGCAGAATAATATTATCCATGCCCTGACCTGGTCACCTCAGGGAGATCAACTGGCATCCGCTTCCGGCAATACAGTTACCATCTGGAAACTGATGTAGGGGCGCCGTTTACAAGCCCGCCGTTTACAAGCCCGCCGTTTACAAGCCCACGCTCTATCAGTGTGCCGTCTCTTCCACAAAATGAACCAGTGTTTCCATATCATCTAGCGCTCGTGTCGAAACTGGACTGGTCTGCTGAGGCACACTTGCCAGAGCATCGTAGGCTGCCTGGCATTGCTGCACCAGGAATTTCTGGCAATATGCTTTTGTATGTGTCCGTTCAAAGATCGCCAGGACTTGCTCGACCTGTTCTTTTGTCAGAGGATCTTCTTGCTGGTAAATGCTGTGCAATGTTCGCTGGTCATGTGCATCTGCCTGTTCCAATGCATGTAATACTGGCAAGCTTTTCTTGCGCCGGTACACGTCGCCAGCCGGAGTTTTTCCCAGTTCAGCAGTTGTGGCCCAGACACCCAGCAGGTCATCGCGAACCTGAAAAGCAATCCCCATCGCTCTACCAAAAGTGCTCAGGCGTTCGATGATCTCCACATCTCGTGTGCCCAGGCGTGCGCCCATTTCCAACGCGCATTCCATCAATGCAGCAGTCTTGCGACTGATCATATCAATGTACATAGAGACGGAAATATCCAGACGTTCTTCAAAGCTTATATCCAGGTACTGCCCTTGCGCCACTATTAGGCATGCAGAATCGAGGAGCGCTCCCAGTTTTACCGCGATATCGCTCTCTACACCTTTTTCAAGAACATTCCATAAGATCAGGCGTGCTAATGAAAACATGCCATCCCCTGCATTGATCGCCTGAGGAACGCCCCATAGTTTCCATAGCGTCGGGCGATGGCGGCGTTCGGCGTCGCTGTCCTCTATATCATCATAAATCAACGTGAAATTGTGCGTAAGTTCTATCGCTACGGCTGCTGGTAATGCACGTTCCAGATAATCTGAAATTCTGAGTAACTTCATTAGCAAGTCCCCACGCTCCTGCTGCCTCATAGGCTAGTAAGAGCAATGTCGGGCGCAACAATTTACCAGCATTGTTTTTTGTCGGAACAAAATGAGCATCCACCTGCCCCAGGTGATACTGTAGTAGCCCATAAAATGGGGCCAGGGTGCTTCCTGTCAGCCCGTTCGCATGTTCAAATGCTGCATGGAGAGCCGTATTAATTACATAGTGATGACGTTGAAGCGTATTTTAAATCGTCGATGATAAAACCATGAATTGGTAGTTAAGAGACGGTCAGGTACTGGCCATCTCATCCCCTTTCTCTGCAAGTACGTTAGTTTCAGTACCCTCCTGCGGGTCGAGAAAAGATGTACCCCCTGCCGCCTACAGAGGGAAAGTATACAACTCGTCAAGTGAAAATGCCCTAGGGATGCAGGTAAAAGAATACGGCTACTGCGATGGTACCAAGCACTGTAATACCACCAGCCAGTCCTTTCAGACCCCCGAGTCTATAGAATGGCGAACACAGGTCACAATAGCGGTTGGTATATTGATACCGATGCCCGCGCAAGCCCTCACGTGTGATAACCACATCATCGGTTTTGCGTTGGGTGTGCAGTTCGTCGCAGACATGGCGTCCGCATCCCTTGCAAACAAACTGATCAACGAAGTGAGACGTCCTTGAAAGCGACCATTGATCGGGGTAGACCTGCGTACCACACACATAACAGACCTGTGTCTGAGCTATTCTCATCTGTTTCTCAGCACAAGGTGAGTGCTGCTGTTTAGGAAAATGATCCTGGCAAAAGCCATAATGGCAATCTGGACAACGCCCAAGCGCTTCTTCATTACATTCATGGCAACGTCGTTTCGCGTGAACAGATGGTGATTGATATCGTTTCATTTCACCCGTATTATGCATAGTATCCTCTCGCTATTTTCTCTCTATTTTTCCTTGCGGCCAGGGCCATGTGCTTTTAATTACAGACGCTATGGGATGCGATCTATGGATATAAGTATAGCAAAAAGTTCGCAGGAAATATAGCATGGAAGGGTATTTGGGGGGGTGCGGAATATGGTACTCGCGGCGAGGAACTATGCTTGACGTGTCCAATCTCAATATCTGATACTGATAGAACGTCGTAGCCCAAACGTAAACTTATAGGAGGCCTCTATTTATGTCAGCACAATACCCCCCGACGGTCTGGGATCATCATCAATTAACCTGGGGCCAGCAAACCTACGTGATGGGGATCGTCAATGTGACTCCCAATTCGTTTGCCGGCGATGGATTGGCTCGTGATGGGCTTTCTGAAGAGGCCCTGGTGCAACGTGCCATTGTACAGGCCCAACGCTTTGTGGCGGAGGGTGCGCTACTGCTTGATGTGGGCGGTGAGTCCACACGTCCCGGTGCAGCTACCATCTCCGTCAAGCAGGAACTGGCACGCGTCATTCCTGTAATTGAGGCACTGCACACGGTATTGCCCGCCGAAGTAATGATCTCTATCGATACCTACAAAGCAGAGGTAGCAGAACATGCACTGAACGCGGGTGCCTGCATTATCAATGATATCTGGGCCTTACAACAGGACCCAGAGATAGCAGCAGTTGCCAGGGAACATACTGTCCCTATCGTCTTGATGGCAAACATGCGCGGTTACCAGAAGCGCGAGATTGTCAGCGACGTGCTGCGTTTCCTCGCCAGAAGCATCGATCAAGCACTGAACGCGGGTATCGCCTGGGAGCACATTATCATCGATCCAGGCATCGGGTTTGGCACCACACCAGAAGAGAACCTCACATTGCTACGTCGCCTGGGAGAGCTGCGCACACTTGGGCGTCCTATCTTGCTCGGTACTTCGCGTAAATCGACCATTGGTAAAGTGCTTGGTGGCCTCCCTGCCTCCGAACGCCTGGAAGGAACGGCAGCCTCCGTCGCGCTCGGTATTGCTCAGGGTGCTGATATTGTACGCGTGCATGACGTTCACGAGATGATGCGCGTGGTGAAGATGAGCGATGCTATTGTACGGGGCACATTTACTCTGACGGATGATAGGGTATAGAAAGAGATACACGATCTTGAATTATCAAGAAGCACTTGCTTATATTTATAGCTTTACCGACTTCGAACGAGGTGGTTCATATACACGCGACCGCAGCGAGAATCTGCCGCGTATATCTCGTCTCCTGGCACAACTGGACAATCCACACCAGCAATATAGCAGCACACTGGTTGCAGGGACAAAAGGGAAAGGCTCAACATCAGCCTTAATTGAAAATGTATTGCGCCACGCTGGTGTACGCACTGGCCTCTATACGCAGCCAGACCTGCATACCTTCCGTGAGCGCATGCGCGTTAACGGTCACCTCGTCAGTGAGGAGGAGGTTGCCGCCCTTGTTCCAGAGATAGTGGCCGCGATGGAAAAGATTGCGCAAGATGAGCTTGGCCCATTTATTACCTATGAAATCGGCACTGCCCTCGCCTTCCTTTATTTTTATCGTCAACATGTGCAGCATGCAGTCGTCGAAGTTGGCATCGGAGGACGCCTGGATGCAACAAACATCCTCCAGCCGCTCGTCTCTGTAATTACATCTATCAGCTTCGATCACATGGCCATTCTTGGCGACACGCTGGGTAAAATAGCCACCGAAAAGGCCGGTATTATCAAAACTAATGGCATAGTCGTCACATCCGCTCAATCTCCAGAGGCTTTGCTTGCCATCGCAACGATTGCACACCAACGTGATGCTCGTCTGATCCGTGTTGGCGTTGTAGGAGAAGATCCGGCCCAGGCTGAAGTGAACGCAGGACGCTTACCTCCTCTGAGCTATTCTTATATTCTACAAGAGCACAGTATTGATCTGCCCATTCAGCAACGTTTCACGATCAAAACGCCACAACATATATACTCAGATCTTGTTCTTCCGCTGGCTGGACTTCACCAGCTCGAAAATGCAACGGTCGCTATGGCAACTCTTGATATGCTACGAGAACGCGGTGTCGACTGGAACGAACAGGCTCTGCGCGAAGGATTGCGCAGCGTTCACTGGCCTGCCCGCATAGAAGTTGTAGGAAGCAATCCGACCATTGTGATTGATGGTGCGCACAATGCCGATTCGATGCAGAAGCTAATTCAGACTTTGCGTACATCATTTACCTTGCACCGTCTGATCGTCGTCTTAAACGTGAACCGGGATAAGGACATCGTTGGTATCGTCCAGGCGCTTGCAGATGTCGATATTGTTATTCTAACTCATATGAAGAGCAGTCCTCGCGCTGTTGCTATCGAAACCCTGCAAGAACTCTTTGCCACACATGCACCTTCCGTAGAGATTTTCACGGCTGAAAAGAGTGAGCAGGCTATGGATCTTGCCCTTGACCTGGCTGATCGTCATGACCTGATCTGTGCCACTGGTTCCCTCTATCTCGCTGGTGAGGCTTTGCGCTGGGCGGCAGCTCATGGCGCGGCTACTGCTGCATCGGAAATTGAAGGTGTGGATCATTGATTCTGCTAGCAAGTCTGAATATCTTCTCCAAGCAAAAAGGCCAGATAGCTTTTCTTTCTCTGCTCCATATCCTCTTCCGGGAAGGGTGGAGCTTTGCCCTGGAGGGAAGCTTTGAACTCTTTGACGAGGGCATCACGTAGAGGCGTTTTGCCAAAGCCCAGGCGCAGTTTCTTGCCGCTCAATGCTGAAGATGAAGATACGCTGACTGCTTTCGTCAATCAAGGTGACACAGTACAAAAAGACGCTGCTACTACTAAAGTTTCTTCTCACGCCTTCTACACTCACAGGAATCATAGAAATCCTCCACTCCTTTTCCTGCTTCCAGAGCTTATTTCACTGGTTTCAGCTTTATAGTAGCACTCTCTTTTGCACCGGTCAAGATAAGATACTGGGAGAGACAGGGCTTGTGAATTAGCGTTTTTTCTCAGACTCCTGGCCCGCTGCGCAGGCCTTTTTGGGTTTTTTATGGTGTGTTTTTCGGGCGATGCCCGAAAAACACACCATAAAAAACGTTTGCGAGCGCCGCAGGCGCGAGGAGGGCGGAGCATTCACAAGCCCTGCTGGGAGAGACGAACTACGGGCACGGCGGGATTATAATCCCGTGCCGTGTCAACGTGTCCGTTGGAAGTCTACTCTCCCCTTGTGGATGTTATAATGCTGAATAGAATTATGTCATTCACCATTACCAGGATAATTGGTATACCTGGCTTCAACGAGGAGGTTTCGTTCACATGCAAGGTTTAATGATGAACTACCAGTTGACCCTCACACACGCTTTCCGTCGTGCCGAGCGCTACTTTCCGCGTAAAGAGATTGTGACGCAGACCGATGGTGAGCCGCATCGCTATACCTATGGAGAGTGGAGCAAACGCACGCAGCAACTTGCACATGCCCTGCGAAAGGCCGGAGTAACCGACAGTGAACGTGTAGCCACCTTTGGCTGGAATACCTATCGTCACCTGGAACTATACTACGCCGTTCCTTGCATGGGCGCGATGTTGCATACGCTCAATATTCGTCTTTTCGCTGAACAGCTGGTCTATATTATCAATGATGCAGGGGATAAAATTATCTTCGTGGATGGCGACCTGGTGCCAGTGATGGAGAAAGTTGCGGACCAGATACCCACCGTGAAGCTGTTCGTCATTATGGGGGAAGCGCCCTATGCCACCGATAAGTTGCAGCCTTCCGTAGACTATGAAACCTTTATTGCCGATTCTCCCACGACCTATGATTGGCCTGAACTGGACGAAAATACTGCCGCCGCGATGTGCTATACCTCCGGCACCACCGCCAATCCTAAAGGCGTCATCTACAGTCACCGCTCGATCTTTCTTCACTCCCTGGGCGTGAGTCTGGCCGATGGTCCAGCCCTCTCTGAGAATGACGCCGTGCTCCCGATTGTACCCATGTTTCATGCCAACGCGTGGGGATTTCCACATGCCGCTATAATGATGGGAGCGAAAGTTGTCCTGCCCGGACGCTTCATGGACCCGCTGCGTATCGCATCATTGATGGATAAAGAGCGTGTGACCCTTGCGACTGGCGTGCCAACGATCTGGATTGGCTTATTGAATTTGCTGGATAAAGAACGGTTTGACTTATCCGCTCTACGTGCTATCTTCTGCGGCGGTTCAGCCGTACCTCGTGCCTTGATCGAGGGTCTCTATCGTAAAAATATCATCATCGTCCAGGCCTGGGGTATGACCGAAACGTCGCCGCTGGCCTCAGTCTGCAAGCTACGTAGCTATCAGCAAGACCTGTCCCTGGATGAACAGTTCGACATTAAAGCAAAGCAGGGAACCATGCTACCAGGTGTAGAATTCCGCGTTGTGGATATCGAGAGCGGCAATGAAGTGCCATGGGACGATCAGAGCTTTGGTGAACTTCAGGTGAGAGGCCCCTGGGTCGCGCGTGCTTACTATAACGACTCTGAATCCGATGCAAAATTTGCACATGGCTGGCTACGTACGGGCGATGTTGCCGTTGTCGATAGCGAAGGCATGATTCAACTGGTCGACCGCACCAAAGACCTGGTCAAATCGGGCGGCGAATGGATCTCATCCGTCGAGCTTGAGGGCCGCATCATGGGCCATCCCAAAGTGCTCGAAGCCTGTGTCGTCGCAATTCCCGATCCAAAGTGGTCTGAGCGTCCTCTTGCATACGTAGTACCCAAACCAGACTTTGTAGGTAAAGTCACGAGTGAAGAGATACTCGACTTCCTGCGCCCCCAGGTCGCTAAATGGTGGTTGCCCGATGAGGTTGTCTTCATCGATGCTATTCCTAAGACCAGTGTTGGGAAGTTCGATAAAAAGGTGTTGAGAGCACAACACGAGATGGGGAATATTGTGTGAGTTGAACAAAAAGTCCATAGCTGATATACTACACCTACCGAACCGGAATAGCGTGTTGATAATTTTTCTCTGTACCGGAACATCCATCCCTAATGGTCGTGTTGCATAGGCGGTCTACGACAGACCCCCACACAGTCTGGACAGACCTCCTCTTGCTAGAAACTCAGGAGGAAACGGATTTTATGAAGGTTTATAGAGCGGAGCAGATTCGCAATGTGGCATTAATCTCACACGTTGGAGCAGGCAAAACATCTCTGGTGGATGCAGCACTTTTCGATAGTGGTGCCGTTACCCGGCAGGGCAAGGTTGACGAAGGTAGCTCTATTTCTGATAATGATCCTGATGAGCTCAAACGACGCATGTCTTTAAACGTTAAAGTGCTACCCGTTGAATGGAAAAATACGAAAATCAATTTTATCGACACTCCCGGCTACGCTGATTTCATCGGCGAAGTCAAAGCTGGCTTACGCGTTGCTGACGCTGCACTCGTGGTCGTGACCGCTGAAAAAGGCGTAGAAGTTGGTACAGAACTTACCTGGCAATATGCCGATGAACGCAATCTTCCACGTATCGTCCTGGTCAATAAACTCGACCGCGAGAATACTTCTTTTGAACAGGCACTCGAATCATTACGCTCACATTTCGGTGTCAAAGTTGTTCCTTTACAGATCCCTATAGGCGAACAGGCAAACTTCAAGGGCGTCGTTGACCTCGTCTCTCAAAAGGGCTACATATTCGAGGGCGGCAACAAAGTACAGGAAGTCGCAGTTCCAGCCGATATACAGGATAGCATGACTACATACCGCGAACAATTGATCGAAGCCGCCGTGGAGAGCGACGATGAGATCATGGAAAAGTTCCTGGAAGGCGAGGAACTGAGCAACGAAGAGATTCTCTCGGTCGTCAAAAAGGGCACCTGCACAGGTCAGTTAATACCGGTGCTCTGCGGTTCCGCAACCAAAAATGTCGGTATACAGACGCTCCTCGATACCATCGTCGACTACCTGCCCAGCGCAGCAGACGCCATTCCAGAGGATGCTCAAGCCTTTGGCGATACCCTCTCGCTCTTTGTCTTTAAGACCGCCGCCGCCGCGGTTGGTACCATCTCTACCTTCCGCATCTATAGTGGCACGCTTAAACCCGATAGCCATCTCCACAATGTTCAGACGAACGCGGACGAACGCATCACTCAGATCACCATTCCACGTGGCAAATTGCAGGAAACAGCCCCTGAGATCTACGCAGGCGACTTTGGTGCCGCTCCAAAGCTCACCAACACCCATACCGGTGATACCCTGGTCAGTGGCAAAGATACTGGCAAATCGCTGAATCCCATCAACTTCCCTGAACCTGTCTATACCGTAACTGTCGTTCCAAAGAGCCAGGCCGACCTGGATAAGATGGGCAATGCACTCAACCGTATCGTTCAGGAAGATCGCACTCTGCTCGTCTCGCGCGACCCTGAAACCGCCGAAGTTCTCCTGTCAGGTATGGGAGAAGCTCACCTGCAGATCGTGGTCGAAGGCATCAAACGCAAATATGGCGTCGATCTGGAGACACGGGAGCCCCGCGTCTCCTATCGCGAGACGATCCGCAAGAAGGCACGCGCCAATGGTCGTCACAAACGGCAAAGCGGCGGTCATGGACAGTTTGGCGATGTCTGGCTGGAGATCGAGCCACTGCCACGCGATAGCGAAGAGACGTTCATCTTCGAAGACAAGATCGTCGGCGGCGTCGTACCCGGCCAGTTTATTCCCGGCGTCGAAAAGGGCGTACGCGAGGCACTCAAGCGCGGCTTCCTCTCCGGCAACCCGATGGTCTACGTCAAAGTCGCTCTGGTTGACGGCAAATATCACCCCGTCGACTCTTCCGCACAGTCTTTTGAAGTTGCAGCTTCATTGGGCATGCATGAAGCCGTTCCCCTGGCCAACCCTGCTTTACTGGAACCAATCATGAACGTCACCATTACCGTTCCAGAGAACAATATGGGCGATGTGATGAGCGATATCAATACCAGGCGTGGACGCGTGCTTGGCATGGACTCGCTGAGCAACGGTATGCAGCAGATTACGGCGAATGTTCCCCAGGCGGAAATGTTGCGCTACGCAACCGATCTGCGCTCCATCACTCAAGGACGCGGCTCCTTCAAAATGGAGTTTTCGCAGTACGAAGAGGTGCCAGCGAACGTACAGCAAGAGATTGTTGCGAACCATGCACAGCATAAGAAAGTGGAAGCCTGAGTATTACTCTTGAATTACAACGACATGCGTTATCCCGAATTTTTCAAATTGGCGTTCGATGCCTCTCAAGTGGCTTGAGAGGCGGGATTGCAAAGGGCAGTCGCCCTCTGGGCCCCACTTTTTTGAATTTTTGAAACAAAATTCGGGATAACTCATGTCTTTAACCCATTGGTAAATAAAGAGGTATAAAGCATGATTAACGGGATAATCGCGACGGTAGTGTTCGTCCAAGACCTGGCCAGATGTACGACATTTTATCGGGACACTTTCAAACTTCCCTATACAGGGAGCGATGCCAATTCTTCCACTTTCCTTCTGCAAGAACGGTACTTGATCCTGCTCTCGGTCTCAGGTGCCGCAGACCTGCTAGGCTCAGATCCTAATGAGTTCAAGATCGATGGAGCTCCTCGCGTAGTTCTGGCCGCTGGTGTCGAGGATGTCGACGCCGCATATAAGGCGCTCAAGGCAGAGGGAGTCACGTTCCTCAGACCCCCAACAGACCAGCCCTGGGGATTGCGCACGGCACACTTTGCCGATCCAGAAGGCAACCTATGGGAGATCAACCAATCTATAGAATCGAAGATAGAGGGGTAGGCGAAGCCGTCCTGTGGCTATTTCGGCAAGGCTGGCAGATACTCTAAGCCTTAAAGGTCATTACATCTTATCTGAAACGAAAACCCCGGCTGAATCTTACTATATATAACCCATACGTTTATTGTAGTCGTAGAGGAGAGGATAGAATATAAATGAACACTTTAAGTATCGGTCATGCCGAATTGTACATCTACCCCGAAAAGGTTGCACTGCAAGATACCATTGTCAACCCCCAGAGGATAGATATAGCCGATCTGGCGGAACTGGTCAAGGTCTTGCAAATGATGCCCGTTGAAACCAGCTTTAGCGTGCTCCTGGTAATGAATGATTGTGTGGTAGGGAATGGTAAGTATTTCATGACGCATGAAACTATTACCGTATTACATGAATATGGAGCCTGTGCAGGGTTTATTGCCAAACCGCTGGCTCTCGTCAAGGAAGCACAAACCCAACAGGCGCAAAACATGAACGTATAACAACGCTTCAGCGCGGCCCACTGCGCCCCTGCGGTGGGCCTTTTCTCTTCTGCTCATGAGAACGATTTCCACTTCTTCCATTTTTTGCATTATGCTGGGATTGCGGCTCACCTTTACCAGTCCTTGTTCCCTGCTTCTTCCCCTGCCCCAGCACAGCCTGCGCGTCGTCCGTGTGACCATTACTCACAAGCCACACACGTGCCTGCTCATGCAAATCACGCAACGTAGCACTACCTGCAATCATCATATACATTGAAAACTCTGGATCAGCGGGTAAAGCATCAGCGTTCCATTGTTTCTCGTCTATAAGAAATTTCTGCACTTGCTGCACATCCAGTGTACGCAATACAGCGTCCAGCTTCTGGCGAAAATTCGCGTATTCGGTCATATTTTTTACTCCTACAAAGATCGATAAAAAAATTAGTTCAATCGTGTCAGATCTTCTGGAACATCGCGTGAGAGGATCTGGCGCATAAAAGGCACCTCGCGGCGCAAAATGGTTATCTCCTCTTGTAAACGTTGACGCGTCGAGGTGAGTTCCAGAAAGTACTGCTTGCGCTCCTCCTGAATGTCCAGGAAATAGGCGATGAAATGCGACAGATCTTCTGGCACTTCTGGCAAATTCGTATCGAGATTTTTGTTGCCATCCGACGCTTCCAGCAACATTCCGAGATATTCGTTAAATAGGCCATGCGCCTGTTGCCTGAGCGTGGAAAGCTCATGCTCCGACTCGGCAACATCCCCGAATGGCTCAACCAATCCAGAAAGATAGGGCCGCTTACGATGCTCACTGACGATGCGAAAACGCTTTGTGCCAATCGCCATAAATGTATACCGACCATCCTCCATGCGCGTTAGATTGCTTATGTCCACCATCGTTCCCACTGGATAGGGCTTCTCATTGAGATGCTCACTCTCCGGACGTGCGAGTACGATCCCAAAAGGCCTATCTTCTCGTCGGCAATCGAGAATCATCTGGCGATAACGCATCTCAAAGATATGCAACGGCGATACAGTTCCAGGAAAAAGCACTAAATTTAACGGAAACAGGGGCAATTCAATCGCTGTTGCAGACATTAGAATTCTCCTCTTCTGGCAATATTCCGTTGCGATCAACATCAGACATGCCGCAAGTCACCATCCATTCACGTTGCATCAGTTATCCCTCGCAAGTACTATTGCAATTTCAATATCCCTCTATTATAAAATAACGAAAATAGAGCAATTCTACAAGTGGGAAGTTCACAGTCAGGAGTCACAACTATGCCGATCAAGGCCGTCATCTTCGATCTCTTCGACGTTCTTTTCCTTGCCGAAGACTTCACCCAACGTCATGCCTATGAAAAACATATGGGATTAGCAGAGAATGGACTTCAACAAATTATGTTGAGCACGCCTCAATTTAAAGAAGCCGTAACAGGACGTATATCTGCATCTGAGTTATGGCAGGATGTCGCACGCAGGATTGGCGACGACTCTCAAAACTGGCAGGATATCGCGAACATCTTTTTCTCAGCCAATCGCCTCAATACCGAACTGATTGCATTGATCCGTACATTACGACCATACTACAAAATAGCCATTCTCAGCAACGCTCCCTATGATGTGCGCAGGCTGATAACACAGCGCTTCCATCTGGACCGTGAAGTTGACACCATTATTATCTCAGCCGAAGAGAAAATGAGAAAGCCACAACCAGAATTCTTCCAGCTTGCCGCTCAGCGCCTGAATGTACACCCTCAAGAAGCGCTCTTTATTGACGACGATAGCCGCTTCATTGAAGGTGCTCTGGCAATTGGCATGCTAGCCATCCAATTTAAAAACAGTCAGCAGGCAATTACAAAGATACAGAAGTGTATCGACGTTTACAGATGATCAATCCATGAGATGCTTTTTGTATCCCAAATGTAGGGGCACCATTTATAAGCCCATGCACGTTAATAGTATAAGAGCACCATTTATAAGCCCATGCACGTTAATAGTATAAGAGCGCCATTTATAATCCCGTGCCCCTACACTATTGGAGTATTATTTCGCGCCCGGCGTCACCTTCCAGGTGCCTGCCCCGCCAGAACTGGCCTTATAGGTGCCATTCAAGGAGCCATCAACATTAACAGTTCCGCTAAAGGCAACAGGCCCTCCATTACTATCAGCGCCAGTAAATTGAATACTATTATCAGTACCAACCGTCCCAGTTACCGAAATCGATGTATCGAACATGCCGGTAAAATTCTGCTGGTTCTGCGTGATAATCACTAGCGTCATAGTGCCACTTTTCCCAGTTGCCGTATTGTTGAAGTTCCCGCTGTAATTCGCGAACAGCAAAGGATATATCACAGGCGAGGTCGCCGGCGATGCTTTCCATGTCCCCTTCTGCCCATCATTTATACTGTATGTCCCACTCATCGATCCTTGCTTATCTACCACACCAACAAATGTCGAAGTGGGACTTCCGCCAGAGTCGCTGCTGGTAATCGCAAACCGAATCGCGCCAGTACGGCTGACAGTACCATTAAATGTGCCAACACCGAGCAGAGGTAGCCCAAACTGAATCGAACCATTGATCTTGCTCCCATCCTGCGTAACTGCGGTCATCGCCATATCCGCATCCTCATTGTACGTTATGTTATGTGCCAGGCCGCTGTATGCATTTGCCAGCGAAGGATAGGGCACAGGCGTCGGCGTAGGAGACGGGACGGATCCAGTTACGTTGCGAATGACAAACACGCTCACAATGCTGGCAGCCGCGATAAGCAATATCACCACAGTGATGATTACGACCCGGAGCGTTTTTTGGGTTGACCTCGGGGATCAACGGGTGGTGAGGGCATATACGGATTCATAGGCAATGTCGGCGCATATTGATCAATTGATTGATATGGTGGGGGTGTACTTACAGGCTGATACGGGGGTGGAGGCGGAGGCGGCGGCACAGATGGACCTCCTGGTTGATAGGGCCCATAAGGAGTTTGCTGCCCAGGCTCAAAAGGATAATTATTCACGAAGTACCTCTCTTTAACTATAAATTTAATAAAGATCTAAAAAGGCGTACGACTCCGCTCTTATCGATTTCCTTTCTCGCTCTGAAGATGTATAATAGAAGATTTAACATTCGCCATATACAATATGTTATATATGACGAACATGCTCTCAAGTCCAGTATAATTAGTATACATTATTTGCATCTCTACCACAATAGTAAGAGTGTCACCTTGCGTGCGCCCGTTTCCCGATGACCAATGTTCCTGGTACGCAGGCGCACGCACAATGTTTAGGTAAGAATATGAACAAAGACGCCCCACAAACCTCGTGGGGCGTCTCAAGATAGCATTATACGCTGTCCCTTACAATCGCTCCGGATGTTTCTTCCTCCAATAACGCATATATCCCTGCACCGTCATTGCATAATTCGTCGCGATCTCATAACGTGCTATCACCTGAGCATCGCTGGTTGCACGTTGTAGTTCCGGCTGAGTTTGCTTGATAAGCATTTCAGTAATCTCTGCCTCGTTTTTACCATCGCGCATAGCTACCAGCACAAAATCGCCCCAGGAATAGAGCTTTTCGCGTAGACGTTCGAGGTGCGACGTTACATTTTTCGTGGGTCCGAAGTGCGCTATATACAACACGTCCGGGCGCAGCTTTTTGATCTTATCGATACTGGCCGACCATGCTTCTATATCCAGGTCAGGTGGTGGCGTGGGTGGTCGCACATAATCGATACCTTGCAAGCGCACGCCCGCTACATCTCCCGCAAAGAGCTCGCCTGAATGCACATCAAAGAAGACCACATGATGAACAGCATGCCCAGGCGTATAATGGACCTCCAGACGCCGCCCAACCATATTCAGGACATCGCCATCCTCAATCACCTTCAGACGCTCCTGGGGTACGGGTTCTATCGCGCCCCACAGCTCCTGCATACGCTCGCCATAGATACGTTCCGCGCTTGCTATAACCTTCGACGTATCGATAAGATGTGGCGCTCCCTTGCTATGTACATACACCGTCGCCTTTGGCATATGACGTAACAGGGAACCAGTCATACCAGCATGATCCAGGTGAATATGGGTCAGGACTATATGTGTCACATCATCTGGATTCAGGCCAGACTCGTGAATTGCTGCCAGTTGTGCTTCAAGCATACTGCCGGGACCGGGATCGATGAGCGCAACCTCATCTCCTCCATTCAGTAGATAAGATCCGACGATGCCGGGTTCGCCCAGAAAAGGCAAGGAGATCTGCCATACTCCTGAGCGTATTTGTGTTGCCGCTACCAAAATCTGCTCCTTTTTCTTATTTCTTTGCCGAAATGGCCTTTGCCTGCGTGAACAGGAGCAGGTAATCTCTACCACCCGCCTTTGAATCTGTCCCGGACATGTTGAAGCCACCGAAAGGATGAACGCCTACAAGAGCGCCTGTACTCTTGCGATTGAAGTACAAATTGCCAACGTGATACTCTTCTTTAGCCCGTTCAATGCGCTCCGCATTCCGTGAGTAGAGCGAGCCGGTCAAACCATATTCGGTATCATTGGCTATATGCAGTGCATCATCAAAATCTCTGGCCTTGATGACCGCCAGCACAGGACCAAAGACCTCTTCCTGTGCGATCCGTGCGTGCGGATCCACATCGGCAATAATGGTAGGCTCGATGAAGTAGCCAGGACCAGAGTGGCCGCCCCCAAGCACGAGACGCCCCTCACCCTTGCCAATCTCGATATATTCAAGAATCTTCTTCAGCGCATTCTCGTCGATGACCGGGCCCATATAGGTCTCAGGCTTCGTCACATCGCCCAGTGTTAGCTTTTTCGCTCGCTCGACCACTTTCTGTAAAACCGTGTCGTAAACCTGCCCAACAATAATAGCACGGGAGCCAGCGGAACATTTCTGGCCCTGGAAGCCAAACGCGGATGCAACAATGGCCTCAGCAGCAGCATCCAGGTCGGCGGTTTCATCCACCACCACTGCATCTTTGCCGCCCATCTCCAGGATAGAGCGTTTCAGCCAGCGCTGTCCCGGCTGATGCTTCGATGCTCGCTCGTAGATACGTAAACCCACGTCGCGCGATCCCGTAAAGGCAATAAAACGCAGTTGTGGATTATCCACCAGCGCATCGCCGACTACGGCACCCGATCCCGGCAGAAAATTGACGACGCCCGCTGGCAATCCAACGGCTTCCAGGATGCGCATAAATTCTGCTGCAATGGCCGCCGCTGTACTTGCCGGTTTGAGAATAACGGTGTTGCCCGCCACAAATGCCGCGCTGGTCATACCAATCATAATAGCGCAAGGAAAGTTCCACGGCGGAATAACCGCGCCAACGCCCAATGGAATATAGAACAGCTTATTCTCTTCGCTCGCGATACGCGTCATTGGTTGCTCATCGGCCAGCCGCAGCATCTCACGAGCGTAAAATTCGAGGAAGTCTATGGCTTCAGCGGTATCAGCATCGGCCTCGATCCAGCTCTTACCAACCTCATAAATCATCCAGGCGTTCATAATGAAACGGCGCTGACGCAACAGATCAGCAGCCTTGAAGAGATATCCTGCCCGCTCTTCTGCCGGAACGCGCTTCCATGTCTCGAACGTGGCATTTGCGGCCTGTACTGCCTCATTGGCTTGCTCAACGCTGGCGCGTGCAAAATAGCCCACCGCCTGGCCCGGTTGCGAAGGATTAATGGAGGCAAACGTATCTTCATTCGCGATCTTCTTGCCGCCGATAATCAATGGATAGGTACGCCCAAACTCGCTTCTGACCTGTTCTAATGCCTCGGCCTGAGCTCGCCTGTTTTCTTCTTTTGTGAAATCAACGACAGCTTCGTTTATAAAGGGCGTTTGTGCACGCGATACAACACTTTCAAAAACTTTTGCCATGAAATTTGCTCCTTGTTCAAACACTTCATTGTGTGGAAAAAGAGGTCCCGTCCCTCTTGAAGACATGTTGGAGTCTTTATTATACTTGCCTCTTATTGTATCACGTTTCTGATCTCAACCTTGCTGCGCAAGCACCGCCCGTATCTCTTTCTCCAGAGCCTGCTGAGCAGGATTTTGCACATGCCCATTACTGCCCAGAACGTATTTGAGTGCAAGGGTATAAGCAGCATTCAGAGCATTTTCCCGCGTTACTTCAACATCTGGCCGCACCCCAACACCCTCCCAGTTCGTTTCCGTCACGGGATTGGTGATACGCCCCACCGGTATCCAACTGGCAAAATGAGCTGCAAGATGGAAACGCTCAAGGGGATTGGCCTCGCCAGCAGTGATTTCGCCAATGATCGTTGCGCGTTTCTCGCTCTGCAAATCGTAGGCAAATGCTTCGGCAATTGAGGAGGTCGCCCGGCTCGTCAGAATATAGACAGGCTTGTTCGCATAACGATGACCGGGAATATAAGGGAGCGTCCAGTATTGTTGCATACTGTTACTACTACGCCAATAGATGTCATTCAGGTGGATCGGATCGGGAAGGAAAAAGTAGCTGGCAAAGAATTTGACCATTGATAGATCGCCACCACCCGCTACACGGAGATCAATAATCAGTGCATTGGTATGAGCAATAAAATACATGGTGGTAATTGCCGCACGGAAGGCGACAGTAGGAGAAAAAAAGGTATCGATACAGAGATAGCCAATGTTTCCAGCCAACCGCTCTACTTTCTCAAACCCATAGTTGAATATCGCTCCCATATCTCTTCCACCTGCGGAGAAAGTCGTATTCTCATCAGCATCTGCTTCCTGACGCTCATAAAAGACAATAAGGTGTGGATCTTTGCTGACCTCTCGCATATGAGCGGTCAGCACTTCCGCAAACTGTTCTCCCTCACCCATCGCGTCGTATTCGCCGCGACTTTGCCTCTGATGCAACATCAGTGCGACCTCTTCTGCAACATCAGGGAAGATATAATGGGTATGAAGCTTATTGATAATCGTATCGATCACCTCAGAACGAGCAGCACTGCTCAGCCGCTGGTTATCGTTATCCATTTCTTTCCTCCATGGATAATAACAGAAAGAACTAGAGCTTACCATAAAAATGTCTAAGATGCGCCTCAGAACATACTCTCCCTGTACGTCGCACTTCAGCAAATTCCTTCCTGCTTATTCTACTCTGTACATCAAAAGACATGGTATCCATAAAAATACCATGTTCAAGGAGGAGGATATGGTCACTCTGTCCTATA
Organism: uncultured Chloroflexia bacterium; assembly: GCA_963717195.1. Taxonomy (GTDB): domain Bacteria; phylum Chloroflexota; class Ktedonobacteria; order Ktedonobacterales; family Ktedonobacteraceae; genus JACDAE01. The sequence continues at coordinate 427,203 of CAVQVR010000006.1, forward strand.
AAGCATAGGAGAAGGAACCTTGCATTCATAACTTTCTATTTATCATCTTTGTATACTGGTATCAGGTAGGATAATGAAAGTAGAATCACTCACGTATTCTCAATTGTCTTTGCACATATAGGACACATGAAAGGTAAGAATGTATAAATTCTACAATTGTTACTGATTTTCCGTAGTGCTTCAGACAATAAGAAAGAACGTTAGTTATATGACTGATTATTCACAACAACAACAAGAGCTCCTTCAGAGTGAACGCAACTTTCGCCTATTAGCGGATACGATGCCTCAAATCGTCTGGACAGCTCGTCCCGATGGCTGGCTCGATTACTATAATCAAAAATGGTTTGAATATACAGGGATGACATTCACTCAGACGCAGGGCTGGGGCTGGGCCTCCGTATTACACCCGGACGACTTGCAGCAATGCCTTGAAGCATGGATGAATGCGGTGAAAACTGGCGAGAACTACGAGATTGAGTATCGCCTTAAACGAACTTCTGATAACACCTATTGCTGGCATCTGAGCCGCGCTCTACCAGTAAAAGACGCTCACGGGAACGTCATTAAATGGTTTGGTACTAGCACAGACATTCAGAATTGTAAGTTCACCGAACAAAAACTCGCTTTCTTGCTCTCACGGGAACAGCAGGCGAAACGGGATGCAGAGCAAGCCGGTATGACCCTTTTGCAATTAAATCAGGCGCAGCGCAATTTTATTTCCGTCATCAGCCACGAATTCAGAGCAACGCTGACGAGCATTCAAGGATTTAGCGCCCTTCTACGCGATGAAGACTTTGATACCTCAGAAATTAAAGAGTACGCAAACGATATTCACACCGATGCCCTTCGCCTTCATCGCATGATTGACAACTTGCTTGACCTGGAAAAGATACAATCAGGCAAAATGGAGTTATTGCCAGAAACCGTCGATCTCAACGCTCTTCTAGAGGAAGCCGTTGAACGCACACGTCGGACTTCATTATGGCATACCTTCTCTTTCCAGGGAGATGATCGTCTCCCCACTATACAGGCAGATCGTGATAAACTCATGCAAGTCATGACAAACCTGCTCTCTAACGCGGTCAAGTATTCACCTCATGGAGGAGACATCCTGGTACGTTCCACATTGGAAGGCTCAGATGTACATATCTCTGTGCAAGATGAGGGTATGGGCATTCATCCAGACCTGCTCGACCAGGTGTTTATTCCCTATAGTCGTATTCATTCAGCAACCACCCAGTATATTCAGGGAACCGGGCTGGGACTCCCCATTGTGCGCCAGATCGTTGAAATGCATGCAGGCAAGGTCTGGGTGGAAAGTGAACTGGATCATGGCTCTTGTTTCCATTTCACTCTTCCACTTCATCTGCAACTTGCTCCCCCAATTGATAATGAAACAGGCGACACAACACCAGCAAGTAGCACGGCAGCAACTCCCGTCCAACAACCGGCCTTGAGCAATGCTATTCCTGACAATACCGCCGCGTATACGCTTCCTTCGTAAGCTCAATTGGGAAATTCACCCACCCCTTTTAGGCGAGGTCGCGCTCATGGAGGGGCCGTGTTGACCAACATAGTATACTAAATGCCATAATCAACATTATCACGACCCGAGGAGCATTATGGCACGAGAAGAATTTCCTATCGAACAGCAACTGCGAAAAGATATAGTGAATGCGCAGAAAGCACGCGATCAATCCCGCCTTGATACATTACGTATGGCACTGGGCGCAATACATAACCTTGAGGTCGCACGTACCGACCGCAAAAATCCTGAGTATGGCCAGCCCCTGACTGAAGCCGATGCATTGAAAGTATTGGAGCAGGAAATTAAAAAGCGGAACCAGGCCATTCCGCTGTATAAACAGGGCGGGCGCAACGATCTGGTAGAAAAAGAACAGCACGAACTGGATATATTGCAGGCATACGTGCAGGCTGGACAACTCAGCGACGACGATATCCGCACCATTGTCACGCACTTAATCGCGGACAATGGCAAAGATTTCCGCAAGGTGATGCCCCTCGCCTCCAAAGAAACGCGAGGCCGTGCTGATGGAAAACGCGTCAACACCATTGTGCGCGAGATGACTCAATAGGGTTCATGGTTCTCTTCCATCTGAAGCACATCGTCTCTCGTCGCACTCTGCTGTGACGAGAGGCACATTCAGGAGCTACGGCCAGAAAATAACTGATTATCCACCTGAAATACACCCATATCCTCCAGGACAGGACCAATCTCCTTGAGCGCCCGCACAATCAACCGATGGGCCTCCCGCGTGCCGATAACAGGAGAACAAAAACCTTGACAGGCCGTAATCAGAGCGGTAAACCCTTTGAACAATTCCTCGCGCGACATCCGATCAAGGAACGAACGATCAACTACCTGCAGGTACCCATCCGAGGCAATCTGCAAACTGGCAAAAGCAGGAAACGTAGAGGCACAATCATCAAGGATACCGCCCAATACCTTTAACCCTTGCCCCGGACCTACCAGACGCCCAACGGCCAGAGAAACACGACGCGTCCCCTCGATAAGTACTTGCCATTCCCAGGGAGCAATAAGCTGTTGGCCTTCATCGACCGCAACAATATGACTATCAATAATCTTCGGCAACTGAGGAAGCGTCACAAGCCCCTGCTGATGAAGATGCACCAGCACCTCATCGAGAAAGCGCTCATACTCGCTCCCAATAATTTCATCATCCGTCGTAATACCACGATCAAAGTGGATAAACGCATGCCTCCATTCTCGCAATTCGTGCAAAATCAAGCGAGCATCACCACGATTACCAACGACCTGCGCCAACTTACCTGCACGAAAATAGAAATGGGCTATACTAAAGCGCTCTGTATTACGAAGCGTGAGACGACCAAACGTCCGCATTCGTCTGACCTGCTGCACAATATTGGCAAGGTCTTGCAATGAACCTTGCCACGCAGGGCCGAAAAGGTTTGCTTGGGGCACAACACGTTACCTTTAACCTGGCTTACCAGGCAACATCTAATAAATACAACGAGTAAGGTACAAAAATGAGCACATCGTAGAATGATGATACAAAGAAGCACCTCACTCTGTCAAGCCACTAGAATTATTGGGTAGAGTAGGAGCATCCCTTTGTGGATACCCGCTTCTAGAATTATTGGGTAGAGTAGGAGCATCCCCTTGTGGGTGCCCGCGTGCCTCATCGGGAAGTGGGCACCCACAAGGGGATGCTCCTACTAACTGATACGCCTGATGACAAAACTCGCACCATCCTACCACCTTCCCATCCTCCTGTTGCTCCACTGTCGAGAAACGACGTGCGCAACGACATACATAGCCATGCACACGAGCGGGATTACCAAAAACCAGAGCATGGGCTGGCACATCTTTTGTCACAACCGCACCAGCACCAATCAGCGCGAACTTGCCAATAGTCACACCACAGACGATCACCGCGCCAGCACCAATAGAGGCTCCATAACACACGAGCGTGGGCGTCACTTCCCAATCATCAGCGCTTTTTAGCTTGCCATCAGGAGTGATCGCACGCGGGAACATATCATTGGTAAAACACACATGAGGGCCAACGAAAACGCCATCTTCAATCGTCACTCCTTCAAAAACAGAGACATGATTCTGAATTTTCACGCGCGAACCGATACGTACATGCGACTCAACATACACCCCTTTTCCAATGTTACACATCTCACCGATCTGTGCCTGCGCACGCACATGCGCCTGACGCCAGATACGTGTCCCCTCACCAACCTGCGCTCCAGCTTCAACCTCAGCAGAAGGATGAACATAAAAGTTCTCCATGACCAACTTACCTCCTGAGCAACCAATCTCACTTTTCAAAATAATCCTGATAGTGGGATATGAGAAACAACAGCATAGAGCGTTGTTGAAGGGTATAATAGAGCGCTAAACTATCAGTAGGAGCATAATGAGCATACTCCATACGCTCTATACGACGAATAAGCAAACGCATTCGCACCGGATCAATAAGTACAGGAAAGATAGTACGCCCGGTCAACGTACTGAGTATATTCAATATACAGGTATTCTCGGGCTCTGTAATAGCTACAGTTAGTATACTCTGGTCCCCCCCAATGACCACACACTGATGGCGTTTCATTACGGCAACTGGCAAAAGACGGCGATACCGTCCCGGTATACGTCGTAACGTCCACAATCTTGAAATCATAGCATCTGGTAATCCATAATTAATCAGCTTTTCCCTCTTCCTATCTGGCATAACCCGCACGAATCTCCTTTTCCTCAGGCAAGTATCTCTATACAGAATAAGCCAGCAATGTGCAAATAAGATAGTAAAACACATAGAGATACGTATAAAAGAAGGAAGAATGGATAGAGAATTTTATACGGAAAGCATCTTGAGCATCCCAGAGGAAATTTTCTCGGGGTCAGCATTCTTCGAGAGGAAAACAGCCGGAAGAGGCGTAGGGTCATCCCTACGCCTCTTCCATTTATTGAATTTATGAGATACAAAAGAGGTTACATGGAGACAACCCGTAATGGGCGAGGCGCATCTTTCGTATCTACCTCTTCACCCGGGCGACGGATGAGCGTATATCCCACCCCTGGTACCGTAAGAATATATCGAGGATTACTGAAATCAGGCTCAACCTTCTGACGCAGATGACGTATATGGGCTTTTATCAATCCAGCGTCTCCCTCCCCATCATAGCCCCATACATGAGTCACAATTTGATTGGCTGTACACACATCATTTGCACTAATAGCAAGCAAGTGGAGAAGCTTACTTTCCGTCGGCGTCAGACGCATCGTTTTTCCATGAACCGTCACTTCGTTATGAAGCGAATCAATGCAAATAGGACCAACCGTCACGATGGAAGAAGGTCGCCGCTCCAGACTAGAACGAGCCCTTCGGCTTACCGCCCGAATACGTGCCAGCAATTGAGAGGGAAAGAACGGCTTGCGCAGGTAATCATCAGCCCCAGACTCCAGACAACGTACCTCATCCCGCACATCCTTCTCGTCAGTCACCACGAGAACCAGCGCATCATGCTTATTGCGTAATTCGCGACACATGGTCAGCATGTCTACATCCTTGAGTGCTGTATCCATAATCACGATATCAGGTCGCTGTTCTATCCACTCGCTTCTGGCTCTCTCAGCCGTATAGGCACGATATACCTCATAACCAAGCGTCTTGAGCCAACTTGTGAGCATCTCGACAAGATCGCGATCACTATCAACGACCAGTAACTTCATAGTAGTTCCTCTCTACTCGTAAATCCATTACATTATGCTTTACTTATTATATCGACGCATGCTTATCTCTTCCCCTACAAGACTCTAGATCGTACCGGCCGCAGCGAAATATTTCGTAGTCCCCAACAATATCACCACGCCAAATAGACCTATAACGGCGAACCTCATCCTTCCTGAAAGGTGGAAAGATATAAATGTGTCAATATATGCCCCACAGCATACGAAGAACACTGTCTGAACTGGCATTCCAAACAGAACAGAGGCATATACGCTCTCTCTCTGGCATTACACTTGAGCGCATAGCTCTGTAAACTACTAAGTAAATGTATACTCTTCCCTCTACAGTATACACTCAGATAACGTCTACAACTTCATATTGTATTACACTTTCCAACCATACAAAAAAAATTGAACCAATCGGGCTACTCTATTCAGAATTTAGCAATGTTCTACTAGATACTATAACCCGCAGATCAGTAAATTTCAATAAAATCAGCAGGTAAAACCTCACAATCCATAGAATATACTCAATCCCTTTGATGAGATGCACATTTTCCATTGGTATTTTATATACGGCCAGCATTTTATTTTTTCGAGGATGAATTGCGAGCTTTCTTCTATAAGAAATTTACCCGATCTGCGGCAAGAATACCCCTGGTTTCAGCCAGAAGGTACTCCCACAGAAGTTGTTAAAGGGTCACAAGCAAACCTACACCAATGCCAAGCAATCCACCTGCGAAGACCTGGATCGGCGTATGACCTATTAATTCACGCAGGCGCTTCTCGGCAAAAGGATGTCCTTGAAATGCTTCATCAATCATCTGATTGAGGATTCGGGCCTGGATGCTTACAGCCCGCCGTACACCTGCCGCATCATACATCACAATGCTTGCCAGCACTACGGTTATGGCAAACGCTACCGAGCCAACCCCGGCCAGCCGCCCGGTCGCAGTGGCCAGGCCAGTGACGAGTGCCGAATGCGAACTGGGCATCCCTCCCGACGAAACAAGGCGCCCAATAACCAGTTTCCTTTGTTTAAACAGTTCATAAATTGTCTTTGTCACCTGCGCAATGGCCCAGGCTAGAAACGCTGCCAGCAAGGCACGATTCTCGAAAAGTGTGGTATTCATAAACGTCCCCTTCTAGAGGTCAAGGGGCTGTATCGACAGCGTACCGGCACTATTAACGCTTAACTGTTGAACGCTTAATTCTGCTTTTTGCAAGAGTTCATTACAATACTGCGCCAATTTCATACCATCTTGATAATATTGTAACGCGCTCTCAAGCGGCATCTGCCCATCTTGCAATGCAGCTATTGCAGCTTCAAGTTGCGCGAATGCTTCTTCAAATGTCAACTCTTCCATTTTTCTCTTCCCACCTTCACCTAAGGACGAACTTCGACCGGAATATGACCATCCTGTACCTGGATGGTTAATTGATCACCGCTTTGCACCTGCTGCACGCTACTGACGATACTCTTATCCCCTTCTCGGCGCACTACAGCATAACCGCGTGCAATTGTGAGCAGAGGACTTAAAGAATGAAGCTGTAATGCGACTCCCCGTAGCCGTTCGCTACGCAGCGAAATGCTATGCTGCACATGCATCTGCAATCGTTCGGTAGCCTCGTCAAGTTGTTGTCGATGACCATTAATTAGAGTAAGCGGACTTACGCGCCGGAGGTCGTGCCGCTCCTGCTCCAACTGATCGCTAAGATCGTAGAGACGCTCTCGCATCACATCGCTCAAGAGTTGTTGCTTTTCCACTACATCCACACGCCACGCCTCAATATCAGGAACGGCTGCCGTAGCCGCTGCAGTCGGCGTGGATGCACGATGGTCCGCGACAAAATCAGCTATCGTGAAATCTGTTTCATGACCTACTCCACTGATCACTGGAATACGCGAACGAGCTATTGCACGCGCCACCACCTCTTCGTTGAATGCCCAAAGCTCTTCTATTGAGCCTCCACCACGCCCAACGAGAATTACTTCGACCTCTCCATGTTCATTCAGCAGATCCAGCGCGGCTGCAATTGAAGCCGCTGCCTCGTCTCCCTGCACTTGTGCAGGAGAGATTACCACCTGGGTGAGCGGATATCTTGTACGCAACACACGTAGCATATCACGTAGCGCGGCTGCCTGCAGCGAAGTGACGATACCGATCATAGCGGGTTGAAGGGGTAGTGGTCGCTTCCGCTCGGCATCAAAAAGTCCCTCTGCCGCAAGACGTGCTTTGAGTTGCTCGAAGCGTTGAAAGAGCGCTCCCTCACCTATCAATTTGACGCTTTCAGCATAGAACTGCACCTTCCCATCGCGCGGATAAAAGGCCACACGACCGTTCACTGCCACGGCCATACCATTACGCAATTCAGGCGCAGAGGAACGCATGCGTGAGTACTTGAAAAATACGCAGGGTATCTGGGCATCCCCTTCTTTCAAGGTGAAATAGCAATGACCCGAAGGATAGGTTTTGCAGTTAGAGACCTCACCATGCACCCATATATTTTGCAAGATGTCATTTGTCTCCAACAGCTCTTTCAGATACAGAGCAAGTCCCGCAACACTGATAACAGAGGAAGCATCCAGGTCATCTGGCAGATACATGCCGCCTAGACCTCCTCTGAGCTATCGATGGTCATCAAGGGTTGTCCATACTCTACAGGCTGTCCATCCTGCACAAAAATTTCGACAACCCGGCCTGCCACATGTGTCTCGACCTCGTTGATTACGTTGAGTGACTGGATTGTTCCCACCAGCTGATCCACCTTCACAACATCACCCAGGGCAACAAGAGATCCCCCCTTCGGCCTGGCCCAGACGTGAAAGATACCAACGAGCGGCGCTGTAACAGCATGTTGCGTTTCTTTAGAAGCATCAGAAGCCGTCCCTTTTTGTCCCGCAGGCAGCGCCACCATCATATGTTCGCTACCCTCCGACGCCATCGCTTTGCGTAAGAGCAGATGTGTCCCCTGCACGCCTTCTCCACCTCGTCTCACCTCGATCTCGGAAACATCGCTTCCATCGAGCAAGCGTACAAGGCGCTGCAATTGTTCGATACTTATATTACTGGAGGCTTCAAATTCTCCATTGGAGAGTGCTTCCACCTTGTGGGGATACTGCCTGTTGCCATCCATATTAACGCTCCTTTAGATAGAACAAGTTTTACTACTACGTCTTTTCACGACCCGCTTGATGGTACTTTCATTCAGAATATAAAAAAAGGGCACGAACGGAAATAATCTCCGTAACGCTGCCCACACTCATCCTTCACACACGCTCCACATATGCCCCGGTGGAAGTATTGACGCGAATAAGATCGTCGGTCGTTACGAACAACGGCACGTGCACTACCAGTCCGGTCTCCGTTGTGGCAGGCTTGGTCCCACCAGTCGCGGTATCACCCTTGTAGCCGGGTTCTGTATAGGTAACGCGCAGAACAATCTTTTCTGGCAGCTCCACTGAGATTGGCTCATCATTATAACGCACAATATCCAGTTCCAGATTATCAATCAGATAACTGTTAGCATCGCCTAGCTGCTTCTCGGTTAACACGATATCTTCAAAGGTACTGGTATCCATGAAATGATACTGATTCTCCTCTTGATACTGATACGTCACCGTCGAGCGATCAAGTTCCAGACGACGAAATTTATCTCCTGAGTCGCAGGTGCGATCAAAAATGGCTCCACTGCGCAGGTTTCGCAGTTTCATGCGTACAATTGCACCGCCACGCCCTATTTTGACATGCTGCCACTCAACAATAGCGCAAGGTTGCCCCTCAAATTCAATTGTCAGACCCTTTTTCAGTTCACCAGTCGATATCATTTTACGATGTCTCCTTTAGCGTTGAATGACCAGTTCAGTTGGTGATTGGGTCAATATCTCAACGCCATCTTCTTTTAGCAATACACAATCTTCAACACGTGCACCACTCCAGCCTTCAATATAGACGCCAGGCTCCACGGTTACGACAGACCCCGCCAGCAGTGACACATCTTTGGGCGCTCGTTGTGAGAGATTCGGCCCCTCATGAATCTGCAATCCGACTCCATGACCAGTGCTGTGCACATAATATTGCGCCAGTCCAGCACCTTCCAGCGCATTGCGTGCCAACTCATCACCGTCAAAGCCCGATATTCCAGCATGCAGCCCGGCTTCACAGACTTTCATCGCATGCAACACAGCGTCATATACTTCACGCATGCGAGGCTCCGCCGGCTCTCCCAGGCAGATAGTACGCGTCATGTCCGCACAATACCCTTTATAGCGAGCTCCCATATCGATAGTGATCAGTTCCCCACGCTGCACACGACGCTGACTGGCATGTGCATGCGGCATAGAGCCATTGGGACCCGAAGCAACAATCGTTTCAAACGCCAGTTCGTCTGCTCCACGCTCCACCATAAAACGCAAAATCTCCCACTGGATCTCTTTCTCGCTCAACCCGGGTTAAATCCACGCACAAATATGTGCAAACGTTTCATCCGTAATCGCTATCGCTCGCTTAAGTAGCTCAATCTCGTACGGCTGCTTGACCTGGCGCAGCTCACTTATGAAACTGTGCTCGAAAGGTTGCAGCGTAAAACTGCCGCTCCCTTTATTGCTCAATTTCTCATACTCCGCATAGCTGATCACCGACGACTCAAAGCCAATCTTACGCCATCCATACTTTTTGGCTTCAGCGGCAACTGCTGATGCATACTGCCGCGCCTCAGGGACAACCACTTCCCAACCAGCCGCTTCCTTCTGTGCCGCCTCTGCATATAAAGGATTCGTTAGCAATACCTGCTCCTGCGCCCCTACCAGCAGCAGTCCCGCCCCCTCGGTATCATCATTTAGCCAACCGCTCAGGTAGGAACGGTTCTGTGGCTGCGACACAAGGAAAGCGTCTATGTCTTGCCCGCTCATCCAGGTGCGAAGTTGATCGATAGCTTCCTGACTCATGTTATTTCTCCTTGAACCGCACGCAAGGTGCATGCGTTGATACTAATTCCTTTTGCACGGGGGATGTAGGGGCCGCATTTATGCCGCCCAGGTGCGTCCGGTGCATTGAACAGACCACCCGCACCTGGGCGGCATAAATGCGGCCCCTACATCCCCGCAGTCCCAACGCGATTTTTTGATTGAGTATCAACGCATGACGCACGGTGACGTCCCTACCCCTGTGACCTAGTCGAAAAATGCTGTAACGACACGCTCCACCAGATCATCCGGCATCTGTGTCACGACGACTTCGCCGATCTGATGCGGCATTATCCAGCGTACACGCTTCCCAACGACTTTTTTATCCAACTGTATTTTTGCCAGGATGTCCTGTGCCTGCACAGACCCGTGGTAAGCAATTGGCAACCCCAACGCCACCAGTAGCGCATTCTGTCGCTCAACATCGCTGACAGAAAACATGCCTGCCTCTTGTGCTAGCAGCGCTGCTGCAACCATTCCAAGCGAGACGGCCTCGCCATGCAACCACTCTCCATAACCCGAAACGTTCTCCAGCGCATGAGCAAGCGTATGACCATAGTTAAGAATGGCACGCCGCCCCTGCTCACGCTCATCTTCTTCTATAATCATTGCTTTCAAGTCAATGCAGCGGGCAATAATCTGACAGAGCAGAGGAACAGGGGGATGAGAAAACGCTCGCAACGCATCCGCATGCGCCTCCAATTGAGCAAACAATTCAGCATCGAGTATGATACCATACTTTACGATTTCTGCCCATCCCTCCGTTCGTTCCCGCTCCGGCAACGTCAACAACAGGGCAGGATCAGCCAGGACCAGGCGCGGAGAGTAGAAAGCACCGATCAAATTCTTTCCTTGCGGGTGGTTCACTCCAGTTTTGCCACCGATGGATGAATCAACCTGTGCCAGTAATGAGGTAGGCACCTGTATCAGTGGAACACCTCGCAGGTAGCTTGCAGCTGCATACCCAACCAGGTCACCAACAACACCACCACCAAAGGCAATAATAGCCTCGCGCCGCTCCGCCTGCTGCTCCAACAGCCAGTCATAGATAGCACTGAGCTGTGAAAGGGATTTACTGCTCTCGCCAGCCGGTACGACATATAGATGAGGCTCAAAACCAGACTGCCTCAGGCTCTGTATAAGTGTCGCAGCATACAATTTCTCCAGATTGCTATCCATGAAGAGAAATATTCTTGCTGGTATCCGTAATTGTTTCAGATAGTGACCCAGGCGTCTCAGCCCTCCCCAGTCAACGACCGCATCATACCCATCACCAGTCTTGATATGACGTACAATAGGCGTAACCGTATCCAGTTCACCAGCGCTATTCAACATCGCTATTATCTCCCTTGCAACCTGCTCTGCGCTCTTGTCCAGGGTAGAACAAACCAGTTCGGTTCCCTGAAAGCCCAATCAAAAATATAGGTCGCATAGTCGCTATTGTATCACGACTCGGCACTCAATATAATTCCTCGTTGCGGATATTCGTTTTTAGCGTCGTCATCAGGTTGAACGTTGTTGTATCAACAGCATTCAGATGGTCATCAGATACAACACCATCACGCACAAACGCCTGGATGCGGTTATCATAGATCGCGAACTGACGCCCAAAGGAGAAGACGTACTGCTCCAACTGCCCCGTCTGCCGGTTAAGCACCAGAATATCGTCACCACCCGTACAATTACCATTGGTGACACAGTGCGAACGATCTATAAATGCGCCCACCAGTATCTGCCAACTTTGATCCCAACTCTGTACGGTGTACTGATGTGCGATCTGCAAGGACGAATCGAAAGCGATAAATGTGCTCTCAGCGGCCTGCGGATCATAGAGCATTACGCTCAAAGCAGAAGTGCCAAAATGACCGACATAGAGAACCATGTTTGTTCCCCAGCTCGACTGCGTTACCTGGTTTGCCAATGACAGATGCTTGTTAAAGGTCAGGAACTGAGCATCACCGCTACCTGGATCATAAAGGAGAAGCTGCGCACGGCCAGAACCATTAAAATCCCCACTGGTAACAACCCAGTTCCCACTGAGGTTATGGAGCCCCTGGAAATCTTGCACCGCCATAGTGCGGTCGAAATCAAGCATACGCCCTTCACCAGCAACACGATCATAGAGGAAGACACCATCGCGCTTCCCTGTTGCAAAGCTCCCTACATAGACCTCCCAACTTGAGTGCCATGTAGTGTACTGCTGCTGATGGAGCACATTGAAATTCTTATCAAAGTCAAGGGTAAGAATATTTGCCGTCCGTCCTTGCGTTGCCCAATCCGACGGCGAATTTCCGCTAGCATCAGTGCTACTCACATCGAGTGGAGGCGTCGCGGTCGCTGTTATTGTATCCATCTTCGCCAGTGCTGAAGTCGTGGAAGTTGTTACCTTCGATACCCCTGCAACCGCAGAAGTTGTTACCTTCGTTACCCCTACAACCGCAGAAGTTGTTACCTTCGATACCCCTGCAACCACAGAAGCCGTTGTCATTGCTGCTGCCGATGCAGTCGTACATGGCGTCGCTGTTGGACCTGGAGTCGGTGTTGTTGGCGTTGCCTGTGCACATGCTGCTGTTGTTGAACCCACGCCCGGTGTTGCAGCAGAACCTGGGATAGGAGTTGCTATTGGTACGGGTGTTGGGGTCGCTGTCGGCGTTGCCGTTGGTACTGGACTCGGAGTCGCTGTCGGCACGGGTGTTGGGGTCGCCGTTGGCTGTTGTGCAGGTGGTGTTGGTTTTGGCGTTGCCGTCGGTTTGGGGGTCGCTGTCGGTTTTGGCGTCGCCGTTGGACTCGGCTTTGGCTTTGGCGTCTTTGTTGGTGTCGGACTCGCCGTCCCTGTTGGTACAGGCGTTTCTGTTGATACACCCGTTGGATTACCAACAGGTGCAGGAGCAGGAGTGCCATTAGCAGACGCATTGGGATCTTGCGATGCAAAACGGTTATACATAAACAGGCCACTCCGCGTCCCATCAAAGCGCCCAACATAGATTTCCCAACCCGGACCCCATCCCGAAAGCGTAACATGCTTCTCTATTGTTAATTGTGGAGTCAGGCTGAGCAATTGTATAACACCCGTCATACGGTCGTAGAGAAGAATATCAGACTTCCCGGTGCCTTGAAAATCCCCAACCTGGATACTCAACGCTGATCCCCATTTGCCAGCAGGTGTTATTGAATCCCCAGGCTCACATAGCGCGGCAGCGAATCAAGCGGTGAGGTAGGATTCAGCGGATTATAGCCAGCATGAGGCACAGTATGTATCGCATTGACCGATTTCGGTAGTGAAATGGGCTGCGGCTGCGTTAACTCAAGCACATTAAGTTGCCCTTCCTGACGATTGTAGAGTAAAAGATCACTGTAACCCGTACCGGTAAAATCAGCGTTAAACTCCTGGGCAGAAGAAACAGGAGACAAACCAAGAGCCAGGCGGTCATTCGTCAGTGTTTGCACCGCACTGGCACTGCTCGTATTCGTATTACTCCCGATAGATGAAGAACCACTCGTCAACTGGTTATTCGCAGCAGCTATCACAGCCGGATCAGTATTCCCAATCCCCGGCAGGTTGGCAAAACGCTGAGGATCAATCGGGCGTGGAAAATAGATAAAACGCAAGCTTCCATCCTGAAAGCGCGACTCATTAATGAGAGAGACATTATAGCCTGTCCCTACATACATGGGAGTTGGATCGCCATAGTTCTGATAGGTCACATCAAAGGCTGTTCCATCCGCACTTACGGAAGTTACAAAAGCGACATGGCCAGCTGCGCCAAATGCCCAGACTCCATCGGCACGTGGAAATACAGCAATCGATCCAACGCGCGGCGTGGTACCTAGAGGCAATCCTGACCCTTCCGCATCAACAATCCAGTCAGCAGCATTCCCCCAGTTCAGCGGCAGATCGTAACCCAATAAGTGCCACTGCTCCCATGCCCACCAGACGCAGTTTCCTCCCGCTGGATAAGGGCCAGGGCAGAGGGCAAAAGGGTTGCCATCAGAAGAAAAGGTAAGGGTATTACATCCCTCATTAACCGTGGCAACAGTATGACTTCGCGCCGCTATAGCCTGAGCATTTGTGGGAACCAGCTCGACGCCAATAAAAAGAAGTAAGAGCAATATTCCCGCAATGCTCGCTAAATATCTTTTGTCAGCACGAAAAAATAGAGGCAGCCTGCTATGTACAGTCGGCCCAGAAGCCGAAGGAAGCATAGAATTCACGCCTTCCTAAAAAATATATTACTTGATTTGGATTTTTCTATAAAGGCCACCTGTGTAGCCAGAGAGAAACATACAAATAAACGGACTACATACAAAAATAAATGGACTACATACAAAAGCACAACAATTGCAGAAAATGGCCACTACCATAATGAAGCCAGGAAGCCCGAATTATGCGTAGAAACTACGCCAGGCTACTTCTATTCCGCAACACAGGTCTCAGTATAGCATTGCATTTACATATATGCAAGATACTGAAAAGTGGTGGTAAAAAAATGAATGGCGCCAAAAAGACCTTGCAAATTTCTCTCCTCTATGCTATTATCTAGAATGAACATTCGATCTATCAGATCCGATAGATCGAGATGCGCGCTTGTAGAAACGTGCCTTAGAAGCGAGAGCTGCATTTTTCGAGTTGGAGATGTTGAGATGGAGACAACTGAAAATGGCGCACAAAAGAAAGACAAACGCGAAGTAATCTTACAGACGGCGCTCGAATTGTTAGCAACAAATGGCTTTCAGCACACACCGATGTCGCTGATCGTGAAGCATTCTGGCGCAAGTGCTGGTATTATATATCATTATTTTACCAGCAAGAACGAATTGATTCAGGTGCTGTACAGGCGTGTCAAGGCTGAACTTGGTCGGGCCATTTTGTCTTCTGATATCCAGAGTCTGCCATTAGGGGAGCGTTTCCTCCAACTCTGGATACGAGCCTTTCACTACTATGCGACACATCCTTATGAGACCGCTTTTCTGGAGCAGTACGAAAGTGTACCCGCTGCAAGTAAAACGGACGGTAAAGACCTCTCCGAAGGTGAAGTCATACTTTATAAATTGATTGAAGAGTATCAGTCGCATCGTCTACTAAAGGATCTCCCATATTCAGCTCTGTACGAATTAACCCTGGGAGTTGCAGTCAGGCTCGCCCGCCAATCTGCCTCAGGTCAGTTTAGCGGGAATGATGCGACGCTCAGGAGCATTGCTCAGGCGTGTTGGGATGCCATTGCACGCTAGCCACTTTACCAGATGCTCGTTTTTGTTGTGTATAGAATGAATATTCGGTCTAGATTGACGAAAAATCAATCTATGGAGGAATTACGATGAGTCATTGGACAACGGCAGACATGCCAGATTTACATGGATATACGGCACTTGTTACAGGCGCTAATAGTGGGCTTGGGCTTGAAACGACGCGTGCGCTGGCGGCAAAGGGTGCCCATGTAGTAATGGCCAGTCGCGATCAGGAGAAGGGGCGTAGGGCACAATCATCTCTTGAAGAGAGTATACCGGGGGCATCGCTGGAACTGATGCAGCTTGACCTGGCCTCACTTGCTGGTATACGTGACTTTGCAAAACGTTTTCAGGCACAACATACTCAGCTCAATCTGCTGTTCAATAACGCCGGTGTGATGGCTATTCCCTATCGCAAGACGCCTGATGGCTTTGAATGGCAATTTGGGACGAACTACATAGGCCATTTTGCCCTGACCGGATTGTTGTTGCCGACGTTGCTTGCCACCCCTAAAAGTCGCGTGATTACGACCTCTAGCATGGCTCAGGCGACGGGAAAGATCGAGTTCGACAATCTAAACAATGAGCGTTCCTACTCGCGCTGGTCAGCTTATGGAAAAAGTAAACTTGCTGATGCGATCTTTGCTTTTGAACTCCAGCGTCGCCTGAAGCGTACAGGAGTTGATACTATTAGCGTTGCCGCTCATCCTGGCTATTCTCATACCAGTTTGCAATCGACCAGCGCCACCGAGGCTGGTGCAGCGATTGAACGCCTGATGTATTCTCTCTACGGTGGTCAGAGTGCTGCAATGGGAGCTTTGCCACAGTTATACGCAGCCACTGCGCCGTATATCTACGGTGGGGAATATATTGGCCCTGATGGATTATTCGGCATGTCCGGCTATCCCCAAAAAGTGCGAGCGGTCAAACGAGCGTATGATGAGCAGGTTGCGGCAAAATTGTGGGATGTGTCGGTTGAGATGACGGGCGTGGATTATGCCGCGCTGAGTTCGCCTGTGCAAGAAAAGGCATAGGTGTGTTTCTCGTCTCGCTTACATATCGAGAGCCGGGCATCTTGAGACGCTGATTAGGAGATTGGTCGATTATGCAGAAGGCACGGGCTTATTCGTGCCTCCTGTCTGAGAAACGTGTGCAGAGAGCCGCTAGAGCCTTTTTTATAACCCTACTCAATAATGGCGGCCTTTCAAAAAATGAATCGTTCACGCTAAAAGACATTTAAATCTTTCATTCTTCCACAATCCGTCCATCACGCATTTTAATAATGCGGTCTGCTCGTTGCCCCACCTCCAGTGCGTGAGTCACAACCACAAATGTCTGTCCATTCTCTTTATTCAAGCGACCCAGCAGATCCATAATCTCGGTTGCCGTTTCACTATCCAGATTACCTGTTGGCTCATCGGCCCATACAATCGCAGGATCGTTGGTGAGAGCGCGTGCGACGGTAACACGCTGTCTCTGACCCCCCGACAGCTCTGCCGGTCGATGGCGAGCACGATCCGATAAGCCCACCATGTCCAGCATCTCCAGCGCCCTCTTGCGTGCCTTCTTACTTGGAACTTTGGAGACAAGCATGGGCAATTCCACGTTCTCCACAGCGGTAAGCACCGGCAGCAGGTTGAACTCCTGAAAGATGAACCCCATATGTTGGGCACGATAAGACGTACGTTCACTATCACTGAGATCGCGCAGATTAGCCCCACGAATAAAGATATCACCTTCATCGATGGTATCGAGCCCCGCGAGACAATTGAGTAGCGTAGTCTTGCCGGACCCGCTCTGTCCCATGATAGCAACCATTTCGCCGTCATCTACCTCAAGATCAATCCCTTTGAGTGCTTCAACGTGCAGATCTCCGCTACGATAATTCTTCTTTACTTTTTGTGCCTGTATGATCATCCTATATTTGTTCCTACGTTGTTGCATATCTATATTATAATGAAGCTAGCTCCTTAAGTCTCGCTGGTTGCCTGATCGTAATATGTTTACGGCCTGAAGTGATAGTACCAGCATCTTTAAGTTCACGCAATGCGGCGCTTACCGTTTCGCGGTAGACGCCCAGGCGTTCGGCCAGTTCTTCATGGCTCAATCCCTCTACGACCAGAGTCTCTCCCCGCACATGAGCCAGTTGTAACAGGAGAGTGGCGAGCCGGGCGGAAGTACTTTTAAACGTCGTATCAATCAACTGTGCTTCGAGTCGCGTGAAGCGTTGCGCCATGACTTTGAGAAGGCCCGGCGCGATTTCAGGCTTCTGAGAGAGCAGATGCTCCACATCTTGTCTATTTATAGTACAGAGTTGCGAGTTTTCTACGGCCTCGGCAAAGCTTGTATGCAACATTTGACCGAAGAGTGGTAGCTCACCAAAGCAAGCGCCAGCACCCAGCGAGGCTGTAATCAGCTTTCGCCCATCGGGAGAGATGTGATAGAGCTGGACGCTTCCAGTGTTGAGTAAAAAGAGTGTTGTTCCCTTCTCGCCTGGGCGATACAGAATACGTCCAGGCGAGCAGGTGATGACGGTGGTAAGACGCTCCATTTCACTCAAATCTGCTGGTTGAAGGTGCCCGAAAATGTCACTGCGAGCCAGGAATGATGCCTTCTCGCTTTGAGTATGAAATGAAGAGGTCGTTCGCTGGTCGAGTGATTGTTTTTCTTGCACCGGGACATCCTCTATGCTGTCTTACTGTTTCAACAACATGTATTGTATCACGTGGCTCAGGCTCCTGAACTGGTGAGATAGATAGCCTCAGTACGATTGCGTGCATGCAGCTTCTCGAAGATATTCTGAACATGCTTATGAACGGTTGATTCGGCGATAGAGAGTTCGTGTGCGATCTCACGGTTTTTTTGTCCACGACGCATCAAATCCAGGATTTGCTGCTCGCGATCAGTGAGAGGTCGGGAGGTAGGTGGTGTAGCGTCAGGGGCCTGATCTTGCATAGCAGATTTGCGTACACGCCTTGTACGTCGAGGTATTCTGTGTGCAAGGGCGTCCATCGAAGCAAGCATTTCGGGTGTGGGGGACCAGCAGGAAGTGAATGCTTTTGTAAACGATAAGCCTTTATCATCGAAACGCATACCAGACGTGTTCCAGGGGGAGGACTCCTGTGTTAGCCACATTGTACGCAGGTATGCAACGACGGAAGAGGCGAGCGTGCCGGGAATACAGAGATCGTTGCGTGCCGCGCAACGGATGGCGTGAACCAGTGCGTCGGGCTCAACATCCCTGGTGAGATAGCCCATTGCACCACGTTGTAAAGCCTGAAACACATGCTGCTCCTGATGCGTCGCCACAAAGACGACCATGCAGGCATTGGGGGAACAGGATTGCAGGTGCTCCATCGTATCAAATCCCTTTCCACCGGGGATATCCGGATCGAGCAAAATCACATCTGGCTGGGTCTCCGTTGCCAGAGTTTCGGCTTCAAGATCATTGGCAGCCTCCGCGACGACTAACAGGTCGCCTTCTTGCTCAATGACCTCGCGTACCGCACGTCGCATAAGCAAGTGATGATCAACAATCATGACCTTTACCATGAGTTCTTCCCTTTCTACTTCTACAGCCCCTTGAAATGTTGTAAACTGATCAGCTATAAATTAGCCATAAATATGTATGGCCTACACTATATACTATACTTTTGCATCCAAGAAGCGAACGGTAATATAGTTGTTTCTATCTGTCCATATTTCGGGCAAATATGCGGAAAATATACGCTTCTAGAGCTTGCGACGATGCTCAGAAGCCACATCTTCTTTACTTCTACTCCTAAATATGAATATTTGTTCAGAATAGTATCTAGCCCAAATTGGTATCACAGTACTGGTTGAAGTACTGAAGAGAGGGGTTATTGAGTCAGGGAATAATGAGTGTTGGGAAGCTGTTAAAATAGGTAAAATGTGAAATATGTTACAGGGGCATAGAACTGCGCCTGCTGTGCCTGAGAGAATCATCACCGTATCATGCCCAAAAATTTCTTGCGTCTCAAGCATGACTGTGTTATACTTCTCAGTCAGCAAGGGGTATTCCTTGCGCCTGTGCAATTACAACAAATCCATTATAAAGTACACACGCTCTCTAGACGGCGCCGACCCTGGGGTCCATAGAATGTTCATACCTGGGGACCCTGACGCTAATTATAATAAAGAGGAGAGCGGAGGACAAAGGGAGGTCCGTTTTTGGCAAACATCATTTCGATGAAACAGCTTTTGGAAGCAGGTGTTCACTTCGGGCATCAGACCCGTCGCTGGAACCCCAAAATGCAGCAATTTATCTTTATGGACCGCAACGGTATCCATATTATTGACCTGCAGCAGACGGTCACACGTCTCAACGACGCCTACAAATTTGTTGAGCAGCTCGTAGCAAACGGTGGCACCATTCTTTTCGTGGGTACAAAGAAACAGGCCCAGGAAGCAGTTGCCGAAGAAGCAAAACGCTGTGGTATGTACTACGTGAACCAGCGCTGGCTCGGTGGTATGTTGACCAACTTCCAGACAATTCAGTTGCGCATTCGTTATCTCCGCGAATTGGAAGCCCGGCGTGATCGCGGTGACTTCGAACGTCTACCTAAGAAGGAAGTCCAGCATTTACAGGATGATATGCAGCGCCTGGAGCGCATCCTGGGCGGCATCAAAGATATGCGGCGGCTGCCCAATGCCATCTTTATCATCGATACGCGCAAAGAACGCACAGCAGTAACTGAGGCGCGTCGCCTGGAAATTCCAGTTATTGCGCTGGCCGATACCAACTGCGATCCCGATGAGATGGACTATCCTATCCCTGCCAACGATGATGCTATTCGTGCGGTACGCCTGCTCTGCGCCAAGATTGCTGATGCAGCAGTTGAAGGACGACGAGAGCTAGAGGCACTGCAGAAGGATGCGGAACCCGCTGAGGAAAGCGCAGAGCCCACTCCCGCTGTTGTTGAAATAACAACACCTGAAGTTCCTCCGGCAGCAGAAGCGGATCAGGCAGTTGCATCTGTACCGGCACCGGCACCCGTTGAAGAGACGCCAGTTGCTGTAGCAGAGCCCGAGCCAGCGAGCGCTCCCGCCGAGCCAGAACTCGTCGCGAAAGAAGCGCTCTAAGTCTGAGCATTATTCATCGGGCGGGGGGTAAGGGGCGTCACGCCTCCTGCCTCCCGCCTCTTCCTATGCTTTTGAAGAGATTATCTCTGTGACGCTGGTAGTAATACCAGCACGATACACATTTGTCAAGCACCTGGATGCCAGAAAGATGGTCGTAAATCGTTGCGTCATCGTTGGTATCTGGGTATGATACAGAACGGATTGAGGGAATTCCTGATATGGAGTACACGGCTGCTGATGTAAAGAAGTTGCGCGAGGAGACTGGTGCGACTTTTGCGGATTGTAAAACTGCTTTGACCGAGGCCAAAAGTTGGGGGGAAGCACTGAAGCTTCTTGAGGAGAGGAGCGGCCATAAGGCGGCGAAGATGGCGGCGGCTGGACGCGAGACCAAAGAGGGTGGCGTTTTTTCCTATGTCCATCACAATCACAGCGTAGGCGTTTTGCTTGAACTCAATTGCAGCACTGACTTTGTCGCACGCAGCGAGAGCTTCCGCACGCTAGCAAGTGAACTGGCTCTGCAGATTACTGGCGTTGCACCTAAATACGTCAGTTTTGAGGATGTGCCCGCTGAAGTTCTTGCTGAGGCACGTCGTCAGGCGGCAGAAGATCCTTCTATGGCACGTGTGCCGGAGGCCAGGCGCGAGGAAGTGATCAACAACAAAGTCAAAAAGGCAATTGGAGAGCAGGTTTTGCTGCTGCAGCCCTGGGTCAAAGATGAGTCCGTGACCGTTGGCGATCTCGTACGCAAGGTTATTGCCGAGACTGGTGAGAACATTATTGTGCGGCGTTTCAGCCGTTTCAAATTGGGTGAATAAGTAGAGGGTGATATGGCAGTCGAACTGAAGTATCGGCGTATCTTGCTAAAACTGAGCGGTGAAGCATTGGGAGCGCAAGGCGCTGGCATCGATGCCACAACGGTGCGTAGCATTGCGGCAGAGATCAGGCGTGTACACGCATTAGGAGTTAAAATAGCAATGGTCATTGGTGGAGGGAATATGTGGCGTGGCGCTGATGCAGCGGCCACCGGCATAGACCGCGCCACCGCTGACTATGTAGGTATGCTGGCGACAGTGATGAATTCGCTGGTTATGCAAGACGCGATGGAAAAGCTCGGCATAGCCACGCGGGTACAGACTGCCATAGAGATGCCGCCCGTAGCTGAACCCTTTATCCGCCGTCGTGCGGTACGCCACCTGGAAAAGGGGCGTGTGGTAATTCTTGCCGCGGGCAGCGGAAACCCGTTTTTCACAACCGATACAGCAGCGGCCTTACGCGCTGTTGAATTGAATGCAGAAGTATTGCTCAAGGCAACGAAAGTAGATGGCATCTACGACGACGATCCTATGCGTAACCCAGAAGCCCACAAATTTGAGGAGATCAGCTACATGCAGGCTCTCAACATGGGCCTGAGGGTAATGGATAGTACTGCACTTTCGCTCTGTAAAGATAACGCCATGCCGATAATCGTCTTCAACTTGCGTCAAGAGGGTGCATTGGAGACAATCGTACGTGGCGAAAAGTGTGGTACACTCGTCACTGGTGACAAACCCACTTCTTGAGAGATTCCATACTGTGGGTTGCTTATCGTTGTTGAGAGGAACACCTTATCTTCACTTGCCCTCTGGATTACTTTCCCCTTCGGAAGGGGTGGCCGGAGTCAATATTCTTTCACCAGATATGAGGGCACTGAAAATAGAAAAAGGGGTAAGCTATGACAGCAGATTTACTTGAAGATGCGGAAAGACGCATGCAAAAAGCGATTGAGGCCCTCAAACAAGACCTCGGCGCTATTCGCACCGGTCGTGCCAACTCATCCCTGCTCGAACGGATCACTGTCGATTACTATGGCACACCGACGCCGATCAACCAGGTCGCAACGGTCTCTATTCCCGAGGCTCGCCTGCTGGTAATACAGCCCTGGGACAAGAAATTGCTGACCGATATTGAGAAGGCGATTCAGAAGTCTGATCTGGGTATTAACCCAAATAACGATGGACTGGTTATTCGCTTGAATATTCCGCCCATGAACGAGGAGCGGCGGCGCGACCTTGTGAAAACACTCCATAAAAAACTGGATGAACACAAGGTAGCTGTGCGCAATGTGAGGCGCGATATTCACGATAAGTTACGCGAACGTGAAAAAAAGAAAGAAGTTTCCGAGGACGAGCTGAAACGTAGCACTGAAAAGCTGCAGAAGCTCACCGACCGTTACGTCGATGAGATGGACAAGGTCGGGAAGACCAAGGAACAGGAGATTCTGGAGGTCTAACGTTGGCCAGGATACAAGATCTCTTTTCTTCGACAAAGAAGAAAGAGGAAACACAGTCACAATCCATTGCCTCTGAGCAACAAAATTGCCCGGTGCGTCATCTTGCTATTATTATGGATGGCAACGGACGCTGGGCGACAAAACGTCATCTTCCACGCCTGGCCGGTCATAAAGCCGGTGTCAGTGCGTTACGGCGTGTTGTGGAATGCGCCGCTGATGAGAATATCGAGATGCTCAGTGTGTACGCCTTTTCAACCGAGAATTGGAGGCGGCCTCGCAGTGAAGTCGAGGGTTTGATGCGTCTCTTCTGGGAGACTATTCGCTCCGATCTGGAGAAGTTACACCGCGATGGAGTGCGGCTGCGTCATCTTGGTCGTTTGCAGGATCTTTCTCCTGACATTCAAAAAGCCATCGAGGACTCAGCAGAGTTGACACGCAATAATACCCGTATCGGCCTGAATGTCTGTTTCAATTATGGCGGGAGAGCAGAGTTGGTAGATGCCGTACGACAGATTATTGCCGACGGCAAGTCGCCAGACACCATTACAGAAGAGCTCATCGGCTCTTATCTATACACACGCGATCTACCAGACCCGGACATG
Organism: uncultured Chloroflexia bacterium; assembly: GCA_963717195.1. GTDB lineage: Bacteria > Chloroflexota > Ktedonobacteria > Ktedonobacterales > Ktedonobacteraceae > JACDAE01. The sequence continues at coordinate 450,608 of CAVQVR010000006.1, forward strand.
CTGATTCGTACAGCTGGAGAGATGCGCGTCAGTAACTTTCTGTTGTGGCAAACGGCCTACAGCGAATATTACGCGACGCCAACACTCTGGCCTGATTTTGGACGGGAAGATCTACTTGCGGCACTGGACAGCTATCGCCAACGCACACGTCGTTTCGGAGGCGTAGTTGTCTCTCCAACCCAATAACAGACATAATAGAGGAGGACGGCATTTCTAACCGTCCTCCTGTAGGGGCCACGTTTACGACGCCCAGGTGTGTCGGACCATGTTGACAACGCCGTGCCATTGCTAAGAGGATGATAATCGTTTGCAAGGTGCCAGTGAACAGAAGAGAGAATCGGGACTGCCCGAGCCTGAGAAGGCGAATAAACAGAGCCAATCCGTAGGTCAACGCTGGCTAACGGCGCTGATAGCTATGCCTATTGTGCTGGTATTTGCCTGGTTTGGCGGCTGGTTTGCGTTTACGGCTATATTGTTAATTGTCATATTAAATACGCTTGAGTTCCGTAATATGCTGCTTCATGCTGGCTATCATCCCTTGATCTGGGTCAGTTTTGGCCTGAGTGTGCTTTTGCTTATCTCCGCAATGGTAGCACAGTACAGACTTTTGATTATTGAGGCCGGAGTGGGGAGCGCACTGCTTCTGTCGTTTCTCCTGCTATTATTTCGTAAGCGACTCGATGGAGCCCTGGTCGACTGGGCGCTGACACTGGCGATCTCTATTTATCTGGGTTGGCCTATGAGTTGCTTGCTGCTTTTGCGCGGCTATGCTTCGGGCGCGCTTCATCCTGGCGCTGCTCAGTGGTTAACACTGCCTGACGGAATATGGTGGTTGCTTGTCGTGCTTCTAGGTGTCTGGGGCTTCGATGGTGCGGCTTTCTTTAGTGGACGATATTTCGGTCGGCACAAACTGGCACCAATGATCAGTCCGGCAAAGACCTGGGAGGGCGTCGCAGGGGGATTGCTACTCTCTATTGTCGCTTGCCTTGTTCTTACAGTTGTACCTTTGCATGTGCCGTGGTATCTTGCGATCCTACTTGGAGTGCTCGTCGGGGGCGCGGCTACATTGGGTGATCTCGCCGAATCATTAGTCAAGCGTCAGACGCATGTGAAAGATAGCGGCCAGATTATGCCAGGCCATGGCGGTATGCTTGATCGTACAGACAGCATTCTGTTCGCAGTAATTGTTGTTTATATCTTTGCACAATTAATACAGGTAATAGGGTAGGGACGCGATAAATCGAGTCCAACGATTTATCGCCCTATATCCCACGCACTAAAAAAGGATATCTACCTTGTCCTGACAGCAAGTGCTATAATTTAAATAGTAATAATATGTTTAAAGCGGATCAAACAATGACAACATTTCCCAGACGCATTGCCTTACTTGGTAGTACGGGTTCGATTGGTCGGCAAACGCTCGATGTAGTCAGGCGTTTCCCCGACCATTTTCAAGTTGTCGCCCTTGCCGCGCGTAGCAATGTCGACCTTCTGGCTCAACAGGTGCGAGAGTTCAAACCATCTCTTGTGACCTGCTTTGCAGATGCTCCGGGCATAGAGGAGAAGGCGCGGGAAACCTTGCCGCGCGTGGTGATCGGGGAACAAGGCTTGCTGGAGGTAGCGACCTATCCAGACGCAGATATTGTGGTAGCCGCAACCTCTGGCTTGAAAGGTCTGAAGCCAACGCTGGCCGCTATCGGTGCTGGAAAAACTATCGCATTGGCGAACAAAGAGACGCTGGTGATGGCCGGAAGCCTGGTGATGCAGGTGGCGCAACGAGCTGGAGTGTCTGTCTTTCCGATCGATAGCGAACATAGCGCAATCTGGCAATGTCTACGTGGCGAGGACAACGCAGACATTAAGCGTTTGCTCCTGACCGCTTCAGGTGGACCGTTCCGTCACACTCCTTTAGAGACATTAAAAGAGGTTACTGTCGAGCAAGCGCTGGCCCATCCTACGTGGCGTATGGGACCCAAGATCACGATCAGATTCCGCGACACTTATGAATAAGGGGCTGGAGGTGCTTGAAGCACACTGGCTCTTTAATGTGGATTATGAACGTATCGACGTTGTGGTGCACCCCGAGAGCATTATTCATTCGATGGTCGAGTTCGTCGATGGCTCCGTCAAGATGCAGGCCAGTTTACCTAGCATGCATCTGCCGATTATGCACGCTCTGGCCCATCCACAACGCTTAAATAATACTGATACCGACTTTATACGCGAGCTGCGCTGGTCCGACGTGGCACATCTCAATTTTGAAGATCTTGATATGGCGCGTTTCCCCTGTTTCCGCCTGGCGCTGGAGGCGGGCAAGAAAGGTGGAACCTATCCCTGTGCTCTGGTAGGCGCTGACGAAGAGGCGGTCGAACTGTTTTTGAACGGGGCGCTCGATTTTCTTGGCATCGCTCGCTTGATAGAAGAGGTACTGGAACGCCACCAATCGATAGAGCAGCCAGATGTCACGATGATATTGGAGGCATGTGCATGGGCGCGTAAGACTGCACGGGAACTTAGTAAGAAACGTGTCGGACATCTGGGATGATCTAACCATTATCTCGCATGTTAAACATTTCCCTTTCCCCGCTCTGGCCGGACGATGCATCCTATATTACATAATGAGCAAACTTTTAGGCGATGAAGAATGCCTGACATCAACATACAAAGGCATATTGAATTTTATTGACATGGCAAATCTGCTTTCTCGGCTGATCATGAAGAATGAATTGCAGAGGGGAAGCGAAACGGAGTAGTTGACTAGATTATGCGAAAAAAAACTCGACAAATTCATGTTGGCAATGTAGCAATCGGTGGAGATGCGCCAGTTGCGGTGCAATCCATGACCACCACATACACGCGCGACGTAGAGAGCACGGTCGCCCAGATTTAACGTCTTGAGGATGTTGGCTGCGAGATCGCACGCGTCGCCGTGCCCGAAATGGAGGATGCCGTTGTGCTTGGCGAGATCAAGCGGCGCATCCATATCCCGCTCGTTGCCGATATTCACTATAATCCTGCACTGGCATTAGAGGCAATCAACCAGGGCATCGATAAGGTGCGTATCAATCCCGGCAACCTGCTCAATGGACGCAAATCGCTGGAGCAGATTGTGAAGGCGGCGAAAGAGCGCAACATCGCAATGCGTATCGGTGTCAATTCCGGTTCCATTGACGCGCTCGATAAACTTGCTCAGGTACAGCGCATCCAGGTGCGCCTGCGCGACGATGGGGTATTGGAACGCAGCGATCCAGTTGAGGCACGCCGTAAAGAACGTGAACTTCTTGCCGGACGTATGGTTGCTAAAGCGTTAGAGTACATAAGCTGGTGCGAAGAGCTTGATTATCATGAGATCGTGGTTTCGCTCAAATCCTCGACGGTCCTTACTGCGGTTGAAGCCTATCGTCTCTTCTCACAGCGTTCAGACTACCCGCTCCACCTTGGCATCACCGAGGCTGGTACGCTGGTTGCAGGTTCTGTGAAGTCCGCATTGGGCATAGGGATGCTCCTGTCTGAAGGCATCGGCGATACGATTCGTGTCAGCCTGAGTGCCGAGCCAGAAGAAGAGATACCAGTTGCCTACGAGATCCTGCGCTCGCTGGAACTGCGTAATCGCGGCGTGACCTTCGTCTCCTGTCCATCCTGTGGACGTGTTGAGATTGACGTAATCAGCGTTGCTAATGAAGTTGAGAAGCGCCTGGCTAAAGTACAGACGCCTATTCACGTAGCGGTTATGGGCTGTGTCGTCAATGGCCCTGGCGAGTCGCGTGATGCCGATGTGGGCCTGGCTGGCGGTAAAGGCAAGGGCGTCATCTTCCGTAAAGGTGAAGTCATCAAGACGGTGCCTGAAGATCAGTTCCTTGACGCGGTCTTGAAGGAAGTTGCCAGTCTGTTGCCGGAAGCTGAGGCGCGGCTCGTGTACCCTGAGGGTGGTATTAAGGAGACGGCGGGTACTCACCGCACTCGTGATGAAGGCATGAATTTGCCGATGTTGCACCACTAAGGTCTCTGCCGATAGTGCAACGCGCTGTAGGAGCCGCGTTTACGCCGCCCAGGTGTCTGCGGAAGTTTAATCGTGCCGCACACACCCGAGTCGTAAACACGGTCCTCATACCCATTCCTGAGCAATTACATCGCCACAAGCCCAGAAAGGCATGCCCCCACCAGGTAAATTCATCGAAAACAAACGCCTGCTTCTCACTGTCTGTGCATCCTCAGTGAACGGGATCGCCAGCGGCACTTCTACGCCCACAACAACCAGAACACTGCCAACTCCAGCAGCACCTTCTCGCGCGAGGATATAATCGTTCCTATTTTGCTTTCTGGCGCGCGGATATGATACTTGTCATATAAAAGTGATGAGAGACGACACTATATAAAATACCGAAGCCACAGTACACTTGGAACATAGCCACACAGTGAACGATTTTAAATGAGCTGTGAGATAAAAGTATTGATCCTTTGATGAACATCGAGAAAGAGGAATATATGAATAATGTTGCTGAGCAGGTCGTCCGCTTGAAGGGAGTTACCAAGACCTATGGCTCCGTTCATGCCGTGAATGGCATTGACATGGAGATTAGACATGGTGAGATCGTTGCATTACTTGGGCCTAATGGTGCAGGCAAGACGACCACGATTAGTATGATGCTGGGTCTGCTGCTGCCAACAACAGGCACGATTGAGATGTTTGACATGTCACCCATTGGAGCCATACGACAGGCCGTGTTGGTGCAATGCTCAGGAAGGAAAGTTGATGTCGGGGGTTCGCATCGGAGAATTCATCGATTTTGTGCGCAGCCTGCACCCCGCGCCGTTGCCTAAAGAAGAGTTATTAGAAACTCGCCGGATTGCAAGGATTAGAGAAGCGCCGCATCGACCGCCTCTCTGGCGGACAAACCCAACGGGTGCGCTTCGCGATGGCAATCGCTGGCGCCCCAAAAATGCTCATGTTGGATGAGCCGACTGCTGCGATGGATGTGGAGGCGCGTCGTGATTTCTGGACGAGCATGCACGCCTATGCTGCGCGAGGAAATACGATTTTGTTTGCGACCCATTACCTGGAAGAAGCCGAAGACTCCGCTTCGCGCCTGATTATCATTGCCCAGGGACATATCATCGTGGATGGGACGGTACAAGAGATCCAGGCACGCTATGGCGAGCCACGAGTTTCGTTTACGCGGCAGAGTGATACAGCGAACGGGTTTGCTCACCTCCCTGGAGTGCGGCAGTACGAGATCGAAGGTGAGCGGGTAACGTTACACACACGCGATGCTGATGCGACGGTACGAGCACTTGTCAGCGGCGATATTCCCTGGAATAACCTGGAAGTTAAGAGTAATGATCTTGAAGAGACGTTTATCAAACTCGTTCACGAGGGCAAAGGAGAGGCAAAATGAAAGCCTATATTCGTCTGGAAATTCTGCGCACACTGCGTGATCCGTTCTACCTCTTTCTGGCTGTTGCTGTCCCTATCGGATTTTACCTGCTCTTTGCAGGACTTTTCGGCTCAGACCAACATGTACCTGGGACTCTTCCCGGTGATGTCGAGATTATGATTGCTATGGCGGTGTATGGTGGCATCTGGGCCTGCTTGGTGGCAACGGGACCACGTATTGCCCACGAGCGCAGTAGTGGGTGGTTCCGACATCTCAGCCTCCTGCCCATCTCTCCGGGGAAGATTCTGGTGGGACGAGCACTGGTGGCAATCCTCTTCGCGCTGCCCGCAATGTTGTTGGTCTGTGGTACCGCTGTCTTGATACATGGGGTACGCTTGCCAGCAGGCGAGTGGCTAGGAGTGATCGTGCTGATGTGGATCGGTGTCTGGCCATTTGCTCTGCTGGGGATTGCCCTGGGTTATGTTACCAATGACACAACCTCCTTTGGCGTGACATATGGCCTCTATATGGCGCTATCGGCGGCAGGGGGCCTGTGGATACCGCCCGCAATCTTGCCCGCCACCATGCTCTCGGTCGCAAAGACGCTGCCAACCTATCATGCAGCAGAGCTGGGGTGGCAGATCGCCAACGGGCAATCCCCGGAATGGACGAGTTTGATAGTGTTGGTCGGCTGGGCACTGCTGTTCTTGCTGGTGGCGACGCTCTTTGCTCGCCGGGCCGCAAGAGTTCGGTGAACTCCCACATAGGACACTTGCGCGGACGAGAACGAGTTTTCCGGCACAAGTGTCCTATGCGCGTTCTTCGTTGCTCGCAACGGGCCAGACAATTACTGGCTTGTAAGATGACCCCGTCGATGTGTATAGTAGTGGTATGGCCTCTACGGTTGAGAGGGCTGGTTCATCATTTACAGTATGTATAAAGGAAAGGGAGTTTCATGGAGCCGATTGACGGTTTGCACCAGGATAAGAAGGCCGAGGGCGTCTCATGGTATCTCCTATGGGCAATCTGGCTCATGTGGCTACCCTTTCTTATTCAGCCAGCAAGCGATTTCTTGCAAATGCCACCATCACTGCGGAAAGGTGTCGTTATAGTCGGCTTCGCGCTTTTCGTCGCTACTTATCTATGGGCTACCTGGCATGAAGCTTACCGCTTAACACATACACTGCCAATGGACGTTCGTTCTCAGAAGATGTGGTGGGTGCCCATTGCTCTCCTGATCGGATTGAGCATCGTGCTCCCCTTTCTACAAGGCTCCTGGGGACTGGGAGGCTTCATTTTCACCAGCGCGAGTGTTGCAGGGCGTCTGGCCCCCAGACAGGCGGCAATGATATTCGGGGGACTGATGCTCCTCGTCCTGCTGCTGGGCATGCTTATTGCTGCTTCCTGGACAACGATACTATTAATGCTTTTTCTGGTTCCCGCTGTCGGAGCTACCGTTGCCGCTTTCAGCCGTACCATTTGGATCAACCGGGAGCTGCGGCAGGCGCGTCAGCAAATTGCCCATCTCGCCATATCGGAAGAGCGCTTGCGCTTTGCACGCGACCTGCATGACTTGCTGGGTCACACCCTTTCACTGATTGCCCTTAAAAGCGAACTGGCAGGACAGCTCATTCCAGAGGATCCGGAGCAGGCACAGCGGGAAGTGCGGGATATTGAAACAGCCGCTCGCACTGCGCTACGAGAAGTACGCGAAGCGGTAGTCGGCTATCGGCAATCGAGCCTCGCCAATGAACTCCAGCGAGCACACGAACTCCTGACAGCAGCTGGTATCCAGGACGCCGTGCAGAACGATACGGGCGTGTTACCAGTCCCCATTGAAACGCTGCTGACGTGGGTTGTGCGCGAGGGCGTTACCAATGTGATGCGCCATAGCCGAGCAAAGCACTGCATCATCTCTATCGCTCAGCGACCTGGCGAGATTTTCCTGACCATCACCGATGATGGGCAGGGGAGTAGGTCTGGGGTGAGCGAACCGTCGCTGCATAAAGACTCACCAGGCAATGGATTACGTGGGATCATAGAACGGGTAGCTGCGCTGAATGGGCACTACGAAGCCGGACCTGCCGAAGAGTGCGGGTTTAGACTGGCAGTCAGATTGCCCTTGCAGCAGGAAAGCGATAAACGGCCTGTGATGATGCCACCAGAACAGGTGAGAGGAAACATGTCATGATTCGGGTGCTATTGGCCGAAGATCAGGCGATGGTTCGAGGAGCACTGGCCGCCTTACTCAACCGAGAGCAGGATATTTCTATCGTTGCCGATGTTGCGCGTGGAGACGAAGTAATGGCTGCTGCCCTAAAAACCTTGCCGGATGTAGTGCTGCTAGATATCGAAATGCCCGGTGCCACCGGAATTGAGGCGGCACGGGAATTACACGCACAGTTGCCAGAGTGTAAGGTACTTATCCTTACCACATTTGGTCGCCCCGGCTATTTGCGGCGGGCTCTAGAGCAGGGAGTTGCGGGATTTCTGGTCAAGGATGCTCCAGCAGCACAACTGGCTACGGCCATTCGCCGGGCGATGGCTGGTGAACGTGTGGTGGATCCGCTCCTGGCCACCTCAGCCCTCAGTGAAGGAGACAACCCACTCACCGAGCGCGAGCAGAGCGTGTTGAAGTTGGTCCTACATGGAGCAAGTAATGGGGAAATTGCCGCTGCGTTGACGTTGACCGAAGGAACGGTGCGCAACTATCTCTCCACAGCCATGCAAAAACTGCACGCCAACACGCGCATTGAGGCTGCGATGCGTGCTGAACAAAAAGGCTGGCTGTAGAGGGATATACCCTTTTAGTAACCAACGGGTTGATTACTCAAGAAGCCATTTACGACATCGTTCAGCTTCTGCGTCGTAAATGGCTTGGGTATGTATGTCTGTGTTCCTGCCAGTCGCGCTTTGAGCCGATCGACGATCCCATCATAACGCGAGAGAATCACAATAACCGTCTGGCTCCACTCCGGTTTCGAGCGGAGATAGCGTGCAACTTCATACCCATTCAATTTGGGAAGATTAATGTCCAATAGCACCAGATCAGGAAGATGATCCAGTTTTTGTGCAGCAATTGCCCGTATAGCTTCAATTCCATCCGAAAAACTCACTACTGCGAATCCTTCCCGCTGTAAACTGACCTCAACAAGTTTTCTCACCATGGGAGAATCATCAATTACCATTACTATCTTGCTCACAGACACTGCTCCTATTTTCAGACACTAATCTCGACGTGTTACTAACTATGGGATCAGGAGTCATCATTGAACTCCCTTTCCCTCGATACTACCCACGTATTCCATTCGTACTAAGACTTCTCTTTTGCCTCAGATCATGGAGGCGAACAGGCCACAAAAATAACGAGGGAGCCTCCCCGGTACCAGTTGAGCCTTCATCCTTCCAGGGGCACGTATACCTCAACAAATTCTTTGGTACTGTCTCCATCGTTACATAGCAGTGTACCGATTCTTTCTCATTGCTTCTCATGAGTTTCTCCTGTTTCCCTCAGGTTTTATCTCTTCATGACAGGGTGGTCATACGAAGACTATCTGATCCTAGTATAGAAGAAACGACAGCAAGAATAGCATACCCACTACCTGCCAAGTAGGTGGCAACTCAGGGCGTACCTGCATCCATCCCGTATATCTTCAAAATATCATTTACCAATCCTGGCGTTGACATTGGCGAAAAATATGGGCAATCTCACCAAATTTTTTCGTGTGGTATACTGGGCGGTAAAGAATAACAGCCCTCAGAGAGAGATACAGATGCAAACGCTATATGCATTTTAATGGATTTATGTATCACGCAAGATCTCATTTTATTTAGCAAGGAAGATATAAACCGGTAATTGAAACACTTTATGGCAAGGAGAGGTTTAACATATGGAACTCAATCACCGTTTGCAACAAGAACGAGAGCAGCGTGGTTGGTCCCAGGCCAGAGTAGCTAAGGAATTGGACACGACCGTTCCTACTGTCGCGGCCTGGGAGCAGGGGCTCTCAGTGCCTTCTCCTTACTTTCAAGAGCGGCTCAGTACTCTCTTTGCTATGGATACCCATACATCAGACTTCACACGAAGATCGCTGCAAGAGGCAGGGAGTACCAGTATCGCGTTTCTTTTTGTCCCTCACCAACAAGAGGTTGAGTCTTTAGCTGGCTTGAGAGCTATCCGAAATGTGACAGAGGAATATGCAGGAGTGCTCGATCCAACACTCCCCAACCCCTCAACAGGCACTAATGGGTTTGTTGGACGTGACTCGCTCCTACAACAGAGCAAGCAGCAGTTGTTTACCTCTCCTGCCCTGGCCCTTTATGGGCTGCCCGGCATGGGCAAAACAGCATTAGCTCTCACACTTGCCCATGATCCAGAGATGCGTACGAGGTTTTATGACGGAATCCTATGGGCTGGTCTAGGACCACATCCACAGATACCTGGAATACTGAGTCGTTGGGGAGGTCTCCTTGGTATAGCATCACCTCTGTCAAAGGGGTACAGTAACCATGAAACATGGATAGGAGCGTTAAGAAAGGCCATAGGAGAACGCCGCTTTCTGTTGGTGCTCGACGATGCCTGGCAGGGAGAAGCGGTAGAGGCTTTACAAGTAGCTGGTCCTCATTGCGCCTATCTCGTCACAACACGCTTCACCTCTATCGCAACACAAGTAGCTGCTGACCGGGCTATGCAGGTGAGTGAGTTAGAGGACGCTGATGGTGTACACCTGTTAGCACACTTTGCTCCGCAAATCGTCCAGTATGAGGGTGAGACGGCCCTGACCCTGGTTCGTACGGTAGGTGGATTACCCCTTGCACTGACCTTAATAGGGAAATATCTCGGTCGCCAGGCCTATAGAGGACATCCACGTCGTTTGAAGACCGCCATAGCACAACTGCACAATGCAGAGCAACGCCTGCACCTTTTTGCCCCTCAGGCTCCGCTTGAGCACTCCTCCAGCCTGTCAGCCAATGGCACAATCTCTATACAGTCCGTGCTTGCAGTAAGTGACCAACAACTTTCTCCCCAGGCTCGCCAGGTGCTCTATACATTATCTGTCTTGCCTGCAAAACCTGCTAGCTTTGCGGCAGAAACTGCGCACATAGTAGCCGACGCCTCCAGCGCACTACTCGATGGGCTCTGTGATGCGGGACTACTTGAGCACAGTGGGATTGCTCGCTACATGCTGCATCCCGTTATTGCTGACTATGCCCGAGCACAACAAAGTGGACCGGAAGCTGCTGCCCAATTGATCAAGTACACACTGAATCTCCTGAACACATACATTGCAGACCCGGTAACATTGGAACAAGAGAGTGCGACCATTATTGCTGCGCTAGAATGGGCGCGAGAGCTTGGATGGCATGCGGACCTGCTTCGGGGTGTCTGTCTATTTACGCCGTTTTTGTCTCTCTACGGTTGGTACTCACTCGCTGAACAATTATTATCGCAGGCCTGCGCCATAGCGACACAAGGAGATGATACGCATAGTCTGGTTCAGGTATTAGGATATCGAGGAACTATCGCCTACCAGCAAGGAAACTACAAGCTAGCAGAAGCGTTCTGTCAGGAAGGGCTTCTGCTGGCTAGAGAGCTTGGCGATCACAAACATATTGGTCGCTTGTTGACAGAACTCGGCACCATAGCACACGAGCAGGGGAATTATACGCCAGCAGAAGCGTTCTGTCAGGAAGGGCTTCTGCTGGCTAGAGAGCTTGGCGATCACAAACAGACCTGCCTCCTACTTAAGCTGTCAGGCGTGGTAGCCAAAAAGCGCGGAGACTACCGGCAGGCGGAAGCGTATTTTCAAGAAGGTCTCACGCTTGCTCGCGTGCTTGAAGATCGCGATTTGATGAGTCTGCTGCTTTTGGCGCTGGGAGGGATTGCTCATGAGCGAGGAGACGAGGGGCTGGCCGAGACCTTCTACCAGCAAGCACTGAGAGAAGCTCGTGAATTAAGACAGCGCGAACGTGTCAGTGTTTTGCTCTCCAATCTCGGTGTAGTAGCAGATACGCGCGGAGACTATGTGCAAGCAGAAGTCTATCTCCACGAGGGGTTGGAGTTGGCGCGTAAAGTGGGACATCGCGAACGTATCAGTTTGCTACTGCTCAATCTTGGCGTAGTGACTGAGCGGCAAGGGCATGACCTACAAGCAGAAATATATTATCAGGAAGGTCTCGCTCTTGCTCGTGAGTTGGGTCATCGTGAGCGCATCAGCCTGCTACTGCTTAATCTTGGGGAAGTGAATACGCAGCAAGGGAATTTTTCGCAAGCAGAAACATATTATCAGGAAGGTCTCGCGCTTGCTCGTGAACTGGGCCATCGCGAGCGCATCTGTGATCTACAGCTCCATCGAGGAACGTTAGCTACCAGGAAAAAGCAGTTGGAGCTAGCAGATGAGTATTTATCCGAGGGACTCGAACTTGCACGTGCGCTTGAGCATCCCCAGCTTATTTGCCGCTTGCTGATTGCCTGGGGAGATCTGCGCCTCGAGCAACAGCAACCGGAAGTTGCCAAACAAGACTTCCAACAGATGCTGGCCTGTGTGCCATCCGACCATCCCACTCTTGTTGCCTTTGCACAATATGGTCTGGCTCGCGTTGCCGCAGCACAGAACCAGTTTGCTGAAGCAAAGAGGCTGGCGGATGAGAGCCTTCTGATCTTCGAGGTCCGTGGGCATCGTCAGAGAAGTATCGTGAGAACCTTTCTCAACCAGATTTCGAGACTCAATAAACAATGAGTGCGCATGAGTACCTGGCTATCAAGGTGAAGAAGACAGGAGGGATAGCTCTATGAAGTCCCATCCATTAAAACAGGAGCGAGAACTGCGAGGATGGTCGTTGCAGAAAGTTGCTGATGCCCTCGGTATTACGTCCAGGACGGTGAGCCGCTGGGAGCATGGCACCGCGATGCCTTACCCGCACTATCGGGAACAACTCTGTGTTCTCTTCGGCAAAAATGCCAGGGAGCTGGGCCTGGTGTCGTCAGAGAACGAGGAGCCAAGGGAAGAGACAATTCCTCTACAATCCCAGCCTTTATCGCCAAAATATGAATTGAAGCTCTACGATCCAATGATCCCCCCGGTGGGAACAGTCGGTCTGATTGGGCGCGATGGGTTGTTACAGCAACTGAAGCAGCGTTTATGGGCAGGAGACAATCTCGCTTTGTCTGCCATCAATGGTCTACCTGGTATCGGCAAAACAGCTCTCGCCGTAGCCCTGGCTACTGATACACAAGTACAGGCGCAGTTCTGCGATGGCATCTTGTGGGCAGGTCTGGGAACTGCGCCCAATGTAATTGGGTTGCTGGCCCGCTGGGGAACATTACTGGGTGTTTCCTCGACCGCGATAGGAAATACGAATAGCCCCCTGGCCTGGGGACAGGCCTTACGTGCCGTGATTGGCAAGCGGCGTATGCTGCTTGTGATCGATGATGTCTGGCAACTTGATGCAGCCCTGGCCTTGCAAGTTGGCGGTCCTTATTGTGCACACTTGATCACAACACGCTTTCCGCAGATCGCCTTCGGCTTTGCTATAGAGGGAGCGATGGAGGTTCCCGAACTTTCCGATGCGGATGGGCTGGCCTTGCTCGCTCGCTTTGCTTCAGGACTAGTGGCTCAGGAGCCTGAACAGGCCATCGCACTGGTGCATTCAGTCGGGTCCTTACCACTAGCACTTACACTGATGGGGAAGCACCTGGCCACTCAAGCATACCATGGACAGCCACGGCGCTTGCAGAGAGCGCTTGCAGAATTGCATGATGCGGAGCAGCGGCTCCACCTCAATATGTCCATTCCCTTTATAGAACGTTCCCCTAATCTCCCTGCCAACATTTCCTTGTCACTGCACGCAGCCATCGATGTGAGCAACCAGCATCTGAGTTCACAAGCTCGTGAGGCACTGCTCGCCCTGTCCGTCTTCCCAGCCAAACCAGTGAGCTTCTCAGAAGATGCAGCGCTCGCGGTAACAGGAACGTCCGTAGAGGTACTCGATGAGCTTTCTGATGCAGGACTGTTGGAGAGTAGCCGTTCTGGTCGCTACAGCTTACATCAGACGATTGCCGATTATGCACGAACACAGCGCACAGGAACGACGGCTTATGAGCGATTGATTACTTACGGAATTGAATACGCAGAGAGACAGGCAAAAGACGCTGTGGCGCTGGAGCAGGAAAGTAGCATCATTCTCGCTGCTCTCCATGCAGCATATATTCTAGGGCGGCATGATGAGCTAGTACGCGGTATTTGCGCAATTGCGCACTTCTTGCAAATGCACGGGGTCTATACGCTTACTAAACTCCATTTGTTAGATAACTACCAGGCTACAACACCGCTTCGAGACGCACCTAGTGTCACAAGTCCATTGCTGCGTCTTGGCAAAGCTATGCAAACATGGGGAGACGATGTACGGATCGAAACATACCTGCAAGAAGGACTGGCACTCGCACATGTGGCTGATGACCATGAACGTGCTGCCACTCTGCTGACAAGCCTGGGGTGGCTTGCTTCGGAGCAAGGGAACTATATGCAGGCAGAAATGTACTATCAGGAAGGGCTGGCTCAGGTACGTCAGACAGGAGACCGCGAGCGTGTCAGGGCTCTGCTTGCAGGTCTGGGTTGGATTGCGGAGAAACGAGGAGATTGCGCACAAGCGGAAACTTATCTTCAAGAAGAGATACATTTGGCGCGTGAAGATGGAGACCATGCTCAGCTTAGTATTTTGCTGATGAGTCTGGGATGGATCGTCTCAAAGCTGAGTAACTATGCGCAAGCAAAAGCTTACCTGCAGGAAGGGCTGGCCCTCGCACACGAGGCGGGAAATCCAGACACGCCCAGTAGAATTTTTAACTGTCTCGCCTGCATCGAACTGGATTGGGGAGACCACTCCCAGGCGGAAACCTACGCACAACAGGGGCTTCTTCTGGCACGCCAGTTGGGAAATCAGGAACTCACCTGTATATTGATTGGTGGTTTAGGGTGGATTATGGAGAGACAAAGAGAGTATACACAGGCGGAAGCATACTATCAGGAAGGACTGGCACTTTCGCGTCAAATTGGTCATCGTGAATTACGTGCCTGGTTTTTAGCAGGACTGGGATGGGTGGCTTATGAACGAAAGGACTATGAGCGGGCCGAAGTCTACTTACGGGAAGCGCTTGCCCTGGCACGTCAACTCTCTCATCACGAACTCTTGTTTCGCGTGGTTACTATTTTGGGGCGTATTGCAGAAAAGCGAGGAGACGATACACAGGCAGAAGCCTACCTGCAAGAAGGGTTGGAGGTGATACGCCAATTGGAATATCGTTCAGTGGAGCAACGTCAGCACATCTGCAACACCCTCTATCGCCTGGGAGAGCTACATCTTAAACAAGGGAAGATACAAGAGGCGATAGCAGCTTTCCAGGAAATGCTTGCTTCGATGCCAGAAGGTAGCCGGGATGTGCAAGCTAAGGCATGGTATGGGTTAGCCCGTAGCATGGCCGCCCAGGGGAATCCCAGTGAGGCACGCAAACTGGGAGAAGCCAGTCTCGCTCAACTCGAGGCGCTTGGTCATTATAGTGTCAGAGACGTGAAAACCTGGCTAGAGAGTTCATAGCAGAACCAATTGTAGTTCTAGAAAGTTTTCTAATATCCCGGTCCTACATCGAAAATGCCTGTAATCGAGGTGCAGGAACTTGTATTGCTCGAACAATATTGCCCTTTCAGGTAATTGCCATCTGACAGTTGCTGCACCGCACCATAAAAGTAAAGCGGTTTCTGGCCCTGAGGCTGTTGGATGCTAAAAGAGAAATTGCCCTGCATATCGACGACACCGCTTAAAGGATCGACCGCCTGGTTAGGAGATACAAACGTCATAGAACCGCTCAACTCGCCGCTGCCTTTTTTTTGCGTTAAGAAGACAGTGATCGTGGATGACTGTTGCGTCGTGTTATCCTGCATCGAGCCTCGATAGGTATCGGGGATGTAAAGGCCATTCGGCACCACCGTTGGCGTCGGGGTAATGCCGACCGTGGGAGTGGGCGTCGCGGCGGTTGGTGTGTTCTTCGCCGTGATCGCAGCGGTCTGCGGGGACTTTTGCTGGGAGAAATGAGTGAGGTACAACACTCCGGACAGCACCAGCACAATAACCACAACGATCCCGATGACCCCAAAGCGCTGGAGCGCGGACCTCTTTGGCACCTGCTGTGGAGGCTGTGCAATCCGACCCGGCCAATCGCTGGCTACCGTCGGCAGCTCGTGCTCGACCGATCTGTTCACCTGTGGGGTAATGGGTTGATCCGGTCGGACGCTTGCTGGCTTCTCCATGATCGAAGAAGGCGTTGTCGATTGGCTCTGTGCCGCGCCTGCAGACAGTGCGGATGGCGTCTCCATGCTCTCAGGCGATAGGACATCGATATCCAGTAGCACAGCTTTGGACTGCTCAGAGGTTGCGTCGGAGTTTGGCACGCGAATGATCTGGCCATGCTGAGCGCCAGCGGGCACCGTCACCGTAACGTGTTGCCCTCCTGGGAGCGTGATCATACGACTGATGCCACTCTCTGCCTCCTGTTTGCTGATAGCGAGCGTCGCACGCAGGTCATCCCCAACTGGTTGAAACGTAGTAGCCAACCGGGCCGAGGGGCTCATAATGGCCTGTTCGAAAGCATCGGCGAATGCAACGATGGAGGGGAAGCGATCCTCCGGCTTCTTCGCCAGAGCACGCAGGATGACTTCATCCAGGGAAGCCGGGAGGTTTGGGTTGAATGTACTCGGAGCAGGAGGATCAAGCGTAAAGTGCTGGTACATCAGTTGCTCCATGCTGCCGACAAAGGGTGGGCGCCCCGCGAGCATCTCGTAAGCCATCACGGCCAGCGCATACTGGTCGGTGGCCGGGACGGGCATGCTGCTCCACTGCTCAGGTGCCATAGCAGTAGGTGTGCCACGAATGGTGTGGCTGGAACTGCTGAGCGTGGCGGAACTGCGGGCCACACCGAAGTCAGCAAGGAGGATGGTTGGGTGGTTCGGGTTCTTCCTGTTGCTGCGCAAAAGAAAGTTGGGCGGCTTAACGTCGAGGTGGATAACTCCATAATCGTGTGCATACTGAAGGGCCTCGGCAGCTTGCGCGATAAAATATGCGACATCTTGCGGCGCGAGGAACGTAATCCCACGCGAGCGCAACCAGTTCGCCAGCGAGCCATCGACGCAAAAAGGCATAACCATATAGCTCAAAGTTGTGTCTTCGCTTGTCTCTTCGCCGAAATCGTACAGAGGAAGGATATTGGGATGTTCGAGTGCCGCGATGGCCTTCGCTTCACGCTGGAAGAGACGGGCCGCGTTCAATGCAGTATCCTCTTCGGGATAAGGCGTGCTTTCGGAACGTATGACCTTGATAGCGACCTGCCGATTTACGCGCTCGTCCTGCATGAGGTATACTTCGCCCATCCCACCTTTACCGACTAAGCGCAGAAGATGATAACGTCCGTTTTGGAGCTTTTCTAGTGCCATTTTCATACCTCATAATGGATGACTCTTACGAAGCACAGCTCCGTACGAAATACATAGACAATATTACAACATTAGCGATTGACAATGCAACTGTAGCGTCAACTCGTTGAAAATTTGTATGATAGAAATATGTCTCTTGTCAATTCGCAAAGCATCGTCACTCTACATATTAAATGCGATAAATATTTTATTGACGTGCTCGTATTTCCTTGTGTATAATTGAACAACCAGCTATAGAATAATAGCAGGCATAGAATGCAAGTAGTGTGTTATTTGTGCATCTATTGATTGCTTAGCAGCGAGGGAGCAAGCGCGTGATTCCTGAGCAGCCGATCCTGGCCACAATCAAATTCCTCACAGGCCCACTCGCCAACAGTACTTTCGCTATTACCAGGCCAGTGACCACCATTGGACGCGACAGAAGCAACGATATCATCATCTCCGATCAGAGAGTCTCACGCTTCCATGCCCGTCTCACCCTCAACAGCGACGGGTGGGAGATCGAGAAGCTTTCCGAAACCAATACGGTTACCGTCGATCACGAAGAGAGAGAGCAGGTAGCTCTTTCCCAGAATATGATCGTCGGTCTGGGCGATGCCAATAGTTTTATCTTCTCCCTCGCTCCCATTGATAGTAAACAACCAGAAGGTGCAGTTAAGCTCACCACGCCCTCTGCTGATCATCAAGCTGACTCTGTGCATGAGGCGAAAACAGCCGAGAAGAAGGAACGTTCACCAGGAACGGAGGTCGCTTCTCTCTCCACACTGGGGATATCCTCATTAGAGGTCACAGATAATACGACCGGAGTCAAAAAGACATATCCACTTGTAAAGGAGACGATCAATATTGGGCGCGAGCACAACAATGATATTGTTATCAATGCTGCGTGTGTCTCTGCTCTGCATTGTCAGATCGTCCGTGAGGGAAACAAATGGGTTCTGCTCCATCCCCACCCTCAGCGAGTGCAGACGCTAAACGGACTGCTCTATCAGGGACGCAAGATAGAGGGGAACCAATCGTTCCGCAAGACGCTGGCCAACGGTAATGTTTTCCGTATCGGCGACGAGCTTGGTGCTCTTGTGACGCTGACCTACAACGATAACAGTGGCACCTCGCAGGAGGCCACTACCCGCATTCAGCCCATTCGTCTGGGAGCTGCGGAGATCAAAATTGGTCGTTTGCAGGAGAACGATGTCGTGCTATCCCATCCCCAGGTCTCGGCACGGCACGCCTACCTGGTACGCGAGCAGGATACCTATCGCCTGATCGACCTGCACAGTACCAATCATACGTACATAAATGGTCTGAATGCGATCAGCCAGCTCCTGAAACCTCGCGATGAGATCCGCATCGGCCCTTTTAGATTTATATATACCGAAACGGAACTTACCCAGTTCGACGAGAGCGATGGCATCCGTATTGAGGCTCTTCACCTGAAAAAGGTGGGCACCAATCAGACGATATTGCTTAATGATATCTCTTTGCACATACCGACGTGCTCCTTCGTAGCGCTCGTCGGCGGTTCAGGCGCTGGTAAGACGACGCTGCTGGACGCGCTGAGCGGATTGCGACCCGCTCAAGAAGGCTCAGTTTTCTATAATGGGCAAGACTATTATCGTAATTCCGCGGCCTTCAGCACCCAGCTTGGCTATGTTCCGCAGGACGATATCATTCACCGCGAGCTGACAGTCGAGCGTGCCTTATACTATGCCGCTCGCTTGCGCCTGCCAAGCGATTTTCAGGAGGCGCAGATCGAGCAGCGCATCGACGAGGTGCTCGATGACGTTGAGATGAAACACCGGCGCAAGCTACTCATCAATCAGCTCTCTGGCGGCCAGCGCAAACGCGTCTCTATCGCGCTCGAACTCCTGGCAAAGCCTAGCGTGTTTTTCCTGGATGAGCCAACATCCGGGTTAGATCCTGGCCTCGACCGCAAGATGATGATTCTCCTGCGCAGGCTGGCCGATAAGGGTCATACCGTGCTCCTGGTCACGCATGCAACTAACAATATCAATGTATGCGACTACGTGTGCTTTCTAGCGCAAGGAGGAAACCTGGCCTATTTCGGTCCTCCAGAGGAGACGAAAACGTACTTCAAGACGCCCGATTTCGCTGAGATCTATAGTGCGCTGGAGCCAGGCGATGAGAAGCGCACTCTTCCAATGGAGGCAAGAGAAAAGTTCAGTCAATCTGAGGAGTACCAGCAATATATTGGTGATTACCTGGATCAGGAGACCACAGAGCGATCGGCACGTAAGCAAACTGGACAGGTGAAAGTATCGAGGCGCGGCACCATGTGGCGGCAATTTGCCCTGCTCACCATGCGCTACATCGAATTATTGCGCAACGATATGGGCAATCTCGCCATCTTGCTGCTCCAGGCCCCCATCATTGGCCTCCTACTGCTACTCTTTATCAAAGGAGTCGGCGTTGATGGCTTCAATCCCGTCAACGTCGTGCAGTGTCCCGCGACGGCTGCTGTGATCTCGGCGCAAGCGTACCCCGATGTGCCAACGCCCAATAATCCTATCGTCACGAAGAACTGCCAGCAGGTCGAAGATTTCCTCAAGAATAATCCACAGGGACAGGCATATGCTCGTGCGCGGGGAGGAACCACTCAGGCGCTCCAGGACTTCATTCTGTCTGGTACGGGCTACGCGCCGACAGTGCTCTTCCTGATGGCATTTTCCGCGATTATGTTTGGGTGCATCAATGCGATCCGCGAGTTCGTCAAGGAAGCGCCAATCTACCGGCGCGAGCGAACAGTCAATCTTGGTATTCTGCCCTATATGCTCTCGAAGGTCGCCGTGTTGGGGCTGCTGTGCCTCGTCCAGAGCCTGATCCTCGTGGTGTGCGTCGAAATTCTCGATCCGTTTAGCCACAGCGTCTCTCTGACGCCGTTTCTGGAAGTATATATTACTATCGCGCTCACCTCGCTTGCGGGGCTGATGATGGGCCTGGCCATCTCGGCTGTCGCGCCGAACAACGATCGCGCAATGAGCTTCTTGCCCCTGCTCTTGCTGCCGCAGGCCATCTTTTCCGGCGTTATCTTTCCGCTTACGAGCTGGTTCTTGCAGTATCCAGCCATGCTCTTCCCCATCCGCTGGGCGATGGGCGCACTTGGCTCGACAGTTGGCATGCATAGCGACAAACTTAACGGGGATAAGCTCTTTGACGATGTCTACACCTATCATAGCACGCTCTACTCCATCTATAGCCAGGCGGATGCGCAGCGCTATCTCCTGTTGATGTGGCTGGCTCTAGTGGTGATGATCGTTGTTCTTGGTGGGGTCATTGGGTATTTCTTGAAACGCAAAGACGTGCGTAGGTAGAGCTTATTGAGACAAAACTGGAAGTAGTTCACACTCCGCGTATTTCCTGTAGCGATAGAGCGTAAATTCGGAGTTTCCATTTAGCCGAATATGTGCCAGAATTCATGATAGAGCAGCAATAGCCTGATGCGTGCTCTGACAACGATATCCTCTCCGGTCGAGAAAGGAAAACGTCTCAGTGAGTACAGCCAACTTCCAGCCCGTTCCCCAGGTCCCTACGGTGCAAGAGATCGAGCATGCCAGTCAGGTGATTCGCGATGCAATTCATGTGACACCCATGTTACATTCTCGTACCTTCAGCATCATGACGGGGGCTAACGTGTATCTCAAATCTGAGAAATCTGCAGCGCACAGGATCGTTCAAAGTACGTGGTGCTACCTATAAGATCGCTCAACTCAGTGCGGAGGAACGCAGGCGTGGGGTGGTTGCGACTTCGATGGGCAATCATGCCCAGGCCGTCGCCGTTGCCGCTCAGTCCTTTGCGGCTCCCGCCACCATCGTGATGCCTGAGCAGGCACCTTTAGTAAAAGTAGTCGCAACACAAGGATATGGGGCCAGAGTGGTTCTGCATGGTGCCACCTTTGAGGAGGCATCCTCTCATGCACGTGAGCTGCAAAAAACTACAGGGGCAACCTTCGTCCACGCCTTCGATGATCCCAGCATCATCGCGGGTCAGGGCACTCTGGGTCTGGAGATCCTCGCCCAGGTTCCTTCAGCGGATGTGCTCATTGTTCCGATTGGTGGTGGGGGTCTCATTTCAGGCATCGCTATTGCGGCACGCGCACTCAAACCCGACCTGCTCATCATTGGAGTCGAGGCACAGGGCGCTGCCAGTTGCCGCGCCTCGCTGGATGCTGGAGAGGTGCGGACGCTGCCAGTCATCACCACAATTGCTGATGGGATTGCCTTGAAAAGCCCGGGAGAACTGACATTCCCCATTATCCAACACCTGGTCGATATGGTCGTCACGGTGGAAGACATAGAGACGATGAACGCCATTCTACTGTTGCAAGAACGCTGTAAATTGCAGGTTGAGGGTGCGGGAGCAGTAGGTCTGGCGGCGCTGTTGCGTCCTGGACTGCTGCATCTGGCCGGGAAAGAGGTCGTGGTGCTTCTCTCAGGTGGAAATATCGACATGAACCTGCTTGGCGGCTTCATCACACAGGGATTGCTTAGCCAGGGACGTATCACTATCCTGCGTACGCAGATTGAAGATCGTCCAGGCGAGTTAAATCAACTCCTGACACGCATTGCGGAACTGAAGATCAATGTACGGGAGATGAATTATCTGCCGACGATGCAATCGCTGCCGGTGCAGCACGTAGAAGTGACCCTCACGCTAGAGACGCGTGATCGTCAACATGTGGAACAGTTGCTCGCTGCCCTCCACCAGCGGGGCTATACACTCACAGAGATCCAGGGGCCGTTGCTGGAACCGGCCCGCCAGAAAGGGTAAACAGGTGGTACACTCATCAATCGAAAGGCCCAGAGACAAGCGAGGAGAGCGACGCTCAGCCAGAACGGTCCACATCTATCACCCGTGGCTAATGCTGTACCTGAATAGTAACGGTGAAACGTTGTGCCGGTGGCACGTTTGTCTCCCAGGGTCGTCGTAGTGCGAATTGTATGTGTACGCTCCCACGATCGTGTGCCAGAAATGTGAACGCAATCGTGCCAGGAGCACCAAGCATAGGATGACCTGTAGGAGGAAGATAGATAGCATTTTGCCAGGTGAGTACCTGATTCCTTGAAGTCGTAAAATTCCACGTATAACCGGTGCTCCCCGAGTTATCAGGAAGTTGGATGATAACCTGGTTCCCTGAAGAGACCGTCACTGTTTTGCCATTATCCGCATTAGTGAGAATAATGGGTAAGCTCGCGGTACGAAATGCACAGACCGCTATAAGCACGAAGCAAAGAGTGATGAATACAAGTATTGTTCTTAAAGAAGTACATTGGTGAATGTTGCGTGCTACATCTCTCATTTTGAGTACATTGGTGTTGATTGTCATGTTTCGCTCCATTTCTCCTGGCTGTATATATTATAGCTACATAGTCAGTATAAACACGACAAAAAGATATGCTCTTCTATGCCGCCTGATCATGCTATGATGGCAATGCTGGCTATAACATAACGACATGTTGCTGTGGATGCCCTGGGTGCACCACGTTGAGAGGAGAAACACATGAGCACGTTTTCAGGAAAAGCCGTTGTCGTTACAGGGGCTGGAGCAGGCATTGGTTATGCTCTCTGCCAGGCATTCGCAAGCGCTGGTGCCATCGTAGCACTCAACGATATCGATCCCCTGCTCTGCCAGAAAGCTGCCATGCAGATCAATGAGACAGTAGGAGCGGAACGAGTCCTCCCATATGCATGTGATGTCGCTGATGTGGAAGCTGTTCGGATTATGTTTCAGCGCTTCGTAAGCATCACAGGAAAATTGGATATCGCAATCGCCAATGCTGGCATCACCAACTATGGGGAGTTTCTGACCGCTACTCCAGAAGACTTTGATCGCTTAATGGGTGTCAATCTGCGTGGAAGTTTCTTTACCGCGCAAACTGCCGCCAGGCTCATGATCGAGGCACACATCCCTGGCCGCATCATCTTAATGTCTTCTGTGACTGGCATCCAGGCACATTTAAACCTGGGAGGATACGGGATCACGAAAGCGGGTATTAGGATGATGGCGAAAACCATCGCGCTCGAAGTCGGCAAATATGGTATTACGGCCAACGCTATTAGCCCGGGGGCCATTCTTACCGAACGCACACTCCAGGATGATCCGAATTACGAAAAGAATTGGGCCAGCGTGACACCTGCTGGACGGGTCGGATATGTGGAGGATATTGTAGCCGCTGCACTCTATCTCGCCTCGCCTGAAGCACGCCATGTCACAGGGCAAACCCTGGTGGTTGACGGTGGATGGACCATCCAGAGTCCGCTGCCAACAGAGCATCCAGATTTGCCCAAACATTCTTAACCAGTCCTGCTTGCTGACACCTCAAAGGAGGACACGAATGCCAATCGATCCACGAAAACTGCGTAGTCAACGCTTACGCTCAGTGAATTACCAGGGCGATGCGTTGCGCCTGGGAATGAATTGGACGGAAGAAGATCTATCCAAGCCACAGGTTCTCATCGATAGTGCCTACGGCATGGGCCATCCGGGCACGTTTCACTTCCGACCATTGATCGAGGAAGCCAGCAACGGCGTGTTTGAGGCCGGAGGAAAACCCGGCGTCTTCACCGTCAGCGATATCTGCGACGGGGTTGCTCAGGCGCACGAAGGGATGAGTTATTCCCTCGTCTCACGCGATATCATGGCTGCTATGATCGAGATTCACGCCCTTGGTCATCCGCACGACGGCATGGTTTTGATCTCCGGTAACGATAAATCTGTCCCTGCACACCTGCTTGCGATAGCCCGCTGTAACATTCCTGCCATTCACCTACCCGGTGGGACTCAACTGAACGCTCCCGATTCTGTGACTTCAAACCAGCTCTGGCCCATGGGAATGTCTGTCGAGCGCGGTGAGCTTTCAAAGGAAGACTTTGACCTGGCGCAACAAGGGGCGTGCCCGACATGTGGTGCCTGCCAATTTATGGGAAGCGCCAGTACTGGTCAGGTGGTAGCAGAAGCGCTCGGCCTGGCATTACCGGGTTCGGCCCTCGTCCCGGCCCCTCTCGCCCATCTTCTACGCTACGCTCGTGCCGCTGGCAAGCAGATCCTCAAACTGATTGATGAAGAGATTACGCCCCAACGCATCCTGACACGCGAGGCTTTTGAGAATGCAATCGTCATCCATGCCGCAGTGGGTGGGTCTACCAACATGCTCCTCCATTTGCCAGTGATTGCACGTGAGGCTGGAGTCGAGATCACAATCGACGATTTTGATCGCATCCATCGTCAGGTGCCAGTACTGGCGAACGTCAAAACCACCGGTCGCTACCCGGTCGAGTACTTCTGGTACGCTGGTGGAGTACCTGCCATCATGCTTGAGTTGCGCGATATGCTTCACCTGGATTGCCTCACCATTACGGGCAAGACACTGGGTGAGAACTTACAGGAGATCGAGCACAGCCACTTCTTCGCGGAGAGGCTCGGCTACTTGAACAACGTCAAGGTCCCTCGGCGCGAGATTATCCGCCCTTGCTCTGATCCCTTTGGGCCAGATGGAGGAATCGCTGTGTTGCGCGGCAATCTTGCTCCGGGTGGGGCCGTAATCAAGTCCTTCTCAGTTCCCAAGGAGATGCACATCCATGTGGGACCGGCACGCGTCTTCGACTTTGAGGATACGGCTCTCGCTGCGTTACGAGATCGCAAGATACTACCTGGCGATGTGGTGGTGATCCGCTATGAGGGACCACGCGCGAATGGCATGCCAGAGATGTACTTTGCCTCGACGATCATCGCAGCTGACCCCACGCTCAACACATCTACGGCCCTCGTCACTGACGGACGCTTCTCCGGCGCAATGAAGGGTCCATGCATCGGACATGTGACGCCCGAAGCTATGGATGGAGGTCCCATTGCTCTGGTTGAAGAGAACGACCTGATCGAGATTCATGTACCCGAACGGAGGTTGGCAATCGTTGGCATACACGGCCAACACCTTCCCGCAGATCAGATAGAGCGTGTGCTAGCCGAGCGTCGCACACACTGGACGCCACCGCCACCACGCCACAAGAGCGGTATCCTCTCCCTCTTCGCCCGCGTTGCACGTAGCTCATCTGAGGGCGCATCCATGATCTAGCGGTCCACTTGTCACACTCATTGCCGTTCATCTGTTTCTGGTCCCACTGTGGCAATCTGATATAATCTGGGAAACAACGGACGACATAAAATAGTCAAACAGCATTATCACGTCCTCCTGCTGGCAATCACGATGCCAGCAGGAGGCGCTCAATCGGTTCCTACACAAGAATGCTCATTAATAAGTGGGAACGAGGACGCCTCGTCCGCGTAAATTGCCACTTTCCAGATAAGGATTATTTGGGATAGTTGAGCAGAAAAAGTACTCAAGTACCCCACCTCATACGTATCAGAAGTAAGATCAGTTATCTATCACCTGCATGGTTATATACCCTTTACGAAAAGGGGTTAGTTCTTGGAAGTTGTTCTGTATTACGGATCAAATCCAATCGAGGAGAAAATATATGGCTATAGGTCCACTTGAATTGATAGTGATTGGCTGCCCAGGCAAGCGATTTTCGAGCGAGGTTTTGCCGGAATTAAGCGCCATCCAGGAGCAGGGCCTGATTGAAGTTGTTGATCTCCTTTTTATCGGAAAAGCTGCTGATGATACTATCACAGTATTGGAAGTGGGTGATCTGGATGAAGAGGAACTGGCAGCTTTTGACCCATTTAAGGGCCACCTGACGGGAGCGATCACCCACGAAGATATCGTAAAGCTGGGTAGCACAATTCCCCCTAATACTTCGGCAACCATTATGCTACTGGAGCATCACTGGTTAGGTCGGCTGGAGCAGGCTGTAGCGCGGGCAGATGGAACGGTCTACATCGGCGGAATGGTACCACCAACTGCACTAGAGCAGCTAGAGCAGGAATTGACAACAGCTCAGCAAGGACAAAAGCCGCAAAACAGTTGAAAATAGCGTAAAACATGGATTGAGTTGTAATGAATAAATTGAAGGAGGCTAAAAATGTACGGACGTCATGAACGCGGTGGCTGGGGTGGTGGTGGCTGGGGCGGCGGCTGGGGCGGCAGAGGTGGTGGTTGGGGTGGTGGTCCATTTATGGGAAGAAGAGTCGGCTACCCATTGCTTGGAGGCATGGGTGGATTCGGATTAGGTGGCGGCGGTGGATTAATAGGAGACCTGTTAGCAGGAGGAGTGGGCTACCTTATGGGAAAAAATACTTCCCAGAACCAGCCGCAATACCCAGCACAATACCAGCAATACCAGCCGCAATATCAACAAGCTACTCCGCAATACCAGCCGCCCGTGCCGCAGTACCAGCCTGCGCAGGGCTCAGCAGGTGGCGTACAGGATGGTCGGCTGGCTCAGCTTAATCTTCTGGGACAGATGCGTGCGCAAGGTACCCTGACCGACGATGAATTTCAGGCAGAAAAACAGAAAATCATGAATGGATATTAAATGATACACTAGTGAACTGTATCCGCATGTCGCGAGATCAAAGGCGACCGACCATATAATGGGACCGACAACCACCTGCGTAGGGGCCCAAATGTTTCGTCTCGTCAAAGGATTTTGTATCAACCAATGCCGCAAGGTGACGCCCCTACGCAGGTGGTTGGGCGTAAGGAGACCTGTTTATGCCTCTTCAGAGGAAATCGCGTTTTGGCGCAGCATTTATGATTATTGGAAGCTTACTTGCAGCGGTGGGCGAAATCGTCAATGCACAAAATATGGATGTTTTAGGCTCTTCCTGGCACCTCTCGCTTGGATTGATCATCATCGGTACCTTCATTCTGCTCATAGGTCTGTTGCCGTTTGCGGCAATATCGGAGCAGATCAATGGTCCTGGCTTCGTCGGTTGTATGCTGCTTCTACCGGGTGGGCTCCTCTTGATCATTGGTACCGCTGCGCTCGATTGGATCATCTTACCGTTCTTGATCAGTCTGGGAAATGCACTTGCTGCGGCGATCAATGGACCAACAACCGAGACACAGAATGCACTCAATAAGATTATTTCCAGCTTGAACGGTCTGGGAAGCTCGGTTCTCCAAAAGCTTTTTCCGACTTCCACTCCTCATATCTCCGCTGTTCATATTCCTGAGGCTAATGGCAGTGTATTGATAAATAAAGTATTAGTTGAACTCCACTTACCCACTATTGATAGACTGACATGGTGGGGCCACTTCAGCCTATCAGGGGCCACACTCATTATTGGTAGCTTGATCCTGGGCATTGCCTTGCTAGGCAGGATGGGGAAGCTTGCTTTTCCTGGTGCTCTGCTGGTCATTTTTGCGCTCTTGAACCTGCTCTGCCAGTTTGCTACCACGATCCCCTCATTCTTTGGAAATATCACTGCTGCCGGACTTTTTCTTACACTGGCATGGTTAGGAGTCTCTGAATGGATGTTGAAAGGACCCGATGCAATAATCTTTGAAGTAGTAGAAAAAGAGACAGATTAAGTTCATCGTACCTTTGACCTCCCTCCGCCAAGCAGAGAGAAATAGTCTTCTACTTGAGCATGCAAGTGCTGCAAGCGCGTCAGAATGTGAGGGATAGAGGGCCAAGCGGAGAATCAGACTGGAGAGATGAGACCCTTCAAAAATGAGGATTGACCCAACGACACTGAAACTGTGTCTCAATCCCCATTTTTGAAAGGTCTCACGCATGTGTTTTCAAAGAAAAGCAGATTTTTTACGGATACCAGCCCCACGGGTTGCTGCGATCAACACGCGGATCCCCGGTCCAGGTCCAGGCCGTATCGTACAAATGGTTGTTGTTCAGATACCAGCCAGCCAGCGCACCAATTTCATCGGAGTACGAGGTTAACTCGCCGGAACCTACGTTCGTCACCCAACCAGTGTTATATCCAGCCAGGGCGTATCTGGCGATATCAACGCCCGAATCTCCCGCTGCCGAAGCCAGGTGAGCAAAATGGATCAGGTGCCGGATGCCCATGTGAATCGAAATGCCGATATCGTAGAAATTCGCAGGCACTAAATCGTACTGGTAGATCTGAGGCACATCCGTCTCAGGCTGATAGTTCGGATTGGTATTGACGTAAGCCGTCTCGGCTGCCTGCAAAGGGCCGTAAGAATGCCCGGAAGCTCCACTCCCGGAGGTCCCACTTCCAAGCGACGATCCCCCGGTCTCCAGTCCACCCTGCAACGTTAATTCGCGGGTAGCCTGGCCCAGGAAGAACGCATAGGCCTTTTCTAGAGTGGAAAAACCAAATGTGCTGTGAATAATGCTCCAGTACTCCTGCACTTGCTGCTCGATCAGCACTTTCACCTGCTGCTGACTCAGGCTGCTCGCGTCAGAGATCATCGTGGAGACTGGTGTACCCACTGGGAAGTAGCGGTCAATGTTGGGTTCTGACCCGGTTGGCGTAGGAGTTGGTGTCGCAGCTTGAGTAGGCGTGGGCGTTACTCCTTGAGTCGGCACAACTGTCGGCGTCGTCGCCCGCGTAGGCGCGATTGTAGGCGTTGCGGTGGCTGATGAGCCTCCAGGCTCTGTTCCCCAACTGAGCGTACCCGAGATGTAGCCGGTGATGTATGACCAGGGCACATAGCTGCTCGCGGATGCATTGAACGAGTAATCATTGGCCTGGTTATAGTTCGACCAATCGGACTTTGCAAAGCGGCTTTGTACCTCAACAGTTGCGCCAGCCGCAAGACTTCCAGCCGCACTGGTAAAGCCGATTTGCAGATAATGATCCGCGTTGCTCAAAGGTGTACTCAGACTGACAAATGTACCAGTCACATTCGAACTGCCTGCGTTAGACCAGTCGCACCAGAAATTCTGAGACTGGGCGCCATCCTCTGTGTAATAGTAGCGGATCGTTATATTCGACAGAGCAATGGCCGTAGAACCCGTGTTCACAATCTCTACATGAGGATAGATTGTGTTGCTCGTTGCCGAGGTATTGGTGTTAAACATCAATAGTTGGATAGTTGATGCTGCGAAGACTGAGGTTCTGGCCACAACAAATGCTGAAGCCAACACGAGCAGCAGGCCAATAGAGGTCGCCAACTGCGCGACTTTCGATTTTTTCATCCTTGAAATCCTTTGTGTTATCTCGGACCAGCCACGCGCTGCAACCAATCTGGCAAAAACGATCACAATCCACTCTCATGCACTCGTTTTCAATGCCAACTCAGCTCTGCGCTTGACGGCACCATTTCGCCACTCATGTCGTTCCTGAAACCTGATCGATCCTTCTTCTCTAAGTTTCAAGAAGTAGCTTGTCATAAGAAAAAAACGATACTCTGATACACCTTGTTGTGCTTGTATCATAGCATATCAAGGAGTGGGCCGTAAAGACAAAGAGTAGCTGATCCAGGACTTTCGGTATAAGTAATCCTGGACGTTTCGAATATACGGAGGCCAGGCTCATATTGACAAGCAAACATAAATCCGAGTAAAATAGGAGGAACCGGAGGTTCTCAAATGTGTCTTAGGAAAGGCAATTCTCTCAAGGATGAAAATATTTCTTAATGAAGAAGATATAAAAAAGCATTTTTTATTCTCCACCTTATTTTCTCTCTCCTCTATAGTGAGTGCACTCCCAGATACAATTTGTCTCCGCGTATACCTTTTACCTACTAACCCGGGACGATCCTTACAGTGGTATTTCCGCTTAATCTCCACTGAAGGTGGTCATTCGTACATGCAGAAAACGTGTACACTCAAAGGAGACACCTTACTCTATGAAGAAACGCTTGAATCGTCGTCAATTTTTAGGAATTTCGGCGAGCGCAACTGTTATGGCTGCGTTTGGAAGCACGCCAGTATTCGCCGCAACAACTCCTTCGACCGCGATCACTCTCGACGGCAATGCGGCTGGACGTATCTTCGATGGCATCGGCGGCATCAGTGGTGGGGGTGGCACATCTCGTTTACTTATTGATTATCCTGCTCATCAACAGAGCCAGATTCTCGATTATCTCTTTAGACCAAATTATGGAGCCAGTCTGCATATTCTAAAATGTGAAATTGGCAGTGATACGGATACGACCAATGGTGCTGAAGCAAGCCACATGCGCACTCGCACTGACCAGAACTACGAGCGTGGTTATGAGTGGTGGTTAATGGAACAGGCAAAGGCTCGTAACAGCTCTATTAAGCTCTATGGCCTGGAATGGGGCGCTCCTGGTTGGTTCACGCCCGATATTGATCCCAGTAATGCCTTCTGGTCAAATGATAATATTAACTACCTTATAAACTGGATCAGTCATGCCCAGTCGGATCATGGTCTCTTCATCGATTATCTTGGCGGACACAATGAAAGTGGCTACAATATTACCTGGTATGAAACTCTCCGCACCGCATTGAACAATGCTGGCTTCACAAAGACGAAGATCGTTGGTGCCGACTCAACCTGGTCCATCGCCGGTGATCTCAGCACTAATCCAGCTTTCAGTGCAGTCATTGATATTGTCGGGACACACTATCCATGCGGTTATCTCGGCAATTACAGTACCTGCAACAGCACCCCGACTGCCGAGAGCTTGAATAAACCTCTGTGGGCCAGCGAAAACGGTTCCGAAGACTATAATGCTGGAGCCGAAGCCCTGGCACGCGCACTCAACCGGGGATACATCGATGGGAAAATGACTTCATTAATTAACTGGAGTCTGATTGCGGCCTGGTACTCGACGTTGCCGTTTGCAGGTGATGGGCTCATGCTGGCCGATGAACCCTGGTCTGGACACTATGAGATAGGCAAAAGTATCTGGGTCATGGCGCATACAGGGCAATTTACGCAGCCCGGCTGGCAGTATCTTGATAGTGCCTGCGGATACCTGGGTGGTAGCAAAAGTAATGGCAGCTACGTGACGCTCAAATCAACCAATAATACTGACTATAGCATTATTATCGAGACACTGGATGCTACTGCTGCACAAACATTCAGTTTTACGGTGACGGGCGGCCTCTCTACTCACGCGGTACATGTCTGGGCCACCAATCTCAATTCTACAAACTCGCAGGATTACTTTGTACATCAGCAGACTATTGCGCTCAATCAAGGAACTCTTTCGCTCACATTGGAGCCTGGGTATCTCTATAGCTTGAGCACTACCAATGGGCAACATAAAGGGAGTGCAGTGGGACCCAATTCTGCGCCTCTGGGATTGCATTACCAGGAAAACTTTGATAGCTATGCTACAGGTACGCTTGCTCGCTACTTCTCTGATATTAATGGTGCGTTTGAAACGGCTGCTGCAGGTGGTGGACGGACCGGGAATGCCTATCGCCAGGTCATTACGACCGCTCCTATCGCCTGGGTGAAGTCGTTCTCTCCAACCACGATCGTTGGAGACCCGAACTGGGCACATTACGAGGTCAGCGTCGATATATTGCTCGAACAGGCTGGTTGGGTTGAATTACTTGGATGTGCCAATAGTAGTAGTATATTCACAAGCTCCCCATCGATGGCGGCATATCATTTCCAGATCAGCGATACAGGTGCCTGGACGCTGTATAGAGTCGATGCGTACAGCAATCAAACGCAGTTGGCATCAGGGCAAAATCTGCAAGCTGGTGTACCTACACCTCTTGGGTTCAATATATGGCACACTCTCACATTGAGCTTTGCCTATGGCGTCGTCCAGGCTTCGCTTGATAGCGATGTCGTCGCGACAGTCTATGACGCAGTCTATCCAGGCGGCCAGGCCGGTTTATCCGTGAGCGAATGGATTAATGCGCAGTTCGATAACTTCGTTGTCAACCCAAAAGGCTCATCTCATCCAAATGGTAATGGTAATACTGCATACACGATCACCAATCGCAATAGTGGCCAGGCACTGGAAATTCCCGCTGCCTCTATTACTCTTCCTGCTGCAGTAGCTGATCAGAATCTGTACACCTATACTCAGAATCAGCAGTGGACATTTGTTGCGCTAGAAGGTAATTACGATAAGATCAGCAACCTGCAGAGTGGTCTTGTACTTGAGGATCTCTCCAGCGTTACGACTACTGGTTCTCCAATTGGCCAGAATCCCTGGAGTGGAGGCTATAATCAGCAATGGAGTCTCGTTCCCGCCAGTAATGGTTACACCTTCATTGTGAATCGCCTGAGTGGCCTCGTGCTTGAGGTACCTGCTCAGTCCACTAATCCTGGTGCGCAGGTCGACCAATTCACCAATAATGGCGGTACGAACCAGCAGTGGAGCATTGGCGAAGTCGGTTTTAGTGCCAACATGTTCTATACGATTAGCAATAAAAATAGCGGTCTTGCTCTGGAGATAGCGAATAGCTCTACCACGGTAGGCGCAACAGCCGCTCAAAATACATATTCTTATAGCAAGAATCAACAATGGCAACTCATTCCACTTGTTGACCATGGATACTACAAGATCAGCAACAGCAATAGCGGCCTCGTGCTTGAGGATCTCAATGGCTCAGAGAAGAATGGGGCAACGGTTGACCAGGTAGCCTGGAGTGGGGGTTATGAGCAGCAATGGAGCTTCCAGCCATATAACGGCTATGTTACCATTAAGAACCGTCAAAGCAACCATCTGCTTAATGTTGCTGGTGAGTCTGTCGCACCGGGGGCAGTGGTGAACCTATGGTCCAACGATGGGTATGACAGTGAGCTATGGAGCATCGGAAAAGTTGGCTTTGGTCCCAGTGTTCCTTACAAGATTGTCAATGCGCATAGCGGCCTTGTGCTAGAGATAGTGGGTAGTTCTACCACGCCGGGAGCAACAACGGATCAAAACACCTATACAGGCAATACCGGTCAGCAGTGGAACGTTGTTGATCTTGGCAATGGATACTACAAAATCGTCAATGTGAACAGCGGTCAGGTCATTGATGACCTGAACTTTGCCTCCACCCCTGGCTCAGCGGTAGGACAGTGGTCCTGGAATGGAGGGAACGACCAGCAATGGAAACTTCTCCTCAATAGCAATGGGACCTATACGATTTCAGAACCGCAATACAGGTCTGGCGCTTGATGTGTTTAACCAATCCACCAGCCCTGGAGCAATCGTGGAGCAGTGGACAGCCAATGGCGGTGCGAACCAGCAGTGGAATATTGTCCAGGCTTCGTAACTGAAGTCCAGCGTTAAAAACTGAAGATGAGTTATCCCAATTTTTGTTTCAAAAATTCGAGATAACTCATCTTCAATCCAATGACCTTGAGCATCGTCGTTTTATTAAATACGTGCTTGCCAACACCACACTTATTCTCGACGCGCTGGAACTAAATGATGAGGTTCTTCTTGTACTCTTAGACTCTATGAGCGAATTGATTCATATCTACTTTAAACCAGTTTCCTTTCTCATCTCCAAGAGTGTAATGGTCATGTACCCAATCAAACCAAAATCCGTAAGCATCGGTCGCGGTGACTATCGTACCAGAGATGCTTTCTATTTCGTCTTCATAGGCACTTTCAGGGAGTTCCCTTTCCTTCACCTATCGGCACAACAATTTCATACTCCTGAATATTCTTTTCCTGAAGAAGTTTTTTCAGGATTCCCCTCTCCTTTTCGGTCAGTTCTCCACCTTTCATAAGGACCTCCATTTCTTCTGTTTTTGGATATGCTCCTCATATCCTTTAAGAAAATTGTTTGTTGAAATATCCCCAAGGATCCGCCTTATTACGAATATTATAGTACGTTACAAGCGTCCCCCTATAGAAGCCAATAGAAACTATACTATTCATAAATGTGCTCACTGTATAGGAATGAATAGCGTTGAGTGTCCATAACAGTGGGATAATCACGATGAGGAGCATGATGAGAATGAGTAATTTGGTACTAAAGTTTCGCACTTCTGGATCCCTTTTATCTCTCTGTGTCCAAGACGACAATGGTACCAACGCTTCAGGTTACCTGACCACCATGGCATACGCACTGAGGATCCTGGAAAGGGCTCTGAAGCGTTATCGACCACGAGACTCAGAAAGAGTAGAGCCTCCATTCAGGCAAGCAAACCTTCCTAAAGATGATTTGAACCTTGCCTGATCGAAAGCATTCAATGAGAGGAAGGATCGACTCTCGTTGCCATGCTCTTGCTGTTGGATCGAGATGCGGAGTTTGCAGCATGGCAATGGATGAAGTCAACCGTTCGACGGTACTCTGCTTTTGTGTCTGAGTCTGTACATGCTGGCCACCGAGTTGTGGCTCAGAGTGGGAAGCCGTCCATGGCAGAGACAGGCGTTTACGCTTGTTCATTATCGTATCATATCAAGGGAAAAAACACGGCATGCTTCACACCTTCTCAAGCGTTACGGGTATTGATCATTTACGGCAACTGGCTAGAGTCCCTGATGAGAGTTTGTAATTCGTCGAAATTCTCGTACACATCATTAAGAGTGAACGGTTCGCCCTCCTTTCGTATGAGGCGTATATACTCTTGACCAGAAGATGCTCTTCCCGACTCGAGAGCCTGGATCTCTTCCCATCGCACATGGTCAATACGATGGCCCCGTATGTTCCAGCGAACCTGCAGGAGACCGTGCTCACAGACAATCCCTCGCCTCTTTTTCAGAGAGGGGATGCGGACAAGCAAAACAAACAGCCCTAAGAGAATCACGCACCCAAAAGTAAACAAAGACGTGAGAAGTGAGTAATGCTCCTCATACAGTTGTCCTACTGCCAGCGTATCCTGGGGATGTTCAGCAGTGAGCACAAGGATCTTTTGCCAATTGATGATTGCGAAAAGGATGAGGGTATTCGACCCAAGAAGAGGGAGAATGATGAAAACCCAGGCAATAATACGTAGCTTGAGTATGTCTCTCTCCTTCGCACGATACAGAACCAGAGGGAGGCCTAGTCCATGATCCTCTATCAACTGCCTGTCTCCAAGAGAGATCGGCATTGTGGCATCTTGCGGCATAAACGATGATCTCCTTTCAGAGGTGGCTGTCCCTGGCAGGACAGCCACTTGCTCAGTTTTAACTCTCCACTCTCCAGATCTTGATCGTATAATCCTCTTTTTCCATATCATTCTCAAAAACACTGGCTCCCGCAGTCGCAATATCACCTGTACGTGACCAATCTAATCCACCGATCGGATCGGTCCAATCGTCCATCAGTCCAGGATGAGCCGCAAACGAGGCAACACACTCAAAGGCCGAAACCGACCAGATATCGACCGTGCCATTACTTTTACTACTCATGAGAAATTGGCTCTCTGGGGAAAAAGCCACAAAACCATAGCGGTACTCCGTCGTCTCGGGAAATTTCTGGAGTAATTGGAATGACTCGAGATCATAGACATAGACTTCATCGAGATGAACAATTGCCAGTAAATTTCCATTGGGGGCGATTGCCTGGTTCATAATCCCACGAAGTGGAAGCGTCGTTTGCCGTATCAAGCGTTTTTGCACCAGATCGACATGACAAATCTGTCCATATCCCTCTCTGCTCGAAGCCCCAAACACTAATCGCTGCCCATCAGGAGTAAACTGGACACATCTGCTGCTTTCTTTCAACAGATCCGTTTTATGATCCTCTGGACGATTATAGAATTCTGGGAAAGGGAGCGGCAGCAGAGAACATTCCTCGGTCTGCAAATCCCACAACAAGAGACTTCTGGGGCCATCCCCACTCACCAACCAGTGCTGATCCGGAGAAAAGGCATACTGTTGTTGAGAGAGGAAAGGCAAGATCACTCCTTCCTTCCCTTCCGACGAAACCAGTTGGATGCGCTTGTCTTGATTACGAAATGCAACCATCTTGCCATCAGGAGTAAAGCACGGCAAGGCGGCTTGACGAAATGGGAGTGAGCGTTCATACTCCCACCTTCCATTCTCATCGCGTCGCCAGAGGTAGAGCGCTTCTCCATCTGAGGAGACGAGCCGTTTGCCATCCAAAGAGAAGCGCAAATCCCAGGTTTCTTTTTTGTGCTGGTTCATTTGTTGTATCAATGAGATCTGTAGTAACATAGTTCCTCCATGTTCCCAGTTATCAGATGAGCCATCCGGTGGCGCTGTAGCCGGGCGTGATGGTTTCCCCTGTTGGATAGGTCTGGGTGAGCACTTGCCCACCGTCATTATAGGTTCCCTGGCTGGTATACGCCGTCCCATTCACGGTCTCGACGTTTTGGGTCTGCTGCCCACGCACATCGTAGGTGTAGGCATACGAACCCGAGAGATTGCCACTCCCCGTGAAGCTTTCGCTGGTTAACTTGCCGATACCATCGTTGCCATTGGCGGTGCTATCGTAGCTGAAGGTATCCCAGGCACCCGTCGCACTGTTGGTGCTATTGTGCCAGAGCTGGCGGTTGAGCCCATCATACCTGCATAGATCGTGCCTGCACCCCCACGGGCATCCACCGTTTGCGTCACGTTGCCATTAGGATCATAGGTCGCCGTCGAAGTCCCGCTATCCGGATCATTCTGGCTGGTCGCATGCCCCAATGCATCATAGGTCGTGGTGGACCACCGTCCCATCCGGCGATTTCGTCGAGAGCAGATCCCCCGCCGCATTGTAGGTGTACGCTGTGGTCGCATAGAGCGCATAGGTACTGCTACTGGCACCCGTGTAGGTTTGTAGTTGGCTTTTCCTAGTCCTCCTGTGAGTGACGCCGCCTGGTGCCCATTGGCATCCTGCACGAGTCTCTTGTCCATAACACCCGCTATCACTGGTGCCTGCGACTCCACACATCACGCTCTCGGTCGAGGTGGTTGTGTGCGAATTGGGATCGGTGATGCTCGTCTGACGCAACGTGGTATAGGTCGTACTGGTTCCCGGCTGGCTGCTATCGGGAATGGAATAGGCTGCTGGTCCCGCTACCCCGCTAGAGGCTGCGACCAGGTACGGGTTGCTCTTGAAGATCTCTCGCCCGGCAAGCTCTCACCGGTCATGCGTCCCAGCAGATCATAGTTCACGCTGGTGGTCTGGCTATTGGCATCCGCTGCACTCACCGGCCAGGTACCATAGCCGAAGAGCACCGTGGTGTTGGCATAACTGGTGCTGCTACGTTGATTGAGTGCGTTGGTCGCCGTGGTCGGGAACGCGTTAAACGTGCTCTCGTAGCTCGTACAAGCCGTGTATTGCGTGCTCCCAACCGTACAGCCGGTATGTCCACTGATTCCGGCATTGGCATCAGCGTCCGTTGCTCCGATGGCATTGCCAGAGACATCATAGGACTGCGCGTGGTACTGGGCACTCTACTCAATCGGGTCAATTCTACATCGTGTTTACGCAGTTTTACAACTCAAGAGTAGACAAACGTCGTAGCTACAGGAAGCTCTCTTTCCCTCTTTTTACTTCATCCTCTGTTCTTTGAGAATGCGCTGAAACAGAGGATCCTCTTCAATGCGTGCAATGCAACTCAGCACGTGCTTCCAGTCCGTAGGTTCTTTTTGACGAGCCGCACGAAAAGTTTCTTCCAGCATTGTGGCCCTTTGTTGGTGCTCTTGTTGTAAAGATACGAGATCGCGTGCAAAGTGTGGATCGGTCCAATAGTGCGGGGCTGCCGCCACCCGTTTCGCCATCCGTGCTATTAATAGCTGGTCAAACGCTCGCAGATCTGCCAGAAAATCTGCAATTGGCAAGGAGATCTGCCCGATCTGTGCTTCCCATGCTGGGATCCCATTGATCAGACGGTCACGATTATCCCACCCGATATGGATCTGAGTTCCATCACTCCAAAACCAGATACGTGGACCAGAGACCAGATAGACCGTAAATACTGCTCGCTCATACCACCAACGCGCAGCCGTAAGATAGACGTCCGTCTCTTCTTCCATTTTCTCTTCGTCCGTCTCTTCAGGACGTTCATCATTCCAGGTATCACGCGCAGTGATCCAATTCTTCCACGCAGAAATATCAGAGACTCGTTGAAGAAGTGGAAGAGGAAGTGGCTCCAAAAGTGCAGGAAGCAACTCGAGCAGATCTGCCCACAAACGAGCCACATAGTAATCGACAGCGAGACCATTGGCCAAACGAGGTGCCTCGAGTTGTTCTGCCACTTGAGGGGTATACCAGAACAGGCGTGTTGTGCCTACATCGATCCAATACCATCCATCAGTAAGAGTATACCAGCTAATATGGCGCTCTTCCATTGGCCTCTCTTTTAATGGTGAGATTTCCGTAAACAATTCTGGAAAAGAGAACAAATCAAAATTGAAAAGCATTCTTGTGCACGCCTTTTCTTTTGTCTAACGCCCTAAAATTGGATCAATTCCACCCATCTGACGACACAAGTGAATCGCCTTTTCCCATTGTTGATAATAGGCTTTTTTCTCGACTTTGAACCATGTCCGATAGAGAGGGGTTTCATCTCGATTCGCAAGAACGTACACAAATATGTCATCTTCCACAATCAGAATAGCCCGCATAAAATCAAAATCGAAATAAGGGGTAGAAAAATCCCCGCGAGGAATCTCAAAATCATCTTGACTGAGTTCTTGAGCAGTGTAATCTGATAAAAAGACAAGATACCCACGCGATGGGCTGAAAAAAATAACTCCATAGTCAGAAGGGCTATATTCCCCTTGTTTATTTTCTATCATCATACGTTCTAAGAGAACCTCAAAATCGTCTATGAGTGGAAATCTTTCTAGAGGGAATTGGCTTCTATCAAGTTCGTTCGTCAAAATAGGATCTGATGGAGAAGGAAGAGTCACAAAAGGAAGCTGACCATACGTCACATGAAGGCGCTTGTAGAAAAGAGGGACCTCATTATACCAAATTGGAGGACGTTGCTCCTCAGGAAATGTAGAACCTCCTAGTACGTGAAAAAGATAGGTTGTACCCTCTTGATAAGAAGGGAGACAACTCTCACAAATCGGCACTATCAGGTCATCCACTCCCTCATCCATACTGGATATGGCTATTTCATGGAAAAAATCCTTTTCCTTTTTACAGCTAAAACAGCATTTTTTTTCTTTTTCCACGTATTTTATCCTTTCACTATAATAATTTCAAAATTATTCTCTCAAGCCCATAAGAACATCACAGACGCTGGTTTGAGATAGGCACTCTAGATATTTATTCTTATCGTAGAAAATATGACTGACATACTATGATCATTCATATCTTCTACGATAGAAATACCAAAAGTTCTTGTTACTATTCAGATCTTCTCCTCCAAATTTTTCCAGCTACTTCCAATTTGCAAAATGGAGGAGAGAAAAACCTGAATAGATATAATCTACCACTAATTTAACTACTGTTTACCCATATTCAAGCCAGGCCTGAGGGATAAGCAGTCAAGATCGTAGGTATATCCGTTAAAGTGCTTATAACTACAGTAACATAACTTGTCTGACCCAGAGATCTACCATCTGGCCCCCAAATTACACCAACTGACTTATGGACATTCACATCTTGAAACACCCAGTAATTGCCTACTTGAACAGGAGTAACTCCACTCTTAAGCACTTCATCTACTGCCCATTGCGCTTTTTCAGAGTCTGTAAACTGGCTAACATAACTTTTAGTGCGTTTAGCAACATCCTGAGGGTTTGCCATATTCACATGTTTTTTTAGTGTATGTCCAAGTTTGTTCTCTGAGTAGTTCAAATCACGGCAGGCACTGTTGAAACAACGAGCTCCAACCCCGTTTGTATCTGTCGCAGGAGTTGCTTCTGGTGTTGGGGATACCGATGTATTCTGTGACTGATTTGACCGACGACTGCCTGAGTTCTCCGAGGGAGGCCCACTATCAGACGGTATCGAAAGAATTACCACAACCAATGCGACAGGCACCCAAATCGGAGCAGTCACAACCGCCACTTCTTCTTCTGCAAAACTAAGAAATGGATTCTGACTATTCAGATAATTTTGAACATCGCTAAAAAGCTGTCCAAAACCGGTTGGGTCATCAACGGCTGGACCACCGCCTCCGGCATCAACCTGAGTAAACCTATGCCCCGTCGGGTCTATCCTGGTCTCTGGATCTCCTCCTACATAGGCATACGGATCCATTCCCTGCGCGTTGCCCTGCACACTATCCACCGACAAGAATTGTCCCACTCCCGGATCATAATACCTCGCATTGTAGTAATCAAGGCCAGTCACGCTATCAGCCCGCTGCCCTGTAAACCCAATACTGGTCGGCAACGTCCCTGTGTTGTAACGACTGGCTCCATAGGGTCCATACAACTGTGCCCCGACTAGGCTTCCCGTTGCATTGAGCACCGCCACCTGGCTACCCAGCGCATCATAGCCAAAGGAGTAGAATGTTCCATTCACATCTGCCGCCACGCGTTTGCCTCCCACCGCATAATACGTCGTGGTCTGCGTGGAACTTCCGCTGGTTTGTACCTCTTCAACCGAACCGATGTAGGAGGTGAGTGTCGTGGTTCCATTCACCGCACTCTGCATCGCCACACGGTTGCCTGACCCATCGTAGAGGGAGTTCATCGTCTGGGTAGGTGAGGTTGGTTGGTTCTGGCCAGATCGAGAGCCGTTCTTCGGTGTCGTAGCTCAACACTTCCCAGTGGGAGGCGAACCACCAACAAAAACAAACCTGGCGAAGCGGTCAGTGAGGAGATTGAGATGAGGATGAAGAGGACCGTGCTCGACGCTTCTTGACTTCCTGCATCACACCAACGGTAAGCCAGTACAAACCACCAACGAGTATAAGGCTCTTCCAAATCCAGCCGATCCTGTCCATTGCCTCAAAGGTTTGCACTTTTGTGGAAACCAGACCATTCAGTTAATAGCCAGGAAAAAAGCTTGATCGATTGCAGCCGAATAGACAACTGCATATCCAAGCCTGCCAATCTAATCAGCCATTACAACTGATCATCCTATGTATC
Organism: uncultured Chloroflexia bacterium; assembly: GCA_963717195.1. Classification (GTDB taxonomy): domain Bacteria; phylum Chloroflexota; class Ktedonobacteria; order Ktedonobacterales; family Ktedonobacteraceae; genus JACDAE01. The sequence goes on from CAVQVR010000006.1 coordinate 491,184, forward strand.
TTCATTGAGCATCTGTTGCTGTTGTTTTGAATCACGTAATACCATATCCGTTCTGGCTGCCAATATGCTGCACAATATTTGCATCTGACGACGGTACTCATCGCTCTGCTCTTCACTATATCTCATCATTTCTGCTGATAGTTGGGCCGAGATCGGCCTCTTAATCATCTGTAGCAAACGCATAAACCCTACAACACATAGTACAACAAGGAAGAGTTCCATACAAACAAGGAAGAGTTCCATACAAATAAGAAAAGCATCATGATACCTGAAAAAGTTGTATGCTGAAATAGTTATGTAGAGTGATGCCCCTACAGTACCTAGAAGCACAAGCAAAAGCACAAAAGTGACCAAAGACTCTATTATTGACTTCCTCTTCTTATTTTTCAAAATTGCGTCTTACTCCTTCTCTTTTTCCACTCAAACTACCTATTTCTGTTTAGCCGGTATTAGGATCCGGCACAAGGGGGGATCAAAGAAGGGAGGGAATGATCCCTCCCTTCTAAAAGTAAAAGAGAGTTTCTCTTTTTTAACTACACGGCTTGATCCCTACGTTAGCATCCTTGGAAATAGATCTTTTCCAAAGACGTAGTATTGCACCTGTCTGCTTGTAGCTGAATAGCAGATACCGCTGCACTGGCAAAGTTGCCTACAATACTACCCACATCCTTTAGTTCTGACCCTTTTACCTTATCCCATATCCCATCGGCGGCTGCACTCAGTCCAGTCCATAATGCTTCGGCCCCTCCGCCAGTCAACACTGTGGTGAGACCTTCCAAAATCCATCCTCCTGCATTGGCTAGCGTTGAGAGCCAGCGATTTTCCAAAAATCCTTTGATCACTTTATAAGCACCGGATAAGACATTAGCGATCGCAGAAGCTCCATCAGCAAGCCATGCAATATTTTGCCAGCCTGTTAGTGCAACCACTTTGCTAAGAACAGCGCTTAGATCGAGGAAAACAGGAATGGCCTCGCCAATGGTTTCAAAAAGTTTTTTCAGCGAAAAACTCTTGGCCAGGTCTATTATATCTTTCACAAGCGGGATAGCATCAATAACGAGAGGGACAAAAGAGCCGAGTAATGCTATTATTCTCAAGAGATAGGAAAAGGCCATAGAACTGCACGTTTCTTTTATCTACTCTTTATGATCACTCTAACTAGCTTCACCTTTTAACCTTTTATAAATACTTGCGCTTTATATAAATATTTCAAAATCGTATGAAAGCCATTATAAAAACTATTATGAAGATGACGGCAAGCATCAATCCATATATCAACACTATAAGGAAAAGTACTGTTGCCGGGAAAACTTCTACATATTCTCTATCAATATCTTTCAGGAGAGATCTTTCTGGTTTTTGCACATCATAGGAGACACCAAGAGCGTCTCCATAATGAACTGTATTGTATGTTTCTTCAGGAACATGCTGAATTTGGCTGTATATTTTTCCCTGCACTTCATAAGTAAATGTAATGTCTGCCATCCTTATTCTTTTATGACAAGCAACAAAAGAGCCAGAGGTAGAAGCACCGTTCTCTCTCAGGGAATTGTCGGCTGCCTTTTTCCGTCGAATCCGTCTGAATAAAACAATTTCTATGCTAATTCCTAAAAAAGAATGAGCAAATAGGGAGAGAGAGACAAGAAACCGGGAAGATAGTGGGTATCCATAAAAACCCTTTCTTAATACGATCTCGATAGGTGGAGCCACCTTGCAGGCGGCTCCAAACCTCTTCTTTCCACGCCTATCGAGATCCTGTCGATTTAACAACTACTAACATTGGCCAGGATCATTCGCCAGATACTGATGAACACATGCATTGTGTGCTTGTTGATCAGTATACCCGTTAATCTGCGCACGTAAACTATCGTAGTAGGTCACATCCTCAAATTTTTGGTATCCTGTACCTGCTCCCGCTGATGCAGCAGTGGCAACTAATTGAAGGATTCCTGCTACCACTGCTGGTTTTACTATTTGCCTAGCAAAAGAACCTGCTTCTTTTGCTAGGCTTGCAACAGGATTTACCAGGTTTAAGATTCCTTCAACAGAATCTACGATGTTGGCAATAATCTTAAGTCCTTGCAGCAGATCACTTATCTGAGTAGGTATTGAGAAAACCCCTAATTTACCCAAATCACCGGTGAGTGCTGCTGCACGGGCAAGCACAGACGCCACCTCAAATCCAAATCCTGTCCAATCTGATGTGGCGGCATCAATAGTTGCGGCGATGCCATCAGCCACCAGAGCTAGTCCATCACCAATCGCTGTCGCTACGAGTACCTTATGTCCTTCATCGAAATTGGTAATTTCGTTGAGAATAAGTGTTTTGTCTCTGCGGCCACATGCGTCACTACAAACAGTGGAAGTAGACTTGCTTCTACCACTCCCAGACGGCTGCGTCGTCGGTTGCGGTGTTGGCTGCGTCGTACTTCCCTCACCATTGCCCGATGATCCCCCACTATGTGTATGCCCAATCACCGTAGGATCCCCACCAGGCGTCTGCTCATAGATCGTTCCATCGGGATTGGTCCACGACGTCGACCCATCCGGGGCTTGGACTTGCTGCCCCGTCGGATCGGTCCGACTCTCCGGATCATCTCCCACATACACATACGGGTCCATTCCCCGCGCATTGCCCTGCACACTATCCACCGACAAGAATTGTCCCACTCCTGGATCATAGTACCTGGCATTGTAGTAATCAAGGCCAGTCACGCTATCAGCACGCTGCCCTGTAAACCCAATACTTGTCGGCAACGTTCCTGTGTTATACCGACTCAACCCATACGGCCCATATAACTGCGCTCCCACCAGGCTTCCCGTCGCATTGAGCACCGCCACCTGGCTGCCAAGGGCATCGTAGCCAAAGGAGGAGAATGTCCCATTGACATCGGCGGCCACGCGTTCTCCATCTACCGCATAATACGTCGTGGTTTGCGTCGTACTGCCACTGGTCTGCACCTCTTCAATCGAGCCAATGTAGGAGGTCAGCGTCGTGGTTCCACTCACCGTACTTTGCGTCGCCATCCGATTGCCTGACCCATCGTAGAGGTAATTGACGGTTTGTGCCGGCGAGGTCGGTTGGTTCTGCCAGGGGAAGAGTTGTTTATTGGTGTTGTAGATCAGCTCTTCGTTAGCTCAAAGGTTTGCACTTTTGTGGTAGCCAACCCATTCAGCTAATAGCAGGAAAAAAGCTCGATTGATTGCTTACAAATAGACAACTACATTTCCAAATCTGCAAATCCAATCAACCATTACAACTAACCATGCCATGTATCTTCGTTGAGCATCGGTTGCTGGCGTTCTGAATCACGCAATACCATATCTGTTCGAGCTGCCAATATTTGCATTTGCCGACAATACTCATCGCCCTGCATTTCACTATGCCTCGATACCCTTGCTGTCATAGGATATGTTTTTTGTCCTTTAATCTTATAGAGCGAACGGATAAACTTCACGAAAAGCATTACAACAACAAAGAATGCTAAACAAATAGTGACAATATCGCTCTTCCAGGGAATATGATAATCTAGCTCTTGAATAACTATGTAGATACTTAACACTAGCATAAAAAGAGACAGAAGGAAAACGACAAAAGTAACCAAAATCATTGCTATCGATTTATCATAACTCGACATTTAACAGAAGTCCTTTCATAACAGGCTACTTCATCATTCCCGTAACTGTTTCTCGATAGATATAGAAGTTTCGTGCTTTCTCTTCTTTTTCCAGGATTCTAGTGCTACTATCTGTATGGCAATAACAGTTACTATAATAAATATGTAGATTATAGTAAATGGTTCGTGTATATTAATTAGAAAAGGGAAATTGAGCGCTATTAAAGTCATACCAATAATAGTGGCTGAAAGTGAAAAAATATACTCTTTCCCAGCGATGACTAATTTGCGAAGGGTTACATCTCCTACCAGAAAGAGAATGATACCAAAGAGGAACAAAACTAAGAAAATAGTCCTAGAGAGCGTAAAAGCAAACAGTAACATACTACCAGACCCAGCTAATAGCATAGCACCAAAAATGATGGAGGTAATATTTAGGTTATTTGGATCGACGCTTCGTTTTTCTATTCGAAATCTGTAACTTCGTGAAACACAAACGAAAATCACCAGACTTAGCAGAAACAAAGCTATTAAAGGGGAAAAAATAAGGATCTTTTGAAGCATAAAACACCTCTTTTGCAGATAAAGCAACGGTCTCAAGAATGATCAAATCGTACATATTGTAGGGAAGTGTCCTTACAATATGCACGTTGGGGTAGAACCACGCTATCTGGTGAACGAGGGTGAAAATCTATGGAGCGCACGCTCATTTCACCATGCCTTCACCACTTGATGTTGTTCTACCCACGTTGGGCGGTAGAGCAACATTAAGTGGTAGAGGCTGGATAATTTGAGCTCATTTTTCACCGCTTTTTTGAGCTCTCCACCACTTAATGTTGCTCTACCCGTTGGGCCTCACTCCTTTTTCTTATAAGGATAGAGACTTATCTTTCCACACATAATTCATTTAGCTTATTCTCGTTTTATAGTCTATCAGGTATTTTTATATAAAAATACCTGATAGACTATAAAATTCTCCTTCCCTCTTTTCCTAATTAGACACAATGTCATTTATCAACTGTTCCCCGTCATTAACCAGCAAGTCACCCCCAATGATTGTGTTCATGAAATTACCGACAGTAGTAGCGGCCAATCGTGTTGTTGCGTTCAGAGAACCTTTAGCAACAAGCGTTCGTGTAGTTTTCCAGAAACCACCCCAACTTGTAGAATAGGTTTTCCCTGGATACTTTCCAATCTGTTGAAGGTTCTTCCACAGACTCACGATCGTAATGGCCGTTGCAGCCAGATCAGCGGCGAATTGAAGGGAATTGAGGAATATCTTAAAGCCTTTACTTGGTGATCCGCTCAGGGAATTCAAGATATTGTTTATGCCATTTTTTATCACTGCTAGTATGCCAGATGCAAACATTTGGAAAGCCTGTGCAAGTGCCCAAAGCAGACCTCCACTCTGAAACAAGCCAATCACAGCACCAACAAGTACAGCGATAGATCCCAAAACCTCAGCGGAGCCTTGTGCAAATTTTCCCACATCCTTTACACATAAGCCCAGTATAGAGGTGCCACCACATCCTCCTGCTTTCTGCGGTGTTTTTTTAGAAGTACCACCACTCCCAGACGGTGTCGGTTGCGTCGTACTGCCTGTATCATTGCCCGATGATCCCCCACTATGCGTATGCCCAATCACTGTAGGATCCCCACCAGGCGACTGCTCATAGATCGTCCCATCGGGATTGGTCCACGACGTCGACCCATCTGGGGCTTGGACTCGCTGCCCCGTCGGATCGGTCCGACTCTCCGGATCATCTCCCACATACACATACGGATCCATTCCCCGCGCATTGCCCTGCACACTATCCACCGACAAGAATTGTCCCACTCCCGGATCATAATACCTCGCATTGTAGTAATCCAGCCCGGTCACACTATCAGCCCGCTGCCCTGTGAACCCGATACTCAGCGGCAAGGTTCCTGTGTTATAGCGGCTCGACCCATAGGGTCCGTAGAGTTGCGCTCCCACCAGGCTTCCCGTTGCATTGAGCACCGCCACCTGACTACCAAGTGCATCGTAGCCAAAGTAAAGGAGTACGAGACTCTTCCATATCCAGGAGAGTAGGCCTCATGAACTCCCTCGTTTGCAAAAAATTTATATATGAGGTTAGCTCACTTCTTCGTTCACAAAAGATATCCTGGATGCCCTCATCCTTCAACTTTCCCTTTTGGTGGTTCTCCTCGTATCAGCTTAAAAATAAAGATGAGAAGATTTTTTCCAATAACAACACCGATTACTAAACACAGAATGCCTGAAACAATAAAAAAAGTATAAGCACGCCAATTGTCTGTTTCTGTAATGACTAGAAGTTCTAATTGAAATACAGCCACTAATGTAAATATAATCATTGCAGCTAATGCTAAAATATTTTCAACTAGATAAAGTATAGTTTTTCTTGATAAATTTATCGATTTGCGTTTGTGATCCTGTCTCCCATATTTACGATTATCGTCCATATTCTTCTCCTTATGGCTTTATCAATAAATTATTGTTCTTAATCTACTGATGCAAATAAAACAATGTCATTCTTTTGCTAACCTTCTGCTTTTGTGGAAATCTGCAAAGTTAAAAATTTAGTTCTTTAATTTCTTGTTTCCTGCAAAAATAGTGTTGTGAGCAGTGATCGGAGCTGTAAAGTCCTTGTGGCAACTTTCATTGCTCCCTGACAGCTCCTAACAGTAGCAAAAACACCCATTTACTCAGAAGATTATCTTTACCAGTAACAACTTTCTAACGTGATGCTCTGTTACAACTCATTTGAAACGAGACTATAGCTATAAAACCTCTTAAAAAGGAGGTTCTAGTAAGTGTTGCCACTCTTCATGTGAAGAGTGGCAGAGCACCAGACTTACTCCTTTGATTAATCTCACGCAAAGACCTAAACCAGGTCGATACAACTTCCGTTAATCAAAATAAGTCAGAGTTGAAGAAATCGAAATTACATAAGCACTCCTTGAAATCCAAAGAAGATCAATTGCAACTAGCAGCATTACTTTGACAAAATTGATCATCAGACTCATTCGTTAAGGTATCTATTTGATTTTGATAACCATTCCAGAATGCTTGAATAAAGTGACCAATCCCTGCTCCTATTTTCGACGCATCAAAGCCTGTCGCTTTAGCCACTATGTCGCTCATAGTTGCCTCGGCATAAATTGTGAAATCGCCTTCAATGAATGCCGCCTTAAGTGTGTAAAAACCAGTGAGTATAGCCGCTTGTGCAAGAACTCCCCATGGGCTATGCATCACTCCTCTCGCAAGTTTATAAAGACCTGAAGCAATATTGATGACACTACTAATAGTATCGATAGTTGATTGAGCGCTACTCCACTTGAATAACGTAGCAACTTGAGAAATGATAGCGACTAGATCACCTAGAATGCTAATAGCATCTCCTATCAACTCAATAATTTTAGAGAGCCCAGTTGCTGTCGTCAGGTCTTTGATAAACCCAAAGATATCGAATCCCAAGGTAACACCAGATCCGGCTATTTTTAACCAAGCAATTCAATTCTGTAAATCCTGTATCTTACTCTTCTTCGCGTTCTCGGCTTTGGCACATTTCGCTGGCGAGAGAGTACAGCCAGACGGATGTGTCGGCGTCGTCGTCGGCGTTGGCTGCGTCGTACTTCCCCCACCATTGCCCGATGATCCCCCACTATGGGTATGCCCGATCACTGTAGGATCCCCACCAGGCGACTGCTCATAAATCGTCCCATCGGGATTGGTCCACGACGTCGACCCATCCGGGGCTTGGGCTCGCTGCCCCGTCGGATCCGTCCGACTCTCAGGATTCCCCCCACATACGCATACGGGTCCATCCCCTGCGCATTGCCCTGCACACTATCCACCGACAAGAACTGTCCCACACTGGGATCATAATACCGCGCTCCATAATAATCAAGCCCGGTCACACTATCAGCCCGTTGCCCCGTGAACCCGATACTCGTCGGTAACGTTCCCGTGTTATAGCGACTGGCTCCATAGGGTCCATACAACTGTACCCCAACCAGGCTCCCGTCAGTTCAACACGGCCACCTGGCTGCCAAGCGCATCGTAGCCAAAGTAGTAGAATGTTCCATTCACATCCGCCGCCACACGCTTGCCTCCCACGGCATAGTATGTCGTGGTTTGCGTGGAACTCCCACTGCTCTGCACCTCTTCAACGGAACCGATGTAAGAGGTCAGCGTTGTGGTGCCATTGACCGTGCTCTGCATCGCCACCCGGTTGTCCGAACCATCATAGAGATAGTTCACGGTCTGCATCGGAGAGGTTGGTTGGTTCTGCCAGATCGAGAGCCGTTCTTCGGTGTCATAGCTCAACTCTTCGCCTGTAGGAGGCAAACTACCAACAAAAACAAATCTGGCTGAAGCGGTCAATGAGGAGATTGAGATGAGGATGAAGAGGGCCGTGCTCGACGCTTCTTGACTTCCTGCATCACACCAACCGTAAGTCAGTACAAACCACCAACAAGTATAAGGCTCTTCCAAATCCAGCCGATCCCGTCCATTCCCTCAAAGGTCTGCACTTTTGTGGAAACCATACATTAATTTCTTTTCCGATCTCTTAACTTCTTAAATATAGCTCCTACCGATACAACCAACAAAATCACAGTTAGTATGTAAAAAAAAGGAAGGATACAACTAATATTGTTGTATTTTGCTAAAGGAGAGAATGGGAAAATGAGGCATAAAGTACCCATTACCACACATGCATAAGTCAACCTCCATTCTACTTTTTTATACCAGGGTCCATTTTTCCCATTCTTTTGTCTCTCTTGCACATCTAGAAGATCGAAAATAATCCAACATGTTCCTAACAAAACAAAGATAACAGCTAAGATGATCCAGAAAATCATAGTCCTCGTTCCTTCGGTAACTAGCTAGAGCCAATGAAATACATTGCAGAAGAGCATTGAACAGCAATATGTTTCTGCTCTCATACGGAGTAAAATAGACAATTTGCCAAAATGTTTCCTTTGACAAGGAAAAGGTAAAAGGCTCCTTCTCACCTTCAGGCCTTACTTCACAGGAAGTAAAGCCTGAAAGCACCTTCAATTAAATTTCAGCAACTGCTTAGATGACTACTAGTACACTGTTGTACTATATAGTCATCACTCCAATTGTTGTTCTCTAATTGGAGTCTATCAAACCTCCGTTCATCTTGCGATAGTGTTATAGAACTCGCAAATCCATTACTGAATGACGCTATCATCGCCATGAGCGGTCCTCTCAGAACTTTCGAAGTCTGTATTCCTATCTCATCTGATAAGCCAAAATCTAAGAAAGCTAAAGCGCCATTCACAAAATTTGCTGCAGTAGCCACTTGTCCCGCAACAACCATAGCAGTCTGCAGCCAAGCCGGAATTTGACCTGTCTGAGCAATAATTATGTCTCCTATCAGTTGTAAAGCATGAGGCAAAACACTCCCCACAACTTGGAGTATCCTAGAAATGACTACCAAACCAGGCGTACTGAGTAGAGACGTTATCGCCAGATTTACTGTATCAAGCACTAAATTTACAACGTCCATACCGATAGCATCTTGTGCGTCCTCTTTGGCCCACTCAGTAAGAAGTGACTTCTTTGCCCTATCAGCATGACACTTTGGATCACATCCATTCCCTTTCGAAGATTGTTGCTTTTGCTGTGGTGCCGGTGTTGGTGTCGTCGTACTTCCCCCACCATTGCCCGATGATCCCCCACTATGTGTATGCCCAATCACCGTAGGATCCCACCAGGCGACTGCTCATAAATCGTCCCATCGGGATTGGTCCACGACGTCGACCCATCCGGGGCTTGGGCTCGCTGCCCCGTCGGATCCGTCCGACTCTCAGGATTCCCCCCCACATACGCATACGGATCCATTCCCTGCGCATTGCCCTGCACACTGTCCACCGACAAGAATTGTCCCACTCCTGGATCATAGTACCGCGCTCCATAATAATCAAGCCCGGTCACACTATCAGCCCGTTGCCCCGTGAACCCGATACTCGTCGGCAACGTTCCCGTGTTATACCGGCTCGCTCCATACGGCCCATACAACTGCGCCCCCACCAGGCTTCCCGTCGAGTTTAACACCGCGACCTGACTGCCAAGCGCATCGTAGCCAAAGTAGTAGAAGGTCCCACTGACATCTGCCGCGACCCACTTGCCTCCCACGGCATAATACGTCGTGGTCTGCGTGGAGCTGCCGCTGGTCTGTACCTCCTCAACAGAACCGATGTAAGAGGTGAGTGTCGTGGTCCCATTGACCGTACTCTGCGTCGCCACCCGGTTGCCTGATCCATCGTAGAAGGAGTTCACGATCTGTGAAGAGACATTGGCCTGGTTTTGCCAACTGATCAGGCGTCCTTCCTGGTCGTAGCTCAGTTGCTATTTACTGCGCTTCCAGAAAAATGCTAACGATGATGAAAAAGAGGATCATATCTATAATGCCAATCTAGTACACGAAAGTCTAAATCCTTGGGTGGTTTATATGAGCTTCGCCTGGCTCTCCAGGCTCGTTCTTACCACTTCTAAATTTGAGCGTTCGTGTACTAGTTGTTATCTTAAGCTGTTAGCACCAATGCAATTCGCTCTCCTTTGCTCTCTGGATGATTGTTTTTCCCAGGATGGTATTTGCTTGTCGAGCAGAAAATAGAATACAAGGAAATAGGATCAACCCGGCACTCAAAAAGAGTCCTTTTCACCAGTGCCAGGAGGTGTTTTCTTCTGCACTCATATCACCTTCCTCTACGGTTTCACAGCGTCATGACTCTTTCGCAACTGCTATTGGCTTACCACCTTTTTTGATTCTCTCTAAGGCCCTTATCAGTCCTTTCTCTCTTGAATGATATCGATGCATAAAACAACATCAAAGAGAATCAATAAACCTGCCATACCTATTAAAGCAGCAAATCCTAAACCATAGATAACATCGAGCTTGAACTTCCAGGGATTTCGAAGCAAACAGAATGGCTCCGACCAAAACTCAGGAGACCAAAGCCTACGAAAAAAACAGCTACAAGTTGTAGCTGTTTGCGACGTTGTGGGGACTTAAATAGTGAATTGCTCTCTGGATGTCTGCGACGCTTTAAATAACTGAGGACACAAAAACCTGCTGCCGCAACCATCAGACCTGGTGCGCCAATAGAAACTATACTATTCATAAATGTGCTCACTGTATAGGAATGAATAGCGTTGAGTGTCCATAACAGTGGGATAATCACAATGAGGAGCATGATGAGAATGAGTAATTTGGTACTGAAATTTCGCACTTTTGGATCCCTTTCATCTCTCTGTGTCCAAGACTACAACGGTACCGATGCTTCAGGTCACCTGACCACCACTGCATGCGTACTGAGGATACTGGCAAGGGCTTTGAAGCGTTACCGACCACGATACTCAGAAAGTGTGTATCCTCCATGCAGGCAAAGAACCTTCCTCTACGGTTTCACCGCGTCAAGACTCTGTCGCAACTGCGATTGGCTTGCCACCTTTTTTGACTCTCCCTACAACCCTTATTAGTCATTTCTCTCTTGAATGACACCAATACAGAGAACAACATCAATGACAATCAATAAACCTGCTATACCTATTAAAGCTGCAAATCCTAAACCATCGATAACATCGAGATTGAACTTCCAGGGATTCAAAGCAAACAGGATGCCCCCAACCACAATCAGTACTATAAAGCCTACGCCAGAAAAAACTACGAGTTGTAGCTGTTTGCGACGTTGTGGGGACTTGAATGGTACATTGCTATCTGGATGTTTGCGACGCTGTAAATAAATGAAGACATAAACACCTACTGCTCCAACCATCATGCCTGGCACGCTAATATTAACAGCAATATTCATAAATGTGCCCACTGTATGTGAATGAATAGCGTTGAGTGCCCAGAGCAGTGGGATAATCACAATGAGGAGCATGATGAGAATGAGTAATTTGGTACTGAAATTCCGCACTTCTGGATCCCTTTCATCTCTCTGTGTCCAAGACTACAACGGTAACAGCGCTTCAGGTCACCTGACCACCACTGCATGCGCACTAAGGTTCCTGGAAAGGGCTCTGAAGCGTTACCGACCACGATACTCAGAAAGTGTGTATCCTCCATTAAGGCAGGAAAACCTTCAGAAGAGGTTCAAAACGTTGCCTCTGGAGGAGAAAAAGAGAGACACTGCAAACGGATACGAATATGTTCTTCATTGACAAGAGCCTGGATAGGTTGCTTTTGATACATGTACTTATCAAAAGAGTGTTTCCGTCTCATGTTTAGAATACTTCATTCTTCTTCATTCGTGTCTTAGCTTTCTATCTACAAAACAGCAACTGGCACATTCACCGTAGCCATTTCACCATGCCTCCACCACTTGATGGTGTTCCACCCCCTCTAATCACTGTTAGCTTTATTGCCTGCTCTATTCAGAAAAAATTGTAAAACAGCACCATTATTGTTTCTGGCGTAAACGCGCCACAGTCTCATAAAGCACCTTGCAACCATAAAAAAACAGACCTATTAGATAAATACAAAGAGTGCCCATAGCATAATCAAACCATGTATGTATGCCTAGCAAAAACCTTGAAATGAGTACTCCGATCATCAGATACAAAAAGATAATAATCCCAATAAGCCCAAATAGCACATAACCAGCCTCTAACAACAGCCTCTTTCGTGTTGGAGTTGTCCTGTTCCTTGGATTTCGTTGTCAATTCATGTCTTTCCTCCTGAAAATATTTTTCCATTCTCAGTGTTGAATACCTACTCATGAAGGTTTCATTTATGAAATGCTTTTTTCTCGTTTGAGATTTCACCCATCAAGAGCAAAAATAGCACCTCTCATCGTTCTCTCCGAAAGTGGCCTATCGGGAGGACAGACTACTTCCAGAGAGAACAATGGTACGCCTTACGCTAAAACTTGCAACGCTCTAACAGGGACAAAAGTCGTTGAGAGGTTTGTTATTATTCGCATCAATCCTATATTGATATCCATCAATAATAGATTGGGCTCTACCAGTTGCGAATGAAAATCCTGCACCAAAAACATCGACATGCGTTATATCTTCCGCAACCGAGGCCATGGCACTCTCTGCCTCTGCTCCAATATCTCCTTCAATAAATGCTGCCTTGATAGTATAAAAGGTGGTAATGATTACCCCCATTCCCAATAGTGATCCTGTTGCTGCTCTCTATACGGCACCGACCCCGCTCGCGATTGCACCAATCATATCAGCAATGGGACTCAACCACCCTAAATTGAAACGCGAAGCAATGCTTGCAAACACAGTAGCCACGTCGCCAATCACGCTGATGGCATCTCCAACTAACCGTGTGATAGAATCAAAGCTCCATCCACCAGAAAAGTCTTTGATGAGATGCAGCAGATCTAATATAAAGCCAAATGCGCCTAGCCCGATTTGTACATTTCCTATGAAGTTCTGAAGCTGCTGGTTCTGATCAGCTCGATTTTTTTCGGCCTGATTGCACCGAGACGCACTCATCGAGCATGTATCATTATGACCATCATCCTGTACCTTTTGTTTCGTCGGTCCCGAATTGCTATCCCCTCCCCCCTGACCTTGCCTCGTTGGTTGCGTCGTACTTCCCCCACCATTGCCCGATGATCCCCCACTATGTGTATGCCCAATCACCGTCGGATCCCCACCAGGCGACTGCTCATAAATCGTCCCATCGGGATTGGTCCACGACGTCGACCCATCCGGGGCTTGGGCTCGCTGCCCCGTCGGATCCGTCCGACTCTCAGGATTTCCCCCCACATACGCATACGGGTCCATCCCCTGCGCATTGCCCTGCACACGATCCACCGACAGGAACTGTCCCACCCCAGGATCATAATACCGCGCTCCATAATAATCAAGCCCGGTCACACTATCAGCCCGTTGCCCCGTGAACCCGATACTCGTCGGCAACGTTCCCGTATTGTACCGACTCACTCCATACGGCCCATACAACTGCGCCCCCACCAGGCTTCCCGTCGAGTTTAACACCGCGACCTGACTGCCAAGCGCATCGTAGCCAAAGGAGTAGAAGGTTCCATTGACATCTGCCGCGACCCGCTTGCCTCCCACTGCATAGTACGTCGTGGTCTGCGTGGAACTTCCGCTGGTTTGTACCTCTTCAACCGAACCGATGTAGGAGGTGAGTGTGGTGGTGCCATTGACCGTGCTCTGCGTTGCTACACGGGTGCCTGAGCCATCGTAGAGGTAGTTCACCGTTGTGGTGGGCGAAGTTGGTTGGTTCTGCCAGATGGAGAGCCGTCCTTCGGTGTCTTAGCTCAACTAGTAGTCAGCAGGAGGCGACCCACCACAAAAACAAACCTTCCAGCCGAAGTTGTTAGTGATGAGATCATCCATTTCTCTTCGCGTCTGGTTCAAGACAAACTTGGATCGAGGTGACAATTTGAATACTCTAAACAGACTAAATTAATTCGGAAATGCCTTCCTGAGCGACTCTGGAACTAATTGTAGATTATCCAAACTTTTCAAATTATTACCTTGATTTGAACCCTGCCTTATCGAAAGCACTCAAAGCGTGGAAGGATCGACTCTCGTTGCCATGCTCTTGCTGTTGGATCGAGATGCGGAGTTTGCAGCGTGGCGATGGATGAAGTCAACCGTTCGACGGTACTCTGCTTTTGTGTCTGAGTCTGTACATGCGGGCCACCGAGTTGTGGCTCAGAGTGGGAAGCTGTCCATGGCAGAGACAGGCCTTTACGCTTGTTCATTATCGTATCATGTCAAGGGAAAAAACATGGCATGCTTCACACCTTCTCAAGCGTTACCGGTATTGATCATTTACGGCAACTGGCTAGAGTCCCTTATACGTGCTCGTAATTCGTCGAAATTCTCGTAATCATCACTAATAACGAGCGGGTTGCCCTCCTTTCGTATGAGGCGCATATATTCTCGATTAGAAAATGCTCTTCCCGATTCGAGGGCCTGGATCTCTTCCCATCGCACACTTTCAATACGATTGTCCCGTATGTTCCAGCGAACCTGCAGGAGACCATATTCACAGACAATTACCCGCCTCTTTTTCATTGCGGGAATTCGGACAAGTAAGAGAAATAGCCCCAAGAGGAACATGCACCCAACAGAAACAGAAGACCTGATGAGTGAATTATGCTCATTATACAGTTGTTCCAGTACAAATGGATCATGGAAATGTTGGGCAGAGAGCACAAGGATCTGTTGCGAATTGATGCGTGCAAGTATGAAGAGTGCGCTCCACGTAAGAAGAGAAAGGATCAGTGCAAGCCAACCAAACACGCGATAAAAAAGAATATCTCTTAGCTTTAAGCGATAAATGGTCAAAGGAGTTCCTAGTTGATTATCTTCGATCAGACGGCTATCTTCCATACCAATCTGTAGTTGCAGGTTTTGCGGCACAGATATTGATCTCCTTTCAGAGTTGGCTGTCAGACAAGGTGGCAGCCAACTCTCTCAAATGATGATTTATCGATGATGTATTGCTTCAGTACGCAGGACAACCCTGATAACTAGCACACCATTGTGCAATAGGCATATCCTTTTGTCTCTCTATTTCAGCCTGATCTGCATACCCTCTCGAATAGAGATACTGAGCACCTGCATCTAACAAGAAGCCAAGTACAGGTTTGGCTACTGTCATTAGTGCCGTTACTACCATTTGTTCAGGACCCAGCGAACTAACCTTGAATGCTGCAACCGAGGCATCGATGACTTTTTTTTCCCACCAGAGGGCTGACGAATAAATAGCCGCCAGTCCTTCAAGCCAACTTGCTGCACTCTCTAATCCAGATGCGACCTGCAGCAGTGTTTGATAAAGGCTAGAATTCTCGCCAATTATGCTCGCTACATGAGGTAATACATTTTGGCTGAAGAAGGAAGCCATTGCTATAAATGCACTCACTTCTGACCAAAGTGATAATTTGTTTATGAAGTTATAAATGAATCCCGAGAAAACAAGCACATCACCTATGATAAATTCCCAATTCATCTGAGAATTCAAGGTCAGACACCCTCTGATCCCGTGCTTTCTTTGCCGCGCTACTTGCATCACTTGAAGATTGTTTCTTATGTTGTGCTGGTCCGCTTGGCGTCGGCGTCGGCGTCGTCTGCGTCGTACTGCCTGCACCATTGCCCGATGATCCCCCACTATGGGTATGTCCGATCACCGTAGGATCCCCACCAGGCGACTGCTCATAAATCGTCCCATCGGGATTGGTCCACGACGTCGACCCATCCGGGGCTTGGGCTCGCTGTCCCGTCGGATCCGTCCGACTCTCCGGATTCCCCCCACATACGCATACGGGTCCATTCCCTGCGCATTGCCCTGCACACTATCCACCGACAAGAATTGTCCCACCCCAGGATCATAGTACCGCGCTCCATAATAATCAAGCCCGGTCACACTATCAGCCCGCTGCCCTGTAAACCCAATGCTCGTCGGCAACGTTCCCGTATTGTACCGACTCGCTCCATAGGGTCCGTAGAGTTGCGCTCCCACCAGGCTTCCTGTCGCGTTCAACACTGCGACCTGGCTGCCAAGCGCATCGTAGCCAAAGGAGTAGAACGTCCCATTCACATCTGCCGCCACCCGCTTGCCTCCCACGGCATAGTACGTCGTGGTCTGCGTGGAACTGCCACTGCTCTGTACCTCCTCAACGGAACCGATGTAGGAGGTCAACGTCGTAGTGCCATTCACCGTACTCTGCATCGCCACACGGTTGCCTGATCCATCGTAGAGATAGTTGACTGTCTCAGTCGGAGAGGTCGGTTGATCCTGCCAGATAGAGAGCCGTCCTTGCGCATCGTAGGTCAGTTGCTGTCCACTGGGAGACGACCCACTACAGGTTGTGGTCGTGGTCAGTGCGCGACAGATCAGATTGCCCGCCGCATCATACGTGGCACTGTACCCATTGCTGGTCGAGGTGACCGCATGGGGATGAGTGTTATCTCCATACGTATAACTCCCAGCAGGTCCGCTGACCAATCCTCCATCAATAGTGTAACTATCGCTCTGCTGATACTGCGCACCCGTTAAGGTGCCTGGAGTAATGCTCTGCCCACTACACGGCGGCGTTCCATTGGTTCCTGACCACGTTAATCGGGACAGATCGTCGTAACAGAATTGTTGGGTGTCGGTCTGGCCCCCAACACTGGTCTGCACTCCGACCACATTACTGACCGCATCATAGGTTGGTTGCGTCTGATAGAGCTGGGTGCCACTACTGCTATCGGTAAGTCCTGCCGACGTCAGCCGCATCCCGGTATCGTAGCTGGCAGTATAGGTGTAGGTGCCATTGCCCAGGCTCATCGAACTGAGCTTGCCCGCCGCACCAGAGAGACCACTATATGTCAGGTTGGATGCGATGGTGGTATTTCCCCCGGCGGAGGTGGCCAGTCCGGTGAGCCATCCGGTCGCGCTGTAGCCCGGCGTCACCGTTTCCCCGGTGGGATACGTCTGGCTGAGCAGTTGCCCAGCGTCGTTATAGGTTCCCTGGATGGTGTAGCCAGTTCCGTTGATGGTCTCCACGTTTTGGGTCTGCTGCCCACGGGCATCGTAGGTGTAGGCATACGAACCGGAGAGATTGCCGCTGCCCGTGAAGCTCTCGTTGGTGAGTTGGCCCACCCCATCGTTGCCATTGGCGGTGCTATCGTAACTATAGGTGAGCCATGCACCCGTCGCACTGTTGGTGCTATTGTGCCAGAGCTGGCGGTTGAGCCCATCATAGCCCGCATAGATCGTGCCTGCACTTCCACGTGCATCCACCGTTTCCGTCACGTTGCCATTGGGATCATAGGTCGCCGTCGAGATCCCGCTATCGGGATCATTCTGGCTCGTCGCATGCCCCAATGCATCATAGGTCGTGCTGACCATCGTCCCGTCCGGCGATTTCGTTGAGAGCAGGTCACTGGCCGCATTGTAGATGTAGGTCGTGGTTGCGTAATGGCACTCGTCCCACTGTAGACCCGCTTATAATTCGCTTGACCCAATGCTCCAGTCAGAACAACATTTTTTTGCTCTGAGCATCAACACCCATGCTTTGTATATAGCACCCGGTATCGTTCGTCTCTGAAACACCACACTTTGTATCGTCGTACTCATAAAGGAAACAGGATCAGTCACTTACTGTACTCTGCCGCAAATTCATATAATTTGTGCTTGATCCGGGCTGCCTCACTACACTCATAGAAAAACTGCGTCTTTTTCTGTATACTAACCAAACCCATTCAATATATCCCTCTTACTGATCTTCCTTATCCTCTTTCCCCACCCCGTCATCCTCCACAAAATCAAACCAATTGGTCCGTTTTTCATCGTCCTCTCCCCGCAACCTTAAGACTTCCCAACCTTCTTCCTCCGATAGAGCGAAATGCTCTACGAAGACCGAGACCACTTCCTTTCTTAAAGTGTCATTTACAATAATTTCATAGCCGAGATCGTTAAATCGTTCATCAGCTCTCACATATCCTAAAGCCAGGTAAATCATAGCTAAGCGTCTCCGATAGTCCGGAAGCTCTATACCATGTAGGGCTGCCAGAACCCGCCGCCTTCCCAATGCATAGCAAATGGCGTCATGAGTGTAATGTTCGGTTGGGCCTGGATCATGCTTGCATTCTTCTTCCCAAATACGGAGAAATGCTGTTCGCAAAACAGAAACCATCGATGAAGGTCCCCATGTCGCAAGCACTCGGGCGATAAAACTTTTGTAAGTATTGTACCAAAGTTCGGCTTCTGGAGCTATCCGCAGCAATGGCCCTTGCTTCAGGGTTGGGACATCAGAAAGCAAGTACTCTTTGAGAACCGGAAGGGCTCGCTCATCTCGTCGCAACCCCAAACAACAAGCTGCAGCAGAGCGTACTAGTTGATCAGAGTCGGTTAAGAACGGTGTCAGGACATCAATCGCCTGAGGAAGTTGGCTGTGTCCAATAGTGAAAATAGCTGCCAGCTTATCGCGACCGTGCCCTTCACGCAATACACGTAAAAACGTAGCTTCGTCTAATCCGCCCCAACGCTGAGCAAATGACTCGATGGCCTCTGTCATCAATTGGTAATAGGGAGGCCATTTTTCCCAATCCTCATCATCCGGATCGCGATCATCATAATTAATTGAGATAAATGCTCGCGCAACATTCTGTGGATAACGAGGTACCAGATAACCTTCGTCAGCAAAAAGTGTCGTCTCGGGCCTATGATCCCACCAGACCATGCTCGTTCCTTCCTTCTTCAGGAATATGCGAAATGATCCACACATTCCTGAAGTTGATATATCCACACATTTGACCAAATTCTATGGTATTGGTCTCAATATCTGGCTATTTATAACATCTCCATTAGTAAAACCTGTGTATACAGGAGTAGGAGTGCCTCCCATACCTTCCCAGACATCCATATTCACGCTCGCTGCACCTGGTGGTAACCCTGTAGCACTATAGAGTTGTGTCAACCACGCATTTGATTGCAGTTGCGGCATGCAGTCTGTGGAGCACACATTTCCTTGAGAATAAATGAGCAAGTTGATCGTTGCTCCTACAAGCTTACCCCGCAATCCTGTGATCTGACCTTCTGCCCACGCAACAAGTTGAGCTTCAGAATGTGGCCCTTCCCTGAAACCTAGCCGAAAAGCAAAGTTATTAGCCAACTGACTACCATCACTTCCTGCAATATAGAGAACCGCCATACCACCATTTGCTAAACCAGGATCTTTCTTAGCATTATATCTCGTTGCTCCCACTCGCACGCTTTTCCGGTACGCACTGTCCGCTTGATCTCGCTTCTCCTTTGTATCATGACTTAGCGCATCCGCTAAATCTCCTTGTTCTTCTTTCTTCCATGCTCGTGGTTTGCCCCAGCCACGAGCTATATGAGAAGAAACGCCTGTGACTGTTGTAGAAGCTGCTTGCGATGGCGAGACACATCCACACCCTAATTGTGTTGACTGTGACATCTTTATGGCAATAGCAATTCCTATTCCTATAGGACCAAACCATTCGCCACCCCATTCACTAACTGCGCTTCCGGCATCGCTGGCTACCTCTCCTCCAAAGGACTCAACAGCTTGCACAGCAACTTGCGCATCACAGACGACATTCCACCAATCACAATGCCCTGTCGGATCCGTAAGGGTCTCTGGATTCCCCGATACATATGCATAGGGATCCATTCCCACAATATTCCCCTGGACACTGTCCGCTGAGAGGAATACACCTACCTGCGGATCATAGTATCGCGCTATATAGTAGTCAAGCCCCGTTACACTGTCAGCACGTTGACCCGTAAAACCAATGCTGGTTGGGAGTGTGCCTGTGCTATAACGACTGGCTCCATATGGACTATACAGTTGCGCTCCCACCAGACTTCCCGTCGAGTTCAACACTGCAACCTGGCTGCCAAGCGCATCGTAGCCGAAGTAGTAGAATGTTCCATTCACATCTGCCGCCACACGCTTACTTCCAACTGTGTAATACGTGGTCGTCTGTGTTACACCTCCACTCGCCTGTACCTCTTCGATTCCACCAATATAAGTAGTAAGTGTTGTTGTGCCATTTACTATGCTCTGCATCGCTACTCTGTTACCATCACCATCATAGAGATAATTAACGGTCTGTGTAGGCGATGCTGGTTGATTCTGCCAGCCAGAAAGCCGGCCTTCTGCATCGTAATTCAGTTGTTGACCAGTAGGAGATGAACCGCTACAAGTTGTAGCACTGGTGAGTGCACGGCAAGTCATATTACCAGCAGCGTCATATGCAGCACTGTAGCCACTACTTGTTGCTGTAACGGCATGAGGATGACTACTATCTCCGTAAGTGTAACTCCCCTTTGGTCCACTGATCAGACGCCCATCTACATCATAGCTATTACTCTCCTGATATTGAGCTCCCGTTAACGTGCCTGGAGTGATACTCTGTCCACTGCAAGGCGGAGTTCCATTGGTTCCGGACCATGTCAGACGGTTCAGATCGTCATAACAGAATTGCTGTGTGTCTGTCTGGCCTCCAACGCTAGTTTGTACTCCAACGATATTATTAACCGAATCATACGTTGGCTGAGTCTGGTAGAGTTGCGTACCAGTACTGGTCTGTGTTAGTGAAGCTGAACTCAGACGTAGACCAGTGTCATAACTTGCACTTGAAGTATATGCACCATTGCCCAGATTCATAGAGGTAATCTGACCAGCCGCTCCAGGAAGACCACTATAAGCCAGATTCGATGCTAATACGGTATTCCCACCTGCTGATGTCGTCAGTCCAGTCAACCACCCGGTCGAAGAATAGCCCGAAGCGACAGTTTCCCCTGTGGGATAGGTCTCCGTCAGCAATTGTCCAGAATCATCATACGTTTTTTGGTCTTGATAGTTCGCTCCACTTACTGTAATGGTTTGTCCAATCTGTTGGCCTCGCACATCGTAAGTATAGGCATAGGAACCGCTGAGTCCTCCACTACCCGTGAAGTTTTCTCCCGTAAGTTCTCCCACTCCATTATTACCATTAGCCGTGCTATCATAGCTATAGTTGACCCATGCTCCTGATGCACTATTTGTGGCGTTGCGCCATATTAGACGATTTAACCCATCATATCCAATATAGACCGTACCTGTACTTCCACGTGGATCTGCCAATTCGATCAAGTTGCCGTTTGGATCGTAAGTATAAACCGCTGTGCCACTATCAGGATCTGTCTGTCCAATCTGGTGTCCCACGGCATCATATGCATACGTAGCAATAGTGCCATCAGGCGATTTAGTCGAGACTAGATCTTCTGCCGCATTGTAAGTATAGGTTGTGGTTGCATAAAGCACATAGCTGCCAGCACTCGAACCCGTGTAAACCTGTTTGTAATTGGTTTTTCCCAATCCGCTGGTGAATGTAGTGATCTCATGCCCATTGGCATCATGTGTCATCTCTTGCTGATAGCAACCTGTATCGCTCGTACCAGAAATTCCACACACAACGCTCTCAGTCGAACTTGTCGTGTGCAGAGTTCGGATCTGTAGCGCTAGTTTGCAGGAGGTTAGGATAAGCAGTGCTAGTCCCAGGCTGGGTACTATCTGGTATCGAGTAAGCTGCTGGACCTGACACACCCGCATAGGGCGCTACAAAGTACGAATTACTCTTAAAGATCTGCCGACCAGAGGCATCATAGTAAACATATGTTACCACATCCTGGTTACTCGGTCCTGGTGCTCGTTTCTCGACCAGATGACCCTCACCATCATAGAAAGCACGTGTAGTAATTGTTGTACTACTATCAAGACGATCTGTTTCATCGACTTCGACACATGGAGCCTGAGTAGCTGTTCCAGTACACCAATCGGTGAACGTCCAGTTTTGTGTTGTGTTGCCGCTACTTTCACCCGGCAATGTCTGGCTGGTCATCCTTCCTAACAAATCATAGGTATAAGAGGTAGTCTGTCCGTCAATACCTTTGTCCGAGACGGGCCAGAGGCCATAACCACCGAATGCTCCTGACCCATAACTGGTACTCGACGTCTGGTTCAGGGTATTGGTAGAAGCGGTTTCCAATGTTGCAAAAGTGCTATCGTAGGTTGTACACCCGGTGTACTGTGTAGCACCTATACTGCAGCCCTTATGACCTGCAATACCTGCGTTGGCATCCGCATCATTAGTAGCAATTAAATTACCATAGGCATCGTAGGTGGGGCTGGTTGTGATTGGTCCACTGGGCGTGTAGCTATTGGATGCGGTGCCACAATCCGTGTAGAGAGTTCCAGTGGTGGCCTTTCCACTTGTTAGCTTGTTGGTCTGTCCCGTAATATAACTCTGCCCATCATAACTGGTGTAGCTACATGCCAGTCGGTTGCCTGAGCCATCCTCCGTATCGCTAAAGGCAGGCGTATCGATAATATAGGTGCCTGTCGCGCTCGTCCTGGTTGCTGTAATTCCATCGTTCCAGACATAGGACGTGTTCTTGACGACCTTGTTTGGCGTGCCTCCATTGCTGGTTGTGGTTGTTTGCGTTACGCGCCCATAGTTGTCATAGACAGGCGTTGTTGTCGTTGAGACGGTGTTACTCCCACCATCGCTGATCTGACTGACACTCTGGGTCTCCTCAATATCACAGACGGCTGCGGGATTGTTATGATCCAGTTCACTCACCAGGTTGCCATCCCAGGTGTAGGTCTTGCCCGCATCCGTACTGGCAGGAGTCGGCGCAACCCCGGCTGGGGGACAGAGCGCCTTATAGGTATTGGCCGTATGCTTGAGCAGGGTGGTGCCATCGGTATCATAATAGGACACATCATACTCATGGCCATGGGCGGCGTTATTGAGGTTCCACCACGGCGAGGCATGGCAGGGAGATGTCGCAAAACAGGTTACCTGGCTCGTATCGTAGATGCCAATGCCCTGGGTGGCATAGTACTTATGCACCTCTTTGGCCCCACTGGGCAGTGCGACCGTTGCCTGCGCAAAACCCATAAACTTGTTATTGTAGTAACTCAGGTAGTCCGAGTCGTTCTGGTTGCCCCAATAGAAGCCTGCCACACAATCTTTACACTGCTGCGAGGCCAGCGGGTAGCTCAACTGATACCCATAGTCCGTGGTACTCTTGATGGGTGTTGAGGCCTGGGTTCCTCCCTGCCCATTCTGCGTGAGCCGGACGGTGGTGTCATCGGTCTGCGTGAGCACCACATGACTCCAGCTCTGGTCGTCGGCTTCGTTGCAGGGATAGCCACTCTGGTGCGCGTTACAGTAGAGCGGATCGGCATTGTTGGCTCCTCCACCGGGCACCCCATGCGTATTGCTGCGGGCCACCGACCAGGCAAAGGTCTGCGCCAACCCCTGTCCATTACTGGCCGAGGCCAGGAAGCGGCTATTGTTGGCATAACTCTGGCTCCACAGTAGACACCCACTGCCATTGCCCGTATTCCAGCTCGGTCCACATTTGGTGATCCCCGAAGAATTGGCCGTGAACTGGTCATCCTCGTAATAGTTGGTGCGCGACGTGTAGGTAAAGGTGCGCATTGGCAGGGCGGCACTATCGGCATGCACCACTTCCGCACGAACTCCTAGTTGAGGAGCGGTGAGACCACAGCAGATGCCTCCCACGCTGTTGCTGTTGCCGGCTCCGGCTTCTGGACCACTATCCACCGTATCCGTCCACGTCGGTTGCGGATCCCCGCTCTCCAGACTACTGCGAAAAAGAGGCGTGGTGTTGCCTGGATTACTCAGACTGATATCATCGACATAGCCACGATACCCACCGGTATTGGGGCCTTGATCATAGGCAATATCAATCTTGCTGATGGTCCTGCCATTGACGGCTGCCCCGATATCGGAGGTGACCAGGTTCCACTGATCCATGGTCAAATGCCCACATTGTTGCGCTGGACGCAGCGGGTTGCCAGACTGATCCACCGCCCCGGCGTCACGCAGATCGGAACCATCCGTGAAGATCATATCCACCGCGACACAGGTGCTGTTATTGCCACTCACACTTCCATTGGTCGCCTTGCTCTGCGGATAGATCCAATAGGACAGCGTGGTATTGGGTCCCACCACCACATTCTTGCTGCTCAGGTCAAAGACCTTCATATACGCGTAGGATCGGGTCGCACTTTCATCGAGACCCGAATACATCAGCGCGTTGGCACCCGCCGTCCCTCCCTGCTGGAAACTGGTGAGATCAAGCATGCCTGCTGCTGATTCTGCTTTGCCAGAGGAGGGATCGGTGATGGTCGTTGGGCCAGACTCTTCGTAGCCCAGACGATAATCGTGCAAGGTGTTCCAGGACGCGGCACTACTTGTACGCACCTGCACCAGGATATCGTTGAGCACAAAGGTGCTCTGCACTTCGGGGGCGGCGATGCCACCACTGCTGGAGAGATCCAGGGGATCATCACAGCGCAGGTTAGCTCCCGTGTTACAGCCCGTGGGCACCACGCCACTCAAACGGGGAGCGTGATTGGCCTGGAAGCTCAGGCGTACCAGGGGGTTCCAGTTGGCGCCGGTACACATCGTCTGAGCATTATGGCAATTGGGCGAATCGTACTCGATGGTGCTCAGAGCCACATCGCGGATCGCCTGGTGGGTGCCGGCCACCGTGGTGTTGTCTTGCTGGTAGGTGAAATGGATCTGGTTGCCTTGCGGATCGGTGATCAGATCCAGCAACCAGCTCGAAATCAGGTGCGCTCCCACACTGGCCTGATAGTAGTGCTGCAACGAATTGGGTGTACACCCAAACTCTTCCATCACCCCATTGGGCTCCCAGACGCGGAAACAGGGCGGTTTGGCACTCATCTGCGGTAAGCTATTGGGTCCGACATAGGCATAGATTTTGGTGTGCGTTTCGGTGGCCGTATGCCAGAGAATGGGACAGGGATAGGGTGGATTGGTTCCCTTGGCGGCATCACAATACGTGTTGGTCGAATCATCGTAATAGGTCGAAACGTTGAGATTGGGGGGAATGAGCTCGGAACTGGTGCCATACGGATCACTCAACTCCCAGGTGTTCTCCCAGTTGACGCCTCCGCCACAGGCCGTGGTCGTACAGCCTGCATAGACGTTATGTTCGGCCCAGTTAATGGAACCCATGCTCAGGTTCCAGCCCTCGCCGACCCAGCCTGCCGCACCTGTGGGGTTATGCTGGCCGTTGACCCCTTCGCTGCTGTAGGAGAGCGAGACCGGAGGGGTGAGGCCACCGGGTCCAGCCGGAACATCGATGGGCAACTGCGACGTGAGGCCACCGGCACTCAGATCGACGTTAAAGGGATCAGGCTTGCCAAAGGTGCCGATGGAGACATCGCTCTGCCAGGTCAGCGACGTGCTGGGCGTGCTGATCAACGGCGTTGCCAGCAAGGTCTGTTGTGTGGTGTTGAGCTGGACCGCCTGAGAGGAGAGGGCTCCAAAGGTGTTGGCAAGAGCCACATTCGCCTTCATCGATGCAAATTTGATGCTGCCTTGCGCTGGTCGTGGGCCGTTCTCCACAATGTAAGCATGGTCCAGATTGAGCGCCGCTTCATTCTTGCTGTAGTGATACGTCACCGTAATGGGTGCGTGCAAACCGTGATTGACCAGCACCCCGTTGGCATCAACCAGTTGAAACAGATACGTTCCCAGCGACAGATGACCGCTACCGCCTGCATTGGAGCCGGACGGAGGCGCGATCTCGGAGACCTGCAAGTGCAAGGAGCCCCCAGCTTGCAGCAGGTCTTGAGGGCTGATGGCAGTGGCGGGAATGCTCACCTCCAGGTGTCCATCGCTGCCCAGAAAGTGGGTCGTGGTGTTGGCCTGCAGAGCCAGCGAACCCGCCTTCATAGACAATGGGACGGTGTGGGTGATCGGTTGGGGCGTGCCAATGGGAGCTGAGCCCTCTGGTGCCGGGTGAGAGGGTTGTGCCAAAGAGGTCGAACCAGCCGTAGGACTGACCACATTTGGCTTGGAGGGAGCTCCTTTGAGCACCACGGGTGGACGAACGGCGGCGTAGGCCTGTGGCGTGCTCAAAATCGTGCTCCCCAGATTTAACAGGAGCAAAAGCAACCCCAGGCTGGCGAACCAGATCACCCGGCGCGTAAGGCGTCGGCGCTGACCTGGAGGACGGACAACCAATGGCGTATCAGGGAAATGGGATGGAGAAGAAAAGAGACGTGATTGATCTCCAAAATAAGAATCAGATGGATACTGAGAGGACATAGGGTCTACTCCTTGAGACAATTTTTCAAACATTTTTATAAAAAAAGGATGCTACATCAGAAGTGGGGATTTCAAAGGGTCCCCGCAGGACTGACATACCTATCCAGTAGTATTCTCTCAAGAATGAAAATGTGCTTTACCTGCTAGAGCATAGAAGGAGCAAAGGATAAGCGTTCTCTGAATGAAAATAAGCGCTACAGTGATTATACCTGCCCTTATGTTTGTTCGTCAAGAGCAAAAGATGAAATGGTAGAGCACGTCTACAGAATTTCGTTTGGTGAGGAAGAACTGCTTTCTTTCGCGTGAAACATAATGACATGTGTAGAAACACAGAGAATAACCATGATACAATTTGATACACGCATCTCTTTCAATATCAGGCTCCCCACCCTTCCAGGGGAAAACACTGAGACCTGGCAAGGGACGCAGGCAAGCTGCATTAGTTGATACGAAATCATTTGGCGAGACGAAACCAGGGTAGGTGCGCGAATATTTCGCGCCTGTCAGTTTCTATTTCACAGGCTCGTCCAGCCAGCGAGCAGCAACTGTGTCCCATCACTAATCAATGCGAACTTTGTTGGAGGTCCGCCGCTCATTGAACCATAATACATCGAGTATGTATTCGTATTCGGGTCAATCTCCTGGAGAGCGTACATACTCCCATCAAGAGAGACATTGGACCATGCATATTGCGAGAACTGACAGAGCGATTGCCCACCTTGCGTGTCGGTAGTCAGACGTGTCAGCTCCGTGCCATCGGTGCTCATTTCCCATAAACCATTCTGACTTGTATCGCTGCCAGAATCTTCGACGAGGAGCAATAGTAGTGTGGGGCGAACTGCACGTAGCACGGTTACGGCATGTGGCAATGTCTGTATCGTTTTAGTCGGACCACCAGTTACCGCTTCACTGGTGATTTTCGTAGGGCCGGTGGGCATACTCAGACCGCCTCCGGCTGAAGGAGCAAGTTGGCAAGAGCTGATGAGCAGTTGGCTCGAAATCGTAGGTGCTATCAAAACTGCCGCAGGGTTGGAGGCCCGGAACGACCTTTTGCAGATCCTTATAGCTCTGGTTAGCCCCATTCTTGATGTCGAGAACATAGAGGCCTTGCGGACCGCCGTCTGAATTGGGAATGAAGCTGGTCATATAGATATGGGTATTGTCAAGCCAGGTGCGGGGAGTATAAGCCAGCGTCGATTGAGGTTTCAGTTCCACCTGGACATTCCCGGTAGTGACGTCCAACAAATACGTTGTAGGCATACCGATGCCTGGACTCACATTGAAAACAACCGTCCTTTGATCAAAGGACCACTGGCTATTGCTGATCGTTCCGTTGGTAGAGGCACAGTAGAGCGTCTGTAGCCCCTGGCCGTCTACACGCACCATGCGTAACTCACTCTGCCCATTGGTCCTGGCAACAAAAAGCACCCACTGACCATCCTGTGAAACCTGGGCTTCGCCGATAGAAGTTCCGGCCATTTTGCTAATCTCGACGCCTTGTGCGATGTCAGGATTGGCTTCGTGTCGTTTGATGGTGCCATAGGTTGGATTATCAGGCGTGCCTTCATTGACGATATAGACGACATTTGGATGACTTCCCAATACCAACGGAGCCGTAATTGCCGCCCGCGCCTGACCTGACGGTGGGCAATTTGTCTGTGTTGGTGGGACAGGCTGCGTATTGCCAACAACAGGTGTTGTGTTACCCTTATCGACCGGAGTGATTCCTGTCGTAGCCAGATTGATTTGAGGAGTTCTGGTTGCCTGTGGAGATGGCATATGTCCCTGGGCATACAAAACGCCGCTCAGACTTGCAATCAAGGCAAGAATTATCAGGATAAGCGCAACGACAAGTGGCCTGGCTGAGCGTGCATGCCGGGTTGGTACAGGAACCTGGGGTATATATGATAGCGGAGCCGGGTAAGAGGTAGGACCGGGTATCATCTGTCCTGGAGGAGGCACACGAGTCGCTGGATGCGCCTCAGACTGCGTTGCGGAAGATGGCATCACGGGCGTAGATTGTGGTACGTGCAGGCGCATGGGGGATATCTGTTTATTTTCACGGTTGCTCTCTCTATCAGGCGTTACAGAAAGTGGAGCAGATGGAGCGGATGGGATGATTGTTGTTGCATCAGTGCTGCTATTTAGTGCTAGAGTCGAAGATTCCCTGATAGCCTGTAATAATGCTTGTCGCAAATCATCAGGACGTTGATAACGTTGGGCAGGGTCTTTGCGCAGCGCTTTCAGTACAACAAACTCCAGCTCCGGCGAAACCTGTGCATTGATTTCGCGTAATGGGCGCGGTTGCTCATACATATGTTTTACAAGCACACCAATAGAATTATCGGCATCAAAGAGGCGGCTTCCAGTCAGCATTTCATAGAGCACAACGCCTATAGCATAGATATCGCTGGCAGGAACGACTTTCCCTTGAATCTGCTCTGGCGCCATATAATCGGGAGTTCCCGTCAGTTCCTTAGTAGTGATGCTGGCAGAATCATTAAGGAGAGTAGAGGTCCCGCCTTCCCCTGCAAGCACCTTAACCAATCCAAAATCAGAAAGCATCAATGTTCCATCGGCTTTGAAGAGCATATTGCCAGGCTTGATATCACGGTGAACGAGATTGCGCTCATGAGCATATTGCAGTGCGCTCAGTATCTGGTCTATTAGTTGAACCGTTTCCATAGGAGAGATAGCTCCGCGCCTGCGCAGCCAATCGCGCAACGACCCACCAGCCATATGGGGCATGACCAGAAAAGCAAGGGTACCTTCTTCGCCATATTCATAAACCGGTAAAATATTTGGATGATCGAGTTGTGCAAGGACGCGTGCTTCCCGCGCAAAACGGCGCAAGAATTCTTGCGTATCGCCCTCTCGTGGTAGAAATACTTTAATGGCTACATCTCGTTGTAGATGGATATCCTGTGCCAGAAATACTGTCGCCGTCCCACCATGGCCCAGTGAACGTAGAATACGATAGTGCCCCAACGTCTGACCGACCATCTCTTCAGGTCGCATAGCTTTATCTCCCGCGCATGTAGAATAAATCTTAATGAGCACATTTTATACAGAAATTCAGCTTCTCTTGCGAGTATCTGGAATCCAGGGTTCACAGTAGTATATATTATTGTTTAGTATAACTTCTATAGAGATAAACGTAGTAGTCTTCCGTTTGTATAAGGGCGTAGTATATTTCTCTCCTGGGCGCGATAAACCTGGTCACGACGCCTGATGAATTCCATCGTTTGCGGTTTGCTGGGCTGTATTTGTTGGCTCCAGGTTAACGACGATAGGTTCCTGCGAATTGCGCACAATCACCCATCGCGCAGGAGTATCACCAGGATTGATCTCTTGATGCGGCACAAAGGGCGGCACATAGATAAAATCGCCTGGCTCAACGCTTTCTTCAAATTCCAGGGAAGCGCCCCAGCGAATTTTTCCGCTCCCTGATACTACGTAAATAACCGTCTCGAGTTCACCATGATGGTGCTTTCCACTGGCAACGTGCGGCGCTACGACCGTGACGCCAGCCCAGATACCCTGTGATCCCGCCAGTTCACGCGAGACGGCGGCAACACGCTGCATACCGGGTGTTTGTGGGGTATTCGCATCGAATTGACCTGGCTTAATAACTCGCACGGGCTGCCATACTGGTTGCTCTGGTTGATGCGTACTCATGAGAAACTCCTTTTCTATGATTTCTGTTGGGTGACAGCGATGAGATTATTTTGTACCTTTCCCAATTATACACAGATACAGGGAGAAATGCGTGCAATAAAAAAGAGCAAGATCAAAGAAGTTTTTCCTATCTGTACCATGTATACTTTCCCTGGGAGTATTTCTCAAAAACAGGCAGAGGTATCAGAAAGACTTATGGACACACCAACAATCACTGTTTCCTTCCCTCCTGCTCTCCGTCCTCGCGTCGGAGGTCAGAAGAAGGTGACAACGACAGGAAGCACCATTCGCGAAATTATCGAGACACTTGACCAGCGCTTTCCCGGCCTATCTTTCAATCTTTGCTACGAAACAGGGCAATTACGACCTTACGTGAACATCTTTCTTGAACGTGAAAATATTCGCTACCTCCAGGGGCTCGATACTCCGGTCCCTCCCGGCGCGACTCTCGCTATCCTGCCGTCTGTAGCTGGCGGTTAACATTATTAAAGGAGAAAATATATGTCTCATCATGGGTATACTCAGGGATGCGTGCTTCTCACCATTGGAACGAAAAAAGGCCTGTTTCTCCTGTCATCAGAAGATCGACAGTCCTGGGACATCAAAGGTCCGCTGCTGAAGGGGCATCGTATCTATAACGCCATCCTCGACCCACGCAATCATTACCGCCTCTTTGCAGCCGATAATGGAGATTTCTTTGGTTCGTTCCTGCGCTACAGCGATGACTTTGGCGAGACATGGCTTGAACCAGAACATGGGCTGCAATTTCCACAGGAGAGCGGAGAGAAACTCAATGCAATCTGGCTGATTGAACCTGGACGTGCCACGGAGCCCAACGTTCTCTACGCAGGAGTCGATCCTGCCAGCCTCTGGACCAGTACCGATGGTGGCCTCAACTGGGAACTGAACGAAGGACTGGCAACTCATCCTACCCGCGAACGCTGGGAACCAGGAGGCGCGGGCCTGTGTCTGCACACAATCCTCCCCGATCCTTCCAACGCTTCCAGAATGTGGGTTGCCATCTCCGCTGTAGGCTGCCTGCGCAGTGATGATGCAGGGAAAAGCTGGACATTTGTCAATAAAAACGTCCGCACCGATTTTCTGCCCACAACCTATGCGGAATTCGGACAGTGTGTTCATCACGTAATACAACATCCAACCAAACCAGGGGTGTTATATCAACAAAATCATTGCGGAATCTATAAGAGTCTCAATGCAGGAGATGATCGGGTAGATATCCGGCAGAACCTGCCTTCCGATTTTGGTTTTCCGATAGCATTAGACCCGCATCATCCGGAAACGCTTTATGTCGTGGTTGAGGATACGGAGACGCGTCAGAACTTTGGCTCACAATTCACGGTCTACCGCAGCGAGAACGCGGGAGAACAATGGGAGCCACTCACACAGGGATTGCCTGGAGGTACCGGTGTAGGTTTAGGCGTGCTTCGGCAGGCGCTCTGTACCGATACGAAAGATCCTTGTGGCGTATATGTTGGCACCACTACAGGGCAGATCTTTGCCAGCGCTGATCGTGGCGAGCATTGGCAACTTATCGCAGATTATATGCCACAAATCTTTTCGTTGACAGCGACTATCTTCGAATAGGAATTGCATTGCCGAATCAGGGATTGTCACCATCCCGCGGCAACCCCCTCGGCACGCGGATCCGACCCGCCCTGCATTACACCGCTCTCGGCATCAAAGACGATGCCTTGAGCATATCCCATTGTTGTGAGCCAGTCATCCCCCACCTGAACAACATGGCCCATCAGGCGTAAAGCTTCCACCGTCTTAGTTGGGAAACGACCCTCTACCAGCAACACCTCTTGATCAGCGGCAGCACCATGTACCCAGCGCGGCATCTCAATCGCCTGCTGAATATTCAACCCGAAACGCGCCAGAGCAGTATATACCTGCAAATGCGTCTGCGCCTGACCGTCACCGCCCATCGTACCAAAGACTATAGCAGGTCGCCCATTGCGCAAAGCCATAGAAGGGATCAAGGTATGCAGCGTGCGTTTTGCCGGAGCCAGAGCATTAGTTGCGGCGGGATCGAGCGAAAAATACGCTCCACGGTTTTGCAGCACAATCCCTGTATCATCTACAACCACTCCACTGCCAAATCCCATATAGTTGCTCTGAATCAGAGAAACAACGTTACCTTCTCTATCAGCCGTACAGAGATAGACGGTATCACCTGTAAAGCTTCCCTGAGCGACTGAAGATTGCGCTCGCGTCGGATCAATAAGAGCACTTCTCTGATCAAGATAGTGCGCATCGATCAGCGTGGCAGGGTTTACACGCATATATGCCAGGTCAGTGAGATAAGCAGCACGATCCGCAAATGCCAGTTTCTTTGCCTCTACCTCTATATGAACCGTTGCGGGGGCTAGTGGATTATTCCCAATGTCCAGTCGTCGATCCACCATACCAAGCATCTGCAACGCCGTAACTCCCTGTGTATTAGGAGGCAATTCGTAGATTTCGAGATCGGAGAAAGGGATACTCAGTGGCGTAACCCACTCACTGTGATGCGCAGCAAGATCTTGCCGCGTAATCAAACCACCCTCTCGGCTAAAAAATGCGGCGATCTGATCCGCAATAGTGCCACGATAAAATGCCTCACTGCCCTCCTTTGCAAGCGTACGTAGAGTATGAGCCAGCGTCGGAAAGCGCTGAATGGAGCCCACAGGTGGAACAATTCCCCCCGTAATTCCTCCAGGAAGGAAATGTGCACGCCAGGAACGATGGACGCCCGGTAATGTATTGGCTAGAGTTAAAGCATTATGCAATCCAGGGCCAATGGCAAAACCCTCTTCGGCATACTCAATGGCTGGAACAAGCGCTCTCGCCAACCCCAGACGGCCAAAGCGTTCAGCCGCTCCCCCCCAACCGTCAGCACAACCAGGAACCGTTACTGAATGAATACCCCGGACTGGCATGGTTGTATACCCCAATTCGGAGTAGCGTTCAATGGTCGCAGTACCGGCTGAGCGCCCACTCCCATTAAGCCCATAGAGTTTCCCACTTTTCCCTTCATAGATCATCATAAAAATGTCGCCACCCAGTCCGCAGACAAAAGGGTAGACAACCTGTAGCATAGCGCTGGCCGCAATAGCTGAATCGATAGCATTACCACCCGCTTTGAGAAGATCGAGTCCAGCCTCAGCAGCCAGGTAGTGAGGTGCAGCTACCAGCCCACGCCGCACCAGTGTTACGGGTCGATGTTGGGAAAATAGAGTCATCGGGGTCACCTCCATATGAAACATATCGATATGCGGTTTGATCACCGCAATAGAATAGCTTCATGATACAATATTAAACTATTTCAAGGAGAGAAAATGGACAACAGAGAGAGAAAATACTTGACCCGCCGCGAAATGCTAACTGCTGGCGGCGCTATGGTCCTGGGCTTAGCCGCCTGTAACTCAAACACCACCTCCAACAATCAGCATATACCGACCAAAAACGCTATCAATACAATTCCACAGCAAACAATTGTTACACCTACAACCAGAGCCGATATACCAGTCACGCTCGCTTTTACTGGTGATGTCATGTTTGGTCGTACAGTGAATACTCATATGCTTGCCACAAATAGAGATGATCCCTATCCATTCACCTATACCGCCAATTTTCTGCGCACGTTCGATCTGACAATAGGCAATCTGGAATGCGTAGTTTCCAGACGGGGCACACCCGTCGATAAACCCCGACCATTTCTTCTACGTGGTGATCCTCGCGCCTATGATCGTCTCATCCATGCAGGCTTTGATGTGGTCTCCGTAGCAAACAACCATAGTGGTGATTATGGTAAAGAAGCTTTTCTCGATGAAATCTTGACTCTGCCAAAGCATGGAATTACGCCCCTTGGTGGTGGTCGTAATAAACGAGAGGCACATACGCCTGTACTTAAAAGAGTGCGCAACACCACGATAGCCTTTCTGGCCTATGATGAAATCGGGCCAGCCTTTTTTGCAGCCACAGATACCACTCCCGGTCATGCCTGGCTCAACGAGGAAGATATACGTCAGGATGTTCCCATAGCACGCAAGCAGGCAGATTTTGTCATCGTCTTTATGCATTGGGGAACCGAATATACTACAACATTCAATGCCAGCCAGCGCCATCTAGCCCAGGTAGCGATTGATTCCGGTGCTGACCTGGTAGTCGGTGCGCATCCTCATGTCATTGAACCCTATGAGTACTATCAGGGGAAACCTATCATTTACAGCCTGGGAAATTTTGTCTTTGACTATATGGATGCTGAAGTGGTACGACACGGCAATATCCTGACATTGACGCTTGACCAAAAGCGCCTGCTCAACTGGAACCTGATTCCTACGCATATTGGCGACTGGGGAGAGCCAAAAATTCTTTCCCCTTCTGAAGCTTGAACGTAGCCCAGGTATTATAATTTTGGGTTGCAAAAGTCCTACCGCGTAAATATCGTAAAAAATGGTCGTGACAATATACATCAGAGAGACAAAAGACTCTGAAAGCGATTGAAGATAGTGGTTGTAATAACACAACGACTACACGAAAGTTCTAGTAGTAGAAAAGGAAAACATAATGTTTTCAATCTTCAAAAAAGTATCCGACGAGCAAGAGGTTGTCTTGCAGGACCTGACAGAAGAGCAACTCACATTAGCTGCTGGTGGTCGCGCTAATGATCATAACTGGGATAGCCAGAAAAAGTGGGTTCAGCATCATCATCATCACCATCATCATCATCACCATCACCATCACTCAGGTAGCCAGAAAAAATGGTCAAGCACAGGCATGACTACAAAAGCAAAAACAAACACCACGGTGTTCACCGGGCATTTTTAATCTGAAAGCGATTGAAACATGTTCATGATCATCACATTGGTAGCCACAAAAAATGGTCAACCGACAAACCATGCAAGATGACATACAGTGTCATCACTGGTAAGATAATTCTGTTGCTAATACTGTCCTGTTGTTAGCAGCAAAAAGCTACCGATAATGCCGCTTCCCGCCGTTGTATTTAGATTGCCCGACGTTCTGCGTCCCTTGCGATCCGCTGCTGCGACGGTAGCGGCACTTTTGCGGATTGGTAGAAAAGAGCAACCTTTTAGAGCATTTCTACAACCGCAGTAGGGATTACAAAATATTTCATATCCAGGGGAATGAGGTGAAATGATGGCAACTGTAGATCGTTCGATTTTTCGTAAGCGTGCTCTAGACAAGTATAGGCAAAGGCAAGAGTTACATGTTATCTTGCGCTTAGTTTCTCCACGCATGTTCATGTTCCTGTGGGTATTGCTTTTGCTCTCTGTCGGCGCTGGCGCACTCGTCTGGTCGATCCAACAGCCGATCGTTGTCCAGGGAAAAGGGGTAGTAGTTCAACCTAAAGCAGCCAATGGGAAAGTTGGGAAGACTATCGTCGTATTGATTACTATTCCCCCGGATCAACGGGCAAACTTGAAAGTAGGGCAGCCAGTTAGTATTAACATTGCTGCTGCAAACATTACCTTTAAAAGTACTATTCAAACTGTAGAAGATGGCGTTATGAGTCCAGCTGCCATCACTACACAACTTAATCTACCAATACCACTGGCACAAACACTATCCGGGCCATCTATTGTCGCGCTCGCACCTGTGGAACCAATGTCACTGGCACAGACCTATCTAGGAAGCCAATGCGAGGCACAAGTACAGGTTGGAACGCAAAGTGCCCTCTCTATTTTGCCGGGTGTTAATAATATTCCCAGCTATATAAGCACTATTCACCAGTTCTTCGTTAATCTTGTTCAGACCATTCATAATCTTCTCAAGCACTAGATAGAGGGACGAGTTATTCATGGAACCTGTAAATGACAACAACGGTACTCCCAGATCTTTATTAAGCCAGACGAGTAAGAGGTATATTGTGGTGCCTCCTCAACTGCCTTTAAATAACCGCTACGACGAGCCAGAGAAAAATACTTCACCCGATATTCCTGCGGGTTTGCCGATACTTCCGTCGGAAGATTTCACGTGGTACGACGAGTCCCCATCACCCTTACCAGTTCCCGCGCCCAATCCCAGAACGCCTACTACGCCCAGGATGCCTGCTGCTGAGCCTGATTCCAGGATGTCTGTAACTGCTCCTACGCCTATGATGCCCCCACCTGCACCTACCCAGGGTTATGCTTCTACCCCACCACAACAGGAACCTCTCGTCAGAAGCCTTAATCGCTCCCAGAGCACTTCTTATCCCCAGGCAACTGGCAGCTATCGATGGGAACAACAATCATCGCGCTATCCAGCTGAACTCCTCCAGATCATGGAGTCAGAGACGCGCAAGTTGCAGGTTCTGACAACAAAACCTGCAAAGTCCGCACGGCCAAAAGGAAAGGTTAAAAGGAAACGACGTATTCCTGAGATGAGGCAGGTGACGGCAGTTGAATGTGGGGCTGCCTGCCTGGGAATGGTCTTAAATTATTATGGATATGGCACCAGCATCTCAGCAGTGCAAGAACGCTGTGGAGTTGGGCGCGACGGACTTACAGCCCTGGAGATTGTAAAATCTGCCCGTCTGTATGGATTACGCGTACGCGCCGTCTCATTAAACCTGGACGATTTCCGCTTCGTTGCTCTGCCAGCTATTATCCACTGGGAATTTAACCACTTCCTGGTTGTCGAACGCTGGTCTTCCAATCATATAGATGTCATAGATCCGGCAGCAGGTCGCAGAAGATTGACGCGCAAAGAATTTGATGAAGGTTTCACTGGCGTCGCTATCCTGTTAGAACCTGGTGCACAATTTGAACAAAAAGCACCGGAAAAAACGCTCACCTTCTGGTCCTATATGCGCTCATTGCTGCACGTGCGCACCATTCTTTTCCAGATCATCGGAACATCTCTATTGCTGCAAGTACTGGGATTGGGAGCACCTTTACTCACGGCGGTCGTCATTGATAATATCCTGCCACAAAAAAATCCCAATATTCTGATCATGCTCGGTGTCGGAATGCTCATATTGATCCTCATGCAAGGCATCACAGGGTTTTTACGCTCCTCTCTATTGATTTATCTGCAGACACGCGTTGACACCGATATGATGCTCAACTTCTTCGAGCACATGCTTAGCCTGCCATATCGTTTCTTTCAGTTGCGCCTGAATGGCGACCTGCTGGCACGCATGAATAGCAACCTCGCCATTCGCGACCTGCTCACGAATCAGCTCATCTCCACGATACTCGATGGAGGAACCGTCATTGTCTACTTCATTATCCTTCTCTTGTTTTCAAAACTCATTGCCGTGACAACGTTGATCATTGGATTTGTCCAGATCATCGTCCTCCTGGTCACTTCTCCTGCTATTCGCCGCCTGACACAACGCGACCTGGAAGCACAGGGAAAAACGCAAGGTTATATGAACGAAATTCTATCCGGCATCGCAACCTTAAAAGCCGCAGGTGCAGAAAATCGTGCATTTGCACGTTGGGAAAATCTCTTCTTCGATGAGATGAATATTTCCCTCCGCCTCAGCTACATCTCTTCGGTTGTCGGTAGCCTGCTCGCTATTGTAGGTCTTCTTTCACCCTTGCTCTTGCTATGGATTGGCGCAATACAAGTCATAAATGGCACAATGCAGGTGGGCACCATGCTCGCACTCAATACTCTGGCAATTGAGTTTCTTGGGCCACTCGGTTCCCTTGCCAGCACCGGCCAGTCGCTGCAGATCATCCGTGCGCACTTTACGCGTGTCGCTGACATAATTGGCACTCAACCAGAGCAAGATCCGGCCCAGGTTCAGACACCACACCAACTGAGAGGCCAGATCGAGCTGAGACATGTGAGCTTCCGCTATGACCAGAACGCACCTCTCATCCTCAACGACATTAACGGCAAGATTATGCCCGGACAAAAGATCGCCCTTGTTGGTAAAACAGGCTCAGGCAAAAGCACTCTGGGAAAACTGCTGGTGGGCTTGATGCTACCTACAAAAGGCTCCATCATGTTTGATGGCGTTCCTCTAGACCAGCTCAATTACCAGGATGTACGCAGTCAGTTTGGCGTCGTGCTACAAGAATCTTTTATCTTTAGTGGTTCAGTAAAGGACAATATCGCGCTGAACAACCCCGCTATGGATATGGATCGGGTTATCGAAGCTGCCAGCATCGCTGCCATCGATGAGGATATCGAAAAGATGCCCATGGGTTACGATACGCTCGTCTCAGAAGGTGGTAGCGCCTTCTCCGGTGGGCAACGCCAACGCGTTGCCCTGGCCCGTGCGTTAGCACATCATCCAGCATTGCTGCTATTGGATGAAGCCACCAGCGCTCTGGATGTAATGACCGAACAGACTATCGAACGCAACCTCAACCGTCTTCCTTGCACCCAGGTCATCATTGCGCACCGCCTGAGCACTATTCGTAACGCTGATGTGATTATGGTCCTCGATCAGGGACGTATCGTGGAGCAGGGATCGCACGAGCAATTGCTACGCGGAAATGGTTTCTATAAGCATCTAATTCAGACACAGCTACAAAACGGTGAGATTGCAGCGGTCTAGGCAAAAAATGAATGTCTTGCAAACCTACCTGTTCCTCTCACCGGGATAGCGATACAAAGGAGATTTATGTGTGATGACTGATTTTGTTCGTATTGTTTATAAAGATGAAAATCTTTCCCAGCCTTTCCCTTGCCATCACTCACAACTTTCCACGGAGATTCTTGTATCTCAGAATTCTTACTGCATATCAGATCGGATCTATTGTAGAATGTAGGCTTCTATCTCCTCGTCTTAACGATACATACATTGTGCGTACAACTGATAACCAATACATTTTGCGTGTTTATCAGGCACAGCACACCACAGGTCGGACGTGGAGGACAATTACAGATATTCTCTATGAGATCGATCTTCTGTTACATCTTGATCGTAAAGGAATTGCAGTGTCTACTCCAATTGCCAGAAAAGATGGAGTATTCATTCAAACAGTCCTTGCTCCCGAGGGGATAAGACCGATAGTGCTCTTCTCATATGCTCCTGGCACTCTTTTAATTCCCCCAGAGCTGACCGATGAGTCAAGTGCGCTCTATGGATATGCGCTGGCTGAGATTCATGCCGCGACTGATGATTTCGTCAGTTCCCATTCTCGCTTCCAACTTGACCTGTCATTTCTGCTCGATACATCGCTTCAGACAATTCAGCCTGCGCTTGCGCATCGTGTAGAAGATTGGAAGTATTTGTTACAGCTTTCTCATTCTCTGAAAAACCGTGTCGCGCTTTTGCCAGCTAGTGCATTAGATATGGGACCCTGTCATGGAGATGCTCACGGCAGCAACGCAAACATTACCGATGAGAAGTTGCTCACCTTTTTCGATTTCGATGGATGTGGTTACGGCTATAGGGCTTATGATCTCGCAGGATTTTGCTGGGCTATGGCGATGCTGAAAAGCCGACCAGATTGGAATGATAAGAAGAGTGAAGACTTGTTTATGGCATACGTGAAAGGATATCTGAAGCGACGACAGCTTAGTGACCTCAATATACAATCTATTCCTTTATTTGTTGCAATAAGACATTTCTGGTTTATGAGCCTTAACATTGAAACCTGGGACTACTATGGTTGGGAAGAAAAAGGTGATAGTTTTTTTGATGAAGCACTGGCGTTCCTGCAAGAATGGGTCGAGGAGTACAAGATTGGAGGAGCATAAAATACTGACCACTTTTTCTCACTCCATTGCCCTAAACCCGATAAGCAGTGTATTATGCAGAGAGAGCCGTAAAGTTTACGCGCTTTTGTTGCAAGAAAGCAAGGATGTTATGAAACGACCCTCCATATTTTTGATCACGCTAGGAATAGGGCTATTCTTTGTACTGGGAGGATTGATTGGTTGCGCCGATGTACCACCACCTTCTTCGTCTGCAAACAGTACCGCCAGTGGTACCACGGTAGAGATTGGACCAACGCCCACACATATCGCCATCAACCCTGTCAGTCAGAAGATATTGACACTGGCTGACAATAATCATCTGATCACCGTCAAGCCAGGTACGACGATTGAGTTGAAGCTGGACGATAAGGCATACTCCCACTGGCTGGTGTCGATCTCGCAAGCAAATGTGTTGATCCCCTGGGCAAATGCACCCATGCCAACGAATGTGCAAGGCATTTTCAATGCTGGACAATCTGGCACAGCGCAAATTTCAGCTACGGGGCAACCCAACTGCGCATCAAATGCAGCATCTTGCAGTAAAGGAGTACAACAATTTGTGGTGCAGATTAAAGTAGCCTGAGCCTCCTACTCACAGGTGCCAAAAAGTGACAGCTACCCAAAGAGGCTAATGAATAATTCTGGCTTGATATCCGCACGAATTTCGCCACGCACTGGGGCAGAGACCAGTTTGAGGATTCTGCCTTGGCACTGGCCCACTCACCCCGAAGCTCTAGAACCCCCAAAGAAAATGACGCCCACTGTAAACGCGGCCCGCTTGACATTACATTGCGCCCCTTAGTATAGTATATTTAAGCGCTTAAATATACTATACTAAGGGGCGCAAGCAGCTTTTACGACTTATACGCATACGATCAGCTTTTACGAGGCTTATTTACATTCATGGTAACTATCAACAAAAAGAAGGGAGCAAGTACAGTGGTGTACACCATCGGGGTAGACTTTGGAACGGAATCGGGACGTGCAGTCCTGGTTGATACACGGGATGGGCGCGAAATTGCAACATCCGTCCATTCGTACAGTGCAGGAGTCATCGACGAACGTTTGCCGGAAGGAGGCATCCGCTTGCCGCCGGATTGGGCATTGCAGAATCCCGCAGACTATTTGAGCGTCTTTCAACATACTATTCCTGAAGTATTGCGTCAAAGTGGCATCGATCCGAGCGAAGTGAAAGGGATCGGCATCGACTTCACCGCCTGTACCATGCTACCCACGAAGCGTGATGGAACACCGCTGTGTTTCCTACCTGAATGGCGTGCAAAGCCCCATGCCTGGGTGAAACTCTGGAAACATCACGCGGCGCAACCGCAGGCGGACCGTATTAATAAGGTTGCCGAAGAGCGCAATGAATACTGGCTGGCACGCTATGGTGGCAGGTACTCGGCAGAATGGTTCTTCAGCAAAGCACTCCAGATTCTGGAAGAAGCGCCTGACGTATACGACGCTGCCGACCGCCTCATAGAAGCTGCCGATTGGGTCGTATGGCAACTCACCGGACAGGAAACGCGCAATATTTGTACAGCAGGCTATAAAGCCCTCTATCAAGATGGCAAATTCCCAGGCGAGGACTTCTTTGCTGCGCTCAACCCACGCTTCGCCGATGTCGTCTCAACACGTATGAGCACGGAGTTGCAGGAACTCGGAACGAAGGCTGGCGGTCTTAGCAAGCAAGCAGCAGAGTGGACAGGGCTTCCTGT
Source organism: uncultured Chloroflexia bacterium (assembly GCA_963717195.1). Classification (GTDB taxonomy): domain Bacteria; phylum Chloroflexota; class Ktedonobacteria; order Ktedonobacterales; family Ktedonobacteraceae; genus JACDAE01. Next base: position 532,523 of record CAVQVR010000006.1, read on the forward strand.
TGGAACACCTGTCGCCGTTGCCAATGTTGATGCACATGTTACCAATGCGGCTGTTGGCGCGGTAGGACCGGGCAAGTACGTTCTCATTATGGGAACCAGTACCTGCGATATTCTGCTTGGAGAGGAACAGCACGAAGTTGAGGGCATCTGCGGCGTTGTTAAGGATGGCGTCATTCCAGGTCTGTATGCCTATGAAGCCGGACAGAACGGCGTCGGCGATATCTTTGCCTGGTATCTGGACCGCGCGGTTCCCCCTGATATCCATAATGCAGCGAAAGAAGTTGGTGTGTCGCTTCACACCTACCTCGAACAGGAATCGGCGAAGCTTCAGCCAGGCGAGTCTGGCCTGTTAGCATTAGACTGGTGGTTGGGCAACCGCTCTACTCTAGTCGATACCGATCTCACTGGACTCATTCTTGGTCTAACGGTCGCGACCACACCAGCCGAAATCTACCGCACGCTTATCGAGTCCACCGCCTTTGGTGCGAAAATCATCATCGACGCCTATGAACACGCTGGTGTTCCGATTCATACGCTGATTGGTGCAGGCGGTCTGCCAGAAAAGAACAGGTTACTGGCCCAGATCTACGCCGACGTTATCGGCAAGCCATTGTACCTTGCCGGATCGTCCCAGGCACCCGCACTGGGATCAGCAATTCATGCAGCAGTAGCTGCCGGACTCTATCCAGACATTCCCGGTGCAGCGCATGTAATGGGGAAACGCCAACCAGAACCCATTCTACCAAATCCTGAGCATCGCGCCGTATATGACGCACTGTATGCCGATTATGTTACATTGTATGATACCTTTGGGCGGGGCGCGAACGATGTCATGAAGCGACTCAAGCGCATACGTTCCCAGGCGAAGGGAAATCACTGATGCTATTATCTGAATTACGGGCCGAAGTCTGCCGCCTGCATGCCCTGCTACCAGCCAATAACCTGGTAGCCTGGACCAGTGGCAACATCTCCGGTCGCGATCCTGAAAGCGGTTTGATCGTAATCAAGCCCTCGGGCCTTAAATATGACCAGCTAACACCTGAGAATATGGTCGTGGTTGACAGTAATGGAAATGTGGTCGAGGGCAATCTTTCTCCATCCTCCGATACACTTTCCCATTGCTATATCTATCGTGAGCGCTCCGATGTAGGAGGTGTAGTTCACACGCATTCGCGCTACGCCACGGCCTTCGCTGCGGTGGGGCAGAGCATTCCATGCGTATTGACCGCTATGGGCGACGAGTTCGGTGGCCCAATTCCCTGTGGAGGGTTCGCTCTCATCGGGGGCGAGGAGATCGGGCAGGAAGTGGTACGCACACTGGAAGGTTCGCGTAGCCCCGCTGCACTACTGCAAAATCATGGCGTCTTCACTATCGGCAAAAACGCGGAGGCTGCGGTTAAAGCTGCGGTGATGACCGAGGATGTCGCCGCTACGGTCTGGCTGGCCCGCCAACTGGGTAACCCTTCGTCTATTGCACCTGACGATGTCGATAAACTCCACCACCGTTACACTCATGTATATGGCCAACGCTAATAAATTCAATCGCCGTAGGGGCCACGTTTACGGCGCCCAGGTGTGTCCAATCGCATTCACGATGCTGGACACACCTGGGCGCCGTAAACGTGGCCCCTACATATGCTTCTCAAGATTCTTGAAGAAGTGATCAAGCGCACCTTTGACAGCTGTCTTGATCACAAATTCTGGCGTTACTGCTATCTTGCCTCCCAGAGTGGCAGTGGTAACATAGTTGATGGTTGTTTCTGGACCCTCATCGACCAGAGCAACGATGCACCTGGCATCAATAGAGCCAACCGAGCTACTAGGAGAACACATCAGTACAAGATGCGACGGCTCGATAAGATCTTCAGGCTTGACAAAGATCTCGTAGCGCCCATTCATGCCAGGAAAACTAGGAGAAATCACCAGCCTAATATGACTGCCTTCCTCAGGAGCCCATGGCATCTCTGCATATTCGGCCTCACTACATCCCGGCACGCTCTCTTTAAGGACCCTTGGATTGAGCAACGCTTGAAACACCTGCCTCTGACCTGCTTTGATTTTCTGCGATCCTACAATTTCCACTTCCCACACTCATCCTTTCTACATCTTACTCAACTACTTTTTCCCGCATACAGAGGGATTTTTGTATCGTCGGTCTGATCACGAACGTTCCATGATAGAGACCATAACACCAGTAAGTGCTTTCATAATAATAGACACATATCAATAAGGCAAATCGTGCAGTAATGAAGTACTAAGCTTTTCTTTCTGAGGCTTGCCTTCTTTGAGAAAACCCAGATATCAGCCAGTTAGAAATGCTGATACAATAACTTTAGCGTCAAGTGGAGCTTTGTCATCACTGAATCAATTCAAATTGCGATTTTATAAGATGCTCTCCTGGCAAGGGGGAGTATGGAGAAACCATAGATAAGATGCCTATTACAAGACGCACCTTCTTAAAAGGAACGGTTGCTACAACATTTGGCTTCAGCGCAACAGGTGCTGGAACCCTGTATTATGCATACAACATTGAACCAACATGGTTTGATATTACGCACCAGCAATTTTCTTTGCCACGCCTCTCAAAAGCGTTTCATGGCTATCGAATAGTGCATATTACTGATATCCATTCAGATGATACATTTATGACGGCTGGACGCGTGGCGGGTCTGGTAGAAACGATCAATACACTAAAGGCAGACCTGATCGCAATTACGGGAGATTTTGTCACTGTCTACCGACCAGATCTGAAAGCTACCTTGTCGCATTTAAGTAAGCTGCAAGCAAAGGATGGCGTCTTTGGAGTGCTGGGCAATCATGATCATCCCGCTGGAGTTGAATGGATACGTGGGTGTTTGCAAGCCGGGCACGTGCAGGAACTCAATAATAAAACTCACACACTACAACGGGGAGATCAGATGTTGCACTTCGTTGGCATGGACGATCTCTGGCCGGCGAACTATGGGACGCCAGCACCGATCTGGACACATCTGCCATTGTTAAATCAATTAACGGCGTCTCTTCCAACGGCGGGTGTGGCGATATTGCTTGTACACGAGCCCGACTTTGTTGAGGTGGCCGCTTATAATAAGCGCTTCGACCTTCAGCTTTCTGGTCATTCTCATGGTGGGCAGGTACGCATTCCTTTTCGCGGGCCACTGATGCTCCCACCGTTAAGCCATAAATATCCTAAGGGGCTTTATTCTGTTGGCAACACGCTCCTCTATACGAATCGTGGCCTTGGAATGCAGCCACCTCTATTGCGTTTCAACTGTCGACCTGAGATAGCTGTTATGGATCTTTATCCCTGATACTATGATACTGTATTCAGTTCCAATTGTTGACTCATCTTACCTTGTTCTACCTTACTTCTCTTCCAGGGCCAGCCAAGCTGCATGCACAGATAGCATAGCACTGCAAAGAAAATCGTGATGATGGTTGTGTGGACAAGCGCGACCAGCAGTTGACCCTGAGTCACTACCGCTATCATACCACTGACCGCCTGTAGCGTGATCAAGATGAATGCCCACCATGCACCACGCACGATATCCCGACGCTTGCGGTAGTGACGGATAGCAACGATCAAGAAAGCGAGGATCAGAAACCAGAGCAAAGCTGCGACATAGCGATGAAGTATCTGGATGCCTGCTAACGAAGAGAAGTTGGGCAGATAGGTGGAACCACAACCTGGCAGTTGTGTGCCACAACCGGTGACCGCCCCCGTATGGGCCACTAATGCTCCGGTATAGACAATGATATACGTGTAGACAACCAGCCCCCATATAGAAAGCTGAAACCTTTGAGACGTCGGAGCCACCTTCTCCGGTACCTGCTGTTGGTCTCTGTTTATCTGGAAGAGACGGATCGTGAGCAAAACGACGCTGGCAAATGCTATAAGAGAGAGTCCGAAGTGGATTGAGAGCAGTATATTTAATGCGAACGTCCCTTCATAGATCACGGTCAGAGCACCTAATACTCCCTGCAACACCACAAAAAATATGCTCAAGAAGCTAAGCAATTTGACAAGAAAATCCCGCCAATAGAACAGACAGGCAGCGATAGTAAGAATTAACACTAACAAGCCATCTGCGCTCGCTGCGACGCGGTGACTATACTCAATCACCCCTGCAATAGTGAGCGTACCTGGAATGATCTGACCATGACAGAAAGGCCAGGAATTTCCGCATCCTTGCCCGGAACCACTGTTAGTCACAAGCACACCCAGCAATAGCATAAAATACGAGCCAATAGAGGTGATAACGGCAAGTATTCTTACAAGAAGACGCATATTCACGTTTTTGTTCCCCTGGTTCTCTGGACAATTTTATTCTAGTAAATAGAAACCATGATCACAAATCAGGTCTAGTAGAGATCATAGCGAAAGATTGGCAAGATGTCAAAGCCTGAATTAGAGGTACTTTGCAACCAGCGCTAATAGCTCATCCACATCAAAGGGTTTCGCCAGGAAGTCATCCGCACCTACTTCTTTGACAGATTGTTTCGCGTTGGGGTGGGCAGAGATCATAATAATTGGGATGTGCCTGGTCTCTTGCTGGCTCTTTAGTTTTTGGCAGATTGTGCGCCCATCCTTGCCAGAAAGAAGGACATCCAGGATTATAAGATCTGGGAGATTTTCGTTCGTATCCGGCAGATTTTCTGCATATTCGCCCTTCTCTGTTGCCGTCACATCATACCCCTCATCTTCCAAAGTCATCTGGAGCGCATCTAGAACATCTGGATCGTCATCAACGACCGCAATCTTTTTCGTATCAGGGTTCATACACCTATACTTCCTAATATTGCACTTTCTAATATAAAGAATAATCAGGGAGTTTCTATATTATCAGACGTGTAAGGCAACGTAAAGCAAAACATTGACCCCTTCCCCTTCTCGCTGATTACACGCATCGTGCCACCATGCTTTACAACAATTTCATGCGCGATATGCAAACCGATGCCTAGTCCGGGATAGGTTCTTCCTTCCAGGTCATTGACGCGGTAAAAACGATCGAAAATGTGCTGCTGATGTTCTTTGGCGATGCCGATGCCAAAATCCTGCACGCTTACGACAGCCATTTCTTGCTCCTGCGCGACATGCACAAGTACTGTATCCGCCTCCGGTGAATACTTGATCGCATTGATCAGCAGATTGGTGAGAACCTGCCCGATGCGCTCTTTATCTCCCCAGAGAGGTAAAGCACTCTTGCCCTCAACGCGAATGGTATGATGGAGAGAGGTTGCCTGAACATATTCGACGGTTTCTGCAATAACCTCGTTCAGATCGAATGCTTCCTGCCGAAATGTGACTTTGCCCAGCTCTAATTTGGATACATCCAGTAAATCCTCGATCAACAAGGTTAATTTCGCAATCTGTGCATCCATTTTCATTAATGCATGAGCAAGATTTTCTTCACCTTGCCTGACAAGGCGTTTAAGCAGAACCTGCGTATACATCTTGAGACTGGTAACAGGTGTCCTCAATTCATGGGAAGCCGTCGCAATAAACTCGTCGCGCAAGCGAATAGCATTTTGAGCTTCTTTATAGAGATGCGCATTATCAAGTGCCAGGGCGATGCGCCGTGCCACCTCCTGAGCAAACAATAGATCATCATAGGTGTAATGGCGATAAGGTTGAATAGAGGACAAGGTGATCGCACCAATGGTATTTCCACGCGCGATGAGTGGAACACCCATATATGACCGCAAGCTGAGCGCATTGACAATAGCAAAGAGTTCTGGATTATCGCGTGTCGTCTCCAACACATCTTGTGAAACAACCGAAATTAATTCTGCCTGCCCTGTTGCCAGGATTTTCTGCAAGCCATGGGTGCTACTGCTCCGGTCTTTATACTGTTCATAAAGAGCCTGCACAAGCCTGTTTTTCTCAGGATCCACATGGTTGACAGTAATCTCTTTGATTTGCCGCTGCTCGTCTAATAGAGCAATACGGCAGTAATCAGCCTGTGTAGGAACAAGCAACTGAGCAATTTCATAGAGCGTAATTTGATGATCAAGAGAAGAGACAAGCAATGTGCTGACATCATTGAGTAGTTGTAGGCGTTCCTCAGCAAGTTTACGAGCGGTGATATCGCGAAAATTGCCGACAAGAGCCTTCACATCTGGATTGTGAAGCAAGTTCGTTCCTGTTCCCTCAAACCAGCGCCATGATCCATCTTTGCAGCGCAAACGATACTCAGCACTCAAACTCTTGCCGGGAAATTGCCGAATCTCATAATAGATCCCTTGCAGAACAGGAAGATCATCAGTATGCACGAGGGCAAGAGATGACAAATCAACGAACTCGTCAGGAGTATAACCCAGGGCGGGAGTAATAGACAAACTCACATAGGTCACAATCCCTTCGGCATTAGCAAGCATGATAACATCGGAATTATGCTCAATAAGAGCTCGAAACCTTCTTTCGCTCTGACTCAGAGCTTCCTGGGAATCAGGCGGAAGGCCCTCTTTTTCAGCGTGTGTCGACATTTGCGCTTACCTCGATACGGTACAAGTCTTTGCCAACAGCACTATAACATTTTTGCTCTGTTTAGACAACATGAACTATATGAACCTTAGCCCGGAAGCAGTCTGCACATTGACATTCACAAATAGCGTGCTATAGTATACAACAATCATTCTTTTAGGGGGAAGATGGTAATCACCTGTTCTCGTAAAGAACAGCCAAAGCACAGGGAAGAGCTTTGACTGTGTTCGTCCCAACTCTCGTTGCCACATCAAGCCCTTCCATAGTCTTGGAGATGCTTCAAAGATCTGATTTAGCGGAACAAAAGCACAGATGGATTCCTCTAAGGCCAACAACAACGATGTTTCTATCTTGATAAAGAAGAAAGGATTCTATGAAACGTTCTATTACGATCACAGTGATCCTCATTGCGCTCATCAGTCTGAGCGTGGCTATGTGGCCTCACAAGAGCGCCTTCGCCGCGTCAACGCTCGACGTAACCCATAATTACAAGATCGTCAACCAGAACAGCGGATTGGTTCTCAGCATTTCGGGTGCCTCCAAAACCGGGGGAGCTAACGCCCTTCAGGGGGCCGACAGCGGCTCACCCGATCTCCTCTGGCACTTTATATCTGATGGTGGTGGCAATTACAAGATCGAGAACATGAACAGTCGTGAGGTACTGGGCATCCGTGGTGGCGTCACAACAGCAGGAACTCCCGCACTACAGTGGGCCGACAACGGCACACCCGATCACCTCTGGCAGTTCGTCAGTGCAGGCAATGGATACTACAAGATCGTCAACCAGAACAGCGGATTGGTTCTCGGCATTTCGGGTGCCTCCAAAACTGCTGGTGCCAGCGCCCTTCAGTGGACCGACAACGGTACACCCGATCACCTCTGGAAACTGGTCGAGGCGGGAACAAGCTATCCCAACCCTGTCGGCCTCTCCGGCGATATCACTGTCCGCGACCCATCCATGATCAAGACTAGCAATGGAACCTACTACGTCTTCAGCACCAGCATTGCCACTCCCTATAAAGGGCTTGAAATGCGCTCCTCTACGGATCGCATTCACTTTAGCAATGCAGGGTTTGTATTCAAAACCCTCCCCTCCTGGACCAATGCTTATGATGGTAACACTGGCAATTTCTGGGCACCAGATATCTCGTATCATAACGGGAAGTACTGGCTCTACTATGCCGTCTCAACGTTCGGCTCCGAGCACTCCGCTATCGGACTTGCTACCAGTACGACGGCTGCACCCGGCAGTTGGGCAGATCAGGGCATCGTCTTCACCTCTGATTCCAGCTCTGGCTTTAACGCCATCGATCCCGCCCTGGTCATAGATGGATCCGGCCAGTACTGGCTCTCGTTAGGCTCCTTCTGGGATGGCATCCATCTCATTCAGATCGATCCGACAACTGGCAAGCAATTGGGATCTAATCACACCTTCTACCATCTCGCGGAACGCCTGATTACGAGCCACGGAATTGAAGCATCCTACATCTACCCCCACGGCGGCTACTACTACCTGTTTGCCTCAGTAGACACGTGTTGCGATGCCAATGCAACCTATCACATCATTGTAGGACGCGCGACTAACATCACCGGTCCCTACATTGATGAAGGTGACATTAATATGCTCCAGGGTGGTGGCACCATCGTACTTAGCACCCACAACAACATTACTGGACCTGGCGGCGAATCAGTAATGCATGATGGCGACAACGATCTTATCGACTACCAGTATCACGACGCCAATAATGGCGGCTCACCCACATTCGGCATAAGCCTACTTGGCTGGGACGCCCAGGGCTTCCCGTACATCAGTTAGAAACGGCTCTATACAAGAGGACAGCCGATCTCTTTTGGATCGGCTGTCCTCTTGTATTTTCAGCTCCAGCATTCTTCTTTTTATTTGTGAGAGCGTGCTGCATAAGCCTGACGCATAATCTCACGAAGCTGCTCAAGATGAGAATCCTCATGAAAGAGTCCGACCAGGAAACGGGAGACCGCATTGAATTGACCAAATGAAAGTTCTTGAATAAGGTCCACGTGCGGCTCATCGGGCCATGTCTCCAGGAACGCCAGGCGTATACGACGACTCTCCGCCAGGCGCTGATGAAGCTGAGCAACCGTCTTTACTGTTTCCCATGGAGTCTCATAGCGTGTGAACGGCCCTCTACGGCCAGGCCACGTGCAAGCGACGAGGAGAGAGCGGCACCCTCTTCTGAAGATGCGGTCGCATGTACAATGACATGCCCGAGAGTCCAGGCCAGATCCAGGTCCTCAGGCTTCCCAAAGGTATCTTTAGCCTGAGGGTCAACTGGCACAAAAACGACATCGGCGTCAGTCGCACTGGCAATAATGTCGAGTTCTGTATCGATCATCTCATTGGTATACTTCTGTAAATCAGCCTTCGTCAAACCCTTCGAAAACTCTGCGAAGGTCTGAGAGTGATTTTTGATTGGTGTGAAATCGAGCATGTTTACTCCTTGAAAAATAGGGAAATTGACAGGGATCACATTTCCTCAAAAGCTTGTCTTTCCATCTCTCCCTGCATTTACTAGAAACACAGGAACCAGCTAGAATTATTTCCTACTTTTTTCCCTCTTGACATTTGAAGAACTATGCAGTAAAATTATGACTATACAGTCACGGTAGTTAATACTGGTCACAAAATTAACAATAGGTCACAAAATATTGCCAGATCATCCTTGACTGAGCACATATGCATTTAGCAAAGAGGCTTTCCATGCAAACAATTCATACATTGAAAGAAAAACAGCGCCAGGAACGCGAAGAACTCATCATCCAGGCTGCGGAAGAAGTGCTACTGGAAAAAGGCTATTATGAGACTTCCATGGATGAGATTGCTGCTCGCGTTGGTATTGCGAAAGGCACGATCTATAAACACTTTCCTGGCAAGGAAGAGCTGGTATTAGGTATCTTCAAACGAGACATTCAGGCACTTCTGCAAGGAATTGATAATGTTATCGACAAAGAGCTGACGCCAGGCGCAAAACTCAAGGCACTCCTACTATTCATGTATGCAGATTTCTTTAGCAAACAAACACAATTACTTGCATCCATGTACAATGGCATAGACCTGAAACGCCTGCTCGCCGAAAAAGGGGGATGCATGAGTGACCTGTGGGAGAACCTGGTTGCCCGCGTAAAGCAATTGCTTGAAGACGGGAAAGCGGCAGGCGAATTTGACGCCTCCATTCCCACAAAAGTTATGCTACTCTCGTTTTTCAGCATGTTTTCGCCAAAAGTATATGATCGTATGTTGTTGGGAGACGATATCTCCCGCGAAGATGCCATCAACTACCTGTGGCATATCTACGTCAACGGGATAGCCAGCAACAGAGCAAAGTAAAAACTTTCATCTTCCAAATTATAGATGTATTTCTATCTTTGCATAAGTTACTGATGATCTGTCTTATGCCGATAACATACACTATAACGATCCTATCAGGAAGAGTGTAATTACATCAATAGTGATTTAAATAATCACATGTTCTCTAAATCTTCTTACAGAAGGAGTTTTTTCAATGGAAACGGTATCGCAACCATCTGTGACAGGCGATCAAATTGTAGACAGTGCTATTACGAGCCAAAACATAGATACACCCCGCTACTCTCGGCGGGAAATACTCTCAACTATGACAGCGGTCCTGCTGGTCATGCTGCTTGCCTCGCTTGATCAGACAATCGTAGGCACTGCGATGCCGCGCATCATTACTGATTTGCATGGTTTCGATCGCTATACCTGGGTAACGACCGCGTACCTCTTGACTTCAACCGTGATGGTGCCTATTTATGGAAAGCTCTCCGATCTCTTCGGGCGTAAGTCGATTTTCCTGATAGGTGTCACGCTTTTCCTGATAGGATCAGCCGCCTCGGGAGCTGCCCAAACGATGAACCAGTTGATTGCTTTCCGTGCGTTCCAGGGTCTGGGAGCTGCCGCATTGATGCCAATCGCTCTAGCTGTTATTGGGGATCTGTTCACTCCACGCGAACGCGGCAAATGGCAGGGATTGACCGGTGGCGTTTTTGGCATAGCCTCCGTTCTTGGTCCAACTGCTGGCGGCTGGATTACCGATCACTCCACATGGCGCTGGGTCTTCTATGTTAACCTGCCAATTGGAATTATCGCGCTCCTGGTGCTCATCTTCTTGATGCCGACGTTACGTATGCAAAATACCAGGAAAATTTCAATCGATTACCTTGGTGCAACGTTCCTGATCGCGGCTACGGTACCGCTTCTGCTGGGATTCACCTGGGCAGGTTCTCAGTATGCCTGGTCCTCGTGGCAGGTTCTTAGCATCTTTGCCACCTCCATTGTGTTCGCAGCTCTGTTTATCGTCTATGAAGCACGCCTGGAACACCAGAATGCGCAACCAATTATCGCTCCGAGCCTGTTTAAAAATCGCATCTTCACTGTATCCCTACTGATAACGATGATCACGAGTATGGGCATGTTCGGGAGTATCCTGTTCCTCCCACTGTACGCACAGGGAGTACTGGGCATTTCGGCTACCAATAGCGGCCTGCTGCTCGCCCCATTAATGCTGGGCCTGGTCTTCAGCAGTGTCATCTCTGGACAGTTAGTATCGCGCTTCGGCAGATACAAGTGGGTTGCATTCGTAGGTATGGCAATTACAATTTGCGGATCGTTACTGCTACAACGCCTGGATGTGAACTCAACCAATACTGATCTGATTATTGCAATGATTATACTTGGTCTGGGTCTTGGTTTCAGTATGTCGACCTACACGGTAATCGTGCAAAACGCATTACCAGACAAGATCGGTGAGTCGACATCTGGACTCACCTTCTTCCGCTCCATTGGAGCCACTATTGCAGTTGCGGCGATGGGTTCAATCTTAACATCAGCGTATGTACCAGGTTTCCACAACGCCCTCTCGACTCAAATCAAAGCGATCATTCCGGCAAAAGGTCTCAGTGCCTTTGACAATCCGAACATCCTGCTCTCGCCAGGAGCCCAGAAACAATTGCTTGCGAGTTTCTCACACCTGGGTCCACAAGGCGTAGCATTGTATAATCAACTGCTGGAGGCTGTGAAAATCGGCCTGACAAGCGGTATCCACAACGTCTACGTATTAAGTACGATCCTGATGTGCATCGGCTTCGTCGCCATCTTCTTCTTAAAGGAGATTCCTCTACGCGGCGGGAAGAGAAATACTGCAAGTAGCGAGGCACCTGAAGATACAGTCGAAGGAGCCTCTACAGTAACAATGATGCATTAGCTTATACTCAGCCGGAGATAAGGTTGCAAAAGCGACGGTGACAGGTCTAATCTGTCACCGTCGCTTTTGCAACCTTAACAGACCCGCCGCCCTCCATTACCAATCAAATCCACATCGTCATCAATACTCATAAAAAAGCTGTGAAGAAATCTGAAAAAAATAGCTTACAAACAGATTAAAGTGTTATAATATCACTTGTATAACAAGCAACCGGCTAGCACTATTACAGGAAATACGGAGGAAACAGCATGATAGACAAAGCTCTCCTCCATAGATCCTATATGGACAGTGCGAAAAGGCGAACTGCAAGCCCATAATCGATGGGTCAGTAGGGATACAGGATATCTGTATGTACGGGCATCCGGCATCTCCAGTTTTAAGATTGCAGTTCCAGGTTTCCAGGCCATTATTTTTTAATTCATTGCTCATATCTTCACTGTCAATGAAGATTTAATATATTTATTTTTTAAATACAAATGAAGTGTGCGGGCTTCATTTGAAAGGCAGGAAGCTATGTACTCTGTATTTGAACAAGGACAATGGTATTGTATACGTCAACTTCACCGTTATGACTTTGTGAGACAGAGCACTTACCAGCGATTGCGGGCAGAAATTTTCGTTAAACAGTTGAAGTGGGAAATCCCCGTGGATGTACGAGGTCGCGAGCGAGATCGCTATGACGAGATGAGCGAAGATCGTGTTCAGGTGTCTTGCGTTTATGGAAAACACAGATATACAGAATATTTATTAGGTGGGGTACGTACTCATATGCTTGAAGAGTGGGACGACTCGATGATCGTAAATGTGTTTCACCGTGTCGGCATGATCCCGCTATCTGTTGTGAGCTTACTGAAAGATCGTTACGAGCCAACAGAGCTTCTAGAAGTTACGCGCTTGTGTCTTCGGCGTGGTCGGACCTACGAAATCCAGATACCAGGAAATACCAGTCACAAACCTTCATTCCAGATGGGAATTGCACGCGATCTTGTCTACGCAACTATCTTCGCGCAGTTTGATCAGAGCAGACGTAAGCTGGTTCTATCCATGGTCGATCGCTACTTTCTCCAGGTCATGCGGCGCTCACATTTCGTCTTCGACGAACTCTATACTCATCCTCAAGGAGGTAAGGGAGGCTACAGTTTGACAGTACTTGATTTGCTTGCAACTATCCTCGCAATGGAGAATGCAGGAGCATATGATCAGATACAACGCTTACTCTCATTGTGTACACAATCGATCATGGCATAAATAGATAGCGGTAAGTGTAATTATTCACGCTATCGCTGAACGAAAAATCAACTCTCATCTCTGAACTATACTCTTTCATAACATTGATTTTATTAAGAGCCTGCTACATATGCAAGTACTTCTCGAATTTGCTCTTCCATCAGGCTTACTTCTTCGTTATTATAGTATAGAGCTTTGCTGGGAAAAACGGTTCCCATATCTTATTTATTTAAATGAATAATTGGAAGAGGAGATTTAATCATGCAAATGTCGCAGCAAGATGGACAAAGAGCAAACAATAATGATGACCTCCCAAAAGAAGTCAACGACGGTTTACTGGGAACCTGGCTACGTCTTACTGCACCAGCAGGAGCCAGAAACTATGAGAATGCTCCGTCACGCTCTCAACGCGAACGTCTGCGCCGAGCCGGGCTTACAAGCTATATGGCTCCTGTCGTTTTCTTTGCTCCGCTTTTATTGCTTCAACAAGCCAGCAATCTGGCTACTCTGGTCAGTATCGTCACCATGATGGTTATTGCATGTATCGCCGTCATATTTAATCGTCTCGGCAAGCAAACCGTGGCGGCTCTACTGATTGTGCTAAGTATGGATATAGTGATTGAAGGATCACTCCTCACTGCTTCAGGAGGTCTGAGTACTGGCTGGCTACTCACTTTTGACCTGTTCGTCGTTCCACTTATTGCTGTCGGCGTTCTGCTTTCACGCCGATACGTGTGGATATTTATGGTAGTACATATAGCTTGTATTCTTGGCGACTTTTTTCTCATGCCACATGCGCCAGATCTCCAACTCTTAATTCAGTACTGGCATGGACCCGCCGTCGCCTTCGCCCGCCCAATCATTATCCAACTTGGTGCCGCTCTCCTCTGTTTTATCGAGGTGCGCTCAACTGACGAGGCCATTACGCGTGCGGATCAAGCCGAGGAACTGGCACGCCTCCGGGAAGAGGTGGCAAATGAAAAACGCGCCCTGGAACTGGGGATTCAGGAGATTTTGAGAACGCTCACCAACGCTGCCAATGGGCACTACTCGGCGCATTCGATCCTGTCCAAAGATAACGTTCTCTGGCGCATCAGCTCGACGCTCAACACGTTATTTCACCGCCTCCAAAACGCCAGGAAGCACGAAATAACCGTACACCAGGCAGTACAGGATACTGAGAGGCTGGTTGAGGCAATACGCGCCGCAAAAAAGGGGCTGTATCCTGGTTGGCCTCATCCCTCGGGTGGTATTCTCGATCCACTGCTTCTAGAATTCCGGGAGCCCACCCCACCAACCCGGCCACTGTCTCCCTCATCACCTTCTCTCCCGCTAGAGAAGCCTGGCTCCCGCTCAAATCATGGATTTACTCCCTGGCCGCAGGAGATACGGTCGCAGAAGCTTAACAACAGAGATTGAAAATGTGTATATATAAAGGAAAACATTATACGCTCTCAAGTCGATAGAGACGGCGTGCATTCTCGTTCCAGAGCTTACGCTTCGCCGTCTCCGTCAGTGGGGCAGTGAGTACCTGCACTGTCTCAAACCAGCGCGTATAGGATGATGCAACCAACACAACAGGCCAGTCTCCACCAAAAGTCACACGATCTTCACCAAACACGTCCAGCACGTGCGATACATATGGTGCAAGGTCATCCACTTTCCATGTAGAGTGCTCCGCTTCCGTCACCAGACCACTTATTTTGCAGGCTACGTTTGGCAGCAAGGCCAGTTCTCGCAACTGATCTCGCCATGGATCAAGTACATGTTCTTTTGCATTCGGCTTGCCCAGGTGATCTAAAATAAATTGCGTATCCGGGCAACGGCGCACCAGAGCAGTCACTGCAGGCAATTGCCAGTGTCGGATACAGAGATCAAACGAGAGCGCATAGTCAGATAAGAGTTGCACTCCGCGTACAAAATCTGGCTGCAGACAAAAATTGGCGTCTTTCTCATCCTGAATGTTACGCCGCACTCCCTTGATGCGCGCATCCAATGCAACCAAGGCCTCAATATAGGAACGAGCATGGTGCCCAAACTCAATCGGGCATGCCGCCACAATCCCTTGAATACGTGTATCAGTTTGCGCACACGCAACCGCCCATTGCGCTTCGAGAAAGGCGTACTGCGGCTCAATCCCACATTCCACGAAGACCATAGCCTCAAGCGGGATACCCGCGGTCTGTTCAGCATAGACATCTACCGTATAGCGCTGATTTCAGCAGAGCATCGCCATCCACCCATGACATACGAAAATGCTCAGGATTCCACAAATGCATATGGGTGTCTACGATGGGATAAGCTGCCATTCTCGTCTCCTTCCTCAAAAAGCACGCCCGCTTAATCCTTTATTGCTGAGAGAGCCGACCAGAGCTCTTGAGGTATAGATAACTGAGCAAGAGAGACGGTCTCAGCGAGCCGCTCGGGGCGCGTGATGCCTACAATAGTCGAGCTGATACGCGGATCAAGCAGCGAAAATTGCAATGCCGCCGCTGCAAGTGGCACTTCGTACTGTTGACAGAGCGCCTCTATCTGCCCGGCTCGTACCAGCAGATCGTGTGGAGCCTCCGAATACATATAGCGAGGATAGGCTGATGGCCCTTTCGCCAGAATTCCACTTCCATAAGGTGCCGCGTTGACCGCCGCAACCCCATGACGCAGGCAAACATCCCAGAAAGGGTCAGCTTCAGTATTCAGGAGCGTATAACGATTATGCGAGATGGCTACTTCGAAAAGATCGGTCTCTACAAAGCGCGTCATGAGATCGATAGGTCCGCCAGCTACTCCCAGATGAGCAATCAGGCCCTCTTGCTGACAGCGTTGCAGGACTTCGACCGGACCACCAGGAGCCATCGCCTGTTCAAAAGAAATGTGTTCGGGATCGTGCAGGTAGAGGAGTTGTATCTGGTCCAGCCCCAGTAAACGCAAGCTTCGTTCAATGCTGCGCCTCATCTGCTCGCCCGTGAACTCTCCTGTCTTCATATCTCGATCCGCTTTGCTTGCCAGCACAAAGCCCTCTGGCAAGCCACCGAGTTCACGCAACACTAACCCTATCCGGCGTTCACTTTCTCCATCCCCATAGGAAGCGGCAGTATCGATAAAGTTGATTGGCCCGGCAAAGATTGCACGTACTGTCGCTAGAGCACGCTCTTCCCCCACTTCATAGGCGAACGTATCGGGCATATTCCCAAGTGGAGCGCAGCCGATACAAAGCGGTGACACCGTTAATCCTGTAGTTCCTAGCAAGCGAGGTGTGAGCGATACGTCTTGCGACATTGCAATCTCCTTTAGAATTTAGACTATTATGCGGTATGAAATACTTCCTTCAGATCCGTCCACCATTCACCCGGAGCGTGATCCAGTACAGGCTCTTGCATAGGGTCCGTGTGCGTCCACCACTCCTGTGTCTTGGGATCCTCAGCCATTTTTGCCATATCGGCGGTCAGATCTTCTCCGACATACTCAAAATAAGCAAAGAGCAATGTCCCGTGCCGGAAAATCGAGTAGTTGCGAATGTTACAGGCTGCAATGGTGGCAAGCACCTCCGGCCAGACAGCCGCATGGATGCGCTCATATTCCTCGATTGCTTCCGGTTTCACCTGGATGATTCTACCAATACGAAGCATGATATAAACCTTCCTTTTCTCAGTTTACCCAATGACTCGATACCCCAGGACAGAGACGCTCTGACGATAACCGTGGCAAATCTTGCGACGATTAGTACCTCGATATCGTCAAGGCAATCCCTGCAAAGGATGCGTGTTGCAAGGCTAGTGGTCAGTCCAGTCTGATTTTTTGGGCATAATACAAACCCTGCACCTGAGGGTAGTATCGACATACCGCAAAATTCAATATGGACTGACTACTAGGAATTATCGGTACCGATCACACGGGCCAGCCCCAGAGCGATCAAGATGATGAGTCCCGTAGCGGCATCGATCCAGAACGTCTGAATCTGCGAAAGGACCAGGATATTCGTGACCAGCGCCAGCAAGATAACGCCAGTGAGGGCACCAATCATGTGCCCACGTCCACCATCAAGGGAGATGCCTCCAATGACAGCAGCCGCGTAGACCGAGAAGATGAGGTTATTGCCCTGGTTGGAGGTAACAGCCACCACCTGCCCAGCGGTCATCAAGCCAGCAAGCGCGGCCAGGACGCTAGCGATGATAAACACACCGATGCGAATCCGATCAACGTGAATACCTGCAGCTCGTGCCGCTTCCGTGTTGCCACCAATGGCGTAGATGGCGCGTCCGATACGGTGATACCGCAGGAAGAGCGCCGCGATCAAGAAGATCGCACCAGTGACTATAACAGAGACGGGTATGCCAAAGAGATACTGGGAGCCCAGATAGATGAACTCAGGTGGCAGGCTGTATACAGTGCGACCACTCACAATTCCTATCTGAATGCCAGCCAGGAGGATCAGCATGGCCAGCGTGAAGATAAAGGCATTGAAGCCCAACTTGATCACCAGGAAACCGTTAATGGTTCCAATTACAAGTCCAACCAGAAGGACAACCAGAATCCCAACATATGGGTTCCACATGGTACCCAGACCCTGGCTATCCTTCGAGACGATCAACCAGGCACCCACCATCGGTGCCAGCCCGTACGTTGATTGAAGAGACAGATCAAATTTGCCAGTGAGCAGGATCAGACTCTCAGCCACCACGACGGCACCTAATGCAGCGGATTCTTGCGCAACATTGATGAGATTAATTGCGGTCAAGAAGGACGGATTTATAAAGGCACCAATGATCAGAAGAAGAATGATCACCGGAACCAGAGCAAACTCCCGTACCCCGATGGCCAAAATATGCTGGCCACGATGCCTAAGCGTCCCTGCGACCGTCTGCCCCGAATGGTCGATCGGGCGCTCTACTGTCGACTTACTCATTACAATTCCCTTTTACTCATTGCGATTCCCCTTGCGCGGCGACTGGCTCAAGGCCTTCGACCGCAGCAATCAGATCATGCCGGTCCCAGGGCGGCTGAAGGTACTCTTTGACCACTCTACCCTTGACCATAACTAATAGCTGTGTACAAATACGCAGATCATCCAGATCGTCGGAGACCAGCAACACCGCCGTGCCACCGTCGCGTGCCGCCGCGATCACATCGAGAAGCGTCTCTTTAGAGGCCACATCAACGCCAACGGTCGGCGTAATCACGACCAACACCGCCGGATTGCAGGCCAGCGCTCGTCCAACCACGACCTTCTGCTGGTTCCCTCCACTCAGTTGCCCAACCCGCTGGTCAAGGCCACTGGTAACGATACTCAGTTGCTTCATCAGACCAGTCGCGAGCACATCACGACGCGAAAACGAAATAACGCCCCAGCTTGATAGCCGGTCAAGGACGCATAAAGTCAGGTTCTCGCCGACTCCGAGTAAAGGAGCAAAACCACGCGCATGACGATCCTCAGGTACATATGCAATGCCTTGTTGAAGCGTTGCTCCAACATCACCTGTATGGATTGGCTTGCCATTCAACTTGATCTCGCCGGATGCTGGCTTCAACAAGCCGACCACCGCGTCCGCAACAGTCGAGGTACCAGAACCTTGCAATCCAACCAGGCCGACGCACTCACCCGGTTTCACAGCAAAGCTTACGTCATATACAGGCCCCAACGTGGCAGGGACCTGCAGATGTGAAACTTCGAGCCGTGGCAGAGTAGACGCGCTAACCTGCACTGGCGCGGAGATCTCCACAGTGTGCTGGGGCGCAGTTCCAACCATCGCTTCGATCAAGCGCTCCTGCTTGATCTCCCTTACTGGCGTGGTCAATATATGCTGGCCATCGCGCAGCACGGTAACACGCTCACACACCTCGTAAATCTCTTCCAGGTGATGTGAGATGTAGAGAATAGCGATCCCATTCGCTTTGAGACGACGAATACTTGTAAATAGACGTTCGATAGCTGCCTTCTCCAGTGAGGCCGTAGGTTCGTCGAGGATCAGGAAGCGTGCACCGACTGAAAGAGCACGGGCGATCTCGACTACCTGGCGCTGCTCAACGGTAAGCTTATGTGCGAGGCTGTTCACATCCAGATCGAAGCCCCAATCGAGCATGACCTGATGGGCACGAGACCGCATAGCACGCCAATTCACGATATTGCGGTTATCTCCTGTCGCACGATTAAGGAAGATGTTCTCAGCTACCGTAAGAGTGGATACCACCATCGACTTTTGATAGACGCAGGCGACCAGACGCTGCCAGGCGGCACGATCCGTCAGACTCGGCGCAGCTTCACCTCCGAGGCTGACAGTGCCACGATCCGGACGAATGAGGCCAGTGAGAGCTGCGACCATCGTGGATTTTCCGGCCCCGTTGCGTCCAACCAGCGCATGGCATTCACCAGCTACAACATCGAGCGATACGTCACACAGAGCCTGGGTCTGGCCAAATCCTTTCCAGACTCCCTGCGCAACGGCAACGGGGAGCCGAACATTGTCCGGCTCTCCATTGATAGAACCTAATCCTCCATTTACAGGTTCCAACACGATCTCAACCCTCCATTTACAGGTTCCAACACGATCTCAACTCTCCATTTACGGGTTGCTTGACTAATGATCTTAGCCATTAGGACTTCGCGTTACCCCAAAGGCTCGGGTCGTTGACGTTCGTCTTGTCCACGAGAGGTGCCGGCAGTGCGTCCTCCAGGTTGCCTTGCAGGTTGATGATCGTACTGTTGTGGTCAGTGCTCTGTCCTGCTGTGTAGGTTTTCCCTTCGAGCGCCTGCTGTGAATAGTAGATTGCATACTGTGCGTAGGAATTGGCTGGCTGCGAAATACTTCCATCGAGTTGGTTGGCGCGGATCAGAGCATGCTCATGGGGCACACCGTCGTTGCCAATCAAGACGATATGCGGATTGCTACCCACTGTACTAAATTTACCGGCTGCTTTCTCAGCTGCAAGAATGCCATCCTCGGGTGCGCTCCACTCGACGTAGATACCCCTCAGATCCGAATACGTGCTTATTGCCGTCTTGGCGTCACTGACAGCAGTCGGGGTATCCCATTTCGTTGCATAATCGACGACCTTAAGGTTCGGATAGTTCGCCTGCAGATACTGAGTGCAACCGTCGGTGCGATCTTTACCATTCAGGGAAGCAAGATCCCCTTCCATAATCGCGACGTGGCCAGTGGTGCTAGATGCATGCTGAGCGATGAATTTGCACGAGTTCTGACCATACGCCACATTGTCAGCACGCACGATCATGTAAACCTTGCCAGTGCTTGGCGCAACGTCCACAGTGACTACAGGAATGTTCTTGGATGCTGCATAATCGAGCGCGGGCGCAATAGCAGCACTATCAACCGGGTTGATGATGAGTGCCTGGGCACCTTCCTGGATCAACGTTCGGACGTCCGTGATCTGCTTCCCTGCGTCGCCAGCGGCGACCAGGGGACCAATTAGTGTGGCATTGTACTGAGTCGCGAACTTTGTCTCATACGTGATATAGTTCGTCCAGAAATCAGTGTTGTTGAAACTCAGCGAAACACCAAGCTTGAAATTTGCACCATCTGCAAGTTTACCCCCTGATGGTGCTGCGCTAGTACCCGTTGTAGTGCTACTATTTGACGTGCTTCCACCACACGCCGACAGGACCAGTACGGCAACAATGCCGAGCACGCCCAGCATGCCTAGACGACTTGAGAACCTCGGTTTCATGATTTCTCCTCCCTGTTTTTAGCTCCAACTACAAGGCCCTTTTTCTTTTCCTTGACAAGCTCTGGTAAAAAATAATATACTGTATACAAAATTCAGAATACATTATCCCTGGCGAAAAGTCAATAGTAGAAAACAGCAGTTCTCCATCCTTTGCGGGGGAACATTGCGGAACGACATGGGGGCGCGATTTCTAAGCTCCTACGCCGTGCCCCTAATGGACGGAGAGCCAAAACAGTTTGGCTGCTGCAAAGCAAAAAAACGGAGCAGGTGTCATGACACAATCACCGGTTGAACCAGACGAAGAAAATTTTGGTGAGGATGAGGAAAATTTGAGCGAGGAGGTGTTTGAAACGCTGTGGGGACAGGATCGCAGTGCTCTTCTTACAGCCGTGGATTATGCCTATAAGCAGATCTGGAAGCAGCTAGTCTTTGCAAATGAGCAAAAGGAGCAACGGCTCTCGGATGTCGTTCTGGCTGAAAAGCTAGGAGTGAGCCGCACTCCTGTTCGCCAGGCGTTAGAGCGGCTGGTACAGGATGGATTGGTGCGTTCAGATCCACGACGTGGTTTCTGGGTTCGTACGTTTACCGCTCAAGATATTCATGAAATCTACGACTTGCGTGGCGCTCTAGAGGTACTGGCGCTGCGCCTCGCGGCTCCCCGGCTCGATCCTGTGGATCTCAGGTCGCAGCTCACCTCGCTCTACCAGGTGCGTGCGCAACTGGATCAGCATCCTGTCTCACTCTTTCTACAAGGTGATTTCCGTCTCCACACTCTCTTCATCCGTACATCGGGCAACAGCCGCCTGATTCATTATCTTTCTACCTTGCGCAGCCAGTTCAGTGTGTTCCAGGTAAAAGATACCCGCAATCCTACGCGTATGGAGCCTACTCTTCATGATCACGAGCAGGTCCTGTTAGCCCTTCTTGAACAAAACATTGAGCGGGCTGCTGAGTTACTTGCCGCCCATATCATCCACTCTAAGGAATATGTCCTGGCCGATATCTTTGAGGAGAAAGAAACTGGGCGTTGAGCTCTTTCAACTCACAAAATACAGGAGAAAAGACCATGCCCATCACGATTAACAGCTTCCAGACGTATGACATTCGCTTTCCCACATCACGCACATTGGCCGGGTCCGATGCTATGCATCCCGCGCCAGACTACTCCGCCGCCTATATTATCCTTCACACAGATAGCCCAGGCCTTGAAGGACACGGCCTCACCTTCACCATCGGACGGGGAACTGAGATCTGTGTGGCAGCCATCAATGCACTTGCCCCCCTCATCATTGGGCGAACTCTGGAGTCTTTGACGGCAAATATGGCACAGTTCTGGCAATCGCTCGCGGAGGAAAACCAGTTGCGCTGGCTGGGTCCGGAAAAAGGCGTCATCCATCTCGCGACCGCCGCTATCGTGAACGCTGTCTGGGATCTTTATGCAAAAGCCGAACAGAAACCGCTCTGGAAGCTGCTCGTGGATATGTCGCCGGAGCAACTGGTCTCCTGCATCGATTTTCGCTACATCCGTGACGCTCTGACACCTGGGGAGGCACTGGCAATTCTGCATCGACAAGTTTCCACGAAAACGCTGCGCGAGGCCGAGATGCTCGCTAGTGGTTTTCCCGCTTATACCACCTCGGCTGGCTGGCTCGGTTATAGCGATGAAAAACTGCATCAACTCTGTCGCGAAGCTGTCACTTTAGGATGGAAGCACGTGAAGCTCAAGGTCGGTGCCAACCTCGCTGACGACCTGCGTCGTGCATTGATCATGCGAGAGGAAATCGGGCCAGAGCGTAAACTGTTACTTGATGCCAATCAGCGCTGGGAAGTTGATGAAGCTATCTCCAACATGCAATTACTTGCAGAGTGCAATCCCTGGTGGATCGAGGAGCCAACCAGTCCCGACGATGTCCTCGGGCACGCAACTATCGCCAGAGCCATTGCGCCTTTTCAGGTTGCAACAGGAGAACATGTTCAGAACCGCATCATTTTCAAACAGTTGATGCAGCTCGGAGCAATTTCATTCTGCCAGATCGATACTTGCCGTTTAGGAGGGGTCAATGAAGCCCTTGCAGTCATACTTCTGGCAGCGAAGTTCGGCATTCCGATCTGCCCACATGCAGGAGGTGTTGGACTATGTGAGTATATGCAGCACCTGTCGATTTTCGATTATATCAGCGTCAGCGCATCACATGAGAAGAGTGTGTTGGAGTACGTAGACCACCTGCACGAGTACTTTCTTGATCCCGTTGTTATTCGGAATGGTCACTATATGCCACCGCAGGCTCCAGGTTTTAGCATTACCATGAAACCTGAAGCCTTCTCTGATTTCACTTTCCCATCAGGAAGTATGTGGCGGTCTTGATGGAACCGCCCCTACTTTCCCCTCAATGGACGGAGAGCTAAAGTTTATTGTCAGACGAAAGGAATTCTATGAAGGCAATTGTTCTTGAGAGACCTGGTCAGCTACAATATATTGATATGGAGGATCCAGAAACGCCAGGACCAGGTGAAGCACTCATTCGTATCCACAGTGTTGGCGTATGCGGTACCGACCTTCACGCCTTTCGAGGCGAACAACCATTCTTCACCTATCCGCGCCTTCTGGGTCATGAATTGAGTGCAGAGGTGGTTGCGGTCGGGCGCGATAAATCTGGCCCCTACCCTGGCATCGATTTGATACAGACATAGGCGCGATAAATTTAGCCCCTACGACACGTTGTGCTCTTGAACCTTATTTTTATTGTGGGCACTGTCCGCCTTGTCGGCGGGGACTTACGAACTGTTGTGTCAACCTCAGGGTATTTGGAGTGCATATCGATGGTGGGATGCGCGAACTTGCAATCGTTCCTATTTCGCAACTGCATCCATCGTCCACGCTTTCTTTTGAGCAACTCGCCCTGGTGGAACCTCTCTCTATTGGAGCACACGCCGTCAGACATGGACAGGTTACAGAGGAAGAATGCGTTCTCGTCGTCGGTGCCGGGCCCATCGGGCTAGCGGTGACACAGTTCGCTCTACTCGCGGGCGCCCGCGTTCTCGTCATGGATATCAGCGAGCAGCGCCTTGCATTCTGTAAGCGTCAATGGCCGGAAGTTGTCTGCATCAATAACACTGGTGATGCTGTTGCTGCGCTACAAGATGTGGTAGCTGACGATCTACCTACGGCCGTCTTTGATGCTACTGGCAACCCAAATTCGATGATGGCGGCCTTTCATTATGTCGCTTATGGCGGACGCCTGATCTTTGTAGGATTGTTCCCAGGCGACATCACCTTTCACGATCCAGATTTTCATAGCCACGAACTGAGCTTGCTCAGTAGTCGCAATGCAACGGCGCAAGACTTCCACCATGTCATTTCTGCTCTCGAAGCAGGTCAGATCGATCTTGCGCCCTGGATCACACATCGAGCATCGCCCGATACCATGATTGACGCCTTTCCAGGTTGGTTTGACCGCAATAGTGGTATCATTAAAGCAATAGTGACATTCTAATTTATTCAACTCAATGCACACACATTAGATAAGGTAGGAGCTATTTCATGGACGACATTTCCATCGCTTCATTAATAACGAAATTACCAGGGCTACACATTCTCGAAACTTCAGTAGTGCATCACGAGGAAACAACGTATTTCCTTGCCAGGGCTGATGATGGGCAGGCACAAATCGGCATTTATGCCACCTCAGGATCATCATCTCTCACTAACTTTAAAGGTTCAACGCAAGAGATCGACGGACATACTCTGCTTCTTGGGCCACAAAACGCTGCGAATGCAACGGCACTGCGCAATCAACTTTCATGGCTCAAACCAACTACCCTGGGACTACACACCAGCGTGGGCCTGGGAGATCGCCTGGGGTTGGCGACACCTGGACATCTACGTGCAGTACGGGCCGTAGGAGGTCACCTGGCACCAATCCCGGCACAGCAATCGATCCGCGAAATGACACGCACGGGCCGCACACCGCAGCAGGTCATGGATGATGCCATGTGGGGAATCTTCGCCGAAGGCTGGCGCTCAGACTTTGGTGCCGATGCTGACCACCTTAAAACTCCTGCTGATATCGATAGCTGTATGGCCGTTGGCTATACCTTCTATACCTTCGATCCAGGCGAACATGTCGATAGCACAACTGAAGAGCTCTCACCCCAGGAATTGCATGCTCGCTGGGAAGCATTGCCCTGGGATCGGCTGGAAGATAGCCCGGCAGCACTCATGGCACGGTATCTCTCACATCCCATACAATGTGAGGATCACACAATTACCTTCGACGAACCTGCGTTGTTACGTGCCGCCGTCAAGTATGGCCGCGCCGTTGCTCATGCCGCCTTTATGTATAGACATCTCGAACAGGTTGGAGCGGGACACAAATGGGAAGTGGAGGTCTCCGTCGATGAGACCGAGACGCCTACAACACATGCCGAACATGTGTATATCGCAACAGAGCTACAACGCCTGGGCGTACACTGGGTAAGCCTGGCGCCACGCTTTATCGGCCGTTTTGAAAAAGGCGTCGACTATATCGGAGATGTACAGGCTTTTGAAGCTGATATTGCCGTTCATGCTGCCATTGCGCGTACACTTGGTCCATATAAGCTGAGTCTGCACTCTGGTTCGGATAAGTTCAGTGTCTACGAACCTGCCGTGCGACAGACGCGCGGCGTGGTACATCTTAAAACGGCTGGTACGAGCTATCTGGAAGCCTTACGCACGATTGCCACGCTTGATCCAGACTTGATGCGCGAGATCTATGTATTCTCACGTGAACATTATGAGGTTGATAAGGCAAGCTATCACGTATCGGCTCAACTCAGTCGCGCCCCTGAACCTTCATCTTTGACGGACGCTGAATTACCGACGCTACTAGAACAGTTTGATGCACGCGAGATCTTGCATGTGACGTTCGGCTCGGTCTTAACCACACGAACGTCTGATGGGCACTTGCTCTTCTATGACCGTTTCATGGAGGTCTTGCGCACGCATCCCGAAGCCTATGCGGCTGATCTGGAAGCGCATTTTCTACGCCATTTGCGACCATTTGCGGCATGGGAGAAGAGCAAATCGGAGGCATCCACACACGTGGGTTTGTAAACGCATTGATTCCAACACATTGCATAAGGGCTTGAGATTCAATCATCTCAAGCCTGAAATACACCCATCACCGTAGGGACCCGATTTATCGCGTCCAGCAATTCATCGAGAAGGTTCCCATACGATGAATCGCTGGACGCGATAAATCGGGTCCCTACGGTATTTACGGGCGTGAACAAGAAAACGTTCATGCCTCGTCGCTGCCTTTCCTGATTTTGTTGGAGTCAATGATGCAAGGTGACGCCCCCTACGCGGGTTCCCTCTAATAGACGAAGAGCCCAGGCCAGATGCATCGATTGAGCACACTAGAACGTATTACCTGTAAGGAAAATCAAAAGCATCACGCTTTCACGGGTGCAGTCAATTGCATCCCCACAATAGAAATTAAAGGAGATATGTTCTGTGTACTGTTCAGCATGTGGTCAACAACTAAAAGATGGCGCACATTTCTGCGAACACTGTGGCGCATCTTTGGAATCGCCAGGGGCCGTAACAAACGCTGGCCCTACCAGGTCGGAACACACCTACCATGAAGTCAAAGATCCTTATAAAGAACAGATTACTCAACTTAGACTTGAGCTTAAACAACTCAAACTAGATCTCAGGCAGATCAAAACAGGTATGTCGAGCAGGCGTGCACAATACAACCAGTCCTCAGCCTTTGTCCCCGGTGGAGTATTGAAACGCGGTTATAAAATGCTCGAAGATTTTCAACTATGGTCTCCGCAACGACAAAAAGAAGCACTACAACAAGAAATTTTGCGCATGGAGCAAGAATTATTAGGACTCGAGCAAGCTCAAGCTCAATGGAAAAGCCAACAGTAGGGACCAGAAGCATTCAAGATGGCGTCGACATCTGCTCTGAATACAATGCCAATTGGGAGAACTGCACCTGGATACCGGGCTTTGCTTCCGGCAAATTAGAGGCGAACAGGGCAATAGAGCCTGACGGATAACTTGCATCGGTGAAGGTCTTTAAAAGTTGACCATTAACAATAAACGACAGTGAAGCACCTCGGGCAATAAGCATAATATGATTGAGCTGGCCTTGTTTCCGAATGGAAGAGCTTAATGTGTAATTCACAATTTTTGTCGCCGTGGATTTACCGTTTTGATCAACTATACCCTTAAATATTGCATAGGAAGCATCGCCGTACAATTCGTAGCGATAATAGGTATCCAGATCGCTCTCCGGCCCCGCCGCTCCCCTGATATAGAGACCATAGCCATTGTTCTGATCTCCCTTAGCAAGGAGGGCATTTACCGTCAGCGTAAAATCACTATAGGATACCGTCCCAGGCAATGGCTCCCAGAGTAATTTATTCTTGTCAATCTCGAGTGTCAGCATCCCATTCCCCATGGTCACCTGATAGTTGCCGGGAGAACTCTGAAGGTTCCATCCAGATGCATCGTTGACAAAAGAGTCCGCAAAGAGAGGCGTCGCTTCTGGCACAGAATACGTTACAGCAGGAGTTGCAGCACCACGCGGAGTCAATGCCGCCAATGTCGCCAGTGAAATACCGGCTGCATGAAGTCCCATTACAGCAACGACCACAACTACGAGAACAACCGTAGTGAAATAGAGTAATGTCGCGTTCCGTACAGGTCTATCTTTTCCTGCTCTGGACGAAGAAGGTAATGATGTATTCCCTGCCATGAGAAGATCCTTAACCTGGAGAAAGATAACTACTCTCAATAAAATTTATTGTTTTATACTATAGCATTGACTATCAATATGTCTATTCTCGCTGAATGCAATAGGATATTTGGATATTTTTCTCTTTCTATTTCTTATTAACGCAGAATCAATGCAGCTATGGGGGGAAATATGTGCTAATTATGCGACTTTTCTCAATCAAAATGGTATTAATTCTGATGGGGGACTGGATTTTTTGGGCTCTCTAGCCTTCAAGGGGAAAATGCTGAGAATGTTTTCATCACGTTAAAAAGAGGTTGAGCATGAAAAGTGGAATTATTATCGGTACTATACTGGCACTATTGATCATTATTGGTGCGAGTGCTGTATGGGTATTGAAATCTCCATCCACCTCTGCTCAACAAACAAAAGTTGTCCGTTCACAACCCTATTCCGTGAACCGGGCCGATGAAATTCCTCTTGTCACCCATCGCCAGGATTCGATGATAGCAACGCAGAATCCTACCACGTTAATACCCTGGGGCATCGCACTCGATAATTATCATGGATTTGTCTGGATCGCAGAACCAGGATGTGACCCGGTCACCGGTTGTCCACCCACAAATCAAGGCGCTCTTGGTCAGTACGCCCTATCCGATGGCACCTTTATCTCAAACTTCAACGAGCCTGCAGGATATTCAAGCCCACTCTTTGACGCTGTAGATGACGCTGGCAATGTCTGGTTTACGCAACCTACCACAAATGCACTTGGCGAATTTCAGCCACAGAGCGAGACCTGGAACTCGTGGCCTTTGAAAAAAGGGAGCTCTCCCTTTGATCTGATCTTTGATAACCAGGGAAATCTCTGGTTCACCGACCCCGGTACCAATAGCATTGGCTTCTTCGATACCCACACGCACAAAATGGTCGAGAATCGCATTCCCACATCAGCTAGTAGTCCTTACGGCATCACACTTGATTCCCATGGAACTATCTGGTTCTCCGAGAATAGCCCGGGCATAAATCAGATTGGAGGCTTCCAGCCTACTCCATCTGGCACGATTAAAATAACTGAATATGCAGTGAACGGTCTGCGTCCTCACCTTATTACAACAGACAAGGCAGGAAACATCTGGTATAGCGAGGGTTTTGTCGGCCATATTGGCGAATTCAACCCCAAAGCTGGTATCAATGCCGACTTTCCCGCTTATGGCGGTACCTGCCCATCTGCTGCAAATTGTAGCTCTGGCATCCATATCTCTGGCATTTATGTCGATAACACGAGCGGCAATGTCTGGTTCTCCGACTCACTCGGACACCGCGTTGGCTACCTCATTCCATCCACAGGGCAGATCGTGACACGCACTCTGCCCAATAGTAATTCACACCCGCACGATGGACTGATTATAGACAGCAGCAACAGAGTATGGTTCACATCCGAATTTGCTCACACCCTCACGATGTGGCCTACCAGTTCTGTCAAGTGATTAAGGGGGATAAAGGAATGCTCATTTTTCCAGAGTTAAAAACGCCCTATCTCCTCGCCCATCAAGGAGGAGAACTACTGGCCCCGACTAACACTATGGCCGCATTCGCCATCGCAGACACCATCGGCGTAGACTTCCTGGACATAGACGTTCATATGACCAGGGACGGTCACCTTGTGGGCATCCATGACAGCACGGTAGATCGCACAACCAACGGTCATGGCCGCGTGGATTCCTATACACTGGCCGACTTGCAGAAACTGGATGCAGGCTACCGATTTCAAGATCTGCAAGGCAACTTTAGCTATCGAGGCAAGGGCGTCAGCATTCCCACACTGGAAGAAGTGCTCAGTACATATAGAGCAAAGTACCACCTACACTTTGAAATTAAAGATGTGTACCCCAAAAATAGGCCGTCCCAGATCGAAGAGAAACTGTGGGCACTCATTCAAAAATATGCACTGGAGAAAAGAGTGATCATAGCTTCTTTCCAACAAAAAATCGTTGATCGTTTCCTGCAATTGAGCGCGGGGCAGGTAGTTGTTGGAGCAGGAACGGCAGAGGTCACCCAATTCGTACTCGCGCATAAATTACGCCTTCCAGCATTATACCGACGCAAATCTCACGTACTGGCAATACCGCTTCGTAGCCACAGCATTAATCTCAAAGATCGTGCACTGATCGAAGGAGCACACCACCTGGGCATGCAAATTTACTATTGGACGATTGATGACAAACCTACCATGCAAGAACTGATTGAACTTGGTGCAGATGGTATCTTCACAAACCGTCCTGATCTACTCAAAGCAGTGATTAGCCTCTCACGCTCCGCATAAAGCGTCCAGTACAAGGACTAAAAGTAGTTTATAACTACAAAAAGTCAGGCACAAATTAAAGTTCTATCTGATTACTATCAAAACATCAACCACAAACATCAATTCACAATTGCATCACAACAATAGCTCCATCAAATTTTAACAAAGTCCGACGATACTTATATAGAAACAGGCGAGCGGTAATGAATAGCTTCATGTTTTATGTTTTATGTAATGATACAAATAGTGCGTTATCAATATGAAACAATACTGTATATATCAAATACATTATTATAAGAAAGTGAGCTTTTAAATTGTTATCAGAACAAAGATTTCAAGGACTCCAGGGAAAACCAACAACGCTCTTGCACTCCCCAAACAAACATTTCCCCGCGTGGCTTATCATGCTGTGCACAGTATTCATCATCGCGGGTTTTGCATTCACGTCGTTCAGTCCTCTCAAAAAAGCTACAGCGGCCAGTGCGTGCACTTCGGGGACAACGCTCAACATTGTTGCCCATGAAGACGATGATTTACTCTTTCTCAGTCCAGACCTGTTGCATGCCATTCAGAGCGGGCGTTGTGTCCGAACAATCTTTGTTACAGCAGGAGATAACGGCGAAAGTGCCAGCTATTGGCAAACACGTGAACTGGGACCGCAGGCAGCCTATGCTCAAATGGCGGGAGTCGCAAACGTATGGACGCAGACAGATGCCGGTATTAGCGGTCATCCAATTGCGGTGTTTACGCTCAACGGAAAACCAAACATCTCTGTCGCCTATATGCAACTGCCCGATGGAAATATCGATGGAAGCGGCTTCACCAGTACGGGTAATGCAAGTTTGCAAGATCTCTGGACGGGCACAATCTCAACAATTAATACGATTGACAGTTCGTCAAGCTACACCAAGGCGACATTTACCAGCACATTAACCAGTTTGATGACGGCATACCAGCCCGACCAGATCAATACACAGGACTATGTCGGCAGTTATGGGGATGGTGACCACAGCGACCACCACACTGTTGCCTACTTTACACAGGCCGCACAGCTACAGTACACGACGCCTCATACCCTCACTGCATATAAAGACTATGCTACCTCTTCTCTTAGTGCCAATGTGGCAGGAACTGATCTCGTTAACAAACAGGCGGCCTTTCTCACCTATGCTCTGGACGATCCTAATGTTTGCCAGAACTCAGTGGACTGCGCCGCAGTCAACTACGGATCATGGTTACAGCGCCAATATACAGTGACTGTACCAGTAAACGGAGTGAGTCAGCAGCCAACGGCCAACCCTGGTGAAAACCAGATTGTTCAGACGAACACGAAAGTCCAGTTGGATGGTTCGGGAAGTTCTACCCCCAACGGAAATGCATTAACCTATCAGTGGACACAGGTCAGCGGTGCCAGCGTCACGTTCTCCAGTTCGACTGCCGTACAACCCACTATTACAACACCGGCCAGTGCAACTACGCTGATCCTTCAGTTAGTCGTCAATAATGGACAATACAGTAGCAATGCCGCCCTGGTCACGATAAGCGTGAACAGTAGTCCGGATCTCGCTCTTTCAGCAACAGCGACAGCTTCATCGGAAAGCAGCGGCCAGACTGCCAATAAAGCCATTGATGGGGTGGTTGATGGGTATCCAGGCGATGCTACCAGAGAGTGGTCAACCAATGGAGGAGGAGCTGGCAGCTGGTTGAAACTGACGTGGAGCAGTCCACAGACGATGAACCGTATCGTTCTGCATGATCGTCCCAACCTCAACGACCAGGTTACCGGTGGGAACATTCTATTCAGCGACGGCAGTAGTGTTGCAGTCGGAACACTGACCAACGATGATACCGGTGTCAGTATCACCTTCCCGTCTAAAACGATTACCAGCTTGCAGTTCAATATTACCTCTGTGAGTCCGACGACGCAAAATGTCGGTTTAGCCGAAATCGAAGCTTACCAGGACACCGTCGCGAGTCCAGCGCCAACAGCCAATGCTGGAGTTGACCAGACGGTTCAAGTGAATACTTCAGCTCTGTTAAATGGGTCTGCAAGCTCAGCCTCCAATGGAAAGTCTTTGACCTACCAATGGACTCAGACGGCTGGCCCTGCTGTCACACTCTCCAGTACGACCGCGCAGCAACCCGGTTTCACCACACCATCCGCCGCGACCTCTCTGACGTTCCAGCTTATCGTCAACGATGGACAGAACAGCAGCAGTCCTGACACCATTAACATTACGGTACAGAATAGCACTGTTGTTGTCACTGCCAGTTCAGATTATGAAGCGTCTGGCTGGTCCCTCAATGCTGTCAACGATGGTGTGCTGACCAGTACCCCATCTTCTATGGGATGGACCAGTAGTACCAATCTCACCAGTAACCATACCGAATGGCTGCAAATGAACGTGGGTTCCCAGCAAACCATCAGCGAAGTCGACCTCTACCCACGTAGTGATGGCATCAATACGGGCTATGGCTTCCCGGTCAACTTCACTATCCAGGTCTCTAATGATGGCAGTACCTGGACAACCGTCGTAACCAAAACGGGGTATGGCTTCTCCACCGGAGTGCAGCAATTCTCCTTTGCCTCACAAACAGCGCGGTACGTCCGTGTGACGGGCACCAGTCTACGCTCCAATCCCAACGATGGTAATTCCTATCGCATGCAGTTCGCTGAGATGAAGGTCAGCCCCACGAATTTGGCTCCTGTTACAACTGTCACCGCCAGTTCGAGTTATGAAACGTCTGGCTGGTCTCTCAATAATGTCAATGATGGTAGGCTGACCAGTACCCCATCTTCTATGGGATGGACCAGTAATACCAATCTCACCAGTAACCATACCGAATGGCTGCAAATGAACGTGGGTTCCCAGCAAACCATCAGCGAAGTCGATCTCTATCCGCGTAGTGATGGCATCAATACGGGCTATGGCTTCCCGGTCAACTTCACTATCCAGGTCTCCAACGACGGCAGTACCTGGACAACCGTCGTAACCAAAACGAGCTATGCCTTGCCCACCGGAGTGCAGCAATTCTCCTTTGCCTCACAAAACGCACAGTACGTCCGTGTGACGGGAACCAGCCTGCGCCCCAATCCCAACGATAGTAATGACTATCGCATGCAGTTCGCTGAGATGAAGGTCAACCCCACGGATCTAGCTCGTGCTGCAACCGTCACCACCAGTTCAGATTATAAAGCGTATGGCTGGTCCCTCAATGCTGTCAACGATGGTCAACTGACCAGTTCTACCACTTCTATGGGATGGACCAGTAGTGCTAATCTCACCAGTAACCATACCGAATGGCTGCAAATGAACGTGGGTTCCCAGCAGACCATTAGCGAAGTCGATCTCTACCCACGCAGTGATGGCGTCAACACGGGCTATGGCTTCCCGATCAACTTCACTATCCAGGTCTCCAACGACGGCAGTACCTGGACAACCGTCGTAACCAAAACGAGCTATGCCTTGCCTACCGGAGTGCAGCAATTCTCCTTCGCATCACAAAATGCGCAGTACGTTCGTGTGACGGGAACCAGCCTGCGCCCCAATCCCAACGATGGTAATTACTACCGCATGCAGTTCGCTGAGATCACCACCTACTAGCTGCTGATAGCAAATTAAAAAGGAGATGAACAAAGCAGATGGATCTGGCAAGAGAATTCTCACTTGCCAGATCCATCTGCATTTTATACAATTGCGCCGTGGGTCTCCGTACATTTCGGATTTACGCTACCTTTAAGACATCGAGAGTGTTTGTGTTATCATCCGTAAAAAACACACGCAGGTTTCCTTTATCATCTTTGATCGCTGCGACTCCAAAGAGCGCAGAACCATTCCCTTGAGCATCTACAACTGCCGGATCGATCTGCTTCACTCCAATCACTTTCCCTTGCGTCATATTGAGTTCCACCAGATTATTATCCATCAGATTGACCACCAGCAGGTCACCATTAAGCGGATTGATCGCGAAACCACCTGGCATATTCAACGGCTTACCAGCGAAGACGGTGACGCCTTTTCCAGTTCCCTTCGACCCATTTGCATTGATTGTACTGCTATGCGCAAATGCTGCGATACGGTTATTAGCAGGATCGATTGCCAGAAGAACATCTTTCAATGTCTTTTTCCCAAGCTTAAGCTCAGGTACCCACTTGAGGCCGATCTTGGTGGCAGCTCCATTTTTAGTAAATTGACCGATTTGTACCACTTTGAACAACGGCAACCCTTTGGCTTGCGGAATAACATCGATACGATCAATAGTAGCATCTATCACATTTCCAACAAAAAAGGAGATTGTTGCACCGTCATGTTTAATATTGCCACCATTCGTAGCCATTCCCCATGGGTGATTGAAGAGAGGATTAGTAATAGTCGTCTCAAGGGTACCGTTGGGACGAAATACCTGCACATCGTTTCCAGTTTTGTTCGACACCCACAACGACCCACTCTCGTTGTTGAATACTAGATCAGCTGGCCCCGATGTCTTTGGGCTGGCGGTGATATTGAAGAGATGTCCCGGTCCTTTTTGATTAGTAAATTTGACGATAGTATTACCCGTATCATTATTTCCAATATTCGTGACCAGGATATCTCCCTTTTTCAGGCCATTTGGAGCATTGGATGTATTGATAGCAATACCATAGGGATTGGGATCAACCGTTATTGTTTTCCCATTAGCGCCTACAATCTTGTCGGTTGCCCCAACCATTGCGATCTTAGTGAGCCCATTAATAGTCTTGATAGCAGTATAAGCATGTGCCTTCTTTTCCAGCGAGGCTGCAGCATGTGAGAACGAGAGTTGCTGAGCAGCAAAGGTCACCCCTGCAACAAGTAACACGGCCAGCATTATACCAATAGTGGCGAAGAGGCGCGGCGAGATTCCACGGCGCTGACTTACTCCTGATTGCAGTTGCTCAGGAGACGATGACGATACGTTGGGCGTTGAGCGAAGTGGTAACATTCTACTCTTCCTTCTTCCTTAAACATCAAAAATAGGTCTAAGTCCTACTTGCTTAGAGCCTTACATGATGCCACATCTTAACAGCATCACGGGAGTCTTACGTATGAAAAATCACACGCTCATCTGCTAAATCACACGCTCATATCCTGCCCTTTTTTCTAATGCATACAGGATGAGAATAATTACCTATCCTATTTCTTCCACTTTACGCCCTTAATTTCCTACCTCCCACTGCGGAATGGAAGAACTTTCCCTCATCCTATAGAGAGGGTATACAGTGTACACGAAATTTCAACCTGATCTAGGCGTAATCATTACCATCCCTGATGTATAGTAAAAAGGAATTATGTTTTCATTACCGGGTAGTTTTCTATAAAAACGTAATCGTGACTATAGAGGGGAAGAAGGTTCTATGCGTCAATTCCAGACAACTCGTTATTTCCGCTACCTATGCAGAGGTCTATTTATTCTCGGTCTTTTCGCGCTGGTTGCCTGCACACCTGACGTACAGCAAGCTTCTTCTCAAGATTCCACATCTGCGCTAAAGCCAGTACTGCCCGGACAGAAGATCTGGAAGGAGAATGTTTCCTCCTTCCTATTTGGTACCAACGATACGTATGAATGGGCCCCCAATAATATTCAGACACAGCCCGCAATTCAGCAAACCTTACGGAACGGCGGCTTTACCTTGATCCGCACCTTCTTTCCCGATAAGGCCAGCGATGCCGCTATCAATCAGCGCGTCCAGACCATTGAGAATAGCGGCGCACAATGCCTGGGAGTGATTACCAATATCTCCAATGCAACTTTTAACGAACATCTCGTTAAGTTCCTGGGTTCCCGCTGCCTGCTCTACGAATTTGGCAATGAGCCAGATTGGAACGGTATTTCCATCGAAAGCTATCTACAGCAATGGAATAAACAGATCCCACTCTTGCGCCACATCAATCCTGCGGCCAAATTTATCGGACCCGTCACCGCTGGTGCACAGGGCAATAATGATTTTATGAAAAATTTTCTGGAAGGCGTTGCAACCTCAAAGATTCTGCCCGATGCTGTAAGCTTTCACTGGTACCCTTGCTATCAGAATACGGAAGCCGACTGCCTGAACAATGCAAATACCGCCGCACAAGCTGCCCAGAGCGTACAGGCACAGGTACGCTCAATACTGGGCAAAGATCTGCCAGTAGGCATCACCGAATGGAACTATGATCCTGGCAATCCGCCACCAGCGTACGGAGACAATGCACAGTTTATTACCAAATTCTCGACAACCGCGCTTCAGTCCATGATCCAGGCAGGCGTTGCTTTCGCCTGCCAGTTTGACGCGGCCAGCTATTCTGGCTACGGTCGCCTGGATATGTTTGATATTGCAAACAATCAGCCTAAACCACAGTACTATGCCATTACAGGCATTATTAAAAAGTATAGGCCTACAAATACACAACCACAGATTACATCGACACGTTCTTCTTCTGCGACAACGGGAGCCCTCATCTCGCGTGGCAAGCCCGTCTATTGTGCCAATAATGATGAGGGAGCCGGGGGAGGAAATGCAATCGTCAATGGCCATTATGGAGCATGGTCGTTCTGGCGTCCTAGCTTTACAGCCCTTCCCAGTTGGTGCGCCATTCAGGTTGGCGCTGGCCCCACACGCCTGCTCATGACCTGGGATAGCGACTACACCTTCGACTACCTTGGCGATGATACAACCCTGAGCCCAAATGCCTATACGATCTCGGTCTCTTCCAACAGTACCAATGGAGCCGATGGGACCTGGCATACCCTCGTTTCGGTAACCAACAACTTCGCACGCATCCGTGAGCATCTCTTGCCGTTCGCCGGTGAGTCCTGGGTCAAGATGACCATCACCAAAGGGCAGGCACAGGCCAGTCAACAAGCTATTCCCATTGACCAGATCGACCTCTACGACGTGTCTCACAGCCTCAACGATACCTTCTTCTTCTCAGGAGATTCGATCACAGCCATTGCCTATAATCGCTTCGATGAGGATCAACCCTCCTATGATGAACTGGTACATGCCGCCTATCCACAGCGCTTTCCCACCATGCTCGATGGAGGAATGGGTGGCTGGACCTCCGATCAGGCCGTCCAGGCGATGGACCTCTGGCTCCGTCTCAATCCCGATATCCATTACTGGCTGCTGGGATGGGGAACCAACGATGCCTTTGACCAGGTTTCTCCCGCCAGTTTCCAGAGCAATTTACAGACGCTGGTCACCAGGATCAAAGAGGCGGGGCATGTTCCCATCATCGCGCACATCCCCTACAATGCAACACCCGGCATGGATGCTGAAGTGCAGGCTCTCAATGCCGTGATTGATACGGTCACAACTGCGAACAGACTCATCAAGGGGCCTGATCTCTACCACCTCTTTCGTACACACGCCGCTCAATACTTGCAAAGTGATCATACCCATCCAACTGCGGCTGGGGCAAAAGCTATGAATCTGGCATGGTTCCAGGCACTACGACCGAGTTTGTATGGTTAAAAGTGTCGATTTATCGGGAAAATCGAACACCAAAGCGCAAAAAGATGCTCCCATCTATACACCATAATGCGGCTGGTATCCGAGCACACGAGCCAGGGGACCAAGAACCGCGAACAGGGCTTTTTTCAATGCGATGGGTGGACTGGTCATGTACATCCCATACCCTGATGCCCCGACGCGAATTGCACCATGCTGGGCTTGCCCTCG
Source organism: uncultured Chloroflexia bacterium (assembly GCA_963717195.1). Taxonomy (GTDB): domain Bacteria; phylum Chloroflexota; class Ktedonobacteria; order Ktedonobacterales; family Ktedonobacteraceae; genus JACDAE01. The sequence continues at coordinate 569,886 of CAVQVR010000006.1, forward strand.
CTGTCAGTTTTCCCATCACGGGCGAGAGCGAACATGGTCTCGAAAGTTGACGTAGGGACCAGCACTTGCATGTAGAGCATCACTGCTTACACTGCTCAAGATTGGCGATGAACAGGCGAATCAGACGCCGGAACGTTTCATCTACATCCAGCGGAATGCCAAAACCACCGGCGACCTCTAACGAGACGAAGCCGTGAACCATGCTGCGCATGATGCGCACGGCGTGAATGGCCTCGTCTCGTTGCAGATGGTAGGCCGCAAGCGTACGCATGGCGTCTCTATTGTTCTATCCGCTACTGACTCAGCCGGACATCTGCCTCTTGAGGGTCGATAGGAGTCGTTGTTGGTGGACGGAAGACCAGTTTTCTTGAGATAAAAAAGTTATAGACAAAAGCAATAACAATGCCCGCAGGATTCGCAATATAGATATTAACATGGAAGAATTTAACAAGCACCAGAGCCGCCACATAGGAGAGAAGCAGGGCCGAGAGACTGGTTAGTTGTGCCTTGCCCGCACGTTTGATCCAACCCCACCTGGAGAGATGCTGTCGCTGCTCACTATACGTGAAGAGTTGATTGAGCACAAAATTAATCGTCGTACTTACCTCAAATGCGCAGGCCGAAGCTAGAGGATAGATACCACCCATCAGGGGCATAAAGAGAAAAAGCGCCAGGTCATTAATCGGAATACCAACTCCGCCCACCAATCCATACCGCACAATGCGCATTTTATATAGGCGTTTTACTAAAGAATTCATAACACAAAAACACTCCTCTTGCCATAATTTCAAACATAGGCTATACAACAATCCTATCATGGCAGCAAATTTCTTGCAAGAAATCACCCATTATGGTTAATCGTGCTTTTTGCTGCTTACATGTTTCTTCCCTTAATTTTTAATACGTCCGTAACCTTTTGTACGATCCATATGGATCATACTTCTGAGCGTGTCAGGCTATACTTTTGGCTACAGTTTTTTGCTTCCAGTAAGATTTGAGAGAGCTTGCCGGAGGCTTCTGATATCAGAGAGACCGTGCCGGATATCTGGCTGCTCTGTATGGTCGTAAGAAATCCCTGGTGAAATGTCATACCTGAAATGTGGCTACCAGTGGAAGCCAGGGAAGAGAATGGTTTTCTCTTCCCTGGCTGCTTGCAGCGCTATTTTCAGAGGAATGGCTTGAGCCACTACAATAATGAGGAAGCAAGGATAACTGCCAGGGTCAATATTAGAGCTCGCGTAGTGATATAATCCTCATTTCCTACCACGAGGTTAGGGGGCACCCCTGTATTCATGGATTGGACAAGTGCCGAGGACATTTTACTCCAATCGGTTTCCCAGTCAACATCTTGACCGCTAATGGGATAGGCAGCTATGCTATTAGCGTAACCTCCGGCGATCTCACCGAAGATGTTATTGTTTCGGACCGCCTCAGCGATGCCCTGAGCAAGTAGAGTAAGACCCCTCGCAGCGTCTGTGACATCGCCTCCGTTATAAGCAGCAAGTGCTGATACCGCGTTCGCGAAATTCTGATACCCCATTATCTGGCCGATCCTTGAGAACCCACCTTTCCTTTCCAGGTCATTATAGGTGCTAGAAAATGGCAATATATGACCTACACCACCTGCTGGGACAGGAGGGCTCTGATCATTAGGATAGTAAAAGGCTGTTCCATCTCCTGTATCCCACCCTACTATGTACATATTCCTCATCTGGATATATATACGTATCATGTTGTTCTGAGTGCCGGCCAACGTATTAACAAGGGTGACAGGTAGGATAGTATCGGCATTTGTAAGGACACGAGTGGAGGAGGCATAGTAAGTAGTAGTAGCGGCATTCCTGATAGCCGCTATAAGACTGTTGTAGTTACCAACGTTCGAACTAATATTCCATTGTATGCCTGCTGCTTCAGTCTTCTTAACCGTTGACGCATTCAATAAACCTGGTATGAATGCTGCCGCCAGGATCAGGAGCAGCAGGCAACCGCCAATGAATGTCATTTTAGCTCTGGATAGTTTCGGCATGTTTTCTCCTTCAATGCACATATATTGTTGTGCATCTTATTATGTATCGTGTCTCAGATTTTCATCTTACTGAGAGAACGAGAGCAAACTGCCTGCCCTCTGGAAAAATATATCATGCCTACTCTTGATAACATAACCCCATTTGCCAGACATCTTCTCCCCATCTTCTGAGGTGTCAGAAGATGGGGAGAAGATGTCTGGCAAATGGGGTTATAGTGCAGGACTACTCTGTTTATACTTCTCTCTAGAAGTTGGAAATACCCTACGCATTTCAACTTCAGGGGTGAGAGTGTCAAATTACCACAATAAAGAAAGAAGAAAGTACATGTTAAAGCACCATTACAAGGCACCATTTCTAGTCAGCGCACTGATGATTCTGATGATGGCTGCGATCATCGTTTTACCTGGTGTGGTGAACCAACGGTCAATTTCTGGAGCTCATGCAGCTAACGGCGCTGATGGCAAGATAATACAAGTACAAGTGAATGTGACAGCCGATCCACTTCATCTTAGTGGAGTGAAGTCTGTTGAGTTTTACTCGTCCGTCTATGAGTTAGCTACGCCTGTAAGTACTACAGAAAATACTAATCATGGATGTTTCAATATCACAGGAACCTACACGAATTTGACGAATGCAACGGGAGATGGTATACAGTACAGTAGCGAATATACGAGAGTCGCTTTCGATTTTAATACTGGCGTATGTCCAGAACCAAGAAACACATGCAACCTCGATCTTACGGCCTGTAGTGGTGTCAGCAATGCCACCGGCACTCCGCTTGGGGAGTATGATTTTACCCAACCGACGTTTATAGGCTCCTCGGTCGACCGATTTACAGTGCCTTATATAGTATAGGCAATTGTGACCCCTTCCTGGATGAAATGAATCATTTACAGTTGATCCATACACCCCTACAGAAATTTCGTAAACTGTCATTGGAGAGGCAATGAGGAACTGCTCACGTAAAAGACGTTCGGCTCGTCTTGCCTTCTCCATCGCTCACAGGTCATAGAGCACTACTATATTTCGCGGAAACGTGCGTTTTCCCTGAGCATCGACTAAGTATAACCAAGAAACTTTTTCGGAAAGGTCCACACACACCACGATCTCTGCTAAAGTCGTGTGGACTGCAATGCCCAGCAGGGAGGTAGCTTCGTTGTGAACATCATTGACTGATCTACAAGCATGAAGTCGAGATAACATTGACAAAAACATCAACTCACATGCTCTTCATATACTCCACCAACCGAACCTGTGGAGTCTTCTCTTGCAAATGATAGCCGGCATAGTCTGATATCACCGGGTGAATCCGATAGGAGTGCTTCTCGACAGGTTCAAGGAATCCTGCATCGACAAGCTGGTCCAGCACCTCTAGCTCAGTACCACTTATAGCAAGAGCAACGTCTTCAGAAAAATAAAAAGGGGCTCGTGGCAAGACAGAAAGTGCGCGGAGCGCCATTTGTGCTCTGGGTGACAGATAGTGATCACTGAGTGCAATCGCTGTATCAAGAGAGCATACGTTATCATTGTCTTGAAAGTTGACAGGCGCGATCGGAATGCTCAGGTGCAACCGATATGCTGGGTCCATAATCTGGTTTAACGCCATCTCCAATCTCCGCAATTGTCCACCATACGAATGGGAAGCCAGATATTTGCCGACGAGCATGATTGCTAACGGCAAACCACCAATCAGCGCTGTTATTTGCTGCAGGAGTCTATCATCAATGGATTTCAAGCCAGGAACCAGCGTTGTCAGGAGTCGTTGACTGGTATCAAAGGAAAGAGGTGGAACGAGGTAAGGTTCCCGTGATGCCAGAGCAACGGCGACTTTGGGGAGACGCGTGGTGAGAACATAGGCGACAGAAGGACTTCCGACCAGAAAAGGGAAAGCGTTTTCCACAGCCCATACATCATCGAGCACGAAGAGCAGATGACGTGTGAAGATTGCCTCACGGAGGAATCGCAACAAGTCACCTTCAAAGTAATCTTGCTCCAGGGCTAAAGTGGATGCACCCAGCAGATGAGCTAACCAGGTTATGTGATGAGGGAGATCGGGAGTAGGCCCAAGTCCTATCCAGATGATGCCATCACGGAAACGCTCCTGGATCAGAGGATGCTGAATGAGCATCTGCAGCAACGTAGTTTTACCAATACCTGGCAGCCCGTTAAGAGCGACCACACTTCCCGGCTGCACCTGTTGAAGCAGGCTTTGGAGTAACGCTTCGTGCCCAACAAACCGTTGCACATTGTAGAAAGACGAGGAAGAGACAGGGCTAATAAGCGGTTTTGGCATGTCAGCCCCGGTCTCGGCTAAAGATGGCAATAAACCTAGAGCTCCAGCATCAAGATCAAAGAGTTGACAGAGACGCTCGCGATAGTAAGGAGAAGGAAATGTCTCGCCGTGCTCCCAACGACTCACATTCTTAGCACTCGTCTCAAGCTTGCTTGCTAATGACGCCTGTGACCACCCACGTTGGATTCTTGCAGCATGCAATGTTCGATTAACGATCATAACGTCTCTTCTTAATATATCTTCAATTTTGTTGTGTGAACCAGATCAGAAAGATCCTATTCGTGCGTTTCCATTCCGGTCCAGCCCCACGAAACGTGCGTGGGAGAAGGAGAAGCGGTTTCATCCAGTTCTCTTGCCATCAATGGGTAATGAAGAACCTGTTCGGAGTATAGCCGCAAAACCTGGCTAAATACATCGGTCTCTCGATGCATTTCTGCATCCATCTCATGGATGATCAGGGAAGCATCGTCTTTGGTAGTGCTTCCCCGATCACAGGTATCTGCATTATACAGAGCCAACATACTGCGACACAGAGCTTGTGAATTCTCGTTTTTTCTCTGAGTCCTGGCCCGCTGCGCGGGCGCGAGGAGGGCAGAGAATTCACAAGCCCTGTACTGCGACAGGATAATATGGACCCATTATATTTTTCCATCAATCTTTAACTTCAATCACACCAATCCTCTACATGACCTATGTATACTGAATTATAGGCATTCATAAGATGCTTCATCCGATTATGCGCCGATTGTGCGCAAAGTTATTGACCATTTTCTAGCGATCCTGAATAGTCACACACAAAATATATATCACCCTGGAAAGGGGATCTCTATGCGCCTTCGACAACAATCAACTACCTATTTGCGCTACCTGTGGAAAAACCTATTCATCGGAGCTCTTCTGGTTACGACGGCCTGCTCGCACAATCTAAATATAACAGCATTAACGAGTTCTTCTTCCTCTAGTAGCAAAACCGGAGCACTTATCTCGCGCGGCAAGCCCGTCTATTGTGCCAATAATGATGAGGGATCAGGAGGCGATAACGCAATCGTCAATGGCCATTATGGAGCATGGTCGTTCTGGCGTCCTAGCTTTACAGTCCTTCCCAGTTGGTGCGCCATTCAGGTTGGCGCTGGCCCCACACGCCTGCTCATGACCTGGGATAGCGACTACACCTTCGACTACCTTGGCGATGATACAACCCTCAGCCCACATGCCTATACGATCTCGGTCTCTTCCAACAGTACCAATGGAGCCGATGGGACCTGGCATACCCTCGTTTCGGTAACCAACAACTTCGCACGCATCCGTGAGCATCTCTTGCCGTTCGCCGGTGAGTCCTGGGTCAAGATGACCATCACCAAAGGGCAGACGCAGGCCAGTCAACAAGCTATTCCCATTGACCAGATCGACCTCTACGACGTGTCTCACAGCCTCAACGATACCTTCTTCTTCTCAGGAGATTCGATTACAGCCATTGCCTATAATCGCTTCGATGAGGATCAACCTTCCTACGATGAACTGGTGCATGCCGCCTATCCACAGCGCTTTCCCACGATGCTCGATGGAGGAATGGGTGGCTGGACCTCCGATCAGGCCGTCCAGGCGATGGACCTCTGGCTCCGTCTCAATCCCGATATCCATTACTGGCTGCTGGGATGGGGAACCAACGATGCCTTTGACCAGGTTTCTCCCGCCAGTTTCCAGAGCAATTTACAGACGCTGGTCACCAGGATCAAAGAGGCGGGGCATGTTCCCATCATCGCGCACATCCCCTACAATGCAACACCTGGTATGGATGCTGAAGTGCAGGCTCTCAATGCCGTGATCGATACGGTCACAACTGCGAACAGACTCATCAAGGGGCCTGATCTCTACCACCTCTTTCGTACACACGCCGCTCAATACTTGCAAAGTGATCATACCCATCCAACTGCGGCGGGGGCAAAAGCTATGAATCTTGCATGGTTCCAGGCACTACGACCGAGTTTGTATAGTTGAAGGCATCGATTTGCAACGCCTCATGGTGTTTCTACTTTAGCTCGATCCTAAAGATACAAATCTTGCTCTATTGAAAACGTCTAGTCTGCCGATAATGAGATTGAGAGAGTGAGAAAGGGAAACGTTTTTGTGATCCTTTTCCTTATTTAGCGTTCAATGGGCCTACACTCATCAATGAAAGCACTGTTCTATTATGCACAAGCACAAAAAATGGCGTACGTTACACTACGAAGCCATTCCCAGGTCTTTCTGGTATAGCCTTGCATTTGCGAGTGCGTTTATTGGGATTTACTGTATTTGGATGGTCAGACAGAACCTCTCTCCAGTACTTCAGGATGTTCTTGTCGGCCTGGGAGCATTGGCAAGTTTTGTGATTTCCTGGATCGGAGTCAAACGATCCCTTGGGAAACATCGCGCAAATTCAGCATCCCTGCCTCTGGAGCGCCGTCTTCATTTCTGGATTCCTCTTGTATTCAGCATCGCGCTGCTATTTCAGGTTCTTGGGAGCAGCATCTTTATCGCCAATGACTGGCTTGGTATATTGACTCCTATCTGGGGAGAAGCCACGATCCTGGGGATGTACCCGGCCCTATTGGCTGGAATTCTCTTGTTACCACGAGACACCTTAGCGGGAAAGGTTTCTTTGCGTTTTGTGATAGAGAGCGCAATATTAATCTCGACGATCATTACCTTTAGTTGGTACTTTCTCCTGGGACCAATCCTGCTTCAAAGTCAGGGAGAACCACTATTCGCATTGGTGATTACCATTGCCTTGCCAACATTTGACCTCCTCGTGGTGAGTTGCCTCATTTTGCTCTCATACGCGACGGTGGATCATAGCATACGTACCCCGATCCGTGCGCTCTCTCTGGCTCTGGTCATTTTTGTGCTCACGGATAGTATCCTCTTCTATCAAGCATTACATGGCGTTCAGAGTATGTGGCTCAGCCTGGGATGGATCGGGGGAAATTTCGCGATAGCCTTATCGGTTCAAGCGATGCGTTGGCAGCCAGCCAGCCAGCTATTTCAGAAGGTATCGACGCCTCATGCCTCTGCACTGGTTGCAACGCCGCAGTGGCGCCCCCTCCTTTCCTATGCATTGATTCCTGCCGTGATCGGACTTGCGCTCTCTCTGTGGGAGACAGACAGAAGTAGCCTCCTGGCAACTGGAACGTATGGTTGTATCGTGCTGTTGCTGATCTTGATCTTTGCCAAACAACTCGTGGTGATACAAGAGATCCACGGACTGAATCGCGGATTCCAGCGGCTCCAGCACGTCATCGAGGAGAAGAATGCAGCATTGCAGCAGGCGAACAGCCACTTGCAAGCGTTGGCTACGACCGATCCGTTGACGGAACTGCCCAATCACCGGGCCTTGCTGGAAACTCTGGAGAAAGAGGTCGAGCGTGCCCAACGCTATGAGCGTCCCTTGTCGATCCTCTTCTTTGACGGCGATCACTTCAAACGAGTGAACGATACCTATGGGCATGCGGTGGGCGATGCGGTATTGCGAGAACTGGGAAGTCGTGGCAAGGACATCTTGCGCGGGAGCGATACTCTTGGGCGCTACGGAGGGGAAGAGTTCATGGTTCTGATGCCAGAAACCGATCTAGCGCTTGCTTGTGAGGTGGCCGAACGCCTGCGCGTGACGATTGCCACTCACCCACTGGCGGCAGAACTTGTGGAAGATGGACTCCATGTGACCATTAGCATTGGAGTCGCCTCCTTTCCCGCAGATGGGCAGACTGGCAGCGACGTGGTGAAGAAAGCTGACCAGGCCATGTACTGGGCCAAACGTCTGGGACGCAACCAGATCCGTACCGTCCTGGAAGCAGAACGGGCGGCTCATGATAGCGCCCTGGTAGCCACTATCTCCAATTTAGAGCGCTCTGACGAGGCACAAGGACAGAATATCGAACAAGCCGTGCGTACTCATCAGTTGAGTACCATTCACTCGTTGATGTGGTTACTGGAACTGCGCAATCAGGGGATCAGCGCCCATTCCTACCAGGTGAGTGACCTGGCAGGGGCCATTGCCCAGGAACTAGAGTTGGAGCCGAGCGAGGTCTTCGCCGTCTCCACCGCTGGCTTGCTCCATGATATCGGCAAGATTGCTATTCCGGATCACCTGCTGCAAAAGGAGGAGCCTCTTTCAGCCAGCGAACGGGCACTCGTCCGGCAGCATCCGGAACTGGGAGCGCAGATCCTGGAAGTGAGTCCCTACCTCCATACCTTGATGCCGGCAGTTCACCACCATCATGAGAACTGGGATGGGACGGGCTATCCTCAGGGACTCGCAGGAGAAAACATCCCACTGGCAGCACGCATCATCAGGGTCAGCGAAGCCTATCAGGCGAAGGTGAGCAATCGCCCGTATCAGGCCCGGCGTTCTGCTGAAGCGGCACGCTACGAACTGGAGCACTGTAGCGGCACATACTTTGACCCTGCGGTTATAGCGGCAGTGCTGCGTGTGTTGGTGCATCAGGAAGAGGAGGCTCTGGTAGGAAAGGCCGTTCGCCCTATCTCCTAGCCCATTCGCTCATGGAGATGGGCACTGCGTCAAACATCATACGCTACTTGCTAAACCAAGCGAGCGACTGGCAAATCGGCATTCACCTGAGTGGAATCGATGGAGAGTTCCTGGTCCTCTATCCATCAAGGGAAAATCGATGGAGAGCCTTACACCAGGCTCTTGATAATACGCGCTGCGGGACTGGCAACCACACTATAAGGAGGTACGCTTTTGGTGACGATGGCCCCGGCTGCAATAACACTATCGTGACCAAGCGTCACGCCTTTCAGGATCATCGCACGGCTGCCAATCCAGACCCGGTCTTCAATCTCTACCTGCTTTATTTTTAAACCGCTAGAGCCGATTGGATGTTGATCTGTATCCATAATCAGCACATCACGGGCAATCATACAGTCAGCACCAATAACCACAGACCCAAATGCAGTAATCTCAACGTTGCGATTCAAATACGTGCCTTTACCAATTCTCACAAGAGCGTCTTTGCCACATTCGATACGCACACCAGGATAGAAACGGCAGTCGGAAATTTCAATACGCCCGCCTTTATTCATAATTTTAGGAAGAGGTAATCCAAAACAAACCTTCACAATACCCGCTTTCGTGAAAGAGCGCCGTATCCAGAGACCCAGGAGCAGGTCAAGCGGGCCGTTCTTCCATAGACGCTTCCAGGCATGCTCAACCATATCTTGAGCTCGACCTGTTTTGACAGCTTGCTGCCAGTTACTCATAATACCGACCCCTCCTATAATTTTGACGCTACTCAAATAACGGGTGCCAATCCATTTCGTAGCAGAGATCTTGCAGTTTACGCTCACTCACAACTCTGGCCGGCACTCCCCCAACGATAGCATAGGGAGGAACATCGCGCGTAACCATCGCACCAGCCATTACAACAGCTCCCTCACCAATAGTGACTCCTGCAAGAATGGTGGCACGCATACCAATCCAGGCATGATTTCCTATGACTATAGGTAAATACTTATCGGGGAAGAGAGGATCATTTAGATCGTGTGTGCCCGTAACCAGCCACGTACCAGCAGAGATACTGACGTTTTCCCCGATCAGCAGGCCACCAATCGTATAAAGCAAACACCCGTGATTGATGACCGTCCCTTTACCAATGGAAACTTTCACACTGCGCATCCCCGCCATCTGGACACGCTGGCCCATAAGAACAGCAGCCCGTGGACCAATGCGCCAGCCCAAGACGCGACGGTACCAACCAAGACGAACCTTATGCGATGGTATATACGCGATAATCTGGTTCGTTGTATACTTTAGTACAGCTGCAATTATCCCTTTCATGCGTTTCGTCTACTCCCGTCACTAATCCTTATATACTTCTTCAGGAGGCGCGGTATCAGTATGTAAAAGTCTGATTCTGTGCATTGCCGAACGCTTGCCTGTCTCCTCAAATTCCGCTTTATCTATTGCATGAACGGCTTCGAGCGCAGGTGCCTCTTTATCTGGCTCGGGTGCTAAGGACAGATCATGTCCGTATGCAGGAAGTACGGGGTCCGTCAACTCCAACCGGAACGTAAAAGCAGACTCAAGTTCCGGTTGCATCTCTTCATCGACAAGAAAGGTCGCTTCCCCAGCGGGAATATCCGCACTTTCGACAACCGGAATGTTCTCCGTAGCAAGCCCTTTCCTATTGCGTATGGAGCCATAGAGCGCTTTCAAATCGTCGCGTGGAATAGTCCCAAAGAGTGCAGCCGCCGCAAAGTAGACCACTGCCGCCGCAAGCAACAGGACATAAATATCCTTCTGGCGCGTAAACCAGATCGCCACGGCCATCACCATAGCAGCAGCAAGCGCTTTCAAGCCAACTTTCACACTACCCCACGGCAAAAGAGAACGCGGGATAATCGCTACCGTCAGACATAGGAGCAAGAGTTCCGTAAGCGAAGTTACAGCCGCCGCACCTCTCTGCTGATAGATGCGGATCATCACAAGGTTCAAGCCGACATTAAATACCAGCGCAACCCCCGCCAAAACCGTAATACTTTTCTCACGCTTTATACTAATAATGACGGAACCAAGAGCACTATTAATATAGAGAAAGACGAGGCCAGGAGCAAGCAACTGTAAAACGGGAATAGCAGGATCAAACTCTGCCCGATGATAGAGAAAACCAATAATATTCGGTGCCGCTACAACAAGACCGACTGCGATTGGAATACCACAAAAAAGAAGAAAATTCATTGATTTCTCTACAGCTATTCTCAAATCCGTCTCAGAATGCGTGGATAGCTTGGAAAAGATCGGATACATAATAGCCCCTATAACGAGGCTTGGCAGAAAGACGAGCGTATCGAAGAGCCGGTATCCCGCACCATACCACCCGACAACAGCAGCACTCGCCATTAAAGAGAGAATAACCGTATCAACGCGATAATAGATAACACCCAGCACCCCATAGACAATAAATGGGATACTTTTGCGCATGAGTTCACGGATAAGGGCCAGATTGAAACTGACCGGCACACCAACCAGGTACACAACCCAGATCGTTTGCCAGAGTAAGCTCAAGAGTGAGCCGCCGAGCAAGATCATGGCCATGACCTGTACTCCAGCTCCCAAACGCAAGGCAATCACCCCAATCAGTGCACTCAAGCCTTTTTCAAGAATTGTTCCGACCACCGGATAGCTCACGCGCTCAAATGCATAGTGGAGAGAGCTGATCGTATTTCCGAGCGATCCGCTTAAGAGTGTAATACCACAGATCACGACCAGCATCTGTATCTCTACTGAATAACCAAGCATCCGGCAAACAAGCAATGTGCCACTATAAAAAATCAGCCACAGAACGATCTTAATACAAAGAATATTGGAAAGGTAACGCAATGCCTTCGAGGGTTCCTGAGCTACATCGCGCGTCAACTGTTGGTTAAAACCAAACTCTATCGGAAATCCGATCAGCGAAACAAAGGTGATCGCAAAGTAGAGTTCACCAAACTTGACATCACCCAGAAAACGCCCATACGCGATGGTCAAAATCAAGGTTGATGACCATGTTACTCCCTGCCCAAACAAGGAAATAACTGTATTCCCGATTATTTTACGCAGTCTGTTCATGTGTCTTCCCGGCGTCGATAGGGATAGATGTCTGTTTGCCAGTGAAGACATCATCCGTGATCAGTCGAATGTTGGAAGCAAAATGCTCAAGTGCAAAGATCTCTTCGGCTCTTCGGCGACCCTCGGCTCCCATGCGTGCAGCTACATCTGGATGCTCCAGAGATACAAAATGGCCTCACGCAAAGCCTGTGGATCCTCTGGGGGCACAAAGATTCCATTCACGCCATCATCCAGAAACTCCATTTGCCCCTGAATACGCGAGCAAATGACCGCTTTGCCCATCGCCATTGCCTGCGTGAGAATCGTAATCCCATTATCGCGAAAACTGGGAAATAAAGGGACAACCACAAAGCGGGAACGGGCATAGAGGGCCCGTAGCTCCTGGAGTGAAGCCGCTTTAACCACAATGTTGTCGGGTAAACTGGTCGTACGTGCCAGACTATGTCCTGTTGCCCCCCAATCACCAGCATTGCGCCCGGAGAATTGCACACGCGTTGCGATGTGGCATGGAATAGAGAGTCCTCGTATTGCCTCAATAAGCGTGGCATAATCACGTCTTGAGTCGCCAACAGAGCAAATGCCCTCAACGTCCTCATTCACATTCCCATTATTCAAAGAAGGTCGCCAGAATTTTTGATCCACGAAGTAAGGAATGACAACAATCCTTGAAGGTGCAATATTGAAAAATTCAACCAGGAGATCCCGCTGGGTCTGACTCCAGAGCACAATACGATCGATTCTCTTTTGCGCAAACTTCAGCACAAACGCCTTCTTCGGAGGTGCCATCCAGGAGAGGATCGCCACATGGCGCGTACGAGAGAATGTGAGGCGTAAAAGGGATGCATAAATCAAAGCAAAGCGATCGTCCCAACTGACAACAACATCGTAACGCCGCCTCAGCCGATAGACGATCAATGCTTGCAATACTACGATGGGCATGAATTTATAAAGGAGACGTATAAAGGGCGAGCGAGCTTGTAACGTTTGAAGATATAAACCATCAATAACATCTGCATCCAGGGTATCCTCCAAAGAGAAACACGCGGATCTTCGTCAGTTGCCTCTCGTTTTCGCTGCTCAATAGGTTGAATACGCTTCTCCTCTGGTGCAAGTACAAGGAGAGTCTTCACCAATCTGGCCTCCTTTGCTATTATGCCTTTGTAGCAATTACGCCTGGTCGCACGTCTGATACTTCTGCCTGATGCAGGACAAGCCGATAAATGTGCTCAACTTCATCGGCGAGACGTTGGGGATTAAAGTAGTCTTCAACGCGTTTACGCCCATACTCACCCATTTTTGTGCGCAGATCCGGGTTGTTCACCAATGTAAGAATATTTTCTGCCAGTTGCTCAATATCATCTGGCGCTGAGAGAAGACCCGATCTCCCCTGCTCTACGATCTCGCGTGGCCCTCCCTGATCCGCCGCAATAACGGCTTTCTTCATCGCCATCGCTTCGAGAATAGCCAGGCAAAATCCTTCTTCAAGCGCTGGCATGGTATAGAGATCACACGCTGCCAGGACCGTCGGAATATCTGAGCGTGCACCCGTAAAAACAACCTGCTGGCTCAGGCCCAGCTCATGCATTTTTCCCTGTAAGTAGGCAACATAACTGTCACAACCCTTGAGTGGAGCGTCTTCACCAACAATCAATAAGCGAAAATCTGGAATACGCTCTTTAATCTGAGCAAGGGCTTTTAAAAGCGCTTCATGCCCTTTTCCAGGTGCCACCCGCCCCACAATTGCAAAGACCAGGGCCGCAGGTGGAATATTCAATTCCTGCCGTAATGAGCTTCCATCTATCTGGTAATCCCAACGAGTGGCATCCAGGCTATTGAGCGCATGGTAAACTCTTTCAGGCCGACACCCGATCGCAATAGCGGATTGAGCAACAAATTCTGAAACACCAATAATGCCATCGGCCTGCCTGAAGGCTCGCAGAGCTGCTGGCCTCATCCAGTTCGCACATTTTGTATGCATCTGAAGGACACTTCTGGCCCCTGTCATTCTTGCGAGAAAAACATTACTGAGCGCATCACGAGGCATCTCTGCTGAATGAATAATATCTATATGCTGCCGCTTCACATAATTGACGAGTCCAAGCATACTGCCTGGCACGGCTAAGCCCGTGGATAACATATTTTTCGCGATCTCAAATTTTGAGCCGCCATGGAAAACGCTCGGGCCAAAATTTGTAGGACGCAGATGCAGATTGGGAATGTCCTCAAACAAGGCATACGCAGGCGTTTTTGCGCCTCCCATCCCTACAGCACAGGCCACATATATCTCTACACGCTCCCGCTCAAAATGTTGTAGAAGCATGCGGTGCACATTCGCAATCGACCATGACCAGGTCTGTGCCTGAGACTGTAAGAATAGGACCCGGATCTTATTCTGCATCACCTCATCCTTTCCCAATCCTCTCTCCAGAAGAAAGATTATAACTTGCGGCTCCAGTCGGATGTCCATGCCGCTTCTTCGGCAATTGTAGCATTGCAGAGTTGTGGCAGAGTACATTTTCGTGTCGCGAAACGGTATCAAGAAAGGATAGAAAGTGCAAAAACACTTACCCATGCGTTGTTGACAATTCGGCCTCACTTTTCAGTGTATACCTTTTGGTAAAACAGGGCCATTACATTCTTCAAATGATCTCTTTCTGGAATATTCTCAGGTTCCTAAATCACCCTTTAGATGTAAAAAAGGTCCCTGGCGATCTGACTTTCGATAGAAAAATTCCTCAAATTTTTACATATTTACATTTTTAAATTTGTCATAAGCACCTTTCTATTCTAGAAGCAAGGAGTCTTCCAGGCACCAACTTGAACAAAGAGTAGCATAACATTAACCATACAATGTATCTGAGGTCAAATCTCCACATTAATTATACCAATTTTCAACATAGATGAAATATACTTACTATGTAAAAGCAAGAAGTGATCTACATTTTTCATGTAGTGATGGTTTACGATAGGATTATAAATAATATAAAAGAAAAATTCGAAGGGTCAGAGGTTCTTAAAAACATCTTATATCATTTTACTTGTCTTTCAGCAGAATTAGTAAGTTTGAAATCGTAATGGTATTATTAGAACATTTTAAAGAAAAATTGTATTTGCTGCCTGGCACATACAAAAATTCTTTGGGAGAGATTGAGAGGTCTACTGTTGTCAAAGCAAAAACTTATAGAGTACCTGAGTAAACGACCAAAGGGACTACATCATTCACGACGTCGTTTCTCTACCTGGCTGGCCTTAGCAAGCATAGTGGTGATCATAGGGAGTCTAACATTTGCGCCGTTTAGTCCTATCAAACGTGCTTCGGCGGCAAGTGTATGCACTCTAGGCGCAACGCTCAACATCGTTGCACATGAAGACGATGATCTTCTCTTCCTTAATCCTGATGTACTGCACGCTATTCAAAAAGGACGCTGCGTGAGAACAATCTTCGTTACCGCTGGTGATGCGGGCAATAATGCCAGTTATTGGCAAGGTCGGGAAGCCGGAGCACAGGCTGCATACGCTCAGATGAGTGGAGTCGCAGATACCTGGACGCAGACGGATGCCGGTATTAGCGGACATCCGATTCCACTTTTTACACTCTCAGGCAAACCAGCAATCTCCCTCGCCTTTATGCGACTACCAGATGGGAATCTCGACGGGACAGGCTTCGCATCCACTAACTCTGAAAGCCTACAGAAGTTGTGGCAGGGTAAGATCTCAACTATTCATGCAGTAAATGGCTCGTCCAGCTACACCAAAGCAACCTTTAGCAGCACACTCACCAGTTTGATGTCATCTTTCCAACCAGATCAAATTAACACACAGGACTATGTGGGCACTTATGGTGACGGTGACCACAGCGACCACCACACGGTTGCCTACTTCGTCCAGGCTGCTCAGTTGCTCTATACTACTACTCATACATTTACAGGATATGAAGACTACAACACCTCTTCTCTTGCGGCTAACGTGACTGGAACTGATTTCACGGCTAAACAGAATGCTTTTTTCACTTACGGCAGTGATGACGAATTCGCTTGCAACAGTACATCAAGTTGTGCCGATACAAATTATGCACCCTGGTTACAACGTCAATACACAGTCACTGCGTCAACCAGTGGCGGAAACCAGGCACCAGTAGCTAATGCCGGTTCTAACCAGACAGTACTGGCTAATGCGACTGTCCAACTTGATGGATCAGGAAGTTCAGCCTCTAACAGCAATCCTTTAACCTACCAATGGACCCAGACCGCTGGCACAACTGTTGCACTCTCAAGTACCAGCGTCGTGCAGCCAACCTTTAGCGCTCCAGCCAACCCGACAAGCCTGACGTTCCAACTGGTTGTCAATGATGGGCTGACAAATAGCAGTCCCGCTAGCGTTACCACCACGGTGAGCAATAGTTCTGATCTCGCTCTTTTCGCCACAGTGACCGCTTCCTCACAGAATACCAGCACAGGCCAGACCGCCAACAAAGCCATTGATGGCGTGATTGATGGCTACCCTGGCGATTATACGAAAGAGTGGGCAACGACAGGTGGGGAAGCTGGCAGTTGGCTGAAGTTGACCTGGGCAACTCCGCAAACCATTAACCGCATTGTCCTCTACGACCGTCCTAATCCCTACGACCAGGTCACAGGAGGAACGCTACAGTTTAGTGATGGCAGTAGTGTCGCGGTTGGTACTCTCAACAATGATGGCTCGGCTGTGACTCTCAACTTCACCGCCAAAACCGTCACAAGTGTCCAGCTCACTATCACCTCGGTGAGTGCTTCAACTCAAAACGTTGGCCTAGCCGAGATCCAGATTTATCAGAATAATGCGGTGAACCAACCACCAATAGCCAATGCTGGTTCTAACCAGACAGCCTCGGTTAACGCGGCCGTTCAACTTGATGGTTCTGGCAGTTCAGACCCCAATAGTGACCCATTAACTTATCAATGGACCCAGACCGCTGGCCCAACCGTCACGCTCTCCAGCACAACTGCAATACGCCCAACGTTTACAGCTCCAGCCAGCCTGACAACGCTGACCTTTCAACTGATCGTCAATGATGGGCAAATAAATAGCAATCCGGCCACCGTCACTATCACAACAAGCAATAGTCCCGATCTCGCTCTTTCGGCAACAGCGACCGCTTCCTCACAGAATACCAGCACCAACCAGACGGCAAATAAAGCCATCGATGGGGTCGTTGATGGGTATCCAGGGGATTATACGAAAGAGTGGGCAACGACAGGTGGCGGAGCTGGCAGTTGGCTAAAGCTGACCTGGACGACTCCGCAAACCATTAACCGCATTGTCCTCTACGACCGTCCTAACCTCAACGACCAGATTACAGGGGGAACACTGCAATTTAGTGATGGTAGTAGTGTGTCGATCGGTACACTCAACAATGATGGCTCGGCTGTAAGTATTAGCTTCGCAGCGAAAACTGTCACGAGCGTCCAACTTAACATCACTTCCGTGAGTGCTTCAACTGGCAACGTTGGCCTATCCGAAATCGAAGTGCATGCAGATTAAAAACTAACGGGTTTGGGCGTAGGCAGCGCCAGCTTGCATCTTGCTTCCAAAACATTGCAGAAAGGCAAGAGAATCAATCCTCTTGCGCCTGAAACACACCCATCACCGTAGGGACCCGATAAATCGGGTCCCTACGGTATTTGCGGGATTGAGTAAGAAAATGTTCGCACCTCGTCGCTGTCTTTCCTGATTTTGTTGGAGTCAATGCCACCTTGCGTGCGCCCAATACCGTTTAGGGACGTTCTATTCCGCAAGCAAGAAGCTACGCAAGTTCCAACTTAAATAATAGAGTAGCGCAACATTAACCATAATGTGTATCTGAGATCATATCTCAACGTTAATTATGCCAATTTTCTACAAAAATGGCATATACTCGGTCTATAAAAGCAAGTAAAAGCGGGAAGCTGTTTACATTTCCCACTGTAGTGATGATTTACGACAAGGCTACAAATAATCTAAAAAGAGATGCTCAAACGGCCCGAGAGTCTTATAAACATCTCATATCATTTTACTTGTCTTCATCAGAATTAGTATGCTTGAAATCGTACAGGTATTATCAGGACATTTTAGAGAAAAGTTTGTTTTTGCTGCCAGGCAAAAACAAATATCCTTTAGGGGAGATTGAGAGGTCTACTGTTGTTTAAAAAAAGACTTGAAGAGCATCTAGAGAGGTTGCCACTTACGTTCTATCAAGAACAAAATCGCTTTCCCCGTCGATCCTTTCTAGTAGGTGCCAGCACAATTGCGGCAAGCCTTACACTGAATTGGTTGAGCCCTACCAGAATTGCCCAGGCAAGCACACCAGGCACAACGCTCAACTTTGTAGCCCATGAGGACGATGATCTTCTCTTTCTTAGTCCGGATCTGTTGCATGCCATTCAATCTGGCCGCAACGTCAGAACGATCTTCTTCACGGCAGGAGATAATGGCGAAACCACCAGCTATTGGAAAGGCCGTCAGGCCGGCACAGAGGTAGCCTATGCACAGATGAGCGGAGTCGCGAATACCTGGACTCAGACGGACGCAGGTATTGCCGGTCATCCAATCTCACTTTTTACGCTCACCGGCAAACCAACGGTCTCTCTCGCCTACCTGCATCTCCCTGATGGGAATATTGATGGCACTGGATTTGCGAGTACCAATTATGAGAGCCTACAAAAATTGTGGACCGGCTCGATCTCAACTATGCATGCCATCGATGGCACATCCAGCTATACGAAGGCAACGTTGATAAGCACGCTCGTCAGTTTAATGTCATCTTTCCAACCGGATCAAGTGAATAGTCAGGACTATGTTGGCACGTATGGTGATGGTGATCACAGCGACCATTACTCGGTTGCCTACTTTATCCAGACGGCTCAGCAACAATATACAACGCAACATACCTTTACAGGGTATAAAGACTACACCACGTCCTCACTTGTCGCCAACGTCACGGGTGCTGATCTTGTGGCCAAGCAGAACGCTTTTTATGCTTATGGTGTAGATGACCCGAACGTTTGTGGAAGTACTTCAAGCTGTTCAGGTACGAATTACTCTTCATGGTTGCAACGTCAGTACATAGCTGGCACACAATCCAGTGGAGGAAATCAGCCACCGATCGCCAATGCCGGATCGAACCAGATGGTCACCTTTAATGCCGCCGTCCAACTTGATGGTTCGGGTAGTTCCGCTTCTAACGGCCATGCGTTAACCTACACATGGACACAAACCAGTGGCCCCACGGTAACGCTCTCTAGTTCCACCACTGTAAAGCCCACATTTACCGCTCCTGCCAGCGTGTCAACCCTGACCTTCCAACTGGTGGTCAATGATGGGCTAACAAATAGCAGCCCTGCCGCTGTCACCATCACAGTGAACAGTAATCCCGACCTCGCCCTTTTCGCAACGGCGACCGCTTCCTCACAGAATACCAGCACGGGCCAAACGGCAGATAAAGCAATTGATGGGGTGATTGATGGGTATCCGGGGGATTATACCAAAGAGTGGGCGACGATAGGTGGAGGAGCTGGCAGTTGGCTGAAGCTGACCTGGACGACTCCACAAACAATCAACCAAATTGTCCTCTACGACCGCCCCAATCTCAACGACCAGATTACAGGGGGAACATTACAATTTAGTGATGGCAGTAGTGTTGCGGTTGGTACACTCAATAATAATGGCTCGGCTGTAACGCTCAACTTCACCGCCAAAACCGCCACGAGCGTCCAACTCAACATCACCTCTGTGAGCGCTTCAACGCAAAATGTCGGCTTAGCCGAAATCCAGGTTTACGGCAGTAGTAGTGGAACCAGCCAGCCACCCGTGGCTAATGCCGGTTCGGCCCAGGCAGTCTCAGTTAGTAGTACCGTCCTGCTTGATGGATCTGGCAGTTCAGACCCGAACAACAATCCGTTAACCTACAAATGGACACAGACCGCTGGCACAACTGTCACGCTCTCTAGCTCCACTGCCGTGAAACCAACGTTCACCGCTCCAAACAGTCCAACTACCCTGACCTTCCAACTGGTGGTCAATAATGGACAAACAAGTAGCAGCCCTGCCACCGTTACCATTACAGTAAATAGTCCTGATCTCGCTCTTTCGGCAACGGCAACCGCATCCTCACAAAATACCAGCACGGGGCAGACCGCCAATAAAGCAATTGATGGGGTGATTGATGGGTATCCGGGGGATTATACCAAAGAGTGGGCGACGATAGGTGGTGGAGCTGGCAGTTGGCTGAAGTTGACCTGGACGACTCCACAAACAATCGGTCGCATTGTCCTCTACGACCGTCCCAACCTCAACGACCAGGTCACAGGAGGAACACTGCAATTTAGTGATGGCAGTAGTGTTGCGGTCGGTACTCTCAACAATGATGGCTCGGCTGTGACGCTCAGTTTCGCCGCCAAAACTGTTACGAGCGTCCAGCTCAACATCACTTCCGTGAGTGCTTCGACTCAAAATGTCGGCTTATCCGAGATCCAGGCGTATAGTAGTTAAACTTTGTTCGTTTTCATTCCTACGGGGTAAACAGGGAAGGGGCACCAGGTGTGGTGCCCCTTCCCTGTTTACCCCGTAGGAATGAAGCTCTCATACCCCAAAGTGATAGAATTATACCAATATTCACGACAAAAGCCCATTTGTCAATTGTATCGCAACATCAATTACACCAATTTTCAACGAGGCAGAAGTATACTGAGAGAGTATACTTAGTTATAGACCAGGACAAGGTATCTATGAAATTAAACGAAAGGGGCTATGCGTGTCACGAACACTTGAAGCCATTTTCCGCCATCCGCTGCAACTCATTCTGATGCTTTTCATCCCTGCAGTAATAGGTTTGGGGATCGCTTATAAACTGCCGCGTTCTTACTCATCGTCGGCGTCTCTCTGGGCATTAAGCCGCTATGCAGTTATTGGCGCAACTGGCCCGGAGACAGATCTGGCATCTTCACCTGCCGAGACGCAGGTGACAGCCCTTACAGAGTTACTCCAGAGCCGTAGCTTTGCCCTTACAGTTGCAAAATCTACTGATCTGGCAACAACGCTCAATCTGAGCGCGGCAACATTGTCCAATTCCCAGCTCACAGACGATGCATTAACGCAAGAGATTGCTAAGCATGTGGTTGTAACCGCCACTGGCTATAATGTCTATACCATTTCATATCCGAATCGCGATGCTCAAGTGGCCTACCAGGTGGTGGCATCTGTGATTAAACAATTCGAAATACAAGGTGAAACCTTCAGTATCGCTGAAGGCCAACAACTCCTGGATGGCTATCAAGCACAACTGGCAAAAGCGAGCAAAACCGCGAATACGGATGCAAATACCGAATCTCAGTATCTCGTAGCTCATCCTGAGATTGCAAAGTCCGGAGCGAATCCACTGAGTAATCCACAATATGCCCTTCTCGATGCGAGGAGACTACAATCAGAATCGATTGTACAGAACCTGCAATCAACTATCGCAATCATAGATCAGCAGATCGCGACCCAAAGCGTGGGCGGCAGTTCCTTCTTCAAGACGCTTGATGCTCCTTTACCGGCAGATGCGGCTGCTTCACGCACGAAAAATTATGAGGAATTCGGAGGAGCAGGAGCTGCTATTGGCCTGCTAGCATGCATCATCTACATTGTTGTACTCGTCCGACCAGATCGTGCTCTCTACAGCCCTCGCGACTTGCAGAAGATCACAGACTATCCTGTCCTGATGCAAATACCTCAACTTTCGGTAGCAACAATGCGGGTGCTACTAGCGGATGATGAGGCGTAGGCATCTCTTGTAGACGCCCTGATCAGAGATTGTGAGAAATTCCTATGTCCGAAGAAACCATAAAATTGAAAAAGATGATGATGAACAATACAGAAAATCAGAACGTGACTGAAGACGAGAAAATTGATACATCCATTCAAGCGCTACCAGGAGAGAAGCCTCTGTCAGATGCAAGCATTGACAAAAAATCTACTGATATAGAAAAAGTGGTTCCCTCACCAGCAGTTGTGAAAGAAGCACCGAAGGGAATAAAGAACAACAAAATACAGAAGCGAAAGCCACCCGTGTCAAAACGTGCGCTTGAGGAAGCGCGTAT
Source organism: uncultured Chloroflexia bacterium (assembly GCA_963717195.1). Lineage (GTDB taxonomy): Bacteria > Chloroflexota > Ktedonobacteria > Ktedonobacterales > Ktedonobacteraceae > JACDAE01. The sequence continues at coordinate 591,909 of CAVQVR010000006.1, forward strand.
GTTGCGTATACGCTGCAAACAGATCTGTGTTTCTGCGTTTTTTCAAGGGTCTTCTCCCGTACATAGTCTGGGTTTTACCAGCGCAATTCATGGTGAAGGGAAATCCTTTTTAGCCCGTCTGGCGGCCGAGGTTATGGCCGAGGACGATGGCACCCCGGTCACATTATTGGAATGTAACTGGGAACATCCAGATTTCGCAACAGCTTTCCACCTCCCCCCTGGTCCCGGCCTGGCAGAATGGCTGTCTGGGGATTGTAATCTTGCAGCAGTTCGCCACGAAGTGGTGCACAATCTCACGGTTATTCCAGCAGGTAATAGCAAAAATAACCCCATTGGTCTGTTGCGTGCTTTGCAACGTCGTGGAGCGCTCGATGCGCTGATACGACCTGATGAACTATTGATCGTTGATCTTCCTGCAATTACAACAACAGCATATGGACAACTGGCAGCAGGGCTGGTTGATGCTCTCATCATTGTAGTACGTATGGGAATAACCCCCGAGGGCTTTATCACTGAAACCGAGCACCTACTCAAAGGTCTACCCGTCCATGGGGTTATCTTCAACCAGACTACAAGCCACGTGCCAGGATGGCTGCGACAGCTCATGTAAGTCCTGAATCCTCGCAAAATGCGGGGAGCTTGCAACCGATGGGTGGTGATAAAACGATGACAACAATCTCCTTTCTTCTAGCATTCTTTCTAGCAGTAGGGGTGTTTGCACGTACAAACAATCGCTGGACGCGTGTGGTATTGAGTGCAGGCATTATTGCTATCATTCTCTACCTATATATTTCATGAGCTAGACATAGAGGTAGATATGGATATGCGTAGACAACAGGTAATTACGATCGAGACGAAAAATACTGTTTCAGACCTACTGCGAACACGTCGACGCCATGAAATGCACCTTTTCATTGTACTTTTTATTACGCTACTCGGCTTCACATCTGCATTCATGTGGCTTGAGATGAAAAACGGTCTCAGCATTGCACTTGGCATAATAGCGGCACTGGTACTGACGCTGGCACTTATACGCTGGCCCATTCTTGGTCTCTATGCAGTGGCCGCAAGTGCCCTTCTGGTTGAGCAGCAGGCGCTCCCAACTCCCATCTTCACTGATCACCTCTATGTCTTTTACTGGCCAACACAACTTGAAGGCTTCTTTGAACGCCCTATTGGATTGGTGATCCTGCTTACATTTTTCATCTGGATAGTATTTCGCTTGCTACGACGTGAACCATTACTGCGCGGTGGAGCACTCTGGTTTCCCTTCCTCTTCTTTATGCTCTGTGTCGTTGGTGGAGTTATCTACGGCATGGCCAAAGGGGGAGACGTAAAAATCATTGTCCTTGAAGTACGACCTTTCTGGTACATGTTCACCTCCTATCTATTAGCCTACAACCTGTTCACGAAAAAGAGCCATCTACGCAGCTTCTTCTGGCTCGCAATTGTAAGCTCCGGCGTGAAATCACTCCAGGCTCTCTACATCTATTTCATTGTCTATCATGGCCACCTGCAACCAGGCCAGGATTCCATCATGTCCCACGAAGAATCGTTCTTCTTTGCTGCTGCACTCTTGCTTGTAATTATCTTTAGCCTGCATTATCGCTATCGCCCACAATTCATTACCGCTCTTTGTTTAAGTCCAATCGTGATCTTTGCTCTCATCGCTAATCAAAGGCGTACCGACTATATCGCTCTTTTAATAGGATTTTTAGTCGCATGGGTCTTGACGTTCCAGATAAAACCGCAAGCACGCGGCAGACTGGTCGTAACTCTGGCCACAATCCTGGGACTCGGTACCGCCTATGTATTGGCCTTCCAACATAGCACGTCCAGTATCGGCTCACCCGCACGCTCAATTGTTGCAATTTTTCAGCCTGCCGCCACCGATACAAGAAATGCTGACTCCAATTTATATCGTGTCTATGAAGACAACGATCTGAAGTATACCGTTAAACAAAATCTACTTGGTATTGGCTTCGGCAATGCCTTTCTGCAACCACAACCACTCACCAGCATCTTTCCAGATGTGCTTGTATATGATCCTTATTATAATTATGTTCCACACAATACCATCTACTGGATATGGGCAGACCTGGGGCCAATCGGCTATTTTGCGCTCTGGTTCTTATTTGGCAGCATCATCATTGTGGGGAGTATTACGACCCGCAAGCTGAAAGATCCCTACTTACAGGTGATCGCCATCTACATCGTGGGCGTCACTATGATGGAGGTGATCGCCGCCTACGCCGACTATCAGCTCTTCTTCTTCAGAAATGTCATCTATATGGGGCTGCTCTGTGGAATTCTCGCCAGATTACCAGCTTTAGATCAGCAAGATCAGCAAGATCAGCAAGATCAACAGGATCAACAGCAAAAGGACATTTACACCAATGAACTTACTAATGGTGTCGCCACATCTTCCCATCCCCTCGTGGGGAGCAGGAACACGTAGCTATCACCTTTTGAAGGCCCTGGCTTGTCAGCATACCATCTCGCTGCTCTTTCTGGGAAATGAGCATACAGACGAGATTCAGTTGAGCATGCGCGAGATTACCCTGAAGCAGGTACGTCAGATACCGCTGCAAATATCTCTGCAACGCAAACGAACACAACAACTGGCAAGCATCATACGCAATCGCTCATACCTGGCCGATATCTATTATAAAGAGGAAATTCAGCAAGCAATTGATGACCTCCTCTCACAAGATCATTATGATGCAGTAATCTTTGAAAGTGTCTTCATGGACGCCTACCGCATTCCTGAGAACATATGCGTAATCATTGATCAACACAATATTGAGTACGAAATACTACAACGAACGTACGAACAGGAGCAGTCACCAGTTCGTAAATGGTTCAACTGGTGGGAAGCCCGCAAGCTCAAACCAATCGAGCTAGAACGTTGTCGCAAGGCCCAGGGTGTGCTGGTGACCAGTGAGCGAGAATATCTCTTATTGAAACAACTTATGCCCCAATGTCATGCTGCAATTGTGCCAAATGGGGTCGATACTGAAGTATTCAGCAATAACGGCGCTCAACAGGAGGTTGCCAATCGGATCGTTTTCACGGGTACGATGAACTACTATCCGAATATTCAGGCCGTTCTGTTTTTTGCCAGGGAGTGCTGGCCGCGCATTCAGGCACAGATTCCCGAAGCAACATGGCAGATCGTTGGTAAAGGTCCGCCTCCTGAAGTTGAGCAACTCGCACAACTACCCGGCGTGACTGTGACCGGTGCTGTTCCAGATGTAAAACCCTATCTGGCAGCGGCATCAGTAGCTATCGCACCTTTGTTGATCGGTAGCGGCACACGCCTCAAAATTCTTGAAGCATTAGCGATGCAAAAAGCCGTCGTTTCAACCAGCCTGGGCTGTGAAGGCCTGGCAGTGGAAACAGGAAAACACTTGAGCGTGGCAAATCAACCTGAACTCTTTGCGCAAGCGGTCATAGATCTTTTGCAAAATAGGGAAAAACGGGCCTCTCTTGGTCATGCTGGCAGAGAACTCGTCGAAGCTGAGTACAGTTGGAAACGGTGCGGAAATGCTCTCAACCACGCACTAGCGGAAATGATAAGGTGAATTTCAAATGACTATCGCACATTTTCTATCCTGGATACTTCTAGGAGTCGAGATATGCATTGCTCTCCCTATTGTCTATCTCTGCGTTTTGTGCTGCTCGGCACTCATTAGAACACACAAGAGAGCCAACGAGGCTGCCCAGGGTCACAATCAACCCCAGAACAACTTCGCGCTCCTGGTTCCAGCCCATGACGAGGAAATAATTCTAGGCACTCTGCTTGAGAGTCTTTCCCACCTTGACTATCCGCAAGATCTCTACACCGTTTATGTCATTGCCGATAACTGCACAGACACAACCGCCGACTTAGCACGCCAGTTTGCAGGAACGCGTGTCTATGAACGTTTCGATGAGAAAAAGCGCGGCAAAGGCTATGCGCTCAACTGGATGCTGCAAAAAATAGAAGATCAGACACATGATGCCTATGTTATTCTGGATGCCGACTCAGTAGTAGAACCACTATTCCTGCGCCCCATGGACAGAGAATTGCAAAAAGGTGCCGAGGCATTGCAAGCACGCTACACCGTTCTCAACATTACTAAATCGCCTACAACAGTCATACGCTGGATTGCACTCACATTGATGAACCATGTAAGGCCCCTGGGTAGAAACGGCATCGGAGGCTCTTCGACATTAACAGGCAACGGAATGTGCTTAAGTCGCTCCCTCCTGGCACGCCATCCCTGGCAAGCATTTGGGGTTACAGAAGACTACCAATACTACCTCACGCTTGTTCAACAGGGAGTGCGTGTGCGTTATGTACCAGAAGCTATCGTGAGTGCGCAGATGCCAATCACCTTTGACCAGATGCGCACACAGGATATACGCTGGGAAGCCTCCGAGCCTCAGCAATCACAATGGCAGATTGCCGGGCGACTTTTACGCGAGGGACTGCGCACAAAAAGCTTCGTGCGTATCGAGGCATTGCTGGAGCTGCTTACTCCTCCTCTTTCCTCCATGATCGCAGCCTGTTTCCTTGTTTTTGTCGCAGCACTGTTTCTCCGCTCACCGCTAGAGATCGTACTGGGCACTGCTCTCGTGGTCGGGCTTATAGCGTACATCGCCACTGCACTCTACCTGCTACGTGCTCCCAGGGCAACCTATAAAGTACTCTTACACACGCCTGGATTTATTCTCTGGAAGCTCTGGGTCTACTTCGTGCTCAGCAAGAGTCGCAAGCACAACCAGGAATGGGTACGTACCGCACGTACGCCTTCTTCTTAATAGAAACGTGAAAGGGGTTTGAAAATCTATGTCTTCGCTTCGTGTCTGTGCAATTACTTTTGATTGGTATCCTTTCGATGTGCTCGTACGCCGTACTGCTGAAGCTGCCGCCAGCGCTGGCTACACCTCAGATGTCATCTGCATGCGCCAACCAGGCCAGAGGACAGAAGAGATATGCGATGGAGTCCATGTCTATCGCATCCCCATGTCACGCAGCTTTGGTCGCTCACTACCATTTACTATCCTCGAATGGACCATTTTTATGATCCGGGCAGGCATAAAAGTGGCACGCCTGCATCGCAAGCAAAGATACGATGTGATTCATGTCCATAATATGCCCGACTTCCTTGTTTTCTCAGCGCTTATTCCGAAGCTGAGGGGAGCAAAGGTGATCCTGGAGATACAGGACGTTTCGCCTGAACTTATGGCCGCAAAAGCTGGAACTCGCCTGCGCAAACTTATCCTTCCCTTAGCAACATGGCAGGAGCACATTTCAGCTCTATTCGCACACCACATTATCACCGTTGGCTGGCCTTTCGAGCGCCTATTGCTCAAGCGCGGCATTCCAGCAGCAAAGATCACCAATATCCTCAATAGTGCCGACCCCAGGCTATTTCCAGCAGAACGTGGCACTGAAATTTCAATGGAAGCGCCCGGCAAGGACAACCCATTGATCTTGATGTATCACGGCACCATAGCGAAACGTAATGGCCTGGACATAGCTATTCAAGCACTTGCACAGGCACTACAGGTTGCACCATACATGCACCTGGATATTAAAGGACGCGGCGAGGCTATTCCTTCTTTAAAGCTTCTAGCTCGTGAACTCGGCATCAGCGAATACGTACGTTTCTCCGATCCCTGTCCATCCGAAGAGCTGGTCGATTTCGTACTGCACGGAGATATCGGCATCATCCCTTATCGCTCCGATGGCTTCATGGACCTCGTTCTACCAACAAAGGCATACGAATTCGCTTTGATGCGCCGCCCCATGATCGCTTCAGAGACACCCGCGATCCGCTCGATGTTCCGACCCGAATCACTCATATTATGTGAACCAGCTAACGTAGATAGTTTTGCTGCTGCAATTATTGATCTCTACCAGCACCCTGAGAAGCGTCTGCATATGATTAACGAGGCCGCGAAAGACTACACACCATATCGTTGGGAGGTCATGGCCGAGCGCTATCAACAGTTGCTTCTCACGCTTGCGCAGCAGGATAGCAAGCGCAAGGAGTTGCTTAACGCTCTGTAATCCTATCTTGCCAATACCAACAGACTAAACCCGCCTAGCAAATGAGCAGCCAGATCTTGATTGAGAGTGAACAGGAATTTGCGTGGATAGTTAAGAAGCTTTCTACGCAGCATATCCGTTGGAATCTCAATCGCTCTAGAAGTATAGAAGCTATCGAGCACTTCATACCCTGCATCCTGCAACAATGCAATGGCGATCTCTCTGGTGAAGAAGTGGATATGCCCATAGCTATCATGCACATGCAATAAGCCATCCGGGCGTAAAACCGTCTGCACTGATAGATCAAGCGGAATATGGAGTATTTTATATTGACTCTTTGGCTGTATTGCTCTCAAAAAACTAAAAAAATCTTCAAGATGCTCGATAACATCCATCACCAGCAAGAGATTAAAAGCTACATCCTGCTCTTGCCGAATATCAGCCAGTTTGAAGTGAAGCTGCTCATTCGCCCTTGATGCACTCATAGCTATTGCCTGGGGAGAAATGTCGTATCCCCATAAGATACAACGATCATTCACCCGCTTCTGAAGCTCCCTCAAAACCTCACCTGCTCCACAACCAACGTCACAGATAGTCTCAGGCACCAGATTATGCAACCTCAACATGCGGCTAATCTGCAGCGCTTTCCAGGCCGACTCCTCCACATGCCAGCCAGGATTTTTCTCCAGGTATGTTCCGTCTTTATATCGATCTTCCAAGTGATACTCTCTTTCTTAATGTCTACAGGATAGACGCTACCAGCACCTGCCACATATCCTCTTCCACAGGTAACATTCTATCTGTTCACAGATGAAATGTAGAACATTTTCTATGTAATTATGGCACTATTAGTGTTCAGAGAATATAGATAAACTTAGCGTAGGTGTAACTTCTTGTTCTTTGTGTTCATACCTGAGCTTCAATCTAACCAGGTTTTTTAAGCGCAGTGCTTATCATAGCTATTGCAAGACGGGAGACGATACGGGACTGAACGTGTCCTCAGGCCCAACGAACCATACACCGTTAGTCCCATACCTCTTGACACCTTTCCCTCTAATACTATACATTGCTTATCACATATATCAATATATCTATCTCATAACCTTTTCTATGCACGGCTTATGGATATGCACACATGAGGGATGTGAAATGCACAAGAAACCAGATTATGGACAGAGCCTTCTTCATTTCCGCAAGCACAAAACTATGCAGCATGCAACTCGAGCAGTACTTACGCTTCTGCTATTGAGTATCATGGCTACCCTGCTCAGCGCATGCAATGGCAGCGATCCTCAGGCGCAACAGCAAGCAAACCAGAATCGGGCCTCGCTCGATCAAACGCTCCACTATGCGCAGACCATTGGTACACCCGCTACTGATTTGAAGCCGGTTCTTACTCAAGAGCAGTCAATCAAGGCAACTCAGGTTCCCTTTGCACTCTTTAATGGTACAGCTGTTACCGATTACTATCAGAATGTTGCGACACGCTACAAACAGCTCACAATACAGACGCAAGGGATTATTGATGTCTGTACTCAGCAAACGGCACAGCAAGCGCAAGATAACTTAGGCACCTTGCAGCAAACGTTGGCCGCCAAACAACATTCTGGCCTGCCACTGAATGCGCTCACTCAGCTCTATAACCAGAATCAGGCGAGTATGCAAAAAGCGCATCTGCCGAAAGATTTCGCAGCTATCAGTACCAGCGTCATGAGTGCGGTCTCTACCATTACAATGCTGCCGGATAGTATGGACAAGTTGCAAACGCTCGACCAGGTGATCTTGCTTATGAAGCAGGGGAACCAGGATGTCACAGCTCTGCAAAAGAACTATGACGATGATGAAAACATCGTGGACAATGCGACGACACCGGACACTCTCAAGCAAGTCAACCAGACTATCGATGCACAAAACCAGCAAGCAACATCAATGTTCGTACAGGCGATCCCTGTGCTGACAAAAGCTAGAGTAGATGAGCTGAGTAAGGCGATTCAGCAACTCAAGCAGGACGGTATCGATACGACCAGCTATCAAAAGAAACTCTGACACAGCCAACGCTCAAATGGCAAACGTCAAAACGATGCAGGACTTCCAGACTTTCTCAAAACAGATCGATAGCGACCTGGCCGCCATGCAAGGTGATCTACTGAAAGGTCAGGCCGCCAGCCTGATCAAGCAATTTCATACGGAGGTCGCCAATTGGGGCAATGCACATCAGTACTTTGATAAGTATAATGGAGTCACCTATCCTCTCGATGGTCCCTACATGGCCAAGGGTATCGGCGAAGATCTGGATAGGGAACTGGCCAATGCCGTAACAGCCACGGATTTCCAGCAGGTCGTGACTGATACGCAAAACGCCAGCTTCCACCTGCATATGATGGAAGCAGATGCCCAGGACAGCACACCTTATAGTCAGGTGCATGCGACTGACCAGAAGTTGTTGGACTACTACAAATTGAATTCTTCGCAGGTCATTGTCGTCTCCTTCATTGAAGAAGCATTGCGCGTCTACGAGAATGGCAAACTGGTGCGCTCCTTCCTGATCACGGCTGGTCGCCCAGAATTACCACCTGTGCCGGGCTTGTGGACTCCGCTGTGGCGTTTAACGAATACAACATTTAAATCGCCATATCCAAAGGGTTCTCCCTACTGGTATCCCGATACGCCGATCAATTACGCGATTTTGTATCACGAGGGTGGCTACTATCTGCATGATTCGTGGTGGCGCAATAATTACGGTCCCGATACGCAGTTCTATCACATTGACTCAAGCGGCAATGTGAGTGCGGATTATGGCACACACGGCTGCATCAATATACAAGAGGATGACGCGGCATGGCTCTATGACAATACGAGCTATAGTACGCAAATCGTTATGTATTAACACTAACGTTAACGTAGGGGCCAGATTTAGCGTGCCCAGGTGTCACTATAGGATCAGTGACACCTGGGCACGCTAAATCTGGCCCCTACACGAACCTCTTCTACCCCAGATGTTTATACACATACGCGCCCAACGGCCCTGCCACTGCTAACGGTAGCTTACGCCAGTTATTTGTAAGCACGCGATACTTCCAGCTACTCTCCGAAGTGGATGCCAGACCAGCAGTCTGCGGATAATAATAATAAGGCATAGGCTCCTGGACAGCCCCCCAACGTCGTTTAAACTCCATCAGCCCCGCGTTATTGCAGGCCGTGCGCCCAAGATCTAGCGATGTATAGCTGTTCATACTCCCCCAGGTGATTGCTTCCCAGAAAAGTAGATTGTTGGGAGCTAGCTTCAGATAGTTTTCATCAGAAGCTCCATACGCATAATGGAGCGTGGAACCCGCTGCGAAGAGAATAATACCAGCAATGGGCGTTCCTTCAGATTCAGCCAGCAACAGACGCATTGTTCCGCTCTCCGCGAATGTATCCCACAACGTAAGAAAGTAGTTCCGCGCCTGGGCAGGCATCCCATGTTTCTTCGTACGCGTGTTGAGATGAAGCCTGTAATAGATATCCATATCTTCACGACTCTGTGCCGTACGTACCTGTACGCCTGCTTTCTGCGATTTTTTGATCTGATGCTGCACTGGCTTACGTAGAGCAGACCATGCCTCCTCAGCACTGGCTGAGAGCGGCAATATCCAGTTCACATATAAATTGTTCATGCTAAAATCTGAGCGTTTCTCCAACACCTCGCTAACCCCTGAACGCAGTTCCAGGTATTTCACGTTCTTTGCCTGCGCTATATGAAGTGCCTGCTCGATTAATTGGGTAGCACCCGCTTCATCAACAGCAAGCAGAGGGCAATAATCTGAAAACGGAAGAGATACCAGGCGCCGCCCCGTCAACGGACTCTTGATGAAACAGAGTGGAAGGAAACCCGTAATTTGCCCATCCGCGTTCGTGGTCGTTAGAGGAATAATCTGGTATCCATAGAACGTGGTGAGCAGCTTCAACCAGCGTGCATCGTAGTAGAACAGGTTTCTCACCTGTTCTTCAAGATGCTCACTCCAGGAGGTGTTGATTGGGAATGCATCGATCATGGTTCTTTTCCCTTTTACAGACTTATTTGTGTTTACGCTTTGCCGCTCCCCGGATAGTTCGTGAACTGGCAATCAGGAAATCCCCTAATGTGGGTACTGGATCGCGCCAATCGAAGACAGAAAATGCAGTTTTGCCGCGTAAAGACTTCAAGTAGGCATATGGCGTCGTAATTCCTGCTCGTATCTCTTGCAACCCGGCTGGAAGGTCTGTTAACATGCGAATCCAATGCGTTCCATAACGGGGACTGGTAGAAAGCGCTACCGTCTCCTGCCCCACGACAGCACAATACTGCATATAGGGAAAATCCAGCCCACAGGCAATGCAGAGCGTATGCCAACCCCACGGACGCACATTGATATCGAGCAGTTTGTACTGCTGATCACGCCGATCATACTTGAACTCAACCTCGACCATCCCAGAAACACGCATATGTAAAAGAAGCTTTTCAGCCAGCTCAAAGAGTTCCGGGACAGGTACAGCCTCAACGAAACTACTACCCAACCCATAGTCGATAGGATATTGACGCGTTCGCTGCGCCGTCATTCCGGTGAGAATACGCCCTTCCTCACAGAAAACCGCGGCAGAAAACTGCGTGCGTCCATCGCCCGGAATAATCTCCTGCACCATTACTTCATCGGCAGGAATAGTTTTTACCACAGTACGGTACTGCTCAAGGAGTTCCTCGCGCGAACTAGCTGGCAGTGCTTTGAGGCGTGTTGCATATTGAAATTTTACTGAGATGGCTGGCTTAATAATCACAGGGAACATAATATCGAGCGCAGCCAGTTCGTCCTCATTAGCCGGATAGTAGGTACCAGGGCAGGGCACGCCGACCTCGTGAGCCATACGATATGTCAGGCGCTTATCGTTCGCCCACTGGATCACGCTCCAATCTTGCGTCACGAGGCGATAGACCTGTGACAGCAACGGTGCATTGCACGACACAAGTTGCACGACTTCATCTTGCGTAGGAAAGAGCACCCACTGCTCAAGATGATAGTGCTTGCCTATGCTCAACAAAAATGGCACAAACGCCTCGTCATCCATATGTCCACGCCAATGAAAGCGCTTCACAACATAACGCGAAAACCAGGCTGAACGGGGCGTATCGTCGATGACGATGCACGGTATTCCCCGTTTCCCCAGACTCCTTACCACTCCCAGAGCCTTAAAATCGCTTCCCAGCAAGACAACGCCCCGTTTTTCACGTTGATACATATGCTATCCTTCTTCTTTAGAGTACTACACCTTCACCAATATATCGGATGTGTATGTCGTCGTGCGTGCAACATGCTGCGCGATCTCGTGAGCAGCGGCACCAGCACCTGCGACAAAGCGACAGATCGGCCCGAAGGTAAACCCGGATAGAGCACCCACAAAGTAGAGGCGGGGGACGGAAGATTCAAACGAGGTATTCTGCACCGGAGAACCATCCTGTGTCAATACCTTCTGGCGCAATTCAGGGGCGATAAACTTTAACGTGTCAATATCAGCCTGATAGCCTGTACCGAGGAAGAGATGGTCGATTTCACGCGTCGTTCCATCGCTCAGTTCACAATGCAGCCCTTCTCCCTGTGGGGTAGCCTTCACAATACTCGTCTCAGGCGTCAGGCGTACCTTGCCTTCTACACGCGAACGTAACCACTGAGCACCAGCTGGCCGTACAGCACGCCTGTCTATCGAGTCACGCATTTTATCTGGAAGACGGCTGAAGAGCTGAGGATAAGCGATCACCCAGTTCAATCCTGGAGGGCCAACATCACTGGGCGGATAGAAGATGTGACGTGCCGGACCAGTGCGATCATACAATTTGCGATTAATCCAGATGATCGGCCCGCGTGCAATTACCTCAACGGTCGCACCCGCCTCGTACAGTAAAGCGGCATACTCTAGAGCGCTCTGCCCCCTGCCTACGACAGCAACGTTGCGCCCTTTAAACTCCGTTAGATCAGTATGTTCCTGGGTATGCGAGGCCAACGAGGAAGGAAGGTTGCGTGCAAACTCCGGAATATTGGCAAAAGATGCAATTCCGGTAGCAACAACGACATGACTGGCATCGACACTACGCCCATCAGCAAGATCAAGGTGAAAACGCTCTCCATCATGTCTTAACGACCGCACATATGTAGGATCGATATCAGGAACAGCGTGTTCCTGGAACCAACGGCAATAATCAAGGAAGAATGGAAGAGGAATGGGCCGTTGCTCACGAGATCCAATAGAGGCGGCATACCTGTTGAGGGTATACTTGCCGGCTGGATCTGAGAGACTCGCCGCGCTCCAGAACGACTTCAAGTACATATCCGCTGGCATCTTCTGCCAGAAGTCCATTGTCTTTCCAAAAACGCGGGTGGGTATATTTTTCCCTCGTAGATGCGCCGCGATTGAGAGCCCGTAAGGGCCAGCTCCAATCACAACGGTAGTATCACTCTGCTTCACGCTCATATTCTCCTTTGCCACAATAATAAAAAGTGTTGAATACACAGTTCACTTGTCGCACATCGTTTATCATTCGTAAGATTACCATGCTCATTTCTGAAAAGGCATGTCTGATCGGTTGAGATGCAGGTTATTTCAACAATAACAGTATGAAAAATTAGACCTGCATTTCCAGAAATCGAAACGTTTCTCTTACGCTACCAATGTTGTCGTATCGCGTCTCTCCTGCGCATCAAGCCTTTCCTGAGCTGATGCCAGCACCCGCACAACCCTCAGCCCGACACCACCATGCGCACGTGGTAACAATCCCGAACGAATGGAATTGGCGAAATCCTCACACTCAAGGCGTAATGGCTCAATCCAATCAATATGTGGAATGGTGATCTCCCCAAAGCGATAGGAAACGCCTGGATCTGCATGCACATCCGCACCTTTGTTGTAAATCTTTAACATCTCAGATGGATTCGTATCATCATAAACAACCATCCGTGCATCACCGACAATCGTGACGCGCCGAATTTTACAGGGGTGCAGCCAGCTCACATGAACGTGAGCATGCATGCCGTCGGCGAAGTCAAGGTCCAGGTGAGCAACATCATGGATATGTGGCTGCAAATGTGCATGAGCCTGCACCCGCACCTGCTCAGGTTCCTTTCCTAACAGGTAGAGCAGAATCGATATATCATGGGGAGCCAGATCCCAGATCACGTTAATATCGCTGCGGAATAGACCCAGATTCACCCGTTCCGTTTCTATAGAATAGATTTTGCCCAACTCACCACTTTGTATCAGCTTACGCAACTCATGGACAGCCGGACTATACTCAAAAGTATGACCCACCATGAGAATAAGATTGAGGTCCTGAGAGAGTGCAACCAGTTCTTCCGCTTCCGCAACGTTGGCCGTTAATGGCTTCTCCACCAGAACATGCTTGCCATGCAACAATGCTTCTTTCGCCAGGCGATAGTGAGTGCGCACAGGTGTTGCAATGACGACTGCATCGACATCCGAACTAAACACATCTTCTAGCTGGGTCGTTGTCTGCATCCCGGGCTGCTGTAAAGAGATGCCTGCCAGACGGCGAGCATCGAGGTCCGCAATCATAGCAACAGAGGCATGGGGCAATGCATCAAGATTACGTGCAATCTTCGGCCCCCAATATCCCCAACCAATCACAGCAAAACGTAGTTCCTTTGTGTTCATGTGTTCCCCCTTTTTAGTACTTTTTCCTATGGAGTGGCAAAAGGCATATCCTTTCACCACTCAGAATTTACCGCAGCGCATGAGATGCCTGAGAGCTCTTCACCGCCTGCACGACATACTCACACTGTTGCTGAGTCATCTCTGGATAGATCGGCAATGAGACGATACGCTCAGATGCGGCCTCCGTCACAGGAAACATACCATGCTTATATCCATAAGGTGCACACGCAGGTTGCAGATGTAAAGGGATAGGATAGTGAACTCCTGTACTGATCCCTTGCTGCTGCAAGAGCTGACGAAACTGATCTCGCTCTGGAACCTGAACAACGTAGACGTAATACACATGCTCAGCCCAGGAGCGTACAACAGGAATAGCCTCCACCACGTCGCGCAACTGCTCATCATATATATGAGCCAGCGCTCGCCGCGCTTCGTTCCAACGCTCCAGGTAAGGCATTTTCACCTGTAATACTGCTGCTTGCAGTTCGTCCAGACGACCGTTCGTTCCCATAACCTCATGCTGATAACGTATGCGAGAGCCATGATCACGGAAGAGACGCAGGCGTTCAGCCAGCTCATTATCACTCGTTACACAGATGCCTGCTTCACCATACGCCCCGAGATTCTTGCTATAATAGAGACTAAAACAGCCAATATCGCCCATGCTACCAACGCGTCGACCTGCATAGGTTGCGCCATGCGCCTGAGAAGCATCTTCAATGACGCGCAGTCCATGCTTATGCGCAAAGTCTAGCACAGGCTGCATATCCGCCGACTGGCCATAGAGATGAACAGGGATGATAGCGCGTGTGCGCTCGCTAAGCACCTGGTCAAGTTGGCGATAATCTAGAGTGTAGGTATCGGGCTCAACATCGACGAAAACAGGAGTCGCACCTACCAGGGCTATTGCTTCTACGGTGGCAATAAAGGTATTCGCGACAGTGATGACTTCATCGCCAGGTCCGATATCACAGGCACGTAGCGCCAGCTCAAGGGCCTCCGTACCGGATGAAATACCAACACCATAATCGCTTCCACAATACGAGGCAAAATCTTGTTCAAACGCCTGGCAACGTGGGCCAAGAAACAACTGCATATGTTCAAGCACATCTTCAAAAGCTGCCATTACGTCTTTTTTGATGGTATGATATTGAGCTGATAAATCTACCAGTGGAACCTGCATACAGGTTTACTCCTTCAACAATCATCGTACAAAGACAACACCATTTTCCTCATTTGAGAAAAACACTAAAAAACACTACTTTCTCCAAACATCTTACTTACTTCGCTATTCTTTGATTAAAACTACTCGCAATCAGCTTAGCACGATCTGGTATAGATGCAGCTAAGATACAGGTTGAGAATTAGTCTCTTTACAAAAGAAAGATAGTAAAAATAAGACCATATACCTGACCTTATTTTCAGAAAAATGGAGGGTTTCCTCCAATTTCTGCATCGTAGCTCCCCTCGAACAAGAGATCCAGAACTCCAAAACGCGTTTCTCTCTTCCCAAAGGACTACTTATATGTACCGTATCGGCAATATATACCAACTTCTGTATGGTCATCTCTACGATTTCGATACTTCACCATTGTATTTTTAAATTGCGAACGAAAAAGTCACTCTTTTAAAAGGTAAATACATACAATCATCATGAGGAAAATTATGACAAACTATTCTTCTATAAAAAATGGATCACAATTATACTCCAAAAATACTTATGATACATTCTGGCAAACATTAGTCGAACCACGCATTACCCAGGAAGAGTGGAACGAGGCGGCACAAAAAGCTCTGGCACTCCTGGATATGGAATCAGATACCAATGTCGAAGATATACTCCCACGCGTACTGGGAGAAGCGGCCTATGGACCGAAACAATGGCAACTTAGCTTCGCCAAACGCCTCTATTACCAGGTAAAACCATTCCTCCCACGCTCCCTTCGCACCCTTGGCAGACAACACTATCGCCAGAGCCAGGAGGCACATTTCCCCCTCAATTGGCCCGTTGAAGATCGTTATGTACGCTTCCAATTTCAGGTCCTCGCCTGCGTATTAGAACAACGCGGACTCGACTCAATTCCTTACGTCAACTTATGGCCCGATGATAAGCGTTACTCGTTTGTCATTACTCACGATATAGAGGAAGAGCAGGGTGCGACCTTTGTGGAGGCGGTGGCAGATCTTGAAGAACAGTATGGCTTCCGCTCTCTCTTCAATTTTGTACCGGAGCGCTACCCTATAGATACTGGCCTGCTACAAGATCTCAAACAGCGAGGATTTGAAATTGGTGTTCATGGCCTCAAGCATGATGGCAAGCTCTTTTCATCACGTCCCAGCTTTGAACGCAGAGCTGCAAAGATCAACGAGTACCTGCACGA
The DNA here is from genome assembly GCA_963717195.1 of uncultured Chloroflexia bacterium. Classification (GTDB taxonomy): domain Bacteria; phylum Chloroflexota; class Ktedonobacteria; order Ktedonobacterales; family Ktedonobacteraceae; genus JACDAE01. Next base: position 608,007 of record CAVQVR010000006.1, read on the forward strand.
ATGGGGAGCGGTTGGTTTTCGTACACCTTATACACATCGTAACCCTGAGTGGATGCAGGCGTTAGATGTTGAATACGATCTCTCCTTTTTTGATACCGACCCTCATGAGCCTCTCTCTGGTGGAACTATGAGTATATGGCCGTTCCAGCTAGGAAAATTTATGGAGCTACCCTATACGCTCACACAAGATAATACGCTCGCTAACATTCTACGTGCAGAAACTCCAGCACTCTGGACAGACAAAGTAGATTTTCTTGCACAATGGCACGGAATGGCATTGGTCAATGTCCACCCTGACTACCTGCGCTCGAAACAGTGCTGGACCCTTTATGAGGATCTCTTAAAAAACATGCAGGAGAGAGAGGGATACTGGCACGCATTGCCGCGTGATGTCGCACACTGGTGGAAACAACGTATGCAATTCCAGCCACAATACCAGGATGGACAATGGAACCTGGCAAGCCTCCCTGGCGCTACCAGTGCTCAATTCCAGCTCAATTATCAAGAAAATGATTCTACCTACGCCTATTCATTATAGGCGTAGGGTAGACCGTTATTTTTTTACTACTTCCAGATCACTTTTCTACAATTTCTCTACGTTGAATAGCACGGTTCTTACACTTATATTGCGTACACTAACTCTTGAAAGAAAATTTACCGATCCAGGAGTTATAACACATATGAGCGTTCACGCCGCACCAATTCAGGTTCTTCACGTTGATTATAGCTATCAACGCACTAAACGAGTAGTAGATATTGTATTCACGTTGCTTATTCTTATTCCACTGTGCATCCTCACCGCCATCGTTGCGCTCATGATCCGCCTCAACTCGAAAGGGCCTATCTTCTTTCGTCAGAAGCGAGTCGGACAGAATGGAATAGAGTTCGAAATGCTCAAATTCCGTTCTATGTATCATAACAGCAATGACGCACTGCATCGTGAGGCAACGCGACAATTTATGAATGGCGGGACTCTGAGTCATGAAGAGGATAGCGGCAAACGCTATAAACTGACGAATGATACACGCGTTACTAGAGTTGGTCGCTTCCTCCGCAAAACCAGCATTGATGAACTTCCCCAGTTCTTCAACGTGCTACGCGGCGAAATGACCCTGGTGGGTCCTCGCCCTGCTCTTCACTACGAGGTTGACTTATACAGTCCACAGGATCGTTTACGCCTGCTCGGGAAACCGGGACTAACGGGACCATGGCAGGTGTACGGACGCAGCCGGGTCTCCTTCCAGCAGATGATACAGATGGATGTTGATTACCTGCGTCAACAATCTTTGCGCCAGGATCTCAAACTTATCGTTATGACTGTTCCGGTCATGGTCCTGGGTCATGGAGCAGCCTGATAGAGAACATAACCCTTTTGCTCAGCATCGACACAGGACGGGGCATCTTGAGAACAGAATTGAGGTTGTTGTGGGGCTGCGGTCCCACAACAACCTCAATTCTGTTCCGTTGTGAGCGCCGCAGGCGCGAGGAGTGGCGAGAACGCATAAGCCCTACCCCTACACGCCGAGCAAGATGAAAGTCAATAGAATTCCATAAAAAATCACACACATCTCCATAAAACAAATAACTGACGGGAAATTTTACTATTGTAGTACCGTAACAAGGTTAACACATCTGCACTCATCTATACTTTTTTCCTATCCATCATTCCCATTTCTCAACATTTCCGACAACGTTCCCAACACTTTTGTAGTGTACCATTCATAGTGTCGGTGCAGATAGATACATACATATCACTTCCTTGATCCTAAAGTGTCTTTTCAGCAACCTGGTCAAGAGAAACGTATGCAAGATCCATCTACAGTGAGTAAAAGGTAAGGGGATATGTATAAATGAACACCACACATACACAAAGGTCTCTCATGCGGCACCTGATTGAGAGCAGGCAGAAACGTGTTGAGCTGAAGCAATAATCATCAGCTCGCGATTGTTGGAAGTCCAAAAAATCATAGGGGGAACACAATGAAACTGTTACTGGTTGATACTGATCGAGATTTGATTGAGATGCTTTCAAGCTGGTTAAAGACCGTGGGGTATGAAGTGTATCGTGCCTACACTCTGGAGCGAGCGCAACATATATGGGAGGAACAGGAGCCAGATCTCGTGATTATAGAAACAGCCATGGAAGGGGAAGAAGGATTGGCCTTCTGTCGTGATATGCGCACCACGCATGATACACTGGTTCTGGCTTTAACGGAAGCAACTGATTCACAGGATGAAATTCGTTGCCTTGAGTCGGGAGTCGATGCTTACCTGCGTAAGCCATTCTTCCCTGGCCAATTGCTGGCACACATTCACGCACTCAGCCGTAGGGGACGTTCCATGCACACAGCACCAACTCCTTCCATTCTCACTATCGGCCCTATTCGTATCGATGCAGTTAGCAGCAAGGTCAGCGTCAATAACAAAACTGAATACCTCACGCCAATAGAAAATAAGTTACTGCGCTTTCTTGCCATTAATGCGAATAATGTATGTACAGGCAATCAGATCGTTTCTCACATCTGGGGTTTCAGTAATTATGGAGATACCAGGTTAATCAAAGCCCACATTCAGCACTTGCGCCAGAAAATAGAAAAGGATCCTAACAATCCCGCTCACCTCTTAACGGTACGAGGAGTCGGCTACTCGCTCGTGCATCGCTCCTTAGAAGAGTATGACAGCAAGGAAGTGACCCGTGCTTTGCAAGCAGCGATGTAAGGTAGTCTCACTGACACTTTTTACCAGATAAAACACGCCAAACCGGTAGGGAAGCCATTTAGTGGAGCCGTGACCGCGTGCGTTAGCATCCATGGAATACTCAATGGCTTCCCTACCGGTTTACGGCTCTCCACAATTTCTGATACCGTTCAGGAACTGATTGGAACCCCCAATATAGAAGCATCCCCTTCATTTTCAACACAACATGCCGATAAATCCTCCTCCACCTGGCCCTTTAGAAGCGCATCTTGAAAAAATCAGGACTTTGGGCTATCAACGTCCAGGAAAGCGATACAAGTACCGAGTTAACTCGTTTAGTAAATAAATCGACAATATTTTTATTTGGATAACACGGTGATAACTCTGAAAGGAATCATCTTTATGAAATGGTACCCTTATGGACATGATTTTGGCAATGCAGAGATGGGTGGAGTCACAGTCATTAACGGCAAAACGTACTCGCTAAGTCTTCCTACAGCCTTCGCCAAGGCTGACACCAGTGCTATGCACAATCTGGGCGTCCTCGGTATGAATGTAGAACAGTCAAACTCACACGTCATCCAGTTTTACGGCGAATCAATGGCCTACGCCGTTGGTGAACTGGCGTTACAACAAGCCGTCGATGTCTACCATGGGCGCGGCGACATTCAGCGCTATGCAAGCAAATACAGCCTGCGCGGCCTGCTCACCATCGCCTCCACGCTCATTCCTGAGACTGAGTTTGGCCTCTACGTGGTCACTGGTCTGCCTGCCGAAACGTACATTAAGAACCTTGCCCTACGCAACACTATCAAAACAGCTCTGGATGGCACCCACGTCTTTACTGTAGACAACGGCAAGACATTGAAACGTGTCACTATCGAAGTTGCTACTGTGGTCATGGAAGGCGCGGGAGCTCTCATCGCCTACGGGGAAAAGCTGACCAGCAAGACGACAGAGAGCGCGGTCATCGATATCGGCGGTCGTACGACAGACCTCTATGTAGCTCGTGGACAGGTTCCTGTCAGCGAATATTGCAAAGGCAAGCCACTTGGAGTCGAGACCGCAACTCAGATGCTTATGGACGCCTTTGAAGGCAAATATGATCGCTCACTCTCATTGCTTGAAGCTCGCGAAATCATGTTCGCCCACGCTTCTCATGGTGACCTCAATTACCCCGAGATCGCCGTGTATGGCAAAACTATCGGAGCCCACGAGCTGGAACGCATTGCGAAGGAAGCTGTCACTCAAGTTGCCAGCGAGATCGTCTCCTTCGTCGCCTCGGCATGGAGGCAGAGCGACCGCGATGCCGTTGCCGCAAGCTTCAGACCCGTATTGAATATTGGTGGCGGCGTATTCTACTTCCATAACTTTCTGAAGAAACGCATCCCCCACCTGACACGCCCGGATGATCCCATCCATGCCAATGGTATTGGCTACTGCAACCTGGCCGGTAATCTGTTGATCCGGAAAATTCAGGCTACTGGCGCTAATGGGGTTAAGGCAATCTCCTGAAGCATTCCAGCACAATCAGGAGTTCCATGATGCATTCTGATAGAAAGGGGCATGTATGCCACAAGATGTAGAAAGGTATCTCTACTTTACAGTTGCCTTGCTCAAAGATTCTAACGCCCTCGATGCTCTCTGGCAAGATGCCTTAAAGTATCATATGATCGATCAGCCAGGCAAGTTAATTGCCATGCGCCTGACCGAATATTACGAGATCAAGGCCAGTGGTGTGATGCCCCCAACTACTGACGCATCCTCTACCGCAAGGCCAATAAACAATGGAGTCTCACGGGAACCTGCAACAATAGCACATACTCCCGTCATCAATGACGATGATGAACTTCTCGATCCATTTAGTGATTATCGTGACAAGCAGCTAGAAACACATTATATAGAAAGCGAAACTCCTGTCGCAACTTCGCCCGATGTGGCGCATAATGCTGAGGCCGCTGCTGAGTATTGGACATTATTGTAAATAAAATGGGATCTCCATCCTTCCTGGAGAAACTTTGGCAACCAGAGTAGGGAAGCCATTGAGTATTCTGCGGGGGCCAACGAGCACGATGACGGCCCCACGGAATACTCAATGGTTTCACAACTCTGATTGCGCATCCCGCCAAATCATTTCCTGTCAACCAATGCGATCATTCGGCCTTTACTCATTCCTCATAGGCATTCATACCAATAGCCCCAGTATAAATTGGCTAATTAATACATTTGCATTCTGCACTCATGCCTGTTACAATTTACTTAGACCATCTAACTACTTGATCATCTAAGAAAAAAGATCGAGTGTACTCCTGAATACAGCAGGAGCATAAACCAGGAAGAAAGGAACCATGACAGCAATCATTGAAGTACAGAATCTCGTCAAGCGCTTTGGTGAGCATACCGCCGTCAACGGTGTAAGCTTTGAAGTCGAGCAGGGTGAGGTTTTTGGCTTGCTTGGGCCAAATGGTGCAGGCAAAAGTACAACGATTAAAATGCTCACAACTCTGCTACCACCAACAGCCGGAAGCGCACGCGTTGCAGGCTTTGATATTATGCACCAGACAGCAAGTGTGCGCCGCAATATTGGTTATGTCCCACAGGCACTCTCCGCCGATGGCTCTCTGACAGGCTATGAGAACCTGCTGATCTTCGCCAAACTCTATGACCTCCCGCGCAATACACGTGCACAACGCGTACACGAGGTGTTATCCTTTGTCGGTCTTACGGAGGCTGGCAATCAGCTCGTGCAGCATTACTCGGGTGGCATGATCCGGCGTCTGGAGGTCGCACAATCACTTCTGCATCAGCCACGCGTACTCTTCCTCGATGAGCCAACGGTGGGACTTGATCCCATCGCCCGCCAGGCAATCTGGGACCAACTCATGCAGTTACGCGCCGAAACCGATATGACCATCTTCCTGACAACTCATTCCATGGAAGAAGCCGATAGCCTGTGTAATCGGGTGGGAATTATGCACCGAGGAGACATCGTGGCCCTCGATACACCCGATGCGCTCAAGGCTGCTGTCGGGGGGGCAGATACCACACTCAATGATGTGTTCGTACATTATGCAGGCGACGCCCTGGAATCTGGAGGAAGCTACCGTGACACTTCGCGAGCACGCCGTACAGCACAACGACTCGGATAATACCATACAAATAAAACAGCCAGAACGCTCTTCACCTCTCGCCTACCTCGTCAATTTTGTACGCAAGACGCTGACGATTTCGGAGTGGGAGGTACGCAAGCTGCGCCACGATCCAACCGACATGATCACACGCAGCGTCCAACCAGCTCTCTGGCTCGTGATCTTTGGCGGAGTCTTTACCCGGACCCACGCCATTCCGACCGGAAATGTCCCCTATATTGACTACCTGGCACCCGGCATTCTATCCCAGAGTGTCCTGTTTATCGCGATCTTCTTTGGTATCACGATTATCTGGGAGCGCGATCTGGGCGTCATCCACAAATTTCTTGCCAGCCCGACACCACGAGCCGCCCTGGTTCTGGGCAAATCGGTCTCGGCAGGAGCTCGTGCACTCCCACAGGCTATCGTTATCTACATCCTCTCACTACTGTTGGGCGTTCATATCAACCCGAATCCCCTCGCATTACTGGGAGTCGCTTTCTTTGTTGTGCTTGGAGCAACCTGCTTCTCGACATTCTCTCTGATCATCGCCTGCCTGCTGAAAACGCGCGATCGCGTCATGGGAATCGGACAGGTAATGACCATGCCGTTGTTCTTCGCCAGCAATGCCATCTATCCCATAGAAATTATGCCTCAATGGCTACAAGTAATTGCTCGCGTCAACCCTCTTTCCTATGTCGTGGATGGATTGCGTGCGCTCATGCTTACTGGTGGCACCAGCAAGTTCGGTCTTGGAACTGACGCAATCGTTTTGTTGGCAATCACGGCTATCCTGACCACCATCGGTGCCTTGCTCTACCCCCGTATCGTACAATAGAATTATGGAGCTCCGTCTTTCCAGGTAAAACGTTGGTGAACATGCGTAGGGACCAGATTTATCGCGTCCACGCATGTTCACCTACCCGGTGGCATTGTACTATTCTCGTTGTCATCCTCGTCGCCTGGCACTGGCCCCAAATACGACACCGGAGCATGCTGCGTGAAACAACAAACTAATCAGGCAGAGAGCAATTCCTCTATGATATTGAGCAGTTTGTTCAGATCAACAGGTTTACTAATGCCTATGAGATGACGCTCCTGGATATCATGCTCTAACACACCTGCCGTAGTCAGAATAGTAGGCACATGCTCCAACCCCTCGATAGCATGCAACCGATCATAAACCTCCAGCCCATTCATACGCGGAAGATGATAATCTAGCATAATCAGATCAGGCCGAAGCTCCTTGACGATCTCCAGTGCATGCGCACCATCCGGCACCAACAACGCCTGATGAGCGGTTTCTTCCGAAATGATACGCACAAACGTTTCCCCAATCTGGGCATTATCCTCGATGATGAGAATCAGTTTCATCTCATCATGTTTATTTATTGGAACTTCTTTATGGTCAGACATATGGGCAGACTCCTACTCAAGCCAGGAGATGATAATTATCCCGCTCTTTATATAGCACGTGCCGACCGGCAACATCAGTTTCAAAAGGACGCTTCCTTAATTGCCTTGTTAGCAAATTATCTATACAGCACCGAACAGGCAGTAAATGTAGCCACAACCTTCTTGTGCACTATTACTTTATTACCACGTTTTCAAAATTACTTGCATTCAATACATCTTTTTTGTAAAATACGCAAAACGATAACGGAATCTGGAGATGGAGCTACTCTTTAAGAAAGGAAAACGTATCTACCTATGAAAGGCATTATTTTTGTCGTCTGGGAAAAGTACCTGAATGACCGCTTTGGATCGGACTTTGTTGATACTTATCGAAAAAGCATAGGCGAAACGAGAGATCAACTGCCTATAACTGGCCGAACATACCCCGATGTACAGCTCATACAAGGGCTACATAGCGCCAGTCAAATCAGCTCTTTGACTGAGGATCGCCTGATGTTTGAGTATGGGCACTACTTCATGATGAATGGGCTGGTTGAATATCTCTGCGGTTACCTGCTTGCTCAGGCGTGGAACGCCTATGACCTGCTGTTATTAATGCGTGATGCACATGCACAGATGCGGCGCACACCAGACGGAGTGGAACCCCCGCTCTTTAACTACGAAGTGCTCTCAGAAGATCACAATCACATGCTGCTTACTTACGACAGTAAGCGCAAGCTTTGTTCGCTGCTCGACGGCTGCATTCACGGCTCGGCAGATCGCTTTGGCGAGAAAGTGCACACTCGCGAACATTCTTGCATGAAACGAGGCGATCCAGTCTGTCGTTTTGAAGTGCGTTTCGAAGGCGAGCCATGGACGAAACGAGCCACACCCGTGATGATTGAACAAGAAAAGCAGCGCCTCTCCAAGCAGGGACTGAGCAACCTTATCCTGCAGACCCTTCCCTACGACTTCAAAGGCCGCATGGCGCTTGATGATCTCCATCGGTCGATTATGCGGAACCAGGGCTCGTATTTTCCCGAAATCTATCGGAAACAGCGCCCGATCTCTTCTATGCATATCTCGCAGGTCTACACAGCCCTGGCCAAGTTGCTTCAGGTTGGTCTGGTTGCAAGCACCGTAAATCAACCTGACGACACTTTTGCTAACCGACGTTATTGGCGTGCACCCACACATGACTGATTGCATGCCTGATATATACCAAAATTTCGGTAATTGGGTCCCCTATTCATAAATCGCCGAGCTCTGCCCATGCAGGCAGGCGTTTCAGGAATACGGTAGACCCAATTGTGACTCTCCCAGGATATTCCCCATTTACCGGATTGTTACCCTCCATTGAACTGCTATTGAGGTAGATCAGCTATCTTCAAAGTAACACCTTCAGTTAAGCACAAAATCTGTTGATGCGGCTTATCAGACTGGCGTTCACACGGATTTGTTTTGATACTCCTGGTATTCTAAACATGAGACTCTCTTTGTCGAAATACAACGGATTCTCGACTAGAAAGATCAATTTCTATGAAACTCTCTTTATCAAAACACAACACATTCTTGGCTAGAACATTCAATTTCAAGAAAGGCTTCACATGCAAATATTTCAACGTGCCAGACCTCAAGCAGACAATCAGGCTCCTGTACTTCCAACAACGAAACTGCTCTTTTTCGATACACGCCTCGCGTGGTTATGGCTGATTGTGCGCCTCTATGTCGGCTATCAATGGCTCACCAGTGGCCTTGCAAAAGTCGTCGGTTACTCTGTCGCTCCCGGCACATTTGGTCAACGCATACAAGGGGGATCGTGGCTCATGGGTGGTCATGGGGCAACAGCATTACATGGCTTCTTTATGCATTCCTTATCATTAGCTGGCGGATCAAACCCCACCATCCAGAACTGGTATGCTGCGTTCCTGCAACATATGGCCTTGCCAGGAGTTGGCGTATTTGCCTGCCTGATACCATTGGGAGAACTCTTCGTTGGCCTGGGCCTGATCTTTGGCGTATTCACAGGGATCGCTGCATTCTTCGGCGCTCTGATGAACATGAACTACTTGCTTGCTGGCTCAATCAGCATCAATCCAATCCTATTCCTTCTCGAAATCTTCCTGATCCTGGCATGGCGCATCTGTGGTTTCTACGGGATCGACCGTTTCTTACTCTCACGACTGAAAATCACATCTGCCCATTTGCCATCTGTCGGTACTTTTCAAGCCACAACCGACCCGCTAACAAGTGAAAGCATCCAAAGCTAGCACACAGTCTCTGGCGCTTTTTTGCTGCTGGTGCTGTGAGTGTTTCCACCCCACACGGTATAAAAAAGTTGAATAATATATTATGTAATATATTAAATAATATATAGAGAGAGGGTAGGAACAACCCACAGCACCAGCAGCAAAATGGATAGGAGCGCAAAATATTCTGGCCCCTACCCATTTTGCTGACATTATTCCGCAAAATTCCTGATTACCTGCTCCACCTCCGCGACCGTCTTTAAATGACCGACGCGTTCAACTGTCTCTAACAATTTCCGTGCCGAGGTCGTAGCCAGTATCGTCCTTACACCTGGTAGAGCTGGAGGAGCCATGCTTAATTCATCCACACCCATTCCCACCAGCAAAGGAGCCAGGCGCGTATCACCAGCCATCTCACCACAGACGGCTACCGCTTTTCCCGCGTGCCGCCCGGCCTCGGCAATCCGCCGTATCAGCCTTAGGACCGCTGGCTGCATCGACTGATAGAGATACGATACCGATGCATTGGTGCGATCAGTTGCCAGCGTGTACTGTGACAGATCATTAGCACCGATGCTAAAGAAATCCGCCAGTTCCGCCAGTTCGGACGCCATTATGGCGGCTGCGGGCACTTCGACCATGATGCCAACGGGCACATGTACAGGTACAGCAATACCTCGTTCCCTCAAATCTTCATAAACGTGGTCGAAGATTGAACGCGCCGTACGTAGTTCCTCGACGGTTGTAATCATTGGAAACATGATATGCAGTTCTACATCTACCTCGACTGCAGCTTGCAACAGAGCGCTCAACTGTTGCGTGAGCAATTCCGGATGCGCCAGATGAATACGTATTCCACGCAAGCCGAGTGCTGGGTTTGCCTCAACAAAGGAACCCAGCACCGCATCCAGGGCAGGCAAAGGTTTATCTGCACCCGCATCTAATGTTCTGACCACGATCGGGCCAACTTTTTGCGTTGCATCGCCCTTAAAGGCTCGAAAGACCTGGACGTAGCGTCTGCGTTGCTCATCTTCGTCAGGAAGCGTCGCCGATGTGGCGAAGAGAAACTCTGTGCGCAACAATCCAATCCCTTCAGCTCCCCATTGACGAGCCGCCTCTGCCTCTGCCTCGCTTCCAACATTCGCCAGCAAAGAGATACGACGACCCTGAAATGTAATTGGCGTCTGCGCTCGCTGAGCAGCAAGCTTATTTGCTGCTTGCTGCTTCTGTTGTACAGCAAGACGTGATGCAAGTTGAGCACGCAGTTCTGAGGAAGGCTGATGATAAAGCAGGCCCGCATCCGCATCAAGGGCCAATTCATCGCCGGAATGAATTGCAAGAAGTGCGGCTTCGCTCAGTCCTGCGAGAGCTGGAATACCAAGGGCACGCGCGAGAATCGCTGCATGGGCTGTTGGACCACCCTGCGTTGTACAGATGCCCAGTACAGTTGTAGGTCGCAGTTGAGCAGTATCCGATGGCGTCAAATTGTGGGCAATCAGAATTACAGGAGAACTTAATGTACTGAGATCGGGCGGATGAACTTCCTGTTGCCGTAAAGAGCGTAGCGCCCGACTGACAACATCGCGCACATCCACGGCACGCCCTGCAAAGAGTTCATTGTCGAGTTGCTCCAGTGTGATCGCCTGCCGTTCGCCTGTCCGGGCCAGCGCCGTTGCGGCATCAACACACTGTTGTTCTATCATCTCTAGCGCAGCATCCTGCAAAGCTGGATCCTGTATCATCAACGCCTGGGCCTCAAAAATAGCAGCCTCGGCCTGACCAGCACTTGCCTGCATCTGCGTTGCCAGTGCCGAAAGCTCCTGCGCGGTCGCCTCTAATGTCTTTCGTAATGATGCTTGCTCAGATGTAACCTGCTGAGAAGAGATCGTGTGCGCCTCAACGGCGCTCAAATCAATACTACCAGAGGTATAAAGAAAAGCAGGTCCGATGGCAACACCCTTTGAGGTTGTAATGCCCGACCAGGACTCATTCTTTGCTGCTGAGGTCTTCAATGCAGTCTGAACTGTACTGGTAGGAGAAGGAAGTGGAGCTTCGGAAGTGGTCGATGCCTCATAAAAGTTCGCCTGTACAAGTTCGCTGAGCGCTTGCAAGACTGCATCAGCATCTGTACCACTGGCACACAATGTAATTGTATTGCCCTGACGTGCCCCAAGCGAGAGTACGCCCATGATACTGCTGGCATTCACCTGTTTTCCCGGCACCAATACCTGTACACGCGCCTGAAAACGTGCCACCGTCTGGACAAATAATGCCGCTGGACGAGCATGTAGGCCCGCTGGATTCGTTAACACCAATTGTGTTTCTACCACATCCACTTCCGCATCTGGAGAAGATACAGGCACCGGAACCTCAGCAGAAGTGCTCATATTCTCTTCAGATTGGCTCAGTGGTTTTAGCTGTTGCAATTGCTCTACATGCGCCGTTTTCTCTGCAGCCTGCTTTACTTCAGCAAGCGTATGACCAAGAGAAGCTTCGAGCGCGGCTGCAACGGCCCCTTCAACCAATGGAGCATAACTAAGTACAGTATGCGCACGCTGATTCTCGTCTAGCATCTCCAGCGCCATCTCAGCAGACAAAATAGCGCTTCCCAGATCGAGCAGAACCAGCACGCCATCCGGGCTCTCTACGGATTGAATAGCCGCGAGAATGGCATCGACGGAAGTACCAAGCAAATTATCACCAGCTCCACCTGCTGCGGCGAGAGGTGTTCGTCCCTGTGCCATCTGCCCCGCAAGTTCGACTACCCCTTCGGCCAGGCGTGCGCTATGTGAAACAACAACCAGTCCGACGGTCATAATCAACCCTCCCCTACGCACAAATTTCGGCAAGGCTACGTAATATCAGCCAGCTTGATGTTGCCCCAGGATCCTGATGACCAATGCTCCGTTCGCCAAGATAGCTCGCGCGGCCCTTGGTGGCAAGCAGAGGAATAGTCGCCTTCATCCCTTCTTCAGCAGCGGAACTGGCACGAGCGGTGATTTCTGCTATTGAGAGTCCCTCGTCAAGTGCCTTTTTTGCTGCTGTGAGCGCTGGCTCCAGAGCATCGACCATCGTTTTTTCGCCTGCATGCGCTTTTCCACGCGCGACAATACCATTCAGAAATGCTTCAAGCATCGCTACAACATCGGCAGAGCTCAGTTCCTGCTTATTGGCTGCGACAGCGCTGGCACGCAAAAAAGCAGTACCATAGAGAGGTCCGCTGGCACCCCCAACGGTCGATACCAGCGTGGTACCAACGGTTTTCAACTGGGTTGCGATATCCATTGATGCCATCGCCGGGAATTTCGCGCGTACCGCATAGAAGCCACGATCCATATTTGAACCATGGTCCGCGTCACCTATAGCAGAATCAAGCTGCGTTAAATAGGCTGCGTTCTCATGTAGCACATCCGCGACGCGCTCCAGCCAATGCAAAATATCTTCATTGGTCATTTCACAATATCCCTCATTTTTCTTTTTAGCGTAAACATCATTCTAAATCTGTAATATTCATGTGAACCCTGGCAGGCTCTGCATCCATCTAGGGGAACCAGGGTAGGGGCGTCACCTTGCGTGCGCCCGTGTACCTGAGCAGCATCGTGCATCCCCACGCGGGCGCACGCAAGGTGACGCCCCTACCCTGGTCCCCAACGTTTCCCCCGAAAGATGTAGACCTCCTGACACACGATTGAGTACTACATACCCCAACGTAATCCGGCTGTGTGAACTGGCGTATCCCAATACTTGATCATCTCATCATCAAGGCGAACCAGAGTAATAGAGCAGCCAGCCATATCTAGAGAAGTAATATAGTTTCCTACCAGAGAGCGGGCAATAGTGATGTTTTTGCCGCCTAAGATGCGGTTGAGAGCATCGAAAACAATGTACAGCTCGATCAGCGGTGTGCCACCCATACCATTGACCATTGCCAGCACCTGTTCACCGGCCTTCAGCTCCAGATCTTCAACAATGGGAGTTGTGAGCATTTCGGTGATTTCAGCAGCGGAGGCCAATTTGACACGGCGACGACCAGGCTCGCCATGAATGCCGATGCCGATCTCCATTTCGTCATCACCCAGCTCAAAGGTTGGCTTACCCGCCGCTGGAACAGTGCAAGAGGTCAGCGCCATACCCATGCTGCGCCCCTGCTCGTTGACCTTGCGTGCTAAAGCGGCTACAGCACTCAGAGGTGCACGCGTCTCGGCCAGACCACCAACGATCTTTTCCAGCAGAACTGTCACGCCCACACCACGCCGACCGGCAGTATACAGACTGTCCTGTACGGCCACATCGTCATTGGTTACGACGCTGGCAACTTCGATATCATCTGCTGCAGCCAGTTCAGCCGCCATCTCGAAATTGAGCACATCGCCTGTATAATTCTTGACGATATGCAGGACGCCCGCTCCACCGTTGACCGCACGAGTCGCCGCCAGCATCTGGTCGGGAACGGGAGAGGTAAAGACTGCTCCAGCACAGGCCGCATCAAGCATACCTACACCAACAAATCCACCATGCATAGGCTCGTGACCACTACCACCACCGGAGATCACTCCAACTTTACCGCGTATAGGCGCATCCCGGCGTACAACTATCTGCTGCTCAATATCAACCCGGAGCAGATCGGAATGAGCGGCTAACATACCCGCAAGTGCTTCTTTGACGACATCTTCTGGCCGGTTGATCAACTTCTTCATCGTAGTAGCCTTTCTGCCATATCTGTTGTTTCGTATAAATGGACGTCGTAAACACGGCCCCTACAGTGGGCGTCGTAAACGCGGCCCTACCGTATATTTCACATCGTCTGGCTCATTTTCCCGGCGCTCTTCTGCTCGTGCATACTGTTACGATATGCTTCAATGAGAGACTGCTGTTGCGTCGTTGACCAGTTGAGCTCCTTTGCCATTAACGTTGCAACCTCGTCAATGACACCCAGTCCGCTCTGCCTATCCTCAAGAATGATCGATGTACGACGCGCTAAAATATCGTACGGCGTCATCGCCATCTCATGGCGGCAGGCATAGATTACTTCAGCTTTGATATAAGGGAGATCATCAATGAGGCGAGCAGCTAACGTTGCATCACCTTCTATAAGATCAAGCACCCCCTGTGCATTGGTACCATAACTATAGCCCAGGTGCTCTATCGTTTCGGGCGTAAGACCCAGCGAAGCGCCTTTACGTGCCAACACCTGTTGCATAACGGGCCATCCAGCACTTCCTTGCAGTGGAAGCGATTGCGTCGGATGCGCTGGTTTCGTTCCATCGCGACGGCTCAGTACATCAACGGTATCCTGGGCCATACGACGATAGGTCGTTAACTTTCCACCCGTGATCGTAACCAATCCAGACGGGCCCTCGATCACCGCATGGGTGCGCGAAAGCTTTGCAGTGGAATGATTTGCCCTGCGCGGTTTTACCAGCGGACGATAACCCGCGTAGGTGCTCACGATATTCTCTTCAGTCAAGTTCACCGCAAGATAGCGATTCAGATACTTCAGCAGATAGGTGATATCTTCCTGTGTAGCAACCGGCGAATCCAGGTCGCCGGAACCGGTATCGGTTGTCCCAAAAATCGCACGCGACTCCCAGGGAACAATGAAGAGAATACGCTTATCTTCGGTCTCCGGCAGTACGATTGCTGAATCACCCAGTTGGAGATCCTCCCGCGTGAGTACCAGGTGAACTCCTTTGCTGGGCTCGACCTGAATCTGCGACTCCTCACCCGTTAGCGCCTCGACCTGCTCGGTATAGACGCCGGTGGCATTCACAATATGACGTGCCTGAATGGTAATTTCCTGGTTGCCCAACTTATCACAAACACGCACACCGTGCACCTTCCCATCCTCATCCTTAAGAAAGGAGGTCACCTCCGCATAATTGGCAATCGTCGCGCCATAGTGTGCCGCCGTGCGGATAAGCGCCATCGTGAGGCGTGCATCGTTGGTCTGTCCATCATAATAGACAAAACCCTCTTTCAGCCCTTTCTGCACAAGTGCTGGAGCCATTTTGAGAACCGCATCACGCTTCAAATGGCGGTGTCTATGGATGTTACGCCGACCAGCAAGTATATCGTAGAGCCAGAGACCAATATTCAGCAAAAAACTTAAGCCAATACCACCCGGCGTAGTCATTGGCATCCCGACTGGATGGCGGTCTCCCTCGTAGATAGGCAGGACAAATGCTACCGGACGCACCAGGTAAGGCGCATTTTGCAGCATAATACCGCGCTCAACCAGAGCTTCATGCACCAGAGCGAAATCAAATTCGGGCAGGTAACGAATACCTCCATGCACCAGCTTGGTCGATTTGCTACTCTGTCCCACTCGCGAAGTCTGCTTTCTCAACAAGCGCAACCTTATACCCACGCGTCACGGCATCAAGCGCTACACCAGCTCCTGTGACACCACCACCGATCACAAGAACATCAAACCGATTGTTACCTAGTTCGGCAAGGTTGTGCGTGCGCACTATCGATGATAATGTTTGCATAATGCTTACGGAAATATGAAGTGTGCTGGTCTACACCCTCGCATTCCCGTCCTTTCATTTCGTATGGACTATGGACATTCCTTGGGGATACCCGTCGCCATAATTTTCGTCCCTTCAACAGGTAAGGATACCCCTTGTGGACACTATACCACCCAATCTACTGTACCGTCCCAATTGCTCTTTGACAAGGATGGCCCTTTGCAGACTCTACATCCTTCTGAGGGAACCTGGGTAGGGGCGTCACCTTGCGTGCGCACGCGTGGAGATGCACGATGCTGCTCAGGTACGTGGGCGCACGCAAGGTGACGCCCCTACCCAGGTTCCTAATCATCTTCCTTCGCAAGGATGCAGAGCCCCTTTCCACACGTCCAGCAGAAGCGCCCACAAGAAGTATACCCTTACTTACCCCATCACAGAGCTGGTTCGCGCACAGACTCTCCCGTTGTTTCGGTATCGCCTGATTTCACGAGCCCCTTGGCAGCAATCACCTTTCCTACAGTGAAATCGTAGATCAAAGCTCCAACAACGCCTCCCAGGAGAGGCGCAACAATAGGAATCCAGAAGTAGTAATTGTTGGCAGAAATGCTTGCACCACCACTAACGATAGCCATCCACAAACGAGGTCCGAAATCACGAGCTGGATTGATCGCATATCCGGTATTGAGGCCAAAGGATGCACCAATAGCAACGATCAGAAAACCGATGATGAGCGGATTGAGGTTCCCCTGCACAGGCTGATTGCGTCCATCGGTGATCGCAAATATCAAACCAACAAGCAAAGCGGTTCCTATAAACTCATCACCAAATGCTCCAAACATACCAACAAAAGACTTCGGGCTGGTGTAGAATACGCCACCTACAGCATCGGCCACGTTCTTTGCACCTGTGGCATTGACAATTGCACCATGGTAGACAAAGAAGAGAATGGCTGCTGCAACAAATGCACCCAGAAGCTGCGCCAACCAGTAAGGAAGCACCTTGTTCCAGGGCAACTTGCCACGTACAGCAAGCGCAAGCGTCACTGCCGGATTGATATGAGCGCCACTGATCGCTCCCGCCACATAGATACCAAGCATGACGGCAAGACCCCATCCCATAATGATTACAATCCACTCTTGTGCAAAAGGCACCGGTGCCACCGTCGTGAACAGCGCAAACGTGGCAACACATCCATCACCGAAGAGGATCAGAACCATCGTGCCGAAAAACTCTGCAATACATTCTCCGAATGTTCCCGCAAGGGCCGTGGGCCTTTGCATAACTTGACTTGCCATAACGATTACTCCCTTTCTTCGAGTAGTCAACCCTACATCAGGTTGAAAAAATGTAATAATTCCAGTGACACGTACTGGATGGATGCAGGGAAGCAAGCAACGCATCCCTACATCTCTGGAAAATTTAGGATTTATCCCAGTGCAGGGAACGCTCTACCGCTCGCTTCCAATCGCTATAGAGCGTTTCACGCTGATCCTGGCTCATTTTTGGCTCAAAGGTGCGATCCACAGCCCACTGCCGGGCTACTTCTTCGGGGCCACTCCAGAAGCCAACTGCGATCCCTGCGAGATAGGCCGCGCCGAGGGCCGTTGTCTCAGCTACCTTTGGTCGTTGTACTGGCACTCCCAGGATATCGGCCTGGAACTGCATGAGGAGGTTATTCACCACTGCACCACCGTCTACACGCAGCGTTTTCAAGTCTACTTTGCTATCGGCAATCATCGCTTCGAGCACATCACGCGTCTGGTAGCACATGGACTCAAGCGTTGCACGCGCGATATGGCCGATGGTTGAACCGCGTGTGAGTCCGATAATAGTACCGCGAGCATGGGAATCCCAGTAGGGTGCGCCGAGGCCAACAAAGGCTGGTACCAGGTAGACACCACCATTATCAGGTTCTTCAGCAGCGAGCGCTTCGACATCAACGCTGGTCTTAATCGCCCGCAATCCATCGCGTAGCCACTGAACAGCAGCACCGGTCACGAAGATACTACCCTCAAGAGCATAGGTGAGTTGTGGATGATCTGCATTCCCCAGGCCCCAGCCGAGCGTTGTGAGCAGTCCATTCTGCGATGGGACGCCTTTATTCCCGGTATTCATGAGCATGAAACAGCCCGTACCATAGGTATTCTTCGCCATACCGACTTCGTAGCAAGCCTGTCCAAAGGTCGCGGCCTGCTGGTCACCTGCATCGCCAGCCATGCGAATAGGCGCTCCAAAGAACTCAGCGTCGGTCTCGCCGAAGATGCCACTGGATGGCAGGACGTGCGGCAGCATTGAATGCGGAATACCGAATTCTTTCAGGATCACATCATCCCACGTGCCGTTATAAATGTTAAAGAGCAGCGTACGCGAAGCGTTGGAGTAGTCCGTAACATGAACGCGGCCTTTGGAGAGACGCCACATCAAGAAGGTATCGACATTGCCAAAGAGCAGATCGCCACGATCAGCTTTTTCGCGTGCGCCGGGCACATTATCAAGGATCCACTTGACCTTAGTGCCGGAAAAGTAGGCATCCGTTACCAATCCGGTGCGTGCACGAAGCTCTTTGTCGAAGCCCTTTGCGGTCAATGCTTCACAAATAGGAACGGTTAAACGGCTCTGCCAGACAATCGCATTAAAGACAGCCTTGCCAGTATTCTTGTCCCAGACGATAGCCGTTTCACGCTGATTGGTAATACCGAGCGCGGCTATATCGGATACTGAAGCTCCTGCCTTCTGAATAACCTCTCGCGCAACGTTCAACTGGCTCGACCAGATTGCCTCCGGATCATGCTCCACAAGACCCGGAGCCGGATAGATCTGGGGAAATTCCTGCTGCGCAACACTGACAATTGCACCATCATGGTTGAAGAGAATTGCGCGTGAACTCGTTGTCCCTTGATCCAGTGCGAGGATATACTTTGCCATAGTTAGCCCTCTTTCTGCTGGACGCACTTTTCTGCGTCTTGCTAAACGACGACGTACCTGCTAAAGATCGGCAACAACGCCTCTCTTTAAGGGAAAAAATACATACGTATAGAAGCCTGTGTAGTATCAGCCCACACAGAAAGAAAATGTCAATCAGAATTGAGCAGGTAACACGCCTGCTTTAGAGCGACCAGAGCTCTGGTCGGATTACAGTTACAGCGGACGCCCCGGCACTCAATATTGCCTGCACCTGGTGAGCAGTTGAGATGAGCCCCGACCCGATATATGGCAATGGCAACCATCTGAGTAGATCTGCTGGTAAAGAAGGAATGACGAGAGCTGGCGAAATATCTAGCAGATCGACATAGTGCGTATCAACGGCTTCCACAGCGCCTTCCAGCCCGGTCGAATCTACTGCAAATATACGTTGTATCGTCTCCAGGCCAAAACTCTTGCCGAGAGAGAGAAGCTTTGGGTGATTGGACACGATACCTGTAATGTGTAAACGCTTCATGAGATAAGAGAGACCTGCGGCATCGGGATAAATACCATCCATCTGATCAACATTGACAAATACAGTATACTCTCGCTGCCACGCTGTATCCATGAGTGTCACAAAATCGAATAGATTGCAATGGCGTAGTAGAACAGCTTTACAGCGCGAGTGCTCTAAAACTTGCGCAAATTGCAGCCTATTTTCAACAACCGGTATCACCTTGTACTGTAACTGAAGAGCAGCTAAAGATCTGCAGGATTGTGTAAGCATATGATACCCCTTGCTCTAACAGAAAAAATTAAAAAGCCCTAAGCCTCCTCAGGATGGCTCAGGACTTTTCATTTCACTGTCCCTAGCACAGATGAAGTTGTTTTTTGCAGAATCTTCACGTGTGTTTACAAATTAATGGTCGGGGTTTTCCACTCCTTCGTGTAATATGCACAAATATATGAGGTGGAACTTCTACAAACAACATTGTTACGAGTTCCGGACTATACAAGAGTCTGGAGTTGTCATATAATGATGATACTCAACTTAGGACCCTTTGTCAAGAGGTCAACGACTATTGCTCGTATATTTGTTACAAAAAGCCTCATAGACGGAAAACAATATGATCAAGCAAGAATTTCTCCGCCTGACACGCATGTACTCGATAGCTGCTGCAATCAAATCGCATGAAGATATGGAGGTCGCCTTATCCTCTGATGTAATGCTTCTATTTATACTTAAAGGCGATGGGTTTCAACTTGCGCCATTTATTACTCAAGCGCATCAACGTGGGAAGGGCGTCGTTGTGCATGTTGATCTTGTAAGCGGTGTCGGAAAAGATCGCCCTGGCATCCAGTATCTACGTCAGAGTGGTGTAGATGCGATTATTACCAGTCGCTCTCCCCTTATCGCCGCTGGCCGCGCCGAAGGGCTGACCACTATTCAGCGCCTCCTTCTCGTCGATGATGCCGCGCTAGAAAGCGGTGTGAAGACCATTGCACGCTCCCAGCCCGATATCGTGGAGGTTCTGCCAGGTATTATTTTTCCTGAGGTTGCCGACAAACTTCACCAGGTCTTACCAGGCCCATTTATTGCTGGTGGCTTCATCCGTACTCTTAATGATGTAACACGCCTACTGGAGGCCGGAGCGATTTTGTGTAGCAGCAGCACATATGCGCTCTGGAAGCACGAAGCTCGCATGTAAGGATTATTGGCCTCTCTTTCATCAACGGTTTCAAAAGATCACTCCCAAAAAAGAGGGGATTTTTGGAGCCCTCTAGAGATCACAAAAAGGGATACATTCCCCCGTTTTAGGGGGATATAGAAATGCTTTTTTGATATGTTTGAGGATGCACCACTAGCGAGCATAGAAACGGCGCAAGAATAGCCAGATAAAGCCAATCAGCGCTTTCTGGAGTAACAGTCTCTTCTCCATTGATCTCAACCGACTCCCTTAGAAAGCTTACTACAATTTTCCCAGGTATTCATAGTAGCTCGCCTTTATGCCCATTTTTAGCATACAAACAATTAATCGTCATATGTATATACACGCTCAGTATATTTTTGAAAGACATGGTGCCAGGAAAATGTGTTCTATATTTTTATAATAAAAGGCATGCCATTGTCGAACATCTCTATACATTTACAAGGAGCTTGCTATGCCAGATAACGGACTGAATCAGCGTTGTGCCGTTATACTCACTGCCATTCCAGTTGAGTATCAAGCTGTTCATGCTCATTTGATAGAAATTCGTGAAGAGATGCATCATCTAGGGACAGTATATGAGCGTGGGAAATTTTCAAACAAGGGCGTATTCTGGGATATAGGGATAGTTGAGGTTGGCGCTGGTAACGCTGATACAGCTCTTGCCGCTGAACGTGCAATTGCTCATTTTAATCCCATTATTGTCCTGTTTGTAGGTGTCGCTGGCGGGCTCAAAGACGTTGCACTTGGAGATGTAGTGGCAGCTACAAAAGTCTATGGATATGAATCCGGCAAAGCGGGAATTCAGTTTGAGACGAGGCCAGACATAGGCAACTCAACCTTTCGTATGGAGCAGAGAGCGCGAGCCGATGCAAAGAAGCAAGATTGGCTAAAACGTATTATAGGTTCTATTCCTGATCCACCACCTCGTGTTTTTGTTGCACCAATTGCTTCTGGTGACCAGGTCATCGCATCCACTGATTCTACCTCCTGGGCGCTTTTACGCACACACTTCAGTGACGCAGTCGCAGTCGAAATGGAAGGTCGTGGTTTGTTTCGTGCAACAAGAGCCTATCCTCACATAGACGTACTTATCATTCGGGGAATCTCTGATCTTATTGAAGGCAAACAAGAGGCTGATGCAGGCAATTTTCAGCAGATTGCCGCCCGTCACGCCAGCGCGTTTGCCTTTGAGATATTGGCAAAGATTGATATCCCTGGCCCTCAGCAGAATCCAGCAGAGGCCAGATCTCTTACGCCTTCTCCATTACCAGCAGATAACACACCTGACAATGATAGGATAGTTCCCGAACCACCATTTACTGAAACCCCGCTTGACGAATTTTACAAAGCGATATCTCAGTATCACCAACAGGTAAAAAAGAACATCTGTGACCTCTTCAATGAAAGGAAAGATATCTCACCAGGACTTTGCGATAGTGCTATTAAGTTATTAGAGACGATCAACGACCATGTGTTTATGGTTTGCAAAGACCAGGATCAGCTGAGCTACTTTGATCGGGCTCGCTTAATTAACATTCAAGAGAAAATAAAAGAAATCATCTCTGCATTGCAGACCTTTCGCCGTTTACCTCGTACAGGAAGCACGGTTGCTCAAAAGCGCGATCTCGACAATAGCCACAGAGAAATCCGTACAGAATGTGAATATCTGTTAACGGCTCTCGGTCAATTTAGTCCCAGGCAATAGCACATCCACTCGCCGGGCTTGAGCAAAGGTATCATGTAGGATATACTGAAATCCAGCGAGGCACTACTGCCCATCTCTGAGTTCGATCTTCCACATGAAGCGGACAAACATGGCAAACACGCAGAATTTCTTATATGGACCATCAGGGAATGAACCAGATCCAGATGTTGCGAGAGTTTTAAGACGCTACTGCAAGCAACTAGAAAGTATGCGCGATATGGTTCTTTACGAGATGGATCATAGAAAAATTACACAAAACAACATAGATATGCTGACGAGAGATCTGAGTGAAATCATCGGTAGCATCGATAAAATGATGCGCAACCCGGATATCGTCTTTTTTTTCCCTACTTTAGGTGAGATAGAGAGTCACGTCAGGCTGGCAAGAAAATGCCTGCATATGGCTTCCAGACTTCTTGGACAATCGCCTACACAACGTACACTGAACGCTCTCTTTGAAGAATTTGAGAAATTTCCTGATATTCTTCTTGATGCAATTAATTTATTTACCTCCTGAAACCATTGACAAATGGTTTCAGTTCGGTTATTTTTATAAAAAATACTACTTATAAGATGTGCAAGTATTCATAACACAGCACAACAAACACATATGTTTTTCACCCAACTTTTCTTTTTTTACTAAAAAACGGTCCTGGCAAGTCTAACTTAGTAGAAAGTAACTTGTAAGAAGCTGTTTATCTCAGATCCACATACTTATCTATCCAGAAAGGTTGAAGACATGCCAGAAGAGAACGTTGTCTCAATACCACACTCTACCGCACTGTCGCCTGCAGCTTTTCACGATGAGACAAAACACTACCTGAACTTTTTTTCCCATACCAGATCATCGTTAGCTGCTATCTACAATACATACTCCAATAAAAAACCTATCTGGCCTGAACAATATAGGCGTATCATAACGCTTATTCATACTCTGGAAGAACCGGTGCAGGAACTTTGTAAACTGCTAAGCAATTCCGCACGGCTCCCGGAGTCAGTCATTCCTCATCATTATCTACCACTGGCCACACTACAAAATACTGCTGAAATCCTGGCAGAAACTCTCTCTCTCATCACAAGGCTGACTGCGCTCACCAGCGCCTCTCCCTATAAAGCACAATCAAAACAAACGATAACTCTCAACGCGCAAATCCAACGACAGCTCGAATTGCTGATAGGAAACAGCGAAGATATTCTGGATCAGTTTCACTCCCTTTTTGATAAGACGCATTTTGAAGCCAAACAAATCTCACAATCATTATCCTATGTACATGCACAAAAACAGCATCTGCCACTATCTTTTCACGAATACAAGGAATATTCTAGCAAAGACACAATCCTCCATTCAACAAGTACCGATGAACCATCTCCAATACAGGAAGCTCCTGTGCAAGAAGGCACTAAAAGTAGCAAGATTGAACAGGGAGAAGATAGGAAGCAGCACGTACAACGCTTCTACACAAAACTCTGTGATACCGCGACACACGAGTTATCAGAGATATTACGCACATACATGAGGGAGAAATATGCTAGAAACGGCTCCATTAACGAAGTCACTGAAGAGACATTCTCCCTCCTCCGCACCTTTCACGAACTGGCACAACAGACGCAACAATAATAATCCTACGCAATAAATTATTATTGCGTAGGGGCGGCGTTGACGCCGCCCAGGTGGGTATGGTGCATTTACTATGCCACACCTGGGCGGCGTCAACGCCGCCCCTACACCATCTCATTTATTTCCGCCTGGACGCGCGATACCTGGAAATCAATGTATTAGTTGAGCTATCATGAGTGAGCTTCGGCTCCTCAGCATTCTGCAACTCAGGAATGATGCGCGTCGCCAATACCTTGCCGAGCTCAACACCCCATTGGTCGAACGAATTGATGTTCCAGATCGTGCCCTGAACAAAGACTTTATGCTCATAAAGCGCGACCAGTTTGCCCAGTACCTCAGGCGTGAGTTTCTCAGCCAGAATTGTGTTAGTGGGATGATTGCCCTCAAAGGTACGATGCGGAACCTGGAAGGACTGGACGCCATCCGCAGCGACTTCTTGCGCAGTTTTCCCGAATGCCAGTGCCTCCGTCTGGGCAAAGAAGTTTGCCATCAGCAGATCATGGTGTGGCACGATAGGATTGAGAGACTGACAAAAGCCGATGAAGTCGCATGGTATCAACTTTGTCCCCTGATGGATGAGCTGGTAGAAGGCATGCTGACCATTCGTACCCGGCTGTCCCCAGATAATGGGTCCCGTCTGATAATTCACTGTTCTACCTTCCAGATCGACATGCTTCCCATCGCTCTCCATGTCGAGTTGCTGCAGGTAGGCAGGCAGCTGCTGCAGGTACTGATCATAAGGCAGGATGGCAACGGTCTGGGCTCCAAAGAAGTTGTTGTACCAGATGCCAATTAACCCCAGCAACACTGGAAGGTTATACTCGAAAGGTGCGGTGCGGAAATGCTCATCCATTTCGTGGAAACCTGCCAGCATTTCCTGGAACTGATCAGGGCCGATTGCAATCATTAAAGAGAGGCCAATCGCGGAATCATAGGAGTAGCGACCACCAACCCAATCCCAGAACTCAAACATATTTGCGGTATCAATGCCGAACTTCGCCACTTCTTTCTCGTTTGTAGAAACGGCCACAAAGTGTTTTGCAACAGCATCTTCGCTACCAAGTGCACGCACAGTCCACTCACGAGCGGAACGAGCATTGGTCAGTGTCTCCAGCGTCGTGAAGGTTTTGGATGAAACGATAAAGAGCGTCTCAGCTGGATCAAATCCATGCGTGGCCTCGACGAAATCGGTGCCATCAACGTTGGAGACAAAACGGCAGATCAGGTTGCGGTCAGAGTAATGTTTTAAGGCTTCATACGCCATGTGAGGGCCAAGATCGGAGCCGCCGATGCCAATGTTCACGATATTACGGATACGCTTACCAGTGTAGCCCTTCCACTCACCGCTACGCACCCGATTAGAAAACGCGGCCATCTTATCCAGCACCGCATGCACCTGAGGTACCACGTTCTCCCCATCAACTATAATCGATTGATCTCTGGGTGCACGTAAAGCCACATGAAGAACTGCACGTTGCTCCGTGACATTAATCTTTTCACCCTTGAACATAGCATCAATACGCTGCTTCAAGCCGGATGCTTCGGCCAGTTGCAGCAACAGGTGTAGCGTCCCATCGGTAATACGATTTTTTGAATAGTCGAGGTAAATACCGGCGGCATCAAGCGTGAACCGTTCACCGCGCCTGGGATCATCGGCGAAGAGAGTACGCAGGTGAATATTCTGCACCTGCCGGAAGTGTTCCTCAAGCGCCTTCCAGGCCGGGCGCTGAGTCAGTGGAAGTGAAGTCGTAGACATATGTGCATTCTGCCTTTCGAAATGTACTGAAACAGATTTTAGTGCTTTCTTTGTTGCGTTTCTGGAAGGCACATGTATTCTTTATCCTTCGATACCGGCCCATCCAGTTATTTATTGTACCACCGACCTACTTAACTTTCCTGCCGCTAAAAAATTTTTCTTCTAGATAATTATTGAAATGCCATTCATTCATTTTTATATAGTCGAGATTGCCAATATCTCAATTCACTATGTCTTTTCTCAACCAGAAATTCACCTGTCTGTTACCGATTACTCAATTTTATTAACATAACATTATACGAGGTGATAAATTTCAGAGAATTTTTTCACCGTCTAATTGTTAGGATAATCATTTCGATACTATTTATAGTGCATATTCTGAAAAGATGTGGTACAGACCATGTACCAGTCGTTACAAGAAATGTCTAGATCGGGAGTACATGCATATGCACGGCCTCATTTTCGTTACGTGGGAAAAATATCTGTCCGAGCGTTTTTCAGGTTCTATGCTCAGACAATACCAGGATACCATTGGAAGAACGCCTTCGACTGCCCCACTAGCAAGTCACGTCTATGATGATGATCTTCTGTTGGCAGCAGTGACTGCGATGCATCAAATATCCACGCTTCCTGTAGATACGCTTTTACGAGAGTATGGGCACTATTTCATCACCAATGGGCTTACCAGGCATCTTTGCGCCTATATCCTCAACCAGGTTCACAGTGCACGCGATCTATTGCTTGCCATGCATGATGCTCATGAACAGATGGGCCGTCTTCCTGACGGGCTTACGCCGCCTCTCTTTAAATATGCTGCGTACCCTGGCAAGGAAAACGAATTGACATTAATCTATGATAGTCCACGTAAGCTCTGTCCATTACTCATCGGTGCCATCGAGGGAGCCGCTGAACGCTATGGAGAGCAAACATCTATCCTTGAACAAACGTGCATGAGGCGTGGAGATCTCGTCTGTACCGTCAAAATACGCTTCTCTCGTTCATCAACCGAAACGATGGAAGCACCGGAGCAGGTAGAGCGTCAAAAGGAGAAACTCCACTTTGCACAGGTCATCCTTTCCTATCTGCCGTATGACGGAGGATTTACGCTGGCAGAATTGCAGAAAACACTGGCATTAAGAGGCATAAAACAGAAGTGGATACGTCCCGCTTTGTTGCTTGAAGCGCTCCATCATCTCCACCACGCCGGTTTAGTGGCTACCACCGCAAATCAGACAGGTGATGATTTCGCACGTCGACGCTATTGGCGTGTCTCCAATTCAGCAATGTACTCATAAGCATTTATCATATTCAACGATACAAGGGCAAGTAGCAATATGTAATTTTACACGCTGCAAAACAGGCTCAGAGGGAAAAAAGTTAGAAGAGGATGAAAAGCATGAACAGATCGATCTTGAAAAAGTATGATACCAATTCCGAGGAAAATCAGCTACTGATGCTCGGAACAAGCAACTCATTTCCAGGTACAACGCATCGTACTCAGCATCTCCTGGAAGAGGCTACTTCCTATTTGTCTCTTTTCTACAAAGAACAGGGCATTTCAGATATTCCCCCCTTGCATATTGCTCAGCTTCACAAAGAAATCGAACAAACAGGAACATATCAGCAAAGCTACAATCTCCTGGCCTATGGGGCAAAAGTCGCCTGGCGCAATTCAAGTCGTTGTATAGGACGAATTCATTGGAACACACTCGCTGTACGGGATATGCGTCACCTTACAACAGCGGAGGAAATTTTCGAGGCTCTTCTAGAGCATATCAAGATTGCCACGAATGGAGGGAAAATCACTCCACTCATCACCGTTTTCGCTCACCAGCAACCAGGGCAGCCGGGTATCCGCATCTGGAATCCGCAACTCATCCGCTATGCAGGCTATCAGCAACCAGACGGCGCTATTCTCGGCGATCCTTTGCATATCAACCTGACAAGAATCGCCAAACAGCTAGGATGGCGTGGAGGCGCGGGAACTCCTTTTGATCCGTTGCCAATTATTATACAGATGCCCAACCAGTCTCCACGTCTCTTCGAATTACCATCAGAGCTTATACTTGAAGTACCACTGAGCCACCCCGACTATCCCTGGTTCGCCGATCTGAACCTCAAATGGCATGCCCTTCCCGTCATCTCTAATATGCGCCTGGAGATCGGTGGCATTTCCTATACCGCTGCTCCATTTAATGGATGGTACATGGGCACAGAGATTGGGGCACGAAACCTGGGAGACACCCATCGCTATAACCTGTTGCCAGTTATCGCTAAAGCGATGGGACTTGATATACGCTCTGAACGCACCTTATGGAAAGATCGTGCCATCGTCGAACTGAACGTGGCTGTATTACACTCATTTGCCCAACACGGTGTCAGAATCGTCGATCATCATACCGCTTCCCGCCAATTTCTTACTCACCAGGAGCATGAACAGTTGGCCGGGCGTCCATTAGCGGCTGATTGGGGCTGGATCGTCCCTCCTATTTCCGGTTCAACGACTCCTGTCTTCCACGTTCCCTTTAAAGATGGTGTCCAGACTCCCAACTATTTTTACCAATAATGCATCGGGCAACTGATCGATAAATCGCAGACGTGGTCAACCGGGTCCCTACATGACCTGGATCGGGATTTGATGATAGCCAGTTGATCCATCAGGAACGGTGTTCCGCAGACGACTGGTCTGGACCGCGCCAGTACCATCGGTAGCACGGCAGGTAATTGTATATGCACCAGTCTGTGTGGGCGTCCACGGCCATGACCACATTACCCAGGAATCTTGCGACAATGGAGGCTGCAAAGTTGCTGTATGCCACGTTAGAGCTCCATCTACACTTACCTCGACTTTTTGAATGCCACGATCGCCTGCAAAAGCGATACCGCCAACCTCGACCGTTTGTCTGACAGAAACCTGGTCGAGTGGATGATCTATGCGACTCATTGTCTGCAACGACCCATTGTACCAACCCTGATCAGAGTAGAGGCCACCAACAAAATGATCGGTCAGTTCGACACGTGTGAGCCATTTAGGATTCTCCTCCCCATAGCGTCCAGGTATCAGGACACGCATAGGATAGCCATGACGTATGGGTATCTCGGCTCCATTCATACGCCAGGCCAGAAGCGGATCAGCCATCAACACTTCATCCAGGGGAAGACTTATATTGTAGCCATCCACACTATAAAAAGCGATATACCGCGCGTTAGAGTCTACGCCTCCATGTCGTTCTATCAGCGAACGGAGCGTTACTCCCTGCCAGATAGCCGTACCAATCAGGTGATCACCTCTACCATTGGCGATGCATTCAAGAGTAATAGCACGCGAAATCGATGGCAACGCTTGCACTTCTGAAAAGGTATACGTGCCAGCATTTTTTATCAGCCCGGTCACTTCTAAGTGCCAGAGATCAATATTCGGAATCGGATCGATGGGATTTTGTGTCACCACGTAGTGCTCAGCGTTCGGCGTGATAGGGGAAGTCACCCTGAGAGGGGTAGCCGTCTTCATTCCATCATACGATGCATAATTGCTGAGATAGCTACGTACAAGTTCGGTTGTGCCGGCCAGCCCTCCAATACTTAATGCCGCGACACCTGCACGTGAAAGCAACAGGCGACGCTTCGACGCAACCTCGTCGCCACTACCAGGCACTGCATATTTAGGTAAGAGCGCACGATAAGCAAGGCAAAGCACGACGGCGTAGAGCACAAAATCCGCAAGCAGCCCTGACGCCGAAGCCAGCCTGGCTGGATCGATTGGCAGGCCATAGAAGTTCTGCCTCAATTCGTTCCAAAACAGCACTACTCCAGCCAGGGTCATGACGATCCCAAATGCCAGTGCAGTCAACCACTCCCGCTTGCCAGATCGATAGCCCTTTGTGGGAAGCTGTAAACGTACGATAGCAGCATAAGGCAAGCTTAATACTGTACCAAAAGCGATCATACCCAGGAGGGCGAGGCCGAGCGGTGCAGTTTTAGAATTAGGGGAAAACGTGGTCAGGAGGCGAAGAAAGGTTCCCACAGTTATATGTTTGAGTATGAAATCGCCGAATAATTCAACTGGCGAGGGCAGACCTGCGCTGAGTCGTAGTATTATCATGAGCATGGCCGCCATTAAACTTGCCACCAGACCCGCTCCTGGTGCAAGGAAAATGGCCGTGAACAACGAACGCCGTTTCGTATAAACAGCGGGTGATGGTGGAGACGGAGGTGTAGGCTCCACGGTGGCTTGAGAATCAGTTTCTTGCATGATTGTTCCTTAAAAATAGAATAAGACTGCTCTTTTCCCTATGTACTAAATACGACGCTAAACATCTCGTTACGGC
The DNA here is from genome assembly GCA_963717195.1 of uncultured Chloroflexia bacterium. Classification (GTDB taxonomy): domain Bacteria; phylum Chloroflexota; class Ktedonobacteria; order Ktedonobacterales; family Ktedonobacteraceae; genus JACDAE01. The sequence goes on from CAVQVR010000006.1 coordinate 637,969, forward strand.
TCACTTTACAGAAAACGCATTACTCAATTTTGCCTCTTACTATGTAAAGGGTACTCATTCTTCATAATATCTATTACTATAGCTGTACTTCGATCTGGCCAGCTTACTCTATAGGCCTATTGCTAGTATATACTCCATTGAGCGAAATAGGCATTCAGCGTAGGGGCCAGATTTATCGCGTCCGCCGATTTATCGCATCTCTACTGTTTCGCCATAAAGATTGATTTACCGCTACGTTGTATACACGTAAGAAACGGGCTTTTTTTTCATAAGTGCGCTCAGATTTATTGCGCCCAGGTGTGGTCCCCCCTATGATTGCGGAGATCACACCTGGGCGCAATAAATCTGGCCCCTACGATTGCAGGGATTTCCTCCCTGATTCGGGTGGTCGCTACAACAATTTCACACTCTTTAAGAAAGCTGTCGCCGTTTGCCGCACAGCTTCCGTCACAGACATGCTGTTTTTCTTCTGGGCTACCTCCTGCTGCAACTGGATGCTCACATCGGTAGTTAGATGAGGCGCAAGAGGATTAAGGATAGTGCTGATTTCAGGATACTTCGACAGTACAGAATCACGCACAATAGGTGCGGGATTAAAAGCCGGAAAACCATTTTTGTCGTCCTGCAAAAACACAAAATTCTGCTGAGGCACCGTTGCATCTGTACCATAACAGACAGTCACCTGAGCCTGGCCGCTCGCTACTGTATCAAAAGCAACGGCATAGTCAACGGTTTGCGTTTTCTTGAAACTTGTTGTGTCGAAGCCGTACGTACCCTTGAGCGCATTCACAAAATCAACCCCATCGCTTGGCGTTTCGAGGGTTAATTGAGATACCTTTGGTACAAGCTGTGAGATGCTTGATATGCCAAGAGATTGCGCCTGGCTTTTCTTCATGCAAAGAGCATAACCGTCATCAAGCGGAGCGGGATTCAACCATGTAATCTTATACTTTTGTTCGTAACCACTCTTGACAGCCTGATAATCCTTTGTTGGATCATACGTTGACTTAATCTTAAGCAGGTCCAGACCAGTAGCAGTGAATTCAGGGTAGAGGTCAGTGTCACCACTCTGAATAGCCTCGAAGTTAAACGTTGTATCTCCAAAGGCAAGGTGTTCTTTAACCGTAAAACCAGCTTTATTTAAGAGCTGCGTATACATTTCGGTGAGTAATTGAGCCTCAACATCTTTTTTGCCTGAAACCGTTATGGTGCCCTTAGACGCTGCACCCCCTCCTGTGGAAGAGGAGCCACATGCTGCAAGAATGAGTAACGGAATAAGTACAAGTAATGAAAGCGCTTTTGCTTTAGAAAATCGGATAGGTGAAGTCATATCTTCCTCCTGGTCGTAAAAAGACGAAATAGGCCGGTACACCGCTATGTACCAACATCGTGTTACGCTCTAGCTACCTCGAAGGACTCCTGGGCGCGTAGACCTGCTGGAGTCAAAACACGTTGTAGCCAGCTCATGAACACTTCTATAATCATTGCCAGCAACGCCACAGGAATTGCACCAGCAAGGATTTCTGTGCTGTCGAAATTATGCAGCCCATCGACAATATAGAGGCCGTATCCCCCCGCACCAATAATTGACGCCAATGTCGCCGTCGCCACAATTTGTACTGCCGATGTACGCACACCGGCTGCAATAACCGCCATAACGAGCGGTGCCTGAATACGGGTAATAATCTGCCATGTTGTCATTCCCATACCTCTAGCGGCATCAATTGTAGCAGGATCAATGCCACGAATACCCGTGTAGGTATTCAACAGAATAGGGGGAATACCCAGTACGACAAGCGCCACTATCGTCGGAGGATCTCCTGTATGGAGAATAGGAATGACGGCAATCAAAAAAGCAATTACCGGAATAGCACGCATCAGACCACTCAGGTTGACGGCGATAAAGGCAGCCACGGGATTACGTGAAACTGCTACACCAAGTGATACACCAATAATAATTGCTAGCACGATAGCAATGATGCAAATCTGGAGATATTCCAGCGTATGCCCAATGAAATCGTGTTGGGGGTCCGTAATATATCTCAGGACATCCATAACCTATCGACCTTTCTCCTATGCAACGGACAGAGCACTACGCCCACGATTTAAGGCAGTTTGTACTCCTAATAGGAGCAGGTCTGCAACAATAGCGAAGAGGCCCATCAATATTCCTCCCGCAGTAATCGCATCAAAATCCTGCGTTGTGAGATTATTGAAAATGAGATCGCCTAATCCTCCTTGACCAGCCAGTGATGCAAGCGATGCAATACCAATCGTCGTCACCGTTGCTATCCGTATGCCTGCAACAATGACAGGTAATGCAAGAGGCAGCGTAACACGTGTAAGTACTTGCCATGAGTTCATTCCCATTGCTCGCGCTGCTTCAAGCAGCAGAGGATCAATGTTATTGACGGCAGTAACGGTATTGCGGATCAGGACCAGTTGAGCATAGATGACAAGCGGGATGATAATTGTTGCCGGGCTAAGATGCGTTATCGTTATTAACAAACCAATAAGGGCTATCCCTGGAATCGTGTACAGCAGGCCAGCTACAGTGATGACAGGAAGGTACAACCGCTTATAACGTACGATCAACAATCCCAGAGGAATCGCGATGATGATTGCGATGAGCATACTGATCCCAACGAGCTCCAGGTGCTGTAAGAAAAGGTTGGGAATGCTCTCCGGATCGCTCAAATCGTAGTTATAGGAGCTAAAAATATAATGCATGAAACTTCTCCTGTATCCAATATAACTCGGGAAGTGCGCTAGAGCGTAGTTTTTGCTTGCACTTTTTCGTTACTTCGCACACGCGTAATCACGGAGTTAATACTGGCAAGGGTGATATATCCGAGATGCTGGGAGTCTTTATCCTGTACTGAGAGAGCGGGGGCATTGCTTGCGAGGAGGTTCAACATGGCAGTGAGCAACGTTGCATCAGAAGAACATGTTGGGACATCTCCCCAATGTGCAGAAGAGACCGCATCCGGCTCATTATCCAGCGCATCAATCACTGGAAGATACTCAAGTTGACGCAAAATACTATCAGCGCCCACCAGCTTACTCACAAATTCGTTGGCAGGATTTGCCAGCAGATCAACCGGAGAACCAAGCTGCACCAGCTTGCCTTCATTGAGGACCGCGATCTGATCGCCTAACTTGAATGCCTCTTCAATATCGTGTGAAACAAATAAAATCGTTTTATGTACATCACGCTGAATGCGCTTCAGTTCGTCCTGCATACGTGCACGCGTAATGGCATCAAGAGCGCCAAATGGCTCATCCATCAACAAAATAGTGGGATCAGTGGCTAAAGCACGGGCCAGGCCGACGCGCTGCTGCTGACCTCCCGAAAGCTGACGGGGAAACCTTTTACGATATTCAGCTGGCGGCAAACCAACCAGATCCAATAACTCATCGACACGTTCCGCCAGACGCTGCTTCGACCAGCCACCCGCGATCTCTGCCGTCACACGCACATTTTCGGCGATGTTCATGTGCGGGAAGAGCCCCACCTGCTGAATCACATAGCCAATGCGACGACGTAAAGTAATAGGATTTTCCTCCAGCACGTTCTTGCCATCAATAATGATCGCACCCGAAGTCGGCTCAATCAAGCGATTGACCATGCGCAAAAGCGTGGTTTTGCCCGAGCCAGAAGTTCCCACCAGCATACAGGTATCTCCTTCCGGCACGTCAAAGGACACGGAATCAACGGCAGGACGCGCGGTACCTGGATAGTGCTTGGTAATCTCAGAAAATGCGATCTTTCCCATGCGTTGGAGTACCCTCCTTTTTAGTTAGTTGATAGACTAACTAAACTATACACTATCGCTTACAGCATATGCAAATTGCGCTCTCTTGCTGGTTGAGAATGGCTCTCTGATGCTATTTTAAGCTAATGATCAGGAAAGCACTTATATAGTACGTCGCAAAAAGGGGAAAAGTCTCGTTCGTTTCCTGAAGTTTGGGGGAATTTAAAGCTCCCTCCACCAATTCGCAGGAACCAGGCGGGCGAGATGACCGACATTACTTCACAATCACCGTCAGGTTCATATTATTATGGATAGTACAGTACAGGTGAAAGGTTCCTACCGTGTTGAAAGGTCCAATCGTTTGCTGATCATTGCCATTAAATTGAATCTGTACGGTAGGAGCTCCTGGCTCGCTACCAGGCCGTTGCGTACCATTGCTATCCCACCTTCCATTCTGAATGACATGAATAACGGAAACGTCATCGACAAGTGTCAGTTTATCACCCTTCTTAATAGTGATGGCATCCGGCACGAACTGATCCTCATTCATATGTACAGTTGTTGCTAGATTGCTACTCTCTGCACCTCCTGGGCTGCAAGCCGCAGAGTAAAAGGGTACACACAACAGCGCACACGAAAAAAACCTTTTTCATATAAAAGTGCCTCATTACAAATATACCGCGACAGGGATCACAAAACCTGGCCGTCGTTGTCCTCAGTATACAGCCTCGTTGTCTCCCTGTTTATTAGGTATACACCTGATTTAAGAGTAGGTTTTTTACCTATGTTGGGTGAGATACCATCATTGTTTTGGAAATCCCTCCCATAATATAAATGTGGTATACTATAGTGCAGATAGAGAACTCTTTTGCACAATTATCCTCAATAAGTACATTCACTAATTATGAAAGGTTGGTTAGAGAGGAGAGATACCATGCATTCGGTGAAAGAATGGCCACGCCTGATATTAACGTTGCCATACTCTCTACGGCTTGTAATTACTGTTTTATGCGCAGCGCTTGGGCTAATTATTTACATGCTGACCTTTCCAACAACACATAATGGCAATCTGCTACCACTTTCCGTGGGTCTGACTGCATGGATGTTCAAAAAAAAAGGACTTCTCATCTGCCTTGCCAGTGGTCTACTGATCCTGATCGCGTATCATAGAATGCGCATAGGAAGCTGGTCGTGGCCGTATGAATTCATATTTTCTTTCTTAAGTGGATTTTTCATTATATCCCTCGAAGGATTCTTCGTTCTTACGTTGCGCAACCTGTTAGACTCAGCGGATAACGCACACAACAGAGCCCTGGAAGCAGAAAAACGTATTGAGGCCGCATATGAACAACAGTATCAGCTGAACCAGATTAAGGACCAGTTTCTACTTAACATAAATCACGAACTACGTACACCGCTCACTGAATTACATGCTTATCTTGAACTACTGCGCGAGCGCCATGAACAATTGAATAGCAACGTACGAACTCGCTATATCGAGCATGCCTTTCAAGCCAGCAAAGAGCTCCAACAACTAACCTATAATGTGCTGGATGCCATGCAGGCCGATGAACAGGGCAAAATGCTCATCGCAGAAGAGTTCACACTGGCCAACCAGATAGACGACATTGTAAAACACCTGAATACAGATAAACAGCAGGAGTACACGATTCAGACAATTATTCCAGCACATCTTACGGTATTTGCCAACGCGCAGGCAGTACGGCAGATCCTATACAATCTGCTCTCAAACGTTTTCAAATATGCACCATCTCAGACAAAAATTATCATCGGTGCAGAACAGACAACAACACAAGAAGTGGGAAGGGAATATGTCTGTATCAGCGTACAGGATGAAGGCCCCGGTATTCCTCCGGATGAAATTACTCTACTCTTCAAACAATTTGTACGCCTCAAGCGCGACATTTCGGGGCCAACTCGTGGAACAGGGCTCGGATTGTATATCTGCCGCAAGCTGGTTGAAGCCATGGGGGGTTCTATCTGGGTAGAGAGCGATGGCACTCCCGTACATGGAAGCCGCTTCTGCTTTACCCTACCCACAATAAAGCAAAACCATAACATTTGAATATTTCAATAAAAGCAAAACGTATCAACAAACAGAGAGAACACGCCTCTAGAAACAAACGTTGAAACACTACTGAAACAGAAAAAACGGAGCATGCCATATATGTTTGATGTTATCATCGTTGGAGCCGGGCCAGCTGGATTGAGCGCCGCACTGATTCTTGGGCGCTGCCGACGACACGTTCTTCTCTGCGATACAGGCAAACCGCGTAATGCGGCATCACACGCAATGCACGGCTTTATCACACGCGACGGTATCGAGCCAGACGAATTTCTGCGCCTGGGAAGAGAGCAATTACGACAGTACGAGAGCGTTGAACTGCGCCACATCTCCGTCAGGGATGCCTGGCAGCTTGATAATGCCTTCGAGGTTGAGCTGGAAGATAGAAACTCTCATCACCTCGCGTAAAATTCTGCTGGCGACAGGCGTTGTCGATGAATTGCCAGAAATAGAAGGAATTGAGAACTTTTATGGATGCAGCGTCCACCACTGCCCATACTGCGATGGCTGGGAGGTGCGCGATCAACCCCTGGCAATCTACGGAAAAGGGAGACATGGTTACGAACTGGCGCTGGAGTTGACGGTATGGAGCCACGATCTTGCATTATGCACTAACGGAGAAGTATTAGAGGAGAAGCAACGGCAGCGACTGGCACGTAATAATATTCGCATATGTGAGGAACGTATTGCACGGCTAGAGGGAAAAGATGGTATACTCGAACGTATTGTATTTGCAGATGGCGAGGTACTGCCACGCCGGGCATTATTCTTCTTCTCGGAGGAGCATCAGCACTCCGACTTGCCCGAAAAAATGGGCTGTGATTTTACAGAGCGTGGAGTGGTACGCACTGGCGAGTATGAGGGAACCTGTGTGCCAGGACTCTATGTAGCAGGTGATGCGTCGCGTCGTGTCCAGCTCGTCATCGTCGCAGCAGCGGAAGGGGCGCAGGCAGCATTCGCTATCAATACCGAACTGCTGAAAGAGGATCTGATCTGAAAAGGAGGCAGACAATGCAAAAGAACCTGTTGTAAAAGGAAAACTCGGCAGCATTGTAATTGATTGAAGATGAAGGCTTTCCTTTTCATCTTCTCACACACAAAGGAATATGCAGATGATTGCGAGCGACATTATGACACGTAAAGTCTGTACAACTCGTCCAGAGACGACCGTACTGGAGCTGGCACAACTCCTCTCTCGTGAACATATCAGCGGCACGCCAGTCGTTGATGAACATGGCAAGATCATCGGAATTGTCACGGAAGCAGACATTATCAGTAAAGTCGACCGCGAAGGTTTGCGCGTAGCCGACATTATGAGCCGCGAACTGATCACAGTTGAAGAGGAGACGCAGGTCAGCGAAATCGCCAGCTTGCTTACTGAACGCAAAATTAAGCGCGTCCCCGTTGTGCAAAATGGGAAACTAATAGGTATTGTGAGTCGCGCCGATATCGTTCATGCCGTCGCACAAGGACACATCGTTCTCCGCCATTGGTGATTAGCCCATATTTGCAGGTTAATACGCTACGAAGAGAGGCACGACGTATGAATTTACCGTGCCTCATGCATATTGACAATTGTTTCAAACCTGATAATTCCTTTTCCACCTTCCATTTCTCATCCTTAGCAAGAGGCCAGCATATTTAAAAAAAGAAGTTGCGGTGCGTCTTATTTACTGTAAGATAGCCCTCACAAGATCAAAAAACGTAAAAAATATACTGTTTCTGAGGCAGTCAATCAAACATTGACAGTACATCGTCGCTCTTGATATACTGATGGCCCGCGTATATTTATAGAAACTTTTAATGAAGGAAAGCACTATGACAAGTGGCAATGGATACATCGGCAAGCAGATCGGCAACTACCGCATTACCGGGCCACTCGATTCAGGTGCGTTTGGAAGTGTCTATAAGGGAGTACACCTCTATCTCTCCAATCGTGAGGTTGCCATTAAATTGATGCATCACACGCATCTCGGCGAAGAACATGAGCGCGAGAGCTTCCTGCAGGAAGCGCAATTTCTAGAGATGCTCAAACATCCCCATATTCTCCCAATTTACGATGTCGGCATCGATGAGGGCACCCCTTACATTATTGCTGAACTGGCACCTAATGGTTCTCTGCGTACTCTGATGAAAGCGTGCAAACCAGATCTGATTTCGCCGGAAGAGGCTCTCACTATCCTTTCGCAGATTGGACAGGCACTTGATTATGTGCATAAGCAAAATATTGTGCATCGCGATCTAAAGCCTGAAAATATTCTCTTTGATGTGCGACGAGATGCTTTGCTCGCTGATTTTGGCATAGCGGTCTTTCTGGATACCACAAAGACCAAATACGTCGACGTTATAGGCTCACCGCTCTACATGGCACCAGAGCAATTCGAGGGATTTGCCAGCAGGAGAAGCGACCAGTACGCACTGGCCTGCATCGGCTACGAGATGCTCACGGGGGATCCCCCCTTCACGGGACAGCATGCGGTCATCATCGGCATGAAGCACCAGATGGAGGCACCGGTCCCGCCCCGGCTGCATAATCCCACTATTCCAGAGCATGTCGAAAAGGCTCTGTTGAAAGCACTGTCAAAGGAACGCACTGAGCGCTTTCCGGATATTGCCTCTTTTCTGGCCGCCCTCTTAGATATCCCTGCCCCGGCACAAAATGCAGCCACTTCAGGCATCTTGCCAACTGAGAACAGCGTTCCATTGAGCATATTCACACCTAACGTCAATGTCATCAACAGGACAAAAGAAGAATGGCTGGACGAGGGAAATCGACTGTATAACATCGGTCAGTTTCAGGATGCACTCCAGGCATTCGAGAACGCCATTCAGATCGATCCCACCTTTGCCGATGCATACGAGGGCAAAACCAGCACATTATGTGCACTTGGACGCTACCAGGAAGCGCTCACCTCGGTTGAAACCGCGCTAAAACTTGATCCGAGCTATGCCGCTTCATATAACGATAAAGGGGATATTCTCTACGAGTTCAAGTCGTACGAAGATGCACTTGGCTACTACCAACGTGCACTCCATTTAGAACCAAATAACCTCGAAGCGTCCCTGGGACGTGCTACCACGCTCTGCTCACTGGGACGTTACGAGGAGGCATTAGCAGCTTACGATAGAGCAATTTACCTGGATACAAACGTTGCCATCGCCTACGACGGCAAAGCATGGGCATTACGCCAATTGAAACAGTATCCTGAGTCCCTGGCCTTCTCAGAAAAAGCACTCCAGCTTGAACCGCACAACGCCTTGTTCCATATGGGAAAGGGGCGTGGTCTATTCCGCCTTGGAAACTATGAAGAGTCCCTGGCAGCTTTTGATCATGCCATTCAACTCGACCCCACCATAGCCCAGATCTACGATTACAAGGCCGACACCCTCTATCATATGCGCAGATTCAATGACGCACTCCATACCTACGAATACGCTACTCAGCTAGACCCCCTACTCGCCTCCTCTTACGAAGGCAAAGGCAACGTACACCTTAATTTCGGGCACTACCAGGAAGCGCTTGCCGCCTACGATCAAGCCATCAAACTTGAGCCCAATAATGGATCTTTTATGCAGAAGCGAGGCGATGTCTTAAAGATTCTAGGCCGGCTTGAGGATGCTGAATACGCGTTTGAGAAAGCACGGCAATTGGAAAATTTGTAGGGGCCAGATTTATCGCGTCCAGGTGTCAGGACTACAATATCAATAAACACAACAATCACACTAGAAAGGGCCAGCATGCCGAGCACCATACATGCACTCCTCTTCGACCTCGATGATACCCTCTACAGCAGAAATGCAGCATTCCACAAGTGGACTCAAGCATTTGTACGCGACAACCTCAAGCTGGCGGAAGATGACCCACGCTACCAGGAAGCCATTGGGCAGATCATCGACCTGGATGAGTGGGGCTACAGTTCTCGCACAACACTCTTCCGTAAAATTAAGGAAGCTCATCACCTGGTGCTACAAGATAGTGTAGACCAGTTGCTTCAGACCTACCAGCATCAGTTTATCAACCACATATGCCTGCAAGAGGAGACGCAACACCTGCTCACAACGCTGAAAGAAGCGAGCCTGCCCTTTGGAATTATTACCAATGGCGCTACATCCCGTCAAATTCGCAAGATACACGCTCTGGGCTTTGATCGATTGACTTCCTGCATCTTTGTCTCCGAACAATTTGGATCCAGCAAGCCTGATGCCACCATTTTTCTGGCGGCTGCCGCCTGCCTGGGGTATGAACCAGGCAATATTCTCTTCATCGGCGACAATCCCCAGAAAGATATCTGGGGCGCTCATCAGGTAGGAATGCATACAGCATGGCTGCATCATCAGCGCGCATGGCCCGTCGAGTTGCTAGAAACACCACCGGATTACATCATCGGCTCCCTCGGTGAACTATATCCGCTATTGGATATTTCTGAATGAAAGGCCTATGAGCAGCACCGACAGTTTTTGAAGCGCCAGGGTAAGGGCCAGCTTGGATGGTTGGTAAAGAAGTGTCAGGGAGAGAGAGAAGGTCCACCCCTATACCCTTCGCGAAAGAGCACATCATCTCAAACTGACACTTTTCCCGACGGCGAGACGTGAGTTATAAATAAGAAGAAATAAAAAAAGGAGACCAATTCCCATGGAAACACCAAGGGAATATCGCGATCGAGCGCGCATCCCGACGCAAATTGCGCGACGAATTCACGGCGCGGCTGACAGCAGCCGTGGGGGTCAAGATCTTGCTCGCCGCGCAGAACCTGATCGGGCGTCAGCTCGCGGCGGCAAAGGCCCGGCTGCCGCAGGCGGAGGCGGCCGACGAGCAACGCCGAGGCGGCCTACCGCGCTGGCAACCTCGACGAGCGCGGCTACGTCGACCTGGTCACCGCGCTGCTGACGCAACGGCAGAACATCGTTCTGCTTGAGCAGGCGCTGCTCGAAGGACGGGTCGCGATCGCCGCCCTGGTCGGCGCGGGGATGCCGGTCGCGCCCCCCGCAACTCCGCTGCGCATGTCGGCGGCCGGGAAATGAGGCCTTTTGTCGCCGCCCTCGTTTTGGCTGCCGCTTCCGCCGGCACGGCCCCGGCCCAACCGCCGCCGCCGCCGAGCGTGCTGGTGCGGGCCGAACCTTTGCGCCAGGGGTCGCTCGAGCTGACGGTCGCCGCCTACGGGTCAATTCAGGCCGCGACCGGCACCACGCTCGACATCAGCATGCCGCGGGCGGGCCAGGTCCTGCGCTTGCGCGTCGTCCCGGGAGAGCGCGTCAAGGCCGGCGGCCCGTTGTTCGATTACGGCCCCGAGCCGGTGGAAATATTGGCCTATCAGCAAGCGCTGTCGACGCTGACCCTGGCCCGCCAGGAGCTGGCGCACGCGCAGAGCCTGTTCGCCCAACGGCTGGCAACCCAATCGCAGCTCGAGCAGGCGAGGAAGGCGGTGAGCGACGCGGAGGCCCAGCTTGCGGTGCAGCGGCAGCTCGGCGGCGGCCAGCCGCAGCGCGTGACCGCGCCGTTCCTCGGCATCGTCGCCGCGATCACCGCGACCAACGGCGCTCATGTTCAGGCCAACGCGACGATCCTGCAGCTGGCCGAAGCCGGGCGGCTCGAAGCCGTGCTCGGGGTTGCGGCCGGAGAATGGCGTACGCCTGGCCCCGGCCATGCCCGTGCGGCTCGTCACGTTGGCGGCGCCAACCACGCGCATCGACACCGCGATCGGCTCGGTCGCAGCGCTGCTCGACCCCAAGACCCAGTTCGTGAATATCTTCGTGCCGCTGCCGCCGCCGATCCGCCGGGCACGCTGTTTGCCGGCCAGCACGTTTCAGGCGAGATCGTCGCCGGCAACATCTCCGGCTGGGTGGTGCCGCGCGAAGCAGTGCTGAAGGACGCGAACGGCCCTTACGCCTTCCAGATGACAGCGGGAAAGGCGCGCCGGGTCGCGGTCAGGATCGTCGGCGAAGCGGGGGACAAAACGGTCATCGCCGGCCCGCTCGATCCCGCGAACAAGCTCGTCATCACCGGCAATTACGAGCTGTCGGACGGCATGGCGGTGCGCGAGGAAGAGGTGGCGCCGCAGTGAGCCTCTCAGGGTGGGCTGCGGCCCATCGCCGTTGGGGCTGTTCATGGTGTTCGCGATGGCTGCGGCGGGCATTTATGCGGCTTTTGTCTTGCCGGTCGGGCTGTTCCCGCAGGTGTCGTTTCCGCGTGTGCTGATCACGCTCAAGGCGGGCGATCGGCCGGCGCAGCAGCAGGCGCTGCTGGTGACGCGCCCGGTCGAAGAGGCGGTGCGCCGCGTTCCGGAGTTCTCGAAATTCGCTCGCAGTCGAGCCGCGGCTCGTCCGACGTCTCGGTCAATTTCGATTGGGGCTCGGACATGGCGACGCGGACGCTGCAAATCGGGGAGGCGATCGCCCAGGTGCTGCCGTCGCTGCCGCCTGGCACGACCTATCTCACCCGTCGGATCGGAGCCCGACGGTGTTCCCGATTTTCGCCTACAGCCTGACCTCGCCGACAGTGCCGCAGGTCGCGCTGCGCGACCTCGCTCAATATCGCCTGGTGCCGCTGCTCTCCTCAATCCCGAGGGGGTCGCGCGGGTCAGCGTGCAGGGCGGACAGCAGCAGGA
>CAVQVR010000007.1:0-110028 GCA_963717195.1 uncultured Chloroflexia bacterium
ATAACAAGATTCGCATGTATCGTTCACTGTGTCCAAGCGTTTCAAGGGTGGCACGTGTGAATGTCGAGACAGGAAATGTTCAGGTGAACGAGCTAGCAAAATTTTCATACTTGAAACCCGACAAGATCATATGTTTGCGGGCAGTATGTTCAACTTCTGCCTGATAATGAGGGTCTGCACTCAAATGAACAAGTTTATAGCCATCAAGATCAGCTTCAGAGGCAAAACAAAGCCACAGCACAGGAAAGGTAACAATAGAGACATTAATTTTGTACATGGCATAAATGTAGCTGCCATGAGTACACCAAACGATGGATATTACAATCAATATGATGGAAGACCTTTGAGCACAGTGTCGACCGCCATGCTCAGCAAAAAGACTCACAACTCCACGCTGATGCAGCAAAGACTCGCGGATAATGAAGGCAGAGTATACGAGCCATGTAACACTATGTTATCCAACGCCACCCCCACGCGCGCGCGCGCGCGCGCGCGCGCGCGCGCGCGCGCGCGCGCGCGCGCGCGCGCGCGCGCGCGCGCGCGCGCGCGCGCGCGCGCGCGCGCGCGCGTGCTGGCATCGGCAACTCCACCTGCTCCATAGCTAACCCATTCTCATCAAGAAGACACAACAGCCCACCTTGATCTTCTTTGGGTTTCTCAAGGCTTCCACGGACAGCGACTGGCTGCGACTCTCGCAGATTTCCAAGCACAGTTACCGGGCACTGAGTCTCGTCTTTTGTCTGAACCCAGTGCTTTTTGAGCATAGAATGGCGTGTTGAAATGCAACTTAGAAGAAAGTTCATGTAGTGTTTCCTCACATAATTGTACCAGTTTCCCTGGTCATCCTTGATAAAAGACTTGACAAGGCTCCACGTTGACTCTATTCTATAGTAAAGTTAGTGGCCTTTGTTGATCTACTATATCAACTTTTTGACTAAGAAGCAAGGGACAGAGCTACCATATTTATGACAGAGAGTGTGGTTTTGACATCCATACTCCCAGCGGGAAGTCAAAACTCTGGCTCAGATTTAGAATAAGAGGAGACGCGATCATGGCAGTTGAGCGGGACGAAAATCCAAATAACCTTGTACACCTGGCTCCTGGCGAGGGAAGCAAGGTCGAACGTATCAAGATCACGAGCAACTATCTGCATGGACAGATCGCGGAGGAGTTGCAGAATGACTCTCCCCGCTTCAGCGAAGACCAGATACAATTGATCAAGTTTCACGGCACCTATCAGCAAGAGGACCGCGATTTTCGCCAGGCCCGCAAGGCCGAACATGTAGAGAAGGCATACCAGTTTATGCTACGCTCACGTATTCCCGGCGGCGCAGTGACGGCTGAACAATACCTGGTTGAAGATGATCTGGCCGGGCGTTTTGCTAACGGGACGATCCGTATTACGACGCGTCAGGGTTTTCAGTTGCACGGTATCCTTAAAGGCGATCTGCGTCCAACAATTGCAGCTATTAATGAATCGCTTCTCTCGACCCTGTCCGCCTGTGGTGATGTGAACCGCAACGTTATGGCATGTCCAGCTCCGACAGCGCACCCTGCCCAGGCACAGGTACAGGAGATCGCACACCAGATTGCCATGCATCTTGCCCCACACAGCACCGCCTATCATGAAATCTGGATTGATGGCGAAAAGGCCCATACCGTTGAGGAGCCTGAGATCGTTGAGCCGATCTATGGCTCTACGTATCTGCCGCGCAAGTTCAAGATCGGTATAGCCTTCCCGGGCGATAATTGCGTGGATGTTTACACGCAAGATATCGGCCTCATTGCACGCCTCGATGGCGAGACGCTGCAAGGCTTTACCTTAGTCATTGGTGGTGGAATGGGCATGACGCATGGCAAAGCTGAGACGCATCCCCTGCTGGCACAACCGTTCTGTGATGTAACAGTCAATGAGGTTCTTCCGGTCATCGAGACGATTGTGATGGTACAGCGCGATTACGGTGATCGCAAAAACCGCAAGCACGCACGCATGAAATATGTCATAGAGGAGCGCGGTATCCCCTGGTTCCGTTCAGAGGTGGAGCAGCGCCTCGGTCGTAAGCTCCAGGATCCGAGCTCTGTCATTGTGCGCAATGTTGAGGATCACCTGGGATGGCACCAGCAAGCGGATGGACGTTGGTTCCTTGGTCTGTACATAGAGAATGGGCGCATTAAAGATACGGATAGGCGGCAGATACGCACAGGATTACGTGCAGTGATCGAAGAATTCCGTCCTGGCATTCGCCTGACTGGGCAGCAAAATATTCTGCTCGCTGACATAGAAGAGGCGCAGCGCGGCCCGCTCGAAGCAAAACTGGCCAGTTACGGGATCGTCACCGATCCAAAGGCAATTGGAGCTGCTCGCTTCGCTATGGCCTGTCCGTCGCTTCCCACCTGTGGCCTGGCTCTTGCTGAAGCCGAACGCGTCTTACCCACATTAATGCAACAAATAGAGGCTGATCTGCAGGAACTCTCTCTGGGAGACGAAGCATTGAGCGTACGTATGACGGGCTGCCCCAATGGTTGTGCACGTCCCTATATGGGCGATATCGGCCTCATTGGGCGCACGAAAGATATCTACAATATCTACGTGGGTGGTGACTGGGCCAATACGCGTATGAACACGCTCTATGCACCATCTGTCCATTTCAAAAATATCGTGACAACGCTCCATCCCTTACTGGCACTATGGCGCGACGAGCGTTTACCGGAGGAAACATTTGGCGATTTCTGTCATCGTCTTGGTATCGAGCAATTGCATACACGCGTGGGTTATGAGACACCTAAACCGGTAGGTGTTCGCTCTGGCGAATAATTTCTTGTGAGGGTCATCGTACAAAAGACACAGAAAGAACAACGTTTATGCCTAATTACTATCCTATCATGCTTGACATACGCAATCGCCCCGTCATAGTCGTCGGCGGTGATCGCATCGCAGCAGAAAAGGCAGCAGCATTGAGCGCCAGTGGCGCACATGTTACCGTCATGAATGCTGAATTCTGCTCAGAGCTGCGCGGGATGGCAGAGCGTCAAGAGATAACGCTGCACCAGAAGGTATACGAACCGGGCGATCTTGCGGGCGCGTTTGTCGTGGTGGCAACGGCGACACACGACCCCCTGCTGGCTGAGGCAATCTGGAACGAGACGCAGCAACGAGGCCAACTGGTCAACATCGTGGATGTACCTGCACGCTGTTCTTTCATCGTACCTTCAATTCTGCGCCGTGGTCAATTGACCATCTCCGTCTCGACCGAAGGTGCCAGTCCCAGTCTCTCCAAACGCATCCGCCAACGCCTGGAGGGATTGTTCCCGGCTGCCTACGATACCTATATGCAGATCGCGGTCGTCGCACGGACACACCTGCGTCAGCAGGGCATCTCTTACGATCGGCGCGATGAATTCTTCGGCGAGTTCTTTTCCTCAGACATTCTGACGCTCCTCGCTGAAGATAATCTGGCTCACGCGTTAGCTCTCGCCGCTGAACTGCTACAACGCTATGGAGCTCCTATCTCGACAGATACGCTTACAACGGAGTTAGCTACCGTCCAATAAGGTTCCAACCAGAATGCTGGCAATTGGAAAACATGTTCTCTACAAGTTCAGAGAGGCAAAGGACAAACATGGATATCCGTATACATAACGAATGGTCGGTTAGCAATTCTGCATATGACTCATCATCCCAGGGGAAGGTCTACCTCATTGGAGCTGGCCCTGGCGATCCAGATTTAATTACCGTCAAGGCATTACGCTGCTTGCAAGCCGCTGATGTGGTATTGTACGACCGCCTGGTTAATCCCCAACTATTGGATGAGATGCGCCCAGGAGCCACGCGGGTGTTTGTGGGCAAGGGGCCGACTCATCATCCCCTGGAACAGCCAATGATCAGCGAACTCCTGATTGCCTATGCACGCCAAAACTGCATGGTTGTACGTCTAAAAGGCGGTGATCCCTTCATCTTTGGACGTGGAGGAGAAGAGGCCGAAGCATTGGCGGAGGCTGGCATACCTTTCGAGATTGTACCAGGCATAAGCTCTGCCATCGCCGTACCCGCCTATGCTGGTATTCCTGTCACTCACCGAGATTATTCCTCTGCCGTAACCATCGTCACCGGGCATGAAGGGCAGAAAGAAGCTTCGCAACAGATCAACTGGGAAGCCCTGGCAAATCTTGGCGGGACGCTGGTCGTTCTGATGGGTGTGAAATCATTGCCCGGATTTACAAAGCGTCTTATCGCTGGTGGTCTCGCTCCAGAACTACCCGCTGCTGTCATCCAGGAGGGCACAACTCAACAGCAACGCGTGATCACAGGTACACTATCGGATATTGCCCAACTGGCCCTGGATGCCGGGCTCAGTTCACCTGCAACCACCGTTATCGGTAACGTCGTCAATCTGCGCCAGACGCTTCACTGGTATGAACAGGTTCAGCAGCAGAAGCATGTACTCGCTCAGGCACTGGCATGTTTGTAAGCAGATTTATGCTGAATTGTATTGAGGTCTATCGCGCCCATGGAGAGGATGCTCAAAAATCAGCGTACACCGCCAGGTGATCGCTGGCCTCATGCGCCTGAATACCGGGAACGGAGGCCATTACATTGCTACTAGAAAGGCGTGATGCCAGCTCAGGGCTGGCAAAGATAAAGTCGATGCGCCCGGATGGTACAACAGCGGGACAGGTGTAGCCGAGGGCATCAGGATTCGCCTGGCGGAAACAATCAACATATCCAGCCTGCAAGAGGAGATCGATACCGCCATGTGCATAAATAGGAGCCATCTTATCGACGACGAAACTACCCGCTCTATTATTTACTATAACGCCTACAGCTCGGCGCACCAGATTACGACTGAACTTTTTCCAGGAGCGCGTTTTCCTGGCCGATCTTTGTCCTGTTTGATGTTTACGTACGGAAGAGCGCAATAATCTGCTGGCCTGTAATGAATCACCGGGAGCCAGCGAATTGAAATCCCCCATGACCAGGTGTGGTTGACCCTGGTAAGCCGACATAATCTTGAGTATCTCCTGCACCTCAGCGCGGCGGATGTGATTACTTTCCCGGCCTTTATGAAAATCTGAGCGTTGATGAATGACAAAAACCGTTAATGGAGAACCACTCGCCTCTTCAACCAGGACCTCCAGCAGGTACTTACGGTCAAAAGCAGGGCGAGTATGCACATGTGTATGGAGAATGGGTAGACGACTCAGGACAGCAAGATGCCAATCTCTCGCACCTTTACCATAGCCACTTAAACGAAACTGCATGCCCAGACGTGATGCCAACTCCTCAACTACCTTTGGATCAGTCGCCTCGGCCAGTCCAACTACATCGGGATCCGCTGAGCGGATCACGGTAGTGAGCTGGTCTACACGACGCGTTCCGCCAACCAGAATATTATACGAGAGAATGCGCGTCATGAATGTTTTTATCCTACCTCTATCAGATATAGAACGTTTCCTCAATGGGGATCGGCCAGGAGAAAACACCGCCCTGATGCAAAAACACTTTGACCTTTTCGGCTTTCCTATATACAATCCCTCAAGGCGTGAGCGGTCTGGCTGAGACAGAATGTCGATCCGCTTGAGGATACTGAAACTAGCGTGTAAAGCGTGCGACCAGTTTTTCGGCGTAATCCCCAAAGAAGGGCAATTTTGTCTTTGCACCACGGTAAGCCTGGAAGCATAAGAAAAGCCAGACCAGCCCGGCCCCTAGAAGCAATACAAGGCTTACAGCACTAAAGATGAAGCCGAATATCCATCCTATCAACGGTATCAGTGTCAGGAAACCTAGAATATGGAGCACTTCAAACAGAATGCTCACACTTCCAAAAAAGAGGAATGACTGTGCGGCATTGAAGCGCACAAAACGATTCTTCCTCTCCGCAAAGAAGAAAAACAGGCCCCCAATCCATATGAGTGCATTACTCAGTAGGGCCGCGATTTTAGGATTCATACTCATGGTAGAGGGTCCAGAGGGATCGGACGTGCTGCTGCTATTATAAGCGCTACGAGGTGGCTGGTATGCCTGTTGTTGCTGACCCGTGCCATATTGCTGATAGGTCTGCTGCTGACCCGTACCATATTGCTGACCTGTTCCAGCATCATAGCCTCCTGCCCGCTGTTGGCCGTACCACTGGCTGTTGTACGGATCATCCGGGTTCGTCTGGGCAGGCTGGGCGGGTTGTTGAGGGGTGTAGCCACCATAAGCCCCATATGGATCATTTGGGTCGGGCTTCTGACCCTGGTTAGGATTTATGCTCATGAAAAGAGGTTCCTCACTCTCTAAGACAACTATCATATACCTTCATAATGTATTACGCTATGAGTAGGGAAAAGTTGGATGGCTGCGTGTGTGCTATACTCTTCTAACTCATAAAACAAAAAAAGGGGTTCAATTTCTGCCCGCTGACGGGGTCCAAAAGTAGGAGCCTCCAGGGCAGCAGAATTTCTTAGAGAGCGTAAGAAACGTTTTTAGGCCGGTGAACTGCCAGGTTTCATTTGACAGTCCATCAGCTGATAAGTTGCATAAGAAGATCGCGTTGGTCTCCTTCACGCATTTTCCTGATCTTGTATTCCTATTTACCCATCATCTAAAGCACTAATGCTACACGTTCAGTAGAACTCGTAGTATTAGTGTACGTCAATGTTGAGAATTTGTTTGCTTCAATGAGGGTGGTCTTACTGGTGAACGTTGGCTGGGAATTTCTGGTAGGGTCATGAGTTTTACGATAATGGGATCAACTGCCGTCCCCGTTCTTGTAAGAGGAGGTACAGGTTGAATTCCCTGTTTGGTCGCTTGTATATATCTTGCCAACATATTCAATGCGGCTTGTTGTCTGTTCATCTCTCTCTCTAACTGGCTATAGCGCTCAAGGCGTGCCAGGAGGTTATTGAGCGAGTAGGCGATTTGCCACAGAACATTCTCTTTTCCCAAAGGAGCACGAGCTGAGAAGTTGCCATTGGCGATCTGCACATGCGTTTGCTGGATTTGATAGATACCTTCCTCCAGTTGCCGCTTCAGAGCTATTTGTTCTTCCTGCTGCTCGATCTCGCGCCGTTCGAGTGCAACAATCTCTTCGGAGCGATCAAGGTTCGAGATGGCTTTGGTTGCGCTGCTGACCCATAGATAGGCGATAATGGCGACAAACAAATGTAAACTGATCGAAGGATACAGAAGGATATAAGGCGTTGTGAGCAAAAGATGCGAGATATCGGCAGAATGTCGACCAAATATCAGCCATGCTGCAATGAATAAAATATTGAAGCTCATAACGACAAAGATGCTGCGGGGCCGAAAGAATGCGACGACTACGAGAAGAGCTACTATCAGGAGATCAAATGCTGGCAGGAGTATCAGCGAGACGCCTTGCGGATTGCTCAGAAATGATAAGAGAAATCCTATTTCAAGAACGATCAAAATGAGCCATCCAGCGGCAGCAAGATGACCCTTTCTATTCAAAACAAAAAGCGCAAAGGCATTTACGACAAATGTTACCAACAATATTACCAGGAAGCCAATATTGGCTCCTGTGGCTGGCAAAGGAATCAGGGTAAAAAGACTTATAACGAGGATAGTGAGGCTGGCAAGTCTTCCACGCCGGGCTAATTCTCGCTGGGCGAATGTCGCGTTCTCTGGTTCCCGTGGGGCCGTTAAGCGAAACCACCACTCTCCTGGTTGCTTCTGCACTGGTGGTTGCGTTGCAAAGGATTCATTTAACATAAATATATCTCCTTGTAAAAAACATAGCTTCTATGCACTGTATCTGTTTACCTTTTAGAAAGTCAATGAAACAGTACTTCTATGGCAAAAAAGGAAAGGAGCGACACCACTTTCATTATTGCTCCTCTAGTGTTTACCGTGCTTCTATGCGAGAATAGGGCAACCGACCTGCCCTATTCTCATCCTCTGATGCTCCACGAGAACAAGGCAAAATTAAATGGGCTGTAATGCTATACTCCTTCAGAGGCCAGCCGGGTAGCATAGTCGATAAGAGTGTGGATACGCGAGCCAAAGATAGCGAAGCGCGGATCCTGGGTCTGACCACGTCGCCAACGAAGATAGATTTGTTGAAGGATCACGCTCAACTTAAAGTAGGCAAACGTCTGGTAGAAGTGTAGAGAAGAGAGATCACGTCCACTTTTCGCTGCGTATCGTTCTACCAATTCGCTCCGGCTCATGAACCCTGGCAGGTGCGTTATTGTGGGCAGGATCGCTCGCAGCTCGGCAGGATCATCTGACTGCACCCAATAGCATAACGAGATTGCCAGATCGAACAGCGGGTCACCAATGGTTGTCATCTCCCAATCCAGTACGGCGACGGGCCGGGCGAGATCGTGAGTATCCATTACCATGTTATTGAGTTTGAAATCGTTGTGGATGACGGTGGGAGCAGGGCTTGTGGGGATATGCTCGACCAGCCAGTGAGTCAGCCAGGCAACGTCTGGACTTTCAGCGGTTTGTGAACGATTATAGCGCTCGATCCAATTCGTTACCTGGCGTTGCAGAAAACCGTCTGGATGACCAAATGTCGCCAGACCAGCTGTCTGCCAATTGATGGTATGGATCTCTACCAGAGTATCAACCACTATTTCAGAAAGTCGCCGGCAGAGACCGGGTGTCACCTCTATCCCCGCAGGAAAGGCATCGTCGAGCACAACTCCCTTGCGCCGCTCCATCACATAGAAAGGGACTCCCATGATCTCCAGGTTGTCACAAAAGAGATAGGGGCGAGGAGCCAGGGGGAAAGATGGGTGGATACGCTCTAACAGGTCATGTTCGCGCTGCATGTCGTGGGCTCTGGGTGGTACAGGTCCAAAGGGAGGACGACGCAAAACGCCCTCCCACTCGCCAATGCGCACCAGGTAGGTCAGGTTGGAAGCGCCCGAAGGGAACTGGCGCACTTCCCATGCGCCAGCACCAATGCCAGGAATGTGAGCACGTAAATAGTGCTCGACCTTTGCCCAATCAAGTTGTTCGCCTGAGCGTATTTCAATCGTATCGTCGTTCATAACCGAACATCCTCAGGCATGCTGGGCTTTATCATACAGCGCATACCATGTATCATCATAGTAAGGCGAGAACATATGTCCCGGTTGCATACTACTGATGAAATCGTTATGCCCGTCGAGGTACCAGTTGCCGTTGATCTGAACGAACCAGGGACCACCACTGGAGCCACCAGTCATATTGCAGGGAATGGAGACCACGGTGCCACCTCCATGTAGCCAACTTTTGCCGGTACCATTTTCGCAAGATTGCCTGGTCTGACCATTGAAAGGAGGCGCGGCAGGGTAGCCATAAGCGGAGTAGGACTGATTGACAGGCTGATTATATGCCCAACCGGCACCACCGACCACGTCGGTTAAGGTACCCTCGTTGTTGGGAGCAACGATAGCCATACCCATGTCATGGTGAAAATCATTCTGGGCATTAATCCAATCGGAAGGAACCTCCAGATCGCGAGCAGCCCAGCAACCATAGGGGGTATTACCATTATCGTATAGAGGACAGAAGATCACATTATGTACCCAGCCACCATTCCAGTAGAGGCAGTGGCCTGCAGTGTCAACAACACTCTGATTGGCGCTGATGACGGCTGTCCCCGAGCAGACCATATTTTGACCGGAGTCATTGGTCATAAAGAGTTTCCCAACAGTCGAAAGGTGGTAGGAAGGGTCTCCATTGGTGGGTGGCTGTCCCTGTTGCTGAGCAGCTTTGCCCGCGCTTGTGGCGCTGTTTGTCTGTGTAAGATTGGTATTGCTGCCAACCTGCTCATTGGCCTCAACAGCATTGTTCATGCTGCTCGTTGTCCAATAACTGGTAGCGACAACAGAGTTCGCATCCAATGGATGATCAATGATAGAAGTTGAGGGCACTGACAACGAAGGGTACACAAAGCGTGCACCCAGGTATACCACGTACACGCCGGCAAGCACACACAGAAAGACCTTGATGGCCAGGGAAGATTGGAAGAACTGTTTTGGTGACATTCTATTCTCCTTTTTCATCAAGAATGCTGCTTACGAGACTTACGCGAGGAGCCCCGACGCTGCTTTTTCCCTGGCTTGAGAGCATCGGTCTGGGGCATATTAGTGGCTCCGGCTTTGCGCATTTTGTCTGCAGTCCAATATTCGAGGGCTTTATTGGGAGGAGTATCTACCGGATGCTTTACGATAGTGGCCGGAGCTGGCTTCGACAAAAGTCTCCATGCAATCAAGGAGATGCCGACAAGCAAGCAAAGAAGGACTGTACCTGGTAGGAAGAATTGGCTGATTTTCTGTTCTTGTACCATTATGCTTCTCTCTTTCATGAAAGATGGCGCTACGGACCAGGTGTGCAGGATATCATGCATGCCGTTTTCTCCTCTGCACTTCCCAGATCAGAATTATGTTTCCTTATAAAGATAAGTATACTAATATGAAATCATTATACCAGTATTTCTTCCTGGAAAGTAGGGCTATCTCCTTTCTCTGGGGATGATTGATCCTGATGAAGGAAGAAACAATCCCATATTTGTGAGTATTTGCAGATAAAAAGAACCGCAGTGTATTTTGCAGTATGCCAGCTTCACATACCCCCTCGGAAACGCCCCTGCCGGATCATCCTTGACATCCCCATAGAATGCATGGCATGCTGCTCGTTGATTTGCTCGGGCTCAGGCATAGAGTTGGCACTAACCATTTGCTCATGCAGAATGGAGACCTGCATATCAAAACTACCCATATTTTCGCACTCGATTAAAGCCTTAGCAGGGAAAAGTTCCGCCAGTTGTTTACTCAGATGGTACTCAATCGCCTTCTGAGGGAGAAGAAGTATCTCACTAATTAAGCGTTCTTTGTCCATAATTCCTCCAGAACTTATTGCGCCAGGTACACGTTATTCTCTATAACAATACGAAACTGGTAGCAAAAAGTTTCCTCTTTATTAAGAGGCTAATAGCAAAAAGTGTTTTCTTTATTATAAAGAAGACGGATTTTACATTGTTTTTACAATTTCGTGATTTTTTGTTTGTTTCTCAATGATACAGTGGGACGTGGTAGGAGTAGTGGCTCTTATCATCATCTTAAGGGCTTCTGTTGTTTAGAAGCTAATACATTCGGAATAGAAAAAGGAGCATATCTATGGCTGAAGATACAGCGATAGCTATACCACCTCAGCCTGAGTATGTTGCTGAGCGGGAGACGCTGTCTCTCTCTCTCCTATGGCAACGTCTGTTGCTAGGTACCGTCATACTCATCTCTTTGTTCATGAATTTCTTCCAGTTGGGACAGAATGGTTTCGGAAATCTCTTCTATGCCAGCGGTGTGAGAAGCATGCTGGATAGTTGGCATAATTTCTTCTTTGCTTCCTACGATCCCGGTGGCTTTGTGACTATCGATAAGCCAGCTCTTGGCTTCTGGCTGCAGACCATCAGCGCGAAGCTATTTGGCTTCACGCCTTTCAGCATTTTTCTGCCACAGGCACTCTCTGGAGTGTGTGCAGTACTGGTGCTCTACTTTCTGGTCAGGCGCCATTTTGGGGTAGTAGCGGGTCTACTGGCGGCGCTGGCTCTGGCAATTAGTCCGATTAGCGTGGTGACGAACCGCAATAATACGATAGATAGCACTCTGGCCTTGGCTCTCTTGCTAGGGGCGTGGGCGGTATTAAAGGCAGCAGAAACGGGAAAGCTGCGCTGGTTGCTGTTGAGCGCGGCATTTGTTGGCCTTGGCTTTAATATCAAAATGGCTGAAGCCTATCTAATAATACCAGCCTTTGGAGTGCTCTATCTGCTGGCGGCCCCAAGAAAAGTCTGGACGCGTGTCTGGCACCTGCTTCTTGCGCTATTGGTATTGCTAGCAATCTCGGCTGCGTGGATAGTAACGGTTGACCTGACACCTGCGACACAGCGACCGTATGTTGGTTCAACGCAGGATAACTCAGAGATCAGCCTGGCAACTGGCTATAATGGCCTCAACCGTATCCTTGGGCGTGGCTTTGGCGGTGGTGGTCGAGGCTTTGGCGGTGGGCGCGGAGCAGGAGGAACTACACAACGACCCGCAACCAGTGCAACGACTTCAAGCACTTCTACTGGCAATGGATCTACGTCCAATAGTAGCACTGCTCCAGCGGGGAACGCAGGCTCTCCATCTCCAGGAGGTGGAACTACAGGAACAGGTGGAACCACTGGCGCAGGTAGAGCAGGAGGAGCAAACGGACGTGGAGGATTCGCAGCTGGTGGCTTTGGCGGTGGTGGACAAGGGCCATTCCGACTCTTTCAAACCTCATTGGGAAGTCAGATAGGCTGGTTGCTCCTTCTGGCTATTGCTGGACTGCTTGCCCTGGCATGGCAACGCCGCTGGCGTCCTCAAGAAGTTCGTCAACAAAAATCGCTTCTGCTGTGGGGTATGTGGTTAATCACTATGGGCATCTACTTTAGCGTGGAAAACATCGCCCACCAATACTACCTGACAGAGATGGCCCCAGGTGTGGCGGCTCTTTTCGGTATCGGCATTGTCGTTATGTGGCAGGACTACCGACAACCGGGCTGGCGTGGCT
This sequence comes from uncultured Chloroflexia bacterium, assembly GCA_963717195.1. Taxonomy (GTDB): domain Bacteria; phylum Chloroflexota; class Ktedonobacteria; order Ktedonobacterales; family Ktedonobacteraceae; genus JACDAE01. The sequence continues at coordinate 12,530 of CAVQVR010000007.1, forward strand.
GGCTTCTCCCCATCGCGTTGCTTGCTACAGCCGCCGTACAACTCCCCATCCTCAGTAGCTATCCAGCGTGGGGGCAGTGGATGATTCCTCTCATAGGTGCCCTATGCGTCCTTGCCGCTCTGGTTCTCCTGCTTGCTCGGCTTACTAGTTTGCTTCCGCGCATGAGTGTCGATTCACGCAGCACACGCTACCTGGTACCTGCCCTATGCGTAGGAGTACTGGCTTTGCTGATCGCACCTGCAACCTGGTCGGTGATCTCCGTTCTACAAAATACCGAGTCGTCATCGCCAACTGCCGGACCTGCCAGCAGAGGAGGTCAGATTTTTGGCGGAGAGGCAGGGGCAATCGCGGCTGCATTTAGTGGCAGTGCCAATGAAGATCCCATGTTAATAAAATACCTGCTGGCAAACCAGGGCAATGCAAAATTCATTGTTGCCACAGCCAGTTCGATGACCGCTGATGGCATCATTCTGGCAACAAATAAGCCTGTCATGGCAATGGGTGGCTTCAGTGGTGGCGATCCTATTCTCACTACCACCCAGCTAGCGCAACTGGTCTCTAATGGAACGGTGCGCTTCTTCCTGACGAGTTCAGGAGGTGGCGGCTTTGGAGGTGGCTTTAATATAAATGATCTACCTGAACAGTATAGAGATATCGCCAGAAACTTCGCAGGGAGAGGCGGTGGCTTTGGAGGATTTGGTGGTGGTCAGAGTTCTCTGTCAACCTGGGTGACGCAACATTGTAAACAGGTGCCCAAGAACCTGTGGTCAACGCTGCAATCTACCTCTAGTTCCACTGGTGGCTTTGATCAAGGCAACGCGAACCAGTTGTATGACTGCTCGGCAGCGAAATAGTCAAATGGGTGAAAACCCGTTTAACAGGCGTAGGGGCCGCGTTTACGTCGCCCAGGTGTGTGGCATAATAAACGCACCACACACACCTGGGCGACGTAAACCTGTCTCTTACCCACAAAGTTCTAGTCATTCCTATCAAGTGAGGGAAAATGCCCCTCCAAAAAATTCGAGGTGTGCCGATGTTTGCAGAAACGGTATTACAGGATCGGACGGTATGAAAGGTGCGTCGATGGGGGGATTTTAAACCATTCATGCCGCTCTATCCTTTTATGCCGATTTTGCAATTCTCCTGTCGCTTGAAAACGATGCCGCGAATTTGTGGGTAAAAGACAGGTAAACGCGGCGCCTACGGTTTTGACGGCAAAACATTTTACAATTAGAATGCGTTCCACCTGCGCGATATATCCGCAACAGGCGCTTCTTCAATCGTAGCCAGCGATGAGCTACCAACCTTTGCACCAGACTGGTTGCCAGTAGATGAGGATAGAGAGGTCTCAATCTTCTGAATTGCAGGATCGCTACAGACGCTTGAGGGCTGATTATTTGTAATTGCACAGGTAGCGGCAGTAAGATAATTTGCCGTGCCCAGGATATCCTTTGAGAGCTGATTTCCGCTGGAGAGTTGTCCAGCAATGTCCTGTTGAGAGAGGGGCGAAGAAGTCGGATCCTGTGGATTGGCGCGAAGCACGACAGGACTGTAGCCAGCCTCCAGACCTATGTAACGATTACCAATATCGATAAATGGAAGACCACCGGCATTTTGGGAAGTGGTATAAGGTGGCGCATCGTATGTATTGAAAAGTTGTTGCTCATCCGACGTTGGTGTCTGCAGAGGAGCCTCTTGCTGATCTTTAACCTCAACAGGCACGAAATCAAGGTACGAACTATTATAGCTGCTTTGATAGAAAGTGAAGGTTGAGGTATTTGGATAGGTATCAGTACTTAATGATGTCATTTTCCGCAAATTGTGGAAGGTACCGAAACGACTCATTGCGACCACTATTCCCCAACGTTCAGCCGCACAGAAAGGACAGTACTCACCTCCCTCGTAAAATACCTCTGGCTTACCATCTGAACCTGTTAAAAGAGATGGAGACCCCTGAGTCAATTGGAAGGAGTTAGATAATCCACCTGTTCCGATCTGGGACAAGAGAGTAGAATCAACGTCTGTCACCTCTTTGAGCGTCGTAGCATCTACAAGATTGCTGGCTGCACTACTACTCTTCGTTGAACTCGGCTGATTTGAGAGGTAGAGAAAGAACCCGACGATAGCAACAATCAAGACTATCGTGCCACCCAGTAGTAGCCATGGAGTGCGGTTCGGAGCTACACGCTTGCGCCGGTTTCTCTGACTCTGTGGGCTATTGGGGCGATTTTGTCGTGTCTCCTGTCGCTGTTGAGAGTGGTTCTTTGAGGTTGTTAAATTCGTTCGCCGTTTATTGGCCATTTTGCTTTAGCTTCCCTTCTTGCAGAAAATTATATTAACCGTTATTATCTGGTTATGGCAACTTTTTCTAGAAAAGATTATGAGGCAAGTATATCGCATCTAAAAGAAGGAAACAAGCAAGTTTCTTGCAGGGAAATGTAAGAAATTTGTGAAGAACGTACGTCAGATTGTTGCCATTACCATCTTAATAATCGAAGTAGAGGTCCAATTCTATCGCGCCCGCCGTGTCCAGATAAAATCGCACTGTAACGATCCGGTCTCAGGCAAGAGACTTCGCTGTATTGGCAAAAGCCGTTTTTCGGGCAAGGAAGGCGTGATGGCATCGGGGCAGAGGTCTGATACCTTATTTAGTATCAAAAGATGCGTTCACGATGCCCATCGGCCCCTACCAATTTGATAAATTAGAATGCATTCCACCTGCGCGATATATCCGCAACAGGGGATTCTCCAATCGTAGCTAGCGATGAGCTACCAACCTTTGTGCCGGACTGATTGCCAGTAGATGAGGATAGAGAGGTCTCAATCTGCTGAACTGCAGAATTGGTACAGGCGCTCGCGGGCTGGTTATTTGTAATCGCACAGGTAGCCGCAGTCAGATAATTTGCCGTGCCCAGGATATCCTTTGAGACCTGATTTCCGCTGGAGAGTTGCCCGGCAATGTCCTGATGAGAGAGAGGAGATGAATTCTGGTCCGAAGGATTGCTCCGCAGTACACCAGGATCATAGCTCGCAGCTGTCAGTATATAGCGGTCACCAATGTCCATGAAAGGATATCCAGAAACATTATAGTGGGTGAGGATCTGTTGTTCATCCGCGTTTGGAGCTTGCAGAACATTATGTTGCTCGTCTTCGTTCTCCAGAGGCACAAAATCAATATAAGAACTGCTGTAGGTGCTCTGATAAAACGTGAAGGTTGAAGTACTTGGATATGTGTCGGTACTTGAAGAAGCGGTCTCTCTTAACGCTTTGAAGGTACCGAAACGGCTCATTGCGACAACGATGCCCCAACGTTCAGCACCACAGAGTGGACAGAACTCCGCACCATAGTAAAACACTTCTGGCTTGCCGCTTGGGCCGTTCATAACAGGCGAGGTGCTCTGTATCTTTGAGAAAGGATTGGCTACTCCACCTGTTCCAATTGAGGAAAGAAAGCCTGGATCAACGTCTGTCACCTCTTTGAGCGTCGTAGCATCTACAAGATTGCTGGCCGAGCTACTACTTCCAGTTGAACTTGATTGATTTGAGAGGTAGAGAAAGAATCCGACGATAGCGACAATCAAGACTATCGCGCCACCCAGGAGTAGCCATGGAGTACGGTTCGGAGCTACACGCTTGCGCCGGTTTCTCTGACTCTGTGGGCTATTGGGGCGATTTTGTCGTGCCTCCTGTCGCTGTTGAGAGTGGTTCTTTGAGGTTGTTGGATTCGTTCGTCGTTTATTGGCCATTTTGCTTCAGCTTCCCTTCTTGCATAATTTCACATTACCATTTCATCAGGTTATGGCAACTTTTTCTAGAAAAGATTATGAGGCAAGTATATCGCATCCATAAAGAGAGAAACAAGCAAGTTTCTTACAGGGAAATGTAAGATATTTGTGAAGAGCATTATCTGGTCTCTACGATATCGGGCCGAGTAGCAATTCATAGAGTTTGCGTTGCCTCTCCATGGCTTGTCGGTAGCGTTTGCCTCGCTCATCATCCGGCTGCGTAGGTTCATCCAGGTTGGGGGAGACGTGGGCAATATCGGGAATAACGCCCATGGCTTCGAGGGCCAGGAGAGCTGCACCACGTGCCGATGCTTCCTGGTCGCGCGAGGGATAGAGCGATGTAGCAAGCGTATCGGCCAGAATGCTTTTCAGCAACGAAGAACCAAGGAGCGCACCTCCACTGCCAATAACTTTGGGCTTACCATGTTCTACATTGAGCGCTCCACAGATCTGCTCATACACCATAGCCAGTTGATAGGCAAGTGCCTCCATGCCTGCCCGCAACAATTCGGCAGGAGACGTATGGCGACCAATGCCAGCAATGGTCATGTGTGCCTCGCCGTGCCAGCCAAGGCTACGTTCACCGGAGATAAAGGGAAGAAGCGTGAGGCCATGCGCATCTGGTTCCATGTCAGCTGCAAGCGGTTCAGCATCTTTAAGGGCGGGCAGTTTAAGAACAGTATCCAACCAGGTGAGCATATTGCCGCCTTCGCTGAGTGCTCCACCAAGAACGGCTCGTCTGGCATCAATCAGATAGAGCCAGAGACCGAGTGGCGGCACGACCTGCTCAGGTGGAATGACAACACGCATGGCACTGGAGGTTCCAATCGTAAGTGACCAGTTATCGATCGAGGCACAGCCAGAACCGATACAGGCCGATGCACCATCGCCGATAGCCGGAAACCAGGGGACATTGCTCAACGTGGGCCAGCGTCCGGCATATTCGGCTGTCAGGCCCTTTACGCTATCCTTGAGATCACCCAGCTCGGGCATCTGTTCCGAGCGCACATTGAGTAGATGGAGCAACTCTTCATCCCACTTGTGTTCGCGCGTAATGAGCAGGCCCGTCCCAGAAGCCATCGACAGGCTACAGATTGAATGTCCCAGAAACTTTTGATACATATATTCACCAAAAGAAAGCCATTTTGCTGCCCGCTTGAACGTTTCTGGTTGTTGCTGTGCCAGCCAGAGTAGCTTAGCGGGCCAGTAGCTGGCATGAAAACGAGCGCCAGTGCGGTCATGAATAGCCTTCTCATCGAGTTTTGCACGTAGTTCGGCAACAGCAGCATATGGGCGCGTATCCTCCCATGTGATGACAGGGGTGAGGGGGTGGCCGGACGCATCGATGCCCAGAAGATTGTGCCAGAACGTATCGATTGCTACCGCACCGATCTGTTGAGCTAAAGATCCCGCCAGCTTCAGAGCCTCGTCGATTGTTTCAGCAACGACCGACAGGAGCATATCGGCATCGACGGAGACCTCGCCCTGATCGGAGGTTGTGAGTTCATAGGTGCGCTGCGATTGGACGTGCGAGACGGTTGCTCCTGTCGCGTCGAAAAGTAGTGCGCGTGTCGATGAAGTTCCAACATCAAGCCCCAATACGAATGGAGATTTGTAATTGGTTTCCTGGTCTGTCATGCTCTGCATTATACATGCTCCCTATACAAAATATTTATGGTAGAGGCCAGGTTGTGAAACGAGGTCTCCACCAATATTACGATATTTTGGCGGAGAGCGATATGTAATACATACGCACAGGTTTGTGAAACCGCGCCTTTACAATTGTTGATGTTACAGATCGGGTAGTTGCCATTCGATTTCGGGTTTGCCCGCCTCGCGTAATGCATTATTAATGGCAGAGAATGGTTTGCTGCCGAAAAAGCCATTGTTGGCAGAGAGCGGCGATGGGTGAGCGGACTGCACAATTTTGTGGCGCGTGGTATCGATCAGGTCACGTTTCTTTTGTGCATAGCCACCCCAGAGCACAAAGACGACGGGCTCTTCTTTCGCGTTGACCGTGCGAATAATGGCATCGGTAAATGTCTCCCAGCCATGGTTTTTGTGCGAGTTGGCAGAATGTGCCCGGACGGTCAGCACGGCATTGAGCATCAATACACCCTGTTGTGCCCATGGGACAAGATAGCCGTTATTGGGAATGCGGAAACCAACATCATTGCGTAACTCTTTAAAGATATTGACCAACGAGGGAGGCGGCTTGATCCCCGGACGTACGGAGAAGCAGAGTCCATGCGCCTGATTATTGTCGTGATAGGGATCCTGGCCCAGCAGGAGGACATTTGCATCTTCATAGGGTGTCAGGTTCAGGGACGAGAAAACGTCCTGTTCGGGTGGGAAGACGGTATAGTTCTGGCGTTCCTCGTCCACGAATTGTTGTAGTTTCTGAAAATAGGGCTTCTCAAATTCTTCGGCGAGTAACGCATGCCAGCTTGCGGGGATGTTTATCTGCATAAATCTCCTTTAAATGATCTTTTATTTCAATAAATCTGGTCAATGGTATCACAGAGGGAGTTCCTCTACAATATATTTCTTTCATAGTGAGAATAAAGCGGTTAGTTTTTTTAATTCTGGCGCAAATTATCATCTTTTACTCTGTCTTTCACACCGGATTTTTCGTGTTATTGTTCTCTTGCCAATGCTGCCGTTGTACCTTCTCGCCCATTTCAAGCGTGATAGAATGGAACATATTTTAATTCTTGCCCGAGACCATTCGGGCGAGATGGCATCATCTATTCCCAGAAGACGGCATCTCGCATAGGATGCCATTATGCTACAAGCGGAGGGCTATGCATATGATAGAAGAAAGCGCAGATACAGCCGAAAGCACAAATCACCTTATTCGCGTCGGTGCTGGAGCCGTCACACTAGACGGCATACTCAATATTCCAGCCGACGCGCATGGATTGGTGATTCTACCACGAGGCTTCGAGAGCGCTGAATTTCATTCTTGCCTGACAACTATTGCGCTGAACTTAAATCGGCAGGAACTGGCAAGCTTACAGGTAGAGATGTTTACGTCTGAAGAGAAAGAATTAGAGCAACTGACAGGCTACTTTGGGCAGAATACCTATATTATGCAGCAGCGTTTCATTGGCATGGCAGACTGGCTGCTGGAGTATAAAGAGACCAGGAACTTCTCTATTGGCTACTTCGGCACTGGTCCCACAGGTGCAGCCGCATTGATCGCTGCAGCCGAGCGACCAGACAATGTACGTACTGTTGTCTCAGCAGGTGGCAACGTCGAGCTAGTCCATGCACGTCTCGGAGATATCGTAGCTCCAGTACTCCTCATTGCGGCAGAGAATAATACAGAAAACGTGAAAGCAAACCAGGAACTGCTGACAGGATTGAAGGGACAGAAAGAATTTGAGACAGTAGCGGGTGTAAAAGAGCTCTTCAATGAGCAAAGTAGCATCGATGAAGTGATACGCCTGGCGGGTGCCTGGTTTGCACGCTGGCTGGTTACTATTGTGTAGATTCAGGGTGGTATTCCCATTTAAGGAGTCAGAACCGGTGTCACTTGAGAATCTTGCTGTTCAGATTGCTCACTTAACACCGTCGAGAACACCTGAACTACCATTGGATCAAACTGTGTGCCTGCACAACGCCAGAGTTCCCTTAGGGCCTCCTCTGGAGTACGACTGGTTTGATAGGGACTCTCGCTCACCATGGCATCATAGGCTTCGGCCACTGCAATGATGCGTGCCGCCAGAGGGATATCCTCCTGCGCCAATTGATGGGGGTAGCCAGTGCCATCCCAATGCTCATGATGATGGTGGACCGCAGGTATCAAGTCGTGCAGGAAAGGACTGGCTTCCAGAATCAGCGCACCCAGTTCTGAATGTTCCTTAAGCAAGGCATGCTCATGGACGGAGAGACGACCGCTTTTCTGCAAGAGCATATCCGGAATCGCGATTTTGCCGATATCGTGCAATAAAGCGGCCATACCAATGCGAGAGACCTGGAATTGCTCTAACCCCATGGCCTGGGCAATGGATGTGGCCAGATCACTTACCGCATAAGCATGCTGGCTCATTTCGTGATCGCGCCGTTCCAGCAACGTCATGAGCGAGGAGATGATCTTTACAGTATAGTTCTCGCGGATGCGCTCGGGCGTCGTTCCATCGCGATCCTGTGCCGTGCTTTGCTCTTCTTTCTGTAAAAGGGCCATTAGCTCCACGTCCACACTCATTCGTACTGCTTCTGGTGCAGTGCGTACCTGGTTGCGCCCCAGGCGCTTGGCCATGTACATCGCCTGGTCCGCTTGCTGCAACAACTCCTGCTCTGCATGCCCATCGTTTGGATAGGTTGCTACTCCAATGCTCACCGTTACATTGAGACCCCCTTCTAGTTCTGTAAGGGCTATCGGTTCGTTGGCAATGATTGCACGAATACGTTCAGCAATAGCTCGGGCTCCGTGGGCGTCCGTTTCGGGCAACAAAAGGACAAATTCTTCCCCTCCGAAACGCCCCAGGGCATCTCCGTTGCGCAAGATACTGCCTGCTCGCTCACCGATCTGTTGCAGAACTATATCACCGGCACTATGCCCATAAGTATCATTGACATGTTTGAAGTGGTCGGCATCGAAGAAGAGTACTGATAACGGATGGTTATAGCGATGGGCACGGTCCAACTCCTTTTCCAATTGCACTACTATAGCATGATGGTTGGGTAGGTTCGTCAGCCCATCGGTTAAAGCTTGCTTCTGAATTGTGCTATGGGCGCTCGCCAGTTGAGTATGAGCAGTTTCTAAGGCTGTATACGCGTCGGTAAGTAAGAGGTTATCTTGTTCCAACTTGCCAGCACTATCAGCCTGTATGACTGCTATTTTGCATGTTATTGCATAGAAGGCACCAATTCCCGCACTGACATAAATCGAAATACAGAGAGAGGTCAGCATATTTTGAAGTTCCTGGGGAGGTGCCAGGTGAATGAACTGGTCGTGGCGAACGACGAGAAAGTACCAGAACAACAAGATGTTTTCACTTACAGCCAGGCAGAAGATCATCCAGGCAGGCAAAAATATAGCGGCCCCCGTTTGTATTAAAATAACTGGGGAGAAGGCCCACAACATAGAAAGTGGATCTGCCAGGGATAGCGTGTGCACCGTTAAAAATGTGAGAAGGCTCTCACTGGCAAAAAACAGTAGGCAGGCAATTTCCATATGACCGCGTCGATTAAGCCAGAGTACAAATAGCTGGCTGATTATCTCTCCAAAGCAAAAAAGCATGAGCGGAATATGCTTCTCAAAGGCATAGGTCACTGCTATTATCAGAGTTATGAGCGTAGCAAAAAATAATGTGATACTTTGAACACGTCTTTTGCGCATGTTTTCTCTGGCAGCAACCGTAGTCAGGGGTTTATGGGCTGGCACCATGGTAATAAACCACCAGGAGATCCACGTTTGAAAAAAATGTTTCATTGCCTGCCTCTGAAAAATTAGCAATTATACTTCTACCTGATAATTGCTATCGACAAGACAATGATATTCTTGAATCTGTGAGAGAACGAAGCACACGGGTTTGTAAACGCATGCGTTGATACTAAATCCTTTTGTACGGGGATGTAGGGGCCGCATTTATGCCGCCCAGGTGCGTCCAGTGCATTGGACAGACCACCCGCACCTGGGCGGCATAAATGCGGCCCCTACAAATGTGCTGTTTGTAGGGGCGCCGTTTACAAGCCCGTGTGGATGGACCGTCGTGTAGCAGTTCAAATGGCCAGCAACAGAATAATATTACGGGTGTGTGCGCAGGAACTTATCGATCTGCTCTATTCCAGGCTCGTCGATGCGGAACTCGGCGGCTCCGATTAACGCTTCGATCTGGTGCAGATGACGTGCACCAACGATAGCACCAGTTACAGCGGGATTACGCAGAACCCAGGCCACTGCTACCTCGCCAGTCGTGCGATTGTAGGGATAGCCGATATCAGCCAGCAGATTTGCCAGTTCCAGGTTACGAGACAGGCGCGGCTCGGTGAATTCAGATGCTTTTTTACGCCAGTCATCCTCCGGGAAATTCTGGACGCGTTCTTTCGTCATTGCGCCCGTGAGCAGGCCCGAGGCCATGGGCGAATAGGCGATCACACCAATATTGTGCTCCTGGCAGAATGGCAAAATCTCCCTTTCCACATCTGGTCGCAGCAGCGAGTATGGCGGTTGAAGTGAGTCGATGGGCGCAATCTTCTGGGCACGACGCATCTGTTCGACGTTAAAGTTGGAGACGCCGATAGCGCGTACTTTGCCTTCCTGTTTCAATTGTGCCATTGTGCTCCATCCCTCTTCAATATCAGCAGCGGGATTGGGCCAGTGCATCTGGTACAGGTCGATCACGTCGATGCCGAGGCGCTTCAAGCTTGCTTCTGCCTCGCCACGGATCGAAGCAGCCTTCAAGTTATTAGTAACGTTGCCTTTCTCATCCCACCTGAGTGAGCATTTTGTAAAGATATAGGGTTTCTCGCGCCCCTTAATCGCCTTGCCTACGACCTCTTCTGAGTGCCCCATCCCATAAATGGCGGCGGTATCGATCCAGTTAATGCCCAGCTCAAGAGCGCGTTTGATTGTTGCAATCAATTCCTGATCATCCTGGGAGCCCCAGCCGTTGGCCCAGCCACCGCCCCCGATAGCCCAGGTACCCAGGCCGAGTGGAGTAATATGTAAATCGGAGTTACCAAGTTGTCGTGTCTGCATTATGTATATTGTCTCCTTCGTTTGTTCGCTACTACTCTGTCGAGATTGATCAGGCATCGATATGGACGTGATTGATAAGTTCATATCAATGCCTAGTCAGTCCTGACGAGTATATTACCTTGTTATGCAGTCGTTTGTTATTACACGATTCACTCTATTGTTCCGTTCCATGGCCAACGGTCATGCTTGCACTTTACCATTTATCCCAATGCAACACCGTATCCAATGGCTCCCGTGCCGCCGGGCTGAAATCCGTTCCCAGCGTATACGCCACCGGAATCAGCGCCGCCTGCGTGACCTTCTCATAGGGAATCCCCAATATTTCGGCAGCTTCCTTCTCGTACGGGAGATGAAGCGTTGTCCACGCCGTTCCCAATCCACGAGCACGAGCGGCTAACATAAAGCTCCAGGTGGCAGGCAGAATCGAACCCCAGGTACCCGCTTGCTGATTGGCTGGTAGGCCATCGAGACGCCCGGTGATGCAGGGAATAAGATGCACCGGTACCTCATGCAGGTGTTCGGCAAGATAATCAGCCGAGTTGGTAATCCGTTCCTGGATGGTTGCACGCGGCGAATTCGTTCTCTGACTGCTGGCAGCTGCCCGCTTAGCACGGTAGGGAGTGAAGGATTTCCGGTATAATTCTGCCAGTGCCAGCCGCTTGTCTGCAGCGGTAACAACGACGAAATGCCATTGCTGGCTATTGCTGCCTGATGGTGCCTGCAATGCAATCTCCAGACACTCGCAAATCACTTCTGGCTCAACAGGTCGGCTAAAGTCAAGGCGTTTACGGACCGAACGCGTGGTGGTCAAGACCTGGTCTGGGGTAAGGTTAAGTAGTGACATGCTGTCTCTCCTGATTACAAGTTGAAAAGGATGGTCTCCCCTTAAGGATGGGGCCAAATAACGCACATCTGATGACGTTATGTTAATACTATTGTATCTCATATATGAGTCATCCTGAACGTTTGAAAAGTTCGGATGACTCATATATAGTTCAGCTTGTGATATTAGAATGCACCAATTCCGTTTGGTGTACCAAGACCTGTCGGGCCATCGTAGCCTTTGCCTGAAGTGCAGAGGTAGCCGGGCTTGCAGGTGCCGTTGTTGCCGCTTGTGATATCGTTTAAATTCGCTGTGTGACTGTACAGGTAGGACCCATTGATCTTTGCGGCATTTCCGGCCAGGGCATAGACGCTGGCGATAATGGGGGACGATACGCTTGTGCCACCGAAGACAAACCAGTTGCCATAGCTCTGGTAAGTATCGTAGACCGCAACTCCGGTATTAGGATCGGCAATTGCTGAAACATCAGCAACGGTTCTCTTTTTGCATCCGCTATCCGTTTGCCATATTGGCTTGCTGACATACTGGCCACATCCGCTGCCAGAACCATTCCAGGTGCTTTCAGTCCACCCACGAGTGTTTCTTGCCGTGCTCAATGAGGTTCCACCAACCGCAATGACGGTATTATATGCGGCAGGGAGCTGAACACCATAGCTACTATCGCCTGAGCTGGCTGTGATAGTAACGCCAGGATGATTAAAGTAGTGTGCCATGGTGCTTGCATCCTGAGGATCTTCGCTTTCACCATAACTATTGCTGACTTCAGTTGCGCCCAGGCGTACCGCTGTGTTGACCGCCTGCCCCAGGTCGTCAAGCGAGGCAGTATCGGCCTCGACCAGCAGAATATGGCTGTTGGGAGCAATGGCACTGACCATATCCAGATCCAGTGAGATCTCGCTGGCCCAGCCACTGTCGGCCAGAGGATACTGATTGCTACCACGCTCGTCCACTTTTTTGAAGCAGCCGTTAGCTGTCGTACAGGCAGGAAGTCCAAACGTTGAACGATAGATGGCCAGGTCAGCCGCAGCGTTCGGGTCGTCGTTAGCATCAACGATAGCAATGGTCTGTCCCCTGCCTGCGGTCGCTGATGGCAGCTTATAGGCACTTTGCAGGTTGCTCGGTGTTAAGCCTGCCGGGATATTTTTAGTTGCATGTGGCTGGATACCGATTGGCTTCAGGATAATCGCCAGGCAGTGTGCAAAACCTGTTGGAGCCTGCTCACAAGGGTGTACCTCTGTGTATCCGGCCTTATTATTTGAAGGATACGTGGATGATTGAGATGCAAATGTAGCTGTAGTGTTTGCTATCATAAACAAGAAAATAGCAATAAAAGGCAACATAAAGGGGCATTTTCTCATATACATTGTTCCTTATTTGTTTTTATAGAATACGTCATACAGAGGAATATATACTCTCTATAGTGGCAAGAAATTTCTCTTTTGGAAGAATTATTCTTCTTGCTCTAGCTATGAGTATCGACAATGATTTATGAAAGGATAGGGCAATGCTGTTTTTTCTACAAGAGGTGCAGTTCATTTTGTGGCGCTGATGCACGGGCTTATGCAATCGCGCCCCTACATCAGCGCCACAAAATGAACTGCACCGTTCTACAAAGGTGCTCTTGCCCTCGATGATAGACTGGATTCTATATATCAAAGAAACAGAGGATATGGGTCAAGAAGATGCATCGTTTTTTTATTTCACCTGAACTTCTCAAGACTGGCAATACCTTGCTCATCTTGCCTGAGAAGCTGTCCCATCAGATAAAAGATGTCCTACATCTTACCGTTGGTGAGCAACTGATCTTGCTGGATAATAGTGGCGACGAAACTCTCTGTTCCATCGCCAAGAGTGGACGTACTGGCATTGAAGTAGAGTTATTAGAGCGTCATGTGGGCAAGAGTGAGTCTCCTATACGCATTATTTTGTGCCAGGGATTGCTCAAATCGGCCCGTTTCGAGTCGATTCTGGAGAAAGGTACGGAGCTGGGTGTCGCGCTCTTTTCACCTGTTCTGTGTCGTCGCTCCATGTCTGGTCTGGAGGACGCGGGTGCCAATAAAATACAGCGTTGGCAACGCATCATCCAGGAAGCTACTGAACAATGTGGCCGTGCCCGTATGCCCGAGTTGCTTCCTATTTGTTCTCTTGTCCATGCGCTCACTCATATTCCTTCTGGCGCGTTAGCCCTGATGCCCTGGGAAGAAGAGCAAGGATTGAGTCTGCGCAATGCCTTGAGGAATGCTATAGCTGAACGAAAAGGGATAGTGAGTCCAGATCCATTCACTGTCGTAGTATTCATCGGGCCAGAGGGCGGCTTGCTGGCTGAAGAGGTTGAGTTGGCCCGTAGTCATGGCGTACAACCAGTCACATTGGGGCCGCGCATTCTAAGAGCCGAAACAGCCGCTTTGACAGCCGTTGCAAATGTTATGTATGAATTGGAGTAGTACTCTGCTCCGTCTCATCTGGAACCAACGCTGGCTTGTGAACGGCACCCCTACAATTTGTCCTGGTGGCCCATCACGCCAGTCATCGTTCACAAGCCCATGCAATGAATGGGAGCACCGTTCGCAAAACCATGTCGGTTTCTCCAAGAAATCGGACCTGATAAGTGTATAGATCATCCATGCAAAATTATAGGGAATAGTGACTCCCGGAGCTTCTGAGCATGCCTGGCAGGCAAATGAGTATGATCAAAATTGCAATTGAGAAATGTTAAAATAGAACGGGTTTTCGTGAGAAGATCTCTTTGAAAAAGCTATCTGGTAGTGCTTTCGTCTGATGATGTAACAAAACTATACTTGCCTGAGACTGGAGGAGGTGCGTATAGTAGTTTTGTCTCGATTATGCTTTTTAGTCGGATAGACAGAAGGAAAAAAGATCATGCCAGAGTCCATTCAAGCCCGTCCACTTAGTGCTCAATCTCTCTCAAAAACATATTTCATAGAGGAATATCAGAAAGTTCGTCGCTTCTCTGAGTACCTGTGTGAACCGCTCGTCACTGAAGATTATGTCGTTCAGTCTATGCCAGATGTCAGCCCGACCAAGTGGCATCTTGCCCATGTGAGCTGGTTTTTCGAGACCTTTCTTCTTTTCCCGGCCATTCCCGGATACCAATCCTTGCATCCCCAGTATGCGTACCTTTTTAACTCGTACTACAATACGCTGGGAGAACGACACTGCCGACCCAAACGTGGCTTGATCTCGCGGCCCACGGTCGCGGAGACCTACCAGTATCGCAAATACGTCGATGAGCAGGTTCTTGAACTACTCGCAAAGCTCGATGAAGAACACCTGATGCAGTTTGCACCCATCATTACACTCGGCTTTCATCATGAGCAGCAACATCAAGAATTGATGCTCACCGATCTCAAACATGTGCTCTCGTGCAACCCACTCTCTCCAATATATAGACCACGCTCACACGCAAGTACATCGAACATCCCGGCGCTAGAATGGATCTCCTTTCCGGAAGGGATCTATTGGATCGGGCATGAAGGGGAAGGATTTGCGTTTGACAATGAAGGACCACGACATAGAGAGTTTCTGCAACCCTTCCAGATGGCCTTACGCCTGGTCACAAATGGCGAATACCTGGAGTTTATAGAGGATGGAGGCTATCAAAATCCTCTCCTGTGGCTCTCAGAGGGTTGGAACACCGTTCGCGCGGAAGAGTGGCAGGCGCCGCTGTATTGGGAAAAACGCGATGACCATTGGGAGATGATGACGCTTTCCGGAATGCGCGAGGTCGCTAAAGCAGAACCGGTCTGCCATGTCAGCTACTATGAGGCCGATGCCTATGCACGCTGGGCAGATGCACGTCTCCCCACAGAAGCCGAGTGGGAGGTTGCGGCGCAGGATGTTCCTGTTGCAGGAAACTTCGTTGACAACGGCCTGTATCACCCTGCTCCATTGACCACCTCGGGTGGAAAACTTGCGCAGATGTATGGCGACGTGTGGGAATGGACGCAAAGCTCGTACTCTCCCTATCCTGGCTTCAAGCCTGGCCCTGGCGCGATCGGGGAATACAATGGGAAGTTTATGTGCAATCAGTATGTCCTGCGCGGAGGTTCATGCGCCACCTCTCTTTCACACATTCGGCCCACCTATCGCAATTTCTTTCCTGCCAATGCCCAATGGCAATTTATGGGTATTCGGCTCGCAAAGGGGGTGTAACATCTCACAGCAGAGAAAGAGTCCACTAGAACTCTATGACTTTGAACCGCAACGGAACACGTTTCGCAACGATGTCCTGCAGGGCTTGCAGGATGCGAGAAAAGAACTGCCCAGCAAGTACTTTTACGATGATGCCGGTTCCCAGCTATTCGAGCAGATCTGTCTGTTGGATGAGTATTATCCTACGCGTACAGAACATACTATTATGCAAGAGCATATGCCAGAGATCGCATCACTGCTTGGGCCCGATTGCTTACTCATCGAATATGGAAGTGGCAGCAGTACGAAGATCCGCATGTTACTGGATGCGCTGCACAATCCAGCTGGCTACGTAGCTATCGATATTGCGAAAGAGCAATTGCAGCGTTCTGTGGCATCGCTTGCTACCGCGTATCCAGCCCTGGAAGTATTTCCAGTCTGTGCTGACTATACAAGCGACTTCGAGTTGCCCGCGCCTTCGGTGTCCGTCTCCCGAAGAGTTGCCTACTTTCCCGGATCGACCATCGGCAACTTTGACCGTGAGCCTGCTGTACACTTTCTGCAACAGATTGCAAAGACCTGTAAAGGAGGTGGCTTGCTGATCGGGGTAGATTTGAAGAAAGACTTCAATATCCTGCATCGTGCCTATAATGATGAGCAACGTGTGACGGCACATTTCAATTTGCACTTGCTGGAACGCATCAACCAGGAACTCGATGCCGACTTTCAACTGGACCAGTTTAGCCATTATGCCTTCTATAATCCTGGTCAGAGCCGGATCGAGATGCACCTGGTAAGCCTCATGCACCAGGTTGTGCACATTGGAGAGGACGAGTTTTCCTTCAAGTTAGGTGAGAGTATCTGGACGGAGAGTTCGTACAAATATACCCCGGAGGAATTTGCGCAATTGGCAGCCAGCGCCGGATTTACTGTTGAGCGCGTATGGACAGATGCACAGCAGTTGTTCAGCGTGCAGTACCTCAAGGCGACATAAACATATCTCTCGCAACTGATGTAGGGGCGCCATTTATAAGCCCGTGCGGTTGATAAGCCCGTACTAGTTGTCAGATATGCCTTCACCATAAAGGAGTGCTCGTACATAATCTTCGACATAGTGCCGCTCATCGACGCCGTCAATGACCATGCATTCGGCGACCGAAACGATTTGCGGCGCTATTTCGTGGAGCGTGTTGATAATCGGACGCTCATTGCGGCTGTTCGCGTTCTGATCGGTCACAAATGCGTACAATTCATCGGTAAATTTTTCTTCATCGGCCAGCAGGCGAAAGATGTTGGGAGACATGGTATTGAGCCTTTCGTGTTACAAAACGGGCAAATTATAAGGAGTATAGATAGTGTACGTAAGAATATGCTTACATGTCAAGCTCTGCATCCACTTTTTACACTGATACACGGGCTTATGCAATCCATGCATTGATACTCAATCAAAAAATCGCGTTGGGACAGCAGGGGATGTAGGGGCCGCATTTATGCCGCCCAGGAGCGGGTGGCCTGTTCAATGCATCGGACGCTCCTGGGCGGCATAAATGCGGCCCCTACATCCCCTGCGCAAAAGGAATTAGTATCAGCGGATGCTACCAGCCTAGCCATGTTGTTTTCTCGGCAACGGGTGTGGGATGGCGTTCGCTATAAGGCATATCGGGGTAGCCAACATAAAGAAATGCTACAATAGTGTCTTCCTCTGCAAGGCCCAGCCATTGTTTAACATGCGGATCATAGGCTCCATCCCCGGTGCGCCATTGTGCTGCTAACCCCATTTCTTCAAGGGTCAGTAGCATGTTTTGCGTTGCAGCCGCGGTTGCCTCAATGTTTTCGATATCCAGCACGTTTGGTTGCGTGGAGTGCAGGGCTGCTACTACGATTATTACAGGTGCACGGAGAGGTTTATTCCGTTCTTTTGTAAGCATGGCCTGAGCTTTATCGCTTGTTGTATCATCCAGGCGGGCGGCCAGCGAAGAAAACAGTATTGCGCCCAGTTCCTGTCGTGCGTTACCGGCCAGCACAAAAAAGCGCCAGGGTTCTACTTTATGATGGTTGGGTGCGTGAGTGGCTGCCTGTAAGACGCGCTCAATCTGCTCACGGGTGGGGCGCTGATTGGTCACTTTTCCAATGCTGCGTCGTTGTTTGATGATCTCGAATATACTCATATTTTGTTCTACACGTTCCTTATTTTTCGTTCCTTATTTTGTTGTGGAATAGCATAGGTTTGCTTGTTATCATGATCATAGCAGATGGGAGCAAAGAATCTAGCCTGCCAGGAGAAATTTTTCTACTGTGGTCTGTATATACAGAACAGAATAGTGTAGGTTTTTCGCTTGTTAAAGAAAGACCTCTGGAGATATTACCTAAATTGTTCTCTGTGTATAACCGTGGTCGCATATATTCGTAAGAATAGAGGAACGAGAAATGTTATAGAGCGGGAGTATACCATGTCCAACCAACAATCCTTTTACCCTGAAATGCTTGCTAGAGCGTATGATGTGTATGGACCTATCCATGGTTTACCGCTCGTTTTTTTGCATGCAGGTGCCCTCACGCGGAAGATGTGGCAGCCCCAGACCGATGAGCTGTCAAAGGCATTTCGCATCATTGCCCTTGATCTACCTGGACATGGTGCGCTGGCGCAGCAGGCATTTAGCCTGAAGATGGCGGTGGAGGAGGTGGCACAGATTATCAAGAAGGAAGTGCAGGGTCAGGCTCTGGTGATCGGCCTTTCGCTTGGAGGTTTTGTCGCGCTTGCCCTGGTTCGCGAATATCCAGAACTGGTGGCCGGGCTGGTGCTCTCAGGATGTAGTATTGACGCTCAGGGCATGAACGAGGCGCTACTGAAAATTCGTGGCAGTCTGCTGGCAAACAACCTGGCGCTTCTCGACCGTATGTTGGCAATAATCACTGAAAGAGTATTGCGCAGGTTCTATTCAGATCAGTTTGTCGCGGCCCAGGCGCAGGCAGGTATTTACTGGAAGAGCGCAGGTCAGGGGCTACTCGAATGCACTGGCAAGGATTTTCGCTCGATGTTGCACTCTTATCGGGGACCAGTCCTGCTACTCAACGGCGAAAATGACAAAAACAGTCGCAAGAGCGAAGATGCGCTTCTGTCTGCTGCCAATCAAGACAACATTAAGGTCCAGGCAATTCGTGAAGCTGGACATCTCTGCAATGTGGATCAGCCCCACGCCTATAACGACGCGCTACGCGACTTTACGCAGGCGGACCTGTATCATTCCTATCATTATGGATATCAAGGGAAAGAGGAAGGTAAGCGTCAGGTGTTTTATGTGGAGTTTGAGGAGCCCCGGCTGGAGAGGCCGGAGGATAGGATGGAATAAGTGCTTGTTCTTCATGCCTTCATTGCGCTACTTTTTGGATAAGAATAACATGCAAATACCGTATGAACCACATTTATAGCGTCCACACGGTATTGAGCAATAAAACGTTCGCGCCTACAAGCCCGTCTTGATATTATTTTGTTGTCTCTGCTTGCTTCAGCAAATTCCCTTCAAAGCCGATCGATGGGAGCAGTTGTGCCTGAGCCTGTGTGCTCAAGGGCAGACCCCATAGTTTGATAAAGCCGAGTGCGGCATTGTGATCAAACTGATCGCCACTATCGTAGGTTGCCAGGCCGAGGTTATAGAGCGAGTGCTCAGATTTGCGTCCCACAACCGAGCATTTGCCGCGTCCGAGTTTAATGCGCACTTCTCCACTGACGAAGCGTTGCGTGCTCTGGACATAGGCTGCAAGATCCTGGTGCAAGGCGCTGTACCACTGACCATCGTAGATCAGGCGTGCGTACTCGTTGGCAATGACTTCTTTAAAACGGAGCTGTTCGCGGCTCAGCGTGAGACCTTCCAGTGCTTTGTGAGCGGTATGAAGCACATTTGCGGCAGGAGCCTCGTAGATTTCGCGCGATTTGATACCGACGAGCCTGTTCTCGACGTGGTCGATGCGCCCGATGCCGTAATTACCTGCAAGCTTGTTAACGGTCTCAACGAGTGCGTAGCCCTCCATCTCTTCACCATTCAGGCTGACGGGGATGCCGTTCTGAAAAGCAATCTCTAAGTAGGTTGGCTCCTTGATGTCGATAGTGTCGGGATTGCTGGTCCAGGCGTAGACCTCCTCTGGAGGCTCGGCCCAGGGATCTTCGAGGATGCCGCATTCGATGCTACGTCCCCACAGGTTCTGGTCGGTCGAGTAGGGGCTGGCATTTGTAGCCTGAATAGGGATACCGTGTTCTGCCGCATAAGCGATTTCGTTGTCGCGCGTCATGCTCCATTCTCTAACAGGCGCGATGATTTTGAGATCGGGGGCCAGCGTGTTGATGGAGACATCGAAGCGTACCTGGTCATTTCCTTTGCCGGTGCAGCCATGTGCCACTGCGACCGCGCCCTCAGCACGCGCAACCTCGACCAGCAGGCGAGCGATCAATGGACGCGCCAGCGCTGTTGCCAGAGGATATACTCCTTCGTAGATCGCGCCTGCCTGCAATGCGGGCCATACAAAGTAGCGCGTGAAGTCCGCACGACCATCCACAACTAATGATTTGACGGCACCGATCTGGTCGGCGCGAGCTGAGATGGCCTGCAGATCACGTTCGTTGCCCACGTCAATCGTCAGCGCGATCACATCCAGATCGTATTTTTCTTTGATCCAGCGAATGGCAACGGAGGTATCCAGACCACCCGAGTAAGCAAGTACAACTTTTGACATAATATTTCTTCTCTCCCTCCGTCAAAGTGACGTTTTCTGTTCAATAAGCTGTTGGATAATTGTTGTAAAGGTGGCGGCGCGTTGATTCCAGGTGGCCTGGGCATCCTCAAGGCGTTGCTGTGTCTGTTCTAAGCCCAGATTGCCCGCGCCGCCGAGGTGACTGCGTGCTTTCAAACGTTCCACGAGCTGTTCCTGGCTCTCGACGGGCAGGTCTTCGTGGCGGTCTAGCAGGGCTGTCACTTCGGCACCTACGATGCGATAGGTGTCACGGAACGGCATGTGTGCGCTCTGTACCAGTTCGTAGGCGCGATCAGTGGCGAATAGTTCAAACGTACAGGCGGCGATAAGGCGTTCGCGGTTGACCTGAAGATTGCTTATGACAAGGGTGCAGATATCCAGGCAGTCATGGGCTACATCCAGGGCTTCCATAAAGGGACGCTTGGTCTCCTGGTAGTCCATGTTATAGCCTGAGGGGAGGCCGCTGGTGATGCCCATAATCTGCTGTTGTAGTGCAAGTAGGGTCTGAGTACGTGCGCGTACCAGTTCCATGATATCCAGGTTGCGTTTCTGCGGCATGATACTACTGCCTGTGCAGAGTTCCTGCGGAATCTGGAAGAAGGCATACTCGGCGGTGGTGAACAGGAGGGTATCCTGTGCCAGCTTGCTCAGATCGAGCATTATCTGTGCCAGTGCCTGGACGATAGCGGCCTCAATCTTGCCCCGGCTGTTTTGTACGTAAATGACATTATTCTGCACGCGAGCGAAGCCGAGTTTGTCGGCCACGAACTGGCGATCAATGGGAACGGGGACGCCATAGCCAGCAGCCGAGCCGAGCGGAGATTGATCGTTGAGTTTGTAGGCGGCTGAGAGCAACTGTTCGTCGTCGAGAAGACCCTCGGCGAAGCTGGCAGCCCACAGGCCGAGCGATGAAAGCATAGCGCGTTGCATGTGCGTGTAGCCGGGCATGGGAAGCTCTTTGTGCTCTTGCGCGAATGCAAGCAATGCGGAACAGAGATCAAAAAGCTTTGTGCTGATGGCATGCAACTGTTCTTTGCCGTACAGGCGCAGATCTAACAATACCTGGTCGTTGCGCGAGCGTGCCATGTGAATCTTTTTGCCCGCTGCGCCTGCTGCTGATACCAGGAAATTCTCAATGCTGGTATGAACGTCTTCATCGGAAGGCGACACGGTAAACGCGCCTGTTGCCTCCATAGTTAAAATGCTGCATAGGGCCGTGTGCAGTTCCTGATGTTCTTCCTTCGTCAAGAGGCCAATATGGTTGAGCATAGCGGCATGTGCGAGCGATCCCCACACATCGTGATGAATCAGGCGAATGTCGAGGGCACTGTTCTGTGCGGCCTCGAAACGCTCGACCTTCTCATTTACGCTATAGCCCTTTTGCCAGAGCTTGGTCATTGTGTGCTACTCCTTCAACGAAATGTACATTGGAAGGAGATGGGCACTAAAAAACTCCCATCCCTTCCTTGAACATTGAAGGGACGAGAGTGAAGGAAATAGAACCTGTCACACCCGTGGTGCCACCCTACTTGTCTTTCAAATGGACCTGGCCTACAACGTTGTAGAGCAGGCGGAAAGACCTCTTTTTTTCCGGTTCTGTACCTGTGTGGGAACCATCCACCCGGCCTACTTGCTTTGCAGTCCACTGCAAGCTTTCTTCGGCCAGCCGCTCACGAATGCGTTCTGAAGAGAGCATCTCCGTTCCGAACTTTCACCATGCATCGGATCGCTGTTGGTTGCCTCTCTCATACTTTTTTCGTTCAACGCGGGTCAGTTTACTAAATTCTTGCGATTGCTTGTATCTAAGGATAGCAGCAAGGGATGGAAATGTCAATTTTACAATTGTCTATTTTACGATGGATAGTCTGACTACCTTGTCTCGGTTGTTGGGATAGAAGTACCGCAGTAGTTACAGAATACCTTGCTGAGTAGTATAATAAGACAACTGGGTAGAATCGGTATAATTGTATTTCTATGGATAAAATTGAGCTAAACCTGAGGATAAAATGCATCCTGGTAGAGCCACAACAAATAGTGGATGAGGCCGATAAACCACACAGATTTACGCTCATTTCGCCAAGCCTTCACCACTTGATGTTGTTCTGCCGGAGATCATAAAGGTCATCTCTTAGTTTTACTTATTATTATATTATAAGGAAGGATCTTATCATGCAGTTTCCGCCTGACTCTAACAATTCAACAGATGAAAATTTCGGAAATGGCAATTTTCCTATTATAACTGAAAAGAGGCGCTCTATCCCAAAAATGCTTTCTGGTCGGAATGGCTATGTTCCGCCTCAAGCTTTTTTTCTACATGAAGCTCCTCCACCAGTTTATCCTGTTGGGCAGGAACGCGCATGGATTCCTTCTAACATACGCATACCTTCTAAAAAGAACTTTTTTTTCATTGTACTGATTGTGGTGGGGATTGTGCTTGCCATCCCCTTTATCGCTTTAAAACAATCCTTTCCTACCAGTAAAGCAACGGCGGTCCATCTGAAGCCTGCTCCTGTGCATACAGCGACCCATACGACCGTAAAGGTTTCTCCAATTATTGCACCTCTGGGTAAAACCATCTTTCCATCAGCGGGGAAGATTATGACGGGTGTATCTAGCGCACGTGATTTGAATGTTATAGGTACATTTGAGAAGGATGCGGGAAAAAATGCATCGATGATATTGTTCTATCAAGACTGGGGTGCAAGCGATGGTGATCAGAACTTTCCTACACTGTGGGTAAGCTCTGTGCGCAACCATGGCTCTCTTCCCATGATTGTCTGGCAACCGTGGGTGTCTGAAGTGTATCCACAAGGCAATAATGAGCCCACCTATGCGTTAAAAAATATTATCGCTGGCCGCTTTGACGCTTATATTAAGCAGTGGGCGAAGAATGCAAAAGCATGGAGTAAGCCATTATTTCTGGACTTTGCTCCTGAGATGAATGGTAATTGGAATCCCTGGGATGAGGGTCTCAATGGTAATAAAGCGGGAGAGTTTGTGCAGGCGTGGCGACATGTTCATACTATTTTTACTGCTGTTGGTGCCAGTAATGTGACGTGGGTGTGGGATCCGAATGTCACTTATATCGGGAGTACTCCCCTCGCGGAACTGTATCCTGGCGACGCCTATGTCGATTGGACGGCGATGGATGGCTTTAACTGGGGTACGAGCAGAAAATATACTACCTGGCTTCCGTTTTCTGAGGTTTTTGGTCTAACTTATAGCGCTATTCTTAAAATTACGCATAAGCCTATGATGATTGCCTTACTTAGTAGCGCCGAAAAAGGAGGCAACAAAGCTGCCTGGATCAATGATGCCTACTCTGTAGAATTGCCGGAGCATTTTCCCGCCATCAAAGCCGTGGTGTGGTTTGATCAGGTCACGCAACAAGATTGGCGTATAGAGTCATCATTTGCTGCACAACAAGCGTTTGCTCAAGCGATGCAGGCACCAATTTACGCCTCGAATACCTATGGTGGTAGCTATATGGGGGGCTGAGTTTACATTTATGCAAAAATCAGATCAGAGTGCTATTTTTAACATTTTGCATGATGGGACGTTTCTCACTTTTCAAAAAGAAGCAGATGGCATTGATTTTCGGATAGAGATCCAGTATTTAGCAGCGATGGTAGATCCAACTTATACCTATTTCACAGGAGTTTTCAAAAATTGCCAACGGTTCTTACTTCAATTGTGGGAAGACGAGAAAAAATATTATGAAGATATTGATCTAATTAGTACTCTTTTGGTGAATATGGAAATATCCAGTTCAAGCTTTGAGAAGATGCGAGTTTTTATTCATTGCATAAGCGAAGAAAAGGAACATGCTGGGGCTTCTCTTATCTTTATATGTGAAAGTGTTATTCTCTTCGATGAAGGGCAGAGAGAAGTCACTCTCAGTGAATTGCAAGAACTAGGATGCCGCTATTGGAGTCTTATCTCTCCAAGTGAGGACAAGGATGAAATATGTTAGAGAATGAAGTTCATTTTTACTCCCAGGTAAAAGGCTTCACTTTTATCAGGGACTGTGTTGTAAATCAACCTCTCATATATTAATATCATATACTATCAGTTCATTGGTCAAAATCTCTACAAACTTCTTTTCCTCGAATGGTGTCCCTTCAGTTTCTAGCAAAACTATGTCATTCCCTAATTTTAGCGAAGAAAAATTATCTTCGGTTGTCTCTAACATCCCTATCAATGAAATGTTGTTCTCATTTATTTTGATTTGAAATATTTTATTCTGAGCCAACAAGATATCATGTCCCCACTTAAGTGTACAAGGTATTTCTATTTCTATCTCATAGATACCTCCCACTATTGGTTCTACTCCCATCCATCCACCTTTGCAATTACCAAGTTCTGTATTGAATTCTACCCCAATACCTTTATCGTTCTCGATGAAAACTTTCGTTATCTTTACTCTCATATTTCACCTGACAAATAAACTTTCGTAACGACTCAGATCTCCAAGCCCTAAAATGGTAAGAGTCCTGCGGTTAGCACATCTATATCTTCCTTTGGATAGATATTTCGTTTCTGCCATCCAGGGAAGCCTCCCCAACGAAAACAGAGCCGTAAATACTGGCGAAACGTCAAGCCGTTCCAGGCTCCATAAATCATTGCATCTGCTGTAGAACACGGCAACGTAATCTGAGCATAATCTCGGACTGAATCCAAGTATTTTGCGGTTTCATCTGGCCAGAGGTCGAGAAAAAGATGCTGTTGTTGAGGCATTATATGCCAAAATTGTTCAATGAGAGCTATCTTTTCTTCTGTTAGGGAGGGGATAAATAAAGGGTCGAGTCTGCTAAAGGATGGAGATAATAACCTCCAGTATCGAAAACACGCTTCTCAAGATATGAGATATGCTCTGTGATTACTGTATACCATTCCTGATGATGACCGACAAAATTCACTCCTCCCACAATTTCGTACCATGCGCGGACAGATAGTGGGAGCGTCCCTACTATATTCTCTAACCGTTTTACCAATGTTTTGGGATTCAATGCCCTTTGGTATGCTTCTTGCCTTCTACGTAGGCTCATTTCGTGTTCAGATCCTGGGTCATTTAACGCTTGTATCATCTGCTCTAAGTGGAAGGTACGCTCTTCATTTTCATTAGCGGGGAGAAAAAGAGGTGGGCACTCCAGTACCCTCTCTAACATCTCTGTGTACATCTGACGCTCATGAAAGTCGAAAGAGAACTCTTTCTTCTTATCCATCGTGCTTATAGTTTGCCGCAATATCTGTTTTCCCAAGAAAGGCTGTACCCACCCATATCCGAATTAATACCCAATTGCACATAATCTTGGGATGAGCATCTCTATATTTTTTCGCACCCGTCTCATTGTTTCATGTGCTACGTCCAATGCATCATCAAAAAGGGGTTTCTCATTTATCTGATCTCCGAGTCTTATTAATTCATTCCAAACCTGTTCATGTTCTCCAGATTGATACTGGTCTAAAAATCTTCCCATGATTTTCTCCTTCTCGCAAAGAAATTCTTGTAAGAAACAACGTTCGATGTACCTGTTTGAACCTGGCACTCCAAAGTCTTGTTGAGAAATAACGTTTAAAATAATCGTAACGACCAGATCTGTATATAAGCAGAGAGAATGAAAGAAGTGCTGAGTTGTTACGATTATTTATTCTATTTTTACATAATAAATCATGTTTAAAATTATTCCCAAGGCATTTGTGTTCACCGTTCTTTATGAAACATGATTGCGTTGCGGCATGGAACAATCACTTAAATCTGAATAGTTTCATTCACGATTTTCCTACTCAGGAAACTAACCGGCTATTCAACCAAATATCTAACTCTACAACGGGAATTCAGGGTAGGAGGCACACGGGTTTATAAATCGCACCTCTACATCATTGGGGGCGTGGTTCAAGAGAGTGGCAGCATTCGCGTTTCCCAAAGGAGAAGAGCGATTGATACCCGTGTGTAGGGGCGCGATTTATGAGCCCGCATGCCCTTACGGATAAACAACATCGAGTGCCAGCGTAAGGCAGCGTACGCCACCACCAGCCTTAAGAAACTCAGTCACTGGAGAGACGCACACGTTGTAGCCCCATTTGTGCAGGATACGTTCTACACGCGCAGGGCAGTGGGGCATAATCACTGTATTGCCAACCACAATGGAATTAGCGCTGAAGGCGAGCGCCTCATCCAGTTCAAGTACCAGCGGCTCAGGTATAAATTGTAGCATGTCTTCAGCGCTACTCTGATGCCATACGTCCGGAGCAATAATTGCATGGCGCTCATCAAGAGGGCAGAAGCTGATATCCAGGTGGTAAAGGCGCTCGTCGATCAGTCGAATGGAATGGAATGGAACGCCGAGCTGCTTTGCCAGAGCAGCATGTGCACCCAGTTCCGTGCGAAATCCATAACCAGCTACTAACTGACCATTGACTATAAAGGCGTCGCCACAACCCTCAAAATAGAGCTGAGGATCGTTGGAGAACTCTACAACCTCGAAATCGTGAGCACAAAACCATTCATTGTTGTAAATCACTTCCGGCTGACGTTCGGGAAACTTAAATTTGCTGGGGATAAAGGTGCGGCCATTGACCAGACCAGCATTCGCAGTAAAGACGAGATCGGGTAATGCATGGACCGCTTCCATGGTCAGAACAGTTCCACCCGCATGCTTGATATTGGCGGCGAGATTCTCCCATTGTTTGTGCGCCAGGTCACGGTCGGGCGCGTCCTGTGTATGCATCCAGGGGTTTATTTCATAGAAGACGCCGAAATGATCTGGTGGGCACATCAGGTAGGTGCGACCCCAATTCAGTGCATTATTAGTAGTATCATTACTCTCTGAGAAATCTGAGCCAGCCATTAAGAAAACTCCTCGCCTGTAGTATATGGCATATACATAAAGAAACTCATCCTGGTGCTTGTAACGTTAAAAGGGCGTGTGTAGAACTCCTCTACCAGGAACTATATACGCTGTTAACGTCTGGCATTGAATACGAGTAACATGTGTGCGGACGAGATCAATTCCACCATGCCGGGGTAGGGGCTCGCATAGTTCGCGCCCGCTGTGCCCGAGGAATCTGTATTGTGCGATCTGATCTTTCGTGAGAGCATCCTTTTTGCAATTGTGCATATTGCATAAACATATGGAGGATATTGCTCACTCATACTCTTGCTAACCACTTGATGGCCTATCCTGCCTGACGTAGAGCCAACGTATCCAGGACGAGATCAACTCGCCGAGTGTAAGGTCGGCCATGACCTGCGTTGGTGTGGCATGGCGTACCCTGCTGCGAATAGTAAGGCGGCCCGTAACCGGTTCTTGTTTGCTTGAAGCTGTTTTGTGGTTGCCATGTTTGCTTCCAGCCCAGTAAAATCGTACAGCACACATTTGTGATGAAACACGCCCGCCAGAAGCTTTTATGGGTCGTACACGCACTTTCTGGCGATATTTGCCTCTCAATTTTCGTCGTCGCATATGTTCCCCATTCTTTACATCAATCAAAATGTGTACAGAGCACCCGTCCGGGTTTATAAATCGCACGTAACGATTCAGGTCTGCTCGCCACCTGCGGTGGCTCGCCCAGGTTTGGTGTGGACGGTGGGATTGGCGGC
Source organism: uncultured Chloroflexia bacterium (assembly GCA_963717195.1). Taxonomy (GTDB): domain Bacteria; phylum Chloroflexota; class Ktedonobacteria; order Ktedonobacterales; family Ktedonobacteraceae; genus JACDAE01. Next base: position 40,369 of record CAVQVR010000007.1, read on the forward strand.
CTGGGGCCGCCAATCCCACCGTCCACACCAAACGGCTTGCGAAGCGCCGTAGGCGCTGAGGAGTTACAATCACACGGGTTAATAAATGGCACCCCTACGTCGTTCCCCTTCATGGAGGGAGTCCTCAAATGTTTTCCTCTCTCTGTAGCATACTCCACTATGAAATAGGCGAGTTATCCTGTGTTTCTTACGCCAGCAGCGATGCCGTTAATCGTCAATAGGACGGCATATGTCAATTTATCCTGTTCAGACTCTTCATTGCTGTTTTCCTGGCGAAGATTGCGGTCCGAAATACCTCCCGATGCACGCAGGCGGCGTAGCAGCGCTACCTGGAAGTAGCTCAATGGATCGACATAAGGGTTGCGACGACGGATAGATTGTTGCAGGACGGGTGATGTGTCGAGTAGCGCTTTGCCACCAACGATGCGAATGACATTGCTACGTGTGCGCTCATACTCTTCCTCGATCTCGCGTGAGAGGCGTACGCGTAGAGCTTCATCGTCGACAAGCATGGCGTAGTGTTGAGCAATGTGCATGTCGGCCTTAGAGAGCGTCATCTGCAGATTGTCCAGGAAGGCACGCCAGAAGGGCCAGTGTCGATAGAGATATTGCAATTGGTCGAGGCGAGCGGAATCCTCACCGATATACTCTTCTAGTGCACCTCCCACGCCATACCAGCTTGGCAAGACGTAGCGACTCTGCATCCAGGAGAAGACCCAGGGAATGGCTCTCAGCTCCTCAATGCCACGTCCCCTGGTGCGGCGTGCCGGACGTGAGCCAATATTGAGCCAGCCCAGCTCCAGCAGTGGAGTGGCCTGCTCAAAGAAACTCAGGAAGGTGGGATCCTCGTAGATGAGCTGACGGTAGCGCTTATGAGCGCTTGTCGATAGGGTATCCATAAGCGCAATCCATTCAGGGGTTGGGCCTGGGTGTACCTGCGTCTCAATAATGCCTTCGTCTGGAATGCTTGATTGCACCACACCAGCGACGACCAGTTCCATGTTTCTGATGGCAATCTCGTGTTGGCCATATTTGAAGGAAAGCATCTCACCTTGCTCGGTAATGCGCAAATGTCCATTGACCGTTCCTGCTGGTTGGCCGAGGATAGCTTCGTAGATGGGCCCACCACCGCGTCCAATAGCCCCACCCCGGCCATGAAAGAGCGTGATGCCGATGCCGTGACGTTTTCCTAGTGCGGCGAGGCGTCCCTGTGCCTGATAGAGTTCCCAGCTTGATGTGAGAATACCACCATCCTTGCTGCTATCCGAGTAACCGAGCATAACCTGTTGTTGATAGTGGCAGTGAGCGATATAGGCACGATAATGGGGATGTGTGAATGCCTGCTTAAGAATATCGGTACATGAATGTAAGTCATGAATAGTTTCAAAGAGCGGCACAACGGGGAGATTATTGATGCCGGCCTCTTTACAGAAGAACTGAACCTCTAGCAGATCGCTCAGGCTACTGGTCATGCTGATAATGTAGCAGGTAATCGCCTGCTCACCAAATTCCTCGCGAGCCTCGCGAATGGCATGGAAGGTATTGAGCACATGCCAGGTCTCTTTGCTCAGCTTCAGGTCTGGACGTGTGAGAAGGCGTGGATCGCCCAACAGATTATCGAGGAGATAGAGGCGTGCTGTCTCGTCGATCTTCATATAGTCTTCTTCAAATAGACCGGTGACGCGTAGCAGTTCGGCAAGAGCAGTGGCATGGCGCTCGCTATGTTGCCGCACGTCCAGTGCCACAAAATAGAAGCCAAATATCTCTACCTGGCGTATCAGGCGGGAGACCTGGCCCTGGGCAAGCTCGTATTCGCCATCACATAGCAAGCTGTCGCGTATCAGGGAGAGATCATGCAACAATTCAGCGGCGTTTTTATAGGCAACAGGGGGTTGCTGTCCCTTATCGGTAGGAAGTACCTCTTTAAAAGACTGTAGGCCTCCGCTCTGGTTTGACTCTGCTGGTGATGTAAGCGTTGCCTCCAGGCGCTTCCACATAAAGGATAACTTGCGTCGATAAGGCTGCAATGCCACTTCGGGACCAAGCTCGTCGTTATATTCGGGTAGACGAGCTGTATCCTCGTCAAGGGAATGTTGCAGTGCCTTCGTCACACATGAGTAATTGAGCGATTGTGAGAACTCCTGGGCCAGTTTCTGGATAGCCGTGCGATAGTGCTCAATGATGTTGGTACGCTGCAAATTGAGAGCCGTAAGCATGGTCTGCGGGCCTACGAAGGGGTTGCCATCCTGGTCGCCACCGATCCAGGAACCCAGACGTAAGAATGGAGGTACTGTAATGTTGGGATATGCCTCGTGTAGTAGCTCTTCAAATTCAGTATAGAGGTCTGGCAGGGCATCATAGAGAATCTCGTCGAGGTAATAGATTCCCATTTTGATTTCGTCAAGTGGCTGTGGGCGCACACTGCGTACGGTATCGGTGCGCCAGAGCAGATCGATGGCACCTTCAAGGTCGCGCTGCCAGTGCTTACGCTGGCGGGGAGTCATCCTCTCGTGCTGCTGATCCCAGATTTCCAGCAAGTCGGCGACGCGCCGTGTTTTTGTAATCAGGCTGCGTCTGGTTGCTTCTGTTGGATGTGCGGTAAAGACCAGTTCAATCGAAAGCTGGTCAAGCAACTTCTGGATAGTGGAGGCATCCAGGTTATTTTTTTGTAGGAAGCAGAATCAGAGCTGCAAGAGAGCCGCGTTGTGGTTGATCTTCGTGGCTCGCTTCGTAGACGCGACGACGGCGGATACGGTGGTATTGTTCGGCACTATTCACAAGATGGAAGTAGACGGTGAAGGCGCGGATAACGTCGATAGCGGTATCGAGGCTACAGCTATCAACAATCTGTACAATCTCCTGGTCAAGTTGTCTTATTTCGGAGCGTAAGCGCTCGGCCTCTTCAGGTGCAGCATCAACAAGTTGCTGATCACAATCGCGCAAACGTTTACAGGCGGTGCGTAGACGTTCAACGGTAGTAAAGACAGCATGACCTCTGTGCTGTTGGATTGCCTGCCCCAGCGCATTGCCAAGGGTACGAATATCCTGGCGCAGGGGAGCGTCTTTTTCACGACGGGCATCAAATTCTGGCATCAATCTATCCTTATGAGTGGAAGATATCATAGCAGCCAATCGATTTCCTGGCTGTCTGGCGCACCGTTGAGCCTTTGTTGTAGCCATTTTATCACATATAGGAATGTTTCTTCATTGTAGGGTCCACGTTTACGCCGCCCAGGTGTGGTGGAGTGGCAAAATGTATGCTTTATCTATAGGGATTGTGCAGGTTGCACAAAAAGAGAGCCTATGCGTTCTTATAAATTGTCTCTTTCTTTAGCAGGGAGATATTCTTATACTTCTTTATAAGAAGAGATAGAATGACTGCGCAAAGCGGCGCTTCTTCCTCTACGAATGAGCCGTGATGGTCACCCTGTGGTAATGATGCCTTGATGTTAGTGCATGTTGGAAAACATTAAAAAGGGAGTACTGCATGGCAGCTCAACCATCCACCGAAGTCACAATGAAGCCAACACTAGGGCTTACAGGCGTGACTATCAATGCTATGGCGCTGATCGCGCCTGGCGCTTTCCTCTGGACCACGTATCAGATTCAAGCGGCACCTGGCTCAGCGCTGAATATGTGGTTCTCAGTATTTATTGCAACGGCAATTGCAATGCTTACTGCCGTCTCGTATGCAGCTCTAGCTAAGCGTTATCCTGAAGCAGGAGCGGGCAGTTCTTACTTCTTCGCAGAAGCGGCTGTTTTGCAGCAAGAGGAGCATAAGCACTTCAAGTTCGCACGCATAAGTAAATTTATCGTTGGTTGGACCTCACACCTGTATTATTGGGTTTATCCTGGTTTGATGGTCGCATTCATGGGCCTTGTCATTACTTATATCATTCAGACGTTCGTACCCAGCTTTGGTGCTGGCTGGCAAGAAGTGCTGGTCTGCGTCATATTCGCTATTATCGTTGGAGGTATTGCCTACATTGGTGTTTCCGGCGCAACGACGGCAAACATCATTATCAACATCATCCAGATTGTTGCTCTGTTGAGCTTCTCAATTCTGGCGATTGCCTACCGTGTCCAGCACCCCAATGTGCATTATCTTCATCCGAGTGCGTTGAGCGTAGTTACACCGCACGATCTGGGCGGTCTCATCTTCCAATCAACGATTGCTATCCTGCTAGTGGTCGGTTTTGAGTCAGCGACGGCGCTGGCAGCGGAAGCGAAAAATCCACAGCGCGATATCCCACGTGGCGTTATCCTGTCTCTGGTCATTCAAGCGGTCATTTTCTACTTCTTTGAGTACTTTGCCGCCAACTACTTTGTCAATACTGGCCTGACGAATAGCTCTGGAACAGGTTTTACCGCTGCTTACGCGTCTGGTGCGCCGATTGGCGATATGGCAAAGCTCATTGGTAATGCGATGCTGGGTGGCAATGGTCAGGCATTTGCCATTATTCTGGCGGCAAGTGTTGTTATTGCGCTTGTCGGTACCTCGCTCTCCTGCTTGAATACAGGGGTGCGTGTGACGTATGCGATGGGTAAAGATGCTGAAGTGCCCTCTGTCTTTGGTTTACTGCACAAGGGCTATCGCACTCCGCATATCGGTGTGATTGTACTGACGGTGCTCTCAGCAATTATTGGTTCCTATGGTGTACTCAGCATCGACAATCTGACACGGGTAACACTCATTTCAAACATCGGCACCTTCCTGCTGTATGGAATGACCTGTATTATCTGTATCGTTGCCTTTGCTGGTGTTGCAGGGCGTAATCCCTTTTCGACACTGATTGCACCTATATTGGGTTGTACACTCAATGTTCTTTTGCTCATTGGTGTACTCTACTACGCTATAAGTGTACCTGGTAATGCGCAGATAGATACGATTATTGCCCTGGTCGTCACTGTTATATGGTTGATCCTCGGTTTTGTCTATCTGTTTGTCCGTCAATCGGTCTCCGGTGTGCCTATCCTGCATCCGCCAGATCACAAGGAGAAAATCGGATCTTTCGACGACGCTGTTGCAGCAACTGAGTAACCTCTAACAACGAACGCATGCCTATTGTATTGGTACAAATCAATAGGCATGCTTCTGCATATCCCCATACCCAGGAGGCAAGATAGTGAGAATCGCGCCTTCCTTGCTGGTGTTTACGCCTGTAGTGTGCTATACTAGAGGCGAAAGATTTCCTCGCCTATAAACGAGGGCAGAGATCCGCAGAAGCGGCATGGGTTTGAACGTTCCCAGGCAAAACGTCCCCCATGGGGAGCACCAGAAAGGAGAAACGGCGCATCTTTCCTCTATCCAGCTTATTTAATAGGGGATCGCGCCGTAGAGTTTGATGTCGACAGCATTTACGCCAGGCACACAGATTGATCACTATGAAATTATCCGTATGCTGGGGCGCGGAGGCATAAATCGCGTCTATCTGGCCCTCGATAAGCGTAATCAGCAGAAGGTGGTTTTGAAATTTCCTAACGAGGATCTCATCGGCAATATCGCTGTATTTGAGCGCTATAAACGCGAAGCTGAGATCGGCAACCGCCTCAACCATCCACACATTCAACACCTCCTCAATATGGACGAGAAACGGCGCGAACATTATCTTGTGATGGAATACATTACTGGTACAACTTTGCGTGCCGTTATGGATGAGTATGCTCCCGGCCCGATGCCTGTTGGCGATGCATTACGCATTATTATGCAGGTCTGCGATGCATTAGCTTACTCTCATGAGCATGGTGTTTATCATCGCGATATCAAGCCCGAAAATATTATGATTGAGGAAGATGGAAACGTCAAAATTATCGATTTTGGCGTGGCTCTGCTGGAAGGTGCCCGGCGCGTGACGTGGCGCGGCCTCTCTGGCACAGTGGGAACGCCCGACTATATGTCCCCAGAACAATTAAGAGGCGAACGTGGTACCGCTGGCTCTGATATTTATGCGGTGGGAGCTATGCTCTATGAAATGCTCTGCGGCCATCCACCTTTCGAGGGCGAAAATGTGTTTGCGGTGATGAACCTGCACGTTTCTCAAGATCCGCCCTCCATTCTGGAGTGCAACCCTCATCTCTCTCATGCATTGGCGACTGTGGTCATGCGTGCAATTCGTCGTGATCCTGAGAAACGCTATAAATCAATACAGGATATGCTGCATGATCTACATAATCTGGAGGAGGTGAAACCTGTCTCCTACGAACCCGATACTCCTCAGTTAAATCGTACAAGTCGCCAGATTATTACCGCAGTCATTGTGGTCGTTGTTATCTTTATCATTATAATTGCAATTGGCTTTCTAGCACAATTTGCACATCACGCTGCTCACTGATGAGGGCATGCCTCTCAAAAACGGGAAATTGTACTACTGTCAGGCCAGGAGTATAGGTAGTTTATACACATGCAAGGCTTGTCTCCTCGGGCCTTAGTATGGTATACTCTGCTCACTGGTAACGTCGCCACTCCCTATCTGAGAGCTATGTCGCTCTTCGTCCCGGATTGCTCCAATCATTTACACATTTTTGCGTTTGCTGTCCACTATGGTCCACCATACTTTGTGTGTCCCATACAATAAATAGAAGAGATGATGACATCCTCAATCACCGTTCGATTGATGGATCCTGGCTCCAGCGTTGGCGCCTCTAGCATTGAGCATTTAGTCTTTTTTGGGAGAGCAATGCATGAAGCATACGTTTGATGCATCCAATTCTGTCGACCCTCATTGTCCCCTCTATGATCCACGCTGGGAGCACGATGCCTGTGGCACCGGTTTCCTGGCCCACATCGGCGGGGAAAAAAGTCACCTGATCGTGCAAACTGCCCTTGAGGCACTCGCCCGCCTGACTCACCGGGGTGCCCAGGATGCCGATGCTGAGACCTATGATGGCGCTGGTATCATGACTCAGATCCCCCACGAGCTGTTTCGTGAAGAACTTGAGCTGTCTCATACAGATCCCGTAGATCTGGCTGTAGGCATGATCTTTTTACCTTCTCAAGAACACGCTTATGAGGAGAGTCGACGCATTATCGAGCAAACGCTCACAGAGTCTGGCCTCGTTTTTCTTGGCTGGCGTACCCCTCCTATTGATTACAGCATCCTTGGTTCTCGTGCAAGGGCGACAGCTCCCACTATTGCCCAGGTTTTGCTCTCACGACCCGGCGACCTATCCGTTGATGCGTATGCCAGAACGCTCTACTCTGCTCGTCGCTTGATTGAACGACGCCTGCATGCAGCTCAGATTGCCGACTGTTACATTGCTTCCCTTTCGCATACGACTCTCATTTACAAGGGTTTGCTTGCTCCATCGGATCTTGCTCGCTTCTACTGTGATCTGGATGATCCTCGCTATACCAGTGCTCTGGCCGTGTTCCATCAGCGCTACAGTACCAATACCTTCCCGTCCTGGCCTCTGGCACAGCCTGTACGTATGCTGGCCCATAATGGCGAGATCAATACGGTGCAGGGCAATAGTAACTGGATGAGTGCACGTGAGGAGGCTCTTACTTCGCCGCTGTGGGGAGATAAAATCAAGGACCTCATTCCCGTTATCCAACCTGGTACGAACAGCGATTCGGCCCAACTCGATAACGTATTGGAGCTGTTGAGCCTCTCGGGTCGCGACCTGCTTCATAGTATGCAGATGCTGATTCCTCCTGCCTGGGAGCAGAATCCCGAACTGGATGATGCGCAGCGTGCCTGGTGTGAGTACCACGCTGGTATTACCGAACCCTGGGATGGTCCGGCAGCCCTGGTCTTCAGCGATGGTCGTATCGTTGGCGCTGCCCTTGATCGCAATGGCTTGCGCCCGTCGCGTTATACGCTCACGACGCAGGGACTCTTGATCGTGGCTTCCGAGGCTGGTGTCGTTTCATATGAGCCCCATGAGATCGCCGAGAAGGGGCGCCTTGGCCCAGGCGAAATGATTGCCGTTGATGTGGAACAACATCTCTTCCTACGCAATCAAGAGATCAAAGATGCCCTGGCTCGTAAACAGCCCTATCGCCATTGGCTTGAAAATAACCTTACCTATTTGTCGGAACTCCCTATAGAAGTGCCGGAACAGAGTGCTGCGGTTCCAGATGCTGCTGAACTGTTTGCCCGTCAACAACTCTTCGGATATACGCATGAAGATGTTGAAATGGTATTGCGTCCTATTCTTACCGACAATAAGGAACCGACCTGGAGCATGGGCGACGATGCACCGCTGGCCGCGCTTTCTACAGTATCGCGTGCTTTCTCAGATTACTTTCGCCAGCGCTTTGCCCAGGTGACAAATCCGCCGATTGATCCTCTGCGGGAACGTATCGTAATGTCGCTGGATAGCTATCTTGGTCGGCGTCTAAGTATGTTGACGGAGACGCCACAACATGCGCAACTGCTGCGTCTGTCCACTCCACTACTGACCGAGGCGCAGTTGGATGCCCTACGGAGCCTGCAAGATCCGCATTTTCGCTCTCGCACTTTTGATACGACATTCTCTATTGCTGAAGGTCCATCCGCGCTTGAAGCGACGCTTGATCGCCTGACACAAGAAGCTGTCGCAGCTATCGATGAGGGCATTACGCTACTCATCCTGAGTGATTGCAATGCTTCTATTGAGCAAGCACCTGTTCCAATGGCGATAGCTATGGGTGCCGTGCATCATGAGTTGCTCCGTCGTGGTTTACGTACTCATGCCTCATTGCTCTGCGAGACGGGAAGCATCTGCGATATTCACCAGATTGCGGTGTTGCTTGGTTATGGTGCGGAGGCTATTGTGCCTACGCTGGCGCTATCGAGTGTGCGTGCTCTTGCGGGCGACCGCCACCTTGAACAGCTTACACAAGAGCAGGCGACAGAACGCTATTTCCATGCGGTAGAAGAGGGACTGCGCAAAGTGATGGCCCGCATGGGAATTTCGACATTGCACAATATTGTAGGGGCGGGGCAGTTCGAGATCGTTGGCTTAACTCCACAATTTGTAGAACGCTGCTTTACTGGTTCTGCCAATCAGTCGGGCAATATTACATTTGCCCATATTGCTGAAGGTCTGATTGCGCATTGTACGTCCCTGCAGCAAGGGAAGGAAGCACCTGAGGCGAACGCGAAGAGGCGCAAGCTGAGTGATGTAGGACGTTATCGTTTCCGTCGTGATGCTGAGTATCATGCGTTCAATCCATTGATTATACGTGCGTTACAAAAAGCGGCGCAGACAGGCAGTAGTGAAGATTATCATCAATTTACTTCGATGGTCTATAAGCGCCCACCTACTGCTCTCCGTGACCTGCTAGCATTTGTACCGAGGACGCCTGTGCCTCTGGAGCATGTCGAGTCGATGGAATCGATACGAATGCGTTTTGTAGCTTCCGCTATGTCGGTTGGAGCGCTCAATTCCGAGACGCATCGTACGATTGCAGCAGCGATGAATAGTATTGGTTGTCGTAACAATACTGGTGAGGGTGGAGAAGATCCTGATTGGTATCATGAGACGCTAGAGGGGTATCCTGTCAGCAGCAAGATCAAGCAGGTAGCCTCAGCGCGTTTTGGAGTGACGACGGAGTACCTGGTGCGTGCGGAAGAGATTGAGATTAAGATGGCGCAGGGGTCCAAGCCAGGTGAGGGTGGCCAGTTGCCACCGGCCAAGGTTTCGCCCTTTATTGCGCGGTTGCGTCATACTGCGCCAGGGATCTCGCTGATTTCGCCGCCACCGCATCATGACATCTACAGTATCGAAGATATAGCACAGTTGATCTATGATCTGCACCAGGTCAATCCAAAGGCGCATGTCGGTGTTAAGCTGGTTTCGGCACATGGAGTTGGCACGATTGCAGCGGGAGTTGCCAAAGCGCATGCCGATTATGTATTGATCAGCGGGCATGATGGTGGAACGGGCGCATCGCCACTGCAGTCCATCAAGCACGTTGGTCTCCCATGGGAGCGTGGGTTGGCCGAGACGCAGCAGGTGCTGGTACGCAACGGACTGCGCAAGCGTGTGCGTGTGCGTGTCGATGGTGGCTTTAAAACAGGCCGCGATGTGATCGTGGGTGCTCTGTTAGGTGCGGAGGAGTTCGGATTTGGCACTGCAGTTCTTGTCTCGTTAGGTTGTGATATGGCGCGTCAGTGTCATTTGAATACATGTCCGGCGGGCATAGCCACTCAGCGCGAAGACCTGCGAGCAAAGTTTACGGGCAAACCTCAGTTCCTTGTCAATTATATGACGCTGGTGGCTGAGGAAGTGCGTGAAATTATGGCGAGCCTGGGTATAACGCGCTTCGATGATCTGATTGGCCGTGCCGATCTGCTGCAGGATGAGAGTGGGGGCCAGGTCGATGTTGCCGGTCTGCTAGTTCCTCAACCCTTCAAGTCGTTGCCCGGTGCTCATAAAGATGTACCAGCCTCTGCTGTTGCTACCCTTTTGCTTGCGGAAGCGGAAGAGGCTCTAGCAGGAGAACGTAGCGTCATCACGCAACACATCATTCGCAACGATGATCGTTCAGTTGGTGTGGGTCTGGCTGGTGAGATCGCGCGTCGTTATGGGAATAGCGGTCTGCCGGGAGTGAGCGTCACCAGTACCTTCCAGGGTTCGGCTGGCCAGAGTTTCGGAGCCTTCAGTGTACCCGGTATGCGTCTGATTCTGCATGGAGAGGCCAACGACTATGTTGGCAAGGGTATGACGGGTGGTCAGATTATCATCAATCCACCGGTAGACTCTCTCTTCGCCTCGCAGGATAACACGATTGTTGGTAACACCGTTCTCTATGGAGCGACTGGTGGCTATCTCTTTGCGGCTGGCCGGGCGGGTGAGCGTTTCGCAGTCCGTAATAGTGGTGCACTTGCGGTTGTCGAAGGCGTCGGAGCACATTGCTGTGAATACATGACCGGTGGCATGGTTGTTGTTCTGGGCGAGACTGGCTACAACTTTGGTGCGGGCATGTCCTCCGGCGTCTCCTATGTCCTGGATACGTCCGGTGCTTTCCCCATCCGTTGTAACACGGAACTGGTTGGCTTGCATCGTATCAATGAGCATCAAGAACTGGATGCTTTACGTACTGTTGTTGAATGGCATGCTCGTAAGACGCACAGTAAGTATGCTGAACAGATTCTGGAGCAGTGGGATTTTATGCAGCGCCTCTTCTGGCGTGTGCAGCCTCACGGGACCAGCACTTCAGCCTGTAACTTCGTTGATAGTGGCGAGTATGATACGCAGCTTTTAAGCGCTTCACATTAAGCCGGGACGGGCGTAGGGGCGCACGCAAGGTGACGCCCCTACGCCCGTCCGTTCAACTCAAAGTTTTTATGCCTTATCCTCTTCCCCTGCAATCATCCCGGCAGCTCTTTTCCACGAAGACATCTCTGGTCCTCTGGCCTCATCCTTGAAACGATAATCATGCTTGCGTATCAGTTCTTGAAGTTGCTCATCCAGCCTCTGCAAGCAGGCTAATTGCGCCTTTCGTAACAGAGAGAGCCAGTCGCCAGGTGTGTCGGACATCTTAAGTTCGCAGCTAAGATAAAAGTGGTGCAGGCAGAGTCCATTGGATGTTTCAAGCTGACGGTAAAAATCCGGATCGAGTAGAGCTTTACGCAGCGTATGAATGTAGCGGACTTCAGCCTCTCCTTTGCGACGACAGGCGGGACACTGTTCTGGTTCACGTCTGTTGTTGTTCTCGAAAAGGCGACGGAACAATCCACTTGAGGTTGGCGCACCCTCTCCAGGATCTTTCTGAAGCTGCTCGGCCACATCGGTGATGATATCGCGATAGGCCTGGGCAAGTTGCAGTGTTGCGCCCATGTGCACCAGTTGCCATGTGTGCTGCTGACAAAAGCCCTGAGTACGCTGGAGCTCCTTGCGCACATCGACATCCGTAAAAAGCTCATATTTCCAGGTATCCAGGTAGCGGGCAATGCTTTCCTGTGTTAAGCGGCAGAGAGGACATCCCTCTTGCGCACACGCATATAATAGCGTCTGATATTCACGAGATTTCTGCATGGTTACAACCTTTGCACTGCTTATTCGTCTATTATTTAGACGATACATTGTTTTGAGAAAAATTTCCAGAGGAGATAGCACCTCTTATTTGATGTGTTACAGAAACATTATTTTACGCAGTAACATAACATATTTTCCTGCTTATTGTATAATAACTCCATTCCAGGTGATATGGTGCCGATGAGTTCTTTTCCCGATTATTACACTACCCTGGGTATAGCTGTAGATGCATCGCCAACGACAATTAAGAGCGCATTTAAGAAATTGGCGCTCCAGTATCATCCTGATGTCTATAAAGGGGACGATGCACAGGAGCGCATGCGTGTTCTTCTACAAGCATATCAGACACTGAACGATCCTGTGGAGCGCAAGAAGTATGACCTGCGCCGCTCAGAGCATATTCAGGATGGCCATGTATATAATAACGGATCGCCAACGAGCGCTCGTCCACGTTCTACTGTGTCGCCCGGTGCACGCCGGGATCGCCAGCGCCACTACGATTTCCCCGCCTTTCATGAGGGCCGTTCCGTCCACATTGATCTAATAAACTTTGCCTATACGCTATCACCGACCGATGCTGGTACTCTTATGCAACAGGGTCTGCTACGCGGTGAGGTAACGGGAAATGAGGAATACTACTGTCATCGTTGTTCCCATCATTGGAATAGTGCGCAGGCAGGTAAAGGGAGCTCACCAGACTTTTGTCCCAGGTGTAAAGCTACGGATTGGAGCGAGTACCTGCTGTTGCGTTGTATTCACTGCTCTGCCGTTTTTGAAAGCGAGCAGATCCGCTACGAGGTAGGTTCTATCAATTATGGTAAGGGTCATGCGCTGGGAGTGGCAGAACTCTGCCCACCTTACGAACTCTTCCCGCTTTGTCCCTATTGTGGAACTGCTCGCTGGTGCCCTGCTGAAGACGCACGGGTCAGTGAATTGCGTGTTCAGGCGCTTCGTCGTGCCGCAGCTATGCGTACGATGTGGATCAGTGTCGTGGTCGTGCTGGTGCTGTTAGTGGGAGTTGCGGCTTTCGTATTACGTTAATAGGCAAAAGACGCCTCTCCACACTTAGGGATAGCGGTCGATGAATCGCAGGACGCCGCCAGGGCGTGATCCCTACCCGTTGATCGCAATAGTGCTGTTAGTCGAAGGAATAAGCGCTGTCCCTGTAATGGTAAATTTCGCCACCTGAGCAAGCTGCTCATCGCTACAATCGGACTTTGTGCACCAGTAGAGAGCTGCCGCACCATTGCCAGCCGTACTGTATGGTAACCCGAAGTAGCCTTGAGTATTCTCCGCGTGATGGGCGAGAATGTTTGAAGTCATTTCTTGTCCATCCTCGTACCATTTGACCTCGATATAGCCATTTTTGCCTGCCGAATTGATCTGGAAGGTCAGATCCACCTCCTGCCCGGTGGGGAAGGTGGTGGTTGGATCAGTCGGATCATAAGTTGCCGCTTTTACGCCATTACTGGTCTGAACACCATAGATAATTTTCGCAGCAGCGGGTACCACATTAGCGCTTGTGGGGACATTTCCGTTTGTTGAGGTGTTACTCGTTGCCGCTGTAGCTGTTGCATCAATTGAAGAATTGATCGTTGCCGCTGTTTTTTTTCCCAACTGGGTAGCTGCTAGAATAAGTCCACCGCAGAGAAGCAGAACCGCCAGCAATGAGATGCCAACAATCAAACCGACTTTGCTGCGCTTCTTCGGTGGTGTACCATACATTCCCTGCTGCACACCCGGAGGATAGGCGGACATCGGCGGTGTACCATAATAAGGCCCGGAACCCATTGGATTTGCAGGTGGCGGAGGAGTGCCATCCGGATAGGCTGATGGCGTGTTATAGGGATCGTAGGGAGCCTGTTGTGGCGTTCCCGCGCCATAGCTTGTATATGGATTCTGAGGCTGTGGTGGGTAGTTGTCTGCATTGGCCGCTATCGTGGGTGGAGGTGGTGGATAATTTTGTGGACCCCCATTTCCATAAGGAGAGGCGGCTTGTGTTTGATCATACGGAGAGGCTGATTCCTGCCCTGGCGTGTTATTATATGGCGCGGCTGTCCCGCATACAGGACAGAACGCCACCCCTGCTGGCAGGGGATTACCGCAACTTGTGCAATTCATAAAAAAGGAACCTCCTGAGCAATATATTGCGTATCACTCATATACTTTTCGTTACCTGATAAGGCAAGGGGGATAGAATTTTTATGCATCTTTTTTAAGCCTGCCACCGAGCGAATTTAAAAGCGATAGCATAAATACTATACCATGTTTTTATGCAAATGAACAGATATAAAAACAGATAGTTGCCTCCGGTTATAGAAAGACAACTATCTGTTCGTGACTGACCTGCTATTGATTACGGGTTGACTGTAAAATTAACGGTCTGAGCCAGTTGTTTATCGGTACAGGCCGTCGAGCTGGCCCAATAGATATTGACCGAACCCTGGCCGGGACTATGGGCGTACGCGAATGAGTAGGCGTGCTGCGCTGTTGCGCCTACAGGAAATGCATACTGTGTGAATTGCTTCTGGTTGACATACCAGAGCAGACAGACGGCCCCACTACTGAGAGGATGTAGCATGAAGGTGACGAAGATCTGCTGGTTTACAGTGAAGGTTGTAGTTGTCTGAGATGAGAGTGCTGTATTAAGATCTACATTGCTTGACATCTGCGCATTATCGATATAGGTCTCTCCAGGAAGTTTGGGTGTTGATGTGGCCGTAGGAGCGGACGAAGTAGGAGTAATGTTTGCCGGTAGTCCTCCCTGAGTTCCGGATGAGGCATTTTGCGCTATTGGTGTATTGCCTGTTGTGGAGGTTGTTTGATTGTTAGTAGAGAGTGGTGGAAGATTCTAAAGAGATAATATAAACGAGTATTAAAATGAGTCCGCCCGACAACACACATAGACTTGCTATGGTGAAACCGGGTTGCACTTTAGGTCTGGAAGATGTTTGTCCAGGTCTAAGAGGGGAGTAAGGAGTTGGCTGGAACTCGCCAGGTCTGATTGTGCTGGGAGCAACGCTTCTCTGATTGGGCTGAGAAGATGATTGCCAGTTCAACGGTTGTTCTGGACTCGATAGGAGTGTTCTCTCCTGATCAGGTGACAATTGGTTGGTCGGCTGAGGGAATTGTTCTGTTCCAGAAGAATAGAAGGGCTGGTCTGGCATCTGATTGTTTGCTTGCTGCTGAGCAGTTGAAGCGGGCTGTCCCTGGATAGTCTCTGCACCTGCAGGTACATTGTTACTCTCCTGAAAAGCCGAAAATGCAAATTGTGGTACATCTGCCTGATTATTAGCCAGTTCTTCTTGTTTCTCATGGTCTCCAGCTGCTTTTCCGCAGCGAGGGCAGTGTGTGTGTTGCGGCGAAAGCGGTAACCCGCAACTGGTACATCTCATTATTATACTCCCTTATTGTACTCCCTTTGCGACGATCTCTCTTGTTCATTAAATTTTATAACGGATATGGGAAGTACTGGTAAAGCCTGCGCACTTTGCATAGGACATTTGTCTTTTTTTATGGAATTCTTTGAAAGTGTAAATTGCTCTTGACACTATTACATAGCCCAACTACAATACATGTGAATGATAGTTGTCTGCGGTTTTGTGGAGGTGTATACATGTCCCTGATACAAAAGAGTACAGTCAGGTGGGAAAAAATGTGACACAACGTGTTAACAATGTAGAGCAGGTCCTGGCCGAGCATATAGACCAGTTGCGTGCCTGCCTCCAACATGTTTCGGACGATAGTCATGGGCCAGAAGAAGGCAGCGATGCGTGGTTGCTTCTAGAAGCTCTCGTCAGAAACGATGAATATAATAATGAAGTACTATCAGCGCGTTTTGAGCAGTCAGGGCACTGGTTGGCGCAGCAAGGAGGGAAGCTCGATACTCGTTTGAGTGGCTTGCAGTACTATGTGGAGACGCTTGCCTCTGAAATGAAAAAGATATTTGCGGTACAGCCCGATTTGCTTGCTGAGGCTATCTTGCGCCTGTACCAGATGCAGTCGATCTGCGTGCTGGCGCTGACTCGGGGCTATCAGGGTGTAACAGATCAATTCATAAACGATAAATTGAATATGACTACTCGTCTAGAGCAACGGCTGGTCGCATTGCAACGCATCAATGGTGTTAGTAATTCCACGATGGACCTCGATCAGACCCTGGAAGTGACGGCGCAGGTGGTGGCTGAAGAGCTGCAGGTGGAGCTCTGTTCGATCTTCTTCTACGATGAGTTGCAGCGTATATTGACGTTACGTGCAACAAACGGGCCACGACCTCTAGGAGGAATGCACTTTACATTGCGCCTGGGTGAGGGCTACAGTGGTTGGGTTGCCGATAAGGGGCGTCCTCTGGTGGCTCATGACGCGATGGCTGATGCGAATTTTGCTGGTGAGGCTCAAGCTTACAGCACTGAATATCATGGCCTGATGGTGTTGCCTATTATCTTCTTTGGGAACGAGGAGCGCCTGATCGGAGTGATCAGCGTGCAATCCTCTGAGGTGCGCGACTTTACCCGTGATGAAATTAGCTTTGTTGAGGTAGTGGCCGGGATCGTCGCCATTGGTATTGAGAATGGTCATCTCTATGAGCAGACGGATGAGCAGTTGCGGCGCAAAGTACATGAACTGGCGACACTTCACCGTGTATCGTGGGTTATTGCTTCAACGCTTAATCTCGATGAAGTATTACAGATGATTACGACACAGGCCGTCCATCTCTCAGGAGCCGAGCGCTCCTGCATCTTTGAGCTCGATCCCGATCTACGTCGTTTGCACGCGCTAGCGCATTATGGTCTTGATAATGGTCTGGCCAGTCGCATTCAAATTGACGTTGGTCAGTGTTGCGCCGGACGCTGTGTACAGACGGGTAGACCCAGTATGGCTGTTGACTGCTTCCATGCTGATGAACACTGCTTCCTGCATAACGATCCAATCATGTCGTCAGAGATTCATTCTGTGCTCTGCGTGCCGCTCAAAGTCAAGCAGAAGATTTTGGGTTGTATCTGTGTCTATAGCAACCATCGTCATTTACTCAGCCCCGAACAGATGCAGCTTGTCATTACGTTCGCCAATGAGGCTGCTATCGCTATTGATAATGCCCGTCTCTACGAGGAGACGCGCCGGGGTCTGGAACTGAAATCGGTGCTTTTGCGTGAACTACACCATCGTGTGAAAAATAATCTGGCTACTGTGGCAGGAATTCTATCACTGCAGCGTCGTCGCACGCGTTCTTCCGAAGTACGCAATATTCTGGCGGAGAGCGTCAATCGCGTACAGGGGTTAGCGGCAACGCATGATCTATTAGCTCACGAAGATGTGAGCGAAGCTCGGGTGGACGATATTGCGCGTAAGATCGTTGGAGTGGCGAATGCGAATTTGAGTTCACCTGATAAGCACATTACCATTGTCGTCGAACCAAGTCCTGTGATCATCCCCTCGCGTGCCGTCACGATTTTGGCTCTGGCGATGAATGAAATGGTCTCGAATGCATTTAAACATGGGATGGTAGGGCAATCTGAGGGAACGGTCATTGTGCGTGGACGGGAAGAGGATGGTTCGGTAATTGTTCAGGTGATTGATACCGGCGGAGGACCAATCTCTGAAGTGAGCGCGGAAGAAAGCGGGGAGAGCAATGGCTTTGAAGGATTGGGTCTTTCATTGATCAAAAACTTGATAGGTGATCTGGGTGGAAGCTTTTCACTACGGCGCAAAGTCGCCTCACAACCTGAAGATGAGGTCACAAAAGAATATCTTACGGGCGAATATACCGTTGCTGAAGTACGCTTCCCGCTCGTTCGTCGTAGTCGTGCCTGAATGACCTCATCTCCGTTGACCTGATTAAGAACGTTGTAAGAGACCCTGACAAAGGGATGTGTTTCTTCGGTATCTTGAAACGTTTGTCGTGCGTCTGTTTTGAGAGATATGGTGGTTTGTAGAGGTGAAATGATATGCATACGCCTGCAAAATCAAAAATTCTGGTAGTTGAAGACGAGCCCTCTATTCAACAGGTGTTGTGTTTCTTTTTAAATCATAATGGCTTTGAGGTACTGGGTGTCTCTAATGGTCAGGATGCGATCCGCGCCATTTCAGAATTTGATCCTCACCTTGTCATCCTGGATCTGATTATGCGCCCGGTTTCGGGTTGGGATGTCCTTACGTGGCTGCGCGTGAACCACCCATCTCCCCCTCTCCCTGTTATTGTGTTGAGCGCATTGATAAATTTAAAGGAGCAGATGCATGGTTTTGAGGAAGGGGCCGTGGAGTATATTACGAAGCCGACGCAGCCGAGTGCGATAGTTGAGCGGGTGCGCACAATTCTGGCGATGAGCGCGGAACAGCGTAGTCTGCTCCAGCATAAACGTCTGGATGAGCAACGCAAGACATTAGCGCGTCTCACCATACGACGGGACGAATTCGTTTATTAGATCCCATATGGGCTTGTAAACGATGCATATGGATGCCTAAATGCGGCGGGTAAAAGAATGTCCGCATTTGTAGCAGAAACGGTTGCTGGCAGGGTTATTAGTGGTGCAGAGTGGGCACTGGTTTATCGGCTTGCCACACTGTGTGCAGAATCGCACCTGAGGTTTATTTAATTTTCTGCAATACGGGCAGAGGTAGATGGCCTCTAGTGGTGTGGAGGGGCGTGGCATGGTTGATGATGGTGCTCTGCTGAGTGCCTGTTTCAGGGCTTCGGCCATATCGCTTGCTTGCTGATAGCGCTGTTCTGGCTTTTTCATCAGTGCAGTAAGAATGACGTTTTCAATGACCGGGTTGATGTCGCGATGAAGTGAAGATGGGGTGGGAGGAGGCTCATAAATATGGCTATGCGCGAGAGCGGGGTAATTATCGCCGCGAAAGGGAGTATAGCCGGTCATTGCTTCAAATAACATGACTCCGAGGGCGTAGATGTCAGCACGTCCGTCGATTGCTCCTCCTTTGCATTGTTCCGGTGACATATATTCAGGTGTGCCAACTCCAGCACCTGGCCGTGTCAGGCCTTCTCTTGTACCGGCAAGCACCTTTGCTATACCGAAGTCGGAGAGAATAGGGCGACCTGAGCGATCCAGCAGGACGTTGACGGGCTTGATGTCGCGATGAATGATCCCCTGTTCGTGTGCATAGGAAAGGGCGTCAGCGAGCTGTGAGAAGACCTGCACGACTTCCAGGGTCTCCATGACTTTTCCTTGCAGATGCAATTGATCGAGCCGCTGCTTGAGCGTTCCTCCACTGACCAGTTGCATCACGATATAGAGGTGCCCGTTTTGCTCACTGGCATCATGGACCGTGACGATGTTGGGATGGGACAGGCGGGCAACCAGCCTGGCCTCCAGGTTGAAACGCTCAACAAAGCTAATGTCGGCAGCATACCAGGGAGGGAGAACCTTTATCGCAACTTCTCGGTCCAGATTCTCCTGATACGCTTTATAGACACGCGCCATTCCTCCCTGCCCTACTGATGCAAGGATGCGGTAGCTGCCAAGCGTTGTGCCAATTAGTTCGTCTTGTTGCATGATATCGTTATGTCAGATACGGCTTTTCGGAGCCGGAGCTAACGTCTGCCAAAGACGAGGGTTGTTTGACCAAGCTGGATGCGGTCGCCTTCCTGTAGTGGATAGGTTTGATTTTTGCTGACGAGCTGGCCGTTGACCTTGGTCCCATTTGCGCTTCCTTCATCTCTAAGGGCATAGTTGCCATTGCCCATATTGACGATGGATGCGTGCAGGCGTGAGACAGCCAGGTCTTCGAGGAAGATATCGCTCTCCCGGCTACGTCCAATGCTCAAAGCCTCTTTGCGTACCTCATAGATGCGTCCTGGTTCCTTGCCTTCTTCCACACGTACGAAGCCGAGCCCTCCCTGTGGTCCTGTTGTGCGCAGCATGGTTTTGTCACCATCGTTGTTTGCGAACATGGTTGGATCTTGCATCATACCGGGAGTTTGCCCAAAGCCTCCTTGCTGCCATGGTGGGGTGCCAGCGGGACTACTGACGGGTGCAGGAGCTGCCGGGGTTCCCCAGGAGGCTGCTGGCTGTTGAGCAGCTTGTGCAGCCCATGGATCAGCTGCTTGTGCGCCTCCAAAAGCTTGCCCACCCCACGAGGGACCAGAGCTGTTATTTCCATAAGCGGCCTGTGGTTGCCCCTGTTGTGGCGAAGGTTGAGCGGGCTGAGCGGCCCAGGGGTTTGCAGGCTGAGCGGGCTGGCCCCATGGGTCTTGAGCGGGTTGAGCGGGTTGAGCGGGCTGGCCCCATGGGTCTTGAGCGGGTTGAGCAGGCTGAGCGGGCTGGCCCCATGGGTCTTGAGCAGGCTGGTTTCCCCAGGCGTTAGCGCCGGGTTGCTGAGCGCCCCAACCAGGTTGAGCGGGCTGACCTGGGGCTGCTTGATTACCACCCGCATTCCAGGAATTTGGTGGTTGTGCAGGAGGTGGTGCGCCCCAACCTGCTCCCTGTTGCTGAGGGGGCTGGCCCCAATTTCCAGCTGTGTCTGGTGCACCCCAACCTGCTCCCTGTTGCTGAGGGGGCTGGCCCCAATTTCCAGCTGCCTGACCGGGAGCGCTTTGCTGATTCCAGCCACCTGCTCCCTGCTGATTCCAGCCGCCAACTGCTCCTGGTTGCTGAGCTGCCGCCTGGCGCTGCCAATCACTGGCTTCATTCGCATCGGTTGCTTTAGATCCTTTTTTGCCGCCAGTGCGGAGAAGCAAGAAGGAACCAATACCCAGAATCGCAGCAATGATAATGATGGCAATAATGATAACTGGTCCTGATGAAACTGGCAGCGCAATTGTGGCGGCTGCACAAACGAAAGCATCCATTATAGTTCACCCCTCTGATCGTAGGGGCGGCTGAGCAACGCTTCCCTCTTGTTATGAGAGCAGGTATGCTGCCACCCGATCTAAATCAGGCACCTGACAATGGTACCCCTACAGCTGCGACTCAGCGTGTATTGACACCTCTGTTATCGCAATTCAAAACGTACCTCAACGCTGCCAAAGCGCAGAACATCACCATCTTTGAGGGTACGTTCCTCATGTGGTGTCAAGATTACTCCATTTAAACAAGTTTTATTCAATGCATTCAGATCTTCAACGGTATATTTGCCCTGCTGGTTGCGCAGATAAGCATGCCGCCGTCCGACCGTCTTGTCAGGCAGGTTTATTTCTGGGAAGATACCCAGTGTAGGATCTTTCCTTCCCACTACCATCAAATCACCTCGTAAGGGGATAGTTTCCCCATTTGAGATAACTAGAATGCGAGCCTCTTTTTGCGGGGCCACTGGCGGCTTGTTAAGGTAGCCACCATTTCCTGGCCCGGGATCGCCTCCTGGTCGCCCCACTCGCTCAGGCAATGCCTGAATACGCTCCTGCAACTGTTCAAGTGCAACAATAAACTCTCGTGGCGTTGCGAAGCGATCCGCCGGTGACTTTGCCAGTGCCTTCTGCATGAAGGTGTCCATTTCTAGCGGTAAGTCTGGTCGTAAACGGCAGATCGATGGAACATTCTCATTCATATGTTTGATGACGATGTCGACCGCTGTTTCACCCTCAAAGGGAGGGCGGCTGGTCAGCATCTCAAACAGAACCGTAGCGACCGAATAAAGATCGGAGCGCGTGTCCGCCGAACGCCCACTTTCTGCCTGTTCAGGCGAGATATAGTAGGCAGTACCCATAAATACGTTGGACTGTGTTAGCGTGACGGTTTCCCGGCCACGTGCTAACCCAAAATCGGTGATTTTGATCATATCGTGAGTGTTGACAAGAATATTCTGTGGCTTAATATCGCGATGTACTACACCCTGCTTATATGCCGTGTCCAGTCCCTCGGCGATCTGCCGTGCATAGTTCAACGTTCTCAGTGCCTCCATTGGACCATCGTTGAGCATATAGTACTTAAGATTCTGGCCATCAATATAGTCCATCACGATATAATTCATGTTATTGTCTTCCCCATAGTCAACGATGCGCACAATATGAGGATCACTAAGATTTAGCAGAATATGGGCTTCGCGCTGGAAACGAGCAAGCAATTCATCATCGTTCGAAAGCTCAATATGCATGACCTTCAAAGCATAGATATGATTGTTTTCGATATCGCGTGCAACGTAGACTGTGGCGAAACTCCCTCTTCCTCGTTCATCAATGAGTTTATAGCGCCCCTTTATGGTACGGCCAATCATATCCCCGCTCATGGCTGCGATCTCCTTATCCGGTAAGGCTACTTATCAGCGACCATATTATACACCATCCGCTCATCTGTGTCATGATGGTGTTTTTACGTGCGTATGGCTGGCCTTGCTCTACTATTCTCTGTTTTAAGAACGAAACAACTCCTGATTATTCACATAGATAGGAGACTTACTCGATAATTATAACCGACATTTATGCCTGTGGGGTTGGAGGTGGCCGTAGGGGAAGCGCAAATCCCCAGTCAAGCAATCTCGCGGCATCAGTAAAACGTACATTGGGATCTGTAGTGCTATCATTCAGTACGGTACCGATCAGGTGATGCCCTCCACTGGTTGCCGAGAAAACTAAGCAATAACCCGCCTCAGGGGTAAAGCCTGTTTTTATGCCTATCGCGCCTGGATAGCTGCTGAGCAAGGTATCGGTCGTTACCCAATCGTAGGCATGATGATCTGCAGTTGGGGGCAATTTGTATTCTTGCAGTTGGGCAATCTGGGCGAAGAGGGGATTATTCATGGCTATACGTGTGAGCTGCGTCAGGTCGGCGGCGCTGGTGTAGTGATTGGGATCGGGCTTCCCCTGTGGCGTCATATAGGTGAGCCCATCAGGATTAATATAATGTGTCTGTGTAAGATGCAGGCGTTGAGCGTACTGGTTCATGATGTCCACAAATTTTGCAGGCGAGCCGGCGACGGCATCGGCAATAGAGATGGCGGCATCGTCACCCGAAGGCAGCATCAGGGCATACAGCAGGTCCTCCAGGCGAATCTTATCGCCAACAACCAGCAGAGCACTGCTACCCTGATTTTTCTTTACCTCGTCGACGGCATCCTGCTTAATGGTGACAATCTGATTCAAGTCTGCCGTTTGAAGAGTGATAAGTGCAGTCATAACCTTGGTCGTACTTGCCATAGGCAGGCGTTGCTGTCCATTCATGTTGACCAGCACGTGCCCTGTATCGGCATCCAACAAATAGGCGGCTTTTGCACCCACGGCAGGCGGCGTTCCCTCGACAGTGAGAATAGGTTTTGGTGTCGGTGTTGGAGGGCCAAAAGAGGAGAGCATCCGTGCCCCAACTGGAGTTGTGCCTAATATCGCACCAACTCCAATAAGCAAGACCATAGCCAGTAAGAGCAAGATAACAGCGAAAATGCGACGTAGCAGCATACAGCTCCTCTTTTTCTCTCTCATTATAACATTGCTAGTATTGTATTGTAATTTAAACGAAAACAATAGTGCTTATTTCACATCGAGACCTATTCCTCCTATCCCCTCCCGTATCCTTTTCGGCAAGATAATTCGTACTACAAAGGAAGACTGAAGTGTATCCTTTTTGCTTGATACAGAGCGTTGTATCGCAGTTCGGAATAGGGAGGGATGTGAAGTGGAAGATAAAAGATGGCCTGTATGGCCGCCGGGAAAGGAATAGATCAATGAAGTCGAATGTGCATACGCCCGCAAAAGTGCAGCAGGGTCAATACTCTGCTCGACGTATAGCTACCAGCCATTGGGTGACTATGTTTGCACGCCTTGGTTATGCCGCAAAGGGTATTGTCTACCTGATTATAGGTGCACTCGCCGTAGAGCTAGCCGCTGGCAGAGGCGGGGCAACTACTGATCAGAGAGGCGCGTTGCGTACAATTTACGAGCAGCCCTTTGGCAAATTCTTACTCGTTGTTGTTGCTATTGGTTTAATTGCTTTTGCATTATGGAGTTTTATTCAGGCCTTGTTTGATACTGAGGGCAAGGGCAAGGATGCAAAGGGTATTCTGGGACGCATTGGCTATGCCGCTGTTGGGATATCCTATGGATTGCTTGCTGTGGGTGCTATTCAGCTCGTTGCTGGTAGCAGCAATGGTGAAAAAAGCACGACCTCTTCGACGCAAGACTGGACTGGAAAAATACTCCATTATCCCGCCGGTGTGTTCCTGGTTGTGCTTATTGGCCTGATCGTGCTTGGTCTGGCAGGCTATATGTTCTATCGTGCGTATTCTGCCAACTTTAAAAAGAAGCTTGCTTTACAAGAAATGAGGGGGCAGGTACGGAAATGGGGCATCTACCTTGGCCGCTTCGGTTATGCAGCTATGGGTGCGGTCTTCTGTATTGTGGGCCTCTTCCTGATCATTGCCGCAGTTAACCATAATCCCAGTGATGCGAAGGGGTTGGATAGTGCTCTACAAGTGCTTTTGCATCAGCCGTTTGGTCCTTTCCTGCTGGCAATTGTTGCTCTTGGCCTGTTTTCTTATGGTGTGTACTCCTTTGTGGAGGCACGCTATCGCCGCATGGCCGGGCAGCAGTTTGGCATGTAGGGGCCAGATTTATCGCGCCCAGGTGTCACTTACAAGAAATGCGTTGTTGGGGGTGACACCTGGGCGCGATAAATCCGGGCCTTACGCAAACATATGCATAGTTACCAGGTTCCTACTTCATACATTCCTGCGCAAACATACGTACTGCTTCCAGTTGCGCCGAGTCTTGCATGAACAGGATCAATTCCTGAACTCCTGCTTGCTCGACCTCAACCAGGCGTTTGCGAATGGCGTCAGGCGTTCCGATCAAAGCTCGTTGGCGTAGCTGATCGGCAGGAATACTGCGCAGGTACGGCCCACTTTTTGCCAATGCATCGGCATCGGTTTCAGCAATGGCGCAGTTGAGCAAGGCGGTGCGCCGAATCTCATTATAGTCGCGCCCGATATTTTCGCAATGCTGCTTGATAATAGCGAACTTGCGTGCCAGCCCCTCATTATCCAGGTGCCCAATGTTGCAGGCATCGCCATACTGAGCGACAATTTTGAGCGTGACCTGTTCGCCAGCGCCACCGATGAGCAGGGGAATATGCGGTTTCTGTACACCTTTTGGTTGGTTAATAGCTCCGTGTATCTGAGCATATTTGCCTTCAAAGACGGCCTCTTCCTGCGTCCACATGGCGCGGATAATCTGCACGGCATCGCGTAACTGGCGCAGGCGTGTGGGGCCATCAGGAAAATCATAGCCATAGGCACGATATTCCTGTTCGTACCAGCCTGCACCAATGCCGAAATCAAGGCGTCCATGACTCAGGACATCAACCGTACTGGCCATCTTCGCCAATAGAGCAGGATTACGATAGCCATTGCAGGTGACCATCTGCCCGATGCGTACACGTTTTGTATCGCGTGCCAGAGCGGCGGTGCTGGTCCAGCATTCAAATGTTGGTTCTTG
The DNA here is from genome assembly GCA_963717195.1 of uncultured Chloroflexia bacterium. Lineage (GTDB taxonomy): Bacteria > Chloroflexota > Ktedonobacteria > Ktedonobacterales > Ktedonobacteraceae > JACDAE01. The sequence goes on from CAVQVR010000007.1 coordinate 65,711, forward strand.
CGTTGGTTGAGGAACTGTGTGAAAGTGGTCGAAGAGCCAGATCGAATCGTAGCCTGACGCTTCTGCTTCCTGGGCCACATGCGTCATTGTCTCGTAAGCCTCTACTGGATTGGTAATTCCTACCAGATCCATACGCCAGCCTTGCGGGACGATCAATCCAATTTTGAGTGCCATTGTATCAAACTCCTTCTCGCAAAAAATGCTGAGTATTACCTGAGAAAACATCATTTTTGAGGAGCGAAAACACCTTTTCATCGTGGAAGCGGTTATTTTCGAAGAGACGCTGGCGTAGAATACCCTCCTCTTGAAAACCGAGCTTTTCTAGCACACGCTGCGATGCCAGGTTGGGCCGCGCGATGTGCGCTTCGACGCGGTTCAGTTGGTAGGAATTAAAGCCGAAAGGCATCATGACTTGCAGAGCTTCGGTCATGATGCCTTTATTCCAATAGGGTCGATCCAGTACATAGCTTATGCCCGCGTAAAAATTGGTAATATCGCGAAAGAAGCCGCACGTTCCAACCACTTTCTTTCCACCTTTGATCGTGATGCCCCAGCGTATCGCCTCCCCATTTTCAAAGCGCATATGATGGCGTTGAATGAGGCTGCGGGCCTGCTGCATGTTGATCATTGGCTGGTCATAATAGCGCACAATTTCTTCATTAGATAGAAATTGGAAAATGGCTTCGGCATCTCCTGATCGCAACTCACGCAGGATGAGGCGCTCTGTCTCCAATACGGGAAATGCTGTTGACTGCCAGCTATTATTCATGTACGCGATTTGCTCCTATGATGATCTGACTCCATCCGCTAGCTACATCATATCATACTATTCGGAGCGCACTTTTTCACTGATTCCTGATCTGTAAGGATACCCTTTCGAATTGGCGCTCAATCTCTGTATAGAGCTCTTGAGTACATTGATACAAGACAGTTTATCCTTTAGGTTTGCTTTCTTGCACGGCAACAGTTTTCAGCGTCTCGTATCCCCCCTTTGTGACCCAGCGCAACACATCATCCAGCGTCTTATTTGCTGCAATGAGTTGCTCTTCCTGCTCCTGGATGTATTCGGGCAGCATCATTTTCTCATCGGTTGACCACTCATGGCTGTTCAATAGGGAAATCACGTTGTCATAGGAAAGAGGATCAGGCTGGTGCAGGAAAAGTGCCTCAATCACAAATCCTGGAATTTTTTTCTTGCGATCAAGTTGTCCCTGGAAGCTGCTTTCAGCTTTGACGGCTTTCTTGAGTCGGCGGATATCTGCCAGAAGGTGTTGTACGCGTTCTTCTCCATAGTTTTCGGCAATTTTTTGTATGGAGTGGTCAAATCTCCTGACGTGCTCAATACTAAAATGGTCGCTTGCAAAAGAGAGAGTGATATCAATCCCAAGTGGGCCATGTTGAGGGTGTTCAATGCTGAGCATAAAAACGACGCCGGGATCGCCTCCCCAGGCTTTTACTCCACAAAAGCGGGCATGGAAGCCGAGAGGTTCCAGTTGCTGTAAGGATTGGGTAATGGTTTTAAAGAGGATCGGATCAAATTGCTGAATATAAGCCAGGTCTTGAATGCCATCCCACCGGGAAATAATGCTGAAGGTATCAACTGGGGTCCAGTCCACAAAGCCTTGTTTTGGGTCATGTGGAATATTTATGAAGAACAGGTCGAGATCGGGATGATCGTCGGTATTGGTCCCGCGCTTGTACGAGCCGATATCTATGCCTTCTCCTGCTGTGTGATAGTTTGCTTGAATGACATTGCCAAGGAGTGTTGCGATAGAGCGGCTCAGCTCGCGTTGAGCTGATATATTGATCATGTCTATGTCACCTCTCTTGCCATTGTTGTTCTTTCTAGCTCGTCGGTATATCCATGATAACGAAGAAAGCAGTGCTTTATCAAAGTAGGCCGCGTTGACGCCGCCCAGGTGGGTGGCATGATTAATGTGCTGGACACACCTGAGCGGCGTCAACGCGGCCCCTACAGGCAACGGATCCGGCGTGGTTGGATATCATCGATGGGCAGATCAAAGAGGCCCGGCTGCTCGTCAAGACGGAAAAGCTGAGCGAAGTCTTCAGGGGCGAAAGCTCTACGCAGGCGAGCTGCATAGGATGTGACCAGTACGTGCAGGTAGTGCTCAACATCATAGTCGCGCCGCTCACCAATCTCAGAGCGTTGGGAGTGATGGGTTGAATGCCCTTCGTGTTCACTGGCATCATCCCACGTTTCCCCGGCCGGAGCTTCATCGGCTTCTTCTGGGAGCCATATGTAGGTTCCTGGCCTGGTACGATAGAAACGCACTCGTTCTCCTGGATGCCAGCGTGTACGACCTGCTGCCAGGAGGGCTTCGTATTGTGGCTCTGGATGGCCTGCCCTTGCTGCCTGGTAGGCTTCAGGTGACTTGGAGAGTCGCACCCTTGCACCCAGATCGGATGCTGGCAGGCGGCGTTTATGCAGGTCATCAACTGTTTGCTGGAATGTCTGGTAGAGTTGGGGAATGTCGTTAGTCATTACGCAATGCAGAGCCTGGCGCAAGAAGCGTTCACCAAAGGGTTCAGCCCGGCTCGACCGTAGCGCTACCCCGTGGACGATCAGGCGGTCGTTATAGGTCAGTAGTGCATAGTTCTTGACCATGTGGCTGAACATAGCACGATAGCGCCCTTCATATTCCAGGCGGATGCCTGCGGGAAGTTGAGCACCGATCTCAGCGACGAGAGCACGTTCCTGTTCTTCGCTCCAGCCCTGTGGAACGGCGAAATAGACTCCATCGGTATCAGCTTCTATCAAGGCCATGCCACGTTCGCGTAGCGCGTCAAGAACCTGGTTCAGCAACTCTCGTCCACGTCTTGTGACTTCTCCGGCGGCACGATTATCGGCAAACAGCGCCATCGTACCAGCTCCCATATATCCATAGGCTGCGTTGATCAGAATTTTCATTGCAGCCTGTGTTGCCTCGGAATGATTGGCCGCCAGTGAACCAGGTGCCGCTGAACGTGCCGCTGCTTTGTGCGTGAGGCGCAGATCGGTCAATTGTCCCAGGATGCTGAGTAGGACGCCGAGGCGATCACACGCTGGCCCTATCTGGAAGGTGCGCATCAAAGAGGGATAGAGCGAGGCTACATCGGCTTTGACGACCTGTTCAGCGATTCCTTCGGCGAAGAGGAGGGTTGCACCACCTTCATGCAATCCCTGTTCTCCTTCTTGCTGCGATGCCTGGTAGGGAAGCGCGACCCCCGCTCGTAGATAGGCACGTACCAGTAGCGGTTCGAGAATCCCCATCGCTGGTCCGGCTGATGCCAGTCGCTCATAACGACGCGGTGCCATGCTTGCAAGCACAAATGGTGCACCCAGCAAGCGGCGCGAGAGCCCATCAACCTCTCTCACATCGTCCAGGGCATAGTGGCGTACCATGTCCGGATCATTGCGATAGGTGTCAAAGATCGCCGAGCCTTCAATGTAGACACGTTCAGGGGATGCGATGCCGAAATAGCGTGCGACCTCTTTAAGGCGATAACTGGGCATGTCGCGCACAACAAAATCGTAGCGTCGTACGGCATCGAGCGTATCAATCAACTCGCGCCCGGCTATACTGTAACGTGTTCTGCGTCGTGCTTCTGGCCCTATCGCCAATGTCTCCTCACGTTTCTCTAATAGTAATGGTCCGCCCTGGCGTCCCAGATTCAGGGGTATGTGTAAATTTGAGGCACGCTGTTCCAGAAATGGCAGATCGAAGCCGAACAGGTTATGATTTTCGATCACGTCGGGGTCACGCTTGCGGATCAACTCACACAGCTCGTTGATTAACTGCGCTTCTTCGTCTGGTGTGGATGCCTCAAGCGTGGCCGTGAAGCCGCGATTATCGCAGATGGCAACCAGGAAGATGCGCCCACGATGTGGATCAAGTGCGGTCGTCTCCAGATCGAACTGTAAACGGTGCAGGTCTTCGTAGTTCATGCCTCGGAAATACACACGTCCACTACTCATCAGATACTGCTCGACCGGACCTACACGATAGTACTCGTCGAGTTCATCCAGTCGGTTAATCTTTCTGCCAAGTCTGCGTGTTGCTCCGCTAATAAGTGCGCGTTCAAGATAGCGGCCATCACGTGCGGTAATCAGATAGCGGTAAGATGTTGTGGCGTCAGGAGGGCTTTCCAGTTCACGGTAATTCACAATAGCGTTCTCACTACCAAATGCGCTCGTAGGGAGCAGGGCTGGCCCCAGGTGTGCGATGTCGGCCAGCGTGGTTGCGAAGAGCCAGGATCGGAAGCGTTCCAGGTTACAGATCACGCGTTCTGCCTCGCGCCTCCACACAATAGCTCGTCCCTCACGCTGTGCCCAGACCGAGACAATGCCCGGCGTGGGATCCCAGCCGAACAGGCGCTCACCTTCAATCTGCATCTCATCACCTTCGTGCTGTCTTGTCAGGTTTCATCAAGGTAGGGACCCGATTTATCGCGTCCAACAATTTATTGCATGATATTGCATGATATTGCGAATATTGCATGTTTTATAGAACACTATAAAAGAACATTTTTTCCAACTATATCACAAAGGATGGGAGTACGGCAAACAAGAAATGATCCATCGTATCGGAGGGCACACGGGCTTGTTCACTTCGTTCACCGCGCCCCTACCACGGGGTTCCTCTCTTTTGATGTATTGGATATTTGATGTATTGGATATTTCATGCCCGTCATGCCATAGTAGGGGCGCGGTGAACGAAGTGAACAAGCCCGTGGCACCCCCTTCTTAGAATTGGAATCCTGGTGATAAAAATGATGACGTGGTCGCTCTCCCCACCCCGTGCTATAATATTATAGGCATTGCTTTTTGGCTTCCTTCCTACAGCATGCCGTTTTTTCAGGTGAGAAATAAAATATGGAAATCGTTTTTGCTGATAATGTAGATACATTCGTCGCTCCAAATCTATGGTCTGTCCATTTTGATCGCGCTCTGTTGTTCGCTACCTTATACCGTGCTACTACACGTGCCGCTCTATCGGGTCGTACTGTGCTTGCCAGCTTTACGCAGCCAGTGGGGCCGTGCGACCCCCTCACCATCTTTAGAGTGTTCTCCCGCCAGGGGTTGGGAGAGTGCTTCTTCTGGGAGAAGCCGGAGGACCAGAGAGCCTTTGTGGGCATAGGCAACGCCACCACTATAGAGACGACTGGAGCTGATTGTTTGAATGATGCTGCGGCAGCCTGCCGTTCCCTGCAACGTAATGCCGTTGTCGGGTTTGCACCTGGTAAGCTCCCGACGCATGTGACAGGCCCAATTCTCTTTGGCGGTTTTGCCTTTGATCCCCTTCATCCCTCAACCAGTCTATGGGATGGCTTTCCGGATGGGCTGCTTGTCCTGCCGCGTGTGCTTTTTACTGGAGGTGAGAAGAATGCCGCTCTAACGGTCAATCTGAGAGTCGAGGCGACCGACGATATTGAGCAACTCGCCGATGAGATCACGCTCACTATCCTGCGTCTGCATACGATGGTAGAACTGTTGCTTACTCAGCCGCAGCCAATATCACGTCCCAACCAGTTTACCGTACAGGATCTGCTTCCTGCGGCGAAATGGAAGAGCCTGGTTGCCTCTGCTGTGCAGCATATTCGACAGGGCGCGTATCAAAAAGTGGTCCTGGCTCGTGCCGTGGAAGTTACAGGTGAAGACACTTTTGCTATTGACCGCTTGCTCCAGCGCCTGCGTGGAAGTTACACGGGTGCCTACATCTTTGCCATCCAGCGTGGCGCACGCTACTTTGTTGGCGCGACTCCTGAACGCCTGGTGTTCGCACAGGATGGACAGGCACGTACAATGGCCCTGGCTGGTTCAGCGCCGCGCGGTGTAACCGAACAAGAAGATCGACAGGCAGGCATGGAGTTATTAAATAGTGAAAAAAACAGGCGCGAACATGCCATTGTGGTGAATATGGTGCATGATGCGTTGGAGGATCTATGCTCAACGGTTCAGGTCGCTGATACGCCGCACCTGCTGAAATTGCAAAATATACAGCATCTGGAAACAACTATCACTGGTGAACTGCTCCCCGGCCATAGTATTCTGGAGGCGCTCCAGGATCTGCATCCCACCCCAGCTGTTGGTGGTTTTCCCCGCGAGGCTGCCCTTGCCGAGATACGCGACAACGAACAACTTGAGCGCGGCTGGTATGCTGGCCCCATTGGTTGGATCGATAAAGATGGGCATGGCGAATTTGCTGTTGCGTTACGCTCCGGCCTCATCGACGGAAACAAAGCAACGCTGTTCGCAGGCTGCGGCATCGTCGCCGACTCAGAACCCGACAGCGAGTATGCGGAGTCCCGCTTAAAATTAAAAGTGATGCTCCAGGGATTAATGTAGGGACCAGATTATGCCGTTTAAATAAATAACCTGGATATCGTAAGCGAAATCATATCCGCATTAATTTTTTAAACGGCATTATCGCGTCCGCGATAAATCTGGTCCCTACCGTATTATGCATTTATACCGTTTTGGTACATCATTAAACGAAGAATGAGGCAAAACCATGTCGGTCATACCAACCGACGAGTCGGATTTTCTTAACCCGACTTACGTCTATATAAGAGCCTTTGTTGATGAATTGCAGCGAGCTGGCGTGCATAACGTCGTGATCTGCCCCGGATCACGCTCAACACCTCTGGCAATGGTGTTGGCGGAACAGGCAGGTATTCATACCTGGATGCATGTTGATGAGCGTTCGGCAGCCTTCTTTGCATCAGGTATGGCAAAGCGACTCGCCCAACCCGTTGCCCTGGTTTGCACGTCGGGAACCGCAGCGGCAAACTTTTTCCCGGCGCTGGTCGAAGCTCATTTAACCCATGTGCCTCTGCTCGTTCTGACCGCAGATCGCCCCCATGAGTTGCGCGATAATGGCGCTCCACAGGCAATCGACCAGAATCGGCTCTATGGGTCACATGTGAAATGGTTTGTTGAAGTGGCGCTACCTGAAGCGAACAATAACGCTCTACGCTATATTCGTACGCTGGCTAATCGTGCAGTTGCCTTAACAAATGCCATACCAGCCGGGCCAGTGCACCTCAACATGCCCTTTCGCGAACCTCTCGTACCTGATGCCTCTCCTGATCAGCCGCTTCCTCCGCTTGCGCAACGTGACCTGGTTGCCTGGTACGGGCGTCCAGATAACGCTCCTTATGTCGCAGTAACCGAAGCGCGAGACGCCACAGTAGGGGTAAGGGGTGACGTGGAGGGAGGTGGGGGCTTTGCGCTTACCCTGCTCTATACGCGTTTGCTTGATACTATTCACGCTACTCCGCATGGACTGATTATTGTCGGCCCCTGCAATGATCCTGAGCTTCCCGGACTGGTAACGCTTCTGGCGCAACGAACTGGCTATCCTATCCTGGCTGATCCGCTCTCGCAATTGAGGAGCAGCTCTCTAAATTCTCACTTTGTGCTTTCAAGCTATGATGCCTTTTTGCGTATCGATGCTTTTATAGAGCAAGCTGAGCCACAGGTAATAGTGCGTTTCGGAGCTATGCCGACCTCCAAGCCGTTGCTGCTCTACCAGAAGCGTTACGCCTCCTGTCCACTGATTGTCATTGATGGCAATGCAGGTTGGGAGGAACCTACTCAGCTTGCCAGCGAGGTTATTCATGCCAATCCAGTTTCCTTGTGCCGCTCACTGCTTCCATTTCTAGCGGATGTGCCCGAACGCGACTCAAAATGGATTGAGAAATGGCAATGGGCCGAGCAAATCACGTGTGAGGCTCTTCAGTCGGCCATACAAGATTTTGCCGACCTCTTTGAAGGACGCGTCTTTACCGAGTTGGCCGCTCTCTTACCACAAGAAACGACGCTCTATGTTGGCAATAGTATGCCAGTGCGCGATCTGGATACCTTCTTCTGGCAGAGTGATGTTAAGCTTCGTATTATGGGTAATCGTGGGGCAAATGGCATTGATGGCATGGTTTCCAGTGCGCTAGGCGCGAGTGCTGCTCATAAAGACGGTCCGACTGTTCTGGTGATTGGCGATCTCTCATTCTTCCATGATTTGAACGGGTTGCTGGCAGCACGTTTGCACCAGTTGGATTTAACGATTGTGCTGATCAATAACGATGGAGGTGGCATCTTTTCCTTCCTGCCCCAGGCATCCTACTCTGAGCACTTTGAGCAACTCTTCGGCACGCCTACTGGATTGGATTTTGCGCCGGTCGTGCAAATGTATGGTGGCTCGTTCCAACGCATTACTAACTGGCAGGAATTCCGCTCCTCTATGAACGAAAGTATTGCTGTCAGGGGACTGCATGTAATCGAGGTTCCAACCAGGCGCGAGAGCAACGTACAGATGCATCGCCAGCTCTGGCAAGCTGTTAAGAATGTACTTGCCACAGCAAAAAAATAGAAAAGGTTCAGCCAAAAAAGTGCTATCTACAAGCAGACGCATTCATGTCAACGGCGTACAGATTGGTATAATACAATGGGATACAGCCCCGATTGCAAAAAGAGCGGGTACGCTAGTATGCTTGCATGGTTTTACTGGTAGTGCCCTCAATTGGGAGCACCTGTTTGACGAACTTGTGTTGCCGAACATGCGTATAATCGCTATTGACATGCTCGGCCATGGTCAATCAAGCGCACCAGAGAATCCTGAACGCTATACAATGCAGCATTGTCAGACCGATATTCTCTCAGTGCTCACAGAACTTGGCGTGGTTCCCGGTGAAGCAATCTTGCTTGGCTACTCAATGGGTGGGCGTATCGCGCTCTACACGGCCTTTTCGCACTTCTTCCGTGCCCTGATCCTGGAGAGCGCTTCCCCTGGATTAGCGAACCCGGTTGAGCGCGCACAGCGCCGTCGCAGCGATGTAGCCCTGGCTGACAGTATCGAACGGGACGGCATTGCCGCTTTTGTAGAACGTTGGGAGCAATTACTCCTGTTCGCCAGTCAGAGTAGTCTACCAATAGAAACAAGGCAAGCCCTGCATCATCAGCGCCTTTCTAATCGAGCCCATGGACTGGCAAACAGTCTGCGCGGCGTTGGTACAGGTGTGCAGCCAGCTCTGTATGACCAGTTGCCATCTCTTGCAATACCTGTCCTGCTGATTGCAGGAGAACTTGACCCGAAGTTTTGCAGCATTGCCCGGCAGATGGAACAACAACTACCATATGCAACCTTGCATGTAATACCTGATGCTGGTCACTGTGTACACCTTGAGCAGCCAGCCCTGTTTGCCCAACTGGTAAGGCAATTCTGTATGCACCAATATCTTTCAAATTGAGGTAGGGGCCCGATTATTTCGCGCCTGTCGCGTGGGGATGCGCGATTGCTTGCAACCTACCCACAATCAATAAAAGGAGAAAAAAATGTCAGTCGAATGGCAAAAAGTGTGTGACTATACCGACATTATCTTCGAGAAGGCCGAAGGAATGGGAAAAATAACGATCAACCGACCAGAGGTGCGCAACGCCTTCCGCCCCGAAACGCTTACTGAACTGATCGACGCGTTCAATCGTTGCCGCGAAGATCAGGAGATTGGCGTTGTCATATTTACAGGCCAGGGTGACAAGGCGTTTTGCTCCGGTGGTGATCAGCGTGTGCGTGGCGAGGGTGGCTACGTTGGAAGCGATGGCGTGCCCCGGCTCAACGCACTCGAACTGCAAAAAGTTATTAAATATCTGCCCAAACCTGTGATTGCTATGGTCGCGGGCTATGCCATCGGCGGTGGTCACGTTTTGCACCTGCTCTGCGACCTCACTATCGCCGCCGATAATGCCCGTTTTGGTCAGACGGGTCCGCGCGTCGGCAGCTTCGATGCTGGCTGGGGCGCGACCTATATGGCCCGCGTCGTTGGACACAAAAAAGCTCGCGAAATCTGGTATCTGTGTCGCCAGTACGATGCACAGGAGGCTCTGGACATGGGATTGGTCAACACGGTCGTTCCCCTGGCGCGACTGGAGGAAGAGACCATCCAGTGGGCACGCGAGATCCTGGAGAAAAGTCCAATTGCCATCCGCTTCCTCAAATCGGCCTTTAATGCCGATACCGATGGCCTGGCCGGTATCCAGGAGCTGGCCGGTAACGCGACCATGCTGTACTACATGACCGAAGAGGGTAAAGAGGGCAAGAATGCTTTCCTTGAGAAGCGCAAACCCGATTTCTCGAAATTCCCACGTTTACCATAAAATAGCGGCGGGCATCATAAACACGGTCCCTACCCATAAATACATGCAAAAGGGTAGGGACCACATTTATGGCGTCCAGCGATTATGGAGATTAACAAATTAGGGGTGGTTATAGCCACCGAAATCATGCATCGATGGCAGCAATAAAGCCATTTGCATACCCGCCCTTTATTTGTTAATCTCCATTATCGTAGTTAATCCTCATTGAGGCGTAATGTTTGTCCCGGCGTAGGATGCGAGACGATGCGTACCATCATGAGAAGCGCCATTCCATAGATCGCGACCAGTACGACCAGCGCCAATGGAAGAGTCGGCGGAACGATGATGCGGGTTGGGAATACCGATTGCAATGCAAAAAATTGCGTTGCGCTCAGATCGGTGGTGAGATTTGAAAGGGTCAGTGAGGGGATCACCGTCGCTGAAAGCAATGCCCCGAAGGCTATTCCCAATAATAAACCAATTATGTAGACAATCGCTTGCTCCCACATTAATATGCTGGCAACCCGAGCGGGTGATGTGCCAAGTGCACGCATAACTGCGAAATTGCTCAGGCGCGTGCGAGCCGTCAGCCAGGAAGCAAGCAGATTTCCAAGCAGAGCCAGGATCAGAGCAGTCACGGTACCAATCCTCAGTATTCCACTCAGGACAAGATAAGAAGGATCAGCATTCAGTGCGGCAAGCAGAGCGCGACGATCCACAACATTCAGTAGCGTGCCAGGTTTCTTGAGTGCTATGCGGACGCTGCTGAGCGATACAGCGTCATTACGCGAGTGCAACCAGACGTGATTAATTGTTGGTGTATCCAACTGCCCGAAGGAAGAGTTTCCACTCGCTTTTGCCTCTTGCTGATAGATGTTGATATACGTCTGGTAATCGATGAGGATGCCACCAATGCTCATAAAGCCCTGATTATCAGATTGGGTTGTGCGATCATTGACAGTAGGAACGTGACTGACGCTGCCAATCACGATGCACTGGACCGTATCAATGATCTGGTTGTCTACTTTCAACTTAAAGAGAGAACCGACTTTCAGGTGTAGCGTTTTCATAGTTGTTGTGTCGACAATAGCGGGAATAAGAATATCTTTCTCTGCGCTTTGCCGCCTGCTAACAATGTCTTTGAGCAGCACAAGCGCTTTCTGGTAATCCTGGTCTGAAGGCCAGAGAACTGCGTTGGCAAATGTATTCGCGTCAACTGCACGCAACGCTATAGGCAATGCCGCGTTACCGGCGGTTCCTTGAGCGATAAAGCCAGCGGAGGCGGAGATAACACCAGGGATCGAGCGGTACTGATTGATAAACGCGAGCGGGTTATAAAGATTCGCGTTACTGGTAGTATTACTATTGAAACTGGCATTGCTAGCAGTATCGCCACTAAAATCTGCGCCAGCCTGGTAGGTGACAATATCCTGAATATGTTGAGACTGAGTTGCCATATAGACCAGAGTAAAGAGCGTAAAGGCGATAGAGAGTGCGAGCAGCATGGTCATGCGCAGTGGCTGGCGTGGTGAGCGCGACACCTGGGCGAATGCTAGCATCGAGACTGCGCCCCGTCCTCGTGCTGCAATGTGTGATGCCAGGCGTAAGAGCAGAGGGAAAATGCGCAAGAACAGAAGCATACAGCCGATCACCAGGAAGAATGGTGCAATGATTGAGAGCGGCGTTGTGATCAATACCTGCACATCTCCCTGTGTGACTGAACCAAGTCCCGTCAGGTACAACGAAATGCCATAGCCAGTCAGAGCGATCACCCCTGCAATCACATCCAGGTTCAAACGTTGCCACAATGGACGCTTCTGCGAACGAGTTTGCTCACGGCGCATTGCCAGCACATCCATGCGTGCAATCAGGAAAAGTGAGACGCTCATTGTCAGCAACATCACCAGTACGATTGCAGCGGCATAAATAGCCAGGTTGAGCGTTGCATGGAGTGGATTATTGGTAATCAGCAGAAGAGCATCCTGTTGCGAGGCGGGCAAAAGACTACGTGCCAGTAGCAATACCGTAAGCACTGTTAGCGGGAGCCCGATGATGATAGAGAGTATGCCCAGGAATATGCTCTGGATCAGGAGTGTTGAGAATACCTGTCCACTACTGGCACCCCGGCTACGTAGCAGAACCAGAGTATCAGTCTGGCGATCAACCAGCAGATTTGTCATTAAACTGACGAAGAAGAGAATAAGCGCAACAACCTGGATTGTCAGTACGATAGCTGGAATACGCGAAACATCGTAGCTGCTACGAAAACTTTCCAGGATGCTCGGGGTAGCAGCGACATCCAGTAATTCGCTGGAGAGTGTGGCATTTGTCAAATAAGGAAACGGTGCTGCCCCGTGAAAAACACTGGGTGAAACATCCTGGTATTGTGATGAGAATGCTGATTGCAGGTTTGAGGCTTGATCAATCAATGTATCCAATTCATTGATCGTAGTATGTGTTACATCCAGCCGATAGTACCAATGTAACGTATATCCATACGATGCCGAATAGGTAGCATCAGAGTGGCTCAGCGTGCGTATATGGTCAGCGAGGGCCAGTAAGGCGTTATCGGAAAGTAATATCTTGTAGGTATAGGTAAATTGATTTGCTTTCCCATTAGGAAGTGCGAGGGGTGCAAAATCCTCGCCATGCCAGTATGGAATATCCGCTGTTCCCACATCGAAGAGACCAACCACGTGGGCCGTGACGGGAAATGTGTGTATCGACTGTAGCTGACTGGGATCACTCTGCTGTGCGGGATAATAATTCCATGCGAAGTGAAGTTGCGAACCTACCTTGACTTTGAGGCTCTTTGCGCTTGCAGTGCTCAACATAATCTCAATCTCGTTGCCAGGATTGCTTGTGAGGGCAGGCACATGGCCCTGAATATTGCTGAGATGCGACTGTGCCTGCTGCATTGACGTTGCAAAGGCGCTCAATTGTTTTTGATTAGAGGCCGGGGAGAAAGAAAAACCTGACGATTGCAACAGGTATCCCGAGGGGGATACCAGGGAGCCTACGTTTTGCTGGAAGAGGTTAGCAAATTGTCCACGCACATTCTGGACGATTGGTGTCGAAAGCCCCTGAGTAATAGCATCAGCCTCGAATTCAGAACTATAAGGGTCTTGTCGCAGTGTGTTATGCAGGCCAGCAGTCGTCATAACGTCTGAAAAGAGAGGAACGGCACAAACAATAATGACGGCGGCAATCATACCAATGGTGGTAACCAGGAGCAGGAACCATGTCTGGCGCAAGCGCCAGAATACCAATGTCATGATGGATGATACGAAAAAACGCTTCCCTCGTCTCCGTCGAGAACCTGTCGCTTCATGCATACTCAATGAGCCTCTTTTCTTTTTGCTAGTAAATACAATAATACCGATATATTATGTGAATGTAAAGTTCCCATTGCAAATGCTTCGGGGCTTTCCAATTCGAAGAAAAGGAAACCAGTATCAGGGCTTGTGAATGATCCGCTCTCCTCGCGCCTACGGCGCTCGCAAAAGGTTTGTATGGTGTGTTTTTCGGGCACTGCCCGAAAAACACACCATACAAACCCAAAAGGCCCGCGCAGCGGGCCAAAACGCCGAGAAAAACGAGAAATTCACAAGCCCTCGAAACCAGTATATTGACAGCTAGTAACAATCCTGCTACTCTTGTAATGAAGAGAGTAGTAAGGGAGCGAATTCTGGCCAGGCAGGTAATGCGTGAGCATGAAGGGAAGTCTAGAGGACGAAGAAGACAGAATCACTTTCATGAAACCTGTCATGCTCTTCTCGCGCCATCATTAAGAAGAGGAGAGGAAATGATGAAAATAGGTATTCTTGATGATAACCCGGCAATCTGTGGTATGTTACGAGAATTGCTAGAGCTAACCGAACATGAAGCCCTTGCATATAGTAATCCCTGGGATTTACTCATGGCTTTGTTTCACCATGAGCCTCCTATTCATCTATTCGACGCCTTGATTGTTGATATCTTACTACCAGATCTGTCAGGGAGCCAGGTTATCCAGCAAATACGAGAGCATTTTGCGGATATGCCGATTATCGTGATTTCTGCGTTGCCTGATGGGGCTCTGGATGCTGTTCATGATAAGTTTCCAACAGTAACCATCCTCAAAAAACCATTTGCCTTGAGGGATTTGTTGATGGCGCTTGAACTCAATGGCAGTCAGAGTCAAGAGATCTCTACACCTGTTTCATGATTCTGCTCTTGCCTCGTTTGATTGGCTATTACAATGCGAGGGAAGGAAGTTGCTTTTATTTAACCTGCTTTCTGGCCAGCCTGAACCTATATCGGTTTTGCAATAGTTATGCAATGCATCAAAACTATCCGCTGGTTCTCCTACAAGATTCCGTTTCGCAGCAGCTTTACGACTGCCCACGGCGTCTTAACTGCACGCGAAGGTGCTATTGTCGAAGTTGTTACAGAAAATAATCTCTCTGGTATCGGTGAGATTGCTCCTCTACCCAGTTCGCTGGCGATGACCTCTCTACGGCACTTGCGCCTCTACCTGCACTCTCTTCACAACTTTGTGGTAGAGACCTCTCAACAGCTATCGATTTCCTATATACCAGGGCACCTGAACTGCCTGCTACTACTCTCTGTGGCCTGGAGAGCGCTCTATTAGATGTACTGGGGAAATGTATGGGCTGGGGTATGTATGAGATTCTGGCGGGCACGATAAATCGGGCCCCTACGGAGCGGGTGCCAGTCAATATTGTTATTGGTGCTCTGTCAACAGAAAATGCTGTCATTAGTGCACGCGAAGCGATTTGTGCTGGCTATTCTTGCATCAAACTTAAAGTTGGCGGCAACCATCCAGAAGCGGAGATCGCGCGTATTGCGGCTGTTCGCAATGCTATCGGACCAGACATTCATCTGCGTCTCGATGCGAATGAGGCATGGACGTTTGCTGAGGCGATGACTATTCTTTCCAGGTGTGCTCCTTATAATATACAGTACGTTGAACAGCCCTTGCTTGCACGAGATCTGGATGAGATGCGAGCATTGCGCTATAATGTGCCTGTACCCATTGCCGCCGATGAAGCTGTCTATGATCTGGAGAGCGCCCGTCGCGTTTTTGCTCATGAAGCCGCGCAGGTTCTCATTCTCAAACCGCAACTCGCTGGTGGCCTTCGTGCAGGACGGCAGATTCTCTCCGAGGCAGCACAGCATGGAGTACAATGCGTTATCACCAGTATGATTGAGGCTGGTGTCGGTATTGCAGGTGCACTCCACCTTGCAGCTGCCTCACCAGAAGTTACGCTTGAGTGTGGTCTTGCCACGCTACACCTGCTTGCTGATGATTTGTTGATCGATGATTTAACTCTCGATCATGGTTTTCTTAGCGTACCTACGGGATCTGGCCTGGGTGTCCAGTTGGACAGAAATTCCCTTGCTCGCTATATAAGCGATAGAAAAGATGCTTTATGACACTTGATACTCTGTTGCCCAACTGGCTTACACGCTGCTCCGAGAACTTTCCTCAGCACCCTGCCTTGCGCTATAAAGACGCTTGTTGGACCTTTGCCGCTCTTGAACAGCAAGTTACGCGTCTTGCTCGTCAGCTTGCTACTATCGGTGTACGACCAGGAAGCCGTGTCGCTCTGCTGGCATCAAATGGGTTGTCTTATGTCACCTTTGTACATGCATTAACGCGCCTCGGTGCCATTCTTGTTCCACTTAATACACGCCTGACACTAGATGAACTCTGCTGGCAATTGCAAGATGTGAGAGCTACTTTGCTTGTGAGCGACGAATATCATGCTGCAAGTTCCCTTGAAATACAGCAAGTGCTTCCTCACCTGCCCCATGCGACCTTGATAACCTCGTCTGACAATTCTGAGGTTCTTCTACAAGATGTCGCTGAGATCGTTGTTTCCTTACAGCCATTGATCGACCTGAATGCAACGCAGTCCATTATGTATACTTCTGGCACTACTGGATATCCCAAGGGTGTGCTTATTACCTATGGAATGCAGTGGTGGAACGCGCTTGGTTCCGCGCTCAACCTTGGTCATCAGCCTGATGATTGCTGGCTTGCCTGTATGCCTTTTTTCCATATTGGTGGTCTTTCTATCCTCATGCGTAGTGTAATTTATGGTATCAGTGTCGTCGTGCAGGAAAAATTTGATCCCATTGCTGTGAACAGGGCTATTCGTGAGGAGAGGGTGACCATTATCTCGGTTGTTGCGACGATGCTCCAACGCATGCTTGCCGATCTTGCTGCGGGGGCGGAGGATGTACGTTATCCTTCTACGTTGCGTTGTGTGTTGCTAGGTGGTGGTCCTGCGCCGCGCTCGTTGCTTGAAGATTGTGCCCGCCGTGCCATACCAGTTGCGCTGAGTTATGGTCTGACAGAAGCATGCTCTCAGGCCGTGACGCTCTCGCCAGCCGATTCTTTGCGCAAGATTGGTTCTGCTGGTCGTCCGCTTCTGCCTGTTCAGTTGCGTATTATGAACGAAAATCGGCTTGCGTCGCCAGATGAACCCGGCACCATCTATCTCAAAGGTCCGACGATCACTCCTGGTTATGCCGATCGACCTGAGGCTACGCGTTCAGCTTTTCGTGATGGCTGGTTCTCCACAGGTGATATGGGGTATCTAGACGCCGATGGTTATCTTTATGTCCTTGATCGCCGCAACGACTTGATCATCTCCGGTGGCGAAAACATCTATCCAGCCGAGATCGAGTCCGTCCTCAGTAGTCATCCCGACGTGGAGGAAGTTGGTGTATGCGGTCAGGATGATCTTCAATGGGGACAGGTACCTATCGCCTTCGTCCATCTGATCCCTGGTAGCACTGCTGATGCTGATAGTATCCTGGACTATGCTCGTTCGCATCTTGCTCATTACAAACTCCCACGTACAATCTATTTTGTGGATGTGCTCCCACGAAATTCTAGTGGCAAATTATTGCGGCGTGAGTTACGTAAATTGTTATCGTGACTTCTGTGAGGCGACCTTTCTATAATTTTCACAATTGACAAAATTTACTGTTAATTGTATGCTCTAAATAGAGCTAAGAAATCGATTTCTGTTAGCTTCTTACTCCTGAGGGGGATTTCATGGCATCACTGAAGATGCGGAAAAGAATTGCCCGTGCAGGCATTCGTATCTCTATGGCTTCGACTGCGTTCAGAAGAAGCCTTGTATCTCCTCGCCCGCTTCTATCACATGATAGCTCCAATTTTTCTCTGTTAGCCATTCAAATTCCTCATCGTTAAGACTCTTAGTAGCCCTCGGAAAGCAAGAAAGGGAAAGGGATTTCATGGATTTGTATCGTAAGCAGCGCCGCTTCTTCCATGCGTCTGGGCTATTGATCGTTGCCATCGTTGGCAGCGCGTTTTTGTTCAGAAGCGTGCCATCTCCAGTGTTGGCTGCTTCTGTTTCTATCGTTCCCGCTGCTACCTGGAAGGACAATCGCGGCACCATGCTTCAGGCGCATGGCGGAGGGATGATAAAAGTAGGCTCCACGTATTATTGGTTTGGAGAAGACAAGACCGGCGAGAGTTCGGGGAACGCCTACTTCCAGAATGTGCCATGCTATTCGTCGACGGATCTGGCGCATTGGACCTTCGTAAACAATGTTTTGAGGAAACAGACAAGCGGCGACCTGGGGCCGAATCGTATTATCGAGCGTCCCAAGGTGATCTACAACAGTACAACAAACCAGTATGTTATGTATATGCATGTTGACTCTGGCAGTTACGGTGATGCGCGTGTGGGCGTTGCGACCAGTGCGACTGTGTGTGGAAATTACAGCTATCGCGGCAGTTTTCGGCCCCTGGGTTATCAGAGTCGCGACATGGGTCTCTTCAAAGACGACGATGGAACTGCATACCTGTTGAGCGAGGATCGTGCTAATGGTCTGCGCATCGACAAACTTTCCTCAGATTACCTGAGCGTGACCAGTGCAGTTGCCGTACTTGCCGACTACGAAGCACCTGCTATGTTCAAGCTCAACGGGCGTTACTACCTGCTAGGATCACATCTGACAGGCTGGAACACGAATGATAACCAGTACACGACGGCGACCTCGCTTGCTGGATCCTGGTCGAGCTGGTCAAACTTTGCGGCACCCGGCACAAATACCTATAACTCCCAGACCACGTTTGTGCTTCCCATTGCAGGCAGCCAGGGTACGACCTTTATGTATATGGGTGATCGTTGGACGCCATCCAGCCTGGGAACGTCGCCTTACATCTGGCTTCCATTGCAGGTGAATGGAGCAAATATCGCGACAACCTGGCATAATAACTGGTCTATCGACACTTCTACGGGACTATGGCAGGACGCGGGATCGACGAATTATGAGGTCGTGAATCACAATAGTGGGAAAGTGCTTGATGTTTCGGGAAGTTCGACAGCAGATGGAGCATCCATGTTGCAATGGACGTGGCACGCGGGGGCTAATCAAGAATGGAGTCTCGTATCCGTTAGTAGTGGTTATTACGAGATTGTAAATCGCAATAGTGGGAAGGTACTTGATGTTTCGGGAAGTTCAACTGCCGATGGAGCATCAATTCTGCAATGGACGTGGCATAGCAGCACCAATCAGCAATGGAGCCTTGTAGCGGCAGGTGGTGGTTATTATAGACTGGTGAACCGCAATAGTGGGAAGGTGCTCGACGTGCCCGGCTATTCTACTGCTGATGGCGCGACTATCGATCAATGGAGCGATAATGGCGGAGCAAATCAGCAATGGACGTTTCTAGCGGTGTAGGGGCCAGATTTATCGCGCCCAGGTGTCAGGAAAAATCGAGCGGCATAGATGTAAATCCGTGCCGCCACATTACAAATCTGAAGCTAAATCTTCCCCTTCTAATGAAAACTCACCTCACGTCATACAACTGCAAATCAGTCCTGGCTGCAATCACTTCATTCAGTGCAATCATCCGCCTCCTATACTCCTCAAAATTCACATCAGTCTTGATATGCCACATCCGATTCTTACGCCGGTACTCCGTCCATTTCACCACAACCTCACTGCCAGACAATTCGTATGTACACGTTCCACGCCCTCGTGCATCACCGAAAATACCGTAGCAGGCAAAGAGACGAGCATCGCTCCAAAGGATGCTACTATCCTGTCCCTTGTAGCGCGTCCGCAATCCCTCATCGGTAACCTCAATGACCTGCATAAACTCCGTTGCAAATAGTGTGTAGAGAGTAAGAAATATGACCAGCAGAGCTACTACAAAAATACCAGGGAAGATCCAGAAGTTCATCGTAGCAATATAAGGTGCCTGCGTTAGCCACCTGTCTAAAATCCAGATTGCGCATAATACCAGCGCTGGTGCAATAAAAGCACTTATGAGAGGCAGGTTGTTCAGGCGTAATCTAAACGTGATTGGCGATGTCATCGCGTTGGCATTCGCTTCAGGCTGGTCAGAAGCAAGAAAGCGTTGATCTCCCCGAAACGCTGCCTGTCGACGCGACTCCACACGCCGCAAAAAGCCTTCCTGTGCCGCTGAAAGCTGTATCGCCAGGAAAAAGAGCACAATTAATGCGGGAAACCACCACAACTGGGCTGAGATGAAGGGAAATACTGGCTTAAAAAACTTCTTGCCTGCAAAAAGAAGCATGGCTGCCAGTAGTGCAATCGTCAGCATCACTGTGGCGAGCGAGCGCTTGCGGGCTTTTGTTAGTTTTGTCAGCGTAGGGTCAACCTGGAGCATACATATTCCTTTTCCTGTGAGCGGCCAGAAGATGTTCTATCGATTAATACGTATTGAGCGATCTGTCCGTTGCTCTGGTTGGTGTCAAAGATAAGGAATAGGCGGCATGTTCTGTGAATAGCCATTGATGACAGTCGCGCAGAGTATGAATATGAGCTGTATTTTTTAGAAATTGCTTTAAACTATGTGCTTCTTTGTCATGTCTGGCTTGCAAATCGGCCGTTGAAATACCGGTGTCTGGCACGGCGTCGAATGTCAGGTGGTATTTTCCGTCCGGGTTATCAAGGCTATACATCCACTGAAAAATTGCTTTAGTTCTAGGCATATGGAATTCCGAAGTTATAATGAGTAACTTTTTGAAGCCTCCTGGTTCAGCATGTATTACCCTTGAGAAGTATGCGTTGCCTATGGTGTCATAGGAACTGGCCTCGGTGAGTATCGTGTCTGGATTGACGCCACGGTTGATCAGGTATCGTGCGGCGGCAACAGACTCGAAGATGGGAAATCCATTTTTAGCGCGAGGAGTGCGCTTATGAACTGTACCTGCACTTAACGTAATTATATATTCAGTATCATGTATTTTAATGGCATGATCGAGTCTGGTTTTCACCCAGGGATGGGGTTCTCCATTATCGTTAATGCCTCCACCAGGGATGAGTATTGCGTCATAGCGTGCCATGAAGCTCTCCATGTATAGTGCTCTTGATCACCATTTGAATGGCCAGACGGGTTTATAAACCCGTTCACTCCTGGGACGGTGGCGCACAACTTTCCCGTACAATCAGTTCTGGTTCCAGCATAATAGTACGTCCCTCCGTAACTGGCACGTTGGGATGTTGCAGGCGTTGCATCAACTGCTCCACCGCGTGTGTACCCAGGAGCGATGTTGGTTGCGCTACTACAGTAAGCGGTGGCATGGTCAGGGAGGCCCATGGTACATCGTCGAACATGATCAGCGAGATGTCCTCAGGAATCCGTATTCCATGTTGTCGTAGCGTAAACAGTGCGGCCTCACCATGCAGATTGTTCGAGGCAAAAATAGCGGTCGGCGGCTTGCGTAGCGCCAACAGTTGTTCCATGGCCTGGATACCGCTCTTGCGCTTAAAACTCACTATCTGGACCAGTTCGGGATCGATGGGTAACGCTGCCTCCTCAAGTGCTTTGTAGTAGCCATGCAAACGGCCCTGCCCGGTCGTTGTCGAGAGCGGACCGCTGATAATGCCGATGCGCCGATGCCCCAGAGCAGTTAAATAAGCTGTGGCGTCATATCCACCCTTTACATTGTCGATCAGTATGGCATCAGCGTCAGGTAAGGAGGCAACCTTGCGATCAACCAGGACTATCTTGATGCCGAGGTCTATGGCCTCACGCCATAGACGTGAGTTCTGGCCCGTTGCTACCGCCAGAATACCATCCACGCGCTTCTCCATGAGCACGTTCAGATACTCTTCCTCCAGGGCAGGTTCTTCATCCATCGCGGCTAGGATAACGTAGTAGCCCCACTTTTTCGCGCTACTTAAGACTCCTGCTGCCAATTCGGCATAAAAAGGATTGGTGATATCGGCGATCACCAGCCCGATAGTGTTGGTACGTTGTAGCTTCAAACCACGCGCGGAGTCATGGGGCCGATAGTGCAACTCCTGCACAGCCTGGTGTACGCGTTGCTTGATCTCACTACTGACATATCCACTCTCGTTCAGTGCTCGCGATACTGCCGCAATTGATACGCCTGCTCGCTGTGCCACATCTCAAATCGTTACACTTTTCTTCATACCAACACTCATGATCAATTACCTTTGATATCTACATATTCCACGTGGGATCAGAAAATTTTTACAGATTTTCCTATTCCTAGTAAAGCATATGGAATCAATATTGGCAACAAAGTACTAGAAAAGAGTCTTCATTACTTGACAGAGCAGGATGAGTAAAGTATATTAGTGTATAAGATACACTAAGCGGAGATTCTCCTAAGGAGAGACCAGGAAGGCGCTATTCCGTTTATTCTATGCTTAAAGTATATGCTATTGGATGCGTTTTGTCGAGTCTGTTGTCAGGTACTCAGACATAGGTAGAAAAAGTAATTGTGCGCAAGAGAGCAGGAGGGTTGTGTCAAGCTATGGAAGAGCAAAGAAATGGCGTTCAGGCTATTGAACAGAATAGTGATCGCCAGGAGGAGCAGACTGATGAGGCGAAGGCACATCGTTATGACGCAAGTAAATATGAGCGTCCTTCGGTAACTGTAGATGTGGTAATGATGAGCTTGCGCCAGCGAGATCTGCAAGTACTGCTGGTCAAGCGGCGTTCGTGGCCCTTTGAGGGAATGTGGGCTATTCCAGGTGGGTTCGTGAATATTGATGAATCGCTGGAGGCGGCGGCCAAGCGTGAGTTGCAGGAAGAGACTGCAGTGCAGGATGTCTATCTGGAACAGCTTTACACCTTTGGTGATCCAGGACGCGATCCGCGTACACGCGTCATTACTGTAGTATATTTTGCGCTACTGGACTCAGAACGCTTGCAAGTCAAAGCCGCCAGTGATGCCGCTGATGTGGGATGGTTCTCTGTCTATGACTTGCCTCCACTGGCCTTCGATCACGCGAAAATTCTAGATTATACTTTGAACCGTCTCCGTGGTAAGCTCGATTATACGACGATAGCTTTTAGTTTATTGCCTGAACAGTTTACTTTGCGTGAGTTGCAGCGCGTCTATGAAATTATCCAGCACAAGAGACTTGATAAACGGAACTTCCGCAAAAAGATTCTGGCTACAGGCATTCTTGAGGATACAGGCGCGAAAAAAATGGAGGGAACGCATCGGCCTGCGCGTCTGTATCGCTTCAATCCGGCGGTGGAAGCAAAATTGTAGGGGCGCCGTTTACAAGCCCGCGATGATTTACAAGCCCGTGCGGGATCTCTGAGGAGGGAAGATACCATGACGAACTCAACTATCCCTGAGAATTTTTTAGATCAGGCAACGCAGTTTTTGCAGGTGCTTGTAGAGTGGGAGCGCGATCTACCAGAGATCGCGTGGGCAGACCTGGTGGCCGATGCTCAACTGGGACGTGTCGCATTGTTCAGCGTAGATATGATCAACGGCTTCTGTCATGAGGGAGCGCTTTCCAGTCCCCGTGTAAAAGGCATTATTCCAACTGTGGTTACGGCCTTCAAAGATGCCTATGCCATCGGTGTACGCGACTTTGTGGTGGCACAGGATTGTCATACGTCCGCTTCCGTTGAATTTGTCGATTTCCCGCCCCATTGCCAATCTGGCACAAGCGAAGCCACTACTATCCCCGAACTGGCGGAACTACCCTTCGCCAATCTCTACACCGTCGTCTCCAAGAACTCGTTGAATGCGTTTCATGGTACTGATCTGAGTGAGTGGCTGCATGAGCATCGTGACCTGAGTACAGCGATTGTTGTCGGCAATTGTACTGATCTCTGTGTTCATCAGCTGGCTATGCATCTCAAACTTTCTGCCAATGCATCCAATAACAGGTTGCGCGTCATCGTTCCCGCCAACGCGGTACAGACGTATGATACACCATTGGAGATTGCCAGAGAGATTGGTGCTCTACCCCATGATGGCGACGTGATGCACTTGCTGTTTTTGTACCATATGCGTCTCAATGGCATTGAGGTTGTGCGGGAGGTACGATCTTTGTAGGTACTCCTAGCGTGGGATTTCCAGCAAGTCCAGCAGTTCATAAAGCGAATGGGCTAGCAGGCAATCGACATTCTCTGGTTTGAAGTGCTCGGATCTGTCGAGCAGTACAGGTGTTATACCTACGGAGCGAGCGCCCAGTACATCGTGAATGTAGGAATCGCCGATGTGGAGGGTATAGTCGGGTATAGCGTTGGCGCGTTCAAGTGCCTGCTGGTAAAGCATCGGTGATGGTTTGGCGTGACGGGCTGTTGCCGAAACCAGCAAGCAATCGAAGTAGCGACTGAGAGAATGTTGGCTCAGAATAGGACCAAGGGCAATCCCCCAATCCGAGATCACGCCAAGTGTATAGTTATGAGCACGCAGCGTCTGCAGAACAGGGAGCACATCGGGAAATACTTCCCAACTGGTATGTTTATCGAACTCCTCATTAATTGCCGTGGCGAGCTGATGGAGGCGTGGTTCGTCATGCTCCATGACCAGGGGGCGTAGCAGGCTCATATAATAGCCGATCCACAGTTCGTTGATGGCCTGATCGCTGGCCCAGGTATGTCTGTTGCTACGCGTCTGGCTTAAAAAGTAGTCCTCGGCCTCGTCCATACGTTCCTCTACCCTGCTCAGATCGATATGCAGATCGAGCTGTTGGCAGACCTTGTGGCAGACCTCCGGCGTTGAAGGATACGGACGTATCAGTGTAAAGCCGGCGTCAAAGAAGATTGTACGGATAGCTTGTGGCTGTTCAAGTGGCATGGTGTAGACCTGTTCTATGCTTAGAGAAACATATTCTGCAACTTATCCGCCTGGTCAGCAGTAATCAAATTGTCGATAAACTCGTCAATGTTGCCATTCAGTACGCCTGGCAGATTATGGCGTGTGAGGCCGATGCGATGATCGGTGACGCGATCCTGTGGGAAGTTATAGGTGCGAATCTTCTCGCTGCGGTCGCCCGTCTGCACCTGGGAACGGCGGTTCTTGCTCAGTTCTTCCTGGCGTTGTGCTTCCTGCAGATCCCACAGGCGCGACTTCAGCACGGTGAGCGCCTTGAGTTTGTTCTTGAGCTGCGACTTTTCGTCCTGGCAGGTTACAACTAGACCGGTCTGCAGGTGCGTAATACGTACCGCCGAGTCGGTCGTGTTCACGCTCTGACCGCCATGTCCGGTCGAGCGATAGACATCAACGCGAATATCGGTATCCTTGATCTCGATCTCAGTGTCGTCGTCGGCCTCCGGTAATACAATCACTTTCGCGGTGGAGGTGTGAATGCGCCCATTAGCTTCGGTGACGGGGACGCGCTGTACGCGATGAGTCCCACCTTCGTACTTCATGCGGCTATAGGCTCCTCTGCCCTTAACGACGAAGGTGATATCTTTGATCCCTCCCTGCTCGGTCTCGTTTGCGTCCATAACCTCGATCTTCCAACGGTGCGTATCCGCATAGCGACTGTACATACGGAAGAGTTCACCTGCGAAGAGTGCCGCCTCGTCGCCGCCAGCGCCGCCCTGAATGGTCACAATCGCGTTTTTATCGTCCATAATATCTTTGGGCAACAACGCAACTTTTACCTCGTCGAGCAGGCGTTCTTTCTGTGCTTTAAGGTGCTCGCTTTCATCGTGAGCCATGTCGCGCATCTCGTCTTCCTCCATATCGTACATTTCCTGGGCTTCGGCAAGTTGTTTATCAGTATCAACCAGTTCATGATACTTTTGTACGACATCTTCAAGCTCTGCATGTTCGCGACCATATTTTTGTAACTGTGGAATATCGTCGAGCACTTCAGGTTGAGCCATCAGTGTGTTCAATTCTTCGTAACGTTGTGCCAGGCTGGCAAGTTTATCCATGAGATCCATTGCTGTTAGTTTCCTCCCGTTATCTGATCATCCACGGAGCAGACGTTTATTATAAGTATAGTGTGTTCTAAATACCCGTGTTGAACGTGTCCATATGGATGTTATGTTGATTGTTGTGGTTATATACAAATAGCCTCTATTGAAGAAGCTGTTCAGGGGCAAGATAAAGCGTCGCTACCCGGCGGCAAGCAGGTAACGCTCGCTCGTTGTGCGGAGCACGGAGCGTGCTTGATAAAGTAAATTCAGCGCATCTGCGTTGAAAGAATACGAAAATTGTCTCATATTTTTGATTATAGCATGTTTTTTTGTGCTGGTATAGGGATCAGCAAACAGATTCGGTACATTCTGATGAAGAGGATTGTTAAAAATATCTTCTGTTAAGGAAAACACTTTGAGATGATATAATCATCCACGCGTTGCGTGATTCTGAGCATGACGCTCTTACGCCCGTGTGGATGCGATGCTTTTTTAGAGGAAATGTTATTCGCCAAAGCGTAGATGCCTCACATCATTTAAAAAATAGAGCACGCGCTTTGTACCGGATACACGTATGAGCGTAAGAGAGGTATTGGCGCTGGGAAAGAAGAATTCTTTAGCCAGCCCCAGTACTTCGGCGACATAAGCATTAATCACTCCACCATGGGAGAAGATGGCTACGCGTTGTCCGCGATGGTTGTTGGCAATTTCATCGATGGCATCAACTACACGCTTACGAAACGCTCTGGATGCTTCACTCCCTGGAAGCGAATCCCAGGTACCAGTGTTACCTACCACGCGTATGATCTCTTCCTGGCGTGCTTGCAGAGCCTTTGTGAGCTGCTCCAGATTATCGCCTTCTTTGACAGCGGGCATGGGGACAATATCGCCCAGCGTGACCTCTTTGATACCTTCGACGATTGTCAGAGGCAGTTTCAATTGTTCGATCAGTGGTGCAGCAGTCTCCTGGCAACGGCGTAGAGGGCTACTATATGCAGCGTCAAAGTGCAGAACTTTCAGGCGCTCGGCAACTGTAACGGCCTGTATGCGCCCTTTCTGACTGAGTGGAAGATCATCATAGATACCACTGGGGATGATCTCGTCTGGCCCTGGAATGGCGTCTCCGTGGCGGATAAGAATGAGTTCTGCGGCGTTTTGACGCTGAAATAAAAATGGATCATCGTTTAATTCGTTCATATATCTTTATCGTTCCTGATTGTGTGTGATTGGGCCTTGAGAGAGATGCCCTTGATGGAGTATTTCTTAACGTCTCCTGGATCATTGTACGACATACGCCCGGGTGGGCGCGATAAATCTGGCCCCTACGCGGGTCGGGCGAAATCTTCTGTCAGCCAGACCTGCGCATTTTGAGTATTTACGATGATGTCAATGCCAATAATGTTGGCGTTTGACAGAATATTCTGGCGGTGCCCATCATCGGGCGGTTTTTCGGCAAACATTGACTGATTTAAGCTTATTGCCGTCTGAGTTGCATCCCCATAACCGTAACCAATATTTTCAGCAACCATACTCCATTTCACCCCTTGAGCAGTGATACGTGTGCCCAACGCAGCCTCTCCAGGGAGCTGGTGTGAGAGGGTGTTTGCCTGGAACATCGCAACGTTATGTAAATGTGCGCTGTTAATCAGTGCATTACTCATTTGTAGTGCAGGCAAATTCATACCGGCACGTTCCTGGTTGATCAATGCCAGTACGGCTTGAGCGGCTGCAGATAAATCGGTATAGCCTGCGTTACCTGGAGGAGCAGGCGTTGGTGTCTGCTGAGTTGGCATCGCTGATCGAGTAGAAGTTGGTATTACCGGCATTGCTGTTGGCTTTGGTAGCGCTGTTGCCTGAGGTGGAAGCGTCATATTATTCACCGGCATTCTTGTTGAGGTTGTAGTGCCTTTTGTTGTCGTTATGGCAGGAGTATGCATGCCATCTCCCTGCTGTATCCCTGTTGGCATGGCAGTGCATGCAACCAATAGAAAAAATAGTGTTGGTAGTATGATGCCTGTGAATAACGATCCTTGCTTTTTCATGGCTTTCTTCCTCTAAATTAGTGAGCAATCCTTGATAAATAGTCTGTTGATTTCAATTCAAGGATATAGCTCTTTCTATGTGAGCTTGCTCAGAGGGAGAGAAGAGTAGTACTTTTCAATGTAAAAGAATTTGAGTTCTTAACCGGATTGTTTATATGATTTACGTATCGTCAACCATTCAATTGGCGCACAACAGACTTCGCTAGCGAACGCTTATGCACCTCGTCAGGCCCATCCACGATATGCATGGTACGACCATGTGCCCACATCAGGGCAAGCGGAAAGTCGTCGCTGACACCCGCGGCTCCAAAGAGCTGAATGGCGCGATCGACAACGGTGGTATGCATCTGGGGAACGGCGATCTTGATCATAGCGATCTCGTCCTGGGCCGCCTTCTTGCCCAGGTTGTCAATCGTCCAGGCAGCTTTGAGCGTCAGCAGACGTGATTGTTCAATCTCAATCTGGGAGCGTGCAATCCAGTCCTGGACCATGCCCTGTTCGGAGAGCGGTTTGCCAAATGCGATACGCGTAGCGGCACGCTGGCACATCAACTCCAGAGCGCGTTGAGCAGCACCAATAGAACGCATGCAATGATGAATGCGACCAGGGCCGAGGCGTGCCTGGGCTATGGCGAAGCCGCCAGCCTCCTGACCGAGGAGATTGCTCACGGGGACGTGTACGTTTTCGAATAGAACTTCGCAGTGGCTTTCGTTATCTAGATAGCCCATTACAGGCAGACTGCGCACAACAGTCACGCCCGGCGTGTCTTTAGGTACCAGGATCATACTTTGCTGTTTATGACGATCGGGATTGTGGGGATCGGTCTTGCCCATCACGATAAAGATTCTACATCGCTCACGTCCAGCTCCAGAGATCCACCATTTGTGCCCATTGAGCACATATTCAGCTCCTTCACGTTGAATAGTGAGCTGAATATTGGTGGCATCCGAACTCGCAACATCCGGTTCGGTCATCGCGAATGCTGAGCGTATCTCGCCGTCCAGAAGAGGACGTAACCAGCGCTGCTTCTGCTCAGAAGTACCAAACTGCGCCAGAATCTCCATATTTCCTGTATCGGGTGCGGCACAATTAAAGACTTCCGATGCCCAGGGCACACGCCCCATAATCTCCGCGAGAGGAGCGTACTCCAGGTTGCTCAGGCCAGCTCCATACTCCGCTTCGGGCAGGAAGAGATTCCATAATCCCTCCGCTTTCGCTTTTGCCTTTAATTCATCTACGATTTCAGCATGATGATGAGGATTGCCGGATGCCTTAATCTGGTCAGCATACATTTGCTCGTTTGGATAAATAAAGCGCTCCATAAATGCAGTCAGTTGCTGCCGTAGCGCATTCACTTTTTCTGAGTAGGCAAAATCCATGGTGACGCTCCTTTGCTAGCCAATTCTTCTGTAGAAGACTATACCACATGGGCCATATCATCTAGTTAAACACGGCAGCTTTTCGTTGCCAGGGTATACTATGGAAAGGATTGAAACCCTCTATCTCTCTCTGTCGTACAGAATACAGATGCCAGGGACCATGGGGATGAAATTCTCGTGTAGGAATGTTATAAGTAGTAAGCAAATCTAAAAGTTTTCAATCTCGGACCTGGGGTGCTACAAGCCTGCAAGTCCCTCTCCGTTCACCTGTTAATTGGCAGATCATCTCCTTTCCATATGGCATGCCAGTTCTCGTATATTCAGAGAAATCTGGGAATAACGAACCAGAAGCCTATGTTATTACTGGTGAATTAGCAATCATGGATAACGAGTGCTAGACAACGAGATTATCGGTATGTTATAATCTAGCAATCGTCTGACAAGTCTGCTAAACAAGATGTGGGCATACTCACATCTGACCTATAACGAGGAGCATAAAAATATGAAGTGTGAAAGATGTCAAAAGAATCCCGCCCGTGTGCGTGTGGATCAGATCGTTGACGGACGCCGTGAGCAGCATTACCTCTGCCAGTCGTGTGTTGATGAGCTGATGAACATGATGGGGCAGGCGGGTGGTCTTGAAGGTATGCCCGGTACTCCCTTTGGCTTCTCTGCAAACAACAGTTCCGCCTCTGCTGCTGGAATGGGCAATGGTCGTGGTGCCACGGCTACTGCTGAGCAGCAAGTTAAAAATAGTAAAACTCCGACACTTGATCAATTTGGTCGCGATCTCACGGCTGAGGCCGCTGAGGGAAGACTGGATCCGGCGGCTGGCCGTGAGCGCGAATTGAAGCGTATGATCACTGTTCTGGGTCGCCGCCAGAAGAATAACCCGGTACTTATTGGTGAGCCGGGAGTTGGTAAGACCGCGATTGTCGAGGGTCTTGCCCGTCGTATCAATGATGGAACCGTTCCAGCTAACTTGCGGGGCAAACGTATTGTCTCGTTGAACATTGGTGGTATGGTTGCTGGTGCGATGTTCCGGGGTCAGTTTGAGCAGCGTATCAAGTCTATTCTTGAGGAACTGCGCGAGGCTCCCGAGGTCATCGTCTTTATCGACGAGCTGCATACCGTTGTTGGAGCTGGTGCTGCCGAAGGTGCGGTCGGTGCTGGCGATATGATCAAGCCTGCATTGGCACGTGGCGAACTGCGCTGTATCGGTGCCACTACGCTGGATGAGTATCGCAAGCATATCGAGAAGGATGCTGCGTTAGAGCGCCGCTTCCAGCCGGTCGTGGTCAATGAGCCGAGCCAGGAAGAGGCCATTGAGATGTTGCGCATCGTGCGTGAAAACTATGAAACGCATCACGGCGTAAGCATTACTGACGAGGCTATCGAGGCAGCCGTGAAACTGTCCGACCGCTATATCAATGATCGTTTCTTGCCTGACAAAGCCATTGACGTGATGGACGAGGCTGGTTCCGCTCTGCGTTTAGAGGCGAGCGAAAAAGGGATCGTCAGTCCAACACTCATCTCGGATCTAGAGCAAGAACTGACGGATATCCAGGCACAGAAAGAAGCTGCGGCCACTGCCGAAGATTACGAACGTGCCGCGAAGATGCGCCAGCAGGAGTTGGTAGCGGTGGAGAGGCTGGAGAAGGCACGCTCTCAGGCGCACAATATTGTCTCATTAATGGTAACGCCCGAGCATATCGCACACGTTGTCGAGAACTGGACCGGTGTTCCCGTTAGCCAGATGCTTGAAGGCGAGCGCCAGAATCTGCGCAACCTGGAAGAGGATCTAAGCAAGCGTGTAGTTGGTCAGAATGAAGCGATTAACGCTGTGTCTCGTGCCATTCGCCGCTCACGTGCTGGCTTGAAAGATCCAAAACGCCCGATTGGTTCTTTCCTGTTCCTTGGACCGACCGGTGTTGGTAAGACTGAGCTTGCCAGGGCTCTTGCTGCCGAACTGTTCGGTGGTGAAGATCATCTGATCCGCTTCGATATGTCGGAATATATGGAACCGCATACCGTGGCACGTCTGTTCGGTAGCCCTCCTGGATACGTTGGCTATGATGAAGGTGGTCAGTTGACCGAGCAAGTACGTCGTCGCCCATATAGCGTCATCCTGTTTGACGAGGTTGAGAAGGCGCATCCCGAGGTCTTCAACGCTCTGTTGCAGATCATGGATGATGGTCGTCTGACCGATGGGCAGGGTCGCACGGTTGACTTCAAGAATACCGTTGTGATTATGACTAGTAACGCTGGTAGTAGTGATCTCAAGCGTGCCGCGCGGATCGGGTTCTCGGCCACAAAGAACGAGGATATTCGTGACGAGCAGCACGAGGCGATGCGCTCGAAGGCAATGGAAGGTCTGAAGAGGATGTTCCGCCCCGAATTCATCAACCGTATCGACCAGATTGTGGTCTTCCACGCGTTAGGCAGAAGCGAACTGTACCGCATCGTTGAGTTGATGCTGGACCAGGTACGTGGCCGCCTGAGCGAGCAGAAGATCGAACTGGTGGTTACCGATGAGGCGCGTGACTTCCTATTGCAGGAAGGCTTCGACGAAGAGTATGGTGCTCGCCCGTTGCGCCGGGCCATCCAGACTTATGTCGATGATGCGCTGGCCGATGCCTTGCTGGCAGGCGAAATTGCCAGTGGTCAGGCAGCTGTTCTGACTGTACACGATGGCACTATTGCTGTTGTGCCACAGGAAGAGATGTCCAGGATTGCTTAATATATAGATAAAGAAAAGTCGCCGGGTCCTGATAGATCTGGCGACTTTTCTTTTTTAGTAAGTACATAAAGAGCTACAGAGAAAAAAGGGCTTAAATTGTATTCCTTTATCTCAACCCAACCGTAATAGCACTAGAGTTGGCATGCTTTCCGTATTCACAGAGAAGTAAAGAGCAATTCTATAAATGCAATTATACTATTATTTTGTGCATAGAATGAGAGAAGACGTATTATGGTGGCAGACAACGAGAACAGAGTTGATCCGGGTGTTATAGTTTCGTCTCTACAAGACTCAGAACGGCACGTAATAGAGCAGCAACTACGCACGAGTGAGGAACGGTATCGCGTCATGTTTGAGCAGGCTGGAGTTGGTATGGCGCATGTGGGTATCGATGGACGCTGGTTGCAGGTCAATCAAAAACTTTGCGATATCGTTGGCTACACACAGAAGGAATTGCTGGAACGTACGTTCCAGGATATTACATACCCGGACGATCTTGCATCGACCCTTGAATATGTGAGCCGCTTACTACAAAATGAACTGCAAACCTGCATGCTGGAGAAGCGTTATTTGCATAAGAATAGAGCGCTCATCTGGATTAAACTCACGGTTTCACTGGTGAGCAATCCGCACTATTTTATCTTCGTCATTGAAGACATTAGTGAACGTAAAAGGGCAGAAGCGGAAGCACAGCGATTACGCGAAGCTAACCAGCGCATGGAGGAGTTCCTGGGTATTGCCAGCCATGAATTGAGAACGCCGCTTACAACCATTAAGGCCAATGTTCAATTAGCGCTGCGGCGCTTGAAGTCTCTTTCTGGAAAAGGGGGCCTTGTCTCTGAGGAGATCAATGGCAAGGTCAGTGCGGTACAGGATATGTTGACGCGAGCGGAGAGGCAGGTGGGTGTCTTGAATCGTCTGGTTGGCGATATGGTCGACATCTCACGTATTCAGTCCGGTAAACTACAGGTGCATCGGCCGCAGGAGCCATGTAACCTTGTCTCAATTGTGGAAGGGATCGTTCAGGAACAGCGCAAAGCAGCACCCGGCCGTTGTATACTATTAGAGATGCCTGCTGTAGAGGAAATTCCAGTTCTCGCTGATCCCGACCGCATCGGGCAGGTGCTTACGAATTACGTGGGCAATGCTCTCAAATATTCGGAAGCTGAATGTCCAATTACTGTTTGCCTGCAGCGCAAAGGGCAGTTCGCCCATGTCTCTGTACAGGATGAAGGACCAGGACTTTCTGCTGAGGAGCAGAAGCGTATATGGGAATGTTTTTACCAGGCTCCGGATGTGAAAGTCGTAAGCGGCTCAGGCGTCGGCCTCGGCCTGGGTCTCTATATCAGCCAGGCAATTGTCGCGCATCATTCCGGGCAGGTAGGAGTGGATAGCATCCTGGATAAGGGTTCTATGTTCTGGTTCACCTTACCGATTGCGCAACAGGACGTTGGAGAATAGGGTATGAGATTACGGAACTGGGCAAGCATGAATGCAATGGCTCTAGGTGCTGCAGGAGCTGGCCTCGCCCTCAAGAGCATGTTACCACAGCATTTTGCAACCGAGCGGGCATATGAGATACAAGAAGGAGCCTTGAACAGTTCAACCTGGCCCGAGATTGAGGTCACTTTTCTACGTTGTGGCCATGTAACCCTGCCAGAATTCCTCGTAGTGCGTGGCGCATTCTCG
This sequence comes from uncultured Chloroflexia bacterium, assembly GCA_963717195.1. Taxonomy (GTDB): domain Bacteria; phylum Chloroflexota; class Ktedonobacteria; order Ktedonobacterales; family Ktedonobacteraceae; genus JACDAE01. Next base: position 98,862 of record CAVQVR010000007.1, read on the forward strand.
CTGGCCCCTCACGTGAACGCCTATAGTGCAGTGCTCATTCGGCATCCCCTGGGAACTTTTCTCTATGACAGTGGTTTTTGCAGCGATATTTACACGTTCATGCGCAAGCAGTCGTTTTTATTTCGCACACTATTAGGCAGTTTTGTTTTTGAGCAGGGGTTGAGTAGCCATCTGCAGCAACTGGAATTGAAGCCTGACGACCTGGATTTTGTGTTGCTTTCTCACCTGCATTGGGATCATGTCAGCGGTATTCCCGATCTCCCTGGTGTGTCACTACGTATCAACCGGGTCGAATATGCTGCCGCTAAGTCGGACCTTTCTAGAGGGGGTATTTCTGAACTGGTCTGGCAGCTTATGGGTGATAACCCACACGAATTATTTGATTGTGCAGGACCGCCTTATATGGGCTTTCGCTCCAGCTATGATCTCTTTGGGGATGGTTCGCTTGTCCTGGTGCCTCTGCCGGGCCATACGGCTGGCAATACCGGGCTATTTATCAACCGGGCAAGTGGTTCCCGCCTTTTTCTGGTAGGTGATGCTGCCTGGAGTGCAGAGAACTATATGTATCCAGCAACAATGCATCCTATCTTGTGGTCCCTGTTCACCAGCGACGATGCCAGCGCACGGCAGACGCTGATCGATCTCCATCGCTTCTATCAGCACCATCCCGAGATTCCTGTGATTGGTATGCACGATGCGCATATGCAAAATGCGTTTATGACGATAGAGGAAAAACGTCTCGTCAACGCGTAGGCATCCATACGGACGCTGTTTCAAATGTAGGGGCGCCGTTTACAAGCCCGTGTGGGTGCGATTGATTGCGCCAGTGCTTATATGCTACACTACAACTGAAGAATAGGCACCGGAAATCAGAGGAAAAATGAGAGCGACACATCCCAGAGTCTATATTGACCATCGCGGTCGTCGTATGGGGCGCATGAGTTTTGCCCAAAGAACGACGTTGCGCAAGATGTACCTTGCACAGCATCCTAGCTGGCGGCATCCCTTTGTTGGCTATGTGCTGTGCCCTTTTATTGTTGCTCTTGCCATTATGTGCACTCTCTTCCTGCAAAAAGCCTTAGGTGAAATTCGTTTTTCTGGTTCATTCCTTGTTCTTGCCATACTGTTCCTTGCCCTCTTCTGGGGAGTTGGCCCTGCATTAATCGCCATTGCTCTGGGCACTGTGCTGCTTGACTACTATTTTGTTCCCCCGGTGGGTCAAATTCTGGCGGGCAAGTGGCAAGATACAGCACAACTGGTGCCATTTATCGTTGCCGGGTGCACCATTGCCTTGATTACCGCGCAGCGTGAGCGGGCAAGGTTGCGTGCCCTTGATGCCGAACAGGAATTGCATGCCTATGCAGAGGAGCTGGAAGTAGCTAACCACAAGCTTGAAGAGGCCAATCAAACGAAGGATCAATTCCTTTCTATCGCATCACATGAACTGAAAACTCCAGTTACTTCTATTCGTGGACATGCTCAGTTGACGATGCGTCGCCTGGCAAAACAGAAAGACCTCTCGCCTGAAATGGAGGAGATTGGCACAACACTCAACAAAATCAACGATCAGACTACGCGCCTGAACTCTCTCATTGATGATTTGATGGATGTGAGTAGCATACGCGCGGGCAAGCTAGAGTTAAGGAAGCAAAAATGCGATCTTAAGGACATCTGTCGCGAAGTTGTCGAAGATCAGCGCTTGTTGAGCGGGCGCACTATTACATTGAGCGTGCCAGAGAAGGCGGTGAAGATGCAGGTCGACTGTGATCGCCTGGCGCAGGTGTTCGTCAATCTGATCAGCAATGCTATCAAGTATTCGCCCGATGAGAGTCCGGTCGAGGTTGTTCTAAGCGAACGGAATGCTATGGCACTGGTGCAGATCAAAGATTTTGGGAAGGGTATTTCTAAAGATCAACAAGAGAGCATCTTCGAGATATTTTATCGTACCCCCGATGCCCAGACCTCATCTAAGCGTGGTCTAGGCCTGGGCCTGGCAATCTCGAAGGAGATTGTGGAGCGCCACAATGGCCGTATCTGGTGCGAGTCCGAACCGGGACAGGGAAGTACGTTTTTTGTGGAACTGGCGTTGTGAGGTTTTGGGGGGAGGGTGTCATGAATTAGGGAGGTGCAGGATGATGTGCTCCAGTTCTTGCCATGTCTCCATTTCCGCTTGATGGTGTGGGAGAAGCTGCTGTTTGCGCGTTGCTTCCAATATACGTTGCTTGATGCGTTGTTGAAAGCTTGCAAGGATCGTTTGCTGGATTGTAAATGATGGCATTACTCCCATCTCGATCTCGCTTGAAGCATAGAACTCATCCTGCTCAAAGATAAGTACCAGCATCTCGGCATAGGCACGCAGAAGATCTAGCCTTTCCAGCGAGAAAAAACCTGGATGCACGCTGAGGAGACTAATGCCCCCAGCAACGTGATCTGCCAACTGAATAGGAAACGCGGCCACGCTTTGCACATCTGAGATTGGAGGGGGGTACCAGTTCTCTCTCTCCGTGCTACTCTGGGTAAGAATTCGTCGCTGCTCCTGTACTGCGTGCCCTACCTGTGATTCAATCCCGTGGAACGCTACTTTTCCCTCGATTTTCTTCCATATCCCACTTCCCCGAGCTACTATCATACGTACACTGCGCACTTTGCCGGAGGAAGGGGGCATACACTGGGCAATGAAAATGCCGAGCCCTGCCTGTTGTGGATCAAGCTGCGTCAGCATTTGCTGTAAAATTATGCCACTCAGGATTGAGCCACGTAGGATAGGTAGCTGACTTGTATAGGTCTCAAGTACCCTGGCGTAGAAAATTGATGGGACCTGCGATGGCTCCTCTTCTTCCTGAAGATCTCCATGCCACAATTCTGGATAATCCTCTGTCAGAAGTTGGATGAAGCGCTCTTGCTTTTCTGGTAACGCATCTACTAAGAGCCGCAGGCTACGCAGCCGGGGAGAGGATGTGCCTGTAGCCCAACGTGCTAATGTAATCTGATTGACACCAATAGCACGTGCGATACGTAGGCGTTCCTGGGGGTCATCCACAATAACGCCCAGGAGTTCCTGCCACGTTTGTGGCTCTCCCATGCTTTTTCTCGCTCCTTAGATATTTTCAGAAGATATTTTCAGAAACACAGGTTTGTAAATAGGCCCCTTACCTATCCCGATGAAAAATCAGTATCAATAGCTGTCATTCATTCTATGCGATGCCAGGGAATACGTCAACAATTTTATCTATGGAGAACTATCTATGGTAGACATGGTACTTCCTGGGAGATTTGTCTCTTCTGTGAAAAATCGAGAGAATGATTCCGTGATATGGCTAAACAAGCTTTTTTGTAGACCTGAGCAAAAGTTGACTAGGAGATTTGTCCGGGACTGCAAAACACCGACATCGCGTCCGTGATATGACTAAACAAGCTTTTTTGCACACCGAAACGAATGTTTATTTTGTCTGGTAGTATATTCTACAAGGCTTGAGGGACTTTCGTCCGTGCATCAGTAAGACATGACAAACAGTCTACTGCGCATCACTGAGATGCCTGGAGATTTTACGGGGGATAGTAAGAGCTAAATACGCTTGCCCCCGATACACTCCAGTATTGTCTGAGATGCAATTATTATATGTCTTGTGGCACGTCAATCACTCGACTACGTGTCCGATTGGAAAGAGGTTAAGGAAAACGATGCTTACTAAACCGAGAAGTGCTCCAAGCTCATCAAACACATCTATGTATGCGCCGAATAGGCGTCGTCGCGTATCGCCATTGATGATCATTGGCATAAGCGTCCCAGTATTACTTGTACTTATCGGCGCAGGAGTTGTGGTTGCGTTGCCGAAACTATTTTCGCATGCAGCGGCAGCAGTTCCTAATCCGAATTGTACCGTGATCGTACCTGCAAATCCATTATCTGCAAAAGGGCTCGCAACGCCTTATAAGTTGTTTGCACCGGATGCAGCTGCTAATGGCCCATGTAATGAGGCCAATGCCAACCAGGGCGCGTTCGTCCAGGCCGACATTTACGATCCTGCCACGGGCCAGATCAGTACCTATAGCCCGCTGATCATTGATCAGGGTACCACACCTGCTGTAGTGCCAACGGCCCCAACCCTGCCTGCTGGTGCGGTTGTTGGCCTCTGGTTCGGCTTCAATGGCACAAACCTGACGCTCCAGGGCACTAATGGAAATACATTAGCGAATGCTAAATGTGTGAATGGTCTCCCAGGATCGATCTTTGGTCAGTTTTCCTACTGTAATGCTCGTGCATTCTTTGCCGCCGCCAACAACGGAATTGCCGCCGGGAAGGTGACAGTGCCGGCATTAGGAACTGCGGCAGACAACATGGCCTGCCCGACCACACGGGATTTCAGTGTTGTTGACCAGGACCAGAGCGACAACGTACAGACACAGTACCTGGCAAATGGTAACGGCCAGACCGCTCAGCTCAGTGCCGCTAATCAGGCCCAGTTGCAGGGTGCAACAACCCTCGGCAATCCAAGTGATAATGCGCTGGTCTCCAAGTTCATTGACCCGGCTCTGAAGTGTACTGCCTGGATGGTACCTGACCTTGCGAACAATAATAACCCGGTACCAACATTGGCAACCGATGAGTTACAGGCCGCTGCTATGCAGCAAGCGCCAATCGCCCTGGTGCCCCTGACCGATCCTATGACTCTGAACAACAATAATGCCAGCACACAAAAAACAAACCTCTATCGCAGAGGCTCTGATCAGACGCCGATCAATGCAACTGATACTGGTAGTGGTACTACGTATTGTCAGAATCTGGTGGGCCCTGCCGGTCTGACGCGTATCAAAAACGATATGCCCATCACGATTGCTGCAACATCGCCTGCTCCAGCTATGGCGAACTCGCTCTTCACATTCCTGGCAATGCGCTTCAACCAGAGCTACACCAATCTTGGTTGTCAGGCTTTGCTCAACAACGCGCCCAATCCAGTTGCACTCACGTTGGATGGTAATGGTGTGGTAACTGCTGCTACTATCACGTTACCTGGTACCGCCGCTGGTACTACAACCGGCACTACGACGGGTACCACCACTGGTACTACAACTACGCAGGTTGTAACTGGTACAGCGACTATCAATCTGAATGCGGATGCTGGCAACGCTGATTTGGCGCTGACAGCTAACTATCCAAACCATTTCAATGCGCCGATCACTGTGAGTATTGTAGATACCACTGGTAAAACCTTCTTCTCACAGCAGATAAACACTGATAATACCGGGCAGACCAGTCTCAACTCGGCGATCAACAACATACAAGGTCTGGCGGCTCTACCTACTAACTGGCTCTACCAGGTCTCTGATCCGAATATGAACAACATGGTTGTCGGATCTGGCTCTGTCATAGCCACTGGCACGACCGGAACTGCTACCCTGGGTACAGTTACACCAGCTGCCGCAGCAAATGGAGCCGCAGCAAATGGAGCCGCAGCAAATGGAGCCGCAGCAAATGGAGCTGCCGCTACTACTACACCGGTTGCCGCAGCAAATGGAGCTGCTGCCCCAGCCACCGCTGCCACTTCACCAGCTGCCCCAGCCGCCGCTGGTCAGGTAACACCTGCCAATGCTCCATATAACAAGGTCGCGAAGAAAAAGCATCACATGTGGTAAACATACTGATGCTACAGGCATGAAGGGAAGCACCAGCTAACTTTCTACTGGTGCACTCCCCATCCCTGCACTGGTAACGATCTCTTATCACTATCATGCCTGTACTGAAGGCAAGACAAAAGAAGGGTCTGCGAACGAATTCGCAGGCCCTTCCTTTCGTGTTTCTCTTTGATCCTTTGTCGTGCTTAACGCTGTTTCGACTTTTCTTCAGCTTCTCGCTTATCCGCTTCTTTTTTGACTAAGGCGGGTACATGCTCTTCACAATAGAGGAAACGACGGTTGTTTGGTAACAATTGTGCGTACGCGGCTGGCCTGCCACAATTATTTGTCTCGCAGCGTCCAACATGTTGCTTTACCGCATTCATAAGAAATGAAATCCTCCCGATTTACCATTTATAGGCATGGGCATGGTAGCCCTTTTATGTACTTAATATGTGTATGTATTATATCACAACAATCGTCTTCGTCTTTTCCAACCAGCGCTCTAAAGGCTGAGTTGGTAGGGAACGGGCCCATGCCTCTGGAAAGTCAAAAATTGGTTTCATTATCCTGATGACAAAAACAGATCTTGACAAAAAATCCAGTCGCGCATAGAATTATATCGATTAGTCCAGCTAAATAGTCTAACTATGGAGTTTACATCTCTTGATGCTCTGGAAGGATGGTGCCGTATGCCTTATGCACGCTTTGAAAGGCTTCTAGTGGAGAAGTGTACGAAACTGCTAGAGAGCGCAGCGCAAGAATTTGCGAAGTACGGCTTTGAGGATGCTTTAGTCAAGTGCATCCTATGAACACAGCTTCACGTCTCACGCCCGCAGCCCATCGACTACAGGAATGGGTGGTCCGCAAGGTCAATGATACGGCCTGGGGCGAACAGTTCGCGCGGTGGATGGGAAAGGTGCCGGGAGTATGGCAATTGCGCTGGAAAGTGGGCAAGCAAGGGGAGATCCCCTGGACACCATTGAAACGACCTCTGGCCGAGGCGACGATAGCGCTGATTACGACGGGAGGCGTTCACCTATGTTCTGATCAGCCGTTTCGCCTCAAATCAGATGACTCGTTTCGCCTCATACCACGCTCGGCCTCCAGCACCAACCTGTGCATCACCCACGAACACTACGATCGGCGCGATGCCGCACGCGATCTGAACCTGATCTTTCCTTTAGAGCGCCTGCTTGAACTAGAAGCGCAAGGAGTCGTGGGCCATGTTGCCGAAACGCACTATGGTTTTGGCTTCACCGACAATCCCCACGAACTGCTCTCTCCAGGTCACAAGATTGGCACGCTGCTGGCGCAGGCCAACGTTGATCTCGCCCTGCTCGTGCCTGCCTGACCAATCTGTACGCGGTCCGTGGGACTGCTCGCACGTGAAATCGAAGCCTGCGGCGTGACCACTGTCGCGCTTGCCCTGGTGCGCGAGCTGGCTGTCGCCGTCAAAGCGCCTCGCATGCTTTCTCTGCACTGGCCCTTTGGCCATGCTCTCGGCGAGCCGGGAAATCGCCTGCAACAACTCACCATCCTGCATGATACCTTCTCGATGGCTCAAGCCGCGCCTCGCCCTGGCCTGGTCGTCGATTTGCCCTACCAGTGGCGGCGGCACCACTACGCACCCATTGCAGACTGGTCGATGGGAAGCGAGGTATTTAAGGAGGCGATGGCACAAACGAGAGAAGGCGAAGAAACACAGCGCCTGGGAATGGATCAGGGTCTGTGAGCAGGAGAACGAACATGCCTTGCCCGGATCAATTAGCTGCTGGCCAGCCACTATACCTGAAAGGCATCTCTCCCCCCGCGTACGGACGTGTTTTATGCAGGTTCCGTTTCGTGCACAATATTCTCGCCTTCTTCGGTGAAAACGATGCGCTCACAGATGTTTGTACTGTGATCGGAGACGCGCTCCAATTTGTGCGCAATCCATAACAGGTAGGTGACTCGTTGCAGGATCAGCGAATCGTTTTGTAAGGCAGGAATGGCACGGGCACCCGCCATCATCGCCATCAGATCGTGGCGTACCAGGTGATATCGTACGTCGACAACATCATCCTCTTCGCGCAGATAACGAGCTGCCTTTGAATCACGATTGGCGAAAGCCTTCATCGTGCCCTGCAAGACGCGCCGCGCCTCTTTGCCCAGCTCAAGCATACCCTGCGTTACGGAAGCCTCGGTAATCTCACCACCTGTATTCACTGCACCTGCATCGTCCACCTTCATCTCGGATAACTTGTCATCACGCAGTGGTGCCATACGTAAGATAATTTGCGCTATCCCCGCTGCACCATCACCGGCACGCTCTAGATCGCCCGCAATCGATAGGGACGAGGTGAGGTAACGTAGATCACGTCCTCCAAGGGGTTGTTGCAACGTCAATAAACGCACTGTATGCTCTTCAATAGTCATGCGTAAGCTATCAATTAGCGTATCATTCTCAATAACCATGCTGGCCGCCGCGAGATCAGCCTTATCCAGAGCGTCTAATGCCAGTTCCAACGCCTCGTCAACCAGAGAACCCAGGCGTATAATCTGCTCATTTAAAACTTGCAATTCTTTATCTAAGATTGTTCTTGCCATGGAGTGCTCTCCTTTTATAATCGTTTTCGCGCCGTTCTACATTCTCTCTTGCTGCCCACCTGTACCTCTCCGTACTGCTCGCATGCAAATGGCATCCTGCCAGATACGATCATACTGTATCACATTTGCCACAGAAAAGATAGAGATCGTAATTACACATCTATTCTATTCTTCAGGGATTAGTGTAATGATGCTTAAAATTGACAGTTCTTCAGCACGATGCTACAGTAATGGAGGGTGCTTATTGAAGCAGGCTCAAATTGATAATTCATGCTCCCACGTGGGGCACTCTTGCAGTGAGGAAGTAGACGGATTTATGGCAGATAAACGGTTACTCGGCGTCCTGGCCCATCCCGATGATGAGGGTTCGATTGCAGGAGCTTTGTTGCATTATCATTCGCTCGGCGTTGAAACCGGGCTTGCCTATGCGACGCGAGGAGAAGTTGGCCAGGTCTCCGATCCTCTCTTGGCGACCCAGGAGAATATGGGACAGGTACGGGAGAATGAGTTGCGTGCAGCTCTGAAGGTTCTATCTGTACCTCATCTCTGGTTCCTGGATTATCGCGACTCGGGCATGGCGGGCTCACCGACGAACCAGCATCCTCAGGCGTTGATGAATGCAGGGGCCGCTGACGTGATTGGCAAGCTGGTCGTCATTATTCGTCAGTTTCGCCCACAGGTGATGATCACATTCGATGAGACCGGTGGCTATGGACATCCCGATCATATCGCTATGTACAAAAATGCTGTAGGTGCATTTCACTCCGCTGCGGATAGTGTGCAGTATCCTGAAGCTGGACCTGCCCATGCCATCTCCAAGCTCTATTTCACCTCCCTCTCGCGTCACCAGTTCGAGACGCTCGCCGAATGGATGCAGGGACAGGAAGCAGAGATGTTCAAAGGCAAGGATCCTTCCGAGATGGGGATACCCGACGATAAAATCGGCGTCATGCTTGATGTTGAGCGCTGGCAAGATCTCAAAGCCGCCGCCCAGGCTATGCATCGCACGCAGATCTATCCTAATAATGCAATGCTCAGCCTGCCCAACGAGCTCCAGCGCAAGTGGCGCAGCTCCGAGATCTACCAGCTCGCTGCCTCACGCGTCGGTCCCGACGTGATGGGCGAGAACGATCTGTTCGCACACGTAATTCCAGGGTGATCCCTTCCGTTGCTGAGAACTATGGCCCACCTTCCAGATCATAGGGAACGTAGCAATCTGGTTTATATACAACATAGACTCCCATTACAGTCATTTGGTTGGCAACGTTCGCTTGAGAAGCCATGAGGGAATACGGCGAACTCAACAGAGTAGGAACAAAACCAACCTGTATAAGTGGCCATGTGCCCAGTTGCTGTAAATCCTTTTTGTTCTGGCACAAAGAAGCCTCAGCCGTATCTGGACACCAGCCTGCCCGTGCACAGGTGGCGAGGTTCGCATAATCCCGCTTCCCATACGCAACCCTGTAAGGGAGACCACCTTCTCCCGGTAACGCAAATCCAAAATGGTTGGCCATCCAGGGAGAGGCCATGTTCCACACAAAAACGCTTATGACAATTATTAGTAATCCACCTGCTATGAGGGACCAATATAGTTTAGACCTTTTTAACATGATATATACTTCCTTCTTCCGATATTCTTCATTCCCTCTAAGAGCCACTTTTCTGCTGCAACTCCTCTGCAACTCCTCATCAGATCGAAGGACAAGACCTTCCATATGACGCTGAATAGCAGCAAAACGTTCGATACGTTGCCGATCATAATATTATTGAATTGTTCTATGTCAATCTCTTGCCGTATTTCGCGCCTGTCAATGCCATGTACGCCCCCTAAATCATCCTATGATCCACAATGGTGTAGGGGCACGATAAGCCATTGGTTGATACTAAATCCTTTGGCGAGATACGCATCAAGGTAGGAGCCCGAACAGTTCGCGCCCGGCGTGCCCACAAAACAATCGTTGCCTGAACCGTGCATCCCTCTCGCCACGATCAAATGGGTGCAGAACACCTTCTTCGGGTACAACGGGCGCGAAGTATTGGGGCCCCTACCTCACCATCTGATTTTGTAGCAACCAATGCGATTGATATGCCCGCCATGTGGCCCACACTAATCAAGGGATATCCGGCTCCAACGGGTTTATTCCCGGTAAGGGATTGCCCGATGGGTTCAAGGGAGTGTTTATTCCAGGATTGGGTTGCGGCGTCGGCGTTGGCTGCGGAGATACACCCCCTGGTTTCACATTGAAAACTCCTGGCGAGAGCTGAATTCCAATATGCCACGGCATAGGATCATCTTCGAGTTGAGTGAACGTACTGCGCAGCACATCCTCATTGTCGTCATACAACTCCGCAGCAATTTCTAGCGAGGTGCCCATGCGGTTCAATCCTCCGGCAGCACATTGCATCGCCATGCTGATACGACTCTGTAATTGCTCCAGGAGACTGGCCAGTTTCGCAAATTCCATGACCAGAAACATCTCGCCCGTGCCCAGTTGTACACTCCCATTGATCGTCTGCTTGACGCTGTCAACTTGCTGACCAACATTGTGGAATGCCGGGGCCGTTGCTTTGAGCGCATCGGTACTCACGGAGATCGTCTCGCTCGATCCTCCTCCTCCTTCGCCTCCAGCAGGGATATGAACCATAAGAAAGCTCCTTTTTTTATACAAATCATAAATTGGATAGTGCCTCCGGTGGGTGACAGGGGCGTGATGCAATACTGTTCAGGTAAGAATACCGTCTCTGACCACGGTAGGGCCCGAATACTTCGCGCCCGTCGAGCCCACAAAACAATCGTTGCCTGAACCGTGCATCCTCTCACCATCGATCAAATGGGTGTAGAACATCTTCTTCGGGTATGACGGGCGTGAAGTATTCGGGCCCCTACCTCACCATTTAATTTGTAACAACCAACAGAACGGCATCATTCCTCCCGTAGACCATCCCAATCCTTCAGATAGTCTTC
>CAVQVR010000008.1:0-86861 GCA_963717195.1 uncultured Chloroflexia bacterium
ACCCTGGAGCTTAACGATAGCTTCCATCCTTATTGGACGATCTCGTTGATGCAGCCTATTCGCGGCTATGTTGGCGATACCTTGAGAGAAGTGTTGATCGTTGATGCGCATACCGGCGTGATCACAAAATACAGTCCACAGGACGTACCTGCATGGGTCGACCGTGTAATGCCTGCCGCTATTGTCACTCAGTACCTGCAATGGTGGGGATTGTATCATTCCGCGCCCTGGTTTAATCCTTCCGGTCAGGGTCAGCAGCAGCCTGCCAGTGCTCCTGAGTTGCTCTACAATAAAGTTGATCAGCCCGTCTGGCTTATTCCGATGACCTCGGCGTCTTTAAATGATAATTCAAGTACGGGTGTATTCCTTTTTAACACGCACGAAAACGAGGCGGATTTTTATCCTCTGGCAGGTCTGGGCATCGGAGATAATGTAACTACGACGTTCTCGTCGACTCATACTAATATCCGCAACTATAATGTTGCCAGTGTCCAGCTCTATCAAATATATAATACACCTACATGGGTCGCAATCTACGTTCAGAGTTCAGATAGTGGCGATATCTTCCAGGCGGTTGGTGTCGTTGATGCACACAATTTGAACGGTGATAATGTGCAATTTGAATCGTCCCTTCCGCAGGCTCTGCAGGATTATCAACAATGGTTAACGCAACAAAGCAATAGTAGTAGTCCTTCAGGAGGAGGTACCACAACTCCGACCTTTACTGGCAAGGTGTTGCGTGTTTCTTCGGTGCAACAGGGTACAAATACCATCTACTACCTCCAGATTGAGGGACAGAGCAGCATCTTTACTGCCAATCTGTCGCTCTCACCTAAATTGCCACTCGTACAACCGGGCGATACGGTAACTGGTTCCTATCAAGCAGGCGGTGGAACGGTAATTAATCTCCTGTCCTTTAATGATACCAGTATCAATCTGGGAATACCCGCGACAGGAGCAACGCCTACTGCGACTCCTGTCCCAAAACCAACTCCTACACCCAAAAAATAGCAATCAGTTTGTTCCACTACGTCCGACAATGAGGTAGGATAACCCGATGTAGGGGCCAGATTTATCGCGCCCAGGTGAGTCGCATCTATGACTCACCTGGGCGCGATAAATCTGGCCCCTACATCGAATTGGCACAGAAGCAAGAGCCGGGTCTATAGCGCTAATCCCACAAAAAGGCGACTATCCCGATCAGTTAACGGATCAACCTCTCCAATAGAGGCGGCATGTGCAAAGACAATTCCTGGCTGCTCGGCTCGCATTGCACGCGCGAGAACGGAGAAACTCTTTGTGATACTACGTTTTCGTATCTCCAGTTCGACCTGCATCCAATCCTGCTGTATCCGCGCAAAGCTCTCGCGTGCCCTGATGGCAAGCGCATAAATCTCAGCAGGCTGCAAACCATCTCGATACCCGTGCCGAACTGGAATCTGACAACCCTGGATGTCTCTGGCGGCTCCCTGCGTACTTAACAGGCCGACAAGTTGTTGTATCTCTCCCGTTGCACCACTCTTTACCGCCAGTAGTTGTGTTCCAAGATCTGTATCTACATAATCAATACTTGCAGCAAGCCACTCGCTTACCTCTTGCCTATAAAGATCCCATGCCTTGCTATCATTCCCTTCCGGCGCGATAGGCAATGAGAAGTGACTTCCTACAAATGGACTGATTGATGCCCCTGATGCTCTGGTAACTTCAAAGCCACGCTGCATCAGTTTCTCAAGTACTTCCAATGTCCTGTGAATACCGTCTCGTTGCAACACCAGATGTAGAGCCTCTTCCAGCGTAGCACGCGTAACGATAGTACTGGATGTTGCAACCGTTGTGCCGAGAATTTCTGCGATCTCCCATCTCCCTTCCTGGGTTAGACTCAGGTTGGCAAGCCCCCATAATGCTTCGTTGTTCGGCAATAGATCTTTGAGCAGAGCCGGTGTACGTGTCAGGTGCCCCACTACTGAAAGATGCTTACCAGCTTCACGTTGCGCCTGTTCAGTCAGTGGCAGGAAGATGGATGCCTGGTCGCCGTCGAAGTCTGCTTGCAGGAAACGACAGACGAGGGGATGAAGACGAATAACGCGGTCCGCATTGCGCACAGGATGGAACGCAATAAATGTCTGCGGCGTAAATGCTGGTGCGCGATGAATGATGACCCACGAACGTGCCATAATCTCATCCAGCACACTTGTTGCTCGCTCGCTTCGTATGCGTACTTCTTCGGCATTGAGTTGCCTTGTGACGAGTGGTCCAAAGAGCGTCCATGCCAATTCTTCCGCTAATCCGACCTGGTCAAGATGTAGATCTGGTTCAGGTGCAAGGACCGCCCGTCCACTGAATTGTGCTCTGGCATTAAATTGTACACGCTCAGGTGGCAGTAGCGTCTCACAGAACTCCTGCACCCGCAGCGTCAACTGAGCCAGTGCCTGCTGCTTGAGGCTTTCGGGCGCTCTACTGGTCAGGATACGCTCCATACGCGTGTTGGCTCCTGTGAGTGCGGAGTATAGGGGATGCTTATCGCTTATTCCTATTTTAGTGAGAGAATGGCTCTGTAGCCAGGGATGAGGTATTGGACAGGCGAGCGAAAGTGCAGCATCTTCTGGTTCCAGCAGGCGAAATGAGAGCCTGTCTTCCTTCAAATCTACCCGGATGCCTGCGGCTGCTAAATGTTTCGCCAGCATATTGAAGCGTGGTGATGGTGGTCCCGCCTGCTCAATTCTTCCTGCCGTGATCCTTTCTACAAGCGTCTTGCTGTCACTGCGACCAGTTGCACCAGTGTTGAACAGCTCCAGGATATTTTCAAATGCTCCGGCATCTCGTAGTGCGTAGTAATCGTACTCGCTCAATGATTGTCCATGGTCATTGCTCATTGTCGCGTATAATTTCTCTCGTGCCATATGAACGAGTTTACCCCAATAGATCCAGCCAACGGCGCCTCGCTTAGCTATCTGCTTGCCGTGTTGCCCATACGTGAGCAAATCCATCCCATCTTCTGGTAGTCCCGTCTGTTCCAACCATGTGCGTATTTGTTGCTCGTCAGGTGCACGAAAGGGTGGTATAACCATTGGCCGTCCCTTGGCATGAGCAATGCGGCTCAGCACAGTTTCACGTACCTGTCCGAAGTTCGAGCGTGCATGTATACTGATAAAGCTGAAAACAAGTTCAACGGGAGTACCATCAGCAAGATGTGGCATCTCCTCGTCTGGCAGGATTCTGCTCACGACCCCCTTCATGCCATGACGGTTGCTAAGTTTGTCTCCTGGCTCAACTGGCTGATTATAAGAGAGTCGTCGGGCGCATGACTCGCTGAGTACAATGCCATCTTCGTAGGTATCCTCGCTCCAGGAGACGAATGCTGTGAGCAGGTTGCGTCCACACCAGAAATCAGGCACATCCGGTTCGTTGCCGCTCTGTACAAGTGCTGGTTCGGGCGTTTCGGGTACGATCCATTGCCTCATCATATTCGTTCCCATTAGCAGGCGCATGGGTTCATTATGTTCGAGTAAAGGGATCATTGCTGCTTCAAGACCAAGAGTAGCTTCTGGACTTTCATCGACAATGACCAGTCTTCCGTTCCGAATCTCGGCTCCTAACGCTATTTGAATGATACGCCCAATGTTCGGGCCTTCTGGTGTTTCAAAGGGACAGGCTCGTCCAAAATGTTCAGGGGTGAAGAGATGGTGGCGCGTCTGGATGGAAATGCGTCGTAAATGGCTCTGCCTTCCCATCCAGTTCGTCTGATCGAGTGGTTGCACGTAGGTTGCCCAACTATCCTTATCACGAAAATCAAAAAATTCAGCAATCCACTGATCGAGCGGTAGCCATGCTCTTGTCAGGTCCGCATCCCAGAGGAGATCGTCGGGAGCTTTTCCCAGGCGTCCTTGTAGGTATTCATGCAATTGTTCGCCAACACAGAAGATTTCGGTGTTCGCCAGATCGTCGGTTGTTGCCCGAGGAACGACAGCTAGAGACAGTCCCTTGATCTGGAATATGCCATCTTCGTCTGGTTGAGGCAGCTCTGGATATATTACCTCCACTTGACATTCCGCTGAGGCAAGTGTAAGTTTTATCTGACAGGTGTAGCGCCCGGTCGCTTCTATAGTGTAGCCAGCAAGTGGTATGTGCTCTGTAAGCAACCGTGGCAGGCTATCATTAAGGAAGGCATCAAAAGAGGCTTTATGCCAGGGTGCAGAGTAACGAATAGTCATGCCATATCCTCCCATTCTTTTGCCATGTCTCGCCATGCGCGGGCAAGACGCCTGTTAGCATAATAGAGACGTGATTTTACTGTTCCCTCTGGAATCCCGAGTGTTTCGGCAACCTGGCTCATTTCCATCTCATCGTCATGTATCAGACGAAACACTTCGCGTTTCTCTGCGGGAAGTCCATTTACAAGCTGTTGAAGTAGCTTGCTACGCTCGCCCTGTTCCAGTACGATCTCCGGTCCCGGCAGTGCATGATTCGTCATCCACTCCGGAATACTACTTTCATCATCCTCATCGAGAGGATCAGAGGACGTTTCCAGAGGCTGTTGTTTGCGCCTCCTCACAGTGCGCAGATAATTGAGCGCAAATTGGTCGCTATACGAAAAAGCCATGCCTTAAATGTTCCGCGTCCATTCCATTGTTCCGCATGCGTCCAGATGCGGAGAAAGACCTCCTGTACGACATCTTCTGTCGCATCGCTATCGCGTACAGTAGAGAGCACATGACGATAGATGATCTCGCGATACCGTGCCGAGAGTTCCTCAAATGCGTCCGCATTGTGCTTGCGTACATCGCCACGAGTTCTGCGTCTGAAAACATCATGCAGGCTCCTTCTTTAATAACCTTTCACTTTCTGAGACACCACCAGATCATTGAAAAAGTTCACGGATTGGCAATAGAGAAACAGTATGGTATGGTATCAGAGATAAGATGTGCCTGGAATAGAGTATCAGCGAAGGAAAGGAAGTATGACGCACTACTTCACATGCGAAGAGGCCGAAGCACTCCTACCTGCCATTACACTTATATTGCATAGGATACAGGATGAGCGCGAGAAAATGCAGCATTATTGAAGGGGAACTCGAAGCCCTCCAGGCACAATCCATGGGGAATGGTCATCACCTCCACGAGCGTATTCAACGCCTGCAGCGTGCAGTAGTAGAGGCGGTCCGGTCCATGCGGGATGCAATCGAAGAGCTACAGGAGGCTGGTTGTGAACTGAAGGATCCCGATACCGGCCTGATCGACTTCCTCAGCCTGCGCGATGGGCGCGAAGTGTACCTCTGCTGGCGTCTGGGCGAGGATCGTATTCGCTTCTGGCACGATCTCGATACAGGCTTTGCCGGTCGCCAACCATTGTGAGACGCTTTCTATGACGATCAAAGAGCTATTAATGCAGGGAACTCAGGCGCTTAGTTCCACTGCTAATGAAGATGCACGCCGAGACGCTCAAGTTTTGCTCCTCATGTGCTGGAAGTCGAACGCTCAATATTTTTTGCTTACCCTGAGCGCGAAGTAATGCCTGAGCAGGCCAGGCGCTTTTTTCAATTGATCGAGCGCCGTAAAGCAGGTGAGCCTATCGCGTATCTGGTCGGTCACAAAGAGTTTTACGGCCATGATTTTCTTGTTGATAAGCGGGTACTTATTCCACGTCCGGAGACAGAGTTGTTGGTGGAAGCAGCCCTGTCCTTTATTCGCCAGAAACTCTCCAATGGACAAATCCCCATTGTGGCCGATATCGGCACTGGCAGTGGTGCTATTCCTGTTACAATTGCCCTTGAGGAAACCCGCCTTCCCTATCTCTATGCATGTGATATTTCAACGGACGCTTTACAGGTTGCACATCTGAATTGTCAGCTTCATCATGTCGAAGCCCGCATTCGCCTGTTGCAGGGTGATCTCCTGGCTCCTTTATCCGAACCCGTGGATGTCCTTACGGCAAATTTGCCCTATGTAGGAACCGAAGAGATAGATACGCTCTCGCTCGACGTGAAAGGATATGAGCCATACCTGGCGCTCTTTAGCGGCCCTCAGGGATTGGACCTGTTGTATCGTTTCTGCCAGGAAGCAGCGCAGTCTGGGATTTTAAATCCTCATGCTATTCTGTTGCTAGAGATCGGCTATTCCCAACGTGAGCCACTTAACCAGCTGCTGCATCAGCTCTGGCCCCAGGCGCAAGTACTCTATAAAAAAGACTATACTGGCTGGGATCGCCTGGTGCAAATTGCTCTGTAGGGGTCAGATTTATCGCGTCCAGGTGTAGAGGCCAGATTTATCGCGCCCGATGTGGTGGGAATATGAAAGTGTGAAAAAATTCCTTGCAAAGTCTCTGAAGAACTGGTACCTTAGTAAGAGAAGCTATAAGGACTATAATCCTCTTCGTTTTTTATAATAGAGATAGAAATGTAATCTTAAAGTGCTGGAGAGGGCTGTTTGGGGTGTTGTCACAATGTTATTATTCGCTTGTCCAAAGGGGGACATCGCTATGGTTATAGGGTCTATTATCGCCAATGTGCAAGTATTCATATCTCTGCCTGCTCTTTTTTCCAATAATCTCGCATTACTCTTGCTCGGTGGTGCCTGTGCGTTTCTCTTATCGTATGTGCTGACGTTTGTGGTCATCGCCGTTGCACACAAGTTTAACTGGTACGACCGCTCTACTGCTGAGCGCAAAAGGGAACATGCGAAAGCTCCCGTGCCACGACTTGGTGGCATCGCGATGTTTTTGGCATTTGTCATTGCCTCTCTCATCTTCTACCAGTTTAACCCCGAGCTAGAGCATAAAGAGTTTGTGATTTACTGGCTATTGCTGGCTAGCGCGACCCTGACGGTGATCGTGAACGTCTACGATGATATTAAGGGCTTGAAACCACTTCCCAAGTTTATTGCGCAGACGATTGCGGTGTTGCTCCTTCTAGGACCCTATATCGACGCGAAGTTTCACGGTGTGCTACTGTTCGGTTTCAGCAATCCTTTTGGCCGGGGAACTAGCCCTGCCCTGCCCTGGTACCGACAATCCGAAATCACACTATTTATCCATCCTGCTGCTAATCAACTCCCTGCCATCTCGCTGCTTGCCATTCCCGCTGTCCTGTTTACCTGGTTCTGGATGGTCGGTATGATGAATACCATCAACTGGATCGATGGTATGGATGGGTTAGCAACGGGTATTGTAGGAATCACTGCCTTTTTTACGGCCGTGTTAAGTTGGATATTGGGACAACATACAATAGCAATCCTGGCTATTATTTTTACAGGTGCTGTGATTGGTTTCTTGCCGCATAACTGGAATCCCGCAAAAATCATTATGGGTGATAGCGGTTCTCAATTCCTGGGTCTGACTCTGGCTACACTCTCGATTATGGGAGGTGCTAAGATCGCACTTGCCTTGATGGTGCTCGGTATTCCGATCCTCGATGTTGCCATTGTGATGATCAACCGCATACGCCGTGGTCAGCGTCCCTGGCACTATGATACAACGCATCTGCACCAGCGTCTCAGGGCAACCGGCTGGACCGTCAGACAGATATGTTATGTTATCTATGGCCTGATAACCTTCTTTGGTGTCTTTGCTGTTGTATTCAAGCATGCACTCAAGTTTGTGGGATTGGGCCTGGTTGCTCTGGCGATGATTGGTTTGATCTTCTGGATAGACTATAGTCAGCGCCAGGGTGGTGGTTCTATCAGGTTAGGTGGCCCTGATCCTGAACCGCCTGCCCCTGTTGAAACACCGCTCCCTGAAAAGCCTGTTGAGAAGTGGGAGCCTGTTGAGAGCACGGATGTTCCTTTTGAGAAAGTAGAGCGTATTTAGCTCTAAAAATACCACATGTCTGAAGAGAATGCCTGAGATCATCTCATAATGGGTCAAAATCATATGTTCCAGGCACTCATCAGAATAACAGGCTTTTTTGAGGCTATTAAAGCCCTAGAGAACTCTTTTCGCTTTTTTGTTAGTACTTTTATCTCCATGTGATCTTTTGACACTCCAGACGTTATACATATGCATGTGCTTATATGCAATCTGTTACTATTATGAAATGCATTTTTTAGGGAGGAAATTGTATTGTATAGTCTAATGCGTTTACTTTTTCGTGCGCTCAATGGGAAACCGTTAGCGCAGATTATCGTCGGAATTATTATGATTCCGTCTGGTGCTCTCATCTCCATCGCCGCGATGATGGGTGGTGATTATATTTACCCTTACTGGATCGTTGCTGGTATTGCGATTGCCATCGTGGGTATCGTTTTTATCGTGCGTGGTACCAAAGCTCGGAGTCAGCCAAAGCCCTCAGTGCAGCAGACTACATACAATGCTCCTGGTCAGTACGCACCCCAGCAACCTTATGCACAACCCCAGGTACCGTATGGTCAGCCGTATGCTCCTGGCCAGTACGCACCCCAGGTACCGTATGGTCAGCCGTATGCTCCTGGCCAGCCCCAGGTACCGTATGGTCAACCTTATCCATCGGAATATATTCCTGGTCAACCGCAGGCACCGTATAGTCAATCATCTTATTCATCACCATCATCTTCTGGGCAGCAGCAGCAGTAGTATCCACTGTATGTTGGCTAATCAGTGAACAGTCACATTCCCTGATTAGCCAGGTTTTGCTATCTCTACTCTCGTTGAGAAATAGAGAAGTAGCATGCGAAATCTTTTATGCTATGATAGTTGGACAAACGCAAGTAAATTGTTAATGATAATGTTTAAATCTGACCTGGAGTGAGAAGAACGTGGAAGACCAGCCCGATTTACCTGTGACCTACACGATTGGCGACCTGCACGGTGAGGTTACTCTCCTGCAACAACTCCTCACTCACCTCCCTTTGTGTGAACAAGACACCCTCGTCTTTCTTGGCGATTACATGGACCGTGGCGAAGATTCAATTGCAACGATCCTGGCGCTGATAGAACTACAACGCAAGCACAGAAACTGTGTCTTTCTGCGTGGCAATCACGATGATGCCTGGTTGGCCGAATGGGACGGAGTTCGCTTCCAGCGTCCACCTGACATGGAGGGTGCACTCGATGTCTGGGATAATTGTAACAGTAAAATTCCATTCTCTGTAGGCTTCTGGTTAGAAGGGACGCGCGTCGAGTACGAAGATGAGTATGCGTATTATGTCCATGCTGGACTGGAACCTGGTAAGTCAGCACAACGTACCCCCGAGATGATGAAGATGTGGGGTGCAAAAGGCTTCTTGAAGAGCGATTACAGCTGGGGCAAACCTGTTGTATTTGGCCACTGGTCATTCTCCGAACCACTTCTGCAACCCAACAAAATCGGCATAGATACAGGTGCCTATAAAAGCGGCACCTTGACGGCTATACGCTTGCCCGACCGTCAGATATTCCAGGCAAGGCGGTAGTCTAATAACAATCTTTTGAAGATATTATTAACGTGAATAGGACGCTTGCCTCATTTTATGGCGTGCCAGACATAGCATTTTTATTCGGCGCGAGTGGTGATTCATCGTAATGAGCTAGAAGATCAGCGGGATCGTTGTATATGGCGATGGCACCTTTGAGATCAGAGTCGGACCAACCCCCACAGCGGAAGGCAATGGTTTTGACGCCTGCCTTTGCAGCGGCTTCTATGTCGAAGGCAGTATCGCCGATCATGATAACTTCGTCCGATTTGGAGCCACTCTTTTGTAAAGCGACCTCCACTACTTCAGGATTCGGTTTGGATTGTGGCGCGTCACTAGACGTGGTCTCCTGTATGAATAGATCAGAGACATGAGGGCCGATGATATTGAGTAGCTTATTGAGCTCTTCCTGTTTAGAAGATGTCGCAATGACCAGTTTTAAGCCCCGATCATGCATATATTGCAGGAGTTCCCTGGTGTGTGGGAAGGCCCGCACGTTGGGAAGGTAGCGCTGCTGGAAGATCTCACTGCGCCGCTGGTCTATCTTTTTGCCCTGGGGACTATCTTTTGAGATGTTCAACACTTCGGGCAGGACTTTATCGCCACCCATACCAATCAGGGGACGCACTTTCTCAAAAGGAACGTTATAGCCCTGTTCGGCCATGGCCTCAATCCATGAATGGGCATGAGCGTCGTTGCTATCAATAAGTGTACCATCGATATCGAGAATAGCACCATGTAATTGTGGCATGTATAAAATCTCCTTTGCCGATATTAGGACGCATAGACCGTTTGCAACTGACCACTGAGTATTTTGCGCAAGAGAACTTTGGCCCGATGAAAGTAGGTTTTGGCGGTAGCTTCTGGCATGTTCAGCGTGTGTCCGATCTCGGCGAAACTGAGTTGGGAGGTGTAACGCAACAGGACTACGGCACGGAACTTCGGCGGCAAGGACTGAATAGCTTGACCGAGTACTTGCTGGAGATCGTGGTGCTCGGCCAGGTCTTCGGGCAAGGGACTGGTATCGGGAATTTCGTTGAGGAATGAGATATCGTTTTCATCGTTCTCCGCCTCCAACTGCGAAAATTGAATGGCATAGCGGCGACGGCGGCGCAGTTCATCGACACAGCAGTTACGAGCTACCTGAAAGAGCCAGGATTTGAAGGGATCTCCGGTTCCAAGTTTGGGCAGAGAAGTAAAGAAGCGCATGAATACCTGTTGTAGTACGTCGCATGCCTGATCATAATCGCCCAGAAAGTGGCAGATAAAATTAAATAGAGGCGTATTATAACGACGTACTATTATTTCAAATGCTCTTTGATCGCCAGCCAGTACTTGTTGAGCTAAGCAGGCATCAGAGAGTATAGTCATATCGACAGGCGAAACTGGTTGTTGAGTTTGCATGGGTAACCTCTTTTCGTAGGGTAGGAATATGAGTTATTTCTGTGTCTTGCTATTAGGGTAACTCTTTATTCTATAGAATGCAATGGAATTTGTTAATGGAAATCTCTGCTATAATTGATTGTAAGGAGAAACTAAACCAAATTAGAGAACGCTTAGAAGAGGTAACATAAATGAATTGGAAGAGCTTGAGAAGAGGCAATAGGGACCAGGATCAATATATATCGGGATAGTGCCCTATCAAATCTCAATTGTTAGAGATGCAGGAGGCCTGGGTAGGGACGACATCGTGCGCACAGCGCTGATCCTACCCAGACGAGTTGCCCGGTCAGTGTAGAATTTAGGCGTGTTCGAGGCGGCGTAACTCGATTTTGCCTTTGCGGGTGCGAACGGCGAAGGTAGGTTGTGCGTAAACGGCGGGGCTGTTGACGACGCTACCGTCTTTTATGGAGAAGCCGGAGTTGTGCCAGGGGCAGTAGACCACGCCATTCTCGCAGCGGCCTTCGTCGAGGGGACCACCGAGGTGAGAGCAGGTCGCAGCAATAGCATAGATATTTTTGCCATCTTTGAGCAGGACGACGGGAATACCAGCGGCATCGACGCGTGTCAGTTTGCCGCGTTTGAGATCGTCTTCATCCAGAACAGCGACATAATCATCTGAACCGCCCTCCCAGGCGACATGGTTTACGCCAATGCCGAAGGAATAGCCAAGTTCGCCACCCAGATAGGCAGTGTAGAGAGAAAGAGCATAGGCCGTTGAAGCAAGCGTAATGGCGGTACGACGTCGACCAGTCAGGCGCAAAGTAGCGGAACCAAAGTTTAAGAGCGTAACGACGCCGTTGAGAAGTCCATGCCAGATACCAGTGCGGCGTTCGGGGCCATCCGTATCGACCCAACTTGTCACGCCAGTAGCAGCAGCACCCAGAGCGCCGGCGAGACCGGGTCCACATAGTGATATCAGCGGCACGGGCCATGCCTTCGTTTTCATCAGTTAACCATGCAAGATCGAGGACGAGGGTAGCGGTCCATGAGCCGAGAGGGAACGCAACCAGTGCGGGATGGAGAGCATGGCCGACCCATTTACCATTGAGGAAATCCTTAACGGCGTAGGTTGGTTGACCGGGTTGCCCATAGAGTTTCGAGACCACGCCCTGCATCGTTTCCGCTATCTTGTCCAACCCGGGGATGCTAGAGATTAATTGTTCGCTCAGGCGACGAATTTGCGGACTGCGTGGTGGAGTCTCAATCCAGCTCTTTGTTGAATTCACTTGTGTTTTTGAAAACATAGTGTTGTTTCCTTTCTTCTGTCAGGCTGTGATAGGGGCAGTTTCAGAATTTATCAGCCTTCTTCACCTCAAGCCAGCAATAATAGTTAGGTGGATTGAGGCCAATGAGGGAAAAAGGGATTTCAGGCTTGTGCCAGGTGAGAATATATTGAGCAACAGCTTTATTGTGAGCGTAGAAGCGATGAGCACAACGGAGCGCACTTTTCAGAGAACGAAAATGGACACGCATTTCCTGTTGTAAGGGCAGTGAAACATAGCGAAATCCATGAGAATGTAGCCAGTTACGATCCTCGGGTCTGGGCCAGATAAGCGCAATTTTGCCACCAGGACGAGTTACACGGATCATTTCGGCCAGTCCTGGTTCTCCCCCCGTCCTGGAGCAGCAGTGAAGGCGGAACACGAGAGGGCAAGATCAACGCTGTTATCCTCTAAGGGAAGAGTATCGAAGCGACCTGTACGTGGGATGACTTGCTGACCATTGACACGATGGCCCAGTTTTTGCTCCAAAATATGGAGTAGACCAGGGGATGGCTCAATTGCGTAGACCAGTTTTGCACCGTAGCGGATACATTCAAGTGAAGCGCGTCCACTACCTGCACCAGCATCAAGCACGGTTTTGCCTTGCAGGTCTGGTTGCAGATGTTCAAAGATGCCGGGGTGCAGACGTTCGCCTTCCGTCAATTCTTCATATAATTCAGGTGTTTTCCAGTAGGTCAGTTCCCAGAAGAGGCCATCGAGCACCTGGCGTTGTGCACATGCCACCTCGTTTTGCGAAAGCGGGTGACGAAGCTGCTGCAAGAAAAGCGAGCGTTGTTGGGGTGATAGATTGCTTTGAATGCGCTTTAGCAGTGGTCCCTGCATGCTGTGGAGAGAGCGGGCCAGAGACTCGACTGTCAGGCCGAACTCGCTGCGCATCAGCATTGTGTGCAGCGTCTTCTCATCAAAGACCATCAGATCTTCCATTTGGAAGGGATTTTCGAAGAGCGTCTCATTTTGTGCAGGGGCATCACGCGTTGTCATGTATCGATCCTTACATAATAGGTTGCAAAGCTTTAAAAGGCTTTGGTCTACTTGCGAAAACGTAGTGCTTACAACTCCTTCACGATTGCTGACGATAAAAAGTTTCCAGAACTGAGGTGATGGAATGCTTAAGATTCCTTATTGCTGTATCTACATGTCCCCTCTATCTGCATTATATTCCAGTAGAGCATGCTATAATAAAGGTGAGGAAGAGAAGTGTGTGACGTATCGAAGTCGATATCCCTAACACAGCAGGGGCCAGATTGATCCGCGCTAGGTGTGTATGGGCTACGTTTATTGTACCCAGGTGTTTGCCTGACCTGAGTATCTTATGTATTGAGAGCCGAACGGACCGCATTCACGAGTGCATCGAGGTCGAAGGGTTTGCTCAAGTAACCTATAGCGCCAATACGTTGAGCCTTCTCGGCAGCACGGCCATCAGCCGTCATAGTCAGGATAGTCACATTATCACCATAGGTGGAACGCAAGCCTGCTGCCACACCATTACCATCAATAATGGGAAGTCCCATATCAAGGATTACCAGGGATGGTTTGCGTTGTGCTGCACGATCCAGAGCCTCTCTCCCATCAGCAGCCGTTTCCACCAGAAAGCCCTCATCCTCTAGCATCCACTGAATGGTTTGACGGAGGTCTGAATCATCTTCAACTACAAGAACTAGTTGCTCAGTTTCCTTAGATACTATCGTCGCATTATTATTCATAGTTATACACTATAAAGTGCTGTAGCAAAAATGTCAATGATATGAAAGTTTTCTAGGAGTTGAGAAGTTATTTTAACGGAATAGTAAGAGTTGTATACTCATCCATAGAATTGATTGCATAAAAAATTAGAAAACGCTTAACACCTTATTGTTGACTTTTAAATCAATTTTTTATACGGTTAACTATTGCATCGAGTTTCGTTTCGGAAGCGTATAGTAAACAGATTTTGTAGAAATATTAGAAAATCCAGGAGGAATTATCATGCCAGTGGTTACCGATTGGGTATATCAATCATTACCTCATTCACGAGTGCGATCGCACTCGTTTTCGCCTTTATTCCGAAGCTACTTGGTTTCATCGTCATTTTAGCTATCGGCTGGATAATCGCGGGTTTACTGGAGCGTGGGGTAACATGGTTGTTACGCAAGATTGGTTTTGATCGTATAGCGGACCGTATCGGGTTGACGCGCTTACAGCAGCAGATGGGGCTAAACATGGATGCAGCAGGTTTGCTAGGGAAGATTGTATTCTGGTTTATCCTTCTGATCTTCCTGATACCGGCTGCAAATGCACTTGGTCTGACCTCAGTCAGTACACTGCTCGGGCAGGTAATTGCTTATATTCCGAATGTCTTCGTTGCCATTCTGGTCCTGTTCCTGGGAACGTTAGCCGCTACCGTAGTAGCGGACCTTGTGCGTGGCGGAATGGCGAAGACGAATGTTGGCAATCCCAGCGTGTTCGCGAATATTGCCCGTTACGCTATTATGGGTTTCGCAGCATTGATTGCGCTTGAGCAACTGCAGATAGCGCCTGCCTTGATTCAGATCCTCTTCATGGCAATTATGGGCGCGTTGGCGTTGGCATTCGGCCTGGCATTTGGTCTAGGTGGACGAGAAGCCGCCCAGCGCTGGCTGGCACGAGGTGAGGGGAGCCTGACGGCAGCAGCTTCACAATATAGTGCCCAGCAGAGCGTCGAGCGAAATGTCAGCCAGGCAAGAACTGCTGCTGACATGCAGGCCGAGGAACTGAACAATCGTCCGTATGTGGAAGGACAACCAGCGTATCAGGAACAGCCGACGAGGCCACAGGGTGGTACGCAGCAATATCCTGATCGTTAGGGAGAAGAACGACGATTAAAAGGTGTAGGGGTCGCGTTGACGACGCCCATGATTTATCATCTCCTCTTACGAAGAGGAAGGAAACGATGAATTGCAGGCGTTGTCAACGTGGCCCTTATCCAATTTAGACATTTGTATTACGATCTCTGACCAGTAAACAATCCATAAAAAAGAAGTATGCTTGCGGCAACCATAACCAGTACAGTTATGATGAGAACAATATTAGTGAGTAGGCTGAGAGGTCGGCCACGCATAATTTTACGATTATTGCCAACGATGAGCAGATAGATCACCAGGACAGGTGCCAGGACACCGGACAGAACGTTGGCCCAGAAGATCAAAGTGATTGGATCAAGGTGCAATAATGCCAGCACCAGGCTAACCAGGAGAGCTAGGGTCAAAATCAGATAAAAGCCCTCATTTTGCCAGGGCTTTTTAGAGAGACCAACGGGCCAGCCAAAGGTACCAGCTACAGCATAGGAAGTACTGGCGAGCAGGACCGGGATTGCCACGAGGCCAGCTCCAATTAAACCAATGGCAAACATGTAGCGGGCAAACGGGCCGAGTACGTAGACCAGTGCCTGAGCGGCATCGGCAGCACTGGTAATGCCACTATGATGATGTGGATTGTTGAAAAGCGTAGTTGCAGTCGTCACAATAATGAAGTAGGCAATAAGGTTGCCACTGACCACGCCAATAGCAATATCGAGGGCGGCAAAACGTATCTTCTGCATGGTGGTACCGGAACGCTTCTCCTCTTTTTCGCCCTGTACCTGCCAGAAGATATTATAGGGAGAAATTGTTGCACCTAGTAAAGCGACACCTGCGCTGATGCTGGCGAAGTCAAGGTTAACATGTGGCACAAAGGTTGCAAAGAGGACGCTACCCCAACTGGGATGTGCAATAATAGCTGTGACAATATAGACGACAAAAGCCAGGCTCATAATCACAAAGATCTTCTTGAGCGTCTCAAAATTGCGAAACACGGTAAAATACCAGAGGATGGCTGCAATGGGAATGACGAACCAGAGCCAGCTAATGCCAGTAATCAATTCGAGGCCACTACTGATCGCAACAAGATCAGCCGCGATCATGGCGACATTAGCGATAATGAGCACAAGTGCGGCTAGAATAGCGACCGGACGGCCATAGTTTTCGCGCAACACTTCGGCCAGCCCTTGTTGGGTGACACGTCCAATTTTCGCACAGGTGTACTGGACGGCCTGATACATAGGTGTTGAAAGCAGTAATAGCCAGAGATGACCATAGCCGTTTTGCGCTCCGTCGATAGCGTATGTCGTTACCGCTGACGAGTCGTTGCCTGCCATGCCAGCAATAAAACCGGGTCCCAGTACACGGAGAAGAAGCGTACACATACTCGGGCGAGTATTGGCCTGTTGATCGGCCTCTTGCTGAGAAGTTTCTACTGGTTGCTTATTCCGCAATTCGCTGATTAGCTCCATCGCGCGTACACTTTCAGCGGTGGGTATATTTTCTTCTACCTCGTCAAGGATGCCTTTTCCCTTTTGATGTGTCAGCTTATTTCTGGCTACAAGCTCCTCGGAACCAAGTGTATTTAATGCCTCAATTTCAGCTTCGCGTGCATCGATTCTCACTTTGCCCTCTTCAGAAGCCGTTGCACCCTTGATGCTTTGAATGCGCTCAGCGGGAATCTCTAGTTCTTTTTTGAAGAGAAGACCTTTCTCAAGTACAATCTTTTCAACGTTGCCATTTTTATCGTAGATGACATCTTTTACTTTCGGCCTGCTAATATCCTCTTCGCCCAGATCACCCTGTGTTGCTTCAACAGACATACCCGGCTTGATTTCGTCAGTGCTCTTCCGCTGCTTTTTTGCCATAGATGGTGTAAACCTTTTCATCATAAATATACAAGTAAGCTCAATTATTGACACTAAAGAAGCTTAAAGAAAGTTTCACTATAGGCAGAGTGGGCCAGATCTTATAGGTTTTTCTCTGCGGACAGGGATATTCCTTGATCAACGAAGTGGGTACGCATGCTGCCGGGGATGATGGTCGTGCACGAATGTTATCAACATGACCTTCGATTGTTTGTGTTTGTACACTTTGGAGAAAAGCGTGTAATACAGCCGGTAGTAAAACATGTTGCCGGGTGTATGTTGGGCTACATTCCGGGTGTAGAAATGTATCATTTAACGCACCAGGCAACATATTCTTGCAGCGTCATTATAACATATATGGTCACTCAGTATAGAGCGTTATTACTGTCTATCTAGATTTTTATGTTTCCTATGCCATAACAGTTATTTATTTGCAGTGCGACAATCGCTCATTAAAAGCATGTTTTTGCGCTATCTTGCTTAATCGAGAAAAAAGAGTAAGCTTGCTTGTTTTGGCTTCAATAAGGCGATGAGGCCCGGTCTCATAAGGCTCCACTTATGAGATCGGACCTAAGACCTCAAAGCGAGCATCCGCCAATCGAACCTGTCCCTGGCCATGGAGAATGAGGCCAAAGTTAATATAGGAATTTGGATTGACAATATCGAGGATCACGTCATACTCTGTCCAATCCGATGTTCCCTGGAAGGTGCGTTTCACCTTCTCCTCGTTTGCGGCGATACCGGTACTTATGAAGAGGGCGGCCTGGTGTTCAACGTCGCTTAATTTGATGGTAGCGGAGAAGCGTACGCGTTGGCCCCGGTAGTCAAGCGGATTTAAGGTTTGTTGGAGGATGATGCTGCCACGTGGCTCTGGTCTCATAGATGCGATGCAGATGGATGACAGGCTATCAGAGAATGGTACAGAATTGAAGATATATGCATAGTCCTGTGGGAATGTACCTGTCAGGTGCCAGAATTCCAGGCCATGCGCAAAATCTAGATTCTGGGGGTGCGGAGGAGGCGGGATGATGCGTGTTCCAGTCAGAGGAATCGTTTTGTCTACAGCGGTAAAGCGAATGCTATCCAGCCAAACTTTGCCATGACCTTCCAGGCTGAAGCTGACCTGAATGGAGTTAGCATTCTCGGGAACATCGATAACCAGTTCGTAGGCTGTCCAATCGCTTGTCCCTTCAATTGGATGCAGTTGAGTACTGGTCATATGTTGAGTGATGCGCACCGTATTGGGTTCAATGGTTGGTCCTATGACGGCGAGATGGAAATTGGCGCGTTTCACCCCTTCTGCTCTAGCAAAAGCGGTCATGTGGAGGCGTTGACCGCGATAATTCGTTGCCAGGAAGCCCTCATGCGTCAATGAGACGATCCTATCCTTGATAACGGATTCTTGTGCGGAGTGCTCAGTGTCGTGGAGGGTGATGGCAAAGGTACTTTTCCCACTATAGGTGATGTCTGAGTCAAAGTGAATGTCGTAGGCTTTCGGGTTGAGAGGATACCCAAAGACCATCCAACCACGCAGAGCCTGCGTGAAATCCAGATTACGGGGGGTACCGGAGGTCAGCAAGGAGTTAAAAGTGACAGGTGGGTGAGGGGATATACGAAGCGGTAACCAGATCATCAGCGCAATGACCGCATCGATCTGTTTCTCCTGAGTTTCTCCTTTACCAACCAGGGATACACCCATGCGATACAAAACATCCTCGCCAACAGTTAATGGGCAGTTCAAACGCAGGGCAAGAAGCAGAGCATCATCAAGGCGTGCTTTGAGAGTATGGGAAGCACTATTGGTATGTAATCGTACGTGTGCATAGAGGAGATCTTCATGCAACGCGTCAATGCTGATCTCTTCAATTGTACCACCAAGTGCATGAATGATATGAACAATGAAATCACTCGTCAAAGGTTCAGTAGAATTGATCTCATCGTAAGAAACATCAGGAGTACTACGGACATCTGGAAGAGGAGATCGCACATCTGTGAATAAGAGTGGGAGAGCCATCTGATGTTGTTCGTCGAGTAGAACAAAAATCATGTGGCATGACTTTTCCTGACGCAGGACTCTTGCAACTTTTACGGGTATCATAATCTACTTTCCTTTCGTGGAATTTTTAATGTATAAAAACGTTTGGCATTATTTGACCACATTGTCGTAAATGTCCACAATAGTAGTGGTAGCCTGCTCGTCACCAATAATCAATTCTAGTTGGTTATGGTAGCTCGCTAAGCACTGATAACGTTGTCTGATGGCCTCATGAGATGCTCCAGCAGAAAACAACCTCATGTTCTGGATTACCTGGCACTCCGCTTCGATCTGTGCACGGAGTTGTGCGATTGCACTTTTGTTTTCACTCATGTTCTCAATCCTCAAGGTATCCGATAGTCTCTCAATAATTTTGTAAACTACCAATTATCTCAATTCATTATACATGAAAATTTCAAGATTTTCAAGAGGAATAGGAAGAATTGCTTCTAATGAGAGTTTGACTATGGTATAATCAGAGCAAGAACAGAATTGGAGACTGAATAATGACCAGATATCTGACTGCCAGCGAAGCCATAGAGATGTTGAATATTCCCGCCTCGACGTTTTACCGACTTGTGAAGGAGGGAAAGATTACCAAATATTACCCGACGTCTGTCAGTAAGCATGGGATGTATAGTCTTATGGAGATTGCCCATATGAGCAATCAGTTCAAGCAGGGGGTGGGGGGAGAAGAGGTAGGTGTAGGTGAAACGGACTGGTTAGAAGGTACTGATATCGGGAATATTTATGATCTGGAGTATCCTATCTTCGGTGAGCAAACCACCAACCCATCGATTATTAGAAAGTGGTATGAGCGAAACCCATATACCTATCGCCTTCTTTTCAGGAAAAATGAGCGGCGTGATTTATGGGGCGTGATGAATATGCTTCCGCTAGAGGAAGAAACGATTTTGAAGCTCTTGCGTGGTGAAATGCGCGAGGCTGAGCTGGATCCACAAAAAGATATTCTAACGTTTGACAGGCCGGGCACCTATAATCTCTACGTGCCATCGGTTGTCTTGCGTTCACACAAGTGGCAACATTTTGTTGTCCTGATTAATAGTGTCTTTGACCATTGGTGTGCTCAGGCTCCCGAACGTATGATCGGAAAGATCTATGCCCATGTATATAACAGATCGGGGGAGTTGTTGGCAAAGAAACTCTTCTTTTCTCCTCTCTGGCACCTCAGTGATACTGCTTACATGTTAGATCTAGCCCGACCAAATCCCTCTCGCCTGATACAGGGTTTCCAGCAATGTCTTGAACACAGACAAGAGGAAGGCGGCTAAGGTGAAGCACGATAGCTCTGCTTTGCGTGGTTATAATGGCAAAATAAAATTTGGGAGATACTGATTGAAGCATTAGATGAAATTTTGAGATGTTTTTAATGTTACAGTGTTAAAAATGTGCTATACTACATTGTGTTTCGTGATAGAAAAAATTGGCGCTCGGTTTCATAAATAGAACGTTACATAAGTGGAAGGGAAGAAATATGCGCTATTTCAACACCCTGTCCGTTCGTTTTCTCAAATTACCCTGTATTGTACGTATTTGCATCGTAGTATTATGTTTCATTGCGTGCTTCATTTCCTACCTCTTCTCACAGTATAATGGCCCTCTTTTAGCGCTTCCGCTGGCAGTAGCCGCCTGGCTTTTCAAACAGCGAGGTACCTTTATTGGTACAGGCCTCATCGCTGTAAGCATGGCTATTGCTATTAGTGTGAACAATCATAGTATTTTCTGGCCTTCTCCTCTGCTTACTGGTTTTGTTACGGGCATGATCGCTTTGCTAACGGAAGGAGTTTTTATCCATTATCTGCGCTATCTTTTAGATATGGCGGAGATTGCGCGTCAACAAGCGGCTCAGGCCGAACGGCAGCGGCTTATCGCCTACGAGCAGCAAGTTACGGCATTACAGGCGGAACATCGTATTACTAATGCCTATGAACGCCAACGACAATTGAATCAGTTAAAGGATCAGTTTATTCTGAATGTGAATCACGAATTACGTAGTCCTCTTATGGCATTGGGCGGCTGGTTAGAAGCTCTCAATCTCTATCATGAACAAATGGATCATACAGTGCAAACTAACTATCTTTCCAAGGCGCTGGGAAGTTATGAAGCTATTATGCTCCTGGTGAATAATGTATTAGATGTAGCTCAGGTCAATGGGGTGAAACCTTCTGAGATGGAGGTATGCCAGATCATCGAAGTCGTGTACGAGGTGCTTGAGAGTTTTGATCCCCACCAGGTGGAGGATTTTGTTATTCAGCTAGATATGCCTGGGCAACTGAACGTGTGGGCAAATCGACAATATTTGCGCCGCGTGCTGAGTAATCTCCTTTCAAACGCCTTCAAGTACGCCTCCAGGCATACGCGTGTTGTTATTGGTGCGATTCTGGAGGAGGATACTCTTGAACAAACTGGAGCGAGTCCACGTGTGTATATTAGCGTAACGGATGCTGGCCCCGGCATTCCACCAGCGGAACAGGCATTTCTCTTTGAAAAATTTGTGCGCCTTGAGCGAGACCTTGCCACATCAGTACGAGGATGTGGCCTTGGACTTTACATAAGTAAACAACTGGTTGAAGTCATGGGAGGACATATCTGGGTAGAGAGTTCCGGGCGAGAGGGAGAAGGAAGTCGTTTTTGTTTCACCCTATTCAGAGTGACTGACACCAATGCAGCGCCTGAGCCGTGTTACACATGAGATGAGAATGTAACGTCTCGTACTCAGGCAACGTAAATATTTTAATAGAAATGCACCAACTATTTCTGGTCTTAGCGCAACGGATGCGAGGGAGTGGATACTTATGCATGCTGTCCTTATTCTTAATCCGGTTTCAGGCGCTTCTATGCTTGCTTCAAACGAAGGAGAAGGGGAGCAGTACGAGACGCGTATTGTTACGGCGCTCCGAAAACAGGGTATAGAGGCGGAGGTACGATATACCACGCCAGAAGATTCAGGGTGTGGACTGGCCCAAGAGGCGGCAGAAGAGGGGGTGGAGATTATTATTGCCGCAGGTGGAGATGGTACTATTCACGCGGTTGCGGCAGGTCTGATCGGTACAAAGGGAACGCTTGGGATTATTCCGGTAGGAACAATGAACAATATAGCACGCAGTCTGGCAATTCCCGAAGATATCGACGAGGCATGTAAGATTATCGCTGGAAGGAAAACTCGACCTATCGATGTAGGCAAAATCAACGACCAGGTCTTTCTAGAGGTTGCAGGAGTTGGATTAGAGGCTGCGCTCTTTCCAGCGGCAGAGGAGATCAAAAGCAAGGGATGGAGTTCGACGCTGCACGGTATCTTTGCTGGTCTCTCGAAGCTATTCGCTTTTCAATCGACGCGTTTTCGCATTGTCTTTGATGAACGCCGGAGCCGATCTTATAATGCAATTCAGGTGAGTATATGCAATACGCCCTATTATGGCGCACATTTTAGTTTTGCGCCTGGTGCGATCATGGATGATGGGTTGCTTGATGTCTTGATCTACAAAAATTTTAGTAAGATAGAATATCTACGTCATGCCTTTTCTATCAGTCAGGGGAGGCGTGCGTTTGTCCCAAAGATCACGCGACGCAAGGCGAAATCGCTTCGTATCTATGCTGAGACACCAGTCGAAATGCACGCCGATGGGGTTTCTCAGGGTGTCACGCCAGCAACCATAACGGTTGTACCAGGAGCACTGAATGCATTTGTGTCGGAGAAGGTCGCAGCAGGACGCAATTTCAGCAGTGGGAAGCGAAAACGTACCCTGCATTACACACGCTCGCAAAGCCATGAGTTGTTCAAGGATGGTGAGTTGACGAAAAAAGAAGAACATGTAGAAGAGAAAGGCCCACTGTATGCTAAATAAGAAGCGTAAATCTCCAGAAGTAGCTAGCACAGAAGTAGGAAGGGCGACAACAGCTCTGCCTCAGGTATCCCCTGTCACTTTACCAGATGTAGCAACTGCGGTAGTGGAACAGAACGTCAAGCCAGCAGTGAGTGAGGCCCAGCGTATAGCGGCGCAAACAGCGGTATCGGGTCGCCGGGCGGTTTCACGAGGCACGATCTTCATGGCACTCTGGCTCTGGCTCCTTTCGGGCATTGTGATGATCTCAGTGATTGCACGAAAGACGCAGTTGTTTCCCGGTGACATAGCGATCACCAGGGAACTGCAAAGGCGACAAAATCCCTGGGTGCGGCGTTTTTTTTATGCCATTTCCGAGATCGGGTTTCCCAAATGGTCCATACCTCTAACAATTGGCAGCGCGGGTATCTTCTGGGCGCTACGCTTCCGCCTGGAGGCGATCTTTGTTCTGCTCACCTCTACCTCTACCATTCTGAATACGCTGGTTAAGGGTCTGATTAAGCGTCCGCGTCCGACTAAAGAACTGGTGACGGTGGTGCGTGTCATCAACGAGCCAAGTTTTCCAAGTGGGCATGTGATGTATTTTGTCAACTTTTATGGACTACTCATCTATCTGTTGGCGACCAACTGGCGTTCAAGCAAATTACGTGACACTCTGATTGCTATTATGACCGGGTTGATCAGTCTAGTTGGTCCGTCGCGCGTCTACCTGGGTGCGCACTGGCCGAGCGATGTGATGGCAGGTTATGTGTATGGTGGATTATGGTTCAGCGGGTTGATGGCGTTGTATCTGCGCGTGAAGTCCTGGCTCCATCCCAGCCGGGGGAAGGCTCCAGCGGTTGTGAAGCCTTTGCAGCAGCCGGGGCATGAAGGGGATGAATAGGGGTTCTTGCTGAAGAACCCTTCATTTCTCTAGAGGTAAGCAAATCTCAAAGATTGAGCCCTTGCCTGGGGAGGATTGGACCTGGATGGAGCCACTGTGTTCTTGCACGATCCAGCGGGCAATGGAGAGACCGAGGCCGTTACCTGCGAAACTGCCCTTGCTGCCAATGGGCTGATTATGCGTACGGGACTGGTTTACACGATAGAAGCGCTCAAAGATGTATGGCAGATGTTCCGCAGTAATGCCCGGCCCCTCGTCAATAATCTGTATCCGAGCTTGATCATGTCGGCGCTCCAATCTGACATCGACGCACTTCCCGCTATTGGCGCTGTACTTGATGGCATTTTCTAACAGGTTAGTACAGAGTTGCGTGAGATAGAGCCGATCACCCCATGCAAAGAGTTCATCAAGGTGCGAAAGGTGAATTTCGATACCATACTGTTGTGCCTCATTGGCGAGCCGTTCCACCGCATCGACAACAATTTCGCTCAGATCGAGTCGCTCGCGTTGTAGGCTGGTCTGCCCTTGATCTGCGCGGGCTAATGTCAGAAGACCATTAACCAGTTGGGCCATGCGCTGGTTCTCCTGTTGAGTGATTTCCAGGACCTGGATATAATCCTCAAGGGGATGTGGCCGTTGCAAAACACGCGCAATCTCAGTATTGACGATGCTAAGGGGGGTGCGTAGTTCGTGGCTGGCGTCGGCAGTAAATTGCCGTTGACGTTCAAATGCTCCTTCCAGGCGGCCCAGCATGCTATCAAAAGTTGTGGCCAGTGCGCCCAGTTCATCGCGTCGTTTCAGGTTGAGGCGGCGGTGCAGGTCTGTTGCGCCGATTTCTTGCGCGGTTTGTGTAAGCGTCTGTAGCGGGCGAATGACCCTGGAAGCCAGCCAGTAGCCACCTACGCTCGAAACGAGCAGAGCCAACGGGATGATGATAATAAGAATGTTTGCCAGGTGATTTAACTGATCTGGGATATCGGTATGCTGGCCCACCAGCACAAAATTCAGGAGTTTGCCCTGCCTGTTCGTAATAGTGACTGTTTCGAACGCGTATGAGTTCCATGGTTGTGGAGCGGACTGATTGATGATCGCTGATCGTGTGGAGAAGAAATGAATATCTCGCTTTGCGGCGGCACTAAAACCTACTTCTGTCTGGCTATTAGCAGAATTTGAGGAGAGAAAAAGATGTACAGGGAGGCGCGAAAAGTCAGGGGTGCCGGGCCTACCAGCAGTCTGCACGATTTGCCCCTGTGGATTGAGCAAGATGCTGACAGTCATATCGGCATACATATCTGCATATACGCCTGTATTTACGCCTGTTAGACGACCGGACTGGGAATCATAGAGATCAGGTAGTGCTCGAATGACCGGCTGCAAATTGTTATCCGCTTCGCTGTAGAGTGTTTCCTGCTGGAGCAGGTAGATAGTCACACTGAAGGAGCAGAGGGTGATCGCCAGAATGAGCAGATACCAGAGTACCAGCCGGAAGCGCAAGCTATAGAAGTGGCGTAGCAGGCGCTTTGTTGGCCTGGGTGAACGCATTTTTGCGAGAATAGTTGCTTGCATTATGCTTAACCTCCTCACTTGTTTTCGCAGATACGCAGCCGGTAGCCTAATCCGTAGATCGTTTCAAGCAGCTTTTCGGGAAATGGATCATCGATTTTACGGCGCAGGCGTCTCACATAGACATCTACGACGTTGGAGGTGCTGATAAAGTCATAGCTCCAGATGTGGTTCTCGATCATTTCCCGCTTTAGCACCTGATTGGGGTGGCGCATAAAATACTCCAGCAATGCAAATTCTTTAGCGTTCAGCTTGATAGGTTCGTTTCCGCGCATAACTTCGTGTGTTGCTGGATTGATAACCAGGCTCCCGGTGACCAGCAGGCCGCTCTTTTGAGGGGAGGCGCGTCGTAAGAGCGCACGCAGGCGTGCCAGCAGTTCGTGCAGCGCAAAAGGCTTGACCAGGTAGTCATCGGCACCGCTGTCGAGACCCTGGACACGGTCCTCGATTGTATCGCGTGCTGTGAGCATCAGGATAGGAGTCGTGACGTGGCGCTGTCGTAGAGAACGACAGACGGCAATGCCATCTTTACGTGGCAGCATCACATCAAGAATGATTGCGTCATACGTCGTACCTTCAGCATACATTTCGCCCTCCACGCCATCATAGACCGCATCGATGGCATACCCTTCTTCAACCAGGCTCTTTTTTAGTGCCTGATTCATGTGAAAGTCATCCTCTATGATGAGTATGCGCATGGGTATCGACTCCTTTCTAACTCTTCCAGTATGCAGCAGAAAGATGACAGAAATATGAAATGAGCTTTCATTTTATTGTCATGATTTCCGTTTATATTTCTTCCGCGACAAGAAAATCGTGAAAGTTTTTCCAGGAGAATATTACCATGCAACATGCACTAATTGAAATTGAACATGTCACGCGAGCGATTGGTTCGCGGAACAACCAGGGTAATGATTTTGAACGATATGACCTTTGTGGTGCCAAACCAGAGTCTTTTTGCTATCAATGGCCCATCTGGCAGCGGCAAATCTACGCTGCTCAATATTCTGACAGGCATTGATCGTCCGAGTAGTGGGCGCGTCGTGTTCGGGGGAGAGGAATTGAGCGCCCGGAGCGAAAATAAGCTGGCACGCTGGCGCGGGCGACATGTAGGGATTGTCTTCCAGTTTTTTCAACTGCTTCCAACGCTTACCGCCCTTGAGAACGTCCTGCTGGCCCTTGAACTTGGTGGAGGTGGGAGTTTGCCGCGCCGCGTCTGGCGTGAACGTGCGCTGGACTGCCTGGAACTGGTGAGCATCAAAGATCATGCGCACCGTTTGCCGTCTGAACTGTCGGGTGGTGAGCAACAGCGTGTTGCGATAGCGCGTGCCCTTGCCAATGATCCTCCTGTGCTGGTAGCAGACGAGCCAACGGGCAATCTCGATTCGCATACTGCTCACCAGGTCTTTGATACACTGGCCAATCTAACGCAGCAGGGAAAGACGGTTATCTACGTTACGCATGATCGCGATCTAGCCGCTCGTGCCAGTGTGCGTATAGAGTTACTTGATGGGCGTATTATAGACACCTATCTTGTTCCCACTTCTCTTGTAACACCATCCTCTGCGGGAGGTGCACAATGAACTTTTCTGGCGTGCTGACTCACAAAGCCATCACAGATGTCACACGTCGTAAGGGGCGTAGCATTCTGGTGATTCTGGGCATTTTGATCGGTGCGCTTGGTCTGACTGCTGTGAATTTCGCTGATGATATGATGGGCAGTGCTTTCTCGTTTCGCTATAGCAGCAGTACCTTGCCCGATATGGCCTATAATACGCAGAGCCAGGCGATTAATGCTTCTTTGCTGTCGGGCGTGCAGAGGATTGCCAATGTTGCCCGGATACGCCTTCGTACCGAATATGATACGCGCTGGCACATCAACAGCGGTTCTGGTTATACGCATCTATCGATAATGGGTAATCCTGATAATGTGCCCAATGCGCTGGGGGCCTTTCAGTTGACCAGCGGGCACCTGCCCGGCCCTGGCGAGGTTGTTATGGAATCCAGCGACAGCACCATCCAGCCATTCTCATTAGGTGATGCCATTACCATTGATAGTGCTGGTGGTACTACTACTCTGCGCATCGTGGGCCTGGCACGCACAGGCGGCAACATGTACCTGGATGGCCTGGCGTATATGCGTCCCGATGTTTTGCAACACCTGGCGCATCTGAACGGGCCAAACGATCTTCTTGTCAAGCTGCACGTCGCGAACCAGCAGACACTCCAGCAAGCCGATACGACGATTGTAGGCTATCTGCATCAACATGGTCTCCAGCGTGTTGGGGTGAGTGGACAGGTCATTACCAGCTCTGATCAAGTGATTGTGAACAGCGTGTTTAATGTGATCCGTGTCGTTTCGCTCATTGCGCTCCTACTGGCCTGTTTTCTGCTGATTAATACGGTAAGCACACTGATCACCGAGCAGGTTCCTATCATCGGCACCATGAAAGCGCTTGGTGGGCAGCGTGGGACTATCATACGTGGCTACCTGATCTCGGTAAGCATCTATGGCAGCGTGGGCACGGTGGCTGGCATTGTCCTGGGTATTGTTGGCGGCACAGTACTTGCTCAGAACTTTGCGGCGTCTCTGGCTCTGAACCTTGGTCCTTTTACACTCTCAGCCCAGGTAATCCTGATCAGCCTCGTAGTGGGGCTGGCACTGCCACTGCTGTCCGCACTTATTCCACTGATACGTGGCACAAGCATTACCGTGCGCCAGGCGATGTCCGCTTATGGAGTGCAGTATGCTGGTCGGCGTACACGTGCTGCGAACCGTAGGCTCTTGTGGGTACCCCAAACTGCTTGGCTTGGTCTGCGCGGCGTTTTCCGCAAGCCGATACGAGCCTCTCTGACGTTGCTGGCTCTGATGCTCTCAGCAGCAGTTTTTCTCTCAGTTCAAACCACAACGGCTTCGATTGGTGCGACTCTGGATGAAATGCAGCACACGTATAGCAGTGATATGACGATCTCAGTAAGTCTTCGTCCATATCAGCCGTTGCTTACCCAGCTAAATCGGATTCCGGGTGTGGCGCTTGTAGAACCTCGACTGATACAGACTGTACAATTGCCACAGGTTGCTCAGGGCCAGCTAGATCTAGTCGGTCTGCTAGCAGATACGCAACTCTATCAGCGTCATATAGTTGCGGGCCACTGGTTGGCGAAAGATGAGCCGAACACACTGGTTTTGAGCGATGTGGCCGCGGGAAGTATGGGTTTGCGGGTTGGTAATGAGCTGACCTTCATCATCAATCAGCATCTGGAGCACTGGCGTATCGTTGGTATTGTTCACGATCTAAACAAAGATCTGGGAGTTACGCTTGGAGTTGCCTATACCAGTATTCAGGCATTGAATGCTCTCAGTAATGCACCTGTCAATCAGGCATCGAACTTGCTTGTACGTGCTCATAATCACTCACCGGCAGCAGTTGATAAGCTAGCAAAGAGTCTCTACGCAGTCCTGGATCGCAGTGGTATTTCGGCCCAGATTACCACTCTTCAGCAGCAGATTTCAGCAGAATCAGGGGCCAGCGCAGATCGTCTACGCCATTTTCGATCTCGTGACTATAATCGTGGCGCTTGTTGGTGTACTGGGACTTTTCAGTACACTCTCTTCGTCTGTACTTGAACGTCGCCTCGAAATTGGCGTTCTACGTTCGCTGGGGGGCAGTAGTCGACGTGTGGCTCTTGTTTTCCTGATTGAGGGGTTGACCTTCGCGGTTCTAGCGTGGCTGATTGGTGCAGTCCTTGGTGTACCCAGTGCCTATGGGCTTGTTGCAATGCTCAGTCAGCAGGTTGTACCCCTGGACTTTCTCTTCAATCCGCTGTTGATTTGGTAACTCTGTTGTTTATCCTGCTTGTTGTTATGTTTGCGAGTGTTGGCCCGGCTCTCACTGCATTACGCCTGCGCATCCATGAACTATTGCGCTACGAGTGACAGGGTAGAGAAAAAGGCTCTTTTGTGACCGTTTCAAAAGAGCTTTTTCTCTCAATTCGTCCTGCAAGCACCCATATCTTGCTTGCAAGTGAGAGCCATCCATTTCTCATTAAACTTCCGTAAACATTCATTTAACATTCCAGTGATATACTTGCTCCCGGTGATGTATCAGCCAAAGTATAGTCTTCTACATCTGATACCTGTAGTTGTAGGAACACGACTTCATAGTATTTTTAGAGAAGGAGCAAGAAGCGTATGAAAGGACGTGTAGGGGGACTTTTTGCGCGTGTGACCCTGGCAGGAACAATTCTGTTCACCTTGTTAGGCATTGGGACAGTATCATTTGCCAGTGCGAGCCCGACAGTGTATGCGACGAAGAATACCTGTGACCTGGATGCACCGGGGGTACAGTCAAGCATGTTATTTATGTAGTTTTTGACAATGTGCATCTGACGCGCGATAATCCCAATGTACCATCCGATCTGGAGCAGATGCCAAACCTGCTGAATTTCCTCAAAAATAATGGCACTGTACTTGCCAATAATCACACACCGTTGATTGCGCATACAGCCGACGACATCCTTACGGACGTAACTGGTGTGTATGGAGATCGTCATGGGCAGCCAGTCGCCAACAGTTATCGTTATTTCAACTCTGATGGTACCACACAGCCTGCGGGGTCTTTCGCGTACTGGACTTCACCAGTGGATGCCTATGCAACATCGACACCGAGCGATACGACCTATACGATGCTAGATGCACAGGGCAAAAACGCTCCCGCCCCCTGGGTATCTTACACACGTGCTGGCTGTAATTTCGGCTCGGTTGGTGTTGCGAATACAAGTTTAGAGAATACTGGTGTTGATGTTCCCACCGTCTTTGGTGCAAATTCACCTGAGGCAGCCGAAGCTTTATCTAATCCAACCAAAGCGGCTGCTGATTTCGTAGGCATCGGTATTCATTGCGCAAAGGGAAATGCGGTCTGTGCCAATGGGCAGGCTGATAAACTACCCCAGGAACCCGGTGGCTATACTGGTTATCAGGGACTTTTCGGGCATAAGTTTGTTGCGCCGCAGATCAGTCCGAATGGTCCATTGACGGATCTGAACGGCAATGTTATTAATGATGGCAATGGCAATATTGGTTTCCCTGGTTTTGACAGTATGACGCCTGCCGTCTCCCTGTCCTATGTGGCTGCGATGCAGGAGCATGGTGTGCCGGTTACGTATGCCTATATCGCCGATGCGCATGACAATCATACTACGGATACTGCATTTGGCCCTGGTTCAGCAGGATATGTCGCGGCATTGAAATCGTACGACGATGCGTTCGGGAAATTCTTCACGCGCCTGGCGAAGGATGGCATTAACAAGAGCAATAGTTTGTTTGTCTTCACGGCTGATGAGGGAGATCATTTTGCAGGTGGTGCGCCCACACCAGCGAATTGTAATGGAGTTACGACGCCTTGTACATATAGTAAAATTGGCGAGGTAGACGCCAACGTTACTGGATTGCTGGCGACTCAGCAGCACATTACCACACCTTTCACTGTACATGCCGATTCAGCTCCAAACTTTTATCTTACAGGAAACCCGGCGCAGGATGCGACGGTAACACGTACATTTGAGCGTGGCGTTGCTTCGCTCACGGCAACAAATCCCATTACTGGCAAGACGGACAAGTTAACTAATTATCTGGCCGAGCAGGTTGAGATGAAGTTGCTGCATATGGTTACCGCTGACCCGGCACGCACGCCCACCTTTACGATGTTCGCCAAACCCGATTATTACCTGTATACGGGTGCGCGCAATTGTAACGCGGCGTGCGTTGCCGAGGATGCCGCTTTTGCCTGGAACCACGGCGATGTGTCACCTGATGTCAATACGACGTGGCTTGGTATGGTCGGACCGGGTGTCCAGCATCTTGGTATCAACAGCAGTATCTGGGCCGATCACACTGATACTTGTCCGACGATGATGGAGCTGCTTGGTTTGAATGATGACTATCAGCATGATGGGCGTGTGCTGTTCGAGTTGCTAACCAACAAAGCATTGCCGAATGAGGTGCGTGAGCATCTCAGCTACTACGAGAACCTTGCCCGCGTCTACAAGCAGATCAACGCGCCTGTAGGTCTGCTGGGATTGACGAGCCTGGCTATCTCAACGCAGGCTCTGGAAAGCAATACTTCTGGTGATAGCACGTACATTCACCTGGAGAATTTGCTGCAAAAGATTACCACCCAACGCAATGCAGTTGCTGGTCATATGATCTCGATACTGGAAAATGCGTCTTTTGGTGATCATGGAGATGCGGATCAAAACGTGTCGGTGCAGGGCCAGGCGTTGCTGGGTCACGCAGAGGCGTTGTTGAGGTTTTAAAAGCATCCTGGGAAAAGGGGTCAGGATCTGTCAAGGTTCATTTAAACTAGCCTTTTTTCCCAGGTCGTTCTTAATTTTCTGCGTGAAAATTACATCAGAGTCACAAATGTGGCTCTACCAGTTTTTGAATATGTCCCGCAATGCGCGGCTACACTCGTTCAAAGCTTCCTTGCCACGATCAAAGGGTCTACTTACAAAGCCATAAATCATACCGTTGTAACGTGTAATAGTGACAGGCACATCTGCTTCTTTCAGGCGCTGACCGTACAACTCGCCCTCATCACGCAGTGGATCGTACTCTGCGCTAATAATCAGAGCAGGGGGCAGATCACTCAGATCAGGTGCGAGAAGTGGAGAGGCCAGAGGATTTTTCTGCTCGTCCTCGTTATTCAGATAATGGTTTGTGAACCAGATCATGTCTTCCCTGGTCAGTCCATAGCCTTCAGCATTCTCTATCATAGAAGGGGATGAGCCGGTTGCATCGGTGACGGGATAGATCAGCAACTGGAAGATCAGTGGCGGGCCGTTTTGATCCCTTGCTATAAGTGTGACGGCAGCCGTAAGATTGCCGCCGGCGCTATCTCCGCCCACGGCGATGCGAGAAGCGTCACCATTCAACCGGGCTGCATTCTCCGCTACCCACCGGGTTGCGGCATAGCAATCTTCTGGTGCAGCCGGGAATTTATGTTCAGGTGCGAGGCGGTAGTCCACCGAAACGACAATGCAACCTGCTCCGTTTGCCAGATTGCGGCACAGGTCATCATGCGTATCAAGATTGCAGACCACCCAGCCACCGCCGTGAAAGAAGACCAGCAGTGGAAAAGGGCCATCTCCTGCCGGAGTATAAGATTCTGAGCGGAATCTCGCCCCCTGGTCCTGAAATGACGCGGTTTTCGACGTGGGCAACTGATTCTGGCTCGCTCGCTGCAATCAACTCCATTTTCATGTCCTGGCGAACCACTTCAGGAGAAAAGGTATGCATCGGCGCAGGACTGAGAGCAGCCATCTGATCCAGGTATACTTGAGCCTGAGGATCAAGGGGCATGAGGTTCCTCCTTCTTACCATTTGACAAAGGCATGACCAACCCGCCACAAGTCACTGATGATGAGGCGGGTTGGTTGGATCTTTGTCAGACTTCTACTTTTACACCGTGCCAGAAGGCAACGTGGTCTTTAATTTGTTTCGCTGCATCCTTTGGCTCAGGATAATACCAGGCTGCATCTTTATTGATCTGCCCATTGATCTCAAGTGAGTAGTAACTGGCGAGACCCTTCCAGGGACAGGTAGTGTGGGTAGTGCTCTCTTGCAGATACTCCTGCTTGACAGCTTCACGTGGG
This sequence comes from uncultured Chloroflexia bacterium, assembly GCA_963717195.1. GTDB lineage: Bacteria > Chloroflexota > Ktedonobacteria > Ktedonobacterales > Ktedonobacteraceae > JACDAE01. The sequence goes on from CAVQVR010000008.1 coordinate 32,764, forward strand.
AAATACTGGTTTCCCTCAACGACAACGCAGTTATTGCTTTCGGCTACTGTAACGCCGTTCCAGGTTGCTTTTGGCACAGTACGCTCCTTCTAGAAATGCATCGTGTGAGCCATATGGCTCACACAGTATATTGTATAACGTCTTTTCAAGAGATGGCTAGTGGTTCATAACAGTGGGATAGAGTAGTCTGTATTGTCTGATAGTACAATACATAGCGAACTGTTTATGATTTGAAATACATGCGTGAAAGGTTCTTATCGCTGAAGAGACCTTTGTAGAAAGAAACACATTTCTTTGTGTTACCGGAAAGTTCCCCAGGAGATGGAATGATTCTTCAGACAAAGAAAGATCTGGTTCGTTTTGTTCACGTATCCAGATGAATGGAATAGACGTATTCATCATTGAAAGGTATGGCTATGAACAACAATCACTGTCTGTTTTTTGGCATTTTTCCCATTGGGGATTCTGATCCCCTTCATCTTCCAGTACGAGACATGGAGCAATCCCTTTCCTATTATAAACAGTCTCTGGACTTTACCATCCTTTCCCGACAAGAGACTCCCTACAAGGAAGTTCTCTTGCAACGTGATCAGGTCACAATGGGATTGGCAGAGAATGGGGGGAATCCTGACGAGAATAGTTGCTATCTCTCTGTCGGCAATGTCGATGTTCTCTTCCAGGAACTGCAAAACAAGCAGCTTGACGTTTCTCCCATACGATTGGATCTTCACGAGGCTCAAACCTATCGCGTGTTTTTCTTACGCGCCCCTGATGGACTGTGTTTTTGTTTTGGTCAGAAGCAAGAAACATCTGGAATAGCCTGAGTGATGGAGAAGGCAATTGGAAGGACAGATGTCCAGAATTGGCTAGCATACTTGCCGGGTGATCAGCGCGATCACCCCATGATTACTTAACTATCCCTTATGTACCACACGCCAACTTTCTTTTGCAATCTGCCAATCTTCTTCCGTGTGCACAACCAGGACGCGTACCGCCAAATCCAGCGTGGCGATATCCTGGTCAACTGGCGAGGCAGCATTTTTCTCTGCATCGATCTTGAGATTGAGGAAGCCGAATGCCTCGCAGGTAGCTGCGCGTATCTCAGGAGCATGCTCGCCAATTCCAGCCGTGAAGGTAATCACGTCTACTCCACCCAACGAAGCGATCATGGCTCCTATGAAAAAGCGCAGGCGATAGATAAACATATCGATTGCTAGCGTTGCTCGGTCGTTACCTTCCGCAGCAGCTTTCTCGATCAAGCGCAGATCATTGGATACGCCAGAGATACCTAGAATGCCAGATTGCTTATTTAACACCTGGTCCAGTTGATCGGCAGTAGCATGTTGCTCTCTCAGCAGGTAGATCAGGATGCCGGGATCGATTGAGCCTGTGCGTGTGCCCATCATCAGTCCTTCAAGTGGCGTAAATCCCATCGATGTGTCAACGCTATGCCCCTGTTGAATAGCTGCTACCGAACAGCCATTTCCCAGGTGACAGTTGATAATGCGCAGCGAGTTCAGGTCACGGCCCAGAATATGGGCGGTGCGCTCAGAGCAGTATTGATGGCTGGTGCCATGAAAGCCGTAGCGCCGAATATCTTGCTCGTACCAGGTATAAGGACCGGGATAGAGCACTCTTTCTCGTGGCATCTGACTATGAAATGTTGTATCAAATACAGCGACCTGCGGCACACCGGGCAGGATGCGCTCCATCGTCTCGATCCCTTCTAGATTGACCGGGTTATGGAGTGGCGCAAATGAAGAGACGCGCTGAATCTCCTCTTTCACCTCTGAGGTAATTTTGACGCTTTCAGTATAGTGAGGTCCGCCATGTACGACGCGATGTCCAACGAGGTCGATGTTGGTTGGCTGCTCAATCACCCTGGTTTTGCCACTCCACAACGTTTTGAGCATCTGTTCGACGATCTCAGAACGTGACCCGACCGAGATCTCCTGTGTTATAGTCTGTCCATGCGCTGGAGTAATCTCTATTGTGGCTGTTCCTTTTTCCTTCGTCCAGTCTGCATCACCTTCCCATAGTGGCTCTGGTGGCTGTTGCGGCACTGAGTCTCCAATTTCGTATAGGCGACTTTTCTGGCTGCTGGAGCCTGCGTTCAAGACGAGTATTTTCATGGATAATTTCCTTACAATACAATAGAATGTTTCTGATATATGTGCTTTCGTCATTGTATCATGAATACGACAACTCATAGGAGTAATAAAATGCCACAAAAAAACAAAATTAGCGCACAGTATGTTCAAGTATCAGGCCACCGCGTGCGTTATCTCGTTGCGGGCGAGGGCGAACCCGTCATCCTGGTACACGGTCTGTCCGCTTCGACACACTGGTGGATACGTAACGTGCCTGAACTTTCCCGCCATTACCGTGTTTACCTGATTGATCTCCCTGGTTTTGGCGCTATGCATTTCCCTCAGAGTCGCTTTATGCTCACCAATGCCGCATCCTGGCTTCTCAGTTGGATGGAAGCGGTTGGCCTGAAACGTGCTCACTTTATCGGTCATTCTATGGGGGGCTATATCTGTATGTGGATTGCCGCACACTCCCCTGAGGCCGTCTCTCGCCTTGTTCTGGTCGCCCCTGCCGTCAGGCCACATGTACGTACTGTTGCTGGTTATTTTGTGCCTCTACTGGTTGGTCTACGTTACATGGCACCCAGTTTCTTACCAATTTTGTTCTTTGATGCTTTGCGTGCTGGCCCCTTAACTCTGTTACGAACAACGCGTGATCTGATAGCCCTGGATGTGCAAGAGGAGATCCAGGCCGTCTCTGCCTCTACTCTGCTTATCTGGGGCGAGAATGATACGCTGGTTCCGTCCTCACTGGCCTACATACTGCACAAAGAAATTGCTCACTCACGTCTCGTTCTGTTAAAGAAGGCGGGCCATGTATGTATGTATGATCGTTCACACGATTTCAATGTTGCCGTCCTGGCATTTCTCCGTGGTGAAGGGGTTTCTGAACAACTATAAGAGCATAATCTTAACCATATCTCAACTGTATCGTAACTCTGTTGAAATGCTTATTGATTAATTTATATGCTAATATCGATTTGTGAGATAAATATGGATATCTCGCTTTAAGTATGTTTGATGGAAGGGAATAAGAAAGTGTTTCAGAATTATGATGGTGAGCCTCAGAAAGTTGGTAAACGTATTTCCTCGCAAAGGAAACATTTCTCCGGTGGGAAGATCAAATGGTTGTCTCTGGCAACGTGCCTGGTAGTGCTTCTGGTCGCTGCGCTAACATTGACGCTAGGGGCGTTTTCGGGTATGCAGGGTGCTCATGCCACGTCTGCTCCGCATAAAGTTCATGCTCTTTCTAATTCGCATAAAGCTCATGTTACCTCTGCTTTGCATGGAGTCACGTCTCCAAAGCATACACATTCGTCTTCTAGCGTAGGAAAGTCCAAGCCTGTGATGGGTGCATCGCCGTTAAGTCTAAGCTTTAGTGCCTCTGCAGCATTACCGACGCCTCAGCCGCAGATTGTTACCATTAAAAATAGTGGCACAAGAGCACTTTACTGGCGTACTTCTGTCAGCCCATCAACAGCTACCTGGGTAATACTTCCAGCGCTGAAAAGCCAGTCTCTAGGAGTAAGAACTTCTTCTGATCAACCTGGTCAACTGAAGGTTTATGTTAACGCTACCAAATTAAGTGCGGGTACATATAAGGCCCAGATAACATTGACTGGTACTGATCAGCAAAGTCAGGTTGCTGGAGGAAGCCCTCAAACGATTAATGTTTCGCTGACGGTTTCTTAGTGCATTTGTATTCGTGTCAAACATGATTTGGCACCTTGTAACTATTCACGCGCGCTTGTAAACGGTGCCCCTACTGTTGTAAGTAAAAAACACAAAAGGGGTAGGGACCACATTTATGGCGTCCCGCGATTTATTGGGGGACGCCATAAATGTGGTCCCTACGTTTTCTGCACGCTCTTCTTATCTAAAAGGTGTAAGAGAGAGAAATACAGTTACGGTAGTCGCTTATTGGTTGGTAACGCGCTCAGTTGCTCCATAAATTGGAGCATGACCGAGTAGTCCTCGTCGTGTCCCTGTGCCAGAGCGGCGGCATACATCTGTTCAGCTGCAGCCGTAGCAGGCATCGGGACAGAGAGTTCAGCTGCCATACGCATAATCAGGCTGAAGTCTTTACGCATCATGGGGAGGGCAAATGTGACCGGGTAATCCTCGTTTTTAATGTTTGTCAGTTTGGCTTTATGCGCAGGCGCAATGGCTGTTGTCTGTCCCAGCACGTCAATAAGTTGCTGTTTGTCCAGACCTGCCTTTTCGCCCAGGGCAAGCGCTTCTGCGACGGCTTGCATGCCCAGGCCGAGCAGAGTGTTGACAACCATTTTCATAGTTGTGCCTTTACCGCTCTCACCCATATAGAAGATCGATTTGCCAAGATGCTCCAGAATGGGTTTGCAATAATGCTCGTAGATTTCCTGGTCGCCACCAACGAAGATAACCAGGTTGCCCTCTTTTAGTTGGGGAGTGCTGCCGGATACGGCGGCATCGATCATCGTGGCGCCTTTCTCTCTGGCAGCATGAAAAATGTGGCGCGATTCTTCAGGTGAGACGGTACTGAGATCGATGAGGATAGTTCCGGGCCGCGCACCAGCCAGTGCGCCTTCTGGTCCATGCATAATGGCTTCCAGCGCGGAATTGTCGCTCACCATAGACATAATGATGTCACAAGTTGTGGCAAGGTCTTTTGGATGGTCGGCGACTTTTGCGCCCTGATGTGCGGCGTCCTGTGTCTTCTCTTTAGTACGGTCGTAGACAGTCATCTGATAACCCGCTTTTAGTAGACGTTGTACCATCAGATTGCCCATGTTTCCCAGGCCAATGAAGCCGATGTTGGGTTTGTTCTGCATGTTACTGGTTGTCATTGCGCTTCTCCTTTTTAGTAATGATTGGTTTGAAAGTAAACTGTGAGCAAGATGCTATGGTGTTTGTTCTCCAATAAGAACACGTCTGATCCATGCAAGAAGGTGATCTGGGGCAATGTAGCAACCCGAGAGAGGTTAGAGAACAGAGCAGTGGCTCATAGAGAGCGTATACGATACCAGTAGTAATAAAGCTCGTAGAAACCCAGTTTCGTGTATATATAGTGTGCGATCTGATTCGTATCGATGACCTGAAGATACGCTCGGCCAGCACCTTTTTGTCTGGCCCAGTCCAGCATCGCTACTACTAATTGGGTACCGTAACCTTTGTTTCTTTGTTCTGGAGCTGTTGCGATGTCAAACAGGCCAAAGACCTCGTTTTCCAGCACGCCCACTCCGCATGCAACGGGCTGTCCATTCTTGTGAAGGATGGCGAATAAAGGATCGGGCACGATACGTTTCAGCATCTCTTTATGATGCTGGTGCTGCTCAATAGGAGTCTGGCTGAATTGACAAAATAGTGGTAGCCATACTGCAAGTGGAACATTGTGCAGTTCAGGATCCTGTATTGGTGGAGCAGGGGCGAGTTCTTTGGATAATATCAGTACGTGATCGGCACGATGGTACGCTCGTTGTGCCAGAATGCTATCAAGTTCATGGGTGGCAGATGAGAATGATAAGAGGCGAAAGATGGTCGGGAGTTGCTTCTTTTGATAGAAGTTCTCACAGGCAACAATTTTTTCTTGAAGCGAGAGGAAAGACGTGTAGAGGGGAGTGACTGAATTTGCCCGTTTTGTGTACCCGCCAGCAGAGCGTATGATCCATCCATCAAAGAGCATCTGCTGAAATGCGGGCCAACTGTTCAGTGAAGCTTCTTCGATGCGCCTTTCTAACATATCTTGTTCTGCCTTTCAAAACGCCTTACAACGTATTGATGCCGGTGAAAACATCCGAACACCGCACGGAGACCCGCCCCGTGTTATGCCCCTAAAAAGTGTCTGACTGGAACATGAGATAGCTGGCAAAAAGAATATGCCAGCTATCTTGTTATGTTCCGAACGGGGTCTCCGTTCTGCCTTAATAACTAGCCATCCAACGTGCTAGTATCGCCTACAGGCTCACCGAGCTCGCGGGCACGAATGACGCGACGCATGATTTTACCCGAGCGCGTCTTGGGTAGGCTGGGTGCAAACTCAAGTTCATCAGGGACAGCGAGAGCACCAACGGTTGTGCGTACGTGTAGCTTCAGTTCCTTCTCCATCGCCTCAGACGGCTCGAAGCCCTGTTTGAGGATGACGAAGACCTTGACGTGCTCACCTTTCAGTGGGTCAGGTTTGCCAATTGCGGCGGCTTCAGCAACGGCTGGATGACTGACTAGGCTCAATTCGATCTCCATTGAGCCGAGACGGTGACCGCTGACTTTGATTACGTCGTCCACGCGACCCTGAACGCGGAAGTAGCCATCCTTATCTTTCGTAGCTGCATCGCCAGCGAAATAGACATCGGGAATGACATTCCAATAGGTCTGCACGTAGCGGTCCGGGTCTTTGTAGATGGTACGCATCTGCGCAGGCCAGGGATGTCGTATGATCAGGAAGCCACCTTTGTCAGAACCCACACTTACGCCGTTCCTATCCACCACATCGGCTTCGATGGTTGGCAGAGGACGACTGGCGCTACCTGGTTTCAAGGGGATGACGACGGTCGGACTAATCAGAATCATACCTGTTTCCGTTTGCCACCAGGTATCCATGATGGGGAGTTTGTCATGACCGACATTGCGCCTATACCACATCCAGGCTTCGGGGTTGATTGGTTCGCCTACTGAGCCAAGAATGCGCAGGCTGGAGAGGTTGTGTTTCTTCGGCCATTCCTCACCGAAGCGCATCAGACCACGAATAGCCGTGGGGGAAGTGTAGAGGATCGAAACTTTAAACTTCTCCACGATTGACCAGAAGCGATCTGGCTGTGGATAGGTAGGAACGCCCTCGAAAAGCACGCTGGTCGCGCCATTCATCAAGGGGCCGTACACAATATAGCTATGACCAGTCACCCAGCCGATATCGGCGGTACACCAGTAAACATCATCAGGTTTTATGTCGAAGACAAATTTAGTGGTTGTGTAGACGCCAACCGCGTGACCACCTTGAACGTGTTGTATGCCTTTGGGTTTGCCTGTGCTGCCACTGGTGTAGAGAATGTAGAGCGGATCTTCGCTGTCTACGGGTTCGCAAGGGACAAAGGTATCTTCAGGGATATCGGCCAACAGTTCGTCCAGATAGATGTCGCGTCCAGCTTGCATCGCAACGTCGCTACCAAGACGGCGCACCACGATAGCTTTCTCAATCGTTGGTGTTTCTTTGATAGCTTCATCTGCAAGCTTCTTCAGTTCGATCAGCTTGCCACCGCGATAGTTGCCATCGGCAGTGATCAGCACTTTGGCTTCGGCATCATTGATGCGGTCGCGCAAAGAACTGGCTGCAAATCCACCAAAGATGACGGTATGGACCGCGCCAAGGCGAGCCACTGCTAAGAGAGCGACTACCTGTTCTGGAACGGCAGGTAAATAAATGGCGACGCGATCACCCTTCTTCACACCCAGGTTTTGCAGACCCTTTGCCATGCGGTTCGTCAGGACGTAGAGATCCTCGTAAGTGAGTGTGCGATTGGATCCATCATCGCCTTCCCAATAGAAAGCTACTTTTGAGCGTGTGGATGTCTGCATGTGGCGGTCCAGGCAGTTATAGGCAATATTGAATTTGCCACCCAGGAACCATTTGAAGAAAGGCTTGTCGGTCCATTCAAAGGTTTTCTGCCATGGCTCGAACCAGTGTAGTTCTTTTGCCATGTCATCCCAGAACTCAAAGCGATTTTCCAGGGACCACTTGTAGAACGTCTCGTAGTCGTCGAAGCCTTTGGATTTCATATACGCGGTAATATTTGCGTGCTCAACAGTGTCGGGGACGGGCGGAAAAACGCGTGTTTCCAACAGGAAGGTATCGGTATTCTCAAAGCCAAGGTTGCTCATAGTAGAATGTCCTCTTTGTCTGATCTGCCTGCTATATGTACGATTGACGAAGACTTACGCTAAATGAGTTGCTGGTGGGGGCTCTGGAGAGTGCTTCCTGGCGTGACCAGATGCTGTATTACTGGGGGAATTCTGTTTCCGTAATTTTCCAGATTTCTGTTGCTCTGTCAAGGTTCAATTGGCCTCTGTAGGAGTGCATTCATAAGCCTGTACAGAGGCCAATTGAACCTTGACAGATCCCTACCAGTTTCCTGTTTCATTATGCAGGGATCGGCAAGTCACCGATCCCTGCATAAAGTGTGGATGCAGTAAAAGCTAACAGTTGTATTACGAGATCGGCCATACGGGCAGCGAGAAGGACGCTTTGCCTGAGCCGAGCAGTCCGGCCAGCGCAGTGTACCATGCCACGATAGCGGTGATAATGCCGAGGTAGCCACCCAGAGTTCCAAAAGTGCTTGACCCACTGAGTTTACCAATGGTGAGACTCAGGAAAGTCAGGGTAAGGAAAGCGAATACTGCGATAAGAGCTATGTTGCTTCTCAAGCTAGCGATGAGCAGAATAGCAGTGATGATTGTCCAGGCCAGGAGATAAAGGCCAAGAGCCTGGTCAGTAGCCCCTGCTGCTGTAAGTGAACCGAGGATACCAAAGCCAGGGATAAAGATTACTGCGAAGGAAAGCCAGAATGCGCCGTAAGAGGTGAACGCGGTCGCTCCGAATGTATTGCCGGCCTTAAATTCCCACATGCCTGCAAGGAGCTGGGCGAGGCCACCATAAAAGAGGGCGAGGCCAACAACGATAGTTGTTGCTCCAGCAGAGAACCAGCCAGCATTAATTGAGCTTAGGACAAAGGTTGTAAGTGCGAATGCAGAGAGTCCAAGAGGACCAGGGTTTGCGATAGCTGGTGCTACAGCGGCACTGTTTTCGGTTTCTGCGGCGTATTGAGCCATAACTGTTCCCACCTTTCGTGATTAAATCGATGATACATGTACTGAATGTACAAACAGGTATAAACGGACGATGTTTAGCCTTACGTATCGGTTTGCACGACATTCCATGTCTGTGCAAGTAGGTAGGATAACCTTATTCACTGCCGTGAGTGAAAGGCTTCAAGCTAGAACGTTCTGCAACTTATCGCCTTTTGTAGATATGGAGCGAGGTGTACTCCATCAGGTATTACGATAAGTCGAAGAGTACATGGGTTACGCTGTTGGTGAGCAGCCAGAAAGCTCTTATCCTCCTCCTTGAAGACCTCAACACTGAGATAAAGCGCGTTCACATTGTCAGCATACGTTACAGTAAGCCATTTTGTCAAGGCATGCGTGAGGCAGGTCTCCATCCTTGTTGGGAAAATAGATGAGGGCGTCACCGCGTGCGCCCCACCATTTTCTCAGCGCTTCCCCAACAAGGATGGAGAGCCTGTGAGGTAAGTAAATCAATAGATGAGAATATTTGTGTAAACTTTTACGAATCCGTATAACCATCCGGCATTATCCGTCGACATATTTACACAACCGTGCGAACCATGGAGAGAATATTGTGAGCCACCTGGATCCAGATGGGGAAAATTCGTGCCTGGGCCATACTCAGTGCGCCACCAGCTATCGTGCAGGAAGTATCCATTGCTGTGAAATTGCATCGCGTAAGTGATTGGCGTTGGTGGATACCAATCAGGTGAAGATTGCGGAACATCCGCTTTAAACACGGTCGGCGCTTTTTTGCCCTCGACCCACCAGGTACCAGGAGGCGTGGGTAGATCTGGTTGGCCGGTAGTAATCTGGAATGCTTTGACCAGTTTACCGTTCGTATAAGCTCGCAAAACCTGCTCAGCTAGAGAAACGACAACTACATTGGATTTCATATAGTTATTTAGTTGTAGAAGTTGTATATCGCTGCGATGAACCTGATTGTAGGGCGTTGCATCGCTAAAGTCTGCAACCATCGCATGAAAGTTGCTCAAATCCATGTTTATATCTTCAATGGCTTGCTGATAATCCGCCATTGTTTTCGCCCCTGACAGTTCACCCTGCAACCATAATGAACTGGTTGCTCCATTTGTTGAACCATATTCGTAGCCACGTGGGTAGGTTTTATTGTCATATGAGTCATAATACGTGTGCTGTTTCCCAAAATTGGTCGCGTCTAGTTGTAGTTCCTGGAAAAGGGAGGTGCTCTCTGCTTTCATTGCGGGTATCTGTATTGCCGTGACATGTGTGTTCAATGTATTCAGCGCTGTTTTGTAGGCCGTATCGCTGGTAGCGGCATGAAGTGCCTGCTGGTCGCTGTTGTATTGCTGCTGATAGGAAGTAACATCGCCTTTATAATGCTGCATCAAATTGATCCACTGCTGAAATGCTTGCAGTTGTGTGTCGCCCGTATTTTGCATTGAGGGATCAATTACTGGCGTCGATATACTATTTTTGAGGGCTGATGTGGTACTCTGGGACGTTGTTGCACCACATGCACTGAGTAAAAAGATACAAAGCAAAAGTCCACTTAACGCTAAAATGCGTAAGCGGTTCCGCAATGATGTATATCTTCGTAAATGCATTACGTTCATAACGCTATCCTTCACTTTACCGATTTACTTTCTTGATCATAGTCTATCTTGTTTTTTTGTTGGCGTCAAACTCATGTGGGGCCAAGTTTTGATCATCATTTCTGCCTACCCCTTGACAGAAATAGCCACCTCCGTGTATTATATCCGTAGCAGATACATCTGCTACGGATATAATACACGGAGGTGGCTATGAACAAAGCGAAGCGTGATCCTGAGGCACTTCTTCCGCTTACACCTGCTGTCTTTCACATTTTGCTTGCGCTTGCCGATACTGAGCGGCACGGGTATGGCATTATGCAGGAGATTACGTTGCGTACAGATGGAAAGGTGCGTATGGGGCCGGGAACGCTCTATGGTTCCATTAAGCGCATGTTGGTGGAGGGATTGATTGAAGAATTGGGTGAGCGTCCCGATCCAACTCTGGACAATGAGCGACGACGTTACTACCGAATGACTGACTTTGGGTTGCGTGTAGCTCAGGCGGAGGCGCGACGGTTGGTACAACTGGTGAGTGTCGCCCAGTTTAAACAACTGCTGGGTGGAACCGGATCATCAGGAGGTGGATTATGACAACAGAACCTTTACGCTCACCTTCATCTTCCGAGCAACTCTACTGTGCGTTGCTCTGGCTTTACCCTGCGCAGTTTCGACGTACTTATGGACGCGAGATGGCACAGACCTTCCGCGACTGTTACCGTGAAGAGCAAGGACGTGGCAGTTGCGGGAGTATTGCTAAATTGTGGGGCCTTGTTCTCTCTGATCTTGTAACTTCTGTGTGCGTTGAACATTGGAAAGCGTCAATAACCCTCTTCAAATCATTATTAGGTCTAGAAAAGGAGCCTCTCATGACAAATACACTGCTCAACCTTGATGTTGCTCTCCGTACTGATATTGGACGCCGTCTCAGCAATGAAGACAATATGATTTCGTATGTGCCGGAAGATCCACAGGTAATGGCAAAGAAGGGGGCAATCTTTGTCGTCGCTGATGGTCTGGGTGGGCATACGCAGGGCGAAGTTGCCAGTGAGCTTGCAGTCAACACTATACGAGACACCTATTATCAGGACACAAACGAGGATATCGTTACATCATTGCGTCTTGCCGTAGAATATGCCAACTCGATCATCTGGCAGAGAAATGATGAAAAATTTCAGGATGCACCAGAGGATGAGAAAGAAAAAGGAGGAATGGGGACGACATGTGTTGCAGCCGTCTTGCAAAGCGACCGGGTGTACATTGCCAATGCAGGAGATAGTCTTGCTTATGTGATGCGTGCCGGGCAGGTAATGCAGATCGCAGAGAACCATTCCTGGGTTGCAGGACAGGTGCGCGAAGGTTTGTTGACGAAAGCACAGGCGCGTTCGCATGAAAAGCGTAATATGATTACACGTTGCCTTGGAACATCACCAGCTGTGGAGGTGTACATTACTTCTGAGACTGTACAGAATGGCGATATACTGGTCCTCTGCACTGATGGTCTCTGGTCGCTTATTGAAGAGGATGAGCTGCGCTCTATCGTTGAGCAATATGATCCTCAGGAGAGCACGAAACGCCTTGTCGAGCGTGCCAACGAGAATGGTGGGCCTGATAATATTACAGCAGTCGTGGTGCGTGTGTCTCTGACGGCCTGAGCTTAGCATTAAGCACTGTTTTTCTTGCAGAGGGCTATACTGCCTGATGGCCTCTCTGGATTTGTGCGTCATGGCACGGTGCTGAAAGAGACGGTGTAATGCGCTTATTAGGGACAGTGAGCAGCGATTGTTGCTCACTGAATCTTTGGCAATTTCCTTTAGATAGTGGGAAAAACTATTCCCATACAATCGCGACTTTCCCTGTTCGACCACTATCGAAAAGCTCATATGCTTCTTTTGCCTGGGCCAGTGAAAAGCGATGTGTGACTATTACATCGGGATGGAGCTCCCAACTTACAAGATGCTCAACTAACTCCTCCATCTGAGGCAGACTGCACACCCACGCTCCATGTAGGGTCAGTTGCTTATGAATGAGCAATGGACTGGGTGCGAACGTGATCGTGCCACCTTCGCCAATAAATACAACACGTCCCCATTCACGTGCTGCTTCCAGGCAAAGATGACGAGCATCTGCATTACCTGAACAATCGATGGCAACCTCGAAGCCGCGCCCTTTCACCTTTTCCAATACTTTACCGATAGCATTATTATTGCCGGGCGCTACAATATCACTAAAACCAAGCTTATGAGCAAGCTCGTGGCGTTCTGGCAGATACTCAACTCCCACTACCCGCGCTCCCATAGCACGACAGAGAAGGGCCACTCCCAGTCCCACGGGACCCATTCCGGTGATCAGCACTGTGTCGCGTCCAGATACTCCTGCACGTAAGCATGCGGCATAGGCGGTACCGAAGCCGCACGCAACCATTGCTCCATCGAGATAGCTCAATTCATCAGGCAAGACAACAAGCGTATGTTCCTCTGCCAACAAAAATTCCGCGTGACCTCCATTGCGTTGCCAACCGTAGGCTGCTCGCGTCGGACTTGAGCAACTGATCATCCAGCCCCCACGACAATCATGACATAATCCACAACCTGCTATGTGATAAACGATAACTCTATCACCCTCTTTAAAGCGCTTCACTCCTGGCCCAACGCGTTCAATGATGCCAGATGGCTCATGGCCCGCAATAACACCCTGATAAGCTTCTGGTCCGGTGCCCTGATCGATTGGTCTGTAGATTGCACGCAGGTCGCTACCACAGAGTGATGAAGCTTTCATGCGAACCAACACCTGCCCATATTCCAGCTCTGGAATAGTGAATTCATGCATTTCGAGGCGGCGATTTCCTGGCAAAACGACGCCAGTCATGGTGGTCATGGAGAATGGCTCCCTTCCGAACGCCCATTGTATTCAGCGTGTAGTCAATGAGGCGATTTACTGTTTATAATACAAGTCTATTTGTCTTCGTATCATACCATGTGGTGGAAAGGTAGGGTTTTCACCAAAAAGGCGTTGTCATCGCCGATAACGCGCCATTACAGGTACGCATCTATCTATAAATGTACTCTAGAACAAGGGAGCGCAAAAATGCTTCATCACGTTGGCATAATTTCAGATACTCATGTCCCGCATTTCAGGCGTTTGCCCGAAGCTGTATGGGTACAGTTTGCGGATGTCGAGCTCATTATTCATGCGGGCGACCTCTCCGTTTTGTCTGTGCTGTCCGAACTGGCGACTATCGCGCCCGTCGTGGCCGTACAGGGAAACGTTGAGTACGAAGAGGTTGTGCTGAAGCTGCCAATCAAGCGCGAGATTGTCGTTGGCTCCTGCAAAATCGGTATTGTGCATATTCTGGGAGAACGTGCTCGCTATGCTCATAATGCAAGACGCGAATTCCCTGCTGCTCGTGTGGTCGTGTTTGGGCATAGTCACGTTCCCTATAATGAGGAGCATGATGGTCAGTTGCTTTTCAATCCAGGCAGCGCCAATGATCGCCGTCGTCAGCCAACATGTAGCATTGGTGTGCTCTCTATAGATGACGAGGCGAAAACGGTACAAGGTGAGATTATTCCAATTTAATGCTCTATAGAAATTTCACCAGCGAACGATCAATACCAGCCAGCGTAGGCTGCCCTGCAAGCATCATCGACATCTCCAGTTCCGCTCTTAATAGTTCGAGCACGGAATGGACTCCTTCCTGCCCATTGACGGCCAGTCCCCAGATGATGGGACGCCCAACCAGTACAGCTCGTGCTCCCAGGGCCAGCGCTTTCAGCACATCGGTGCCGCGCCGAATGCCACCATCCAGGTAGACCTCGCAGCGTCCAGCCACCGCCTCAACTACTTCGGGCAATGCCTCGATGCTTTCGATAGCCCCATCGAGTTGTCGTCCGCCGTGATTAGAGACGACGATGCCCTGAATGTCATGTTTCACTGCCAGCAACGCGTCCTCAGCCGTTAAAATTCCCTTGAGCACAATGGGCAACTTCGTCAGAGAACGTAGCCAATCGAGCGTCTCCCATGTGCCTGTAATGTGGCGGCTGATCTGTACTGTAACTGGATCAGTGCCAACAGGTTCTACAAAATTAGCGGAACGAGCTGCTTTTGCTATCACAAAATTGTTACGCACATCGCGCTCACGACGACTGGTGCGCGGCGTATCTACGGTTAGGACAATGGCACGATAGCCAGCAGCTTCAGCCCGTTGCACCAGGGAGCCAGTTGCTTCAATTGTACGTGTAAGGTAGAGTTGGAGCCAGAGCGGACCAGTCGCTACGGCGGCAATCTCCTCTATACTGTACGTTGAGAATGTGCTGACAGTCAATATCGTTCCAGCCTGGCCGCTTCCTCGTGCCGTTGCCAGTTCGCCTTCGGGATGAATCAGCGTATGAGCCGACATAGGAGCGACCAGGATGGGCATATTCACTGATGCACCCAGCAGGCTCGTTTGCATCTGCACGTTGCTTACATCGATTAACATACGTGGACGCAAACGAATACGTTCAAAGGCGCTTCGATTGTTGCGTAATGTTATCTCGTCATCGCTCCCGCCCTGGAAATAATCCCAGATGACGGGAGTCATGCGCTGCTGAGCGAGTGCTTCATAATCAAAGAGATTGACCAGTGTCACACCGATACTCCTTTATTTGATGATTGGCTCACCAGCAGGTGTCCCAATAACCTTCTGTCCACCCATGAAGGGTTGCAATGCTTCCGGAATACGAATAGTGCCATCGGCCTGCTGATGCGTCTCGAAAAGCGGAATCAGAATGCGCGGCGAGGCAATGGCTGTGTTATTGAGCGTATGTACAAATTTGACCTTGCCCTCTTCGTCGCGGTAGCGCATATTGGCGCGTCGTGCCTGCCAGTCGTGGAAGTACGAACACGAATGCGTCTCGCGGTAGCGGCCCTCGCTGGGAACCCAGCATTCAAGATCGTACATGCCTACCTTCCCATCGCCCATGTCGCCTGTACAGACATCGACGACGCGATAGGGAAGCTCCAGCGCCTGCACCAACTCTTCTGCGTTCTGCAACAACTGCTCGTGCCAGCGCACCGACTCCTCGTGATCAGCCTTACAGATGATGTACTGTTCCACTTTATTGAACTGGTGAATACGGAATACGCCCTTCGTGTCCTTCCCATACGTACCGGCCTCCTGGCGGAAACAGGGGCAATAAGCGACAAATTTCATGGGCAGCTCTTCGGCCTTGAGAATTTCATCTTTGTACATGCCCGTGATCGAGACCTCCGACGTGCCCACAAGAAAGGTATCTTCACCTTCAATTGCATATACCTGGTCGCGCCCCTTGGGAAACTGTCCGTTGCCAATGAAGGCGAATTCGCGTGCCATGGCCGGTACAATCAGTGGTGTGAAGCCTTTACGTGCGATGCGATCAAAGGCAAAATTCATTAAGGCAAGTTCCAGGCGGGCCGCGTCACCCTTCAACGAATAGCTGCGTGCTCCTGCCACCTTGACCGCACGTTCGATATCCACCAGGTTCCAGCGCTGCATCAATTCATAATGATCCAATGGCTGAAAATCGAAGGTCGGCTTCTCGCCCCCATAACGAATGGGTACATTGTCGTTCTCATCTTTCCCAATCGGTGTGCTCGGGTCAGGAATATTAGGGACCAGCAGGAGCATCTGATAGCGAGCCTCTTGTAGCTCGTTCAGCAGTGGCTCCTTTTCTTTTACCAGGTCCGACAACTGTTTGCCTTCTGCGATTAAGGCGTTACGCAGCTCTGTATTTTTCTCTTTTGCCGCTTGCTGAATGCGTTTCGAGAGCTGGTTCTGTTTTGCGCGTACTTCTTCCACCTCTTGCTGTACTGCCAGGACTTTCCGATCCAGTTCCAGCAGGCCATCAATATCTAGCGGGTTGTTTTTAACGCGTGCAGCCTCTTTCACAATCTCTGGATTAGTGCGAATAAATGCAAGGTCAAGCATGTTTTCTGCTCCTCTGAAAACGACCGTTTTCATGTTGGGTGGTGTCGCCCCATACATGACGGCCTCATAATATAGACAATTTCTGTGTAAGCGAAACAATAAAAAAAGCGCCGCTGTCCTATGTGAAGGACGACGACGCGGAAAGCGCTCTATCGCGGTACCACCTTGATTTTCTCAGCAAGTGAGACTCGTTCTTGCCCTCTAACGGAGGCGACCGTTGACGCTTATCGCGCAGGCTCCCAGGTGGATTTCGCTTCTGTCAGTCACTGCGTCGCACCATACCGCAGCTCTCTGGAAAACGTCTCAGATGAGATGTTATGTACTGGCAAAAGGTACTTGTCCTGTTCGTTGCCCTGTTATGAAGTATCTTTCCTGCACTATAGCAGTGAGTATGGGGTTTGTCAAGATGCTTCATTTGCAAAGCAAGATCAGGATATTCTATACTCATTAAGACACCTGGCACACCAGCAAGCACCCATTACCAGGTATTCATTCATATTAATGAGGTAAAACACTATGGACAATACTAACCATCCATTTCCAGACGACGATGCAAGGATTGAATTCACCGATCTGGACAGTACTACCCACAATCGCACCTTCCACGAGTTCCGTTTCTCCCCACGTGTACGCATCTGGATGGTTGTTGTTACCGTCATTAGCGTCGTTTTATTTCTCTCGTTCACGTTTGGTAGCCAGCTCTATTCACTCGTTTACAGACCACAACCACCAAAAATCAGTATCAGTAATATCAATGTCAGTAATAGTACAAGCCCATCTGCGATTACCCTGGAGACGGTGATGGATGGTGTCGTGTATGCAGTTGACCCGGATAGAATGTTCTACGCGATCCGTGCCAGCAACGGTTCTCTCATCTGGCAAAGCTTTACACCGGATATCAGTTGGTCAACCACCAGCGCTGGAATTACCTACACCGTCAAGCAAAATGAAGCTGTCATCGTTGCCCAGGGAAAGGGTGTCAACCCGCTCTGGATATATCACTCACCTTCGCCTATTGGACCCGCAACTGTAGTTGGCAATCACATTTATATAGTTACGAATGATGATACCATCGATGCATTGGATACCACCTATGGAAATTTACTCTGGCATTATCACATAGTTGCTCATATTGCGCAATCACCTATATTCTCAGGAGAATTTGTCTCTATTAATTCTGAAATTGGCACTCTATTTACGTTTCGTGCCAGCGATGGCGCTTTGCTCTGGCATCAGCAACTTCCATCAGATGCACAGGTTTTTACCACGAATGGGAATATCATCTATGCCAGCAATAATAGCATAACCGCGTTGCATTCTAAAGATGGATCCTTAGCGTGGCATCTCAATCTTTCTTCAACTCCAGTGCAACCGCTGGTAACGGCCTATGGAAACATTTATATTGCCACGTTCGATGGCAACATGAGCGTGTTCAATGGTAGTACTGGCTCATTACTCTGGCGTCGTCATCTTCCTTCGCTTGCGTACGAATCTATCGCCATCTCGGATACTATGGTCTATATCCATACAAGCGATTATACCCTCTACACTCTGAACGCTATGAATGGGTCTCTGCTCTGGTCTAAACCTGTGACCAATGTTTTCACCTTTGTAGTCGTAGATGGTATTGCCTACATCATTACTATGACCAGTGAAGTGGAGGCTCTTCATCCCACAGGTGCAATCCTCTGGCAACGCCAGCTTCCTTCCACTGCCATTCGTCCATTAATAGTCTCCAACGGAGTACTCTTCACTGGTTCGGCTTCTGGTACCATCTATGCAGTTCGGGCCAGGGATAACGCCCTGCTCTGGCACTATGCCACCCAGGTCCAATAAATTTATAACTTCCAGACCTGGACATCACTGAACTCGGCATCAACTGGCGTGTTTTGATTAACCACGGCAAGGCCAATTTTGCCCGAGTTCAGGCTCGTATTCGTCACGGCAACAATATATTGCCCGTTTGCATAAAGATAATAACTCCCATTTTTTGCCAGGATGGAGAGCTGATTTGATTGGCCCAGACCCGTTGTAATGGCCGGGCTTATGCCTTGAGTCAGATTATTGACCTGACCACTGCTAGTATAGAGGTCGAGCGCGTAAGATCCATCACTACCTATATGGAAGAAATAATACGCCTGGTTGGTGCTATCGACCTGTAAGAGAAGACCTACCTGTGCCTGGTCGCCCTGATCAAGCGTAACCTGTACCTGGTAGACAAAGTTGCTGAAGTCAGTGTTCTCGGCGATACATGGCTGTAAAAAGCCCTGCTGCGCTTCCGTGACATGATAGGCACTATCCTTGAATGCGCATCCAGTGCTAGCAACCGAGGTGTTGATTGTATTTCCTACATCCCATCTGGCCGATCCGCTATTATCGGCCAGACTATCATCAAGGGTGGGCGTTTTGCCTGTTGCCTGGGTAAGAAGAGTGGAGAGTGTACTCGCGGTCGCCGTGGCACCAGCGATGGTTGCGCTCGCCTGTGTGCTTTGAATGCTCTGTGCGGTCGCCGTGGCATTGATATGCGCCTGAGCCGTACTCAATATCTGAGCGGTTGCCAGTTGTTGCGCCTGGGCTGTACCAACGACATTCTGAGTTGCCCGCACTTCTATGGTAACTACGGCGTGGAGAGCCCCATGATAGTCTACCGTGGCACTATAAACAATAAAAACCAGCCCACTGATGATCAGTAGGAGCGCCAATACAATTGCGCTGACCTGGCCCACTAGAGAGAGTCGTGAGCGTCGCAGGCGTGGCCGCGGAGGCGGAGGCCATGATGGCGTCTTCTTTGGCGTTACCTTCGTTATTCTTGCCGTTTCATCACTGGTTATTCTTACCGTTTCATCACTGTTAAGATTTCACAGGTGGAGCGTCAATTCTCTCGGCCTGCTCTATCTTTTTTGCCATGCTTCTCTGTGTCCTTGCTCGTAGGGGCGTCACCTTGCGTGCGCCTACGTATCAGGGAATAAGTGCTCATCGGCACGCGGGCGCACGCAAGGTGACGCTCCTATGCCAATTCACTCTAATGAACGGAGGCCTTCATGTTTTTGTCTTTTCTATAGTATCACAATACCCATAATTGGGCATTGTTGAATGCAACATCAATATCGTTACGACCCTCAGGATTGACTGCAATCAGGCTGATAAGTCCTGTACTAAATGTGCTATCGTCAAAGCTGCTAATAAATTGTTTATTGATGTAAAACATGAAATGGTTACTGCGTGCTATTACTGTCAGAAGTTCAGGTTGCTTCAAGCCAGTCTGCAGGGTAGCGTCGCGACCAAATTCAAGTATATTTTCGCCATCAGCTATTTTATTTGTTATCACTCCTGTATTATAGAGTCCGTTATTCGTAGACAAAAATGAGTAACCTTCTATTACTAGAAGAGAACTTCGCAGCAACAGCCCTCCTGCTGAACCATTCAAAATAGTCATCTGAACCTGAAAGACAAAATTGCTATAGTTCTTCGCTGTATTTAGACAGGCGAAATAGATGTGATCGCTAGCAACATGAATGTGATATGCTCCACCAGTGAATGTACAACTGCTGTTTCCTATATTCCCTGTATCCCATCCACCCATCGGAGCATCCATTGAATTATTGAATGTTGGCGCTTTATTTGTGAACTGGGTATAAAGAGACTGAGGGGAATTTTATTGATTTTGCCTGAGCCTGGTTGGTAAGAATAGTGTTCGCTACAGCTGTCGCCTGGATCTTTAGTTCTCTTGGGTGCAAGATGGTTGCGTAGAAGATGAGAAACCCACTTCCTAGAATGATGAGAAGTGAGAGGATGACAAGTGCTGTACTGGCCACTACAGATGCTCTACGAGATGTTGGTTTTTGCATCATTACAGGTGGTGGGGTTTTTGTTAGATCATACATCGTTATAATTCCCAGACTTTTACATTGTTGAACGCTACATCAAAAGGGCCTGAGGTACTTGCAGAGGATGCAAATGCGATCTGGCCAGATGAACAGGTTGTGTCAACGACCGTTGCTACAGGTTGAGCGTTAACATATAAGTTGATATGACTATTGCGAGCAATAACAGTGAGGAGATTCGGATGCTTTAATCCTGTTACAATAGCCGCATTTGTTCCACTTTGTAAGATTCTCAGATTTTGTTGAGTAGTGATGCCGAATCCGTAATCACCATATGTATCGATAAAAAACATATATGCATTGCCAGCATTGTTACGAAACATGAGTCCACCTAGGCCTCCCGTAATGATCTCTATCTGAGCTTGAAATGCCAGATTAGTGAACTCCGTACCATAGCCTGTGCAAAGACTACTTTTATATGTTGAGGATTGAACATGATAGGCACCATCTCGGAAGTTGCAGAGGTCTTTACCGCCAGCATAGTTATACCACACATTCCCGCTGTCATCTTTGAGCGGATCATCAATCACTGGTGTGTTGCTGGTCGCTTGTTGATATACCTGTTCCGGTGTCATACTACCGGCAGTGGCGGTAGCATACGAGTTAGCCTGAGCCGTCTCTCGTGCCTGCGCAGTTAAAAAGTTCTGCGCGACCTCCGTAGCCTGTGCATGGAGATCAGCGGGTCGGAAGTTGGCGGCGTAAACGATGGAACCAACACCCCCTAAAATGAAAAGCAGTGCTAACAGGATAAGGAGGGCCGTCATCCACCCTGGCACCTGTGCTTTTTGTATTGGATAAGCTGCTACGCTTTTCTCTGCATCAAGCGGAAGGGGTCTTGCTTCGACTGGAACAGATGATGCGGACTGAGTTGAGGGCACTGATTGCTCTGCATATGTATGATGGTCAATATATGGAATTGCATCATAATCAGAACTAGAGGATGTCAGAGCTCCACATCTGGGGCAAACAGATGCCCCTGGTGGAAGCAACGTTCCACATGCATTACATTGCATTGTTTTTTTCCTATAAAATAGATAATAATTGCATAAAGCAATATGCTAAAGATAATAAGACCTATAATGTGATGGACAGCATAACCTTCATCAAGCTAGCCCATCGATGAAGGCGTGAGTCAGAGCCTGGTGGTCAGTTTTGTTATTGTATTCCTGAAACAGGTAGAGCTTATTATATATTGTTTCTTGAATAAACGCAAGCAAGAAAGCTCTACAGTTTCCATACTTGTAAGTGATTGAAGGTTGCATCAACCGCTACATTTGTAATTGTTCCTCCGCTTGCTATGCCGATCAGGCCAGAACTGGATGAGGAATCACTCGTACTGACGACGAAATGTTTATTCACATACAAATAAAACATGCTTCCCTGAGCAATAATGGTCAGTAGATTAGATAGTCCATGGCCCGCATTGATCGTGCTATTGCTACCCTCGGCCAGCACCTTAAAGTTTGTTGTGCCGCTTTGACCAGTTCCCAGCACATAGGTGCCCTGGGAAGTAAGTTCAATCACGTAAGCCTGCAAGCTGGTTGTATTTGCACGAAAAATGAGTCCAAGGGTATCCCCTTGCGTAAGTGTGACCTGTACCTGGCAAGCGAAATTACTCACATTTAACGCTGTCGACCCACAGAGGATATCGCCTCCCTGTGGTGCTGTAGCATGCAGCGAGGTTCCTGAGACGACGCAAGTTCCTGTTGTGGTTGCGCCCCAGGCGCTACTGGTCGCGCTACTGAAGGCATCACTTATTGTTGGTACGCTGCTCGTTACCTGAGTATAGATGGTTTGTGGATCACCTGTAGTAAACGGGTTTGTGGGCGTTTTTGGTACGGCACGAGTTCCAGTTGCATTATGTACCAGCAAAAAAACCAGTGCGATGATGACAAGAATAGAGAGAATGGAGATCGTCGTTGTAAGAATGAGAAGTGGTGTGCGCCTTGGTGGCACCGGACTACCAACAGGTGAAGCAGAAGAGAGTGCCTCTCCTGATGTCGTACTTTGCATAGATGGTTCGATTGATGAAGATGGCAGAGGTGGTGGGGGAAATGCAGTAGAAGCAACCGGCGGTGTCTCCTGGTCTGTAAAAGGAATGTACTCATCGTAAAAAGAGGGCATTCTCTCAGCAGGCTGCGCTGGAGCAAGCTGAGGAGCGGCTACGGGAGCCCCACAGTTTGGACATGTGCTTACACCTGGTGGAAGGGGTCTGCCACATGAGGTACATTGCATTGTTGTGTCCTTTCATATGATATATCCGCATGGGCGCATCAACGCCGCTATCCACATATTATCTCACAATGTCCAGACGGTAGCATCATTAAACACAACATCCGTACCTTCAGTATTGTCGTATGCAAATACACCGATCTCTCCTGCGCTATAGGTTGCATCATTTATTGTATCGGTAAACTTTTTATTGACATATATAGATATCGTACTATTGCGTGCGATGACGGTCACCAGGTTGGTTTGTGCGCCTGTCTTGATTGCCGTGCTGCTATCATCCAGAATGGGTGTGATGGTTTTGCTATCTCTGGAAACGGAGATACCAAAGAGGCCATCATGTGAGATACGCAGAAGATAGAGTTGTGCGTTGGTATCGTTGGCGCGGAAGACGAGTCCGCCGCCGTCTCCTTGCAGTATAGTCATCTGTACCTGGAAAGCAAAATTGCTAAAGTTGGATGTTGTGGCGAAGCAAGGGACATAGGTGTGGCTCTGAAAGACGCTGGCGTGGAGGGCAGCGTTGGTGAATGCGCATCCACCGCCGCCAACCGCGTCATAGTTGCTCCAGTTTGCACCATCCTGTGTGGTCAATGGCGAACTGAGTGCGGGTGTTCCGCTGGTGGCCGTGTTGTAGATATTCTGAAGTGCCTGAGCCTGAGCCTGAGCAGTAGCGGTTGCCTGAGCTTGTGCCTGTGCGGTCGCATGGGCCTGCACCTGAGCAGTAGTGGTTGCCTGGCTCTGGGCGGTCAATATGGTCTGGACTGTCGCGGTTGCCTGGGCGCGTAGTTGGGATGGTTGTGCGGTGGTTGCATAGTAGATGAGGACGATTCCACTGAACATAGTGAGCAGGGCGAGTAAGACGAGGAAAATGGTCGCTCCCTTCCCTAATCCTTGCCTGGGCTTCTTTGCTAATGGTGGCTCAAATGACGCTGGGGGAGAATAGTGGGGAGATGCCTGCTCTGTATGCGGGGAGTATGTGCCATAATACCCTGCTACAGGGGAAGGTGCTGGCCGCGCTGAAGCAGCGGAGAGCGGAGAAGATTCTACCCTCTGCGCCTGTTGTCTCTGCTGAGCAGACATCGTTTCAGCACTGTCAGGTGTTGCCTGGGGTGGAAGCGATATAATGGTGCCACACCGAGGACAACGCGTCACTCCCGACTGAAGCGGCGTTCCACATTTTAAGCAATAGCGCATTCCATCTCCAGGCGATGACAACTGCTTGCAAGAACAACAAAGGCAAGCATGCCAGCGAACATCTCAGGATACTGTTGTGCTAGCATAACATGCCTGCCCATCAATGCCAAGTCAATAGTAAGAATGGGGTGCCTGTCTTTTTGCCATTTCTGGGTAGGGGCGTGAGCTTGCCTCCGCCCTGGTGGAGAAGCTTTTTGCCATTTCTGGGTAGGGGCGTGAGCTTGCCTCCGCCCTGGTGGGGAAGCTTTTTGCCATTTCTGGGTAGGGGCGTGAGCTTGCCTCCGCCCTGGTGGGGAAGCTCGCTTCAGATATCAGACCATACCAAGCTCCCACTTTGCATCCTCCGTCATGCGATCAGGCGACCAGGGAGGATCAAACGTCATTTCAACCTTGCAGCTCTTGACATTCTCGACCTGCTGGACACGCATCTGCACCTCGTCAACCACCTCGCCTGCCATTG
Source organism: uncultured Chloroflexia bacterium (assembly GCA_963717195.1). GTDB lineage: Bacteria > Chloroflexota > Ktedonobacteria > Ktedonobacterales > Ktedonobacteraceae > JACDAE01. The sequence continues at coordinate 56,952 of CAVQVR010000008.1, forward strand.
GGCACCCCAGGGCCGTCAGCGTCATCGTAATATTGACCAGTCCAGCCTCGTCATCAATGTCAACATTGTAGATCAACCCGAGATCGACAATGTTGACCGGAATCTCTGGATCATAGCACTCTTGAAGAGCATCCATCACTTCCGCTTTATTAATCTCTGCCATCGTTACACGGCTCCTTTTTTGCCTATTAATCCGAGTAATTTAGTAGGAATATATTCCTCTATACTATAGCCCCGAATTTATCTCTTGTCAAAGATATAGACCCACTCAGGGGTGAGGTTCAGAACTATGAAGCACTCCCCCATGCTCAAACAAATTGATTAAAGATTGGTAACTCTTCAGAAGGGGCCTGACTCCTCAGCGCCTGCGGCGCTTCGCAAGCCGTTTGGTGTGGACGGTGGGACTGGCGGCCTGGGGCCGCCAGTCCCACCGTCCACACCAAACCTGGGCGAGCCACCGCAGGTGGCGAGGAGGCCTGAATAGTTACTAAAGATTTATATGAATATGTCGATATATAAATGCAGAGCCTTTCAACGCGTAGGTATTCCCCCCCATTTTAACAAGAAAGGTAAAAACTATGACGCAAAGTAGCGAAATTTCCCCCTCCTCTTCATCCACGGACTTCGATCCATGCGATCCCGACCTGATGCTGAACAGTGCAACCACCTATATTGACAGAGGGTGGCGCGTCTTTCCCTTGCACACCATCACCTCATCTGGCAAATGTACCTGCCGTTCCCCTACCTGCCAGCAAAAAGGCAATCACCAGATCAGGCCAGCAGGCATGCGGGGTGCGACAACGCGCCTGCGTGACATTCTGGAATGGTGGGAGGACGATCCAGATGCCAACATCGGCATTGTGACTGGGGCGGGCTTGCTGGTCATCGCGGTCTACTCTGCACGCGGAGGTTCGCTGGATGCAGTACCCGTTAATCCTATTCCACAAACAGGACTTGTCAATGTCGGTACTGCAGGTTGGCATCTCTACTTCACATATAACAAGAACCTTCTTGTGAATAGTCAGAGAGACGCGCTCGGTCCAGGTATTGATGTGATAGCCGAAGGCAGCTACGTTGTAGCGCCACCCGGCCTGCATCCCTCGGGGCAACGCTACGCCTGGGCCTCGCACATTGCTCCACGCACATTGCCACCCAAAATCCTCGCTCTGCTTCAATCTGAGCACGGCTGGGTGCGCAGTGATTACCTTAGCGTGCTCAATCTCATAAATCGACATGGTTACCCTCTCACTCCCAGCGAGATCGCTCATGGGCTGCACAAAGACTACTCCGCTACCCTCAAATTGCTCCGCCGTATGGTTTTAGATCACCAGATCTACCTCGTCAGGCGTGGTCTATATGCTCCTTGCAAGGTGGATGCTTCATACATGTCGTCTTCGCTAAAACCTGACGACAAGACATAAATGTGAGTTGATACCTGGGCATCATAAACATAGTCCAGGGCTCATGGGTGCGGTTCATTCATTTACGAAAAGGCTCAATGGTCAATGAACTGCACTCGTGGGTCATTTGACACTTGTCTGTAACAATGCTCTATGGTATATTCTTGCTAATAGCCTATAATGCATGGTTGCTCTATACTGTCAGGAAAGCAACGATATTATAAAATAATCTCTCTTCCTCAAAAATCGCATGCCGATGAACGTTCAACCGTTCGCGCAAAGATCTTGGGGAGCAAATGCATTGAAAATCGCTACTATAAATTTGCAAGGGAGGGTACCCATATGCTCATATCTGACGGAGGCGGCAGCTCTGACACGCTTATCGTCCATACTGATTCTATGCTTCAGACCGGAAAAGACATTGAGGGCAATGCTGTTAGCCTGGGTGGTGATCTGGCCTGGCACATGAATGACTTTCACAATCAATACACATCATCTTCAGTCCCGCTTTGTCTGCGCACTATCTTAGAGCCATATGCAACTGCTCGTAAGACAGAACTGGACAAAATGGTCAAAAGACGCCACACGATCGGCGATCTCCTCACAAAGGCGGCTAACCTGCACGAATTGAACGAAGACATGCAAAAGAGTGGCTTTGCAAACCTCTACCAGAACATCAATGGCTACTATGGGTCAGGGGTAGACAGTGCAGATCCAGTGAATTTGCAACGCGGAATCAGCACTCAGAAGTGATGAACAAGGAAGGTTAGATGCATGTCAGAGCCTATTTCGCTCCGCCTGACAGCGGAGGAGCTATGCCTACTTCAAGATGCCCTGGGAATCGATGTATTCCCTGGATTTGAGGCCAATCTGCTCTCAGAGCTGGATGATGTTCAGCGCACCCAGGCATTAAGAACCGCCGCGCATACCTTGAGAGCTCGCGGGCTGGTCGGGTGGGATGAGACATCGCGCCCGCGTATTCAACCAGCCGTGGCTGAGATACTGTTGGATTATGCTCATCCATGGTATACACTCTTCGTCGATACCTATGTTGTTTCCACACGTGTTCTTCCTTTTCTCTATGTTGTGGGCAAACAGGCTATTTATGAACAGTGCCAGCCAGAGTCAGATGTAGTGCAGTTACGCGTATTGGATCAAGAAGAGCTGTGGAAACGTCTCTTTCCAATGCTGAGAGCAGAAAGAGACGTTCGATGATATCGAACCAGATTCTATAGGGGCACCATTTATAAGCCCGTCCGATCACTCCGATCATATCGAAGCCCGATCCGTAGGGGCGCGATTTATAAGCCCGTCCTGGCAAGGCGAGATTATACAGAGCGTGTTAAAAGAGGGAGTGAAGGCGGCGCGTGAGAACGAGGAAGCGGCTTATCGACTTTTCTCCAACTCCCTATCACAACCTCTGGCCGAGAGACTGGCAGCAGCTTATCATGATCCAAAGGTAGTGCAGTATATGGCGCGTTGGGAACAGACACCAACGCAGGAGCATCCTGCCCCTGAGGTGGCGTTGACGATTTTGCAAGGACAGAGTGGAGCTTTCTGCTCTGGGTAGAAGAGCCGGCGAAGGGAGAGGAGGCACGGGTGGTTGTACGACCTGCCACAAACAATCTCCTGCAAGCCTGCATCATGCAAGTACTTCCTCCATCCATAACAATAGACGAAATGTATTTTACGAAAAACATATTTTACCTTTTTCCATCAGGAAATTCAGGAGGTGCACAAATGAGTTCCTGGCTGACTAACACTTTCCGCTCCCTGTCGCGCTCAATTAGGAGCATGGGGAAAACATCTGAACGAGATGAAAGATCGCTATATCTATTGGAATGACGATTACTATCAGAAAGCTCAGAAACTGGTCAGTGAGCGACAATATCAGGGTAATGGGGCAACCTCTTTTCTACAGGCCGTGGATACAGATATCAACATGTTCAGACCAGTCTATGATGGGATCGGGCATGCCAGTAGTGCCTGTTATAATCTGCAGAATGCAATGGTAAATAGCAGTTCAAAATATGATAACGCAATGGCCGCGCTGTATCCTTCGTACGAGCCACCATGGCGATAGATGGGTCTGTGTTTGACAATTGGCGCAACCAGTTGCTTCAAATCACCCTGGCACACATTGGTGGTGGTGGAATAATGCGAACATTCTCAATCGCATCCTCGAAAATGGCAATAGTTACATCTATGGGGGCTATAATAAAGCGTATCAGGCCGTTGAGTATATCGTCAAAGAGGATGCAGACGCCTATGCGCAGACATATATAGCTGAATGGCTTCCGTGGCAACACAACGGGAATCAGAATATTGGGGTGGACTTCATAATTACAGCTCTAATTACCCATCTCCTCCTCAAGATCTATCAATTGATCCTCAGCAAATGATGAAGCTAACCGCAGGATCATACAGATCCAGCAAGAGATTCGAGCATATTACCTATCAGCCTTTAATCAGTTATCAAACGAGATCGAGTACAATCTCACCTGCTGGGCCGCTGATCTCTTTAGTGCGCATGAAGATTTCCAGGAGGCCATGCAGTACTCAGAAAACTACATGAGTGCCAGAGACCTGTTCGATTTTATCCAGAACGACGACAGAGCTGGTCGTCTTTATAACACCCAGAGTACCACGAAGCCAATTACGATTACCCCGTATAGGACAAAAGATGGTAAAACAGGGCTTTTGATTTCCGTTGGTGGAACGGATACAAACGATATAGCCTGGGATACAGATATTTTCACCGCTCTTCAGACCGGGATGGGTACAGATAATCCTTTGCTGGATGATGTAAAGGCCGCGATCCGGTCCTATATGCAAGAGCATCGTGAAATGACAGGGTCTGAGATCACCTTTGCTGGCTATAGTCTGGGCGGGATGACAGTTCAGCAAATGGCCCAGGATATTACAGGTGGCAATGACCCAGATTTGAGTGGATACGATCTTCATGTTGCCCAGGTAATTACTTATGGTGCACCTGTGATGGGAGCACCCATAGGGAACAATGTAAAGTACAATATGTACGATGCGACCTATGATCCTGTACCGTTGCTCTCATCTTATGAAAATCCTACGGTGAGTTCTATTGGGATAGAAAATGGTGGTGTGATTGATGTTAAAGCCGCTTTGGATACCCTTAGCGCCGCTGATAAGATGTCATGGGATGAGAGGTTACACACCTATATTGATCCAGGAGATCAATATTCAGTGCATATCCATGAGATTAGTGATGTAGGAAAACAGGGAAGCTTTGATATACCAGATCTTATAAGTCCTTTAGGTCCTGCTAGCTCTACTATCCATATTCCTAAGCGAGAGTTGCAGTAACTTGGTGAGATGCCAGGGATGAGAATGTAAAGGAGGTAAAGCTAATCAACTCGACAGAGTAATACGCCCGATCTTGTTAGCTCCATATTCGGTGAACCAGAGGGTATTGTTTTTACCCATTGTAAGGGTACCTAAACCACAGAGGAAGGTGCATTTGGTGGGCAGGGTTACTTCAGTCGTGTTTCCCTGAGGAGTGATGCCTGCAATCTTGTCGGCAAGGTATTCTGTAAACCAGAGAGTATCGCCAGATCCTGATCCCTATCGATAGTCAGTATATTTAAAGATATAGGTATGTTCACGTAGTTTACCATAGATCACGCAAGAAGAGACATTGGTTTCCACGTTATTGTTGTAGTGCCAGGGAAATCTTCTGAACATTCCCCTCGTTCTCACTCTCGTGGGATGGTGTGGTAAGAACCGTGATCGATAATGCGAGTATAGGTGAGCAGGTGGGGGTCTAACATGGGGCAGATGTCCCATTGTTGTGCTAGAAAATGCTGAACTCTTTTGCCCTTGTAATTCCTCAACAAATCAGGTATGCTCCCTCAAGAGAAACATTCTTCTCCCAAATCGTTCTCTCACCATCCTTGACAGGAAATCGTTCATGACACATACCTCCTCTTCCCAATTCAATGCTCTCCTTCCTGCCCTTGTACAGAGCACACATAGCGTGTATCGCAAAAAAAACTATGTACAGGTCGGAATACCGGAATGCCGGAATGTGTGTATGGATTACTCAATACATCTCTCTTTATAATGAACACGCCGATGCCAAAGTAGGGGTAAGGGGCGGTGTGGCGCAGGGTGGGGGCCTCGTGCTTACCCTGGCCGGGACAATTGAGAATGCTAAAGTAAAATGTATTGGGTCTTGCGCTTACCCTGGCTGGGAGAATTGAGAACGCCACTCTTTTTCCTCCCGCCGCTGTTGGCAAAAGTACGCATTGCGCGAAAATCAAAAAGCTCTGATGTCCGGATGGCAAATATAGACAGACCTTCCCAGAACACGTACAATACCATCGTAGGAGCCGCGTCTACGACGCCCGTCGCTCCCTTCTCCACCTCTATCATTATTGCAGGCAATTTTAGCGAATTATTAGGAAGAGTTTTGCATGCGAGATTTAGCAATCAAGGCGCTCAATATCGCCCGACAGCTTGGTGCCAGCTATGCCGATGTGCGCGTCATGGAACGTACAATCGAGGGTATCGAAGTAAAAAATGGGCGCGTCGAGGGTGTCTCCAGCAGCACCAGTAGCGGCTTTAATGTACGTGTTATTGTGAGTGGAGCCTGGGGTTTCGCCAGTAGCGCACGCATGGACGACGCCGAGGCCGAACGAGTAGCGAAACAGGCCATACAGATTGCCCATGCCAGCGCACTCGTCGCCGGAGAACCAGTGCGTCTCTCTCCACTCCCTCCGCAGAAGGGCTCCTATCGTACACCCATGAGCATTGATCCCTTCTCCGTCCCTCTCAACCAGAAAGTGCAATTGCTCCTCGATGCAGACGCCGCCATGCGTAGCGTTAAAGGCGTCGCTCTGACCAGCGGCAACATGGAATATTCACGCGAACGTAAATTCTTCGTGAATACCGAGGGCAGCGAGATCGAGCAGGAACTCTTTGACACCGGAGCTGCCATCGAGGCCAGTGCAGTCGATCCTGAAAGCAGCGAGATACAGACGCGCTCTTATCCCAACTCGTTTGGACGCCAGGCCGGCACATCTGGCTACGAGTTTATCGAAGCAATGCACCTGGCCGATCACGCCGTACGTATCGGCGAAGAGGCGGTACAACTCCTCTCAGCGCCCCAGTGTCCCAGTGGCATCATGACCGTCATCCTCGATGGACCACAGGTCGCGTTACAGGTCCACGAGTCGTGCGGTCACCCCATTGAGCTTGATCGTGTGCTTGGTATGGAGGCCGGATTTGTCGGCAAGTCATTTCTGACGACCGACAAGCTGAATGCTAACTATCGCTATGGTTCGGATGTCGTCAATATCATAGCCGATGCCACTACGCCCGGCGCACTGGGCACGTTCGGCTGGGATGACGAGGGCGTTCCGGCTCAGAGTACTCCCATTGTCACCAACGGTATCTTCACAGGTTATCTGATGTCACGTGATACCGCTCCACTGCTCGGCCTGAGCAGCAATGGTTGTGTACGAGCCGACAACTGGAACCGCCTGCCGATGATCCGTATGACCAATGTTAGCTTGCAGCCGGGTGCGTGGAAACTCGCCGATCTTATTGCGGACACCGATGATGGTATCTATATGAGCATTAACAAAAGCTGGAGTATCGATGATCGTCGCCTCAACTTCCAGTTCGGCGTCGAAATGGCCTACGAGATTAAAAACGGAAAACTCGGTCGCGTACTTAAAAATGCTACCTACACCGGGATCACCCCTCAGTTCTGGGGCTCGTGCGACGCTATCTGTGGGCGCGACGAGTGGACCGTGTGGGGCACGCCCAATTGTGGCAAAGGTGAACCGATGCAGACCATGCGTACCGGGCATGGCGCGGCACCAGCTCGCTTTCGCAATGTACAGGTTGGTGTTGGTCGCTGGTCATAAGGTCAGAGCTGGCCCAATATCACCATTGATGAATACGTCTTGATATGATTTAATAAGAGGAAATCTCTGTTTTCTTGTATGGTGCGGGCATACCATAAGCAGCCCGGCAAAGGGGATACGTGTGAGCAGCGAAGAGAAACCTGGACGCATCGCCGTCTATCCGGGCAGCTTTGATCCTTTAACGAACGGACATCTCGATATTGCACGCCGAGCGGCGCGTATTTTCGACACGTTGATCATTGCCGTCTATGCTTTCCCGGCCAAAAACCTGCTATTTTCGGCTGAGGAACGCGTTGCACTCTGGCAGGAGGTCATCGCTGCGGAGGGATTAGAGAATGTGCGCGTTGAGAAATTCACAACGCTCGTGGTAGAATATGTACGGTCTGTAGGTGGCCAGGCTATCATTAGAGGGTTGCGTGCCCCCAACGATTTTGCAACAGAGTTTCAGCAAGGCTTAATAAATCGCAAACTTGCACCAGAGATTGAGACCGTGTGCTTGCTAACAAATCTAGAAAACCTTATTGTCAGTTCTTCTCTTTTAAAGGAAGTGGTGCGTCTGGGCGGCAACGTAGACGATATGCTCCCCGACGTAGTAATGCTCGCATTACAAAACAAAGCCGGCTTGTAGGGGCCGCGTTGACGCCGCCCAGGTGCGTCCGGCACGATATCGCGTAGGGGCCACGTTTACGACGCCCAGCCCGTGTCTAAGGCGAAGAAGGAGGAAAAAGGAGAGACATGGATATCCTATATCTCGTTGATCGCCTGGAGAATCTCATTGCCAGCAGTCGCCGTATGCCCCTGGTAAACCAGATCATCCTTAAAGAGACTGATGTTCTTCCCATTATTGAACAAATGCGTACCTCCATCCCTGATGAAGTAAAGCAAGCGCGGCGCATTATTCAGGAGAAAGAGCGTATCCTGGCCCAGGCCCAGGCCGATGCCAGCAATCTGCTAGCCCGTGCAAATGAAGAGGGAGAACGAGCAATAAACCGCGAAGGACTCTTACGTGGCGCGGAAGAACGTTCGCAGAAAATGCTCTGGCAGGCGCAAGAGCAGGCCCATACAATCATAAGGCGAGCCGAAGAGCACTCGGAACACCTGAAGATTGACGCCGATGCCTATGTGATGGAGACATTGCGTAACCTGAGGGAACATCTCACAGGTGTTGAGACCGAGGTCAGCCGTACCATTCTGAGTATCGAGCGAGGACTTGAAAGCATGGAGCAGCAGGACGCAGTAGAAGAGGCTCATGATGATGGAGACGTGGATAATGAAGATGTGGATAATGAGGAACCTGACGAGAAAAGGGTAGAAGGTGCTCCACGTCCACTGCATTCTCTGCCACGGCGTGCCTCATTGGCCGTAGATACGATGGGGGGACCAACATTCCCATAAATCAAATTTCGTGTGGACGCCAAATGAACCATATCAGAGCAGTAAGGGCTTGACACCCTCTTTCCGCTTGTCTATAATGAGCAGGCATCAGCGAAGAACGAGGAATATTAGACCTTGCGCCATTGTTTATTTTATCTGGGGTATTCTATTCTCAACGTAGGAAAGGGTTTTATTCCATGATTTTTAATGTGGCGCAGCTAATGAAGTCTCCTGTCGGAAACTCATTAGAATATGAGATAGAAGAGAACGTTCAGCTCGACAAAGACCTCAAAATGATTGGACCAATCACTGGTCATGTGCGCCTGCGGCGCATCAACCAGGGTCTGCTGGCAGATGGGTGGGTAGACCTGACACTTGAGCAGGAATGCACGCGTTGCTTGCGACAATTTGAGCAGCAGATGCATGTAACATTTGAAGAGCGTTTTTATCCAACGATGGATGTCATCACCGGGGCACCGCAACTTCCGCCAGATGACGGGGAGGACGCGTTCCCTATCGACGATCATCACCAGGTCGATCTCAACGAAACAGTGAGGCAGCACGTCTTACTCGAAATACCGATGGTAACCCTCTGCAAAGAGGATTGTGCAGGTCTTTGCTCACAATGTGGGAAGGATCTCAACGAGGGTTCCTGCGATTGTCAGCCCGAGGTCGATTCTCGACTGAGTATATTACAAACATTGTTACAGAATCAAGAGTCAACAAATAACACGAGTAGGTAAACCTGATATTCTTTCAGGCTCAAATACTGGTGGAAGAGGAGAACACAAGACATGGGAGCATTACCCAAACAGCGTACCTCGCATGCCCGTCAGGGTGAGCGACGTGCCCATCATCAACTGGATTTACCGCAATTAGTGGCCTGCCCAAATTGCAGGCGGCCCCGACTCTCACACCATGCCTGCCCCAACTGCGGAATGTATCGTGGTCGCCAGGTATTCTTGCCCCGGACAAAGAAGTGAGCCTGTTTCACATTGCGCAAGAGAGCAGAATATGACGACACGAGTCGCCTTTCTTTTCCCTGGGCAAGGTAGTCAGGCGGTCGGTATGGGAGCCGATATTTTCGCGGCATCAGCTGCCGCGAAAAGCGTTTTTGAGAACGTCGATGAAGCTCTTGGCTTTCCACTGAGCACACTTTGTTTCCAGGGTCCGGAAGAAACCTTACGTAAAACAATTAATGCACAACCTGCCATTGTTACGGTCAGCCTCGCCTACCTCGCAGCATTTCAGGAAGCATTTTCTTCAACAGCATCTTCCTGGTCCTCACCGCTCACTCCCGACTTTACAGCCGGTCATAGTGTCGGTGAATTTGCGTCCCTGGTGGTCGCGGGCGCACTTGATCTGAAAGATACGGCGCTGCTGGTCCGCGAACGAGGGCGCTTGATGGATATCGAAGAGGTAGCCTGCCCAGGGGGTATGGCTGCGATTATCGGTCTGGCGGCGGAACCTTTACAGGAGATTTGTCAGGAAGTCAGCCAGCAACTGGCGACAGAACGCACGGACGCATCTCATCCAGGCCAGGGTCGGGTTACGGTCGCCAATTATAACGCACCCGGACAGATCGTTATCTCAGGTGAGCGACGAGCATTGGAGCAAGCCGCAGAACTGGCCAAAGCGCGTGGTGCCAAAAAGGTAATGCCACTTTCGGTCAGTGGAGCCTTCCATTCGCCCGTTATGTACCCGGCCATTGAGGGTATGGCACGAGCGCTGGCCAAAGCGCCTTTACAGAATCCCACCATTCCCATTATCAGCAATATTACAGCCACCCCACTGACGAATGCCCAGGAGCTGCGTGAAGAGCTTGCGCAACAACTTGCCACATCAGTGCAGTGGATTCGCAGCATTGAATACTTAAGCGCTGCAGGCGTCACAACTTTTATTGAAATTGGTCCTGGTCAGGCATTAGCGGGCATGATCAAGCGCATTGTCAAAGGTGCAAAGATTATCAATATAGGGACGGTGGCAGAAGTCGAAAAAGCCGTGACCTGTGTTCGTGAAATGTGACTGCTCAGTGGCGTATAATGGGAAATATCGTGCCAGGGCTGCAAACATTTGGTAAACGACACAAGCATTGCACGTGATATCTCGCGTAGGGGCCGCGTTTACGCCGCCCAGGTGTCACCGCCTTATAAACGGACACGGGCTTGTAAACGGCGCCCCTACAAAGAGATGGTAATCGTTTATCATGATAGAAGGAGGATTGGCATATGGCAGTGGAGTCGCAACCGATAGGCGTAGTGCGCGTTGCCCGCCAGGTACTTTCGACTATCGTGATAAACAGCGCATTGCAAATTCCCGGTGTTGTACGTATAGCGCAGGGAGAGGCTCAATGGGCACGTCTGCGTGGCAGGGAGATACCCAGGCGCGGCGTAGCATTGACCATTCGTGATAATATCGTCTCAACCGATCTCTACATTGTCGTACGTGCCGGAACTAACATCGTCGAAGTAGGGACCGCCGTCCAGGAAGAGATTGCATCCGCTATCGAAGATATGGTAGGAATGCAGGTACGTGAAGTCAACGTATACATCCAGGACGTGGTCTAAGCGGATTCGTAACCGCGCATCCATTTTACACACTTATTCGAGGACACTATGCCAGGGATACGCAGACAGGCGCGAATGATCGCACTGCAAACACTCTATGAATACGATACAGCCAGTCATACTCCTCAAGAGGTCTTGCAGCGTCACACCGAGGAGCGTCATCTGCACCCCAAGGTGGAAGAATACGCAAGCGAACTCGTCCTGGGAGTGTGTGACCACCTGGCCGAGATCGATGCACACATTCAGAGTGCCGCACGCGAATGGCCATTGCAGCAAATGGCACGCATAGACAAAAATATTCTAAGGCTTGCAATCTACGAGATTCTGTTTAATAATACGGTACCAGCTAAGGCTGCTATTAACGAAGCGGTGGAACTTGCTAAAACATTTGGCAGTGATACCTCCAGCCGCTTTATCAATGGCGTCCTGGGTACAATATTTAATCGGGCACAACAACAGCCCATCCCTAAAGCGGAAAGCGAGGTGAAATAATGGCCACTACTCAAGAACGTCTCAAGAAAATTATTGTTGACCAACTCGGGGTCGATGAGAGCGAAGTCGTTCCCAATGCTTCATTCGTCGAGGATCTCAACGCCGACTCTCTCGACCTGGTCGAACTGATCATGTCTCTTGAAGAAGAATTCAAGCTGCAGATCTCAGACGAAGATGCTGAGAAGATCACGACCGTCCAGGAAGCCGATGACTACATAGAAGAACACTTGCGCTAATTTCAATACGTGCAAGTATACGATCATATACAGCCCCAGATGAGATCAGGGGCACACCATCCCAAAAGATATCTAATGGGAATGACCCCTAAGTTTCAGGGGCAAAAAAGTTGGGCGACCGCAAGGTCGCCCTCTCTCTTTTTATTTGGGTGTTCTGTCCCTTTTTGAATACTTGATAGAGATACAAAAAGATAACCAATGTCACAAACTGTAGTGCATATGCATCTACTTTTTAGAGCCAGAAATTACGGAAGCATATTGGTTGATTTGAATGCGAGAAAATTGTTGCCAAACTATAAATTACTTTTGAGGATTGCTGGCATAGCTTTTCTGATCGCAGCCTTCTATTTTGCTATTCGCGCTAGCATTGAATATTTCCAGGTAAATGGTATGCCGGGAAGCCAATCCCTCAATACAATTATCCCTCAACTTTATGTAGTTTTACTTATACGTGGCATCTACCTTTACATAGCAGCAGCATTGTTGTTGCTATGCCTCGCCTCTTTGAAAAACGCAAAGATCATCTTTGGTGGCTTACAGGCAGCTATCTGGCTTATCGGCCTATCACTCTGGTATCAGCAAAGCGATATTTTCAGACCATGGCTGCTGCCAGGATTTCTCATCCCAGTTTCCTTACAAGGATTATTTTACACGCTGTTTTTCTCATTAGGATTCCTCATGCTGTATATACCAATTGTGTACACCCTTAAAGGGTTATCTCATCCCAGAACTAGTTTAAAGCAACCTACCCAGGAAAGTTACATGCAAGCAGTTAATCGACCAGGCAACCAAAGTTAGTGACACCTGGGCGCGGTAAACCTGGCCCCTACGATCCACACCTATGGTATAATATACCGATAATGATATCCAATCAGACAAATAACGTGTAATGACATGGATGGAGGAGCGATAGAAGGGCAATTTTTCGGATCTGTAATTTTTCGTTTAATTTGCTGTCACAAATCCCAGGTTCGTGCATCTATATTAGCGTAGGGCAATAGTCCTACAAATGCGAAGAGAGTTTTTGTGGATATGATGCCTGCTGCCCAGGCAGTAGAAGAGCTTAGTCTAGAATATGGCAAACTGGTCTTCCATACCATCTATAGCTGGACAGGCGATTGGGAGGAGAGCCAGGACCTGACGCAGGATACCTTTCATCAGGCTCTGCGCTCAATAGATGCCGCCCGCAAAACCAGCGGTGAGCAGTTTCATGCGAAGGCGTGGTTGCTCAGTATCGCACTGAATACGGTACGTATGCAACGGCGACGACGCACTATTTTCCGCTTCATTCCTTTCTCGCATATGCAAAAGGGAAAACAGACGGAGACAGAGAGCGAGACGCTGAGCGCTCAGGCCGCATCAGTACAGCCAGTTGGCTATGGCGCGACCGTGACCGAGGATCCTGCCGAACTGATCGCTGAACAGGATGCCGTACGACGAACGATGGCAAAGCTAGCAGAACCATTTCGGGTCTGCCTGCTTCTCTCAATCATAGGTGGCCTCTCGATCAGTGAGATCGCGGAGTCGCTAGACATGAAAGAGGCAGCGGTGCGACAACGTCTGGCGCGCGCACGTAAACAATTTCAGCAGGTCTACACGCAGGAAAGCGGTGAAGAGGTCTTCGATCCCTCCACCAGCGCCATAGCTCACAAATATTCTGATACGCAGAAAGATACGCAGGAGCGGTCGCAACCAGTGAACGACAAGGCACAACGTTTGCAACTGACGACCCATCCTTCAACATCCTGGAGTAACTATGTATAACGACTCTATCGAGACTCTGCTGCTACGCCACTACGGTAGCGAAGCTCCCGCGCCTCCTACCCTGGAGCAGCAACTGGTTGCCTCAATACGCACAGAGGCTGCTACGCAGCAACGACAGGAGCGCATTGCCATACATATGCGTACACAACGCGTGAGCCGTCGTAAAGTAGTGCGCTGGGTCGCAATTGGCTCGGCAGGCGTTGGCCTGTTGAGTGCTGGCCTGGAGAGTCTGCATATGCTTGAAGTAAGTTTCACCGGGGAAGATACTCCCCAGGCGCGATCTGCATTTTCCTGATCATGTTTACTCATGTGATGTCAAAAAGACATCTGTTTTCACTATTTTTACGTAGTATTTCACAGAATACATGTACACCTTGAAAGGATAGAACAATGCCTCTCGGACTTCATCTACCTGAATTACTCGCTCTTCTTGCTATTGCGCTTCTTATCTTTGGGCCAAAGAAGCTGCCGGAGATGGGCGCTTCCATTGGAAAGAGCATCAAGTCATTTCAGAAGGGTATGAAAGAAATTAACGAGCCAGATGAAACAGATGCATCCTTAACAAAGCTGGAAGTTATTGAGCGCGAAATCGCCAGCAAACGTAACGCCGCCGCTACCGCGATGCCGAAGAGCACCATTGTAGAAACGCCCGTTGACTAATGCTGACCACTTATACTACCTGGATAGGGGGTAAATAATGGCAACAGGTAATGTAGATCAGCAGCAAGAGCCCCTGTTGACATTCGATGGATTTAGTACGGATGACGAGAACGATCCAGACGCGATGTCACTGGTGGACCACCTGGAAGAACTGCGCTGGCGCATCTTTAAATCCTTGATCTCGGTTGTCGTCTTCAGCATAGTCGGGTTTATCTTCAGGAGTTACATCCTGGAATTTCTTGCAGCACCATTGCCACCACACTTCAATACACTGCTCAAGGGCAGCCAGAAGTTCATTGTCACAGACATTACAGGGGGCTTTACCGCTTACCTGCTCATCGCGGTTGCTGTAGGGATAGTTGCGTCATTGCCAGTGCTTCTCTACCAGACCTGGGCCTTTATCGCACCAGGGCTGTACGAACGCGAGAAGAAATATGCAGTACCCTTCATCTTTATCGGCATCGCCTTATTCTTGGCTGGCATCTCTGTCGGTTACGTCGTCATACGTTTTCCAGTAGAATGGTTGATTAGCTTCGGAGCCAGTGACTTCGTTCCACTAATCACGGCCAACAGCTACTTAACCTTTGCGGCAATCTTTATACTGGCCTTTGGAGTCGTGTTCGAACTGCCACTGGTCATCACCTTTATGGCAAAGATTGGCATCGTTAATGTCGAGACACTGAAGAAGAAACGCGCGGTTGCTCACGTTGGCATGTGGATTGCCGCAACGTTCCTGACACCTGGTGCGGACCTGTATAGCCCTATCATTCTGGGCGTATGCATGTCGATCCTATACGAACTTACCATCATCTTTATCCGCTTCGCGATAAAAGATGAGACTCAATCAGAGGTTGTATAATACAATCTGGTTCGACTCTTACGAAGAGTCTTTAGAAAGGATATCCTACTATGCCATTTGCTGGATTTCATGGAGCTGACCTCCTCATTATTCTCGCCATCGCGCTTCTTATCTTTGGACCAAAGAAGTTGCCAGAAATGGGCGCCTCTATCGGTAAGAGCATCAAAGAATTTAAGAAGGGCATGGCCGAGTTGACCGAGCCTAAAGCAGAGAGCCCCGCCGCTTATGAGACAGTCTCTAAAGAGCCTGTAGTCGCCAACTACACTGCAACTGAGCCTCTAGGCGCTAACTACACTGCGGCTGAGCCAGTCTCTGAAGTCTACGAAACACCCACCTCTTTTGAATCAGAGGCGAAAGAGACAGAAATAAACGCTCAATAATAGCACTATTTGCTATGCAGGAACCCTTAGTCTTACTCATTTGAAACAAAATGAGTAAGACTAAGGGTTTTTTGAGGACTTGCAAAAATATATTCCCACTTCCCGGTGAACGTACATAAAAGCAGGGCTTTCCAATTCGAAGTGGAACAAGCCCGTGCCCTCATTCTTCGATTTGAAAAGTCCTGTACATAAAAGACATAATTTGTTGCTAGCGCGGCCTGCTGGTCTCAACAAACTCTTCTCCACTCCCTATATCCCTGGCGCGCGTTCCTCTCTCATTCCTGAAACGGAACCATAGCGTGGCAAGCGCTACAAGGTAGACTCCGGCCCCAATGACAAAGACGGGCGGATATCCCATGTGCGCGATGATAAGGCCACCTAGCGGCGTTGTGAGCGCCGTTCCTATCTGGTCAGCGGCCTGGAAACAACTATTGGCAAGACCACGACGTTGAGGAGGTGTCTCCTCCATGAAGAAGACCTGAAAGATCCCAACTCCCATGTCCGTGATACCCTGGCGCAAGGGATAAAGAATAGCCGCCAATGGAATGAAACTGGTGAAGCTGATAGCCAGTAGCAAAGGAATACCCACCAGCCGCGTGATCGTGATCGCGTTGATCTTCCCAATACGCGCAGCCAGCCAGGGAGCTCCCAGCGTCAAGAGGGCCGTAAGAGCATTGGCGGTACCATCGATAATACCAAATAGAGCGGGCGAGGCTCCCAGATGTTTGACGAAGTAGAGGTTAAAATAGGGCAGAAAGAAGCCTCTACCCAGACTGATCAGGGCAACGACCAGCACCAGGATAGTCGGGGGGCTGAACAAAATGGCTCGCCTGTCTATTTGCTGCCACCATCGAACTGCCGAGCGCACAGATTGTGGCAGGGAGATGCGTTCTTTACGGGGCACACGAGATGTCGGAGTAGGATCGGGACGTTCATTGCTCATCATAAATACAGGGATGAAACTCGGCGCAGCGATGATACCGGCAAGGAGTAACGCAAGCTGGTAAGCACGCGGTTGCGCCTGTTGTGCCAGGAATGGAGCAAGTAAGGGAGGAAGTGGTGCCATAAACCAGGAACTGCTCTGAAACCAGCCAGGCAAGAAACCACCCAGTAGTTCGCCAAGCACAGTAGTGGCCAGAGTAACGACGATGTTGAAGCTAAACAGAAGAGAGCGCTCACCTGGTGTGCTGTAGCGTGTTAGAAAGGGAGCAGCCAAGACCAGCAGAAATGCGCCTGCCGCTCCCGCCAGGAAATCGCTGACCAGGAGGGGAACGGGTTGGCGAAGCAGGAACTGCCCAACACCGGCGATACCAAGGAATACACTGGCCCAGATCAGAATGGACCGGGCGCTCAGGCGATCAACGTACAGACCAGCCGGGAAAATCATTAACCCGGCTCCAAGTGCAACGGCAAAGAGCGCCAGGCCAATAAAGTCCGTGCCATAGCCTAGCGCTCCCAGATACAGATTGTACAGAACCAGAATAATGCCAGTAGTGACGCCACTTAACGCGCTACAGATCAGGTACAGGCGTGCGTTGCGTTGGAAACGAGCGAACTGCCGGACATACTCAACGAACAGAGACATCTCTCAGTTGTGCGGCTCCTACCGACTGCGTGTATCCATCACCCAACTCAGGCGCTGTAGCAGTGGGCAGAGTCTTCTCTTTCATCAATTCTCGATAGCCTGGACTATTAAATTCCAGACCTTCATCCGTGACCGTGGGCTTATCCCGCCTGGCTCCGATCTGCGGGAACAGAAAAGCCTTGATGACTGTCTGTACCTGGAGTGTACGCGCCCGGTACTCGATGATGCCGTGAGCAACCTTATCCGTCACCTCCTCAACCTTTTTATCGGCAGTATGCATACCAACCGGTACTTTTGCTATCGTCCGAACGATAGTATTCTTATCCTCCGCCGGTGGTTGTCCTTGAACCGCTGCTTCGGATGTCTTATTCACACTATCGACGGTCGGTCGCAACATCTTGATAAGATTTGACTTCTCGCGTACCCAGGCCGTGGCAAAAACCATCACCAGGGCGAACGCCACAGTCAAAAGGATAAAGACGAGAAGGAACAGGCAGATGATAATCGCTGCTGTCTGCCCAAAGCCAGCCAGAACGGGATCCGTATCAAGTAATACAGGCATAACTATTCTCCTCTCGCGAGGGCTTCCATTTGCTGCTTGCGACGCTGCTCTGCTCGTTGTGCAACATGGCCCTTCCCAAAGAATACGCGTATTATCTGCTGGGTAGCAACCACAGCAGCCACAACACGCACGCCAGGTGCTATGGCTATCTCGCTCGTCAATCTGGCAGTCGAGCCAATCGTCGATGCAGTGTGCCCTGCCGTCTGTACAGTATCCTTCACAATACCCACCGTTTCCTGTACGGATGCCAGCAAGGGTTTCATCTCATTGCGCACCGTTGTGATGGTGCGAACGAGCATGAGAATAGAATAGATCTGGAACAGCATCGCGGCAATCAACAGAGCCGCGAGAATAATCAAGAACACGTAGAGCACGGCCAGGAGCACGTGAAAGATAGCGGCTACGATCAGGCCACCGATGACAACAACCGCCAGAACAATACCTATGATAATCAGGTAGCGCTTTGCTTTTTGCATACTGTGCCTCCCAATATACAGCTGAAGTAAGTTTGTTTCATTATAACGCACGGATGGTAAACATGGGTAGGGGCGTTACCGTGTGCACCCGTTCCCACATGAGATACGTTCAGGGAAAGCGGGCGCACGCGGTGACGCCCCTACCCATGTTCAAATACGATACCGTCGAGAAGGTATACCAGAAATCTTCTCCACTCTAACACGTAGCAACCTCCTTCAACGACTACACTTGCAGATATGTACGGGCTTGCAAGCACATTACGCTTAGAAACCTGAGCATATCGTGAAAGAACGCTTAGACTTTTTATTGCTGACTTGTTATTTTAGCATACTCCAGGTATCTTCATAGTAAATACATCAGTCTACTTGAGCAGAATACATACTCTATAAAAATTGTCTGTGGAGGAGATATCTATGTTAGCTTTACATACAGCACTATCTGATACCATTGTGATGTCAGGAAATGCTTTTAACTGGCATTTCACATTCACGCTGACTCAGCTCATCTACTGGGTGATCGCAGCCATCATCGGCATTATCGCTGAGGCAATCGTGGGATGGCGTGCACCTTTAGGCGTCCTGGGCGCATTCCTTGCTGGACTGGTTGGTATCTGGTTGATGACCAGTGTGTTCCAATTTACTATTCCAGATGAGATCACTTTATATGGAGTGCCGCTCTTCAAGGTGCTTATTGGTGCTATTGTTATGGTTGTGTTGTGGCATCTCGTCACATATCGGGCGTGGAGGAAACCGCGTCACAGCGTAGCATAGGGCCCTTCCCATCCCCAGCCCCGGGCGTGATAATGCTCTTTAAAAAATGAATCCGGATATTCGACGCCGTGGGCCAAAAGGAGACCTGGGTAGGGAAGCCATTCATTCTTCCGGGGGGGGCTGATGGAGCGGTGACAGCCCCCGGAAGAATGAATGGCTTCCCTACCACGATTGCGATCTTTCCACGATCTCTGGTATCTGGATCAATTTTTTAAACAGCATAATCTGGCCCCTACTGTAACTCTGCATTGTCTGTAACGTAATGAAAGGAAGAAAGATTTTTTTTGTGTGCGCCGTCAACTTGCTTTAGAAATAACAAGAGGACGAACGTGCTATCGAGGTAAGCGTGAGAGATACGATCCAGATCAGTGAAGCTGCGCTACGTAAATTACACATACGCACAAGTTATCAGACAGCGCTCAATGCTTACCACACGCGCAAAGGATTGGCACATATCTCCTGGGTAACGTGGCTACTTACCGTTGGGACCATTCTCACCTGGTGCATAACGGCCACGGTGGCGGCACAGACAGCTGGTGCTCACGATATACGTGCCATTCTTATGAACATCGCCAGCAATGCCATCAATGTACGCGATAATGATGCATTAACGACAACGTTGATCGCTTATGGGGCAAAGGACAATCCGCTGATTCTACAGGGACAGTACTGGCGCTTTATAACACCGATATTCCTGCACGCCAATGCCCTGCACGTCGGACTCAATATGTTCAATCTAGTTATCCTTGGCGTATTTCTGGAGCGCCTGTTCGGGCACCTGCGTTTCCTGCTGATCTACCTGCTAACGGGCATCATCGCCAGTATTGCCAGTTTTTATTTTGCACCGCAAGAGATCAGCGTAGGGGCATCAGGCGCAATCTTTGGGTTGGTCGGGGCGTATAGTGTCTTTGTGCTGGTCCATCGCCAAGCGTTCCCGCGTGGCGGTATCCCAGCTCTTCTCTGGCTATTGATTGTTGTTGCATTGAATCTTAGTATCGGATTCTTTGTATCAAATGTTGATAACTATGCACACATTGGTGGATTGCTCAGCGGCTTCTTACTTGGTTGGGTGTTCACGCCACTGTACCGATTATCACCCACTAACATATTAGTTGATAAACATGCTCTAACGCGAAGTTGGCCATTCGCACTTTTGACGATCTCAGGTACACTGGTACTGGCTATTATAGCTTTACATTTCATATAAGGATCTGCCCGATCACGAGAATGTTCTCCCCTACCAGTTTTGGAGTCTCTTGTCCTCAGCAATAATTTTCAAACCCTACGACGTGAGATACAACCCAAAAATTTTAGAACTTTTGTTCCTCTTCATCCGTATTATAGGTAAGTAGAAATATGTTGGCAGGAGTACTTCAGGCATCATATTGCAGGTCATGTTATGACAACAAGGAATATTTATGCAAATGGTCACAACTCATCGCGGAAAACACATTGCTCTTGTTTCTCAACATGAATTGCGTGATCCACGGGCGAACGGCGAGTATGTACGCGCGTACTGCAATATTCATGGAAGCGATCACCAGCGCTCGCTCTCTATTCATCGTTCAAGCGGTTGGGGGCACTGCTTTAATGCAACCTGCAATGCGGTAGTGCTCGTTGCCGAATGGAATCCGAATGTGGCTGCACGCCTCCTTCATTCTTCCGACATGGATAGTTCCTTCAGGCGGCCATCATCCTTCATATTTGCCACAGAACGGCTTCCTCTGGCGCTGCAACCGGTTCTGCTGCATGCACCGCAGTCTATACCGTCGTGGCAGCAGGATGAGCAGAATACACTTCTGGCCCTGGAAGAACAACTGCATATGGCCTTATCCTCTTCCAGGCGAGCCCATACCTATCTAGGGGAGCGTGGCGTTCCTGTACAGGTAGCCCAACAGACTGGCGTCGGCTATCTCGCAGCCGATAGAGCGTCGCAATGCACCGAAGCGGAACAACGCTCCCTGGTGCGCCGCTGGGCCGCACGCATGCTCTTTCCACTTTTCTCTCCTTACGGACGTGGCTATATCGGGCGTTCTCTATGGCAATGGAGACCTGGCATGAACGAACAGGTTCATAAAGCGCTGCTTGAGCGAGAGGGTGGTCCCAGGCGCTGGATCAAAACCAATCCTGCTGGCTGGTTCTGCGCACCATTTGAGCAACTCGCCAGTTCTATCATCCTGGTTGAAGGAGCGTTTGATCGCCTGGCCCTGCTTACTGCGGGCTTTGACGCAACTGAAGTCGTTGCGCTGGCGGGAACGGCGTTGCAGATCGACTGGTTGCCACCCCAGGTGAAAACAATCGTCCTGGCTCTCGATGGCGATCAAGGAGGCCAAGAAGCTACACACAGACTGGCCGATCAACTCAAGCAAGAAGGCTTTAGTGTCAAGGTCTGTCCTCCGCCTCAAGATCGATGGGGGAAAGACTGGAACGAACGCTGGCGTCGTGTCGGACTTCAGAGCGTGTTGCCGCTCAGAAAAACCTGCTCGGCATTACGCTCGGCGTGACCTCTAGACGCGCGATTGTCCTTCCCCCTTACAATGAACGTTGAAACGACGCAAAAATACGGGTTGTCTTCTTTGTTTTAGCGTCGACTTGTGGGAGAGGCTGAGAGGGATGCGCCAGGCAAGAGGAACAGGTGCAAACCCGAAAGCTCACACCTGTTCCTTTTCACACATCACATCGTCTCCTGCAGATCACGCAAAAAGGCGGTCTCATTCAAGCGAAAAATGCGCATGCGCTTGCCTCCATAGAGGAACTCGGATACGGAAGCATTATCAAGATGAAATTGCCGCCGCCGGGTAATATCGATCTTGAGCAGATGGCAGATCAAGACGCCGATCATACCACCATGTGCGACCCAGACGACACTACCGTCGGGATAGCGGTCGTACCAGCGATCCAATGCACGCGCAACACGCGTGTGCAACTGAAGTAGCGTTTCGCCTCCGATAGGAGCGAACAACGAGGAGTTCGCACGCCACTTCTCCATCATTTCAGGCTCAATGACTGCAATTTCGCTGGAAAGCATACCTTCCCAGTTTCCCAATGCAATCTCCCGTATATCAGGATCCTCCTCTACCGTTAATCCATGGTGAGCCGCAATAGCGTGCGCAGTAACCCGCGCACGCTGCAGATCAGAGGACACAATACAATCCAGCTTTTCAGTAGCCAGGTAAGCGCCTACACGTACAGCCTGACGTTCACCCAGAGGGCTGAGAGGAACATCAGCCTGCCCGGTTAGCCGATCCTCCATGTTATAGAAGGTCTCACCATGGCGCACAACGATTAACCGCACAGATCCTCCTGTCCAGCAAAAATGAGCCTTTTCTCAGAGAGCCGATACTGGTTAGTAAAGACTTCATCCTTTTCAATCGCTAACTCGCGCAAAGACGGATAGATGGTAGGGAGACGGAACTCAAGCTCAATCTCTCTGTAGGTCCGCTGTATCTGTCGTTTAAGGCGAGGAGAGAACTGCTCTCTGAAGTAGTAGAAACTACCCAGACTATCCGCAATCATGCGTTTGATATGCTCATCATCCCCTTTTTCATGAAAGTGAGGACTCTGAGCCTGATATTGTTGTAGTATAACATGGTGCGACTGTTCGCTCGCATTCAAGGCATTAGAAAGGAGATCAAGGAACAGGAACGTTTCAACCGAATAACCTGAGGAGAAACGTAACGTTCGCATGGCCTCCATCGTAAAGCCTTGCTCTCCGGCATTTGACGAAATGATCGTACAATCCTTACCGAACCAGTGCGAGATTAGTTCCGTCAGCAGCGGAGAAACAACACGTGTGCAACGCCCCATTTCTCCTACAGGAATAGAGCTGGCGCCTAAGGTTGGTTTAGATGACCAGCAGATGCGTACATTATGCAGATCTCGCCGCTCACCTTCATGTACAGGAGAAGAGGCGCGTTCCTGCATAAACAATCTACTCATGGCAAGTGTATATTCTAACAAAGCGCTAGGTACAAAGTTATCCGCATCATAAAAGACAATCCACTCTGGATAGCCAAGAAGGGAGGCAATAAGAGCTCCAATGTACATCCCTTCTCCTTTGCCATTGACGACTTTACCGCTGGCATCCAGGATAGAGTGTACATTGTGCTCAGCAAAGAAACGCGCTATCGCTTCATCCTTCTGATGGATAAGGTAGACATGCGGATGATGCGCCAGTTGCTCTGTGAGGGCTTGTTCTAACTTTTCCTTTTCTATCTCTGAACAGTTGGTGACAATAAGAATGGGGCTATTGACAGGCAGGTACCAGATGACACCGAGGAGGGTTGCAAGACTTTCGTTTTTATGCGCGACGACAAATGCAGTACACGCTAAAAACTGGTTCAGGTCGTAGAGGCCATCAGCCTCCAGGAGGTGAGAAAAGCGCATGGTGTCAATGTTCACGTTGGCATCCTTTACGCAAACTAGCATGACGAACAGGAGTCAAGTTCATAATCCGGATGGAACGTCAGTGTGCGCACCAGGAAAAGTGTGGATCAAACCAGTGCTAGCAATGTTGTATTTGCAGCAAGAATAAACAACTATATTTGCTTGTCATCAAGCGCAAGACGCCCTGTTTCAGGGAGTACGAAACGATATTTACCGCAATGTAAATAGATTATAATAACAGCTATTTTCTATAGATGATCACAAATGTGAAGAGTTCCTCACAAGGCCCAGGAAGCCTCTTGATAGGCGTAAGTGCCTTTTTAGTTCACCTATATCATCTCCGCTAGCTGCTAGCCTGGCAACAGTATAAGTATAGTACCATCTCTGCCAAAATGTCAATTAAGATGGAAAAGCGGGTCCCCATTCGAACGGGTTTAAAAACGCGATACCCTTGACATCCCTTTTCTTTTACGTTACTATTGCCAATGTGGTTATAGACAGCATGGTTATATTGTAATGTATTCTTGAAAGCAAAGGAAAAATGCAAACGGATAAACATAACCTGGAGGATATGCTGCCACTCACGCCAGCAGTGTTTCATATCCTGCTGGCCCTGGTGGGGGGTGAGCGACACGGGTACAGCATCATGCAGGAGATTGCCGCCCAGACCGGGGGTCAGCTACGTATCGGGCCAACAACGCTCTATCGTTCGATCAAGCATATGCTGGAAGATGGTTTGATCGTTGAGGTGGACGAGCGCCCCGATCCGGAACTTGACGATGAACGACGCCGCTACTATCGCCTGACAACCTTTGGTCAACAGGTGGCTATCGCAGAAACCCGACGATTGGCTCAAGCTGTATCCATCGCAAGCAAAAAACTCTTGCCGGGCGGCACTTTCTCTCTAGCTTCGGTTGAGGAGGCTTATTGATGCGTACATCTGCACCATGGATTATCACAGTATCGCTACGTCTCTACCGTTGGTTTTTCAGTATGGAACACATATAGGATATCACTTACGATGCGTATTGCTATTATCTCTGATGTTCACGGCAATCTGGTTGCGCTAGAAGCCGTGCTACAAGACCTGGGGCACCAACCTGAGGTAGACCGGATAGTTGTTGCCGGGGACCTTTGTTTAAATGGTTCCCGTCCATGCGAGACGCTGCATGCAATTCAGGCGCTTCATTGTCCTGTTATTCAGGGCAATGTCGATGTGGAGGTGATTACAGGTGCGCCTGAAGCGGGTGCGAAGAAGCGTGATACTGTAGCCTGGACGCGCGAACAGATCGGAGCTGAAGGCATCGATTACCTGGCTTCACTCCCTTTATCGCACCTTGTTACCAATCCTTATGGAAGCGATCTATTAGTTGTGCATGCCAATCCGCGCAACCAGGAAGATGCAATCTTCCCCACATCGCCTGATAGCAAACTGGAACATCTGTTAGGCGAACTGGAACCAACTATTGGAGCGTTGGCATTTGGACATTTGCATATTGCCTATACGCGACGCTGGCGACATCTCTTGCTGGTCGATGTGGGCAGTTGTGGGTTGCCACGCGACGAAGATCAGCGAGCTGCATACGCCATCCTCACCTGTGAGAACAACATCTGGCAGGCTGAACATCGGCGTGTGGAATATGATATCAAAGCTGTTATGAAGGACCTCAAAACATGTGGCATTCCTCATGTAGAGAAGCGCATTCGTATATTAACGGCGGCAACCTACACCGAAAACGGTATTCACGAACATGGAGAGAAGAAAAAGAGCAAGGGTTAACGATCTTTCTGTTATGAAAAGTGACATCGGTTTTGTCTTCAAGACCGGTGCCACTTCTATGTATAAACGTATTGAATACGATTAAACTGAATGTCGTTTCGCGCTACAAGTATCTATTACAAAATCTTCCATCCCATCAATGCAAGCCCATGCAGTTTGTTCGGAAACGAGATTTTTTTCTGCACCATCAGCTTCTTCCCCCAGGTAGCTGGCAGCGTCGCCGATGTCAACCAGTTCCAGTTCTTCAATAATTGCGTGTAGTTCGCCTGTTGTCGCCATAGGATATACCCCCAGAATTCATAAAAATTGTGTTCGGTTCAGCCCACTCCCATCCCATACATCAGGCACCCTCCGTATTAGAAAACCACGTGCCAGGTGATCTATTATTTTAGATAGTGTAAGCAGAACAATCAGATAAAATTGAGAAGTCATATTCTCCTCTAATAAAGATACGTTTCATGAGAAGGAATTTAGCTCACGAATAAGAAAAGGTAGTCCAAATAGGCCACTGGCTGACGAAACTCATCAATTCCTATCCATATTTCAGCCTCACCATCAAACGTGATATACTGACAGGTAATGAGTAAGACCAATCGGAGGATAGCTTTATGGCAAGTAATCACTATGATGTTGCGGTAATAGGTGCGGGACCGGGTGGTTATGTCGCCGCCATTCGCGCATCTCAATTGGGAGCGCGAACCGCAATTGTAGAGAAACAATATATGGGAGGTACCTGCCTCAACGTCGGCTGTATCCCTTCTAAAGCCATGCTACATGTGGCGGAAACGTTGTACGAGCTGGCATCGATAGAAGAACTGGGTATTCACTTATCGAGTGCGCCAACCTTCGAGATGAGCAAAGCTGTCGCCTTTAAGGATAAAGTGGTCAAGCGCATGACCAGCGGCGTCAGTACGCTCATGAAGGGCAACAACATCGATGTATTTGATGGCCTGGGTACTGTTGATGCATCCCGCAAAGTCACCGTTACACGAGATGGTAGTGCAGTCCAGGATTTTACGGCGGACAAGATCATCCTGGCAACGGGCTCGGTTCCTTTCATTCCCAATATGCCCGGCGTTGATGGACAGAATATAATGAACAGCGATACTTGCTGGAACCTGCCAAAAACGCCTGAGAGCGTAATCTGCGTAGGTGGTGGTGTTATCGGTATCGAACTGGCCTGTATGTTCAACGCACTGGGTTCAAAAGTGACCGTTCTGGAGATGCTGCCCAATATCCTTGCCCCTGTGGATGAAGAGGTACGCCGCTTGCTGGTGCGTATTCTCTCGAAGCGTGGTATCGAGATCGTCACCAATGCACGCGTCGAGGGAGTCTCGGACGAAGGTGGGCAGAAAAAAGTTGTCGCCCAAACCGAAAAGGGTGAACAGATCTTCTCAGCCGAATATGTATTAATGGCGGTCAGTCGTCGTCCCAATACTAGCGGTCTGGAGCAGTTGATGGAGCAGGGACTGGATAATGATCGTGGACGTGTACGCGTCAATGATAGACTGGAGACCAATCTACCGGGTATCTATGCGATTGGCGACCTGATTCATGGTGCGGGCCTGGCACATGTCGCTTCTACTGAAGGGGAACTTGCCGCCGACAATGCCATGGGTCACGAGGCCCACATGGATTATAACGTCGTGCCCAATCCAATCTACACCTTCCCTGAAATTGCCTTTGTCGGATTAACCGAGGCACAGGCCAGGGAAAAGTATCCTGAAGCTCGTATCGAGCGCTTCCCCTGGGCCGCTATCGGCAAAGCCGTTGCAATAGGAGAGACCGAGGGCTTCACCAAGGTCATCATGGGTAAATACGGCGAGATTCTGGGTGCACACATCATTGGCCCTGATGCCACCAACCTGATCAGCGAATTCTCGCTCGCCATGCGCAGTGAACTGACGGTTGACGAGATCAGCGATACAATTCATCCGCACCCGACACTAAGTGAGGGTATTCGCGAAGCGGTGCTGACCGTCGAGGGGCGTCCAATTCATATTGTGACGAAACAGCCAGCGAAGGCAAGGTAAAAAACAAACGGTGTAGGGGCCGCGTTGACGCCGCCCAGGTGTGTGGTGCGTTAAAACATCCCGCACATACCAGGGCGGCGTCAACGCGGCCCCTACACCTCAGAGACTACCTGCCAGGGATGCAAAATCTTCCTGAGTCGCTTGCTGCATCAGAAACGAACTCTCCTTGAGAGACTCAAAGGCTTCTGCCTCGCCTATCGTCTCAAAGATCAGCAGGAAAGCAGAGTGCTCTTGTTGGCATAGGTGCTGCAAATGAACAGCATGATCTTTGGTAAGTGGTTGCTCGGCCAGCCGGGTGTGGCCAGGGCTGACAAGAATAAAATACATCGTGTTTCCTCTTCAAAATTGGCTTTTATTATACAAAATTACAGGTTGCCATGAATTTGCTCTGTAAATACTGGTGCATAAGATTGGAAATTCATGGCAAAACATCTATGCGAGATTTATGTATTTGGATAGGTCTTGCTGCCATATGATTGTACCTGTATCCTGGTTCACTGCCTCCGTTTGATCATTTATCGTCATAAAGTAGAGCAATCCATTCCCAAGCAAAAGGTTATCGGGAAAATCACTTAGTTTGGAGTTCAACCAGAGCTGATGATAGGTAGTCGTATTCAGCGCCAGCAGGCCTTCGCTACCATATGTTTGATAGATGCTGGGATCAGGCCCGCTATGGGAAGCGTAGCTGAGATAGATGTGTCCATCAATAGGAAGCAGTTGGTAGAGTTCCAGAGGAAGACTGTGGGCCTGAAGTTGCTTGCCACTCGCCGCATCCAGGGCAAAGATCTTCCCTGTGTTATTGGCTTCGCTGCCAAAATTTGCACAGAAGTAGATCACTCCGTTAGAGAGAACGGGTGTCACACCTGTGATTATGATGCCCACGATAGGAGTCGAACTCCAACGCTCCTTTCCATTCAGAGAGTCGAAGGCATGGACAACCGTGATGGTTTGATTGCCATTGTGAGTATCGGAAGCCATTGTGATATCGTATACTAGCGTGCCGGTTACCTGGAGTGGAGATTGTGATATAACGGTGCCAGGCGTCAATGCCCACCAGGCCGCCGTTCCGCTCTGAGCATTCAGTGCCTCAATACCATATATCGGCGTGCGATTGAGTCCTCCACTTGAAATACTGACATAGGCAAAGCCGTTATTTACGGCGAGATTTTCCGCACCTGAGCCTTTGAGTTGTGTACGCCAAAGCAGATGCCCATTGCGCGTATCCAGAGCCAGTAGGGAGCTTCCTGTAGGGATGTTATACGCCTGCCCGTTTCCTTCTGTGGTTTGCATTGTAATGCCCGTGTTAGCGGCGAGATACAGGGTGTCTCCTGAGATAACAGAGTCACCAGAAGCCTGATCACCCTGACTGGTGTAGCTCCAACGCAGACTGCCGCTCTGCGCATTGATCGCATACTCGTGAAGTGTAAAGGTATTAGTTTTTGTAGTGCTGGTGTTGATCGATGAATTGGTAAGGTAGATGGTATTCTCTGTGCTTATCGTAATTTTTGGAATTTCAGAAAAACCGCTGAACGATGATTGAAGCAACTGCGAGTCCGGCACATGAAAGACCCAGAGCACCTTTCCACTCTGCTTATCCAGTTTGACCACTCCCCCTGTCCAGGTTGCGTACAGGGACGCAGGCAAACTTGCTGTTTGCGTGCGTTCCATTGGGGGTGGCTGTTGAGTTGCATGATTTCCTGTGTGTGTATGATAGAATTGAAAGAGGATCGCGAACATGCTGACCAGGATGCCCACGAGCAGCACTGCTGCCACCTCTGCGAAGAGACGGTGGCTTCGCCTTTCTGGCCGCGTAGCAGGTTTGTCAAAATTATTCGTCTTGAGAAATCCTTTGCGCGTATTTTTCGTGAGTGATTGGGGCGGGATCGATGGTATAGAATGTGCATCTCTCTCTACGGTTTCGTTGGAACGCTCATTTGTTAGCAAACGTTGCCAGACACGCTCAGTCGCACGTGTAACTATTCTTTCATGCACCTTTTGAGCTCGTTGCAGATCCTGAAGCAGGCGGACCTCCGGCAGTGATGGATCACCCTGCGCAAGCTCCTCGATTAAGTGATCGAGTTTCTCAAGCGTGAACTTTTCATTCTGCTCTGACATGTGGGATCAACCTCCTTCCTTTATCGATGCTTTTCATAGAAGGTACGCAAATACTTAAGGGTGCGCAGCAAAAGCACACGCACCGCACCCTCACTTTTACCCAGTTCTTTGGCGACCTCTGAACAGCGCAATTCTCTGGCAAAACGTAGACGTAACACTTCCTGCTGCAAGGGTGATAGGTGTGTCAGCGCCTCCTGCAACTGTCTGTATTCCTCCTGCCGCAAAGCAGTGTACTCGGGTCCTTGTTTTTCATCCTCATAGAGCGAATCCATAACCAGATCGAGAGCCAGGGTTGGTCGCCTTTGTTCCCGGCGAAAGGTGTCAATTCTTTTATTGCGTGCCACACGCCAGAGCCAGCCGGATTGCTGCTCCGCAGAACGCTCGAAAAACGCTTTTTCCTCAAGTACAGAGGCGAATACCTCTAACAGCAGATCTTCGGCATCTTCATATGTCGTTGTGTGTTGACACAGGTAACTGAAAATTGCAGAGGCGTGACGCTGATACAACTCAGCAAAAGCCGCCTCTTGTCCCGTCGAAACCTGCGGTACCTGATGGTAGTGA
>CAVQVR010000009.1:0-413692 GCA_963717195.1 uncultured Chloroflexia bacterium
CTCGGGCTTTTCATCCATGAAGCATCCTCGACCTATGATCCGGCTGGCGTGTTTGCCGGTATAGTCATTCTGCTGGCCTTCGTGGTCGCCGCCGATTTCCTTGCCGGCCGGCTGGAACGGCGCTTGCTTCGCTGGAAAACTCCGATGGCACATACGCCCAGCGACATCTAGAATCGAAACCGCAACAGGAGCATCCCATGCGTTCGATTCACGGACTGACCCGAGCGGCGGCGCTTGCAGCGGCCTTGTCTTTGCTGCCGACGCTGGCATCGCCAGCAGAGCGTCCGCATCGCCCAGGGTTTTGCCTCCTTCGAGCTTCCTGCCGGTCTGGGCGGCCCGCGCCCTGAAAGTTTCGCGGCCGAAGGCCTGACGGCCACCGTGATCGTCTCGCCCGGCGGCGATCCGGCTGCGCTCGCCGCGCTGGACGCCGGCGACGTCGACCTCGCCGCGGTCGGCACCGAATTCGCGCTCCGCGCCGTGGCCAAGGGCCAGCCGTTTGAAATCGTCTACAACCTGATGTCGAAAGTGACCCTGGAGATGGTGGTCGCGCCATCGTTGCTGGAGAAATCCGGCGTCAAGCCGGGCGATCCGCTGCAAAAGCGCATCGCCGCCCTGAAGGGAGCGACCATCGGCGTCGTCGCCGTCGGCGGCACCCAGGAAACCGCCGCGCGCTGGCTGGCGGCGAAAGGCGGCCTCGATCCGAAAGCGGATATCAAGATCGCGCAGGTCGGCAGCCCGGTCGCGCTGCAGGCGGCGCTCGAAAACAAGCGCATCGACGCGTTCGTGCTGTCGCCGCCCGAAGGCTATCTCGCGACCAAGTCGGGAGCCGGCACCATCCTGGTTTCGCTCGGCGACGACTTTCCGCTGCTGGCAAATCAGCCCTATCTGGTGCTGGTGGCCAAAAAGCCGATCGACGACAAGGCCTCGGAGCTGATCGTCAAGACCGCGCGGGCGATGCAGGCGGCGAGCGCTGCGCTGGTCGCCAATCCGGAGCCGGCCGCATTGGCGATCCAGAAGCAATTTTTCGCCAAGGCCGACCCGGCGGCAATTATCGCCGCGATCAAGGCACTCGAGGCGGTGTCGCCGGCGGCGGCAAGCTCGACGTGCAGGCCTTGCAGAACCAGCTGGTGTTTTCCCGGGAGGTCGGCACCAATTTCGGCAAGGATTTCGACGCCGCAGCTTCCCAGAACGACCTGTGGACCAACAGTTTCGTCGAACGCGCCAAAAAAAAGTAAGCCGGACAAACCATCCGTGCGGGATCAGCCGGTCGGCGTGAACCGCGCGATCAGATCGTAAAGCTGCCGGGATGGGTAATCCGCACCGCGGTGATCGGCTCGCCATTGCGCCAGGTCCGGCGCTCGATCACCAGGCAAGCGGCACCCGGGTCGATCCCCAGATCCGCCGCCACGAGCTTGTCGGCGTTACAGGCGGTGATGCGATGCTCGGCTTCGGTCCAGGGTACGTGGCCGACCAGCCAGGTGTTCGGCGGCGTCACCGCAAAATCCTGCTTGAGCGCGTCCGGCACCGCCTGCACATTGATCAGTCGATCCTCGACCGCAAAGGGCTGGCCTTCGGCTTCGTGGCGGCAGCACAGCGCCAGCACGGTGGTGCGGCTGCCGACGCCGAGGCGCGCTTTGTCATGCACGGAGGCGGCGCGCTTGTGCAGTTCGAGCAGGCGATAGCCATAGCGTTCGCCGCGCTTCTCGACTTCCGCCTTCAAATCCGAAATCTGCAGAATGGCGGATTGCACCCGCGGCCGCGCCACGAAGCTTCCCGCCCGCCGCCGACGCACCACCAGGCCCAAATCGGCGAGCGCCGACAGCACTTTGTTCACAGTCATGCGGGAGCACGAGTAGGTCTCCATCAATTCGTGCTCGAACGGCACGCGATGCCCGGGCGGCCAGGCGCCCGACATGATCCTCGCCTCGAGGTCGTGCGGATCCGCTGATCCAGCGCGGCGCCCTGCACGCCCGGCTTCGGTTCAAAGCTCATGCGGCCAACAGTCCTTCCAGCTTTTGACGAAAACGAAGTGCGGTCGTCTCCCGGGCATGATGCCGGCCATTCCGCACCACCTTGTAGCCGCGCACCCAGACGCAATCGACCAGCGAACGGCCGGCGCCGAAGATCAAGCTGTCGAGGATGGCGTCGCCGGAGCGGCCAGCCAGCGCGACGTTGCCGGCGTCAAGGCTGACGATATCGGCGAAGCCGCCCTCGGTCAGTCCCGACGTCGCCACGCCGAGCGCCTGCGAATCGCCCTTGAGCGCCCGTTTCGAACAGCACGCGGCCGGTGGAAGCCGATGTCCCCGCCACGACGTTGCGCGCCCGATGCGCCAGCCGCTGCGAGTATTCGAGCTGCCGCGATCCGTCGGCGGACGCAATCGAGTTGAAATCCGAGCCGATGCCGAACACGCCGCCGCGATCGCGGAATTCCGCGGCGTTGAAGGTTCCGTCGCCGAGATTGGCCTCGGTGACCGGGCACAATCCGGCCACCGCCCCGCTTTCCGCCAGTTGGCGGAGTTCGTGGGCGGTGGCATGGGTGGCATCGATCAGGCACCAGCGACGATCGACCGCGACATGGTCGAACAGCCACTGCAGCGGCCGCTGGCCGCTCCATTCGAGGCATTGGTCGACTTCCCGGATTTGTTCGGCAATATGGATATGCACTGGACCATCCCGATCGAACTGCAGGATCGCCGCGAGTTCCTCCGGCGTGACCGCCCGCAACGAGTGCGGTGCGAGCCCGACCACCGCACCCTGCTGCCCCGCCACGGCGTGGCGGCTCGCCTCCAGCAGCCGCGCAAAGCCGTCGACGCCATTGATGAAACGCTGCTGGCCGCGCTCGGGAGCGCGTGCACCGAAGCCGGCATGGGCGTAGAAGACCGGCAGCAAGGACAGGCCGATGCCGCTGGCCTCTGCCGCAGCCGCGATGCGCTCGGCCAACTCGCCGATGTTGGAATAGGGCGCGCCCGACACGTCGTGATGGATGTAGTGAAATTCGCCGACCCGGGTGAACCCCGCTTCCAGCATCTCGACATAGGCCTGGGCTGCCACCGCCTCGATATCGTCGGCGGTCATGCGGCCGACAAAGCGGTACATCAGGTCGCGCCAGGTCCAGAAACTGTCGGCGGTGGCGCCCCTGATTTCGGTCAACCCGGCCATGCCGCGCTGAAAAGCGTGGCTGTGCAGATTGGACATGCCGGGAAGCCCGATGCGGTGGCGCTCATCGCCCGGCTGCGCAGGAGCGCCCGCCTCGACGCTGACGAGCCGGTCCCGATCGAGCGCCATCCTGACCTCGCGGGCCCAGCCTTGCGGCAGCAGCGCTTGCTCAAAGAACAGTCCGGTCACAGCCTTCTCCCGACCATCGCGCGAAACTCTGGACAGCTCCGGCGCGCCATAATATGTATAGACAAATAAACGGACTTGCCAAGCGCCAGTACAGGAAATGGGCCGCTGCCCGCATGACCCTCGTCGATCACATCTGGCACCGCTGCCGTCTCGCGACGCTCTCGCCGTCGCGCCAAGGCCTCGGTCTGATCGATGATGGCCTGATCGCCGCCAATGCCGGCCGCATCGTCTATGCGGGCGCCGCCGCGAACGCGCCGTCAGCGCTCGATGCCAGGGAGCGGACCGATTGCGCCGGCCGCTGGATCTCGCCCGGCCTGATCGATTGTCATACCCATCTGGTTTACGGCGGCAATCGCGCCCACGAGTTCGAGCAACGTCTGGCGGGCGCAAGTTACGAAGAAATCGCGCGCGCCGGCGGCGGCATCGTTTCCACGGTGAAGGCGACGCGACAGGTCCGCACCGACGAGCTTGTGGCGGCAGCGCTGCCGCGGCTCGATGCCCTGATCGCGGAGGGCGTCACCACCATCGAGGTCAAGTCCGGCTACGGCCTCGAACTCGATACCGAGCGCCGCCAGTTGCAGGCCGCCCGCCGTCTTGCCGGCGAGCGCCCGATCTCGGTTCGAACCACATTCCTTGGCGCCCACACCGTTCCCCCCGAGATGGCAGGAAACAAGTCCGGCTATATCGATGCGGTCTGCGATGAGATGCTGCCGGCGATCGCCACCGCCGGCCTTGCGGACGCGGTCGATGCGTTCTGCGAGGGCATCGCCTTCTCGGTGGAACAGACTGCGCAGGTATTTACAAAGGCCCAGGCCCTCGGCCTTCCGGTTCGCCTGCATGCCGATCAGTTGTCGAACCTGCATGGCGCCGCGCTCGCGGCGCGGTTCGGCGCGCTCTCGGCCGATCATCTCGAATATGCCGATGAGGACGGGGTGGCGGCGATGGCCCGGGCCGGCACCGTCGCCGTCGTGCTGCCGGGTGCGTTCTATTTCATTCGCGAGCACCAGTTGCCGCCGATCGATGCGATGCGCCGTCACCGCGTGCCGATCGCGCTGGCGACCGACAGCAACCCGGGTACCTCGCCGCTGACCTCGCTGCTGCTGACGATGAATATGGGCGCCACCTTGTTCCGCCTCACCGTCGACGAATGCATTGCCGCGGTAACACGCGAAGCGGCGCGGGCGCTCGGGCTGTTCGAACAGACCGGGAGCCTGGACGCCGGCAAATCCTGCGATCTGGCGATCTGGGATATCGAGCGGCCGGCCGAACTGGTCTACCGAATCGAATCAATCCGCTTCACTGCCGGGTGTGGCGGGGCATTTCTCAGCCCGCCCCGTCGCGCTCCCGCCGCCATGGAATTGAGACATGACCCGCATCGACAATGCCCGCGTGATCCGTGCCCCGCATGGCAGCCGCCTATCCGCCAAATCCTGGCTCACCGAAGCGCCGATGCGGATGCTGATGAACAATCTCGATCCCGACGTGGCGGAAAAGCCCAGCGAGCTCGTGGTCTATGGCGGCATCGGCCGGGCCGCGCGCGATTGGGAAAGCTTCGATCGCATTGTCGCAACCTTGAAGCGGCTGGAGGCCGATCAGACGCTGCTGGTGCAATCCGGCAAACCGGTCGGCGTATTTCGAACCCATGCCGACGCCCCGCGGGTGTTGATCGCCAATTCCAATCTGGTGCCGCATTGGGCCACATGGGAGCACTTCAGCGAGCTCGATCGCAAGGGTCTCATGATGTACGGCCAGATGACCGCCGGGTCCTGGATCTATATCGGCAGCCAGGGAATTGTTCAGGGCACCTACGAGACCTTTGTCGAATTGGGTCGCCAGCATTACGGTGGCGATCTCAGGGGCAAGTGGATTCTCACCGCCGGGCTTGGCGGCATGGGCGGGGCGCAGCCGCTCGCGGCGGTGATGGCCGGCGCATCGTGTCTTGCCGTCGAATGCCAGCCGTCGCGTATCGAGATGCGGCTGCGTACACGCTATCTCGACCGCCAGGCCTCGACCCTCGACGAAGCGCTGGCGATCATGGCGCGGGCGAGCGGCGACCGCAAACCGGTCTCGGTCGGCCTGCTCGGCAATGCCGCCGAGATTTTTCCGGAGCTGGTGCGGCGTGGCGTGCGCCCGGACGTGGTGACCGACCAGACGTCGGCACACGATCCCGTCAATGGCTATCTGCCGAAAGGCTGGACCACCGGCGATTGGGAGGCCCGCCGCGAGACCGATCCCAAAAGCGTGGCCAGCGCGGCACGTCGCTCGATGGCGGAACACGTCCGCGCCATGCTGGATTTTCATCGCATGGGCATTCCGGTGGTCGATTACGGCAACAACATCCGCCAGATGGCGTTTGAGGAAGGCGTCACCGACGCATTCGATTTTCCCGGTTTCGTGCCGGCCTATATCAGGCCGCTATTCTGCCGCGGCGTCGGTCCGTTTCGCTGGGCGGCGCTGTCCGGCGATCCCGAGGATATTTACCGCACCGATGCCAAGGTCAAGGAACTGCTGCCGGATCACGCGGCCCTGCACCACTGGCTCGACATGGCGCGCGAGCGCATTGCGTTCCAGGGCCTGCCGGCGCGGATCTGCTGGGTCGGGCTCGGCGACCGTCACCGTCTCGGCCTTGCGTTCAACGACATGGTGGCGAAGGGCGAGTTGAAGGCGCCGGTTGTGATCGGTCGGGATCATCTCGACTCCGGATCGGTCGCCTCGCCCAACCGCGAGACCGAGGCGATGCGGGATGGCTCCGACGCCGTCTCCGACTGGCCGCTGCTCAACGCGCTGCTCAATTGCGCCAGCGGCGCCACCTGGGTCTCGCTGCACCATGGCGGCGGCGTCGGCATGGGTTTTTCCCAACACGCCGGCATGGTGATCGTCTGCGACGGCACCTCGGAGGCCGGGGCGCGAATCGGCCGCGTGTTGTGGAACGACCCGGCCAGCGGCGTGATGCGCCATGCCGATGCCGGCTACGACATCGCGATCGACTGCGCCCGGCAACACCATCTCGACCTGCCGGGCCTGGCCTGAAGACGGCCGTGCGGATCATTCGCGCCAACGCGTGCAAGACGGCGCCGTGGAAGAACGGCGGAGGCTCGACCACCGAGATCGCCATCGGACCGCCCGGCGCCTCGCTGGAAAACTTCGACTGGCGCGTCAGCCTGGCGCTGGTGGCGTCTGACGGACCGTTTTCCGCGTTCGCCGGCATCGACCGCACCCTCGCCGTCGTCAGGGGAAGCGGCCTGGTGCTGACGATCGGCGACGCCGCGCCGCTGACACTGTCCAGCGGAGCCGACCCGATGCATTTTCCAGGCGACACGCCGACGTCCGCGCGGCTGACCGCGGGCGAGGTCGCCGACCTCAATGTGATGACGCGACGCGGCCGCTGCCAGCACCGCCTGTTGCGGATCGCGCAGCCGACCTCCTGCGATTTTGGCGACGACGACATCGCTCTGGCGCTGTCGCTCGACGGCATGACGACGGTGATCTCGGGACCGGACAGCACCACGCTCGATCACGGCGACGCGGCTGTTGTCAGCCGAACCACCATGACGGGCTTTAGGATCGTGCCCACAGCGAACCCCTGCTATCTGGTTTGGCTGCGGCGTCAGCCGGGATGCGGATATCCCGCCACGCGCGCTTCGGCGTCCCAACGCGGCATCAAATCGTAATCCCCGATCGCAACCGGCGCGAAGCCCTGCAGGCAGAGCCGTTGCCTGAGATCGCCGCAAGCGGCAAGGCCGCCAAATTCCATCAGCGCCGTCCGCAATGATGCAGCGACGTGCTCGGGACATTCGCGGCTCGCGACCAGAAATGGAATCGGGGCTGTATCCGTCGTTGCGACGACCCTGATCTGCGCGGCGAGCGCCGGTTCATGACGCTGGAGCAGATCCAGCACATAACTGTCGAGCGGCCCGACATCGATATCGCCGGCCACAACAGCCTCGATCACGCGCCGCGGCGTGGTCAGCGGTCCGATGCTCGCACGATAGAGGTTGCCGCCCGCGGCCTGCCGATACGGCAGCAAATGATGCCGCAACGCGTTGTAGCCGGAATGGGAGTCCTCGACCGTAAAGCCTGCTCGGCCGCCAAAGGTGTCTTGCAGCGACCGAAAGGAGGAATCCGCCTTCACGACCAGACGCGTCGCATAGACCGGCTTTCCAGGCACCGGGCCGCTCAGCGGAACGGGCGCCGCAACCGGCCGTGGCGGATGTTTCGAGAGCTTGTAGGGAAAGCCGCACATGAAGGCGCAGCCGAGGTCGGGGCGAGACCATAGTTCGGCCAGCGGCGCCGGAAACGCGTGATCGATCACGCGCAGATCCACCCCGCTCGCGCGCGCGAGCCATTCGAACAATTCCTTCCAGGCCGACGCCGCGCCGGGATCGACCGAATACATCCGCGCATTCGCCACATAGGCCATGCTGTCAGCTCACGCGAAGCGAAGCCGCTGCCCGATGCCGAGCCGTTTCGATTTCTCCAGCAGCGCGTGACCCAAAGCGATATCGGACAGCGACAGGCCGCGGTGCCATAACAGATTGGTCTCGGCATCATTTTCCCGTCCCGGCTTCAGTCCGGCGACGATCTGCCCGAGTTCGGCATGCAGGGTCGTCTCCGAAAGTTTGCCGGCCTCGACATGCGCCCGCAGGCTGCCAAACTTGCCGCCCTTGCACTGCCCCCAATCATCGACGACGAGCTTGGTCATGATGTCGGTCAGCGACAATTCGATCGCGCTCATGGTGCCGTAGGGAACCACGAACGCGCCGGGCTTGATCCAGGATGTTTTCAGCAGCGGCGTCGGCTCCGAAAGCCGCGAGGCCTCGACCACGATGTCGGCGCCTTCGACGCAGCTCCGCCAGTCGGCGGTCGCCACCACTTTCTTGCCGAGGTCCTGGCTCAGGCGCTCGGCGAATGCGTCGCGGCTTTCCTGGCGGCGGGAATGAACGCGGATGTCGTCGAAATCGAACAGATGATCGAGCAGCCGCACGTTCCAATAGGCGGTCCCGCGCGCCCCGATATGTCCGAGCACCCGGGGATTTTCCGCGCCAGATGCTTGGCACCGATCGCGGTGACCGCGCCGGTGCGCATGTCGGTGATGCCGCTCGCATCGAGGATCGCCCTGGGCGCGCCGGTGCGGGGATCGAACAAGGCCAGGATCGCCAGTTCGGAAGGAAAGCCGAGCTTGTAATTGTCGACGAAGTCGCCGACCACCTTGACGCCCGCGCTGTCGACCGGCGCCTTGATCGCGCCGCGCAGCACGTTGAAATGGCCGTTGGCGACACCGGGCTCGAGGTGCATGCGCGGTTCGATCACGGTCTCGCCGCGCCCCTGGCTGGCAAGGCTGCCTCAATGGCCGACAGGATTTCGTCGTCGGTGATCTTGAGCTCTTCGATGTCGAGGCGGTTCAGATAGGCGATGTAAATCGGCGGCAACGGCGGACCTCCTCGCCAAAGCGGCCGCGATGGTCGGCGGCGCGTTATGTCTATACATAATTGCGCCACCCGGCGAAGTCAACAAAGCGGCCGGGGCTACCGATGTTTTCAGCCGTCATGTATGGACGGCCCGCTCTCGGCAAGGGCTTTTTTGGTCAATCAGCAGGTCAAGCAGACAAGTGAAGGCATACGTATCCTGCCTCTCCTCTTGCCGTGGACCCATTTGGCTCAATCGGGTTGAGCCAAATGGGTCCACGGCAAGCGCAACGTGGTCGAGACCAATGGCTTGCTTACCGCCAAGCAGTTGGCTGAGCGCGTCTGCGCTTACTATGGTGCTACGTATGAGTCTCATCTCTTCATTCCCGAAAAGGTCGCGTGAGTATGCACTAAGTACATTCAATCAACTTTTTTGGGGGTATCTGTGCCTGCTGAGCAGGTTTTATCCCGCGTTTGTAGCTTGATTGTACTTAGGCAATTCGTTTTGCCTCGTTTTTGCTGAATAGAGTGTATTTTTAATAAGGAGAGCAGCATGCCGATCGAAATAAAAGTAGGTCCACCCGACATTTTCGGGAGAGCAGGATGGTTTGCTATTGCACATGGATAAGAGAGAGAAATAGAGCTGATCTTTCCCCTACTTCTCGCTTGCCACATCTTCAACGTTGTTCGTACTGGCAAGAAGCGCATTCAGTGACTGAACAAATGCGGAGCCAGTTGAGCGCAACTCGGTCAGCATTTGTTGAGAAAGAGCGTACAAAATCTCTTCACCTTGCGGGGTGAGGCTCACGATGACGCGGCGCTGATCTTCATCATCACGATGTCGCTCAACAAGCCCTCGCTTCACCAGTCGATCGATCAACTCAACCGTACTATGATGCGCGTATCTGGAGCCGCTCAGCGATTTCACCAACTGCCGCTTTCCTTCCCCGTGGTAGCCCCTTGATTGCAAGCAACAATTGATGCTGCTGCGGCTCCAGATCAGCTGCATAGGCTGCTTCTTCACTAAAGCGGAGAATGCGGCGAATTTGATAGCGGAACTCCGCCAGAGCCTGATAATCAGTGAGCGAAATGCCCTCTTCATCCATAATTCTTCTCTTTTACCTCTTTGTAAAGCTCTTATTGTTATCGTAACACGATATTTCAACAAAGTCAATGATGAGAACGCTTGTTGGAATGAGAAGCCATCACTTGCTCACTGGACTGATGCTGCGGGTCCGGCGCGGCAGGAGCAAACGCAGATGGAGAACACGTTCTCTCTGGCGCTCTTCCTCTAAATTGCGCGTTCTTGCTTTGAGGAGATCTCCAAGTGAGACAATTCCTAGCAGTTTTTGTGGATTATCGCGTTCAACCACAGGGAAACGTGTAAAACCAAATTCAGCCATGCGATACACAACCGCTCGTAGTGGTTCATCAGGATAAGAAACGACCGGATGAGTATGGACCAACTTCTTCAATTGATCATCCTCACCCTGACCGTCTTGTCCTTGCAGAATCTTCTGTAGCTCTTTGCGGGTCATTATGCCAAGGAGACGTTGTTCTGTATCCAGAATGGGGAACAGACGTTGAACGCGGTTCTGATCGGGAGCATCCTGCAACGCCTGTGCCAGATCTTTGAACGTCATGGTTTCTGAAAGTGCAGCCACATTTGTACGCATGACCTCGCGCACAAAGAGAATTTCCAGAGGATCAGTCGCATACTCACGGCTGAGATGATAGCCACGCCGACTGACTTTCTCGGTCAGAATAGAGCGACGCATCACCAGGACCGTAAAACCATGCGCCGTGACAACCGCAATCAGCAGTGGTAAGAGCGCATTCATATCGTGCGTCAATTCGAGCGCGAAGATAATAGCCGTGAACGGAGAACGCATCGTCCCCCCCAGAACAGCAGCCATACTGATGAGTGACCAGAAGCCTGCACCCTCGGCGGGTAAGAACAGTGCTTCAATCCCACCAAGCGCCCCACCAATCATGAGCAAGGGAGCCAGGACGCCGCCCGATGTTCCTGAGCCAAGCGACATTGACCAGATGAGAGATTTGACGATAAGAATTCCAAGGATTAAGCCAGTCGTTGCATTGCCCTGGAGCAATCTTCCAATCATATCGTAGCCAACGCCGAGGGCCTGAGGAAAAATCAAGCCACCAATTCCGATGATCAGGCCACCGATAGCAGGCCACCACATCCAATGGATTGGTAGGAGGTGGAATAAATCCTCGCTTGCATAGACTGCCATGGTCAGAAGTGCGGCAAGTGCACCCGCCAACAATCCCACGAGGACGCACCCAAGAAATCCGCCTACACCAATAAATGCGGTATGGGGCGGTGTGGGGAAGAGAGGACCAGGTCCGAGGAGATAGTAGCGCATAATAGCAGCAACCGCGCTTGACAGTGCAACGGGGACCAGGCTGCGTGGCTTCCACTCAAAGAGCAAGAGTTCGACAGCAAGCAACACAGCGGCAACAGGAGAGGCAAATGTGGCCGACATTCCTCCGGCAGCTCCAGCGACCAGCAGGATCTTGCGCTCAGCACTGGTGAGATGAAAGAGCTGAGCAATCATCGACCCAATTGCTCCTCCCGTCATAATAATTGGCCCTTCAGCCCCAAAGGGACCGCCCGAACCGATCGAGATGGCAGAAGAAAGCGGTTTTAAGAGTGCCACCTTCGGTTCGACACGACTTCCATTGATAAGAATGGCTTCAATAACTTCAGGAATACCATGTCCACGGATACGCTCGGAGCCGTAACGAGCCATGAAGCCAATAATGAGGGCACCAATAACAGGAACAAGCACTTCAAAGAGACCGAGTTTATTACCAGCAGGAGAAACAAGAGCGGTACTCCAGCGCTGAAAGAAAAAAAGGTTGGTGAAAAGTCCAATCAGCCTGAGCAGAATCAGCGCAACGAACGCACTGATGATGCCAATACCAAGTGCAAGGAAAGAGAGAAGGATCATACGCGAATTCGCTGTAAAATCACCAAGCTTGCCTAATGCCTCATGGTTTCCCAGGTTTCTGAATGAATGGACAAAGCGTTGCCACAGAATGGAAAACATACGTCCTACTCTTCTTTCTTCATGTGATACATATTTTCTCTTCTTTTCGTTTTTCATGAACGAGATGAATACGATCTCTTGATGATACTTCATCTCCTATTATTTTAATATCGCTTTACGATATAAATATACACAAAAGGAAGGAGTATGTCAAGGAGTTTCTCATGAAACATCAGGGCTTTTGAATTGGTGAGGGCAATAAGTCGTACAATTGAGAGGAAGCAGGTACTCTTCATTTTTTCAGTACAGAGAAGGTGCAGTGATGCCTTCAAGAATGTTTGCCGCTAGACTATGGTTTGTCTTGACTGAAGAACCTATTCGTGCTAAAATAACATCGTAATGCGATATCTTTGAGACCATTTATCTCCGACCGCAATATGCCTCACTGTTGAGACATGGTCCCTCTCTCATGGATGACTGCAAAGAGCAGGTATAGCCGTAGGATGTTAGCGTACTCCCTTCATGTATGATCAGTTGTTTTTTGGTTGTCATCTTTTGTATATCCACATAGTCGAATGGACAATACCATGTGTGAGAAAGAAGGAAGATCATGGCAGGCTATACTGTTACTGCCCTCTCTGTAGATCAGAAAGGACCCGCAGCTCACTTTGTTATTGCACTCTGTGTCATTGATGCGAATGGATTGGGAGTCCAGAATTTGAGCGAAAGTGAATTCAGCGTGCGTAGTGTCACCAGTGAAACACATTTCGCGGTTGCAGAACTGCACAGCGCAAGCTTACAAGGTTTCTATCGCCTCTCCGTGCGGGCAGAGCCAGCGGCAAGTATAGGAGAGTATATTCTTGCTCTTGTTGTAATGCATCGTCACGCAGTTGGGCGCGTGTCTGGTGATACCAATGTAGGCAGTACGCTGGTAAAGGTGAGAGTAGTAGAAGGGACAGTAGCCTGATGCTCACGAGGAGCGGCAGGTTACTGTCCCTTGGATACAGAGAAGAGCATTTCGTAGACGGTATACTGCTATGAAAAATGCGTTGGTACGATGAGCAATCACCGTACCAACGCATTTTTCATAGTATTACCAAAAATGGTGTAATAAGAACGATAGAGGTATAATTTACTTGGAGCATCTTTCGGTCTTTTAGCGTTTTGACAATAACCTGAAACCATTCCCATATGATGCCTGGATCTGCACGCTGGATCATCGCTGCTATGACTCGCGCAGACTCGTACCAGCATCTGCAAAACCAAGTTCAGCCAAACTAATTTTTTAAAAAAGGCAATATAACGGAGAACAACTCTTCTTTATTGCCCTTGACATAGAATAGCTTCTACTGCTATAGTGAAAGCATCGGTCAGATCAGAGAACAAAGGTCACAACAGGAAATAAAGGATGGAAGATTACCTGACATGGCGCGATCTCCTCTTCAATCTCATCAAGGAGCGGCGAGAACGAGAGCGAATCGCTAAAACAACAGGCGTTGATCCACTGACACTGGTAGCCTGGACTACTCATGCCACAACACCTACCTCGCACCAACTACACAAGCTCTTACAGGCTATCCCGCGCCATGAGATGCTCCTGCACACATTAATCGTTGAAGAATTCGAAGAATTCGATATGGACCAGATCGAGGCATCCGCAGGCCCCATTTCTATCGCATTTCCCGCTCACGTGCTTGAAATCCTCGCTAACGCCCCTGAAGAATCTCGCTTCTGGTCTATCTGCACCGCTGTATTACACGAAGCGGTAGACCAACTTGCCCCGACCGGCGCTGGCATCTCGCTTAGCGTTGTACAATGTATGCCACCCTCCTCCCCTCAAGGACTCGTCCACTGCCTGCGCGAATATATCGCTCTGGGTACTTCTCCCTGGCTTGACCAGATGGAGATGCGCACTAAATTCCTGGGCGCTGAATCTCTGGCCGGCACGACAGTTTCTTCAGTCCTGCCACGAATTATCGAGGATGTCAAACAGGAGCAGCGACCAACGACCTATCTACCCGAATACGCAATAAGCGCGGCTGCGTTCCCGATTATCCATAGCAACCGCATCGCAGGCTGCTTTCTCGCGGCCAGCACACAGACAGGCTATTTCTCTTCCTTTACCCACCAGCATCTCATGCAGAATTACACAGCGCTACTAGCACTCGCGTTCTCACCGGCAAATTTTTACGAACGTGAACAGATCGCGCTCCAGATCATGCCCCCGTTACAGGTACAGCAACCCTATCTATCTACCTTTCAGCAGCGCGTCCTGGCAACTCTGAAAACAGCCTTCAGTGTCAATCGCTCGCTCAGCTATCTTGAGGCGCAACAGCACGTCTACGATCAGATCGCGCAAGAACTCTTGCAGATCCGGCCCCATGCATAAGAGCAAGCGCTCTACCCTGGCTTTAAACCCGAAACGCTATGGAGTGCCGAGGCGGTGAGCGAGTGCGAGCAGATCTTTTGCTGCTGGTACTGTACACATTCGCACGTAAATATCTGCTGACCATCGATCTCTTGCTGATAGACGTTTTGATATCTTCCATCCTGGTCACGCACCTGGTAATGATTCAGCGCGATAATACGTGCGTGCGGTTTCTCCTTCTGGCTGGCCGCCAACGCTTCATTCAAGGCAAGGATACGTTCCGCTCTTCTACGCGTGACTTCTGCTCTCGTGGCGCGTTCGTTTGCCTGCATTAAATCCGCAAAGCTTTGACGCAGACGCCGGACGGCAGGACGAAATATGAAGAGTCCTTCCAGCAACAAAACGAGCAAGGTAAGGCCAAGGAGCATAAACTCGATCAATCTCAGACGGGCAACACGCTCTTCCGCTTCCCGCTCGTACTGCGTCACAATCATATCCATTCCCGTCAGGAAACCCGATTGTGCGGCAAGGATCGCTCGAATATACGGCAAAAAAGCCGAAGCGGAGACCATCCCTGGCCCCCTCCTCGGCTCAACTAGAGCAAGCAACGCATAAGATGCGCGTAGCATGGACGCATATTCAGGTTCGATTTGAGCGAAAAGTTGTTTCACACGTTGACTGTTATTACCCGGCAATCCTAGCTTAGCATCTCCATGCTGCAAACCTTCCTGACTACTCTGCCAGAGCACTACTACATCACGCAATTCGTTCGCGTTTTGTTGACGCGCATCGGCAAA
Organism: uncultured Chloroflexia bacterium; assembly: GCA_963717195.1. GTDB lineage: Bacteria > Chloroflexota > Ktedonobacteria > Ktedonobacterales > Ktedonobacteraceae > JACDAE01. Next base: position 14,930 of record CAVQVR010000009.1, read on the forward strand.
TACTTCAAGCGCCAGCGCAGCTTTACTCAAACGCTGACTGAGCATGCGCTGGCGACCGGCAATGTTGATTATCAGCGCATCGCTCGATTGCTGCTGCAACGCTGACTGGATCACGATCTGACCAAGTATAGCCAGCAAGGCAATCGTACTGAGCGCCGTAATATAGAGCATCGAGAGACGCCGTGTTTGTGTCCCCGTGGGGATGGAGTTTACCTTCACCCTCTCTTTCTCCTTACCAGGTATTGCCCACCTCTATTATTTTATTGTTCATCCTTCTATTACACTCTCCCTACTAACTCTGTCAACATGGGTCATCCCGAATTTTTGTTTCAAAAATTCGAAAAGCGAGGGTGCAGAGGGCGCAGTCCTCTGCCGGGGTTCGGGGACACCCCGAAAACTCCTTTTACTCCTTCTGCGCCGCCGCAGGCGGCGCAAGGGAAAGAAAGAGATTGGCGGGGACACCCCGCCGACTCCGGCAAAGGGCTGGCCGCCCTTTGCAAACCCGCCTTTCAAGCGGCTTGACAGGTATCGAATGCCTGTTCGCAAAATTCGGGATGAGTCATGTTGACGTTACTACGCGGCGTTGCTTTCAGGAACAGAGGCGGGCGTGAAGCGCCATCCCTGTTGTAGCACGACCAATACGCGCAAGGCGATCAGTGCAATGAAGGCAATAACCGCAAGTACTACCAATCCTGGACGATAAGAACCGCTTAGCTGCCTCACACTTCCTAGCAGGGTCGGTAAGAAAAAACCTCCGATGCCTCCAAAGGCTCCTACCAGCCCGCTCGCCACACCTATTTCGCGCGGGAAGCGCTGTGGCACCAGTTGAAAAACAGCGCCGTTGCCCATACCCAGACAGACCATTATGAGGAGTACCAGCCATATGAGTACCCCGATAGCAGGCAAGAAGGAGATCAGGAGATAGATAGCTCCGATGCATAGCAGCAATACGGTAAGCATACGAATGCCACTGAGTTTATCGGCGAGGAAGCCTCCCACAGGCCGGAAGGTACTTCCCAGGAAGGCCGCCAGGGCTGTCAACAGGCCTGCCGTTACTGGGTTGAATGCGTACTGGTTCTTCAGAAAGAGCGGCAGGAAGGTACTGAGTCCGACAAAGCCGCCAAAGGTAACACTATAGAACAGGCAGAACCACCACATATCGCCGCTGCGCAACGCTGACAGATACTGATTGAGCGTCAGGCCCTTTGGACGCGTCGGACTCTCTTTCGCTAGTAAAAAGAATACAAGCAGCACAACCGTCAGGGGAAGCATTGCCAGACCCAGGACTGCATGCCACCCATAGGCTTTCGCTAGCGATGGCGCAGCCAGGTTCGCAATGACCGTCCCAATATTACCAGCAGCCGTAATTCCCATGATCAGGCCCTGACGGGAAGGCGGATACCAGTGACTGGCGAGCGGTAAAGCGACGGCAAACGATGATCCCGCAACTCCCAACAAAAGTCCAAGGGCTATCATGCCTGAAAAGTTTACTGGCAAAAGCCATCCAAGCAGTAATGGGAGAAAGAGGAAGAGCAACATGGCCGTGCCAATGCGCTTGCTCCCGAAACGATCACTCAGTATACCCATCACGATGCGCATCAAGGACCCGCTGAGCGTAGGAATAGCGACGAGCAATCCTTGTTGAGCGCTATTAAGATGCAGATCTTTCGTGATATAAATACTCAACGACCCCAACAATACCCAGAGCGTGAAGCACATATCAAAGTGCAGGAAGGACGCAAAAACTGTTACGGCAGACCCTTTGTTCGTAGGTGCGGATGTTTGCATTCGTTAACTCCTTTTGTAACTATGCTTGTTGATCATTCAAAATGGAGGATGTTGCCCCATATATTCAGCCAACGACTTCATAAGATACCCGATTTTAGGATGCTCTGGCTCTACCAGTGGTGTTACCCCCAGATCGCGCAAGACCGCTGTGCAGGTCGGCCCCACAGAGGCAACGATGGTCTGTGTATTCAATGCATGAGCCAGTTCGTCAGGAGAAACTATATCCTCTGCAACCAGGAAAAGGTGCCGCGCTTGAATCTGGCTCGTAAAGACTACAGCATCTACGCGTTTCTCGATGATGTCCTGCACGAGAGTACGGAGAGGCATTCTATCTTCCGGCAAAAGCCATTCATAGAGCATGAGTTCTTCGATATGCGCTCCCCTGTCCTGTAGCTTCTGCACGAGAAATTCATTGCGCTCTCCATAGTGCACAACCACGACGTTCGTATTCTCCACGGTCAGAGGCTGCATCGCCTCTAACAATTCATGAGTTGTATACGGCTCACCCGCACTCGCCGCGATGGGCACGTTCAGGCGCTTGAGAGTTGCTCCCGGCTTTGGTCCCCGGCAGACGACCGTTACAGTGTGCAAGGCGGCAAGCAGTTCGGCATCTCGGCCCAACTTCTCCGCTACGCGCAAAAGTGCATTGACGCCGACTCCCGTGAAAAAGACGACCGTCTGTAGCTGTGAGTGACGAAGGCGATCAATAAATAACGCCACCTGATCTTCACACTCCAACGAGGATTCGCGCACTGCTGGCACACAATATGGCTCACCACCGTAGCGGCGAATCATGTCAGCAATCTCACGACTCATGCGTGCTTCCAGAAGTGCTATTCGGGCCGCTTTAAAACTGTTCATGCTCATAGTTATGGCCTTTGCCTTTTTGTACTAGATGTCCAGAGTCAGCAGGATCTCGCCTACCTCGTTCAAGGAGACTGGATAGGTGCGCAACTGCTCACATGCATTTTCGATGGCCTGCCCCGTTGCTAGATTGAAAGCGAAACTATGCAATGGACAGATCACCTTGCCAGATCCGACGAGACCATCGATAAGCGGTCCTCCCTTATGCGGACAGTCTGGCTGAGTAGCAAAGACGTTACTGTCGCGCGTACGAAAGATAGCGATTGTTCTGTCCCTTACACGAAATGTTCGCCCTTCTCCCAGAGGAATATGCTGGATGGAACCAAGGTTATAGATTGCACGAACGCTGGTCACGCCGATCCCTATAGATGTTCTCTCTTCGCCAGACACACTCATAAATCAAAGAACCTCTACTTTCTCAACGATAGCAACTGTATCGACGTTGCCTGTGAACTGGACTGGGGATGTAGGTGCGATAGCCTCCTGCCAGGGATCCTTATACGCATCGACAGCGGACTGAATGTCCTGCTCTAAACGCTGACAGAGACCTTCCGCGTCGTCGACCAATACACGTTGCAGATGCGCAAGGCCCACACGCTCAACAAAACCGTAAGTTCGTTCGAGATACCTGGCATTTTCGCGATAGTATTGCATAAAGCGTCCCATATATTGCAGGACCTTTTCGTGCGAGTCTACGATGCACAATACATCTCCTTTGCGTACGGAAGCGCCCGCCGCACCACCAATATAGATTTCCCACTTGCCTCCTTCAATGGCTACTGCTCCTATGTCTTTGACGGTTGCTTCAGCACAGTTGCGTGGACAACCAGAGACGGCAAGTTTCATTTTGTGCGGCGATTCAACGCCCTGGAAACGCCGCTCGATCTTAATGCCCAGGTTTGTACTATCACCCACACCGTAGCGACAAAATTCGCTGCCAACGCAGGTCTTACAGGTACGAAACGCTTTGGTATACGCATGACCGGAAGGGATGCCCAGGTCTTGCCAGACTCCCGGCAGCTTTTCTTTGGAAATGCCAAGCAGGTCGATACGCTGCCCACCTGTGATCTTTACCATTGGTACACTATACTTTTCGGCGACATCGGCGATACGGCGTAGTTCTGCCGCCGAGGTGACACCACCATAGATACGCGGTATAACGCTAAATGTTCCGTCATTCTGAATATTGGCATGCACCCGGTCATTGATGAAGCGAGCGTCGCGCTGGTCTTCGTAGTCTTTGCCCCAGATGGTCTTGAGCAACGAGGCAAGACCAGCCTTGCTACCAGGATCTTCCTTGCCATTGGCGAGGGCACTGAAAACAGCCGAGACACTATGTAGCTTCTGCTCCTTAATGGCCTTTATCAAGTCAGGCTTATTCAGCGGTACACCCGCTACATAGTAGTGGATCGATGGATCTTCAACCAACTGATCACCTGCCGCCAGCTCCAGAATTTCCTGCACCTGGATCTTACATGCGCCACAACCTGTACCTGCACGTGTGGTATCACAGAGCACCTTCAAGCTACGCTTCCCCGCCTTGACAGCGGCGATAATCTTGCCTTTTGTGACGCCATTGCAGTTACAGATCTGCGCACTATCGGGCATATCTGCAACGCTGGCCGCTTTACTCTCATTTGCAAGCGGGAATAATAGCTCTGCCCGGTTCTCAGGCAAAGCCCCTTTGCGATCAAAAAGTTGCAGCAGCCTGGGAGCTGCCTGACCGTCTCCCATTAAGATCGCTCCTACGAGATGATTACCATGAATGATCAATTTCTTATAAATGCCTCGCCGCGGTTCGGTATAGGTCACGACCTCGTCATCCTCGCAACAGGGATCTTTCTCGCCCATCACTGCCAGCTCGACGCCCATCACTTTTAATTTTGTGGAGACGCTGGAACCCTGATAGAACGCTTGCACACTCTCGCTTGTGAGGTTCTCGGCAAGGATCTGGGCCTGCTCCCATATGGGCGCAACCAGGCCGTAGGTCTGACCGCGATGCTGGACACACTCGCCAAGTGCATAGATATCCAGCACATCTTTACAGGAGAGGTCGTCATTGACGATGATGCCTTGCTCAACAGCGAGACCAGCCTGCTGCGCAAGCGCTACATTGGGGCGAATGCCTGTTGATATAACGACCATATCACACTCAAGTGCTGACCCATCCTGAAAAGCAAGGCCGGTGATATGCCCATTGCCAAGGGCGGCAGTTGCACGCTTCTTGAGGTGCAGATTCACTCCCATATCTTCTAACGATTTCTGCAAGATTTTTCCAGATGGTGGATCGAGCTGTATGTTCATGGGATGCGTGGTTACATGCGCGACATGCACTTCGAGACCGCGATTGAGCAGGCCACGCGCCGCCTCCAGGCCGAGTAGTCCACCACCCACCACGACCACTTTCTGAGCACCCAGAGTAGCATACTCAATCATCTCATGGCAATCGTCCATCGTGCGAAAGACAAAAACACCATCTTTGAATTTGCCACTCTCATCAGCAAGATTGTCGAGGGCCGGCACAAAAGGCGAACTTCCAGTGGCGATGACGAGCTTATCATAGGGCGCTACCAGATCGTCCCCAGCGAGTACGACTTTTGCTACAGGGTCAATGGCGCTCACACGCTTGCCCGCATGGAGTGTGATATTGTTCTCGTCGTACCAGGCGAGAGGATTGATAAAGATATCTTTGGGATCGTGCGTTCCCGCCAGTACTCCTGAGAGGAGAATACGGTTGTAATTGCCATAAGGTTCATCACCAAACATGGTTATGTCAAAAAGATCGCGCCCCTGTCGGGCTAACACTTCCTCAACGACACGCGCACCAGCCATACCATTTCCGATGATTACAAGACGTTGCTTCTGCATTATAGTTCGTCCTCTCGCATTGCTACCTGCGGCTCGATGCGAACCGCGCACACTTTGAACTCCGGCATGCGACTAATGGGGTCTAACGCCGGATTGGTTAAACGATTGGCTGATTGCTTCCCTCCCCAATGGAAAGGGACGAAGATAGTGTCTTCGCGTATAGCTGTTGTTACTTTTACGGTGAATATTGCGCTCCCACGCCGGGTTGCCAGCGTGACGCTATCGCCATCTTTGAGCTTATAGTGCTTCGCCACGCCAGGATGTATCTCGGCCAATGGTCCTGGCACGATTGAGTTCAACTGCTCGATACGCCGTGTCTGTGCTCCTGACTGATACTGAGCGAGCACACGACCGGTCGTCAGATACAGAGGGTACTCGCTGTCTATCGGCTCTGCAGGCGGTAGATGACGGATGGTATGAAAACGAGCCTTGCCGCTGGGTGTGGGAAAACGTTCCTGGAACAGGCGCGGCGTGCCAGGATGGTCCTCAGAAGGACAGGGCCAGAACATGCCGTCATTGTGCTGGATTTTCTCATACGTAATACCTGAGTAGTCGGCAATGCCTCCGGCGCTGGCCCGACGCAGCTCGGCAAAAATCTGCTCCGCCCCGTTGTAGGTAAAATACTGGTTCTTGCCCATGCGCCTTGCCAGCTCACAAAGCAACTGCGTATCGCTCCATACTCCCGGAGGAGGCTCAAGGGCTTGCTTGCGCAGAATAACGCGGCCTTCCAGGTTGGTCATGCTGCCTTCCTCTTCGGCCCATTGGGTCGTGGGCAGTACAATATCGGCAAGCTGCGCGGTCTCCGAAAGAAAGAAGTCGCTGACGATCAGCGTATCGAGTGAGGCAAGACGCTGCTGGACATGCATGGCGTTGGGAGCGGATACGGCGATGTTCGATCCCATGACAAAGAGTGCGCGTACACCACCTTCCCTGCCAAGCTGGTCGAGCATTTCGTAGGCAGACTTCCCAGCACCAGGCAGTTCGCTTTCCGCGATGCCCCATACACCTGCAATAGAACGACGCGCCACAGGATCATCAATTTTACGATACCCTGGAAGCTGATCGGCCTTCTGTCCATGCTCACGTCCACCCTGCCCGTTCCCCTGACCGGTCAAACAGCCATATCCACTGTAAGGACGCCCCACCAGACCAAGCGCCAGCGCGATATTAATATATGCAAGCGTGTTATTTACTCCCTGGCTCTGCTGCTCAACGCCACGCGCAGTGAGAAGCATGGCGGCTGGGGCCGTGCCGAGCATGTGCGCGGCCTGGATGAGTTGCGCTTCCGGCACTCCGGTCAGGCGCTCCACACGTTCGGGCCAGTAGGTTGCGGCAACCGCTTTCACCCGCTCGAAGCCCTCGGTCCGTTCAAGAATGTAGTCACGATCGATCAGGCCATTGCGGATGAGGATATGCAACAACCCATTAGCCAGTGCTGCATCGGAACCGGGCGTAAGACTGAGGTGCAACGCGGCAGAGCGTGCGGTGGCTGAGAAACGCGGGTCTACAACAATCAGCTTGCCGCCATTGCTGCGCTGTGCCTCGATATACTGCATCATGGGTGGCATGGTCTCGGTAATGTTGCTCCCAAGCAGAAGCACGACTTGCGCATGTGGGAGATCGGCAAGCGGAAAAGGTAAACCGCGATCAAGACCAAAGGCTTTCTGAGAGGCAGCAGCAGCAGACGACATACAAAAGCGTCCATTATAGTCAATATTGGAGGTTCGCAGGGCCACACGCGCAAATTTGCCGAGGAGATAGGCTTTTTCGTTCGTAAGCGAGCCACCGCCAAAGACACCGACAGCGTCATATCCATACTGGGCCTGTGTGCGCTGAAACGCTTCGACAATACGCGTCAATGCCTCATCCCATGTGACTGGAACTAACGTGCCCTGCGCGTTACGAGCGAGTGGAGAACACAGACGATCGGGATGAGAGAGGGCAGCGGGAGCTGTCCACCCCTTCACACATAATCCTCCCTTGTTTACCGGAAACGCAGCGTTTCCAATAACCGTGATATTTTCACGCGGTCCCTTGAGATACATTCCACATTGCAATGCACAATATGGGCAATGGGTCGCAACGCTCGCACTCGCAGAACCGGCGACAACCTGCATATGTTCAGACGCAACAACGTTCATCACGGCTTCCTCCCAGTTTGCTTCATCCTTCTCACCTTTATAGGTATTACCCTCAAAGGCATCTTCGCCATCCGGGATATTCGCTCGTTCTCACTGCATTATTGCTACGTCAGGTCTTCCTACCGAGAGTAAGAACAAATAAATTACAGCAGCACTGCCATGGATATGCTTTCATCGACTTGAGAATAGTATAATATGCACAATTCAACCTTGCAAGGAAGAGGAACATATCATTCCTCTCGACCAGAAATAGCCGTAAATTCTGCATCCATCAGGCATGGTTCTTGTAATTTGTGCAAATCATATAATAGTGTTAGTATAAAACACGTACAAGTGCATTTTTAGGGATACCATAAGAAAATTCCGTTCTCTCTCCATCCATAAAACTATGCACTATACACATATCTGCCAGGAGATGCGCCTGAGAAGAGGAATAAAATGTTCCTCTTTGAGATCGGGGTTTGTCTAGAGGGGCAAATAGAGGAGAGGTTGCAGGAGGAAGTCAGCGTTCCACCGGACCATGCAATATTTCACCCAGAGAGCGACTGGCCTGTCTCATAAGCGAAGATTGATCGTCTAGATAATACTGCAAACGATAGAGGCGCTCGATCAGACGCTGATGGCCGTACATCTGCGCCAGGTGCGCCACTTCTATCAAGAGCGGCATGGCTTGCGTGATTTCACCGCTATACACCAGTATTTCAGCACGTGTGGCCTGTAGCAACATATTCCAGAGGTTATTAGTGGGCAGATACTTTTCGGCAAGCTGCAGATAGTGATGGCTCTTTTCGAGCTTGCCCATTCTCGCATAACTACTTGCGTACTCTTCATAAACAGAACCAGGGCTATACAGGGTGAGAGGAGCAGCCATTGGAGAAATTGTATGGGCGATCTCCTCGGCATGTGCCATTTCGCGCTCAAAACCCTCGTAGTCTTCATGGCTCGCATACGCTCGTCCCAGCAAAAGCGCATTATTACCCCGTGCCACTGCATCGGCAAGCGGCGTACACTCACGCGCCTGTTCAAGAGAGAAGATGGCCTGAACCCCCTCGCCACGCCGCCGCAGCATATCACCCTGCTGGGAAAGAGCGAGGTTAAGCAAGGTCTGGTCATCAACTAACTGCGCAAGCTGCACCATCTCCTGAAAGTGATAAAGCATATGCTCTACATCGCGCGTCCTGCGGGTAATGGCCTGCACCTGACCAGCGAGACAGTGAGCCTGTGCGAGAGCACGGAGAAAAACAGGGTCCTCCTCGTTGCCAGATTGCCGCTTCTTTAAATTGCGAAAAAAGGTATCGACGGTCGCGCGTGCCTCAACAAAGCGTGCCTGTGGAATGAGCATGGCGACACACTCAATCACTTCTTGTACCTGTGTCGTGGTAGAGATAGTATGTTTTGAAGCAGCGAGTCCAAGCTCTACTGGATCTATCTCCAACAGATCTGCGATGCGGCGCAGGTCCGAGATGTTCTCTAGCACGCGCTCACCATTCTCATACATGCGCAACGTACGCGCCTCTACACCCAACAAACCAGCAAGTTGTTTCTGCGTAAGCCCACGCGCTTTGCGATGTTCTCTGATGACATGTCCAACAGCAGAAGAGCGGTAGTCTTTTGAACTATGGATCGTCATCTAGTCTCCCTCCTCAGGCGCTAGTACATGGCGTTAGCAACCAGAATACCTCTTTCCCAAATAAAATACTCTACCTGCTCTATCAACCTTCTTCTCATCCCTTGCACGCTATGGGCCGGCTTCAGCGTGTCTGCGATGCATCGACCACCCATCAATCACCGCCAAACGCCCTACAAGGACCAGCTTTCTTGGCCACATTGAAATGTCAAACATCTTCAGCGCGTCCGCCTCCATCCATCGACACCCACCCCATCTCTTCTGAAAATCAACACAGTACCACCTGCTCATTGTAGCATACAACGAACAGGGAGTGATACCAGTTAAAAACTGCTCAGGTTTCCTTTAAGGATGCGAAATGTTTCTGTACTGGCGGGGCGGCCCGATACTGTGGTGCCATTTGATGTAGTAATTCGCACCTGGCTTGCAGACGCACTCCCACTCCTCCCATCATCTCCCTCTTCTGGTGCTGTTCTAGGTGAGAAACGGCTGTCGAGATGACGACAACGACAGGGCCGCTTGCCTCACGAGAAGTCGGTTCTTCCAAGTTTCCTCTGAAAACCGCTGCCCAAGAACAAAAAAAGCCTCCCTGGCTGACGGAGGGAAAGAATTGTTCAGTTAAAAGAACCGCGATCACACACTCTCAGCATGAGGTTGAAGCGTTACGTGATAGCCTAAACGCTCCAATCGGGTGACCAATCGATGCTGAACGCGTCCACGGTCCAGCTCGTCAAAGTAGATGGCTCCTTTCTCCTGGTAGGGCTCATTGGTCTTGAGCATCTGGTAGATAATCACCAGAATACTGTGTCCAACCGCGACTGCCGCACGCTTACTCCCTCGCCGCTTCGAGAGCCGGCGATATTGCTCACCCAGATAGCTGTTCGTCCGGCGGGTCGCATGGGCCGCTTGCACCAGCGCCGCTTTGGCCCAACGATTCCCTTTACGAATGGTCCCCTTAAGCCGCTTGCCGCCACTTTCATGATTACCGGGGCAGACTCCTACCCAGGAAGCTGCGTGGGCGGCATCAGGAAACTGGCTCATGTCAGTGCCCAGTTCCGCCAACACGATTTCGATCCCTCGGCGCGCCAGCCCTGTGACCTCATCGATGCGTGTGATTTGCTCATCAAATGGGCGCAAACGTTCCGCAATCTGCCGATCGAGTCGCTCAACTGAACGATCTTGATACTCAATCAAACCGAGCAGTTCTTTGAGCAAGAAACGATGGTGCTCCTTGAGGCGACCACGCAGAGCCTGGACCAGCAAATCGTGCTTTTGCACGAGTGATCCTGAGCCAGGCTCGCCAGTCGTTCAGGATCCTCTTGCCCCTGCGCCAGGGCATGTAGGATGGAGCGTCCGGTCTTGCCCATGACATCGGTGACCACCGAAGCCAACTTGATATTAGCATCTTCGAGCACCTTTTGGACCCGGTTGATATGCCGGGAGCGTTCCTGGATCAAGGTTGTCCGATAGCGCGTGAGGTCGCGCAGTTCGCGTTGCTCAGCCTTGGGAATGAAGCTGGGTTTGAGCAAGCCATGGTGCAACAAATCAGCAATCCATTCGGCATCTTTGACGTCGGTCTTGCGTCCGGGGACGGCCTTCATATGTTGGGCATTGACCACGATCACCTCAAAGAGTCCTTCTAACAGATTGTATACAGGCTTCCAGAAGACTCCGTTGATTCCATCGCGACGTGGGTACATTTGGCTTCTTGCAACCAATCGATGAGTGCCAACAACTCACCGGTCATGGTTCCAAACCGCCGGATCTCTTTGCGGCGTTCTCCATGAGCATCACTCACAATCAGGCAAGCCATAATGAATGCCTTGTGGACATCCAGGCCACAACAACGGGGATAGAGTACCTCCATGAGCATTCCTCCTTGTGCAATCTCTCTCTCGCTTGACTGCTGCATGGAAAGATCCCAACCAGGGAGCTGCTTCTGTAAGAGTTTCCTCTGCGTGCTTCCGATCTCGGAGCGACATGTGGTGGTTCCGCCAACTCCCCAGAGACATCTTTTGGTTCCAGTTCGTAACATGAAAAAGTTGGGCCGTTCTTGGGTTAGGACCTTTCCATCACTAGTATAGCTCTTTTTCATCTGTGGAGGTGTGCCACCGGCGCATGAGGTCTTTTGGTGAAGCCTGCGTAATAATGAAAGACATCTGTTCTCCATTTCCATACTCACTATTCATTCAAGAAGGTTTATGTCTACGACACCGCTTCTTCCACTGCCAGATGGACTCGATATTACTTCCATCACCGAGTCTTCAGATGGGCTTCTGATCCATGTGACCTCATGCTGCCCCAGTTCAGTGTGTCCACTTTGCAGAGTGCCATCCTCTGCTATTCATAGTTATTACAGCAGAAAACCGATGGATTTGCCGTGCGCTGGTCGCCCTATTCGGTTATTGCTCACCGTGAAAAAGTTCTTTTGCCGAGAGGCCACGTGCCCACGAAAAATTTTTACCGAACGGCTTCCAGAGTTCCTTCAACCATCTTCTCGACTCACCATACGCTTGCGCAACGCAGTACAGCAAATCGGATTGGCAACGTGTGGCAAAGGGGGAGAACGGCTCTGCCGCAAGCTTGGCATCGCTGTTTCCAATGTAACACTGCTTTGGTCGCTGCATTTGGTTCCCATTCCCGCTGTTGGGAAGGTGAGAGTCGTTGGTGTGGATGACTGGTGTTGGCGTCGTGGCCAGCGATATGGCACCATTTTGGTTGAGTAAGTTAGTGACAGTCACAATTGATGAACAACAGAAGCCCTTAGCAAGCGCATCCATCGTGGTTTTCATCATCTGTTTACAACAGACACGCAGTACGCCTTGTGCTCCTGATGCTCTGAGCGCGCTCAGAGCATCAGGAGCACAAGGCGTACTGCGGATTTTGGACAGTATCGAATTGGCGATAGAACGCAGCTATGTCTGTTCAAAACAGACGTGCGAAACAGGACTTCCACGCTCAAAAAGAGAAGAAATAACGTAAGGTACTGGCACTAGAAGAAAGATTTAGAGCGGCACCGTGTCATCGATCTGCTGCCAGATCGGCGAGCGGAAACCGTAAAAATGTGGCTTGAGCAGCATCCAGAGGTGGAGATCATCAGCCGTGATCGTGCCAGCAGTTATGCCGATGCAGCCCGGCAAGGGGCTCCTCAAGCCAGACAAGTGGCAGATCGTTTTCATCTCATCAAGAATGTGCGAGAGAAGCTCAAAGAATTGCTTGATCGGAAACGAGCTTGTTTGCCCTGGAAAGAAGAGAAAGCAGAGGACAGGCCTGTGTCTTCTCTTTCCTCCTTGCAGCAGGACTCTACCCAAAAGAAGCCTGCAATTAGCCAGCAAAGCCGAAGGAAAAAGACTTCTCAAGGAAAAAGGGTCTCTGCCTCCAGAGCAACGCTCAGTGCGAATGAACGACGACGAGCACAGAGTCGCGAGAAGCGATATGAACGCTATGAGGCAGTGAAAGCCTTGCATGCTCAAGGATTGAACCAACGTGCGATTGCTGATACGCTTGGATTGAGTCGTCCAACCGTTCGGTCCTTTCTGAGTGGAGACCACTTTCCCGAAAGACGTGATCACCCGAAAGACAGACACCAAGGCGTTGTTGCTGCATATCTGCCTTTTTTACGCGAGCGGTGGCTGGCTGGGTGTCACAATGGGCGTCAATTGTTCCGCGAAGCCAAAGATCAAGGCTACACTGGCTCGCGAGCTCAACTGGAGCGTGTCACAACGGAGTGGCGTCAACAGCTTCCACTCAAACGGGAAAGGATTTCGCCGCAGCAAGCTTCCTGGTACTTTATCATCAGCCAAGAACAATTGACCGCAGAGCAACGTCAACACGTTCAGCAGTTCTGTCAAGCCAGTCCAGATTTGGCACTGGCGTATGCATTGAGTCAGGATTTCATTTCTCTGCTGACTCAACAGAAGGCTGAAGAACTCAGCGACTGGTTCAGACGAGCAAAACAGAGCCAGGTTGCTGAACTCATGAGTTTGGCGAAGAGTATGCAACAAGATAGTTCTGCAATTGCTGCGGCGTGTTCTCTGCCTTGGAGTCAAGGGCAGGTCGAAGGGCAGGTTAATCGTCTCAAATGTGTGAAAAGGCAAATGTATGGGCGAGCTCAATTTGATCTGCTTCGACTTCGCTTCTTGCGGGCTGGTTAACCATTTTTCTCTGCAGAGAACTCTGCCTGCTTCAGAAAGAGCTTTCTGAAACTTCCTTCTGGTTTCGGGCCAATGAAACCTCTTCACCAAAAGACCTCATGCGCCGGTGGCACACCTCCACAGATGAAAAAGAGCTATACTAGTGATGGAAAGGTCCTAACCCAAGAACGGCCCAACTTTTTCATGTTACGAACTGGAACCAAAAGATGTCTCTGGGGAGTTGGCGGAACCACCACATGTCGCTCCGAGATCGGAAGCACGCAGAGGAAACTCTTACAGAAGCAGCTCCCTGGTTGGGATCTTTCCATGCAGCAGTCAAGCGAGAGAGAGATTGCACAAGGAGGAATGCTCATGGAGGTACTCTATCCCCGTTGTTGTGGCCTGGATGTCCACAAGGCATTCATTATGGCTTGCCTGATTGTGAGTGATGCTCATGGAGAACGCCGCAAAGAGATCCGGCGGTTTGGAACCATGACCGGTGAGTTGTTGGCACTCATCGATTGGTTGCAAGAAGCCAAATGTACCCACGTCGCGATGGAATCAACGGGAGTCTTCTGGAAGCCTGTATACAATCTGTTAGAAGGACTCTTTGAGGTGATCGTGGTCAATGCCCAACATATGAAGGCCGTCCCCGGACGCAAGACCGACGTCAAAGATGCCGAATGGATTGCTGATTTGTTGCACCATGGCTTGCTCAAACCCAGCTTCATTCCCAAGGCTGAGCAACGCGAACTGCGCGACCTCACGCGCTATCGGACAACCTTGATCCAGGAACGCTCCCGGCATATCAACCGGGTCCAAAAGGTGCTCGAAGATGCTAATATCAAGTTGGCTTCGGTGGTCACCGATGTCATGGGCAAGACCGGACGCTCCATCCTACATGCCCTGGCGCAGGGGCAAGAGGATCCTGAACGACTGGCGAGCCTGGCTCAGGGATCACTCGTGCAAAAGCACGATTTGCTGGTCCAGGCTCTGCGTGGTCGCCTCAAGGAGCACCATCGTTTCTTGCTCAAAGAACTGCTCGGTTTGATTGAGTATCAAGATCGTTCAGTTGAGCGACTCGATCGGCAGATTGCGGAACGTTTGCGCCCATTTGATGAGCAAATCACACGCATCGATGAGGTCACAGGGCTGGCGCGCCGAGGGATCGAAATCGTGTTGGCGGAACTGGGCACTGACATGAGCCAGTTTCCTGATGCCGCCCACGCAGCTTCCTGGGTAGGAATCTGCCCCGGTAATCATGAAAGTGGCGGCAAGCGGCTTAAGGGGACCATTCGTAAAGGAAATCGTTGGGCCAAAGCGGCGCTGGTGCAAGCGGCCCATGCGACCCGCCGGACGAACAGCTATCTGGGTGAGCAATATCGCCGGCTCTCGAAGCGGCGAGGGAGTAAGCGTGCGGCAGTCGCGGTTGGACACAGTATTCTGGTGATTATCTACCAGATGCTCAAGACCAATGAGCCCTACCAGGAGAAAGGAGCCATCTACTTTGACGAGCTGGACCGTGGACGCGTTCAGCATCGATTGGTCACCCGATTGGAGCGTTTAGGCTATCACGTAACGCTTCAACCTCATGCTGAGAGTGTGTGATCGCGGTTCTTTTAACTGAACAATTCTTTCCCTCCGTCAGCCAGGGAGGCTTTTTTTGTTCTTGGGCAGCGGTTTTCAGAGGAAAGTTGGAAGAACCTGGAAAAGAACAGGAGTTCCTTCACGTATTTCCTCACATATCCCGGCAATGAAGCGCTCAGTCATATACTCCATAACCACATTTTGTAACGTAAAACCAGAGAGCGTTGTTTCAACAAGATATCGTCGTTGCAGCGATTGAATAGCCGTCTGGATCGCTTGTTTTGTCACAGGACATACCAGATTATCACTCACTTTTTGCCATGAAATGGCTTCACGTTCAAGAGCGAGCCAGTACATAATTTCTTGTTCAAAAGGGGAAAGACGTTGTATTTGCTGATCGAGAATGTCCTGGATATCCCCGAAGATCACCTGTCCATCCTGAAGGAAGGTGGTAATATTTCCCTCGAAAACTTCAAGAATGAACTGTGATACAAGCCGTAACGCTAATGGATTGCCTGCATAGGAATTGACCAGCTCTTCAACAGAAAGCGTATTCCCAACAAGTCCCTTATCATAAATAATAGGAGCTCCCTCATCAGCACTCAATCCAGCCAGGTGATAGGAGCGAACGGGAGTACTCTTTCCTTCAAGGAGGGCAATTTCCTTGGGTTTTTCTCGGCTTGTGAGCAGCAAACAGCTTTGATGGTGTGTTTCCCCTACTCGACGAAAAAGTTGACCATAGTCTTCATAGCCATTCCGATACGGGCCTGTCCCTATACCACTTTGTATCACTGTTTCACAATTATCCAGCACCACCAAGCACCGATGCTCACGAAGCACACTCAGTAACTGCAAGATGAGGTCGTTGATATCATCTGGGAAGTCTCTTTGCTGCTGATGAGATAGGAATTTGAGGCACTCTTCAAGGATCGTACGTAAAGGGGGAGCATGCTGTAATGAACGCCAGAAGGTATATTCAAACAAATCCTTTACGGTATTGCTCAATGCAACTGCCAGACTCGTTTTGCCAATTCCTCCCATTCCAACAATAGTCACAAGGCGGCACCGCTCTTCTTGTACCCATGTGATCAGATCTGCACATTCTTGCTTGCGGCCATAGAAGTAATCTGGCGAGGGTGCTTCACCCCAATCAAGAAAGCCAAAGGTGTTTTCATTGTTCTTCGTCAACTGAAGTGTGAGAGGAGCAACAGGGGTCTGGACGGTTTTTTCTCCGTTCATTATCGAGAGATTGAGATCATTCGGCGCTTCCTGTACAGGAGCCTCACGAGCAAAATCAGGAGCCTCCGAAAGCAGGAACCCCAATTCCTCAGCATTCATGCCAAAGAGGGCGCAAAGCTTCTCTTGATAGAAGGAACTGGTCTTTTTCTTGCCCCGTTCCCAGTTACTGATCATCTCGTTACTGGCCCCGATTTCATCGGCGACTTTGTGTTGCGACCACCCGCGCAATGAACGTTGGTAGCGCAGTGCTTCATTTGGTCTCGGCCTCTTGTTCACCATGCTTCTCACTCCTCATGCTGCCGCCTGCAAATGGACGGCGTTCTCGTCTCCTGCTCTTGTTCATCTTACCATAGGATTTCTCTGTCGTCATCGTTTGAAGTGAAAGGAAAGGGCAAATAGACAAGAAAAGAGAGATCACTGAAGGGCAAATGCGGGGCAACCTCAGACTATTCAACCAGGGGGAAAAATCAGCTATCCTCAGAAGAAAAGAAAACCTACGCAAGTGATGAATGGCGGTATTCAGCCTTTTGAGAAGATTATGAGAAAACGAATCAAAAGAAGTTCATTTGTTAGGAGAATTCATGCTCAATGTCCCCTTGCGCAACCCCATCTTTGCCGGACGCGATACTGAACTTGCCAGTGTGACCCTCGGGTTTCAGCGATCCCCCCTTCTGCTGCTTCATGGCCCTGGAGGCTGGGGCAAGACGCAGATCGCTCTAGAATATTGTTATCGTTGGTCCGCATCGTATACGACCATCCTCTGGCTGAGTGCCTCCTCGCGTGCGCTCCTGGGTCGCGACGTGAGCGCCCTTGCTGACCGGCTCTCGCTGCCCAATGACACGCGTGAGAATGAGCTGCATCTCTTTGCCTCACTCAAACAATGGCTCCAGGATCGGTCAGGCTGGCTCCTTGTTCTTGATCACCTCGATGACCTATCCCTGATCGATCTGATCATTCCACCAGAGCTAGAGGGTCACCTCCTCGTCACAACGACACTGGACCCCATTGGCTCATCACCCTCTTCTCCTGTGCCTCCCAATCTAAGTGAGCAGACCCTCCTCTTGCTTCAACAGGCTGGCTTCATTGTTGTGCAGGAAACGTCGGAACCTCCGCTCTCACAAACCATACAAACGCTCACCGTGAAAACCATTGGCTCCAGCCTCACGGACGCTCTTTCCCGCTTCCAGCAGCAACAAGCCGCCTTCTCCAAGGAGAATGCAAGGGAGTATGCTGCCTTCCAGCAAGAGGAAGTGAGGCAGCTCTTTCTCGCATTCTCTCATTCCCTGCCTGCTCCCTTGCTGGATGTGTTGCGCCTGCTCACCTTTTTTCAGCCGGAGGCCGTCCCTCAGGAATTGCTTCAGGCAGTTGACTCAGAAGAGCTTCCCGAGCCACTGTCCTCGCTCATCGCTCATCCTCAGGCTCTTGAGGATTTGGAGTCTGAGGAACTGCTCAGCCTGGGGGAGGAGCGGATGCTGCATCTGCATCCTGGCCTAAAAACGGTCCTGGTCGAATCCCTCACCAATGACGAACAACGAGCGTGGGCCAGCCTGGCCGTGCAGATCGTGAACCATGCCTTCCCTGTGGTACGCTTCGACACCTGGGACGATTGCCAGCGCTCTCTACCTCTCGCTCAGCAATGCGCGTCCCTGATCACGAACTATCAGCTCGCCTTGAAAGAAGGTGCCTTGCTCTTAGAGCGTCTGGGCACCTATTGTTCCCGCCGTGCCTCGTATAGTGAGGCTGAAACGTACCTCACTCAGGCGTTGGAACTTTATGAACATCACCTGCATACGGACACACTAGACGCCGCCCAGACGATGAATTCACTGGGACTCCTGTATTCTGAGCAAGCCCGCTACAAAGAGGCAGAAGCGTTGCATCGACGCGCCTTGGAGGTACGAGAGCGCGTGCTGGGTTCGGATAGCCCGAAAACAGCAGTGAGTCTGCACAACCTCGCGGTGGTCTATGGGGATATGGGACAGTATCAACGGGCAGAGGAGATCTATCTGCGTATCCTTCCTCTAGAGGAACAGAGCAAAGGTCCTGATCACCCTGATCTCGCCGATACCCTCAACAACCTCGGGCTGACCTACTATTACCAGGGACGACATGGAGAGGCGGAAACCACCTATCATCGTGTTCTGACGATCTATAAGCACTCCTTGCCTGCCGATCATCCTGACTGGGCGTATCCCCTGGATGGCTTGGGCACACTCGCTGAGAGACGAGGCGACTATCACCGCGCAGAGGAGTTCTATCAACAGGCGTTTGACATTTGTCGGCTTGCATTTGGAGTAGGACATCCTGAGACCGCCCACTCCATCAATAGATTAGCGGATATCGCTCTCTCACAAGGAAATGACCAGCAAGCAAAAGAACGCTATGAGCAGGCACTAGCCATCCTTGAACAGGTACGGGGACCCGAGCATCCTGAGGTTGCACTTGTGCTCAATAACCTGGCCTTTCTTGCCACGAAACAGGGACACTACGCACAAGCTGAGCCGCTCTATCAGCGTGCATTAAGCATCTATGAACAGGCTCCGGGAACCGAGCATCCCGATGTCGCAAGTGTGCTCAATAACCTGGGCCAACTGTCTCGAAAGACCGGAAATGTGGAACGCGCTGAAAAGCTCTTGCGACGCGCACTGGCCATCTGCGAACAAGCTCTCGGCAAAACGCATCCCGATACCGCTCAAAGCCTCATGAACCTGGCAAATCTGCTGAGCGATGAGCACAGGGACCAAGAAGCAGCACCGTTCTTGCAACAAGCACGGATCATTTCCCTTCTCCGGGCATCTGCTTCGGAGAAGGAGAAGAACCTGCTGGACGTGTTGCGCCTCATGACCTTTTTTTCTCCGCAAGCAATTCCCCAGGAAGTGCTTCTGAAGGCCGCCTCAGCAGAGCTCTCCGAGCTGCTGTCTTCCCTGTTGGCCGATCCTGCCGTACTTGAACAGACTCTTTCCGATCTAGAGACCGAGAAACTGCTTCGTCTGGAAGAGGATAGGATGCTGCATCTGCATCTGCATTCTGGCGTGGAAGAGCTTCTGGTTGCGTCTCTCCCCGACGACGAACGCCAGCATTGGGCCGGCCTAGCAGTGCGGCTCGTGAACTATGCCTTTCCCGATGAGACCCACTTCGACACCTGGGAGCAGTGTGAACGCTTGCAGCCTCTTGCCGAGCGCTGTGCGGTACTGCTGACGACGTACCACCCCACCCTGCCCGAGGGAGCCCTTCTTCTGGAACGTCTGGGTTCCTATCAGAGGGAGCGCGGGTTGCTGGTCCAGGCCGAAATGGCTCTCACGCAGGCGCTGGACCTGCAAGAACAGAGCGCAGAGGCCGATCCTCTCGATGTGGCGCAGACGCTCAATTCCCTGGGTCGCCTATTCAGTCAGCAAGCCCGCTATCACGATGCTCAATTGCAGTACCAGAGGGCCTTGGCACTACAAGAACAAACGCTTGGTCACGATGATCCCCGAACGGCGGATAGCCTGCACAACCTCGCAGCACTCTACGAACATCAGGGTCAGTATAAACAAGCAGAGGATCTTTATCGGAAGGCACTCGCCATTGATGAACAGGGTGAGGACCAGGATGGTGACTCCGAGACGGGTACGACGATCAATAATATCGGCCTGATGCAATATCTGCAAGGCCACTATGCCGAAGCCGAAACGACCTATCATCGTGCGCTCACGGTCTACGAACTCACGCTGTCCCCTGAGCATCCGGATCTGGCGTATCCCCTCAACGGCTTGGGAGCCATTGCCGAGAAACAGGGCCAGTACGAGCAGGCCGAACAGTTCTATCGGCGTGCTCTCCACATTCGTGAACAGGGGCTCGGGCCTGAGCATTCTGAAACGGCCCATAGCCTCAAGAACGTGGCAAGCATTCTGGAGAGACGCGGTGAGAACCAACACGCCGAGGAGCTCTATCAGAAAGCATTGGCCATCAGCGAACACGCACTTGGACCAGAGCATCCCGATGTGGCCCTCTTTCTCAATAATTTGGCCTTCCTGGCGAGCAAGCAGGGTCAGTATCAGCAGGCCGAGCCGCTCTATCAGCGAGCCTTGAACATCTACGAACAGGTACTGGGGCCGGATCATCCGACGGTTGCACACGTCCTCAATAATCTGGGGCAGCTCTCTCAAAAGACCGGAGACAAGGAACGAGCAGAAGTGCTTTTGCGACGCGCACTGGCCATCTACGAACAGGCGCTGGGAGCGGCCCATCCCGATACCGCCCAGGGCCTGAGGAATTTAGCAGACGTGCTGAGCGATGAAGAAGCGGAACCATTGCTGCAACGTGCCCTGGCGATTTATCTGCAAGCTCTTGGACCCAGACGTGCGCAGGTTGGCAGCGTACAAGAAACGCTTGCAGCACTTCAGATGCGCAGGAACCATAACAAGGAGGATGTGGAATAGGTGCTTTTCGAGGAGAAGTACCCCGATACGACGCTGAGTATCGAGGGTGATGAAAAAGAGAGCACACTATGCCTTTCATGCCACTTTTATAAGAATGCTCTCTTCAGCAGAAGTGTCAATCGATCTGAGAAGGTCCTGGCGATGCTTCTTGCTCTAAAGCCGATGAGCTCAAGAGGAGAGCTGCTGCTGAACGCGATAGAATCATCAACTCTCTGATACATCACGAATAATCGGAGCATGTTGGCGATACTCACTCACATTCACAAGATTTTGAGTTGCTTTTCTACCAAGAGGCTACCATCAAAAATAATAAATCATTCTCTGCTGGAGGTTTCCATAATGGGCGATGATCTTTTCCCTCTTCAGGTCTTTCTCAAGGAGAAAACAAAAATACGTGTCATGCATTTTCCCTCGACGATTTCACCATCGGAGAAGCTCCGAGATCTCAAGATCCTGTACAATGAGCTTCTCGCCCCTACCGGCAGAGAGCAGAGAAGTGAAACAATTAGTGAGCAGGAAATCGATGGAGAGGACGAAGAGGAACAGGGCAAACACGTCTTTGCAAAGGAGTTTTTGGCCTACGCTGAGCAGGTCGGTGCAGAGGCGATGGCTATTCTGATGCATGATCGTCAATCGACAATCTTCATAAGCACCCATCCTGAGGCTGCCTCCCAGAATCGGGAAGACATGCTCTTCGCATTACGAAGGACGTATCCTGCTCTTCATACGGCTAAGAGCACCGAAAAGATGGTATCACTGATTCCTGGACATGGACCGACAGAGGAGGTCCATCTATCTCCTTCGCTCCCGTTCTTCGTGCGCTTCCAGGTATGGAGCCAGAATAATACGCATATCCGTTTTTATCACCTCATAAAACGAGGTTATCATACAGACGTCGTCTTGCTCATCGAGAAACTTGAGGACCGTGTTCTCAGGCGATCCAAAAAATACATCTTTATAGCATCGGCTTTTCTCATGCACGAAGACGTGCACCAACCACAGCAAAGCGAATGGATTGAGCCACCTGAGAATCGATGGATTGAGTTCTATGAGTCCAAAGACACACCATATGGTCAACAGATCCGGGCGGTGTACCTCGAAAGGGGATATCCCGAAACGGAGATCGCCCTTGTCTCGGAGCAAGGCAATGCCAGCCTGCTGAATGGAATGTACCGTCCCTACACATCCCAGTGGACCATCCTCATCATTACCGACCCCCCTGGTATTCTTTATCACTTCATCTATGATCCCAACGAGAAACGCTATTGCTATCGTGATCAATGGCGTTGCCCGACCCAGACCTGCATCCCCATTGAGCATGATGAGAGGGATCTTCTCGCCGAAGCATTTGTCCCATGTGCATCGTGTCAGCAAGCGACGCGCTATTGGTCAGCCTGGCTCACCACGACCATGAGAATGATTCGCGGTGATTATGCTCTCAGCCCTGAGCCACCCTCATTCAAGGAGACGACCATTTCGTATGAGGAAGAGATGCTTCAAATCGTAGGAAAGGGCAAGAATAGAAGGCGCGTCAAGGGCAAGAAACAGCGTGAGATTGAATACACGGTCATTTCTTATGATGTGAGCGTCGAGAAGCAAGAGGTGCAACGAGAGACGACAACGAACGAAAAGAGGGTCAACTGGCTGAGCACCACACCGAAAGAACAGATTATTTACGAGCGCCGACATATTGAGCCATTTGAGAGACATTACATCAAGAAGGCAGGGACCTATATTGTCAAGCCTGATGGTGGCTATCACAGGTATGTTCCTCTCCTCAAACGAGAGCCAAAAACCGCAGCAATAGTGAAGATCACCGCACGGAAATACGAGGATACCGGTCAAAAAAGTTGACCTGGGAGATGATCCAAATTGGAACGTACTCACACGAGAGATGGCCTATTGTCAATCATTTCATTCCTCTGTGAGGGAATTTCTTGATAATTATCTGAGGTACCATGCCTGCAAGGACAGGGATTTCCAGAAAGAACCAGAGATGAAAAAAATACGCTTTTACCTCGTCGGCATAAGCGAGAGCGCCTGGGAAAATCTTCAACCTCTCATGGCACAACGCTATCCGACGGCGACGGTGGCCTTTGAATGTACGCTTCAACGTTCTGTTAGGCTGGTCATCAGCCTCATTTCAGAGATTGAGGAGGAGAGTGATCCTAAATTCTTCAATAATCTTCGTATTCATAAGCACATCGCCTGGTGGGAATATGCGGATGCGCATTCTCATGTGGTGCCAACGACGAGGTGGCTCTCTCCCTCCACCGAGCGACGCAGGGAACTCAAGTCAGGCTAACTACAGAAGAAATTTTGCTCCTTCCAGCTTTATAAGCCTCAACGGTGGCAAGCAGATTTTCCAGCGAAAGCTCTATTTCTTGGTATTTTGCACCTGTTGGATAGAAGCTCCTAATTGACTGAAACGCTCAGCAAACAACTCATACTATATACCCTCGCTCGATCTGTTCGATGCCAGTGACCTCCGTCATTCCTTGAGCAACCAGACCAGCAAGAACCAGGGCGGCACCCGCTCTCACATCATTTGCCTGAACAGGGGTTCCATGAAGAGAAGATGGCCCTTGTATTTGTACTGCATGAAATGCTCCTGGAAGAAGATCAAAGTTATAGAGATCTGTATCGAGAGGAGGATTAGCATAGTAAATCCTCGCGCCCATCTTGATCAGTTCATCAATATGAGCAAAACGCTGCGAGAAGATGGTTTCAAGGAAGAGACTCGTCCCTGGTATCTGTGACGTGAGCACCTGTATCATTGGTCCCCAATCAGTAGAAAAGCCTGGATAGGGCCGACTCATGATATGCACATCTGTTGATAGCGTGCGGGCATGGTATCGAAAAGAGTATCGAGGGCGGATGCAGGTTTCCATTCTTCCCACCCTGCACGTTCTCGGCGTATCACAAAGAAATCCGGAGTATGCCATTGGATCATGTTTCGACCAGATTTAGCGCAATAGCGCAGGGGGATACGCGCTGGCTGATCGTAATATTCCAGCACATCATCGTCTCTCTCCATTGCATAGATCGCTCACAGTTCCACATGCTGGCTTTCAAATTGGATAGAGACGCCCATCTTGGGACTGGGATACCGTCCAGTCACGTTGTTTGCACGCCCTCGCACCTTGCGCACAGGGGGAGATTCTCGGATGGTTGCGATGAGTGCCTCTGTTTCTGACGTGAGTTGAAGGCGTTGACACCAAGGACGAAACTCCTCATCAGTTAACATGATTGTGTTTCCTCGACGACCTGTAAGAACAACGCTTTTTTTGAACGTTTCTAAAAAGGAATGAGAGGTCGGACAAGAGATTGATTCGAACCTCGTTAAAACTTGCGTGCAATGATGTGGTAAACGTGCCAGTATTTGGCGGCGCCTTCAGCAATTCTACCATTGGCCTCCTCTTCATCGAATGCTACAATATCCAGCCCAATAAGCTCTTCGAAAGCTTGCTTACGGGTAAGAAAAGTGATAGGGTTGGGGTTGGCACTCACATTCCAGGCATCACGAACACCAAAGAACTGTCCAACAAAGATCCCACACGGTTTGAGCGATGTTTTGAGCCTGGCAAAAACCGTTGAGAACCGCTCCTTCCTGATGAAAGGGAGCGCAAAATGGGCATTAACGAGGTCATAATTGGCGAAAGTGAAATCCTCAAAAGTAGATTGTACAAGGCGTAGACGCTCTGTCTGTAGTTGTGCCAGCAGCGTCAATGAAAGAGCTTCTTGATCGACTGCTGTCACATGGAAGCCCTGCGCGAGGAGATAACGCGTATCACGGCCTGCACCACAACCAAGATCCAAGGCGTCATCCGCGTGTCCTCGTAGTGAGACGGCTTTCACGAGACCTATGGAAGGAGGCTTGTCTTTCGTCAGTTGATAAAAGTGATCCCAACTTTCCCGCATGATCTTTTGTGCTCCATCCACAAGAAACAGTTCTTGCTTTCTGGGAATCATTGCCAGCATAAACAAGCTCAAATCGCTAGCCCTACAACAGGTACCTTTTCCAGCAACAACGCCTCGTCAACAAGTATAGCCGAGATCTGCTGAATATGCGAGTTTTATTGGCCAATTAATCTTCTAAATGAATAGACATTTGTTTTGGTTTCACTGGCTCCATATCCTCCAAAACTTTGTCCCCCCAAACCTACATCAAATGAAACCGATCCATCATCACCGACATGCATTCCTCCAATAGGGCCAATTCCAGAGGTCCAAAATCAAAATCAATATTCTTGGAAGGCTCATGACACCCAGTTTCTGCATCTGTTAAAGTATTTACAGGACTGGCGGCGGCACTAAACGTTGCTCCATAACCCCCTCCATTGTAATTAGTGACAGTGGTGGTAGTTGTTACAATGCCAAAATCATTTAGAATTGGAATGGAACCCCAATAACCCCAAGAAACTCCTACCCCTATAGACCCACTTTTGCCTATAGTTGAATTAGGAAGAAGCCATAATCCTCCTTGCCCCCCTATACCGACACTCCAAATTAATGCGTCTAGCCCCCTACGATCCGTATATCTCACCGGGTTCCCTTGTACATACCCATACAAGTTCACCCCTCCGTTCAACCCAATCGGGTCTCCCTGTGTATATCTGCCCAAGGTCGGGTCGTAGTAACGGTTCCCGTTATAATACAACCCGCTCTCACTATCCGCATATTGCCCTGGGAAGCGGATATTGTCAATAGCGGTTCCGGCGATGGAGACATTCTGCCCAAAAGGCTGCTGGATTCTGTCCCAGACAATGTTCTGCGAAGCATCGGTCATCTTCTGCGGAGTGCCAAGCTGGTCGGTATGCACGTAGTAAATGGTTCCGCTGCCTTCGATTTGCGCCAAAGGCATATCGTCCAGATAGACATACTCTCTGATCAACGCACCTGTTTTATCGGTTTCTTCTGTCAGGTGTCCCTGCTGGTCATAGACGTAATTGGTGGTAGCGCCTCCTGCTATGGCCTTGCTGGCTCTTTCACCGAGCGCGTTATATTCATACGTTGTCGTGCTGCCTCCGGTTACAGCTACCGTTTCAAGCTGGTTAAGCTTGCTGTAGGTAAATTTGGTGTTGGCGGAAGCGGCGCGGTTATCCGAGGTGAGGTCGCCTGCGGCGTTGTAAGCCAGCTTGCGGGTTTTGCCGCCTGTCACTACGGTTGCAAGCTGGTTTGAGGTAGCAGGGTAGGTGTAGGTGCTGGTTACGCCACCCTCTGTCGAAGTCAGCCTGTTCCCGTCAGCGTCATAGGTATAGCTGTCGGTGCCATACTTGCCAACGGCGCTTAATAAGCGTTGATCGGCATCATACGTAAAACGCTGGTTCCTTGTAGCATCAAGGGCATCCGTAATGGAGGTAATATCATTGGCGTTGTCATAGGTTACGCTCTCATTCTGCACAGTCACGCTGCTACCGGATGTCTTTATGCCCGTCAGGCGATAATCCTGATCATACGTCAGGGTATTCGTCAGACCGTTGCCATAGGTAAACCCGGTGACGGGGCCGAACGGCTCGTAGGTGATATTGCTGGCTAACGTGGCAGAAGATACGCCAGACCAGGCAATGGAGGTAATCCTGCCAGTGCTGTCGCGGGTATAGGTGACGGAATGCCCGGAAGGATAGGTAATGCCCATGATCCGGTCGGCAAGGTTATAGCTATAGGACGTAGTATAGCTGATACCGCCGATAACCTGCTTATCGGTGAGTACGTCTCCGCGCTCATTATAGGTAAACGCCGTCGAACCACTTTCGTCGGTGAACCCGCTCAACCTCCCTATGCCGAACCTGCCCGCGTCATAGCTGTAACTGATGGGTTCCAGCCCGTCAGGATGGGTCAGGGCTGTCACGCGGTTCAGCACGTCATAGGTACGCTTGGTGGTAATCCCGCGAGCATCAACCGTGCTTATCAGATTGCCGTCATTGTCATACGCGTACTTCGTCGTGCCCGTATCCGGGCTGGTCTCGGAAAGCGCTTCACCAAACCCGTCATACGTATAGGTTGTGATGAGGCCGCGTGGATCGGTAACGCTGGTGACATTATCCTGGGCATCGTAGGCATAGGTTGTAGTCTTGTTCAATGGATCGATGGAGCTTACCAGGCGGTTTAACGGGTCAAAGGCTTGCGAAGTGGTATTCCCCAGCGGATTCTTAATGCTGAGTGTGTTGCCGTTATTATCATAGGTGAAGCTGCTGGTCTGGCTGGATGCGCCGATCTGCTGAAGCATGCGGCCAAGACTGTCAAACACCGCGCTCTGGGTTTCAGCTATAGCGCTCCCGGCGGAAATCTGCTGTTGCGTGATGTCCCCATTCGCATCCAGCGTATATGCGATAGTCCCGTTCAGGTTATCGTTTACGGCAATGACGCGGTGAGCGGCGTCATAAGTATAGTTTAACTGCGAACCGTCCGGCTGGGTAAGGGAAACCAGGTTCCCCGCCGCGTCATAGGCAAACGTGGTGGTGGCGTTGCCGGAACTTGCCTGCACGGTGCGTGTAAGCGGCCTCTGCCTTGCATCATAAGTAAAGGTGGTCACGACGCCGTTCGGATCGGTCATGGATAATGGCAGGCCGCTGTTATTATAGCGGGTAATACGGGATACATGGCCTAACGCATCGGTGACGGTGGCGATGTTGTTGCCCGTATAGGTATAGGTGGTGTTTTCCTTGATACCGTTATGCGGCGGGGCTGTGGCAGTAAGTAAATGGCCGAAACCGTCATAAGTATATTTCCATGTCCGGGTTTGTCCGTTAGTCGCGCCGCCCGTGGTGTCGGTATCCGTCTGCGTCAACAGATTGCCATGCGCGTCATAGGTAAACGCGGAAGTCTTGCGCGGCGCGGTAATCTGGTCAGGAAGATGTTTGAAAGTTGCATCATACGTAATAGTCGTGGTGCGCGCCTGCGCTGTGCCGTAGGCTTCCGTAATGCTGGTCGGCAGGCCGTGCGTATTATTGGTGTATTGAGTCACGTTACCGTTCCAGTCGGTCTGGCTGGCTATATACCCGTTACTGTCATAGGTAAACGTCTCGCTTGCTGCTCCCACGGTGGGGGTGGCGGCGCGGTCAATCTCCGTGACTTTGGGTACGCCCTGCAACGTGGTAAAGTGATAGGTTTCGGTCTCACCGAGCGCATTCGTCACCGTCCGGCTGCCGTCGCTGTCATTATAAGTGACCGTCGTCAGCGTAGCGCCGGAACCCATCTGGCTGGTAAGTCCCCGATTGGCGCTGTCATACGTCCAACTGGCATAGACGTTGCCGTTTTCATCCGTGACGCTGCTCAAGGCAAAATTCTGGACGTAAGTATATGACTGGCTGGTGGCCGGACTCGTGGAGTAGGAAACGGATGCAAGCCTATCATTCACGCCGGGGGTTATCCCACTGGAGTTATAGGCATAGGTAATTACCAGCCCGTCCGGGGTAGTGACGGTATTCAGTAAACTGCTGGCATAGGTTAAAACTAAAGTTCTGCCAAAAGAGTCCGTCACTTTGGTAAGCTGGTTGCTGGTGTTATAAGTCATTGTTTGCGTATAACCGTCCCGCGCGACAATCGTGGAAAGCAACGCTTCGCCGGATGCCAGTTGCGTATAGGTTTCCGTGACATCGTTGTGATCGGTGAGCGTCCAGGTCGAACCGGTGCCCGTGCCGCTTTGCGTGAGCGTGAGATCCACATCCGTATCACTCGCCCATACCGTGCCGTTATTGGTAAAGCTCAGACCCTGCCCGTCCGCCCGCTCCGCCGTCACCGAGGTCGAGGAGACGATATTGAGGTAACGGTCATAGGTAGAACGCCAGTTACTGCCCAGCGTCACCGCGTCAGTAGTCGCGCCTGCGCGGCTGTTGTAATAGCGGCTGAAGCTTAAGGGGTTGCTGCCGGAACTCGCGTAATCATTATATTCATAAAAGACATTCCCCGTGCCGACATCAATCGGCTCGCCAGCCTTAACATCTCCGGTAGCGTTCGGGATGCCGTTACACCCGCAGCCGCTTCCATCTTCAGGGGTTCCGCTGCCAAGAGATTTTGAGGGGGCGGCGGGGGTAATCGTATCAAGAGTGAAAGAGACGGTTAAAGGAAGTTGAAAGTTACCTTCAGGCCCCCCCTGATTAATGCAGCCAATGCCATCAGCGCCTTGATAATAACAATAAATTACATTGCCTTGGTAAGCCAAGTAGTAATTTATTGTATGACCCACAGCACTGACATCACCAGATACATAAATCAAAGAATAATTGTTACAATCCCCACAATAAGAACTCAAAGAAGAAATGGAAGCGGAAGAAACGGTTAAAGGCTCATTTTCAGTAAGCAAATTTAAAGTATAAGTATAAGTATCCGCCTTTGCCGAACCGGAAAATCCTACAAAAGATAAAACCACTGTTATAACAACAATGAGGAAACGTATTTGATATCGAACATGGAAAAACGAACGGGAGAGAGCATGTGCTTTCGCAGGCTGCGGCGCATCGCTCATAAATCATCCTTTATAACAGGATTAATACCCGTTAACTTTTATCGCCTACTCCTAACCGTGAAATCAACCCGTAATCCTGGAATGGTTGAAGTATACCACACTTTTATTTTACCCGCAAAATCAGCGTGGTACTGACATATCCGGACTTACCGGCGTTTCTCTCATGGCTTGCTACTTTGGCATTGCCGTTCCGGCTCCATGCCGGGATCGTGTTGGGAAACGGGAATGCCAGAGCGCCAACTGTATTTTTGCAATGCTGCACCCTGATCGTAGCGAATTTGCCCTGCCAGGCAGGATTTATAACGCGGCTTCCGTTTGACTGATGGTCACGGGAGTGTTTATTACCAGATTATCGGGAGGTAAAGGTCGGCGGGCTTTGCGCTTCTCGATCTGGCTCTGGATATCCGGGGCAATTCCGGTCGGTATGCCCACCGTCTCCTCAATCGGGCACTGCGCTGGGTGGTCTTGGGAGTAATATTCCACGTTATCGCTCATGACCTCGCTATCCACCAGGCTATCGAGCGTATCCAGCATCCGGTTTAACGACTGGTAGGGTAGATAGCCAACGAGGTTTCGATTGTTTTTAACCTTATTAAGGTTATGCATTATCAATCGCTCCTTTTTCGACTATCGCCGAGTAGCCGGGAGGCATTGCTTTATGGAGAGTAAAGGATGATGTTGGCGCTTAAATGAGGATAATGGCTGAGTAGGCAAAGTAAGCGAAGTCAGCTTACTAAAGCTGACTTCATGGTTCCACATCCATTTTCCTTTTTAAGGAATTTACAAGTGGTAGCTTTGCATCGTTATTCAATTCAAGTTACACATAATCTTCCATCCCACTCTTAAAGGCATTTTGATCTTGATTTTCGATGCCAAAGAGAGCTTCCAGGAGGGCAAAGGTGCCTTGATAGAACGTGATACGGTCCCAGAAAGCCTCCATTTCAGGATAGATGACTGAGAATCTTCTGAGAAAAGCTTCTCCATAGCTGCTCAAGATGCCGGCAAAATCATACGCTGGATCACCAAGTCCAGCACCACCAAAGTCGATAATCCCGCTAATGACTTGCTTATTGAGGTCAAAGAGGATATTCGATGGGCCGAAATCCCCATGCTTGAGTACTGGTTTGTAAGCAAAATGTGCTGAATCAGCTAAGAACGTTTCAAAGTGATGTGTTGCCCAAATACGAGCATCCGATCTCATATGAGGGAAACATTTTGCCTGAATACGGGAATAAATATCACTCCATTCTTCGTATGTATCAGCAACAGAGAGTTGATGCTCAATGACGGCTTCAACTGGTATGGTATGGAGTTCTCTCAGAAACCGGGCCAGTTGCTGTGCCAAACTTTCAAGGATTTGCTCATTGTCTATGTTCCGCAACGTCTCGCGCCAGAGTGATTCCCCTGGAATGAAGCGATAGCCAACAAACACCTGACCGACGATCTGGGCCGTAACATGCTCAAAACTGACTCGAGGAACGGGAAGTGCAATGGAGTCGCCAATCCCTTTCAGAATAGCGAGCTCCCTCTCAAGCCTTTCTATGCCATCGGCATATTTCGGGAAGCGAAAAATAAACGCATCGTTCACAATGAGGATATCGTTGTTTTGTCCATGCGTGTTCGTTTTCATCGAATGCACAGAAAAATCAGGATACGTGCGCTGTATGGTTTCTAGGTACAAGCTGCTCTGGTTCATATGACTCCTTGCAGGCAAAAATGATAGGGAATGGTTTTCCAACAAAGACCGTGATGAGTATACTAAACATGAGATGCTTTTGCCTCCGCAGCTGCTTTCATTACCTATTCTAGCAGACATTGCAACTTCTATCTGAGCATTCAGCGTTTTGGGGATGGTAACGGTGAGCGGTCAGCCAGTTTTCCATACAGTAATTCGTTTTCTTGCTGTAACTCTCTTACTTGTTGCTCAAGTTTGTGAACACTTGTCAATCTTACCATAGGATTTCGCTGTCGTCATCATTTGAAGCCAAATGAAGGGCAAATGGGCAAGAAAGAGAGATCACTGAAGGGCAAATGCGGGACAACCTCAGGCTATTCAACCAGGGAGAAAAATCAGCTATCCTCAGAAGGAAAGAAAACCATGAACAGCTAGCTGAACTGGTTGGGCCAGAACAGGCCATTGCCATGATTGCTCAGACCATCTAGCCGATCAAGGGGTGGCTTCTCTCTGAAGACGTAGCACGAATACAGGTGCTGCACTGACTCTTTTGGAGCCGAACACGTCACGAACCAGGGGGTCATTGATTCGCCCATCACCACCTGGGACACTCTTGATTTACCCATGCAAATATTTCGTGCCAGGTAGACACAGGTATTTCGTCAGTCAGCATTTGAACCGGTCGAGGTGACAGACGGCATCGCGCAACGCCAGCCAGTGCCCTCACCCATCGAAAACGAGGAGAAAGAACCACACAATGACGCAACGAACAAACGAGTGGTCAATCGCCCAACTTGATCCACACCTCTTTGATCCCTTGAACCGACAATTACAACGCTCTCTGCCTCTGGTTCCGCCAGAGATCCCACTGGCAAAATTGAGCCGCGTCCTGGATGTTGGCTGTGGCTTGCACCAATGGGGAAAAGCCCTGTTTCGTGCCATGCTCGAACAGGCGGGTCCTGAACTGGTCGCGGATGTGCGCATTGAAGGCATCGAGATCCAGATGGACGTGGTACAGGTTGCCAACACCGCTCACATCCGACAGGGACGCGGCCAGGTCTTTGTCTCGCTGGGAGATTGGTTCCATCTCTCCGCCAGCCACAGGGAGTCTGCCGACCTGGTTCGGGCCTGCTTTCTTGCTCCCTACGTGACTGGGGAGCAGTGGCCGATCCTGCTGAGAGAGCTGATACGGGGATGTAAACCAGGCGGATGGGTCCTCTGGATAGAGCCAGGGCTTCCCAGCAAAGGAGCAGAGACGCCAGCCTGGAATCAGTGGCTCGATTGGCTGACATCCGCGCTGATACGGTTGGGAGGAAGTCCACGTATCAGCCTCTTGATGGAAACCGCCTTCCAGCAGGCGGGATCATGGCAGG
Source organism: uncultured Chloroflexia bacterium (assembly GCA_963717195.1). Classification (GTDB taxonomy): domain Bacteria; phylum Chloroflexota; class Ktedonobacteria; order Ktedonobacterales; family Ktedonobacteraceae; genus JACDAE01. The sequence continues at coordinate 47,113 of CAVQVR010000009.1, forward strand.
ATATCCAGACACAAAGGATCATGCTTTCCCTCTCCACCGACCCCGCACGGCAAGGGAACCTCCTGGCTGAGCAGCTCTCCACGCTGCGCTCCTGGGTGATGGCCCTGGTTCCGTTGCTGCAAGCGGGAGGAATTGCTCCTGAGAAGTTCGTGCCGGGATTACGGGTGCTGCTGGAGGAACTCAATAGCCGCAAGGTGCACAGTCAGTGGGAATGGACGATGATCTGTGGACGAAAGTCCTCAGAGCAGCATTCAGAGCAGAAGGAGATAAGCAAGGGAAGAGCGAGATGAATGGGGATGAAAGAGCACAGAGGAGAGGAGCGATAGGCTTCTCAATTTACAACCAGGAAGAATGCATGCCGTGGCGAAAGCGTTTTCAAGCTCTGATCATCGAGAGGTGCGCCTTCTTCATTACCATAGGTGTCACCACCGCCGAAGAGGGAGCCAAGTTGAGTGTGGGCAGTGAACGTTACCAGGGAACGCTTTGTAGTGTGGCGAGCCTCTTTCCCTTCAGGACAGGGGAACAAGCATGGCAAAGATGAAGTGGTATGCAGGAAGAGGAGCAAGTTGGATTAACCGGGGTGGTCATTATTTTGCAAGATTGGAGGATGGAACGGAGGTAGAGGTGATTGGTGAAATTTACCAACAGAAGCGGAAGGAGTATCTTCTGAAGATGGGAGCCGAATATACCTCCTATTCCGGGATTGAGGCGAAGGCACAACAGGAGAGAAATACGCTGAGCCAATTCCTTGATGCATTTGATGAGGACGTGGAACAGTGGTTAGAAGAACAAAGAGAAGGAGTTTCCATCAAACGTCCAGCTCAGAAAAATGGCTGCTAGTGGGAGCTACACGTGTCGGTCAGAGGTCAGGTTTCTTGTTAACAACCCCTCATCCAGTTCTTCTAGATCGATGGATGTAGTTCTCACCTGTCAGTCCACCGGTTGATATGACGGGGTCAAGAAGGGGTGTGCGGTTTCGTGGCTGAGCGCCGGATACCCCTTCTTCATTCTAAAGGAGAGAAACAACGATGGAAAAAAAACTGTTAAAAAAATACTATCTCACTTCTATTGAACCCTATCCAGGCGACCCAAAACGGCAACAGCTTTCATTCATCCCAATGCTTGTTTTCGCTCATCCTCAAGGCGGTACGACGGACAGGAGTTGTCACCTGACCTGGTATACCGATGCAGAATTGTATCATGTATGGAGGTTTGATCACATGACCATTGTCACAGGGAGCCTAGACATCCTCACCGATCTCCCCGATTTCATCGCTGAAATTGCTTCGATCAACAAGGATACGCAACCACAAGATTTTGAACCCCGTTTACAAAAATTAGGCTTTCATCGACACTAATTATTCTCCGCTCGTAGAACAGCAAGAGGAAAGGATATGGTGAGACAAGCAGATGGAATTAAATCCTATCACCAGCGAAGAGATTGCACCAGGGATGGTTGTGGTTGACATTGGACCGTCATCAGTGCCAGGAGGGTTGCAGACGAGCATCGAGGTAGGCCGGGTGCTTGAGGGATCGATCCAGCGCAATGATCTGATGTCAGTTCTCAGCAGCGGTATTGTGGCAGAGTTCGATATGCTTGAGCCGGAAGAATACCAGCGAGCACGCCAAGTAATCTACACCACCTTTTTCGCATCTCAACAAAGACCAGCCGATTGGCCCGCTCCGGGGGTATATGCATGGCCTGAGACGCTCTTGCCTTTGACCTTCGACGAGCATCGTCCGCCAGGATGGAGAAAGCATGTGCAGATAAAGTTCAAAAACATTGCCCCCTTGCTCACGCTTGAGCAATAACGTGCGACGATTTGGGGCACCGCTTCGATATCGTGATTTTCGCCAGCTGTGGGTTGCTCAAACCATTTCATCGATTGGCAGCTCGTTTCAGGGGGTCGCGCTCCCGTGGATAGTTCTCACCCGAACACATAGTTCTGCCTTTTCCCTGGCATTGGCACTGCTTTCGCTCGCGCTGCCCCAGGCGTTTTTGACGCTTGCGGGTGGGTTCCTTGTTGATCGTCTGGATGCCAGGAGGGTGATCCTTTGGACAGATGCAGCCCGTGCCCTGACTGCGAGCGCCATTGCACTGCTGGCAACCATGCCCACGCTTCATCTCTGGCTCTTATGCAGTATCTTGACTCTGCATGGGACTGCCAGCGCACTGTTTGCTCCAGCCGCCGGCAGTATCGCGCCCCATCTCGTGGCAAAGAAGCATCTCAATGAAGCCAATGCCCTCTCATCAATAATGATGCAGCTTGGTCCCATTGTGGGCTACCTTCCGGCAGGAATTCTGGTCGCTGCCCTTGGTCCCGCATGGGCCTTTTTTCTCAATGCCCTTTCTTATCTCTTTGCGTGTCTGTTCTCGATCAATATGTCTCCGCTGAAAGGGACACAACACGAGCACAAAACATCGGTGCTGCAGGACATCCGGGAAAGTGTGCGTTATCTGAGGACGCTCAGATGGCTTATGGGATTGTTAGGTATGGATATGCTCCTCGCACTTGCAGCCATTACAACCAATTCCATCGGCCTCCCTTTGTTGGCGAAGGTTGAGCACACTGGCTCGCAGGGTCTAAGTGTGCTGCTCTGGGGCTATAGCTGTGGAGCGGTGGCAGGAATGCTCTTGCCATCGCTCCTCGTATTTCGTTCTCATCGCGGCCTCCTGAGTATCTCGTTTCAATGTATCGAAGCTGCGCTCATTTTCCTGGTTGCATACACTCCTCTCCTCGTAGCCACATGCTGCATGTGTTTGTGGAGCATGCTCAATGGAGTTCTTGTCGTTATCACCTTATCGTTGATTCAAGAGCAAGTGGTAAAAGGGATGCTTGGCCGTATGATCGCTTGCTGGATGTTCGCTAGCAGCAGCATGATTCCTCTGGCTCAGCTTGGTGGGGGCTTGCTTGCCACCGCTGTGGGGGTACGAACTCTTTTTGTCATGACAGCCAGTATTGCGCTTCTTGGTGCCATGCTAGGCTTGAGTATCGCAGCATTACGCCAACTGAAGTAAAAAATAGGAGAAGAGGTAGAGAAACATATCCCTCAGAGAAGCAAATCATCTATTTTCACGCAAGTCATATCATAATCGCAGGAACGGCACGGTCTGGTTGATGGAAACGGACAAAGCATACACCTTCATATCCTGGAGTAAACCCCCATAGCATATCGTACGGGTCTTTCCTTGCTCATTCCCAGGTGTTGACCATCTCGTTACTGGCCTCGATTTCCTCGGTCACTTTGTGTTGCGACCAACCGAGCAGTGAGTAGTAATAGCGCAATGCTTTTAACACCTCATGTTGTCGCCTGGAAGTGCGACGACGTTCTCATGCTACTTCTTGTCCATCTTACTCCGCCATCATCGTTTGAAGCGACAGGAAAGGGCAAATGGGCAAGAAAAAGAGATCACGAAAGGACAAATGCGGGACAACCTCAGGCCATTCTCCCAAAGGAAAAAATCAGCTATCCTCAGATTTGCCGAAGTCACCTGAACAAGCGGATGGGTGCAGCACAACGTCTCTCTTCTCGACCGCAACCTGTGGTGCTTGTTGATGAGAGAGAGTGCCAACTCCTTAGAACCGTTCATGACCTTTCAGAAAAGAGAGGGTTCAAGCGTGAAAAGCAGACAAGAATCCATCGTCGCATTGTTCTCTGCTCGTTCAATCGCTGATTCGACAAGCAAGAGAGGAATATGATATGGTATCCACAGACCCGAAGACGCAGCAACAGGGAAGGGATGCACTGGCACGATTACGGGCACAAAAACACTGGTCGTTACAGCACGCGGCAACCCTCTTAGAAGTCGATGCCTCAACACTGAACCGATGGGAGAAGGGGAAAACCCTTCCACGCGGATACAGTATTGAAAAGCTCTGTACGGTCTATGGGTGTTCAGAAGAGGAGCTTGGTTTGCAAGGCACACGTCCTTCCCTGGTCCCTGCACTCCCTCCATCGCCTGATCTGACGGATGCCGTACAGTCCTTCCTTGCCAGTGATCCAACGACGCGTCTTCTCTCGCTCGCTTTTTCGCCGCTCAGTTGTTCTCAGAGACAAGGCGCGGTGATCAAGCTCCTAGAGGAACAAAGCATGAACAGTGACCCGATGAGCAGGCGGCAAGCCTTGCGACGACTGGCAACCTTGCCACTACTCACCTTCCATCTCAATGCCTTGACTCCGACAGAAACTGCGCTTCCTGAAGCGGTGCTTGCTCACTGTAGCGCAGGCGTCGTGGCTTGCTGGTATTTGCGAAAAGGGAAAGAACTCAGTTTTGCCGAGAGTACTGTTTCTGCCTATATCCCCACCCTGAAAGCGATTGTGGCATCATCGTCACAGCATCGTAAGGAGGCGGCAGATATCTTGGTACAGTGCTATCTCTTGAAAGCGGCGCTTTCCTGGCATATCACAACGCCTATTGATGGGATAAGTTACACACAGCAGGCAGAAATCTATAGCCGGATTGCGGAGAAACCGCTTTTGCAGGTGGCGGCACTTCGGGCACAAGCGGCGGTGTACTGTTACGCGAATCAGTGGGGACAGGCCCTCCACGCCGGGTTGCAGGCAAAACAGGTCCTTGAAAGGACGCCGAAAGAACTGATCCCTCCACTGGCACGAAGCTACGTCTATGCAGGCGTTGCTACCTATCAAGCCTATCACCAACAGAAACAGGATGCGCTTACTTCACTCAAAAAGGCACATGCAACGTTTTTTGAGCAATCTGACAAGGATGTGGTGCCGCTCTGGATTGATCATAATATCGGGAATTTGCTGGTGAATGACGGTCTGACACAGAGCCACCTGGGACTCTATAAAGGGGCGACAGATTCCTTTGGGCAGGTAGAACAGAGGTATCCTGAGGATAGTACCATTTCTTTTAGTGCTACGCTAGAGGCACACATTGAACAGGTCATAGCAGAGGTAAGCCGTGATGATCAAGCTCGCGATATGGAGAAATGTATTTTCCTTTGGACAGAAGGAATTACCAGGGCAAAAAGTATACAGAGCAACAAATATTATACCGATGCATTAGTTGCTTATGCTGCGATGAAAGCGGCGTGGCCGGGGGAGGGGCGAATAAAACAACTACGGGAATATACCACCCACTGGTAAACAACTGCTTTTCAAACTGAAGAAAACTGTGGGTAGAGCTCTGATACGATGAAATATCTCTTTGCTCGTGAGATCAGGTTCTACTTGAGAGCAGAAGAACGGTAGACCGTCTGCCCGAAAGGGATATTTTTTGACATGGGCGGAGTCCTTCAGAAAAGGATTGGGAATGCATATGCAAAAAAGCGTTGAAAGCGTACAGGAAGGGTACATTCCAGTACCTGGTGGTCTCGTGTGGTATCAGATAGTGAAGCCCGGTCAGGGAATTCCACTCCTCACTCTTCACGGTGGCCCGGGATCTCCCCACGATTACCTTGAGCCTCTCAAACAGTTGGCAGACGAGCGTCCTGTGATCTTCTATGATCAACTCGGGTGTGGGAAATCAGAGCGACCAGACGACATCACGCTCTGGCGGCGAAGTCGTTTTCTCGAAGAGCTTGACCTGATCAGGCAAACGCTCCAGCTTGAGAAGGTTCATCTCTTTGGACATTCCTGGGGAAGCATGCTCGCCGTTGATTATGCGCTTGCCAAACCGGATGGTCTTACAAGCCTCATTCTTGCGAGTCCCGCCCTTTCTATTTCGCGCTGGCTCAACGACATGGACAGGTATAGAAAAAGCCTTCCTCTGACGGTGCAGAAGATTCTGGCAGAGCAGGAGAACAATGGCACCACTGATTCTCAGGAATATCAACAAGCAGCCATGGAATTCTATCAGCGTCACCTCTGTCGCCTTCATCCCTGGCCTGAACCTCTGGAACGAACGCTGGCTGGTGAAGGCGCTCTTGTTTACCAGACCATGTGGGGACCTTCCGAATTTTTTATGACAGGCAACCTTCTCAATGCTGATTGTACGGCTCAATTGGGCACGATAGAGCAGCCAACGCTCTTCACCTGTGGACGCTATGATGAAGCAACGCCAGAAACGACGGCCTGGTATCAGAGTCTGCTTCCTCAGTCGGAACTCGTCATTTTCGAGCAAAGCGCACATATGCCACATCTTGAGGAGACGGAATACTATCTCCAGACGATGAGAAACTTCCTCCGGCGGATTGAGTAACCTCATTATGAGAAGAGAAACGCTTGTGTTGATCTTCTCAAGGGTTGGGTTAGCATTGCCGTGTAGAGAACTTTTCTTGCAATGCTTTCACTTTTGCCTCAGTAGGCCAGAGCAAGCGCATGCTGCGCAGAGAATCGCGTACCTCTGAAAGCCGCGTCGCATCTTGAATTTGCCAGGCGACACTTTCTGCCGCATCCAGATACACTGCAGAAGCGTCAAGATCTCTTTGCCTGATTGCAACTGACGCTGCGTAGTTGAGATGCTCTACACGATTGAGTTCGAGCAAGTTTGGTAAAGGTGTTAGTTTCCCAAAGCGGATGAATGCACTAAACGCATCGGCGTAGTTGTCAGTGTGCTTTAATGTGAGTCCTTCCCACAGCGCCAGCGTATTCCCATCACAAATGGCGAATGGATAGGTTGGATCGGATTCAGGCTCGATTGGATAGATCTCCTTGGCCTGACTGAGAAACGAGAGCGCTTGAGCGGTTTGTGAATAATACGCGTGAGTCCCTGCTAATCCAGCGTATACGCGCCCTCGTAGTAGTGGCGAAACGGTAGAAAAACTGGGGAGTGCCAGAGCCTCTTGATACGTTTTAAGAGCCTTCATATCGTTGTGCTCATAGTCAAATTTGATTGCGAGACGAATAAGAGCCGAGACTTCAAGATTTCACATCTTGGGCAATTTTCCCATAAAAACGCGCCTGTCGTGTTGCTATCTCCATTTGATCCATTTTTCCATAATGCTCTGCAAGAACATTGACAAGCAGATATCCTTGAGACGCAAGACATGCAGCAGTAGACTGGAAAGAGGAGGATTGTCTCACGACATTTTCGAGCGTTGGAAGATACGCAGAAAGAATGCGCTGAATAGTGGGCAAGCCATCAGACTCGTACCGACGCAATTCCCAACAGGCAGTGATCCCCGCCGCACAGAATGGAAGCAACTCATTGAGTGGAAGAGGACGCGCTTCAGATACCAGATGCGTTAAACTGTACATCTGAATGGGAAATGTTGCAATTGCCTGGAGTGCGTGGCGACGTGTAATGCCGGTGGTATGATCGGAGTGGTCTTTGTGCATCGCGTCATGTTTTCTGATACTATCATAGGTCAACTGTTGCAAGAGAACAATGGGATCTGATGATCTCTTCCATTGCAAGGCCGTCACCAAAGTCTCCACCTCTAGGGGAACATACGCTATTTCCTGCTCCTTTGCTAGTGCTTCACTCCTCTCTTGTGGAAGAGTTGGCCATCCTGCAAAACAAGGATAAATCTTAGGATTATGAGGTGTCCAGAGCAAAACTGGCCTATCAGGGAAGAAAAGGGATTCTTGCTGACTTCCTCCCTCCTGAAAAAAAGATGCAACGCGATTCGGTGTTCTCTGAGCAGGAGCCTCACGGGAGGGATCAGCAGAAACTGGAAGCAGAAATCCCAGTTCCTCAGCATTTTTGCCAAAGAGGTTACAGAGCTTCTCTTGATAAAAGGAACTGGTCTTTTTCTTGCCCCGTTCCCAGTTGCTCACCATCTCGTTACTAGCCCCGATTTCATCGGCGACTTTTTGTTGCGACCATCCCCGCAATGAGCGCTGATAGCGCAGTGCCTCATTTGGTTGTTTGTCTTTTGACATGCTCCTGACACCTCATGTTGCTTCCTGGAAGTGTGATGACGTTCTTATCCATCTTACCATAGGATTTCTCAACTGTCATTGTTTGAAGTGAAATGAAAGGGCAAACGGGCAAGAAAGAGAGATCACTGAAAGGCAAATACGGGACAACTTCAGGCTATTCTTCCAGAGGAAAAAATCAGCTATCCTCAGGCGTGGTCGGGAGAGCAGCACATGAAACAACTACGGGAACTGATCATCCACTGGTAAACAACTGCTTTTCAAGGGGCAGAACGAGAGCTCGTTCTGCCCCTTTCTTTTACAAAAACACTTGGAAATGCAACGAAATGCAACGAAATGCAACGAAATGCAATATGCATGAAAATATGGGAGAAGTGCTCTTGCATTGCCAGAGAATCCCCTTCCATCTCTCCTATACTTATTTCTGGTTCTCCATGATGCGGCAGGTTTCTGTGTCATCCGCAGGTGTGGAACTATTGCACCAGATGAGCACGCGTATCATGCGCCCACGTTGCTGCCTCGTCCGTGTTTATCTGGTGATCTATCAAGGAATCTCGCAGAAGGAAAGGGCATGTTTTATGGCTGGAAGCGAGGTGGCTCTCTTGAGAGGGCAAATCGTAGCCGAGTACCTGGCTGCGCAGTGGGGTCTAACAGGGCTGGCATATGGAACTGCACAGCATACATTTATTACGACGCGTATGGAGAATATGGAAAGAAACCGTGAAGCATTAGCGGGTATCGTTGGCGATGAGCAAACACAGCTTCTTTTTACGGAAACACTGGCATCATTACCCGAAGAGCCAGAACGTTCTGCGGTCCTACATGTTCTCAGGCATTTTCTCGGGAATGCAGAAGAAACCGAGCATCTGATCGCTTCTATCCAGGGAATGTGGGAAACCATAGACCTGCTCGTACAGCGATTTGGAAACGATGATGCTTGGAAAATGCTTCATGCTCCTGGGGGAACGTTTTCAGACACAACCATCTCGTAAGAGGAAAGGAATCTGTCGTTATGGATTTTCCCTTCTGGCCTTTCCAGCGCAAGTCACGACAAACTAGGAAACGACGCTCAGATCAGCAGTAACGTCTCTCTTGATGAAGACGAATGATGCCAGAAAGCCGACGCGCCGTATTTGCTTCCTATTACCATAGGATTTCTCTGTCGTCATCGTTTGAAGTGACAGGGAAGGGCAAATGGGCAAGAAAGAGAGATCACGGAAGGGCAAATGCGGGACAACCTCAGGCCATTCTCCCATAGGGAAAAATCAGCTATCCTCAGAAGGAAAGAAAACCAACACAAGTGATGAATGACCGTATCCAGCCTGTTGAGAAGATTATGAGAAAACAAATTAAATGGACGTCCATCTGTTCATGAGAAAAGAAAGAGCACCATTCATGTCTGAAAGCGAAGTCGGACGGCTTCTCCGCCAAATCGAGCAAGAATATCAAGCCAGCAAACGTGGATTAGAGGGGCTTGCCAGTGGAACTGCACGTCACGACTTTATCAGCCAAAGAACGGAAACCATTGGAAAACACCATGAGCACCTTGCTGAACTGGTAGGACCAGACCAGGCCATTGCTCTAATTGCTCAGACTATCTGGACACCAGCCGATCAAGGAGCGGCTTCTCTCTGAAGACGCAGAAGGACGAAACATCCATGCAAAGAACCTATGCATTTTTCCCACAGGACGCGCAACAATTGCTCCAGGTCGCAGGTGGCAGGATTATTGACCACTCCTCCTCTCCCAGTTCAGGGAAGAGGGGTCGGGACTCTGGGCTGCACAGTTTCCTGAAGCCAGAGAGAGTGACAAGTGTTATCTGTGGCTTCAGGAAACGCGCAACGATAATCACTAAGGAGGAACCATCATGCAAGAACCTACCGATACCCTGGATACGGCTCAACTCCTAGAGGATCAGGGAGATCGTGCCTGGAAACAGGCTGACTATACTGAAGCCCAACATTGCTATGAACGCGCCCTGACAATTCGTGAGTCTCTGCAAGGCAATCATCCCGAGGTTGCCCGGACGCTCAATGAGCTAGGCATGCTGGCTCAGACACAGGGAGCTTTCGAGCAGGCAAGCGTCTTCTACCACCGTGCCTTCTGCCTGAGTGAGCAAATACAGGGCCGCGCCCATCCCGAGAGCATCCGCTACCTTGGTGATGTGGCCGGGATCTTGGATGCGCAAGGACAGGCTGGGCAGGCACAGGCACTCTACGAAGAGGCGCTTGCCCTTGCAGAACAAGTTCAGGGAGCCAATCACCCCGATACGGCTCTTGCTCTCAGTAAGCTTGCTCGTTTCCTGCGTACGCAACAGCAGTACGAGCAGGCCGAAGGACTCTTCCAGCGAGCTGTGGATATCTATGATCTGAGAGCTGAGGGGGATGTATCGGTTGTGGCTCCGGTGCTCAACAATTTTGGGGTGCTCTATCTCGATTGGGGACGCCTTGAATTGGCCCCCCCCTTGCTGCACCGGGCCTTGACGATCTGGCGGCGCTCGTCTGGTCCCGATCACCCCAACACGGCCATCGCGCTCAAAACCCTTGGTCGATACGCGGCCCTGCGAGGGGACGACCAGCAAGCTCTTGCCCACTCAGGGCAGGCATTGGTCATCGTGAAAGCGAAACTGGGAGAAACACACCCTGAGACGCTCGCCTTGGAGCAGACCTGCCAGGCGTTGCAAGCACGCATCAATGATCCGAGTCAGCAAGGGAAGAGGATGCAGACACTCCCAAGGACGAAGAGTCGAGATGCGGTCCTCGAAGAAATCCGTGAGCGGTTTGGGGCGAAGACGGCGCGAACCGCCCGGCTCAGGAATGCATTGATCATTGCCTGGGACTGCGTGGATCTGCTCACGGAAGTCTTCAGTATCGCGCAGGCGCAGGCATATCTTCAGGCTGGACTTGAACTGGGAGAGGGGGAAGATGAGAGCAACGAATAACCAGCCACAGGTCCTGCACTTTCAATCCCTCCGGCGTGAGAAAAAGGTGACGTTACAAGCAATTGCCAGCGCAGCAGGGTTTTCCTCTGCAACCATCGTGTATTTATTCGAGATCGGCGCAATCGTTGATTATGGGACGAAACAGAGGATTATCCAGGCGTTCTCTCACCTCACTGGGCAGTCCTATACCATAAGCGATTTTGAACTGGGAAGGGAGGAGCAACTGACCATCACCATGAACACGATCAGCCAACCAATGCGTTCGAGGAGAATAGCGATGTACATCAATGACACCGAAAGCGCAGGGGAACTCTCACGCATTGATCACCAGGCCGGACTGGTCACACAGGCAATCGGACATCTCCCCTACGAACTGAGAGGGATACGCTTCAAGAAAATCCTCGATCTTGGCTGCGGCTCTGGTCGCTGGGCTTTAGATATGGCCTACCACTATCCCAATGCCGAAATCGTCGGCGTCGATACCTCAAAGCTGCTCATGGAGTATGCTCGTGCGCGGGCAAAAACCACGAAGAGAGACAATTTGACTTTCATGGAATTTGATGCGCTGAAGGGACATCTGCATGGGCTTGGCAAGGGGAGCTATGATCTGGTCAATCTTCGCTTTGCGTTGGCATGGACACATGGTCTGGATCAATGGACCACGCTGCTCAACCGCTGTCATAAGCTCAATAGCATCGGGGGTTACACCGTAGTGACAGAAGGGGAAGGGCTCTATACCAGTAGCCTTGCGTTGCGTCGTCTCTATGAGATCATCGTCCAGGCATTGGGGCGTGGTGGGTACGGTCTTTTTCCCTCCGAACATGACACGGGGATCGCGGCCCATTTGGGGGCATTGTTCACGCTTTCAGGCTTCTCGGAGATATCGGTAGATGGAGGAGCGATAGACTTCTCCTTTTACAACCAGGAAGCGAACATGGCCTGGCGAAAGAGTTTTCAAGCCTTGATCACCGAGAGTAGTGCCTTCTTCATCACCATAGGAGTCACCACCGCCGAGGAGTTAGCCGAGTTGAGTGTGAACGTGGGCAGTGAACTCTACCAGGAAACGTTTTGTGGCGTGGGGAGCCTCTTTACCTTTTACGGAATGCGGGTGAAGTAGTGGACGAGCAAACAGAACAAGAAGCACAAGCGATCATCGAGGAGGCACAGGCAAAGAAAGAGCTGATCACGGTTCTCACTAGCCGTTTAGAGCAGAGTGACGACCTGCGTGTGAAAATTGCGACGGCTGAACTGAGGCAGGATCGAGATTGGCAGGCATTCACGCACTGGGATGATGAGAGAGGAAGAAGAAGGATTGCAAGGAAAAAGAGAAAGAAAAGGAGAAACACAATTGGAACAGAATATTTTCATCGCAGGTCTTGCGTTTCAGAAGAAGCCGCTTCTCATTGGAGGTCGCGCAATGGAGTACTATGGCCTACGAGAGGCAGGCAATGATATTGATCTTCTGGTGGTGGAAGAGGATTTTCAACGGCTCACGTCCCTCTATCCTGCAATTGCTTCAACGATGGGGGATGAAGGGGTTCGCGTAGAAACGGTAGAACTGTGGAAAACGTCATGGCGATATTCCTATGAACAGCTTCTTGGGGGAGCAGAGGAAGAAGCCAGGGTATTTCGTCATTGCTCGTGAAGCCCTGTTTTTCCTGAAGGCGTTGTCCGCGCTTCTGCACGGCGATCCCAAAAGCGACACGGATGCTCGTCTTCTCGCTCCCCTCCTGCATGGTGATGATTGGTCGGTCGTGCCATTTCACCAGCAGAAATCATCATGAAAGGCGATTTGAGAGGAGAAGGCAAAGGAAGAGGAGAATGAGATTTGCAGCGTAATAGAGAGTTGATGGTAAAGAGAAAAACGGTTAGAAGCCACAAAAAGAGAAAGGGGTTCTCTGAAGCGGCCAGGCTAGAAAACGGCTGGTAGATGGGAGCTACGTGCGTCGATTACAGGACATGGAAGAGGTCAGGTTTCTTGTTGACAACCCCACCCATCCTGATTGCTTCCAGTTCTTCTAGATCGATGGGTGTAGTTCTCACCTGCCAGCCCGCTGGGTTGATATGGCAGGAGCCAAGAGGGGTATGTTCCTCATTATCGTGTCATACAACCCTTTCTTAGACGAGCGAGGATCCTCTTAGGATCATTTCTCGCTCTCCTGACAAACGGGAGATCATTTGATGATCTTCAGGAGAACCAATAACGATGGAGATCTTACTGCGCACAGAAAAGATGGAAACGCAAGGGAATACAGCGAGGTATACGATTGGGCCATTGGCAACGGGATACGGCATGACGGTGGGGAGCGCATTACGGCATGTTTTGTTGTCGTCGCTGCCAGGATCGGCAGTGACATCGATCCGAATTGAAGGGAGGGACGAAGACCAGAGGATCAACCATGTTCTGGAGGATGTCCCTGAGATAGTTCTCAATGTGAAACAAGTGCGCCTGCGCAGCTTTTCGGATCATCGGGTGTCCATGCATCTTGAGGTACGTGGGCAACGGGAAGTCACGGCTGCTGATATCGTTGTCTCTCCTGCTGTGGAGATCGTCAATCCAGAGCACCACCTTGCGACACTCACGCATCAAGAGGCTCATCTGAGCATGGAACTGGTTGTTGAAAATGGCAAAGGCTATGTTCTTGCCGCTTCACAAGACGATATGCCAGAAGGGTTCATTCCAATCGATGCTATTTACATGCCAGTTCAACGAGTGAACGTTCTCGTTGAGCAGGCACGTGTGGGACAAATGACGAACTTTGAGAAAATTGTTCTTGATATCACAACCGATGGGACAATGATGCCTGATGAGGCGTTGCGCCAAAGCGCCGATATTCTGGTGCGCCACTTTACATTGTTCGCCAACTATCGTACGTCTGGTCCCGAGTTCGAAACAACGCTCTTAAGCAGCGTCCCCATCCCGTGGGAGATTTATGGAACTCCCATTGAGGAACTGGATCTCTCCGTTCGTGCCTACAATAGCCTCAAGCGTCGTAATATCACAAAAGTAGGCCAGGTGCTCTCCATGAACGATGAGGATCTGCTGGGGATACGAAACCTTGGTGAAAAAGGGTTCAAACAACTTCGTGATCGATTGCTTGCACGCAACTTCCTCCCTGATGAAATAATGATAGGTGACAAGGATGGATAGGTTCCTGATTGAGCATCGATGCATCTGTGGCATGCGTGAGGCCAGAATTTCGCCGTATTACCCCTTTTGCAATAGGGGCAGAAAAGAGGGGAAATGCAATTGCTCCTGCTCAAATGAATGTTTCCTCAGCGAAGCCCACCTCGTGACTGATACCCGTCCTCTTATTTCGTTAGCCAAAGCTGATCTCGTGGGTGCTGACCTTGCAGGTACCGATTTGACAGGTGCTGAGCTCCTTGTAATCGGAGTTGGTCAGGTACAGTTACTTCCAGATGAAAGAGTGAAACCGTGATCTGTTGGAGACGTGACCACTCTTCCTCTGTTGAGGAGCCTTCACACAACGCGCACTCCGACAGAGCATGGTTATGGTATTGTGGTATGGAGCCGCTCCCATGCGTCTCTCACAGGTTTGATGGTCTGGGAATAATTGCCCGGCATATCACGCCATTTTGTCCCCTCTGAGAAGGCATCAATCAATTGCTTGACTTTCTCCGCAGAAACTCCAGGGACGACGGGATACGTGATGGCTCGTTGTTCCTCCTGTACTTCTTGTACCCCTACATAGCCTCCTCGCACCATTTTCTGCCCTGGTTCATCAGGATCAACCAGTGTTTGTTGCTCAATCAATGTCAACAGATGCAAACCGGTTTGTCCTTTGCGAACGTTCAGACAAAGCGGTTGTATTGTGGCACGAAGGGACGGTGGAGACACCTCCAGCGACGATGGTGGTTGTGGAGCTTCAGGCAGCGCGAGTGGGAGAGGTGTCTCTGCCCCCTGTGCTGTCGGTGACGCTCCCTGCAAAGGGGAGACCAGAAAGTGATTATTCTGAGTGATCGAGAGAACCGTTGTCAACTGCGTGGTAAGCGTGTTGACGGTCTGCGTCAGTTGATCAATTCGGTCATCGTGCTCTGGCGGTGAAGGCAATTGTGAAAGATCTCTAGCGTGCTCATCATGCCCAGAGATATTGAGAATGATCGTGTAACTGATCCCTGCTCCACAGCGAATAAAGAGGATGAAATTGGCGATGGCCCCGGAAAAGTGCCAGATAAACGAGGCCAGTGTTATCAGGGTCAGCAGCCCAAAAAGCGCACACAGGCAAAAGAGCAGATTTCCCTTGATGGCATCGCCAGTGCGTTGAGCACGTTGCGCTTGCTGGAAACACCCCGGCAAGATGATTTCAGGTGCCAGGCTCATCACGATCTTCGGCCCATTGAGAAGAGTGGATGGCCAAGTAGGAGCTCCTGGAAGAACGGTTTCAGCAATAATACAGAGGGATGAGACAAACATCAGGGGCTCGGCCAGAAGCGAGCACAAGAGCTTGAGCCAATTGGAGGTTGCCGGGATGAAGGGCAATTCAGCGAGAATGCGCCGAAACGTCCAGGGATGCTGGTTGGTCGTCGTCATATGGTGATCCTTGTATGAAATCCTCTCATAGGGTTCTTCTCAGGGTGCTGATGTAGCGTAAAACCGCACCCTAAGAAGAGAGATCTGCGGATAAGAGGATGGAAATTGTCGTTGTCAGGGGTCTCCCAACAAGGCTTGAAGCACCTTATTGGGAGGCCAAAATGTAGCCAAAAGTGTAGCCTAACGGGCAAGAATGTCCGGTTCGTACGGATGGTGTGAACGGTTATGGACACATTCTCTGAGCAAAGAAATGCTCTCACGTTTGTATACGGCTGGGGGTTATGCTATGTGATGTAGTATAGTTGCCTGTGGAGAAACTACAAACACCAGATTTTGTAGTTTTGTTCGTTTTGAATCTTTGGTATACTGTTAGTATAGAAATCTCAGGAGAAGGAAGATGACCGCACGTACCTTAAGTGCTGTGCTCCATCAAGAAGGCGATCTTTATGTTGCAGAATGTCCCGAAGTAGGTACTGTTAGCCAGGGATATTCTGTTGAGGAGGCTATTGCTAACTTGAAAGAGGCTACCCAGCTGTATCTCGAAGAAGTTCAAGTACCTGAAATTAAACGTGCATTGTTTACAACCTTTGAGGTAAACGATGCCGCCTAAATTGCCTGTAGTTTCTGGCGAAAAGGCTATTCGAGTTTTGGAACACTTAGGCTTTACACGTGTAAGACAACGTGGTAGCCATATGGTTTTAAAGAAGCAATTGTCAGAGGGCGAGTTGACCTGTGTAGTACCTTTGCACAAAGAACTGGCTGTAGGCACACTGCGTGGAGTATTGAGGCAGGCGAACGTAACTCCGGAGGATTTTTTAGAGCACTTATAGCAGTGTAAGGCTGAAAGGTGATTTTACGGCCCGCCTTTCAGCCTTGCTTGAGTTACTCTCCTTCTTTCCTCACTGTCACAATATCATTCTTTGCAGCCCATAACCCCAGATCTTGCTTCTGGATCGCTGCCGCCATCAAGTCTGGGAACAGATCAGGCGTGCAGGCAAAAGAAGGGATTCCCATGCCAGCCAGCACTGCCGCGTTATGTTGATCAAAGCTCGGCGTTCCTTTGTCGCTTAGCGCCAGCAAACAGACGACCTGTACATCACTGGCGACCAGTTCTCCGGCACGCTGAAGCATCTCGTTGCGATTGCCGCCTTCGTACAGATCAGTGATGAGAACCAGGATGGTCTGTGTAGGCTTTGCAATGACTTGCTGGCAATAAGCAAGCGCACGATTGATATCTGTGCCACCACCGAGCTGGGTGCCGAAGAGCAGATCTACTGGATCTTGCAGATCGTCGGTAAGGTCGGCGACTGAGGTATCGAAGACGATCATCTTTGTGCTCACGGCCCGAATTGAGGCCAGGACGGCTCCAAAAATGCCTGAGTAAACAACCGATGTCGCCATGGAGCCGCTCTGATCGACGCACAGGACGATATCACGCAATGACGAGCGTTTATGTCCGTGTCCGATGAGCTGTTCAGCAACGATGGTGCCATGCTCAGGCAAGTAGTTTTTTAGATTGGCGCGGATGGTGCGATCCCAGTTGATTTCATTGGCGCGTGGACGGTGTGTGCGTGTGGCACGGTTGAGGCTACCACGGACCGCCTGTAGCAAGGGATTTGCTAATTTGCGTTCAAGCTCTTCTACCACTTTACGTACAACCTGGCGTGCTGTATCCTTTGTCTTCTCGGGGATGACCTTGCTGAGTGTAAGCAGCGATGCAACCAGGTGAACATCTGCGTCGACATGTTCCAGTATCTCTGGCTCAAGCAGCATCTGTGTGAGCTTCAAACGTTCCAGGGCATCTTGCTGCATCACATGCACAGTAGAGGATGGGAAGTAGGTGCGAATATCACCCAGCCAACGTGCGACATTGGGTGCGGAACTGCCCAGCCCGGCTGAACGGTCGGAGTCGTAGAGTGCCTCCAGGACACTATCCATTCCCTGATCACGACCACTAAGGGCAAAACCTGCGCTTTCCCCATTGGTGCCTGTCTGACCCATTCCCTCTCCCGCATTTTTGCCCAGCACAAGTCGCCAGCGCCGTAAGCGCTCTTTTTCGTCAATGGTCATTAAGTTTTACCCCCATAATCTGTGCCAGGATTGGCAATACACTGTTTGCACGCTCTTGATTCAGCCTGCTTAAATCTACATTGCCTCGTTTTCCCCTTGCTCCTGTTTCCGTGCCAGTTGTGTGTAGGTGTTTGACTTTCTCTCCCATCTGACGGCGCTCGGGTGGCTGGAAACCGGAGAATGCGCGGCGCAGAATTGGTAATAGTGCTTCGAATGTCTCTGCCTGCAGTTCGCTCTGCCAGCGATCCAGGGCACGCCATAGCCCATCCTGATGCAGCACTGTAAGAGCGCTTCCACGCAGGATACCTTCTATCCAGGAAGCTGCCTGTGGAGCAGGATTGGCTGTTGCCAGGGCCAGTCGTGTGAGGCGTTGTAACTCTTCTTCGTCCAGAACATTTTGTTCCAGCAGAAGACGACAGCAGCGTCCTCGTACCAGTCCGGAAATGCCCTCACTTTCCATTAATTGGCGCAGGATGCTCTGCCATTCCTCACGTTGTCCATCTCGATTAAGCAGACTCACACTCTCCTGAACTTTATCGATGCTGCCGACCATTTGTTGTGCTGCTTCATCATCCAGCGAAGCACACGCTCCCGGAAGGCCAATCAGAATGCGCTCGAATAAGCCATCGATCACTGGAAAAATCTGTTCAGCGCGTGTCTGGCGTACATTTCCATAACGTGCCACACGTGCCAGAGGAGGAAGAGAGTCCATCAGATGCTGTACATCTGCGGAAACAGCAGCGCGTTTCTGTATCTCTTGTAGGAGTGCATCAATGGCTTCTGGCAATTCAGCCAGGATGGTTTTGTCTAATAATTCACTGAGTTGAGGAAGATCCTGTAGAGTTTGAGCGCTATGACAGACAAATGCCGTTGCTGCGTTTTCGACCGTGTTGCCCCAGATGTTGGCTTCGATCAGAGCAACGACGAATTCGACGCGCCATTGTATCTGCCAATACTCGTGAAATGTACCAGCTTTACCTCCGACATGTTGTAGTTGACCCCATTCGATGCCGAGCAGGCGTAAACGGTGTATAAGCTGGCTGCGTTCGCGATCTATGTCTTTGCGCAGATCCAGATCAAGCGTTACGATTTCAGCCGAGGGTTTGAGACGTAAGCGGCGCTGCTTCGCCTCTAAATCGCGTTGTAGTGGTACTATCGGTGTCTCAGCAGGCACCTCGCCCAGCCTCTCACCAATCTCCAATTTGTCGCGGATCAGGCCCATTGGTGCCGCATTGCCATTACATAATACTGTCTGGATGGCTTCATGCTGTTCCGCGAGTCCTGGCATGGGCAGGTCGCGCAGTGCTGAGAGTGCTTCGCTGAGTCGTACAGCCTCGATCACGCTGGCGGAGGAGACATCGAGTCCTTGTTTGCGTAGTAGATGGGCTGCATATGTGATCCAACGAATGGTAATGCGATCAGCCGTCGTCCAGAGATGTTCGTACCATCCCGGCGACGTTACCCCTGCTCCATAGCCGCTACGATAAGACAGGCGTGAATTGGTCCAGGGGATCCATGTTGCATCAACCTTGATGCGTTTGAGTCCGCTGAGCAGTGCTGCATCAGCTTTTGCCGGCCCTGGCTCGATGAGTACAGGGGCATGCCACGCACCACAGACAACGGCAATGCGCTGAAACCCTTCTTTTTGTGCGGCGCGGATCGTTTGCCGCATATGGGCCTCGCGTTGGGCCTCCTCCTTGTTCTTTGGAGTTTTGTCTGCACGGAGTTCAGTCATTGCCTCCAGGATGGCCTCAAACAGATTGCTGCTATCTCTACGTTGCTCGATCTCTCGTTCCCACCAGAGTTCGTTGTCGGTATAACCGGCAGCTCGGGCCAGCATCGCCAGCGGATCATCCTCTATTGTTGACACTGCTTCGGCAGGAGGAGCATTAATCGTTGCTTCTGCCTGTTTTGCATATTTGGCTGTGCTGTTCTCCTCCGATGTCTCCTGTGTTGTTGCCAGTGGTGTTTTTCCCAGTGGCTCTCTGGCTAACTGGATCGCCTGTGGTAGATCCATGAAGCGTGCTGGTATGCCGTGTTGAGCAGCGTATTGCAATGCCTGCCATTCCGGTGAAAAGTATGTGAATGGATAATACGCTGCACGTTTGGGTTCATCAGGTGCGTAGATGAGGAGCGCTACTGGCGGCTTCATCTCCTCGTGAGAGAGCAAGGGCAAGACGTTTTGTGCATCGGGTGGTCCCTCAACCAGCACAATGTCAGGCTCCAGTGCCTCTAACGCTGTCCGTAAACTGCGTGCACAGCCTGGGCCGTGATGGCGTATACCAAAAACAGAGATGCCCACAGTTAAAGTACCTCGTGACACGCGCGGTATAGATCTTTCCAGCCATCGCGCTCTTTAACGACCGTTTGCAGGTACTCCAGCCACACGATACGATCCTGCACCGGATCCTTGACGATTGCTCCTGTCAGGCCCGCCGCCAGGTCAGCAGCATGGAGAGTGCCATCACCATAGTAACCAGCCATCGCCAGCCCGCTATTAAGCACGGAGATTGCCTCTGCGGTTGAGAGTGTCCCGCTCGGTACTTTCACCTTCGTTTTGCCATCTGCTGTCACGCCTGAGCGCAGTTCACGGAAGATGGTGACCACGCGGCGAATCTCTTCTAACGCAGGCTTCTCGGCAGGCAACTCAAGTGCCTGACCCAGGCTGGCAACGCGGCGATCAACAATCTCTATCTCTTCGTCCATACTGTCGGGCAAGGGCAGAATAACGGTATTGAAGCGTCGCATCAGTGCGCTAGAGAGTTCGTTGACACCCTTATCGCGGTTGTTGGCTGTCGCAATGACATTAAAGCCCTTGCGTGCCTGCACCTCCATATTTAGTTCCGGCACTGGTAGCGTTTTTTCAGAGAGAATTGTAATTAGCGTATCCTGTACCTCGCTTGCTATACGTGTCAGTTCCTCGATGCGGGCAATCTTACCGGTCTTCATTGCGTACATCATGGGGCTGACCACCATGGCGGCGGGTGATGGTCCCTCTGCTAGCAGTCTTGCATAATTCCAACCATAACGAATTGCGTTTTCGTCTGTGCCTGCGGTGCCTTGAATGAGCAATGTGGAGTCGCCTGTGATGGCTGCTGCGATGTGTTCGCTCACGTATGACTTGGCGGTTCCGGGCAGTCCGTAGAGCAGGAGTGCGCGGTCGGTTGCTAGGGTGGCGACGGCGATCTCGATGAGGCGTTGATTGCCAATATATTTGGGGGTGATGACGAAACTGTTGGAGAGTGTACCACCCATCAAGTAAGTGCGCACGGCCCACGGAGAGAGCGACCAGTTAGGGGGCCGCTGGTGTTTATCTTCTTTTGCCAATTCAGCAAGCTCCTCAGCATATTGCTGTTCCGCGTGCTGGCGTAGAACGGCGTTAAGAGCTGCTGTATCAGTAATGCTATCATGATTTGTTCCGTTTGCTGTCGTCATTATTAAATTACCTCCACAATATGCTGGCGTTTGCGCACGAACGCCGTAAAAATTTTCAATTGCTTTTTCCATTGTTGTATCTGCCAGGCAGTGTTCTCGGGAAATTGCCAGGGAGCCAGGGCAGCTTCAAAACAGGTGGGCGGCAATGCCAGAGCAATGGTGGTCAATGCCATCTGCCACTGTCCGGTAGGATAAGATTGGCCGTCAAGCCCGATGACGTATTTTCTGAGTGCCTCAAGACATGCATCTCCGAATTCCTTGCTCCATGGTGTGGGAAGGACAGCTAATACCAGTATCCATTGCTCACTCTGCGCCTGTAGTAATTGTTCCTGTGCATATTTTTCGGCCACCCTCTGGGGAAGGCGTTTTGCCAACGTTTGATAGATGATTGCTGTTGAGGTATCGCGTATTGTATAGGTGTTTGGATTTTTGCACCGCCATGCCCATAGAGGCTCCAGCCAGTGTGGACTCTCAAAAAGCGTGGCGGCATAAGCCCAGCAGCCAATCAGAAGCTCTCCCGGCGCATTCTCACCCTCGGCTGCCATGAGATCGCTTTTTGAGGTCGCATGCAGCATGTTGTCCTGTTTCGCGAGTGTCGCCCTGGTCAGATCTGCGATTATATCAACTGGCGAAATTGAGAAGCGTTCTTCCCAGTGGGTCGGTGGCACGAGCGAAAGAACCTGCCTCGTGTACCAGGTCTGTGCGTCCGTGCTTAATCTGGATGGTTCTGGGATGCCGTCATGTTGCCATGATGCATCAATTTCAGAGGGAAGTGTGATGCTAAATGCGCCATTTGTATAAGTCAGCATCGCATCGGCACGAGCAAGCATGCGTTGTGCCAATGCTGAAGTCGGAATGCGGGCAAGGAGCGCGGCACTGGTTTCTCGGACAGCCTCGCTGCGGTCATCAAGTGCTTTTTCTAGAAATGGCTCATCGTCGGACGAGAGGCCTGTTTTGAATGTAGCGAGGAGCTCTGCACGTGCTTCTGCCTTTTCTTTCTTCCATACATCTGAGAGCCACTCCCTTGCTTTTGCGGGTTCTACTGAACGCAAGCGCGCTAAGAGCTGGCTGCGCTGTCCGAGAGATCCTTCTTGCCAGAGCGTCTCCGCGTCATATGGTAATATCTCGGATGTTTCGGCGAGAAATTGCGTGACCCAGGCCCATGTCTTCTCGAACTGGCAGAGCCAGCATCCTCGCTCTCCAAGAACTGCAAAAAGTGCTGGACGTATCTCTTTGGATTGTGCACCATATCCCAGCGCGAGTGGAAGCTGTTCATAGGGAAGGCGTTGCCCTGCTTGCTTGAGACGATGCAGGGCCTCGGGCAGCAGTTCACGCTGTTCTCCCTGTAATAAGCCCTGGAGAAGGTGACCGACTTTTGCTGAACAGGCAGGAATGTTTTCAGGGACTGCAGGTTGCGGTGGGGCGGGAGCCTGTTCAGGAATGCGCCCCGCCTGACGATAGAGGGCGAGTGCACCAGCGGCGAGTAGCAATTTGCGTTCTATCTCGCCTTCGTCCAGTTGTGACGTGAGTGTATCTATTGGCGTGCCTGTTGTTAGCTCCTGGTTGCTCAATTGCCTTGTGCCAACGATAGCGGTTGAAACAATACTCTCCATTGTGCTCCCTTATAATTTGTGATAGGTGCCTTCTGCCAGAACACAGAGGGGTGAGATGACCTCGCCATTCCATTGACCTGCGAAATCTACAGGCCAGCCGCCGGAGTAGGTAAGGAATTGCCAATGGTCGCCATGTGCCAGGGGGAGCGCATGGCCGTTCTGGTCGCGTATGCACCAGCTATTGTTTGTGTAAACTGGAATAATGGTGCGTAGGATGCATAAGAAGCGGTCTTGCCAGGGCTGCTTTGCTTTTGCGGCTGCAACGCTCCCAAAGAAATCATCAATGGTTTCGGCACCTGGTAAGCCGTCTGCGATTGGCTGAATATCGCCGCGCCGATTCTCAATAAATGCGCGTTGTGGATGGTTTCCCGGCCAGAAAACAAGGTCCGCTCGTTGCCGAACGCCGAGAGGATAGCTTTTTTCGAAAGAGGCACCAGGAATGGCGAATTGCAATACTTGTGCAGTCCTTTTTGTCGTTTCTCCAAACAACCATGTGCGTTGCGTGCGTGTGCGCTCTCCATCCTCAACGGTCTGTCCCAGTATCAGCCAGTCATCGCTTACATGCTCGCCATGTTGGGCCACCTCGTCCTCTTTTAGTGACCAGCCGATCAATTGTCGTACGTCATCCTGTAAAGGCGTGTCAAGCTGGTTGAGATGATGGAATGCTTGTGATAGAAGTGTGAGTTGGCTCAGTTGTGCCAGGAGCTTTTCCGGCCAATCAGGTGAAGCGTTTGGAAGCGTAGCCAGGCGTCGTATGGTGGATGCAATACCAGGGGCCTGTGCATCCACCATCTGTTTTGCCTGTTCCTCCCAGAACGTCGCAGGTTTTGTTTCTATGCTACCCAGTCCATTGCTGATAAGGTCGCTTAGCCAGAGATCGAGGCGTTCAATGCCCTGTGTCACCTGGGTCATACGTTTCTCAGCGGTTTTCACCTGTGTGACAGATGGAGCTCCTCCACCAACAGCTTGTATTGTTTCTTTACGTTTGATTGCAGCGGCTCGCTTTGCCAGCCATGAGACTATCCATTCTGGTGGATCGGTCTCTGGTACATCTGAAGGTGATGTTGTTGCCAGTAAAAGCAGACCAAGCCCATGTTTGCAGGGTTGTTTGCGACTGGGACAACTGCATTGAAGTGATAATGTTGAGAGGTCGATGCGTACCTGGTAGAGTGCGCTGCCCTGGCACTCTCCCCATAGCGCTGCGGGACTTTGGCCAGTATTTTTCCAATGTTTCGCATTGCCAAGCTTCTTACCTGCCGAAGCTGAACTGGTGTCAGGAGCCATTGTTAAGACTTGCTCGGTCGTAAGTTGTATCCCCACTTGCTATGTCCCCCTGGAGTAAATTTTTAATGATGTGCTATGCATCTATTCTCAGGCAGTATAAACAATGTGGAAGTTGGAGTATAGAAATGTATGTGTTGATGAGCAAAATATCCTAGAGTGCCTATGCAAAGGTGATCGGATGTTGAGGATTGATATATTTTGAGTGAGATGCCATAAAGTGAGATGGAGAGGTACGAAATAGTTCCTCTCCATCTCTTTTTTATCTAATTATGGGGCTTGCACAATGACGCTATTGGCAGGAACCCACGCCTGACGGTGATTGTAGTTAATTGAGTACCATACGTTATTGGTACCATCTTCATGCACAGTATAACCCGAGACGAAGATAGAGCCATTGGGAGCATTTCCAATATGGTAATCGACAGTAGAAGTGTTTGCTGCTGGTTTGCCAGAGATCTGAATAGGAGATCCGTTGGCGCTTTTTAATGCGACCACGGTTGCTCTCGCTGTGGAAGCCGTTGCGGGAGGCACGGCCAGCCAGGCCAATTTTGCATGTGTGAAGAAGGTGGCAGGGTTTGCATGAGCCTGGTCCGATTCACCATACCAGATTTCGTACATTGTGTCGCCCGTTCCCGCTGGATCTGCCACCTGATTGACATAGTAGTAGCTGATAGCAGGTTCAACATTGCTGGTCTCGTCGGTGATGTCAGAGGTTGAACCCTCTTGCGGAATCCGCCCGGACCGTGTGCTGGGTCCAGTATAGAGATAGAAAAAGTTGAAATTGTTAGCTGTCTCCGTTCCATTTTGTCCCAGCGGCCTCTGATCGGTTGGTGGTTGAAGCGTAATGACATTCGGTGTCGAAGGAAGGACCCACCCTGGATGTTGTAGACGTGTGCCGATCGGATGAAGAGATCCCGTTGCTGTATTTTGTTGAGATGGAGTGGTCGACTGAGGAAGTCGCGCTGCTGCAGGTTGTACACGTGTACCAATCAGGTTCAGATAATAATCCCACAACCAGTAAGGACCGGGATCAACATGATTTGGTGTGTTGGCCAGATTAGGCGAGGGGACTGTTCCATGACCAACAATATGGCTGTGTTCTAAAGGAATGTGATACTTGTTCAACAGGTAAGCAACCAGATTTGCGGATGCCAAGTACTCTGTTGCGTTATACCACTGATAGCCTGTAGCGGCAAAGCCTGCATGCTCAATGCCTATTGAGTGCTGATTAAACCAGAGATTACCGGCCTGAAAGGCAACATCCTTTTCATGTACCATCTGGTAAACCGTGCCATCGCTGTCAACGATGTAGTGGGCAGAATCATTGCTATTAGGATCTTCGAATGTGTTAATGGCTGCTACCGCTGTTCCCTCGATATCATGGATGACGACATGCGTGATGGTGCCGTCATTCTGGCGATAGGTGGGGCCATAGTGGCTGGAGGAGAAGTAGTTGCAGGGGGCGTTTGTGCCCGGTACAAGATCGCAGTCGTGCTGAGCCGGGTTCAGAATGCAGTCGATAGCTCCAGGATAGTCGGTCTTGCCATCGTTGCTACATCCGGCAGGCAGAGCATTCACGGCTGCTGGATCACTGGCTGTTTTGGCATTGGCCGAAGCAGCCAGGGCATGTGGCTGGTTGGTCTGTACTGAGGAAGGTTGAGCTGCAACCGTAATCACTTCGCCCTTGTCTGTCGATGCACTGAAGCCTTGTTTGAGTAATGTATAGACTTCATTTACATAAAGATGGGCTGTTGTACGTGAGAGTGCGTTACTGTAAATTTCCAGAGCACCTTGCCAACCGGCAAGACTGGTTGGTAGCGAATGGGAGGGAGAGAGCCCTCGTGCGTCTTCGCTCAGGATATAGGCTGTTCCACGAATGTTCGTGTTCAGATCGTGCTCGAGCACAGTAGGGCTGACACCAAGTTTCTTTGCTGCCTTGTCAAGTGTATCAATGCGCCGATTTTTCGTGAGATTGCAGCCATATCCGCCATCGATACTGGGTGTCCCACCATGCATACTGAAGCGGGCCTCCATGTAACAGAGCGCTTCTAAGAGATTGGTGGGAACACCGAAATCATGCCCGGCATGCTGAAATGCTTGCTCAGCCGGGCCCGCAGCCTGAGCCTGGTTGACTTGCCTTATCCCAACAAGTGCGAGTGAGAGTACAATCATTATAACTGTACAAATGACTGGAAGTTGAAATTGCTTACGAGAGAAATGTTTGTACATTTAAAAAGGTATACCTCCAAGTTAATAAATATAGAGAGTAGGAAAAAGAACATCATTATACTTGTATCGGCTAATAAGAGTATAGTGCCCAGTGGGGCATGTAGGATCGATCTGGCTCAAATTGGTAAGAAGGTACTACTGTACGGTTAAAAAATGTTGAGAAAGGACTGTTCCAGGATGAACGAGAGAGCCTCTTCTTGAAACTTCATACTTGCTCCATACGTGAGACTCTTAATAAATAAGTAAGATACTCCTGTCTCTGCCAGACAGTTTTCTTTTATGTAAAGATTGGAGATATTGTATGACTGAAAGTTCAGATGAGAAGCAGGTGAATGGGCAAAATGTGCCATTAGAGGATATTGATGCTGCTGCAAAGGCTCAGGGAACGACGCGTGCGAAAGCTGCAGATGGTGTACAGTCTTCAAAGACTGCTACTCATGCCAGTCAGCAGGGAAACGCCCCTGCCGGGCAGGAGTACAATGGCGATCAGTTCCAGTCCGGTTCTTCGGCCCGTCAAGATGGGTATAGTGAGACGCAGGGAACTGGCTATGGACAATCTCAGAATGCCGCCGGACAACCAGCGGATGCTACTCAAGCTCAGGGTGGTTACGATCCTACGCATAGTGGCGTGAGGCATGCGCAAAATCGGCCAGGAACGCGCCCACCAACGCCTGGTCGTGAGACGGGCACATCCTGGGGCGAGGATCAGCAAATGGGTGCGACGACCGATACTCCTGATCGTAAAAATCCTGCTGGTTAGCGAAATTAGGTAACCCTGGAAGTGCGTTTGCAATATACAACTATATCTATGAATGGAGGCAAATAGATGCAAGAACAGGCCAAAATCCAGCAAGTCCCTATAAAAGTGTATCGTACACCTGATCGGTTGGTGATCGCAGCTCCTATGCCAGGATCGGAGCCAGAAGATATTCTTGTGAAAGTGACAGAGGATAGTGTGGTGATTCAAGGCGATATTCGTGCATTGCTTAAGGATGTCAAAGAACTCCTGATTGATGAATGGAGTGTAGGTAGCTACTACCGCGAAATACAATTACCAGATCCCGTCGATGGCGAGCATGCTAATGTCACATATGGCAATGGCGTCCTGGTCGTGAATTTGCCTGTCAGTGAAAAGACGGTTCCGGCCACGCTGGTCCTGGAAAGAACTGGGATTGCTCATGGTGAGCGCGTGGGTAATGCCGGGCATGCTTAAAATATGATGATCCACTTGTTCTATGCCTGGTTTTTGCAATATCGTTGTATACAGAGACCAGATTGATAGCTGGTCTCTACAGATATGCTGCTTAACTAAGAGAGAACACCTATCTCTCTGGCTTCCGGGTATATTACAGTGCAATTCGTCCCATTGCTGTATTCCACGGCTCCACGTCCCGATGTATCTCGTCGGGATTAGTTTCCCGTATCCTTGCCATTTCAGCCACCACACGCTGTAGAGGCACGATTGCTACCAGTGGACGCACCAATGGATGAACTGAAGCAAAGCGTAGATCCTCGTTCTGCACTCCACACGTGAGGGCTTCAACTTCCAGATCTGCTAACACCATGCGCAACGTTTGTGTGCGTCCACCATCATCGCCAGCGGGTGTGATGGTAATGGCTCCCATACCAGCACGTAATGCGGCGGGTGGTCCATGTAGAGCCAGTTCGATTGGCATCCCTTCAGCCCACTGATAGGTTCCTTCTTTGATCTTCAATGCAGCCTCATAGGCGGTTATTGCGTCCAGTCCTGCTCCTGTGACCAGGATTGGCTCGTGCCCGATCAGACGTTTTGCCTGTGCTATGGGTGTGGGTAGTGCCAGCGTGTCTGAGATTGCGGCTGGAACGCTCTCCAGGGCAGATGTTAAAACTTCGCCGGAGGGACCAACGAGTGCGGCTACCAGTCGTCCCAGAACGGTTAATGCTGTTACATAGGAGACTGTATGTGTGCCCGATCGTTCGCCTGGGCAGGTACGTATTACAATATCAGCAGGAATTTGATTTGTCTCTTCACCGCTTATCGCTATTGTTGTTGCCCCTGCCTTCTGTGCCTTTGCCAGTACCTCGCGCGGAAAACGCTTGTTTCCCCGGTGACTCACTACTATGATCTGATCGTTCGCACGGATGAGATCGCTGAGTGCAAGTTCATGTGCGTTTACAACTGCTGGTCGTAATGCTCCTCCTGATAGCTCTGTTGCCCACTGTGCAGCAACCATGCAGGCATGGAGTGAAGTGCCGATGCCGGTGAAAGTAACCGGTCTGTCCGGATCTAATGTGGGTACCTGTATTTGTTTTAGCAAACTACGTACGGCTTCTGGTTGAGATGCGATCTGGTCATCTAATGCGAAGTGCATTGTAAAATCCTCCTTTGTTTAGACTGATCTAAAAAGGCATAACAATTCTTTCGAGCGGATGGGAGGATGAGTAAAACATCCTCCCATTTTTTGTGCTATTTTGAAGATTGGTAATATATTTAAGCTTTCGCGTCCCTATTGTGTAATGTACAATTAATCCAGGAATATGTAAACGGTTCTTGCTTCCTAAAAAGTTTCATGTGAGAGTCACGGAGCGCTGAATAACGATAAAGGGGTATACAATGCAGGCACTTCTTGGTATCGACCTGGGTACAACCGGCGTCAAAGCGGCCCTCTTCTCAGTCGATGATGGGCACGTTCTGGGCGATGCTTTTTTCGATTATCCACTCTATCATCCTCATCCTGGCTGGGCCGAACAAAATCCTGCCGAGTGGTGGCAGGCGACCATTTCTGCTATTCAAGCCTGCCTGAAGCAGGGAGCCGGACGGGGTGTGCAAGCTGCTGATGTGCAAGGTGTTGGCCTTTCTGGTCAGATGCATGGTGTTGTGCTTCTTGATGAGCAGCAAAAAGTGTTGCGCCCCTGTATTATCTGGGCTGATCAGCGCAGCGAGGCACAGTGTCGCTGGATGACGGAAAGAGTTGGTGCCAGCCAGCTTATCGAATATGTCAGCAATCCTGCGCTCACTGGTTTTTCTGCCCCCAAACTTTTATGGATTTGCGATAACGAGCCAGAAGTTTTTGCCAGGGGGCGGACGGTGCTTCTGCCCAAAGACTATATTCGCTATCGTCTCACGGGGAGGATGGCACTGGAGATCTCGGATGCTGCCGGAACCTGTCTGCTTGACGTGAAGCATGGAGTGTGGTCAAAGGAGGTGCTAAAAGCGCTTGATCTGAATCCATCGTTGCTGCCTCCTGTGGTTCCTGCTGATGCAATAAGCGGAAGGATTACTTCTGAGGTAGCGGCTCTGACGGGATTATCTGTTGATACGCCGGTTGCTGGTGGTGGAGCTGATAATGCGTGTGGAGCGGTAGGTAATGGGGTAGTTGTGCCTGGATTGGGTCTCGTCTCAGTGGGCACAAGTGGTATTGTGCTTGCCTATTCTGATACACCACAGGTCGATACTTCTGGTCCCGTTCCGCGCGTACATACTTTTAATCATGCCGTGCCCAATGCGTGGTATCTCATGGGGGTGACGCAGGGTGCTGGACTCTCCTTACGCTGGGTGCGTGATAACATTGGTTTGCCCGAACGTGCTCTAGAGCGCTGGACGGGCCTTGATGCCTATGAATTTCTCGCGCGAGAGGCTGAGAGCGTCGCTCCAGGTAGTGATGGCTTGCTATTTCTCCCTTATTTGCAGGGTGAGCGAACTCCTCACCTGGATCCTTATGCGCGTGGAGGCTGGATTGGTCTCACTGCCAGCCATGATCGTCGTCATCTGATACGTTCAGTGCTGGAAGGTGTTGCTTTTAGCTTGAAAGATTGTCTTACTATTATCCGTGAACAGGGGCTACATATTGATCAGATGCGAGCAACTGGTGGTGGTGCGAAGAGCTCCCTCTGGCGTCAGATTATTGCCGATGTGCTGGGTACCGAATTGGTTCTGACCAATGCCAGTGAAGGGCCTGCCTTGGGAGCGGCATTGTTGGCAGGAGTTGCAAGTGGCGTGTATCGTTCGGTGCAAGAGGCTTGCGAGCAAACGGTACATATAACCGAGCGCACTGAGCCCAATGCTGAAGTTGCTTCACCCTATGCTCAGGCGTATGAGACCTACCGGGCGCTCTATCCGGCGTTAAAACCTGTTATCAGCAAAAAAATGTAGGGACGCGATTGCAATACAGTTCCACCCCATCGGCAGTTACTTTCTTGCCAATCACGCACAGGGAGAAGACTCAATACACTTCTTCTAGAGGTGGCACGGTTTTCGGACTCGTCCTCAACAATGTTACTATTGAGGATGAGTCGGTTTTCAGCTAACTTTTTTGAGCAAGTAGTTACGAATTAGACTGCCAAAAACACCTTCTAGCAGGTGCATTACTCCTCCTGTTACCGCTCCCCACACCAGATGGGCAACAATCATAAGCGCATTACGCTGGATCGGCTGCCTCGTGGCCGCTTCCGACATTCCTATGGCTGGTAGCCATCCAAGGTAGACTGCAAGCCAAACCACAATACCAAAAACGATACCCTTCAGGACGGAAGGGAGAGGTACAATCCTCGTCAGTGGACCGTAAATGGCTCCCATAGTTGCTCCAAAGCCGAGGTGGGAGATGAAGGAAGCTACCAGGAGTTGTGGTTTACTCATATGTTTCTTCAACCCTACCCGCTTGGCAAATTTATCGGTAAATCTTTCGGGTGGTAACGCATATTGTTGCCATTGAGGCAATAGGTATTGCACGGCTAGCATAACTATGGTCATAGGTATAGTGGCTATCAATCCAGCAAGTGAGCCTTCTACTAAAGGCAGACCATAGTGCTTTACAAGTGTGTTCTGAAAAATCTGTTCCCGTTCCATTTAATGTTCCTTTCTGAAAAGACCTTCCTTCTGACGAATCTCTTCCTTGTACACGTAGTGAACTTGTATAAAGTAATGAATAAATACCGAAATTTTTTCGGGATCATGAAAGACACGCTCAACTCGATAGGCACGGAAGACCTTGAGGATGTTTTCTCCGGTCACAAATCAACGTCTTATTTTCTGACGCAAGTGCCGTTTATTGCGTTGTCCTATTGTGGTTTCACTACCGTATTATAATAATCACACACGTCAGTCAGTACACACTTACTACAACGTGGATGTTCATAGACGCAGACGCGTTGTCCATGGCGCAGTAATGCCTTGTGGAAGTCATAGATTGCCCGTGCATCATTGGAGAGCAGCGCCTGTAGGAGAGCATGTGCGTTATCGGCAGTTACTTTCTTGCCAATTAAGCCCAGGCGGCCAGAAACACGGTGAACATGTACATCCACGGGCAAGATTGGTTTTTCGGCACTGAAGAGCAGAACACAGGCCGTTGTTTTCGGTCCCACGCCTTCCAGGCGATTCAACCATGCTGCGCCCTCTTCCATTGGCAAATCTCGTAAGAAGTCGAGATTCAGGGCACCGCGTTCCTCTGTGATGCGTCTCATCAACGCTTGCAGGCGCGGAGCTTTCACTTCGGGCCAGTTAACATTGGCAATTGTCTCCTGGACTTCGTTCGTCGGTGCATCCCGAACCGCTTCCCAGGTTCCGAAGCGCTTGAGCAAATTAGCGTAGGCTGCGGCGGTCTGCTCGTCACGGGTGCGATGTGAGAGGATGATGTCGACGAGCATGCTCATCGGGTCTTTACTAGAGAATGGCACTTCTCCATACAAGTCTGTTAAGCGTTGCGTGATTTCCAGGGCTTTTGCAGAGAGTGCTACGATGTCAGAGGATGGGTATCCATAGTCAGCAGGATTGCGTTCGCTGTGCACCGTTCGTTTCACACGTTGTCCTCAACTTTCCAGGAGAATAAATTTGACCTCTGTTTATAAATACGCATCGCTATGGGTAAAGAGTTGCATGCCCTGCTAACATCTTCTTCATCAACTGCACTATCTGACCCCTCTCTTCCAAAAAAAACAGTAAGAGAGGGGTCAGCGTACTTCTTTAGTTGACGACCGCGTCACACGCAGGATAGTTCATCAAAGCCAGCGCCTCACCCTGGTTTTATATGCCAGGTATTGGGCACCAAATTTCTGTTCCAGGTATGCCTCTTCGCGCTCAATCACACCACGCGTCATCACAAAAAGCACTCCAGGCAATAGAAGAATGGGCCACAGGGTGTTTGCCAGAATTGCAATACCCGTGTAGAGCAGTGTCATGCCCAGATAGATAGGGTTGCGGGTGAAGCGGTACGGTCCTTCCAGTATCAGCGCTGTTGTTGGTTGGGTTGGATTTACATTTGTTCCTGCTCTTCTCATCCTGCGTAGAGCAAGGAAGCCGGAGACGACTGCTCCAACAATCAGTGTACTGCCTAGCAGAATTCTTTATCTTCCGTGGTACTAGCGGGAGCGGAATGCGCTGATGGAGAAACAGGCTGATTACTAATGTGACTGCATAGATCAATGGCGGTGGTGCAATAACTCCTGCGTTATCTCTGACGGTACCCTTCATATGTTATGTCTCCTTTTTCGCTATGTTTCCTGTTGGCATTATAGCTTATAAACTTTGATGAAGGAAAAGGTTTCTCTTAAGAATGTTTAGGAAGAGATAAAAGTTTGCTAAGTCCAGGAAAAAGAGCGCTTTAAGCGAAACGAATGAACGAGGTGGCCCGTATTATAACCAGAAGGGCCCGACACGGGTTTAATGAATAATAAGAATAAAAGGAGATAAAAGAAATGACACTCGCACTTGTTTTTGCCGCAGCGTTACAGCCGGGTGGAATACTAGCCTGGTTGCTTGTTGGATTGGTTGCCGGATTTCTGGCTGGTAAGGTCATGAGTGGTGGTGGTTATGGTATTGTAGGCGATATTGTGGTGGGCATTGTAGGCGCGTTTCTTGGAGGTTTAATTGCAAATCTGCTTTTCCCGAGCGCAAGCTTTGGGTTGATCGGTAGCATTATTGTAGCCTTTATTGGTGCCTGTATACTGGTTGCTATTCTGCATGCCGTTACTGGAACTCGTCGCAGAACCTACTAACTAATAAGAAAATCGTTGCTCCTGAGTGAGCATAGTGGAGCGGATGCCTTGAAATGGGTGTTCGCTCCCTTTATTTTGTTTGGCGCGGATCATGTTAGCAACTAATGCCTGATTTTATGCGTGATTATAATAGACACGAAGAGAAGGTATAGGACAGACGGAAAATGAGCCGAAGAGAGGTTTCACTATGACGACAAAGCCGCGACAGCAGAATGTATCTCCATTAGTACAGTTAAAAGTAGATGCTTTTGAGCACTTGCAATCTGAATTCGAGGCGAGCTTCCAATTTGTGCAGGATGTGCATGGGCAGAAGCGCTTTCCATTGTTTCCTGTATCTGATACTGTCCGTTATCTGCATGCGCTCTGGATATGTGAGTGCAAAGGGCGTTTGTTAAGCGTTGCGAAAACGGTAAAAGAATACGAGGGCAAGCGCTGTCTGGAACTTTTACGTCTGTGGCAGCAGGGAGATACGGCAAGTGCTGTGGACTTCTTGCAGCATAAATTAGATATGTTGCCTCTGGCTCAGATCACACAGCAATATTCTGAGGCTCGCCACCTCCAGCGGGATGATGGTCTGGCCCAGCGCCTGGCCCATGGCCGCCTTATCATGCTCAATCGTGGCTTCAATTTGATGCAGGCGCTTGATGCTATTTTTGCACTCTCCGAAGCTGCTTTATCAAGCGGAGTGAGTGAAGCATGTGAGCATTATGGACATCTTCCTGAGCAGATAGAGTTGCGACTGGAAGAGATGAATGCCCCACTTTATTCTTATGTTCCCAATCAAGAGTTGGCTCAACGTAACATGAGGGTGATGAATATGCTTGGGATCAACGTTACGTTACGCCCTTCAGATCTTCCTGGACAGCGTTCGTGGCGCGTCCTGTCCCCGACGGAGGAGCCTCTCAGCCCCTATGCCGAACACGTGGTGGAAGGTTACCAGGAACTGATTTCTCCTTTCCATAACAACATTAAAGGGGAGCGTTATGTGGATCGTCCTGAGCGTAGTGATGAGGGTATGGTATAGCAGCCCTCAATTCCTACCATAGAGTGAAGACCAGCCTACACCCATACGCACTGTGAAACAGCAGCACAAACAGAGGTTTACATTTTGTTCGGTTTTGTATATACTTATACTCACAAGATAGATAAGTCTCTTCACTAAGGAGAGGTGTATGCCGGACCATTGCTAACATTTGCCAGAGAAGATGACGAAAGAGTATCACTGTCGCTGTAAGGTGACAGGGGATGTTTTTGTCCATTACTACAAAATGGCAGAGAGTTAGCAATTTCTCCAGGCTCGGCAGTTCTCTCAATACTCATGGATTTCCTCCGGACCCTTCTACGAAATTGCCTCAAGTTGTAGAACAGAGCACTACGAAGAAGAAACGGTGCAATGAAAGAGAAGACCATGGTCAAAATTCATATTCTTGGTGGGCCTGGTAGTGGGAAGACGACCTTAGCACAGAGCTTATCGTCCAGGTTGCATGTTCCTCATTCTGACCTTGATAAGATCGGTTGGAAACATGGTACTCAGATGGCTGCATACATAGATGAAGCGTTTGTTCTCGCTGAGCAGCCTGGATGGATCACCGAGGGCATCTATCTCATCTGGGTGGACCCGTTGCTCTATCAAGCCGATTACATTGTGTTGCTTGAGGTCTCCTGGCCGGTAGCGGCATGGCATATTCTTCGCCGTCATATCACGAGGAGCCTGCATGGTACGAATCCTTATCCTGGTGTAAACGGGATAAAAGTGCTCTTCAAATTATTACAATTTACCCGTGGCTACTATAGAGATAATATTCGTTCAGATCTCTCTACAGTCGAGTCTGTGTGCTTGTATCTTGAAGAGCATGGAGAGAATGTTGAGCCACCTGATCCAGAGGTCTTGCTTATGCGTTTTGAGAAGTATCGCAGTGCTATACCACTTACCGCCGATTTTGTGCGTGTGTATCTTGAAAAGTATAAGAAGAAAGTTTTTCTTGTCAGGAACAATGCTGATCGAGAGCATTTGCTTGAGCTTCTCGTAAACAGGTAATCGCATCCACCGGCTTGCAAGCATTTATGAGTCATCCCTAATTTTTCAAAGGGGGTTTGTGCCCGTCATACCGCTTCTCTGCGGACGCCTCGCCGCGAGCGGCTCGCCCGTTTTTAAAAGTGTTTGTGTGGTTCGGCGGGCCCGCCGAACCACACAAACACTTCTTCCCCTTACGAGCGCCGTAGGCGCGAGGAGTTTGAGCACGAGGTGCAGGAGCTGTTTGGCGAACTTTTCAAAAGTTCGGAATGACTCATAAATGCTTACAAGCCCGTTTCTATCACAATCTCATGCCAGACAGGTCATACACCTTCAGGAGCCTGAAGATAAGACCCTTCAGTCCCGACTTCGGCTGCATCGGCTTCCTGGAAATCGATCTCCCTGGCTTCGCGACCAATGGCGGCGAAGAGAATAACGGCCAGGAAGGAGAAAAGGGCAAAGATGGCCAATGCTTTACCTAGATCAGGTTTTGCTACAGAGCCTAGATTTTGCGCCAGAATGACCTCCAGTGTGACTACGAATGAGGCAAAGAGATTTCCTAGCTGATAGGCAAGACCAGGGAACGTACCGCGTACATCAGTGGGCGAGAGTTCGTTCAGGTGGGCCGGGACGACGCCCCAGGCTCCCTGTACCATAAATTGGAGCAGGAAGGCACCAATAGCAATCGATGCTAGCAATCCAATACCGGGAATGCGTATCAGGCCCGACCAGAATGGAATCATGAGGATGCCCAGAATGCAGGCGATGATAATGGCTCGACGGCGGCCCCAATATTGCGAAGTAGTAGCCAAAAAGTATACCTCCGATGATTGCACCAATGTTAGCAATCACAGTGATGATGGTCGTCGAACTCACACCTAGAGCAAGCTGCTTTTGCAGGAAGGTACCCAGATTATCCTGTGTACCATGCGAGAGACTGTTAAATGCAGTCATAAGGAGAATGATAGAGAGAAAGACAATCGGGCGCAGCCTGACTGCATTCCAGATGCCTGCCCAGGTGCTGATACCCTTCTGGCGGTTGAGCACCTGTCGATTTTCCCACACAGGTGACTCAGGAACTCGGGTACGAATGAAAACAACGAGAATCGCAGGAAGTACACCGATGACAAACAACGTACGCCAGCCATTAAGTGGTGCTGGGAGGAACGTGAAGACCACGAAGAAGGCAAGAGCCGCTATCAGGTAGCCAAAGGCATAGCCCTGCTGGAGGATGCCGGAGAAGAGACCGCGCGACTCCCTTGGCAGAGATTCCATCGCCAGAGAAGACCCAAGTCCCCATTCGCCTCCCATTGCTACACCAAAGAGTGCACGCATGATGATAAAGTAAACGTAGTTAGGGGAGAAAGCTGTAAGGAGTTCGATGATCGAGTACAGGATAATGTCGATCATCAGAGGCGTCCGTCTTCCAAAGCGTTCCGCTAATAGACCGAAGATAAGCGCACCTACTGGACGCATGGCTAGCGTCAGAGTTAAAGAAAAGACGACAGCAGCCAGGGCGACATGAAAGTCGCTGGAGATACGGAGGGTGACGAACGTGAGTAGAAAGTAGTCGAACGCGTCCAACGTCCAGCCCAGAAAACTGGCAAGAAATGTATAACGCTGTTCTCGATTGAGCAATCTCATCAATGCCCATGCACTCATAGTTATGACTCCTTTCGAGAATGAGGCAAACTCCTCTGTTTACCTCTTCTGTGTGCAAAACGGGATCAGATAACAGCTTGCAGAAAACATCATCATTAGCCTTTTACCAGTGAAGAGGCTCCATCGATCCACACCTCAGTCCCTGTAATGTAGCGTGCTGTATCCGAAGACAGGAACAGAACGAGTTCGGCCACGTCCTCAGCCTTCGCAGGTTTGCCACTCAAGGGGATTGAGCTTTTGGGAAATTCTACCGGAAACTTAACGTGCTCTACATTACGGGCTTGCGTATTCTCACTGATCTCGGTCTCAGTCGCGCCAGGACAGATCACATTGACGCGAATGTTGCTCTGTGCAAGTTCGACTGCGAGCATCTTTGTCATTGCTACCTGAGCGGCCTTAGTGGCCGAATAAGCTGTAGCGCCGCTGTTACTAAAGACGCGTGTGCCATTAACGGAGGCTGTTATGACAATGCTGCCGCCCTGTTTTTTCAGATAAGGCACGGTATGTTTTATGGTGAGAAACGTACCAGTAAGATTGGTAGTGATCGTGCGATTCCACTCGTCCAGAGCGAGTTCTTCAATTGGTGCCCAGACGCCATTGATGCCTGCGTTGGCGAAGACAATATCAAGTCGTCCCCAGCGCTCTGTAGCTTGCTGTACTGCGCTTTTGATCTCGTCTTCCTTACTTATATCAGCGATGGCAGCGAATGCTTCATTGCCTCCCCGCGTAATCTCTTTCACTGTCTGCTCAACCTCGTCGGCTGTGTGAGCGAGTGCGACAACACGTGCGCCATGCTGGGCCAGGAGGGCCGCCGTGGCTTTACCAATACCCGAACCAGCGCCAGTAACCAGTGCAACTTTTCCACTAAGATGTGTCATAGGCTTTTCCTTTCTAGCTTCTCTTCTAATGTTCCTGATGTTGTATCTGAAAGAGGCAACATCATCTTATAGTGGAGAATCCCCTATCTCTATTCCATTCTCCAATACATGCCCTATCCTTTGCACGTAGAGAAGAATTTGAAGGTTTCAGTGACCCTGCTATTTCAGCGAGCTGCACTATAATAATATTATTCGTTGCGCCATTGAGTCAGAATAATGGTACAACTAGTGTGGCGGAAATGGTTACTCTTACTAAGAGCAGTGCCACTTTGTCAAGGTTCATTCACAGTACCCATTTCACTGTAGGGCACCGTTCACAAGCCTGTCACGTCCGTTATTCTCTATACTAGCCAGGTTATACTGTACCTGTATCACGTTGTACCTTTGCGAGTTCTTCATCGATTTTAGCCATCTGCACCCGTCGATTGCGAGCACGCTCAATTCTGGTCGCCTCCTCCTCATCAGCAGGAACAAGCGGAGGCACAGGAGTCGGGCGGTTGTTTTCATCTAGAGCTACATAGGTCACATAGCTGCTGGCAATCTTGCGCACTTCGCCCGTAAGCACATCTTCCGCCGTTACTTCGACCCCAACCTCCATACTGCTGCGGCCAACATAATTCATGGCACTGTGTACTGAGATGACGTTGCCGATATAAGCAGGTGCTAGAAAATCGAAGCGTTCAATGCGTGCAGTAACCACCGGTCTGCGTCCATGCTTCATGGCAACGAGAGCGGCGGATTCATCAACCAGGCGTAAGATTACACCACCATGTACATTTCCATGACCATTGGCATCCATTAATTCCATAATACGATTAGTTGTGCTGCGCGAGTAGGCGATACTACGCCCCAGGTTCAAATCTACTTCGGGTAATGGTCTGCGCCGCGCTTTCATATATTCTAATGGCTCCATAAAAATACTTTCTCCTTGTTTCCGGCAGAGGCCTCTTGTTCTATTAGCATATCACAACAAAAGGAACAAATTTGACCCTGCACCACCATTTTTAGCAAATTTAGAGCGCTGCAAAAATTGGTTAAAAAAGACTTGACAATAACGCCAAAATAGCTTACATTATCAACAGCAAATGAAGTTTACAAATAACAAACTGATAGATGTGATGTCAATGTAAAAGAAAGCTAGCAGAGGGGGAATTCAAGATGACGCAGATAGTGAGCCAGACCATCCACGTGCGCTTTAATGGTCGTAGCGAAGAGTTGCCATTGGCGCAACTGAACCTCAGGAGCGATGCTAGCGACACACAGATCAAGCAGAGTGTTGCCATACACTTTGATCTCCCGCGCACCTTCTTTAATGACCACGTGATCGTTCGTACCGACTATGCGATTATCCTGCGCCCACAAGCAAT
Source organism: uncultured Chloroflexia bacterium (assembly GCA_963717195.1). Classification (GTDB taxonomy): domain Bacteria; phylum Chloroflexota; class Ktedonobacteria; order Ktedonobacterales; family Ktedonobacteraceae; genus JACDAE01. The sequence goes on from CAVQVR010000009.1 coordinate 85,915, forward strand.
TTATGGGTAAAGGATAGAAAAGACCTATCGTAAGGCAGTGTTTGATCTGGGACGCGCCCTAACCGAGTGAGCTTACACACATCTACGGGTTCGAGTCCCGTTAACTCTTTTGAGTTATGGCGGAATGGTAACGCACCTGTCTAGAAAACAGGCGATCACGGTTTACAGCTCTCGCAACTTGTGCGTCCCAGACTATATATGTATGTCTATATTATGAAAACACGTCTGCCCTGTACTCTCACAAAGAGAGCTTACAAACTGGTACTCTTCCGCAAGGGAGAGCGGTTGGTTCGAATCCAACTCTAGCCGAAAGGCACACACCCGCAAGGGAAGCTCTCTTGACTTGTACAGGGCAGGTCTATCCTCATCAGTACAACCTATTTTTCAGGCCGTGGTGCGCTCTTATGGAAAGAGCTTACAAACCACCGGGCTGTTAACCCGAAGGTCGTGAGTTCGAATCTCACCAGTTCCGTAATGGAGCTGTAGCTCAGGGGTAGAGCGTCGCGTTTTTATAGCTCTTTCGACTCGCGCGCCCGGCCTGCGCACGGGTTTGTAAACGGCACCCCTACGGATGGGTGGACATCCGCACGGGTTTATAAATGGCGTCCTACGGATAGGTGGGTATCCGCACGGGTTTGTAAACGGCACCCCTACGGATGGATGTTCAATGATCCCTGGCAATGCTAAAAGAAACGAGGTGAGACTCATGACACAGGTTCACGAGCACGATGTACGTGTGCAGATTTTGAATTCGTTCCTGACAACCCCCCATCGCAAGATTGAAGAGCTGGCACCGTTACATACGAGCGCCATTGAGCGTGATCCGCTCTTCTATGGTCACCTGGCCCCATGGTACTTTGAGAAGGGCGAGGTCAGGGATCATAAAACCCTGTTCGTTGCACATCTGGCAACCAGTGAATTTCCGGAGTTTCGTGAGGCCGCGTGGGTGTTGCTCCAGAAGTTGGCACCGTTCGAGGTCGCGCGTGTCATGGATCATAGCAAGCGTGTTATTGGCAAGACACCGCGTTCGTTGCGTGGAGCAATTGCGCACTACTTGAAGACACGCGAGAACAACGCACGTCAATTCGATGGTGCGGCGCTTCGTGCACGCAATGATCTCAAGCATCTCTATGCCAGCCTGCGTTTGAAGCCGGGGCCACGCGCACAGGCGATTCTCTTTGACGGGCAGCCGCCAATGGATAGCCCACTTGCAGCGCTTAAGCAACTGGCGAAAGCGCAGAATGCAGATGAGCAGGCACAGATCATCCTGGAGCATCGGCTACCTTACACAACCGCAGTAGGTGCCATCAGGCATGTGACGCCAGCATTGCTGGTTGCGTTAATTAATGCCATGTCACCTCAGGAAGTGATCAACAACATGGCGGCTCTCAAGCGACGTGAAGCTATGGATGACAAGGATGTTAAGGCGCTTATTGAGCAGAAGATTGCTGAGTCTGCGACCGACAAACGCGTCTCGACGCTGAAGGCAAAAAAGGCCATTGAAGTTGCTCATTTGGATGAAGGGACGGAACGCCTCCTGACCGAAGTCACCGACAGGCGCGTCGCTGCTAAGGTCGAGATCAAGCGTCCAACCGCGCTCTTTGTGGATAAGAGCAGCTCGATGACGCAGGCCATCGATATAGCGAAGCAACTCGCAGCGTTGATCAGCGCGGTCATTTCTGCTGATTTCCGTGTCTATGCCTTTGATTCGGCGGCCTTCGAGGTCAAAACTGATATCAATGCTGATAAGCGCCCTGCTCTGAGCGATTGGGAGAAGGCGTTCAAGCTTATCAAGGCGAATGGTAGCACGAGTGTGGGGAGCGCTCTGGCAAAAATGACGCGTGAGCAGTGGTATGCGGAGAATCTCGTCATCGTCACCGATGAGGGAGAAAATACCGCGCCATACCTCAGGGATGCCTATACCGAATACGCTGATAAGATGAAGGTTACACCTTCGATTATCATTGTACAGGTTGGTGGTTCTAACCATGGTTTTGTAACTGCATTGCAAAGCCGTGGTATTGAGGTGATGCGTTATCAGTTTAAAGGCGACGCCTACTCGTTGCCGAATATTCTGCCTTTGCTGGCTATGCCATCGAAGGGTGAGCTGGTTGACTTGATTTTGCAATACGAGTTGCCGAAGCGTCCGAAGATGGTGGTACGGGCTGTTTAGGTGGTTTATGGGTTATCCCGAACTTTTGAAAAATTCGAAACATCATGCGTCGCTGGCGCACCACGGCGTATGACCCTTACAGTGGTCAGAAGATATCGTTGGCGAATTGGTTCCTTCAGCACTTTTTCTCTGAGTCCAGATGCTCAAGTTGCGCACCCAATGGCAATTCGCCAACAGTATCAATATTCGGGATGGCTCATAGTATAAACGCATTGAAGGTAATAGGGGCAAGGTGACGCCATTGCCCCTATTACAACGATTTACCTCAAAAGATGGAAAAACTTGTTTTATACGCCAGAGGTTGTCCGAACCGTGGATAGTAATACGTTCATATCCAGTTCAGGATAAAGAACGTATTGGTCAAGCAGCGCTCGTATACGTTGCTGAGCCGTTGATGCGATCTCTTTACTCAGGACATATTTCGCACGACTTTGCTTACCATTCGATCCAGCAGGAGTTGTATTGGAGAGCACAAGCTTGATTACGCTGGCGATCTCCTTCATTTCTTCGGTACCCATGCCCAGTGTTGTAACAGCAGGAGTGCCAATGCGTAGACCGCTGGTATACCATGGACCATTAGCATCAAAGGGCAGAGAGTTACGGTTAAGGGTAATTGCGCATTCACGCAGAGCAGATTCGGCCTGCCGTCCAGTGAGACCAAAGGTCTGAGCAACATCAAGTAGCAGCAGGTGATTGTCTGTACCCCCTGTGAGGACATGTAGTGATTCCTCGACGCAGTGTTGAGCGAGCGAGCGAGCATTTTCAACAATTTTATGGGCGTACGTCTGAAATTCAGGTTGGGATGCTTCACGGAAGGCAATAGCTTTAGCCGCCATAATATGTGGAAGTGGACCGCCAAGGATGGCCGGACAGCCTTTATCCAACCATGCAGCGAATTCCTGTTTGCAGAGCACCAGCCCACCTCGGGGTCCGCGCAATGTTTTGTGCGTGGTCGAGGTGACGACATGAGCATGTGGCACGGGATCGAAATCGCCTGTAAAGACCTTACCAGCGACCAGCCCGGCAAAGTGTGCCATATCGACCATAAGCACAGCACCAACCTCGTCGGCCAGTTCGCGCAGTTTCGCAAAGTTGAGCTTACGTGGATAGGCACTATACCCGGCCAGCAATATCAGGGGGCGCACCTCGTGCAACTGAGAGCGCAGTTGATCAAGGTCAATCAGTTTCGTTTGCGGATCAACGCTATAGGTATACACATCAAACAGGTGACTGGAGATATTATGCCGATAACCATGCGTGAGGTGACCACCCGAATAGTAGTCTAACGAGAGCAGGCGCTGGTTGTGAACGGCTTCTCGCACTTTTGCCCAATCTTGGCGTGAAGCTTTTGAGGGATCTTCCAGGTTCAGCTCTGTCAAAAGAGGTTGCTGAACTTTCGCTGAGAGGATCGTGAGGAATGCGACCAGGTTAGCATCGGCACCGGAGTGAGGCTGGACGTAGGCATGTTCGGCACCAAAAAGTGTGCATGCGAGCTGACATGCCTCATCTTCGATGATGTCAACATTATCGCAGCCAGCATAGAAGCGGTGGTGCGGGTAGCCCTCGGCGTATTTATCGGTGAGGAGATTGCCAGCAGCCAGTTGCGTCGCCAGTGAGCTATAATTTTCGCTGGCAATCAATTTGAGATTTCCGCGCTGGTCACGCAATTCGTTGATGATAGAGGTTGCGATGGATGGTGAGATGCTGCTGATCGTATCCAGGGATGCATAGAATGCTGCAGCGGCTGAGTCGGGGGCTGTGCCATTGAGTGTTTGCAGATAGCGGGTCAAGAGAGTTGATTGTTGTGCGATAGTTGTCATTGTCGTTCGCTCCTTATTGTGTACAGGCACATATATTTCAAATATACTGTGCCAGCCCAGGCGAACGACTGTTTTTTCTGTGTTCTCCAGGCTCCCTCGTGGTTTTTCCACTGCTTCGCCAGTTGCCGGGAGATGGTATTCGATTGGTATAATCTCAGTATATCATACTCTATACATATCTGGAGGGTACATCATGGTTGACACACCACTCACAAAAAAGCTCGGCATCAAATCCCGGCAGCAATTGCTCATCATGAATGCACCAGAAGGCTATAGAGCACTGCTTGGCTCTTTACCCGAAGGAGTGGAAGTGAAGACCAGTGGCGAAGGTCCATTCGATTTCGTGCATGTCTTTCTTTTGAGCAAAGCTGCTGCTGACCAGTATGCACTATCGGCTATTCAGGCTGTAAAACCGGGAGGATTGCTCTGGCTCTCGTACCCTAAAAAGAGCTCGAAGATCAAGACAGACATCACACGAGATATTGGATGGGATAGCGTACTGAGCATGGGCTGGCGTCCTGTAACGTTGATCTCTATTGATGAAACCTGGTCTGCGCTTCGTTTCCGTCCGCTAAGTGAGATGAAATAAAACATGACAAAATATCATCATCGTCAGCTTCTGTATTGCCATTGACAAATAACAATAGTGATGCTACTATGTCAAATATAAAATGTAATCTGAATATAAAATTATCCCACTTCTTCGATACATCCAATGGAGGAATATTCATGGAGAGCAACATACAGCATGAAATTGCCCTGGCCTGCATTACCCTTCTCCAGAAGAATGCAGTAGATCCTGACAAGACAAGAAAACGCAACGGCCTTGGTGATCCAAAGACGAACCAGGAGGCGATAGCATGGCTGCTGAAGGCTGGAAGTGAACCAGATATCACCCTTGAGAATGTGATGGACGCTCTCTGGAAAATCTATAAGAGAAATAAGCCAGCATCACAGACCAGGCAGTGGGTGACGCAGTTGTTATTGGATCTGGGTCAGCAGGAGGAGATTACATCTTGTGACGCTATAGAAGTTGCAACCTCCCTCTATTTATTATCCCCTCAGGGTTCACCAGAGCAGCAAGAGGGGATTCGGCGCTTGCTAGCATTGGCGAAGCGGAGAGATATTCCTTTCGGAGATACCGTAGAAGCTGCCCATGCACTGTATATGCAAAGCCCTAAGAGGTCGAAAGAGCGACAACAGGGTGCTGATACCTTACTAGAGCAGGCTCGCTGGCCAGATACCACCGCTGCGCAAGCGCAAGAGGCTGCGTTGGCGTTGTGTTATGCCAGTCCTATCTGGTCGAAGGAGCGCATACAGTCAGTAGAGGTACTAATAGAATTGACCCGGCGACCGGGCCTTTCATTTGAGGATGCTGTAGTCCTCGATTATGAGAGGGCCACCCAATACAGTGCTAAAGCGTTACAGCAACAACAGTGGGTGGCGAAAAAGCAGATGTGGGAGATCATCGCACAACGTGCCGATCTGACCTCTGAGCAGCACACGCAGGTCGTCAAGGCTATTGAAGACTATGGACAGATCTTGCGAGACCACAAGAAGTAAAAAGGAAGGTGCGATAATGCCAGAGAAGCGCAAGCCAAAGGTGGATGCACGCACGCTCATTGCAAAATTGAGCAAGGAGAGTGCAACATTGCAGCAACGTGAGATCATTGCACCGCTTCTGCCTGGTAGTCGTATCCGTACACGATTGAGTGGGATGATTTACGAGTTTAAGCCACAAAGCGAGTTTGTGGGCTGGGGCCGCTTCCGACCTGTGAATGAGAGCGAGGTAGAGGTATTGGGCGAGGCATTGCCGTGGGAACGGAGCGCTTACCTTGAGTTGTTTCCGGCGTTACGTATTGTTCTGCTCTGGCTTGCTTCCGCTACGATGCAACCGGGAACATGGTGGGCCTTGCCGTTTAACGAGAGCGATGCCCGGCAGCGTTTTGGTTTTCGTGCTGAGCCGCTGCCCGTTTTTCTGTGCGATCCCACAAATGGAGCTGAGCGTTTTGAACGGAGCATAGCACGTGTCGATGGCAGTATGCTCTGGTTTGATGGGCCGGATATGGTAGCTGATCCAACTCATGCTGAATGGTTGCGAGATGCGGCATCGAAGGCTGAGGACACGGATAATTTCCTGTCAGGTCTGGCGGGTTCCGAACGTCTTGCCTTGCTTTTCTGGCGCATTCACCAGTTCGAGATTGCGATGGAGCCGGAGCGTCGTCGCCGAGGTGAAGCTGAGCATTGGTGGCAGACCGTCGAGCGCGAACGGCAAGCTGAGGTGCGTCGTCATACCCACAAACAGCAGCGCGAATGGTTGCGCCAGGAAGCCCGGCGCGACACATTGGAGGAACAATTGCGACACGCGTTAGCTAAAGCTGATGCGACACTGCATAGCTTTAGCGAGCTACCCAGCGCAGACGGCTCGTCTGGGCATCTTGTGGTGGAATGGAGCGAGAATGGACAGAGACGACGTTATCGTTCCACTCTTGATACGCGGTTGAGTATAGTCGCCAGTGGTATCTGCCTCAGTGGTCGAGATCGGGATTTCGATCTGACCAGCCTGGTGAGCGTGATGACAGATTTTCCATGGGCATAGATTAATCGTCGCTGGGCTCCAATAGATCCATCATCTCCAACCATAGATCAAAACAGGGCGAGTCTTTGTATGATGTGGAGACGCTATTCCTCGCACGAGCAATTCTGAGAGGAAGGATAAGATGTCCATATTCCGGCTCTTGATCAGCTTTCTGCTCTAAATACGTAGTGAGACAACGCATAAAGGGTCGGCCATCTTCTAAACCAGTTGAGGGCCAGAATGGATCTTTTTGTGGATCAACGGCGGCAAGAGCATCATCGGCCAGTGGAATGACAAAGTCTTGAAAATCCTGAAGAGAGAAGCCAGTGAGGAGATTGCGCAGGTCTTCTACCGTTGGAGGAACCCATAACGCGAGAGCTGATTTTGACTCCGAGCGATCCAGTGCATCGAATGAGCAATATATCTCTTCCGTCTCGCCAGATTGGAGTTGATAGCCAAATATGCTACGTAATTCGTCAGCAGAGCCCAGGTGTTGATGCATTTCATCGGCGTGTTCTATCCATCCAAGCACCGTATCCATAAGCAGAACATCTGAGAGAGCCAGTAACGTTTCTTTCACCTGTAACGTCAGGTTTTCTGTACTTACATTCATGTTCTTGTACCGCCTTTAAGCAGACGACTATTCAAACATCCAAACAGATAAACGCATTGAGTGGGAAGACATAGAACAGGCAATAGAAGTGTAAACGTAGCTGTTCAAGCATCTTACGGTTCCATGTATTCCCATTTATATATACAGGGACAGGAGAAAAAAGCGGAAATTTTTCACAGTTTTCTCACAAATTTGGCGCAAAAACATTACAGCTGGCTGAATAGAGCAAGAAGAGAAGAAGGGGAAAACGGGTTATGATGCAGAAGAATTTGAATTCTAACAGTCCATTCTTTCATGAAGAGCGCCACGCCTCGTTGGGGTTGTTTGCCGATAAGCGGATTACCGTTTGTGGCGCGGGGGCATTGGGTGGCAATCTGGTGGAGATGCTGGCACGTATGGGTTTTGCATATATAAAGGTGATTGATAAGGATCTGGTGGAGATGCGTAACCTTTCTACACAACCATACAGCCGGGCCGAGGTTGGATTTCCTAAGGCGCGTGCGTTGGCAAATATGCTCTATCGTGCTGTACAGGCGAAGATAGAGCCAGTGGGAGTCGAGTTGACAGAGACGAATGCGACCAGTCTGTTCGGAGAGAGTGTACTGGTTGTAGATGCATTTGATAATCGTGCCGGGCGCGCTGCGGTCAGTAAGGCGGTTCAGTCTCTCGACGTAGCCTGCCTGCATATCGGTTTCAGTGCTGATGGTTTATATGGGAGTGGGCTTTGGGAGCCAGGATACCAGGTGCCACAGGAGGTACCTGGTGATCCATGTGATTATCCGCTCACGCGTCCGCTGGCTCTAGTTCTGGTTGCGCTGGCTGCTCAGTCGATAAGTGATTTCTTGCGTACAGGTCAGAGTGCGAACTTCGAGTTGACATGGAGCGATCTGAAAGTCACGCGGGTGTGAGCGGAAGGCTGGTTTCTGTAGGAGCGCAATTGCATCATCTGTTGCTACTACATCAGAGACGATCGGGCACGTATTCAAACCAGTCGAAATCTGCTGGTCCTGTTCTCCCATTGCCGTTGCTGATGGCGTACATACCTGTATAGACGCCTGTAAAGCCACCAGCAACTTCTGTGGAGAGGTAGCGTGTTGCGCCAGTCGCCAGCTTTCGCGCTGGCTGTCCAGCACTGATGTAAGCGAATGTGTAGTTGTCGCGATTGGCCTGGATCTCTAATAGAATGGGTTCTGGTTCTGCTAACTGTTCTTGCGCTACGATAGCAGCCAGGTCGCCAATACGACGACGAACAATGACATAGCGGTTTCCATTCTCATAAGTGACGGCAATTTCATAGTGATGTCGTTCGTTCATGAGCATGGTGAGGCCCGCTTCGTGTCCCTCATGCTCTGGACGAAAATCGAGCAATGTCCTTATGCAGCAATTGAAATGTTGTTGTCGTCTTCCAATAAAAGTAGGTGAGTCCAGGGCATCCAGTGTGAGCGCTGAGCCATAGAGGCGTAAGTAGCCGGGACGTTCGGTCAGTGACCAACCTTCGGCGTTGGGATTGCGTAAAAAGTTCCAGCAGAGGCGCAGGTCTGGTGTGGCAAAATCATCACGTTCTGGCTCTGTTTCCTTTCTATGCTGGGGTAAGGCGGCAACATTCATGGAAACGTTGACCGTTTTCTGTGCTGTAACAACGGGCCAGCCATTGGGCGTCCACGTGATAGGTGTGAGAAATGTTTCACGTCCGAGGTGATGGTAGAGTCGGTCATGGGGGCGGAAGGCGAGAAAGACCAACCACCAGCTTCCATCATGCGCTTCGATGAGATCGGCGTGTCCTGTTCCCTGTATGGAGTGGAATGTTTGATCCCGGTGGGTCAGGATCGGGTTATGTGGACAGGGTTCAAATGGTCCCCAGGGGCTTTTGCTGCGTGCCAGCGTCTCCATGTGTCCGTATTCTGTCCCGCCTTCGGCAATCATGAGATAATAGTAGTCGTGAATGTGGTACAGGTGCGGTGCTTCAGGATAGCGTCCTCCTGTACCAGGCCACAGGAAGCGCGTCTCCGTCAATTGTTGTCCGTTTTTGATATCGATTTCGCATTGATAGATACCGAGTTGTGGTCCTTCCCCATTGCTGGTCAGATAGACATGATCACCATCGAAACACAGTGAGGGATCAATGCCGCCTTGTTGCACCCAGATTGGTTCTGACCATTCGCCAGCAGGATCATCAGTGAATACATAGAAATTCCCTTCATGTGAAATGTTGGTCGTGACCATATAAAATGTGCCGTTGTGGTAGCGAATAGTGGGAGCGAAAATACCGCCCGAACTGAATACCTTTGTGAGTGGGAGTTGGCTTGCTCGTGTCAGGCAATGACCGATCTGTTGCCAGTGGATCAGATCATTGCTATGAAAGATAGGGACGCCAGGGAAATATTCAAAGCTACTCGTGACCAGGTAGTAGTTCTGTCCTACACGGCATATGCTTGGATCAGGGTAGAAACCTGGAAGTATTGGATTTTCGTAGGTAATCATCTCCGATTCTCCATCCATCAGGGGGACCGTGCGTAGGGGCGTCACCTTGCGCCATTGGTTGATACAAAATCCTTTGACGAGATGAAACCAGGGTAGGGGCCCGAAGAGTTCGCGCCCGTCATACCCGAAAAACAACCTTTGCTTGAATCGTGCATCCCCACGTGGGCGCACACAAGGTGACGCCCCTACGCACTTCTCTATAGCACCAATTTTACCACCTGTCCATTATTTAATAGTATAGGTCACCAACGAACGAGCAGGAATGGTGGCGCTGAATGCTCCATTGGCGATGTGCAATGTTGCTTGCGCAGCCGTATTGTGCGAAGCATTGGTAAGGTAGGGAACAACTGCAGCACCGTTTGCCACGCTGGTATGGCTTACTGTGAACGAGGCAGCAGTGTTGGAAGACGAGGTATTCAAGATAACGATGGCGACGGAACCATCGGTATTGGTGTACGCCGTCGTTTCCAGGCTGCTATTCCCACTAGATGCATTGACACGTGTAGCGCCGGGATGGATGAAGCGACTATAGTTTGCTAATGCCCAGAGCCGTTTGGAGGGTATAACGGTGCCATTATTGTCGTGGATGAGCGCTCCATTATCGGTGCTATTGAAGCCAACGCCCCACCAGTAGAGGAAGGCGCTCAGGTTGGCTTTGGTGATGCCGTTATACACATTTTGTGCCCAGGTAAAACCGGAGGAATCGCCGCCGCTATCCCAGGTGGGGTCCCAGGCATCAAACTTGGACCACTCGGTTTCCCAGATGTGTTTGGAGCCGGTACCGGTCAGGGTAGAATTGGGATCAGCGGTATAGCCATGGCTGGAGATGACGCTGGTATAAGCGTTGGCGGTAGGATTGCTGGTAATGCCGTTCGCGTAGCTCTGAGCGGTATCCCAACCCTCGCCATCGCAACAAACGATACTGGTATTCAAACCGGCCTTCTTCAGGGTTGGTCCCAACACAGTCACAAAATTGGCTGTTTGAGTGGGATTTATGACCATGCTGGAATAAGAGGTGGTCAGATCGGGTTCGTTAAACGCACCAACATGTGTCAATGAGACGCCTGCACTCTGGTAATCTTTAATGTATTGAACGAGATAGTTCGCATACGCTTGCCGCCAATCGCCACTACTGCATTTTGTGCCAGGAACGCCGCAGAGTGTTCCACCGTTGGACTCATTACCATTGGTTTTCATGTAGCCGGGAGCGCTCCAGGCATCGCCGTAGAATTGCTTGACACCATACTTCTTTGCCTGTTGAGCGAGCCAGACCTGCCCCTCACTACTACCGAGCGCCACGTAATGCGGAGTAGCGTTCGGGCTACCAGGATTGGTAGGTTCGATAGTATTGCTCGCATCGGAAGGGAGCAGGTTGCGCAAAATAGTGAAGCCTGCACCTGTCGAAGTGTTAAGGAGCAGATCCAGAATCTGTTTTTGCTGGCTTGCAGGTGATGTCTGGAGCGTACTTGCTGGGCCAAAGGCATCCGAAAAGCCGAAACCATCCATCGTTTGGTGTCTCGATGAGCCATTGATAGTAATAGTTGATGCTGCAAAGGCAGCGTGCGAGGGAACGATGGTACCGAATGCGAGTAGCAGGAGTGAGAGTGTCAGAATTATTGCAAATCCTGCTTTTCGCTGAAGACCATTGAACATCCTTGTTTCCCTTTCTTTCCTTGAGGCAAACTGTCTCTCCCTGGCGAACCGGGGTGCCTTGCCTCACATACACAGTGTAGCAAAGCATATGCAAAAAACAAAGAAACATGTAAATGGTACTAGTCGATGTGCCAGGCGCGGGCTTATAAATCGTGCCCCTACACTAGTAGGAAACGGACGGTGAATGATGGCAAATGCCTGGGTCCATCCTGGTGTAGGGAAGCCATTCATTAACCCGCGTCAGGAGCCAATCAATCAACTGGCTACGATGTACTACAAGCAGTACCGTTAACAGTGAATGCGGTGGGATTAGGATTGCTCCCGGTCCATGAACCATTGAAGCCAAGAGAGGTCGAATCTCCCGGAGAGATCGAGCCGTTATAGCTCATGTTCTGGACGGTCACCTGATTTCCCTGTTGCGAGAAGTTTCCGTTCCAGCCCTGGGTGACCTGCTGGCTAGCGAGGAAAGTAAATTTCAACGTCCAACTGCTGATTGCTGTTGAGCCAGTGTTTGTGATCGTGGTGCTATTGGTGAAGCCCCCCGGCCACTGATTCTGGATCACATAGCTTATTTTGCAGCTACTACCAGTTACTGGTGTAGGAGTAGGAGTAGGAGTATGGGTTGGAGTGACGGTTGGTGTAACCGTTGATGTTGATGTTGGTGTCGGTGTAACACCGCCGGATGATGGAGCGATCACATAGCTCACCAGCGAACGGGCAGGTATGGTTCCGCTGAATGATCCATTAGAAATCGGTAGCGGTGCTTGCGCAGCTATATTGTCGTTGGCATTCGTAATGTAAGGTGTGGCAACGGAGCCTGCCGCAATATTGGTGTTTTGCAGCGAAAGTGAGGCAGCAATGTCATTGTACGAGGTATTTAACACCACTACGGATGTGGAACCATCAGTATTGGTGTATGCCGTCGTTTCCAGGTTGCTGTCGCCGCTGGTTGCCCCAATGCGCGTTGCGCCGGGATGGATAAAACGACTATAGCTGCCCATGGCAAAGAGTCGTTTGGAGGGTATAACGGTGCCATTATTGTCGTGGATGAGTGCTCCATTATCGGTGCTATTGAAGCCGAAGCCCCACCAGTAGAGGAAGGCGCTCAGGTTGGCGACAGTGATCCCTGTATAGATATATTGTGCCCAGGTAAAGCCGGAGGCATCGGTCCCGCTATCCCAGGTAGGGTCCCAGTTGTCGAATTTGGACCATTCTGTTTGCCAGATGTGTTTGGAGCCAGTGCCAGTCAGGTCAGTATTAGGGTCCTGGGTATAGCCATGGCTGGAGATGACGCTGGTATAGGAATTGGCGGTAGGATTGCTGGTGATGCCGTTCGCGTAGCTCTGAGCGGTATCCCAACCCTCGCCATCGCAACAGACAATTTTGGTATTGAGTCCCGCAGCCTTCACGGTCGGTCCCAACACAGCAATAAAGTCAGCGGTCTGAGTGGGATTCATGACCATGCTGGAATAGGAGGTGGTGAGATTGGGTTCGTTAAAGGCACCAATATGGGTCAATGGGACGCCAGCAGCCTGGTAATCTTTGGCATATTGGACCAGGTAGTTTGCGTACGCCTGACGCCAATCGCCGGTGCTACAGGTGGTAGCGCCAGGAGAGCCACAGAGTTCGCCCCCATTGGACTCATTGCCGTTGGTTTTCATGTAGCCGGGAGCGCTCCAGGCATCGCCATAGAATTGCTTGACGCCATACTTCTGACCTTGTTGAGCGAGCCAGACCTGACCCTCACTACTGCCGAGTGGCACATAGGTAGGAGTGGCGCTCGGGCTGGCAGGGCTATTAGGTTCAATAGTATTGGCGGCATCGGAGGGGAACAGGTTGCGCAAAATAGTGAAGCCTGCACCCGTTGTCGGGCTGTAGAGCAGGTCGAGAATTTGTTGCTGCTCACTGGCTGATGAGGTTTCGAGGGTAGCTGCTGGACCAAAGGCGTCTGAAAAGCCAAAACCATCCATCACCTGGTATTTTGTTGCGCCATTGATAGTAATGCTTGATGCCGCATGGGCAGAGCGGGTGGAGACGAAGAGGCCGAACGTAGTTACGATGAGCAGGAGTATTGCCGATAGCGATACTGCGACTTTTCGTGGGCTACTGCTAAACATCGTTGTTTCCCTTTCCTTCCTTAGATGGAGAACTAACCATGAAGACAAGTTGCCTATATGAGAACGATAGGCAGAGAACTTGCATACAGAACATCCACTGTTCCGTTGCATACTCGAAATATAGTATGAATGCGCTTTATCTCTGTTTTTTCTTTCCTCCTTGGACTGGGCCTGACGTCACCTTGCGTGCGCACGCTTCCCAATGAGCCGCGTTCCCAGGCAAGGGGCGCACGCAAGGTGATGCTCCCTACACCTGGTTTTCTGGATGGTAATCTTGTAAACGCTTGCAGCTATTCTAAAGAGGTATACATGATTATGGGCTTTCTGTCAACCCCTTATTCCCAAAATTTCACAAAATGTTCAGGGTTACTCCATATTTCTTGTTTCTACAAACAAGAAATAGCCAGATTTAACTCTTCATTTTTGAATGAAACAAGTAGAAGCGTCTTTTTATAGAGAATAAAAAGACAGTCAGAAGATCAATGGCAGCCTTTGAAGAGTAAAAGGGGTAGTTAACCATTTGGGGATAACGGAATAAAATAAAAAAAGCCTTGACAGAGAGCGGAAGTGTATGGTACTACTATGCTATGAAATGTAAGCGCTTACAGGATTGTGAGGAGCATTTCGCTTGAGTAAAAGAGCAACCAGAGGGAATACCAATCAAAGGCGTGATGTCACGATTTTTGATGTTGCGGATGAGGCAGGCGTGTCATATGCCACTGTATCGCGTGTGATCAACAACAAAGATCATGTAAGTATCGAAAAACGTGAACGTGTTTTGCGTGCTATGGCCCAACTTGGCTATGTTGCCAATGCGCAGGCTCGGAGCCTGGCGGGCGGCTCTTCCCATGTGGTGGGACTTCTGGTTGATTATCTCAATACAAGCTATATGGGCGAGATCATTCGGGGCATTGATGCGGCCCTTGATGCGCATCATTGTAACCTCATGCTCTACACGACTCATCGGCGCAAGACCAAAGAATCGGCCTATGTCACGAAAGTGACGCGTGAACTTGCCGATGGATTACTGCTTATTCTTCCCCGTAATGTCAATGCATACCTGGAGACGTTGCGTCAACGGCGCTTTCCCCATGTCCTGATCGATTATTTAAGTGATGGGGAGAATGTGCCTTCGGTCTCCACGACAAATTTTCGGGGAGCGTATGATGCTGTAACCTATCTGCTTGCTTTAGGGCATCGACGTATCGGCTTTATCACTGGAACGATGGATTTTGGATGTGCCCAGGAGCGCCTGGCTGGCTATGAGGTGGCGCTCAAAGATTCAGGCGTTCCTGTTGATCCACAACTCGTGTGCGAGGGTGATTTCTTGCAGCCTCAGGGGTACCAATGTACTCAGACGTTGCTCGATTTAGCAGAACCACCGACAGCTATTTTTGCCTCAAACGATGTCATGGCCTTTGGAGTAATGGAGGCGGCGCGTGAGCGTGGTCTACGTCTTCCGGAAGATCTTTCGATTATTGGCTTTGATGATATTCCCCAGGCCGCTCATGTTCATCCTCCTCTGAGCACAGTGCATCAACCACTGGAGGAGATGGGTCGTGCTGCAGCCCTGTTGCTTTTGCAATATATTGCCCATCCAGAGGCGGCTATTGAACGTATCAAGCTGCCGACCGAACTCGTTATACGTCAATCCTGTCAATCGCCTCACAAGTAAACATGAAAGGAGGCATGATCCGGCTACTTTTTCTTTTTTCGTGTGGGCACACGGTAAACAGTATGTCGTAAGAACAGACATTGCGGATGTATTAACATGTCTGGCGGAGATGGTAGTCCAACGTTGGGCATTATGTATTGTTACATACTATTTGGAAGGGAGAACACAACCTTATGAAACGGTTTAGTTTTCTGTTACCCTTGATGGTAATCCTCATGTTAGTCGTTTCAGCCTGTGGCGGAACGACAAGTACTGGTAGCACGCAAAAGGTGACGATCAACTGGTGGCATATCAACAACACTGATCCTCTTTTGACAGACTGGAAGAATCTGGCAAATCAGTACATGAGTACACACAAGAACATTGATATTAAGATTACCGTTATTGGAACTGATCAGAACTATCAGCAGAAGCTGGAAACGGCAATG
Organism: uncultured Chloroflexia bacterium; assembly: GCA_963717195.1. Taxonomy (GTDB): domain Bacteria; phylum Chloroflexota; class Ktedonobacteria; order Ktedonobacterales; family Ktedonobacteraceae; genus JACDAE01. The sequence continues at coordinate 101,453 of CAVQVR010000009.1, forward strand.
CAAGCTGGTACGCCGCCCGATATCTTCCAGAGTTGGGGGGGAGGTGCCATGCAGCAGTATGCTCAGGCCGGGCAGTTGCAAGACATCACAGCTGCTTTGCAACAAAACGGGTGGGGCAATACATTTAGCCAGCCAGCCCTTAATCTTTACAAGTATAACGGTCGCTATTACGGTGTTCCCTGGGATCTCGGTGCAGTTGGTTTCTGGTACAATCCAGCGCTTTTTGCGAAGGCAGGTATTCAGCAGACCCCGGTCACGTGGAGTGATTTTCTGACGGATATCCAGAAGCTCAAGACGGCTGGTATTGTTCCAATCGCGTTAGGTGAGAAGGACAAGTGGCAAGGACTGTTCTACTGGGTGTACTTTGCGATACGCGAGGGTGGCCAGACAGCTTTTAATAACGCATATAATCGTACAGGTTCTTTTGCCGATGCGCCTTTTGTGAAAGCGGGCCAGATGCTCCAGCAGCTTGTGGCCGCAAAACCGTTTGAGAACGGCTTTCTAGGCGAGGATTACACGGATGAGCAAGCGCTTATGGGCAATGGAAAAGCGGCGATGGAGTTAATGGGACAATGGGGACCATCCAACGATGCTGCGGCTGCGGCAGACAAAAAGGGACCGACATTGGCCTTCTTCCCCTTCCCTCAGATACCCGGTGGCGCTGGCAATCCAACGGATGTGCAGGGTGGTGGCAACGGCTTTGCAATTGGCAAGAACGCACCTCCTCAAACACTTGATTTTGTGCGTTTTCTGACGCAGGCAAATAACCAGCGTACGCTGGCCCAGCAAGGTGCTCTGCTCCCACCTGTCAAGGCGGCGACTGATGGAGTGATAAATCCAAATATGCAAACGATTGTAAAGCTGGTAGGGAATGCGCCGTATTTCCAGCTCTACTATGATCAGTTTTTACCTTCGGCTATGGCTCAGGTAGTTATAAATACGACGCAGGCGCTTTTTGCAGACTCGATGTCTCCTCTGGCAGGCGCTCAAGCTGTCGAGGCTGCGGCTGCAACGTCGTTGAAGAAGGCGTAACGTTCTCCTCGGAGGACGTCGTAAACGCGGCCCCTCAGAAGGCGTCGTGAACCAATCCCCCTACGACGCCCTCTGAGAGGCCGCAGAATCGCAACCAATCCAGATAGCACACATCTCTAGAAGGGGAAAAGATTATGCAAGTAGTCGATCAGCGTTCTACCCAACGGCGGGATACTCCAGGACCGGAAACTCATGCGTCGCGACTGCGGCGGCGCTCACTCTCAAAATGGCTGGTCATTATCGTCTGCTTAGCGCCCGCTTTAGTGATATTCAGTGTCTTTGTGCTGCTACCAGTTGTGCAAGCTACATATTATAGCCTTTATAACTGGAGCGGACTCGGACCATTGCAAAATTTCATCGGCCTGCAAAACTATGTTGTACTCCTCGAAGATCCTGTTTTTCTCAATGCTATCAAAACAAACCTGTTGATTGCTCTGTTATCGCTCGTTTTTCAGTTGCCATTGGCACTGTTCCTCGCGCTTCTTGTGAAACAACGGGGGTTTGGCTCTACATTCTTCCGCACCGTATTTTTCTTGCCTTATATACTATCCGAGGTGGTTGCGGGTCTGATCTGGGCTTTCATCTATGATCCTTCCGTTGGGCCACTGGCTGCTCTGGTCAAGATCATCAATCCAGCTGCGACACCGCCGGCCTTTCTTGCCGATACGCATACTGTCTTATTGGCTGTATTTGTCGTGATGTTGTGGAAATACTTTGGCTTTCACCTGATTCTCTACCTTGCCGGATTGCAGAATATTCCGCAGGAGCTTCCAGAGGCTGCTCGTACGGATGGTGCAAATCGCTGGCAGGTGGCACGCTATATTACACTTCCAATGCTTTCGAGTACGATTCGTCTTACGGTATTTCTCTCTATTTTGGGCTCGCTACAATACTTTGATCTCATTTTTGTGATGACGGACGGCGGCCCTGTGTTTGCGAGTGAGACGATGGCAACGTATCTTGTGCATAAAGGTTTTCAGAGTTTCGAGCTGGGATACGGAAGTGCTGTAGGAGTAGTTATGTTTATTTTTTGTTTCGGTTTTGCCCTGGTCTATCAGCGTTGGATTATGCGCCAGGATCTCGGGGGCGTGGCCTGATACTATTGAAAGGAAACGGCTCTTATGTTCATGCCTGCAAAGATCTGGCGACCAGCACGGATCATCTCAGTACTCATCTGTTCTATTGTTGCTTTGTTTGTGCTCGCGCCAATTGTGGTTGTTGTGGTTGGCAGTTTGCGCACAAATGGGGAATTGCTCAATGCGCCTTTTAGCTTGCCCACCACGTTACATTGGGAAAACTATACGCAGATCCTCATTACAGGAGTATTCTGGCAAGAACTTCTCAATAGCGTTCTTACCATGACTGGGACAGTCGTAGTGCTTCTGGTGGTGACGTGTCCGGCTGCTTTTGTGCTGTCTCGCATGGTGTTTCGCGGTCGTAATGTGGTCTTTAATGTTTTCTTGCTTGGTTTATTGTTTCCACTTACTATGGCAGTGCTGCCTCTCTACATTACGATAAGGCAGTTGGGCCTGTTGAATACATTGTGGGGGATCATGCTGCCGCAGGTTGCTTTTTCGTTGCCGATCACACTTCTCATTCTATGGAACTTTTTTAGTGCTGTGCCACAGGAGTTGGAGGATGCAGCGATCATTGATGGGGCGCCTGCGATGGGTTTTTTCTGGTATATTCTACTGCCGTTAGCTCGTCCCGCTATTGCAGTGGTCACTATGCTGGCAATGGTTTCTAGTTGGAACAATTTCCTGCTGCCATTGCTGGTTTTGAATGATCAATCGACCTGGACGTTACCTCTGGGGGCGACGCAATTCCAGGGGCAGTATAGCTCCGACTGGGTGCTGGTTCTGGCTTTTCTTACGTTGGCGATGATTCCTGCTGTGATTATCTATCTGTTCGCGGAGCGTCAGATGGTTGCTGGATTAACGGCGGGTGCAGTAAAAGGCTGATGAAAGAGGAAAAACTATCGTGTCTGTTCAACTCACCGATACAGGGCTTTCTATCGCAGGGCAGGATGTCCCAGTCTATGCAGGCGCGATCCACTATTGGAGGCTGGAAAGGGAGCTCTGGCCTCAGATTCTGGATCGTGTGCAAGAATTGGGATTTGGCATGGTCGAGACCTATATTCCCTGGTCTGTGCATGAGATAGCGCCGGGCTGTTTCGATTGGGGTACGACGGATGCTCGCAAGGACGTGGAGGCTTTTTTTCGCTTATGTGAGGCGCGGGGTCTCTGGTTACTGGTGCGTCCCGGACCTCTGATTAACGCGGAATTAACCAATTTTGGATTTCCTGAGTGGGTGATCCTTGATCCTGGCGTTCAGGCGCGTACTGCCGTAGAGAGTCTGCATCTGGACGCTGCCTGGGGGCTCCATCCGCCACATCAATTCCCCGTGCCGTCCTATGCCAGCGAGGTTTTCTATAGGTATGTTGAACGCTGGTTTGAGGTAGCCTGCCCAATAATTGCACGTCATCTCGCGCCTGCTGGCTGTATTGTGGGTGTGCAAAGCGATAATGAGACCAGTTATCTCTTTCATGACCGTGCTTATGCCACTGACTATAGTGAGGCGTCCCTGACGCTCTATCGAGCCTTTTTACAGGAACGCTATGCTTCGATTGAGACGCTCAATCGAGCGTATTCTGTCACCTATAGTGCATTTGCAGAGGTTGAGCCCCCGCGCGATTGTCAGGTGAAGAAGCGCTCTGATATGGCCTGGCATGTGGATTGGGTTGCTTACAAGGAGTATCAAATTCGCTGGAGTGTTGCGAAGATCTCGCGTATGTTGCGTGCTCATGGTGTTCAGGGTGTCCCGATCTTTCACGATGTTGCCTTTCAGTTCCGTACGCCACTTGATATTACAAGTATGGAGGCCGACCCGGATATTGATTGGGTTGGCATGAATCTCTATCGGAACAAAGAAAGCAGCCGAGGAGCAATTCAAAGTATTCGTTACCTTGCGGGCACAACGCGCTTGCCGTTTGTACCAGAGTTTGGTTGTGGCATCTGGAGCCATCATGCGCTCACTCCTACACCTGATGAGCAGGAGTTTATCACGCTCCTCGCATGTATGTATGGGTTGAAGGCGTTCAATTTGTATATGCTTGTTGAGCGTGAGCGCTGGCAAGGGAGCCCTATCACCCGGCATGGTGCCTTTCGCCCGGAGTACGCAGCATTCTACAAACGTTTACTGGCATTCGCGCAGCAGTATCAGCTCTGGTCGTTGCGTCGTGCGCCGCAGGCTCTGCTGCTTTTGAATTATGATATGGGGCGCTATGCAGCGTTGGCATCGACAATGCATTATGCACATACAGAGCTCTACGGTTTTCCCAAAGAATTGTTCAGGGTTGATCTGGATCTGGATCTGCAGTGGGATGTAGCGCATGAAGCTGATGATCGCCGTTACGACAACTGGTCAGGAACGGCATTTGGCGCATTAGAGAGACGAAACATAGATTATGATCTTTCTGATACGCATGTGAGCCTGGAGCGTTTGTGCAGATATCCATTTGTACTTGTACCAACAGTCGATTTTATGGATGCAGAGGATCAGTTGAGGTTGCTTGCTTATGTAGAGCAAGGAGGACAACTGCTTCTTGGTCCAGGTATGCCGTATCTTGATCCTGCGCTGTTTCCCTGTGAAGTGTTGAAAAAGTATGTTGACGCAGTGGGAGAAACAAGAATTGGGATGGGGAGTCTCTGGTGGTTACGTCAGGAGGAAGTTCCTGCAACGATAGAGGCGTTAGCAGATGGTAGAGAGTACTGGTGCGATGACGAACAGGTGAAACTGGTGTTACAAAAGAATGCAGAACACGTATTACTTTTTGTAGCCAATCCCACAGAGCGACACCGTGAAATAGTATTACGCTTTTCAGGTATACGTTCTTTACGTAAGGTGTGGGGGGAGCCATACCATTGTTCAGGAGAAGGTGCGCTAGACTTGAAATTGGAGCCATATACAGTGCAGATCTGGGAGGTAGTATGATTGACCCCAACTGGGAGGTTGTAGACCTGGATCCGGTGACATGGCGTCAGATAGGCCGTTTCTTCGACCCTGGACAGTATCTCCGTGCCGCTCAAGCGGGAGAGTATGGTCTGTTTGTCTTGCATGAAGGTGGTAATGTACAACGCGTTGTGGATTCAAACACAGGTGTGCGGCGTGATCTATTCTTTGAGAGGATTGATGATCCTCAGCAATGTGCTCAACAGTTGTATGAACGAGGCGAGTGGGAGCGGGTGCATGTAATTGATAAAGGGCACCTGGCTCAGGTTGCACAATCTGCTCAGGCAACTCCACAACGTGAATTGACGCTTGATCAATACTATCATCGTGTCTATCAGTTGCTCTGGGGGAATCCTGTTGGCTATGTGAGTGTTCCTGCCCATCCCGGTCACTGCCATGGCTGGACGTATCAGTATTTAAGGGACGTCATACAGAAGTTATCATGCTCACCCGCGAGCCTGGCTTTAGGTGTTTTTGCGGATGATAGATTGATCATTGAGCTGATTCTGGTGTGTGTGGGAGGGCAGATTTGTAAAGTAACGACCTTTGAGGCGCTGCCCGCACAGAATTTTGCGACGGGACTATCTGCTGCTACACTTACAGAATTGTGTGAAGTGTTGGCAAAAACAATTGCTCCACCAGCGGGAGTCCTGCTTTGTTCACAGGAGGTTTTTGAGGATTGGATAGGGCAGGAAGAGAAGATGCAGGTATTGCTTGGGGCGCATGAGCGTGAGCAGGCATACTGGTATTGGGCAGAATAGGGGCTATGTCAAGCTTCATTGGACCATACACGGGCTTATTCCACTTTGTTGCATCGCGTCCCTACGGATCGGTTCTTCTTGAAGAGGTGTCGAATGATGTTTGACACAGCCTCTATCTTGATCCTCAGTGAGCGGCGCACCCCTATCAGGAAACAATATCCAATGTTCAGGGCCTTCCAATTCTAGAATTGCAAAGTCCTGTGCAATGTTGGTGGCACTTGTTCCACACTTCTCGTCCTGCTATACTGAAGAGGCATTGACATCCTCTCCCTGGTGAAAGCCAGGGGATTCCTCTCATTGCTGAGGAGGAATCCCTCGCCGGTGTGGATGAAAGAGGAACCTGGCACTGATTATGGTTTGTCCATATCTGGGTAGTTCTGGGGAACAGTTTTGCGGTGCATCCTGATAAACTGAGAGGAATATTTTATGCGACGTACAAAAATCGTATGTACAATTGGCCCAGCAAGCAGCAGTGAGGAGCAGCTTGAAGCGCTGGTCAGTGCTGGCATGAATGTGGCACGTCTGAACTTTTCACATGGTGAGCTGGAAGAACATGGAGCAGTGATCGAAAGAGTACGTAGAGTCTCTGAGCGTCTGGGGCGTTCGGTTGCTATTCTACAGGATCTACAAGGGCCAAAGATTTGCACGGGCAAGCTGAAGGGTGGACAGCCTATACCGCTAGTTGATGGTGCCACATTGACCATCACAACGCAGAATATTGAAGGATCTATTGGCATTGTCTCCACAACCTATCAGGCGCTTCCTCAGGATGTAAAGCCTGGAGATCGTATTTTGTTGGATGATGGCTTGCTGGAATTGCGCGTGGTTGGTAGCAATAAGACAGACGTACATTGTGTTGTGATGCATGGTGGCCTGTTGAAGGAGCATAAGGGTATCAATCTACCGGGAGTAGCAGTGAGTGCACCGGCGTTGACGGAGAAAGATCGGGAAGATCTAAAGTTTGGTATTCAGCACGATGTTGACTATGTGGCACTCAGTTTTGTGCGCCATCCTGAGGATATCGTGGAGGCAAAGGCATATATTAAACAACTCCAATGTGAACTGGGGTACGAACAAGGTGAAACGATTCCCCTGATTGCGAAGCTGGAGAAACCAGAGGCCATAGAGCGCCTGGATGAGATTTTGAAAGTGACTGATGGCGTTATGGTGGCACGCGGCGACCTTGGTGTGGAGATGCCACTGGAGAAGGTTCCAGTTATTCAAAAGCGGATCATTGCCAGGTGCAACGACCTGGGTCTTCCTGTCATTACTGCCACGCAGATGCTTGAATTAATGATAACCAATCCGCGTCCTACGCGTGCCGAAACGAGTGATGTTGCGAATTCTATCCTGGACGGCACTGATGCGGTGATGCTCAGTGCAGAGACCTCGGTGGGTGCTTATCCAATTGAGACGGTGGAGACGATGGCGCGTATTGCTGTGGAGACCGAGACAAATGGTCTGATACTGCGTCAGCCTCACTGCGGTGATCTGACCCATGCTCATGCGGTGAGTCATGCGGCACGGGCGCTGAGCGAAGAGACAAGCGTACAGGTTATCGTTGTATTCACGCGTACTGGTGCATCCGCGCACTTGATCTCAAAGGATCGGCCACGTACGCCTATCCTGGCCTACACGCCTTCAGAGCGTGTGTATCGTCGCCTGGCGCTCTGGTGGGGAGTTTTGCCGCGTGTGATTGCGCTTGATGGTTCAACGGAAGTGTTGACGAACGCGGTTGATCAACAGTTGCAGGACGATAAGCTCATCCAGAAGGGTGCGTATGTAGTTGTTATGGGTGGTTTGCCGATAGCCAGTAGTGCTCGTACAAACTTTGTGCGCCTGTTGTGTGTTGGTGAGACATTACCGTCATGAAGTCCGGCCCAAATCAAGTTTGGACGAATCCAAAAAATCTGCTATTGCCTTAATAAATTGTTTCTGTCTCACAATGAAAAATAAATGGCCACCAGGAAAGGTGAGCATTTTCGAACCCTTGATTGCGCTCTGCATTGCTTCGGCCAGGTAATAGGGAGCGCTTTTGTCTTTCTTCCCGTGTAGGATGAGGGTTGGCACATGGATCTCGCCCAGCCTGTCCATGCAGTCGTAGGTTCGCGATGCCTCAAGTTGCCGGGCAACAGCATAATAGGGATGTGGGCCTCGTATCATTGGTATTTTGAGTTGGAGGGCGATCAGACGACGAGACCAGGTCATCGGCGTCCCTTTCAGGCTCTTCACGATGGTCGAGACGAGGATCAGGCTTTTGACCTGCTGGGGATGCTGGAGCGTCAAGGCCGTGGCAATGCGTCCTCCCATGGACGTACCGAGAAGATGTGCTTGTTCGATGCCTAGCGCATTGAGCAGTCCTGTCGTGTCGTCAGCCATCATTTCGATGGAGTAGGGGATATCCGGTTTGTCGGTCTGCCCCACGCCACGGTTGTCGAACGCCACGACCTTATAGCTTTTCGCGAGTTGGGGAATGATTCCCAGTCTCTGATAGAAGGTATGATCGCTGTTCAGCCCTGCGATCAGGACCACTGGTTCGCCTTCGCCGTGGATCTCATAATACATCGTGATATCGTTGACTCTTACGGTCGGCATGTTCACTTCCTCTCTCGCTCTGTCTCACCTCTTCCGTACGTATTTTGCCTGAAACATTGCTTTTCATCATGTATTCTACCTTATTTTTCTTCCTTGTAGTTTGTTTGTGTAGGCTGAAGAGATGGCACGGCTCGTTCCTGGTTTATCAGCCGAAGAACGAGCCTGGGAGGCCGAACAGGATCAGTATGGCATATCCACCCATACAGCGCCTTTTTGGGAACTCTCAACTGTTTTTGTAATAAATTGCATGCCGCGTAGCCCATCATAGACAGTGGGATAGCCTCCTTGTGCTTTCTCACCGGACTCAACACGGCGGATATCATTGATCGCCATTTTGTAAATGTTGGCGAAAGCCTCTAGAAAGCCTTCTGGATGACCGGAAGGCAAGCGTGAGGCTGCTTTAGACTCATCGCTCATATATGGCTGATTGGCGCGTAGAAGCTGGCGAGGTTTTCCTGGCTGTTTGAAGATGAGCGTGTTTGGCTCCATCTGATGCCATTCCAGACTCGCTTTGCTGCCGTAGATGCGGATGCTCAGCGCGTTCTCCTCGCCTGCTGCGATCTGTGAGCAGGTGAGAATACCCTTGCCCCCGTTTTCCAGGCGTAACAGGATATTGGCGTCGTCATCGAGTACTCTTCCTTCGACAAAGGTGCTGAGGTCGGCGCTGAGCGAGGCGATCTTCAGGCTCGTGATAAATTCCAGCAGATTTTCTGCATGGGTACCGATATCGCCTACACAACCGGCGATGCCTGATTTTGTAGGATCGGCACGCCATATTGCTTGCTTGTTTCCGCTGCGTTCCTGTGGCAGCATAAGCCAGTCCTGTATATATTCAACCAGCACTTTGCGTACGTCGCCGATCTCACCCTGGCTTACCATGTAGCGTGCCTGACGTACGGCCGGATAGCCGGTATAGTTGTGTGTCAGTGCAAAAATAAGCTTACTGCTCTCGACCTGTTTGACGAGATCCTGGGCCTGTTCGAGATCAAAGGTCATAGGTTTATCGCATACAACGTGGATGCCATGCTCCAGGAAGGTCTTCACGACGCTGTAATGGACGTGGTTGGGAGTGGCGACCATGACAAAATCGATGCCATCTTCGCGTTTCGACTCCGCTGTAGCCATCTCAGTGAAGCTATCGTAGGAGCGTTGCAAATACCATGCCTCAGCCGATTCTCTGGCACGTTGTGGATCAGTTGCCATTGCACCAGCGATGACCTCGGCCTCGTCGTCCAGTTCGGCGGCGATACGATGCACAGCACCAATAAAAGAACCTTTGCCTCCGCCGACGATGCCTGCGCGTAGTTTCCTCTTTGATACGTCTCGGCTCATGGTTTTACCCTTTCTTTCGTGTTTTCGGCATTTCTACATAATATCTTACCTATATTCCAAGGATACGTCGGTTGGTTGCGTCATCTGCCTGGCCACCTGCGAAATCATCGAAGGCCCGTGTTGGTGTATCGATGAGCATGGTTTTGATCAATGCTGCTCCTTCGCGTGCGCCCTGGACCGAGTCTTTGAGTGGATCTTCCCATTCGAGCACGGCCCAACTGGAATAACCATTCTGTGTGAGTTTGGCGAAGACTTTTTTGAAATCGACCTGTCCGTCGCCGGGACTACGGAAGCGTCCTGGCCGATCAAGCCAGTCCTGGTATCCACCGTAGACGCCTGAGCGCGGGGAAGGATTATATTCAGCATCTTTGACATGGAAGGCTTTGATGTGGTCTTTGTAGTAGTCAAGGTAGCCGATATAGTCCAGTTGTTGCAGAATGAAGTGCGAGGGATCGTAGAGGATGTGCACTCTGGAATGATTTCCGGTGGCCGCCAGGAAGCGCTCGAAGGTGACGCCATCGTGCAGATCCTCGCCAGGATGAATCTCGTAGGCAAGGTCAACGCCATGCTCTTCCGCTGCGTTAAGAATGGGTTGCCAGCGTGTTGCCAGTTCTTTGAAGCCCAGTTCGACCAACCCCTGTGGACGTTGCGGCCAGGGATAGACCGTCTGCCAGAGTAACGCACCCGAAAAGGTAGGAAGCACGTTCAGGCCCAGGTTGCGCGAAGCTTTGATGGATTTAAGCATCTGTCCCTCCGCCCACTGTGCTCTTGCTTTGGGATTATTATGGAGTTCGTTGGGCGCGAAGGCATCGAACAGAATATCAAATGCAGGATGTACTGCAATGAGCTGACCGAGGAGATGAGTGGAGAGTTCGGTGATCGCCAGGCCGTGAGTCTGGCCCTTCAAGTCATCGCAGTACTGTTTTGACTCTGCCGCTTTGTCCAGGTCAATAAAGCGGCTATCCCATGCGGGAATCTGCACACCACTAAAGCCAACTTCTTTGCTCCATTGTGAGATATTGGCGAGGGTGTTGTATGGGACTTCATCCTGGGCAAATTGTGCTAGAAATAGTGCGGGTCCTTTGATCTGCGACATTGTTTTCCTCCTTTGGAATATACCTGTACGAATACGTTTGCCGAGGTTCAGTAATTCTCCGCCAATGTATGCAATCCCGATAGTAATGGAGCTGGCCGATCACAGGTACTGCTCAGGTCGATATGGCGACCTTCAGCAGAAGCTTCGTGGATTGATTGCATGATGTCGAGGACATGGAAGGCCATCTCACCACTTGCTCGCTGGGAAGTATTTGCGCGTATCGCATGAGCCATATCTGCCAGGCCGATCCCCCTGGAATTTTTCGTGTAGCCATGAGTGAGTGGAGCTTCGCGCCACTCTTTGTCCTCGGCTCGTCTGATGAAGACGGGTCCAGAGAAGGTATTGGGATCTGGCACGCTCAAGGAGCCTTCGGTACCATAGATCTCGATGCGTGGCAACTGGTGTGACCAGACATCGAAGCTGGTGATGACGTTGCCTATCGCGCCGTTTGCAAAGTCGAGTACACCTACAATATGAGTTGGTGTGTTGACCTTAATTTTTCTACCATACTCAAGTGAGTTGGTGATAGTACGTTCTGGAAATGAGGTTCGTGCAGAGCCAGTGACGCGGCGTACGGGTCCGAGCATAGCGATCAGAGCCGTGAAATAATAGGGACCCATATCAAACATCGGGCCACCACCGGGCTGGTAATAGAAATCGGGCGCGAGATGCCAGTGTTCTGGTCCATGATTGAGCATAAATGCCGTAGCTGCGATAGGCGTCCCAATCTGTCCATCATCAATCAGTTTGATGCAGGTCTGGATGCCGCCACCCAGAAATGTATCAGGTGCACAACCAGCACGTAAATTTGTTGCATGTGCGATATCCAGTAATGCCTTGCCTTGATCACGTGTGACGGCCAGGGGTTTCTCGCTATAGGTCGGTTTGCCTGCTGAGATTGCCGCCAGTGCAATATCGCTGTGGACTCTGGGAATTGTCAGGTTGAGGACGATCTCGACCGCTGGATCGGCCAGTAATTCCTCGACCGTACAGACCTTTGGAATCGAAAAGCGCTTTGCCTGTGCGTGTGCTTTCTCCATATCGATATCGGCACATGCGACAATGTTCAGGATATCGAAGGTGTGTGGCGCTTCCATGTAAATAGAGCTAATCTGACCACATCCAATGACGCCTATGTTGGTTTGCTTGCTGGTCTTCAAGAAAATGATCCTCTTTCTTTGAATGTTCTGGAGTTCCTGATGGATGAGCATAAAGATCGTTACTTATAACTGCTTTGTTGGAGGAATCATATCACGCGTGGAACTTTTCTTGCCAGATACACTGATCACTTTTTGGGTTGTGGATGGTGATTAAGGTGGGAGGATATTCTGATAGAGTGCTGACCATATTTTTTTATTATCTTTATCAAGTGTTAGTATATTTCACCGGCTCTTAACTAAATTTTAACCATATCGCTACTAATCGTAGGTATGATTATATGGAAATGTACAATACATGTTTTCATTTGGAAGGAATGAATCATTATGCAACAATATCCACGTACAAACTCTCCGCAACAATCATATCCTGGTCGGTCGGGCTATTCACTGCCATTGCAACAAGGGTATGGTCAATCAATGCCGCCTGCCAGTCCACGACAGCTTGCATCAAAGAAACCGAAACGTTGGCCCTGGATTGTCGCTATTGTTGTTGCATTGATCATCGGCTATACAATTGGAAGTGCAACTCATAGTAGTGATACAATTGCTACCACCACTACCGCTAGCGCAAGCAGCGGTACTCAGTCAACAATTGCGTCAGCACAACCAACGGCTGCATCAAAACCAACAGCAGCGCCGAAGTGGTCGACGACACACAGCTTTAACGGAAATGGAACCCAGAAAACAGGAACTTTCCCTGTACCCAATGACTGGAAATTGAACTGGTCATGCGATCTCGCGAAGAGTTCTATGGGAGGCCAGTACAATATCATCATCGGTATCTATAACAGCGATGGTACTCCTGCAGATCCTGTTGCCATTAACACAATCTGTAAGAGTGGTAATACGTCAGGATCAACTGAGGAGCATCAGGCAGGGACTGTCTATCTGGATGTGACCAGCGAAGATAATTGGGCTGCGACCATCCAGGAATTGAAGTAATTACCCTGATTAACTAGCAGTGGTATGTTACAATCGATGTATATAATACGCCATTGCTCGTTAAAACATAGGAGAAGAATGATGGTGGACGAAGGGGAAGAGCTTATGGATGTCAACGAAGCAGTGGAGTATCTGGGGAAGCAATGAGGAATAAAATCCTTTTGTCTAAGAACAGTATCTAGAAAGAGAAGGATAGGCAGTGGCAGAGATCCGTGTTACCGTATGGAATGAATATCGGCATGAGCGCAACGATCCACAGGTTGCAGCAATCTACCCTGAGGGTATCCACGCGACAATTGCTGCTGCCCTGCAAAAGAGTGGGCTAAACGTGCGTACAGCAACGCTGGATGAACCTGAGCATGGCCTCTCCAAGGAAGTACTTGCGGTAACCGATGTGTTAATCTGGTGGGGCCATCAGGCGCACGGGGAGGTGAGCGATGAGATTGTGGAGCGTGTACAGAAACGCGTGCTGGATGGCATGGGGCTTATTGTGCTGCATTCGGGCCATTTCTCGAAGATCTTCAAGCGCTTGATGGGAACGAGTTGTGACCTCAAGTGGCGCGAGAGCGGTGACCGTGAACGGCTCTGGGTGGTGGCTCCTGGCCATCCAATTGTGGAGGGGCTTGGCGAGTACGTTGAGATCGATTCGGAAGAAATGTATGGTGAGCATTTCGATATTCCGGCTCCGGATACGCTGGTATTTATTAGCTGGTTTACTGGCGGCGAGGTGTTCAGAAGTGGCTGCTGTTATACACGTGGCGCTGGCAAAATCTTTTATTTTCGTCCCGGTCATGAGACGTTGCCAACATATCACCATCCTGAAGTGCAACATGTCATTGCCAATGCCGTACGTTGGGCATCTCCGACGCAAACTGCGAAGCGTATCTTTGGCAATACGCCCGCGTTGGAGCCAGAGAAAGACTAATTAGTGAGATCCGAAACTAAATGGTAGGGTTGTCCCGTATTAGAGGTAGATGCTTACGTATGCAAAACAGTTGGATGCTGTTTAGGGCATAGAAGAAGGAGGGCAAGACTATTATGACAGTGCTAGCAGATGGTATTACGATTACACTTGGTCAGAATCACTGGTCTTTTGGGCTGAGTTTTTATTCTGTTTCTGGTTATTGCAGCTATTGTTGGTATAGTAGCGGAGTATATTGTAGGTTGGAGGCTTCCCCTGGGGGTTATCGGGGCAATCGTCTTAGGCGTTGTTGGTGCCTGGCTTATGACTGATGTGATCCATATTGGTGGAATTGGTGACATCTACCTGTGGGGCGTTCCTATCATTCGGGCGTTGATTGGTGCAATTATTCTGATCGCCATCTGGCACCTTATCACGGGTGGGTTCGGCAGGCGTCGAACAGCATAAACCGTGTAGAGGAGGGCGAGTAGGCGTCGAAAATGTGGCCACCTGATCGTAACGAGTAGTATATTATAATGGTACTTCCCTTTTTTATGGGAGGTATCTTTTTTTATGGGTCTGCATCCTACCCAGTTTCCCACGGAAGGATATAGAGCCTTTTTTATTATTGGAGGTGATTAATTATGGAAAGTCCTTTCAATGGGCTTGGTATGCATCTAGGAAATCTCTCACGTCTCTCCGATGCTCGTACGCGCTCGATCAGTGCCGAGAATCCTGATGGTGCGAAGGGTCGGGGTGGGATGGCAACTGCGGGGACTGGCGCATATGTGGCGCGAGAACTTGGGCAGGGATGGAAAGTCTCGCCCTCCATTGTTATTGCGCCAGGGACTACTATTTCGTTGGCCGATATTCAAGAAGCGGGAGCTGTCCAGCATATCTGGATGACGACGTACCCAACACACTGGCGTCGTCTGGTGTTGCGTGCATATTGGGATGGAGAGGAGCAGCCATCGATAGAGTGTCCCTACGGCGATTTCTTTGCGAATGGCTGGTGTGAGCGTTGCAACATAAATTCGTTGCCTGTTGTGGTGAATCCGGCTGGTGGCATGAACTCTTACTGGGAGATGCCGTTTCGCCAACGCGCTCGCCTGACCATTGAGAATCTTGGGCATGAAGATGTCGTACTTTACTACCAGATCGATTACATACTGACCGATATCCCTGCTGATGTGGCCTATTTTCATGCGCAGTGGCGGCGCAGCAATCCTCTTCCATACAAACAGGTGCATACCTTGTTAGATGGCGTGCAGGGGAAAGGTCATTATGTGGGAACCTATCTTGCATGGCAGGCAAATACAACTGGTTGGTGGGGTGAAGGCGAGATCAAATTTTTTATGGATGGGGATCAGGATTTTCCGACGATTTGTGGTACTGGTACTGAGGATTATTTTGGTGGTGCCTGGAACTTTGAGCATCCAGCAGGCGAGTATGGTGTTTATTCTACACCTTTTCTAGGATTGCATCAGGTGATCAAGCCAGATGGACTCTATCGTAGTCAGCAGCGTTTTGGGATGTATCGCTGGCATATTATGGACCCTATTCGTTTTGAGAGGGATCTGCGTGTGACTATTCAAGCGCTGGGTTGGCGTAGTGGAGGGCGCTATCTGCCTTTGCAGGATGATATTGCTTCGGTTGCCTTCTGGTATCAAAGTGAGCCTCATGCTCCATATCTGGCGTTGCTGGATAGAGATGAATTGGAGGTTATTTGAAAGAGTACATCAAAATCCCCCTGTTGAACGAATAATCTGGCCCGTGATCCAACTGGCGTCTTCGCTTGCCAGGAAGGCAATGAGGCGGGCAGCATCTTCGGGTTGCCCAAGCCTTCCCATAGGAAAGCGCGGCAGAAGTTCGTGTTTTAGCTCTTCAGTTATCCAACCTGTATCAGTGGGACCGGGGTCGATAGCATTGACTGTGATCCCTCGTGGGGCGACTTCTACAGCTAATGTAGTGGTGAAAGCATCTATAGCACCTTTTGTGGCTACATAAGCTAATTTACCCGGCATTGCTCCACGCCCTTGCCCGGAGGTCAGATTAATGATGCGTCCTCCCGATGGTCGGGCGAAACGGCGTGCGAACTCAATACTTAATAGCATCGTTCCGCGAATGTTTACTGCATAATAGGTATCTAGAGTCTTGGCATCAAGCTGATCAAAAGGGGCATCGGAATCATCATGAGTGGCGTTGTTCACCAGGATGGAGGCAGGCCCTAATTGTTCTTCGACCGTTTGCATAATGCGTTGGGGAGTATCTGGAGTTCCCAGGTCGATCATCAAATGTTCGCAACTGACGCCAAGGGCTTGTAACTGATGTTGCAATTGGATTGGTTCGTTCTCTTCTGCTCCCCAGGGCATGAGTTGGTCATAAGGGCTCCAGTGTGTGAAGAAAATATCGGTGGCTGCCTGTGCTAATGCCTGACATACAGCTGTGCCGATGCCTCGACGGCGGCTTGCACCTGTTACGATAGCTATTCTACGTGGGGAATGATGAGGTATCACGTGTATCTCCTTCGTAGTAAATTATAGCATAAAGCTGTGATGAGGAAAAATTGTTTTATTTCTATAGCGGGAGTTGTGAAGATTGATGCACCATTGAAGATGACGTGTTAAGTATGGATTACAGCGTAATTAATCCATGTCGCAAGCCTCGCCTGACAGCATCTGTGCGACTGGATGCGCCAAGTTTGTTAGAGATCGACGAGACATGAAATTTCACGGTATGTTCGCTGATCTGGAGTTGGCGTGCGATGAGCTTGTTGGAGAGTCCTTGCCCAACAAGCTCTAACACCTCGCGCTCCCGCGTTGTGAGTGTAAGTTCGTCGTTGTTGAATACTTCGGTGAGTGTTCGTCTCTCGTATAAACGTTGCATCTGTACTTTAGGAAGAAGCACGAGTTCCTGTGCGACCGCCTGAACGGCGGCCTGGAGTTGCAAGGCTGAAGCATCTAGCGGCACCATGCCCCAGCCTCGCACATCCAATGCACGCAAGCGTGGCAATGTACGTTCTTCGTTATTAGTTAGTACGACAAGTGCAACCATAGGCAGGTTTGCAAGCTTAAGCGCAAGTCCCTCTAGCAGTAACTCATCTGCCACTACCACTACGTCAATGTCTGTGGCAGTCTCGCTCAAGGCACCTGGTTGCGCTGACGTTCCAATAATTTGTATATCATTGGAAGTGAGCAGGGCGTGCAATCCAGCCTGCATCATGGGTGTCGGAGCGAGAATGAAAACGCGCATGGTTGCTACCTGTCCTTTTTCGTAGGCCATCGTAAACGTGGCCCCTACAGAGGTTCAATGATGGTTGTCTGTGTTGCGATGTTGAGCGAGATCACGATCCCACCGCGTAGAATCTTCATGGCAACAGGAGCGCCTTCTTCTCCTTGTGCCAGGATGCTGCGTAGTGTCGCGACATCACTGACTGGCTTGCCCGCTACGTCGAGCAGAGTATCGCCGATGAGAAGATCGTTGAGTTGCTCTGATCTTGCACGCAGACCGACAATGAGCAAACCCTTCTCACGTACAGGAGTGAGTTCCTGGCGTATGTTGGCAGGCAGATCGACTGTCTGAATTTCCACACCAAGCGAGATGCGTGTCTTGTTCTGTGGAAGGCTTGCCAACCATTTATTCACTACCTCGCTCGGAATAGAGACTGAGAGGTCGCCACCGAGGATCATTGCGTTGATGCCTATAAAGTTGCCATCTGCATCAAGGAGTGGTCCGCCCAGAGTTTCCGGGGGCCAGTCCTACATCAGATTTGATGTAGCTGGTGGCCAGGTTTTCAGCGAGCTTGACTGTGCTGATCGTACTGACGATACCTGCAGTCAAGACCCAGCGTTGTCCCCAGGGATGGCCGAGCGCAAAGACCCATTCTCCAACGCGCAACTGGGTAGAGTCGCCTGCTGGTAGTGGCAGCAGATCGGGTCCCTCAGCTTTGAGCAGAGCCAGATCGAGTTGGCGGTTGCGTTCAAGTACTCTAGCCGTTAATGTTCGCCCATCTGAGAGGTGAACCTGCACTCTTGCATCATCTCTAGCGACGACATGATTATTTGTAAGAATACGTCCATCCTTGCTCCAGATGATACCTGTTCCTCCACCACGTCCCTCGGTGTATATCTGTACTACACTCGGTTTGACGCGCTCAAAGATGCCTGTTAGTGCCGATGAGAACGCGTCAGGGAGCGGAAATGGTGATGTTGGAGTATATTCTGTCGTCTGTGTCATGTTATTTGTACCTGTCTCTATTTGCGCTGTCCAATTGTGACCTGAAGCGTTTGTAAGGCATTGCCACGAATGACTTCGACTGGAATGGCTTTGCCTACGCGGTCGCCGACCAGGAGCAATTGTAACTCTTCGGCATCATTGATCTGATGACCATCGAGTGCAACGAGAATGTCACCGAGGAGAATGCCGCCTTGCTGAGCCGGGCTATTATCATCGACTTTTACGATGAGCAGACCGTGTTCCTGATTGCGTCCGGCACGTTGCGTTGTTGGAAGCTCTATAAACTGGCTGCTGATTCCCAGGTAGCCGCGTTTGATATAGCCCTGTTTCGCCAGAGTGTCTGCGATGCTCGTTGCGATATTCATGGGAATTGCCAGGGCGACGCCGTTAGCAAGGCCAGTGGTAAGGATACCTGCAACGTTGCCCTGCGTATCGATAAGCGGGCCACCGGAGAAGCCGGGATAGGGAGTGGCGTCGGTGCGGATGTAGCGTTCGAGAATTGCGCCTCGCCCGGTGCGCAGTGGGCCGCCAATCGTGCTCACGACGCCTGAGCTTGCCATTGGACCATCTTCAGGTGTGCGACCGACGGCCAGGATCAGTTGTCCGACGCGTACAGGCTCTGTAGCGACTTCGGCAGCAGTAAGTCCGAGATTGGCGACTCGCAATAGAGCCAGGTCGGTACCCAGATCGCGCCCTACAAATTGCGCGGGTAGCGTGCGTTTGTCGTGCGTCTGGATTGTCAGATCTTCTTCGCGTTCAAGAACGTGATCCGCTGTCAAGATCAGATCGGGTCCGTAGACCAGACCGCTAGCGGGTTGGCGCTGTCGACCGTTGACGAGAACCAGTGCAGAACTTACCTGCTCAACGGCATCTGCCATCTGGTTAGACAATGTACGAAGCAGGTGGGTAGTATCGGTAGTTTGTGTCATAACTTGTATGCATCCTTTGTGCGCTGAAAGAGTAACTGCTTTGTGCATACTATAAGCTATGGCAAGTGGAATCACATCAGTAATTTGGCTAGTTCCTCACCTGTAAAAACGTGCAGGATGAGGGACTAGCCAGATAGAATATGGGGAGGATAGTTTAACTACTGCTATTCATCAGAAAACCTTTCTATGCAGATAACTCCCAATGCATGTCACGTAATAGCTTCTGCAGCGCCTGTGAAGCTTTACGAAACAGATCTGGCCCACTAAAGCCCTGAAACTGTCCGGCGGCACTCAGATGCGGTTCAAGTGCGAGGAAGCCACTGTAGCCATCGGCACGTAACTGTTGTAAAAGCTCAGGCCAATGAGCTTCGCCTTCGCCAGCCGGTACCAGCGTGCCATCAGCTCTGACATCCTTCACGTGGATGTATTGTGTCCAGGGGCGCAAAGCATTATAGGCATCAGGATAGGGAATCTGAGCACATTGCAGGAAATTGGCAGGATCGAGTACGTTACGTAGATGAGGATCGTCGATGGTCTGGAACAGGTCTACGCAATGGTCGATGATATCGCCATAAATGTCCTTCTCATTTTCATGGAGCAGAATAACGTTCGCCGCTCGTGCTCGTGCTGTGAACTCCTGAAAGCGCCTGATGACTTCATTCCTCCATTCAGTAGCAGCGCTAACGTGGTTTGCTGCATTTTGTGGTGGATAAAACGAAAAGAGGCGGATATAGGGAGTGCCGAAAGATTGGGCCAGCGTGATTGCCCGTTCAAAACGCTGCAAATGTGCATCGAAAGAGCTATCGATGGGGATTTTGCCAATTGGAGAGCCAATGGCAGCTACTCCAATTCTCTGCTCGTGAAGCGTTTGTTTGATCTCGTTCACTTGCTGATCCGAGAAGTCGAGTACATTGATGCCCCATACTGAGCGTAGATCGATGAAGTGGATATTTTCACTGTGCAGTACCGCGATCTGCTCGTCCAGATCGGCTGAGATTTCGTCGGCGAATGCAGAGAGTTGAAGCATATATTCTTTTCACCTTCCAAAAATAGCGTGTGGCCTTTGAGAAAAATAGCTCTTTGGCATATCCTACACTATTCTTCAGGGAGAGACAAGGAGGGGTTGCGTTTCAGGATAGGTATAAAAATTGTATTCAGCATTTGTTTTTAACAGGTAGTATACGTCTATTTAATAGAAAATGGAAATTTACTTAAAAAGATTGAATATCCCTAATAGGGGAAGGTAAAAAAGATGTTTACCTATACCATCGCAGCATTGTTGGTTGGATGCCTGATTTTTTTCAGTTGTATGATGAGTTTGACGTTGAATACGAAGCGTACATTTAAGAGATCTGATCGCGCTATCAAGCGTTCGCGAGGCGCGGTGATCAGTTCGCCCCGGCTTCAGGAAGCCATTTTTGCCATCAATGAAAAGTACAAATCGTTCTGAGCAGAAGAGGTAGAGGTCGATCCAGAATTTGACTGTCAGGTCCACTTATCCAAAGGGCTTTGCATTGGTTAAAGAACAGGTGCAAAGTCCTTTTTTCTTGCTGTTTGTGCTAACAAAGTTGAGATCAGGTCACAGTAGTAGCACGAGAAGGGCAAATAGCTTTACAAGGATGTCAAACTTTCCATACAACATTTTCATGTGCCCATGCGTGGTCGGTACTGAATGGCCTCCGCAACGTGGTTGGAGGCGATTACATCGCTTTCTGCGAGATCAGCGATAGTGCGTGATAGCTTCAGAATGCGATGATAGGCACGTGCCGAGAGGTGCAGTTGTTGCATAGCCGTTTTGAGGAGCTTCTGCCCGGCGGTGTCTACCTCGCAAAAGGTGTGAACTTCAGTTGGCCCCATTTCAGTGTTGCAGGTTAGCTTAGAGTTGGTGAAGCGCTCCAACTGACGATTTCTTGCTGCCTGCACCCGTGCCCGGATAGTGGCCGAATCCTCTACCTGGCGCTTATCTGCCAGTTTTTCGTAGTCGATGCGCGGTACTTCGACATGGATATCGATGCGGTCGAGTAATGGGCCACTGATACGTTTCTGGTAGCGGGCAATAGCTGTAGCAGAACAGGTGCACTCGCGCACGGGATCATTGAAGAAGCCACAGGGACAGGGATTCATGGCAGCCACCAGCATAAAGTTGGCTGGATAGGTAATCGTTCCCTGGGCGCGTGAGATGGTTACCATCTTATCTTCCAACGGTTGACGTAATACTTCAAGGACGCTCTGCCCGAACTCTGGTAACTCATCGAGAAAGAGCACGCCACGATGCGACAGACTAATCTCGCCGGGGCGCGGAATACGTCCACCGCCGACGAGCCCGGCATGGCTTGTTGTGTGATGTGGTGAACGGAATGGACGCTGTATAATCAATGGCACACCCGTTGGCAACATACCACTGACGCTATAGATCTTTGTAACATCAAGGGCTTCGTTGATGGACATGCTGGGGAGGATCGATGGAGTTGCGCGTGCAAGCAATGTTTTCCCCGATCCTGGTGGGCCACTCATTAAGATATTGTGTCCTCCGCTTGCTGCTACTTCTAATGCGCGTTTGACGTGCTCCTGTCCGCGTACTGAAGCCATATCGTGTCCATAATAGACTTCTTGTGCATCTGCGAGAAGATTGGGATCGCGTCGATATGGTTCTATGAAGCGTTCATTGCTAAGGTGCGCAATTAATTGTCCCAGTGTCTCGACCGGGTAGACTGTTATTCCCTCGACCAGCGTAGCTTCAGCGGCATCGATTGCCGGTACGAAGACTGCTTTGACCTGTTTCTCACGGGCCAATGCAACCATAGGGAGCACACCGTTTGTATGGCGTATGCTGCCGTCGAGTGACAGTTCGCCTATAAAGAGATATTGATCAATCTGTTCATCGCGTGGAATCTGATCGAATGCCAGCAGGATGCCGATGGCTATTGGTAAATCATAGGCCGGTCCCTCTTTACGCAGATCGGCGGGGGCGAGATTGACCGTGATCCGTTTAAAGGGGAAGAGGCAGCCACTATTCTTGATCGCTGCCTTGACGCGTTCTTTTGCCTCATTGACAGCAGTGTCGGGCAGTCCAACGATCATAAATGACATCAGGCCGCTTGCTATATCCACTTCCACTTCAACCAGTGCACCCTCTAATCCAATGATGGCGCAACTCTGTACCCTTGCTAACATAACTCCCCCATATCCTCTAAGCTATTGCTTTGAGCATTATGCAGCAAAAAGAAGAAAAATGCAAGAAGGTGGGAAATTTGTCTGATAATGAGATTTTTGTGTTCGTAATGAGAGAACAGAAGAGAGTTTCAATGGGCTCTCTTCTGTTTTAGAATTATGTATAGTGTCTAACGGGGCTGGTCGGAATTGTAAGGATTCCACTCGGTCGGAGAAGGGGAAGGAGGTTGTTGAGTTGGTGCCGACTGCTGAGTGGGATTTGATTGAGCGTAAGGATTGGGCGGCGTTGGGTAAGGTTGGCCAGGGTAGGGTTGGCCGGGATAAGCTGGTTGTGTCGGATAAGGTTGGCCGGGATAAGGTTGGCCAGGGTAGGGTTGTTCTTGATACGGTTGTGGTGGGGCATTCTTTCTGGCCTGAGATCTGCCAAGTAGACCTCCTAGAGCGCCAATACCGGCTCCCACACCAATGGCAATGAAGAGGCCCAAAATCGAGAGGCCGATGCCTCCTATAAGGATTCCAGCCTTGAATGCGCTGGGAGTGGCAGTAGATGGATAGCCTACACTATTATAGTGATCAATGAATTTGGGATAACGAATGCTTATGAAGACAACTATGGTGATAATGCATCCAAGCACGCCATAAAAGACCCCAGTCCAGAGGCCACTAAGGGTGCCAGTGCTCACCTTTCCAGTCTGTCTGGCTCCCAGGATGCCCGCGATGAAGTACGCAGCTAAGCTCGTTAGAAAGATGAGTACGGCCAACCCTAACGTCAAGCCTGGATTTAATCCCAGTGGATCGGTGAGCGAGGTTACAAGCGCTGTGATTAAGGCGATTGCTGACTGAATGAGGCCGAAGATGAGTCCGTAGCGTAGGGCAATTTTCTTAGAGTTTGGACCTGCTACAATAGAACCCTGTTGTTGCATAATAACTCCTTTTGATTGTCATTTGTTAGCAAGATGGAATATTAATTTTTTGTTTGCCTTGCACAAAATGTCTACGAAGATACTCGTGAAGAGATCCTGTGTAATTTTAACAGAAAATGTTGCGAATAGCAATATTATTTCAACTCTTCAGCGAATTTCGTCAGGAAAAATAAGAAGATAGTATAGACATGGCCTCTTGCGTCAAAAAAGCTCATGAAGTATAATGATTTGCATATAGAGCATGAAAAACATGGAGAGGCTTACTTATTTCCAATACCTATTGCCAGATCATATTTTCTGTGGTTATATTTCTCTAAACAGGCGTGTAGCGAGGAGAAGGCGGAAATTGAACTCTATCGAACAGTCACTCAAGCAATACTTTGGACATGATACTTTTTTGGTGGGCCAACTCGAAGTGATCTCGATGGCGCTTGATCGTCGTGATACGCTGGTGCTGATGCCGACAGGTGGTGGAAAATCGTTGACCTATCAGTTGCCAGCTTTATTATTACCTGGATTAACGGTAGTTATTTCACCATTAATCGCTTTGATGCAGGACCAGGTTGATCGATTGCATGCGAATGGCATCTCAGCCACGTTTATCAATAGCTCTCTTTCACCTGATGAGCGTGCGCGGCGAGAGGAAGCCACTCTGCGTGGAGAGATAAAGTTGCTCTATGTCGCGCCAGAACGTATTTTGACGCTCAGTTTCATGACGCTCCTGAATGAGGTACAGCGGCGTTTCGGCCTATCGTTGCTGGCAGTGGACGAGGCACACTGTGTAAGCGAATGGGGACACGATTTCCGCCCGGAATATTGCCAGTTAGGGATGTTGCGCGAGCGCTTTCCCTCTACTCCCATGCTTGCTCTTACGGCGACTGCAACTGAGCGTGTACGACAGGATATTCTCACGCAACTCAAATTAAGCAATCCTCATATCTATATTGGTAGTTTCAACCGACCAAATCTCTCGTATGAGGTACGCCCTAAAGATAGGAATACGTATCGTGAACTGCTGAAAATCCTCCGTACTTTTCAGGATACTTCTGTCATTATCTATTGTCTGGCACGTAAAACTGTGGATGAACTTTCGGATTTGCTCAAGCGTGACGGCGTGCGTGCTTTACCCTATCATGCTGGTTTGAGCAGTCAACAGCGTCGTGAGCACCAGGAACGCTTTATTCGTGACGATACTCCTGTCCTTGTTGCGACGATTGCATTTGGCATGGGCATCGCCAAACCCGACGTACGCGCCGTTATCCACTACGATTTACCGAAGACGCTGGAAGGATACTACCAGGAATCGGGACGTGCTGGACGTGACGGATTGCCCGCGCAATGTGTGCTTTTTCTCAATTATGGAGATCGGCACAGAATTGAGTTTATGATCTCGGAGAAAGAAGATGAGCAGGAGCAACGCATCGCCCGCCAACAACTCAATCAGGTGATTGCTTATGCTGAGAGTACCGTCTGCCGCCGCCGTATTCTGCTTGGTTATTTTGGTGAAACGTTGCCTGGTGATAATTGTAATAACTGTGATAATTGTTTAACCTTACACACGGTACAAGATTTTACAATCGAGGCTCAGAAATTTCTATCGTGCGTGGGGCGAACGGGTCAACGTTTTGGCATGCGCTATATTATCGAGGTATTGCGTGGCGCGAATACGCAG
This sequence comes from uncultured Chloroflexia bacterium, assembly GCA_963717195.1. Taxonomy (GTDB): domain Bacteria; phylum Chloroflexota; class Ktedonobacteria; order Ktedonobacterales; family Ktedonobacteraceae; genus JACDAE01. The sequence goes on from CAVQVR010000009.1 coordinate 126,214, forward strand.
AAGATCCGCGACTTTGGGCATGATCAGCTTTCAACGTATGGAATTGGGCGCGATCTCAGTATGGATGAATGGCTCTATCTGGGGCGCTCGTTTTTGCAGCAGGGGCTGATGAGCGAGACGACCGATGGTTATCCAGTGATTAAGTTCAATGCACTCTCGCGCGAGATTTTACGTAAACAGCGAACCGTCGAAGTGGCCGTGCGCAACAAACCTGTGGAAGCAGAAAAAGTGAGTAAGAGTTCTGAAGAAATTCTGCAGGAGAAAATTGAACTGAAGCCAGATGAGGCGGGGCTGTTTCAACATCTACGTAATCTGCGTAAGCATATTGCCGACGAAATTGGTGTGCCTCCTTATGCAATCTTTTCCGATACAAGCTTGCGGGCTATGGCGCAAGAACGGCCTCAGACGAAAGAGCAATTTGTGCATATTCCAGGTGTGGGTAGGAACAAGTTGGAGGCATATTTTACGCCCTTTACCGATGAAATAGGTAGCTACTGTTCAATGAACAACATGCCTGTGGGCCTGTTTGTTACACATAAAGTGGATGGAGAGATAAAAAATAGTACCCCATCTCTTTTGACGGCGGAGGAGGCAGAAGAATTATTCCGCTGCCTGCGCTCAATTCGTTGGAAGCTGGCTGAGGAGCAGGGACAAGCGCCTTATATTGTCTTTCCCGATAGTGTTTTGCGTGCAATGGTGCAGGCACTCCCGCAAAGTCAATCGGAGTTTCTGCTATTGCCAGGCGTGGGCAAGCGCAAATTGGAGATGTATTATACAGCCTTCACCAATGAAATTTATGCGTATTGCGCCTCGCACAATATCGACCTGAGCAAGAAGATACCTTTTGAGCCGATACAGAAAGAGCGGCGGCTATCGATTGATAATCCTCTATCTCCACGTAAGCAGACGCTGGAACTCTATCGGCGTGGTCTGAGCGTTGAAGAGATTGCGCAAGAGAGGGCGTGCAGTTCATCGACGGTGGTGGCGCATCTCTGTCAGTTGATTGAGACGGGTGAGGAAGTTGATATTAGTAGTTTAGTGGGAGCTGAACGCCAGATGACGATTTTCAATGCGTTGCAAGAAATGGGTGATAGTATGCTCAGACCTGTGAAGGATTTACTGGGTGATGAATACTCATATGATGAAATCCGTCTTGTACGGGCTGTGATGCGCCGTTCGCCTGATGAGTGATAGCTCGTTTGTTTGTGCCGGAAGGGATAGGAACCATGTCTTCTTTCCATACAGGCTTTGTTTTCGACGAACGCTATCTTGCGCACGATACAGGCGCAGAAGCGCGTGTACAGATGAGAGATCGCTCGTTTGAACTATCGCCCGAGCCGCATCCGTCTTCTGTTGTGATTACCAGGCGCACAAAGGAATTTCTGGATGGTTCAGGTCTGACTGCTCGTATGATGCCGATTGAGGCAAGAGGTGCTTCTGAAGACGAAATTGCCATGTATCATACACGCGACTATATTGCAGGTATCCGAACACTCTCTGAGTGTGGGCCAATAAGGGGTCCACTGGTAATGCCATGGGGCGAGGTAGATGAGGATACAGTGCTCAGTCGGGGTTCCTATGAGGCTGCGTTATATGCAGCTGGTGGGGCTATAAGTGCAGTCAGTGCTGTAATGGAGGGTCGTGTGCGCAATGCCTATGCGTTGTTGCGTCCACCATGCCATCATGCAACCAGCAATCAGGCGCTCGGTTTTTGTATCTTCAACAATACTGTTCTTGCAGCTCATCATGCCCGCAAAGTCTATGGCCTTGAGCGCATCATGATCGTCGATTGGGATGTTCATCATGGTAATGGGACTCAGGATGCATTTTATGCTGATCCAGGGGTGCTCTTTGTTTCTTTGCATCAGCAGAACTGGTATCCAAAGCTCTCAGGTGAGTTAGAGCAGGTTGGTCGTGGAGCGGGTGCAGGGTATACGGTCAATATACCCTTGCCGGCTGGAACGGGAGATCGTGGCTATCGTGCTGCGTTTGAGCAACTCATTGTGCCCGTTGGAAAGCAATTCCAGCCTCAACTTATTCTTATCACGGCTGGTCAGGATGCGAGCTGGCTCGATCCCATGGCGCACATGATGGTGACGATGCAGGGGTATCGCCAACTCTCTCAATTGATGGTCGACCTGGCTGAGGATGTTTGTGATGGACGGTTGGTGATGTTGCAGGCTGGTGGTTATAGTGCATCGTATGTTCCTTATTGTACGGCGGCTGTCGTTGAGCCATTGTTGGGCGTCGATCTTGGGATTGTGGATTTGTATGCTACATCTTCTGAACTGGAAAGGTGTCAGGCGGTTTTGGGGCAGGAGACGCTGCACGCGGTTGGAGATGCAAGGGTGTGGCATAAGCGGTGGTGGAAGATTTGATGATAGTCATGTCTTAGGCGTAGGGGCGTCACCTTGCGTGCGCCCGTTTTCCTATGAACATTGTCCCTGGCACGTGGGCGCACGCAAGGTGACGCTCCTACGCCTTTTATCACCTTTTCCTCCTAATGCACCGCATCTCTGCGAACAGAGACGAAAATGAAAATAGTTTGTGACTCAATCCATCCCTTGGGTGGATAACTTTTCAAATGCCTGGCTAACGAACCATCTGTGCCTTTCGCGCATGGTTTTTTCTGTGGTATCGTCGAGTCCCCAGTGGGCAATTTGAGCAATGGATCGCAAAGCAGCTTGCTTTGGGGATCCATCTTTTGAACCACTTGTTCAAATATGTTATCTTCTTTTGGTATGCTCATTCTTCCTTTTCCTTTGTATAAGCTGTCTGTATTGTATAAGTTGTCTGTATTAGGAAGCCAATTTCTCGATAGAACCTGCCTCCCGTACATGCCTACTCATCGTAACCAGAATAGCAAGTACGAGTTGTGGTACAAAGAGCACAAGTATCGTAGCCAGAGGCCCGATGTTCTGAAGCAATATTCCCGTCAAGGCCAGTCCTATTGGCTGACCACCAAAGGCGATCAGGCGAAAGACGCTATTGACGCGTCCCTGCAACTTGTCTGGTATTAACGCCAGGCGGTAGCTGAACTGCGAGACCATATAGATAGGTACTATTGTATAGTTTAATCCACTCGCAATACCGAGCAGAACGGGATTATAGGCGAACGCGAAGAGCAACCAGGAGAACGCCCATATCCAGGTTGAGGCGATCATCACGCGTGCAAAGCCAAAGCGTCTCTGAAGGGGAGCAACCAGAAATGCGCCGACGATGCTTCCGACACCTCCACTGGCGAAGAGGAGTCCAATGGTGAATGAGCTTACATGCTGGCTCTGCGCGATGATGATAATAATCAGGCTGTACCCGATACTGGAGATGATCAGTCCCCCGGTTACAAGTGCCATGAAGCGAATGAGGTGCTGATGCCAGAGCCAGCTCAATCCATCTTTTACCTCAATCCATAAATTCTGTTGCTGTCCGCCACGCTCTTCTTGAAATGGAACGCGGATGAAAAGTAGGGAGATGACCGAGCAGGCATACGAAATTGCATCGGCCAGAAATGGTAATAGATTGGAAAAAGTATAGAGGATGCCGCCGATGGAGGGGCCAATCAGTATGGATGTGGAGTTGAGTACTTCATTCTGTCCCGCCGCCGTCGATAATTGCTCCGGTGTCACGACATGAGGAAGCGTTGTCGCTTCTGCCATATGAAAGAAGACAAAGAACGTTCCTTCAAGCAAAGAGACAAGGTAAAGTTGTGCCATATTTATGATGCCGAACGCAAAGGCAATTGGAATGCTTGCCAGTGCGATTGCTCGGCCTGCATCACAAAGCAGCATAACGCGTTTGCGGTTCCAGCGATCAACCAGCGCTCCTGCGGGAAGGCTGAACAGAGCGTAGGGGAGTCCGCGTACTGCTGTAATCAAGCCTGTTTGCGCGGGTGAGTGGGTGAGTGCCAGGATCAGCAGTGGGAAGGCAAACTGTGAGACCTGCGTTCCGATGGCTGATACGCCCTGGCCGCTTATGAGGAGCAGAAAGTCTCGATTGCGCCAGAGCGAAACTGGGCGTGAAGGTTTGATAGTTGTTTCCGGTTCATCGTTTTGTAGTGTTGTCATTGGTTGTTGCTCCATTGATGCTTTGTGATGCATATTCACAGTTTGATAGTTGGAGGGCACCAGCTCGTGCCGGAAGGCGAATGCAACAATGGAGGAAGACGAAGGGAAGATTGCTGCGAGACGAGCGGTGTCCTGCGACACCGCCGAGATAGAAAGTGGGTAAGAAAGAGGGTACTACTACTGCATTCTGTCTAATCGTCTCTGCCTGTCTGGAACTAAACAGAGAGCAGGATGCATCAGTAGCTTGCCTGTCTTACCGCATAAGCCCGGCGTGGTCGCTTATGCGGTAACTTCAATCATTTGGATGTATGCTCCAATGAGCGATATGAATATTCTCATGGATAGAATGCTACCATCTTTTTATGAAGTGGTCAAGATGCCTGATTATGAGATATCGTATCCTGGTCCTACCTCTACACTCTATCAAACCAAACTGTAGGCTGGTTTGATAGAGTGTATGCCTTTCTATTTTCTCCGTCTATTTGAGCTGTATGATAACAAGGTGTGCTGAAACAGGCCTCGTTCCTCCAGCGAGAGGAGTGATGGTTAGTGCTGTGGAATTGCCAGCAGGATTTCGTACAGTCAGTAGTGAATTGATGCTTGTCGTTGTCACAAGCGCCATTTCTACTATCTGAGAAGTGCCGGCTGCTCGCCCGACCACAGTATAGGCCAGGTCAGCGCCATTGAGAGTTAAAATCAGTTGACCTGCTTCGGTCACACTCACCTGAAACAAGACCTGATAAGTGCCAATTGCCGACAGGTTAAATGTACTGGGACCAGTACGGGCAATAGTAGTCCCACTAGTCGGTCCATCTTGTGGAAAACTTACGTCTGTACCGGGAGCAACTGTTGCGGCATTATCAGGAGGTATCGACGCAAAAAAATCTGCAAAGCTTGATATTTCTCCTGTAGCTCCAGACGGACCGGAAAGGCCAGAAGGGCCAGTTAAGCCAATAGGACCGGAAGGACCAGAAGGGCCAGTTAAGCCAATAGGACCGGAAGGACCAGAAGGACCAGTTAAGCCAATAGGACCAGAGGGACCGGAAGGACCAGTATCGCCAATAGGACCGGAGGGACCGGAAGGACCAGTATCGCCAATAGGACCGGAGGGACCGGAAGGACCAGTTAAGCCGATAGGACCGGAAGGACCGGAAGGACCGGAAGGGCCAGAAGGGCCAGTATCGCCGATAGGACCAGAAGGACCAGAAGGACCGGAGGGGCCAGTATCGCCGATAGGACCAGAAGGACCAGTCAAGCCGATAGGACCAGAAGGACCGGAAGGACCAGTTAAGCCAATAGGACCGGAAGGACCAGAAGGACCAGTTAAGCCAATAGGACCAGAGGGACCGGAAGGACCAGTATCGCCAATAGGACCGGAGGGACCGGAAGGACCAGTATCGCCGATAGGACCAGAAGGACCAGTTAAGCCAATAGGACCAGAAGGACCGGAAGGACCAGAAGGACCGGAAGGACCAGTCAAGCCAATAGGACCAGAAGGACCAGAAGGACCGGAAGGACCAGTCAAGCCAATAGGACCAGAAGGACCAGAAGGACCGGAGGGACCGGAAGGGCCAGTTAAGCCAATAGGACCGGAGGGACCAGTCAAGCCAATAGGACCGGAAGGGCCAGTTAAGCCGATAGGGCCTTGTGGCCCAGGAGGTCCAGATGCAATTCCATACACCTGAACTTCCCAGAGGGAATAGTTTGTGTATGGAGCTGCATAGTGAGTAGCATAGACACGAAGGTAGCGGCCAATACCGGAAAGTCCGGTCAGAACCTTGTTTCCACCTGTACTCGTTGTAGTACTATAGATCGATGTCCATGTTATTTGATCAGTGGAATTTTGAATTTGGAAACTTGTGGCATAGGCGGTTTCCCAGTACAGGTTCACTCCGGTGATAACGTACATGTTTCCCAGGTCGATTTGCAGCCATTCAGTTCCATGTGCCTTTCCCGATGACCAGCGTGTGGAGAGGTTACCATCTACTGCTTTAGAAGGCGGGTAACTCGCACTTTCTATAGAAGATGCGGTCGTGGGCTTGTTTAAGGCAAGATTGATGGTATCGAATGGTGCCTGCCTCAGGCCACTCTGGAGATGCAAGGCAGGGGATAGCTCATTTGACAGATCTAGTTTATGGGCAGACACCCCTGAAGTTGCACAGATTGTCAGCAGAGCGACCAGCACGAAATTTGGCACCAGTAGAATTGCTCGACGTTTCATTCTCATTCCTTTCCTTTATCTAAAAAATTGACATTTTCGATGCAGAGGAACGATTCCTTTCGGCCTTCGATCGATTCTTGGAATTTTTCTGTACCACCATTCCTTTTTGTCGAGAACGTTGATGGAGTGGAAATGATGGGAGTACCGCAGTTTTATGCTTCTTTCTGTACATTCCTTGAACTTATGATCAGTATAGAGTGCTGGATAATGGATGCATTCTTATGTAGTTATGAATGTAGAGGTGGATCTATGCTATTCCATGGTCCGCTTTCTCTGCTCAGTCATGAAGAGAAAAGGTGGGGAGTCCTCACTGGCCCTGGAGACAAGCTCTCTGGTCTGGACAATTGCTAAAAAATCTGGTATACTACCAACTTAGTGTACAGGAAACACCTTCTCTTTTTTGTCTGGCTAGTAAGTGTATTATGTACACTATTCAAAGGAGAATAAAAGGCATGGCCTACAGCCAACCGTTCGATGTTGCTATCGTTGGAGGTGGCATTGCTGGCCTCTCGGTCGCCCTGAGATTGCCGGAGCATTTGCGTGTTGTCCTTTTCACTAAGGGACAACTCGGCGAGAGTAATACTCGCTATGCTCAGGGTGGTCTTGCGGTAGCACTGGGAGCGGATGATTGCCCCGAACTCCATTTTCAGGATACTCTTGCTGCTGGTGCTGGTTTGTGTGATGAAGAGGCGGTGCGTATTCTTGTTGAGCAAGCTCCAGAAGCGGTGCGCTGGCTCATACAGATGGGCGTCCAGTTTGATCGTGCTCAACCTGATAGCTCTGAGCACGCAACTCCCGATGGTTTTCTCCTGGGCCGCGAAGCCGCTCATAGTCGTTGGCGCGTACTTCATGCAGGCGGCGATGCGACAGGTGCAGAGATTGAGCGTGCTCTGATGACGGCTTTACGCACGCGCTCCTCGATTACCCTGTATGAGGAAACATTTGTAAACAAACTTCTTGTAGAGGAAGGTCGTTGTGTCGGGGTACGCGCAACAGATCGTTCTGGTCATACATTCAATGTCAAAGCTGATTCGACTGTTTTAGCAAATGGTGGTGCGGGTGGCCTCTGGCTGCATACCTCCAATCCTGCAGGTGCGACTGCCGATGGTCTGGTTCTAGCGTGGCTGGCTGGTGCGGCATTGATCGACCTGGAATTTATGCAGTTTCATCCTACTGTCCTGGTCGTAAATGGTACCTCCCATCTCATTTCAGAAGCTGTACGCGGTGAAGGCGCATATTTGCGCAATCATGCAGGTGAGCGTTTTATGTCCCGCTACAGCCCACAGGCCGAACTGGCACCTCGTGATGTTGTCGCGCGTGCTATCCTGAACGAGATGCTTGCAGAGGGAACCGATTGTCAGTACCTTGATCTGCGCCACCTCCCGGCTGCGAAAATGCACGCTCGCTTTCCTACGATCTCGGCAATCTGTCGCCAGCACGGTCTTGACCTGGCACGCGATCTCTTGCCCGTCGCTCCTGCCGCTCACTATTGTATGGGTGGCGTGATGGTAGATACCTCTGGGCGGACAACGCTTCCTAGTCTCTATGCTGTCGGTGAAGTGTCTTGCACCGGCGTCCATGGTGCCAACAGACTTGCCAGCAACTCATTGCTTGAAGGACTGGTCTACGGTATTCGGATTGCCGACGAACTTGTGTTGCCTACGCATCGCTCTGAACGTGGCATCGTGCGTAAAAACACCATCACGTTTCCTTATACCTCCTCTCTAACTCAGAGTGTCGTGTCATCCGGCACTGTGGATAATCTAACGACAGAGCAAGTACGAAATCAGATACGCCAGTTGATGTGGCAGTATGTCTCTCTCTGCCGCGATGAAGAGGGACTACTGCAAGCAAAGTCTAAACTGCAAGCATTATATACACAGCTTTCAGCCAGGCTGCATGAGCAGACAGAAACAGGATTATGGCATAGGGAGACGGTGAACATGCTACAAGTGGCCGAACTCGTCATTGTTGCAGCTCTCGAACGTCGCGAGAGCCGGGGCAGTCACTGGCGCACGGATTATCAGACCCCTGATCCACAGCAGGCCGGACGCCACTATGCTTTCCAACGCCTACCAATTGATCCATTTGAATTAATGGAACCACAAAAGGAGGCCACTTATCATGTTTAATCCGCCACTTGACCTCATTCGCCTTGCATTGGAAGAGGACGGTGCTGCTGCCGACATTACCACATTGAGTACCGTTCCTGAACAGCAACGATCCAGTGGCAGTATTCTCACGCGTCAGTCTGGCATTATTGCTGGACTTGCCATCGCCGCCGAGACCTTTCGCTTGTTTGATGAGCATGTCTCCGTTGAATTACTGATCCACGATGGCGCTACAGTGCAACCTGGTGATGTGCTCGCTCACCTGAGTGGGCCCGCACGTTCGCTGCTCAGTGCCGAACGCGTTGCGCTGAATTTTCTTGGTCGTCTTTCTGGCATCGCCACTCTTACAGCACAATGCGTGCATGCGGTTGAGGGCACCCGTGCCCGCATTCTTGATACACGCAAGACGACGCCAGGGCTGCGCAGTCTGGAAAAGGCAGCCGTGTTGATAGGCGGTGGTCAGAACCATCGCTTCGGGTTAAGCGACGGCGTTCTCATCAAAGATAACCATATTAAAGCAGCGGGCGGCATTGCGCAAGCTATTGCGGCTGCGCGCCATACAGCTCCACATCTGCTCAAAATCGAGATCGAATGCGAAACGCTCGCTGAAGTACAGCAGGCACTCGAAGCTCATACGGATGTCGTGCTGCTTGACAATATGGATATCAAAACTATGCATACTGCAGTTCAGTTGATACGTAGAGATGCGCCCCAGGTGTTGATCGAAGCATCGGGCAATATCGGTACCAATGGTGAACGCTTGCGTGCAGTTGCCTCTATCGGCGTTGATTTTATCTCGCTTGGGGCTTTGACGCACTCCGCACCCAATTTTGATGTCTCGTTAGAATTTGCCTGATTTCATAGCAATTGAAGGAGAAAACTCATGGCAGTAAACACCGAGTGTGCAGAAAGCCAGGAAACACGCGTTTTGCCACTGCTCTCACCACGCACACGTGCGAAACACGATCTGTCGAAACGCAACGATAATATTCCTTCATTTTACGCTGAAATGTCTGGCGAGGAATTGGATCGTCGCATCGCAGTCGCGAGGGAAATACTTGGCGAACGCCTCGTTATCCTCGGCCATCACTATCAGCGCGATGAGATCATCAAATATGCGGATTATCGTGGTGATTCTTTTAAACTGGCGCAACTGGCTGCCGCACGTCCCCAGGCCGATTACATCCTCTTCTGTGGCGTTCACTTTATGGCTGAGAGCGCTGATGTCTTGAGTGGTTCACATCAGAAAGTCATCCTGCCTAATCCTGCCGCTGGCTGTTCCATGGCCGATATGGCAAACATCGCTGAAGTGGAGGAATGCTGGCAGATGCTTGAGGATCAACTTGGAGACGATGCTGGTATTATTCCGGTGACGTATATGAACTCTGCCGCTAACCTCAAAGCCTTCTGTGGTCGCAATGGTGGCATCGTCTGCACCTCATCCAATGCTCCTGCCGTTATCAACTGGGCCTTCAAACAGGGGAAACGCGTTCTGTTCTTCCCCGATGAACACCTTGGTCGCAATACTGCGCTCAAATACGGTATCCCTGAGCAGCAGATGGCCGTCTGGAATCCCAAAGATCCTATGGCCTCTGAGGATGCTGAGGAGGAGATCGAACGTGCAAAGATCATTCTGTGGAAAGGCCACTGTTCTACCCATATGCGTTTCAGCGTCCAGCAGATCGAAAAGGCGCGTGCAACCTATCCCGGCATCAAAATCCTGGTTCACCCTGAGTGCCGTCAGGAAGTCGTTGCCGCCGCCGATTTTTATGGCTCAACCGAATACATCATCGAGCAGATCGAGTGTGCTCCCGCTGGTACGCAATGGGGAGTTGCCACCGAAATTAATCTCGTGCACCGTCTAGCCCAGGAACATCCTGATCAGTTCATCTTCTGCCTTGATCCAATCGTCTGTCCCTGCTCTACCATGTACCGCATCCACCCGGCCTATCTCGCCTGGGTTCTGGACGCTCTACTTGATGGCGAGGTGATCAATCAAGTCAGCGTAGATGAAGATATCGCTCATTGGGCTCGCGTTGCCCTTGAACGCATGCTCGCACTGGCAAAATAGGCAACTGGATTGATGACGCCCGTAGCGCTTTTTTTCTTCATGTTTCATCCATCAGGAGGCTTGCCACTCTCCATTGCTGTTGAGCAGTAGAGGTCTCCTGTCAGAAGCGTTTCACGGGTGCCATTGCCCGTGTAGAACTTGTACCGGTGATCGCAGATTGGTATTATTCGTAGATGATGGGAAGAGTGTGCATTCCTCCTTGACTGAATAAACTACGATGTACTACAGGTTGCGCCGTTCAAGGTGAACGAGGTCGGGTTAGGATTGCTTGTGGTCCAGGTGCCATTAAAGCCCAGAGAGAGCGAACCACCTGACGCGATGGTCCCGTTATAACTCATGTTGGTGACGGTCACCTGGCTGCCTGATTGCGAGAAGGTCCCGTCCCAGCCCTCAGTGACCTGCTGGCTGGCGGGGAAGGTAAATTTCAAGGTCCAACTACTGATCGCACTTGAGCCGGTATTGGTGATCGTGGTGCTGTTGGTGAAGCCACCAGTCCACTGATTCTGGATGACATAGCTGACCTTACAACTACTACCTGACGTTGGGGTTGCGGTCGGAGTGGGAGTATGGGTCGGAGTGGGAGTATGGGTCGGAGTGGGTGTAGGAGTACTCCCATTAAAACTATTGATCTGGGCTGTCAGAGGTGGATACCATTTGGCCGCTATCTTCGCATTGCCTGAAGCATTTGGATGGACTCCATCGATGGTATCCGTACTATCGTTATACCCCGTCCATTGATCTACCACGATAATCGGAGATTGTGCGGTGGATTTAGAACTGGCCCATGCTGGAATAGCCGCATCAAGGTTGATCACGCCCTGTGCACAATAGGAACATCCGCTGGGATTCATCGGCGTAATCTGGGCTACCAGAATCCTCATGTTTGGATTGTTCGCACGCATCTGATTCACCAGAGTACTATAGGCTGCAAGAATAGTTGCTGGAGGGATATTGTTCCAGACATCATTTGTTCCGAGATGCATCATGACAATATTTGGATTGGTAGCAGCGAGCCAGCCGGGCAAGAGATTCTGATTGGCAATGTTGGTTGCCAGATAGCCACCGTGTCCTTCATTGTCGCCGTCAAAGGGAATCCCACATGCTGTTGAGTTGTTCAATGTCCCTACAAAATTAATATTGGTATAGCCCGTACTCTGGAGGTGATTCCAGAGTAGAGCACGCCAACAGCCGGGGGAGCCGGTGATCGAGTCGCCCAAAGGCATAATATTGACAGTTGATGCTGCATGAACCTTTTGCTAGTACGATGCAAGACCCAGGAGGGCCACACTAGATAATGCTATTAACAAGACACAGGCGATGAGGTGGCGTGCACGGACATGCACGTGAACTTGCTGCATAAATGAACTCCTTTTCATTCTATTTGCGAACGATGAACTTGGTCCTCATGTTGGTGCGAAACAATCTGCACGCGAGAGCCGACAAGGGATGTGATCGCGCATCTCCAAGCAGGAATTGAGAGGCTAGAGGTGCGATAGGACTGACCATCCTCCTGCACCTCCTTCTGAAAATGTAAAGGGTTACCCTGCCCTTCTCTGAAGCGGCTTCAATCTCTAGTGAGCATCTATTGCTCACCGAATAAAAAGAGGGACATTGCTGATACGAATTGAGCGATGCGCTGTGAGAAGAACAGCCAGCACATTCATTCTCAAAGTATTACGCATACTACTGCCTCTCTTTCTTTGATGAAAATAATGGAAACATACAAAAACATTCATTCAATTGGGTTCATTCTGTGTATACATACCATTTTGGGGAGAAGGTTGTCTATTCTGATTACAAAGTGGAAAATGATGATCTTATAAGCGGGGAATAATAATCTCGCTTCTGATTTTTAACCATGGTATGATCATTTCATTGAAATATGTTATGAAAATTAGATGCACATTGACAGCCATCCCATGGCAGAGATAGCTGTTACGCTTTTTTCTGTGGTACACTGAAAACGTTCAACTAGTTTGAACGTTTGTAAACAAATTGCATTGAAGTGAGATACTACTTATATGAGTGATACACTGGTTAAGGAGTCGCAACCAGCTCCTGATTTCACGCTTCCAGCTATTGGCAGCGAGGATGTAGTAAAAGACGGCCAGGTGCAGTTAAGTGCCCTAAGAAATCACGTGACGGTACTTTATTTCTATCCAAAAGACGACACGCCTGGCTGTGTGGCCGAAGCCTGCTCGTTCCGCGACGCGAACCATGTTATGCAGAAACGGGGCGTTGTAGTGTTGGGCGTCAGTGCTGATGATCTCGCATCACACCAGAAGTTCGCGGAAAAGTACGGTTTGCCTTTCCCACTGCTCGCTGATACCAACACAACGGTTTCACAACTCTACGGTGTGTGGAAAGAAAAGAACATGTATGGGAAGAAGTATATGGGTGTGAACCGTGAAACCTTTCTTATTGATAAAGAAGGTATCGTGCGTAAAGTCTGGCCGAAAGTCAAAGCAGACGGCCATGCGCAAGAGGTCCTGGATACTATTGAGTCGCTAGGACTCTAATCGTCCGTAATCTGGCTGCAGAATGGGATCAGGAGCTTCTCTATCGGGCAGGATTGCAAAGCTCCTGCTTCCAGGTGTCTAGTGGGTAGTCCTTATTTTACTCAGCTGAAGGCGCGGGGGGCTGCTAAAATTGTATCCGTATTGATTTGTCAAAGAGCATTATCACACCCATACGGTCAGGATCAATCTCTATAGCGAGCCTCCCAGGATGCATTTTATTTTTATGTTCTCGCTACGTTAATATTGTTAAGATTATACCAATCTTGAATACCATACCGTCCAAAAAAGCGAGAAAGAAGCACAGCAATCATGGATCCAATTGCAATTATTATGGCACTATTGATAACCATAGTAGGTCCTATCGTGGGAATTGTGTTTGTCATAAAGCGAAAGGTACCATCTTCTGGACAGCCCATTGGCCTATTAGGACCCCGTCGCCGCGACGGAATCCTCACTTACAACGACTACTGGGGCAGGCGCTATAATGTTGAAGTTGAAGCTCCACAGGAAGGCCATAGTCCACGCTATCAACATCGACACGTCGCCAGGAAACGTCAACAAACGAAACCATGGATGAAGTGAACCTTGATAGAGTACCACTCTGGACATTGCATACCATTCTCAATTCACGCTATACTAAGAACAAATTTAGCAGCAAACATATCATAAGGATTGAGCTACCGTCTTGTTGAAGATAAACAAAATACTTGTTGTACATAGCCCGCATTCTGGTCGCTCATCTCAACTCAACCTGACCATCAGTTCTATACGGGACCACTCTGTTGAGGTCGTCGATGTGCTCTCCATCGCGCAACTGGATGGCCTACCCGAACAAGGTCCACAGTGGAAAGAACGAGGCATTGACCTTGTCGTAGCCGCCGGTGGAGATGGCCTCGTAGGCGGCGTGACCACCCATATCAGCGGGTGTGGATTACCACTCGCTATTCTGCCACTGGGCACCTCCAATGATATTGCACGCTCACTGGGTATTCCACAGGATATACAGGCAGCCGTAGAGTTGCTTACAGATGGCCAACTCATTGAGGTCGATGTCGGTGTTGTGCAACCAGCCGAACAGACTTCACATGCCGCCTCTTCCCATCCGGGCCGCCCGGGCTCTTCAGAAGTGAAGAAACAGCACCATGGCTTCTTTGTCCATGCGCTAACGGTTGGCTTCAACGTGGAGTTCGCACGCCTCGCAACCAATGTCGCCACACGTAAGCGCTATGGACGTATGACCTACCCATTCGCTGCACTCGAAGTATTGCGCAATCATACTGCATTAGAGATGGAGCTTCAATTTACAGGGCTGGCTATTTATTCTCCAACCGATTTTACACAACCACCAGTGCTGAACGAACAACTCACGATATTGCATTGCCAGTCGCTGCAGGCAACGGTGATCAATGCTCCGATCTTCGGTGGCTCATGGCAACTTTCTGTACCCAGAGCAACACTCTATGATGGTCTACTGGATATTATCGTGATCGAGGATATCGACCTGAAAAACCTCAACACGACGCTCTCCCACTTCTTTAGCCGCTCAGAACAGCAGCCTGGAGCGTCTCAAGCATGGCACGAACGTTATCCAGACCTGTATCCAGCCGAACTTACTGGCATTCCCGGCATTCATCACATCCAGGCACGAGGTGTCACTATCACTACCAGCGTTGACCCTCAAGATGTCACTCTCGATGGAGAGGTACGGGGTCTGACACCGGTTTCTGCACAGATGGCCGCTGAACGCTTACGGGTGGTAGTCCCAGGCTAGTCAACAACCTGTTCAGTAGCCAGAAACCAATCTCGATGCAGGAACCAATGCCAAAGGCAAAGATAAGTGTTCCAATTCCAATGCTTCCACCCAACAAAAAGCCAATGAGCAGAACCGAACATTCAAGCGCCGCACGCATAATCGCAATACGTACTCCCGTGAGCACATTTAGCCGCAACATCAGGCCATCACGCGGACCAGCCCCCATATGCGGAGCAATGTAGATGGCGCTTCCAAGCCCGATAAGGAAAACACCAAGCATATCGACAAGCACACGGAGCAGCCATGGTTGCGCCGACAGATCAGGCAACCAGTTCATCTGTAGTTGCAGATTAATAAATATGCCAATCAGCAACATATTCAGCACTGTAGCAATCCCCGGATAGACCTTCAGAAACAGGCTCAACACGATCAATGCAGCACCAACGACGATACTGGCTGTACCAAAGGAAAGCGGCGTATGAAAACTGATGCCCTGCTGCAGCACATCCCACGGCCCGAGCCCCACGTTAGCACGATAAGTACATACATCACCAACGGAAAAGATAAATAAGCCAAAAACAACAATTAACAGACGACCAGAATATGCCCATGGACGAGGAATGCGCAAGGAGGTAAGTTGCATGAAAAGATATCCTTAATTTGCCTGTCTCTCTAGAAAGAGAAATGATAGGATGTTCGTGTGTTATTGGCAAGTATAGGGTGTGGTGGGCGAGAAGACAACAGCCAATGCACATAACACGGGCTTATAAATGGCGCCCCTACACCATGGGGATCGGATCAGAGATGATATTGTTCTCTCTGACCTCTCTATCCCCATAGTGTAGGGGCGCCATTTATAAGCATTGACTCCAACAAATTCAAAAAAACGACGAGAGAAGGAGACTCCTGCATGAAATACGCCAAATCCAGTAGGGACCAGCTTGAGCGCGTCCGTGATTTATCCTTTCCTTTCCTTTCCTTTCCTTTCCTCCACCATACATTGAGAGTTCAACGGGGAGGAAGCGATAAATCGTGGACGCGCTCAAGCTGGTCCCTACTGGATTTGATGCAATTTGTTGGAGTCAATGCATTTATAAGCCCGTGCGCGAGCCTCTACTATCTACGACCCCTCTACCTATCTGCGATCCCCTATATACCAGATTTTACTGCCTTGTCCACGTCACAACATCGGTATACGTATTACTTCCTTGTGTACTCACCGCTTTCACGGTATTATTGCCTGCCTGCAAGGCAACATTGGGCCATAAGAAGATGTGGTTGGTACTGGTCTTCGTCCCCAATGAAACACCATTGACCGTCAGAGTCACCGAGTTCGTATTGGCATACACCTTAATATTCGCGCTCGGCAAGGTGCGGGTGACGAAACGCCGGTCGGTTATATAGACAAAAGGTGCTGTTGTCCAATTCGCCTTGTACCAGAAGTAGGCATCCTTGCAGGTTTTATGGTCGTAGGTGCATAGTCCTTTATCGTTACGTCCAGCATGATCTCCTTCATGGCGATTAGCAGAGGCCAGGTCAAACATGACCCAGACAAACTTTCCCCAGACATAGGGCTTGTCCTTCAACGTCTGCCAGTAAGCCTCATGGAAGAGATTCTGCCACTCTTCAGGGTGCAAATTGCTCGTGGTCACTGGCTGAGTTGGATTCGCCTCATGCTGGTAGATGCTTGCACCTGCCCCATACTCGCTCAACGCGAAACTCATCGTCGGAAAGTTCTTATGCGTGCTGGTCAAGTCGCCTTCCAGATCGCTGAAACTGCCACCATACCAGCCATAGTAGCGGTTATAGCCGACTGTATCGGTATGCTTTGATACGGCATTACCCGCTGTACCATTGCTGGCTAGCGTGGTGATGCGATCTGGATCTTGTGCATGCGCAATAGCATTAAGCGCCTGGAGTAGCGTATTGGTTGCGGCGTTGTCGCCCACTTCGTTCGCAATACTCCAGAAGATAATCGAAGGATGATTGTAGTTCTGACGAATCATCTCAGTTAACTGCTGTTCAGCATTTTGCGTGAACGCTGTCGTCGTAAGAATGCCATTGATGATAGGCTGCTCAGACCACATAATAACGCCATTGGCATCGGCATTGTCATAGAGCCGCTGGGCATGCTGATAGTGTGACGTGCGGATTACATTGGCTCCCATTGCCGTGATCAATTGGAAATCCTGATCCACTTCTGCATTACTGATAGCCCACCCTTGATCCAGGCGATCCTGGTGCACATTGACGCCATGTAGATTAAGGTAATGCCCATTGAGGAAGAAGCCATTATTGGGATCGATGGAATACGAGCGCAATCCCAGTGGAACAGAAACGATATCTTTGACGGAGGAGCCAACCTGCACCTGTGCATAGACACGATAGAGATAGGGATCATTTTGACCATTCCAGAGATGGGGGTTAGCAATGGTGGTAGTCTGTACAAAATTAGAACCCGTATGTGCCGTCACTGTCTGTGTAGAGGAGAGCGTCTGCACAATTGTATTACTGGCATCCACAATGATTGTCTGAACCGTCATATTCTGAGACGTGCCACTATCATTCCACGTCTCAGCCGTTATGCGTAGATTAGCAGATGCCGAGCTCACGTTGGTCTGGCGTACGAAAAGGCCTGAGGAGCCATGATCCATCATTTGCATATGCACAGTATCGGTAGCAACGAGGTGCACATCGCGATAGAGACCTCCGAAGACGGTGAAATCGCCATTAAGAGGAGCAATATCGGTACTGTAAGCATTATTAACTTTCACTGCAATGACGTTCTCGCCTCCAACATTAAGAGCTGAGGTAGCATCGAAGCGAAATGTGGCAAATCCTCCCTGGTGCTCACCCAGATAGGTACCATTGACGTAGACATCGCTGACGAGGCTGGCCCCATCGAATTGAAGATAGAGTCGACGCCCGGCGTAGGCAGCGGGCACGGTATAATGGAGACGATACCAACTGATGCCGCGATAATAGGTGCCACCGTTCTCGCCATCGATGTTGTTCCATGTATGAGGTAACGTCACGCCCGACCAACTAGAGTCATTAAAGGTAGGTGATTGTGCACCGCTGACATCGCCCCGAAAGAACTTCCATCCCGTATCGATAAGCGTATCGACCCGATTGGAGGCCGGGGGGCTATACGTTGTGGCCTGAGCTGATGCCATCTGGGCATTAAGGAGTGTGTGCTCACCTGCACCGCCAACAACGGCAGCAGCAGTGGTCATTGCCGAGAGCTCTAAAAAGCGACGGCGACCGATGTTTCTTTTCATAATTTTGCTTTCCTTGCATGTTCTCTCTAGTGGTGGGAACATCTTCATCACTGTCTTTGAGAGACTAAGACGTCCATTCCTGGACGTTACTCATTTCCAATACACGCTTGTGCCTGTACAGATCACTTCTTACTCACGTTCTCTGGGTAAGACTATGTGGAGCATGTCAATGTAGTTTACAACATTTTCGGAGTGCTCAAAAATAGTAAAGAGCCGTCCCGAGTAAAGGACAGCTCTTTTAACAAGTATCGTACTCTTTAGCGCCGGTCTAAAGCTCTCAATCGTGGGAATACATCGCGAGCAAAGTTTTCTAGAAAGCCCTTCTGGTCTGGTCCCGCTGTGTGGAAGATGGGACAGGTAAAGCCCAGTTCAAGATGCTGCTGCACATATTTGACATGATCGTCAGGATTTGACGAGAAGCAACCCGTCTTCTTAACGGTATCTGGACCAACAACTTCACCATTCTCAGCAGACATGGCGGGCGTATAGATGTTCTGCTCAAAGAGTGCTGGTATATAGGTTCCGGCCCAATACTTGAGCTGTTCCTGAATGGCTGCATCAATATTATTAGTGTAGGCCACGTTCAATTCGATCAGGCGTGGCATACGGGATGGGTCTTTGCCAGCCTTCCTGGCACTCTTCTCGAAATTCTTGATGATGCCTTTGTACATTTCAGGTTGCTTCCCACCAACGCTCCACAGACCATCACCATACTTACCCGCAAACTCACCGCTATGTGGAACCGTTGCTGAGATGATAATGGGTATCGGTGAAGCGGGAGGCGTATAGAGCTTTGCCTTTTGCGTCTGGTAATATTTGCCCTCGAACGTCACCTCTTCGCCGCTCCAGAGTGCGCGTATCAGGTCGATAGCTTCAGCCAGGCGTTCTCGGCGCTCGGCATAAGTCGGCCATTGCCCTGTCGCCGCAAACTCATTGAGTGCTTCACCTGTACCAAGACCGAGCCACGTTCGATTAGGCGCGAAATGTGAAACCGTCGCCGCTGCCTGCGCAATGATCGCCGGATGATAACGCAGAATCGGACACGTAACGCCAGGGCTGAGAATGCTGCGCTGTGTTTGTGTCGCCACTGCCCCTAACCACGTCCAGGTAAACGGTGCCTGTCCCTCCGGACTCCAGGGATTAAAGTGATCGCTGACATCGATCAGGTCAAATCCCGCCTTGTCAGCGCTAATTGCATAGTCCATTAATTCTACTGGTGGATATTGTTCTGGGCCAGCTTTCCATCCAAGTTGTAGCATATTTTTACTCCTATTCTTAAAAATCGCTTTGGTTTCACTTTTTAAGAACACGATTATCTACTACAAATTGGTGACTCAGCATTAGTAGCAGCGTGGTATCTGAGAGCTTGTGATGATCCTTTCTGAGGAATGTTATAATAAACCTGGATAAGACCATAATAGAAAGGACCAGGTATGCGCATCGTTTCCCTTCTTGCCAGTGCGACTGAGATCATTGCTGAACTTGGTTGCCTCGAACAGATGGTCGGACGTTCCCACGAGTGTGACTATCCTCCTGAAATCCTGCACTTACCTGTTGTCAGCACAACGCAGATCAACATAAACACCAGTAGCGAACAGATCGACGCCCAGATCAAACAACTTGTTCAGAGTAAAGAGACAGTACAGGGAGATGCGCTCAAAGCACTGAGCATCTATGCGCTTGATGTGGACCTTTTACAACAGCTCCGCCCCGACGTAATATTTACTCAGACACAATGCGAAGTCTGTGCTGTAAGCGAACGCGATGTCAGACAAGCAATACGACACCTGACGGGATTGCAACCACGTGTCGTTTCACTCACTCCTTATCGATTAAATGATGTATGGGAGGATGTGCTCCGTGTGGGGAAAGCGCTGGATCGTCTCGAACAGGCACACGAGCTGGTACGGAGCTATCAGCAACGTCTGGGGCATTTGCAGGACATAACGCTCAGGCTTAGCGAAGGCCAGCCGAGACCGCGCATCACACTACTAGAATGGCTTGATCCGCTTATGGCTGCTGGCAACTGGACGCCGGAACTAATCACCTATGCTGGTGGTGAGAATGTCTTCGGTGAAATTGGGCAGCACGCACCCTGGCTGTCATGGGAAGAATTGCAGGTAGCCGATCCCGACATCCTGGTGCTCGCTCCTTGTGGCTTTCTCCTCGAACGCACGATGCAAGATGTGAACCTGTTGAAACAGCATCCTATTTGGAAAACATTACAGGCAGTGCGTAAAGGACGTGTCTATGCCATTGACGGCAACAGCTACGTCAATCGTTCTGGTCCACGGTTGGTCGAATCCACTGAACTGCTGGCATGTGTGATATGGGGAGAAGAAGTGAGTATCGAGGTCGTTAAAGATGGTTGGCAATTGATTGAGATGTAGGGGCCGCATTTATGTCGCCCAGGTGCGTCCGGTGCATTGAACAGACCACCCGCATCTGGGCGACATAAATGCGGCCCCTACATCTCCTCGCGCAAAAGGAATTAGTATCAACGCATGGATTTATAGTCCATGCTGCTCCTACATTTGAAGCACAAGGGTTATATCCAACAAAAATAGACGTTCGCTCAGGAACGTCTATTTTTATTCAAGCAATTATTCCCGATTAGATTTGGGTGCCATAGCCCAGAAGAGCAGTGCGACAATCACAACGAAGAGTAGCACAATTAGCACCATGATTGTATCGACATCACCAGCCAGAGGCCACTGGAAAATCACAGCCAGGGTAAGAAAGACCACCCAGAGCACTCCAAGAGTGGGGAGAATATACAACCAGTTGAAGCGGGCGCGTAGATCAGTTTTACGCGATTGTTGCGCGACATAATCAAAATCTGTATCGATTGGCTCCATAAAATAAACCTTCCTCAATTTTACCTGGCGACGCGTTGCACGACGCACAGGAAAGCATTCGGACTATATGCGCTGTAGCTACAGGGATACGTCCAGCAAGCAAAAGACGAGGCCCACCTGTCCAGCGGCCTATCCGGCTCAGGTCATATTATAGTCGTTCCTCGCTCCTCACGCAACTCCCCTGACTACCAATCTGCCTCCCTTGCCACATATTAAACATAAAAAAACGGCTCCTGAGAGCCTATGCAACTGAGGTTGTGGTGGACGTAGACCACGCAGAAGAGTCAGTATGGGACGAAGGATCGGAAGTCGTTGAAATAGTGGGAAGGGGACGAAGTTTGCTGAAGTAGCGACGCAGTTCCAGAGCATTTACCTGGTACATCGAGCCATCGATAGCAACCGGAACATGCCCTTCAGCAATAGCACTACATACATCAGCAAGAGTCGGGATACGGTCGGACATGAGACATCTCCCTCCAGAATACTGTGACGCTTTGATCGTCTCGTTGCAACTATTAAAAGCTGTTTCAGTCTCTACTAGATACACGTCCTTCAAAGGACATCCGTTTCAAGAGCCTCTACCAATTGCAACACACAAAACGCCGGGTTTATTCCTTCCTACAATAGCGTATGGTTAAAAAATTATTCTTCCCTTTCCTGTGTTGACGTATCTGGCTCGTCAAGCACTGCATCGTCGTCGAGCAGACCACCTATAGGGTCAATATACATGACACGACGAATAAGGTCAATCTGTTTGATGATAGCTTTGACGGCTGGTATAAGAAACTGCTTTCCATCTGGCGCTTTGATAACATACACGTCGTTCCCACCAGTTGGCATAATATCGACTACTGTGCCCACGATACGCCCATCAAGTTTCGCGACCGACAGGCCAAGGATATCGTGCTGGTAATAAAAGTCGGGCGGCAGTTTCGACAATTGGTCGGCAGGGATACAGAGATCGTGGTCGCGTAAAGACTCAGCAACCGTCGCATTAGTAACCCCATCTATTTTGAGCAACACCATATTGCCCTTGTAGGGACGCACCTCTTTGATGGTATAGCGTGTGTAATCAGGACTGAGATACACTTCCTCCAACTGGGCGAAGCGGTCGGGGATATCCGTCAATGAACTTACCTTCAGCTCGCCTCGCAGACCAAAAGGGGCCACTATTTTGCCGATAGTAGCCCATTCTGTAATCTTCTGTGTTGGCATACTGCTCTTCCTGATCTGCTCTCTGCCTAGAGAATCTCTAGCGAGGTATGGCGTCCTTCACGAGTACCACCGGCACGCAACAGTGTACGCATCGCCTTGGCAACGCGTCCCTGACGACCGATCACCTTCCCGAAATCGTCGGGTGCAACATGGAGTTCTAGGACCAATGCATTGCGATCATTGCGAACTTCACGTACCTCTACTGCCGAAGGATCATCGACCAGTGACTGGGCCACGTACTCAATTAACTTACGCATATCTCACCCCTCAGATACAACTATGCCTCTGTAGAAGCTGTAGCAGGCGCTTCGGCAACACGTGACTGCTCGAAACGCTGTAAAATACCAGCACGCTTGAGCAAACTTTCCACCGAATCGGTGGGCCGGGCACCATTTTTTAACCAGCCCAGCGCCTTTTCCTCATTAATATTGATCGCAGAGGGTTCTACGCGTGGATTGTACCAACCAATATTCTCAATAATGCGCCCATCGCGTGGAGAACTCAATTCGGCCACTACAACACGATAGCTTGGGGCTTTCTTCTTACCTGTACGTTTTAAACGAATTCTGACAGCCATGTTTTGTTACTTCTCACCTCTTCCCCTCAAATGGGGATCTGTATTTTCTTTTTTCAGTACACCTGTGACCTGAATTACGGCGAGACTAGAATAGCACGTTCTGGAAAATGTGTCAATGTTATACGAGTTGATGAGTTGATCTCTGACTACGTGTGGGTTTATTCTCCGATAACTTTGACGATGACGCGTTTGTTGCGCTGGCCGTCGAATTCGCAATAGAAGACGCGTTGCCAGGGACCAGAGTCGAAACGACCTTTGGTTACAGGTAGGATTACCTGGTGATGGAGCAGGAGATTTTTCAAGTGTGCATCACCATTATCTTCGCCGGTACGATGGTGGCGATAGTTGGGATTTTCGGGTGCGACCTGCTCGACCCATTCCAGGATATCCTTCCACAGACCAGGTTCTTCGTCATTGACGATAACGGATGCGGTGATATGCATAGCGGAGACTAACGCGAAGCCTTCCTGTATGCCGCTGTCGCGAATGATGCTTTCTACCTTGTCGGTGATGGGGACGATCTCTTTGCGTTTTTTTGTGTTGAATGTAAGGTAGACGGTGTGGGATTTCATAGAGTAATCTCTACTTTCTTTAATCTGTAAGAACGTGCAAATCAGAGAATTCTGCGGGGTGGAGGCGCAAAATTTTATTGCTCCTCTATTTTACTTTCTTCAATAGCAATTGTCAGCAGAAGAAATGTGCGAATATGTTAAGCTCGCGCACGACAAAAAAAGCGGCCCTGTCATACAACAAAGCTCTATATAGAGGATTACCTGGCACGAACAGCGATTAAATGATATTAAGCTCCCTTTCACGATTATCCTGTCCACCCAAAAAACGTTCCATCCTCAACCCCTCAATATCAATCGACCTCGCTCGCCCCAACATGATCTCCTCCATCATCAATCTTCCCACGGCTGGCGCTTGCTGCACACCATGACCAGAGAAACCCGCCACGTTGATCCAGTTCTCTACACCTGGCATACGGCCAAGGATAGGATTATGATCAGGCGTGATTTCGTAATAGCCCCACCAGCATGATTTGCGATCCAGGCCCATCTCACCTAACCATGGGAAACGTTCAAGTCCCACCTTGAGCGTCAACTCAAACCAATCCCAATCTATTCCCTCCGTAAATCCTGCTGGCTCGTCGGGATTGGAACGGCCAAAGAGGACGCGGCGACCCTCACTGCGCAGGTAGAAACCAGTTGCGAGATCAATTGTCGTGGGATAGACGTGCTGCCAGGTTGTCGGTGCAGTTGTATAAACCATGCGCTTTGATGCATGGATTGGCACCTCCAGGCCCGCACGCCTGGCAACTTCGCCTGCCCAGGGTCCGCTAGCATTCACGAGATACTCAGCCTCAAAAAGCCCCTCTGGCGCTTCCACCTGCCAGATGTTGCCTGCTCGTTTGGCACTGGTAAGGGGCGTGTCCATGTGGATAGATGTTCCCCTTTCTTTTGCCATCCTCAAATAGGTTAATGTAACGCTATGAGGATCGATGATGCCATCGGCTGGGCCGTGAGTCGCCCCGGCAATATTGGTAGTATCAAATGGTATGATGCTTTGAGCTTCTTCTACGCTTAACACGTTTACAGGCGCACCTATGTGTTGCTGCAATTTGACGCTTTCCAGGTGTGTAGCCCAGCGTTCAGGTGGGACGAGCATCAGGTAGCCATTGGGACGATATCCGGCGTCCTCTCCATAGAGGTCAGAGAAGTGTTGGTAGGTCTGAATACTTTCCCAGGAAATGCGAATATTGACTTCTTCCGTGAATTGTGTGCGTACTCCGGCGGCGCTACGTGCGGTTGAACCCATTGCAGGCGCTTTTTGTGCCTCCAGTATCGCTACTTTTGCGCCCTGCTCGGCAAGATGGAAGGCACAGGACGCGCCCATAATTCCGGCCCCGATGATGAGGACGTCGGTTTTTTCTGTATGTGGCATGTTTGTTCTCCTTGCCATCACCGTAGGGACCCGATTATGCTGTTTAAAGATTTAATCCAGATACCAGAGATCGTGGAAAAAAATCGCCATCGTGGTAGGGAATCCATTCAGTGATACGGTTTCCCCACAATTTCTGGTATCCAAAACAATTTTTTAAAGAGCATTATCGCGTCTAACAATTTATTGACCTGTATAATGCATAAGGAATAGAACAGTAGGGACCCGATTTATCGCGTCCAACAATTTATTGACCTGTATTATATGGTATTGACAAATGTAACTGGATATGCAAAACTATAAATATATATTGTGATTAGAATTGCTAAATCTTAGTACATATCATTTTGCACGGAAACGTAGATAGGGAGGAAGATGATGTCAACGCACGGACCAGAACGGCGCACAATGCGCTTACGAGATTTCGATTATAGACAACCTGGTTTTTACTTCATTACCATCTGTGTCAAAGACCACAAACTCGTGTTTGGAAAAATTGACGATGGCAAAATGCATCTGAACCACAAGGGTCTGATCGTTCAGCATGCATGGGACAAACTACCACGGCGTTTCCCTGGCATCGAACTAGATCAGTATGTTATCATGCCAAATCACATACATGGCATCATCATTTTAAAAGACGAGCAACCCATTCTTTATCGAAAAGTGAATACCGAGCATGTTCCTGAACGTTTCAAGGAATATAGGCAAAATGTGGTCCATCCCTACAAGCAGATGCCTGTCCTTGGACAAATTGTCCGATCATTCAAGGGTGAGGCGACCTACCATATACATATTACAACACCCGGTTTTGCATGGCAAAAGGGGTTTTATGAGAGCGTTCTTTCCGATGATAAAGCCCTCGATGCTACACGTTTCTATATCGTCAACAATCCTATGCGTTGGCAGTTGGACAAATTGTATAAAGATAGTGGTGTATTTGATACAGGTCAATAAATTGGTGGACGCGATAAATCGGGTCCCTACGTTGATGGGGGTAATAGATGGATAAGGTGGCATGTGTGTGTATTTGGTACAGGTCAATAAATTGGTGGACGCGATAAATCGGGTCTCTACGTTGTTTAACATTATTTACGTAAATTTGGAATGTATTATGTATTGAGCAATGGAGCTCGTCGTGATGCTGTCGCCTCCTCATCAATAACATACAGTTTGGGAAGTCGTACGATCTGGTTCTGTTCACCGAGATAGCGAACGACCACCCCATATTCTCTTTCGGCAGCTTCAAGCGAGATATAACCATTAATAACATCATTCAGTACGAGTTCCGGGGGACGCTGCAGCGGGTTGCCATAGCCTCCACCACCCGGTAGATTAAGGTGGACGCGAGCAGCAGGCTCAAGCGTAAACAGGGCTTTTGGTTGTGGACGAATATTTTCATTGACGATAAATTCGCCGAGCGCACCATCTTTCCCGCCGTTCAGTCCGGTTGCGGGGAAGCGGGTGCGGTCTGCCAGGGGAGAAATTGCCCAGGGAGTAGCGCCGCGATAAGCAAATTCTGTCCATTGCCCTAGACCTCCGCGATAGGTTCCGGCCCCACCTGAGTCGGTACGGAGCTCACGGCGGGATTGGATAAGCGGAGTTAAGCTCTCGATCACTTCGGTTGGGACTCCTGCGACACCACTGGGGAAGCCGGTAGCGCTCAGGCCATCTTTGATCGCGCGTGCCCCGGTGCCACCACACTGAAACAGGCTGAAGGTAAAGGATTCCTGTGCTGCGGGCCATTTTCCATGCCAGACCGACAACCAGATCGGGTCGGCTCCGCAGGCGATGAGATGTCCGGGCATGGCCTGTGCAAGGGCACCAAAGATGACGCCGGGCAAGAAATGGCCGATAATGTGGCGCGAGGCAACCGGGGCAGGTTCCTGACAATTCAGAATAGAACCAGCCGGAGCCGTCACATGGACAGGATTGAATGCGCCCGCATTATGCGGAATTTCAGGACTGATGGCCGCCTTAATGGCGAATGAAGCATATGCATGGGTATAGTTCAGGACCACGTTGATGCCCCAGGGACTCTGAGGGGACGAACCAGCAAAGTCGATGTACATATCTTCGTCCTCGATGGTCACGGCCACGTTGATGCGGATCGGTTCATCGAAGCCATCACTCCAGGACTCATTCTCGTAGCGTCCATTGGGCAATTGACGAATGGCGGTGCGCATGGCCCGTTCCGAACGCGTAATGATCTCATCGGCGAGTGGATCGATACTGTCCAGACCAAACTCGTCCATAAAATGAAGGAGTTCACGCGCACCGACCGCGCCCGACGAAGTTTGAGCGTAGAGATCACCGATTGTTTCATTGGGTGTACGCACGTTTGCGCGAATGATCTTAAAAAGCTCCTGGTTGGGCTCGTTGCGTATAAATAGTTTGGTGATGGGAATGCGCAATCCCTCTTCATAGACCTCGCGTGCCTGTGCCGAGAAGATGCGCCCACCAATATCGGGTGAGTGACAGGTGCTGGCGAAGTAGCCAACGATGCGTTCGCCTTTGAAGACAGGATTGAGGATGGTCATATCATTAATCTGTCCGGCGGTTTGCCAGGGATCGTTGGTGATCAGCACATCGCCGGGCGAGAGCGTTTCGGGGGGATAAGTGTGCAGGAAATGACGGACTCCGGTTGCCATTGCATTGATATGGCCGGGAGTGCCCGTGAGAGATTGCGCGATCATGGAACCGCGCGTATCAAAGACGCCACAGGCCAGATCCTGCGATTCGCGTACAATGGTGCTGAAGGCGGTTCGCATCAACGTTATCTGCTGCTCATTCACGACGGAAAGCAGGCGGTTCCAGAGTACCTCCAGAGTGATTGGGTCGATGGTGTTTGTCACGACGAAGCTCCTTTAATGTAAATAACGTAGGGGCCGCGTTTACAACGCCCGTGAAATTAGATCAACAACAAGGTTCCATTGCTTGTCAATCTTGCAATCACAATTCTGTCCTACAATGACGGTCGACTCGCGTTCTTCGACGATGGCTGGTCCAGTGAAATGTGTGCCGGGCGAGAGAAGATAGCGATCATAGGCTGGTACATTCCTATAGCCAACTGGAAAATAGACCGGGCGGCAGCCTTTTTGGGCATCCTGGAGTGTCCTCTGTTCGGCATCAGGCATCTGGAGGCGTATTTCTGGTTTTGGGCCAGATGCAGTCACGCGCCAGTTAATGATCTCAAGTGGGACCGACAGGCTGAGCCGCTCATAGAGGCGTTGGTAGACTTCTTCAAACGCAGAGGTGATAACTTGCACACTATCGTTAGCGAGTTGACCAGATGGGAGCGGTACGCGTATCTCGTGTCCTTGCCCAACATAGCGTATATCAGCTTCGCGACGATAGCGAATCTGCTCAGGTGAAAGGCCCGATTGTGTCAGAAGCGCCAGACCTTCCTCCTGCATGTCATTGAGTAGAGCATTCGCTTTTTGCCAATCGACATTCTGCAAATGGCTGGGCCAGGAACGTACGAAGTCAAAGGCAAGAGGAGCTGTAAGGAAGCCAATTGCACTCATTACTCCAGCACCCAGAGGCACGATTAAAACAGGTGAACCCAATGCCTGTGCGACGCGAAAGCCATGTACTGGACCAGCACCACCGAAGGCAAAGACGGGGAAGCGATGAGGATCTTTACCGCGTTCTAGAGTATGAATACGTGCCGCATTTGCCATACTTTCATTCACAATCTGATGAATGCCCCAGGCAGCCTCCTCAAGCGACAATCCCAGTGGAGTGGCGATCTGTGTTTGAATAGCCTGTTGTGCGGCAGGGAGGTCTATTTTGAGTTGACCACCGAGAAAGTAGTCTGGATCGAGATAGCCGAGCACTAGATCGGCATCGGTAACGGTTGGTTGCGTTCCGCCACGGCCATAGCAGACTGGCCCTGGTTCAGCGCCTGCCGACTGTGGACCCACTTTTAGCAGACCCATCGGATCTATGTGAGCAATCGAGCCACCGCCCGCGCCAATCTCGATCATTTCAATTACAGGTACCTTGACGGGAAGGCCAGAGCCTTTTTTGAAGCGATAGCGGCGGTCAACCTCAAAATCGAGCGCGGTAAGCGGTTGACCATGGTCGATGACACAGAATTTGGCCGTGGTACCTCCCATATCGAATGAAAGCAGGTCTTCATATCCACAGGCTGCTCCATAGCTGGCAGCGGCCAACGCTCCTGCAGCAGGACCCGATTCGAGCAGGCGAATGGGAAAGCGAATCGCCGTATCAACGGTCACGATACCGCCGCTGGAGATCATCAGGAAAAGGCTACCATCGAAACCGATGTGGGTCAGGCGTGTCTGCAACTTGTGCAGGTAGCGTTCGACCAGATTCTGTACATAAACGTTGGTAATTGTCGTGGATGTACGTTCAAATTCGCGTATCTCGGGGACGACCTCTGAGGAGATAGACACCCGTATGTCTGGTGCGATGCACTGTACGATAGCGCGTGCCTCACGTTCGGCGCTGCTATCGGCAAAACTATTTAAGAAAGCGATAGCGACCGCTTCAATCTTGTTAGCGGCCAATTCATGAACGAGCTGCTCAACAAACGCAACATCGAGTTCCTGCAGTGTTGTTCCATCAGCCAGAGTACGTTGCGGAACGTCGAAGCGCAGGTAACGTGGTACCAGTGGCTGCGGCATTTCCAGCATAAGATCGTAGAGTTCATAGCGGTTCTCGCGCCCAATCTCAATAGAATCTCGGAAGCCACGCGTGGCAAGAAGTGCTGTACGTGAACCTTTGCGCTCGATGATTGCGTTGGTCACCAGCGTCGTGCCATGAATGAGTTGTTGCACATCTTTTGGCGCAATTTTTTCACGTTCAAGCGCTTCAAGTAGAAGTGTCTCGATAGCCTCAGATGGATCTTGCGTCGTAAGCGTTTTACCCACCGCAAAATTGCCAGTTGCGTCATTGAGTACAACGAGATCGGTAAAGGTGCCCCCAATATCCACTCCTATCCTATACTCATTGGAAGGAGCTACCATTACTCGACCTCCATTTTGGGAAAGCGGCTCAACGGGAAAATATCTACTTGAGGAGGGCGCTGTTGGGCCAGCAGACCGCCATCGATAGCAAAGGTGTGACCGGTGACGTAACTGGCATCATCTGAAGCAAGAAATGCGGCTGGCCCTGCCATATCCTCGGGTTCGCCCACTCGTCCAAGTGGAATCGCCATGCCCCGTTCGCGCTTTATTTCTGGACTCATGCCCTGAGTATCGATCGAGCCGGGAACAAGTGCATTGACACGTATGCCATAGGGAGCAAGGTCGAGTGCCATGGCCCGAGTCAGGGATTCGATGCCACCTTTTGAGGCATCATAGGCGGCCATACCGCGGTGAGAGTGAGATGCGCCGCCGCTGGACATGCTGATAATGACGCCCTGGCGACGA
The DNA here is from genome assembly GCA_963717195.1 of uncultured Chloroflexia bacterium. GTDB lineage: Bacteria > Chloroflexota > Ktedonobacteria > Ktedonobacterales > Ktedonobacteraceae > JACDAE01. Next base: position 156,224 of record CAVQVR010000009.1, read on the forward strand.
CGAGCCATGATCTTTGCAGCTCGTAACGAACAGAGGAAGGTGCCTTTGAGGTTGACCGAGAGGACGTGATCCCACCACTCTTCGTCGGCCTCAAGAAAGTGGCGCTCGACGTTTACTAAACCAGCATTATTGACCAGTACATCGACCGTTTTGAAGCGTTCGAGGATGCTATCAAATAGGGAGTCGACCTGAGTTTTATCTGAGACATCAGCGATGGCGGGAACTGCCAGACCACCCTGGTCTATGATTGCCTGGGTGGTAGCCTCTGCACCTTTAGAGCTGATATCATTGACGACGACCTGTGCACCTTCGCTGCCGAAACGGAGGGCGATGGCGCGTCCGATACCATTGGCGGCCCCTGTCACAATGACTATTTTGTTGGTAAAGCGTTGTAGTGTCATCTGTTGCCTCATCTTTGCTCTGGGTAAGGGCGTGTCCTTGCGAGCGCCCGTTGCCTGGTATCTGTTTATTCGTGATTATGGGCGCTCGCAAGGACACGCCCTTACCCAAATTATAACCAAATTCATTCAGAAGTATAAGGAAGAAAGAAGGGGAAAAGGTGAAATGAGAGCGAGGAAGCCTCTTCAAGATGAGATGAGCGGCAACGTAAAATGAAACGTTGAACCATGCCCATGGGTGCTTTCAGCCCAGATATTGCCGGAATGCATCTCGATAATCTGACGCACGATAGAGAGACCGAGCCCTGTTCCGGTGATGTAGCGGCTACTTTCGGCTTCAACGCGGTAGTAGGGAATGAAGATCTGTTCCAGAGCGTGGGAGGGGATACCAATACCCTGATCTTGTACAGATACATGAGCAAGACTGTTTTCAATGTGGCTGCTAATGAAAATTTCGCCGCCTGCCGGGGAGTATTTGACGGCATTTCCAACAAGATTGGTTATGACCTGAATGAGTTTGTCCCGGTCGGTCGACAGGGGGGGAATAGTTTCGTCAAGCTGGAGATGGAAGGTATGATGCGGTGTGATGGCCGCAATCGCGTTGACCACATGGGTAAGAAGGGAGGTCAGAGCCACTGGCTCGCGCTTGAGTTGTACCTGGCCAGATTTCATACGCTCCAGGTCGAGCATTTCGCTGATCATCTCATTGAGAAGCAAGGCGTTACTATTAATGTCGGTAGCGTATTCTTTGACTTCTTCGCGACTAAAGTTTTCGTCGCGAATGAGTTCGCTAAAGCCTTGAATGCTTGTGAGCGTTGTGCGAAATTCATGACTGACGACGGAGACAAAATTGCTCTGCACCTTATTAATCGTGGATAATTGCTCGTTTGCTTGTCGGAGAGCGAAGAGGGCACGAGAGCGTTCAGCTTCGGCCTGTTCACGTTCGATAACCAGAGCAGCCAGTTTTGTCATGGTCCTGATCACTGACAGCTCTTCTTCCGTGTATTCGTGTTCCTCGTTGCCATAATCGGAATAGAGAACGCCGACCAGTTGATGGTTTACACAGATGGGGGCAACCAGCATGACACGTATATTATAGGAGTTGGGACGATCCTGATAGGGAGGACGGGTCATATCGACCAGCAAGACTTCCTTTGCATAGAGGAGTTTCACCAGGTTAGGATCAATCAGGATATCAAGCAGAGAGAGATTCGACACCTTTGTAAACCAATCTGACTCTGTTTCGGTGGGTAATCCAACGAGAGCGACAGGGCGCAGGTGTTCCGTTTCGGGATCGACAGCCATAATGCAAACGCGATGAGAGCCCAGGATAGTGTGAGCGATATCCACAATACCTTGCCCGATCATACTGGCAACAAATGTCTCTCCCGAGATATCATCTTTGTGAGAGAGGTGTCTCGGAATACCCATCAAGGCTTCAGCCATTGCCAGAAGGGCGTCGATGGCATCACGTGTGCGTTTCTCCATGTGAAATTGCTCACCTTGTCTGTGATATTCTGCTGATGCAAAAGAAGCGCGAACGACCTGAGCCGCAGGAACGTTTACGGGAGAGTCCTGATTCACCTTGTCTACCCGTAAGGGATGTGTCTTCATCTCGTGATTGAGGAACATCATGACCTCCGTAAAGAACCTTGACAGAGTCCCACAGGCAATGATATGGATCTGTAAGAGAGCTCTTCTGGAAGAGCATATGATCAGTTTACATTGTGTGTTTCGGTCATACGTGGCCGTTAGATAATAGGAGAATTTCATTCCACTTTTTTAGTATACGGGGGAGAAAAAACAAGAGGTCGTTGGAAGAGGAATTGATTGCTTCCACGACGATCTCTGGAAACACGAACACCGTCGTTCATGCTTCCAGGTTGATCGTTACTCGGCCTCTTCATAGGCTTGCTGGAGTAATCGGTTCTCCGATCCAAGCATGAGACTAATGATTTCTGGCTTTGTCAAGGGGGAGATGTCCCGGTATTTGAACAGTTCGGAGTGGGGCGTGGTTTACAAGCCCATACCTCTCCCAGGCTCATGAAGCTCAAAGAACCCATGCTACTTCATGCAAGCACAATTAAAATAAGAACTCGTTCTCCATAAAGATGAGGCCGGTGCCATTGGTTGTAGAGGCGACCGGGCCATCGGTAAGGATGTATGTGGGGATATTTTTGACGCCGTTTGAGGCAAGAATGCCAATCATGAGTGCTCCCCAGTGAACACGGCCTGATGGATTGCGAACGGTTGCGGCCATCGTACCACTCATTACGGCCTGAATAGCTGGTGGCATGGCATCAATGCCGGAAACGGGGATAGTGCGCCCGGCATTCTGAATGACCTTTGCGGCAGCTAAAGCCATATCGTCATTATGGAAGAAGCCGCCACCAATATCCTTGTATTTCACGAGGTAGTTTTCCCATAACTGAGTCGTCAAATTGACATCCCAGTTGCCGGGATCGTCGGCAATCATTTTGATATTCGGGAACTTTGCCAGAGACTGGTGAAATCCCTGAGCACGTAGTTGAGCACCCGTATGACCAAGTTGCCCCTGTGTCATGATAACAGTGCCCTTGCCCCCCATTTTTTCAAAGAGTGCCGTTGATGACAATTCACCCATAGCAACATTGTCTGCTGACAAGAAACTCGTGATGGCGAGGTCATTTTTAGAGGAGATCTCGGTATCCATCTGGATAATAGGAATGCCACTGTCAATTAATTGCTTGACGGGGTCGTTCAGAGTATCAACACCAACGGCCTGAATGGCAATGAAATCCCACTGTTTGGCTGCCATATCCTCGACTGCTTTACGCTGGATATCGACGCTACCACCGCCATCGTACCAGGTAACATCAACTCCGAACCATTTGCCCCAGGTTTCAGCAACTTGCTTTCCTTGAGCACACCACGTAGCGGTAAGGCTGTTGTTGCTAAAGGCCGCTTTAAGGCGTTTTGTGTTCGGGGGAACTCCTAAGCCGCCGCTTCCCGAAGACGATGAAGGGGTAGAGCCGCCACAAGCAGCTAACAGAGCTGGAGAGAAACTCCTGCTCCTGCTGCACCGAGGAATCCACGCCGTGATACACCTCCTGGAGCATCGGATCTGTCCGTCGCATTAATTTCGGCGGCACGATTTTCTTCTTTGACCATGGTACCCTCCTTAGTGTCGTCCAAATCCAAATAGAGAAATTATAAAGACATCAAGACGTATTAATTATTCAGGTGCAAAAATATTTATTTATGCAGCCATAGTGTGTTGTTCGCTGTACTTCTCCTTGAGAACCTATAGATTTCCTGATATAAGTCTGTACCGCTCTCTCTAGTAGTATACTGTGAAAACATCTAAATACGGCAGAGCTATTACTGTCAACTAGTGTACATGCGAAGTACTCTGATGTCAAGAACAGAAACTGAGTTACTGAGTTTATCAGGGCTTATGCGTTCTCTTCTTTTTGCTCCTACTGGGCTCGCAAGCGAGCCTCAAATGGGAAAAGTGGTGCGTTTTTTGCGGGCGCGGCCCGCAAAAAACGCACCACTTTTATTTCTGCGAGCGCCGCAGGCGCGAGGCGTGGGGAGAACGCATAAGCCCTACTGAGTTTACATAGTAATGGGACAAAAAATATTATAAGTGTAAATAAAAGAGAATCGTATTTGTTCTTACCAAAAAGTAAACATCATTGTAGGAGTAACTGGCTGTTCTGCATCGTTGTATTGGTGTGAAACGTTATAGAAGTAATATAATAGTAGGCATCCGACGATGAAGTAGGGATGTTGAAGCAGATTGAAAAGCATCCAGAGGAACTATGCAGGCGCAGGCGGAACTGGCGATCCGTCATGGATTGGTATGTACCGGGGTGTGAAGCATAGAAGTAATGGATATGATGAAGGAGTAAAGCATGGCACCGGAGATACCACCACGAGGATTTAAACCACTTGAGGGTAGTGAGAGGAGCCAGCCCGCCAATGCGCGTCGGATCGGTTCAGTAGATCCCCTGGAGCGCATAGAAGTTAGTGTCTATCTGAGAGCGCCGATGGCAGGGAATCCAGCAGGCGACAACCGTGAACATGTTCAGCATCCGGGTCAACGGATGAGTCGCGACGAGTACCTGGCCAGTTATAGTGCAGATCCTGATGATTTAGCAAAGATTAGCGCTTTTGCGAGGGAACATGCCCTGACGGTTGTCGAGACAGATGCAGCCAGGCGCAAAGTTGTCCTTGCCGGAACAGCGAAAGCAATGATGGCAGCTTTTGCGACAAAGCTTCATCGGTACAGAGTATGAGGGGAACACGTTCCGGGGACGCACAGGCTACTTACATGTTCCCGCTGAGCTTGATCAGATCGTGGTAGGTGTGTTTGGGCTGGATGATCGGCCTCAGGCGCACCCTCATGTCCGTTACTACAAGCCAATTGCAATAATTCCTGCAACAGAAGCAGTAGTAACTTCCTATACGCCGCCACAAGTGGCTCAGCTCTACGATTTTCCCACCGATGTTGATGGAAAAGGGCAATGTGTCGGACTCATCGAGCTTGGGGGAGGGTACGCTGACCAGGACCTCTCCACCTACTTTCAACAGTTAGGTATTGCGACGCCGCAAGTCGTAAGTGTGCCGGTTGATGGTGGGAAGAATATTCCAAACGGGGATCCGAACGGTGCTGATGGAGAGGTTGCCCTTGATATTGAAGTGGTTGGAAGTATTGCGCCTGGAGCGCGTATTGCCGTATACTTCGCGCCCAATACTGACCGTGGTTTTCTTGATGCAATCACACAGGCAATACATGACACGGCGAATGGGCCCTCGGTGATCTCTATCAGTTGGGGAGGGCCAGAGTCTGGTTGGACGGCGCAGGCGATGCAGACGATGGACCAGGCATTCCAGGCGGCGGCAGCCCTTGGTATCACGGTCTGTTGTGCATCAGGTGACAATGGTTCGAGAGATGGTGTAAATGATCAACAAGCACATGTAGATTTTCCGTCATCCAGTCCGTATGCTCTTGGATGTGGTGGCACGCGTCTGACAGGGACAGGTGGCAAGGTAACAGGAGAAACGGTATGGAACGACGCTGCTACGAATGGTGGCGCGACGGGGGGAGGAATCAGTGATCAGTTCGGGCTTCCGACATGGCAGATGGGCGTCAATATTCCTCCATCGGTCAATAATCGACATGTTGGAAGAGGGGTGCCTGATGTCGCGGGAGATGCTGATCCTCAGACGGGTTACCAGGTCTACTTTGATGGTCAGAGCACACCGATTGGAGGCACCAGTGCGGTTGCGCCATTGTGGTCAGGTTTGATCGCTTTACTGAATCAAAAGCGCGGGAAAGCAGTTGGCTACTTAAATCCATTTCTCTATCAAAATTATCAGCAACTTGCTCAAAACCGAGCGTTACGAGATGTGACGACGGGTAACAATGGAGATTATAAAGCAGGGCCGGGCTGGGATGCCTGTACCGGTCTGGGTACACCTGATGGATCGCTACTGCTCACTGCGCTTGCAACACAATAATGGCATAAATGCACCGTTTTGTGCTAAGCTACAGCAGAAATTGAGAAATTTTATCGAGTTGGGGAGAAGCACGGTTGTGGTGAAAAAAGCCATAATCTGGCTTCTCCTCATTCAGATCGTATCCTGAAAGAGTACTTATTGGAGGTTTGCTAGCCGATCATTACCATATTGGGAAAAAAGATGAAATTTTGGCAACTATATGGTACTTTAGAATATTGACGCACAGTATCACGGATGTACGTGTACAATTGGGCGAGGTATAACTATATTTCGAATGAAAAAGCGGGAGCAACGGGTACCCTGGATGCCAGCCGGGTCTACCGAACGCAGGTGTACGAAAGAGAGAGGCGGATGAATAGTAAAATTACCTACCATCAGCAGGTAAGCTATTGTGGGAAAACGCGCTGTAAGAAATGCCGCGAGGGAATAGGGCATGGGCCTTACTGGTATGCGTATAAGACGACGAATGGCCATACCACGCGCACCTATATAGGGAAAGAACTGCCTCCAGATGTAGATGATACGCGCGAGGCACGCATCTCACAGGCGGAAATGGGCCTTTCCAATCCTGTTTTAGATCTGAACACAGTGGTGCTACGCATCTCTGTCCTTGGTCAGTTTCGCCTGGAACGTCGCAATGCCAATCTACATTGGCAGTCAGTCACCGATCCTGCATGGCAGGAACAACATGTTATACGTGCCCTGCTCGCTCTCCTTATTTGTACTCCTGAGCGCAAGCTCAATCGTGCTAGTGCTATCGCAATGTTATGGTCTCGTACCGATCGGGAAACTGCCAATGCTAATCTCAACAAGTTGATTTCTAGATTGCGTATGGTTCTCGAACCAACACGCCGTCGTCAGTCAACACGCTCAGCAACCCAACTACTGCGTATTGAAGGCGACGAACTGATTCTTGCCGACCAGAGGCGTGTATGGGTCGATGCCGATGCTTTTACCGAGTTGCTTCATACGGCCCATGCATTGATAGACGACGCTGTAACAGCCGCCGTCGATGAGACGATAGGGAGAGAACCATTTTCTCTATCAGCGCCCGTGGCCCCTCTTCCATCTGCCCTGGCAGAAGACGTGCAGGTGCGTGAGCGCCTGCTGCGTGAAGCTGCTGCTATATACGGAGGTGATTTCTGGCCCGAAGAGCGCCAGATTGATTGGGTAAGCGCCTATCGCCAGACACTGAAACGCGATTGGCTCAGGCTGATGCTCGATCTGTCTGATCTTTATATGTGGCAAGGAGCCACCTCAAATGCCATTTCTACGCTTGATCGTCTGTTAGCGAACGATCCTGCCCATGAAGCAGGAGTGCAGCGATTGATCGTTGTCCTGGCGAAGCTCAACCGGCGTGGTGAAGCCTTGCGTGCCTATCATCGCCTTAGTGATATTTTGCAACGCGAGTATCAGGCGGTTCCTTTAGAAGAAACGCGGATGCTCTATGAAACTGTACGTCTCGGTGGCACTCTTCCTGATTCGTATAGTCAGCAATCAACTACTGCGAAGGACGTCCAATCCGGTCTGCTTTCCCAGATAGATGCGGTACAGGCTGATGCGTCGGCTGAGAGGAATGGCGCATTGGTTCTAACAACTCAGGGGGCAGAGATAGCGTCTGGGGTTGGAGGAGCGGTTGCGTCTTTGCCTCTCCATGGTCTTTCCATTGGACGTAGTCATCAGAGTCCACTGATCGGTCGTGCTCTCGAATTGGAGGTATTGCGTTCCCTGTTGCAGGAGATTAAGCAAAATGCACGTCTGCAACTGCTCGGCCAACGTCGTGCGTCCGGTATTCCGCTCGATACGCAGCGCCGTCCCCAGTGTGTGCTATTAATGGGTGAGGCTGGTATTGGTAAGACACGTCTTGCTGAGGAGGTGAGTCGAGAGGCGCAACGTAATGGCTGGTCGATCATCTGGAGTCGCGTCTATCCACAGGAGAGCGGTATTCCTTATCGTATCTGGACGGATGTGCTGCGCAAGGTCATTGAACTGGTTCCAGGATTGGCTGATCCCACGTTGCGTACATCGGCTCTGCTCAATCCTGCTCTAGAAGCTCTACAGTTGCAACCTCTTACTGCATTGCTTCCAGAACTCAGTAGCAGCCTGACTTCAGGAGGCAACGCTCAAGCTGGACGCTTACATGGTTTATCTGTGCAGGAACATACAGCGAGTTACCGGGTTCGTGATACTGTGCGCGAGTTGTTGGCCGCTGTAAGTGAGATCACACCGCTGGTGATTGTGCTGGATGATATTCAATGGGCTGATAGTAATAGCCATGAGTTGCTGAGTCATCTGGCACGTGCCCTCTATGGATATCCTATTTTCCTGGTCGTCACCTGTCGCGACACAGAGCTAGCACGTCAGCCTGCACACCCCTTGCTTGAGCAAGTGCGTCATATGCAGCGTGAGCACGCTATCAGAACATTAGATATCAAGCCGCTCACCAGCGAACAGATCGGCCTGCTGGTTTCTCACCTGCCCGAGCCAATGGTGCAGCACATCCAGGCTCAGGCGGCAGGCAATCCCTTCTTTGCCGAAGAACTTGCACGTACAACCCCGCCAGTGCTCCCAAGAACGGTTGCGGCAGCCCTCGAACAGCGTATGAAAAAACTCAGTGTTCCCTGTGTACAATTGCTTGGGAATGCAGCCGTGCTGGGTGGTTCTTTTGAATTCTCGGTGATCTGTGCTATGGAGACCGATAACGACCTGGTAGATGAGGATGCCGTTCTGAGCTTGCTCGAAGAAGCGTTGCAATCAGGAGTCATTACAGAAGAAGGGACAGGGACGCGGATCACCTATCATTTCTGGCATCCTTTGTTGGTTAGCTATCTCTACGATACACTTATGAGTGTGAAGCGCAATCGTCTGCATTTGCGTGCTGCAAAAGTGCTCCAGCGTACATATAAAGGTCGGGAAGAAGAGGTTGCTGCCACCATCACGCACCACCTGGTTTTAGGAGGTGCGGAGTCGGGGATCATTACCCATTTTGCTGAGCTGGCGGCTAACCATGCATATACTCTCTCTGCGTATGCGGAAGCCGGGTATCATTATCGTGTAGTGATTGAACACGTTGAGACAGAGGTTTCATCTGATACTGCATCTGACCGGCATTCCTACCTCACATACTTACTAGAGCGTTTAGCCGAATGCACGATGGTGAGTGGGAAGTTTGAAGAGGCACGTCGTCTCTATGAGAGATTGCTTGATCTCAGTCAAGCACTGGGAGCGCTCTCGCTATATGAGGCACAGCGCATGGCATTATTGTGGGGTGAGATTGGCTGGACATGGCGTTATATGGCGAATATTGCGCACGCACGCGAGTGTTGTGAGCGTGGTGAGCAGATTCTGCGTGAGGCAGGTGTGCTGACAGGTCCTGCCTGGGGACGCCTACGCTACGAGCAAAGCAGTCTCTATTTAGTTGAAGGACGCTATGAAGAGGCACGTCGTAGTGCTCGTGAGGCCCTTACATTCTTTGAACAACCGGGGCCATCGACCGAAGCTCTGCCCACCATACGCAGTACGCGTATACAGCGTACTCTGGCTGGTAACCCGGTGGATCTTGGTCAGGTCTATGGATATATGGGACCGCTAGCCAGTGGAGAGGGACGGCGGACAGAGGCATTGAACCATCTGAAGACAGCCCTGACGATCTTTGAGCAATACGATGATAAGCGGAGAATCGCCCATGTTTCTTGTAATCTGGGAAATGTCTATCTCAAAAAAAATGACTATGGTCAGGCTCAGGCCGCATTTCGCCGTTCGCTCAATCTGGCCGAACAACTGGGTGATGATCCGCTCAAATCTGTGATCTATAGTGATTTCGGCGAACTTGCAGCGGCGAGCGGAGATCTGGCGGAAGCGGAGCGCTGGTATCGTAAAGCTCTCGAATTAACAGCCCTCACTCGTGACCGCGAATATATCAGTGCCTGGAATGCAGCGTTGGCGGCGGTGTTACAGGAACAAGGGAAGCTTGAAGAGGCTGCCAGTTGCATCAAACAGGCGTTGATTGTTGGTCGCGCCTATCATCTTAATCCTTGTGTTGGTATTGCCCTTGTTGCGCTGGGTGACTTTCGCATCAAACAGGCGCTCAATGCCGAAGCCACACCTACGTTGCGCAAGCATTTCCTCAAGCTTGCCGCCCGTGATTTGCAACGTGCACTTTCGTTGGAGGGACTGGAAGCCGAAACGCGTACCAGAGGTCATCTAGCCTTTGCCCATATTGCCTTGCTACGTGGCGAGCGTGAGCGTGCTCGAGATGAACTCATGTCCGTTGCTACGGAGGCGCATCGCTATGAACTGCCGCGTATTGAAGCTCAGGCTCGTGGTCTTCTCGATCAGTTTCGGTAGGGGGATAAACAGGGGGTAAAAACGCTTTAAATACTCTGGACACCAGACTACAGAGGTGGCCTGATGTCCAGAGAAAGTTATTGCTGCCTACTAACCGCAAAAGCACATAGGTGCGTAGTTAGATGGCTGCTCATTGTAGGAGTTAACGGCCCATACGGTGGGTACAGTGTACTGTCTGGTCGTTGAAGGGACATTGACAGTGACCTGGAATTCACCAAAGGCGTTAACCGGTACCTGTGAAAGATTTATTCCAGATGCAGAGATAGGTGTGGTACTCTGCAGATTTACCGTATTACACGAGCAATCATTGGCGCTGGGCACGGTATTGCTGCAAGCATTGGAGCAAGAAGTGCTCTGGCTGGGCACGGTATTGCTGCAAGCATTGGAGCAAGAAGTGCTCTGGCTGGGCACGGAGTTGCTGCAAGTATTGGAGCAAGAGGTGCTCTGGCTGGGCACGGAGTTGCTGCAAGTATTGTAGCAAGAAGTGCTCTGGCTGGGCACGGAGTTGCTGCAAGTATTGTAGCAAGAAGTGCTCTGGCTGGGCACGGAGTTGCTGCAATCATTGGGGCAAGAAGTGCTCTGGCTGGGCACGGAGTTGCTCGGAGCAGGTGCGATGTAAGTTGTGCTCTGGCTGGGCACAGAGTTGCTGCAAGTATTATTGGAGCAAGAAGTGCTCTGGCTGGGCACAGAGTTGCTCTGGCTGTTCGTAGTGATAGTAGTCGTAGATGTGGTTGTGGTATCAGTCGTGGTGGTGGTACTACAACCGGAATAGGTGCAAGTTGTGTCTGCTGGACTGGTATTGTCACAGCCGGTGTTGCAGGAGGTATCGCTGCTTGTAGCAGGGCTACAGCTGCTGCAATCATTAAAACCTACGCCATAAATCACAGCACGCCCTGTATATGAACGACTGGCATGCCGAGCTGTGCTTGGGAGCATCTTCACGGTAATATGGGGCGCGTTTGCAAACCAGTGGTGAAATTTCCTGGTGGCCTGAACATTCTGAGCGGAAGCCGTTCCGTTCCCAACAAAAGCCCCTGCCGCCAGGAAGAGACAGGTCATAGCTAAGAGCAACCCCAGTTTAATGTGTGTTTTTCGCAATATACACCTCTTTTTTCTTGTGAAGAGTCTATGTATATACACCATTTCTACATAAACTCTTCTTTAAAACATAATGTATTTGTGACTCTGATGTTTATTGCCACATGATGGGCAATATCTATAGACTCACAAAAACAGTATAAATGTCTAAAGAAACGATAAAGATATACATATAGATTTTGCAAGTGTACAATCTCGCTTAAATAGTCGCGACTATTTTCCCTGGTTGGACGGAAGAAGAGCAGCAAATCGGCAATCTTCGCCAATTTCTCAGAGTTACTTATGATGACAAATGGCTAGCTCTCTGTTTATACTCATTATTGGGCCCTTTTATGCTATAGAGATAAGAGGAGAGCAACCAACCACTTTTAAGTATTTGAATGAAAGGTAAAGAGATGCAAGATGAGGTAGCAGCGCAGATTGCGGCGCTCAACAAGGCAGATCTGTTGTTCCGCCTTGCCGAATGGCACTATCGGCATGCGCCGACGCAGGTAGAGAAGCGGCATCATATACAGACCTCCTTACTTGCAGCAAGCACGCGTGCTCAGATTCTGACCTGGTTAGAGGAACATCAGATTACAGTGACGCGACAATACGGAGAATATGTTCAACCGAGCCAGGTGTAAGGTAGTGGAAGGAGAGAGAATGCTTCTTGCTCTGCTTCGTAATGCAGCATTTGTTTTGTAGATCCGCTCTCCCTGAAGCGTTACAAACCACTTAAAGGCTATATATCCCAGGTAAGTATCGGGAAGGGCTGTTTGACGACCTGGGAAATAGTGCAATGTACAACGAAATATTGTATAGTGCTTCTTAGAGATACCTGGCAAAGAGAGATCTGCCATGCGGTTGCTAACATCTCATTGGGAGGGTGTATGAATTTTGGATCTGTGATGATAAAAGCACTGGTCGTTCTGGTGCTGTTATTTCTCTTATCGCTTGCGGGCGCTATCACATTTCCGTTGCTTACTGTTGTCACTGGTGGTGCTGGAGCAGGGCTGACGAGCATTTTGTTGTTTCTTTTGGCTATAGTGTTACTTGCTTTGGTTGGCAATCTTGTCGCACGTGGAATAAAGAGTGTAAAGAAAAGTGGAGAAGCACTTCCTTTAGCGTTTGTCGGCTCCTTTTTCATGGGAGCGATTCTTACGATATTCGCACTTTTGAATATCCCGTATACCGTTCGCGTGAATCTCGCCTGGACAGGAAATAGCTGGTATAGCCCGATCCTCACCTTGCTTTTTATTGGTATTCCCCTGATGCTTGTGTTTCTCGTGGGAGACTAAGCGACTTTCAGGTTGTGAGATGGACAGAAAATTCCCCGAACGTTTCAAGAATGTACTTGAAACGTTCGGGGAATTTTCTGTGTTTTGTGTTTTGCTGGGCTCTCTCCATCAGGAAGAATGGAGAGAACGTAATCGTTTCCTCGTGTATCACATCTCTAAAAATTAAGATGTCCCTCACTTCTCATCGCGTTATCCAATCCCAGCATCGTATGCGCCACGAATATCTCTCCGTGTTGACATATCCCTGATATGCAAAAAAAACGCCCATACAAGCACTCATCTTTCGTTATACTGTGATCAAGGTGTGCGGGCATAGAACGAAGTGGCTTCTCAGGTGCGATACATCTGGCCCCTGATCGTAGCATGCGCTGTCTCTGCGTTGTTTAGGAGCTTTTGAATCCGTTGCCTTCTCGTTCTGGTAGATCGTTGGGTGGTATCGCCGCACACCCTTCCATGAATATATTGGGGTTGGTAGGGAAAGAGGAGTAGAAACGTATCGAATGAGGAGGCAGCATAGGAAATGTCTATATCTCACTTTTGCTGTATACGGGCATGATTCCATCGTGCCTATGGGAGGGAAGCTAGTATGCTCCACGTTATGATCGATTTGTATGGGTGTAGTCCCGCGTTGCTCGCAAATGAAGCATTGTTGCGTCGTGTACTCGACGAGTATCCTGACTGTATTGGGATGGAGAAGGTGAGCCCGGTTTTCCTGCGTGACATCAAGACGAGCAATCCATTTGACGACGGTATGTCCGGCTTCGTCATCATTGCCACCAGTCACGTGAGCCTGCATGCATGGCCCTGTTATGGAATGGTGAATATCGATGTTTTCTCCTGCGAAGAGTTTAGCGCTGAGGAAGTTGCTCGCTTCGCCGTCCAGATGTTTCAGGCCAGGGATGTAGAGGTGCATGCTGTGGAACGAGCAACCCGGTCACCGCGCGCATCTACCAGCCATATGACGAGCGGAGAATTAGCGTAATTAAGGACTCACCGCATGAAAATGAAAATCGTTGCTTGCCTGGCATTCTTGCTGAATACAGTGCTGTTTGGTACCTATTATGCGATCTCTAAAGAAGTGCTTGGTCGCATTGATCCTATCATCTTCTCATTTTTCGAGATGATAGTGCTTGTACCGGCTGCCATTTGTATTCTCATCTGTGCCCGGCGACAGATTACCAGAGCTGTTGTCAAGCGGGGAGTGCTCCTGGGAAGTAGTCTTTGTCTGGCACTCTTTACCATTGCCATTGCCCTCAAATACACAACGGCGACGGGAACAGCATTTTTCCCAGCGCTTAATGGCTTTCTGGCAGCTTTTCTGGCCTGGATCTTTCTACGTCATCCCATCGGGAAAATGACATGGATTGCCAGTCTCATCTCGGTCGCCGGAGCTGCGCTGTTGATTTTCAATTCATCGATGGGGGGAGTTTCGTGGCACGTTGATAGCATTTCTTGGCGGCCTCTTTTTCACCGGGTACGTCTTTCTTTCTGATTATGAGCAAAAGGATGAACAAGCTCCCTGGGCGCTCTTTGGTGTGGAGTTATTGACGACCGCGCTCTGGGCGTGCCTCGTCGTGCTTCTGTTCGGCGATTGGAGCGCATTTCATCCAGCAATGCCCAAAGATGCTCTGATCATTCTCTATATCGCGGGTGCATCTACTTTTTTGCCGACTCTGATTATGGTACTGATGCAGAAATACGTTTCGCCGGTGACCATTTCTTTTATCTATATTCTAGAGCCTGTCTTTGGAGCTATCGTTGCGGCATTGTATTTGCATGAGATGTTGCCGTTGAATGGATATCTTGGTGGTTTTCTGATTATTGTGGGTGCTGTAATTCATACATGGGGAAGTGCGCGACATAGCGAAGTATCTGGTGCCGTGGAGCAGGTGGGAGGAGTGAGGCCAGTGGGCGCGCTAAATCTGGCCCCTACGGTGGGAAGTCCTATCTTGATCCTGCTGGCGGGAGCGTTGTTGCTCTATAAATTGCATGGTTTGCCCATGGCTTCGTGGAATGAGCTCTCTTCTATTCTTCTGCGCTTGCCTACCTTCCAACAGCAGGGACTGACTTCGATTGCGGTCCTGATGATAGCGCGTTCCTTATGCTGGCTGGCTGCGTGGGGGGTATTGGGCGTTATGGTCTACCGGTCAGTGAGTAACGCGGCTATTGCATTGCGACGCCTTCCGACTGTAGGGGCCAGATTTAGCGCACCCGTGCACACTGGTGAAGAGCAACTGGAGCTGGATGTACGTGTGTTACGACAAATGGGTCTGACACCTTACGCACTTACCTCCCTGAAGAGAAAAGAGGAGCGGCGTACCAGAGAAAAGCCGACAGTACAACGTCGCCGCAAAGACCGTAGAGAGCGCCTGATGAGCATTGAGCATGCTGAATAACAAATGTTGAGGGAAAGAGCACCACAGAAAAGAGAGGAGACCATGAAAAGAAGCGACAGCGGCGATTTCTGTGTTCTTTATGTAGAACCGGATGACGAAAAAACCTCCCTCTTCCAAAAAATTATGGAGCAAAAGAAGCCCATAGTGATTATGTTAGCGGAGCAGGCGCGTGTGTTCCAGCGTCCGGAAGATTTCGCTGAGCTCAAGCATATCAGGCGTCACCTGGACATGCCAGTGCTTTTTGTTTCACCGAGTAGTGAGCGCCTGGTTCATCTTGCAGGTCGTAATGGGTTTCCTGTCTATCTTTCGATGGATGCGTTGGTGAATGCTCTCAAGATGGGGCAAGTGGGAAGGCCGCGTGGAGTTGCCAGGAAAACCATCCCGCTTGGCTCTGGGCAGCATGCAGCTGTACACAATAACCCATCATCATCCGATGTCATTTCAACGGAAAATCGCAGGGACGCAATTGTAGGGGCGCGATTTATAAGCCCGTCTGGTTCCATGCCAGGCCCGTCTGGTTCCATGCCACATCGGTCCAGTGTCATATCTGGCCCGTCCAGTCCCGTGCCACGTCGGTCCAGTCCATCGCAGACCGATATTCTGACTGTCCCGACCATGCCACTGATATCAGCGCCAGCACCGTCACCCGAGGCGCAACCACGCGTTAATCGCCTGGTGGCAGGAGTGCTCATTTTGCTGCTCATCGCGCTTGTTACAGCAGTTTTAGGTTACTTTCTGGTTGCATCGCATAGTCTACCTACAGATGCATCCGCAGTGACGAATGTTGTTCTGGGACATGTTACTTTTGTGAGCAGCAATCAGATCAGTGAAAGTAGCAGCCAGGGGCTTAATGATAAAGTTCTGGTTGAGCTGAACAAGGTGCCACCACCAGCAACGGGCAAAAGCTACTACGCGTGGTTGTTAGGAGACAAGAGCCAGAGCGATATGAAGGCGATGTTGCTAGGAACCTTGCCGGTTACAAATGGGCATGCACAATTGCTCTATCCTGGCGATGCGAACCATACGAATCTGCTGGAGACGAACAGCCGTTTCCTGGTAACTGAGGAGGATGCGGGAACGGCTCCGCTTACGCCATCGCCGGACTATAGTACCTGGCGTTACTATGGAGAGTTTTCACAGATACCAATTAACGCATCTGGCAATACGCAGCATTTCAGCTACCTGGATCATCTGCGCCATCTGTTAGCCGCTGATCCCACACTTGATGAACTGGAATTACCGGGTGGTCTGAATACTTGGTTGTATCGCAATGTGAGCAAGGTACAGGAATGGACTGGAAGCATGCGTGATCAGTGGCAGGAGTCCAAAGATATTGGTTTTGTGCGCCAGCAGGCACTGAGTACTCTCACATACCTGGATGGTGTTTCATTTGTGGCGCAAGATTTGCCACCTGATACCGTGCTGAACGTCAATGAGCAGCTTGCTCGTATTGGTTTGTTGGATGTTGATGGTCCGGCACAGGATCCACCGGGATACCTTTCGCATGTTTCTCAACATCTCTACGGTCTGCTAGAAGCAAATACGGCGACGCCAGCTTTACGAGCGAAAGTAGCAGCCATTGTCGCGGCTCTTGATAATGTCAAGACGTGGCTTATACAGGTACACCATGATGCGCTACAAATCATAAATATGTCTGATAAGCAATTGCAACAACCTGGAACGCTCACTGTACTCAACGATATGGTTTTTAATGCTACGAATGCCTTTACCGGGTATGCTGATCCGGTCAGTGGCCAGATGCGTGAGGGAGTGACCTGGATTCACGATCAAATTCAGTCTCTGGCCATCCTGGATGTAGAGCATATCACGGTGGCTGACGAGCGCAATATAATCGGACCTGTACAAATGGTGCCCAATCTTAATGTACGTAGTGCGAGTGTTCGTGGAGGAAAAGTATGAATAGACGAATTACGCTTATCTCCCTGCTTGTTATATTGGTTATTGTTGGTCTAATTGCGGGCTTTTTTACGGGTTCCATTCAGAATGCACTATCAGCACCGATGGGCGGGTTTGGAATGGGGTCGGGCGGGCGTGGCATGGGAACGAACGGGTTTGTAAACGGCATCCCTACGCCAGCTAAGACGGTGCCTCAACCCGCGAAACCGATGCAACAACCGGATAATGGGGTCAATACATTAGCCCAGGATACTTTCCAGCGCCAAAATCAGCAGCTCTGGGGAACAGCCTCGGATGGACGTATGTGGGAAGGTGATGCCAATACAGCGAATGCGTTCTCGATTGTGAATGATGCCGGGCAGATTGCCAACGCCCAGGGAGCGCTCAATGCACTACTCGGGCTGCCTGGAAAGGATATGGAAGTGATGGTGAGTGGTTCACTGAATCGCTTTAATAACGGTGCGGTCAACCTGGGAGTAGTACTACGTTGGATCGATGACAACGACTGGTATAAGGTACTCATCGATGGAACACATGTAAGTCTACTCAAACGCGTCAAGGGCGTGACTACTACTCTTGCGACGCAACCATTTCAAGCTCAAGGCGGCAAAATGTATTCTCTCCGTTTTCAGGTCATCGGAGCCATGCTCTTTGCCCGTGTGTGGCCGGTCGGTAGCCCTGAACCGCAGAACTGGATGCTCAATCTAACCGATACTACCCTGACGAGCGGGCAGGCGGGTGTACGTGTAGTGGTGCAGGCTCAGAGTGTGGTGAATATTACAACATTCAGCGTTTTACCGGCAACGTTAGAAAATACTGCTTGAAGAGAAGATGTGAGCGAAGATCGCTCCGTGTTGATGTGGTAGAGAGGGATGATGAAGCGGCGAAGGTGATGAATTGAAAGAACAGGGTGAAGAGTTATGGTCGAGCGATGCAAAACAGTCTATACTGAGTCGCGCAGGGTGAGAATACTTGTCTGCCTGGGTCTGTTTGCCTGGGGAGCACTTCTTTGTGCGTTGACGGGTGGCTTCCCTCCCTGGGCGTGGCGCTTTTTGATACGTGTGCTCTCCCAGTTGCCCCAATTGTGGGCTGCTCAGGGGGCTGCAATGGTAGTACCCCTGATCGGGCTTGTTTTGCTTTCGTTATCATTATTCATCCTCTGGGCGGTGCTGCTCGTTGCTGTATATAAGGTGGTGCTCTACTGGTGGCACCATTTGCACGAGCACGAACATTTTGCAATGGATCTGCATGAGGCCGAGCGTATGGCAGAGGAGGCAGTGACCAGGAAGAGTTCAGAATATGAGCGTTGGCGACCTGCAGTACCAACGCAGCCAACGCAACAGGCTGTACGCCCACAACCGGTCCAACAAAGGCAGCAAACATATGCCGTCGCGCGTGCTTCTCGCGTGGTTGGATCATCGGGGCTTATTCGCGTTCCCAGTGCTGCTTTCTCCTCTGATACTCCATTTCAGGGTGAGGCGCCGACGCAACCAGGAGAGCCGTGTACCGTGCCAATGGCTGTATCAACGCAAGCGGTCCCGCGCGTACCTATGGAGCTACGTACCATGCCAATATCTACGCCAACGCAAGCGGTCCCACGCGTACCTATGGAGCCACGCACCCAGTTTCCGCAGTCGATGCAAGCGACACAGCCTGTTTCGCGCCAGGTGGTGGGGCGACGTACTGCACCACTGGCAACGCCTTCTGCGCCCCAGGCATCGCTTGCTTCAACAACCGTGCGCGAACAATTGCACATTGTGCCACGTGTAATAGAAGAGCCTGAGCTTGCAGATGTGTATGATACGCTGCCTATTGCTCCTGATAGGCGCGATAGCGCTGCACGTGACACGCTTTCCTCTGTTGAACCATTTCGCTTGCTTGTTGGTATTGGCCTGGATGTTGGTATTGCTCGTAAAGATGTGCCAAATGAAGATAACCTGTTCGCTATCCAGGGAATGCGTCCTACGAACGCTGGCCCTGAGCCTGTTGGCCTGTTCGTTGTGGCCGATGGTATGGGGGGACATGCTCATGGGCAAGAGGCGAGCAAGCTGGCGGTGCATGCGGTCAGCGATACTATTGTGCCAACACTTATGCGCCAGGTGGATAACGATGAGGTCTTTTTGGACCTGCTGAAGGAAGGCGTCCATCGAGCTAATCTTGCCATCTATCAGCGCAACCGCGAACAGGAACATATGATGGGAACGACGCTCACAGCTGTGCTGGTGGTTGCCAGTACAGCCTACGTGGTCAATGTTGGTGATAGCCGTACTTACCTCTATCGTCCCGCAGAGGGCATGCGGCAGATAACGCGTGATCATTCTGTTGTTGCAAGCCTGGTAGAGAACGGGGCGATAACGCGCGAGGATATCTACACCCATCCGAAGCGTAATCAGATCTATCGCTGCCTCGGAGAGCATGCGTCAGTGGAGGTCGATACATTTGTGGAGTCATTGCAGGCCGATGATGTGCTGGTGCTGTGTTCAGATGGATTATGGGAAATGGTGCATGATGATGAGATGGAAGGTATCATTGCATCCTCGGCTTCTTATCCATCGCAGTTGAGTAAGTTGTTGATTCAGGCTGCTTTGATGCGTGGTGGGGCCGATAATATCAGTGTTATTGTGGCATGTATCACGCAGACGGAGGTCAAGTAACATGTAAATTCTGGCGTTCTTCGTTTTGTTCGTATTTGGAGACCTGCTTAAAAGGACGTTTTAAGAAAGCAGTCCAAATTTGAAGTAGCTGTTGAGGTAAAGCAAGACGTTGAAAAAAACCATAATACCTACGACTACCATCAGTACGCCCGTCACGATCTCGATTTTGCCAAGATGTGGCTTTAGCTTTTTCAAAATGCTGCTGACCTGGTTAAGTCCCAATCCTAGCAGAAGGAATGGTACCCCCAATCCTAGCGAGTAGATGAGTAGCAACAGAACCCCTTTTTGTAAGGTTGCTGTGCTGGCCGCTAGCGCCAGAATGGAGCCCAGAATTGGACCAATACAAGGTGACCAGGCGATAGCGAAGGTGATGCCAATCAGGAACGAGGCTGGATAGCTGGGACGCTCGGGATGAAACTCGAAGCGCTTCTGCTGATAAAGAAAAGGCAGTTTAAGAGTGCCCATCAAATACAATCCGAGGATGATGAGCATAATGCCTGCAATCTCACGGATCAAGACCAGGTGCGCCTGTAAAAAACTGCCCAGCGAGCTTGCCACGGCCCCCAATGCGACGAATGCGAGCGTGAAACCGCATACAAAGGTTGCTGCATGTAGAAAGGTCACCATGCGTAGAGAGAGTTGCTGCTTGCTATCATTGGATTGGTAGACGCTTTGTCCGACGAGTTGTGTTAAATAGATAGGAACTAATGGCAGAACGCATGGTGAAAGAAAGGATGCCAGTCCGGCCACAAATGCAATGCTCATGCTTAACTCTGATGGATGCATAGCTATTTAGAAATCTCCCAACTGCTTCTTGTTATGCTTTTCGCGTGGGTGCGATAAATCTGGCCCTGGCGCGGACGCGATAAATCTGACCCCTACCCCTACTATAAGGCTTCAGAAAGAACTATGCAACTTTTTCCTGCCCTCTTTTTTCTCTGTTTGTCGCCATTTTTTTAATATCAGCTTTCCGGCCTCTGCCAGTGGATGGAGGGCATCGGTATCGGATGGGCTGAGGTGAGTTAATTCTTTGATGACGTAAAGTACAATCGCATCATCCTCTGTTGCTATGCGACTCAAGGCTGTTAGAGCCGTTCTGGCGACATGTTCATCGGAATCGAGCAGTGTCTGTAGCAGACCTGGAATGGCCCAGCGTCCGCCGAGTTGGCCACATATATAAGCAACGCATGCACGTACCCCACTGTCATTATCTCTGTAGAGCAGATGGAGGAGGTGACCATAAAGGTGAGGGACGGTTGCCACAGAAACGCCCAGCATGCCGAGGAGCTCTATCGACCGTTGGCGGACCCATGCACTGTTGCTGCTCAAGAGGTGTACAACGGTCCCTTCGCGTAACAACTCCTGGCTGATCTCGCTTGCCGCCTGTTTTTGTCCATGTGTGCGTGCCTGCCAGAGGAGATAGGCGAGCGAATCAAGCGCTGTAACCTGTATCTCTTCCTCTGGCTGAGCCAGGACGCGTAAGAGCCAACGTACAACGTTCATACGCACAGGAGCCCGGAGCACGCCGTGGAGCAGGCGCAAGCTATCAATTGCTTCAACATGTCCAGGATGATCCTTACTTTGCACGATGGTACCCAGTACTGCGGCGACGTATTCACCTCCACAAGCCGCAAGTGTGTAGCAGGCCTGACGCCGGACTTCGGGTATCTCTGCGCGAAGAAAAAGGAGGACGCGTGCAGGTAGGGATAAGCGTCTCATTGTATTGCGCATCGTTGTATGGCGTGCCATCTCTTCTAATGCGGTCAACACGACGATCTGGGTTTGAGGATTGGGTGTATCGAGGAGCCTGATGATTGCTGATAATGCGGATGGGTGTGCAATGCGACTGAGGGCGTGGGCGCCATGGAGAGCCAGTTCCGTATGAGCGTCTTGTAGCGTGTGCAGGAGATGTTGCGTGAGCTGTTCGCGTTGTTCATTCGAGAGTGAGATAGGGATCTCCGTTGCGAGAATAAATGTTGCTGCTTTTCGTATCTCTGCTGGCATAGAGAGATGTAAAAATTGCATGAGTGCATCTACCCCACGGCTCTCTTTGCTGTTGAGTAGGGCATAGGCGATAGTAAGTTGTACCTCTGGTGTTTCATCCTGGATCTGGCGCTCTAAAAGGTGCTCGATAGTCCATGGCTGTAGCACAACCTTTCCAGCTTTTGTCGCGAGTGCCATTGCGGCTGCGTAGCGTACCGTTATCCAGGGGGCCTGCAATCCCTGGCATAATAACGCTTCATAGTCTATATGAGGCACCAGACCGGTTGCTTCCATAACACTGGCCCACAGGACCGGGCCAGCAGGTTGAGAAAGGGAGGGGTGTCGTAACAGATCCTCGAGTCCCAGATGAGCTCGTTGACTGAGGTAGATAAGCAAGCGGCTACAATGCTCATATTGTGGTGGCCACCACGGCCATGACGGTGATGTAATTTCAGGGTAGGTGCTCAATGCCTTGAGCAACGTTGGTAAAACCTCTGGTCCCTGGCGAGCCAGTCGTCTGGTGGCGCGGGTACGTGTATGATGCTCGGTTTCAGGACCGAGCAAAAGGGCGAGTGCAGCTCGTGTGCATTCGCTGTGAGGTGATCCCGAATGGAAATATTCCTCTTGTGTTCTTTTAGAATCTGGCTGTTTTTTCTCTGGGCGCTCTCTCATATCAGATGCTTTCGTGGTGAAAGATACTCTGATTTAGTTATAGTCCTCCAACCAAATTTTTAAAATCTGTGCTTTTTTATGCCCAAAAGAAAGCGCTCACGTTTCCCACCACATGCATCCATGGGATGATGGGGTCGGCGACCCGTCGCACTCTCTGTTTTGAATTTAATGTGAGAGCTTGAATAATTTCTGGAGCTGGCTCCAGAAGGAGCGCCTCCCCTGAGGTTTCTCCAATGATTCGAGCGAGACCGTTTTGATGTCTTCGGGTAATGGCGTACGAGGCGACGGTGACATATGTTGATAGTGAGCTGGTTCTATCGAGGACAGAACGTCATTCTTCCCTCCTCTTGCATGGCGTTGCTGCTCATGTAGAACATGTTGGATGGGTGGTGTCATTGGCTCTGCTGGTGGTGGCAGAGTTTGCTCAAGGTCTACATTCAGGTAATTTGGACGTTGCGCTTGTGGACGTTTGGGTAGTTGCATATTCGGACGATTTTGCCCTGGCGTTCGTCCACGAGATGATAGCCCTGGTGCCGATGCGTTGTGCGCTTCTGCATGTGGGGTAGATGGGAGATTGAGTTTTCGCAATTCCTCTGCCATAAGGCTTGCATCCGCATAGCGCTGTTCGCGATGAAGCGATAACGCCTTCAAGATGATGTGTTCAAGGTCGTGAGAGAGAGCAGGATTATGTGCTGAAGGTGGTTGTGGGTTACCATGAATGATGGCTTGTGTTAACTCAGGCATGGAACGGCCTGTGAAAGGACGCTGACCAGTGACCATTTCATAGAGCACAACGCCGAGTGCATAAATATCGCTGCGATTATCCAGGTTTTCTCCCCAGATCTGCTCTGGTGAGGCATAGTAAATACTTCCAACCAGCGTTTTGGCGACGGTGATCTTTTGATGTCCGGTTGCACGTGCCAGGCCAAAATCCATGACTTTGATTTTGCCCCAACGATTGAGCATCAAGTTTTCTGGTTTGATATCGCGGTGAATGACGTTGCGCTCCCGATAGGCGGCATCAAGAGCATCGGCAATCTGGGCCGTGTACTCCACTGCCATGTGTTGGGCAATTGTTCCATCAAGATGAAGCAGGCTTGACAATGTTGGTCCCTGTACATATTCCATGACAAAGTAGAGCAGTTTGTTCTGCTGCCCTGCATCATAGATCTGGACGACGTTGGGATGATTGAGTCCTGCGATAATTTGTGCTTCGCGAATAAAACGCGCAACATAAGAGGCATCGCGTGCTAACGTCTTGGGCAGCACTTTGATGGCCACTTCTCGCCCCAATGCAATCTGTTTGCCACGATAGACAACTCCCATAGAGCCATGCCCAATCTCTTCTTCCAACTGGTATCCACCGAGGCTTTGACCTGCCAGTTCATTCATATGTGTCCTATTAGACGGCCCCTATCGCTGGCATAGGGGGAAATGCCGCCCCTCCTTGTCAGTAACTTATAGCCTTTTCTTTTGGGTATTCTTGCTTCCCAATGCGGCTGTATGATGGTTGGAAAACCTGGCACCAAACGAACGCTCATCTGGTTAAACGTATTAGCCCTGCTCGTTTTGTAAATATTCCCCGAAAGTACTCCTCGCTGTTTTTGTAAACCAGCTACTGTAAATAGCTTAAAGATGAAGGAGAGGATGAACACAAAAAGCATCTGTTCATCCTCTCCTTCATCTTCTGCAAAGATTTCAATCGAGATAATCTTTGAGTATGCGACTCGCCTGTGGGTGTCGTAACTTGCGAATAGCGCGTTCCTCAATCTGACGGACGCGTTCGCGCGTCACTTTGAGTTTCTTTCCAACTTCTTCAAGTGTATGATCGTGATCATCGAGCAGACCAAACCGCAGTTCAATTACCTGCCGCTCACGCACGGTAAGCTGTCCAAGCACTTTGCGAATCTCTTCGCGCAGCAGATGTTGATCTGTGAGCTCGGATGGCCCTCGCTCCCGAACATCCTCAATGATGTCGCCGAGGGTATTTTCTTCCTCTTCAGAAAGCGGCGCATCCAGCGAGAAAACTTTTTCTGCCCAGATTAATAACTCACTTACGCGATCAGCAGTCATTCCAAGTCGTTGCCCGATGCTTTCGGGGGTTGGTTCGCGTCCGAGTTCCTGGTAGAGCTGGCGTGTGGTGCGTTTGACACGCATCACTTCTTCCATGATGTACACAGGAAGGCGTACGACACGTGTCCCTTCCAGAATGGCCCGCGTAATGGCCTGCTTAATCCACCACGTTGCATAAGTGGAGAAGCGGAAGCCTTTCCTGTAGTCGAATTTGGTGACTGCACGGATCAGGCCAATGTTTCCCTCGCCAATCAGGTCTTCCAGGGAGAGTCCCTGTCCAACGTACTTCTTGGCTATGCTTACTACTAGTCGCAGATTTGCTTCTATGAGGTGGTTACGCGCATCTCTATCCCCTTGCTCTGCCCGTTCTGCAATGCGAGACTCACTGGCAGCAGAGAGCAGAGGAATACGGGAGATTTCGCGCAGATAGAGTCGTAGGCTGTCGCTTTGCGCCAGGCTACTGATATCTGCCTCCGGTAGGGTTTCACGTTCGTTGTCCGGCTTTTCGCGGTCACGTTCAGCGTCAAACATTACATTTCGTTCCAAGTGCTTGCTCTCTTCTTATGCAACATGTACGTAAGACAGTTCAGTCCTGGCTTATTGTATCATACATGGGCATTATTGCAAATGCCAATCTCTACAATCCCTACAATCCTACGTACGCAACAATAATTTAGTAGTAGCGGGCCTGTATCTGGTCTGGCACTTACTTATCTTATCGGCTAGCTATTGTCCTTTGATGAGAGAAACACCTTCCTTCTCTACAATATTCCGTATGCTCCGTGAAAGTCCTGGCTGTTTTTGCGTTTCTTCATAAGAGACATCAGTACTTATCAGAATTGTTGACGCATGAGCTTGCGATTTTCTGGTTATAATTGCAAGTAGAGGCGTGTAACTGTAACTGTAACGCAATTTTAACGTAGATATCTTGGTACGTCTATATAGAGTGGGAGATGGTAGCGAGACAGGTAGAGCTTAGCCCTGCTCACTAAATGTATAAAGAGTAAAGGATTGTGCTGGTGATGAGCTTGCCAATAGCACTGAGGTCCGGAACCGTTGTTGGAAATCACTACATCATCGGTTCTTTGATCAATAGTGGCGGGTTTGGTGCTGTGTATCGTGGTGTCGATACCAGTGAAGGTAATCGTCCCTGCGCGATTAAAGAAACTTACGATGTTACTCCTGCCTCTCGCCGCCAGGCGTTAATGGAGGCGAGTGTGCTTTTTACGGTGAGAAGCAGGCACCTGCCCGAAGTCTACGATGCCCTTGAGGCCAATGGCCGTTTTTACCTGATCATGCAACTGATCGAGGGCCAGAATCTCCTTCAACTTCTGCGCTCTCGGGTTCCTGGTGGCATTGTTGGAGAGCAGGAGCCTCATCGGCTGGCGCATGGCCCGTGCAGTGAGCAAGAGATTCTGACATGGCTCCTGCCGATCATGGATGTGTTGCAGGAACTACACAGCCGTCGTCCTCCTGTGATGCATCGTGATATTAAACCGGGCAATATCATTCTCACTCCGCATCAGACTGCGGTGCTGGTTGATTTTGGTTTGACCCGTCTCTACGATCCCACACGCAATACTCAGACGATGACGCGAGCTGTAACAGAGGGCTTCAGCCCCCTTGAGCAATACGTGGGCAAGACAAGCCCACAATCGGATATCTATGCGATAGCTGCGACGATGTATCTGCTGCTGACCAATAGAATGCTGCCTGCCGCGACCAGGCGCGGTATGCATGATGAACTGATCGCGCCACGTTTGCTGAATCCATCACTGACTGTGGAGACGGAACGTGTTTTGCTGAAAGCTTTATCTCTCCATGCTCAAGATCGTTATCAAACCATGCATGAATTTGCCGAAGCGCTGCAAGACCGTGGCTTTAGCTCTCATTCTGATCCAACGATCTCTATAAATCCGCAACGAACAGGCAGTGCACCATCGCTTGTTCTTCCGGTTCCTCCTATGCCTACCTATGCAAGCGTGCAGAGTCCTCCACAAACTCCGCTGCAGCCGCAGAAAAAGGGGCGCAATCTTCCACCAGGAGGAACTATCCCTCAATACCAGCAGCCGGGTTATACTCAACCTGGTTACACTGCTCCCGCTTCTGGGATGCCGTATCAGCAGGGACAGGCTTATATGATGCCACAGGCGGTCGTACCACCTGTTACACGTGCACTGCCCAGTCCTTCTAATCAAGGCTGCCTCTGGGGAATGGTACAGGGCGTGTTGGGGGCGTTGCTGGTCCTGATCATGCGCGAGTCAATCTACTTTGAGCTGGCGACGGTAATGGGTTTTGCCTTTTATGTCCTTGCGGGTTTCACAACGACGCGCAGAGGAGGAACTGCCTTTCGTGGTGCATGGGCTGGCTACTGGGCAGGGATTACCAGTACGGGAATGTTCTGGTTTGTGCTGGGCGTTGGTTTGCTGATCCGCATGTCACAATATATGCAGTCGTCGTATGGGAGGGGGTCTGTCTTTCGCGATATACTGAATAATGCCTGGGAGACCGTAAGACCACGTTTCCCTGATTATATTCTCATTTCGTCACAACCCGGTTGGGTTAATCTCCTGGTCCTGCTCGTTGGGGGACTGATCGTTGCTTTTTGCCTGGGTGGGGTGGGAGGTATTCTGGGGAGGATGCGCAACCAGGCAAAGAGGCAGCATCCATAATAAAAACGCAAATCTCCTCTCTGGCGTAGGGACGGCCGCAAGGACGCGCCCTACGGTGATTATGAGCCATTCAGGGCATTTCCTTTTGGACAACGACTTCGACTTTTCCACCTGGCCGAAGCGCGAGATTGTGGACGGAATCAGGTTCGATGTGCTGACCTGGGACGAGGGCGAAGGTGGCGCGTTGAACAAGTGTAGCGATCAGCAATTGTCCTTCCATAAGGGCTAAATGATTCCCAATACAGATCCGTGGTCCGGCACCAAAGGGAAGATATGCATGGCGTGGTAGCTGTTTTTCTCGTTCCGGAGTGAAGCGATCAGGATCAAACACTTCAGGCTCAGGGAATATTTCTGGCCTCCGGTGTAGTGTGTAAGGGGAGATCAAGATGCTGGCTCCTACAGGCACCTGATATCCGTCGATGGTGGTGTCGTGCAACGCCTCACGGAAAATGCCTGGTGCGGGTGGATAGAGACGCATTGCCTCTTTGAATGCCTGTAAACAGAGAGGAAGGTGTGCCAGGTCATTGAAGGTTGCTCTGCGACCTTGCAGCACCTGTTGAACTTCCTGTTGTACCTTCTCGTACTCCTCGGGATACTGACACAGGAAGTACCATGTCCAGGAAAGAGCCGCAGCAGTGGTTTCATGGCCTGCGCCAAGCAGGATAATGCATTCATCCAAAATCTGCCGGTCGCTCATGTGACTGCCATCTTCATCCTGAGCATCGAGCAGGACGGAGAGCAGGTCAAAGCGTTCAGAGGTAGACTGTTGTTGTTCTCGCAGGCTCCGTCGCTCCTCAATCATCTGGAGGATACGGTTTTCCAGGAAGTTTGTGGCATCACGAACGCGCCGATTATAGGGCGTGGGCCAGTTGTCAGGCAGCATGAAAGGCGAGGAGATCTTCCGAACCGTATGTTCAAAGCCAGTCGCCATTGCAGCACCTAGCTCATCCGTTTCTTTGAGCATATCGATATCGAAGAGCATCTTGCCGATAATACTCATCGTCAGGTTAATCATTTGCTGGTTTAGGTCAATAACCGCCTTCTCAGCCCATTCCTGTGCGATCAGCTCGCCATGGAGAACAATTATATCAACATAATGGACGATATGTCGGGGCTGGAACAGAGGTGCCATCAATTTTCGCTGCCTGCGGTGGAAGTTGCCCTCACTGACAAAGAGCCCATTGCTGTTGATGGCTTTGTGCATGAGTTTGCCTTTGGAGAAATCATAGCCATTCTCGACCAGGATGCTTTGGACGTGTTCCGGTTTATTGAAGAAAAGGATGGGTATGGGACCGAGATGAAAACCACAAACGTCATCGACTTGAGCCAGATGGCGCAGAAAACCCAGGCGATCGTTCATAAAGACACGCAAACTTCCGAGCAGGGGAATTTCAGGAATAAATGGGACTGATTTTGTCTCTGGTGACTGAACAGGTGCAACCATTTTTTGCTCCTTTTTGAAGTAAATCGACCTTCTATTCCAATCCTGGTGTGAAAAGTGCTGTGAGCATGCCTTGAAGAGCATTTGCAGTCTCTTCACTGCTCAAAGTACAGTCGTGACGTAACTGATACCAGGTATAGACACTCGTGAGCGTATACAATTGCGCGAGAAGGCGTACTCGTTCTGTGGCTTCTAATGGAGCTAGAGAAGATGCAAACGCTCGCTCTAACCACGCCTTGTGTGAAGTTCGCGCGACATCAATGATACTGTGAAGTTCGGGATATCTCTCTTCCTGAGCTAATCCACGAAGCATCCTTCTCCCATCGGCTTCATAGTAGACCACCAGACCAGATGCGATACCGGCGATATCGCCAACAGGTGGTTCAATCAGTTGTTGCTGTGACAGGCGAAAGGCTTCCTGGCTGATGGTATCGGCTAAGTTCTCTTTTGAGCCAAAATGGCGCAGAAGCGTCTGGGTAGTCACACCAGCTCGTTCCGCAATTTGTTCAAGCGTAATTGTATCGCCCCATTGCTCGTCGAAAAGAGTCAGCCCGGCCTGGATAATGCGTTGTGCAGTCAGCGCGGCGATTTCAGCCTGGATAGTACCTCTATAGGCACGTTTTTTTCTCGGAGGGTGACCACCTCCCTTAGAGCTGTTATTCATCTTCATACCATAAACGTTACATTTATTTGCTATTATTGATAGTAACATCAATTTGGGCTTTTGTCAAATTGAGTACAAGTTATCAACAGGGTTGTTGCAAAGCCGACAATAAAACGAAGCACACTCGACTTTGCAAAAACCCTGGTAGAGGACGATGGTACGTGTACGGATATTCTCGTAAATGTTGTGGCTAAATATGCCCATTAACCTTTTCTCCTGTTTCGTCGTTAACTGTTAACGTTTTTATTCTTATACATAGAATACACTGGTGGAAATATGAATAACCTTGACCATTTGTGGTACTATTGTTCTCACATAGCTACATCTGCGAAATATGCTTCTGAAGAAGGTAGGCTACCTATTTGACGACACACGAACAAACAAATCAAACAGACATAGCAGCGACACTTCCTCCCGAGGAGACGTTATCGCTCACCGATTTAGCCCGGACGCTCAGCGCAGAGTTGAGCCTGAATAGTGGGCAGGTTGCATGCACACTTGCACTTTTAGATGAAGGCAACACCATTCCCTTTATTTCACGTTATCGTAAAGAGGTCACGGGCAGCCTGGATGAAGTGCAAATTCAGGCTATTGCTGATCGCTCGGCTGCGCTGCGTGCTCTCCATGAGCGCAAGCTTGATGTGCATCGCCTGATTGATACTCAGGGCAAGATGACGCCAGAACTGGCAGCCTCTATCGGCGCAGCGACCACGTTGCAGGAGGTCGAAGATCTCTATCTGCCCTATCGACAAAAGCGTAAGACACGGGCAAGCGTAGCACGTGAGAAAGGTCTGGCTCCTCTCGCTGATATTATTCTACAACAGCCCGAACAGATCGGCGATCTGGATGCTCTTCTAGAACAGTATGCGCAACCGTTCTTGAATGCGGAGAAAGGCGTAGATACCAGTCTGGAGGCTTATGCGGGCGCATCTGATATTGTGGCTGAGGTGATCGCCGAAGATGCCAACGTGCGTGGCAGTGTGCGTACTTCATTTTTCAAACGCTCGACGCTGGGTGCTAAGGCCGTCGATCCCGAGAAACTGACCGAGAAAGATCCTAACGGCGTCTACCAGCTCTATTATGATTTTAATGAGAGTGTGACGAAACTCGTGCCACATCGCGTACTGGCTCTCAATCGGGCTGAGCGTGAAGAGGTTCTGCGCGTTAACATCGCTCTTCCCTACGAGCAGGCTCAACCTGAAATCACGCGGCACTATCCCGTCAAAGCTACTTCGCCTTTTGCGCAACTCCTGTCGGATGCGATGGAGGATGGCTATAAACGCTTGCTTGCCCCGTCTATGGAGCGCGAGGTTCGTGTCGAGCTGACGCGACAGGCGGAGGAACATGCCATCAACATTTTTGCCACAAACTTGCGCAATCTGCTCCTGCAACCACCTTTGCGCGGTAAAAAAGTTCTGGGCATCGATCCCGGTTTTCGTACCGGTTGTAAGCTCACTGTTGTCGATGAGACAGGCAAATACATTGTTTCTGATACGATGTATCTGTTTCAGTCAGATAAAGCGGTGCAGCTTCTGCGTAAGTTGTTGGCACAGTACAACATTGCTGTGATTGCGATGGGGAATGGAACTGCTTCGCGTGAGACGGAGCAGATGGTGGCAAATCTCATTAGCGATCTTGAGAAGGAAACGGGCGAACAGGGAAAAATCGGCTATGTGATCGTGAACGAAGCTGGCGCGTCCGTCTATTCGGCCTCGGAAGCTGCACGCCAGGAATTTCCAACCCTGGATGCTACACAACGTGGTACGATCTCTATTGCCCGCCGCTTGCAGGATCCTCTGGCAGAGCTGGTGAAGATCGATCCAAAGGCCGTCGGAGTCGGGCTCTACCAGCATGATGTTGATCAGAAGGAACTGGCGGCGATGCTTGATCGCGTGGTGGTCTCCTGTGTGAACTTTGCTGGTGTCGAGGTGAATTCGGCCTCAGCAGCTCTGCTCAAACACGTATCTGGTGTCAATACGCGTGTTGCCAATGCGATTGTGAAGTATCGCGAGGAGCATGGACCCTTTAAAGCGCGAGAAGAATTGCAGAAAGTGTCGGGCCTTGGTCCTGCCACCTTTGTGCAGGCGGCTGGTTTCCTCAAGGTTGCTGGAGGTGTCGAACCGCTAGACAATACCTTCATTCACCCCGAGAGCTACAACGCTGCCCGTACCCTACTGACTCTATTACCCGGCGCTGATGAGAAGAATATGCGTCCACCGGAGCGCATCGCGAAGTTCCGCCAGTTGATCACGTTGCAAAACAGTCTTGGTCGCTCGAACCGCAACCGTTCGGGCGGAGCTGATAGCGAGGGGGCTGCATGGGCCGATCTCGCGAAAAAGGTTGGTGTTGGTCTTCCTACACTCAACGATATTCTAGAGAACCTGGAGAAGCCGGGCCTTGATCCACGTGATGCGTTACCGGCACCTATTCTGAGGCATGATGTTCTGAAAATAGAAGATCTGCAAACGGGCATGCTTCTGCAAGGGACCGTGCGCAACGTAGTAGATTTTGGAGCTTTTGTGGATATTGGTGTGAAGCAGGATGGTCTGGTCCACGTATCGGAGATGGCGGATCGTTTCGTCAAAGACCCATTGACCGTGGTTGCGGTTGGACAGGTGGTCCAGGTGCGTGTACTGAAGGTGGATCTGCAGCGTGGCCGTGTGCAGTTGAGTATGCGGGGGTTGCAGCATTAGAGCAATGAATGTTTAAGCAATGCCCAATACATCTCACTTTACGGCGTCCCGCTGCCAGCAATGGGCCCCATGGCCCTTAATCGCATAGGGAGCGGGACGCGATAAATCTGGTCCGTACGCGGGATCAAACGAGAAGTACCACCTTACCCGTCGTCTTACGTTCAGCAATCGCGCGATGGGCCTCAGCTGCATCTGCCAGAGGAAATGTCTTGCCAACGATGATCTTCAACTGTCCGCCGTTGAGATATTGCATCAGTTCCAACGCAGCTACGGCAACGCGGTCGGCTCGTTGTAGCCATGCGCTGAGCCAGTATCCGATAATGGCCTGGTTTTTGTACATTAGCTGGATGCCTGTAAATTGAGTAATCTCTCCACTGGCGGCTCCATATACAACCATACGTCCGAATGGGGCCAGGCTCTGCAGGCTCTGTGTAGCAACCTCCCCACCAGCCATCTCCAGGATAATGTCTGCTCCCAATCCGTTTGTTGCGCTATTGACCTGTTTGTTCCAGTCGGGGGTATTATAGTTGATAACAACATCTGCTCCCAGGCTACGAGCAAGATCCAGCTTTGCTTCACTGCTTGCCGTGCCGATCACTTTCCCTGCTCCCATCAGTTTAGCAAGCTGTACCGCAAGCGTTCCGACCCCTCCCGCCGCTGCCTGAACCAGGACGCTCTCACCTGGCTGCATATGTGCAGACTCGCGTAGAAGCTGATAGGCAGTAATACCCTGTACGAGGAAGGCCGCTGCATGAGTGAAATCGAGCGTATCTGGAATAGGAATGACTGTACCAGCATGAGCGAGGGCATATTCGGCATATCCACCCGTGACAAAGGCGGCTACGCGCGTGCCAACCGGCGGTGCAGTCACACCCGGACCATGTCCCGCAACGATACCCGCAACCTCGAAGCCCGGCGTCGTAGGAGTACGCGTGCGTGTGAGGTATGTTCCCTGTCTTTGAGCCAGGTCGGCATAGTTGATGCCTGCCGCAACGACTTGAATTAATACTTCATCATCTTGTGGTATCGGCGTGTCAATCACTTCCAGGTGCATAACTTCTGGTCCACCTGTTTCATTGATGCGTATCGCTTTCATAGCAATCCTTTCGCTATACATTAATTTATTTTGATTGTAGCATGCACACACAAAAATATCGGGTCTTTTGTGTATCTCTCAGTCCATTACCCAACGTAATATATAGCAGAGACATAAATACTTATGGGTAAAAGTCTATCATTTCGCCCGTTGGTAATGTATCATATTGTTTCATGATACTCATCCTTGTATAATAGTTCTTGTATAAGAGCTCGGGATGTACTGAGTTTGCCTGAGAAGAAAGTACTGAATTTGCTGCGCTCATCCACGACAAGCTGTACACTGTACTCTAGTGTCCATCAGAGTGATGCCTGTTATCTTATCTAATACTATTATTCAGGTCTTTTTCCTGTTTTTTATCGCAGGAATAGATAATTCGGTGGCATTCTTTCGGATGATGGGATGGAGATACAGAAAAAGAGGCAAAACGCTAGTTTAAAAGATAGTGTTACGCCGGAGGAATGCTTCTGATCGGTTGGATAAAAATGCAGAAATGGGTGATGCACGAAAGAGACTTCTTTAGTCCCTAATGAACTCTTTGTGTTTTCCCTCAAACATGAACACTAGGGGTCGACGGTATGTTTCAACTGTATGACCTTTTTCAGGCGAGGTGAATGATGGACGACAAGGCAGGTCGCCGCGGCGAATCGGAGGCGTACGGGCGGCGACGGAAACAGGCAAAAGATAAGACCTGGAAATTTCTGAAGACGCATAAAAATTCGCTTTTTACAGGCGCTATGTTAATTCTTATGGTGGTGTTGCTGTTTGGCATCTTTAGCCAACTTCAGCCACCGTCGACGAATACAACGCCCAATGGAGTCACTGCGATTGACTACAGTATGTTTATCCAGCAAGTAAAATCCGGAAACGTGCAGGCAACAGCGATTCGAGGTTCTGAGATTAATGGTTTGTTGCAAAATCCTCTATCGCAACATCCTGTAAGCGCATCGCAGGTGAAATCTGGCAACGCAAGCCAGGCTAATGAGCAGGATTATACTAACTGGATCCGGTATGTGAGTGCCGGGTATACGAGTACCGCTGGAGTTTCTCCTGTGGCGGTTGCTCGTATTGTTTATACCCGTATGCCGGTTGGCGGTGATACAACATTGATGGGGCTTCTTGTCGCAAATCATGTGAATGTGACGACGCTGACTTCCTCTCAAAATGCTGACTGGTTGACGTTCTTAGGACGCCTTCTCCCGTTTGTCATTCTTGCGGTGGTAGTGTTGATCTTTATGGCCTCTCGCAACAATTCGCGCCCGGCTCGTTCGCCTGATGATCGTATGTCGCAGATGGGACGGAGCCGCGCTCGTCGCTTCGTACGTCCTGGTGATGTCCGTAGTACCCAGCAGGAGCCGACCAGGCCGATTAGCGTCGGTGGTCCCAGGACCGTAACCAATGCAAAACCAGCCGTTCCTGCTCGTGTGAGTCTGGAGCCGCCCGTAACTTTTGCGGATGTTGCTGGCATTGATGAAGTGCGGACCGAACTGGAAGAGATTGTTCAGTTCTTGCGTAGCCCTGAGCGTTTCACACGTCTTGGTGCTCATATTCCGCGTGGCGCCTTGCTCGTTGGACCTCCGGGAACGGGCAAAACGTTGTTGGCAAAGGCTGTTGCGGGCGAGGCTGATGTGCCATTCTTTAGCATAAGTGCATCTGAATTCGTTGAGATGTTTGTTGGTGTAGGTGCCAGTCGTGTGCGTGATCTCTTTAACCAGGCGCGTCAGGCATCGCCCTGTGTCATTTTCATTGACGAGATCGATGCCGTTGGTCGCAAGCGTTCTATGCGCATTGCTGGCAATGATGAGCGTGATCAGACACTCAATCAGTTGCTGGTTGAGCTTGATGGCTTCGATGGGCGTAAGGCTATCGTGGTAATGGCGGCAACGAACCGCGTTGATATTCTCGATAAGGCTTTGTTGCGCCCTGGTCGCTTTGACCGCCACATTACTGTTTCTGTGCCTGACCGTGTCGGACGTGAGGCGATTTTAAAGGTCCATACACGCGATACGCCTCTGCATGAAGAGGTGAGCCTGGAGCGCCTGGCACGCCTTACAGTTGGTATGAGCGGTGCTGATCTGGCGAATCTGGTCAACGAGGCGGCGCTCTCCGCCGCCAGGCGCGATATGGAGAAGGTTAATCATGAGAGCTTCGAGGAGGCACTGGCTCGCGTTCAACTTGGTGCGTTGCGTCCCCTGGTCATGAGCGAACGAGAACGCCGTATCATTGCTTATCATGAAGGTGGTCATGCGCTTGTGGCCTATCATCTGCCTGAGGCCGATACGGTCAATCGCGTTACAATTCTGCCCCGTGGACAGAGTCTGGGCGTCACGCAGTTCACCGCTGAGGAAGATCGCTACAACTATAGCCGTCATACGCTTATGGCACGTATTGCTGTCGGCCTGGGTGGTCGTGTCGCTGAAGAACTTACCTTCGGGTCCGATCACGTAACGACCGGTGCTGAGAACGATCTCCAGGTTGTTACCGATCTCGCCCGTCGCATGGTCACACGTTGGGGAATGAGCGAGCAGGTTGGTGTCGTTTTTGCCGATCATCATTCGGGTGGCGAATACTCTCTCAATATGCGCCGCACCGATCCTGCTGATCTGTCTTCGCAGGCTCGTACGCTGGCATATAATGCTAATGGTCAACTCGTTCTCAACGGTGAATTGCCCGCGCATCAGTACCAGTTTGCAATGGCAGCTCCCGCTCCGCAAAACACAAATGGAATTATGCTAAACGCTATGATCGATGCCGAGGTGCAGCGCATCCTCAACGAAGGCCGCGACATCGCCCGCCAATTGCTTAGCGAACATTCCGCTCAACTTGCCCTGCTGGCAAATGAGTTGATGGAACGTGAGCAACTTGACCGTCAGCAGTTCGAGACGCTGTTGAGAGGTGAGGAAGCTGAGTAGTTTGTAGCAATTGGCTTTGCCACCGTCGGCTGCCTGGGAGAACAGCATAGGGAAGTCCCTCTTGCTGTTCTCTCACTGACACTTTTTCCTCGTGGAAGTGATCGTTCATGCACTCTCTTCCCTTGACTATTTACTTTCCGTTGCTTATACTCAGTCTATGAGTACTCAACTACTGAGCACTGATATGCTGATGTACTTAGAAAAGTCACGTTTCATCGTCATTGCGCGGTCATTGCTCAGTAGTATTGGACTCTTCTTTTGATTGTCCGTCGTTGTCTGACAAACGATATAAGAAGCGGCTTATGAGAGGGAGGAGGGGTATCTCTTGAATCTCGCACAGGCTGTAGAAGCAAGCCAGGAGCAAGGTGTCTATCGCGTCGTTGGTGCGTTGCGCATCCTGGTTCAATTCGGGAACCAGGAGCTTCGAGTTCTGGTGCAGTGCTGGAGCGGGCGGCACTGGATGCCCAGCGATTTCAGGCGGGGGTGTTCGCTATCTCAATGGTGTGCTGAGAGATAGGGATGGAGCCTGGGTGATAGACGGTTGTGATGTTGCTGCTCTGAACCTCGTTATGCACTGTTTGCCTGCAGCGTACCAGCACCTTCTTGCTCCCGCTAGCGACGACTGGCAAATTATAGGAGGGAAAAAGCAGCGAGAACGATGTCAAGGGTAGAGATTGAAGCCCGGTTCTTTCTTTCGTAGAGAAAGCTTCTCCAAAAAAACAGTTTGTTCAGACATCTTTCCCAATCATTACTTCTGTCGATTTGATAATCACGGTCACCTGGTCGCCCTCGTGCAGCTTGAGCGCTTGTATTGCATCTACCGTGATCACGGAGGTAATTTGCTGCCCGCCTGGTAGTTCGACAAGGACCTCAGCCATCACTCCTCCTTGCTTCATCGCTTTGATGGTTCCTCGTAATTGGTTACGTGCACTTATTTCCATCGGTATGTGCTCCTTTTCTGTTCCTTACTTGTTCTGGGAAACAAGACAGTTCCTGTTTCTTTCTCTACACACGGTACGTTGGAGTGAAACTAATCGTTTCATCCTTTTGCTCTTTCCCCTTGCATCTCTCAATTTGAGATGTCATTCCATACATGCTTGTGCAAAATATGGTATTCTATTCTAGAGTAGATGATGTTTCATACTCATAATAATGGAGAGTGACTTCCCTTCATCATATGAGGAGATACGATTGTATGCGTGCTGATCCATTGTTGCTTGAGAGTGTTCCTCCTCTTACACGCCTGGTATAACTCCTTCTTACATTGGACCAACCGAGCGCTTCCAATATGCTTCGTGTCCACAATGTCATGCGACGAGAGCCAGGCTCACCAGGCAGATCAGGAAAAATTGGCATCTCTTTAGCATTTTCTGTCCCTTTTGCGGGTATGAAGATGCTGATGTTTCCGATTGCTGATGCATCCTTATAGTATTGTTGAGCTTGTATCCCGACTACCTATACTGCTACACTATCTTTTGATGGTGTAGCAGTATAGGCCAGAGGAAATGGCGAGTCTTATCTTCCCCATCAATTAGAAGCAGACCACTATGCTTATGGAAGGACAACATCCAGCTGTATGAATACCGAGAATGCCTCACCCACTATGTCTAAGAACGATGATGGCGCTCAAGCTTTGCCGCTTGCTTCATCTCGTCATCCAGTGGTGCGAGTTCTGCAAAGAATATGGATCTTTTGGAGAGCGATACGATGGTGGTTGGTCGCGCATACCTTTGTTTCTTCGTCGCTGCCTACTGGATTGCGTCCGTGGTTTGTTGGGTATCTGTTGGCTGTAGTGTTGCAAATCCTTGCTGTTTTCCTCAGTGGGCTGGTAGTTCATGTCTATCCTGCGTTTAGCTTTGTCGAGGCACCGGCCTTGCTCGTTGTGTTGTTTCTCTCATCAGTATGGGGAAGTGGGCCAGGGTTGCTGGCGACACTAGTTGGTACTATCCTACTAGTGATGTTTCCATATCTTCCTTTTGGTGCTCAGAGACTGGAAGATGGAGTGGGCATTGTCCTGTATGTGGGAATTGGGCTTACGATCGGGTTGATAGCGGGTCAGACGCGACTTGTGAAGGCGAATGCCCTGCAGGCTCAGCAGAAGGGAGCAGAAACGACCCGGCAGCAATTCTACGATTTATTCAGGCAAGTTCCAATTCCGATCTCGGTGCTTCGTGGGCCCGACTATCGTTTCGAGTTCATTAATCCGCGTACCCAACAGGTGATGGGCAAGCGAGAGGTTCTGGGTAAGCCAATCCGTGAAGCACTTCCTGAATATGGCTCGCAAGGGATCTTTAATCTCCTGGACCAGGTCTATATGACTGGTGAACCACTGACTGTCCAGGAATTGCGTGCGGAGACGATGCATTATGAGGATGGCCATCTGGTTCCGATTGAGCGCTATTTCAATGTTGTCTATCAGCCTCTGCGCATCGAACAAGGAGTGGTTGATGGCATTATGATTTTCAATATTGATATAACAGAGCAGGTAGTAGCGAACAAGCAAAAAGAGCGTCTGATGTTGGAGCGGGAGCGGGCCGAACAGGAGGCGCTTGGTCGGGCGCGTGATCTAGAGGCGATTTTTGAAGCGATTGCCGACCCGGTGTTCATCATTGATATGCAGACAGGCCCTCAGCGGATGAATCGTGCGGCCCGCGAATTGCTGGCACTTCCTGAGGCGGTGTCGACTGATGAGCTAAATGCCTATCCTCGTTTCTTTGAGCTCTATGATGAGCAGGGGCATTACTTACCAAAGGAAGCCTGGCCGCAGGTAGCGGTTTTTGAGGGGAAAGCGATTTATGGGGCTACAGCCATCGATGTCGTAATGCACACGCATGATGGGCGTAAGCTTGATCTTAGCGTTACCGGGGCTCCTTTGTATGCCGAGGATGGTACAATCCAGGCGGCAGTGATGGCTTGTCGGGATGTGACGGAGCGTAGGCACTTAGAACTACGTCTGCGAGAGGCTGAGCAGCAAACACGGGAATCTCTACAGGCATTATTGGTCCTGGCGGAAGCGCTTGTCTCTGTACCAATCGCTGGAGAGGAGGGGGGAGAAGCAGTTGATCCAACCTCAACCCTGGCAGATGTTGCGCAACGACTGGCCCTTCTGATTCGTTCAGTATTGAATTGTAAACGTGTCAGTATCACCTTACTAGATTCACAGACGCACGAGTTCCGTTCTCTAGCAGTCGTTGGTCTGCCCGTTAAACTGGAAAAGCTGTGGAGGGAACGGCGTCCAGGTTTTTATTTAAGTGATCAGGTAGCAGGGACTTCGATTGAAGCGCAATTTTCGGCAGGCAATGTTGTTGTCGTGGATATGCGAGAGTCTTCTTTTGCTGGACAACCCAACCCTTATGAAATTAAGATGGTGCTTCTGGCTCCTATGCGGATCGGCACGCGCTTGATCGGCATTCTGGCGCTTGATCATGCTGGAGAAGAGCAAGAGTTTACTGACGGTGAGAAGTCGCTCGCCAAAGCAGTGGCTGAGCTGGCGGCTCTTATTCTGGAGCGAGAAAGACTCCTGACGGAACGGGCAGAGAGCCAGGCGAATGTGCTGGCTTTACAGGAAGCCAATCATTTGAAGGATGAGTTCATTGGTATTGCGGGGCATGAACTGCGTACACCGCTCACAACAATTAAGGCGAGTGTGCAGCTAACCAGGAGGCAGGTAGCACGTTTGCTCAAATTGGAAGCGGCTTTATCTCCTGAAGCGGAGAAGTTGATCTCCACTATGGAGACGCTTCTGGATCGGGCAGAGCGGCAGATAGGGATGCAGAATCGGCTCGTTAATGATCTGCTAGATATCTCGCGGATCGAGACTGGGCGATTGGAATTGCACCCGGTGCTGGGTGATCTAGAGATGCTCATCCGTGAAGTCGTGGAGGATCAACAGGCTCTGATGTCCGAACGAAGTATTTTGTTCGAGCCGAACGTTCATGGAGAGGTTTTGGTCCTGGCGGATGCGGATCGCCTGCGGCAGGTAATGACCAACTATCTCTCGAATGCGTTGAAGTATTCTGCAGGAGATCAGCCTGTATTCGTGCGTATTGTTCTGCTGGAGACGGAGGTGTGTGTAGAGGTCGAGGATAAAGGCCCGGGACTGACGGAGCCTCAACAGCAACACATCTGGGAGCGTTTTTACCGTGTGCCAGGCATTGAAGTAAAGAATGGGTCTGGTGTTGGTCTGGGGCTGGGATTGCATATCAGTCGGATGATCATTGAGCGGCACGGTGGGCACGTGGGTGTGCGCAGCGTTAAAGGGCAGGGATCTATCTTCTGGCTGACGCTTCAACGTGCGGAATAATGGGAGAGGTGCCAGGCTGATTACCCCATATTGCTGTAGAGTTCACTTTCACTAATTAGTGGACCCGATCTTTTTTGTCGTCTTGAGCATAGCAACATTGGGTCCAGTGTCCTTTGGATGGTAGGTAGCAATAACCTCAGTTCCAGAGAGCAACTTGCTGTCGATATAGAGATCACCACCAATATTTCGCATGCGTTCTCTCATAGAAGAGAGTCCCACCCCACTCTCTTTTTGTTTGGTGTAGCTAAAACCCTGACCATCGTCGGCGACTTTGAGTGTTACATAGAGCCAGCCAATCGTTAAAGTAACGCGCACTGATGAAGCTTTGCTATGGCGTCCCACATTAGAGAGCGCTTCCTGTGCAATGCGAAAAAAGGTCCCTTTCACATGTGGGGAAAGGAAGTAATTTTTCTCTTGTCCCTGGATCTCTGTTGTAAATTTGACAAAGATACCATACTGATGGCTCCACCTCGATAGGTATGCCGCCAGCGCATCAGCGAGATCCTGATTTTCAAGTGCGCCCTGGCGCATGGGAACAATGAGATTGGTCAACTCTTCCTGGATATCGCTCAGAATTTTTTTTGCTTCCTGCAAATGCATGGCTAGCTGATCGTTTTTAGCTTGATGAATTTTTCTGGCAATACTAATCTGGAATGCGAGAGCGAAGATCTGCTGCTTCACGGTATCATGGAGCTCTCTTGCCAGGAGATTGCGTTCATTTACAGAGGTCATTTCCTGTTGTACTTCTATCCATTTTTGTAGCTCTTTCGCCATCTCATTTAAATGCAGGGTTAGCAGCCCTATATCATCTTTTCCGTGACTTTGGGCAGTAACAGAGAAATCACCTTTCCCCCAATAATGAGCTGCGTTTATGAGCTTACGACTAGAGAGGACACGGCGGCGCAAATAGAAAAAAACAGGAATGGATAGGAGAACTGCAAATGGCAAGGCCTTCACGAGATAAGAGAGAAGCATGGTAAGGGGCGTGCTTATGACAGAGCTTATTATATCTCTGGGGTTGCTTGAATTTACTGTCAGGAAAAGTAATTGATAAAAGAACATGAGAATGGTTGCGATACAAAAAAATAAGAGTGTGAGTCTCCATTGTGGGCTACGGGAAAAAGGTTGCACATGCTTCATGCTATCTGATATCTACCTTTCGATGCAATGATAGAGATGCGCTGTAAACCACAGATCTGTCAGGTTAATTTCTTAGACAGTTTGAGCTAGATCATACGTTGAAAATCTACTTACACCTCGTGTGTAAATTGTAAACGTTGTTTTGAAATGAGTCCGCGTTGCCAGGCAAAAACGGCAAGCTGGGTGCGATCGGTCATGTTGAGTTTGCTCAATATGCTGCTTACATGGCTTTTTACTGTGCGCTCACTAATGATAAGCCGTTGTGCGATGTTTGCATTCGAATATCCATGAGCTACCAGCAGCAGAACTTCATATTCTCGCTCACTTAAATAAGAAAGACTATCTGATCCTAGATCACGGACCTCGTGTACTACATGGGTGGTAATCTGTGAATTGAGCAAGGCCTCCCCCCTGGCTGCTTTCTTGACTACATCGACAAGCCCTTCTACGTCGACATCTTTCAAGACATAAGAGAGAGCTCCGGCTCGTAGCGCCGGGAGGACGTGGTCTTTGTCAGGATAAGAGGTAAGGATGATCACCTGAGTATCGGGGCTGACTTCTTTCACCTGTCTGGTCGCTTCGACCCCATTTATGCCTGGCATTATCAGATCAAGGAGCATTACATCGGGATGATATTCTAAAGCAATTTTGATCGCCGCTTCACCTGAATCAGCCTCAGCGACTACACAGAGCTCTGGTTCTAAATCTAAAAAGACACGTATTCCTCTGCGAACAATAGTATGATCATCGACTAATGCTACTGAAATGAGTTTCTGCATATCTGTCTACCTACCATTACCCTACTTTGAAAATCCACAACGAGGTCACTCCAATTTTGCATACTGGACTAACAGCCCTATTGCAAAAACTGATGAGAGTACCTCTTAAAAAAGAGCCATGCCGTAGTTTCTACGATCTTATCAATAAGGTACTCTCTCTGAAAGAAAATTAAATCGGCCTCAGGCTCTATTTACAATCCTCCTTAAGTAGGATCAGCCTGAGAAAAGCTCTTGGATAGCAGTATGATGCATCTGAAAGCTAACTCACGTTAGTATTCTCTCAATCTTCTCGCAGAAAGACTGTCCTGCTTCAGTTATTAAAAGAACCCAATGCTCAATGTGTTCAATCATAAATCCGATGTAGAATAATGTCAAGGGCTTAGCAATCGGTGATATCATCTGGCCCCCTCAATCCGCTTGAGGTTGCGAGCGTTTTATTTGCCCATGTTTGAACTGGCGAAGAGTCTGCTTAGTCGCTATAGCAATAGACAACTTTTCCAAAGCGATCCCTGGTATTGTATGTTCTATCGAAAAAAGCAGCGACCTGGTTTCCTCGGAATACACTATCAATGGTTACATTCAAGAGACCTGCATTATAATCCCTGATGGCCTGCGCCAGGTCTTCTGCCTGACCGAGAAAGTTCCCAATCAGGTGTATATTATGAAAGGATGTGTATAACATGAGATCCTGAAGAGGCTTGCTTTCGGGAAGGAATGCTTTCCCTGTCAATGGCGAGTACAGGTCTCCTCTTCCGCTGGTGATATATTTTCCTTCCATCGCTATGGTATGCACAACCTTACTTAAATAGAGATCGAAGAAAGGGTCGATGACGTAATCGAAGCCTCCTGTCTGTACAACAATCTCCTCTATGCGTCGATTCTCACGCAGACTGAGAAGATTCTGTAGCCACGGGTATCACTTCCTTCACTCCCATCTGTATCAGTTTGTACCCGATATGATGAGAGGCTGTAGTTATAGTCGCATAAATATTCATAGCATATTGTTTAAGAGCATTAATAACAAAAATAGAGGTATTTGAGGTTGCAGCAGTAATAAGCAGATTATTCCCTGCCGTAATACATAATTTACGTATAATACTATAACTCGTCTGAGCACCCACACTGAATGCAGCTGCAACTTCATCTGGCATCGCCGCTGGGACTTTGACCAACTTGGCTTCATGTATCGTCCAGCATCGTTTTGAAGCATAATCTGTGGGAATGCCAGGAAGGAGGTCTGGAACACCGGAATGCGGAAACTGATTATTTCCCATGACCCGATCTCCTACTTGAAATCTGCTTATCCCCTCGCCGATAGCGATAATTTCTCCGATGAATTCCGATCCAATATAGGAATAACAGGCACCTTCACCACATTTCTGACTGATTGCGAAAATGCGAGATTTATCGTTATAGTTACAAGAAAAGGCACGTACCTTAATAAGCACCAAAAATCTGTTTTCAGG
The DNA here is from genome assembly GCA_963717195.1 of uncultured Chloroflexia bacterium. GTDB lineage: Bacteria > Chloroflexota > Ktedonobacteria > Ktedonobacterales > Ktedonobacteraceae > JACDAE01. The sequence goes on from CAVQVR010000009.1 coordinate 199,713, forward strand.
TGTATAAGGGTCGAAAGCTGGTTTCTTTGTCTCTATAAGCCCTACTGTGACCGGCATTCCTTCAATTTCTATGGTATGTACATCGGTATATTGATCATAACCGGTGGCCTCTCGCCCGCAAACTACTACACTATTCATCTAATCTCTCCTTACTTTGTTAATGTAGAGCTATTCGGGTTGTCTCATTATGAGCCGATGCCCTGCTTATGTTGTAGGGAAGGAGCGACCTGGCAGTCTCCATCCGCCAGGTCGCTCCTTCCCTACAATGGCGTGTAGAGCGCTTCAAGCGCTGAGGGATCATGGGAGGGAAAACGTACTAGTTACACAAATGCCAGTATTTACAAGTAGTGACCCTCGTTGTGGAAGAGTTGCTTAAGAGTATACCTGTTATGAAAGAGAAGTGCATCAGGCTAGAGGTTAATCTCTCGTCAGCCTTAAGGAGGATTAAGTATACCCGGCTTTTGCATTTATCGCACTTGCTCGTTCCCTGGTTGGATTCAGAATTCTATTTTCGGGTCGATGTTCGGATCGCCCCTGAGGCTTGAATTTATGTGTTTTCGTACTTCTCAGTGAGTCGGTGCTTACCATAAGTCCAGAGGACGATCCATAGTTACACCCCAGGGCTGATGCATTTCTCTTCCGTCCTGGTTATACTTCTAATGGCTTCTATTGATGCTTATGGAAAGTTCAACCCGATGATAGCAAGGGTGGTCGTCCTGAGAACTATCGTCAAGATCTGCAAAGCGAGAAAGGAGAGAGGAGTTATTAGACGGATTGGCCTCGAGAAGCTACAAGCGCAGCGCGGCATTCGTGTGTTGGGCTGGTGTCAAGGCTAAAAACGATCAAAAGGTTGTTGTCTTAGTTCCATGAAGCAAGGAGAAAAGGCATGTTCAAGTTTGGTTTCGGTTTCCGTCGAGCAAAGAGAGGGCTTCGAGTGTCCAAAGGAGTATACATACGCCAGGAACACGAACTGGAAAAGTCTGTTGGTATGCCAGATTGGGTACGCGATACAGCAAGTGGAGTAGGAGTAGGAGAGGTGAACTATTCCAGATATACTCAAATGTTTCCTGCCTCACCATGGCAACCTGGTATGACCTGGGAAGCAACGGACGACATAAAGCAGTTTCCCAGTTCTAATTATTACGATAGCTAAGGAGACTTACGGCAATAATATGATAGGGGTGGCTCCTGAAAGCGCCTTCTTTTGCCAGAAGAGTCATATTATTTCTGTAAGAACTGACGGAAGACATTGCATGCCTTCTGTCACTATCAGCGGAAGGGAGCATGAGGACCTTGCATTGTAAAGTGGAGATGCCAACCTCTTGCTCCTTATTTGATAGGCAAAATACAACCATTTGGGAAATGAAAATTCAGGAAGGAAGATAAAAGACAGATGGCTGCCAAGCAAATAATCGATGTATCCTCCTCTCTTGACGAGCAAGAGAAGAATCCTTTGCAACCAGGACCATTATCTCAAGAACTACAAGGCGTCAGTGTGGTTATTCCTACACTGAATGAGAGCGCTAACATTGTCGTATTGCTGCTTCGGCTTAATGCTGCAATGGTACAGGCAGAAATACCTTATGAAGCGATTGTGATTGATGATCATTCGCAAGATGGCACCTGTGCTGTTGCTCTTCACATTGCTCAGACAATGCATCTGCCAGTGCGCGTATTCACCAAAAAGGGACAGGCAGGAAAAGCCTTTTCACTGATGGAGGGCTTTGCGATAGCGCACTATGATATGCTGGCAGCACTTGATGGAGACTTGCAGTATCCACCCGAAACTATCCCCAGGATGATAAAACAGTTGCGCTCCGCCGATATCGTGGTTGCCGATCGCCGAGACACCTACCGTAAGGCTGATCGTCTTCGTGGCGCACTCAGTGGTATTTTTACCTTCATCATCAATTTTCTTTTGGTTTAGACACAGATATGCAGTCAGGTCTGAAAGTCTTCCGGCGTATCGTTTATGATGAATTGAAGGTTCGGTCAGGAAAGTGGAGCTTCGATCTTTATCTGGTTACTCAAGCTATTGGCAATGGCTACACAATCGCCAATATACCCATTGTATTCGAGCAACGTGTGGCCGGCGAGAGTAAAGTTATGCCACTTGCTGTTGCTACTGAACTCCTGATGACTGCACTTCATCTTAAGCTGACGACAGTTATAGCTCATATAACTGGAGAAGCCGCGCGAACAGCAAGCAAACAACGGGCGGTATGCGAATACGTTATTACCGCAGATGTTCCTCTAGCTGAGCAGGTAAAATACTATACGCAATGGCTCGATGTGGATACAAAGGGTGAGCATGTCGTTAATTCGCTGCAAGCTATAGAGTCATATAAGGAGATTGCTCTACGGGGTGCTCAGGTGAATGGGAAAGAAATTACAACTTTTGCACCGTTCCGCCGGAAATTCTCAGCGCTGCACACTTTTACACTTCTCCAAATCCTCTTCCTGAGTTTGATGGTGCCACTCTTGATTGTGGGATTATTCTTCTTTCCCACGCAAATAATAACGGCTGCTATTGCCCTTGCCACCATTTTTTACTTTAGCGATCTGCTTTTGAACTTTTTGATCGCTGCACGCACTCTTGATGTGCCGACTGCTGAGGAGATTGATGATGAGCTGGTCTATGCATTGGAAAATGCAAACTGGCCAATGTATACGGTGCTGTGTCCACTCTACCGCGAGGCTGATATTGTGCCTCAATTCGTCAAAGCTATACAGAGCCTGGATTATCCCACCGATAAATTACAGATTCTGTTTCTGATTGAGCAGGACGATGTCGCTACAAAAGAAGCGATACAAGCCATGAATTTGCCTGGCCATTTTTACATAGTAACTGTGCCTGAGGGAGAGCCTCGCACAAAGCCGCGTGCTTGCAATTACGGCCTGTTACATGCCACAGGACGGTATGTCGTGATTTACGACGCTGAGGATTGCCCTGATCCTTTGCAACTGAAGAAGGCCATTTTGACCTTTGCCAATCATACTCCCGACGTTGCTTGCGTACAGGCAAAGTTGAATTTCTACAACACTGATCAGAATATTTTGACGCGTTGGTTTACTGCTGAATATTCGCTCTGGTTCGACCTGACTCTTCCCGGTCTGCAACGAGCTGGCTTCTCACTTCCTCTTGGTGGTACTTCTAACCATTTTCGCATAGAGCTTCTACGTAAACTTGGTGCATGGGATGCCTTTAACGTCACTGAAGATTGTGACCTGGGCCTGCGCCTGGCGCACTATAAGTTAAGGACCCTGGTACTTGACTCGACAACATATGAGGAAGCCAATTCACAAGTAAAGAACTGGATACGACAGCGTTCGCGCTGGATCAAGGGCTACATGCAGACTTACCTTGTCTATATGCGCAACCCGTTTCGTTACCTGTCCCCGAAACACTGGAAAGAATTTCTCTCACTCCAGTTAGTGGTTGGCGGTAAGACCGCTATCCTCTTTATAAACCCCTTGATGTGGCTGCTGCTGCTGATCTACATACTGGTGCGTCCTTTCGTAGCGGAGATCTACCATACCCTGTTTCCTACGCCCATTCTTTACATGGGAGCGGCATGCCTTTTCTTTGGCAACTTCTTCTATATATATATCCATCTATTCGGCTGTGTCAAACGCAATAAGTACAGCCTGGTCAAATGGACGCTGTTTATTCCCATTTATTGGATGCTCACCAGTGTGGCTGGTGGTATGGCGCTGTTTCAGCTCATATTTAAACCTCATTATTGGGAGAAGACACAGCATGGGCTTCATTTGCCACAGTTGACCGCTCCTGCTGGTGAGGAGAAGACACAGCATGGATTGTTGGCTGCTCCTACTGGTGAGGAGAGGGAAGTGATGGCGTTAGGGAAGATAGTAGTGACCGCATTGCCAGCAACAGTAACAACACGAGCAATTTCTCCAATTTCCTCAACCACTCTACAGGGTAAAAAGCGCTTACAAAGGGTATTCCTTGTGCCTTTTGTGTTGCCTGATAGCCAACAAATTGTGAAAGCAGTGGCAGAATCGATGAAGACAGTCTTTGTGACTCCTCTGCCTGTCATACAGCGGAAGAAGGATAGTCAAAGACGACTATTCCCTGAAGATGCATGGTTAATAGCAACCTTTGTGGTAGCATGTATCAGCAGTATTGCGGCCCTGGTGTTTTTCTTCTCGCGCCACCAGACGCTTCTCTATGGTGATAGTTATGCGCATATATTAATTGCACGCCATGTTTTCGATAGCGCCACTCCAGGTGTGGCGCAGTTGGGTGCGGTCTGGCTTCCTCTACCACACCTGGTGATGCTGCCTTTCGTCTGGAATGATGCGCTCTGGCGCACAGGTTTAGCTGGCAGTATTCCATCGATGATTTGCTACATTGTCGCCTCTACCTATATCTTTCTCTTTGCACGGCGGATGACGCAAGATAGCCGTGCCAGTTTCGTAGGCACGTTGCTTTTCATCGTAAATCCCAATATCCTCTACTTGCAAACCACGCCGCTAAGCGAGCTCGTATTAATCGCGACGCTTACAATGACAGGGTACTGCTTCCTGGCATGGGTACAGGAGGATCGTTCCAGTCAACTGATCAAAGCCGCCGCTGCCGCCTTTCTGGCAACGCTGGCTCGCTATGATGGATGGTCTTTGTTTTTTGTCCTGGCGCTGGTGGTAATTATAGCGGGATGCTTAAAAAGACAGCGTTGGGCACATATTGAGGGTAATCTGCTTGTCTTTTGCTCTCTTGGAGGTCTGGGAGTTGCCTTGTGGGGTCTTTGGAATGCCATCATCTTTGGTGGAGATCCGCTTTACTTCCAGCGTGGTCCTTTCTCAGCACAGGCGCAACAGAATGATTTACTCAAACACGGTTTACTGTTTACCGATCACAACTTACAGGCTTCTATCTATGTCTACGTCATGACACTGATAAAGACTGTCGGACTGGAGCTCTTTATACTGGCGGCTCTTGCCATGCTTATCTTTCTCGTAAAGATGAGAATTTCCCCGGTGTCACTAGTTGTTCTGGCACTGATGGCACCTCTCGTTTTTTATGTGTATTCACTCTATAGTGGGCAGGCTGCACTCTTTTTACCAGGTGCAGTTCCGGCTCATTCGTCTATTCAGTTGTTTAATGTGCGTTATGGAGTAGAAGTCGTCGCGCCAGCAGCGATCCTTCTGGCATTTCTGGCCCATCTTTTCTCTGGTGTTAAGCTAAAGTTCAGCCTCTTATTGCAGGGAATACTGGTTGCTATCATACTGATACAGTCGGTGCAGGTGGCGACAACTGGGATCATTACGCTGCAAGATGGTCAATATGGTACCAGTTGCTATCCTACCCAGTTGGTCGACTTATTCCTCACCCAACACTATGATAATGGACGGGTCTTGATAGATACCTATACCTCAGAGGATGATGCATTGGAGCCAGATGCTGGCATCCTCGGCAGGAATATTATCTACGAAGGATCGGCGCAACTCTGGGCACAGGCGTTAAAAAATCCGGCTGCTTTTGTTGATTGGATTATTGTGAACCCCAAAAATCCAGATGACCTGGTCACGCAGCAGATCAAACAAAATCCTGCGCTTCTCTCACCTTTCAGACGTCTCTTGCAGGAGCAAAATGGTCTCAGCCTTTACTATAAAAATGGGGCAGCGCCATTGCCCACACGTCCCCTCCCAGCCTATCTGGCCACTGAACATAGTCTCTGCGGCCATGCTCCTGCAACTGCTGTCAGGGGAGGTGATAGTCGGTTGCCACAGTCTGCTATCAATAGAGACCTCCTTGTTCCTATGCAGAAGACGGAAACGGAGCGGTAATGAAGATCTTGCTCTCTGTTCTACCTGTGTGGTTGCAGGCTCGGGTACGTGAGATCGTGCTCTTCGTTCTCGTTGGCCTTTTGAATACGGCTATCGATTTCGCTATACTCAACCTGCTTATTCTTCTGACACACCATAATAGTGGTATGTGGCTTATCGGCTTTACTTGCGCCGGATTTCTTGCCGCTGTCATTAACAGTTATGTACTCAATGGACGCCTGACCTTTCGAGGTCAGACGTCCGACTCCTCACATCATTTCCTGCGCTTTGTCGCTGTAAATGCTGGTGGCCTGGTCATAAATAGCACCATCGTATGGTCTCTTGTGCAGATTTCAGGCCACAGATTTCCTGTGGTGGTCATAATTAATGTTGGTAAAGCCCTGGCTGTCTTCTGCTCACTTACGTGGAATTATATAGCCACGAAGCGCTGGGTCTTCAATGCGTCATCCGTCCATCCAGCTTTTACCGCTTCTCCTGCTCCCACAGTGCTGGTGTTTCCATTGAAGAAAGAGAAGAGTAGGAAAAATCAGCTCCACCATCATAACCGTAAATCAGTTCTTAAACGCGTGATACTCCTCCCTATACAGAGTGATAGTGAAATAGAAAAGCAGTTACTATGAAATGTAGGAAAGGTTCGATAGTATTACTGTTTGTGCTGTCATTTACTTTATATAAATTTTTTTATATGCAGAAAAATGCAACTCTGCCTTCGATGCCTTTTATCGCTTCAATAGATACGATGAAGCTCAGCCGCGATACAGCTAGCCAACCATTGTCTGTGCAAGAAATTAGCAGTGTTGTCAAAGCATCAGCCAGCCTGAATACCAATTATATTACCGTTGATACGCAATGGGACTATCCCGACTATATGGCTGAATGGATTAAAGCTATTCGCTCAATAAATCGCCATATATGGTTTCGCATTTATCCCATACAATGGGAAGATGACAGTGAGGAAGCCAACATTATGACACCGGCGCAGTATCTTCTATCTGAGAAAAACTTTCTCCTGGAGCATCCCTCATTTTTTCAGACTGGTGATATTCTCGATCCATGTGCTGAACCAGAACACGGATTGTACTGGGATGCAACCTATGGGACGAACTGGACCAGCAATGCTCCTAATGCTGCCACGAAGGCATATAATGCCTTTTTACGGCAAACAACGGACGTGGCTAATGCTGCTTTATCCCAATATGGCAGAGTTGGAGTCATTACCACCATACGCTCCATTGGCTCTTATATGGCTACACATCCAGCGATCCTAGAGAAGGCTACCGTGGAGAAGTTTGGCTCTATTACTGTCGATAGTTATCCTGATCAGGATACGGTGATTCCCGCAGTGGCGGCATGGGCACGGGTGACAGAGTTGAATACCATAGAAGCGCTCTGGCATGTTCCAATTGTTATTGGAGAGATGGGCTATAGTAATCAGATTCCAGTAGACGATACCGTGCAGCAGGTTGTACTAAAAGAGGAATTCTCCCAACTGCAATCCCTTCCTTACCTGGTAGGGGTTAATTACTGGGTTGGTGCTGGTTCGCATACTGCCGGAGGCTATACCTATCTCCTCACAAAAAAGGGTAATAGCTGGATATTGCGACCAGCAGCTTACGGTCTGGCAGCATTTGATCTCATCATGCTAACAAAGAAAGGACAGGCTATGGTGTATTAACGAATGTTTGCACTTCGTTCACGATATTGCTGGAAAACAGCAGGGGTTCCAGAACTCCGATCGTATTCATCTTAATCATCCCCTGAGTCATATACCGTTCAGACTTCAGGATGAGCCAGAAATACATCTTCAGACCGATGCATTTCTCTGATCTTACAGGTATTCTTCCAAAAAGAGGAACTTTCTTCAAAAGAAGATCAAAAGAAGACGAGTTGGCGTAGGAGTCAAAATCCTGGATAGTTGCGGAGAAAGATTGCTATGAAGCCACCAGATCGACAATTTACGAAATTGTCTGACTTAGTAAGATCTTTGCCTGATAACGCACAATTGCCTGTGACACCTCCTCCTGTTGATATCACGCAACTGACCACAGTACATACCTATCCTGATGCCATACAGTTGCCTATGGTACCAGTTTCTCCGGATGTCACTCAACTGAATACAGTGCATACTTATCCTGATATCACACAGTTGTCTACAGCACCAGTTTCTCACGATATAGTATCATCAATCAGGCAGGATGTATCTCCAAACTATGCTCAGTTGCCTGCTAATCAGGTTAATCAGTCACGTCTTTTCTTTTACTCAAAGATAGTACTATTGTTTTCGTCCAGTCTCGTTATTCCTTTTTTGTTGTACGTTCTCTTTGATGACTATGGGGTTAAGATTACACCGATCTTATGCTACATCGTTGCTATTGCGATGATAGTGAATGCCTATAGCGTTGGCGTACAGACGCTTGTGGGACTTCGTATTGAGAACTTACCAGTACGGCTTGCAACGCTTTACCCACCTGCCAGTGCTATCATTGCTGCTTACCTTCCTAATGAGGCAGGCATTATCGTAGAAACGGTCAAGTCGGTATTACGCGTTGACTATCCAGGACCTTTTCAAGTCATCCTGGCTTATAATACGCCTTACACACTACCTGTTGAAAGCGCCTTAAAGAAAATTGCGGCACGTGATCGGCGCCTGGTCTTACTTCGTATTGAGAACAGTATTTCTAAGGCGGAGAACATTAATTGTGCAATACGTGAGGTAACTGGTACGTTCGTCGGCATTTTTGACGCTGACTACCATCCTGCTCTCGATTCATTTAAACGAGCATGGCAGTGGCTCGCACATGATTATCATGTTGTCCAGGGTCGCTGCATGGTTCGCAATGGAGACCGTTCCCAGATAGCACGTCTGGTCGCTGTGGAGTTTGAGGTGTTATACGCCCTTGAGTATCCTGGCCACACCAGAATGCACGATTTTGGCATTTTCGCTGGTGCTAACGGTTATTGGCGAACTGATCTGCTTCGTAAGCTAGACATGAATAGCTTTATGGTTGCTGAGAATATCGATGCTTCTATGAGAGCTCTACAGCAAGGGTATAAGATTATGTATGATCCTTTGCTTATCTCCAGCGAACTTGCACCAGAAACGCTTAGTGCCCTCTGGAATCAGCGCATGCGCCAGGCTCAGGGCTGGTTTCAGGTATCACTCGAACATTTCTGGATGAATCTGTTTTCTCCCCGACTCTCATTCCGCCAAAAACTTGGAAGCTTCCATCTCCTGCTGTGGCGTGGTATCTATGCCTGGCTCTCTGTCCAGATTTTTCCTATTCTAGCATTTCAAGTATTGCGTGGGGAATGGTCACAGTTTGCACCTTTGTTCATCCTGAGCATCGCTTTCACTATTGGTATCCACCTGTTACAGGTGGTGCTTGCTTATAGGGTAGCCGTGCCGGAGATACGCAGGCACGGCGGATGGTTTGTTTACTCTACTGTATTCTCCCTTTTGTTCTTCAAGGGAATTAAAAATCATATTGCACGCATCGCCCAACTGAAAGAGCTTTCTGGCGAGTGTGATTGGAGCGTTACTCCTCGCTCTGCCTTTCAAGTCAGCGCTGAAAATGATGGACTATGAAGCAAAATAGTTATCTATTTCCAATGTCTGCCGCTCCAGAAATACCTTTTCATAATTACCTGATTGAGAAACCTGCAAGGGACTATTATAGGGCGCTGGATGCCTTTCGTGGAATGGCTGCACTGGTCATTCTCCTCTATCACTCCTATCAACATATAGGGCCTGCGCAGGCAAGCCTCTTTAAGGGAAGCTGGTTGCAGGTGCTATTGCCCAATCTAAATAATATTGTCTGCATGTTTTTTGTCCTCTCCGGATTTATAAACTTTCTCCCTTTTGCGCAAACTGCATTGCGTCAGCAAGGTTCTTTTAGGGCACGGAACTTCCTGATCCGGCGTGCAATACGTATTGTCCCGCTGTACAGTATCATGGTGTTATTGTCTGTCTGGATTTTGTCTTACTCTGGAAAACTAGATCCGTGGCCTGGCTCGTTCAAATCTCTTCTCTCCATGCTCAAGCTTGATAGCTCCCACCCTCTCAGAACTATTGGGTCTGTGTGGTCAAGTTTGCAGGCACTTGCTGGCTCCCACCTTTTTTGGATTATTGGCCCTGCATGCCTGCTTTTCGTTGAGTTCTGCTTTTACCTTATGATTGTTTTCCTGGGACCGCTCACCTATCATCTGTGTCATCATCTGTACCGGATAAAAAGCAGAATAATAACTCTATGTATTGCCCCTATCCTGCTTTTTATGATCAGTATGGCCTGTATGATATGGATCACCTTTGATGTTCATAATTATGCAGTCTTCTTCCTTTTCCTTAATAGCCTTACTAATTTCTCTTTGGGAATGTTTTTTGCTGTAATTGTTGCGGCCTTTGATAGGCCCTTATCAGCACGTAGATACCTGGCTCTGCCTCTACGCATCGTTGCATTTGCCTTGCTAGGAGTTGCTTTCTACTTTTGTCTGCCACACGACTTAAACAACCCACCCTATATTGTTGACCAATTTTTGTGGGAATTGGCAATGTTGCTATTAATCGCTTCCACGGTAATAAGCAAGCAGCAATCGTTCTGGAGGCGCTGCTTAGGGACCGGTCCATTACAACATCTTGGAAAGATATCGTACGGCCTTTTCCTCTGGAATGGACCTCTGCTGCTTGGATTAAGTGGCTATCTCATCTTTACATCCGATCTCTCTTTCCTGCTCAGTACGTTCACACTCATTATTCTGGCAATCTGTCTGTCATCAGTGACGTACTGGCTGGTAGAGTGGCCTCTCAGCTACTTGCGTTACCTGTTTGTTTGACCCGCTTCCCATGCCTAAAAAGGCAGTGATTTTACGAGGCATCATGATTGTATGGCACTGGACTCCATGTGTGTGATACACTTTGTTTGTACACTTCTTTGATGCCTTTAGACGTACCAGACACTGCCACTGGACGGTACAAGGACAACACCTTGAGAAGGTTTTCCACGTTTTTCAGTCCTTATAATGGGAGTAATGCTTTTCAATGACACAAACAATTGATCCTCAGGCCCAACCTGTGGTGGGTCAGCCGACACGTCGGAAGGATGCACCCGATAAATTGATGGGACGTGCTCGTTTCGTGGCCGACCTATCCTTTCCAGGATTGCTCCATGCTCGTCTTGTGCTCAGTCCCTATGGACATGCGCGTATTCTTGCCATTGATACTTCGCTGGCAGAGGCTGTTCCAGGAGTCGTCGCTGTCTTTACAGCACAGACACTTCCTCTTGCGCATGCAAAGAGCGGCTCGCGTTCACAGGCTCCGCTTGCGCAGAAAGAAGTTTACTGGTGTGGCCATCCTGTCGCTGTAGTGGTGGCTGAAAGCGAAGAAGCAGCTCAGGATGGAGTCTTTGCGGTCGAGGTCGATTATGAGCCATTGCCTGTTGTGATTGACTCGGCAACTGCTCTTAAGCCCGACTCACCGCTGGCTCGTTCGCGTAGTGAGGACGAAGTATCCGAAATTGCTGGTGGAGGGGCACACGCGGCAGTCTCTGAAGAAAGTGTGGAAGAGGAACCAGTAGAAGATCTTTCGCAGAATGTGAGCGATAAAGCGCATATCCACTTCGGTGATATCGAGGCTGGCTTCCGCGAGGCAGAAGTGATCATTGAATGCACTTATGGTACGCGTCCCGTTCACCAATCTTATCTGGAAACCCAATCTATTACCGTCGTGCCCAGCCCATCCGGTCACCATTTAACGGTCTGGCCCAGTACGCAGACATTATTTGGCGTACGTTCAGATATTGCACGCGCGGTCAATCTGCCTGAACGCCAGATACGCGTGGAGTCGGTTCCCATTGGAGGAGCTTTTGGAGGCAAGTTTGGCCTGCACGAGCCGTTGGCGGCAGCCCTTGCCTTGCAGGTGCGTCGCCCTGTACGCCTGGTCTATACGCGTCAGGAAGATTTGTTGGCAGGCAACCCCGCTCCACAGACCGTTGTCACAGTAAAACTGGGGGCGAAACGTGACGGTACGCTGGTCGCTTTACAGGCGCGAGGCATCTTTGATGCGGGCGCCTATCCTGGAGCGGCAGCTGGTCTGGGGTGCTATATCCTCATCTCGACCTATCGCTGTCCCAATGTGGATGTCCGTGGCTACGAGGTGCTAACGAATAAAGTGGGTGTCGGTGCCTATCGTGCGCCTGATGCTCCACAGATGACCTTCGCCCTGGAAGCAGCCGTGGACGAGCTTTGTCAGCAGATGGGCATGGATGCGCTTGCGTTTCGTCTCAAGAATGCTCATAGAGAGGGCGATCCCACTGATGATCGTGGTGGGAAATTGCCACATATCGGCTTGCTAGAGTGCCTGGAGCAGGTACAGCACCATCCTTTCTGGACAGACCGCGCAGCTTATAAAGAGGCTCCGGAAGAACTTAAAGGTTGGAAGGTTGGCATTGGCCTTTCTGTCGGTGGATGGCCGGGTGGTACCGAGCCTGCTGCCGCCGCCTGTCGCCTGGAATCTGATGGTACAGTGACCGTCGTCGTTGGCACGGTTGACCTGACTGGTTCCGATACATCGCTGGCCCTGATTGCAGCTCAGACGATGGGTCTATCTGAGAACGTTGTCAATGTAGCACATGATAACACTGATACGATGCCTTATAGCGGTGGCACCGGCGGTAGCAAAACAACGTACTCAATGGGTCCTGCAGTGATTGCTGCAGCACGAGACGCACGCAACCAGCTTCTTGCCATTGCAGGCGAATTGCTGGAAGCAGCCGTGGAGGACCTGGAAATTGAAAATGGCAAAGTGGTCGTCAAAGGCGTGCCGGGCAAGAGTATCGAACTGGCCCAGATTGCAGGCGCTACTATGCGTTTCGCTGGTCAGTATGAGCCAATCTATGGCCGTGGCCGTGCCGCCGTCAGCAAAAATTCCCCCATGTTCTCGGCTCATCTGGCACGGGTCGCCGTCGATCCTGAAACAGGCGAAGTGCGCGTGCTCGATTATATAGCCGCGCAGGATGTCGGGCGTGCTATCAACCCGGCGGAAGTTGAGGGTCAGATTCACGGTGGTGTAACGCAGGGCATAGGCTGGGCACTTTTTGAGGGTCTTGAATACGACGAAAATGGTCAACTACTGACCTCAACGTTAATGGATTACGCACTTCCTCACAGCCAGGATGTTCCAAACATCACGTCTATTCTGGTCGAGATCCCCTCGACTCTTGGCCCCTTTGGTGCTAAAGGTGTTGGTGAACCACCTGTTGTTCCGGTGGCAGGTGCTATCGCCAATGCAATTTACGATGCCGTTGGTGCCCGCGTGACTCAGTTGCCGATGACGCCTGAGCGTGTGTTCAACGCTATGAACTATCATGCGTAGGGATGTGCTCTCTCCCTGACAGTGTGGCCCACAGGCTTATTCGCTCCGCTCCTCGCGCCCCTACAATGGCATGCGCGAGATGCAAATCCGTCAAAAGGGATGTTGACCAACTCGTAGGGGCGCGAGGAGCGGAGCGAATAAGCCCGTGCCGTGCCGTTCATCCCCCCAAAAGGCGAGAACGCATTTCCTCGGCATGCGTCTTATTCGAACGGTATTGGGGCACGCAAAGTGACGTGCCCTACCACGTTCTGTGCCTGCTTTATTCTTCATGGTTATATATGATAGGAAAACCATAACCACTAGTACTTGTTTTCCCTGGTGTGTTATACTGTTGACGATGCAGTGTCATCAACCATGACTATTCATATGTATCCATATTATTGTCGAGGGAAATCAGTGAGCAATGAAATAGAGTCTGGCGCGGGCGAGATGCGTTACCTTCGCTCTATGATTGAGGCGGTTGGGAATACGCCGTTGCTGCGTTTGAGCCGCGTTGCCAGCGATGTGCCTCCACTCGTTCTGGCCAAGATGGAAATGTTCAATCCGGGTGGGAGCGTCAAGGATCGCATTGGTCCGGCTATGATCGACTATTGCGAAAAGCAGGGCTTGCTGCGTCCAGGTGGTACGATTGTTGAGCCAACCAGTGGGAATACAGGGCACGGTCTGGCAATTGCGGCTGCTATTAAGGGCTATCACTGTATTTTTGTGATGACGGACAAGGCGAGCGAAGAGAAACGCAGCCTGCTGCGTGCCTATGGAGCGGAAGTCGTGGTCTGTCCCAGTAGCGTTACCCACAGAATCCCCTGACTATTATAAGAATGTAGCGTATCGCCTTGCCAGTGAGATACCAGGCGCTTTTTGTCCCGATCAATATTCTAATCCGGCTAATCCACAGGCTCATTATCGCACAACTGGTCCTGAGATCTGGCGAGATACGGTAGGACGCATTACCGCCTTTGTCGCAGGTATCGGTACGGGAGGGACGATTAGTGGGACGGGTCGCTATCTCAAGGAGCAAAATCCTAACATCAAAGTGATAGGTGCTGATCCTCCTGGCTCCATCTATTCTGGTGATACTCCAAAGCCATATAAGGTTGAGGGTATTGGTATGGATTCTTTCCCTGATAACTACAATGTGAATGTTGTGGACGAAGTTATTCGTATCGATGATAGCAGTTCATTCCATTGGTCACGTCGCCTGGCACGCGAAGAAGGCATCCTGGTTGGTGGTTCGGCTGGTACGGCTCTGGGGGCTGCTTTGACCTATGCTCGTCGTTTGACGCCTGATGATGTGGTCGTCGTTCTGCTCCCTGACACCGGTCGTGGTTACCTGAGCAAACAGTTTAATGATACCTGGATGCGCGAAAACGATCTTCTGGTGCAAACCGAAACCGATCAGCCCATGTTGCGTGATGTACTGGCCTATCGTCGTAACCATACGCGTAGTATGCCCCTGGTCGTGAGCGTTGTTCCCGGCGATTCCATTGCCGACGCCGTTGAACTGTTACGGCGCTATGGTATCAGCCAGACGCCTGTGATGGAGAATGGTCGTATGGTTGGTAGCTTGACCGAAGACCTGCTGCTGCGCCGTCTTGCCAGTGGAGAACCCTTAGCGGCCAGTTCCGTTGGGCAGGTTCAGGGACCACCTTTCCCGCAACTGGAGGCCGATTCTCCTGCACGTGAGGCATATACGCTCTTTGGTTCCGGTCAATCAGCCGTTGCCGTGATCAGCAATGGCATTCTGGAAGGTATTGTTACTAAGAGTGATCTGCTCGAATTTCTGGGCGAGTATCCGATCTTCTTAAAGCGATAAATCTGGTTTGGAGATGCCTTTTGCCGCTTCCTGCTCTAATCCTGGTCCTTATCGCCGCTATCCTGCATGCCAGCTGGAATCTGGTGCTCAAGCAGGCCAGATATAAACAGATCTTCATGTGGTGGTCACTTCTTATAGGCACACTCTGTTTTGCCGCCATCCTTGTTACCCATCTCGCGCTCCCCCTCTGGATATGGCCCTATGTGCTGAGCAGCGCTATTATGGAGGCTTTTTATATGGTCACGTTGACCTGGGCCTATGATA
The DNA here is from genome assembly GCA_963717195.1 of uncultured Chloroflexia bacterium. Lineage (GTDB taxonomy): Bacteria > Chloroflexota > Ktedonobacteria > Ktedonobacterales > Ktedonobacteraceae > JACDAE01. Next base: position 214,967 of record CAVQVR010000009.1, read on the forward strand.
TTGATGATTTCTCACTTGTCTATCCAATTGCACGGGGAGCGGCCCCGGTCCTTCTCGTTGTCTGGACGACGCTCTTTCTAAAGGAACCACCGAGCCTGATAGGATTGCTGGGTATTCTTATCCTTGTTGGTGGCCTGGTTCTTGTTGGTGGTGGCCCTATCTGGTCTCACCTGTCCCATACTACCGTCAGTTCTCGTGGTATCCTGGCGGCCCTTATGGCGGCTACCTGCATTTCCATCTACACCACTATCGATGGAACAGCTGTACGCCTTGTCCCTGCTGCTCCTTATACCATCCTGGTGCTTGGCCTTTCTGCTCTACTCTTTGCACCTGTCGTGATTCTGCGCTATGGATCTCGCTTGCTTATGAGTGAACTACGCACAAACTGGCTACGTATTATCCCGGTTGGTATTGCCATGCTCCTTACCTATATATTAATATTACAAGCATACACCCTTTCCCGTGTCAGCTATGCAGGAGCCGTGCGCGAAGTGAGCGTTGTCATCGCTGCTTTTGCCGGTTGGCTCTGGTTGCGAGAAAGTTTCGGACGAGTGCGTATTCTGGGGGCACTTCTTATTTTTAGCGGTATTCTTGTCATTGCCGTTTTTGGCTAAGCAAAGATTTTCAGGAAGCGAATTTGTGTTTATGCAACAGATAGCACAACCCATCTACGTCATTGGTGATATTCACGGCCAGCTCAAACGTCTGATCCACCTGCTCCATGCTGCTCATCTCATCGATCATAAACAGAACTGGAGTGGAGGCACCGCCAATTTATGGTTTCTCGGTGATTTTGTTGATCGTGGTCCAGATGGTATTGAGGTCATTGATCTCATCATGCGGCTGCAAACAGAGGCTACTGCGGCTGGTGGTCAGGTCTCGTCTCTGCTTGGTAATCATGAGATGCTCCTCTTTGCCGCCTATCGTTTTGGCAGGCGTTCTACAGGTCTGGGGAGCAGCTTTATTTCACGTTGGAAGCAGAACGGTGGTAACAAGAAAGATATTGCAAGTCTCACGCGTGAGCACTTGGCATGGTTTGCAGAACTCCCTCCCATGGCGCTTGTGGCCGACCGACTACTCATGCACGCGGACAACTCTCTGTATCTGAAGCATGGCCGCTCTGTGGGTGAGGTGAATGCCGCTTTCAAAAAACTTCTGCGTACCAGCGATGCTCTGGAATGGGAAGAGACGTTGGAAGACTTTGCCCGGCGTGGCGTTTTCATGCACAAACCTGACGGCGAAAATTATGCTCGTCGCTTTCTCTCCATCTTTGGAGGCAAGCAACTCATCCATGGTCACACGCCTATCTCTTTGATGCTCAATTCGCAGGCCAAAAGAGTGACTGAACCTTTTATTTACGCGAATGAAACCTGTATTAATGTCGATGGTGGCCTCTTTCTGGGTGGGCCCGGCTTTATTTATCAATTGCCGATCAACCAGGTGCCCGATTGATCTTGTCCGGTCCTTCATTATCTATTCTTTAGGGAAAGAGGAAAAAGGCATGGACCTTCTCGTTGTACCGGCGCGTGTACGCGATGCCGAAGCGCTGTTCAAGCTACAATACCTGTGCTACCAGACCGAGGCCGCGCTCTACGATGACTATAGTATTGCGCCTCTGGTTCAATCTCTTGCACAGCTATTGGCAGAATACGATACTCATCGTATTCTGGCGATCCGAATTGGAGAAGAAGTAGTGGCTTCAGTACGTGGACGCCTCGACGATGGAACCTGCCATATTGGACGGCTTATTGTCCATCCCCGATTGCAGCGTCGCGGCCTTGGCACAAAGCTCATGCATGCTATTGAGGGCTATTTTAGCGAGGCTGACCGTTACGAGCTCTTTACGGGGCATCGGAGTGAGCAGAATTTGCACTTCTATCGACGCCTTGGTTATACAGACTTTCGTGAGGAAGTTGTTTCACCATCGTTGCGGCTTGTTTACCTTGAAAAGCGTTGTATAGCCTGATGGTACCTGATGGCTTTTCCTCAAAAGCTATTTCTTCCCAGATGTCTTATCCTACGTGACTGAAATCATCGAGACTGCATAATAGCGATCAATAAGCTAATAGTAGCAAGTACAAATGCGCTTCCCCATAAGAAAAAGATGGCTCGCTTAAAGAGCTGAGAGACAGTAATACAGGTACTGGAGAGAATTATAAAAAGGGCAGATATAGACCCGGTGCCGAGCGCTATCCGAATAGTGGCGAAGACAATGAGTGCAATGTCGATGAGAAAAAGCGGTATCCACCATTGACGAGCAATAGATCGATTCATAGAGCGACTTTCTTTCTAGAATCTCTTATTACAACAGAGTTAGTTTCTCTTGATATTTATTTCCACTTTCTATACGTTTAAATCTCTAAAATGTTTCTTGCCCTACACCTGTTTGCCGCGTGCTTCTCCATACCGACTTCCCACCATCGGATACTTACTTTACCATCCGCTGTATCTCTCTGGCAAGACCAGAAGAAGCGTCACGCACGAATCACGCCACGCTGCATTCCAGGCGTAGAGCAGCATCTTCTTAGAAATCAGGAAAAGGAACTTGACAAATCACAAAGCCTCAGGTATTATTCTCAAGCAGAGACGTACATCAAAAGAAAGGTAGGGCCGCACTATGCAACACAATACATTCTCCACGATCCCCACCAGAGCCTCACGATCGGCTGCACGGCCCACGGCTCGTTAACGATGGCTACGTTGCCCTATGAAGTTTTTGAGCATACTGCCGATATCGGTATTCACGCTTATGGCAACACACTCGCGGAACTTTTTCTCCATGCCGCTCAGGGTATGGAAAGCTTAATGGTCGAACCTGAGCAGGTACAGACTGTTACCAGCCGGGAGATTACGGTGGAAGGCCACGACAACGTCTCGCTACTCATCGCGTGGCTCAACGAACTGATTTTTCTGTTCGACACTGAATACCTGCTGTTCCGTGCTTTCGTCATCGATACCATCAGTGAGACTCGTTTGAGCGCCCGAGCCTCTGGCGAGCCATATGATGCCCGACGCCATGATCTCAGTAGTGCCATTAAAGCCGTAACCTGGCACGAAGCGAGCGTCACTCAGAGCGATGCAGGCTATAAAGCACGCATCATCTTCGACATCTAAGCCTTCGCTCGTTTAGCGACCAGGTATAAGGCACCATTTCGCGCTTATCAAAACCTTTTATTCGGGTAGGACCCCATTTATGGCATCCTGCGATTCGGGTAAGAAGAGCAAAAAGGGCATAAACCCATTTATGGCGTCCGGCAATTCATCGGCCTGTATCCGCGGCCTCAATCAACGTAGAACCCTTGATGCAGGCACGTGTTTCTCAAAAAAGAAAGAATAATCTTCCAGCTCAGGAAAGGAAGAGTCAAAAAAATGAGCAGCTTAATTGTGCCAGTAGCCGTGATCGAAAAAATTCTACCCCATAGCAACGCCGATGCCCTTGAACTGGCTCATGTGCTTGGGTGGCAACTCGTAGTAAAAAAAGGCGACTACCAGCTAGGGGATCACATCGTCTATTTTCCTATAGACACAGTGTTGCCACTTGAAATTTCTGAACGCTTTGGCGTCACGCGCTACTTAAGCAAGCAGCGTATCAGATGTGCCAGGTTACGTGGGGAGCCATCGTTTGGCCTCGCAGTTAAGCCTGACAGCGAAGACTGGCAGGTCGGCGAGAATGTGGCTGAATATTATGGTGCACAAAAATATGACCCTCCCGTGCGCCCTGGTCCGGGGGATGCCGAACAGAATCATCCTCTGTTCGTGGAGTACACTGACATTGAAAATATGCGCAACTTCCCAACCATTTTTGAAGATGGTGAACCTGTTGTGCTTTCGGAGAAGATTCACGGCACCCAGGGGCGTGTTGGTATGATTGAAGGCGAACTCATGGCTGGTTCAAAGGCTGTACGCCGCAAACGCCCTGCCGATGATAAATTTGTGGGAAGCATTTACTGGTTCCCTTATTCGTTGGAGTCAGTACGCAATCTGGTAGAGCATCTTGGTCAGTCTCATCGCCAGGTTATTCTGTTTGGTGAGGTCTATGGAAGCAAGATTCAGTCCTTCCATTATGGCTTCAAGGGCATATTGGGCTTCCGGGTCTTTGATCTGTTGCTCGATGGTAAGTACGTGGATTGGTCAGATCTGGTTGCTCTATGCGAAACCTATGGCGTAGAGATGGTGCCAATTGTCTCCACGATTCCGTTTAGCCTGGACGAAGTGAAGCGTTACAGCGAAGGCAAAACGTTATTGATGCAGCAGGATGCTCACATACGCGAAGGGGTTGTAGTGAAGCCACTATGTGAGCGTACAGATCCAACATTAGGCCGTGTTGTGCTCAAATATATGAGCGATTCTTACCTGTTCGGTGATAAGACCGACTACACTGATATGTAACAAAATATGCGGGATAGGGAGTGGGTTTGCCACAACTTATCCCTGCTTATAATAGATGTACTACTCGTACATTGGGAGAAATAATAACGGGGAGAAATAATAACGCATGGGCAATTCTGATAACAAGAATTCCACTTGAGCGGCTTGACGCCAACCGTTGGCGTATTCCGCAGCGTTACAATCCAGCCATGAATGTTCCCGGCATGGTCTATGCTGACGATGAGTTGATTGAGCTCATGATTGCCGACAATGCGCTGCAACAGGTGGCGAATGTGGCGACTCTTCCTGGTATCGTTGGGCATTCGTTAGCTATGCCTGATATCCACTGGGGCTACGGCTTTCCGGTTGGAGGAGTTGCAGCGACGAATGCTGAGAGTGGTGTTGTCTCACCTGGAGGTATCGGTTTCGATATCAACTGTGGCGTACGTCTGCTTGCAACCGATCTTCTGCATGAGCAGGTGCGTGGGAAGGCGGACAAACTGGCGGATGAACTGTTCAATAACCTGCCATCTGGTGTGGGTGGCGCTGGTATGCTTGAATTGAGCATTGAAGAGATGCGAGCAGTTATGGTTCGTGGCGCAGGCTGGGCAGTTGAAGAGGGCTATGGTTTTGCTGAAGATATCGAGGTTACTGAGGAGCATGGTTGCCTTGCAGGTGCTAATCCTGATATGGTGACAATGCATGCGATCCAGCGTGGTATGAAGCAACTGGGTAGTCTGGGTTCGGGGAATCACTTTTGCGAGGTCCAGGTAGTTGAGCACATTTACAATGAAGTGGCTGCGCAGGCACTCGGTATCGGTAAGATTGGTCAGATCGTAATCACCATTCATTGCGGAAGTAGAGGATTTGGCCATCAAATTGCAGAAGATTCCATCAAAATTGCGGAGGAGCGGCAGAAAGAGTATGGTTTCAATCTGGTCGACCGTCAACTGGCATGCCTGCCTTTGCAGTCAGAAGAGGGCAAGGCATACCTGTCAGCGATGGCTTGCGGGGCGAACTTTGCGTGGGCCAATCGTCAGTTATTGATGCATGGTGTGCGTAAGGCATTCGCGAGTGTTTTCGGGCGCAAGTCGCGTCCAAAGGACATGCCGCTGGTCTATGATGTTTGCCATAATATCGCCAAGATGGAGACATACGAGGTTGATGGTAAGCAGCAGGATGTCTGTGTACACCGCAAGGGAGCGACGCGTGCTTTCCCAGCCGGTCACGAAGCGATTCCTGAGAAGTATCGCGCGGTTGGGCAGCCTGTGCTTATTCCGGGCGATATGGGACGCTACTCGTTTGTCCTGGTTGGTGCCCAGGGATCAATGGAGCAGAGCTTTGGTTCATGTTGCCATGGTGCCGGGCGTCGTCAGAGTCGTACGGCGGCCAAGAAGTCTGTGTCGAGCAAAGATCTGCTTGAGATGCTTGACTTGCGCGGCATTACGGTTCGTGTCCATAGCAAGAACCTACTAAGTGAAGAAGCACCGACTGCTTACAAGGATGCTTGGACACCTGTTAAATTTACGTTCTCCCTGTCCCCGGATGTTTCCTCCGTTTTATCGGGGGACGCAGGCATTCATGTGCATGCGTTCTCCATAGCGGGCAAGGAAACCAGGGGGCGGCAAGAAAGGAATTTGACAGATGCAACCCGTGTCAAACGCAACCATCGCACCCCACTGGAAACATGCCGCGCTTAAAAATGCGGAAGTGATTACGGACGCCTGGGAAGTTGTAAAAGTCTATGCTGGCCGCGCCGCTGAATGGGTGCTCTTCCTGTGCATGATTGCCAATATCATTGCGATGCTTCCGGGCATGGCGGTGCCCACATACGTCACAAACCTGGTGCTTGGCGTCCAGGTGGTCATGCTGGATATTGGTGGCATGAGCCTAAGCAGCATGGCTGCCCATATCCGTGAACGTGGTGAAATAGCGGCGGCAAAAAAGGCCAGCACGACCAGCACATTTTTAATCGGATTGATGATCCTCACTTTGCTTCTGGTTTCCATCGGTGTGCTTTTTCCGGCGCTGAAGTCCTATACGGACATGGGCGAAAAAGGGCTTATCCTGGTTCGCGTGGTGATGACTGTTATTTACAGCCATGTGATTTATTCCCTCCGGGATTCCAGCCAGCAGGTAGTACCAGTACCAGCAACGCCGCAAGGCACAGTACCAAACGGTGCAGAACTGGAAGACCTTATCAAAAAAATCTTAGTACCGATGCTTGAGCAGTACCGTACCGGGATAACGTCCGAGATTGCCGGGCAGATGAAGCAGATGTCAGCAGTAGCCATTGATGATCCGCAATTAGCAGCAGCGCTGCAAGACAGTGTTGCTTTTCAGAACATCCAGCCGCCGCAATCGCTCAAGCAGCCTCAGAGGATGAACAAACAGCACTTGCAGCCGTTACCGGCACCTGTCTCCATTGAGGGTGGCAAACAGGAGCGGCAGGCACGGCTGGATGCGGCCTACCGCGAGCTTTTACGGGAAGGGATTCGAGTGACTGGCACGACACTATCCAGTCGCGCCCGTTGCAACCGGGCCGCTGCGCTTGCCTGGCTGAAGCAGTACGGAATCAGCGGCGAAAGCGGAGAGGGTGAGCACATGGCGGTTTTGGAAAATCAAGGATGACACAAACTCAAGCATAAAGAATGACATGGAGAAAGAAACAATGGGCAATAGCAAAGAAAAGATTCCATTGCAGCGTATCGACCCGTTCCGCTGGCGCATTCCTGCCAGTTACCAGGAAGGGATGCTGGTTCCGGGCATCGTGTACGCCGACGATGAACTCATCCAGCAAATCCTGGATGACAATGCTTTACAGCAGGTCGCCAATGTTGCAACTCTGCCCGGCATTGTCGGTAACTCACTGGGGATGCCAGATATTCATTGGGGCTATGGTTTCCCGGTGGGAGGAGTTGCTGCCACCGACGCAGAGACAGGCGTGGTTTCTCCTGGTGGCATCGGCTTTGATATCAACTGTGGTGTGCGTTTACTGGCAACGGATCTCCTGCGTGACCAGGTCAAGGGTCACACGGATCGCCTGGCGGACGCACTGTTCAACGCCTTGCCCTCTGGAGTTGGAGGCGAAGGCATGGTCAGCCTGAGCGCACAAGAGATGCGCGAGGTGATGGTGCGTGGCTCCGGCTGGGCCATCGAGCATAGCTATGGACTTGAGGAGGATTTAGAACTCACAGAAGAAGGGGGCTGTCTGGCTGGCGCTGATCCAGATAAAGTTTCTCAAACCGCCTTGCGGCGTGGCATGAAGCAACTGGGTAGCCTTGGCTCAGGCAATCACTTTGCTGAGGTTCAGTATGTAGAGCATATCTACGATCAGGTAGCCGCAGAAGCAATGGGCATCGGCAAGGTGGGACAGATTGTTGTGACCATTCACTGTGGTTCACGCGGTTTTGGACACCAGATTGCCGAAGATTACATCAAAATCGCCGAGGCCAAACAGGCTGAATACGGATTTCACATGGTAGACCGCCAGCTCTCCTGCCTGCCTTTGCAGTCCGACGAAGGCAAGGCGTATATGGCGGCTATGGCCTGCGGAGCCAATTTCGCCTGGGCCAATCGTCAACTGCTGATGCACGGTGTGCGTGAGGCTTTTGCCAGCGTTTTCGGTCGGAAAGCACGGGCGAAAGACATGCCGTTAGTGTACGATGTCTGCCACAATATCGCTAAAATCGAGGAGTACGAAGTCGATGGGCAGAAACGCCTGGTATGCGTCCATCGTAAGGGTGCCACACGCGCATTTCCTGCACAGCACCCTGCCCTTCCTGAAAAGTACCGTGCGATTGGTCAGCCGGTACTCATCCCTGGGGATATGGGGCGCTACTCCTTTGTGCTGGTAGGAGCACAGGGGTCAATGGAGCAAAGCTTTGGTTCCTGCTGCCACGGAGCCGGGCGCAGGCAGAGCCGCACTACCGCGAAAAAATCCATCAGCCCGCGTGATCTGCTTGACCAGTTGGCGGCACGCGGCGTGACCGTTCGCGTACATAGCAAGAATTTACTTAGCGAGGAATCGCCGACTGCTTACAAAGACGCGCAAAAAATAGTGAACGTGGTACACAACGCGGGTCTGGCGCAACTGGTTGTACGCCTTAAGCCAATGATTGTGATTAAAGGGTAACGATACCTGTTCCCCTATCTCTGGAACGGTACTGCTTCAAGGGAAACAGTACCGAGGCTTGAGAGAGTACCGGGCAACATGGCATGGCAGTACCGAGTACCGATAGCGTTCCCAGAGCAATACAATAAGAAGCGGAATGTTTCCATAGACGAAATATTCCGCTTCTCTTGTTAGCAATGGATAAAATGAAAGTCGGCGTCCTCGCCACAGGGGGCATTAACCTGATTGGGTATGGGGCGATATGCCTAATATTTCTTCATACTTATCCAGCAATTCCAGGAACGAGATCTGGCCGAGATGCTGCTGGTAGCGCAGCATCCACATATCCTTATAGGTTTCCTCATTCAGAGGGCGCGGAACAGGAACCGGCTTCCCCTGCTCTTCCATGAAATCAAAAAAAGCGTCTAGCTGCGTCACAAATTCAGAAAAGCTGTCTTCTGTCGGTTCAATGATTGGCTCAACGAAGGAAAACATAGAATTATCGAGCATATGAACCTCCCGGCCTATGGTATGAGATGCGGTTATTGCCCTATTTTACCATGACACAGGCGATGGCCGGAAGTGATGGGGGATGCTGTACACATTCTCATTAAAAGTAGGCGCTATGTTGAAATTTTCGCCTGTTTTACTACTTTAATCTCTGCGCCACATAAGCACTCTATTATTTTCCCCAATAGTGAACTATCTGCTTCTAGCCTACCGCCGCAAGAAGGACACTTTACCCTATATGTTATAATCTGATGATTTATCTGTGGAGCTTCAAATATTCTATTTTCTGCCATGAATACTCCCAAAAATAGTGGGCTGTCAAAAATTCCGGGGGAGCCGAATCTTGGTTAGGTTAGGTTAGGTTAGGTTCGGTGCTTCTTCGGGCCTATGGCAGGCGAAAACGAAACAGAGCGGTCGAGGCTTATAATCGCGTCAAGCAACGCCCCTGCTGTCCGGGCGTTGCGAGGCTCGCCATTGGCATAGACGGTGCGTGTGAGCGGGTCATAGACGCTGAAGAACGGTTCCGGCTCCTGAAAACGCGCTGCCCGTCGCTCCGCTGCCGCTTCCATGCGCCGGGAACGGTAGATCCTGCATACTTCCCGCTTCTCGGCCAGTTGCGTACCAATTTTCTTCCAGTCAAAAATAACGTCTGGATACCGGCGGCGCAGATCGCGCTTGTCTTCCGCGTCAATCGTGTAATTGCGGATACGCATGACGTGGAAGTTGCTCCTGCCGATCTTGATTGTGAGATAGCAAAACCCTTTTCTTGTCGTGATGAATGCACTGCCTTGTCGATTTCCCATCTTTTACCCTCCTGTTGGGCATATTAAATTGCATCGCTGAACAGGTTAAGGCAATTTCCTTTTTCCAAGCAGAACTTCAAGAGCTAGCTGCTCGTCATCCATCGCCATAATCTTATTAAGGGTGCCTTCACGGATTTCATCTGCAAGTTTGATACAACTGGTAAGCACGCCACGAAGTTTCATGAGTTGTGTAGTAAGCCTGTCAATTTCCTTGCCCTGATCTGCATTGGTCTTTTCTTTCTCGAACCGGCGTAGCTGCTCTTCATAAAGCCATAGATCTTCAAGCTGTGTTCCATGCACCTCATAGACACGGTTTATAGTGTGATCATCCATGACATGCGGCGTCTTCCGGGCCTCCTGCAAGGAGTTATAAACCTCTTCGGCGGTTTCCAGCATTCCATCTATCATCCATGCCACACGCGGCATTTCACTGATTTTCATCCATTGAGGTGATGGGCCTGTTTTCATTATCATTTCCTAATTTACAGCCAGCCTATAGCAAAAACCATCAACAATATGAAATCATTGATTATTATGCTACTATGACAACAAATGGCACTTGTCAAAGGGTAATTGGAGTTATCTGCCTACCGTCCCCTGCCCCTACTCTGGTTTTTCAATGCCTCGTTCCAGTCTTTCGCATCGGGCGGGCTGTCGCGGGTGGCATCCGGCCTTATGGATTGTATCAGCTCCGCGTATTTCTCCCCTTCCAGGTCGTTGTCGGTTGCCGCGATAATTCTGGCGCCAGGATAGCGGGTAAGGACGTACTCCAGCAATGCCGGTTGCTCCAGCGACATATTGCCCCCAAACGACAGGTAGAAGCCTGGCGCGGGGTGGAGCTGGTAGTAGCTCATGGCATCAATGGCACTCTCCGCCACAACAATCAGCGGGGTGCTTTCTTTCTGGGAATAGCCTACCTTCACGCCGAACAGGGCTTTGTTGCCGCCTCCGGAAAATCCGGTAAAATGGTTTCGGTTCTTCACTTCCCAGCCGGTCACGTTACGCAGGTCGTCATGGCGGAATACGACGTTGCCGCGCTCGTCTATGCGGATGCGGCTGGCAAATGCGATGATGGTATCCGCATTTAGCCCCCTCTCCTCCTCCAGGTAGCTTCGACAGAACATCTTGTTATAGGGGCGCATTCTTAACCACCTGGCATGGATGGCGGTGCAATTTTTCGGTACAGGCTCCGGCTTCAGATTGCCATACTTGCGTCCGCCTTCACCGGGGAAGAAAGAGGCAGGGTTGGCTAACCATTTCCTGAACACCTGGCGGCTGCGGCCTAAGCTTATCCCTTCCTGCTGCATGACGAAATCAACCGCGCTGCCGTTTTGGTGGTCATTCCTGACGCTGAAAAATACATCATGGCCGCCTTCGTTGCCGATGACGATTTTATCATTGTCCACCGAACGGCGCATGACCAGACTGGCACGGCTGGACTCTTTCTTGTCCAGCTCATAGCCGTAAGCAGAAGCTACCTCGGCCAGACTGATCTCTGTTTTGAATCGCTCCAGCTCTGCGGCAGCATCCAGTACATCCATCATTTTTCCAACATCCCTTGCCCGGCCATTTTATAATCGTTTCTGTGGCACTATTTAAGCCGCCTGGATAGGCCATATCATTGTTTTAGGCATTCAGGGGTGTAAAAATTTTTGATGCAGTACGAGCCTCTAATGGAGAATTTACTATGGCTCCGAGTTTAGTCCAGAAAATCCCTCTATATTCTTTTTTCCTACTGCCCGTTCTTTGGTGCTTCTGGCACTTCCCTGATGGTTTGTATTGTTTTTGATTATGCTATGCGCGGCGACTAGCCGCGCTCAGTTATTTTGTCAGAGGGGATTTTAAGGGGAGATAAGCATTTCATCTCCCCTTAACTCTTAAAAATACTATGTGAGCGAAGCGAACTCAGTTTTGCAAAGAAGCTATGCTTCTTTGCGCGAGCGAAAGGCTGGTATGCCTTGAGGTCGCAAGGTATCTAAAAAGGGGAGATGTTTATAGGGGATTATTTATCCACAGGGTTTTTCTTAAGTGTTAAATAAATGAGTTATAGTAGTGTTAAAGGGGCAAAAACGTTGTTTAAGATATTGATAAAGATAGTTAAATATCAACGTCTTGTGTGTAAACCCCCGAATAACCGTGTGTAAAACAACGATATTTCTGTGTGTAAAACAACGAAGTTTTCTATCCGGTTCTGCGTGGGTGAAACCACGAAAAGTAACGTCCTGTGGGTGAAACCACGAAGCTTGACATTTGTGTGTAAAACCACGAAACTAACCCTCTGTGTGTAAAACCACGAAGGATTGATATTTTATGGCAAAGGCCACAAAGCCACAACTACCAGACAGACACCCACAAACGGATTTCTTTGTTGCAGACGTGCTGGATGCTGTACCCAAAGACGATATGGCAAGCATGGAGCATCCGATTTATTCTCTGTCCACAAAGCCGGATACGCGCATAATGCGCTACGAGCATAATGGCAATACGATTGAAATTACTCCCAGCATAAAGGGTCTGGCAACGATCCATGATAAGGATATTCTGATTTATTGTGTAAGCCAGCTCGTTGCAAAAATGAATTGGGGTGAGCCAATTAGCCGCACTATACGCCTCAGAGCTTATGATTTGCTGGTGTCCACTAATCGGGAAACCAGCGGTGATGCATATACCCGACTGAAAGAATCCTTTGAGCGGCTCAAGGGCACTGTAATTACCACGGATATTACTACGAACGGGCAACGAGTGCAAAGCGGCTTCGGGCTTATTGAGACTTGGGAGATCAGGGATAACGGCGCATCAAAACGGATGACAGAGATTGAGATTGTTCTTTCAAAATGGGCCTACAATGCGGTTATGGGGAAAGAAGTTCTCACCCTCCCCCGTGATTATTTTCGCTTACGTAAACCACTAGAAAGGCGGATTTATGAACTGGCACGCAAGCATTGCGGACAACAAAGCCAATGGTCTATTTCCATAGATTTGTTGAGAAAAAAATGTGGATCTTCCTCCAATGAACGAGAATTTCGCCGCATGGTCAGCATTATTTGCAAGGAAAACAACCAGCACAACCATATTCCAGATTATGTTATAATCCTAGAAGATGACACTGTACGGTTCTTTAACCGTGATACCATGCCCAAGACCCCTGCCGTGTTTGATGAAAGCGATTCTTTGCGTCTGGAAAACGAAACATATAACGAGGCCAAGATTGTTGCGCCTGGCTATGACATTTACCAACTGGAACAAGAATGGCAGGAATTCTGCGATTGATAGCGGGAAGCCGCCACTTCAGAACCCGGATAATGCATTTATCGGCTTCTGCCGGAAACGTTATGAAAGAAAACCTAATCCTTGAGATTTTTAAGCATTTTTTCCTTATTTCGCATTGATTCTAGGCAATATGTGCATGTTGCCTAGATGGATAGATAACATGTTTCCTTATGTCCATGATGATACATTTACTTGATGCTATATTTCCTTGTTACTTCATTGCCTCTTGTCATAAATGGATGAATGTAATATTGCTTGAAGGCAATCAGTAATGGAGGCAATATGGCAATATTATCTATAGCGAGCGCAAAGGGGGGTTGTGGAAAATCAACTACTGCGATTCTGCTCGGTGCGGAATTAGCCCTTGAAGCTTATAAGGTTGCAGTGCTTGACTGCGATCCTAACCAACATGCTTCTGCTTTCGGTGCTAAGGCAAAAATTCCAGGCCTTACAATTATTGGAAACGTATTGGAGGGGAACGTTCTCTCGGAGCTAAAGAAGGCTGAAGCCGATAACGATGTAGTGCTGCTAGATTTACCAGGTGGTTCATCCACCTTAGCACTCAAGGCACTCCAACGCTCCCATTTTGTTCTTGTACCAACACAGGCTTCCTTACCTGATGCTCGTGACGCCATGAAAACTATTGCTCAGATTGATGACGCTCAGGACTTAGCTCGTGTGCCTATTGAGCGGGCGCTGGTATGGACACGATTTCTTCCGGGCTTTGAAAGCAAGTCGGCTCGCCATGTCCGTGAGAGCCTAGAAGGGCAGGGGATTAATATTCTGAAAACCGCAATTATGGAACGGTCGGCTTACAGGGAAATCCATATAACTGGTCAGGTTCCGCGCCAAGTTAATCCGACTAGTAGCCCCAGCGCGAATATTTCTGCGTTAGCCGAAGAAGTTCTACATAAACTACAGAATATGGCGGGAGCAGAAGCAGCATGACAAAAAAATCTTCTCTTCCTTCTATAGATAACGAACTTGTAGCGGCTCCGCGCCAGAGAATTAATCTTAAAAATTTGAAGAGCCGGGAACTCATGCCGGATGAGATGGTAGAAGCAAACTCGCATGCGATTGGACAAAAGTGGGGGGCATCTACTCAGCTTACCGTGGAAGATCCTCCCGAAACTCCAACACCTCTTGCCAGCATTCGCGGTTATATCCCCCAATACCTTGATGACGAACTAGCAGTAAAAGCTGCCGCAAGCAGAGTTACAAAGACTTATCTGATAGTAGAAGCCCTGGCAAAGGCTGGGTATCGCGTCGATGAAGCAGATCTCGTCCCTGATCGCAGACGTTCTAGGCAAAAAGGCAAAGTGTAATTTTGTAATTATGCCTATTTGTACTGATAGACATAAGGCAACTTGGGTGTTTTACTCCATGCCATACGAATTTTTTTGAAATCATATAGACGGCCAATCTCAGGTATAATCCGCGAGCGCAGGGAAGAAGCAAAATATGAATGAACAGAAAATCCTGAGTGCAAAATTATCTGTGAAGATAACACATGTCTCGGAAAGCTGCGTTCTCACCAATCAAGATTTCTAATGCGGATAAACTGCTCAGTGAAATCAAATGCTTGCCGCTGCCATAAATCAATGCCAAAATTGCATACTGAAAAACAAGCCAGTGCCGTTAAAAACGGACAGGGGAGACAATGGTGATACTTGAAGAATTGGCAGCAATAGCTGCCATAGTGATAGTGCCTATGACAGCCATTGGGTGGTTTGTAAGTTCTGGCAATAAAAAAATAAACAGAGCCACAGCTAAAAATAATTCAACAGCATTGGCTGGTAATGTAGTTGCGGCACCGGGAAGTATCGCTATTGGTCATAATGCAAATATCACGGGAATATTAGGCAGTATCGCGCCCTGCACCAAAACTATCAGCTTAAAAAGAACAGAAGTCGATTTATATCAAATCCAAATCCGGGAAGGGTCATTCTGGGAGAATGGGGGAAAAAGGATTGATGTTAAGGAAATTATCGAAGCAACTGATAATCAGGAAATTAAGCACTACAGCGCGGATTTACTGTTTAATATGGGTGGCGGCCTCTGTTACGGGGGAGAAAACACAAAACATCTTACAACAAATTGCTACCGAGTTCCGGTGGCTAAGTCTGAACAAGAACCTAGCGGTATATATTCTTATAAATTTAGCATCGAGGATGGGTGGTTTAGCTTTTATTGCGCCTCAATAACTCATATTAATCCAAAAGAACGGATTGTGACTATTGAAATATCCCAAGCAAAAGCATTCAAAAAATAGTAAGAGAGCGCTGTTTCTTAGGGCGTGTGCTCAATTAATCCATGTAATGATAGCGGCGAGGTGTATAGCGCCAAGGAAGTTCTGCGCAGTTTTGTCGTAACGAGTAGCAATGGCTCGGTATTGCTTGAGTTTTGCGAAGAAGTTTTCGATAAGGTGGCGTGCTTTGTAGAGCATTTTATCATAGGTTCGCGGGGTTTTACGATTGGATTTGGGTGGAATCACCGCCTCCCTATTTTTTGCCTTGAGCTTATAGAGAACCCGTTCATCCGCATCGCATGCCTTATCCGCCAGCAACGCATCTGCTTCGACACGCTCCAGTAATGCATCCGCTCCTTCCAGATCATGTGCCTGTCCTGGCGTCAGATAAAAGCCTGTGGGATTACCCAGCGCATCACAGGTCGCATGAAATCTTGGTACTTAATCCCCCTTTACTGCGCCCGATAGCCTGGCATTGCCCCCTTTTTTACGTGCTCCCGCACTATGCTGGTGGGCACGAACAATCGTCGAATCGATCATAGCGTACTCATTGTCTGCGTCTTGTGCCAACAGAGTAAAAATGCGTTCCCATACACCGCTTTTGCTCCACCGTGTATGACGCGTATGAATCATACGATAGTTACCAATCGTTCCGGCAGGTCACGCCAGGAAATACCGGCACGGTAGCGGTAAAGCACTGCTTCGACAAACAGGCGATTATCCTTCGCTGTGACGCCTACATAGCCATCACGCCCAGGAAGCAACGCTTCAATCCGTTCCCATTGGTCATTACGTAAAGCATAGCGGCGCATAAGCAACTCCCTAAAAGGAGTTATCAACCGTCAAAACCACCAACTATAAATAAAAATATCAACGGGATAATAGTATTTTATCCACATGTTGTTAATTGATCACACGCCCTAGATAAATTATTTCTTTAACTTAAAATTTATGTGGGTTAAAATTCACTAAAAGACTAATCCGGCCAAGGACAATTGTATTTGTCGAGAAGGTATTGAGCAAACCGTTTCTGGGCTTTACGCAGACTAGTCATCAGCAAGCTAATGTTGATCCATTTTTCAGCAATTGAGAGGACAATACAATCAACGTCCCCCTCCATTGCAATAGGTACTACAAAGCCACGTACAAGAATCTTGTTGTCATCTGCATACCGTATCGGCGTGCTCATTAAAATTCTTGTGTAAGAACCGTTTTCCAATGGATATCTGGCTATGACCGATCCCATAAGAGGATAGGAACCGTCCACTAGTTTCCCGATCTGACAATCAAAGTGCTGTAAAAAATGGCGCACTTCTTCGACTTGAGGAAGATCAGACATAATTGCACGGTACCAGTCGTCGTTCTTTTTTATGCCAGCACTAGCGCTCAGAACCTTTCTGAGTCGCTCCATCCAATCGATAATATCCCAGGCCGCACCCACTACACTATTGTTTCGCTTTGGAAAGGTAATGTCCATAAATACCTGCCGGTCACTAGGTTGGACAGGCGCACTTGATTTTTGGAAAGCGTCGTAATCCAGCAGCATGGTTTCAAGAACCGCATAGCGGGAAATGATCTGATTAAATATAAATGCCACTGAATTGAGAGAAACGTAAATTCGTTTGTGGCGCTTGTATGTATCTGTGGCATTTAGAGTGCCAATCTAAATCTCAATAGGCACGGGCTTCGTGTACATAAGTTACCTCCACAGCCTCACGAACCACGCCGCATTGGTGGCGGTGTAGCGGACGGTGCTGTATGTTCCTGTGCCCCAAGCAGTCCTGAATGAACCGCGTGCCTGCTCCCGGATCGGTCAGTACGTACCTCACAGCCTACGAAGCAAGCAATGCCCCTCCTCGGTTATGCGATAAGTCCCTGGCTCACCTCCCTGAACCTCTTCAACTAATTTCATTGATTGAAGGCTAGGGAGATTCATGGAAATGGGACGGTTCTGGTCGTATCGCTTCTGTCCTCCGCTACCAATCAGCTCTTCCAATATTTTCCTGTGATCCTCGTTACGATAAAATTCTATGTATCGAGGATCATTTCCATATTGCTCATGACGTATGGGAGCAAAGCCGTATATGCGACGAACCCCAAGCGGCATATCTGGATCAGCGCAAATTGCTGCTTCCTTCACATCCGGGTGCAGGGTTACAGAATTTTTTTCCGGCAGAAATTCAATGCCTGCTTCTTCAAGAGCTTTCTGAATTGCTCCCCAGGTCTTTTGGGTGACATCCGGATTGCCTTGTTCAGCTCGCGTGATCGTGTCGGGGGAAATCCCAGCTTTAGTCGCAAGCTCGCGGACGTTCCAATCCAGAGCAGCGCGGGCCATTTTCAATTGCAGTGACGAAACAGGCATATTTCATCTCCTAAATGTTTTCTGATATTTGTCATCATATACGTTATTTATCCTTATATCAAGTAATATTATGCTTTTATGTAGTTAAAGCCGCATGTATGAAAAATACCAAATCTTACTACAACATAAAGGACGATATGTTGTGATAGTAAATCCCATTAACGGAGCAGGGCAGGGAGGCTCCCCTAGACTTACAATAGGTGTATGCAGAGGGGATATAGGACAAAGCTGGACAGGGATACGCCGTTATATCAGGAGCCTGGAATTTTCCGCCCTTAGAATTCTGCGTGTCACTTTTACAGGCTGGCGTAAAAGCACTTCACGCAGAATAACCGCTTGAGGATCAGGCGAACGGCTCGCCACGCCAATAATAGGCTATGATGTTGGGGTCAAAGGTAGAAAGCGAGAAATGCTGAATGGCATTATTGGCATCTGCAATATGGAGATTTTCTTCTGCGCTTTCGACTTCATACAATACGGAATTCTGGTATCCGTTTATATGTCTGCGGCAAATTTCCGCCTCTTCTAGTGTTGGAAAACAGAACAGGCATTCAAACCGTGATGGGCGGTCAGGATACATTTGTAGCCGCATAGCCTCATATTCCATCTCCCGACGATAAAGTGGATGGCTTTCCCCTTGCGACCTAATTATACGGCCAAAATTGCCAGGTTCAATAATAGAACCGGGTGCCAGAAGAATAGGGGCAAAATGAAAATACATGGACATATCATTATAGAAGCACTTATCAGTGCTCAGCATACCCTCTCCGTTCTTTTGTTTTGCACTGCTTCTGAAATGCCCCCATTGCCTCACCCTCGGACGGGTAGGGGACACTCCGTACCTGGCCGGGTTTACCGATGCGTCCATAGGTGCGGATAAGGCACGCATTTCCGAACAAGTCAGGCTGGATGTCCATGCGATAAAAGCGGCGCATGTTCCTGGTTTCATCGACGCGGTAGAGAATGACGCTATGCATAAAATAGGTGGCTTTCTGTAAAAACACCCCTCTAGCGGGTTTTTACTTTAATCTTGCCGCTGTTGATGGCCTCTTTCAGCGCTTCGCTATCGCCGCGTTCGACGGCGCGTTCCAGCGTGTCCTCGGTGGCAGAGCTTTCTACCCAGCGCAGCACGGCGGCTTTGGTCGTCACCCATTTACGCCCGACCTTGCGACCTGGGAGATCGCCTTTCTGGAATAGCGTGTACACGGTGTCCGGCGAGACAGTCAGGAAGCGGGCGGCACTGTTCACATCCAGAATTTCCGGCGATTTAAATGACAATAGTTTAGCGGTTTTCTGCGGTTTTCTTGGGGTTTTCGCGGCCATAGACATCCTTTCATTGGTAGTGAGTTGGCAGGTTCTTACGGGATTCTTCTGTACTTTTCTGGGCATGTCAACTTAAGAATGTTCCAACATCCATGAACATTCCATCCCTATCACTTGCTAATCATGCCGTATTACCTGGCAATGCGGATGACTTTGCAAAATAGCAAAAGCACCACAGGCATTGCTACGTTGCCCCTGGTGGTTCGCGTGCTGGGTTTACCCCTTCCGCTTGACGGTATGATAAAGGACATTGGCATGCGCTGAGGGCGCTCAGGCCCTTCCATCAACGGATTACATTAATGTTGATGCCAACTTGCAGTTTCGCCCACTCGCGGTCGGTTGTCATGACGGGTAACGCTTCAGCCATACCGAGAGCAAGGCAACAACGGTCGCCCAGCGATAACCCAAGTGAACGGGTGAGGGGCCGCAATTGCGCTGCGAGTTCTGCATGCGGTTCTTCAAACGGCACCACACGTAACTGCAAGCCTTGCAGCACCATTTTCGCTGCTTCCAGACCGCCCGGCAATTCAGCGGCTTTGGACAAGATTTCCGAGAGGTTCACGGTAGAAATCGCCGCATCCGCTAATGCCACCTCCACGATGGCGCTGCCCGGCTCGTTGCGCAGAAATGCCATGAGGGCAGAGGCGTCGAGGATAACGCTACTCATGCGCTGCTTCCTCCCGACGTTCGCGGATCAGCTCTTCCGAAAGCATTACCTCTGGAGGGGCAAGCGTGGCAAAAAAATCCCGCGCTTCCCGAATCGCCTGCTCCTGGGTCTTCACCTGTAATCCGTCCTGACTTTCAATAATGACCACCTGGTCACCGGTCTGGATATGCTGGCGCAACCGGACATCGGCGGGGAGTACTATCCGTCCTGACTTATCTACTCTGGAGCGGTAAATTTTCTGATTATTCCCTGTGGAGGCATACATATACGAAATCTTTTATTGTGTCGTTTCTATTATAGAATACCCTTATAATAGTTTTACGTCAAATATTATCTATAAGGGCATAATATTATATTTAGGGGATTAGCAGGTTATTTTCCCCTTGTGACGAAAAGTATAAGGGGAAATTCCCTTTTCCGGGCAGGCAGGAGTGGCTTGACTTTTAACACGATAAAATACATTATCGTGTTTAAGTGAACACCGGAAGGAGGGTCGCATGGGGGAAGGGGATTTGGTTCCGATTCTGAACGAAGCGGCGTTAACGCCTGCTCAGTTCCATGCGCTTGCCGAGGTGCCACCGGAGATAGAATGGCTCAACAATATCCCCAATGAGAAAACCCAGCGTTTTTACAAATGCGATGTTGCAGCATTCTCCGCCTTCACCGGACTGCGTAAGGTGACTGAACTGCGCACGGTGACGCGGGCACATGTTATCGCCTGGCGCAAGGCCCTCGAAGCCCGCCACCTCACCCCCGCCAGCATCCGCCGCAAGCTCTCGGCGTTATCTTCACTGTTTGATTATCTCTGTGAACGCAATGCGGTGCTGGGCAATCCGGTCGATGGTGTCAAGCGTCCGGCAGCCAATGCCAATGAAGGCAGTACCCCCGCTTTAGGCGATGCCCAGGCCCGGCGCTTGCTCGAAGCACCACCTGCGGACACGCTCAAAGGCATACGGGATCGCGCCATCCTGGCCGTCTTGCTCTATCATGGCCTCCGCCGTGAAGAACTCTGTTTGCTGCGTATCCGCGACATGCAGAGCCGCCAGGGGGTGATGCATTTTCGCGTCAAGGGCAAGCGCGACAAAATCCGCTTTGTGCCCGTACACCAGGCAGCACAACGGTTGATTCAGGAATATCTGACAAAAGCCGGACATGGGGGAGGCCAGACGGCGGCGGAGCTGGATGCGCCCCTCTTTCGCCCGGTGAAGAACAACCGCACCAAAACGCTCCATAAGCACCTCGACCCCGGCTCCATCTACCGCAACATCGTCCTCAAGTACGGGCAGGAAACCGGCATCCAGATCGAGGTGAACGGGCTGTGTGTGCATTCCATGCGGGCGACCGCAGCGACCAACGCGCTCTCGCACGAGGCCGACATCGCCAAAGTACAGGAATGGCTCGGCCATGCCAATGTGTCCACCACGCGCCTCTACGACCGGCGGAAAACCAAACCCGAAGACAGCCCGACATTTTTGGTCAAGTATTGATTTTTGCGGTATATGTAGCAAACATACCATATCCACTAAGATACCGGTTGCAGAAATGATACAGCTCAAAAAAACCAAAAATTCTAATGGAGAAAGACGCATGTTCGGTCATAACCTCGCGTGGTGGAACGAGGCAATGCTCCTATCTTTGGGAATTGCAGCATTTTGCGCCCTAGCGGTTGCATTTACAACAACGATAGTCGTTAAATTGCAAGGACAAGCAGAAATTGATGCTAAAAAAGCTTTTGATGATTCCCAAGATGCTTTTAATAAATATAAAATTGATGCAGCTAAAGATATTGCAGAGGCCAATGCCCGCGCTGCTGAAGCAAAGCTGGAATTGGAAAAATTTAGGACACCACGAACACTTAATACCGAACAACAAGCTAGAATCACTGAAAAGATTAAGCCATTCTCCGGGACGAAATTTGATGTTGGGTTACAAACTGGAGACCCAGAAGCGCAGAATTTATTGTTACAAATAGAAGATGCGCTCAATATGGCGAAACTAGATGAAATTGATTGGAATAATGACGATAGTAATGGGATTGATATAAAATTTTCTCGTCCAAACGGACATGCTGCTGGCCTAATTTCTATGACTGGTGTAATAATCCAAGTGCACCCAGAAAAGATAGATGAGCTAAAAGAATCCGTCCAAGCTATTGCTTCTGCTTTAAATGCGGAGAATATAAATTGCAGGGCAGAGCTTGGTCTTGGCGTTCCCAATACTAATAAAAATGCAATACACATCCTTATAGGAAAAAAGCCGTAGGTGTGTATTGCTACACAATACCGGATTTTTGGGAATGCAATACAGTGAAAAAAAGTGTTGAAGGGGCGGAGGGTAGGGGATACCTACTCAGTCGATTAATAGACCAATAAGTCTGCTAAGTAGTCTTTCACAATTTAATAGACATTTCACCAGCCCGGATTGCGCAGGCACATGAATTTATAAATTAATGGACAGATAGCCGGTCATATTTCCGGCTCGATGTCCCTATCACGCTCTGGCTCAGGGACGAAAGGTTGCCGTGCTGGCTGCTGTTCCGATTTAACTTTTTCCTCCTCTGCTAATCGCTCCAATTCTTCCCCTCGTTCGGGTGCAAGCGTATCTATCACTTCACATATGTCTTGATAGAGAGGCACATTATCATCTATGCCCACATCGTTTATAAATTCCACACTTCCATCAAGAACATGCAGCATATGGGATTTCGATAAGAGTGTGGCATATTCCTGCTTTCTCTTTTGTCCAGCCTCGTCCACAATGGCAGAGTTATCCATGTTGGGGCTGATAAAGGATGACAAGTTACTGTAGCGCTCTAACGGATCAGGTACACTCTGCATTCCTTCCGCTTCCAACGCTTGGACTGTATCGCGTATCTCGACCAGCAATTGTGAGTAAGTTTCGCCGTCTATATCAACGATTTTCTTTTCACAGTTTTTCAGCACTCCCCTGACAAGACGCTTGGCTGCGAGCAGCCTTCTTGTATATTCCGGCTCTGCATCTATAACTGATGCGCCAACTCCTTGAAATGTCCTTCTATGGTGCTATCTTTCGGCGTATTGTCGGTTATCTGGTAGACTGCTCCCCGCGTGAGGATTTGCTGGTAGAAGTAACTGACGCTTTCATGAGCGAGCTGTACATTATCCTCTGGTTGGATAAATGCTGTTTGAGCGGCCTTTTTTGTTTGTTCCCAGGCTGGCATTGCTTCAGCCATACCTACCTCCTTTGTCTTATTCTGCGAAACACTCCATTACGCCCTGATTATCCATTATACCGCAGCTTGCATGCGCTCCGCCTGGGGGCTTCCAGACGGAGCCATAGCGGACGGTTAGACCGCGCAAAGCCTGTCTACGGCCAGCGCATGATACTTGGCATCCAGTTCGATACCGAGATATCTGCGGCCTAAGCTTTTGGCGGCGTGAAGGGTAGAGCCAGAACCGGCAAACGGGTCAAGCACCAGGCCGTCATAGGTTGAAAACGTCTCGACCAGTGGCAGAAGCGCCGAGATCGGTTTCTCGGTCGGATGCAGCCTGTTGCCGCTGTAAACGAAGTCAATTACATCCCCGATGGGGTATTCCGGCTCATTCGGATAGCCTTTTGCCAGCAAATATGCACATTCATGCTGATAGCGCAGATGACGCGAGGCAGAAGTGTAACGTTTCGGAAATACCAGATGTCCGACAATGCGGAACCCTGCGGCGCGGAAAGCGTTCATAAAGCGGTCTGCCTGCGGCCATCCATAGAAGCTGATACAGAAGCTATTGCGGGCAAGGACGCGGTACATTTCGGCAAAGGCCGGTTTCAGCCAGACAGCGTTATCATCGTTCTTGATGCTGCGCCCTGCGCGATCCTGATATCGGGTAATATAGGGCGGGTCAGTGAGAATAAAGTCAACACTTCCGGCTGATATCCTGGGCATGACATGTAAGCAGTCACCATGAACAATGGTATTGCTGTTGATGGTTTCATAGGTGAGCGGTACGGTATTCATCGGCGTATCTCCTTTTTTACGTTGTTAGGATCTGCCGAAAAGTGGGAACCGGCGCGGCTGCAACCCGACCTCACGGGGAACCGGCTGCACTGAGCGCAGCGAGGGAAGGTGGGCGGAGGGAGTTTGCAGGCATAGTGCGGGCTTCCGCTAGGCAAGTGACAAGAAACAACGGGAAGGGGATAAGACGTTACCGCTCTGCTGATGCGGAACCAGTCAGCGATGCAATCTATACGGGGTGGTTACTGCTGTTTTGTTGCTCCGGCTCTGCCTGTCGATGTGTCTCACGGCTTCCTGATACGCCTGGCCGGTGGCGGTTCCTGTTGCGAATGCAAGGCATTCCAGTATGATACGGGGAACTAGGCAAAAACGGTCACTATCAGGAACGCTACATGGACGTAAAAGAGGACGTAAAAGATTTTGAGGGGTGGTCTTCTGTCAAGACCAGAATACACAGCGAGGAGAAAATACCGACGTTTCGCGAACGCGAAATATGGTGGTGCAGCACTGGTGTTAATGTCGGCGTAGAGCAGGACGGTAAGAACATTCTATATGAACGCCCTATTTTGATTGTTCACAAATTTAATCGCCGGTTGTTTTGGGGGGTGCCAATCACCACAAAGCTAAAGGATTTCCCTTTCTACCATCCTATCCACTATAAAGGCGTGAGTGATAATGTTTCCAGAGAACGGCGGGCTGTCCTCTCGCAAATGCGGGCATATGATAGTGCGCGACTCTCCCGGCCAATGGGAAAGCTCAGTCATCACCAGTTTAATGAGATCATCACGCTTCTTGCGGCAATACTCAGGAAATCACCGCAATAAAAAAAGCCCCTGTAACTGAGGGGCTTTTTATTTCAGCTACCCCACGAGGGGTAGCGTTGTGCCTAGTGGCAATTTATGTCTTATTGTCGCGCTTTTTACTTCTCTTGTCAAGCAGCGATTTCTCCGTCCCCGGAGGAACAGTATTGGCCTAACGGCCTGCTAAATCAATAATAATCCATTATTGCCGTTCCCTCTCATGGTTCGCCAGGAGAGGGGGGCGTTGTGCCTAGTGGCAATTTGTTTGTATAGTAAAGCAATTCTATTGACTTTCAAGCAGATTTTTACCCCATAACTACGCCGCAGGCTCGGCCACTCTGCTTTTTCCCCTTGTGGCTTCCAGGCGCTCAACAAACGTATCCGCCGCTTCTTCCTGGGGCATATTATCGTTGGCCGCTGCCGCCTGCACATCGCCCTTATCGAGGTCAAGCTGCTTGTTGATGCCCTGCTGCTGGAGCAGTAGCTCGCGTAGCTTTTCCTCATACTCAAAGGGACGCTTGAGCTGCTCGCGGAGATCCACAAGCGCCTTTTCCATGCGCCCGCATTTGCCTTGCTCCTCTTCGGCATCTTTGTCAAGGCGGCGCAGCGCGTGTTCAATGCTGGCGATGGTGCCGAGCGGGTTCTCTGGGTTCAGATTGACCTCATAGGTGTGCTGCCCGTGTACATACAGCTCCGGCAGGCTGTCCTCACGCGGGCCGGGCCTGCTCAGTATCTCAAAGCCCCGGTAGTGTCCGCGCACCGTCAATTCTTTCTCCCAGAGCGACGACAGTATGGCCTGGGTCAATGCCTTGCCCGCTTCCTCGCGTGCGTTCTTGCCGGAATATTCCTTATCCCCTATCGTCATGGTGAATTTCTCCCCGTGTGCGTCACGGGTAGCAAGGTCGGCACGCAGCCCGGCAAGCGTCTTCTGGGAATGTTCAATCCGCCCAGGCAACGCCCGGATCTCCCTGGCGGTTTCATATTGCTGGTTCATGTGTGCGGAGCGGAGCATATCGAGCCTGCGCACTTCGGTGTCGATGCGTACCTTTTCCATCACTGCGGGATTGCCGGAGGCGATGGCCTTGATTTCGGCAAAGCTCAGTGCGCCGCTTTCCAGGTCTTCCGCCTCACGCACCGTGACATCGCCGCTCATGACCTGGCTGATGAAGCGCTGTTTTGTCTCCAATGTCTGCCACATATAGGCATCGAACGAGCCTTCCGTCACATAGCGGTAGATGCCGACCTCGGCATTCTCGTTGCCCTGGCGCAGGATGCGCCCGTCGCGCTGCTCGATGTCGCGTGGCCTCCAGGGCGCATCCAGATCATGCTGCGCCCGGAGTTTCTTCTGGACGTTCGTACCGGCTCCCATCTTTCTCCGTTGAACCGAGCAGTATGCGGACACGACCGGCATTGACCGCGTCAAAGAGCGTTTTTTTCTTCGCGTCGGTATCCGCGTCATGGATATAGGCGATTTCCTTTTCCGGGACGCCGCGTGCGATAAGCTGTGCGCGTATTTCGTCATACACATTGAACTGGTCGGGGTTCGGGGTGGAGATATCGCAGAACACAGTTTGCGTCAGCCGCTTATCGGCGCTTTCCTCCATACTGGGTGATATTATCAATCGCCTTGCAGATTTTGGTGTCGGGGCCGGGTGCTGCGCTCGCATCCACCAGACGCATATCGAGCGCTGCCTTTCTACCATCGCCAGTGATTTTGAGCATATTGTCCACACGCGGGATCGCCGCCATTGCTGCATTCTCTGGGCGCGTTCAACCAGGCTGGACACGTATTCCTTCAAGTTCCGGCGATGCCGGGCGCCACGATGACTTGCGGCTTGCCGCCTTCCATGTTCGGGCGCGGCAGGTTCAGCATCTCTGCCGTCTGGATGTCCGCGAACGTGCGGAACATGCGAGAGCAGCTCCGGCAAATTGACGAATTTGGCAAAGCGCGTATGCATCCGGTAGCCGGTGCCGTCCGGGGCAAGCTCCAAAGCGGTCACGGCTTCGCCGAAGTTCGCGGCCCAGGCATCAAAGTGGGAAACGCCCGCCGCTTCCAGCAGTTCCGGCGCAAGGTAGCGCGAGAGCGTGTACATCTCGGCCATCGTGTTGCTGATGGGGGTGCCGGTGGCAAAGACGATGCCGCCGCCCTGCTCGGACAGATAGCGGGTTTTCATATACATATCTAATGCGCGGTTGCTCTCGGTATTGGGCAACCCCGCGATGCGGTTCATCTTCGTGGTGTATCCGAGGTTTTTGAACAGATCCGCCTCATCGACAAAAATCCGGTCGATGCCCAGCTCCTCAAAAGTCAACCCCGTCATCCTTTTTCTCACGCTTGGCACGGTCTTTGATTTTTGCTTCCAGCCGCTTCTTGGCTTTCTCCAACTGCTTGACGATGGAACGGTTATTATCGCTTTCTCCGCCTTCGCCTCGCGCATGGCCTCTTCCAGGCTCGTCGATTTCCTTTTGCACAAAGCGGTTGAAGGTTTCATCGGCAACCGGCAAGCG
This sequence comes from uncultured Chloroflexia bacterium, assembly GCA_963717195.1. Taxonomy (GTDB): domain Bacteria; phylum Chloroflexota; class Ktedonobacteria; order Ktedonobacterales; family Ktedonobacteraceae; genus JACDAE01. Next base: position 241,925 of record CAVQVR010000009.1, read on the forward strand.
CCTCAAAGGATTTATGCGAGATAATCACCGCGTCATAGGTGCCGCTGGCGATCCGCGCCATCGCCTTTTCGCGGTTGCCCGCCGTAAAGTGCTCCTTGCCCGCAACGAAGATATTGGCCTGGGGGTAGAGAGCAAGAAACGCCGCGCCCCATTGCTCCACCAGGTGGTTCGGCACCACAATCATCGGCTTCTTCGCCAGGCCGATGCGCTTTAGTTCCATGCAGGCGGCAGTAATCTCCGCGGTCTTGCCCGCTCCGACGCAATGGCCGATAAGCGTGTTTTTATTCTGCAACATCCGCCAGACGGCGTTTTTCTGGTGGGGATCGAGGTCGTTATTGCGCATAACCCACCCGGTTCATACCGGGGAACGTCAAATGCGAGCCGTCATAGGTGCGCAGGCGGATATTGTTAAATTTGTCGTTATAGAGCCGGGCTAAGCCGTTCGGTGCGCTCCGGGTCTTCCCATATCCACCTGGCAAAGCGGTCTTTGAGCTTCTGCTGCATTTCACGGGCGGCGATAGTCTCCGTCTGGTTGACAGTGCGTGTGTCATCGGCGGGGTTGTAGTCATAGATGGTGGGAGTGCGCATATTGAGCGCATCCTCAATGAGGCTCGGCGGCGCAGGTGCGTTTCGTGCCATAGGTCGTGGTGTTGCTGACGGTGTTATCCGCAACGGAATCCAGCCAGACCGTCCAGGTGGCGATTTCGCTGGCATGGCGGACAGTAATATTGCCCTTCGGCACCTGCAACAGTTCAGCAATAAAATCCCGGACATCGCTCCTCGGTATCCAGGATGCGCCCAGCCGGGCGTTGATGTCGCCCGGAAGGATGTCGGGCGGCTGCACGGCTTTCAATGCTTCCACATTGGGACGGTATTTGGGGTTGATGGCCGCCGCCGCTTTGGCTGCCTCCAGCTTCACCCGCACGTCGCCGCTTAAATATTCGTCGGCGGTTTCCCATGCGCCTTCCGGCGTCTCGAAACACCTGGCCGAAAAGTTCCGCCTGCATGGCCTTGACGCTGCTGTCGGTGAGCGCGGCCATGCGCTGCCAGTCAATCGCGCCGGTTTCATTTAAGGAGATGGCAAGGGCTTCTGCTGCGGTTTCGACGTGCTCCACCGGCTTGTAGCGTTCCAGTGTCCGCTGCGGTCAAATATCACCGCCTTCGTGGCGGATTTCTTTTCTGCGTTGTAGTGTTCCAGCGATAGCAGGAGAGGGTGGTCGGGATCGCCGGTAAAGGCGCGGAAATTTTCGCTTGTCGCTAATGTAGCCGTACCTGCTGACAAACTGGTCATAGCACGGTATTGAGCGTGTGCCTGGCGGCGGTTATCCGCTCTTCCGGCTCGTCATCGAGCTGGGTGCGGAACACCTCGCGCACTGCATCGCGCATTCGTATCAGGCCGCGCACCCGCATGGCGGCTGACACAGAGAGGGCGGTAGGAACAAAAGAATTGCCGGTACGGATGACGATTTTGCCATCCAGCTCGGCATAACCACCGTCCTTGATGCCTATAAAGGCTTCCGGGGCGGCAATCGGTATGGCAGGCGGTGGCGAACGGCCTTTAGCGCGGGGAAGATAGATGCCTGCCGGCAGAGCCTTCATGGCGGTTTGCAGTTTTTCCTGCGTGACCTCGCCGGCAAGCGTCGGCTCTTTATCGCGGCTGTACATCGTGCCTTTGAGCGTCATCTCGCCCAGCATCATCTCCGGGTGGCGGACGTAATATTCATTTAGCGCGACCTCGCGGCCTTCTATCCTGACCGTCTCAGTTTCCGTCCAGCTCTCGCCCGCTGGTTCTTTTCCTACCGCCCTTTTTTGCAGGAACAGAATATCCGCCACTACTTCCGTTCCGGCATTGCCTTTGAAGGCGGTGTTGGGTAGCCGTACCGCCCCTATCAGGTCGGCCTGCTCGGCCAGGTGTTTGCGGATAACGTCGTCCTTCTTGTCCATCGTGTAGCGGCTGGTCACAAGCGCCATGATGCCGCCCGGACGCAGCTTATCGAGCGTCTTCGCAAAGAAATAATCATGGACGGAGCGGGTGAGCTTCGGCTTCATGGTAGGATCGTGAACAGGATAGTTGCCGAACGGCACGTTGCCGACCGCGAAATCAAAGTAATTATCCGGTAGGGGTGTTTCCTCGAATCCTTGCGCAAATATCTTCGTGTCCGGGTAGAGCTGCTTCGCAATCCTCGCCGTGATGGAATCAAGTTCCACGCCGGTTCTCTGGCAGCCCTGCAACCCTTCCGGCATCAGGCCGAAAAAATGCCCGATGCCCATTGACGGCTCCAGCACCCGGTCGCCCTTGCGTATGCCCAGCCTTTCCAGCATTGCCCACATGCCATCAATCACCAGGGGCGAAGTAAAATGCGCGTTCGGGGTCGTGGCCTTCGCGGATCTATATTCTTCATCGGTCAGCAGTTCTACCAACTCGTCATGGATATTCCGCCACTCTCCCCGTAAGTGGTAGCCCTCTTCAAATATCTGGGCGAGCGCTCCCCAGCCGCAGTAACGCACCAGCACGGCCTTTTCCTCGTCGGTCGCTTCACGGTTTTCTGCTTCGAACGTTTTTAAGAGCCGTATCGCCGCGATATTGGCATGGGCCTTTTCGTGCAGGCCGCCTAAGCCTACGCCGTGGGCCTCGGTGATACGGAAATCGCGGGAGGGCTTTAGCTCTGGTTCCGGTTCGTCGAGGACGATTTTTCCTCTTCCGGCAGTAGGAACTGGCTCACCGCTATCTCCCTGGCTTTCAGGTAGTCCATCTTCTGTTCTGCTATCAACTTGAACATCAGCTCGCTGAACTGTTGCGCCGTTGCTTCCAGCTCCGCCTCCAACCGTTTCTCCTGCCGGAACTGCGCTACCATCTGCGGGTGATAGTTCTGCCAATGGGTCAAAATGATGCTGCTGATGTTGTCGTGGCTGTGCTCGCTGTTCGGGTTCTGGCCGCTCATATGCTGGCCCTCCTTCTTGGGTTGGGGTTGCGGACGTTTCCGCCTCGCCGGGTGCGGCAAACAACGTAGGCTGCTCCATGCCTTCCGGCAATCCGGTTTTCTTTTTTGCCTTCATGCGCCTACGTGGCGCGGGCCGGTAGACTTCTTCTGGTTTCTTGCTGCTGGCTTCCGGCTCCTGATACGCCAGAGGGGACGTAGTGGCAAGCAGATCCTCGAAGAGGCTGAACTGCGTGACACCTTCCGGCAAGGACGTTTCTTTCTTCGCCTTCCTGCGTCTGGGCGCGGCGGTCGGGCGCACGGCTTCACTGTTGCCGAAGATTTGCGATTTCCAGCTTTCGGGGTCGGGTTCCTGTTCCGCGAGCGCGAAAAAATCAAGCTGCTTCGCCTGGCCGGGAGGCACTACATAGGCTGGCCGTACTTCTGTGACAGGGGCGGGGAGGGGAGTCAGTTGTTCCCGGATGTCAGGGAGGGCGAAAAGCGCCTCCAGGCTATGCTGCTCCATGCCATCCGGCAATGCGCCGGATTTCCTTTTCTTTCGGGCGGACGGCTTTTCAGGCGGAGCAGCAACAGCCATTCTTTCCCCCATAGCCTCAGTTAAAGAAACCAATGCAGGAAAAATCTAAAGAGCGTGCAACGTACCGATATCCTCAATCCTAGAGATACATCCAAATCAAAAAAGCCGATAGCGGAGATTTGTGAATTTTTTATGGCAGGCTGCCATCCGAATCACTTTGACTGTCCTGTTGTTCTTCTATAAGCTTGCCAGTAGCGAACGTGAGCCGCTTTACGCTCGCTATTGGGGTGTAGAAACCCTGTAAAGGCGGATTTGTACTACCGATATTTTGTACTCCCTAACCTTATGGGTTGGGGAGACTGTAGCGTATGCAACAGGCTTCGGCTAAAGGCTACAGTAAACCACCTTTACGGTTTTTCTAACTCCCCAACTCACCAAGCGGTTAAACAGGGAGCATCAAAATGAAAAAAATATGCATTGCCATTGCCGTTCTTAGCCTCTCAAGCTGTGGTTATCACAAAGATGGGGTATTCTGGGGACAAACCTGGGATGATTACGTGGGCTGCCGCCAGGAAGCACAAAAGCAGGAAAGAGCTTTAGAAAGTCAGTGCATGGCAAAACTTGGATACCAGACTAATCAAGTTAATCAGGCCAAATAGCAGATATTCCTTCTCAAAGGGCAATGGGCTTGGGGGCAAGAACAGGTTGCATACAGGAGCATGTAACCATATAGTTTGCGGTATTTACAAAGTAAATCGTAGAGTGGATTAGCTTACTAATGAAGAAGAAGCATAAGAACCGGGAATTATTGCCCAAGATACTTCCAGGGCAGCACAATATATTAAAACCTGTGCAGCAGAAATTCGCTCCTGTCGATTTGCTTGCGAAAGCAATTGCTTTGCAAAAGATGGGTAATCTCAACGATGCGGAATATATCTATCGAACCTTGCTTATTTTTTATCCGAAGCATGTAGATGCTCTAGGTATGCTAGGAACGATCCTTGTTGATCGAGGCAATTTAGAAGAAGGCCTCCGGTTTATGGAAAAAGCCCTTTCCATCAATCCTAACTATATTGAGGTATGCTACAATCATGGATTGGCTCTATATAATCTGAAACAATATGAGCATGCAGTGGCAAGTTTCGACAAGGCTATTGCTATCAATCCTAATTATGCTGAAGCATATAATAACCGTGGCCTAGCCTTGTATCATCTGGGGCGATATAACGACGCATTGGTAAGTGTCGACAAGGCTATTGCTATCAATCCTAATTATGCTGAGGCATATTTAAATAAAGGCATATTAAAATTACTGAATGGAGAATATGAGGAAGGGTGGAAACTGTTTGAGTGGCGGTTGAAAATAAGCAGTATAGAGAGAAGCGAAATCAGGACACTCCAGGAACCTTTGTGGTTAGGTGAAGAATCATTAGCAGGTAAAACGCTCCTACTGTATGCAGAGCAGGGCTTTGGTGATACTATCCAGTTCTGTCGTTATGCTGCGCTAGTAGAAGATATGGGAGCAAAGGTTATACTGGAAGTACAAAAACCTCTGACTAGATTGATTGCCAGTTTTAAAGGGACGCATAATATTATTGCGCGAGGCACTCCCATACCAGGAGTTGATTTTCGTTGCCCTTTAATGAGCCTTCCTTTAGCGCTTGGGACAACGCTTATCACTATCCCAGCCAACGTGCCTTATCTGTATGCTGATTATGAAAATCGCAGATTATGGCAGTCCCGTCTGGGAACAAAATCCAAACCCAGAGTTGGTCTCGTCTGGTCTGGGGCAGTTAAGCACTTGAACGATAGAAATCGTAGTATTCCCCTACACCTGCTAGCTCCACTTCTGCAACAGGACTTTGAATATCATTCTATTCAGACAGAAGTAAGGCCGCAAGATGCAGAGTTTTTAGCAACGAGTAAGATTATTTCACATGAAGAAAATTTACATGATTTCCTCGATACAGCTTCACTAGTGTCAGAAATGGATATTATAATATCCGTTGACACCTCAGTCGTACACCTTGCAGGCGCGTTAGGTAAACCTGTATGGGTACTACTTCCCTTTGTGCCAGATTTCCGGTGGCGACTGGAGAGGGAGGATAGCCCTTGGTATCCTACTGCACGCCTATTTAGGCAACCTACTATAGGAGATTGGAACCGAGTCATTGCTAAAGTAAAGAAGGAGCTGGATGCCATTGCTCACAACTTCGAACTAACCATCACTCCCGACGATTTACTTTCGAGAGCAATGGATTTACACAGATCCGGTAATCTGAATGAAGCAGAAATTATTTATAGTAGATTGCTTGCTTCAAATTCCACCAATGCGGTTGTCCTGAATTCTCTTGGAACGCTCTATTGTCAACGCGGTAATCTGGAAGAAGGCATCCGGTTTATGGAGAAAGCCGTTGCTATCAAGCCTGACTACGCTGAAGCATACTATAACCGGGGTCGTGCGCTACAGACACTTAATCGACACAAAGACGCATTGGAAAGTTATGAGAAGGTGATTGCTATAACTTCTGACTTTGCTGAAGCATATAATAACCGTGGCCTAGCCTTGTATCATCTGGGGCGGTATAGCGACGCATTGGTAAGTTTCGACAAGGCTATTGCTATCAAGCCTGACTATACTGAGGCACATAATAACCGCTCCGCCACTTTATCTTATATAAAATAGGCATTACCTTATAAAAAATACTTTTTAACGATTTATTAATGATTTCTTGGTAAGAATATATTTTTTGCAAAAACATCTATAAAGATTAAGGGCTCTGCATGATCAATGCTTATATAACCAACCAATCCTCCAATACGGTCTCTGTAATTGATACATCAGCTAATACCGTTTCTACTACCATCACTGTTGGGAATAGCCCTACTGGGGCAGCAGTTACCCCTAATGGTAGCAAAGCCTACATTGCAAACAGAACCGATGGTACAGTCTCCGTTATTAATACAGTGAACAATACCGTTTCCAAAACTATCACCGTTGGAACCTCACCAGCAGGCGTAGCTATCACCCCGGACGGAACTAAAGCCTATATAACAAATCAAGGCGGAAATTCAGTGTCAGTCATTAATACGGCAACTGACACTATTAGCACCACCATCACAGTTGGTAGTAATCCTTGGGGGGTAGCAATTACACCGGATGGCAGGTATGCTTATGTCGCAAACGGTACTTCTCCTGGCACTGTGTCTATGATTGACATAGCCACTAATACCGTTTCCGCTACTATCACTGTCGGGAATAGCCCTGCTGGAATAGCAGTTAACCCATCAGGGGTAACTGTCTATGTGACAAATCAAAGTTCTGGCACTGTGTCTTATTTCGCCGCAGGAAATACTAGCCCTACTGTTAACGCTGTTACTGTAGGTAGTACTCCCTCTGGAATAGCCATTACCCCAAATGGAGCCCATGCTTATGTGGCAAATGCAGGCTCTAGCAATGTTTCGGTCATTGATACATCAACTAATACCGTTTCTACTACAATTAGCATTAGTAGCGCCAACCCTAGTGGTGCCGCAGTTACCCCCGATGGGTCAACTGTCTATGTGACAAATGGTGCAGGCAACACAGTTTCGGTTATTAGCACCGCAACCAACACCGTCACTACGACAATTAGCGGATTTTCCGGCCCTGAGTCATTCGGCCAATTCATTCAACCTACCACTCAGCCGATTATTCCGCCAGGCACTCCTCCTACTTTGTTCTCAACAACGCCTCAAGGCCGTTTAACATTAAGCAGCACATCGCCTGTAATGACGGCTGACGCGACTGCCCAGACCACTATTTACTATTTGCCTTATAACGGAGCAATTGTTCCTGTTTACAATGGGGCACAATTTGTTAATTACCTCTTGGGTTCATCCGGAATTTCGTTAGCACTGGATAGCAATTCAGGCCATACAGGGTATCAGGCAAGCGGCTCGCTGTTTGATATTTTTGCTTTCATGAACGGTGGTCTTTTGACACTTGGTACTGGCCCTGCGTGGACAAATAGTACGACGCGCAGTGCGACAATCACACAGGTAAACGGAATTTTGACCAATAGCGCATCCATCACGCTGCGCTTTGGCAGCGCAAGCGGTAACACCGCCTCCGTTTCCGCAAACCAGGCCACCTACTTAGGCACTATGTACGCGACCGCCAACGGTCAAACAGGTATGGCCTGTTTTCCAACAGCAGCGGCAGGCGGCACAAATAACATACTCGGATTGTGGAATGCCTATAATCGCGTCCCGATTACTGCACAATGCCTGGATAGCGCCGTATCTTGGACATATACTACTGCCGCTTGGAGAAATGCGAACAACAGTGCCAGCAATCGTATTTCGTTTGTTGACGGTTTAGGACAATCTAATTTCATAGGTTCTTACAATCAAACCGTTTACAATCCTGCCACTAGTGGCTATGAAGTAGTTGGTGTTGGTGTTAATAGCACTACATCTGGTGGGGTTTTTGTCTCTGAAGGTAGCGGAAGCACACAGAACGCAGTATATGCTCAACACAATTCATATCCAATAATGGGTTTTAATTATATTCAGGCTCTAGAATATAGTGATGGCATACATGCAGCAACATTTTATGGTGGCGGTGCTGCCCTTCAATTACTTAGTCTTCAAATCTCGATGTAAGTTACTGGTGCCGTAGAAAAATAGCCTACAAATTACTTGCACATTTAGTCTGGTCAGTAGTTGGTAAGGATTAAAGGCTGTGCTAGTGGCTTGCACTTATAAAGTATCTGATAATACGGCCATTTATGTTTGCAAGCTGCTATACTTACCTTTTTGCCTCTACGGCACACTCCATATCTTCATGTCGCTAAATGCCACATCCGTTGGCTGGTCTGGACTCAACGCTTCAAAATCACCTTCCCCCGGAGTGTATGCAGTTAGTTTTTGGCTAATCACAAACTGGCTATTTGCATAAAGATAAAAATTACTATTTTTCACAATAATTGTAATCACATTAGGCTGATTTAGGCCGGTTTTAATGGCAGGGTCAAGTCCTTCCTGTGACACTTTAGATTGTTTATTCTTTATCTGATACAATAGATAAGCACCTACCGGACTAATATCTATTCTATAGGCATTACTTGCACCTCCAGGCGTTGCATCTGCCCCGAAAATTATCCCCCCGTAGTTCCCCTGCACTATGCTTATCTGTACCTGTAAAGCGAAGTTGACAGAGCTTTTAAGGACGCCCATGCTTCCACCCGTACACACAAGCCAATACCCCACTTTTGACAAACTTAAATGATAAGCCCCTCCTGTAAATGCACACTGGCCGCCCCAACTGGTCGTAAATACACCCCAGCTATTCCTGTCATCGCTCAATGGATCATCCACCGCAGGGGTTCCACTGGTGGCCTGATTATATATTTGCTGCTCCGTGGTGACAGTAGGAACGGCTTGCGCTGTAGCAGTAGCATTCATATGCGTGGTTAAAGCAGTAACACTTGCATTTGCACTGACACTAGCATTATGGATACTTATCCCCTGAAATACCCCGAAGCTGCTTACCAATAGCAACAAAACGACTCCTCCAAAGATGGCGGCTTTTTTCAATAAAGGCGTAGAAATAGATGCTTGCCTTCTTGGGAAAGCCTTACTCTTTTCCTGGTGTGGGAGGACAGCAGGTGTTATGTGAGGTTTCTGTTCTAATTCAGCTTTTTCTTGCGCTGGAGGCTCTTCCTCTGGTGCAATTGAGTCAGCGAGCACTAAATTATCTAGGATAATACGCCGGTTGCGCGAAGGTTGCGGCGCTGAAACTGAATCCCAATCATCCGTTTTGCTATCTGTAGGAGTGTCACTGGAAACCGAATCCCAATCATCATTATTCATTATTTCTTCCACCTTGTCTTTCCATCAGGCGTAACAAACTGAGCGCCGGAAGGTAATGCCCCAAAAGCAGGATCGTCGATGCTTTTAATAAGAGGAATTCCCTGTTGTTTCTGGCTCACCTGCGCTTGCACAGGGGCCGCTTGCAACGACGCGGCCTGCTGCGATGGCGATGGCGATGGCAGTATAGAAATACTTTGCTCTGGTAAATTATCAGGCTCGGACGAATTTGTAATGACTAAATTATCAGGCAGGGCCGCGCGGCGGCGCGGTACATTGGGCAATGGCTCCGAAGCCACTTGCACCTGTTGCTGGTAGCCATTGAGGTATTGTGGTGATTGCGTAGAAGAAGCTGCCACTTGCTGCGGTACTGGCGGAGCTTTCTGTGTTTGCTGATTTTTCGGCTCCGCGCCCGCCTGCGTTCAATGGCTGCGGCTAAGTCCGGGTCTGTACCGGTAGGTATGCCTGCGGTTTCTTCAACCGGCCTGGCTCCTGTCGCCCCTCCCTGCTGGAAATAATCTACATTCTCGCTTACCACTTCGCTTTGAACCAGATTATCGAGCTGGTCAAGCATCAGATTAATCTGTTTCTGGTAATCAATAGTTTCAAAGAGGAACAGACAGACCGCGCATAGAAGTAGATAGAAACCTAATGGCCTGAACAAGAAGAAAAACGCGATACCAGCAATCAGTGCAATAGCCGGATCGATAAACCGCTTTACGGCTGTCTCAGAAAGCGGCAAAAAACTGCTGAACCATGATATTCCCCGGCTGTACGTATGCCAGGATACGCCGCGCTTAATATCGTTCCAACGCATCCGGCGCTCGATAATGGCCGCTATCAGCACGGCAAACGCAAAGAGGGTAACAGCGCCGCCTGCCGCTGGCCCGAAACTGAGGGTACTGAAAGCGCCATAAGCCAATAACAACACGAACATCGCCTGGATTTTCAGCATGTCGATAAAACGGTAGCCCACTTTCCGGCGCAAAAAAACCATGACAGTTAACGCGGGGAATAGCGTCAATGCCTGTAAGATGTTGACTTTCTGTTCAAAGGTTATCGTCTGATCCTGCTGCCCTTGCATACAGCACCTCCTGACGCTTATCTCTGCTCTCATTAAGCGCGTTCTCTACCGGACTCCTTCACCCGCATGTGTGAGAGCACTTATTGCTTTCATGGAACCATCGCATCCGGTATACTGCTTCGTGGCTATGCTCCGTTTCAAGGTTGAACCTCTTTTTATTTTTCGGGGCATAGCTACCTGCCGGGTGACTATTGCTGGTTAAACGTCAGCAGCTTGAACGGCTGGCCGTCGTTAAAGATGTGGCCGCCCTTATACACAATACTTTCTACCTGAAAGTTATAGACATCGCCGCCGCGCTTTAAGGTGGTGAACCGTGCCGGTTCGACAAAATAGCGCCGCTGCTCGCTCTTGCTTACGCCACTGCTACTGCTATTATCCGCCTGTCCCTGCGATGCGCTGATGCTGTTGACCATGACCCAGCGTTCGCCTAAGAGCTTTGCCGCCCATTCATTGGTGTCCCCACTATTCTGGCAGAAGAATTTCGCCTGCAAGTTACCGAGCAAAGCGTCCACGCTGTCGTCATTGCCGAGCACGCGGCGGTATGACTCCCTATTCTGCGTTAGATACACGGTGCATCCGCCTGCGGATCGCGCTACGGCCTGATATTCGGCGTCAAAGTCGGTAATAAATGTCTGCGCTTCGTCTGCCCACAAGAATACAGGCCGCAAGTATGCACCTTTTGGCTTCATCCGGCGCAACACCGCCACCTGGAAGCAGTATTTCCAGGCAAGATTGGCGACACGTCCCGCTAACCGGAATTCCTGCACCGGAAGGTCAATGATGATGATCTTGCCGTCAAAGGCATCCTCCGGTCTTACGTTCGTATCGGTGCTGAACAACTGCCGGAGCGGTCGGGTGACGAACGGCCTTACCAGCATGGAGAAAGACAGGGTGATGATGCTCCTGGTCTTGTCTGAGAGCACCGGAAACTCACGCATCCAGTAGTTTTTGCACTCGTCGAAATCATCTTTGATTTCCTGCGGCGCGTTCTGTAGCTTCTGCTCGGCCTCGGTGATTATGGCGGCGCATGTGCTGTTTTTCTGCCAATCGGGATCTAACAGTTCTTTGGGGCTGGTCGGCGCAGTGACGACAATAGAACGCAATAAAGGTAATGTGATGGGTAGCCCGGCAAATATCGGCAAGTCCGCCAGGTTCGTCAGGAGGTGGTGCAAAGCATCCTCGAAGAACTTGTTTTCCCCGCCACCTTCGTCCTTCCCGGCTCCGCCTGCTATCGCTCCTGCGATCTCATCGAGGAGGGCAACGATATTGATAGTCAACCCACCACCTTCACCGGCCCTTGATGCCTCCCAATCGAGGAAGTTAAAACGATAGTCGCCGGATGCATCGACAATCACCAGGTCATCTTCGCGTCCAGTTTCGAGCGCCCATTGCTCCCACTGATAGCGTTCTTCCTTTTTCGCGCACAGCACCAGCCCACCAAAATCGTTCGCCAGATAACCAAGCGCCAGGTGTTTCGCTACCCCGGAAGTCTTTCCACTGCCTGTAGCGCCGAATACGCATACGCCGGTCAATGCGTCCGTCAATCGGAATGCCTGTCCGCTCCCCCAATTTCGGATAACCGTCAGCGGGTGAAATTCGGGCAGGTTATCCCCTCTACCTGGGGCCATTGCATCATTCTTTCTTCTATCCAGGTGCGCTACGGAGTTACAACATCATGCGAGGGGAAAGCCGGGTTACGGCGTTTTCCTGAAGGTGGACAAGATATCGTCCAGCTTTTCGCCGGTAATGAATTTGACGGAGGTAATCACCGGCTCCGCCTGCGCGGGCCGCGCAAATTCATTCTCATGCCACTCCTGGATGAACTCGCACTGGCTGCTCTGGACGGCGCGGCGCACATCTTTCAGGTTCGCACCTCTGACCTCGACGGCCATGAAGCTGTAGAGCAACGTAAAGCCGTCGTCGAAATCGGCGCTGTACACTACGTCCATCAAATATCGGGATTGCGGAGTCTGTGACGGTTGCAACACGCAGCGGATTTCGAGGTAAGGGGATGGACGGCCTCTTTTATCAAAGGCTTCGTAGGTTTTCTTTCCTGTGCTGGCCTGTGCGGCCCTTTTGTTCTGGTTGGCCGCGCCTGGGGATGCTGACGGCTGCTCTCCCCGGCGGAATTGGGACAGCGGATCACTACTCAATGCAGCACCTATCTTTCCGGCGCTATGCCCTTTTCAAGGTCGCGCCCTCTGCTATAAGCCACATCATCCTGAACGATAGCATGCGAGAATTCCAACGCTCGCAACCGGGGTAAATGCACAAAGGCGCTTTTGCCGGTAAGCACCTGGAAAGCGCCTTGCAACCTGCGCTTCGTTTCTTCCCAAATGGGCGAAAAGGGGATGTCTTTCTCAGGAAGCACCCCTGAAAATGGCTGTTCTTCCATGTTCGTTACCCTCCCGGCTATATATCCCTATCCCAGATCCGGCGCGTCTGGCTCCGGGCCTGTCAACCGTAGGTCTGGATTATCCTGTTCCCGCGAATATTCCTGCCTGTCCGCTTCGATAGGCTGGTAGGCATCTTCCGCAATCTCCTGATTAATGTCACGGTTCCCTAGTATCGGGGAAACATGGCCTGTCATGAGTATCTGCTGATAGGCATGGCTGATGCCGACATACATGTCCTGAAACCCACGTCCTGTGCTCATATACACGCTTTGACCTGCCCGTTTGGCATCGTTCCAGTCTAGCATGGCTCACACCTCCTTCTAGCTATGGCTTATCCCAGCTCCGGCGCGTCCGGGTCGGGGCCTGTCAACCGGGAATCGGGATTTTCCTTTTCCCATGCATCTCGGTGATGTGCATACTCCTGCCAATCCGCTTTGGTCGGCTGGTAGGGTTCTTCGGCAATCTGGTGATGGACATCGCGGTGGGCAATGCGGCGGGAGTCGAGCTGGCCGGTTAATAAGAACTGCCGGTATGCTTGGCCGAAACCGTTTCTGTCCTGAAATCCGTTGCCTGCGCTTAAATACACGCTCTGGCCTGCCCGCTTGAGGTCTTCCCAAGACGTTGACATGGCGCTCACCTCCTGGAAGCGTTCTTCAAGAAGTTCGGGGGTTACAAGCTAACCTCTAGTGGAATTATACTATAAGTTACGCCTTCCTGTCAGGAAGGTTGCGGGATTTATCAAGAATTTGCTTCATTGCGGACGGGCGGGCAGATATTTTTTCCTACAGCCCGCTAAGCAATCGGTTCCGGCAAGGTTTCTGGTTGTATCCATTCACCCATGCTGGCGCGATATGCCTTTATCACCGTTTCCATTTCCAGGAAATACGCTTCCAGCACCTCACCCATGACTATCTCAACGCAAGTGATAATGGCCTCTCCTTTTTTGGGCCGGATATGCTCCTCCTCATGAAACACCCGTATATGGATGCAGGTTTCCCTACGGATGGAGAGGATCAACTCCTGCAAGTGCTCGCCGTGAATCTTCACCACCAGGTTATGAAACACCAGGGCAGCGTTCTTCCCGAACGCGTTATATACCGGAAACACGAGATACTTATACTTCAGGGCGATATGGGGCTTGAGGCTATCCAGTATCTCAAAGCTGCTTGTCGGGGCCGTCCGTAACCACTCGTTCCCTTCGCCGTCATCATTGCTTCTACTGGATGGCGTTTCGCCCTTCCTGGCATGAAACGCCCTGTAGGGCTTCTTTTTGGAGAGTAAGGATGACAGCTCAAACATAACGCGCATCTCCGGTTGTATAGTAACGGAAGGCGGTTTTCTGCTCTTATCTGTCCGGCTCTATCCTCTGCCGGGGCCGTTATCCCTGTCCCAGAACCGGCTTTTCAATCTTTCCAATGTATCCTTCATGCCTTGCATCGTATTATAATATAAATCCTCGAAACTAGCTACCGTCCTGTCATACCAGTGATTGCCCAAACCATATTCCTTCACCTCTCCATGTTCCCTCACCTGTTTTTCGGCTTCTTGTAGGATCTCACTTGAAAAAATATCTTGCCCTTTTTGCATCCGTTCTTCCCAGGTAAGTGGTGGCACGTCCGGGACAGGCTCCCGCGCAGCCAGGAATGCAAAGTTGCTGTCCGGCTCATACACGGCAACCGGGTCTTTGATTGCGCCCGCCACATCGGCATTTGTCATGTCTTGCGCCCGCGCCTTTTCCTCCTCCCAGCTTAGAGCGAATTCCGGCTCCTGCTGTTGCGGTTCTTCATGGACGATAGGGAAAGGAGAGTCTTCGATTTCTGGTTCCAGCTCCAGAAACGCGCTCTCCAGCTCGCGGACTCTCTCCGCCTGAAGAGCCGCAATCTCCCCGGTGAGCTGGTCAATCCTCCGATTGCTTTCCCGGATGGCGCGGTTGCGGTCGCCGCGCTCGGTGCGTATCCCCTGCCGCTCCAGTGCGCTTGCCGCTTCGCCCAGATAAATCATCGGCGTGCGGTCAATGCCCCTGTCCTTATAGCTCCGGTGGTCTACCCGTTCATCTATCCCCGCATCTTCCAGGTAATCATTGATAATATCCGCGACCGCTTCCCGGATGCGGATGATTTCCTGCGGGCCGGTCTTTTTATCGTCCAGCACGCGGGTCTTTGCGCCTAACCCGTTACCCCCTATCTCACGCGTCGTGAACCAGAGGTGCGCATGCCAGTTTCGGTCATCACCGTGGCGGTCGGGTGCATGGATGCTGGCTATCACCGCAACCCCGTAATGCTCGGCAAGAAAATCCGCCACTTCATGGGTGATGTGCTCGCGGCCTTCCATATCCGCCTCAGAGGGCAAGGCAAACCTGCCGACGCGCGCGGTACAGCTATTCCTCCGCGTGTCCCGTGCCTGGGCTTCGTTCGTTAAGGCGTTAATATCAAATGCCCATTCCGGCGCTCGTTCCAGCGCGGTGATAAACCACTGTTCGACGCCACCCTTGCGTGTGTAGTCAGAAGGCTCGTAATTAGGGGAGGCTTCCAGCTCCCGGTCATATAGCTTCGTGCCGGTAATATAGGCGGCGGCACCTACGGCAGTACGCACCTGCGAGCGGCTTATCACACCGATATGGCAACTGTACCAGTTCGCATCCATCACCATGCGATTTTCCTCCTCTGGAAAATACGATTGGCGGGATGGGAGGAGTGGCAATTCTCAGGGCAATAACTCGCATATTGCGGTATTGCCTTCGCGCCGGGGCGCGAACGAAAGGATAAGCCTTCGGCAAGGGAAAACTTTCCCTTTTGAGAACGCACGCAAACGTAGTTTGCATAAGTGCGCCCTTCGGTTGTTTCGGCTACCGGCAATGTCCCATTGTTTCGCATAGGCTATGCCTTTTTCCCCTGACGGGTGTATGCTACTTCAACATTCCAGATGCTATCTGACGCTACATGCTATATTATATAATTACTCATCCAGATGCAGCTATTTTTTCAGGGGCAATTCCCGGAAAGGCAGGTTGACATGCCGGAAAATAATCGACAGAGACGACCGAAAGAGCCGAAAAAAAAGAGCACAAAATTAACCAACATAGACGCGCAATTAGAAGCGCTGCTCAGAGAGAGGGAAGCAGAAGTAAAAAGCATTAATGAAGCGGAGAACAAAAAGGACACACGCCGCAAAATCCTTGCCGGTCAGGCGGTGCTGAAAGAGGCGGTGCGGCGTGAGCCTGTCAGAAAGTTCGTGTACAATCTCCTGAGCAGGGATTTGACAAGACCGGTGGACAGGGCGTTATTCGATGACCTGATGGAAGAATGGGGAATGCCGCCCCTGCCCCCGCTCACTTCGGCCCCACCGGATCAGGCTCCTTCAAGGCCGGTGGATGGACAGGCGGCGGAGGAAGATGCGCCGGAAATGGAAGATGCGTAGCACTAAAAAGTGCGGCGCTGTCGCCCCTGCCATGAGCGCCGCAACAACCGGGCGTTATTCAGCCTTCCCCTGCGACCGCAGGAGCAAACGAAAACACCGAAGCAGAAAACGGAAAAGACGGGGAAGCCCACCGGACAGGGATGCTGTCCTGGGGCGATTGCTAACATCCACGCTACCGGGAGGCACAACGAAAGAGCGCAATTTTTTTAGCTTTTTCATGCTCAGCACTTCACCAGAGGGACTGTATGTAACCCTGACCAGCCATATCGTCCTGATCCGCTGCCACACGACGCTCCGGTTACGCCTGCGGTCAGGTTCTACGATGGGTGCCGTAGCGAGCAGTTTTTTAAGGCTATCCTCCAACAGCCCTTTTTCGGCGGGAGCATCGGGAGCATCGGTTTTCATAACGTATCCTTTCCATTTCGGGTTTGAGGTAAAGGGCGGGAGTTAACCGCCCTCGCCTCGGCTTTGGCGATTGCTTCTTCCAGTAGGTTTATCGGTAACAATTTACTATCGCCGGTTAAGAGCGTGCGTAAAGCAACCTTTGCAGCTTCCAGCATATCCGGCGCGGCGGTAATCAAGCGGGCAAAGCGTTCCTGCTCTCCAGCCGGAAGGTTCTCATCTGTTTCTGCAACATAGCCTTCCTTGTTATCATCCGTGAAGTTTATCCTGAAGTTGGGTATCTCTTCACCCGTCTGGTTATTGGTAAAAGGCAGATATTCATAGTCCCATTGTTCTGTCATAAAATGTTTCCTTATCAGTTTCGGGTTTAAGAATGGGAGCGGCTGTTACACCGCCCCCGGTAGTCGTCAAAACGGGATCTCATCATCGTCTGGAAGCTCCTGATCGGTCTGATGCCCCTCTGGGCGGGGTTTCTGCCAGGTGAGTACGTAGTCACCGGCTTCGGTCTTGAAGAGAGCGCAGTTGATGGAGACGGAAGGGTCTTCGATGAGTACCGAGAGGTATTCCTTGCCGCTGTTCTGGCCGGTCTTCTTCCAGGCTGCCCCGATCCGGCGCTTCCCGGATGAGAACCTGAAATCCGGGGATTTGCTCGTCTTCTTCTGGCTCACTGGTTCAAGGATTGCCTCGACCGTGAACGCGAGCGTTTCTATCGTGCCTACCAGGTTTTTGCCTTTTTTCTCGAAATTTCCAATAATCATAATCTTTTTCCTTTTTAAGTTGCGAGGTCACACCATGTAACCTCTTGACGGCAACCGAGGAGGCGGGGTCGCAGCAGGCTGCAACCTGAATTTTGTCTTCCCGCGAGGAATGGCAACGCCAGGGGAAAATTATGGTTCGCGGCGTGCGGGGAATTTGCCAGGTTAGCCGGTGAAAGAGGTCACTGCGTGAGTATGAGCGGAAAAGGGAAATTCGGGGTGATTGCAGGAAATGAAAGAAACAGGCAAGCTGTGCTGTAAGGCAAGAAGTGCTCTTGTTATGGCTCTGGGGCAATGGTGCCAGTGACGCGCCTGGACGTGGCATTTCTCCGGCTCCGGCATTCTGGCCGGATGGCGGCGGTCGGGTGATACGCAAAGGAAAAGCCGGGACGCGAACGGGAGCACTATAGCTCGCTGGCAATTATCGCATTTCTCACCGTCGCCGCTCTCGCACCCCACGTCACCGCTGGTAAGCTCTGGTACGCGTTCTCCCTGTGGCCTGCCAGATTGGTCGGTAGCATCACGCCGGAGGTTCTTTGGACACATAATTCAATAGACCCGTTTTAACCGACCGAAGGGAAACGGATAGGCCGCACGGTAAAAAAGCAGAGGCAGGAGGCAAGGACGCAATAAAAACGCACCGCCGGATGTTCCGGTAGTGCGTGCAGGGCTAGATTGCTCCTACCGGACGATGGCGTATCCCCGGTGCGGTGGTTATGGGTCTGGCCGCCTACAGGTGTCTACCAGGAACTCACGCAGATCCTCACAGTTTGCAAGCAGTTCATCCCGCTGCGGTGTGGGTGGAATCTTCTCCCTGGCCTGGGCCGTAAACACGTGGATGGCTGTCTCGATATACCCCACATCGTCACGGCTAAGCGCCGCAATTCCGGTTTCAGAGAGCAGTTGTATCTTCACCAGTAATAGCTGGACTTCAATTATCTGCTTCGTCCGCTTGACGGATGGCGCGGCGAAGTTCCATAAATGCCGCTCATAGAAATACAGAATGCAGGAAATAGCATTGAGATGGCTTCGCGTCATCCCCGTAATCAGGTTGCCATTCTCCTCCACGAGTAGTGCTCCTTTCTGCTAATGCTGGCGCTGTGCTATTTGCTTCATATCAGCTTGTTCAACGAGAAGACTAAATTGCTTACACAAACGGAGACAGGAAGGAAGTTGCTTATCATCCTTGATAAAAGTCAGTTGAACCAGATACATATGGATGCTGGCGTAGAGGATATGGATCTCATTGTAGTCGAAGGGCGTTTCCTTTTCCCAATCCTCCTGCTCTATCATGTTCATAAGTTTTGTTTTTAAATTGAGGGTTGTTTCAAATGCCAGCTCTAGGTTGGGAAGCGGTTGTGTATTGCGAATAAACGCCTCATCGACCAGATGTAGAGCTTCACGCAACATCTTCACCGTTTCAAATGTGAATATGATTTTTGATGGCGGCTGTGAGTTAACAACACGCGATTTTTTTCGCCTTGATTTCTTGCTCAAGTTTTCACCACTTCCATCCGATGGATAATATATGGGCTTACAAATATTGGTTGAGCGCTATGGGTACTAATACGTAGCTCCTTACGCCTGTCTGCCTATTCTGGTATGCTTACGCAATCAAGCCTATGGAGACTAACACCATGATTTATATTCGCCTCAAGGAGCTTGCCAAAGAAAAAGGATTCTCACAGGGCAAGTTATCCAGAGCCAGCGATGTCGATGATAACACCATCAAAAGAATTTATCGGAACCCAACCGTGACAGTCACAACCGAAACGTTGAGTAAGCTGGCGAAAGCGCTCGGTGTGTCAGTACATGAACTTATCGTTGAAGTACCCGACAATGCAGCAGAAGAAAGTCAACGCTGACTTCTCTGCTGCCGTTTCCGCTCGTCTTCCAGATACACCTGCACAAATCGCCTGCCCGTTGCATCGGCAGTCCGCTTTAACCTTGCAAACCGCTCCTCCTGGCTTTCCTTCCTCACACTTACCACTGGGATAGGCTGGCTGGGTTGAATACCGGGATGAACTGGTGGAATGATATGAAACCGGGGCTTTCTCATCATCGCTAATGCACCTGCGATTTCTCTATATCACCAACTGTATCAAGTGTTTCTGCCACGAGTCTGATTGCCTCATGTTCTCCCACAATGGTCTGTAGCTGGGCATGGTCTTGCTGCATGTTTTCCATCTTCTTTGAAATAAATTCATGCTTGGCGACAATAGCCGGGCCATGCAAAGCTAAATATGCTGATTCATAGGACAGTCGTATGCTTTCCAGAAGTCTTGCGACTTCACTGTTACCCTGCATAACTTCTCCTTATGTGTGGTACAATCGAGCGTAAAGATTTGGAACCCATAGAAAAAAGTACCTTATATCCTCACTTATTAAAAGCCACACACACGTAGGGAGTATGATAGCAGTACCAATATATTAACACCCCCGTATATGTAGGGGTTGAGAGCTTGGGCAGAATGAGGTGAGAGATGTACCACTATGGCATAACGATCCGGGAATACCGTGAAAAAGCCAGGATGACCCAGCAGCAGCTTGCCGACCGCTGGCCGAAAAGCGAACGCTTCGGAGGAGGAGAGGGAGTAAGCCTCAATTACATTCAGGACATCGAACACGGAAGAAAACGGATTGACGACCAGCAAACGCTTCGCAAAATATGTGTGTTCCTTAGCATTCCTCTCTGGAAAATGGGCTTAGGAGAGTATGACCCTTTCACCGATGCCTTAACCGGAAAATCCACCTATGCAAAAACATTCGAGCTGATTGATTTTACCCTCCGGCAAATCTGGATTTTACGCAAAGCTTCCTTTTTATGGCAAGCCAGGCAAGCAATAACCCAACTTGGCAACATCTTCACCTACTTTCAGACGGACGACACGCCGCCGCTGCAACTGGAAGCCAGATACTTACATCTCTTTGCTGACTATCAGTGTGTGAACGGCGTCCTCGCCGTAGATGCGATGCAGTACGACCAGGCTCTATGCTACTATCAGCATATGTATGACATTGCCAAAGAGCTTGACGATCCGGCGCTTATAGCGCATTCGCTAATGAATTTAGGGGTGGAGCATGACCGCAAGAAAAACTACGGTCAAAGCGTGCAATATCTGGAAGAAGCCAGGGACTATTCCTTCGAGACTTCAAAAGCGTGGAGTGTGATTATCCATTCCTATCTGAGTCGTGCGTATGCCAGCGTGGGAGATTCCTTTCATTTTTACCGGGCCAATGACACCGCCAGAAGATTAAGCACGTATCTTGCGCCGGATTTCATCCAGGACAAAGATGAAGTGTATTACACCACAGGGAGTATTATGGCGGAGAGAAGCGGCGGCTATCTAGCGCTCGGTGAGCCACAAAAGACACTGGAATTGCGAGCGGAAATAACCAGCCAGCTTGCGCTTGATAAAGACAGCAGGTTACAAGGCTGGCTCTACCTTGACTATGCAAAAGCGTACAAAATGATGGGAGAAATCGAGAAAGCGATTGCAGAGCTGCGCGAGTTTTATCTGCATAGTAAAGAAATGGAAAGTTCTCACGCGCTCAGTCACGTAACGGCAATGCTAGTACATCTGGATGAAGAAGGGCATGGGGGCGTGCAGGCGGTGAAAGACTTCAGGGAAGAACTGGCGGAGGCGCACTGATATTAGCCAAAAATCAGTTTCCTTGAGGATGTACAAAGTACACTCGCCTCAAGGAAACCAATCTGCATGAAAGTTACCCTGATAGGGGGCTATTTCATGCTTTGTATCTTTTCAACAATTTTCTCAGATGAATCCATACCTTGAACTTCCTGCACCAGTTCCGAAAACGCTTGCGGAGAGTTTTCCTGCATCGCAGGAAACAGCTCCAAAAGCAGCTCTTCCAGATTTCCTGTTGCCCGGTTGCTTTCCACAACTTCTTTCAAACGGTCAATATTCACAATCTCACCTCCTTTCTCTGAAGTGAATTTTGCAATCAGCCGTCCTTTTTCAGGAAACGTTAATGTTTTTTCGCCAGGCACCGAAACAATCAAACCTGTGCCTTGTCTGCTTCTTTAAGCCTCAAAATGAGAGCTTAATTTTGTGAAACAGAATATAGGTTTTCCCAACCTGCATTAGTTAATATTTAGTTGCAAACATATATTTATGAAGTTTTTGTGACGAAAAAGTTAATAGTGCTGTTATATGCTGAATTGAGGACAAGTCTAGGGTATAGAAAAACGCGCTACCGGCAGGAACCGACAGCGCGTTCTTGTGGATTGACTCCCTATGTGCCTTTCATGCCGCATAAAGCAAGGTACAGCGTATAGCATCAGGAGTCTGGGGAAGCGTAGTGCCTGTGCTTACGTCGATGGATACCGCCTTTACTCCCGGCTGGCGGGCAAGCCATGCGGCGACTTCCGCCTTGTCCATGCCCGCAATATGGTTTTTGATGGATTGTAGTTGCGCCTGGCCGAACTGGTAGGCCATTGTCCCTTGCGCCTTTATGGCAAGACGTAACAGGCTCCCGCTCGCGCTTGCACCTGTGATGGTCACTTGAGGGTCGCCGGTCGCGGTGTATCCGTCGCCTAGCTGCTGCCTGACGGCTGCCGTCAGGATGTGCGTGGCCTGTGCCTGTACATCCTGGGACAGATAGGCGTATCCCGTACAGCTATCCGTGACGGCGACACTGACCTGAGTCGCTTCATCTCCTGCTTTATGGTCGCTACTGATGGTGGGAGTGCAGGGGGATGGCGCTAACGCTTCACCCTGGCGCAATTGTGCCTGTAAAGCCGATTGCACGCTCTGTGTCAGCGAGGTTTTCAGCGGCGTGACTGCGCTGTCGATGTCGCTTTGCGTTACGGCCTGGAAGTCCCTAGCTTCCTGCCCGCCTGTGAAAGCGGCAGTGTTCTCTGCCAGAATGTAAGCCCGGCAGCACGCACCATAGATGCTGTACGCCTTGATATTGCCTGCCGTTCCTGTCTCAAGCGTGTGGGCCGGGACGGTCGCCTGTCCCTGCATCGGCGGGTTGGCTTCAGGGACGTATGCATTCGCATCGGTCACGATCTGCACACCGCTGGCGGTTTGCAGCAATGTGCCTGCCAGTATGGTCTGCGTTGCTGTATAGCCATTGTAAAAGGTGATGTTTCCGTTTGCCGCCCGTGCATCCTGGTGGCCGGTGCCGGTGGCCGGGACGGTTTTCGCCTGGGAAGCGGTCACGGGTGCCAGGCTCCTCCCCTGCACTTCTACGCTGCCGCTCGTCGTAACGGTCGCCACCGAGGGAATTATCGTGATCGTGGCGGTCGGATGAAACAGCGGAATGATGACCAGCATCACGATAACGGTTAAGCTGATAATGCCTGCGGCAAGACCGACTATGCCTAACCAGTAGCGTTTTTTGCGCTCGCGTGGGCGTATGCCAGACTCGCGCTTCAGCTCGGTGACGATAGGCATCTCCGGCTCCTGGGAGGGAGCTTCCGGTTGTTTATCAGGGTTTTCCTCCGACTGCTGGCTGGCGGGTAAAGTGTCGATGGGTGTGGCAGGTAGTTGCGGCTCCTGGACTTGGTTCTCATGGAAGATATGCAAGGCTTCGTCTATCGCTTTTTTCGCCTCTTCATCCATAGCGGGTTTCTCCTCGCGGAATGGAAAGGGCGATAGCGGACGCTATCACCCTTTCAGAACACTACGGGGTTTCCTTGAAGGTATGGCCGTCATTATAGAGGATGCTCTCATTGCCGTTGCAATGGACAATCACATCCACTTTCCCGTCGCCGTTGACATCCTTAAACTCCAACGTGGCCGGTGCCTGATCGGCATTGGCATTATCGGGCCGCGCAACCAGATAAAGATGGGGATGCTCGTTTTTTTCCGGGACGCCTTCCGGTATCTCGATAACTTCGATATACCCGTGGAGGTTCAGCGCAATAAAATGCGTGTCGGGATACTGCGCGGTGCCGTGTCCGACATTGGCATCCACCTGGTAGGTGCGCGGAAAACCGTAATGGATCTGGTCGCTCCCGCGCTGCCAAAGCGTGGGAACGACTAACGCAATCACGATACCGGCAATAATGGAGCTGCCGACAATGAGCGCATAGAAAGCCCCTGCATGGCCGGATGGCTTGTAGACGACATGCGTTTCCGCCTGTGCGGCGGTCGGTTTATAACGCCGGGCCGAGGATGGGGGACGCTGCGGGTAAACCTGTGCGTCGTCGTATTCCTCTTCCTGGGGCGCATTCGTGCGGGGCTGGCCGCGCCCAGGCAGCGGTTGCTTGC
Organism: uncultured Chloroflexia bacterium; assembly: GCA_963717195.1. GTDB lineage: Bacteria > Chloroflexota > Ktedonobacteria > Ktedonobacterales > Ktedonobacteraceae > JACDAE01. The sequence continues at coordinate 265,530 of CAVQVR010000009.1, forward strand.
TGGCAGCCATGCGCAGCGTATTGCCGGGATGGCTGCTATGCTGCCGGGTGACGGCGGGTGGCTCCTCCGTGGCGGCTGCCGTGCGCCGCGCCGGAACGGGATTATAGACATGCTGCGCCTGTTGCTCCGGTAGCGGCTTTCTCTGCTTGGTTTCGGTCGTCACGGCTTCCCCCCTTCTGGTGGCTCTTGGAAGCGCTCGGATGCACGCAAATTGACCTCTCCGCGTGTGATGCTGAGCAGCATGGCGTTTTTGCGTACCCGCTCTGCCTGGCACACGCAATGCGGATTATCGCAGAAGGGGTCTTTCAGGCTGTGAACGAGGAATACGGGGACGATAGTTTGCGGAATGCGTGTGTCGGTCGTATAGGCAAGCGTCAGCGGTTGCTGCTTGCCTTCTTCGGGAAAATCAGGGAACAATGTACCAATTCGTACACTCATGGTTTCTTGCCTCTCTGGATCGACAGGCAAAGCCGAACGTGGTACACTACCACTAGACTTTTAGCCTGTCCTGACGGCAAAAAGCACCTAGCACAGCGTGTTTTGCCGCCACTGTGAAAACAGTACAAAGGGACTGGACATTTTCTGTTTGCGCTGTGGAACTTTAGCGAGGACTCACAGCACAAATCCGGTTTACAAAAGTCTCTGGGGAACGCCTGGGTTCTTCCTGGGCGTTTCTTAGCATCACCTCCTTTAAGTCAAGCCTGGATGTCAGTCGGCAAATTTAAGCCCTTCAATATCCATGTAGGTGATTTCTTTTTCTTCACCTAACTCCTTTAACCCCCTGGATATAGCGTTAGCAATCTTTCCGGCAGTCGCCTTATAGATGCTCTCGCCTTTCTCGGCATCGCTCACCGTGGCGGCACGAACCCCCGCCTCACGGGCCAGCTTCGCTTTCGACCATCCAAGCTTAACCCGATACCCTTCAAGAGTCATAGATTAAGCCACTCCTAAACAAAGATAATTTCTCCTACAAGTATGCCATCCGCAGTGCTACGCTGTCAATAGTTGCACGCCGCTACCTTACGGTGTGCATCACACCCTTACGCTCCATAGCAAAAAACGCCGTTTTATGGTATAGTATTGCTAACCCTATCGCTTGGGCTAATCCGTAAGGCAGCAGAGCAGTGAGGCAGCATGGAACTGTCCATTCACAGTGCATTCCCTAAACCTTGATATTCTCTGCTATAATATAAGCTAGGCGGAAATACACTCAAACGAAGGTCAGTTTTCTTAGTACCTGTCAGACGAATGCGTTACGGAAAGGAAGACGCACATCATGCAACAGGAGTTCATGTACCGGCGCGTCAGCACAGACAGCCCGGACAGCCACACATTGGAACAGCAGGAAATAGCCTGCCGCAACACTTGCGAAGCAAACGGCATTATCATCGTAGAAGTGTTCCGGGAAGCAGGCAACACTGAGCCGGGAATCTCTCCCGCTGAAAACACACAGGAGAAATAACCCGATGCAGCACGCTGCCGTTTATGTGCGCACCTACCCGCGCCAGGATGAGGTCGCGGAGCGCCGTGCAACCGAGGCGCGGATTACACGGTGCCTGCAATTTGCCGAGGAACAGGGATACGCGGTTTCAGACGCGCATATCTATCAGGATATTGCGTCCGGCCTGACCAAAGAACGCGGAGGACTGAACCACCTCCGAAAGGCGCTCCCGGAGATTTCGGTGCTGATTGTGGATGATTTCCCGCAACTGAGCCGTGACATGCTGATGCTGGCGCAATTGCTTGCGGAATGCAAAGAGGCCGGGGTGCGGGTAGTCAGCGCTGCCGCTCCTCCTCCAGGTTATACATGGAATGAAGACCATACCGCGTTTGAGAGTGTGCCTGAAGAAGCCAGTGTCATCCTGCGGCTTTTTGAGGAGTACCTATAAGGAAAGATAGGTGAGGGAATTGTCCGCCTACGAGAAACAGCAAGTACAGGAAATGATTAAACGGGTGCTGCGTGCGGTCATTTACTGCCGCGTCAGCACCGATAAGCAGGAACAGGACGGCGAAAGCCTGGAATACCAGGAAGAAAAATGCAGGCAATATGCCGACCTGCACGGCATTGAAGTCATGCTGGTGCTGAAGGAAGCCAAAAGCGGCTTTATCCATTACTCGCACCGCGAACAGCTTACCCTGGCCCGCCAGATGGTGCGCGACGGTCTGGCGGACGTGATTATTGTCTGGGACTTGCGCCGATTTTCGCGCAACTTCGTGCATTCCGCGATGATTTTCGAGGAAATCGAAAGCGCGGGCGGCGAAATCGTGAGCGTCAGCGAGAATATCGACAACAGCCTGACCGGCAAACTCATCCGTTCCATCCTCGCCTGGAGCGCGGAATCCGAGCGTGAGAAAATCCTCGAATACGCAAACCGCCATTGGCAGAAGCGCCATGAGCTTGGCCTGCCGATGGCGACCTCGACCCCGCCTTACGGCTGGCAATGGGGCGACAAGGACAAAACCTACTTCGTGCTGAACGTCGAGGAAGCCGCTGTCCGGCGCTCCATCTTTGAGATGTTCGTCGAAATGGACATGAGCATACGGCAGATCGGCCATAAGCTCTCGATGGATGGCATACCCTGCCCCAGGGATGCACGTTTTATGCAGGTAGAGGAAGAGGGAGAAACCGAAGAGGAAACGCCGAAAAGGCTTCGCCCGTGGCCGGTGGGAACCATTAGCAGCTATCTGCGGGATGTCGCAAATATAGGCACGCTGGTTATCTGCAAGAAGAAAAAGGTGTTGCAGGAAGATGGAACCATCAAGGGCATTGTGCACCCTGACCAGAAAGTCATTCCTGGAGCCATGCCCCCTATTGTCTCGCAGGAAATGTTCGAGCGGGCCGGGCGCAAACTGGCGACGAACCAGGAAACCAAAAGCCACCGCCCAAAGGACGTGGAAAGCTACCTGCTGGCAAGCCATGTCTTTTGCGAGATGTGCGGCAACCGGATGCAGAGCGTCACGGAAAAAGGCATACCCATGTACCGCTGCAACAAGCATATGAGCATTTATGATACGCCACACGAACCCCATATCCAGCGTATCAGGACGGAATACCTTGATCCGGTGGTATGGGAGGATTGCTGCCGGGTATTCGAGCGCCTGAGCCTTATCCAGGATGTGCTTGAGCGCAGCATCGAGCAATCCATCCAGAATATGCTGGAAGATACAAGGGGCCGGGAGATGATCGACGCCTTGCAGGAGGAGCTTGCTTTTGCTCTGGCCGAGCGCAATAAGCACCCGGAAAACAGCTACTACTACAAACTGATTAACCAGGATGTCATCCAGAAGGAACAGCAGCTACACAAATGCGAAGAAGAATTCGCGCATTCTCAGAATGTGGTAAAGCTCTCCGGCATCTACCGAACAAGTATCATGGGGTTCCTCGATTTCCTGAACACGATGCGGGGCCGATACCACGAGGCTACTTTCCAGAAAAAGCGAAACGCTTTGGAAGTATTGGGCGTAAGGGTGTATGCCAGCCGGGATACCACCATACGCCCTGAGTGGCCGGAGATTAAAACCCGGAAGGCATGGCTTACGGTTTCCGAAGTATCTAAGCTCACAGAAATCAATGAGGGCACGCTCCGCTCCGCCATCAATGCGGGCAGGCTGAAGGCCGAACAGAAAGCCATACCGCACACCGTCATCCACCGCGATGAAATTGCGCGTTTCTTCACGAGGGAAAGGCAGGTTTCCAGGCTGGCAAAGTATGATGATGAATGGTTTACCGTGTATAGGCTCACGGCCACGGTGGGAATCAGCAACCACCAGGACATCCACGAGGCGATAGAACGCGGTGAGCTGAAGGCCGAAACGCACGATTTCATGCAAGTCTATATCCACCGGGACGAATTGAACCGTTTCCTCCAGGAATCGCCTGTCCGCTTACGGGAACTCATGGAAAGTATCCAGCCGGACATCAAGATTATGTATTCACCGTTGTTTACAGGTGTCCATGCATCGAAGGATGCTCAAAAGGTCGTTAATGTTGTGCATAATGCAGGGTTGGCGCAACTGGTGGCGCGGTTGAAGCCAGTGATTGTTGTGAAAGGCTAATCGATTTTTACAGTGAATGGTATAACAAATGCCTTCTACTCTGTAGATAGTCATTTATAGGGATGTTGGAGACCGAGCGTATGGGCACATACAAGGTGCCCATACGCTCGGTGGGTGTGCTCACTTTTTCTTGCTTGTCCTACTGAGAGGGTGCCGCTTGCCGATAGTGTTAGAAGAACTAATCTTTTCCCCATCCTTCACTTGCAAGAAAGGTACAATATGTTACAAAGTAAAACACTACCCAGTTCGTTCCGTTCACTGAAACAAGCAGTGAATAAAAGCCATCTTGCCTGGGGAAGCATCTTTCTGATGGTCGCGCTCACCTTGCTACCCTTTCTTCTCCTGGATAAACCGGGTGTGAGCCTTGAGCCGTTGGGGGTGTTTTTTGCTCTGGGCCTCTTACCCATTACACTGGCTGCCTGGTTGCGTGGTCGTGGAGGAGCCATTATCATCTGTCTTCTCATGATATCTGGCATCTCCCTTATCTCTCTGCTTTTCAATGGTTTTGCTGGTATGATCCATTTAGATGGGAGCATACTCTTCTCAGTATTCATCGCCTTTCTCATTGTAGCGCTTGCTGCAGGACAGCTTGGTTACGTAGGGGAGCGGCTGGCAGGTGCTTATGGTGAATTGATTACTTCTCATGAGGACCTGGCCTGTGCTCATACTATCATCCAAAAGCAAGCGTTGACTGATGCTCTAACGGATTTGCCCAATCATCGTGCCGTCATGGATCAACTGAATAAGGAAGTGGATCGCGCTCAACGTTATGACCACCCATTTTCCTTGCTCTTCTTCGACGCTGATCGTTTCAAACGCGTTAATGATACCTATGGGCATGCTATTGGTGATGTGGTCTTGCAACAAATTGGCCTGCGTGCTGGCAGGGTTTTGCGCGGTGGTGATACATTGGGACGCTTCGGCGGCGAAGAATTTGTGCTTTTGCTCTCGGAAGCTGATAGCAGTGAAGCAAGTATGATAGCTGAAAGCATTCGCGCTGCCGTCGCTTCCCGCCCGATGGCAACAGCAGAGATACCTGGTGGTATCCTCGTAACTGTGAGTATAGGTATCGCGACCTATCTGGTCGACGGAGATACGCAGGAAACGTTGCTGCAGCAAGCGGATGAGGCAATGTACCTATCGAAACAACTGGGCCGCAATCAGGTGCGCACGGCCGCCGAAAGCAGGCAGGTTAGCATTGATCCTGAACTGATGTTACTGTTGCAGGAGTCAGAACAAGGCGAGGCTGCGGAGCGATTGGGGCCGAGTCCTGAACAGAACAGACAGAGCTATATATTGAGAATGATCTCGTCGCTATTGTTCCTGGTGGAGCAGCGTGACCCGGTTATGAATGAGCATTCACATAGTGTGAGTGATATGGCAAGGGCTATTGCTCAAGAAATGGGATTAGAGCCGCAAGAGATGTTCATGATTGGCACTGCTGCCTTACTGCACGATATTGGCAAAATAGGTCTGCCCGATGCCTTATTGCGGAAAGAAGAGTTGCTCTCACCAGCGGAGCGTCAGCACCTTAGAGAGCATCCTGTCCTGGGAGCGCAGATCCTGGGAGTTAATCCCTATCTCTACCCTTTGATTCCCGCCGTGCTTCATCATCATGAGCGTTGGGATGGGACCGGGTATCCTCAGCAGTTGGCTGGCGAGAACATTCCATTGGCGGCACGTATCATCGGGGTGACGGAAGCTTATGATGTAATGCTCCGAGAGCCTCCCTATCAAGAACGTCGTACCTCGCAGGAGGCCATAGCAGAAATACAGCGTTGTGCTGGTACACAGTTTGATCCAGCAGTTGTCCAGTCCTTGTGTACGGTGCTCACATGCCAGGATAAGCCACAACAGGCTGTGCAGATGGATAAATCAAGAAAAATAGGCGTGTAGGCAAGAAGCAGAATAATGAAATTCTGATGGACATCTGTATGCTCAATATGCATAGTTACATACATATTTTTAAAAATATAAGTGCGTAGCTAATGGTCATTCACATCTATAAATGGACAAGGGCACCATTTATAGGTGAAGCACGGGCTTATAAAGCGCTCCCCTACACCATGATGGGATGTGTGCTGATTTGGATGTACTCTATGTTCAACCATTGCATGCTCACCAGGTGGAGAATTCGTCCCCAAATGGTGTAGGGGAGCGCTTTATAAGCCTGTGTGCCTCCTACTGTTTAACCCCGCAATGCCGACCACAAAATCCCCGGCACCTTCCACGGCGTCGGAGCAGCTTCTAGAGCAACCAGCTTCGGAAAAACTTTACTCGCGCTGCTTCCCCGCAAAGCGAACCAGGGAGGTGTGGGAATGCTGCGAAATGGTCCCCGTAACACCGATTTCTGGGCCTGGGAGAACATAAGGGTATTGTGCACTACACCGATACCCGACCGGACATCATTGACGGCATCGCCAGGAAATGCTCCCCAGGTCGTCACCCCTAATGTAAAGCTGACGCCACCCCAGTAGTTGATGCCAATGGTGCCATAGCGCAGGTTGGCGATTGCTCGCTCTATTGCAGCGGCAACTACAGGCTCTTGCAGCGATTGTGGATGCACAATAATGGTGGCATTCAACGAACCCCACAGCCGCTCATTGGCAAAGTTGACGGCCCGGTCGATGTAATCTACTACGTTTACAGCATCGAGGGTTGTTTCCGCAAATAGACCACAAAATGCCTCGGTGGTAAAACAGATATCATCCTCTCGTTCAGCATCAACACCGGTAATCAATGTCCATGGCAGGCGCTTCTCATCTTCCGAGCCCAGCTGTTCAGCCTCCGGATGAGCCTCAATAAATTGCTGTTGCCGCCGTTGTGCGCCCGGATAGTAGGCATCGCGCGTCGGAAGCTTTCCCAGGATTGTGCGCATCTGCTGTAACAACTCCTCGCGCCGTTCCCAGCCCGTATGCTGGATAATAACACGCGTCGCGTTACAGTTAAAGCCTGCATTGGTAGTAAGCGATGTTACTATGTGCTCGGCCTGATATGCCAGATCGCCTTCCCTCCACGGCCCTGGTACAATAATGATAGGACTGACATTGCCCAGTTCGCCCGTCACCCGCTTTTGCGACAATGGCCTGTTCTCAGCCTTGCGTGTGTCTCCTTCTGGCCCTGTTCCAAAAACAATGGCATCGAATGTCTTGTCCGATCCAGTAATATGAATCTCTTCCACTCCACCATGATTGCAGAGATAGGCTCCTTCTTCTGCTCCTCCGTAGACCACCCGTAGGAAGCCTGGTTCCACAAGTGCGCGGAGGCTCTCTTCGATGAGCGGTCCCAGATAGCTATTGACTGGATTCATCTTGAGTATCACTACCTGGTCTTCCACAAATAACTTGTGCAGTGCATCAGTGGGCGGTATGCTTGCAACATTGCCAGCTCCAAGAACCAGGGCAACTTTGCCAGTATGCTGCTTGTCTCGATATATCAGTGCCTGCGTTTTTGCCAACCCTTCGACCGTAACGCCTGGTTCCATCCAGACTTCCGCCGTAACACCTTGAAAAAAGATGCGTTCATACCCCGTTTGAGGGAATACCTGTGCTGCGACCTGTCCATTTGCTCGCGTTGTCACCGGGCCTGGAATTCTGGGCGCTCCATAGGTCCTGATATCTATGAGCGAACGCTGTAACTGGCACAAGTTCTTGAGAGTAGCGAATGGGCCGATGCTCCACTCTTCGCCAACCAGTGGAGAATCGGCTGCAATACCCTTTGCCTTGCAGCATGCAGTAACTATGCGATCTGCAACCGCTGCAAAGTCCTTGGTCAATCTATTGAGTAGTGGGATGCGTTCGTCGATGGCAAGTGCCACCCATGCATCTTTCTGTGCCTGCAATGTCTGTATAGCCGCGTCCATCTCCTCCTGCGTTGATGGGCGAATGCTTCCCGAGGTTGTGGGAAACTGAGGGGAACCTTCGCGGGTGGTTGTGGTCATAATGCCTCCATATTTATCAAAGGAATGCGTTTTCCGCGAGAACAGTCATTGTTCGTCTGTTCATTATTATATGCTGATAGTGAGAGAAAGAAAAGTGACATCTTTCTGTTTATATCCTTGCAACCTATGATAGAGAAACAAAGAATGTAATTTCGATAGATCACCAATCGAAATATCTCCTACTCAGTTGCTAATTGTCGGACTGGTTGTTATACTCAGATTGATTGATAAATTTGTATTGACCGTATTTGTGAGGTGTTTAGCAAAATGAAAGTATTAGTGACGGGGGCTGCTGGTTTTCTGGGCGGTCATCTTGTTGATATGCTGGTAGAGCGGGGCGATGAAGTGCGTGCGATGGTGCGACCAGTTGAAGATACGAGCCATCTACGCACGTTGGCAGGTGTTGAAATTGTGCATGGCGATCTGACCGATGTGGCATCGTTGAAACGGGCAGTCCAGGGTGTGCAACGTGTCTATAATGTCGCAGCTAAAACGGGACCATGGGGTGCGGAGAGCGTGTACCGGGCCGTCAATGTGTGGGGGGTAGCGGACCTGATTCGTGCAGCGATGGATGCCGATGTACGGCGTATTGTGCATACTAGCTCAATTACGGTCTATGGTCACCATTTACGCGGTATCGTGAGCGAAGATCATCCTTATCATGCAGAAGATAACCCTTATAGCCGTACCAAAATCGAGGGTGAGAAGTTAATTGCAGACCTGGTGCAGGGTTCAGGAGCTCCAGTTGTTATTGTGCGTCCCGCCTGGATCTATGGACCGCGTGATGCTGCCAGCTTCGGTCGTTTTGTCGCACGCGTTGAGTCCGGCAAATATTTCATCATTGGTTCGGGCAAAAATGTGGTGCCAGCCATTTATGTACGCGATGTCGCACAAGGGCTGATAAAAGCAGGTGATGCAGATGATCGTGTCATCGGGCGTGCGTACACGCTCGCAGATGATCGCCGCGTCACGCAACGTGAATTTATGGATACCATTGCAGATACGCTACACGTTTCGCGTTTATCGCTCAATGTGCCATTTTCTGCCCTATACACTGCCGGGCGTAGTGCAGAGATTGTGTGGCAAGTTCTGGGCAGGCGCAACGCTACTCCACCACCACTGACGACCTATGGCATTACCTTGATTGGCGGTGATCAATGGTTCTCGATAGACAAGGCGCGGCGTGATCTTGGCTATGCTCCCCAGTATGATATCTATCGTGGGATTGCCGAGGGGGTGCGTTGGTATGAAGAAGCGAAAAAAGGTACGGCCACAAAACCCGAGTTAATCACCGGGCTTGTAAACTTGTAAACGGCGCCTCTACATGCAGTGGGAGGTCGCCACAATTGTAGGGGCGCCGTTTACAAGCCCGTGGTGTGCCCAGGCTCCTGACGAAACACTAGAAATTCCTTCAATGGGCGGGTAACTTTTCCGTCTGGTACAAAAGGGAGTGGCCTGCGTCTGCGGGCCTGAAACCAGTTAAAGAGATAGGCAAGCGTGACCAGCACGAAGAATGCATTGCGGATGCCTATCGTCTCGAAAAAGCCCGGCAGCAGTGGGATATCTCGCATGTCAGCGACTGGTTTTGTATACAGGAAGACCAGAGTGTAAGTAGTCAGAGACGAGATTATTCCCCAGCAGATGATCCAGAATGCATCAAAGGCTCCCGCATAGGCAAGCAGCGGCATCAGCCAGATCAAATATTGGGGACTAAAGACCTTTCCTGTTATGATAGAGACAAGTAAGATAGCGAGAGTTGCCTGGGTCATATCGAATTTGCCACGCCACTGCATGAGGATGATAGAGAAATATCCTACAAGCAGGAAAAGGGTCCCCAGTGCCGAAACGATGCCAGATAGGGAGCTGCTGATATTGAGTGAACCATAACTTTCATCGATTGTCAGCAGAAAGCCCACATCTTGCGCCAGCCAGAGCAGCGTACCACCCACTGATTCTACCTGTATGGGGCGGCGTAAAAAGTAGTCAATCTGCGTCAGGACGGCTCCCTGGAAATTCAAAATCGCAAAAAAGCCCGTCACCACTAGCATAATGCCGAGGCAGAGCAGCAGATTGTTCCACCGCCATTGTCTGACAGAATGCAACGTCTCCCAGAGCTGTTGCGGCAATGATCTCAACGATTTTTTAGGTATTGGCAGATGCCCGAGAAAACGTTGTTCCGCAATAAAAAGGGCTGGCAGCAGCAGGATCGGATAGATTTTGAGCAGCACACCAAAGGCGAGTGCTACATATGCTAAGGTCCAGTGTTTGCGTTCTGCCGCGATGACACATATCAGCGTAAGAGCGGCTGGGAGGAGGTCAAAACGGGCCTGCGCAGTACCCAGAGCGCCAACAAACAGGCTGAAGGCGAACGCGAGTGCTGCACCACGTGGACCGTACTGCAACAGTAGCCAGTAAATAAAGACAGCAGCCAGGGCCATAATAAAGGCAATTGCCAGTTGATAGTAAGACAGTGGGACCAGGAGAGCCAATGAAAATGGGAGCAGTGTCAGGGGAGGATATTCTATTGGTAACATATGAAATGGGGGTTGTACAGAGGTAATTGTTGTCTGTAGAAAAGCGCATTGTGCTGCTGGAAGCATATGGAGAGCATTACTTCCAAGCCAGAAAGTCAGAGCATAGCATTGGTAGCGTGCTGGATCGGAGGTCGATAAAAAGACCTGCCAGGAGGAACCAATGAAAATAGAGATGGTAACAAACGTAATAGGAATGTAGGCAGCCATACCATCCACTCTCAGTAGAGCATCTAGTAGGAGTGCGAAATTTTTTCTGATTTTACTTATTGATTCTGGTTGTACGTGTCCTTGCCACAAGGGTATCACTATCCCTTCTCGTTGCTGTTTGACGGTGCCGGCAGGCGATGCTACAATCCCCGAACGGCGCATGCTCTTTGCGAGTGCATTTATTATTGTGCACTGTACAAGACGAGTTGCGGGTGATGGTAGTCACGTTTCGTATTTGTGATTATCTACCTCAGGCATGAATTACGTAAGCTTGCAAGTGTCAGATGGTATCTATGCCCTTGACAAAAGAGATTGCAATAAGCTATATTCTATATAGCAAATAGTTATTTGCCTTGCGTAGGAATAAGTGTTGGTGCGTGGGATTAACATGCATAGTGATGATATTCCATCGATCAGTTTTTTTATAGTTAAGAAATAGGTGTGAAGGTCATTAAAGGAGGCTTTCGATGTTAGCATTATGGTGGACTGTGATCGGCCTGGTTGTGCTGGTCGTGGTACTTTTACTGCTATCAGCTATTCGTGTAGTGCAACAATATGAGCGCGGTGTGATCTTTGTCCTGGGTCGTTTGATTGGAGCCAAGGGACCGGGTATCTTCCTGGTGCCACCGTTTGTTACGCGTATGGTGAAGGTTGATCTGCGTATTGTCACGCTAACGGTACCGCCACAAGAAGTCATCACGCGAGACAACGTGACCATCAAGGTGACAGCGGTGTTGTACTTCAGCGTGGTCGATCCGGTCCATGCTGTGGTCAACGTGATGAATTTCATGCAGGCGACGACACAGATCGGGCAGACAACATTGCGCAATGTGCTTGGTCAGTCCGAACTGGATGAGATTTTGTCAAAGCGCATTAAGATCAATCATGATTTGCAAGCAATTATCGATGAAGCCACTGAGAGCTGGGGTGTCAAGGTGACGGCGGTTGAACTCAAGGATCTTGAGTTGCCCTCAACGATGCAGCGTGCGATGGCGAAGCAGGCGGAGGCCGAGCGCGAGAAACGTGCGAAGGTCATCCATGCTGAAGGTGAGCTGCAGGCGTCTGCACAACTGGCTCAAGCCGCAGCGGTGATTGCTTCACAGCCAAGTGCGTTGCAGTTGCGCTTTCTACAAACATTGACCGAGATTGCTGTTGAGAAGAACTCGACGATCATCTTCCCACTGCCCCTTGATGTGATCGAGCCAATGTTGCAATCGTTGCGTCGCCATTCAACAGAGTCTCGTGCGGAGATTCCGGTGCATCAAAACGGTAATGGAACGCACGTGACCTCATCTGTTGGTAGCGATTTTAATGCGCAGGATTAGGCAGCTCGTGAAGAGCCGGAAATAATGGTTGAGAATATCCCTCTTGTGGGGTCTGCTTTCCGATGGGCAACATGTATTGGATGGTAGCGGGTTCCTGCAAGAGGGATCACTATGTCTGTTTATTACTGGCAAGATTGAAGCGTACAAGCGCACGGTCCACGCTAACAAATGCAATACCGATCAACCAGAAGGCAATACCATAAATCAGCGTATTCAGTGCTACCCCGCCATAGCCAATTACATCAACGTTCAGGAATGGATAGGGGTAATGGAGATCAGGATACAGATACGGACCAGTAACCAGCAGTCCGCGAATGAGGACAAATGCCAGGTAAGCCAGGGGATAAACGAGCCATTGCAGAGGGTAGCGCCACTGCAAGTTGCCATGTGCATCGAATAGCAACCAGTCGAGTATAGCCATAACAGGAGCTATAATATGTAACAGATCGTTGCTCAGCGTTCCACCGATCAAAGGGACTATAATGCTACCAGCAGGTGGAGGAGACGATCCCGCAGATTTTGCCAGTATCAGGTTGTACACGAGGCAAGTGATGGTGATATAGACGGTGATTGCACCTTTGAGAATAGGAGATGGTCCGGCTGTATTTCGTAAGGTTGCCCAGAGAGCATATCCAATGCCCACGATGAGGATCAGGTTGCTTTGGATTGTGAAATAGAGCAACTTGGCAAAAAAATCGCTGATACCCTTGCTATTCACCACAATGCCTGTGAGAGATGCTACGATTATCAGGATGCGCCAGACCACGATGGGCACTCTTTTAGACACAATCGCTCTTCTAGAATCTTCATTTTTGTGTATTGGAAGTGCCCTGGTGGGGTGATCGGATGTTAGTGAGGTAGGATCAGGCATACATTCCCTCTTCTCTTTTGTGATGTTTTGTGTTCCTCATGGTCGCGGCTTTTCTACCACCTTGCGGAATATCTGATCGTAGCTATAGCGATAGACAGGAATGTCTATCTGAGGGAACTCTGATACTTCCTGTTGTAACACTGGCTCGTTCATTGAGATCATTTTATACCATTTTTTTGATTATGGCCATATTGCTAGCTAACAGAGGCAGGGCTTTGGGTTTCTCGTTTTTCCGGGGCAAGGCAGTCCTCGCGCCATCTTACATAGAATCAACTTGCATGTGGATGGCTCATCCAGTATGATACACTCGTATGTAGCTAACCGATATTTCTCGTCCTACTACTCTGTCAAGGTTCATTTGGTGGCGACACGGGCTTATCAATGGTGCCCCTACAATCGCGCCCTATTCCAGTGGTGAGAGATCAAATGAAGGTTGACAGAACACTACATAGCAAAGAAGGTGTGTATATGGTCCCTCACGATGATTTCACTCCTCATGGCTACCTGGATAATCCCTATCATAGCTGGAAACTCAATCCCAGCGGTGTCCTGCGTTCGCGTGCACCACTTGGTATGGGCTGGCATGTGCCCAATCTTGGCAGCTATGTACGCAACCAGTTTCAATATACAGCCCATCTTACGCTTGGTCTAACGATCGGCAAAACGCTCCTGGTGACTCCTGAAGACTTCAAGCGTCATGGTTGCACTATCGTTAGCCACCTGCACACTAAAAATCGCTTTGAATACACCTGCACAGTACCAAAACATGCTTTGACACTTACCGCTCGCTATTTTCTTGTCCAGGAACACGCCCTCGGCTGTATCCTCACTCTTGCTACTACCGCTAAACAGCCCCTGCCCGTGACCTGTTTCTTGCTGCACCAGCATACACACAATCCTCATACCAGTCGTGCATGGGAGCATGGTCTCTATGCTATAGACGGACCACAGGAGGGTACTGCAATGCTTGGTATTGCCAGTGAGGGCGATGTATTTGTGCATGGAGCAAGATCCGCTGATGGGAGCGAAATCAGATTTGGCGAGATGGGATATGTTGTTGCACTGGAAGATGCAGCGATCTGGGCACATGGTATTGATTTACCGCGCCCGCATATTACCGAGCACGAGGAAAGCACCGGATGGCAGGTACGCACCGTGATTTTACCCTGTACTGTGACCCTTGCTCCTGAGTCTGAGAGCATTATGAACGTTATTCTTGCCCGAGGTGTCTCTCAGTATGAAGCCTATAAGCGTTGGGAAGATGGCATTGAGGAGATTGCGCTTGCTGAAGCGCAGCATCGTGCCGACGACGAGCAATTCTGGAGCCAGGCTCCGCAACTTTCAGGCGATTGGCCCGGGAGTTGGCGTCGTGGTCTTGTCTATGATCTGGAGACGCTGCGTATGACGATGCGTCCCTCAGCAGGTATTCTCGATGGAGCCTGGGATGGCATGCAAATTCAGGCTCCCAGAACAGTCATCGCCGAGGCGGCAATGGATACCCTCTTCCTGAGCTATGCTGACCCTTCTCTGGCATCCGCGGTCATTCTGAACCATTTCACCTCAGCACTCCATCCAAACCTACCATGCGCACGCGAGGATGGCAGCTACAATATGGTGGCCGACGATGGGCAGATCTGTGGTACTGCGCCGGAGTGGGGATTTCCTTTATGGTGTTGCGATCAGATATTTCGTAGGACGGGCGATTTGAGCTGGCTTCGTCGTCTTTATCCGGGGGCGGCAGACTACCTGAACTGGTGGCTGGAGCATCGGCGTGACGCAGAAGGTTGGTTAGTCTATGCCTGCTCCTGGGAGAGTGGTCAGGACGTTTCCAGCCGCTTCGGTCCTCAGCAGACAGGTGGGACCATTATCCAGCATGTGCGTCCCGTCGATTTGCAGGCAAGTATGGCTCAGGGAGCTGATATTCTGGTGCGTTGGGCGCTAGTGTTAGAGCACGAGGGTGTTGTTGTCCCTTCTGTCCCTCCTATCAACTTTGCCGCTGAAATTCCCCATTGGCGCAGCATCGCCGAGGATTTTACTGTCAGGACGCGTCAAATGTGGCAGAATGGCTGGTTCCGTGATTATGACTCTGTTGCACACGAATGGTCGACGCAACAAGATGCCATGCACCTTGCACCTGTGTTCTGTGGAACGGCAGACCGTGAGCATATAGAGCAACTGCGCTCATTTCTTTCTCAACCACCAATGCACAGTTCTGGTTGGGCACCGCTCTCCTGGCCACCAGTGGTGATGACACTGGTTGGTTCTGCTACTTATGCAAAGATGCCACTTGATGCGGCAGAACTGGCCTATCGCTACATTGACGCTTCTTATCGCAGTACTGATAGCCGAGAATTGGATGAACATGGTGGCTTGCCGGGGGTGACGCGTGAATATCGCCAGACGGTGAATGTAGGGAAATGGGGAGCTACTGATTATGTGAACGCGGGTATCGAGGGATATGGTTGGGGTGCTCTCAGTGTGCATCTTCTCCTGTGTTATCTGATAGGTCTGCGGGCGGAAGGAACTGATAAGATCACTATTGCACTGGCATTACCACAATCCCTGCGTCGTGCCGGGGCAACCTATCGCGTGGAATCTGTGCCCTGGGGAAAATACGTGCTGAATATCGAGTGCAGCGTGAAGGATGCGAAAAGCTATCGTATGCGGGTGCGTTATTCGCAAGTTGCTGATGAAATTATACCTGCCGATGAGAATGCAGGAGAACAGGTGAAGCGAGCAAAGGAGCGTGTTTGGAATTGGGAAGGCATATGGGGAGAAGAGCGAACATTCCAGTTTCATTGACGTAGGGGCCACGTTTACGACGCCCATGCGTAGGGGCCACGTTTACGACACAAAATCCTCAGTAAACCAGAGATACCCGGTAGGATCCACATAGATGCCAACGCCTCCCCGATGGAGCGTCGTACTGAGCAGGTGGATACGATGCCAACCAGTAGGAGGCTCATTCACCATGCTTTCCTGGACACTGTGCATTCCAGCATAGGCAGTCGGAAATGGGCCGGCCCAACCAATACATTCACCGCAATCCGTATAGCCAGCAAAGCCTTCATTCGCAATGCGTTGACACTGATCAAGACCATCGGGGCAGGTATGGCTGAAACCGCAGTGATACATATTCCAGCTATGCAAGCGTGCACCACCGGCTAATGTTGTATTCCAGTTATAAGCATAGAGCCCGCGTGCCGCTCTATCCGAATTTATTAATGTGAAGAGCTGTTGGGTGAGTTGTACTTCTTCGGCAGTCATCGCTGGTGGAGGCCCGTATGGAGCGGCTCCTGTGCCCGTGTTGGGAATGTTCGTGGGGGGACTCTGCTGTGGCGGAGTCGTAGAGACTGGCGTTGGTGTTGGTTTTGGCTTGGGTGTAGGAGTGGGAGGCATTTCCTGTCTTGCTACCGCAATCACAATTGGTGTTGGTGTTGGTGCTGTGTTTACCTGCAGTGAGTTGCTCAACACTGGCTGTGATGGCGTCAGCTGTTTTGTTGCTTGCTTGCCACATGCGCTAAACAGGATGGTTATACCAAGTAGCACTACCAGAAGCCATGATTTTCTGAACGCCAAAATGAAACTCCCCTTGAATACTCAACATCGTTTTGCAATAAAAAGGTTTCCTGGAGTAGCGTAACACAAGTTTTATGGAGATGTGCGTAACGATGTTCCATTTAGTACTTTTTGGAGTGGTTTATTGGCATTCGAAAAAGCTTTAATGGTAGTACTCTATCTACCTTCAATTGCCTTCTCGCCACTGGTGTAGGGGCGCCATTGATAAGCCCGTGTGATTGATAAGCCCGTGTGATTGATAAGCCCGATATGTTTCCCTCAAAAGTGATAGGTTAAGACAATAGCGCTCATGTCGTCTGGTTTGGCGCGTACGGTCATGTGGCGCTCCTGGTGTGAACGGAGGAGCGATTGTTCGACGAGCAAGCGAGCAGTGGATGTACGAGGGCTGATGCGCATAATCTGCTCAATCTCTTCATCGACCAGGTTATCATGGATACCATCTGTACAGAGAAGGATGCGATCACCAGGATAGACGGTAATCTGATTTGTGTGGACGGCAGGGGGAAGAGGGCCACCCAATGCCTGAGTAATGCCGCCACGCAGTCGAAAGTAGCTAAACTCCGTATCTGATAGTTGGTCGGTGCGCATTGCCTGATCGATGCGTAGAGCATCCTCTGTAGGGATAATCTGATTTTCGACCAACTTGGCAAGGAGTCCATCATCATTCGTCAGGCGCTTGAGAGGTTCTTTGTCGCGCAAGAGGTAGATGCGGCTGTCGCCCACGTGCGCGTAAACCATTGTATAGTTTTTGCTATCCGGTTGTTGACAGAACGTTGCCATCGCTACAGTTGTTGCCAGGTCGTCGGTACCAGCCCGGCGGGCTCCTTCCGTTCGCACACGTTCGTCTGCGTCCTGTATCAGATGTTGCAGCAAGTCACAGAGTTCATGAGTATCACAATGCTCAAGGAAGGTATGAATTTTGCGTCCCTTCTGACGATGGTGGAGAAAGTGTCTCCATGCCTGGTAGGCGGCGCGGGCGGCTGTCTGGGAGGCAACCTCTCCAGCAGCGCTTCCTCCTACTCCGTCGAAGACTGCAACTAGCCCAGTCAATTCATCAACGAGAATGCTATCTTCATTCCGAAGGGGATGGCGTTCGCAAGCAATACTGCGTCTGGCATAGGTAAAAGGTGCAAGTGCTAAGGCATGGTCAGGTCTAGATGTATAAGTTTTGCGCCTGATTGTTGTTTTATGTCGCGGCATCTTCGTCGAATGCTGCCTTTCGAGAGATATTAACTCTATCTTATGTCCGTAAGCCATTGTGTGGCTACAGTACATCAATACTATTTACGATTATATCTGGTAAATGTGTCCAGAGAGTGCTTCATGTTTTCGCTTTAGAATGCGAAAGACCTGGCATATACCGCTTGTAAAGTATAGTATAAAGCATACACTAACACAACCAACCAATAAAGCCCTTAACCGGGCATAGTAAATGTTCCCTCCGCTACTATTTTCTGAGCTACGGGTTCATCAATTTTGTAACTCAGCTTTTCTTAATAAGCGGATTATAAGTACAAGTATAGCAGATAGCGTGCTAAAAAGGAAAGGGTTTTTCTCCATTTCTTTTTTTTAACGCGCTATTAATCCACCTATTCTGAGAAAGTTCTCGAAGAGAATGGATGTATGGTGGTGGTATATCTGATAATGAGTGAACCTTTCTTGTTGAATGTCTGTGTAAGCATCAATACCGATAGATGCTATGATCTCTTGTTGAAACTCTGGATGTTCTAACCAGAGATTGAACAATTCTGAATTGAGTTCAATATGATATTGTAAACCATAGGCGCGAGAGCTATAGCGGAATGCTTGATTTCTGGTCGTCTCGTTGGTTGCCAACAGGATACTGCCTGCTGGTAGCTCAAAGGCGTCTTCATGCCAGTGAAAGACTTTTTGGTAGTCAGGCAGGCCCATAAAGAGAGGATCCTGTTGTCCAGCTTCAGTAAATGGTACATCATAGAAACCGATTTCGGTGACTGCGTGTTGGCTGACCTGGCCTCCAAGGGCGGCAGCGAGCAGTTGAGCGCCAAGGCAGATGCCCAGAAAGGGGATATCTTGCTCCACGGCACTAGAGATCAAATCCTTTTCTTGCGTAAAATATGGATGTTTGTCTATCTCGTAGACATGCTGAGGACCACCGAGGGAAATTATAGCACCATACGCTGTCGGTTCGGGCAAGATTGCCTCTTCAACGTTGACTATGTCGCAGGGAAGGCCGTGTTCTTCCAATATTTCACCGAGGAGTCCTAAGGGGCATTCCCATGCATGTTGAAGTGTCAGTACTCGTTTCACTTTTTTTGTTCCGCTGGATTGCTGCCAGTACAGATGATCTCAACATTCCATGTTTGTGCCGCTTCCAGAGTCAGAGGCCAGATCAGTGTGGCGCAACTTCCCTGGTGAGTGCGTTCAAAACCTGCTTCGGAGCCCGTAATTGTTTCGATTGAGAAACGCCATAGCGAGCCTTCAGTGCTCAATTCAAACCGCATATCTTGTTGAAGCCAGGTATTGCCGATATGAAAAGCGCGGACACGAGAGATCTCGCCTGTGCTGTCAAAACGGCTGGTGCTGAGTTGCTGCTGGATGGAATAATATGCCTGTTCGTTTCCACCACCGCCAAGCAAATTAAAGTTCCACTCGCTCGCAAAACTGGTTTGTAGACGTGCCTGACCTTTATTTTCAATGCTGTAGTTCACAATAAGCTTCTCTTCGCCTGCAGGGATAAAGAGGGTCTTGCTGACGTGTACTGGTAAAGGGCTCAGAGCTCCTGGGCGGCGCACCTGTCCATCGCGCGTCATCGTGACAGTGATGCCTGTTTCTGTTTGCTCTACAGTAGTTGCATACGGTTGTTCAACAAAGTTTCCCAGATCTTCGAAGCGTGCAGAGGCAAAATCCGTTAATGGTAATCCTTGTGGGAGAAAGTGATCAATCAAGCTATTGCGCCGGTAACAGTCAACAACCAGGAGTTGATCGAGGTCAGGCTCTTTGGTGCGTATTGTTGTGTGCGGAGAGGCCAGTTCGCTTTCAGGAGTGGTCTGTTGAATGATAGTGCGTGCGCTAAAGGCAGCTTTACGGCGTCGTTCCTGTTCGTACTCGCGTAGCGTCTGGTGATAGCCCTCCAGTTGCCGTGTCATAACACTGGTCAGGTTATGAGCGCTACGACGAAGATCCCATTCAAAGATCGTACCACCGTGCTGAGAATCGATATACACGTTTTGCTGATCACTCTCGACAATCAGTTCTTCCTGGGAATCGCAGTCAAAATCTGTGAATTCGTAGCGTTGCCAGGGCGTTTGTTTCTGTGATAAGCGTGCAGCGGCGTTTTCTGCTTTGATCAGATGATGGTAGATAGCAGAGCGTACATGGGCCATATAGATGCCGCCGAAGAGTCCATGCCAGTAAGTATCGTTGGCCTGGGCTTTCCATAAATCTACATATCCACACTCTTCCGTGGCACCTGCTGCATAGACCTGGTCGTGGACGCGCAGCATTTTCTTGTGCTGGTTGTTGATCTCAGGATAGCGTGCCAGGAAGTTGCGCCAGAAGCCACCGCGCATAAATTGCAGGAGGTCTTCCTGTTTATCATGTTCTAGCTGGTGGAGGAGTTTGCCAAAGAGGAATGATTTTTTTGGTGTGAGCGCCCACTCGGTCATTTCAATATAGGATGAAGTAGGGATGTAGATACGTCCACGTGCAGGATGGGTTCGTGCATACTCACCTAAAGGTGTCGTAAATAACCAGGAACTGTTCTGTTCGAGAGCGCTGAAGAATTCCTCCACCCACCCGCTTCTACCATCATTGTTCCAGCAGTATGTGTTTGTTTCGGGCCAACTGCCAAACTTCTCGCCATCATCGCCCATGACAATAATGCGTTTCCCATCGGGCGTTGCCAGAGGACGCAGTGCTTCGATCGTCTCATGTACTGGCCGCCAGGGAATGGTGTAACGCAATGTCTTGCTGGTTGCGTATATCTTTAGAACGCTGCTCTGGTCCTCGGTTGCATAGTAGCCATAGAGGTCCTTATCCTCCAATCCCACGGTTTTAAAATGGACATCGTCGAGGACCGTCCATTCAATATTGGCTGCACGGATCAGACGTGGCAGTCCCGGCTCCCAGACGCGTTCGGCGATCCACATGCCAGTAGGTCTCGTGCCAAACTTGCGCTCAATATGTGCGGTCAGACGCCGGATCTGTGCTATTTTGTCTGTGTCAGGGATAGAAGGTAGAATAGGTTCATAGTAGCCGCCGCTCACCATCTCGACCTGTTTGCGCTGTACCAGGGTGGCTATGCGTTGCAGGAAATCAGGATGGGCCTCTTCTAGCCAATCCAGCAGCGAACCAGTATAGTGCAAGGAAAGACGAACGCCAGGATGGCGCTCTAACGCTGAAAGCATCGGTAAGTATGCATCTTCATAGACCTGCTGAAAGACCCATGGGAAATTGCCTACGGGTTGATGGTTATGGAGCAGTAACCCGAGGTGAATACTGCCGGTGCGTTCTAATGCCATAAATGATCACCTGAGGGAATGAAATTGCCTGACGCTCTACACAAAAAAGAGTTCGAGCTGACAAATCTAATTTCTTTTTACTATATCACATGGCGCATAGTCCGTATTTTCGCTAAAACGAACCCGGAGAAGGAGCATTGTTGGGGTAGACAGCGAGCTTACAACCCGCTGTCATTAACGTTGTGTTAGCGACGCTGAGCAGTCGGCTGATAGATGACATAGCCAGGGATAGTAGCCACGCCTTGAGAGTGAAATTCATTATAGACGATATGTGAGGTAGATACACATTGAGCCATCAGATTCGCAAGCGTGCTATTTTCCTGAAGGACGAAAGTTGTTTTCTCTGGAAATCTTTCTACTTGCTTTACATAAAGAGGGTAACGATTTACAGCGCCTATCTTTTTTGCTGCCGGGCTATTCGTCATGCCAGGGGTGTTATCCGCCTGCACACCGGCACAGAAGGTATCTTTCGTATAGGCTCTACCACTCTTATCTGTGGCTTGTATAGCAACGCAAACGACCTTCTCTCTGGTCTGAAAGCTCAGGCGGTCACAGGTCCAGTAGTCGGCATAGATATAGCGGATTTTGAGGACACTGAGCCGGGTGATTAATCCACGTTCATCTTTATTATAGGTATTAGTGTCAGGGACATTGGGATGCTGATAGATGACCTGGGTATCATAGATATCCTCGTTGGCGGTGATAGGAGGTGTAGGGAAGATACCTGTAAAGATATTTATCGTTCCTAACACCAGGCTTATTCCAATAAACAGCAGGATGCCTCGGCGCAGGAAAACGCTGATGCGTGCCAGGCGTACGGCGACGGTAACTTGCGCGACCTGCAAAGCCAGCGGCTTGACGGCATTAATACCACTCCAGAGAGGCCAGAGCAATGCAGGGGTTGCGACCAGAAGTCCGATGAGATAACGCGAAGTTGCAACAGGGAATAAGGCTGCAGTAGGACTGAGAGCAAAAAGGACAAAGGTGATGCCTGCTACTGCGAGGAGGGACAGGCGGCCAACCTGGCGTACCACGAAAGGTTTTTCCTCTGGCGACCATTGAGATGGGATGAAACGTCTCCAATAGGGCCTGAGCAAATAGAGAGCCAACAGGGTTGCAATAATCCATAAGGTCACCACTCCCAGAGGCCAGATAGTATGGGTAAGGGTACATTGTAGCGCATATGGATTGCTGAAACTTATTGCATGGGCCTGCAGGACTGCGATTCCATCTGGCCTGGTGATAACGGGGCAGAGTGGGCTGGCATCTGTTGCTGTGGGCAGGCTGATCTGGAATGCACCCCTGAGTTGGTAAGCGAGTAAGACATAGAAGGGCTTCTGTGTAACGTTAGAAATGTTAGGAACGCCAGAGCCGCGGTGATTATTCCAGAACGTGATAAAAATGTTATTAGCAAAGTTTTGAGGTTGAACGTTAAAAATAATGAGCGGTAATGCACCAATGATAAAGCTTACTAGTAGAGTGATCCCTGGCCATGAGAAACATTTGAGTACTTCTCTATTGAAGATTTCTCTGCGACAAAAGAGCAGCAGGATGATGGCGCCCATCAGGATAAAGGGAGCTACCAGTAAGCTGCTCCATATGCCGAAGCCTGCTGCCAATCCCCACCCTGCATAGGCCAGCAAACGTCTTTTCCGCTGTGTACCATCTTGCACAGATAAGCTAAGCCAGGTAGATAACAGCAGAATTAAGGTTCCAGAAACCAGCGTTTCGGCATCGCCGCCAACAGCGACCAGTTCGCGTGTAAGAATGGCATCTGATCCCAATGCTAATAGAAGGAGTGTAATGAGAGCCCACTTTTTTGAGAAAAGTAAACTGGTGAGCAGATACATAAAGATAAGAAACAGAGTGAACAGAAAGATCATGCCGAGTCGTAACGTAAATGAAGTGGTTCCAAAAAAATGAAACATCAATGCAGCAAGATATGCTTCCGTTGCTCCCATATAGTTTTGATGATAGAAAAAAATGGGAGTCTCGTGGTATCTGATGATGTGTATTCCCATGAGCCCCATGGTTCCTTCATCGCTATCAAGTAAAGGCCAGCCCAGTTTGATCAACCAGACACGTATTGCTATAGCCAGTGCAATAATCACAAGGGCACCTATCCAATAGGCACTGAACCTGGGAAATCTTTGTGATATCCCCTTCCAACGCGACATATGTTTTTTTGCTCCTTTTCAGCAGATATATATACTATGCATTTCACGACATTGTGGTATCAGGGTATTGTTATATAAAACGAATCGCTCTGTCCAAAAGACAGAACTGTGGGCTGCTATAGGCCGATAGGGTTACATGCAACTTCGTCTCCTGTATATAGGCAAGGATATCTCATTTCTTCGTGGGAGGCAAGAGGCCGAACGTTCAAAAGTTGATGAATTGACGTGTGTAAATGTATTTAATTTTATTTCATCCTCCCATTTCTATTAGTGATGGTGGTACAAACCTATTGTTGTCTTTTACCTCATATAGGAAAAGAAACGCATTTGAGAGAAGAATGGTCACAGGTATGTGGGAAACAAGAAAAATTTGTTAGGGGGTAAAGGTCTGTGCTGTCTGTATGGCGCTATTGAGGGGGAAGCTCGGGTTAGAGCGGTCCTAAAACCGCTCTATACGTCCTTCAGTCACTTCGCCATTGGTGTCGATAGCGAAGATACGAGCATAGGGTGGATCGGGGTAATGGCGGTGAGAGAAGATCAGGTACAGGTAGCCGCTGCGCTTTGCCCATTCAATGTCACGGGAGGAAGGATAGGCTTCGGAGCGGGGGTGAGAGTGGTAATAGATCATGTCGCCGTCGTATTCATCAATATCGTTGTAGATGCGTATGATATCGGCCTCGCTGATAATGGAGAAGTCATCAGGAAATTCGGCGGCGTTGGCGGTTGGATAGTTTTTGATGACCGTCCCGTCCTTGCTGCCGAGTGCACCACAGGCTTCATCGGGATAGCCAGCGCTGATGTGAGAGATCATCTCGCTATAGATTGCTTCAGGGATACGCACTGCAAAATCTGTTGTCGCTACCATAATACTTTTGCCTCTAAATTATCTTCAAGTGCCTGTAGATCGCGTGTCCACAGGTCTTCACTCAGATATTTCCAGCCGCCGTCGGCCAGGAGCACGACAATTTTGCCTTGCTCCATGCTATCGGCCACACGCAATGCAGCATGCAATGATGCGCCACAGGATGGGCCAGCGAAGATACCTTCCTGGTCCTTGAGCTGACGCGTACGGCGCAGAGAATCCATCGAATAGACGAGGATTTTCCCGTCGATCAATGAGCCATCGAATACGGGGGGAACAAAACCATCTTGCAGGCTGCGCAGACCCTGCACCGCTTCACCTAGCATGGGTTCGGCGGCGATGACCTTGATGGCAGGATTATATTCTTTCAGGCGACGTGCCACGCCTGTGAGTGTCCCGCCGGTGCCCAATCCGGCCACGAAGACATCTACACCTGGCAGGTCGCGGATAATTTCCGGTGCTGTGCCATAATAATGCGCGTTCGGGTTGGCCGGATTGCCGTACTGGTAGAGCATCGTGTATTGCTCATTGTTAGCAACCAGTTCTTTTGCCATTTCGACGGCACCATTGCTGCCCCGCGTGCCAGGAGAGAAGATGATCTGTGCGCCATAGAGTTCCAGCATCTGGCGACGTTCGCTGGTTACATTATCGGGCATGACGGCAATGAAGGAATACCCTTTGATGCGTGCGATCATCGCCAGCGCGATGCCCGTGTTGCCGCTGGTTGGTTCCAGAAGGGTAGCGCCGGGCTTGAGCGTCCCATTTGTCTCAGCCTCTTCGATCATGCGCAATGCAATGCGATCTTTCACACTACCGGTAGGATTCGCGCCTTCCAGTTTGGCGTAGATTTCGACGCCGGGACGAGGACTGAAACTCTTGAGTTCCACCAGCGGAGTATTCCCAATTGTCTCCAGTATGTTGCCGTAGCGCATCAGCGAACTCCTAAAGCCCACCTGCCATAGCAGGTAAGAGAATGACGGTGTCGTTGGAGCCAACACTCGTCTGCAAGCCTTGCAGATAGCGTACGTCCTGATCATTGATATAAACATTAATAAAACGGCTCAGCTCTTGTTCTGGCTAAATCTGT
Organism: uncultured Chloroflexia bacterium; assembly: GCA_963717195.1. Lineage (GTDB taxonomy): Bacteria > Chloroflexota > Ktedonobacteria > Ktedonobacterales > Ktedonobacteraceae > JACDAE01. Next base: position 290,670 of record CAVQVR010000009.1, read on the forward strand.
TCTTTGAGAGAGGGATAGTGCTCAAAGAGGTTGGTGAGCACTTCAGAGAGCGTGTTGCCCTGGGCGCTAACCTGTTTTGAGCCTCCGGCTGATGCGCGTAGGACAGGTGCTAAACGAACGGTTGCCATATATTTCTCCTTGTGAGTATTTTTTGTTCTGTGTCCTTGAGTAGGAGCAGCCCCTTGTGGGTGCCCATGTGCCGATGAGCAATGTTTCCAGGGTACCGGGCGCACGCAAGGTGACGCCCCTACCTATGGTCCCATCGTTTTCACTAGCTGGCGGGAACTGCGCAGACCTCGGCGTATGTCGGCAGATCTTCCGGGTGAGCATGTTCACCGCAGGCCGAGCAGTTGGGATCGCGATAGAGGCGCAGTTCATTAAACTCGCCAGCCAGTGCGTCGTATGTCAACAGGCGACCCACCAGCGGATCCCCCAGTCCGAGCAGAAGCTTGATGGTCTCGGTTGCTTGTAGTAGGCCGATGATGCCGGGTAATACACCAAGGACGCCAGCTTCTGCACAGCTAGGTGCAAGTGCAGGCGGAGGCGGCTCCGGATAGAGGCAGCGATAGCATGGGCCATCATAAGGCTTAAAGATCGTTAGCTGACCCTCGAAGCGGAAGACGCTGCCGTGTACTACCGGCTTATTTGCCAGGATTGCGGCATCATTGAGTAGATAGCGCGTTGGGAAGTTGTCGGTACCATCGACGATCACGTCGTACTCGGCGATGATGCGATGGACATTTTCTTCGTCCAGGCGCTCGATATAGGGAATGACGTTCACATCAGGATTCAGGGCGGTGAGTGTTTTGCGTGCCGACTCGGCTTTGTACTGACCGATGCGCTCAGTATTATGCAAAATCTGGCGTTGCAGGTTGCTATCGTCAACCACGTCGGCATCGATTATACCAAGTGTACCGACGCCAGCTGCTGCGAGATAATAGGCTGCTGGAGAACCCAGGCCACCGGCACCGATTAGTAGGACGCGCGAGTCGAGCAGTTTAAACTGACCTTGCTCGCCTACTTCCGGAATAAGAGTGTGACGGCTGTAGCGTTTCGCCTGGGCTTCGCTCATGGTGCGCGGCTGGATAAAATTATAGCCACTGGCCTTCCATTGGCCGAAGCCACCAGCCATCGAGATGACATCCTGATAGCCCATCTGCTGCAAGGTATTGGCAGCCATGAGTGAGCGCACACCACCAGCACAATACAACACGACTTTTTTTGATTTGTCGGGTACGGCCTCTTCTATTTGCAGTTCGAGATAGCCACGCGGAACATGGACAGCGCCGGGAATATAGCCCTCGCTCCACTCATTCTTTTCGCGTACATCGACCAGAACGAAATCCTGTTCCTCGTGACTGCTTTTCGGTTTCTGCTCCAGCTCGTTATGTACCTGGTTTGTCGACCATTCAGGTACCTGTTTGCGTGCTCTGCGCAAAATTTCACGGGATGCTTCACCCATGTTTGATCACCTCGGTTGTTGATTAAGTAAATCAATTTAGTTTCTAAGAGAACTAACAAAAGCTTACCATCTCCATTTTTTGCTTGTCAAGGAATTTCTGATGAGCTTTGGGGTGTCTCTATAAAGATATTTATAGTTGTTAACATCCATATGGTAGAAATTTATTCCATCTTAGTTCTTGCAAAATGCTCCTTATGAATAACGCTCTTCCAGGCGGTACTACGGTGGTGGTAGGAGAAGCATTAAGCTCTTTGCTTACTGATATTTAAGGTAGGGGCCAGATTTCTCGCATCCAGGTAAATCATCGCAATATGATTCACCTGGGTGCGATAATGCTACAATGTCAGTGCATGTTCCTCAAAAGTGAGTGTCACGGGTATATTGCCACGCGTGGCGTTGGAATAGGGGCAGACCTCGTGGGCTAGTTTGAGAAGCTTTTCGCCTGTGGTTGGATCTACACCGGGTATGGAGACGCGCAATTCGACTTCAAGCCCAAATCCGCCCTGTCCGTTGGGTCCAATGCCCACTTTGGAGGTGATGGTAGACTGACTTGCATCGACCTGTTCACGTTGTGCGACGCGCATGAGAGCCGACTGGAAACAGGCCGCATACCCAACGGCAAAGAGTTGCTCGGGATTAGTACCCTCACCTGACCCACCCATCTCTTTTGGCGGACTTAACTTCACGACCAGATTGCCATCTGAAGAGCGAGCCTCTCCCTGTCGTCCGCCATGAACTGTTGCTTCAGCTGTATAAAGAACCTTCATATGTTTTTCTCTTTCTTTTCAGGAAAATACAGGTTTATTACAGATAAAACCTGTAATATGTGGTCTTCTTAATTCGAGAAGGCACATAACATTGATAGAAATTAAATTTTGCAAAATTTAATTTCTATCAATGTTATAACAGAGTATTGAGATAATTGTCAAGAGGAAATTCGCCATTTTCTTGCCCTTTATTTTCTTGACTTCTATTTAATTGCGTGCTATAAAATTGTATTCGAGATAATAATAGCGGAGAGGTAAGCGCCATGTCAATTTCGCCAAAACAGGAAAACGAGTCGAATAGTATAAGTGAGAAGAGTATAGAGAAGGGGGCAAATGGAAAAATTGATGATATGTTGTGTTTCGCGCTTTATGCGGCTTCACGTGCGGCGATGGATGTGTATCGGCCCCTCCTTGAGGAACTGGGGCTTACGTATCCGCAATACCTGGTGATGTTGGTGTTATGGGAGCATAAAGTATGTTCTGTGAAAGAGATTGGGCGTATTCTGCACCTTGATTCTGGGACGTTGTCGCCACTGCTAAAGCGATTGGAGGGTGCGGGTTTTATCAAGAGGCAGCGACGTATGAAGGATGAGCGTATCGTAGATATCTCTCTTACCGATGAGGGGCATGTCTTGCGGGAGCGTGCGGCGGATGTACCTGTAAAGGTTGGTTGTAGATATGGTATTGAGTTCGATGAATATGCAGAGTTGTTGGAGAGGCTTAAGAAATTGACCGGGCGCATCTCTTCCATACCGGGGTAGTGCTCTATCCTGGTGTGGAAGAGACGGGTCTACATTCTCATGAAACTGTTATCCATCCAAAGCAAAGGAATGACATAATTGCCTCTTCTGATTTACGCCGTCTGTGTACTATTGTTTCCTTCCAGCACGATCCGAATCTCATTTGTAGACGACGGCAGATGATCGGCCCCGAAGGGGAGGTGGATCTCAACGCCAGCGACTCCTGGTTGTGTGTTGAGGTAGGCGAGGGCAGCGGCGGAGGTGGAACCCTTGATGTATTGAGGCCAGCTATTAATCTGTTGAGGCGACAGGTTGTAGATCCAGGAACCGTGGACGGGTACGCTGAGATAGATGATGCCGTTTTTATTTACATCGACAATTGAGATAGGATCGACCACCGGTGTGCTTTGTATCTGGTAGGCACTGCCCAGCGTGTGCGAGACCTGGCGCGTCAGGAGTTGAATAGCGGTGCTACCGGCAAGTGTACTATTGTAGCTGGTGAGTGTACCTGCGACGGTGACAGTGACCTGTACCTGGTTCGTCTGGGTGTCGATAGCGTTGTCGGAACTGGTGTGAATGGTATAGATAGGTGTTCCAATACTGATCTCGTCACTGGTAAGGCTTTTTCTGGAGTTGTTGGTTGAGCTGGTGCTCCAGGTTGGGAGTGAGAGCGTTCTGAATAGCATCTAGATCGGCCTGTGCCACGGTATGCACGGTCTGCGGATCGACGCCACCGGAGAAGGGAGCGTTATTTTTGACCGTGATGCCGTCGCCGCAACAGGGTCCATTGAGGGTGTAGGCGGCGATATTGCTTGCTGAGCCTGCTGTGACTGCGATGACGGTAACGTTGATGGTGTTGTTTTGCGTGCGAGGCGGAATCTGCGCGTCCTGAACAGTCTGGAATTGGAGCCCATTGGCGGTAGTCAGTGTCGTCTGTGCGGCGACCAGGACCGGGCTGTTGGTGTTATTGATTAACTCGACGGTGCCGCGTGCCTGGAGGCCGGGAATGATTTTTGTGCCAGTGGTCTGCACGGTACGCTTTGCTGAGATGTTGCCTTTCAGTTGATGGGCAGGGATAGTATGAGCGTCCAGATCGGGGGCTTTGATCTGAGGCGATGCAGTCAGGACATATTTGTCCTGCATGGTCTTGCTCTGCGCTGTTATCAGGATAGTGGCGACCGGCGCTGTTCCTAAGATGGGGAAGCCAGGGGGGAAGACGCTGATGCCGAGTATGCGCGGCATGAGGAGCAGGATAAGGAGGATGATAGGGACAACTATACCCACGAATAAGGCAATGTGAGTGCGTTTGTGCGCCTGCTTGATGGGCTCTTCAGTGGTGCGCGTGCGATGCCTTGCATTGTCGATGGTGCGCGTGCCGTTGGGAGAAGGAGGAGGGCTTATAAATCGCGCCCCTACATCATTATGCGCTCCTACATCATTACGCGCCCCTACATCATTACGCGCCTCCAGGTTGTTGCGCGTTTCTATGTCATGTGATCCCATGACGTTATCGCGGATAGTTGCTGCGCGTGCGTTAATATCACGGTTATCAGGGTCAAGATCGCGCGTGGCGAGGGACGATGGGTTTATAAATCGCGCTTCTATATCATTATGCGCTCCTATATTATTGTCATGGGTGGGTGCATCAATGTAGCGAAGAGAGACGTTGGGTGGGTTGTTGCCGCGTGTTTGTGTATCAGCATTATTGATAGCTGCATCTCGTGTTTGTGCATTACGTGCTTCTAGATTCCGTGTGCCGGGATTTCTTCCCTTTGCGTTACGTACGCCTGCATTGAGATCACGTGTCCCTGCATTACGCGGCCTTGCGTCGGCTGGAAGACGCGGAGCAAGCTTTGTGGATGGGTGTGCTGGTGGTGGTAGGGGGTGTAATGCTCGGCTGCCCAGGCGACGTGGGATGACAATGGGAACTGGTTCATCACGCTGTGATGCGTTGCGAGATGGAGTATTCTCAGGATTGGGTAGCTCTTGCTGAGGTTCGTCATCAGGGACTGTTTCAATGGGACCATTGACGGCGGCGCGGAAGGCGTGGCGCAATTCAGCGACGGTTTTGTAACGCGCATCCTGGTGCTTGGCCATCGCGGTACCGATTACCTCGTCGAGTTCGGGGGGTATAGAGGAATCGAAGGTACCGGGTAGGGGAATAGGAGCGTTCAGGTGCATCTGGATGACGCGGATGTCGTCTGGGTCGTTGTAAGGGAGTTCGCCGGTGAGCAACTGGTAGAGTAGAACGCCGAGGGCGTAGATATCCGTTTGTGGGGTGACGATGCCACGTGTCTGTTCCGGGGCCATGTAATGTGGTGTGCCGGGAACCTGGTCGAGCGGGATTGGTTTGCCGACCTGCTCTGATTCGCCCTGACGTAACGTGCGCACGAGGCCAAAGTCGGCCAGATAGATATAAGGCGGCCCACTGCGTCGCATTTCGAGTAGCACGTTGGAAGATTTGATGTCGCGGTGAATTAACCCCTCGTCGTGAGCGTATTCTACGGCATCGAGCAATTGTTGATAGATAGCGGCGACTTCACCCAATCCTGGTAGGCTACGGCGTAGATAACTGGTCAGGGTGCCACCGTCGATAAAAGGCATCACCAGATAGAGAATCCCTTGCTCATCGCCAAATTCGATCAGGGGGAGGATATGAGGGTGATGCAGGCGGGCAACAGTGCGAGCCTCACGTGCGAAACGGCGACGCATGTCGCGGTCTTCGGCGTAATTGCCTAGAATGACTTTGATTGCGACGCGGCGATCAAAGGCCGTGCGCTGACGACCTTCGTAGACAGCTCCCATACCACCCACGCGGATACGACGGATGACATCATAGTTACCAAGCTGCTTGCCTTCCAGAGACAGCATGCGTTTTTTTATCCTTTCCTTCTCGTCAGCTAGTGCGGCTTTGCGTGCATCCCACCAGAGCGATAAAAATATGATTATGTATTATAACGAATGAATTTAAACATGGTAAACATGGCGCTGAAGTACCAGGTATGACCCACTTGAGGGTACTGAAATTAGCTTCCTCCGCCAGATAGTGGTGCTGAGCCGCCTTTTCCGTTGGCACCGGGTGTTCCGCTTCGGATGGTTGGGCCTGTTACTGTTGGCGGACCGACGGTAGGCGGTGGAGTGCCTCCACCGCTTAGACCGGCTACCGGCTGAGTGACAATCGAGATCTGATTGTAGTTAGCAGGTAGCGTGCTACCGCCGTTAACGTTGATAGTGGCGTTGCTAATGCCCGGTGTGCTTTTGAGGATGCGCTGAGCCTCTGCGACGGTCTTGCCAGCCAGCGCCTTTGCCAGTTGTAGCTTCTGGGCGTCGCTAAATTGGTATGCCCAGACGCCTTTGCCGCCGAAGAAGAGTGAAAGGGTATTCTTCGTCTCAGTCTGGCTGGTGAGGCTGGCCTGAATGTTGTTAACCAGCACATAGCCAGGGCCGAGAGTGCTGCTCGCCTTTTGTGATAACAGACCCTTGACGATATTCTGGGCACCCTGGTTGTCATAAGCGGTAGCCGTACATTTTATCGCGTAGCTCACATTGGCGCTGTTCACGTTCGTGCCACTGTCACCAATCGGTTCGTCTGCTTGTAGAGTCGATTTACAGCGTGTTGAGCCGAGAAACTGCTCACCCGTGCGGAGTTGCTTGGTCAGGTCGTTGAGCGTGTCCTGTTTCGTAATGTTCATGATCGATTGCGAGATGGCGCTATTTACATCGGATTGTTGCAAGAAGGAATAATTGACCGCGTCCTGACCACCTGTAAAGGCACTAAGATTGCGTGCAACGATGCCACTACCACTACCACAACATGTCAGATTGTTAATTGTTAGGGCACCGATATTGCCAACAGTTCCGGGAGGGTTAGCATGAGCAGACACGAAATTTGATCCAATTGTGGAGCCTACGAGAGGCGGTATATCCACGGCGGCATCAGTGATAATTTGCAAACCTCCACCCAGATTAAATGTTGTACCGGCATTTACCTGCTGATCAAAGGTCAAAGGATTATTAAATGTAATTCGTCCAGTTGCAGCAATAGCCGCGTGTTGTGCTTGTCCTGTCGCCTTCACTGGCGTTGCTGGGGATTGAGAGGCACCGGTAATGGTGCGGACGGCAACTTCGCGTGTGGTAGCGTTGGTCGTGTTGGCACCGACAAGGGTATAGGTATCCTGTACTGTCTGGCTATTGGGAGTGATGGTGATGGTGGCTGGAGATTGCGATCTTGAGAGAACGCTACTTGCGAGCTGACCAGGAAGGCTTTTTGGTTGTGCATAGGCCATAGTACCACAGGCAATGAGTGCTATTATCAGTACCCCAAGTCCTACGACAATCCAACTTCTAGAATTGGTTGGACCCCGCCCATTGCCACGACCATCACCGGGTGGTGTGCCGCGTGGTGGAATTCCACCAGGGCCGCCGGGACGTGGTGTAACGGTACTTTGACCTTTAGCTGCACTGGCACGACCCTGGGATGCAGCGGCACGGGTTGGAGTTGCTGCTGCCGCACTGACGGCGGCACCTCCCGCCACAGCACCGACACCAGCAGCAGCGATTTTGCTGCTGGAGCGCTTTGGACGTGGTAATTGTGTTGTAGAGTCTGATTCTGGAGCGCTGCCAGGTGCTGCAGAATCAGGAGTGGACTCACGAGGTGTAAGTGGCAATGTTGCTTTGCTACTACGCCGTGGTCGCAATTCGATGATGGAACCACCATCAGCGGCGTCGGCGTTGTGCGAAGAGGGAATTGCCTGTGTTGGGCCAGAGAGATCCGCTGGTTCTGGTGTGCGTGCTGGTGTTACGGGAAGTGGGGCCAGGGCATCAGCATCATCCGCAAAATCGTGCGGTATGTGTGGTGGGTCAGACAATGGGTCAGTGCTGGCAGGATTAGCAGGACCGCCATCATGAGCGTGCGAGTTGATAGCGGAATCCGCTGCTATGGCAACGCCACCTCCAAGAGCTGCGCCGGCCACAAATGGCAGACCTGATCCGTTCCGCCGAGGTTTATTCTCATCACTATCATATTGTGTTGAACGTCCATGAGCAGGTGTATCAAGTTCCTGAGTTGCAGGCAATAGTGGTTCGGTCGGTAGACGCCTCACGTTAGATGCAGCGGGTGCGCTATCGGCTTTCGGCCGGGGCGAACCAAAGAGCCAACCTTTTTTTGATGCGCTCTCTACCTGTGTTTCATCGCGCAGAGCCTTCGCATAATTCTCCAATGACGAATAGACGAGGAAGCGACGTTGGCGTGCGAACTCCGCAGGTCCAGGTCCACCTGACGCGATAAAGACGATCTGAGTCTGCAACTTGCGGCGCATTGTTTTGAGATCATCAAAATCACCTGGGCGCTGAAACGCTTTATTCTGATCTGAGGGTAACACAACAGCGACCTGTTTGCGGCCAAGTTTTTCCTGTGTTAGAATGGCAGCCAGCACACTTTTTCTATCATCATTAGGAGATACATAGATGACCCCGATCGCATCGCTACGAGGATCATTTGTTCCCAGCACATCGGTGCCTTTCCCTTGTTTCATCTGGGCCGTACCTCTCCTCCCTTAAATCTCTTGTTTCCGCTAATAGTGCCATTTTACACTATCCAGCCGAAACTTGGTAGGGGCTTTCGCAGGAAATTCCCTTCGATTGGTCAACATTCCACCCATTTCATTTCATTTATTAAGAATAAACGCTAACCCCGACATTTTATACACGTATTGTTCATCCTTATCGATGCAGAGGGGTTTATCCAGTTGGTATCTTCTTTCTCACTATTAGTCTACAGCATATGTGAGATTGAGATGATCTGCAACCTTTCAGAAATTTGGGGTGTACGGTCTGTTTTTTGTGAGCTTGAAGTTCAGATTACTGAAATTGAAGATGCATCAGTACCTTGTGTTGACGAAGCTGCGGAAACTTCTGCCGCAATGGAGCGGCTAAACACGCGTAGAAAGGCAATTACGACTTCTGGATCGAACTGGCTGCCAGCACAGCGGAGAAGTTCTAGACGTGCATCCTCCACCGATGTGGGTTGCCGATAAATGCGCCGTGATGTCATCGCATCGAATAAATCGACCACTGTGAGAATGCGAGCCTCAATGGGGATATTGTGTTCTAATAGACCCATTGGATATCCCTTGCCATCCCAACGTTCGTGATGGGCGACAATGATGTGAGCCAGTGTTGCGAAGACCCCTCCTGCCTGAGACAGAATGCGCTGTCCAATCTGAGGATGAAGGCGCATAATCTCCCATTCCTCTACTGTAAGTGGGCCTGCTTTGTCGAGGACAGCGTCAGGAATACCAATCTTACCGATGTCATGCAGCAGTGCACTTAAGCGAACAAGACGTATCTCCTGTTCTGAGCATCCGATCTCCCTGGCAGTTTCTACTGCAAGGGTGACTAAGCGGTGCGCATGATTATCCGTATCCATGTGATGGGCAGAGGCCGCTGCCGTCAGGGCGTTTAGCGTAGATTGTTCATCGATGTATTCTTGTTCTATTAGAGATAGAGATTCTACCTCATCTATATCCCCTACTCGCACACGGTTGCCTCCATTGTTATTGGCCTGGCGCATTGCGGATTCTGCACGTTGAATGAGGGTATCTCCAGTGTTGCCATGGAATCCATAAGCGGCGATCCCAATACTTGCAGTGATCACCAGAGTCGTTTGCGAAGCTGCCTCTTCTGTAGACCAGAAGTATGGACGTGAGGAAATTTTCAGGAGCAGGCGTTCGGCTGTCTGTATAGCGCCAGCAAGATCCGCATCAACGAGCAAGAGCACGAAATTATCTCCGCCATAGCATCCTATAAAATCCTCGGTTCGTGTGTTCTTTTGCAAGCGAGAGGAGGCTTCATGTAGAATGGCATCGCCTGTATCCTGCCCCCAGGTAGCGTAGATGTGGTTAAAAGAATCCAGGTGCACGAAAAGAATAGCGCAGGAGCACTGAGTACGTACGCAGCGGGAAAGCTCCGCGGCAACCCGGCTCATTATTGCATGGTAATTTGGTAATCCAGTGATGTCGTCAGTCATGGCGCTCGTAGTCTGTTTGAAACGCTTCACTTCGGCTTGCAGCATCTGTGAATGTTTTATCAGCTCTTCATGCTTTTCATAGGCATTTTGCAGTCTGGCACGCAGAGCTATCTCTTGTTGGTTGATGCTGCGTAATTTGCGTGAGAGCACCTTGAGGTGCCTGAGCCCGGTAATAAGGCAGGTAATTAAAAATATCAATAGAATGGGAGTCCCGTATTGGATGGTAATTCCCCAAATTCCACTTAAATGCCCATAAGTCATGAACGTTTCTCCTCGACTGAACACTCAGGGAGCGGTTGATTCTGATGCTCGTTTGAACCTGAGTGTGCTACTACTTATCATTTTTTATCGGCAGTTCAGTCCAGAACTATAGGGACTTTAGTCGCTTAGATTTCGCGATTCACAAAAAGAAATGGATGCAGACTCCAAAAAAGAGGCAAAGGGGAGAGATCCCTTGCCTCTTAGCGAGAAGAGAATTAGCGTGGGCCAGCCATACGGACCTCGTCGGTCGGCAATTCGAACTGCGTAAAGTTCTTCTTGAAGCGGTTCGCAAGATCGATTGCCTGACGATCATAGGCTTCTTTGTCGGCCCAGGTGGTACGTGGGATAAGAATCTCGGAAGGAACATTTGGGCAGGAAATCGGCGTATGCAGGCCAAAGATTGGATCGGTCGTAAATTCCGCTTTATCAATCGTGCCATCAATTGCGGCGCGAACCATGGCACGCGTGTAGTTAATGCTGATACGGTTGCCAACGCCATAGGGACCAGCAGTCCAGCCAGTATTTACCAGGTAGCAACGAACATTGTACGTTTCGATCCGCTCACGCAACAGGTTGGCATACTCGCCAGGGCGTAGAGGTAAGAAAACGGAACCGAAGCAAGAGCTAAATGTTGCCTCAGGGGTCGTCACGCCAGCTTCGGTCCCGGCCAGTTTGCTCGTATAGCCCGATAGGAAGTAGTACATTGCCTGTTCGGTTGTGAGCTTCGAGATGGGAGGAAGGACACCGAACGAATTCTGCTGACAGGAAGATCACTGCCTGTGGATGGCTGCCCATGCCGGATGGGACGACATTATCAATAAAGTCGGCAGGATAAGCGGCACGCGTATTCTCGGTAAGGGAGTCATCCGCGTAGTCCGGCACCCGGGTCTGGGGATCGACCACCACGTTTTCACAGACAGAACCGAAGCGGATCGCATTCCAGATCTGCGGCTCATATTTCTGTGACAGGTTGATACACTTGGCGTAACAGCCACCCTCAAAGTTAAAGACGCCGTTATTACCCCAGCCATGCTCATCGTCGCCGATCAGGTGGCGCGTGGGATCAGCGGAGAGACTGGTCTTTCCAGTACCGGAGAGGCCGAAGAAGAGAGCCACATCGCCATCGTCACCAACATTGGCCGAGCAGTGCATTGGTAGCACACCCTCAGCAGGCAGAATATAGTTCAGTACGGTAAAGATCGACTTCTTGATCTCACCCGCATATTCGGTTCCGGCAATCAGAACCAGGCGCTCCTCAAAATCAATAATGATGCCAGTCTCAGTACGTGTGCCATGAATACGAGGATTTATATGAAAGTGTGGTACGGCTATAATAGTGAAACCTGGACGTTTGATATCGATATCGCCTTCCTGGCGGCGCAGGAAGAGCTGGCGAGCAAACAGGTTGTGCCATGCCAGTTCTGTAATCACCTAAATCGGCATTCGATAATGCGGATCCGCTCCGGCAGCGGCATCCAGAACGTAGACATCACGTCCCTGGAGGTAGTCAGCCAGACTACGCCTCACCTGTTCAAACAACTCGCTTCTCATCGGGTGGTTGATATCGCCCCACCAGATCTTCAAGGCCGATTCCTCGTTGGAGACAATAAACTTGTCTTTGGGCGAACGACCCGTGTGCGATCCAGTAGAAGCAGTTAGAGCACCATTTGATGCCAGGATGCCTTCTTTGCGTGCCAGTGCGTGTTCAATCAAAACAGCAGGCGAAAGATTCCAGTGGACATTTCCTAAGTTTACTAGCCCGTAGTCAGCCAGGGCTTTTCTGCTCATCATAATTGACATAATGCATCGCTACCTTTCCGATAGAATTCTCTTATTGCGACGACCAGGCCGTATTGAGAGACTTCCAAACCTGCTTTACATTTGCTCTATTTTTGACTTGATGCCATTTTTTCTAAAAGTTGTGCTGATTGGAATGAGCAATCGGCACAATTGGAAGCTTTCTACTCTAAAATATAAGTATACCGTGAATTGTGTTCCTCTTGATACCCATAAATGTACCAGAATGGTAAGGTAAGCGCAAGGAAAATAACACAATGGTTATACTTATTGGATGAGCCTGGAGAGAGGCTTCAATCCCTTTCAGGAGGATCATTTTTGTGAGAGATTTATAATGGGGCTGGCATTAGCAAAAGTAAATAGTTATGGATTTGTTAAGAAACTCCTATGGGAAGGCGGATTTCACCTTCCCCCTAACTTTTGAAGAGCCCTGCCTACTTTTATCACGATATTTGTGGTGACAGTTCATTCTCTGCCCAACCAAATTTCCCAATGGTGCGAAACTTCTGATAACGTTTCTCTAGTAACTCCTCAACAGGCATGCGCTTGAGTTCTTCTAAATGCTTGAGGAGCACTAGCTTTAAAGACTCTGCAGCCTGGCGATGATCATGATGTGCACCTCCCAGAGGCTCTGGAATCACATCATCTGCGATATTGAAAGCAATGGTGTCCCGGGCCGTAATCTTCTGACTTTCGGCTACAAGAGGGGCATGGGCAGCACCGAATTTTAGGATATCGGAAGCACCTTCCGGCGAAGCAACAGTATAGTAGCTGTGTTCCATCATCAGGATGCGGTCAGCTATACTGATTGCCAGTGCTCCACCGCTACACCCTTCACCAGTCACTGTCGTGATAATTGGAACCCGTAAGCGGAACATCAGATAAAGACTAGAAGCCAGTGCTGCAGATTGTCCTCGCTCCTCATCTGGCAATGCAATCGAAGCTCCTGGCGAGTCGATCAGCGTAATAATCGGAAAGCCAAATTTTTCAGCATGCTGCATCAAACGCTGGGCTTTGCGGTATCCCTCAGGATGTGGCATTCCCATGTTACGATACTGCATTTCTTTCATATCACGCCCTTTTTGATGGCAAATAAAGATCACCGTCTGTCCATCTAGCTTAGCCGGACCGGCCACAATTGCATGATCATCTCCAAAAGAGCGGTCGCCATGCAATTCAAAGAAATCGTCACACATGAATTTAATATAGTCCAATGAGTAGGGACGATTTTTATGACGAGCTACCTGCACCGTCTGCCATGCTGTAAGATGGCTATATATCTCCTCTGTCTTGTTGTGCAACTCGTGTTCCAGAACGCGTAACTGGGTCAGGTCTTCTGCCTTCAAACGATCTCCTTTGCGCTGCAGGGCGTGAATCCTTCTTTCTAAATCCGCTAACGGCTTTTCAAATTCCAGGTCGTAGGCCATCGCATTTTCCTCCACTTCATTACAGGCTGCTGTGCTTGTGGTAGAACCCTCCCAGAATTATTTCAAACTTGGTGCGGGAGTATACAATTGCAAGAGGCGTGCCAGAGTCTGGCGAAGATCGCGTCGGTGCACAACTGCATCGATCATGCCATGCTGGAGCGCGAAATCGGAGTTAATTGTATCTTCTGGTACCTTGATGTGCATAAACCCTTCAATGACGCGTGGGCCAGTAAAGCAGATGAGTGCTCCAGGTTCGGCAAGAATAACATCTCCCTGAAATGCGAAACTGGCAGAGACTCCGCCAGTGGTTGGATCGGTAAGTAAACTAAAATAAGGGAGCCCTGTTTCACCTAATCTGGATAGAGCCCCAGATATCTTGGCCATTTGCATTAGGGAGTAGAGACCTTCCTGCATTCGCGCACCACCGGAGGCGGAGATGATAAGCACTGGAATGCGACGCTTGATAGCTGCTTCAATCGCACGCGTAATCCTTTCACCTACAACGGAACCCATACTGCCACCCATAAAATGGAAATCCATCACTGCTATAGCTAATGGTTTTCCTTCGATGGTGGCACACCCGCTGATTACGGCCTCGTTCTGAGCAGTTTTCTTACGTTCTTCAACGAGTTTATCTGCATAATCAAGAGTTTTGGGTGTATTAGGAGGATGCACGACAAAATGGAGTGGATCCTCTGGAAGCATTGTCGCGTCTATCTCAACAAAACTGGCGGGATCGACCAGGAGATCAATGCGTTCATAGGCGTTCAGTTTAAAGTGATAGGCGCAGCGAGAACAAATCTTTAGATTTTTCTGCCAGTCCCGAGTATAGAGAATTTCCTTACATTTTGGACATTTGACCGCTAAATTTCCCGCCGTTGGGAGACGCGGCTTTCCCTCGTTCATAGAGGATGCCTGCACTGTGGACGGAATGGCCGCTTCTTTGACCATAAAGTACCTCCAGTTACTCTTGAGCGAAGAGCGCCGCTACAAAACTCTTTGGGTCAAACGGTGCGAGGTCTGCGACCTTTTCACCGGTACCAATAAACTTGATTGGCACTCCCAGGTCATCTGCGACAGCAAATGCGAAACCACCCTTCGCAGTGCTATCCAACTTTGTAATGACGACGCCCGTCAGACCAATATCCGCTGCGAACTGACGCGCTTGCAATAATGCATTCTGCCCCGTCGTCGCGTCAATAACCATCAACAATTCGTGTGGACCATCCGGGACGAATTTCTGAATGACTCTATTAATTTTCTTTAACTCTTCCATTAGATTATACTTAGTGTGCAGGCGGCCTGCGGTATCAACGATCAACACATCGCTACCGCGTGTGTTTGCGGCCTGGATAGAGTCGTAGATGACAGAAGCGGGATCAGAGCCAGGGTTCTGGCTGATCACGGGGACTTCAATACGCTCGCCCCATACCTTCAACTGATCGATAGCGGCTGCGCGGAACGTATCACCGGCCGCAAGAATGACCTTGTGGCCCTCATTTGCGAGACGAGAGGCCATTTTCGCAATGGTCGTTGTTTTGCCTGAACCATTGACGCCAATAACGAGAATTACGGTGAGTGGTGACTGTTTTGAGAAACGGAGCGGAGCTGATGTGCCTAACAGGAGAGTCAGTTCCTCGCGTAAAGCATGTTGCACCTGTGAACCTGTACGCATTTTCTCTTCTGTCACACGCTGGCGTAGGCGTTCAATCAGCCAGATTGTTGTTGATGGGCCGACGTCAGCTTCAAGAAGAGACTCTTCCAGATCATCCCAAAGGGCATCGGTAATGGTGTCGTTCTGCTCGACGGTGTTGCTGATCCGACTGAAGAGTTGCCGGGTACGATTCAGAAAATTAAAGCGTTGCTCAGGTGCAGGCTGGTCTCCCGCCTTCTCTTGCGCTTTTTCTGAAATCTTTCTTAGGGTCTTCCTCGGGCTTCTGTCCAAAGAATCGATTGAACACGTTAGTTCTGGCTCCTTCGAATAGCGCTCATCTGCAAATACAATCCCCTCTCAACTTCGAAGAAGAGGGAAAGCCGTTACTCCACGTGGGGGTTCCCTCTATATAAGAAAGGCAAAAGGAGAGAGGAATGGACCCTGACCCTTTGCCCTCTGTAACATGCCGTTGAGGAGTCTCGACTCCTCGGGGACATGTTGATGCGTACTACACCCCACCCTTATTGACGACCGCTACGGTACGAATGGAGTGAGCCGTCGCTAATGGGTTCGTTGATGATAATATCGCCGTTACGGATCTTGATGTTGTACAGGCAAGAGGGGTTGGTACAGACCCACGCCTTGTACTCAATGGAAGCTCCCTGGCTACCGAAATCCGAAAGCGGAACCAGATCACCTTCACTACATTTGCGACAGCGGGGAAATGCGTTTTCCACGAAATCGCCTCCTTCCTTCTCTCTGGAGGTTATAATCGCTTGCCTGAGCTGATGAATAAGCAAGGCTGAGCGAAAAAGTAAGCCGAGGGGGAGCCTCCGCCGCTGCATCCGCATCCCCACAGCAGGGTATAATCCATGCCCTCACTATCATATCACAACTCCCTTTTTCTGTCAGCAGGTAAGTGAAGAAATATTCATGTATGAGATGACTTCTCTTCGGCTCTGCTCTAAAAAAGGGTGAGAACCCTCATAACGATGCAATCATTTCCCGTCGTGTTAGCTGATGCTTCCTCACTCTCGTCATGTTGTCTTCCGTAACAGAGAGAATGGACGGGAAAAATGCTTACACTGTTATCCCCTACATTCAGAATAGCAGGAGTTGCAACTCTCGTCAAGCATCTGTGAATGCGCATCTTTAAATCCATGCTTCCAGGATGCGGAATTTTCCACAAATATGTAAATATCTTCATCTAACAGCTCTGTTCGTACTCACTGCTCAGTTTCTACTATTTCAAACCGTATCGACTTCTCTTTGCTCGTTTTGCCGCTCATTCTGGAAGCTTTAGACAAAATAGATTCTGTTTTCTCTTTTGGACCCGCACAAGAAATCTCTTGTAGAAGAAGAGACCACTTTCTGGCACGCTTCTTGCACTAAAGAAAAGTGGGACTGTTTATTGGGGACGGCACCACTCATTCCAGGTATTTTCGGGGGTATTACCGTCATTGTTATAGGTTAAAAGAACGTGAAGAAGGAGTATCCGTCGTGGGTGTAAGAGCAACTAGAGTAGCATCTCATAGTGTTGAGAGTGAATTGTCCAGTGTAGTTGGTAAGAGGCGTCATGCAAAGGACCCTGTGTACGAGCGTGCTGATGGGGGAGGAAATGAGCGTAGTTTTTGTTATGAGGGTGATGATGAACTTGTCGAGGAGGAAGGAGAGGATCAGCGCAGTGCAGTCGATGATTCTGTTAAGCAGTATCTTAAGGAGATTGGGATGTATCCGCTGCTGACTGCCGAACAGGAACTTCAGTTAGCTGAACGTGTAGCACGTGGGGATCAGCGTGCGCGGCAGCGTTTGATTGAGGCCAATCTGCGCCTGGTCGTCAGTATTGCGAAACGGTACTCAAATCAGGGGTTACCACTGCTGGATTTGATTCAGGAGGGGAACATCGGCTTGATGCGTGCGACCCAAAAGTTTGATTACAAGCGCGGCTTCCGCTTCAGTACCTATGCCACCTGGTGGATCCGGCAGGCGATCAGTCGTGCCATTGCCGAACATTCACGTAGTATTCATATTCCAGTCCATGTTGTCGAACTCATCTACAAAATTAAACGTATTGCACGTCGTATGTACCAGGAACAGGGCCTGGAGCCTCTCCCCGAGCAGCTTGCCGCCGAGGTTGGTTTGCCTCGTGAACGGGTTGTCGAGCTCTTAAGCGTTTCCGAACAGCCGATCTCGCTGGATGCGCCCATGGCCGATGATGAAGAGTATCATCTGGCTGATATGTTGGAGGATGCAACGATGACTTTGCCGATAGATCAAGTTGCCTATCAACTGCAACGCGATCATATCGAGCAAGCTATGAATGTCTTAAATCCACGTGAACGAACGATTATCGAAATGCGCTATGGCCTTAAAGATGGTCATTCCCTCTCTCTGGAAGAAGTCAGCGTGCTCTTCCACCTTACGCGTGAGCGTATCCGCCAGATTGAGGTTAAGGCTTTACGCAAACTCCGCTATCCGGAGCGTTACGATGGGCAATATGATTTTTCTCACCTCTAGCTGTAAGAGCGCGATTTATGTAGGGATGCGATTTATGTAGGGGCGCGATTTATAAGCCCTCACGCCATATGAAAGACCGCAGCTGCGGTCTTTCATATGGCGTGAAAAATTTTTCATGAAAGAGCTTGAAAAGGGCAGAAAGAGCGTTCACTCAGTCGCCACAACGCCCCCTGCTTTATCCTGTAAGTAAGCAAAGATGAAGGGGTCTACGTTGCCAGCCAGGTAACCCTCTGTGTCGCCTGTTTCGTAGTTGGTACGATGATCCTTCACAATAGTATAAGGGTGGATGGTCACCGAACGAATCTGCGTGCCGAAGTCAGCCTGTATGTTCTCACCTTTGAGGCGTGCTGTTTCTTCTTCATGTTTCTTCTGTTCTAACTCATAGAGGCGTGCGCGGAGCAGTTTCATCGCGACCTCTCGATTCTGGATCTGTGAGCGTTCGTTCTGGCAGGTCACGACGATGCCTGTAGGAAGGTGACGTATACGTACAGCCGAGTCGGTTTTATTTACATGCTGACCACCTGCCCCGGTTGAGCGATAGGTATCGATCTCGATATCGTCGGGACGAATGGATATCTCGATGGTATCATCGATGTCCGGCAATACCTCGACCTTGGCAAACGAGGTATGGCGGCGATGAGCTGCATCGAATGGAGACAGGCGGATCAGGCGCTGCGGTGCCGATCTCGGAGCGTAGGTAGCCATAGGCGTAGCGTCCAGTGATTTCGACGGTCGTACTTTTGAGGCCCGCTTCGTCACCTTCGCTATAATCATACACTTCCGTGCGAAAATGATGACGTTCGGCCCAGCGGAGATACATGCGTAGCAGCATTTCTGCCCAGTCCTGAGCATCGACGCCGCCACTACCAGCGTGAATGCTGAGCAGCGCATTCTTTTCGTCGTGTTCCCCGTTGAGCATCAAGGCGAACTGCAACTTCTTAATCTGTTCCTCAAGTGGTAGAAGGGATTGCGCAACCTCGTCCTGCATTTCTTCATCTGGCTCCTCTTCCAGCAATTCAGCTAATCCGTGCAGATCGTTCAGTTGTGTGGCAATACTCTCCCAGGTGGAAACTTCCTCGCGTAAAGCATTCAGTTGTTGCATCTGCGTCTGTGCTTTGCGATTATCGTTCCAGAAGTCAGGAGCCATGCTCTCTTCTTCTAACTGATTTATGCGAGTGGCTTTATTCGCCAGGTCAAAGACGCACCATAGTTTTCTCGACACGCCTTTGCATGCGTTCGATTTGATTGGTAAGTTCATTCATAGGGTGTATTGTAACACGTTTGGTGTTCGGTTGTATATCCGAGAAATCGGTTCCTTTTCTTGACTTTTTTTCTTTCTGATTTTACACTTTGGCTGCATATCATCTTTCCCCTTTTATACCACAAAATCTTCTTATAGCCTACTCGCTACACATGCAATTCGCCTTCTTTGCTATATACTTCATAAAGGTTTGTTGCTTGCCCATCTGTATTTGTTGGGAGCGACAGATTGTCTCAGTTTAAGATAGGTATCCTCGCTCACATACGGTCCAGCGATCCCTGAAGGAGTTGCCATGTCCCATTTTGTGAACCAACAACATAATATCCTGTGTACATACTCTTTGTGGTATCTCCGGTATCTGCTTTCTCTGTTGCATCGATAGTGACGGAGACCCTTACCGTTCCGTCTCCCTGGGCAGTCACATTATTGAATATTACGGCGTCACGTACAGTATTCTTAAATCCATTTTTGAATGACGTCAGTTCTGGTCTCTGATTCTTCTTGCCATAACATAGAAGCAGCAGGAAAGTTTTTATTGTTAATATCATCATAATATTGCTGAATAAGTGTCTGTGCCTGCTGTTCTGGAGTGGCTGCTCCAGTGCCAGCGATTGTAGTTGGACTCCCGCTATTGCTGCTGCCAAATACGTTGTTGCGTTCCAGAATGAAGAGCGTCATAGCGAAGAGTATCAAAAGCAGGCCGATGAGAATAACGAGGAGTGAGGCGGTCCGTCCCCTGGCATTTGTCGCAGCCTGTGTCTGCTGGGCAGGATAGGGTTGATAGCCCATTCCCTGTTGTGCAATGCCTCCGGGATAGGATGCACCTCCTTGAGGGGCATAATTACTCCCACTTTGTGGATATTCTGCATACATATCTTGTTGTGATGGATAATTGCCTCTATTCTGAGAATATTGCGTTGGGAGATCTGCGGGATGAGATGGATCCATCGCGGGATTAGAAGGTGTGCCTGCGGCAGGGGTGCTGTATCCTTGCTCTTGCGATGGGACACGTCGCGTTGCTTCATAAGGGTCCAGCGTCCCATACCCGGAACTTGCTGCATTCTGATCTGGGTGCAGGATAAGTTTCTGTGGATCTCCTGCTCTATCGGGATTGACAGGGGTTTGCGTTTGCATTTGACCAAGCAATGAAGGTGACGCTACTGTTGGTGCATCTGATGGTGCATCATCTTCTATAACCGCATCTGGTTCGACTGGAGTTCCGCAACGTGAACATTGTTTATCACCAGGATTCAAGCGCAAACCGCATTGACCGCAAAAAAGCATAGTAACTCCTTTTAATTCCCCTCGGTATCTGGGTAGGGGCGTCACCTTGCGTGCGCCCGCCTCAGATGAGCAATGTTCATGGGCAACCGGACGCACGCAAGGTGACGCCCCTACCCAGATACCCTAAAGGACAGAGGCCCAGGTTCATAGCACTTTTACGCCTTTTTTTGCCGACGTTGACCTGTATGTTCAAGCGTCGCTTCCGTTTGCTCCTCTGCTAAAGGCGTGGGAGTGGTAGCATACAAGGCTATTTGAATGACATCATCCATACGTTCTACCAGGATAAAATGCAATTCTGCAAGAATTTCTGGTGGAATGTCTTCCAGATCCTTCTTGTTGCGTTTTGGTAGAATGAACGTCTTGATGCCTGCCCTATGCGCTGCCAGTACCTTCTCTTTGATGCCACCAACCTGTAAGACACGACCACGCAGAGTGATCTCTCCTGTCATTGCCACGCTACGGTGTATTGGGCGTTGCGTTAAAGCCGAAATAATAGCAGTTGCCATCGTAATGCCGGCGGATGGACCATCCTTAGGAATTGCTCCGGCAGGCAGGTGCAGATGAATATCATACTTCTCGTAGAAACGATTGTCCAGGCCAAATTGTTTCGCTCGTGCTCGTGCATAGGATAATGCGGCCTGCGCCGATTCCTTCATTACATCGCCGAGTTGTCCCGTGAGAGTCAGGCGTCCGCTGCCTTCCATGAGCGATGCCTCGACGGTGATCAGGTCGCCGCCACCGCTAGTCCATGCCACGCCAGTCGCTATCCCTGCCTCGTCGTTCTCTTCGGCGATACCGTAGTAGTGCTGCTGCGGACCCAGAAAATCAGGTATCTTTTCAGCTGTGACCTTGATCTTGGTACGCCGACCCTCAACGACTTTGCGGGCTACTTTGCGCATAACCGAAGCTATTTCGCGTTCCAGGTTACGTACGCCTGCTTCATACGTATACTCGCGGATAATGCGTTGCACCGCTTCATCTTGCAGCTCAATCTTTGATGGACGCAGGCCGTGCTCGCTCATCTGCTTGGGAATAAGGAACTGACGCGCGATATGCAACTTCTCATCTTCTGTATAGCCTGGAAGTTCGATGATCTCCAGGCGATCACGCAGGGCTGCGGGGATCGGGTGCATTACATTCGCGGTCGTGAGGAAAATGACCCGCGAGAGATCATAGGGAACCTCCAGATAGTGATCGGAGAATGTACTGTTCTGCTCGGGATCCAACACTTCAAGGAGAGCTGCCGAAGGATCACCCCGGAAGTCTGAACCAATTTTATCTATTTCATCCAGTATGAAGAGTGGGTTGGTGGTGCCTGCCGTCTTCATCGTCTGAATGATACGACCGGGCAGGGCCCCTACGTATGTGCGGCGATGCCCACGAATTTCAGCTTCATCATGGACTCCACCGAGCGAGAGGCGCACAAATTTCCGGTTCAATGCCTGGGCAATAGAGCGCCCCAATGACGTTTTACCCACACCGGGAGGTCCCACAAAGCAGAGGATGGGACTACGCATACTATTGGAGAGCTTGCGCACAGCAATATATTCCAGGATACGCTCTTTGACTTTGCTCAGCCCATAATGGTTCTCGTCCAGGATAGCTGCAGCTTCTTTGATGTCCAGTCGATCTATGCTCGCTTTATTCCATGGCAGGTTGACCAGCCAGTCCAGGTAGGTGCGGATCACGCTGCCATCGGGAGCAATCGCCGGTATCAGGTTCAGGCGGTCAAGCTCTTTATTGGCGCGTGCCTTGACCTCTTCAGGCATGCCGCTAATGCGTATCTTTTCGCGCAAATCCAGGTTTTCGCGTTGGGTGGGATCGCCCTCGCCCAGCTCACGTTGAATGGCTTTCAGTTGTTCGCGTAAGAAATATTCGCGTTGGGTTTTGTCGACCTCTTGCTGTACCTGGCTGTGAATATGGTCCTCTAATTCCAGGATATCGAGCTCTTTCGACAGCAGAATACTCACCGTTTGCATGCGTTGCGCGATATGAAATGTCTCTAGAACATTCTGACGGATAGGGATAGGCATATCAAGAGAAGACACAACGAAATCGGCCAGCATCCCAGGCTGATCGATATTCATAGCTGTTATATAGGTCTCTTCAGTGAGCGTAGGATTGAATTTGACACATTTTTCAAACAGTGCAAGGACGGCCCGTCGAGATGCTTCGAGGGCAGGTGACGAAACTGCTTCCTCCACGACGATTTCTGCCTGAACGCGCATGTAGGGTTCATGCTGAGTATATTCCAGGCACTGCATGCGTCTCTGACCGCGCACAAGCACACTTACTGTCCCGTCGGGCATCTTCAGAACGCGATCGATGAAACCCTCCACTCCAACCGTATAGAGGTCGTCCGGGTCGGGGTTTTCCTCTTCTTCATGTAATTGTGTGACCACAAACATGATGTGGTCTTTGTTCATAGCCTCTTCAATAGCCTTGATTGAAGGTTCTCTTGTTACCAGTAGTGGCGCAACCATATTGGGTATTAAGACGGTGTTACGAACGGATAATACAGGCAAATCCAGAACCTCAAGCTGTTTTTCCTCGGGTTCTTCAATGATGCCTTCTCTGTCGTCCACGCCGTGAAGCTGTTCTGGAGTCACAACCTGGGTGGCTTTTTCCATAAATAAAAGATTTCCCTCTCAATGGAGATGAATTGCTCTGTACATGTTCAGCATATTATAACGTACAAGGTGGAATGGAGCAATACTAAGATTGAGCTCCTTCATTTGTTCTCAACCAAATAAAACGAGTAATTTACGCTCTTCATCCCCGAGAAGCAGCCTGTTATTTCTTGGAACTGGATAGATCTCAGCTCGTTCCCATAGAGGCCCTGTTACGCTGGTGCCGCTTCCTATCTGAACGCCGCGTTCTCGTAGTGCGTTAAGTAGTTCACTGGCGTTAAAAAGAAAAATGGATTTAATAACCCATGGGCTGGCAATACTCGCAGAAGCTTCCGGACCCGTCAGAATGAGATAATAGTCAGGTAGAGCATCCAACTTAATGTTCATCAGCCCATCGCGTTTGGGATGCCATTGTACATCTACTGAGTGTCCAGCGAGCGGTTCTGAGTTGAAATGACCATCGTAACCTCTACGTTTGCCTGCGTCATCGAGGGTAATGCGAAAGATGATCGAGGCAATATATTCACCAATATTGTTTGTCTGGGCGGTGCGTCCGATAAGTGTTGCAATCTTATCATCGATGGTATTTCTCGACTTCAGCAGGCTTGCCAGCCAGGGAAGATCACTCATGGAATGCTCCTTTGTCAGATAATCTCGTAAAAATGCTTGTGACTGAATGCGAATTACTGGTAGACGGCTTCTAACCAAGTTGCCCATTAATAATTTTCCAACTTCCGTCTGCCTGTTGCCCCACCGTATAGTAGCCCTGGTAGGTACTTACGTGTGTGCCACCCCCAGTCGCATCCTCAGTAGCTTGCACAGTAAGGTTTACCTGTATTGTCCCATCTGTTTGTACTATGGTTTCCCCAAGAGTTATAGCGTCATGATGGGTATGTGCGAAGCCTTGCTTGAAGTTGTTATAGGTGTCTGGATAACTGACCCATAAGTTATATGCGTCCTGATAATCCTGGCTATTGATATCGGCATAATACTGCTGAATTGTTGCCTGCGCTTGCTGCGTTGGCTCGGTAGTCGGCGTTGTTTGTGGCGTTGGCGCTGATTGCGTTGTTGTGGGAGACGATTGAGCCGACGCTGTGCTTTGTGATGTAGTTGGGACAGGTTGCCCTGTTGGTGTGCTCTGTACTAGGGGTGTATTTTGGGCTCCAAATAGCCCTGCGAATGGATTTGATCCCAGAGCGAAGAGCATGCCAGTAACCACCAGGAGTGCCACTATGAGCACAATGATAATAATAATAAGTCCCTTGTTCGTTTTGCGTGGCGGCATCGGAGGTTGGAATGGATAGCCAGGATCGGTTATAGGGAAAACACCGGGTTGGTACATGCCTGGTGCAGGAGCCTGCTTGTTGCCCGAAGGCATAATGTTGGGAGATTGTGCGCCTGGAGTTGGATAGTTGCTGCCACTATGTGCGAAGCCAGGCTCGAATGTGCCAGGTGTGGGATAGCTGTTGCCACTTTGTGATGGTCTCTGTCCTGGATATGTATTTCCTCCTGGTGCTGGATAGTAAACAGCTTTCGTTGCATCGGGAGAGGGCATTTCTGGAGATGGGGGTAGAGGTGTGTAGGGAGCTCGGCCAGGTTGGGGGTTATCCGTGTGTGCAATAACTGTCGCCGAGTTATCGTCTACAGGTGTTCCTGGTGTAGCGGCATCAAATTCCGTTTGAGTGCCGCAGCGTGGGCACGTGGTTGTATTCGTATTGAGTAGTAGACCACATTGTCCGCAGAAAGCCATTGAAACACCTCGTTCAAAAAATTGATACGTATATTATAATATCTTCCACCACTATATAGACGAAGAAAGAAGAAAATTTCTACTTGTTTCCTATAAAGAACTGATGGTCCTATAGGATATACAAAGTGCCTGGGGTGCCAGATACCTATCACATCATATAACAAATATTCATTTTTGCAAATGGACGCGTAACCTTATCATCTTCTTCACTTGATGGGAGTATAACTGAGAAATGGAGGAATTACAAATGTGGGTGGGATGGATTGCTACCTCTATACTTGCCAGGATACACTCAGACGTGTTATTCTCGTACGCATGATCTAATTTATTTCTCATATGGAGATGCCCGCTTATGGAGCAAGAGAAATCCGATGCGCTCCCCCAACGCGGAACGCTACTGCGTCGTGCTCACGAATTGCTAGAGACTCTGGGGCAATCTGCATCAGAGGAGGTACTGATACAGCACCTATTTGGAGCCAGCGGTAATGCTGCTTTGTGGATTGTACACTTGCGTAAGGCGTTGAGAAGCTCATCCTTATTTGAAGCAAGCGGCAGTACTGGCGTTGGCAGTTCTTTATTATGGTCGCTTTCGTCCTGGAGGAGTACACAACTGCTTCTTGATGAGGTTGATTTCGTTATTGTGGACACGGAAACTACTGGATTGCGCCCCGGCCCTGACCGTGTGATCGAAGTGGCGGCGATGCGTCTACGTGGCGGCAAAGTAATTGACTCGTTCCAGAGCGTCGTCAATCCCGGTCGCTATCTACCACCCTTCATTGTAAAATTTACTGGTATCACACAGGAGATGGTCGCGGACGCGCCGACGGCGAAAGAAATATTGCCAGATTTTTTTCAGTTTATTGATGATGCAACGCTGGTCGGACACAATCTTGCCTTCGATCTCAATTTCCTGACATACGAGGCGCGTCAACTTCGCTTGCATTGTCCTCTGGAAGGACTTGATACCATTCTGCTGGCACGACGCTTCTTGCCCGGTTTGAAGCGCTTCAAGCTCGATATGGTCGCCGAGCATCTGAAAATCCAGGCAAGCAATCGTCATCGTGCACTGGGGGATGTAGAGACAACTGCAGCGGTCTTCTTGCGCATCCTTGAGCGTGCTCAACAGCAAGGTATTCAGACGCTCGGCCACCTGCGCATACGCATACAACTTCCCGTAGCCTGGAGTGGTGACATTACACAGGTCACTGCATCCGAAAAAGACAAGCTCTGGCGTGCTGATGGAAAACTTGCCCCAGTTGCTATTGCCACGTCTCGACCTAATGGCAGCCTCTTTCTGGATCCAGTGAAGAAACGTGAATTTCCTACGCAACCCGGCGTCTATCTGATGAAGGATGCCAATCAACAGGTTATTTATGTTGGAAAAGCCAAATGCCTGAAAAATCGCCTTTCATCGTATTATAGCCAGCCTCTTGGATATACGCGAAAGATGGATGGTCTTTTGCAAAGTGTCAAAGACATCGAGACAATTGTGCTGGGTTCTGAACTGGAAGCATTACTAGAGGAGTCGCGTTTAATTAAAGAATTGCAGCCGCCCTATAATGTGCAACTGCGCAACTACGAACTCTATCCATTTATCAAGATAGATGTCCAGCATCCCTTCCCGCGTGTGTATGCTGCACGCGAGGTGGCAACCGATGGTGCGCGTTACTTTGGGCCATTTCGCAGTCGCCGCCTGGTTGATATCACCATCGAACTGATTCAGAAAATCTTTCCGGTGCGTACCTGTACACGTAGCCTACCGCCGCAGGCGAAGCCATCTGATCCCTGCCTACGCCTCCATCTGAACCGTTGTCCTGGTCCCTGTCGTGGTAGCATCGATAGCGACGCTGCCGCGTATTATAAGGTCATAGAAGAGGTCTGTGCCTTTTTAGGTGGTGAGCGTGAAGACCTGGTTGAGCGTTTGCGTCGTCAGATGTTTGAGGCAGCGCAACAATTAAATTTTGAACGTGCCGCCTGGCTACGTGATGCGTTGCGCAATGTTGACGAACTCTTGATTGGGCAACGATTGATCACGGGAGCGGTCGAGGCCAATAATCTGTTTATTATCTACCCTTCAGCAAAAGAGGGACATAACGAAATTTTCTTTATCAGGCATGGCCGTTTGGTACAACAGGAGTGTACTCCACACGAACCTGAGATGATGCGTAATCGTGTGCGCACATTGCTGGAACTGGCCTCGCAACTGGGAGAGCCGCCCAATATTGTTGGGAAGGCTGAAGTGGACCAGATCAATATTATCAGCCGTTGGCTTCATCGTCACAGCGATGATCGCGCCTTCTTTCCTTTCCAGCATGCCCTCTCTGATAGTGATGAAGCCGAGCGCCTGGTACAGCGAATATGGGACGAGGTGGCTGCGGCACGTGCACTTCCTAGGATGATAGACGAAGAAGATCTCCACGATGCGGAGCAATCCTATCTCTAGGCTGATTAATCTGGGAAGACGGAAAATATTGCGCCAATCAGATATAATAGTGGACAGTCTGGATGCTACTCACGGCATCCTATAGCCATACCTCTTGTTCTTTACATACTGGAGACCAAACGAGCATGTTATTGTCCGATAAACGTATACTGGAAGAGATGCAAAATAGCAACATCATCATTGAGCCGTTCGATCAGCGCCATCTGGGAACAAATTCGTACGATTGCCGTCTGGGAGAATGGTACTTTCAAGGCGATGCGAACATTGAGGTGATGCATCTGGAGATACCCGGCGAAATTCGCTCATACTGGGGCGAAGCACGCAAAGCAAAGGATGGTAAGATTGCGATCCGCCCTGGCACAACGATTCTGGCGCATACGCAAGAGATCATTGGAGGTCATAATGGCTATCTGGCCAAAATGTATTCGCGCAGTACGGTTGCCCGATCTGGATTGTCCGTCTGTCGTTGCGCAGGTGTTGGTGATGTAGGCTATATTAGCCGCTGGACAATGGAGATTAGCAACCATACGCAGACGACCATTCTGGTACCGGTCGGTTTCCGCATTTGCCAGCTTACATTCGAGTATGTTGGAGAAACGCTCAAAGAGTATCGTGGCAAATACGGGAAGGTTGATAGGCAGTGGACGCCTGAAGATATGCTGCCCAAGCCGCAGTTTGATTGGGATTATGATGTCTATCGTTCGGATAAAGGAAGCAATACTCTCTATAAGCAGGAAATAGAAAAGCAAATTGATGGATAGAGGATATCTTATTTCGTTTGAAGGACTCGACGGAGCTGGTAAAACGACGCAGGTAGATCTGCTAGAACGCTGGTTTAGAGAGCAATCGCTTGCATATGTACGCACACGTGAACCGGGTGGAACGCCGTTAGGTGTAGAGATTCGCAACCTCCTCTTTAATCGTTCTGATCTTATACTAACACCATTGGCAGAAGCATTTCTCTTTCAGGCTGATCGTGCACAGCACTTCGCCACCGTGATCCTGCCAGCGCTCGCTCAAGGAAGTCACGTGATTACCGACCGTTGTTTCAATTCTAGTATCGCGTATCAGGGAGCCACCCGCGGCGTTGGCGCAGCTCTGGTGGAACGTCTTTCGTTGGTTGCCACTCAGAATCATACGCCTGATCTCACTATTCTGCTTGATCTCGATCCTGCTATGGTGAGTGTCCGTACTGATATAACGCAGGATCCTGGCAGCCAACGCGAACAGCAGAGCCGTTTCGATACAGAATCAGAGCCGTTCCAGCGTCGTCTCAGGGATGCCTTTATGGCGCTTGTTCATAAGCATCCAGAGCGTATTAAAGTGCTCGATGCATCCCGTCCTCAGGAGCAAATTCATCACGATGTCGTGCTGCTGGTGAGCGATTTACTCCATAGGAAGTAGTTAACCGAACTTTTTAAGATCTTGTAGTAGTTCTGTAAATGCCTGTTGATAGGCAGTGGCATCTTGCCAATGTATGAAATTCCTCTTCTGCCGACTTTGTAGCAAAGAAAAAGGATTATTTGCAGCAACGTCCAAAAAGCTTGATCGAGGCAGAGGGGAAAAAGAATAGTACGCTTTTGTTGCTTCTCTAGTATCATCGTTGCTTGCGCTTCTTGCCCCACCCAGTCATTAATAAGAGTGTGTTCTGAAAGGACCAGCAGCCAGGCGTCATGTAGCAGAAGCGTTTCTTTGATACGTCTGAGATCATTGTCTTCATTATTAGGATCATGGAATAGAGACCAGCAGCGTATCCCATGGCTCTGAAGATCAGCATACAGACGAGAGACAAAGACGGAGTCCTGTAGTGAGGAACTGATAAAGCAAGAGAGATACTGAACGGGTGTAGTACGCAATGAATTCGTATAAGCGATGAAGTGCTCAGGAACGCCAACTCCTCTTAAGAAGGTTTCTGGAATCTGGCCTTCTGAACGGTACAGGGTGTGGGTATCGACATAGGAACGACCCTCATGCCGAACCGTCTCTAGCCCTTTTACAGTACTCAGATCAACATTAGCAAAGTTCGTTCCACCCAGGAGCGCTTCTGCGAAATTTGCCTGATCGAGATTGCTTTCGCTCAGATTAGTCTGGCGCAGATCGGCTTGATAGAAATGTGCCTGTCGCAGATCAGCCCGGTGAAGATTACAATCTTTAAGGGTCGCCTGCCAGAACGTAGCTTCCTGTAGATGGGCTTCTCTGAGAAAAGCATTTGTCAGGTTGACCTCGCTTAAGTTGGCACCTTTTAGATCGATACCACTTAGCTCGGCCCCTGCGAGATCTGGCTGTATTTCGGGTGATTCGCCTCTCCATTGGTTCCATGAGTCGCTTCCCTCGCGAAGAAGACTCACATGATACTGATTTGTCACTTTTTTCTCTTTCTCTCTTCAATGTCTCTCTTTGATTGGTCATCAATGGATTGGCAAATAGGTCTCCGGAAAGTGCATCACCGACGATGCTCTGAAGAGAGGGGGGATAAATACAGCCTTGTCAGGCGATGCAATCTATCTTCATTCCTTAATATTTATATTAACATATTTCGCTTTATGTATCAAATATTTGTGTGGGAGTGTATGTTCTAATAAAAGAAAAGCTTGATTGTATGGTGGAAAACCTGTTTATAGTGTTCTGTCGGTTGTCATTTGAACGATCACACGGGCCTGTAAACGATCACACGGGCCTGTGATCGTTCAAATGACAAATGAGCCTGTTTACTAGGGAAGTATCAAAGGGCAAGCACCTCTACCTGGTAGGATTTGAGTGCCACAACTTTGTTACCAACGCCTACATTGAAGTTCCTTGTTGTTTTATTCACAAGCATAACATGGCTGGATGAGGCGAGAGCTTCGATACTTTCGGGGTCGGAAACCGTTGTTTTGTAGATCTGTGTACCAGGACCGAAGTAGTCCTTAAAGGCTTTGTAAGAGTAATAGACAGGCAATGGCTTCCCTCCACCAGCATTGGGAGCTGTCCAGATACCGGAGTCGGAAGGTCCATTTGTGGCCCAGCCCCATGAAAAGGCCACTGCCCCCCCAGCCTCCAGGAACTTGATCATTGCGTAAGATTTAATTGCGTTATTAAAATTATTGTCAGGCGTATTCCCATAAGGCATCGCATACCACTCAGCGAACCAGACAGGTAGTGTTGCGACTCCAGGATAGCGTTTTGGATTAAGAGAGCGCAGCCATTGCGTTAAATCCGCAAAGCGTTCGGAAGCAGTGAAAGGATCGGCGTTATTCACGTTGTCTTTATTTGAATTCCCCGTGTCCAGGGTAATAAATCCAGCACCAACTTTGTGCTGAAGCCAGTAGAGCACAACGTCAAGGGATCGTTCGTCATATATGCCGTAAGCTTCGCGGATGTTAGAAAGATGGCTTTGATTGGGTGAAGACCAGCTATCGACAACTACATATGGACCACCTACTTTAATACTTCCCTTTGGAATATTTAATTCGCTTGCTACCTGCATAAGTCGATTGTATACTTGATTATACATGTAGGTGTACCCATTGGTAGCGTTTGGTCCGCTGGGGTTGCCAGGGCTATCATTGTAGTCATACGCATTTGTGCCGGGGTTATAGTATCCTTTCAATTCGTTCCAGACTTGAAAGTAGCGGACGTTGTAGGGCGGAGCCATATAGCGTTCCGCGACCCGTTGCACGAGAAGTAGCCAGTCGTCCATCTTGTTATCCAGGATACGTGAATTATACGCAATATTTGACCATTCATCAGATGAATTCAGGACACTCGTAGTGCCGTTAGCTTGTAATTGTCCCTTCATCCACCAGGGAGCCTCGCTTAATGTAATAACAGGGATGCCGCCTGTAGCGGAAATAAGTTGCAAACGACTGTCCAGATAGCCCCAATTGGTCGGCTCTGGTTGATTGGGATCAGGCCAGGGGTCGGGAGCCCCCCACGCCATGATTGGTGTATCCTCATAAGGGAAAGCTTGTTTGACTAAAGATTTTGCGTTGTTAATTGCGCTGAGGTTATTATTCCCCTGTGGATAGTCTAATCCCTGGTCAACATAAGTGATGCCCGGTGAAAACTGACTGACAACAGTGGGTGTAGATCGATCAACCGCCACTCTTATATCCGGAGTAACCTGTGTTGCTGGTACGGAGGAAAGAGCATCACTACTGGAATTGGAACAGGCAGCGAGTATAAAGGATAGAAGTACGGTAAGTACTAAAATGATTGTGGTATTTTTATATGTACGACTTCTAAGGGCTATTTGAGAGTGCTTAACCTTGCTAATCATCTCCTCACGCCTCCTTACCTGATAATGCTGGTTTTTCGAGACGAACTGTCTTTTCTTGTGTGTCTTCCTGGAACGACTGATAGAATTGGAGTGAAATAACAGGTCTCTCCTGAGTATCTTCAGGATCTTCTATATTTTCGGTATCAATTCTCAATTCTCTATCTTCTGCGTCTTCAGGATCAGATCTCATCTCGAAGCCCTTTGTGTCTTCAGGATCGCTTCTCGTTTCTGTGTTTTCGCTATCAAATCTCATCTTTGTATCCTTGCTATTTGGCGGCACTGGTTCAACTACAGTCGATGTAGAGCGTAGAATAACTAGTTGCGCGATTCCCCCACTGAAACAGAAACCGATCAAAAAACTCATGATATGTATAGGTGACCATTGCCCGGCATAGAGTATAATGCCCGCAACAAAAGCGTCAAGAGTGAAGCTCAATACAATAGCAAGCATCCATTCTACAGCCGTTTCATCAGTACGGAAGAAGCGCACTATGGTCATGCCTGGAATGATAAAGAGAAAGCACATAATCACTGCTGGACGTATCCACGCTCCTGGAAACAGGAAGGTGATAAGAGTCACTGCCAGGGTAAAGAGCAGAATAATTATGGGCCATACCCATGTTAACCATCGTACACGCATGACGATTTGTTCCTTTGTATATTAAGCTTTATCATTATTATAAACTCTATGACAAGCAATCGTGATACTCCCATCAATGTTTGTTATTCGCTGTCTGATCAACAAATACAAAAACTTGTGCGTCACGATTACTATATATTTGTACAAATCTTTTAGAATTGAGCATTACTTTCTCTAAATGATCAAGTGTTCCGGGCCGTACACCATCGGAATCAGCTGTAGCTTTCTGAGCGCGGGTGATGATTATATACGTCCTGGGACTATTGCTCTCGTTCGCTTTTATGTATTGAATAATTGCGTTCACATTTTCGTCAATAACGGCATCGGGAAGGTCTTCACCCAGTGAAGCAGTATTGTAGAGCTCGAAGCCCTGAGCTTCCCAGGGAGTTCCATCCCAGGCTTCAATAAAGAACGAAGATGGCGGGGCAACGCTATAGAGATAGTGAACTCCTGCCAGTTCTTGAGGTGTCATATAATCCATATTTTCATTGCCGTAACGGGTGAAAAAGAAAGCTCCTAGCAGGACGAAACAGGTGATAAGAATGCCGCCATTCATCCATACAAATGCTTTGCGAGAGGAGGGAGTAAAAAAGATTGCTGCAGCGAAAAAGGTCATCATAGGAAGCGTGAAAAGGTAGATGCGCAGAAGCATCTCGCCTCCGTATGATTGTACCAGTAATATCGGGAAGGGCGCGATAGCCAACAAAACGTAGGTTATATCACGGTAACCTTTGCGCAGGCGCAGAACGCCTCCTATGAATGCAAGTCCCCATATAAAGGCGGTCATTAAAAGACGGATGTTACTAATAAAATCATGCTCTTTGTCTCCTACCAGGGCTCGGCTGGTTACATTTTGTGTGACCACATTATTTATATGGCTAAAGTCTCCAATAATGTTGTTTAAGTTACTGGCTAAATACGGTTGGGCCATAGTGAGAATCCATGTGGCGGTCATAAGTATCATCAACGCTGGTAACCAGAACGGTTTGCAGCGGCGAAAGATGATCAGTGCAGTCACGCTGGCAATAGTAAGGAATGGTGTAAGGGGATGGCTGAATACTATCAATCCAAAGACTGCTATAAGGCTGACGAGTAGTGCGACACGTTGTGGCCTGCTGCTGGGAGTAATATAGGTATCGGGAGCAATCAACCAGACATAGATACCCTGTGCGAGAGGAAAAAGCCGTCCCAGGCGCTGCCAGCGTGGTCCTAATGTCGGAAGCTGCTCTTTTGGTGATATCTTGAACCATTTAAGCAGAATCGCGATAACAACCAGGTATAAGAAGAAATTCAGACCCTGTGGCGAAAAGTAGTCCTGCGCTATCCAGTTCGTCAGATAGAAAAACCAGGTACTAAACCATATGATGCGTTTATCAGTGGTCATCGAGGTGAAAATCACATAAAGCGGAAAAAAGTAGATCAGATTTAAGAAAACAGGAGACCATGCTGCGTAAGAGAGAATGGTACTATAGCCGGCGATTTTGGTCAGGAAGGCGCTGAAGATGAAGAAACCGGCCCAGTCAAAGTAAGCATCCAGTCCAGGAGCAACCCCTCCGTGACGTATGATATAGTCCGTGTATCCTGCATGTCGGTACACAACGTCAAAACGCGGTACTGCCTCGATAAGTGCTGTAATGCCGTAAAGCATAAATATCAGGATGAGGATGTGGAGGAGAATAACTGGCACTCTTTTCTTTTTTTGCCACATTGTCAAACAGAAGCTCGTTGTTAGCAAGAAGAGAGGAATGATAGTGGCAGGTGGTAATACTGAGATCAGTCCAAGGTCTGTCATATTCCTCAGGTGTATGCCTTGTAGTGAAATGTACCATAGCAGAAGGGAGCAGAAGGGAAGCACTACCGTTACTATAGCGCCAGCCGTTGAAGCAATTGACCGTCTTTTTGCAGCAACCAATGGTTTTTCTGCGGTAGAGGTCTGCTCTGTGGAAGCGACAAGAAGTTCCTCATCGATTTCCTTGCTACTAATAGACGCTTCTTCTGAAGTGAAAGGTGGTTCTTCGTCAATCTCCTCGATGATGATAGGTTGTACTTCTAAGGTAGCATACTGTTTTTTGCCAATTTCTTTGATGCTTTTACCACAAGTGCCACAAAATTTTGCCTGTTCAGGCAAAATCGTATGACATTGAGGGCAGAGCGTTCTGGGTGACGAAGAGATTTCCTCGCTTGCTTCGATACTCTCAGCGGTCGCATAAGCAGGCTCGCTGGTGGATTTCTCACTTGCATCCAGTTTGATGCCACAATGGCTGCAAAAAATTACATTTTCTGGTAATGAAGCATGACACTGAAGACAACAGAGTACGGAAGATGAAGAGGGGATATCTGCAATCACCTGCGTTTTTTCCTGAGTAGTGTCAACGGGCACGGAGATTTTCAGCAACTGTTGTGTTTCTGTCAGTGCATCGGCAACTGAAGCAGGGACTTTTGGCAGTCGTTGTAATTTTGTCCGTCTATCAACTGTAGGAACTGCGTTGGTAGATGATGAGAGTCTCACCGATTTATGTTTTTCAGTGATTGAAATCGAGATACTCAAAAGCTTCTGCATCTCCAATTCAACTGGAATAGCTGGAAGCGGTCGCGTGGTAGCTTTAAAGAAGGTAGGCAGGAATACACTTGGAAGGAGTTCGGTTTCTTCCATTTCATCATCTGGAACATAGGCGCTTAATTGCGCTGCCATTTCCTCGATCTCATCAGTGTTTGAGGCAGAAGTATGCAGGTATGTTTGTAGCGCCTCCTGTTTCTTGAGAGGAGTAGGAGAGATGCCAGGACTATGCCGGGTCTCTAATGGGGTAGTGTTAAAAAGAAAGAGGTTTTCTTGCTTCTTGAGAGAAGTAGAAGCGATAGCAGGAACCTGCCAAATTTCTAATGGGATGGTGTCAACAAGAGAGAAGTTTTCTTGTACTTCTGTAGATGGATGGAACTGGACGGCTCTGAATACAGCAGGAAACATAAACACAGCCTCAATACATATAGCCATCGTCCATCCAGCGCTTAATCCCAGCAAGCCTCCCACGTGGGCACCCAGAGCAGCAGCACCCAGTTCAATAAGACTGCCAATGGCAACTGGAAGCATGGCGTTCAGCAACTTTTTATGAATACGACTGATAGCTATATAGTGGAACTTGATAATCATGGGGAATGCAGCCAGGCTCACGATGCGTAGACACCAGGCGGCCTGTTCGGCATAGGTATGGCCGAAGAGTTCTAATATTTGAGTGGCGCCGATCTGTATGACGATATTAGCTCCCAGGCTGGTGATGAGAGCCAGGTTGAGAGTCATACGTGTTTTACGTGCAATCTCTTCTGCTGGAGCAGTATTGATGGCATAGAGTACAGTAGTGAGCGCATAGGTGGCGGTAAAAACAAAGCTAGAGATCATCCAGGCAATATAAAACCAGGCATTGGTCGTCGCAGAAAGCATAATCGTGACCAGCACTGGGAGTGTCGTCGTTGATACCTGTTGAATCAGATTGAGCATATGGTGCTGCAGAGCTGATAATCCGAGCTTACGTAGCAGGCTCCAATCTGGCAGTATATGTTTTAGAGAGGAGCGTTTCTTGATAAGGACAAAAATGGCGAGAGGAAGGAGTGAAACGACATTGCCCACTGCCCATGTTGCATAAATTGCTACCCCACCTTTAGAAAAGAGAGAGAAATGCAATGCTAGCCCAAGTATAAATAGTGCAGCAAGTTTTGAGGCTGCAAAAAGTGTATTGCGCCAGAACTGTAATTCTCCACGCAGAAGACCAATAAGAGCCTGGTCAAGAACAATAACGATTGATGTGAGGCTCACACCAGCCGCGAAAATCAGCACGCTGCCAATATTTGTTCCTAGCGGTAGAAAGCCTGCTGAGACTAAAGGTGCAAGCAGTGCGAATAGAATGCCAGCAAGTCCCCCCACCAGACCAACGAGGAGCAGTGCCGTGCTGATAAGGGACGCTTCTTTCCCTGGTTGACGAGGTAACTCACCAATTAATAACGTGCCCAGACCTAATACACAAACGGCTCCAAGAAGCATCATGGCGGATACCGCAGCAGATGCGAGGCCTACCGCATTGGGGTGGAATTGCCGTGCAGCCACCCACCAGTAACCAAATCCCAGAACGCCTGTGACCAGTGTCGTACAAACAAGAGATCCAGCATTGATGAGCATAACACGATTCGTTTTTAGCCATTGATAGAGTTGCGTTTTCACGACACCAACTTCCCTTTTTTCACCTGTGAGGCAGCATCTACTCCAAATGTAGTCAACGCTTTACGTTGGCCTCGTGTAACCCAGCGACTTTTTAGATAGACGAATGGGCCACGCAACATGCCTTTTCGTGACATCGTTGCCAGTTCTTTTGGATAAACGGTTGATTGTTGTTTACTTTTTCGGGGGCGGCTAGACCTGTTGGTAAGAAGGTCATAAGGTATCTTCGTAAAGAGATCAAGCAGCAATTGGGGATGATCAAGCAAATTCTTGGTTACATAAGCGGTTGCCCCTATTCCGTAATGATAGATCTGCTGGCATAGGGCCGTATACTCTCTCCGATTTTTGTGGTAGACCAGTGATGCTGGCTCGTATACCACATGATAACCTCGCATAAGCACCTTGAAGTATGCGGCGATATCTTCACCACTCTGCACAAGACCTTGTGTACCAAGGGCAGGATCGAAACCACCAATGCTGCGTAAGAGATCGGCTCTAAAGGCCATGCTTGCACCAGCGCCAAACAACGCTACTTTGTAAAGATGCACATGCCGTTTCTGTTTACTAAAGATGTGCTGCGTAAAACGCCAGGCGTCGTTATATCCACTTTGTTCGTCATGTTTCTCGAATAAGATCTGCGCAGGCGTTTCAAGTTCAGCTGAGAGTATGAGACCAGTAACACACCCTACATTAGAAGTTACGTGAAACGCTTTGACCAGTTCAGTCAGCCAATGGTGGTCAACGATGACATCATCATCAGCAAATGCTAGAATCTCTCCCTTTGCAGACTGTATTCCTCTATTGCGTGCCCAGGAAACTCCTGGGTGATCTTCGCGTACATAGCGTACTTGCGGTAGATCCTGATAGGTCTCTCGAATGAAATTAGCCGTTGTGTCTGTGTCTGGTGCATTATCAACAACGATGATTTCATACCGTGGATAATCTAAAGACAACAGCGCTCCGAGACAGCCAGGAATTCTTTCTGGACGTTCGTGCGTAGGGATAATGACGCTGACGAAGGGTGCATCTGCCAGAAAATCTTCTCGTTCCTTAATGCAATGGGCAGTATCAAGGCAGAGAAGACCTTCCGCATCGAGCCTTCTGACTGTTGGCAAGTTATCCTGTTGCAGATGTGTGTTGATCTGTGTATTCAATGCACTCCATATATGCTGTGCACATTCGCCAGCGCTTACCGGACCGTGAACAAGGTCAAGCTCAATCGTACCTAATGGATGGCTATGTAAACGAATCAGGCATAAAGCCTGTCGGTAGATACACCCTTTATCTTCAGGCACCACTGAGGGCAGAGGTTGCCCTATCTCGATTTCTAAAATGCGTATAGGCGTCAGATCCATTTTTATTCTTGTATACTCTCTCTCTAGATTGGAATGAAGCTAATTTACATCCTTAATGTGTTTTCACAGGTAATGTATGTTTAAAGCCTTCCTGTGTGCTAACTTCTGTCTCTTTCTGTGCAAAACGCTGTGTGATAGAACCAACCAGATAGCCGGTTATGGTGGTGATCAAACCAACAACTATCGCTCCTGCACGCTTTATACCTACTATATCTTGTTGGAAAAGGGTATCGGTCACTCCGCACCTCACGCCTCGGGCAAGATTGCTAATAATATAAGATCGTTCGGAGGCCAGTCCATCTTTTGTCCCTACATACTGAGCGACCACTGCTTTAGACAGCCCCTCGGCATAACAGCGTGAACGAAAGTAGCGCCATGTGGCTCGAGTTGCCGGGATACGGTGATGAATGATAGCATTTGGCTCATAGAGGAAGATCCTCTCTGGCCAGTGATGCCTGGCACGAATGCAGAACTCCGTCTCTTCTCCACCCATGGGACGTGCACTACTGTCCCTTCCAATCCCGCTACGGAAACCACCAATGACCTCAAACAGCTCTCGTCGATAGCAGGTGCAGCCACCGAACGGATTACGCACAATGATTGGCTGCTCTGGACGTTGCTGATACGTGCAACCGAGCGTCCAATAAAATTCTTCTGGAAACCATCCAGGTTGCCTGCTCAGCCAATAGGGTTCGACCGTTCCGCCAGTACCCATGACCTGGGGGTCTTCGCAACAGTGGCATAAACGAGCCAACCAGTCTGGCTCGGCCATTGCATCATCATCAAGAAAGGCGACCAGGGATCCCTGTGCTGTAGCTACTCCACTGTTGCGTGCACCGGATAAACCTTGCGGCTCGCTATTGGCTATGCCAACGGCGTCAGGGAAGTATGTATGCACACGTTCTAGCAGGCCAGGGTTATGATCCACAACAATAATGATCTCGCGTGCCGGAATACTCTGTTGCCGCACCGACTCAACAGCTGCCACAAGATCATCCCAGCGTTTCTCCGTATAGGCGCAGATAATTACGGAAGCATCAAGTATTGTCTCTGTCATTGTACAGAAAGCCCTCCTTGTGGATGATGCGTGCGCCTCCTTGTAAGAACAGCAGAACTCCGACGTGTAAAGCGCCACATAGGCGTTGCTATGCGTTTAGAAAGCGTAATGAAGGGAGAAGTTCCCTGAATGAGCGCGTTGGCCAGTTCGTTCACGCTCATATCCGCACTTACGATCAAACGGGTCAGAGCGAAAGGATCGGTCGCCTCCGAACTCATTTCGTATTTGACAGCGCAGGCGGATGTATAGCCTGCATCTCTCACCAGTTGCTTTATGCCTGTTGTGTGATACCCGAACGGATAGGCAAAACTGAAAATCTCGTGACCAAGATGCTGCTCTAATAGATGCTTGCATTGCACAATTTCTTCCTTTGCTCTGGAAAGAGGAAGTGTGTCAAGCTCAGGATGAGTATGAGTATGGCCGCCACATTCTATTCCTGCCTCGCTGACGCTTGCTATCTGATCCCAGGTCAGCATTGGGCGTGTGGCCTCGCCCTCTTTTTGTAGCCAATGACTCGTCTCATTAATAAATGCAGTGACGATATACAACGTGGCAACGAAGCTATACTGCTTGAGCACAGGCAGAGCCTCTGCGTAGAAATCTGAGAAGCCATCATCGAACGTTATTACCACGGGCTTTTCAGGAAGTTCTTCACCTCCTTGAGCGAGAGCCTGTACAAGTTGTGTTACTGTAACAGGTGTATAGGCATGTTGATGAAGATAGGCCATGTGCTCGCTGAACAGCGTTGGTGCTACTGCAAAGCGTTTAAATTTTGGAGCAGCATGATCTGAGATGCTGTGATACATAAGGATCGGTATTTTTTTCTTTTCAGTCGGGATAGGCATTCTCTATTTGCCTTTCTAAAAAAGTTATCTCATAAGCTCAAAACATATGTTTGTAATAGAGAGTAGAATAGTTATTATGCTCTTTGCATTGCATAACTACTCTACTCATGTGCACTTACAAAATGAGTTTTTTTGTAGATACCGATCGGGATTGTTCGGTTACCGGAACCATTTTGTCCATGGCATGGGAAACCGGTAAAGCACCGGGTTGCGGTAATGGTGGCATGGTGCTGAAACGCTCTTTTAAAATGATCTTGAGTACGCGCCAGCCATCGTGAAATGTACGCAGGTGGCTCTGGCCAAATAGCCGTGGACGCTCAATGCTAGGAACCTCGGCTATTTTCAAGCGGGCCTTGTGAATACGTATATTGATCAGTGTCTCAACTTCAAAACCATCGCAGTCGATGCGTATGGTGTCAAGGCAACGTCTCCAGAAGGCATTGTAGCCATAACACAGATCACTGTAGTGTACACCGAAGAAAATATTGACCAGCGTACCCAGTGCATAATTTCCGAGGCGGCGCAACGGTGTAATATCGTGACTTCCCCCATCTTTCAAAAAACGTGACCCTTTTGCAAAATCATTTCCTGTAAGAAGTGCATCGATAAAGCGTGGTATCTCACCCGGGTCAGTTGATCCATCTGCATCTATCATTACAATAATGTCACCTGTACAGGCTGCAAAACCCAGTTTGAGGGCATCTCCTTTGCCTTGCCTGATCTGATGAATGATATGAATGTTGGGTAAGAGTTGCTTTGCTACTGCAATTGTATCGTCGGTTGAGTGTCCGTCAACCAGAATAATCTCACTCACCAGAGAGGGAATATATGGTAGTACATAATGAAGGTTTTCGGCTTCATTGCGTGTTGGAATGACGACGCTAATGCGTGGGTACTGTTCGTTCTCTTGCATAAGACCACCCTGATTTCTGTTTTTTTGCTGAGACATATTGCTCAGGCGAGCTCGTAATAGAAAAAGCCCTTTGATCTGCCGCTCCCCCATTTTTTTGAATGTTGGAGCGCAGAACTTATGCTATTTCGTCCACAACTTCCCTCTGAGTCTGATGCAGGTGTTCGCCTAAAAGTTTGGCTAGAACCTGGGTATGGTCGGTAACGCAAGACATATGGGTGCCTGGAACAAAGTGATGTTCGAGTTCTTTTTTGTCTTGCACTACTGGCAACTGGTTCCACGTTTCCTGGATAATGGGCTCTTCTGTTGCCCAATATAGTGTGATCTTGCCTGGATAGACGCGGGGCTGGTAGTCGCTGACGAGCCAGCTAAAGACGCCGATATAGTCGTTGTAAAGGGCTTCAAATGGTGGAAACATCCTGGTGAGCCTTGCGTCTACGTCTACCAGTTTGTTGAAATCCAGCACTTTGCTGCTGCCAGGACGCAGAAGCCTGTATATATGGCGAAGGCCATGGCGCGTGCGCAGATAGCAGTTTAGCTGTCTACGCGGCTCAATATGCAACACTTGACCCGAGCGTCTGATAATACTAAGCAATTTGTTAGTGGAACCCGATACGGAAGGCGTGATCAGTGCCAGTAGATCGACCTGCTGTCCCGCGTCACTCAGTTGAGTGGCTATTTCGTAGGCGAATAAACCGCCGTTGCAAAAGCCTCCTATCTGATATGGCCCCTCTGGTTGAATGGTTCGCAGCTCTTTGATGTAATCCTCTGCCATTTTTTCGACGGTAGGCAATGACTCCTGTGCAGCAAATTTATAGGTTCCCAATACGTAGAATGGTTGGTCAGAACCTGCTGCCTGTGCTAATGTGAAGCAATAAAAGGCACCACCCGTCCAATCACCATGCAAAAAGAAGAATGGACGTTGCCGACCACCTGTTTGAAGCGCTATCACAGGCGTACGCGAGTTTGTGGTATTCGTGCCTTCGGTCAAGTTCGTGGCAAGTTGCTCTATTGTTGGTCCGGCAAAAAGCGTCTCAAGGGCAATTTTCTTTCCAAAGGCCTGAGCAATTTTGTCCAACAGGTGTGCAGCAAGGAGTGAATGTCCTCCGCATGAGAAAAAGTTGTCTTGAATGCCAATAGGACGCATGTCCAGGAGCTCTTCCCATATTTGTACGATTTGCTTTTGAACGAGCGATGTTGGTTCTACAAATGGCTCCTCGACCGTTCTTTGCATGGTTTTTGGCGCAGGGAGGGCGGGTCGGTCTACTTTGCCATTTGATGTGATCGGCATTTCTGTAAGAAACAGAAATGCAGAAGGGACCATATACGCTGGCAGTTGCTGATACATCTCCTGTTGGAGTTCCGTTACCGTTGCAGTTGTTCCTTTATGGAAAGTGACATATGCGACAAGACGTTTATCGCCAGTTGCATCCTCTCGTGCTACAACCGCTGCATCCTTTACCGCGGGATGTTGGCTTAATACTACCTCAATCTCGCTTAATTCGATACGATAGCCTCGGATTTTAACTTGCTGATCGCTCCGTCCTACAAACTCGACCCGACCATCAGGCCGGTAGCGAACCAGGTCGCCTGTCTTGTACAAATGTGCCTCTGGATCAGTGCTGAAGGGGTTGCTGATGAACTTTTCAGCAGTAAGTTCAGGGCGATTGAGATATCCTTTTGCCAGGCCGTATCCTCCGATATACATTTCGCCCGCCTCACCAATGGGAACCTGGTGCAATTGTTCATCAAGAATATAAATTTGTGTATTAGCAATCGGACGACCAATCGATGGAAGACCTGTCTCCTGTCCACTCCGTGGGACACGCTCATAGGTGGCAACAACTGTCGCTTCGGTAGGCCCATAGTTATTGATCAAGATAAAAGGAAGGGTAGGAGGTGCGTAGTGATGCAGTACATCCCCTCCTGTGAGCAGGAAACGGAGCGAAGTTGCAGGCGGCCATTCTAACGCGATCAGGCTTTCTGCCATAATAGTTGGCAAGATTGCTACTGTGATATTCTTGTTTACCAGCCAGTCACGCATCGCCGTAGGCACGCCGCGAATTTTCTCATCGATAATATGTATACTCGCGCCTGTAGTAAGAGATGGCCAGAGTTCTTTTGTGATTACATCAAAGGCGGGGCTGGCAAATTGCGTTGTGCGATCAGATGAGGTCAACTCAAATGCTTCGCGATACCATACTACGAGATTCAGTACACTACGATGCGAAATCTGTACACCCTTAGGTCGACCAGTAGACCCGGATGTATAGATGACATAAGCAAGATCATTTGCTGTGACGGTAGATGGCAGGTTAGATTGGCTCTTCTGCGCTAACAACGCCCTGTCACTATCTAAGAAGATTATTCTGGGTCCTTCTGTTGGAAGACTGCGTGCCGCGATGGACTGCTTCGTCACCAGCACGGAGATCCCGGTATCGTTTAGC
Source organism: uncultured Chloroflexia bacterium (assembly GCA_963717195.1). GTDB lineage: Bacteria > Chloroflexota > Ktedonobacteria > Ktedonobacterales > Ktedonobacteraceae > JACDAE01. The sequence continues at coordinate 333,409 of CAVQVR010000009.1, forward strand.
ATAAAAGTAATACGCTCTTCGGGATAAGATGGATCAATGGGGACATATGCACCACCAGCTTTCAGAATACCGAGCAATCCTACAACTGCATCTATGGAACGCTCTAAGCAAATTCCTACAAAGACGTTGGGGCCTACACCATATGTCTTAAGATGATGAGCCAATTGATTGGCCTGCTGATTAAGTTCCTGATAGCTGAGTTGCTGATCCTCCATGGTGACTGCAAGAGCTTCAGGTGTTGCGGCGGCTTGCCGCTCTACAAGCTGTGGAATGCAGAGGTCTAAAGGCAAATGGTGCCCAGTTGCATTCCAGTCAATCATTTGTTGCCGTGCAAGGTTCGTTAAGAGTGAGGTATCTGCTGGCTGCTTCTCTTTTAAATCTTTATGAACAGTTGCAGCAACAAAATTCTTTACAGTTCCAGAATCGCTACGAGACATAATAGTTATCTCCTATTCAAGATGTGCACCTTACCCCCCAACCCTCCGAGTTTGTCAGAAACAAGAACTGTTCTGTGCCTTGGGGCAATGAGTACAGGATGTACTGCTGGCATAGCAGGCTTGAGATAATAGTTTTTTTGTTCTCCATGTTAAGAAAATGTGATGACCAGTTTATGGGTACGGGAGGTGTGTTTGAAAAGTGTCTCTGAATGTGATAAAGGTTCTTCTCAATCAGGTTGACACTCCCAATCCCATCACATACAAAAACATTGACGAAACAACAAACCTGCCTTCCTCCTTCTAGGAGGAACGCTATTAAAGCATTTTCCCTCCTTAGCTCGATCCATCTGATATGTAGCATGGCCAGGAGGAGGTTGAAAATTTATTCTCCTGTCTATTTATTCTCTGTTGAAAAAGTACAGAATTATGCCTCAAAAGTCAATGGTGAGAAAAGTGCTGATTTGGTAAGTAATTAGACATCAGGTTGAGAAATCTCAACGACTTTCCTTTGTATTCAAGATTTGGTAGTTAAATACACCATAAAATGTATTGATTAGGGGAAGAAGCAGTGTGAATGTTATGAAAAATACACATTTTGATTTTTACAGGTTGAGAATCTTGCACCAAAATATATCTATAGTGCCATTAGTAAAGTAAGAAAAAGGCACGCACATGGGATAAAATATTATTTGACACAGGCGTGAAGGCCACTGGATATGCTTCTCTGCCAATCGTCTCAGTATTTGAGTGAAGCTATATCATTACATAATAAGACTTGTATTTTTTCTTGATATAGGGTACTATTTCATTCTATGAGTGTATTGATAGGGCAATATTCTCATGGCTAAGACAGAACGAGATGGCAATTAGCCTGTTTGCATAGGGGAGTAGGGAACGTCGTCATCCTGGCATATACGAGAGAACCAGGCGGAAGGTTTAGATTTCTCTACCTGCATCCAAAAAAACGATTTTTCAGAACCAACATACTGGGGGATAGAGCAAAGATGGTTTATGTAAAAGAAGCTTTCCTGGGGAGTATGGAGAGCCAATCCTTTCAATTATTAGAAAAGTTGCAATGGGAACGGAAGATAAATAAGGCGATAGCTGACGCTGATCCATTAGACGTGGATGCCTCTTTATGTATGCTTCCTTTTCTCAATGAGCGGAAAAAGGTAGAGGCAATAAGAGAATCTCTGGAAGTGGCTATTGCTCAAGTGCAAAATCTAATCAAAGGGGATTTTGTTCATGCCAGCGCTGCTATTAGAGATATTTGTATGTTTGCTGCTTCATTAATAAGTTACGATGTTGAACCAGATGATTGTATTCCAGGCTTTAGCGACGCCCTGGTCGACCTTTCCGCAGCCGTACAAGCAAGCCTTCCCAGAGACTCGTTCGTCGATTATACGTCGCGCAATCCCGAAGGGGGAAGAGAGCGCCACTTCACATCTCGCCTGGAAGAAGGCATTTTCATAGATAGCTTACGACGTGGGATGGCTTCTCTTGATTCCTGTCTCCAGGAGATAATACAGGCATGCTATTATCCTCTCGATCAAAAGCTTTTTGCTGATCATTGTTATGCCGCAGCTTATAACTTTCAGGTTATGATTGATGCAATCGTACAGGTAAAAAGAGGGATAACTACTGAAGTATTCACTCACTATATACGACCATTTTTTGAACCCTTTAAAGTGAAAGATCGAGCATACAGCGCTCCCAGTGGAGCTGAGATGTCGATATTAAATATTGATCTGATCATATGGGGATCGGATTGCAGTGACAAGATATATATACCATACGTGCAGGCCAACATCGTGCGCCTTCCTACGGTGTATCAGGAGATTTGTCAACTCTTCGCAGGCCAAAAATCGTTAATGACCAGTATAAGAGAGCGTCTCTCATCAGGACGGGCATTATGTGAGGATGAGCAGAATTCTATACGTGCTCTTCATTCTCTGGTGACGAAAATGTATTCTTTCCGCATGCCTCACTATAAGGTAGCAGAGGATAATGTCAAATTACGCCTGAAGGAGACGGGTGGAGAGGTAAAAGGGAGTAGTGGTTTTGGTATTGATGAGGTGAAATATGTGTTGGATCAGACGATGAAATGTCGCCAATTGCTATCTCAGATCCTTGCTGCCTGAATAATCTCCCGTCGTTTTTCTTTATCGAGAAGCGACGGGAAGGCTCTTTTGAGGTAGGAAATGGTGTGTCGATATACATCGCTCGTTCAAGACCAGATCTCCTCGATTTCGTCTTGCAATTTTCGCGTATAGAGGCGGTAATATGTTCCCTGGCGCTCAAGTAGCTCTTCGTGCTTTCCTTGCTCAATGATGTGGCCTTTTTCGATGACCACGATCTTGTCGGCGTTCTGCACAGTTGTCAGACGATGCGCTATCACTATCGTTGTGCGTTTATGCATCAAGCGTTCAAGCGCTTCCTGGACCAATCGTTCACTTTCGTTATCCAGTGAGCTGGTAGCCTCATCCAGAATAAGAATACGTGGATTGCGTAAGAGTGCGCGTGCAATGGCGATGCGTTGTCTCTGTCCGCCTGAGAGTTTGACGCCACGCTCACCAACAAGCGTCTCATAGCCCTGTGGCAGTTGCGTGATGAATTCTTGCGCATTCGCTGCATGGGCTACCTCTTCTATTTCTGCCTGTGTTGCATCCAGACGTCCATACGCGATATTTTCGCGTATCGTAGCGCCGAAAAGTACCGGTTCCTGAAGGACTATTCCGATCTGTTCACGCAAACTTTTGACCTGCACATGGCGGATATCGTAGCCATCGACGGTAATGCGCCCTCCCTGAATATCAAAAAAGCGTGGTATCAAGTTGGCAATTGTCGTTTTACCAGCTCCGCTGGGTCCAACCAGTGCCACGACTTTGCCCTGCTCGGCTTCAAATGTGATGTTATGCAGCACGGTTGTTTGTTCATCATAGCTAAATTCAACCTCTTCGAAGCCCACGTCTCCCTCAACAGGTGGTAGCGGAAGGGCACCGGGTTCGTCTGCAATCGTCACAGGCTGATCGAGCAATTCGAAAATGCGCTCGGCAGCTCCCAGGGCTGTCTGAAATTGAGCATAGAGCGTACCGAGTGTAATAAACGGTTGAGAGAGGATGCCAAAGTAGATTACGATGGTTGCCAGGATGCCGATAGTGAGGCTTCCGTTAAGCACTGCCGAGCTTGCATACCAGAGAAATACGGCTATGCCCACGGAACTGATCAGGCCCGTACCGCCCCCCACAAGGCTTTGTAGACGTGAGCGCTTTCGCACAATGCTAAATTGTTGCCAGGCAAGTGTGTTATAACGTTCAACCTCGTATTCTTCGCGCGTGAATGCCTTGACGATCTTGGCATTACTGATTGCTTCCTCCGATGACGCAGTCGCTTCACTCAGTTTCGTTAGTTCTTGTTTCGCAAATTTACGTAGCGAGCGGCTGGCAATGATGGGAAGAAACGCTACAGGGAACAGGATGAGTGCGGTAATGAGCAGCGTCGGGCCGAATGAGATGTTTGAAGGGGCGAGTGGAACATTGATATTGAATTGTCTCGCCGTTGCCAATATGATGTTCGGACCACCAATAATCACCGCCAGACCGAGGAGGAGTGTGATCAAACTTTGTATGAAGTTAATCAAGTTATTGGTAACAGCCGAGCGTACCAGTGATACATCATTGGTCAGGCGACTCAGTAATTCTCCCGTGCGATTATCCTGGAAAAAGCTGAGTGAAAGCTTCTGCAGATGACTGAACAGACGTATGCGTAGTTCGATCACAATCTTTTCACCGATGTTGGTCATCCAGTAATTTTGTAGGAAGCTAATAAGGGCTTGCGCGACCCCCAGGCCAAGCAGCAGGAAGATAATGCTATGGAGAGCATTCGTGTTTTTGTTAATAGCACTATCGATGATCTGCCCCGTCAATGCTGGATAGGCAATGGTCAATGCGCTTGTGAGCGAGGCGGCCAGGAGAATAATGGCGAACTGCCACCAGTAAGGACGAGCCAGATTGAAAAGACGGCCAAGGCGATACCGCGTGGGTTTCACTTTACTATGCGGACGGTCGGGATCCGAATACATCGTCATTCTTCTAGACACCTGTTACCCCCTGAATTTATATGCGCTCGGTGTGAAAATCACAAAGTCTTCAACTCATTGGTAGTTCACTCGTATCGTCCGAAATGTGAGTAGTATAATTCTCTACAATTGCCTTCGTAAAAGATATACAGTTATTGTGATGAGAATGGTTCCCGATAAGGCTTGTTTTGATAGATTTCTTTTAGTAAAGATATGGGCGTGCAGCCATCGGTAAAGTAAAAGACTTTTCCTGAAACGATAGGAGGCATCAAGTGCCTTCAAGAAGGCTCCATTGCCGCCAGGCGTTTTTTGCGCTTCAGAGCTTCAAAATAGTCAGGATCAAGCTCCAATGCTCTATTAATAGCAGCCAGCGCCTCCTCTTTCTTTCCCATAATGCCAAGCACCCAGGCTTTTCCATCCCATGCCGGTACATACGTTTCATTCAGTCGTAGCGTCTCGTTAAAATCCGTGAGTGCCTCGTCATAACGTGCCAGCATCGCCATGCATGTTCCTCTGACATAATGGGCCTCGGCGCTTGTTTCATCCAGTAGTAGTGCACGTTCTGCTGCCGCTAATGACTCAACATAACGAATAGCTGTTGCTAGCTGGTGGCTGTAGTCGAGCCAGAACCGCGCCTGTTGTTTGCGCCTGTCCTGTTCATTTTTCTCCATGCTCATGTTCCCTTTGTTCCTGTTTCTTCTCCCACTCAGCCACAACTGCCTGATAAGCCTCCCAGGTATCTACGTCATAGCTTGCTATTGCATCACTCAATTCGATGGTAGTTACCTCCTGTTTATGCCGCTCAATGACGCTGCGAGCTCCCTCATCTCCTTTAATTGCCAGCAGTTCGGGGAAGAGACTGGCGTCAAATAGGACTGGATTGCCACGTTTGCCGTTGTATAATGGGGCGATAATGCGTTTTCCTGTTGTCTGTTTGCAGGTAATCAGTGCGTTAATACTGTGTGATGTCATCAGAGGTTGATCTCCAAGCATAATAATAACACCATTGAGGGAATGGAATGCTTGCTCCCACGTGTTTTGAGTGTGTATAAGCGCCTGGAGTCCTGTACGTAATGAAGTGCTCATTCCTTGCAGATAGTTGGGATTTTCTACACTGATTACATCGGGGAAGGTAATAAAGGTAGCTATCTGCGTTCGCACTTGCTCGGCCTGGTGCCCCAGAACGATCATTATTGGGCGTGCCTGCGAGGCAAGCGCCGCTGCAATGACATGTGCCAGTACAGGTCTATTCCCCAGTGGTAGGAGCAGCTTGTGGCGTCCAGGTCCCATGCGGCTAGAGCTCCCTGCTGCCAGGATAATTGCGGCGCATGAACCGTGTGTTGGCATGAATTGTTCCCCTTTGATCGTGTGCGAAGAGTAAAGCTATTATGAATATCTATGGTATAATAGCGACCGGGTATCAATAGAGACCGAGAAATATATTGGCGGTCTGCGTTTCATACCCTACCTGGAGTAACATAATGCTTGAGACGACCGATGTCAATAACGAAAATGTTGTAGGGCTAGATGCTGAGACACAGGCAAAATATGAGCGTCTGCAAGAGATTCTGCGCGAAATGGGATCAGTGCTCGTGGCCTATTCTGGTGGTGTCGATAGTGCGCTCTTGCTCAAAGTGGCGCACGATGTACTGGGTGAGCGGGCTATGGGAGCGCTTGCATCCTCTGAAGCCTATGCTCCTGAGGAGACCTCTGAGGCTATCGCCGTCGCTACCCGGATGGGCATTTCTCTGCTTACGCTGGAAACCCATGAACTGGAAGATGAGCGCTATGTCGCCAATAACGTCAATCGCTGTTACTTTTGTAAAACTGAACTGTTTTCTCAATTAGAGCCGCTTGCAAAGCAATATAACCTGCGTCATATTGCATATGGTGTGAATAGGGATGACGATGGTGATTATCGTCCTGGACAGAAGGCGGCACGCGAGTTTGGCGTGCGTGGTCCCCTGAAGGAAGCCGATATGGGGAAGCGCGAGATTCGTGCCGTTGCTCGTATGCTTGGTGTTCCAGTGTGGGACAAACCGGCGTTGGCCTGTTTCTCTTCGCGTATTCCCTATGGGAGCAAGGTCGATGTGGCCTCGTTACAAATGGTGTACAAAGCAGAAAAGTTGCTGCACGAGTTGGGTTTCCATCAGTTACGTGTGCGCCATCATGATAAGATTGCACGTATTGAGGTAGAGCGCGTGGAGATGCCGCGCCTGATCGAAGAAGAGATGAGTCGTCGCGTAACCGATGGGCTGCGCAAAATTGGCTATGCGTATGTCACCATTGACCTTCTGGGCTATCGTAGTGGTAGTATGAATGAGGGCTTTTTTAAGAAGAAAAAATTATGATAACGAATAATCAGGAGCAGGGCACTTCGCCTGTACGCACCATTTATCTGGATCATGCCGCTACCACTCCGCTTGATCCACGGGTATTGGATGCGATGATTCCCTATCTTACAACGGAATATGGTAATGCTAGCAGCATCTATACATTAGGACGCCACGCGATGCAGGCGATAGAGCATGCCCGTGAGCAGGTGGCCGATGTTATCCATTGTCGTCCCACAGAGATCGCCTTTGTTGGTTGTGGCTCTGAAAGTGATAATCTGGCTATCAAGGGTATTGCTTATGCTTCTCAGAAAAAAGGCAATCACCTGATTACGTCATCGATTGAACACCATGCAGTATTGCACACCTGTCAGTATCTGGAACGTTTCGGCTTCAAAACAACCTATCTGCCTGTTGATGAGTATGGTCGTGTCGATCCCGATGCAGTAGCACGTGCGATAACGGATGAGACGATCCTTGTCTCAATTATGTATGCAAATAATGAGATTGGTACGATTGAACCGATTGCCGAGATCGGGCGTATCTGTCGTGCGAAAAAGATCCCTTTTCATGTAGATGCCGTACAGGCTGGCAGTTCTCTACCAATTGATGTTGCGGCGCTCAATGTCGATCTGCTCTCGCTCTCGGCGCACAAATTCTATGGACCGAAGGGCATGGGTACTCTGTATGTGCGTCAGGGTGTACGCATTTTACCCCAGCTTCAAGGTGGTTCACAGGAGCGTGGACGCCGCGCTGGAACAGAGAATGTTGCGGGTATTGTTGGAACCGCGACTGCTCTGAAACTGGTACAGGAAGAAATGGCCCAGGTAACGCCTCGTATCAAGGCTCTGCGTGACCGCTTAATAGAAGGCGTGTTGACCATTCCCAGAAGTCGACTCACCGGACATCCTGGCGAACGTTTGCCGAATAATGCTAGCTTCTGCTTTGAAGGCGTTGAGGGTGAGTCGATTCTGCTCAACCTCGATCTGCTTGGTGTTGCAGCCTCGACTGGTTCAGCATGCACCTCAGGTTCCGTTGATCCTTCTCATGTCTTGATTGCTCTGGGCCTTGCTCCCGAGTGGTCGCATGGCAGCCTGCGCCTGACTCTGGGGAAAACGAATACTGAGGCTGATATTGATGCCATCCTTGCCATTCTTCCCGGCATGGTCGAGAAGGTGAGAGGATTAGGAATAGAATAACTTTTAAGATACATCGTAGAGGCTCGTTACGCCTTTTCGTGTGTGTTCACGTGACGATGTTTGCCTGTAGTTTTAAGTCCCTCTGCTATCTGTCTTTTGAAGAATGTTTGAGGACTTTAGTTGAGAGTTTTCCAAAAAAAGTACTATATGTCACGTAGGTGAAGAGTTTATACTGGCTGCTACGTCAGTAAATTTGGATAAGTAAACTGTAAGTTGCTCTCTATAGAGGGTCTATATCCTTTTGGGAGAGCCAGGGGTAGAGGCGTTACCTTGTGTGCGCCTATTTTCCTGAGGGACATTGCTCATTGGGGAGCGGGCACGTGCAAGGTGACGCCTCTACTCCCGGCTCGAATGTTTCTCCTGGCAGGATGGAGAGCCATCCTATAAGGGTCAGCATATCGTCATATTATAGATGTTGACCAATATATGTTCTATTTAAATTGAATGAGAGGAGAGCCTTAACGATGCACGATGAAAAGCTACTTGTTCATACTCAAGTAGAGGGAGTAGCATCCCTTCCAGAAATATCAGAACAGCCAACCGTATCGACTGTTGCCGTAGCCCAACCGCATCAGAATCGTGTGGGTATGTTTGTAAATTTCTGGTCACCAGCATTTAAGCAGATTTTCCCTTCTTATCTTGTGGCGCATATAGTGCTCATCGTTCTTTCGCTCTATGCAACGGTCTTAATGATTCCGGCCAGTACAGCAAATATTGGTGATTTAGTTCCCATAAATTCGTTGAGTGTACTCTGGCGCACCTGGGATCGCTATGATAGCGTCTATTATCTGGCAATTGCAAAGAATGGGTATGGGACAAATCACGGGCTCGCGGCTTTCTTTCCTCTCTACCCAATGCTGGTTCATGGTATAACATTGAGTATTTTTAATGTGATAATTGGGGGGTTGCTCATTTCGTCTCTTGCTGGATTGGTACTGATGGTCGTCTTATATCAATTGGTGTTAGAAGAATTGGGTGAAGAGGCGGCGAAACGCTCTGTGTTATATATGCTTGTGTTTCCAACAGCCTTCTTCCTCTGGGCGATCTATCCGGAATTGCTGTTCTTGTGCCTGACGGTTCTCAGTTTCTATGCGATGCGACATAATCGCTGGTGGTTAGCTGCATTGATAGGACTGCTTGCTTGCCTGACACGGCCCAACGGTATTTTTCTCTTCCTGCCATTCTGTTTTGAATATCTACGCCAACGCTCGTTCCGCTTGCGCGCAATTCGTTGGGATGCGCTGAGTGGATTGCTTATTCCGCTGGGTCTGGGAATCTTTTCTCTCTATTGCTACTATCATTATGGTGACGCGCTGGCCTTTTCGCATGCGCAACTCTCCTGGAAACGAACACTTCATGTCCCCTGGTATGGAATTGTAAATGCAATAAACATTGCTTTTAAACAACACAATGCCCTCAAAGCTTTCCTTGCCTCTTCACTTGATCTGTTTCCTGATCTGTTTGCATTGCTCCTCATCGTTCTAAGTATTGTTGGGGTTTGTCGCCTTGGAAATCGTCACTGGAGCTATGTGCTCTATGCAGCTCTTCTCTGGCTGTTTGCAAATGTGTTACCTGCTTATCTGCCATGGCCATTGATGGGAGTCGGGCGAAATATGCTGGTGATTTTCCCTCTCTTCTTGATCCTCGCTCAACTTGGGCGCAATCGCTGGTTCCACCTTTTCTATATATCTATTGCTGGTACGCTCTGTTTCCTCTGGGCAACGCAGTTTATTACTGGTTATCGTATTATTTAGGAAGCTTGTAGTGTGCCTGTGCTATCATATGAAAAAGCATAAGGAAAGATTTCATGTGAGATGAAATGGATATTAGTATTAAAAGATGGAGAAGGAAAACCAGAGGTACTATACTCTCTCTCGTGCATATTGATGTTGCCAGACAATATTGTACAATGTAGGCTAATTGGTAGTGTGGGATTGAGCAACTTTGTTCATTGCTAAAGTAACCTCTCGCCGTTGAATGGAAAAGGAGTGATCTGGTCGTTATGGATTCAGTCAAACGTGAAGTATTGGCGCAACGGGTACGCAAAGTCAGGCCATCGGGAATACGGAAAATTCTTTGATATCATCAATACGATGCCGGAAGTAATCTCGCTGGGCGTTGGCGAACCCGACTTTGTGACGCCGGAGCATATTCGCCAGGCTGGTATAAACTCTATTGCCCGGGGACACACGCGTTATACATCCAATTATGGCACCCTGGAGTTACGAGAAGAGATCGCTGCTATGTTGCAGCGTCGCTATGGTCTTATCTATAATCCCGTCAATCAGATTCTGGTGACGGTGGGTGTAAGTGAAGGTGTCGATCTGGCGATGCGTACGCTCATTGATCCCGACGATGAGGTGATCTCGCCTGATCCAGGATACGTTGCTTACGAGGCCGATATTGTGCTGGCGGGCGGCGTGCCTGTTCCGGTGCCCACCTATGCACAATACAACTTTGGTGTACGTGCTGCTGAAATTGCTGCAGCCATTACGCCGCGCACGAAGATGATTCTGATCGGCAACCCCAATAATCCCACTGGCGCTGTGGTGCCACGAGCCGAACTGGAGGGCATCGCGCAACTTGCCATCGAGCATGACCTGATTGTGGCAGTCGATGAAGTCTATAGTCGCCTCGTCTATGGGACCGAGCATGTGTGCCTAGCTGCTCTCCCCGGTATGCAGGAACGCACTATTTTGCTGGATGGCTTCTCCAAGGCTTATGCTATGACAGGCTGGCGCGTTGGCTATGTCACGGCCCCCATCCATATTCTGGAAGCGATGCTCAAAGTGCACCAGTACACCATCATGTGTGCGGGAACTGCGGCCCAGGAAGCTGCTCTTGAGGCGCTGCGTCACGGCGAGGAGGATGTGGAAGCGATGCATGCCGACTATGCACGTCGTGGCACCATGTTTGTAGAGGGACTCAATCGCATTGGACTGCCTACTTGTGCCCCACATGGTGCCTTCTATGCCTTTCCTTACGTGGGTGCTACTGGTATGACTGACGAAGAGTTTGCGGAGCAGTTGCTCTTTGAGGAGAAGGTTGCTGTTGTCCCCGGCAGTGCGTTTGGTGTGGCTGGCGCTGGCTATGTTCGTGCCGCATATTGTACGGCATATAATAAGTTAGAAGAGGCTCTGGTACGTATGGAGCGCTTTTTGAAGAAGCATGTTTAAGAAAATGTATGATGGATAACTGTGGGAGAGAAACAAATGCGATTTAAAGTCGTGCTTGAGCCATCTAAAGAAGGTGGCAATACAGTCTTTGTCCCGTCTCTTCCTGGCTGTATCGGCGAAGGGGAGTCTGTAGAGGAAGCTGTTACAAATATCAAAGAAGCTATAGCTCTTTATCTATCTTTTCTATAGAAAGGACAAGAGAGCGATGGAGACCTGTTTCTCATCGCTCTTTCTCGCCTAAATGCTAGCAGATACTGGACCCCATTGCGCCTGCGCTCGATCACGCTTCAATTCAAAAATGTTCGGTTGTTTCAAGGCCCACGCTGTATAATCCCACAATTCGGCGGCTTCCTCTCCAGTCGGTACTGTATGGATAATCGGCCCATAATAACCCACATTGGAGTCTTCAATGGCAATCGTTGGAACGCCAAAGGCATGATAGCGGTTGACGGCCTCCTGATGATCATTGAGCACATCCTTAATCGTGCTTTCGTCATTCAAAGCGGTATCCACAAAGTCCTGTCCGAGTCCAGCCTGCTGCGTACAAGCCTCAACAACCGGGCGCTCCCGAATACTCTCCTTGCGGCCATGCTGAGCATTTCCCAGGGCAACGTAGAGCTTCTCAACCGCCTCGTTGCCCTTTTGCCGTTGCACCAGTGCCAATGTACGCAAAGCCATCCATCCATTGCTTACATAATCAGGCACAACTCCTTCCTTGCGATTCACGACTTCAAGACTGAACAATCGCCAGTGGATGTCAACTGGTCGTGTGCTCCGTACCTCGCGTACCCACAATGCTGTACGCCATGCCAGCGGACAGAGGGGGTCAAAATGAAAGTTGATGCTAATGGGTGTTGTCGCTTCTGATAAGCTCATGAAACACATCCTTTTCTTGCTTGTCATATAGCCATACACTCTATACTTCCCTTTTTGAAGTACCTGAATAGTAGCATACGTTGTGTGTGAGAAGGGTGTCAAGCTCGGCTGCGCGTTTCTTTGTGGTCATACTATCCATTGCTAAGAGATAGTATATCGGCACTAACGAAAAAGGAATATAGATTATGTTATACTTATCTATGGTGCTGTTATCGCAAAGGTTCTACGGCAAAAAAAGATCGTCAGTTCTGTCTATGACGGGAAAGAGGTACCTTTTATGCAAATTGGTCTCCCTGAAGTTACTACAGCAGCGGCCCTTGAGGAGAAGCAAAAGCTCCAAAGGGGACTTGGTTACCTGGACATGATTTTCTTTACCTCAGCAGCTCTTATCGGCCTTGATACGCTTGGCGCTTTTTCTGCAAATGGATCGCAGGCGCTTACATGGCTTCTCTTCTCAGCAATCACCTTTTTGATGCCCTATGGATTGCTTACGGCGGAGCTTGGCAGCACTTTCACAAAAGAAGGGGGGGTGTATGAATGGTGTAAACTGGCGGGAGGACGCTTCTATGCCGCTCTGACGGCCATGCTCTATTGGATCTCCAATCCGCTGTGGATTGGTGGTACTCTGGCGGTCAGTTCGATTGCTGCAATCAAAATCTTCTGGTTTGGTAATGCGAGCTATTTCTTTGGTGGGACTAAAACCAGCGATGCAATTATCGAGATGGTAATCGCTCTGTTCTTCATCTGGGGAACAACCTGGTGTGCGATTATGTCGTTACGTGTGGGCAAATGGCTTTCTGTCTTTGGCTCATATATCAAACTGACCTTGCTTGGTGTCTTCATCCTGTTGGGCATCTTTTTTATTGCAGGTGGTTACTCCAAAGGTGCTCACTTTGGTACCGCTGATCTGATTCCCAGCGACTGGGGACTGGTTTTCAGTGCTATCTTTCCTGTGCTCATATTTCAATGGGTTGGCTTTGAGGTGCAGAGTGGTGCTGCTGAAGAGATGCATGATCCGCAACGTGATGTGCCTCGTTCGTTGATTCGAGCCGGGTTGATTGCTGTAGTCACCTATGTTTTGTTTCTGGTTGTCATCCTTTTTGCTCTTCCCAAAAATCAACTCACCGGCGTTGGTAGCTTCCTCAATGCATACCAGGCTGTTGCAAACGTCCTTCCTCATCAGATTGCAGTAGGCCTTGGCTGGTTGATTGCGCTCGGCTTTGTAATCGCTCTGGCTTCCAGTGGTGGTACCTGGCTGATGGGGGCCGATCGAACCTATGCTGTGAGTGCGCTTGACCGCACTGCGCCGAGCCTCTTTGGTCGTTTTAGTAGAAAATATGGCACGCCTATCGCTGTCAATATCATGTCTGGTACTATGGCTACGATAGCAATGGCTGCGGCAATTCTGATTACGGCCTTTGGCTCTGGTAATATTTCAACCCTTTTCGCGCTGGTTCTGGGCTTTACGCTTTCGACGAATACTCTTGCGTATCTGCTCATCTTCCCGGCGTTTCTGCTTCTACGCTATCGCTATCCGGATGTGCCGCGTACCTATCGTGTTCCGGGCGGTATGGTTGGTGCCTGGATTGTGACGTTGTTGCCATTTGCCTATGCTGCCATCGCCGCCTACTTCATCCTCATCCCCACCACATCTTACGTGAGCAAAAGTGGAGTGAGCCGAATGACGTATGAATTGACGCAGTGGATACCTCTGGCCGTGATTGTTGTACTGACCCTCGTCTTCTATATATGGGGGCAAAAAGAGAAGCGTAACCGGGATGTAATTGCAGGTCAGAGTGTCGAGTCCAGCAGCGAGTCGTTGTTGCCATCAACAGAACTCGATTAAGCTACGTCTGAATAGTACTGCATTTCCGAGGGAGTGCATGCTTGCATCCAAATGGTGAGGGATCGCTGTGCTAACAGGCAAGAATTGTATGTATACAATAACCAGTCTCACACGGGCTTGTCAACGGCACACCCACCATTGACGCCTCTAGCATTTGCCCTCCATAGGATGGTATTATGCCAAAATGGTGGGTGTGCCGTTGACAAGCCCGTGAAAGCCCTCTAATTCTCGCCTCTATTACCACGAAACGCCTCTACATGCTGTTCCATTTCTCCACAACCAGGCAGTAATGCAAATCAGATAAATAGATAATATGATTGACTCTTATGTATATATGTGCTATTATTAGAAACGGTCAACCACCTGTTCTCATAACTGTCTATTAGGAGTGAATGGAATATCTATACATGAAAGTCAGTGTGACATACCATATTTGTGATTAATAGTAGATAGGTACCTCAGTCAAATCAAGTAGTACGGGAAATGTTGTATCTCCACTGATCGATGAGTGCTTTATGACAAATGTACAAAGGGCCATTTTCAAGAAAATTATCTCGATAGTACTATCCATGATCTTCCTGATAAACCCATCAGTACTTATTTAGACAGAAATGTCCTTGCCTTTTACTTCCTGATAGCATCGTTCAGCAAAGGCTGGCTAGAAAGGGTGGGATGCATGACTATAGAAATACTCAAACAGAATGAACAATTGTTCCGCTCCCTCATAGAACGTAGTACTGATGGAATTACCCTTATGAGTCCAGATGGCATCGTAATATATGCCAGCCCCTCGACTGAACGTATTATTGGGTATACTCCTGAGGAACTGGCGCAGATGAATTGGATGGAGCTTATTCATCCCGATGATCGGCAGAGAGTGGCTTCCGATGTCAAACAGATGCTCGACCATCACGAGGATTTTATCTCGATTGTACATCGCCTGCATGATAAAGATGGTTCCTGGCTTTGGATAGATGGAACCATTACTAATTTGTTGCACGATCCAGCTATCAAGTCTTTAGTGGCAAATTACCGTGACATTACGGAACGCAAGCTGGCCGAGGAACGTCTTCGCCAGAGCGAGGAACGCTACCGGGTCCTTATTGAGCAGGCATCCGATGGAATTTTCTTGACCGATCTGAAGGGCCGCTATCTAGAGGTCAATACTGCTGCCTGCCTCATGTCTGGCTATTCCCGTGAGGAACTACTAAGTAAACGCGTTGAGGATCTCACTGTTGAGGAAGATCGTGGAGGAATACTTACAAGAGCCAGACCTCTGCTTGTCGGTAAAACGACGCGTACTGTGTGGCGTATGATATGCAAAGATGGGAGTATTCTTCCTATTGAATTGAGTGCGAAGCGTCTTTCTACCGGGCAATTGCAAGGTATCGCTCGCGATGTTTCCGCAACACTCAAGGCAGAGAGGGAGCGCAGCGAGTTACTTGCACGTGAGCAGGTGGCACGTGCAGAAGCGGAGGAGGCACGTGCGCTTCTGCATGACCTCTTTATGCAAGCTCCGGCCAACATTGCTATCTTGCGCGGTCCGGAGCACCGCTTTGAGCTTGCCAATCCCCTCTTTCTGCAGACAGTAGGTAAAATAGAGAGTCAGCTTCAGGAAAAGGGTTTCAAGGAGGCACTACCGGCCCTCGCGTCACAGGGTCATGCAGCGATTTTAGATGAGGTGTATACCACTGGTAAGGCGTTTGTGGGGATGGAGGTGTCGGTGCAATTTGACTGCGAGAAAGATGGTGCTCAGGGAGAGAGATTGTTCAATTTCGTGTATCAACCCTTTTGTAAAGCTGATGGCAATGTCGATGGGATTTTAATTCATGGCATCGAGGTTACTGAACAGGTACAGGCACGTCTTCATGTTGAGGAACTGGTGCGTCTCTTGAAGGAAGAGAAGGAAGCGCTTCGCCGGGCGGAACAAGAGGCAGCTCATCGGGCTAGCCAGCTTTCAGCAATCTTTGAGGCGATTACGGATATCGTGATTGTGTGTGATGAGCAAGGACAACTGGTGCACGCTAATTCGGCCTTTTATAAGGGGAGTGGTCTGCAGCCGGGCGATGAACTCTCATTTTCCACTCTATCACGGTATCCCGCTCATATGCAACCACTTGATATGGAAGGAAACCTGCTTCCTCAGGAGGAGTGGCCGCTTGTTCGGGTGCTCCATGGAGAACGCCTGTCCAGCAAAAATACGATGGATCTCTTCTTTCGTGGTCAAGAAGGACATATGCGTTCCTTTGATACCAGAGGTGCACCAATATATGAGGCATCAGGCAAGATCGTGGGCGGGGTGATCGTCTTGCGCGATGTGACACGGCGACGGGAGTTGGAGCGTCGTCTCCATCGCAGTGAACGAGAATTCCGTAGTCTGGTTGATTCTAATATCATTGGTGTGATTGCCATTGATGCGCATGGCTATATTCATGAAATCAATGATTGCTTTGTGCAGATGCTTGGCTACAATAGGGAAGAACTGCTCTCGGGTACTATCTCCTGGCAAGAGCTCATACCACCAGAGGATCGTGAGAAGGAAGAACAGGCCATTGCCGCGCTATTTGCAGCAGGAACAGCACTGCCCTGGGAAAAGGAATATCTGTGCAAAGATGGCCATCGGCTCCCAACTCTCGTTGCAGGAACCTTGATTGATCAGGAGCAAGGGCTGGCATTGGAGGTCATCCTCGATATTTCCGATCGCAAAGAAGTTGAACGACGTAAGCAGGAGTTCGTCAGCATGGTGAGCCACGAACTCCGTACGCCTCTTACCGGCATTGTAGGCTTTCTTGAATTGGCGTACATTTATCTTGCGGATCTCCCCAGAGCCCTCTCTCCGAAGGTGAATGAAATGATAAGCAAGATCAAGCTATTTGTGCAGCAGGCGGAGCAGCAGGCAGGTATACAGACGCGTCTGGTGGAGGAATTGCTTGATGTGTCTAGAATGGAGAAGCATACATTTGAGCTCTCGCTAAAAGAGTGTAACCTCATCAGGATAGTGCAGGATGTGGTCTCTATCCAGCAGCAGATAGCAGGCACGCATCGTATTGAATTATTGCCATCGTCGCAATCAGTGGTGTCAGTGATTGCCGATGAAGATCGTATTGGTGAGGTGCTTGTCAACTATCTCACCAATGCCCTCAAGTATACTCCTGCAGATTGGAGCATAGAGGTTGGCGTCACTATGGAGGAAACCAGCGTATGCGTCTTTGTGCGTGATCAGGGGCCGGGGGTGACTCCCCTCCAGCAGCAGCGTATCTGGGAACGTTTTTATCAAACAGGGATTCCTACAAATAGCACTGCTGAAAAATCAGGATTGGGGTTGGGTTTATACATATCAAAGATTATTATAGAGCAGCATAAAGGATCGGTTGGTGTCGAGAGCCGCCCTGGTGAGGGGGCAACCTTCTGGTTTACCCTGCCTCTCGCAGGTGAGCCAGGGCTGATATGAGCAGAGGTTCGTATGCATATACAAGCGCAACTTCCTGAGGGCATTTGCGTATCTATAATAATAGAAAGAGGGGAGTGAGTGTGTGAAAACGAAGGTTACACCGAAAATAGTGACAAAGGGCGTCTGTAGTTTCTGCAAGGGTGAGTTTGATAAACCAAAAATGAGCCAGCATCTGCGCAACTGTAAGGAGCGCAAGGCCATCCTTGCCAACCTATCTGCCGATGAGACAAAGCAGAAAATGCGCCTGTTCCATATTCAGGCTGAGGGGCGCTATGCACCGCAATATTGGATGCATCTGGAACTACCTGTTGAATGTGGAAAGCCTGCAACACAGGTCGTTGCTGAATACGACATTATAGAACATGCTTATTGCGACGAATGTGTGAAGAACCTCGATGAGGATGAGTTCGAGCAGATAATAGAGATCGAAAATTCGCCTCGCGTGGGGATTGCTAGCTGACTCATTACTGACGTTCTTTCCCTTCTGACCTTGGTTTTTAAACCAGGCTTGCACCATTCTGAAAGAGACTGGTAATTTAAAAGTATGATAAAGATGTATTAGGTGCATAATTTGGAAAAAAGTAATAAAGGCACTTTAGCGGCTGCCTCGCTAGTCGAGAAACATCCGCAGCGGCGCATGATCAAGATCGTGCTGGTAATCCTACTCGCCCTCCTGCTGCTCGTGACGGCGGTAATTGGCGGCATAGGGATCTACTTCTCCAATGCCATCCTCGAGGTGATCCACTATAACCCCATCTATACTCTTGCCGTGAGCAATGTAAGTGCGAAGACAGTGACATTTCAACGCACCTCTGATACCCAGACTCCAGGGGAGTTTGAAATCCAGTGGCCCGCTGGACAGGCGATCGTTGGCCCGCTTCTCTCCTCGGATGCTCACACTGTCACGCGCCAGCTTCTTCAAACGACCGGGCCTCTCTCTCGTGGCATGTTGACCTTCTGGACGAGGCTGGTCTATTCGGGGATGCTCAAAGATCGCCTGGGACTGACGATCAACGATGTGCAGGTTCCTGATCCTCTGGGAGCCATGCCTGCCTGGTTTGTGCCAGGTAAACGCACCACCTGGGCTATCCTGGTCCATGGCCGTGGGGTGACACGAGAAGAAGCTCTGCGCTCCTTTCAGCCGCTGGCCAGTCTTGGCCTGCCTCTGCTGGCCATTTCCTATCGCAATGATATAGGCTCTCCGGCCAGTCCCGACGGCTTTGACCATCTTGGCGATACCGAGTGGCAGGATCTGGAAGCCGGGGTCAAGTATGCGCTGTCGCACGGTGCACAGCACCTGGTGATCTATGGATGGTCCCAGGGAGGAGCTGTTGTCGAGGCTTTCCAGCATCGCTCCTCCTATGCCCATTACGTCCAGGCGCTTGTGCTCGATGCGCCAGTCCTGGATCTGCCAGCGACGCTCGCGTTTCAGGCCCAGAGACGTTCTGTGCCAGCGTTCATCGCCACTATTGCCGAGAGTATTGCGAACATCCGCAGTGGCCTCAATTTTGCTGCTCTCGATCAACTCCATCTGCCACAGAAAGCCATACCCATCTTGCTCTTTCACGGCACAAATGATACGACGACGCCGATTGAGGTCAGTGATGCTTTTGCACACGCTCATTCCGATTTTGTCACCTATGAGCGCGTTCCCCATGCGGAACATACCGAATCCTGGAATACCGATCCTCAGTCATACAATCGTGAACTGACCGCGTTTTTGACGCAAGCGTTGCATTTACAGGGATGATATAAACTTGAGAGGTTTAGAGGGAAATGTTGGGAAACGGGTAGGGGCGTCATCTTGCGCGTGCGCTCCTACCCGTTTCCCAGGAACATCTCTACAGGCTCCTTCCCAGGCTCTCCTATAGAGTACCCAGGCTCCAAAACTTAGTCCGAACTTAGCACTCGCTATGCCCGCAGCTGTAACACTTGCGGCAGCCCTCCTCGTAGACCATCGTGTTACAACCACACTCCGGACACAGGTTACCAGTCACCGTCAACTGGCTCAAATTGAGAGGATTGGTCGCTCCATCGTGCTCCTCGTGGTTATGACCATTGCCATTGCTGCTCTGCGCTGTTTCCTCTTCCTGCGTCGGTTTGATCGACTCCATATGCAACTCCAACGCACGGGCCACCGCATCGGGCAGCGAACGGACCTGCTGCATACCAAAGCCTACCGAGCGACTACCGCCGATACCGCGCAACTGATCGGCGATCTCCTGAGCACGATCAGTCTGTGATAGCGGGCTGAGGATGCGCAGGTTGAATGAGATCAGGCGACCGAGCGCCTCGGCCAGTGCCGCGATATCGCTACCAGCCTTACCAACGTTGACGAACACCTCGATGGGTCCATGCTCATCACTATTGATGGTAATGTTGATCGTGCCTTCTGGAGCCTTGACGTTACGCGTGTAGCCGTGCACAACTGCCGGGCGTGGCTTGAGTCCTTGCTGAATCGACATGATGGGCTCGATCACGGGCATCTTCGCCTCCTGAGCCTTCTCAGCCGCCTTTTTCTCATCCTCAACGCGTGTCAGAACGGCATCACGTGAGCCATCGCGATAATAGGTGATGCCTTTGCAGCCCGATTCGTACGCCAGGCGATACAAATTCTGCACCTGCTCAACAGTATGCTCATTCGGCGCATTCACCGTCTTACTGATGCTGGAGTCGGTATAGCGTTGTACCATTGCCTGGACGCGTACATGCTCTTCCGGCGTCAGATCCTTCGACGAGACAAAGTAGTTCGGCGTCGGCTCGTTGGGATGCTTATTGCGCCACTCTTCTAGCAACGGATGGTACATGATATGCTCACCCGTACGGTCACGACGAATCATTGCGAAATCGTACACCGGCTCAATGCCTGAACTGACACCCGATAAGAGGCTCGTTGTTCCCGTTGGTGCCTGCGTCAACAGTACGGCGTTACGAATGCCCTGCTTCTTGATCTTCTCCTGGACAATTTTGGGGAGCCGTTTGATAAACTTCCCTTGCATATACTTATCGCGCTCAAAGTGCGGGAATACACCCTTCTCCGCTGCGTTATCTGCAGAAGCGTCGTATGCTGCATCGCGGATCGTTGTGTAGATGCGCTCGATGATCGGCAGAGACTTGTCGCTGCCATACGCGATCTTCATCTTGATCAATGCATCTGCCAGTCCCATCGTGCCCAGTCCTGTGCGACGTGTGCCCAGTTGTGCCTCTTTGTTCTCCTCAATGAAGTACTCGTTCGCATCGACGACGTTGTCCAGGAAGCGCATCGCGATCCTGCTGACCTCTGCTAAGCGGTCCCAATCCATGCGGTCGTTTTTGACGAAGGCGGAGAGATTGAGGGCCCCGAGGTTGCACACGCCGAAAGGCGGTAAACCCTGTTCTCCACAATTATGTAAAGTAAGTCCATTGCCTACAAAACGATGAGCGACTGGTTCTGTCAGATCGTAGACCATCTCTTCGCCATCTGCTACAAGGCTCTCGAATGTTGCGAGAAAATCTTCGCGATATGGTCCTCGTCTGTAGTCAGCAAGAATCTCTTCCAATTTGCTTTGTTTGTCGAGCGTCAGAAAGCCGATCTGCCGAGCAAATGTCACAAGATTGCTACGTGATATGGCAAGTTCGTGATATGCCTGGCAATCGTATGAGGCCATACCACCTTTGCCATCTGGCAGGTCGCGCATGCCTTGCTCACGACGATTTTTGTACATGCACGAAGCGATCCCAAAATTGAGCAGTAAGCGCTGTGCCCCTTCAAGCAAAGATTGGCTTACAGAGGTGAGACGCACAGAGGCACCTTTATCGATGCTTCCCTGGACTGAACCATCGGCGGTGAACAGGGCAGACAGGAAACCTTTTTGCATCTCACGTGAGCCATGAAAGACTGAAGATGGGACTTGTAGTTTTTCCTCGAATAATTCCGGGTCTACCAGACGTGTGAGCCGGACTGATTCAACGCGCGACTCATCCCGTTCATGTATATCCTGTACTCCTATGGTATATTGCCTCTGGCCTGCCGGAGTGTCAACCAGTCTGTTGGTGGCTTCAGCAAAATGGGATGCAATGCTGCGTTTCTCGCCAAAGAACGAAAGCGTTACGGCTGTCTGTTGCTGTTTATTGATAAAACCATCACCAATAAGCCAGCCCAGCACCATGCCCAGATCACTGCTACCTGAAGTACCGAAGCCGCCTTCACCATTGAGTAGGTGTAGTTTCTCGCCAGCAGTCAGGTCACCGGCTGCTTTCCACCCATTCTTAGTGAATACCTTGTGATCTTTTGTCAGCCGGACTGTATATCCTTCTGTGGTCTGAAGCTTGTAGACGGGTTTAATACCTGTGGAGAATACATGGCTGGCCGGGCGCATGGTTGTGCCATTTTCATCGACAGAGGCAATCGTGACAGGTGTTCCACGTTCTGCAAGCTCACGAGCGGGAAACAGTCCCTGATCAGTGTAAACGAGTGTATCACCAGTAACGCATGGATTTACACAGCGTATATTCTCGTAATACCAGGTGTTCGATTCTTTATTGTAGCGGTCGATAAACACCATCCCCGGCTCAGCCGATTCCCACGCCGAGGTACAGATCAGATCCCACAACTGCTTGGCGCGAATAGTCTTCTTGACCTCGCCACCCCATGTCAGGTTCCAGTCCGTATCATCTTTAACGGCCTGCATAAAGGCGTCGGAGATGCACACGGAGAGATTAGCATGCTCGATCTTGCCTGCTGTACGCTTGACTGTGATGAACTCTTCGATGTCGGGATGGGTGTCGTCGAGCATGAGCATTAAAGCGCCTCTCCTTGATCCGCCCTGCTGAATCACATCCCCAGTCGCCACCGAATACAATTGTGCCCACGAACAGGGACCAGACGCCGTTCCATTGACAGTCTTAATGTAAGAACCACGTGGTCGTAATGTGGAGAGATTGATGCCTACACCGCCGCCACGAGCCATGATCTCAGTCATCAACTTCAGATTGTCGAGAATACCATGGCGGCTATCTTCCGGGCTAGGTATCACGAAACAATTTGAAACGACCATACCTGCTGAAACGAAAGAGTGATCTTCCTCAACCTCGATATCCATCACGATGCCAGAATAATCTTCAATCGCAATTTCATCGATCCGTACCCAATTAAGGTTATCGTATTCAAAATAGTATTTCAAATCGATGTTATGTTCAGGTGCTTGAACGCCAAAGAAACGCTCAAAGAGTCGCCCACATTCATTTGCTGTAGCCTGAACGCGATAGGCAGGCACACGTCCTAAGTGATGTGTATTCTCACGAATTGAGAACAAGTATCCCATTCGCAGTAGAAGCTGATGCATCTGGATAGTTAATGTTCGGTTTGCTAGCACTATGCCGAGTTTATTGTCAGATACATAACCATCGGCGCTGAATAATCCACGCAACAATTCTAACGTAAGTTCAGTAGGCAGATGCATCAGTTGGTCAGGAATTTGCTTGCTATGACTGTAGCAACCGAGAAATGCTTTAAAGAACTCTCCAATGGGCATGGAATTTACCCACAGGTCATACCAGCGTTCTGTGCTGCTCAATTTGATGGAACTGTCGATACCAAATTTGGCTTCGATAATTCGAGCTATTTCTACAGCTTCATTTTTCTCATCCAAAGAAAAAACAAATTTGATTCCTGACGGAATATCTGTGCCTGTGCGATGAGCGACACAACCATCACCAAGCCAGCGCCCGAACAGATAACACAATTCGCCATCAAGCTCCAGGCGATCTTGAATCTTGTAGTGTGTTCCCCAATCCGATACATAACCGTGATCACCGCGCTTTGTTGGTTTAAAAAGCTTGCCGTCTTCCATTTCGTATCCTGGAACGTAATCCAGGAGGGAGATTATGTCAGGAGAGTGTTCCTCACCGTTATATGCGACCGCAACATAATCACCGGGTTTAATTTCTTTGGCGGGAATCCAATCCGGCTCATGCTGCAAACGTAGCCCATCACGAGACTTATGTTTATTCACCCACTCTGAACGGACAACGTATACTTTATGGTCGCCGGTCAGGCGCAGATCATCGTAACCTACTTTCTTCGGGCGGATGATGTAGAGTGGTTCCTCTGTCTCACGCTCAAACCTGTGTAGTACTGGACGCAGACGATTGCGATGTGTCACCACAAGATCGCCCACCTTGATTTCAGAAATGGGTCGGTAACCATCGGCTGTAAGCACTTCCTGATCAGGCGGCATACAGTTATAGTATGTTACCTGGTGTCCCGAACCAGCACCAGCCAGAATACGACCACCTGGCACAAACTGAAAGTCTGTCAGTGCCTCAAAGAACTTTTTCTCCCATTCCGCCCGTGTCTCTTCCGTCGTCTCAATCGCGGCAATACCACGTGCAACGCGTGCCCACAGGTGTTCGGGATAGAACTCTAGCGGATTTCCAGAGGGGTCTTTCAGCGAGTACCGATCCATGAAGACTTTCTGCCGAATACCCTCTAGCTTTGTTATCTGTTGCTCGTCGGACTCTTTCTGACTATGAGGAGGACGCCCTTGCTGCTCTAACATCCCTTAAATACTCCTTCTTATGCACATCGTTACAAAATCCCGACTTCCTCAGTGGCCATCTGGAGGTGCGGGCTCTGACTAAAATAATCTTCGTGTTGGAGTCTCCGAAACTCAGTATACTCGCAATGAACGCTAATTACAACCCCTTTGGCACAAGATGTTGATATTTTAATCTTTTTGGACACAATATATTGATGATGCTGTTTGTATGGTATCATAGAGGGCACGGGGGGCAGGTGCGGCCTGCTCTCTATTCTACAGCAATCGGAGATACTTTGTCTCTATTACTTTTGGGAGATGGTAAGCATGCGAGCGGAAATACTTTCCTGTGGTACCGAATTATTGTTGGGCCATATTACTGATACCAATGCCACGTATCTTGCTCAGAGCCTGGCTCCTCTGGGCATTGATCTCTATTTTGTTTCGCAGGTAGGAGACAATCAGGGGCGTATCGTTGAGACGTTGAGACGAGCATGGGAGCGCTCAGAACTGATCATTATGACTGGGGGCCTGGGGCCAACCGAGGATGATCTGGCACGCGAGTCGATCAGTGCTCTCATGGGCGAGACAATGGAGGTTGATCCAGAACTGGAAGCCGAGCTACGCGCAAAGTTCGCTCGTATGGGCGCACAGATGCCTGAGCGAAATGTGAAGCAAGCTACACTCATTCCTTCAGCGCAGGTGTTGCCAAATCCAATTGGGACTGCTCCAGGCTGGTGGGTTGAGAAAGAGGGACGCACTATCGTCGCGATGCCGGGCGTACCCAGAGAAATGTATCGTATGTGGCAGGAGCGGGCTATTCCCAGGCTACAGCCCTTTTTAGGTGGCAGCATCTTCACGCGCATTCTACGCGTGATAGGCCTGGGCGAATCGACAGTGGAGGAGCGCGTCAGTTCGTTACTGCATAGCAATAATCCCACCATTGCAACCTATGCCAAGGATGATGCGATTGATGTACGTATCACCGCGAAGGCAAACAGTATAGAGGAAGCTGAGCGGTTGGTAGTAGCAATGGAAGTTGATGCTCGTCAGATGCTTGGAAGTTCTGTCTTTGGTGTAGATCGTGATACATTGGCAAGCGTTGTCGGTCGCCTTTTGCAAGAACGTCATCAGACATTAGGCGTGATGGAGTCGCTTACTGGTGGTCTGTTATCGAGTGTCATTACGGATGTGAGTGGTAGCTCCGCATATTTTCTAGGCGGCCTGGTCGCCTATAGTGCCGAGCTGAAAGCTCAGATGGGTGTGCCACGTGAAATACTAGAGCAACATGGTACTGTGAGCAAAGAGACGGCAATTGCAATGGCACATGCTGTACGAGGGTACCTGGGTGCAGATGTTGGCCTGGGTATTACTGGCGTAGCTGGCCCTGATCCATTGGAGGGAAAGCCAGTCGGTACCGTCTATATTGCGGTGGAAGGACCAGAAGGAAGCATCACTACCGATAACGCTGGCCGGCGCGTGACACGTAGTGATAACAAGCGCCTTTCTGTGTATGCTGCACTCAACCTGCTGAGACGCTTCCTGGCATCGTAGAGGCGTGAGCTTGCTTGCGCCCGGCCCTGGGAACTCATATTAAAAAAAGACAACCGAGAAGAGGAGGTTCTATGACTGATAAGAACGTTTGGTTTATTACCGGCGCAGGCCGTGGAATGGGCGTCGACCTTGCTAAGGCCGCTCTGGCCGCCGGGAATGCGGTTGTCGCAACTGGCCGCAACAGCAATACGGTCACGAAGGCTGTAGGTGAGGCCGACAACTTGCTGGTTGTCAAGCTAGACATTACCAGGCCTGAGGATGCTCAGGCAGCTGTGAAGGCAACCGTCGATCGATTTGGCCACATCGATGTCCTCGTCAACAACGCAGGCAACTTCTATGCCGGGTTCTTTGAAGAGATCACCCCGCAGGATTTCCGGGCACAGGTCGAGACCCTTCTGTTCGGCCCGCTGAACGTCACTCGCGCCGTGCTGCCCGTCATGCGTGCCCAGCGCTCAGGGGTTATCGTGACGATCTCCTCGACTGCTGGCATCAGCGGAGGCGAGTTCCTCACCGCTTACGCGGCGTCGAAGTTCGGCGTTGAAGGCTGGATGGAGTCTCTAACCCCTGAGGTCGCGCCTTTCGGCATCCGCACGATGCTTGTCGAGCCCGGTTTCTTCCGCACGGAACTGCTCACGCCGGAGTCGACGAACTACGCCAAGCCCACGATCGAGGATTACGTCGAGAAGACTAAGCAGACCGTCACTGCGTGGAGCAGCATGAACGGCAAGCAAGGTGGTGACCCCTCCAAGCTCGCCAAGGCGCTGGTTCAACTGGCGAGCCAGAACGAGCCACCGCTGCGCTGGGCTGCCGGTGCCGACGCCGTCGAAGACCTGGAACAAAAGGCCCAGCGTTTGCTTGCCCAGGCCGACGCCTACCGGGAACTGTCGTCGTCGCTCGCGCACGACGACACAAACGCCTGACCCAACACGAACCCGCTGGTTGGGCTGCCGAACGTCCGTTCCGGTAGCCCGATCCCATTGCCTCGCGACTTAGCGTGCGATCGCCTGAAACTACAGAATGGACGCAAAATGGTGTTTGACTCTCCTCGTGAAATGTAATCAGAGGCTCGCATGCCGACGTCCATCAAGATCCAGAGGATGGCTCGGTTGCGTATCGCCGTTCTATCAGCCATTACGCTGAAGCCTGCTCTGCTGAGGCACGTACCCCTCAGCAGAGCACCTCACCTCTTACTGTCGTCGGTATGGAGGCCGACGACAGAGTGTAGTTGCTACTAATACCCGGCAGAGACGATGTTGGCCTGGACCTCATTGTCCGCCGCATCAGTCGGGTAGCCCGCTGTCATCACCCCTTCGAAGAAGGTTCCGACTGACCCATTGCTGTTGTCGCCGCCGGTTCCTAGCACAATGGCCCCTTCCTGGTGCATGGGCGAATAGCCACCCCGGTTGGGTTCCGCGCCGTTGTACCAGGTGGTCAGGGCACCCGATTGCGCGTTGCCCCCCTTGATGGCGTATCTGTTCTTCCCGTTGTTCTTGACGAGGGCCGTGACGAACGCGCTGTGATTGCCCTTATTATTGAGATCGGACCCATTTCCTCCGGCAAAGAGCCCATTTTCCAGATCGGCCTGCACCCAGGGACCTGAGCCGGAACACGGCCTGAACCAGCACTCAGTGCTGAAGTTGACCGAGTCCATGTGGCCGCTACCGTTGGCTCTGTTATTGGTCTCGGCGTTGCCGTAGTCGAAGCAGCACCTGTTGTTGACATGAGTACTGCTGGTCACCATGTACATCCCCTCCGGGGCACCATTCTTTGCCACTCCCGAGGTGGAGTCGTCCCGGTAGCCCACGCCCGCTGTCACGTAGAGTCCATAGACCTTATGACCGCCGACTGTGAGTGGGAGCGCGGCAGCGTTGGCACCGTGATCCTGCCCACCGTGCTGACCCGGTCCTTCGATGGTGAGGTTGTTGTGCCTCGCAGACTGGTCGTAGATCACCGTGATAATACATGAGGTACCAGCACAGAACTTGTCTTGCGCGGCGGCGTTGGCGTAGCCTCCCGCCGTGAGAGTTCCGATGTTGGTGGTCTTGGAATCCGACGCTCGCTTGACCTGGTACAGCGGTCCGTTGTAGGCGGAGAACAGCGCTCGCACCGTGCTATGTGCGGCGACACAGGGGGTGCCAGCGGCAGCATAAATATCGCAGGGCAGCGACCCGGCTGCCTGGGTCGACACGCCAGAAACACTGAACGCACCGAGAACAATACCCGCAGCGGCAATAAGTGCCAGTACGGATCTCCAGCTGCGAGAGCTTAGAAATTGAGCGTATGAAGAAGATCGTTTCACGTCCTTGTGTCCTTTCCACTATCGGGAAACAGTACAACTCCTATCATAATAAGCAGATCAGGTGTTCTCACAATAGAGGCTGTACGAAAAGTCAGGCAGGATGTTTTCCCCCCTGTATTTGACGAATGCCTTTTCATTTTGTGTGAACATTGACAGGATGCGGTTGATTTTTTGCAATTCCTCCCTTGGGAAGACAGAGACTCTTCCTTGACCAGTTCCCTAGAAATCAGCCTGAGAAGCCAGAACAGAAAAAATGCTCTCACCAGGATACCTGCTAAAACGTCAACAACGCGCATTCCATCATTTCCACCTGGGGATGTTTATCCCCTTTGCCAGCAGAAGAAACCTTCCCTCTTCCATCTCTGCACCCTGACTATTACGTAGACCAGGATACTCAATCGTTGAGGACATGCAACCAAAAGATGCCGGTGTCCTGTCGTAATGCCATCGAGCTGTTCCTCTAAAAAGCCTTGCATCCTTTGCTCCTTAAAGTGTAAGCGTTTGCAAACACGAAGAAAGAGATACTCTGTTTTCGCTACTATAAGGCACCGCCATGGCATTCAAAATTGTTACGATAAAACCTTGCCAGTCCGATCACTGGCCCTGGTGAGTCTACCATGCTGCTCGTTGGTGTCATGACCGCTAAGCTATCTCTTGACACTGCCTCACAAGCATGGTCAGAGATATGTAGGCCAGTTGTCGGTCAAAAAACAGCCGGTTTTCCGGCTCTTGAGTGGCAACATTTGTTATTAACAAATTCGGCACCAAGCGAGCAGCAGCGGCCTGGTTTTATCGTAGCGTTATGGCGAGTTTGGTAGCAACAAAAACAATACTCTATTTATGCCAATGCTGTCAACCCTCTTTACAAAAACCTGGATTTGTGATGTTCTGGCAAGTCCTCTGCTGACCTGAGTAGTTACCTTACTACCATCTCACGAGTACCGTTGGGTCTCCACTCTTTCTCCAACACCCCCACCCACCCATTTTGATTGTGGGCCACGGCAACAAGATGCTGCGCTTGGTGGCCCAGTATGCTGATGCCGTGAGTATTGGCTTTGGGCGAGGACTCGACGACCTACGCACAAAACTGGAGGTTCTGCGTGGGCATTGTCAGGCACTGAACCGTCCTTACGAGCACATCGAGAAAACCACGTTGTTTATGGCTCCCATGGTTCATGCTGGTCGCCTGAACCAGGACGGGCTTGACTATATCCGAGCTCTAGGTGAGCTTGGTGTCGATGAAGTGATGGTGCGCTATCCTGCTGATCCTGCGGCCTTCGATCTGCTTGCCACGGAACTGATCCCAATCGTAGAAAAAATACCGGTCGCTGAGCGCTGAAGAAGGGGAGCATGAATGGCATCTCCTCCTGAAGAGAATATGGTAAGCGAGAACGACCGACAATGGTATGAGAATATTTAGCCACTCGTTCCTGATACATAGTTTCTTGCACATTACACACTCCTTCACCCGTTTCAACACCCAGAAGAGTACTCTTTTGAGCAAGCAATCAGTTTATCCTGGATTGAAATGGTCTTCAGATAGTCTCTCCAGGTTAATATTAATGAACCTCTATTAGTCCTTCTTTACCTTTCCACAACTCAACTATCACCTTTCTATTCATAAAGTTTTTTTAGACTTAGGATGGTGAAATTTTTAAGACTCGGATAATGCACGTATCTCACTGCTTCTACGCCGTTTTGGTCTGGCGCTCTTGAAAATACACAGTAAAGCGTGTCAACCATCTGCTTTACCAAGGTGCTTACAGGCTGCACAGCTAGCAGAGATTCGGCTCAGCCGGGAAGCGGCTGAGCCAGATACACGTAACCGAGGTGCATATGAGCGTTAGAAAGGCCCACAAATGAGACAAATAGGACATGTTGAGAATCCCAGGTGGCGCATCCTACGGATCGCTATATTCCTCGGTGTGGTTGCGACCGCCGTCGCCATCTCATTGGCCGCACTGCACACAACTTCGGCTTCCACTGCGGGAAGCATATTGTCTACGAATCAGCAACTGTCGACCAGCCAGTACCTGCGTTCATCCAATGGCCAGTACACCCTCTATATGCAGACTGACGGCAACCTGGTTGTCTACGGTAATGGATGTGCTGTGTGGGGAAGCGGTACCAACGGAACGGGGAACAATAACCATCTCGCCATGCAGAATGATGGCAACTTAGTGATCTACACAAGCACCAGCAAGCCAGTCTGGGGAAGCGGTACCAACGGAACGGGGAACAATAACTATCTCGCCATGCAGAATGATGGCAACCTGGTTGTCTATACGAGTGCGGGAAAGCCAGTCTGGGCGTCAGGTACGTCTAAGGCAGATCGACTCTGTGCGCCAGCCACCATGTCGACCAGCCAGTATCTGCGTTCATCCAACGGCCAGTACACTCTCTATATGCAGAGCGACGGCAATTTAGTGATCTACACGAGCGCAGGTAAGCCGATCTGGGGGAGTGGTACTAACGGAACGGGGAATAACAATTATCTCGCCATGCAGAATGACGGCAATCTAGTGATCTACACGAGCGCAGGCAAACCAGTCTGGGGAAGCAGTACTAACGGAACGGGGAATAACAATTACCTCACCATGCAGGATGATGGCAACCTGGTTGTCTATACGAGTGCAGGCAAGCCAGTCTGGGCGAGCAACACCCCCATGGCTACTACGACAGGCAGTGAGTCCGCTGCAATCAGCTGGGCCGAGGGACAGATGGTACACAACCTGTCCGGGTACTATTTGCAGTGTCTCAAATTCGTGTTCGATGCATACGAGATCAGTAGCAACAGGCATATCAATCTCCATGCGATGATTTCGCCTCAGCCTGCTTCGTGGTCGAACACATATCCCGTCCAGATTTGGGGACACTTCAATCATGGGGTGACCGGAACAGGAACCAATCCACCTCCTGGCGCGATAGTGTTCTGGAAAGCAAGCAATGGCTCGGTCTCCGGTAGCCATGCAGCGTTGAGTATTGGTGGTGGCTACGTGATCACGACCGCCTACAACGGTAACTCGGACATCCACAAGGCCAGTATGTCACAGTTCCCAGGTGCAGTTGAACTCGGGTGGTGGCTTCCTGCTTAGTGTCTACGCTATTGCCTTACCATGCACAGCAGTTTGAGCAAGTGGGTATGGCAAGTCTGTCTCACAAAGAGCGTGCTCCTTCTTCTGAGGCCGGGCGTAGTCTCGATGCCAGTGTCGATACAGATACGTAGCTCACCTTTCAGGATGAGCCTCCCGATCAACCTTGCGCTCGTAGTAGTCCATGCGCTCCATTAAGTGCCGATACGGAAGATAGGCGACCAGTGCAAAAGCCACAACTCCTGCAAGGGTACCAGGGCGTTATGCTAGTTCGCGCTTGACCCGCGCTCAATCGCTTCCGGCGACAGCATAAGGCGCTCGCGGCGTGGGGTCGAAGCACTTGTTGGGCAGTGCAGACAAGCCGTCACGCCCGTCAGCAGTCGAACACCGACCAGCAGATCTCGTTTCGCAACCGCTGATCCTCAAGGACGAGTTCGCGAATTGCATCGGGGAGCTGTTCGCGCTGCCAACGGCACTCGAGCTGGCCGGCACTCTCACCCTCGCATCCAGGGGCGGCCGCACGCGCGGCCTTGATCGCGTAGGCCGCAGCACCGAGCTCGTGTGCAGCGACATGCGCCACCGCTGCGGCCTGGCCAGCAGCAAATGCGGCGTGCCGAGCGGCTCCGCTCAGCTCTCTTGCCGCAGCTTGGGCATGGCCAGCCGCATCGCGGGACTGAGACATCTTGATCTCGCCACGCGCCCATGCCCGAGTCTGCTCGATCGCCTGGCGGGGCCGCGGGTCCGAGGGCTGCACCGACTCGAAGAGGTGCAGAACGTGCTCTGCGCACGCGGCCGCCCACAAAGCCAGGAGCCGATGGTCGGAGTCCGTGAGCGTCCCCCCGCGGCGGATGGTGATGAAGCGGGGGTCGCGGTCTTTGGGGAGGATCATGGTTGTACCCGTCCTGTTGCATCTGCCCAACGGCTTGCATTACCGGCGGCTGGGGAGAAACAGGCTCGGAAACGGAAACCGTCGAAGCTCAGAACCAGGCTCCAAAAACGCGCGCTGTCCCAGCCGTCCGGTGCACGCTTTATTAGCTGGCTATTGTCCATAGATGTATTTATCCTTTGTGAGGGAGCACAGCAAAAAGAGACACAGTGTATTCTTATCCGCGCCGGCAAAGGATGCCAGCACCTTGGACAATTTACACGACTCTTGACATTCCGCCATTTCCTTCAGATCAAAGCACTGGCTTTCCCAAACTAGCATAAGGGCCTACTAAGAAGTGGGACAATGCTTCTCTTCATATGTTTATGATACCAGAAAACATACTTCCATGAAACCGATAGGCGGGTAACCTCCTCGTAGTTCATCCTATTCTCCCTCGTCGAGATCGCATGCCCCAGTTGGACACAATCTCGGCCTTTCGATGGTCACACTGTCTACAGCGCGAAAGCCGTCCCACTCTCGAAGCAGAGCTTGTAGGCACCCCTTCTTACTTTTCCTGACTGCCATCACCTATGCGACTCCCCATTTTACTCGTGTACACGGATGATGCGATTGCTCCCAGAGCGCAGCCTTGATCTCTTCAAGATCCGTTGACTGCATGTGTCCCCTCTCCATGCGAGCATTCGCCGGTTAGGTCGAGAACAAACAGGTGGTGGTAGGGGGCCGGTGGACGGAAGAACGTATACAAATCGACAATGATATCGGCCGCAAGCGTTGCGGCGCAGGCGGCATGAAAGACAGCAAACCCGGCATCATCGTTCTGCTCCCTTTGATCGGCTCTTTGTGCTCACCGTTGAGCCACCTGAGCCTTCCTCTCAATCAGGAGGCTGTGATGCAATCAACGGATCTTGAAGAGATCAAAGCGGCACTGTGGGACCAGGCGTCTCATCCGTGTACACGGGTATGTTGGGGAGTGGATCAGGTGATGTCCATCAAAAGGAGCAAGGGGAAACTGCTGGCATTGCTGCGAGGACGGAAATCGTTGGTATCCTGTCGAAAGTGTGACCATTGAACGACCGAGGTTGTGCCAACCGGCGCGTGTGATCTCGAAGAGGCAACAGGATGAAAGTGAGACCAAGAAGTCATCATTTCTATGGTATACTAACTGCACTTGCGGAACAAGCAGAGTTCGGCGGCGCAAACGCGGAGCAAAATCGCGTCAACCATTCACTCAAAGAGAGGAGTTGAGAAGTGCAAAAACGAAAGCTTGGAAACAGCCATCTGGAAGTCTCGGCCCTTGGACTCGGTTGCATGAGAATGAGCCATGATGAAAGCCCGATTCCCGACAAGCAGGAGATGATCTCTTTTCTACATGCGGCAGTCGAACGCGGCATCACCTTCTTCGACACCGCTCAGGTGTACGGCCCGTTCACCAATGAAGAACTGGTGGGCGACGCGCTTGCTCCTTTGCGCGAGCAGGTGGTGATTGCTACCAAGTTCGGGTACAAATTTGGCCCCAATGGAGAGAACATGGGCTTGGATAGTCGGCCTGAGCACATCAAACAGATGACCGAGGGTTCACTCAAGCGGCTCAGGGTCGAGACCATCGATCTGCTCTATCAACACCGTGTGGACCCGAACGTGCCCATCGAGGATGTGGCGGGAGTGGTGAAGGACCTGATTGAAGAAGGGAAGGTGAAACACTTCGGCCTTTCTGAAGCAGGAGCAGAAACGATCCGTCGCGCTCACGCGGTCCAGCCGGTCACGGCCGTTCAGAGCGAGTATTCGCTCTGGTGGAGAACTGTTGAGGAGGACGTGCTGCCTGCATGCGAGGAACTTGGTATCGGCTTCGTCCCATACAGTCCCCTGGGTAGGGGCTATCTCACGGGAAAGATCGACGAACACACGACCTTCGCTAGTGTTGATATCCGCAGCCACCTCCCTCGCTATACGCTGGAGGCGCGGAAAGCAAACCGGGCGGTCATTGATCTGCTGGCCCGGATCGGAGAACAGAAGGGAGCAACACCGGCTCAGATCGCGCTCGCCTGGCTGCTCGCGCGGTCGCCGTGGATCGTTCCCATACCGGGGTCCCGCAAGCTCGAACGCCTCGATGAGAATATCGGCGCACTTGCCGTCAATCTCTCGCCCGACGATCTGCGGGAGATCAACAGTGCCATTTCAAAGATCACGGTACAAGGGGATCGGTATCCCGAAAACCTGAAGCAGATGACTGGTCGCTAATAGAAGGCACGTTGCTCCTTTGCGGCTGATGACAGCGACCTTCACTCCACCCCGGAATCGGTTTTGGGGCCAGGTCGCCCGTTTCTCGTCGTTGTTTCACGTAGCGTTTGATGGTGGCGCGCGAAACCCCAAACAGATGGATGATTTCCTCACGCCCCGACCTTCATCGACGGCGCGCACCACTCGTTCTCTCAGATCTGTTGCATAAGCTTTCATGTATCCAGCCTACTCTTCGGTTCAAAACTTATGCATACAGGTATTCTGCCTTGATTTGCGAAGAAATACTCGTTTTGATATCAATAAGACACCCATCTACCACCAGATCGACATCTGCTCCTCCAACGTCCTGACCCCCGGTGAAGGTTGGATTCAGGAGATGTGGAAGCAAGAGCAGGTGATGATATCGTTCATAAAACAGGAAGAGTATGGACGGTCACCTCTAAACGATTAAAGAACGCTTGGAGAAGTTCGAGTGGATAGGGTCCTACCACAACCTCAAATGGATTACCGGAGCCCCCTTGCGGAAGAGGAAGAGCCTGGTAAATAGGCCGAATGCTCGTCCATTTTTGGTCCAATGGTGAGCCATTTTGTGAAGGTTCGAACACCGCCGCGTTCCATCGGTTGAGACAGAACGCGGCCGATGCATGTCGCGTGGCGACGTGACGCGAGTAGTTAGAACTGGTGGCGGGTCTGGCTGAGACCTATGGCGAATGCGAAGACCTTCCTGGGTTTGACGGAGAACACGAGGTTCGAATCTGTGAGAACTCGTTGTTCGTCTTCATCGTAGAGGTAAAAATACCCGTTGCGTACCTGGTATGGCCAGCTTCCATCCCACTTGGTCGCCCACACCGAGGCTAAGCGTTCGAGCACGTCCTGGTCGGTGATCCGCACAGCATCGCCCTCAACCACCACGGTGAGTCCCCCTCTCTGGTTGCCGCCGGTCGTCAGAATGACGTGCGGGTTTCCACGCAGGTTGACAGTCTTCTGTGCGGTGTCGGTAGCGGTAAAGTGGATGGCCCCGTCGTGCCACACAGCCACGAGCGGCGTGACGTGAGGGCGACCGTCGGCCCGCACTGTTGAGAGCCAGAACAGCTCGGCTGTTTCCAACACACGACGCGTCTCCTCCCATGGCGTGACCCCTTCGCGTGGTACGCCGTGTTGGGTGTCGAGTTTTGTGATGGGTTCGTTCATCCTAAGAACTCCTTTGGAGCGTTCATCCTGAAAAACATCGGGTTATCAGTGACTGAGTGGTGTTAGCTGTATCTGCTTCGCAAGCCCGTAGGCGGTCGGGAGATCACTGTCGCTCTCGACAAAGACACGACCGATAACGAGCACCGACTTGTTCGGCGAAGCAATCTGTGTCATTCTCTGCGACACGGTTCCTTTCCAGCCCGGCCCGCTCATGAGGTAATCGCCAGCCTCGGTTCCCGTGGTGCGTTTGCCGACGTAGGCAAAATTCGTGCCGTCCCACGGATCAGTGAACTGCACGCTGTAGTAACGGCCAGCCATGTCCGGCACGTGCAAAGCCTGCGGCCCTTTGGAGAGGTCGAGCAAGCCGCCGACGTAGAGCACGTCGTTGGTCCCTGTTGCTAATAAGCTGGAGTTTGACGCCGCGGGCGAAGAGAGAGTGGGCACCGCGTATAGCGTATTGATGGGGATTGGGCCGCCGCCGAGCCCATGCTGAACTACCGCTCGTTTGTAGGCAATGTACGTGATAGGTGGCCAAAAATACAGGAAAACGCACGTGCCGAGTCCCCAGACGAGGACTGCCACGACGACGAACGTAATAAGTCGGCTCCCCCCAGAGAGAAATATCTGTAGACGACCCATGCGAGGACGGCCAGGATGGCGAACGTAATGGGATATTTGTATTTCAGAATCAGCCTGTTCATCTCATAGCACTTTCATGACTGGCGGCACGTGGTACTCGCCGTCCAGGACCGCACGTTCGGGCAGATACGCGCGCAGCATCAGCTTGAAGTAGCCTGCCGGCACCGGCAGCCAGTTGGAC
Source organism: uncultured Chloroflexia bacterium (assembly GCA_963717195.1). Lineage (GTDB taxonomy): Bacteria > Chloroflexota > Ktedonobacteria > Ktedonobacterales > Ktedonobacteraceae > JACDAE01. The sequence continues at coordinate 369,406 of CAVQVR010000009.1, forward strand.
TCGTGCCCAGCGGGAGCCGTGCGCTGCAGATAAATGTCGATGGAGCCATCGGCGTTCGGCACGAGGCCGGAGCGAGAGCCGACGCTGGAGCGATCGATGGGGTTGCTCACCATGTACCCAACCACATCGGTCATGGTCAGCGACCAGAAGGCATCGTTGGGCGGGAGTTGTCCTTCAGGAAAATGCAGGACGTACTCGCGTAGGCCGGAGAGCCTCCGCCCCGCGCTGTCGACGGTCGTCGTCCAGTACGCAGCCTCTTGCACCACATTGACGGCGGGCAACACTTTAGCGCAGGCAGCCCGCTGGAGGATGCCATTGCCGGGCTGGCCGCATTTGAAGGTGGTGCTCCACCCATTGACGGTCGTGGTCATGGCTTTCATCACCGCGTTCATAATGATCTGCGCCGTGAGAAACGCCAGCACGCCGCCGAGGATGATTCCTTGTATGATGTGTGAGCCGGCGAGCCAGGTGAGAACATTTATCATAACTTGAGTATACCACTACGAGCTGGGAACAGCAAGGAAGAGTGAGCCACACGATATTGGAAAAGTGAGCTACCACCTTGCCAATCGAACACTCAGGACGGTGGGTCCTGTTTCTGTAAACGCTGGCGAAAGCGAAAACGCTCGCCCTCCATCACGAGCAATTGCATCCAACATACTGAGTACCTTTCTCCACTCAGGCTGAAGTGAGCAAGAAGCTGGTAAGATAGAGAAACGAACCGTCGTCCCTCGACGTAGAGGAAGTATTGAGCCCATCTCTCCTCTCCTTCCTCTCTGGGGTATGGGAAAAGCAAGCATGGAAAGCGCTGATCTTTGCATGGAAATGTTGCTTTCCGCATCACGTTTGGATAGAATGGGGCAGGAGTTGTTTCACAGGGAAAGAGGCAATGCCATGGCAACGGATCACACACCTATTCACCTGGAAGGGGTGTCACATCGATGTATTGAAACGAACGGTCTGCGGATACATATGGCCGAGCAAGGGACTGGCCCGCTCCTCCTGCTCTGTCATGGCTTTCCCGAACTCTGGTACTCCTGGCGGAAGCAGATCCCGGTTCTGGCTGAGGCTGGCTACCACGTCGTCGCGCTCGATATGCGCGGCTATGGGCAAACGGACCAGCCCGCTGAGCAAGGGGCATACACACTGCTCCACCTGGTTGGTGACCTGGTCGGCGTCCTTGAGGCGCTGGGCGAGTCTCAGGCGACGCTCATCGGTCACGACTGGGGCAGTAACGTCTGCTGGCAGGCGGCGCTGATGCGCCCGGATCTCTTTCCCGTCCTGGTAACGATGAGTTCTCCCTACATTCCCCGTCGCTCGCTCCAGGGAGCAAAGGGCACGCTCCGACCCACCCAGGGCTGGCAGCAAAGGTTCAAAGGCCAGTTTTTCTATCAGTTGTATTTTCAGGAGTCAGGCGTGGCCGAGGTCGCGCTTGAACGCGAGGTCGCGACAACCATGCGCCAATTTTTGTGTGGCGCATCCGGGGACGCGTCCGCGTCTGAGCGCTGGCACCCGGTGCTCTCCGAGCAGACGGACGATCCCCTGGCACACGTGGGTCTACCCGCGTCTCTGCCGCCCTGGCTGACAGAAGTTGATCTGGCGTACTATAGCCAGGAGTTCTCTCGCACGGGCTTTACCGGCGGACTCAACTGGTATCGGAATACTGATCGAAACTGGGAACTGTTGGCTGCCTATATCAATGCCCGGATCACGCAACCCACCCTTTTTCTGTGTGGCGGACGAGATCCCGTTTTTGAACTGGTAGGCCCAGACACGTGGATCGAGCAGATGCGGCTCTGGGTGCCGGCGATCCAGACAAAGGTTCTGCCCGATTGTGGCCACTGGATACAGCAGGAGCGCGCTGAGGAGGTCAATGCCGCGTTGCTCACTTTTCTCCAGGAGCAGACGATAGCTCGGGGTGTCAATGCAGAGAGGCAAGAGTAAAGCAAGCTCTTGTCTCTTCGGGCCTCATTATCCCAACTATTGAGAGTCCTCCAAACCCTCATTGAGAGCTCCTCCGATACACCACCGCCAAGCAGAGAGGTGAGCCAAAGAATGCTTCAAATTCAGCGCCATTTCATTTTTGGAATGACAGGAAATGGGCTTTGAGCCGGGAAAATTGCACAGCTAAATTGCAATGATTACTCTTTTCTGCGTTCATACAGTGGCGAGCTCGCGCTTACGTTGATGGTTTTTTACCATCATGATGGAATGAGTTCGCGTTTACACTGAAAAGGTTGCCGGGAACGCGATTATGTTGAAACTTCCAGCCACTTTTCCGCTCTTCTGCTTTCTCGAAATATCGTCAGGTTTCTCTTTGTTTGCTTGCTGTCATCTCGTTGCGCATATCGTGGGTTTTGCAGCGCAATGGCTACATTTTCAGCTACATTTTCGCCATAAAATGAGGATGGAAGCGGATTGATAAGAGCAACTCGTGTTTCAATGGAAAATATGATATGATACAAGAAGGTAAGAATTGTATCGCCCAGAATTGAGGCTTGTTTTGTATCGAGATACCAGCGAAAGGTCCGCATCCCGCAAATATATGGATCAGTCGAATGAGACAGATTATGCTCATCCTGATTATTATCAGGCACCCTCAGCACGTTCTGCGCACCCTGGGCAGTCGCTTGATCCTGCTAGCGAATATAGGGAGTATGCTGATACTCCCGTTCCATATTATGAAGCCGAGTCGGTGCCAGAGTATCAAGGGCCAGAAAGCATGGAAGGATACGTTGCGGACCCCGGTGCTGAGCAACGTGAGGCGGCTGAGCAAGAGAAGACAGCCGAGGGTAAACGAAAGAAGGGCCTGGCTGGCATTGGTGGCCTCATAGCTGCCATCGGTGCCTTTCTTATGAAGATCCCATCCCTCGCCTTCCTGCTCAAATTTGGCATAGCGGGTGCTTCTGCTTTCATTTCAATTTTCGCCTATTCTCTCCTTTTTGGCTGGCCATTTGCAATAGGACTGGTTGCTCAGCTCTTTATTCATGAAATGGGCCACGCACTGGTTATGAAACTCAAAGGTATTCCAGTGAAAGGTATGGTCTTTATTCCTCTGTTTGGTGCAGCGGTCATCATGCGCCAGATGCCGCGCAACGCACGCGACGAGGCAGAAGTTGGTATTGCCGGTCCTATCGCTGGCGCTATCGCTGCTTCAGTCTGCCTGTTTCTGGCTCAGCAGCCCAACGCACTTCCCCTCTGGGCACCGCTTGCCTACTTTGGCTTCTTTATCAATCTGTTCAACCTGGTTCCGATAGTGCCGTTTGATGGTGGCCGTGTCCTGGCGGCCATTGACCGCCGTGTCTGGATTCTCGGTTTCCTCGGACTGCTGGCCTTTGAAATCTGGCAATGGGTGCATGGCCAATTCTCACCCTGGCTCCTACTCTTCATCGTGTTGGCCGCAACGCAGTTGTTGTCGCGTAACAAAGCAAGCGCTACTCCTGGCGGAAAGGCATACTATGATGTGCCCGTAGCCACACGCATCTCCCTGGGTGTGCTCTACTTTGGCTTGGCTGCTGTGCTTGTATTGGGTATGGCTATGGCGCATGGGTTTATGCCTGGACTGTAATCATTCTCCCATTCGACCAACAAGCATAGTATGTGTGCAACAAGCCCGTGCACAACTCCTCACCATCCATTTCCTCCTGTTATGACATTCATTCATTAATAGAAATTATGAAAGAAATGAATATTATATATTGGAATAGTTGAATAAAATGCAGTATACTTATGGTAAGAGTAAATGCTTTCTGGTGTGTTCAGCTTCTGGATTGGTTGTTTCGCACCATTCACCACTTCTTACGAGGACAGTTATGAAAACCTATCATGCTCATCACAGATCTATAAAGACCGTTAAGTTAGAGCACGATGTACAGAAGAGTATACATGCGCAGAGGAGTACAGCAGCTACTCACGCCTTTGTTACAAATAGTATTGGCTGGATATTACAGGGCGGTGTGCTTCTCAGCGCGGTTATAATCCTCCTTGGACTTTTCCTGTTGCCGACGCGTCCTGGCGGCCTTTCCGTGACGCGCCTGCTCAATTTTCCACAGACGCTTGATGCCGTGAGGACAGGCCTGCTGATCTGGCGTCCACAGGCTTTTATTGCGCTTGGATTGCTCATTCTCATTGCGACTCCCGTTGTGCGTGTTGCAGTTTCAATTCTGGGTTTTGTCCTGGAGCGGGATCGTAAATTCGTGGTTATCACTATCGTCGTTCTGGCTATTCTTCTGTTCAGCATCTTCTTTCTTGGTAGCAAGACGACACTTCAGCAGCAAGCAAATATTCAGCATCTTCACTTTTCGTTTATGATTGTTCTGCTGATTTTCGTTGGCTCGTTAGTTGCAGGATTGTTGGGTTCATTGGTTGGCCTGGGTGGTGGCGTACTGATTGTTCCCTTGTTGACGCTGGGCTTTGGCTTTCCCATTTCTTTTGCTATCGGGGCCAGTATTATCTCTGTGATCGCGACGTCCAGTGGTGCCGCTGCTGCCTATGTGCGTGATCACCTGACGAATATGCGGGTAGGAATGTTTCTCGAATTGGCGACGACGACTGGTGCGATCAGTGGGGCTTTGCTGGCTGGATTGCTGTCTCCCGCATTGCTTTCGGTCATCTTTGGCGTTGTCCTGCTCATTTCGTCTGCACCCATTTTATTCAAAATTGGCGAAGAACTGCCTGAGGGCGTCAAAAATGATCACCTGGCCAGCTGGCTGCATCTTTCAGGTTCTTATCCAGATCAGCATCTGGGACGCGAAGTCTCCTACCAGGTCACACGTACACCTTTCGGTATGATCATGATGTACGTTGCGGGGGCTATTTCGGGCCTGCTTGGTATTGGCAGTGGAACCTTTAAAGTGTTGGCGCTTGATACCTTGATGCGCTTGCCAATGAAAGTTTCTACAACGACAAGTAACTTTATGATAGGGGTAACGGCAGCAGCAAGCGCAGGGATCTACTTCTCGCGGGGTGATATTCCTCCCCTTATCGCAGCTCCCGTGGCACTTGGTGTCCTCATTGGTGCTCTGCTAGGGACACGCCTGCTCGCGCATTTGAGCAATAAAACGTTGCGCTTCATCTTCTTGCCTGTGATAGGTCTTAGCGCTCTTGAGATGATTCTGCATGGCCTGGGAATTGGTCCGTTTTGAGATAAGAAAGAATGGGATCCGGACGCCTCGCCGCCAGCGGCTCGCCGATTTTTAAAAGTGTTTTTGTGGCTCAGCTGGCCCGCCGGGCTAGCTGAGCCACAAAAACACTTCCTCTCAACTCCTGACCTCAACTCCTGCCATCTGTTCCAGCACTCTGAGTAAGGAGGTGTAATCTTCTCTGCCATAGCCGGCGGCACGCGCCATTTCGTACAATTGTCGTGTCAATCCTGTAACCGGCACAGGTGTTTGTATCTCAGCTGCAAGGTCCAGTGCAAGCCCCAGGTCTTTGTGCAGTAGATCGGTCATAAAGCCGGGTTTGAAGCTCCCATTAAAAGCACGTAAGGGGAATTGATTGCTGAGTTGCCAGCTTGCACCAGTGCTTGTTCCGATGATCTTTGCCATTGTTTCTACATCGGCTCCCGCTTTGACGCCCAGAACAAGTGCTTCCGCTGTGGCTGCCGCAATAGCTCCGGCCAGCATATTGTTGACGAGCTTGACGACTTCACCAGCGCCATGTTCCCCGACGTAGATAATGTTCTCTTTTTTGCCCATTGCCTCGAATACAGGCCGTACCTGCTCGAAGATTTCGCGTTCGCCGCCAACCATAATCGTCAATGTACCATTAATCGCTCCCTGTGAGCCACCGCTGACCGGGGCATCCAGAAAATGGGCACCTTTGGCTGCCGCTTCCTCAGCCATTCTACGACTTACCACGGGTGCAATCGTGCTCATATCAACGATAATTAATCCCTTACGTGTTCCTTCAAGAATGCCCTGCGCTCCCGTGACGACTTCTTCAACCTGCGGCGAGTTTGGTACCATCGTGATTACGATCTCCGATGCCATCGCTACGGCGCGGGCCGAGGGCGCAAGTCTGGCTCCCGCGTTGATAACCTCCTGGACCTCTGCCTTTTCGGGGTGGCGTGCGTAAATAGTGACGTTATAGCCCGCTTTTAAAAGATTCAAGGTCATGGGGCGTCCCATGACTCCTATGCCGATAAAACCAAGGTGCATTTGTTCTAATCCTTTCGTGATCTTATTCCATTTCGATAAGGGTTGCGCCTCCCGTGACAACGGCTCCTTCCTGGTAATAGACGTGATCAACCTTTCCCTCGTAGGGAGCTGTGATGGCATGTTCCATTTTCATCGCGCTCAGAATGACGAGTACCTGGTGTGCCTGCACCGCATCGCCATCGCGCACCTGTACTTTCACGATAGTCCCTGCCATGGGAGCCGTCAGGGTGCGTTGTGTGGAAGCTATGGTTCCTCCACGGGTAGCACTTTCTACATCAGGTGCTCGTCTGCGTTGTAGGGCATAGGTGCGCCCGTGAAATATGACCTGCGTCTCACCTTTTTGCCGCTGTATATAAGCCCGTTCCTGCCTTGTCCCGTATCTGAGCAAGATGAGATCGTCATTGCCAGCTATGAACGTGACCTCTTCCTCCGGTCTGCTGTCGATCTGTATCTTCCACGTATTCAGTGTATTCGTATCTCCATTTTTTACAGATATCTTATAGTCTCCATAAGTGAATACGCGTGTTTCTCCTATCATACGCCACGGGCCCAGTTCTTGCCAGGGATTGTGTTTGCCTGCATGCGTTTTTAAGCTAGAGCCGTTGTTCGCACGTCGCCCTTGTATGTCTTGCTGTAATTCGCCCCATGCTGCTGCTATCAGCACCTCTGAGGGGAGTGCTTCTTCCAGGACAGGTGTTTGTAAGAAGCCATGTTCTTCCAGGAAGCTCGTGTGCGTGTGGCCACCTTGAAACGCAGAGTGGCTACTGATAGCGTGCAATAGAGAAATATTTGTGGTAACGCCAGAGATGGCACTACGAGCTAATGTCTGTTGCAAGCGTGCAATTGCGGAGGGGCGATCCTCAGCGTAAACGATCAATTTGGCAATCATCGGATCATAAAACTGACTGATCTCATCCCCAGTTTCAATACCACTATCGATGCGGACACCCGGTCCTTCAGGTATGGCAAAGAGGCTGATTTTGCCTGTTGAGGGGAGAAAGTTGTGCGCCGGATCTTCAGCATAAAGACGCACTTCGATAGCATGGCCGCGTTGATAGATCTGTTCCTGTGTTATGCCAAGATGTTCACCAGCAGCGATGCGCAACTGGTGTCGTACCAGGTCCAGTCCCGTCACCAACTCTGTTACGGGATGTTCTACCTGTAAACGCGTGTTCATCTCCAGGAAATAGAAATGTTTGTTCTCGTCGAGCATGAACTCCAGTGTGCCAGCGTTGACATAGCCAGCGGCTCGCGCAATACGGACCGCTACGGCCCCCATTTCAGCGCGTAGAGCAGGCGTCAACGCGACCGAAGGGCTCTCCTCTAGAATTTTCTGATGGCGTCGTTGCAGTGAACACTCACGCTCCCCCAGCGAAATAATGGTGCCATGTTGGTCCGCGAGAATCTGTATCTCTATGTGGCGCGGATGGTGCAGCAGGCGTTCAAGAAAAACAGTAGTGTCTCCGAAGGCGGATTGTGCTTCCCTCCGTGCTCCTGCCAGTTGCGCTAAAAACTCATCTTTAGCGGAAACGGTTCGCATTCCTTTCCCGCCGCCGCCTGCCGATGCCTTAATGAGCAGCGGAAAGCCAATGCGTTCTGCCTCGTTCAAGAGAACTTCATCGTCCTGGCTTTTCCCATTGTAGCCAGGAACTGTCGGGGCACCGATTTCTTGCGTCAACTGCTTGGCGGCAATTTTTGAACCCATAAGGCGCATCACCGGAGCTGGTGGCCCGATGAAAATAATGCCTGCCTGTTCGCATGCCTCAGCAAAATCAGCGTTTTCGGAAAGAAAGCCGTAGCCAGGATGAATGGCTTCTGCACCACTCTGTCGTGCTATGGCAAGAAGAGTTTCTATACGTAGATAGCTCTGGGGAGCTGGTGCTGGTCCTATGAGATATGCCTCGTCGGCCTCGCGTACATGTCGTGCCTGGCGATCAGCTTCAGAGTAGACCGCGACAGTGCGAATGCCCATTTCACGGCAGGTTGCCATAATGCGAACGGCGATCTCTCCACGGTTGGCAATAAGAACTTTTTTAAACATGTGAGTACCATCGACGTTTTCTATACGCCAGTCTATTCAGACGGCTTTCTCCAGGAAGGTTCGCGTTTTTCTAGAAATGCATGCAATCCCTCCTGCCCCTCTTCTCCAACGCGCAGGTGCGCGATCATCTGTGCGGTGTAATGCCGGGCTTGCTCGTAAGTCATCTGTCCTACGTTCAACGCGAGAGTTTTGCTGGCGCGTATCGCTTGAGGCGCTGCATCTAGCAGTTCGTGCAGAGCCTTCTGTACTGCGTCATCCAGATATTCTGGTGGTACAACCCCGTGGACAAGACCAATTTTCTGTGCGCGTTCAGCGCTGAAACGTTCGCCGGTGACAAATAATCCACGTGCATGCGTTTCGCCTATCTTGCGTACGACGTAGGGGGAAATCACGGCGGGAGCGATACCCAGCTTCACTTCACTGAAGGCGAAACGTGCATTCTCCACGGCGATCGCAATATCGCTGGTAGCGATCAGGCCGACGCCACCACCGAGGGCTGTTCCATTAACGCGAGCCACAATGGGGCAAGGTAATGCGTTGATTGTGTACATAAGGTCGGCCAGTTGCAGCGCATCAGCCAGATTGTGCTCTTCTGTAAATGTTGCCGTTTCCTGCATCATTTTGATATCGGCTCCTGCGCTGAACGAGCGTCCCTCGCCCGTGAGTACCACCGCATGCAGTCGCTCGTCTGCACTCAAAGTGGTAAACGCCGCCAACAACTCCTGGATCATGCGCGTATTAAAGGCATTATGGACCTCCGGGCGGCGCATGGTGAGTGTTGCGATTCTGTTCTGAAAGCTATATTCAAGCGAGATGTGTGTGTAGGTCTCTGTCATGGATTCTCCCCTCCTTTCAAAACCTCATTGTCTGCTTTCTTACGTACGACTTTCCCTATCTTTGTCCATCTTTTCTCTCCTGCATGGCTGCATTATACAACTCACAACAACGAGCAAGCGTCCAATCCAGACGCTCACTCTGTGCATTGGTAGGATACAAGCGAAATTTGTCTGCTTTCATGTCTTTCACCTTCCTTTTCTCTTCTAAAGACAGCATAGCCGAAAAGAGAGAATACACCAAAAGAGAGGACTTCTGGCTAAAGCCACCGGAAACCCGCCTATCCGCCAGGGTTAGAAACTGCTACGGTTTGCGGCGGGTTGGTTGTTATCAAAAAAAATGTGTCAGTGAGAAGGCGGTGTAGGGGCACAGGCTTATAAATCGTGCCTCTACACCGCTTTCTACTGGATCTGGAACGGGATAGAGGCTTGCTGGGTTGCGCCTGTAGAGGAAGTGGCGAGCAGCAAAAGGGTAAAACTGGTGCTTCCCTGAGGAACCAGGAAGAGAGCGTTGCCCGTCTGATTTGTTTGGCCGGCTGCCGCGCCTAAGGGGATCAAGTCACTTTCTGGGGTGGCTTTTGTAGAGCCGGTTTGCAGGCGAATATAATCGCCGGGATACCCGCCAAATGACTGCCCAGAATTATTATCGATCCTCAATGTCAAGATCACAAACATCTGGCCTTTAGGAGCCTGCTGGTTATCGCCGCTAAGCTGTGTCGTAGCACTCGTCAGAGTCCAGGTTGTGGAGGCATACGATGTTGATTTGCCAGGATTGACAGTCTTTGGCTGATATTTTGTGACATCGGGATTATTCGTTAAGGGAACGGAGATCTGTGCCTCACTGGCTTTACCCAGTTGCAGCGTCAGCTTCGTTACGTCTACAGTGGAGCTAGCGGCGAAATCAACCCAATTTGTACGTGACACCGATGCATCCGGACCGGAGAACTTCTGAGAATGGAAGGGAATAACACTGGTACCATCGGGCATGATGAGACGCATGATATCGCTGTAAAGATAGCTTGATCCATGCGCGGTATTGTTCACTTCCTTGAGGTCGATGCGTATAATATCAGAACTTGAGGAAGAATCTGGCTCATCGGGAAAACCACCCGCCTGTTTCACATCCGCAATTGTCATATCTACATCTGCGTATTTTATGGTTGCATTGACTGGCGAGACAGTTGCTGGAGCAAGAGTGGGTGTGACGTCATTCGTATTACTCCCAGTAGTGTTCCCCGTGGTATATGATGTCGACTCGCTCACCTGATTGGCGGAGGTGGTGATCACATGGTAGACAAGGAAGCTTGCCCCACCACAGACCGCAACGGCCAGTAGGATGATTGCCAGCACACCGCAACCGATCTGGCCCAATACGCCTTTAGAGGAGTCTTTCTGCGGCTTTGCATACGCTGGGGGGGGCTGGTAGCCCTCTTGTGGGGGCGAATAGTTTGTTGCAGGGGGGAAAGACGGTATTTGACCATAGGAGCCTGATGGCGGTGGTGGTGGCGTTTCCAGGTACGTTCCCATCTCAGGGATTGAGCTACCGCTATTGGGGGTTAATTCCGTTGGTTGATAGGCCCCTGGTTCCACAATTGACCCGCAGTTAGAGCAAAAGCGCTGGCCAGGGGTGAGAGGGGTATCACATTTGGGGCAAGAACGATTAAATTGTTGTGCCATTGTTTTTTTCTCCTCATTAATATTTATGCAAGTTGGAAGTCCTGAGTGACTTGAGCGAATCCGCTTTGCGGCTGTGCTAATAAGATTAACGTGAGGGTCGTAGTGTTCTGAGGAACGAGAAATGTGACTGTCCCTGTTTTGCCATTTGCGCCAGATGCGAAGGATACTGGAAGAGTGGTATTGACAGGAGTCGCGGTGATATTTCCAGCTTTCAGACGAATATAGTCATAGGGGGAGCCAGAAATCGCCGTCTGAGAAAGCGTATTGCTTACGCTAAGCATTATAGTAACATAGTGCATTCCTTTACTGGCCTGTTTGCCATCGATACTAAGTTGAGTGGTCGCACTGACCAGTGACCAGTTCAGTCCCAGGTATTGGAAGGTGCCATTAAGTTTTGTCATCTTCGGCATATATTGATCCAGGTTAGCTCCCTGTGTGAGTGGAATATCCATCTGCGCCTCATCCGCTGCTCCTAGTCTGAATACAAGCTGATTTACCTTTGTATCAGCAGGAGCGGCAAAATCCATAATACTGGTCTGAGTGGTCCCTGGAGCAACTCCAATATTTCCTTTGACATAGGTGGGGATGACTGTTTTTCCGCCTGGTATGGTAAGAGTAGCGATATTGTTATACATCAGGTTAACGGGGACCGCTGTTTTGTTTTGAGCCTGTAGCTGGACACGTACCATTCCATCATTGGCAGAATTGGGATCGTCGATAAAACGCTGCGATTGCTCAACTTTAAGTACGGTCATAGCTACACCTGCATAGGTCACAACTGAGTTTATAGGTATCGTTGTGATAGTAGTTTGTGTGCTATTGACTGAATTCAGATAATTTAGAGCGAAGTAGCTTATTCCTCCTAATAGAGCCAGTATAACGAGAAGTATGATGACTGGTGCCAGCCTTCTGCGCTTTCTGGCAGGTTGCATGGGCGGGGATAGTGGAGCATTATAGTTGTTATAGTTGGCATATCCAGCAGGAGGGGATTGCACGAAAGGTTGCTGAACTGCTGGAGGTTGGCTCCATGTTGCATCAAAGCCAGGTTGAGAAGGCTGTCCCGGCTGAGGTTGGAAGCTGGGTTGAGAAGGTTGTTGAAAACCGGGCTGTGAAGGTTGGTATCCTGGTTGGAAACCAGGTTGTGATGTCTGTCTCCCGTATGGTTGAGGTGGCTGTCCCGGAATGGGTCCCGGCTGAGGTTGGAAGCCAGGCTGAGATGGCTGGTATCCCGGTTGTGAGGGAGGTTGTGGCGGCTGTTGCGAAAGCCAGGGGGCCATATCCAGCCCGCACTGGGGGCATAAACGCTGCATGGGAATTGTTTCAGCGCCACAACGTGGACAATAACGAGGGAAACCTTGGGCCATTCCTATTCCTCCCTGGTGATGAGTACCTATTTATTGCAAGACACCTTGCCTCATCACTTTGTACTGCTAGTGTACCACAGGTGGGTAGAATGGCTATGATTTGCCTCACAGTTTCGCAGGGGCTGTATTCACAATCAATTGACTCCAACAAAAGTGAACAAGCCCGTGCTTCCAGTCTACAGATGTTCTATAAGAGTAGAGCGATCCGGCGTGCGGCCACCGATCTGGAGCCAGGCAGCTTCCACACATTGTTTTAAGAGCAGGACATTGGTAAGAGGTCCGACCCCTCCGGGCGTGGGTGTGAGTGCGCCTGCGACTTCGCTTACTGAGGCAAAGTCGACATCGCCAACGATGCCGCCTTCTGGCTTCGCATTAATTCCAACATCAATCACCGTTGCACCCGGACGGATCATTTCCGCAGTGACCATGTTGGGACGACCAACCGCTGCAATGAGCACATCGGCCTGACGGGTGAAAAATGACAGATTGAAGGTGCGCGAATGACAGATGGTAACCGTGGCATTTTTTTGCAGGAGCATCATGGAGAGCGGCTTACCCACAACGTTGCTACGTCCCAGAATCACAACGCGCTTGCCTGATAATGGAGTGTGAGTGCGTGCCAGAATTTCCATCACGGCAGCGGCAGTTGATGGGAGAAAGCTGGGCAGGCCGAGAAAGAGGTTGCCAGCACTATGTGGACTGATGCCGTCGATATCTTTTTCCATTGCGATAGTATCGGCAACCATTTCCTGCGACAGGTGAGGCGGGAGAGGCATCTGCACGATGATCCCTTGCGTTGCGCTATCGTTGTTTAGTTGCAGTAGAAGAGCACGGAGTTCAGCGGCCGAAGCGTGCGCGGGAAGGGATTCTAAGTGAGCCTGAACGCCGATATCAGTAGCGATACGTAAGATTGCTTTGGTATAGACACCGGAAGCTGCATCACCTTCAACACGTACAATCACAAGGCCCGGTGCCATCCCTCGCGCCTCTGTATAGCGACGGATGTCTTCGCGCAGTTCCGCGCGAATCTCCAAGCCCAGCGCCTTTCCATCCAGAATCGTTGCTGTCAAGCTCGCTCTCCCACTTTATTTACAATGTGCTGACTATAGGTCGCTATGCTGTCTAATGCTGCGCTCAGGCGATTGCTCAATGCATTTACCAGTTCCAGGTCTTTCATGGCATGCAGATTGGTACGTACCATCCATGAAGCTCCTGTTCCGGCACTGGAAGCCAGTGCCGCTCCTGTTGCGACATCGCTTAGTACATTCGCGTTGCCAATTTCCGCGATACGCAGACAATATTGTACCAGTTCGGCGGCACATTCGGCCACCTCTAGAGGGACCAGCGCAGCTCCGGCAAGTTGCTTTTGAATGGCTTCTGTACGTGCTGCCTTTTCTTCAGGGGTTGTGCGTGGCAATTTGAATGTGGCGGAGAGGCGTCCATATGCCTCTATATCTTCTTGCATCAGTTGCTGGAAGCGTGCACGCAGGCGTTCTGTTTGTTGCGCAATGGCTTCGATTTCTTGTTGTACAGCGGCATAATCGGCCTTGCCGAAGGTGAGGCGGGCAACCATACTGGCGAGCCCTGCGCCCATTGCTCCGCTAAGTGCGGCGGCGGAGCCTCCACCGGGCGTTGGTTGGGATGAGGCCAGTTCGTCAAGATAGGTCTGTAATGGTTTATCTAAATACATATTATTTCTTTCTGTTGATGGGATGGTCATAATGGCTGTGTGCATTTTAACATTGATAGGGGGGTGGCGTCGAGGGCCATATTATATATTTCTCTCACCGACAGTTTTTGAAACCCTATCCTGGTTGGATAGTTGGTGAAAAAAGTGTCAGTGAGAGAACTGGTTCGCCTGGATCTGCTGCGAAGGTATAGCTAACAGGAGCGAAAATTTTGAGAATTCGCAGTGCGGGCGTGCTAGCTTACAGCATCAGCAAACAATTCAATGCGAGCACGTAAGTCAGCGGGGCTAAAAGGTTTGATGAGATAGCCGATAGCTCCATGGCGGTAGCCTTCCTCCATCTCTGTGCGCTGGGCAAAGGCGGTTACGAAGATAATGGGGATATGGGCCAGTTCGGGGCGTGCCTTGACGGCATCGGCCAGTTGAAAGCCATCGCAATTGGGCATAGAGACATCGGTAAAGATAAGATCAGGTTGCTCATGTTCAATGAGCGTCAGACCTTCGAGGCCGTCTGAGGCCATGTAGACTTCGTGTGATGTGGTGCGTAACATTGCACGAATTAGCTTTTGGATGCGCACCTCATCTTCACAAAAAACGATTTTAGCCATGATGTTCCTCCGCGTGTGCAGCTTCACTAGAAATTGGTAGCGTAAAGAGGACAAAAAACAGTGCTGTTCTGTAGTTCTATGTCTAGTATAAAGATGGTACCAACTCGTTATTCTGTGGGAATGCGCAAGATTGCTCTGTTCATTTAACCCATCCGACGACTGCTATGCCTCACCGTCATCCTTTTTCCATCGAGAGTGGTTCGCCAGAGCAAAGTTCCGTCATCGAGGTGTAAAGCCAGAATGCTACCATCGTTGACGCCAAAGTAGATGTTGTCAGGGGAGGTAACTGGTTCAGAGAGTCTTGTGCCAGTCGTCTGGTAGTGCCAATGCAGCAGACCATTGCTTCGGTACAAAGCAGAGAGTGCTCCCTCATCGGTTCCCACGAAAATACTCATCTGAGCTATTGCAGGCTCTGTGACAGAACCAGAATCCGTAGTATTCGCCATTGCTAATTGCGTATTCCAGAGAGACGTGCCATCATCTCGGTGGAGAGCATGGAGTTGAGCCTGTTTGTTCATGAAGATATGCCCTTTCTGAGACAAGTGTCTCACTTGTAAACTACTCACATACACTTCCTCATCAGTAACGATTGGCCGAGAGAAAATGAAGCCATGCTCTACTATCATCCGGCTCCAAAGATGGAAGCCGTTGTTGGCTCGCCAGGCAGAGCACATGCCAGAGGTGCTTATATAGACAGTGTTGCCGAGGACCACCAGTTCTTGAGTTGCAGACTCAGGCAAAGGAACCTGCCAGAGCAGTTTACCGCTCTTCGCCTGGAGTGCATAGAGATATGGCTCTAAAGGAGCATTCGCAGCGGGAGCAATATAAATGATCTCTTCAGCAACAACGGGCGAACTGACAAGAATGGGGTGTCTAAATGAGGGCACAGTAGGATCATCATCAATTTTGTAGCGCCAGAACAGCGAGCCATCATCAATGCGTAGAGCCAGAACGTTGCTGTTGCGTGTACCCACATAGAGCACGTCATTTCCAACAGTGGGCTTGCCGACAAGCGAATCGTCTACCTCATAGCGCCAGAGCAATGTACCATCAGATGCCCTGACAGCCTGGACAGTATTACGAAACCTGTTGGTTACATTCATGTAGAGCACTCCACGCATGACCGTCAGCTTCGACAAACCCTCGATGGGATAGTGGTGGAGCACTGCACCGCTGGAAGGTTCAATGGCGTAGATATCGCCCTGGATAGCATAGAGAACATCTGAAGCGAGGATAACATGTGGTGGAAGAATTGTCTCGGTCTTTGCCATGCGACTACCCCTTTTCATGCGATTAGAACACCGCATAGAGTACAAAACCCCTCCGTGTGTAATTATATGCAATTCACACAGAGATGTGAATTATATGCAATTCTTTGACCAAAAACAAGGTAGTGACCCATTTTCTCAGGGTGATTTAAACTATGGAGGAAAACTCTCGTAGCATTAGGATATAGACTACGAAAACGTATGTACCGGGTACGTAATATATTATGGGCTGTCTGGAAACATCCAGGCGGCCCACGTGAATCGAACAGCTAAACGACTTGAGGTAATCTCTTCTGGGCCTCGGCGACAGCATCGGCAGGGTATTCGTAGTCCTGCAATTGGCCAGCGAAATAGGCATCGTAGGCCTGCATATCAAAGTGGCCGTGGCCGGAAAGATTGAAGAGGATGACGCGCTCCTGTCCAGTTTCTCGGGCTTGTAATGCCTCTTCGACGGCTGCACGTATGGCGTGACCGGCTTCGGGGGCGGGAATAATGCCCTCACTACGTGCAAAGAGGACGGCAGACTCGAAAGTTGCGTTCTGATGATAGGCACGGGCTTCAATAATGCCGTCAGCATGAAGTTGAGAGATGAGCGGGGCCATAGCATGATAACGCAGACCACCAGAGTGAATTCCAGGCGGCATGAAGTCGTGACCAAGGGTATGCATCTTCATCAGGGGCGTCATTCCCACGGCGTCGCCAAAATCGTAGGCGTACATGCCTTTGGTCAGACTTGGGCATGCCTGTGGCTCGGCGGCCAGGAAACGCGTCTTCAGCCCTTTGCGGAGAGCTTCGCCAATAAAAGGAAACGCGATACCAGCCATGTTACTGCCGCCGCCAACGCAACCTATAACTACGTCAGGATAGTCATTAGCCAGCGCGAATTGCCGCAGAGCTTCCTCGCCAATAACGCTCTGGTGCAGAAGTACATGATTCAGCACGCTTCCCAGCGAGTATTTGATCGTTCCTCCACTCTTCGCGGCTACCTCTACGGCCTCGCTGATAGCAATGCCCAGGCTGCCCATATTCTCTGGATCTTTCTCCAGGATGCTGCGACCAGCATCGGTGAGATTCGTGGGGCTGGCATGGATGGTTGCGCCATAGGTGTTCATCATACTTTTACGAGAGGGCTTTTGCTGATAGCTCACCTTTACCATAAACACTTCAATATCTATGCCGAAGAATGCACCAGCCATTGCCAGAGCTGACCCCCACTGCCCGGCTCCTGTCTCGGTCGAGATTTTCTTAATACCCTCTTCTTTGTTATAGAAGGCCTGTGCGACCGCAGTATTTGCTTTATGGCTACCAACCGGGCTGACACCTTCGTATTTATAGTAGATGCGAGCGGGAGTATCCAGAGCTTTTTCCAGGCGACGTGCCCGGAACAATGGGCTGGGACGCCACTGCGCGTAAATACTGCGAATGGGTTCCGGTATCTCGATGTACCGTTCGGTACTCACCTCCTGCATAATCAGCGCCATCGGAAAGAGTGGTGCCAGGTCGTCGGGAGTGACTGGCTGCTTCGTACCAGGATGCAGTACAGGCGCGAGAGGGTGAGGCAGGTCAGCCTGGATGTTATACCAGGCGTGTGGTATCTCATCCTCGTTCAGAAGGTATTTGGTATGCAGATTGTCGGGCACGGTATCCTCCTCAAAATGCGAATGGAATAAACGGACAAACGCTACGATAGAGAGAAGATAAGAGTTGTCAGGAGGCAACAGGCAAGTATTTTTGCAGAAGAGGAAAAAGGATCTCATGCAGAAATACCTGACATGGTTACTTAAGGTCAGCCACGCGTTTGCCGGCCTCTGCGACCATCATTGGAACGTTATAGATGGGTGAATCAGGCTGTTGCAAACGACCTCCCTCATGCAGGAAGCCTGTATCGACAGCAGCAAAACCAATCTCCTCTATCAAACGGGCAACTACATCCTTTGCCTCAGAGTCGTCACCTGCGATAAAGAGGACCAGCCGATCAGGACCAGCCGGGCGGCTCCCGGTACGTAACGTCTCAAAATACATCGTATTGAATCCCTTGACCAGGCGTGCGCCAGGTAACTGCCAGGATATCATCTCGCTCGACGTGCTTTCACCCAGATCAATCACGCCATTCGGTCCATAAGCATTAAGCGCATCGATCACGATCTTGTTCTCAAAAAGTTGTGCATCTGGCAATGTATCGCGTTTTGTCCAGGGGACCGCAAGCAGAATAACCTCCCCAAAGCGGATGGCTTCTTCAGCAGTTACAGCTTTGATATGGGAGCCAGATGAAGCAACAAGCGACGAAAGCGACTCGGGTCCCTTCGAATTACTAATTACGACGGAATGACCGGCTTTTGCGAAGAGTTCGGCGGCGGTTGCGCCGATGCGTCCAGCACCGAGAATGCCAATATTCATAGGTTTCTTCTTTCTTCGTTGAGAAACTGGCAAGATAGTGCAACGAGTGCACATATTGCCAGTCGTGATTGCTCTATGGTACGTATCAGTTATATGACACCCGGAGGAATAGAGCAAGTCAATGTGTGAGTGAGATGAACTGTCTAATGCTCTTCTGAGAGTTTAAACATCGACATAGCCATTACGCCAGCGCTCAATGGCTATTTTGATTGTGAGAATATACTGCGCTTCATCATTATGGTCATAAGAGGGTGCATAGACCGGAATAATCTGCTCCACCGTAGAGAGGTGCCATTCCCCCACGTACTTCTCAGCGATCAGCTTATACCAATCTTCAAAGCCCGCTTCCCAGGTTTTATATGAGCGATATCCTTTATATTGTGCTTCTCCTGAGGTGGCCCGGATATTCCCTAATGCGTGTGTGACTGTCGCGACGCCTTTTGTGCCAAAGTTGCTCTCTTCCAGGAAAAAGGCCAGGGCATACGCGGGATTAATGCCATTTTTCACTCCATCATCGTAGAGTACCTGCCCTTTTCCGCTGGCCGGAGAATTGTAATAGGCCAGAACGCTATTGATAAACTGAGCATTTATTGTTGGCCTGCCCACCACGCTATATACTTTCAATGGTGGAAGCGTAGGGACAGGTGTGCTGGTTGGAGGCAGAGAAGTAAGCTGATTAAGAGAGGCGATGAAGGAGAAGAGTGTGCTGCCCATAGCCAGTAGTGCACAAATGGTAATCATAACAAGTGTAAGGCAAGTAAACAATATGGCAAAAGGTAAGCGTCGTCTGGAAGGTTTCGGCGGATCAGGATAGGAATTTGGCGTGGGTCGATAGGGTGGTGAAGGAGGATATGGTTGTGGATAATAAGAGTTTGACATTGCTAACCTTTCTATTCTTGTACTAGACATAGTACGAATGAGGTTGCAGTGTGTTTCAATTCCTCTGAATATGACAGCTCTCCATCTATCTGAAGGGACTGGGTAGGGGCGTCACCTTGCGTTCCCCCTCAGCCGGGCGCACGCAAGGTGACGCCCCTACCCAGTCCCTACGTTTTCTCCTGAAGGATGTAGACCCGATATGACAAGAAGCTTGTCAGAAGCAGATAAAGTAGTATATACTTTACAAACAACATCTTTATGCTTATTGGAAATGACATATACATAAAACAGGAAGGAATTTGTTGATGAAACGCTGCTATAATTGGCTCAAAAGGCTCTGGATCAAACTGAATGCTATGGCTGAACAGTCTCAGACGTTAAAAGTTGATGCGAAAGTGCTGGCTGAGGCACCTCCTAATATGCACCAGTTTCCTTTGTTTTGAGGAAGGGGAATAGGAAAAATGGAACAATCACTTAACGCTGGTACACGACCAAAACCATTGTTTGCGAAAATGCTGCACGCTCTTCTGCTTGTCATTTTTCTAGCAGAAGTTGGGATGATGGCATTGTTTCTGTCCTTTCTTTTGCTAACCAGGGGAGACCTGGCCGCAATTACGGCGGGAATGGTCGCAGAGCCAGAAGTTCATGCCTTGCTCTGGTTCCTCATTGTGTCAGTTGGCTTGCTTCTGCTGGTTATCGGGCAACGTTTTTCCTCGGTGCGTGTCAGACCATGGGGAATACCACTGAATTCTGTTTGGTGCAATTTCAGGATCTGTTTTAAATCTATTGCGCGTTTCTTATCAAAACGCTTGCTGTATGTTTGCCTACACTCTTAGTAGTGGATATCCTTTTACCGCGATAGCACGCTCTGTAGTACTTCCTGACTATGAACCCTGGTCAGAGGTATATACTTACATACAAAATTATCCTGGGCAAGTACAATGGGAAATTTCCTGGACCTCGCTTATACTCAACGTGATGTTTTATGCTAATGCAAGCTTGCTTCTCGTTGTCGTTCTCCAATTTGTGTCACGCCGCTTGATGGGATTGAAGAGAGGATAATGCTTCAATGTCCTGAAGGCCGAGAAAGTGACTGTGCTTCCGCTTAGGAAAGGCTCTCACATAGCGACAAACCGCAAGTGGCTTGTCGCTATGTAGTTTCAGTCTTTCTGCTTGCTAGCATCCTTCGTGCCCTCAGCATGTAGTGTGTCAGAGATGATTTCCTTCGTTCTTTTGGGAACTAAAGGGGCTAACACCTCTTGAATATGGAACTGGCGTGCGCCTGTCAGATCCCAGGCACGTGCGATGCCATAGAGATAGATGATCACAAGCAGTGTCGTAAGACCGTAAAGACTAGAAAGATCTCCAGGTGCTACTAATAATCGTATTGCGCAGAAGATTTCAAAACTGTAGATAACAGTGCTACCGATGATGAAAAAAACTTTATTCAATCTCTTTGCCCAGCTAATAAAATCCTGTAACAGATTTGCACCCATAATGATGGTGTTTGCAAGTCCAATCGCGCTCATCGCAACTGTTACTGTACCGAGTGTTGCATGAGGTACCAGGGCTATCAACGAGATAACGAGCGGATTGAGCAATGCAGTGTAAGCACTGGCGATCTGGACCTGTCGTATAACAGAGGTGTTTTCATCTCTAGTGGTTTCAGGCTTAATGGAGATTACGAGAAATATGAGGCCAAAAAGTGTAGCTCCCACTCCGGCCATAACGGAAAAAAAGTTTGCGAAATCTGCTGGAACCATAGAAGCATTTCGTCCTTTCCCATGCGACTTGTGATTGATTATAACATAAGCATAGGAAATCGAAGTGCTGATTATTTTGTTATCCAGGAGATACCTCAGGTAGAGATTATTATTGCCAGATAGCCACGGAGTTTTCGCGCCTCTCACTTAATGTAGCAAGCTCGACACGTGCAGGCGACCAGGCGAGCAGGAGTTGTCCGGGCAGGACCATGGAGGGTTCATGTTCATCGGGAAAGCCAAATAGCAGCCGCTTCTCACTGGAGGTTATGCCAATACGGCGTTCCGTCGAGATGCTCAGCATTCTAGGCATTGCCGGGAGCTTCTCCCACTGGAATGCTTGCATTCTTGTATGGACATTCCAGCCCACAATGCGGTTGTTACGGAAGGCGACAACCAACAATGAGCCATCCGGCGACCATGCAAGGCTGGTGACTTTCTGACCTGGTGATGCTACCTGCCATGCGGGCGTGTGCTGCACCAGATTCCAGCACAATACACCCCCATTACTTGCACCAAGCGCCAATAAGGTACCATCCGGCGACCAGCGCAACGTTCCCGCGTTGCCACAGCGCATTGTTCCGGTGGAAAGTAGTTGTGGAACTGGTGGACGTAGCCTGCTTAAAGCACTAGATGGCAAAGTATAGATGCATACCTGATCCTTTACCCACACGGCCAGTTGTTCCCGAACGGACCAGTCCAGCCCTTCAAGCGTACGCAGGTTGGACTTTAACACCAGAGGCAGTGCTTCCTGTGTACTGGTATCCCAGAAATGTATTTCGCCCTGCACACTGATCGCCAATTCAAGCCCTTTTGGCGACCAGCAGAGGCAGGTTGCCTGGGTGGCACGTACAATGGACGCTTCCTGTAGAGAACCATCGCTGAAGATAACTAGCGGAGCATAATTATAACATGCACATGCCAGCAGGTTTCCATTGTGTGACCAGCTCAGCGTGCGAGGACGAGCAGGGAGGTCGTGCCGCACAACGTTGGACAGCGGTAGACGCGTCAGGACGATCTCGCCCTTGCTGAACTGAGCACTATCCTCTCTGAGCGGTCTGGCTGGTAGAGGTTCGTCAAGGATATGACATTCATCATTCTCAAGAGGGTCAATGGCAATAGCGATGGCAGGTTCAATAGAAGGTAGTGGTGGTACAGATAACTGTTTTTTTTGTGCTTCAGAGAGAACAGTTGTTGCGGTTTGAGTCAGATCGGACCTTTCGGTAAGAGCAGCGGCGCTACGTCTCGTAACATCGATAAGGGCACGTTGTAATTCCTGGGCAAATACCATAATGGTAGGGAAGCGTCGTCCCGGATTTTTTTCCAACGCACGCAGAATTACGGCATCAACATCTGGTGAATTAATACGCCTGGGATTGAGCTGACTGGGCGGAATAGGCGCATCATGAATATGAGCATGGGCGTATTCTTCATTTGTTGCAGCTTGAATAGGGAGCCTCCCGGTGAGCAGGTGGCAGGCCATCACCGCCAGTGCATATTGGTCTGAGGCGCAGTTCACTTTCTTTGCAATCTGCTCTGGGGCCATATATGCAAAGGTACCAAGCACTTCGCTGGCCATCATGGAGGATGAATGTTGCCAGCGTGAAATGCCAAAATCACACAGGTAGAGATGCGCAATCCTGCGTGTCGTCCTTACCGAACGGATCAGGAAATTACCCGGCTTTACATCCTGATGCACTATGAGGGGTGAACGCGTATGGAGATACCAGAGGCTTTCGGCTGCTTGCAGAATGACATCGGATGTCTGTTGCAACGACCAGTGTTCCCACGGTGGACCCATGATGATGAGATCGGCAAGCGAACCTTCTGGGATGTAAGGAGAGACGAGAAATGGTCGTGGGCGCTTTTCATAAGTGAACTCGCCATAGTCGATGATGGGCAAGATGTAGGGATGTTGCAGGCTACGTGCAATCTCTATTTCGCGCCAGAAGCGTTCATAGCTTTTGTGGTTGCGTCGATCATCTTCATCGATAACCTTCATGATTTTGAGCACGACACGTTTCTGTGAGTATGTATCAAGGGCTAGCCATAACTCACTCATCCCACCATTTTTCATGGCTTGTTGCCTTTGATATCTTTCACTTGCCATATATTGTAGAAGCTCCCCATGGATGCAATAAATCTGGCCTCTACGAATTTTGATCGCGTAGAAGCTGATTTTCTTTTAATACCTGTTTTAATTGATTATTTAAGGTATTGCGCTCTCTGGTTACCTGGTCCAGGTTGGCACGCAGGGCGTTTTTTTCTTTTGTCGTCTGATCCAGGTTGGTGCGTAGCGCATCTCTTTCATGCATGGCATTATTGAGCTCGTCGCCGCGAAATCCGTGCTCGCGAAGTATCTTCTCCAGTTCATCCTCTGCAGCAAGGGCGCGGTTCTGCTCAGTGACAATGCGCAAGGTCAGGGCCGCGGTCTCTTTCTGGTGGGTATCCTTTTCATTGTGCAGATCGTCCTGTAGTTTTGTCACCAGAGGGGCGTAGCGCCAGCCTAGCAGGACGCTGGCCAGCTCATGAACCGGACTGGATTCTTTACTGGCATCACGCAATTCTTGCAAGGTCCGTGCGTTCCAGTGTCCACCAGCGAGCAAACCACCCAGGGCTCGTAGAGAGATAGCAAACTGATCTGGATACAGGATGCCTGTCCTGGTAGAGGAAACGCCACCATACTTGCTGAGATTTTGCGCGAACTCTACGACGATTTCTGGCGCGGTCATCATGCCCAGGATCGCCGCCAGTTCGGAACGCAGAGTAACGGAGGTAGCGGGATCGCTAAACATGTCTAGTACCGCTCTTTGCGTGTCTGCACCCAGTAACAGGAGGATATGGATCAGTTGTTTACGATGCTGGGGATGGTCGTCCAGGCTCTGCATCAGATGATCGGAGATGGCGCGCTCACCCAGCAGCAACAATAGCGCAATGATGCGCAAATTTGTCTCTTCCACACCATGGGTCTGCACGTACTCAATCAGTTCAGGAATCATAATCCGGTCGGCATACTCTTGCTGATTTTCATCATAAATCCGGTCGAGGAGCAAGGAGACGGCCATGGCGATATCTTCCGACTGGTGACTGACGAGAAGTGTTACCAGTTCATCTTAAATCACCTCGGTCGGCATGTTGTGAAAGATCTCCACGCAGCCGAGCGGCGGGCTGGATTATTTTTATCGCTGTGAGCATTCCAGATGAAGGGGAGGGCAGGAACGCCGATATCACGCATAATCAGCTTTGCGGATCTGGCAAGGGCAAGATTCTGGTGCACGATCAAGTCTCCCACGCGAGGAACAGCAGGAGCACCAATCTTAACGAGGGATATCTCAGCTCCTCTCCTGCGCTCATCGATGGAGAGCGACTGTAATAGAGCATCCAATACTTCATCCTGTAATCCCTGTTTGCGTGCAAGCTCTGCGAGTGCTGCTGAAGTATCATCGATCAGATAGGCATCTTCCAATCCCTCTAACAATGCAGGTCTGCTCACATCGGCGAGCTCGTGAGTCAGGACACTCAGGAGGAGGGTTCGGGCCTGCTGAGGTGGACGTGGGTGGAAAAGCGAGATGATCTCGCGTAGCACCATCGGCTCATCCTCGCTCTGGCGTACCAATGCGACAAGAATACGCTGTGCACGTTCGCGTGCTGAACTGCGCTGATCGTCCAGGCCCGATACCAGTGGACGCAGAATGGTTGGACCAAATTGCGGCAAAATAGCTGCGGCTGCGTCCCCACGTTCATGCTCACCCAGCAACTCAACCAGGGGTGATATTGCTTCAGGATATTGAAGGACAATCGCGTTAATCTCTCTCCGTAATGGTAACTGGCTCAAACCCTCTAATAATGCGGGGACGACGACCGGTCCAGGCATATCCGTAAGCACCTGTTGAGCATAATCGCGTATGCGCTCATTCTTGTCTAGCAGATGCCTGACCAGAACCTGTGCGGATTCTGGCCCTTGCATCTTGAATAGGTTCAGAATCTGTTGTGCTTGCTGCTC
Organism: uncultured Chloroflexia bacterium; assembly: GCA_963717195.1. Taxonomy (GTDB): domain Bacteria; phylum Chloroflexota; class Ktedonobacteria; order Ktedonobacterales; family Ktedonobacteraceae; genus JACDAE01. Next base: position 394,081 of record CAVQVR010000009.1, read on the forward strand.
ACTGGCCAGTGTCAATACCTGGACCAGTTGCTCAGCGGGGAATGGCATCATGCCAAGTAAGGCACGCTGCACACGTTGGGTTAGCGCCGAGTCCTGTCGTACGTCAAGTGCTGCAACCAGATCCTCAAATGCTACAGAGCCAAGCTGGCTCAGGGCAGTAATGCCCTCTTCACAGACTTCAGCAGTAGACCCGTTCTGCTCGCTGAAGGGGACCTATCCAGCCTCGACAAACCAAGAAGGGCGCTAGCTACTGAGAAGTGTCACGAGACAGCGAGCAGGCAGCTTAACTCTAGGACTCCGACCACTCCGACCTTGTCTGAATCTGCTGACAAGATCTACTTCAGACTTCTCTCACCGTTTACCGACGTGTTCTGCTTTTTCGCAGATGATGTCGGGAAATTCAGACCAATCGTACAACGTTTGGCTCTCTGGCTAGACTTGGGTCAGCCGTCAACTCTGCCAAAATCTACCCGCCCAAAAGTCCTGATCGTGACCGAACGAGGAGGAGGATGTTTCAGGTGACGACGAGTCAGACTTGAGGGTCTTCAAGCGGATGTTGAGCGAGGAGACGACGATGGACGTCTCAGAACAGTTCTCAGACATCCGTCTTCTTAGCCTTGCAGCCCGCAAGAGGAATCTCTCTAACAAAGCTCGCCACCGAGAGCTGTTCGAACAGCTGCTGAACTTTTCGGATCAAGTAAGGGAAGCCAGGGTAAAAACGCGAACGCTCTTCTCCGCTCACCACTTTGCCGCCTTTTTTCACTATGCTCTCAATCACATAGCAGCAACTTCAGTAGAGCCCTTCAATTTCATTGCAACATCACGAATCGAGAACCCAGTGGCAAGAAACTTGCAGAATCATCTAGTGGACTTCCTTCACAACATCAAAACTCCTCAAAAGCTATTAGAGTTTGCCATTCCCATTATTACTTCCAGCTTTCTGCTCGATAGCTATCCACCAGACATGCATTGTAAGTTAATCATTATACCTAAATATTGGCTGATTTGTTTGCAGTCTTTAGCCCTTTAGAAGTCTTCCGCACGCTCTACAAAGAGATTTGCCATCGAGTCTGTCAAACAGGGGTCCTCGCCCACGAAGGGTCAACACACTTGATCCTCCCATCTAGCTTCATCAAATTACTTGAAAATGAGTTTGTGAAGCAAGTGGAGGCATTTGCAGGTCTCTCTCAAACATCCAGCACTATGTGGCACCAAGAAAAGCTCTCTGAATTTAAGCGCGATTGGTTCACCATCTGTTCTAACAACACATGTTTTGTGTGCTTACGGGGGAGGCCTCAATACGGTCTGCCATGTGGACATATCATTTGCGACAACTGTGTCCGGAGGTTCGGAGCTACGAGTGACATGTGGACTTTCGATGTTCATCACTGCTTCCTCTGTGGACTGGAGACGTCAGGGGTTAATATTAAAGTCAAGCCGCCTACAGCTACACTTCGGCTTTTAAGTATTGATGGAGGTGGCGTAAGAGGAATAATTCCCTTGGTCTTCTTACAAGTCTTAGAAGAGATGATTGGACTGCCATACCCAGTTCAGGGGAATTTCCATTTCGTAATTGGTACCAGTTCTGGTTAGTCAAGCCACACAAAATGCTAATCCATCCAATACTAATTCTGTTCGCAGGGGGGATTAGCTCCCTCGCATTATGTCACAATGGATGGTCGGTAGAAGACTGCATAGACCATTTTGAATATTTAGCCAAACAAGCGTTCGAACTACATCATTTCTCATACTTCCGTTGGCTTTCTCGGCTTCGAGCAATATTAATCTCTCTAATCACCGACGGAATCTACCCAGCTCACAACTTAGAGGTGGTCTTACAAGAAGTCTTTGGTAGTAACAAGAGCATCCTCGACTGCTCAAGTGCAACCTCTATGGGAATTAAGATCGGGATAACAGTCTCTACGATGAAGCCAGCACCGTTCATTTTCACGAATTACAATGGGTTGGGAGATCGGGAAGGCAAGAAATATGAGAAGTACGGCGTGTTACTAGGAAACGCACTAGTGTGGGAGATGTAAGACGCTCGAATGCTTAGATAGACCTTAGCTAATTCAAGATAGTGCAAGATCTACATCTGCAGCACCAGGGCAAGCCAACAAAGTTGTTACGATTTTTGCTTTGTTGCTAACTTCACAAAACAGGATCTTTACTACGAAGAGTATTGCAGGCCTGGGTAAGTTTCAAGATGGAGGCTTGAAGCACAACAACCCAATGAAGCTTGCTTTGAAAGAAATAAAAGCACTATTCCCTAATGACTCTTCTGCAAAAAGATCTACATTGAAGGTGTCACTAGGTACTGGCAAGACTCCTGACGACGATCATGAGATGTATGGTTCGAGCTCTTGGTGGAGAGACATGTGGTTCTTCCGACTTTGTCGAGCGCTCTGGTCATCCATGGACTGTCAAGAAGGAAGTGATTCCATCCACAGAAAGGAATTAAAGAGTCTCAAGGACGAATTGAAGACTGGGAAAAAGAGAAGGCGAGGAGAGTATTTCAGATTCAACGTAGAATTTAGTGGTCGGGAGCCTGGGCTAGACGATCCCAGCAAGGTGCCCGAAATGAAGATACTCGCTCGAGAAGTGATCCTTCATTCGAAGGAAGTGGACCGGCTTGCACACTGCATCATCGCAGAACTTTTTGTGTTTGAGTTAGAGGGTGATCCGAGAAAAGAGAATGGCGTATATCCATGTATTGGATACATTTCGTGTTGCCATCGAGCTGGTACTCCTGCGTTCGAGGCATTGTTGGCACGATTGACGAAGTCGTCAGCGAGATTTCTCCTTAGAGGTCGCGCACTTTCGGGATCGATCCGGGATCGCTCATCCCTTGCAAGAGATGGGAACTTCAGAAAGAGGGTGTGTTTTGATGTCGCTAGTAAACAGGATCTGGTCTCGCTCCAACTTCGGGAAGGGGGCTTGGAATCTTTCAACATAAGCGGCTCTCCGTTTTCAGTTGACTGGCTAGTAGAGGCTCAGGGGTTGGGACGACCATTCGGTAGGCCGGATGGTGTGAAGAGAAAGCGTAAGGACAGTGATGAGGGCTTACCGAAGAAGCGCCCACGGTTATGAGCAAAATGCTCATGCCTGTATAAGAATGGCTGTAGCACAATTAAATGGGTGGATTACACAGTACAAATGTCAATATGATTCGTCGATCGTGAATTAACTTCATCTTGACCCCCATAACGTGGGCTATATTACTAGAGTTCAGCCTAACCTACATGTAGTCACTCGCTGACGAGAGAACACCTGTGCAACCACCATATTTGGCCTGGATGCGCAAGGGCTGCAAGCCTTCTAACTCTTGTACATTTATGTCGACATACACCGGCTTTTGCAGACTTCGACCCCGTTAAGACCAGAGATGGGACGCCAATAATTGAATTGTCATATAAAGTCATCCACCAGCATTCGCGATCGAGTCCAATAGCGTCGCAAATAAAAATGTCAACTTCGAGGCAGAGGATTGTCAGCTTCGTATCCTAGACAGCATCCTTGATCAAAACCTTTGCACGTAGAGCACATCACAAAATTTCAGAACTTGAAAAAACGGCCAATTCTGGATTGCAATCCAGAACTAGCCATTCAAGCGAGAACCCCACACAATGACCTCGCATGAATGAGCAACAATTGGATGAGCATTCCTCCAGAAAGAGCTTTCTGGAAAATGGGCTCCAGAATGCCCCTCCTGAAATGGCCGTCACATATGTTGCCCTCCAACGCTCAATGGCAATCCCGAATATTATACAGTATAATGACCTCTCATACAAATTATTATCAATTCCACTCGGCAGCGCATTCAGCCCCTGCTCTGTGAATCAAAAGCGGACTACTACGAGATGCCTGAGGATTTAAGTGTCACACGTCAAAAATTGATGTAAAGTTACTACCTAATACTGTACTTGCATAGACCTTTCATCCTTTTTTGGCGCTTACACCGTGCGAGTGTTAACATCCTATATATTTGTCTGACTTGGTACCCTGTGTTATCAAAAGAATCCCAAGCTTTTCTGTATGCAATCTTCAAGATTTATAAGCTCAGCAGCTGCGTCTATTCTCCGTCACAGGACTTACCCTTTTCGTCCACTTTTTGATTATCTAAAGCAAATTACTTCGCTTCAAGGATCGCAGAATGCCAAATATAATTTGTTATGGAACCGTATGTGAAACCTTTGCTTACTCTATATTCGTTCACCTTATTAACTATCTTAGCAGTTAGTATCTCCTCGTATTGTCAAATCTCGCAACGGCATCCGGCTACATCCATCCACTATCTGTCAGCTTAGAATCCTGTGGGTTGAAGGCATTCAATTTTCCTTGGTCCAGGTTGGCACTAAGTTTTCTCTTAATATATATGGACCGCCAATCCCAATTTGTCGGCAACCAGCTGGGAGAAGCCAAGGCGTACTTACAGCATCCATATTTTGTGAGAAAAGGGATCCGATACGATAATCCTCAATGGTTACACAACCCAAGGGAAAAGACAGATCTGCACCAGTACATAAAATCTGGTGGGAAAGAGATACTTTGGTGGTCAGCTTCTGACATTCGATGTATGGGCGAATACAGGAACAGGCCTTGGAGTTTCTTGATTCATCTTTTGGAACTCGCCTTCAAAAGTAGACCTCGAAGAAATTGAACCTCTATACTCGATAGCTTGGAAGGTGTCATCTAATATGCATTATCTCACTTTCGTTTTTGATAGATAGTTTTCCTTTTCTGTACGCTTCATTCAAAATCCACTGCTTCATGTAACTTTTGCAGAAGAAATGGCTTTCAAATATATGCGAAATCCTTTTATAGGTACCAAGTCAGCCAAATACACGAAAGAAGATATCAAATACTCCAATGATGAGTGGGCACACAGGAGAAATGCTTGAATGTAGAACTGAAAAGCGTGAGGCACTAAGTAGCCTTTGCAATATCATATATACCTAAGTTACTGTAATATCTTTGTAATAAATCAATCAAGTTTCAGCTGTTCTAGAGTGCATCGCAATTAATTATTAGATGAAAGCTAGAACTAGTTGCTATTGTTTAAGACGCCCACTTTCCATTTCCATCCAGTTACCATAAAGGAATCACCCGTTTTACCATTGCTAATTTGGTCTGTTTGATGTACCATCCCCGGAATTTGAAAGAAGTGTTGCCTTAGTTTCTTCCCTGGAAGATGTTCCCATGTTAGGCCAACAATATTCGATACGTCCTTCTCAGTCCGAGCCCTCTCAATTCCAAGAATGTGTTCTGGTCCAATTGTCCGCAGCTCGAAAGAAGCATCATTCCAGTACAGGTAAGCCGAATAATATCCTCCGATCTTACGAGATACAAGTCGACGTGGCTCACTTATATCAGTATAGTGGGTATCGCTTATTATAGCGTCCCGAATATTGATAGTAAGTCTGCTCTCTGGAAAGTACAGTTCTCCATTTGATAACTTCGTATATGGTTTTAGAGAGTCTTTAAGGAGGTCCCTTTTATCCCACACATCCGGTTTACCGTATTTCCCACCACTGCGGTCACGTCCAAGTACAAGGACTAGATACGACGATTTGGTGTTGGTCTTGAAATTCTTGGTGTTATAGAGATGGTGTAGATCATGTCCGATCAAAACAGGATTGAGTCCTATTTCAATCATAGCAGACAGCCAATCCTCGCCCTGAAAGATTAAATTCCATAGTCGGCCGTGTTTGTCGTTAGGTCCACGTTTGGTTCTGAATGCTTCATTTATCACGTGATTAAAAATTGACGAGCCGTTAGATCTGATCTTATCCAGGATTTCATTGGGAACACTATAGATTTCTTTAGAAGCCATAGCTCATATGTTTACAAGAACATTAGGCCTATTAGATGCTATATATATACTGTACTAGCAGCCATTTGTGGCAAGTGCCCCCTTAACCGCTATATCTGTTTGGAGGCTGAATTGACGACGATTTTAATGAAGACAATGGCGGCTAGAAATGGCCCCTCAGAAAGAAAGAGCCATTGAAAACAACATAGGGAAACGTGAGCAGAAATCGGCCTAAGAGTGCATTATGGATCTTTTGGAGCTTGATTTATTTATTTCGAGTGACCCCTGCCGCCTCTTTCTGACCTGTGCATGTATATCTAGATGTTAGTCATGACCACCGCCAAGATTGAGGCCGTATTTCGGGCAGTGCCCGAGATCAAGGACAGGATTATGGATGAGTTGACGTGTATGGATGCAACGATGGTCGCAAGGGCATTTCCCGTCTCGTTCACGACAGGGGAGAAGATCAAGTACACGAATGTGGTCAGGAACATAATCACAGACAGGAAGTGGTTGAGGAACATGGTCAGGGAGGGGTACACGTTCACGGTGGTAGGACGAGATCTGGACAGGGTTAGGTGTATGGACGCGAATACAAAGATGAGTGTAGTCTTGCTGCTGTTCGTAACTAGGGACAACTCGTTCATCCCGCCCACGAATGACTTCGTGAGCGCAGAGAAGTTCATGTTTGGCTACGAAGGTCGTCCTATCGAAACCTACAACCCTAACTATGTGACAGTTCCATCGACCTTTACTTTGCCCTCTCCATACGAAGTCAGGACGGTGAATGCCGCCAGGCACGACACGACCATAAGCATCGTGATGCCGATGGTAGCTGCGTCCACCTACACGCCCGTGGACATATCCCGGTACATGTCAGCGGACACGATCCACACCCAGTGCATGTATTCGAATATGAGCACAGCCCCGTCCATGGTCAAGATCGCGCCCACATCCCTATCGTTCGACAACAACAAGAACGCAGGCCGCAAAAGGCTCGTCGCTGAGGGCGGGAAGGAAGAGGGACATGATCGCCAGGGCTACACATGCTTGTTCACGCTTGTGGCCACGACCCCTCACATGAATACCCTCGCGCCCGGGGTCGCGTGGGAGTATGGCAGACTGACCACTATCATGTACATACTTGGCTCGCCATCAAGTTGTGACTGAAGCGCCAGAATCTGGAAGGAATGGCTCAGGGAGAGAATCAATGGCTTGAGTGACAAGGTGCTTTGATTGTAATATCCAGTCTCCAATTGAGATTGGAGTTCCTGTTCAGAAGTCTCGAAGGTTTTGGAGCATCTGCAGAACTAGTCATAAAAACGTCCCATCTGAGCGTTTTGTGAGCGTATCTTAAATGACCTTTCCTTGCTTGCGATGGATTTCTGAAGGAGTTCAGGCTTGGAGCTTGCATTATACTCTTCAATTCGCCACCTCATCTCTCAAGCAGACAGCGATGAGCTTGTGACTGTAGAAAAGCAAACACAATTAATCAAAAAGTTGCCTGCAATAACTGACTTCTCTTGTATCCTGTGTGCGTTGACTACCAATTGAAGACTTTATTTATACAAAACGCAAATAATGGAACAGGCAAGTAGCGCAAGGAGCTTACCAATGAGCCTGCTACAGATGATCCAAATATTCACCTTCGTGTATCCAACTGCCTTTGATCTATACTGCTCCTCTACCGTGTACATACTCCTCTACTCTCTCTGCTTGCGTATGAGAGCCGACATATTCCTCAAAGCGAGAATATTCGTTATTGAGCGCGTCCTGAATCATCTTTCCATTATCGGGTAGAGACTCGAACGGAACGGATTCTTCCAAAGATGCGTTCTCGGCAGTTTCATCCTTTCGCACTTCGTTGTCGTGTTCCACAGCTTGCTCTTCCTCTGGGTCAGATTTGATTTTCGCAGCCGAATCATCTCCGGCAGCAGCCTCTTTCAATTCTTCAAGAATCTTGGTGACCCCAGCTTTCATGATTCTCTCCCATCTGGCCACCTCTCTGCCGTGCGGGTTAGCCCCTGTGATGACCGTCATATAGTCTCTGCGCATCAGCACAAATACCTCATTGGCTTTGTGGGACATCTTTTCCTCGACCTGGCGACACGCGTGGGTAAGATGCTTCTTCACCTCCTCAGCTGACTCGTGGAACATAGAGTGTCGCTGTGCATCGACACGGGAAGTCATATGCGCCTTCATTCGCATGTATGATCCAGCGCCTAAGATAATCTGTCAGATATTTCTTTGTGGGATGTTAGGGTGACGTACCACGTTCTGCTGTACAACACTGGTAGGCAGACACAAGATGTCGAGCGATGACCGGAGTGAATTCGCGGTTGGCATCTCGTTGACGCTCGCCGACAAGTGTATCCATCTGTTGGGTAAGATCCTCAAAGATGTGCTCATATTTCCGGAGCTGTTGACCCAATATTTCCAAGCCAGTAAGGCCTGCACCGGTCCTTATGGTCCGAGCTTGAATATCGTTATGGAAGGATTGCAGTAGCTCTTTGGTACTTTTGGTAAAAGACTGTAATACCCGGGGTAGCTGACGCACAAATGCCTTCTCCCAGTGAGAGCCAAGGAGCTTGATAATGGGCTCGGTGCTTACAGAAATCTAATTAGCAGTGATATTTTGAGCCAGAAAGAGGTGTGAATACAAGTTACTTACAGCTGCAGATTGAAGTTCAGTAGCCCTAACGCGCTACTATAAACGCCGTCTCGGCGACACACGGCTCTGCTAATGTATCAGTAAAAATTCTTGAAGTCAAAAAATTCTTGAACTAACTTGTATGTCGACCAAGGCAAGCCCCCTGCTGCCCGATTCTCCCTGTTAACAGGAGCACCCCATTTGGCGGCAGTAGCGTTGGCTTCGTTCACTGCTGCTGTTATTGCTTGATCGAATTTATCATAAATATTCTGTGATAGACTCTCTTTCATCTTATGCAAGCAAACTTGCACGTCGCTCTCTAGGCCTTTCTTCAGTTCAGCAAGCTTCAACTGCAGGTACCTGGCTTCTGCAGCCATCTGGGCATCTGAAATATTAACGCTAGTCCAATCGCTACAAGCCCACAACGATAGAGAACCAATAAACTGATCTACAGCATTTAAGAAGCGACGACAAGTAGAAGTTCTCGCCGTCTCCGCCAGCTTCTTGCAGTGGGCTCGGAGTTGAGGTATCTATAAAGAGGTAGTAAGAGTCTAAAGTGCCTATTAGGGGAGATTCGTTCACTTACTTCGGTATCTTCTACTGTGCTGAATCCCGGCACCACCTTATCTCTTTGGAGACGACCACAGAGTCTCTGGTATGCTCTGCTACTAATGCAGAAGACCGGTAATGACCGTGCAACCTCGTCATAGTCCCGCAGATCCTCATCCGGATTAAATTCGGCTTCATTTGTCTCTATTTGGTTTTCCTGGTCTAGCTCTCTGATTCCGGCAGCGAACTTTGAGCGCTTAGAATCTTTCTAAACGGAGCCAGCACGAGAGACTCACATCTTGTTGAATTGCACCTTTTGAATATCTATTCCTTCCTGAGATGCAGATAGTATTCATTTCCGACTCAATCGCGTCATGTGCGGTATCAAGATTCTTTAATTCCTCTTTGAGGGTCAGCATCATGGCGTCTAGTTCTCGCCTCTGCAGACGGGCTTCTCTCCTTGTCCACTTCAGTTGAGTGATTTTAGCTTCAATCCCTTCCATTGTCAGCGGTGAGTTCGTGTCTGCATCTGCGTCATCTTCCTCTCCCGAGATAGCGTCATTCGCAGAGTTGTCATCATCGTCAGACGTCTTTCCGGATATTCGCTTTTTACTCTGATTTTGCGATTTATTTGACCGCTTACGTTTCTTCGCTCCTTTTTTTAGGGCATACACTGACTTGCCCTCCTCAGCATCGTCTCGAAGCTTATCCAATACTTCTAGTTGGTCCTCAGTATCGTTCAAGGTCTCACCATAGACAACCCTGGATTCCTTGAGTCGAGCAATATCTTTTTTCAACCGTTTCTGGTCTCGCTCAATCTGGTCGAATTTCTCCCATTTTGGAGTCATTTCTTCCAACCCTAGGCTATCAGATGCTTCTGTAATCTAAACAATTCTCAGCTGTGTCGTTGGAGACCAGACTGGCCACTCACCGAAATGTCATCCGTTTTGGAGCAAATGAAGGTAACTCGAGAATAGGTGCCATCATATTTTAGCTGCCTCTTGAAAGACTCACCAAGCAGTGATTTAGCTGCCTTGTCGTCGACAGCACGGGTAATTGGCGCGACAATCCATAAACCTGTACTAGATCAAACTCAGCACAATATATAGGAATTACTGGACTTACTGGTACACATCTTCATGTAATTCTGCGCGATTGCGGACCGGGCTTCTTCGAGTCAATACAGCATCTGTTTAGCGAGAGGGATAAGAATGTCTCACCAGCATTTGAGTCGTGCACTCCCGGCAAATCCACTACCACGGCACCAGTTGAGAGAGCATCAGATTTCGTATGGATTTTGACAACTTTAATCAAAGGCCAATACTCCATCTCTCGTTTGTGCCTTTTATTGTCATTAGTAAGTTTCTCCTCGGAGTCTACATAAGTCTGGAGGATTTGATAGAATCTGTCAGAGCGTGCTTCCCCAACTTTCTTGATAGTTCCAAGGACGCTCTGCACACCAGGTTGCCCCATCAAATCGCGAATATTACTCTTTGCCATGTCGTCTCTATTCAGAGATGGATACACTGCTTTGATCTTCGCATAGGCGATGCCGGCCTCGGAATCCTCATTAGTGACATCACGTGAGACATGGCCACTGCCTTCGAGCAGTTCCTCAAACAGAATACGGAGTTCCTTTTCCCAATCTTCTGGCTGGATAAACTCAATCTCGGCACGGTATCTTGCGTTCTCATCTACGCTGGAATTCCAAGACAGTTCTGTTACAACAGCCGTACAAGCTCTCATGCTGACACTATGAGCGATACATTTCGAGAGCAGGACTATTAAGTACAAACTCACCAATTGGTGGGAACGAGCCGTTCTTCGTCCAGCATTGCATTGATAACGCTGCTCTTACCTGCAAAGATAGTTAGCCGGCACCGTAGGCAAAGCTTAAAGGGATCTCACCAGCTCCTGTGTTGCCAACTACACCGATTATGGTTGGCTCATTGACATTTTGCTGTCTTAAATGGTCTTCCAATGATTAGTAAAGCTAATATTGATCTTGGCTTAGAGCTTACTGATTTGTCGAATCCATTGATGTGCCTCTGTGCTCTGTGTACCAAATGGTAATATATGATTTTTCAATCGGTCAAGGAGTTGTATGCTGTTCTTGACTTCGACTTCGAGCATCTCTGGGGTTCCGTTGGCCAAAAGCCCTTGAATCCGCAAAGTGTTAGAGCTTGGAGTGGGTGAAGCCCGAATGGTAGTGGTACTTGCTGCTGGGGAGGCAGCGAGGGTTTTGAAGGTTGGCGACGCGTGAAGGCTAGGGCTTGCCGATTTCTCCTCTTGTTTCTCGAGTCCTGTCTCGCCTTTCTCCGATTTACGGATGACAGACTCATTCTGCTTTTTCATAAGGATATCTTTTGCTTGAGGAGGAGGCGACTGTGTACGTGAAACATCTCTGAAGTTTGTTCCGTCACTGCTTGAGTTTAGAGGAGTAGCTGTGGTTCCCAGAGCGAATAAAGGACATAGGCTCTCAGGCTTTGGTGTTGGATTCACAACTTTTCCTGGAGTATCCTCAGATTTTATCTGGGCGGACCCGTTTACAAGCCGCAGTGGGGACCTGGTTCCAGACAAAGTGCCATTAGCAAGGACTTGCGAGGGTTCTTCCACGGCACGGAAAACGATCAATTTGTCGTTCCAAATATCAAGCTGGCAGATATGTGTGATATTAGCGGGTCTCGTATCTCCAAAGTACAGGTGAACTCGACATTTTGTCCTTTGAGTATAGAGACTTTGGATCGTGGCAACCGGGTGCTTCTACAAGGGCGGTTACCACCAGCGTTAAAGGCGTATGAGCTGACGGACGTACATACCGCGCAACACTTGAACCATGTAAAATCCATTGGCTCACATGCCTCTGGCATCTTGCGATGATTTAAGACTGCCACAAGGTATACGTCGGATTCCCTTGGATCATTGGGCATTCCCGACTGCGCCTTCTTGCGTAGTATTCTGTTTGATATCAGCCCGAAGCACAAATCCATTGGCCTCGAAGCGGCAACGGTAGTTTGTACAACGCAGGTCCATAGCAGTATAGCGATAAGCGCATCTATTATGGGTTTGCTTATCGCAAATAAGGCCTGAAACTTAAGCAGATGGTATCACTTACATCCTGGAATCTTCCATGATTTCTAACCAGAGCAATGCCTCGATGTCATAACGAGGGGCAAGGAATGATAGGGATTGTTATTATTCAAGCTGTGGTACAAGAGCTCCACGGGACTAGGTTTACCCAAAACGAGCCCATAATCCATGTGGGGATCCTTGATAAAGGGGTGGGGAGCTATTACTGGGGGGGAGCCGTTCTTGACTGTATTATTAGACTTGTATTGGAGGGTAAGCCGTTGCAGGGATCCTTGATAAAGGGTGGGGAGCCGTTCTTGACTCTCATTATTGGCAGGAATTCATCAGTACGGTAACAGATACAGTCACTTGCAAAATCGGCTTCGTCCCCTTTCGCCTAAAAAAATTCTGAGCACAGACCACATTGGCCACTTTTGGCGCTGACACCGTAGTACGTGTTTGTCATCCCATGTAGTCTATAGTACTGTATTGTACCGCACGTGCGACAGACGCCTCGAAGTCGAGCTATCAACGCCAAAATCAACGGCACGCGATTGATTGTTGCACTACTCGACATTATAGAGCAAGATAGCTGATTCGTTCGTTAATTACCTTATATTATTTGATAATACTTTGTGCTTCTAGAATGTCCTAGAATAGTAGGTGGTATTTGTCAGCTTATAAGTATAAATTAACAGGAGCCCCCACACCCCTCTTATCGGTTTTCTTTATATTATATTATATTATTGTTATATTCAGCCTTTTACATTTGACCTGTTAATATATGTACAAGTTATAAAATATTTATGCGAACTACTATCTTCCGAATTGGTTAACACCTTCCTTGCACTTGATCACAATAACTCGGCCGGAACTGATTGTTATAAAAACATGCCCTTTAATCATTGCATATGGTGATCGGTAATCGGGTGGAAGCCAGAGGATGTTATCATCATTCCATGCGATCCAAGAACTATTCTCCCGTAGACGATATAAAGAGATTGCTCCTGTGTTAAAAGATGATGTTTTAGAGATAAATGATGGCATCGTGTGGCCCTCGAGTGTCTGCAGCGATGCACCCGTCGTGGCGTCCCAGAGCCGCACGGTGCGGTCGCCAGAGGCTGATGCGAGCCGTGTGCCGTCGGTCGAGAAGGCCACTGATGTGACATCATCTGTGTGGCTCTCGAGTGTCTGCAGCGATGCACCCGTCGTGGCGTCCCAGAGCCGCACGGTGCGGTCGTCAGAGGCTGATGCGAGCCGTGTGCCGTCGGTCGAGAAGGCCACTGATGTGACATCATCTGTGTGGCCCTCGAGTGTCTGCAGCGATGCACCCGTCGTGGCGTCCCAGAGCCGCACGGTGCGGTCGTAAGAGGCTGATGCGAGCCGTGTGCCGTCGGTCGAGAAGGCCACTGATGTGACATCATCTGTGTGGCCCTCGAGTGTCTGCAGCGATGCACCCGTCGTGGCGTCCCAGAGCCGCACGGTGCGGTCCTCAGAGGCTGATGCGAGCCGTGTGCCGTCGGTCGAGAAGGCCACTGATGTGACCCAATCTGTGTGGCCCTCGAGTGTCTGCAGCGATGCACCCGTCGTGGCGTCCCAGAGCCGCACGGTGCGGTCCCCAGAGGCTGATGCGAGCCGTGTGCCGTCGGTCGAGAAGGCCACTGATGTGACCCAATCTGTGTGGCCCTCGAGTGTCTGCAGCGATGCACCCGTCGTGGCGTCCCAGAGCCGCACGGTGCGGTCCTCAGAGGCTGATGCGAGCCGTGTGCCGTCGGTCGAGAAGGCCACTGATGTGACATCATCTGTGTGGCCCTCGAGTGTCTGCAGCGATGCACCCGTCGTGGCGTCCCAGAGCCGCACGGTGCGGTCCCCAGAGGCTGATGCGAGCCGTGTGCCGTCGGTCGAGAAGGCCACTGATGTGACCCTAGCTGTGTGGCCCTCGAGTGTCTGCAGCGATGCACCCGTCGTGGCGTCCCAGAGCCGCACGGTGCGGTCCTCAGAGGCTGATGCGAGCCGTGTGCCGTCGGTCGAGAAGGCCACTGATGTGACCCAATCTGTGTGGCCCTCGAGTGTCTGCAGCGATGCACCCGTCGTGGCGTCCCAGAGCCGCACGGTGCGGTCCTCAGAGGCTGATGCGAGCCGTGTGCCGTCGGTCGAGAAGGCCACTGATGTGACCCAAGCTGTGTGGCCCTCGAGTGTCTGCAGCGATGCACCCGTCGTGGCGTCCCAGAGCCGCACGGTGCGGTCGCCAGAGGCTGATGCGAGCCGTGTGCCGTCGGTCGAGAAGGCCACTGATGTGACCCAATCTGTGTGGCCCTCGAGTGTCTGCAGCGATGCACCCGTCGTGGCGTCCCAGAGCCGCACGGTGCGGTCCTCAGAGGCTGATGCGAGCCGTGTGCCGTCGGTCGAGAAGGCCACTGATGTGACCCAATTTGTGTGGCCCTCGAGTGTCTGCAAGCATGCGCTCCAATTGCTTTTCATTATCGGCTTTGTTATAATCCAGCCTGGTTCGTCGTCTTTAAACAGCTCTCTTGTTAAGCTGCATGTTGGGCTAAATATAAGAGCTGATGCATATGCTTGAAGAGGATAATTTTCGATTATCCATCTGTTGAAGAGAATAAATCGATGAGCATCTTGAACTAGATCAAAGAGTTGAGATTTATTTGATAAGGTCTCAGTCTATTAGTACAGTTAGAGCATGCGATTAAAGGTGAAGACTCACCCTAAGGAAAGTCTTGAGTTTGTTTACTGTGAGTATGCCACTTGATATACTTTTCAATAAGCTGAGAGCCTCCATCCAGTGAAGAAAGTGCTCTTTTAGAAAGACATGGAAGATGCCGTTATCGCCAAGGCCAATTTCATCATGACCGGTCTTAATGTTGCAAAGATGGTCAACCCAGTATACACACGAATAGCTTGCAGCACTTAGTGGGTCCCGGTCAGGCTGTTTGACCTTGTCGATTGGGAATCCAGGGGAGTGCAATCCGTATATATCGCGTCGAAGCGTCCTAGACATAATCTCGCGCGATCTCGAGAAGATCGTATAGTTCACCTCTTCCATCCCAGAAGGAAAGACTGTACCAGATGCCTTTTGGAGCAAAAATTCCTTCGCGGACTGATGGACAAAGGAGATGGTGCGTTCCCGAAGTGTCAGAAAAGAGCCACAAAGCCCTATGATCTCCACGAGAACCTTGTAATTGCTAGAACTTCGAGGAGGCATGTCGACGAAAGACGCCAGTTCGTCCAATGTAATGGGCCGGTATACGACCGAGACGACGGCCAGTATACTTTTGCAGAGCTTAGCATCTTTTGAATTGCAGATCTGGCCCATCATCCGCTTGTAGAGGGCATCGAGTCCAGGCGGAAATGCCGGCAACATTTCTTCAGCTTTCCATCCCGAGATATTGGCGAGTTCTTGGCAGACTAAAGCCACCCAGAGGAAGGTGCCGCTTGCGTTCGAGGACAAGTAGCGCTGGACAGCGTCCCGTGTATCATTGTCGTATTCATTTCGCTCCGCTAACCAATCTACCTTGAACTGGATGTATGTAGTAACGGCCGCGGAGACGGACTTTTCGTTCAGCTCAAGACACAAGCTTGCTTTCTGCGTCGCTTTGTTGAGACCCTTCTCGATGCTCGGCCAGTTGCGACTAGAGATGATCCATTTGACACTCGAGTATGCTGATGAATTCTGGATAAGGTCAAGAAGCAGGTTCAAGTCTGTGGTACATTCGTCGAGCGCGTCAATGATCAAGTAGGTGATGTTCAAGCTCGGGTCTTGCAGAATGTTTGTGAAAATCTCGGACAACGCAACCCAGGCATTCGCATCCTCGAAGAGGGTTTTGCCTGCGTGATCGTACTTCTTCCGTATATGCGAGATAAGCGATGGCTGCTGATCGACAAGCAAGTACACCAGACCTCGCAGCACGGCCGTGGCGTTGTTGATTCGAGAGTCAGTGGCCTGGCAGAAGAAGTATGATAGAAGAACTGACTTAGCCATAGACTTCTTTAGCTCGTTGATAATGCCGCAGAGCAGCATGGTCTTGCCTTTGCCGGGATCGCCCTTAATCCATAGCAGCCGGCTTTGCTGGTTGTTGCGCCATTGTTGGAAGTCGGAGTTTTCTAAGATCCAGTGGTATGAGCCCTCTAGTAAGCCACCTTTGGTGTCCTCAATACGCTTCTTGTCATCGCGGGGATCGGTGAGGCGTAAGTCTTGGACACATCTCTGCATCTCGCGGAACTTGTCCTCGAGCCGACCGAGCGCACTCGCCCTCCCTTCGCCATAGTTAGGGAGTATGTAGACGCCGAAAATGCCTAGTAATGAGTACGCTTTATCTTCTTCTAGCTTGGTCTGGCGATGTTCTACCCACCGCATTCGCTCCTCGAAGCTGAATTGAGATAAAGGATCTCCTTGAAGCGCAGAGTGAGAAATGTTTGTTATCTCGCAAATTTGTTGCCTTAGAGAACTCTTGTCACCAAGTCGCTTGCATTCCCAGGAGAAGAATTCGATCGAAGCTGGGGCAAGGAGCTCTTGGAGTGTCCAGCCCCGAGTGAACCATCTGCTTTTCCGGAAATCCGATTCCCACGGCCGCGGATTGCACTCATTGTTGGTGTCGACGGGAGGACTGGAGACGTCTGATAAATAAACATAACATCGCCTAGCGTTGCGGTACCAGCGAAACATGGAGTTGATAGAGCGCGAGACTTCGGCGTCATTTCTCTTATCAATACAGCAGGTGTCAACCCAGAAATATAGTAGACCATCCTGTCTAGCCTGTTCTCCACAGAACCAGATCTTCTCATAGCCAGGCTTGTCCTCGCCAGTACAATTCTTTATGTCCTCGAAGGTAACTTCCTCGTTGTCCTGTCCCCATGTGTGCGAAAGTATAGCGTAAGGAGGGATTTGATCGATGCCAATAAATTCCTTACTGAGAGTAAATTTGCCAGTCTCATTGCGTAGTAGAAGACGCATGGCTGAGTGCGAAGCCTGACGCTAGGAAGCGGTCGAAATCGGGATTGGTAGGGTTCAAAGACAATAGGGTAGAGCGAGCATCTGAGAGAACTCCGTCAATATAAAGATAAAGCGAGGACATATATCCTGTTGTACCAAACGATTGTCATGTTCTTGAAATGAGGCCAACGACAAACCCAGCCTCGGCGCCGGAGACGATGGACAGTTGGCGACGATTTTTTGGTAGGCGTGCTAGAACAACTATTGAGTATTTGACAACAAGACGAAAGTCGCCACTTGAATTTACATAACCGGACGATGCTGCCGGATGAGATTAAGGATGCGCGTATAGTGCTGTTGAGTGCCAGAGCGTTTGCGGACCGATGGTGGGGCTGATGTCCAAGGACCGTAGCCTGGCTTCCAGCTCTGCGGCATTTGACCACGTGGTCTCATGAACAGAGCCGCAACACTCTCTGCGACATCGTTGCCCGACTCGCTATCTCGTCAATCAGCTCTATGGCCTCCCAGACAACCCACAATGGCGCCGAATCTTGCACTGTCCCAGCATGAGCAGATTCGAGATATGATTATTAGTAAGTTTGCTAATCCCATAATCGCGAAAACTGTCCGTTGCAGCACCCGATCCGTCCAGACGATACGATCGAACATACAATGCTTTGGAACCACCAAAGCACCCTCAAACGGGGTCGGACGGCGCAGAACAATTACACCTCCTATGCTAAGTGCATTACTTGAGCGACTCATCGAGAAACCCGAACTATACCAAGATGAGATGGCCATGTTTCTCTACGATGAGTTCGAGGTTGTAGTAACAACTTCCACCATTAGCAGGGCTTTAGCATCGGCGGGCTGGTCGAAGAAAGCTGCGCGCCGCGTTGCAAAGGAGCGAAACGCAGACCTGCGAGACTTTTTCCTCCACAATTTATCGGAGTTCCATTCATACCACTTGGTTTACGTTGACGAGTCTGGATGCGACAACCGGATTGGGTTCAGACGGACTGGATGGTCTCCTTTAGGAGTGACGCCGGTACAAATTTCTCAGCTGCACCGTGACCAAAGGCATCAGATCCTGCCGGCATACGCACAGGATGGCATTATGCTCGCGCACGTGTTTCAGGGATCAACAGATACCGCCGTCTTTGAGGATTTCATCGAGCAGCTGCTGCATCATTGCGGCAGGTGGCCTGAGCCAAAGTCTGTCCTAATAATGGACAATGCTTCGTTCCACCATTCGACCAGAATTGAGGAACTATGTAGGGAGGCTGGAGTAAAGTTACTCTATCTGCCGCCTTACTCGCCAGACCAGAATCCTATTGAAGAGTTCTTTGCAGAATTAAAGATGTTCATCAAACGAAACTGGCAGCGTTACACAGATGATCCCGGACAAGACTTTAAAGCATTCTTAGAATGGTGTGTGGATGTTGTAGGGGCAAGAAAGTCAAGCGCCGAGGGACATTTTCGACATTCTGGGCTATCTATTGAAGAACTGTGAAGGCAAACTGTAAATTTGATCTTAAGAAATCCGCTCTTATTCCAACTTGTATTGTTTGGCCCATCTCTTGATATCGCGAACAAATCGCTGCGCAATTCCAATCTTTATACCCTTATCAATATAAAATTGAGCATTTTGTTCCTCATAAATCAATTCCAGGTCGAGACCTTCAGCCAATGTTATTTGATATACCTTTTGGTATTCCATCTTGAGAGACTTATTAATAACACGCGAGCACTGCCATTCACTGTACTTCCTAACCGCAACATCCAGTTGTCCCGGAATCTCAAGAGGGCTGGAAGGCTTAGATGGTACCATTTCTATTGATGAGGTTGGGGTTTGAGAGGGCAGAACGTTTGTGATATTG
Source organism: uncultured Chloroflexia bacterium (assembly GCA_963717195.1). Taxonomy (GTDB): domain Bacteria; phylum Chloroflexota; class Ktedonobacteria; order Ktedonobacterales; family Ktedonobacteraceae; genus JACDAE01. The sequence continues at coordinate 412,989 of CAVQVR010000009.1, forward strand.
ATGGGTGGGAGACCAGCTATAGTCGAAGCTCTACGTTTCCGCTGCCGTTCTACGTCTTGCTGTTCTTCAGCATAGAGTTGTTCACGAATGTCATTCGGCACATCATCGTGAGTCTCTAATACACCGCCTTCTTCGACGTGCCTGATGAGGCTTCTCAGGTGGTGCTTGAGCTTGTAGTGTTTCTTGCCGACATTATCACGCCAGCAATAAGGTCCTAGGCTGCAAGGTGGCCCAGGACATCGCATAAGGTTGTAAACGTCGCGCCAGATTGATGGCTGACCAGCAGCATCCTCTTCAGCATCAAGCTGCATGGCTCGCTCAGCGAGCATGTATTGAGAGTACCCTCTTTTGGTACCCTGCCGAGTTGATGCCACCGCCGTATCACCAGTCTCTCTGTATTTAAACGATATATTGATCCTGAGTCTCTTTCCAACACGGAGTAAAGGGCTCCAAGTTTCGAGCTGCTTCTCCAGGATTTTCCAGTCAATATCGAGGTCATCGAACCGCTTATTAACATCGCGCTCTGTACGGTCTGTGACAGACACTACGACAATCGTTTCGTCTGCACTAAAACACTTGTTCTGTGGTAACTTTCGAGCCGAAAGCTTGTCGAGTCTCGGTCGCAGGACAGTCATCCAGAAAGCACTAGGAGCAAGGACAAGATCCGGTTCTGTTTCCTTTGCAATTAGCTTCTTTTCGACTAT
>CAVQVR010000010.1:0-531948 GCA_963717195.1 uncultured Chloroflexia bacterium
ATTCCGGCGATGACGAGATCGAGCATGCGGTTGGCCCCATCAGGGTCGGACGCATGTTCATTCACCAGGGCGATTCCGTAGACGAGTCGTATCACGTCGAGCAATATGGACATCCGTTCGGATTTGTTCTGCGGCCTGGGCGCGGAGCAACAGAACTTCTCCCGCCTCGTGCATAGCTTTGTTCGCATCATAAATTCTCGTTCCCGGAACGTGCTTGGCAGCCATGATGGCTGCTCCCATGCTCCGCCCTCGAGCCGCGAAGTCCATCTGGAGACGAAGCCAGCTGATCAAGGCGTCGAAAGGAACCGGAGCGCTTGCGAGTTCTTCAGCGTGCGCCCTCAATTCATTGGTCTCATCCAGGAACACGGCTTCAAGGAGATCCTGACGCGTGGGGAAGTGGCGGTACAGCGTTCCGATCGCGACCCCAGCCGACCTGGCAATGTCCTCCAGGACGATGTCAGCGCCGCGCTCCGAGACCGCGACTCGCGCCGTGTTCAGCAGGCTGGCGTAGTTGCGCTGGGCATCAGCTCGCATGGGGCGGTTGGCTGGTGTTGGCTCGTTCATTTCATGCTACTCCTTTCTCCCAGGGAGATTGGCCCTTGACAAAGTGAGGGTCCCTCCGTTATTATAGAGAAGGTAAACATGAGGGTCCCTCCGTTATATAGGGAGGTAGCCTCATTTTATCACACTCACGTTTCATCTTACCAGAAGAAGGAGAACTTTCTTATGCGTGTTTTCGTCACAGGAGCAACAGGCTTCATCGGTTCCGCCGTCGTCCGCGAACTCATCGGTGCCGGTCATACGGTCGTCGGTCTTACCCGCTCAGACAAGGGTGCTGCGGCACTGAAGGAAGCTGGGGCCGAGGTGCATCGCGGTACCCTTGACGACCTCGACAGCCTTCGCGCCGCTGCGGCGGCAGTGGATGGCGTCATTCACCTGGCGTTTGAGCACGGCTTCTCGGACTTCGCAGCCGCGCTCACCACCGATCTGCGTGCCGTCGAGACGATGGGGGCGGCGCTCGAAGGCACAGGCAAGCCGTTCGTGACCACCGCTCACCTCAACGGGGAGGCATCGGATAACGCGGTGCTCGCACTGGCTGGAGTGCGATCATCGGTCGTCTCTCTCTCTCTGTCCGTGCACGGCGAGGGCGACAAGCACGGCTTCATGCCGAGACTGATCACCATCGCTCGCGCGAAGGGCGTCTCTGCCTATATCGGCGACGGGTCCAACCGCTGGCCGGCCGTCCATCGCCTCGATGCAGCACGCCTGTACCGCCTGGCACTGGAAAGCGCCCCGGCGGGGTCACGGCTTGACGGGGTCGGCGACGAGGGTGTGCCATTCCGCGACATTGCCAGCGTCATCGGTCGCCACCTGAATCTGCCGGTGGTCAGCATTTCCCGTGAAGAGGCAGACGCCCACTTCGGCTCTTTTCTCGGTGCCGTGGCGGCGCTCGACAGCCCGAGGTCGAGTGCACAGACCCAGGAACTCCTGGGATGGCGGCCTGTGCATCCCGCACTGATCCCAGACATCGAAGAGCACTACTTCAACATCTGATGTGAGGCTGAGGGTCACTCCTCATGACAATAGGTCTTGAGTATGAACGAATCGGAAGACAATGCGAAGCGCTTCGCATTGTCTTCCGGTTTTGGATGGTCGATTTCGACTCTTCGCACTGATGCGTGTCAGTTTCGCCTCAAAAGTTGTGTTGATTTCACCCAATTTATTACTAATGTCGAGTTGATAGGCACCAGATCGTCCAGCTTCCTAGCAACGAAAAGCCGTTTTTTGTGGCTCTACATCCTTCCTACGGAAAATCGCCAAATGGAACATGCTAATGCTTGTAACACGCGATTTTCTATATTCGTCTCTGTCCGCAAAAACATGGTGCTTCTGGGGGAGACAGGGTAGGGGCGTCACCTTGCGTGCGCCCCGCGTGGGGATGCACGATGCTGCTCAGGTACGCGGGGCGCACGCAAGGTGCATCCGTTGATACTCAATGGTTGGCCAAGAGAGGTGTGACGTGTTCAGGAACCCACGGCGTGCTGGTGGTGAGCGGTGGGTTGATAAATAGCATGGGCTTATAAATAGCACCCCTACACCATAGGTGAGCTGCGATGATGAAAGGAACGTTTCACTCCAATTGCGCCCAATACTGGTGGAGGTGGCTATTGATCAACCCGCCGCTCACCACCCTGATTGCACTCTGACACCTGATTTTGTATCAACCAATGACGCAAGGTGACGCCCCTACCCTGTCTCCCAGCGTTTCCCCCGGAAGGACGCAGACTCTTTTTTGTAGCTGATATTCATCTATTTCGCGTCTTTTATCAATTTCACAGAAATAAAGTAAAAATAAAATTCTATGAATATCAACATAATTTTTAGCTATTATTGCTCCATCTGCATATTATGCTAAGGATTATTTGCAACTCGACTATTCTTCCTGCTCCAATAGTGTCTGTAAGCGTTGCTCTACCTCTTGAGGTTCTATATTTAAGATGGTGGCAATCGTGGTTGGAAGATGAGTGTCGTTCGTCTCTTTCCAGAGTTGGGCCAGACGATATAAGGGTGTAAGAAATTCTTCCTGATTCCCATGTTTGACGAACAGCTCTAACGCCTTTTGATAGTACTGCTTCGCCTCCTCCCACGCTCTTTCCTCCTGTGCCACCCTCCCTAAATGGTGATACGTGTCCGCTTGTCCATATCTATCATTGTAGTCGATCTCGATCTGCAATGCCTTCTCGTAATACTGCTTCGCCTCTTCCCATGCTCTTTCCTCCTGCACCACCATCCCTAACTGGTGATACGTCTTGGCTTGCCCATACCGATCATTAGAGTCGATCTTGATCTGCAATGCCTGCTCGTAATACTGCTTCGCCTCTCCCATGCTCTTTCCTCCTGTGCCACTCTCCCTAACTGGTGATAAATAGTAGCACTCCTCTTTTTAAGTGTACCTGCATCCATACTTGTGTTTTCTAGCCAGAGCTTGAGCGCTTTTTGGTAAGAGACTCTGGCATCAGCATACTGTTTGAGTTGCATTTGCCAGCGGGCAATATCATCCAGGACAGCCACAACATCAACTCCCAGCGGGCCGACAAGGGTTTCTGTTGGGTAGATATTCAAACGTTGCAAAATGCTTTGCGCGAATACCAGTCCTTGTTGCGGTGCCTGGATTCTGTCTATGTACTCAGAGAGGGGATTATATGGACCGAAGATGGAAACCTGGACATCGAGTGCCAGGCGTATCGCTGTGCTGAGATTTTCGTATTCCATGCGGATCAGAGCCTGACCAAGTTGCCTTTCCTGAGGATCTTTGGAATTGAGGAATGAACGCATTTGAGGACCGTGTTGATCATAGAGATCGCGGAAGGATGTCTCAACGGCTTTCTGCATTTCTTCCTGTTCGGGCATTGAGAGACGAGTGCGCAAGAAATAGGGAAGTACGGGCTGCAAGCGAAGAAAGGATGGTATATCAGCATCCGCAGTTAACAATCCCCAGTTTGTCGCGCCCTGAATCATCTCTTGCCAACGCTCGAATGGGAGAGTGGCAAGTGCAGGTTGCTGTTTCAGCGCAGTTATGTATATATCAAACGTGGGAAGGAAAAGGACGGACGTGAATGGGGCAAGACATAGTAGTAAGGATTGTATGTCTGGTGAAAGATTGCTATAGGAGTAGTCGACGCAACGGAGAATGTTCTCGGTTGGGGCCTGCCCTTTGCCTGCCTGCAATGTGGTATCGCCTGATTGGAGCGCGGTGAGCACCTCTGTTGGCGTCTGGCGCGTCAGATTTGCCAGAATTACCTCCAATGCCAGTGGGAAGCCGTCGAGCAGTTTGAGCAGTTTCAGAAGGTCACTGTCCTTTCTGTAGTGGGTTGCTCCATGGCGGGCGAGGATGAGATCGGCTAATAATGAAGCGGCTTCCGGGTCGAGGCCAGCAAGCTCATACACATTCTGCTCAAATGTTTCTGTGGCAAGCCATGCTTCACTGGCACGTGATCCGAGCAGTACGAGCGTGCGACCGCCCGTTAGCTCGATCAGGAAATGGTGCAGCTTGTCTTGCTCTTTTGGTGATAAGGGGTGCTGGATAGCCATTTGTTCACCCGTGATCAATTCCAGGTTATCCAGTATCAAGAGATGGCGTTCTGCACTGAGACGTTGCGCGAGAAAAGCCTGTTGAGCCTCTGGAGACAGGGGCTGAAACTGGCTGAGATAGTCGATCTTGCTCAAGAGATGCTTCGCAATACTCGTCATAAGCTGCTGGCGTGTCCAGGCTTTTTCGTCATAGCCGAAGTAGAAAACGTGCTCAATCAGTCCGGTCGTCTGCCACCACTCTCCCAGGTGGCGCAAGAGTGTGCTCTTCCCCGCACCTCCCATTCCTTGCAGGAGAAGGATATTGCGGCGGGTCAAGAGAGATTTTTCGATCTGTAGAATATCCAGGTCGCGCCCAACGAAACCATAGCCGGGGTGGGTGGGATTGTAGCGGTCTGCGATCTTTTTATAATAGGCACTGGACTCTGCGGGCGTAAAGGGACGCACATGCAGGGATTGGGGTTGATTCTGGTAGACGACCGGGAGCAGCCAATCTTCGAGATCAATCGCCTGGTTGAAGTAGGCGCGACGCTTTTTTTGATTGTAGAGTTCCTGACGGGCGGCACAGATGGCGCTAGAGAGTTCACGATTGGCAAACAATTGCTGATACAGCGCCTGCATCATCGACTCAGCAGCACTCACGGTTACAGAGTAGCCCATCGCCAGCACCAGTTGCACGCCAGCCTGCATCAAGCGACTGCCCAGGCTGGTCTCGCTGGCTCCGATCTGCTTCCCCGATTGGCATGCATTGAGGATGGCGATGGGGATCTGATGGCTGATGAGCAGTGCGGCCAGTTCGGAGGCTTCCACAGGATCGGCCTTATGGCCTTGCTCTTGCTCGAAGAACAGAAACGCTTTCTCGTCTTCATAGGGTTTGAGATCCGGGCGTCCATAACGCGGTTGATAGACATAATGGTTCGCCTGCGGTTCCTGTTGCAGTTCCGCATAGGGGAGTACGGCACCATGCACATCGAAATGAATAACGTGATAGTAGCCTACACCGCGTCTGGTTGTGACCTCACGTAAGTGCTTATCTAATGCTTCATAGGTGCCGGGGCGCAAGATCTCAATCTGTACGGGAATGCCCGCCTGACGTAACGCTTCAACCATCGGGCGCGAAATGGTGCGATAGCCAACATCTTGTCTGCCAGATGGACGGGCCGTTACGATGAGCAGGTTAATGGTCGGTGAAGGATGCACGGTTGCCTGGACGGGAGAGGTCACGAGGTTTTTGCGCACTATGATTGTTTGGAGGCTCAGAGGATGTGGCAGGTCGGGATCTTTCAGTGCCTCCCAGTGCAATGCATGAAAGGCGGGCGAGCCTGCGATCTCGATCTGCAATGTGGACAATCCAGCCTGCAGGCATCCTTTATACGTGCTGTAGGCCTGGCGGTCGGCGAAGATCTGATTGAAGAGATGCTCGCCGTAGGTCTGGATGCTTGTTGCGGCACGTTGGGCCTTCACCTGATTGGTGAATGGAAAGCGCAGGTGCTCCTCAAAGTACCACTCTAACTCATTTTCCTGCTCTGGGGAAAAGGGATCGTGGATGGTCGCGGGATACCTGGGTCCGTTGTTGAAGCTTACTGATGCGCTCCATTGTTGCTCTTGTGATGAGACTTCCTCAATAGTGATCAGTGCCATACTCTACCTCCTCCTGACGACATTCTTTAGTTCCCTGGCAAGGGTAAGTCCCAGCAGGGTAAGCGCAAGGCCCCTCGTCCCCGACCCAGCCGCCCCTTACCCCTACGTTGGCATAGTGACACGACGGGCGGGCGCGATAAATCGGGCCCCTACAATTCTTCTTCGATGTCGACGACCAGGAGATGTGTTCCGTCGGGTTGATCGAGCCGGGTGATATGGATATGTTTATGATTTTTTTGTTTGACGATGATCTGTTTGATGAGATCGTAAAGTGCGTTGGTGACGATGCCTATTCCAATGGTGCCAAGTGTTACGACAACTTCGGTCAGGATTGGATCGTAGTTGGTGCGGGTTGATGGTATCAGGCTGGCAGCGGCGACTGAGTGAGTTTCGTCGGTGGCGTTCCATGCGGTGACAAATTCTGCGGGGCTGAGATCAATATTGGGTGACAGTGCGATTTGATATTCCATTGTATTCCCTTCTATCTATTATATGGTTGCTTGATCTAGAGAGAAACGATAGTTGAGATAACTTCGATATATATTACCATATGGGAGGAAATAAATCCGGATATTCCCCGGCAGAAAATGTGTTGCAGGGAAAAATGGGGGGATGTGTGGCCCCACACATCCCCCTTGTCAGGGAGAGAGGGAATAAATCCGGATATCCCTCGGCGGCCTTCCCCCATAAATGGGGCCCCTACCCTCTTCATATCTGTTTTTAAGAAGTAAAGAGTGTAATGGGATTTCCTATCTTTAAACATGCATTATTGTGCAGGAGCGGTGTTGCGTCGTTGCTCCACCTCAGCGATCAGATCCTCCAATGGCATCAGCTCCAACGATTTCAGGCGCAGGTCGGCGTGGGCCAAGTCGAGCTGGCTGGTGACCGGATTGGGAATTGCGACACAGAAGATGCCCGCACGCTGGGCCGCAAGCACGCCATTGGGAGAGTCCTCTAATGCAATAGCCTGCTCGGCACGCACGCCTAAAGCAGAAAGGACGCTAAGGTACAATTCAGGGTCAGGCTTTTTGTGCGTTACCTCATCGCCACACTTTATAGAGTCGAAGGAAGCCATGATGCCAAGGCGCGACAGGTGGCCATACACCCACTCGCGTGAGGAACTGGAGGCAAGACCAATTTTCAAACCAAGGCGTTTCGCATCGTGCAGATATGCTTCAACACCGGGAAGGACCACTTCGGCAGCGAGCAATTCCAGGTGACGTATACGACGCCGTACCAGAATATCTTTTCGATCTACAGCATAGCCGATCTGAGACTCCAGATAAGAAAAAGGGTCAAAGGAATCGGCACCGCTCCCAATACAGATTGCCCACTGCTCTAATGGCAGGTCAGCATTGTATTCGGTATAGATCTCGCGCCAGGATTGTAGTTCGGAGACTTCGGTATCGAGGATAAGGCCATCAAAGTCGAAGATAAGAGCGTCCATCAATACTCCTGATTATAGTGTACGGTTGATTCGTGTTTTCTTGTATTGTACAACATGGCAAACACATTGCTCTGTACACCTGGGCGCGGTAAACCCATCCGTTGATACTAAATCGTTAGCCATGAGAGGTCCGACGGGTTTAGGGGAGCCACGGTGTGCAGATGGTGAGCGGTGGGTTTATAAACCCGCCGCTCACCACCCTGATTGCGTTCTGGCACTGATTTCGTATCAACGGATGGAGGTAAAGAGGGTCCCAAAAAAGTACGCTCAATGATGCGAGACTATGTGCAACTATTACATAGTCACACGTCACCAACCCAATATCCTGCTCGTTAGAGTAACGTATAGCGTTACTTGCAATTCTCATCCATTGCGAAGGAGTGTTTCATGCCACAGGAGTTTATTCCACCGGCGGCACAGAGCCCACGAAATACTACGATCTTAATAGTCGAAGATGACGCCGATATCGCTCAGTTTCTGCAGCAGCTCATCGAAGAGGAAACACCATATCATACCAACGTCATCGATAACGGTATGGTTGCATTAGAGCAAGCATCTGATGTTAACCCTTGCCTTTTGCTTCTTGATTATCGCTTACCGGGCGTCAATGGCCTGGAGTTGTATGACCGCTTGCAGGAAAATGAAGAGACACGGGGCGTACCAGCAATTATGATGAGTGCTACATTGCCAGTGAAAGAGCTGGAACAACGTGGTATCTATCAGCTTCGCAAACCAATGGATATCGGCAGCGTCTTACGCATGATTACCCATGCCATAGCCAGTCACGAGGAAAAGAGTTTGCAGTAATGGTACCATGCTTATGAAATACATGCAAATTGGTACTTGCGCTATTCGTTCCATGGAAGAATCTGATACAATAGAAGTATCCATGGAAAGTCATGGAAGGCCTATACAGCGCAATCAAGAGAGGTGCATTGTGGCAAATAAAGAACAAAAGAAGGTGCAGAAGGCTGCACCGAAATCCAATAAGCAAAAGAAAGAGGCACAAAGAGAAAAGAAAGCCGCAAAAACTGGCAAACCACTCTCGTAAAGCCGTCTCTTTCACACAACTCTTGCGGATACGTATCACCTGCGCAAGCAGAGTTTTTTGAGTCAATGGGTCTGCTGTTTTCCGATCCTGGACAAAAGCAGATCCGGCGCTTCATTCACGATGCTGAAGATCTCGTGGTTTTCTTGCCGCAGCAGTATAAAGTACTTTACTTTCCCTTCAGATATGTCGCATTCTTCCCCATGTGATACGTTATCATAAGTAGTAGACAAACTATGCAACATTGAAACCCCATCGCACATGAACTATAGGCTTGACACTTTTGGTACAATGCGGATGGAGAGCTTTTATCGAATGGGGGTGCGCATGCAACAGCCAATGTCCCACGATGCATATCAGAGAGCCACCAATCCGGAGCAATGGGTAGAACAGGCAGGGATCAGACCGGATACACATGAACAGGGTGACCAGTGGGCGATACTCCGACATGAAGTAGAGGAGGGAAGTCTCCCTGGCCCGGAGGAGCGTATCGGAACGGTCTGGGAGCAACGAAATACCGAGGAAGGTACGGAGAAGAATAGGGTTGCCTCATCAGAGCAAAACGCGCTGACTGAGGCTCAACATCATGTCGATATTGTTGTTGCTGGCGTCGGTGGCGGTGGTATGAACGCGATCAATCGCATGATCGCGACAAAAGTACGCGGAGTACGCTTTGTCGCCATGAATACCGACGCCCAGGTACTCGCTCTCTCACCAGCCCCACATCGTATCTGTCTTGGCCAGCACCACACAAGGGGTCTGGGAGCTGGTGGCAATTCTGCGGTTGGAATGCGGGCAGCGACCGAAAGCACCGCCGAGATTCGTTCAGCACTGGGCGATGCCGATCTTGTCTTCATAGCAGCGGGTATGGGCGGTGGTACGGGCACGGGGGCAGCTCCCGTTGTTGCCTCTATCGCAAAAAAACTGGGTGCACTCACTATTGGTATCGTCACATTACCTTTCAATTTTGAGGGATCGCGCCGTCGCCGCGTCGCAGAACAGGGGTTGACAGAACTTGCAGCAGAGATCGATGCGTTAATCACTGTGCCCAATGATCGCTTGCTATCGACGATTGCACGCGATCAGAATCTCTCGGATGCATTCAAGGTGGCTGACGATGTATTGCGCCAGGGCGTCCAGGGTATTGCCGAGGTAATCAATGTGCCCGGCATGATTAACGTTGACTTCGCCGATGTTCGTAGCGTCCTACGCGAGGCCGGAACAGCTCTGATGAGTATCGGGCAGGGCAACGGACGCAACCGCGCACAACATGCAGCAGAAGAGGCTATAGCAGGGGGATTTCTCAACGTTACCATTCGTGGTGCCCGACGCGTTCTCTTCAATATTAGCGGCGGCGAAGATATGACTCTATTCGAGGTCAATGAGATCGCAGAACGTATTGGTGAGGCCATCGACAATGCTGCCGATATTACCTTCGGCGCAGTCATTGATCCCACTCTAAGCGATACACTGCGCGTGACCTTAATTGCTGCCGGTATGGAAGAATTGCACACAATGCATATGCCAGTGATCCACGCAGAGAGACCACGTATGACGGGAACTGGCGGAAGAAATGCGCTTCCTGCGCAACAACCTCTAGCTCCTTCGAAGTCGCCGCTGCCATCGCGGTCTACACCGGTAGAGCCAGCACGTCCGGCACCAATGACGCCACCTCCGACCCGGCTACCACCAGCGCTACGGCCAGCCAGTCCCCCACCGGGGAGACAGCAACGCAGCCTGGATGACCTGCGCGGATTACGCAACATGGGACGCCGTCACGAAGAGGCAAAACAGCGCAACGATCAGGATAACGAAAGTATCGACGTTCCACCATTTTTGAAACGCTACGATAGGTAAAATAAGCGCGATTGATTGCCGGGCGCGATAAATCGCACGGGCTTATAAATCGCGCCCCTACACCAATGGTACGGGTGTGATTACGGGCTTATTAAGCCATTGACTTCACCTATTCAGGGAAAATGACGCAAGAATGGTACTCATACGTGCAATATGTGCAATACGGTAGGGACCAGATTTATCGCGTCCACGATTTATCGGATTGGGTACCAGATCGATAAATCGTGGACGCGATAAATCTGGTCCCTACGCCTTGGACGCGATAAATCTGGTCCCTACGGTTTTTCAGGGGCGGTGCGTCCGCGCTCACCACCTTTTCTGCCAATCTTCGAGTAGAACTCGGACCCCTGCTGACGTTTCGTTAATTCGCCACCCTTCTTCCCAATTTCGGCATAGAATTGTGGCCCACGTTTCTCCTTGACTGTTTCACCACCCTTCTTCCCAATCTTCGAGTCGAATTCAGCGCCATACTTCTCGCGTACAGCCTGGCCCCCATGTTTTGCTTTTTGCGATCCCGGCTCGGGCCCACGTTTGTTGTTTGCCATAGAAAGTCCCGCCTCTCTTAAACTTCGTACACCCACATGTACCCAACATACAGCAAAGCGGTAAGACATCCTGACCAGAACATCTCGCTGCTTCCCTACTGCGACTGATGCTCTCGCGCCTGCGCCACCCGATTAGCAATAAGCGCAGCCGTAATGCCTGCACCCACGCCATTATCGATATTTACCACTGCAAGACCTGGCGCACACGTTTGCAACATCGAAAGCAACGCTGCTACACCTTTACCGCCTAATCCATAGCCAATCGATGTTGGTAACCCAATAACAGGAACAGGAACCAGTCCTGCCACAACTGAAGGTAAAGCTCCATCCATTCCGGCAGCAACAATAATCGCGTCGACTCCCTCAATAAGCAAATCGTTTAATGGAGTCATCAAGCGGTGCAGTCCGGCAACACCTACATCATAGATACAGGTTACCCGGCACCCCATCTCTTCGGCAATAAGTGTTGCTTCTTCTGCTACTGGAATGTCAGAAGTACCGGCACTGATCACCCCAACACGGCCCCCTGTACTCCTGCGTACATACTCCGGACTGTAGATGACCATTGCACGAGCCGCCTCACGCATACGAACAGTGTGCGCGTGAAATGCTTCCCGCACAGGTGAAATAGAGGTAGAAGGCATTCGACTAATGATCGCTCGCCCTGTCCAGGCCAGTAACCCCTGGGCCATTGCGATGATCTGTTGAGTCTCCTTCGTTTCACCAAAAATAACTTCCGGTGCACCTTTTCGTTGCTCACGCCCACCGTCAGGACGTGTCTCAACTATAGATGACTCATTCTGAGAAGGTGCGTCTTGTTTCTCCTGTTGAGAACCGGACGAACGCTCCGTTTCATCCTGTCGCTCACCGGCTTGTTTTCGCTGCCAAATTTGTTTATCCATATATCCAAATTGTCCGTTGCTAAGCAATTGATGCAAGAGCTCTAATTGCCCGTTATCCTCAAGATCCACAAAACACGCGCCTTTCAGATGTTAGCTCTTGATGAACTGGAAATCCCATAACCCTCTCAGTCTAACACACTCTTTGCCAATCAGCAAGCCAACAGCAGAAGAGTTCCAGCGATTACTGCGCGGCTTTTTTTCCGCAGAGTAGAGCGGCAGATACACAATCATCGATTGAGATGCACTCATCGCACCGCATGCTAATCAAACTTTTGTATGAATAGCACAAAGATTTACGTGAATGACACCCATCTTATGTAGCAGAAGAAAAATCTGTTTTTACTACTCTGGTGTCTATTATACATGATCATGCTGTATCAAGCAAGAGGTTCCGGCAGAAGAAAAGTTTATAAGCTTACATTCCTTGCATATCCTATCACATGGTCAGGGCTTTAGGTCACTTGATGCTTTTGCACATCTAAAATGGGACGCCTTCTTGACCAATGCTTTGAGATCTCTGGAAAATCACATCTTTGCTCAAAAGGGCATACAACAGCAGAGCCAGCGGCCACCCCAGCTGGCCCGTCAGGCTCAGAGTATCATTGAGAGATTGGTAGTCCCCGTAGTCCATCTTGCCCATGACAATCAATTGAAGAAGGATATGAATGAGGAGACTTAAAAAAGGCAACCAGAGCAAGACTGTAGTCTGGAGCCAACGCTCTCGCTGATAGGGCCAGTTCTTGACGCTTCTTCTGAAGAAATTTCGACCACTGAGATCTATTCCCTCTCTCTTGAAAACACGATACAGTTGGAAGTATCGGATACCAAAGAGGGTTGCTGCTACAATGAACGGAAGAAACGCAGCAAGCAGGAGCAGTAAAGCCTGTTGTTGAAAAAATGGCACAGTGTCTCCCTGTAGTTTCATCCAGGCTCCTACAACAGCAGCACTCCAGAAGACCAAGCTGATAGCTGAGTTGATAAAAATGGCTTTGCGCACCGATTCCCTCCATACCCATGAAGTGTGAAGACGTTGTATTTGGCGTCTCTCCTCAAGAACTCGCTCTCTTTCCAATCATTTGTCGGCATTCGGCCAGCCAAGCTCGAAGCGGATGCTCTGTATCTCATCTGCAGTGTAGCAGACTGCAATATCTCTGTCTAGATGTGCAAATGAGTCCGCGTGACCGGACGCCCTGATAGTAGGTCCAGAGAAAAAGCTGTATGCTGAAGACAATAAGTCATGGGTAGGGTATAAGACAGAGGATTCTGGACAAAGCAATAAAAGGGCAATATACTGTATTTGTCCTTCTACTTATAGGACAGGTCCATTGAGGATAGAAGTATCCATTATAATTACTCCCCACACGGGGATAAGTAAGTAGTAGTAACTCTTCAGGTCTGCTCGCCACCTGCGGTGGCTCGCCCAGGTTTGGTGTGGACGGTGGGATTGGCGGCCCCAGGCCGCCAATCCCACCGTCCACACCAAACGGCTTGCGAAGCGCCGTAGGCGCTGAGGAGTCAGGCCCCTTCTGAAGAGTTACAAGTAGTATACGAAAGAGGAGCGGCATTCCTCCCACACCTGAAAGTGTAGGAGTCCGCCGCGAATAGCATGCACACAATTCAGCGCTTCCTGGGAACCATTACAGTAGCAGCTCTATTTCTGCTGGTTGCCGCATGTGGGCCAGAGGTCACTCAGATCAAACCACAGCAGACGGTGACCATTGGTAAATCGTTTCAGACGCAGGCGACACCGCTTGCAACAGTTCCACCCTATCGCTGTGGGGCCTGGGCATCCAATAATGCTCCCAATGCCTTCAGTACGATTTTAGTATTCGCAAAGCTAACAAAAAACATAAAAGGCGTCGGGGGCGCAACTGCCGCAGCGACAGTCCATTTTGCGGGTGGCGACGTGACGCTTGATACACAGCCAACAAGCGATCAGGGCGGTATGGTCAGCTTCACACTGCCACTACAGGGACGGCAACCAGGGGGCATTCCTGCGACTGTTGATGTCTCTTTTACCATTGGAGGCACAACAGTACAATGCTCATCCGCATTTTTCACACCGCAATAAGCTCCTGGCAGGCAGGACAGAAATGAGCACTACGTTGCGCAATTACCATGCGTTCGATAAGCGTGCCACAGCGTGGGCAAGGCTTGCCAGACTGCTTATATACACGCACATGGTTATAATTGTCGCCAGCTCCTCCCCAGAGGTCGCGATAGTCATTAAAAGATGTCCCTCCATGCTCAATACCCAGCATGAGCACAGAGATGATGCCTTCGTGCAGCAAGCCAACTTCAGCAGATGTTAGCGCATCACTACGACGTAATGGATGAATATGCGCATAAAAAAGTGCCTCATCTGCATAGATATTGCCCACACCGGCCACCATTGTCTGATCAAGTAGTGCCTGTTTGATCCCTGTTCTACGCCGCGTAAGCTCACCAGCCAGATACTCCACCGTAAAAGCAGAGCCCAACGGCTCTGGCCCCAGATCTTTTAATGCTTCGGCCTCACGATTCATGGGCCAGAGCTCAATGCGACCAAATTTGCGCGGATCAGTAAAAAGCAGGCGGCGTCCATCGCTAAAATCGAAGCAGATACGACAATAACACAATTCGTGGCTATATGAATTTTCAGTACCCTTTTCTGGTAGAAACGTGGGACCACGCGTCTTCCAGGCTATGGGATCACTTGTCCGCAAGCTTGTATCAATACGCCAGCCAGCAGGAAGCAACAAGAAGTTCCCGGTCATACGCCGGTGGATGGCAAGAAAGAGACTTCCACTCAGGTCCAGCAGCAAAAATTTGCCACGCCGCCGCACAGCTTCTATTTGGCGCTCACTGACCTCCATCAGAAACGTGGCGAGTTCTGGATGACCAACTGTACGCTCCCAAAAACATGAACGTGGCTGATCGTCGCTCCAACGATACTGGTTCGCAGTTGGCGTGCCGTATATTCAACCTCGGGTAATTCAGGCATAAAATCTCTAAAAGTTAACGTTTGATCTTCAACGTACTGACAAAATTAGCGACAAGTGTCTCGTACGCTTCACCATAATACTCTTCAACCCGGCCCGCATCACAGAGCGTTGCCAGGCTGGGATCGATAGGGATCTGACCAAGCAAGGGAGCACCAGTCATAGAGACCAGTTCAGTTCCATTGCTGGGACCAAAAACCTCGTAGCGCTCACCGTTGGGCGTCTCAAAGTACGACATGTTCTCGACGACGCCGACGATGACTCCTTTGAGCTGACGCACCATGTTGATACATTTCATCACGATCATAGTTGCGAGCATCTGTGGCGAAGAGACGATCACGATGCCATCAACTGGCAGCGACTGCAACACAGTCATAGGAGCATCGGATGTACCAGGAGGCAGGTCTACCAGCAGATAGTCCAACTGGCCCCAATCAACATCGCTGTAAAATTGCTTGATGGCACTGGAAATCATAGGACCACGCCAGACAACGGGGTCGCTCTCGTTCTCCAGAAACATGTTCATAGACATGACCTTGATGCCGCCTTTGCTGGTTAATGGATCGATGCCACCAGTAGCAGATTTCGTCGGCTGTCCACGTGTGCCAAACATACGAGCAATGCTGGGACCGGTGATATCACCGTCGAGAATACCGACTCGCAATCCCTGTCGGCGCAACGAAACAGCCAGCAGGCCCGTCACCAGCGATTTTCCAACGCCACCTTTCCCACTCATAATGGCAATCACCTGTTTGATCTTACGATCTTCACCGCCAGGAACCATTGTCAAGGGGATACCACGTCCGACGGGAGCCTTTTTAGGGGCAACTGAGATCGGATCGCCATTAATTGAAGCGTTCAGATCTTTTACCAACAGATCGAGCTTCTCTGGGGTAAAACGATGGGTACGAGCGCCCCCTGCTACGCTCTCTCGTGCACCGACAGCACAGGCCGTACAGGGCAGACCATGACCATGAAAGACTTTGACTGTTGCAGGATATTTAGTAACGACATCATGAATAACCATGTCGGCAGTAATCGTTTCCGCCATAATTTCTTATCCTCACGCGCAGCATGGAAAATACTACTCCTCATGCCGAGCTCCTTCTTTGTTAGATTGATCTATTGAGATAAAAGAACTAATTCCGACCTTTTCACTCAGATATTATAGCACACGAGCCTATTATAAACCAACAGTCCCATCTCTACAAACTTTTCAATACTACATTAGTAGTTTGCCTCTAGTTGCATAAGCAAGCATTAACGGATGAGCATATCTTTCATTACATTGATGTGCTATCATACTTCCAGGTTACACTTTTTGCCTCTATTCACTCAAAAATTTTCTTGCGAGGTGCTTCATGATCACTATTGTCCCTTATGACGCAAATTGGCCTGAAGAGTTTGTCGCAGTTGCGCGACCACTACGCGCTGTATTAGGGGCACTGGCACTACGTATCGATCACATTGGATCGACATCGGTACCAGGATTGGCTGCGAAAGATATCATCGATGTGCAGGTGACTGTAGAGGATTTCACCTGCACACCTCAACTGGTAACTGCGCTTGGTTTACTGGGCTACACGCAAGTTCCAGAATACACCAGAGACCATCTGCCGCCTCTTTATCGGGGGCCAGACGTGGATTGGGAGAAACGCTACTTCCAACCTCCTGCCAGTCAGCGCCCAACCCATTTGCATATCCGCGCTCTGGGGCGGCCCAATCAGCGCTATCCTATACTTTTTCGCGATTACCTACGTGCCCATCCGATGGCTAGCGCAGCCTATGCACTGATCAAAATCAACCTATCCCAACGAGATCCCAACGATGTAGATTTCTATTACGACATCAAAGATCCGCTCTGCGATATCGTTATCGATGCTGCGGAAGATTGGGCACGTACGACTGATTGGCAGATGGCCTTTAGCTCAGAATAGGCTACCCGGGTGGGAAACCTATCAATCAGGCTGTCTTGATCGAGGCAGCATCTTGCAGGCCCAATTCCTCGATTGTCTGCTGACGCATCAGATATTTCTGGATCTTGCCTGTAACGGTCATAGGGAAACTATCGACGAACAGGATATGCCGTGGAATCTTGTAGTGAGCAATCTGGCCTTTGCAAAACTCGCGGATTTCGTCGGCGCTGGCCTCTCCCCCGGATTTAAGTTTGATCCAGGCAACGATCTCTTCGCCATATTTAGGATCGGGAACGCCGATCACCTGAACATCGCTGATCTGAGGATGCGTGTACAAAAACTCCTCAATCTCGCGTGGGTAGACATTTTCGCCACCACGGATAATCATATCTTTGATGCGACCGACGATATTGACGTAGCTCTCGGCGTCCATGGTCGCCAGGTCGCCTGTATGCATCCAATGAGCACGGTCGATAGCAGAGTTAGTAGCATCGGGGTTATTCCAATAGCCGAGCATGACGCTATAACCACGCGTGCAAAGTTCGCCAGGCGTTCCTAAAGGGACAATTTTGTCCGTTTCAGGATCGACAATCTTTACTTCCAAATGGGGAGATACGCGGCCAACGGTACCAACGCGCTTATCGAGGGGAGCATCGATGCGCGTCTGGGTGGAGACGGGACTGGTTTCAGTCATACCATAGCAGATCTCAACCTCGCTCATGTGCATCTCGCTGATCACCTTCTTCATGATTTCGCTGGGGCAGGGAGAACCGGCCATTACACCTGTACGCAGGCTGGTCAGATCAAATTTGTGGAAATCGGGATGGGCGAGTTCGGCAATGAACATGGTAGGAACGCCATAGAGTACCGTACATTTCTCCTCCTGCGCAGTCTCCAGAACCGCCAGCGGCTCAAAGCCTTCCGAAGGATAGATCATTGTAGCCCCATGCGTAATGCAACCCAGATTCGCCATCACCATACCAAAGCAGTGATAGAGCGGCACGGGAATACACAGTTTATCGGCTGCTGTGAAGTTTTGCAGACGTGCCACAAAATAGCCATTATTAAGGATATTGTGATGGCTGAGTGTAGCGCCTTTGGGGAACCCTGTTGTGCCACTGGTGTACTGAATATTGATAGCATCGTCGAACTCCAATTGCCGCTGCCGCTCAAGAAGTTGTTCATCGCTGATTGAGACACCCAGCGCCATCAGTTCATTCCAGCTCAACATACCAGAAACCTTAGCAGATCCAAGGCGAATGATCGTCGTAAGAGCAGGAAACTTAGCCGCCTTCAGTTGAGCTGGTTCACACTGCTGCAACTCTGGTGCCAGGGAAACCATCATTTCAGTATAGTTAGAAGTCTTGAACTGAGGTGCCAGAATGAGTGCGCTACAGCCCGATTGCTGCAAAACATACTCCAGCTCATGTACGCGATACGATGGATTGATATTGACCAGAACGACGCCTATCTTAGAGGTTGCAAACTGGACAATGCACCACTCGGCACAATTGGGAGCCCAGATACCAATACACGCACCCTTTTTGAAACCAAGCTGCATCAGCCCCTTCGCACACTGGTTTACCTGGCTTTGCAGTTCGCTATAGGTCAGGCGAATATGCTGCTGGCGCGAAATAAGAGCCATGTTCGCGGGGTATTTTGCTACCGTTTGATCGAACATATCCCCGATGGTCAGGCCCAACAGAGGCGTATCACTGATCCCGCTGGCGTAACTCCATTGTTGCACTGTCTGATCGGTAGAAAGAGAAGATGAATGGTTTTGCGTCACTGTCATAGTGTCCTCCTGGGGGAATGATTTGCTACATGAGGCGAGAGTAACTTGCCATTGAGGATAAGAGTAGCTGATGGGAAGCTAGAAATCAAGTGACCTTTTATGAAAAAAAGATTGAAAATGGAGTCCTCTGTATGGTATAATTATCTATAGCTCTTCTGAAGAAGAAAAGGGTGATGGAGTTCGCCTTGCCAAGAGAGTGTTGGCGAAACTGCAATTGTTGCAAATGACTCCTGAGAGTGCCAATGGTGGCATGGTCAGGAGCTTTTTTGTATCCTTTTCCCTTCTGCTCCTGGGCTATGCAGTATCACCTGTCAGGAACCCCATGCCTGGAAGGGCAAGGGTATCCAAAATGGAGGTCTTGATGAATTGCTATCTCTGCCTCGTCGAAACAAATTGTGATCAGCCCGCATATGGACTCTGCCAGCGCTGTGGGGCAGGGATGTGCGGACAGCATCTGAAGGAGCAGCATACCCGGCCTCTGGCTGGACTGGTTGGGGATACATATCCAATGGGCAGATATAGCCTGATCTGTCAGCGTTGCTATCTGGCGACGACCTCTTCTGCTCAACCAGTGCCACAGAAACAGAGGACATCACCACAAGGGAGTCGGTGGAAGCGCTTCTGGCATCGGTCAGCGCCTGCATTGCCGACCGAAGAAGATGCTATTGCCATTGCGGAACGCTTCCTCAAGCAGCAGCGAAGCGGCTAAGCCCTGGAGATCCTTATGCGATGAAAATAAGAGTACGATAACCGACGTACAAAATGAAACCCAGCATAGTATATATACATTATAAAAAATTATACCTGAACTCTTCAGGCTTTGTCTATGGGAGTTATCTACTTATCTACCTTCCTCGCTGGTATTTTTACGCCCATTTGGAATAAAATAACTGGCAGAACTCCCAGAAAGCTGTTCTTGCATGGACAGGCCGGGAGTGTTGGGAAACTGGCAATTGCCAAATTGATGTAATGATTGCGTGGAGAAAGCGATTATGCTATCATGGAAGCAGAGACTCCAGAGCATCCAATCAGCACAAAAGGGAATATTTAAGAATGCAAGCTGATACCGAATTTGCATACCTGAAACAGGTAACTATTTTTTCTAGCCTGAACGACGATGAGATTCGTGACTTGATGACTGTTGCAAAGACGCGCAGGTTTCGTGCGGGCGAGGTTATTTTCCACCGTGACGATCCTGGACAGGTGCTCTACATTATTAAAGAGGGAAAAGTAAAAATCTGCCTGATCAGCACCGATGGTCAGGAGCTCTCGCTTGTCGTCTTTGGTAAGGGAGAATATTTCGGAGAGTTTGCCCTGCTCGACGGCTTACCACGATCCGCAGATGCCGTGGCGCTGGAGAATGTCATATGTTACACAGTCCAGCGTAGCGACTTTCATAACGTGATTATGAAGAATCCCAAGATTGCCATTCAGGTACTGGAAGTGCTGGTCAAACGGCTACGCAGCACGGATCAGCAGGTTGAGGATCTCATTTTTCTGGATGTCTACGGGCGTGTTGCCAAAAAGCTGATTGAGCTGGCGGAAACCCATGGAACGAAGGTCGAGGGCGGCACGCGAATTGATGTGCGTCTGACCCAACAAGAACTGGCGTCTATGGTAGGAGCGTCGCGCGAGAGCGTGAATAAGGTGATGGGGTATTTCATGGATAGGGGCGTTATCAGTACCGATAAGCACCGCATCACGCTTCATAGTCTCACTGATTTACAACAGCGTATCTACTAGTTCCAAATCATGAAAGAACATTGCTTCATTTCTTTGCGTCTCCTTCTAATAGGAGTACTGGAAGGAATGTTACCTCTTTTCATTTTCAAACGTCCCAAAGGCAGAATGCGCGTTTTTTCTATGTATATTTTGGCGGTCGAGGCTCACTTCATATGAAAGGATCTATATTCTTGGAAAAAATAATTACAGAACAAAATACGCAAACAACAGTAGATGATTTCCATCAAATGGAGGCAGCACACGAGGTGGAAGATGCAAAATCATCACCCATGGGAGCATGGAAGCGAGTGCAAGCCTTGATTAAGGAGTTGCGTCCACGCCAATGGACAAAAAATTTTGCTGTCTTTATTGGGCTCGTCTTCGCAGGGCATCTTTTTCAAATACCATCATTCACACGTACAGTGCTGGCATTTGTGGCATTTTGCTTTGCATCAAGCAGCATTTATTTAATTAATGATCTGCTCGACCTGGAGAAAGACCGACAACATCCAGTCAAGCGCCTACGCCCTTTAGCCTCTGGTCGGCTCCCCATTTCCTGGGGAATTGGAGCCCTGGTGGGGCTTATACTCTGTACATGCATCCTGACCGCATTCATTTTCATCATTCCAATAGGATCAAAGACGGATACCTTTGCTGCTTTCGGAGGTGCCAACCTCCTTTTCGCGCTCACTATTACAGCATACGTGGCAATGATGATACTGTACAGTATACGTTTAAAACATATCGTGCTCGTCGACGTTTTTATCATTGCTGGCGGATTTGTGCTACGAATTATAGCAGGTGCAGTAGTTGTCCCTGTCTCCATCTCACCCTGGCTCTACATCGTCACCTGTTTTCTATCGCTCTTTCTGGCACTCAGCAAGCGTCGGCATGAACTGATCTTGTTACAGGGACAGGCCAGCCAGCACCGCCAGATCCTGAAAGAATATAGCATCCCCATGCTGGACCAGATGATCACCATCGCCGTTACAGGCACAATTATGTCATACAGTCTCTATACTATTGAGGGAACAGTCAGCCAGCATCATCTGATCGCCGTCACCCTTCCACTGGTCCTCTATGGCATGTTTCGTTATCTCTACCTCGTCTATATGCGTATGGAGGGAGGAAGTCCAGAAGAAGTACTATTACGTGACCGTCACATACTCGGAACCGTTATTCTCTGTGTCGTGTTAATTATGATCGTGCTCTATGCACTACCTCATTAATGGAGTTTGTGGTTGCTTACGCGGAAGCTACGTCGAGGTATCGCACTCTCTCTAGTGCTGGTGTTTGTCGTTATGACGGCTATTGCACTCTATGGAGATGTGCCACGCATGATAATAGCGCTTGTCCACTTCCACTGGCAGTACCTGTCAGTGATTCTTGGGTCAATCCTTTTCAACTATGGCTGTCGTTTTGGCAAGTGGCACTATTATCTCCACCATCTGAAGATCGATATTGGACCGGGTAAGAGCCTGCTTATCGTCCTGGGAGAAGGACAAAAACTATCCTATGCCAGGAACGCCTGAGAGTTTAGCGCTGGCGTTAACATCGGCACATACTGGAGAAAAGGTTATATGAAGACATTAATTATTATCCCAACGTATAATGAAGTTGAGAATCTGCAGTCCCTACTGTCAGATATCTTCTCATATGCCCCTGAAACTCATATTTTGATCGTTGATGACAACTCGCCGGATGGCACCGGGAAGCTGGCAGACGAGATCAGTGCGCAGAATCCACAAGTCTATGTTATGCATCGTGCCGGGAAACTTGGCCTTGGCACTGCATATATAGCGGGCTTCAAATACGCTATTGCTAATGGCTATGATGCTGCCTTCGAGATGGACGCAGACTTCTCACACGATCCTAAATATTTACCTGATTTTCTCAAGGCGATTGAGAGTGCAGACCTGGTGATTGGTTCTCGCTATATTAAAGGTGGTAGCACGCCTAACTGGTCACTACTACGCCGTTTTATCAGTGGAGGCGGCAATATCTACACACGCTTCGTGCTGGGCATTTCTGTTCACGATTGCACAGCTGGCTTCCGCTGTTATCGACGCGAGGTGCTGGAAAATCTCGAACTCGACACAATTCAGGCCCAGGGCTACGCTTTCCAGGTAGAGATGGCCTATCGCGTCTTCAAGAAGGGATACCGAATCGTCGAGACTCCAATTGTCTTTATGGATCGCCGTCTTGGCCAATCCAAGATGTCTGGCAATATCTTCATTGAAGGATTTACCAGTGTTCTGCGCTTGCGCTTCAAAAAGCCTGCAACTCCATTAGTCACTAGTGAGTCGGTGGTAGTCAAGAAGGTTATTGAGGAAGAACCATCAGTTGTAAAAAAGTAGCCGCTGTTTAGTCAAGGCCCATGGGCCTTGACTACATACTAACATTCGTAACTATTCAGGTCTCCTCGCCACCTGCGGTGGCTCGCCCAGGTTTGGTGTGGACGGTGGGATTGGCGGCCTGGGGCCGCCAATCCCACCGTCCACACCAAACGGCTTGCGAAGCGCCGTAGGCGCTGAGGAGTCAGGCCCCTTCTGACTAGTTGCGTACATTTAAGCAACAACTGCGGAATGTGAACCGATCCTGGAAGCATACCGTATTCCGCGAACGTTGTTTGAACGCACTTACTTAGCTATCATTATCTCCCTGCCCTAGATGCTTTGCTGCCTGCGATAGGACGGCTATAATCTGGGCATCGCGCTCAACACCTGCCTGTGGAAGATAGGAGTTCAGGTTGTAGTCATTGTCGGACCAATCCGCCAATTCCCAGACATTACTGCCTGCTGCACCTGCTTCATAGAGAGTATCGAGCATCTCACGATACCAGGTCACCCGCGCCGCTAAAAACGCGGGGTCGGTTGGTTGAAGCAAGACCGTTCCATCAGGATTATAGAGAGGTACATTGCGGTCAATGCCGTACTCTTCCATCACGACTGGCTTGCCGAGGTGTGTACCTTCTTTCGTTATTGCCTTGATCAACTGCTTTGTCTGCTGAAGGGTAAGGTTAATCCAGGACGTATTCGGATAAGGATGGAACGTAAAGAAGTCGACATCCGGCACATTCTGCGTGAACAAAGGATCATTGGAGCCACCCCATTGAAAACCCTGGATACCATCTCCTGCGGGAATAGCGCCATGTGCTTCAGCCCCTGCAGTCACCATATGGAGGGGATCAAGGCTTTTGATGTATTGACTCATCGTAGCAATCCAGGTTTGTAAAACCTTGCCCGTTGGATCACAGTACTGATGAGTGGGAGTGGGATCATCAGCACAGCTGATGTTTGGCTCGTTCATCAACTCCCAGGCAAAAATGGTGGGATCGTCCTTATATGCCAGCCCACTCACAGTATTGACACGATTTACCAGATGAGCAACAAAATCTTTGTAGACCTGCTGAGCCTGGGGATCGGTAAAAAACAAGAGCTTATTGGGTAGACCAAGCCAGTTAGCAACCGCCTGGATACCACCATAGTCGTTCCAGTAGTTCTCCATCGGCAGGATGACACGCATGTGATGGCGCTGCGCACTGGCAACGATATAGTCAAGTTTCTCGAATGTATTTTCGTTAAATTGGCCCGGTCCAGTCTCGAAGGCGGAGGGATCGGACGCAATGTTATCAAAGGCCCAGGTACGTACGACGGTCAGACCTGCGCGTTCTGCTTCCAGCATCTGGCGATCAATCTGTTGTTGCCAGGGAATAACCGTACCTTTGAGGAGTACATTCCCTTCGCTGGTCTGCTCGTCGTGGTCAAGCGTCTGATCATTGCGTGTAAAGAGATCGTATTCGTTCCAGCCGACATAGCGGAAGACTCGATTCCCATCAGTAAACACCGTACCTGCCGCGTGCACAATATGCTGGGGTTGGGGATGATTTTGAATCTGTACATCTGCCAGGTCGCTTACGATAAAGTGAGTATCACGAGCAATTACATGCACAGTGTATACATTATTAGATACTCTCCATGAAGCGAGATGTGCGGTATAGGTAAAGGGAGAGCTGGCACTGGCGTGCATAGAAAGGGATATCGATCCAACCTTCAACGTTACACTTCTCAACCTAAAACGTGGATCTGGCTGCACCTGGGCACTAACTGTGACTAATCCCGTCAACACCTGATCGAAGGTGGGACTGATAATATGCACCTTCAACTGGCTATCCTGTATCAGAACGGTTCTCTGGATCGTCACTGTTGCAGCAGTAGAATTGGTAGCGGTGATAGCAAGCGTCTTGAGACCTTCACCCTCGCGCCAGATATTCCAGGAGCCAGTATAGAGGCCAGTAGTGGTATCAAGAGTCAACTGGCCGGACTGAGTTGGGGTATTGAAGGTAACGGATGTAATTGAATGACCTTGTGGTGCAGTCACATGCGCTTGAATAGTGTAGTTCTGTCCCTGAGGGACGCTCAATGTGTCATCCGATTGCGGCGCGGTGACTTGAACGACGGGGCCGGTGGCGGGAACAAAATGGACGTTATCAAAGTAAACAGGCCCGTTATAGGTAGCACCACGTCCAATAGCGAGCAAGAGAAACTCTTTCGCTGTACTGAAATATGCTCCGGCGGCGGGGAAATCCTGGCTGGATGGGCTGATATCGAAGGTGATCGTATTCCAGCCGACCTGGAGCGGTTTAGGATTGACGGGTGGCAACCAGGGATCGTTGAAGACCGGTTCCGACCATATATTCGCTACTGGAGCATAGATATCGTAGCTGATGGCGGAGTAAGGGGTGAGATCGATGGGATTATAATTGTTGAACACCTTATCAACGCCAGCCTGATCCCAGCCGCCATTCGTGAAATTGACAGGAAGGGCCAGACTATGGGTGCCTTCGGTATACTGGATAGAGCTTTGTGAGGGTTGGCCTGCATTGTTGCTGAGCCAGGCCGGTGCGGTAAAACCTTCGATGCCATCCTCAAAACCATAGAATGGCGCTACACTTGTATCCGCATGTGCTGTTATTACGCCCCCTGATAGGGGAGTAAAAATCATAGCGAGGATACAGATACCTATAAACAGAAATATGCCAACACGTTGTCGCGTCATAGAGTTTATTCTCCTATCCCTGGAACTCTAAAGCCATCATGCAGAATTCTGCCCTGAAAATATGCCTATAAGAATTCTTTTCCTACAGCAGAAAGGTATATCTTCCTCCTTTTTATATTTATTTCAATGAAACGATAGCAATTTCATCGCCAGGCATCGTTCAAAACCATGCCTTAAATAACTATATAGTAATCTTATTGTTGTGTCAAGGTAAAAAGCCAAAAAATGATTGCGCCCCCAATAGCTTAATCTAAGCACGATTTCTGGCACTATTTGATCTCATATCTCGCTCCACCGGGCTATTTTGAATAGATCGGTGTGTTATGTTCTCTCTCGATCCATTGGATCATAGTATCTTTGGTGACTGATAGAACTTTTATTTTCATTGAAACATAACAAATTTCATGAAAGCAAATAGAAGTAAATTGAGGAGAGAGAAAAACGTGTTCACTAGCATGGTACACAAGAGGAAACAGAGATGTACTTATCTACGATGGCGAGATGAGCGCTTATTTTTCTTTTTGCGTGGAGCATAATCAGGTTCCAGCTCGTCTTCGAGCTTATAGGGTGTATCGATCCCATAGATGCGGCGCATCTGACGGCGATGCTGGGAACGGATAGCAACATCACGTGGGGCGGCTTGCATCTGTTTCATAAGATGGTCCGTTGTTTGTATCTTGCCTCCTTGCTCAGCAACGGTCTGACGCACATCTTCATCGTCGCTATACATTTCTACCGGGCGACCTGCTGAGCAAGCCTCAACGGACAGGCGTTTAATGATGCTATCGGCGGTCTCCCCATAGCGGGAATAAATGATGCGAATATGCTCGTCGTGGCTTACCTCTTCATGTCTGCCATTGCCATCAAAGACAACAATTACACGATGTGTTGTATGGCGATAGCGATTTTGCAATTGCCGAATAAGCAGCGTACGAGCCTCAGCCAGAGATTTCGTCTCCATCGCTCGAAACATAAGATTATTTTTAATCACATTATAGCCATCAACGAGAATATCTCGTGCATCTTCATTTGTCATAGCATCATATCTCTCCTCAGCGCTAACCGCCTTTGGCATCATAGTTCCCTTGATAATCTGACCATTTTCTTATTGAAATAGAGCGTCATAGACTCAATAAAAAGGAATGTACACCTATAATACATCCAGCCGCTATAATTGACCAGCGTCCTGACATACCTGATTAAGGGCATGAGAGCTAGAAAAGGCCACGCAGGAAGGACCAGAGGGAGGTAATTTCGGCACGAATATCAATATGCAGCACGTTATAAACAAGTTGATTTGCATCCGTCAGCAGCAATGAGGTAACAATTATGACGACTATAAGAAGGGCAAGAGAGAGAAGGAAGATTGTAAAGAGGCGTAGAGGCTTCTTTTTCCGTGTGGCAGGGTAAGGGGGACGCGTTTTGTGGTTGCCGATATTTAATGATCCATCATTACCGGGGTACGTCTGGATGCTATCTATATCTGGCGATCCCTTACGTTCGGGACGGGTCTGGATGCTATCTATGTCTGGTGCTTCGTTTTGGTTGGGACGTGTCTTGATCTTATCAACATCTACAGGAGATGAGGCAACAATCGTTCCTGTTGATCGTACGGGGACAGGTGGTTGTAGATTTGAAGAGTGATAGTGATTGGGCCTGGCGGGCGAGGGAGTGTTGAATGAAGGAAGAGATTCTTGAAAGCGTCCGGACTGTACACTAACCAGAGAAGGCGGTGTGGAATAATCATTTGTTAAGAGGCGCGAGCGGAGAAAGGAATGTGACGTGCCTTCTAGAGGAGGAGTCTCTACACGAAAGGGAACCTGTGTTTCCTGGGCGCATTGCCCGCAGACGCCATGAACGTTATCCCAACAATGGGGGCAGGAGGGGCGACGACAGCGGAAGCAGAAGTGGCACATACTCATAAATGCCGACTCCAGGACAATGGGAGGAGCTTGCAACAGATAAGTATGGAGGCGGGAAGGGGCATACGCGGCCTGGCAGATGACGCAAGTAATGGTACCTTCAACAGCGGAGTTTGAAGGTGAATGTGTGCTGATCAGTTGATGAGAAATAGAGCGTTTCACAGATACCTCTGCTATAATACGCGACAAAAACGTTGTAGAGGTATAGGCCTCTATATTTTATTATACGTCATCCGGGCAGAGATTATCCAATGAGACAATGATTATTGGAGAAGGTAATTTCCGGTAGCGAATCACGAGAGAGGAATGAGCCGTTCTGAAGGATGTTTTTTGAGGGGAATGGAAGCATTAAAAAATTGGGTTCCAGAAAAGGCTTGACAGGAGGCAGGAAGTTTGATATTATCCTAACCACGCGAGGGAGTGCGCTGCAAGTGCACAAACGAGCAAGTGAGGAGCCGTGGTGTAGTGGCCTAACATGTCTGCCTGTCACGCAGAAGATCGCGGGTTCGAATCCCGTCGGTTCCGCCAGAAGACATAAAAAAGAATGCACTGACAAATTAAGCCAATGCATTCTTTTTTTACGCTCTTTTAGTTATCACCCTCGTCTATAAGCCTACGGAGCGAATACCGATTTATCCCAAACTGCTTTGCTACCTGCCTTTTTGACACACCAGAACTCACCAAATCAATTGCATTTTGCCGTTGCTCAGGTGTCAATACTCTCAATGTAGCTGATAACTTTTGCCCTCTTGATCGCACTTCAATTCCATCGCGCTGTGCAAGACGCCGAAGAGACTCATGACTTATCCCAAACCGTCCTGCAACCTCTCTCAATGGTATATCCGCACGCAGTAGCTCAAAAGCTTCTTCCAGTTGATCAGGAGGTAGTTTCTGAGTACTAGGTTGTAGAACAATCCCTTCTTGTTTTATAAGCCGATGTACTGACTCATAAGAAGTTCCTAGAAGTTCTGCTACCTTTCGCAATGACATTCCCTGTCGTATCAACATAATTGCCTGCTCTTGTTGTGCAGGTGTTAAACTAGGTAACGGCCCCAGACGTTTTGTTTCCCTCTTAGGAGGCCAATAATCCTCACGTAACCATAGATCATCCTCACGTTGTTCCCACATCGATGTAGCTTCTAAGCCAAGAGCCAAAGCAGGCAAAACACCAGCACGAGGCTTCAAACCAACTATAATATGACGCTCTAAATCGTAGACCAACCCTTCTGCTTTTAAGAGCGACCAGACCATATCACGCCTTTCTTCAGGCATTGCCTCACTCCAATAATCAGCTACCTTTTCTAGTGTTTCTCCAGCCGAAAGAGCCTCCTGTGTGATCTTCCCAGGATCTTGCACAACAACTATAGGAAGAGAAAACAATTCAGTACGAACACGCTCCATTTGCTCATCGAGATCTTGTTCTGTAATATAACCCTTTGTAAAAACTGAGATGAGCCGTTTTTGTTCGGCATCAAGCTCAGATCGACGACGTTGAATACGTTCACCCTCATTATCCTTCCCACCATTCGTTGCTTGACACCGCTTTGCTATTGCCTCACGCCACTCTATCGGCAACTCAAAACTTCGTAAAATCTCTCCAAACTGTATAATAACAAGACTCGCCCTTACAGAAAGATTACCCGAAGTAGGACACGGCAATTTTCGCTCAAGGCTCGTATCCACATAATAAGGAAGAGGATTATCACCACTTCCTCCATGCTTCACGCGCAAAGGACGATAACACGCAGCACAAACGATAACACGGCTAAATTCGTGAGGACGTTTCTGTGCCTCTTTTGTCGGACGGCGATACTGAGCCGATTTTACCTCGATCATCCGTTGCCATAACTCATACGGCCACGCAGCTTGATGTCTTCCTTCTACTAACTCACCAGCTGGTGTCTCTATCGTCCCGTGACCACTACCAGATGCATACTCCCTCGGAAACCAGGACCGTCGAATAGCAGCCACAGTATCTTTTGTCAAAAAACGCTCACCGAAACGAGCAGTACGTGATATATATCCTTCCAACTCATTAGCAATTGCTCTATCAGTCCATCCCTGAGCAGCCAATTCACCAATACGAACTAGTGCGGGAAACGTGACAGGATCAGGGCGGGCAGGAGTCCGAGGAGGACGCCAAGTAGATGGAGCACCATCATATGCTTTCGGATATTCAGGAGCAAGGTACCCAAAGGGCACATTTCCATTATGATAACCATCACGTGCCCGATCCTCCTTACCTGCAATCGTACGTTTTGAGAGTTGCCGGACATAGCTAGCATTCATCTGCATATCAACAGCAAAGGCAACATCAAAACCATCTTGCTGCACTCTATCTATATCCCAACGACCATCAGCAGTAGCCCACCATACACGAGCACGACGCAAACGAGAAAGCGAAGAGTAACCAGCCTCCATACTACGCGCCCAACGATTAGTAAACGCACACAATACAACCTTGAAGCGTGTTCCAGCCTCACCGAGCAATTGCGAAAAAATTGGGCGATCATCGATATTATCATATTTCGCACTTTGCTCAGGTTCCTCATACCAACGTGCCAGCTTCCAACCCTTCTTATCAATAAATTCCTGTATAATACGCTTCTGAGTAACAATGCTTGTTTCATTCTGAAGTTCAGAACTATAACGCACATAACCAACAACAAGACTTCCAAGTCCAGGCTCGCCAATCTCCTGATAAACACGATCATGATGAAATTTCTGACGAGGCATTAGCCCACTTCCTTTCTGACAACACACAGTTTTGCCTGACGACGTGCCTCAATACGAGACAAAACCTCTAAAAGTGTAACAACCTCTAAAGGAAAATCTTCACTAGATCGACAATCTACTTTTTTACTTTCATTACGATTTGACCGTACATAACTAAATCCGGTTATACGCTTATTTTCCATAGAACACCTCCTACTATTTAGCACTCGAACCATTGAACCAAATCTCAGAAGCCCCGTACATCGTCACCTTTGCAGCCTGAGACAACACAACCCACTGATCCTCACTCAATACCTGAACTTCTACTAAACGCGCCCAATGCCTACCAGCCAAGAAGAATGCAGCAATCACCAATGTACTAGGGTCCGGTGCTGCATTGATCACCTGAAATTGCACATCAAAATCTGGTATACTCCCCTGATTCTCTATCCAAAGAGACACACGATACTGGTTCATAAAGCACCTCCTTCTAATGAGCGACCATATAACGCTGGACACGCTGCCAGATCGTCCACTCTTCTAAAAAATGTTTCACTTCGTTCGCGTCCTGGGAAAAGTACCAGACCGCTACCACTGAATAGGGGTCTTGTTGCGCATACCAGCCCAGCGCATCATAGGCCGCTCGCGCAGGAGCCTGTAACACATCACCCATATTCCCGTTTGTCTCTAGCAGACGATAAGCAAAAGCTATCACCGAAGCACGCGCTTCTTTCCGTTGTTCTGTATGATTCATAACGACACATCTTCTTTTTCTATCAAAGCTTTACGAGCACGACACGCATTCTGTCGGCACGTTGTATTGCAATATCGCTTGACACGCCCTTTCCTCTCTTGCTCAAGAGGCTTATCACAGAAGAGACAAAACGTGTCACGAAATGAAAGCGGCCTAAAGCCACACGGAGCCAGGGGAGAAGGCATCTCAGAGGGTAGGAGCTGCAACACCAGCAAGCCCCCTTTTGTAAAACCCACATGCTGCCAACCAGCACGACGAAAACACCGCCCTGGGTCACGTTTCGGGCAAACCTGAGAGACATCGACAAACGTCACAAACCCCTGACGAGGAGGAGCTTTTTCCCATACCGCACGCGTTGCGGCCACTGCCTGAGAGATCAAGTCACTTGAGAGAAAGTGCCCTTGCCCTTCATTGCGAAACAGGGAGCAGATCCAGGCACCCGCCCAGGCATGATGGACATACTCCGCTTTCGGCCATGAGGAGACCCACAACGCAGAAGCATCAGGGGTAAGCAACACCACACACCGACCAGGAGGCACAAATTGACGAGCACCCACCGATTGACGAGAATAATGTCTATCGGCAATGGAAGCCGCTACCAAGTCAGCACGATTAGTCAAACGCCAGTCCATCATGCACTCTCCTTTTCATCCATATGTAGCCGCCTATCATGCCATTGTCGCTGAGAGCGTTGATAGGCCCAAACCGAGAGCACCCGGCCAGAGATCCACCAACGACCCGCACGCACCTCCATCAAGGACTCTAGGAGCGCAGCACGACGACGCTCCCGGTATTCCTCGTGATCTTTCGTGAAGGCGTCTTGCTCATAGAGAGACCAGGAAGGACGTTTCACCGTTTCCTCCGGCTTTGTTTCCTCACCTTCCATTTCATCCTCAGAGCCTGTTTTCACGTCTGCTGGAAGCTCTCTCTCTAGTAGATCCGGATCTTCCAGACGAGAGAACAGTTTGAAACGCAGATCCTCAACGGCTTCAGGGAAGAAGTGACGAGAATAGCGAATACGCCGGGCATTGCTCACCACCTCTTCCTTGTACACCACCTTTTGCGTTGTCGGGTTGCCAGCTGCATCCAGACCGAGATCCACAGCTTCCCGGTATTCTTCTCTCGTTCCTTTCTCTTGCCGAGTAATTTGTTTCGTGAGATACTTGGTCACATAGCCGACCGCCCGACCATTTTTGACCCGATCCACATACGCAAAGCGGTTCAGGCCATGCGTTGCCGACGACCAGGACGCATCAAGGATATCTTTCGGGATATAGTCCACGCCCTTGATGAGAATGTGCCAGTGAAAGCCCGTCTCCTCGAAGTTCGCATGTCGCTCCAGGACCGCGAAGTATTCAATAGGAAGTGCAAGCCGGGCATCCACATGTCCACGACCACGACCCTTTGAGCCACGCCGCAGGTATTGCACCCAGGTGGTAAGCGCACGCGCAGCCTCCTCGACGGTATGACCAGCCCGTGAAAGCACGACATGCAGCACTGGCTCCGCAGCTGCAATGAGTTGCCGCCATTGATCGGTTTTACGAGGCCCACAATAGAGGCAATTCCACCGATCACACCGAGCACGCACCGTCTCCCCTGTTTCCTCATTGATAAAGCGATGGCGCAGCGCCCACGGGTCCGGACAGAAGTACAGACTTTCCGTCCCAGCGTATTCAGCCAGGTCAGCCTGCTCCCGAATAGGAGCAAGCCGAACCGAACCGAGCGAGGCAGGTAACGGATCTACATAGCCGTGAAGAAGGACATCATCAATTGCTAACATACGAACGTACCTCCAGAGAAACCATAAGAAAAACCACCTACGAGGAACGACAGACACTTCCATCAGGCAAGACCAGAGCCGGACGAAGGAAACACCGATCACACCCACAGGGAGCACAGGAAGACTGCCCATAAAGCCATACCAAGTTATCATAGGCTGTCCCACAGATTGAGCACACATCCGTCACGAGAACCCTGATTAGCTTGTCCAGCTGGTACGCATACTCGACTTCACGCCGAGTTGATGCGCCAATATAACCGCCAACATTGAGCACCAACACCTCATCAGCAAGATCTATTTTATAGAGATGCAACACGTCAAGCGCCATTTTGTCCACAGAGCCAAGAGAGAGATCCCTATCCGCTTTCGTATCGCAGCCAATCGAGAGCACAATATTTCCGACCAGCGTCTCGCGCAAGTTTGCTTCTTGAAACGCTTGATAGAAACGGGTCGAGCCACAGAGTACCACTCGTTTCGGTGTCGGTGTTTGTGCCTTGATTACTAGAAGATCCTGCAAGGCATAGGTATCAGCATTCCACATCATTTACCACCCCTTCCACAGGCTACTTAGCACCATTGTCAACACCACATCATGATCAAAGGCCAGGGGAGAGGGAATAGCCGAGAGCGGGAACCAGGAGACCGCCGCCGCATCATCTCCAGCAGACCCATACATCTCAGGAGGAACAAAAACCCCATAGACCACGCTCACATAGCGCCCTCGCGGATCACGGCCAGCATTCCCGAAGGTCGCTATCTGATGGAGATCTAAGCCAACCAGAGGAACACCCGTTTCTTCCCAGACCTCACGACAAGCCGCATCCTCTAACGTTGCATCCCCTGTATCCAGCTTGCCGCCAGGAAGCGCCCACTGCCCTCGATAGGGAGGGTTACCCCGTTGGATAAGCAAAACCTCAAACCCTGTACTCACTTGACGCAAGATCACGACATCGACAGTCAGCACCACTGACTCAACATATCCAGTACCCATGAAACACCATTCCTTTCCTTACACCCTATACATCTGGTCCCCAATGCTTTTAAATTGACCATAGAGTCCTTCTACCAACTTCTCAATCTGTTGTGCCTGTGCATAGACATAGGTCAACGCCACCCGCTTGTACTCATAAGGAACCTCAGGGTCATAGAGCACAGAGAGATTCTGTTCTATCGCCGCCGCATTCTGCTGTATCTGTTGTGTTAACAAAAATTGCGGTTCCATCATTATTCCTTTCTTTGACCATCCCCCAGCACTCTGCTAGGAGATGAGAGACCAATTGCTTGCAATTCTCTCCCGTACCCACTGAACAAATTTCAAGGTAGGAAGGAATAATCGTTCATCCGGCACCCTTACCGCATTCTCCCGATAGCAGAGAAACCGATAGCAGCACTCCGGATAGGGTTCATCCTGTAACCAGATCGTGCCATCTCCGTTATCACAAATGAACACCCCTTGCGCCATCTGATTATCAGGGACCGTTCCCGCCGAGACAAAATCACCAAGCTGTATCATCATGAATGCCCCCTCCTCGATCCCACACTACAATGCCAAGTCTCGCCAGCAGGGACCTTTACCCCCTCAAAGCGTTGATACTCCGCAAAGACATTGAGTACCGCAGAGGGAGACATACACCCATAAAGCACCCCATCAGGGCCACGGAACACATACGCCTCGTCATAGCTGGGACACTTCTCCCCTGGTGGCGTCACATCCACAAAGCCCTTCGAAAGCAAGTCTTGCACAGCCCCCTCGATTGAAATTTGAGAAGTTGGGTCCACTGCAAACTGTCGAACCTTCCCCAGCAGTTGCAGCAACTGAGTCGCTTGCTCGTCTGTCTCTACCTCAAAGTACAGTGTTCCATAGGCCGGATAACACCATGTCACTTCATACCTCATCAAAAACTCCTTTCTTTACAGTCCATACTGATGAGAGAAACGCAAGCACCCAACAGCATCGAGTGTTGCCGCATATATAAAAACCATCTGTAGCACATCCTGATACACCAAAACAGTGCAGTAAGGAGTTGCTTCTGGAGCGCGAATAAAGCAAGCTGCAATGCTACGAAAAGCCCCTGTCTCATATCCAACCACAAGACCTTGCTGTTCTACCATCACATCCCAATGAACCCGACAATTCTCACAGTAACGAATATGATGAGCTAAAGCATGCACAGGACTAAGAAAAGGTGACATCGTACTACCTCCTATCAGCAAA
The DNA here is from genome assembly GCA_963717195.1 of uncultured Chloroflexia bacterium. Taxonomy (GTDB): domain Bacteria; phylum Chloroflexota; class Ktedonobacteria; order Ktedonobacterales; family Ktedonobacteraceae; genus JACDAE01. The sequence continues at coordinate 34,388 of CAVQVR010000010.1, forward strand.
ACCGATAGCCTGTATTGAGTGCGTTAAGCCCATGTACATCGTATGAAATCATTTTGGCTATCCGGTTTAGTGCGTGGAATTATAGTTAGTCTCCTGCAACATCCGTTACGAATTTCGTAACATGCGCCTGTTTTGCGCGATTTACACGAACGCGACAAACATCTGTAGCATAACGCCCTGGACGGCCTGGCCCTGTAGGCGTACGCGCCACCTGTCCACATCCACAGGCACACATTTGTATGCGTATGGCCTGACGCCTGGTCCCTAATGCTTGCAGAACTTGACGCCCGATCCACTCTGCATAAACAGGCGGTATAGCATTCGCCAATTCCTTATCTGTCATTTTCCAATCAATCCCCATTGCTTCCATTGCCCCTGATATCCCACCAAACTTGCCAGCAATAGACCAATACTCCCCATATTGTGGTATCTTGCTTGTTTTTGCCGCCCGAAGGACATGTCGAGGATGACCAGGCGCAATAAGTGGAATATTGCTTTCAAAAAACCGATGACGATAGGTTCTCAGTCCAAACATCTCGCCACATAATCGAATAGGGTGATGCATATATCGTCTCGCGCCTGGCACATTCTCAATCACATAGGGCTTACCCGATGCTTGTAGGCGATCACGAAAAACAGCAATGAGCTGCTGATACTTTTCCTTTGTGCCTGGTCGACATGCTGAGATATTCGAGTATCCTTGACACGGTGGTGAAACATGATACACATCATACTCATCCAGTGGAAAGGTCAATGCATCCGCCTGATAAAAGGTAAATGGATAGTTTGGCTGTGGCTCAATATCAACGCCTGTGACATCAAAACCCGCACGCATAAAACCTACCGACATCCCACCAGCTTTACAGCACAGGTCTAGTAAACGAGGTTTTTGTATCATCAGTTACCGCTCACTTCCTTCAATTCCACGCAATTCCACGCACTAAACCGGATAGCCATCATTTTTCGTTCCTTTCTTTCTGGTACAGGGAGCAATTCCCCGCACAATGTTTTTACTTGTGTGATTTATCCTTATTAGGGTCAAGTAAAGACCCCTACGGGGTTGCGCACGCGACGGGGACCCCTGCCCCGCGCCGCGCTTGTGGCCGCTACGCGCCAGGAAAGGGCAACAGGCCAATGATCGCGAGCAGCGTACCACCCACACCCAACCACCGGGTACGGGCGAGAGATGGGGGGTCAACACGTGCGCCAAAGGACCCAAGCCGGCCCCATGCGCACGCAAGATCCCCGCCCCAGGTTGCGCAGTGCACCAACGCGACCGACCCCGGCCAGCTACTCATTAATCACCGTCAAATGCTCCAGCGCCCAGGCCAGCTGGAAGCAGCATGGATGGAAGCCCGGAGCCTCGACCACAACATGCAACCCATACACCAGATCATCCCCCAACGCCGTGACCGTTGCTTGCACTGGATAAGGACAATACAGCATTCCCGGCACTGGCCCTTGATCATTGCACAACGGAAGAGACACAAGCCGACCAAGCAGGTGCATCCGAACAAAATCTACCAATTGTTCTTGACTCATCTCATCAACACCTTGATACCCAATCACCCGTTTCCTCCTTTCTGCTTCTCTACAGAAGCTCCTTTTACTCCAAAAAAACCAAAATCATCGATAAGCATTTCTAATAGCACCACAGGCCCATTTGCTAGGTAACGCCGTCAGGAATAGCCTATAGACACACTGAGAGCCAAATTCGAGTCAAGCAAACGCCCAAAGGTGCAATCATACGCCTCTCTCTCACAAAGCCCTTTCTCATCAATGGCCCTTGAAGCCGCCTGTAGAGCCAGTTTACGAGACACACTACCAGGACACACTACCAGGACACATAAGTCAAAGGTTATCGATTGAAAGAGCATATTTTGCATCATTTCACCAGTTGTTCAGCCAAGAGTGCAAGCACCACGCGACAATGACATGCCTCATCATTCCCCCGACAGCCACATAGCAGGCACAAATTCAGGCCCTTACGGAGCAGATCCACAGCACCAGCAATACCTTTGTCAGGTGAGACTAACTCCACTGAGAGATCCGGATATTTGTAGTTTTTGTTCGAGAGGCCCCGTTCATGGGTATAGCGTGGACTCCACCGGGCTACCAATCGGTTATAATTGCACCAGGGGAACCAGCGCGACCGGGCCGCATAGCGAATATCAACAAGCAGCATCGAGGAGTCTTCCATGAGTTGCTCAATCATGCTTTCCGCAGAAAGAGCAGCCGCCCCTATCAGGTACACTTGACCAGGCGCATCACTCACCACGCCCTCGATACGCGTTCCACTGGCAAGCGCCTGCCAACGCCATAAGGCAATGAGCGGCCAGTATCGACTTTCATCCTCAGAGAGCAAACACCAGCCCGATTCCCGATGGACCAGACACACGGCATAGCGCTGCCCCCCATCAACGAGATCACACTGCGCCCCCTCAAAAAAGCCGAAGGAGACCCCAGGACGAGGCACCACCAGAGGCACACGGTCATTACTCATAGCTCACCCCACAGATCCAGATTGACCGCACGCAGACCCACCGACTCCGGATAATTCATAAGAAGTACCTCATGCCCTTTATCGCGACGGGCATGTGTCAATTGCGCATGTTTGACTGTTTCCCAGGTAAACCGCCGCCAGCGATCCGGAGGGTACCATTCCTCTAATTGAGGATGGACATAGTAGGAGAGCGCAACTTTCGCCTCCGTCTGGTTGAGCAGCACCGCCAACCGTTCATGACTCTCCCAGGTGAAACGCGCCGCCCCAGTTTCATCGCGGTAATACTGCTCACAATCAATGTAAGGCGGATCGACATAGAACAGCGTACGAGATCCCTGATACTGTTCAATCACCGCCGCGAAGTTTCGACAATCCAGCTGCACATAGCGAAACCGCTCCGAGACCGCCCGAAACAGCGAGAGCGCATTGTGATAAGACCGAGCCTTCGACTGTCTGAGTCCGCTACTACTCCAGCCATTCGCCACAGGCCCAACACAGGACGAGAAGCTACTCCGCAAGACATAGAACCAGCGCACCGCACGCTCCAGAGAGTCAAGCTCCGAGCCATCGTAGAGACTGGCATGATAGTGATAAAACAACGCTCGACTATAGGGAAGGGAGCGCAACCGTTCCTCCAGTGCATCTGGCATATCCCGCACCCACATCCAGAAGTTGACCAGATCCCGGTTCGCATCGTTATACACCTCAATATGCGACCCCTCCAGTTTTGCCGCCAGGACGTGCGCAGCGCCCCCCATCGGTTCACAATACACGTCGTAGTCTTCAGCAGGAGGAAACACGGCCAGGACCTGCGGCACACTGTAATACTTGCCCCCAATCCAGAGCAGAGGAGAACGCCGACCTCCTCGACGACCTATAGCCACGACCATTAGTACCTCCTACTTGTCAGTACAAGAAAACAACATTCCAGATCCACAGGTTTCAACCATACACATTTCTTCATCATTGCCTACGCAACCCGACCAGCACGCCATGTCGCAACAGAGGACTCCACCGCATTGATATAGGCCGACTCATCATTGTGATCTGCCGCCGGTGCATAAACCGGGATAATTTGTGCAACCGTTTTCAAGCCTAATTGATCAACATACATGGTCCGAATCAGTTGATACCAATCACGAAATCCATCCTCCCAGGAGGCATACGCCCGGTACCCACCACCACAGGCATAGCCCGACGTACAGCGAATATTGCCCAGGGAGTGATTGACCGCACCCCAGCCATAGAGACCAAAGGTACTTTCATGCTGGAAGAAAGCCAGCGCGTAGGCATCATCAATACCAAATTGCAAACTATCATCATAGAGCGCCTGCCCCTCGCCTTGTGCTGGAGACCCGTAATAGGTAAGCACCTGATTGACAAAGGCCGCAGAGAGCGACGGAGGCCCCATAATCCCGCCTGTAACCACCGGGAACGCAGCCTGCACCGACACCGACGACGAGGCAGAGAACGCTGGAAGCGACCATTTCTCCTGCACAGCCAGAGACAAGAACGCATCCAGGAGAAATGGAAGACAGACCAGGGGACAGACTCCCAGCAGAAAGATATGCCTCACCCACTGGCCGAGCGTCATCTTTTGCGCATTCATGAGAGCCTCCCCGCCTGTAACCAGGACCATGCCTCTTGTGGCAAGAGATGATAATAGAGACAGAAGAAGTCAAAGAGATCCCCAGCACGCCCCCAGGTATAACAATACCAATGAGGATTAGCACCACCAAAGACCTGAAAACTTGGACGCAGATCCCCATGTGCATGATGTTCTTTAAAAGGACAGGAGCCAACTCCCCGATAATCGAGAGACACAGAGCGACCAATCACCTGTACAATGTCTTGAGACTGACACCATGCACGAATAGCACCACGCCCGGACCACCCGCTAGCAGAGCCAGGAACAACCAGGGGAGAAGAGGCAAGAACCGGCTCCGCGAGGGAAGGCACTCCACCCCCGAAATCTTTCGCCTCATACCCCATCTCAACCGATACGGGAACCTGCACACGCTGGACAGAGGAGACCACCCAGGCGAGGCATTCAGCAACACTATTTCCCACTGGCACCAGTTGCCCATCTGAAGAGGAAACCAGGAAGGGATACCATCCGCCTGTTTGCCGATGGATTCCCAGGGGAAGACGAATGAGCGACCCCGGCCCGGTGGAAAGCCTATCTTGTTTTGGGTACAGTTCAACACCCAGCTGCACCGCATAGGGAAGCAGCCACGCCCGCACAAGAGACGCGGGAACCGGCTCCATAAAGAAGATCCAGAGATGGACACCGCGCCGACTGGCCTCCAGCAACGACCAGATCCCCAGGAGCGCCAATTGCCCCGCGAGATGGACGAGCGCTAGCAGCCCATCAGGAGTATCCGCATCCAGAACCGCATAGGTACAGGTATGCACACCATCCAGAACATAGGCCCCAAGCGTGTAGCGCCCCAGGAGATGATCCACCAGCCGGGAAGGATGCAGGGATTCATGCGCACACCAGTAAGAACCATCTCCCTGTTGCACCGCATACGTATCCCAGGAATGGACAAAGAGACTCCCATAAGCATCCACAAGAGTTGCAGAGAGTGCGAGCATCATTTCATCTCCTTCAATCAGGAAAGAGGGTAAACGTCCTCGCACCATTGGACAGGCCGCTCACCCACTACCAGGACAACCTAACGAATCGGTGCATACGGTGGTGCAGAAGGATAACTTGATTGAGGTTGAGCAATCGTATTAGACCCCGGCGAGGTATAATTCATTGTCTGTTGCGGATAACCTGCGTTATAGGCAGCCGGAGGCGTATATGGAGGAATTGTAGGACGAACCGGATTTGCCGTTGTCTGGAAGTTGTTCAGGTTTACTGGTGCCGGTTGCTGACGAACGGGAGCAGCAGGCGCTTCCTGCCCATACTTTTCCCGGTCCAGACTGACTTCCAGATTCCCCAGCCCAATCGTGAACAAAGGCGTTATTGGCAAGATGATATAACACAGAGCAGACACAAACGAATGCAGCCCACCATGCAGTAACGGGAGCCAGGTCACATGCTGAATACCAATTGCCGCATAGGTAAAACAACACCCAATCTCGACCACTTCATAGAGCACCGCAACGGCCAGCACCATCCCTAAGCGTTGCTTATGCTGTATACGATGGGCTACACTCCGACTAATGACAAAGCCCAACGCAATAAACACTAAGGCGAGCAGGATCGAGACCACCCATTGCAGATTATCCATCCAGTTCATTCCAGAGAGAAACCACCAGACGGTATGGGCACTTGCCAGAGAGCAAATGACCGAGGCAAACACGACCACCACACCCTCCGCACGCCGCGACCAATGCCGATGTACCTGCATCTGTTGTTGCATTGACATACTTTTCCTTCTTTCCTTGCCCGGCCACTCACACGAGAGAGGACCGGGCAACACTTGTCAAACGACACTACATTGAAATGACAGGGAAGGTCACAAAGCCTTTTGCACGTGGTTTCCCAAGCACAAAACTCACCTGTTGCCCCTCCAATTGCTTGGCGGCTGCCTGAATTTGTGCGGCCAGCGCATCACGATCCGCCTCCGGAGCCTTCTGTTTGCGTGCCTCACGCATGTTCTCCAGACCAAAGCCCTCATTAAATGAGCACTGGTGCGTTTCACTCTGTATCCATATCTGTGACTGTCGCCTGAAGAATATAGCCAGGGTCAGGTACCCCTGTTTTCGGATCAAATGCCTGGAACTTTTTGACTTCAACTTTGTTCACTAATGCGTTCATTCTCATGAAACACCTCTTTCTTTTTGCTTGTTCGTTCCTACTACTCAACAATCATTTTCGATAGCCTGACCATTCACAAGGACATCAGCACTCCAGATCTTCAGCATAGACCCCATCCCAGGCATCCAGTGCCATATCCTCTTCTGCTTCTCTGATGAGATGCCCCAGGTCACTCCACTGTTGCATCTCTTCTGCTCCCTGTGGCAAGGCGTCCAGAGACACCTGTTCGTACGAGCGCGACCGCCTCCAGGGGTCTGCCCGAAACACCGAGCAGCCACGCCGCCGCGCCGCATACATTGCCAGGACTGAGAGACGAAGCAGATCCCGACCATAGAGACCGGGCATCCGCTCCAGAATACGGAAGGCGGAGAGCATTCCCTCTTGAAAGAGATCCTGATACAACTCTTCCACATCCCCAACTTGCCCCAGCGCCGATGATGCCAGCCGCAGCGCGTGATAGCGGAGCAAGTATTGAAATCGAACGTTCGCTAACCGAGCCTCAATCGATGGCCCTTCAGTAAAGAAGTGCAAACTGTACATAGACATGTGAGCACCTCTTTACCTCACTGGTACCCGTACCTGTCGCTGTAGTGCCGTCATCGTTGTGACACTCATCTGCCGTAGATAGGCCAGATCACGCTGGAGATCCGCGTAAAGCATGTTTGCCAGTTGCTCTAATGCCGACTCCACGGTGAACGCCCGAACCCCCGTCGGTTCTGGATGCTGTAACCCGGCTTGCGAGGTATACCCACCAACCCAGCCCACCACCAGCCCATCGCTTTCTTGCACAACACCAGGGACTTGAGACGCCCATTCCCCAATAAGGGACTGATACCAGACCACACGATCCGGATTCTCGACTTGTAGAAGTTCTTGCATACGGTCACTTTCCTTTCACCTATCTCACACTATCCCTTTTGACAGCGGCATTCTCGTATGCCATACTAGCCATGAGAACCTCGCCACACAGCACGAAATCTGTCAAAAGGGACTCTCACCGCTGACTCCCCAGCGCTATCTGGGAGAGTCAGCATTCTTCACAACTGCACTCCGAGAAACGCACTCCGAAAACGACAACCAGACCCTACGACGTTATCCCTGCCTCTCAGCTAAAAATGCTTGTGTGCGCTCAGGAAGCAGTAACTGATACTGTTGACACCACTCCACCACCAGACTCGCCGCCGCCTGTCGATACGTCACCGCAACCTGCATCCGGCTCATTGCATCCTGAAACCACGGCATCACGGCACCCGGCACCTGTTGCTTTCCATCATTGGTCATAAGACAAGCCACCCGATCCCAATTCCTCTCCGCATACCGATACGATAAGACCATCTCATCCAAAACACTCACCGCGATATCCCAATACCCCGACCGAAGGCACTTCATTATTTCTTGATATTCATAATGCGCAGTGGACTCATACCAGAACGCGTTAAATGCCGCTATAGCTATCTCAAAGCCATCTCGTGTCGATGTTTGCCCAACATAGGAGGCCCACATCTGCACACGCTCGGAAGACACTTGCTCCACGATAAAGGGAAGCCCCTGTTGTTGTGGCACACTTGCCATACAGACACCTCTTTCTTTCAAGACGAGACCTCCAGAAAAGAGAACCTCGCCACACAGCACAAACAATTTGAAAAACTAAGTTGACGCACTTCACATTTCCACTGATTTACGCCCGTCAGGTACAGCGCTATCTGCATCCCTCCGACCAGCAAACCAGACCAATCCACGCTTCACACCCCGCACTTCATACGCCCGGTACGCAATAGACCCATCCAGTGCTATCGCCGCCGCATAGGCTACCGTCGAGAGACCATAGCCATGCATCAGCTGCACGACCGCCGAGAACGCATCCTCCGCTTCCAACTGTCCCGTCCACTCCGGCCAGAGGGAAGGAAACCGACGCCAGAGCGCCACATCAAAGCAGCGATGCCTCGGTTGAGCACTGGCATGTGAAACCAACACCCGACGAGGAAGAGAGGAACCATCTCTCCCATGCGTACAGGCATGCCCATACACCGAGCAGGGATAACATGCTACTGGCATAGACCAGTCTCCACCAGCTGACTAACGACACTCGGCATCTCATCCCAGGTCCGACCCCCCAGCAGACGACCAGAGCGCTTTTTGTTGACACCACCCCACTGTTTGAAGAAAAACGGGACTCCTGATGCAAGACACTGATCCCGAATATCGGTCACCCAGGAGACCTCCACCGGACGCGCACCCGGACCCGATTCACCCCCGGTAATCACCCAATGGATTCCTGAAAGATCGAGAGTAGGCAATGCCCCCAGGAGTGGCTCCAGCGACAAGAACTTGACATGCGCCCCGGTTGCACGCAGATCGTCAATCCGGCAGGTATACCGGGCCAGTTCCAGCGAGACACCCATCCAGATGTTTGACGACCAGGATAGCCGAGAACTCAGGTCCCGCAGCCGCTCCGAGCGTTTTGTGAGCACCTGAAAGCGATGCTGAGGAGCCTGCCTCATGACTTCAAAGACCCGCTCGATGAAGTCAAGCGGTACATCTTCATGAAAGAGATCCGACATCGAATTGACAAAGATGGTACGAGGGTTCTTCCAGTGTAAAGGAAGCGCTAAAGCGTCCTCATGCAGCGTCAATTGAAAGCCATTCTGGTAATGTGGCTGGCCCATCGCTTGCAGACGAGACGCCATGCGTTCCGCGTAGCAATGCTTGCAGCCCTGACTGACTTTGTTGCAGCCAGTGAGCGGATTCCAGGTTGCCTGTGTCCACTCAATTCCCGATCCGAGCGCCATGTATTTACACTCCCTTCTCTAGAATGAGAACAGCTAGCATCGTCTTCCTATCCAACATCAACCACCTTATGCCGGGTATCAATTGAGGTAATACAGACACTTTGCTGCATACCATTGTAGGACAACTGTACGTACAGTCCTACATGTTGTGTTGGCAGAGACGAGGCACAGAACGGGTCTCCCTCACCAAACGACACGCTCCAGACCGTACACTTGCCTTTCGAGACTACCAGGGGATAGGGATACTGTACCGAACCATTTGGAGCATACGTTGGAGCATTCCCACTATCCAATAGGTTAGAACAGGCACCAAGCACGACAGGGACACCCATCAGGATAAGACAGAGACACACGAGAACAAGCCATTTCTTCAGCATCAATTGTTTCACACCTTTCTAGTTCACTGAGAACCACGATAAAAACACTATCTAACCACTACCATTGACGGTATTGTTGTGGCTGATAATACGCCTGTTGTGCTTGCTGCTGAGACCGATACCAGCGCACATACAGCTTGAGCTTACGCCGCATCCGACACATGCAGACGAACTGGCAGAACGAGGTCACCAACAGAATTGGGAAGCGATAGACGTACAAGAAGACAATCACAGCTTGTATAGTCACGTTGCACACCTTTCTTTCAAATCAGAAGACATCTCAACTGTAAGCCCTACAAATCACGATCAAGCCACGTCATAAGCCCAAACGCAAACAAGACAAACGCACAGGCAGCAATAACCACAAAAATCAAATCCATACATGTCACCTTTCTATAAGGAACACACTACAAGAGACTAAGCGACCGACATTCACCACAAAGCCAGGAGTACGAGGCCAGCGAACCCGGAACCCGCGTCCAGAAGCAGATACGCGGTTGATGGCACTTACAACAGTAAGCAGTCGCCGAAACAGTACGAGACTCTCGCTGAGATACTGTTGCTCCACGTCGCGTCCACTGACGCATTGTTAACCAAGCTGACATACTACCCTCCTATACATACCTGCAATTTAGCCTAACCATGGACTGAACATCTCATAAGTATCCGGCCATTCGTTAAGCACAGCAAGTCGCAACACGTAGATATCTAATTCATTCAGATACCCACCAGACTGAAGTTTTTGTTCTAAAAGATCACGGTGACTATAATCAACACCACTCTCGTTGCAATGAGAACGAAATCTCCTAAGTCCCGCTAATAAAAGCCGTCGCTCTTCCAGTGGAATACTATCTGCATTCATGAAAACCTCCTTCAAAGTACCGTCTGTTTTACAAACTACATCCAAGAACTACGCAGCTACGCTACGCAAACGACCAGCAGCTAATGAAGCAAAATCAACAGGACTCCAAAGTAGTTCATCAGCATGTTCAGAATGCTCGACTTCTTTACAAGAACTACATACGAACATAAGCTCAGAAGGATTTGTCACATCCCGATTTACTACGGGAACCAGAGCATCAGAACTTTCTTGACACCACTCACATGTCATAATTTAACTCCTATCACTTGCCTCAACGCTCTCGTCGCGTATCAGCATCTTTCGTCTGAGATAATTAAAACATAAGATCGAGTATCAAAAGGATCAAGCATAGCATCAATCGAGGGATCAAGTTAAAGATCCCCAACACACCATACAAACTTGACAGTTCAGAAAACTTATAGCAAAATGCAACATGAGTGCCGAGACCTTTCACACCAGAAACACGTTAAGGTTACTCACTGGACCTGAGTTGTTCGTAGCAACCCAGGTCCAACACACCACAACCAACACCAACAAGACAACCATCTAAACAGTTTCGACTCTCTTATTATAAGCGCATCGCTACTAATTGTCAAGCACTGACGCTACTAATTAGCATATCGCTGCTAATTATGGTATAATGTATTTGAATGAGGAATATTGAGGATATGACATGAAGAAAAATATTGACCTTAGCCGAGAATATATAAGAACATCAGAAGCCGCCCAAAAATCACAATTAAGTATGCCTTACCTCACCCAACTACTGAGAGAGCATACTTTAGAAGGTTTCCAACTAGGGCGCGAGTGGTTCATCTATACCGACTCACTGGAAAAATTTCTTGCAACTCCTCGCAAGTCCGGTCCAAAGGGACCTCGCAAAAAAATTGCCGAGAAGACTCAAAATACTGTATCAGATTAGGATACCAAAAGTTCTTAATGTCCTACTCACCCATAACTATACTATCAAAATGCTAGTAAATCGTAGATAGTTGAATGTAGTATCGCGTCATGCCAGCATATTCAGAGGGCACATAATGAACGAGATCACAGTACATCCACTTCAGCAAGCTAGAAAAAAATTAGGGATCAAGCAGCAAGTACTTGCAGATCTAACAGGACTAAGCCTACCAACAATTAAACGCGCCGAGCAAGGCAAACCTTTAGGTGATTATGCAATCTCCGCAATATGCAACTACTTCTCAACACGATATAAACGTCAAATAGGAAGACAGGAATTAGGCTTACATACAAGGTGGGAAGACAGCGAACTAAATGACAACATTGGAAACTCCGATGAACACAAAGAAATCCCAATCACTAACTACAGTGATAAGCAAAGTAGCACAGAATTAAGCACAATAAAAGAAAATGAACATATATATAATATTCTTGCAAATTTCATACAAAGAGAGCGAATAAGAATATTTAACGCATTAGCACCAGGATCTACAAATTTACGCGTAAAAGACATTTTGAATAACGATAGACTCTTTATCTCACCTCCCTGGGAAATATTACAGGGTAATAGTCCTTCTACGAATCTTATAGAATACCTAATAAACACATTAATAGAAGGACAAAGTGTACTTCTATTAGGAGAAGCCGGACAAGGCAAAACCACCATACTGAAACAAGTTTTTAGCCGCCTTGCAGAAAAGTTTCTAGACAGATCAGACAATGCAACACCCTTTCCACTCTATATTCCGCTTCGAGACTTCACATCCTTGACAGGAAATGCAATTGAGTTACTCTGGACATATATACACGACAAGTTTCCTCTATCCTTCAATGAATTTACTAATCTGGTCAAAAATAACCAAATCATTTTTCTATTTGATAGTTTCGACGAAATTAAAGGAGAACTCACCCAAAGCTCCCTAAACGACCGAGCATCAAGCAGAATATTTGCACGTTCTTCAATCCTTTCTTGCAGAAAAAGCTTCTTTGACTTTTACCTCTCCATGTCTCCTCTTCAAGAATATTACCCACAATGGATTGAATTACAACCACTAGAGCTAACCACACCCGTTACACAGTATATCACCGCATTCTACCAACACAAGCGAAACAAAGCCACACTACCAAATGCAATTACAGCAGATAAAATAATCAATATGATTAGAAACAATCAAAAGTTACAAGACTTAGTACATCGCCCACTTCTATTAATTATGATGCTTGATATTTTCACCGACCCAAGAGAAATAAAAGAAACCGAATGGAGCACTACAAAACTCTACGAAAAATATACAGAAAAGTGGCTTAAAAACGAAGCTGCTAAACCCGACTCTGCACTAAAATGGAACAAGAAAGATATGCTCTTACAAGATGTAGCGTGGCTTACCCACATAGCCAAATCCTCGCTCTCATCTCCATATAGACTTAGGCAAAACGAAACATTCACACACAACGATCTTGCATCAATAGTGAAAAACGTTGCTGAGCACTATACTCCTATCACAGAAATGCAGCTGCTTGATGAATTATGTTTCCGCACCTTACTAGGTATTGCAGAAGGAGATAACTACTACTTTCTTCACAAATCTTTCCACGAATACTACATCGCTAAGCATATCTTTGAGCGCCTGCACGATAAAGGATTTCATGCAGATACAGTTACTCTAATAGGGCAAGTTCTTCAAGAAGTTCTGCCATTTGAAGTAACAACCTTTTTGAAAGAAATGCTTGAGTCAAAAGAGCTAACTCAAAACGAAAGAAACCTCATTGTCAATAACCTGATAGAGGTATACCAGCAACATAAAACCAATGAAGTTCAGTCAACAATGATACGGGAACAAGCAAGCCATTATCTAGCACGCCTAGGAACCTTACGAGCCACTCAATTTCTTGAACAAAGCTATGAAAAAGAACCTGATAGCCTCGTTCAACGAGGAATGATGGTTAGCCTAGCTTTGTACTGTAATAGACGTGATATACTTGAACGATATATTAAAATCGTACGAAGCGATCCAAAAGCAGCTGCAATCAATCTCGGCTACCACCTAGTATACTATGGTGACCAAGCGCAAATTCGGGTACTACGATCAAAGAGGAGAAAGATGTGACGGAACAATTCGGTCTATTTCCCGTCATTTGAATGACGAAGCCTATAAAAACGGATGGACTCTTGATATACTTACACTATCTATGCTTATAGAAAGTCGAGGACTAGCAATACTTGACCCATACAAGCAAGAAATATCTTTTCTTAAAGACTTTCTCGCAGAAGACCACCAGGAGCAAAGCGACATATTTCAGCAAGAAATAGAAAAGCTGAAAAACATTCTAAAAGGAGCTAAAGAGTGATTTTAAACAACATAGCAAAGTACATTTATGAAATGGGACACATGAAAAAAGTGAAACGGTCGGGGTGGTGGTTAGCAGGCATTAAAGATCCAGAAAGCATCGCAGAACATTCTTTTCGTACAGCTATTCTAGGTTATGTGTTAGCTTCCCTTGAAAACGCTGATCCGCAGAGAACTGCAATCATCGGCCTCTTTCATGATACAGGTGAAGCAAGAATTAATGATATGCACCGTGTTGCCCAACGCTATATCGATAAAGGCAGAAGCGAAGAAATAGCACTCATAGAACAAACTGAACGACTGCCAGAAAATGTAGCAAAAGATATCCAGAGCCTTTTTCAAGAATATGAGGAAAGACTATCATTAGAAGCAAAACTTGCCCGTGACGCCGATCTCCTTGAATGCATTTTTCAGGCAAGAGAGTACCAATCACAAGGATATCCAGATGTACAAGACTGGATCACAAGTTGCTATGCAGGCTTACAAACAGAAACAGCCAGAAATCTAGCAGAAGCATGCCTTCATACGGAGCCTAAAGAATGGTGGGAAGGCTTAAAAAGAAAACATTCTTAAAATAAGAAGAGGAGCAAACCGTAGAGAAAAAATCTGCTAGCAGAACTGCTAGCAGATACGTCTGACCAGACTCATCTCTGTTAGACAAGAATGAACAAATATATTACACCTCACGCTCAATATACCCACGAAGACCGACCTGAAGCGGGCAAAAAAGGCTACTGAGGCTTTCAACTCCCCTTACCCACTCTGAGATAAACAACAATCATCAATCAATCTTACCCACTCCTAAATTTTGAAAGAGAAGCACGCCATCGTCTATTACAGATAGATGGGTTCAAAAATATTGATCAAACCATAGAGTCTTCTAATAGCAGCATCATAACGAGGAGTCAATTCATGGAGCAACTCTTACCCTACATAAATCTTCAAAACATATGTCTTGTTGTCACTATCATCACAGGCATTATAGGAGTATTTCAAGCAGGAAATGCAAAGAATGATATAAATATTTTCATTCATCATGAGCCAATCTATCCGATATACTACAGTAGCAACCACAAAGAATCTAGTATCGGATGCATAGCAAGATGCATTATATATATTCTATTTATTCTAGGGATCATCTACCTTACATATTCATTCTATACCTCTCTATTACCATCCCCTACCGATCAAGCTAAAACAATTATACAAAATTTTTACAATGACATTAACAAGAAAGACTATCAATCTGCTTACAATTTAACAAAGAATGGCTTTTCCCAAAAATACAAAACTTTCGCTTACAAATTCACAAATACAGAACATGATGATCTTTTATTTAACAGCATAAAACAGATATCTGACAAAACCATACAGGTTATAGTCACAGTCAAAGCCAAAGAAAAATCACCAGCAGGAGAACACATAAGTATTTATAATTATATATATATCATTGACCTGGAGCAAGGAAACTACAAAATACTAACAGGCTATCTTTACTGACAAAATACCACAAATAGGAACGATTGACACCGATTTTACAGAGGAATATAATTCTTGTGCTGGCAATTTATTCTCAACTGGCACAAGTTGACTACCTACCAAAACAGTGTCTTGCAGATAATAAGACTCCCGTCGGTTCCGCCTGAGCATTTTTATGCACAAATATCATTCAAAACAGGTAATACATCTGAGAAAACGGTCAAATTTGACCGTTTTCTCAGATGTATTACCTGTTTTACACCTCATTCGACAGATCGCGGAACCGACCAGAACATGAGGATTGGTTCCGCGATCAACCATCTTACAGATATCAGATATCAAAGTAAAGGGGGTTGGAGGAGATCTGCTCATCTTGAGTATAGTCGTAACCATGCCTCGATAATGAATTTACCGGTATCTCTCTTTTTTCTGATTGGAAGCAGAAATCCCTTCGCTGAATGGTTTGGCATTGGGAAAATGTCTTTCACTATCTTTCAACAATATGAAGCATTTAAATGCAAAATTGAAGAGTGCAAAGAAGATCTAAACAAAGGCTTCTCTCCTCGTGCTCAATCTAAAGATACTTGACAGCATATTGAGAGTCTTTTAGAATAGCCTTATATTTACATGCATGTCTATATTTTCTGTGATGTAATATCAATACACCTCGTTTCATTATGAGGAGCAATCATGCTCGAATTTGTGGATAAACAGTTAGGGAATTATCGTACTCTGCGGTTGTTAGGTGAGGGGGGGTTTGCTCAGGTCTATCTTGGAGAACATGTCTATCTCAAAACAATGGCGGCCATCAAAGTTCTCCGTACCAACTTGCCTGAGAATGATCTACAAACTTTTCTCAATGAAGCTCAGACCATTGCTCATTTGCGACATCCTCAGATTGTACGTGTTCTAGAATTTGGCGTGACCCCAGATCATACCGCGTTTCTTGCGATGACGTATGCTCCTCATGGGACACTGCGCCAACGCCATCCCAAAGGCACATCCCTTTCTCCGGAAACTGTTGTCACGTATGTAAAGCAAGTCGCTGCTGCATTGCAGTTTGCGCATGATCATACGTTGATCCACCGCGATGTCAAGCCGGAAAATATGCTGATTGGACAGAATGGGAAGGTTCTTCTCAGCGATTTTGGCATCGCTGTGGCCGCTCATCGTACCGACACTCAAAACAAGGAAGAGATTAGTGGAACAGTTTTCTATATGGCCCCTGAGCAACTGCAAGGTCGACCACGACCTGCAAGTGATCAATACTCCCTTGCTGTGATTGTCTATGAATGGCTTTGTGGCTCGCTCCCTTTTACGGGATCAGGTCTTTTGGCAATTGCCCATCAACACCTGGAAGCCCTTCCACCTTCTCTAAAGAGTAGAGTTCCTACCCTTTCCCCAGCAGTCGAAGCTGTCGTCATGAGAGCGCTTGCTAAAGACCCTGCCGCACGTTTTGAAGATGTACAGGCTTTCGCTCAAGCGCTAGAAACAGCTTGCAGACCAGATATCGCGTCCCTTTCTGAAGCGGTTACTTCCTCACTACGCGTCGTCGTTCCTCAATCGTCCATTGCGTCAAAAGCTCAATCTTCTAGTAACGCAATTCCGCCATCGCCCCCTCGCTTCTCACGACGTGCGGCTGTTACCACATTGGCCGGAGGATTGGGTTTGAGCCTGCTGGGTGGCTCTGCCTGGGTTGTACTGACACGTAGCACACCCGTACCACCTCAATCATCACGCAAGGTCGCTTTTTCTCTTCAGTCACGTTCACCCGGTACGACGCTTGCTACCTATACACAGCACACCAAACCCATCACGGGCCTCTCCTGGTCGCCTGATGGCAAATGGATCACTTCAGCGAGTAGAGATAAGACCGTACACGTCTGGTCACCGCACAACACTGGGAAAGGGCAAGCATTCATCTATTCTCTTCATACAGATGCGATCCTGACAGTAGGCTGGTCACCCGATGGCACATATATTGCCTCTGGGGGTAACGATAAGACGGTGCGAGTGTGGAATGCTCCTCATATGAGCGCTAATCCACCAGGTGAAACGCGTGTTGTCTATCCAGATCCCTATGGCGAGGTAGCAGCTCTGGCGTGGTCCCCCGATAGTAAACGTGTCGCTTCAATTTCAAGCAATATCATGCAGGTTTGGGATGCCGATAGTGGGAAGCATACATCTTATTACACTGATGTTGCCCAGTACAGCCTTTCATCGAAACAAGGGCCACAGAAAGCGGTTGCGTGGTCTCCTGATGGTCTCTTTCTTACTTCCAATATGATTTTTGTGTCTGTTTGGGACGTTGCAAGCGGAAATCGCCTTATTACCTATACGGGTCAGCACGCTAGCCCGGTGCATGGATTAGCATGGTCCCCCGATAGCAAGCATGTGGCTTCTGCGAGTGATGATAATACTGTGCAGATCTGGGATGCGGCAACTGGCAATATGTTGATACTCTACAAGGGCCATCGTGATGCAGTGTATGCGGTGTCGTGGTCGCCCGATGGCAGGTACCTTGCCTCGGCCAGTCGTGATACAACCGTACAGATTTGGGAAGCTGTCAGTGGGAAACAGCGTATGACCTATCGTGGGCATACTGCCCCGGTGAATAGTGTCGTCTGGTATGGCGATAGCAGGCATGTGGCTTCTGGTGGTGATGATAATAAAGTTCTGGTCTGGCAGGCAGTATAAGGAAGAGACGGGACAGAAAGGGTGCTATGAATGCTTGATGATGGAGAAAGGGTGTCGCATAGCGGATGGCAATTTGGCAATTATCGTTTGCTTCAGCTTCTTCGCGTTCAGCAAAAGGTGAGTACTTACCTGGGGGAGCATATATATCTTCAGACACATGCCATTATTCAGCTCTATCAATTGCGCCTCCTGCAGGAGGATGAGCACAATTTTCTCAATGAGGTGCGTCGGCTTGCTCATCTTGTTCATCCTCATATTCTCAGAGTGCTGGAATTCGGTGTGGAGCACGATACACCATTCTTGATACTCGCTTCTGCCGCAGGTGGACCATTCCTTTCCCGTTATCCGAGGGGAACCCCGCTTCCCTCGTCAACGCTTCTCTCTTCTGTTAGGCAGATAGCAAGTGCCCTGGACTACGCGCACCAGGAACAGGTGTATCATCTTGATCTTCGTCCGGAAAACGTGTGGTTAGGAGGCAATGATGTTGTCTTATTGAGCAATTTTCGCATGACATTCTTTTCGCAAAGTTCGCGCTCGGAGCATGTAGAAGATATTGCGGCTGTTATGGCCTCTCTGGCCCCTGAGCAAATTCAGGGGTTGCCCTCCGCAGCTAGCGATCAGTATGCACTCGCGGTGATGGTGTATGAATGGCTCTGTGGTGTTCATCCATTTCCGGGCGAGGACTATCTTGCGATTGCTTCACAGCAACTCTCTACCCCGCCGCCTTCTTTAGTCGAAAGAGTTCAGCACCTCCCACCCAGGATTGAACAGGTTGTTATGCGTGCACTTGCAAAAGATGCCGCTCAACGTTTTCCCTCAGTACAAGCGTTTGCAACCGCACTGGAGCAAAGCTATCGTGTCCCAGAGAAATTCTTCCCGCTATTCTATCAATATGCCTGAAAGCTTCACTGCTACGTCTCAAATTGCTCGTAATCCAAATTCTTCAGAACACGCACGAATGCGACTTTCACGACGTACTGTAGCTTTCGGGGTGGCAGGATTATTGGGGACTGCTACAGTTGGGGGTGGTCTTATCTGGTTTTTGCGTCCTTCGTCTAGCAAGCCTCTTGCAACAAAAAAATTTCCTCCTGGCACAACATTTTCTACCTATCGGAAGCAGGTTGATACTATTTATGGTGTGGCATGGTCGCTGGATGGTCAGCGCATTGCCTCATGGAGTCGCGATGAGACGATGCAAGTATGGGATATCACGACAGGCGCACTTCTGCATACCTATCCAATGGCGGCGGTTTTGTGCTGCTCTCCAGACTGGCGTTTGATAGTTTCTGGTGGCCTAACAGGGTTTCAGATGTGGGAATTTCCAACTGGTCGCACGCTGATAACCAAAAATATTACTTATACTGGCTCAGGTAGATCTTTTGAGCTGCCCATCAATTCCTATGCCAAATGGGCTCCCAATGGTCGGTACATGGTTACTGCCATCGATGCAACACAAGTATGGGATGTTACCACTGAGAAAGCGCTCTTTACCTATCCTCCAGGTGCCATTGCCTGGTCCCCTGATGGGAAGTATATTGCTTTGATCGCAAATACTTTCGGTAATAGCACACCTCACAATGTGCAGATTCTGGAGGTAGCAACCGAGAAGCTGGTAAGCAGTTATCTCATGCCTACCAGCGCCTCGTCTGCCGATTTCTATGCTCTTGTCTGGTCGCCCGATGGGAAGTATCTGGCATCCGGCAATGGGCACGTCTGGCATGCTACGACGGGAAAGGTTGTGAACACGTATAAAGGGCATTTTCGCAATTTGGTCTGGTCGCCCGATAGTCGGTACCTTGCCTTATTTGATGATGCACAGGCGTTTTCTCAGTATTGGAATAGCAGTTCAATGTTTACAGCAGACCCAACGGTGCAGATCTGGAATATGCTCACGGGCCAAAATGTTTTCATCTATCGCGGCCATACAGCAGGCGTAAACGATGTTGCCTGGTCGCCTGATGGAAAGAAGATTGCCTCAGTGAGTGCTGATATGACGGTAAAGATCTGGCAGGCACCTGCTTAATGGTGAAGGAGTCATGCGCCCATGCTCAATAGTCTAGAACGCCGCATCGGGAATTATCTCCTCACGCGTTTAGTAGGTCGCGGTGGATTTGCCGATGTCTACTATGGGGAACACATCTATCTCAAGACGTTTGCCGCTATCAAAGTTCTGGCCATGCAGCTCAATAAGGAGAAGCATGAGAAATTCCTCGTAGAAGCACAGATTGCCGCTCGTTTGGATCATCCTCATATTCTATCGGTGCTTGAATTTGGGAGAGAGAATGACTTTCCTTATCTTGTAATGGATTATGCTCCTCACGGCACGCTTCGCCAGAGATACCCTAGAGGCACCTGCTTAGATCTCAGTCAAGTGGCTTATTACGTTCAGCAAATTACGAGTGCTCTACAGTACATTCATGAAAAACAATTGATCCATTGTGATATGAAGCCTGAAAATATGTTGCTTGGAAGCAACGATACCATTTTACTCAGTGATTTTGGTATTGCACGTGCAATGCAGGATACACAAAATAAGAACAATGATCAGCATATAGTTGGTACGGTTGCATATATGGCTCCAGAACAATTGCATAATAATGCATCACCGGCGAGCGATCAGTATGCATTGGGGGTTGTGCTCTACGAATGGCTTTGTGGAGAGCCGCCTTTTCGTGGTTCGTATGCTGAGATTGCCGTCCAACATGCGCTAGTATCCCCTGTACCCTTACGCAAGCATGCGCCTCACCTGTCGAAAGCGGTTGAGGAGGTTGTTATGATCGCGCTTGCTAAAGAACCGGCTGCGCGCTTTAAGACGATCCGTGCCTTTGCAAACGCTTTCGCACAAGCATATCGTTCTTCACAATCGGAAGCCGTCACATCTCTATTTTCCCCATCGCTCCAATCTTCCTCAACCGCAACTCCTTTGCAAACAGAAGTACGTCACAGCACCACAAAGCGCTTTTCGCGCCGTACGCTTGCGCTTGGGCTTCTGGGAGGAGCTGGATTGGCTATTGGCACTGCGTTGGCCTGGCAGCCTCTTTCACACATGTTGCATCATTCTCCCTCCCCAGGTGTTCTTTCTCCTGGTGCTACATTGTATACCTATCATGGGCATCCTACAGGAGTGGGTAATATTATATGGTCGCGTGATAGCCAACGTATTGTCTCGTCAGCAAACAACATCCAACTCTGGGATGCGACAACTGGAACGTTAGAACGGATCTATAGTCCTGGTACAGCTCCTGGTATTCAAGCAATGGCGTGGTCACCTGATAATAGATATATTGCTGCGAGCATGTACACACAACTCTCTCTCCTGGAAACAAGCACGGGAAAAAATGTCCTTAGCATCTATCCTGCACCTGGAACCGATTCTGGGAATGCTCTGGCGTGGTCACCTGATAGCCAGATGATTGCGTCCTTCACAAAGGATCTGAGTGCTCCTGTGCCGACAATTAAGATCTGGCATGCACTGACAGGTGTTGTACGTATGACGTATAAAGGGCATACTGCTGATGTTACTTCTATTGCGTGGTCGCCCGATGGAAAATGGATTGCTTCCTCTCAGGGTGATTTTGATACAGAAGGGGAAGTCCATGTCTGGGAAGCGGCTACTGGACGGCTACAACTGATTTATCGAGGGCATCCGGAACCAGTGGTTGCTGTTGCGTGGTCGCCTGATGGAAAATGGATTGCTTCTGCTGGCAGCTTTACTGACTTTATGACGAATACGAGTATGAATCCCAACGGAAATACCATCCAGGTCTGGAGGCCAGATAGTACGAAACCATTGGTTATTTATCATGGGCATGCGGGTCCAGTGGCATCATTAGCCTGGTCGCCTGATAGCAAGCTTTTGGTTTCTGGCTGTGGAGCTAATTCAGAGATGGGGGGGAGTGCTTCAATCCGGGTCTGGGAAGCCAGCACTGGGCACACGCTTTTGACGTATCAGGGATATGATCCTTATTCAGATTGGGCAGCGGTTGTAAGCTGGTCCCCCAATGGGAAGATGATTGCATCGAGCAATTTGGGTGGGGCTATTCAAGTCTGGGAGGCTCCTTTCTAAGAGAAAATACCTTTTGCAGAGGTTATGTGACCGTTGAAATGAAGCCGACAACCAGGCGATCTCGTTGGCAAAACCGCCAATGGAGGTGATTCACGATGAGGGGATTTGGCTTCTCGGTGCGTTTCGTTAAAAGCGCACCGAGAAGCCAATACTCGAGGATGATGGATGGGCTGCTCGCCCTAGAATGCGACGAGGTGAATAAGGGCCAGAACGTTGTCCGTGGCAGCCTGATCGCGTTCAGCAGAAGTCACACAGACAAAGTCACCTCCAAACGCTTCACGCCCATTCTGATCCCATGGAGGTTTCTCAAGGTCGATTGAATGCCTCGATACCTCGCGTGCACTTCAACCAACAACGTCAGGACCAGTGTCGGAAGAGATGCTGGCCGCTTCATCGGTTTGATCTTGGTTCCCAATGCCTCTTGCAGGGCTTGGCGACCGATCTCCGACCACCGATACAATGTCTGACGAGAAACCCGATGGGCGCGACTCAACTGACTGACCAACTCATGGGTCGGCTGAGCAACTATCTGACTGACCATGTGAATGCGTTCCTCAATCGTGCTACAATGGTTCATGTTTCCTCCCTGAAAATGGTGATGAATTTGATACTTTCACCATATCTCTCAGGGATTTTTCTGTCAATTTTTTGCGTCAATTGTCACAGTGGTTCACGCTCAGTTTGAACCACTCCTTAGCTTAACAATCAGTCCGACTCCGATTTGATCAGCACACTACTTATAACATTTCTCAAGCCCAGATAGCTAAAGTAGCTCTGCAAGGGTGGCTGCCACATAAAGGTAATGGAAATCGCCATCTCCATAGACAATGTCTCCACTTGATGCCACCAGGGTAGCTCCCCAGTAAGATATTGTTGGCGAATTGGTCTGGAGAGAAATGTGAGATACTGGAAAGAAAGTTGAAATACATCCAGCTCGGAGGGAACTGATGTCCTTACAACCACAGGCGATACCACCAATTCCAGAAGAAACAATACGTGTAGCTCGTGCTATTTTGCCTAAATGGAATGTTTTTACTCAGATGCGTGATGAGTTAGGAACATTTTTTCGAGATGAGGATTTTCTTGACTTATTTTCTGAGATAGGACAACCAGCAGAATCAGCCTGGCGTCTTGCTCTCGTGATGGTAATGCAATATTGTGAAGGGTTAACTGATAGACAGGCGGCAGATGCTGTCAGAACCCGAATTGATTGGAAATATGCATTAAGCTTAGAAATAACTGATCCAGGCTTTGACTTTTCTGTACTCTCCGAATTTCGTAGTCGTTTACTGGCAAACCAAGCAGAACGCCGACTTTTTGGTGAACCCCTGGTAATCTCGTGAAAACTTGCTACACTTTCCTCATTACGTTTGAGGAGAAGGTGCAAGGGAATGCCAACGACACCATTGCTTCCATTGCCTGATGGATTAGAGATCACGTCCATCAGCGTTGATGAACAAGAATTACAGGTTCGTGTGATCTCGAACCGTCCATGCTCGCTTTGCCCATGTTGTTCAACTTCATCGTCAGTGATCCATAGCTATTATCGACGTAAACCACTCGAACTTCCTTGTGCTGGAAAAACTGTCCGTTTGCTCCTTTCGGTGAAGAAATTCTTCTGTCGTGTTGCAACCTGCCCACGGAAGCTCTTCACCGAACGGCTTCCAGAGCTGATTGAACTATCATCACGGCTCACGACGCGCTTGCGAACAATGGTACAAGCGATTTGTGCGGCATTCAATGCAAAAGGAGGGACTCGACTAGGGAAATCGTTCCCTTGGAGGTATCTGAACTCTCTCCACACCTACCCACAGCCCCTATAAAACGCACACGCGCATCGCAACTAAAAACAGAACGAAAGCAATCGGTCGTGGACCAGGTGAAACAAATGCATCAGGATGGGGAGAGCATCCGCACGATTGCCGCTCAGCTCAGTCTTGCCCGCAACACGGTTCGCCGATACGTGCGTGCGGAAGGACCCGTCCAGCCAACTCCTCGTCCACGAAAATCTTCTCAGCTTGATCCTTTCTACGATTATCTCTGCCAAGGCTTCAAAGATGGTTTTTCGAATGCCACGCAGCTGTTTCAGGAAATTCAGGAAAAAGGCTATCGTGGAGGAGCAACATCCGTACGCAGTTTTGTTGCACGCCTTCGCAAAGGATTGTCTGGCATGGCTCGTCCTCCCAAACGTGCAAAAACTGGAACAGCGGTGATAAAGGTGTCACCACGAGAGCTTCGTTGGCTTCTCTCGAAACGCGAAGAGGAACTCACTTCTGAAGAAAAAAATGATCTCACGCGGCTTCTCGAAAGTTCTCAGGAAGTGAAACAAATGTATCAATTGCTCCAATCGTTTCTTCACATGCTTCGCCAACGACAACCAGAATCGCTCAATGGATGGATGAAAGAAGCGCGAGAAAGTGGAATCAAAGAACTTGGCAGTTTTGTCATTGGGGTTGAGCGAGATTATGACGCCGTTCGTGCAGGGCTGACCTACCCTTAGAGTCAAGGGCCTGTTGAAGGAACGGTGAATAAGATTAAAACCCACAAAAGGATTATGTATGGGCGAGCCAGTTTCACCCTTCTTCGTCAGAAATTGCTCCATCTCACCTGAATTTTTGGAGGGTTCACCAAAAAGTCGCATGAGCCAGGAGTACGCCGCTATTGACAACCTGTCCTTGTCGGCCTCTATCTGACTTACCACGTATGTTTATTCGAGATCTCGTATATGTATTCGCATGAACACGGCAAACATAACACATCCGATAGTGTAGAGGCGCAATTGATGGCTGTATTACTGTTGGCTTAGCAGGAAAACGAGGGGATCAAAGTATTGGGACCCCTAGAAAGCTTGACAGAAAGATGGCAACCGGGTATACTTTCACTGTTGTCATAGCTATTTAGTTATCTAATTAAAAGAGGAAAACAGATGAGTGTAGAGGAACGGAACATCGAGTTTTATCTGGATAGCCGTTCGGGTGTTGCTCCCTATTTACAGCTCGTTCATCAGGTGAAGCAGGCGTTGCGATTGGGATTTTTGAAGCCAGGAGATCAGTTACCAACGATGCGTGAGGTTGTGGCGAAACTGGCTATTAATCCTAATACGGTCTTTAAGGCATATCGCACGCTTGAGCTTGAAGGACTGGTAGGAAGCCGTCCTGGTCTGGGTACGTTCGTACAACGTACTCTGGCTGATCCCTCTCTTGAAAGCCATGATATGCTCCGTCAAGGTCTGGAAAGCTGGCTGCATGATGCTTACGCGGCTGACCTGAAAGAAGAAAGCATACAGGCTTTGTTTGATCGTACACTGCAAGAATTTAAAAAAAAGTATGAGGAAGGAATTGCATGATTCAAGCATTGGAAACCGTTCATTTAAGCAAACGCTATGGTCGCAAGTGGGCTCTACGCGACTGCACGTTACAGTTCCCTATTGGGTGCATTGCTGGACTGGTAGGCCCCAATGGTGCGGGTAAAACAACATTGCTTCATCTCATCACAGGGCTGTTGGCACCATCAAATGGAACTATCACTGTCCTTGGTCATACACCTGGCAAGGATATGAAACAACTTTTGCCACGCATTGGTTTCGTTTCACAAGAGCACCCTCTCTATAAAACTTTTACCGTCAAAGATATGCTCACGGTCGGCCAAAAGCTGAATCGCACATGGAATCAAGAACAGGCATTGCAACGTCTGGAACGCCTCGGTATTCCGCTTCACCAACAGACTGGGAAGCTGTCAGGTGGACAACAGGCACAGGTTGCGTTGATTCTCGCTCTTGCCAAACAACCAGAGCTCTTGATCCTGGATGAACCGGTTGCCAGCCTGGATCCTATCGCTCGCCGCGAATTTCAGCAAACGTTGTTGGACGCAGTGGCCGAACATGGCATGACGGTGCTCATTTCTTCGCATAACGTTGCCGACCTGGAGCGCTTCTGTGATTACCTGGTAATTATGGCTACTTCACGTGTGCAGTTTGCCACCAGCGTCGATTCCCTCATGCAGTCTCATAAGATGCTTGTTGGGCCAAGGGAGCGGATGGAGTCCATTGCCAGAACGCACACCATTGTGGCCGTTAGTGGTGCAGGGAAACAATGCACACTTCTTGTACAAACGCATGGCCCTCTTCTCGATCCAGCCTGGCAAGTACACCCGGTCTCATTAGAAGATATTATTCTCGCTTACCTGTCCCAATCCAAATCGGCTCTGGTCGGTCAGGATGGGAGAAAATTGGAGGTTGCGCAATGATCTGGTTGACATGGCGTCAATACCGTATCGAAATACTCTTATTAGTGATTGGATTGCTTCTTGTTACCGCCATTTTGCTCGTGACAGGCACACATATTGCATCATTTGCTCATTCTGTGGGTAATATAAGCTGTTCATCTGATAAATGTAATATTGCACGCCTAGACCTGCATGACTATAGTCAGGGAAGAGCCTTTGGCGATTCTACATTCTATTCTCTCTTCCAGTATGTTCTTCTGGCTTTGCCGGCCATTATTGGCATGTTTTTTGGCGCACAGATAGTCGCACGCGAACTGGAACAGGGTACCTATCGCCTCATCTGGACGCAAAGCATTTCATGGTCCCGTTGGTTACTCATCAAAGTAGGTGGAATTGTTGCTTTACTCCTCTGTGCCACTATCATACTCTGTTGCTTGCTCCTCTGGTGGAAAACACCGGTCGTTCCTACATTGTATAGCCTCTGGGATTATACCAACTACGATATATGGAGCCTGCCCGCAATTGCCTATACACTCTTCGCGTTTACCCTGGGTGTCTGTATGGGAACAATCGTGAGGAAAGCGGTTCCTGCGATGGCTCTTACCTTAGTGATTTTTGTAATCGTGCGTGTTCTTATAGAAGTCTTCTGGCGCCCTTACTTTTTACCCCCGTTAATATCCTTGACACCCTTTAACAGTGGGCAGAATGCTCCACAAACTGCCATGCAGATTGGCTACCTAACGTTCGTAGACAGGCAAGGAAACACGGTTGATCCGGACAATGGAGTTGGACCTTGCAAAAGCCCTGCTTTGGGTTTGCACAAAAACAATACATCCAGCGCTTCTTTGCCATTGAATATGGCACTCTCTCTCATGAACATAAACAAGCCTCTCAAGATAGCATCCGCATCCGCAGGTCCTGGTGGTAGCATTGGTAATCAGCCTCCAACACCTGAGGAAAAGGCATACACCCAATGCACAATAGCACATGGTTATCAGGCTAGATACTTGTATCAGCCTGGCGATCGTTTCTTGCTCTTCCAGGAAATAGAGAGTGGTATCTATGTGCTTATGTCTGCTCTGTTGGTCGCATTAACGTTCTGGTGGACAAAATATCGAATTATCGGGAAGTAGGGAGGGATCAATCCTATTATAGAGAGCCAGCAAAGCGAAGAGAGAGAACAACCAAAAAGGAAAAGAAGCTGGCGAATCCACAGCAAGGCTGTTCCAGATGCACAATCGAGATATGGATCAGAGAGAAAAACTCACCCAACATCTTTTTTGCGAAGAGCGAGAAGAACGCGGCGTACCGTTTCGTGAGAAACTCCATAATCGCTGGCAACCTGACGCAGTGGTTCCTGGTTCTCCAGAACACGACGTTGCACGGTGGGCCACTCAGTAGGAGGAATACCATGTTTTGGTTTAGCTGGACCAGGCCGTCGTGTTGTAATAAGAGGAAGTGCAGTATTTCCATTGGTATGAAGTTGAGTGAGAACCTGTTGAAGCTTCTGGGAGAGGTAACTTGAAGGGGAAATGAAGTGGATCAACACAGGTGAGAGAGAAGCCGATGCCCGTCGGTTCCGGTCGGTTCCGGTCGGTTCCGCGATCAGACCCGCAACAGAATTGCTGTTGTGGGTCTGTTTCTTTCTCCTCTCCTGAATCTGCCACGGTCGATTGCGCTCCTCTCCAGAAGAGTCAACTCCAAGCTCCCTATAGTTCAGGGGCGACAACTCCATCTACATCGTCTCTGAAGCGATGAATCCTCCTTCTTTTCTGGCACTCTTTCAAAACGGGGCAATTCCAGTTTCCTGAAATCTATTTTGAAGCTGATGGAAGGTCACGCACCAATCCAGGTTTTACTGCTGTACTTGGAAATCCACCCTGGGATATTGTAAAGCCCAATTCGCGTGAGTTCTTCACCTCCTATGATCCAGGCTTCCGTGAGTTGGAGCGTGTGCAAGCAGATGAGCGCCAGGAAGCACTACTCAAAGAGCCTGATATTTCTGCAGAGTGGGATAACCATGTGCGTAATCTGGATGGAGAGGTAAGCTATACACGCCTGAGTGATCTCTATCCTTACCAGAGCGATGTAATAGATGGTAAGCAGACGGGTGGAGATGCCAACACATACAAACTCTTTCTTGAGCGAGCATACAATTTGCTGTCACAAGGAGGCAATTGCGGTATCATAGTTCCCTCTGGTCTCTATACTGACCAGGGTTGTACAGGACTACGTAAGCTGTTCTTGAAACGTGCGCAAATTAGCTATCTCTATTGCTTCGAGAATAGACGTGGCATATTTCCTATTGATAGCCGTTTCAAATTCGTCCTTTTTGGTATACGTAAGACTGCGACCGAAGACATGTTTGATGCCGCTTTCATGTTGCATGATATGGGAGTCTTGTCTGCGCCACAAGACTACTCTATCACCATCCTATCTAAGTTGATCGAACGTTTCTCACCTGATACCGTCTCAATTATGGAGTTTCGTTCACAGCAGGATGTAGATATCGTTGCACAGATTTATGGGAACTGGCCTCCGCTCGGAGAGGCAATACTAAGTGATTGGTCTATTGCTCTTACCCGTGAGTTTGACATGACAAATGCTAGAGGGCTTTTCAATACTGAGCATAATGGTTGACCCCTCTACGAAGGGAAACTGATCCATCAGTA
Organism: uncultured Chloroflexia bacterium; assembly: GCA_963717195.1. Classification (GTDB taxonomy): domain Bacteria; phylum Chloroflexota; class Ktedonobacteria; order Ktedonobacterales; family Ktedonobacteraceae; genus JACDAE01. Next base: position 63,137 of record CAVQVR010000010.1, read on the forward strand.
CACACATCGCTTCAGTGAACCTCGGTACTGGGTAGAGCCTGAGAAGGGAAGTCAAGAACTTGCTCGTATGGAGATTCATCGCGTTGAGGAAGCACTAGATACATTCGCTCTTGAGCATTCTCTTATACGCAAGGTTGCCACTCGTAGGGAACGTGTGAAAAATTTGCTGAAATCGCAGGGTCGTGGTCCTTTGACTGCTGATGATGTAATGATTGCGCCCGATGCTCCACGTCTAGCATTTCGTAGAATAGCAAGAAGTACAGATTTTAGGACACTTATCTGTGCCATTATACCTCCACAGGTATTTGCAGGAAACACAGTAATATTTCATAAACCGTGGTATTTTAGCGCTCAAAAAGCTCTTGAACAATTACATGATATTCGAAATTGCTATGAATCAGCTTTACTTGCTCCTGTGTTGGCATATCTCTTATGACAAATATGAAGAAGCTTTTACTGCTTATCGGAAAGCGAGTGAATGTTTTGACAGTGAACCATCCTAGTAGGCCCGGCGCTCCGTAAGCTGTCATGGGGCGCAAAGTAGCAAACATTCTTCGCTCTACCAGGTCCTCTCTGGTATTTCGAGCAAGGAGTCTTGATAGATGAGTGCCGAATTGCCGAAGAGAAACGGAACAATCGCCATTTTTGACCGAATGAGAGGCTGAATAATCGACTTTTGAGCTTTTTGTAAAGGTGCGAGTTCCGACTCCCCTGCATCCGGAACTCGCAATGAGCAATTATACAGTTTATGCATGCAGTAACCACTCCCTTGCCCTTCATGACAGCTTACGGAGCGCCGGGCCAAATTGAAGGGGAAAGAGAAAGGTCGCAGCTCGCTTCCAGACAGTGACTAGCGCGTTTCGAGCTTCTTGTAAATCATTTCCCGATATCTTACCTAGATGGTCAATTTCCCTTGCACCGTGAGATTTTTGGAGCCATCGGTGGTATCGGCCAGGTTAATATGGATAGTGGTTGGTCCGATATCAGTGGTTTGCGGATCTATGGTGAGGGTAACAGAGAAGTTGCCCTGGGCATCACTGGTGGCAGAGACAATATTACTGTCAAGCGCCTGGACCCCTATACTTGCTTGCAGTTTAGCGTTGGCAACCCACCCTGTTCCCGTAACCGTTACCTTACCTCCTGGCTGTACCTGATTGGGGGTGACCGTAACGATGGCCTGCTGGCAGCTCGCCGCAGTTGTGCAGCCACCCGTACTCTGGATGATGGTCAATTTCCCTTGCACCGTGAGGTTTTTGGAGCCATCGGTGGTATCGGCCAGGTTAATATGGATAGTGGTTGGTCCGATATCAGTGGTTCGAGGATTTATGGTGAGGGTAACAGAGAAGTTGCCCTGGGCATCACTGGTGGCAGAGACAATATTACTGTCAAGCGCCTGGACCCCTACACCTGCTTGCAGTTTGGCGTTGGCAACCCACCCTTTTACCGTAACCGTTACCTTGCCTCCTGGCTGTACCTGATTGGGAGTGACCGTAACGATGGCCTGCTGGCAGCTCGCCGCAGTTGTGCAACCGTGAGTCGTCGTGATTACCGGATTTGAGTGAGGAGAAGAGGTCCCTGTATGCTGCTGGATGGTATAAAGAACAACGGCCATACTGCCCAGCAAGGCTACTAGCAGAACTGCCGCAGCCAGTGTATTGAGTCGATGAACAAGAGAATGGCGCGGTGAGCGTGCTCCACGCAAGGCACCCATTTCGATAGTAGTATAACTTTGTGAATTTTGCATTGGTTGTTTTTTCCTACTTTCTTGAATATTTTGTTGCAAAAGAGGAGCATCGCTAATGCGGTTCCAGATTCGGTCGAGCGCCTCTTGTTGAGGCAATGCATCAGCCTGATAATAGCTACTCAGGTATACCAGGGCCTCTGCATCACGCTGATCACCTTCTTTGGATTGCTTCACCGCTTCAATTTGTCGGTCTATATCTTCTGGTAAAAAGAACTCATCCTTCTCAGTCACCGTCCTGCTCCTCCTTTCTTCGTCGATAAATTTTCCGTAAAAGATTTAAACTCCGTGAAAGAGTAACACGCACAAGGTTTTCTTGCTTTCCTAACCTGGTTGCAATTTCGCTACAGGATAGATCCTGGCCAAAACGCATGCGTAAAATCTGCTGTTGAAGCAGAGGCAAGCTTTGCAGATGAGCATATAAATCGAAGTAATCTTCTTGTCGCAAAGCAGCATATTCGGGACCGACCATTTCATCTTCAAAAAGACCGTTAGCGACATGCTCAAGTGCCACGTTCTGACGAGTTTTGCCCCGTCTATACGTGTCAATCACTTTGTTGCGGGTAACGCGCCAGAACCATGACTGCTTCTCTTTCTCTAAAAGCGCAGGAAACTTTGCATTCTCGAGAGCAGCCAGGAAAACGTCTACCACAAGATCTTCCGCATCCTCTTCTGAAGTGATGTGCATACGAACATAGGTAAGCAGACCAGGTGCGTATATTTTGTACAGACGAGCCATCTCCTGTTCTCTCGGTGCTATATGCCTGTTTACTTGCATCATTTCCCTCATATGGTTTGAATAATTCCCTCTAACTATCGTTTCACATGGCTAAATATTACAAGAATTAGGGACCAATTTTGAAAATTGGTCCCATGTGGCCCGGCGCTCCGTAAGCTGTCATGCCGAGTGAACAGGCGCGGCAGGGCGGCGCAGGAAGAGGAAACGTACCATGAGCAGGTAGCCGCCTGAGGCCATGCAGAAAAGAAGAAAGAGGACTATAGAGGCAAATGCCGCCGCAGCGGGGAGGTCAGGAATAAAGTTGGCGCGAATACTCGCTCCCAGGAAGAGGAGGCCGCAAGCGTAAAGAGGGAGGCCGCTCAGGTAGGCCATGCGCCTCTGGACCAGCAGTTCTTTGGACTTGAAGGAACGACGCACCATGCGGGCGGCGATGAAGGTAAAGGTGACTCCAAGAACGATGTAGAGGACAAAGAGCGAGAGCCATGCTACCGGGATAAGGCCAGGGGCGATTTGATCTAGCAGCAGCAACAGCGGGTCAAAAGCGATGAAAATGCCCGTACACAGTCCAATAAACACGATGGCGGGCAACCAGAGGCGAATAAGCAGAAGTACGTCAAAGGAGAACTTTCCAATAGTTATGTTCATCATAAAATCCTTCCTGGATGTTTTTAAGCGATATTCGGTAACTCCTCAGGTGCGAAGCGCCGCTGGCGCTGAAATGTCCGGTCCTGACTGGAAGAGGGCATGAGGAGTGACGTTATTCATCGGTTTTCAATATGTATATAGGTTTCAAGGCGTTTTTTCTTCTCAAAGCCCTACTGCTTTGAGTGTGCTCTCTTCCTCAAGCATACCTGATGTGAAATCGACTTGGCTAAGGAATTCAGGGACAATCTCACATCATTGTTTGTTCTAATTGATGGAGGTATTGAGTTCGTACCAGAAAGAAATAGACCACCTGGAACAGCAGAAACCCTCCAATCGTCAGGATCGTTGGCAAGAAAACCTGAGTGCCCGCATGCATATTGTTCTGGACCACGATCATGGCAAACACAGTATGGACAATCGCCATCATGAAGGGAACAAAAAACAGGACCACCATCTGAAGCGTCAGACTTGCTCGCATCTCGCGTGACGTGAGACCTATTTTCATCAAGGCACGATAACGGTTTGTATTCTCAGTCAGGCTACTATAGAGCCTGAAGTAGAGGAAACTGCTTGAGGCAATCAAGAAGATTATCGCCACAAACAAGCCTACAAACAAGGTGATATTGGGAATTTTGATAGGAATTCAGGTAATCAAGTGCACGGGACGATAGCAAGAAAAAGTCTTCAGAGGAAGATCCATGTGTTGTGCTCTCGTAGATCTTTTGGGTTTGCTCTTGTAAGGTAAAAGCAATCGTAAGGGTATCTCTCCATGGTACGATAGAATAGCCAACATACACATTTTGTTGCAGGCCTGTGGAATACCGCTGGTAGTCCTGGTCTGGCACGATGAGCACATTCGTCAAAAAATCTTCGTTGAGTACCTGCTGGCTGTTACGACTCACAACATGCACTCGTTGGCCGTGCACCAGGGTGATGGTACTCCCGCTAGGGATGGGTGGATTGTTTGGATCGGGCTGAGACGTTGATACTTCGATGGCCTCACCGGACTGCATGGAGAGCGACGAGGCGTGAACGACAGCCGCCCATCGATTATAGTCACTCAAGGACATACAGGGTACCGCAATGCTTTTCCCTGTAACCTCTAAGAGCGCATACGATGCCTCAACCCTGGTAGAGGAGAAATGCTGATCGTGCAAGGTCTTCGCCATCGTCTTTTCAATGGGGGTGATGGCCGCAGTCTTGCCTGGTTGAAACAAGAGCGTAAAGGCGAAGGGCATCACATGAGCACTGGTCCGCGACTTGAACAAGGTCAGGGCAGAGGTTGCCGTAAAGGTAACACTCAAGATCATGGCAATAGCGAAGAAGAGACGCGCATTGTCTTTCATACTATATGCGAGATCGGAGAGCCACAGCATGTGCGTTCCCCGCCAGTAAAAACGTCGTCTCTTCTTGAGCAGATGGATAATAAAGACACTCAATTGGGTGTAGAGAAAGTAGGTGCCAAGGGCAACCAGGACAATGACAACCACTGGTTGAACGCCAAGACCATCCAGAGGAGCACGATACGAGACGGCAAGTCCATAGCCTACAATCAGACACGCCGCAGCAAAGAGTGCCAGAACTAGCACTGGTTTTGGCTCTGCCTTAGGCCGACGAGTTCCTTTCAACAAACTGGTTACCGAATTGTTCCGTATGAAAAACATCGTGGCAAGAGAGACCAGCAGGAAAAGCATCGTAAAAGCTACGCCAGTACTCAGGAGTGCCTGCACTGGAATATAGAAGGGCAAGGTGGGCATATCAAATACCGCTGATCCAAGCAACAAAAAGAGTTTGGAACCAATCAGGCCAATGATAATGCCTCCACAGAGAGCAGCAAGTCCCAGCAGCATATTTTCGAGGAATACCATCCCCATGAATTGCCGATTGGACATCCCCAGAAGAGTGAGAATACCGAATTCCTTCGTGCGCCCTTTGAGAAATGTTCCCATCGAGTACAGAATAAAAAAGAAGGCAAAAATGAAAATGATATATTCAGCGATCTGCATACCATTGATGATACTTTCCTTCAGGTACCCTTGCTGTAAGTTGGGATGATTCGCCAGGGTGGCGTAGAGAAAAAACATCAGAATGGCAAAGGAGCTACTCAAAAAGTAGGCCGCATAGGCACGCATGTTGCGCCTGACATTGTTGCTAGCGAATTGGAAGAACGTCATTGACATTTCCTCCTAACAAAGCCAGCACGTCAACGATTTGCTGATAAAACGTTTGCCGATTGCTGCCACGGCGAATCTCATTGTAAAAACGACCATCTTTAATAAAGATCACACGATGGCAATAGCTTGCCGCCAGTGCATCATGGGTCACCAGCATCATCGTGGTACCCTGAACCTGATTCATCTTTTCCAGAAGTTCCATCACCGTACGAGCGGCCTTTGAGTCCAGATTGCCGGTAGGTTCATCGGCCAGCAAGAGCGAAGGAGAATGAATAAGCGCACGCGCAATAGCAGCACGCTGCGCCTGACCACCCGAGACCTCATAGGTGCGCTTCTTGAGCAGATCTTGAATGCCCAATTGGTACGCGATCGTTTGGAGACGCTGCTCCATTTCTTTCACACTGCACTTATCCAGCGTTAACGGTAGCACGATATTTTCGCCAATGGTCAAGGTATCGAGCAGGTTGTAATCCTGAAAGACGAAGCCTAGTTCGCGGCGTCTGAACTGAGCCAACGTATTTTTTGAGAGGGTAGAAGGATCAAAGGTATTGATACGCACCTGACCGGATGTGGGGGTATCGATAGTCGCAACCAGGTTCAGCAACGTTGTCTTGCCGCTTCCCGAGGGTCCCATGATCCCTACAAACTCGCGTGGATTGAGCGAAAGATTGATATCATAGAGAGCCTGATAGGGAATCTTGCCCCCGTAGATCTTATTGAGATGAGTGAGAGTTAGCATTATTTCACTGTATTCCTTTCAAAATGTTTTCCTGCTGAAAGAATAACAGAGCACCACGCCTGGTCCAATCGATTTTGCTTACAGTAAGCTTACATCTTTGTAAGCTTCTGCCATCATGACTTATACCCAACACCTGATTGTGTGCGAGAGAAGAACGTAAGATGGAAGGTTGTCCCGGTATTTACCTCAGATTCAACCGTGATAGAATGCTCTAGTTGTTTACAGGCTTCATGAACAAGGTAGAGACCCATGCCCGTTGATTGGCGATGGGTCCGTCCATTTTCGCCAGTGAAGTACGGTTCGAAGATGCGCGGGAGATCAGCCGCAGGAATACCTATCCCCTGATCAGATACCGTGAGCGTAGCACGATCCCCTTGCACATGTGCAATCAGGCGCACCTTTTTGCCGGTGCCAGAAGAGTATTTAATGGCATTGATCACGAGTTGATCGATGATGAATGCCAGCCATTTCAGGTCGGAAAGAACCAGAAGAGTGGGGTTGATCTGTACCTCAGGATAGACGGCATTGCGCAGAAAGAATTGTTTGTTTTTGCGAATGACCTCGTTCGTAATTTTGTGGAGTGCGACCGGTTCGACATGAAAGTCGCTTGCAAAGGTGTCCAGGCGTGCAGTATAGAGCGTCATTTCCAGGCCCTGCTGAAGCCGATCCGTCTCTTCGCGAATACTCGTGAAACGTGGATCATCCTCATCTTGCGTAATGAGCGAGATCACGGACAGTGGGGTTTTCATCTGATGAACCCAGATGTTGGTAAAGGTCATATGTCTCTCCTGTGAGCGCTGATAATGAAAGAGGCGCTCCTGGTAGAAACGGTATTGGGTATGCAGCAAGTCCGTCAATGCCTCCCCAAGAGGAGAGCTGCCATAATGCACGAGTGACTCATCAAGCGACATCAATGGAGAACTGAGCCGCCGATAGAAGATAAACCGGGTGAAGTAGCGATAGAGGAGATACCCCATGAGTGTCAGAGCACAAAGCAGGACTGCATAGAGAAGCAGATCCAGATTGTGAAATCCGGCCAGCCAGCAGATGAGGAGAATGAGGCTGAGTTGCAGTACATTGAGAAGAAGCAAGCTTGCATGATCACGCAGGAAAAGTTTCATTGAGCCTTTCTCCAGGTCGTATTCAAACGATATCCTGAACCACGGATTGTCTCTAGCGCATCCTCGACTCCCAACTCTTGTAATTTTTTGCGCATGCGTGTCACATACACATTCAAGGTATTTTCCTCGACAAAGGTGGTTTCATCCCACAGGACTTCAAGCAGACGCTCACGACTCACGACACGGTCGATATGACTGAGGAGAGACTCCAGAAGTTGCGCTTCCTTTTTGCTGACGCGGATGGAGAGTTCTGCCAGCGAAACCTGCAAGCGCTCAGGATAGAGTATCAGCCCTGCGCATTCAATGATACGCTCATCTGCACGCGAGGCGTAATCGCCGTAGGCGCGGCGCAACTGACTACGCACTTTGGCAATAACGACCTCGTAGGAGAATGGCTTCGTGATGTAGTCGTCCGCACCATTTTCGAGGGCCATCACCTGGTCCATCGTGCTTTCACGCGCCGAGACAAAGAGAATGGGGCAGGTAGAAACGTTGCGTATCTGCCGACACCAGTAAAAGCCATCAAAAAAGGGCAGGTTAATATCGAGCAACACAAGATCTGGTTGTATGCGCTTGAACTCATCGAAGACATGCGCGAAATCGGTGAGAGGAACAGCCGCATAGCTATATTTTTCAAGGTGTGATTGCAACAACTGTGCAATTTTTGGATCGTCTTCGACGATAAGAATCGTGGATGGTAAAGGCATAGCAGGGAGACTCCTTACAGACAGTCTTCTGATCCGAGAGCCTGAGCGGAGCGCACTCCTCTCTGGCAGATGAGCGCAGCTAGACGCTTCTGATCAGCCAGCCTGAGCAGAGCTAGACGCGAATGCGTCGTTGGCTGGCTGAATAAGGAGCGTGAGAATGCGTCGTTTCTGTCAGTCTATCAAGAAGAAACGAAGTTTCGTTGGCTCTCGGAATAAGGCGTCTGCTCCTTTGGGCACATACACGCGAACATGCCGGGCCTCCCATATTTCAGTACCCTCAAGCGGGTCGAGAAAGAATGGTAGCTCCAAGCGCCTCCAGCGAGGAAAGTATACCTCTCAAACCCGAAGAGGTCAAGTGGAAATGCATTAGGGAAGCAGGCCGTTCCCGAAGCGCCCGTGCGAGAGAACCAACTCGGTTGCCTGGATCGTGAAGGCGGTCTCATAGGCGTACTCGGCATCATCTGTGCTTACGAACAGTTCTGGGGAGAGTACCTGTGTTGGGACACGTGAGATCGCTGTGCGCCTCCACGTGGTCATTGAACGTGCGACGCGCTGGAGCAAGGTCTCATTATTGATCAAAGGGACAGTTGGCAATATATGGTATATCTGCATGGGATGGTTCCTCTTTCTTACTTAGTTCTCCGGATCTTCACAAACGTCATCATGATCACATCTGGTGGCATTGTATCTAGCAGGGACGTTTTCAAGATGCAACCAAAAAGAGATGGTTGTGTTGCGTCCTGCTCATCAGTGTGTTCTTTGATGAGAGGATACCAGAAGAGAAGGGACGTTGCTATCGATTTTGCTTACACAAAGCTTACATCTTTGTAAGATGTAAATTTCGTGTAAGCATCGAGGACTCATCCCTGCGCAGCGTCTGCCCTTCTTGACGAAACAGTACACAGGATGCGCGTTTAGCGCATTGGCGCGGGTGGTTCGTGTACTCGCTGCGTGATTTTTGTGGTTGAACGCAACGATTTGCTGGGAAGATGCATTTCTCTCAGTGGAAGGTAGTCATTATTCTCCTTCCCCATAAAATATGTTTCAATTATCACTTTGAGATGTGAAATGAGGAAGGGGCCTCGTAGGGATGCAAAAAGAGAAATATGGTGATATTTGAATACACATGGGTAAGCTCTATAAAATTTCGCGAGCTTAGCGTTTTTTTGGAATTCAACTATGTATGGAGGGAACGTGAAAAAAAGTTCACCACAAAGGGTGCCAGTTCTTCTTGGCCGCACAGCATGTGCTGTGCTGCTAGCACTCGTATCATCAATACTTGTCCTGCATACTGTGTCCGTGTCTGCGGCCTCTAGCAGTCAGCGCCACATCTTGCCCGGTCATATAGTCGAGGCCTTGAAGGGGAGTCGCTCGGTACATGCGACGGACAAGACGAAGCAACTGCACCTTTCGCTTAGTCTGAACTTGCGCAATCATACTGATCTGGATACCGTGATTGAAGAGCAGAATGATCCAAACTCAGCATCGTATCATCAGTATCTGACGCCACAGCAGTTTAAGGATGCCTTTGGCCCCACCCAGGCGACTCTAAATAGCGTTGTTGCCTATTTGAAGGGGCAGGGATTGCAGGTAACGTCGGTTTCCCCAAATAATGCGCTGGTCGATGCATCTGGCTCAGTGGCGACGGTCGAACAGGCTTTCGGCGTGACCCTGAACGATTATCAGCTCAATGGTCGCGTGGTCTATGCGCCGACAACTGATCCCTCAGTTCCTGATACGCTGGGAAGTGCAATTGCGAATATCAGTGGGCTGAACAACATACCATTATATCATCATGCCGTCATTACGCAACAAAACAAGCAGGTTCCCCTGATCAAGGGCTATACGCCTGAGCAATTACGCGCCGCCTACGATGTCAACTTGTTACAGTCCAATGGCGGGACGGGTGCGGGTCAGACGGTAGCCCTCTTCGAACTGGATGGTTACAAGCCTGCGGATATCACAACGTATCTGAATACCTATCATCTTGGTACCCCGAAGTTCTCGGATGTGCTGGTCGATGGCGCGACCAATACACCTGGTTCTGGCGCGATTGAGGTCGAGCTCGATATGGAAGTCATGTCGGCACTGGCTCCAGATGCTACGCAGAAGATCTATATTGGTCCGAACTCTCTTGCTAGTATCAATGATGTCTACACTAAAATTGTGACCGACGATCTGGCGAAGGTAACAAGTACCAGTTGGGGACTCTGTGAAGATGCCGCCGGCTCTTCGGAGTTGATTGCGCTGGATAACATTTTCGCTCAGGGTGCTGCCCAGGGGCAGGCATTCTTTGCGGCCTCCGGTGATGCGGGTGCGTACGATTGTCAGGTCGGTTCGATCCTGGGGGTGGACTCCCCAGCCAGTGATCCCCATGTGGTTGGTGTTGGTGGTACTGCTTTGCAGCTTGCCAGCAATGGTGGCTACGGGAGCGAGTCGGCGTGGAGTAATACGAGCACGCAAAATGGGGGGGGCGGTGGCATCAGCGCCCTTTTTACGCGCCCGTCCTACCAGAAGGGTCCGAACCTGACCAACGCTAATCGCCAGGTGCCTGATGTATCGGCGGATGCCGATCCAAGCACTGGCTATTCAATCTACTGTACGATAGATGATCCAATCTGCACGAACAACTGGACTGAGATCGGCGGCACCAGCGCGGCGGCTCCTTTGTGGGCAGCATTGGCGACCGATACCAATGAGTATCTAGCCCACCAGAAGAAACCCGGTCTGGGGACTGTCAGTGCTAGCCTGTACGCGCTGTACACGGAGTCTCTGCCTTATAGTGCGTATCATGATGTGACGAGCGGTGACAATCTGTACTATAAAGCCTCCAAAGGCTATGACATGGCTACTGGTATCGGCACTCCAGATGCCTGGAACTTTGCTCGTGACCTCAAGGAGCTACTCCCGCTTCCTAACACTGGCCCCACCCGGCTCCTGAAGAATGGGAACTTTGACCTGGGTGCACAGTCATGGACTGAGAGCTCTACAGGCGAGTACGACCTTGTGACGAGTACAAACCCTCATGCGGGCGGTTTTAGTGCCGACCTGTGTGGCTATGCCACGTGTAGTGATCGCATCTCTCAAACGGTGACTCTGCCCACCAATGTGAAAAAGATTGTCCTGAGCTATTGGACCTACGTCAATACTAACCAGACAACGGGCCGTCCCTGCATTGATGCCTTTGCCAGCAGCCTACTTAATAGTCGTGGCACTGCCATTGTCATTCCTCAGGTACTCTGCAATACCCAGGCGGCAGGATGGAAACAGTTTACCTTTGACGTAACCAGCGCCCTGACTCGATATGGAGGACAGCGCATCACCCTCGATTTTCGTGCCACCACTGGACCGACAACGGCGACCGAGTTTTTGTGGATGATGTGGCCTTGAACGTCATCCTGCACTAATCAAGAAATAGCTCAAACTAAAGGAGTTTTTATGCAATTGCACGTATGGTTTGCCCTCTTCAGAGACGCACGAGGCAAAATGTCTGCTCGTCGGGTCCGCCTGCTCTTATTGGCGCTGTGCCTGTTGTCCTGTGGCTTCTTTGTCCCCACGATAGCACATGCTGCGCTCGCTCCAAATGTGCCAACACACACATCAACGCCGATGCAGGCCCTCCAATTGAGGGATCTGACGATGATCAACCAGAGTACAGGCTGGGCACTGAGTGAGGACACACTTCCTCATGTGTATGTAACCCATCATGGTCCCGAACATTGGAGCGATGTCACGCCATCTCAACTTACTAGCGATCCCAACACGGAACTCACCGCCTCCTCCTTTCCAGATGCCACCCGTGGTTATCTAGGGATTCTACAGAATGGGCAGGTGCTTTTGCTGAGCACCCTCAATAGCGGTAAGACCTGGCAAACAACGCAGCTCACGGTTCTTGCTGGCCTCACGCTTAATCAGATCTTTTTCCTGGATGCACAGCATGGCTGGCTCAATTTTGGTATTCAGATTACCCTGGCAGGAGATTCTGTTCTTGTATTGACGCATACCAGCGATGGCGGCAAAACCTGGCAGACATTACTGGAGTCCGATAAGGGGGCATCTGGTCTACAAGCTGGCTATTTCCAGTCAACACGCTTTACCTTCAACGACAGCCAGAATGGTTGGGCGACTGCTTTCGCCCCGACTGGATCGGTCTACCTCTATCGCACTTCTGATGGTGGCAAGACCTGGAGCAATGTTACGGTTATGCCGATCAAAGGGAATGGTGTGAGCTTTGCGACGAGCTATGGACCCTACTGGCTGAATAGCACTTCAGGCACTCTGTATGTCCAGTACTACCTGGATGATGGCTTTGGCAATCGGGCATTGACCGCCTTCCAGACATACAATGGTGGCCGTACCTGGGTCCTGGGGCCTTCAACAGTCGGAACTACCTTCAATGATCTCTATTCTTCCAGCTTCCTGAACGCCCGTCAGGGGTGGAGCTTTGGTTTCAATGGCCAGGGTCAGTACGTCATCCATCACACCAGCACCGGTGGCCGACCCTGGGAGCTCATTCATCCAACTGGCCTGCTGAAACCTGATGCGTTGAATCAGGCGATCGGGAACCTGTCATTCCTGAATGCGATGACAGGTTGGATACTTATCAAAGATGCTCAAAACATTCAGCATCTCTTCCAGACCAACGACGGGGGGCATACCTGGTATGCTCTGCATCCCATCCTCGGTTAACCCAATATTGAGGCTCTGCGTCCTTCCAGGTGAAAGTAGGGACACTCCCTTGTGGGTGCCCGCTCTCAGGAAAGCACTCTCCTGCACGGGCACCCACACAAGCTTACAAGACTCTGTTGGCGAATGGCAGAATGGATGGAAATGGACCTATTTGGGATCCGAAAACACCATGTATGACATGCAAGAACAACAAAAGCGATCTCTTTTTGACCATATTCCATGCTCAGTGTCATTCGCCAACAGAGTCTTTCAACAGTAGGTTTTTTGGACACAAGGAGCAGCCAAAGTAGGGGAGCTAAACAGTATTGTGCGTGCGCCCAGCCACCTCACGACGGCAGTTCTCTGGAAACGGGCGCACGGCAGCGGTGACGCCTCTACTCGGTTCACCCGCAAGGAGAGAGACCCCAATGCGCAAGTCTAATCGTCTTTCATCTGCATTTGTGTGTCATCTGCACTTTGCGGTCTGATTTTCTAAATTACCTGATGGGATTTCCACAACTTGCAAGGAGAGTTGTTGAAAATAAGTATAACGTGTTGCGGATGCTGCTTCCGGAGATGCGTAAAGCTATCTAGGAAATTGGTAGTTACTGCTGGTGTCTATGCACTTACGGATGGATTGTTTGTGTTCGACCCCTTGAGTACTAACGGATACTGTTGCTTAATTCGTTGTCTCAGCTCGATGAGCATATTCGAACTTTCCTAAACTGAGCGAGGATCAACAGCTAAAAAAGCTTCTCAATGAATTAAGCAACAGTATCACTAACGGAACGAGATACAACCATAAGCACGTGAGATGGCTTCTCAAGGGCTTGAGAAAATGCTTTCATTTTCCTTTACTCGCGCTCTCTGTTGTAAGAGCGCAGTCAGTACCGGCTCGGCCTCCAACTGTTTGTGCGTCACCTCCTCTAATAAGCGTTTGCATGAAGTAGGCCGACTGGGGACTGAAGCGTTGCGAGAACACTGGCCCTGAAATGGTCACATCGGGCTCTTGCAACCGCCCAAAGATCATCGTCTGGGCAAAATTGGCTCCCGTGAACGTTCGGACACGTTGAATGAAGCCCGTCTCTTGCGCCAAGATATTGGCTCGCTCGTTTAACAGCTCCTAAAGAACCTGGACCATCTGTGATATACCCCTCCGTAGGGGGTCTCCTTCTTCACATCACACTGAATATTTATTAGTATGATATCTGATCGAGACCCCTCGTGTCTACCTCTTTTGTAACTCATCTTTGCTTAACTTAACGTCTATGGGGTGCTCTGTCGGTCCTCCTACACCCTCACATCCTTCCTCTTCAAAAAAATCCCCGTAGCGCAGGCCAACACCACAATCATCACCCCCAGCACAACCCACATCGTCAGAAGATAGTTTGTAGCGTTAGCATGGGTGTACGTAGAGAAGAGCGTACCATGATACGTGTAATTGTTGCCGAACAACTTATCTCCACTTATCTTATCGCTATGCAGCCCAATCGATGAACCTAACGCGGCTATAGCCCAGCGTGCCGCAAATGGTATCGATAGAATTTGTGTGAACCAATCCTTAAAGGCAAAGATCGTTCCAGAGAAGATCACCTGTGGAATGAGGATAATTGGAATGAAGCTCATTGCTCGATCGGTGTTGGGGGCAGTAGCTGAGATGACCAATCCCAACATTAACCCTGCCAGGCTAGTAAGGGCCATTGTGATATAGACCTCAATAATCGCAGGTAAAATGATCCCCTGTTGGAAACGTACCACAAAGTTTACAATGATCACCAGTATCGCAGTTTGCAGCAAGCACAATAAAGCCAGCACGACGATCTTAGAGAACATATAAGGAATGATGCCTAAATTCACCGCTCGTTCGCGCCGGTAAATAGGAGCTTCCTTCACGATCTCTCGGGCTGCATTCACGGTCCCAAATAGCACAGCCGTAAAGGCCATGATAAACAAGATTTTCTGTGCATCCGCGCCCGAACCTACCATGATAAAATCCTGCAATGCCGTAATTTCCCCGCCGCGACTTGCCGCGTATGCTCTTCCATTTGGATTGTTGTTGAGAAAGTTAACCACGCGTTGACAATCATTTGATACTGACGGGTGACCAGGACTGGGAACATCAGGAAAGCCAGCCGGGGTGAGAATGGTCTGTGTTGTAGGACAATTTGCAATGCTGGTGGGATTAAACGCTCCAGATCCTATCTCGGTATTTACCAACAGGATAAGGAGCAAGGCGATGATAGGCGCTTGTAAGAGCAGAATGATCAGGTTACCCGGATCGTTCTTGAGTAGTTCAAGATAGCGCAACGAAAGCAGTCGGAATTGTTTCCATGGATTGCTTCGCTTAGGTCGTTGAATCTCCCTGACTGGTTGAACCGCACAACCGTTACTCGTACCTACATCATCGATGAGTCCAGTAACATAGTCCTGATAGTCCAGCAATTCCTTGAAGCGTGTCTCCGCCTCCTCAGGCGCTTTAGGGTTATCCCGGCTCGGTTCCAGGAGAGCATAAATCTCAGCAAAATCTGTTTTGCCAAAATACCTTCGTGTCTCACTGGGCGGTCCAAAGTAGGCTAATCGTCCCCCCTGACCCAGGAAACAGACATAATCACAGGTGTTAATGTTATTGGTAGCATGCGTCACCAGAATAACGGTATGTCCCTTATCGGCCAGCTTTCGCAAAAGGAACATCATTCTGCGATCCAGCCCCGGATCAAGGCCCGAAGTTGGCTCATCAAGAAAAAAGATGCTTGGTTTACTCAGTAATTCAAGTGCAAGGGAGACACGTTTGCGCTGCCCGCCGGACAGTTTACTAATCATGAGATGTCGTCGTTCTTTCATATCGACATCTTCAAGCACTTCACTGATACGATGCTCGATCTGTGCGTCCGTAAAATCCCCTGGCAGGCGCATTTTTGCCGCGTAATAGAGCGCACGCTCCACAGTCAAATCTCGATGCACAATATCGTCTTGTGGCACATACCCCAATTGTGTGCTGAAAGCAGCGAGATGATGATAGTAAGCCTGACCATTATAGAACACCTTGCCTTCATGGGCAGGTCGCAGACCATTGAGCGCATCCATCAAGGTTGATTTACCCGCCCCAGAGCCGCCAACGATGGCCACAAATTTACGTGGCGGAATGGCGATTGAGATGTCGTTGAGCAGGGTGACATGATTGTTGCCAACCTTTTTGAGATTGAGCGCATCAATGCGAATGCCATTACTCTCATCATGTTGCGTCAGTTCCGTCTCGCTATAGGTTAATTTATAAGGTCCAATCCGTATCTCGTCGTCAACGTTGAGGAGCTGGCTGGTGGTGAGCAATCCATTGACATAGACATGGTTCGTGCTGTTCAGATCGAGAATGCGATAGGTTTCTCCCTCACGTACGAGACGAGCGTGATAACCAGAAACCTGTGGATGACTCAGCACAACTATGTTATCTTCTCGTCGTCCAATACTAATTTCGGGAGCCTCTAATGGAATGGGACGTATTTCGGGAGGCGTCTCCTGTGAGGAACCACTCCCATCATTATAAATCAGAGAGACAAACGAACCTTGCTTATCGCCGATGCGAAAGATATCTCCACGCATCAAGGGTTTGCGAAATGCCTCATCACCGTGTATCTGACGGCCTCGATAGAGCAACCCGTTTTGTGTCTTCTGTTTTGATGGATGTGGATGCACGAAGAAAAATGCATTCCCTTCATGGACTATCTGGGCATGGAAACTGGAGATGTGGCTCTCATTGAGAACAATATCATTTGATGGATCACGTCCAACATTCATCACTTTCTTAACAAGTGGATAGATCTTTCTTTCTTGTAGGGTATTACTGCTGATCTCAAGAAATGGTATTCCCATCTCCGAGAAAGGTGACAGTTGGGTTTCCTCACCTTTTCGCTGCAACGGCAGATGAACACCGG
This sequence comes from uncultured Chloroflexia bacterium, assembly GCA_963717195.1. GTDB lineage: Bacteria > Chloroflexota > Ktedonobacteria > Ktedonobacterales > Ktedonobacteraceae > JACDAE01. The sequence goes on from CAVQVR010000010.1 coordinate 79,600, forward strand.
TAATAGGGGATTGGTTTAACGTGAGGGAGTGCGTTTGGGAGCCTTGTTCTGGTATGTCTTGTTGCTCAACTGCTTCAATCTGCTCAGGTACTGGTGTTGAAGTAAGCGCAGAGTCTTGTAAGCCGTCAGCCTCAAATTCCGCTATCAATTCAAAAGTGGTAGGGAATGCATTGAATCCGAGGGGCTGAGTGTCCCCAGTAGCAGGTTCGAGAAGTCTTTGTGATGCTGGACTAAGTAGAAAGATGAATGCAGTGTCTCCTCCTATACCAACAATGGCGCAGTCGTGGATAATCGATTGCTGTAGGTCACGCTTATTCACAGTAATCGTGTCGCCCGGACTGATTGTTTCGATACTCCACGATCCTTCTTCACACACAATGCGGGCGTGATGTGGCGATACAGCTGGATCGGTCACAACAATGTCATTGTCGGGGTCGCGCCCAATTGAGGTAATCAGTTTATCAATCTTGATCACATTGTCTATCTGAGGGCCAGTAATAAACTTGATAATCCCAAAATCAGTCCGGCTATTCGTTCTAGTCATCGATGTACCTTTCGAATTCAAGTTTACTGACCTTAATCACGGCACGAATTTAGACATGGGCTGGTAATGTTCCTGCATCACTTTGTAATACAGAACAACGCAGCGAAAAGAGATCCTACCGAAGATGCAATAAAGGAAAAACTACACAAGAACACGAATTAGAGTGTAGAGCAATTTTGTGCTCTTGTCAACATGAAACCCAAACCGTGGTTGTTCAAAAAGCGGTAAAACTGGGATAAAATAGGGTAGAGTGTTTTGGAGGAGACCTCCTCACTCACTCAACCCCTCAGTTCCCCATATCTGCTCAGCGAACATGGTTGAGCTACGGCCAACATCTGGATGGTGTTCGAGAATCTTCCTGGTTCTCTTGTGCCAAATTTTCCTTCTCCCACCCTCCAAAATCGGGTCAGGTCCACTTGAAATGCGTTCGGGCAGAGAAGTTGAAGCTACTGGGCAAATTGGTAAACAACTGAGTAAGGACCTGCTATATTCATCACATTAAAAGCCTGCACACGATACCAGAGCATACCGGACGGTTGCTTCGCATCTATCCAGGGTGTGCTATTGTCAGTTGCACAACGATTACAGACGAGCGTCCAGGGACCATTTTTCCCTGCGGTTGAACGTTCTATTGAGTATGTATCTCCCATGGCACTACCACGCCAGGCAATAGCCTTGCCTCGGATGCTGGTAATCAGTGGAGCGCCTGGCTTACTGATGGGGGGAACGGCCTTACCCTGCATTCTATAGGCGTGGGCGCGGAACAACTCTACAGCACTGCGCATTGCATCATTGTCACCAGGGTAGTGAAGTGTATAGTTATCACTATGTTGCACATATCCATAGGTATCGTTATGCGGAAAGAAGTCCCAGTACGTATCACCAGCTGCACCACTCTTTTCGATTGCAGCCAAAAAGCTTTGGAGTGGATCGCCATACTGCCAGCCATATTCTCCCACATAAAAAACCTTGTTGGCCGCAGTAATTGTGGCGGCATCCTGCTGCATTTGTGCGATGCGTGCCGGGTAGTAATGAATGGTAAAAATATCGACATCGGGGAGCGAGAGGGCATCTGTATTGACGAAAGAAGTTCCATCAATGATTAAGTGGTGTTTGTCGATGTTCTTGATAAAGGCAGAGATCGTTTTTGTCCAGGTAATGGGCGGTCCCAATTCGTTGCCTGTCTCCCAGGCCATGATAGTGGGGTCATCTTTATAGGCGATGCCCGTGTAATGATTTACATGATTTAAAAGTGTACTGATATACTGCTCGAAATCATGAATAACCGTCTGATTGGTAAAGAACTTAAACTCATCATGAATGCCGCGCCAGTCGGTAAAGGTGTGTTTTCCACCATGATAATAATGCCAGTTATCCACGAGCGGTATAACCAGGCGGATATGGTGATCTCTGGCCGATTTTATCGCATAATCGATGTGCTCAAGCGCTGTTTCATTGAATTTTCCAAGGGATGGTTCAACACACAACTGACAACCAACAGAAATGCCAAGCGTATGAGCACGCACAACGGTAGCTCCCATCTCTTCTACCGTTAAGAAGGCGTCGTCAACGCGAAAGGAAGTCGGATAATTGACCCCACCGACATTTTCGTCCAGGCCAGCCCAGTATATATTGGCCCCGGCAAAACGGAAGGGCTTTCCATCAAGCTGCAACTGTGAGCCTGAGCGTGTTACAAAGTCAGTGTTATTTGAAGAGGAGGCACGAAATGCAAATACTATGCAGGTAGTCACAAGAATTATAACGATACACCCAATTGCCAGGGAGCGACGTAAAAGTGAGGATCGGATCATCGATTGCGTTTCCTTCCGCTATTCGTTCACGTTCAATGAACGAGTCCATATGTTTGCAATATTTCCATGAAATTCAAATACCATTTAAAATGAATATTGTCAATACTTCTTTCACTGGAAGTGACAAGATGACCTCAACAATTATATAATAGAGAAAAATGACATGGAGGTCAAACCAGATGATGCGGATACCTTCGAAATTCCTTTTGCGAAACGCCTTGATTGGAAGCCTTATTCTCATTATCGCCACTGGATGTACCATTGGCGGTATCTTCCTTGTAGCCAGACAGCAAGCTATGGCAAATATGGGGACACCTTTAGACCCCAATATCAAGTTCATTGGGCGCTGGGATATCAGTAATAACACCCTCTATAACAGCTATTGGCCGGGTGCCTACTTCGAAACGAGCTTTACAGGGACAACAATTAAACTCAAGATGGCAGGCTTTTCTGCCATACACATAAGTATTGATCATAGGCCAGATCACATTTATTATGTAGGGTATAATGGTATCGTAAATCCCACTCCAGTTCCTTTAAAAACTGGCACCCATACCATACGCATCGCCAGTGCTAATGATACAGATACCCTCCATTTTAAGGGCTTGATCCTTGATCCAGGAGCAAGCACCGTCGCTCCTGCTATCTCTTCACGACTTATCGAGTTCATTGGAGATTCAATTACTGTCGGTGCAACCGATACAAATTATGCTCTTTCCGACTATTCCTGGCTCACCAGTGAACGCTTGTCTGTGGAGCATACGCAGATTGCGCAGGGGGGAATGTGTCTGGTTGATAATGTTCAGTGTGGTACATCAAATAAGATTGGCATGAGTCAACAATACTTCAAATTGCAAACATCCCTTTTCATTAACTCGCCCAACTGGAACTTTTCGCGCTATCAGGCCACTGCGGTCGTCATTAATCTCGGGACCAATGACCAGGGCAATCACGTTAGCAATGCTTTATTTCAGTCAACCTACATTACATTTTTGCAAAACATACGTGCGAAATATCCTAAAGCGCTTATTTTTGCCATGGAGCCATTTAATGGCGCGAATGCCAGCTTCATCCAGGCAGCCGTTCAGGCAGTTAATGCGGCTGGAGATCATAACGTGCGCTATATTGATACTGCTGGTTGGTTACAAAGCGGCAGCGATGACTATTCGGTTGATGGCCTTCATCCCAGCGATACAGGACAGATAAAAGCGGCGAATCGCCTTGAGCCAATCCTGGCAAATGCCCTAAAAGCTATTTAAGCAATTAGTATCCATACGCTTGCTTCAAGCTATTATTAAAGACGGTGTATACTCGGCTCTTCCAACTTTTTGGTGAAGCATGAAGAATATTCCTTGACACTCTCCACTGCTTATAAGGAACAATGACAATAGACATGGTCATTTCATATTATTGTCTATTTTACGCCTCTTTTGCACACACGCGGAACCGACCCATCACACGGAGTCGGTTCCGTATGACAAACATCTCGCTGATGTGCCTTCCCTGCTCATGGTATAGATTTGCCAGTCCATGGAGTGAGGAAGCGACATTGGGATGCGAGGGAATGTACCAAAAGTTACATGACAAGCGGCTGGACAACAAGTAAACTGACAGTAGAAGAGCAATCTTCTTGATACCTACTAACAAAATAGATCCCCATGTACAAAGATAGAGGATGAAACATGAGTATTGATGTTCCTTCCACAAAAAAAGATTTTCTTACCTTTGTTGATGTTCTTGAAAAGCAAGCTCAGCAAAAAAAAGAACAAATAGCCTATACCTTTCTACAACACGGCAAAGAAAATAAAAGTTTTACGTATGCGGATTTAGACCGACAGGCTGAAACTATTGCCATAAAATTGCAGCAGTCAGGGTATACCGCAACACCCCTCCTTCTCCTCTATCCATCAGGATTAGACTATATCGCTGCTTTCTTTGGCTGCTTATACGCAGGTGCAGTTGCGGTTCCTGTTTATCCTCCTCATTCTGCTCGCTTGATGCCACGTATTCAAGCGATCATCAACGACTCGCAGGCCAGAGTGGTACTCACGACATCTAAGATCCAGGCCGACGTGTTCCGCAGATTTGCGCATATCACGGAACTGCAGAGTCTTACCTGGATTACCACCGATACTCTTCCCACCCTCTTGCAAGATCAACGTCGGCAAAAGCCTGATCTCACAGGAGATACGTTAGCATTTTTGCAGTACACCTCTGGATCGACATCTACTCCCAAAGGTGTTATGGTGAGTCACGGCAACCTGATCCATAATGTGAACATGATGCAAGCCTTGACCGGGCTGGATGAGAACAACGTTAACGTCTCATGGCTACCAATGTTTCATGATATGGGACTCATTTTCGGAATCTTATATCCTCTCTATACAGGCTATCCTGCCGTCTTGATGGACCCGGCAGCCTTTCTTCAGCAGCCATTACGCTGGTTGCAAGCGATATCAGACTATCAGGCCACGGCCAGTAGCGCTCCCAATTTTGCTTACGACCTTTGCGTGCGGAGGATTAGCCCTGCGGATCGAGCGCAGCTCGATTTGAGCAGTTGGAAATTCGCTGCGAATGGCGCAGAACCTGTACGCATCTCAACATTAGATGCGTTTTCAACTACTTTCGCTGCCTGTGGTCTACGACGTGAAGCGCTTCTCCCTGTTTATGGACTCGCAGAGGGCACTCTTATGGTAACTGCTGCACATTATGGTACTCCATACGAGGTAAAGCATGTACATAAAGGAGCACTTGCACAACACCATGTTGTCGCCATCGCCCAACACCATCCTCACGCATATCCAGTGATTAGTTGTGGGCATTCGCCCACTGAACAAAAAGTTATCGTTGTCCATCCTGAAACAATGAAACCTTGCCAACCTGATGAAGTGGGTGAGATCTGGGTTCGTGGAGAAAGTGTCGCGCAAGGATACTTTCATAATAGCGAAGAAACGGAAAGAACGTTCCATGCCTACCTGGCTGATACTGCTGAAGGCCCATTCCTGCGGACTGGCGACCTCGGCTTTATTCAGGAAGGCGAAGTCTTCCTGACAGGACGCCTGAAGGATCTCATTATTATCAAAGGGCGCAATCATTATCCCCAGGATATTGAATATACCGTTGAGCAAAGTTCTCCCATTATTCGCGCTGGCTGTACTACCGCATTTGCAGTCGATGTCAAGGATGAAGAACAACTCGTTGTGGTTGTTGAAGTAAACTATCGTCTACGATCTGAACTAGATCTCGCTACACCTCCGCCAGAAATAGAGGATGCACTCAAAAATATCCGCCGCAATATAGCTGAAAAGCATGAAATCTCAGTCCATCAGATCAAACTGGTCTCAATTGGTGAGGTACCAAAAACCTCAAGTGGCAAGTTGCAGCGGAGTGCCTGTCGTACAAAATTTCTGTCTGAAAACTTGAAGGCGTGGAATGAATAAATCCATGAAACTTTTTAATTCTCATCAAGAGATGGATGCCGATCAGAAACGGAACTACGCATCTGTAGCCAATCAACAAACGCTCAGGGGAGAAACACTTCAGTCGTGGCTTATTATCAGGTTAGCCGAGCAACTCTCTATTGAGCCTGCAGAGATCGACATCCATGAGTCATTTAGTAATTATGGGTTGGGTTCCGCTGAGGCCGTCGAACTTTCCGGGGAACTCGAGACATGGCTGCAACGAGAACTATCCCCAACTCTTCTTTTTGATTATCCCAATATTGCCGTGTTAGTTCGTCACCTCATGCAAGAAGAAAAGAACGTAGATTCGGTTACACATGATAAGAAACGTCTATCAGAAACAACGCCAGGAGAACCAATTGCCATTATCGGCATCGGTTGTCGCTTTCCAGGCAATGCGAGCACACCGGAACGTTTCTGGGAACTCTTGCAAAACGGCGTCGATGCGGTGACGGAGGTGCCTTCCACGCGCTGGAATATCGATGCTTTCTATGATTCCAATCCTGATACTTCTGGTAAGATGTATACGCGCTCAGGTAGTTTCTTGCCAGATATTGACCAGTTCGATGCGCATTTCTTTGGCATTTCGCCCCGTGAAGCTGCCAGAATGCATCCCCAACAAAGGTTATTATTAGAGGTCGCATGGGAAGCATTAGAAAATGCAGGCCAAAAATTGGAAGGTCTGGCAGGTAGCCAGACAGCCGTATTTGTAGGAATGATGGCAACACATGACTATGCACTCTTACAAGCACAATCTGGTGATAAAACCTATATAGATGATCCTTACTTTGGCATAGGCAACGCAGCCAGCATTACTTCTGGGCGCCTTTCCTACCTGTTCGACCTGCAAGGGCCAAATCTGGCTGTGGATACTGCCTGCTCATCCTCTCTGGTTGCTGTACATCTAGCCTGCGAGAGCCTTCGTCGTGGGGAATGCTCTATGGCTCTGGTAGGGGGTGTCAGCACAAATATTCACCCGGAGCAGATGATCAACGCATGTAAAATGCATATGTTATCACCTGATGGCCGTTGCAAAACATTTGATGCGACTGCTGATGGCTTCGCGATGGGCGAGGGGTGTGGAGTGGTAATACTTAAAAGACTCTCTGATGCCCTCAATGCTCAAGATCCCATACTGGCACTCATACGCGGCTCGGCGGTCAATCAGGATGGGCGAAGTAATGGCATCACCGCACCGAACAAACTGGCGCAGGAAGCCGTCATTCGCCAGGCTCTGGCACAGGCTCAAGTTGATCCTCTCGCTGTTAGCTACGTCGAGGCTCATGGTTCCGCAACTCCGCTGGGAGATCCTATAGAGATTGAGGCTCTGGCCGCAACGTTCGGTCAAGCGCGCGCGCTTTCTCACCCCTTAATGGTCGGCTCAGTGAAAACAAATATCGGCCACCTGGGCGGAGCAGCCGGCATAGCCGGGCTCATTAAAACGGTATTAGCTCTACAAAAGAGAGAGATCCCGCCACATCTTCATTTAAATAAGCGTAACACGCACATTCGTTGGAACGGATGTCCAGTTGTTATTCCTACCAGCCGCATGCCCTGGCCTACTGATGATGAGAAACCACGTATGGCTGGCGTAAGTTCATTTGGCTGGTCTGGCACAAATGCTCACCTCATCCTTGAAGAAGGACCACGCATACCTGTTGAAGAACCGGATACAAAAAAATCATACCTGATCTCGCTTTCGGCCAAAACAGAGGCTGCCCTTGAACATGTCACCGATGATCTGCTTTTGTATCTAAAGCAACATCCGCAGGTTCTTCTTGCTGATGTGGCTTACACCTATCACATTGGTCGAACAGCTTTTGCGCACAGGCGTACACTTGTTTGCGCGAATAGCCAGGAGGCTATTTCCGCTTTAGAGAAGCGTGATGCGACGAAGGTTATAACCGCTTTCTACAAAGAAGGCTCTCACTCAGTCGCATTTCTGTTTCCTGATGCAGGTGATCACTACGTTGGTATGGCACAACAATTATATCAGCAAGAGTTCGTATTTCGGGCGTGGGTCGATACCTGCGCTGAATTGTTGCAACCACATCTCGGACTCGACCTGCGCGAATACATCTATTCCCACTCTCATGTAGGGAAGGCTTTGCATCAGCTAGCCCAACCCATAGTTTTTGTTATCGAGTATGCTCTAGCACAGTTGTTACTTTCCTGGGAGATAGTGCCAACGGCATTGCTTGGCTACAATCTTGGCGAATATGTTGCGGCCTGCCTCTCTGGCGTCTTCTCCCTGCACGATGCATTGAAGATGGTAGTGCAAAGAACTCAGGATACCTGGCAACCTTCTGATGAAGCGGCCCTTTCTCTCGCACACGAAGAGATTCTGGTGACGGTTCACACATTCCACCCGGCAGTGACGCGGCCAAGAGTTGAAGAATTTATGGGCCTGATGCGTACTATTGATCTGCATCCTCCGCAAATACCATATATCTCGAACGTCACTGGTACGTGGATTACCGCCGAGCAGGCGATAGATCCAGCCTACTGGTCTCGACATCTCTATCAGATTGACCGTTTTGTTAATGGTATAGGAGAACTTCGGAAAAACCAGCAATGCATTTTGATCGAGGTAGGGCCGGGACCAACGTTGAGCCAGGCCGATTTCAATTCATTCCATCCAGGTACAATCGTCATACCAACGTTACCGCATGCATATGATTCTCAACAGGACAGAGCGTTTTTATTAGGTAGTATGGGCAAGCTCTGGCAAGCGGGTGTCAAGATTGGGAGTATGAAATGGTATGCAGAGGAAAAGCGTCGCCTACTTCCTCTCCCGAACTATCCTTTTGCGCACCAGCGCTATTGGGTGGAAACACAGGTAGAGGATCGCGTTGCGCAGAGGATCACCGATGGTGAGCGATCAGAGCATGATCGTACGCAATGGCTCTATGTTCCGATCTGGAAACAGGCGCAACCATCGCTTATTCCTTTACCTCACAATACTACACAATGCATGCTGCTCTTCCTTGACGAATATGGATTTGGTCGTCGGCTTGCAGAACAATTCCGAGCACAAGGTTACACTGTTCTTTCGGTCATTGCCAGTCAATCTTTCCAGCGTGTCACCGACGAGGTGTATACAATTCACCCGCAGGCTGGAGAAGATTATGATGCATTACTCAAGCACCTAAACACGATAGGGAAGACACCACAGCATATTCTTCACCTGTGGAGTTTGACTGAGGAGTTTGACACAAGCAACCAGGAACAACTTGCCAGCTTACACAATCGTGTATTTTACAGTTTGCTCTTCCTGGCTCAAGCCATAGGCAATCACCAATATCATTCTCCGCTACACCTCACAGTCATCTCCAATCAACTACACAATGTACTTGGTGAAGAGGTGATATGCCCTGAAAAAGCACTGCTGCTTGGCCCCTGCAAAGTCATTCCTAAAGAATATCCTGCCCTTTCCTGTTGCAGTATTGATATTACATTGCCCGAAGCGGGGAGTTTACAAGAGGAGGCGCTGCTGACCAGATTAGCGAGAGATATCTTCATTCAGACAGACAAAGATGTGATCGCTTACCGGGGGACACAACGGTGGGAGCAGGCATTTGAAAACGTTCAACAGCCTGATCTCACCGATGACAAAACACTCTTGCGAGAAAAGGGAGTTTACCTGATCACGGGTGGATTGGGTGGTATCGCTCTGGCAATAGCCGAACATCTCGCACGTACAGTGCATGCCAGACTTGTCCTGATTAGTCGCACCGGATTGCCACCGCGTGAACAATGGTCAAACATTATCGCTGCACGTGGCACAACTGAAACAACAGGTCGCAAGTTGCAGGCATTGCAGCACATAGAAGAGTTGGGAGGGGAGGTTCTGCCATTACAAGCGGATGTCACGAATGAAGATCAGATGCGAGGAGTAATCCAGCAAACGCTTGCCACCTTTGGAGTGTTGCATGGCGTACTCCATGCAGCCGGTGTCCCAGGTATGGGTCTGCTACAATTGAAAACTTCCAGCGCAGGCAGCCAGTGTACTGGCCCCTAAAGTACAGGGAACGAGAGTTCTTGAACGTGTGCTCGCCCATCTTCCTCTGGACTTTCTAGCACTCTTCTCATCTATCAGCTCTTCTATTGGTGGGGGGCCTGGACAGGCAGACTACTGCGCGGCCAACGCTTTTCTGGATGCCTATGCCCACCGATACTTCCATCATCATAGCAAAACCATTGCTATCGATTGGTCCGAATGGCAATGGAATGCATGGGAAGCAGGACTCGCCGGGTACGACAGCGAGTTGCAGGAGTTTCTCAAAGAACATCGCCAGCGCATCGGCATCACCTTCGCAGAAGGAACACATGCCTTTGTGCGTACACTGGCCTATGGCCTGCCGCAGGTGATCGTCTCTCCACAGGATCTCACACAGCTAACCAGGCTTTTGAAATCATTTACCACGACCAGCTTACAGCAAACAACCAGTAGTAAGCGGCAGGAAATGAGCAAACATCCACGACCGATGCTTGGCAGCTCATATACGCCACCGCGCAATCAACTGGAACAGACAATCGCCAGCATATGGGAGGAGTTGCTGGGTATTACCACGGTAGGCATTCATGATAACTTCTTTGAGTTGGGGGGCAACTCATTATTGGGAATAAACCTGACTTCGCGTATGCGTAAGACACTGCAACTCGAAACGTTTCCAGCTCATGTGCTCTATGAAGCACCTTCTGTCAGCACCATGGCTCAGTATATAGAGCAAGGACGTAAGGTAAGCACAGTCACAGGCAGGCAGGAACGAGGAGAGAAACGTCGAGCGGAGCTAACACAGCGTATGCGTGACATACGCCAAAAGAGATAGGGAGAAAAAAGTTGACAGAACGTTACGATGATCCGAAATATGATACAGCGCTTGCTATTATAGGAATGTCCGGGCGCTTTCCAGGAGCCCAGACGGTCGAACAGTTATGGGAAAATATTGCGGCAGGGACTAAATCAATCCACTTCTTCACCGACGAAGAATTGTTGGAAAGCGGCGAAGACCCTGAAATTTTAAAGCTGCCCAACTACGTAAAAGCCAGTACTATTGTAAAAGATATCGATCTTTTTGATGCCTCTTTCTTCGGGTTCACGCCACGCGAGACGGAAGTGATGGACCCACAACAACGCCTCTTTCTGGAGTGCTCATGGGAAGCGCTAGAGGAAGCGGGCTACACACCAGATAAGCATAATGGTATGGTTGGCGTTTTTGCTGGTTCTGCACTCAGCACCTATCTCCTCAACAGCATTTATATGAGTCCCGAAGCGGCCAATTCAATATCCCCCGTGCTGGCTTCATTAGGCAACGATAAAGACTCGCTCGCCACTCGCGTCTCTTACAAACTCAATTTGAAGGGGCCGAGCATGACCATCCAGACCTACTGTTCAACCTCGCTGGTTGCGATCCACCAGGCATGTCAGAGCTTAATCAATTACGAATGTGATATGGCTCTGGCTGGAGGGGTTTGTATCAATATTCCACAAGAACGGGGATATATGTACGAGGAAGGCGGTATCCTTTCACCAGATGGATTATGTCGCACCTTTGATGCCGATGCTCAAGGCAGTGTATTGGCTAATGGGCTAGGCGTTGTGGTTATTAAACGCTTTCGCGAGGCATATAACGATGGAGATCACATCTATGCAATCGTGCGTGGATCCGCAACAAACAATGATGGAGGACAACGCGTCAGCTTCACTGCACCAGGGCTAGACGGTCAATCTGGAGTTATGGCTGAAGCCATCGGAAACGCCGGAGTCGATCCCGGCACAATTTCCTACGTTGAAGCTCATGGCACTGCAACAGAGCTGGGCGATGCAGTTGAAGTTGCCGCAATGATTAAAGCGTTCGAAGCAGGAACTCAGAAGAAAGGTTTCTGTGCCATTGGATCAATTAAGCCAAATGTCGGCCATCTGGATCGCGCCTCCGGTGTCACTGGCTTGATTAAAACCACACTGGCACTTTACCACCGCCAGATCCCACCAAGCCTGAACTATGAACGCCCTCATCCCGACCTTGATCTAGAAAATAGTCCATTTTACGTCAATACCAGGCTCACTCCCTGGTCTGATGAGTTGCTTCCACGTCGTGCGGGCGTGAGTTCATTCGGGCTGGGTGGTTCTAACGCTCACGTGGTGCTTGAGGAAGTTTCAGAGCCGAAAACTGGCAGTGCTTCGCGCCCACAACAGTTATTGCTCCTCTCTGCCAAAACGGAAGCTGCATTGCAGCAGGCGACGAAAAACCTGGCGGTTCATCTGCAAAATCAGCCGCAACAATCTCTGGCGGACATTGCATATACGCTACAGGTTGGGCGCTCGATTTTCAATCATCGGCAAGCGCTCGTATGTAGCGATCGTGAGCAAGCAATCAGCGCTATTGAAGCTCCTGGTTCTGCGCAGATCTTTACACTGCACGAAGCGCACAGAGATCGCGAGGTAGCCCTTTTGTTCCCTGGTGTCGGTGAGCAATATGTTGGGATGGCTCATGAGTTGTACGAGCACGAGCCACGCTTCCGCGCAGTTGTAGACGAATGTTGTGCATTCTTACAGCAGACGCTCAACGTGGATCTACAGCCATTGCTTACAGTTCAGCGAGAGGAGCCAGTGGTAAGCTCTCAGAAGCTTGATTTCCGTGCAATGCTCAAATCAGGAGCACAGACCGCTTCACCTGCAACCGAACGTCTCAGACAGACAGAGATTGTTCAACCAGCCGTCTTTATCATTGAATATGCATTGGCACAATTGCTACAGGAGTGGGGGATTCATCCAACAGCAATGTTAGGATACAGCCTGGGCGAATATGTAGCAGCCTGCCTGGCTGGCGTAATTTCGCTAGAGGATGCCCTGATGGTGGTTGCGCGCCGGGCTCAGTTCATTGCAGAACAGCCTGAGGGGGTTATGCTCATCGTTGGCCTGCCAGAAACTGAGGCGTCGTCCTATCTAACAGAGCAGATCGACCTTGCGATTGTTAACGGTCCCAATGCTTGCGTTCTAGCAGGTCCAGCCGAAGGCATGGAGCAACTCGAAATACAGCTGAACGAACAGGAAATTGCCTGCCGCCGTGTTGAATCGACACACGCTTTTCACTCGCACATGCTTGACGGAGTACGTGCACCACTCAATGAGTTGATGAACAAGATCACGCTCCATGCTCCGAAGATCCCCTACATTTCAAATGTTACAGGCACCTGGATTACCGATGAGCAAGCCACTGATCCTGAGTATTGGGCACAACACATGTGCCAGACGGTCTACTTTGCCGAAGGCATCGAGCAACTCGTACAGGAACAAGAACGTGTTATCCTGGAGGTCGGTATGGGGCAATCCCTCACCTCTTTTGTCAAGCAGCATCCAGCCTGCCAGCGTGATCACTGGCACTTGATTATGCCCACCCTGCCAGCATTGCGAGATCAACAGCATGACTATACGACCCTCTTAACCACAATAGGAAGGGCATGGGTCACTGGCGTACACATAGATTGGGACGGATTTTACGCTCATGAGCAGCGCCTGCGCGTTCCATTGCCAACTTATCCGTTTGAGCGCCAGCGCTACTGGCTCGGGCCGGACAAGCCAAAACCGACCACGCTGCATATGGCAAATATCATGGACGAGAACGATCTCGAAGGCGAACCTGAGCGTAAATATGATGTTGCCGACTGGTTCTATCTGCCAACCTGGAAAAGAGCTCTATCGTGCTTACCTGATCCCACTATTCCTTACCTGAATGATGGCGCAGTATGGCTGTTTTTTGTTGATGGGCTTGGCATCGGCGAGGAGGTCGTTAGCTCTCTCAGGAACTATGGGCAATCGGTGATCACGGTCACTCCTGGCAACGCCTTTTATAAAGAGGAAAACGAGATCTATAGGGTCTCTGCTACTAACCGCGACGACTATGAATTATTGCTTAAAGATATCCTTGCACAAGGAAAAACCCTCGGAAAAATAGTGCACTGTTGGACACTAACGGCCTGTCCATCACTAACTACCGACTCAACTATAGTCAAGGAGATGCTTGATCTAGGCTTCTACAGTTTATTCGCTCTGGTACAGGCACTCGGCAACCAGGGTATGGATAGTTGCGATATAAGCATTGTGTCGAACTATCTACAAAATATCACCGGCGATGAAATGACCTGTCCAGAAAAGATGCTCATCACTGGTCATAGCCTGGTTATCCCACAGGAATACATCTCGATACGTAGCCGCAGCATCGATATTGTCCTGCCCAAAACCGCACGCCAGAAAGAGACAACGCTGCCCTTATTGATAGGAGAACTGACAAAGCCGCCCACAGATGCAATTCTCGCATTTCGCGGTAGTAGCCGCTGGGCACAGGCATTTGAACCGACGCGTCTCCCACAGAAAGAACTCGTACACCCGGATATGCTGCTGCGAGAAGGTGGAGTCTACCTGGTGACAGGAGGACTAGGCGGTATTGGTTTAGCGATGGCCGAACGGATTGCGCGCACAGTGCCGAATGCCCGGATTGCGCTGCTAGGTCGTTCGCCTCTTCCCTCACGTGAGGATTGGGCAAAACTACGTGAAACGCATGATGAGAACGATAAACTGGGACGACAGCTGCACACAATTCGCCATATGGAAGAAGATCTGGGAGCGCAGGTCCTTCCACTGGTAGCTGATGTGGCAGCTGAAGATCAGGTACGTGCTGCCGTTGGGCAGATAGTGGCAACATTTGGTCAACTGAACGGTGTTATACATGCAGCTGGAGTACCCGCCATTGGCCTGACACAGCTCAAGACACGCGAGAAGACCGAGAAAGTGTTCGCCCCTAAAGTGTTTGGGACGTTAGCACTTGACCGCGCATTAGAAGACCTGTCGGTGGACTTCATGGTGCTTTTCTCCACCGAGGTTTCGGCGACCGGAGGCGGCCCTGGACAGTTAGACTACTGTTCAGCCAACGCTTTCATGGATGGCTATGCTCTCCGTTATCCCAATCACAACGGACGCCGCAACATCTCTATAAACTGGGGCGAATGGCGCTGGAATGCCTGGGAGGAAGGACTGGAGGGCTACGACATTGAATCACAAGCGTACCTCCGAGCACACCGCGAACAGTATGGCATTACATTTGAAGAGGGTACCGACGCTCTTATCCGTTTGTTGGGGCAACGTCTGCCGCAAGTTTACATATCGTCACAGGAATTTCTTAAAAAATTCAGACAGGCAAGAGCTTTTTCTGCTGCGACGATGCTAGAACAGGCAGAAAAGAAACGAAAAACCCAACAGAAACACGGACGCCCTACCCTGGGTAGCTCCTATGTTGTGCCTAGAAATGAGACGGAACAGACCATCGCGATACTATGGGAAGACCTGCTGGGCATTGAACCTGTAGGTATCAACGACAACTTCTTTGAGCTGGGCGGCAATTCGCTACTGGGCATCGACCTGATTTCCCGCATGAGAAAGACGTTGCAGCTACAAAGCCTCCCAACTTATGTGCTATATGAAGCTCCAACGGTTGGTACACTGGCCGAGTACATCCAGAAAAGCAAAGCTCCAGCAACGGAAGAAGAGTCGGATGAGCGCAGCACCCGGCGTCGCGAAGGCTTACAACAACGTATACGCGGCACTGAGCGTGTGAAATAGAGAGAACGATCATGAACGATATACATCATTCTCCTGAATATAGTACCGCATTGGCTATAGTAGGTATGGCTGGACGCTTTCCAGGTGCCAGTACGCCTGAAAAGTTCTGGCAGAATATTGCTGGAAAGGTCTCTTCTATTAGCTTTTACTCGCAGGAAGATTTGCTTTCTGCGGGTATAAAGCTAGAGGATATTCAGCAACCAAACTATGTCAAAGCAGGCACGGTTCTGGAGAATGTAGATCGCTTTGATGCCTCCTTCTTCGGATTCACGCCACGCGAAGCTGAGATCATGGACCCTCAGTACCGCCTCTTCCTGGAATGCGCCTGGGAGGCACTGGAAGAGGCGGGGTACGATCTCGAAAGGTTTGGGGGACTGGTTGGCATTTTCGCGGGTTCGGGATATAAAAATTACCTCTTACACCATATTATACCCAATCATAGCATTACGGACATGATGAGCGAGTTTCAACTCAGCCTATCCCACGAGCAGGATGCGTTGGCAACTCAGATCGCCTACAGGTTGAACCTGAAAGGGCCGAGCATTACTGTGCAATCCTTCTGTTCAACCTCGCTGGCAGCCGTGCATATGGCAAGCCAGAGCCTGCTCACCTATGACTGTGACATTGCATTAGCAGGTGCAGTCGCTCTAAACGCATTACAGGTTAAGGGCTACTTCTATGAGGAAGGGACAATTGTTTCTCCCGATGGTCACTGTTA
This sequence comes from uncultured Chloroflexia bacterium, assembly GCA_963717195.1. Classification (GTDB taxonomy): domain Bacteria; phylum Chloroflexota; class Ktedonobacteria; order Ktedonobacterales; family Ktedonobacteraceae; genus JACDAE01. The sequence goes on from CAVQVR010000010.1 coordinate 95,753, forward strand.
TCCCTTTGATGCACGGGCACATGGAAGTGTGATGAGCAATGCAGCAGCAGTGGTGGCACTGAAACGCTTACAGGACGCCTTGGACGATGGAGATCATATCTACTCTGTACTGCGCGGCTCTGCCATAAACAATGACGGAAACCGCCGCGTCAATTATACAGCGCCCGGAGTAGATGGTCAGGCAGCAGTTATTGCTCATGCCATGAGCAATGCAGGAGTCGCACCAGAAACGATCTCCTACATTGAGGCAAACGGCACCGGTACACGGTTAGGTGACGCAATTGAACTGGCGGCCATGGTGAAGGCTTTTGCCCATAAAACGCAGAAGCGCAAGTTTTGCGCCATTGGTTCCCTCAAACCCAATATTGGTCACGTAGACCGCGCTTCAGGGGTGGCGGGGCTGATCAAAATGGCACTGGCATTGAGCCATCGTCAGCTCCCACCACATATAAACTATGCACAACCCAATCCGGAAATAGATCTGGATCAGAGTCCATTTTACGTCAACGAGCAGCTCTTGCCCTGGCCGCAACAGCAAACTCCACGCCGGGCCGGGGTAAGTTCCTTCGGTCTGGGTGGCACCAATGTGCATGCAATACTGGAAGAAGCGCCTGAGCGAGAACGCCTGAGCTCTCACCGTACCTGGCAATTGCTTCTCCTTTCGGCCAAAACTGCCTGGTCTGTGCAGCAGATGTGTAGCAATCTAGCTACTTATCTACATACACATCCCGATCAATCTCTGGCCGATATTGCCTATACCTTGCAGGTAGGCCGTAGCGCCTTCAGCTATCGCCAATTTGTCGTGGCACGTACAGGCGAAGAAGCTTCAAGAGAACTGGAGAGGCTTTTTCTTCAGAGGTGCTACGCAAGCAACAAGATTATCGTGACCGCCCGGTGGCTTTCCTTTTTCCAGATACGCCTTTGCAAGATCTAAGCGTGGTCCATGAGTTGTATATGCAAGAGCGGGCTTTCAGCGAAGTGGTCGATACATGTTGCCGATTGTTGAAGCAAAACCATCAACTGGAGCTTTCTGCATTTTTTAGAGAGGTAAATGCAACCGACGTATCCGCACAATTCAGGCAAATAGATACAGCCTGGCCCGCAACCTTCGTCGTCGAATATGCTCTAGCCCAATTGTTCCTTGCCTATGGAATACACCCGCAAGCTTTATACGGCGACGGTCTGGGTGAGTACGTGGCAGCCTGCCTATCCGGAGTACTTTCATGCGAGGATGCTCTCACGCTAATTGTATATCGAGCGCAACTGATCGCCTCATTATGCTCAAAAACACCTCATGCTGATCTCGCGCCAATGTTCGATGCAGCACAGGAAGCACTGAGCAGTTTCATGAGCACAATTACATTACATCCTCCACATATTCCTTATATCTCATGCGTAACCGGAACCTGGATCAGCAATGAGCAAGCTACAAGTCCAGCATACTGGGTACGGCTCATGAGCCAAACAGTGTATGCAGTCCCAGAAGCAGCACAGATCTCGCAGGCAGGTCAACGTGCGCTACTCACAATTGGCATAGGAGGACAATCCCTCAACGCTCTTACGCAACAGCAAGCGAGCAATCAACTTGAGTCGCCTGCGGAGGTAATTCCTACTTTGTCGGTAACGCAGGAACGACAATCTGGTACGACGGTGCTGATACAGGCATTAGGGCAATTATGGTCAGCGGGTGTGACTATCGATTGGCAACTCCTTTATAGCCATGAGCGGCGCTTACGCGTACCACTCCCAACGTATCCTTTTGAGCGCCAGCGCTACTGGCTTGATGATCCAACGAATTGCAATGTGGTTCGCTCACGTACGGAGGCGGCCAGCCAGGGCCAGGAGGAGCATTTATCGCTCAGCGAGGTAAGACCGCCAGTCTCAACAGACTATGTTGCCCCTGAGAGTATAACCGAAAAAAAGATTACCGAAATCTGGCAACTCCTGCTGGGTGTTGAGCAGATAGGTATTCACGACAACTTCTTCGAACTCAAAGGGCAATCGCTTATAGGAACGCAGGTTGTCTCACGCCTGCAACAGATCTTTCAGGTCAATGTCCCATTAGCGACTCTTTTTGAAGCACCCACTATTGCTGAACTCGCTACAGCGGTAGAGACACTGCTGATCGAAGATATTGAGAAGATGGAGGAGGAGGAGGCGCAGAGTCAGATCTAAACACGTACGGCCCTGCATCTATGAGAAGAGAATTAACGCAGGGGAGTCAATTCCGACGGTTTTCCCCGCAAGGACACGACTCTCGATATTGTCGAATTTATCATTTTCCAGGAGGAATAGCGATGGACATTCATACTATTGGCGTTGTGGGGGCAGGTGTGATGGGCGTGGGTGTGGCACAAAATCTGGCTCAAACGGGCCACCGCGTTATCTTGATCGATGTTGCAGATACTATTCTGAAGCATGCAGAAGCAGAGATAAGAAAGAATATTCGTTTACAATTCATGCTCAGTAAAGAGAAGGGCAAGGAGAGCGTGAATGAGATACTACAACGTATCACTTTCACGCAGGATAATCGCCTCTTCACAGATGTAGATTTTGTGATCGAGAACGCTACCGAAAAATGGGAGATCAAAAAGAGCATCTATGAGCAGATCGATGCTATCTGCCCCGAACAGGTGATATTCGCGGTCAACACATCCGCGATCTCCATTACACGTGTTGGTTCACTTACCAGACGTCCAACTCAAGTCATCGGCACACATTTTATGAATCCTGTACCTATGAAATCAACTGTAGAGGTGATTTGCGGATACCACACCTCCCAGGAAACAATCGCCACAACGAAAAATGTGTTGGCATGCATGGGCAAAGACTGCATTGTGGTCAATGATATGCCGGGTTTTGTTTCAAATCGTGTTTTGATGCTCACAGTAAATGAAGCGGTATATCTTGTACAGGACCAGGTAGCTAGCGCAGAAGAGGTTGATCGCATCTTCAAATCCTGCTTCGGTCATCCGATGGGTCCGCTGGAAACGGCTGATTTGATCGGCCTGGATACGATTCTCTATTCTGTTGACGTACTTTATGAAAGCTATAACGATAGCAAATACCGTCCATGTCCACTGCTGAAAAAGATGGTTGATGCTGGTCTCCATGGCCGTAAAAGCGGTCAAGGTTTTTATACTTACAGGTAAATGTTCTTTCGCTATCAGCAGCCCGCAACAAGGCTAAATAGAGTAAAGCATACATTTCATACAAGGAGAAAACAACAATGGGAGCTATTGAAACAACCATCAGGAACTTCCTGGCAAAACATTTCCAGAACATCGAACTGCAAAGCGACCAGGACATCTTTGCTCTGGGTTTCGTCAATTCCTTATTCGCGATGCAGTTAGTTATGTTTGTCGAAAAAGAATTTGATATCACAATTGAAGATGAAGATCTTGATATCGATAATTTCCGTAGCATCCAGGCCATTATCGCCTTAGTCGAGCGCAAGACCGCCACAGGTGCCAACTTACAATGAAGGAACATTCTCAGGGAAAAGGCTTGAAGGAGGCCAGATGAGAATCGAATTAACCGTCCAACAAAAAAAGGATCAGGAAGCCTTCAGGGCATTCGTACAGGAAGAAATTATGCCTGAGGCAAATCGCTACGACCAGGAGGAATGCACGCCGCCCGAACTTATTCAAAAAATTGCTCGTATGGGCTACCTGGGTGCTCTGGTACCACAAGAATATGGTGGAGTGGGTATGGATATGATTACCTTTGGTCTTCTAGCAGAGGAACTGGGTCGAGGCTGCTCCTCCATACGCAGTCTGCTGACTGTTCATAGCATGGTTATCCATGCTCTCCTCAGGTGGGGGAGTCGTCACCTGAAAAACCTATGGCTGCCCCGACTGGCGAGTGGAGAAGTATTAGGAGCCTTTGGCTTGAGCGAGCCAAACGTTGGAAGTGATGCTCAAGGTGTTGAAACAACAGCTACTCTGTATAGTGGCGATTATATCCTCAATGGTACAAAAAAGTGGACAACCTATGGACAGATTGCTGATCTTTACCTGATCTTCGCCCAGTATAACGGCAGCGTTTCTGCATTCCTCGTGGAAAGAGACACGCCAGGTCTATCGGTTAAGCCAATTACCGGAATTCTAGGTACGCATGCCTCCATGCTGGCGGAGATCCATCTCCACGATTGTTGTATCCCTTCTACTAATATTGTCGGGGGACGCGGATTTGGCATCGCGTCCGTGGCAACTTCGTGCCTGGACATTGGCCGTTATACCGTCGCCTGGGGGTGCGTAGGCATTGCTCAAGCATGCCTTGAAGCTTCCCTACGCTATAGTAGCGAACGTAAGCAATTTGGTGTGTTCCTCAAAGAACATCAACTCATCCAACAAATGATTACGAATATGCTTACAAATGTGCAAGCCGCACGACTACTTTGCTACCAGGCTGGATACCTCAAAGACACGGGTGACCCGAATACGGTGATGGAAACCTGGATCGCTAAATACTTCGCATCGACTACGGCCAGCCAGGCTGCACATGATGCGGTACAAATTCACGGAGCGAATGGCTGCACCAAAGAATACGATGTGCAGCGCTATCTGCGCGATTCGGTGGTTATGGAGATTATTGAGGGAAGTACGCAAATTCAACAAACGACGATTGCTAAATATGCCTATCAAAATACTGTCACGCACCATGACATAGGTACTCTCGCGTATCAGCGTCAGGAGATCAAAGGAGGAAGACTATGATCGAGCAGAACAGAAAAGGAACAGATACTCCTACCAGGCGTCAATCCATCAAGTGCGTCGTCTGGGATTTAGATAATACGTTATGGGATGGCATCCTGCTGGAAGATAGCGAGGTGGCAGTGCGCTCAGATACCGTCGCGGTAATCAAGGCGCTGGATAGTCGCGGTATCCTGAACTCGATTGCCAGCAAGAATGATCACGAAAGCGCACTGGCAAAGCTGCAACAGTCAGGTTTGAGCGAGTACTTTCTGTATCCACAAATCAATTGGAATTCAAAGGCCTCTTCGCTACGCGAGATCGCACGTCTACTCAATATCGGCATCGATACGTTCGCATTTATTGACGACCAGCCTTTTGAACGAGACGAAGTAGCCTTTGAGTTGCCTGAAGTGCTATGTATCGATGCCAACGACATTCACCGCATACCCGCGATGCCTGAAATGAATCCACGCTTTATCACCGAAGACTCGGCGAAACGTAGATTGATGTACCTCAGCGATTCGCAGCGAGACAGGGCAGAAAAAGATTTTGTTGGCCCCAACGAACAATTCCTCACAACGCTGAATATGGTTTTTACGATCAACCAGGCCCGTGAGAATGACCTGCAACGCGCAGAAGAACTAACTGTCCGTACTCATCAGTTGAATACAACTGGCTATACCTATTCTTACGATGAGCTAGATGGGCTGCGGCAATCTGATAAGCACAAGCTCTTCATCGCCAATCTCGACGACATCTACGGGCCATATGGAAAGATCGGCCTGGCGCTCGTCGAATGCGATTCGACTATCTGGACCATTAAATTGCTCCTCATGTCTTGCCGTGTGATGTCGCGCGGCGTGGGCACCATTATGATCAACTATATTATGGATCTGGCAAAGAAGCAGGGTGTGCGCTTACAAGCCGAATTTGTGAGTACGAATCGCAACCGTATGATGCTCGTCACTTATCGCTTTGGCGGCTTTAAGCAAGTCAGGCAGGATGACAATCTCATCATTTTTGAGAATGACCTCAACCAGATTCAGCCATTCCCCACATATGTACAGGTACGAATAGAAGACTAGATAGGGGAATATAATGCAAAAAGTGGTAAAAAAAATGCTGGTCAAAACATCCATGCTGCCAGCAATTGAAATCAACAATCTCAATAAAATGTACCCCAGTCGTGGGAGCAATAAGCTCATCACAGCGGTAGAACACATCGATCTCTCTATTCCACAGGGTCAGGTGTTTGGCTTTCTGGGAACCAACGGCGCGGGCAAGACCACAACTATCAAAATGGCCTGTGGACTCATCACGCCCACCACTGGCACTATTCGTTTAAACGGCTACGATGTAGCCCATCAGCGCCGTCATGCCATGCAGCAGATCGGCGCTGTTCTGGAGGGCACGCGCAACATCTACTGGCGTCTCTCCGCATGGCAAAATCTGATGTACTTTGGTCGTCTCAAAGGCTGTAGGGGAAAGGAACTCGCCAACGAAGCGGAACGCCTGTTAAGGGAACTTGACCTGTGGGAACGTAGACGCGATCCTATACGCACGTTTTCACGCGGCATGCAACAAAAAGTTGCCATTGCTTGCGCCCTGATCGCCAATCCACCCATTGTTCTCCTCGATGAACCAACCCTCGGACTGGACGTTCAAGCCGCAATTACCGTTAAAGGTTGGATCAGAAAACTTGTGCATGAGCAGGGAAAAACAGTCGTGCTGACTACCCATCAATTAGATATGGCCGAAGAGCTCTGTGATCGGGTCGCCATCATACGCAAAGGACGCATTCTCGCCGATCAACCCTTAGACGACCTCCTGCATCTCTTTCGCAAAGAGTATTACCAGATTAGCATTAAGGGAAATCTCGTCGACTTATCAGATAGCAACTTCGATGGCTTCACGCTCAGTTATACAGATGGAGAAACCACCCTATCGGGCTCTATTGAGGATCAAACAACCCTTTATGCACTGCTTGGCCGCTTACGTACATTACATCTTCCATTAGTCTCTGTTACGCAGATCGAACCTAACCTCGAGGAAGTTTTCATGAGCGTGATTAACGAAAGAGCACAGGAGGAACAACATGAGCTTCTCTCTCACCCTCTATAACGAGCTATACAAACGCCTGCTCATCCTCTGGGATTACAAGTTTAATATCTTCATGCAATTTTTCATGATGATCCTCATCTTTGTAGGTGCAAGCTTTATTCTCGGTGGAGGCTCCTTTCGTCCAGCACTGGTAACTCCGATGTTATTGGGCTATGTCGTGTGGTTTTATGCACGTATTGTGATTACTACTACCAGCTCTGATATCCTGTCCGAGGCGCAGATTGGCACCCTGGAACAGATGTATATGAGTCCGACCTCGCCAACTATACTCCTGTTTGATCGTATGATCGCTACATTGTTAACATCAACAGTGATTGTAGTCCTACCCGCCACACTACTGATAGCGATCCTGGGTATACACTTCCCATTCCGTTGGGAAGGTCTTGTGATTTTCGCACTGACGCTGGTGGGCCTGTTTGGTTTCTCGCTTATGCTCTGTGGGACAGCTCTGGTTTTTAAGCAGATTGATTCTCTGGCAGACTTATTCCAGAACGTACTCCTATTCTTGACCGGGTCACTCTTGCCAATCACAAGCTTTCCTTCGTGGCTTGCTATTATTGCTCAGACGCTGCCCACAACACAAGGTATCCTTGTGCTACGCGCCGTCGTACTACAGGGCCAATCGCTGCCAGCCGCCTGGAATAACGGTAGTCTGGTCTGGCTCATTATCAACTCGTGCCTCTACCTCTGTGTAGGAATTGTGGTTTTCAGGGTATGTGAGCGCTATGCAAAACAAAAAGGATCATTAGGGCAGTATTAAGTAATAATCTATCAATGATCGTTGCGGAACACCTGGTGTTTTTTGCAAAAAGTATCTTCTATCGAAGGTGCAACAGGGGAACAGACATGTTTACAAAAGATGAACGCGAGAAACGGCGCTCAAATTTCTCAGCATCCAAACAGGCATTGCTTGAAAAACGTTTGCAGGGCGTTTCCAGCCATGATGGCGCTGCTGTCATCATTCCCAAACGGCCTGTGTTAGAGATGGCACCGACCTCCTTCTCGCAGCAGCGGCTCTGGTTTCTGGACCAATTAGAACCCGGAACGGCGACCTACCATATTCCTATTGCCATGCGCATCCGTGGTCAGCTTAACGTACCAGTACTTGAGCGATGCTTGAATACACTGATACAACGTCATGAAGCCTGGCGCACGACCTTCCAGAGCAGTGAAGATAGTGCTCCGCTCCAGCACATCAACGCGCCCTGGACAATACACCTTCCTGTGACTGATTTGAGCCATTATCCAGCTGAGCAGCGTGAAAAAGAGGCGATCAAGCTGGCAACAGAGAATGCACGCCAGCCTTTTGACCTGTCGCAGGGGCCGTTGATCCGCGTTCTGCTTCTCTCACTAAGTACGACGGAGCATATCTTTGTCCTGACACAACATCACATTATCTCTGATGGCTGGTCCATCGGAGTGATACTGCCTGAGATCGTCACCTTATATGAAGCTTTTTTAGCAGATAAACCTTCCCCTTTACCCGATTTGCCTATACAGTACGCTGACTATGCTTATTGGCAGCAACAGCGTTTACAGGGGCCAGAGCTTGAACGCCAGATTGCCTATTGGAAACAGCAACTGGCTGACTGCCCACCGTATATAGAGCTACCAACCGATAGAAACTCGGCTCGATGTACAAACCTCTCGTGGCAAAACCTTGCATTTTCAGCTCTCGAACACATTGAGTAGTGAGCTACGCAAATTCTGTCAGAAAGAAGAGGCGACTCTGTTCATGACACTTATGGCTACCTTTCAGGCGCTGCTGTATCGCTACACAGGCCAGCAAGACCTGATGATCAGTACATCAATTGCCAATCGGACAGTGCCTGAAGTGGAAAATGTTGTCGGTTTTTTTGTGAACACTTTGATCTTGCGCACAAACCTGGAAGGCGATCCAGAGTTTCGCACACTCCTGAAGCGTGTGCATGATGTATCTCTGGCCGCCTATGCACATCAGGAAGTACCATTTGAGAGGGCGGTGACGCGCATACCCTCTTTACAAGTTTTGTTCATATTACAGAATACGCCCATGCATACCCAGGGTATCGAAGGTCTGGCCCTTGAACGCATTGAACTCGACAATGATACGGCCAAATTCGATCTCTATCTGAACGTGGAAGACGCCAGTGAGATCTGCGGCTTCTTTGAATACAATGTAGATCTCTTCGATACAACAACTATCGAGCAACTGTCCCAACATTTTCAGCGCCTGCTTGAAGCTGTTATACAAAATCCCGAAAAGCGCTTATCCGAGTTTCCTCTTTTGAGCGAGCAAGAGCGTCACCTCTTGCTCTCCGAATGGAGTACTGGCGACACTGTTGCGCGACCAGAGCGGTGCCTGCACGAATTATTTGAGGAACAAGTAGCCCGCACGCCTCAGTTACCAGCATTAGAGTTCGCAGGTAGCACGCTGACATATCAGGAGTTAAATCAACGGGCCAATCAGGTCGCCCATTACTTACACTCGCTTGGAGTTGATAGTGAGATCCCAGTTGGCATCTGCATGGAGCGCTCCATCGAGCAAATGGTAGGAATACTGGGTATTTTGAAGGCCGGGGGCTACTATGTTCCACTCGACCCTTCGTCTCCTGAAGAGCGGCTCACCTGGATGCTGGCAGACGCGCAGATCAAGATATGCCTGACGCAAACATCCTTACAAGCACATCTGCCTGTAGATGTTCATAGTATATGCTTAGATACGCCTGGAGAACGATTGGCAGAGATGCCCAGCACCAGTCCAATGCAGCAGATAGATAGAAACAATCTCGCTTATGCCATTTATACCTCCGGTTCAACAGGAAAGCCCAAGGGTGTGCTTATCTCTCATCGTTCGATCGTTAATCATAGCCTGGCGATTGCGCAACATTTTGCGTTTCAATCCAGTGATCGCGTACTCCAATTCTCATCTTTGAGTTTTGATGCTGCGGGAGAAGAACTGTATCCCACCTGGTTAAGTGGCGCAACACTGGTACTGCGACCTGAATACTTACCGGCTTCAGCACAATCCCTCTACCACTTTATTGAGCATGAACGCCTCACTATTCTCGATTTACCAACGGCCTTCTGGCATCAATGGGTTGCGAGTATCGTTGCAACGCCTTTGCCTCTTCCTGCTTCATTACGCCTGGTTATTGTAGGCGGTGAGCGGGTACAAGCTGCACACTATCGCCAATGGATAGAGCATGTAGGCTCACAGATAGAATGGAGCAATACTTACGGACCTACGGAGACAACCATTACAGCACTCCTTTATCATCCGACCGATGTCCTCGCCGATCCGCATGGCGATAAAGCGCCTATTGGACGCCCCATCGCCAATATGCAGGTGTACTTACTCGATCCACAGCTCCAACCAGTGCCACGAGGCGCGGTGGGGGAAATATATCTTGGAGGTGTTGGCCTCGCACGTGCGTATCTACACCAACCAGATCTGACTGCTGAACGCTTCATTAATAATCCTTATGGTCAGCCTGGCAAACGGCTCTACCGCACGGGCGATCTCGCGCGCTACCTCAGTGATGGCTTTCTACACTATATTGGGCGCAGTGATCAGCAAGTGAAAATTCGAGGCTATCGCATCGAGCCGGGTGAGATCGAAAATGTGCTTCTTCAACATCCTGAGATTGAAGAATGTATAGTACAGACACACGAAGATACTCTCGCGGAGATCTCGCTGGTGGCCTATATAGTTGGGATACAGCCATCATCTTTATCCTCAAGAGAGGTACGCCAGTTCTTGCAAGGACATTTGCCAGAATATATGGTTCCTACCAGTTATGTGTTTCTTGAGTCCTTTCCCGTCACGACAAGTGGCAAAATTGATCGCCGCGCATTGCCTGCCCCACTGCGTAATCGAGATGGCAGCGCCGAGACCTATACGCAACCACGCACACCTCTTGAAGAGATTATTGCTGGTATCTGGTCAAGCGTTCTTGCAGTTGAGCAAGTAGGCATCCATGACAATTTCTTTGACATTGGTGGGCATTCACTGCTGGCAACTCAGGTGATTGTGCGCCTACAAAATCTTTTTTCTATAGACCTGCCTCTGCGCCGCATCTTTGAATATCCAACTACTGCCAGCCTGGCCGAAGCCATGCTGAAAAATGAGCATGAACGCGAACTTGTTGAGGCAACGGCACTGTTATTGCTATCGGTCGTCGATCTGTCCGATGAAGAGGCCGAAGCACTGTTGCATGAAACCGAGTGAAGAGAGAGAGGGAACCATTGAGGAATTCTGTGAAAAAACCATTTGAACTATCCACAAAAAAAATAGAGCTGGTAAAGGCACGCTTGCAGAAAAAACATGCTATAAATGATGATACGCCCACGCCGCTCTCATCTACTGGTATTCTACCAAGATCGGACAAAACCTGGTTTCCTCTCTCTTATATTCAACAGCGCATGTGGTTTCTGCACCAGTTGGACCCTGCAAATCCACAACATCATATTACGACAGCCTGGCGCATCAGGGGTCCTTTAGACCGCGTTTGCCTGGAACAAAGCTTACAAAATCTCGTTGTACGACATGAGATGCTACGCAGTGTATTCTATGATAGAGAAGGGCAGCCAGTACAGCAACTCATTTCTTCTCCCACTCTCCCATTACGGCGGGTTGATCTCTCGAAGCTTTCTCGGTACGACGGCGAACAACAGCTCCAACAAATGGTGCAACAGGAGGCTCAACGTCCCTTTCAGTTGGCAAATGGTCCCCTGCTGCGAGCACTATTGATCTGCACCGACAAGGATACATATGTGCTGCAATTGACGCTGCATCAAATTATCTCTGATCGTCAATCTCTTACACTACTTGGGCATGAACTGGCTTTGCTCTATAATGCCGCAATTGCTGACGCATCCGCGCCTCTTCGTGACATAGCAATCCAATATGCAGATTATGCTGTCTGGCAGCAGCAATGGTTACGTAGCAAAGCCTGTGAGCAACAGCTTGCCCTCTGGAAACAACGACTGGCTGATAGAACGAGTACTCTGGAGCTACCCGCTGACTATCTCAGGTTAAGCGCTCACCGCTCACCGCTCAAGATACTCCAGTCCCTTATTACACCGATCTTAACCAGCAAGTTGCAGGAATTCTGTCAACGAGAACTGGTAACACCTGCGCTAGTATTCCAGGCCGCGTTGCAGATACTCTTATATCGCTATACCTCCCAACAGGATATGATTATTGGTACATTTTCAACCCCACGCTCACATCCTGAAATAGAGAGCGTTATCGGTCCAATTACCACTATGACCGCCATACCTATGTGCCTCTCCGGCAATCTGAGCATACACGACGTGTTAGGACAGGTATTAGAAGCAAATAAGCAAGTGACAGGCTATCAGGATCTGCCCTTTGAACTGGTAATGGAGACAACACAGCCTGAATATGACATAAGCCGCTCCGCATTATTTCAGGTTGTTTTTGCCTATGAAAGGATATTTGGAGGCGCATCGTTTGCGGGAATACATCTGGAACCATTTCCTATTGAGCAAGAAGAGGCTCAATACGATATCGGCCTGCGCGTTTTTGAGGGAACACAGTGGCAGATAGTGAGCATTGAATACGACAGCGGGCTGTTTGCGCCTTCAACCATACAACGTTTGTCTGGTCACTATCAGATGGTGCTGGAAGGTATTCTTGCCAACCCGGATCAACGGATCGCAGAAATCAAGCTGGTGACAGAACAGGAATGGCAACAGATCGTTATTGAGTGGAACGCTACTGCTGTGACTGCGCAAGATCATCATTGCATCCATACCTTGTTTGAAGAGCAAGTAATACGTACACCACAGAAGGTGGCGATTGTCTATGAAGGGGCTTCGCTGACCTATTATGAGTTGAACCAACGTGCAAACCAACTTGCACATTTTCTAATGGCGCTTGGTGTAAAGGATGAAATGCTGGTTGGTATTGCAGTCGAGCGTTCTCTAGAGATGGTTATTGGTCTACTGGCAATTATGAAGGCGGGGGGCGCTTATGTGCCTCTAGACCCCACAAATCCCAAAGAGCGCCTGGCCTATATGTTTAACGATGCCAATCTGTCCGTGCTGCTTACGCAGAAGCACTTGATGAACTCTTTACCCACTTTTGCGGGATCTATAGTTTGTTTCGAGCTTGATCAACAGCGCATTGCCATACACAATACAACTAATCCGGCCCATACTGTGCTTCCTGAACATCTGGCCTATGTCATCTACACTTCTGGCTCAACAGGTAATCCCAAAGGGGCAATGAACGAGCATCGTGCGGTTTGTAATCGGCTGCTCTGGATGAAAGACGCGTATCAGATGGACTCACAAGACAGCGTCTTACAGAAAAGCCCATACAGTTTTGATGTTTCAGTAGGAGAACTCTTTTGCCCACTGATCAGTGGCTCCAGGTTGGTAATGGCCCGGCCAGAAGGGCACAAAGACCCCAGTTATCTGGTAGAAGTGATTATCCGAGAAGCTATTACCACCATACACTTTGTACCCTCAATGCTGAACCTTTTCCTGGAAGAGCCTGGAATAGAACATTGCACATCGCTCAAGCGTGTAATGTGTAGTGGCGAAGCGTTATCATACAAGATACAGGAGCGTTTCTTCGCACGTTGCCCTGCGGCATTGCATAATCTCTATGGTCCAACTGAAACTGCTGTAGAGGTAACATTCTGGGACTGTCGGCGCGACGATAGCCAGAAGCGTGTTCCGATTGGGCGTCCTATAGCAAATACACAGCTCTATATCCTGGACGAGCAGCTACAGATCGTACCTATTGGTGTTCCTGGTGAATTGTTTATCGGTGGCCTTCCTGTCGGGCGAGGCTATCTCAATCGAGCAGAACTGACGAAGGAAAGATTTATTCCAGATCCATTTAGTCAGCAGCCAGGAGCGCGTTTATATAAAACTGGCGATCTGGTACGTTATCGGGCAGACGGCACCATCGACTATCTGGGGCGGCGCGATCATCAGGTCAAAATTCACGGCCATCGCATTGAATTAAGCGAGATACAGACTGTTATGTTACGTCATCCCCTGGTGCAACAGGCTGTGGTCATCTTTCATACCTATCAATCAGATAACACACAATTGGTCGCCTACTTCATTCCCAATCAATCTACAGAGAATATGCAGGCAGTTCCAGGAGCATATGGCCTTATAAATTCACAGCAAATCATTTTGCAAGTGCGTGATTTCTTACGTGCACAACTTCCAGATTACATGGTGCCCTCTGCCTTTGTTGTAATGGATGTATTCCCCCTCACGCATAGTGGCAAATTAGATACACGATCCTTGCCTCCCCCCGCTTATACCCAGACACGACTCTCGCTTAGCGACGATTTTGTTGCTCCGCGTAGCCAGGTTGAACAGGTGCTGGCAAATATCTGTATGGAAGTCTTGGATGTGCCACAGATCGGCATTCACGATAACTTTTTTGAGCTGGGTGGCAACTCGCTTAAAGCGATCCAGCTCCTTTCGCGGATACGTCACGAACTGCACATAGAGCGGTCGCTCACTGAGCTCTTTCGCTCTCCTACTATCGCTGAACTGGCCGTGCATATTGAGAGCAGATTGCTCTCCGGCACACAGGAACAACTTCCTCCACCTCTTTGTGCAGTTCCTCGTGATCGTGATCTACCCCTCTCCTTCGCGCAACAGCGTTTATGGTTTCTAGATCAACTCGATCCAGGGCAGGCGACCTATAACATTCCACTTCAGCTACAACTAACAGGCGATCTGCACATCGTAGCGTTACAACAAAGTCTACGCGAGATTGTCCGACGGCATGAGATACTACGCACAGTTTTTGCTAATATTGATGGGCGTCCAATTCAAAAGATTATAGCAATGCCAGACATTCCACTCACCATTATTGACTTGCGTGAAATGGCTCCCCACCTGCGTGATCAGAGAAAAGAACAATGGATTATACAGGAAGCTCAAACACCCTTTGATCTGGCTCAGGGACCCCTTCTACGCTTTCATCTTCTGCGCTTGCAAGAACAGAGTCATCTTCTCCTGCTCACGATGCACCATATCATCTCGGATGGATGGTCGATTGGAGTGATGGGGCAGGAACTGGCTGCTCTCTATAATGCCTTTGTCAATCAGCAGCCCTCTCCACTGCCTCCTCTTCCCATTCAATATGCCGATTATGCCGTCTGGCAACGACAGCGACTCCAGGGAAGTCATCTGGAGCAGCATCTGCTCTACTGGAAACACTTCCTGGCTGGTCGCCCGACCTCCTTAGAACTTCCTCTGGACCATCCCCGCCCACCTGTGCGCACCTTTCACGGTCGGACCAGCCATTTCCACCTCTCCGCAGAAGTGAGCCAGCAGGTCCATCAACTCAGCAAACGGTTGGGAGCGACCCTTTTTATGACGCTGCTCTCGGCTTTTTCCGTCCTGCTCATGCGCACCACTGCTCAGGACGATCTCGTCATAGGAACCGTCGTCGCCAATCGCACTCATCCTCAGATTGAGAACCTGATCGGCTTCTTCGTCAATACGCTTGCGTTGCGCATCGATCTCTCAGGTGACCCCTCCTTTCAAGAGCTCATTCACCGCCTGCAGGAGATCGCTCTGGAGCGTCTATAGCCACCAGGAGGTTCCTTTTGAGCAGATCGTGGAGGCTGTCCAGGAAGCGCGTGATGCCAGCCGTCCGCCTCTTGTTCAGGTCTTGTTTGTAGTGCAAAACACACCTCTACCTGACGTAGTTATGACCAACTTGCGCATTGACCTTGTTGATAGAGATGCCCAGAGCGCCAAGTTCGATCTCTCGCTCTCGATTGATGAAAACCATGACGGGGATCATCTGGATGGCACCTGGGAGTACAACACTGATCTGTTCGATACTTCAACCATAGAATGTCTGCAAAATCGCTTTATCCATCTACTAGGGCTTCTGCTTGCCCAACCAGAACAACGCCTGAGTAATTTACTTTAGTTGCTATAAAAGAAACGACAACGCAAAGAAAAAAGGGGAAAAAGGAAATGAGTCATTCAGCCAGGAAAGATTATCAACTTTCAACACAGAAAGTAGCCTTATTACAGTCTCTACTCAAAAAAGAAGGCCGCGAGATACCTTCATCCGCAACCCAGGCTGAAAAAAATATATCTCGCCGTACCGATGATGCACTCTTCCCACTTTCTTTTGCACAACAACGCTTGTGGTTTCAGGATCAACTTAACCCTGGTAGTTCTACCTACATTATCCCTCTTGCTCTGCATCTGACAGGAAAACTCCACAACATGGCTTTAGAACAGAGTCTGCGGGAAATACTTACACGTCACGAAGTATTACGAGGATGTATTGCCAACGTCAATGGTAGCCCTCTACAAAAAATCATGCCCGTACCGTCCACATTCTTGCAGTACACTGACCTCAGCTCCCTTTCTCCCGCAGAGAGTACAATACGAGCCAAACATGCGATGCAAGAGGAATTTGAAACGCCCTTTGATCTGGCTCACGGACCCCTTCTGCGCTTTCATCTTCTGCGCTTGCAAGAACAGAGTCATCTTCTCCTGCTCACGATGCACCATATCATCTCGGATGGATGGTCGATTGGAGTGATGGGGCAGGAACTGGCTGCTCTCTATAATGCCTTTGTCAATCAGCAACCCTCTCCACTGCCTCCTCTTCCCATTCAATATGCCGATTATGCCGTCTGGCAACGACAGCGACTCCAGGGAAGTCATCTGGAGCAGCATCTGCTCTACTGGAAACACTTCCTGGCTGGTCGCCCGACCTCCTTAGAACTTCCTCTGGACCATCCCCGCCCACCTGTGCGCACCTTTCACGGTCGGACCAGCCATTTCCACCTCTCCGCAGAAGTGAGCCAGCAGGTCCATCAACTCAGCAAACGGTTGGGAGCGACCCTTTTTATGACGCTGCTCTCGGCTTTTTCCGTCCTGCTCATGCGCACCACTGCTCAGGACGATCTCGTCATAGGAACCATCGTCGCCAATCGCACTCATCCTCAGATTGAGAACCTGATCGGCTTCTTCGTCAATACGCTTGCGTTGCGCATCGATCTCTCAGGTGACCCCTCCTTTCAAGAGCTCATTCACCGCGTACAGGAGATGGCTCTGGAGACGTATAGCCACCAGGAGGTTCCTTTTGAGCAGATCGTGGAGGCTGTCCAGGAAGCGCGTGATGCCAGCCGCTCTCCCCTCGTTCAGGTCTTGTTTGGATTTGAGAATGCCTCAACAACGTCATTGCAACTCGCCGATCTGCAGGTGGAAACAGTAGAGGCATCTACGCATACTACAAAGGTCGATCTGAGCCTCACAATGCAAGAGAACGAAGGTAGCCTATCTGGTATCCTGGAGTATAATACTGATCTATTTGATGTTCACACAATGGATTGCCTGGTGGCGCACTTCCAGGTCCTTTTGCAAGATCTCGTGACTCATCCAGAACAATCAATTAGTCGTGCAGAAATTCTGACGAGAGAGGAGAGGCAAAAGATACTTTATACATGGAATAATACCGCACGGCCCTATCCTAAAGACATCTGTGTTCATCAACTCATTCAGCAACAAGTCCAAAAAGCGCCACAACGAGTTGCCGTACTTGCAACAGATGGTAGTCTGAGCTATGAAGAGCTCAACAGGCGTGCGAACCAGCTTGCACACCATTTGCAACACATGGGAATCGGACCAGATATACTAGTAGGAATCTGTTTACCTCGCTCATTAGAACTGGTCATCGCCTTGCTAGCAGTCCTCAAATCTGGCGGGGCTTACGTACCACTGGACCCCGGTTATCCACAGGAACGTCTGAATTATATGCTTGATGATGCAGACGTCTCAGTTCTCCTGACACAAAGCGAGTTGCGCGATCATATCCCCACAGCCACAGGACGACAGATACTTTGCATAGATCAGATACAATCTCTGCTTGCAAACGAGGTATTTGATAATCCTTATAGTCCCGTCAATGCACAAAATTTGGCTTATGTTATCTATACTTCAGGCTCGACCGGTCGACCCAAAGGTGCAATGAACACCCACGAGGCACTTTGCTGCCGACTACAATGGCTACAAGATCGCTATAGCCTATGCGCGGAGGAGCGTGTGTTACAAAAAACGCCGTTCAGCTTCGATGTGTCTGTATGGGAATTTTCTGGCCCCTGATGACGGGTGCTTGTATGGTATTGGCCCAACCTGAAGGGCATCGTGATCCTGCATATCTGGTCGAAACAATTTGTCAGTACCAGATCACCACCCTACATTTTGTGCCTTCCATGCTCGATGCTTTCCTGCAGATGCCCACCGTCACGCGCTGCGCTCATGTACTCAAACGTCTCTTTAGCGGAGGTGAAGCCCTCTCCGTTGATCTTGCACGTCGCTGCCTGCAGACGTTACCAGAAGTCGAACTACACAACCACTATGGGCCTGCCGAGACCGCCATCGACGTCGCAGCCTGGCGTTGTCAGCTAGAAGATTACGCAACGACAATCCCCATCGGGAAACCTATTCATAACGTGCGGATCTACATATTGGATGCTTATCAACAGGTAGTTCCCATCGGCACCGTCGGTGAGCTTTATATCGGTGGCATAGGAATTGGTCGTGGATATTGGAGGCAGGAGACTTTGACCGCCAGGCGTTTCATCCCTGATCCTTTCAGTCAAGAGCCTGAAGCCAGGCTATACCGAACAGGAGACAGGGCCCGCTATCGCTCCGATGGCAACATAGAGTATATGGGACGACTGGATCGACAAGTCAAACTACGCGGATATCGTATCGAGTTAGAGGAAATAGAAACAATACTCAACCAGCATCCATCCGTGCGCACAAGCGTGGTACAGATGCGCGAAGTTCTGCCCGGTGAGCAGCAGCTGATTGCTTATGTGATCGGGCAAGACATATCACAATTAAACAACATACTACGTCAATTCTTAAAAGAACGCCTCCCTGAACATATGGTGCCTGCATACTACATCGCTCTTGAGTCGTTTCCCCTGATGGCAAACGGCAAAGTTGATCGGGCGGCCCTTCCTCTTCCGCACACGATAATCGTTGAACCGCAAACGGCGTATGTTGCGCCACGCGACACTATTGAAATGCAACTCGTTCAGATCTGGGAAGACTTACTCAACAGGCATCCAATTGGAGTGACTGATAACTTTTTTGATCTTGGCGGCCATTCATTGTTAGCAGTGCGCTTCATGGCACGTGTCCAGGCTGTTTTTGGACAACATCTCCCATTGTCTACACTCTTCCAGCATTCGCGTATTGAGCATTTAGCTACATTGCTGCGGCAGCAACAGCAGGTACTTCCCCAGACACCTCTAGTAGGCATCCAGACAAGTGGCACAAAACGTCCCTTCTTTTGTGTGCATCCCGTTGGAGGAGAAGTCTTTTGTTACGTTGATTTAGCACGACAATTAGGCAAAGAGCAACCCTTCTACGGATTAGAAATGATCCCTCTTGCTGAGGGACAAAAATATGTGCCGCTAGCACAAATGGCCGCCCATTACATACAAGCTATGCGTTCTCTCCAACCGCAAGGACCCTACCTTTTAGGCGGCTGGTCATTAGGAGGTGTCATTGCCTTTGAAATGGCTTGTCAGCTACAAGAACAAGGCCAGAAAGTTGCTCTGCTTGCCCTGCTAGATAGCTACGGCCCTTCCTACCATCAATCTGATCGTATTCAGGACGATGCAGCCATTGTCTCGCGCCTCGTACAGGATCTGGAAGGTCTTTTTAACATAGAACTTCCAATAACGTACGAAGAAGAGGCACTTCAACTTAATCAGCAACAACAATTGCTCCTGTTATTGGACTATGCTAGAAAAGCGAATATCTTACCTCCCGACAGTGGATTACCACAGGTGCAAAGGCTATTTGACGCATTCAGAAGCAACATTGCGGCTGTTCAGCATTACCAGGCACGACAGTATCAGGGGCAACTGACGCTCTTTAACGCTAGCGAAACGGAGGCAACTGACGATCCTGCTCATGGATGGCACCAATTTGTTTCACAGGCACCAAAGATCTACACAGTACCGGGAAATCACTATGAAATAGTAAGGGTTCCCTTCGTAGAGACTCTGGCTAAACAACTGACTTTCTGTATTGAACAAGCGTTAGAGACATGCAACGCATAAAAATGCTCTTGTTTCAAGGCACATTGTAACTACTCAGATGCCTTTACGGGACTCCTCAGCGCCGCAGGTGGCGAGGAGACCTGAGGAGTTACGGCACATTTTAAGATTTTTTCACAACAAAGGACAAAATACCATGAACGAACAAATAATCCCTGATGCCTGGGTAAAAATAAATCCTGACTCACATGCTCGTATGCGTTTATTCTGTTTTCCTTTTGCCGGAGGAGGAGCATCGTCGTATCTCTCCTGGCGTGGTGCGATTACTTCCGATATAGAAATCTGTCCAATACAACTACCCGGCAGAGAAAATCGCTTACATGAAAAACCTTTTTTACATATGGAACCCCTTGTGACCGCGCTGGGGAAGGTACTACGTCCATATATGAACATGCCATTCGCATTCTATGGACACAGTATGGGTGCCATCATAAGTTTCGCGTTGGCCCGACATCTGCGACAACAACATGGTCCAACTCCGCTTCATCTCTTTGTATCCGCCCACCATGCGCCTCAACTACCTAACCCCAATCCAGCTATAAGTCATCTAGCGGATAGCGAATTTATAGAGCACCTTCGTCATTTCAACGGCACACCAGAAGCCATTCTCAATGATCCCGATATGATGCGTTTCCTCTTACCGCTGCTACGTGCAGACCTTGCTATCTACGAAACATATACCTACGTTTCTGAGCATCCTCTTATCTGCCCCATCTCAGCTTTCGGCGGCACGCGCGATTCTCGCGCAGATCGTGCGTCGCTGGGAGCCTGGGAGGCTCAAACACAAAGCACTTTCTCTTTGCATATGTACCCCGGCAACCATTTCTTCATACAACCCATGCGAAAAACACTCTTGCAGGACATTCATCGTGCTCTAATTCCCGCTCTCACACAGATAAAGCACAGCATCTGATCCCCCAAAAACGGTATTAGCAGCGTCTATACAGTAAGCAACTTGAGCTTCATAATACAGAATTTTCCGCAAAAAATCTTTAAGAACCTTTTTGCTGTCTTATTTCTTAGAAAGGTGTAAAACAAAATTGGTAAATTACTATGAAATTTCACATACTTTACAAGAAAAAAGCGCATCTGAACAAAAAATAATCGATAATACATTTGAAGTGCTACTTTTGCAAGCTGCCCTTTTTCAACAACAAAACCGCACAAGTGAAGTTCTCTATACTCTCAGGCGTGCATTAGCAATAGCAGAGCAACATCATATTCAAAACAGTTTTCCTCTCTGCGATTCGCTCAGTGCAAGAGAATTAGAGGTGCTAGCATGCCTCTGCAATGGGCTGACGAACCAGGAAATTGCTCAGAAGCTCGTTGTCACTGTAGGTACGGTGAAACGACATACCAACAACATCTATAACAAACTCGGGGTCAAAACACGTACACAAGCAGTTATCCAGGCACAGATACAGGGTCTCTATCCTTCGGGTGAAAGCCGCTCCTACAAGTAATGTAAAGAGCAGTATTGGTTCTATCCACGCGACAAATGCTCAGATTATGATGAGAGAAGAAATTACCATTACTCAGCCTTCACCTGCTGATATAGGCAAGATCCCACGAAAGGGTGGAGGAACATGAAATCTCCTCGCACAAGCGAACAGGAGGAGGCTTGCAGGTTCTCTTGATGATTGGGTTGCAAAAACGGAAAGGAGAACAGGATGGGCGTGAAACCTCCCTCCTATTCAGCATTTGCTGCCACGCTAAATAGCTCGGCAACGAATGCAACGTGACTCTGCACCAATTTCGTAGAGCTAGAGAACCAGAGTAAGACAAACTTCGTATTGCAGAATATTTCCTCAGAAGCATTTTAGTCTGCGTTTAGCCTACGAGCAGCACGCACATCAGGCCGTGATTCCAGCCCTGGGTGCCCTGTATCCTTCGTTACTGAACATGGAAAGATGGTTACGCGAAACGGGTTGGCAAGCATAATTTCAGGTCTTCATGCTTCTTTGAAATCGCCCAACATGGGACCAACGATTCCAACCAGACGCGCCAGTGCTTTAGAGACGACTGGGAGCCGCAAGAGTGGGCGGATCAGAGCCAGCATGTCGCGCAGGAATGTGATAAATTCGTCGGTCTTTTGCGTACCTGGACTCAGGTCTTGCAGCCAGAAAAGCGTGAGTGCCAACTGCATGCCATAGAGAATTCGTGGCCATCTCCTCGATTTGCACGCCTCGCGGAGCATCCCTGGATCCACTCACGATTTTGATATAGATGTCGCGAGCCTGCCGACGTACGTCGCTGGTGTTTGCTCCAAAGACACCAGCAGGAGTTTGTGGATTCAGTGCGGGACCGAACATGGCTCCTAGTGTTTTGCGATGTGGGGTCATGAGTTCAAACTGACGCACTATGATATGTTGAAAACGCTCTGCAATTGAGTCTGGTGCAAGCTGATTGGCCTGCTCCTCCAACTGAGCTACCAGGTTGCGGTAGAGTTCAAGTACCAGTTCCTCTTTACTGGCGAAATAACGGTAGGCTAGTCCAAGCGAACAGCCAGCTTCGGTCGCTATCTCGCGCATTGTGGTTTTCTCGTACCCTTTGCTCACGAACAAGCTGAGCGCTGTATCGAGGATACGCTGCCGTGTTAAGAGCGCCTTCTGTGTGGCCCTGGTCGATTGTGTCTCCATTCTCTCTCCTCCCAAGTTTTACTCTTCCGGATTATGTGCGACTCTGCTGCCGCTGTCAAGCCTGTTTCCTCGATAGCAGAGTGCACGAGCAGTTGCCCCGTGTCCTTTTCTGGGAACCTGGCAGTTGCCAGTTGCGGAAGGAAAAGTAGCTTTTCCTGGGATCTCTCTTGACACAATCTGTTTTTTATTCTATCATAAAAGTGAACATGTTCACTTTTATGATAGAGGGCGAAATCGCGAGCGTCCGAAAAGCAATGATCCTGCATCTGCAAGGAGAAAGAGAAAATCACTATGCATTTCAAGCGAGAAGAATCTTGGGGCTTTTTTGCTCCGTCGCTTCGTCTTTGTTTGCGCTATCCCGGAAGGCACTTGCAAGCCTTCGATCAGGCACAGACGGTCCAGGCCCGCGTGCCTTACCAACTTTGGAGCAAATTGACCACGATTGCTGTAGGAGGTTCTCTGCTCTATGGCGCTTCCTTGAGCCTGCTTTTTCGTAGGTGGCGACCAGAGCGTAGCGCTTTGTGGCTGGCACTCTCGGCGGGAGGTGCCTGGTGTCTCTTTGGGCCGTTTCTAGTCCTGCTCAGCCATCTCCGGACGCTGACTTGCGTACAGGCCTGCCTGACAACGATGGCGTATGGTGAGGGTGTGCTAGTGAGTGGCGCAGGCATCAATCTGTGGTTTCGTTTGAAAGGCGGTTTTGAGGAGGCTTTTCTGACGCGCTGGAACGTTGCCCTGGTTGGTTTTTCTAATATCGTAATGGTCACGGCACTGGTTAGACAGTTGCACGCGCTGGATGTGCCTGCCTGGAAAACAGTACTCTCCTGGATAGCCGTGCTCAATGGCAGTGGCGTACTCTTGTTTGCTCTTTTTCGTCGCCTTTTGCAAGGAGGTCGCTGATGCTCTGGCAGAAAAATCCAATCACCGTGGTAGGGAACCTAGATCGCTGCTGGCTTTTTACCTATCGCACACCGGTTGAACTGGTGCGTATGTTGCTTCCCTGGCCACTGGAGCTAGTGACGTATGGGAAGTATGCATTCTGGAATATCGTCGTTTGCCACATTCGCTCCATGCGGCCAAAGCATTTCCCCGCGCTCATCGGGGTTCATTACTGGCATCTGGCGTATCGCCTCTATGCACGCCTTCCTCTAGCACATGGCAAGGCAATTGAGGGTCTCTACTTCCTACGCAGCGATTGCGACCAGCGCCTAATGGTGCTGGCAGGCAATCTTCTGACCGATTTTCATTTTCACATCGCTTCGCTTCAGCTTCAGCAGGACCAAGAAGCGCTAGAGATACGGCTAGATTCGCCTGATGCGCCCGCGCATGTATGCCTGTTACCCAACGTGGCTCCGCAACTTGAGCCACATTCGGCCTTTTCTTCCCTCGATGAGGCTGCCGCTTTTTTAAAGTACAAGCCGTATGGTCTCTCGCTGAACAGTGCCGGCCAGGCCAACGTGGTGCATATTACGCGTGATGAGCAGGCCTGGCGCAGCCGTCTGGTGCAGGTTGAGTACGCGAACTGGGCCTTTCTACGCGAGTATGATGTGCAGCCAGAGATCTGCTATGAGGTTGAGCCTATTCGCTATCAATGGGATCGTGGGCGTATCTCTGCTCCTTGTTCCGAAAAATCAGTGAGGTGATGCTTTGAAGATTTTTCTTACCGGCGCTACCGGCTTCATTGGAGGCCATATTCTGCGTGCGCTCTCCTCGCATGGCTATCAGGTTAGCTGCCTGATTCGTTCAGCCTCGCGCCAGGCTGTTGCATCCCGTGCATCCCTCAAGGATTTGCCAGGCGTGCGGATTGTGGAAGGTGAGTGGACACGCCCGGAGAATTGGGTCGACCATGTGGCCGGGCACGATCTGGTGATTAATGCGGTTGGGATTATCCGTGAAACCCGTCTGACCAGTTTTGCGCAGGTGCATACATACTCTCCAATGGCACTGTTTGAGACTGCCGTGAGAGCAGGAGTCAGCAAGATTGTGCAGATCAGTGCGCTTGGTGCCGATGAAATGGCTCGTAGTGGCTTTCATCGCAGCAAACTGGCCGCCGATCACTATCTGGCTCAGCTAGGCGTGCCCTACGTCATTTTGCGCCCATCGTTGGTGTATGGCCCCGGCGATCATTCGATGGCTTTCTTTTCACGCATGGCACGTCTGCCGGTGACACCCGTGCCATGCGATGGGCGTTATCGAGTGCAGCCACTCTCCATAGATGATCTTGTACAAGCCGTGTTGATCGCGTTACAACGTCCAGATCTATCGGCTGTCGTCGCTGATATAGGCGGAAGCGAAGTGCTGACCTTCAATGACCTGCTTGATCTGCTGGCCCGAACGTCTGGGAAAAGCCGTGGCGCATGCAAAGTACATATTCCCTGTAGCCTCATGTCACTAATCACCAACGTGACCGACAAGTTTTCAGGCCACGGCCCAATCACAACCGAGGAACTGAACATGTTGAAGCGCGAGAATTTTACAGCGCATTCTGCTCAGTTCGTTGACCTGTTTGGCTTTGATCCCGTGCCTTTCAGCATTGGTATCACTAAGCATTTAGGAGCAGTCTGATGAGATTTCTTGACCAAGAATTCACAGACCTTAAGACGTAACAGTTATTTTTAGGCTATTCTCTCCTCGTATACGTGATATGTACGTAAAATATTACGTATTAGTAAATAAAAGACAATACATGCGATACGATATCTCTGTTTTTTGGTGAGGTCGGTGCTTCCTCCTTCTCAGGAACTGCGGAGAACGCCAAGTTGTCGAAGAAAGCCGAGCAGATCAAATTCGGTCCATTGTTCGGCGATCTTGCCGTCTGCTATGCGATAGATGAGAATCCCTGTATAGGCGACCTGCTTACCCGTCGGTGGCATCCCCTGAAATGCGCCCAGGTGGGTGCCCTGAAAACGGTAGCGCACAACCACTTTGTCTCCCTCGGCGATTTGATCCTCAACGACATAATGCACATCGGGGAAGGCTGTGCGGATACTGCTGATAAACTGCCGGTTCTGATCGGTTCCACGCAGCTCTCTCCCTGGATCGTGCCTCACGAAATCGGTGGTGAAGAGTTCGTCGATCCGGCTCAAGTGGCCCTGGTGCCAGACTTCTTCCCACACGAGATGAGCCAGCAGCATGTTACTTTCTGGTGACATATCAACATAGTCCTTTCAGTTCTAGACGCACTCCACTCAGCAGAAGCCTCGCAACGGTCTTCACCGCTTCATCCAGATCGTCGTGATGCTCGTCGAGGCGCCTGCATATGTGTTGACAATTCCTGGATCTTTTCCCTCGGCTGGTTTTCTGCAGGGGATGCAACCCTCTCTTCAGGGCATTCTTTTTTCAGGTGCTGCCTCTTCCATCTCATGGTCTCCTGCTTTTTTGACCTATTTTATCACCTCCTCTTTTTTGTTTTATCGTTGATAAGTTTATTTAGATGCGATATTGACATGAAGCTCTAGAGAACCTCGGGCTGCTTTCTCCCCAACTCCTCCTCATTGGAGCAGTTCCGATTGACACGTTTCCAATGAGGAGATAGAATACGGGTAACCTACTAGCCAAGTGGGGTGCACGTGGCCTGAAATGACACATCACCAGAAGCGTGTCTTGCAGAGAACCAGACTCCAATGCTCTCTTATGGTAGCACACTTCGTATGACAGAACCTGTGACACCCCTACGTTTCGCCGTACGGGTTACCGTTCCTCGAACGATCCTGCGGTCGGCGACGTCGCCCTGATGCTGAGCGCGAACTGGCGCACAAGGGGGAGCAGGCGTTGAGGCTGCTCGATCTGCGGAAGGTGACCAGCTTCTGGGATGAGTTCGAAGCGAGCGTTCGGGAACGATTGGGCATAGGCACGGCCATACTCAGGCAGAATCACGCGATCGCTCTCTCCCCACGCAACCAGGACCGGGATGTTCACGCGCTTGAGCCGCCGCCTCAGCTTGGGATCCGCACTGCCCAGCCCCTGATCATAGACCGCGAGTGCCCGAGCGTTGGCCTTGCGGCCCTCGACCTGTTCCGGGGTCACGGTCGCTGGGTCGACGCGGAAGGGTGCCGGGTTGTGGAAGCTGAGGGCCAGGAGCTCATCAGGAGCCAGGGTGGAGACATCAACAACGGGATACCCCTCAACTCGAATGCCAGCGGCATTGATCAGCATGAGACCGCCAAGCCGCTGCGTGGTATCGTGCAAAGCCATGGCGGACGCGATCCAGCCACCCATCGAGGAGCCAATGACCAGGACCTCACGCAGGTCGAGCCGTTCGAGCAGGTCCAGATAGGCGAAGGCGAGATCATCAATACTATCGAACCACTCAGGACGTGGCTCGCCCCCAAAGCCAGGGTGGGTCGGCACCACAACGTGCGCCCTGGACAGCCCTGCCGCGAGGCCAGCCACGGTCTGCTGACCGCCACCACCATGCAAGATGAGCATGGGACGACCGTTGTTCTCTCGCTCGTCAAAGCGCACGGTCAAGCCATCAGCGAAAGACTCTCTTCGGGTTGTGAGAGGAGTAGGTAACGTGGTCATAGAATGCAACCTTTCTTTTGGGTCCAGCTTCCTCGTTTCCATGCGAGAGAGCCGTGACGCGTTCTGTATTGCTCAAGCAAGCAATATGATTAAAAAAACAACTAAGAAACAACCTCTGTATCGTAGCGAGCCATTAATTCAGCAAATTGTTGCGGACCCAGAGTACCGCCGGCCAGGAGAAGCTCACTTAAAGCTTCAAAGTAGCCAATATAGAACGGAGGCGTAAACGTGTTGAGAAAACGAGCAGGCTTGTCCGTCGGGTTGCTAAAGGTATGAACGGCTCCAATGGGCACCATCACGAACGTGCCTTGACTGGCCCGCACGGTCTGGGTCCCAGCCAGAAACTCCAATTCGCCTTCCAGGACGTAAAAACCCTCTTCATGCGCGTGATGGATATGAGGAGGAGGGGTGGGAGCATGAGGAGCCACCTCGAATTCGGCGACGCCCAGTGTTCCCCGCGTATGCGTTCCATCCTCCTGCACCACCATCTGAATAGGACCGAGAGGGAGCGTGTGTCCTTCTCCCGCCTTCAGTACGACAACATTCATAAAAAATCCTTTCTTTTCTTGCTTGTTCGAGCAAGCAGACAATCCAGAAACTGGCGAAGCGGTCAAAACCGTCATCGTGATAAGGTCTCTCATGCATGATCAGACAATAAAAGACGCAACATGCGCTCGAGTAATTGATACGAAGCATCAAGATCGAAGGTGGGATCCAGGATCTTTTGCAATGCCAATCCATCGAAAAGAGAAAGCAGAAGAGCCGCCAGGATCTTTGGATCGACCGATGGACCCTTTATCCCTTCTGCTCTCTCTATGTTCTCCAAGACCTTTGCCATGACTGAGCCAATTTCTTCCCGTCGCTGTGCAAGCCGCTCTCGCACCGCAGGTGCAATGATGGAATTGTGTAAGCCAAGCGAGAACGCTTCGTAGCGCAGGCGATACACCTCAGATTCCTGCCCGACACGTTCAGAGAGTTGCGTCAAAAACGCTTCGAGAGACTGATCTGCAGGGATCTGCTGGATAAGGTGCTCCATTCTTTGGTGGAAATGCTGACCAGCAGTTTGCAGCACCTCAACGAGCAATGCATCCTTGCCACCGAAGTAATAATGCACCAGCCCTGGTCCAGCCTGGGCTTCGCGTGAGATTTCCCTCAGCGTGGTCGCATCATATCCCTTCTCTGCCAGCACCTTCGAGGCTGCGGCGATGATGCGTTCTCTCGTCTTGTGTTGTTCCTCTGACGGTTCAGGTCCAGTTTGTTGATTGCTCATGCAAGCAATATACCAGGTCTGAACGGAAATTGCAAGTCCCTAGGAGCGAATTCTCTCATCGTTTCGGTGAACTGTCCATTTTGGAATGGAACTGGTCAAATATTGTCCTTTCTTCTGTTGATAGACTGTTTTGCGATGTCGGGATGGTTAGTCGATGGACAGAGCGTTCAGGAAAGTCAAAATCAGGTCAATTCCATGTCTCTAGCTCCACCAGGAACCCATGCAGACACGTTGCGTCGCGCCTGCATGGGTTCTTCTGGCTCAGACTTTTAATACACGCTGATTTCAGCGAACTGCATACGATACTTATTGCTGTCGTTGGGATTGGGACGGAGATTAGTACCAGTGACGCGTACATAACGCGCCGTTTGTGAAGAGAAAACGAAACTTTGCACTCCCGAAGGAAGGCTGTAGCCCGTCTTCGTCACCACGGTGGTCCAGGTAGTCCCATTGTTAGAGACCGCGATAGTGAAATCGATGGGAAAGCCATAGCCAGCATTGGCCCCATCAGAACGTGGGTACAGATCAACCTCGTTGAATGGGTGCGCTGATCCCAGATCTAACTGCACCCATTCTGTATGGTTGCTACCGGCATTGGCGTCTCCGCTCGACCAGCCTGTGGACAATGAGTTATCATTGACATACGCAATTGACCAACCCCCGCCCTCATGACTCGAGCTAGCCGATGCAGTTGCGGTGAGGGCCAGGTTTACACGGGAATTGACCCCTTGTCCTATTTGATAGGTATGACCACTCACAGTCGCGAAACTGACCTTGTTTCCGCTGGTGGTTGTCGTAACCGATGTGTTACCAGCAGTGGTGTCAATAACCTTCAGGCTTCCTGCCAACCAGGGATTCTGTACGGTCGCCGTGCCCCCTTTTTCGCTGGTGAGGGTCGTGCTCTGGACAACCCCACTCACGATGCTGCTGGAGACGGTGAAGGCTCCACGTGCGAGCAGATTGGTGAATGAGGCATTGAGCGAGGTGGGCCAATCTGCAAAGAGCCGTAGCGTGCCATCATAGCTATCCAATAACATAGAGTCTACTGTCTCGACGCTTCCCACCGTTTCGATACCGCCGCCACTCTGTGCAACTGTACCGTTCGCACGCAATCCGCTATTGAGATAGGCAGCGAAGCGTGTATAGGTATCCGACAGGCCAGCGCGTGCGGCTGCAGGAAAGATCCACGCAAAAGAGTTGCCTTGATACCAGGCATTAAGATCATAGATGGTGTTCTGCGCGGTCTGGAGGTCGCTGGCGGACGAACCGAGGCCAACCTCATTACCCGGGAAAATTGCATTCACCGGATTGGCATCACTTGAATAGAAGCCCGGTGCATCCTGTGTAGACTTAAAATCGGTATGCCCGTTGTTGGTGAACGTCGGGAAAGGGCTCAGGTTCGTCACGATATCCTGCCACTTCGCCCGGCGGCTGGCATCAACGTTGAGCGCCTGGCTCATGGGAATCAGCGCCTGATCCAGATATTTCACAAAGGCAAGATCCCCGATAGGATTCGTCACATAACTGCTTCCTTCGTTCTGGGCACTATTGTTAATCACATATTTCCCACTGGCATTTTTGGTCAGGTAATTATCCCAGAAGTTCGCGACCTGGATCAGATAGGGATAGCCCGTATTCTGTAGCCAGGCCGTGTCCAGGGTATAATACC
The DNA here is from genome assembly GCA_963717195.1 of uncultured Chloroflexia bacterium. Classification (GTDB taxonomy): domain Bacteria; phylum Chloroflexota; class Ktedonobacteria; order Ktedonobacterales; family Ktedonobacteraceae; genus JACDAE01. The sequence goes on from CAVQVR010000010.1 coordinate 125,767, forward strand.
AATGGGTAATATAGTTCAAAGCGAGGTAGGCAGCATCTCCTTTCTGTCCATAATAGCTGCTTTCCGATGTAGTACCCCAGGGACCAATCCCTACAGGATAATAGACTCCGGAGTAACCAGCAGCACTGGCGTTGGACTCGCCTTGTGGAATATAAGAAGACATCCCATCGTAGTACGAAGCCGCCAATTCTGGATGATTACTTGAATACACTCCATAGTATGGCGATTCGACATTATAGTTGGTATGCCAGTTATTGACCCATTGAGTGTGATCAGTTGCCTCGAAGCCGCCATTCGTATCCGGTGCAATTGCACCCGCGCGGTTGTCACATGCTAGAGCATACAACGAGCCATACCAGTATCTCTCGACAGCTCCCCCGCCAAGGTCGATATATGACTTTGCCCAGAAACTTTGCCACCATGCTTTATGCGCAGTATTGAGCGATGCGTCAGAACTGCTGGTGAGTGATGCGACACTGGTCTGTGCATCGCTAAGATACGTGGTCGAATTTTTGCCACCGGCCAGCGCAGAAACAATTGTCACTGTTGAGCCTGGTACCAGCGTAAAAGAGCCTGTGGCCGTTGCGCTACTGTTAGTGGAGGTGGTATAGTTGGTGCCCAGAATGCGAGTTGCAATCGCTGCACGACTAATCCACCTCCCTGTCTGTAAGGTCTGGCGGGTGGCCCACATTGTGCCATTATTTCCATTGAGGACACCAGCAGAGGTGGGTAATACTGGATCACCTGCGTCTGGTGTCTTCGTCCAGGTCTTTACGCTAATTGCCGTAGCAGCACTGCCAGCCGACGAAGTAAGGTCAACCGAGAGCAGATTTTTTGTGGCGGATGTCCAGGCTCGCATGCTAATAGTTGTGCCATTGCGCGTAAACGTCGAACGTACCTCGGCATTGCCAATATCCTGTTGCATGTTGTAGCTTGCTCCGACAAGACTGGGGATGCTCACAGTCACGCCGCCAACAGGGAGATGTACAACATGAAAATTAGGGCCTTGATCGGTCCAAAAATCGCTCTTCGAGACGTAATAGCTTTCTGCCTCGGGGTTGCCGCCGACGACAGTGGTCATATCCCCGTTGCCCATCAATGCCCCATCGGTCAGACCCGTCTCAGTGGGAATATTGCCCGGTGGACTCGTAAATACTCCCGTATTACGCGCCAGGATGCTTGATAGGCTCGTCTGAGCGGCTGCGTGAGCATGGAAAGGGGACGAAGAGATGGCGCGAACGCTGAAAATGCTGGTGCATACCAGCAGAAACATTAGCCCCCAGCCGATTTTCTTGCTCCCTCTGTGAGACTGTAGAGGACTTTGAATGTTTTTGTTCATCACAGAACTCCCTTTCTGGATGTTCCATAGATGCTCAAGGAAATGAGGACTCTTACTTCCTTGAGCAATCAGTAACTGCCTAAGATATTGCGATCTCAGCAAATTGCATTCGATATCCATTGTAATCGTTGGGATTCGGACGCAAATTCATCCCCGTCACTCGTACATACTGTGCGTTTTGTGAAGCAAAAGTGAAACTCTGCACTCCGGTTGGTAACGCATAGCCGGTCTCTGTTACCACATTGGTCCAACTACTCCCATCGTTAGAAACCGCTACCGTAAAGTCTATCGGGAAGCCATAGCCAGCATTTACCCCATCATCACGTGGATAGAGGTCCACTTCATGGAATGCCTGTGAGGCTCCCAGGTTCACCTGCACCCATTCTGTGTGATTGCTCGCCGTATTAGCATCTCCACTGGACCATCCTTGAGAAGCTGACATACTGTTCAGCACACCGTCATTGACATTCCTCACTGCCCACCCTCCGCCTTCGTGGCTCGAACTGGCAGAGACGGTTGCCGCACGCGCCAGGTCAGTGGCATAGACCTCTATCTCCGCCAGTTGCATCAGATACTTATCACTATCTTTACGGTCGGGGCGCAGATTCGTCCCCGTCACCCGGACATATCTGGCCGTCTGCAAAGCAAAGGTGAACTTCTGCACCCCCTTGGGTAAAGCATAGCCAGTCTCTGTTACTACGTTGGTCCAACTACTCCCATCGTTGGAAACCGCTATCGTAAAGTCTATCGGAAAACCATAACCCGTATTTGCCCCATCATCACGCGGATAGAGATCCACTTCACTGAACTCCAATGGCGTCCCCATGTCGAGTTGCACCCATTCTGTGTGGTTGCTGCTCGCATTGGCATCTGCGCTGGACCAGCCTAGAGAGGCTTCTGTACTCTTCTCTTGCCCATCATTGACATCCTTCAGCGACCAATCATTGCCTTCATGACTCGAACTGGCGGAAGCAGTTGCCGCACGAGCGAGATTGAGAGGCACATAACTATGATGACCGGTCCCGCTCAAGTGATAGGTGTGACCGCGCTTCGTCGTGAAGCTCACCAGATTTCCATTGGTAGTTGTTTTCACTTTGCTTCCATCAGCGGTGGTATCAGTGACCTTGATCGTACCAGGCGACCAGGGACTATCAATGGTTGCGGTACCCCCTTTCTGGCTGGTGAGCGTTGTGCGCTGGACAATGCCACCTTTGAGGCTACTGGAGACCGTGAAGGCTCCATTGGCCAGCATGTTCGTGAAGGAGGCATCGTGTGAGGTTGGCAGATCCGGGAAGAGGCGCAAGACCCCATCATAACTGGAGAGGAGCATGCTATTGACGGTCTCCATGCCTCCAAAGGTCTCTGCCCCTCCACCCCACTGATAGACGGTCGTATTTCCCCGCGCTCCAGGTTGGGCCGAGCCATAGCCTCCTGAGAGATAGTAGGTGAGTTGATTATACGTATCCGGTAAGCCCACGCGGGCGGCAGCCGGAAAGACCCAGCCGAACGAGTTGCCCTGCGACCAGACGTTGAGATCCTCAATGGTATGTTGCGCGGTCTGGATGGTAGCAGGCGAGGAACCAAGGCCGATATCGTTGCCGGGAAAGACGGCATTGACCGGATTGGCATCGCCACCATAAAAGCCGGGAGCATCTTGCGTGGCCTTGAAATCGGTATGCCCATTATTGGTAAAGGTAGGATACGCTGCCAGGTTGGCGATAATGTCCTGCCATTTGGCGCGTCGGGAGGCATCGACGTTGAGCGCCTGGCTCATACTGATCAAAACTGGATATTCATAATGCAGCCAGGCCAGATCGCCAATTGGATTGAGCTGATAGCTCGAACCTTCATTCTGGGCGCTATTGTGGATATTATAGACCCCATTGGCATCTTTTGTCAGGTCATTATCCCAGAAATTGGCGAGTTGGATGAGGTAGGGATAACCCACCTTTCGTGCCCAGGTCGTATCGTGCGTATAGTTCCAATGCAAGGCGAAATTTGTTGCGAGCCAGGCTGCGTTGCCTTTCATATTCAAAAAGGACCCATAGGTCGTTTGCCCACCAGTGGCTATCGCGTTGGGATAGTAGATTCCCTTGAAGCCATTAGAAGTGGCAAGGGACTCCGCAAGCGGCACATAATCCATCACGCCCTGTTCATAAGGGGTGGTCAATTCAACATGATTAGCTGCGTAGAGTCCTTGATAGGGCATCTCGAAATCGTAATCGGTTGTCCAATCACCAAGCCAGTCAGGAGTGTCATTGGTTTGAAATCCCTGCATGCCAGGAGCGGAAAAGCCTGCACGATTGCTGGCGGCCATCGCATAGAGCGAAGTGTACCAGTAGCGTTCAACGATGTCGCCACCCAGGTCGATGGTCGCGCCGCTCTTCCAGAAATTTTGCCACCATTTCAGATGAGCCTTGTGCAAAGCATTGGTATCCAGTACAGAATTGGCACCAGTCTTCCTGGCATTGAGCATAGCCACATGCGCCAGCGCATTAGTGAGTTCGGTCGTGAGCGGTATAGGGGCAGGTTCAGGAGTACCACTGACATTGCCGCCACTTGCCTTGAGCACCGTGGCAATCTCTACGGTCTGACCCGGGTTCAATGTGAAGGTGCCCGACGCGCTCGACGTATTGTCGCTACTGTAAGTAACCGAGGAGTCGTTGAGGATGCGCGTTGCCAGAGCTGCATTCGATAGCCAGGTTTGACTATTGGTGGTGCGCGTCGCCCACATCGTATTGGGACCACTCACTAGCAGGCCGGCCGTCGTCGGCAAATTATCCTGGGAACCAGCGTAGGTCTTCACGGTCACAGATGGAGTCGTCGATCCTGAGGCATTCGTCACGCTCAACACCATCGTGTCTTCGGTCGCCGAGATCCAGGATCGGAGCTTGATGGTTGAAGCGCTGGTCGTAAAGGTTGAACGCACCTCAGCGTTGCCGATATCCTGCTCTTGCTTATAGCTCGTTCCTGTTCCTGCGAGTGCAGGAATACTCACAATGACACCACCGATTGTCTTGGGAACGTTGTCCTTCCAGAAATCGGTCGCATTGATGTAGTAGGTCTGAGCCTCCGCTGTTCCTCCGACCACTGCGGTCATGTGACCATTACCCATGAGGGGACCATCGGGCACATGACCACTGGGTGTTGCCGTCGGCGCAGAGGTCATCACCGAAGTATTGCGTGCCAGAAGAGCTGACAAACTCGCCTGGGAGATGGCTGTAGCGGCATGAGCGACCAGACGGGAAGATGAAACATTATCAAGAAACACAATACTGCTGAGTAGGATCAGCAACACCAGTGATAGACCAATTTTTCGGAGCCAACGTGCTTGCCGAGGAGCAGGCCCAGTTCGTGTAATCATGAAACCTCCTTGTAAAGATACACGTAGAATATGACGTTCTCATTACGTCTGATGAGGACCAGTTTTCATAAGACTATAAAACAACATACTGTGAAATACCTCAATTGTAAATACACACTTTAAACTGGTCGCATCTGTCTCTTTTTCCTGATCGGGAACTCATGCAGATACATTGCATCGCACCTGCACGGGTTCCTGGGCTCAGACTTTTAATACACGCTGATTTCAGCGAGCTGCATACGATACTGATTGGTGTCGTTGGGATTGGGACGGAGATTGGTACCAGTGACGCGTATATAACGCGCCGTCTGTGAAGAGAAAACGAAACTTTGCACTCCCGAAGGGAGGCTGTAGCTCGTCTTCGTCACCACGGTGGTCCAGGTAGTCCCATTGTTAGAGACCGCGATAGTGAAATCGATGGGAAAGCCATAGCCAGCATTGGCCCCATCAGAACGTGGGTACAGATCAACCTCGTTGAATGGCTGCGCTGACCCCAGATCTAACTGCACCCATTCTGTATGGTTGCTAGCAGTATTGGCGTCTCCGCTCGACCAGCCTCGTGACGAGGAAGTGCTTGTCCCTTGCCCATCATTGACATAGGCAGTTGACCAACCCGCGCCCTCATGACTCGAGCTGGCCGATGCCGTTGCAGTGAGTGCCAGATTTACGCGGGAATTGACCCCTTGTCCTGTAATTTGATAGGTATGACCACTCACGGTCGCAAAACTGACCAGATTCCCTATGGTGGTTGTTGTGACCGATGTGTTACCAGCAGTGGTGTCGATGACCTTCAGGCTTCCTGCCGACCAGGGATTCTGTACGGTCGCCGTGCCCCCTTTTTCGCTGGTGATGGTCGTACTTTGGACGATGCCACTTGCGATGCTGCTAGAGACCGTGAAGGCCCCATTGGCCAGCATGTTCGTGAAAGAGGCGTTGTGTGAGACGGGCAGATCCGGAAAGAGGCGTAAGACACCATCATAACTGGAGAGGAGCATGCTATTGACGGTCTCCATGCCTCCAAAGGTCTCTGCCCCTCCACCCCACTGAAAGACGGTTGAATTTCCCCTCGCTCAGGTTGGGCCGAGCCATAGCCTCCGGAGAGATAGTAAGAGAGTTGATTATAGGTATCCGGCAAGCCCACACGTGCAGCAGCCGGAAAGACCCAGCCAAACGAGTTGCCCTGCGACCAGACGTTGAGATCCTCAATGGTATGTTGTGCGGTCTGGATGGTAGCAGGCGAGGAACCAAGGCCGATATCGTTGCCGGGAAAGACGGCATTGACCGGATTGGCATCGCCACCATAAAAGCCGGGGGCATCTTGCGTGGCCTTGAAATCGGTATGCCCATTATTGGTAAAGGTAGGATACGGTGCCAGGTTGGCGATAATGTCCTGCCATTTGGCGCGTCGGGAGGCATCGACGTTGAGCGCCTGGCTCATACTGATCAGAACTGGATATTCATAATGCAACCAGGCCAGGTCGCCAATTGGATTGAGCTGATACTTCGAACCCTCGTTCTGAGCGCTATTGTGGATGTTATAGACACCATTGGCATCTTTCGTCAGGTCATTATCCCAGAAATTAGCGAGTTGGATGAGGTAGGGATAGCCCACCTTTTGCGCCCAGGTCGTATCGTGCGTATAGTTCCAATGCAAGGCGAAATTTGTTGCGAGCCAGGCTGCGTTGCCTTTCATATTCAAAAAGGACCCATAGGTCGTTTGCCCACCAGTGGCTATCGCGTTGGGATAGTAGATTCCCTTGAAGCCATTAGAAGTGGCAAGGGACTCCGCAAGCGGCACATAATCCATCACGCCCTGTTCATAAGGCGTGGTCAATTCAACATGATTAGCCGCATAGAGCCCTTGATAAGGCATCTCGATATTGTAATCAGTTGTCCAATCACCAAGCCAGTCAGGAGTGTCATTGGTTTGAAACCCCTGCATACCAGGAGCGGAAAAGCCTGCACGATTGCTGGCGGCCATCGCATAGAGCGAAGTGTACCAGTAGCGTTCAACAATGCCGCCACCCAGGTCGATGGTCGCACCGCTGTTCCAGAAATTTTGCCACCAGTTCAGATGAGCCGTATGCAATGCACTGCCATCGAGGACCGCTGCGGTATTGAGGCTAGCCACATGCGTCTGCGCCCTGGAAAGCTCGGTCGCGAGCGAGGCTGGAGCTGGTTCGGGAGCACCACTGACATTACCGCCACTGGCCTTAAGCACTGTGGCAATCTCTACAGTCTGACCCGCATTCAATGTGAAGGTACCCGACGCGCTCGATGTTTTGTTGCTACTGTAGGTAACCGAGGAATCGTTGAGGATGCGCGTTGCCAGAGCTGCATTAGATAGCCAGGTTTTGCTATTGGTGGTGCGCGTCGCCCACATCGTATTGGGACCACTTGTCAGCAGACCAGCCGTCGTTGGCAAGCTATCCTGGGAACCGGTGTAGGTCTTCACGGTCACAGAGGGAGTCGTCGATCCCGCAGCATTCGTCACACTTACTACCATGGTGTCTTCGGTCGCCGAGACCCAGGATCGGACCTCAATGGTTGAATTACTGGTTGTAAGGGTTGAACGCACCTCAGCGTTGCCGATATCCTGCTCTTGCTTATAGCTCGTTCCTGATCCCGCGAGTGCAGGAATACTCACAGTGACACCACCAATCGTCTTGGGAACGTTGTCCTTCCAGAAATCGGTCGCATTGATGTAGTACGTCTGGGCCGCCGCTGTTCCCCCGACCACCGCGGTCATGTGACCATTACCCATGAGGGGACCATCGGGCACATGACCACTGGGTGTTGCCGTCGGCGCAGAGGTCATCACCGAAGTATTGCGTGCCAGAAGAGCTGACAAATGCGTCTGGGAGGGGACCGTTGCAGCATGAGCAACCAGGGAAGGAGATGAAGCCTTGCCAGGGAATACGATGCTACTAAGCAGGATCAGCCACACAAGCGACAGAACGATGTTTCGGGGTGCTACCCAACGTGCTTGCCGAGGAACAGGCCCAGTTCGTGTAATCATGAAACCTCCTTGTAAAGATACACGTAGAATATGACGTTCTCATTACGTCTGACATAAGGTCTACGACAATATAAACCCGTAGTATTTATTCAAAAATGGACCCGGTAGTGTTCTGTCAAGGGTCTCCATCTGTCAAATGTATCTTAACAGAACAATAGGTATCAGGTCCATATTGGAACCCTTTGATGGCTACTCTGCCTCTTCCAGCACCAGTCGTGCCGATCCGTCCAGGCCAAAGGACGTGACCGCATAGGAGTGACGCCAGCCTTCCACCCGCTCACCCGCAAGCAAACGCTTGGCCCAGTTCTCCTCCTGGGGATAGAAACTCTCTGGACCGACAAGCAACATCGGCAGACCCGCCCAGGAGGTCTCTCCTTCAGCATTGTGATGCGGGCCGAGTACATTGCGCAAGCTGTGATACAACACGAGTTTCGACCATATTCTTGCCTTCATGAAGCAATGCGCTACATTCAACACGATAGGGCCGCCATGTCAGGGCACCAGCACTCAATCCATTCACGCGCACTTCCACAACAGGCACGGTTAACTCATCGCATTCGAGCCAGGCACATCCCTGGGGCGCAATAGGAAGAGTGATACTTGTGCGATAGGCGACGCGGCCAGCGTAAAATGGCAACCCTTGTTCAACAAGGTTTCCTATTTGTAAGGGATGTGGCATGTTGACAAGCGGGGTTTCCACTCCTTGTAGCCGCCAGGGCAGAGCAGGCTCCAGCGGTGCCAGGGATTTTATGTGTGCAACAGGGTGCACGTCCACGGCAAAATTGCCGATAAGATAGATGGCTTCGATCTCTGTCCCATAGCGACGCACCTGATCATCGATGCTCGTTGCATCCCCATGACAGAATGTGGGATAGGTCAGTTCAAGTACATTTTCACCATGCTGAATGTGTGCTCCAATCTCCACAGGCAACCAACGAATATCATGCCAATACGGTAATCCCTCGTACCCAACGACCTGCCCATTCACTGTGATCGTACAGCGCTCAGGATGCTCAAGCACAATCTGGAGACGTTGTTGGGATAGTCCCTCAAAAGCGTTGGAAAAAGTATAACGTAGCGTGAGCGGTCCATCATAGGATGCATCATTCAAATAATGCTGAAGTGCGAGCACTGGCACGGAAGGACTCCAGTCATCTCCAGACGTTGTAAATGCCGCATAGTCCAGCACCAGCACATTCTCATCCAGCCTTTCAACTCCCCATGCTTCAGGTTGATAAGTACGAAATGCTCCTGCTGGCTTCTCTTGTTGTGTTGCAAATGCTGTAGACTCACCAGGACCAGCTAGAAGGAGCAGCGATTCGCCAGGTTCCAGGTGAATCGCCACTGGAAGCGATGCATTCGTTGTTTCCGCCAGACAACGCTGTGTTTGTCGTGCGAGATCGATCTGCATCAATGGCCCGGTGATGCCATTGAGTTGAATAGTGCCATCAATATGCTCGTGACGCGAAAGGTTCACGAGCATGGTGATCTGCTGCTCACCAGTACGACGCGTCTGCTGCCAGAACCACTCACGGGGACCACTTACATTCGCCAGTACCTGGGCAGGGTGTATTTCCTGGAGTACTGCAGCCAGTTCGTCCATTGGCACACTACGCACATACAGCCGCAAGAAATACTGTAAGCGCGGATTCTCGGTTGTTCTCCCATCAATCAAGGTAGGTAAGCTCCCAACCGAGAGAACGCTTCCGCCTGCCTCTGCGAACTCTTCAAGCAGTGCCAGCGTCGTTCCTCTCAAACTCTTGAGCGCGGGTAATATAACCAGCGGATAGGTCATTGGTCCGACATGGAGCAACGCGCGTTCAGAATGGTGTTCGACCCAACCGATATCAGCTAAAATTGTTTCGTCACCATAATCAAATGAGCGTTGCCGGGCCAACAATTCTCGACTAAGTTGCTGAAAAGTGGAATCGATCTCTTCCATACGTACGCGGTCGTCATGATGAAATGAGGCCCATGCACCATCAGCAGCAGTGGGTGGACGCCGCAGTGGATAGAGACTTTCCTGTGGATGCACAATTAAGAGCTCCGGCACCATCTGCCCCTGAGCCATCAATGCACACAGACGCGCGAGATAGTCCTCGACGTGGTGGTTCAACGGCCACCATGGCTGCTGATACCAGAGGTTACAGGGATAGTCGCGTTTGCGCTCACCCGCCATGGTATAGAGCAGCAAATGAGGAACCAGGAAGTTGACGCCAAGCACGATCTGTTGCTCTGCGATCCATTTGCGATCCTCAAAGGAGAGATGCTGCCCTGCACACCCGAACAACTCGCTCAACATGCGAGCTTTGCTATATTGATTAACCACGCTCCGACAACCCAGTGCCGTCACGACTTCCTGGATCTGAAGTCCCAGGTGATCAATTCCAGGCCAATCCATATGACGGTAATGGGGAAGCGTACAAACATCCCAGGCGAGATTCGCAGGCAGATTCCCCTCTTCCATAAAATGGCCGGTCAGCGCAATAGTATGTTCGCGACACCAGCTCCCTATCTGAGCACTATAATGTTGTTCAAACAGCCATGCACAGGTTCGATAATAATCCGTGCGTGTGGCCGCAAAGTCGCCTCGGTCCTCAAAGAGTTCTTCCAGATGTGGGAGCAAGTCGTAGCCGTGTTGCTGCCGAAAACGCTCTGGGAGTTCATTGGTCCAGAACAGCATCCCCCCTGGGACATTCGCATAGGCAGGCAATACCGTGATCGAAGGCTCGTCGGTAAAAATCGCCGGGATAAGTCCACCCAGATCCTGACCAAAACGGCGTGCGTACGACTCATAGGCCTCTTCGATAAAGACCTGCATCGCCTCTTTGCTCATCAGGTCGGCATAGGTTGTGCCACTAAACCAGGGAAAGCCCAACGGACTGATAAACTGGCAATAGCGTGTTCCATCGTCGTTGGCCGCGATGATTGAAACATGCTTGCCAGAGGGAAGATCCATTCCAGAAGGCACACGCAGCAACCATTTCGTGCGGTAATTGGCATCACGCAACGGAACAGCTCCCCCAGCCCATCCGCTGGGCCAGCGATCCTCATCATAGAGGTACATCTGCATGCCCAATCCGCGTGCTTCTTCCAATGCTGCGGCTATCGCAGCATAGAATTCTTCTCCTCGATACGAAGTGATCAGACCAATTCGCGCATGCATAAATCCCCCTCCCAGTCCACCACGTGCCAGTTCACGTACCTGACGCCGCACCTCGTCTTCATCTAAGACCTCGTTCCAACTCCAAAATGGCGCGGGGCGGTAGATGGCCGGTGGAATTCGTCACCACATCCAGGTCGAAAGCAATACCGATGTGTTCTTGCGGTGTATCGATCTCTCTCTTTTTCAAGCGTGGCCTATCCTTCTCATGACTAACGCGAACGTCCTTGAACGAGCGCAAATCGGAAATGTATTCTTCTAAACATCCTATAAGTTCTTTATGCACAATTTACGACGATTTACGAAACCAGATAGGGATGGCATCCCCCTTCGGCCCTTTTCGGGCAGAGGTCAATCTGGATGCACGAGAAAACAGGCGGCTTTCTGAGCGGTTGTCGCTCCAATTGGCTTGAGTTGCGGCACCTCTATCCTGCACCTGTCCATGACGTGAGGACAGCGTGAGGCAAATGCACAGCCGGTCGGGTGTGCAGTCAGCCCTGGCACCTCACCTTCGACGGCCTTCTTTTGGGCATCACTCTTCTGCCAGCGGGCGACAGGGACCGATTGGAGCAACCCCTGTGTATAGGGATGGCGTGGCTGCTCAAAGATCTGTGCGGTTGGGGCAATCTCCACAATTTTCCCCAGATACATTACCGCAACCTCATCACTGAGATAGCGTACCGCTCGTAAATCATGTGAAATGAACAGATAGGTAAGGTGCAACCGCGTTTGCAGATCACGCAACAGATTAAGAATCTGGGCCTGGATCGAGATATCCAACGCGGAGATCGGCTCATCGGCCACAACAAAATCTGGATTTGTGGCCAGCGCACGCGCGATCCCTATCCTCTGGCGTTGCCCACCACTGAAACTCATAGGGATAGCGATTCTCAAAATCTGGATTGAGTCCCACCATTTCAAGCAGTTCCCGCACACGCTGCCGCTGTTGTTTGCGCTCACATATTTTATGCAGTATCAACGGTTCCGCAATCGTGAAGCCGACAGTCTGGCGCGGGTCCAGAGACGCATAGGGATCTTGAAAGATGATCTGCATGCGCTGGCGCAGCGGGCGCAGTGCCGCTGGCCTGAGCTGGCAGAGATTCGTACCCTCAAAGATTACCTCTCCTGCCGTAGGTTTGATGAGTTGCAAGACCGAACGGGCGACGGTCGATTTGCCACTCCCCGACTCTCCCACAAGGCCGAGCGTCGTTCCACGGGGAATCGTAAAATCGACGTCATCAACCGCCTTAATGGTCGTCCGTTGCTGACCGAATAACGAAGAAGACTGTTTCGTCGAAAAATACGTTTTCAACCCGCGCACCTGCACAAAGTCGGCCTGATCCTTATTCTGATTTGTCGTGACGATTTGTTGTTCCTGCATCCTTAATCCTCATTCCAGTGCCAGCAGGCAACGCTATGATTGGGACTGACCGGTTCAATAGGTGGCATCTTCTCACTGCAAAGAGCCGTTGCCCTGGGACAGCGAGGAGCGAAAGGACAACCAGGAGGGAGATCAATCAGATCTGGTGGCAGACCTGGAATAGCATAGAGCGGTTTGCTGCGGTCCGCTGCGGCTCCCAACGTCGAACCAAGCAGCCCTATTGTATAAGGATGGCGTGGCTGAGTGAACACCTCTTCTGTCAGACCCTGTTCCACCTCACGCCCGGCATACATCACCACGACCGTATCGCATACCTCGCTGACAACGCCGACATCGTGCGTGATCAAAATAATCCCGGCATCAACGAGATCACGCAACTTGAGCAGAAGATTCAGGATCTGCCGCTGCACAGTCACATCCAACGCTGTTGTCGGTTCATCTGCCAGCAGGAGACGTGGGTTGCATGCCAGCGCTATCGCAATCATCACCCGTTGCCGCATGCCGCCAGAAAACTCAAACGTGTATTGACTCAGGCGGCGCTCTGGTTGTGTGATGCCAACGGTCGTTAACAATTCAAGTGCGCGTGCTCTTGCCTGTGCTTTCGACATGCCTAGATGCATCTGAAGCGGTTCCATGATCTGTTGCCCCACACGCATCGTGGGATCAAGAGCCGCCAATGCATCCTGAAAGATCATCGCAATCTTTGATCCACGTAACTTGCGCATCTCCCTCTCATTCAGACGCAGAATATTCTCTCCGTCCAGGAGCATCTCCCCACCAGCAATACGACTGGTTTTGGGCAAGAGCCGCATAATCGAGAGTGCAGTTGTCGACTTTCCACAGCCGGATTCTCCGACCAACCCCAGGATCTGGCCAGCGGCAACCTGAAGCGAAAGTCCCTCAACCGCCCAAACAATACCATCCTGCGTATGGAATTTTACTTGCAGATTTTTTAGCTGCAAGACAGGCTTTGTGTCGATCTCTAGCGATTTCATCATTGTCTCGCTTTCGGATTGAGCGCATCGTTCAAAGCGTCTCCAACGAAATTGAAGGCCAGGACTACAATGGCCAGGACCAATCCCGGCATGGCGACCAGGTAAGGGGCACTCCTGTAGTAACCCACACCATCCGCGATCATCTGCCCCAGACTCTGCACCCGGAGGACGGATGCCAATACCCAGAAAGCTTAACGAGGCTTCAAACAACATGGAATAGCCAAAATTGACCGAGAGAGCCACAATGACCGGGCCGAGCACATTGGGCAACAGGTGCTTGCGAATAATCCACCAGGTGGATGCACCTAACGCGTGTTCCGCCTCAATGAACTCTTTTTCGCGCAGAGATAACACCTGACCACGCACAATGCGTCCGATACCCGGCCACGAGACAATACCCAGACATCCAATGACGACGAGATAATCGACGAGTACGGTATTCGTTAAGGAGGACCAGTGTGTGCGCTGGTAGAGCGCACTGGTAAGGTTCGTCACGCTGGGACGAGTCGCAACACTGATAAAAGCCGCAAACCAGAGCGGGGGAACGGTCAGGAGCGCATCCATGATCCAGGTAATGACCAGGTTCACCCAACCACCGAGCAAACCTGCCAGAGCGCCAAACAGGACGCCAAGCACGCCAGCAATGATTGTAATCAGCGTCGCCACAAGTACCGCCGTGCGTAAACTCATCAAGATCCGACTAAGGAGATCACGTCCAAGTTCATCGGTTCCCATCAAATGGTGTGCACTGGGAGATTGCATAATGGCCATATAATTTTGTTGCAGATAGTTATAAGGGGAGATGATTGGTGCAAAAATCGCCAATAGAAACAAAAAAAGCACAATAATAAATCCCACCATCCCTGCCTTATTGCGCAAAAACGTACGGGCCGCATCGCCCCACAAACTGCGTGCTTTGGGTGGACGGCGTTGTGGTGCGATGAGCGCTTCGAGCTGCTGCACCTGGTCATTGCCTGGTATCGCCATCGTTTATGTTCCTCATTTCTTCTTAAGAAACTCCCATCCCAGATGTCCCTACCTGGGAAGATCCATGCTCTTTTCAGGCACTGAGCTTCACACGTGGGTCAACGAAACCATATAAAACATCGGTGACCAGATTAATTAGCATAATCAGTATCGCGGTGACAAAAACAATTCCAGTGATCGTCTGTACATCACCCACTTGTAAGGAATTGTAGGCTAACAGGCCAAAACCCTGCAGGTTAAAAACAAGCTCGATAAAAAGCGATCCGCCAATGAGATAGGAGGCGGTAAGTCCCACCACGGAGAGCACAGGAAGGAGCGCGTTTTTGAAGACATGCTTCACCACAACATTCCACCCGGAGAGTCCCTTTCGCATACGCTGCACGCACATATTCTTGTGAGAGGACCTCTAAGACGGACGCACGTGTGAAACGCACGGTGGTCAAGGCGGAATTCGCCGCGAGAATCGTGACAGGCAGAATACTTGCCGAATCGAAGATGCCATGCCATCCAAGACCCACCGAGGGCACCAGGTGAATTCTGAATAACAAAAAAGTAGACCGCCAGTGGGGCCAGCACAAACAGGGGAACCGACGAAAGGACGGTCACGACCCCGACAATTCCATAATCAAGTGGCGTATTGCGGAAGATCGCCGCCAGCATCCCGAGTGGAATCCCTACAATGATGACCAGGACCAGTGCAGCAGCTCCTATCTCTAGCGAGATCGGCAAGGCCTGTCCAATCATATACGATATACTCGGCTCACCCTGGCTCACATACGACACACCAAGATCACCATGCAGGGCTTGCACCACCCATTCACCATAGCGCACATAAACAGGTTGATCGAGATGCAAACGTTGCCGAAAGCTCTGATAGACAACGGGATCAAACCTTCCACCATTTTCATGTTCCGTGAGATAGGCTGCAAGATCGCCAGACCCATACTGACCAATCACGAAAATAAAACTGGTAATGACCACAAGCAATGGGATCATCGCCAAAAGTCGGCGCAGGATATAGTTTAACATCGCGAAACTTGCCCTCCCGGTGTCGTAGAATGCGGCCCTCATCCATTCCAGAAAACAGGGTAGGGGCGTCACCTTGCGTGCGCCCGCTTCCCGATGCACACTGTCGCCAGGCACGCGGGGCGCACGCAAGGTGACGCCCCTACCCTGTTTCAGTTAGTGGGCAGCAATACTGGTATCTGCTATTCCAGGATTGAGATACAGATCTTCCAACCCACCCAATCCATCTGCAGTATGCAAGTTTTTGACCCAGGGCGCAACCATGGTATAGCCACTATCGGTATACAGATCAATGGTCACCGCATTATTGACCCAGGCCTGCAAGACCTTACTCATAATCTGACAGCGTGCGGTGATCGTCGGAGCAGCAAATGCTTGCTGCATCAAGGAGGTCACCTGAGGTGCATACGGCAACTCAAACATCGATGAAGGCCCACTGGCGGGAATAGGCGCAGTCGCAATACTAGGGGCCAGGTTGTTCACGAAGCCGTAGAGATCGGGATCACGATTGCCCTGCTCATTGGGCCACAATTGTGTGGGATAAGGAGGCTTCGAGAAATCGGTGATCGGAGAGGCCTGAATTTGGATATTGGTGAAGCCCAGCGTCGTCTGCAATGCCTGCTGGATGAATTGGGCTTCGATCTTGTTCTGTGCCAGATCTTCACCAAAGAGGCCGAGTTGAATGTTAATCGGCATGCTTTTCACAGCAGCACCATACTTTGATTGCGCCAGTTCCGCTTTTGCACCCGTCGGATCGTAGGGCATTGGCGTAATGGTACTGCTAATGCCAGGGCATGCGTTGGCATTAGCAACATGCGAAACGATTGGAGTATAGAAATCGAGTCCTGTATTCCCATCCAGGACTTTCACCAGTGAGTTCTTATCCAGCGCCATATAAATGGCGCGTCGAACGTGGATATCATCCATTGGTTTATAGGCCGAGATGTAGAGTTCCTCGACACTATCGGTATCTCCACGTACTAATGTACTCTTTAAGTAGGAGTCGGTTTCCGCATTCTGGACATCAGCAGCAGTCAATGAAATGTCAAGCCAATCGGCTTCTTTATTCTGAAACGCGGTGATCGCCGATGCATGGTCCGTGACAAAGGTGACCGAAATTTCCTTTAACTTCGCTGTTGCACCATAATAATGGGGATTGGGAGCCATCACCATGCCCTGATCAGGCGTATAGGACTGCAAACTCATAGGGCCGGAGAATGCCACACCAGGTTCCGTTGTCCAATATTGATTATTGGTATAGTGTTTTCCCTCACCTCGCTGAATATCAGCTGGTTTGACCGCACTCGGTGGGTCGACCATCAAAGCATAAAGAAATCCTGGATCACGATGTACTAACTGAATCTGCAAGGTAGAACTATTAAGAGCCTGCACCCCTGAAACAGGTGCAGCATTAAACTCATCTGCCGGGACAGCGCCAGCAAAAACCGCCGCCGCGCCGACCACGTTAGAATAGTAACGGGTTGCGGTATTGCCTAATCCGTTGTTGCCTTTAATCTTCGGATGGCCTGTCATAATATCATAACGCAGATCGAATGCAACATCTTGAGCGGTGACGGCTGTGCCATCGGAATATTTGGCATCCTGGCGCAAATGGAAGGTGTAGGTCAGCCCGTCAGCACTTATCACAGGTGCAGGCGATAGGCCATCGCTGGTAATATTCCAGCTGGCATCATGGGCAATCAATGGTGCCCAGAGCAGACGGGCCAGGCCCGCGTACCCAAAATCATGGGGCGATAGGCCAGCAGCACTCAAATAACTTGGATCTGCCAGTACGCGCAAGATCTGCGCAGGCGTTTTTGTTGTCGTCGAAGCTGAATTCGAGCAACTGGCCAGGACAAGAGCGAGAAAAAATAAGGCGGGGAAAATTCGTCGTGTTTTATACAAAGTGTGCATGATTATCCCTTCTATTGTGCAGCAATGAACAACCTAACAATCATTTAAAAACAGGAACAAGCCAGGGTAGCGTCTTCACCCCCTCTCACATCTTGTGATGTTATTAAGCCAACGGCGGCAGAGCAAAAGAGTATCGAGTACGTCTACGTACAGTAGAGAATCATAAAATAATGCCAGAAAATTTGCGCTTTCATATTCTTACTAATACGTATTAGGCATACGTATTTCTAAAAGTATAAATATTCCTTTGATCTTTGTCAAGACTATAAAAGGGATCTTTATCCTTTCGAGGAGAATCCCTCTGACCCGCTTAAGATGTGCTCATAAGGAGGTGCCCAAGATTTACCTGCAAGGATGTAGAACCTGAGACAGTGGTACATTGACAAAAACAGCGCTATCAAGCATACTAATAATACGTATTAGCACTACGTAGTTTTAAGAATTTGATTGATGCAAAAAAATGCATTGCCGAGGTGTCATACAGTGGCTAGCATAAAGCGGGTACGCCGCCCAACAAGTATTGATGTCGCCCGCCTGGCCGGGGTTTCGCAAACAACGGTTTCGCATGTGATCAATGATGTGCAAACTTCCGGTATTTCCGAAGCGACGCGTGCACGTGTTTTACAGGCCATCGAACAGCTTGACTACCATCCTCACGAGGCAGCACGTAATCTGCGGAGCCAATCATCTCATATTATTGGCATGGCCATCCCTGAAGCGTACAATACGCATCTCCTCGAAATAGCGGTAGGAGCTGAGGAGTACGCACTGAGCAAAAACTATGGTGTATTTCTCTCCATCACCAATTTCGATCCGGCCAGGGAACAATTAAGTTTGCGCTGGCTTCAGCAGCAACGTTATGACGCATTGATTCTGATATCACGCAACAAAGGCGTACTCTATAAGGATCTCCTGGGCTTACGGGCAAAGGGGTATCCCATCACCGTACTCGGCTTTGATGATACCGAGATGGACAGTGTGAGCGTCGATACCACGCAAGGTGAGAAAGAATTGCTGCACCATCTAAAGGCGCTTGGTCATCGGCGCATTGGCTACATCTATGGGGTTGCCGAACAGACGCTTTTTGGTGGTCGACTCGAAAGCTGTTTAGCGATCCAGCAACAGATGGGAATACCAGTCATTGATCGCTTCATCCAACGTTGTGGGCCTACTGCCAATGATGGGTATGTGGCCACACAAAAGCTTCTCACAGAGTGCGATGGGTATGAGCGACCAACTGCGCTCATTGTGGTCAATGACCTGCTGGCAGGTGCGACTCTC
Organism: uncultured Chloroflexia bacterium; assembly: GCA_963717195.1. GTDB lineage: Bacteria > Chloroflexota > Ktedonobacteria > Ktedonobacterales > Ktedonobacteraceae > JACDAE01. The sequence continues at coordinate 144,236 of CAVQVR010000010.1, forward strand.
ACAGCGCTCTATAATGCCGGTATTACTGTTCCGACCGACATGAGTGTGGCAAGCTTTGATAACACGCCGAATTCGGCTTTCACACTGCCGCCATTGACCACTGTTGACTGCGAAGCGCAAGTTATAGGGGCAGAAGCTGCACGCCTGACCATTGAGCGTCTGATCTCTCCAGAACGCCCACCTGAAAACATCTATACACGCTCGAAATTAATCATCCGCTCATCAACTGGACCAGCCGTTCATGGAAGGTGAAAGATACAATCACGGCTATTCAAAAGGGTAGCCTTAAAGGCAGCGCATCGAAGACGTAGACATGAATCAATTGAAAGAAAAGCTGCGGAAAGAGAATGGTGAGACTCCCCCACAAGACGTTATAGAGGGCGGCTGCGTAGAACCAGGGCCGATAGGCTATCAGAGGATCATGTTCTCCTCTATGGGTTCCCCCTGGTGATGAATGCAATAGTGGCATGGTATCCCTCCTGTCTCGCCTCTTTCTTGAAGGTATAGACAAGAGTATACGGAAAAAGATAGTGAGGGAACAGTGCTATGGGCCATCATTCAGAGAGTGAGTCTACTCATGGACAAAAAGAGGCTGGGTTGCAAAACTGCCCTTTACTTGCCCTCTTTTTGCTCCACGTTTGCCCCTCGTATGCTATTTCCCATTTGAGCTTTCCCATAGTATGCTATAAACACGTGAGCACTTGCTCATGTGCCAGATATTAAGAACACTGACCTTAAGAAAGGAAAATGCTATGAGCATTAAAGACACCATTCGTGCATGGAAGGATAGAAGCTATCGTGATAGCTTAAGCGAAGAGCAACGTGCTCAATTGCTGCCAAATCCGGTAGGGGATGTGTTGAGCGAAGAAGAATTACAAGCAGTGACTGGTGGTATGAAGAACCCATGCGCAACGGATTGTGGAGGATGGTGCAGTTGTACTGGAGTTGAGGCTTGCACCAACACAGGCTACTGCTCTCTTGCTAGTTGCTGAATGACAACAGGCAGAGGGTGGTGTTCCTGATGGGGAGACCGATGCCGTAGGTTGGTATTGTCAACCTGGTACAAAACTGAATAGGACGGAGAACCACGAAAGGGGGGCAAGGTCACATCTCAATTTTCAAGCTCCCTGTAGAGGATATCTATGAAGAGCTTGAAAAAATTGGGCAGTGAGGCCTGTTCCCAGGAGTTCCATCCTACCAGGTTAGTCGGTGAGGCTTCGTGCCTGCATGGTTGCGAGGTTTCCTCCAATGATGAGCAAGGATGGAAGAACCCACAAGGTCTGTGCTAGAGCGGGTATGCAAAAAACCAACAGACCTAATTGAGTAGCGCCACCCGCGGGAAAGAAGAGAGCATATATCCCAAAGAAGAGCAAGCTCAAGAGAACAATTGTGAAGAGCGAAAGAGCAGCAGCCTGAGTAACAGCCAGTAGCCCGTGTTGTGGCAGGGGGTGTGGTGCTCGATTAACTACGCGCCACCATCTCAGTATCGAACTCAGGGTGAAGGCAATCGGAACCGTGCAGAAAGGGAGGATCATCATGAGCAAGGCCCCTGGAGGATAATCTGCAAAGGTATTTTCCCGAGCATACTTGAGTAAGTGCCATGCGATCCCACCACTGACGTTGTACGCCCACAGTGCATGCATCCAATCAGGAATTCCCAGCCACTGAAGAATCCTATAGATACTGATAATGAGAGGCACTGGAAGAGGTGGATAGAGGGTCGTTATCAAAAAAGTGATCCCACCCATGAGCAAGGGCCATAAGCCGCTCAATCGGTTACTGCTTGAGAAAGCTTCAGAAGACATTGTTTTTCTCCAATCATCTCGCTGTCAAAATGGATCGTCAGAGACGCGAATAGAAGCCGTGATGTTTTTCGGCTGTGTTGCAAAGATTCAGAGTGGAAGAGAACCACTGTGACTAGTTTAGCCAATCAGGCAGAACAATACATCCGATAAATTACGTAGACAACGTAATGTACGAGTTATTGAGGGAAATCCACCTGCGGCATTAAACATACGTACCATTACTGAGACGGCGGGGAAAAGTTGAAGGCTCAAACGAGGTGATGCTCCACGGCAAAGCGGGTTGCGGCACTGCGGGAGGAGACGCCCAGCTTATTGTAGATAGAAGTCAGATGTGTGCTCACCGTACGCGGGCTGATCACGAGCTTTTCAGCCACCTGGATATCGGTCAATCCAAGAGTCACCCAGCGCAGGACCTCGACCTCACGTGCGGTGAGCCCGGTAGGATACTTCGTAACAACCACAGGTGATGCCGCAGCAGGTAACGCTGGTTCTGATCTTACCACAGGCTCTGGCGCGTGGAAAAGAGCCTCGACCGGCATAGCATCCACAACGAATGAGCGCCCCTCTGTCCACGCAGCGGCAAACTCCTTCTCACTCAACTGGGCATGTGCAATCGCCAGAAACGGCTTGTAGAGAGTCTGTATTACAGGAGCTAGTTTCGCTCCAATCCACTCTCGTAACGACTCCGCCGCTCCCCATAATCGCGCGGCCCATACAGACTGCTCCTGCATCGCAACGGCGGCAGCCAGGCCATCCAGGGCCAGCGCCAGAAACCACTTACGACCCAGGGCTTTAAGTATCACCGCACTCTCCTCAAACAGCGCTTGTGCCATTACTGCATCGCCTTGCGCAAGAGTGGCCCAGCCTAGACCGTGAAGCGACTCGGCACATCCACGCCGGTTGCCCGCTTCCCTGTGGGATGCCAGAGCTTCTTCCATCAACGTGTACATCCTATCCTGCTGTCCCTGGAAATAGGCCACATATCCCAACATAACCAGCGCATACGCGATACTGCGCTTATCGTTAATCTCTCTGGAGAGAACAAGGCTTTCCTCAAGCAACTTACGTGCTTGCGCGATATCCCCCTGAAAAAGCAATGCAAGAGCCAGCAGCCAGAGTGAACGAGCTGTCTCCCAGATATCACCAACCTGTCTGCAGATTTCCAGGCTCTCCTCGATGAGAATGCGTGCCTGCTGATAGCTCCCCTGATCTAAAGCAACCACCGCTAACGTTTCAAGCGAGTAGTTGATACCTGGCATATTATGCATGTTTCTTGCGAGTTGCAAAGATTCTTGCGCCAGCGTCCCCGCTACTACATAATTGCTCTTCTCTCTGGCGACATATCCGAGCATCCATAAGGCCGTGACAATGCTGTGCATGTCTCCCAACTGCCGGGACATGGCAAGGCTCTCCTGACAGAGGCGCTCTGCCTCCTCAAGATCACCTTGTAGACCAGCAAGTGTTCCCATCGCGCTCAGTGCTCGGGATCGAAAGAGTGCTATACGATCCGTCTCCTCATGGGAGGGAAGCTCCAAGGCTTGCTCCAGCCAGTTGCATCCTTCAATCACCTGACCACACATCCACCAGAAATGCCACAATGCATAACCTAGACGCAGAGCCATCTCTGTCTCTGCCTGTTCTATCAACCAGGAAAGTGCCAGTCGCAGATTGCCATACGTCTGCTCCAGCCGCCGCAACCATACTCGCTGTTCTCTGCTGGCGAGATGTTGCTCAGCTTGCTCAGCCAGCGCTAAATAGTACAAACTATAGGCTCTCCTTGTCGCAATCGTCTCCCCACTGGCCTCCAGGCATTCCAGGCCATATTCACGGATGGTCTCCAACATCACAAAACGCGGCTCGTCTGCTTCTTGTTCCACCTGATACAGCAAGCTTTTATCCAGCAAAGAGGCCAGGCCATCGAGCACAGATAATTCCAGATCCTGCGCTCCATTGCATACGGCCTCTGAGGCTTCTAGTGTAAAACTTCCAACAAAGACACAGAGCCGTCGGAAGAGTCGCCGCTCATGCGTATTGAGCAGGTCGTAACTCCAGTCCAGTGTGCTGCGCAACGTTCTCTGCCGGACGGGTGCGTCCTGCAATGAACTTGTAAGAATCTGTAAACGATGCTCCAGGCGTACGAGCAAAGCCTGCGGTGGCAACAGTTTGATGCGAGCAGCCGCCAGTTCAAGTGCGAGCGGCAGGCCATCCAGGCGCACACAGATTCCAGCAATGGCACGAGCATTATCTTCCTTTAATTGAAAATCGGGCCTGACCGCCTGGACACGCTGCACAAAAAGAGCAACAGAGGGATAGCGCATCAGCATATCCACAGTCTCAAGACGATGTTCATCTGGTAGCGGCAATGGGAGCACCGGGAACTCATACTCGCCACGTATAGAGAGTACCGCTCGGCTGGTTACTAATATCTTCACATAAGGGCAAACCGCCACAAGTACGGAAAGTTTGGTGGCGGCTATGACGACCTGCTCAAAATTATCAAATAGCAATAACAGATGTTTCTCGCGCATATAGGTTTGCAGACGACTCTCCAATGACCAATCGCCAGTTTCCCACAAGCCTAACACCTGGGCCAGCATAGGGATAACGAGATCAGAAATCGCGAATAGACCCGAGAGGGACAAAATAGACCCCATCAGCAAACTCATGCGCTAACTCCCTCGCCACCTGCAGTCCCATATGGGTCTTCCCGATACCGCCTGTGCCGGTAAGCGTCACCAGGCGAACCTGCGGGCGCAGTATCAATGCACACACAGCCGCCACCTCCTGCTCACGTCCAATCAGCGGAGTAACTTGTGCTGGAAGATTATGTCTGTTACCTGATTCAGACTCGGCCACTATTTCGGTCTCTCTCTGTGTAGCAAGCGACGTTCCATCTGTCGTTCGCTATGAGTATAACCAATGAGCGAGCGTACAGCAAGTGGTGAAGTGCGCGACGCCAGAGAGAATAGAGAGGCTAAATCTGCAAAGCAGCGTAGTAGTCTGACCGCCTTCATTTGACGGTTTCGATGTGGGGCCACACGGGCTTGTGAACCTCGAACGTCCGTGTGAGCGACGGCGGGATAATAAATGGCACCCCTACACCAGATGCATTGAAGGTGATTAGAGGCAAAAAATCGTTTGGATGACCTGGTGTAGGGGTGCCATTTATTATCCCGCCGTTGCCCACCCGTCCCGTCGCGGGTTCAAATGACGTGGGTCCGACTGGTGGAGGCGAGTCACTCCCAAAAGAACCTACACCAGTCTCCCATTGTTAAGTTCTGAATGTTGCTCCTCACTGGCGTAGCGCTGGATAAATGCTACAGTTCTAGAGAAGACTTCTGCACGATCATAGTCTTTCATGACGACATGAAAAGAGCGGCGCAAGATCAGGAGTTCCTTCTGCTGTGAGCCAAGGAGGGCATATATCTTGCGCCCATCGTTTACTGGTATAACATGGTCGTGCTGGGAGGCCATGACCAGGACGGGCACGGTTATCTGGAGCAACTCGGCCTGGAGTTGAGGCAGAAATTGGAGCAAGCTTTCTGTTGGGGCAAGAGCGGTCCAGCGATAGACGTCGTGTGTGTAACCACGGCGAGCGTGCGGATCGCGGACATCTTCACGAATTGTGGGAAGCGCGGGGATGACACGTCGTAGAAGGCTCACGCCAAGCTTAAGGCCGGGATACATCTGGAGGGGAGAGCACATGCTGACAACTCCAGCGACCTCTGTATGGGCTGCGGCATGCAGGGCGAGGGCACCACCCAGGCAATGCCCAACGAGGAAGACCCTATCACAGCGCTGTTGGAGAGCTGCGAGCTCGTGGTGCACAGCTCTTTCCCATTCTGGCCAACCGAGAGCCATCAGGTCGCGCACGTGCGTTCCGTGGCCGGGCAGGAGCATATTGTGGGTAAGCAGGCCATGCGTTTGAAGCCGTTCTTCCATTTCCGCAAGATCCTGGCGACTGCCGTTCAAACCATGGATTAACAAGACGCCGATAGCTGGCTGTTTTTGTGATTCTAGCGTTGACATATTGGATTCCTTATTTGTACGTGGTGCGAGCCGATAAATCGGTCTTCAAGAGTTTGTAGAAGGCGGGATAGTCGATTTTGGCATTGTGACGCTTATCCACAGGGAGCAGTTTGTAGATGCGGATGGCATCGAAACTGGCCCAGGCAACCGACTGACTGATTGCTTGCAGATCTGGGGATGGAGCATGCTTCTCAAGCTCAAGGGCCAGAATGCGCTGCTCATGAAAGGCGGCGGTGGCGGAGCGTCGTATGGCCGGGTGAGAGGAGATGGCGCACTCGACGGTAAATGGGTAGAGCGTGCCATGTTGATCTTTGACGCACGCCACGCAACGACCAAGGAGCCAGAGGCGACCCTGGGCATCGAGATAGCCCATATCGCCAGTACGATGCCAGATTGTGTTATCAACGCGAAATTTCGTCTCCTCATCGCCATGCCCGTTGACATAGCCAGGAAGCACATGTCCGCCGCTCACGACAATTTCACCCGGGGTATCAGTCGGCATACAGACTGCATCGAATTCGGATGTAGTACAGGATTGCAGTGCCTGTCCCCATTGATAGTGCAAGATTCGCAAATGGATTTCTGGCGTTGGCGTGCCCACAAGCAAGCCTTTGCCCGCACACATCGCGGAGAGGTCTTCCGGACGCAGAGAGCTATATGCAATGTGAGCGATAGGTTCGGCTTCAGTGGAACCGTAGACAGCGACAATCTCAGCCTGAGGAGCGACTTTTTGGAGATGATCGAGGAGGCGAGGGAAGGCGGGAGCGCCGCCTGCGTAGATGGTGCGCAGATGCGGGATCTGGCGCTTATGTTGCTGGCAGTAGGCGGTGATGCGTTCCCAGAACGCAGGTGATGCTTCGGCGCGATTCGGTTGATAACGCTCGATTTGCGCGATGATCGGTGCAGGTTTGATGCTACCGGGTTTGCGCAGGTTGCCGGACGCGATGAGGCTGGTCACGCCTGACGCTAGATTAGCCAGCACGAAGATGGGGAGTGTGGTAAGGTTCACCTCGCCGGTCTGGCCACCGAAGTGTTGCTTGAGCACGTGATGTTGGGTCAGCAAGAAGCCGTGGGTGCGCAGAGCCGCTTTGGGTTCTCCGGTGCTACCGCTGGTGAAGGTTAGCAACGCGGGTGCCTCCGGGCCAGCCTGGTAGATTTCCGGGTTGGGCTGAAGTTGAGCCAGGCTTGACCAGGGGATCGCACCGGGGAGATGAGCACCGATGACAAATTTGCGCGGAATACGGCGTAGCGCGGGCGAGAAGAGGCGCAGGAGATGTGCTTTGGGGCTACCAATAAAGGCTTTGGGTGCGATGAGCGAGCAGCAGCGCTCGATATGCTCAACGCCCTGCGCCGGATCGATAAACATAGCAACCAGCCCCAGGCGGAAGATAGCGATGAGGGCAACGTAAAGCTCGGTTGACATCGGTTGAAAAACGAGAACCTTGTCGCCGGCCCGCAGATCTGCCTGGCATAAGAGGGCTGCTGCCCGTGTCACCTGCTGTTGTAAAGCACCAAAGGTAGTGACGCGGTCGTGGCCGCCAAAGGTGTCAATGATGGCGGGAGCGGTGGGTCGGGACTGAGCCTGCTCCTGCAAAATGGTGGCTAAATTCATACTTTTACTTTCAGATTCTGCGCGAAGAGCGTATAGCGGCGAATAATTTGTGTATCACGTGCCTGGCTCATCGTGCGCGAGATATTCTTCTCATGCATGAGCGCGTGGATTGAGCGCCGATAACCCAGATCATAGGCGACTGTGCCAAGGCGTTCTGAGAGCAGGGTACTCAAACCCTTGCCACGATAAGCAGGATGAACGGCGAGCGTTTTGAGAACGAGCATATCAATCCCTTCTCCTCGCTGAGCCTGGAGCCAGTTGGGGACGGCGAAGGCGAAGCCGACGATGTGGTCCTCACACTCGGCAAGGAGGATCAGTTCGGGTTGGATATATGGACATAGACCCCGGTTCATTTCCAGGAAATCCTCTTCACTGATCGGACTGGCGAGGAAATTGTCGCGGAAACTACTCGCCACGAGGGGATAAATGTTGCGCAACTCATCCTCAAAGTAATCCATGTCGAGATGGCGCAAGATGACCCCTTCTGCGGCCAACTGATCCTCCAGGATGGAAATGCGTGCATCTTCTCTCCCAAAGCCAACATGCATGGTGGAGTAATAGTGCGCCAGGGGAGTAAAGCCGCTGGCGGTGAAGTGACCGGGCCAGTCATCGGGATTATCGGGCTCCAGGAAGAAAGGCGGCTCCGTGCCGCGCTCGCTCAGCAGCCGATAGCGCCGTTCGGTGCTACCATCCATCGGCCCCACCGCCAGCGTGCAGCCCTGGCGTGCCAGCTCCTTACAGGCGAGTTGCAACAGAGAGATGGCCGCAGCAGTATCGCACGCAGCATAATGGCCGATGAGGCCAATGCGCTGATCGGGAAGCTGGGGAACGCTCTTCCACCAGAGAGAGCAGCGTGCCTGGATGCCGTCGTCTCCCTCAAGAATCCAGTGTGCATCGGCTCGTGAGCCCTCCAATGTTCTAGGGGTAAGCGTGGAAAGGCCAGTGAGCTCGCAGAAGCGTGCTTGCTCGTTTGCAGTCTCGACAGGTCGTACGGTTAACATGGCTTCTCCTCATTTTTGGCTATAGGATGTGATCTGACAAACAAGGGGGCACATGTCAGGAGAGAGAGAACTATAGCCAGATCTAACAACAGAATTTGGATCGGGAGTTGGAATACCAGCAGGAGCAGAAAGTAGCTAGAGAGAGGTATCAAGAGATTATCAAGTCCATTCCAGGAGATGGCCTCCACCAGCATGACCAGTAGAGCGACCAGAGTTGCGACGAGCACATCCTCGACGCGACCAGCATCGGTAAAAAGAAGCAAAGGAACATAGATGCAGAAAAAGGCGACGAGAAAGAACGCCGCCGAGCCCTCGATACTTTTCTGCCCTTTGATGGTCAGGTAGCGCAAGCGCCCATAGCGGCCTCCGACGATGGCCGCTATTGGGTCGGCCAGCGTCAAGATGAGGACCGGGATGATGAATAAGAGGGGATGATTGCCCACGATCACAAAGAGCAGGCAGATGCTGAGCGGCAAGTAGATCTCACCGAACGATTTGCGATCTATACGATAGAGGATAGTACCAAGGTTGTTTTTAAAAGCGCGGATATATTTGAGTGCAAGCAGAGATGGGATAGTAATCAGCGCGAGCAAGATGATGGGCCAGGAGCTGGTGAAGACCCAGGGGAAGGTCAGGGTAGTCAGACATCCGCCAATATGGAAGAGTTTGCGCGATGTCTCTGGCGCGAGTGGATACCAACGCTGATAGAGAGTGAGGCTGGCCATCAAGCTGGCGAGCAGGGCCAGTTCAAGCGCGATGGCCAGCCACATGTTGATATGCAATGGATAAATCATTTTTTTAGTATCTCCTCGATAATAAATGCGCTATAAAAGCAGGCCTTGTCTCTTTGATGCAGGGACTGCGCAAGTTGGGCATGGGGACGCAGAGATGATGCGAGCACAGCGGGACGGCTGCGTGGGACAAGCATATTCCAGTAGGCGAGGTGTCCAGCGGGTCGTCCAACCCGCACCAGTTGCTCAAGCAGGCGGATATAATTTTCTTCAGACATGTACTCAAAGACATCGCTGAGATTGAAGTGGTCAATGCTGCTCTGGTCGGCGCTGCTGAGGAAATCTTCCAGGGAGGAGCGCTGCCATTCGAGCCTGTCGAGATTCGCGCGAATAGTCTCAAAGTTCTCGGCACGTAGAGCATAGGGCAGGGCGGTGGTATGGTGGCCGGTGAGGATCCATTGGATATAGGGGTTTTGGGCAGGATTGACCCCGGTGAGTCCCTGGCACACACGGGCGAGGAGGCGATCAGCGACGTTTCCCTCAACGTACTGGAAAAAGCGTGGATCCCGTCCTTTGCGTCCTAAGACCGCGCGTGAGAAGAAGAGCTGGAACATGGCTCGCCAGCGCCAGGTATCCCATTGTTGCTCGTAGAAGACCTGGCGCTCTTTGTGCGTACCGCCCTGCAAGAGCCGGGCAATGGATGCATGCGAGTGGACCAGTGGAAGCACGCGCTGGCGAAAGAGTGCGAAGTAGCGTTCGAACTTGCCCGCGCTGCCGATGCCCGCAGCAATCTCTCTGCTCCGCGCATCCCAGAAGCGCCTGACCTCTGGTGTGAGCTGGTTGCGACACCGGAGATAGAGGTCGGCACGCCGCGTGCTCGGCCTTGACCCCATTAATTCCAGCAACTCGCCGTGAGTCAGCGCGCGATAGGCCGCAACGCGTAGCTCCAGGCAGGCCAGTTGGGCTGCGCTCATGTCCAATGCGATCACGCGTGCGGGCTGTTTGCTGAGAAGCGCCAGAGTGTTGTCACCAGCCGAAGCGATGGAAAGACAGGTATTGCCAGGTCGCACGTCAAGTCCCGCCAGCAGGATATCAGCGTCTTCCCAACACTGGGCGTAGCGGATCTCCGAGAAATCGGCCTGTGTCGCGATCTCACTTCTGCTGGTTTGTGGGATCTGCATCCTTCCGGAGGAAACATCGGGAATAGGGGTAGGGGCGTCACCTTGCGTGCGCCCGGTTCCCGATGAACACTCTCGCTGGCACCCGGGCGCACGCAAGGTGACGCCCCTACCCCTATTCCCCCTAATGGACGCAGACCCGATTTGTGTTGCGTCAGGCATGATGGGCCTCCTTTGTGGACAGAGCGAGCTTGCTAACCTGGCCGCTGCTGCCATCTAGTTCGACCTGATCGCCATCGTGCAGCCAACGTGTGGCACCGTTGAGGGCAACAACGGTTGGAATGCCCATTTCGCGTGCCACAATCGCGGAATGTGAGAGCAGGCTTCCATGTTCGACAATCACGGCGGCAGCGGCGGGAAAGAGCATGATCCAGCCGGGATCTGTGCGGCTCGCGACGAGGATTTCCCCCGGCCTGATCTCCGCCCCCCTGGGATTGGTGATAACGCGCACCGGACCGCGCACAATGCCGGGGCAACAGCCAGTGCCTTTGCGGGATTCGCCAGCAGGCTCCGCAACATCAGCCTCCGCAGAGCGAAAAGCATGACCGTGATTGACGATCCCGTGTGTCTCGAAGCGATCGGCGGGTGCGGTTTGATCAGCGCTTGTCAATGTTTTGAAATGTGCATATTCGGCCTTGCGTACACTGACCAACCCGAAGAGATTGGTGGTCGTGGCGCGACCGGTGACGAGACCCAGCGCCTCCTCGACCTCCAGGTAAAAGATGTCCTGTGGCTCCTCAAGCAGATCGAGGGCGTGGAAGCGGTGGCCTAACTCGCTGAAGATGCGTCGTACACGCCCAAAGACACGTGTGCGCTCGAAACGGAGGTTTTCGCGATCTCGCACGCGCATTCTGGCCTGCTTTAGCACCCAGCCAAAGATGAGGCGACGCAGTGGGTGATGGCGCAGAACACGCCCTACACGCTGCTCTGCACTTTGACGCGGTTTTTTTTGGAGGACGGGAGCAGATGAAGCGCCTGCGCGGCGGGCAAGGTGGCCAATCGAACGGAGGAGGGGGAGCGGATCGTCGCGCAAGGTGGGGCTTTCCAGCTTGAGCTCTTCCAGGCAGCGATCCGCGAAGGTATCCAGGTAGGATTGATACTCTGCCGCAAAGGTTGGCACAGCCTTCATGGCCAGGTGGATCTCGTGTTGTGAGCCACTACAGAGGAGATCTACTAAGGCAGCGTGGGACGCGGCAAGAGTAGCCATGGCGCGTACACGCCGGGCTGGCTCGGCACTGATAATTCCGCCCTCTCCGCTGAGCAGGTCGTTCTGTAACGAGCCGTTATCGTCGTCGCACCATTTCACCGTGAGTACGCGCAGGGTGCCGTAAAAGATCATGGCGAAGAGGTCGTTGACCAGGGGCGCATCCCAGTGCGTGATCAACTGGCTTTCCAGCGAGCGGTAGAGCGTAACCAGTTCATCGGGGCGCATCTGGCCGAGGTCGAGGCCAGTGTTGGTGGCTGATCCGAGCGCGTGGTCAATGCGCTGGTAGAATTGGTGAATCTCGCGCGGCAGACGGTAATAGCGGACGAGCAGTGCAGAGCAAGAGGCGATGAGCCGGAACTGATCGCGCAGACGTCCACCCCAGGTAGATTGGCCCATCTCGGCCACAATACTCTCTGGGAGGCCCTCTTTGACGCCCATCATCTGCTCCATGAAGCGTCTGTTGGTGCGAAATCCGGGCATCAGGGCCAGGAGACGATACCAGTTGAGAAGATTATAGTAGATGCGGCCCTGGATCAGCCCAATCATGTGGCGGAAGGTGTCGTCATGCTGGAGAATGGTGGCTTCTGCGGTACCGAGCACGCGGCACATCTGGCGATAGACCTGCTCATAGGCGAAACGAGCGAAAGAAAATGTTAAAGGCGTGGTGACTCCGTTATAACTTTCGGCGATGTTGCTATTATCCCACAGCGCGTATTGCCCATCCGGGTCGGCCCGGGAGGCCAATGCGGTGATGGGTCGCGACTGCAGGAGGAAGAGTTGACCTTTGGTGATGCCCCATTCGATATCTTGCGGGGAACCGAAGTGTTGCTCACAGTGCCGCACCAATTCCACCACCTCGCGTATCTGCTCATCCTTAAGGGCAGGTTGTGCAGCCAGTTCCTGCGGAACTGGCACAGGATGCACCCCCTCTGTTGGCACTCCATTTTCGTTGGCGATACTGTGTCCGTATCGGTGCGCAATGGTTTTGTTGGCAAGTGTATGAGTGAGAATAGCGCCACTGCGATCAACTATGTAGGTATCCGCATCGCACTCGCCGGAGACGAGAGCCGTGCCCAGGCCATAGAGCGCACTGACGAGGGCGATGCCGCGTTGGCCAGAGATAGGATCAGCGCTGAAGGCCACGCCAGAGACATCAGCATCGATCATGAGTTGCACGAGGACGGCAGGTGGCTCCAGGGGCATATTCAGGTCATGCTCTCGCCTGTAAGCAAGCATGCGTTCGCTGAAACCTGAGCGCCAGACGGCAAGGACAGTCTGTACAACCTGCTCGGGTGGTACAAAGAGGAAGGTATCGAGTTGTCCGGCGAACGAGTGCCGCACCCCATCTTCTTCCAGAGCGGACGAGCGGACCGCAACATATTCCCCATGCTGGCAGAGCATAGCTATGGCCTGCTCCAGTTCCTTGACGATGTGGTCAGCGATCTGAACACTTGCCAGGATGGTCTGGATTGCCGTGTTATCGGATCTGGCGCAGGCTGCCGCGAAGACTATGCGCTGCTCAGCGGATAGACTTGCTGTGAAGGCGGCTGGAGAGATCACAAACCACGACGGGATGGGCAGACTTGCTGTATGGAGCGAGGCCAGCGCCGCCGCTTTGCCGCCAGCCTGTCCAGGTGCTTCTACTTTGTCAGGATGCAGGATATATACGATTTGTTGGCTTTTCTGGATGGCGATCATAGAGCTACCCTTCTTTTTATATATTTATGTAGAATGTTTCTTGAAATGAATCCCACCTATGGGTAGGGGCGTCACCTCGCGTGCGCCCTGGTACCAGGACGATGCGCGTGGGGTCCGAGGGCGCACGCGAGGTGACGCCCCTACCCATGGTTACCCGCCCAGGGGAATTAAACCTTGACTGAGCAGGAGTGGCAGAACTCCCAGACTGAGATAGACCAGTAAGCTCCACAGGCCGGAAAACGACTCGATCCATTTGCCACGACCCGCGAGAGGATGGCGCAGGAAGATCGTGGCGATGACTGCCGCGACCAGCAAGAGCCCACCGAATAAGAGAGCTTCCGGGAGGGCGAAACCAATGCGGCTGCCTGCCAGGACAACACTGACCGCCGTCATGAGGAGTGCGCCATACCAGGATGCGATGGCTCGTCGGCGTCCCCAGAGGAAACTGTACGTCTCTACCCCCGTCTCCTCATCCTGCGGAGCGCGTATCTTGCGCCCGAGTTCCAGGGCAAAACCGTTGCAGAAGCTCACGCAGACAATCAAGATCAGGCCATTAGGAGGGGCGATGCCCGCCACGCGCCAATTGCAGGTCGTACCATAGAGATCAATCAGGGGAATAATCAGCATATGAGTCCACATATAATTGATAGGATGAGCTTTGAGCCATGTCCTGACAAAGAATTCACGCGTCATCAGGCCGAGGTAGAGCCAGACACCGAGCAGAAAAGGCAGCAGCGCAGGCGAGAGCCAGAGCGCCAGCACAAGTTGGACAACGCCACCAACAATCCCTATGATAGCTAGCTCGCGCAGGCTGATCAGCCCACGGGGGACAGGTCGGTAGGGGCGATAGAGCAGATCATCTTCACGATCCTTAAACTCGTCGGCGATGCGCATCTGCAAGAAGAAGATGAAGGCGGTAACAAAGGCTACAATAAGCTCTTTGGCATCGGGAATACGGACATAGCCACGGACTAATGATGAATAACTGACCATGCAGAAGCTAAACGCAGCGATCAGTACACCATGGGCGAAGATCGGGAAGCGCTCACGTTGGTAGATCCACCAGCGTGCCAGAAGAGAAGGTGGGGGAGATGTTTCCCCATGTTGGGTAGCGATCTCTGGCTTGAGCTGAGGAAGAATAGTCTGTTCAGGCATATCAGGCCTCCTTATGTGCCCGGTCGCGAGCCAGGCACTTGTGTGCGCGGGCAAAATGGCCGGCGCAGAGAGCAGCAACTAGCGAGATCTCGCCAGCCAGGCAGAGTCCCGCGCATACTTCAGCCAGAGCCTGAGCTTTGTCAGGTCCGACCATCTTCAGGATATCAAGACAGGCTTGTTGACTGGGCAAATCGGTGCCGCCGCCAACGGTGCCGACGATCAGGTTTGGCAGCGTTACGGCGGCATAGAGCGAGCCATCCTGGGTGAGTTCGAAGCGCGTCACTCCGACCGCGGACTCGGCGACACAGGCGGCATCCTGGCCGCAGGCGATGTAGAGCGCGGCAAGCCCATTGGCGAAGTGGCCCTGCGCGCCGATAGTGCCGCTCAAGACCGCACCCAGCGTGCCCATGCGACAGAAATCGGCCATGCGTTGCGGGCTGGTATGGAGGCGTTCGTGTACCAGTTCCGCTGGGATCAGGACCTCGGCACTCACCCTTTTCCCGCGTCCCCTCTGCAAAGATTGCGCCGTAGCTTTTTTATCGCCGGAGAAATTGGCTTCCAGGAAGTGATATTGAGGCTGAATTGGGCAGTGCTGGAGCAGGTAGGAGCAGATAGCCTCGGTGGCGATAGTTACCATATTCTGGCCAGCGGCATCAGCAGTTGTAAAGTTAAAATGGAGGTAGAGATGGTTGCCCTCAATGGTTGCGTGCATATCGATGAGCTTGCCATAGCGCGTCGTCCTACTGGCCTCCTGCTGCAATATATCCCATTGCTCATAGACCCAGTTCAGGAAGCGGCCACATTCGTCGAGAGTGCGAAAGGCGAAGCCTGGTGCACGCCCGACACCTTCATCGAGAAACATCGCGCTACAGCCACCCACCTCTGAAATGAGCTGTGCGCCACGATGATAGGAAGCGACAAGCGCGGCCTCGGTCGTAGCGAGGGGAATGTAGTAGTTGCCCTGCGCGAACATGCCATTGACGCGCAGTGGACCGGCCAGGCCGACCGGGACCTTAACAGTGCCAATGAAATTTTCAATATTGCCCTGGAAGCAAGCGATTTGCTCAATAGTCTGGGCATCCATGAGCGCTGCGTGATTCTCTGCGTTATTGGGAATAATGCGCCAACGAACCGCGCTATCTTCCATCAAGGTTTCAGCGTTGAAAGGGGCACGAGATGGGAAATGATCACAACTTGCAGTGAGCTGCTCGTGCTCACCATGCTGATAAATCGTCATCGCCTTCCTCCTGGTATTGTATATGTCAATGCGAAGTTGGGCCAGGATAGCCTCTCTAATGAGAAGACCTGGTGTCTTGCTGTCCTACGCATAGGATAGAAGAGTAGAAGCCTGAGCAACAGTGTCAAATGACCCATTTAGCGCGAACTCTGATTAGAGTGTAGCGAGCTGGGGTGGAACGCGCATCCGCTAAATTACGTAGGAGGTTACGTATTTCGTTTGTGGGCAAACCCTGGTGGTTGATGGCGGACGGACCTTGCAAGCCCTCTACCAACTGAGCATCCAGATTTACTCAAACATTCTTCTTAAAAAGAGACAGATTAAGGTAACCGTACCTTTTCCCTGAATTCCTCACTGAATTCACAATTTGTTTTACGTAGCCGTTCATTAAAAATGTCTATCGTCAAAATGTCTATCATCAAAATTATCATTTTTAATGAAAGAGTCCAGCCAATGAAGCAGAAATTCCTGGTCATGCATTTCAGGATGCTTATTTTCAGCAGTTTCCTTTTTCTCCTTGTTTTCATGACGTTGTTCCGTGTCTTGATTGACGTTCATGCAGATCTCCCCATCATAGTCCCAAACACTATTTTCCTTGATACCACTCCCGCAACGTTCAACCTCGCTACGCGTGGATCGAACGGGAGCATCTCTTACACCGTAACTGATCTCTCTCATACTATAGTCACTCGTGGCAGCCATACCGTCACAGGTAAGCAAGTCACTCTGACACTTCCAACCCAGGCGGATGGGTACTATACACTCAACATCATCGATCATACGGCTCTATTTTCTCTACCTCAGAACATTCCTTTTGCGGTTGTCGCTCCTCCTGCAGGAACAGACTCGCGCTTTGGTGTGGGAATACACTTAGGACCCGGTGATGGGTCCAGTATTGCGCCACTCATCACACAACTAGGAACGGCGATAGTCAGAACGGACGCAACGTGGTCGCAAATTGAACAGACTCCCGGCCACTATACCTTCGGTACCTATGATCCAGAGCTTCAGGTACTTCAGCAAAACCACCTCAGCGTCTTACTTGTTCTCGACTATACGAATAGGTTCTATGACAATGGGAAAACTCCTTATGATGACACGGGGCTGAGAGCCTTCGCAAATTATGCGAAGGCGGTCGTCACACACTATGGCTCACAAGTCAAAGAGGTCGAGATCTATAATGAGTATAACGGTCTCTTCTCAACGGGGCCCTGTGCCCGCAATCCTGCATGCTATGTGCGCATGCTCCAGTACAGCTACCAGACGATTAAATCCGTTCGCCCGGACGTAACTATCGTGGGTGGTGCAGTATTTTCGGCTGATCTCCTCTGGTTTCAACAGTTTTTTCAGGATGGAGGACTGCGCTTTATGGATGTCGTTTCCGATCATCCGTACCCTCTTGTATCAGTGCTCTCACCTGAGCGTGCAGGAATTTCACTGCAGATGAGTCTGCTGCAATCACTCATCAAGCATTACAATAATGGAGTCGCAAAGCCGATCTGGATCACAGAACTGGGCTGGCCAACCTCGTTGCTCAACGTGGATGAACGGACGCAGGCACAATATCTCGTCCGGGGTGCCGTTCTCAGCCTGGCATCTGGAGTGCAGAAGTTCTTCTGGTACGATTACTTGAACGATGGGACCGCTTTCTACTCCTCTGAGCAGAACTTTGGCCTGCTCAGACAGCCAGACGCAGCCGGGCGCTACACCCCCAAGCCCTCTTACGTCGCCTATGCTACCCTCATCAGGCAACTCGCGCACCAATCATTCATTAGTGGAGGAGCCATCAGCAACGGTATCTACGATGAACGTTTTAGCAATGTTCATGTGCTCTGGTCCACGAGCGACCATCACACGATCACTATAACAAGCAGTCAGCCGCTCTTAGTGACGACAATGACGGGCAAAGTACAGACCTATACCCCGTCTGCTGGTAAGGTGATCCTACCTCTATCGGAAGACCCGCTCTATCTATCCGCAGATGAGGCTTTTCCCATTGCAGCGATCCATTAAAAAGGTAGAGCCGCATAATTATCATCACGATCAAGTCTTACTTCGGCATTTTCACCGCCACCGCGCTACCGCGTGCCAGCGCGGTGAAAATGCCGAGTGCTGCGCACAGTGCACAGATTAGTAGGGCAGCATGGAAGCTACTTACAAACACGCTTTGTAGTGCACTAATGTTTGTCGAGGGGAGATTGTGGGTACGGGACGATAACAGCAGCGTACCTGCCGCCGCACCCCCGAGAGCTGCGAAGACCGTACCGGTAATAGCCACACTCAGACTCTGCCCCAGAACACGCCCCGTAGCGAGCAGCCCGGACGCCTCTCCCTGAGCATCATGAGAGGCCGCACCCATCATCGTACGCGTATTGGGTGACATAAAAAGACCCTGCCCCAGACCAATAATGGCAAGACGCCAGACGATATCCCAGGTGGTACTCTGTGCATTAAGCAGACTAATCAGGAATAAACCGAGACACGCGACCGCCAACCCCAGCGGCGAGAGCCAACGCGATCCGACCCGGTCCGCCAGTGCACCACTCAAAGGCGCAGAAATGGCAAGCAGCAGCGGCAATGGGGTCAACAATAGCCCGGTCTGAATTGTGGAGAAACCACGCAACTCCTCGAAGTAGAATGGCAAGAGAAAACCTGGTGCGAACAACGCCATCATACATAATATAAAACTAATATCTGCAAACGCGAATACACGATTTGAGAGTAATCCTAGATTTAAAATGGGAGACTCAACATGCGACTCAACATACCCTGCAACCCCTATCATAGCGACACCAATGCCCAAAGAAAACAACGTACCGACGGAGAGCCATCCCCATTCCTGACCAAAAGAGAGGCCCAACGTGAACGCGGCCAGCCCAATAGCCAGAACCAGCGCACCCAACAGATCAAAACGCCTCTTCTGTCCCTGCTGCGGACTCTGCTCGTGATACCAGTAAAGCGCCGCTAGCAAGACCAGCGTGCAGACAGGAACATTGACATAAAATATCCAACGCCAGGTCAGATACTGGGTAATGATCCCACCGATTGTGGGTCCGGCAGCCACGCCAAGCGATACCACCACCGCATTTAAGCCAAGCGCCAGGCCGCGCTCGCGGTCTGGAAATGTACTGGTAATCATGGCGATATTCACGGAAAAGATGAGTGCGCCCCCAATGCCTTGAAAGAGGCGCGCAAGAATGAGGAGGCCGAGTGAGGGAGCGAAGCCACAGAGCATAGAGCCGAGCACAAAAATGAGCACACCGGTCAAAAAGATCGGTTTTCGGCCCAACATATCGGCAAGACGTCCGAACGTGAGGAGGGTTGCGGCAATCACCACCAGGTACCCAATGATAATCCACTCGGAAGCTCCACTTATACCCACATGAAAAGTGTTCGCGATGCTTGGCATGCCAATATTGACGATCGAGCCATCCAGCGTGGTCATAAAGCTAGCCGACGCTGCCAGGGCAAGTATAATCCACTTGCTCGTATGCTCGTTCTGATGCAGAGCAAGGGGCCTTTCCGCGCGACGAACGCTCTGGACTGGAGCCGTTATGGCATGTGCTGCGGCTCCACTCGTACTTATTATTGCAAATTTCCTATAACTATTTTCCCTTTGTTCGTTCTGCATTCTGTCCTCTCTAACGCAATCTGCATCCTTCCATGAGAAGATATTCTCCCTGAAGGATGCAGATCTTTTTACCATACGACTAACTACTAACAAGCATATTTCTTTGCGACTTCCTGTTCGCGTCCTTGTTTAAAGTATAAAGTCTTCCCTACTTGCATGTCCAATACATAATTAGTAAGAGATTAATAGGTACAACCTATGAAAGGAGTGATGGAAGGATGGAGCTACGTCATTTACGTTATTTCATTGCCGTTGCGGAGGAGCTACACTTTGGCAAGGCGGCGGCCCGGCTCTTCATTGCGCAACCATCTCTAAGTCTGCAGATCCGGCAGCTTGAGGAGGAGTTGGGTTTTCCCCTCTTAAAGCGAACGAAGCGATCGGTGGAATTGACAGATGCGGGCAACGTATTTTTAGCGGCGGCCCAGCATATTCTTGCCCAGGTTCAGGAAGCGAAGCGTGCGGCTCAGCGGGCTCATCGCGGAGAGGTGGGGAGGCTGGTCGTGGGGTATATTAGCTCAAGCACCTACGATCTGTTGCCCGTGATGTTGCGAGCCTACCGTGAGCGTTTTCCGCACGTCGAGGTGGCTTTGCGCGAAATGACGACCCCGGCGCAGGTAAAAGCATTGGAAGAGAATGAGCTACAGGTTGGACTCTTGCGCCTGCCAATCAGCACCCCGCTGGTGAATGTTGAAGTCGTACGCCGGGAACCAATTGTCTGCGTCCTCCCCGAAGGGCATCCACTTGCCATGTATGAGCGCATCGCTGTAGCGCAGTTGGCCCATGAGCCGTTTGTGCTTCAATCGCGCCAGCAGGGTGGAGGGTACTATGTTCAGTTGATGAAGCTGTGCCTTGCCTCCGGCTTCAGTCCCAATATCGTACAAGAAGTTACAGAGACGCACACGATAGTGGGCCTGGTCGCGGCTGGGATGGGTATCTCCCTGGTTCCCCAATCGATCCGTAACCTGCGAAGTGTGGGAATAGTGTATCGCGGGCTGGAAGGAACAGCAACGATGACGGAGATTGCGCTGGCATGGAGGCGTGATGCGCATTCACCCATTGTACAAAACTTCCTGGCGGTAGCACGCGAGACCATCATATGAATGGTGAAATTGGGCTGTGTTGTAAGAAAATGTTTCTTTTTCTTTGCTCTTCGAGAATATATGCTGAAATGAGGATCGGTTCTGTCCTCCTTCCAGCATATACTTGAAAGAGAAGAACAGTTAAGCACAAAGAAAGAGGAAAGCAACGATGAATACCATGCAGATGAAACTCGAACTGGTTGCGGTGCCCGTCTCAGACGTTGACCGCGCAAAGGCTTTTTATACCGAGAAGATCGGCTTTCAGGCTGACCATGACCAGCAGGTCAGTGAGGATCTGCGCTTTGTCCAGTTAACCCCTCCGGGTTCGGCCTGCTCCATCGTGATTGGGGTGGGCATCACCACCATGCAGCCCGGATCGCTCGAAGGGCTTCTCATGGTGGTTTCGGACGTGAAAGCCGTCCGCGAGGAGTTGGTCAAACGAGGCGCTGACATCAGTGAGATCGACGTGCAGCCCTGGGGATCTTTTGTGTACTTTCGCGATCCTGATGGCAATAGCTGGTCACTACAGCAACTTCCCAATCGTACCTAGCTTCCAGGCAGATGCTCCTTCGGCGGCTCCAGGCGTGTAGACGACAGCATGGCTTGTTCTCGCGCCAATGAAGGTCCAGTGGTCCTCATGGATCTTCATCGGCACGAGAACAAGCCGGCACACTTAATATGGTATCAGTGGAGGGTCCTCCTGATTGGCAAGTCAAGTCCATCGAGATGAACTTTACCACAGAGAAACATCACCGAGCATCACCAGGAGGTGAAGCAGATGCAGTCTGAATCATACGCTCGCCGAGCAGCCGCAGTGCTTCCCGCAGTTCCGGAGGATTATGCACCACAAACGGGAGATTGATTGCCACCAGGTAGCGTCCCACTGCACCAATGTGGTTCCCAAAGGAGATACATATGGTTTCATCCTGTTTGAGAAGACATCTCGATCACCAGAGGTTTTCCTTCATAGAGAATGACTCGCTTTTCATGAGCAGAAGTGTTTATACCGATACCGTTGTGCTCAGAAACGAGAATGACGAGAAACGTTCTTGAGACTTGCATACCCGCATATGACCCCTGTCGTTCCTCAAAAATGAACTGCTTCTGCGCATCGTTCCAACGCATTGCGATGGTCGCGAAGGCACCTGTTTCATAATCGTAGGTATCCCCATCATCCTCGTACAGGATAAATGTGCCATTTTGTCCCTGGTAGACGCGCAATTCTAAGGGTTCGTCCACTACTTCATCTGCATAGTGCCTATCGGGCCCGATCGGTATAATAGATCCAGCACGAACATAGATCGGCATTGTCTCCAGTCCTGCGTCGGCCATGATGGTTTGTTCACCCGGCAGGCGTGTTCCTGTCCAGAAATCATACCAGTCATTTCCCGCAGGTAGATAGACTGGGCGCGTCTTTGACTGCTGAAGAAGCGGATGTGATCCACTTCTGTAGTACATCGCTTCCGTCACCGGATTGACGAGAAAAGCTGACCCAAAGAGATATTGATCGGCAATATCGTAGGTTTTGTGGTCATGGCGGAAGTCAAATGCCAGAGCCCGCAAGATTGTATAATCATCTTGTGTGACCAGCCCGGCCAGTGAATACAGGTACGGCAACAATTTATATCGTAATCGAATGAATTTCAGCAGTGTGTCGTAGAAAAGGGAACCAGGTTCACCAAAGCGCCACACTTCTCTCGGCGTATCGGTTCCATGAGAACGCAAGAGCGGGAGAAAGGTTCCATATTGAAAAAAGCGCACGTAGAATTCTCGGTACCCCAGATCCTCGTATCCCTCGTTATAATCCCCATTCCAGAACCACTGCTCTCTTTTGGCGACAAAAAAGGCTCCAATGTCGGTCGTCCAATAGGGCACTCCGGTCACACAAAAATTTATACCCGCTGCAATCTGGTGTTTGAGAGTCTGCCAGTTAGCAGCGATATCGCCTGACCAGGTAATCGTGCCATAGCGTTGTTGTCCAGCATAGGATGAACGGGTAAGATTTACAACGCGTTTGCTCTCCGTAGTGTGACGTTGTCCCTCATAAATACCTTTGCTATGGAGAAGCGAATACGCATTGATATATTGCGGATCGAGATATTTTTTGGCTTCTTCTGTGTTTATCTTTCGTCGTTCTTCTGCTTCTGGCTTTACTGTTCCCTTCCAATCGGCCTCAAATGGTTCGGTACAATCGCACCACCAGGCATCAACGCCCAGTGAAAAAAGACCCTCTTGCGTCTGCTTCCAATAGAGTTCGCGTGCCTGTTCATCAAAGGCGTTGTAGGTCACTTGATCCCCAAGTAAAAACCCCTGTTCGCGCATTTCCCGATGGTTCGGCCCATCATTGTTCATGGAGGGCCAGATCGAGACCATGAGCCGCGTGTTCAGTTGATGGAGCTCTTCTATCATGGCTATGGGCTGCGGAAAACGTACCGGATCTAACGATTTCTGTCCCCAGAGTTCTCCCGGCCAGGAACGCCAATCTAACACAATGACGTCAAGCGGAATGGAGCGGCGACGGTATTCTTTGACGACCGCCAGAAGTTCTTCCTGCGAGGTATAGCGCTCTTTTGATTGAATGTACCCAAAGGCCCACTTCGGCAACATGGGGACTTTTCCGGTCAGGTAACGGAAACCGTGCACGATCTGATCAAACTCGGGTCCATAAATAAAATAAAAATCCAATACATCGTGAATATCACACCAGATCGCGGACCCTTGCTCATCATCATGAAAGGTCATCAGGGAATAACAGTCCATTAAAATGCCGTAGCCCTTTGTCGAAACCAGCATTGGAACAACCACTTTCAAATTTTCCTGATACAAATCTTGCCGCGTACCCCGCAAATTCAGGAAACCCTCTTCATGTGATCCCAGGCCGTAGAGTGCCTCATCTTCGGCCCATTCAAATTCGAGGGTGGTGTGAAATGCTTGCCGATCAACAACCTGCTTGACATCCTCTACCCTGACGCGTACTCCATCGTCACCCTCTACATGCACTCGTATTGCTGTCTGGTCAACAACCGATCTGAGCACCTCTACTGGAAGCAGCGTTTTGCCTCCTCGCGCAGGTTCTCTGGTCAATAATTGTCCATCGCGGTCAAAATAAGTGAGTGCTGCTGTTTCCTTTTGGATCTGAATTTCAAGAGCACTGGTTGTAAAGATGATTCTTTGCGGTGTCTCTTGCACCTCAAATGCAGCCCATGAAACAGATTCAGCGACAATCATCAAGCTCTCTTTTAAAGCGATGTGCTCTTTCCAGGTGTAGAGCACACGAATGATTTCGGCGGTATAGGGCAAGAGTTTGAGCATTCCCTGAGACGTTTCAAGGTCCAAACCATCCCATTGCTTCTGGTATGAGATTACTTTCATGGTCAGTTCTTCCCTTTCTCTCATATTCTCTCTTTGTATGGTCCAGTACTTTGCCGAATGGTTAAAGGCACCTGGAGCAATGTCTGTGTGGGAATGACATGCGGCTCATCAAGCTGGCGGATCAGCATCTCTGCGGCAGTTCGTCCGATCTCTTTATAGGGAAAATCAATCGAGGTGATCGTCGGATGAATTATTTCAGCCAGGTATGATGGCAGCATTGCTACCAATGAAAAATCATCTGGAAGATGCAGTCCTCGTTCCTGAACGGCGCGAATAATACTTCCGACAACCCAGGAATTGATCGTCACAATACCTGTCAGCGAAGGTTTTTCCTCTAGCAGCCTGCGCACAAATTCATAACCGCTCTGAGCATCTGGCGGACAAGGATAGGTTTGCCCATCAAGTCCCAGTCGGGCTACGGTTTGTTGGAAACTCTGCGTTGCACTCGCAGCGTAGGCTGTGCCGCGCTTCATCGCGGTACTGATATTGAGAAACGCAATCTCGCGATGTTCAAGTGCGGCCAGGTGTTCAACACCAGCACGTAATGCTGCAGGAAAATCCAGATCCACGAAACTGGTTCCCTCATTTTCGGGGGAGTTTTCCAGGCCATGACCAATCATCACAAAAGGGTAATGACGTTTTTTAATCATCTCTATACGTGGATCACGCACCCGTATTTCCATCAAAATCAGCCCCTCAATGAAGCCCTGCTGCATCATATTCAGTACTTCCTGATCTTGATCGAATCCTGACCAGAGGTAGAGGCCATAGTTGCGCTCAGTTGCAACCATCGATGCTCCTTCGATGAATTCCAATTGCAGAGAAGAAAGACCCGAATCCGAGGTCGAAGCTGGATAAAGAATGCCAATAGTATTGGTGCGCTTACTCCGCAATGCACGTCCCAACGCGTGCGGTTGATAATTCAAATCTTCCATCGCCTGAAGCACCCTGGCTCGGGCTTCTGCGGAGACGGGCCGTTTCCCGCTGAGGGTATACGAAACAGTACTGAGCGTCACACGCGCTCGCCTGGCAATATCAACCATGGTAGTCACGAAAGGCTTCCTTCTCTTTCTTGTCGTCCGGGTATTTATCGAAACGTTTCTCATCTCCATTGTAGTGTCTTTGCGCTTTTTCTGTCAAGACTTGACTTTCCCATTTTTCTTGGCTATACTAATTTTCATTGATCGATCGAAACGTTTCGGATAAGTATAGCGAAAAGACCTTTGCACTAGAAGATTGTGTATTGATATTCAAGACGTTTTGTATCTATTTGGATAGTCAGTCAAAGATAAAATGAGAGTAGTCACAAAACGGACGCCAGCCAGTGTTACTGTTGTCACGTGAGTATATCACTCCATGAAGGAGTCAGGAGTTTTCTCATGTATCAATCGTATTTTTATTTTATACGTCGCGGTGTTTTGTTCACCAATCTTCTGATGCTTGGCGCTCTATGCAGCTTCGTTCTGGGCGCCTGTGGAGGCTCTGGTGCCTCCACAGGCGCTTCATCAAGTCAAGTTTCGAATGCTCCTATCACGGTCTGGGTAGACGCGGATCGTATGACCGCTGTCAAGCTCTATGAGCAGAACCATCCAGATGCAAAGATCAACGCGGTTGTGGTGGATCGCAATCAATTCCCGGCCAAGGTTTTGCTGGAGAATAATATCCAGAGTGGATGGCCGGATGTGGTTTTTGCGGAACCGAATTCTGGTTGCCCAGGTCTCGGATGCCGCGCATAATTTTCCTCTCGACCTGGCGCCCTATGTTTCCCAAAATGTGCTGGCGAACTTTGCCGGTGAGTCAGCCTGCACCTTTGGCGGGAAAGTCTATTGTTTACGCAACGATCTGGCCCAGAATGTGCTCTGGTACAATGCGCCACTGATGAAACAGTTTGGCTATACGGTGCCCACTACATGGGAACAATACGAGGCGCTGGGTCTGCGTGTCGGGAAAGAGCACCCTGGATACATCATTGGCGAATTTGGGGATGACTTTGCACTGGATGTCTATTTCTGGGGCAGCCATTGCCCTGTTCACCAGGACGTTGGGAACTCGAAGCTGTTGATAAATCTGTCTGATGCGAATTGTACCCGTATGGCCAGGCTGATTGATACCTTGCTGCCAACGGGCGTGCTCTCGAAATCGGGCTTCTTTGACGCGGGTATGACCACCTATGGCAACAAGAATAAAATTCTTATGTTGCCAGGAGCCTCCTGGATGGGTGATGGTCTCTTCAATGGCACATTCTACAAGACGGCCAGTCACCAGTTGGGTGTAAGTGCGCCTTTGAAGTGGCAGGCGGACCCACAACCCTATACGGGTGCCATTGGTGGCGCGGCCTGGACCATCTCGCGCCATACCAAGAATATTAATCTGGCGGTGGACTTTGTGAAGTGGGTGACTACCTCGCCCGTGTATCTTGGTCATGCCGCCAATTATCCCGCCTATAAACCAGTGGCTGATGTCTGGAAAGTCTCGCTCGCGAGTGATCCCATCTATGCGAACAATCCATATCCAGTGTTACAGGCGGCGGCCCAGGATCTTGATCCTCAATGGAGCTATGTACGTTTTGACGATACTACCGCCTTTGGCAGTACCGTGGTCACGCCGGTTCTGACAGGTGGAGGCACAGTTGCTTCAAAGCTTGCCGCGTATCAGCAAGCGTTAGAGCAACTGGCTGAGTCCCAGGGGTATGAAGTCATCAATTCGTGATGCCGGTTCTGATGCGGCTGCAGAGGAGATCATCACACTGCACCAGCATCAGTCTCGCACGCGTCCTTTAGCTATTGCAGCCTTCGCACCTGTTGCGCTGCTGCCGAACGAGGAGGTTCTGATGGTTTCACCTGCTTCTTCTCCGTCTGATACCCTCGTAGGAGATCGTATCACGCAACCGAGAACGCAACGTCAGGCGCGTCATCAGCAGTCGCTTGTGGCAGATATCTTTCTTCTGCCCTATGTCGTGTTTTTGCTGCTCTTTGGCCTGTTACCGGGCATTTTTGCCCTGATCTTGAGTTTTCCTCCTTTGAGAATGGAACACCAGACTATTTTGCGGCTGGCTGGCACAATTTTGTGCTGGCCTTTACCGATTTTCGTTTTGGCTCGGCTCTGACCAATATTTTCCAGTTTCTCATTATCTCGGTTCCCCTGGGAATTATCGGCGTGGTGGTGCTCGCGCTTCTCCTACACGCGCGTACCGGCTGGTTTGCAGATGTGATGCGCACGATCTACTTTTTGCCGGGTGCGGTAGCCGGTCCAACTTCAGTGTTGATCGCGCTGTTTATTTTTGATCCCCAGGTTAGCCCCTTTCGGTTTCTCTTGAGCGCACTGGGATATCAGCAGCTCGTGGATGTCATTCAACCAGGACATCTGCCCCTACTCTTTACTCTACTCGGTTTCTTCGCGGGCGCTGGAGGGTGGATCGCCATTCTCTATGGTGGTTTGAAGGGTATTCCTATAGAGATCATGGAGGCCGCGACGATTGATGGTGCGAATGCCTGGCAGACAGCCTTGTTCATCAAGCTGCCATCGATTTCGGCAGTATGTGATCTACCTGTTTATTATCACACTTGCAGGCAATATCCAGCTTTTTACCGAGCCACAATTGATCGGGGCCAGCTTCTCGTATGTGGGCATTTCGACGATTAGCCAGACGTGGTCGCCGAATCAGCTTGGCTACTTTTTTGCTTTCACAGATGGCAATTTTGGCGCTGCTGCTGCGATATCTCTGTTGATGGTGGCTGTAGGACTCCTTGGCGCTTTGCTGGTCATTCGTCTGACTGGATTTTTTCGCACCGATGTCAGTGCGGACTAAACACATTCAAAGGAGCTTCTCTCATGGCGCATGCCTTTTCATCATCGCATCGAGCTTTGGTTCGGCTGCGTCCCTGGCGTCATCGCGAGGGGACAGGAACACTGACCCCGCTCGGTATGGTGGTCCGTTTTATTGTTCTGCTGGCCTTCGGGATCTTTTTGGTTTGCCGCTGCTCTGGCTATTGCTGGCTCCTACCAAAACCGATGTTCAGTTAAGTCTGGGCTTTCCCCTCTCTGTGGGATCGCTACTCAAAATTGGTCAGGACTGGCAAAATCTCTTGTCTTTTGACGATGGAGTGATTGTCCAGTGGTCCATCAATTCGGTATTCTATGCTCTCTCCGCTTTATTCTTGAGCCTGTTGATTACCTTGCCTGCAGGGTACGCCCTCGCGACAGCTCGACCTCATGCACGCAAGCTAATTCTGTGGTTGACCCTGATGACGATGCTCCTGCCAATCTCAGCAATGGTGCTCCCGCTCTTTCTGGAGGTCAATCTGGTGCACCTGGTGAATACCCCCTGGTCGGTGATTTTGCCCACGGCCTTCTTCCCGTTCGGGGTGTACCTTGCCTTTGTGTATTACGCGGTGAGTTTGCCCAAGGACCTGCTGAAGGCTGCACGCATGGATGGCGCAAACGAATGGCAAGTATTCTGGTATATAGGTCTACCATTATCGCGTCCCCTCCTGGGTTTATTGGCGTTTTTAAGCTTTACCGCCAATTGGAATAACTATTTTCTGCCCTTTGTCATGCTGCAAGATACCTCGGTCTACAACCTGGCCGTCGGTCTCCAGGCATTGATCGCGGGCACCCCCGCGCTCCACCCGGCGATGATCTCGGATCTGCCCATTCATCGCGCAGAACTGGCCCTGGCCGGGGTCGTGATGGCGCTGCCAGTGGCGATAGTCTTTCTGTTCTCACAGCGCTATGTGACCAGTGGGGCGCTGACTGGTAGTACCAAAGAGTAAGAGCGCAATCCTTGCTTCTCGCTGAAAAAAGGATTTTTTGAAAACAATGGCTGTTTTTTCTCAAGAAAGGATTTAACCTATGCGACGATCAACCATCATCATCGTTCGATGGAGTAGTGTCTTACTCCTCGTGCTGGTCGCTGTTTTGATCAGCTTTGTCTCTCTGAAAACCACGCACGCGGCTACTCAAACAACCTATTATGTCTCGCCAACTGGCTCGGATAGCAATAGCGGGACAGATATCAACCATCCCTTTGCGACGATCAATCACGCACGTCAGGTCGTAGAGGCAGTCAACAGCAATATGAGTGGGGATATTGTGGTTTACCTGCTCAGTGGCACGTATCATGAATCCCTTACTTACACAGCAAGAGATTCTGGCACAAATGGCCATAACGTTATTTACAAAGCCTATCCAGGAGCAACCCCTGTCCTGAGTGGCGGCAAGCGGATTACCGGCTGGACGCTCCACGATAGCACCAGAAATATATGGCAAGCGTCAATCCCAGCGGGTTTTGATACGCGTCAGCTCTATGTAAATGGAGTACGCGCCAATCGCGCTACCAGCGCTGCCTTGCCAGCAGGGACAACCCAAAACTCTACGGGTTACATCATTCCTAATAAGACATTGCAAAACATTACATCGCCGACCGACCTGGAGTTTGTCTATAATAAGCAATGGTTACAGTCGCGTTGCGATGTGAGGAGCATCAGTGGAACAGCGACCCAGACGACTGTGACCATGATCCAGCCCTGCTATGGCATGATTACATCGTGGTATTGGGTCCCCATGGGACTTCCAACCTATCTGGAGAATGCATATGAGTTTCTTGCTCATCCGGGAGACTGGAGCATCGATACCGCGCACCATGTGATTTCGTATATCCCGCGTTCCGGGGAGAATCTTGCTACCGCTGATATTGAGGTGGGCAACACCCAGACATTGCTAACCCTGAATGGTACTCCCGCCTCGCCCGTTCAGCATCTGATCTTTCAGGGAATTACATTTGCCTATACAACCTGGCTACAAGCCAGCCAGGATCTGGGCGTAGCTGACGCGCAGGCTAATTTCCTCTTTCCAGACCTCGTGGCGACACAAAACTGGAATAATACCACATTTGTGACTCCAACAGGTGGCCATACCTGGAATAACACTCCCTACGGTAGCTCCGCAGTTGGGATGCCTGGTGCCGTTGAAGTGCAGGCCGCGCTCAATGTGCAATTTCTTGGCAACTTCTTTACCCATCTGGGCGCGGTGGGCCTTGATATCAATGGGGGAAGTCAGAACGATACCTTTACAGGCAATAGCTTCACTGACATCTCAGGCAATGGTATTCAGATCAGTTCGGTTGCCAATCCCAATGCCAGTCAGAGTAGGATCAACAGAAACGACACGTTTAACGATAACTATATCGATCATGTGTGCGTTGAGTTTACGGCTGGAGTAGGGATCTTCATAGGGTATGCGTCTCATATCCTCCTGACGCATAACGAAATCAGTAACGTGCCGTATTCGGCCATTTCTCTGGGTTGGGGATGGGGATCTGAGGATACACTGCCTTCGGTAGATACAGGTAATATCATCAGTGACAACTACACTCATGATGTCATGCAACAGAGAATAGATGGTGGCTGCATCTACACCCTTGGACCTCAGCCTCGGGGTGTCATCAGCGGTAATTTCTGTTTGCGTGATGAGAATGTGTACGGCGCAATCTACCTTGATCAGGGAACTACAGGTATTGCTGTCAACAGCAATGTCATTGAACAATCGCCGAAGACCCGTTGGCTGAACCCCAATCCCAATTCGTTTGATACACCCGGCAATACAGCCAATGGAAACTATACAGATAACTCAAATTATGGTTCTCATAATGTCACCATCACCAACACCACGGTTTTTGCGGATAACAGTGTGCCAACTGCGGCCCAGACGATTATTGCGAACGCGGGATTGGAAGCCGCTTATAAATACCTTGCGCCTTAGGCTGGACCTGTGTGTACCGCTGATCATGCTGCTCTAAGTGGAGGAGCCTGCCTGGCAAGCGATCACACAGGTGCTATAACTGGCAATGGTTTTATCGCCTGCTCAGGTGCCCAGGGGCCAGCGCGACCTTTACCGTTCAGGTTGACGCGGCTGGCCCCGCCAGGGTGATCCAACACTATTCCAATGGAAACTATCCCAGCGTCAAGACGAAGACTCTCAGCGTTTACGTGAAGAGTCAAAAAATGACGGGTGCCCGAGTTCGATAGTTTGATGTTAGAGCTTTACGAAAGTCGGATAGAAGCTAAAGGTGCTAAAAATCACGAGCCGAAATTTTCCTCAAAATGCACTTCTGGTAAGGCCACGCTACTACGAGAGCGTGAAGAGTTACGAATTACTAACCGATGGGGCAGAATAATATCATGTTTGAGCATACCAGGTTCCTGTAATTGTTGCATAAGCGTTCTCACTGCTATTCGCCCTATATCATAACTCGGTTGCAGAACAGTCGTGATAGATACTTTCGTTGTGACATCCCAGTTAATCTGATCAAAGCCAACAAGAGCCACATCCTCTGGCATACGCTTATTCAGGTTTGCAAGGGTGCGTACAACACCCACTGTGAGTCTGTTATTAGTGGCAAAGATAGCATCTACTGGTTCGTCAAGCTCCAGGAATTTACGTGTAGCATGTACAGCAGTCGTCTCAATATAAGAGCCGCGATGCTCTAGAGCAGCATCACAGGAGATACCGGCCTTTGCTAATGCCTGTCGATATCCTAACAAGCGCTCATTTGCAGTTGTGCTGGTATGTGGTCCATTCACAATTCCAATGCGTCGATATCCATTGGCAAGTAAGTGTTCAACGGCCTCCATTGCAGCTGCGATATTATCAATACGGACAGAATCAACCGATGCATCGTGGAGCCGATGGTCAATCGTCACAATGGGTACATTGCGATCTTTAAATATGTCGAGTGCCTTCATACGCTGCTGCACGGGATTGATAATAGCTCCTGCGACAGGAGCAGAGGCAAGTGTCTCAACATATTGGAGTTGTTCCTCTATAGGGAGGTTAGGGTGGCTACCGCAGATAATTAGCAAATACTTATTCCGTCGAACTTCCTCCTCAACACCACGCAACAGAGAAACGGTAAAAGGGTTCTCAATATCACCAATGACTAACCCGATGAAGACCGAGTGATTGCTCGAAAGCGCACGAGCAGCACTATTCGGATTATAATTGAGATTAGCAATCACGGCACGTACACGCGCCTCAACCTCACTATTGACCGGTCCGGATGCGTTTATCACTTGAGAGACCGTTGACTTCGAGACACCTGCCAGCTTTGCTACATCCTGGATGGTGGCGGGTTTCTGTTGCCCCACTCCCTTAGAGTTATTATGCATGTATCTCATTCTCTCCCATCACTTTAATTGATCTAAATGAAGCTTACTCTGCCTTCCGTTTTTTGTCTAGTCAGTAAAAAAACGGGAGGCAGAGTAGACAAATGAAAGCCATTCCCATTATCACTTGTGAAACCGTTCCCACATTTTTCGAAAAAGTTTTGGAGCAACGCATCGTTATTTTCCGCTTGTTTTTCTTCATCTGGACACCTTCCTTCGCTCAATTCTCAGCATCTTTCCCACTTATACTCTATCATAAAAAAGGAGTACTTTCTTCGCACCTCGTCCCATTGACAATAAATTTCTTTTCATCTATACTGTTTATGGGAACGGTTTCAGTAAAAGGAGGTAAAAATAGTCCGCTAACGTTATTTTGCCCGTTTAAAAAAGAGGCATTTCAGCACCCATCTGTATTTCTTGTTCTATGAAGAGCTGATTTCTCGTTTGCCTTTCATCAGGACGGCCAGATAGCAATGATGCTATCGGCACACTTCTTGCACCTTTCTGCGTTTGAGTTAGCCTGGATGAGTCTGATCCACTTTCCTGTGTTGACTTACGGTTCAATGTTGATCAAGGAGGTTCTCATGTACTCTCGACGATTTGTCAAAATGACGTTCGGTTGTGCTATCTTCCTTAGCCTCTTTATGAGCGCCTGTGGTGGTAGTGCTTCTTCAACGCAGTCCAATAATGCGCATAATCCCGTCACACTTACCTGGTTTATGTGGTCAGGTTCTACAGCAGAGGTCAATGCGTGGAACTATGATGCAACGCTTGTTACGAAAAAGTATCCATGGATTCATATCAAGTTTGAAACAACCGATTGGAATGACTACTGGACAAAATTTCAAAGCGAAGCGGCCAGTAGCAGTTTGCCCGATATTATTTCGCTTCAGAGTGGGCGTACCGCTGGATATACCAGTAGCTTTCTTTCGCTCAATGATTACATCAAGAACAACAATTTTGACATTTCATCATTCGACCCGTCCATCATCAAAGCTCTGACATCCGGTGGTAGTTTACGAGCGTTGCCATACGACTTTGGGCCAGATCTCGTTTTCTACAACAAGGATCTTTTTGATAAATACCATGTGGCCTATCCAGCAGCGAATTGGACGTATAATGATTTCCTCAGTACCGCTCAGAAATTGACGAGTGGAAACAATTATGGGTTCATCGCTACCTCCTATCCCGACGGCTGGTTACCATTTGCTGCTTCTGCGGGAGCAAACTATCTCACGCCTGATGGGAAATTAGATCTCAATAATGACCAGCTCACCAATGCGTTTCAAAACTATGCCAAACTGGTTTATCAGTATCATGTTTCCCCTATGGTTACGGTTCCGCAAGCAACCAATACAGGGCCGCTCTGGTCAGCAGGGAATATCGGTATGACCATTGATGGTCCATGGAGCTTGATCAACTACAAGAATACCGTCAAGTTCAAATTTGGCATTGCACGCATTCCAGCACAATCGGTAGGCAGTGTTTCATTAGTTGCCGGATCTGGTTTCGGAATATCAGCTAACAGCCAGCATGCTGATGATGCATTTAGAGCGATCAGTGTCCTTACTGGCCCCGATGCAGAGCAGTATCTCGCGACGCAAGGTCGTGCATTTTCTGCTCGTACCGCTCAACAGCAATATTGGTACACAAATGCAGTACCAGGCACCGAAGAGGTTTTGAGCGCAGCCTTGAAAAACGCTGTACCAGAGACCAGCACGGCAAATTGGAACGAGGCAGCAACGTTGCTTACGCAATATTGCCTCACGGTAATGAACGGTCAGCAAACAGCGAAGAAAGTTTTTGACAACATCCAGACGCAAATAAACAATAACTCATAAGAACACATAAGATTTCCTGAGTCAGGGCAACCCCTTCAATGGTCGCTTGCTCTGACCAGCTTCATTTGTTCTCTGAGCAGGGTCTGCGTTTACAATACCCGCCTGCCAGGTTAAACGAAGTGTAAAGGGTAGCGAGAAACCAGCAAAGGTGCCTTTCTCTTTGATACTCTGAGGGTATATCATGACACTCAACAAGCCTGAAAAATTGGATATAGCTGTCAGCGATCAGAGTACTCTCTCGTCTCAGCACAAGGTCGCAGACGTCGAAGTCCAACTTGCAAGAAAGCGTATGAGAAGATCACGCATCAAGAAGCAGGGGGGAGCCTACCTGTTCCTTTTGCCAAACATTGCTGGTTTTCTCCTTTTTACCTTGTTCCCTCTCGTCTTTGCAATCGGACTGAGCTTTTTTAAGTGGTCCCTATTGACACCACCTGTCTTCAACGGTCTCAGCAATTATGTCCAACTCTTTACGCGCGACTCGGTCTTTCGTCAGGTGCTCAGCAATACCTTGTTCTTCGTCTTCGTCTATGTACCACTCAACCTTGTCATTGCACTGGGGATAGCTGTCTGGCTTGCCAGTCGTATTCGCTGGAAGGGGCTCTTCCGCATCATCATGTTCCTTCCAGTTTTGACGCCAGGGGTTGCGGTCGCGATTGTATGGATGCTTATGTACAACCGATCAGGCATCATTAATGTGGGATTAAAAAGTCTCTTCCATATTCAGGGACCCGATTGGCTGACATCAAGCGTTTGGGCGATGCCAGCAATCATTCTCATGTCACTCTGGTATAACTTTGGCTACAACATGCTGATTTTCTCGGCAGGCTTACAAGCGATCCCACAACAGCTTTATGAAGCGGCAGCTCTGGATGGTTCAAGGCGTTGGTCGAAATTCTGGCACATCACGTTACCAATGCTCTCTCCTTCTGTGTTTTTCGCACTGGTCATGACGCTTATCACCTCCTTCCAGGTGTTTGACCAGGCTTTCATTCTGACAGGGGGTGGTCCGGGAGCATCAACGACAACACTTGTTCTCTATACCTATCAGAATGCCTTTAGCTTTTTTCATATGGGCTATGGCGCGACCATATCGACAGTTCTCTTCTTCCTGATTATGGCCGTGACGTTGGGGCAGTTTGCCCTTCAAAAGAAATGGGTGTATTATGAAGTCTGAGGCAGTGAAGCCGATGCGCAAAGTTCCTAAAGATATAGGAAATATCCTTTCCCACATCTTATTGATCTGCGTCTCCCTGGTTGTTCTGTTTCCCTTTCTATGGATGCTCGATACAGCACTCAAGCCAAATGCACAGGTGTTTGAATTTCCACCATCGTTGCTGCCATCCACGTTCCAATGGAGCAACTTTCTCCAAATATGGACGTACCTGCCCTTTGGAAACATCATTTTTAACTCCCTGCTGGTCGCAGGTCTGGGCACTATACTTACGCTCATTACTTCCAGCCTGGCGGCCTATGCTTTTGCTCGCCTGACCTTTTTTGGGCGTGACAACATATTTTTAATCTACCTGGGAACCTTGATGGTGCCGCAAGCTGTTATAGTGGTTCCGGAATTCCTGTTAATGAGATCCCTGGGCTGGACGAACTCTTATCAGGCGCTTATCCTACCAGGTGCTTTCACAGCCTTTGGAACCTTTTTGTTGCGCCAATTTTTTAAGACGATTCCGATGGAACTGGAAGAGGCAGCACTCGTAGACGGATCCTCGCGATTACGTATTCTCATAAGCGTTATCTTGCCTCTCTCAAGACCGGCATTAGGAGTGTTGAGCCTTTTTACCTTCCTGGGTTACTGGAATAACTTTCTGTGGCCGCTTATTATTGTCAATGGTACCGACACCGCGACCATTCCGTTGGGTTTGCAACTTTTCCAGGGTCAACATGGTTCAGAGTGGAGCTATATGATGGCTGCAGCCACTATCTCTATTCTGCCTGGAATACTGCTCGTCATTCTTCTGCAAAGATACCTGATTGAGGGGATCAGTTTGAGCGGATTGGGTGGTCGTTAACTCTTTGTCATTCTGGAAGAAAGGGATAGAAACATCTATGGATAGTACAGCGCCAACAGACGCTATTCGTCAAGAAATCGCCAGAGGCCCATTTGCCAACTCATGGGAGTCTCTCAAAGCCTACCGCATTCCCTCCTGGTATGAGGATGCAAAGTTTGGTATTTTCATCCACTGGGGAGTCTATTCGGTCCCGGCTTTTAGCTATGAGTGGTATCCGCGCAATATGTACCAGAGAGACTTGCCCGAATATAAATATCACCTGGAGACGTACGGCGAACAGAGCACGTTTGGGTACAAGGATTTTATTCCCCAATTCACAGCTGAGAAATTTGATCCCGACCATTGGGCCGATCTTTTCCGCCAGGCGGGTGCACAATTTGTTGTTCCAGTCGCTGAACACCATGATGGGTTTGCCATGTATGATACCTCTTTCTCTGACTGGAAGGCAACAAAGATGGGACCCAGACGCGACGTCATTGGGGAACTGGCCAACGCGGTACGTAAACAATGGCTGAACTTCGGACTGTCCAGTCACCGCGCCGAACATTGGTGGTTCTTTGAGGGGGGCATGTCATTCGCTTCAGACGTGCAGGATGTTCGTTATGCAGACCTCTATGGTCCTGCTCAACCGAAAACCTCACAGCCTAATCAAGAGTTTCTCGATGACTGGTTGGCGCGTAGTTGTGAACTGGTGGACAAGTATCAACCCCAACTATTCTATTTTGATTGGTGGATTGAAGAACCTGCCTTTGAGCCATACCTGCAAAATTCGCCGCCTATTACTATAATCGTGCAGCAGAATGGGGACGAGGCGTCGCCATTAACTACAAGTTCAACGCATTCCCCGAGGGAACAGCGGTCTTCGATGTTGAACGCGGACAACTCTCCGGCATTCGGTCACCGTTCTGGCAGACCGATACAGCAATCTCCAAAAACTCCTGGGGGTATGTGAAAGACCAGCACTACAAAACTACTGATGCAATCATTGGAGATTTGATCGATATCGTCAGTAAGAATGGCTCCCTCCTCCTCAACATCGGACCACGTCCAGATGGCACAATTCCTGAGTATGAGGAGGAAGTGTTACTGAACATTGGTCACTGGCTCAATATAAACGGTGAAGCAATCTATACGACTCGACCATGGAAAATTTTCGGCGAAGGTCCAACCCAGGTGGAAAGTGGCTCCTTTACCGATTCAGAACGCGTACCCTTTACGAGCCGCGACATCCGCTTCACCACACGTGGAGAGACTCTGTATGCGATCATTCTGGCCCCGGCAGAAAGCGGAACCGTTACCATCACATCACTGTCAACCGGAGCAAATCTGTACTCACAGGAGGTTATCAAAGTCGAGTTGTTGGGAAGAAGTGAAGAGTTACAATTCCAGCGCAACACTGATGGGCTTATAGTCGAAATACCTTCTGACCACACAAGCAAACAGGCGTTTGCGTTACGTATTTCACCGACGAAAGGAGATACACACACAAAGCTTCATTTGTGCAAATAGTCAACGAGAGAGGACTGGATGGTCTTTCTTTCAGAGCGGGATTGCTCTGAAAAGTTTATCTCATTACCGCTCTTCTGGAGAGCGCGTAGTAGCATCACGATACAAGTAAGGAGGCTTTATCATGTGCACACCGTTTCGTACTCGTCTCACAATCTTCGCGAGCATCATCATTCTGTTTGGCGTCATTGCATTTCTCATTGCTGCTCCAAGTGTTATGCAGGCGGCAGGCACCCACGCAACGGCTGCCAGCAATGGGACCGTCGTCTACACTCCAGCATCCAACAACCCCGACCCTGGCAGTGCCTATCCTCGCTTTATCCGCCTTTCCTATGCCGGTTCTCTGAATGGTACATTGCTGGCGACCTTCGAGGACTACCAAAATCCTACCATCCCCTTCTTCCCGATTTATCGCAGCACCAATAATGGGGCAAGCTGGTCCTATTACTCCCAGATCAATGATACTCACCACAATCCAGCCTGGGGCATGCGCTGGCAACCCCAATTCTACGAATTGCCTCAGAAAGTCGGGAGCTGGGCGGCAGGAACTATTCTAGCCGCCGGGAACTCAATTCCGTCAGATAAATCGAAGACTGAACTTGATTTGTATGCGAGCACCAATCACGGCCAAAGCTGGTCATATGTAAGTATGATTGTCGCTGGTGGAGCAGCGCAGACAGGGTCTAGCCCGGTCTGGGAGCCAAACTTGCAGATCGATGCGCACGGCAATCTGGTCGCTTATTATTCTGATGAACGCCATAAGGCCAATGGCTACAATCAGTTGTTGGCTCATGAGGTCTCTACTGACGGTGGCAAAACCTGGGGTGGGGAGATCTACGATGTGGCGATCAATAATGGTGCGGCGCGTCCTGGCATGGTGGTGGTGACCAGAATGGGCAATGGCCAGTATGCGATGAGTTTTGAGGCGTGTAATACAAATCCCAACTGCGGTGTCCATGTGAAGATCTCCTCCGATGGAGATAACTGGGGCAGTGCCTCAAATCTGGGAGCATTGGTGCAATCAAGTGATGGCAACTATCTCTGCTGTACACCCTATAACACCTGGGTTGCAACGGGCGGCAATGGTACACTCTACGTCTCTGGCAAGGTGGAGTACACTTCTAGCGGCTCTGTCGCCTCTGGTAGCGGTTCAACGCTGATGGCGAACTATAACTACGGTTCAGGTGCGTGGTATCCGGTGAATGCTCCATTGCACTTCACACCTATACCCTCTGGCTGTAATGGTTGGAGTCAACCTCTTGTTGCAGCTGGCTCAACCTTAATGCAGATGGCAAGCACTGCTCTCCCGGGTTCTACGACGCGTTGTCAGATCCGGTTTGCCAGTTTGTCCACAGCAGCACCCACGTACTATGAGATTGTCAACCGTAACAGTGGCAAAGTTCTCGATGTTGCCTACTGTGGAACGGCTGATGGTACCATCGTACGACAATGGACCTGGTTAAATAATACATGCCAGCGTTGGAGCCTGGTAACAAACAGTAGCGGATATGATACGATCGTGAATGCCAATAGTGGGAAAGTTCTCGATGTTTCCGGCCAATCTACGGCTGATGGTGCTCAGGTAGATCAGTGGAGCAATAATGGAGGCGCAAATCAGCAGTGGAGCCTGGTCTCTGTGAGCGGTGGATACTACAAAATCGTCAACCGTAACAGCGGCAAAGTTCTCGATGTCTACAACTTCTCCACAGCTGATGGCGGTCAGGTGGACCAATGGAGCGATAATGGAGGCACAAATCAGCAGTGGAGTCTGATTCCAGCTTGATAGGGAAAACTCATCAAGCGAAAAGAATAAGTTGACAATACTCTCCAATCACGCTTTTCCAGCGAGGAGCAGCAATCACTGCATACGAGAAATATCCTGTCTAGACACAAGGATCTCAACACTCTGGTCGAACAAGATCACCGCTTCATGAAGCGATGGTCTTGCTCGATCAGGTTGTTATTGTGCAGCATCATCATGAAAGCTGGGATGATTCTGGCTATCGTGACGGCTTGAAAGAGCCTTCAGAAAGTGCTCAACACAGTCGATCTAGAATTGCAAAAATGCCCTGATACAGACTAATAGATGCGAGAGAACCTTTTAAAGGTTGCGCACCCACATCTCTAGCCGCTGCAGTTTGCGCTCTAGCAACTCTGGCATGCGGAAGGTTGCGGTCAGCACAAACATGCCTTGCAGCGATGAGATGAGATCGATCGCCAGGTCCCTCGCCTCTTGCTCGCCCCGGCCCAGGTGCATAAATTGTGTCTGCGCCCAAATCCAGGTATGTCCGGAATATGCGTGCTCCAACCTGCATCAGCGCGGTATCTTCTTTATCTAGCTCCTGACACAGGCTCCCGTGCGGACACCCATAGCGCACTACCGCCGACTCCTGCTTGCGGCTGACCGCAAGCAAGGCCAGGATCCGCTGGCGTGGGTCAGACAGGCTCTCCCACTGCACAAACAGAGACTGCAGCTCTCGCTCGTGCGCCTCGATCACGGCCTCCACCAGCGCCTCTTTGGTGCGAAAGTGATAGTAGATATTCCCCAGTGGAACCTGCGCCTGCTGAGCAATATTGGCGAGCGTCGTCCGGTTCACACCTTGATGATAAAACAGTGTTTGGGCCGCCTCTATCAGGCGTTCCCGTTTGAGTGCCATTGTCGTCAACACATCTCTCCACATTCAGTCGGTCAACTAACTTTCTTCATAGTATATTGGACAAGAGAGACATCTGTCAAGAAGGGCAG
The DNA here is from genome assembly GCA_963717195.1 of uncultured Chloroflexia bacterium. Lineage (GTDB taxonomy): Bacteria > Chloroflexota > Ktedonobacteria > Ktedonobacterales > Ktedonobacteraceae > JACDAE01. The sequence goes on from CAVQVR010000010.1 coordinate 184,247, forward strand.
ACGACGATAAAGCGAGATACGATTCAGGTAGATTGGCTTCCGTTTCATGAACGTTTCATAATCGACCAGGATCTCCGGGTCTTCTGCGAAGTTGATGAAAATTCATGTATCGCGTCTATGACCAATTTTCCCCATCTGCAAATTATCCTTTAGAAGGCAAATTGTCCTTTAGAGGGCAAATTGGCATCAGTTTTTGTTCAAAAGAGATTGACAGAAGGATTCTAAAATGGTAATTCTAAATTGATATATGTTTTACCAGTTCCTATGAAATATTCATTGAAAACCAAAAATTACCACACGAAGACACATCGGTTCCCTGGAAGAAGACACCGAGTTTCATAGCAAAAAGTCTTCAACAAAGTGGCGTGTTGAATACAATCACAAAGAATCGTGTGGTACTTTGTCCGTTGCACAACGAACAAGGAGGTCGTATGAAAAGTAAAGGACGCTTTTCCTCATTAACGCTTCTCTTGTTAGCTTTTGTTCTGAGTTATCTAGAAAGAGGACTGGTAAAACTATCATTACTAAAGGCATCCGGGGAAGAAAAAGTATGGGCTGGGCACAGGTATCTCCTAGAAACCCATTCCATATGATTTTGAATAGTATCTCGTTCCCGTTTCTTCAATGAAGCAAGGATAGATGCCCGGATTTGCCAGGTATGAAAAGTAGTCGAACAGGGATGCAATATGGTCGCACGGATGTGACTCGCATGGACGCAGCGGCACCTGGTCGCTTCACTTTATTTAAAGGAGGCTACAGTTGCATCCACCCAAAGGAGGGTAGAATGCACCATCTCTCACAGGGGAAACTGCGGAGTTTCTTCTTAAACAGATTGAGAATTCTGGTGATGCTCACAGAGTGTGTTGACCTTACTGATCAGCAGCTTTTTTGTGAGTAATGCAGTCACTCATGCAGCCTCGTACTGCCAGGTGACCTACACAGTAACAAACCAGTGGTCAGGAGGTTTTGGAGCAAGTATCACCATCCAGAACACCAGTGGCTCGTCATGGTCGAACTGGAGTCTGGGCTTCACCTTCCCAGCAAGCGGTCAGTCCATTTCACAAGGATGGAATGGCGTCTTTACAGAGTCCGGCCAGAACGTAAAAGTGACGAATGTAAGTTGGAATGGGAGCGTTACAGCCAATGGATCTGTCAATCCTGGCTTCAATGCTACCTGGACTGGGAGCAATCCTGTCCCAACAACCTTTACCGTCAATGGTAACACCTGTAACGGTGGAAGTGGCGGTCCAACGCCTACACCTACAACTGGCACCACTCCTACCCCTGGCATCACTCCTACTTCTACCCCTGGCAACAATTGCGGTGTAGCACCGGTGGACCCCAAGGCCACACGCCAGGCCCGGAACCTTCTCTGCTACCTGTACAGCATCTACGGCAACCACATCCTCTCCGGTCAACAGGAATCACCATGGAACCAGAACGGTACAATGGAGATGAACTATATCTACTCCCTCACCGGCAAGTACCCTGCCATCCGAGGCATGGACTACGGCGACTCCCAGAATTGGTCAACGCGTGCCATTCCCTGGTGGCAAGCGGGCGGAATCGACATGGTTAGCTACCATATGGGTGCACCTGGTCAACCGATAGATGGATATACTGGTGCTCTGCTAACCGCCGACATCAATGCGGTACTCACCCCTGGCACCACTCAATATCAGTCATTTATCTCCCGGCTAGATGGGGCAGCCTCCGAGCTTGCGAAAGCGCAGGCGGCAGGGGTTCCTATCATCTGGCGTCCTTTCCACGAAGCAGGGGGCACCTGGCTCTGGTGGAGCAAGGAAGGTGGTAGCCAGTACGTCCGCCTCTGGAAGTTCATGTTTAATTACTATACGAACGTTAAGGGCCTCCATAACCTCATCTGGCTGCTCCCCTTCGATGGTGCGCCCAACGCAGCTTTCTGGCCCGGCAAAGCCTATGTGGATATCGCGGGCGCGGACACCTATGGCAGTGATCATAGTCCACAGAACGGCCTGTACAATGCCACCCGTAGTATTGTAGGAAGCTCGATTCCGATTGCCTTGCATGAGAATGGTCCTATTCCAGACCCTGACCTGTTGCAGTCCTCAGGTACGAAGTGGGTGTTCTTTAACACCTGGCACACCACCTGGATCACGGATACCAACGTCAACGCCCAGAGCCTTATACGCAAAGTCTACAGTAGCCCCTACGTGATCACTCGTGACCGTGTCCCCAACCTTAACTAACACCGCAATCTGACGCACCTGGGCCGACCGTCTCTTTCCAACGGTCGGCCCTTCTTGCAACACAGCCTTCATCCCAACATATGCATGCTGGAGACAAATTGCCGCCTTCTCTTTTCATGGTCTACCAGGCAGTCTGGATTTTTATGAGTATACGAATCAAAATCCCTATGGCAAGGGCTACTTCTGAATTTGGCGCAAACATATTACGTAGCCAACGCCAGATCTTGTGCACGGAAACGATGGTTTCCTGATCTGCGCCGTCAGGCGCGGTCGGGAACAGATCCGGGGGAGTTGGAGACGGGATAAGATCACTTCTCCGGAATAACACTCCATAGACCGTAAGACCTACATTTTCCGTTCAGGGCAGGTTCACAGTAGGAACCTGCAAGTGTCCCATCCCCACGCATCATTCCATTAAAAGAGAACGTTTCTTGCCCATGACTACTCGTTGTTACAAATTGAATATCGCCTGCCACATCAATCATTCCTACGAACCGCTCGTTCCACAAAGGCTCAAGGAAAGTACCACGAATTGTATGCTGCTGCCGTTGAACGTCTACCAGGGACATTGCTATGCTCGTGTTCCTCGCTACATTGTACATTGTCCCCAAGTAGGACTCCACCGGTCGAGAAGCAGGGGCAGTTGGGCGAGACCGTGTCACCTGTAAGTGAGCCATTGCGCTCATGGAAGTGGAATGAGAAGAAGGCAACTGCAACCACCAGAGACTCATGCCAACACTCAGGAGAAGCATCGCAGCGAGCGCAACAAGAGCCCCTAAACGGAGAGACTGCTTCCTCCGAGAACGAAGAACCGGCAGTGAGGTTGACCCGTTTTCGTAGAGTGCTCAAACGTGGACGTTGAGCGAGGAGAAGTCCATTAAAAACATTTATATACATATTTTACCACAAAAATGAGCATTTGTCAAGTATTTTCTTTTTTATTTTCTCCTCCCATCTGCTCATAAGTAAAAGGACTCACATACTCTAAAGATGAGTGTTTCCTCTTTCGATTGTAAAATACCTCAAGATATTCAAAAATATCCTGTCTTGCCTCTGATCTTGTCTTATACTTTTTACGCTCAATACATTCCTCCTTCACTGTTCCAAAGAAACTTTCCATGAGCGCGTTATCATAGCAATCTCCTTTTCCACTCATACTGATTTCTATTCCATACTGTTTCAGGAGCTTCTGGTATCCATTGCTGGTATATTGACTTCCCCGATCAGAATGATGGAGCAAGCCAGCTCCTGGATGCCGACGCTCCAATGCCATTTTTGCCGCTTTTGTGATCAATTGCTCATCACGATCTTTGCTCATCGCCCATCCTACTGCAAAACGAGAGTAAATATCGACGATGGCTGCAAGATAAAAGTCTCCTTCTTGTGTTTTCATGCCCGTAATATCGGCGACCCATTTGGTATTAGGAGCATCTGCGCTGAAATCGCGTGCCAGGATATTGAGAGCGACAGGATTGCTATGATGACTATCCGTCGTTTTCAGTTTTCTACGCTTGGGTTTGACGTTGATCCCACGCTCACGCATCAATCTTGCCACCCGTTTTCTCCCACAATGCACTCCTTGCTCTTTCAATTCTGCATGGATACGAGGGCTTCCATACACCTGGCGATTGTTCTGATGCGCATCTTCGATCAGTTGTCCCAAACGCTCATCATCTCGTTTTCGTTGACTGGGTTCTCGTTTGCACCAGGCGTAATAGCCGCTTTCAGAGATTTCCAACACGTGGCACAGACGAACGACTGGAAATTCGCGGTGATGAGCTGCGATGAACGCATATTTTATGGCTGGGGCTGCGCGAAGATGCGCACCGCTTTTTTTAATATATCCCTCTCTTGTTTGAGAATCTCATTCTCTCTTTGTAATTGCTTGACTTTCTCCTCTAACTCAGTTTGATGCCCTTTTCCAGGGAAAGCTTGCTCTCCATTGTTTGCAAATTCTTTACACCATTTGCTTAAAGCACTATCTGATATACCAAGGTCCCGTGCTATCTCTGCTTTGTTTTTGGTGCTCGTTTCTACAAGACGAACTGCATCTTGCTTAAATTCTTTGCTATAACTTGGTTGTGGTTTGGCCATGATCCTCTCCTTCATAGAGTTTCCTCCAGTGTATCAGATTTCTCTTCGCTCACTCTATGAAAGCGGGGCAAGGTCACAGCGCTTGCTGGCCAACTTCTGTACTCTGTCCCCTTTCCTTCCCAACGAGAACAGGAGTAGCGCTTACATCGGACGATGCTGTATCTGGTTCCTTCTCTTTTAGCTTCTTCGAGTCGGGAGCATAGGGCTGTTCCTCCTGCTGCAATCCCACCAGCTTGATGGGCTCCCGCCTTTGTAACCATTCCAACCTGCCCTGTTCCAAAGCCTCCCAGAACTCCTCTACGGTTGCAAAACGAGTGTCGCTATCGACACTGAGCGCACGATGGGCCGCCGCGACGACGGACGAGGGTAGACCAGGCACCCTCTCGTCGAGAGGCACAAGGAGATCATTCTTCAATTCATGCAGGCGCATGATGCGCTCAACCGACTCAATTGGGACCGTCCCCGTTAAACATTTGTAGAACGTTGCCCCGAGTGCGTAAATATCCACGCGTGAACTCGTACCCTGGTGACCATACTGTTCAGGAGCGCAGTAGCCGGGCGACCCAAAGCGAAGTACGGATGTCGTGGCATCAACATCGTATTGCTTGGCAAGGCCAAAATCAATCAGGAAGGAGCCTCGGCCTGATGCTGGCACAATAATATTGGAGGGTTTGATATCCCGGTGAATGATCGGAGGCTGTTGACGGTGTAGATAGGCGACTGCATCCATAATAGGAGCCATCAACTCCATCGTCTCCGACAACCCGAAGCGCAACTCTGGCTGCTGAGACAGGAGCTGCGAGGCACTCAATCCAGTGATAAACTCCACCAGAAGGTATGAACGGGCCCGGCGCATATCCATGAACGCATGATACACACGAGGCAACGCCGGGTGCTCTAGCTGCTGGAGCAGCTCAGGCTCAATGGGAAAACGATACCGCATCTTCCCGCTCAGAGGCGCGATTTCCTTGAGGATAAATCGCTGTTGGCCCAGGCGCTTATCCCTCACCAGGTAGGTATTTCCAGCTTCCCCTCTGCTCAGCACAGCTTCGACCTGATAGCGTCCTTGCACCACCGCCTTGACTGGCAGGGCTTCCTGCACATAATGCATACGATCACTCCTTTCAGACAAGAAATGAAACATTCTCTCGGCCTCGAGAGTGCAAAGGATCGTCGTGCAAGAGCTGCCTGGCCCATCAGTGCCTACAGCTCCCCGGAGTGTCTATTCGCTTTCTCAGCCCCATGCTGCGAACGACACTCCTTGTCAGAAACCAACTAGCTTCGCTTCGAACGGCTCCTCTGGCCGCTACCGAAGAAGAGCAGCCTGGCAATGATCGCGATGATGACTCCCGCCAGCACAATCTCCCACCAGAACAGCGGGGGATTTGGTACAGTTCTATCCGTTACGTACGGATCGCTCCCCGTATTCGGGAGCGTCGGCAAGCCTTTCTCCTGCGCCGTCACGACCTGGACTTGCTTCCCGTTGCTCGTGTTGATGAGGAAGACGCTCTCAACGATGTTTGACGATAACATCGCGGAGGCCGACGAGGGCGTTCCACCAGTCGTGTGAAAGGTATAGGAGCCCGATGGGAGAATGACATACGAACTGGCATTTGGATAGGTTAATCCATTGACAAGAGTAGTAGTGTTTGCCAACACATCCAAAGCCCCCGTCTGAGATGCTAAATGGTACACCCGAACCTTCGTTCTGCCAGTTGTGAGTGCATTATCGTCTTCAAACATCCCCAACTTGATCCCAGTCTTCTGGGTTCCATAGGAGAAAATGGTATATGCGACGCCAGGATCACAGCGAACCATCTCTGCCATAGACGATGCGCCCGGTCCTTTGCCAAGGGTGGCCATCTGCCATTGCTGATTGCCTGCCGGAATGGTGATGTACGAGGTCACCGTCCCGAACTGGAAATTGTGCACAATCTCTTTTCCATTCACGAAAATACTGGTGACGCTCGCATCGGAGGAAACATTCACCACTCGCACAAATGACGGACTCTCGGCAGAGACGGAGTGCGTCTGCCCGATGAAGAGAGCCAGCATAAGAAAGACACCTGAGATCAGAGCGATGGAGCGTACCCTCCCGCTCAAGGATATCATCTTCCCCCTCTGAGGAACGGTTATATTTCCACTCGCTTCCAGCGGCTCCCGGTTGACCATTGATAAACCTCCTCTTCCAAGCAAAATGAGCGTAGAACACAGGTCCTGTTTCATATATGATACAAGAGCTCAGGTAGGGATCCAGCACAGGCAGGTTCGATCGTCATCACTTGGGATTTTGATCTACAAATTATTCTGTGAAAAGCTGGTTGTCGGGCTTGCCATCCTTTTTAACTATTCCCCTCCAAAAGGCTGAACAGGACATTGCTACCTACCAGAGAGTGCCGTGCTCTGGTGACCTCCTTTCCTCGTGAAGTGTTAATTGAACGTGAGACAGAAGGGGTATGGGCGATAAAGAGATACCAGATAAAATATGGAAAGCCTTTATTATGGAAAGCCTCTATAAAGAGATGGTACACAAAAATGAGAGAAATTTCAACAACCAGGGAATAATTCTTTACTCGAAGATATTAAACTATCTTTACCCTTCCGACTCCTCGTTCCTTCCTACCGCAAACCCATACCTCTTCTGGTCTGGAGATGGATGCCGCAATTCATCTCCAGACCGATGAATTGGCCCGGTCCTCCTGGTAAACTGTGAACGTATTCTAAGGAAAGGGGAATTTTGAGCGTCTTAGTACTTTGTCTGTCTTCAAGTGTAGCAGCGTACGAATAATCTCTGCATCCAGCAGATTGTTCGATGTATTTAGAAAGCTCAGTGCTACTTAATTTATCATGAAACGCATAAAAGAATACGGAGAAAAGGATATATGGATCATATTATCAAACCTCAATTTAGCGTTCCAACCTATGTTCCAAATACAGAACCTCAAGAGCTTCAGAGGCTCGTAAAAACACTTGGGCCTGGATCATCGAGTGGCAAACCTGAGAGACAATTTGTGCCACGAGGATCCTTTACCTTTGAAGAGGATACAGAGAATCATTTAGCAGCCTGCGCTCCTGTTAGCGTTCCCGCACATGTTCCAAATACAGAACCGCATAGGCTTCAAACACTCATGAAAACACTTAGAGCTGGATCACTGGCTGGCAAACATAAGAGACAATTTGCGCCACGAGGATCCTTTACCTTTAAAGTGGATGTAGAGAATTATTCAACGGCCTTTATTCCTATATACGAAAAAGAAAAGTCATGGTTTGTAAAAGTAGGGCTCTATAGTGCCTGTCTGCTATTCTGGTTAGGCATCCTTCTAGCCAGTCTGATTTTTTTGCATGAAGGGCCATACCACGTCAATTCTGTTATGACTTATATCAACTCTCTCTGGATAGTCGCTATACTTTCTTCAACCAGTTTTGCACGGTTAACCCGATATATTCATCAGGAACAACAGAAACCTCGTAATTTTATCTTTCATCAGCCACCTTCTTCTTCCTCATGGTTGGGAAAGGCAGTAGAAATTGGCGTTTATCTCCTTGGTTACGTAGGATCAATCTCTATCTTTTTTGCATCTGCTCGCCCCTTTCGTAATACTCCTACATCGATACTTTTGTCTTTTACCCTGGAAGCGCTGTATATAGTCTTGTTGCAACCAAGTATGGCAAAATGGATTCTCTGGATGATCATTTCTCCATGGTATCGATCAAAAAGTATGAAGCAAGAGCAACTTGCTACACTTTCTTATTACCATCCTCTGGTATCTGTCATTGTTCCTGCCTGGAATGAAGAGGTTGGCATTATCTCTACGATGAGGTCAATCCTTGCATCCAATTACTCTCCTCTTGAATTGATTGTAGTGAATGACGGAAGTACAGATAACTCAGATGATAAAGTACACAGGTTTGTTACCAATCATGGTGCTGATTTTTCAGGCAAGACTATTATCTATCATTACCAATCTAATACAGGAAAAAGCGGGGCGCTCAACAAAGGCATCGGTCTGGCTCATGGTGAAATTATCATAACGACAGATGCTGATTGTGTTATGGCTCCTGATTGTATTACTTATCTCACTCAAACATTCTCTGACCCAGAAGTAATGGGATGCACCGGTGATTACCGTGTAGGAAATGTTCATTCGCTTCTTGGTCGGGTTCAGGCTATAGAATATGCCATAGGTTTTTATACTCGTAAGGCTGATTCACTCCTGGGTACCGTGTTTGTTATGTCAGGAACCGTCTCTGCTTTCCGTAGCAAGGTCTTTGAGCATATTGGATGTTTTCATACCAATAATATTACAGAAGATCTCGAAATTACAATGAGAATGCATAAGGCCGGTATGAAGATAGTAAGCGAGCCGCAAGCTATTGTCTATACCGAATCGCCAGTTACCCTTCAAGGACTCTTTCGACAGCGCCTCCGTTGGGTTCGTGGGACTCTTGATGCATTTGGTGAGCATGCTGATATTCTCTTTAGCCGAAAACGAGAACAGGGCAAGGTGCATGCCTGGGTGGTACTTCCTCTTATCCGTCTTAACCACTTTGCAGTACTATTGCAAGTATTTTGCAAATATGCCATACTTGGTTTTTGTCTCGTAACACATCAATATGTTACATTGGCATTTATGATATGGCTCATTACAACTATTACCTCAATTTCACTTCTCTCTTCTCCCGATTATCGTGAAACTGCTTTACTTTCTCCTATTGCCTGGATACTCCTGGAAATTCCAAATATCATCTATGTTCTGGCTTTTTTAATCGGATGGTGGAACTATCTGAATAAGAAAAAGCAATCCTGGCAACGTTGGTCAAGAAATGGGATATGGGCACCCTGATTATGGGAAACAATTCGTTCGTACTATCAAGCTCCAGGCGCAATTCACCACTGACGCCAACTCGGCCAAGTTCTTTGTCTCTGACTCGTGTTTCACAAGCGTATTGCCACCTGGGGCATCTTACCGCCTGGTAAGATGCCCCAGGTGCAATACGCTGACAAGAACAATAGTTGTTTAACACGCCTCACTCCTGGCAAAAAGACCTGAGAGACCTTATGCTAAGAATAAGTGAATGGACAATCCTGTCCATTCAGGGTAAAGGAAGATTACCTCTGAACATGTAAGGATTAAGGCTACCTTCCCTCTGAAGACTTAACTCACGGTAATCCGATCAAAATCGGGCGCATAGGCCGCAGTATTGGAGAACTTGATGGTATTGTTGCCCGCGTTCAACTGGACCGAGACCGTCAGACTCTGCACCACATTCCAGTTGGCATCGTTAGTGCCATGGAATGTGATGGTCGTAGCGGTGCCCCATTGACGCTCATCTGAGCTGAGCGGCCTGCATCCCCATCGAGATAGTAGATCGTGACCGTGTGGGTACCCACGCTACTGGCCTGGACATTGTTGAATTGCAGCGTGCCACCAAGACCGACATAACCCACCTTCAATCCACCCGAACAGCCGCTACAGGCAACAGCCACAGCACCTCCGGCAAAGGTATTGGCTGACGACTCCGCTTCGTAGCTACTGCTTGCTGGATTCGATGTGGTGGGAGCCACGGTAATGCGATCAAAATCGGGTGCCGAGGCCGCAGTATTGGAGAACGCGATGGTATTGTTGCCCGCGTTCAACGGAACCGAGACTGTTAGACTCTGCACGACATTCCAGTTCCCATCGTTGGTGCCATGGAACGTGATGGTCGTAGCGGCTGCCCCATTGACGCTCATCTGAGCTGAGCGGCCTGCATCCCCATCCACATAGTAAATCGTGAGTGTGGCTGTGCCCGCGCTACTGGCCTGGACATTGTTGAATTGCAGCGTGCCACCAAGACCGATATTGCCCACCTTCAACCCACCAGAACAGCCGCTACAGGCTGCCACCGCCGCACGTCCACCCAGGGTATTAGCCGAGGACTCCGCTTCGTAGCTACCGCTTGCTGGATTCGATGTAGGAGCCACGGTAATGCGATCAAAATCGGGTGCCGAGGCCGCCGCATTGGAGAACGCGATGGTATTGTTGCCCGCGTTCAACGGGACCGAGACTGTCAGACTCTGCACGACATTCCAGTTGGCATCGTTGGTGCCATGGAACGTGATGGTCGTGGCTGTGCCCCCATTGACGCTCATCTGAGCTGAGCGGCCTGCATCCCCATCGAGATAGTAGATCGTGAGCGTGTCTGTGCCCGCGCTACTGGCCTGGACATTGTTGAATTGCAGCGTACCACCAAGACCGACATAGCCCACCTTCAACCCACCAGAACAGCCGCTACAGGCAGCCACCGCAGCACCTCCAGCAAGGGTATTGGCTGAGGACTCCGCTTCATAGCCGCCAAGTGATGGAATCGATGCGGGGGCAAATGCCAGCAACTGTCCATTCTGGTTGCCCTCAAAAAGCATACCTTCGGCCACGGTTGGAGGCCCCCAGAATGTCCCTGAACCCGAGTAGGTGTAGACACTGGCACCGTTGGATGAATTCACTGCGGAGATCTGATTGCCTGCACCCACGACAACGACGCCGGGGAAGACCGTCACCGCTCCCAATACTGGAGCACTCAGACAATGCCGCCACTCAAAGGCACCAGTCGCTGGATTCAAAGCGTTCACCGTTCCCGCGCAGCCGTTCGCACTACCACCAGCTACATAAAGCCGTGATCCATCAAAGGCGGCTGGAGCAATATTGCCTCCACACTGCGGGCAATCATTGGCTGCTGCGATAGAGGCCTGCCATGCTGTACCAGCGGACAGATCATTCTGTCTGAAGGCGTAGAAGGTGCCATTCTTGTTGATGGCACCAATGTAATTGGTACCATTCGCCGAGAATGGCGTCACCGAGGCGAAATCCCAATCTCCGCTGCCCGTTGACACTTGCGAATATCCCACCAGGGAGAGATTGGACGCATTCAATTCCACGACAGCGGTCGCATAAGGCTCATAACAGTTGCCAGGATTGCCGGTCGAGACGTAAACCTTGCCATCTGCAGTGACAACGGGTGTGCTCCAGATGCCACCGCCGTTACATCCATTAGGAACGACATTGAAGGTTGCCTGGATCTGGCCAGTGCTGGCATTGACTTTCACCAGTTGACCCTGGACCAGGGGATTGTCACAGAGGGAAGAAATTCCAATATAGACACTACCATTGGAATAGACAGGTGAACCAAACTGGTAGCTAGCGGGCGCGGGCGAGGTTCCAATATCGGTCCTCCATATAACGGCTCCCGTATTGGCATTGAGAGCGACCAGGTTGTCATGTCCATCAGCACTGACGTTGCCGCCACCACCGACAAAGATGGCTGATGTTGATCCGGCAGTACCCACTGAGGCGGTACTGGCGACGCCGATATTGGGTGGTTCACAGCTGGCATCAGAGGTCTGACCGAGTTGGGTCTCCCACAGCTTCGTGCCAGTAACTGTGTAGGCATGCTCAAGTCCATCCCAGGATCCCCAATAGACGACTCCGTTGGAGACAACTGGTTGGGCACTCACAGAACCCGACGTGTGAGACCACTTCAACGCCAGTGTGCCTACATTGGAACTGTTCAGCGTAGTTTCCGCCGCATTATACCCGGTCTGTGAACCATTGAGATAGGAAGTCCAGTCATCGGCTGGTGCTGCGCTGGCGCTGTTCTGGCTTATTGTGGTATTGAAGAGCATGCTACCGAGGATGAGCAGTAGGAAAAGTACTCCTCGCACAAAGAGGTTTTTTTTGTGTAGCATGAAAAGCTCCTTCTTTAATTATGCTATACCTACTCTTTTTGATGTAAATAATGAAATATTGTTATATTTCATTATTTACATCAAAATGGTTTATTACTGTTTACGCTCGTTTGTTGGTAACCCCGTCCAGGTGAAAATGTTAATGGCACTGTACCCACGCTATAGGCCAGTAGGGGATATGGCTCAAGATTACGCATCTCCCCTATTTTGTACAGCATGTGGTATGACGCGATGCAACGAGAGACTTAACTCACGGTAATGAGATCAAAATCGGGTGCGGAGGCCGCCGCATTGGAGAACTTGATGGTATTGTTGCCCGCGTTCAATGAGACCGAGACCGTCAGAGTCCGGACAACATTCCAGTTGCCATCATTAGTGCCATGGAATGAGATGGTCGTGAGAGTCCCTCCATTGACGCTCATCTGAGCTGAGCGACCAGCATCGCCATCTATATAGGAGATTATGAGCGTGTGGGTACCTGCGCTACTGGCTCGAACGTTGTTGAATTGCAGGGTGCCACCCAGACCGATATTGCCCACCTTCAACCCACCGGAACAGCCGCTACAGGCAGCGACCACCGCACGTCCACCCAGAGTATTGGCCGAGGACTCTGCTTCGTAGTTACTGCTGGATGGACTCGATGTGGGAGCCACGGTAATGCGATCAAAATCGGGTGCGGAAGCTGAGGCATTGGAGAACTTGATGGTATTGTTGCCCGCGTTCAATGAGACCGAGACGGTCAGACTCTGGACAACATTCCAGTTGGCATCGTTGGTGCCATGGAACGTGATGGTCGTGAGAGTCCCTCCATTGACGCTCATCTGAGCTGAGCGACCAGTATCGCCATCTATATAGTAGATCGTGACTGTGGCTGTGCCTGAGCTACTTGCCTGGATATTGTTGAATTGCAGCGTGCCACCAAGGCCGACATAGCCTACCTTCGACCCACCGGAACAGCCGCTACAGGCAGCGACCACTGCACCACCAGCAAGAGTATTGGCCGAGGATTCCGCTTCGTAGCTGCTTCCACCGTTTCCGCCGCCACCACCGCCACCGCTTCCGTTAACACTATTGATCTGGGCTGTCAGAGGTGGATACCATTTGGCCGCTATCTTCGCATTGCCTGAAGCATTGGGATGGACTCCATCTATAGTATCAGTGCTATCGTTATACCCCGTCCATTGATCGACCACGATAATCGGAGATTGTGCGGTGGATTTAGAACTGGCCCATGCTGGAATAGCCGCGTTAAAGTTGATTACGCGCTGTGCACAAGCTGAACAACCACTAGGATTCATCGGAGTAATCTGGGCTACCAAAATCCTCATGTTTGGATTGTGCGCACGCATCTGATTCACCAGCGTACTAAAAGCCGCGAGAATGGTCGCTGGAGCGATATTATTCCAGACATCATTTGTTCCGAGATGCATCATGACAATATTTGGATTGGTAGCAGCGAGCCAGCCGGGCAAGAGATTCTGATTGGCAATGTTGGTTGCCAGGTAGCCGCCGTGTCCTTCATTGTCGCCGTCAAAGGGAATCCCACATGCTGTTGAGTTGTTCAATGTCCCTACAAAATTAATATTGGTATAGCCTGTACTCTGGAGGTGATTCCAGAGCAGAGCACGCCAACAGCCAGGGGAACCGGTGATCAAGTCGCCCAAAGGCATGATATTGACAGTTGACGCTGCTTGAGCCTTTTGCTGGTACGATACAAGGCCCAGGAGGGCCACACTAGATAATGCTAGTAACAAGATACAGGTGATGAGGTGGCGTGCACGGACATGCACATGAAATTGCTGCATAACTGAACTCCTTTTCATTCCATTTGCGAACAACGAATGCGGTCCTCGCGTCTGTGCGGAACAACCTGCACGTGAGAGCCGGCAAGAGATGTGATCGCGCATCTCCAAGCGGGAATTGAGAGGCCAGAGGTGCGATAGGACTGACCATCCGCCTGCACCTCTCCCTGAAAATGTAAAGATTATGCCGCCTTCCTCTGAAAACTTAACTCACGGTGATCCGATCAAAATCGGGTCCCGAGGCCGCCGCATTGGAGAACGCGATGGTATTATTGCCCACGTTCAATGGAACCGAGACGGTCAGAGTCTGCACCACATTCCAGTTTCCATCGTTGGTGCCATGGAACGTGATGGTCGTGGCAGTTGCCCCGTTGACGCTCATCTGAGCTGAGCGGCCTGCATCCCCATCCACATAGGAGATCGTGAGCGTGTGGGTACCCGCACTACTGGCCTGAACATTGTTGAATTGCAGCGTGCCACCAAGACCGATATTGCCCACCTTCAACCCACCCGAGCAGCCACTACAGGCTGCCACCACGGCCCGTCCTCCAAGGGTATTGGCCGACGACTCCGCTTCATAGCTATTTGGACTCGGTGTCGGTGTTGGACTCAATGTCGGTGTCGGTGTCGGACTTGACGTAGGAGTTACCATAATGCGATCAAAATCGGGTGCTGGACCCGAGGGATTGGAGAACAGGATGGTATTACTGCCTGCGTTCAACTGAACCGAGACGGTCAGGTTCTGCACCGCATTCCAGTTGTTATCGTTGGTGCCGTGGAACGTCACGGTCGTGGCGGCTCCTCCATTGACACTCATCTGAGCGGTTCGCCTGCGTCTCCATCGATGATAGTAGATCGTGAGGGTGTAGGTGCCTGCACTACTGGCCTGTACGCCGTTGAATTGCAGCGTGCCGCTATTACGACCGACACTTCCCACCTTCAGGCCACCAGAACAGCCAGTACAGGCTACCACCGTAGCTCCTCCGGCAAGCGTATTGGCCGATGACTCCGCTTCATAGCTACTGCCACCGCCAACGGATGTAGGAAGCGTCCAGGCGTTGAGGTGACCTGTAGCATTTGGAAATGGTTCACCTGCATTTCCATCGGGCATATAGAGGACGCCGTTCGCGACGATAGGACTGGCCCAATGGAATTGTCCAATGGGAGTGGACCAGACAACAGCTCCCGTGGTAGGATTAATCGCCTGCATCGTGTGAGTGGCCGTTGTTGCGGTATGCTCACCACCACCAACTGCGGCAAAGAGCACGCCGTTGGCCATAATAGCAGAGGTCGTCCAACCATTCTTCAAAACCCAGCGCGTTACTAAGCTTGGATTACCCGCACTATCGACCACGTATTGCAATCCTGAAATGCCATTATCGCCGGGAACAAAAACCCAGGTGCTTCCATCGGCTGGATTGACCCACGAAGTCCCTTCGGAACGGACCAGCCCACCTTGCGGCGCATTATAAATGGCCAGTTCCCCACCAAGATTTCCTGGGCCACCCTTGCCGCTTAAATTGGCGAGATTGTAGAGGCGCAGCTTTGAGTCTTTTCCACCTGATACCCCTAGATAGGGATATTTACTCTTGGGATTGGTTGGCAGGATGATAACGTTGGTACTACCAATATCCTGATCCGCTGCAACCGATGCTGACCAGTCTGAGGGCGTGTAGCTATCTAATGGATAGCCGCCGCCATTTGTGAGTGTAGTATGACCATCGGGAGGAAGGGCCAACAGGCTTTGTACCCAATCGATACCTGGCTGGAACTGAGTATATGTACCAGTCATGACAAATGATTTATCTAAGTCTGGATCATAGACTGCACCAGGTCGCGACCAGGGTTCGGCTCCACTCAACGTACAATTACTGGGCTGACCTGGGGCATCAAACAGGACGTCAGGGTGATTTGCACATACGGTATTAAACACATGCTTGGAGCCTGTCCCAAGATTGATGACAGTCTCATGTCCGAGTCCGTATGACTGACTGGCATAAAGATAGCTGACGCCATCTTTGGCAGTAGCAATCGAAAGTTCCGAGGAAGCTTTATCGTTTGCAGGCCCGATCTGCTCTGGCCATCCTCCCCCGGTGACTTCCGTTCCATTGGTTACGTTGACCTTATGAACCAGGCCATCCCCGACCCCGGGAGTATAGATATATTGGCGATTGGGGTCAATGGCAGGAGCAGAATTCGTTATGCCCGATCCGGCGTAAAAAGAATGCGACCAGACCTGCGCCCCTGTATGAGCATCCATCGCGATGAGACCTCCCAGTTCAGTGGTGACGAAGACAAGGTCTCTGACTCCACTGGACGTGCTCACGTTTGTTAACAGGACAGGGGCCCCATCTGGCGAAGAGGGAAGGGGTACGGTAAAGAGCGGCTTGAGGTTTGCTACATTGGATAAATTAATGGTCGTCTCCAATGTATTATCAGCGGTTTTTTCTTCATTGAGGCCGAATTGAAGCCAATCATACTTGCTTGCCGGAATCGCTGCAAGCGTTGGTTTCCCGTGAAAATACGCTGCAGAGGTGAGGAGTGAACAGACAACAACATGATCATGATCCATTTTACATGACGGCCTATTTTGAGGGTATGCATGTTTTTTCTCCTTTTGCGAACAACGAACGCTATTCTCGTGTCTGCGCCAGAACAACCTGCACGCGAGAGTCTGCGAGAGGGGTAGTCGTAGTACGCATCTCCACTCAGGAATTGAGAGGCCAGAGGTGCGATAGGACTGACCATCCTCCTGCACCTCTCCCTGAAAATGTAAAGATTATGCTGCCTTCCTCTGAAAACTTAACTCACGGTGATTCGATCAAAATCGGGTGCAGGGGCCGCCGCATTGGAGAACTCGATCGTATTGTTGCCCGCATTCAATGAACCGAGACGGTCAGGGTCTGCACAACATTCCAGTTTCCATCGTTAGTGCCATGGAACGTGATGGTCGTGGAGCTCCTCCATTGACGCTCATCTGAGCTGAGCGGCCTGCATCTCCATCCACATAGTAGATCGTGAGCGTGTGGGTGCCCGCACTACTGGCTTGAACATTGTTGAATTGCAGCGTGCCACCAAGCCGATATTGCCCACCTTCAACCCACCCGAGCAGCCAGCTACAGGCTGCCACCACCGCTCGTCCTCCAAGGGTATTGGCCGACGACTCCGCTTCATAGCTATTTCCACCGCCTCCACCGCCGCCACCATTTCCCGGAACGACTTTGAGCAAACGAGAAGCATGGGCATTGAGGGTTGCGCTGAAGCTATTGGTAGAGGTTCCAAGGTCAGTATGGCTCCACAGGTCACGTACGGTCGCCGCGCCACTGAATCCCAGGCTGCTCCAGTTTGCCGTGACTGTCGCCGTTGATCCGCCCAGATTGAAAAGCGCAACCGTATAGCTCCCGTCGCCATTATTGGTGTACCAGACCTGCTGATTACTGGACTGTGATACTGGCACGGCGGCTTTGCCACGCTGGTCTACGGCAATGACTTCATCGTTCGTGAGCAATGAGAGGCCATAGCTATCCATCGTGGTGAGATCATCACCCGCGTAAAGGGGAGCTGCCTCGATAGCCCACAGCGTCATATAGGTTTGCCGTTCGTCGTTGGTGATGCCATCCTTTGCACCATCGGCTACATTGAGGGAGTCCAGGTCATTCCACCCACCAGGACCAGCGAGAGGTGCCCAGGGGGGAACATCTTTGAAACGTGCAGAAACTGTGTTCCAATCGACTAAATTTGAGCAGGCCGCATAACATTGGACATCGCCTTCAATGCGCCAGGCATTCGAATATGTTCGCCAGAAGTTGATATTATTGCGATCGAGCGTATTCGAGAGATCGAAGACAATTGGGCGCCCACTCTGTCGCAGGGCGATAGACCATTCCTGGACATCCTGTTGATTCCAATCACCGACCGCGTCAATTTTCAGGAAATCCACCCCCCAGGAGGCGTACTCATCCGCCCAGGAATTGAGAAAGTCCTGGGAGGCAGTAGAGTAATTGAGGTAATACATGACATTGCCAAAGCCACCGTAGTTATTCTGGAATTTGCTGGTATTAGCGGCATCTCTAGCATGATAGCCCGTGCCCTGAATGGGGGTATTCTGGTTGACTGCTGCCACCGGAATACCTGGCGTCACATAGATGCCAAACTTGAGACCGAGGCTGTGAACATAATTGGCGATTCCGGCAATGCCATTGGGGAATTGTGCTGAATTCACCTGCCAGCGTCCATATTGATCGACGGTCGTACCAGGGTTCAGGTAGTAGTGATCGTCTAGCAGGATATAGTTGTACCCATGCGATTTTAATTTGCTGGCTTCGACATTGGCTTGTGCCTCAATGTTCGCCTGTGTGGGATCGCCACCATCAAAGCTATAGGTACTCCACCCCATAAATGGTGTCGTCGCAACGCCATTATTTTCCGCATGGGCCGGGGTGGTACTTGTCCCACTTGTACTCCAGAAGGCTATGGTGAGAGTAACTAGCAGAATGGCTACTATACTGCCTCTTAAAAGGATCCTTTTCTTCCCTTGCATGTTTGCTTTCCTCCAATGAGTTAAAAATAACTTTAATTCTTTTCTAAAAATAGCCTTGTTTCTTTTTTTATGCTGGTGAAGCTCCTTTCTCATACTAAAACAGGTAGAGTATCTCGGATAGAAATACTACCTGGCATCGATTTCTACCCCTTTTTCTCTTCATGTTTCATCTCTTTATTTCTATGTCCTTGTCTGGTCTTAGCTAGCTCGTCAGGAATGGGATGCTATGTTCGCATGTGCAGGATCTCCGAAAGGAGACTGAGTACTGTTTTTCAACTCCTTCAGTCTCTCTTTGGAGGTCTTTTTTGCAAGCTCATCAACTGATAAGCTCACCCTTCACCATTTGGGAGGTCTCATCTGCGTTGATTGATTGCCTGAACAGACTACGAGGTACTACAGGTTGCGCCGTTCAAGGTGAACGAGGTCGGGTTAGGATTGCTTGTGGTCCAGGTGCCATTAAAGCCCAGAGAGAGCGAAGCGCCCGCTGAGATCGTGCCGTTATAGCTCATGTTGGTGACGCTCACTGGCTTCCTTGTTGCGAGAAGGTCCCGTCCCAGCCCTCAGTGACTTGCTGGCTGGCGGGGAAGGTAAATTTCAAGGTCCAACTACTGATCGTGCTTGAGCCGGTATTGGTGATGGTGGTGCTGGTGGTGAAGCCACCGGTCCACTGATTCTGGATGACATAGCTGATCTTACAACTACTGCCTGACGTTGGAGTTGCAGTCGGTGTTGGAGCCATGGTCGGAGTCGGTGTTGGAGCCATGGTCGGAGTCGATGTAGGAGTACTCCCACCTCCAAGTGGAGTCAGCGTAATCTGATCAAAATCGGGGGCTGGGCCCGAGGCATTGAGAACTCGACGGTGTTGTTGCCTGCGTTCAACGAGACCGAGACGGTCAGACTCTGCACGAAATTCCAGTTGAAATCGTTGGTGCCGTGGAACGTGATGGTGGTGGGAGCCCCTCCATTGACGCTCATCTGAGCTGATCGACCAGCATCCCCATCGATATAATCGATCGTGATGGAGTAGGTGCCCGTGCTACTGGCCTGGACATTGTTGAATTGCAACGTGCCCCCAAGACCGACATAGCCCACCTTCAATCCACCCGAACAGACGCTACAGGCTTCCACCACCGCACCGCCCGCAAGGGTATTGACCGAGGACGCCGCTTTGTAACTCCCGCTTCCGCCGCCACCACTTCCTGGCGTGGGTGTAGGAGTCGGCGTTGTTCCGCCGCCACTGGCAGGCAGGGAGAGAAGATGATTTTTGAGACCAACGCCGTAGTTCGTCGGAGTACCACTATAGTCGCTAATGAGTGAGGGTGTGTTTGAGCAACTGTAGGTACTCCAGGACCAACCAAGATACCCAATGTTGTGGCTGTCAAACCAGGGCATAATGGTATCAATGAATCCGTGACCGCAATCGTCCTCACCCATCTCTCCAGCGATGACCGGCACCTGTGCTGCAACTGGCGCGATCTGTGAATTTAAACAACTGATGGTATCACAGGCATTGAAATTGTAGATGTGAAATGAGGCTGCCAGATTATTGTCGGGGTCATTGGGCTTGTTTGCTAACCATCCGGTGAGATTATTGGCATAGGCGAGACCTCCAAGCATGATGGTGTTGGTTGCTCCCGTATTACGCACGGCGTTCACCAGCGTTTGCATCCCGGCCACGGCAAAACCAACGTCATTACAAGGACTGGCATAGGCACCAGAACTGCCGTTGCGCCAGCAGGACCAACTCGAAGGTGTAGGGTTCATTGTACAGGTCGAAGAGGACCGACCCATAGCCTTTAAATGTACTGGCGACCGAACTCCAGTAGGATGGAGCATGATCTGCATCTGGCATAGGCAATTGGCCCGTCGCCTTGTTTGAGCCAGGAGCGGTCCATTGCAGGTCGAGAATGACATGCATGCCATTGCTGGTCAGCAGGTTCACGTAGTTGATAATATTTTGCCGATACTGGGATGCCGAGACGCCGCTCGACGGCTCTCCATTAATCCCAAGCCAGCAGTCCTCGTTCATAGGAAGACGAACGATGTTGATTTTCCAGGACAGCATCGCATTGATGGATGCTTGGTCAACCGGTCCATCGAAGGTATTACTACTACTGAGGCAGCTATACTCTGCACCCATACGGTCCACTCCATGATAGTTGAGCGAACCAGGGGAAGACGCCTTCACCGCTGTGGTTGATTGTAGTGTCCCGATTGTTGCTACCAGGCCGAGCAGTAGTGCGAAAATACTACATGCCACCAGCACTTTAAAGCGTTTTTTGCTTGTCATAATTGCCTCCTTGCATAGTGCATATACTATGAAGTGTATCATCCCTGATGGCCAACGGGTACAAAGATAACGAGGGCTATAAGTTGGCTATTGAACAGAGGAGAAGGAAAGCCCAACAGAGTTGCAGAGTCAACACGACCATTATGCGTATGTACATGTACACATGTAGAATGTCTTATAGAAAGACCTCTCAGCACGATCTGCGGAGAACTCTTGTCACTTGAAAGATTTGAGCAGTATTTCCCCTAAAAAGATACTTTGAGCTCATAATTGTCAGGGGGATGGGCCCTGAAAAGCCAATACAGTGGTATTTAAGGACTGTAAGCAAGAAACGACTTCATCATCGGCTTCAATCTCCCGTGAGCATCCATTGCTCACCAAATAAAAAAGAGGGACCTAATGCTACGAAGCGAGCGACGCGAAGCGAGAAGAACAGTGCAACGACATGCATCTTCAGAGTATTACTCATACTACTGCTTCTCTTTCTTTGATGAAATTAATGGAAATATACAAAAACTTTCATCAAATTGGTTCATTATGTGTATACCATTTTGGAGAGAAGATTGTCAACTCCTATTACAAGATGAAAAATAATGATCTTATTCTGAATGGAAACTTTACATGATGGGTGCTTAAAATGGTCGCTACTATGATCTCAAAATGAGTGTATCCCAGGTTCAAGTTTTCCGTTCAGGGATCTTATTAAAGGAAGAGGAATAATGATCTTGACTCTTATTTTTAACTATGTTATGATCATTTCATTGAAATACAAGGAAATACATAATGAAACGCAACGACAAGGATATTGAAGAGGGCATCACACGGATGGAAATACAAAACAGAAATTCTTCAGCTACGGTCAAAGATGTTGCCCGCAAGGCAAATGTCTCGATTGGAACAGTATCGCGTGTATTTAACAATTATAGCAATGTTTCACAAGAGATTCGCCAACGTGTGTTGCAAGCTGCAGAGGATGTGGAGTATCGCCGCTCGGTGCTGCAAACGAACAGTACGATAAAAGAAATCGGCTTTCTGTACTGCCTCAATCTGGATACAAAGGCATTTAGGACGAATCCCTTCTGGTCGGGTATCTTGAATGGTGTAGAGAGTGAAGCACGAAAATACCAGATGAAAATTACCTATCACATGCTCAATGAGCAGGGGAGCAATTCCTCACTCTTGCTCTCGATGATTCAGGGGATGAAATTGGATGGCTTGTTACTCGTTGGTCCAGCAGAAGAGGAGACCATCACGCTCTGCAAACGTCTTAACCTTCCAATGGTGTTGGTAGACA
Organism: uncultured Chloroflexia bacterium; assembly: GCA_963717195.1. GTDB lineage: Bacteria > Chloroflexota > Ktedonobacteria > Ktedonobacterales > Ktedonobacteraceae > JACDAE01. The sequence goes on from CAVQVR010000010.1 coordinate 206,218, forward strand.
ACTATGCGAGCGGGTTTTCCGTCGATTCAGTGCTTTGTGATAATTTCGACGGTGCCAGGATGGCGGTGAATTATCTGATAGAGCAGGGACATCGTCAGATTGCCTTGATTGGAGATCCAGTGTGGCAAAGTCCATATCCAGTGAAGAGGGTGTACACGATTGAACAACGTGCTGCGGGCTACCGTATGGCGTTGCTCGCTGCAGGTCTGGCGTTCAATTCCACATTGATCGAGACCAGTAATCTCTGCACCGAGGGCGGGTATGAGGCATGCAACCGTCTGCTAGATCGCAAGGCAGAGTTCAGTGCTATTTTTTGTGTGAACGATGAAATCGCTCTCGGCGCAATGAAGGCCCTCCACAAGGCAGGTCGACGTATTCCAGAGGATGTTTCATTGATTGGTTTTGATGATATTGCTCTGGTGGAACATCTGACGCCGTCCCTGACAACGGTGCGGGTGAATAAGGAGGCATTAGGGGCACTTGCGGTGCGCTCTTTGCTGGCACGTACAGCGAATCCGGAGATAATCGGTGTCACGAGTATCCTGGATGTTGAGTTGATCAAGCGCGAATCGGTTAGCGGGCACTCGTAGGCGCGTTCATTACAAACATTTCTCTTGATATGCTCCCCATGCCTGTAAGGGCAGGAGATTCCCTTTCTCACGATTGGGCCTTCCTGTTATTCGAGGGTTGCCCGCTTGAGCATTCGCTCTCCCAGGTCTTACACGCTCTCCGCAGGCATTGACCGAGAGCCCCCTCGGCAAGATAGTGTTTGCGGCGTTGATCCGCATTACGAGCATGGACCTTTGCAACCTTGACACGAGCCTTCTTTTTATTCTTCGAGCCTTGTTTCTTTTTGCCATAATGCCGTTGCACTCGCGCTAGATGTTTCTAGTCTTGGGCTACGCAGCACGTCCCTCAAAGAAGTTCTTAAAAGCCGTATCTCCATGTCTGAGTGATTGTTGAAAGAGCACCGAGGAAACATCCTTGAGCCAGGGAAATTGTTCCTTGAGCGGGGCAGGGTCAGTAGGTAATTTTGTCCAGGCGATGCCTGGACAAAATGGAGGGAAATTACACGATTCTGTCGATGACTCCCCATCTCCCCTCAAGCTATATGTATATGGTGAGGATAAGTAGCGCAGAAGGGTTTTCTGATATTGCCATTGGTCCCTGTCGGGACGACTCTTGCAACGAACGCAAAATCACCTGATGGTCACATTTGACCAGGAACAGAAGGAGAAACCATATTATGAGGTTTTTGATGAATACAATGACGACTCCATACTCAGGCACAGGGCCAGTCAGAAGGAGAGCACCAGGTCTGGTGACGTGGTTGTTCTGGGTAGGCTTGACCGCTCTTGGGGGAATAACAGGCACTTTCCTGCTCAGCGTTGTTTCCAACGTAAACCCATCCCTCAACCGGCTTCTTATCTGGTGCTACCTGGCTTCGCCCCTCTTCTTCGTCGCGCTCGGTCAGTGGATGCTCCTGCGCCGCTTCTTTGCGCAATCGGGCTGGTGGCTGCTCACGGGCATGCTGGGGTTTCTCTTTGTGTACCCCTATCTTCTCATCTATAGCTTCTCAGCCTTGTTTACCAGTGGGCAGTCTCTGATTTTTGGCACCCGGGAGTTCTGAGTGTGAGTCTCTCCCTTGCGCTCATGTCACTCCTCTTTGGAAGTCTCGTGGGACTGATGCAGGGTGTCCTGGTGATCAGGCGAGTGGGGGCAGTCTCCCGGCTGCTGCTCTGGTGGGTCATCGGCAGCGCCATCGCCTGGGGAGTCGGGTATCCACTCGGCGAACAGTTTCTGGCAAGTCTCCTCTGGCATTGGTCAACGTCATTCCCACCAGCCGCAACAGCACTGGTCGTAGCTACCACCTGGGGCAGCATCGGTGCCATCACGGGGGCCGTCCTTATCTGGGCCGAACGTGTGCATCTGCAAGGTCAGTAATGGGATAGGCAGGTTCTCACCGGTTCGACCGACCCTACGGATGGTGCCCACCTGCGCCACAACTGAGTGGCTGGACGCAGTGGGCGAGCGGTCGCATGGGCCGCCTTCCCTTGCTCTCTCGGCCCATGTGCAGATTTAGCGGAGCCTGGCACGTGAGTTGTCACGATCCACTCTCCCGCAAGGCCGTAAACGCACCGGACGTTTGGACTTCTTTGTCCGACTTGACGACAGCAATGCGTGACGCCGCATCTCCTGCTGGACGCCTACTTGCCGGAGCTTTACGTGCCATGGTCGTTATCTCCTAAGAGGTTTTACTTCACAATGATCGTTAAATTCATATTTTGGTGAATGGTACAAAAGATGTGGTAGGTACCAGCCGTAGTGAATGGCCCTATCGAAACCATGCTGCTCGTCACTTGCACATTGTTGACAGTTGGCGCACTAGATTCCTTCATAGGGACCTGGCTGCCGTTGATCCATGAACCATTTGTCAAATTGTGGAATGATTGGGCTGCAGGAACAACCTGGAGATTTGAACCTTTCGCCACATTCACACACGATTCCTGGAAAGCGGTTGACAGGGTATGTACTATTCCATTGGCGCAGTTCCCACTGCCTCCACCGGTGGTAGTCGCTGTAGAACCGCCATTGTTTACCGGTGCGGAGGCACCACTATAGTTTGTAGCAGTGCCTTGAGTTCCACAGGCTGCTAACAAAATACTGCCGAGTGTGAATAGGACAAAAGACATGCCCAGAATCCGCCATTGTTTTCAATTCATCGCTTTATTTAGTTCCTCTCATTATTTCAATGTCACACTGAACGTTATCTCGTTCCTTTTTAAACAAGATGTAGCTTGAGCATACTTCTGTGCAACTCGCCACAATATAGATATAGCTCGGAAGGATGCAGAGGACATCGTCAAAATCATGTAATTTCTCCCTCTTCTAGCTCTGGGAACCATTTAGGCAGAATTACCTACGCTTGCTTGTATACTGACAGCCTGGACGAAACTATGGACGAAACTAGAGGCAGCGGCATCGTTGAGGAGCGAAGTACACGAGGAAGAGCCATGCATCCCCAGTTTCAAAACACACGGCTTTCTGGCTCATTGACTGTAACCCACTGCAAATCTATTAGTGAAAGAACGATGCTACATAGCGTCAGTCATCAATAGAAGCCTCAGGTGTCGGGCTACAAGAATGCTCAAACCGGCTAATTTGATTTAGATATAACGGAGTTAAGATTTATGATCGACCATTCAAAAACATCACCTTTACAACGTATCCCTATAACGTCATATGATCGGACACCAACGAACTGGCGAGAGTGCGGGGTCGGCATCGCACGTATCATCTTCGGTCTGGTCTGGCTTATTGCTGCTCTATTACAGTGGCTACCCCCATTTCAAAATACCTTCGTTGCCCAGATTACAGCAGCGAAGGCTGGTCAACCCGGGTTCATTCAGGTCTGGATCACCTTCTGGGCGAACCTTGTCAGTGTCAATCCGCTGCTCTTTGCTCGTACGTTAGCCACCACAGAGACCATAATAGCAGTCTTCTTGATACTGGGCGTTTTGAGCAACCTGACATCTCTCGTTGGCATCTTCCTGTCGCTGGGCATCTGGGCCATCCCTGAAGGTTTTGGAGGACCCTATATCCCAGGGTTCAGTACCGATATCGGCACCGCCTTTCCCTATGCGATCCTCTTTGTCGTACTGCTCTGCCTCTCGGCGGGGCGCTATTATGGGCTGGATCAGCGGCTGACTCCCAGGCTGGGACGATTGGGCTTCCTGGCTTCCGGCTCCTTCAGGCGACGCCTGAAGTAGATATGTGCATGCTTCAGCTAGTAGTTGAGGGTACAAACCCATACGTTAAGCATGATTACAAGTATCCATTATAAAAACGAACAGGAGAGTAAACACATGATAAACGATAGCGGCAGCCAGGAAGGGCAGAGACGAAGCATGGATGCCGAACGCAAAGAACTTCAGCAAGCCACTCGGCGCTTTATTCGAAGTGTGTTTCGTACTGGGGTAAGTTTAGCGCTTTTACCGGTCAAAAGGTTGCCGCAAAAGCCACAGCAGCATTTCTATACAGCTGGTCGTGAATTCACCCATGGATTGGCTACTCTCGTACATGAACTCGCCAATGGTCTCGAAGAGGTGGTGAAAGATACCAATACATCGACTAGCTTCGGTGAAATCCCTCCTTCGAATGGGGAAAAGGTATGAGACTGAATGCTGTTCCTGAGAACCTGCTTGAGAGGATCGCACTTCAGGGCAGAGCTACAGGGGGCCTTAAAGCCGAACGTCAATAGTAGAGCGAGTAGGAGATCAGGCGAGATGGTGCTCAATAGCATAGCGAGTGGCAGCACTGCGTGAGGTCACACTGACCTTGCTATAGATGGAACTGATATGGGTATGGACAGTGCGAGGACTGAGCACCAGCTTTTCGGCGACCTGCAGGTCGGTCAGGCCGCCCGCCACCAGGCGCAGCACCTCCACCTCCCTTGCCGTCAGACCAGCAGGATACGTTGGTGATGAAGTCACGGTTTTCATTGGTGACGGGGTCGGCTTTTGCCCTTTTGCTGCGAGGGCTTGCTCCGGCGTCATGGATCGTCCCTGAGCCCATGCAGCAGCAAACGCTTTTTCTCCCAGGTGGACATGCGCGGCTGACACCGAGCGCTCATAGTCAGCAAGCTCAATCGGAGGAATAGGTATGCCAATAGCAACGCGTATAGCCTCTGCGGCTCCCCACAATTGTGCTGCCCACGCGAGCTTTTGCTGCGCTGCGATGATTTCTCCCAGTCCCAGCAGGCACGCGGCAATCACCCACTTCTCACCCAACTCTTCCGAGATCACCAGGCTCTCCTCGTAGCGCATATGTGCTGCTGCATAGTCGCCCTCGGCGGCAAGGACCTTGCCCAAAACAGCGAGGGACTCAGCTGTGCCATGTCGGTGTCCCATTTCTCTATAGAGCATCACGCTCTTCTCGGAAAGTTGGCGTGCTGTAGTAAGGTCTCTCTGTCCCAGCGCTACCTGTCCCGAAAGCCAGAACGAGGCGGCAGTACCCTCTTTGAAACCAATTTCCCTGGAGATCGCGAGACATTCATCGAGCAGGGTGGATACTCTCGCCTGATCATACTGGGATACAATGAGCACCTGAGCCAATTGAGAGAGTGCATGAGCAATACCCCTCTTGTTCTGCAGCTTTCGGTGTAACTCCAGGCTCTCCTCGAACAGGGCGCACGCCCTGATGTACTCACCCTGGCTGCTTTCGAGCAGCCCCTGGACGAAGAGCGTCCAGGCGGCACGCTCCTCGTTGTCCGTCTTTCTGGCAAGTGCCAGGGCTTCCGCCATCAGGGAGCGAGCTGTTGGCGTGTCGCCTCTCGTCCAGGCTACAATCCCCAATAGATAGACGGAGTGTGCGATACCTGGCTGGTCTTCGAGCTCGCGATACAGCGCCAAACTCTCCTGACATAGGATCTTGGTGCGCTCATAGTCGCTCTGGATGAAGGCCAGGTTTCCCGCCGCAATGAGCGCCTTCGCCCGTACGGATGCCTCGATGCCCTCGCTTGCTGGCAGCACATGCTTCAGGAAATTCCGTCCCTCACTAATGTGCCCATGGACTCTCCAGAAATCCCGCAGCGCTCCCCCCAAACGCAAGGCCATCTCTGTGTGGCGTTCGTCTCGCACGACCCCTCATTTCCAGGCTGCTCTAACAACCACTGCATCGCTGCTCGCAGGTTGTCATGCTCCCGCTCCAGGCGGTCCAACCATGCAGCTTGCTGTGGACCCCCAATCTCTGTCTCCGCATCCTCCGCAAACTGCAGATAGTAGTGAGCACGGGTCCGCTGAGCACTCTCCATCTCTCCCAGGGTCTGGAGGACCTCCAATCCATACTCGCGAATGGTCTCTAGCATGAGCAGGCGCGGCTCCTCTCCCTCTTGTTCCGTTTGTTGCAGCAAGCTTTTGTCGATGAGTGAGGTAACTCCATTAAGCACATGGAGCGCATCCTTGTGAAACGCGCCATAGATTGACTCTATAGCCGCTAGTGTGCAGCCACCGACGAAGATAGAAAGGTGCCGGAAGAGTTGCTGCTCTTCGACTTCCAACAAATCGTAACTCCAGGCTATCGTGTTGCGCAACGTCTGCTGCCGTGCAGGAACGTCCTGCGCACCGCCAGTCAATACTTCCAAGCGATGTCCCAACCGTGTCAGGAGCGCTCGTGGGGGAAATAGTTTGACACGCGCCGCTGCCAGTTCGATGGCGAGAGGCAGCCCATCCAGGCGCACGCAGATTTCGGCGATGACGCGAGTGTTGGCGGGAGTCAGCCGAAAGTCGGGCCTGGCAGCCTTCGCCCGCTCCTGGAAAAGAGCCACTGCCGCATATCGTGAGAGCGTTTCAATCTCTGCAGGATCGCTGAGATCGGGCAGATCTAATGGTGGGACAAGAAACTCACGTTCCCCTCGGATGTGCAGCACGGCACGGCTGGTCACTACTACCTTGAGGTGAGGACAAATCGTGGCCAGTTCTGATAGCTGTGGCGCTGCCGACACCACTTGTTCGAAATTGTCCAGCAGTAGGAGCAGGCGCTTGTCTTGTAGAGAGGTTTTCAGAAGGTCGAAGACTGAGCGCTCTCCGGTTTCTTTGACATCGAGCACCTGAGCAATAGCAGCAACAACCAGGGAAGAATCGTTAATGGGGGCCAGTGGGACGAAGAAGACGCCGTCAGCAAAGTCTGTGAGCAGATCAGCTGCTACCTGCAAACCCAGGCGCGTTTTGCCAACACCGCCGGGGCCAGTGAGGGTCACGAGGCGCGTCTCTGGCCGTCGTAGAAGTAAACACACGGCCTGTATCTCTTTTTCGCGTCCGATCAGTGGGGTGGGTTGCGCGGGCAGATTTTGAGGCCGCACTTTCCATTGGTCCGATCTCTGTTCAGCTTCGGCCAGGCGTTCCCCGTAGAAATGCGGGGCAACCACAAAGACAGTCCGCCCGGATAACTCTGCTTTGCAGATTTCCTCCAGGGCCGTGGCAAAAACCTGCACCTGCTCAAAGCGTTGTTCCGGGTTCTTAGCCAGCGCCTTCAATATCACATGCTCAACAGCAGGTGGTATGGTTGGAACCTTCTCACGTAAAGATGGAGGAGGAGTAAAGGCGTGCTTGATAGCGATCTCTGTAGGTGAGCCGCGAAAAGGCCGATCTCCACTTAGCCATTCATAGACGACGACACCTAACGCATACTGGTCGCTGGCCGGGACTGGATATGCCTGGATCTGCTCTGGTGCCATGTAGGCAATGGAGCCTGCCGCATCCTGAGGATGCTGGGAGCGTGAAGTCTGAACCATGACGGCAATGCCGAAGTCACTCAGCAAGACCTCGTTGTTGCGCCCCAGCAGCATGTTCTCTGGCTTGATGTCGCGGTGAATCAGCTTTTCCTGATGGGCATACTGCAAGGCGTTGGCCACCTGTGTGACGTAGGAGGCGACGGTGTCGAGCGGGAGACGCGTCCCCCGGGGGTGCAGCTTTCGCAGGTTGCCACCGGGCGCATAGTCCAGGACCAGAAAGGGAGTCATGCCCTCCATGCCAAAATCCAGCACCTGGACAATGTGGTGATGCCTCAAGTGCGCAATAGTACGTGCCTCGGTGAGAAAGTCCTCAACGTCATTCCCTGCCAACTGCCCATGGAGCACTTTCAGAGCGGCCTGAGTATGCAGATGAATGTGCTTCCCCAGGTAGACGGAAGCCCAGTTCCCCTGCCCGAGAAGCTGGATGAGTCGATAGTTGCCAAGCTGCTGTCCCACGCGGTCGAGCATAGCTGCCTCACCTCCTGAGCGCATACCGACAAGTGAACCAGGAAATGGACGCAAAACGAGCCTGATAGACCAGAGAAAAGCCACTCTCAAGAAGGATACTGCTAATCACGAGTCGAGCGCCGCCTCATTTACTATACGCTACTGCTGGCAGAATTACAACTCTGCTGCAAAGTCCTCGCTGCCTGAGATGTAGTTGCCCCAGGGGACGAGCCAGGGCAACCCCATCTGAAGCGCCATGCATTGATTTACCTCCTTACGTCAGCAAACCGGAGTAGTTACGCATAACCATCTGGGCACTAATCTGCCTGATGGTATCCAGCATCACACCAACCACAATCAGGAGCGATGCGCTACTCAGCAACTGATTGCCGCCCACCTGCGAGGCGAAAGGCAAGACGGCCATCACACCCAGGAACGACGCCCCGCATAATGTGATGCGGTTAAGAATAATGCCCAGATACTTGCGCGTCGGTTCACCCGGTCTGTATCCCGGAATATAGGTTCCCTGCTTTTGCAGGTTCTCAGGGATGTTCTGCTGTTGCCAGACAACATAGGCGTAGAAGTAGGTGAAGGCTACGGCCAGGGCAAAGTAGGTGAACCAGTAGTACCATAGTGACGTATTCGCGACATAAGTGCCCGTCCACAGCGCAATACCCGCGATCCACTTGATCTGGCTCCCGACGAGGTACTGCGAGATCAGTGCCGGGAAGAGCAGCATGGACTGCGCGAAGATGAGCGGGATCATGCCTGTACTATTGACCTGCATCGGTAAATAGGATCTTTGCGAGGAACCAACCAGCAGGCCTCGCCCTACGGTGCGCCTAGTCGCATGCTGGAGGGGAATACGCCGTTGCCCCTGATAGATGAAGACAACGCCCAGCAGTGTCAGCAGGCCGATGAACAGGACAACAACGATACTGACAATGCCACCACTATTTCCCCCGGTCGTCGTGCTAATCACAAATCCTTGCTGTACCAGTTGAGGAATGCGGCTCACGATTCCCGCAAAAATGATCAAGGAGATACCGTTCCCGATGCCGCGCTCAGTGATCAACTCACCAATCCAGAGCAGGATCATCGTACCGGTGGTCAATGACAGCAGGATGGAGAGTGTTTCCAGCCAGTTGGGACCAAAGAGATTGAACATATTTGCATCGAGAACGCCTGCACGTGTAAAGATGGTCGACTGCCCCACTGCCTGTAAGAAGGCCAGCGGTACGGTGACGATGCGTGTAATCTGGCTTAAGCGGCGGCGTCCCGCCTCACCCTGCGTCGACAGATTGTGTAATGCCGAAATCATTGGCTGCAAGAGTTGCATCACTATCGTGGTCGTAATATAGGGAGCGACCCCCAGGGCAACCACAGAAAAGCTGAGCAAGGAACCGCCGGAGAACACATCCAGCAGGCCGAGCAGTTGACCCAAATTCTGGCTCTTGCCACTCCCCGAGAGATTAGTCAGGTTTACCAGTTCCTGGTGAGTCAACGGCACCGTAATATGGGCGAGGATGCGGTAGACTAGTAACAATCCCAGTGTGAAAAGAAGCTTGTTGCGCAGATCAGCAATAGTCCAGATGCTGCGCAGCCGTTTCCATATGGAAGACCAATTTCCATCCATCGTTGTCCTGTTCTTTCTTCATATATCTCATAAGCAGTATCACCTCCCTCATACTTGAGGGATGATTGTACATGGGGTAGCTTGTAAGCACTCCCGTGTTACTAACCACAACACTAGATATAGCTCCATGGAGAGCGGAACACATCGACAGAATGGTGTAATTCATCAATCTCATTGCACCTGGAAGCTTTTACATGGAATTACCTACCAGCCCGTCAAGCTCGATCAGAATACTTCCTGGTTTTGGGAAGCGTGAGAAGAGGGTGGAAAAGGGACGAGGGTAAAAGGCTGTAACCTTTATCGAAACTAACTTATGATAGGACGATCTTACACGACGTTCTTACATAGAAGCTCCCGCTGGCAGAGGCAAAATTGCTCTAACCAGCCCTTATGTTGCTGGTTACCACTTTGACAATGGGGTCAGATAGGTGATTTTGCCTCTGCCAGCGGGAGCTTCAGTGATCACGCAAACATATTCATCCGTAGCACCTAAATGATCAACGATCATATAGAAAGTAGTTCACCTTATGGATACCCGGGCTATATATATGTACCAACACAACTCCAATGAGCAGGGTCCGCCACATCGTCAGTACCCTGCCAATCCAGGCAATGGCGACGACGATCAAGGCAATAATCCACGAAGGAAAGGGATTTCTTTATTGAAGGTTTCCCTTCTCTCCATTACCCTGATAGCAATGCTAGCAGCCGTCTCCCTCTTGCTGAGCGGCCAGGGAGCAAATACGAATGGTCAACCAGTCGGCGAGCTTTCTTACAGCTCGTTCTACCAGCAAGTCATGAATGGCAACGTCAAAGATGCCACTTTCCAGGGACAGGACATCAGCGGTGACTTCAAGAACGCTATCTCCTTGACCGACGACGCTGGTGACCCTGTGCTAACGACCCAGTATCATCTGACACAATTACCCAACGGCGATCCTAACCTCGTGACTTTGCTGAACCGATATCACGTTCAGTTCCAGTCGAAGCCTGTACCCAACAATAATGGCTTGCTGATCGTGTTACTTAACTTCCTCCCCATCATTTTAGTGTTTGGCGTAATCTTCTTCATTGCTCGTCGGGCAACAAAGACGCAACAGAACGTCTTCAGCTTTGGCAAGAGCAAAGCCAAAGTGGTGCTGGCAGATAAACCAGAAACGATGTTTGCCGATGTGGCGGGGGTAGATGAGGCCAAAGCTGATCTTGTCGAGGTGGTCGAATTTCTGAAGATGCCCCATAAGTTCTCGCGCCTGGGCGGAAGGATTCCGCGCGGAGTATTGCTCGTCGGGCCTCCGGGAACAGGCAAGACGCTACTGGCGCGTGCTGTTGCTGGTGAAGCAGGAGTTCCGTTCTTCTCCATGAGCGGCTCCGAGTTCGTCGAGGTGCTGGTCGGCGTAGGCGCGAGCCGCGTGCGCGATCTCTTCGATCAGGCCAAGAAAGCGGCTCCCAGTATTATCTTCATTGATGAAATCGATGCCGTCGGTCGCCAGCGCGGAACCAGCATCAATAGCAACGATGAGCGCGAGCAGACGCTGAACCAACTGCTAGTGGAGATGGACGGCTTTGATACGCACCAGACCGTTGTGGTCATTGCAGCGACGAACCGGCCCGATGGACTGGACAAGGCGCTCCTGCGTCCGGGTCGGTTCGACCGGCGTGTGACGGTAGAGCGCCCAGACTGGAATGGTCGCCTGGCCATTCTCAAGATTCACTCCCGCCACGTACCGCTGGCAGGAGATGTGGACTTGATCGCCGTAGCTCGCGCCACTACCGGCATGGTCGGCGCGGACATTGCCAACCTCGTCAACGAAGCGGCTCTCCTGGCAGCACGTCGCAATCTGCATACGGTAACACAAAGCTGCTTTGAAGAAGCGCTGGACAAGATTCTCCTCGGTGCAGCACGCCCGCTGGTTTTGAGCAAGACCGATCTAGAGGTCATTGCGTACCATGAAAGCGGTCATGCGCTGACAGGTCTGCTGCAAGAGCAGGTTGATCCAGTGACCAAAGTCACGATCGTCCCGCGCGGCCAGGCGCTCGGTGTGACGCAGTATACACCACTGGATGATCGCTACAATTACTCGAAAGAATACCTGGAAGCGCAATTAGTGACGGCCCTGGGTGGACGCGCTGCTGAGCAGGTGGCGATTGGACACATCACGACGGGTGCGGAAAACGACCTGCAGCGTGTCACTGCCATCGCCCGCCAGATGGTCACCCGTTGGGGTATGAGCGAGCAGCTCGGTACCATCTCCTTCAGCGAGCGTGAGGATCCATTCACGGGAGTTGCCATGGCGACAGGCTCACGCGAGTATAGCGAAAATACGGCTATCATCATCGACGAGGAAGTGAATCGCATCGTGAAGTGGGCCTATGATCGCGCGGTCAGCTTGCTAAATTCGCATCGTGAGACGTTGGATGACATCGCTCGTTCACTGCTCGTGCATGAGACCCTCAACGCCAGGCAACTGCACGCCATTATGGAGGACACAAGTGAGGTGCATACTGGACCCCTGTAGAGACGAACTACCACTGAATATCTCCTTTTCCGCTATTACGAACAAAGAAGAGAGTATTAGAAGAAAGCGACCAGCATTATGAATAAGATAGACGAGTTAGCAAGCCAGTTGACCAATGACCCCCTGATTGATGAACTGGCAGATCTCCTTTATGAGGCTGCGATCAGGAGTAGTACCCCGCATGAGGAAATCAGTGAGATCGTGAGAGGTTTTTTAGCAGCCTATGCAGATGCGGACAGGGTGCTCTGTAGTGTTTGTATAAAGACTAAAACTGACTACATCCGGCACCAATGGCAGAGGGTGTGGCTACAGGTAGTAAGGCGCAGCCAACAACAAGAGCCTGAAAACAATCCTTTTCTTTAGCTAAGTGGTTCTCTCCCTGACACTTTTCTACCGCGCATAATGTGTAATAGAGGTATGAACCACATTTACCTGTTTTCTATTATCCCCAGATCGAGCACCTGGTACAAAAAGCCGTTCTAGAAGACGACCACGAGTGCGCCATAACTCGCCAGGATAGACAGCGTATTCATCAAGATGGCCTTGATGGAAGAACATGACATAACCTTTCGGCAGGAGGGACGATCGTGTCCAGTACTGACGGGTTGAATGGAGTGTTACTCTGCCGTTTTCTCCTCAACGACGCGTGCAGGGTGCCCGCCCCTGAAGACATGGAACAGCAACCAGAGCGAGGGCAAGAGCAATATCATTCCAATAACAGTGCCGATTAGCAGCGCCAGGAGTGTGGCAGGTGGGCTGGCAGCATTATTTATCGTCACAGCAACCGGAACCAGGTAAGGAAATTGTGATAAGCCCCAGGAAGCAAAAATGAGAGCTGTTACGGTAACGGCCAGCAGCCGCGTCAGGCGGTAGTGCCTCAGGAACAACGAGACAGCGGTCCCCAGCCCAATCAGCCCCGTAGCGATGACGACAGGAAGAGCATGATCGAGCATGCCATGCCATAAAAGTGGTGCCTGGAACGGCGACAGAATGAAGGCAACAGCATCCAGTACCAGTGTAATGACACCTGCGACCATGGCACGGCGGCGAAAAGCTTCCACGAGTTCAGCGTCTTTGCTGTTCTGAGCCTCTATCAGCAGATTGACAGCTGCAAGAACAGCACAGAGTGTGAGAGCAAATGCCCCGATGGTAAGTGCGAAGGGAGTGGTCCAGCCTGACAGGAGATCGGTCTGAACACGACCTCGTTGAACATGCACCTGGCCACTCGCCACAGCCGCTGCTGCAGTACCGAACAAGAAAGGCGTGATGGTGCTGGCGCTGCTGAAGATGCGGCCCCAAACTTTTCCTAGAGTTCTGGACTCGTCAGCCTGAGCATGAAAGATGAAAGCGGCTCCACGCAGCACGATGCCGATCAGCGCCAGGGTGAACGGCACAATGAGCGCCGTTGAGAGGACTGAAAAGGCAGACGGGAAGGCGGTGAAGAGGCCCACGATCAAGAAGATCAACCAGACGTGGTTGGCCTCCCAGACTGGCCCTAACGCTTGCCCGATCAAGCGGCGTTGGCGTTCTGCCTGAGGACCAAAGGCGAAGAAGTCCCAGATGCCGCCACCAAAATCTGCGCCCCCAAGGACAGCATAAGCGATCAGCGAAATCCAGAGGATGGCCAGGATAATGTATGTTAATGTCATTTTGTCACGACCTTTTCATCTTCATCACTACTACTCGCGAGGACAGGCCACTCCTGTTTGGGCAGCGGTGAACGTGCCAGGCGCAACAACAGCACGGTCAAAGTGATCGCCAGCACCAGGTAGATGCCGGAGAAGACCGCAAAGCTGGTACTCAGTCCTGGAGCAGTCGTCACCGCGTCCTGTGTCCGCAGGATGCCATAGATGGCCCAGGGTTGACGTCCCAGTTCGGTGACCATCCAGCCAAGTTCTATGGCGATAAAAGAGAGCGGGCCGGACAGGATGATCCCCCAGAGCAGCAGGCGATTTTCAGGAACAACCCGTTTGCTCCTGAAGTAGAACAGCCAGAAGACGCCTCCAATGAGGAGCGCGAAGAAGCCACTGCCGACCATGCCATCAAAGGAGGGATGGACAAATGTAGGATCAGGCCGATCCTGCAGCGCGTAGGCATCGAGCCCGATAATGGTGGCATTGGGATTGCCCCTGGCCAGGATGCTGAGCCCATGCGGGATTTCAAGGGCGAAGAGCACCTGTCCCGTATTAACATCAACAATTCCACCGATCTTAATGGGAGCACCTTGCTGCGTATGGAAGACCCCCTCCATCGCGGCTAATTTGGCAGGTTGGAGATCCGCCAGGGAGCGAGCGCTCAGGTCACCATCGAAAATCTGGAAGGGGATGGCAATAGCGCCGAGCGCCATCGCCAGCATGAGTCCTTTCCGATAGTATGCTTCGCGCTTGCCGCGCAGGATCTGGATGGCGTAGACGGCGGCCACGCCGAAGCCGGTGGCTACATAGGCTGCCAGGAGCATATGGGTCGTCTCATAGGGAGTACTTGGATTGAATATCGCCTGTAAGGGATTGATGCCTGTCACCTGCCCATGCGTAATCTGGAAGCCAGTTGGAGTATTCATCCAGGAATTAGCGCTGACGATAAACCATGCCGAAGCGGCTCCACTGATCCAGAGGGGAAAGGAGCAGAGCCAGTGCGCACGTGGCGAGAGGCGCTCCCAACCGTAGTGATAGAGGCCGAGAAAGATCGCCTCTATAAAGAAGGCGAAGCCCTCCAGGGCGAACGGTAAGCCGATGATTGATCCGGAGAACCTGGTATAGGTCGGCCAGAGCAGACCAATTTCAAACGAGAGAATTGTACCGGAGACTGCGCCAATAGCGAAGAGCAGAGCAAAGGCTTTCGTCCAGCGACGCGTGAGCATCATCCAGGTCGCATCTTTGTGCCGGAGGGCAAGTCCTTCGGCAATGCACAGGAGCAGTGGCAGCCCAATGCCCAGAGAGGCAAAGATGATATGGAAAGCCAGTGATGTACCCATCTGAGCACGCGCCGCTAATAGATCGGACATTACGAAATCTCCTTCTCCTTTCGTCTGCCTGAACTGGAGGCGAACTGCCCACAACACTATCAGCAGCGTTGGCAAGACGAGAGGTGCTGGTATGTACCAGAATTATTGACATTTAAATTGGGAACGTATTTTCTTCAGCGCCACCACTTCGAGCTGTCGAACACGCTCACGCGAGATGCCCAGCTCTTTGCCGACTTCGAGCAACGTACGACTGTGACCATCACCGATACCACAACGCAACGTGATGACGGTACGTTCACGCGGGGTGAGTAAGGCCAGCGTTCGCTGCAGTTCTTCACCCAGGAGATGCTGTGAAGCCGTTTCAGCGAGAGCAGGGGCCGAATTATCTTCGAGTGTATCGGCGAGCGAATAACCAGCTTCATCATCTACAGGTGTATCCAGAGAAACCGGCTCCTCAATGATAGCGAGCAGATGTTTGACTTCGTCCAGGCCAAAATGACAGGCCTCGGCTATTTGCTCTGGCAGGGGATCAAGATTGTTTTCTTGTGAAAGCTGCGCTACAACACGCCGTAGCTTGCGTAAGTTTGTTGCCACATGCTCTGGCAGATGAATCAAGCGTGATTGGTCATCGGCGGCACGAATAATCGCCTGGCGAATCCACCAGGTGGCATAGGTAGCAAAACGGCAGCCACGCTGGTAGTCAAATTTCTCAGCTGCATGCATCAACCCCAGGTTTCCCTCCTGGATGAGATCCACGAGAGGTACTCCTGTAATGGTGTATCGACGCGCAATCGCAATGACCAGGCGCAAATTTGACTCGATCAGCTTGCGGCGTGCTCGTTCATCTCCTGCGGCGACCCGTCTCGCCAGATCAATTTCCTCTTCCTGCGTGAGGAGGCCAAAGCTACGAATGTCGCACAGGTAGCTCTGAAAAGCATCCTCAGTGCTTATAGGATGATAGACGGCGGTTGCGCGAGGAGGATGTGAGCGAGCAGGAAGCTCCTCTTGCATATCAAATGCTTCTCGCTCTTTCACGTCATGTAATGTCTCATGGACTTCATGTATGTAATCGATTACTACTGCCATATTTTCACGCTCCTTTTGGTAAATTACCGTATTTACCGATTTTCAAGCTATTAATTTTTCCTGAATTGATTGCAGAGCAGTTTTTCTTCATAAGTAATAGCGGTTCATCCACGATGGAACGAGAGCAAATGCCCGTCCTCACCCTCCAACAAGATGTATACCTTAACGAGGGTAAGGTATACATCGACAGAATCATGTAATTCCTGCCCGGTATTACACTTGAGCACTCTAGACAAAATTACCTGGCCATTGTGATCAGTAAGAGGTTGTAACATGCTGCGAATTTAACCTTGGCAAGAGCGTTCTGAAGAGAACACTCTTCATGCCAGGAGACTTTTGCTCCGATCGTAACTCTTTTCGAAACTATTAGCAGCACGTCGATGCTCTGTGGGGATGTCCCACAGATTATGTGTATCCGTTACAGAGCACATAGGCCTGGACCTGTGTGCCTCTGAATGAACTCAAACACAATTATGAGGAGATCATGGAACAAAACGAGCAACCATCGAAACATACTACCAACCGCCGTTCCTTCATGCGTAAGGGACTTGTGGTCGGAGGAGCAGGAACCATCGGTGCCGGGCTATTGGCCGGTGGGTTATCGTTACCGGCTTTTGCCGAAGAAAAAAGTGGCGCTCTCACACGAGGAGATGTGGCCATTCTCAGGTTCCTGGCTGCGGTCGAAATCATCGAAAGTGATCTGTGGCAACAATACAACGAACTGGGAGGCATCCAGGACAGCGAAGTTCCAGGAGGGAGCGGGAGTGCACCCTACATCCAAAAACTTCAAGTGCTGGATGGAGACATGCCCCAGTATATCCACGACAATACCGAGGATGAGTTCAGCCACATGGCATTCATCAACGCCTACCTGGTTTCCAGGGGCGCGAATCCCGTTAATCTGGATAAGTTTCGCACGTTGCCGAGCAGCAAAGCGACCGGGGCCCAGCAAATCGGACGGCTCACCAACCTCATGCAGCTCACTGTGGACACCCGCTGGTGGACGAGCTACCGCAGCCGCACGCAGAACCCTGATCTCGGTGGCACGTTCGCTCAAGCCATTCCGAGTTTGAGTAAGGGGCAGTTTCCAGCCATCCCCAGACACGATAGCGACCTCGCACCCGATACCCATATCCAGGCGATCGCCAACACGGCGGGCTTCCATTTCGGGTTTATTGAGCAGGGTGGCTCTAGCCTCTACCCGACGCTGGCTCAGGGGGTCGCCAATCTGGAAGTGTTGCGCATCTTGCTCAGTATCGGCCCGACCGAGACATCGCACTTTCAGACGTGGCACGACAAGGCAGGCAATGCGATTCCCCTGACCGATCCCACCAATGGGTTGGTGTTTCCAGACCTCAATGCCTCTGGCGGGGAGGACACCCAGACCAATCTGATCATGCCTGAGCCAACTGTCTTCCTCAGCCGCAAGTTCCCGCCCGTTTCGATCATTCGCCCGACTGCGATAGCGGGGAGTGGAGGCGCAGTGGCCACAATCAAGGCCTTTACGGACGACGGGCTTTTCATCGGCCAACCACGGGAGTTCCTGGCAATTCTACATGCATTGGCAACGCAAGCAGATGAGGCGCGACGTGGATAATACCGCGACCAGAGATGCGGCTGTTGGCGTGCGGACGAACGAGGATGCTGGGGCAGGCTATTGCCTCTGCTTTGAGTGATCCGACGCCAAACGCGTGAGAACTGTGTTGCAAAAATAGGATCCTCGTGGTAAACCCTGCTGTAGTAGCACACACCTAGTTCTCTGACTTAGATGAGCCAGAGAACCTTTTTTTATGTATGAAGTCGTCTGCGGCACTTAGGTAATTTTGCCTAGAAGGTTCTGGAAGCCTTAGGAGAGAATTTACACTGTTCTATCGATGTGTTTTACCTCCTCAGTGAAGTATATCTAGTACTGTGAGTGGTCTCGCATAGCTATTGTCTACCCAAGAGCAAAGAGTTGTTTCTTTTGCTGTAACAACGGCGCAATTCCAGCGGACCATTTTGATAATCGCCGTACACGGCAAAATAAACCATCCATTAACAGATATTACGGATTCTAGCGACGAAAAATAGCTCAATAAGAGGTTAAACACACATGCAAAAAACTTTGTCACTCTCTGATAGCAGAAGCTTCACTAAGGATGCAGATGCATTTCAAACGTTTTATCGAGAAAAATTCACCTCGACCTACTCCTATGTGTACAGCAAGGTTGGCAATAGAGAGGAGGCTGAGGACCTGACAGCAGAAATATTTCTCAAAGCAGCGCGTAGCATCGATCTGGAGCGTAGTTCACAGAGTATGCAATACTGGTTGTACCTCATTGCTCGTACAACACTTAACGATTACTGGCGCACATACTATCGTAAACCAACCTCTTCGTTAGATGAATTGCTAGAGGCTGGTTGGGAGGGGCCGGCAGAAGAAGAGCTAATCCCATCTACACAATGCGTACAATGTCTACTAAAAGCTCTACCTGAGCGCTATCGAGAGGTACTGATCTGCCGTTTTCTGCTTGACCTCTCTCTCAAGGATACCGCTTTAAGGATGAAAGTAACAGTGGCAAATGTCAAAGTATTGCAGTTTCGCGCCCTGAGACGTGCCGCCGATCTCGAACATGTTAATCATGGAACAACAATGTCGTGCAGTTTCGGGTGATTGAGTGCTCTCTAACAAGAAACCCCAACCAGGGCAGGTGCACGGCCTGTCCTGGTTGGGGTTTCTTGTTAGAGAGCACCTTTGAAATTCTGCTTACTGTAGCATATAATAGGAGATGATATTCACTAAACACTACAACTAGACTGGACTCATTGAGCATCGATTACTCTCGTATGTTCTCAGGAGGAGGAATCGTGGTCAATAACCTGCCTGCACAACTCACATCGTTGATTGGACGTGAACAAGAGATATTGGCGATATGCAGTCTCCTGCGACGACCAGAGGTACGTCTTTTGACCCTCACAGGAACAGGAGGAGTTGGCAAAACGAACCTGAGTGTGCAGGTAGCAAACGACTTGCTTCCCGATTTTGCCGATGGTGTTTGCTTCGTCCCACTGGCTCCCATTCGTAATACTGCCCTGGTTGTTCCCACGATTGCCCAAACACTTGGAGTCAAAGAGACCAGTGATGGAGCCCTCCCCGATCTTTTGAAGATTTATTTACGTGATAAACAACTTCTGCTGTTATTGGACAATTTCGAGCAGGTGCTAGCGGCGGCACCGAAACTCTCGGACCTCCTGGCTCCTTGTCTCCATATCAAGGTGTTGGTGACAAGCCGCGCCGTGCTACATATCCGTGGTGAACATGAGTTTCCCGTGCCGCCATTGGCACTGCCCGATCTCACTCATCTCCCCGAAATCGCATCCCTTTCGCAATATGCCGCAATAGCCCTTTTCGCAGAACGGGCAAAGGCTGCAAAACCCGATTTTCAGATCACGCCAGCTAACGTGCAAACGGTCGCGAAGGTCTGTGTTCGCCTGGATGGTTTACCGCTCGCCATCGAACTGGCAGCGGCACGTGTCAAATTGCTTCCCCCACAAGCACTCTTAACCCGCCTGGAACATCGATTACCGATCTTGACGAGTATGGCACAAGATGTTCCGGCCCGGCAGCAAACACTCAGTAACGCACTCGCGTGGAGTTACGATCTGCTAGATGCTGGGGAGCAACTGCTCTTCCGGCGGCTCTCCGTCTTTATCGGAGGATGCACCCTGGGGGCAATAGAGTCTCTCTATGAGCTGTTTCATGAAAGTACCTTCCCTGTGCTCGATGGAGTAGCTTCACTCATTGATAAGAGCCTCCTGCAACAAACGGAGCAGGAGGGAGAGGAGCCGCGCTTGCTCATGTTAGAGACGATCCGCGAGTACGGCCTGGCAACTCTCGCCAGCAGTGATGAAATGACAAGCACACAGAGGCCACATGCTCTCTACTATCTTTCATTAGCCGAGCATGCCGAGATCGAGATCGGAGGTCCACAGCAAGCAGCATGGTTAAATCGCCTGGAGCAGGAGCATGGTAATCTGCGAGCGGCATTGCAGTGGTTACTAGAACAAGCCGTAAAAGATGAAAGCTGCATAGAGGTTGCGTTACGCTTAGGAGGTGCACTGCGCACCTTCTGGACGGTGCATGGACACCTTAGTGAGGGGCGAAACCTGCTTGAGCGTGCATTGGCGAGAAAGATAGCTGCAGGTGTACAGGTCGAGGCACCTGTACAAGCGAAAGCACTTATTGCCACTGCAAACCTGGCCTTCATCCAAAGCGATTATGATCGTGCAGAGTCGTTGTGCCAGGAGAGCCTGGCACTCTTTCGTACATTTGAGGATCAGCCAGGCGTTGCGTTCTCGCTCTATTTGTTGGGGAGCATGGCCTGGATCAATGGACGTATGCTTGCAGCACGCACACTCATGGAAGAGTGCCTCATGATTACGAAGCAGGTGGATGCTATGGAGCTTGCAGCCTACGCGCTCTTTACGCTAGGTCTACTATCCAGTAGCCTGGGTGAGTACAGTAGGGCTTGTAGTCTGTTTGAGGAGAGCCTGGCGATACATAGGGAAAGAGGCCACAAGAGAGGCATCGCTCATACACTCTCCCAATTGGCACAAGTGCTTTTTGTTGCTCAAGCTGGTCAGGAGAGCATTGGCCCTCTGCTTGAGGAATGTCTCGTGCTTTCTCAGGAGGTAGGCTTCAAAGAAGGTCTCGCGGCGTATTATTGTGTCTCTGCACAAGTGGCTTTTCAGCAAAAAGACCTTGCCACAGCACACGTGCTAGCCGAGAAGAGTATCATCCTCTACAGAGAACTGGGACATTGGCATGGTATAGCCAAGTCGCTCTCCGTTTTGGGAAAGGTATGCGCTACTGAGGGCGACTATGTAACGGCATACACGCATCACGAAGAGAGCCTGATGATATCAAGTGAGCTGAATGAAAAGTGGGTGGCGGCTGTGTATCTGCTGGAGTTAGGGGAAATCGTTGCGGCCCAGCGACAACTGGCGTGGGCCGCACAGCTATGGGGGGTATCAGAAGCCTTACGCGAAGCGGCTGGCATACCCATTCCGCGTGTTGAGCTTGCTGACTATGAGCGCTCAGTGGCAACCGCGCATGCCCACCTTGGGGAGAAAATGTTTGCTTCCGCGTGGTCGCAAGGGCGTTCCATGACGCCCAGACAGGCACTTGCTGCAAAGGGCAAAAAATCGCTTTCACCTCCGACGGTGCCAGTAAAGTCGGCACCAACCTATCCTGCCGGGCTGACAGCACGAGAAGTAGAGGTGCTACGCCTGCTTGCGGAGAGCTTGACCGATGTCCAGATAGCTGATAAGCTTATTCTGAGTCCACGCACTGTCCACGCACATATCAGCACTATCTACAGCAAAACTGGTGTAAACTCACGTAGTGCGGCCACACGCTATGCTATCGAACACCATCTCTCTTAACCTTGTACAGCCTCTCTGATTTGATCCTGCTGGCACTGAGAAATCGGTAATTCTGTCTATCTCCTCCCCCCTCCCTCTAGAAGGAATTACACGCTTCTGTTGATGAATTCTTACCCCCATTGAGGTATACCATTTATGAGAGCGTGAGCGTCTGAGGTATTCACGTTCCATCTGGTTCCCTGGGTCTGGCCCCCTTCTGCCTGGGCTGTTTTTTGCTGACGGGTGGGAGAACCAAATCGGGGTTATTACAAGAAATGGATGAATTCATTATGAATAATGACACATCGCCTATCACACCACAGCAGTATGAAGTTTTGCATGGGAGAGGGGCTGAAGCGGCTGAAATCGCAAAACAGCACTTGTCGCGGCGGCGTTTCCTACGTCGGTCTCTATTGTCCGTGTGGGGATTATCGGCAACCGCAAGTGTGTCTGGTGCACTCTTCATGCTGTATCCCGATCTCGCCGGTCAGTTTGGCTCTCTCCTGACAGTGGGGGTAAAAGCGGATTTCCCGGCAGCGAAGCCACAGGATTTCAAACTCAATACAGCGGGCGTTTTTTATCATCAGGTGGCAAAAACCTATGTAGTGCATCTGGATAAAGATACAGCATTTTTGTTGCAAGGAACGACACTGGGAGGCCAATTAGCGGCTGAAACAGTTGTGAAAGACACTGATGGCTCATACTGGATTGCGTTGTTTCAACGCTGCGTCCATTTAGGCTGTACAGTGCCCTTTCGCGACGATTGCGGAAGCTTCAAGTGTCCTTGTCACGGGTCTCACTATAACGTGAACGGAGAATACCTGGATGGCCCGGCTCCCAGGAGCCTGGATCGTTTCGCGCTCTCCTTTAGTGGCGAAGATGTAGTAATTGACACGGGAACACTCAACAATACAGTGCCTCATCCTGATCATACAACTCTTTTGCTTACGATACCAACTCTACCATGCAGCGCGTAACATGCTGAGCTATAACGAGGCTATAAGATGCTCACTTGTTCATTTCAATAAGGAGGAGGATACACTATGAGCCAACACGACAAACAAGCACCATCAGCGAAAAGCAAGGTGCAGGTTGGCGACCAGGCCCCAGACTTTACATTGCCCTCCCAGGCAGGGATGCCGTTACACCTTGGGGATTTGCACGGGAAGACAAATATTGTCCTCTACTTCTACCCCAAAGATAATACGACGGTCTGTACAGCCGAGGCATGTGCTTTTCGGGACAGCTACAAGGTCTTCAAAGATACTGGAACAGAAATAATCGGGATTAGCTCAGATTCGGTGGAGTCTCATCAGCAATTTGCCACGAAGCACCAACTTCCCTTCCCACTCTTGAGCGACATAGAAGGCACCATCAGGAAACTCTATGGTGTACCTACAGCTTTTGGGCTACCGGGGCGCGTGACGTATGTCATCGACAGGCAAGGAATTGTACGCCACATCTTTTTCTCGCAATTCACCTCTGAGAAACATGTCACCCAGGCTCTACAAGCGCTATGGTTATTGAATGAAGGGCAGGAGTAGGACGTCGCCCACTCCACTGTGCTCAATAACTTCGACGGCTATCAAGCGTTCGCAGAGAACCGTATAGTTTGCTCAATTGGACAAGTGCCTAATTATGATCTATTTCTCCATCCATAACAACTCCCTCCATTCCTGGCTCTACACCATGCTGTACATATACTATCGCGGCCTGGTAAACTTTGATGAACTCCATAAGCCCTATTGCCTCAGCCAACGTCAAATCAAAACTAATTCCAGTGGGGTGGTTGAGAAACAGGGTTGTCTTCTCCATATGGACTCTATACCTCCCAATGATCGCGTCCATTTCGATCCCTTCTATCACATTCAAAGGATATGCCGGAACTCATTTTCGCTCTATAATCATTTTCTCCAGAAATTTCACGAGATGCAGGAAAAAATAATTTCGCGGGTCTTCGCTTGATATTGAGTTTGCGGAAGATGTGTACAACATGTGTCTTGACGGTAGCTTCAGAGATGCAGAGTCTTTCACCAATAGCACGGTTAGTGAGATCGCTATTCATGAGTTTAAAGATCTCCATCTCACGTGTGGTGAGAACTCCGTTACTGGCGGAGGGCAAAATATCACCACAAATACTCTTTAGCAGCCAGGGAGTGACTGCGGGATCAAGCAAAAACATCTTTTCTGTCATATGGAGCGCCAAAAGGAACAGATGCGGTGAAGCATTTTCCAGAAGATAACCGCACGCTCCACAAGAATAGGCATCCACTAATATATTTTTGTCAGGCTCAGTTGCAAGAATGATAAAATTACTACGTGCCAATGCAGCTAGATCGGTGACTAATGACTGGTGAACCACGATCAAATCCGGCGTATGGGAAGTAAGATATTTCTTTACCTCTTCTACCGTTGATACTTCATCAATAGTATTAACAAGTGAATCGCTGGTAAAAATCATTCGTAATCCTGTACGAAAAATTGCGCAAAGTTCTGCTATCAGAATATCTTTTCCCATGTCGTCCTTAACCTTTCTTTGTTCATGAAAATGAACTCCAATTGTCGGGCAGTATCTCAAGCTTTGTGTAAATTTTCCGTGTCCAGTGAAGCCTCAGATGAGACTGATATGGCTAAGCTGTTAAACTTCAAACTCCAGACGATGATAACCATAACGTATTCGGGTACAGGTAGATGGATCTCTTCCCCTTTCTTTTGATTGCAAACTAAATGCCAGCTTAACTGTTTGCAGTAAGGGGGCATTAAACTCGAGCCAGCCCTAACTTCCAGGCCTTTCTACTATGAACCATTACACAACCTCTGACACGATAACTTGATTGTATTATACAAAGTAATATACTGTCTAAGGTTACAATAAATTACAGGAATTATCTATCAACCGAAGATTGATATCAGGGTCATCATCTTACTTACCAGAATTCATACTTTCTTAGTATGAAAGATAAAGCTATGGAGGATTGTATCTCAAGAAGACCATAGGCTATACTTTATCCTGTTGTCATGGCCTCTATTCACCTCACGAAATTTCATACAAGTAATACTTGAAAAGAGATTTATTATGATCGCTATTGCACGTCCTCTTGTAGGGATTGAAGAAGAGATGGCAGTCCTTCGCGTTCTCGAAACAGGGCAGTTAGCACAGGGCGAGCTGGTTGCCTCTTTTGAACGACTCTTTGCTGAATTATGTAATGTTTCGGAGGCGATAGCTGTCTCCTCCGGTACTGCCGCTTTACAGCTCTCCCTCCTGGCTCACGGGATCGGCCCTGGTGATGAAGTAATCACTACAGCCTTTAGTTTTGTTGCTACAGCGAATGCTATTCTGTATGCGGGGGCAACGCCCGTTTTTGTCGATATTGATCCTGATACCTATACTATTGATCCCATCGCTGTAGAAATGGCAATCACTGCACATACAAAAGCCATTCTGCCGGTACACCTTTATGGCAATCCCTGTGATATGGAACAGCTAGAGCGCATAGCCCGTAAGCACAATCTTGTCATTATCGAGGATGCATGCCAGGCACATGCCGCAAAAGTGAAAGGCAAACCGGTTGGCAGCTTTGGGACAGGCTGTTTTTCATTCTATCCTACTAAAAATATGACCACGGGCGAGGGCGGAATGGTCACAACCAGCGATCCGATCATTGCGGATCGCGTGCGACTCATGCGTAATCATGGACAACAAGAACGTTACTGCCATATTATGATAGGTTTTAACCTGAGGATGACGGAAATGCAGGCCGCCATAGGCCTAGTACAGTTAAGCAAACTAGAACAGTTTACCAAACAGCGTAGAGGTAATGCACAATTCTTAAACACGCATCTCAGTGGACTCGTCCAGACGCCTATAACTCGTCCGGGCTACTATCACGTCTATCACCAATACACTATTCGGCTTCCCGAGAGACGGGACGAATGGATCACGCAATTGCGCTCGCGCGGGATCGCTACAGGCGTTCACTATCCATTACCAATTTACCGGCAACCATTCTATCAAAACTCTCTCTTCCGCTTTCGCATCTCGCATTCAGATAAAGAGTTACATGGCAAAAGCGCAACACATATTGCCGGATTGCCTGCAACGGAAGCCGCTACACAGCAGGTGCTCTCGCTGCCGGTTCATCCAGCACTGAAGATAGAGGATCTCTTCACTATTGTCAGAGAAATAGGTGCTTTATGCAATTGAAAGTAGCAGTAATCGGTGCAGGTTCAATGGGCATAAATCACCTGCGCGTGCTCAGGGACTTCAATCAAGAGGTCGTTGAGCTTGTTGGCGTGGCAGATGTCCACGAGGCTGTACTGAAACATGCGACAGATCGCTTTTATGCCGCAGGATACACAGATTATCATCAGATGGTCGAAGAGACTCATCCAGACCTGGTAGCTGTGGTCGTTCCCACCCATTTGCACTTTCCGGTAGCTTCCTACCTGCTTGATAAAGGCATCCATGTCCTCATTGAGAAGCCGATAGCCAGTACTGTTCAGGAAGCGCTCACCCTGATTGATATAGCTCGTTCACACAATGCGAAGCTAGCAGTAGGGCATGTCGAGAGGTTTAATCCGGCTATTATAGAGTTAAAAAAGAGGATACTCTCAGGCCAGCCTGGCCGTATCTTCTCCCTACACGCGCGAAGAATCGGGCCATTTCCGCCGCGTATCAGAGATGTTGGAGTCACGCTTGATCTCGCTTCTCACGATATTGACATCATGCGCTACTTGATGAACGCCGAGGTAGAACAGGTGTATGCACAGACACAACGCCATGTCCATAAATCATGTGAGGACTTATTGCTCGGCATGCTCCAATTCACAAATCACGCGCTAGGAATGCTTGACGTGAACTGGCTCACACCCACAAAAGTGCGTGAATTGAGCGTCACAGGAGAAAAGGGCATGTTTCTCGTTAACTACCTGACTCAGGACGTGTTCTTCTACGAAAATGATTATACCGCAACGGACTGGGATGCATTGCGCTCGCTCACAGGCGTAAGCGAAGGAACCATGACACGCCTCAAAATTCAGAAAGCAGAACCCCTGCGCCTGGAATACGAAGATGTGATAGCGGCTATCAATAATGATACGCTCCCAACCGTTACTGGCGAAGATGGAGCCGCAGTGCTAAAAGTCGTTTCCCAACTTACCCAATCAATACACCAGGAAAAGGTCCTGGAAAAGAAGATGGAGGTAGGAGCGTAACATGTCAGACAGCTCTTCCAACTTTTTGCTATCATCCTCGCCAGCGGTAGTAGTTGGCCTGGGCAAAATAGGATTGCCACTCGCTGCATTGTATACCCACTCCGGAAGACGCGTAATCGGCTGCGACATTAACCCTGCAGTAGTGGAAACGATTAACACTGGCCTCTCACATATCCAGGAAGAGCCAGGACTTGCCGAGGCGGTTGCCAGCGCTACCAGGCGAAAATTACTCTCTGCCACGCTGAATACATGCGAAGCAGTCCAATGTGCCAGCGTCGTTGTAGTCATCGTACCCGTTACCATCGACAAAAAGCACAAGGTAGATTTCAAGGCGATTGATGCAGCCACCAGGGCGATTGGCGCTGGATTACAGCCTGGTACCCTCGTAATATATGAGTCGACGTTGCCCGTTGGCACAACAGCTCGTCGCTTCTCTCAGATACTCGAACGTACCTCGCATCTCAAGGCTGGCCTGGACTTCTTTCTCGCTTACAGTCCCGAACGAGTATCGTCGGGACATATCTTTCGCGATCTGCACATCTACCCTAAAGTTGTAGGCGGCATCGATGCGCGTAGCACTGCCGCCGCTGTCTCATTTTATGAAACAGTTCTCGATGCCCAGATCATGACGATGGCCTCAACGGACGAGGCAGAGTTCGTCAAACTTATTGAGACGACCTACCGCGATGTCAACATTGCACTGGCCAATGAATATGCTTGCTATGCCGATGCTTATGGCCTTGATGCCGCAGCGGCAATCGCGGCGGCAAATTCCCAGCCTTATTCTCATATTCACACACCAGGAGTTGGCGTCGGCGGTCATTGTATCCCCGTCTATCCCTACTTTCTCTTAGCCGGTATAGAAGATGGATACAACCAAATCTATGGTTCTCAGGCGCTCCAGCTGCCACTGTTCGCACGCCGTATCAACGATGCAATGGCAGAATACGCAGTAGATCGCATCGAAGCTATTACTGGATCACTCACCGGCCATTCAGTCCTCATCCTTGGAGTAGCATACCGGGGAAATGTGCGCGAAGCAGCTTTCACCAGTGCAAAACTGCTGCAAGATGCTCTCATCGAGCGCGGAGCGGACGTGTACGCCGACGACCCTCTATTCAGCACGGACGAGTTATGCACGCTGGAATATACCCCGCTCACTCCTGAAGTAGAGGACAAGATTCGTGCCATCATCCTGCAGGCGGACCACCAGGCATATCGCTCATTCGACCTGAGCCAATTCACAGGCTGCAAGGTCGTACTCGATGGACGTAGAGTGCTCGACCATGAAAAGATTGAGGCACTCGGTATGCGCTACATCAGTATCGGAGATGGTGTCCGGGCACGGCCTGACTCATATTGCCGTCGGTTCAGCAGATCTGAATCGTAGTTACTAGCTGATGAGAGGATAGAAACACTTATGGCACGTATTCTCTTTATCTCGCGCTATTATCCACCGGAGAAAGCCGCCGCAGCCGTGTGCGTAAGCGAAATCGCGCAGCGGCTGGTGGGTCGGGGGCATGAAGTGACGGTGTTGACGACAGTCCCAAATTACCCGACAGGGATAGTTCCACCGGAATATCGCGGTCGTCTGGTCTATAAAGAGGTTCTCGCGGGTGTGCGCGTGGTACGCGTGTGGAGCTATACCAGCTCCAATGAAGGTTTTCTACGGCGTATACTGGCTCAGCTCTCCTTTGGCTGTCTCGCACCATTCCTCGCGTATAAAGCAATCGATCGTCCAGACGTGATCATCGTTGGCTCGCCTCCACTCTTCAACGTCATAGCCGCGCGTATGCTGGCGTGGCATAAGTCTTGTCCTCTGATCTTCTGGGTCGCCGATCTCTGGCCCGAATCCGCCATTCGCCTGGGAGTATTGCGTAATCGTCTATTGATTCGCCTGTCAGAATGGCTAGAAGAATCAACGTACCGGCATGCGAGTATCGTATGGGTGGTGACGGAGGGATTGCGTCAAGCACTGCTCCAAAGAGGCATTCCACCAGAGAAGCTCTTATTAATAACAAATGGCGTCGATACAGCCAGATTTCGCCCACTACCACGCGCATATGCCCGTGCTAAACTGGGCTGGGATGACCGTTTTACCCTACTCTACGCGGGTAATCACGGACTCGTGTATGCAATGACAACCCTACTCGACGCAGCAGAACGTCTCCAGGATTACACCGACATACACATAATTCTGGCTGGCGATGGCGTGAAAAAAGCCGAACTGGTATCAGAAGCCAGGAAACGCGATCTCAAGAACGTCACATTTCTCGCCTCTCTGCCACATAATGAAATGCCGCTCGCCTGGGCCGCTACTGACATATGCCTGATTCCTTTACGCAAAATAGCATTAGTAGAAGGTTCGTTCCCTATAAAAATGTTTGAAATAATGGCATGTGCACGCCCTTTCATTCTAGGAGCAGAGGGAATAGACGCGTAATCTCGCGGAACGGGAGGCACAGGCAGGCACCGTTGTGGAACCCGAAAACGTAGAGGCGCTTGTATCAGCTATCCTCTATCTGCGTGCATACCCTGAGAAGGCGGAAGCATCAGGGATGCGGGGACGCGAATATGTGAAGCTCCACTTTGATTATGAACGCCTGGCAGCAGCACTTGATGTCCGTCTTGGAGTGCTGCTCTCAAAGCAAGGATTGTCCTATGCAAATGAAACCCATAGCGGCTGAAAACTCGGCAATAATCTCTCAAGTGTCAACAACAGAGAAGCAACAACGCGACTGGGGATGGAGACCCTCATCGACACAGTGGAGTCTCGTTTTAATGATAGGGGATGGCCTGCTGATCCTGGCGGCGCTTGCTTCATTATTAATACTGGCACCATATCTCGATCTGACCTTTCACATTTCCTGGAATGAACCTGGAACCTGGAGCTTGAAGCTCGTCTGGGGAGGCATTGCACTTCTCTCCTGGAGTATTGCCGCAAGTATTACGCAGGCTCAGGGCTTGAGGAACGCATCAAACCGCTTTAAGAGTCCTCTCAGAGCACTATTTGCGCTGGTACTCATGGTCATCTTCTGGATGATACTCATCTACCCCTTTGTCGCTGACAGGTTTTCCCTCTGTATCATACTGTCACTGCTCTTTCTGGTAGTAGCAATTCCAGTCCTGAGTATATGGCGCATCGCCCTTGCCGAATTCATGCGCTTACCACGCTTTCGTACACGGGCAGTCATTATCGGAATCACTACTGCCGGAGCAACCATTGCTAGGGAATTCCGCGCGTTGAGACGACCAGGTATTCGCCTCCTGGGATACATCAGCGAAAATACAGGCGAAAAATTGCAAAAGGAAGACCTGCCCGTGCTCGGCGGCAGAAATACCTTACAGAATCTCATGCACAATCGCATGATAGACATGATTATTATGGCTACTGATTACAGAACCGAACCATCTCTTTTTCAGGAGGCCATCGAGGCAACTCAGTTCGGTATTTCACTCGTTCCTATGCCCGTCGCGTACGAGAACATTGGCGGCAAAATACCGGTTGAACATGTTGGCGATCAGTGGTACCTGGCGCTACCCGTAGAGATCATTGCCTCCCCGCTTTATCTCTGTTGGCGCAAGATTATGGACCTCCTCTTCGGCTTCATTGGCACATTGTCCTTGCTTCTTATTCTCCCTGCTCTGGCATTGTTGATTATCCTGGACTCACCAGGCCCTATCTTCTACAAGCAAGAGCGCCAGGGGCGTAATGGACACAAATTTTTCATTTATAAGTTCCGTTCCATGTATACTAATGCGGAACATGCAGGGCAAGCTGTATGGACAATCGAAGGCGATACACGCGTCACACATATTGGGCGCTTCTTGCGTGCCACTCACCTGGATGAATTGCCACAGGTGTTCAATATTCTGCGTGGCGACATGAGCCTGATAGGGCCACGACCAGAGCGAGAAGCATTTGCCACTGAACTAGAAAAAACCATTCCCTTTTATCGCTGTCGCTTGATGGTCAAACCTGGGCTGACGGGCTGGGCACAGGTGAAATACTCCTATGGCGGCACGAACGCGGGAACATTAGCCAAATTGCAATATGATCTCTACTACATTAAACATCAATCATTTACATTAGATATCTGGATCATCTTGAAGACCGTAGCCGAGGTTCTGTTTTGTCGCGGAACATAGAAGAGGAGCAACACACGATGACTTATGAACAATACTGGACCGCCTTAGTCAAACACTGGGCACTGATCACTATCTGTTTGCTAGCAGTTGGCGCAGGAGCTTACTTCGGAAGTAAGCTTATGAAGCCTGTCTATCAATCTGCGGCACTGGTTCAGGTTGCGCTCAGCTCAAATAATAACCCGGCAGATTATAATAGCTTGCTCGCAAGTGATCAGCTTGTTCAAACAGAGGCGATACTGGCGACCAGCAACTCCGTGCTTCGTACCGTTGCCTCACACTACCAGAACCTGACAGCACAACAGCTCGCAAAAGAAGTGACCGCTACGTCCAAACTTAATACGCAGCTCTTCGAGATCGATGTGCAGGATGCGAGTCCAACACAGGCTGCAACGCTGGCGAACGATATTGCAACGACACTGATCCAGCAGCAACGCCAGGTATTTAACCAGAACGCGACACTAAGCGGGGATTTCTTACTCCTGGTCCAACCAGCTCAGCCTGTCTTAACCCCTGTACGACCAAATAAAATCATCAATACTGGCATTGGGCTATTGATAGGCTTACTCCTGGGAATGCTGCTCGTTCTGCTTTTTGAGCTATTGGACAAACGCATTCGTAGTCCGGAGGCGCTCTCCCAATTGCTCGACAGGCCGATTCTGACAACGCTCTGGCGCACGCACTCTTCCAAGAAGTTGAAAGAAGCCGTTTTTAATCCAACAGGACGCAACGCCAACGTCGAATCCTTTCGCATCTTACGTACAAATATTAGCTTCTCAGCTATTGAGAGGCCGCTACGCTCCATCGTAGTCACAAGCGCTTTACCTCTTGAAGGCAAAAGTTCCGTTGCCGCCAACCTGGCGATTTTTATGGCGAAGACGGGGAAGACTACGCTCCTTATCGACGCAGATCTGCGTCACCCAACACTACAGCAACTATTTGGCCTTCCAGCCGATAAAAAGGGCCTGAGCAACGCTATCCAGGCGCTTAGCATGCAGACCGCTGCCATACCTAAAGGGCCATCAAGCAAGCCCGCTCCTCCCATATCTCTTGACGCTTTCATTCACTCGACAGATATTCCAAACCTGTATATTATGCCTTCCGGATCACTGCCACCAGATCCCCCAGAGTTACTTGCTTCGAACGCAATGCAGCGCCTCTTTGTGTCACTTACTAGAGCCGAGACAATTATTTTTGATACCCCTCCTTTGCTGGGTTTGTCCGATGCCAAAATCCTGGCATCAAAGGCTGATGGCACCCTCGTCGTGGTTGATATTACGTGTGCTCATAAGCAAACGCTTGCCCAGGTAAAACTCTCCTGGAGCAGATCGGGGCATACGTACCTGGTTATGTTGTGAATAAACAACGTCATCGTCGCAGCGACACAATCTATCCTTATTATTACAACAGTAATCAACAGCAGGAGAACAGTTACAGTACAGAAAATACCAGTGCTCCCGCTGCTTTAGTCGTCCCACCAGAAACGTTAAAGCAACCAGAAATACAGCCTCCGCAAGATGACGCACTCGACCCGACGACAAAGCGCCTCGCGAGAAATTCAGTAAAGCACTCAGCAGTGCATCCCGCACCTTCAGAAACACAATCCCAGTCAGATCAGCTTGACGGGAAGAAAGATGGCTAACGTCAAAGTGGAAAACGTAGTACATAAGCCACAATGGCGGGAGACTCTACGAGAACGGATTCCCTCGTCCTCGTTGATC
Source organism: uncultured Chloroflexia bacterium (assembly GCA_963717195.1). Classification (GTDB taxonomy): domain Bacteria; phylum Chloroflexota; class Ktedonobacteria; order Ktedonobacterales; family Ktedonobacteraceae; genus JACDAE01. The sequence goes on from CAVQVR010000010.1 coordinate 238,643, forward strand.
TTCTCAATCCTGGCACTATTAGCCTCGCTTTCTATCGGGGTGATCGTCGGTAGATTTAGCCCAACATACGGCGCTGCCGCCGCCGGAGCTATAGTTATAACGATCATCGTACTGCTCAGGCTGGATGAACTTACTGCAACCCTGCTTGTGGCTATTCACATATGGGTTGACACGTATCTCGGCCTGCACCTGGTCGCGCTACTCCTGGCGCTGGCGTTGCTCTTTTTCTACTACTTCGGGCGCTCTACCACCCACCCCTGGACCAGGCCACGCTCGCTCTGGCTCTGGTTCCTATTTCTCATCCTGACTATCTACCCTACCATCAATGGTGCCAGCTTCAATGCCTCTGACGCTTATAGCTTCTATCTTCACCTGGTAATTGGCGCATTCCTTATGTTCTGGATAGGCAACCTGGCTGCAAAAGATATTTCATCTGTTCGGCGCGTGTTCCAGATCCTATCGGTCCTGGCAACCTTTATAGCTATACATACGATCATTGAGGCAACAACTGGCAAATTCCTGTTCGCATCCGCACAGATTGAAGCAGAGCTTTTTCAATATTCAAACTTCCAGATAGTAGAGGCCGGGGTAGCACGTGCGGGCTCGTTCTTTATCGGCCCAGACGGGAATGCAGCATTCCTTGCTACATGCTTTTTCTTCCCATTAGGGCTATTTGTAGAAACTAAGCGGCTCTGGGTAAAAGGAATATATCTCCTGGAAATGCTGCTAATCATACCAGCATTGATATTCACCTACAGCACCGGAGGATGGCTCGGCACGCTCGCCGCTATAGTGATCTTCATGTTCCTGGCCGGGCGGATACGTACCAGTTTGCTGATACTTGTGTCGATAGTACTTCTGACAGTGGTACTCTTCGCTGTTTTTCCCATGCAGATCTCCGCGCAACTCTATCACGCGAACGAACCGGGCGACCTCTCACTACACCTTGGAAGCTGGCAAACGGCCATTCGGGTTATCGCAGCGTTTCCCCTGTCCGGCATCGGCATGGGACCTCAGGCATACCCTGGTCGGAGCAGATCCTTACCGCGTGCCTGCACAGACCGTGCCTCTGGCTGAACCGGATAACTCCTATTTACAATGGGGAGCAATGGCAGGCATACCGGTTATGCTGATTTTCCTTCTACTGATAGCCTGTGCATTCTGGTTCGCGTGGCGCAACTGGCAGGCCGTGGATACCCGTTATCGCCCCCTTCTCGGAGGAGGGATAGCCGCCCTCGTCGCACTCAGCATCATCAGCCTGAGCGTCGATGGTTGGACAAGTCCAAACGACCTGGTGTATCTCGACTGGCTGATCGCAGGCGTAATCTCCTCCCCGCTAATCAAACGCAGCCTCCTTCGCCAGTCAACCCCATCAGCCGATGAGACAGCCACGCCCACTCAAGCGAACAACGCAAAACTGATCCGTGACAGGAATGAATATAGCAAGCTCTCCATCCCGCCAGGAGAAAGCGTCAGAACCGGCGTAGGGGCGTCACCTCACGTATTGACTCTAACGACTTCGAGAAGACCATCAATGCGACAGAAAGAGTTCCTTGCTCAATACCGCAAAGATAGTAGAGACCGGGTGCTCCCGCAGAAGGCAGATAACCAGAAGAGCTCATTAAAGGAAGAGGAACATGCCCAGGATGGGACAACAGAATATAAACAAATCGCTTCAGGTACGCAAAGCTATCTTTCACTCGCTCTGGAAATGGTCAAAAGCTCCGGCATCTACGCTCTGGGAGCACTGGCATCTCCACTCATCTCTCTCGTGCTTGCACCATTTTTAACACACCAGCTTTCCAGTATCAATTATGGTGGCCTTGCCGTTTTATACACGATTATTGATCTTGTAACCGCGATAACGCAGCTTGGACTCGGCCCAGCTTTTTTCCGGGCCTATAACGGTGATTACGAAACGGCACGTGACCGCTCAGGCGTCCTTTCAGCCTCTATCATCCTGCTGGCACTCGTCTCGCTACCTCTGGGTATTATCATAATAATGGCTGCTCCATGGTTCTCAGAGCTTCTCTTCAATAGCCAATCGTTCAGCGGAGCCGTGAGACTGACTGCCCTGGTGATCATTATGGAAAATATGACCCTGCCGGGCCTATCGTGGTTACGCGCTGAAAAGCGTGCAGTTCTCTTTTCAGTATTGTCAATTGCCAATCTATTGCTGGTATTAAGTACGAATATTGTGCTGGTGGGTGTGCTGCATATGGGTATCAATGGCGCGTTGATTGCCAAAGGAGTTGGCTATGCCGTCATCGTTATTTGCACCCTACCACTTATGCTGCTCTTCATTGTTCGCCAGCACGGCTTGCCGCTGCGCTCCGCTATTGTACGCAATATACTCTCCTTTGGAGTACCAACGATCTTCGGTGACATGGCGGCATGGGTTCTGCAACTTTCAGATCGCTACCTGCTTGCCCATTTTGGCTCACTGGCTCAGACGGCCATCTATACCGTTTCCTATACCCTGGGCGGCGTATTATCCCCCGTGATCCTCGCACCATTTGGATTGGCCTGGACCCCTATTATGTATTCTATCGCCAGGAGAAAGGATGCCAAGCATATCTTCCGGCTCACGTTCCGCTGGTTTAGCACGCTCTTACTCTTCGCCACATTTGCTCTCTCGCTCCTCAGTACAGTTTTTCTTGATGCTCTCTTCCCCCCAACCTATCACTCGGGAGAGCTTATTATCCCTTTCATCGCTTTATCAACAATGGGCATAGGTATTTACTATATCTTTATGACTGGAGTGTACATACGCCGCAAGACCATCCTCGAATTTGTTTTTATGTTAGTCGCAGCAGTCGTCAATGTGCTCCTCAATATCTTCCTGATCCCTTACTTCGGAGCCATGGGAGCCGCCGTTTCAACGCTCCTGGCCTACATTGTCCTTACCTCAGTGTCTTACATCGTGAATCAGAAAATCTATCCCACTGGTTTTGAGATTGGACCTTTTATCATAAAGCTATTTATAGGCATTGCTCTTTACATTGGAAGCACGTCCCTTGCCCATACTCAGCAACCAGCATTACATTTATGTATTTCTATATGTGCACTCATCGTTTATGGCATCCTCCTGATGGTGCTTGAGGGACTTTCGGTCAAGAAATTTATCCAAATATTCTGGTATGTACAGCAGGCCATCGCTAAAGGAGGAAATAACACATATGCATAACCGGATCCGTTTCTACATTTCGGCGCTTTTCTATTACACTGGATTAGTCAAACTGGTTCGCTGGTGCTCACAACGCTCCGGGCGTTCCCTGACCATTCTTTACTATCACAGTGCCATCGGCAAAAATTTGCGCAGTCAGTGGCTCTACCTGCGTCGTCACTATCGCATACTCTCTCTTGCTGCGGCGCTAGAAGAGCTACAAACTCCTTACCAGGAAACATGCGCTAAACAGGATCACCGCCCCCTCCTGGCAATTACTTTTGATGATGGATATTACGATAATTACACACATGCATTTGCCCTGGCATCTGCTCTACAGATCCCTATTACTATCTTTCTCATTCCAGGATATACCGGACTTGCTAATGCTTTCTGGTGGGCAGATCGCTTCATCAGGCTTGCCCGCGTGGACCGGGCCGCGTTCGAGGGACATACGTATCACCTGAACCTGCCGGAAGAGCGCAAAACACTGGCACAACTCATTGATGAGCGGGTCAGTCATGCTGTATCGAAGGTTGATCAAGAACAATTACTCATTTCTTTTTGTGAGCTACTGGCGATACCCTCCTCTTCGTTCCCCAGAGAGGAACCCATTCCACTGCTCACATGGGCACAGATACGAGAGATGGAGGAAAGTGGGTGGGTCTCGTTCGGTGCCCATACAATTCATCATGTAGATCTGCAACGCCTGACGAACTCTGCTGAGGTGCTGGATGAGGTGGCAGAATGCCGTACGCTGCTGGAGCACCAGTTAAGATATTCAGTGGACATCTTCGCTTATCCTCATGGTCACATTGGAGACTACGGACTCCGTGCCGTGGAGCAAACAGGGTATAGATGGGCGGTTACTACCGTGCCCGGTCGCAATATTCATCGGAGCAACCCTTATCTCCTCCAGCGTAGAAATGCACATGCAGATAGGCAGACGGTGATAATGGCGGCGGAGATAGCTGGCATATGGAATTTTTTTACCCATTTGAAAAAGCTTGCTAAACGTAGCATATGAAAGGATACAGCGGAATGCCAGATACATCGGCTCTTTCGGAAGCTAAACGCGCCTTGCTTGAAAAACACCTGGCCGGGAAAATCGCGCCAGAGGTAGTCACAACGAACGTCGTTGCACCACCTTCCACAACCGATGCTGCAGGGCAACGCGAACGCGTGGTAATGGTGCAGCCTGGAAAAAATAAACGGCCTTTCTTTTACCTGTCCGGAGATGCGCCAGAAAGAACGTTTTATTGCCATCCCCTGGCCCACAATTTAGGAGAGGATCAGCCATTTTATATCCTGGAACCATATAACTTCAATAATCTGCCTGTCCCTCCCACCTTCGAGGAGATGGCTGCCGCTCACATCACAAGAATGCACACCATTCAGCCAGAGGGCCCATACCAGTTGGGAGGCTGGTGCAATGGAGGTCTTGTGGCCTATGAGATGGCCCGGCAATTATATGTACAGGGGCAGTCGGTTGAACTGCTAGTTTTGATGGATCCCGATCCCCCCGCCAAGTTTAAATGGGACTATCGTATCATCGCTACCGCCGCTAACCTGTTACGACTCAACCAGAAGCAGCAATTCGATTTTTTTCTACAATTCAGACATTTTCGTCTGGCATTCCATTTCTGGCGCACGAATACATTTAAGTCCAGGAGAACAACTGGACCCGGCGGCCATGAGCAAGAACAAAGCAAGATGGACGCTCTATCAGAGCAACTTAATGCACTTATTATCAATAACGAAACCTCAATACGGGACTGGGAGCGCATATTCGACTGGATGGCTTCTGGTTATGTACCTCGCTCTTCCTATCCTGGCAAAATCACATTCTTCTGGACGCGTGAAGAGCCTGCACGCCAGATAAAATGGCGCAGATGGCTCATCACCAAAACACAGACCGGCGAGGTGGCAGTCTATATCATTCCCGGCAACCATATAACAAGCAGGACTGACTACCTTCCCCTCTTAGCCGAGCAGTTGCGTATGTGTCTGGACGAAGCTCACAAGAATTCTTTGCGCAAACAAGGAGATGCATCTCTATGAAAACATCACCCGACGCCATAGCTCTGACTACGCAAGATGCCACCATCCCCAAAGCGCCCCTCAAAGTGTGCATGCATCTTACGAACAATGCGCACGGCGATTTCAGGGTCATGCGCGATGCAACAGCGCTCGCAGAAGCAGGTTTCGCGGTTACTATCATTGATGTCCAGAAAGACCACACGCGACCAGTCAGAGAAAACGTTCACGGCGCTTCTCTACAACATATAATAATGCCCACCTGGTTTACTCCCGCACGTTTCAAACTATGGTTTCTTATTAAAGCCTTAAAGATGTCCATTCTCGCAGCTATTCAATTGCTAAAAACGGACGCGGATATCTACCATGCCCACGTAGAGAAAGCATTGCTCGCCTGTTATATTGCCGCACGCTTACGAGGGAAGCCGTTGATCTTCGATGCCCCCGATCTGACTCTATCGGATCCGCTCATTTTGCGCTGGCATACATTGAGACGACTCTCAGTACGCCTTCTTGCCTCTATGGTATCCCGCTGCGGTGCTGTTATTACTGCCTCGCCCTATTACATACCAGAGTTACAAACGCTCTATCGCGCCTCACATGTGACAGTGGTCCGCAACGTACCAGCCTACCGGGTTATCCCACGGAGTGATCGATTGCGTAAATATCTGGGTCTTGGGCCAGATGTGCGCATCGCTCTCTATCAAGGCAACATCCAGCCTAATCGTAGCCTGGATAGACTGGTACGCGCGGCAAAGTTCCTCGCGCCCAATGCCATGATTGTAATGATGGGCAAGGCTGAAGCATCAACGCTTTTTGAAACTCGAGACACAGATCGCCCGTGAGCAGGTAGCTGATCGGGTCAAATTGCTGCATCCCGTACCCTACGAGGATCTCTTAGACTGGACAGCTTCGGCAGATATCGGGCTAACGATCTTCCCACCTGAATACTCACTAAGTATTCGGTTCACCCTGCCGAATAAACTCTTCGAATACCTGATGGCGGGAGTCCCTGTGCTCAGCTCTCAGCTCGATGCAGTGATGGATGTGATCCGCACCTATGATGTCGGACGGGTGGCGTCATCGCTAGCACCGGCAGACCTGGGCGCGGCCATTAATGCGATGCTTGCAGACCGGATAGCCCTGGAAAATATGCGTGCTAACGCACTCCAGGCCGCAAAAAAAGAGTTTTACTGGGAAAAAGAAAGCCAGCAACTTGTCCGCCTTTATCATCATCTCCTCTCCGTCGAGGATGAATAGGGAAAGGATAGAGCACAATGAAATTATCATATGACGTAGAAACTACAGCGCAAGATAATGCAACAACACAGATGCCGATAAGGGTGTGCATGCATGTTCCAGGCACAGCACGCAATGATGTTAGAGTGATGCGAGCGGCTACAGCGCTCACGGAAGCAGGCTACAAGGTCTCCGTTATTGATATAGAGTATGAACACGGTCGGCCCGCTGAAGAAGAAATTCGCGGCGTCCACCTGAAGCATGTTATTATGCCCGGGTGGTCCATCTATACGCGGCGCTTTGATCCCTGGTTTCTGGTTCGAGCAATGGTAGTGCTCATGCGTAGCTTATGGTTGTTACTGCGTATTCCAACGGATGTCTATCATGCACACGACGAGACCGGGCTACCATCTTGCTATATAGCGGCTCTATTACGTCGTAAACCACTCATCTTCGATGCTCATGAAATACCTACATCCATGTTGAGCGAAGGTCGGAAGGGTGTGAAATCGCTCTTAAAACGCTGCTTCCTTTGGCTCGTGCCCCGCTGCAAGGCAGTAATCACAGTCTCCCCTCCCCTGGTGCAAGAATTTAGCCAGCGCTATCATACTCATGAAGTATACCTGCTTCGCAATTTGCCCCGCTATCAAGCTATCCCTAAAAGTGATAGATTGCGCCAACTCCTTGATTTGAGTCCAGATGTACATGTAGCTCTGTACCAGGGAAACCTGCAGCCTAAACGCGGACTCGATACATTGGTTCACGCAGCAGCATTTCTGGAGCCTGATATCGTGATTGTCATGATGGGACGCAGCATCAGAGATATGCAGTCGCAACTTGAAGCCATTATTGCCAGCGAAGGAATCAGCGACCGCGTCAAGATCATTCCGGCTGTCCCTTATGAAGAACTGTTGCACTACACGGCATCGGCAGATATTGGCCTGATCTTCTGCCCGCCCGGTTACCCCGAACCACAAATGCAATTGCCGAATAAACTCTTTGAATATACAATGGCGGGTTTACCCGTTCTCGCTTCTCAAATGGACGCAGTCACAGAAGTATTTGACACCTATGGTACTGGACAAATTCTATCTTCGTTCACTCCCGAGGCTATAGGCACAACGATCAACACAATGCTGGCAGACCATGCCACCCTTGAGCGTATGCATAACAACGCGCTGCATGCCGCACAGGAGGCCCTCAACTGGGAGATAGAGAGCCAGTGTCTCATTCAGCTTTATCAAAGTATCCTGCAAAGTAACGTTCAGAAAATCCCTCTCAATAAGCGCTCTACTTTGGCTCTTCATTCTTCAGAAGGAAAAGGCTCGGCATCAGGGTAGGGCATCACCTTTTAGCAAATAGCATAGAAAAGATAAATGTAGCATTGGCAAATTTAGCGCATACATACAGATCATGGTTTCACGAGGGTAAACACATGTTAGAATTTTCATTAGAAGGTTATAACAAACTCCTTTCAACATTCAAAGATAGAGGCTACCTCTTTTGCAAGTTTGCAGAGATCGAGTCCCGCCTGGCAGCTGAGCAATCTTTTGTAATACTCAGGCACGACATCGATATAAGCCTCCGCCCGGCCCTGGAAATTGCGCGTATAGAATATGAGCAAAAAGTGCGGGCGACCTACTTCATATGGCTGCGCTCACCATTCTACAATCTTTTAAACCCCCTGAATGCTGAGATCGTGCAACAGATACACGCCTATGGTCATCAAATTGCTTTACATGTAGACCTGGCCTCTTATCACGGCGATTGCACTGAAGCTTTGCAAGAAACCGCCATACTTTCTAAGTTCTATCCGTATGTAGATACACGCCTGGCAAGTCTGCACAGCCCCGGCGATCTGAGCCAGATACCAATTGCATCATATCAACCACTTTATCATGTCTACGGCTCTGCTTTAAAAGGCGATGTAGCATACATAAGCGACTCGGCTGGCAGATGGCTCTATACCTATCCCCCAGATTCCGAAGCATTCTATACCGGTAAACCTATTCAACTCTTAACACACCCGATCTGGTGGTTCCAGGAGGGCGAAACAGCTAGAAAGAAATTAGAATTATGGCTCCAAAATGACTATATGCATACCTATGCAATCGCGAAAGAATTTCTGCCCAAGCTCTTCAGACTCAGTGAGCACTAGCAGATGTACAAAGGTAGGGACCCGGTTCGACCGCGTCCGCGCTTCATCGATCCCAGCGACACATCAAGGAGAAGTACAACATATGAAACAGCAACAACTCACGGAGAAGGAGCGGCTTCAGTTGGCAACATGGAACGCGACCCGCCGCGATTATCCTCAGAATATGTGCGTCCCAGAATTGGTAGCAGCACGGGCTGCTACTACGCCCGATGCTATGGCCATAGTAGCGGTTGATGATGCGCTTAGCTACCAGGAACTGAATAGCCGTGCCAATCAGTTCGCCCATCATTTACAGGAACTTGGTGTACAACCAGGCACGCTCGTAGGCTGCTGCATCAATCGCTCCGTGGACCTGGTGGTGGGACTACTAGGCATCCTGAAAGCTGGTGCCGCCTATGTGCCTCTGGATCCCAACTATCCATCCGAGCGCCTTTCCTTCATGCTAAATGATGCCCAGGTCGATACGCTGGTGACTCTACAAAATCTTGCAGCACGCTTCTGCAACGAAAAAGTCAGGGCTGTCTGCCTGGATAGCGACTCAACGCTGCTTGCCCGCCAGAGCATAACCAACCCGGCACCCTCAACTACAATTGATGACCTGGCTTACATCATCTATACCTCAGGCTCTACCGGCCTGCCCAAGGGAGTTGAGATCAGCCATCGTAGCTTGCTCAACCTGATATTCTGGCATCGGCGTGCCTTCGAGGTAACAGCAAAAGATCGAGCAACGCAGCTTACCAGTCCAGCTTTCGATGCCACCGGCTGGGAGATCTGGCCTTACCTTAGCGCTGGAGCCAGTATCCATATCCCCGACGAAAACACGCGTGTTACGCCACTTGCATTGCGGGACTGGTTACTAAATAACAGAATCACAATCTCGTTTGTGCCAACTGCGCTGGCGGAAAGCATGATATCTCAGGAATGGCCTGAGACGACTTCTCTACGCTACCTGCTTACGGGAGCTGACACGCTTCATCGTTACCCGGCACCTTCTCTGCCGTTCGCGCTGGTTAACAACTATGGCCCGACGGAGGCAACGGTCGTCGCTACCTATGGGCACGTTCCACCAACCCCGAAAGCAGAGAACGCGCCAACAATCGGTCGCCCGATAGACAACACCCAGATTTATATTCTGGACGAGCAATTACAACAGGTTCCCATCGGCACACCTGGCGAGCTCTATATTGGAGGTGCTGGCCTGGCCCGTGGCTATCTCAATCGCCCGCAGTTGACCGCCGAGCGCTTCATCCGCCATCCGTTCAGTGACGAATCGGAAGCTCGCCTCTACAAAACAGGTGACCGCGCACGCTTCCTCGCCGATGGACAGATAGCATTTATGGGGCGCACAGATCATCAGATCAAAATACGCGGCTATCGCATCGAACCAGGCGAAGTCATAGCAGCACTCAACGACCATCCTACCATCCAGGCGAGTACGGTGGTCGCCTGTGAAGATATCCATGGCGACAACCGACTGGTTGCCTATATCGTGAGGCTCCCTGGTGCAGAGGTGACTGCAAGTTCCTTACGAAATAAGCTACAACAGCAGTTGCCTGACTATATGATACCAGCAACGTTTGTGCCACTCGACGCATTGCCGCTTACACTGAATGGCAAGATAGATCGCGCCGCGCTACCGCTGCCAGATGAAACAAACACGTTGCGAGACGGTACCATCATTGCGCCAACCACTATTACCGAACGGCGGTTAGTCGAGATCGTCACGCCACTTTTAGGACTCGCACAAATTGGCATAGACGATAACTTCTTCTTGCTCGGTGGGCACTCATTGTTGGGAACGCAGATGATCGCACGCGTAGCAGAAACATTCGGCGTTAATCTCCTGCTACGCTCCCTGTTTGAAGCCCCGACCATACGGCAACTGGCTACCGAGGTAGAACGCCTCGTATTCGTCAAGATCGAGACAATGAATGAAGAAGAGATCTTGCACTTGCTAGAACAAGGATAGAGTCTCTCTCTTCCAGTGCCTGGTTTTCTGTAACCTGGAGGTACAGCACTATGACCATACATACGAACTCGTCAGCCGCAACAGGCAAAAAAGAGACGCCTTTGAGCCTTTACCATCTGCTTGATCCAGAGGTTCTCGCCAATCCCTATCCGTTATATCACCGGCTCCGCAGCGAAGACCCGGTGCACTGGGACCCTTTTCTCCATGCATGGGTAGTGACACGTTATGCCGACGTGGTAACTGTGTTTCAAAAGTTCTCGGCTAACCGCACACCTACTCCTGAGCAATTGGAGTTGCTAGGTCTGGCGGCATTGAAACCACTTGCGCAGGTAATGGTGCGCCAGATGCTCTTCCTGGACCCTCCGGCTCACGGACGTGTGCGTGGCCTGGCCTCCAAAGCCTTTACACCTCGCAGGGTCGAGGTCTTACGTTCCCATATTCAGGATATTACCGACGGTCTGTTAAATGCTATACAGGACACAGGCGAGATGGATATACTTGCAAATCTTGCCGTTCCCTTGCCCGCTATTGTTACTGCCGAATTGCTAGGCATGCCTACTTCTGATTGGAAACAATTGACAAAATGGTCATCAGACTTCGCCCAGATACTCGGCAATTTTCAGCACAATCCTGATAGCGCTTCGGTTGTAATACGTAGCCTGGAAGAAATGATCCTTTACTTCCGCAATCTGCTTGAGGACCACCGTGCGCATCCTCGCGATGATCTTATAAGCGCATTCATAGATGCCGAAACTAATGGAGACCGCCTGACAGAAGAAGAGATTATCGCCAACACGATTGTGACCATGGTTGGTGGTCAGGAGACCACTACCAATCTGATTGGCAATGGCCTCCTTTCCCTGTTGCGCCATCCAGATCAAATGGAGAAGATTCAATCTAATCCTTCTCTGACTCCCTCTGCCGTCGAAGAGTTATTGCGCTTTGAAAGTCCCAGCCAGCATACTGCTCGCCTGGCACCTGAGGATGGAGAACTTGGAGGGAAAAAGATTCGCAAGCGCCAGGCGGTTATCGTCGTAATGGGAGCAGCCAATCGCGACCCGGAACGTTTTCTTGATCCAGACCGACTTGACATCTGCCGTGCCGATAACCGGCATGTTGCCTTTGCATGGGCCAGTCATTTCTGCTTCGGCGCTCCATTAGCGCGGATTGAGGGTCAGATCGCCTTCGAGACTGTATTGCGGCGCATGCCTGATCTAAAGATGGGACCTGGGCCAGTGAGCTGGCGAGAAAATATGGGCTTGCGCGGCTTGAAGGCACTGCCAGTTCGCTTTTAATGTTCTCAGGAGATATGGGCTTGTTCCACTTCGTTGCACCACGCCCTTACCATAGCATAGCACGTACGAGATGTACAATACGTCAAACGAGAGGATGAGCCAATGGTAAGGGCGCGGTGCAACGAAGTGGAACAAGCCCGCCTCCCCACTCTGAAGAACACGTCGATTAGCCCTTATTTGCAAACAATTCACAAAAATTGATTATGGAGAAAATATGAAACCAACATTTAAAATTCTTATTCTTATTCTTATCCTGACACTTCTCTTCTTCATCGCCTTTTCAGCCTTTTTCACACGCACTGAAACATCCCTTACAGCCATAAAAGTAACAAAAGATGTAAAAGTAACAGAAAACGTTAAATCACTTAATAAACTCGACAAAACTCATATTTCGGGAGGTTTTAGCATAGATACCCCAGAGGAAGCAACGCAAGCTGCCAGGGATGGTGTTCAAGTCGTGTTTCAATATGGACAACCCCCCACTGAAAACGATGAACTGGGAAAAAAGCTTCAGTCATTACATATGAAGGTCATAGATGGGTACATTTCAAGTTATCTCTATTACTACGAATGTCATCGTACGCATACCGTTAAACCTCCCCCTCCATGGGATACTAACCCATGTACAACTGATTCTCATCCAGAACTCAATAGCGAAAATGCGCTCCTGGCAAACATTGCTCATCATTTGCAGCAAGTGAAGAATAATCCTCTTATTATAGGATACTGGACACTTGATGACTGGGTTTCCTGGGATGCAGGAAGTGCGCAACCACTTCTCATACAGATTCATCATCTTATCCAGCAATATACTCCAGGTCGTCCAGCTATTTGCGGGTTTGGAGGAAGCATGGAACTGCAGCAAGGATATGGATGGGACGATTGGATTGCTGATAATTTTTCTCCTCAGGGATGTGATGAGGTGGGCTTGTATGTCTATGCTTCTTCACTACCCAATAGCACACCGGCTGCATCACCAGACGACTACGATTGGTCTATGTCACAATTACTTCCCGCCATGCTTGCCAGTTTACAGCAAAGAGGCTGGGATATTGCAAAAGAGCCGCTCATCGGCATAGGACAGGCTTTTGGAGGACCAAAAGCCCATACAGATAGTTATTGGGTAACGCCAGGAGCAAAAGATATTGAAGCACAAAGTAGAAGCTTTTGCGAACATGGCGCAACAGAACTTGCTTTTTATAGCTGGGATGACCCGGCGTATGGCCCAAACACGCAATCACCAATGAATAATACCACGATAGACGTGGGAATCCAGAATGGCATAGCCGCATGTAAACAGTATTGGAGCAAATATCTATAACATAAACTTATATCCCTAATTAACGGGTATAAGAATCATTATGACAAAATGCTATATCTTATGTAGCACTCCACAAATTAAGAGCGGCTCGACTCCCTCACAATCAGTTCCGGCTGGTACACGATATGCTTGTGCTGATGAGAGGTGGGATAATTTGCCTCGTCGAGCAGCAATTCGGTAGCCATGCGTCCGAGTTCATATTTTGGTTGTCGAATCGAAGTGAGCGGCGTAACAAGAACACTCGCAAATTCAACATCGTCGTAGCCCACCAGAGCCATATCGCCAGGGATAGAGGCCCCATGCTTGATGAGCTTCCTCATTAATCCAAGTGCGAGAAGATCATTCGCGCAGAAAGCAGCAGTCGGCTTCATCGTGGCACTCAAGAGCTTCTCCATGCTCTCCTCACCTTCCCTGACACTTTGAGTTGGTGTAGTGATATCAAGAAGAGCGCGGTCGGGATCCAGACCCCCAGCCTTCAAGGCCCGCAGCACTCCACGCCGACGATCTGCACACTGCCTGATACTGAGCGAGCCATGCACAAATGCAATGTGCTTGTGTCCTTGTTCGAGAAGATGAGCGACAGCAAGCTCGCCACCCCGTACATCATCTACCGCAACCGAGCAAAGGTCGCTGATCCTGCTCGGGCGATCAAGTAAGACGACAGCGATACCTCGCTGTCGAAATCGCTGCAAATAACTGGCATCACTCTGTACTGGCGTTATCAGGATTCCTTGAGTACGCTGCTCCTCAAGCATATGAAGATAGTGACTTTCCTTTTCAACAGAGTCCTCGGAATTGCAAAGAATAACGACGTAACCGGCCTGATTAGCCAGATCCTCAACACCGCGTGCAACTTCTGTAAAAAAAGGATTGGTTACATCAAGTACAACCAGCCCAATGTGCTGGCTTCGCCCAGCACGCAACTGACGTGCCAATCCATTGCGAACAAAGCCAATCTCCTCGATGGCCTGCAGCACACGCCGTCGCGTCTCTTCAGCGACTATTTCAGGTCGATTGAGTACATTCGACACGGTTCCAAGCGAAACTCCTGCACGCTTCGCCACTTCCCGAATACTTGACATTGAACTCATTCTCTCAACCTGTTCCACCGGCATAAGGTACGCAACCACCTCTTGATGAGCATACTCACCCAGTTTCATGCATATACTATGTCACAGAACAACAGGCGCTTCGTAGGAAGGGGGAGAAATATTTCACTCCTCCACTCCCCCAAACCTCTTGACAATGTGATAACGAGAATTTATACTTTCTCTTATTGAAACGTTTCAACTCTCGAAGCCTCGGTTATACCACTGAAGATACGCCTGTCAATCGTAGTGAATGCAAAAATGATTTCATTGCCCACCTCTTGCTAATTATAGAATTGAGAAATTCTCCCATTTAATTGAAACATTTCACTTATTAGCAAGTGTACTCTGTCGAGTCTGGTGCGTCAATGAGACATTCACAAGGAGAGGAGAGAACGTGACGAGTCCTCCTGAACCCAGCGTTGAGCTTGTGAGCATCACCAAACAATTTGGCACCGTCCAGGTATTACGGGATGTAGACCTCAACCTGTATCCTGGGGAAGTGCACGCTCTCGTCGGCGAAAACGGCGCGGGAAAGAGTACGCTGGTCAAAATCCTGGCTGGTATTCATCGTCCCGATGCAGGCATAATCAGAATTGGTGGCAAAGAGATTGAATTCCATAATTCTGCTCAGTCAAGAAATGCCGGTATTGCCGTCATCCACCAGGAGCCGACGCTTTTCCCTGCTTTAAATGTCGCGGAGAATGTGTATATGGGGCGTCACCCACGCGACCGCTTCAGACGCGTCAACTGGAAACATATGTACCAGGAGGTGGAACGCCTATTTACCTCGCTTGATGTTCGACTGAACGTCTATACACCTGTGCAGGGGCTATCCGTGGCCGATCAGCAGCTTGTAGAAATCGCGAAGGCTCTCTCTCTCGACTCGCGGGTACTGATCATGGATGAGCCAACTGCTGCTCTTTCTGCCCATGAAGTTCACGAGCTTTTCACAATTGTTAGACAACTACGCGAACGTGGAGTCGCTATTCTCTTCGTCAGTCACCGCCTGGAAGAAATATTTGAACTGGCCGAACGTGTCACTGTTCTTCGTGATGGTAAGCGCGTTTCTACTGCTCCTATAGCGGAACTGAGCACCGAAGAGATCATCCGTCAGATGGTTGGTCGCGAACTGGAAACGCTCTATCCCAGGCGTTCCGCCGCACCGGGAGAAATGGCCCTTGACGTAAGACATCTGACGCGGAAAGGAACATTTGAGGATGTCACTTTCCAGGTTCGGCGCGGCGAGATACTTGGCTTCGCGGGGCTGGTGGGTGCTGGACGAACCGAAGTTGCTAGAGTGATCTTCGGCATCGACCAGGCCGATAGTGGCGAGATTCACATTGGCGGAAAGCAGGTCCAGATACATTCTCCGCAGACCGCCATGAAATATGGTATTGCCTATGTCCCAGAGGATCGCCACCAGCACGGTCTGGTTATGGATTTCAGTATTGCCAGAAACATGACCTTGCCTGTCTTGCGCCAGATGAGCCTGCTTGGACTCGTCAATCAGCAGCGTGAGCGCGAGATCGCGCAGGACTACTCCACACGGTTGCAGGTGCGCTCTGCTGGCATCGATCAACTGGTAAAAGCACTTTCAGGCGGCAACCAGCAGAAAGTAGTATTAGCGAAATGGCTAATTACGAACCCAACGGTTTTAATCCTCGATGAACCGACGCGCGGCATAGACGTGGGTTCCAAAGCTGAAGTACATCGCATTATCTCCGAGCTTGCCTCTAAAGGGCTGGCTATTATTCTCATTTCAAGCGACCTACCAGAAGTGTTGGCAATGGCTGATCGTGTCATGGTAATGCACGAGGGGCGCGTTGCCGCTGAGTTTACCCACACCGAAGTGGACCAGGAGAAAGTTATGTTTGCAGCAACGGGGCAGGTGACGAATGACCACTACCAGTAATCAGGTAAAGGGAGCAGGTACTCCATCAACCGGAAGTGGGTATCGCCTTGTCGTATTTGTGAGTCGCGTGCGTGAACTGGGCTTGCTGGTCGTCCTGCTGCTGCTCGTCATCATCGTAGGAGTGCAGGTACCTCAGTTTTTCACCCTCTCCAATATGGTACAAATTTTGCTCTCCGTCTCAATTCTGGCAATCGTCGCGATAGGTGAGACGCTCGTCATCTTGACCAGGAACGTAGACCTATCAGTCGGCTCTATCGTTGGCTTCTCAGCATTTGTTGCGGCTAACCTGTTCAAGCAGCATCCGGGTACGAACCTCTTGTTCGGTATCCTGTTGGGCTGTATCTTAGGATTGATGTTAGGGATGCTCAACGGGCTGATCGTCTCCTGGGGACGGGTACCCGCTATCGTCGCGACGCTTGGCACGCTCTATATCTTTCGAGGTCTCGATTTCCTATACGCTGGAGGGAACCAGGTGAGTGCTTCCGATGTACCGGATAGCTTCCTTAGCCTGGCAACGACCCCTTTTCTTGGTATTCCGCTCCTCATCTGGTTCGCAGCTCTCCTCGCGCTCATTTTCGGCTACTGGTTGCATGCCTCGCGCACTGGTCGCCAGTTGTACGCCATCGGCAGCAATCCTGAAGCCGCTCGCCTTGTCGGTATACGCAGCGACCTGCTCATTTTTGGCGCTTTTGCTATCTCGGGCGTTCTGAGCGGATTCGCTGGGGTCCTCTGGGGAGCACGTTTTGCAACGGTTGATGCAACAGCAGCCACTGGCCTCGAACTACAGGTGGTAGCGGCTGTAGTAGTAGGTGGAGTAAATATTTTCGGCGGATCGGGAGGGATTCTCGGTGCCATGCTCGGCGCGATTGTCCTGGCAACGATTGACAACTCGCTCTCCTTCTTGCGCGTATCACAGTTCTGGCTCCAGGCCATCGACGGAGCCGCCATCCTGATCGCAGTCACGCTCGATGCTCTTATCACACGCTGGGTCCAGCGCTTGCTCATCACACGGAGGCAACGATGAAACAGCTACGCAAACTGTTGAGTTCGTGGTCGTGGGAAGCGCTGCTGGTCGTGTTATTGTTGCTAACCTTTGTCCTGGGAAATTCGCTTTCCCCTTACTTTTTCACACCATTCAACTTCTCTCTTATGGTAGAAAGCTTCATGGAAATTGCCCTCATGTCACTTTCTATGACGCTGATTATCATCGCGGGTGAGATTGATCTTTCCGTTGCTTCTATACTCGGCCTGGCCAGTGTCATGATGGGTATCACCTGGAGTGCGGGTTTGCCTCTCTGGCTGGACATCGTTATCGCACTGGCTACTGGTGGGGTGGCGGGCCTCTTCAATGGGCTACTCGTTACCCGTCTGGGCTTACCCTCCCTGGTGGTGACATTAGGCACACTGGCTCTGTATCGCGGATTGGATTACGTCATTCTAGGAAGTCAGGCCGTCAGGTAATTTTCCCGCTGCCTACACCAACTTCGGGATCGGTGATATCCCAGGTACACTGATCCCCTGGACACTGGTCATGTTTGTCATTTTAGCGCTTATTTGTATCGTTGTGCTTCATCGCAGTTGGATAGGGAGACAGATTTACGCCATCGGGAATAACAAAGAAGCTGCACGCTTCTCTGGTATTCGCGTGCATCGTGTAAAACTCTGGCTCTTTGTCCTTTCCGGCCTGCTATCCGCGTTGGCCGGTATCGTGTTCACTGCCAGGATTTCGAGCGCTCGCGCCGACAATGCCGTAGGTTTTGAACTGTTCGTAGTGACAGTTGTGTTACTGGGAGGAGTGAATATCTTCGGCGGGCAGGGAAGCCTGGTAGGCGTTATTCTTGCACTATTCGTGGTGGGAGGTTTGCGCGATGCATTGGGTCTGGCGAATGTCAGCGGAGATGTGCAAAACATCGTTGTTGGGATGCTCCTGATCTTTTCAGTCCTGGGACCGAACGTCGTTCAACGTATTCGAACAGTGATATCCCGCAGGCATCCAGCCACGGGAAGCTCAAAAAGAGTGTAAAGGATGATCAGACAATGAAGAAACTGTTTTCCACACTCGGGTCCGGTCTTATGGTACTCACGCTGCTACTTCTGACTGCCTGTGGAGGTAGCACCAGCACTGGTACTACTGGTACTCCTAGCAGCAACGGAAGTAATCTTAACATTGTGTTTCTCCCCAAAGCCATCAATAACCCGTATTTTGATACGGCCGCCAGTGGAGGAACAGAAGCTGCCAAAGCACTAAAGGGATCCTTTAAACAAGTGGGTCCATCTACTGCAAGCGCATCTGACCAGGTTACCTGGATCAACACCCTCACCACGCAACATGTGAGCTCCATTGTTGTCTCGGCCAATGACCCTAACGCGCTGGCTCCCGCACTCAAACAGGCCATGGCGCAAGGGATCAAGGTCGTGAGCTACGACTCCGATGTGGAGTCTGATGCTCGTCAAGTGTTCATCAATCAGGCAAACTCGGAAGACATTGGGCGCATTGAAGTTCAGCTGCTGGGCAAAGAACTCAACTACACAGGGCAGATCGCCATCCTCTCCGCCGCCAGCACAGCCACGAACCAGAATACGTGGATCGGCTTCATGAAGAATGAGCTCTCTCTACCCCAATACAAGAACATGCAACTGGTCAAAACTGTGTACGGCAACGATGATGATCAGACGAGTTTCAATGACACACTCTCATTGATGCAAGCATATCCAAATCTGAAAGGCATCATTTCTCCGACGACGGTTGGCATTGCAGCAGCTGCCCGTGCTATCGAATCGGTGAATAAGGGCGGTAAAGTTGCACTCACAGGGTTGGGCACGCCGAACCAGATGCGCAAATACGTCGAGGATGGCACGGTTCAGCAATTTGCGCTCTGGAATCCAGCGGATCTTGGATATCTTGCCTATTATGCAGCAGCGGCGCTCATCCAGGGTAAGATCACTGGTCAGACGGGACAGACTTTCAGTGCAGGAAAACTCGGTACGAAAACGATTGGCGCTAACGGAGTCGTCCTGCTTGGTCCACCTACCGTCTTTAGCAAAGCGAACATCGGCCAGTTCAACTTCTAGATCAGGAGGTGCGCTGAAGATGAGAGAGAAGCACTGGTCAGGGCCGAGCTACTCAGTTGGTCAGAGCGCCACGTTGACATCGTTAAGGCTCACGGCCTCTAAAGAGAAAAGCGCAGAGCATGGAATTCTGTACTCTATGCAAATAGAAAATAAAAAAGAGATAGCTTTTTATAGTTATCTCTTTTGAGAAATGGGCAATACAGAACTTGAATCTGTGACCTCCACGATGTCAACGTGGCGCTCTAACCAACTGAGCTAATTGCCCTTGAACAGAGATAATAATAGCATTGCCACTCCCTATTGTCAAGTCATTTTACAACGAAAATTGTAGGAGCCAGATTTACGCGATCCACACCCCGACGAGGCAAATCTGGCCCTTACTACTCTGTTACACAGCATTCGACGCCTTTTCAGAAAGGCGGGATTCCTCCTACACCTGGGCGTCGTATACCTGCCCCCGACTGAGCACAAGATTGCGTATCACCTCTTTAACGTGGGCGGAGGATAACCCGTAGAGCTCTTTAAGGATCGTGGGCGCTCCATGCTCGACGAATTTATCCGGCAAGCCGATTATACACACGTCAATATCCTTGATGCCTCGGCCCTCCAGTAGTTCTAGAATAGCACTACCAAAACCACCTGCAATGACATGATCTTCAATCGTCACCAGTCGGCGCGTACTCTGCGCTAACGTAAGAATCATGTCCTCGTCGAGTGGTTTGGCCCAGCGGGCATTCACAACAGCGACAGAGATGCCTTCCTCGACCAGTTCTCGCGCCGCCATTTCAGCCTGCGCAACGGTTGATCCATAGGCAAGGATAGCGCAATCCGTATGGGTAGCCTCTTCCAACGTAGCAGGGCTGAGTAGTTCAGCTTTACCAATCTCTAACTTATGCAGTTCGTTGCTCAGAGTCGCTCCAACACCCTTGCCACGTGGATAACGCAATCCTACAGGACCATCCATATAGACAGCGGTATAGAGCATATGGCGCAGTTCCTCTTCATCTTTTGGTGCCATAAGCTTCATATTGGGAATGGAACGCAGGAACGCGATGTCGAAGACACCGTGCTGTGTAGGCCCATCTTCACCAACAATCCCCGCACGATCCATCGCAAAGACGACGTGCAAATTCTGCGTGCAGATGTCATGGACTATCTGATCAAAAGCCCTTTGGATAAAGGTCGAATAAATGGCAACAACTGGCACCAGCCCACCACCAGCAATGCCTCCCGCAAAGGTAACGGCATGCTGCTCAGCGATTCCGACATCAAAGTAGCGTTCGGGGAAACGCTGGTACATCTTTTTGAGCCCGGTCCCCTCGCCCATAGCAGCAGTAATAGCCACAACCGACTCGTCCTTTTCGGCTATCGAGATCAGCGCGTTGGCAAAGACCTCGGTATAGGTCGGTGGATCGGCGAGATTCTTTTTGATAGTGCCGGTAACAAAATCAAATGCGCCAGGACCATGCCACTTGGTCGAGTCATCCTCCGCAATGTCCCAGCCTTTGCCCTTCTTGGTCACAAACTGCACCATCACCGGCCCCTCGATCTCCCTGACATTTTCGAAGACATCGATCATCGTTGGAATGTCGTGCCCATCGAAAGGTCCAAAGAACTTGATGCCAAGCTCTTCAAAAATGGCTCCCGTTTTACTATGCATTACAAACTGCTTGAAGCTTGTCTCGACACGGCCAGCAGCTTCACGCGCCTTATCTCCCAGAACTGGCAAGCGTTCGATTGACCCTTTCGCCATATCGCGCAGACGACGATAACTGGGTATCGTCTCCATATGGCGCACCTTTCCCAGATAATGATGGAGCGCACCCACATTGTCGGAGATAGATTTATCATTATCATTTAAGACGATAATAAGATTCTTCTTCAAACTTCCCACATTGTTGATCGCTTCCAATGCCATTCCACCAGTCAACGCTCCATCACCGATAATAGCAACGACCTTGAAATCTTTGCCTTGCAGATCACGGGCAACCGCAAAACCGAGCGCCGCCGAAATGGAGGTGCTGGCATGGCTGGCCCCAAAGACATCATACGGGCTTTCTTCACGGCGCAGATACCCCGAAAGACCCCCAAATTGTCGAATCGTATGAAAACGCTCACGACGACCGGTAAGTAATTTATGGACGTACGCCTGGTGACCAATGTCCCACACGAGCAGGTCTTCAGGTGTATGAAAAACATAATGCAGGGCCATGGTCAATTCAACCACACCCAGGTTAGGAGCCAGGTGTCCACCCCGCACTGAAACTTTTTCAATAATCTCGCGCCGAATCTCCTGCGCTAACTCTTCCATCTGGGCCGTTGTCAAGGCACGCAGTTGCTCTGGACTATCAATACTATCAAGAATCCTTGTCAAAGGTCTCCTCCAATACACTACATCTGGTCCCCTTCGTGCATCACTATCAGGCAACCAGGAAAGACGTAGACCCCAAAAATTTCCATTCCTGATAATAGAGATGCCTCACAGCACAAGAAAGGGTCTAAAGCAAAACATCTTCCTTCTATTATAGATTTATTATGGCAAGTCGACAAACACCCCGTCCAGGGAATTCATGCACTTAGGGTCTTGACAGGGCTTCGTCTGTCTCTACAGGCCGATTGAGATCATTATATTGTCCCTTGACAGCAGAATGCTTTCTTCTTATTATGAACTGGTAACATTTTCTCATGGGTATCACCATATACCCTGAGTCTGTCGCCGTAAAATGACCACTGAGAGATGTGGTCTCTATAACCATCGTACTCATAAGTCACTTATCCAGGGGGACCAGGCGCGTTATGCGCCCGGATATCACAAGTATAGCGTTTCGCCCCTGCTTTATGCCGGGGCCAATTAAAAACAGGAAGGAGGGCGTGGCTTCCTCCCCATCTGAGAATGCAGAGGGATTCCGCCGCGCCACTTTACAATGACAAGAAAAGAGAGCGAGAAAGACTCAGATCGTACGCATTACTATTCACAGTTCTGGCTCGACGTTGCTGCTGGACGGCGCATCATCGGGGCTCCAAAACCTGAGGACGAAGGTGCTGAGCCAGACGTACTCGAACCCACTCTCCCGCTACGCAAAAGTGCGCGGAGTGCATCTTACGATGATGACGACGATTCCCAACTCGACGGGCGTGTTGAGAGAATCGTGCATCCGGTAGCTGAGCCTCTGGCTACCCCCGAAGAATTCATCGAGTCTGAACCTGAAGAGATCGACCTGGAAGCCGATACCCTCGACACTCCAGACTTCCTGGAAGATGACGAGGAGGAGGAGGAGGTCGTAGACGACATGGATATTCCAGATGTGGACCTCGGACTTGTTGAAGAGGAAAAAGACGAAGAGGAAAAAGACGAGGACGAAAAAGAGGAAAAAGACGAGGACGAAGAGGTGGTCGCCGAGGAGGAGGACGAAGAGGATCTTGGCTGGGGGGGTCGTGGTCGCAAGCGCAATAAACCAGTCCGACCAAAAGCGCCTCCCAAAAAGGCTCCACGCCGCGAACCACGACGCGGATATTAGACACGCGACGGGCTTATAAATGGCGCCCCTACGCCGTTGGGGCAGGATTCAGGTGTATGGCATAAATCTCGTCCCGCTCATAGTGTAGGGGCACCATTTATAAGCCCGAACCCATCCATAAATCCCATGTACGAACATGGTGTAGGGGCACCATTTATAAGCCCGAACCCCTGGAAGCGGCTGGAGCTATCGTTCTTTCTCAACCCACTTGAGGGTACTGAAACTACGGATAAATGCCCCGAATCTGCGTTGCCTCCGCAACACGCGAGATTGCCAGCACGTTAGCCGCCATACGGAAATCACAGTGGTACTTATCCGCGTATTCAGCCACGGCATCAAACGCACGGTTCATGAGTACTTCCAGCTTATGCGTAATCTCCTCAACATTCCAGAAAAAGCTCTGCAGGTCTTGCACCCATTCAAAGTAGCTCACAGTTACACCACCCGCATTCGCCAGAATATCGGGTATCACCAGGCGATCCCGCTGGAAAAGAAGCTTATCAGCTTCAGGCGTGGTTGGGCCGTTGGCCGCTTCCGCAATAATACGTGCCTGCACCCGTTCGGCATTCGCAGCAGTAATCACACCCTCAGTTGCAGCAGGCACCAGAATATCACATGGCACCTCCAGCACATCACTCACCCGTAAAGACTGCGCACGTGGAAAGCCCATCACCGTCCCCGTCTCTTGCTTGTGACGCAGGACCGCCGCTGGATCAAGACCAGCTTCGTCATAGATGCCCCCACGCGTATCACTTACCGCAACAATCTTGCTACCAGCATGATGAAAGAGACGCGCCGCGATACTACCAGCATTACCGTATCCCTGAATACTGACGCGAGCACCTTCCAGAGGCATACCAATACGCTTTGCTGCCCGTCTCGTCACAAAGAGCACTCCGGTAGCCGTGGCATCGTTACGGCCCTCGCTACCACCAATAGAGAGCGGCTTGCCAGTTACTACAGCGGGAATAGAAAAGCCCTCGTGCATGGAATATGTATCCATAATCCAGGCCATCACCTGGGGATTGGTATTCACATCCGGGGCGGGAATGTCGCTATGAGGCCCGATGACAATGGATATTTCAGTCGCGTAGCGACGTGTCATACGCTCTAATTCAGCGGGAGTCATGTGCTTGGGATCGCAGATGACTCCCCCCTTGGCACCACCAAAGGGAATACCGACCACCGCACATTTCCACGTCATCCACATCGCCAGGGCACGTACTTCGTCCAGGGTTACATCTGGCCCGTAGCGGATACCTCCCTTGGCTGGCCCACGGGTCACATTATGTTGAACACGATAGCCCGTCAACGTCTGGATGCGCCCGTTGTCCAGGCGTACCGGGAAGTTTACAATCAACTCACGCTTGGGTTTGCGCAGGGTCTCTCGCATATCTTCGGACAGACCCAGCGTCTCGGCAGCCAACTCGAATTGTTGTACCGCCATACGATAGGGGTTAAATGAACTTACTTCATTGTGCATTGATGTCACCTCATTGTGCATTTTCTGCATGTGTGTTAGCGGACGAGCGTCTCAGGCAACTATTAGTCTATCGATCGCATTTGACCGCTAAATCACCGGACGCCGTAAACGGGTCCCTACTCGTCCAGCTTCTTTTTCAACAACGTTTGTACAAGATCAGCCCTGGCCTGACCACGGGTGCGGCCCATCACCTTGCCAACCAGAGATTGTATCGCGTTCACCTTACCACCATGATAGTCGCTCACAGGCTTTGGATTGCTCGCTATCACCTCCTCTATAATACCCTCAAGTGCGCTCAGATCGTTAATCGGTGGTTTGATGCCCTTCCTCGTAACGATAGCTTCCGGCATCTCACCAGTGGTAAAGGCTTCGTCCAGTACCTCTTTGCCTTGCTTGCCAGTAATGCGCTCTTTATCGAGCAGATCAAGCAGGTTCACCAGCATCTCAGGCGTAACCGGGCTGTCTTGAATTGCAATGGAGTTCACTTTGAGCAAGCGCACCACCTCGCTAAACAGCCAGTTGCTGGCGGCTTTTGCCCTGGCCTTGCGGTCGCTAACCTGTGAAGCGGCCAGGACATGCTCAAGATAATCGCCGAGCGCTTTATCTTCCGTCAGCACGTTCGCATCTTGCTCAGAGAGTCCGAACTCTTTCTTGTAGCGAGCGCGACGTGCATCAGGCAACTCCGGCAAGCTACTCCGAATCTCTTCCACAGAGGCGCGACTGATCAACAAAGGCGGTAGATCAGGCTCAGGGAAGTAGCGATAATCATGGGCCTGCTCTTTACTACGTTGCCCGACCGTCACACCTTTTGCCTCAACCCAGCCACGCGTCTCTTGATGAATGACACCACCTTCACGGATAATGGCGGATTGGCGTCGTGCCTCATATTCGAGCGCACGCTCTACCGAACGGAAGCTATTCATATTCTTAATTTCAGTCTTGACGCCCAGTTCCTGTTGACCCCATGGACGAAGCGAGATATTGGCATCGCAGCGCAGGCTTCCCTCTTCCATACGGCCAGAGGATACACCAAGATACACCAGAATCTCGCGCAACTTTTGCATGTAGAGCCGCGCCTCTTCTGGACTACGCATATCCGGCTCGCTTACAATCTCCATCAATGGTGTACCAGAACGGTTTGTATCCACCAGACTGTAGCCACTGTGGTGCAATAAGCGAGCGGTATCTTCCTCTAGATGGACACGTGTAATACCGATGCGCCGCTGCTGTCCATGCAAACTAAGCGTCAGATAGCCATCTTTACTTAAAGGAATGTCGTATTGCGAAATTTGATAGCCCTTCATCAAATCCGGATAGGGGTAATTTTTGCGGTCAAACTTTGAATATTCAGGAATTGAACAATTAAGAGCCAGCGCGGTCATTATGGTATAGCGCACTGCTTGCTCGTTGATCACCGGCATGACGCCCGGCATCCCCATACAGATAGGACAGACATGCGTGTTTGGTGCCGCATTCGCATATCCGGTGCTACATGAGCAGAACATCTTACTCTTCGTGAGCAGTTGCGAATGGACCTCAAGCCCAATGACAATTTCAAATTCCGTCTCGTTGGGTGTATAAGTTGTAGTCATATTTCCAGCCTCGCCTCTATAAATTATCACGTCTTACACGCGGCGGTTTTACTCTTTGACGCTCTCTTATGATCAGAGCAAAAGTGTAAATATGTTTACACTTTTCTGCTATCCTAGCATTAGACGTGCTAAAATGCAATCCCAAAGAGGGGTAGTTAAGTGAGATTAATTTTGCCATTCCTGCATTCCTGCATTCCGACATTCCGGTCTGAGATGTTTCTATCTGAATGAAGGATCTGATGTAGGGAAAGGAAGGGAAAAGAGGTGAGAGGGATTTCCTCTAATGGGAGTGTACTTGAGAAATGGTGGAATTGCAAATATGGGGAAAGTATAAGTTGGAATTCCCACTAGTAGTCTGACCGCCTTGATTTGACGGATGAATATGGGGCCACACGGGCTTGTAAACGGCGCCCCTACACCAGATGGAACCGCCTTGATTTGACGGATGAATATGGGGCCACACGGGCTTGTAAACGGCGCCCCTACACCAGATGGAACCGCCTGATGAAGGCGGTCAGACTACTAGTTTGCACGTCTTCGATTGGACCAAGGTAAGGTGGCTTTACCTAAAGTAGCATAACCACATTGGCATCTATTGAAACACTATGGAATGTAGCCCATATGGGCTATCCCTTCACTGAAAATTTTTCCTTTTTATTGGATGGATGAGAAAAAATCCTTGACAACTTTCGTGCCGTTTTTAACTGCAAATAAGACCGATAAAAGTGTTTAATTGATAGATAACTAGAGACAAAGGAAATTTATGCAGCGTGCTTCATCGTTGTTCAAGCAGCATCCATGCGTGCGGTGAGAATATACGGTTGCAGGGCTTCAGAGAATAAGGTATACTGTCCCCGAAACAGTAGCATACTATCGCTACCTGATAGTTTGGCAAGTGAAGGACGAGGCATTATGAGCGGGCAGGAGAGCATATGTCCCTGATCAATATGGCGAAACGAGAGATCAATTGCAAGATCGTCTATTATGGGATTGGTCTGTGTGGCAAGACAACCAATCTCCATTATATACACCAGGCTGTGAATCCACAGGATGTCGGTGATATGGTCTCCATCGACACAGAAACCGAACGCACGTTGTATTTCGACCTGCTCCCCCTTGAGTTGGGCAAGGTTCACGGATTCCAGATCCGCTTCCAGCTCTATACCGTACCAGGGCAGATTCTGTATCAACAGACACGTATTTCGGTTCTCAAAGGCGCGGACTGCGTCATCTTTGTCGCCGATTCACAGGCCAGCAAGCTACAAGAAAACATCGAATGCTGGAACGAACTACAGGAACAACTGCGCCGTATGAATAAGGATGTGGCGGACTTTCCCCTGGTCATGCAATGGAACAAGCGGGATTTACAAGACGTGCTCCCTGTCTCCGTACTGGAAAAGTATCTCAATCCCTACCGTGTCTCAAGTTATGAAGGTGTGGCAGTTACTGGTCAGGGCGTTATTGAATGTCTACGCGTTGCTATTAACTCTACTCTGCAAAGATTGGAACGTATTTAATTATTCTCATTGTGAGATATCAGGTGGTGTTGTGTTGTATTTATGGGAAGGGTGACAGTTGGCCAGCCGCTGGTGTATCTCACCTCCGTGCAGAGTGTCCGCAACGCATTTCTTCTGATCGATTCTATTGCTCGACATAGAACGGTTTCTTGTTATTTGTTGTTTACAGGATAACAAATGTGACCTTACCAGGGTGCACTTGTCCCCCATCTCAATGAGGGATAAGTGCTTTCTCGGACGTTTTGGAATAGACTGATAAAGAGGGCAGGCAGCGTAGTGGTGGTGCCTCCATACTGTCTCTCTCTCTATGAAGGGATTACATGGAAACGATACGTGTCATCATCATTGATGAACAACCTCTGTTCCGCGTGGGTATCCGCGCTACCCTGGAACGTATGGGCGACTGCGTCGTCGTCGGCGAATCCACTGATGCCGCAGAGGTGTTCGAAATCGCCCGCACTGGTAGCCCCGACGTCGCACTCATCGACGCCGGACTTACTTCCTCTGATCCGCTCGAAATAGCTCGTCAGACGCGCCATATCGCACCCCGCATGGCTATCATCATCCTCACTCCTTCTGAGGATGAAGAGCGCTTATTTCAATCTATCAAAGTTGGGGCCGCCGCTTACTATTCACGCAACATTACTCCTGAGGAACTGATGGACGCCGTACGCAAAGTAAGTCATGGCGAATACCTCATTAACGATGATGTGCTCTCAAAACCTCAGCTCGCCAGTCGCGTGCTCAAATCATTCCGCGAACTTACCGTCGAGGAAGATGATGGGAACACAAAAGACCTCTACTCTCCTCTCTCTAGCCGCGAAGTGGAAATTCTCGACTATATCGCTCGTGGAAACAGCAATAAGGAAATCGCCAAATCGCTGAAAATTAGCGACCAGACCGTGAAAAATCATATCACCTCTATCCTGAAAAAGCTGTCCGTTAACGACCGTACCGCCGCCGTCGTCCACGCATTACGACATGGTTGGATAAAGATCAACGATAATTGATCTCACCTCCTCCATCGCTCCCTACACCAATCTTTCCTGAAGGCTCTCTACATCGACACAGAGAGAGCCTTCTCGTATTGACCTCGTTTTCCTACACGAGATATACTGATAGTGCGCATGGGACGATTCTGTATTTCGATGGGCACCGTGAACGCCCCTCCTCTTGTTTCTGCGATATGAAGAAAGGAAGCCTGGTTTAGTGAAAGTCTATGGCCGCATTACGGTCTTTCCCATTATGCCAACACGTATTAACCGCCTTTATGAACTCGCTTACAATCTCTGGTGGAGTTGGCATCCCGAAGCTCGTGCTCTCTATAGCACGCTCAACCCCGCTCTCTGGGAACAGGTCGGACATAATCCAGTGCGCTTTCTCAGCGAACTGCAACCACACTTACTTACGCAGGCTGCCGAGAACACCGACTATCTGCACGCATATGATAGTGTAATTCGCGATTTTGATCACTACATACACCCTCGTCCGGACGAAACATGGTTTACCTTTAATTATCCAGAACTTGCCGATAAAACCATCGCTTATTTCTCAGCGGAGTTCGGTATCCATGAAGCTCTCCCTATTTACTCCGGTGGCCTGGGTATCCTCTCCGGCGATCACTGCAAAGAAGCCAGCGACCTGGGCTTGCCTTTCGTAGGCGTCGGTTTCCTCTACCCACAGGGCTATTTTCGTCAGCGCGTGACGCGCGACGGCGTACAAGAAGCCTTTTATGACAAACTCCATTTCTCGGAGGCTCCCGCTATCCCTGCTATCGGTCCCGATGGCAATGAAGTGGTTATCAGCGTCGACTTGCCCGGACGCCGCATCTATGCAAAAGTCTGGAAGGTCATGGTTGGCCGCGTTCCCCTCTACCTGATGGATACCGATGTGGCTCCCAATGCTCCTAACGACCGCGAACTCTCTGCACGCCTCTATGGTGGCGACCGTGAGATACGCATCTCTCAGGAGATCGTGCTGGGCATCGGTGGCGTGCGTGCCTTGCGTGCCCTGGGCATCTCTCCTTCTGCCTGGCACATCAATGAAGGTCATGCCGCCTTTCTGAGCCTGGAACGCGCCCGTGAGTTGGTCGCCTCGGGCCTGAGCTTCAATGAGGCATGGGAAGCCGTGACTCTCAACGCGCTCTTTACCACCCATACACCCGTGCCAGCAGGCAATGATACCTTCAACTATGATCTCATCGATAAGTACTTCGGCTCGTACTGGAGCGAACTGGGCCTGACACGCGATCAGTTCCTGAGCGTCGCTCGCGAAGATCATGGCTGGGGTTCGACCTATGGTATGACCGTGCTGGCGCTTCGCCTCACCGGTCAACACAACGGTGTCAGTAAGTTGCATGGAGACGTGTCCCGCAAAATGTGGCAGTTCCTCTGGCCCGGCATCGAAGGCGATGAAGTGCCCATCAGCTACGTTACCAACGGCGTTCATACCTTCTCCTGGATCTCGCGCGAAATGAACGCGTTATTCGGACGCTACCTCGATCCAGATTGGGGCCGCTACGTCGATGAGCAGGCGTTCTGGGATCAACATATCGATAATATTCCTGATGATGAACTGTGGAACACTCACGTGCGGCGTAAAGAGATCCTTATCGCATACGCGCGTCGTCGCTTGAAGAGCCAGCATCTGCGCCTGGGTGAAGGCTCAGCACAGATCGCTGAGATCGAACACATGCTCAATCCCAACGCACTCATCATCGGCTTCGCACGTCGCTTCGCTACCTACAAGCGGGCCGCGCTCATCTTCCGCAATCTTGAACGCCTCAAACGCATCCTGAACAACCCGGATCGCCCTGTCCAGATCATCTTCGCAGGCAAGGCCCACCCCGCCGACGAACCAGGTAAAGCGCTAATTCAGCAGATCTACCACGCTTCGCGCAGCAATGATCTACGTGGAAAAATCATCTTCCTGGAAGACTACGATATCGACATGGCCCGCTATCTCGTCTCCGGCACCGATCTCTGGCTCAATAACCCGATCCGTCCCTACGAGGCCAGCGGCACCAGTGGACAGAAAGCAGCTCTCAACGGACAACCCAATTGCAGCATTCTCGACGGCTGGTGGGCCGAAGGCTACAACGGCAAAAACGGCTGGGCCATCGGTGAAGAGCGCGAATACCATGATCCAGAGGTCCAGGCCGAAGCGGATAGCCTGTCCCTCTATCTTCTGCTCGAAGAAGAGATTATTCCCACCTTCTTCGACCGCGATACGAATGGTACCCCTCACCGCTGGACAGCCTGCATGAAAGAAGCCATTCGTACCTGCACACCCCAGTTCAGCATGAGACGTATGATCAAAGAATACACCACACGCTACTATGTACCAGAGATCCAGCAGAATGCACAGATCGCACAAAACCATTATGAGCGGGCACGTACACTGGCGACCTGGAAAGAGCACGTCCGCCAGGGCTGGGACAACCTGGAGCTCTACGTCGATGGTAAACGCGAAGGTCAGCTCAGCCTGGGCGAAAGTATCGATGTACGGGCATGGGTTCGCATGAACAAACTTCAACCAGATGACATTAGCGTCGAACTGGTCTACGGCACAGTCAAAGACGAATTGGCCGAAGCACAACATATACTTCCCATGACTTATGTCAAACGCGAAATCGACGGTTCCTACCGCTACGAAATTCATCTACAACCACCCGAGAGCGGTAGCATCGCCTATAACGTACGCGTCGTTCCCTCTCATCCAGGGCTGAGCGAAAAGTACGAATTGGGGCTGATCCGCTGGGCCTAGCACCTGATGCGACCCTTTTTGTCGGACAAAACATTGTAGGGGCGGCGTTGACGTCGCCCCTACCTGCTATCAGCAAATTTTAATTTGCTACCACCGTTTTTACATGTCGATATGTGAAGAAATGATGTGCAGCGAAATTATAAAAGAGCACGATCAATATAGCTATTCCCTGCGATAGCACGGGATTAATACGCAAGCCAGAGTGCAAGCCAAAGCCTATCAGAAACGTAAGTATTATCCCGCTAACGGATGTCACATGGAAACGTGCGCAACGCACTTTCCAGGAACGCGCATGGCCTGGCATATGTCTGAACGTGAAATAATCGTTCAGCGAAAAATTGGCCACAATAGAAATTTCAGCAGCAATCACATAAGCAATAAGATAGAGCAAATTGCTATTACTAATAGTAATAAGCTTTCCACTATGGTAGTAAACCACATAGAAAACACCCAGATTGACCAGAGCCGCTAATCCTCCAAAGAAGGCAAAGCTAATAAACCGCTGCAGTTGACCCGCACGACCACCACTTACAGAATCGACAATATCCAGTAAATTATTGACAAAGGGCCAGCGTGTGGGATGATATGTATGCGCAGTGGACACAAGCAGCGCATCTTCAATTTTTGGCTCAAGCACTACCGGAGATGGCTCATAAAGGTCCGATACTACAGAAATTCTCTCCAAATCAGTTTGTGTCATTCGACTCTCCAGACATTCTACATAGATTTCAAAAAGGGACGTTCTACTTCACTATCTAGAACGCGCTAACAACAAACAAAGTCACGTCACTAGATATAACGGAGGCAGCAGTACTATTGAATACACTTATGCAACCCTTTGTATATATCGGGAACACCATCTATTCAACCATGCAATATTATGCTTGCAAACGTGCCGCCATCTCCTCCACTGCACTCATCACATCCTTGAGCACAGGCTTTTGTTTGAAATACAACACTTCTCCTGGCACATCTTGCAAAGCATCCGCCGCAAGATTGACGCCTTCATACACCAGCAAAAGCAAATTACGACACTGCGCCGCACGTACTTTCTCCACCTTGCGCCTCAGATAATCGGGATGCCAGAAGCCAACCAGTTCTATCAACACCCGTTGCCCCGTACGCTTATGCGTCAGAGCAAAATCAGGAATCATCACCGTATCGCCTAAATTAAGTACCTCATCCTCGCGCGTCAACATCCATTGCCCACGTTTAGCACCAAATTTCTCTTCAAATTCGTGCGCAAAATCGGCTTCGAGACGACTATCAAAAAGACCGCTCTGCTTAAAATGTGATTTCAGCTCAGAACTTGCGTCAAGTCGATAGGTCGCCATACTCCATGTCTGCGGCGAACGTACCATTGCAACCATGCTCCAGCGCTCACAAAACAATAACGCCGGGAGAAACGCCGCAAATTGCCGTCCATAACGCATTGTGGCGCTCACAAAAGGCGAGATCGGACCATCCAGATCAACGATATACCCATCCTCCTGCGATTGAATCCAGAACATGAGCTTAAAAAACTTGATATATTTCCACAGGTCTTTGTACCCTCCATGCACTTCGATACGTACATGACTGGCCCAATACAACACCCCTCGCGCCAGTTCGAGATTGTAACGTGCAATTAATCCCTCCGGCGTCCAATCCGGCCCTATCTCCGTGAGAAGAGCCGCAGCAGGCCGATCAGCAAAGAGTGCCCCTTCCAGTTGCTCAAGTGATATTTCCAATTCGCTCGCCAGTGCTTGCATAACCTCGTTGCGTACCTGCTGCTGAAATAACTGAGTCGTCGAGAAGACAGGACCATAGACAAAAAGTCGCTCCCTCAGTTCTACCGGTGGCAATGGCGTTACCAGAGGCGTAAAGGTTGCCGCATCAGTTAGCACTTTCGCCATCCCACGCACCACCACATAGTCCATACGCTCGCCTTCGTACGCCTCTAAAGCATGTTCCCATACTCCCAGCGCTTGACCTTGCTGCTTCCGCAACAACGTGATCAGATCCGTTGCCGCCTGCAACCAGCAAGCATCCTCAACATTGAGGAGATCAATAAACAACTGTGAACCAAGCATCCGTATACGAGGTTTTACCAGTTCAGCCGTAAGCATCAGTCCACCTCCCGCTTTCTCCGTCGTCGTTGCGCTCTACCCTCCTCAATCGTCTTGCGCGCAATCACTTCGAAAAGTACCGCCTCTCGATTCTCAACCTTGCGTAGCACCCGCCCCAATCGCTGAATATATTCACGCGCCCCTGAAGTTCCTCCCAGTACAATCGCAACCTTCGCCTCTGGCACATCAATTCCTTCGTTGAGCACACGCGAGGTAACAATTGCCCGATACCGGCCACTCTGAAAATTCTCCAGGATATGCTTGCGCTCAGCCGCCCCCGTCTCATGCGAAATGGCTGGAATGAGATAGCGTGCGGCGACCGCATAGGCCATCGTATTCTGTTCAGTAAAAATAAGAATACGTTCAGTCACATACTCACGTAACAGTTCGTCAAGCAGAGCAAACTTTCCCTCACAACTGGCAAGCAAACGCAAAAGGCGCTGGCGAGCAAGAAAAGCGCGGCGTGCTTGAGGTTCAAACGTCGAGAGGCGCATCAATTCCATCAACCAGCTCGCGCCATGACGCCGTGGCAGTTGCCGCTCGCGCACGAAGTTGATATAGATAGCGTAATCGGCATCGTAACGGGCACGCTCATCAGACGAGAGATTGACGCGCAACCGCTGCGTTCGATAATTGGCTAGCTGCTGACCAACGAGATCCTCTACGCGCTTCGTATATACTATGGGTCCGATCAGTTCGTCGACACGCCAGCGCCCATTACTCTGCTCATACGCTTCAGGATAGGTTGCCGTCAGTCCCAACCTCAAAGGTGCAGGCGCCATCAAAGCCGCCTCGCCCCAACTGGGGGCTGGCAGGTGATGCACCTCATCAAAAATAATGAGCTTGAAGGTATTACCCCATTCAGCCATCAAATCGCCTGCCGAATGATAGGTAGTAACAGTGAGCGGATGAATCCTCTTCTCACCTCCATAATACACCCCTACTTCAATGCCAAAAGCGTTCACCAGGCGTGCATACCACTGGTGCAACAGATCAATGGTGGGCGCGACAACGACAGTGGACCGTTTCACATGCTGGATTGCCTGAATGGCGACAAACGTCTTGCCAGCTCCTGTGGGCAGAACAATGCTACCACAACGTCCCGCCTCATCCCACGCGGTGAGGGCCTCAATCTGATAATCGTGCGGCTCTCGCTTCTCTTGCAATGTCAGGTCGAGTGGCTTCCAACGCCGTACATTGTCATGAATCCCCTGCTCGCGTAGATAGGTTGCCAGTTCTCTATAATGATAGCCCTCGCAGCGCCACCGCCCCTTGATAAGCTGAAATGGTGGGGAAAGTGGCTGCGGCTCACCGTCATGCTTTACAACTAACGTGCCACCTTGAAAGAAGATTGCTGTGCTCATTGACATATAATAGCAGGAATTAGGAGATGTGGCTATACGTAATTCTGGCAATCGACGGAGGAGTTGGTGCGAATAAGGTGCCCTACTAATTGTTGCACACATGAGTCATCCCGAATGTTTCCAAACAGGGGTTTTGCCCTCCTCTAAAGCCGCTCATGCCTGCACACCTCGCCGCCAGCGGCTCTCCTTTTCTTTTTAATCGTTTGCATTAGATAAAAGGTAACGCACTGATAATCGGCGGATCGGTCAGGCAAGGCGTACGCAGCACAACATCAACTTCATCCAGAGTTGCACCTTGTCTGATCACAAGAGGACCAACGATGCCGACTAGAATATTCTCCTGTGGCAATAAATATGTGTGAATGTTCTCGGATAGAGGCAGAGCGGCTATCAGTAAAAAATACTGGCCATCAGGCACATTATTTATAACATAGGGACCAGGAGCCAGGAGAAGTGTGCAACGGGTAGGTTGGCCTTGAGGAATAGGTTTGGGAAAAAGGCCCGCGAAGATCAAACCATTGAAAGGACCAATAGTACGTATATGACCACTAATCCCGCCCTGGAGAAAAACTGGCTCTCTTGCCACTTTATCAGAAACGACAAATGAAGGTGCGGCAACGTCCTTGACAAGATTGCGAAACTGGCGTGGCGATACACCCACCAGTTGCGTGAAGCGCGTCGTGAATGAACCAAGGCCAACGTAACCAACCTCGAAACAGATATCAGTGACGCTCAACGATGTGGTCAGAAGAAGTCGCTTTGCTCTATCCAGGCGCAACGTTGTTAAAAACTCACCGGGCGGCACTCCAACGATCTGATGGAACACACGACAGAAATAATAAGGGCTCAAGCAAGCGATATCCGCCATATCCTCCAACACAAGAGGTTCACATAGGCGCTTCCGCATCGCCTGAATAACGCGCTCAATCGCCGTCTGATGTGCCTCTCGCGTGCTGTAACAACTACTTTCAAGGACTGAACGCCTATCTTCTACCAGCATACAATCTGCCTTTCAAAATTCGTCTTTAGACACTTCTCTTTCTAGAAATAGTCCATTTATACCAAACCATGCGTACTCTTTTTCATGCAGCCGTACCCACACGACGGTCTTTCAACAAAGAACGCGCCTCAGGTGAGGCCTCTAACAAAGAAAAGGTATTACCGGATGAATCCTCAAAAATGGCCTCGATGCCATAGAACTCGCACGTAGGCTCATGTACAAACCTGACGCCGCGTGCCAGCAACATCTCATACGTCTTACGACAATCATCGGTGACAAATATCCAGGGCTTCTCCTGATTACTATGCTCCATCAGTTCCTGAATACGTTGCGAACCATGCAATGCTACATCCGGTCGGGCTAGCGCTATCTCTGGCTTCTTCTGGCCTCGTGATGCCACCGTCACCAGGCGTAATCCCGGTCCAAATGTGACATCCATACGCTTCTCCAGGCCAAGCTTCTCAGTATAAAAGCGCAGTGCCTCGTCCTGATCGTCCACGAGAACAGGGACGAGGGCAAGTTGTGTTTTGAGCTTCATCATTCCCATGCTCTATCTATTTCTATGCTTACATAAATGACTTCAATCGCCTACGAGGGAATTCTTTTTAGCACCCACTCATTATATAAAACATTTGTTCTAATTGCAAGAGTTTCTGGCCCTTTCGGGCGCTCTTTCATCATTACACTTTCACACTTTTCCTTGATACCCTCTTCATTTCATGTTATGTTAGACATATATTTATTCTCACTCAAGAAATATATCTACTCTCCTGGTCAGAAATATAAGGAGGACTGTCGTGAGTAAATCCAGGTACTTTCTTTCACTGGTGCTTCGTATAAGTTTCATAGGAACATTGTGGGCATTCCTTCTACAACTCCTGCTCAATAACACAACTACCTCGGGGAACATAACGCTCCCACGGCCAGATCATGTTGTCATCGTTATGGAAGAAAATCACGCATACGCACAAATTATTGGCTCTTCCAGTGCGCCTTATATCAACTCTTTAGCTCAACAGGGAGCCTTATTCACCAATTCACATGCAGTTAGTCACCCCAGCCAGCCGAATTATCTTGCCCTCTTCTCTGGCTCAACACAGGGTCTGACCGACAATTCTTGCCCTCACACCTTCTCTGGTCCCGATCTGGGGGGTCAACTCCTGGCCGCTGGCCTTAGCTTCACAGGCTACTCCGAGGGTCTTCCCAGTACAGGCTCTACCGTCTGTAGTAATCCCTCGTGGAACTTCTGGGCACCACCTTACGCACGCAAGCACGCCCCCTGGACGAATTTTACCGACGTGCCTGCCACTAGCAACCAGCCATTTATCAGCTTTCCCAGCGATTACAGCACACTCCCAACCGTCTCGTTTGTCATCCCTAATCAGCAAGACGACATGCATTCTGGCTCAATCCAGACTGCCGATAGCTGGTTGCAGAGCCAGTTAGGCGGCTACGCCCAATGGGCACTGACGCATAATAGCCTGTTGATTCTTACATGGGACGAAGATGACAGTGGTTCGGGCAATCATATTGCAACGATCTTTGTAGGATCAGCGGTGAAACCGGGCCAATATAGCGAGTCTATCAACCACTACACTGTCTTGCGCACGGTGGAGGCAATGTACGGGCTGTCCCCCATCAATAACAGCGCAACAGTTAATCCGATCACTGACGTGTGGCAATAGGGAGTATGAGGCACGTCCGCGCTCTTCCACATGATATGATTACATGTGTGAGACTACCATATCTCACCCATTTTTTACCCGCTTACCCTCACAACACATCTTTTGGGAGACGCAATGCACATCAAAGGCATCATTTTCGATCTTGACGGCACGCTCGCAAACACCCTTCCCATCTGTATCAAAGCCTATCAACAGGCGTTTGAACACTTCACAGGCCGCTCCTTCACTGAGCAAGAAGTCACCGCTCACTTTGGCCTGACGGAAGCAGGCATCTTCCAGCGCGTCATTCCAGAGTATTGGGAGGAAGGACTCAAACTGTATTTTGAGATCTATGAAAAACTACATGTAGAATGCCCTACACCATTTCCAGGCATCACACAGGCCCTGCAACTCCTCGCAGAGCGCGGCATCTTGCTGGCCGTCGTAACGGGCAAAGGAGATCACACTGCTGCCTATACACTCAGATATCTCGGCATTGCACAGTATTTTGAACACGTCGAGGTCGGAGACGCCAATGCAATCGTCAAAGCTATGGCGATACGCAGAATCCTGGCTGCCTGGAATATGGAGCCTCGCCTGGCTGCTTATATCGGTGATGCTTATACCGATACAGAACAGGCAACCGCTGCCGGGGTACTTCCTCTCGGAGCTGCCTGGTGCTCAACCGAAACGCTCACCTATCCAGGCTCCATCACACCAACGGTTACCTTCTCAACAGTGGACAGCTTCATCGACTGGCTCAAAGAGAATGTTGAACCATTACCCGCAACTCAGAGCTGATAGGCTCTCCATCCTTGCTGAACCGGGGTAGGGGCGTCACCTTGCATGCGCCCGAAATATCCCCATCACCGTAGGGACCCGATTTATCGCGTCCAGCGATTTATCGAATGGGAACCTTCTCGATGAATTGCTGGACGCGATAAATCGGGTCCCTACGGTATTTGCGGGAGTGAGCAAGAAACCGTTCGCACCTCGTCGCTACCTTTCCTGATTGTGTAGGCCTCCATGGGGATAAAACGAGCAAAACCGGTAGGGAAGCCTCTAGCCCCCTCTATGAAGCCTGCGCGATCTCCATTCCTACACCGGCACAAGGCTCCATTGCTGATTCGTTCCCCCATGATTC
Organism: uncultured Chloroflexia bacterium; assembly: GCA_963717195.1. Taxonomy (GTDB): domain Bacteria; phylum Chloroflexota; class Ktedonobacteria; order Ktedonobacterales; family Ktedonobacteraceae; genus JACDAE01. The sequence continues at coordinate 277,058 of CAVQVR010000010.1, forward strand.
GTATATTGAATCACGCCTGCTCCCGCAACCGTGGAAGCACCTGTCACATCCAATATCAGTCCGCTATTGCGATTCACGATGGTATCATAACCTCCACTCACCGCAACAAGGCTCCATTGCTGACTTGTCCCTCCATTACTGATCGACTGAATCACATTCGCTCCCGCAGCCGTCGAAGCACCTGCCACGTCCAGTACCAGGCCGCTGTTGCGATTCACGATAGTATCGTAGCCACTACCAGTAGGAACAAGGCTCCATTGCTGATTCGTCCCTCCATGAATTCGTATATTGAATCACGCCTGCTCCTGCACTCGTCGAGCCTCCCGACACATCCATTATCAACCCACTGTTGCGATTCACGATGGTATCATAGCTGCTTCCCGTCGTCGCGTTGGTGACATTGGGAATCACAAATGTCGTAATCGACTGGGCCGGTAACGATGTGCTGAATGTCTTGTTCGCGATAGCAATGTTTGACAGTTGCGCCAGATTCTCGCTCGCGCTCGTCTGATGAGGCGTTGCTGCCGTACCTACAGTGCCGAAGTTAGAGAGATTATAGTTGACTGTCTCACTACTGGTAGAACTGTTGGTGGTTACAATGGTCAATGTTTGTGCACTGGCATTGTAGGCGGTAAAGCTGTTGGCATCGCTATTGCCAATCATCACGGAACCTTCACGCACGTACTTACTGTAGTTGCCCATCGCATAATAGCGGGTAGGATACGAGACGTTGCCATTGGCATCTTGATAGGCCAATCCCTGATCGCCGTTTATCGATTCCCCGGCCTGATTGAGCGCCTGCCAGATGACCCAGGCACTGGGATGCAAATTCTGCTCATCATCAAGGATGTGGCTGGAGAGCAGGAGAGCTGCATTAATTTGTGACCCTTGATTTCCCCTTGCGCCGTCGTTCCATTCGGACATCCACAGCCGTTTGTGATCAGTTTGCCCAATATTGGTATACGCGCTCTGGCGCTGAGCATCCGTACCCGAATAGGTATGGGTATTCCACTGGACCATATCTGCTTTTGCGGTGGCACTGTAGGCGTTGTAATCACCGATCGACGAGCTGAGGCTGGTATCATCAGGAGAACTGATCGACGTATAGGCCGAGGCACCATTCTGCTTCAGGGCTGCCGCCACCAGGGGAATGATAGTACTCTGATCCGCTGGACTTACCTTCATTCCTTCCTGATTATTCGTTGATTTCCACCAGTTCTGGTTGGGCTCATTAAAGGGTGCGACGGTTTGCAGAGTGATTCCAAAGCTATCATGGAAATGTTTGGCAATGGTGGCGATATAATTAGCAAAGTCCGTATAATGAGCTGGATTGAGGTTTTCGACTCCACCAGGACCACCTGCTGTACAACTGTTATCCAGCATCCAGGCAGGAGCCGAATTGGGGAAGCCTTCAAACACATCGGCTCCAAGCGTATGAGCCTCCTGCGCCATCCAGAGCTGATTAGCATCGTTCGTCCACACATAATTGCCCTGCGTGGGTTCAAACGAGGGGACATTGCCCCCCGCCTGCATCTGCTTCTCACACACATTGCCGGGTCCATCCGCGCCAAAGTTGTAGCGCAGGACATTGAGTCCAATGCCCGTGGTTGGATTGAAGAGCGCCTCGGCCAGAGCGGTTCGCTTACTATTCGTCCAACCACCAGCAATATTAGCCCACCACGCCATGCTGCTTCCCCATCCCTGAAGTGTTTGATATTGTTGCGAAGGGGTAACTGTTACCGTGTAACCTGCCGCATACGTAGTGGATAAGTTTGTTAACTGTACAGCGACAAGCGTTGCTATGGTAAGAAATGCGCTCAATGCGCAAGCGAGTTGCATCTTGCGATAACGAAACATCCTTTTTCTCCTACTTATACATAATTAACATATCATAGGGGATAATAAATTCTAAAGCGGTAAAGTTGAGAGATAGCACTTTTGTATCTATCTCTCAACAAATGCCTTATCAAGTGCTTTGTAATCTAAATCCCTATATATGCACTAGGAAACGTTCGGAATTACAAACGTCGTAATGGACTGGGCTGGTAGGGTAGCGCTAAACTTCTTGCCCGCAATCCCAATATTCGCCAGCTGTTTGAGATTCTCACTTGCAGTTGTTTGATGAGGAGTCGCAGCCGAGCCTGCATTGCCAAAGGTTGAGAGATTGTAGCTGACCGTCTCACTGCTGGTAGAACTGTTGGTGGTTACAATCGTCAACGTTTTTGTGCTTGCGTTATAGGTGGTAAAAGTACTGGCATCGCTATTCCCGATCATCTGGGAACCCTGGGTCACGTACTTACTGTAGTTGCCCATCGCATAATAGCGAGCAGGGTATGAGATGTTGTTATTGCTATCACGATAGGCCAGTCCCCACATGCTGTTAGGCGTATCACCTGCCTCATTGACCGCCTGCCAGGCAACCCAGGCCGTCGGATGAAGATGCTGTTCGTCGTCAAGAACTTGACTGGAAAGTCTTAATGCAGCAGCAATCGGAGAATTTTGCGCCCCGGTTCCCCATTCAGACATCCAGAGCCGTTTACCATCACGTTGCCCAATATTATTGTAGGCATAGGCGCGATCAGCATCACTTCCATTGTAGGTATGTGTGTTCCATTGAACCAGGTCTGCTTTTGTACTGCTCGAATACGAGTTGTAATCGGTGTTCGATCCAGATACACCGTTATCATCGGGAGATGAAACTCCTGTGTAGCTCGAAGCACCATTCTTCGCTAGCGCATTGGCAACCAGGGGAATAATAGCATTCTGCGTGCTACGAGCAACATACATCCCCTCCTGATTAGCCCCCGAGTTCCACCAGCTTGCAGTTGGTTCATTAAAAGGTTCAACCGTTTGCAATGTAATGCCAAAACTATCGTGGAAATGCTTTGCAATGGTAGCTATATAACTGGCAAAGTCACTATAATGAGCCGGACTCATGTTATCCTGATGAACAGCTCCACCCGCTGTACAACTGTTATTGAGCATCCATGCCGGCGGCGAGTTGACAAAACCCTCAAAAACATTGGCTCCCCGTGCCTTTGCCGCCTCCGCAAACCAGAGTTGATTGGCATCATTTGTCCACACATAATTGCCCTTTGTGGGCTCAAATGAAGGCACATTGCGCCCTGCCTTCATCTGGTTGTGACAGACATTGCCAGGTCCATCCGCACCAAAGTTATAGCGCAACACGTTCAGGCCGATCCCTGCCGTCGGGCTGTAAAGCGCATCGGCCAGAGCTGTACGCTTGCTATTACTCCAACCACCAATGATATTCGCCCACCACGCCATGCTCGTTCCCCAGCCCTGGATGGTTTGATACTTTTGTGAAGGTGTAACTGTTACCGTGTAACCTGCTGCACTCGCAGCAGATATGTTTACGACCTGCATAGCGACAAGCGTTGTTATCGTGAGGAACGCACTTAACGCACAGGCAATTTGCATTCTGCGATGACGAAACATGATTTTTATCCTCCTTGTACATCAGACACATTCAATGTGCCTTTTAGACTGAAGATATAAATATCTTCTTCCTTCCCTGAAATCAGTCTGTATATTTGCTCGTCACAGAACAAATATTTTGAAAAGACAACTCCTCCTCACTCTTTTACCGAACAGTTGGCGGGGCACACGAGTTCCGTATAACAAGGCTCGGTGATAAAACTGTCCGACTCGCGGCAACGGACCCTCCACTAATCAACGCAGTAAGATTACGCATCGCCTGCATGCTTATCTCCCGAATGGGTTGATGAACTGTAGTAAGACCACCAGCAATCAAATGAGCATTCACAATATCATCAAATCCCACTAACGAAACGTCAGTTGGAATATGAAGATGCATGGAATACAGAATCGTCGCTACCTCACCGGCAGTGACATCATTTGGAGTGAAGATCGCCGTGATTGGCTCTGACAGGCGCAGTAATGCCTCGATCTTTTCCCGTTCGATGCCAACGACATGCCACTCAGGACGCGGCGTAATCTGCTCATTGATAAGCGCCTCTTGATAGCCTTGATAACGGGCCAGAAAATGTGGATGCTCAAACACTGGAGATGGTTCCACATAGGCAACACGTCGGTGCCCAGCTTCAGTAGATACTGAACGGCTTGATAGGATCCCGCACGATGATCAACATCAACATATCCAACCACGTCAGGCACCTCCTGTGTCCATATAGCAACAACTGGCAAAGGAGACTCGGCGAGGAGACTCAACAACTGTTCCTCCTGATGCGGGGTCGATGAGCGCACCAACAAACCCTCGATACGTCCATCCAGATAACGGGAGACATCAGAAATCACACTATTTTCCTCGCGCGGATAGACAACCAGTCCCGGAAGATGACATACAGCAGCCGCGTTGATAAGCCCAAGCAAAAAAGTTCCATCCAACGTAAGCGCCGCTGCCTCAGGATAGGTCTCCATACCCAACACAATTCCGATCTCGCGCGTGCGTTGAGTTCGCAAACTGCGTGCGACAGCATTTGGAATATAACCAAGCTGCAAGGCAGACCGCCGCACACGCTCAATGGTACGCAAAGGGATCTGACTGGAAGCAGCACTCCCACTCAAAATCTTAGACACCGTTGACACACTCACACCTGCATGAGTCGCGACATCACGCATCTTCACCACTACCATCGTATTCTCCCTGATGAGTGAAAATCTACCAGGAAATCGATTGTGTAACTCTTACCCGTTAAGGGTACCATCGACATGACGAAATTTGTCAACTAATAAACACTCAACCATAGGACTTATGCGTTCTCGTCACTCCTCGCGCCTACGGCACTCACAGCGGAACAGAATTGAGGTGTTTGTGGGGCTGCAACCCCACAAACACCTCAATTCTGTTCTCAAGACGGCTCGCTTGCGATCCATGGAAGCAACAAGATGAGAACACATAAGCCCTGCTCAACCCAACAGCACACCTTGCGCTCATTTAGCGGTACGCATACAATGGAAGGCAAAGAGCTAAACATCAACGATAACATAATCTTAACAAGGAGATATGGCGGATGAAAGCAGTCCAATTTTCTCACCATGGCGATCCAGAAGTACTACAGCCACAAGAGGTACCCGATCCTACTCCTGGCCCCGCAGACGTATTAATAGAGGTCAAAGCAACCACTGTTAATCGCCTCGACCTGTTCCAGCGAGCCGGAACACGACCTGTTCCTCAGCTTCCCTTTACACCTGGCCTGGAAGCGGCAGGCATTGTTTTGCAAGATGCGAACGGCTTCCACAAAGGTGAACATGTGCTCACAGCAAACGCCATAGCGGCTAAAGGCGGCGGGGGGTATGCCGGGAAAATCGCAGTCCCGGCATCTGACCTTGCTCGCATCCCCGATGGTGTCTCATTTGAGCAGGCCGTAGCCGCAGGACTGGCTGCTTCCACTGCATGGGCCAGCTTATTTGATCTCGGGCAACTCAAAGCAGGCGAACGCGTACTCATCTGGGCAGGCTCCAGCGGCGTCGGCACACTTGCCATTCAGTTAGCCAAACACGCGGGTGCTTATGTCATCACCACCGCAAGTAGCAGCGAACGAGCCAATGAGTTGCGTAAATTGGGCGCTGATCAAGTTATCAACCGTCAACAACAAGACCTGAGCAAAACTCTTCAGGATGAAGGAGGGGCCAATCTTGTCATTGAACTCGTTGGCTCCACGCTTCAGACAAGCATCGAGGCATCAGCACAAGACGGCAGAATTGTCCTGGTCGGCAACCTGGGTGGAAAAGAGTCAACCGTCGATACCCAATCATGGCGGCTCAAACGCGTAAAAGTCATCGGTGGTGGCATGCTTCACACATCTACCCAAAATCTGCAGCACATCTTGCACCTGATCGCGGAAAAGGCCGTCACACCAGTAATCGCACGCACATTTCCGATCGAGCAAGCTGCAAAAGCCCATCGATTGTTGGCATCAGGCGAACCACAGGGTAAAATAGTACTGACCCATTCCTGAACACAACCACTTATAATAACTCAAACACGATGAAAAGGAGACATCATTCAATGCTGGGAGAGGTAGAAACCGAACAGATTTTGTTCACAAGAGGCGTCCCGGCAGTCGAAGCACTGCCCACGAAATTGATCAGCGAATGCTTGCAATCAGTCCTGGAAGGCCCTGATGGCAAAACAATTCTTCAATACGGAAATTATGGAGGCTACCTTCCCCTGCGCCGCCTGTTGAGCGAACAATACCATGTAGCACCAGAGCAGATTATCGTTGGCAATGGTTCGCTCCACTTACAAGACTTGCTCTCAGCTCTGCTCGTCAAATCCGGCGATGTCGTGCTGACCGAGCAACCAAGTTATGATCGAGCAATTCTGACATTCCGGCGTCGTGGCGCGAAAGTCATTGGTATTCCCTTGGAAGTCGATGGAGTGAACCTGCAAGAGCTGGAAAAAGCCATCGCCCAAAAAAAACCAGCCTTTCTGTATGTTATCCCCGATTTCCAGAATCCAGCTGGTGTAACAACCTCCGCCGCCAAAAGGCAGGCTCTAGTCGACCTTGCCGAACGCTACGATTTCTGGTTGGTTGAGGATGTGCCCTATCGCACCCTGCGCTACTCCGGCGAGTCGCTTCCTTTGTTGCGCGACCTCAATGCGACACGCACAATTACTCTCAGTTCCTTCAGCAAGCTCATCAGCCCCGCCCTGCGCGTAGGGTATCTAATCGGCCCCGTCGAACTGGTGAAGCGACTGACAAAATTGATGGAAGAAACAATCCTCGCGCCCGTCCTACCCACTCAGGCGGCCGTGGTCGAATTCCATAAATGCGGCTATTTCGCCAGCAATCTTGAGACCCTGAAGCAGCTCTATGCACCACGCCTACAAGCTATCATTAATGCACTAAAAACCTATCTACCAGGCGTTCCATTTGCCGAACCGGAGGGTGGCTTCTTCGTCAGCATCACGCTACCTGAAGAGATCGATTGTAGCAACCTGCTGTCAAGAGCACAAACCGTCGGTTTGACCCTGACTAATGGCAAGGACTTCTTCGCTGACCCGCTCGACGAGAACGAGGAGAAAGCTCGCCCTGGTGAACGTTTTGTTCGTCTGCCCTTCTGCGCCCTTACTCCTGCTCAGATCGAGGAAGGTGTGAAGCGACTGGCGGGGGTTATACGCTAAGGTAGGCCGCCTAAATAACCTGACATTTTAGCCGGGATGCACCATACTCTCATACCAATGCGCGTTCATGCAATTAACAAACACATGATAAAAACACTTTTGAGGAGAAACAGAATGAACAACGATCAGCATGATTTTGAGCAATTCATGAAGAAGCGTAGCGAGGCTGCGCTCGCCTACATTAACGGCGATGCCACTCCCCTCGGTGAGATCGTCGCTCACCACTCCCCCACCACCTTCTTCAGGCCATCAGGCGACTATTACCAGGATGCTGAAGCTGTCTGGTCACAATACGAACGTGATGCTACGAGTTTCGAGAGCGGCAGCGAGGGGCAGCTTGAGATCCTGCATATGACTGCGAGCGAGAGCCTGGCCTACTGGGTTGGTTTCCAGCGTGCCACTGCTCACCTGCGTGGCAGACCAGAGCCAGTCCCTTTCAATCTGCGAGTAACCGAACTCTTCCGCCGTGAAGGCGATAGCTGGAAACTTATTCACCGCCATGCCGACCCGTTACGCTCCGAACCCGAAACAAAACAACAATAACCTCTAGTTTCACCAACCCCGCAGCGGCGAGGTGGTAAATGCCCGGAAACATCGATCTTACACAATTTTGGTGAAGGATGAGCTTGCAAGACTTCTTGTGATCCTAGCTCTCCCTCCACTGGTGGCGAAGTCAAAAACGACGCTTGCTCTCAGCTTGAACTTACCTGGACCAATCTGAACGGGCCGGAACGCCCCCGGACACCTACGGATCAGAAGGTTTCCGCGGCCAAGTACTCCAGTTCTCGTTCGTGATCTGAAGGTTGGTCATGCGGCGAGTGCGTTGCGTCACAGGAGCTCGCAGATGTAGGACATGGCTGGCTTGCCGTTGAGCGTGAGCGAACCTCCGGCGACGAATCCGTTGTGTTCAAGCACCTTGCGCGAGGCTGGATTGTCCAGCGTGACCCTCGCGCGTAGTCTGCTGAGTCCGTACTCTGTGGCGGCGAGCTCGCGCACCTTGCGCACCGCCGCTGTGGCCAGTCCCTGCCCTGCGGCCTTCTGCGCGATCCGGTATCCCAGCTCCGCCAACCCATCTGCCACTTCGGTCAGGTTCACCCGCCCCACTACCTCGCCGCGCTCGGCCACCAGCAGGTGGAAGTAATCCGTCCCGGCGGCCTGCCACTCGAGCAGTTGCGCATACCGCGTATCGAACTCGGCGAAGAACTCGTCCCCCGATCCGGCACCGACGCCGCGAAGTAGGCTCAATTCTCCCGCTCGAACGCAAGCAGGGCTGGCGCGTGGTCAAGGCGGACCAACTGAAGGCCTGGCATGGGAAGTTGGAGGCGCGGTGTCGATTCCGACCCGGTTCCCCTGCCCTCCTTCGATTCCGTGTGGGCGGGTTTCCCGCCCACGTCCTGCTTACCGATAAAGGAACATGCACCGACCTCTGGCGCGTCTCGTTCTTCCATGTGTTTCTCCCTTTGCTCAATGATGAATTAATAGAACTTGCCCGTTAAGTACTACGCGTTGTTAACGGTCAATTATCTTGGCTCATAGCCAGATTTGGTACTGGAGGGAGAGCCAGGATATCTTCTTGTCGAGAAAAACCCATCCTCAGGATCTCTTGTGCCGTTTTTTGTCGAGAGCGTGCGAAGTGAAGTTCTGACATCGAAAAACGTCTCTCTGGAAAGATGAAATGCACCTCTTCTTGTACCTATTGAACAAGGGAGACTACAAAGCGTGCAGGACACGCTGACGTAACAGCGGAAATTTGGCTCTGCCGTACATCATTCGCTTGATAAGCTTCAGTTTATTGACCTTCCCTTCAACGACTCCATTGTTTTAATGAAAGGCGCGAGCCGCTCAGTAAAAATTTTTCGAGCACAGGTCTTTTCATCGCAAAAGAATTTCCGCACCTGCAGTGGATTTTCTGTGAGCGACGGAAGAGGGGGAAAGGCTAAAGCGAACAGGCGTCAACTCCGTATGTGCTCAATCACCAGAGAAGTGTGAACAAGCTAACAGTCTCCCCTCTTCTTCCATGATATCTTTCTCCGAAAAAGGAAAGATGTCTCATGAAGAGATCGAGAGAAAAACAGAGAGCACAAGAGACTCAATCCAGCATGGTACGTAGGAAGGGATTCCAAAACCTACTCGCTGCGCTTCTGCTCGTCATTCGCCTCGCCCTTGCGTTTGCCTGTGGCTGGCTTCTTGGCTGCCTCATTGCCACCAGCACTGAGCCGAATAGCAGTATCCTTAATATCCTTCTTTTCGTGGTGTTTCCTCCAGTCCTTGGGATAGCTGCTCCCTGGACGGTTGGCAGACACAACAAACACCTGATCCTTCTCTCACTTGGGACAGGATTGCTCGTTGTCGCAGGGATCTATGTGTATTGGCTTCCTCTCGCCTCCCAGGCTGATGCGACCATGATTGCCTATTGTGGCGAGATGGGGGTGCATTGTCATGTCGATTCGATCGAAGTGTTCCTGCTCAACCTCTTTCTTTTCTATGGAAGTGTCATCGTCCTTCTTGAGACAAGCATCACTGGTCTCATTCTCAAATGGCATCGTATTGGTGAATGAAAACGGGCGGAAAATGAGGTCAAGAGGTAAATGCCCTACGAAAGGAGATCCTATGAGTTTGCTGAAGTGGACCACCAAGAATGTGGCTCATCTCAAGCAAACCTTACAGCAGATGGGACATAAGTGGCCGATACCACCATCCGCAGGCTCTTACGCGCACGAGACTACTCCTTATCTCTTCCATAAAAGCTAGTATAGCACATTCTGGTTTTCTTGCTAAATTCTTAACCCACATCACAAACTCACTGAATATTCTGTAGATTTAGAGCTTGCCACATAACCTTTGCTAGGCTATTATATACATGGATTTAGCTATCAGTTCGCCATTCCCATTTAAAAATAACAGAGTAAATTAAGGAATAGATATGCAAATACATACGTCATTGACCAATGACGGGCACGTTAACCACGCCCCTACAGAGGTTGCACGCTTTCTACGCGCCTGCCAGGGCCAACAAGTCGATGCCACCCCCATCTGGCTCATGCGGCAGGCTGGTCGCTACATGTCTGAATATCGAGCACTACGCGAAAAATATGGCATTCTAGAGATTATCAAAGCGCCCGAACTGGCCTGCGAAGTCACCATGCAGCCCATCAAAGCCTTTGACCTCGATGCCGCCATTATCTTCGCCGACATTTTGCCACCTCTCGAAGGCATGGGATTGCAACTGACATTTGGCAAAGGTGAAGGACCCATCATTCATAATCCTATACGTACCAGCGCCGATGTTGATGCATTGCGCATCCTACTACCACAAGAAAGTCTCTGGTTTACCCTGGATGCTATCAAACTGGCACGTCAGGAACTGAACAGCCGCAATATTCCACTCATCGGCTTCAGTGGCGCACCTTTTACGCTCGCCTCCTACGCCATCGAAGGTGGTGGTAGCCGCAACTATCTCCACGCAAAAGGATTGATGATGAGCGAACCAGCAACCTGGCATCGTTTGATGGAGAAGCTCAGCGAGATAGTCGGCCATTACTTGTTGGCACAGGCACAGGCCGGTGCACAGGCATTACAACTCTTTGATAGCTGGGTTGGCGCACTCAGTCCTGCCGATTATCGCGAGTATGTCCTGCCACACAGTCGCCACGCCATAGAAATCGCACGCCAGGGCAATGTTCCCATCATCCACTTTAGCACCAACACCAGCAGCATGCTTGATCTGATACAGGAAGCGGGCGGCGACGTAATCGGCATCGATTGGCACATCGACCTGGCAAAAGCATGGCAACACCTTGGCAATGATGTGGCTATTCAGGGCAATCTCGACCCCGTCGCTCTCTTCGCGCCCTGGCCCGAGCTACAGAAACGCGCCCAACACATACTTGACCAGGCAGCCAATCGCCCTGGTCACATCTTCAACCTTGGCCATGGCATCCTACCCGGCACACCCATCGACAATGTACGACGCCTGATCGATTTCGTACATACCTACAGGGTCTAACAAAACCATGCGCACACGCACAGAAAATATGCTACAAAGACTACAAAATACCATCTGCCAGTCACTTGAAAAAATAGATGGTACCAGCTTTCGCGAAGAAATCTGGGCACGTCCTGATGGAGGAGGCGGCATCACGCGCGTCCTCCAGAACGGCAATGTCTTCGAAAAAGCAGGCGTCAGCACATCCACCGTAAGCGGCCTGATGAGCAGAGATGCCGCTCAGACCGCCAGAATCGGCAACGGAAAGTTTGCTGCAGACAAAATACCTTTTTTCATCACCAGCATCAGCCTCATCATCCATCCCCACAATCCATTTATACCAACCAGCCACGCCCACTACCGCTATTCCGAACAGGGTGACGGCACAACTCCCGGCTCCTGGTCGTTCAGTGGTAGCGCCGATCTGACACCATATTACCTCTTTGAGGAAGACGCCATCCATTTCCATCGCATCCACAAAGAAACATGCGACCGCTATGATCCAGCCTTCTATCCTCGCTTTAAGCAGGCATGCGACGAGTATTTCTACCTACCACATCGCAAAGAACACCGTGGCATCGGCGGCATTTTCCTGGGCAATCTCAACGAATATGACCAGGACATGCTTTATGCACTCACCGCTGGCTGCGCGGAAGCATTCTTACCAGCATATCTCCCGATTGTGGAGAGGCATAAAGATCTTCCCTTTACAGATCAACACCAACGCTGGCAGCGTCTACGTCGTGGCCGTTACGTCGAGTTCAACCTGGTCTATGATCGAGGTACCGCCTTCGGCCTCAAAACAGGAGGTCGCATAGAAAGCATTTTCATGTCTCTACCGCTGGTCGCTGGCTGGGAATATGACTACCATCCTGAGCCAGGCAGCGATGAAGCATGCTTGCTAGAAGTATTGCAAACGCCTCGACAGTGGGTATAATTCACATGGAAAAACCGTATCTGTATATTTTATGTGGAGTTCCTTTCTCTGGAAAAACGACAGTAGCCACCGCCCTCGCAGACTGGCTAGACATCAACCGCGTTGCGATTGATGACATCAATAATGAGCGGAATGTCTGGGATGATGAAACTGGCATGTCACCCGAAGAGTGGACCAGGACCTACGACGAAGCCTATCGACGTCTTGGCCTGATCTTGAGCCAGGAGAAAAGTGCTTAGGAGTGCTATTTAACGCATTTCAACATATTACTCTTTTAACAACTATTTAGTATATTTTTAATTAAAGCATATTATAAATATCTTAAAAAGCTATGGAGGAATTTCGCTATGGCTCATCACCTTTCCCGACGTGCATTTATCAAAGCTACAGGTAGCCTTGTGATAGGAACGGCTATTGCAGGTAGCCTTGTGACAGATAGCCTGGTAACAGGAACGGCGGCTGTAGGAAATACATCATTCCTCAACAACGTTCAGACTACTCATGCTCAGGTATCTCCTACCCAATGGATGACAGGACTGAATGATAGTACAAAAATATCGCGCTTAACTCTTCCCGGCACACACGATACTTGCTCCCTGCATGGTGGGCCGATTACCGCCTGCCAGACCAGATCATTACAGGATCAGTTGATAGCGGGCATCCGTTTTATCGATATTCGGTGCAGGCATATCAACAATATTTTCGCGATTTATCACGGTTCCGTTTATCAAGGGATCAACTTTGGTGCCGGAGTGCGCGATGTGTGCATCAATTTCTTACAGGCCAACCCGGGCGAGTGCATCGTAATGTCCGTAAAAGAGGAATACACGCCTTCAGATAACACGCGTACATTCGAGGATACGTTCGATTGGTATCTGCAAGGTTTTGAAAACTCCTGGTATCTCAATGACAGCATTCCCACGCTGAAGGATGTACGCGGAAAAATAATTTTGCTGCGCCGCTTCTCAGCAATTTGTCTTCCCAAAGGCATAGACGCTTCAGCCTGGCAAGACAACGCAACCTTTGAGATACAAACGACAAACATAACACTGGAGGTACAGGATAACTATAACATTCCCAGCTTTTTCCCTTCAAGTATTAATGGGAAATGGGGACATATCCAGAGCCTGCTTGATCGTGCAAACGCTGATGCAAGCGACACATGGTACCTTAATTTTTCCAGTGGAGCGTCCCTGCTGGCTTATCCTGATTTTGTTGCAGGCCAGATAAATCCCAGGCTCTACAATTATCTGGCCGCAAGCTTCTCCAATCGATCAGGAACTCTTATCATGGATTTTCCTGATGATAACTTGATCGGCAAAATCATCAGCATGAATGGAGTTTAACAGGAAAGCATGTGAAATCGACGTTAACTACAGACGTGACCATTCAGGACAAAAGATCCCGGGCTGTTGTTGATACCGGTCCAGGAACCATTGAAACCCAGACTTACTGTACCCTGAGAGGGAATGCTGCCATTCCAGCTAGCATTGGTAATAATTACCTGTTCACCTGATTGGCTCACTGTACCATTCCACAGGTTCGTAATTTTCTGGTCACCAGGAAAGGTAAAGGTCAGTATCCAGCCATTGATCGCTGATCCAGTATTGGTGATGGTAATATTCGCAGAGAACCCACCGGGCCACTGGCTAGAGAGCGTGTAGCTTACCTTACAATAATTAGGTGGAAGCGTCGGCGTAGGTGTAGCTTCGCTTAGCACAGTAACAGTCACCGGGGTGGATATTCCAAAATCGCCTGGGTAGATATCGTATGCCCGTGCTGTCAAAGTATAGGTACCAGGCTGTGGTGGCGTCCAGTTCAGGCTGAAGGGAGCTGTCGTCACTATGCCAATGAGAGTTGGAGCAGTAGGTGTGCTGGTGGGAATCGGAGTCCCGGTACCACCAGTACCCGCAAGTGTGTAATAGTAGTCGACCTCCCTGACGGTTGTTGGATCAATGCTAAAGGAAACTGCGAGCGGTACCTGCATTATTATGGGATACCCGGCACCATTGGCCGGACTGGTAAACGTCACATGAAATTCTAGCGGATCTCGCACCGGGACGAAAATCGAAACCGGTGGGGATGTCGCAACATGACCATAGGTATCATAGGTTCTGGCCATCAGGGTATAAGAGCCTGCTTGCCGCACTGCCCACGTAATGTGGTAAGGAGCCGTTGTTGCTGTGCCGATCAGGGTTGCAGTACCACCGCTAAGAGTGGCGTAGAACTCGACTCTAGTGATGCTGTTCGGGATAGATGGTGTAACGGAGGCTGCAATAGGAATCTGCGAGTATTGACCAAAAACGGCATTGTTCGCCGGACTGGTGATGATTACACCCAGAGGGGGTAGCGTTGTAACAGGTTGTAAAGCCTCTGCGTGCACCTGCTTAACAGAAGTAAAAGGAATGAAATTCAGCGCAATAAGTAGAAAGAAAGCAGCAAGCCCGACGATAGAGGGAACTTGCATCCTGCGAGCGCCTTGAGTAGAAGTACGCTTCATGATAGATCTTCTCCTTCCCTGGATAGACGACTGCTTCAAGTATGCACGCTGGGAACATGAAATACACGTATCCGTTTGCGTGCAATAATGTTCGATGCTATCAATATAGTTAATCTAATACTATTATACCCAACAATTAATAAAAGATCGCTTCTTTACTCACTTTTCTTCTTTTCTTTCATAACTTGACAAGTTAGCCGTTATCAGTTACTCTTAAACATAAGAAAATATGTATTTACAGCGCCAAAACAAACGAGTATTATTTTGAACAGGTACTACCAGCTCTGCATAACAGAGAAATTACCGCAAATTACATATCCATTGCCTGCCAGCTCCCGCCACTCGCAGTTTATAAGATACTCGTCAGTACACAGCCTTACCCCTTCCTCCACTAAACAACGAGCTAGCGCGATTGCGCCAATCAATAGATAGCATCGCATAAACATCCTCATCAACAACACGTTCAATCCAGGTTTCTAGCTAGCACTGCACCATATATTCGCGCCATCATCAACAGCACGCATGTCACTTGCCTTGCTAGAGAACCTTCTTCCCATCATCAATTTCAAAAGGAGATCTATCTCATGGCTACAAGAAAGTATTCGGAACGCCTTGGCACTA
This sequence comes from uncultured Chloroflexia bacterium, assembly GCA_963717195.1. GTDB lineage: Bacteria > Chloroflexota > Ktedonobacteria > Ktedonobacterales > Ktedonobacteraceae > JACDAE01. Next base: position 292,233 of record CAVQVR010000010.1, read on the forward strand.
TAACTGATGAACAGTTTCAGGCTACCCTTACCCGCTTTGGCCTTGGAACATTTATCAACGCCGAAGTAATTCCCTTTGGCAGCTTTGGTCAGAACGTATTCGTCACCAGTAGCAAAGGCAATTTTGTCTTACGTGGAGACCCGCACTTCCCCTGGCAGTTTCCAACTGAACAGTTTTATACCCAACAACTATACGAGCACACCCATGTTCCCGTCCCCTGGCCCTACTTGATCGATTACCAGCATGATATCTTCGGGTGGAGTTATGTAATCATGTCACGTATGGATGGTCTGTCTCTGGAGGATCCTCAGGTGCGAAGCCAGCTCAGCAAAGAAGACCTCCATGCTATCGCTCACGTACTTGGCGATAACCTTGCACTCATGCAAGAACTGACAGGGCCCTTCCCTGGTCGCTACGATGCAACTACTTCTACAATACAACCTTTCGACCTGTGTACTGAGCTTGCCTGGCCTTTCCCGGTTGAGCCAGATACCCAGCTCGCCCTGTTGCCACCAATGCCTGTTACGTTTAGTGAACTTATACTCACATCGCTTCACCACAAGCTTGCCAGTACCTGTACAGAAAATTTCATAACCACGGCAGATGTTACCTGGGCTGAAAAACTTATTGCTGGTGCTCAAGAAGCCCTGCTCATAGATTTCCAGCCCTGCTTCGTCACAGGCGACTACAAAACTGGCAACCTGGTTGTCTCACACAGAAATGGAAGCTGGTGGGTAAGCGGTGTATTCGACCTTATGGAAGCACATTTTAGCGATGGTGAAGCCGATCTTTCTCGTATGGCTGCTTTGTACATCGATGAGGATCAGCAGTTAGCCTACGAGTTCATTCAGGCTTATGTGAACAAAAAGCCGCCACGCCCCGGTTTCTCTCGCCGTTTCCAGGTCTATATGTTACTAGACCGCCTTGTCATCTGGTCTTTTTGTCACAAAAACGGTCTGGCATCCTGGAGCAAGCAATGGACATTTAGAGATTGGGTCAGTCAATACGTATTGTTCCAGCTTCCTCCTCTTGATGAAGTCTGATAACATATACCCGTATAGCCTCGGTAGTTATTCGCCTGATCGAATAGCTACCTCACCTACTTTTGCAGGATTACCGTCATATACATTATTCTAACTTGACAGACACGCGATAACAATGATACCTTTCCGTAATCAACACGACCATAAGAGACTCTTGAAAAACTACTACGCCTTTTTCGCAATGAATATTATTAATGGGAGTAGAAAAACCTATGCTTGTTTATGATATCCAGAATCTGGTAAAACACTACCCCCAGCAAAAGCAACCGGCCAATAAACATATCTCCCTGCAAATCCACCAGGGCGAAATCTTTGGCCTTCTGGGTGACAACGGAGCAGGTAAAAGCACGCTGGTACGCCAGATGGTCGGGCTCATACGCAACACTTCAGGAAGTATCAGACTCTTTGGAGAGGATATCTTCCAGCACCCCACGCTTGTTTCGCTCAACGTTGGCTATATGCCTCAGGATGGTCGCGCCATCAACAATCTTACCGTGGGCGAGGCGCTCTACTTTACAGCGCATTTACGTGGCCTGAGTCGAGCCGACGCACGGGAAGAGCGCGATAGGCTACTAGAATTATGGCAAATCGAGATGTTGCGGGACAAATATAATTCACGCCTATCTGGTGGTCAGACACGCCTGCTACAGATCGCAGTCGCGATGGCCGGTTCGCCACCCGTCATTATCCTGGATGAGCCGACCAATAACCTTGATCCCCAACGGCGCAAGATGGTCTGGGATGTCCTGCACCGTTTCAATCGTGAACAGGGTACAACTATCATTTTTATTACTCATGACGCTATTGAGGCCGAAAAAATTATCCAGCGCGTCGGTATCATGCAGGCAGGTGAACTGGTTGCAATTGGACGCCCAAATGAACTTAAGCAGGTCGTGGATCGTAAGCTACGCCTGGAACTCTTTTTTCAGCCCGACCGACCTCCCTCGCTACCAACCAATCTACCATATACACGCATTGAGCCTGGGCGCTGGCTGGTATTACTGGAATGGGATCAAGCAGGCCAGATAGTAAATAACCTGAATATGGAGCACATTGACGACTTCCGTCTGTATTCTGCAACATTGGAGGATTTATATCTGCACTATGCAACACATACACCACAAACGTAAACAACAATCAGCCCCAGTACAACTCCTGAATTTGTTTTTGATCGAACTGACCAACTGGCGCTGGTCATGGCGCACCCAATTGCTTACCAGCACCATAGCTCCATTAGTAAGCATTGCCGGTTTAGGTCTTTTTGCTCATGGCTCAAGTCAAGGCACGCTTGCATACATTCTTACTGGCAATATCATTATGTCTTTATCATTTGGCATGCTGGATAAGGTGCAGAGCCATTTTATCTACATGCGCATCACCGGTGGGTTGGACTACTTCGCCACCTTGCCAGTACGACGTTCCATGCTTATCCTCGCAATGGTATTGGCATTCCTCGTCCTTATGCTCCCATCGCTGGCTATTACTATTGCCTTCGGCTCCCTTTTCCTCGGCATCTCCCTCTCGCTAAACCCATTGCTACTTTTCGCTATCCCTCTCTGCGCTATCCCGTTGGCTGGTATAGGTGCACTGATCGCCGCCTATACGCGCTCCCCAGAAGACGCAGGAGCCATCAGCCTGTTTGTCACTGTAGGATTGCTCGCCGTTGGACCAGTTGTGATACCACCTGAACGCCTGCCCTCGTTTATGCTTCTCCTGGGTTATCTCAGCCCTGCTACTTATGCTGCCTCCGCTCTACGTCAGACACTCCTCGGTCCCGTAAGCAGCCAGCTTTTCCTCGATCTGGCTGTATTGATAGGACTGTCGCTGGCCATCTTCTGGTTTATAGGGCGCAAGCTTGCATTACGCCAGACATAAGATTAGCAACTCCTCTCATAGAAACCTTACCTTTCCGTGATACCAAATTTCACCCCTTTTCACTGGTTGCCTCGGGGAATGGAAGCGCTCTACATCGAAGATCTCCGGTTTGCATGGTGAAAAACGATTGCAAACTTTGAATAGGAGAAATGGGATCGTGTGGCCTGGAGGGGTTCGTATACGTCATTACTGAAATTGGTAGAGTTAGTGAAGCAGTCGAGGAAGTGAAGACTCACAACAGCAAGTCACCCGGCAAGAAGCATCCCATCGATGTGCCAGGTAACTGCTTATCCGAATCAGTGCTATTCTGGTTAATTGCTCAGACGAATTACATCTAAAGGAGTAGATACTCATGCCAGATCGTTACGCCGCATGGAGAGGGATTGGACAGGTCTTTCTGCTCAATCGTCTGCTGGTGCTCTGTATTACCTGTGTCTGCATTTTTGTCTTGCCTGCATTGATACCTGGCTATAAAAGTAACATCAGTGCAGATGCCTCCACATACCATCTTCTACCTTCACCAAACCTCAATTTATTGCTCTTCTCCTGGTTGCACTGGGATGCCAAAGCCTATCTGAATATCTCCTATCTGGGCTATCACCATCAGCCAGATGTAGGCTTTTTCCCACTCTGGCCGCTCACCCAGCATATAGGAGGAAGCCTATTGGGGGGAAGCTTCCCCGTCTCGTACTATCTGGCGGGTTTGCTGCTAGCTAACCTCTTTTTCTACTTCGATCTGGTCTTGCTCTACCAGTTGATCGCCAAAGGATTCGGACCAGCGGTAGCCAGACGTCTGCTGTTCTATTTCTCCTTCTCGCCTTTCGCGCTCTTTTTTTTCGCTGGTTACGCAGAGTCGCTCTTTGTTCTACTGACATTGATGATGTTTCTCTGTCTCCAGCGCGGCCACCCACACGACTGGTGGCTGGCCGGTCTCTGTGGGCTATTGGCAACGCTTACGCGTTCTGCCGGCCTGATGCTGGTCATCCCTTTTCTGGTGGTGTATCTCTAGCGTTTCTGGTGGCCAGCCCGATCTGGACAGCGCGATTGGCACCGCACATTAAACGCGGGCATACCTGTCATCCTGATACCCGTAGGACTGGTCATCTATATGATTTATCTCCACAGTGTCACAGGCAATGCACTTCTCTTTATAAGTGAAGAGGACACGGTCTGGCATCGCCAACTGACCTTTCCGCTCCTCACTCTCTGGCTCACTTTGCAATCCTTTCCCCGCGAGACCCCGTTTGTATTCCAGGTAGAAAATCTGGTTAATCTCCTGGCTGTACCATCCCCTTTACTATTCTAATCCGCGGCTGGCGTTCTCTTCCCCTGCACTACACGCTCTTTGCCTTGAGCACAGCACTTTTCGCGCTCAGTTTCCCCACGATCATCATCCAGAACGAGCCACTGCTCTCGCAGCCTCGCTATATGATGATCCTCTTTCCACTTACCCTGATTCTCGCTCAATGGGGGAAAAACCCACGCTTCGACATCATCTTTCGTTTCCTGACTGTGCCTGCATTTGCTCTCGCGGTGGCCTTGTTTGTCAGCAATGTCTGGGTGGCGTGAGAAGTACTCCTCTATTCGTTTGTTCCAGGGTAGGTGAGAGGCATAGGCGTAGAGCAGGGATAACAGGCTCGACTATACAAAGCCCTTAAGCATTCCTTACTACTTCTTGAAGGATTCTTTACTTTCTCCTGTTACGATATTTGCATGGTTGTAGTACATCCATTTGTGAACACAGAGGTGTTGTGGAAGGGCATAAGAAACTTCAGAGCTACCCAGGATTAAGTAAGAAGGTAAGCGCATGCATACGCAAACATACATCGATACATTGTCTCCAGACACTTCGGATAGCGTCCTGCTGAGACAAATAGCAGCCGGCGATCAGGAAGCATTTGAAACGCTCGTGCGCCGCTATCAAGCACCGCTCTTTAACTTCATTCGTCGCTATGTCAAGGACTACGAGCTGACGCACGACATATTACAACACGTCTTTTTTCAATTGTATCTGCACGTTGCTAAACTGAGTACTAACCTCTCTACACTTCGTACCAAAGAACCTGTCAAATCCTGGCTGTATCAGGTTGCATGGAACCGCTGCATGGATGAACTGCGCAGGAAACGACCGCTTCTCTTCTCGGAACTGGAACTCGGTGACGACGACGAAGACTGGTCATTTCTGGAAATGATTCCCGATCCCCGTCCCCTTCCAGAAGAGATTGCGGAACGATCAGACCTGCAAAGAAGCCTCTATGAGGCCATTGAAGCGCTACCATCCAAATTCCGTTGCATCGTCCTTTTACGTTACACGTCAGGACTCACATTTCTGGAAATTGGAGAGATGCTGAACATTCCACAAAATACCGCCAAAACCTATTTCCAGCGTGCACGCCCATTGTTACGCACTGCCCTGGCATCTCAGTCTCAACTGGTTGCATCTTCCTGACCGATGTAACCTTGAGTAAGGGTATACCGGTTCTTTCCATTTCTACCTCAACCTATTCCTTTTTTAGACAAGACGCCCGTATGGAACCGATGGCACAGGTCCAGGGCTGGTAGCTTGAGTAAACGGTACAGTACGATATCTTACAGCTATCAGATTAATCAAACTAAAAACAAGTATCGCGAGAAATTAGTTACTAATGAATAATACTACATCAATGGACATACAAGATCATCCTTCAAAACGCTAACCGCAATGGCCCCCCCTTGGACGGAGAGCCATTGCAATAATCTTATTGCTTCTAGGGTTCTACCCCCGATCCTTTCTGTATAAACACCGTCATATAATAGGCACCATCGGTACTTCCAATCGCCTTACGTTGCCACCACCATTGCCAGACATTACTTATTGCACGTCCCAGATTAAACGTTGCCCCCGGCGGTGGATTATCTCCATAACTTAACCATAGTCCCAGACCCACACCAGTCGCTATCTGAGAAGGAGGAGAAGTACACTTAACCGTCTTACTGGGTACACAAGGAGCGGGCTTATAACCTTCGTCCCACCACGAACGCAACTTGTACTGGTGCGACAGATATTGGTTTTGGCTAGTGTACGAAGCTAGCATGCTATCATCCTCAGCACCAATAATTATAGAAGGATTCTTCACAGAGCAGTATGTGGGAAAACTGAAGCAGGCGTTGGGATAATCACGCAGGTACCAGTAAAAAGGCCAGCCTGCGTTTTGCATCACACCGATAGTGAGCGTATGGTGACCTCCATCCATTTTCTGGTCTAGCTGGCTAATCTTTGACATAACTATATTCATGTCAGTAGTAGTCTGGACATAGATCATCATTTCATGTGGACCATCAGCAGCGTGCACAAATGTTACCTGGTACATGTTCTGTAGGGTGAGAACCAATAGCAGAGCAGCAACCACACAGGTAATTATGGCACCTCCGGCTGACCACCGTCTCACCTTTGGTAGAGGTCGAGATAACAGTTCGGGAACTGCCTGCTCATTCAGGTTCACCGTCTCTCGTCGCTGCAAGCGCTCTTTCACCAGTTGACCAACTTTCACCACTGCTGGCTCCAGACCAATAGCAGCTAGCAGCAGCATGGGCATTGTTATAAAAATCATCAACCAGGGCATTTTCTCTGCGGCCCAGGAGAAGATGAAGAAGTTGCCGACAAACCAGTACGAGAGAAAGAGACGAAAACGGGTCGGTCGCAGCAATGATCGCACAACCCCAACAAGGCCAAAACAAGGCCAACCTGCTCATAGAGCGGGATCAGCATCAAGTAGTAGTACCAGGGCTGTTCACCACGTGCAACCTCTTGCTGCTGCAACCAGTAATAAAGCCCTTGCCAGATCCCATCTCCGATACCGCTACGAATATTGGTGAAGAGGGCCGTGAACAGAACCAGGAAGATGGCCCAGGCACATAATAGGGCAAAGAACCAGTGCGTCCAGGGCATCGTCACAATGCTATCGAGCACAGGCTGCCGCTCCGGATCAACGCGCTTCGCCAGTCTACGTCGTCCCGCCGGGGGCACCTTCCCCAGCATCTCGCGGATCAGGATGCTCAACACGTAGATGCCCAGAATGATCCCAATCCAGGGAACCACCATAACCGTATTATTCTTGAGATTCTGCACAAACAGGTCGGCAGTCGGCGTATTCTTCGGGTTGGTAATGTAGACAGAGAGGCTACTGAGTAGACTCAACCCAACCTTCGCAATCGGCAAGAAGATCAGGAAGTAGAGTATGACGGCTACTGGTCCGCCTGTCTCCGGCAAGTATTTCCTATATGCCACCTCAGCATTCACCCGAGCACGTAGCGGCCAGCGTTTACCCAGCTCCCACACGATCAGAGCTCCCAGGAAACTGCCAAAGATGGCAATCGTCAGGAAGGTTGCTTCTGCCGTCGCATACGCAAGGGAAAAAGCTGCCGCCGCTATGACCAGCCAGCGCATCTTGCGGCTCCGAATATAGCGCCCCACAGCTACAACGAGAAGCAGTGTAAAGCAGGCCAGATAAATATCTTCACGCGCGAAACGTGAGAAATACACCATACTGGGCGAGACCGCCAGGAGGAAGCAGGCCAACAAAGCACCAATGCGCCCCAGATAATCACGCAGAAAATAAGGCAGACTCACAAGCACCGTGCCCAACGTCGCAGCAGCAATCCTGACCGTCGTCGTATTGACGCCATTATCGGGCGCATGTAACCATTGGCTAATCTGATACACCAGCGCGATTGCATGAAACTGGAATGGACCATGCAGCAGGGGATCATAACTATAACAGCCAGGGGTCACTCCGTTGAAACAGGATAGCCAGTTTTGCAGATCATTCTTCATCAGTTGCAAAGCATAGTAAGCATGCAAGCTCTCATCATGATGAAGTGGCTTATCGCCCAGACCCCAGAAGCGCAGAATAGCGGCAAGTAGGATGATCCCCCAGAAAGGGAGCCATTCGAGGAGTTGCCCTCGCGTTGGTGCTGAGAATATACGTCTTTGCGGTTGTTCATCCTCAATGTCATCCTCATCTTCATCTTCATCTTCATCACCAGAGCCAGGACGTATCAGTGTATAAGTGCCCGCTTGCCTACCCTCTTCATCTTCTTTATCCTCTTCATCCGCTACCAATCCATCAGACGGCGCTACAGGTTGGAGCTGCTCATCAACCTGCACTTCCCCTACAACCTCAGACACAGATACCTCAGGCTTAGCGCCATCGCCAGCCCTTTCAATGTTCTCTGCACGCGCCTGACTCTCTTTGACTTCTGAGCCCTCCTCCGGAGAGGACTGTACAGCCATATTGTCACGTGGTTCGGTATCATAACTCTTCAAAAGATCACTCCTCCTTGTCTGAACAGTTGTATCACCAGGATCATTACCGGCCCGGCACTCAACCAGTTACCTGACTTTGTATATTGTAACGCCTTCGGCATTATAAACAACTTGCATAAATGCGCTGTAACGATGTAAATTTACATTCGGATATTTTGCGAATTCGACAGGCCCAACGTAAAGGTATTGAGCATCATAACGGCCCATCAAAGACAATACTGTAGCAGAATCTGAGCTCGTATAGATTGTAGCAACATCTGATGCCCTCCGTTGAAATTCGGCAGCATTCCCCGCTTTAGTAAACCAGTTTATACGCCATTGGATCTCATGCCCGATCCATCCCATCGGTGTAGGCAGACCTGTAAACGCAGAGATACGTCCGGCATTGCTATAATCATCGCCAACAGCCTCAACAATAACTGGATCACCCTGCACATTGGCATTCAGCCAACGAATAGCAGCGTAATCGCCCGGATTCGCCGCATCTGTCGCCAGATAGGTTAACCCATCCAGGCTATTTGTACGCTGCAAATAAGGCTGCCCATTAGCATTCAGCAGCGCATAACGGGCCTCCGGCGCGGAAAGTGGATAGGCCGTCCCAGCAATTATCAACGCAAGCAGGCACACTATCCATATAATGTATCCACCTCGCTGGAGATAGTAGAGGAAGCGCGAAGCTGTTTTTACAGGATGAAAACTCTCCAGGATAAAAAAGAGACCCGCGCCACAACCAATCGAGAGCATTGCCCATGCCTGGAAATAGAGCTTAAATACGGTATTCATACGCGGAAGGCTGCCCGCAAACACGTCTTTCAGAAAGACTACCTCGCACACGGCGACCAGCGCAAAAGCCGTACCACCAAGCAACAATATAAAAGCATGGGCACGATTCCCAATGTTATAAAATAGCAACACAACTGCCAGAAGCGCAATACTCGTTGCAATCACGAATGTCGCGCCATTACGCATTAAAACAAGCGCGATCAGTCCTACGAGGAACAAGAGAACAGCTCCTATCACACCCACTCGTTGCCAGTCGAAATACCTCTCCCCATCATCATCCTCATTCCTGGTAATCAGAGAGGATAGCGGAAACAGTGGGCGCTTCAACGCGCTGGTGAGCAAGAGCGAGAGGAAAACAAAGGCAAACAGACCATAGATCAATAACTCATTGCCTAACTGGGAACGATCAGACGGATTGACAATACCGATACCCTGAGCGGGCGAAACAAAACTGAGATAGAATGGGAGATAGAGAACGAAAGATAGTACGCCCAGGCTCAGGCCAGCAGTGACGATATCAAGACACAGATCTAGACTAAAGCGTGCACCATGCGTCAACCATTGCTGCAATCCAATACACACCAGCGCCAAGCTCAGATAGGTAGGATAATCCCAACCATTCATCACAAACAGGCCGCCCAACACCAGGGCGGTCATAAACAGAGTCCAGACGAGACGCCAGCCTCGTCCAAAGACAAAGATCCCTTTCCCATCTGCTTCCAGGAAAAGGTTGAAGGCCATTCCCATCGCCATTATAGTAAAAGCCAGCGTCAATACATGGGCATGGAAGCAGGAAAGCAAAAAGCTAAAGGCAGGAAACTCGTTAATTGTATTACTAATAACACGCGAGGGTGCAAACCAATCATATTGTGCCCAACCACTATAATTGTGCAACCATTGCTGTAAAGCAGCCGGGTTCGAGAAAATAGTATCGTGCTGTTGCCACCACGTCTGCGTTGCCGCCAGATTTCCCAGAACAAGTCCCATCATCATAGTGAGCAAACCATAAGGAACGCTACGCCACAAAGAGAGACATATCGTATCGGCACGCTCAATAGTAACATCCACATTCTGTATTTGAGGTCGTGTACGTACATAACGCGCCCAGGAGACAACGTTACACGTGACGCCAAAGAGGTTTACAGCCGTCAGACCAAAGAACATACAGATTCCTGTATTGAAGGCAATCGAGGGAGATTGGCCCAATAGTTTGGCGAGCATAGCAACGGTAAAATGCGCATAATAGTAATAGTTGATCGGGTAACCGGAGAACCACATATCATTGGGCGGCATATGCGGGCTACGCATAATGGCAGCGATAAAGCCCTCATCCATAAACATCTCATACGACTGAATACCTGGTCCATAGGACCGCAACCACCCCAACAGGAAGACCATGCCTAGAAAGACCACCTCTGCCACAATAATATACGTAAGATGAGAACGTATCACCTTCAGCAAGGTGTGGCGTACCCGTAAAAAAGCAACCAGATTGCACGCCAACAAAATAAGCGCCACGCCTGCAATAAAGAGCCGACTAAAAGGTAAAAATTGCAGGCACATCAGCGGAAACCAGACGCAAAAGGCAAATAAAGCCAGGGCCAGGGTCTTACTAAACACCCACCCGCGATCTGGCATATTATGAAAAACAGTGATCGTAAGCGGCAGGCACACCAGGCCCAATACCTCGATCATAGCCCACATCTGAAGCAGTTCGAACATATACGCTCTCTAGTCGGAAAGTAGCGGGATACCATAAACGTAACCCCTACCCCGATATTCGGATACTCAAAGCACCTCTATAAAAAACGCTCTACTACTACTAACGTATCTACAATATTTCTGGTTCCCCTCCGTAGTCCCGCTTACAGCGGTGCTCGGAAGAATTGACCCCTTATCAGGCAGTTCCCTAATGGTCAAAGCGGGCTTCGTGGATGGGTCAATCTTTCTGAGCACCGCTGTAGGAAAAACGGCACAGCACATCCTATCTCTATTTCCCCCAAAGCGTCAATAGCTTCACCCGCCATATCCGCAGCTAATCCACCTCATAAATCGCGACATCATCTTGATGGTATACTACATGCAAATCCTTCATATGATCAAACTTACTCAAAGCAAGCACACCATACGTATCCCGTTCTAAGGCCCCCACATACACATAGCGTACAGAATAGGAACGCAACAGTGTTAGCGCCTGCGTCGGATCGCTGGTAGAATAAATAGTAGTGATATCGGCAAAACGGCTACCGAGTTGTGTACCGTACCGCTGCTCACTTTCATGATCCGACCAGCCAAGCACATCGGGTAAGCCTGTATAGACCGAGATGCGATTAAACCACTGGTACAGAGTTTGAGGAGACCGCCTCTAAAATGACTGGCGAACCAGCCACGTGCTCGTTCAGCCAGTCTATAGCCTTTGCATCGCCAGGATACCACATACGAGCAAAAGCCAGACCATCAAGCGTCGGTGTATAATTCGTTACTTTGAGAGATCCAGCTTTCACCTCAGGCGTACCTACCTCTTGCCAGAGCAGGCGATCATCGATCCTTGCAATAGTACCCTGTACAAGAAATATTGAGCAACCTAGCACCAATACCATCAGCGTCACCATCCATATCTGGCGCACAAAGCCAGAGAGGGTACGCCATAGATGATGTACGGCTAGAGCTCCGGCCAGAGCAAAGCACAACCAGGCTTGTATAGAGAACTTAAAAACGGTATTCATGCGTTCATAATCGCCGCCATCCAGGAAATCTCGTATATAGACCAGCTCTATCCCCAGACCGATGCACAGGCCAATGATCAACAAGAGATAGGTATAGACCTGCGCCCCGTTCTGAAATCTCCAGTAATGGGTGCGTTTGCGCAGAAAGATCGTGTTCAGATGTAGACGTGAGCGAACCATTACTACTTCCCGCTGAAGCGACTGTAAACGTACTTAAATGAGCTTTCAACAGCAGAATAAACAGAAAAACGCCCAGGATCAGGAGTGCTCCCAGCAGAACTTTTATGCCCAGAAACGTTAAGATAATTACCAACACAATACTGAGCAGAATATATATTCCAACCGCCCAGGAACTGGCATTATAGCGACTGAGCAACTGAGCAAAGCGAGCTCCCAACCAGAGTCGATAGAACTCTGTTAGAAAGAAGCTAAATGCAATGAAGAGCCATAAGCCAAAAACGGTCAGATAATCGCCCTGCCCCGATCCCTGCACGACGCGTCCCACACCATTGACGAAAAGTTGCTGATAGCTGACATAAAAAGGTAAATAGAAGAGATACCCAACAGCACACAATCCCCCTACAAAGACCAGGCGCAAAACCAGGGCAAGAAATAGCTCACTCTTCGGCCCTTGCCGCTTCTCCTGAAAGGTCAGGATCCCTAAAGTAACGACCAATAACAGCGCATAGACGGGCATATCCCAGGGATTGATACAGGCAATCGTCCCAAAGATAAAAGCGGCAAACAGATAGAGTGGAAGCCGTTTAAGAAACGTTGGAGATGAGCCGGGCTGTTGCTGCTCCGAGAGAAAAAACGTTGCGATAATACCAAGCATGAATACAGCGACAGGCATATCCATTACGTGCGGGTGCATATCGGCAAACAAAAAGCTCCAGAAAGGAAATTCGTTAATGGTGAAGGGAATTACACGGCTACTCTGCCAGTAATCAAATGCAGGAATTGGAATTCCCGCGATCAGAGCCTGTAACTGCACTTTCAATTGAGCCACACCATTAAAATTACCGATCAGCGCAGCAAAATAGCCACCCAGCAGAGCAATAGAGAAACGACGCGAAAAGCTATAGACTATAACTACCGCTCCACAAAATGTCCAGGCGAAAAGCGTTGGGATCGCCAGGTTAAAGGCCGTAGTAGGCACAATTCCCGTCAACTTAATCAACGCCGCCACAATCACGTAGCCATAATAATAGTAATTGATATAACCACCCGCGAACCAGGGATCATAGGGAGGCATATAGGGGCTACGCAGAATGGCATTCAGAAAAGCCAGTTCCATCGGCTTCTCACCGCCACGATAGATATTCCAGAGATCAGGATTAAACGCTCGAATAACGACGAAGAGCAAAAAAGCCAGCGTAAACAGACCTTCAGCAACCAGGAGCATACGCCAATGTTGGCGCAAAAACGCTGTGATCGCATGACGTTGCCATAGAAAACCAGCTCCCCCACCTAGCAACAAAACTCCCACTCCTAACCAGAGCGAGCCACCGCTAAACGCTAACAAATGAGTAGATGCCAGGAGCCACGCCAGATACGCCAGAAGTAAGGCACCAAAAAGCTTACTAAAGATATACCCACGATCCGGCCACGCTCGAAAAGGGAAAAAGAGCAGGGGATAGACCAGCCAACCCAATATCAGCAAAACCAGCCACCAGAACAGCACAGGCAGCTTATTGGCAAGACTATCCAGAGGAAATTGCACACCAAACGCTGGTGACTGCTGATCGTCCGCTGTCTGCTGGGGAGTAAGCATCAAAGAACGCTGGCTTCCAGAAAGCTGCGCACCTGGAGCCGGTAACTGAATACCATCAGTGAGCTTTTGCAACAATTGAGCAGAAGTATATGGGTAAGGATTATCGCGCACAAAGATACGCGCCGTTGGATGATCGAAGACTGAATAACTTTCATCTGCACCACTATCATTCAAAGTGATACCAAAGAGATTAGGATGGTTCTCGAACTGAGCTGCCAGGTGAAAGCCAAGTTGACCATTGAAGAGCAACTGGTAATAACGGATCGTCAACGGATAGCGGGCTGGCAAACGTGGAATAGATTTGCTGAGGCGCTCGGTAGGCATAGTAATGGCATTTAGCGTAGGAAGCAGGTTAGCAAGTGTTTGCGCCTTCTGAAGCGTATCGTCGCTGTAGAGGTCCAGGCCAGTCGTTGCCTGTCCGGTGCTACTATCGGTATAGGTGGCCTGCACATACATCGAGGGATCGTGCCCGTCCACAGCCACCGGCAAAGGATCGTCCCATTGCTCATAAGTTAGCACGCTTCCAGGTTTTAGATTTTTATAGATCCAGATTGATGCCTGAATACGCGTGTTAGGCTGACTGTATACATTTAGCAAAGCCAACCCTTGAAACATCGTACCGGCCAGAGGCACAATAATCAGGCAATAACGCAGAAATCTTTACAACTCGCCGTGCAGCAGTATGTTCACTACGTTCAAACCGCCACTCACGATGGAGAAGAGCCATTACAAAGGAGGCTGCCATCAATGTCAGAAAGGGGTAAATAGGGAGCATATAGCGCATGAATTTGGCATAAAAGCTACACATGATAGCGCCATAGACGATCACCCAGGAAAGCACAACGAGCCAGAGACCAGCATCGCGCTTCCACACCCGCCAGAGCAACCATAACAAACCAGCAAATGCCGCCAGGCCCAGCATCAGTCCCAACCCCCACAGCAGCATATTTTGCGCCTCGTAGACAAACGGAATAGTACCAGCAAACTGACGTACATAAGGCAGATCCAGAGTACCACGTGCAAGGCTCCCCTGATCCGATACCTGCTGGATGAAGTTTGACATATCCAGCAGCGCATAAGGTTCCACTATAAGAAAAGTAATAATCGTAACTAACGCGATACTAAGCAATGTAGTGACAGCAGCGAAAAAATCACGTTGTCGAGACCAGCGCAGTATCATCGCAACAACGATGGGGATAGCAAGGGGAGCCGCGCTAAATTTTGTCCCCAGGGCGAGGCCATATCCGAGACCAGCCAGTACGGACCAGAGCGTAAGACGTTCGGTATTAACCAGTACAGCGCTGGCAAGGACGGTAAACTCAACAAAAAAGAGCAGCATCGTATCGACGGCATAGAAATGCGATAGCTGCAACTGAAAGGGCGTAAAAGCGACCAGAGTAGCCGCGAGCAGAGCTACATTCCATGCATAGGGTCGTCCAGGCGCTGTATCTTTTGTCAGGAGCAGAGCCAGGTAGCCAGTCATAACGATGGTACCACTATCAAAGAGAGCTGAGAGTACACGACCGACCAGGGTCAGATTCGCAAAAGAGCCCAACGTAGGAAAAAAATGCGCGAGTATGTTCCCTACAAAAGCAAGCAAATAGATAGGGAGACTTCCATATGCAAAGAAGTGCGGATTTAGCGGCGAGTTCACGGGATCGCGAAACTGTGCGAAGCTTGTTGGCCACGCTATTTTTATCACCTGGAAGAGGATCTGGCGCTCATCAGGGTGGAAGCTATTACCCTGATCCCAGTTCAAGCCATAGAGGCGCAGAGCCAACCCCAGGAGCATCAGACCCCATAAGGCAAAGGGTCTCCAACGAATTACGAGCTTCATGCGCATCTTCGCTTTCCGTAAAAATAGTTAATAGTCTTGCTCTAGTATAGAGACTGTACTAGAGTGGGTCAAGAGGTCCGGGAAAACTTCCAAATTGTCATCACCAATTTCCGCTTTTTTGTTAAATGGCCGTATTCTATATGGGGACATTGGTTCAATGGAGACAAATTCGAAGGCCCACATGAGAAAACAACCGATTAAAACAGCTTTAGTAAGTATTCCAATGACATGATCGTGCCCATTGATAGGGAAGAAGGCAATGGAAGCACAGCATCGTGAACACGACCCCTACTAGACGCCTATTTTTTCTTTGTGATATGCTTTCTATGGCTGGAACGGTCAATATGAGCATATTACAAAGATTTTTCTCGCCACGTCGTTCTTTCACCAATCCAAGGAGCTGCTATGACCACAACGACTCGTCCTGAATCCCCCTTTGTTTCCACTCTGCCAGGTCGCTATTACGATGATCCCGCGCTGTACGCTCTAGAGCAAGAGCGCATATTTTCACGCATGTGGGTCTGCGTTGGGCGCGCCGAACTGTTGACAGAACCGGGCGCTTACCAGGTCGTAACTGTGGGACAGGAAAGCATCATCGTCGTGCGCAATCGTGAAGGTGAGTTGCAAGCGTTTCTCAATGTATGTCGGCATCGTGGAGCACGTATCTGTACAGAAGCCTCCGGGCAACTGAAAGGCTCAATCCAGTGCCGCTATCATGCCTGGACGTATGGCCTTGATGGACGTTTAATCGGTGCTCCTAATATTTTAAACAATGAACAGTTCGAGCGGACGAAATTCGGCCTGCTGCCCGTGGCTCTGACAGTCTGGGAAGGCACGATCTGGCTCAATCTCGCGGACAATCCTTCTCCTTTAGAGGATCAGCTCGCTGGAATTATTAGCGGACGCTTTGGCAGCTACGAGCCACTTCTGCGTTATGGAGTCGGTCAATTGAAGGTCGGCAAGTCCATTACATACGAGGTGCAATCCAACTGGAAGCTCATTATTGAGAATTTCATGGAATGCTACCACTGTGGTCCTATGCACCCCGAACTCTGCGATTTATTGCCCGGTTATCGAGATGGCACCGTCTACGTTGATGGCGCATCTGCCACGCTGGCCGACGGGGCTGAAGCGTTTACCATTACTGGCAAAGCGTCGCGACCCCCATTACCAGGACTGCTACCCGCAGATCTACGACGCTATTATGGCATTGAGTTGCTGCCAAATATGTTGCTTAACCTGCTCCATGATCACGTCGTCATTCACACATTGTATCCTCAAGCACCGGACCATACACGCATCGTCTGCGACTGGCTGTTTGATCCAGTCGCCATGCAAGATCCAGCATTTGATCCGATGGATGCAGTGAGGATCTTTGATCTCGTCAATCGGCAGGACTGGGAGGTCTGTACATGGACGCAACAGGGAATGACTTCTAAAGCCTATAAAAACGGGGGAGTCTATGTCCCCATCGAGCGTCACATCCGTGGACTATGCGATTTCGTGCTCGAAAAGTTAGCGGACTAATGAATTCATGAAATATGGGTAGGGCGCGATCAATCGCGCCCATAGTAAGGATATAGATAAATCGCCGGACGCGATAAATCTGGTCCCTACGATGTTTCAACAGGCATATCAAGAAATGCACCATAACGGCCTATTGCTGCGGAGATGGCGCGTGTTTCACTTTCGTTGAGTGGAGAGAAGAGACTCGTTTCAATCAAAACGCTGTCTTTCTTGAATGTACGCTTCCACGTACCAACTATACAACCATCCATGATAATTATAGGGCTAAAGATTCCATTTCTCGTCTGGATGATATACGCAGGATCGAGCACTGCGCTGCGATCTTTATAAGCAATAGTATACTCATCATAAGGCGGCAGTAAATGAGCCGTCAGCACTGCATCTTTAGCAATGGGCATAGACGGAGAAAACCAGTAGGTCCTGTCATCAATAATTTCATGGATAAATTCCGATCGGACCATCGCCAGACCAGCTCTGGCATCAGTCGCTGTCAAGCCCGACCACCACACAAAATCTTCCAATGTCGCTGGCCCCCGGCTGCTAAAATAACGCCTGGCAAGTTCGGCCAACGCCTCGTTCCTCTCCAGCATGGGAGCATCTGGCGCACGTTCGTCGAGCAGTGCATAGGTGAATTGTTTGCCACGCCTTGCCCCACTGCAGACGATCATGTCCAATTCGGCACGCATCATTATGTGAGTAAAACGCAGGTCATTCGTAGCAATACCAGCGTGCCCGAGGATGGATTGGATCTCTGGCCGCGTAAGCTGGTTGCCACCCTGTAATGCTTTTTCCAATGCTGCGTTACTTCGTGAAAATACCGCATCGTCCAGTTCCTGTTTGCGATAGTAATAGGCACTGATCGCGTTGACTCGTGGAGCCGTAAGCGCAAGTATCCAACGAATATCCGCAGGTGAGACAAAATGCCACGTGGGCCGCATGAGATGTGTGCGCAAGATAGCCCCATCACTGAATGCCTGCTCTATATCATTGTGAGTAGCACTTTGTAAACGCAAGCCAAGTGCCCATTTTGCCCCAGCATAATCCTGAGCTTGAACAGGACCCAGACATCTCACTACATCACCCGGTTTTTCCATTAGTGACTGCGAAATAAGTTGATTGTGCAGGCGCTGATGCGCAATATTCGAGTTTACCATTGTGCCAGTATATCATAACTATGATTGCAAGTATTTCTTCAATGCTCGAATAGCCAGCAACAACGCTTGAATAGAGAGGATCAGGATAGTCAAAATCAGAGCGATACCCACAAGATAGATGATGATCACTAAAAAGGCTCATAGAATCGGCAATTGCCATAATTGTTTTAACCCCTTACAGTTTGTCAAAATTTCCAATCACTATATGATTAACTCTACATTCTCTAAGACGTAGGAATAGAAAGGTAATCAAATATTGCTTTTCTATGAAAAAATGGTTGGGTCGCTATGGCCGGAGGTTGGAATAGAGAGTAGATACATTTGTGGGTGAAAGAATAGAGTAAGATGCGCAAAGTATAGAAAGAATGCCAGTAATAGCACTAGGGACTGGACAATCACGGTTATCCAGTCCCCTCGTGTGTTTCTTGATCTACATTACTCCCGTATATACATCAACCGGGTCCTACTCCACATAGGTTAAGAAATTACTGGTAGATTTATTCAGTAATCCCCTGTTTCCCTCTGCCATCCTCGCGACGGATGCCGTCGACATAGACATTGCATAACTCTTTACTTCGAGATGCGGCTAATATACCGGGTCTGGTCAGACGTCCAGGGGCTCGGACTGCCCGCTTCTACGGGCCCTACTCGTCAATCTGAAATACCATCCCTTGTAGGCGGATTGGTTTCTTGGTCATTAGCATTGCGTGCCTCCTTCCGGATTACCAATGCTAGGCCTTATTGCCTAGTGCCAGGGTCTTTTTGTTTCCCTGGGAATACTTCGTTCTCATTTTTTAGGAACACTGGAAGTATAACCTATCCTACTGGAAAAGTCAATGTTTTTGGCGCGAATTTGTGAGAAATGCACTCTATAAATCGGCGTATATGTATGTATCAACTCGCTTCTGGGGCCGTCTCTTCCATTGCACGGTTGAATGAGGTCAGTACTGCGTCGGGATCAGCCATCTCTTTCATCACCTCGGCCTGTGGATCATGGCGATCTTTGACCATCGGCATGTCACGGCGTAATTCTTCGACCAGGTCGATCAGTTTGCTCACCTTGCGTTCAGTCAGTAGCGTGATTGTGAGGTCCAGGTGCCGCCGCTGATCATCTATCTTTCCCTGTCTATTCTGTGTGATGAGGACAACGGTCGTCATCAATAACGCACTCAAGCCGATAATCCCTTCTAGCCAGTAGAAAGGCGGAGGATCGAAAGCCACTCCTCGCAGGCGTACAAAAATCATGTTCACTACCACCCATAACAGCACAAAAGATAAAATGAAGTAAAGAAAACGTGGCCGACCCAGATTAGCGGTAATTTTTTCGATCCGGCGCTGGTGCTGGCTGATCTCTCGCTCTGCACGCATACGCATAGAAACCAGCGTTTCTATGTCCTGATCGATAAGGTCAACCAGCGTATTTAACGCTGTCTCTTCTGTCGTTTCCTCGTCTGTCGCTTTAGAAGGTCGATTTTTACTATCTGCCATCCGTCTATCTTTCTTTAAACACTACTATATAAAATTCAAACCGTTATTTATAACACGCGGGATCGCTGAAAATGTTCCGGAGAAAGAAGGATGAAAGGCGGCACTCTCCCGCATAACCCATCAGCATGAACTTTTCACATGAGAAGTTTCAGGGCCCTGAGACAAGGCTGACGTTGGTTGCCGCACTGTACATTCCGCTGTAGATAGCGGCAGGTACTTTAAGAGACAGGGTTGCGGTCACAGTGAGGTTACCCTCGCCAGTATTGGCTGCAGCAGTAAAGTACTTTACTGCTGGTGGAGAGGTTGTCCCCGCTGGCAGCATAATGGGATACGAGAGCGAATTGGTCGCATTCGTACAGAACGACTGGGATGCACAAGTGGCGTTCACTGCAGTGATCGAAGTGGCTGTGGTCGACAACGTTTTTCCTCCTGCCGTCTGGAATTGCGTTGAGGTCACCATCAGGTGCCACCCGGCATCCGTTCCTGTTTGATCTGAGACTGCCACCGTAAATTGTCCCGTCATCGTTTGATCCTGACCGTTGAGGATTATAGGACTGAACAATTCTAAATCGAATGCCACAGTGAATGGTCCCCTCGCAATCGCAAGCGTATTAGTATCTAATGTCACCGCGCCATTGAGGGCATACAGGCCACCATTCGTCGCTACACCTGTAACAGCGGTGATGGAGGTCTGGGCCAGTACATTTCCTGCGAAGTTCGTATCTGCTCCCAACGTTGCATAACTACCAACCTGCCAGAAGCTATTGTATGCTTGCGCTCCATTAATGAGCACCACGCTGGCATTACTTGCGGTAACGAGGTTGCTTCCTATCTGGAAGATAAAGACACTATTGGAATCTCCCTGCCCATCGAGGGTGAGTGTTCCGGTCAATTGGGCTGAGGCATCGAAACAATAGACCCCTGGTGTCAGAGTTTTGCCACCAAGATCCTGGTCAGTCAAATTGCTAGTGCAGGATTGTCCCACAATATTCGTATAGGCGACAGATGCGTCCTTCTGAGCTTGCTGGGCAGCAGCGTCATCTCCATGTATCGTCCCGCTGATGGTTCCGGGCGGAAATCCAGTAACTGCAGTTCCTGGACTTACCCCCATATCGCCCTCCACCGTGGTCAAACCAGTATTCGTAACCGTACTGGCACCCAGTACCGCGAAATTGCCAGCCGTTCCAAGAGATGGGTTGGTTGCAGCTTGCACTGATGCTGGAAACAGCAACATAGATAAGAAGAAAATGGTGCTCAATCCAAAGGACATAAAGCTGCCCATCATGTGTCTCGTATTCATTTGCCGTGTGTCTCCCTTTGCTTTATAATCGATGGGATATCAGTGGATATGCTGCACAAATCATCTCACTATCTTCTATCGACATTCTGGAGAAAAGCAGCAGGGAAGACATGGACCAGCATCCTTCTTCTGGAAATAGGCACGGAGCTGGAGTTTCCTTTATACAATAAATTGAGGACGAAAAAACAAAAGGATGCATCCCTGGTCTGAAGCGGAAGACTTCTAGGGCAGTGACAGCCGCAAAAATATTTTACGCCCATCACTGCTCAACTAGATCGTTATTACTACAAAATGAACATCACCTCTACGCGAGAGGCGCTAGTAATTCGTTCTGCCAGGATCAGCCGGAGAAGGATTGCTACCGGGTACAGCTGGATTAGTATTTCCCGTCGCCAGATCCTGATTAGTCGTTCCCGTGATATCACGATCAGTTGTGACCCGCGTCCCTCCAGCGTATTGAGGCTGATTAGGATCACTATACATTGTTTCGTTTTGCCTCTGCGTCGTTGTACCCTTCACCGCCGCACTATCATCATGAAACAGATAGTTCGACGAGTTTCGGATCAAGCGCTCCAGCCGGTACCTCGTCAACCATACGCGCAAAGTGAGTCAGATCACTCTGCAACGCATTTTCAAAGCGGCTACCAGCTCCCAACTTCTCTCCGAGGTCACCTATCACACCAACAGGTGGATCATAGCTGACAAAGACATCAACTCTGGTCTGGTTGGAACCAGAGGGCTCAAATGTCACCCTCCCAAAATTATCAAGGCCATTCGTCGCATGCCAGCCAATCTGCTTATCGGGAATCCAGTTCTCGTTTACGGCATCCCATTCGTGGCGTCCGGCAACCTCGGCTATCCAGTGGCTGTGCTGGTCATCGGAATAGGTGACCTCTTTAACAAAACTCATAAATTTGGGAAAGTCATTAAAATGCGAAAACAGAGCATACACCTGTTGCACTGGCGCATTTACGGTTACCGCTGCATGATGTTCTGCATAGTTTGCCATACAATTTCTCCTCTCTTTATTCCATACCTATCCTGAATATGTAGCCAATACGAGACTGCCGGCTTTTTTCGTCGCCGCTTGCAACAAAACCACCTTCACTACAAGCCTACAAGAATCTTACCATGCTTATACACAGAAAATCAATAAATAAAGCACTTCAATACAATTCTAAGCAAATTTTTATGTTCCATATATCAAATAAGAAACAGAACAACAGCTATATACACAAAACTGGAAGTGAGTACCCATCTTTTATGAATACTCACTTCCATCGCTTTTTCGTTATGAAAAGAACTGAAGTAACTATTCAGGTCTCCTCGCCACCTACGGTGGCTCGCCCAGGTTTTGTGTAGATGGTGGGATTTGCGGCTGGAAGCCGCAAATCCCACCATCTACACAAAACGGCTTGCGAAGCGCCGTCAGGCGCTGAGGAGTCAGGCCCCTTCTGAATAGAATACTACCTAAGCTACCTTATTCCTCTTCTTCTGATGGTTCTCTGCTTGATTGCTCATGTTTCCCTCTGCATGCATAACACTCTCAACTTGCTTGCGACGACGACGCGCAACAATCAGGCTATAGACTTTACGTCCACCTACGAAGAGCAGGACGATTGCCGCGAGAGCCACGAGAATGATCTGCCATAGGGGCATGGAGTTATTTGTTGGTGCCTGTAGAGGTCCATTGGAGAAGACCTGGTTGATTTGATCCTGTGTGATAGTTAGCTTTGTTGTATAACTCAGTGTTTTCCCATTGCCGTAGTGCAGTACTAATGAGACCTGATAATCTCCGGCGGAGAGAGCTTGTTTTCGCATGTAAACGGGATAGTTAATCCGGGTATCAGGCAAAATGAGATTCAACTTCAAGGGCAAAACTTGTAAGAAACGCCCCTGAGAATCTTTGACACTCAAATTACCATTGGGACTGATCATCTGATTACCAGTATTAGCCATACTTACAAGCAGGCTCTGATATCCGTTTGAGCCTCCTGCGTTGATGCCTGTTACATTCATTTGTTCAAGAGCAGGACCAGGGATGGTTACTTGAACAGCCATAACGCTGATATTCTGTATGTTAATATTAAGTGAGCCTTTTCCAGGAGAGTGCTGAAGTGTAAGATTCTCAGCAGTAATAGCACCTATATGCTGCCCTGGATGAGTAGAAGCAGGAATGGCAAGCTTAAATGAAACTATCTGACTTTGACCAGGTGCCAGGGTTAATTGCTGTTTGTCCAATTTTATCCAGGATGCGACATCACGTAGAGGATCACTCTTTGACAGATAGGCGATGCCACTTGTTTGAGCTGTGGTTGCACTGACAGGATATATACTGACACTCCCTATTGCTGTACCAGCATTAGTAACACGCACACTTTCTGATAACGTAGCACCTGCTTTTGCATCAAGAATGAAATACGACTTTGTGGCTCGCACTGCGGGATTATACGTTGCAGGTTGCAATGCAAAGTTTGGGTGGCCAGCGGATGGCTGAGCGTGAACCGTTAGATGAGAAATTAGCAACAAGATAATTATCAGAAAGATGCCTGAGAGCTGTAGCCCTGGAAGCCGTCTACCTGTGCGGCTTCCTTCCATAATGGAGTTTTGCATTGTATCTTTCTCCTTGGTGAATTTTAACTGTTGTTTGTGACGATGACTTTTTAGATATGCGAGAGGGATAACTATCGAAATTATGAGTTAAACTATCTATTACTTCTTGCTCGTCTTCAGAACGGGGAGAGAAATGTTCTCTCCCCCGTCTGGAATGGAAGCGCTGAAAGATTAGCTCTATGCTACTGGTCCACTAACTATGCCTACAGTGAAGGTACTTGAGTAGCTACCCGCATAGGCATTGGTAGAAACAGGCAAAGTCATGGTAGGTGTCAGGGTAACACTACCCATACCTGTATCTGCTGTAGCTTCAAACAAAGGTACAGCAGCATCAGTACCAGTAACAGGAACTGTCAGGGGGCTGTACGATATGTTGCTCGTAGGCGCTGTCCCTACTACGCTTGAAGTCGTAACTCCCGTTATCGCAGGTACGCCCGCGAGAATATGGGGCGTTCCACCTGTGGTGGTAAATTGGGTCGCTTCGATGGTTACATTCCATCCGTTACCTGTGCCAGTAGGATCGACTACGCCAATTGGTAACACTATAGGAACATTCTGGGCTACACCAAGAGTAACATCAGATCCACTATTAATAACAATAGCTCCCATACTATCTGATAGAGTTCCTCCACCAATGGTAAATGTACCAGCACCTGTAGGGTCAGCGGCAAACGCCGTTCCCACACTTCCGCCCACCAATAATCCCACCATCGCCACACCAGCAACGACACTCGCAATACGCCTGGTTGTGATGAATGTCAAAAGATTTTTCATTGTTTTTCGTTTCCTTTTCTGGGTGTTACATATACAATTTTTTGATACGCTCACTATAAGGGGGGTGAGCTAATCAATACTCTCAGTTGTACCGTATTAACATTTTCCTTAATGTTCTTCTCTTTTAGAAGCTTTTTTCATATCCTATAGAACAATATCGGCTCTCTTAAAACAACCTTTAGGGTTCTGATGTTGAGTGCCTCAAATTCCTTCCAGAAGATTTTTTCTTTTTCATTTCCTACGAATAACTATCGGCTTCTTTGAAATAATCCATAGGGCTTTGTATAACATTAAGCAGGGAGATGGTACTTTGGAAGGAATCTGGTAGGAATGTTGGCGCCCTATTTGGGATTTTTTTGCCTCTGGTGTAATATAGGACTTAGATACAGAAGACAAACAGAAAGATGTGCTCTTTGTTGTAACTATTCATCTTCAGCGTACGTAATGAGCAATAGTGATGTATGTACGAAGAGCGTGCTGTCGTGTACCGTACCGATAGAGAAGAGTGTCTCAATCAGAAGCGTCCATCATCTGGAATTTGGAGAGGTACAATCTATGTTAACTGCAACCATTGAAGACAATCTGAGTCGCGCTCTTGAACTTGTCGGCGGCTCTATTGATCCCGAGATCGCCGAATCGTATCCCTCGTTGGAGGCTCGCATTTTGGCTCAGGCATTAGAAAATGTCGAATTAGCAGAACGCAGACTGCGCGAAATTCAGAAGCTCGTAGGTGAGATAAGCGATGTGCTCGTATAACTATTCTCCGCAGGAATGATGAGAAAATCCTCTCCTTTGCGAAGAGAGGTTTTTCTTCCACCTTACGGTGACCGGATAAGCACAATGCCGTGTTTTTCTGTGTACACCCTTGCTCACACACCCCTATCCCTGGCTCTGTAATCCTCCTCGCTTGCCAAATTTAACAGGCTTCCTTGCCTGCTTGTATCCCTGCGTTTTAGACACGAGACTCTTTTGCTTCCTCTTCTTTTGCTTCCTCTTCTTTCACTTTCCTCTTCTCGCGCATACTTGAGGCGAAACGACGACTTTGCTGGATCAAGAAAAGAAGCCCACAAAGTACGAAGAATCCACCCACAACAAACATCCACCATGGTAACGCACTACTCACCGCCGGTGATTGCAGCGTGTTACTGGTCGGAAATGCCTGCTGGACTTGCTGCGCTGTGATTGTGAAATGGGAATCATAACGCAGAATGTGATTATCTCCATAGGTCAACATGAGCGCAACTTGATAGTTTCCAGCTCCAAGCGCCTTCTTAAGATAGACCGGATAGTTGATTGAGGTCATTGGCAGAAAGGTATCTAGCTTGACTGGGAGCGTTTGCAAGAGAGCTCCATGCTCATCCATTACCTGCAGCGTCCCGGACGACTTGAACATCATCGTTCCTGTATTGTGGAGCGCGATCTGCAAAGACTGGTACCCATTGTCACCTCCTGCCTGAATGCCTGAAGCACTCAATGCCTCGATGGCAGCACCTGGCAGAATCACTTCGACGGCGATAACGGTAATAATACGTGTCTGGATCTGCACGGTGTTCCCCTTCCCGCTAGCCTCCTTTGGCTGGTTTCCAAGAGGCGTTACCTCCATCCCAATTCCACCTAAATGATCACCAGAACGTACACTTTTTGGTAGCGTAACCTCAAAAGGAACAAGTACACTCTGCCTCGGAGCAAGTGTCAGCGACGATTTCCCCAGCGTGAGCCAGCTACCAACATCTTGCCGCCTGGCTGTTTGATCCAGATAGATTGCTCCACTGGTTGCTCCTGTCGTTGCATCCGCCCCATAGAGCGTCGCACGTCCTGCTACTGTCCCACTATTAGTAACACGTACCGCATCCTGGATATGCGCACCTGGCTTACTGTTGAAGATAAAGTAGGCTCGACTGATTGGATCATTGGGATTAAAGTACGCCGGTTTTATGCCAATCACTGGCACACCCCCGGCTGCATGTGCAGGGGCGCTTATTCCTATACAACAAATTGCGGCAAGGAAGAGTATTGCACTCCCTAAAAGGGTAACGTTCTTACCTGTAAAAATTCTTGATGCTTGTGGTCTCATTGTTTTCTCCGATATCTCTCAAAACAGTATCCATATGAGCAGAACCTCTTCAATATAACCTTCCTGCATGTTCATATGAATGTATCATCCCGCTATTCATAATCGTCAGTATCGGCGCAAACTTAAGGGAGAGAATAACTTGCATTGTGGAGAAAAAGATACTAAAGAAAAACAATTACCAGCCGATAGTAACAAGTAAGGTCAGGGCTTGTGAATTAGCGTTTTTCTCCGCGTGTTGGCTCGCTGCGCGGGCCCTTTTGGTTTTTAATGGTGTGTTTTTCGGGCAGTGCCCGAAAAACACACCATTAAAAACCTTTTGCGAGCGCCGTAGGCGCGAGGAGAGCGGATAATTCACAAGCCCCGCAAGTAAGGTTGAAACGCCTTGACAAAACGTAGGGCAAGCAAAATTCTCGGTCGCAGAGAAGACGCTACAGAAATATCAGTAACGACCGATAGTAACAAGTAGGGTTGAGACACAAGTTGGATGAGGTCTGTGAAGGAGAATGGAAGCTCTCTCTTGCCTGGCTTATGAAAGTCATTCATAGATAGCCCTTAAATACACTGACGTTTCAACTACAATTATGTATCGCTTCTGGCAGATATTCATCATCTACAGGAAGCAGCCATCGCATCTCAATGATTATAAAGAAAAAAGAGGACACGCATGCTGAATTCAAAAAAACATTTTCATCATCTGTATAGGAATGGTATAGTTCTCGCGACATTCATGGTAGGAGCACTCCTGCTGCCAGGTCTCCTGACCGCCACAACGGCTTTTGCCGACACTCCAGGTGTCACAGGAACAGTGAGCGCGGGCACGTTGAGCGAATCGGCTTCCGCGGCCACCTTCTCAGGTACCATCGGATCCACCCCAACGTTTACCTTACCAATCTCGGGAAGCGATCTGACAGGCGGTGCCGCTGGCTGGAATCTCACGATTACTTCTACTACCCTGACCAGTGGGGGTAATACGATCCCAACCACAGCATCGAATATTACCGGTATCACGGCTAACTGCACCAGTGCAGGTACCTGTTCTTCACCTACTCTGACGAGTTCAACGACGTATCCCGTTCAAATTCCAGCAGCCGTCTCTGCTCCTGCAGCGATCAAGTTCTTTAGTACTGCAATCACCACAGGTTCGGGCGTTTACACGATTACACCAACCATCGCCGTTTTCATTCCTGGTTCGACGAAAACTGGTAGCTACACGAGTACCTACACTCTCCTGATTGTCTCGGGACCGTAGAAGTTGTCAATAGCCAATTGTTACAGAGCGGGTATCCCAGCATTTAACTGTAGGGATACCCGCTCTGTAGCTCTATAGAACAGACAATGCCCTGGCAGTTTAGGAAAAGGGCTTCGAACAAGAACCCGCTATGGTGACCCTAAAAGTCAGGGATCATGATAGGCGCTAAAGAAAAACAAGGACCAACCGATAGTAATAAGTAAGGTGGGGATCTCCATCCTTCTGGGGGACCGGAGTAGAGCGTCACTTTGACAAACGTAGGACAAGCAAAATTCTCAGGCCGCAGAGAAAACACTACAGAAATATCAGTAACGGTCGATAGTAACAAGTAGGGTTGAGACACAAGTTGTATGAGGCCTGTGAAGGGGAATGGAAGCTCTCTCTTGCCTGGCTTATGAAAGTCATTCATAGATAGCCCTTAAATACACTGACGTTTCAATCACAATTATGTATCGCTTCTGGCAGATATTCATCTCCACTGGAAGCAGCCATTGCATCTCAATGATTATAAAGAAAAAAGAGGACACGCATGCTGAATTCAAAAAAACATTTTCATCATCTGTATAGGAATGGTATAGTTCTCGCGACATTCATGGTAGGAGCACTCCTGCTGCCAGGTCTCCTGACCGCCACAACGGCTTTTGCCGACACTCCAGGTGTCACAGGAACAGTGAGTGCGGGCACGTTGAGCGAATCGGCTTCCGCGGCCACCTTCTCAGGTACCATCGGATCCACGCCAACGTTTACCTTACCAATCTCAGGAAGCGATCTAACAGGAGGCGCAGCTGGTTGGAATCTCACGATTACCTCCACTACCCTGACCAGTGGAGCTAATACGATCCCAACCACAGCATCGAATATTACCGGTATCACGGCTAACTGTACCAGTGCAGGTACCTGTTCTTCACCTACTCTGACGAGTTCAACGACGTATCCCGTTCAAATTCCAGCCGCAACCACTGCTCCTACAGCTCTCAAGTTCTTTAGCACAGCCGCCGCCTCAGGTTCAGGCGTTTACACAGTTACACCAACCATCGCCGTTACCATTCCTGGTTCGACGAAAACTGGTAGCTACACGAGTACCTACACTCTCCTGATTGTCTCGGGACCGTAGAAGTTGTCAATAGCCAATTGTTACAGAGTAAGTATCCTTGCAGTTAAATGACGGGATACCCGCTCTGTAACGATCTATAGGACAGAAAATGCCCTGGCAGTTTAGTGAAAGGGTGCCAAGCAAGAACCCGCCAGTCGGATTCGCTCAACATCCTTTCCACTGTATAGCCCTCTCCCACCACCGTCAGATAAAGAAAAGCAAACAATAGCCGATAGAGTAAAGTGTGCCAAAATTACATTTTCATGATATCTCATAATAAAGCGATAGTAATATATATTCTGTTGGATGCGAGACTTCTTCCCTGATCGTTCGCATCACATATCGTTAACGTATAGAAATTAAAAATAGGTGATAGCAATGTTGAACCTGATAGAACATTTTCGCAGCCCGTATAGATGCAGTGTGCTTTGCATGCTCCTTATTGTAGCAGGACTCCTGTTGCCTTTTGCCAGCACGCCTGCTCTTGCCGACTCCCCGGTAATGCAAGGAACCATTTCTGCAGGCTCATTAAGTAATACAATCTCATCATCGTATTCCTTCTCTGGCATTGTAGGCAGTACTGCAACTTTCAATATGCCGTTTTCAGTGAGCGATCTGACAGGCAGTGGAAGTGGATGGAATCTCACGATCACCTCCACTCAGTTTGCCACTTCTGGCAACGCTCAAACCCTGCCAACGACAGCCTCGACTATGACTGGCATATCTGCAGCCTGCACCTCTGTCGGTACCTGTTCTCAAGCTACTCTGACCAATGGCATAACGCCTCCCATCGCCATTCCAGCTGGAACTACCCCTCCCTCGCCAGTCAAGTTCTTCGGAACGGCTGTAAGTACAGGTATGGGCATTTATACGCTGACGCCTGTCATTTCCGTCGCTATCCCAACCAGCACTCTAGTCGGAACGTATACGTCTACCCTCACCGTAACGATCTCATCTAGTCCGTAAAACTCATGAGGAATCAGTCATAGAGCAGTATGCTCTCACTCCTCATGTTTTTCTCTCTCCCAGTTTTCCTCCTTAGCTTCTCCTTGCCTTTTATGTCCACTCGTTGCACACTTTTAGCCGCACAGGTCAAGACTGCAGCCCAGATCTCATCGCATCCCTGGCATTTTAAATCGCTATACACAAAAACATGCCGTAGAAAAATCTAAGGGTTGGGTAAACGCTTCGTTGTTTGCATAATCTCAATAAAACGCTGGAAACCTGTTGAGTCGGCAATCGCACACACACGCCGGAAACCCTCGCCATAGACTGGATCGGGATTATGCTCGATAGCTGTGGCATGATAGCGGCCCTCAGGCGTATTCAATCCAGTGTAGTAACGATAGGAGAGCAACTCACAAAAGCCCTCTTCAGCCCACAATGGCAAGCCGGAGATACCGTTCACAATCAACCAGACATGGCCGAGTTCATGGATGGTAACGCCCTGGAAGAGGGTCGCGGGCAGACCATGCAAAACAGCTACCCCGCTCACTTCAGTACGCTGAACCTGCCCATTTTGCATATAGGTAGTGCTCATAGTAGCACCAAGCGAATGGGTAAGGTTACGTTCGCTCAGGTAACGAGCTAGCTTTGCACGATCACAGAGTTCAAGACTGAGGCGCAGGTTATTATAACGCAAGCCTTGCGCACCAACCCAGCGAATCAATTGGGAAAAAATGGGTTTTGCCACCTCCGCAGTCTCAATAGCGGTAGAGCGACAGATAGGGCAGCGCGTAACATCATTTCCAGGCTCCTGATCCCGAGGTGGCACCAGGCGACCACAATAGGCACAACGCGGAAACTGGCTCTGATGCTCTTTGCAATAACGAGTTCCCCACTGATCCACCAAGTATTCACCCACCAGAGGCTTGCCACAGTAAGCACAACGCGGCGCGATACGGTCTCGGAAACACTCAAAGTGATAGGGCACTCCCTGATGGACCTGGAAGCCTGTCCCTCCAATAGGGCGGCCACAGGCGGCACAGACGAAGTGCTCAGGATGCCATGTTGCATCGAGGGCCGTAAGATAATTGCCCCAGATCGGTTGTCCACAGCCTTTACAGATTGGTTGCATTGTCATAGTCCCTGGCAAGCGGGCGCACGCAAGGTAACGCCCCTACGCCTGATCCCCTAAATGAACGGAAAGTGCATAATAATCATAGCTCCCAGTCTCTCTAAAGCCGCATGACTGGTAAAGCGAGAGGGCATTTTTATTGACCGTAGCCACTTCAAGTGCGATCTGCGTCTTTCTCATCGCAAAGAGAGCTTGAATGGTACGTGCGAGAAGCTGTCGTCCGTAGCCACGCCCCCGGTACTCAGGCAAAACTCCGAAGCCATAGATGAACGCTTCCTGTCCGACGAGAGACACATCGAGTTTGCCTATAACACCTACGTCCTTAAGTACCCCAACGTAGTAACGCCGCGCCAGGTTAGCCAATACCTTCGACGAATACCAATCAACACCCTGTTCAGACAGGTCAAAGGCAAGAGCGGTAATATGTGTCAGCACTGGAATATCCTCTTCCTGCGCCTCCCTAAACTGCAAACGTTCATCGAAAGAGGAGGGTAAACGCGGTTCCTCCAGCACCATCTTATATTCTGAGTGATCATAAGTGATATCCAGCGTTCTGGCAAATGCCTGGCCTGAAGTAGAAACATGTTCGACAATCAACAACATCCGAACAATGTTTCTATGTTGACATTCTTCCAGAGCGGCATGAAACAGGGTAGTAAAGATACCTTTGCGTCGATACGCGGGATGCACCATACCACTAATTTCGGCCTCATGTGGATTGAAAGAATACAGGGCAAGGAAACCTACAGGGATATTCTGTTCATAATAGAGAAAATCGTTTGTTTCGTGATGAGGTCGCGCACGAAGCGTTTCCCAATTGATCTTCAGGTCCAGCCCTTCATGGGCATTGCATCTCTGCACAAGTTGCTCGATTTCTGCCAGTTCCGTCTGCGAAAGCCCCTGCGCCCTGTAGAGTCCCTGTTTAGCAGTTGTCATCTCATCCCTTCTTCATCTCTATAAAAATGAGTATTTAAATCTCTTCTGGCTTCGTAGCAACAAGCAGCACGGCGGGCAACATGAAAGAGAGTATCCCATTCCGCTCCTCAATATGCAAACGTTCGCGCACAGCAAGTGAGGCGTTGCGTAAGAGTTGCTTAATCATTGCAACCGAATCGGGTGGTGTGCGCATACGTTGCGTCCAGGAAGGAATATCCAGGAAGATGCTCCATTCGCGCACGGAGTTCACTGCGAAGCCAGCTTCGTTCAGAAAAAGCGTCCATTGAGAGATGCGATGGTTACGTACATGGGAAGGATCACGCAAGATTTCTATTTCTTCGAGCAATACATCTGGCTCCTGCTCCTCCGGAGAGACCGAATCAATCAATAGAAGCTTTCCACCCGGCTTGAGCACACGTACCCACTCGTTAACACACTGGCGCACGTCAGGAAAATGGTGAGCGGCCTGCCGACAGACAACGACATCAAAGCTACTATCTTCACAAGGTAGAGCCTGAGCATCACCTTCCAGAAAACGAATAGAGTGTAGTTGCCGCACCTCAGCCTCTTTTTGCGCTACTTCCAGCATAGGTTGGGTGAGATCCAGGGCGACCACCTCCGCCGCATGAGGAGCCAGAGCAAAAGCGGCATGCCCACCTCCCGTCGCGACATCCAATACGCGCTCAGTACCGGTGAGGGCGGCGAGTTCCACCAGCCAGGTCAGATCCTGACCGCTGGCGTGCACCTTGCTGGTAACATAATCCGCTGCTACTGCTCCAAAACGGCTCTGGACCTGCTGAAGTTTTGCGCGTGTGGCGGCATCATGGGATGGATTTTGCTGATTGATCTCGGACATACTCTTTCCTTTCGTCAAGACTAACAATTGCCGAACTCTCCATCCTTTTCCATCAAAGGATGGAGACCCAATTACTCTATCTGCTAATGAGTATAATCGTTTTCGGTGTGATGTGTCTAATACCTTTTTCTCCAGAAAAGTGATACGTCAAAAGCATCAACTGACAGTCAAACAGTAATGAGGGCGGATTATAATAAAAGTAGTGGAGGCATCACATAGTAGAAAGAGGAATATCACTTATGTTAAATCGCTTACATTTGTCCCTCAGGCGTTTACAACTGTCGAGTATTGTCATTGTAGTATTGGCACTCACCCTTCTGGGAGGTTACCTGCAGAAAGCAAGTAGCACCTCATCGGTGGAGGCCGCAGCACCGGGCCTATCTCCCCATCAAGAGGCTGGCCACATCATTGTACAGCTCTTTCAAGTGCCCGGTTTCATCTATCCATCTATTAGCGGCGTGCCAGAATGGACGCTCTATGAAGATGGGTTGCTCGTTTTTAAAGCTAGCAATAACTTGGACGTGGTCCAGGCACACCTTTCGCCTGACAATATTCGCTCCATTCTGAATGTGATTGTGCATCAAGATAGCTTCTTTGCAAGCACAAAAGATGCCTATGGGCACCCCATTCCTGATGCAGGCTCACTGCTCTTGAGTGTTGATGCCAATGGTCAGCATAAACAGGTCAGACTCTATGGTGAACCGACGACGCCAGGAGATGAACAGACCCGGCACATCTTTGCCATCAAGAATTTTCTGCTCAACTATCGACCCGCGGCAACGCAGCCATATATACCTCCTGGCATCGCATTGCTGGTTATTCCACAAATTGGAGATAGTACTGGCGTGCCCACCTGGCCCTATAGGGATATCTCCCTGGCGCGAACAGCCGCTCAGGAATGTCCATTGCTTTCACCTGATGCAAACACTTGCCCATCAGTGAGCGCTAGTAAAGCAGGCGTTCTGGGAATTTTGGGGTCGCGTGGTCTTGCATTGCTGCATCCAACCCATGATGTTTCTTACTCCCGTGTAAAAGAACAAGGGAAAATCTATCGGCTCGGCATCTGGCCTCTACTACCCGATGCTTTCTATCCACGTAAAAATGGAGTCCTGGCTATACAAGTACAGGGAGCCATTAGCGGCACGTGGCCTTTGCTTTTAGACAAGAATAATAATAGATAAGCTGAAGATATGGTTGTCCAGCATACCGCAGGAGATAGCATCAATGGTCTTCTGCGGCAGTTAGGGATCGATTCAGGTGTAGGGGCGTGTGCCTCGCCCCATCATTCATCAGAATTGAACGATTAAGTATTGAGAGATATCTGAGAAGTTCTATATCATATTTTGCAGTCAACACGTATTTCCTTACTGCTGTGCTTGCTCATACTCTTCCTGCGCCTCCTCTATTCTTCCCAGTTGTTTGAGCGTGTCCGCTTTGTTGTAGTGAAAGGCTGCGACCCTCGGCTGCAACTGTACGGCGCGGTCATAGGCTGCTAAAGCTTCTTTATAGCGCCGAACCGCAAAGAATACATTTCCTTTACCATTATAGGCTGAGGCCAGGCGCGGATTGAGCCGGATCGCTTGCTCAAATGCGGCCAGCGCTTCTCGATAGCGCTTCAGTTCGTAGAGAAGGCTCCCTTTTCCGTTATAAGGTGAGGCTGCCTCCGGGCGCACACGAATCGCTTGCTCAAATGCGGCCAGCGCCTCCTTTGGACGCTTCAGGCCCCACAATACCCAGGCCATTCCATCCAACACTTCGGCACTCTCCGGATTCAACGTCAGTGCCTGCTCATACGCTGCCAGCGCCTCCTCATAGCGATGCAGATGATAAAGCGTGTCCGCTTTAAACTCATATGTTTGTGCCACATCTGGCGCAAGTTGGATGGCTTGCTCGAAACAGGCAAGGGCTTCGTGATAATGCGCAATCCGATAGAGCGTTCTTCCCTTCCCTGCGTAAGCAGGCGCATAACTGGCATCTTGCGCTATAAGACGATCATAGATAGCAAGCGCCTCTTCATAACGTCCCAGTCGTCGTAGCGCCCAACCAATTCCGTCATAAGCTGCCAGGCAGGAAGGCTTCCGCTGCAGCGCCTCTTCATGAGCTGCTATCGCCTCTTCATAACGCCCTGATGCATAAAGTGCATCTCCCTTGCCCTGATATGCATCAACCTGGTCGGGATCAAATTGAAGCGCGTGCTCAAATGCTGCAAGGGCTTCTGCATAGCGTGCGGCATTGAACAGGCGATTCCCTTCATCCAGCCAGTGATCGCCTGTCTTACGTCTGGTCGTGGAAGGGGCCTTGAGCAGCGCATGAATAAAGGAGAGAATGTCGGGATAGCGCTTCTCTCGTTGCTTTTCTAAAGCTCGCAGAAGCGCGTGCTCTATATAAGCGGGAATAGCCGGATTGATCTCTGAAGGGGGTTGTGGCACTTTCGATTGGTGCATTTTCCCGATTGTGACCGCATGCTTTGCCATAAATGGGGGCTGGCCCGTCAATAGTTCATAGGCGATACAGGCCAATGCATACTGATCGCTCCGTGGGCTTGCTGCTCCTTCAAACTGCTCCGGTGCCATGTAGAGCGGTGAACCAATGACATTGACAAATTTCGTTCTAGTCGTTTCTAAAAAAACGGCAATGCCAAAGTCGGCAATCAATGCCTCGTCTTTTGCATTAAAAAGGATATTTTCTGGTTTCAAATCCCGGTGCACAATATTTTGGTCGTGCACGTACTGAAGACCCTGACCCACCTGTGTTAACACAGTCAGCACCTCATTTAAGGGGAGCAGCTTTTCATTTTCCTCCATACGGTCACGCAGCGAGCCGTTTTGCGCAAACTCGGCGACCAGGTACGGAAAGCCCTCATCGTCAACTCCTACATCGTAGATTGGCAGAATATGTTCGTGCTTGAGCATTTCGAGGAACTGGGCCTCGCGTAGAAAATTTGCGCGTTCTTTGTCCGATTCCAGGTAGCTGAGGTGCAGGACTTTGATCGCGACAATGCGATGCGCGAGGTAAAGATGAGCTCCCTTATAGACACTCCCAAATGCACCACTATTAATTGCTTCGGTAATACGATAGTTCCCCACCTGCTTCCCAATATAGGAGGTATCTTCTGTGTCTTCATCTCTCATATTATTAATATGTCTTTCAATAATAAGGCTCCTATACACCTGGACGCGGAGCGGCGCACGGGCTTATAAATCGCGCCCCTACACCTTTGGGGACGTGAGCATGTAATGACCCAACATGGGGCGCGATTTATAAGCCCGTGCTACCCAATTAACCGTCTCAACACGGTTAGCAGGATACCGCCGTTCTCGTAGTAGACGACATCGATGGCGCTATCCAGACGTGCAAGAGTCTGGAAGGAGAAAGTCGAACCGTCTTCGCGTGTCACCTTTACGGTCACTTCCTGGCGGGGTTTTAAGCCCTGCTCAATGCCTTCGATGTCATAGGTCTCGTGTCCTGTCAGGCCCAGGGACTCTTTACTCTGGCCAGAGACAAATTGTAGTGGCAGAATGCCCATGCCAACCAGGTTGCTGCGGTGAATACGCTCGAAGCTCTCGGCGATAGCGGCACGTATACCGAGCAGTAAAGGACCCTTGGCTGCCCAGTCGCGCGAACTACCAGAACCATACTCTTTTCCGGCAATCACGATCAATGGTACGCCTTCCTGCTGGTAGCGCATTGACGCTTCGTAGATCGTCGTTTGCTCTCCATCGGGCAGGTGAACGGTATAATAGCCTTCTTTATTTGGCGTGAGACGATTGCGCAGGCGAATGTTGCCAAAGGTGCCGCGTACCATCACCTCGTGATTGCCACGGCGGGCTCCGTAGGTGTTGAAATCGCGCTTCTCTACGCCACGTTCCAGCAGGTAACGTCCGGCAGGGCTGGTAGGCGAGAAGCTGCCAGCAGGTGAAATGTGGTCTGTGGTAATGGAGTCGTCCATTACGGCAAGTACACGTGCACCGTGAATATCCTTGACGGGTTGTGGCTCCAGCGACATATCTTTAAAGAATGGTGGCTCCTGAATATAGGTAGAATTGGCATCCCACTCGAAAAGCGCTCCGGTTGAGTTCGTCAATGAACGCCAGTTTTCGTCGCCTTCAAAGACGCTGGCATAGTTGCGTGAAAACACGTCCGGCGTAACTGCGCTGGTGACTGCCTCGCGTACTTCTTCCTGTGAAGGCCAGATATCGCGCAGGAATACATCATCGCCATTGGCATCGGTCCCAATCGGCTCTTTTGTCAGGTCAATATCGACCGTACCAGCCAGGGCATAGGCGACAACCAGCGGCGGTGAGGCCAGAAAACTTGCACGCACCTGGGGATGAATGCGCCCCTCAAAATTGCGGTTACCACTTAGAACTGCCGCGACAACCAGATCATTGTCCTGCACTGCTTCAGCAACGGGTTCAGCAAGTGGGCCGCTATTACCAATACAGGTTGTGCAACCATAGCCGACCAGGTGGAAACGCAACGCCTCCAGGTAAGGCAACAGGTTGGCATTCTGCAGGTAATCGACGACTGCGCGTGATCCAGGTGCCAGGCTCGTCTTGACGGCAGGATTGACGGAGAGCCCTCGCTCTACTGCGTGCTTCGCGACCAGGCCTGCTGCGATCATCACCGTAGGATTTGAGGTATTGGTGCAACTGGTGATAGCAGCAATGGCGACAGAACCATCGGTCATATGCGTCTCGACATCACCGAGCTGGACCAGCACATCTCTGAGGTGTCCGCTATGGCCCCGATGTCCATTCCCTTTCGTCGCATCTTCGGCCTGGGCAACAGGATCAGGATTGGGGTTGCCACCCTCGCCCGACCAGCGAATTGTAGCTTTTTCTGCCGAAGCAACCATTGCCGCCGACTCGAAGCGATCTGCATAAGCCGCGCGGAAGACCTGTCCCAGATTTTGCATCGGCACACGATCCTGAGGACGACGCGGACCAGCCAGGCTTGGTTCAATTGTCGCGAGATCGAGTTGCAACAGCTCGTCAAACTGTGGCTCAGGTAGATCATCCGTGCGGAACAGTCCTTGCGCCTTCGTGTAATGCTCTACCAGTTCTATCAGTTGCGGATCACGACCGGTCATATGCAGGTAGCGCAGCGTTTCAGCGTCGACCGGGAACAACGTTGCCGTTGCACCAAATTCAGGCGACATATTTGCAATAGTGGCACGGTCAGCCAATGGCAGGTTGCTCAGACCAGGACCTGTGAACTCGACAAACTTGCCCACTACACCGCGCTTGCGCAGCATCTGCGTCACCGTCAAGACAAGATCAGTTGCCGTCGCTCCCTCCGGCAAGGCACCTGAGAGGCGCACGCCGATTACTTCTGGTGTGAGCAGGTAGATTGGCTGCCCAAGCAGCACTGCCTCAGCTTCAATACCACCAACGCCCCAGCCCAACACCCCGAGTCCGTTAATCATGGTGGTATGCGAATCAGTACCGACCAGCGTATCTGGATAGGCTACCGTTTCGCCGTCCTCTTCCTTTGTCATTACAACGGAGGCGAGGTACTCAAGATTGACCTGGTGCACAATGCCAGTTCCCGGAGGCACAACACGGAAATTGTGAAATGCCTGCTGCCCCCAGCGCAATAAAGAATAGCGCTCACTATTGCGTTCGTATTCGCGCTCAACGTTACGCGCAAAAGCCAGGACCGAACCAAAGGAATCAACCTGCACAGAATGGTCGATCACCAGGTCCGCTGGCACTAGAGGATTGATCTTTTGCGGATCTCCATTCATACGTGCAACAGCGGAACGCATCGCAGCAAGATCTGCCACCGCTGGTACACCAGTAAAATCCTGTAGCAGGACACGAGAGGGCAGAAATGGGTACTCGGCCTCATTCTTTGCAGATTGGCCCGGAACCCAATGCGCCAGAGAGAGCACATCATCTTTCGTGACAAGCTCCCCACCTGCATGACGCAGCAAGTTTTCTAAGATAACCTTGACCGTAAATGGCAAACGGTTTAGCCCTTGCACACCGATCTGCGCCAGAGCCTCCAGACGATAGTAGTTAATAGTACCATATGCACCCTTAAGCGTTGCATGGGCACCAAATACATCTTTGTATGCAGTCATAGCTATATCCTTTTAAATGGAGTAATCAGGTGTAGGGGATGGATGACTTCCAAAGTAGCACGCAGTCCTACCACTGTGACGACTTATAAGTCACCCCGAATTTTCCAAACAGGCGTTTGCACTTCTTAAGTCGCTCGTGCCTGCACACCTCGCGAGGCGTGCAGGCGCGAGCAAATTGGTGAACTTTTTCAAACGTTCGGGATGACTTGTACTTCTGGAATGACACTGGTGTATCGTCCTACACCGTAGTTCAGTTTCATTGACGAGTCCCATTCTCTTTCCTTGTATTATATACTTTGTTTCTTCCATCTTGCCAACAAAAACACAGGTAGATAACACATTAAAATCACATTAATCCTGTCTAGAAGAGAGAAAGCGTGTACGTTGACCTATTTGGATAGCTTAT
This sequence comes from uncultured Chloroflexia bacterium, assembly GCA_963717195.1. Classification (GTDB taxonomy): domain Bacteria; phylum Chloroflexota; class Ktedonobacteria; order Ktedonobacterales; family Ktedonobacteraceae; genus JACDAE01. The sequence goes on from CAVQVR010000010.1 coordinate 331,211, forward strand.
CCATGCGATTCCTCTATTGACAAAGTACTCACACTTTCGCTACAGTAGAAGGAACAATAGATCAAAATGCAATACTATTGATGTGTAGGACAGGGAGGACGACGGCAATGGGGATGTGTCTAGATACTGAACATTGTGGATTTGAAAATCGAAAAAGTGCTCGCTTCTGTGCACGATGTGGACTTCCTCTAAGAGGAGCTATTCTGCAAGGACGTTACGGAATTAAAAGTTTCGTCAATCAGGATCGTAGTATCATTACTTTTGATGCATATGATCAAGATAATGGTCAGGCAGTGACTGTACGTGCACTCATTCCACGCGTAACAACTGCACAGGAACGCGAGAGCTTCCTGCAGGACGCAGAGATGGCCCGGGCTCTCTCGGCTCGGGTTACTGATCCTGGCAGTATTCGTGTAACCGATTACGGGCAGGATGGCCCGCTGGCTTTTCTTGTGAAAACCGAGCTCACACCTGTAAAAAAACAAGCGGTTTACACATCACGTGTCACCACCGAGTTTGGAGGCAATATCCCCGCACCAGCAGGGGTGTTGCTGAACGAGAGTGACGATGGTGAGATGGCAACACAGCTACGCATCGTGGTCCCTGATACATCCAGAAGCAGACCTGTACAGATCGACACACCGGAGGCTCTTCTACCTGCACAATTTTATCAAGGGCAATCATCTCGTCCTCAATACCATGATTGGCTCAGCGAGGCAAACGCTGCTTACGAACGAAGCGACTACCAGGATGCTCTGGCAGCATATGAGCTCGCCGCCAATCACGACACCACTTCCATCGATGCATGGAGCGGCAAAGGGGCTACACTTCTGCACCTTGGTCGTCCAGAAGAGGCGTTGCAGGCATACGATTATGCCCTCTTATTACGTTCTGACGATCCGGAACTCTGGACCTTACGTGCCAGCGTCCTGCATGAATTGCACCGCTTCGAGGAAGAAATGTACTGCTACGACCAGGCTCTAATGTCTGATCCAAACTACGTCTATGCCTGGAGTGGTCGCGGCATGTCCCTGGCGGAACAGAATAAGCCGGAAGAAGCGCTTCTAGCCTTTGACCGCGCATTACTACTGGATCCTCAACAGAGCACAATCTGGCAGGCAATGAGTGATACCCTCTATAGCCTGCAACGCTACGAGGAAGCACTCATCACCATCGATCGTGCCATTGATATCGATAATCAGCGCTCCTCCCTGTGGGACACACGCGGCAATATCCTGCGCAGGATGAAAAATCCAGAACAGGCACTCCCTTTGCATGAGCATGCACTTCAGCTTGATCCACACAACGCAACGCTCTGGTTCGATAAAGCGAACGACCTGCGTGATATGCGCCGTTACGCTGAAGCGTTGGCTGCGTATGACGAGTCCCTTTCACTTGATCAAACACTGGCGGGCACGTGGTATAATCGAGGGAATGTTTTAGCTGCACTCAAGATGTTCGAGGATGCTTTGGAATCCTATGATCGTGCTCTCGAATACGATAATGGGCTCATCTCTGCCTGGTATAATAAGGGGAGCCTTTTGCACGAATTAAAACGTCATGCAGAAGCCATTGATGCTTTTGATCGAGCACTGGCGGTTGATACACATTACATTGCAGCATGGAACAATAAAGGCCTCTCACTCTTCGCTCTGGGACGCATGGATGAAGCTCTGGCCGCTCTCGACCAGGCAACTTCCTTTGCTCCTGAAGAGCCAGATGCCTGGTATAATAAGGCCGTCGTACTGGAGAAATTGGGGCGCAAACAGGAAGCTCTGACCTGCCAGGAATGGGCCCGTTCTCTGGAACAACAGGCAAAATTTGGAGATGCATAAAACTATCTATTAGTACTATACGCATACAAATGCTTATCTATTCTAGCGTAATCTTTTCTATATCCTACAACAAGAAGGGAAGAGCTACAACGACAATGCGCAAATAAGCGCCATGGATAATTACCGGGTGCCATTCACAGAACTTGATAAAGCGGGCTCTGCTAGAGGTACCCTTATGACTCGGAGGAGGAATGCGACGCTGCGCCGATCTGGTTGACTGCGGATTTGACAACCGGGACAGCGAACTATTTTGTCGAGCATGTGCACTGCCGCTACTGAGAACTGCTTTGGCCGGACGCTATCTGGTCGAGGCTCTACTTAGTAAAGGAGGCTACGCGGCGGTTTTTCGTGGAGTAGACCAGAATCTCTCGCGCCACATTGCTATCAAAGTGCTGTTACCAAGTAAAACGACTCCTGGCGAACGTGAACATTTTTTGCGTGAAGCACGTATCGCGGCAACGTTAGACCATCCCAATATCGCGCCAGTTCTCGATTATGGAAAGGATGGCCCTAGCGTATTTCTGGTTATGCCTCTTTATACTTCTGGCTCGTTACGTACACGCCTCGCGCAGGCCGATGGCCCCCTTCCCGCGTCAGAGACGGTTCATAATTTTCATCAGCTCGCCAATGCATTGTATTATGCACATACACGGCCAAGACCCGTGATCCATCGCGATATCAAGCCGGAAAATATTTTGATCCACCAGGAAGATTCGCGCCTGGTCATTACTGATTTCGGCATCGCCCGCTCCCTGGAACCCGGTGCCAGTTTCGGTAAGACCGTAACTGTACGTGGTACCGTGGGCTATATGGCTCCCGAACAGACTACCGGGATCGTGGACCCGCGCAGCGATCAGTACGGCTGCGCTGTGGTGCTCTACGAGATGCTCACTGGCTATCACCCCCTCGATCCATTCGCAGGCGTTATCCCGCCAGTATCCTCTCTGAACAACGAGTTGCCTACGGCTATGGATCTCGTCATACAACGCGCTCTTGCACCACACCCTGAAGAACGCTTCCCGACGATGACGGATTTCATGCAGGCGTTCGATCTCGCCTGCCGTCCTACAACGAAGATGCGCCCGCTTCCACCAGCAACTCCGCCAGAAGTACGTACTTCACCTCATGTACGCAACATGACCAATCCAGCCATTGCTTCTACCGGTACAGGCAGAAATAGCTCGGTCAACCAGCAGTATATCTCACGCTCTCACATCAACACCGGAAGCGTGCGTGAGAAATGCCGCGAAGGCGATCAATATCTGAAAATGCAGCACTATTCGCAGGCGCTCCAGGCTTATGAAGAGGCTCTGCGCATCGATCCACGCAATTTCTACGCCTGGAATGGCAAGGGAACGGCGCTCTACAACCAGGGTAACTACCGTAAGGCTCTGGAAGCTTATCAGCATGCAACAGATATCGATCCGGACAGCGCGACGGTGTGGGTGAGTGCAGGTCTGGCACTGAACCGTCTCCAACGTTACCAGCAGGCTCTGGTGCATTTTGAACGTGCGCTCTCTATCGATCCTCACTATGTTGCAGCATGGAACGGCAAGGGTGATGCGCAACTGGATATGAACCTGCCGGATGATGCGCTCAATTCCTACCAGCAGGCGCTGACATATGATGCCAGGAGCTTCCAGGCCTGGAACGGTCTGGGCAATGCGCGTTCCAGCCAGCATGATTATCCAGGAGCTGTTGAAGCCTACACACGTGCTCTTCTGGTAAACTCACGCAGCGCCGTCGCATGGTGTAACAAGGCTGAAGCCCTGATGCGCCTTGGGCATAATCGCGCCGCGCTCAATTCTCTTAATGAAGCGACAGAGATGGATAAAGGCTACATCCGCGCCTGGACGCTCAAGGCCGAAGTATACGAGTCGCTGGGCAATCCCCAGGAAGCTCAGAAAGCACGCCGCCGCGCCAGGCCCTGGGGAACGATGAATTAACATCTCCCGTAGGGGCACTCCCCTACATTTGTTCCGGTTAACTGGCAATCCCCCTGCGCATCGAGAGCACACCAAGCCCTACAGCAACCAGCGCACATAGACCCAATACAAGCACATCCAACCCCAGACGATCAGATGAGCTATAGAATACCGCCTGCTGCAACGCGTGAACACCATAAGTAAGCGGAATATAGGCTGCAATATTTTGTAATACTGCCGGCTCGAACGACAACACACCGACACCACCACTCAGAAAGAACAGGTAGAAGGCAACATTGACGGAGATCGCAATCACCGGTAACCCTCTTTGCAGCGCCGCTCCCAACGCCACACCCAGCCCGGTACTCATCAATGCAATCAGGGCAATAATCAGTAAACTCGTCAGCCAATAGATGCCTTCCGGCCGCGTCCAGCCCAGAATAGCCCCGAGTAAGAGTACAAGAACGCCCAGTAGGAAGGTCGTGACAAAACCCGATAGAACCTTCCCCGTGATAATGGCAAACTTTGTTGCAGGGGAAAGCAATAGCTCCTTGACTGTGCGCGTCTCCCACTCTCGTGCCGCGCTAATACTGCTCGTTATCAGTCCCGAAATCATCAGCAAAAGAGCTATGGCTGGCAAAACACTATATTGGAACAGTTGTACATCTTGCAGCCGTAAATCCTGCTCGGAGACCGTGACCTTGATCGGGCTGGCGCTTCCCTGCGCATGATAAAATTGCGTGATCGCGTCGGGCACGGAACGCCGGATATCGTTTGTAAAGTCCAGGTTGAGGTTGTTGAGCGTGACATCAACGGGCGAACTCATATGTGCATCTACACGCTGCGTAAAATCGGCGGGAATGGTGATCACCGCGACAACCTGAATATCCTTGAGCAACGTCTGGGCCTGCCCTGGGGTGGCGTCGGTGATACGAAAGACATCTGCATTATGAAAAATCTGCTGCATCTGGCGTCCCTTGGGATCTGTATCAAGCGTCACCAGTGCTACGGGACTGCGCCCCACCGCCGCCGCTCCTAGCGCCTGGACGAGCAGGAACACCAGCGGCGGTAGAATTGTTGCTGCTATATTGCGCCTGTTGCGCAACCAGACGGCCAGGTCTTTCCTGAAGATAGCCCAGACTGTGCGCAAAAAAGAGGATATCATCCTATTTCTCCTTAGCTTAGCTCGCTACCGTGCTGCGCCTCAACACAATACCGGCCAGAATAATCAATCCTACCGCGTAGGCACAGAGAATCAGCACATTGGTGCCCACTCCATACGTATTCAGAGTAAAGTTGTGGAAAGCATGCTGCTGCAATACGATGGCATAATACACGGGAAAGATCTGGGCGAAGACCTGAAGCGCCTCCGTGTTAAAGGATATCGGCCCGAAAGCTCCACTCAGGAAAAAGAGCGGCAGGGAGATGCCAAATGCCAGGGCGATAAATGCCTGTCTTTGTTTGATAAGCGTACCCAGCAGTGTACCAAAGGCAATAAAGATTGCCATCGTTAACGCCGTGATGCCTATCATCTCTCCCCAATGATCAGGGTGAACGCCGATAATGAAGATCAGTACCGCAAGTACAACCACCACTGCCGCCAGACTCATGATAAAGGCCGCCAGCATTTTCCCGATCGCCATTGCGCTCCGACTGGCAGGCGAGAGTAGCAACTCCTTCATTGTGGAATTCTCCCACTCTCGCGCGGCAGCCGTCCCTGACTGTACCAGACTTCCCACCACCAGAGCGATAACCAGAATCGAGACCGTCAGGTAAGGAATATAATCAGTATCCTGTACATAAAAGTCATGTTCGCTCGTCGTGATGGTTACGAGATTAGGGAATGCTTTTGCATAAAATGTGGTGATGGACAAGGGTACGGCACGACGAATGTCATTGGTAAAGTCGGTGTTGAGGTTGTTAATCTGTACACCTACCTGTACGGATTGATTATTTTGAATACGTGCATCAAAATCGGCGGGAATGGTCACAACGGCGACGATACGCCCGGCTTCGATCAGGTTATGTGCTTCGCTGGCCGTCGCCTGTTGCAGACGAAACGAGTGCGCGTGCGCCATGGCATTGTAAAACTGTTGCGCATAGGTGCCTGTATCCTGCATCACAACTGCCGTTGGGGCCACACCTCCTCCCAGCACAAACAGACTGAACAGGATAAGAAAATTCAACGGCAGGAAGATTGAGACAATGGTAAACACGCGCTCGGTAAGTGCACTCTTGATATCCTTTTTCGTACATGCCCAGATGACACGGAATGTATATATCATTTTCTGCATCTCAGTTTCCTTAATCCCGCAGGGCGGTTCCAGTCAGGCGCAGGAAGATTTCATCCAGATTTGGCTCGCGTACATTAATATCGCGTAGTTCGTCTTCCTGGGCAATAATACTGAGCACCTGTGGCACAATACTACTCACGCCCCTGGTAGTAATGGTCAGATGCGTTCCGTTCTGTCTGACCTCTTCTACACCGTCTATCGCACGTATCTGATCTGGTGCGCTACTCTGACCGGCAGTTTCCAGCTCGATCACACTACCACCATAGGTCTGCTTGAGGTGCTCTGGCGTATCGACAGCAATCAGCTTGCCACGATCTATAATAGCAAGACGGTCGCAGAGTATCTGCGCCTCCTCTAGATAATTGGTGGTGATCAAAACCGTCTTTCCCTGTTCGCGCTGGGAGAGAATATAATCCCAGATTGCACGACGCGCCTGCACATCAACCCCCAGCGTTGGCTCGTCGAGATAGATCAATTGCGGGTCATGCAACAATGCACGCCCAAGCGCCAGGCGACGTTTCATACCACCGGAAAAGGTTCCTACGCGCGAATCTTTGCGATCCTCTAGCTGCACGAGTTTCAGCATTCGTGTAATGCGCTCTTTCTTCTCCTTACGTGGAATGCCAAAAAGGTCGGCATGAAAATCCATGTTGGTCCACGCGCTTAGTTCTTCATAAAGCGCAGTCTCCTGAGGTACAGCTCCCAGCATCTGGTGTATCTTTCGCACATTGTGACGAACGTCATGCCCAAATATGCGCACCTCGCCACTTGTCGGCACGCTGAGGCCACTGACCATGTTGATCGTTGTCGTTTTACCGGACCCGTTTGGTCCCAGCAGACCAAAGATCTCTCCCCGTTGTACCGTCAAAGAGAGATGATCAATGGCTTGAAAGGTACCAAAGCTTTTACAGAGATCGATCATCTCTATAGCAGGTTCTGCACTTCCCTCAGCTTGTTTTGTCGCAATAACCTGCGCTTGATCCTCACTCATGATTACCTTCTTTCTTCAGTCACATCCTGAAGGCATATACTCACATTACACAATTATTCTGCTTCATAACCATGACCTGGCAACAGATGAAACCGGTCACCCATGCCCGGCGCTACTGCTGACATGTTTGCAATAATCTGCTGCATCTTTCCCACGAAATCTTCCTCTTCAGTTGCAGAGAAACCCTGCTTTGTAATCTCATTGAACTTCGCAACTGCCGTAAAGAGAAATGGCATGATCTCTCCTCCCTCCTCAGTGAGATAGACCTTCACGACGCGGCGATCCTCGCGCTCATGCCGCCGCTTTACCAGTCCACTCTGCTCCAGGCGCTTAACGATACCAGTGATCGTTGGTGCATCGAAGCCCCGTCTCTGACTGAGTGTGCCTATGGGAAGGCCATCACGCTCAAAGAACAGCACGGAGAGTATTCCCCACTGTGGCGGCGTTACCACATATGATTTGCCCTGTTCCAGGCAGCATCGCTTTAACACTTCCAAAAAGGCATATTCCACACAGCGCTGCGAGTAGAACAGCCAGTAGCCAATAGTGTCCTCAGGTCGTATCTCCATTGCATTCCCGTCCAGATCAGATAAGCGCAGATTAAACTTAGCACGCTAAATATTAGTACACTAATAAATATAAATGATAAATTGAGATTTGTCAATACCTTCGGTGATGTGGGGTTTCGTCCTGTTTGGAGCGTACAAATTTGGCATGTGTCGATGCTTCACTCTTGCACAGTGGTACAGGTTTTTGTATACTGACAGGGAATAAAAAAGGTTGCACATACAAACCCTCTGCGCAATCTCCGGACAATCAAGAAAGAAATGGCATGACGACAAACGACAACAGTTATATATATGATCCCGAGAACGCAACCGAGATGGCCCGCCTGATCAATCTGGGCCGTCTCGCTACCGCTGGCCTGGGCGGTCCATTGAATGGTCTTCCCCCACTTCCAGAAAGAGCTCATGTACTTGATCTGGCGTGTGGTCCCGGCGGATGGGTACTCGATACAGCCTTCAAGTATCGTGATTTTGAGGTCTGCGGTGTGGATATCAGTCATAGTATGATAGATTATGCTAATACCCGCGCACAATCGCAGGGACTTTCAAATGCCTCCTTTGGCGTTATGGATATATCGAAACCTCTTGATTTCGACGATGCATCGTTCGATCTGGTGAATGCTCGCTTTCTTAGTGGCGTACTTAAACAGAACACCTGGCCTTTGCTTGTTGCTGAATGCACACGTATCCTGCGGCCCGATGGCATCCTGCGCCTGACCGAGGGAGACGATCTGGGCATTAGCACCAGCCCCGCTACAGAACGCCTCTCCTCCCTTGCAATTCGGGCTTCCTGGCGTCTCGGCTATGGATTTTCTCCTGATGGACGCACGTTGGGAATGTCAGCCGCTATCGTGAAACTTTTGCGCCAGGCCGACTATCGCGATGTCCACATCATCCCCTTCGTTGTAGATTACTCAGCTCATACAGAGGGCTGGAACGATTTCCGCCACAATAACGAAATTATTTACCAACACCTCAACCCTGCCCTTATCTTCCTGAGTCTTGCTACGGCTGAAGAGGTTGAACATCTGCGCCAGCAGGCTCTTCTTGAAACGTATAGCGATGATTTTACTTGCATAGCCCATATTATCAGCACCTGGGGTCGCTCTCCTGTTTCGCTATCCCTGCATCCCTAATAAATTCCCGCTCTCGTAACGCCTCAATCCCAGTTCAAACACACTAACCGCCGCCAGCACGATCAACCCTGTTGCACCCACCATCAGACCCATCATCGGCCACGTGAACTGATGCAGTAATTGCAAAGGTACAAATGAGACAAAACCTGCCGGTATCACCGTAAAAAGCAATACTCTGACTGCACCATTGAAGATGCTCATCGGATACGTACTGAACGAGACCAGTGCACTATACATCTGCTGCATCAGTCCCTCTGTATTGCCCAGAAAGAATGCCAGGCAACAGAGTAGCACTATAAACGATGTAAAAATCAATGAGATCAGCGGCACTAACAACGCGAATAAAGCAAGATGCCACAGGTCAGGACGTACCAGCAACAGGTACGCTCCTAGTGCGAAAAGCATATCGCCCCACCCGGTCGGATCAGTCGCTGCAATACAAATGTGCAACAAGACGTAGCGTGGCATTCCCAGATAAGCGTCCAGGCCACCATTAAGAATAAGCGTGACGAGTTGACGTGCATTGCCAAACAGGCTCACGCTTAGCCCAAAACCACTGGCGGTAACAGCCCAGAGAATAACGATATCTGTTGCCTGCCAACCATGTGTCAGTGGAAACTGGTGAAAGTATGTCCACCAGAAAAAAAGCCACAGGCTATCGTTAGCAATCATGGTGAACACCTGCATGCCAAAGGCTACACGATACTCCAGCGCCGCTTGCAAATTGGCACTGGCGTACGCTCGTATAAAAGAAAGGCTGCTTCTGGGTGTCGTAAACGCGGCCCCTACGTTTTTGAATATGTTATTGAATATGTCCATTGGGATTCTCCTGGGTGACGCCGCCCTTACATTAGCCTCCGTTGATATTCACACGCCGAATCGCTACGGAGTACAAGAGTAATAGGATCATACTTCCTACTATTAGAGTAACCACTTGCTGTACTAGCAACCAGGCAAAAGAATCCACTTCAAAGTGCACCAGTGTGCGTGCAGGGCCATAGAGAATTGCGCTGAATGGCAACACCTGGGCAATGCTGCGCAGTGGCTGCGGGAAGATCTCTAGCGGTGCCAGCACGCCTCCTAATACCAGCGTCAAACGATTGAAAATGAGGACAAATGGTTGTGTCTCCTCGGTCCAGAACGCCAGCAATCCAATACTGAAGTAGATCACGAAATCGATGCAAACGGCCAGAAAGACCGCCAGTGGGCAAGCCAGCAGCCCTATCCAGTTCCAATCTGGTATACCTGCTACTAATAGCCCCAGTGTCACACCGATCAGCACATTCATCAATAAACGTACCAGTCGCTCGCCCAGGTATTGTGCGAAATTGTAGAATATATAGCTGCACGGTCGCCCCAGCAGATATGCCAGTTGCCCCGAACGTACTTCCAGATCGATACGCTTTGTGAGTGCAGGCAACGACAGCGCTATGGTTTCAGCACATACTAGATACCAGATCATACTATTAATACTAAATCCACTGATGAGTTTCGCTCCATGCGCACTAAACGTCGTTTTCCATAACTGGCTGAGAATGAAAACCACGACTACCATAAACAGAGCACGAAACAGAATCTCCATGATGTAAGCAAGATTGTTGGCAATGCTTACCTGCAATATTGCTACATATTTCCGTAGCGTGAACTGCCCTCTCTGGAAATTGCTTCTCTCAGGTCGTAGTATCGTCGTATCCATAATATGTGTTTCTCCTGTATCCACACCAGTGTGAGCAATCTATCCGTTGATATTAAACCGCTCCCTTGTTGCTATAGATTGTGGCAATAATTTCCTCCATCGGTGGATCTGCAATGGTCATATCAAGAATATGGCAACGTTGCATGATTGCGGCAATAATTGGTTCCAGGGGATTTCGCGCTGTATCCACTTCTAGCTTTAATCCTCGTCCCTTTGCTTTGAGCACCTGGATACCGGTTGTGCCATGCAACTCTTCGTGAATAGAGCTAGGTAACTGAATACTTAAGCATTGTTTACCACTTTCACTATCCATTTTCAGCAGTGTTTCCGCTGGCTCATCAAGCAGCAAATCGATGGTTTTGGCCTTGAGGTAATCTCGCTTCATCCTGGAAACTGGCGTATCAAGAATAATCTCACCATGATTGATGACGATGGCACGCTGGCAGACCTGTTCGATGTCGCCTGCGTCATGAGAGGTTAACAGAACAGTCATCCCCTCTTCGCTGTTCAATTGTCCGATCAGGTCGCGGATACGCTGTTTGGCAATCACATCCAGGCCGATAGTTGGCTCGTCCAGAAAGAGGATCTCTGGTTTATGGAGCAGTGCTGCTGCCAGTTCGCAGCGCATGCGCTCCCCCAGGCTCAGCTTGCGAGCTGGTGTACGCATATATGCGGCAATATCGAAGACTTCCACCAGAAAATCACGCCGCTTGCGATACGCTTCCATATCCAGTTCGTAGATGTGTGCCAGTAGATTGAAAGTATCCTGCGGCGGCAGATGATACCACAACTGCGACTTCTGTCCAAAAACACTGGATATGTGAAAAGCGAGCTTGCGCCTCTGCTTCCATGGAGTTAATCCAAGCACCTGTGCTCTGCCAGCGGTTGGATAGAGAATGCCAGTCAACATTTTAATGGTTGTCGATTTACCAGCACCATTTGGTCCAATAAACGCCAGCACCTCTCCTGCTTCAAGTGTAAAGCTAATCGGCTTGACCGCCTCGCGCTCGCGATAACACGGCGCAACAAACGAACGCAGGCTACTCGCCAGACCTGCCGCTCGTTCGCGGCTTCTGAACGTTTTTGCTAATCCGGCAACCTCAAGTATCGGCATCTCTTCTCTCCCTATAACCCCACACTGTTCGCATCAATGCGTGGAAACAACAACGCGCCCGGCACCACGCGCTGCAAACTGGCGCTTCCCCATGTTCCCTTGTACTCCCAGGCACCGGCTTCAATGGCAGGCAATCCCAATTGTGCGAGAATACGGTTACTTGTCGATGGTATATAGGGTGCCAGGAAGATCGCTAGCAAACGTGTTGCCTCAGCCGCCGAGTAGAGCACTGTATCAAGCTGCACACTCTGCTCTGGCTGCCGTGCCAACTTCCATGGCTCACTATGCTCTAGATACTGGTTGGTGCGCCGCACCAGGTTCCAGATAACATTGAGTGCGTTACCGATCTCCCAGGTCTCCAGCAATGCTCCCGCACGTGCTCTCGTCTCAAGCACGACCTGTTGCAGCTCCGCCTCCCGTTCGCCACCATCTCCTGGCTGTGGAATTGTACCTTCCCGATAGCGTTGCACCATTGAGACGACGCGATTGAGCAGATTGCCCAGGTCATTCCCCAGCTCATCATTGTAAAGTCGCAGCAAAGCAGCACGCGAGAAATCGCCATCCGAGGAAAACGAAAGTCCACGGGTGAGACTAAAACGCACAGGATCAGTTCCTATCTTATCGACCAGTTCTACTGGATCAATGATATTGCCTAGCGTCTTGGAGATGCGTTGCCCATCGGCGGTAATAAAGCCATGTACAGCAATCTGCTTCGGGAGTGGCAACTGCGCCGAAAGCAACATTGCAGGCCAATATAAACAATGGAAACGCGTAATATCTTTGCCGATCACATGCGCATCTGCAGGCCAGTAACGCTCAAACTTTTCCGTATCAGCAGGAAAACCAACGCTCGTCAGGTAATTCGTCAGAGCATCGAACCAGACGTAGATCACATGTTGGGGATCATCTGGTACCGCAATTCCCCATTCTGGTGTTTCAGGACGTACCAGGCGCGACACCGAGAAATCGCGTAGCCCTTGCTTAATCAGTGCCAGCACCTCCGCCTGGCGTGACAACGGCACAATAAAATCAGGATGCGCCTCGATATGCTCCTGTAAGCGCTCACTATACTTTGAGAGTGCGAAGAAGTAGTTCTCCTCCTCCAGCCACTCGGGCGACACCGTGTGATGGATCGGACAATGCCCACCCACCAGTTCCTCGGTCGTATAGAACGTATTGCAATTTGGACAATACCAGCCGATGTACTTCGAGAGATAGATGTCGCCATTCTCCTGTGCACGCCGGAACATCTCCACAGAAGCCCGCGTATGGCGCTCCTCCGTAGTTCGAATCCAGTCATCATAACTAATATCAAGCTTTGACCATGCAAGCTGGAAGGCTGAGTTGATCCTGTTCACCCATATACGCGGATCAACCCCATGCGCCTCAGCCGCTCGCAGAACATGCTGACTATTCTCATCCACGCCCATGCTGAAGTACGTGTCATGTCCGCGCAAACGATGATAACGCGCCCACACGTCGGCGGCAACTTTCTCCAACGCATGCCCGATATGGGGTGCGGCATTGGGATAATCAATGGCCGTTGTGACATAATAGCGCTTTGCACTGGTCTCATCGCCAGCCTCACTCTGCGCTTCAAATCTATCTATCATATTCTCTGTACCTCTTATTCTGGAAAGACAAAAAAGAGAGGGGCCCAGGTCTGTCGCCTGCGCCCCTCTTGCATTACCTCTATGTTGTTTACCTTTTCAGGTAAATAGAACGTGTGTGTGCGAAGGACAGCGACACCTGACCGGATACCATCATCATCTCAGGCATCCAGCAGCGAAGGGTAAGCATGGTAATGGAAATGTTTTGCTTACACTGCATAGTTGTCACGGTCCTTCTCGCTACGTTCGGATATGATAGAAAAAAGCCGACGTGAAATGGCTTTTTCCAGGATAATCAGTTTCTTTTTTAGAGTGTAGTCGATATTGTTGCGTTCTGTCAAGTTTTATAAAAACCTGGCGAGAAAACCACTTTGGGTGGTTCGTTCTAATAATTGCCCTATCAGTGAAAACTATGTTATTCTTCAGACAAGAACATCATAGAGAATGGAGATCTAGATGAACGAAGAGCTTCACGCTATCTATACACAGGACCAGGCCGACCGAAAAGGCGAAATCAATGCCGATATACAGGAGCGTGATCGCATACGCCGCCAGCGCGTAGAAGACTTGCTCACGGCTGGCTTAGTACAGACAGCAGAAGATTATTTTCATGCTGCTATGGTCTTCCAGCACGGCGAACACCTGGATGATTACAGGAAGGCACACGAACTCGCTCAAAAGGCCGCTGAACTCGGCCATAGTACCGGACGCTGGCTAACTGCCGCCGCTTACGACCGCTGGCTGATCATGCAGAACAAACCTCAGAAATACGGCACACAGTATACTACCCAGGATGGTTCCACGTTTATGCTCTGCGAGGTCGATCCCAGCACAACAGATGAAGAGCGGGCTGAATGGAATGTACCATCTCTAGCAGAAGCGCAACAACTCGCCACAGAAATCAATATGCGCCGTGCATTGTAGGGGCCAGATTTATCGCGCCCATGCCTGAGTGTATCCCTATAAGATATAATGGGCGTGTTGAACATAGAGGATAGGAGAGAGCATTTCCTAACTGCAAAAAGAGAGGAGGATTTGTTATGGCACAACTCAATGGAGCACAGATTACGTGGCTAGGGCATGCCACATTTAAAGTGACGACGCCCCAGGACAAGGTTATTTTGATTGATCCCTGGATTGAAGGGAATCCTAAGAGTCCGCCTGAAGCCAGGCAACTCGAGCGGGTTGATTTGATTCTGGTAACGCATGGGCATTCCGACCACATCAACGATGTTGTACCGACCGCGCAGAAGTTTCATTCCCAGGTGGTGGCTATTGTGGAGACAGCGGGCTGGATCGGCTCGAAGGGCGTCAAAAATGTGATAGGCATCAATATCGGTGGCAGCGTGAACGTGCAGGGGATTACCATCTCCATGACCCAGGCGTTTCACTCTTCGGGCATCGACGATGGTGGGCAGATGGTGTACGGAGGCGATCCTGTCGGGTTTGTGATAGAGCTAGAGAACGGCCTCAAGTTGTATCACGCGGGCGATACCTGCCCGTTTGGAGATATGCAGTTGATTCGCGATCTGTACGCGCCCGATATCGCCATGCTGCCAATCGGCGATTTTTATACGATGGGACCGAAAGGGGCAGCGTTGGCGACACGACTGCTGGGAGTGAAGCATGTCATCCCCATGCATTATGGCACCTTCCCCATATTGGTTGGCACACCTGCACAATTAAAGGATGAATTGCGCAAGTTGGGCCTGGAGAGTGTCGAGGTGATCGAAATAATGCCTGGGCAGATGCTCAAGTAGGATATTACTGAGCTCTGCCAGTCGGGAGGGCATTTCGTAACTCAGCGCCCTCCCACAATCATCGATTTCTTGCTTTCAAGTGTAGTCGATGTTGTTGCGTTTTGTCAAACTCTATTCTGCAACCTTATTGGGGGTCATCAATATAGTCATAGTCGGAAGCGTAACAGGAACCAGACCAGCAGAGCTGAGCTGTTACCGTATACCACCTATTAGCAGCCGGGAATTGGTGGCGCCATGTTGTCTCGCCAGATGTGCAGTTAGCCCAACACTGATAAGAAGCGCTAGTTCGATCACCAAAGTTTATGTTGACCGAAACCCCAAAATATGCCGCACCACACCAATAGGCACCCATTATGTCGGTATGATTACCTTGATAGTCATCGTAAAGGCCAACGGATGGAGCACCGCAGTCCAGCTTTGGAGACTTCGGAGTACTAGAAGAGCTAATTTGTGTGAGAGCGTTCCCCGATGTCGCTAGCTGGTGCCCAGCCGCATAGCTCGTTGATGCACTATTCACCGCCAGAAGTCCAGTAAGTACTAATGTGAGTGCCAGTGCAATGAGACATCTAGTCATAGAGTGTTTCATTGCTTGTTTGCCTTTTACAAGCCATCTTAAATCTGTAGATTTCATGTTTTTTCCTTCTTCATTGCTTCCATTCGCTTGAGAAAAGAAACAAATACAAATTATTGGCGTTTTATCTCAAAACATCTAAATATGGAAAGAGTATGAGGTGTCTATACCTATTATATCAAATTATTATTATACGTCAATGCTTGTAAGACTCCATTAATTGGTGAAGGAGTGGGGAATTGAAAATTTGTTCGAAATACAATGGCCTCTGGCCGTCAATTTCTTGAAGGAACACCTGAGCTAACACGACACTACTATAGAGAAACGAGCAAGAGGGATGAGTAACATTGAATATGTACAGTCCTCTTGCTTACCTTGAGGATGAAGACACCTCTTTTCTACTCATAAACTTGACAGAAGGTAACAGTTTAGATTATCTTTTCCTCAGCACGTTTTTTAAGCGGATTTTCATAACCCTAAACAAAAACAGTCATTACTTCTTTAGAGAAGTGGTAGTGCTAGCATCCTGGCAAGGATCAACATTATAGCTGTTCAAAGGAGAGCACGATGACCGGTGACAAAGTGATTAACAGGCCAATAACGCATACAGCAGATGAGAATTTCTCACGGCGCGGATTTCTCGGCGGCTTAGGAACTGCTGGCGCAGGTCTCTCGCTCTCCTCGCTGCTGGCAGCTTGTAATACCAATTCTCAGGCACAAAAAAGTGGAATCGGTACCTCCCCTAACTCCCGCCGCCTCACCGCCGCCTTTACTAATAATAGCCTGACAGCGACATGGTGCAAACAGGGTCAAGATGTTGCTATGGCATGGGGCAAATGGTTTGGCATAGATGTTCAGTGGTTTGACGGAGAAGCCAGTATCGATACACAACGTCAGGCACTTGACAAGATCGCCAACCAGAAATGGGACTTTGTGGCGATCCAGGCTGTAAGCGTCGATACTCTCATCCAACCAGTACAACAATTATTAGATAAAGGTATTCCCGTCATTCAAATGGATACGGAGATTGACTCTTCACACAGTACAAACGTCACAACCTTCATCGCACCGGACAATGTGTACATGGGCGAGGCATCCGCAACCGCCCTCTTCGAAAAAATGGGAGGACAGGGAACAGTCATCATGACCCAGGGACAACTTGGGCACACAGGCGCTCAGGGACGCACTGAAGGATTTTATCAGGCTCTGGCTAAATATCCCAACATTGAATTACTCGCCAAAGATCCCGCCGATTGGGACGTTAATAAAACAACGCAACTATGGGAAGATTATCTCGTACGCTTCAAAGATATCGGAGGCGGTTTCTTCCACAACGACGATATGGCATTAGCTGCTTTGAAAGTCATTCAGAGAGCAGGACGCTCTATCTCTATTTCTAGTATCGATGCCATGCCACCCGCCATTGAGGCCGTTATCAATGGCTCCATTGTGACAACTATCCGTAATCCCGCCGGTCGTATCCACTGGGGAGCCCTGTTTATTGGCATGCTAGCGGCAAATGGTGCAAAGGATATACCAGATTATATCCTCGCCGATGGTCCTATCGCGACCCCACAAAATGGGGCTGGCCTTATATTTATGGAAAACCAGTCTTTGTTGTAGTCTACGAAACGTCTGTGCATGGATTGCTGGCACTCTTAGCAAAGCTTAGCTTCCTCTCTTTTAGGAGTATTTTATATGGTCCATCGAGCATTTTCTAAATACCTGAGGCTGAAAATATCGTTAACAGCGGCTATATCGATACTTCTCATTCTGGCCGCTATCGTTCCACTCCTCATCACCATCACCAGCAGCCAGTCATTCTCGCGTCCACAATTAATCACACAATCAGCCAATTCCATGTCCCAGGATGCACACACCAGTGTACGCTTAATCGATGCCTATTTACATGATCGCCTTCATGATGTACAGATCGTCAGTAGCCTTTCCTCCCTTCAAAGCTATATGCTAGGAGATCACTCCCCTTCTTCTACGCAGCAGGTCATTAATGCTCTGAGCGTTGGCGAACAAAGTGACGCCAACTATGACACCTGGTCGGTACTGGATCTTCAGGGAAAACCCCTCTTATGGTATCCCTTACCACCTCAAAAGCACGAAAACACCTTCATTCCTTCAACTACCCTTACTCAAGTCCAACAGTTAACAATTTCCTCCGATCAAGTCCAACAGTCAACATCCGCCCTTTTCTCCGGCATCTATTACGACCCGAACGTAGGAAATGCATCCATTGTTATATATATACCTATTGCTAGCTCTGACTCAAAGGCCGTAGGTATTCTACGAGTCGAGTTCTTTCTAAACTACATATGGAACGTCGTCAACAGCCAGGTGGATAGTGTGGGAAGTTACGCATTTATTCTCGATCAAAATGGGGTACGTATCGCGTATACAAATACCTATGGCTCAACTCTTTCTCGCTCCAAATATCTGTTTAAAGCTATTGCTCCACTTACCCCGGCACAGCAACAACTCGTTTCCTCTCAGGACCTCTATGGGAACAACGAACAACACCTGACTATTTTTAATGACGCGCTCCTTGCCAATAAACAGAATGACCCGCATGCCCCTTCCGAATTTGAGATGGTGCCTGCTGGACAAAAGGAAAATTTTGAGGTCGTTAAAGTACCTATTCCAACCATCTCGTGGACCTACTACGAGCTTCGTCCCTTAAAAGCTATCGTCTCTATTGCCGATCAACAGCTACACACTACGCTTCTCATCGCAGCTATTGTTCTCGTCCTGGCTATCCTCTTAGGGGTGGCTACAGGACGGCGTATCACACAACCACTTTTGCGTTCGATGGAGCAAGAACACCGTGCCTACACACAACAACAATATCTCAATCAAATGAAAGATCAGATCCTTCTAAATGTCAGCCACGAATTACGAACTCCGCTGACTGAAGTGTATGGTTATCTTGAATTACTTATGACGTTCAGCGATAAACTTGATAGCGCCACGCAGATGACATTCCTCAGACATGCAACGGAAGGGTGTGAAGAGTTACAACTGCTCGTCAACGATGTACTCGATACTGTTCGTTCCGATAATCAACCAAGAATGCTGCACTTAAAGAATGTGCCGGTCGCTCAGATAGTGAAAAATGTGCTTGACAACTTTGATCCACGCACCATACAGAATTATGACCTTCAGATCTCTATCCCCGAAACACTTATAGTGCAAGCCGATGAGCGATTTATGCGCCAGATATTGCGTAATCTCCTCTCAAATGCTTTTAAATACACACCACCGCAGACGCAATTAGTAATCGATGCTACTCCAGATACAACTCACCTTAGAGGAAACCCGCCTTCTCCAGCAATTTGCATTCGCGTAAAAGATAGTGGACCAGGGATTCCGCCAACTGACATGCCCCTACTTTTTGAAAAATTTGGTCGTCTTGAGCGCGATGTTTCAAGCTCCACGCGTGGTGTAGGGTTGGGACTCTATATCAGTAAGCAGCTTGTAGAAGCCATGGGCGGCGAGATCTGGGTTGAAAGTTCGGGCATTGTGGGGCAGGGAAGCCAGTTTTGTTTTACGCTTCCTCTCGTTGTTGAAGCGGCTCACGAGAAAGTAGAACAACTTCCTCCCTCAAAAGTGTGAGCTACAATCAATCTCATACGTGGTATATCGCACCTCTTGGAAAGAAGGATTTTTATGGTGCCAGATGATCAAGAACTGCTCCGCCTGCATATCGAAGCCGTGTGGGATATACAACTCCCACCCATCATCCAAAATGATGTTGCTGTACTCGCCAACGGCAATCAGCCTCCCTGGTTGCTCTACATTGCTCAGGTAGCGAACAAACGCATCCATATCTGGCATTCAAACATAGACTACCCGACACGTCAAGCGTTGCTGGCACGAGCAGAAAATGCAGCAACATATTCTATAGAAACAGGCAAACATGGTATAGAACGAGAGATCGCGTTCAGATTTACAGGCCAATCGAGAATGACGCTTGTGCAAGCACAACTGTTGGCCCAACCTATCACCCCTGATGAACAAACGTTGGTTGAAGCATTTCAAGCTGGTGCAGCAAAGTATTTTTTCGCGCCAAGCCGTAGACCTCTCGCTGGCACGATCATAGATGGACGTTTGCTTAGCATAGCTCATAGCTCTCGTCGTACTACCAAAGCATGCGAGTTGGGAATAGAGACGCGCCCTGAAGCACGCCTTCAGGGATATGCGCTTGCCTCCACCATTTTGTGGACACATGGGATGCTACGAGAAGGTCTGGTACCGATATATAGTGCTCTGGCAGAGAATACAGCCTCACTCGCACTGGCCGAGGCCGCCGGATATCGTATTTTCGCCCGCGGCATCAATATTTCCAACTTATCATAAAACAAGCGGGCATCTACGAAAAAATAGGGCTCATTCTCCGTTTAAATTTATACAAGCAGAAATCTCCTTTAGTAGAAAATGCGTCGCAGAATGTAGATCGTCCTTTTCATCCTCCTGGGAGGTTCCCTTATGGCACAGAGTGAAGTCGTCTTACTCCGCCAGAGAATTACAGAAGAATATGAAGCTATGAAACATGGTCTGAGCGGCCTGGCATGTGGTACCGCTAAACATGCCTTTATCGATGCCCGTATGAAGCGTGTCGATGCGTATTATGATCAACTTACACAATTTATAGGAGCAAAGGAGTCCACTCAGGTAGTTTGTGAACTCTATATCGAAGTTATAGGATAACATCCCTTTCGCCAACACATTTTACCTGTGAAAATGTGTTGGCGAAAGATGTCGTCAATGTGGCCTCTACTTTGTAAAATCGGAAGGTTTTCTATCTAAAATCATAACCAGATCAAGATATCTCATTTTCATCAATATGTGATATAATGACGAAAAGACGGCTGTATATATACCACGGAAAAGGTGAGAAACGATGTTTTCTTTCAGCATAGAGACTCTCATAAGTGGAATAATGTTCTTCCTGGGCGTTTATGCAGCGATCAGCATGCAAAAAGCTGCACAGCAATTTGTTACAGCAAGATATATTGCTGACCAAAGTGACGGCACGACTTCATCTCGACGTGCAAAAAGCCCACCTATTGCCCTTATAGCCTTTCTAGTAGTATTGATTATATTGCTGTGTATTCCCACATCTTATACTACGGCGGCATCCCTGTCTTTTGCGGCTGGTACACTATTCGCCACTATCGTTTTTCTATTTAAAAAAGTGCGTGTTTCCTTCTTGTAATGCATTAACATGAGTGTGAGCAAAAGAGCACTGTAAACTACATCCCAATAAGATCAGCCTTTTGCAAAACATTCTTCACGCTCCTCACAATTGCAACATCAACCATCTTACCCTCGAATGCTACAGCGCCTATCCCTTGCTCCTGGGCTGCAGTGTAGGCTGCATCGAGGCGACGGGCATAATCCACCTCTTGTGGCGTTGGAGAGAACACCTGGTTAGCGAGGCCGATCTGGTTGGGATGGATCGCCCACTTGCCACTAAAACCGAGGATGTGTGCACGTGTACACTCGCGACGATAGCCATCAGGATTTTTGAAGTCAGAATATGCGCCATCGATGGCATCAATATGGGCAAGGCGGGCGGCAATGGCGATTTTGTTACGCACATAGTGCCAGGGATCGCCCGGATAGTCATCAACATAGCCTTCGATCACTCTGCTATCCATCCCCTGCGAGGCGCTATAGTCGCCGGGACCAAAGATTAACGCTTCCAGGCGTGAGCTAGATAGCGCAATCTCTTCTATGTTGACGATGGCTTCCACCTCTTCGATGAGCACCTCAAGGCCAATGCGATGCGGAAGCTTCAGACGCTTCTCAATCTGTGTCAGCAGCACATCGACCCACCAGACATCCTTCGCCGCTTTCACCTTTGGAACGATGATGACATCAATGTACGCACCAGCCTCCTCAACCACGGAGATAATATCCTGGTAGGCATATTCGGTCGCCAGGTCATTAATGCGATAAGCACGCGTCTTCTTGCCCCAGTCCAGCGTTTTGAGCGCCTTGATCACTTTTGCACGCGCTGCGATCTTCTCGTTTGGAGAGACAGAATCTTCAAGGTCAAGAAATACCAGATCGGCATTGCTGGCAACGGCTTTCTCAATCATGCGTTCGTTACTGGCGGGGGTTGAGAGTTCTGAGCGCCTCAGACGCATGCGTTTTCCCCTTTCGTTTGCAACATAATTCACATCTATACGCGCATCAAGTGATCGGCATGCTGCAACATAAATAATTTGAAGGCACGAGCAGTCGCTGAGAGATTCTTGTCCTTCAAATGCACCAGCCGCCACTGTTTCATAATTGGAAAGCCTTCGACATCAAGAATTACGAGGCGGTGCGTCTCCAATTCCATATCAAGGGCCACACGAGAGATTAGAGCAATACCCAGACCAGCCGCAACGCCTTGCTTGATCGCGCTATTGTTTCCAACCTGCATGCTTACGTGCAGTGGAATTCCGGCCTCTTGAAAAGCTGTTTCCAGAGCTGCACGCGTTCCCGAACCCACCTCGCGCAGGAGAAAATGTTCGCGTGCCAGTTCGGAAAAAGGAATATGCGTGCAACCCGCGAGACGATGAGTCAGAGGAGCAACCAGTACCAGCTCGTTAGGGGCAAATGGAGCGACGAAGACCGGAACATCAGTAGGTATTTTGCCCATGACGACCATATCAACATGATTATTGACCAGGGCATCCACCAGGTAGCCACGATTGAAGACCTCCAGCGTGATCTCTACATCTGGATACATCTGATGAAACTTGCCCAGCAGACCAGGAATAACATATGTTCCCACCGTCGTATCGGCTCCCACGCTGAGACGACCATAGTGCGGACTACGTAGCGCCTCCATAGATTCCAGTGTCTCATCGATCAAAGAGAAAATCTTCTGGCTATAGAGGTAAAGCTCTTCGCCCGCCTGTGTCAGGTGCGTCTTGCGCCCAATTTTGTCAAACAGCTTGATCCCCATCGCATCTTCCAACTGGCGAATCTGAGCAGAGACAGCGGGTTGACTGAAATGGAGCTCTTCAGCGGCACGCACATAACTACAATGTTTCGCGACTACCTGAAAGGTCGCGAGTTGATGCAAATTGATGTTGCGCATAGTTTCCTTGCAACGAAATACAAGCAGTAAGTATGTAACAATATAGTATTATCAAGACCGTATATGTCAACAGTACTCACTTTTGGCTTCCTCTTGCACCATGTCTCCCCATCCTATGAGCACAAAATCAGTCGTTCTCTGGTACGACTGATCTTTTCGTTCAAATGGCACTGATAGGCCAGGGGCTCGATCACGGCGTCTTCGCGCGGGTAGACGTTCGTGGGGTGATAACAGCCTGTGGATGAAGGTTTGCATGAGTCGGCAGGCATCAATCCAGTACTGCCGGACTGCCGGACTGCTCGACCGCGGATATGACGGACCAGATACCGCGAATGCGGCACCTGGTCCGTGACCGGCTTCTGCTGTTGGATTATGGAGTTATTGTCGGGTCCACTTCTGGTTGCTGCCGCCATTGCAGGTCCAGATCTCCACCGCGGTGCCGTTGGCGGTTCCGGCGCCGGTCACGTCGAGGCAGAGGCCGGATCCGCGGCCGACGACAGTGCCGTTAGAGTTGAGGGTCCACTGCTGGTTGGCACCGTCGTTGCAGTCATAGATCTGTACCCTAGTGCCCGCTGTCGTGGCGTTGCCCGGCACGTCGAGGCACTTGCTGCCGTATACCTGCAGCTCACCGTTGGACAGAGAAGTCCACTGCTGGTTGCTGCCGCCGTTGCAGTCCCAGATGTCCAGTAGCGTGCCGTTGGCCGTGGCCGCTCCTGGCACGTCCAGGCACCGGTTCGAGCCCACACCCCGCAGCACCCCGGCCGTACCACCACCACCACCGCCGCCACCGTTGTTGGTCAGGCCCCAGCCGTACTGGAGCCGGTCGAGGCCGGACTGGTTGGTGATGCTCAGCGAAAGGTTGGTGCCACTACCGTTCAGCGACGTGATCGCGCAGGATGCGTTCTCGCAGGGGCCAGGACCTACCGTCTGGGTGGCTTGCTTGACGCCAGTCCACAGGATCGAGCCCATGCCCAGGCTGCGCACGGTATCGGTGATCCCGTACAGGTACGACAGGTCGTTGTTGCCGTCCTTGGGACCGTCGTAGTTGGCGCCGGTGTTCATCGGGACGCCGAACTCGGTCAGCACTGCGCGGCTGGCGTAGCCGCACAGGCTGTTCTCGAAGTCGGTGACCCAGGCCGCCTCGGTGGTGTGCGAGTCGCCGAACATGCCGTAGATGTGGATCGACAACAGGGTCCCGTTCAGGCGCGAATCGGCGCCCTCAGCGCACAGGTTCTGGTCCGCGTACGTACCCGGAACGATCACCCGCCCCCGGGGCAGGCTGGGGTAGCGTGCCAGCCAGGCGGCCTCGAAGTTGGTCAAATTCGTGGCGCTGTAGGCCCAGGGCTCGTTCATGATGTCGAAGTAGATGTTGCTGTTCCCGCTGTACTTATTGATCACGGTGTCCCACATCTTGTAGAAGGACGTGGTGTCGCTAACCGTGCCGTTCTGTAGCCACGGCGCGACGACGACCTTCATGCCCAGCGCCGAGGCCGCGTCCCACGCCGCCGTGTAGCTGCCCCACCACGATCCGGACGTGGTCGCCGCGTTGAACGGCATCCGCACCGTGTTGGCTCCCAGGTTCTGGAACCCCTTCAGGATCGCGGTCGCCTTCGTGTACGTGGTCGCGTAACTGTCCGATGTCGACAGACCGACCGGGACCAGATTGCCCGTGACGAAGTTGTCGTTCGGATTCGCCCAGTTCACCCCGTGGAACTGGTTCGTCGAGGCGTGCGCAGGCAAGGCGACTCCCGCCTGCACCCCGAGGTAGCCCAGCACCAGGGCAAGGGCCAGACCGAACGGGACAAGACGTCGCAGCCAGGATCTGCTCATGCTCATTGCGTCCATGCTTTCATCCTCCAATTTTTCCTTTTGGGCTAGCATTGCTAACATTTCTCTAATTTTAGTATATGCTAGCATCGCACACAATATCAAGCTTTTTTGAGAAATAGGCTTAATATTCGGACACAAATGCTGAATTGAGGACATCTACAGGGAGAAGTGGGTTGCAAGCTTCATTGTTGAGGAAACAGGGAAACGGAGGAAATAGCCACACGGTTAGACAGTGTGTTATGGGGTGAAAATCCCTCAAATTAGGGGGTGTTGCTGTCTGTAGTGCCGTCAAAAGGGGATAAGTGGAAGGGCGCACTTGCTAGACGGCTGACTGATGGATTGCCCCTTGTAGGTGCCCCCACTCAGAGCCAATTGATTATATTCAATCATCAGGACGATTGTGTTTGCACTTGCAAGTATATTCCATTCCGTTGTAGGATGGAGTACATACAAGTAACACGCATAATCACATTCTAAAAAGGGACCGGGTCATGATTAGCCGACTCCGTGGCCGAGGTCAGCCACAGAATCCTAAAGAACAGACAACAACTCAGGTTCTACCCGAAACCATGTGGGCAGCCAATGACAAAATGCCCTCGGGTACGCCACCAGAAGATACAGTGGTCGTGACGATCTCACGCCAGTTTGGCAGTGGCGGAGGCGACGTCGCGCACCTTCTGGCACAGGAGAGCAATCTCCATTATGTTGATCGCCAGGTTATCGATGAAGTCTCCCAGCAACTGACGACGGAAGCGACACAGGCGATGCATCAGAATGTGCCGTCTTCTGACCTTGCCGGACACATTCTTGAAGCGGTACAGGCAAGTAACCCATTTGTAGCAAATTATAGTTCGCCACTCGGCCAGGCATCGGCACGGGCACAATGGAAGGATTTAGCTTACTTTCAGCTCACCCAGCGTGTCATTCTAGAACAGGCAACACAGGGAAATGCGGTTATCGTTGGTCGTGGCTCTCAGTTTCTGCTCCACAACGCCCCCCGCACGCTCCATATCTACATCTTTGCCCCTCTACCCTATCGCATCGAAACCATCACGAAACGCTTCAACCTGGATGCTACCAGGGCAAGACAGTTAATCGAACAGCGCGACTATGAACATGATAGCTATCTGCGCCGCTATTACGGAAGCGACGGACACCAGCCCGGGCTCTATCACCTCCTTATCAACACAGGACTTTTCTCTCTGGACCTGGCTGCCGATTTTATCAAGCAAGCATTGCCAGTCGTGAAAGCCATCCATACATAACTCTGGAGACACAGCTATGAGCATACACTCAATCAATCCCGCAACAGAAGAAATACTTGAAACGTTCGAGCCATATACGCAAGAACAGATAAACGATGCCCTGGAGCAGGCACGTCGCGCATTCTTGCAGTGGCGCGAAACATCTTTTGCCGAGCGTAGTATCTACCTTCATCGTATCGCCAACTATCTGCGCGAACACAAAGCAGAACTGGCACGTACCTCAACATTGGAGATGGGCAAACCAATCGTCGAGGCTGAAGCAGAGGTTGAGAAGTGTGCCTTGAACTGTGACTTCTATGCTGAGCAGGCCGAACGGTTTCTTGCGGACGAACACGTTACGAGTAATGCTACCGAGAGCTATGTCTCCTTTCAACCACTGGGCGTCGTCCTGGCACTGATGCCCTGGAATTTTCCCTACTGGCAGGTCTTTCGCTTCGCAGCTCCCGCATTGATGGCAGGCAACACAGCCGTCCTCAAACATGCCTCCAACGTCTCACGTGCTGCGCTGGATATTGAGCGCGTCTTCCAGGAATGTGGATTGCCTGAGGGTGTATTCAAAACCGTCCTGGTCCCTGGCTCGGAGACTGGCGCTCTGATCGAGGATCCACGCATCGCCGCCGTGACACTCACAGGGAGCGATGTTGCAGGCATGGCAGTTGCGTCAACCAGCGGACGTGTACTCAAAAAGAACGTGTTGGAACTTGGTGGCTCGGATGCCTTTATTGTACTGGCAGACGCCGATCTTGATGCCGCCGCTCAGACAGCCACACGCGCACGTTTCCAGAATACGGGACAGAGCTGCATCGCTGCCAAACGCTTTATTGTAGTAGAGACAGTCGCACGCACCTTCGAGCACAAATTTGTTGAGGCCGCTGCAAAGTTGCGCATGGGTAATCCGCTTGAGCGCGAGACGCAGATTGGTCCCATGGCACGAGGTGATCTACGTGACGCATTGCACCAGCAGGTCCGTGCTTCTATCGCCATGGGCGCTCACGTTTTGCTCGGCGGCAAACCGAGAGACGGCAAAGGATATTACTACGAACCAACCATTATTACCAATGTAACGCCAGATATGCCCATCTTCCGCGAAGAGACCTTTGGCCCTGTTGCAGCGGTTATCACCGCCCGCAACACCGAACACGCGTTAGAGTTGGCAAATAACTCAGAATTCGGCCTGGGCGGCAACCTGTGGACAAGCAATATCGAACAGGCACGCAAGCTGGCACGACGCATCGAGAGCGGCGGCGTATTTATCAACGGCATGACCGCCTCTGATCCACGCCTGCCTTTTGGTGGCATCAAACACAGCGGCTATGGACGCGAACTTTCTTCGTTCGGCATTCGCGAATTTGTCAATATCCAGACGATATGGATCGGATCCGCCGTAAGCACTGCACCAATACAGGCACCAAGCGAATAGCAAACTGATCCATACATAACTCCGCTAGACAACAACAAAAGTAGGCGAATAAATCGGAGAACCGGGTACTTTCGTCATAGGAATGCTCTCTACATCGGCATTGCCGGGTGTAAAGCCGAAAACAATGCGATAGCGCCCCTTCTCCCATTGTGCATTTCTGGCAAAAGTGCCCGAGGTAGGCGAGAGCGATTGCACCTGCGAAGACTGCGGAGGAAGCGTTATCATCCTTGTCACTACTCCCATGCGACAACTATTCTGATTCTGCCAGTTGCCCTGAGCATCCTGCCATTGCAAAGTAACCAGTGTACAACCTGATTGATGATTGGCTGCCGCAATACTCGTCGCCAGGCCATTGCTAATCGTGACAGTAATAGCCTCACCAGGTGTGTATTGTGTCTTGCCTACAGTCACTGTCACCTTTCCAGGCGTGCGAACTCCCTGCTTCGCTACCGATGTTGATGGAGCAGAGGCATAGGCAGTATGATCCCCCCCAGTAGTAGAGGAATTTTCCTGGTGAAAACCACAAGCAGTAAGTAATAACATTCCAATGCATATAAATGGAAACAACAGCACCCTCTTTCGTCGCATGAGTTGAAAACCTCCCTTCAAACTAATACTCTATCAAACGTGATGATTCCTGGGTAGGGGCGTGAGCTTGCCTCCGCCCGGTCCAACCGAGGAGATCAGTCCTTTGAGCGGGGCGGAGGCAAGCTCACGCCCCTACCCAGATTGAGTGTGTCTAAGTAAAGACGCTTTTCCCATACACAAAGTTCCAAAAAAACACTGATGCCATCCCCAGATGAGGATGGCATCAGTGTCAGCCAAAATGGAAACTGCCACCTTTTTAACTACATATATTAGCGATCCGAGTCAGGAATGATGTGACTGACGAATGTTCCCCAGTTCGCGAGTAGTGTACGCGGCGGACTAGACGGGATATATTCGCTAGCAGCCCAGATGCTGCCATCCGAGAGGCCAACAGCAGCACTATAATCACCCCAGCGAGCAACACCAACAGAATCAGGTGCATAGGGAGCGTACCCAGAGAAACCATCCTCAGGAGCAGTACCTGCTCCAGCGATGTGCACGCTACCAGAAATGCCACCGGTGCCAATGCGAATGTACGCGGAACTTGGGTAGTAGTCAGGACCAACCAGGGTAAAGACAACAACGCCTTGTCCCTCTGCATTCACACCTATCGATGGAAAGATCACACTTGCGCCATTGACGGCCACGTAGCCTTGATTCTCCAAGTGAGCACTGAAATTGCCTTCTCTATCCCACTCAGGATGTATTCTGAAATAGGCAATACCGGTACGTGAGCCATCACCAATAAGTGTATTGACAGCACCCCACAGACTATCTTTGGCAAAGACGACCTGGTTCATACGATCATCGTTGGTATTGAGCTGCTCCAAAGGATTCTGCACCGGAGGCGTAGCAGCCGCCAGAGCATCACGCAAGGGAGTTGGCCCCGCTTTCTGTGTGGCGGGATTGGGCTGGCCGTATGTCTCAGTGCCGATCACCTTCAAATGAAGAGCAATATCAGGTGTAAGAGAGTTGGAATTGAGCGCCTCTGTATTTGTCAATGCCCATGTAGCAATACGGTTGTCCAACACCTGGTATGGTGGTGCTCCAAATTGTAATGCACTCAAGAAGTACTCGATACCGTGGAGATGGCTCTGATTATCCATATCTTCACTATCCCCACCAGCAGGACTGGTAGCAGGCTGGATCGAATAGGAGATGCCGCCGTAAGGCGCCAGGGTAATCAGCCGCGTCAATATGTGCGAACGTCACAGGACCACCCGCAGTATGGGTTGCCGCTGCTACAAGCTTTCGCTTGGAAATCGCATATAGTTGAGCGCCGTTAAACGCTGATCCAGCAAGCGAGAACTCATTTGTGCTCACATAGAAGCCGTAGCGGTCAGCTCCAATCAACGGTTGATCTCCAAAACACGGGCAACCAGTATGAGTAGGCGTACCACTGGTTCCATCATCTGTGGTATTAAAATTCAAGACAGTCCAGCTACCAGTAGGATTACTGGTCTTTGAAACTGCAACATAGGTATAGGTAGGTGCGATCTCAGCCCCAGTTGCAGGATCGGTAGAAATCGCAAGTTCGGTCAGGAACCAGCGATTGGTGCTCCAATCGTAAAGGCACTTAGGATCGCTCAAGAACGGTCCGTAGGGACCACTAGGGCGCACAATCTCGGGAGCAACACCAAAGAATTGGCTCAGCGGTTCAACACCCGCCAGAAGTTTGCCATGATTGCTATACACGGCAACACCGTTATTCACAGCCTCAACAACGAAGCTGTTTCCAGCACAGAGTCCCTGATCAGGTGGCTCAAGGCTGAATTGCGTGTTGGTGTAGATACCAGTGCCAGCATTACGCTGGTCAGCATGTGAAATACCATTGAACCCGAAGAAATCTTTGTTGGAACTGGTAACGTTACGACCAGTAGGATTCGGGTTCTTCGTTGGTGGAGGCGGGAGACCAGGTGTACCAGACCCACTGGAAGCAACCGCAACCTGTGGGCTATGATCGGTTTCAGGCCGTACCTGCGAACCTTGCGCGTTTGTACTACTACCAGATACGATGGTGGTATCCCCAATTACCTGTAAATTACCGTACGTTGTACTACCACCAGTAGCAGTCGTAGCTGCATGGGCAATAGTACTACCAGATAAAGAAGATACTCCCCCCAGAGCAGCCAGCAAAGCAAGACAAGTCACCACCAGATACGGAATGCTGCGGAAATAGCGATATCCCTGCATAAATGAAAACTCCTCTAGACAAAGTGTGACAACGTTTTTGAAGACGAGCAATTTAAAGAAGGTGGCACGATACTTATTATATAGAGAAAACATAGGCACATACAAATTCAAGCATTAGCAAGAGCTCAAAAATGCGCCGTAATTTTATGTCTTCTACGCATAGAACGAAACTAAAGGCGAGCATTAACAATGGCTATTCTTGCTTTGTTTAAGCCACCTCAAGCAGCCTTCTCCTTCAACAAATGCTCAACCTTCCCAAAGGGCGTCGATTCCTCATAAGTACGATCTGGATGTATCTTCTGCATATTCGCATTTTGAGTGGCAACAACCGTATCGTAGGGATGGGTCATCTCCCAGACATCGTAGACAGCATCGGGTTCCTGGTGGCGATAAACGAAGCGACACTCA
Organism: uncultured Chloroflexia bacterium; assembly: GCA_963717195.1. Taxonomy (GTDB): domain Bacteria; phylum Chloroflexota; class Ktedonobacteria; order Ktedonobacterales; family Ktedonobacteraceae; genus JACDAE01. Next base: position 361,521 of record CAVQVR010000010.1, read on the forward strand.
ACCTTTGCCTCTTGCGCCTGATGATTGGCGCGGCCCAGGTCTATTCTGGCACCTTCGTCGTTCAGGTGAGGCTCGACAAGCCTGAAGAGCTCTGGCTTTCGGCTGGATGCCTGTTGACCCAGATAGAGGAAGACAACTGGCTTCTTGCCTGAATTGTTGACGGCGGCATGAATCACGGCACTGTTCTGCTCATGATTCGGCGTCAGCACAGCCAACATCTCTACCGGAAAGTGTTGCTCGACGCCTGTCGTGATGACGGGAACACGACCATGCTTCTTGTGGAACCTGTAGCTGATATAGGCAATGAGCATACCGAGTACGGTTACTGAACCACCAAAGGCTGTTGCTAGAGGTTTTGCTACCAGGTTGGTTGACCATGCGGTGACAACGAGCAGAGTGGTAAAGATGCCCAGGCCAAAATTGAGCGTGGAACGTGTCCAGCGACCTTCTGGCTCAGGAGTTTCATCCGGGTCTGCGTCCTTTTCCTCCTCGGCCTGGCGCTCTATAGCCTTCCCATCCATATGTTTACGCGCCCCATCGGGCATTTTTTCTTCATCCTGCTCCATCGTCGATACGATCTGCTCACGTGCGTTTGCACTCGCTTCTGGCTGGGACTGCTTCGCCAATTTGCGATCTTTGCGTTGACGATAACGTACGATATCCATGCCGATGCAGGTCAGCGTAAAGGCACCCAACAGGCCGAACGCGTACATGTCGCCCAGAGTATTGATATCACCACGTACGGCGATAAGCACCAGGATAGGGATAAGTGTCGCAAGTGCAATGGAATAGTGAGGTGTGCCGCGTAGCCGATTGCGTTGCAGGATGATTCTTGGGAAGAATTCCATGCGAGAGAGAGCTAGAAACACGTGATATGAACCGATAATGGCTGTATTGCTGGCAAACACGAGCAACGCGCTGGCACTGATGGCAACCTCTGTCTGTAAAATTGGGCCGCCCCAGTGTCCTGCCAGCAGCGAGATGAGCTGAGTTGAGAGCACACGATTGCCAGCCGCCTGTGGTAGCAACATTGTAGAAAGCACCGTCAGCAACGGACTCGTCAGCCCTACAGTGAGAATAACCAGGAAGAGCGCAATCTTGCCCACAGCTCTACGTGGCAGTTTCATGACAGGTGAGAGCTGCGATATACTTTCCAGACCGGAAAAGGCCAGGAACGAGCCCGCGAACCCCACAAGCACAGTGACAGGTGTCAGAGTATGACCAGAAAACATCTTTGGGAACAGAGCCAAAAATTGCGCAAAAGAGAGATGAGTAAAGACAGTAACCAGGATAGCAATATCGCTCAGAAAGGCAATGATCGCCCCCACCAGACTCACTTTAGCACTTTCACTCACGCCCACCCAGTTCAAAATACCGAGCAGAATCAGGACGGCAAGCGTAATCCAGACGGTTATAGCCAATCCAAGAAAAGCGGATTTAGGGCCAATAGCAGGGAGCACCAGGCTGAGATAGAAGATGCCTGACAGGGAACTGATGGCTGCGGTAAGAAAGTAATCAACGAGAATAAACATGCCTCCTAATGCGCCGAACCACTTATTCATCGCTTTGGCCGCAACCGTCACCACACCACCCCCTTGAGGGAAGCGATACGTGACCTCAACATACTTGAATGTCAGAAGAATAAAGACGATCATTGTTAATAAGACAAAAAAGCCCGCCAGCGGCCCCACGGTCCCATAGAGAATACCAGGGACATAATAAATAGAGGTGCCGATATCGGCAAAAACGACGGCCCAGCAGAGAAATGGGCCCAGGCTGTGCTGCTCTTTCTTCTCAGCTTGATCGGCTGTTTTTTGAGCTGTTTGTTGCATACTTCAGTGCACCTTTCTTCCCATGATTGTCTTTTTAGAAAAACAGGAAAGAACGTTTTTCTTCATTCGCATATAGCACGAACGAGCAGAGAAATACGCTTCTGTAGGGGCCAGATTTATCGCGCCCAGGTGAATCAGATGAGGATTCACCTGGGCGCGATAAATCTGGCCCCTACAATTTAGTGATATTATTCTAATAAAGAACTATGATCATTATTTTAAGCAATCGTACAGAGGAGAAAAACGAAGTGCAAAATTTTGCGGAACAGCAGGCCAAAAACTGGTGGGCCGAGGGCGATACGCCTGTACGGCACGACTCACGTGTGACCTACTTCGTTGATGGGCGTGCGGCAATGCTTCTAATGTGCTATCACTTTATCAAGGCACAGCGCTACATCTATCTAGGGAACTGGGGCATGACAGCAGGCATGGAACTTGTGCGTGGAACGGATCATCGTGCTGGCCCTGACAATAGTTCCGAGCAAAAAGAACTGCTGGCTGAGCTGCGTGTTCAAGGTTTTCAGGACGCAGACATCGAGTTCTGGTGCACACATGATCTCTCGGTGCAGGCTGTGCTGGGCTATGCTGTGAGCAAGGGAGTGGAGGTTAAGGTGTTGCTCTGGAAAAGCCTGCCGATGTTCGCACACTATAACCAGCAAGAGACGCATGATCAGCTAACTGCCGTGGGAGTGAAATGTATTCTTGACGATAGTGCAATGGGTATTTTGCATCACCCGGTCGAGTCACTGCACCAGAAAATCTCGATTGTGGATGGGGCCTATGCCTTTGTGGGCGGCGTTGATCCACTGATTGAGAAAGGGGGCGAGTTTGATCGCTGGGATACGCATAGCCACCCGTTCTCGACGCCGCTACGACAGACATCACAGGGAACCACCCCTCATCCATGGCATGATGCGCATTCATTGATTGAGGGACCAGCCGCGAGCGATGTAGAGCTCAACTTCCGTGAGCGCTGGAATGATGTTGTGCAACGCCATCACGGGGACGAAAAACTACTTATTCCAGAGCATCCAATCCCTCCCGCTCTGGAAAGTCAGACGATTGTACAGATAGCACGCACCATTCCTGAGCACACCTATAATTTTAAGCCCTTGATCATCCGGGGCATCGCTCAGTTCTACAAGAATGCATTGAGCAACGTTCAAGAATTTGTCTACCTGGAAAATCAGTATCTCTGGCTACATACTTTCATCGGTATTGATATTCCTTTTTTCGGTTCCGATAACGCCGAGATGGAACAGAATATTCGTTTGTTGGGAGCTGCTTTGCAGCGGGGAGCAAGTACGGCAATCATTCTGCCCGACCATCCAAATGCCGGACGCGCCTTCAGTGATGCCGGGCTTACTCGCCTGCGTGACGAGGCTCCTCAGGCGGTAGAAGAGGGACGGTTGCAGGCATTTACTCTGGCAACGTCGATACGCACCGATGGAACTGAGCACTATCGCCCCATCTATGTTCACGCCAAGGTTGCTATTGTCGACGATGTGTGGACTACGGTCGGCTCAGGCAATCTGAACAATCGTGGTATGCGCGACGACACAGAGATGAATGTAGCGACACTTGATCCTGAACTGGCTCGTGGTATGCGCCTGATGTTGCAGGGTGAGCATCTGGGCCTGCTACACGATGATGATCTCATGACGCTCTCGCTCTCGCGCAACAAGCAATATCAATCGAAGAAAGAACAGAAGCAGGCCATACGCATACGATCATACCTGGAGACCGAACTGGGCGATCCACTGGTTGCATTCCATATGATGCACGAGCGGGCATGGGAAAACCTGAACCGTTACAAGGCGAAGCAGGCTCTGGTCGGTCATCTTCTGCCCTACCTGACGGCTGATGAGGCCCTACAGCAGGGGCTGAATTTCCGTGAAGAGCATGGCTGGATAGAAGAACCCACGAATTAATTGTAGGTGAAAATTTGTTCCTTCGTGTATGCTGTATCTGTATAGTGCTTGTAGGCCGTAATAGACGCATAACCATACGCGTATATAAGCATGTTAAGTGGGGTACTTGTCCATCTAACATCTGCGGATGCACTGGAAAAAGGACCCCAGCAAGAAAGGGACGAATGTGAAACGCTGGCTCATTCTCTTGTTTGCAGCCATCATTGTAGGTTTATCAGGTTTTGCAGTGCATCAGAGCTTCCTTGAAGCACTCGGCCTCATTATTGCATTGCTAGCGATAGCTCTGTTTCTCTGGTCATCAGTGCATTTCTCCCTTGAAGTCCGTCCACCCACAACGCGTCGCAGATTTAGACGCGTCCATATGCCCCACATCAGGCGACGCGGCCAGGGCCGGGGATACACGGAAGAACTGCATGCAGCCATCTTCCAGGACCCGACTGCGGAATGAGGTAGAACTACTATTGCCCGGTGTCATGCTCCTTTTCTAGCTGTAACGCTCGCATAAAGAGCAGAAGCACCGGGGTTAGCAATGCACCAGCCGCCAGCAATGCCGCTCGAAGCGATGCCAGTGTGCCGATTACACCGACCACTGGCCCACCGACGATCTGTCCCACAGCATCAAGCTGGCCGCTCATAGAGATGATCGTTGCACGAACTTTGGCATCGCTATTCTGTGTCAGCCACGTTGCGTAGATGGGATTGATCGTGCTACGCAGCACCGCATAGCCCCAATAGCTTACCAGTGCCAGTGCAAAATTTCCGGCCAGCGCAAATGCAACGATGCATCCAATCTGGCACAGGCTTAAAATCAACAGCAGGCGTGGGACAGCTCCCTTCAACTCCCCTTTGAAACGTCGTTGTACGAACTCAACCGCTATGATGCCCAACACCATTACGCCACCACGCACCACCGCAAACCAGGTCACAGGGTTGAGCGGTCCCAGCATTGGCAACGTAAAATTCGTGACTATATGGGCCGTCCATAAGCGATCTAACCCCTCGCTAGAGAGACCAGCGAAGAATGGCACAGCGACAATCGTTAGGAGCAACGGGTTTGTGCGTATCAGTCGGCTCCCACTCAGGAATGTCTCGCCCATACTTTTCCAGGATGGCCGTTCACTATTTTCCGCACCACGCTGAAAATGGTGTTCAGGCATAAAGAAGAGCAGGCATACAGCCATTACCATTAACAGAACTCCACCGAGCACAATTGGCAGATTCAGGCGTACACTTGCCAGCGCAACACTGACCACCGCTCCTATTAATGCTCCCGCCTGTCCTATCTGTGTACCACGCATGTACGCCTGGCCCACGTTCTCCTCGCCCACTTCAGCGGCGATCCATGCTTCCTCAGCCCCTGTGATAAAGGACGAACCGATGCCCCAACCCAGTTGTGAGAGCACAATCGTGCCAAATTGCGGTATCGATCCTTGCAGCACGAACCCTGCACCCGTCAGAAAAATGCCGATCATAATTGACCAGCGACGGCTAAACACGTCGGCCAGCACTCCCGTTGGTACCTGGGACACAAAAGACGTTATCTCCAGCATCGTTCCCACCAGGACCAGTTGCAATGGATTCAGGTGCGCCACCTCCACCTGATACACCAGGTTTACGGTGACGACGATATAAAAAAAGAACGCAAACAGTCCCTCGATCAGTAAGTACGTCACATACGCGTCGCGATGTTTCATTCTACCCTCGAATTTCTTGCTATTTGTAGACAGCATTAAGCGCAACAAAGCACAGTAATGCAAAAGAGGAAAAGCAGAGTTTGAGAGGAGCACACGCGAACGACTACCTGAGGACATAGAAAAGAAGCCTGCATAAGAGGCAAGAAATGTTTGCTAGAAACCGTTTATGTTTCTTATTCCTCGCTGGTAGCTAGACAGTTCGCCGTGCTGATCGCCAGTAGGATTCTCATAGAATTTATTTATCCTTCTTGTGGAACATATTGTTGGACGTTTTGGGACGTTCTATGGTTTGTCGTCCCTGGCAGCTATTATACCTGATCCTATAGCATATTGCGAGGGCGGCCACGCGGCTGTTCGTTAGCTTCCTGGAAGTATTGCTGAATAGCCTCCTTTGAGGCATACCAGTATTGTCCCCGTTTTCTGGCTTCGAATTTGCCCGCACGCGCGAGTTGGCCGAGATAGTCAACAGTCGTATTGAATAATGGAGCAAGTTCTTTATCTCTCTACATAATTTCTCGACGAGAAAAACGTCGAGCACATTTATTATATCGTCGAGAAATTACATAAACAAGAAAGACTTTATGGATACTGGCTTAACGCTTTGTTTCCAGCGCATCTCGCGCCAGTTGCGCCAACGTCACATCGTCCATCGGCGGATGGTGCAGTCCGGCTCTTATATCGCGATAATGACGTTGTAGCGAACCTTCCAGCGACAGGCTGGCCCCTCCGACTACCCGCATTGCCAGGTCAGTGATCTCAATAGCTGAATTGGTTGCCAGGTACTTGGCGGCGGAGAACTGGCTGACAGGCACACTACATGGATCTGCGACCGACTGTGCGGCAAGTCCGAAGAGAACGGCATTACTTTGCAATAATGCCAACTCCATCTTTGCCACCTTCTCCTGAATATGCGGCACACTGGCAATGGGACGATCAAGCGAGTTTGGGCGACGACGCTGCGCAAACTGTATTGCCTCATTACGAGCCGCTTGCGCAATGCCAAGGTAAACGGCGGCAATGGGAAGTCCCCACGCCGCCATGCGTTCCTGCGGCGCTGTACCTGGAGGCATTCCGGCTTCCATATAGGCCCAGGGTTCAATATGCACATCCTCCAATATCAGGTCGTTGCTGCCAGACATGCGCATCGCCAACGAGTTCCAGGTCTCCTCTATACGCACGCCAGGGGCATCGCCGTATACCAGGAACGAGCCGCGTTCAGCAGTCAGTGGCGCAAGATGGCCGCTTGCTTCATCGATAATACTGCAACCAACCGGAATGAGCTTCAACACTGAGCTACCAGTGGTATAGGTCTTGCGCCCGTCGATCCTCCATGAGCCGTCTGGCTGACGACGTGCGGTTGTGGAGGGACGACCACCACGACTGGGACTACCAGTCGTGGGCTCGCTGACCGCCGTGTTCAGCACAGCACCGTCCTCCACAACGGCATGGCAGATGCGCTCAAAAATCTCATCTGGACTGTTCTGATCCTTTTGTCCTTCATAGAGACGCGCGATATGTGTCAGGTGCATGCCCATGACAAGTGCCGTTGATGCACAACCCTGTGCCAGGTAATTCTGTGCCAGCGTTACCTCAAGTACATCTGCTCCCCAGCCACCATACTCACGTGGAACGGTCAGCGTCAAATAGCCGCTCTTTTGCAGGTCCGCATAGTTCTCTAAGGGAAACTTGCCCTTCCAATCGTCCTGCGCTGCACGACGTGCAAATATCTCAGCCAGTTCTTGCGCAATGGTAACAATCTGCTTCTGGCGGTCGGTTTGAGGATATGCCGGAAAGCTCATAAATCGTTTTGCTCCATTTTCTAGTGATTACGCAACCGCAAGGAAAACGGCTGCGTATATCTTTTTGTCTATACATAATATTGGTCTGCTTCTTTAAGTATGCTTCATGGGCGGGATAATTGTCGAGGGTCTCATTCACAATGCTGACAATTGCGCGACCTCGCGCGGAAACCTATTCTCTTCTCACACACACACAAAATATGAAGGGTGAAATATCAATCTATGAAAGAGAACCCAACTGACGTAGCAACTCACAGTGTAATTCCTCAAACAAAACGTTTTTTCCCATTTTTTTCCAGGCATAAGCGCATTCTCATTCTCCTTGTCTCGTTGCTCATTCTCGTCTGGGCACTTCTCCCAGCCATACGAGCGGTCACGCTTATTCTAAATACGTCGGGACGTTCAACCCCTCAAACTTCCCTGGCTGGAATTCCAGTGCAGGAGGTACAATTTCGTGCCTCAGATGGTGTACACCTTGATGGTTGGTTAGCCATTGCTTCTGTACATGCACCTACTATTATTCTTGTCCATGGTTTCAAGGGTTCGCGTCTTGACATGCTGCCATATGCACGTTTCCTGTACAAAGGAGGTTACAACGTTTTGCTCTACGATAGTCGTGGCAGCGGAGCCAGCGCTGGTTGGGACATTACACTGGGAGCACGTGAACCCGACGATGTGATTGGTGCGGTACACTACCTCGAAGGCCGTTCAGACCTGACTGGAAAGCATTTCGGGCTACTGGGTATTTCGTTAGGTGCAGGCATTGCCCTGATGGCGGCTGCGCGTGAACCAGCGATTGCAGCAACCGTTGCTGATAGCGCCTGGGTGGACGAGAGTGCACAGATTGAGCACATGGGCAACATCTCTCGATCTCCATTTACGTTACCTCTCCTGCCCTACGAACCCGCGCTCGTAGATATGCTCATCGGTGCGCACCTGGCTGATAGTCGTCCTATAGCAGTCATCGCCCGGATCGCTCCACGCGCTGTTTTCCTCATTCATTCGGCTGATGATCATAATACAACCACCCCTCTTGCCGGTGAGCACCAGCTCTATGCAGCTGCGGGAAATCCCAAACAGCAATGGATTGCACCCAGCGGAGGGCACGTGGGTGCAATTAAAGCGCATACCGTTGAATATAAACAGCGTGTACTGGCGTTCTTTTCCCACTACCTGGTAGCTTGATATTGAACAACATTCAACACAAATGTAGGGGTGCCGTTTACAAGCCCGGGTCTCAACAACATTCAACACAAATGTAGGTGCTGCGTTTACGACACCCGGGTTCGGCTTCATCCTTTTTGGGAACATAACCGTGTAAACTACTGTACACCTATCTCACCAACGTAGGCGCACCTCTTGCAGGTGCCCATTATCCTATAGTTAGAGTTACCCTCTACATTAGAAAAGAGAAAAGAAGGAATTGTATGAACGCAGCAAAGTTGCTAGAGCAGAGCCACATGATGGTTCTCCAGACCGTTGACGATTTTCCGGAGGGCCTGTGGGATACTCCAGGAGCGTGCGGAAACTGGTCGGTGAAAGATACTATCGCCCATCTCGCCTCATATGAGCACCTTCTCGTTGATGCGCTCAATAAGTTGGTGAGTGACACACCAACGCCATACTTAGATAAATTCGTTGGAGGGCAGGATGAATTTAATAAGAACGAAGTAGCTGCACGCCAGTACCATACAGCCCAACAAGTCATTGACGAATACAATGAGACCCAATTGCAATCAGCCGACCTGTTGGCAAAGATTCCTCCGGAGAAGGTCACACAGATAGGAACGATACCCTGGAACAAGGACCGGAGCATGGCCGACCTGGTTACTATCCTCCACACACATGCAAGCGAACATTGTGCTCAGATCACAGCGTTTCGTCAGAAGGAACACGCGTGATACTATAAATCATTAGGCGTTGTATTGACTCTCTTGAAAGGTTGAAAACCATGCAACAGGATCGCGATATCATTGCTCGGATGCATGCCATCACTATCTCCCGTGAATATGGGAGTGGGGGTGGTGAAGTTGCGCAACGCCTGGCACAGCGTTTGCAATGGCAACTGGTCGACCATGAAATTGTTGTGCGTGTAGCCCAGGAACTGGGTGTCAGTGTAGAAGAAGCCGAGGCACAGGATGAATATTCGGAGAGTATAACTTCGCGTATTTTAAGCAGTTTGCAGGCGATGCAGCCAACGCTTTTCGCTATCTCACCACTTCCTGCAATGGCAGATACTCTCAGCTACCAGGAAGCGCTCAGTCATGTTGTTGAAGGAGCCGTCGCAACCGGACACGTGGTTATTGTTGGCCGTGGAGCCCAGGTTCTTTTAGGGCAGCGCCGTGATGTATTACATGTACGTATTGTGGCACCATTGGAGCAGCGTACTGCCTATGTCATGCGTCGCGAGGGCATTAAGTACGAAGATGCACGCACACGCATTCAGGTGAAGGACCAGGACCGTATGCGCTACTTACAGAACGTTCATCATCGGCGTGCCGATGATGCCCTCCTCTATGACATTACACTGAATACCAATGTACTTTCTCTCGATCAGGTTGCTGAACTGATTTGTGTTGCGTTACAAGAGAAGGCCACTCGCCTCTCGATTGCTACAGGGGAACTGGGACCAGGTGCAGGAATGGAACGTTACCCTGGTCGTCCCGGCGATTTCCATCCACCTTCTGATATTACTGATTCCTCGCATGAGTAAAACTGCTCACTAAAAAGGGACCATAAGAAACATATCTTATGGTCCTTTTTGGGCTTGAGTTCAAATGTAGGACAAATGAGTGATCCCTATCTACTATATCGCTGAAGCAAGCAAAACGTTACATGCATTGCTCCGTCTCTACGCAATTTGAAAGGCGGTCAAGGTACTCTAGACAGATCAGTTATTTGACTTTGATGCACCCTCAGGTGCAGGTGGATGATAGGACATCGATTGCATGCCGAGGCGACCTGGCCCTGTGAAGCGATTGAGGATAAAAGATGATCCAGCTACCATGCCACCGATAGCTCCCATCAGGCCACCACCCCGTTGCGAACCTCCAACAGTCGTAGTCGTCATCTGAACGGAGGGATCCTTCCACAACCATGCCCCGGGCTCCACATCGAGCGTTTCCCCAGGGGCAAGCATTTTCTCAAATACATTGCCATAGCCATGTACCAGAACCATGCCCTCGCTGCCCCGAGCTGTAAACTGATCAATAAATAGACCGGTCCGGCTGAAAAGGATGTTGGCTGCCCCTTTCATAAAGGTGAAGCCGTACTCCACATTACCAGTGGCAATCAAGAATTGGTGCTCACGGACCTCAACCGTCTGGCCGGACTGTAAACGCAACCCCACAACCTGACCCACGGCATCGCGGGAGAAAGCAATATTGCCTGGCCCCTGAGCTTCGGTCAGGAAGATCTGCAGTCCCGCAAACATGCGTTTCGCCATGCCCTTCATTGATTTGAAGCCGATCTGTACTCCCGGATGTTTCCATAGGAGAATGTGATGCTCAAAGTAAATAGGGAGTTGATTGCCCAACATCACATCTACCACAGGTACCAGCTCACCATCAATGGAAATCGTAATATCTCCAACCTTAAGAGGGCCTTTGGGATTATGTAACTCAGCTTTGGGAACGTCTGCCCCAAATATGCTACTAGTGTATTCTTCATACTGGTTTGATGGAATCTCGCTTGCTGCCATGACGTTGATCTCCTTACAAAATTGAGAGAGGGCAACCCCTCAGGGGAAACAGTCATATATGTCTCACTTGTCATAGTAGCACTGGCACCAAACGGCACAGGAGTAAGTTGTACCCACTTAATGATTTGCCGCTCCAGCAACAAGAATCATGTACCTGATGCATTCTCTTCGAGCAGTTTACCAAGTAGTTTGATCGTGACGCCCAATGCCAGGACTACTGCGGCACTTACACCCAACTCTATCATAGCACGTGTAAATTCAGCGGGATCTACATTGCTCGCGGCAAGCCTGGCTCCAATTGAGAGAATACTACGAGTCGCGGACACAATTCCGATAAAGAGAAACGGACGTAAAGAAGTTGCATGAGCTTTAAGGTAATGGAGGACTGTGCCCAGTACCTCCATTATGATAAGTACCAGCAGAAGGTCAGTGACAAACTGGATGATAGCAGGTGCTATATCGTTGATATGGTTCTTGGTAAGTGCTTCTATCATCGCGGTGCCAAAATACCAGAAGCTGTAGCCAAGTGCACAAAGTGCTCCTACCAAAAAAGAAGCACCAACAATAGCATAGATAACGGTATCAGCGCGATCCAACCAGTAGCTAGAAAAAGCTGCTAGGAAGTCTTCTGAATTATGGTTATGTTTGTGGTGCTTATTCTCCTGATAAGGAAAGGGTGTTTTACCTTTCCCTGCCAGAATATCCGTCTTGTCATTTTCCATGTAAGGCGCTCCTTTGAATATATGAATAAGATCAGCTTATACTATATCACTCTACCTCTACTTACTTCTACATCATAGTAGAAGTCGGGATTCGGCTCGCTCCTCTCTACTATCATACACACATGCTTTCATCGCCGGTTCCATTTCATCAATCTCCCGTGGCAACGAGCAGATAGCCAAAAACAAAAACAACAGGCTGGCTCATCTGCTAGCCTGTTGTTTCTTTCAGCTATTTCGTGCTATCAATTGTCAGGAATTACGAGAGAGCGTTTTAATAGCCCGAATTTGATCGTCCTCGTCCCTGGGAACCTCTGTTTCCTCCTGATTGGCGCTCACGTGCCTCGTTGACCGTGATGGTGCGATCTCCCAATTGAGTGCCGTTGAGCCGCTCAATGGCGGTACGTGCACCCTGATCGTCGCCCATCTCGACAAAACCAAAGCCTTTGCTGCGCCCGGTATCACGATCCGTTATTACCGAAGCTTCAAGAACCTGTCCAGCTTGTCCGAACAGATCGAGCAGATCTTGCTCGTTGGTTTGATAGGGAAGTCCCCCTACATATAGTCTCATGATAAAATGCTCCTGTGCCGACATCTTTCAATGCATTGACGCTCGAAGAAACCGTTTCTCACAGAAGCGCTACAATTCTTTTTTGATGTCATACTCTCATTATAACACGCCATGACGAATACTCGTTCCTTTTGGCCTCCAGCGTATAACTTGCTGCCATTTTTGAGAAGTTCTTCCTGTATCCGTCTATATTCTTAACCACATTCTAGTTATCCAGGCGGTCGCGACACCATGCATTATTGTGGTAGAACATTGGTATAGGCTTATAGAGACTCTATTTTTGAGGAAGGAAATCGCCACAACCCATGAGTGACACGCCAAAAATTTTGACTGAGGTTGAATTCGACTCTGCATCATTGCAGAAGTTGCGGGAGGCCGCACAGACCGACATCACCTTAATTACTGATCGGCAGGAGGTTCTAAAAGCGCTCCAAGAAGCCGACATTTTCTGTGGATCTACTGTACCTGACAATATACTTGAAATTGCACCACGCCTCCGCTGGCTCCAGTATATTGGTGCCGGACTCGATAGATTGCCTTCGACGGGTCTACTTGCTCCTGGTAGCCGGGTAATCGTAACGCGAGCATCAGGTGTGCATATAACACAGATCAGCGAATATGTTTTTGGAAGCATGTTGATGTTTAATCGCTCGTGGCCTCAGATGCTGGACCTGCAACAACGCCATATCTGGCCACACCATTACAACGAGTACCACCTGGCACAGCGCGAACTGGCGAATCGCACGCTGGGTATTGTTGGATTGGGTAGCATCGGACGCGGGATCGCGCACCTGGGCCGCGCCTTTGGGATGAAGGTTATCGCCTCCCGCTTTTCTGCGCATCCTGGCGAGTCCGATCCCGACGTTGACACTCTCTATACACTGGATCAACTGCATACGCTGCTCAACCAGAGCGATTATGTAGTTCTGGCCGTCCCACTGACCGATAGGACCGAGAAGCTGATCGGCGAGGCCGAATTGCATGCGATGCAGCGTCACGCGTACCTGGTCAATATCGCACGTGGACGCGTGATCGATGAGGAGGCACTGATACGTGCTCTCAAAGAGGGATGGATCGCTGGAGCTGGACTGGATGTTGCCGTTCAGGAACCTTTGCCACCCGAAAGCCCCTTATTTGATGCACCCAACCTCATTCTATCGCCGCATATCTCAGGTGCAAGCGACTATTATAATGTGCGCCTGGCCGAGCTGTTCGCCGAAAATCTACAACGTTATCGTGCAGGCCAGCCATTACGCAATCAGTATGATCCAGCGAAAGGATATTAATGCTCACTTCCTGTAGGAGAGGGGAGTCCTTCACGGCCCTTCTGAGGCTGAGTCACTCTATCAATAGCTGCAAACTCTTCATCGTTCAGGTACCATTTGAGCACCTCTGCATTCTCAATTGCATGGTGTGTACTGGTAGCACCAGGAATAGGAATGATATGCTCATCTTTCTGTAAGAGCCATTTCAGGGCAACCTGGCTCGTCGTCATTCCATAACGTTGCGCAATTGTGCTGAGCGTCTCTTGAATGGCTGCCAACCGTGCACGCTCAGCCTTGCGCCAAACAGGAGGGATCAGAGACGATACATTACGCTTAGCAGGCATCTGGGTAGCGCCTGGAAGAGGGTTTTCACGCAATTTTCCACTCTCTAGAGGCCGATAGGCAACCAGCGCAACATTAAGTTCGCGGCATGCGTCCAGTACTCCATTGGTTTCTGGCTGTCGATGAAGCAGACTATAGTGGACCTCATTAGCAGCCAGTGGTATGCCGTAGCGAGCAAGACGAGCTGCGGCACGCCGCATCTGCTTTACATTATAGTTGCTCACACCCACCGCACGTATCTTACCGACATGGACAGCAAGCGCCATCATATCCATCAAAGCATCAAGGTTGAGAAATGTAAAGGGGAAGTGAACATAATAGAGGTCAAGCGTCTCCACCCCAAGACGGCTCAGGCTGGCGTCCAGGGCATCCATCAACGTATGCGGTGAAAGCCGGTTAGGTAGAGGAGCAAATTTACTGGCGGTAATCACCACGCGGTTCGCACGTTTCATACACTCACCGAGAGTTCGCTCAGAGTTTCCCCTTGTATAGACTTCAGCCGTATCAAAAAAATTGATACCTGCATTTAGAGATGCCTGAAACGCCTCAAAGACTGCCTCACCGTCCTGGCCTCGTCCAGCTCCCCATCTATTGGTACCAACTCCTAAAGGAGATACGATGAGCTCTGTTGCTCCGAGGGGGCGATGCTGTGTCATCTGTGTCATAAATACTCTTTTCTTCCTTTGCGTAGCAAAAAGGTTTGTTTTTGTGCCTCAGTAGAAATAGTGGATAGTTATTTTTTGCTACGCAGGCCTGCTCGCTTTGATTGTATACGTATGAATCAATTTTTTCAAGTGAGGGCTCCTCCACTTTTCCCTTCAGAGGTTAAGCAGAAATTAAGCAAAGAAATCGGACCGTGAAATAGCATAGATCCACCCCTACATTCATAACTACATAAGAATATATGCATTATGTGCTTCTCTATACTGATCGTAAGCTAAGGAATGCGCGGAGAGAGGCATGAAGCTGTAGTATATCCATCATTTCCACTCAATCAATGTTCTCGACAAACAAGGAAAGGCGGTACAGAAGGATTTCAAGAACCGATCAGAGGGCCAAAGGAATTTGTTCCTCTCTACCGAAACTATCTGTTTCTTAGATATTAGATAAAGGAAAGGAATGAGAATGAAACGTCGAGCGATTCTACTGGTGCCAAATTTCGTGCTGGTCGCTCTGCTGACAATCTGGACAGTTTCAGGAGCGTCAGCCCATAAACCAGATCTGGCAAATAAGCTAATCCCTTCCAGGCCTCTCCAGCAAAGCAGATCTATAGGCCCATCTGATACCATCAATCTTGCCTTAAACAAACCCACGACTGCATCTTCTATAGAAAGTGCGAGTTACCCGCCTTCTAAAGCAGTAGATGGTAGCCTCTCCACACGCTGGTCATCGGGAAAGGCGCATGGAACTGAATGGCTGCAAATCGACCTGGGAAACATGTACGTTATCACCGGAGTGAACCTGTACTGGGAAACCGCCTATGCCACAAGTTTCCAGATTCAGGATTCCACTGATCAAATGACATGGACATCGATCTATAGTACTACAACGAGTACAGGTGGAAACAAGGTTCTGACCGGACTTTCCGATCTTGGCCGCTACCTTCGTGTCTATGCAACTCACTATGCAGCTCCATACATAAACTATTCCCTCCGGGAAGTTCAGGTGTATGGAACTGCATCTGGGCCACAAGGCCCTTCTGGTCCAAGCGGTCCGTCCGGCCCAAGCGGCCCTTCTGGTCCTTCTGGTCCTGCGGTCCAAGTGGTCCTTCTGGTCCATCTGGTCCAAGCGGTCCAAGTGGCCCAAGTGGGGCTATTGGTCTTACTGGTCCAAGCGGCCCAAGCGGTCCGTCCGGTCCCATCGGTCTTACTGGCCTCTCTGGCCCGAGCGGCCCGAGTGGGGCTATTGGGGATACTGGTCCAAGTGGCCCGAGCGGCCCGAGGGCAAGTGGGGCTACTGGGGATACTGGCCCGAGCGGTCCGTCTGGTCCAAGTGGGGATACTGGCCCAAGTGGTCCAAGTGGGGCTACTGGGGATACTGGCCCGAGCGGTCCGTCTGGTCCAAGTGGGGCTACTGGCCCGAGCGGCCCAAGTGGAGCTACTGGTCCGAGCGGGGATACTGGCCCGAGCGGTCCGTCTGGTCCAAGTGGGGCTACTGGCCCGAGCGGCCCAAGTGGGGCTACTGGGGATACTGGTCCGAGCGGTCCGTCTGGTCCAAGTGGGATACTGGTCCGAGTGGCCCAAGTGGAGCTACTGGTCCGAGCGGGGATACTGGTCCGAGCGGCCCGTCTGGTCCAAGTGGGGATACTGGTCCGAGTGGTCCGTCTGGTCCCATCGGTCTTACTGGTCCGAGTGGTCCGTCTGGTCCCATCGGTCTTACTGGCCCGAGCGGCCCGAGTGGCCCAAGTGGGGCTACTGGGGATACTGGTCCGAGCGGTCCGAGCGGCCCGAGTGGTCCAAGTGGGGCTACTGGGGATACTGGCCCGAGCGGTCCGTCTGGTCCAAGTGGGGATACTGGCCCGAGCGGTCCGAGCGGCCCAAGTGGGGCTACTGGGGATACTGGCCCGAGCGGTCCGTCTGGTCCAAGTGGGGATACTGGCCCGAGCGGCCCGTCTGGTCCGAGTGGTCCGTCCGGTCCCTCTGGTCTCGGGTTGGCTCAGTATGGGTACATTTACAATTTAAGTACTCAGACAGTAGCTTCGGGCGATCCCGTTCTTTTTGACGGATCTGCTTTTACTACGAGTGGAATTACGTATAATCTCGGGGGAATTAGTCCAGGTAGGGTTACAATTACCAGCCCAGGCATATACAGGGTTGCTTCCTCTGTGTTTGGTACAGCCGCCAATCAATTCACACTAGAGCTAAATGGTGCACCAGTTACGGGGTCGGAAGACTTTGGCAGTCAGCCAAACACCGGTCAGCGTATCATGGTGTTATCGGCTGGTGATGTCCTCACCCTTGTAAATACTAGTGCCGCTGCGGTTATTCTCCCGGCAACGAATGGTACCACACAAAGCAACGCGTCAATTCTTATCGAACAATTAAGAGGTAGCCATCTCTGGCTAATACTGGTCCAACGCCAATTCTAGTGCTCTAGTTATTGGCACCATAAACAGGAGGATATCGACCAGATGAGCTTCTTTCATAAATGAAAGAAGCTAATTTGGTCGACTTCGTTAGCAAAAGCGGCAAATGGCCCGCATGGGTAAAATCATAGACACCAGGAAACAGGATTGCAAACAATGTTGTCACCTGTTATAATTTCTGCACAGAACAGCTCATGTTCTTTTTGAAACACAACCACTAGAAAATCGGCATTCTATAGCCCACACCACATTATGCTGGTGAGCAGGGCAGGGCCTGCAATGGCCTTCACTTCATGACAACTTCTCACAGAAAAGAAGCTACGACCATTATTAACGACATCAATTCTCACACTATCAGGCGTATTCGTCGTCTGCGCGTGCGTGAAGAGCGCGAACGAACAGGATTGTACTACATCGAAGGTCTACGTTTTGTTGATCAAGCTGTTTCACATGGTGCAACTGTCGAGACGCTCGTTGTATGCCATCCTCTCCTCTCTCATCCTTATGCACACCGTTTGCTGAGTCGTGTACAACATAGTGGTACGCCGATTCTGTATGTAACGCCAGCTATCTTGCATGGCATCTCCCTCGTTGATGATCCGCAAGGCATTGGAGCAATCGTCAAACAACGCTGGGATCGACTGGAGAACATCAAAACCGGAGACGCACTATGCTGGATCGCCCTTTCCGTTGTACGTTCGCCGGGCAACCTGGGCACCCTTCTGCGTACCTCTGAAGCAGTTGGCGGCGCGGGCATCATTTTGCTGGATGAGAGCACCGATCCCTATGATCCCACGACAGTACGGGCAACCATGGGAGCATTGTTTGCACAGCGTTTTGTGCGTGCCACAGTAGACGAGTTTGTGCAGTGGAAGCAACGCAATGCGTATATGCTTGTCGGCACATCACCTTCAGCAAAACAGGATTATCACACTGTCACATATCACCATCCCACTATCCTGCTAATGGGTGAAGAGCGTAAGGGTCTATCATCAGAGTTACAATCCCTCTGTGATATTATGGTGCGCATCCCCATGGTTGGGAAGAGCGATTCGCTCAATCTGGCTATTGCCACCAGCGTGATGCTCTATGAGCTGTTTAATCAACGGAGGATGCAACCAGCGTCAGTGTAACCTCTCAACGTATGAATATGTGGCGACCCCAGAAGAGGCGATAGTATTTCCGCTTCCCTACATCTGCCGGAAATGCTATCGCTCTCTATTCCTACACATGACTTGTCAGACACCAGGAGGTATCATCTATGAAACGCTTGCACCTTTTCTTCTTCTCTGTTGCCCTCACTTTAACATTAGCTGCATGCGGAAGTTCAACTTCCACAACCAGTGGAACCGGTTATGGCAATACGAATACAGCACCAACTGCCACTACTGGTACAGCAGGAGAAGCGGTTCTTAATACTGCATCAGCAACTGTCAACGGCAAAACCGTCACGCTCCTTACAAATGCTCAGGGCATGACCCTCTATTACTTCCTACCAGATACTGCAACGACGGCGGCCTGTACTGGCGGCTGTATCTCGATCTGGCCTCCTTACCTCTCCAAGGCTATAGGATCTGCCGGTGCACTTCCTGGTAAGTTAACACTCCAGACGAATGCCAATGGGCAACAGGTGGCCTATAATGGACATCCGCTCTACGTTTATTCAGGCGATACAAGTCCTGGTCAGACCAATGGAGAAGGAATTCAGAATAAATGGTTTGTTGCTACGAGCGATCTGACAACAAATACAGGAAATGCTCCTGCCCCTACTGCCACTAGCGGAGGAACCAGCGGTTATTAAGCTCCTCCATCTGTATGAATTGCACTTTTCGTCAGTCACTATTGGGTAGGCTGACGAAAGCTTGCTCAGGTTATGTTGCTTGTATCCACTTCATCTGGCTGTACAACTGAGGTCCGCTTCCCTTCGATCATCAGTCCGGCCACCAGCGCACTGAGCAACGCCAATCCTAGAGACGTGAACATGACTACACGAAATCCATCCACAAATGAGAGCTTGATGGCCTGCGTCACTGTCGTACGTACCTGCTCATTGATCCCTCCTGGCAACGTGATACCCGCGAGTTTGCCGCGCTGTGCATTAATGGTATCAAGCAATGCAGGAGAGAGGTGAAGCGTTGCCAGGCGACTATCCAGGCTGCTATTGAACACGCTCGATAGCAAAATACCCATTACAGCAATAGAGAGCAGACCGGCGGCACGCGAAACGGCATTGTTGACACCCGAGGCAACACCCGCCCGACTCTGGCTCACGGACCCCATCACCGTTGTAGTCAAAGGAGCCACGCTGATCGTCATGCCTAAGCCAAGGAATATAGCGGCGGGAAAAAATGTCGTCCAGTAGCTACCACCGAGGTCTGGGCGTGCAAACAGGAGATAGCCAATTGCCGCAACCATTGGCCCCACAATCAAAGGGAGCTTCGCACCGTACCGTTTCACCAGCCCACCAGACCAGCCCGAAAGCGAGAACATCAGTATAACGAAAGGCAGCAATGAGCTCCCTGCCTCTGTTGGAGAGTAACCCTGCACCTGAATAAGGTTGAAAGGGAAAAAGAACAATGCGCCACTCAACGCCGCATACAGGAAGAGCGTCAAGAGATTAGCACCACTAAATGATCGTGAGCAGAACAGGCTGAGTGGCAGCATAGGATGCACTGAACGAGCCTCGTAAAACACAAAGGCGATCAGAGCGCTAATTCCTATCAGCAGTGGGCCTATCACAAGAGGAGAACCGAAGCCAATGCTCCCAGCCTGGATCAGGCCGTAAACGAGACCGCCCAGGCCAATTGTAACCAGGAGCGAACCAACCCAATCCAGGTGGCCATCGCTCTCCTCGTTCCGACTCTCCGGCACGTGCACGAAGAGCAGCAGCAGGACGATAACCGCCAGCGGAACATTAATGAAGAAGACCCAGTGCCATGAAGCATGTTCGACCAGCCATCCACCCAGAACGGGTCCGATAGCCGACGTAATCGAGGTAAAACCGGACCATATGCCAATCGCCCGCCCACGTTTGTCGGAATTAAATGAAGCGCTGATAATAGACAGGCTGCCCGGCACCAGCAACGCGCCGCCGATGCCCTGAACAGAACGTGCGATAATCAATTGCAGGATGCTCGGTGATAGGCCACACCAGATCGAAGAGAGCGCAAAGAGTACTATACCTGATGCAAAGATGCGTCTCCGCCCAAATGTATCGCCCAGGGAGCCTCCCACCAGGATGAGCGATGCCAGGAAGAGTGAATACGCCTCCATCACCCATTGCACTTCACCACTCGTCGCATTGAATGCTCGCTGCAAGGCTGGTAGTGCAACATTCACGACCGAGCCATCGATAAAGGCCATGCTTGATCCAAGAATGGTTGCCGCAAGAACCCATGTACCGACAACGGCACGGCTGGGCGCACCTGGAGGTCCCGTTAAAATAACGGCTTCGTCACATGGAGGCTTATATATATTCGCCATTGTGTATTTTTCTCCCAGAAGGATGAAGAGCCATTGTTGTATATCACCAGTATATGCTATTGTTTCGGAAAATAGTCCGAGGGGGATTTCTGGTATCCTTTTGCCTCCAAATTGGGACTTTTCTCTGCAAGAAGAAAAACGTGAGAGAACGAGGATAGCACAAAGATGGAATCACTCTACTCGCTCGTGCGAGCGGCACAACAAGGGGATTTAGAGGCCTTCAACTGTATCGTCGAGCGCTTTCAGGATATGGCCTGCGCCAGTGCCTATGCGATGAGTGGAGATCGCCAACTCGCCGAGGATGCCGCACAGGAAGCGTTTCTTGAAGCGTATCTGACCCTGGAAAAGCTCCGCGAACCAGTTGCATTTTCCAGTTGGTTTCGCTCCATTCTTTTCAAGCAGATAGATCGTCTGACGCGCGGCAAACATCTGGCAAGTAGTCCTCTGGAAGTTGTAGCCGAAATGCCAGGAGCGGAGCAAGACCTCACGGATCTGGTTGAGATGTACGAAGTCAACGAGCAGGTGCGTCGTGCCATTGCCATGCTGCACGAACGCGAACGTCTTGTAGTCTTACTCTTCTATGGTACAGGCTATACGCTCAAAGAGATTGCTGCCTTTCTGGACGTTCCCGTCACCACCGTCAAAAAACGACTCTATGACGCTCGCCAGCATCTCAAAGACGAATTAATTGACCTGATGTGCGATGTCTTACAGGAACAACGTCCATCGCTCGCTGAGACGCTTCCAGCCAAAGTCCGTCTTTTGATTGCCGCACGGCTCGGTGATCTGGACATGGTGAAAATGCTGCTCACGCAGAGTCCCACCTTGCTGAACATGCAGATGGAGCACAAGGAAATCCGGCAGCGCTCTGCTCTGCTTGTCCCGCTGGGCATGACCGCATTGCACGAGGTCGCAATGCACAACCACACCCAGGTAGCGTGCCTGCTCCTCGATTATGGTGCCAACATCAATGCTCGCACAGGTAATGGCCAGACGCCCTTACACGGAGCAGTGAGGTTTCGTTGCCACGCTACTGCCGCCGTTCTGCTCGCACGAGGCGCTAATGCCGCACTGCCGCAGGACAATGGTTTGACAGCTTTACATCTGGCCGCCATGAATGGCGATGTCAAGATGATACGTCTCCTGCTCGCGCATGGTGCACCTATCGACTGTCGAAGCCAACACGCCCGCACCCCCTGCCACTGGGCCGCACTGAAAGGTCACGTCGAAGTCGTGCATCTCTTCCTGGCTCATGGAGCAGATCAGCATGTTCGCGATAGCACTGGCCGTACACCCCACGACTGGGCTACAGCCAGAGGACACACTGCAGTTGTTGCGGTGTTACAAGAAAGGATTACATTATGAACACCATCATTCTCCCTACCGGCAACGCCATTCTGGGGCGGGTGCTCAATGCGAACGGAGAAGCAATTGACCACAAAGGCAGCATGGAAAACGCCACGCACCTGCCCCTCACCACGCTAGCGGCTCTCGCCAAAACAGTGCTTGTGCCCACACACTTGTTGGAGACCGGAATCAAAACGATCGATCTGATGGCTCCCATAGCCTGTGGCAGCGTGGTTGCGCTTCATCGCCGGTTTCGGTCTCGGCAAAGAAGTCGTGGTCGAAGAGATCATGCACCATGTGCTCACAAACCGCCAGGGCGTCGCGGTTATCGCTGGAATGCGCGAAACTACCTATGATGCCAGCAGTCTGCACGAGATGGTCCGTGAAATCGAGGTCGAGGATCGCATTGCCATGCTTTTCGAGCAAACGACGGAAGAGGTGTCCGTGCGCCAACGACTCCTGGATGCCGC
The DNA here is from genome assembly GCA_963717195.1 of uncultured Chloroflexia bacterium. Lineage (GTDB taxonomy): Bacteria > Chloroflexota > Ktedonobacteria > Ktedonobacterales > Ktedonobacteraceae > JACDAE01. Next base: position 383,759 of record CAVQVR010000010.1, read on the forward strand.
CGCGACGATCTCAGCAAACTTTGGGGATGATGGGCATGAAGTGCTGCTAGTGATTGATAGCCAGATCATTACTACTAAGCAGCAGATGGCCAGCCTGCGTCGTTTTGCCAACACGCGAGGGATCACCACACTGCTCTTTGTGCCGGTAAATGATCTCCATCAGCCTACCGACCCGATGCTGCTGAATGAACTCGATGTGCAACTCTGGTTCAGTCCGGTAAGGGCCAGACAGGGTTTGTGGCCGACGATCGATCCACTCGCCTCACGCTCACGCCTGTTGGAAAGCAACACGGTCACTCTGGACCATCAACGGGTCGCGCAACAAGTACGCGAGACCTTGGAGCGCTACTACAAGTTACGAGAGAACGCGAACAACGGAGAGGAGGATCAGCAAATACTGACGCGTGGAGAACGCATCGATCTCTTTTTCAGCCAGCCATTTGTCGTTGCCGAAGCCTTTACCGATATTCCAGGTACGTACCTGGCACGTCGAGGAGACGATCACCAGTTTTCGCGCTCTGCTTGACGGACGCTACGACGACTCACCCATACAGGCATTCAAGTTCGTAGGCCAGGTTGAACACAACTAATCAGCTTCCAGGCACTTGTGCGCGCGTATGCACATACAATACAGTTTAGGGAAGAATACCGTCTCTCGCCAGGGTAGGGGCCCGAATACTTCGCGCCCGTCTACCCATTTTCCCACCATTCTTCCTACTTAAATGGTATTGAGCGCACTACACGCAAGGTGACGTACCTACGTTCTACACCATCTTACATTGCTTACTGGCCGTATCACATTGCAATGTGCCATGATCAAAACGCTGACTCACCATCGTCATCTCGCTCGTAGCAGGCAGGCTCTCGGGATAGCCAAACTTTTTGAGGCCACCATTCTTATCAAAGTATTGAAGGACGATACCTGAAATGCCATACCCCGTATATACATAATAGCGCCCAGAATCGGAGGTAGGAATGGTGACGGTCTTCGTATCCCTGGCAAAGAAATTCCAATCGCTATCATACGGTATAGGACTGATGAGGTCGCTATTATGCGGAGAGACCCATTGGAAGTCGTTGAAGCCCCAGTTCATGAGATCGCGCATATCCGTCCACCAGTCGCTCGTGTTCATAGTAACGCCGATCAGGTGGTGATGGTTGCGCGTGACGGAGACGACCTGGATAAAGTCTTTAGCGCCGTCCCAGCCGGGTTTGCCGCCGTCCGCACCTGGATACCACCAGAGAAACTGGTTGCCATTAAACATCATGTGCTCTGCATGCTGGGCAGTTTTCGGAATTGTATAATTCAGCGTATCACTGATCTGATGCAGTAAAGGAATGCTCATCACGACCTTGCCCAGGATTGCAAGATCGTGAGCGCTGGAATAATGCCCATCCTCCAATAGCCCATGAGGGTTCATGTAATGCGTATCATGCAATCCCAACTGAGCAGCACGCCGGTTCATCATGCTCACAAACGTCGGCAAATTTCCACCGATAGCGTCGGCAACGGCGGTTGCAGCATCATTACCAGATACAAGAAACATACCATAGAGCAGTTGGCGCAATGTATACGTTTCACCTTTTTTGATGCCCATCACGGAACTATCGGCGGCTAACTGCTTGATGTTGTTGCTGATCCCATTGTTAATGGTAATTTCCTGATTCGGATTTCCCTTCTCATATGCCAGCAATGCCGTCATCAACTTGGTTGTGCTGAGCATGGGCAGGTGCATAAAGGGATTATGGGCGTAGAGAGTGACACCGGTATCGGCATCCAGCAGATAAGCCGAGGTGGCAAGTACCGGCGGCGCTGGATGGCTGGTATCGCTCGGCATAATAGTGAGCCTATGGGGATTTGAAGATGATCCTCCAGTGACCGATTGTGCACTTCCAGATATACTGGATATTGCTGAGCCACTACTTCCAGAAGAAAGCAGCGTCATGGATTGGTGATTATTGGCAATTGCATCGATAACCATCGGTGCCACAAGCAAAAGGATGACGATGACAGACAGAGTTACCATAAATCTCTGGTTATGGCCAGCCCGTTGTAGATAGGTAAGAAGCGTATTACGTTGCTTTGTACGTCTCCCTTTGGAGTGATAAGGAGATGCGCCTGTCGGTGGTTCATAGACAGTAGAGATAGCGGATCTACGACGTTGTGCCACCATGATCTTTGTTGTTGAACGTGGCGCGGCATCCATTTGCCCACTATCCTCATCAAATGCGGCAAGGGAATCTTCCTCGTATACGCGCCTGTGTGGTAGCTTCTCATAAGAGGAAGGTCGGCGAGAATGTTGCTCAACATGCTTGTTTCTGGTCGGTGAAGATGAAGCTGGCCGCGTACCGCGTGCAGATGGAGAGGAAGGTCGGCGCAAAGGCCGCTCGACACGTTCAGCTTTCTCAGTAGAGGACAGTCGCAAGGTAGCGTTTGTACTCCGTGTGGCCTTCTTAGTAGATGTGCCCTGGAGATCTGCCTCGTCAAGACCCAATGACGCTCGCCTCACTCTCGGCACTTCGGGATGTTCATCACTATAATAAGAACGGGAAGAATGATAAGAACGAGCTGGCCTGTAGTGGGGTCCAGTTCGCGCTGAAAAATGTTCGGGCGTCTGATCTATCGTCTCGTCGTCGTCTGGCGGCGGTGTATGCATGCGCCAATCCTCTCCATTTATTCCCAGCAAAACAATTATACGGTAATTTCGGCAAGAGTTGTCATACCGACTTTTATGTACATGTAGCTATATCTATCTTACTCAGTACCTATCCCAATTGTCAACAGTTGGGACAGGTTTATCAATAAGATAATTTTACAATTCTTTGCAAATTTCCTGAACATTAACTGGTAGAGTTAGTATGCAAGTATATAGTAGCATATATAAACTTTCAATTTTTGTCCTTTCGATGGACGGATGGATATCCTGGTAAAGAGAACGAGAGAGACGATGAGATTGCTGGTAATTGAGGATGAATCTGATCTTGCTCAGGCGCTGGCTAAGGGCTTGCGTCACCAGGGCTATGCGGTCGATGTTACGTACGATGGAGCGTCTGGTTGGGAACTGGCCTCCGTTAATGAATATGATCTTCTAATACTCGATCTTAATTTGCCCGAAATGGATGGCCTGGAGGTCTGTCAGCGATTGCGCACCAGTCAACCTGAGCTTCTCATCCTCGTACTTACGGCACGGAGCCAGGCGGAGGAACGTGTGGAGGGTCTGGATCAGGGAGCAGACGATTACATGGTGAAGCCCTTCTATTTTGCGGAACTGTCCGCTCGCATTCGCGCCCTTTTGCGCCGCGATATGCGTGTGCGTGCCCATCTCTTGCAATATAAAGACTTGAAGTTGGATGCCAAAGCACGCGTTGTCTGGCGCGGCCATCATCGCCTGGAACTGACGGGCAAAGAGCTCGGCGTCCTGGAATACCTATTGCGTCACCAGGGTGAGATCATCAGCCAGGAGCAGCTATTAGAACATGTCTGGGATATGCAGGCCAACCCACTCACAAATACTGTACGTGTACATATGAATTCGTTGCGACGCAAACTGGAGGATATCGCCGATACGCCGCAGTATATCGAAACTATCATTGGGCAAGGATATCGTATTGGCCAGGTTGCTACACCTGATCAGCAGGAGAGCAGAGGATGAAATACTCCCTTCGCATGTTCCAGCACAAGAAGCGTCGCCTCCCCTTGCGCCTCCGGCTGGCGCTCTGGTCAGGAGGGTTAACGCTCATTTTAAGTTTTTTCCTCCTTTTCTTCATCAATGCTTCGGCACTTAGCGCTTTCCCTACCATTATACGCAACACCAATCCTGCTGCTTATAATCGTATACTACACAGCCCACGACATCGAACAATATCTCTTTTGGGTAGCTTTGGTCGGCCTTTCAATCCACTGGAAGGGGCTCTCCTACAGGAATTGCAGAGTATTTCGCTGATCGGTCTGGGCCTGGTTACGGTCTTTAGCGGTATAGGAGCCTACTGGTTGGCGGGAATTGCCTTACGTCCTGTACGCCAGGTACGGGAAGCTGCACAGAAGGTAAGCGCCAGCACTCTGCATACACGCCTGGCGTTAGAGGGTCCAGAGGATGAAGTCAAAGAACTGGCCGATACCTTCGATGATATGTTGGGACGCCTGGAGCAGAATTTTGCTCGTCAGAGTCGTTTCGTTGCCGATGTAGCCCATGAACTGCGTACGCCGCTAGCCTCCCTTCGTACCAGCATGGAAGTCGTCACAACCGACAAGGAAGCTACTCTGGCAGATTATCGCGAGATGTCGGCGACCCAGGAAAGAGCTTTGACGCGCCTGGAATGCCTGGTATCCGATTTACTGATCCTGGCGAAATCTGAACAACCTATTATATGTAGCGAAGTCGCGCTTACTCCCTTGATTGAAGAAGTATTTGGCGATCTTGCACAGGAAGCAGCCCATCACCAGATCTCATTGTGGCCTGAAAGTGCGAGCGAAATACTCGTGCATGGGAATGGGCCACTATTGACACGTGTCTTCAACAACCTGGTAGCCAATGCGATCTACTATAATCGTCCCGGTGGCAAGATAGAGATTACCGTTGAGCAAAAAGATACGTGGGCTGTAGTGCGTATCGCTGATACTGGCATCGGCATTAATCCTGAACAGCAAGCATATATCTTTGATCGTTTCTACCGTGTGGATTGTTCTCGGGCACGCCACAAAGGAGGTGCAGGATTAGGGCTCTCGATTGTCTCGGCTATTGTGCATCAGCACAACGGTAACGTACAGGTCCAGAGCACTCCTGGATCAGGCAGCATTTTCACTGTTCTGTTACCACTCTCTTTATCCACTTAACAGCAAATTTATCTCTCTTTTGTTACACTACTCAGCATTAGCCTGGAAAGCGTTTTCTAATGCAGAAATCAAAGGAGGTCTACCCCTGTGCATTTAGATAGATCGAAGAAAAGCTTACTGGTCGGAGTCGTATTCTTATCGGTGTTTACATTCTTTATCGCGGCCTGTGGCTCAGGTGGGAGCTCAAGTACTGGCGGGACAACTGCTGCGGCAACTGCTACCTGCCCCCCTAGTAGGTTCAAGACCGCAACGGGGATATTGCAGAGCATCAATGGCACGTCTTTGCTTGTACGTAGTACGCAAGGAAGTAACGTGCAGGCAAGTTATGCAACTACCACACGCTTTCAGGAGGAAGCAACCACAACCACTTCTGCATTGAAAGAGGGTACGGCTGTCACCATTGCGGTGACGCAGGATGGCAATGGCAACTATATAGCAACGAGTATTACTCTCGTCGCGGGTAGAACTGGCGCTGGTGGCACTGGGACCCCTGGTGCTGGTGGCTTTGGTGGCTTTGGTGGCAGAAATGGGACCCCTGGTGGCTTTGGCGGTAGAAATGGTACTCCTGGTGCCTTTGGTGGTGGCAACGGGACCAGAAATGCGAGTTGTTTCAGGCAAGGCGCTGCCAATGGTGCCGCTGCTGGTGCTGGTGGTACCAGCAAAGGAACTGGCCTTACAGGTACGGTTGGACAATTGAACGGGAGTTCGCTCACGATAACCGATCTCCAGGGCTCTAACTATGTTGTTACGCTGAATGCTTCAACAAAGATCATTCAGTTCCAGAGCGCCACTGCGAGTGCATTGAAAAGCGGCGCTAATCTCACTATCACTGGTTCGGATAATGGCAAGGGCGTTATTACTGCTCAGAGCATTACTATTCTGCTCGCCAGCAGTACATCTTCAACCACTGCATAACCGAAACATTATTATTGTAGCTACGAATATCCTGTAAAAGATCAGGAAGGATAAGGACACACCTTATGGCAGAGGACGTTGATGTCAGATTTCAGCCTTTGCTGGATGATGAAGACCATAACGACGCCGACTCATATACCTTCACACCTGAACGAAAGCACGGCATGCGAGGCTGGTTGATCGCACTTATCGTCATATTGGTGATCGCACTGGCCGGAGGTGGCGCGTATTATTGGCAGCAGAGTAAAAAGGTTCCGGTAACGTACACGACGGCGGCTGTCACTGTAGGCAATCTCAGTACAACCATCTCCGCGACGGGTCCGATCAGCGCACATGCTGTCTACGCGCTGAATTTCTCCAATTCAGGCCAGATCAGTGCGATTGATGTTACGGTTGGGCAGCACGTGACTCAGGGCCAGGTGCTCGCAGAACTCTATATCAATAACAACACTAGCCGGGTCGCGCAACTCACTGCACCAGAGGCTGCAACGGTGGCATCAATTAATGGTATCGTCGGCGAAAGCAGCGGCAGTAGTGGAGGTGCCGGCAGTTCTGGAAGTTCCTCCTCGGCCTTTATGACGTTGATTGATATCAGTTCACTGAACATTGTCGCTCAAGTCAATGAGACCGATATAGCAAACGTCAAGGTTGGACAGCCTGCTCAATTTACGGTCGCATCCTATCCCTCCGCTACATTCCGCGCGTCGGTTTCGAGCATTGATCTGGTCGGGCAGACATCTTCAAGCGTGGTGACCTTCCCCGTCAATCTAGCGGTCGACGAGAATTCGCTGAGTGGCAATAACCTCTATCCGGGAATGACGGCAACCATCACTATCACGACGGCTCAACGCATTGGCGTATTGCTTGTTCCTGCATCCGCGATTAGCTTTACCAGTACTGCACTCCAGAACGGTGAAGTGAACCGTAGCGCTATTACAGCGCTCACCAGTGGCTCTTCCACGACAACTTCAAGTTCTTCTACGAGCAGCACAAGCACCAGTAGAGTTGTACTGACGCTGAACAATGGGAAATTGACACCTATCTTGATCAAGACCGGGCTGAACAGCGGACAATATATGGAGGTTCTTTCAGGTTTGTCAGCAGGTGCTCAGGTAGTTGTGGGACAGACCGGCGGCACAACTACAACAACAACTACTAGTCGTACTGGAACGGGTGGTGGTGGATTTGGCGGTGGTGGATTTGGTGGCGGCGGATTCGGCGGCGGTGGTGGACGTACTGGTGGTGGTGCTGGCGGTGGTACGGGTTCAGGAGGGTAACCATGACGGCTCATGATGAACATATACACGATGAAGCGGTAGTTGAGGCTCATGATGAACATATACATGATGAAGCGGTAGCCGGCACAAACACTGAACAGACTAACGAGGAGGCGACGACGAAGGTCCGTCGAAGTCCTGCCGTACCGCCAATCATTCATGTCGAGAAATTGAGTAAGAACTACATTATGGGTCATACTGTTGTACCCGCGCTCCGTGGCATTGATCTGGAAGTACGCCCTGGCGAGATTGTTGCCATTATGGGACCATCCGGTTCGGGCAAGTCAACCTTTATGAACATTATTGGGTGCCTGGATCGTCCCAATGCTGGCAGCTATCGTATTGACGGTGTACCGGTGAGCCAGATGAGCGCGGGACAACTTGCCGATGTACGCAATCAGAAGATTGGCTTTGTCTTCCAGAGTTTCAATCTTCTGCCCTGGATGACGGCACTGGCAAATGTTCAATTGCCTCTGGTGTATGCTGGTCTGCCAACTGCTGAGCGAGAGCGACGAGCCTTGCGGGCACTCGCGCTGGTCGGTCTGAAGACGCGAGCCAATCACCGACCGATGGAACTGTCGGGTGGTCAGCAACAACGTGTGGCGATAGCGCGTGCGCTGGTGACCAATCCCTCCATGATTCTGGCAGATGAACCGACAGGTAACCTGGATACACAGACCAGTGTTGAGATTATGGCGATTTTCCAGCAACTCAATGCACGAGGGATGACCATTATTCTTGTGACGCACGAAAGCGATATTGCCGATTATTGTCGCCGCAAAGTGGTTTTCCGTGATGGACGCGTGGTAGATGATATCGTCAATACCAATCAGCATTCGGCGTTAGCTCAGATCGCGGGTCGTTCTGCACATGAGGAAAAGAAGGTGGCGCAATGAGTGTTTCAAAGCCAGAGAGCCAGGAAGTGGGTTCTAATGGTAAACTGCCTCCATCTTCGACGCGAACTCTGTCGCGTGCAAAGCAATACAGACGCAACAGGGGGCTGCTTGCTCTTTTGCAGAGCTGTGGGAGCGCACTGGAAGCTATTCGTGCTAATAAAACGCGCTCCCTGCTCACCGCTCTGGGTATCATTATTGGCGTTGCGGCAGTGATTATGGTCGTGGCGATCAGTGAGAGCAATTCGGCGGTGATTAATCAGCGTCTCTCATCGGCGTTGAATCCAAATGAACTGGTCATCAGATCGGGCAGTGCAAGTTCGGGTGGCGTCAGGCAAGGCACGGGAACAGCCACAACACTCACTTCAGCTAATGCGGATGCCATTGCAGCGCAGGTGCCGCATGTCGCGGAGGTGAGTCCCGTTGTTAATGCCAACGGCCAGGTGATTTTCCAGAACCAGAACTGGTCAACGACGATCCAGGGCGTCTATCCCGATTATCAGCAAGTGGGAAGCTGGACAATGCAGGAAGGAAGCTTTTTCTCGGATGCCGATGAGCAGGGAGGCACAACCGTTGCGGTGGTTGGACAGACCGTTGTGAATAATCTGTTTACGCCTCTAGGGATCGATCCTATCGGGCAACAGATTTCGCATTCGTAGCACTCAGTTTACCGTGGTCGGAGTGCTGACTGGAAAAGGCGCTAATGGCGGCTTCAGTGATCCTGATGATGTCATCTATATCCCCTTGAGTACTGCTCAAGCGCAATTGACTGGCAGCAAGAGTGTTAGCTCTATCGATGTTATCGTTGACAATAGCTCGAATGTCACCAGCACACAAAATGCCGTTGAGCAGGTGATGGAGCAGCAGCATAATATCTCTGATCCAACTCTGGACGATTTCACGATCCAGAACCAGTCGCAGATTTTGCAGACTGTGCAGAGTACTTCCCAGACATTGACGGAGTTGCTCATTAGTGTTGCGGCCATCTCGCTCATCGTTGGCGGTATTGGTATTATGAATATCATGCTCGTCTCCGTCACTGAACGCACACGCGAGATTGGTATTCGCATTGCAATTGGCGCTCATCCTGGCGATGTGATGACACAATTCCTGGTTGAGGCGTTTATGCTCAGCGCCCTGGGTGGTATTGTGGGTATTGCGATTGGCATTGCAGGTTCCTACATCGTCTCGATAGCGGATGCGAGCCCCTTTGCGCTCAGTCCTTTCGCGGTACTGATTGCGTTCTTATTCTCGGCTGTTGTTGGAGTCGTCTTCGGGTTCTATCCAGCCCGTCGCGCGGCACGCTTAGATCCTATTGTTGCGTTACGGACGGAATAAATGTAGGGGCCGCGTTGACGCCACCCAGGTGTGTCCAATCGCATTCACGATGCCGGACACACCTGGGCGGCGTCAACGCGGCCCCTACATTTTATAGGCATTACGTGCATAAAATGCCCAATAGCCTTGAGTGCTCCCGTAGCGATTGATGATTTGCTGCATTTCGGTTGGGGAAAGCGGCTGCCCCTGGTTGTAAATTTGTGAGGTGGCCTGGCTTATCTCTTTGTCGGTCGCCGATACATGCTCTACGCGCCCAAGTCCACGAATTAGCAAGAAGTGAGATGACCATTCACCGAAGCCTCGAATGGCACGAATCTGAGTTGCCACCTCATCATAGTTGCCCATGCGCAAAAATTGCTCGTCTACGCTATTAAAAAACTTGATGACGGCGATCAGGTAATCGACTTTGCGCGTATTGTGTACAACTTCCGCCAGTTCGTCAGGGGATACTATAGCGAGTTGCTCGGCTGCTGGGAAGGCCCAATAAGCTTTGCCCTGTACCGTGATACCTGTGCCCCAGCGCTGTACCAGGGCCATCTTTGTGCGATGGGCGACGGCGAGCGGGTTGCGCTGCGCCAGAATTGCCCAGCAGGCAAGCTCAAATGGCGTTAAGAATTTTCGGCTGGTGCAGACCATACAGGCGCTCAATCACGGGAGCAAAGGCAGAGTCTGTACGCGCGATGTCATAGAATGGCTGCAGGTCATCGTCGAGGCTGAGGAAGAAACGGATACGGTTGGTGATGATGCTATGCTCTGCCTCGCTGAGGGGATGTTCCGAGTGGAGGGTATAGGCAACGACAGGTTCTTTTAGCGTTCCAGCATTACGCACTTCGAAGGCGACCGCACGTCCATTCAGTGTGAGCGCCTTCGTGATGGAAACGGGCGTGAGAGCCTGTTCATCTGCAGTTGGCGTGAAATCAGTGAGAAATGCGAGTGTTTTGGCAAAATCGAATGGTGGGCATGGTGCGAGGGTTCCTGTCGTAATATGAAGATGATTGGTAGTAAGCATGGTCGGTCTCCTTATGCAATGCTGAGAATGGGTGTTTTTGTGGGTTCATAGATAGTATAACTGAGGCGTGTGACAGCAGTATGTCAGTAGCAAAAGGGAAATTTATCTGGCCTGGGGAGGGCACTAAGGGGAGAGAGGATAGAGGCCCAACCTGTGATTTAGCATCAACGGATGATTTTAGGACCTCCCTACAGAGTGATCTCGATTACATTACAAACGCTGCTTCTGTGTAGCTAGCAGCCCGCGCTCCATAGCAACCGCCACCGCCGAGGCACGCGAATCAACACCCAGTTTAAAGTAGATGGCCACCAGGTGCGACTTCACCGTTGGTTCGCTGATACCCAGGCGAACTGCAATCTCTTTATTGCGCTCACCGGACGCCACCCTTTGTAGAATTTCACGTTCGCGTTTCGTCAACTCTGGCCCCACATCTCCAATAATAGGAGAAGTATCGCTCTTTGGAACAGAAGATGCAACATACGTCAACAGAGATGTGATGTTCTCCAGGCACAGAAGCGTCTCACCTCGTATAGCGGTACGCAGAGCATGCAAGAGCCCTGCGCGATCAGTATGGAGCGTTAGATACGCCGCTACACCAGTGCGTAAACTACGCAGCAACAACTCTTCATTCTTATTGGCTGTCAAAACAATAATGGCAACATGGGGCCATTCCCCACGAATCATTTCAATGGCTCTAAATCCATCCTGGCCCTGCATATATGGATCAACCAGTAGCACACCAGGCTGCCAGTCTCCTACCATGCGAATCGTTTCAGGCATACTGGTTGCACAACCTACCAGTTCAATCTCACTGGTCTCTGAGAGCATAAAGCGCAACCCTGCACAGATCACTGGATGGTCATTGGCGATGAGCACACGCATCGTGCTCCGTTCGTCGGTTCCCATTCGTTCTCCTCAAATGTCTCTTTTGTTATCTCTATTATTTCTACTTCTATTGTAGCAAAAAAGGTGGACGATAGACCACTACAAACCACTACAAACCACTTCAGGCCCATTAATCCTCCTAATTACAACTTTCGGCTTACCAAAAGGATGAGAAAGGATGATCCGGCAACAATTTCATTCGGATGAGGCCGTATCCATCGATTAGACGATATGTATTGCAGAGAAAAGCACGTACAATGAGAGCATAAAGAACAAAGAGAAAAAGTCGCGTGACGCGACATCAAAAAAAGGAGAAATTAATTATGTCTCTCATTCAACCGCTGGCGGTCGCACTGGCAATAGGTCTGGCTGGCGTAGGAGCCGGGATTGCGATGAGCGCAAATGGACGTGCATACGAAGCATTAGGCCGTAATCCAGAGGCCACCTCGACGATTCGCATACATTTTATTCTGGGACTGGTCTTCTCAGAAACGATAGCCATCTTTGGATTGGTTGTAGCTATGTTATTATTGCTCAGCAAGTAATGGCAAGCTTTTTCAGCTACTATGTTATACTGAAGCGGGGAGAGGTGGAGCATCGTCGAACGCATGGAACAGGCCGTTTTCGCTGGCTTTTCCGAGGATGAGAAGGCTCAATTTCGTGCGCATCTTACGCGTATTCAGAATAATTGTGCAAAATATTACCGAAAAGGAGATCGTATGAGCAACGATGAGATAGCCACAGAATATACGGGACAGGAAGTGTCGCATCGTTTTATTGAAACCAATGGCATTAAGATGCACATTGCAGAAAAGGGTAGTGGCCCTCTGGTGTTGCTCTGTCACGGCTTTCCAGAGTTCTGGTACTCGTGGAATGCGCAGATTTCGGCTCTGGCTGCTGCAGGCTATCACGTCGTGGCACCAGATCAGCGGGGATATGGTCAGACGGAGCGACCTGAAGCCATTGAGTCCTATACGCTTCTTCACCTGGTCGCTGATCTGGTAGGTTTGCTGGATGCGCTTGGGGAGCCGCAAGCAGTTATTATCGGACACGACTGGGGCGCGAATGTTGCCTGGCATGCCGCTCTACTGCGTCCCGACCGCTTCCGGGCCGTTGCTGCATTGAGCGTGCCCTACATTCCGCGTGGGCCTATCGCAGGACCGCGCTCTCCCCGACCAACTGAGGCCATGCGGCTGATTAGCCAGAAATACTTTTTTTACCAGTACTATTTCCAGGAACCCGGCGTGGCCGAGGCAGAGTTAGAACGGGAGGTGAGCACAACTATGCGCCGTATGTTCTATGGCCTCGCTGGCGATACACCTCCTGCCCAACGCTGGCATCCCATCGTGCCTGATCTGCACGCTACTATGCTCGGAACAGTGCCTAATCCCACAAAATTGCCACCGTGGCTGACTGAAGACGAGCTCAATAGCCATATTGAAGCATTCCAGCATACAGGTTTTCGCGGTGGCCTCAACTGGTACCGGGCCGTCGATCTGAACTGGGAATTGCTTTCCGCTTATAGCGGCGGAAAGATTACGCAGCCCGCGCTCTTCATCTGGGGCGACCAGGATCCGACATTGGAGATGCCTGGCGTGAGCAAAGCAATAGAACATATGCCTGAGGTAGTGCCGCAGTCACGCTCAACCGTGCTTACAGGCGCTGGTCACTGGATACAACTGGAACGTGTAGATGAGGTCAATGGCGCACTTCTGGCGTTTCTACAAGAGTTGTCAGAGGCAAGAGCCATCCACACGAGCCTATGAATGCATTTGTTCGCTTCGCAAGGGGTCACTCAATGATAGGGGCGCGATGGAACAAAGTGGAATAAGCCCGTACGCCCCAGAAGGTGATTATTGCATTGCTTTGTCATACAACTCGCACAAGATACGAGTTGCCTCCTGCTCGCCGACATATTCTTCCAGTTGATTACAGCAGGCACCAACACGGTTCAGACGTGCAACAATAAAATTGTGAGCCGCATTACCAGATGAAAAACCGTACAAAGCCTGATTCATCGCCTGACATTCAGCAGTAATCTGCTCCCGTAACCTCATAACCTCACTCTGCTGATACATGAAAACCCCTCCTATCTACCAAACAACAGTCCACACACTCAGTTATAACTCGTTTTTCAGCCAATTACAAGCACTTTTCAATCTCTAACTCTCTCATAAATCTACAAAGGATTTTATATTATGTCATATAAATCAGTAATCTATCTCGTTATTTCCCGTTTTATCATCTTTTCACCTTATGGCTTGACACTGTAATACATTACCTTTTACAATGTATTTATGCTGAAAAAGCAAAGATGAATTCCAGTATATTCATTGCTTGTTTCCTGAAGATGGCAAAGATGCTCTCAGAGAGGATAGGGGCCAGCTTTTAAGTGGTTGAAATTAAGTCTGCGACTCTCAGAAGAAATGGGTAAGGAATATGGTGGTAAGCAACTTTGTGGGTACGTTGATGAAGTAGGATTTTGTGAGGGTATATGACTATACCAAATGAACGGCTAGAAACAGCACGGATGCACAGGCGATGGAGTATTACTGTAGCAAGTGAAAAAGTCGGAGTGAGTATCAACACCTTCAATAGATGGGAACGAGGATTGCAGGTTCCGCAGTTGAGCACTCTTGACATGGTGTGTAAAGCGTTTGATATGTCACCTGAAGAGCTTGGCTTTGGTCATGCGATTACAGCAAAGCGCCGTATACGACATCGGCAGGAGGGTGAGAAGGCTGAGCCTATCAGAGCCTTAACGGGCTCACCTATTCCATGCAAATCCCTGACGACAGGCATACATAACATCATAGCAACCGTATCGGAGCCTCTATGTAAACCTTCTGTCGAACGGACAGGAATGAGCCTTAAGCATATGAGTCCGGCGGTTAATGAAGAAGATGGAAGTGAGGAAGATATGGTGGATAAAGAATTATCAAGGCGACGGGTTATCACTACCCTGATCGGAACGCCAATTACCATCCTTGGATTGGGACAAGGAGGTTATACGACTTTGCTGCATCCAGAGGAAATAGTATCATTATGTGAAATGAGTATTCCTTTATCATGGAGACTCTACTTTGAAGGCGGCTTGAATGAGGTAAATCAGAGCTTGCCTAGTTACCTCACGCAGTTAACAAAACTGGCGCAGGAGCCATCGCGTTATCAGAAGAGAGCAACCAGTCTGGCTTCACAGGGTTATCAACTGGCCTCGCTGCTCGCATCGCAATACCAGAATTTCGGTATGGCTATAACATATGCCACGCAGGCTCTCACCTTTGCGGACCAGGTGGCAGATCCACATCTTCAGGCAGCATCTTTGAATTCGTCAGGCACTGGTCTATTTTTATCTGAAGCGTCCCCAGCAGAGGCTTCGCGCTTATGAACGTGCCCTGCATTATGGCCAGCAAGCCTCAGTTCTTCTACAAGGACGTGCGCACATTGGATTAAGCGAGACGCATAGCTGCCTGGGTCATGAACAGGAGGCAAGTCAACATCTAGAACTTGCCCACAAAACGTTCCCTGCGCACTGTGAAGAAGATATAGCCTTCCCCTATACACACTTTAATATCAGCTCTCTCCTATGCCATGAAGGGATCATGTATTTAAATCTTGGTCACCCACAAAGAGCATGGAATAACTTCACACAGATGGATAAAGATCTCCCCCAGGCGCTGGTTCCTAACCGTCTTGAACTGACGGTACGCCAGGCAATGACCTCTTACAAACTGGGCGATAGAGATCAAAGCTGCTATTACCTGGAGATCGCCACGCGTTCTGCATTGACAACTGGCAACCAGCTACGCTACGATGAGGCATACGATATCTATGAACAACTTCTACGAAAATGGGGGAAAGAGAACCGGGTAAAGGAGTTAGGCTCGTTGTTCTTAAATACCTGATGTAGGGTTAATAAATGGCACCCCTACACCAGTGGGTTTTAGGGATGATGGTGCCCGTGTTCACCCCCAATATGACTGGTGTAGGGGTGCCATTTATTAACCGGTGTGGATGCTACAATTACCATTTCAGCATACCTATCTATAGGACTTTTGGGACTGATATATGAGGAATCAGAGGGAGCATATGCATTTTTTGATCTGCTTTGAGGGTACAACAATAGATGCGTCACAAATATGCACCATAATCCCCCGGGCTATGCTATAATCTCCTTGAAAGAATTCTTATTGTTCCATTTATAAAAGGCGTAGAAGTAGTATGTCTGCCCTACAAACACCTGCTGACTATAGCCAGCCCGATACTACACATTGTAAACGCTGCGGCACTCTTTTACCTGCACATGCAGCTTTTTGCGGAACCTGCGGCGAACGAATAATACAAGAGACGAAGGAAACACCAGACACAAACGACGTGGCTGAGCGGTATCGCGTAATGTCCCTCGTGCGGCGTCGTACCTATGCGCAACTCTTCCTCGCCATGGATAACCAGCAACACAGGCCCGTGGTGATCTGCGATATCGATATTAGCAGCCTGGATGATGGTAAGCGTGAAGAGGCGATAAAGGCGACACAACGCGAATATGATCTACTACGTCGGTACAGAACACCCGACGTGATGCCAGTGATCGATCTACGCTACTTCCAGGGTCATCTCTTCACTATTGCAGGCTGGCCGTTTCCCGATGAGCCGAACCTGCAAACGGAAATTCACACACTTCAGGAGCTCTTGCAGAGTGGAATCGGTCTACCCGATGGGCAGACTGCTGTTACCTGGATGCACCGGCTCTGCCTGGCAGTGAATAGCCTGCATAGACAATTGATCGTCATCGGCGACCTTGATCCCAATACTGTTCTTGTGAGCAATGAGCATTACGACGGTGTACCGGCTCTCATGGTGGGCTGGTTGCCATTGCCAGTACGTAGTCTCCTTCCACATGAGACCTTGAGCGGCCCTCAACACTTCACAGCTCCCGAAGTCTTGTCTGGCAACGTCGAGCTGGGGTCCGACATCTATAGCCTGGGCGCTATTCTTTACCTGTTACTTACGGGAGTTGCGCCCGAAGAACCAGAACGTCGCCGGCAACAGCCCTTACGTTCACCGCGTGAGCTGAACTCACATGTCAGTGTTCGCCTTGCTGAAGTTACCATGCGTGCACTGTCAATGGAGGCTCCAGACCGCTTCGAAGATGCCGACGAGCTGGCTACCGCACTACTAGAGGCATCCTCTACTACAAAACAGTCACTTGAAGGGAAACAGGAGCAAGTAGACAAACCATTGAAACGGGAAAAACCTGCTCAGCTCCCCGCAGTCGACAATACGCAAGACGAACCGCGCGACGATGCAGATGAAGTGACGATATCAGTTGCTCCTGTTCAGGCACAACTCGCCCACTGGTATATGTCCAGAATGTCTACCAGCGTTCTGAAGACAGGAACAGAAGGTGAAACGGCAGCGGAAACGGTAGAAGAGCAGCACGAGCAAGATATTGCTCAGCAAGAAACTGTCACTTTTAATCTCCCGCACAATAAAGAAGAGGCCCCTCTCCTTTTAGAGGAAACTGAGTCAGAGGAGGCTCAGCCGGAGACAGCAACACCCGAGCCACTACCACAGCCCGTTCCTCGCCCCGTCCAAACAACTGAACATGAAGATCAGGAACCGCCACTCGCACAACGGTTCAAGAGCCGCCTTAGCGGCGTTTTACCAGCACTACCCCATCTCGCTGGAACACCTACCGTTCCAGCAAAGGCGAAAACAGAAGATGATACAAAAGAGTCGTTCTTGAAACGGTTGCAACGCTTTATTCTCGGTGAACAGCAGCGTAGCACGACGGCAGCCGCCCTGATAGAGACGCCCCTACGTATTCAGCCAAATCAGGGTTATTCGCTACGCATCCATCTCATAGGTCGCGATACACCCGCACTGCCAACAGGAGCAAAGAAAGGCACAGCCGCAGCAGGCTTGAGCGCACTCGTTCATGGCGAAAAAATACACATCGAGGTACGTTCATCGCTTTTCCAGAACTACGCATACATCGTACAACGTGCCGCTGTAGAGATTCCTGCGCGTGGCTATGCCGCCGAGATCACTATCCCCATGCAAGCCCTGACAACTGGCCCTAGTGGACGACGCGAACGCCTGCACATCTTCTTTATGGATGCTGAACGTCGTCCGCTCTATGAAAAACCATTCGTCATTGAGCTCTTCATTTCGCACCTCGTCCAGTCAGGGCGTGAAGGACACAATGTCTTGAATATCCCGATATAACATAGGGGCGTCACCTTGCGTCATTGACTCCACCTATTTCAGAAAAAACGACGAGAGAAGGATGCTGCTGCATGAAATACGCCAAACACCGTAGGGACCCGATAAATCGGGTCCCTACGCTGATATCGGGCCTCATTTGTTGGAGTCAATGCACCCTGCGTGCGCCCCTACGTTATATTAGCCAAACAAAAAGACCGTCCCGGCCATCATTGCATAGAGGAGCATCAAAAGCAGACCCTCCAGCCAGACCAGTTCGCCATCTTTCGTAATCTCACTGAAGAGGAACGTTGCCAGACCAAGCACTGCCAGTTCGACAATGTTGAAGACGAGATCGAGCCGCTGTTGCATGAACAGGCTAATGAGAACCAGAATGGGCGCAACGAGTAACGCGATCTGGATGGACGAACCAGCTGAAGCTGCTAACACCATCCCCATCCGTTTATTCAGCGCCATCGAGATCGTATTGAAGTATTCCGGTAGACCACCAATCAAGGGCAAGAAGACCAGTCCCACAAAAGCAGGATTCCATCCCAGAGTCTTCGTTACAGGTTCAATAGCACCCACCAGGATCTCCGAGAGAACAGCAACGCCGATAGTAGCAAGGGAGAGAAACAATAAGCTACGCCAGAGTGGCGGTTTATGTACCTGTTCCCCCTGTGCCGGAACCGGAGTTGGAGTTGTTGAGTCTGACTGTTTGCCTGCTTCGTGCGTTATAATCGCATCCAGCGTCCCATCAATCTGACGTAATACACCGCTTTTATGAGCGACCGAGCTTTTCGCAAGCTCATGACGGTAGGTAAGCAGGCGTGTGACAGCAGCGATAGAGTACGCACCCAGGACAGGCTCAAACTCTCCTTCCGCTTCGCTTCGACCTTTATCGCCTATATGAAAAACGCTGAAAAGAATGAATGAAATATACCCCACCAGCAGCAAAACGGCCACAAAATCCGAGAGAAGCACACCGTGCTCAACAATCTGTGCCTGATGAGCACGGGTAGCCAGGAGTTCAGCCACTGTTGGCAGTGTGAGGCTAGCAACACATAAGGCAAAGAGCGAGGCATACTGACTGGCTGGCCGTGCCTCAAATTTCAGACGCCCATGCTTAAAGCCCCCGATGCAGACCGCGACACCCAGAACCAACAACGTATTCCCCAGAATAGAGCCAATGATTGATGCTCTCACCACATCGACCAATCCCTGGCTTAGAGCAAGAATACCGATGATCAGTTCAGTCGCATTGCCAAAGGTAGCGAAGAGCAGCCCCCCAATACGTTCGCCAGTATGTTCCGCTACGCCTTCGACAGAAGCGCCTATCAGGGCCGCCAACGGAACAATGCCAAGCGCGGCAATTATAAAAATCAGCAATGGAGGTGCGTGCAGGAGTTCGAGGATAGGAGCCAGAACAGCAAAGATTAGCAAGAAATAGAGCCAGCGAGGCATACTTCTTTCCTCCAATATACAATAACGTGGGGGTAGGGGCGTCACCTTGCGTGCGCCCGCTGCCCATAGACAAGACTTATCGGGCAGCGGGCGCACGCAAGGTGACGCCCCTACCCCTATTACATTTTTTACGTAGCGATAAGTATTGTAAGGATTTATGGCGTGTTTTTGAAGCGGTGATACTTGCCCAGGTACCAGCGCACCGTCAGGATATACTCGGCATGGCTCCAGGTGAGGGGAGAGACGCTGAGTGGTTCGCCAGTGAAGGGATGGATCTGCTCGGCCATGACGCCACTGGGAAGGGTATGCGTGTGAACCCATTGTAGCAACGGGAGAGCCTGTTGCAACTCATCCAGCGTCTTAGCATGAGCAATACGATACTGCGCAAGCCATAACGTGCAGATAAACCAGGGATTGCCCTGTGCCTGCGTGAGATCGTGCGTCACCTGGTAATAGTAGTCATTTTCGTAGCGCGACATACCTCCAACGGACGTTTTCACCCAGAGTGTCTGCTCAAGCGCCTGCATCGTACGCTCCACCTTTGGATCGTCAGATGCGAGCATACCGAACAGGAAGAGCCCACAGATACTGCTATCAAGCGTTGTATCACGCGAAATTGCTCCATTGGTATCGACATTGATCATGCGCGAGAAATGACCCCGCTCCTCATCCCATAGTGAGGTCAATGTTGCTTCTTTGATCTCTTCAGCAGCATGACGATATTTTGCGGCCAGTTCCCCATCTCCGAAGAGGTGCGCGAAATTGGCTGCCGCATCCAGCCCGGCATAGACGGCGGCAGTAGTGAACGAGAGGATGCCACGACGCTCTTCCCATAGATCGTAGGAAGCATCTGGCAGGCGCGTATGTGGCTCTCGATAGCTGGTAAGGAAATCTCCGGCTGGCGTAATCAACGAATGAAAATGGGGAGCGACGAATTCAATGTCATGAAAAATGTTGTAGTGTTGCCAGAGGCTATAGAGTACCAATGCGGTCTCGTCTTCCTAAATCGGCAATTGCGGCTTGCCATCTTTATCCACCCAGGGATGCCAGCTACTACCCCAGGAGCGGTCGGGATTATACTTATGCAATAGATAGCCTTCGTTGGTCAACACGGTATTACAAAAATCGTAGAAGGCGCGGGTAATCTCGGAATAGCCCGCGTGGCT
Organism: uncultured Chloroflexia bacterium; assembly: GCA_963717195.1. GTDB lineage: Bacteria > Chloroflexota > Ktedonobacteria > Ktedonobacterales > Ktedonobacteraceae > JACDAE01. The sequence continues at coordinate 403,744 of CAVQVR010000010.1, forward strand.
CAGTGCATTGGCCACCAGAGCACCATCGCGCGGCCACATATAGGAATACGTATCATTGGAAAAGTGCTCGACATCGGCATCGTTGGCGGCCACAATTGCCCCACCATCATCGATCTGCGTACGCAGCACCAGCAGACTACGCTTGTAAAGGTTGATCAGTTCGGCAGGTAAATTCGCAAAGTCCAACGCGTCCTTGTTGATCCAGCTTTTCCAATAATTACGTGTACGGTCGAGAAAGCTCTGTGGGCCACGCGAATGTACCAGGTTATCCAGATCTATAATCATAGGCAGACTCGCGCCGACCGTAAGCCAGTGATAGGCCTCGCCACTGCTTCCCGGCGCTAGCGTGGGTAGATGTAGCGCCATAGTCCCATCAACTGACCCCTGAGCGATGGGGTTACGGCTCAGCACACCATCCTCGGCATCGCGCCACGTTCCCTCAGAGCCGTTAAACTCTTTAATGCCAGTCGCCCAGCTACTGATACCATAGACAAATTGATCTCCCTGGCGGATACCGCCGTTCATCAGAAAGTAGGCGCTCAACTTATAGGCTACCAGTGCCTGTTGGGTTGGATGGTAAAAGACTGTATTGGCCGTAACATCGTTCCAGATATGAAAGTCATAGTGGAAGAAGAGGCGCACCTCGCGTGCATCTGCCCCCTGATTCGTCACTATAATATGACGTAAGAAGATAGCACGCGTAAAGTCAACGACATCGCTGAAAACTAGCTGCAGTTGGAGGCCAGGATGTGAAAGCGTGACGTGCGTCACCAGTGTATCAGGCTCATAAATCATTTCGCGCTGCCATTCAGGCGCATCGAGCCAGGCAAACTGCCCGCTGACCCAGACACCTGTATGCGAAATATCGCCGCCTGTATGGAGTTCCTGCCCTACGTGCGGCCAGTAAATATCACGTAGATTGTAGCTCTTATCGAAATTCAAAAGTAATCCGCCGTTTCCGACGGGCAGATCGCGGGGCATAAATCTTGCTCCTGCCTTTCTAAATGTGTTCACATGTGTTCACATTGTCGATTGCGGGGAAAACATCCGCACACCGCACGGGATCGCCCGTGTGTGGCCCCAGCCGGGCAAGATACCGCTTGAGAATATTCACCGCACTGTTCTCATCGCGGTCCATCTCTAAGCGACATTCTGTATTTGGACAGCGATAGGTCCGTTTCCAGAGTGGCATGGCTTGCTTGCCCCCACAGCCACTACAGGTCTTCGACGTATCACGTTCATCTAAGATCACCAGTTCTTTCCCATAGCGCAGACATTTGTACTTGAGCATTTGCACGAAGGTGAAGAGTCCCCACTCGTTGTACACTGCTCTGTTCAAGTGCTTGTTGCGCTCTTTGTGCTGCTTCGTGACCATCTGCTTCTGGGAAAGGTCTCCGATCACAACGGTTCTCTCAACCACTTTGTGCGCCAGGAGATGCGATGCTTTATGCAGACTGTCACGTTGTTTGTTGCGTTTGCGCTCTGAAACGCGTTTGTACACCTGGCTCAAACGACGATAGCGTTTAGACCCCTTTTTACAGCGATCTCGCTTCGATCTGATCTTGTCCTGTTGTTTAGTATACCACCGATTTCCCTTGAACCCGCCAATATGATAGAAGCGTCCTTGCTCGTTCACTCCGGTTGCCAGCGTCTTGATACCAAGGTCGATGGCAAGGATGCCCTCCTGCTCGTGGTGCTCTTCTGCAACCTCATGCACGAACGAGGCGTAGTAGTTCCCTCGTGCATCTCTGGAGATGGCCACTTCTTTGTACTGAGTTGGTGCTTCCTCGGTGAGTGTTGCTATGATATCAGGAAAGCGTTTTGGTCCCCAATTACGACCTCCTCCTGTGGGCAACATCAGCTTCTTGCCTTCTACGTTGACGTACATCGCCGGGTAACAGAGCGTAAAGAAGCAGTGGCGTGGGCGCACTCTTGGGAGCCCTGGCTTCTCTCCGTTGTCCACCCGTCGAAAGAATGCCGCCATGGCCCCGTGCAACCGAAAGTACACCTCATGCAAAAGCTTGCCATAGACGGCGTTCAGTTCCGGATCGTGCTGGCGACTCTGTTGCAGCGTCTTCTTAGCCACTTTCCATCCGGGCCATTTCTCCCCATTTCTCAGCTTCATCACCAGCCAGTTGTAGAGCCCTCGACATTTGCCTTGCATAAATTCCAGCGTCGCTGCGTCTTGTGCACTCACTACCAGCTTGATCTTTTTACTCACCAGCATCGCTCACCACCTTTCGATCCCAGGCCATTCTGCCGATGGTTCCCTCTGCCCTCATCCATTGTAAACCACATCTCTGAGACCAGCAAGAGTTTGTATGTTTCGTCCTGGTCTAACTGTACTGCCTCCTTGAACAGAGCGGTACTGCCCCCCTGTTCTGTAATGAGAATGCCTCCCTCATTGGTTCTCTCAAGGGTATGCTGTCCCAGGTCATAGACAAGAGTCGTTGTGTCCTGTTGCTGCATGCTGCTTCCCTTACTTCGTGTAAGCTGCTAAGGGTTCTCTCTTTTAGATATGAGGAATTTGTAGTCTGAATGCTTATGTATGCTACAATGGAATATATTCAACGGCACTTTAATTTTGCCGTCACCAGGAGTGAGAAATTGAGTAGTAAGAACGAGAATCAGTCGCAAACACCTGAAGGGTATATGCCTTGGTCGCAAGGCGCTGAAGTGTTGGGTGTTGGTAGAGGGTCATTCTACAACCTTGTTGACACAGGACAGATCAGGGAGTTAAAGGAACAGCTTACTGAGAAGGCTCCATTGCCCTCCGATCTTCAGTGGCCGCCTCCCGAAAAACTGTAAGCGGTTTTGACAAGAGAAAGCTATTGAACCATGAAACGCAGCATGTTATCTCGTTTACGCCTCAGCGGCTGGTATTATCTTCCTGGCGCACTCCTCCTACTGTTAGGAGTGCCCCTTTATCAACTACTGGTACTCAATCCATTGAACTATGGCGCTATTCTCAGCATTCAAGGCAGCAATCATTTCGCTCTCTACCTCGCCTGGATCAGTAGCCATACTCTTCAGTACATCATCTATCGTGTCCTGCTGATCGCTGCATTTGCATTGGTGCTCACGTTACCCTTCAACCTGTTCCGCATTATCGTTGCTCAGGAGATCGTGGATCAGCAGGAACGAGCGGAAGATGAACAGGAGGAACAGGATGAGCAGGTTGGAGAGGATGGTATGCCAGCGTACGCCTGGCGTGGAAAAGGGTTCGCGGTGCTCGCGGCGTGGGCGGGTCTTGCTGGCCTGGTCGCTTATATTCTGGGAGCAGTAATCGGCACAATCTATGTCGTGGTTGTGAGCAAGGGGTTTACAGCAAGTACAGCTGTATCCGGCAGCTTTATGATCCTCTATAACATCTTTTCGCTTATCAGTAATACAGTAGGAATCGGCCTGCTGGCCCTGAGCACATTATTCTTCGGCGCACTCATTGCTAGAAGAGGGCGCAATCTCTGGCCGACGGCCTGGCTTCTCTTCGGATATATGGCGCTGGCAACGGCAGCTCTGCTAAGCGGTACTGCCGTCGCTACAGCCAGTGCTCCAGGCGAGCAGGCGGCGTTGACGACGCCTGCGTTTCTGCTCTTTGGATTGTGGGTGCTGTGGCTGGGGATTATGCTGGTCAGGTTGAAACCAGAATAATGCCCCTACTACTCTATTGATGCTCGTCTGAATCATTTTTCTCTCTCAGGATAGTCTCGGCGCTCTTCTTTTTTGATCAGCCAGATGCCAAAGACAAAAAATGGCGCATGTTCTTGCACACGCTCATCAGAGAACATCAGAAATTCCGTTGCTGGCTCAATCGAATCAAATAAATGATAAGCATTGAGAGCAGGAACGTACTTCTTGCGAATGGCCTCAACATCTTCTGTCACTTTGTCGAAGGGCCAGTTGTTCAAACCACTGCGGAGATACTCATCCGCGACATCATAGCCCAGCAGTTCCCATGTTTCATCATCTACGGCAAGCCGAATCCTCGCAGCTCTGAGCTTCCAGCTTTCTAGCTCCTCACTCTCGCACAAGTCCGAACGTAACGTGACGGCGATGGTCCAATATGGCTTTGCTTCATGGCTCCAAACCTGGTGCAAATACGTTTGAAGGGTCGGTAAGTCCTCCCACAGCGCGTGAATGGGACCAATCCACTGAGGTCTTGGGAGAGACTCATCGGCCTCAAAGACCGAAGCCCAAATCCAGGTACTCACTGAAAGTTGCTTGATCACATCTTGCCGTAAAAAGATGCAATACTGGTCACTTTCAGGCCGATCTTCTTTTGGTCCAAGCCACATTTCTCGGGCATCGAACCCGAGCAAGAGATCATTGGAACTCATCACAATCCTTTCCTCCTGTGTCACGTAGAAGTATCTGCTTGTGTCTCCCTCAGAGTTTGGTCAAATAGCGATCAACGGAGTCCTACAACCACGCATGTGCCGCTTGATCAACCTGATCAAACTCTTTCGAACTTAAACGCCAACCGATAGAACCTGCATTTTCGCTTGCCTGGCGCTCATTTTTGGCTCCAGGAATAGGGATGATGTTTTCATCTCGGCAAAGCAACCAGTTAAGAGCTACCTGACCGATAGTCTTATCATGCACGCGCCCAACCGTCTCCAGCGTTTGTATCAAAGGTTCCATCCTCAGACGCTGAGAACGGCGAAACCCCGGATACTGTAAACGACGCATTGCACCAGGTAACACAACATCAGAATTTGTGATGCGGAACTTGCCCGTGAGCAGCCCTTGCTCCAATGGACTATAGGCAATGAGCGCAACATTCAACTCTCGACAGGTATCAAGTACACCATTGGACTCAGGATTACGATGCAACAGGCTGTAGTGAACCTGGTTGGATGCCAGAGGAATATCATGCCGTGCTAAACGAGCATGCGCTTTACGCATCAACTTTGCACTATAGTTACTAACTCCTACGGCACGCACTTTACCGGAACGTACAGCCTGAGCCAGCATGTCCATCAGGTCATTCACATTTAAGAAAGTATAAGGCCAATGGATCTGGTAGAGATCGATCTGCTGAACGCCCAGGCGCTCCAGACTGGCATCGAGGGCTTGCAGAAGCGTGTGAGCAGAGAAGCGTGTGGGAAAGGGTGCAAATTTGCTAGCGATAATGATGGGTCGTCCATCCTCACGAGCACACTCGCCAAGCAGGCGTTCAGAATTTCCATTGCCATAGATCTCTGCCGTATCATAGAAATTTAAACCAGCATCAAGGCAGGCTCGATAAGCGCGTGTGACATCCTCGCGTGTATGGTCTTTCCCATAATTCCAGTAGCGTGTATCACCCCAACTCCATACGCCTACACCGAGCGCTGGCACTATTATCTCCGAGGCTCCGAGCTGGCGTTGATCAATTTGTAGCATAAATTGTCCTTCAAAAATAACATGAACGAGGCGCATACGATTACGTGCCTCGTTCATAGCATAACAGCAAGCAAAAAGATGAGTTAGCGGGCTTCCGTAGTTTTTTGAGAGAGCACCGCATAGCCAGAGCGCCACACATCAATTGCTTCCTGGGCACAACCCAGTTCTTCCAGAGCCTGTGCCCAGCGTCCATATACCTCTGCTCTATCGGCGTAGGCCTGGGTAGGATTGAGCAGTTCACTGGCCTTTTGATACCAGGAAACGGCCTCCTCCAGCAATTGTTGTTGTGGCAAACCATGAGTCTGGCGTGCCTCTTCGTGCGCAATTTTCCCGACGGCATAATACACAATGCCGCTCATCTGAGCATTATGGGAACGGTGCATTGTCTCCAGAGCGAATTGGCAATAGCGGCGAGCCTCTTCCAGGCGTGCTTCAGCCATGCGCACATCAGCCAGCGCGACACAATTGAGCATTGCCATCGTGGGGCCATCGTTGCCAGTCGCAATTGCCAGAGATTCAGTATAGTGATCGGAGGCTTCGCGCAGGTCGCCCAGCGAGAAGCTGATACGACCCATGAGATGATAGACACGCGCTTCCATCTCGCGATCTGATCTCTTGCGATACAGGGATAGAGCTTCCTGGCCAGCCGTTGTAGCTTTCGCGAAATCGCCCGTATGACGATATGCGTCGCACAATCCATGATAGACGTGGGCCATCTCGTCCTCGTTATTATAATGACGGCACAGGCGCAACGCTTCCTCATAATGTTGAATGGCTGCGGAATGGAGCCCACGTACGATACAGGTCATCCCCAGATAATAGCGAGCCTTAATACGTACGGAGGGCAGATGAATGCGTCGATCGTGCAAAACTTTCAAACAAATTGTGAAATGGAGCGAGGCATCCTCGTGATGACCGAGGTTGACAGCCGCCTCACCCAGGCGTAAAAGATAGAGAGCAACAAGTTCTCGTTCTAATAAAGAGTTGAACTTTTCCCCGACCTTCATATCAGCAAGGAGTGGAGATAATACCTCAACAACATCTTTCCATTGCTTCTTTTGGACATAACACCAGCCCAGCAGATATGAAACGTCGCGCTGCAGCTTCTCATCTTTGGTATGAAGCGCTCGAAGAGCCGATAGAGCCTCCTCGCTCCGTCCCTCTTCCAGATACAGACGAGCTCTGTAGAGCAACATATTAGGATCAGACTGCGATGTCATGAATGCGTTTCCTCCCTTATAAATAAAATATATATTATCATAGCATATTTAATTATGTTTATGATAAGTATCGTGAGGCAATTTCTCCTCAAAATCCATCCGTTCCCGTGTGTGATCTGTGAGAGAGATAAGTGAAATTGGACGGGCATCTTGCGCCTCCACCACCGCGCCCACAGAGTGGCAGAGAGATACCCGCTGTTGACAGTATATCGTACTTCTCGTGTTTACACAAGAAGATAGTACCACAAGAGCAAAACCTTCCTTGCAGGAACTATACCCCCGTGATAGACTGAGAAAGAGTGACGATGCTCTGACATAGTTCATTTGACCAGGGCTGTCGTCTGTTTGGAAGAAGCGTGTATTTGTAGTTATTACAAAATTGAAGAGGATAGTATTGTGGATGTCGACCCCGAGATCAGCCGCAGGAGATATGCCGTGCAAGGAAACTATCGTGCCGGAGATCGATTTGCAGGAAGACGTGTTGTTACAATAGGTGGTGGTTCAGGAACTTTTTCGATACTTTCCCATTTGAAAAAGTATCCATTGAACATTACTGCTATTGTCACTATGTCAGACAGCGGAGGGAGTTCGCGTCGCCTGATGGATGAATTTCGTCGGCAGTTGCCATTAGGTGACCTGCGCATGTCATTGGTAGCATTGGCTCGCAACGGAGCGTTATGGCGTGAAGTATTTATGCATCGCTTTGAGGAGGCCGAGGCCGAAGGGACAGGGCAGGTGGGCGGAGGAGTTGGCGGCCATAGCCTGGGAAATCTCATATTGAAAGGCTTACAGGATATCAATAACGACGATCTTTTACTTGCGGTAGAGGATGCAGAGGAATTGCTCGCCACTGCTGGTCACGTGGTTCCAGTCACGCTGACACAAACAACGATCTGTGCCGACCTTGAAGATGGCACCACGATCTGTGGCGAGACGGATATTGACACACGCGGCAAAAATCATACGGGACCGCTCTCGCCGATCAAGCGTCTGCGTATGATCCCCGAGAATCCACCAGCCAGCGCCCAGGCGATACGCGCCATCCGGCGAGCTGATACCATTATTATTGGCCCTGGTGACCTCTACACCAGTCTGCTCCCCAACTTGCTTGTTCCCGATCTTGCACGCGCCGTTCGAGAGGCTGATGCGGAGAAGGTCTACATCTGCAATTTGATGACCAAGCATGGTGAGACAGATGGATACAAAGCCTCAGATTTCGTGAATGAGATTCATCGTTACCTGGGAGGGCGTGTCGACCGCGTGCTTTTGAATAGCGGCACATTTCCACCAGATGTACTCAAGATGTACGCAGAGGAGGGGAGCGAACCAGTGGCTATTGACCGTGTCTCTCTCACCCGGCTTGTTCCTGGCGTCGTGGTTGAGCAGCTAAACCTGGAAGATGACACCCTGGCCCGTCACGATCCCGAGCGACTTGTGCAGGCAATTTTCGCCAGTGAGACACCATAGGCATCGACACGGGCTTGTAAACGGCGCCCCTACAATGGGATCGGACCATCAAGGAACGTTGGGATACCGGGTAGGGGCGTCACCTTGCGTGCGCACGCGTGGGGATGCACACTGTTGCTCGGACACGCGTGCGCACGCAAGGTGACGCCCCACCCAGTTTCCGGCGGTCCAGGAGAATCAGCGTAAGCCTTTCGTGATGCTTTCGAAATTCATCACGGGGGAAGGCACGCATCGTCTGAGTGCGCATACTACCCTGGGCGATGGTACCTATAATCAAACGCGCAGCAATCTGATCATCGGGAGCTTCAGTTATCACGATATAGTCATACTGGCCCATCATCAGATAGAAGCCAACTAACCTTCCACCGGCTTCCTTGATGGCAGTCTCAAATGCTTGCAGACGTTCAGGGGCATTCTTCGCTTCCCTCACCCCTTGTTCGGTGAGATTTACCAGACTGATGTAGGTTGGCATAAAGTACCTCCGTCTTACTCATTAATTCGCTTCAACGTTGAAGAATAAAATAGGGTGTTCATCTTATTTCATTGTACATGGTTTTGATACCTATTGGTAGTGCACCGTTGATCGTCATTTGGCATCCAACGCGGGTTTATAAATCCAACGCGGGTTTATAAATAGCACCCCTACACCAGTGGAGACATGGGTCAGGTGAGTGGCAGATTTCGCGTCGCACATGGTGTAGGGGTACGATTTATAATCCCGTCTCGCCGGCTGTGCGCGTCCCCTACCTCCAACGTACAAATAGCCGACCTTCACAGAGGCCCGCCAACGCGCCTATAAGCGGGAAAAGCGTGGTATGGCTGGCTGCAAGGTTCACGATAGTAAACAGGCCACTATTCAAAAGCAGATAAGCAAAAAGAGCCAGAACGCCTCCCACAAATGGGCGCACAAACCAGAGAATAATAGCAAAAAGAGGCAGATTTAAGCGACGTGCATGTCCAAGCGCCACAATGCTACTTATATTGCCGCCAAGCACTCCATAAACGAGAACCAGCCAGGGCACCCCTAATAATTGCAGGTTCGCGGTCAGGAAACGACTCGCGAACCCTACACCTTGCAACGCCGCACAAACCAGAACAAACAACAGGAGCAGTACCAGGTAAATAGCCAGAGTGACCAGCAAGCGAGAAAAAGGCGAAATTGCGGGACGTTGTACAACTTTCACCATATCAGGAGGTGCATTTTTCCCCTTTACGATTGGAAGTGGGTCAGTATTCTGCTCACGGGGAAGAGGCATCGCAACAGCACTTCTGCTGCCTTTGGATTCTGGTGCTATTTCCTTTGAAGGAATATTGAGATAGCGAGAGGGCAGTTTTTGTTTTCGAGCAAGAGAAGCTATGCGCCGAATGAGCAGCGTCATAGAATCGGCCTGCTCAGGAGTCAGGAGGCGAAGTTGCTGGCGAGCCGTAGTGGTAAGTGCATATGTTCCACACGAGATCTCACGCTCATGATAGGTTTCGCGGACCGTAACCGAGACGGGCGCAAAGAGACTGGAAGGCGTACCAGCTGCGTGTATGCTATCCAACAAAGAGAGCTGCCTGTCGTCACTCTCCGTCACACGGCGAGGAACACGATAGAGCACCCCCCAGACTTCTGCTCCGTGTTGCGCTGAAGGAACGATTGTCCCCAGGAATTGCCCCGTTTGAGTCTCCTGCGCGAACATCAGGGTATAGCCTCGCAGGACGGCTGGCCCATACAAAAAAGCGGCTCCATCCAGACGGTCAGAGCTATTCAGAAAGGCGCTCTCCATCTCCAGACGCATACTCGAACAGCCACACAAATTCCTGGGGCACGGTCGTATTTTCGGACAGAACAGAGACTTCAGTAGTATCGATACCCTGTTCCTGCTCATCATCTTCCAGTTCCTCTGGAAGAGGGGGAGCCGACGGAGCCTGACCAGGAAACGCTGAACGTGCCGCCGACTGTTCCTGCACTGCCTGCCCACGCCCACTCGCCGACAGAAACGCCTCGAAGGGATGAGGGCGAGGTGTATTCTCCCGCACGACGGAAACTTCAGGAACTACCTCTCCCGTTTCCCCGCCTTCGTACGTTTCTGGTTCCGGAGACAATGGCTCGTCACCGGATTGACCGCCACCTTCTGATTGATAGGACTGCTCTCGCTCATTTTCCACTATAACGCGCTCCTTCTACTCACATACCACCGCTTATTGAAATAGGAAATGTGGGTAGAAGCGTCTCCTCCTACTCACATGCCACCACTTGTTGAAATAGGAAATGTGGGTAGGGGCGTCTCCTTGTGTGCGCCCGCGTCCCCGTAAGTTCTCTACCTCTCTTTCGACAGGATAGCGCATTAGAACCGATTCGCCAAATGCATAGGACCAGTAGGGTATATCTATCCTTCAGCAAGTGCACGGGCGTTCTTTTCAGCAGTAATGGCAATAGCCTGGATGTCTGGTAGGGCCAATACACCACGTTCCGTAAACACTTTGCTGACCAGAGCATATGGCGTATGATCAAAGTAGAAATTGCGCACGGTTACTCCTGGCAGAGAATGCCCCAGGACTTCCTCAGGCTCTTTCTCCTCTAAGAATGCCTGGGCCTGCTGGAAATCAACGGGCCATTGCTGAGGCGAAATCTTGAGCGTCTCGCAGAGAACATAAAAAGGCACATTGTGTCCCTGAGCTGCGTGGGCAAGCAGGGCCGTACCAGCTTTGTTAAGCACATCGCCATTTGCCAGAACGCTATCAGCGCCAACAACGATAGCCTGACATTGAGGAATAAAAATATCGGCCTGTGCATCGGTAAGCAGAGTCACTGAAAAACCCTGCGAGCTGAGAGCGCGTGCCATTTCGCGTCCCTCGTAGCGGGGGCGTCCCTCCAGCACAATAATCTGGGTGATCTGCTGACGATGAGCATTGAGTACGTCCAGCACTGTACCAGAAATGCTACATGTCATCAAAGTACCGAAGAGATAAGGCCGCGCGTACTGAGCGATACGGTCGGTAGCAGTATCGTAGTCTTGCAAAAGTTGCCGTGCAGCCTGAGCAATAGCCTGAGGCCCACCCTGCACATTCAGTATACGTCCAACCGCACTGGAGAGTGCAGCCATCGCTGGTCTGGCCTGCGCAAGTGCACGCCCTGCATTGAGAAGGACGCGCATCTGCTCTTCTTGTGAAGCCATCTTTTCCTGAGCCTGATCACGTAGGATGGTGATAGCCTGTTGCACCAGCCAGCGCGATCCATGCTCACGATCATTGCGTACAGCATCGATACGCTGCTCAATTGTGCCCATAATTATTCTTGTCCCTCCTATGGTTTGATTATATCAGGCCGGTCGTCCTATAATCGTAGGGACGCGATAAGGAGAAAACAATGCCAGACGAGAATAAAGCACGATGGATACCCAACAACAACTATTTTCCCGCTAGAAATAGTTATCATCCACGTTACATAATTATCCATGGAACCGCAGGATTTACCAGCGCGGAGGAAGTTGCCAATTTCTTTAAAGCGACCGAAACTAGTGAAAACCCTGTTTCTACCCACTATATCATAGGTTTACGTGGCGAACTGGTTCAATGCATAGATGAGGCAGATGGAGCCTATGCAAATGGTGGCGTAACCAGAGGACACGATCCCTGGTGGTCACGAAGCTTGAATCCAAACCTGCTGACGATCTCTATTGAGCACGTAAAGCTGTCACGCGACAATTCTGATGAGCTGACTGCATTGCAAAAGCAGGCGAGTTTTGCACTGGTTCAGCGTATCTGCAACCGCCACAACATTCCAAAACGCCGGGCTGATGCGACCGGTGGGATCACAGGGCACTACTCAATGGACCCGGTACACCGCAGCTTCTGCCCCGGCCCCTATCCCTGGGATGAACTATTCACGTCCCTGTAGGGGCCGCGTTTACGCCGCCCAGGTGTGGGTGGCGCATTTCGCGTACCACCCACACCTGGACGCCATAAATGTGGTCCCTATCGATTTTTCGTCCCGTAATTGGGGGCTTCTTTCGTAATGATCACATCGTGCGGATGGCTCTCGCGCAGACCAGCACCCGTGATACGCACGAACTGCGTTTTCTCCTGCATATCCTTCACCGTAGCAGCTCCAGCATAGCCCATGGACTGCTGTAGACCGCCAACAAGCTGAAAGACAAGAGGACCAAGCATCCCTTTATAGGGAACCCGAGCCTCGATACCCTCAGCGATAAGATGGGTCTCATCTATGTCGCCCTGGAAGTAGCGATGCTTGCTATAACGACGCTGCTTCATAGCACCAATCGACCCCATACCTCGGTAGTCTTTGAAGCGCTCACCATGCGAGATAATGAGTTCACCGGGACTCTCATCGACTCCTGCAAGCAGGCTGCCGAGCATAACGGTGTCAGCGCCAGCGGCGATAGCCTTAGCGATATCACCCGAGTACTGAATGCCACCATCGCCGATAATGGGAACGTTGTAGCGACGAGCAACACGGGCACAATCATAAATGGCGGTGATCTGAGGCAGACCGATACCAGCAATGACGCGGGTTGTACAGATCGTTCCGGCACCGATACCAACTTTCACCGCGTCGGCACCCGCCTGGATCAGTTCTTCTGTAGCCTCTGCCGTGACAACATTGCCCGCAACGAGCTGGGCCTGTTTGCTGAAATGATCATGAATATTCGCCACGGCCTCGATGACCATGCGCGAGTGGGCATGAGACGTGTCAACGACCAGCACGTCAACGCCCTCTTCAACAAGGGCTGCGCAGCGATCCATATAATCTGGTCCCACGCCAATTGCAGCGGCAACGCGCAGGCGGCCATACTCATCTTTAGCGGCATGAGGATAGAGAATCTTCTTCTGGATATCCTTCATCGTGATCAGCCCTTTAAGCATGCCATGCTCGTCTACCACTGGCAACTTTTCGATTTTATAGCGGTGGAGGCTATCACGAGCCTGCTCCAGCGTTGTCCCGACCGGAACAGTAATCAGGTGGTCGCGCGTCATCAATTCGGAGACGGGGCGCTCAAAGTCGGTCTCGAAGCGAATATCGCGGTTCGTCAGGATACCGACCAGCTTGCCATTTTCAGTAATGGGAATGCCAGAAATGTGAAAACGCTGCATGGCGCTGAGTGCATCTTGCAAGGAAGCATCCGACCCCATAGAGATTGGATCAGTGATCATGCCGGACTCGGAGCGTTTGACCTTGTCGACCTCCTGGGCCTGGTCTTCAATAGATAAATTGCTATGAATAACACCAATGCCACCTTCACGCGCCAGAGCTATCGCCAACCGAGCCTCCGTTACGGTATCCATGGCTGCACTCACAATAGGAACATTGAGCGTGATGGAGCGTGTGAAACGGGTCTGAGTGGAAACTTCACGAGGCAAGACGGAAGAGGCAGCAGGAACTATCAGTACATCATCAAAGGTGAGCCCTTCTTTGGCAAACTTTTCTTCGAAAGTGCCTGGGTCGTGCGCCACAGACATAATCAGGGTACCCTCCTTATAAAAAAACGCCCAGCACGCGGTATCGCGCACGCTGGACCTCCACCAATAGATAAACCAACGAGACTTTTACGTTCTATAATCTACTAATGCTAACCGTTTGGATATTCATATTAGTGTAACACCTGGAAATGGTGCCGTCAAATTTTTTGCACGCTGGCTCGCTCTGCGCATGGGTTTGTTCACTTCGTTCACCGCACCCCAATACCGTTCAGGTATGGAGAATGATGGAGAAATGGGTAGGGGCGTCACCTTGCGTGCGCCCGCGTGGGGATGCACGATGCTGCTCAGGTACGCGGGCGCACGCAAGGTGACGCCCCTACCCTGTTTCTCACCGTTTCCCTCAGAAGGATGCTGCTCAGGTACGCGGGCGCACGCAAGGTGACGCCCCTACCCTGTTTCTCACCGTTTCCCCCAGAAGGATGCTGCTCAGGTACGCGGGCGCACGCAAGGTGACGCCCCTACCCTGTTTCTCACCGTTTCCCTCAGAAGGATGCTGCTCAGGTACGCGGGCGCACGCAAGGTGACGCCCCTACCCTGTTTCTCACCGTTTCCCCCAGAAGGATGCTGCTCAGGTACACGGGCGCACGCAAGGTGACGCCCCTACCCTGTTTCTCACCGTTTCCCTCAGAAGGATGCTGCTCAGGTACGCGGGCGCACGCAAGGTGACGCCCCTACCCTGTTTCTCACCGTTTCCCCCAGAAGGATGCTGCTCAGGTACACGGGCGCACGCAAGGTGACGCCCCTACCCTGTTTCTCACCGTTTCCCTCAGAAGGATGCTGCTCAGGTACGCGGGCGCACGCAAGGTGACGCCCCTACCCTGTTTCTCACCGTTTCCCCCAGAAGGATGCAGACCCACATGATATAATGCCGCTAAGACACTTCCATAACGCCTGAAATAATGCAGAAAGACGTAATCCAAAACAAATGGCCCTACTAGGCATCGACCTGGGCACCAGTTCAGTCAAGGTCACAATCCTGGATACGCAGGGACACACCCTGAGTCTGAGTAAAGTGGGTTATACGGTTATGGCCCCACAACCAGGATGGTCCGAAAGTGACCCCAACGAATGGTGGTCCGCCACGGTATCCGCCATACAAGCAGCCATCGCACAGGCTCCCCATATCGAGATTACCGCTATCGGCCTCTCCGGGCAGATGCATGGTGTGATCCTCACGGACGAGGAAGGGCTACCTGTACGACCAGCAATGCTCTGGGCCGACACCCGTGCACAAAATGAGCTCGAACTCTACCGAACCCTACCCACCCCTCTCTTAGAGCGCCTGGCGAATCCATTGGTACCCGGCATGGCTGGCCCGATGCTGCTCTGGCTGGCACAGCATGAAGCGTCCTCTTATGGAAAGGCACGCTGGGCACTACAGCCAAAGGATTGGCTACGCTTGCGTCTGACCGATGAGGTAGCCACCGATCCCAGCGATGCCTCGGCTACCCTGCTCTATGATCTGCAAGCTGATAGTTGGGCGGATAACGTCATCGCTACCCTTAACTTGAAACGCCATCTACTCCCACCAATTCTACCTTCCGGAGCTATCGCCGGTCGCCTCTCGGCAAGAGCCGCTAAAGCATCTGGCCTCCCTGCTGGATTGCCTGTGGCAACCGGGGCGGCTGATACGGCGGCGGCAATGCTGGGCACTGGCTTGCTTACGCCAGGTCCAATTCAATTGACGCTGGGCACCGGAGCACAACTTGTACAGCTCCGCTCTGAACCGAGAGCCGACCAGACAATGCGCACCCATCTCTACCGGGCCGCCGACGGTGCCAACTGGTATGCGATGGCGGCTGTACAAAATGCCGGACTCGCGCTCAACTGGGTGCGCGAGATGCTCAACGCGACCTGGGATAACGTTTACGCGAGTGCTGCTTCCGTGTCTCCTGGTGCCGATGGTCTGCTCTTTTTGCCTTACCTGACCCGAGAGCGCCCACATCATCCCGTTCCCTCTAGCACTGGCGCGTTCCTCGGTCTGCGTATCGATCATCGACGTGAGCATCTCCTGCATGCCGCGCTCGAAGGCGTTGCATTTGGCATCCGTGTCGCCCTGGAAGCGCTTCCCACTACGAGCAAGTCAACTACCCTGCGCCTGGCCGGAGGCGGTAGTGAGCATCCCGCCTGGCGTCAGATGCTCGCCGACATCCTGAACCGCGAACTGCTCACCGTCGATACCCCTGCCGCCTCCGCACGAGGGGCCGCCTTGCTTGGCGGTATTGCCAGTGGTATATGGGTCGATGCCCTGGAAACAGCTTCGCTAGCTCCGCGCACTTCTCTTGTTGCCACTCCCGAACCAGAGCGTGTGACAGCGTATAACAAGGTGTATGCAAGGTATGTGGAAGCTATTAATAGATAAACGGCGATATCGTTCAAATAAGACGAATGATCGGTGCCAAAGTCCCCCGCGTACGGACCACCTTTAGGGCGCCCAGCGCGTAGGGACGCGATAAAGGCATTGACTCCAACAAATTACAGAAAGGCAAGAGAATCAAGCATCGTGTGCCTGAAATACCCCCGTCACCGTAGGGACCCGATTATGCTGTTTAAAAAAATACTATGGATATCTGTACCACCGAACAAAACCACGATCAGGGTATCCAGGTTATTTATTGAAAGTGCATTATCGCGTCCGGCAATTCATCGAATGGGAACCTTCTCGATGAATTGCCGGACGCGATAAATCGGGTCCCTACGGTATTTGCAGCAGTGAGCAATAAAATGTTTGCACCTTGTCAATGTCCTTCTGTAATTTGTTGGAGTCAATGGATAAAGGTGGGGCGTACACCATGGGCACTTTCCATAAAATGTTTTATTCACCATCCACAACCCTTCAGAAAAATCTATATGTATCGATAGATATATGTAGATATATGAATGTGGAAGGCCATCAGGGCGGCCTACAATGGGCGATGGAATACTCTCTTCCACATTCGCTTCTTCGTTCTCTATCTCTATCCATTGGGAAGGAAAGCTGTATGATCTCACATCCTTCAGGTGCTCCTCAATCTAATCTATCGACGGATCAAGAAAACGTGAGCGTGGCACGCGCTTACTTGCGCCTCATGCTTGGAAGCGATGCTCACGTTGCTATGCATCACAATGCTGGGCGCTGGGATCAGGCGTGCAGAGCTTTACATGCCGCTCATGAGATCGGTGGACGCGAAGCTGCTCGTAAGGCATTCAATACCCTGTGCAAAGACGACCCCAGCTTGATAACCCTCGTCTCTACTGAAGAGAGGACAATTCCCGCTCCAGTTGCGCCCGTCCCATCAACAATTCCTCCGCTTGCACCCGTCCCGTCAGCGACCCCTCCGGCGGTGCCCGTCCCATCGACGACGAGCCCTGTTGAACTATCGTCGGCTCCCGGTGGCGAACACACGACGAATGACGCGCCTTCCACTTCGCTCGCCTTTAAGCCTCTGCCACCTGAAGCTCGTGTTGCGGAAGAACTGGGTACCACCGCCAGTCCCTGGCTCGATGCGTATATTGATTTTAGCAAGAAGTGGTCACCGCGTGGCTATGAGGGCTTTCATGAAGCAACAGCACTGTGGATTCTCTCAACGGTTGCCGCACACCGCGTTATGCTACCGATGGGCGATAAGTATTACACGCCTCTGCTGATCGTCCTGGTCGGACGGACAGGACTCTTCGCCAAATCTACGACGGCGAAAATCGGACGCGCCATCTTGAAGAGCGCTAACCTCGATTGGTTTCTTGCTCCCGACGATGCAACACCGCAGAAATTTATTAGTGAGATGGCAGGGTACATTCCAGGCAATTACGGCTCCATGTCTCCTAAAGCACAGGAACAGTGCGAAAACCAACTGGCCTTCGCGGGCCAGCGCGGCTGGTTTTACGACGAGTTTGGTCAGATCATCGCCTCCATTCTGAAGGAAGGCATCATGTCCGACTTCCGAGGTATCCTTCGTCGCCTGGATGACTGCTACGATTGCTACAAATATGCAACGATCTCGCGTGGCGTCGAGATCGTGGATAATCCTTACCTGGCGCTACTGGGAAGTATGACGCCCGACGATCTGGGGAAAGCGGCGAAAAGTGGCAGCTCATTGTGGGGTGACGGCTTTCTGGCACGCTTCGCCTTTGTGACGCCGCCCGCTGGTACCAGCGGGATAGGTCGTTTCCCTGAGGGATTACGCGTGGTGCCAGAAAGCCTCTCGACACACTTGCGCGTATGGCACACGCAACTGGGCATTCCACCCCTTGTGGTCACTCCCATCCTCGATAAGCGGGGCAACCCAACGGATCAATACAAGTTCGAGCGTGGCCCTCTCCCTGAACAGCGCTGCAAACCAGGTCGTGGCGTTATGGAAGCTTACTACACCTACAGCGATGCCCTCATCTCGTTGCGTGCCGCAACCAACAAGAACCGCGACCTGGACGGCAACTACATCCGTTTCGCCAGTAAAGCCCTACGCATCGCCATGCTGCTCGCCTCTCTGGAAAATGATGGGCACATCGAACTGCGTCACTGGGCACGCGGCCAGGCCATTAGCGAACGCTGGCGCGCAAACGTACACGAGCTGTTCGCACAGGCCAATGAAGCCTCCGCCGATGAAAACGAGATCATGGAGGAGAAAATCCTGGCAATTATTGAGAAATTGAAACAGGCATCGGTACGTGAGATCAGACAACGGATTTACGGAATTGATGCGATCCGGCTACGTGCAAAGGTGCAAGATTTAGCACAAGCAGGTATGCTAGAGGAGGTTACATGTGACAAGACCATACGATATCGTCTTCCTGCTCCCTCAGCACCCGTAGAGGCGTAGAGGCGTAGAGGTAGGTACCCTCTAAAATCAACAGTATACCATCCTTACCTATATATGATGATATATATAGGTAAGGATAGGTATTTTTATCAAATACACACATTTTTTCTTAAAAAGTATATACAAACAAAAAAGACTCTCTATGTGGTACAGGTAGAACAACATCAAGTGGTGAAGGCTTGGCGAAATGAGCGTAAATCTGTGTGGTTTATTGGCCTCGTCCACCATTTGTTGTGGCTCTACCGTGGTACAGAATGCCATCAACATTTCTTTTGTTTGGAAGAGATACCCACCTCTACGCCTCTACGCCTCTACGCCTGGCGTTGGGAACAATGTTCATTTGGGGCGACACGGGCTTATTATCTCATGTATCACAACATAAAAGGAGCACGACAGCATGAACCTGTTTGAGTTAGTCAGCCAGAACACCAGTTTGCGGCGGGTTGCTTCGACTCGTGGAGGCGAGTATGCCGGTCCATGTCCTTTTTGCGGCGGCAAGGATCGCTTCCGCGTCTGGCCCCACGCGGAGAAACCTGGCTTCTGGTGCCGAGGTTGTGGCAAACGGGGAGACGCCATTCAGTACCTCCGTGAGCGCGATGGCCTCTCATTTCGCGAGGCTCAGACCGCAACGCAGGCATTATTTGAAGAGGCTCTTCCCGTGCAGCAGATGACAGGCGTGAAGAGGGCCGCGAAACCCGTAAAACCTGCCTGCCCGCTCTCCAACGATGGCAGTCCGAGCTGGGAATGGCAGACGGAGGCGAAAATACTCTGTCGCCTGGCATGCCGCACGCTCTGGAGTCCTGAAGGCTGCAAGGCTCTCGCCTACCTGCGCAATCGCCGCCTCAGCGACGACACTATCCGCAAGGCTCTGCTTGGCTACCTGCCAGAAACCACCTATGCAACCGCTCAAGCCTGGGGCCTTGCCAGCGATGAGAAACGTGTCTGGCAACCAGCCGGCATTGTTATCCCCTGGATTGTGAACGGCAGCATCTGGGGTCTGCGCATTCGCAGTGTTCTGCCAGGTGAGATGTATCGTTATGTCCAGATACGTGGTAGTCGGAACGCGCTCTACCGGGCCGAAACGTTACGCCTTGATGTGCCCGCGATGCTGGTTGAGGGCGAATTTGATGCGCTCTCGATTGCGCAGCAGGTTGGTGATAAGCTTGCCGTTGTGGCAAGTGGTTCGACGGAGGGTGCGCGTCATCCTCTCTGGCAGGTGCACCTGGCACTGGCGACGGGCGTTCTGATCTCGTTCGATGCAGATGAGGCGGGCGATAAGGCGTCCCAGTGGTGGCTACAACGGCTCGAAAATGCTCAGCGCTGGCGTCCCTGCTGGGAGGATGGAAACACGCTCCTGCAGGATGATTTCGCCCTGGACACCTGGGCCGCATTGGGCATCAAGCACCTCCAGCAGACATCTGGCCCCAGAGCGTAGGGACCAGATTTATCGCTTCCTCCGTACAGACCCGATTTATCGCGTCCGCTCCCCATGCCCATCAAGGGCCCATTGGGTCCATTGTTGGCAACCAGACGCCCTAAAGGTGGTCCCTACACGGACGAATTACGGCTCTCCATCGTAAGAGGCATGGGGGTGTTACCTTATGTGCACCCAATATCGTCTAGGGAAGAATAATAATCGGGGCCCTACCCTGGCGAGAGACGATGTTTTTCCCTTAAACGGTATTGGGCGCACAAGGTAACACCCCATGCCCGAATAGACTTATATATTTCTATCTATCAGCTAGAGTCTGCCTCTGCCACGGCTACCCATAACCAGGTTCCAGACAACCACAATTATAGCTATTACAAGTAAAATGTGGATCAGGCCACTACCAATGTGGAACACCAGGAAACCAAGCAACCACAATACGAAGAGAATAACTGCAATCGTCCAAAGGATACCTACCATGATTTCAACTCCTTCTTGATCGAACTATTATTATTCCTCACCTGATTGGTAGCGGGGCTGTCCTTCCTATTACTACAACCCCTTCCTCGCCAATCGTTAACCTTGTATATTAGACACGTACCACCGATCAAAAAAGTTTTAGACATGTCAATTTTGTGCGTAGGGGCGTCACCTTGCGTGCGCCCGCGTGCCCTGAACATTGTTTATTGGCACGCGGGCGCACGCAAGGTGACGCCCCTACGCACAAAATATTATTATTTTTATTGATTTATATCAAAAATAAACAAAAGTTCCTATTGTTTTATTAAAAATAGAGAGTAAAATGTAATAATAGACGTAAATACGTGGCATATTACATAAAAGAATGTAAAAGCATGAGCAAGTCAGATTACAACCCCGAAATTCACCATAGGCGATCAATTCGCCTGGCAAGTCACGATTATACATCCAGTGGCGCATACTTTGTCACGATTTGCGCAAAGGCTCGAACGCCATTGTTTGATCGCCCAGAATTACGATCGATCCTGGAAGAGACCTGGTATGCCTTACCACAACATTTTCAGGGATTAGAACTCGACGAGTTTGTGATTATGTCCGACCATATTCACTTTATTGTCTGGCTTGATTCCACAATCTCAGGGGGCATAACGTTAGGGAGCGTGATAAAATCCTACAAGTCATCGACATTCACCAAATGGCTCGACTATATTGAAACAAATGGTTTGAACGAACAAGCAAAATTTTGGCAACGAAATTATATGGAACACATCATTCGCAACGAGAGTCAACGGACCCAAAGACGTGAGTATATCCGTAACAATCCTCTCAATGCCGAACTCAAACACCCATCCTCCTGACCATTACAATAACGTAGGGGCGTGTCCTTGCCACCGCCCTGGTGCCGATGCAGGAGCGGGCTCGAATGTCGGGTTGACGTACGTAGGGGCGTGTCCTTGCCACCGCCCTGGTACCTTGCTGCCGCCCTGGTACCTTGCTGCCGCCCTGGTGCCTTGCCACCGCCATGGTGCCTTGCCACCGCCCTGGTGCCTTGCCACCGCCATGGTGCCGATGCAGGAGCGGGCTCGCGGGCGGTGGCAAGCACACGCCCCTACGTCAACGGGTTTCATTTCCGGCACGAGCGGCATTTTCGCCTGCCTCGCTTCAATTTGTTGGAGTCAATGGTCCTTGCGCCCATGTCCAGATGAGCCACGTTACCACAGACCAGGCCAAATGACCATCAACAACCCGTCTACCCAAAATTGGGCAGAAGCACTCCGATTTGCTATAATTGGTTTGTTTCCTGTAGGGGTCAGGTTTACCGCGCCCAGGTTCACCACACCCGTGCGTTCTCGACCTTCCCTCTACTACACGACATAACGATGAAAATGCGTAGGGGCGTCACCTTGCGTGCGCCCAAAGGAGCACATTCTATGTCTGCAGATGCGCAGACAACGACACGGAACAACCCACCGACCACCGAGGAGGCGGGAGATGAGGCCATCGTCGTTGATAATTTCAGTAAAAGTTACGGCCCAAATCGGGTCGTTGATGCCTTACAATTTACAGTCCATAAGGGCGAGGTATTCGCTCTGCTCGGTCCCAATGGAGCGGGCAAAACCACAACCGTGGAGACACTGGAAGGGTACCGCGCTCCCGATCAGGGAACCATTCGCGTGCTCGGCCTTGATCCTATCCGGCAGGCGCATATTTTGAAGCCACAGATCGGCGTCATGTTGCAGCAGGATGGACTCTACCCGGCGCTCACCGCACGCGAGGTACTCCATCTCTTCGCCGGTTATTATGAGCAGCCCCAGAACCCCGATGGCTTGCTCGCACGCGTAGGGCTAGCCAGCGCGGCCAAAACACGCTGCCGTCGCCTATCAGGTGGGCAGAAGCGACGCCTCGCGCTAGCAGTTGCCTTAGTGGGAAATCCCTCGCTCGTCTTTATGGATGAACCGACCGCTGGCATGGACCCACAGGCGAGATTGACTACCTGGGAGATTGTACGCGACCTCAAGAATAGCGGCGTCACCATTCTCCTCACCACACACCTGATGGATGAGGCCGAACGATTGGCCGATCGAGTCGCGATTATTGATCATGGCCGCCTGATCGCGCTCGACACTCCTGGCAACCTGACGGGCACCCAGAACGCCAATATCGTCCATTTTGTAGCTCCGGAAGGATTGGATAGTACGCAACTGGCCACGCTCCCATCGGCACAGGCTGCCAGAGAACAGCGTCCGGGAAGCTACATCATCGAAACAGACAATATTCAGGCACTCCTGGTCGAGCTCACCACGTGGCTACAAAATCAGAATATCACCCTCTCCGAACTACGCGTGGGTCATGGATCGCTAGAAGACCTGTTCCTGTGCTTAACCGGATCGGAGGTCAGAGACTAAAATGGCAAGCACACTACAATACAATTCTGGCAACAACAAGGCAGCTCCATTTCTGCGCCAGGTTCTCACGCAGGTCCGCTACGAACTACTGCTTACGCTGAGACGGGGCGAGAATATCCTGGTCACGCTGATCGTTCCCGTCCTGCTGCTCATCTTTTTTACTTCGCTCAACATCATACCGGCAAAAAATGGTAGCACCATCAATGTTCTCTTACCAGGCATCCTGGCGCTGGCAATCATCGCGGCAGGTATGGTTAATCTTGGTATCGCTACAGCATACGAGCGTTACTACGGCGTACTAAAGCGGCTCGGTAGTTCCCCACTATCACGTAGTAGGCTCATTCTTGCTAAAGTGATCTCGATTTTGATACTAGAGATTGTGCAGGTACTTCTACTTGTTGGCGTTGCGGTTATCCTCTATAAATGGCAGCCTGCGGGGTCGGCGCTATTAGTATTGGGTGTCATCGTACTTGGGACCATCACCTTTGCCGGGCTAGGTCTGGCGATGGCTGGAGCGTTGCGTGCCGAGCTGACATTGGCGGGTGCTAATGCGCTCTTCCTGCTCTTCCTGCTCATCGGCGGTGGTATTCTCCCATTGGAGCATCTCCCGACCGTGCTTGCTGACCTGGCCCAGGTTCTTCCAGCAGCGGCGCTCACCCAATTGTTGCAGGCCAGCATGACGAATGGTAGTGCGTTTCCCATTTCGTCGTTAATTGTGCTGGCGGTATGGGCTGTGCTGATTTTAGTGGTGGCGATACGGACGTTCAGGTGGGAGTGATCATCGCTTTCGTTTGAAGCGTAGGGACCAGATTATACAATTTCAAAAATTGCTTCGGATATCCATCGCGGAGACCAGGAGAAGATCAAGGTAGGGAAGCCATTTAGTATTCCGTAGCCCCATCCCAAACCGCGCCAGTAGCTGACGGAGGGAGATTTCGGTAGGGCCCACGGAATACTAAATGGCTTCCCTACCTTGATTGCAACCTTTGATATCCGGAGGGTCTACATCCTTCCGTGGGGAAACGGTGGGAATCTGGGTAGGGGCGTCACCTTGCGTGCGCCCGTGTGGGGATGCACGATGCTGCTCAGGTACGCGGGCGCACGCAAGGTGACGCCCCTACCCAGATTCCCACGGAAGGATGTAGAGCCTATCCGGATTAATTTTTTACACGTCATTAAGTGAGATGGATTGACCCCAGACACGTCGTCTCACAACGCTTATTTTCCCCCATTCCTCAGCTTCCACACCCATTGATTGGGGCACGTATAATCGAGCACCGCGATGCGACCCTGACCAAACGAAGAGACGATAAACTGAGGCACATTTGAGGATTGGAGCCGATTTTGTTTATCGGGCAGCAAGATAGATATGCCATCAAGCTCATGCACCAGCGCAATCGAAGCATGGAACGTGGCAACATGGCTAATCATAATATCGACGCTAAAGTTGACGGTTCGCGTCTGTGGATCATAGTCGAGCAGGTGAGGGACTATCGTATCGTCATCCGCACGGAATGGATCACGAAACGTATAATCAGTTTTATACGGATTGTCGGATGAAGCATGCGCAAACGCAAAGGCTTCAGTACATAAATTGTACTTGAAGGCACTATTTGGCGTACGTACCAGACCCGATTGTGGAGGTGGCAAAATCGCCATGTACTGATGTAAAGTGAACAGCGCCGCACCGATCAAGACCACGCCGATGAGTATGAAAAGCAGCCAGCGTTTCATGCCAAATCCTCTTACATTTTCTCTTTATACTCTCCATGAGACAAGACAACAAAAGATTGCACGAAATGCTGACGAGAAATTTGCATTCAGATTGGTTATAAGGATCAACGGTTCTTTCTAGCTGCCGCTACAGGTTGCTCCTCTTCAACATCAAGTTCGTCATCTGGCTCAGGTTCCTGTAAGTTGAGAATCGTGACCAGGAACATGACGAGTATAATCACATGCAAACCAGTGCACCAGGCGCAGATGTGATGCAGGCGCACCAGTTCCGCATAGACCAGGTAGAGCACACTCACCATACCAAGAAGAGACAAGACGAACTGAGCAATGCGCAGATCACGTCGCTCCGGCCAGAGACGCCAGGCTGCGAACGCCAATCCGGCCATAGCAAGGCACCAGACCAGGCCAGGAATAGTGATCGGAATAGTCGTACCAGGTATAACGGAATAGGGGCTGGAAAGCACACTTGCACAGTCAACAAGCCCATTTGTCGAGCAGATCAGCGGCACCTTCGCATAGTGTACACTTGTCAGATAGATAGAGATAGCTACGCCGACCAGCGATAGGACAAAAATCAGAATTTGCCCTCCCGAACGTCGAATGAACATCATAAATAGCCCTTTCTGCCAAAACAATCTAATAGCGCTTATTTTCATTATACTCTATACGAAAAATAATGGTAGGGGTTGGGTTTGCGACGCACACAACCTATAGATACACATGGTACAATATTACCATGCTAAATAGAAAAGCGAAGCTCCCAGAGAAAGCCGAACACATCACCATCGACTCTCACCATCTTTACTACCGTGTGACAGGTAGTGGTACTCCTCTTGTACTCATTCACGGGTATGGTGTTTCTGGACATGTATGGCAACGCGTACTTCCATATCTTGCACAACAGCACGAAGTTTTTATTGTGGACCTGCCAGGCTATGGGCACAGCAAAGCTCATGGAGTGTGGCACCTGCGCGAGATGGCACCGCTCCTGGCACAATGGCTACAGAAGCTTCAGTTGCCGCCAACAGCACTCATGGGCCATTCTATGGGAGGCGCGATTGCCATTCATCTCACAGCACACGCACCTGAGCAGATCAATCGACTGATATTGGTAAACGCAGCTGGCATACCTTTACAGACACATTTGCCAGCCCTGGCAACGCGTTCGCTCCATTCCTTCTTTCAGATCGGCAATGGCACTCTGCCTCTGCCACTGGTGCGCGATATACTGCAACCACGTATTCATCTCCTGTGGCAAACCGCCCAGGAGATGAAGCGCAGCGACTTCCGCGCAGAACTGGCACGCATTACTATTCCCACATTGATTATCTGGGGCGAACGTGACGTAATGCTACCTATTCCCATGGGACACACACTCAAAGAAGCGCTGCCACACGCAACATTTATGACAATGCCTCACTGCGGCCACCGTCCTATGCTGGCGCAACCCGCGCTATTCAGTAAATCAGTGTTAGCATTTTTGAACTCATGATGCTGGAATAGGGGTTTCAACGCCTGCGAAGCGTCACTTCTAACCCGCTTTACTTTCCGCCAGAGGAGAAGGCTGAACGAGCAACTTACTTGCATCCTTACTCTGATTGAGCGCAAAAACAGTTGCTTCGATCATACCCGAAAGCATATCAGGCGATACAGTCACATGCAAATGGTCCAGCATATTGCTTGCCAGATCCATAGCCGCCTGCTTTTTCGCGGGGCTACTCATCGTACTGGTAGCCGTTTGCTCAATCGCTGGAACAACCGTGCGTACAATCTGGTCCACAATCTCACGTTTCTTTGCGGGCAGACTCTGTAGCACACGTTGATATGCCAGAGCAGAGAGTGCCGTCAGAGGCGGCAGAACAACAGGAAGCAGTATAAGGGCAATTTGAAACCAGGCAGGCATAGCACAATCTCCTTTTCCACGCGCAATATATTGATCAGGAATTTTTATAATGAAGCATCATATCAGTTATATTCTATGTACGGGATAGAGCATACATTTTTGAAGATGACTTCTCAATTACGCCTTTGTGTGTTTACGCGCCTCGAAGCGAAAAACCGACTCGCCATGCAGTTCCCAGAGGCGTTGGAAGTGTGATTTGACGGCTGGCTCGAAGCCCACCAGGTAGCGCTGTGGGTGTACTTTTTGGAAGCGGGAATCCTGTTCGATGAGCTGCAACATCTCCATGAAGAATGCTTCCACATCCGTCATAACGCTGAGCAGCCCATCATTTACCAGGGCCGTAAACAGAGCATCCAGAAAGGTCTCGTTGAACAGGCGACGTTTCTGGCAACGAGCTTTGAGGTGGGGATCAGGAAAATGGAGGTAGACGGCAGAGAGCGCATCTGGGCGCAGAAGAGGATACATCAAATGGAAATCAGCGTTAATAAATTTGATATTGGGTAATCCGAGCGAGCAAGCCGTTTCGACCGCTTTATGAAGTGACTTGCCCGAAATATCGATGCCGACGAAGTTTGTGTCAGGGCATTTTACCGCAAGCGAGCAAAGAAATTCAGCACTTCCACATCCGATCTCAAGTTCGAGCTTGAGGCCATTACCAAACAGCTCCTGCGCAGTAATGCCAGGCAACGTTTGCCAGTGATGATAGAGAGTAGCAGGAAGATAGCTCAGGAGATATTTGTCAATTGCCTGTTCATTAAGTACCTGCGCTTTAGTATAGCGTAAAAATGTCCTTCTCATTCAATATCCTGGTTTTAAGGTAAGAGGGAGTTCTGGTAGCATGTTCATAAATGACTCTCAAGCTCACGCCAGGCATCAGCATGCCAGATTGCTTGACCGAACAGTCGCCATGCTCCGACCAGGAATACAATGGCAAACACAAGCAAGCCTGGAACGAGCAGGAATGCTCCACGAGTCAGATCGTCTATTACATCAACCATCTGAATAAGGGCAATCAACACCATGAACCCGGCCAGCATGCGCCGCGCCCTCAACGCCAGTAGAAGAAGTAACATCCCTGCTAATGATAGGCTTCGTGCAAACATATAGTCTGCATAGACCCGTGCTGCATCTGTCATAGGCTGACCGTTCGTTAGTAGCGTAGGATCTACCTTGCTGATAACTGCACCGATTACACTCAATAAAGCACCCACAATCACCACTATGGACACCCAAAGTGGAATATGCACGACTGATTGAGGCGTCTTGAGATCATTTGCCTGCACAGAATCATTCGACTGTGCTGATTGCCTGGTCATAGCTGCTCCTTGCCCTTTTGAGGTTGTACATGCAACAAGTTCTTCGGAAGAAATCCACCAATTTATTGCCAAACCACATTCTCCTGCATTATAACCCATCTCTTCTCAGATATCATCCACCTCAGGGTTGACATTCGCATGTGCAAATATCAACCCTGGAAGTCAAGCCTGGATCCCTATCCTTCCATCGTGGCTCTCCATCCTTCTGTGGGAACCTGGGTAGGGGCGTCACCTTGCGTGCGCCCTGGTGGGGATGCACGATGCTGCTCAGGTACGCGGGCGCACGCAAGGTGACGCCCCTACGCCCATTCCAACGGTTTTCCCCCGCATGGACGCAGACCCTGATTTTTCAGTGCTTTGACAATTTCATCATAGTGTACTAGAATTGCAGCAAAGCATAGAAGCAGGGGATTCCGCTATCCCACCGATTGGTACCAACCTTAAGGGCTAAATGTGGTGAGCAGAAAAAATGCTGTGGTGAGTAGAGCGCATCCTCGTTCAAAAAAATATAACAGGGGAGCCAGGGCAGCATGCAAAAAGGACGCATTACGAAATACCAACCTTTCCCACCCATTGATTTGCCCGATCGGCAGTGGCCCTCACGGACCATTACCAGCGCACCCGCATGGTGTAGCGTCGATCTGCGCGATGGCAATCAGGCACTTGCCATCCCCATGAGTGTAGCTGAAAAGCTGCAGATGTTCAAGCTACTGGTAGAGATCGGCTTCAAAGAGATCGAAGTCGGCTTTCCAGCGGCATCACAGATCGAGTTTGACTTCATTCGCCGCCTGATCGAAGAAGAGCACATTCCTGACGATGTCACCATCCAGGTACTTGTACAGGCACGTGAAGAGCTAATCGGACGCACATTTGAGTCTATACAAGGTGCAAAAAAGGCCATCGTCCATCTCTATAACTCAACCTCACCACTACAGCGTCGCGTCGTATTCGGTATGGAGAAACCTGAGATTGTCGGCATCGCCACGCGCGGCACACAACTGGTGAAAGAGCTGGCCGCAACGCTTCCTGACACTCAGATCATATTCCAGTACTCGCCAGAAAGCTTTTCATCGACCGAAATTGAATTCTCTCTGGAGATCTGTGAGGCGGTCGTCGACATCTGGCAGCCCACGCGCGAAAATAAAATCATCCTCAACCTACCAGCCACTGTAGAATTCTTCACACCCAATATCCATGCCGATCAGATCGAATGGTTCTGCCGCCACCTGCGCAACCGCGACACCGCCATCATCAGCCTGCACACCCATAACGACCGTGGAACAGGTGTCGCGGCAACCGAACTGGGCTTGCTGGCCGGAGCTGATCGTGTCGAAGGAACGCTCTTCGGCAATGGTGAGCGCACTGGAAACGTCGATATTGTCACGCTAGCCCTCAATATGTATACCCAGGGCATTGACCCCAACCTGGACTTCAGCGACATCAACGCCATCCGCACCACCTACGAATGCTGCACTCGTATGGGAGTCCCACCACGATTACCGTATGCAGGCGAACTGGTCTTTACCGCATTCTCAGGCTCACACCAGGACGCAATCAACAAAGGAATGACCGCACAGGATCCCGAACCGGGTGCACTCTGGCAGGTACCCTATTTACCACTCGACCCCAAGGACATCGGTCGCACATATGAAGCTATCATTCGCATCAACTCGCAATCCGGCAAGGGCGGCGTAGCTTATGTAATGGAAAACGAATTCGGCTTCATGCTGCCCCGAGCCATGCGCATCGAGTTTGGCAAGATCATCAATACGCTTGCCGACGAAAGAGGTGAAGAGATTTCCAGCCGCCAGATTCTGCAGGCATTTGAAAAAGAATATTTGCAACACACCGGTCATCTCAAGCTCGAAGCATTCTCCAGTCAGACCACTCTGGATGCCGATGGCAATGAGGTGGTGGAATGCACCGCACACATCCTCATTGACGACAACATACACACGTTACAGGCACATGGCAACGGTCCTATCGATGCATTTGCCCATGCACTCAACCAGGCCGAGATCGCGAAATTCAAAGTGCTCTCTTACGCCGAACATTCATTAAGCCAGGGAGCCAGCGCACAGGCTGTCGCGTATATCCAGATAGAGATGCTATCCGGGCAGACATTCTTCGGTGCAGGCATCGAGACCAACATCGATATCTGCGTCCGTTAAAGCCCTGCTCAGCGCCCTCAATCGCGCTCTCACTAGACAAAGGCAAGCTGTCTATAGCAGTGCAGGTAATACTGGTAGGGACCACCTGGTAATTTAAAGGAGGTGAAATGAATATGTTACAAACGACACCATTTCTTTTATTTGATGGAAATTGCGCTGAAGCAATGACATTTTACCATTCATGTCTTGGTGGAGAATTAGCCCTGACTAAGCTTGGTGATACTCCCATGAAAGACCAGTTCCCAAAAGAGAAGCACAACAGGATGATCAATGCTCACCTCAAAAGTGGTGCTATTGCTCTATCAGCCACAGACTGGATGGCTTCTCCTACATTTGAACCAAAACAAGGGAATACGTATGCAATCTTTGTGATTGGTAGAACGTATGACGAATTAAAAGCGGTCTTCGATAAACTGGCAGAAGGAGCAGAAAAGGAATGGTTTCAAGAGTTGCATGATATGCCATTTGGAACGTATGGACAGTTTTATGATAAATATGGCGTTCAGTGGATTTTTAGAGGAGAGAAAAAAGAATGATGAGTTACCATGCTGCTTTCCTTTCATTCGAGACCGTGTGTGCCAATTTCCCTACAAATTAGCACAAAAAGCGGTAAGAAGTCGCCCTCATAGCGAGAACGGGTGCATTTCATTCATATAGGGCATCGAATGACCATCAACAGGGTACTATTTTCCGCAATAGTATCACAAGCTCACCCCGTTCCCTGGCATCCAGGCGCTCAATTAGCATCTGGACGCGCCCTAAAAGAACATGGTCGGCCTCCTGCAATGCCTGTGCGCCAGCATCAGTCAAAGTCACATACACCTCGCGCTGATCGGTATTGGGGGTACGTGAACGTACAATGTAGCCAAGACCTTCAAGCGTATCCAGCATACGTGTTATGCCCGCAGTCGTCACCCCCAGAGGTTCCGCCAGATCGCCAACGCGCACCATCTCCTGTTGCACCTGCCGATCCGTCAGTAATCGCAGTGTGCGCTGTTGTGGACGTGAGAGCGGGCCAAACTGCCGCCCCAGATAGCTATTCCAACGTTCCAACGCCTGTGCGATCGTCACCACTTCGTCGTTAAACATCTCATCCACTCTTTCATAGGCATTAGTTGGCATCTTTGCCCACACCCACACGGGTTTGTAAACGGCACCCCTACACCAGTGTCTCCTAATATATCCGTGGCTCCGTTTTATTATTGGGGGCATGAGCAACCTGGAAGGCTCCAGCACTCAAAAAACCGTTCGCTCTCCATCTTTGCGAGGAAACACTCTATTGACTAACGCAATCAATTAATGATAGTATCTCTAGTATAGCATGGAGCATTGCTAGAGGCAAGTTTGATGAACTGCCACTCTGCTCACAATGCAACCGGGATAACGACGGAGGAACTCTGTATGCGTATTCTCATTCTGGGTGGCGATGGCTACCTTGGCTGGCCCCAATCACTCTACCTCTCCAGTAAAGGGCATGACGTTACCATCTTCGACAATTTCACACGCAGGCATTTCGACCTTGAACGCGGTTTCGACAGTTTACTTCCCATCTATACGCTGCAACAACGCGCTGCCGCCTGGAAAGAAGTTACTGGACGACAAATTCAGTTGCGCATTGGCGATACGATGGATTATGAAGCGCTTTCCTGCGTCTTTCGAGATGTGCAGCCTGAAGCAGTCGTCCACTTTGCCGAGCAGCGTTCAGCTCCCTATTCAATGATTGATCGTAAACATGCCGTTTATACACAAACCAATAACGTCATTGGGACACTTAACGTCCTGTATGCAATAAAAGAATTCGCTCCCGAGTGCCACCTTGTGAAGCTGGGTACAATGGGAGAGTATGGCACCCCCAATATTGATATTGAAGAAGGCTTCATCGAAATCCATCACAAAGGACGCTCAGATGTCCTACCTTACCCAAAACAGCCCAATTCATTCTATCATTTAACTAAAGTTCATGATAGTCATAACATTACGTTCTGCTGCAAAATATGGGGACTGCGTGCCACCGACCTGAATCAGGGTATTGTCTATGGTGTAGAGACCGACGAGACTCTGCAAGATCCACGCCTGGCAACACGTTTCGATTACGATCAGATCTACGGCACCGCTCTGAACCGCTTCTGCGTCCAGGCATCTGTCGGATACCCTCTTACCGTGTATGGAAAAGGTGGACAGACGCGCGGATACATCAATTTAAAAGATACTATCAGGTGTGTCGAACTGGCCATTACCTCACCAGCTAAAGAAGGTGAATACCGCGTTTTTAACCAGATTACCGAACAATTTTCATTGCTCGAACTGGCGGAAATGGTTGCCAACTACAGCAAAGTTCTCGGCTTAGAGGCTCAAATAACCCATCTTCCCAATCCTCGCGTTGAGGCAGAGCAGCATTACTATCATGCCACTCATACCCACCTTATCGAACTGGGACTTGAACCGCATCTCCTGAACGAAGCCGTCCTCGAAGAGCTGATCGGACTTTCAATCAAACATCGTGAACTGATTGACAAGAACCTGATCTTGCCTACTGTCAACTGGCGCATGACAAAAAATGAGGTTGATCACAACGCTCCCTGATACTCTCATCAAACGAGGAGCCGCTCAATAATCGAGCAAATATCCTGGTTCGCCTGCCTGTTCCAGGCTTTGTAGGCCCGAATGCTCTCCACCTTCTGAGCAATCATCTTCGGGCTATTTGCTATCTTGACGAGCAGTTCCTGCCTGGCTACCGTTTCCAGACAGATCCAACCCAGATTGTGCCGTTCGATGAAGTGCAGGTTGGGTGTCTCCTGGCCTGGAATAAAGGTCGTGACGAGAAACGGTTTCTCTAGCGTAAACGCTTCAGATATAAAGCTCGCACCCGCCTTACCAACAATCACATCAGCAGCAGACATATAGGGAGCAATCTTTTCAGTAAAGGGCAAAACGCGCACGTGCTCATGGTCTGCATAACACCTGGCTATTTTTTTATTATTGCCAGCCGCCAGAATAATTTGCGCAGGCACTCCTGCACCCATCAAGTCTGCAATCATATGATCAGCGCCCGCCGATCCTTCCGCGCCACCTTGCAGAAACAGAGTAAATAAGGCTGGATTCAGACCGAGTGAGGTGAGCGTTTCACTTCTTCCAGCTGGAAGAACGTCCAGGAACTGACGACGTATAGGTCTGCCGGTAAGATACAGACGATCTTCCTCAATACCCTGTTCCTGTGCCTGCGCAAAAATCTCGCGTGTCGGAGCAAGATAAGCATCGGCCCGTTTCTCAGTAAAGTACGTCATGTGCAATTGACCCAGATCGGTAAGCTGAAAGACAAGCGGGACACGTTTGCGCTGACGTTCATTGACACGAGCAGTCGCATATGATAGAAACGACTGTGTTGTTATGATAAGTTGAGGCTGAACACGCTCTACAATGTTTTGTATGCGCCTATAACTCAGCAAAGTAAGAATGAGATGAAAGGCAAAAGCAAGAATTTTGTTATCAGTAAAGGCATATTGCCAATGCAAAAATCCCACACTATAGCGGCTCACCCACGCATACCAGCGATTGGCCGCTCCAGATTGTGAATCCTCGATCACAACATCGTAGTTCGTCTCCAACATCTCCTTCAGCGATTGCGCAAGATTCATATGGCCGCCACCATTCTGGATGGTAAGAATCAAAATAACGGGCCTTACTACTGGCATAAGAAAGCTCCTCGATAGCTAAATTTGTCATAAATAATTAGATGTATTCTTCTGATCTTCTTTGAAGAGAGCACATTAGTCAGGAACGGGTAAATGGCCAGTATTCCGCTTTGATATACTTTCTAGCAACTGGGGCATCTCATTCATCTCCTCCGTCTCATTCGTCTCCTCTGGCATAGCTTCAGTAGCACGTGCACTTCTCTGTTGACGCATCTTTCGCACAAGAAAGACGGAAAGAATACAAGCTACCACGAGAGCGAGCACAAGACTAGAGAAAGCCCCGAAGAGGCCCGCCACCTCCTCCCAACTGGCGGCAAAGGCAAAGCCCAGACCAAGAGAGATGAGCGCACCAAGAATCTGACCACTCACGTCCCAGAATAAAAAACGTTGATAGGGGTATTCTTCGAGTCCCGCAAGGAAATTTATCGTGCCGCCAAGAACAACGATAAGGAAACGCGTAATAAAAATCGTCCATCCTGCTCTACGCCTGAAGTAGACGCGAGCACGTTGCATAGACTCCGGCGTAATCCAACGAAAGCGCTTTTTCCGCTCCAACCAGGTCAGCAGAGCCGTTCCTACACGGCGACCAATAAAATAACCAAGATTATCTCCCATCACAGCAGCACTTAAGGCCACTGGAAATAGGATGAAGATGCTGAGATCACCTAAAGCAGCAAAGGCACCTGCAGCGGAGAGGAGCAACGAACCAGAAATGGGGGCACCTGCGGCAGCAAAGAAAACGATCAACCAGAGCGCCAGATATCCATAATGCTGCAACGCATCGAGCAAGAATGCGTTCAACCGTTCATCCTTCCTGACACAGGTAATAAAGGTTCTCCATAGAGAAATTCTAGTGGTACCGGCACATAAACAGTAGAAGGATGATCTTTGCGATATACCAGGATAGCCTGTTGAACGGTATGTATGATGCGTGTTACAGGCTGCCGTTTACGAGATGCAATCTCATAGAGCGTCGAATGGCGAAGCTGATCAGGGTTACTTATGGTGAGTTTCTGGCCTAGATAAGCTTCAGGGACATGATAAACATGAGAGATTACATGAACCGTCATCCAGGGATGAACGGTACTGACATCCCCTGTTTTGACCTCGGTATATTGCCGTTGGAAACTACGCATAGCCTGAACGGTTTCTATAGCACAAAAGGCCAGTAACCCCAGTATGATAAGCAATGAAAGGCTGATCAGCTTCAATTTAGCGCTTTCACTTAGCCTGTTCAACGCCATTAACCCTTTCTTAAGTATCTTAGAACCTGGAACTCTATGACACTCATGGCAGAATTCCATATCTACCCGTATCTTCTCAACAAATTCTGCTGTAATAATACCATATATGAGCAAGAATTTTGCCTTCGAGGCGAAAAGTTCATAATAATCCTCTTGTCATGAGCCTGTTTACCTGCTATACTTTCCCCGACGACAGTGTAGCTCAATGGATAGAGCGTGTGTCTCCGGAACACAAGGCTGCGGGTTCGACCCCCGCCACTGTCATTTACGCTGCACCCAGTTACCCTCTCCTCCTATGCGTTCTTCGCCTTCTTCTCATTTAACATTATTTAGCAGAGCTTTTCATCTAGAATTTTGCTTGTATTACAGTTAATCACAAGCAAAATGGTCCATTCAAAAAAATCTTCTTTACATTCTATTATCTAAAAATACTTATTTTTACGTATTGACATGTATTGTCCCTTCGTTTATGCTCTCAATGAAGCCAAAAGAGGGGTCAGGGTAGTATAGGAGGTAGTATTCAGGAAGATGGCAACTCAATTTCCACCGCAGAATAACGAAGGACTGATACGGCAGTACTTTACCCACCAGCAAACGATGTCCTATCAGGCAATGACACCAGATCTATCTGAGTCTGCTATAACGTCATCGCCATTCGGCCTATCCGACACATACCAATCTCAAGCTATGCCAGAGATACCAGAGCAGGTAATGCCAGAGATACCAGAGATACCAGAGCAAGCCATGCTCCCTGTACAGTCGACAAAAAAGTCACAGATTCTGCGTGTTGTTGCCGTTGTACTTGCAGGCATTCTTGCATTGAGTATGTATTTTATCTGGCATGCATCTCCAGCTTCGACAACGGCACCAGTGAGCACGACACAACAACAATTCAACCCGGCACCAACCGCACCAACCACCTCAACGCTTAAAACAGGGTCCACCGGTCCTTCTGTAGTGGTCAATGGTAAAATTCAGGTGTATATTGTAGGTGCGGTAAAGAACCCTGGCGTGTATACCCTGGAAGCAAGTGCACGCATCTACCAGTTGCTCCAGGCAGCAGGTGGACCATTACCAGAAGCCAATCTCGTCGCACTCAATCTTGCCGCACCGCTCACCGATGGACAGGAAATTTATGTGACGCGCGTGGGAGAAACGCCACCTGCCGCCACAAGCAGCACTCCCATTACGAATACAACGGCAACAACAGGGGGAACGGCCAGTTCACAGGTTAATATTAATACAGCAA
Source organism: uncultured Chloroflexia bacterium (assembly GCA_963717195.1). Lineage (GTDB taxonomy): Bacteria > Chloroflexota > Ktedonobacteria > Ktedonobacterales > Ktedonobacteraceae > JACDAE01. Next base: position 439,719 of record CAVQVR010000010.1, read on the forward strand.
GCGCAGATGACTTGCGTACGGGACTTCACGTTAGTAGTACTACTGCAACGGCCATTATTAACTACCGATTACAACACGGCCCTTTCACCAGCGTAGAAGAATTGTTACAGGTTGTGAGTCAGGCGATATACAAGAAAATAAAGGATCAGGTGAAAATTGCATGATAACCTCAAGCATCACGCCAGTAATTGATGGAGCAATCTGGATCGTGAGTATTGTGCTGGGCATGCTGATTGGCTCGGTTGCTGGACGCATCCTGGGCCTTCTGCTAGGCTGGATGGTGGCAAATTCGCTGGATGAGAGTATAAGAGCCGGAGGGCGTATCGGGCAGCAGATAGGGAAAGTGGTTGGAGTTGGTCTGGGAGTTGGCCTGGGAGTCTTTGGTGCGCTTTATGTGACGACATTTGTCGCACAATCTCTTCCTCACTGAGGAATTTCCAGACTCTCGTTCTTAAAAAGTGGTGAGAGAAAGTGGCAAGGGGGGGTCGGTATGCAACGAGAACGGCGAAATATTGATCTACGTGGGCTGGCGCTGGTAATCGGCGTCGGCGCGTGGTTAACAGGTATTCTTATTGAATCTTTTGTGGTTTTACCATCATTTATGCTTCTGGTTGGTGCAGCCGTTACCCTCATCCTCATCGTCTTACTCTGGCACGAACGGCAGAGCCGTCTGATTACATGTATGTTTATGTGCCTGTTCCTGGGCGCATTGCGCTATAGTAGTTCCTCGCTCACCAATGATCCACAGGCGCTCTCTAACTCTATTGGAGCTTCCCTTACGGTGCGTGGCACCGTTTCCGATGAGCCAAAACTGTATGGGGAGAATCACCTGCTCTCCGTAAGTGCTAATAGTATCAGCCTGGATAAAGGCTCAACATGGCAGGATGCCCATGGACAATTGACGGTACTGGCACCTGGAACAACAATAGAGGATCCCTATGGAGCAAACTATGGCAGCGTCGTCGAATTGCAGGGGAAACTCCAATCACCGCTCCCACATAGTTCACCGGACGTTCTGGCAAACATGTTTTTCCCTGCCATCCAGGTCACTGCAACTGCTGGCAATCCTGTACTTGTAATGCTCTACTCCTGGCGCATCACTCTAAGCAACATCATTGAGCAGGCATTACCACAACCAGAAGCTGCACTCCTCGTTGCCATTCTCCTGGGTCTACGTACACCAGACCTCCACCCACTCACTTCAGCATTTAGCACCACCGGTACAGCGCACCTGATCGTCTCATCTGGCTTTAAAGTCACACTGCTATCCGGAATCGTTGCCAGTAGCACCAGGTGGCTCGACAGCAATAAAATAGAACAGGGGAAATTACTGCCAGCACAAAAACGCGGTGGATGGCGGCGCTGGCTCTCAACCGTTCCCATCATCATAAGTATTGCAGCCTATACCATCCTGAACGGTGCAGGAGCAGCAGCCATACGGTCTGGTGTCATGGGTGAGCTACTCGTTATTGCACCACGCATAGGACGCACGTATAATATTTATACGTCGCTGGCGTTTACAGCGCTCTTGATGAGCCTTGGCGACCCCTTTGTGCTCTGGGATACAGGCTTTCAGCTCTCATTCATAGGTACGCTAGGAATTGTACTATTTACTCCCTTTTTCCAGCGCCTGCTGCTTCCAATCGCACGCCTTCCCCTTGGCCATATGATCAGTGAGACACTCGCCGTCACGCTGGCCGTACAGGTGGCAACGCTACCTATACTCGCACTGGATTTCCAACTGCTTTCGCTGATTGCTCCTCTTACAAATATGCTCACAGTTCCACTGTTAGGAACATTGATCTTGCTAGGAGTTCTCATCTGTGGCGCTGGCCTGGTATTTCTCCCTCTCGCTATGCTCATTGGTTGGGTAGTATTGCCACTCCTACAGTATGTCGTCTATATTGTGCAGTGGTGCGCTAACGTGCGAGGATCCTCAATCCCAATTAACGTATCGAATAGCGGTATAGCATGGATCTACTATGCCCTTCTTGCGCTTCTAGTAAGCTTTGTAATCAAGAAATGGCCCACCCTGGCTTCCTCGACAGAACATACGCTGAAACAGAATTTGCTGCCCGGACTCTCGCGACGCATGTGGCACCTTATACAACTGGGTCTGGCACTACTCGTAATAATTACCACCGGCATGACAACGCTCGTTTCACAGGCTAATACCGACCTGACTTTTACCTTTCTGAATGTCACCTCCAAAGGGCAACCACAGGGAGAGGCGATTCTGGTGCGCACGCCCGATGACAAAACCCTTTTGATCGATGGTGGCCTGGATGCCTCATCGCTGGCACAGGAACTGGATAGTCGCCTGCCGTCATGGCAACGCTCACTCGATGTCGTTCTCCTGACAACTCCCAGACAGGATCATCTTGTCGGTCTACTAGATATTGTGCAGCGCTATGAGATTGGAGAAATCATCGATGCAGGGATGCTTCATCCAAATACAACTTATGCCCGTTGGAGACGTACAATTAGTGAACGAAACATTCACTACCGGGCGGTTAACCAGGGTACAGATATTCGTATAGGGAGATTTGTCTCGCTACAGGTTCTGTGGCCAGCTTCACCTTTGCATAAAGGGAGCAATGAAGTACGCGATAACGGGTTGATCCTACGTATCGTGACTCCAACATTACGTCTCCTACTGCTAGGGGCTGGTGCGCAAAGTACATATGCACTTTCCGGGCTACTGGATACCGTAGATACTACCTACCAGCAAGCCGAGATCGTACAGATGATAGAAGAGACGAGCGTTCCTTTTCCCAAAGAGTTAGACAGCGTGTTACAAAATGCGCATCCAGCTCTCCTGCTGATGACACCATCTGCCCTCAGCAAGAAACAGAAAACCAGCGCACACTCTACGAACCAGACACCGATCTCATCACCTATACAAGAGAGGAAATGGCAAAACATACCAACGATACGCACGGCACAAATGGGAACGATCCAGATAAACGCTAATCAGCAGGGCTGGAGTATAAATACAGTATGAGGGAACTTTTTCATGATGATTTGCGAACGATGTAGGAATGAAATAGCGGATAATGCAATTATTTGCCCTGTCTGCGGAACACTCAAGGCCCAGGCACTACAACAGCAACCTGGCGGTGATCAAGCATATCATCAGGGAGACTTCCAAAGACCACCTGAGGGCTATGGCTACTACCAACAGAACAATCCAGGAGGATACCAGGGCGGTTACGCACCACCTTATCCACAGAACCGGCAAGGCTATGTACCTCCACAGCAACAGCGTTACGGCTATGCGCCACCCTATCTTGCCAATCCGGGATACCCACCTGGCATCAATGTAACAGTCATCAATAACACAGCAGGAGGGAAAAACGATGCTGCCCTCGCCGCCGAAATTATCTTTTCCCTCCTGGGCGTATTCGGAGTCGGTTGGCTGATAGGAGGGGAGACGACTGTAGGCATTATCTTGCTGATCTGCAGCATCTTTCTTTATTGGCCCATTATGTTTTTTGGCACAATTTTTACCCTCGGCTTCGGACTCGTCTTCCTTGGCCCACTTATGATCGCGTCCATCATCATTAATGCGGTGCTCCTGAATAGTGCATTAAAACGCAAGGCAGCACCATTCGTGATTGTACAACACCCACCAATGCAAATGCCCCCACAACCATAGGGAGCGGAGAATCGCTCCCCTCCTTATTTAGGAAAGGCAAGGCGGCGATACTTTTCTTTTGATTCCAACCATGCCTCATCAGACAGGCCGAGCTTCTCGCGCAATGCATCAAATGAGACACCTGCCTGGAGTTGCTGAACAGCAAACGTGTCCCGTAACAACTGCAACGTCACACGTTTTTTAATACCGGCAGCCTTTACGGCTCTCGCCAGAATATAGTTCAGGTTACGGTCAGTACATTCAAAAACCGCTTCGACAGGTTTATAGCGCGTGCGATATGCCTGAAAAATATCTGCAAACTCTGCGGGTAATGCGAGCCGCCTCTCCCGGTGCTGTTTGCCAGTAGCTGGAGCAAAATGTACCGTTATCAGAGGCGTTTGTGGGTCAGAGAGGTCGATGTGCTGCATCTTTAATCCCATTACCTCTTCCTTTTTCAGGCCAGCATAGAGAGTCAGATAGATGAGGCTGCGGCAACGCGGATCCTCGGTAGCGGCATCAAGTAAACGCTGGACCTCATCTGGAAACAACAATTCTGGTAAAGGTGGGAGAGGACGCTCCAGCGTTAAACTTGCCGATGGATCCTCTTTAATCACTCCCTCACGCGCTAACCAGGAAAAGAAATTCTTCAGGAAAGTTACGCGGCGAGCCATTGTCTTGGGAGCTGGAGTCTGCCCCTGGTTGCCAAACTTCAATTTCATCAACCAATCAGTAAGATGCTCTTTTGTGAGACGACCAACCGGCATATCGTGCCCATGGTAGTCGCCGAACATCTTCAGATCAGAGAGAAAGCAGGTTACGGTATAATTTGACTTACCGCGCAACATTAACTCTTGCCTGTAAGGAAGTGCACAGGCAGCAAGACTGGATTGATCGGTAAGCGGATTGGTCCGGATAAGAGGTGGAAAAGGTGTCTCCACCGGATCGGGAGGTTCCGCGATCACGGTCGGAGCGCCAAAGAGACTGGATTGCAGGACAGTATTATCGTCAGTCATAACCGACTCGGGTTGCTTTTCCGGCTGGAGATCCTTCTGCATATATGGCTCCTTGACAAAATTTAGTGGCTAGTTACTCTATATTTCATTATAGCAGACTGATACGATTTAGCAACTCTGTTCAATTCCGACCAAAAACACAAAGCCCCTTTGAAGCAGACGCTTCAAAAGGAACTCCTGTGCAGCACAAAGCTTCCTCTATGTATTTAAAAACCTGGACCGACTACTTACTTATCTTCGTCGTTGTCCAGGTCCTCAGGCTCAAACTCTTCTTCCTCGTCTTCCTCGCCTTCCTCATCCTCATCCAGATAGGTCAGATCCACATACTCAGGTGAATAGGACTCTTTGCGAATCTGAATGGTTGGATGAACGTCTGGGAAGGGTTTTAATCCTCCTGGCACGTCTGGTCCATCCATCTGTAGTTCGTAGGCGGGTGCCCCTTCACGTACTAACACCTCTTCCCCCATGGCCACCGACTCGAAACCCAGACGCCTCAGATCCATGACCATACCAGGCCAGATATCTTCGGCATCAACCGCCCACCACTCTCGTCCCATATAACGTACAGGTCGAACACGCAAAGGCCGGTTGAGATCGCCCAGACTTGCAAACAACGATGCAGGTTTACCCTCAGCTTTTTTCACGACTATAACCGTCCCTTCTTTTCTCGGGTACAACTACACATTTCCTTCCCGCTACCTGACTTTCCAGCATCCAAATAAGTCTATAGACCTCTTCTTTGCCGGCTTTTCTCAGACGGAAATCTGTTGTATGTTCATACGATACCACAAACACATGCCCATCTGCCAGTAAAACTATCCATATTTATCGTCAAGAACGCTGCATTGATAACACGTATAAGCGAATTTTATTTTACACTCGGCCTCCTCATTGACAATAATGCCAAAAAAGATGATACTGCCTATGAGCTTCAGTATCCTATAAGCATCTTCTGCTATTCCTGGAGATATATTGATGAGCACAACTAGAAGAATGGTCAGAGTAATCCCGGATACACTTTTACGGCGTGTGCGTAATACTCCAAGCTACTTCTTCCTCATATGGCGCTGGAGCATGTGGCTCTATGCTCTCATTGTAATTCTTGGATCTAGCCAACTCTATAAAAATTCGCCTGTCTATTCTACATGCCTCTACCTCCTCATAGTCACATTGATCCAGACACTGATCGTCACCCTCTATGCCCCTATATTCCAGGTCTTTTTGCCACTTATAAGCAAAAACCCTGTATTGCGTTATCTTCGCTATGAACCACGGCGAGTACCTGCTGAGGACGAAGAGTCAGACATCACACCTCCCCTACCCAGCACGCGCAATCCCTACTGGGATGTGGTGATCTATGGGCTGGATGTCGTCATCTGCGGCCTCGTCATGTACTATAGCGGCCCCTTTGGTACGCCAAATTTTGGTGTAGGATCGCCATTTTACCGCTACGGATTGTCAACAGCGTTTGCAGCCGCCCTTGCTTACCGCTATAAGGGTGGGCTAGCCGCAGCCGTTGGCTATGACCTGTTTGTGCTCCTGGGCATCTTTCTTCCAGCTCCTGGCCCACCTTACCATCCCAACATCATTGATATTGTAGGCTCACTTATTGACACACCTGTGGCAGCTCTCCTGGCAGCATATTTAGTATCGTTGCTCGCTCAATATAACAGTAGCAAAAGGCAAGTCCAGGGGAACGTACGTCAGCAAAAAGCACTCCGTACGATTGGAGAGATTATTCTGCGCCAGTCGGGTGATAAGCAACGCCTCCTGCAAAAAAGCGCCGAGGCGATCCGCAGCGGTGGCCATTTCCAACGCCTGGTCCTGGCCCTGGTCAATATTCCGCTCAACGAAGTGCAGGATGAGAATATCCATATAGACAAGCATGAAACTCCTGTCTCGTTAGAGATCGAGACCTGTATCGATCTAGATATCTCCGTACCTGAGCCAAGGCTACCAGAAAGGGATGAGACAAGCCTGACACAGATCATCCAGTCCAAGAAAAAATTGCAGACATTTGAGCAACTGATCGCCATTTCAGATGCACAGGAAGAAAAATATGCTCGCCTGTATCTTCCCTTCTTTAAAGAGGGGCAGGTACAACTGGTCCTGGGAGTCGAAAGCCTGCGCCGAACACCATTCGACAGCAAACAAGAAGAATTTCTATCGACTGCTGGCAATCAGTTGCTCGTCGCGCTTGACAACATCTATCTGACCGAACAGACAGTACAGCTAGCGGCAACGGCTGAACGGGTACGCATCGCACGCGAGATCCACGACGGCATTGCACAGATTGTCTACATGCTCAGCCTCAACGCAGAAACATGTGCAACGCAGGCGCATCGTATCGTTGAAGCATCGGAAGAAGACGCCGAACTGGTAACCCCACTTGCAGAACGTCTGGATAAATTAGTCACGATCTCGAAACAGGCTCTGTGGGAGACGCGCAATTACATGTTTTCCCTGAAACCTTTAATGAGCGGCACGACAACGCTTACCCAGATGCTGACTAACCAGTTGCGCGAGTTCGAAACCATCAGCGACCTGCCTGTACACCTGGAAGTCAAGGGGATAGAGAAAAGCGCTAACGATAGTGACAGAAAGGCGGCATATCGACATGCACAAGTCGGTGCAGCAATCTTTCGTATTGTGCAGGAGGCGCTCACTAATGCTTACAAACATGCAAATGCTACCCAGCTATGGGTAAACCTCACATATACATCTGCTAGTATTGAGGTGGATGTATACGATAATGGATGCGGACTACAATCGGCCTATTATAGCTACGATCTTTCGGCAAGCGGCAATTCCCAGCGCATCTATTCGGGCCATGGTCTGCGCGGCATGTATGATCGGGCCGAAGAACTGGGAGGAACCTTTGAACTGGCCGAAATACCCGAAGGTGGCGTCAAAGTACACGCGCAGATACCAATGTAGGGATCAGATTTAGCGCGTCCGTATGTAAAGGAGGCTCGGATGGCAAAGCTACGACTCATGATAGTTGATGATCACGAAGTGGTGCGCCTGGGTATGCGTGCCGCGTTTGAGCTCGAATCGGACATCAGTGTTGTTGGCGAGGCCAGCAATGGTGCCGAGGCATTGGCAAAAATGAGCATACTGGACCCGCAGGTGATTCTGATGGATGTACGTATGCCGAAAATGAATGGTATCGAGGCCTGTCGGGAGATCAAAAGCGCCCATCCCGCTGTCTCCATTCTGATGATTACCTCGTTTACTGATGACGAAGCAGTTTTTGCCTCGATCATGGCAGGTGCCAGCGGCTACCTCTTAAAAAATGTGAGCCGCGCCGAACTCCTGAAAGCCATCCGCAGCATAGCGGCTGGCCAGTCGCTGCTCAATCCCGCTGCCGCGCAACAGGCCCAAACGCGCATGATAACACTCGTCGATGGTACCACACAGCTTCCCGGCGAAGATCTCACCGAACGTGAACGCGAAGTACTGGCATTAGTAGCAAAAGGCTACACAAATAAACAGATCGCAGAGGCACTCTACGTCACAGAGAAGACGGCACGCAACCACGTCAGCCATATCCTGGAGAAACTGGGATTAGCGCGGCGTAGTGAAGCTGCAGCGTTTGCGGTTGAGCATAAACTGACATCTCCACAGAAACGCGAGGAGCAAGAGCTATAGGGGGTGTAAACACAATCATAACCTGAACGGTACTGGGGCGCGATGCAACGAAGTGGAATAAGCCCGTGCCCCCGCTTTTCAGAACTACTTTGCAAATACCTGCAAATTCGCATAAACAATATTAGCGTCAACTCCCCCACTGGTTGTCGTAGCCAGAAATGCGATATTACCTGTCAAGTAGTTCGTATCCTGGATCTCCGTTAGAAACACAGTATTTGCATAGAAGTCCAACCTGGTCCCATTAGCCCATACCACCAGCGTATTTTTGACGTTGGTGCCACCCTTTAGGGCCTGCGAAGGGGTCCAGTCCTGCAAAGCCACATTGCCCAGATTAAAGTTAGAAGAATACGATATCTTGTAGTTACCCTGCGTGTCGACCTCAAAGAGATACCCTGCGTAGGAGCCGCCAAGGGCTTGATTGTTCACGCGGAAGAAGAGTCCACCAGTATGTCCTCCAATGATGCTCATGTCAACTGACACAGCCAGGTTAGCATAGGTATAGCCCGTTTCGATACATCCCCTCAGCCCATTGCCAAGAACCGCAGCTTTTTGCTGCACATGATAACCATCGGCCTCGAAAACACAATGAGTGGTATCGGTGTCCCATTTCGCTTTCTGCGTGGTAGGATTATCCGCATTCGTCAATGTGTCTGCATAGCTGGGAGTCCCGGCGGTTGCCGTCTGGACGACGCCGACAGTCGCAGCAACCTGAGCCTGGGCCGTGGCAGTGGGAGCCACAATAGCGGTTGCCGTCGCATTTTTCATCGCCTGGGCGGTCGCCGTCGCTCTGGCATGAACGGTTGCCGTCGCATTCGTTGCAGCCTGAGCAGTGGCCGTCGTGCCATTGACCCTGGCTGTAGCCGTCAGATCCGGCGTTTGCGCAGGTGCGTTTGCTGCTGTAGTAGGAGTTAGAGGAGAAGCAGTATTTCCAGATAGATGCGCCAATGCGAGATAGGCGATTGGCACAACGACGGCCAGCAGTGTCACCAGTGCCAGTGCGGCCACAATGCGGCCACGTTTGCGCTCCGGTGAGAGAAGCTGCTGGGAAGCCTGCACTGGGTAGACCTGCGATTGGTATGCGGCAGGAGCATAAGGGTAACTTCCAGCGGAGCGTGGAACCTGAGCCTGTGACCCTATAGAAGTCGGTGGTAAGATCACTGGCTCGGCACGTACGGTACGTGCAGCGGCATCATCTTCTCCCCAGACTGCTGCACCAACCTGTTCAGGAAGATCCTGTGTTCTGCGACTGCTTACCGCCTGACAGAATGCATCCGCCAGCTCGGTTGCACTCTGGTAGCGTAAAGCGGGATTTTTTTCCAGAGCACGCAACATAACACGCTCAACCTGTGGCGGAATGTTCGGCACAAAGGTACGTGGCAATGGAGGAGGCTTGCTCATATGCATTGCGACAACAACAATCTGTGTGTCGCCACGAAAAGGCAATTGTCCGGTTACCATCTCAAAGAGCAGCACGCCCAGAGAATACAGGTCACTCAGTACATCGGCTTTGTAATGGGGCTCAAAGAGTTCGGGTGCGACATAATCAACCGTTCCAAGCACATTACCAGTGCTGGTAAGTTGTGTCACATCGGTGGATATGCGTGCAATCCCGAAATCCGAGAGGTAGCAGCGTTCATCGGCATTGAGCAGGACATTTGAGGATTTAATATCGCGATGAATAATTCCCTGACTATGAACATAATCCAGAGCATCAGCAATGTCGTTCAAATAACGGCACGTCTCGGCCAAAGTAAGGGGAGAGCGAGCAAATTCGCGCTCGCACTGTACCGCCGCTCATGACTGGCATCACAATATAGTATTGCGACATGCCTTCAACACGATCTTCACCGGTATCATAAATAGGCATGAGATGAATATTATGCAGTGCCGCCATCAGACGCGCCTCTCGAATAAAGCGCCTGAGCATCTCCTCGTCCTGCCGCTTGAACACCTTAATAGCAACATCGCGCTCAAAATGAGGATCATATCCTAGATAGACATCGGCCATCCCACCACGGCCAATGAGTTGCCGCAATTCATAACGACCGAGTTTCTTCCCCTCCAGGTCTACCATAAATTTCTCTCCTGCTCTAATCGACCAGGTGTATGCAAAATGACATACAGGAACATTATACTATGTCTTGACATACCTCTTCGTGCCATTATCATAGCGATACACCGGATTACCGGAATGAAACTGCAGGCTGCCATTGTTAGACGTGAGCCAGATTAAAACACGCATGCCCTGAGGAAGTTTTAGCCGATAGCCCCAATGATCGAGCGCACTGGGACCAGTCACGCCAAAAAGCCATGCGCCACTGTCATCATCGATGGTATTGGGCATAAGTTGATCGCACGAGAGCGAGTTGTCGTCATGAGTATTGTCCACCTGGAAATCGCAGGCGCTCAACGACATTCCATTAAGAGAGGCACCAGGATCAGCATAGGGATAATTGTCAAAGCCAGAAATACGTTTACGAGCAAGCATAGCCTGTGCCCAGACCCAGGAACCAATGTAAATCACCAGCGTTGTCTGCACCAGTAAGTGAACCTGTACCTGTGGAGCAATACGCACAGTAAGATCACAACCACCAGAACAATCAGGAGCCAGCGGTCGCTGCGGCACATTTATAAGAGGAGTTGGTACCACTTGCTGAGTCGCGTTGGATGCTATCTTTTGCACAATTCCACCAAAGGCGACTAAGGGATACTGTGGTGATAGAGCCATAGTCATGCCCGGTTGTAAGGCATGGCAATCCAGGCCCACTGTCTTATCCAGCGCCTTTACCGTCGCGGGCTTCACGTCACTAAAGACCTCGCCTGCATCATTCATATTCATCTGAAAGGTCAGGACAAAATCGCAAAAATCGCCAGTCTGTGTCGTATAGAGAAGCGAACCAGCCAGCGGTAACAGCGGAGGAAAAGCGGGCGGAGGCGTTGGAATCACGGTCGGAGCAGGAGCAGAGGCCCCATAAAAAATTTTGGTAACGGATGGTAATACCTGATTGCCGATGCGCGAACCAAACAGAAACGTCGGAATGGCCACAACAACGAGAATTGGTAAAAGGAATAATAGTTTCCAGGGAATGATGGCTAACACAATGCGCAGGTTCTCTGCGGGCCTGCTACCTGGGCGAAAGCGTCGCGCCATTGTTCGACTCCCCTATCTCTCTAGATTAGTTTTTTCCAATCCACATTATACCAGAGAACGACGGACACGGCTATTCTCGAAAATAAGTAGAATATATTCGAACGGATGAAAAGTGATCCTTGCGGTAGATCATTTTGTGAGATGGGTTGTTCAGAAAGGGAAGCGAATTGAGCGTTCCATGCTTAATATTTACCATAAGTGAGCAGGGCCAGCCAGTTCAAATTAGTTTCAGTAGATTTTCTCTATGAGCATCACCCATCCAGAGCAGAGGAAACATATCTTCTTCTATGGCAGTCATCATACTATTCGCCTCGCGCCATGCCAACTCATACTCTAAAGATGTGACTTCGCCATCCTGGAGAGCTGCATCAAGTTCGTCAACGTCCAACAAAGTGATCTCGCCATCTGGCGAAACATCCAGATCAAGATAGAGGTCGTCGTACCAGAGGATTCCTTGCGCGTCAACATAATGTTGCTTACATATGTCAATGTAGAATCTTATTAACGTGTCCTGGGCATCGAAGATTGTAGTAACGGCGTAGTGTGTGCCTTGTGGAAATTGTTGCTGCCAGGTATAGCCTTTGTCGGCAAGGCAGATATCGTGCCCTTGATACTTTCTCATGAGGGGTGCAACCACTTCGTCAAGGGACAGCAGTGATATGTAACCTGTAAATGCTGGCGACGTTATATGCTGCATTGCGAAACGTTTTTTGGGCACGCGAGGCCAGTCTGCGTGGTCGGCACGTTTGTGTTTCATAGGTGTTCCTATTCTTAAGCATTGTTAGATGATCATAAATATCGTATCAACTTGAAAACTATAGAGCCATTTCAGTATAACATGAAACACTTCTTGATACACTTGACAAAACATTGCATAGAACAAGAAGACATGAACACAGTTACCATGAAGATTGCCTCAATATTACTATCACTCCAATGCTAAAACTGCAAAGCCGGACAGCATGGCAAGCTTTGCTCAGAAAATAGGAACCACTACAGTTCCTAAAGCATCCAGAATGATGAGAAAAATGCCATAACCAGAATATAGGCTAGACAACACATTCTTAACAGGTGTATACTGATCAGTAGAAAAGCATGAATATATGGGTGCTACCATAAAGAAGGGTCAAGGATGGCAACGGAACCGAAACAATCAATTAGCGTCTATTTGAGTTCTGCCCAGAAGGATGAGGCGCTCAAACAAGAATTCGAGGACTACCTTGCAATTTTGCAACAGACCGGGTTCATCTCTGGTTGGGTAGAGCGTCAAGTTCAACTGGGAACAGATTGGTCACAGATTATCGACCCACGCCTATCAGCGGCTGATCTTGTCTTGCTATTGGTGAGTCCTGGCCTCCTTGCTTCTGGCTATTGTTCTGGAGCTGAAGTACACGAGGCGTTCGAGAGAAGCAAAGCAGGAGAAACGCGAGTTATTCCAATTATTTTGCGCTACGTCAATTTGAAAGGATCTCCTCTTGAAGCAATCGCGTGTATACCAAGGAAAGGCCCCATCTCGTCCTGGCCTGATCGAAGTGAGGCATGGTGGCATATAGACCAGGAAATTCGTTACGCAGTTGAAGATATGACTCACAACGTTAAATGGTCAGGGCGGCCATGAATTGACGGCTGCTAATAGGATTTTGCGCTTAAGGCTTTCCTATTACTGGCCAAAGATCCGAATGAACCTTGACAAAAGAGGTAGGGGCCAGATTTATCGCGCCCAGGTGCGTGAGGAATATTCCGCGTACTATACGCACCTGGGCACGATAAATCTGGCCCCTACCTCTTCTGAGCATGAATAGCACGCAATACGCGCTCGGGCGTCAATGGCAACTGGCGAATGCGCACACCTATCGCATCCGCTACCGCATTCGCCAGAGCAGCACCCATGCCCTGGAGCGGAATTTCGGCAACAGCCTTCATACCAAACAGGTTTGAGAGAGCCGCCGTCTCCACTAGATATGTCTGCATCACAGGCATGTCGCTGGCCGTATATAGACCGTATTCGCTTAGAGTGGTCGTCAACGGCCTTCCCTGCTGATCATACAGCAATTCTTCACTGAGAGCGCTTCCCAACCCCTGGGCGGCACTTCCCTCTACCTGCCCTTCAATGAGCTGAGGATTCATAATCCTGCCAGCGTCAACGGCAGTGATCGCCTTGAGGATACGCACTTCCCCGGTCTCCATATCAACCTCGACCTCCACTCCCTGAGCCGCAAACGAGAGCGGGACACGCTGCCCCTTCCAGGAAGCCGTTGTCATAATATATCGTCCCTCTTTGGAGAGAGAATGTTCGGCAACCTGGGCGGTCGTTATCTTCTGCCCCTCAGGAGCAGTGATAACGCCAGAGGCTATCTTTAAGCTTTCTGGCAACACATTCAACATGCGTCCAGCCACACCAAGTATCTGACGCCTCACCTGTTCGGCTGCTTTTTGTACCGATCCACCCTCTACATAAAGCGTTGAGGAGCCGTTCGCGCCCGACTCAAAAGGGAGCGTGGTGCTATCAGAGGTATGCATCAGAACATCTTCTATAGAGGCACCCAGCACTTCCGCAGCCATCTGTGCAAGCAGCGTCCGGGAGACGTTTCCGCCCTCGTTTGCAGCAGTAAAAACGTCAAACGAGCCATCGATATTGAGCTTGATAATTGCCCCGGCAGTGCCCACTTCACCGTTGCTCTCGCCCAGTGGGTTGCCATGCAGAGAGAGTCCTACCCCTACGCCCCGTCGTGTACGACCATTACTTACTTTGCCGCGCATTTCGCGCCAACGCAGCCTCTCTTCGACTTTTTGCAAACATACTGGCAAACCAGAACTTTCAATAAGTACCGGAGCTTCACGTCCTATCGGTGCCGTCTTTTGCAAAGGATAGGCATCCCCTGCACGAAGCCAGTTTTTGCGTCGTAACTCCAACGCGTCCATACCTATCTGATGTGCAATCTCATCTATGTGACTTTCGAGTGCAAAGAACTCTGCTGGTGCCCCATACCCGCGTAGCGCTGCCGAAGGGGGCATGTTGGTGTAAAGGACCTCGGCGGCAAAACGCATATTGGAGCAGGGGTAGAGCGCAAGCGCTCCAAAAGAGCCACGACCCTCTGCTATAAGCGGATGCGTCGCGTAGGCTCCCGTGCTTGTCAGAAGCACCATCTGATTGGCGACGATTGTCCCATCACGCTTCAATCCTGTCTTCAAACGCACAAGATGTTGTTGAGAGACATGGAGCATCTCTTCACTACGCGAATTTGCCAGCATGACCGGGCGGCCAGTGGCAAGCGTTAACAAAGCACAGAGACCTTCCAGCACAAGCTCTTGCTTCGTCCCAAAATCACCTCCAATATTAGGCCGGATGATGCGGATACGACGGGCTGGAATATTTAGAAGCAAGGACAGTGTACGTCGTATGTAATGAGGTACCTGTGAACTGGTACGCACAACCAGGTACCCATCCTCGTCAAAATAAGTGATGGCGCAGTGATTTTCCAGAGGAGCTGGCTGCTGCAAAGGTACAATATATTCTCCCTCGATCACCATATCGGCTGCCGTAAAAGCGGCATCCACATCACCCACTTCGGTACGCATGCGGGCAGCTATATTGCGTTTCGCGTCGAATATACCATCTGATTCCGCTTCGGGATGCAGGCAAGGAGCATTTGACTCGGATGCCTTACGCGGATCCAGAATGACTGGCTGCACATCATACTCCACACGTATCAAAGCAAGCGCCTGTTCAGCAACTTCTGCCGTTTCGGCGGCCACTACCGCAACACGATCACCGACGTAACGTACTGTACAATCCAGAATATATTGATCAAGAGGACCAGGCGCTCCAGAAGAATGCTCAGTACTGGAGTAAGGCACACGTTCCACATCTTTATAGGTCAATACCGCATACACACCAGGGAGGGCTTTTGCCTGTGAAATATCGATAGCGCGTATAACAGCGTGAGCATATGGACTGCTCAAAATACGTCCATAGAGCATTCCACGAGGGCTACTATCGGCGGCAAAAGTGGCTTTCCCACTCACAAGCTTAACAGCATCAATAGCTGGAATAGATTTACCTATCACCTGCAAGGTATTCTCCGGGTAAGTAGCGGAACGTGCCATAGCAGTTGCCGCCGCAGCGGAAACAGCCGGTAATACGGCTGTCGCTCCTACTCCTCCCGTTCCAGAAACAGCATACTGCTTGCCAGTTTCATTCCCATTGGAAGGATTTATAAGCTCAGGCTCCAGAGATGTGACCGTTTCACCACGTAGAAGCGCGGCAGCTCGTATTATGGCCTGGACTGGCTTCTCATATCCTGTGCAGCGACAGAGATTGCCAGAAAGCGCATCACGCACCTCGCTCTCTGTAGGGCGAGAATTATTTTTGAGCAGCACAGAAGCGGAAAGCAGCATACCAGGCGTACAGAACCCGCACTGTACCGCCCCAACATCGATAAACGCCTGCTGCAAGAGATCAAGCTTGCTCTCCGACCCTAGACTTTCTACGGTTGTAAGCGTACATCCACCAGCCTGAGCAGCCAGCATTACACAACTGGGACGCGCTACGCCATCAACCAGCACTGTACAGGCCCCACATTCGCCTGTTTCACAGCCACGCTTGACACTGCTATATCCCTCGTGACGTAGTAACGTCAACAATGACTCGCTGGGAGCAATGTCCAGGCTTTCAATCACTCCATTGATACTGAGCTCGAGTTCCATACCTGTCTACACACTCTTTCCAGAGGAAACCATTCCACGCCAGAGAGAAACGTTTGTTGCCTCTTCCAATACACGATACACCAGACCAGGACCGCTCACACGCCGATAACCACCACTCACACGAGGATCATCAGGAGGTCGGAAATCATTCATTCCCATATGTAATACGGCCTGGAGACGTTCACTATCTTGAAACTCTGCCGCAGGCCGCCCTTCAAGTTGACGCTCCACGCCACGCAGACGCACCGGTTCCATATTCACACCGCCCATTGCCAGGCGCACACGCTTATAAACGCCATCCTCGATCTCCACCACTGCTGCCGCATTTAACAAAGCCGCATCGGTGGGAGTACGCCCGATGCGCGTAAACGATGTTCCACAACTTGCCGCCGGGCGCGGCACAAGCACTTCCAGAATCAGCTCATTAGGACGCCGATCAACAGAACAGGTTCCACAAGGCAAACGACGTTCCTGCTTTCCTGTAAAAATAACGCCGGACAGCGCCAGACCAGGACGTTCCGCTGTACCACCGCTCAAATTTACCTGTGTTTTTGAACCTGAGCGTACTACAGCTTCGGCTTCCAGCGCCACCAGGGCTGTGAGCAGATCTGCCTGCGCAGGCGCTCCCGTCGCAATCGTACCTCCCAGCGTGGCACAATTGCGCATCAGACGCGAAGATGAGGATACAATGGCGGCACGAGCAAGCAGCCCGGTCGCGAATTCCTTTAGTAGGGGCTCGTCGGCCATATGCTGCAAAGTTGTCATCGCGCCAATATGCAGATAGCGCGTGTCTTCGGAAAAATATGCCAGTTCAAGATCACGGAGATCGACCACAGCCTGAATACTATCATCCTGCAAACCAAGAAGATAGGTTCCACCTGCAAGGGGAACTGTTTTGGTATCGAGTCGTGCTAGAAGGAGAAGTGCATCTTCAATGCTCTCCGCCCAATGATATTCAACGAGCTTCAGCAGCATATTACCATACCCTCACTTGCAGTATTGCCAAATTGGATCAAAAGAAGCTCCCTGGCAAGCGGACGCACGCAAGGTGCCGCCCCTACGCCTCTCCCGACAGTTTCCCTGTGAAGGATGAAGAGAAAAATTAACTGAATGCACAAATGCACAATGGGATCACCCTTCATAAATAAGTGGCAAAAGAGAGAACGTTTCAACATCGATCAACCCCTGATCCGTCAATTTGAGAGATGGAATCACGGAGAGCGAGAGGAAACTTAGTGTCATACAAGGATGCTCTAAAATACAACCAAGTTCAGCCGCTGCCGCATCAAGAGCGTGCAATTGCCGCACCAGTTCAGCAGCAGGCAAATTTGAAACCAGACCACCAAGCGGCAAAGGCACACTTGCCAACACAACTCCATCCACAACACAGGCAAAACCCCCGCCTATCTCTTTCAATGTTTGCGCCGCTGACAAAATATCGCCATCGTTGGCACCTGCAATCACTATATTATGCGCATCGTGTGCAACGCTGGAAGCCAGAGCTCCTTTTTTGAGGCCAAACCCTTTGACTAACCCCAATCCAACTCTCCCACTTGCATGATGGCGCTCAATCACAACCAGCTTGAGCAGATCGCGTTCAGGCGCAGCCACAATCTCACCATTGCGCACAGGAGCTTCTTCGCGCAGATGGTGCGTCGTAATCTGTCCAGGCTCGATCCCAATGACTTCAACCAGACACGGTCTACCTGGAATGCGCAGATCGGCCTCTGATATATTCCCTATATGTATTGTATCAGTGATTCCACTAAAGACCTCTGGCGGCGTTTCGACTAACAACTTCCCTTCGCGTGCCACCAGTTCCCCATCCCTATAGACCGACTCTACTTTGAACGCGTCCAGGTCATCCAATACCACTATATCCGCTTTATAGCCCGGCACAAGAGCGCCACGATCATACAGGCGAAAATAGTGTGCTGTATTCAAAGTGGCGAGGCGTATAGCCTCAACGGGATCTAGCCCCAATTCAATAGCGCGGCGCACCATCGAATCGATATGACCACGCGTCGTCAAATCCTGCGGATCGCGATCATCGGTCACGAAGAATACGCGTGGTGGATGCAATTCTTTCACAATTGGCAACAAAGCATCGAGGTTACGGGCCGCTGATCCCTCACGGATCATTAACCACATTCCCAGGCGAATACGCTCGCGAGCCTCCTCCGGCGTTGTGCACTCGTGATCAGACATAACGCCAGCAGTAGCATATGCGGAAAGATTGCGAGCACGCAGGCCGGGTGCATGCCCATCAACGACTAATCCCTGCCTACGCGTCGCCATAATCTTCGCCAGTACCTGCTCATCGCCCTGCAAAACTCCTGGCATATTCATCATCTCTGCCAGCCCCAGCACACGCTCATCCTGCAACAGGGGCAAGAGATCTTCTGCCATCAATACACGATAGGGGCTTTCATAAGATGAAGCCGGGACACAGGATGAGAGCATTACATAGGTAGAAAGTGGGAGCCCACGTCCAGCTTCCAGTACATAGCGAATCCCTTCCATGCCCATCACATTCGCAAACTCATGAGGGTCAAGCATCACTGCCGTTACACCACGCGGCACCACAAGGCGTGCAAATTCTGAGAGTACCAACATAGTACTCTCGATATGCATATGCCCATCGATCAACCCTGGAGCCAGCCAGCGACCTTGCAGATCACGTTCTTCCCGCCCCTGATATCCTTCGCCAGGTTCACTCACTCCAACGATACGGTCGTCGGCAACCACCACATCAGCCGGGTAGCATTCACCACTACATACATTTACAGAGTCTGGCATTACGTAGTACAAGATCTGCCGGGAGATCCCCACGCGCAATCTGGATATGACGCCGCAAATCATCCATCAGTGCCCTCTTATCCTACAAACACAGGACCATGTTTCCAATACAATCTGGTAGCCAATTTTAGCACATGAACGTAACATTTCTATAATTCTACCAGAATCATCACCCTTATGGGTAGTATGCTGGTGGGCCTTTTAGCTGAGCGACTCAAGCTTGTGGAGGACGAGATATAGTAGAGATTATTTCAGAACAGCACGATTCTGGATGTTTGCATTGTCGCTAAAACATTGTGTATTCAGGTAAAAATATGAGGGAGTAAGCGTCTTAATTAGGAGAGAAGAAAGATTCAATCCCATCCACCATTAAGAAACAGGTCTTTGGAGGAATGAACATCGCTTGCAAGGACATTTGTCAAGAATATCGAGGTTTGGGGGAAACAGATTTGATAGATAACCATAATTACAAGAATGCGGCTCAGGTTTCCGACTCGTATCTTGGCAACTATCGTCTGATCCGCATGCTGGGCCATGGAGGCTTCGCGGCTGTCTTTCTGGGAGAACATCGCTATCTCAAACGCCTGGCGGCCATCAAAGTCCTTCGCACGGTGCTGGCTGAGCAAGAAATGCAGCACTTTCTTGAGGAAGCCAGACTCCTGGCCACCCTTTCCCATCCTCACATCGTGCGTGTTCTTGAGTTCACCGTCGCTCCGAGGCAGATAATGCTCCACAACAGTGAGATGGTCGAAAATATCCCCTTTCTGGTCATGGACTACATGCCTGGGGGCAATTTACGAGCCATCCATCTCCCTGGCACTCCTGTGCCGCTCGAAACGGTGATCAGCTATGTCCAGCAGGTGGCTGAGGCTCTCTACTATGCCCATACCCAACGCATCATCCATCGCGACATTAAGCCAGAAAATCTCTTGCTCAACGAACGAAAAGAGATCATGCTCAGCGACTTCGGACTGGCCATCTTTGCTCCCTGGTCCAAATTCTTAAGTCGACAGGATACGGCTGGCACACTTCCCTATACCGCACCAGAGCAACTGCAAGGAAAACCCGACTTCGCCAGCGATCAATACTCGCTGGGCATCATGGCCTATGAATGGCTCTGCGGCTCTCCCCCCTTTCAGGGAGGCGATGCCGAAATTATCATGCAGCATATCTCGTCTCCTCCACCACGGCTGCGCAGCAAGAACTCTTCTCTCTCTCCTGCCATCGAAGAGGTGATACTCAAAACGCTGGCAAAGGATCCGGCGCAACGCTTTGCGAGCGTTGTGGCCTTTGCTCGCACCCTCGAACAGGCCAGCCACGAACAAAGTCTCTATGCGATCAACCCATCTCTAGCCACCGCAAATTCTCCCCAACCCGCAAATATGTTCCCTTTCTTTTATTATCTCTCTCAGAACCCTGTTTCGGCACACGTTGATGGGGAGGCCCATATACGTCAACAAATTCAGCAACAGGCAAAGCCACAAGCTGCAACCTCTTCTATACAGAGAAATCGCCAGCGCATGCTTCAAAAGGTTCGCTCTTACTGGATCGAGGGTATGCTTGAGCTATCTTTGTATGACAGCCCATTGATCACTCCCACATTACTTGAAAAACAAGATGCTGTTGCTACTCCCTGGCCTTCACCTCAGTATCAAATAGAAAAAAAGACTGCTAAGCCAGCTCAAGCGCTCTCAATCACTGAGGCTTATGACGAGGCTGGAGGCGATTTACTTATTCTTGGAGAAGCCGGTTCTGGAAAAACAACCCACTTGCTACAACTGGCACGTCATCTGATTGCACGGGCTGAACACAATGACTCTTTTTCTCTTCCCGTCATATTTCTGCTTTCATCGTGGGCAGCAAAGCAACTCCCGATCGATCAATGGCTCATCGAAGAACTGAATGATAAATATCAGGTGCCACGCCTCCTCGCAGGGCAATGGCTGCATTCCGAGATGCTCCTACCCTTGTTAGATGGCCTGGACGAAGTGCCATCAAAGGCTCGCTCTTCCTGTATTGTCGCGATCAATACCTATAAACAACAGCATGGTCTCAATCCCCTGGTTGTTTGTAGCCGTTTAACGGACTACCTGCTCTCCCCTCCACGCGTGCACTTACAACGTGCGATTGTCGTCCAACCACTGACGCTCCAACAGGTCGATATCTACTTTAAAAACGCCGGAGCAAATTTCGCCGCCATCTATCAAATACTGCGTGGCGATCTGGGTTTGTATGGATTGATCACGACGCCACTTATGCTCAATATCATCACCTTAGCCTACCAGAACAAATCCTCGGCTGATCTGTTGATGATGCAGTCTTCTACCCAACGCTACCAGAGCATCCTGGCAACCTACGTCGAGCAAATGCTCCGTCACTATCCAACGAAAAGTGCTGACACACCTCAACAATTGACCAACCGACTCACCTATCTGGCAAAAAACATGCAACAACAAGGCAACACCATCTTTTATATTGAACATCTCCAGCCTACCTGGATCCCCAACAGTTCCTGGCGAGAGGTCTATCGATGGCTTGCAGTCTTATTACCAGGAGTATTGATTGGCGGACTTACAGGTTTTCTCGCCACCGTTTTACACAACCGAGGCGTTCTTGGCTCTCTTCAGCTAGATATGGTCTATGGGATGGTGATGGGCTTCCTCTTTAGTAGCAGACCGCCTGCTGCCTTACCAGCGGACCAACCTCCCTCATCACTCAATCATCCCATTCCCTCTCCAGTCAAAAGCGTCTCGTTGCAAACAGCGCTCTTTGTGAGTCTGACCACATTGGTATTTATGGGAAGCGCGAAAGGATGGACTGCCGGGCTGATCAATGGTCTCTTGCTCGGCATACTGAGTCTTCCAATTCAAAAACTTTATCAACGATCCAGCCTTTCTCCACGTCCCTCGCCAGATCCTGAACACACCCGTTCCCACCCTTGGAGGAAACTGTTTCCATTGAACCATGTCAAAAATAGTCTTCCTATTGGCATCGCGTGCGGCCTTACCAGTATCGTCACGTTTCTTGTCAATCATGACGCACCAGAGAAGACGTTCGCGTTTTTCCTCTCACTCGGCCTGAGCGAGAGTTTGCACAATATCTTGCTAGGCATAATACTGAGCATGCTCTTGACACAGAATACGGGCATGATTTCTTGCGCCGATATTTTTTCCTGGTCCTGGAAACGCTTCTTGAGCGCATTTCAATTCATGGACATCCTTTTTAATCTCCTTGTTGGGCTGGTGATTGGCCTCATCTTTGGAATCGCACAGTTGTTTCAGGACAATCTTAGCGACATCATACATTCCGCAGTGAGTACCGCAGTGCTCTTTACGATCTGCATTCGCCTGACGGTTGCTATTTCTCAGGGCATATCCAGCAATACGCTCAATGACCATCATCGCCGTGTTCCCAATGAGGGTATGAAACGCTCGTTTTTTCATGGAAATGTGAGCTTCGCTCTTGGTCTCGTCATTTTTGCCTGCTTCACTCTCATGAACGCTGTCCTCTCTTTGCTCCTCACCTCTGGGCCTGCTGCTCTGGTAAATCAGAGGAACTTGCAGGGCGGTTTGCCTGCCTGGTTGATACATGCGCTTCTGCTCGGGCCTGCTGGCGCTCTTCTTATCGCTCTGTTACTTGGCTGGCTGGCGAGCTGGCAACACACAGTCCTACGCCTCATTCTGCGCATCAATAACGTTCTTCCTTTGAGGCTCTCTCGCCTCCTGGATGACGCCACCGATAGTGTATTACTACGCAGAATTGGAGGGGGCTATATCTTTATTCATCGCACCCTGCTTGAATATTTCGCATCACTTCGTTCTGCACAAGAACCTTCTCAGGAGAAAGAGCAGGTATCTTCCCTGCCAGAACCCCTTGTTAGACTTCTCTAATCAGTATCAAGAGAAGCAATCGTCTAACCTTGCGCATCCCATACATTTCCCTTTCGCGCTGAGGATGAGACATTGTAGAAGTTATTTCAGGATTGTACGATTCCGGCTATTTGCATTTTTGCTAAAACAGCATGTATTCAGGTAAAAACAGGGGGGAATAATCGTCTTAACTAGAAGAGATGAAAAATTTATTGCATTCCTTAAAACTATGGAACCTATTTTGATCAACTACCTTTAGCTGCTGAGAACCAACAATGATCGGCATTCTTTGGATGGTAGCTGGTTCCATCGTTACGTTTAGAACATGTAGGAAAGAATGCTATCTACCCTTGGGAAACAGGTCTTTGGAGGAATGAACAACACTTGCAGGGATGTCTGTCAAGAATATCGCGTTTCGGGAGAAACAGGATTTGATAGATAACCATAATTACAAGAATGCGGCTCAGGTTTCCGACTCGTATCTTGGCAACTATCGTCTGATCCGCATGCTGGGCCATGGAGGCTTCGCGGCTGTCTTTCTGGGAGAACATCGCTATCTCAAACGCCTGGCGGCCATCAAAATCCTTCGCACGGTACTGGCTGAGCAAGAAATGGTGCACTTTCTTGAGGAAGCCAGGCTCCTTGCTAACCTTTCCCATCCTCATATCGTGCGAGTTCTTGAGTTCGCCGTCGCTCCAAAGCAGGTATTTCCACAAAACAGTAGACTGGTCGAAAATATCCCGTTTCTGGTCATGGACTACGTCTCTGGGGGCAATTTACGAACCGTCCATCCCCCTGGCACTCCAGTACCGCTCGACACAGTGATCAGCTATGTCCAGCAGGTGGCTGAGGCACTCCACTATGCCCATACCCAACGCATCATCCATCGCGACATTAAGCCAGAAAATCTCTTGCTCAACGAACGAAAGGAGGTCATGCTCAGCGACTTTGGGCTGGCCATCTCTGCCTCCTGGTCCAGCCTTCTGAGCCGTCAGGATGCAGCCGGCACGCTTCCCTATAGCGCGCCAGAACAACTACAAGGCAAACCCGGCTTCGCCAGCGATCAATATTCACTGGGTATCGTGGTCTATGAATGGCTCTGTGGCTCTCTTCCCTTCAATGGAGGCGATGCCGAAATTATCATGCAGCATATTTCGTCTTCCCCACCACGGCTGCGCAGCAAAAACCCTTCGGTCTCTCCTGCCGTCGAAGCAGTCATTCTCAAAGCACTGGCAAAAGACCCGGTCCAACGCTACGAGACGATTTTGGCCTTTGCCCACTTCTTAGAACAGGCCAGCCATAACCTTGAACCTTCTGCTCTTCTGGAAGCATTTCCGGTGGAGGATGCTCCCCTGGTCCCCTCAAACGTGTTTCCTTTCTTTTATTACTTCTCTCAGCAACCAATGGCCGTATCTCCTGTTATAGCCGATAAGCGTGCGGCGCTCTATCCCCTGGCAGAGGATCTGAAGATCAAAAGGCAGTACCTATCAGTGATGACGCCTTCCAGACAGCGAAATCGTCAGCGCATGCTGCAAAAAGTGCGCACCTTCTGGATCACCGGGGTCTTAGAGCCATCGCTACATGATGGTCCCTTTATTATCCCTGAACTGCGCGAACGACACGACGCGATCGCTCATCCCTGGACCCCATCCCCCTATCAAAAGCAGAAGGACTCCCCTGTCCTGGCCGCTGGAACCTCGATCAACGAGATCTATGATCAGGCAGGAGGGGAACTTTTAATTCTGGGGGAAGCGGGGACAGGGAAAACCACGCAGTTATTACACCTGGCCCGTCATTTGCTCGATCGAGCAGAACAGGACGAGTCCGCTCCTATCCCAGTGGTCTTTCAACTATCTTCATGGGAGGAGAAACAACTCCCACTTGAACAATGGCTCATCGAAGAGCTGAACAGCAAATACCGGGTACCGCGTCTCCTGGGAGGAATATGGCTGCGCTCCGAGATGCTCTTACCCTTGCTCGATGGACTGGACGAAGTGACGGAAAAGGTTCGCTCAGCGTGCATTATCGCCATCAATACGTACAAACAGCAGCATGGCTTGAGCCCTCTGGTGGTCTGTAGTCGTTTGACCGACTATCTGCTCTTCCCTCCTCGCGTACTCTTACAGCGGGCCGTCGTTGTGCAGTCCCTCAGCATGCAACAGGTGGATGACTATTTCCAGAACGTCGGTGAAAAATTCAAAGTCATCTATCAAATTCTGCGCCGGGACACGCTCTTGTATGGGTTGATCACTACGCCCCTGATGCTCAATATCATCACCTTAGCCTATCAAGACAAATCGCCTACAGAGTTACTCACCATGCGCTCCTCGACCGAACGCTATCAGCGCATCTTTCATACCTATGTCGAGCAAATGCTTCAACGTCATCCCGCTCCACACCCTGAGATGGCTCAACAGTTGCCAGAAAGGCTTGCTTATCTGGCGAGAAAAATGCAACAGCGCGGTCAAACCGTCTTCTATATCGAACTAATGCAACCGAAGTGGATCGACAAAAACAACTGGCGGCAAATCTATACATGGCTAGCGGTCTTACTGCCAGGAGCGCTTATTGGCGCACTGACAGGTACTCTTGCAAACGTTTTGCTTTTCCATACTGGTAGTATAGACTCTATTTTTATAGACGCTGCATATGGCATTGTGATGGGATACCTGTTTAGTAGCAAGCAAGTAAGCTACTCACCTGTTCAAAGACGACCTCGCGTACAGCATCACTCTAATAAACCTTCGCCCAAAGGAGAAACACTCAAAACAATGCTTTTTGTTGGTCTGACAACGTTCTTTTGTCTGGGAATGGCGAAAGGATGGGCAGTCGGGGCTGCAGATGGAATAATGCTAGGAATACTTAGTTTTCCAATACACAAATTGCTTCAAAAGAGCAATCATGCTGCATCACACATCAAGAAGACCGCGGGAGGTTTTACTACTTTCTTGAAGAATTTTTTCCCTCTTGAACACCTCACAAACAGCATCTTCATCGGATCAGCCTGTGGACTCGCCGACGTACTAACCCTTATTGTCAGTCATAAGGTGCCTGCGCATGGCTTCACTTACCTGGTAACACTTGGTATGCGCGATGGTTTGCGTAATATTTTACTAGGGACATTGCTTAGCTTACTTCTCACGAAGAATGATGGGATGATTTATTGTGCTGAAGTTGTGTCCTGGTCCTGGAAGAAGTTCTGGAAAAGTCTTTTCAGTAGAACGGTAATTTCTGACACACTTATTGGAGTAACAGTAGGAGTAATCGCTGGAAGCAAGCAGTTGTTTCAGGGTAATCTCAGCAGTGTCTTAAGTACAGGGGTGAGTACAGGATTGCTGATTGCGATTGGCATCCACCTGGTTTCTGCCATTTTACAGGGAGTCGCCAGCAATACACTCAGCAATCATGATCGCAGCGTCCCCAATGAGGGCATTAAACGCTCTTTATTCTATGGCATGTTAAGCTTCATGATTGGCACAGTTATTGCCAGCTTGTTCACCATTTTGACAACCACGCTATTCCTTGTAGTAAACTATGGGCCAGCAGTCCTGAGGCACATGAGTAAATTGCAGAGTATTTTGCATACGGGGCTGCTTATCTCACTTCTGCTTGGACCGATCGGAGGTCTTCTCGCCGCCCTCTTACTTGGTTGGTTGGCTGGCTGGCAGCATACGCTTCTACGTCTCATTCTTCGCATCACGGGCAATATTCCTTTAAAGCTTTCTCCCTTTTGGATTATGCGACCTCTTGCCTGTTACTTCGTAGGACGGGAGGGGGCTACATCTTTATTCATCGCACCCTGCTTGAACATTTCGCATCACTTCATTCTCAGAAGCAACCATCTCCCCCGCCAGAACCGCTTGTTAGACTTCTCTAACGCTCATCAGTTCCCCGAACTGGGCAGTTCTGCTGGCCGGCTCTCGCTGATTGCATTCTCTCCAATTAATGTACATTCGGATTAAATATTGGAGTACTAGATTAATTTATGTTATCATAAGAAGGGAATGTCTGACTACAATAGATCGTATTTGATCAACGACCCTTCCCTGCCAGGGCGCAAACAATGATCAGCATTCTTTGGATGGTAACAGGTTCCATCGTTACGTTTAGAACATGTAGGAAAGAATACTATCTACCTTGGGAAACAGATCTTTGGGGTAAAGAACAAGACTTGCAGGGATGTCTGTCAAGAATATCGCGTTTCGGGAGAAACAGGATTTGATAGATAACCATAATTACAAGCATTCGGCTCAGTTTTCCGACTCATATCTTGGCAACTATCGCCTGATCCGCATGCTGGGCCATGGAGGCTTCGCGGCTGTCTTTCTGGGAGAACATCGCTACCTCAAACGCCTGGCGGCCATCAAAGTCCTTCGCACGGTGCTGGCTGAGCAAGAAATGGTGCACTTTCTTGAGGAAGCCAGGCTCCTTGCTAATCTTTCCCATCCTCATATCGTGCGTGTTCTTGAGTTCGCCGTCACTCCAAGGCGGATAATGCTCCACAACAGCGAGATGGTCGAAAATATCCCGTTTCTGGTCATGGACTACGTCTCTGGGGGCAATTTACGAACCGTCCATCTCCCTGGCACTCCTGTGCCGCTCGACACAGTGATCAGCCATGTCAAACAGGTGGCCGAGGCTCTCTACTATGCCCATACCCAACGCATCATCCATCGCGATATTAAACCGGAAAATCTCTTGCTCAACGAACGAAAGGAGGTCATGCTCAGCGACTTTGGGCTGGCCATCTCTGCCTCCTGGTCCAGCCTTCTGAGCCGTCAAGATACAGCCGGCACGCTTCCCTATACCGCGCCAGAGCAATTGCAAGGCAAACCCGGCTTAGCCAGCGATCAATATTCACTGGGCATTGTGGCCTATGAATGGCTCTGCGGCTCTCTTCCCTTCAATGGAGGCGATGCCGAAATTATCATGCAGCATATTTCGTCTCCCCCACCACGGCTGCGCAGCAAAAACCCTTCGGTCTCTCCTGCCGTCGAAGCAGTCGTTCTCAAAGCACTGGCAAAAGACCCGGTCCAACGTTACGAGACGATTCTGGCCTTTGCCCACTCCTTAGAACAGGCCAGCTACGGGCTTGGACCATCCGCTCTTCTGGAGGCATTCCCAGTAGAAGACTCTCCTCTGGCACCCTCAAACGTATTTCCTTTCTTTTATTACTTCTCTCAGCAACCAATGGCACCCTCTCCTGACACCGCTGGCAAGCGTGCGGCGCTCTATCCCCTGGCAGAGGATCTGAAGATCAAAAGGCAGTACCCGGTCCTGATGACACCTTCTAAACAGCGAAATCGTCAGCGCATGCTGCAAAAAGTGCGCACCTTCTGGATCACCGGGGTCTTAGAGCCATCGCTACACGGGGCTCCCCTGATTACCCCTGAATTGCATGAACGACACGATGCCGTTGCTCATCCCTGGACCCCATCCCCCTATCAAAAGCAGAAGGACTCCCCTGTCCTGGCTGCTGGAACCTCGATCAGCGAGATCTATGATCAGGCAGGAGGGGAACTTTTAATTCTGGGGGAAGCCGGTACCGGGAAAACCACGATGTTATTGCACCTGGCCCGTCATTTGCTCGATCGAGCGGAACAGGACGAGTCGGCTCCTATCCCGGTGGTCTTTCAACTATCTTCATGGGAGGAGAAACAACTCCCACTTGAACAATGGCTCATCGAAGAGCTGAACAGCAAATACCTGGTACCGCGCCTGCTGGGAGGCATGTGGCTGCGTTCTGAGATGCTCTTACCCTTGCTCGATGGACTGGACGAAGTGACGGAAAAGGCTCGTTCGGCATGCATTATCGCCATCAATACCTACAAACAACAATATGGATTGAGCCCTCTGGTGGTCTGTAGTCGCTTGACCGACTATCTGCTCTTCCCTCCTCGCGTACTCTTACAGCGGGCCATTGTGGTGCAGGCCCTCACCATGCAACAGGTGGATGACTATTTCCGGAACGCTGGCGAAAAATTTCAAGTCATCTATCAAATCCTGCGCCGGGATACGCTCTTATATGGGTTGATCACCACGCCCCTGATGCTCAACATCATCACCTTAGCCTATCAAGACAAATCGCCTATCGAGTTGCTCACCATGCGCTCCTCGACCGAACGCTATCAGCGCATCTTTCATACCTATGTCGAGCAAATGCTTCAACGCCATTCTGCTCTAACTTCCTCTTTATCTCATACACCTCAACAACTGATAAGCGGACTCACTTCTCTGGCGAGAAAGATGCAACAGCGCGGTCAGGCTGTCTTCTATATCGAGCAAATACAGCCCGAATGGATCAATAAAGAAAAATGGCGAGAGGTGTATCTGTGGATAGCCGTGTTGCTCCCTGGTGCACTGGCTGGCGCACTGATGGGCCTACTGGGTAATGATCTATTCTTTCACGCAGGCGATTTCAAGGCGGTCCTCCTGGATAGCCTCTATGGTTTGCTGATGGGCTATCTCTTCAGTGGTAGAAGACCCGAACGCGTATCTTCAAAAAGACAACCCATAACACAAAGAACGGCCAGGAAAAAACTCTCCACAGGAAATCCAGGCATTACACCTATTTTTCTCGGCCTGATCTCTATTCTCTTTCTCGGATTTGCGAAAGGATGGCCCGATGGCCTGATCAATGGCACCTACCTGGGACTCATGTGCATCCCTATGAGTATACTTCTTCAAGGGAAAATAGAGGCTAAAAGTCGTCGGAAACCTGCAAAGAGTAAAAATGCACGCTTTCTGGCAAAATATCCTCTTTTTGAGCACATTAGCAACGGCCTCATTATTGGCCCGGTCTGTGGAGTGAGCAATATCTTGACGAACGTCATCAGACAGGGCATCAGCCATTACAGCATATCGTTCTATCTGACGTTAGGCATACGTGAAACTCTACATAATTTCCTACTTGGAACACTGATCAGTCTGCTCCTACTCCACAAAAATAATGGTACTATTTACCGCTCCGAAGTCGTCGTCTGGTCCTGGAAACGCTTCTTGCGCAGACTCCTCGTTCCAAAATATGCCTTGAATGGTCTATTGGTTGGCCTCGCTGTTGGCCTGACCTATGGACTCAAAGAGACATTAGAAGGCAGCTTGAATAATGGATTGAGTGACGGATTGACCGACACGGCATTGCTTACCGTGGGCTTTTGTCTCGTTTCGGCAATTCTTTATGGTATCTCAAGTCGTGACCTCACGAATCAGCACCGCTATAAGCCAAATGAAGGCATTTCCCGCTCCCTGCGTCACGGCATTATAGGTGGTATCATTGGGATATTCGCAGCAATCGTCAGCTATATCTTTAGTGATACACTCGCATCCACTATAAATAGCGCCCTCATCGCCTCACAGACCAGGCATTTCACCTTCACTCTGCTAGTAGCAGATGGAGTTGGCACCAGTCTGAAACAGGCATTAAAAGCTGATTTACATAATGCGTTCTTGCTAGGGCTGGCCGGGGGCCTTCTTACCTTCCTGTTATTGGGAGGTCTTGCTGCCTTGCAACATGGCATCCTGCGTCTCATCCTTTGGAGGACGAAAGTTTTCCCCTTGAACATCGCTCGTTTTCTGGATTACGCGACGGATAGCGTCTTACTCCATAAAGTGGGAGGTGGCTATATGTTTATTCACCGCTTCTTGCTTGAATATTTTGTCTCGCTTCAGCAGCGGCAGGGACAGCATAATGAGCTCGAACCTTCTCAATCAGAGCCCCTCGCTCGATTGCTATAACATAGCCGGGGAAAATAAGAACCTCCCTCAGAGTGCGCGAAACTCTCAATCCTTTGAAAATGTATTAAAGATAATGAGATAATAGGCGAGAGACCGTTTTCGCGTAACGGAGAGGAAACACGACTTTGAACAACCTTGGTACGACATTAGTAAAAATCGTTGCTCTGGCGGGTGGCGCATTTACGGGAGCGCTACTCGCTCGTTGGATTGGTGAAACGTTATCTTCACGGGCTGAAGAACGCTCACATTATGATAAAACCCGTTATGAGCAAGGGCTGACGCCCATTTCGCCCAGACCGATAACGGACGAGCAACAAAGCTAAAATACTCCACTGCTAAAGGAAGAATGCAAAAATGACACAGGTAATGACAGCGACTGAGCGTGTTCGCGCCGCCGTAGAGGGACAACATGTTGATCGCGTCCCATTTTGTTTCTGGCATCACTTCAAACCAGAAGGCCTGGGAGAGCGTCTGGCAGCCTACACTCTGGAGTTTTCCGGCAAAAATTTGATCTGGATATCGTAAAAATTATGCCGGATCTCCCCTATCCACCTCCCGCAATTCCCATAACAGAGGCCGTACACCTGCTCTCGCTTCCTCGCTTGAGCATAGATACGCCTATGTTCCGTGAACAACTGACATGCATTCGTATACTACGCGCCGAACTGGGTAGCGACTATCCTTTACTCCTCACGCTTTTTAGTCCGTTAACATATGTTATGCGTTTCATGGGCAGAAGCCAGGCGGTTGCAGTAGCTCGTGAGTCACCCGAGATCGTTGAGCAAGGGCTGGCGACCATTACAGCAAATCTACGCATATTGATGAGTGCCGCCATCGAGGCAGGAGCCAGTGGTATTTTCTTCTCCTGTATGGGAGCGACCAGTGCCCATTTTACACGTGACGAGTATCTGCGCTTTGGCCGTACTTCCGACCTCGCTGCCCTTGAGGGTGCAAGAGACGGCTGGCTCAATACTGTCCATGTTCATGCAGATCCTGAGCAGACCGAGGATCAAATCTACTTCGAACTCTTCAGCGATTACCCCGTTTCAGTCATCAGCTGGAGTGACCGGCTGACAGGTCCCACATTAAGTGAAGCACTAACCTTGACCGATAAGTGCCTGATGGGAGGATTAGATGAGCGCGGCCCCCTCACTCATGGCAGCGAAGAGGAACTACGCAACGAAATTCTTTCGGCAGTCAGTCAGACGAAGGGACATAGGCTTATTCTGGCTAACGGCTGCTCCATCCCTGACGATACGGCTGAGGAATGGTTGCATCTGGCACGAAGGCTGGTTGATAATTTGCAGTAGGAATACATCCATAAAATTTTTTCAGCACTTCCATATCATATCCAGTATAGACAAATCCCCATTTGTTTGCGTGATAAGATATGATAGTATCAATTCGTAACACAAATGGTCGGTTAACTCGTACTATAAACAGGTGTTACAACAATCCACCAGCATGGCGAAAAAATATGACCATCTTTCCCTCGTATGTCTGGCAGGAGAGCGCATAGGGACGATAATGCCAAGAAGGTTCATTGATTAGCCACTAGAGAGGAAACAGCACATCTATGTCTGACACGGAGGCCCGGACACCACAGAACTCTCAACATGCTTCCGCTCAGAGGATTAAGCCTGAAGGGAAACAACACATCAATGATCAGCTCCTGTTTCAGGCCAACATCTTACAAAACGTGAGAGACGGTATCATCGTGACCAACCTGCAAGGCACCATCTCCTACTGGAATGAAGGAGCTGCCCAGATATTTGGCTATCAGTCAGAAGAAATGCTTGGTAAAACACCCTCCCTTTTGTATCCTGACATGGATCAGCAGCAACTTGCAACCGACCTGCAACGCATTCTAGAAGGCAACGATTATATAGACATCTGGAAGGGACGCAAGAAGGATGGTAGTATTGTATGGGTTGATATAAAAACGACACCATTATATGATGAGCAAGGAAATGTTAATGGCTTTATAGGCGTCTCAAGGGACATCACACAAAGTAAGTTAGCGCAAGAACAATTACAGGAGTTTGAAACGCGCAAAGATGAGTTCGTTGCCCTCGTCAGCCACGAGCTGAAAACTCCCATCACCAGCCTCAAAGGCTTTACTCAGATACTTGAGCGCCGCTTCAAAGAACATAACGACGAACAGACACTACACTTTCTTACACGGATGAACAAGCAACTGGGTAAACTCAGCATTCTTATCAACGATCTGCTGGAAATCTCAAAAATGCAGAGAGATCATCTTCCTTTACATTATGAAGACTTTGATCTCAATCTCGTCGTCCAGGAAATCGTCGAGAACCTCCAGGAAACAGCATTGGCGCATTGCATACGCATCGAAAGCACCGTCGTCGGCGTTTCCGTGCATGGCGATAGAGATCGCATCGGGCAGGTACTGACCAATCTTCTGAACAATGCTATCAAATATTCACCCAATGCTAATAAAGTCTTGCTTCGTGTAACAACTGAGCAGAACGTTGTCACGGTGAGCATACAGGATTTCGGCATTGGCATCGCTGAGGCGCACCAGCAGAACATCTTTGAACGCTTCTATCACATTCCTGATCCGATAGAGCAGACATTCCCTGGTATGGGAATAGGCCTTTATATCTCGCGTGAGATTATTCGTCATCATCATGGGCATATATGGGTTGATAGCAAAAAAGGAGAGGGCTCTACATTTAACTTTACGCTTACTTGGAGCCAAATAGCGAAAACAGCATCAAATGACAACAGATAATAGAAAGAAAGAAAAAGAGAGATTTATGTCACAAAATGTAAAAAAAGTTGTGCTTGTCGACGATGACGCTGATATCTTAGAAGCCATCCAGGCCATGCTAGAGGATGAGGGCTACATCGTCATAACCACCAAACGAGGTGAAGAAGTTGAGGCTATTTCTCTCTCTGAGCAGCCCGATCTCATCATCCTGGATATGTTGCTTTCGGGCAAGGATGGACGCGAGATCGCCAGGCACTTAAAAAGCCAGGAAAGCACGAAACATATTCCTATCCTCATGCTCTCCGCCCATCCTAAAGCAGCCAAGGAGGCTCAGGCGTTTGAGGTCAATGATTTTTTAGCCAAACCCTTCGAGATGGAGGATTTGCTGGCCAAGGTGGCACAATATTGTTAATAAGCAACAAAGCTGGTGTGGGTGGGACCAGTGGGCGCGGTAAAACCTGGTCCCTACGCGATGGACGCGATAAATCTGGTCCCTACGCATCGCCGAAGATGGTGTAGTGCCAATCTTTGCGAGGTTTGCCGCTGAGTTCGATCATGACGTGCTTGACTTGCGTGTATTCTTCAAATGAGTATATTGACATATCTTTCCCGATACCACTTTCTTTATATCCACCATGGGGCATTTCGGAAGTGATCGGCAGATGATCATTGATCCAGACAGTTCCAAACTGGAGCACCTTGCTGGCATGCATGGCTTTATAAATATCGCGCGTCCATACGGAAGCAGCCAGCCCATACACAACATCGTTCGCTTTTGTGAGAACCTCCTCTTCCGTCTTGAAACGGCTCACGACAACAACCGGACCGAATACTTCACTTTGTATAATCTCAGCGTTGTTGCGATCCTCGGCAATCACGGTGGGCGTGAAGAAAAAGCCTTTCTCGAAACCTTGAATGTTTGCTCGTTTGCCACCAACAAGAATATTGGCTCCGGCACGGAGGGCACGCTCAACGTATCCCTCAACGTTGTCGCGCTGCCTGGCTGAGATCAAGGGTCCCATGTCGGTGCTTTCACTTGACGGATCGCCAACACGAATCTGCTTGACCTTCTTAACAAACGATGAGAGGAATTCGTCGTAGATGCTCTCCTGCACGTAGATGCGCGTGGCAGCGGTGCAGTCCTGCCCACAGTTGACATACCCTCCGACAACGGCTCCATTGGCGGCAGCCTCGATGTCGGCATCGGCGTAAACAATAAAGGGTGCCTTGCCTCCCAATTCTAGATGGACGCGCTTGATAGTGTCGGTGGCAGCACGCATGACATATTTGCCGCTACGTGTACTTCCGGTGATCGAGACCATGTTGACATCTTTGTGGCTGACGAGGCCGGGTGCGACATCAGGACCATCAGCGATAATATTGAGAACGCCTGCTGGAATACCCGCCTCCAAAGCCAGTTCTCCAAGTTTGAGCGCGGTTAATGGCGTCTCCGGCGATGGCTTGAAGATAACGGTATTGCCTGCCGCTAGAGCTGGACCAAGCTTCCAGGCAGCCATCATGAAGGGATAGTTCCAGGGGGCAACGGAGGCTACGACGCCGACTGGCTCACGACGGATGATGCTAGTATGACCGCCAGTATACTCACTAGATGCGCTTCCACCCAGATGACGGGCCGCACTTGCAAAGAAATGCCAGTTATCTGCGGAAAATGGAATATCGCTGTCTCGTGCCAGCTTGATCGGTTTGCCTGTATCCAGCGATTTTAACGTTGCCAGTTCGCCTACATGCTCTTCAATCAACAGAGCCAGCTTTTCTAAAATAGCGGCACGAGCCCCATGCGTCAGTTCCGACCAGCGACCATCATTAAACGCGGTACGAGCTGCCGCAACTGCACGATTCATGTCATCCAGCGTACTCTCTGGCACCAGGGCAACCGTTTCGCCAGTCGCCGGGCTGATATCCTCAATGGTCTTGCCTGTACTACTTCCAACTAATTCGCCGTCGATCAGCAATTTGTATTCGGCCATCTTGATTGCCCCTTTCGATTGACTAAAATGTTTCTCTGCTCGTAGGAAAATCTGCTTTATCTGCTGATATTCGTAGATTATTGCAAGAAAATATACGAATATCGATAGATCGCTGCGCATTTATTTTCATTGTACCACGTATATGAGTCATCCCGAATTTTTCAAAGGGGGTTTGTGCCCGTCATACTGCTTCTCTCCGTACTCCTCGCGCCAGCGGCTCGCCGGTTTTAAGAAGTGTTGTTGTGGCTCGGCTGGCCCGGCGGGCCAGCCGAGCCACAACAACACTTCTTCCCCTTACGAGCGCCGCTGGCGCGAGGAGTATGAGCACGAGGTGCAGGAGCTGTTTGGCGAACTTTTCAAAAGTTCGGGATGACTCATACTACCGTTTTCCACGCGTCTTGCTCTCAACGCGCATATCGTAACGGACAAGTTCGTTAAAGAATGATGCGACAGGAACGACCATCTCAGGACCAAAAACGCCGCGTCTTGTAATCTCACCTCTGGCAAGCATACGCCCGGCGATAGCCAGAGGGACACCTGTGTCGAGCGCACCCGCACCAATACCCCAGGGGCGATATGGTTGCACGACGATCTGATTGGTAATCTCTAGCGACTGGCCGCCAGCTTTACCAGTTACAACGACGCGCAAGACATCACAATCCTGTGGCTCCACATCCTCGGTAGGAAAGGTTTCGAGCAGACGAGCCAGGACTTCACGTGGTGAGACTTTGACACCTCGTACATTGATCAGTTCATCACTGCCAAAACCAAGATCGACCAGGAACCTGAGCTTTGTCATAAAGTCGCCGGGAAAGGCAATCTTGAATGAAACATGCTTGACTCCCTTGTCCTGGAAGGAGAGCGGGAACAGGGCACACTCAGAATGCAACGAGTAGATAGCGCTGGCACGACCAACAGGATCGGGAAAAACAATCACTTCCTGGCCCGACAATGGTGGCTGTGGATACCATGCTCCATCCTGATAGACCTGTGGCTCTTTGGTGAATTCGTCGAGAATAGTACGGATAGAATAGGGCGCAACAAGGGGTGCTGTTGAGGGAGTAGTATCGCTACAACCAAGCTGCACTTTAATGGACTCCACACTTTCGAGCTGATCCACGGCTAAACGAGCAAGCATATTCGTAATGCCTGGCGTACCACCTATGCCAGCAATAGCTGTAATACCAGCGGCTTTGACCTCGTCTTGCAGTTCCATCATTCTGCGGGTCATATGGAAAAGACCGCCCAGATCGGCATAGTGAACTTGCTCACGGATGCAGGCTCTGAGTACAAGCAGGTTAAATATGTAGTCAACCGCGTTCAGTACTACATCCGCACCGCGTAGAAGCTGGGCAAGACGCTCCTCGTTCGTAACATCAATCTGCTGGACCTGAATCTTGCTGCTTGCCAATGAGGAGGCAACCTCGCGGGCACGCTCCTCATTGTAATCAGCAATTGTCACCTGATCGACATCCTCATATTCGATAAGCGTGCGTATGGTGACACGCCCCATCGCTCCCGCTCCACCAAGTACAATAATATGCATAATTATGAATTCTCACCCTGACGTAGGGGCGTGTGCTTGCCACCTGCGTTGATAGTAAATCAAAAAATCGCGTCGGGACCGCGCGGAGGATGTAGGGGCGGCATAAATGCGGCCCCTACGTCGTAATATCAGGCAACGGCGGTATTTGTATGCAGCTCGTGCAGCGTATCTTCCAGGCGATTCAGAATGGCGTCGATCTCTTCGAGCGTGATGACGAGCGGTGGCTCAACACGAATAACGCGTGAGTTGTTTAATGTACCAGAGATGAGCACACCCCGTTTGAAAAGGCCAGAAGCAACCGCGTAACCAATATCGTCGTTCACAAAGTGCTGGCCGATTAATAGACCCTTGCCAGTGATATTAGTATACACATCACTGTGACGTGCGGCGATGTCCTTCAGTTGCTTGATAAAGTACTCACCCTTCTCGGCAGCTTGCTCGACGATTCCCTCTTCCAGCGTTACGTTGATAGCTGCAATAGCGGCAGCACATGCGAGAGGGTTGCCACCCGTGGTGGAGGTATGAATAAAGGGATTGCTATTCATAACGCTCCAGATCTTTGGCGTGGACATAAACGCTCCAATGGGCATAACGCCACCGCCGAGCGCTTTAGCGGATGTTATAATGTCGGGAGCTACGTCCCAATGATCGACACCCCACCATTTGCCGGTACGCCCCATTCCCGTCTGCACTTCATCGGCGATCAGCAAGACCTCATACTCATCACAGATCTGACGTAAGCGCGGCCAGAAATCGTCCGGCGGCACAATTGCGCCCGCTTCGCCCTGCACTGGCTCCATGATCACAGCTGCAATATCATTGCCAACCTCGCGTGCAATACGCAACTGCTGCTCAACGGCATCGGCATCACCATAAGGCACGTGGTAAATGTTATCGTGCAATGGCAACGCCGGTTTCCGGAACATAGCCTTACCTGTCAGCGATAGTGCACCGGCTGTCTTGCCATGGAAGCCGCGCACAGCGGCAATAAAGCCACTTTTGCGTGTATAGAGTTTGGCAAGCTTCATGGCCCCTTCAACCGCCTCAGTACCGCTCCCCACAAAAAAACTATATTGAATGTCGCCAGGAGTAATCTCTGCCATCAAATGGGCAAGCATGCCACGCAATGGGTCAAGCAGTTCCTGCGTAGGTAAAGGACTTTTCTCTAATTGTGCTTGTACGGCCCCGACGACCTTTGGATGCGCCCAACCCAGGTTGAGCACGCCAAATCCACCCAGGCAGTCGATATATTCACGACCTAGCACATCCTTAAAGGTTGCACCACGACCTGTCCATTCGACTGCAGCAAAATCGCCAGCTTCCGCGACTGATTTGCGATACTCGATAAAACCGCTATTATAATACTGCGCAAAATTGCTGACGGTGGTCTCAATTAACCACTCGGCTTCGCTCTTTCCTAACTGTTGTTTGTGCACAACGTCAAGATAGCGACGGGAATCGTTCAGGGCCTTGAGTAATCCGTCGGTACTCATAAAAAACCTTTCTGCTAATGCGAAAAAAAGCAACCTGTTCCCGACCAGTCCGCACATCTGGTAAAGCAACAGTGAATCTCTCCAATCTGGATTCCACGTGTCGCCTGTGGGAATAGTAAACCTATCCTTTGGGATAAGCTGATACTAAAACTAAGAGTGCTTGCTATAGATGACACTGAGCCGGTAAGTGGAAAAGCGCATGAAAATGATAAAACGCATAGACGCATGGGCGGACAAGTGCGAAAACCACCAACTCGGCGGCTAAAAGTGAGGGTAGCTAAAAGTGGGAGATAAACTCAAGGATAGCAGGTGGACAGGTGGAAGCCACGAAATACGTAGAATTTCGGAATGTAACGACCTCTTCGCTTGCCAGGAATGTCTGTTTCCTTCATAAGGCACCATGTTTTCGTAGGACATATGGGACGAGATTTTTCTCTCCTCCTAAGTATAGACTATAACGTGAGCAGAAAGCAAGTCATACGTAGGGACCACGTTTACGATGCCCAGGTGAGTCAAATGATGGTGACTCACCTGGGCATCGTAAACGTGGTCCCTACGGCAATCAAGCTTCCAATGAAAAAATTTCAAGGAGAGGATAATTTAGCTATCCATCTTACGCGCTTGCACAACTTCCTCTGACTTAGCAGCTTGCTTCCACGTAATCGGCAATCCCTCCTTTTGCATAATCTTCAGCGCGTTTGTCGTCGGGCAGGGACCGTGGTAAAGCGTGTAATCGAAAACCATCGCGCCCTTGACCACATCATCACGAAAATGATAGTTCTTGATCTGCGTCAATTCATCGGACAGCGTAACCAGTTCCAGATCGTGCGTTGAAATCGCACCCAGGCATGCAGCTTGCGCCAACGCATAGATGTAAGCATGGCTCCCTATCAGGCGCTCACGATTATTGGTGCCTTTGAAGATCTCATCGATAAGCGCAAAAACGGGATAGAGCGTCTTCTTGCGCACACGGTCGAGGATAAACCTGAGACGCCTCACTTCAGCATAAAAGTAGGAATAGCCGTCCGCAAGCGAATCCGATACGCTAATACAACAATCTATCTCGTAGAAGCCTGTCTGCAAAGAGGAGGCGCAGACAACCCCACCCGCATAAGCCAGGCAAAGGTTAATTCCCATTGTACGCAGGAAGGTACTTTTACCAGCCATATTTGAGCCAGTAATCAGCATAATATCGTTTGCATGCTCAATTGTTACATCATTGACGATGCGGTCCTCATCGGGTATCAGCGGATGACCCAACCGGGTTGCACGTAAGGCTGGCGAACTTCCCTGCTCCTTACTTGTTGGAAGCTCCGGCAAGACATAATCAGGATTCAAGTAGGCAAAGGTTGCCAGTGAGCACAAAGCTTCCAATTCGTACCATGAATCCAGCCATGCGGGAAGTTTTTCGCGTGCTGCGTCCTTACATTGAGCAAGAAAATAGGACAGGAAGAGATCCCACGGCACGATAAGGTTAAAGATCGTTGCGATCCCTTGACTCGTTCCTGTTCCTGCTACCGCCATCGACTGGGTTATAGTCTGACTTTGTGTAAGCCTGGCATACTGCGCAATACGGTACAAACGCTTCATGAGTTTCGACGGTGAAGGAGCTGCATTTTGAAATGGCTCACATACTTTTTGCAATTGTGGATTATTCGCAGTTGGATATTTTTCGATGAATGAAAAGACAGAGTGCAATTGCTTAAAGACAGCAGACATAAGAGAGCTATCCAGGAATAAGCGCGAGCGGTACCGTAGCATGGGAACGGTCCAGAGGAGCGAGGCACCAAAGACGATCAACACATCAGTTATAGGCACGACACTGTACAATAAAAGCACGAACAGGCTAATCAGTAGCACGGAAAGGATACTTGAGATCACCAGGAAGAACAGGGGTGGCTTGCGACCGAGGGGCAGATCGAGCCAGAGCAGCACTGCTTCCTGGTCGTTTTGTTTGTTGACATCCAATATGGTGCGCTGTGAGTAGACTTGTAACTTGTCGCGAAAACTTACCAGCGGCGTCAGTTCGCGTACAGCCGACTGGCGAGCACGAATAGTCTCCGGCACCGGCACGCGATTTAGTAACCATTGACGTAAACGTGCACGTCCCTGGTCCGAGTAGCAGGTATTGATAAGCTGGTGCAGCGAATAAAGTCCACTGATCTGCAGGTCATTTTCAAATGGGTGATCCTTTTCACGCTCATCCTCGACGGGTGGAATATTTTCCCAATCGAGGGTTATGCGAGCGACATGCGTTTTTTTGATGCGTATCAAGTTAGTGTATTTGTCACTGCTGCGCCTCAAAACGCCACCAGAGCGCCATCCATAGATAAAAAGAATGACGCTGGCAAGAAAGCAGGCCAGTCCCAACGGCGCAAAGATGCCGAAAAAGGTCGCGGATACCACTATACCGCCGATGAATACCATGAGTTGTTGCATAAATAGACGCTGATAACGAGCGTTCACCTGTCCAAGACGCCTTTCCAGGCGCTCAATGTGGCGCTCTAGCGCGGCCAGGCGTTTTTGTTTTTTATTTGTGTTGGCTTGCACGATTTTTCTTTCTTGTGGGCGCGGTAAACCTGGCCCCTACGTGGGCGTCGTTAACGCGGCCCGGGCGGATTCAAATTTAGATAAGATGACAGCAAGATAATACTACGGTTTATACGTTACAAACTATGAGAATGTTTTGATAATCAAGGATGGTATGACGCAAGATGGCTACAACTGAAAATAGACATCAATTCTTAGACACTCAATCAACTGGAGAATGGCATGGACTCTTGCTTAGCACGCTGGCCGAGTTACATACTGAAACTGATCTCCAACGCAAAAAAAGGACTGTTCTCACCTGGAAAATCACAGATCGCAGCAAGGGAGAAATTCAGGAAGATGAGTGCATCAGAGAAATACATAATCTCAATGCTTACGCAAGTGTGATGGCACCCGAACTGCTGATTTTAATGGCTACCTGTGGCAAAGGAGTCGTTGCAGGTCCCTTGATCACTTTACCACCTTGTGCCGGGTCAAAGATAGCCCCATGAGCAGGACAAACGAGCAGCTTCGTTTTTGGATCGTAGTTTACAAGAACCCCGGTATGAGTACACCCTTGTTTATAGGCAACGAAATTGCCATCGGGCAGGTGGACAAGCAAGCGCTGGCGATGATCTGGTACTTTTGTATCAATAAATGCCACTGCGGTATTGAGAGCCTGATCAGTCTGTCCAATGCCATTTGTGAGTTTGTTCTGGGCAGTCTGTGTTACTTTTCCAGCACTGAGTATTTGTGCCAGACTAAAACCACCTATCCCCGCTATTCCTATGACCAATCCACCAGCCAGGAGTGCAGTTGTGCGACGACGGCTTATCCTACTAGATTTTAAAGGACGTAAAGGACGTAAAGGACGTAAAGGACGTAAAGGTGAACTGAACGCATTAGGAACGGGGGATGATATGGATGGTAGTCCTGGCGGGGACCATTTCTGGGCAAAGTCCCTATCTGCCCAGAACTCATTGGTGGGTATGGAGTTATCTACCTTCAGATCAAAAAGGGGTGCAGGAGCTGGTATTGGAAGGGGCTGAATTGGAAAAGAGTAGAGCAGGTCTTCCTGCACAACTTCTTCTGTTTCAACGTGTTCTGCATAGGCCGTCAATACGTCCCTTACGCGCTGAAATCGTTTTTGGGGATCCTCTGCCAGAGCACGCTGCAAAACATGTTGTAGCGATGCCGGTGGACGCCAATCACGCTGCTCAAGAACTTCCTGTGGGGAAATATTACTCTCAAGGAACCTACCTTGAAGTAATTCTACCAGCAGCACACCGAGAGAATAGATATCTGAGCGGATATCAGCCATATACCCTTGTCGATATTCAGGGGCCAGATACTTCGAGGCACAAAGTGGTGTACCAGCAAGAGTGCTTTGCAACTCGGATCGTGTTGTGCAAGGCAAAATGTCACGTCGTTCCACCAGGCGTTTCAGTCCTATCGCTGCGATCTCAAGCGATCCATCGTTGCGGAGCAAGAGATTGGCAGGGGTGAGCATTCCGTGTACCTGACCGTTGCGATGAGCATACTCCAATCCTGCTATGATCTGCTCCAGGAAAGGTAGGATACTAGCAGGGCTCATGGGACCTTGCTGTTTGATAAGTGTGACGAGTGATCCTTCAGTTTTATATGGAGTGATCAGATAGGGCAACCCTCCCCATTCTCCATAGCCGTAAAATGGCAGGAGATGGGAGTGGTGTAGCAGCATCAACGAAGGCGCTTCACGCCGAAACCTCGCGCGAAACTGCTGAACGTCAGTCACGGAGAGAGTTTCTGGTAGCTGAAACATAACAAAGGCAACAGATCGCTCTGGTTGGAGTTGCTGTGCACGGTAGACAACACTCATCGATCCACAACTTACTAATTGTTCGATGTGATAATCTTCTATTGTCTGCCCAACATACTGATCGAAAATAGTGCTTTTCATCCAGGCATAATCCCTTCTCAAGACATCACTATAGCCATATTCCATTGAGCGTTCTATTTGTAAAATCATGTACTCAACAGAGATGAGTCATCGCGGACGTTTTAAACGTGTTCAGGCCCGAGATGACTCATGTCTTGATGTCCTCCTCAAGAGATAGAGTAGAAGATGTTCTATCAATCAGCTCTTTCTATTTGCGGAGGAGAAGCATCATTTAGCTAACGGTGATCGTGATCATTGCCTGGCTGTCAGCAGGGTCAGGGGTGTGTTTTCCGTCCTTGAGGCGATCAACCAGTTGACTGGTGACGGTATAGGTTCCAGCCGTAGGAAAGGTCACGGTTGCGGTATTGTCATTGGAACCACTCCTGGCAGCTGTGGCAGAGGCAGGACCAGTCGGAGAAATGACCAATTTGTGGTTTTCATCTGAATTATTGACCCATTTCACACTATCGCCCGCCTTGATGGATAACGTCGTGGGATCAAATGCGTATATATCATTCCCACCAACTTTCTCTGTAATAGTGACGGTTTGTGCCGAGCCGCCACCTGATGAAGTAGAACCCGATGATGTTGCAGCGGTTGTTGTATCACCACCACATGCTGAGAGGGTGAATGTTAACACCAATAATGTCATCAACATCACGACGGAAATTTGACGGCGAAAGAACGATTTAAACATATGAAGCTTCTCCTTCTTAGTTTGTCTTATGAGGTGGGGAGTCTGGAAGCACCTCATGTCTTGTCGATGATACCAGTTGCATCATCGATACGCTGTGCACAAGATTGCCGTGGGCAAACAGATCATGCCCTTCAGCTTCACTAAGAGCCAGTGCACACACTTTTTATGCTCTCAGTACAGGGTATTCTCCAAATAGGCCGCCGAATGATATGCAGTATTTGAAACATATTTCAGCATTCCTGCGGTTACCCTGAATTAATACTACATCAATGTATCTCACTATGCTAGAAGAATAGGACTTTTTAACTATATACAATCTGAAAAATATCCTCCAAAAATACCCTCCAAGGAGCAGAGAAACGCACGAAAAGAGAAACAGGTCGGCTATTCTCATTCTTATTATTCTCATTCTTATGGAGAACTCTTTCAAGATATGTAACCCTACTTTCTAAATTTAGACACGCGCTATACTCTGCTTTTTTACCAATTCCTCACCCATGAGCACTTTTATACCGATGGTGAAAGGCCGTATTTATGCTCTTTCTCCTGTATTGACTGATATCATGAAATAGAAGGAGATCCATAACTCTAGCACAACGGCTCCTACTTCCTCAGATAATAATGAGGTGAAAGTAGGAGCCGTTGTAGTTTAAATTTTCGAATTACACAGGCTGAACCTAATACGCCACCCCCATACGTCCCTCAAGATACCGCGCCAGCAACGCCAATGGATAACAGATGCACAGGAAAATAAGCGCACCAAAGACATAGATAAACATCTGTTTGGGTGGATCCGATGATAGAGGACTGGCAAGGGATGTTGTCATCTGCTGCAACTCAATCACACCACCAATGGTTGAAAGCAGAGCGGTATCCTGCACCAGCGTAATGAAATAGTTGGCGAAAGGTGGAATCGTGATACGGATAGCTTGCGGCAAGACAATCTTGCGCATCGTCTGACCCGAATTAAGACCCAGACTCAACGCCGCTTCGGACTGTCCTTTATTGACTGACTCTATACCTGTACGAAAGACCTCGGTGAGGTAGGCTCCGTAGTTAAAACTGAGGCCGAGAATACCGTAAAAAGCGGC
Source organism: uncultured Chloroflexia bacterium (assembly GCA_963717195.1). GTDB lineage: Bacteria > Chloroflexota > Ktedonobacteria > Ktedonobacterales > Ktedonobacteraceae > JACDAE01. The sequence continues at coordinate 484,279 of CAVQVR010000010.1, forward strand.
GTCAAAGACTGTGGAAGGCGGCAGAAAACTATTACTTTGCAGCAGTGTCAAGACCTGATAGGCAACATTATAGGGATCAAAACCAAGGTTTGACAGCGCAAGGTTCACACCGAAACCCCATAATAGCAACTGCACAAGAATAGGAGTACCGCGTATTAACTCAACATACAGGAGGGCCAGCCAGCGCACAACAAAAAAGCGCGAAAGGCGAGAGAGTGCGCCAACAAGGCCAAAGATCGTCGCAAGAATCATACTGGCAATCGAGAGGAAAATCGTTACACCTGCCGCCTGCAATAAGACAGGAAGATCGAGAATAATAGCATCGCGATAGGTATACAGGTAATAGGCAAAGGCTGCAAGGGCGGCTATCAACACAATATAAAAAGATTTGTCAAGCACCGCAAGCCACAGGCGCGGCTTCTGCCCGGTCTCGCTCTGCTGTCCGCTATTGGTCACAACATGTTGCATTTCTTTCTCCTGCCATCACTGCACAGAACGTAAGCGGCGTTCGTAAAAGCGTGCGACATATGAAGTAGGTAAGCTGAGTATCAGATAGAGCACAAGCGCAATCACAAAAAATGGTAGCGGATTACTCCCATAGCGGTCACGCCATACATCAAGCTTGCTTGTAATCTCTGCGCCACCAATCACGCTTATGATCGCGGAGTCCTTGAGCATATAAATCAGGTCATTGACAAAAGGCGGAATCATCAATGGAATAGCCTGAGGAAAGATAATGCGCACGAAATTCTGAACCGGGGTTAAGCCAAGTGAGATTGCGGCTTCCGCCTGGCCGCGATCAACCGAAAGGAAACCAGCGCGAAAGACCTCAGCCTCATAGGCAGCATAGTTTAATGCTAATGTACCAATACCAGCCGTCCAGGTATTAATATAGATTGACAGGCCATAAGGCTGTAGAAGTCCGCTTAGCCCGAAGTAAATAATAAATATCTGCGCAATCATTGGAGTGCTACGAATTACTTCGACATAAATACGTGCAGGTACTTTCAACCACGTAAGGTGCGAATTCGACATCAACGCCAATAGCAGACCAAGCAGAAGAGCAATCGGGAAAGAGGTAGCGCAGAAAATGACGGTATTTTTTGCACCATCCAGGAAATCAAGTAACACCACTGAGTACTGGGGCATGAAGTGTCCTTTCTCGTCTACCAGTACAGCGACGCATTATGAAAAGCAGAAGCGGGAATGGGATAAACCCATTCTCCGCTCTATCCATGCAATAAAAACTACACGATACCAATCTCGGCCTGCTGATCATTCCACATCTGCCATTTCTGATAGATCGTCTTCAGAGTGCCATTTTTCTTCAGAATAGCAAAAGCCTGGTTGATCTTCGGCAGAAGTTTCGTTGCATTGGGATTGCCTTTTTTAAAACCACAATAGTAATTATCGAGATAAATTGGCTTTCCAAGCAACGTTAACTGCGGGATAGGGGTAGCCCCTGGACCAGAGCCAAGAATGTAGTACGCGGCAATTGGGGAATCCAGGAAGAAGGCATCGACCTTTTTCTGCACAAGATCGCTAAAAGCGATATTGCCATCATAAGCTTTAATGTTGATCTTCGGATCGCCCTGCATGATCGTCTGTGCCAGGTACCCACTGCCAGTACCAACCGTGTAACCTTCCAGAACTTTGATATCGGTGGGGTTGACGACATTCGCAAAACGCGTATCATCTTTGCGCACGATAATCTGCTGACCATAGCGATAATAGGGGTCAGAGAACAGCTCGGTTTTTTCACGATCCACCGTCTTCTCCCAACCATTCATCACCATATCAAACTGATTTGCATATAACGCCTGATCCAGGTTGTCATATTCAATTTCGACCTGCGTCTGCGTAATACCCATCAGGTTTGCAATCGCTTGCGCAATCTCGACCTCGAAACCAACCAGACTCTTGGGATTTGCAGGATCCTGGAAGACATAGGGGGCACCACTGACATAATCCGAGCCCCATTGCAATTCAGTTGGAATCTTTAAGCCTGCAGGGACTACTTTCGTCGCGCCGGGAGTTGCACTACTGCCTGTCGTTGTAGAGACGTTGCCACCACAGGCGGCTAAAATATACTCCAGCATTCCGCCAGCCGCAACCAGCCCTCCTGCCTGGCCTGTGCGTCTCAAAAATGTTCGTCTGCTCAACTCGTCGTGTATCATAAAATATGTGCCTTTCTGGTGATCCTCCTGGTTGACTTGCATACCTTTGTTAAGGCAAGACAGACAGCACGCGCTCCAGGAATAGCTGTGTGCGTTTCTCTTTCGGTTGACTGAACAGCGCCTCAGGTTCTCCCTGCTCCACAATGACGCCATCAGACATAAATACCACACGATCGGAGACATCGCGTGCGAACTGCATCTCATGCGTTACGACGACCATTGTACTGCCCTCGTATGCAAGGTCTTTCATCACTCTGAGCACTTCGCCCACTAATTCTGGATCCAGTGCGGAGGTTGGCTCATCGAAGAGAAGAGCCTGCGGCTGCATCGCCAGAGCACGAGCTATCGCTACACGTTGCTTTTGCCCGCCGGAGAGACGGCTCGGATACACATCACGCTTCTCAGATAACCCTACTTTTGCCAGCAGCCTCTCACCCAGAGCTACAGCCTGATCCTTTGGCATTTTCCGTACCAGCAAGGGCGCTTCAATAACATTTTGCAATACGGTCATATGTGGAAAAAGATTAAAATTCTGAAACACCATTCCCAATTCACGGCGCATAGGACTGAGCTGCTTTACTGAAAGACTGGAATTGAGGCGTTGACCATGAATATAGATTTCCCCGCTGGTCGCTTTTTCCAGTGCATTCAGACAACGGATCAGCGTGCTTTTCCCCGAACCGCTCGGTCCGATCAATGCCACAACTTCTCGACGATGAACCTCAAAATCTATATCCTTGAGCACATGTTTGTCACCAAAGTATTTGTTGAGTTTTACCGTTTGCAGAATAAGTTCATCCTCAACTGGGCTGATCGCCTGGGATCGGGCAAGTTCGCCAGAGGGGCTGGCAAAGACACCATTTGGTATGCTCGGATCTGCGTCCATATCACCCCTTTTCTCGCCAGGTAGCGAAGCTAAGCAGGCACCAGATTATCTCGAATTATAGCATGTAGGGGCTAGATTTATTGCGCCGGGTGGGTGGGCATGATGAACACAAATTGTCCACCCACCGGGCGCGATAAATCTCGCCCCTACATGTTATACTATTAAAAATATATATTCTATGGTAGGTGTCACGTGCCATTTCTCGAATTACCCCGTACCACTTTATACTACGATATCTTTATGCCAGATATCACACGGAAAACAAGCAATCAGACATTACTCCTGCTGCACGGCTTCCTTGGTACACCTGCCAGCGATTTCGCGGAGCAAATACCTGCTCTCCATCAACAGTATACTATCCTTGCCCCACATCTTCATGGTCATGGACATTCTTCCCATCGTTCCAGCTATACAACCACATATTATCGGGAAGATGTCGCCGATATTGTAGCTCTGCTCGATGCGCTCAACCTCTCACGGGTACTGGTCCTGGGCTTTAGCGATGGAGCGATTGTGGGTCTGCTCCTTGCGGCGCTCCATCCTGAGCGTGTTGCGGCCATAGCAATTCATGGGGCACAGCATTTGATTACAACACGTGATACTGCTGCGATTCGTTCATGGTTACTCGAAAAACCGCTCTCTCCCAGATGGCAAGAGCAACTGACAACCTTGCATGGTGATCCTTACTGGCGCTCGCTCCTCCCTCTCTACGTTCGCGTACAGGAGGAGCTGGTGGATTGCGGGGGTGTCTTGATCTCTGACGAGGAACTGGCGTCGATGCGTTGCCCTACTTTAATAATGCATGGGACACATGATCGCGTCGTTGCCGTTGAATACGCTTCTATGCTCTCCCGCCACATCTCCGGCTCACAGCTTCGGTTGTTTGATGCCGGGCACGCTCTCCATCTGCGTTGTGCAGATGAATATACTACTGCTGTCTTGAACTTTTTTACCTCTGGAGAAGCGGGGTAGGGCATCACCATGAAGCATCGCCACATTTTCAAATAGGCCATTTATACCCCTCAACCCAAATAATTATTGGCTTGTGATATTGTAAATAGTGTGGGCATGAAACGTGGCAAAGGGTAGTCCAACTCTGTTGGTCATTTTATGTAGTAGAGGAACTTGATATATGGCAAACGTTGCAATTGTTATACCAGCATTGAATGAAGAGGATGCACTGCGGCAACTGCTCTCGGAAATCCCTCCTGCTTTTGCTCAATGGATCATCATTGTTGACAACGGGAGTACTGATAGAACAGCTGCCGTTGCCAGGGCTGCGGCAGCCATTGTTGTGGATGAGCCAGTACGCGGCTATGGGAGTGCATGTTTTAAGGGATTCACGACCGCGAAAAACCTGGGAGCTGACTTTGTTATTTTTATGGATGGCGATGGCAGTGATGATCCAGTCGACCTTCCCGCGATGCTTGCTCCCATCCTTGAGGGGCAGGCAGATTTCTCTATCGGCTCGCGCATCAGCACACGTTCTGGACGTGAAGCAGTTCCACCTCATGCACGCCTGGGCAACTGGCTGGTTAGCCGTATGATCCGCCTGTTCTACAAGGTAGATCTGCACGACATCGGTTCTTTCCGTGCCATTCGCTGTTCTGCTTTAGAGGCGCTGCAGATGAATGAGATGACCTTTGGCTGGCCCGTCGAGATGCTCGTCAAAGCTGCACGTGCTCAGTATCGTATCATCGAGCTGCCCATCCACTACCGAAGACGCAGTCATGGCCATTCCAAAGTCTCCAGGACTATTGTCGGCAGCGTGAAAGCAGCTTATTGCATGATTAGCATAACGCTGCGCTACGCGGGAGCAAAAGGAATTCATGTCTGATACAGCTCTCGTTATTATGGCCCGTTATCCAGAGCCAGGTAAAACCAAAACACGCCTGGCTCGGGCTCTTGGAAATGCCGAGACTGCCCAGCTCTACCAGGCATTTCTGACCGACCTGGCCCGACGTTTCAATGGAGGGGACTATGATCTAAACTGGGCCTATACGCCTGCCCATGTCGACTATGCCGCCTTTGTACGTACCCTTGCTCCTGAAGACAGCCCGCAAGTGCATTGCTTTCCCCAGGAGGGACCAGATTTCGGCGCGCGTTTGCTCTCCGCGTTCCAGTGGACGTATCAGCGAGGTTTCTCGCGTACCGTCCTTATTGGATCGGATTCACCACATATCAGCCGGGAAATTATCAAACAGGCTCTGGTTGCTCTTGATGAGGCAGATGTCGTGCTGGGGCCTTCTGAGGATGGTGGCTATTATTTAATCGCAATGCGTAAGCCACATGATGTCTTTAGTGGTATTCCAATGAGCACGGATGTAGTGACACAGATGACGGTTGCATCAGCTTTACAACAAGGTCTGACAACGTCCCTGATCGATCAGTTGTACGATATTGATGAATTGCCAGACTTACTGCGTCTGGCTGAATTACTTGCCGTTGAAAGCAGTTATGCTCCAGCCACCGCCGCTTATCTAGCCACTATGAGGAGTCTCCATGATTACCACGCCCATCTTGACGCTACCACGCTCGATCTACATAGAACCAACCAGTCGCTGTAACGAGTTCTGCCAGCAATGCCCACGTACGCTGCTTTCGCGTGAGGATGATCGTGACCTGAGCTATGACAACTTTCGCTACATCGTCGATCAGTTCCCGGTTCTAGAGCGTGTTGTGCTACATGGACTAGGCGAGCCACTGCTTAATAAAGAACTGCCGCGCATGATCAATTATCTCAAAGCTCGCGGTACCTATGTTCTCTTCAACTCGAATGGGATAGCACTCACCGAAAAGCGCGGCCAGGCGCTTATTGACGCGGGGCTTGACGAATATCGTCTGTCTATGGATGGTTCATCGCGCGAAACCTATGCGCATGTACGCGGCGTTGATGCCTTTGATAAAATCTGGCGCAATATTCGTGCATTCACCGCGATGCAGCGAGCGCAAGACGTTAACAAACCAGCAGTGTCGCTCTGGTTCACCGCGATGCGTGAAAATCTGCACGAACTACCCGGACTGATTGACCTGGCAAGCGATGCAAGCATTTCAGAGGTCCATATGCAGCGCCTCGTCTACTTTGAGGAGGGATTAGCCGCGTCAGAGCAATCATTGTTTCGCCGCGCCTCCCAGGAAGAACTGGACATAGTGCGCAAAAGCGAAGAGCTCTGCCAGGAACGTGGCATTACCTTTAGCGCAGCTGGTACTGCAACACCGGTAGATAGCCTGACACGCGATTTTGGCGAGCGCCCATGGTCAGGCTGTCGTCGTCCTTACACGCTGACATATATCACTTCCAGTGGAAATATCCTCTCCTGCTGCTTCGCACCTTTTGGGCATAAAAGTGCTCGCGAGTATAAAGAGGAGCGTGTGCTAGGGAATATATTCGAAGAGTCAATCGCAGACATCTGGCAAGGCGAACGCTATCAGACATTCCGCGAGGCTTTTGAGAGCCACCAGCCCGCAAAGCATTGTTCACAATGTGGACTGAACTGGAGCTATTAAACCCAACCACATCACGTAGGGGCGGCGTTGACGCCGCCCAGGTGAATCAAACAATGAGGATTCACCTGGGCGGCGTCAACGCCGCCCCTACGTGATAGATTATTCCTCATCCTTAAACGCAAGCATGTTATAACGTCCAGCATCCAACATTTTGCGTGTCAGAGGCGAAACCACCATTTTTTGCGCAATACTCGTACTATCCATATGATAGGTACCGGCATTCACCTGGGCCTTCAGGGCTTCTATACGTTCATTGCGTGTTTTAAGATGCTCCAGGTTACGCCTGACGACCTCAATATTCCCCTGAGCTATTTGTTCCCTCAGGATCGTCGACTTCCCCTGTTGCAACGGACCCGTCACATTCCGTGAGCGAACCATCTTTTCCGATGGAAAGGTCAAATCATGATCTTCATGACTTAGTTTTTGTGTGTTCATAAGTGATGCCTGCAATCCTCCTCTTAACAAAAATATGCTATGAGTGGAACTGCATCTCCTTTCTCTTCCACATTCCTATTATTTTCAGCGCGTAAAGAGAATGGCTAAACATATTTATTCCATTCATCTCTTCCCTCTTACTAATCGACCACTACCACCTTCCCAACACCCCTGAAGCAAGTATAATGATCCAACAAGGAAAGGATGAGTGACATTTATCCCTTGTTTCCCGCGCTAAAAGTCCTTTGCACCGATTCTCGTAGGGACCGCGTTTACAAGACCCGCCTGGATCACCATAACAAAAAAGGCTGGCAAAATGCCAGCCTTTGGAACAGAACTTAATCGTACATATTATACCTGTACGCTATACTTTGAGCGACGGCGGCTGATAGAACCACCCTTGCGCCCGGCTGCCTGGGCCTCTTCACTGGTCCACTTGTGGGCCGTACCCAGGGCATGAGCAGCTTTCCCACCCTTACTCGCGATCTCGCGTTTCTTCTCTGGACTCATTGATGCAAAGCCTCGGCCTCGTCCTTTTTGTGTCTGCATGGATATTTCCTTCCTGTAGTTTCAAATCTCTATTTTTGTTATCAGTAAACAATGTAGATGCCCAGAAACATTTTACCGTCTCTGATACATCCCCTATCTAGCTCTTGTTTGATGTACCTACCTATCTGGTCAAACAACGTTGTAAGGTATCTGTTATTTATACGACTCATCAAGTCATCTGGATACAGGTAGCATTCTGTTCCTTTTGCTTTCTTATCTGGCTACCAGTAGCATTAACAGTTTCCCTTTGTTGCTATACCCAGAACAAATGCAAGTTACAAATAGCGGTGCACCATTACCACATAGAGAGTAGATACATCTTCGTGAAACAGAAGGTAAACTGTCTTTCCGGAACACTCTCCATCTGTCTCATACTTCAGGTACCAGTGATCATCACTAAGTAAAGAATAACAGGTAGTCCGTGCCAGGACAAGTCATCCATAAAATGTTTCAGCATTCTCTAAGGTAGACTCAACCATTTCTAAGGAAAGGATCAGTTAGTTTCCCAAACCCGCTTCTAAACCGGCCTTAAACCTCATATACACCTCAATAATAGGCTTTTGACAGCATTTCATTAGAAAAATGCATCAATTACTATTGAACAACCAGGCTGAATCCATAGCTTAAGTTCGCTTGCTTATCCTCTAGAGGGGGAGTTAGAAGTTTTATGGATTTGATGATTGAGATTGTGTCAGGTGCTTGATGAGGGCAATCATATCATCTACAGCAAACGGTTTTTCCAACAAAGAAATATGTAAATTCTGAAGCGCAGTAATATCATTAAACGTGGCGGCAGTTGTCAAAATAATTGGAAGCCTGTCGAGATAAGGATTATTACGGATTTGCTGTATCACCTCAGTACCAGTCATCAAACCATTTAAGCGCCAATCAACAATCATCAGGTCTACCGGTGCGGGCGTTCCATCTTTTCCAGTTTCCTTTAGCGCCTCGATACATCCCTCGGCATCGGGATAATTCGTGACGACATACCCTTCATCCTGAAGAACAAGAAGCAACATCTCCTGTATAGACACATCATCTTCTAACAGACCGACATGCATAGTTTTTCCTTATTATCTGAGCAAAATTTGTGTCATTAAATACACATCCACACTATAACAAACTGTACTTTATTGCGCAAGAGTTCTTGAGAATTTGGCTCTTCGTCTTTATGGGGGAACCGTTTGGGGAACAGCACTGGGGCGTCACCTTGCAACATGTACAACAGGCAAGGTAAAGGTAATATCCGTTCCCTTGCCTTCACTACTGCGCAGAAATACCTGCCCATGCATCGCTTCGACAAGCTTTCGCGCAATATAGAGCCCCAATCCAGTACCCCCTACATTCCGAATTTCAGGATGCTCTAAGCGCGTAAATGGTTTGAAAAGTGAGGATTGTTGCTGAGGTGGAATTCCAATTCCCTGATCACTTACCTTGACGTAGGCAAAAGACGCATCAGGAGCAATATACTGCTTTAATACTACATCCTTCTGCGTCCGATACATATAAGTACGATTGCGCGAACAATTTGCCGCGACGCATGCCTGTATTTCTATTAAGCCACCAGCGGGTGAATACTTTATCGCATTTTCCACCAGATTCGTAAGTACCTGCTGCACACGATCCGCATCAGCCCATACCAGAGGAAGTTTCGGATCTATCGTACAAAGAATACAATACCTCCCCGGTTGTTGTTGATCAATACGATATTGCATCAATTGCACTATATGCTGGCATAGTGAGCCTAGATCGACCGACGTACAACGAAGAGCAAGATGACCTGATTGGATGTGCGAAACATCCAGCACGTCCCCTATTAATACCTCCAGGTGATTTATTTGCTCCATAATCACATCAAGATAGCGTCGCTGCTGCGCTTCACTCATCTTCCCTGGCAGTTCTTCACTAATACCATATGCTTGTAACAGTCCTGTGTAGCCTTTAATTGCCGTCAACGGCGCACGTAATTCATGACTGATTAGCGAGAGAAACGCGCTCTGCTCCTGCATTCCGGTCGCGCTATTTTCAATAGTAGCTTGCACGGGAGAAGTCAGGCAACTCTCACTTACTATCTGTTCTACCTGCCTGGCCATTTCCGGTACATATTGGGCCAATAGACGCTGTTCGCCCTCCCTGAAAGCATTCACCTGGCGGGAAGTGCAGAAAAGAAAGCCCACAACTCCTGCCGGGCGCTCAAGCACTGCAATCAGTACACTATATTCTTCCCTTACACGTTTTAGCCACGCTCCTTCTATAATATTCTGTCCGGTCAGTAGAGCAATATCACAGATAGCCCATAAGTCATCATTAGAAAGAAACGTTGGATCGAAGAATGAACCATAAGAGAGGGGTGAAGACACATACATCGCGCAAAAAAGAGCAATGAGTGGATGGCGCAACGTTGCCTCCGGACAATGGAGACACAGGCTCACCTGTTCACAATCCAGCAATTGACCAGCCGAATTGGCCAGATCGTGCAAGCGCATTTCCGTTGACATTGTTTTCCTCCCAACATACACACGTACAGAGTCCAATGCCAGTATATAGGATTACCCAACAAGCGAGCGATAATCTTTGAGCGAGTACTACTACCGAAATGTCGGTTACCCTTGACCATAGCAACTGAGAACGATACAATGATTTAGTACCTTTAGCTTCTTTTTTTAACGCTCGACCGGGTCTGGTATTATACTCAATAACAGCAGAAAAATTGGAGATGATATGAATATGGAGCAGACCGAACCCACAAATCCACAGGAGAGTGGCGCAACGGAACAGGGACTTCTACACGTTGAAGAAACACCAAACGAGACGACGCAAAAGGCGATCGTATCAGGCCCAGTACCTGATGTAAAACCAGCAACGCCACTCTCAATCCAGGCACAGGAACGAGCAGGAACCGCTGAACACCTTGCTGCACGTCGTCCTCTGCCTGCCCTGGACGCAGATACACCAGAGATCAAAGAACGCCTGACCGCTCTGCGCATCGATATTCACGCCTGGTCACCAGCTATCGCTGGGAGGGCCTCTCTGTTGAGGCAACCGCCACACAAATGATTCCTCTCCTTAACTTTGGCCCGGTCCAGCAATGGCACCCGATTCTGATCCCTTTTCTACTGGAGATTGATCGTGCAGGCAACCTTATCCCTGTCTGGCTCCGCATAATCGAGCAAGGAGATCCTCCCAATCTCCCTCCCGATGCTAACCCGGCTGAAACTGGAGAGGGACGTGCACGCCGCTTCGCGCTTCTGATGCTGGGCAATTACCGTTCCGGAACACTCCTGGGACAGGACAAATCAAAAACTCTCTTCAGCGACTGGCCCACTGGAGGCAACGAAAAATCAGTTGATCTTCCTACCATCCTGGGGGAACTGGCAACCGACCCCAATAGCTCGCTGTACGCAACTCATTCTCTGACAAAACTGGGTACCGCACAGGCTCTTCAGGCTCTGATTACAGCGCTCAGAACAGCAGAGGGCTGGGCCAAGGTTGATATCATTGAGGCATGCTTGACACTCAACCAGCCACGTTTCAACGATCTACTGGTGGCAAGTGGTCTTGATCGCGTCCCCGGACTCGAAAGCTACGTGGCTATCCCTATCTATCGGGTAGTCCCTCTGGAAAACTATCTGCGCAGCAGTACTAATGCGAGCCCTCGTCTTGCACAGCAGTCTGCACTTATCATCGGGCAGGTCTTACAAGACAGCGCTACACCTCCCACAGACGGTAAAACACTCCCACCTGCCTTCCAACGCGACCTGCCTATCCTGGCAAATATCCTCTTTGAGAATGCACGCACAACACCTACGTGGCAGAACGTGTTAGCCATTCACCGCCTGGCTACCCTGCTGGGCCGTTACTGGGCCGATATCTCACGACAAACCATCCAGGACACACGCATCATCGATCCGATCTATGCCTGTGCTCCTATGATGCCCGAAGTTGAACGCTGGATGGCTGGCCCTGGCCGTGACATCCTGCTCGAAACCCTCACCAATGGCGATGACCTGGCATTTACTCCCATCGTCAAAATCCTGGGAGAGCTACGCGAACCTCGCGCAACCTCCTTACTGATTACACGTATTGAGGCCACAAAAGAGCTAAACGACCGCGAGCAAGGACGCGCGGTGGCTGCTGCCTGTGATGCCCTCGGACGTCTGGGAGACCGCCGTGCCGTCCTCCCAATCACACAACTAGTCAACCGCGTCATCGATGTCGAGCGTCGTAGCAGCCATCCTAAACGACGCGATAATCTGCTATCGGGCGATATCGATATTCAGGCAGTATCCTCTACGCATCAGCCGTGCATACCTGTGGCTTATTAGGAGATCGTAGCGCACTCGACATGATCTTGCGTGCAGCTAATGACTTCGATCCCTATGTACGCATGCAGGCTCTTGACGCTTTAAAGAGTCTCGATGCTCAGGGCGAAGACTTCCGCAGCCGCTCAACAGCACGCGAAGCTCTGAACGATCCACGCGATACTGTGGTACGTACAGCATGCCAGCTCGTACTGCAATATCGTGACACTGATGCTCATTCCAATTTGCGTCGCATTATTGAGACACGCCCCGAACTGGCGGCAACCGCCTACGATACGCTACGCCAGTTGGGACAATAATAGTTGTAGGGGCACAACTTCATTGTGCTCCTGTATATGTGATATATGGAACGCAATTGACTGCGCCCATATATCATAAATCTCTTTACTTCAACAAAAAAAGGCAGGGAGGCCCTTCAAAATATGACCACTAACAGCACAAAAACCTGACGTATCCGCCTGTAATGTAATCCAGATGGTGTTTATATGGCAATACAGCAATTACAGACGGAACCCGATCTATTAAATCCATTTACTTCTCTGCCTGTATAACATTTTAGACGAATTTGCCCCATAAGTGATTCCACTCGACAAATGGACACATTTATTCTATAATACATGGCTATATAACATCGACAACTGGATTCGTATTTTACCTGTTTTTTTTGAAATCAGCATAGGAAAATACTCGCGTTTTATAGAGATTTCAGATGGGAGTTTTAGCGATAAAAAGCGAAGATACGCAGAGACCGTATACGTCAAGCTGTATACTGTGAATAGGAGCAATTTAGAGTAAGGGAGAGAGATGCCCTCCCTCACTCTCGTCTTCTCTTAAGTGAACTCCCACGGGGCGAAAGACCCCCTGGCTTCGAGAGAACAGATTCCGATCTTGGGCAAAAGCAGACCCGGCGATCCATCCACGAGGCTGAAGACCTTGCGGTTTTCTCGCCGAATTTCTACAAAGGATATTGATAACTATGTTGGTGGGGAAAATGCTCGGAGGTTACCGCCTCATGCAGCTAATTGAAAGTGGAGGCATGGGTGACATCTATCTGGCTCAACATGCACGCATCGGGCGCAAAGTTGCCATTAAACTCGTTTGCGGCGACCTGCGAGCCGTTCCTGATACCCCTGAGGGGAAACAGGCTGCGTTACGCTTTGAACGTGAGGCACGCGCCGTCGCTGAACTGGAACATGAATGTATTCTCCCGCTCTACCACTTCGGCGAAGAAGTGATTGAAAGCGACAGTATGCCTGTTACTTACCTGGTTATGCCTTATCTCGCAGAAGGATCGCTCTGGAACTGGCTCCAGCGCCGCACTCAGCAATTCGGCTTCGGTTGGCCGATCTTAGCAGAAGAGGCCGGATACTATCTTTTACAGGCCGCTTCTGCTCTACAACATGCACATGACCACGGCATCATTCATCGTGACATTAAACCAACGAATTTTTTGATTCGTGTTGAGCGTGGCCCCTTAAAACAGGGACAACAAGCCTATCTTGCCACCGTTTTTCCCCACGGTCGGCCACATCTCTTGCTCGCCGATTTTGGCCTGGCCGCTTTCTATCGCCACGGGCGTTCACTGCATCGCTCCGTAGGCACACCACTCTATATGGCTCCTGAACAATTCGATGATCCCTCCCTGGCAACCTCTGTCCATGTAGGCCCATCCGCCGACCAGTATGCACTGGCCGTCATGATCTATCAACTAACAACGGGACGTGCTGTCTTCGATGGCACCCCCGCTCAACTGCTCCATCACCATCACCATACTCCTCCCACACCACCAAGCATCTATAATGCCCTGCTGCCGCCAGAACTGGATGATGTCTTTTTGCGTGCACTCGCTAAAAAACCAGAACAGCGCTACCCTAACATTATGGCTTTCGCACAGGCATATGATACAACCTTACAGTCAATACGACGCTCACGACAACTACAACGCATCTCAAAGGAAAGAGAGAACAGCACAACACTACTGAACGCTGATAGAGAGACAAAAACGAGCGTCCCACCACACCTCCACCGGACGCTGGAAGGTCCAGGTCTCCCACAACTCGCACAGACCAGAAACACAGGCATTACTCATAGTCCCAGACCAGGAAACTTTCATCATCCCGACGGTGCACAGATAGCTACCCTGGAAGAATTTCCTAAAAAACGGGCTCAACGGCCCCCTGAAGAGCAGACTCAACAGATTGAGAAGACTATTAACTATATCTCGCCTCTCTCTTCTCTGGTATCTACCAATACACAGAATGGGCCAATAACTTATATGCCACGCTTCTCACCCACTTCTGTTATTAGCATCGTCGGCGTAACGCTCTTTTTGCTTGTTTTGCTCGGCATCGTCTTAATTATTTTATCACATGGTAGATAATTTTCATCGTTTTAGATTCGTTCGATAATAATTCCACCCTGATACCCCATACACACGCTAAAACTGTTAATGCAACGTAGATGCGCATTCTCTGCAAAAACGGTAGGGAAGCCATTTATTATTCCCGTGATGTCCATCACGGGAATAATAAAATGGCTTCCCTACCGTTTTTACGTCTATCCTTCTTTTGCCCGCTCATCTCGTCAAAAAATGTGTCGGCGAGATAAATGCCTTTACTGCATACAGCTTTATAGAACTGGGACTAGAGGCAACACCACATAAGATGGATGCTCGCCATCGTGCAGAATAGTCTGCTGAGCTAGAACACCCTCGCTATCCTCGCCAAAAGCATGCCCTGTATTTGGATTACGATCCCAGCGTGGGAAATTGCTGCTCGTCACATCCAGACGGATACGATGCCCCTTCTTGAAAAGATTGCTGGTAGCCCACAAATCTATCCCGTACTCATAAGCCTGACCCGGCTCTATAAGCGCTTCTTCTCCTACCTGCGCAAAGTTACGGTAACGTGCTCGCACAATACCGTCAGTCAGATTCTGAGCATAGCCATCAGGATGTACATCAACCAGGCGAGCCACAAAATCGGTATCAGGTGCACTTGAGACAGCCCATAAATGCACTGTTATTGGACCCGTTACCTCCACATCTTGCTCTAATTCAGGCGTGCTATAGACCAGCACATCCTCTCTGCTCTCAACCGAACGCTGATCAAAAGGCCCCGGTCTGAACTCCGGTGTCATGAGCAATGCCCCACCGCGTGTGATAACCGGCTTGTGCGGATCATAGACATAAGAGTCGGCGACCTCGGCCTCCGGTACCCCGGTACTCAGCTCACCATCTCCACTCAATGTATTAGCATGCCCCTGACTATGCAGGTAATAGCGCGTCTCGACCGCACGAGCAAGCGGCCATTCGTTCTCATCGCGCCACACATTCGCGCCCATCACAAACAGTTTGATCGGTGCCTCATTGAGCATACCCGTATCAATACCCTTCAAAAAGGTATCAAACCAGCGCAGTTGCAAGCTGACAAAATCGATCCGCAGATCAATGAGGGCGGCACTTGACGCAAAACCGAAATCTATCTCGCCAATCGGATTAGTAAAAACACCATGCGCCCAGGGACCAATCAACAACTTGCTCTGTCGCGCCTCAGGAGTGCTCCCCTGCGAACGCATAATGCTGAAATTTTCGATGGTGTCCTTTAGAAAAATGTCGTACCAGCCACCGATATTAAAGGTCGGGACATTCACCTGCTCATGCTTGCCCAGGATGGTCAATGGAGCAGCCTGCTCACGATCCATGGGAGAAACTGTACTCTCGAAAAAAGCTGGTGCCACGTCGTTGCGCTTCAGTGGACCAAATTCTTTTAGAGGCATTGACCAGTATCCTTGCTTTGCCAGCGCATCCATCTCTTTTGTCAACATATAGAGTGCACCTCCCAATTTACGCGGATCGGGATCGCCTCGATAACGTCGTAATAGCACATCAAGGCCCATCATCAACTGCCAGCTCGCCGAGGTGCCTAACTCAAAAGCGCCGCCCCGGAAGAGTACACCATTCAAGGGATCGTTCCACGTCATCACCGAAATCATTGCTTTCAACGCTGCTGGCTGCTGAATTGCCGCCGCCCATTGCGTAAAGCCGAAATAGGAGATACCATACATGCCAACATCGCCATTGCTATACGCCAACCGAGCCGCCCACGCAACGCTATCTTCTCCATCAAGTATCTCGTGGCGCATAGGGTCCCATTCCCCTTCAGAGGTAGAGCGACCACGCGTATCCTGCACAATCACCACATATCCTCGCCGCGCTATCTGAGTCGGATCCATCAGAGCAGTACCAAGGGGCAAATCCTTTCCATACGGCAGGCGCGTAAGTAGAACAGGCCATTGCCCTTCGCCCACTGGTCGATACACATTTGCACGCAGCACCACGCCATCCCTCATCCTCGCAGGAACATCAAAATCTACGGCGACCTGTTGTCCCATTTGCATTGCCATATACGTAAATCTGCCTTTCTAAACTCTACTATGGTCACTGGAAACAGCTTTTTTCTCGTGATCATTATATCACTCGCTTTCCTCTCATCATTGCCGTGGGAGACCCCAAGGGTCCACGTAGTTCTTCTCCGCGAGAGGCTGTGGTAGAGGTGTCCTGGCTGATGTCGTAGCTCTTTTCCGCTCACGTAAACTCGTCAATGGCAAGGACGCCGGCTCGGGAGTTGGTGTCTGGGAGAGAACATGTGCATATTCTGGAGATGCCACGCTCTGTTTACCGCCAATTCCGATAGGATGAGACACATAATCGCGTGGCGTTGTCAGATCCTCACCATTCGGAATCGTCAGAACACGAAACAGGAGAGTAAATACCACGCAGAGGAACAAATTCACGGTCAGAGCTGCAATAGCTATATACACCGGGATAGAGACGCCCGCAATCACGAGTGTATAGACAGAAGCAAAGTCTTCTGCAACAGCCATACTCCCACCAACCACTAATCCGCCAAGTATTCCGATGATCAACGCATATTTATGAAACCACCTGGTGTACAATGCGATGAAGATAGCCGGGAGCGTCTGAATGATCAAGGAGTTGCTGAAAAGCTGAAAATTGATGGCAAGCTTCGTCGGTAACCACAAAATGACGGCCAGCGCTCCAAATTTGACGATCAGTGAGGCCGTCTTGGCAACACTCGCTTCCTCATGTTCGTTACAATGCGGACGTAAGAACTCACGATAGATGTTGCGCGTAAAGAGGTTCGCCGCCGCAATGGACATGATGGCCGCCGGAACGAGCGCTCCAACGCTAATAGTAGCGAACGCAAAGCCTGCAAACCAGGGAGGCAACATCTTCGATAACAGCTCTGGGAGCGCCGCGTTTGCTCCATAGACGGGAGATACATGCACGTTCGCTGCAACTGCCGCGTAACCAAGTAATCCAATCACAACAAGCAATATAGTGTAAATAGGCAATAAAGCGGCATTACGCTTGACTACTTTTCCACTATTTGTGCTCAACACTCCGGTCAAATTATGTGGATAGAGCAAGAGCGCTAAGGCAGAGCCGAGAGCCAATGTTATGTATGCACTATAATCCAGGGTAGGTAAGACATCGTGAAACGCGGGATCGGTAAGCGCCTTATGATGAACAGCGGCAAAGATCGTGCCAAAGCCGCCCAACTGCCTCGTAATAGAGATGATTGCCACGATTGCTACAATCCAGATACAAACATCTTTCACTATCGCAATCAAGGCCGGTGCACGTAATCCACTTATATAGGTGTAGAGCGCCAGAACCGTGAAAGCAATAAATAAAGAGAGCTCGAGTGGTACACCCAGTACAGTTAGCAAAATCTCCATTCCGTAGATTTGCAGCGCAATATAGGGCATCGTTGCGCAGATCCCCACAATTGCAATCAAGAGAGCAAGTGCAGGGCTATCAAAACGTTCGCGCACAAAATCTGCCGATGTAACATAACCCCGATGCCTGGAGACAGCCCATAATTTGGGCAGCACCAGGAAGAGCAATGGATAGGCGATAGTAAGGTAAGGAACAGCGAAAAAGCCCAGTGCGCCCTCGCTGAAAATGAGGCCCGGAACGGCGATAAACGAATAGGCCGTGTAGATATCGCCTCCAAGCAAAAACCATGACATAACCGTTCCGAAACGTCGTCCTGCCAATCCCCATTCTTGCAATCGATTTAAATCGCCTGAACGCCAGCGACCGGCAAAAAACCCCAGGGCAGCCACCAGGCTGAAAACAAGGCAGAAAACCAAAAGTGCTACAATATTCATCTTAAAAATCATCTCCCGTATAGTGAAAACGTTCTGTAGTACCACCAGGGATGGCTGTTATGGGGGGGTATATGCAATCTCAAGAATAAAACTGCAGGTTGAGTTGTTGAGCGGTTGCCCGATCAACGATGATCAAGGCTAATGCGCTCTGATCAACCCCAGCGAAGTCGGCAGTGGTTGCCTGCAAACCCCGCAGGTCTGCACCAACGAAGTTCGCATTGGTCAGCACGGCTCCCGTCAATTGAGCTCCCTGTAACCTGGCTCCGCTCAAGTTTGCTGAACGTAAATAGGCTCCCGTCAGTTGAGCTGCATTTAAGTTCGCCTCGCTGAGATTGGCACGACTCAAGTCAGCTCCGCTCAAATCGGCACGGACAAGATTAGCTCCTGACAGGCTGGCTTTCGTAAAATCAACTGCTCTGAGATCGGCTCCCGTCATATGGGCCTGATCAAAAATAGCACCGCCACAATTAGCAAAACTGAAGTTGGCTTCCAACAGGTTGCTGCCATGCAAGTTTGCCTGATAGAGATACGCTTCCGCAAGGCTCGCACCACTGAAATTCGTTAGACTCAGGTTCGCTCTCGTCAAATTCGCCTTGCTCAAATCGGCCTTTTTTACAACAGCGCCGCACAACCGGGCCTCACTCAGATTTGCATGGTTAAGTTTAGCTGTGCTTAAGATTGCCCCGCTGAGATCGGCTCCGCTCAAATCAGCACTACTCAAGTCTGCATCACTGAGATTGGCTCCGCTTAAGTCGGCCCCACTGAGATTGGCACGATGTAAGTCTACACCAATCAGACTCGCACCAATCAGGTAAGCACGCTTTAGATTCGCACCGTTCAGCCTGACACCACAGAGATCTGTTTCGCGTAGATCGGTATTTTGTAAGTTTGCGCCAAGGAGGTTCGCACCGATAAGACTCACGCCAATCATAACAGCTTTACTCAAGTTCGCGCCATTGAGATTGACGCCACTGAGATTTGCCCCATGCAGAAAAGCTCCACAGATATAGGCTCCTCTCAAATCTGCGTCAGATAGGTCTGCCGCACGAATACTCCCTCCACTCAGATCTGTCTCACGCAGATCGGCGTGCCGCAAATCGGCATAATCGAGAATAGGGACACGTTCATCATGCCCTGCACTTATAATTTCTTGTAAGGCAGCCTGCTTCGTCAAAAGATGCGACGTTCTAGCCATGTTCTTTCCCTACCTTAAATAAATACACCACTACTAAACGCATACAATGTCACTTAAGATGAACTTGATATCTCTATCAGCCTGAGACTTGTAAGATCACGTACTAACCTCTGGATATTGTCAGTTGTGCGCCCCATCATATGCACCAACTCCTCTATAGAGCGCTTTCCATCGATCAACAATACGAGTTGACGATGGGCACGCGATAAACCCATCTGTTCTATTTTTCGCAAGGCGATGGGAAGCGGTTGGATAAGAAAAGGTGCATATGTCACAGGTTCTTGCTCTGTTAGCGCTAAAGAGAACGTATCAGTCGGAACCGGCGTGTCAGCCGGAACCGGCGTGTCAGTCGGATCCAGCATACTAGTCGGAACCGGCGTATCAGTCGATTGATGTTGACGATGATCATGAGCAGGACGGGCTCCTTTAGGCAAAGGGCCAGATGGAACGCCAGATTTCTTCTGCTCTTCTGGCTGAGCCCTTGCGACCATAGAGGAATTTTCAAGCAAGTGAGTAATGTCTTTTGAAGGATCTTGCGGAATAAAGGAGACCAGGCAATTTTCCCATGCACTTATGTAGTTAAATGCATCTGAACCACTATGACGACTTACGTTGATATCGACAATACGCCCGTTAGTAAATACAATTCGCCCTTCCTCGGCAGAGACGTTTCCCCCGCGCTTGGCTATAAGCATGCCCGTTTCGCGGTTCAATTGAATGGTCTGAATGATACTGACCATTCGACTTGCTATACTATATTGCTGCAACATAGCTGTCTCCACTGACATTCACGTTTCACATCATGATTTTTTGCACCCGATATATCAACATCGATATATCATCTGGTGGAAAACGACGAAAACGAGAAATTCCTTCGTGCCTACCTCACCGCCCAAAAGATGCAAATAGACAAAATAGTAGCACGAGAGTTCAAAATAACAAATTGATTGCTGCAGCGAGTTCTTTCGCAGTAAAGATTTCCTTATCAAGACAATTATACATTATTGTCCATCTAATCTCAATCAGATCTCAATCACCATTACTTAATGGCTACTACCAGTCTTGAAAAGTATATGGCTAATTTATCGATTTTAATAAAGTCAAATTGCTTTTTAGATCGTAATTGCTGAGCCACGTTGGCATTCCCCCTTGACAATTACCATCCTTTTCCATATAGTAGTAGTAGTCACTACTACTATATGGAAAGGTCGCTTGCATGACTAGCGCGATCCTCGCAGAAATGAAGCAACTTGGTTTCACAGGAGCCGAGGCCCAGGTCTACGTTTTCCTGCTACAACATCCCCTCTCAACTGGGTATGAGATTAGCAAAGGGGCCGCCCTGCCACGCGCCAACACCTACCAGGCTCTGGAAACACTGGCTGCCAAAGAACGTGTTACCGCCGTCAGTCCGGACCCGCTTCGTTACGCACCCGTTCCACCTGCTCTCCTACTCAAACGGATTCAGCAAGAGACCGCGCAACGCTGCCTGGCTCTAGAACAGCAACTTACGACCCTGGAACAGCCTGATGGCATAGGACACTTCTGGGAACTGGGGGAACGGGGACGCATCGAGACACACCTGCTCGACCTCATTAACACGGCTCGCCATCGCATCGCTGCGAGTTTATGGGCACAGGATCTCGAACAATTTTCCACCGCCTTACGTGCGGCACGAGAGCGTGGTCGTACCGTGATCCTTAACTTATTTGGCGAGGCAAAAGCCGATTTCGCAACAGTCTATCAGCACGAGGGGCCCGAAAAAGTTATCGGCGGTCACCTGATTGCGCTGACAACCGATTTTGAAGAGGCTCTGGTCGCATCCCTCGACTCACCTGCAACAGGGGTTGTCACACAAAACCGCACGTTGGTACGCATCGTGGAAAAGCTCATTCGCGATGAGTCCTATCTTGCCGCTATCTATGAACAGTTCGCACCACAGCTAGAAGCGACTTTTGGTCAGCACCTGGTAGATCTGCGCCGTCGCCTTCTACCCGCAACGGACGCTGAACGTCTCGTCGCAATCACTACGCTGGGTTCCGAACCTATTGATTTGCCATCGGACCTACATTAATACGCAAAATGTCTGTTTTTACCTTAATATACAAAATGTCTGTTTTTCCAATTGAGAGGAGCAAACCATCATGGCGGGATCAGTAACCGTTGTTGTTGGCACACAGTGGGGCGATGAAGGGAAGGGCAAACTCGTCGATCTGCTCAGTACAGATGTCGATCTGTGCATGCGCTTTCAAGGTGGCGGCAATGCGGGCCATACGGTCGTCAATAGCTATGGAGACTTCAAACTGCACCTGGCTCCTTGCGGGATTTTCAATCCTGCTTGCATGTGCATTATGGGAACAGGAACCGTTGTAGATCCACAGGATCTACTCTCCGAACTGGACAATCTCAAGCAGCACTCAGTCACAATCGATAACCTGTTTATATCTGACCGCGCTCATGTCGTTATGCCCTACCACAAAATTTTAGATAAAGTTGAAGATGAGGCTCGGGGAGCGTATCGCGTCGATACGACAGGCCGCGGCATCGGGCCAGCGTATACCGACAAGGTTGCACGCATTGGCATCCGTTTCCACGATCTCCTGCATGAATCAGTTCTACGCGATAAGCTAGCTATTGTCCTGCGTCGTCATAATGCTATAGTCACTCATATCTATAACCGACCACCATTCGACGAAGAACAGGTGCTGGCAGACTGCCTGTCCTGGGGTGAACAGCTCAAAACACGTATCGTTGACACGGTCCCCTTAGTACGTTCAGCACTCCAAGGTGGGAAGAAGATTATCCTGGAAGGTCAGCTCAGTGCGATGAAGGATCTTGATTGGGGGTCCTATCCTTTCGTGACAAGCTCATCCCCAACCGCAGCAGGTGCCGCTGCTGGATCGGGTATCCCTCCGCGCCGTATTGATCGCATCATCGGCGTCTCCAAGGCATATAGCACGCAGGTTGGCACGGGACCGATGCCAACCGAATTGCAAGATGAGATGGGGCAGCACCTGCGTCAACTCGGAGGCGAATTTGGTGCAACCACGGGCAGGCCGCGCCGTGTCGGCTGGTTCGATACAATAGTTACCCGTTATGTCGCGGAAATTAATGGCTGTACCGATATCGCCATCACCAAACTGGACATACTGGATAGCCTTCCAGAGATCCCCGTCTGCACCGCCTATCGGTATCAAGGTGAACTGATCGCAGAACTGCCAGATCCCTTGCTTCACGATCAATGTGAACCAATCTACGAGGTACTACCTGGTTGGCAGCAGTCAACGCGAGAAGCCCGTTCCCTGCAAGACCTGCCACGCAACGCACGCGCCTATCTTGAGCGCCTGGCAGAGTTAGTACGCGTTCCCATTCATAGCGTTGGTGTTGGGCCCGAACGTAATCAGACTCTGATCATCTAACTGGAATTTCGGGGAAGCCCGAAAACATCTTGACACTCTTCCTATCCATTCGCTATACTCACTCAGGAAACGATGGGAGATATTCCCATCTCTGTCACATAAGAGCTTTATACGGGGATCATGGTACAGGAATTTACATCAGCTTACCTTGTCATTCAGAAGGGACCTCTGCTTGGCAAGCGTGTTGAATTATGGAAAGAACGTACGACCATAGGTCGTAGCCGCGATTGCGATATATTTTTAGAAGATATCACGGTACACCGCAAGCAGGCTAGCATTTTGCGTGTGGCGACAGGCTATATCCTCCGCGACGATCATGGCAAAGGAGATTGCTATGTCAATGGGCAGTCGGTCAAAGAACAGCCGCTTAACAGTGGGGATCAGCTTCTTTTTGGCAATACACAACTCACCTTCTACGCCAATGAAGGGACACGCCCATTCCAGCTCGCTTCATCACGTGGACGCGAACTTTTCATTGGCAAAACGCCTGATACCCAGGCTATCGCACGCCTTGACCTGCAAAATGCGCATAGCGGCATTCAAAGCGTCGAACTCTTGCCCAGGATGACTATTGGACGTAGCCGTGACTGCAACATTTTCCTGGAAGACCTGGCGGTGAGCCGACATCATGCAACGCTACACGAACTCCCTGGCGAAGAATACGAGCTGACCGACAATCGCTCCGCGACCGGGACATTTGTTAACGGGCAGGCCATTGTGCGCACACTCCTTCACGAGGGTGACCAGATTCAAATTGGTGCAACACTGTTTACGTTCCACATCTCACACACGTAGGGCGTTTACTGATGCAAGAGATGCTGAAAATATTGCACACGCAAACCATAATAATCGACTTCTGAGCCATCGCTCTTCTTCAGGGGGGATGTATATGCATGTGTCTCGCGCATAAATTGTCGCGCCTCTTGCGGCACCTCAGAAGCTGTCCCATTTGCTCCTTGCCGAGCAGAAGTAGAAGAGACATTGCGATAAGCGCCGTTAAAAGGGAGTGGATGAATAAAGTGAGCAAAGCGCTCGTTTTGTGGCAGATGTAACAGTTCACTTAACTCTTTCTCTCCCGCATCGCCACGTGGTGCAACCAGCAGTTCGGCCCGCTTGAAAAGTTCAGAGAGCGAAGCATCACGATCATCATAATAGTGAGGATCAAAAATCTGCACAATCTTGTCAAAGCCAAGCAGAAAAAGAATACGCCTTACACGAGGGAATGAACGCTGTATTGCCTCAGCCTCCTCCACATACAGACCCCGATTAAATAACAGAATACCAGCATGCGGCAGACGTTTACGCAAAATATTATCCAGCAGTACAATACGATCCAGCAGCAAAGGCCGCTCTACCGCCTCTTTATCCACCGTATGCTTACTGAACGCCGCGTAGAGCGTCATTGGCTCATGTGCACGAGCAAACACCCGCGCTTGCTTCAACAGGGCAATGTGAGCCATCGTAGGCGGATTGAACGAACCAGGAAAAACTATCGCGCTATTGCGCGGTTCTGGTGCACCAGGAACAACATAAGCACGCGGCTCGGCCTCTGGTTGAAGTTGATCGAGTAGCGCCTGTATACGTTTAAAGCGCTGTAAAGTCCGTGTAGAAATAGATAACATATCAGCCATGCCTCATTTTACCACGTATAGGGGCCACGGGTCATGGGCCACGAACCACGGGCTTGTTCACTTCGTTCCTTGACTTTTGCTTTACGTATAGCGCAAACTAGAAACAGCAGAGATCGAAATAAGAGGTGAAAATATGAGTTCGAATATTCCCCGGACAGTCATACAGATTGTAGAACGTATAACAACACATGTCCCCAACGAGGTCATGCTCGTAGCAGACCGGGCAACGCAGTTTCTCTACCAGTTCACCGATGGACGCATAGGAGAGAAGCAGCTACACTATTCTATGCTTATACTGCATGGCGTTGGACGCAAAAGTGGTGAGCCCCGTCCTCATGCATTGCTCTATTTTCGGGATGGTGAAAACCTGATTGTCTGCGCCTCAAATAATGGCTCACCGAAGCCGCCTGCCTGGTACCTCAATCTGCAGGCACATCCGCGCGTCTGGGTGCAACATGGGCGTATCAAACGGGAAGTGATTGCAGAGACAGTAGTAGATGAGAAAGAGCGGGAACGACTCTGGCAGATGCTGCTGAAAGTTCGTCCTAACTTTGCCGAATATCAAAAGTTGACCACGCGCATATTTCCGATGGTTGTTCTGAAGCCGCTCCCCGGCGAGGAAGGCAAATTAATAGCTCTAGAAAGAAGGACACGCATGAGCAAATATATTTTTGATCCTGTCGTCATTCATGAGATCAGTAAGAAGCATCTCGGTGAGCAGCCTCTTGAGCATATGTTTGCTAATATCGCAGCGGAATTGTCGGAGCAGTATCCTGGCGCAATCGACACCTCGAAGCCCTGGATTTTCAACAATGCAGGTGGCGTAATGTTGCAGATGAAGCTGTACCACGCCTCCTTGACCGAATATATCATGATCTGGGGCACGCCAATCGGCAGTGAGGGACACACGGGACGACACCTGGCCGAATTCTATGATACCGTGCTTGATGGAGAGGCATGGTATTACAGCGAGGGACAGCTCACGCGCGATGTGTACACGCCGGGAGATCATGTCTTCGTGGGCAAGGGAGAGAGTGCAGGCATGCATTATCCCGATCACGTCTGGATGATTGAGTATGCGCGAGGTTCGATGCCAGCACTCTTTCCGTTCGGATTGGCTGATGGCCTTTTCAGCACCCTTGACTATAAGACGCTCTGGCAAACGCTCGTGATCTATTTCTCGCTACTCCTGAAGAGCTTCTCGCGTAGACAAAAACTTGTCATGGGGACAGTAGCAGGATTGGCTCTTGTAATGTGGGCATTGAGGGGAACGAGTGGGAAAAAGAGGCGGCGCTAACCAGAAAGCGGTGGACCCGGTACTACCGGGTCCGTCGTTTTCTTAAGAAATGAACGCCAGGAGGTATTCATTCACCTGGGCGAGGTCAGCCCGTTAGCGTGGTGAGAAGTGCACAAGCCGATGCTTCATCGGGAACACTCACGAGTTGCTCAAAGAGATCTTGCAGGTCATCAGTGTCCGTCATGTGAGCGACTTGCTGTCGTGCTTGTTTTGCCAACAAAGGGAAGCGTGCTTTGACGAAGGTAAGAATCGTTGCACGCAATGCTCTAGCCTCTCCTTCCACCAGACCTTTCGCCTCTCCTTTTGGCGCTTGCGCTTTGCCATCTTGTCCCCTTCCACCTGACATTTCCCACCGTGCTGCCTCAAATTGTGGATGCCTGAATTGTAATAGTGATGCAGCTTATAAAGCATCTATATATAGTATACTCAATACCCCAAATCTTCTTTATTCTTCCCTTGTTGATTATGGATATCTTGCTTCTTCCTGAGATCGTATAATGGCAGGCCAGTTTTTGCCGCGATGACTGAGAGCACATTGCGCATCTGTTGCTCATATTCTTCTGGTGGCAGCACAGGTATAGCAAAACCCGAACGAAAAGATTTGGGGCGCAACCAGGTCCAACGAACGAGGTCATGTTCACTCGCAACCTCCAACACCAGTGGTTGCCGATCCTTAAGACGTTTGAAATTATAGGGATTGACAATAGTAAAGAGGCGTGCCTCGCTCCAGGAGATGCTTTGTGGACGAGGGGTCAGACCGGAAACCATAATGCCATAATCGGTGAGCGTCACCTGTTCGCGTGCTTTTGTATACAAAACAGCATACATGATTCCAACGATAAGCAACACCACGAGCGTCCAGGCACCCAGGATAATGAGAAATGGCCCCATATCCATAAGGGCTGTATTGATTGAATCAGGGCCAGATGCAAACAGTCCGAAGACTAAACCACCAATAAAGGGGAGAATAAGCAGGAGGAATAGTGTTACGGTCATAGTTACCATCAAACGCCTATTGGAACGCATTCTGATGGTCAATGGCAGCGAAACGGCCTGAGCGTCTGGGACAGGTTGTTCATCAGCAAGTAAGCTCGCATCGCCTTGAGCGGCTGCCTGGCGCTTCTGATCAAAGCGTTTCCAGACCCGCACGACGAAAATATAGAGAATTGCCAATCCTGTCCACACAATGGGCGGACCAAAGGTATTGAAGGATAAGCCAAAGGAAAATTGTCCTTGCGCATTGATTGGACCGACGCCAGTGAGTACCCTCGTGATTGCCAAAAACCACTCGAAAGCAGCGAATATCCAGTAAAAGATGAGCATCCACGAGAGCATTTTGATGCGAGGGTCAATTTTTACGAGCCGTTTTTGTTGAGCAAACATAGCCTGTTTCATAAATTCACCTTTATATATGCCATAAAGAAGTGTTCCCCAAGTGCTTCTTAACATATATTCCAACATATATTACTGTTTTATTCAGATAATAGATGCACGAGAGAAAAGGTATGCATGTGACAGGAACGCGATGAAGCGTGTTGCCACCATCAGATAAAAAGACCTGAATAGTCTTCAATTGGATTCAACGGATAATGGTGGCAAATCTCCAATGCAAGATCTTTCTATAAAATTACGACGGTGATAATAAGGAGAGAGGCGCAACACCCACCAGCGGGCGATGGGGCGCACCAGTGAAATAAGCTCCTTCTGATGACCATAGAGACGTGTCAAGTGCCGAATAATATCCTCAAAGGAATAGCGCTGGTAGTCAAGCAGGCGCTGACTTTCCTCAGTATCGAGCCAATCGGCAAAGTAGGGTGTGGTAGAAAAGGCGCACTCCGGCAGCATACCCAGCCCCATCATAGAAAGCATGCGTTCAAGATATTCGTGGTACGTCACCTGGCACGAGGAGCCGCCACCAATAAGCAGGATTTTACCCCATATCTCCGCGTTACGCATACCATTAGCAATAGCTAAACCAGCATCATAGGTGTGTACGAGTTCGAAGCGCGTTGAGAGGGGAATTTTATACATAATAGGATGAGGTTTGCGCAAAGTTAGAGGGACAATATCGCAGAAGCGGTAGATGGACCATTCCAGTCCAGATGACTGTACCATCTCTTCACAGGCTATTTTATGTGTAGAGTAGTGATCAATGGCCTGGATTGGATCAGTGACTTTGCGTGGTGGAGGAAGATGTTGAGTAGTGCCGAAGACCTGAAATGTAGAGGCAAAGAGAAATTTCGGTGGTTTGGGCTGGTGGCAGGCGGCTGAGAGAAGATTACGTGTGCCCTCAACATTGATCAGGCGTGCAAGTTCGGGGTGATCCTCGCTCAAGGGAGGAATGATATAAGCGGTGTGGATAATAACATCTTGATCTTTGACTGCGGCTGCAAGTTCGGAGGGTTGGAGCAAGTCGCTGCGGAACAGTTCGATCTTGTCCGCGAAACGCCTGGCGGTGAGTACGTGAGCATTGCGACGGGTCACGAAGCAGCGAACCTGGTGTCCCTGATGGAGGAGTTCATGCAGGGTGCTCATGCCAAGGTTACCAAAAGCGCCGGTCAGGAGGATTTTCATGTGGATGGGACTCCTTTGTATTATCAGGGCGATTAAATGTTGAGCAATGGTCATAATATTTGTTTCGTTTATACTCTTCCATTAATATTACATTATTTTCTGAAAATAAACAACGAAACAAGGATTGCGCGATTGTGGTAGCAAGTTAACGCAATGGTTCTCTGAGTTTACGCTGGAGGAGTTCTTTTTTGGGGGGATGAAGCAAACTCCTTGTTTTGATGGCTGTCTTCATACGCTCACCTGTAAAGCACTCTTCTCATTTACTGGGCAAAGGTAAGAAAAAAGCAACTTTTCTCTCTCTGGTACGAATAATATAAAAGTAAAGATTCGGGAGAGCGCGCGAAAAGATGGGGAACGCGGGGTAGAAAGCACTGTATAGCGGAATAACCGTGATGGTCAGTTTACGATCAATCTACATGGCTATCGTGAATACAAGACCGGATGGGATAGGCAACACAGCAACTATGCTATACTGCACAAGAATTATGATAGCGCTTATTATGTCCACCTTATAGGACGCTATTTATTGATGTATTCAGGAGATTAACCAGGCAGCTATAAACTATATAAATGCACCACTTACCGCGCTTACCGAACAATAGTAACATTCTTAATATTGAGTGAGAGGAACAAGAACTATGCGTCGAGGAACATTGCCACTTCTCTTGTTTATCGTTGTATTAGCATTGGGCGCGGCGTATGCTGTTTTCTGGCCGACAAAAGGGATAGACGGCAAGCTGCCCAATCCCTTGACCATCACAGAAGGCCTTGATCTCAAGGGTGGCATCCAGGTCCTGCTTTTACCAAAAGCCGGGCAAAATCCCACAGATGCGGATATGCAGGGCGTGCTTGAAAGTATTAATCAGCGCGTCACTAATGGAGCAGGCGTCAACGAACCCGTGGTTCGACCGCAAAAAGTTGGTAACCAGAAAGGCATCTTAGTAGAATTGCCGGGTGCCAATAGTGGTAACCAGGAGCAGATTATTAGCTCACTGAAGAAACAGGGCGTTCTCGAAATATGGAATACAGGTTCGACCAGTGTAAATGCGGGTACAACCTTTGATCCCAGCCAGTATCCAACAACGAATGGGAAACCGCTCTTCACTGGAAAAGATCTTGATCCTGGTCAGTTGGATGTAACTCCGGATCCGCAGACAGGGCAATACGAGGTCAGCTTTGCCATGAAAGGTGCAGCCTTTGGTCAATTGAGTACCTTTACAGCCGCCAACGTCGGCAATTACATGACCATTACACTTGATAGGTCTGTCATTTCGTCACCACGGATTGATACAACATTGCCAGGCAGTGGAGTCATCACAGGCAATTTCACGCTGCAATCAGCAACAGCGTTAAAAAACATTTTGCAATCTGGCGCCTTACCTGTACCGATGTCAGTTGAAAGTGAAAACACCATTGGAGCAACGCTGGGACAGGACTCGATCAACAGGAGCCTGCTGGCTGGTGAGATTGGTATCAGCATCGTCATTCTGTTTATGCTATTCTACTACCGTTTGCCTGGCTTCCTGGCATCCATTGCGCTCGTGATGTACACACTTTTCACCTTCGCCATCTTCAAACTTATCGGAGTGACACTGTCGCTGGCAGGTATTGCAGGCTTCATTCTTTCAATTGGTATGGCAGTAGATGCTAACGTGCTGATCTTTGAACGCATCAAAGAAGAGCTAAGAGCTGGGAGATTGCTCGCGTCGGCCATCGATGTAGGCTGGAAACGTGCATGGCCATCGATCCGCGACTCAAACATCTCGACACTTATCACCTGCTCGGTTCTCTACACATTTGGCAGTAATTTTGGCGCAACGACTATCGTTGGCTTCGCCTCTACGCTCGCCATTGGTGTTGCTATCAGTATGTTTACCGCCGTCGTCGTTACACGCACCCTACTGAACCTGCTTGTACCGACGGGTGCCATTAACCATCCTGCGTCCTTCGGGTTGCCTGCTGGCTCCATTGCCACAGCCTCTCTTGGACGCCGGAATGGTACACTGTAGAGAAGGAAGTCGTGTTTACTATAGATGATACCCAGATTATTGAGGGGATAGGCTACCCGAGAATGCTCAAAACTTAATGTTTGTTTCATGATCTGCAATGCATGATAGAAGTCAGAAAAAAGCAACTTTTCTCTCTCTGATACGAATAATAGAGAAGAAAAGATTCGGAAGAGCGCGAAAAGATGGGGAACGCGGGGTAGAAAGCACTGTATAGCGGAATAACCGTGATGGTCAGTTTATGATCAATCCACATTGCTATCGTGAACACAAGACTGGGTGGGATAGGCAACGCACAGCAACTATGCTATACTGCACAGGAATTATGATAGCGCTTATTGCGTCCACCTTATAGGACGCTATTTATTGGTGTGTTCAGCAGATCAACCAGGCAGCTATAAACTATATGAATGCACCATTTACCGCGCTCACCGAACAATAGTAGTCACAGGACATTCTTAATATTGAGTGAGAGGAACAAGAACTATGCGTCGAGGAACATTGCCGCTCCTCTTGTTTATCGTTGTATTAGCATTGGGCGCGGCGTATGTCATTTTCTGGCCGACAAAAGGGATAGATGGCAAGCTGCCCAATCCCTGGACCATCACAGAGGGTCTTGATCTCAAGGGCGGCATCCAGGTTTTGCTGCTACCAACGAATCCCAAGCAACAACCAAGTGATTCGGATATGCAGGGCGTACTTACACAGATTGAGGGGCGTGTCAGTAATGCAGCAGGCGTCAACGAACCCGTGGTTCGGTTGCAAAGTGTTGGTGGCCAGACGGGCGTCTTAGTAGAATTGCCGGGTGCCAATAGTGGCAACCAGGAGCAGATTATTAACTCCCTGAAGCAACAAGGCGTTCTCGAAATATGGAATACAGGTTCGGCTGGTGCAAATGCAACTCAGGGCTCAACCTTTGATCCAAGCCAGTATCCAACAACGAATGGGAAACCGCTCTTCACTGGAAAAGACCTTGATCCTGGTCAGTTGGGTGTAACTCAGGATCAACAAACAGGGCAATACGAGGTCAGCTTTGCCATGAAAGGTGCAGCCTTTCAACAACTGGACACGTTCACATCAGCCAACGTCGGCAATTACATGACCATTACACTTGATAGGTCTGTCATTTCGTCACCACAGATTCAAGCAGCGTTACCAGGCAGTGGAGTCATCACAGGCAATTTCACGCTGCAATCAGCAACAGCGTTAAAAAACATTTTGCAATCTGGCGCCTTACCTGTACCGATGTCAGTTGAAAGTGAAAACACCATTGGAGCAACGCTGGGACAGGACTCGATCAACAGAAGCCTGCTGGCTGGTGAGATCGGTATTGGCATCGTCATTCTGTTTATGCTATTCTACTACCGTTTGCCTGGCTTCCTGGCATCTATTGCGCTCGTGATGTACACGCTTTTCACCTTCGCCATCTTCAAACTTATCGGAGTGACACTGTCGCTGGCAGGTATTGCGGGCTTCATTCTTTCGATTGGTATGGCAGTAGATGCTAACGTGCTGATCTTTGAACGCATCAAAGAAGAGCTAAGAGCTGGGAGATTGCTCGCGTCGGCTATTGATGTTGGTTGGAAACGCGCATGGCCGTCGATCCGCGACTCAAACATCTCGACACTTATCACCTGCTCGGTTCTCTACACATTTGGCAGTAATTTTGGCGCAACGACCATCGTTGGTTTTGCCTCTACACTCGCCATTGGTGTTGCTATCAGTATGTTTACCGCCGTCGTCGTTACACGCACACTCCTGAACCTGCTTGTACCGACGGGTGCCATTAACCATCCTGCGTTCTTCGGGTTGCCTGCTGGCTCTATTGCCACAGCCTCTCTTGGACGACGGAATGGCATGGTGTAGAGGAGGAAGTCGTGTTTAACCTGGTAAAATATCGTTATATGTTCCTATTGCTTTCGCTGGTGGTTATCGTACCGGGCGTTATCTCCCTACTCATTTTCCACCTGGATGTGGGCATCGACTTTCTGGGCGGTGCCAACATGGAACTACGACCACAACAGAAACTGAGTGCAGTTCAGTTATACAATATACTGAAACCACTTAATTTGCAGGATCTGCAAGTTGTTCCGGGCAGCAACCCCAAGCTTACGCCTGGTGAGACTGTCTGGATACGACTAAATACACAAGTAGATAGCACTGTTTCTAACACCATTGGGACAGATCTAAAGAATAAGTACTCAGGTACGTCCATTAATCCACGCGATATTCCTGTAGCGCCAAAAAGCAAAACCTACTACACACTTATCGTCGTCACTGGCTTCACAAGTGTGCCCAAAATCAGTGATATCGAAAGCCTTCTGAGCAAGTTGCCGAATACGACTGCGCCTGGAAGTAGCTCAACCAGCGCAACAGCAACACCCACACCTACACCTACGGCAACAGCAACCACTACCACACCCAGCACCAGCGCCAGTGGTACAATTCCAGTAAAAGTGCAGGATGTGAAGCAAGGGATAGTCTCGGATCTGCTCACGATCCAGACAACTACTACGTTGCAAACGGATGCTGTTGCTAATATCCAGGCACTCGTTTCGCAAAATGGTGGCCCTTACTTGTACATGGACTCAAACTCCACAGTAGGTCCAGCAGTTGCGCAGCAGACGACACTATATGCTATCACGGCAGTTCTGGCAGCATCGTGCTTCATTCTGCTCTACATCTGGTTCTCGTTCCGCAAGTTGCCTAAAGCATATCGCTACGGAGCTTGCGCCATTCTCGCCATGCTGCACGACGTACTGGTTGTCGTTGGTATCTTCTCAATTCTTGGCAAGTTGTTCGCCATACAGATCGACTCATTGTTTATCACCGCATTGCTTACAGTCGTGGGTTTCTCTGTCCATGACACGATTGTGGTGTTTGACCGTGTACGCGAGAATTTGCTGCGGCGCACATCTGAGAGCTTTGAGCAGGTGGTAAACGCCAGTCTTGTACAAACACTGGCGCGTTCGCTGAACACCTCGCTCACAGTGCTCTTCACGCTACTTACACTGACACTCTTCACCGGAGCTGGTAGTGTACACAACTTCACACTGGCTCTACTGATTGGTATCTTCAGCGGAACCTACTCCTCAATCTTCAACGCCAGTATGTTGCTGGTAATGTGGGAGAAGGGTGAGATAGGCTTTAATCATCTGGGTGGGGGTGAAGAACGGGAGACGAGAAGAGCTGTACGTGAACGCGAACTGGCGCGTGCACGAGGATAATATAGGAAAACAGGCATGGAATACATGTCGTATATGGTACGGACACGAAGAAATCGTGTCCGTACTTTTTTGTATTGTGAAGGGACTATCTTGATGCCCATGGAGTCGATTATACCTATCGAGAGGAGCGACGACAGGTCGTATGGATTTCGCCTGTGGATACCTGTGGAGCCGTGATCGTACTACACGAATTCACACCAGAGAGACCACCCAGTTTCCCACTCGTAGCAGGGGACACAACAATATAAAACAGAATTCCCTGCTTAGAAAAGGATCTGGATTGCTACGGGTGTTAGTCTTGAATCACAAAGCGCAGTTTGTGCTTGAAGACCTTTTCAAAGAGATCGGCCTTGGCATAAGCATGTTCCAGTTCTTCGTCGAGATCGGCCAGCGGGCGAACCCAGAGCAAGATAGTCCAGGTGCGCCGATTAGACAATTCAGGTTCAACGGTTAGACGCAGGACGCGGCCATCATGATTAAAATCAAGAGCATCAGCAATGCGCAAGAGAGCAGCCAGTGCCGAAACACGCTTACGTGCACTACGACTGAGTGCTGCAAACTCCTCGTGAGCCGTGCTTGGCAATGCCCGACGATGATAGCGTGCAATACAAGCAATCTCGTAGCGCTCTTCATCAGTGAAGTCGGGCAACGAGGTCTCCTTGATCAAGCGGAATGAATGCTTATGATGACGGCGACTCTCCACCAGCATGCCCGTATTGTGTAAAAGCGCAGCACGTTCGAGTTGTTGTAAGGCACGTACATTGAGAGAATGGAGTGGTAGAGTAGCTTCAAACAACTGTGTAGAGAGATACATGACCTGGCGGGCATGAGGCCAATCCTCTACCATCAATCCTCCGCTAAGATAAAGCTCTTCGTCTGTGGGTTCGGTATGTCCCCACCAGCTCAGTTCATCGAGCGAATCCGAGGTCGTCACAGATAACTCCTTTTTCTGGTTACTTACTTGACTGGTACATTGAAATATACGAAATACATCTGCAACCTTGACCACTAAGTGAAAAAAGCTTTCCTCTCTTCTCTAATTACGTGCTCAACCGGACATATATCTCAACCCTATACCCTGTTGATCATCATTTGAACTGGCCTTTTTTACGATGAAACCCAGGCGTAGGGACGTCACCTTGCGTGCGCCCGCTTTCTAATAGACCATGTTGCCAGGAACTGGGCGCACGCAAGGTGACGTCCCTACGCCGCATCGAGTGCACTGAGAACCATACTACGAAAGTCTTCGGCCTTCAAGGAATGCCAATGTTGGCAGAAGGTAGAATATTGTTCATTACGGCGCTGGCGCAGGTCGAGCAAGAAAGACTCCAGACCCTGGCGTTCTGTGGCTGAAGGTGCGGCTGCAGGATTCAGCAAGCAAGCTATCATATCAGGGTTGATGGTAAAGTCTGCTTTTTTCTGAACTTTGCGAGCATGGGCCAGAGCATATTCATAGCCAGAGCCAGCATCCTGAGCGCCCAGGCAGAGACGTAGCAAAGCAATCATTACATCGCTATCGTGCAAGGCTCCCAGTTCTTCCTGCATCCGCTCAACTTCTTTGAGAAGAGGCGCAACGGGAGGAGGCAAGATATCCGCAAATATTTCCAGAGTATAGCGCAGGCGTTTGGCAGCAATGCGCAGATTGTGCAGTTCTCGCACATGATAGGGATTATCGACATACTGCTCCCAGTCATAAATTTCTGCGAGGCGTGTCTTCG
Organism: uncultured Chloroflexia bacterium; assembly: GCA_963717195.1. Lineage (GTDB taxonomy): Bacteria > Chloroflexota > Ktedonobacteria > Ktedonobacterales > Ktedonobacteraceae > JACDAE01. The sequence continues at coordinate 519,417 of CAVQVR010000010.1, forward strand.
CAATAATGCGTGCATTCACCTCTGTTGGAGCATGAATATCCAACCCGGTAACTGGTTTAGCCTTTGCCACGGTTATTCTCTCCTTTTGGAAGGCACGACATCATCTGTTTGACGAAAGCATCATCATCCAACGTCTGTAAAAACGCCTCAAGTTTCTCCTGATGCGCCCGCCGGTAAGAACTCAGGTGATAAATCAACCACTGCAAACCGGCCTGGGACTCATCTGGAGCATGTTCAAGTTGTTGCTGTAAATTCGCCACCATTACATCGGTATCGCGTGCTTTGCCCAGGATATCCGCGATCTCTTTGACCTGGGGATAGACCTTTTTAAATTTCTTGGGGTCGCAGGCGGACGCGTAAGCATCGAGCACGGCGCGTAGGCGACGAGAGGCTACACGCATTTTATGTACGGCCTCGATATCCTCGTGCTTCAGCACTTCCGAACGCCATTCCAGCATTTTGTGCGTTCGTTCGAGGAGCAGACGAGAGCCTGATTGGGCGAATGTTTCTTCCTGCTCATCGTCGGATGTGCTGGCAGTTCCATTCTCTTGCTCTGAGGACTGTGCATTTTCCTGCAGGCAGTGCAGCCATTGATCTCCATAGCGAGCATAGGCCAGTAGAGCGCCTTCACGTATGCCATGGGTGCTGATGCGAATCTCGCTCAGTTGTAGATTAATCATCAGTGCATTAATAATCAGTGCGCCGGCGGGCAGGATACGAGCGCGTTTGAGAGGTTGCTCATAGCGTCGACTGATCTCTTCGGCTGGGAGATTGGTCAAGAGGACTTCGCAGCGCACAATCTGCTCATAAGTCAGACGTGTTTCGTGTTCGGGCAGGTCAAAAGCACGACGGGCCAGCAATAACAAGGAATTCGCGCTCCCACCAGTAGCAATCAAGGCTGGAGGGCGTTGTTTAAAATGCAGGCCAGCGATATACGTATTCAAAAAGGTATGAGCGACCTCCAGATTTTCCTCGGAGGGCGGGTCAGACTGGAGGTAACGATCATGCAACCAGCCAGAGCCTAAGGGGACGGAGATGTGCCAGGTAACCTGTTTGTTTCTAGCAGTCACCAGTTCCATACTACCGCCGCCGAGGTCCAGTACGGCGACCTGGGAGGGAGGGTGTGGCTCTTGATAGAGTTCGTATGTTGCGCCATAGAAGGTCAGGAGGGACTCTACAGTGCCGTCAATAATGTGGACATCGAGGTTGGTAGAGGAGTGGATAGCAGCAAGAAACTGCTGGCTATTGCGAGCCTTGCGGATGGCTTCCGTTGCCACGACCAGGATAGGTGAAGCGGTATAGTCTGCTGCGAGAGTTTTATAGTGTGACAGGACGGAGATTGTCGCGTCGAGTTTTTGTGCTGAGATTTCGCCGTTGGCCGTCACGCTCTCGCCGATGCGCACCATATCCTGTTCATCGTGCAGAATTTCCAGGGAAGTGGGAGAGCATCTAGCGACCACGATATGGATAGTATTGCTACCAATGTCAATGGCGGCGAGGATGGGGGCCTCCTGGTTTTGCATGAAAACGCTCCAAGTCTAGCAATCGATAGAGTTCTGGCCCGAGCAGGAGGATGAGAGAGGGGTCATACTGTCATTGTCTGGGCAAACAATGGCGAGGTTATCATCCCTGTCGGGGGGTTTGTTATTTCTATTATATCACGCGGAAGTGAGGATAGAGAAGGTCATGCAGCAGTTAGTTTTCTAATCATTTGAAAAAGTGTGTCGAAAGGTATTGACAGGTCGCAAGAGATACAGTAATATTAGGCACGTCCGCAAGAGAGCGGGCCAGTGAGCCGAAGTGGTGAAATTGGTAGACACGCAACGTTCAGGGCGTTGTACTCGAAAGGGTGTGGGGGTTCGAGTCCCCCCTTCGGCATTTCCTTTCCACCCACATCTATACCTGTGTCATTAATCCCATTTCTTTGCAGCAAGTGCAAGTTTATCCTTCCAATTTTTACTGCAATCTTTTGCTTCCAAAAATCTGGCGACAAGAAGTGCTTTCATTTAAAGTGATCTCTTTGGGAGTCAGGGGCATTGCTATAGCTTTTCTCGACCATTCCAGTCCAGATTTTCAATATCTGAGCCGCATCAATGCTGCTAGCGACCCTTCCAAACATGACCAAACAATAATTTTCATGGAGCTAATAGCGGCTCTACCCTTGTGAAATTTATAAAAAAGCACATTACCAGTTAATATCAATAGAATTTTTATATACTTGACATATATCTATTTTAGTGATATGGTGTGGTTATGAGAAAGAAGAATTTCTACTCTTCTTTCCCCACAGGACCATCTTCGGTACTTCCCTGCTCCTATCTGGTGTAAGGCCACTTCACATCTACTCAGTCGATTTGACGAGGAGCAAAAGATGTGACAGCAGTGATCTGGATATGTCTAGCAACCGCACACGTACCCCTTACTTACATTTAAAAGGAGGACGAACTTGCTTCTCTATGAGCTGATGTCGAATTTGCTTCTTTATGAGTTGGCGGTCTTCGCATTTTTTTTTATCTACATTACCCTTTTTACAGTTTGGATGGTGAAAAGAAGAACCGTAATTCGGCGCCCCTCCGAGGTATTCTGGTTCATGCTATGCTATTTTCGCCTCCTCATACTTCTACCTCTACGATTAGCAACACGTGACCGGCATAAGAACGTCTCTATTTGGGTCGCCATCTGCGAAATAGTGCTTGCGTCTGTATCACGCAAGCGTCTACCTGCTTCGTGGGCCTTTATGCAAGCGAGATTGGGTGATGTCCTTTTACTTGGACCTGAGAAAAATCTCCAGAAGGATCAAAACGCACAGATGGTACGTGCAATCTCTTGCTATAACGCCGCCTTAGAGGAATACGGCAGCGAGGCGGATGCAATCAGATGGGCCGGGGTGCAGCTAAGTAAGGGTATGGCCTTCATGAATTTGCCGGAAATCCAGGAGGGCACAAACCGAGAGGAGACCTTGCAGGAAGCCATCGCTTGTTTTGACAGCGCTCTACTAAAATACCGTCAGAAGGCAGCTCCGAAGGATGAGACAAAGATTCTGGCTATTGAGATCCAAAAAGCCTCGCCTTGTGGCTTTTGTCAAATCTTCAGGAAGGGACGGCGCAAGAGGAGGGATTGCAGAAAGCCATCGCTTGTTTTGACAACGACTTTTTTGAGAGGTGCCTCAAGGGTGCCCGGAATTCTGGGCAATAGCACAGTTTGTTAGAGGGGGAATCCTGTCGGATCTGGCGAAACATCAGAAAGGCACGGTACGGAAGGAGACATTGCTGTTAGCCATGGATTGCTACGACAAGGCTCTGCTGGAATACCGACACAAGGCAGCTCCGGACGAATGGGTATGGGCAGCGGTGCAAATTCTTAAGGGTAATACCCTGCTAGCGCTAGCGGAAAGCCAGAAAGATGACACACGAAAGAGGAGCCTGGAGAAAGCCATCGCTTGTTATGGTAGCGCTTCGTCGGGATGGCGTCACCAGGTAGATCCGAAGGCGTGGGCATCGATACAGTTCAAGATAGGAGCTGCCCACGATGATCTGGCGACACTGCAAGAAGGCACAAAACGAGAGGAGACGCTACGTGAAGTCATTGTTTACTACGACAATGCCCTGCAGGAGTGGCGTCACGAGGTAGCTCTCGATGTGTGGGCGTGGATACAAAAATATAAGGGAGCTGCCTGGCAGCGCCTGGCGTCACTACAAGAGGGTGCGGAACGGGCAGAGATGCTTCGGACAGCCATCACTTGCTACGAGGCTGCACTCACCGTGTTTAAGAGAGAGATTGTGCCGGGAGAACATTTTCGTATCGCACAGTCAGCAGGGATGCTGCTATTCGAGGAAGGTGAGTGGGAGAAGGCAGTGAATATACTCACCTCAGCGCTTGACACACTTGATTATCTTTTCGCGCTCGAAGTTACTGTCCTCGGTAGGCAGGCTACCCTCACAGAGGGGAAAGAAACTCATTTCGCACCTGGCTTATGCATGCACCCGGATAGGCCAGATCGATACTGCCGCGAACGTCCTTGAACGCGGGCGGGCGCGGATTACAGGTGAAGCCATTGCCCGCCAGGAAGCGCAGATCATTCAAGTAGAGCAGCTAGATCCAGACTTGCTAGTAGAGTTTCGCAGGTTGAGCGACCAGTTGTTCACTGCCTCACGCCTTAGTAGCACACGCAGCGAGCCCTCTGCATTGATGTCTGCTACAGGTGCCAATATGGGTTTAGGCGCAGCGCAAAAGACGGTCAATCGGGTAACCGTGGAGCAAGAAAGTACGTTGATAGCTGTTTTGGAAACTCAACGTGACAGTTACGAAGAAGCACGGAAAGCTCGTGAAAATTACGATGCGCTCGTTGCGCGCATCCGTGAGTCGATACCAGATTTCCTTCGCCAGGATGACGTACTCAAATGGGCCGTTGATATCCTGACACCAAATGAACGACTGGCCTACATTGCTAGTAGTAAAGCTGGCGCAGTTGCTATACTGGTAGGCAATTCGGCTAACAACACGGGTACACCCCTTACTAAGGACTGTTGGGATGAGCAGTTAACAAGCGCACAGGTAACTCTGTTGCTCGGGGGTACTACTCAAGAAGACAGGACTCAAAAGCATGGAAGTAGTGGCCTGCTGGCCGCACAATATAATGATAAAAGGTTACATCAAGCACTCAGCACTTCGATGCAGCAGTTGGGAGTGTCTAATGGTGTGCTAGCTCAGATAGCGGCATACTGTCGGGCAGAGAATATACGGCATCTAGTAATTGTACCTTGCGGTCTCCTGGGCTTATTGCCACTACATGCCGCATTGGTACCTGCTGCTACCACAGATGGAGAGACAGAGCCTCTTGTAGATGTGGTACGAGTAAGCTATGCACCGAGTGCCCGCACTTGGGCTATTTGTCGACGACGGACATCTTCGCACTCTATTGAAATTCCCCATGCACTTATAGTGGGGGATCCACAGCCCCAAGACCCCGAAGTAAAGAAATTATTAGGGGCAAGCGACGAGGCACGGGCTATTAATGAACTGGTTACTCAGAGATCTCATGGAAAAGCCTCTTTATTTATTGAAAAGGAAGCAACCTGGAAGGCAGTGCTGGGAACCTTGAAAGCAGGCGAGTCGACCTTGACCCATATTCATTTCGCTTGTCATGGAAAAGCTGAACTTACCGATCCCGACAACTCTGGCTTGTTACTTGCCTTTGGTGCTCGCTTGAAGATACATGACTTGGTCGAGCCTGAGATAATTCACTTTGAGCAACTTCGTTTAGCATCGCTTTCAGCATGTCAGACCGCTTCGTTAGACATAGAACTTCCTGACGAAGTAATAGGGCTGCCTGCAGGTTGGCTACAAGCGGGAGCAAAGGGAGTACTTGCAAGTCTCTGGCCCATAAGTGATACTATAACCAGGGCATTCATGACCAAGTTCTATGAGCTACACTTGTGTGATCAACTAGAACCGGTAGAGGCGCTCTGGTTGGCCCAGCGTTGGTTACGTGGGATGCCCACATGGAGAGCAGACTGCCAGTCAGCAGGTGCAATGCATATCGCCAAAGGACTTGAAGCGGACGAGTTGGTACATGAGCTGGAGGTGACCCGTGGCGAGACAGATCCGCAGGATAGTGTATCTAATACGAGAAATGGGCAAGGATTTTGGGAGAGCGCAATACACTGGGCAGCGTTTGTAATCTATGGAGCGTAAACATAAATCTGTTGGAGGATGAAAAATGGAGAAAGAGTGGTCCTTTGCAGATGCATCTGCGATGAATGGTGATGAAAGCAGCACACCTCCTCCTGGCGATGATGAATTGAATGACCAGCGCGGTTTTAGAGAGACTAATAAGGCACGTTGCCCACAATGCAATAGCTCTTGGATAAGTCCCCGTAGGACAGATGATGGACAAGACGCTATTTGGTGTGATGGGCACGATGACTACATACATTGTCCAAATTGTAATAGCCTTCGTATGGAGGAATTTTATATTACTGAGCAAGAGCGGAAAGCTCTTATATGCAAATACTGTAATACAGCCTGGGCCGGAAAATAAGTAACTTTCCTTTCCGAGCAATTTTTTGTGCGAGCATACCTCATAAGTAGTAAGGATTTGTATATTAAAGAACAAAGTGTCAATAACCAACGCCAGGTCAAAGGGGAATTTTTGCAGAGAAACAGGTATTATTTGACCTGCCTGGGTCTTCTCTTACTCACCTGCCTGGGTCTATTTATACAGAACCTGCGCTTTCTTCGAAGGGCCCATAAAAAATCGCTGGACGCCACAAGTCAAGGCCCTCGTCAAGAAGGGATGGATGCCGTATCCACCAGGGCTGCTAGTAGCAATATGCTTCAAGCAAGTAATAGTATTACTGACGCAGGTTCGCAATCATCACCGGTGAGAGTCCTACAGCCGCCGCAGCATAGCTCTAATGAAAAAGCATTGCTTGGCAATATCAAGCGTTTTCTACGCATTGAGAAGCCATACCCAATCGCAGTGAGTGGCATCGCGTGCTATATCCTTTGGAAGCGCGAACGCTTACCGTCAGGAAGGGATTATACGTTTTCCAAAGACTTCCAGAGCAGGAGCATCTCTTTGGGCGCCTGGGCGGCCATCCATATTTTCCAGCTCCCGCTACCTGGTAGTCAGAACGCACCCTGGCTGAAAGATCAAGATGCAATGAAGGTCATCGAGAAACTCCTTGAGCTTTTAAAAGTTATATCAGCTACGGAGTCTTCCAGGCCCGCTTACATAATCTTTCATGTTCAAGCAGTCCGTACACGGCAGCCTCTCCTCTATCGCTTCTATAGCGAGAAAAGGAAAAATGCTAACGATCGGTATGCTCTTGATGTACAAGAGGCATTTGTGGAGCGTCTACAGACTCTCATTGGTACTAACTTGAAGAGTGTGAACAATGATTGGGAACCAAACGGTTTTGAACACTATGATCGAAACTTGCAGCGGCGTGGTTGGCTGACAATTGCTCCTGCATGGGCACTGATTGCTGGCGTGGATGCAGAGGAAGCACGGGTCTTAGCTGACCTGATCCAGCCACGAAATACTTCAAGTGAATATGGGGGAATACTGTCCAGGTGTTACGAGGAAGTACTCCAGCGTGTTGCACAGTGGAACGGTACGCAGGATATCTTTGAGGCTGTGAACCAGCTAAAGGAAGTGGTAGAGGGCAGTAAGAAATCTACCAATGGGCAGGTCTGGCTCAACTTTGCTTTGGCGTCAATTGGTGTCTTGCTTGCACTCTCCACCATCGTCCAGGTTGGTGCCGGTCTGATCGTGCCAGTGGTTCTGTTTGCAGGTGCATCTATGCTACACGCGGGTTATGCGAACACTGGCCAACGTTCTTTTCAGATACTGGGGCTACTCCTTTTCACCGCTGCTGTAATTGCAGCCATTGCACTTTTTAGCCCGCTATCGATTTTCCTTCTCCATCCGAAATGAGTATTGTTTCCTGGTGATTACCTTGTGTTGGCTTGTGCTGGCTACTTGGGACATCCGTTCATACATTGGATGACTTTGCCCTCGATTTCTTCATTTTTCTCGGAGCCTTCCTGCACTGGCTACTTAGCATGTCTGTTCTAAAAAATGAGAAGAGAGTGGCTTTTTTTCGATTGTTCTTGTCTACAACTTTCTGAAGGTTTATGCGTCCATTTTCAACTTTCTGTAATGATATGAGTCCAATTTGTCAAAAAGCTCTTCTTTAAGCTTTCAGATTTTGAGCGTGTGAGAAGCACTTTACTGCAATTTTATGCATCCAAGGGACTGCAAAGAAATGGGAATAATCACACACGCTGAACCGGCTTCCCACCTGGTTTTATGAATTATCTCTCCTTGAAAAAAATCCTTTGAGAGACAGGACGTGTCATGACCCCCCTTCCACTCACAGCTGCAAGGATCAAGAGATTCTCCCCACTGGCCTCCCACCTGGTTTTATGAATTATCTTCTTGGACATAGGAAGCAACGAATTGAAGAGATGAGAGCAAAACTGAGAGCATATCAGCTCCACAACGTTCGATAAAGCTCTACCGAAATAGACAAAAATAAAGGGCTATTCCGCTCTACAGGCCCGCGCAGGCCCTTAGCAAGCCAGTTCAAAAACGTACAGAAGGTAGTTCGAGTTTCACTCTCCTATTGACAAATAGAACGTATGTTCTGTATACTGTGGATATGCTCACACAAATCCTTCCCGATACCATCACAAAACTCGCCCAGATGAGTGACGCAACACACTTTGAGCTTGTGGGGGATCGACCTCAACAGGAACACCGTCGTGTCCCATATCAATCGCAAAGCCTCGCAGAATGTATTACCAACGTATCGACACCCACAGGCCCCAAAAAAATTCTCAAAGTCATGGTGACAACGGCTTGTGAGATGAACTGCCACTATTGCCCATTTCGCGCCGGGCGCAGCAAGATGAAGCGCCTCACATTCACCCCCGACGAATTAGCAAAAAGCCTGGATACCTTGCAGCACGCAGGCCAGGTCGAGGGGATGTTTCTGTCTTCAGGGATTATCAAGGGGAGTATAAAAACACAAGACAAGATCATTGACACCGCTGAACTGGTACGCAACCGCTATCAGTATCGAGGCTATCTTCACCTCAAGGTGATGCCTGGGATTGAAGACGATCAACTGTATCGGCTGATGCAACTGGCGGATCGCGTCTCGGTCAACCTCGAAGGTCCAACCCAGGAACGGCTGGATGCATTAGCTCCGAAGAAGGATTTTCAACGCTCGCTTCTGCGCATGTTGCAGACAGCAGAGCAGATACGGCGCACCCATCCCGCTGAAAAGCTAGCAGGAACGGTCACGCAATTTGTGGTAGGAGCCGTAGGTGATACCGACAGGGAACTGCTTGTGCTCAGTGCTCAATTGTACCGTCAGATGGGTTTCACACGCGCCTATTACTCGGGTTTTCATCCGGTTGAACAAACGCCTTTTGAGAACCTCCCTGCCACCCATCCTTTGCGTGAACATCGTTTATATCAGGCCAGCTTTTTGCTGCGTGACTATCACTGGAACGTTGAGGATCTCCCCTTTTGGCCGATGGGAATATGGATATTGAACAGGACCCGAAGCATGCCTGGGCTGAGCAGCATTTGCGAACAGCTCCCCTTGAACTGATGACCGCGCGACGTGAGCAACTGCTCCGCATCCCTGGTATTGGTCCTGTGGGAGCGGATGCCATTCTCAAGGCACGACGCCTGGGGAAACTCACCATGTTGACCGACTTACGGAAACTGGGCATCCGTACTCCTGAACAGGCATCCCCCTATATTCTGTTCAATGGGAAACGTCCTGTGGCACAATTGAACCTTTTTTAGCAGCAAAAATCCGCTCTTCCATTTTTTGCTAAAGCTATTCCTCACACGCCCATCTCGGCAACAATCCTTCCCTCCTGGATCGCCGCCATCAGTTCTGTGTAATCCCGCTCAACCTGATCCGCATAGCGCACCGCAAAAGAAGCTATCGCCTGATCAAACACGTCGCTGAGGCCGAGATATCCGCTGATTTGGGCTGGATCCCCTGAACGAGCATGCGCACGCGCCAGGGTAAAACCGCACAATCGCCCATAAGCCGTCAAGCCATCGGCATTCATTTTTTCCACGCAGGCGAATACTTCCGATCATGGAGCTGACGGAGATAGAAATGGGTACTATCCATTCGCGTCCACCCCAGAAAGAGATCACTGGCCGCCTGCATCAGGCGTTGTCCGCTGACAACTCGTTGCGCATGATTGTCGTAAGGAGATGGAGCAAGATCGGCTCAAGGACCGACGCCTGTGCCTCCTTGATCTGTAAAAACAACGGATCGTTCTGGTCGCTCCCCAGCAGCAGCGCCACATAACAACGCGTCCAACACTCCCAACCCCAACGACCTTGTTGGCAAGATCCTCGACCCGATAGCGGTTGAACAGGGCACGTCGATCCTCTTGCAGTGAGGTACAATAGCCTTCCAGCAGCGCCTGGAATTGCGCTCTCAGTGGGTCCTCATTCAGATGGGTAATCAACGGAGGATACTCTTTGATCTCGTACCCACCTTTGACTCGACGTGCGAGCTGGGGAAAAATGTGCAAATTCGTCTGCTGACGTGCCTTTTCCATCGCGTTGCTCACGTCCCGACCACTGTGCTTATACACGAATTGCAACGTTTCTTCGGCTCTAATCGTAGAATACCAGACATCGGCATACCCCATCTTCCCTAACTCGTTCATATGCATCCGATACGCCTGAACACACTGGATTGCGGCCTGCCTATTCGCTTGAACCGAAAAGCCATTTTGCCGACCCGCCACAAGAACACTCGTCGCCAGACGCTTGATATCCCATTCCCACGGTCCCGTCAGTGTCTCATCAAAATCATTCACATCGAAGACTTGCCTGCGTTCTGGGGTTGCATAGGTTCCAAAATTGAGCAGGTGTGCATCTCCACAAATTTGTGCTGAGATGCCGGAGACGGGCGTTTTGGCCAGGTCGCAGGCCATAATCGCCGCCGAGCCACGCAAAAACGCAACCGCCGAAAGACTCATGCGCCCATAACGAAGAGGCACCAGACGAGCAATGCGTGTTCTGTTACTTTCTTGCAGCAAGCCAATGGGATCAGGGCGAGCAGGATCAGGCGACCAATCCGCGTGGCTGGAGCGCGGCGTTTGCGCTCGTAACGCCTTTCCTCTGGCTCTACGATCTTCCAGGCTGAGCACGGGGATCTCGTTTCCCCTTAGAAACTGCGAGTTCTCCATAGAGTCTCCATCTCCCTTTTCGGGTCCATTCCAATCTGCATTCCCTGTCCAGGCATGCCCAGTTGGACCTCTTTCTGCTCTTGAAGAAATGCAGATGCCTCAGCCTCACTGATCCCCTCTCAGCTTTGGTATCTGGCAACCAGAGGATCATTGCGATAGGCAATGAATGCGAGAAGATCTGACTCAGTAAAACACCTCAGACGCAATCTGGATGTCTCGGCGATGGTGAAATTGGTACGAGCCATCAACACTCCTTCTCCTCAAAAGAGAAACACAAACAGAGCAATATCGCCGCGATGCACTCCTGGTATTCTATTATAACAGGTGGCACGGGAAACCTGATTATCGTGCTAGACGTTTCTAAGCAAGATCACATGGAGAGGTCGAACTGTTTTATTGACACTACCAGCTATAATAACAATCGAATAAAAATGAGAGGGAAGACGTCGTATGAAACTAACCAGGTTATTGCAATCGAAAAAGGGACCAAAAGCCGCGCATTACAAAATTCACTGAAGCCCAGTTGGCAGAGGCAACGCCGTAGCCACCCCAGAGTCAGACTATTACTAGGCTCAGTATTCACCGTCGAACGCCAAATCGAGCGTGCGTGGCCGATAGTGTCGTATGCTAGTGCAATTCTGGCCCGGTCTGCTCGTAGGCCGGTAGTTTAAGAGAAAAACACGATAGTTTTAGAAATGAGCCATTCACTAGAATTGTGTTGGCGTGCGCAAATGGACGGTAAATCGGGACTCGGGGCAGGCTACGCCCCGAGTCTCTTCCTAAAAAAAGTACGAGAGCATAAGTGAGTCCTTTCTATGACCAACTCAGCACCACCTCCATTTAAATGGCTCCCGCACCGCGCACCTGTAAGTATCAACAAACTGGTGATTTTCTTGCTGCATTCGCCTCTCCACTGGCTGCTTAGCAACAATATGCTCCTACTCACCTTTACTGGTCGTGTCAGTGGGCGACAATTTATCATCCCAGTAACCTATTTTCTTTCGCAAGGAAAGATTGTCATTTTTACCAGTAATCGCTGGTGGAAAAATCTGCGTGATGGAGCGATGGTAACCATCCAATTCAAAGGACATTGGAGAACCGGGCACACAGAGGCAACAAACGAACATGCAGTTGTGATGCAAGAGGCGTGCGCCTACATCATACAAAAGGGGGCATGCAATGCATGGAGGATTGGAATGGAGCTACCTTTCCGACAAGAGCAGGCACTAGAGAAACTCGACAGAGTGACCCAAGGGCGAGCAGTCATATTTATCAGCGAATAATTCCACAACCAGCGTACCCGATCCCAAGGGGAGACATGGCTGGATATTGGTTACTGTTCATCTGAGTAAAATTCCTTTGTTGAGTAATTACTGGAACTTTACTCGATCAAGCCGCCCTCCGCAAGGTTGGGGGCCTTTTGTCTCAAATAGTCTAAACATCAACTGCCGGTTCTTTGTTAACTTACCCCCCATAAAAACATTTCCCAGCCTTGAACACTGGTATTCGAGGCATAGAGAGCTGCATTGTCCTGATTGATCTGCGCATTTACGTAGTTGTTGCTCCCTGCAGTTTTCAAGGCGATCATTCCACTCTTTCATCGATCCAACGAAATTCCGCCGAACTTTGCACAAATGACATCTGTGATATTCCTTTCTCTAATGTGAGCTTATTCACTTCCGCAAGATGCAATGGTTCCTTAAAATAGGGCGTGCAGGCGGCTTCTTCTGACGCTTTGTCATGGTCTTGCTCTCCTTAGCTCTGTCAAACTCAGCGTTTTCGGCTCTTA
>CAVQVR010000011.1:0-266377 GCA_963717195.1 uncultured Chloroflexia bacterium
CCGATGACGGTCAGGACCAGGACGGTCCATTCCGAAGCTCGCCGACCGGGCCCTGGGTGAGACCGCCGCGCAAGCCGGCCGCCGCCCCCTCCCCGCGGCCGCGCGCTGCGATCGGAAGCCGGCGGAATCTCCTCTCGGTCCTGATCTTCATTGTCCTGATTTCCAGCATCGGCGTCCGCGCCTGGCGGGACCTGTCGCGGCCCGAGGCCTGGGCCTACTGGAGAGACCAGTATCTTTCGCCAAGCATGACCTCGTCGCTGGTGAGAAGTGTCGACCTCGGTAGCGGCAGCCCCGGCCGCCCCGCGCTGTTCATCAGCGGCAAGATCGGGCCGGCCGCGGCGAACTGGTTCCGCGACAGGGTGGACGAGGCTCATCTCGCGCCGGGCGATACGGTGTTGATGTCCTCGCCGGGAGGCGATGTGGATCAGGCCGTCATCATGGGCGAAATCATTCGATCGCGCGGATTGACGACGGCCGTCGGCGTCGTCGATGCTTCGGGAGCACTCAGGCCGTCTTATTGCGCCAGCGCCTGCGTAATGGTCTACGCCGGCGGCAAGAACCGTTACGGCGTCGAAGGCTCGATGTTGGGGGTCCACCGCTTTGTAACATCCTCGCCTGGGCGCGACCCGGTTGCCGAAACCCAGCGGACCACCGGAATGGTCCTGAGCTACATGACCAAAATGGGCGTCTCCTCCACCGTCGTGGAAGCGATGTCCGCAACCAGGGACGTCCGCTGGCTCGGTGCAAAGGAAGCCGTGGCCATGAATTTCGTCACCAACCCGGTCCGGAAGCCTTGAAGCGCGGCTCGTTAATCTGAATTATTCACCACATCGCAAGGTGCGTCGCCGGCCGCGGCAAAAAAGCCGGCCGGTTGCGGATTTTTTAGTCCCTCCCTGCGGCGATTTCGGTTATGCAGGGGCGCGGCCGTTGATCCGCGCTCCCGAAGAAACCACGCCGTGAGCGGCTTCGGCCGACCTCATCGCCCATTCTCGAAGCAACCGCGCGTGCAGCTTTATCTTCCGATCGCCGACCTTCCGGTCAATATTTTCCTCATCCTGGCGATGGGCGCGGTGCCGTGGGTTTCGTGTCGGGCATGTTGAGGTAAACTCATCTCCATCATCAGCATTATGCTTCAATACCTCCGCCTGAGTCACTCGATGACCGGAGAGCAGTGCATTAGTAGCTCGCGGACCGATATCGCTGACGATCAGAGGAGCACTGAGCAACTGCTCTTCTCCGTTTGCTCGCGTGCACACGCGCACACCCGAGACATATCCATTGTCCTGTAAGATCTGGAGTACATCACAGGAGAGGCGAATCTCACCAGAATGGTCAAGGACATACTGCTCTAACTGTTTTGTCAGGTTGCCGCATCCGCCCTCTACAATAGCGGGGGCACCATAGCTAAACATATTTTTCGTCGTCTCAATGACCTCGGAGGTACAGACCTGGTGCAATTCAAGACTGAGCGCGAAACGCGAAATGCGTTCGAAGAAGGCAACCAGTTGAGGATTACGTCTGACATTAATATGTCGTGCAAGCCAGGTATCGAAAGGTAGTTGACGTTCAGCGCGAGGTAAGGGACGCAGAAACATCAAATAGCCGAGGCGCGTAAACCAGAAAAACTGGCGCAACCCCAGGAACTTGAAGACGCCCAGCAAGCCACGAGAGCGATACTGCTTTCCTTGAACATAAAACGAGCCAAAAACATCAGCATCGAAGAAGCGATGTGGCACATTGAGGTGCTGGAGCATATGCGACAGCACTCCACTGCTACCGAATGGAACCATATGCACGGCACCAGTGCTAACCTGAACCCCTTGAAACGTCTTTGCAGTAAAACGACCACCACAATGAGGAAGTCGCTCTATCACAGCCACGCGCTTCCCTCGTTGGAGTAATTCAGCAGCACTGAGCAGACCACCCAGGCCTGCGCCAATAACTATCGCATCAAAAACAGCACTCTGCTGCGCTGGTTCAGATGCATGAGCAGTGGGAGCATCAAGCGCGATGCTCCCTTCACCAGCAGGGAGTTGTTTGTGCATGTATTTGCCTGATAGACACCTATCTGTTGTCTTCGCTGATCATGCTGCGCAATAGACTATTGCATTCAGCCATGGTGTTGAGGACACTCTGATGAAGCTGGAATACTTTATTTAATTCACGAGCTTTGCGTGCCAGCTTTGTCACATACTCAATGTCGCGTGGATTGTTCATCACATCTTCCATTAGTTGCAACAACTCGGCCCACGCCAGCGCCTCACGGGTACGTGCAACATCCGCGATGGTGTTATCCATACGTTCGGAGACCTTACGAACACCCGTACGCAACTGACTGGCGGCCTGAGCAACCTCAGCATCGTGAGCCTGCAGTGCTTCCTGTGTAGCATTGAGCTGCTGCTGCAAGGACATGACCTGTCCATCTAATGTTGAGAGAGCTGCAGTCAAGTCAGTCATATCGGGCAATGCGGGCTGCGACAGATTGGAGAGCCGATTAAAATTCATGCCTGCGTCATTAGATCCTGAAGGTGCAGGCGCATTCTCCACAACAGGAGAAGCACTTGCAGCACCCGAAGAGTACGATTTAGCAGGCACAGGCTCCGGCGAGAAAGAAGGCGTACTTGCAACCGGGGCTGACGAAGCATAGGACACAGGTGCAGGAAGCGCTATAGCTGGGGCAGGTGATGGCACAGAACCATTGCTACCTACCGCAACGGGCTCGGGGACAGATGAGGGAATCTCGACCGATGGTTGTGTACTGGATTCTGGCTCTGCGTCCATTGAGCTTGTACTATAATCATCGCTAGAAGCAACCGTGCGCTGATCATCGTCCTGCGTTCGATACGTTGGAGGCTCATAAGGCACGGAAATGGTCGGCATATTCTCAACATGATCGGCAATGGAACCCGCGACCTGGAAAATAAGTTCGTGTTCGCCAATTCCAACATGATCGCTATCGTGCAATTCCACCGACACAAGTTCTTCGATCTGCTGCCCATTGACAAAAGTACCATTCGCACTGCGCTCATCACGAACCGTATAGCGGCCATTTTCGTAATGTACTGTAGCATGACGACGTGAAGTCAATTTATCTTTCGATAAGAGTATATCGCTATTAGGAGCGCGGCCAATAGTGATCTCTGGCTTATCCAAAGGATATTCCTGCAGGATATCCCCTCCCTCAGCACGCAAGACAAAGAGTGCAGGCTGCTCAACAGTAGCACCGTGTGATTGGGCTGCAGGAGCAGAGGAATAGGGAAGCTCTGCACCTGATTCAGCTATTGTCGAATCAAATTCAGCGGCCCATCCTCCTGAAGAAGCTGGTGGGGAACTTGCCGCTAATCCCCAGTCATCTGGGGCAGCTACGGTTGCATCCCCCACAGGCTGTGCCTGTTGCGGTACATTGGAGGGGGCTGCTGAAAGGCGATTGCCACAATTCAAGCAAAAATTATCCCCTGGCCTCGTTTCGGCCCCGCAATAAGGGCACTTATCCTTATCCATCATAAAATTCCTCCCATTTATAAGCACGTATAAACCGATACACATGCAAGCGCAAAAACTTCTGTCATTATACCAGAAGGGAAACTTGAGCGTCGAGGGCACCACCTGGTTTCAATCCTCAGTTGTTCTCAATCTTCAGCCGTGCTTAGGAAACAGCCACAAGACAGTCTGTTTGTTTGCACACTGATATCAGAATACGACAGAGTGCGTCACGATGCAACCCATAATATGCACTAGAAGAACCATCCTACACGACCAATTGTACGCCGAATACGACGTCGAATAGTATTATAAACGATCCAGGGGATCAAGAACACCAACACTATAGCAAGCAAGAAGAGACAACGCAAGCCCGGAATAAATGCAGCCAGCAATCCTAGCAAAGCAAGTGAGGCCAGGGCAACAACGATAACAACAATAATAGCCAGAATGGCTTTTTTTAGTACAGCATCATTATTGAGGGATTGCCCAAGCGCAGCATTTTGCGAAGCAAAGCCCAGCGACTCCATGGGAGACGCTGCATTGCCACCCCATGACTGTTGCTGCGGTTGAGAATACCCCGGATTCGCACTCGCCCAGGGAGGCACCTGAGCTTGTGGCTGATTTCCCCCGGCTCCTGGTACCTCTAACACCATACCACAATTGGTACAGAAACGACTATCCGATGCCAGCACAGCATTACAATGTGGGCAATTCGTAGTCATAAGTTACTCCTTATTATGGTAAGAGGAAGTAAGCGTCTTCTGGCTCTACCATTGTTCTCTTTTATGAAGCAGGAACCCAATTCACATCGGGCTGTAACGCATTAAAAAATTGTTGTAAAGTATCTGTATTTCCAGAGGCTGAAAAAACGATGTTGGTCGATCCACGAGCACCCGAACAGATTTGCAGCAATCCTTGAGACGTTGCTGAAGGAGCCGGCGTGATTGCCTTTGGCGCGGGAGTGGTCGCCGAGTTACACTGAAAAGTAGTGCTTTGTGCGCGTTGTGGAGCCTGTGAAAGGGTGAGCGAACTATGATCGGGCAGGATATAACCAATCACAAAATTACCTCCGAGGATAGGATCGCGGACCGTACCAGACGCACTGACCAGGCAGGAACCGTTCGGCAATGTCGTGGGCAGATATACAGTAAAACCAAGCAGCGGCTTTACCTGCGCCCAATCGATCAAAGTAGTAGCTGGACCGGTGGCAACGCCGGGGGTGCCCGAAGCGGCCAGGTTGCGAAACACCATGACAGGTTTACCACACCAGGGCATCTGAGCAAGTTGCAGAGTAGCAGGCGTCGGCGTGGGTTTCGGCGTAGGGGTAGCTACAGGACCGTTTGTAAAACCGAGAAACGAGCATGAAGTAAACAGCATACTTCCTATCAAAAGAAGTGCCAGGTAGAGCCAGTTGTATTTTGCATACCTCAAAAAAGAGGAACGAGAAAAAAAGCATGGCCGCCAGCGTCTCCACCGGGTCTCCCGATGGTGTGTTAAAGAATAAAAAGGATGAAATAGTAGCATACAACAACTCCTTAAAACATAAAAAAGTATTACACACAGATTCGAAAAAGGGCCATCTAGATGATAAACGAACTAAGCATAAATATGATGACTTTTTCTGACTATCTTATGGCTTAGTATACATGCAAACAGGAGAAAAACCTATGAAGTAGCTCTCACTATTGAAAGGCCAAAAAGGGGGACTTTACAGCGTTTTGATTTAATGCTACCATTACAATTCGCCGACATAAAACATGTAACAATACAAGAGCTTTTTTTATTTTAATGATCGAACATATTGCTGAGGATAGAGCAAGAAAGTGCCTCATCAGTCAGTGAACGATCCCCGAGGGGTGAGCGCTTATGAATGCAAAACAAATATGGCAGACAACAATAGAACGATTACAGACAAAGGTGAAACCAGAAGTCTTTACCACCTGGTTTCAGGGCACTTCAGCGCTCTCCTTTCAAAATGGCGTCTTTATTGTGCGCGTACCCACCACATTTGCCAGAGCTCACCTTGAGTTCCGCTATATCGGCATTATCCACGAAGTTCTGCAGGAGATCATGGGGGAACCGGTCGAAGTCAAGTTCGTTGTTTCTAAAGAGAACCCGCCTCCCCTGGGGGATGAGATGGAAGAAACGACGATACTACCCGCGCAGAAACGCACCTATCGCTTGCCAAGAAAGCGTGCGGCCCAACGCGAGAAACGTATTGCCGATGCGGCTGCTGCGGCTGCTATGACCACTACAGCACCACCTGTTACGCCACATACAAGCGTACACCGCATAAACGAGCAGAGTGGGCAGGGTGGGCAACGTCCCGGTACCGACCTTTATGACACCTATTTGGCAACAGACGAACAACAGCAACGTGTAAGAAGCGAACCTGATGTGGCAAAGCTCTTTCCAAACGAGGGTCTGCTCAATGCCCGTTATACCTTCAATAGCTTCATTGTAGGCAAATCAAACCAGCTTGCCCATGCAGCATCGCTTGCAGTGTCTGAAAATCCGGGTCACATTTACAACCCGCTCTTTCTCTATGGTGGTGTCGGGCTGGGTAAAACCCATCTGATGCATGCAGTTGGGCATGCAGGAGAGTCGAGAGGCTTGAACGTTCTCTACGTCACTTCAGAGAAATTCACAAACGAAATTATCAATGCCATTCGTTACCAGAAGACGGAAGAGTTTCGTGCGAAGTACCGTCAGATCGATATTCTGCTCGTTGATGATATCCAGTTCATCGCTGGAAAAGAGTCCACTGAAGAAGAGTTTTTCCACACTTTTAATTCGTTGCATAGTGCAAATAAGCAGATCGTTGTGACCAGTGATCGGCCCCCCAAGGCAATTCATAGTCTGCAGGATCGTCTGCGCTCACGTTTTGAGTGGGGTTTGCTGGCCGATGTGCAACCACCTGAATATGAGCATCGCCTGGCAATTCTGCGTTCCAAGGCTGAGTCTTTGCGCTTTGCCGTCCCTGGTTCGGTGATCGATTATATCGCCCGTCCAGAATGTAGCAGTGTGCGCGAACTGGAGGGAGCACTCAACCGCGTTATCGCGTATGCCACCTTGCATGATGAACCGCTCTCCATGAACCTGACCATTAAAGCACTTGAGCATATCTATAGCGACAAGAAACCATCCTCCAACCTGACGGTCACACAGGTATTGGAAGGGATTTGCGCGTATTACCATGTGGATGTAGAATTACTGCGAGGGAAGCAGCGCGACCGTGATATTGTCTGGCCGCGCCAGGTAGCAATGTATCTGATGCGCGAGGAGACCAGCGCGTCATTGTTGCAGATTGGTACGGCACTGGGTGGACGCGACCATACTACGATCATGCATGGCTGGGAGAAGGTCAATAGCGAAATGGCCCATAATGATCGTATTCGGCAAGAGATCGCAGCCGTGCTCACGTCAATTCAAGGAGGCTATGTATGAAAATAGCTATCGGGAGCGATGAACGTACACACCTTACCGATGCAGTAATTGAGGATTTGAAGCAGCGAGGTCACGAGTTACTCCTTTTCGGACCTCTGGTAGAGAACGATCCTAATGTTGACTGGCCGCTTACGAGCAGTAAAGTTGCCAGAGCTGTCGCCACAAAGCAGGCAGACGAAGGCATTGTGTTCTGCTGGACGGGAACTGGCGCATCGATTGCAGCCAATAAAGTTCGAGGTATCCGTGCGGCGCTCTGTCATGATGCGGAGATAGCGCGAGGTGCTCGTATCTGGAATCATGCGAATGTGCTGGCACTCAGCATCAGGACGACAACAGAGGCAATTGCGAAGGAAATTCTGGAGGTGTGGCTGAATACGCCTTATTCTGAGGATGAGTGGAATTGTCGGCAGATAGAACGGGTGAGGGATTTAGAGGCAGAACATATCAATGTAATATATTAGCTCACAGCAGGAGCCATTTAAATGCAACAACAACAACAATCGGGCAGCTATAATCTGCTGGCGGTTTTTCCAGATGAAACAAAAGCCGAGGCGGCGGCCTCAAAATTACGCAAAGAAGGTTTTAACAATGATGAGGTGTTTCATCTGCCGTCCAGTGTCATAGGCAATGGAGAATTTCGCGAACATGGTCCGAACACTGCACGGAGAGATGTCTTTCTGCAGGTACAACGCTCACGTCCTAATCCACTGCTGATACTTGTGTTCGCCGTTATTTTTGGCCTGGTTCTAGGAGCAGTGGCAACGGGGGCGGGTGACATCTTTAAACTGCCAGAACCTGCAACGATCATTCTTGGCGTGGTGATTGGTATAGTCATTGGTGCGTTGATCGGTCTATTGCGGCCTGGTCGCGTACGTGGAGCAATCGGGCAGGATCTATCAAAGGGCAGCACAACTCAAAGTCGTCCGATGCAGGGAGCGCTCACCGTTGTCGCCTTGCGCCTCGCGGACCCGGATAACATCAGTCGCATGTCGCGAGCACGGGCTATGCTGATTAACAATGGAGGGAAGATCGATAGAAGCGTAGGAAGGCGCAGAGTAAACCCCCACACGGGCTTGTAAACGGCGCCCCTACACATGGGTCATGCGGGATTGTGCGGCCAATGGTGTAGGGGCGCCGTTTACAAGCCCGTGTGGGGGTTTACGCCCGTGTGGGTTTATTGAACCATATGCCAGCCTACAAACCCTTCATTGGCAAAGTAACATGAAACGTCGACCCCTGGCCCTGCTTACTTTTAACATGGATATGGCCTTCATGCATCTGTACAATCTGGTGTACTATCGCCAGTCCAAGGCCGGTTCCTTGAATATAACGCGTTTTTGCCGAATAGATACGACTATAGGGAGCAAAGATTGCTTCCAGAGAAGCTTCAGGAATACCGATCCCTTGATCTTGCACAATAATATGGATATTGTCACCCTTCCGATAAGTCCTCAGGAAAATCTCGCTGTGGGCAGGCGAATATTTTACGGCATTCGAGACGAGATTGGTTATTAACTGCATTAACTTATCATAATCACCATCAAACCGAGGCAAAGACTCATCTGTATCAAGCTGGAGCCTATGATCGGGCGCAATCAATACCATGCGTTCAGCGACTTCTTCCAGAATCGTATTTATATCAAGTTTGCTGAGATGCAAGCTCATTTTACCTGATTTCATCCGTTCGAGGTCGAGCAGTTCAGCAATCATACGATTCAGACGTAGCGCATCGGCGTTAATATCGTTTCAGTATAAGGATCATATATAAACTCATGGGTGATATCATCTGATACCTTCAGAATAGATAGGATACTTTTCGGAAACACTAGAAAAACACGAGGTTCTCCGTTACACTATATTCCATAGGTATTATTTGATCACGGGCGTATAAATCGCCCACATACCTTTGTAGATATGTTTAGCATGTCCACCTAGATAGGCGCTGTTGGTGCGCCAGGTACATTTTTCTAGCATTATCTCTGAAAAAGGAGGATTTTTTGATGAAAAACAACTATGCAATTCTTCCTCAATTGCAGACACGACCGGAGGAAATAACGCATGAGCGCACACAATTGCTGCCGCCGTATAAAGTTATTCTATTCAATGATGACTATAATGAAATGAACGACGTTGTATTCGCGCTCCTGCGCTCCGTTAATCATCTTTCACGGCAGGATGCCGAACATATCATGTTCACAGCCCATTCAACAGGGAGTGCGATAGTAATTGTATGCCCCAGGGAAGAGGCCGAGTACTATCAAGAGCGGCTGACAGGTTATGGATTGATGACAACGATTGAGCCAGAGTAAGATCGAGATGAGTATCCCTGGAGCGTTGAGAAACGTATCTAAAGCATAGTTCGAAAAGTAGCGACCCGCGTCCAGATTATTCTACTTTCTGGAAATTCAGCTACCTCTCAGGTGCTGTCATAATAACATAATTCCATTGCTGGGCACTTGTTATAGATATTTGAAACATTGACTACTGTCGTACTAAGCAGTAGAATTCAGAGTAACCGGAATAGAAGATATTGACAATGGCGTAACAATGTTGATAATGAAGGTTGCTCAGCAAAACTGTTTATCTCGCTCCATATAAGAGGGAAAAAACATCATGGTTCACTTATGGGGTTCCAAAACCCGAGAAGAGACAGAAATGAGTCGGTCCGCTCTCGGAGGAAACGCCACCGGGGATATTGCTGTCGTCATTGGCGGCGAACAACTCGATTTTAACCTCGTCTATCTTGGGTGTCAGATGGCAAAAGGAGCCAGACGTAAGGTCCATCTCGTCCACGTCATAGAAGTGCCACGCGCTTTACCACTGAAAGCAGTCCTGACTCAGGAATCTGAACGTGCGGATAAGCTGCTTAATTCCGCAATGCAGATAGCCGAACGCGTTGGATGCGACGCTATTGCAGAAATTGTTCAGGCGCGTGATGCCGGTCCAGCAATTGTAGACGAAGCCAGAGATCATAATTGTGCACTTATCTTGATTGGCTTCATGCGCTCAGAAGGCCGCAACCCGAACGACCTGGGCAAAACAGTGCCTTATGTGCTGGCGAACTCTCCATGTCGCGTATGGCTCGTGCAGGATCCACCACATCCAACAAGGAACTGATAGAAACGTTCCGGTCATCACTCTAGCGCACTACTTGAACCCATCAGAGGACAACTGGCTGTTTGTTTCCGGTGATGGGCCAGAGTAATATTTTCTCCTCCCCTTATACAAACGTATGGTACAATTGAAACGTGTTACCAATGAAGCTACCGTTTTGATACGATGTCCATTCCTATTACTCAGTGGGAGATGATGATGACAACAAATTCTCATGCAACTGATCCTCCAACACGCACACATAAGGATTACTATACGGCTCTTTACCATACGGCATTAACCATTTCCTCCAGCCTTGAACTCGACCAGGTATTGCAGAGTATTACCACGAGTATCACGGAAGCGATGCAGGTCAAAGCCTGTGCTCTGCGCCTGCTTGACTCTGAGACGGGACAACTGCGTTTAAGCGCCGTCCATGGATTGAGCCAGGAGTACCTTGCGAAGGGGCCTGTTAACCTTACCAATAGTTCCATTGATAGTGAGGTAATGACCGGCTCTCCAGTGCACATTGCAGATGCCAGGAGCGATCCACGCTTTCAATATAAAGACGCAGCCAGGCAGGAAGGAATTGTTTCCATGCTCTGCGTACCGCTGGAGGTCCATGGTGAGTCAATTGGCGTGATGCGCGTCTATACAGACAAGTCAACCACATTCCATGATGATGATGTCCAGTTTCTCTCAGTGCTGGCAAGTCTGTCTGCATTGGCGATTGAAAATGCTCGCCTGTTTGAAAGCGTCAAAAGTTCTTATGATGGTGTTGTAGATGCTTTTTGGGGTACACACATCGAGATCGACATTTAACGTACGGGCCACGTTTACGGCGTCCCTCGTACGGACCAGATTTATCGCGTCCCGCGCGTAGGAACGCCGTAAACGTGGTCCCGCCGCGGGACGCGATAAATCTGGTCCGTACATCGTCAGACATCCCTCACCAGCGTATTCGTCAAATACGGTGAAGTGAACGTTGTCCGTTCACCTGCCCGCTTTCCAGGAGCCGGGAAGAGACGTGCCGAAAGAGGCTTTTGTAAGCGCACAGCCAGTGTTGCTACATCCAACAAAAGATGTGCAATTGTCTCAACAGAACAATCACCCGGCAACGGGATCGTATCTAATCCGGTACCACAGACCGCCGAGTAAAGCAAAAGTTGCTGCACATTGACATATCCTTCCTCCCAACGCCGTCCCAGACCAGCATCCTCCAAGACGGGTAACATCAATCCACAATACCCACAGGTTGGCAGTTCAGTCGTTTTTAATGCACTCGTCAATGCAGCTGCAACAGAGAGCGTTCCAGGGGAACCGAGCGGCCCATAACCACATAATTCAAGCGCAGAAGCGATACTGTCCGCCCCCATCGGTGCAGGCGACAGGTCGATACCACCAAACTTTAACTTATGCTCTTGCGCCAATTCTTGCCCCAATGCTACAAGAGGTGTTGCATAGGCATGTATGGCATCGCGTACCCAGCGTGTAATATTTACAAGATCGATGGCCTGAGAAGTAGTCTCTACGTGCGCTTGCAAGGCTCCTGTTACAATAACGGCACCTTGCAGACCCAGGGAAAGACTGGCGGGACCAGCATGATAGGCCGCTGGAAAGAAAGGAGTGCCGGGCGCAACGCAGGCCAGCATTGCAAAACGGAAATTGCCCTGCCCCTCTTCCGTCTCCCTGGCCAGGCGCTTGATAACAAGAGCGGTTGGAAGCGCAGCCCCAGTTCGTAGACCATGCTCTAACGTCGCCAGTTGCACTGTTCCACTCAGCGCAGAAGTTGAGATCAGCATGTCCGCAAGCAGATCTAATTGCGCAAGAGGAAAATCTGGCCGCTCAACCTGTGCAGTACCCAACGAGCAAAAGTTCAGACCAGCATCATCAAGCATCCTCTGAAGATCCTTGACATAGCGTAGAAGATCACCCGGCGACCAGTCGGCAAGATCGTCAAACAACGAACGCGTGGAGAGACGCACCGTCTGCACCTCGTAGCCAGCTTCGTTAAAGCGTCGGCTGGCATGTTGAAGTATCGTTTTCGCACGCTCAATTACTGTAGCAGGCAAAGGATGAGCTTCCGCAATACCGAGTGTTATGGTACGCAATGGGGAAGTCAGCATAAATATTTACTCATTTCTATGTATCTTTTTTGTTAGATAGAGAGGATTCATCCTATTTTACCATGCTTGCCCCTTGACGAAATTTTGTTCGTACACTACACTGCCACTACAGGATAGAAACACGGCAGGGGGAGCGCATCAATGGCTACACGCGATGTTGACAGACTGGCAGAGATGCCGCGCGAATGTTTTCTTTGTACGCTCGATCCCAAAAGTCCTTGCTCTGAAGCACAGCTTGAAGGGCAAATTGTAGCGGCCCAGGAGCGCTCTATCAATGGTGTCAACACGCCTGTTGTGCTTCTTGATACAGGCACGTCCCGCATCGAATTACATCTTCAGAATCAGTATTATCGCAGTCTCGTGCGAGGGCTTAAAACTAGAGGGGATGTGGTTGGCTCCTATAATCTACGCCTGCGTGTCTATCACCTGCCCACAGAGCCCATTCTAGTCGAATACAAAGGGAAAAGCAGGCACTGCTACCAAAGCAATGCCTACACGTTGGCGGTATTGTCGCCCGATACATTGCTCAACATCACCGATTTAAATATGGCGGAATACTGTCCACGTCAGCATATGCTTAATCGTCTCAGCCCCTCAACAGTATCCGCTGCGACGCTACGAGGAAACCTTGTTCATCATTGCTTTAAAGAATTGCTCAAAGAGCATGATCGTGGCAAGTTCCCACGCATCGAATTGGAAAACGCTGCCGAGAAGAGATTGCAGGAAGAGACGGCACTGGATGCGCTCCACCATCACCTGGAACAGGCATTACGCCTCAACAGGCTTGACATGGCGCTGGCAAATGTCTCTGTAGATACTATTCGTGCCGATGTAATACCGCACCTTGAGAGCCTGGCACGCTGGTATGAGAGTGAGCGCAACACGTTGTGGGATATGCCAGCAGACTATACTGAAGCAACAGATATCGAACAACAAGAGCGGCAATCAGGCAACCAGGTTCGGGCCGAGACGTTTCTATTGGCACCGGAGATCGGTCTGCGCGGTCGCCTCGATCTCTTCTGGCAACAATCTGGTCGGCAGCGCTTGCTTGAACTAAAGACAGGAGGGGCGACAGGTGAACTGCCCAAACGCGAACATCGCTGGCAGGTCTATGGATATCATGCTCTGCTAACCGTGCGGCGCGATTCAAAGATGAAACGAGCATTGGCAACGCTGTTATATACTGGTACGCCCGGCTACGCACAGGCATTTGGCATTCCCGCCAGTATACGTGAAATTCAACGCGTCAACGAGACACGTAATACGCTTGTTCTCAGCCACATCACAGGTATTCCGACGCCACCGCCGGGACCATCGCGTTGTACAAAATGTGCAATGCTCAGTCAATGCCAGAGCGTCTCGGCACTACTCGACTGGCAGCCACCAGAAGCTGATAACCGTGGTACTCTTCAGCCCGAAGCACCAACGTCGGACACTGATACACCCGGACTGCATGCGGCAAGCCCACGGTTATTATCCATTGACACGACTGAATATCGAGATTTTTTTTCTAAATACTATAGACTATTACTTATGGAAGGGATTGCAGGAGAACAGCAACAGGCATTACTCTGGAAAACACCCGTCAACGAGCGTATTGAGCGTGGTACAGCACTGCAGGGATTGGAACCTTTAGCAGAGCCAGTTGTGGAGAAAGATGGCTGGATGCAGTCCTTTCACTGCAAAAACACCTCTGAATTACGCGAGGGCGATGAAATTCTCCTCAGCAACGGCGACCCCATCACTGGCGAAGTAGTAACCGGGACCATTTTGTCCATCAATTCAGAGCAGGTAAGCGTGTGGACGCGCGAATTGATTGCTCATCCCACTCTGATCGACCGCTACGAAAACGATCTGGTACATGTGCGCACATTGCAAAATCTGTTACGCTGGCTGCAGGCTGACTCCCACCTGCGCGATCTCGTAGCCGGGAAGATACGTCCACGCTTCATCCACCAGAACGTTACACCACGACCAGATTTTAACCGGGAACAGAATCTGGCTATAGAACGAGCGTTGCAAATGCAGGATTATCTGCTCATCCATGGGCCTCCCGGTACTGGCAAGACCAGCGTCATTGCAGAAATCATCAAACGATTGTGTCAACAGGGACAGCGCGTCCTGCTTGCAGGCTTTACCAATCAGGCTGTCGATAATATGCTCAAACGCCTGGACAAAGAGGGCTTTCACGACTATCTGCGCCTGGGACATGAACGAAGCGTCAACGAGAGTATCCGACCACGCCTTTTGAAAGAACTCGTTGAGGCCCGCCTTATGACAAATGAAACGCCTTCAGCAGAGAGCAATGCGGAACCGGAGGCACACCCTCTCTATTCTGAACTTGTACATACTATGTTGAGTAGCATGCCAGTTGTGGCCAGCACTACTGCAACGTGGTCATCGGATAAATACGCTCCACAACTGGCTGATAGTGCTGGCCCCGATCTCCATTTTGATGTCGCGATCATTGACGAAGCCGGTCAGCTCACTATTCCGGCCATCCTGGGTGCATTGCGCTTCACGAAACGCTTTATCCTGGTGGGCGACGAAAAGCAACTTCCTCCTCTGGTATTGAGTAAAGAAGCAGCAGAACAAGGATTGGCCGACTCACTCTTCGGTAGCCTCAAGCAAATGGATGACGACTATATGAATGTTCATCCATTAGCGATCAGTGCCTGTGTCCCTCTGCTGACTCAGTATCGTATGAACAGGTGGATCTCGAACTTTTCGTCGACGGTCTTCTACGAGAAGCGCCTGCTGGCACATGCCTCGGTCGCCAACCGAAAATTGCACTTTCCACATTCTTTTATAGCGCCATCTGAAGATACAGCGATTCCCCAGGTCATCGCACCTGAGTTTCCGCTTGTCTTCCTGGATGTACGGGATCGAGAGGCGAACGAACAAGTAAAGCTAAGTAATGCAGAGGCGTGTGCTGTGCGTGCGGTCGTAGCGGGTCTGCTTGCGAGAGGGATTGAGGCAAAAGACATCGGCATCATCGCCCCCTATCGCGCCCAGGTTGCTAATATACGGCGTCACCTGCTGAGCAGCGATGTCGCCGGCAACTGGTCCGCGCTTGATCCTGATAGCGGACTGAGCGTCGATACCGTAGATCGCTTCCAGGGTGGTGAACGGATGGTGATTATTATGTCCTTCGCCACAACAAATGAGCCGGAACTAGAGAGTCAGCGACGTGAATTTCTGGTCAATCCACATCGCCTTAATGTAGCGCTGACGCGTGCGCAACGCAAATTGATTCTGGTGGGCAGCGTTCCCGCTCTTGAGCACCTTCCCATCTTCGCACGATTAATTACGTATTGCCGCAGCATGAGTACGGTGTTTCTTTATGATGAGCATACAGCCGATATGCGCCAATGAATTGCCTGACGCCATAAATGTGGTACCTACGCCATTTACATACTTTGCCGCTGCAAAACGTGCAAGTGATGCCTCTATGCCTGTCCTTTCCGAAATTTGAGCCAGGATGGCGGACGATGATCGAGTACTGTCTCACGCCAGACCAGTTTTGCATCCCGATTATACAGTTCTGCCTGCATAGGCCCTTTGACTTCGTGATCCTGAATGCTGGCGAAAAGGATAAGGCCGTCCTGTACAGTATCTTCAAAGCTTTGTCCATCATTGCTCACCAGGCGAACCAGAGTTACATCAAATCCATTATCAATAATCTCGCCGTGAGCTGTGAATTCGTACTCTTTGGTAGCATTGCCACCAGACGACCAGCCACCAGAAAGAAAAAGCAGGGGATGGTCATGTACTTTGATACCCAGTTGCGCGATGATATCATGCCCATCAGCACCTCCACTCCCAAAACTCTTGATCCTCCACACCTCATCTTTTCTTTGGGCAAGAAGCGCCTCAGCGCGATGCTTATGACCATCGAACTCTTCAAAGGCCACATAGTACAATTGCCAGCCGGGGATAGCCTTCTCCCTGAGAAAGTGTACGGTTGCCATATCGACATCTCCATAGATATAATCCTGTCTTTCTAGATTATCAAGTACTATTTGTTTCAGTTCATTCTCGGCCACAATATGCACTTTGGGATGTGAAGGGGCGGGTGGTACCAGCTTACGCGCAAAGGTTTTATAGAGAGGAACAGGCTGGTCGGGTGGTGTGTAGAGTGATGGAGTATATCCGGTCTGTACGCGCCTTCGCGAGCTAATAGAGCTTAGTCCAGCCGCTGCATCGAGCAAGCATTCACGAAATGCGGTGAGGTCTGGCTGACCAATGCTAAACGTCGTAAGGAGAGTCACTGGAGGAATAAGATAATTGAGGGGCTGACCATAATGCACCATATAGATATTTAGAGTGGTAATACGTGATTGATATGGTTTTAAGTCTTGCCAGAGGCTTATTTTCTGCTCAGTCTCCTGCTGCAGCCGTTTTCTTGACTGTTTATGCTCAGCTTTCTTGCGCTCATCTGCTAGAGGCTGATATTGTTCCCATAATGTAGCAAGCCGCTCACGTACATCGGCACTTCCCGTCCAGGCCAAAGCAGGTTCGAGGGCTTCGGGAATAAATCTAGGCCGCCAGTCAGAAGGTGATAAGGGATCTTTTGGGGAACCCTGTTTCAATGCCTGATTCTGCTGATATTGCAGGTCCACAACGCGTATCAGCCAGGATTGCCACTTCTCACCATCGAGCCCTACGGCACGCAATGATCCATCGCCATCAGGATGCTGGTCAAAGGGAGGAACGTGTAGACCATCAACCTCCAGTACCCAGACGCAAAAATCTATCTCTTCACTGAAATCCTGACTAAAGGTCCATGTGTTTCGCGAATGAAGTAAGTGCATTATAGTAACTCCTTGCATAGTTTCTGCATTTTTCTGCATAGTTATTGCATTTTTCTTACTCTAACATACATCTTCCACTGGTTCTTGCGCTTGTTCACGCTAGCCTGTATAGTAGCAGCATGAGCGAGAACATAAGAGGTGAAAGCGGAAAACACCTTCTGGAGCTAGCACAGGAACATGGCTATTCCGTAAGTGCAATGCAGCTTGCACGTTGGCATCGTGCGGGATTATTGCTACGCCCCAAACAATTAGCTCTAGGTAGAGGGCAGGGGACGCAATCACTCTATCCGGTTGGGACAGGCGAACAACTGCTCTTACTTTGCGAGTTGCGTAAACATGAACGGCGTCTGGCACATCTCGCGTGGCGGATCTGGTGGGAAGGATACCCTGTAGATTTACAACTTATCAGAAAAATTTTAGAGAAGACAGCCGCCCAGCTTTCTGAACGTATACGCTGGTTTGTTGCTATCAAACAACTTGAGCAAGTTAACGATGATAAAACGATGGAAGAGCCTGAGCAGTTACTGGATTTCATTGAGCGATTTGCAACGGCAGACCTGGACTACAAGCCATTGCGGCGGGTACGTAAGCGTCTGGGCAAAGAGCAGTTTGCTACATTTATACGCATGCTTATCGATATCGCTTCAGGAACATTTACGGGGTATAGTACATCATATGATAGACGTGAAGTTCTGACTGAGCTGCGCATTCTAGCAAAAGCATTAGGACAAAATGAGCTATTTCTCAAAGATGATGCAAATATTGAACATTTTATAGAAAAACTTCTCGTTCCGCTTCTAGAAGATGTAAGCCTGTGGCTGCAAACATCACCCTGGGAACAGGCACTCCAGAGTGCTACAAATTTTGACTTGCTGCAGGCACGCGATGAGATTCGCATGCTATCAACACGGTTTAAGCAGGGTGGAGATGTATTAGTGAAAATGCGGGATTATCCACTGTGGGGAGATGCATGGCAAAAAAACTTCTCAGCAGTAACGATAGAAGATGAGGAGATATTGCTTGTCATGCAGTTAGCACTCCGTGCATCTTTATCTGACTCGAACAATTTATAATGTCCTGATGCAAGGAGATGAGCGCTCTCAGCTATCAGCGAGGCAGCGGAGCTGAGACATCGATGCGCGTCCCACGATCTGGTGCGCTCTCAATTGAGAGATTTCCGCCAAGCAGCGTAGCACGCTCGTGCAAGCCAATCAAGCCCTGATGGTATCCATTTTCTGAACGAACAGGGGCGTGTGCACTCATACCTACACCATTATCTATTATACTGACATGCAGTAATCCTTCGTCGCTGAACATAAATACGCTGATCTTTGAAGCATGGGCATGTTTGCTGATATTGGTCAGAGCTTCACGAATAATAGAGTACAGGTTTGATGCATGCTCGTGAGGTAGATACTCAGGCCAGTCCTCGCATTCGAAGATGACCGTGTAGCCTACAGCACACAATTCGCTAAGCAATGCCTGTACGGATGCTTCCATAGCAAAATCAGGTTTAGGGGAGTGGCGTAACTCTCCCAGCGTTTCACGCATCGAGAGCAGGCTATCGCGAGCCATCTCCTGCCATGTCTCCAACCGTTGCGTCATATCTTGAGATATCTCTCCCTCGGAAGAGAGGCGGCGTTTACGAAAATACTCCAGATCTTTCACCAGTGCGGTCAACGATTGAACTACACCATCATGAAGTTCACGTGCAATACGACGCCGCTCAGCCTCTTGCGCAACCTGTGTCAACGGAGAAGTATCTACATCGAGCACCATCTGTTTTCCTCCGAACTACCGCATCCTGGCGCTTCCCGGTTCTAGCGGGATAGTTTCCTTGTTGTTAAAATTTCTAGTCATTTACATTCTGGAAGTTGTCGATTACACTACATCATATATATTAATATATACACTCAGTCTGTTAATTTTTGATTGAGAGAGAAGCCCTATGTGGTTAAGAAACAGGTATCCAGGCAAAGAGTTCTTAACCGGCATCTTCCTTTTCTATATGGTATGCTTTTTATCATAGCCAGTCAGCAAGGATAGAGCGAGACGAATGGAGGTCAATATGGCGCAGAAAAGAATTCTCGTCGTTGGCAGTCTTAACATGGACCAGGTAGTACGTGTACCACGTGTACCCACGCTGGGAGAAACACTCCTGGGAGTTGGATCGCTCCGGCTTGTCCCTGGTGGTAAAGGGGCCAATCAGGCTGTCGCAATGGCACGTCTGGGTGGATCGGTCGCGCTGGCCGGTCGTGTGGGTACAGATCCCTTTGGGACACAGCTCCTACAGGCATTGCAAGCCGCCACAATCGATACCAACCTTATTGTTGTTGAGCAAGAAGAGGTCAGTGGCACCGCTGTTATCTTTCTTGGACCTGACGGCGACAATGCAATTGTCGTTGCTCCCGGCACCAATGCACATATGGGACAGGATAGTGTACAACTCACCCATATCTTCGAGGCAATCGAGCATGTAAGTGCAGTTGTGATGCAACTGGAGATACCCTTAGAAACGGTGCAGAAGGTGATCGAGCATGCTTATAAATTTGGCGTGCCAGTGATTCTGAATCTCGCTCCGGCGCAGCAATTGCCCCGTGAGACGCTGCGCCAGCTCTCAGTCCTGGTAGTGAACGAAACTGAAGCCAGCTTACTGAGTGGACAGCGGGTGGAGAGCGTAGAAGATGCGAAAATCGTTGCTACAGTCCTGCTCGAATATGGTATTCCGACCGTGGTTATCACACTTGGTTCACGAGGAGCTCTACTGACCACCAGGAGTGGAACGGAGCGCAGTATTCGTAATATTTATCAGGAAGCACCAAAAGTGCATGTTGTAGATACAACTGCCGCTGGCGATTGCTTTGTTGGAGCGCTGACTGTGGCCTTGACGGAGAAACAGGAACCTGAACAGGCACTACGTTTCGCTATCTATGCAAGTGCGTTAAAGGTTACGCGCTTTGGAGCTCAATCAGGCTTGCCTACACGGGATGAAGTGCTTGCATTCTCTTCCTCAAATTATATATGAAAGTGAGAATATATTTATAATGCGCCGTTTTCTCATCGACACTGACACCGCTTCTGATGACGCCGTTGCGCTCGTCATGGCGCTGCAACATCCTGGCATCATCGTTGAAGCGATCACCGTCGTTGCAGGCAATGTTCCCGTAGAGCAAGGAGTACAGAACGCGCTATATACTGTAGAGATGTGCAAGAAGCAGGTTCCCGTTTATGCCGGGATGGCAAGTCCGATACTTCATCCTCTCGCAACCGCACAACACATTCATGGCATAGATGGGCTGGGAGATATAGGGTTGCCTTTACATGGCAGGAAACCAACCCCTGGACACGCTGTTGACGTTCTGATAAATACAATCAACCGCTCTCCCGGAGAAGTCACGCTTGTTGCGCTCGGTCCATTGACAAACATCGCTTTTGCATTACGTTTTGATGCTTCTATTGTCCACAAGGTTAAAGAATGTATCCTCATGGGAGGTGTCGGAAAAGGGATAGGGAACGTGACTCCTGTCGCTGAATATAATATATGGGTCGATCCTGAGGCGGCAAAGATTGTTTTTGAAGCAGGGATGCCTATTACTATGGTGGGTTGGGATGTATGCGTCAATGCGGCAACCATCAGGCCAGATGAGGCACAAAGCATACGGCAGATTGGGACCGCGCTTGCAGAGTTTTGCATAGATATTCAACACGTGCATGGTGGTGGGAAACTAAATGCCAGGCCATTTGTTATTGCGGACCCCCTTGCTATGGCGATTGCTCTGAATAGAGATGTTGCGACGGATGTACGCAGGCTCTTTGTCTCAATTGAGACTGAAAGTATGCTGTGTCGAGGACAAACAGTCGTTGATCACCTGGGTGTCCTCAAAAAGGCGGCCAACATAGAGGTCGTGCTCGGTGCTTCTCATGAGCTATTTTTGAATATGTTGTATGAAGCGGTAGGGCTAAAGATATCATCAATTAATGACGCTATAGAAGACCATCTTTAAGAGGAAAATACAATCTCTATACCTTCGACGCAGCAAAGTCCGTTTTTACTTGCCTCTCAGCAGGAAAAGGCATTGTCACATGTGCAGGTATTCCCATAACCAGGATTACCTGCTTTTTGTATCCTATATTGATTCATTCGTTGTATACTCTAGATATGGTCTGTACAGAGGCTGAGGAGAGAACTGGTGTTTCAGTAGTAGAGCGAGGTGCAGGTATTATGAAGAAAAATCGAGCATTGACCATTGGCATTATTCTCAGTGGAAATCATCTCTGGACTAAGTGGTATTGTGGGTAACCTTGCTTCAAATACTATTCCAGATGCAATCAAACCATTGCTTCCGTATATCTGGCCTATCTTTGCTCTAGTAATGCTTGCTGGTATTGTCCTTGCTATATGGCAGTCCCATCAACAGGAAGCAGAAGAACTTCTCAATGCTCCTCCCGTGCTCATAGAGCAAAATCGTCAACGTCTTCTGGCAAAAGTCCGTTCCTTTTGGATTAAAGGGGTGCTTGAAAAATCACTACATGGTGCTGTACTTATACCTCTTATGCTTCAAGAGCAGCCTGATGCGATCGCACGTCCCTGGAATCTCGTTCTACAAGAAGCTGTCCAATCGAGACAAACACTCCCACCAGGTACAAATATCACACAAGTGTATGATGATGCAATAGGAGAGATGCTGATTCTTGGAGAGCCTGGTTCTGGCAAAAGTACACTGCTTCTGGAACTAGCACGTGATCTCCTGGATCGTGCTGAAAAGGATAATAGCCTTCCGATGCCACTGGTGTTCAATTTGTCATCATGGGCGGTAAAGCAACAATCGCTTGCTGATTGGCTCGTTGAAGAGATGCATACTAAATATCAGGTTCCTTATCCACTGGCCCATACCTGGATCACTACTGATCAAGTACTCCCTTTGCTCGATGGATTGGATGAGGTAAAGAAAGAATACCATCCGATATGTGTTGATGCCATTAATGCCTATCGGCTCCAACATGGCCTGATGCCAATGGTGGTATGTAGTCGGGCAACTGAATATCTAGCTTTTAAAACTCCAATACGCTTGCATTGTGCGGTTATCATTCAGCCCATAACAATGCAACAGATTGATGCGTACCTCTCCAGTCTTGGGAACCAGGAAGAAAACCTCTACAAAGCACTCAAAAAAGATTGGGCACTGCAAAAGCTTGCTACCACCCCACTAATGCTCACAGTACTCACCCAAGCGTACTCAAAAATACCAGCGGATGAGCTCATGCAGTCGACTTCCGCGGAGAAGCGGCGACAACAGGTCTTTACAACCTACACTCAACAGATGCTCTTGCATCGTAGTACCGGGATAGAATATCAAGCAAGACAAACAATAGACTGGCTATCCTGGCTAGCTCGACAGTTGTTGCAACACAATCAGACCGATTTTTATCTCGAAAGAATGCAACCTGACTGGCTTCCAAAGGGTCGATTACAACGTATCTATAATTACGCTGGCATCCAACTTCCAGCTATATTTCTTGGTATGCTGATCAGTATTGTGGTCAATGGATTAATTTTTAGTCAGGCTCTCATACTACAAAATATCCTCATAGGTGGTCTACTTGGAAGATTATTTAGCATAAATGAAATGATCCCATGGAAATTTAATAAAAACATGGCACAGCAAAGAAAGCGGCGTTATCTTCTTGCTGAATCACTTATTAATGGAATAATTATCGGTTTCGTAGTAGGAATGCAGTTTATTGGCTATGTAGGACGGATAAATGGTGCTGCATTGCTTGCAAAGAACGGTTCAGATGCCTTGACCTACACAGTAAAAGATGGGCTTCATGATGGGCTTATTTCGGGCGGGATCTTCGCAATAGGTATCTTTATCCTCAGCATAATAATAATGAAAGGTACAACAATGCAGCCAACATTATTAGCCGACAATTCATGGAAGAAGATTTGGAGAAGCCTCATTCGTACAGGGTATATTCGAAATGCATTAATAACAGGATCACTTATTGGATTGAGTGCTGCCTTGAGTAACGTGTTGGGCAACAGTGTATGCTATAAGCTTTGTATCGATGGTGGATTAGCAACAGCAGCACTAAGCGAACAATGGGGTGATGGTCTAATTGAAGGAATTCAATTTGGACTAATTAGTGGCATACTCAGCGTCATATTAGTAGAAGTAGGTAGCATGATACGACCAACAGAGACTATAGCTTGGTCATGGAAAAGTCTTATAGAGAGCCTCATCGATCGAAAGCACATGGTCAATGGAATACGCTTCGCATTTTTTGGAGGGTTGTATAATTTAATCTCTCAGTTAGCTAATGAACTTCGCTTTGGGGATATACATGCCATGCTCACAGATATTATTTTGAGTGGACCATTGTTCATAGTAACAAACATTGGTTTAAGCGGACTAAGCTATGGTCTAAGTTATTGGCTACTCGTGGGAATATTTCAGTCAAGGGCAAGTAACACTATTGAAGAACAACATCGCATAGACCCTAATGAAGGAATACATAATTCTGCGTATAATAGCATATTAATTGGATTTACTAGTATATTCATAGCCTGGATTATTTATACTTTAAATGTGACGCTTGATGAAGCTATAAAAGATGGGATACTTTGGGGGATAAATAACTTGAATATGGACCTAGATCAGATACCTGGGGGTACTCTACGTGAGGGATTAGTCATTCTCCTCGCAACTGGAGTTCTGGTTATGTTGCTAAGCGGAGGGCTTGCCTGCTTGCGACACATTATCTTGCGCCTTCTCCTTCGACAGGCAGGAAGTATGCCATGGAATTATCCTCGCTTCTTAGATTATGCTGCTGATCGTCTTCTCCTCCGCAAAATAGGCGGTGGCTACATTTTCGCGCACCGTCTATTAATGGAGTATTTTGCTTTTCTTTCCCCCAGTCAATTGCAAAACGACGACGTACAAGCCCAACTGGCTACACTTGCTCAAGAAGAGCATACATCCCCTACTAACAATGCGAAAAATTGACATCCACAACTCATAGCAACAACCCCATACATACGGAACAGAGTCGTACATCGTTTTGAAAAGTCATATTATCACCGCATAGATAGACATAATTCTTCTAATATGACAAACGATGTCATGAAATACGGAGTATACTTTGTCATGTACTAACAAATAGGGCGATACGCTATACATGTAGTTAAAAAGAGGTGGTTATCTATGCAGTACGGTTTTGTCATTCCGGGTGGTGATGCGCACGAGATTGTCAAAATGGCGCAAGAGGCCGAGGAGGCAGGCTGGGATGGAGTCTTCTATTGGGATGGGATCTGTATTGAGGGTGCAGGACCAATATTTGATCCCTGGGCAATACTGGCAGCGATAGCGATGCGCACAAAGCGCGTACGGATCGGAGCGATGCTGACACCTCCATCGAGGCGGAGACCATGGAAGCTGGCACGCGAGACAGTAACCGTTGATGTGCTCTCCTCAGGGCGTTTGATCGTGCCGGTGGGATTAGGAGCACTCGATGATGGAGGTTTTAGAAAGGTGGGAGAGGTAACGGATCGTAAGGGGCGGGCGGAATTGTTGGATGAAGGGTTGGAGATTTTGATAGGATTGTGGAGCGGGCAGCCATTTAGCTTTTCCGGGCAACATTATCATGTGGAAGAGATGACCTTTTTACCACCTCCGGTACAATCACCACGCATTCCTATCTGGGTGGTAGGAGCGTGGCCACGTACAAAATCGATGCAGAGGGCGTTACGCTACGATGGATTGTTGCCTGCAAAGGTCGATGAGAAGGGAGCATTGGCCGAGGTCACACCAGATGATGTACAGGCGATGAAAGCGTACATTGCCGGGCACCACACAGCGACAACACCATTTGATATCGTGTGGGAGGGTGAGACGCCGGGTGATGATGCCGGGCGAGCAGTTGAGTTGGTACGTCCATGGGCGGAAGCCGGAGCTACGTGGTGGTTGGAGTCACGATGGGGTCCTCCAAGCAGAGTGGATGAAGCACGAGCACGTATCAGACAAGGACCACCACGTATTGAATAAAGCACTCTATAGCTCTCATTGGCATATGAGCTCCTCAGGAGACATAGTCGCGCATATACGCTTCTGAGCGCTGCCCCGTTGTAAGAACAAGCTGGATTAATTCTTCTTCCTTTTCTTTAAGGACTTTCCGCTCTGCCTCCTGCCTTGATAAAGGGTAACCTTCTGGCGTAGGAAGGAGCATAGAGGAAGTAATGCGATCCTGAAGGTCTACAAGAACAGAAGCTTGCAGAGAACGAGGAGGCATCATAGCGAGGTTAATGTCAGAAATGCGATAGAACTCGTGCGGCTCAAAAGCAATAGTAAGGAGATTAGCATAATGCTTGAGAAGGGCTATACGCTCAGAAGAGAAATAGTTCTGATGAGGACTAACAAAACAGGCACAGCCAGCGATACTGTCGTATTGCAGGAGTGGAATGGCAAGAGAGCTACCGAACACAATAACGTGCTGACCCGGAACGATGCGTCGCGCTTCCTCGGGATTCTGGATGACGACGAAATGGGCTGCCAGGGCCGCGAGACCAGCCTGGGACTCAGCACCACAAAAACAGGTCCGATTGGCAAATGACCTGGTGACAGGTGAACCTCCATATCCCATAGTTATGCGCAAGCTACGTACTTTGTGACCAGGATCTGGCGGTACACATTGTGCAATGAAGGTTGCAAAACCCTCATCATCAGGATCAAACTGCTGGATAATCTTCTGTAAAATAGCACTGCAGAGCGAGGAGGCACGTAAGTTCTCTGGATGCATTGAGTAGGTATTGAGCACATGGCTGTAGAAAGTGGGAGGAACCGCTAGCGGCATATCTATGGCCAGGTCATTGGCAAAGAGATGCGTGTATTCTTGTTTGAGAAGCGTTATCAACTGCTCACTGTACTCAGGCAAGACGGCAGGTAAAGCACGCAGAGTTTCCCGCCGAGGATTTGAGACACCCGCTATCCATCTTGAAATAGTAATGGTATTGATGCGCAACGCTGCGGCAATTCTGCGCCGTTCTTCTGGCTTTACAGCCACTTTACGCAACAGATCACGCCACGTCTGTGCCTCTTCATCCATTTCTTGATTATTTTTGCGCATTATCTTCCAATTGCTTCTGACTAAAGAGACAATGATAGATATAGTTGACATATATCAATGTATATCAGAATAACCTATGAAACGGTGTTTTGTCAAATAGAGGCAATCAATCGATCAATCACTGGCTTTTCAATCGCGCCCCTACACCTTTGGAAACGGACTTTTCAATCGCGCCCTTACTTGACGGTTCTGTTTGTGGGATGATATTATACTTTTGATCCACGAACTATGTTGTATAAAAAATGTGAAGCATCTCACAGTATTTTTATGGTATATACGTTATGCTTTGACTAGAGCAATGTCTTTGTGATTTTTAAGTCTGACACAATACTGGGAGTGCACATACTGGGACGTATGGCTGAAAAGAAATAGAAATGCAGGTAAAATGTTATAAGGAGTAGCTGGTATGGTTTCTCACTCCCATCTCTATTGCTTGCAGTGTGGCGCAGGTAATGTGCCCCATGCAAAGTTTTGTGTTGTCTGTGGTCATTCTCTGCAACTGGATGCTTCCATTCCTCTGCCCGCTATTCCAAAGGCCCCTTCTACGTCATCGGAACCTCCTCAGCATTCTCTACTCAAGAAGCGCTATCGCATTCTGGCTCGGATCGGCACAGGCGGATTCGCTGATGTCTACAAGGCAGCGGACACCCAATTCGGAGGACGGCTGGTAGCAATTAAAGCAATGGGCATCGATGGCATGAGCGCAAAAGAGGTGAGCGAGGCAACTGAGGCATTTGAGCGCGAGGCATTCATGCTTGCTAATTTAGTGCATCCAAATCTACCTGCTATCTATGACTATTTTCACGAAAACTGGCGCTGGTACCTGGTAATGAGTTTTATTGAGGGTACTACGCTAGAGGAATACTTGAAGGCACGAGGCGGACGATTGCCAGTGGAGAAAGTGCTTCCAATCGGCATCCAACTCTGTACTGTGCTTGGCTATCTGCATAAGAGGCAGCCACCGATTATTTTCCGTGATCTGAAATTGACAAATGTCATGCGCACACCTGAACGCCAGATCTATTTAATCGATTTTGGAGTGGCACGCCTCTTTAAGTATGGACAGGCACGCGATACGATGGCTCTAGGCTCTCCTGGCTATGCGGCTCCAGAACAGTATGGCAAAGCGCAGACAACTCCACTGGCCGATATCTATAGCCTGGGTGCGACATTGCATACTCTTTTAAGTGGCGTTGATCCCTCCGATGCACCTTTTCGTTTCGTTCCTCTGCATATACCAGCTTATCCTGACCTTAATTCACTAATTATGCACATGGTAGAGAATGATGCCCATAAACGGCCACCCTCGATGTCGGAGGTAAAACAAGAGTTGCAGCGTATCGCGCTTGGTCACTCTTCAGAATGGGCCCAGCGGAACTGGAAGAATAACGTTCTTCATTATGCTACAGAATCCAAAACACCACTACCTCCCTCTTCTTCTTTCTCACCGGGATTGCGTCCTCTTCAACTACCAGATGATAACCAGAAGAAGCCGCCACAGAATGTTATGTCGCAAATCTCTTCTTTGCCACCACAGCCCGCTTCACAGTTTGTGGTTGGAGGCCAACAACAGATATTTTACCGACCAGTTCCTCCGCTGCCGGCATCTTCATATCCTCCTTTGTCACGTCGCTCTATGCTCGTTGGTGGCATCGGCGGCCTTCTTGTAGCTGGCGGACTACTCACATATCTTCTATCCAGATCCGCCGAACCTTCAGTTATTCCAGCGGCACTGGCTCAACCAACGCAGCAGCCGATACCTGCAGCAGCAGTTCAAGTACAGAATCCTGCCTTGAACCCTACCGCGCTTTTTGCTGTAGCCTGGTCACCGAACGGAAGGCGTATCATCGCGGGCAGCGGTTCTGGTAAAGTGAATGTACTGAATAGCGTCGGCCAATTGATCAATACCTATAGTGGTCATAGCGCCACTATCACAGGGTTGGCATGGTCACCCGATAGCACACGAGTTGCATCAGGAAGCTATGACACAACCGTTCAATTATGGAATCCTGATACAGATACAAGGCTAGAGACGTATGAACAAAATATAGGTCCAGTGACCGCAATAAGCTGGTCTCCAAACGGCAACTATATTGCATCAGCAGATTACATACATAATGTGCTTGTGTGGGATGTTAGTTCGCGACAAACGGTCCAGACCTATCTAAATCATAGAGATCAGGTAAGAACATTGGCATGGTCGCCTGATAGTACGTATGTCGCCTCCGGTAGTGCAGATTACTCGGTGCAGGTCTGGGAAGCGATGAATGGGAATATGATCTTCAACTATCAAGGGCATAAAGGGGTAGTAGAGAGCGTATCGTGGTCGCCAAATGGCACACGTATTGCGTCTGCGAGCGATGATCGTACAGTACATGTGTGGGATGCGCTGTCGGGCGAACATTTGTATGTTTATGCAAGACATACTGCTCCCGTCACAGTTGTCGCATGGTCGCCAGATGGTCGCTCTATTGCCTCAGGTTCGCAGGACGGGACGATCCAGGTGTGGAGCGCTGCGGATGGCCATCTTTCCTATGTCTATAGTGGGCACACGACTGGAGTACTTTCCCTGGATTGGTCGTTATCCGGAACTATTGTCTCTACAGATGCGAATGGCAACTTGCTCATATGGAGACCCATGCTGAGAGGATAATGCGACAATAAGATGAACAACAAAATGGGTAGAGACCAGTTCGCGCCTCTACCCATTTTATCAGATGCTCGTTGACCTGAGACAGGTGAGCACACAGGCACCTCACTAAAAGGACACGGGGCATAGTAAAAAGCAGAGGCGTCAATTATGATAGCTAAGAGCAGTGGAGAAAAGTTTTAAGAATAACCACGCAAGGAGAATATACAATGGTGAAAGCAATAGTCAAATACTGGCTTATTCTTGCTATCGTAGTTACGGGATTATCCTGGCTTATCTATGCAGTCGTCCAACAGGATATCAGGCAAAGTGCAAATGACCCACAGATCCAGCTAGCCGAAGATAGTGCAACAAAGTTAGCAGATGGGCAATCAATACAAGAGGTCGTACCAGAAGAGAAGGTTGATATTGCTAAAAGCCTGGCACCATATATCATAGTATTCGATAGTAGCGGAAAACCGGTTGCCTCATCAGCTCAATTAAATGGTCAAACCCCAACAATTCCGGTGGGAGTTTTCGCCTCGGTGAGACAAAATGGTGAGGATAGAATTACATGGCAACCTCAATCCGGAGTGCGTAGTGCGGTTGTCGTGACGCAATTTAAAGGCTCATCTTCAGGTTTTGTACTTGCTGGCAGATCGCTACGCGAAGTTGAAAAACGCGAAGATTTTATGATGCAGATCGTATTTGCCGGTTGGATTAGTATGCTCCTCGTCACCCTACTTGCAACAGTAATTATTGTCAAGGTAACAGCACTTCTCTTTAGAGAGACATCAAGGGAATAAAAGAGAACTGATAGATAGCAACCTTACAGAAATGTTTTGTATCTAATGGAAAACTCGCGGCGTGTGTTGTCACATCCAGGAAAAACGGAAATCCACCTCTATCTGGAAGTGGGCTTTCTCTATGGTGGGATTTGAGGCTAACAGAGAAATGAGAATACCGAAATAGACATAAATATGGTACAAATTAGTGGTCTTGAGTCGTGACACATACATATCTGGATTTTATAATCATATGGGTGAGGATAACGGCGGATCCGGCGAATAGAGCCCCTACGCCGATTATTTCTTCGTGTCAAAATATTGAAGGAGAGTTTTATGGCAAAGGCAATACCAGGCAATAACTATGCAGTGGAGGCTGGAGATACACTCTGGTCCATTGCGCAAGAGGCATACAACAACAGTGCCGACTGGCAGAAAATTTACGATGCCAATAAGGGAACGATTGGTCCTGACCCCAACAGCTTAACGGCAGGAACCGTGCTCTACATTCCACAGTTACAGGGACACACCATAACCTATACGGTAAAGGCTGGGGACACTCTCTGGTCCATCGCGCAGTATCTTTATGGCAATGGGGAAAGCTGGCAAAAAATTTATGATGCGAACAAGCAGGTAATTGGTCCCGATCCCAATAACTTGCAAGCGGGAATGGTGCTGCACATTCCATAACTATGAAACCATAAGTACGTCTCATCCGTGGTTAAACTAAGAAGTGTTTCAACTGTAAAGAACTCTATTCGATAGATATACAAAAACAGAAAGAATGAACGGAGGGATATATGGCGAAGACGGACACAATAAGTAAGAGTACTGCGGCAGCGGCGGATATCAAAGATAAAGCTACAGACGCAGCACAGAACAC
The DNA here is from genome assembly GCA_963717195.1 of uncultured Chloroflexia bacterium. Lineage (GTDB taxonomy): Bacteria > Chloroflexota > Ktedonobacteria > Ktedonobacterales > Ktedonobacteraceae > JACDAE01. The sequence goes on from CAVQVR010000011.1 coordinate 30,384, forward strand.
GTATGCAAGCGCGAAAGACCTGGCGCAGAGTACCTATTCGAACGTAAAGGACGTAGCGCAGTCTGCATACTCGAATGTGCAGGATGGCTTGCAGGACAATGCAAAAAAGGCAGCTGCCGTGGCGGCTGCTGGACTGAGCTTGAGTCAGGTTCTATCCAGAAAAGGGAATAAGCAAGCGCAGAAGAATCTGAAGTACGCACAGGCGAATGTGCAGGATGCATTGGAAAATGTCACCGATGCTGTGAGCACGGGTGCTGGTGCAGCACAGGCAGCGGTAGGAACTGGTCTAGGTGTCGCTCAAGTGGCGTTGGCGAAAAATGCTAAGAAGGCGCAGAAGAATCTGAAAAAAGCTCAGAAGAACTTGCAAGGCTTGCAGGGTTCGGCGGCCGAGACAGTAGGAGCTGGCCTGGGTGCGACGCAAGATATTCTTAGCAAGAGTAGCAGGAAGGCGAGCAAGGGTCTGGCACAGGTAGCCTCTAGTGCACAAGATTTGAAGGAATCGGCGCAAGATCAGTATGCGAAGTATCAGAGGCGCAGAAAGAGGGCCAGAAGGGCGTTGCGCCTGGGTCTAGTGGTTGGCATCGTAGCTGCGTTACTGTTCACTCCTTTGGCTGGCAAAGAGATACGACAACGTCTTGTTGATCAGTGGCAGCAGTATCGTTCGTACTTCGGAGCATAGGATCGGCCTCTAGAGGGGCTTCACCATACTCGCCAGGGTGCGAGGCCATAGCATTCTTGAGAAAAGCACCTGCTAAATATTCAGGGAATCCTGAATATTTAGCAGGTGCTTTTTTGTGTTTCTGCGTTAAGAATGCGTGGAAAATTTTCCACAATGTAGGCTAATGGAAAGAAACTGTTCAGACGTGATCTCAGGAAGATTTGGTGATCAGTGCGGCCAGACAGCTCTTCTGCTGTCATGGTACCAGTATATCAGAAAAATATACACAAGGATAATTTCACTATTGCAGGTTCTCATATAGCATGATATAATAAAAGATGTATTATGCAAGCAGGCTATTTATTTTAAGATAGGAAGTGTGGGAAATGAACGAAGTCACCATTGTACATACAGCTATTCTCGATAGTCACCAGGCAGGTACCTCGCTTGGCCTACAGATTCGCGAGCATCTATTGACGCAGCCCGATGTAATTATTCTCTTTGCCGCTCCTCAGTATAATCACAAAGAACTTTTGCATGCGCTCAAGCAAAGTAGCCAGACCAGTTCTATTATTGGTTGCTCATCAGCAGGTAAGTTTATCAGTCATGGGCAGGGAACAGGGTTGGCATGTGCTATCGCTCTCTCCTCTAATGAGATGTCTTTCACTGTAGGACTTAGTCGCGGTCTGTCCAAAGATTGTACGAAGACTGCAGATGGGCTGGCCGCTGCCTTCCAGCATGCTCCATTATGGAATTACCACTATCACACTATTCTGCTATTAGTGGATGCGCTTAGTGGCTGTGTAGAGAACATGGTGCAGAAACTTATGCTGGCAACAGGTGGCATATACGAGATTTTTGGAGGCGGAGCTGGTGACAATGGCCAATTTTCCTACACGTCCGTATTCTACAATACAGAAGTAACGACTGATGCTCTTGTAGCATTGGCGGTCCATTCACACAAACCACTTGGTATTGGTGTTCAGCATGGCTGGAGACCAGTAAGCTCTCCTATGCGTTTTACCAGTGTTGAGGGGATGGACCTGATTAGTCTCGATAACAAGCCTGCTCTAGAGGTCTTTCGCGCACACGCGAAAAATAGCGGCCAGGCATTTGACGAGAGGAATCCGCTACCTTTCTTCCTGCATAACAACCTTGGTATTGAAGGAGCTGGCTATCACTTGCATGTCCCTATTAGTATCAATTCCGATGGTTCACTCCACTTTGCTACCAAAATTCCTACATGTGGCACATCCGTTATTATGAATGCCACTGCAACCTCGCCGATCGAAGCTGCACGTGATGCGGCCAATGAAGCACTACGCAAACTCTATGGGTGCAAACCGACTGCGGGACTTTTCTTTGACTGCGTAGCAACTCGTATCAAACTGGGAATGAGCCTGGGTTTTGAGCTCGAAGCCGCTCAGAGTACGCTTGAAAATGTGCCTTTTGCCGGGTGCGATACTCATGGACAGATCGCACGCGCTCAAGGCCAATTTAGTAGTTTTCATAATTGTACTGCCGTGGTCTGCCTTATTCCTGAGTGAAGGTTGTTTTTTTACAGATTTTCTCTTATTGGTACCTCAATGCTTCAGCAGGTGTAATTCTACCAGCCTGCCAGGCAGGTAACAACGCGCCGAGGAGAGAAGAAAGAAACGAGACAGCAACGATGATACCCAGTTGTTGCCAGGGAACACTAAAAACCAGGTCGGTCTGATATTGCTCGAAGAAGTTGACGGCGAAGATATTGTGTGCCAGAACCAGGCCAAGGGCAATACCCAGCACGCTACCCAGCGCACCCACCATAAACGATTCGAGCAGGAAAGCGCCCTGGATAAGGCGACGCGGACAGCCAAGCGCCCGTAACATGCCGATCTGCTGGCGGCGCTCAACAACAGCACGTGTTCCCGTGATTGCCAGCGCAGCAACACCCAGCAACAGGGTCATAGCCACCACACCAAGCAATACATTGCTGAGCAAAATACGCGGACCCCGTACCTGCCAGATAGCATCCTGCAGTACCGTCGTCTCCAATCCATAATCCAGATAAGCCGAGCCGAGGGCCAGAGCGAGTGCATGTACATCCTGTCCAGGCGCAACTTTGAAGTAATAGGACTGCGCCTTAGGCTGCGTGGGATCAACGCCCGTTCCAACGCTGGCAGCACTGGCAGCACCAGGTTGAATATACAATCCGAAGTGGTCGCCGTCGCTATTATCAACGACACCAATAATAGTCAATTTCATCGCCTGCTGCGCCTGCGTACCAGTCACCCAGAGCGGTATCGCCGGGAAGCTAGTATCGCCCTGATAAACACCACTCAATGCGAAGGTCAGGCGTGAGTCCAACCCTGGCGGAGTCGCAGGAGCCCCTGCATTAGTAGCTGAAGGCGTGTTGGGATCATAGACAGGCGAGCTGATACTGGCATCCGGATTATAGGGCACGGCGCTGCTATCAATCAACGCATAGTTGGGGTGCGTCTGTAATGCCTGCCAGATAGCGCTGTCGCTACTAAATCCTTTTGCACGCGCGGTAAGGTGCAGGCCATAGCCCTGTAAGAAAGCCCCGCTCACCAGTTGAGCAGGATAGAGGGACCAGCGCGGAGTACTGGCACTGAGCTGAATCACGCCAACGTCAGTGGAACTACGTACACCGATAGCAGAAAAGCTAGCAGGATTGATACCATGTTGAGCCAGTGAGGTCTGTAGATTGGGCAACGATTTGAAATAAGCGGTGGCCTGAATATCATAACCACCCGTCTGTGTATTAATGTTGACGTATGTATTCGTCATCGCATTAGTAATTACCGCCATCACCGTCATCGCAAAGACCACCAGGCTGAACATAACGACACTCAAACCGGTACGGAAACGGCGCTGCAGGGGGTATGACGAGGCCAACCTGGACATAGCATATATGCCGGGCAAGCCAGAAACCAGGGCCAGCAATGGATTAGCCAACAATTGAGCGTTCGCAACAATAGCCCATGCAGTTCCCAGTACCATCATCAAGCCAGCGACAAAAAAGACCTCGATGCCACCCTGGAAACGTGGCAGGCCAAGATAAGCCAGCACATCAAACGGCAAGGCCCAGTACGCCATCAGCGCCAGCCCCACGATAGCAGCAAAGAGTCCTGATAGAAGCCTACGTCCATCTCTGAGCCGTTCGCGCTGCTGAAGCGACGAGAACAGTACAACCAGACCTTCAAGGAAAGCTTTTACCAGGAGAGCGCCACCAATCACAAGAAGCGAGAGGCCGAGCGAGAACAGGGTAATCTGTGCACTCTCCAATCCCAGCTGCATCAACCAGATGCCTGCCAGTAGGGGCAGAAATCCCAGGCGTGTGAGCGTAGCTACGAATCTGATGAGAATGTCTGGAATGAGTTCAAGAAACACGCGACGGAAACGACGTGCATTACGCTGCCCCAACGCATCACTCCCCTGATGGAGCAACTGGAACAGGCGTACACCCAGTTCTCCCAGCGTAAAGGTAGCACGTCCAGGCTCTGGTAGATCGCGCATAGCCTCAACAATTGTCATACGGCTAACCAGCCACGACGAGAGCACGACCGAGCAGAAGGTAAAAATCACACCCAGGCAGTACGCAATGATAATGCTATGAGGCTCAAATGTTAACTTGAGCGGGAAATTGAAACGTGCCAATGTGGGGCCAAGCAAGGCAACCAGTGCAATTCCAGCCAGCAGGCCAAACAGCAAACCCACAAAGGAAGCCATCAGATCGTAGACTGTTCCCTCAAAGAGAAACATAAAAATCAGGTGACGACGCTGCACGCCAATTGCACGCGCTACGCCCATCTCAGCACGACGTTCAGCCGCCAGCAGCACAAAGATCAAGAAGATAAGGAGTAGACCGATTGCCAGAGCAAAGAGGGCAAAGAGGGCGAAGATGCGCGAGAAGATATCCTCAGCATTCTGTGATACCGTTACACCATCCTGCTTTACCTCAATGACATGTACAGGAGCGTGTGAAATCCAATTATGCAGCGTATTGGCAACGCTGTCCGATAGATCCAGACCACTCAGACCAGTGCCATGATTGGAGACATAGATCTCGCTGATAGCATCAGGATCATGCTCTATGCGGCGAAAATAGTCTATCTGAGACAGGATAAAGGGGCCATCACCGACCAGGCCGTTATTACCTACAACAGCAACAACATGCATGACATAACGTTGTCCCGGCCAGCGTTGCGAATAGAGGTAGAGGGTATCGCCGGGCTTCGCATTGAGCAATTGAGCCAGTGTTTGATTCAGGTATACGCCATCGGCTGGAAGCGCAGCAATGCTCACCTGACGTTTATTCGCGACATTTTGCATACCACCGAAGCCACGTTCGCTGCCGGGTATAACGCCCAGAGCAGTCACCAGAGAACGCACCTGGCGCGACGTTTCATCAGCAACCAGCAAATTCTGCTCACGCAAGGCGGCAGCTACAGCAGCAATAGAAGGATCCTGAGCGGCCTGACGAGCGATCCTATAATACACTCTATCAGGATACAGACCTTCCGGACCATAACCGCCCTCAATCTGTTCATCCACGTTGCCAAGATTGTAGACAGCAACACTCTGGACCGTGGCGGTCATGACATCACCAGTTGTCAGGACGCTGGAGAGGAGCGTCGTCGAAAGCATCAGGGCAAAGACGATCAAGATCATCTGCGTACGGCGGCGTGGAATATTGCGCACACCTATCTTGAAGAAGATTTTATTCCCAATGGCTAGCAGCAACGTAACGCCAATAATGACGCCGGTGATGATCAGGAGAACCCTGGCCAGAGTATCGATTGGAAGCCCAAAGAGTTGAGTCATTTGTTTATGTCTTCAAGATCTGATAAAAGAGTCGCGCTACCTGTGTATATCCGATTGTGCTGGGGTGAAAGCCATCACCACTGATGTATTCAGGATGCTGCGCCAGGTCGCTCTGGTACAGATTCACAAGCAAAGCAGAATGAAGAGTGACGATACTGGCGATGGCGTTGTTATAAGCTAGAATTTGCGCCCGCAGTGTCCGGACATTATAAGATTTGAAGTGCGGCAATAACGTAAGATCAGGTACGTTCGCGACTGCAATGCGTGCATCGGGGAACGCAGTTCTCAAACGCGCCAACAGGAGATCGAGATCGTGCGCATAGCTAGCGACAGGCACATTAACAGCCAGGTCGTTGACGGCCAACCAGACCGTTACCACGTCAGGATGCGCATCAAGGGCTATCGGCAATTCAACGCCCAACGCATCATGCACATCTATATCTGGCACACCGAGATTAATGAGGTGTACCTGTCCACCAAGCAAGGTTGATAGATCGGCGGGCCAGTTTTGTGTCTGTGGATCGTCGGCTCCGATGCCATAGGTGTCGGAAGCGCCGATCGCAACATATGTTAGCTTCGCGGCTGGCTGCTGCAGAACTGCGGTTGGCGTACTCTGTACAGTTGAAAAGGGGTTACAGGCCACGCAAAAAAGCAGTAAACAGCCTATAGCAAAAGTTGCGCATAGCTGCTTGCATATGCGCTTATTGGAATGTTGATTTTTTTTGATGCAGTATCTGCACCAGCCAGAATTCATGTAGTGGTATACCTTGCCGGAATCACAACTAATGGATAAGCAGAGTCAGGACAGATACCAGAGCAAAAAGCACCACAAGAACAATGGTAATATTGAAGATCAAGCGTTCCACACCGCGCCGCGTCTTGAAGACAGAGCCTGCGCTACTGCCGCCAAAGATACTGCCTAGCCCGGCACCACGCACCTGTAGCAGAATAAACACTATAACAGCTATCGAGATAATGATCTGTACAATTCTGATAGCCGGAACCCATTGTGCCAAGAGACCGCCCTCGCTTTCTTGATTACAAACTCATTTCTGGCAAATTATAGCATAGGCCGGACCATACGTCGAGTGTTACTTAGCCTTACTCCAGGGCTTGTGAATTATCCGCTCTCCTCGCGCCTACAGCGCTCGCAAATGGTTTTTAATTGTGTGTTTTTCGGGCAGAGCCCGAAAAACACACAATTAAAAACCAAAAAGGCCCGCGCAGCGGGCCAAAACGCGGAGAAAAACGCTCATTCACAAGCCCTGAGCCTTACCCTGAAGCATGAGCTCGTTCATGACAATCAGGACATAACACTACAAAATAGTCAGGATCGTAACGAGCAAGAAAGTTTTTTGAGAAGTGGAGGGTATGTAACTGCAACACATCGTAGTGCTGACCGCATTCCAGACAAACATTGTCCGCCTGTTTACGCAAAGAAGATTTTAGAGCATTCATCTTGCTCACATGAAAGACATCTATGCTCACATGAAAAAGCAGTCCAGCCAGTATCAGAGCGAGCACACGCGAACGCAAGCGTATGGCCAGGAACAACAACGCTCCCAGTACTAACGGGTGATGGAGCAGGCGTGCGCGAGGCAATTGTGGAGGATCGGCCTGCCCGAAGTAGCGTATAGCAGCACGCAAGCTCAGCGTACGATAAGCGACAGCATGCCAGAGATAGTGATCCATATCAATGAGAAGACTGGCAGTAAACGGAATCCAGATATCTTTTTTGAGCCAGGGCGCAGTTATGAGAGCCGCAGCGGTTGAGAGCTTAAGATGTTCCTGTACTTGCATAGAACCGTCCTCTTAGTACTAAAGGCTGTTGCACATGTCCCGAACCCGTCCCAACGGTCGCTAAAAGAGTCATGCCGCTGAGTATAACGATTCCTCTTTGCACTGTCAACAAATACAAATTGAAACACAATAAACCATAATTACACGTTTACAACCATCATCATTTGTTTGCAACCACTTCTCAACCGTATTTTCCCGCTATTACCAGGAGTACCATTATACGCTACTAGCTAACCGTTCCGAGGTTCTTTTTAAAGGGATTATGTAGAGGATGCAGCGAAGTATATACCAAAGGCTGGAATTGGTGATACTTCAGAGCTTGTTTGTGTATCAGGCGAACAGCAATAATAGACCCTATAATCAAACAAGGGGGAGCCCAATATATGGCAACGAAAGTTGAAAATACATTACAGTTAAAGCTGATGGAGATGCGGGGAGAGGACAGGAGCAATCATGTTGGATGTAGTGTAGGGATTATGGCTTATAATGAAGAAGCTAATATTGGACGCACACTACGTGCAGTACTGGCGCAATGGGGACCGTCCGTTCGTCTTGATGAGGTAATTGTTGTTGCAAGCGGGTGTACTGACCGTACCGTCCCGATTGTGGCCAATATTGCCTTGCAGGACCCGCGTGTGCGCCTGTGCGTGCAGGAGAAACGTGAGGGGAAAGCCTCCGCGATCAATCTCTTTCTCAAAGAAGCAACAAGCGAGGTTGCCATCTTGATAGGAGCCGATGTTATCCCTGACGAGGCCGCGCTAGAGAACCTGTGTGAGCCTTTCAAGGATCCCGAAATCGGTATGGTAGGTGGTCGTCCAGTGCCGGTTAATGATCCAGATACCTTTATGGGCCATTCGGTACACCTGCTATGGCGTCTTCATGACCAGGTTGCGCGTATACAACCAAAGCTTGGCGAAGTTATTGCATTCCGCAATGTTATCTCAGGTATTCCCACCAACAGTGCAGTTGATGAAATTTCTATACAGGCGCTCATTTCTCAACTTGGTTATAAATTGCTCTATAAGCCTGAATGCGTTGTGTATAACAAGGGACCAATTACTGTCCGTGATTTTCTGAAGCAACGTCGTCGTATCTACGCCGGACATCTCAAAGTGCGTACACAGCAGAACTATGAAGCCTGTACTATGAAGGTCAGTCCTATCGCCCGTCAACTCCTTGCTTGCCGCGACTTCACCATGAGCAGTCCTAAGCAGACATTATGGACAGTAGGAGCGGTAACATTAGAAGGGTATGCGCGTGCGCAGGGCTACTACGATTACTGGCGTAAGCGTGAGCATCATATCTGGCAGATGGTCGACTCGACCAAAGATCTTGAAGCGGGTCAGAAGAAAATGCGCCGCATCTGCAACGCTCAGAGCGTCATCGTATTCCGCCTCATTCTGGAAGGTGCATCGGGAAACGATGTGCACCGCGAGCGCGAGGATCGGGAAGCGACTGAAGCTGCTCGTAAGTTGCTGCCCGAACTGCGGGCAAATATCCGCAAAGAGGATAAACTTTCTATCAATGGCCCTGGCATCGTGACGGCTGTAATTCGTGCCGAGCAGCAGGGTGCGGAGATCGTTGCGCAGCGCATCAAGCAAGTTGTTGAAGCTGCCAGTCTACGCATCGGTGGGCACGAGGTAAAAGTGACGGTAGCTCATAGTTCGCTCACATTTAGCTCGAAGGCTGCAAATGGCAAAATGACCGTTAGTGGTCCTCTGCTAGATGAATCTCTAATGGCTGCTCTCGTTGAACATAAAGAAAGTCAGCAAGTATAGTTGGCTACCTCTTTATCAAAGGGTAGCGCTACTTTGCGGCTGGTGGCACGCAGAGTAGCGTTGCCTTGAGTATAATCACTTCAGCGGTTGCTAGTAGTTCGCTGTGCCTCGCTCTCTGCCAGACCTGGTTGCTGGTAGATGCCAAGAACGTTGCCCGCAGGGTCGCGAAAGAGGGCATAGACCTCGCGCTCATCAGGGTTGACAGGCTGCACGATCTCGCCGCCTGCGGCGATGATGCTTTCGACGGTTGTCGCGGCATTGGCGACCATGATGGACACCACTATGCCTGGAGCATTGGATGGCGGGCGTCCAAGAACCCACATGCCGCTCACTCCACCGACTGTGTCGTCGAAAGCAGTTGAGCCGTCATTGTGCTTCCTGATGTCCCAGCCAAAGGCTCGCTGGTAGAACTGAGCTGACTCCGCGATGTTGATGGCTGGGATTTCGATGTAGCAAATCTTGCCCGTTCGGTAGTTGGGGGATGGTGTTGTCATTCCTCATATCCTCTCTCGTTCTCTAGAGTTTCGATACAGATGTCTAACTTCCTCTTCTCCAAGAGTAGATCGTTAGTTCTATAAAAGCAAGAAACAGGCTGCGTTTCATGACTTTTAGCCGCTTAGTACTATAGCAATAGTGATTGTGCGTTGGATGATCTGGATGGCTCACAATGGTTGAAGGGAATACAACTACCCGGTTCATATGTTATTCTAAATACTGATTTTATTCACCCGATACATCCCTTCTATTTGTTTGTTCGCCTGGGTTTCCAGTGCATCCATTTTTCAATGGGGCAACAGATTGATATATTGCGGATGCCATCAACAGCATCCACGGAAAAAGTACTATGACACAGATACAACCAACCGATATACATAAAAAAATTGATGTGCTGACATTCAGGCTGCCAGAGTTAAAGCAGTGGCTGATCGAGCTCGGCGAACCTGGATTTCGCGCGAAGCAGATCTATCAATGGATCTACCAGCAACTCGCGACCGATTTTACAGCGATGAGCAACCTGCCACTATCCTTGCGCCAGAGATTGGAAGAAGAGGCTTGCATCGGGTCAGGAATCGTACGTAGCGAACAGCATTCAAAGGATGATCGTACACGTAAGATTCTGCTGGAATTGGAAGACGGACGCCTGATCGAGTCGGTGTTGATGCTCTATCCACCGCTTGGAGAGTCGAGTTCACGCGCTACTGTCTGTGTATCCAGCCAGGCTGGCTGCGCTTTTGGTTGCACGTTCTGCGCAACAGGGCAGATGGGTTTTGATCGGCACCTGAGCGCGGGCGAGATCGTGGCGCAGGTGCTCTACTTTGCACGCCAATTGCGGGCTACTCCCTGGAGCGCTCCTGGACTGCCTGGCAGTAAAACAATCGATCATATAACCAATATTGTTCTCATGGGCATGGGCGAGCCGCTGCATAATTATGATAATGTATTGCAGGCTCTACGCATTTTGAATAGTGGCGAGGGCTTCAACCTGGGTGCGCGTCATATGACCATCTCGACCGTAGGTGTTGTGCCTGCGATTCGTAAATTGAGCCAGGAGCCGCTACAGGTCAATCTGGCTATCTCCCTACATGCACCGACGGATGAATTGCGTGGTCAGACAATGCCCATCAACCGCAAATATCCATTGGAGGAACTTTTCTCGGCATGTAAGGATTATATTGCTGAGACTGGACGGCAGGTAACGTTTGAGTATGTATTGCTCTCAGGCGTAAATGATACGCCAGCGCATGCTCAGCAGCTTGCGGACCTGTTGGTACCGTTGAAGCAGTTTGCGCATGTCAATTGCATTCCGGTCAATGCTACGGCGGCCAGCTATCATACGCCGGGGCCAGATGCTATTCGCGCATTCCGCAATGTGTTGTTTGAGCGTGGTGTCAGTAACAGCGTGCGGGCTGAGCGTGGCGATGATATTGCTGCGGCTTGTGGACAGTTGAGGACGAGATTTGAGGAGAAGCGGAAGGTGCCTGTTGTGGCGCAATAGTTGAAAGCAAAACAGGATGCCTACGAGGAGCACTCCTTCCACAAGACCTGGAAATAGTGACCCTCGCAGGCATCCTCTTTATGCCACAGCTTTGTTGTTATTACTTGCGCACCTTTGGCAATTTGCTCAAAGTACGTAGACAACGGGTACAAATGTTTACCGTCTTCGTGGTCCCGTTGATCTCAATACGACGGCGATGTACGTTCAGTACAAAGCGACGGCGTGTGCGATGTTGCGAAAATGGCACATTGTTGCCATACATTGGCTTGCGCTCACAGATATCACAACGACCTGCTGCCATGACCTTTCTCCTCCCTAAATGGACAACGATATTGCATTCTACCAGACTCTATCGGCACACAGATACCGGCAACGGGTGGGAGCCAGCCTCCGGATGGGGGCCAGCCCCACCCCTACGGTACGTCCCGCTGCGGGGTTGGGTAGATCAATTCCGCTGTGTTTACTTGATTATCATCGGGGCCTCTGATATACTGCATCAATACAACGCGTGCACTGATTGGGAACCCGAATACGTTATGCAAGTATACCCGATATTGGGAAATTTGGCAAGAGAGAAGATGTATGCTGCGGTCGAAAACTTCTGCGATACAACCGCATTCCGGCTCTTACACTCATCCACTTGGTAAAATTGAGATTCTACCAAACGCTATCCACACTCTCGTATTACAAGCAACTAGCGAGTGTTATGGTGTGCTGGGCATTGCAGGGCCACGTCTGCGCAATGGGCAGGCGGTAATCCTTTCACCTGAACAGGCTAACCAGGGTGTACGGGTTCAAGTCGTCGATGATCAACTGATTATCGATATTTATGTGGCACTGGAATATGGGCTACGCATCTCTGAAATTGCCCATAATATCATGAGTAGTGTCAAGTTTTCTGTCGAGAAACAATTAGGCATCCCTGTCGTCCAGGTGAACGTCAACGTGCAAGGGCTGCTTCATGGCCCGGCATCTCAGGACAGGCAGGAGAAAATTAAGGGGTAGCACAGACGCTATGCAGGAACAAGCACCGCACACTCCGTCACGACCACGGCCACGACGAGTGAGCGTCTTCGATGGTCAGGATCTAAAGAAAGCAATTCTGGCGGGAGCGGCGTGGTTAGAAGAACATCGTGATGAAATCAACGCGCTCAACGTCTTTCCTGTCCCCGATGGGGATACAGGCTCTAACATGTCTGCGACGATGAAATCCGCCATTCGCAATCTTACTACCAGCAACGAGACATCCGCAGCCATCGTCGCCGCTAAGGTTGCTCACGATGCGCTATTAGGAGCTCGCGGCAACTCAGGCGTGATCCTTTCGCAGACGCTCCGTGGCCTGGCGCAGGGTCTCGATAAGAAGGCCACATTTACCGCCGCCGATCTTGCACGGGCTTTCGACGAAGCACAACGCCTGGCCTATCGCGCGGTAATTAAACCTGTCGAGGGTACGATTCTGACGGTGGTGCGCGAGGCTGCTGTAGCAGCTAAGAAGAGCGCTGAACATGGCGATGACATTGGTGGCCTGATGCACGAGGTGGTGAATGCGACGCGCCTGTCAGTCGCTCACACGCCCGAATTGCTCCCTACACTGAAACAGGCAGGCGTGGTCGATGCAGGCGGCCAGGGTTTCAGTACACTGATGGAAGGCATGTGGCGTTACATACGCGGCGAAAGTGGTAGCGCCGAGTTGACAACGACGACAGATAGCAGCAATAGAGCTTCAACCGGGACGCTGGAGAAGCCGGAGACGCACGTCAAGAAGGGTCGCGTCAGCGTTGAAGAGGAGTTTGGCTACGAGGTGGTTTTTCTGCTGCGTGGTGAGAACCTGGATGTCGAGGGTATTCGCCAGACGATTATCGACATGGGCGGCGTCTCCACAGTCGTCGCAGGCTATGAGAAGATGCTCAAAGTACACACACATACACTCACTCCTGGCAAAATTCTGGATTATGGCGTCAGCCTGGGCAGCTTGCTTGATATTAACATCGAGAATCTGCAAGAGCAGAGCCTGACCTATGAGGCAGAAAGTAAGGCCGAACACGCAGAAGAGGAAAAACAGCCCCAGTTAGAGATCGCAACCATCGCAGTTGTCTCAGGCTCTGGTTTCGAGCAGGTCTTCCAGGGCCTAGGTGTCAACGCACTTGTCTCAGGCGGCCAGACGATAAATCCCAGCACTGAAGAGCTGCTTAACGCGGTTGAGGCGGTACCATCCAACAGGGTCATTATCTTACCCAATAATAAAAATGTGATTCTGAGCGCTCAACAGGTCCCTGGTCTGACGCAAAAAGAGGTCTATGTCGTTCCCAGTAAGACAATGCCTCAGGGGATCGCTGCGCTCGCGAGTTTTAATTTCGAGGCGGACTTCAGTGCGAATTGCGAGACGATGACCGAAGCTATTCAGCAGATCGATACCGCCGAAATTACGAAGGCCATCCGCACAGTCGAGTTGGGAGAACTTCAAGTACGCGAAGGCGATTTTATTGGCGTCGTGAACGGCAATCTGGTGGTTGCCAGCCAGAGTATCGAACAGGTTATACATGATACCTTGCACCGTATGGATATTGGTAGTCACGAAATCGTTACTATTTACTACGGCGAGGATGTGACAGAGGAAACGGCCCAACAGATCACACGGCGGATCAAAGAGCGCTACTCACACATTGAAATTGAGCTCGTTAAAGGTGGACAACCATATTATGCCTATATCATTTCGGCTGAGTAAAATTTCAAATAATAGAATATTTTTTATCGTTTAGGAGATTTTTTATGACCGTTCGTATCGTTACCGATAGTACCGCCGACCTTCCAGCGGAGCAGGCCGAGGCGGCGGGTATTACCATTGTGCCGCTCACTGTTTTCTTTGGCGATGATGCCTACCTCGATGGCGTCGAGTTGGATAACGCGGGCTTCTATCGCAAATTGCAGGCCAACAAGGACCTTCCAACCACATCGCAGCCATCGCCCGCGAAATTTCAGGAGGCCTATACACGCCTGATCGAGGAGGGTGCGGATGGCATTCTCTCGGTTCACCTCTCTTCACAACTGAGCGGCACCTACCAGTCAGCTCTTAATGGCAGTCAGTCACTACCAGATGATGCGAGAAAAGTACCCATCGAGGTCGTTGATTCACTGAGCATCAGCATCGGGATGTCGCGTGCCATCCTTCATGCCGCACAGGAGGCCCGTGAAGGACTGCCCCTGGAAGAGATTAAGGCTCACTTACTGGATGAACTCGCTCGTACACGTATTCTTGCCTCTCTGGATACGCTGGAATATGTCAGGCGGGGTGGGCGCATCGGGGCTGCCAGTGCGTTGCTCGGCAATATGCTTAGCGTCAAACCTATCATCTCACTCAAGGATGGTGCGGTCGTCCCTGTAGAAAGGCCCCGTACACGCAGTAAAGCCCATGCCCGTATTGCCGAGCTCATTGCTGACATGGCTCCGGTAGAAGCCGTCTCTATCGCCGAATCCAACGAGGAAGTGGGACAACAACTGGCTGAAGCGTTGAAATCGACATATTCAGGAGAAGTACCCAGGTATAAACTCGGGGCTGCATTGGGGACACATACTGGTCCCGGCACCGTCGCTATCGCCGTGGTAAAGGCACGTTGACAAGTAGAGGATGATTGGTCTTGATGAAGGAAAAAGCCTGTCCTGGTTTAGCGCATCGATAGAGAAAAATGAGCGAAGCATTCTTTGTCTGAATACGCAATATCAGCCGATAAATCGCAGGACGCGATAAATCGCGTCCCTACCCTGATACAACGCACATACAGGAGAACAACTCAGATGGGACAATATTACCAGGTTCCTGCCATTTACCAGGATAATAGCAATCAGTCTCAGGGCTATTTCGCGTTCCGTTTTATCTGTCAGCGCTGCCGCTGGCAGATCGATACGACCCCGATCCGCTCTAATGTTGCAACAGCGACGAATATTATGGATATCGGTGTTGGCATGTTAGGTGGCTTCCTGGGTCGCGCGGCCCGTGAAGGCGAGCAACTTTATGGATCGCAATGGCATAAGGAGCAGGCCGAGGCGCTACAAAAATCCTGGGCCGGCATCCAGCATCAATTCCATCTCTGTCCAAAGTGCCAGGCAACCGTCTGCTTACGCTGCTTTAATACTACGGTCAATCTCTGCATCAGCTGCGCTCCCGATCTCAAAGCGGATGGCGCACAGTTCCAGCATCACCTCAATGTAGATGCTCAGCGCGGACAGATCGAGCAAAGCTATGAAGCGCCACAGTTCAACGTCGGTGCCATCCCCTCAGCAGCCACGCCCGATATATTGAAACAATCAGTACAGCAACAACCTTCATTATCTCAACCTGCTGCAGTACAGATGCAGCCAGCGGCACTCATCGGTATGAGCACACCTGGATATCCCAAAGCTGTTGCCTGCCCCACCTGTAATCATATGGGAACGCCGGGCAAGTTCTGCCAGGACTGCGGCACAAAACTCCCATTACCTGACCTCTTCTGCCCTAATTGTTCAAAACCTGTGGAGAGTTCTGCGCGTTTTTGTGAGGAATGTGGTACAAAGTTACACACCACTAACTGATTCGGATCTTGTCTATACACCAATAGTGCCTGTTTTCAATGTTCAAAAAGCTATCAAACCATTGACTAACTGCCCAAGTCTACGTACAATAGTAGTAATACTCAAAAACACCTGAAGCGGGTTGGGTAGCATCGAAAGGAGCAAGCATTCAACAAATTTGTGAGAATGAAACACTCTACCAGAGCAAAGCGTGTCTTCTACTAATTTCTGTACCCTCAAGCGGGTCGAGAAGGAATGGTTGCTTCTGCCGCCTCCAGCGAGGAAAGTATATCTCTCAAACTCGAAAAGGGCAAGTGGAAATGTACTAAGGACGACCATGACTCTGTACCATGTAGTTCGTTGTTTTGTAACCGGGCAACCATGAGGGAGGCCCATACATATTCGTTGGCCACTAAAAATGGCGTAACTACGAAGGAGGAACGACCGTGGGAATGTTACGGGTAATGTCACGGCGTGGGGATGATCGGGTAACGTGGGATGGGCAGAAGGCTCAGTCAGGCGACGTGGAAGCAATGGCGGCAGTTCGCGAAGCTGAACGCATTTTTGCGCAAGAGCGGACGAAAGGCGCAACTGCATTCCGCGTTGAGACAGGCAAACCATTACAGCGCATCGATCAATTCGACGCCACGGCAGAACAGATAGTTATGGTACCGAGAGTCGTTGGCGGATGAATCTGATCTCTCAGGTGCTTACGGCCCTGTGTTGGATCGTCATCGCTCTCGCTATCTCACCGATCGTGTGGTTGCTCTTTCAACCATACTTTAAAGGATGGTCGCGTGCTGAGCGACGAGCAGGTGATCTTCTGCGCGATATACTGACACCTGAGCAGTTACGCCAACTCCTGTGGCGAGGCTATCTGGAGATACCCAGTCCTAATGAGCCTCAACGCGTGTACCGCGTACCGAAGAGTAAGGGCTACGTCCAGGTGATTGATAATGGCCGCGCGACCATGCGCCTATGTCTGCAACCAGTCGAGTGTCTGCCCGATGCCGATATCGTTGTGCTCCATAAGCTCATGATCGAAGCAAATGAAGAGACCTATCTTCAAAAGGCAAATAAATACTTTTGCATTGAGTGAGTAAGGCAGGAGAAATTAAAGATAGCAAGAAGGCGGTTTTGCTCTGTATAAAACCCTACCGTTAGCTGTCTCTATCAGATCGGGAAAAGGCGCGAGAAATCGCGCCTTTTCTATACATCTTCGTCTTCTTCGTCCTCGATCTGCAAAATCTCGCGGTGCCCATTTTGTTTGACACAGGCATGCGGTCTCCCATCGAGCGGTGTACGACAGAGCGGACAGACCGGACGACCAGCCGATACAACGGCGGTGATGGAGATTGAAAGCTCCTGCGCATCGTGCTGATTGAAGAGGAACGAGACAGCTTCCTCCTCGCGCAGAATCGCCTGAGGCTCTTGTCCGGGCTGTAGTTCGATCTCCAGAGGTATCATGCTGAGCAGGAAAATAGCTCTGTCCTCATCATAACCCAGCTCCCATTGCCCTACCTGGAATTCATAGCTGGGTACCGCAGGAAAATCGGGGGGCATCTTTCCAGCCTGTGGTTGCTCGCCCGCTCGCGCTTCAATACGTAGGATCTGCCCTTCAGTAAGATGAGCCAGGACACGATCTAATGAAAGCGATAGGCTGTTCAGTTGCTCTTTTTCTACCCACAGAATGGCGGAGCCACGCGCACTCTGCACAAAGAGTCGGAAACGCCGCTGGCCAGGTCGCCCTACAGCATCAGCGCCCAATACCCAGATCGGCCCCAGTTCTATACTCATATAGTACCCTCCTTATTCACGGGATCATTCACGGAATTATAAATGCCTTCCCTACCTTGATTGTGGTCTCTCTACGATCTCTGATATCCGAAGCAATTTTTTAAAGTGCATAGTCTGGCTTCTACCCTGATATCACCAAAGGACGGAGATTTCTAATACCCTCGTTCGGGCTCGTAGCGATTGAGTAGCGGTTCGCCAGCTCGATATCGTCGCAGATTTTCGGCAAAGAGCGCCATCAAATGCTTATCGTAGTGGACGCTCAAACCTGAGATATGCGGGGTTAGAATAACGTTCGGCAGCGAGTAGAGCGGGCTATCCGCTGCTAACGGTTCTTTTTCTACCACGTCGAGGCCAGCACCCGCGATCCGCCCGGCCTGCAATGCACGAATCAATGCCTGCTCGTCCACGACCTGCCCACGTGCCACATTGATCAGGTAGGCATGGGAGCGCATAACCTGCAATTCGGTCTCACCGATGAGATGTTCCGTCTCCTTTGTGAGGGGCACAGATAACACAATGTAGTCACATTCGTGCAACATCTCGTGCAGATGCTCTCGTGGGTAATATTGATCCACATCTGGATCATTCCCCTGCTCAGAAAGTGGACGCCATGTACGGCGCATTGCCAGCACACGCATACCAAAGGCTTTACCTAGTTGTGCAATCCTGCGTCCAATACTGCCCAGGCCAATGATGCCCAATGTCTGATCCCCCAATTCGCGGCCACCTAGATTATACCAGTGTGCGCTACGGGGCCATACGTGACGATCCTGCAAACAAATCATTTCAGGCCACGTACGATTGAACATCAACATGCTGCCAAAGGCGTATTCGCTGATCGTGTTGGCATTAATTCCTGCTGCGGTCGTCACCATAACTCCACTGTCAGCAGCCAGGATACCAGTTGGGAGCAGTTCATCGACGCCACCACTTGAGTACTGGAGCCAGCGCAAGTGAGGCGCTAAGATACGCCAATCGTTCGGTATCCAATAGGAACAAAGTACTTCTGCCTCACGCAGCCGGGATAAAAACTCGTCGGTGTTGGTAATGCACAACACATCTCTACCGGCAACGTCACGCAGCTTCGTACGTGATACAGCTGAAAATGGAAATGTACTTATGACCTTCAAATCGGCAGACACATCAGACGGATCAGACACATCCGGCATACACCATTTTTCTCCTTATTGCATTTTCACTTCTTCGTGAGTACACTTTCCCTCTGGGGATGGTAAGAGTCATTGTCCCTTTACGGCCCGCTTGAGGGTTCTGAAATTCTATAGCTGCAGTTTGTTGGAAGTATTACTCCTCACATCCTTAGTCTATCCGAATCGCGGCGGCGTGGCAATAGCTGGCACAATTCCTCCAGGGCTTTTTTTGAGTTTGCCGCAGAGAGAGTGGAACAAAATCAAACTCTTGCACAGTGAAATAATTAGGAGTATAGCTATCAGCAGGATATTTCCTGGCGAGGTTGAGTAGAATGGTTCGTGTACTTTCATAACTCCTTTAACGGCTGCTTTTAGCAAGCGCAGGACAGCCATTGACAGTTATATAACATCGACTTATACTGGTATTTGTATTGATGTAAAAAGGTGGACTATGCGATTAGGGAAAAACTCATATTTTCTTAGGTATACACTAGCTCTTGCAATTATCCTGACAACTATCTCCGCATGTACATGGCTCACTCAGAATGGAAGTAATTCTTCAACAGAGCTTACTTCTACGACAACTTCGATAATGCAGCATGATTTTGTTGTACGCAAAGGCAGTTCTTTGATGCTGGATGGGAAACCATTTCGTTTCGCTGGTGCAAATATCTATTGGCTCGGCTTACAAGAACCTAGTGATAACATAACTTATCCCAGCCATTTTCGCATTGATGATGCATTGGCAACAGCTTCATTTATGGGTGAAACGGTTGTGCGTGCACATACTCTCGGTATTTCCGTAGGTTGTCCGTTATGTGTGGAGCCTTCTCTGGGCAAATTTAACCAAACGGCTTTGCAGCATATAGACTATGCAATCTGGTCAGCGGAGATACATCATATCAGGCTAATTATTCCTCTTGTAGACAACTGGCATTACTATCATGGCGGTAAGCATACATTTACAGATTGGCGTGGTATATCGGATGAGCAAGCGTTCTACTATAATTCTACAGTCATCAATGATTTCAAGCAATATGTTCGCGTCATTTTGAATCATGTTAATAGTTATACAGGTATTGCTTACAAGAACGACCCAACTATTCTCGCGTGGGAAACAGGTAATGAGCTATCTGCCCCTTCTGACTGGGTGAGAGACATCTCCACCTACATCAAAGGTATAGACCCTCACCATCTCGTTATGGATGGAAACTCCGAAGGTGCAAATCAAACTAGCAATTTTTTACCTGACTTATCTATCAAAACCGTTGATATCTATACTGGACACTACTATCCCCCAAATATTACTACTTTACACACAGAACTCAATCAGGTGCTCAGAGCAAAGAAAGCATTTATTGTCGGAGAGTATGACTGGAATACTAGTGATGGAGATGGGCTCAGCGACTTTTTGTCCGTGATTGAGCATAGTAAGGTCGCAGGAGATATGTACTGGTCTCTTTTTTCACATGATGATACTCATGGCTTTGCTCCGCAGGGAGAACAGTACGCGCTCCATTACCCTGGCGAGACGCCAGATATACGTGTACGTATTGCTCTTCTGCGTGCTCATGCATATGCAATGCAAGGATTGCCATTAGCAGCAGCTGCCATTCCTGGTAAGCCAACTATTACGTCCATTAATGGTAAGAGTATTGATTGGCGAGGAGCCTTTGGAGCTGCCACTTATAGCGTTGAGCGTTCAACGGATGGGATAAGCGGACCGTGGGTCGTCATCTGTAATCGTTGTGCCACTGACGAGAGCACTCCCTGGCAAGATGTCAATCAGCCCTCAGGAATTGTTGCCTATCGTATAAGAGGGTATTCTGTATCAGGTGTACCAGGGCCATACTCTCCCATTTATTCGCTTACGGAGGGTGGGTAGTACTTCTCCAAATGTCTCTTCATTCAGATCAACCAGGAGCATCATCTCTCAAATAACTCTCGAAGAGAAGCGGATGAGGTTCATTATGCAGTTTGATCTCAACCACTACTTGAGGTAGCTGTACTGCATTGCTGCGTCTGACTGTTTTTGCCCCCTGTTAAAACAAGGAATGTCAAGTGTACATCTCGATAAATTGTATCCGGCTTATCTGCTCGATAAAGTCGCGCTTCAATAAATATACTCTTATTCGAACCTGGTGTAATCGGCACTGACAGAACCCATTCTCTCTGAGGATCCAGATTGATCGATGACCATGCATCCATTTCAGAGCCGTTAACTGTCATTATAATACGATAAGTGGTAGATGTCGATTCAAAACTTTGAACGCCAATAGAAACTGCGCAACTCTTATTTGCCTGATTTACTGGGAGCATCCAGAGCTGTGTAAAACCAGACTGTGGAATTGTAGGTCTAATAATAGAAAGCCAGACGGTAGTGGTTATTACGAATATTGCCAGCCCAAACAGGATATAGTCGTATGTGGTAACGCGAAGTCTTGGTATTTTTGTACCCTTCACGATATTACTTCGTCGAAGGAAAGCTAGCAGCAGAACAAATAGCGTTGTTAGGAGTCCCAGGGCGAGTGCCCATGACGATGCTTGTAATCCTACCGGCAATAAATTAAGTCCAAAACCTACCAGAACATCAATTGCCAGGCTCAATCCCAGACTCAGGGCAATTTGATCAGTAACCCCTATAGGTTGTCCCTGCTTCAGGTTTGGATGTTGAATGGATTCTTGTGAAGAAGCACGTGATCGATAAAGAGAACTTCCACGAAACAAAATCTCAGTAAGTGTATAACCTGGTAATATGAATGTTAAAGGCAGAACAAAAAAGATGCCCAGAGCTATGGGACGATTGGGAATTTGCGTCCATCCAATATTGATCGCCACAAAACATAACGCTACAACGAGATCAAGATTTTTAATGCGCATTGGTAGTCCTTCTCCAGTAAGTATCCTCATGTTTTACTGCACAAAAGAGCCGTTACCGCTTGTTCTTTACGGATCAAGATATTCCTCCGAGCCATGGGTATTGATGGCGTGTGCAGGTACGCCCATAACCGTCGTATGTGCTGTAACATCACTAGTGACAAGAGAGTTGGCAGCTATTACTGCATCGTCACCAACGGTGATCTTTCCTACGACCACTGCATTTGCGGCAATATATACACGATTGCCAATTTTTGGTACGCCTCGTCGCAGTCCTCGTCCCGAAACTCCAATAGTTACCCCTTGAGATAAATTGCATGTATGGCCTATAGTTACGTCAGTACTCAGAATGATGTTACCAAAATGACCAATATACAGACCTGGACCAATAGATGCTTGATAGGGAATTGCGATACCCGTCAAAATTTCGACGAATTTCTGTGCAACAACCGCCAGGATTAACAAAGGCGCCTTCACTACATAAGGGATGTTAGATCGATACAACGCAGATGCCATTCGATAGTGCAATAATGCCCACAAACCCTGTTCTGTGAGGAAGAGGGCTACTACTGAAGCATCACTTCTATGCTTCTTATACCGGGCAATATCCTGCTTATAGAGCGACCACCAGGGTGCAGGATAAGAAGAACGCTTCTTGTGAGTATCATATTCAACCGAATGATTAGCCTGATCCATTGAAATACGCTCCTGCATTATAAATTACAATGTTACCACTATCAAATATGCGATTGAGTTGTGGTACAGTATTGAATTTCATAAGAGCTTCCTTGCTTATCGGCTTCGTAGGGGTGTCATTTTCAAAGTACACTCCCACTAATGGAAGCGATTGGCTTAGACGCTGATCAACGACGAGGTAGCTTAATCCTGCATAGCGCAAGAGGTTTACGTCATCAGGACCAAGTTGCGACGCGTAGAAAATGGGTGAAATGTCTACATTGTCATACAAGGATGTCACGATACGCTGGTCACCATAAGTACTCAAAAGCATTTGATTAGTACGGTCCGTGCCAATGCGGTTATTCGGGCCAAGATACGTAAGGCTCCATGTCGCTGCCTGAATGCTTTCAGGCCCAATAGAGCGCGTATCGGCACCCACCAGATAAGGCCCTGGTAGGTCTGTATACTCCGCTCCGACTGCCACCACAACCCCTCCAAGGAGAATCACCGAGAGAGCGATAGTAATGAAGGCAATCACCTTTGGGCTGCGTTTCCACGTTGGCCAGAATTGCGCTATCAAGATAGCGAAAAGGCAGGCAATGGATAAAAAAAGGAATGCGGCAGCGCGGTCGGTAATCTCGGAACCATATTCTGTGAAGCGGAATACCTGGGAAATAGGGTAGGCGAGCGAGAAAATGCCCAGGGTGACTGCCAGGACGTTGTGACGATAATTTTGCCAAAGGCTAAACAGGCCAAATGGAAGGCTGAGAGTGACAAGAGTAACATAGCTGGCCATCAATATCCTGTCCCATATTGGAGAAGGCTGGGCCGCACTGACGAACAATGGACGAACTGCACCTGAGCCTCTAACAATATGATCCAGTTCACTCAATGCTCCCGCAAAATAGTTGGAAAGATACGACCAGACAGGATTTCCCGGCAGGAAAAATGCGTAAGCCAACGCTAGACTCGATCCAAAAAGAGCTAAGGCAACCAGGTGTATGCGGGTTTCACGAGAAGCCGGCCGAAATAAACTTACCAACGCCCAGAGGATAAGCAACCCAACAAGCGTATAGTCTGTCATATGGTGCGTAATTGTCACAACCACCAGCATAAGCCAGGCAGCGCACATGACTAGTCGATGATCCTTATCTGCAATTTCATAACGGACCAGGATATAGAAAGTAAAGGTGGCAAATGGTAGTGCCAGGGTTTCATAATTATATATTGCGTCAAAAAAAAGAAAGTGTGGATTTGCCATATAAATGAGTACAGCAATACTTGACATACGGCTAGCTTTAGTTAATCGTTCGAAAAGCAGGAAAAGCGAAAAAACCATTAATAAGCGTGATGCGACAATAACGAGCAAGCCGGCATAAAACGTACTCATGCCCGTCATCGTCCCAATGGCGTTGGTTACAATTTCGAGTCCAGGATAATAAGGGCTGACGGGAAGCATCGAGTTGAGACTGAAGAGATGGCTGGTTCTGAGAATATCATCAGCAGTACGCCAATGCAAAAAGTCGTCGAATGATGAAAAATGGAGTGGGCTGGCCATGAATTCAACGAGATAGAAACACAGCCCCAGTCCACAAAGCGAACAGATGCGTTCCAATTTTGAGGGAGCCGATGAGAGGAAACGCACCAGATTAGGCACGAACATAATCAACAAGCCGAGCAAGAAAAGGCATTCTAATGCTACATCACCATATCCCAAAATAGAGATATAGTAAGAGAAAGAAACCATAAGCAAGCCTAAAGCATTGGTAAGCATCAGACGTGGGAATGCACCTAAACTGCTTACCTGCTTAACTATTACCATTTCATCTGTAAGCAGTTCTTCAGACAGTGGTTTTTGCAAGCGAATTAGCAAGCCTCTTCTACGAGGCTTCTGCATACCCACCCCTTCCAAAGCAGCTAACGGCATAGCGCTTTGCTCTACTGGAGGTAGTGGTGGAGGTGTCGTTGAATTGATGGCAGCTACAGGTTGCGTGACCTCGACCATCTGATCTGAGCGCGTGTGCAAATGGTGTAGTGGAATGTTTTGAACATCCCGCAAAAGCTCTGGTGCTCTAAATTTTTGTCTCACTAAAATCTACCTTTTGCTAGTTTCCACCAATGAGCAAATTTCTGCTGAATTTACTCCTAATAATTCTTGATAGACTTCTTCAAAACGTGCTATGACTGTTCTTGCCTGAAATGTCGCAGCTCGTTCTCTGGCTTTGACTCCCATGTGTTCCAGCCGATTGGGATCATCCAACAAGCATTTCATAGCTTGCCCCAGTGCCTGGACATCTCCGGGCGGAACAAGGAAACCCGTCTCTCCATCAACAACTACATCGGGCAGTCCGCCGCTACGTGCAGCGATAACAGGCTTCCCCATAAACATCGCTTCCAACGCGACTATGCCGAACGTCTCAGCAACTATAGAAGGAACTAGTCCGAACAAACAGCGCTTCCATGCTTCCATGACAGCAGCATGAGGCCATCTTCCCTGCAAAAAAACATTTGCAGGGAGGTGCTCAGTGCTAGCGCCGAGCAACGTACGCCCTATGAGAACCAACGGCACCTTAGTGTTCATCTCAGCATATGCCTGGAGCAAAACCTTAGCTCCTTTGTCAGCCGTTACATCACCCACGAACAGCATGAATTCTCCCTTTGGCAACTGCCTGAGGAGAGGATCTATATCCTTATTTCCCGTCTCTATAGCCTCTGGGATGAAATTCGGAATGACTCTATAAGGCACATTATATCTCTCCAGTTGAACTCCTTCTACTACCGCCTGACTCACTGGCAAAAACATATCAACGGCGCGTCTTTCTTGCTCTCCCCAGAAGAAATTGGCAAGTGTTGATGGTATTCCTTTGAAAACCCCATAGAAATTAGTTCCACACTCCAGGCATTTCGTCAATCCAGGACCACTGCAAGGCACTTCATGGCGCATGAGCCGCTTCTGGACGCATACGAGGCTATAATCATGAAGAGATACAACAAATTTGGCCTTACTCCACGCTTTCAGGGGAGTAAACGAGTGGACAATCCAGTTATGAGCATGGACGATATCAGGCTGTTCCTCCAAGATAATGCGACGAAGCGCCAGAAGAACCTCTGGATCAGGAAATGGCGGTGCATATTGGCGGTCATTCTCGGTAAACAACATACTCATTCGCTGCATAGAAGTCCTTACACGATGAATGCGTACCCCTTTATTAACTTCAACCTCTGGAAACCCTTTGAGCCAGAAAGTTACAACAGAAACATCATGCCCTCTCGCAGCAAGCTCAATGCAAAGATCAGTTACATGGCGTTCCTCACCTCCAATAATAGGAGGATAAAACTGCGCCAACATTAAGATACGCATACTTGACTCCTTTTAGCAATTGTTTGGTAAACGGTCTGGAGTTGACGGGTACAATCATCCCAGGTTGACAGGCTCAAGGGGGGAAGAAGCGGCAATGGATCTCTCATCTGCGCTAAAGCGGCTTCTGCGATTTCTAGAGGAGTGCTTTGGAGAGGAATGGCGTGTGCCATTCCCTGCTCTGCAAGTTCTCGCAGGCCAGATGTATCGGCCACCAGCACAGGCTTCTGAAGCGCGAGAGCTTCCATAACCGCAATAGGATGGGCCTCATATTCGCTCAACAATACTACAAGAGATGCTTGGGCAAGTTGCTTCGCCATCGCCTGGCGATCACCTGGTGGTATTAAACGTATCTCTACATGCTCTGTAACTCCGAGCTTATGAGCAAGGGCGCGTAGTTCTGTCTCGTATGGACCAGATCCCAATATGAGTAATTGTGCATCGGGGCACTGCTTGTGTATAAGAGGAAGGGCAGCAATAAGGCGATGATGTCCTTTGTATTTTTCTAAGCGTCCCACTGAAATAATCAACGATAATGATTCTGCCTGCTGTTGACGAGGCTGCAATTCTGGCATACTTACCCCATTACGAATAATGGTAAAGCGCGAGGCCGGAATACTCAATATCTCACGAAAATAATCAGCTTCAAATTGCGATACACCGATCAACTTTTGCGCATCGCTCAAAAGAGGACGTAAACATTGCCACTGTACACCACGTATTTTGTTCCGCCAGCCCGATGAGTGCCCTCCAGTATGAAAAGTGAGCACGTATGGAATTTTTGCCTCCTTTGCAGCAAACATTGCAAGCGGGGGAACTAGAGTATGGCAGCCCTGGCAATGAACAAGATCCCAATTACCTTGCTTAATAACTGAATATATCTCAGGTGCAAGATAATAATCTCGTTGCCGCGGCCAGGCTTGAACACGAATAATGCGTATTCCTTCAACAAAATCTTCTTTCGGCAATGAGCGCATTGCATGATGTGCAACGGTGGTTAATAATGTAACATTTACACCATTGCTACTCAATCGTCGGCCCACTTCATATATGTGCGTCTCAATCCCCCCCATATATGGAAAATAACGTGGAGTAACCATCAAAACATTCAACTTATTTTGCATATTATACACCTCTTCCTCATTTATCTAACAAAAACAAAATATACTTGTAAGTCAACCGTAGATAACTTCCTGGCGTGCAGCTCGACGTAAGAAGAACTCCCACACTCCAGAGGCCTTTGCGGCTACTGCCAGCCAATGTTGATCTGCGTCTACCAGGATACGGTGAAGAAGATGCGGCTCAGTTTGTAGAGTATTGAAACCGTGAATAGTCGTTACTGCCCAATCGTAACCGGCTGCTTGCACGCCGTTGCGCCCATTTTCACCAATATGTTTGGAGCGGCCATAAGGATAAGCGAATGTACGCACTGGATGTTTTAGTGCTCCTTCTAGCGCCTCTCGACTCTCACATACTTCAGTGACAGCCTCTGAAGGATCGGCTAAATACCCCAGGATCGGGTGATTCATCGTATGACCCCCAAACGATATCCAACCACTTTCTTCCATTTCACGAATTTCTGGCCATGTGAGAGGTAAGGAAGGCTTCTCATCAGCGAGCGTTGATGAAGACGCGGCCAGAGCTTTGCGAACAGTGCAGAGAAACTCTTCACGCTTAGCAACTGACGGAGCAAGTCGTAAACGCGCTTCGATTGCTTGTGTCAACGCTTGCCGTTCCTCCAATATATCCAGGTGGTAGGTGCAATCATCGATTGTTACTTCACTCACCTTCGTATGCCGTACAAGCTGGGCGGGCTCCTCCCACCAGTAGCGCTTCCCGCTTTCGATGTAACCTGGAATCAGGAAAATGGTCATAGGTGTATGCGTCTCGCGTGCAGCAACAAAGCTATCTGTATAGTTATTGTGGTATCCATCATCGAAGGTCAATGCCAGGAGCGTTCGGTGATCGGTCTTTAGTGGACCATATTGCTGTGGCTCATAGAGTTCTTTCAGCGCTTCTTCAAGATGAAGTACCCGGTAGTGATGGTTCAAATAGCACAGTTGTTGCCGGAAATTCGCTCCAACTCCATGATGATAACAGAGGACAATCAACCTTGGCCCTGCTCGCCGGGTCCACCAGCGAACCAATTTCACTAACCCGCTATAGTAGAAGCATGCCGCTATCACTAGCTCTAATCGTTTAACCATACGTTACCCCTTCCTTGAAAAGACATTCTGCAAGCGTTTCATCTCTTCTCGGCTACGACCAACTAACGCAGTCCATATGGGGAGGAGATCGTTCCAATCAAAATAGTCATACTTTACTGGAACAAAGAAGAACCTACAGAAATCAAGTATGGCCTGCCCAGGGGGAAGCACGCCGGGTCTGGCGCGTTCTCGCAGTGACGCTACTGTCGCAGCAATATCACCCCAGAGATAACGCATCCATAATCCCGTGCGATACCCTTCGACCTTATCGATAGGATCGCCATTTGCCCATTGATAAAGCAACGATGGGAAATCAACCCCTGAACGAACCGCTATCTCAACAGAGGCCGAAAGGCGTGGGTTAATCTCCATCAGGTAAGGAGTTCCCTCGCTGTCGCGCCGAAACTCGACTTCGGAGTAACCTTCTAAATTGATTGCGCGAATGAGGTTTTCAGCCTGCTCCCCAATATCTTGAGGGATTGCAATACTCTGCCGCAACACTGATGTTCCTCCCAGCGGAGGATAAGTATGCTTCGCCCATTGAGCAAAGCGGGCATATATTTCTCCATTGGCGTAGAAGAAACTTAGTGCCTCACGCCGACCCGTCAGAAATTGCTGAAAGAGGACCGAGCCACCCGAACAGGTTAACTCTTCAACAGCACGAGAAGCCTCATCGGATGTTGTGACTAACTGGCAGGCGACGCGTTTGCCTTGTTGTTTGTCTGTTATCCAGGACTCTGTTGGCTTGACTACTGCAGGTAACCCTATCTCATGCACTGCCATCGCCACTTCGCTCACGTCCCTGACAATAACGCCACGTGGTATTTTCAAGCCCAGCTGACTGGCGATTGCCAGCGTTTTTTCTTTATCGATGGCAATTCCCAGGCCAGGTTCTTTGGCCAGCGCAAGGTGCACCCGTTGCTCAAGCCGCTCACGATGTTGGCGAATTAGCTCTATCGTGCCATCTGAGGCGCTAATAAGCACGCGTGCTCTGGTGGTATCGAGTACCTGCTCTAAATATGCCAGGTATTCACTTGTGCCTTCATCCGCCGCGCAAACATTTTTTTGCTGGCACCAACGCGAAGAGAAGGTGGGCACGCCATCATAGGTTTCTAATGCAGCCACCCGGCAGCCTCGCTTGCCAAGCGAGCGTACTGTAACCAGTGATTGACGAGCCCAGGCATCAAGTACAAGCACATCATAAGTTGGCTCACGCACCGCAAATGGTGAATCCTGAACTATAAATGCGCTGTCCACCCTAAATAAATCATCGGTTCTGCTCATGCTATTGTCTCTTTCATATGTCAATAACTAACGTTATATTTGTCATGGCACCTCAAGTCAGGAGGGAGAGAGGGAGTTTCCTTGTTAAGCCCCGCTTTTCCTGAAAACATTCTTGAACATGCAAGTGTTACCTATACCCACGGGATATCTCAGACCTTCTCTCGTCTTCTAGTGAGAAGTGCTCCAGTCGAGTAGGTCTCAGGCGTAAATTGCCGTTTCCAGAATAGCTAATACGCGTCCTGCTACCTGGCTGAAAACGTGGTTGAGAGGTATTCATGTTCGTTTCTAACATCCTGGGATTTACGGCTGACGTCACAAACGTATCTATAAGCCAGATTGCTTCCCCTTGTAAAGAATCCCGTTCTACAGTTATATCAGAAGATATTTTCACAACACTATATACAGCGGGAGACATAAACACCGCTTCAATAGACATAGCCACTAACCAACCAAGGCTCAATCCATTTAAACCACCGAGATGCGCTCCTATTGTTGCTCCACCCAATTCAAGAAAGCCTGTAACTGTCGTGATCAGAATGGTACGTGTGAGTTGACCACGAATGCGTGATAGTGCTATATAGTGGTTCTTAATAATAAAAGGAAATGATTCGAGCGACAGCAAACGCAGGCTCCAGGATGCCTGTTCAGAGTAGCTGTGACCGAACAATGCCAATACCTGCATGGGAGCAAACAACAATACACAATTTGCCAGCAAACAAATTACCAGTGCCAGGCTTAATGTCAGCCGCATCTTACGTGCAAGCGCATAGGGCTGTGCGGCACTCACTGCATAAAGCGTTGTCGCAAGAGCAGCAGAGCCGATATTTGCAACGCTTGATAAGCTCCAGGAGACGTAGAACCAGGCGTTTATCGTCGCTGAGAGTGATATAGTAACTAACATTGGCAGAAGCAGTGAAGGAGCATCAAGCGTTAAATTGAGTATATGATGCTTTAGAGCCTGGGGTCCCAACTTTCGTAGCCATCTCCATTCTAGTCGATATACTCTTCCCAGTTTTCCGCGTTTCACTATAGAAAATCCGACTAGTACCACCAGGGAACAGCTAATCCCAATCACCCATGTCGCATAGATTGTGAGGCCTGTTATTTGTGATAACCAGAGACTTGCGGCAAAAAGCGCGGAAAGTTTTACTACAGCAAAAATCCCATTACGCCAGAGCTGCAGTTCACCTCGTAGCAGTCCGATTAGTGCCTGGTCAAGGACCAATGTAATCGCAGTGATACTGACACCCACCGCGAAAAGCATGATATTTCCAATGCTTGCTCCCAATATCTGGAAAGCAGTTAAGAAATTTGACACAGTCAGTGCGTAGATAATACCTGCACACGCTCCCACTCCTCCAACAAGGATTAGCGCTGTACTGATGAGCGAGAATTCTTTGCCTCGCTGGTTCGGCAGTTCTCCAATTAATAGGGTGCCCATGCCCAATATGGCGAAATTTCCGAGAAGGCTCATAGCTGAGATGATAGAGGAAGCAAAACCTACAGTCTCTGGTGAGAACCTCCTTGCTGCTAACCACCAATAGGCAAAACCAAGCCCCGATGTTATGGCGGTTGTCCCTATTAACGACCCCGCGTTGACTAATATAACTCTATTATCTTTAGCCCATCGAAACAAAATGTTCACTACTTTATATCCTACTTACTTGCTCAGGCAACTTTGTACAGTCTTTATTGTACAGTTGTGATGTTTCGGAACTAGAATAGGCCACGCTCCGCATGGCAACACCCTCTTTAGACTTTGCTGTTTGCGGGCCAAACCTACCGATCAAGTAACCAGCTATTGTCGCTGTTAAACCGCTGCTAATAGCCCAGGCTCGCGCAAACCCGGTGCGATCTCGATGAATGAACACGTCGATCAGAGCATGCAGCACTCCTTGTGGCAAGACTCTAAAAGTATAGGCGCGTTCGGATGCAAGGCTATCTTGCACACCAACATAATGAGATACAAATGCCTTCGATAGACCTTCTGAGTAGCAACGTGAGAAAAAGTAGCTCCAACGTGTACGGGTATCAGGCACATGATGAAAGACAGGAGCTTGCGGTTGATAGAGAAATCCTTTCGTGGGCCAGTATTGCCGAGCTCGAATACATAGCTCCGTCTCTTCACAGCCAAGCAGCCTTGTGCCTATACGACCAATATCCTCCTGGAAACCACCTATGGTGTCAAACACCTCACGTCTGAAAGACATATTAGCGCCGATGGGATTACGTATTATGGAGGAGGTTTCGGGCATGCCTCGGTAGGTGCAGCCAACCACCCAGAGAAATTCTTCTGGTACCCAGGATGGTCTGTGAGTCAGCCAGTGTGGTATAACTGGGCCACCGATACCAAGTACTTCTGGGTCTTCAAAGCCCTGGCAAAGAAGCTCTAACCAATGAGGTATAGCCACAGCGTCATCATCGAGAAAAGCAACTATTTGACCTTTTGCTACAGCTATGCCACTGTTCCGAGCACTCGATAAGCCTTGTATCCCAGTATTTTCTATCACAATCACTTCCGCTATATGGTCACATACACGCTTTAGCAACTGAGGATTATGATCAATCACAACAATAATCTCAATAGCAGGCAGCGTTTGCTTCTCCACTGATGCTATAGCGGATACCAAATTCTCCCATCGCTTTTCCGTATACGCACATATTATTACAGAAACACGCCATTTTTTACTTTCCATTTTACTACTTTCTCTAATATAGAATACATTAAAATCGTATTATATATTTTTCAACGCTATTTCCTTAATACAGGCGATTTCTCATGTATGTTAAATACCGTATCAAGAGAAGATAAACGAGAAGATATAACAGGTACCTTCCTCAATCTTTCGCTAAAAATAGTAACTAACACCCTAAATCCATCTCTGAATGTATTGAGATTACTTACGCCGTAAATGCGCTGATACTCAATACTAGGGATTTCAACAATCTTGAGGCGAGCACGATGCATACGAATATTTATCAATGTCTCTACTTCAAATCCGTTAGTATCAACCTTTACGTGCTCAAGACAATGCTTCCAGAAGGCATTGTAGCCATAGCAGAGGTCGCTGAAACGCGTCAAAAATAGCGCGTTCACGAGCTTGCTTAAACCATAATTTCCGAGGAAACGTAACCAGGTAATGTCACGACTACCACCACCTTGCACAAAACGAGTGCCCTTGGCAAAATCATTGCCCAGCATAAGAGCTTCTACAAACAACGGGATCTCACGTGGATCAGCAGACCCGTCAGCATCAAGCATCACAATAATATCGCCAGTACAAGCTTCAAAACCAAGCCGCAACGCATCTCCTTTACCTGAGCCTTCCTGTTCGATAATGCGAATGGATGGATATAATTGCCGCGCTATTTCGCTGGTATTGTCAGCCGAATGTCCATTGATCAGTATTACCTCGCTTACGGTAGATGGGATGTAAGGTAATACATGCTGCAGATTCTGAGCCTCATTACGCGCAGGAATAACTACACTGACACGTGGCATCCCTTGATACTCAGCAATACTACTAAAACGCCGCTGTCTTTCTTCCATGACTGCCTACCCCTCGTTAAAAATCAACGAATACTCCTGCCATAATAGCAGCTTGTACAACAAAAATGAACTTTTATCTACTAGCCTTTTCAAAGTAATCCCGAACCTATAATATACTCATTTTAACTAGATTCCGATTAATTTCAGGTTAAGTTTATGTTTAGTATGGCACTATCAAGTGTTTATCCATTAACCTGTATGATTATTCGAAATCGTTAGAAATGATGAAGAGATATGTAAATCAGTAAATTCTGCTATTCGATCTGCATGCGCGGCAGCAATAAATACCATTGAACACATCCAGGCAGCTTTTGTACCCGCTGGCTCCGAACTTCCACATTCAGCCAGCACTCTTTTGTGGAGAAAAACCTCAACGTGCCCTCAAACCCAACTCTCAGATAATGCGACTTTCAAAGTATAGATAATCTGTAAAAATATCGCTCTACAGTGCTACATCTTTACTTATCTATATGCTACTATTATAAATATGTTCCGTTAACACCTTATAGCGAAATGGTTGCGATATAGTTACGTAAACCATTACCTTGTCATAATTTCTCAACTCCAGGCGATGGAGTACGGACGCTTGCTAAGCGGGACGAAGGAATGGGCATGCGTGGCAATCAAGTTAACACTTCAGACAAAATGTTTAGTGCTTAGAGGATGATTTGCAGAGGAAACGAGGGTCTGGACATGAGCCCGGACCCTCGTTGTGAAGAGAGAACTTCCTGAACAATATCTAACCTTATACCTGGACAATGCTCCATTGCTGGTTGGCAGTTCCATTGTCGTCCCACTAAATCACCTGTGCCCCATTCGCCTTGGATTGGCCGGAGACGTCGAGGACTTTGCCACTGTTGCGACTGACCAACTTGGAGTACCCGCCACCTACAGAAACGATGCTCCATTGCTGATTGGCTGTGCCGCTATCGGGCCACTGATCCACGTTCGCGCCATCCGCTGTCGATTGGCCTGCGACATCCAGGGCCTGACCGCTGTTGCGACTGATCAACTTGGAGTACCCGCCACCTACAGAAACGATGCTCCATTGCTGATTGGCCGTCCCGCTATCGGGCCACTGGTCCACGTTCGCACCATTCGCTGTGGAAGCTCCGACGACATCCAGAACCTGGCCACTATTGCGATTGACCAGTTTGTAATACGTGCCGCTTCCGCCTCCGCTTCCACTAACACTTTTGATCTGAGCTGTTAGAGGCGAATACCATTTAGCCGCTATCTTCGCATTGCCCGAAGCATTTGGATGGACTCCATCGATAGTATCCGTGCTATCGTTATATCCCGTCCATTGATCCACCACAACGATCGGGGATTGCGCAGTGGTCTTAGAACTGGCCCATGCTGGAATGGCCGCGTCAAGGTTAATCACGCGCTGCGCACAAGCTGAACAACCGCTGGGATTTATTGGAGTGATCTGGGCCACCAGAATCCTCATGTGCGGATTATTCGCTCGCATCTGATTCACCAGTGTACTATAAGCAGCGAGAATAGTCGTTGGAGCGATATTGTTCCAGACATCATTTGTCCCGAGATGCATCATGACAATATCTGGATTGGTGGCAGAGAGCCAGCCAGGCAAGAGATTCTGATTGGCAATGTTGGTCGCCAGATAGCCACCGTGCCCTTCATTATCGCCATCAAACGGAATCCCACATGCAGATGAGTTATTCAAGGTCCCCACAAAATTAATATTGGTATACCCCGTATTTTGAAGGTTATTCCAAAGCAGAGCACGCCAGCAGCCAGGGGAACCGGTGATTAAATCCCCCAAAGGCATGATCTTGACGACTGGAGCTGCGGCCTGGACCTTTTGTGGGTGCACTGCAAACCCCATCACAACCAGACCTGACAATACCATCAACGCACAAACGATGAGATAATGCGCATAAACACGCATACCTGACTGTCGCATGAATGAACTCCTTTCACTTCACGTGCGAACAAAAGGCATGGGTAGGAGGAGAATAAAAAAGATGATTTTCCCTTCCCTCTTCCGGTTTCTCCCTACGTCATACCCTTTATATGTTACGATGGAAGCATGGTATGCTCCCATCGCATCTTCTCCGCAGACTTAAACCTGGACAATGCTCCATTGCTGATTGGCCGTCCCACTATCGGGCCATTGGTCCACGTTCGCACCATTTGCTGTCGATTGACCGCTGACATCCAGAGCCTGACCGCTGTTGTGATTGATCAGCTTAGAGTACCCGCCACCTACGGAGACGATGCTCCATTGCTGGTTGGCACCTCCGTTGTCGGTCCATTGAACCACCTGCGCACCATTGGCAGTGGAAGCTCCGCTGACATCCAGGTCTTTGCCACTATTGCGACTGACCAGCTTATAGTAACTACCAACGGCGATGATGCTCCATTGCTGGTTGGCTGTGCCGCTATCGGGCCACTGGTCCACCTTCGCACCATCTGCTGTCGATTGGCCTGCGACATCCAGGACCTGGCCGCTGTTGTGATTGACCAGTTTATAATAGCCACTATAGCCACCACCACCGCCACCACCGCTACTACTGCCCGTGATCTTGAGCATAACCACACCATGTCCGGCGACATTAGCCGTATAGCTGCCGTTGAACGAACCGACATTGGTATGCGACCACAGATTACGGACGCTCGCGCTGCCGGAGAGACCAATACTGCTCCAGTTTACGGTGATATTGGACGCCGAAGTGTTGCGATTCAGCAACACAACCGCGACGTTGCCGGTACCCGAGAGCTTCTTCGACCAGACCTGCAGACCGTTACTATCGCTCACCTTGGTTCCCTGGACACCGAGTGAGTCCTGGTCTACCGCGATAACCTCCGTATTGGTAAGTGTGGATTTAGCAGAGGCCGACATGTTGGTCATATCGTTGCCCAAAATCAAGGGAGCCGCCGAGATCGCCCAGAGGCTAAAGTGCGTCTGATCCTCAGTGGCGGACATCCCACCATTGCCCACTTCGAGCATGTCCGGATCATTCCAACCACCAGAACCGGCATAGGCTGCGTGAGTGGCACTTGAGTCGAAATTGCTGAGCATGCTGGTCCAGTTATCACTGATATCGCCGGTTGTGCGCCAGAGATTGCCGACGGATGAACCCCAGAGCCAGGGACTGCCCTGCCCCCAACTGCAGAGGCTGAATACTATCGCGCGACCCGTGTTTGCCAGTGCATTATGGATCTTGGTATACTGCGTCTGTGGATTAAGGCCATTGGTATTACACCAATCGACCTTAATGTAGTCAACACCCCACGAGGCATAGGTATTGGCATCTTGCTGCTCATGACCATACATGCCAGGATAGCCTGCGCAGGTCGCCGTGCCAGCATCAGCGTAGATACCCAACTTCAAACCCTTGCTATGAACATAATCAGCGACCGCTTTGATACCATTGGGAAATTTGCTAGAGTTAGCAACGATGTTGCCGCTACTATCACGGCTGGATGCAGCCCAGCAATCATCAATATTGATATACTGATAACCTGCCGCCTTGAGGCCACTACTGACCATCGCATCGGCCTGCTGTCTGATAAGCGAGTCGCTGATGGCACAGCCATACCTATTCCAGTCGTTCCATCCCATGGGAGGGGTCACTGCCAGCCCGTTATTTAAGGCATAGGCACGGGGAGCGTTAAAACCGACTATAAATACTGCCATGAAGAGAATGAAGGGGATCATAATCAAGAGTCGGAGCCGCTTTTTCTGCATACAACCTCCTTGTTGGTAAACTCATATACCTGTCAACGTCCTTGTACAATGCCGTATACGCTAAAGTGTACCATCTTTGACAACAAAGCGTGTAGGCAACACGGTTCCTATTTTTGATGAAATAATGGCTCAACCTGAAAATATTTCATCAAAACATTTCATCAAAACAGGTTCATTAAGATGTATACCATTTTGGAGAGAATATTGTCAATGTTTATTGCAAAGTAGAAAGGTGATTGATTATAAAGGTGCCGGGCCTGTTCTTAGAGGAGATAAGGAGAGTTGTGAGCTATTTTTAGAAAGAGATAAAGGGAATTGTGAGCTATTTTTAGGAAGGGGATAGGGTATGAACGATGAAGTTCTTGAAATTTTCAATGAAATTCATACAGCTTCAGTGATGGAGGTATCTGATCAGATAATGGGAACCTCCAGGTATATCAGTACAGAAAAATGATACTATCGAGACCTTATAGTGATACGATTGCATATTGTGGCATGCACTTCTTCCCTCTATCCTTTACACCAGAGAACTAGCAATGGGTGCCAGTTGCTATGAACAAACGAAGACGATTGAGCAATTAGTACCATCTGGAACCCGGTAATCATCATACCGTCCGATTTTACCGGGTTCATTCTCTATAGAGCTTGCCGTCAAAAGCGGACATACATAGAGTTCAGAGGTAAGGAAAAGACAGATGATAGTAGAGAAAGAGTTGTAGCATGGCATCTTACCATGAAGCGAGCCGCAACGGGTCAGTTGGGCAAATAGTGCAGAAACCGCAGATGGCATCTGCTCAGGAATGGAGGGAATTGTCAACACGACGTACTCCTCCAAAACCCAGACGGCACAGGCGCATTCTCACTTTTATAAGTATACTTCTGCTTATTATGCTTATTTTTACAGCTATACGTGTCAGCACAGTTGCCAGTGGAGCCGATGATATTCTGCAAGTACACCTTGGCAACCAGCAGATGGCTCAGGTAGATCTACGGCAAAGTTTTCCTATCAGTCCCTATCTAATGGGTACCAACGTCTTTCCAGAAGATCGCACCAGTTCGCTTGATCAGCCGTTCTCTGGCTTTATGCCCTACACTCCATTAATTATCAATGATATGCAAACCATGCACATGCAATTGTTGCGTTTTCCTGGTGGCGATTGGGGTGAAAATCATGTGCTTTCCCTCGATCAAATGAGCAAATTTAGCCAGTTACTGATTGATACGCATGCGCAGGGGATGATGCAGGCTCACCTTTCAGGACCAATACCAAATCAAATGGGTGATCCTCAACCCCATGGCATCTCAGCCGACGTGAGCACGCGTGCCAACCTGGCGGGGCGCTGGGTAGATTACATGAATAACCCGAAGAGCGATCAGAGGACGGGAGCGCATGCAAATGATCCCTTCCACCGCGTCGCCTTCTGGACGGTGGGCAATGAACCAGATCTCCTTATCAACCCGGTCACGCAGAAAAAATACACCGTTGCTGAATATGTTGATGCGTTTATTCAGTTCTCGCTGACAATGCACCAGAACGACCCGACAATCAAGGTGTTTGGTCCTGAGCTGAGCCAGTTTAACGGAGTCGGTGCGGGCCCGGTCGATGCTGATGGGCATCTCTGGATGGATGATTTCCTCAAGGGGGTGAGTGACTATGAGAAATCCCATCCCCAGCTTCCCTATCATTTGTTGGATGGCGTTTCGTTTCACCATTACCAGTTCAACGATGCCAGCCAGGACCCATCGATACTGATGAGTAGCTCTGACGAATGGAATTATCTATTGCCACCGCTACGTGCTCTTATCCAACGCGATTTTGGGCGCAATATAGATATTGGTGTCACGGAGATCAACACTAATCCTACAAACCTCGTTCCTTCACCTGGTCTTGCAGCTCTCTGGTGGGCCGACACCCTGGGTACTCTGATGAATCAGCAAACAGAATTTGCCTCCTTTTTCTCTACTGCCGGTGTCAACAAGCCATACCCGCTCTTCTCGCAGGATGGTCTGCACGAGACAGCGATGGAACGCGTAATGGAGTTGTTTGCGCACCTGCAAAGCAATCTTGTCCCACTGAACATTCAACACGATCCGATCAGCGTCTATGCAACCCAGGATAAAGAGAGCCAGAACGTTAGCCTGCTCTTCATCAACAAGTCTGCAACGACGCAGTTAGCACAAATCACACCACAGGACGAGATATTCTCGGTCAGCCCCTGGCATAGTCTGAATGTTAGTATTGCAGGCTATAGCATGGCGGTGGTCACGCTGACACGCAATGGTGGAGCTACCGCTTACAGCTTTACCGCACCAACCAGCAATGACGAAACGGTTGAACCGCTCACTTACAGCATTTGTGGGCACAAAACCGATGCTCTGGACAACACAATACCTTGTTAGCGAGAGGGAAAAACAAGTGGTTCTGACCTTTATCGTTTCTCTACTGGAATTTGTTTATCTGCTCATCATTCTCTTGATGACTGCACAGGCCATCTTCAATATACGTTTGAGTCTTTTTATATGGGAAACACCGGAGCATGCCTATCTCAATCGTGCTCCGACGATCTATAGTGATCCATGCCTCTCTTTTACGATTATGCTGCCAGCACGTCATGAAGAGGATGTCTATCGCGAAACCATTCAAAAAGTGTATGACCTCAACTATCCAAAAGAACTGATGCAGCTCGTAGCAATCTGTAGCGATGACGATGAGGGCACCATTGCGGAAGCACAGGCGAAGATCGATGAGTTGGGCGATCCTAACGTACAACTACTCATTTATACCAACAAACCCACGAGCAAGCCGCGCGGACTGAATCACGCGATGCAGATTGCCCGAGGGGATATTGTCACCATCTTTGACGCCGAAGACGAACCCCATCCTGATATTTTGAACATCATCAATACAACCATGTTAAATGACGATGTCGATGCAATACAGAGCGGAGTGCAGCTCATGAACCATAATACAAAATGGTTCTGCTTCCTGAATGTGCTGGAGTACTTCTTCTGGTTCAAATCGTCGATGCATTTCTTCGCACGTGTTGGAATGACCCCTCTAGGCGGCAACACGGTCTTCGTACGGCGCGAATTGATGGATCAGCTCGGTGGCTGGGATGAGACCGGGCTGACCGAAGACGCTGACCTGGGTATTCGTCTCAGCCTTTCGCACGCACGTATTCGTATTATCTATGATGATGAGTTCGTGACGCGCGAAGAGACCCCGCATACTATTGAGCAATTTATCAAACAGCGCACACGCTGGAACCAGGGCTTCATCCAGATCCTCTTCAAAAAAGAGTGGCTGAAGCTGGAGCGGTTCACGCAGAGGCTCCTTGCATTTTATGTGCTGATCTTACCAGAAGTGCAGGCATTCTTCGCACTCATGATTCCGGTCTCCCTGGTCATGTTCTTCCTGGTCAAGTTCCCGCTCTGGCTGGCTATATTGACCTTCTTGCCGCTCTATTGCTTCATACTGGCCCTTTTTATTGAGTTTGCCGGTCTGCATGAATTCTTGAAGGCGCATGGGCGCAAATGGAGCTGGCGCGAGGCAGGGGTTATGTTGTTCGCCTTCTTCCCTTATCAGTGGCTACTGGGCATTGGCGCAATACGTGCGATGTGGCGCTATCTAAATGGCTCAACCAACTGGGAGAAGACGGCCCATATCGGACAACATCGCGGCAATGCCGCTTGAAAATAATTGCAGTACTCTGACACGAGTCGATAGAAACGTCCAGGACCAACCGACTCTCCCTGCACCTCAGAATACATGGGAAAGCCAAAAAGGTCAATAGAATTAGCTGTAGGAATTGTATGACATCTTTCCAAAAACCAAAGGCACCTGATAAGGCAAACGCTAATAATACTTTATCAAAGGGTTATCTTCCAATAACACCGACACCACTAGCAGCTAATGTGCCCATCAATGATACTCAAGCGCCGGATCAGCAGCAAGCAGGTACACGACCTCCGTATAATCCAGCGAGTAATGGTTATGGTATGCCTATACAGCAAACCCGGATTACACAGATACCTGCTGTACCAGGTCCTGCTGCTTCAACGGTCCTGGCTCCGCCGCGACCAGAGCCCGGAAACACGAGGCCGCAGCAGGCGCCAGAGATTGTGAATGGCCATCTTATTCTGCATCGCAGCGAACATTTCTTTTTACGCACAGCATATCGTCCCGGACAACGCCTGCATCCCTTGCGCAAGCCCACGGGCAATACAAGGATGATGCCCAGGGTGATGCCAGATCAGCATAAGCGCGTTGCCGAAGGTGAGACACGACTGATGCCGAGCGTGGCTCCAATCAATCCACTGAAAAAAGAGCGCTTTCCTGTACCAGTATGGTTTGAAGCAATCTTTGTGGTCATTGCACTGGTAGGCTCGTTCATTGCCCACGCCATTAATATGTTCAATTTTCCACGCTACGAACTCGATGAAGGCACCTATATGTCAAGTGCATGGGCAATTCTGCATGGACAGATTGCCCCTTACGCATACGGTTATGGTCACCCTCCGCTGGCATGGATACAGATCGCAGGCTGGATTCAGCTTACTGGCGGCTTCTTTACCTTTGGTAACGCGCTCAATAGTGGACGCGTGCTGATGGTGTTTTATGCGACAGGCTGCTCTCTGCTCGTCTACCTGATCACACGCCGCCTGGGTGGGAACCGTTCGGTAGGGCTAGTAGCGCTGGTCATCTTTTCGCTTTCACCGCTGAGCCTGACATATCAAAGGCAGGTTCTACTGGATAACGTTGCCACGTTCTGGCTACTGCTCTCACTCTACCTGCTTGTTGTCGGCAACAGTCGCCTGCTCTACATTGTAGGTTCGGCGCTCTGTTTCGGTATAGCGTTCCTTTCAAAAGAAGTGCTTATCCTTTTTCTGCCGGGTATGCTCTACGCGGTCTGGCTGCATACGACAAGATTCCAGCGTAAATTCGCCATGGTTGCCTTTACCTACTCATCGATTGCGGTCTGTTCAGGCTTCGTACTGATGGCAATTCTGAAAGGCGAGCTGTTCCCTTATAGCTGGCACCTACCCTGGGACACGCATGATCATTTGAGTATGATTCAGACCTTTCTGGATCAAGGCCAGAGGGGTCAGAGTGAAGGAAGTCTTATCGGAAGTTGGGAGACCTGGCTAAGCGGCGATAAGCTTTTTATGCTCGCAGGTCTTGCCACGGTCATCTTTAATCTCTTCAGCGGCTGGTGGTACCGCAAACAGTTGCTGTTCTCCCTACTGGCACTCAGCTACTGGGTACTACTGATTCGCGGCGGCGTAGTCCTATCATTCTACATTATTCCACTTATCCCGCTCACAGCAATAAACGCTGCGATGGCGCTCAATACTATTGTAAGCTGGATTATCAAAGTCGTACGCCTTGATTTTATACGTGTAGTACTCCTGCTTGGCGTCGTTGCAGCATTGATTCCGTATGATATCCATGCGGCAGGGCCAGTCTACACACAACATCCTGCCTCCGTAGAAACCGACGCAATGAACTGGGTACGCGATAATATACCACGCAACGATTTCGTTATTATCAATAGCTACCTCTATACGGACATGCATGAACCCGGTGGCGAGGCTGTTGGTGACGGCGCAATATTCCCTTATGCAAATGTATATGTCAATGTCGCGACCGATCCTGAATTGTATAACACGATATTGCAGGAAAACTGGGAT
The DNA here is from genome assembly GCA_963717195.1 of uncultured Chloroflexia bacterium. Lineage (GTDB taxonomy): Bacteria > Chloroflexota > Ktedonobacteria > Ktedonobacterales > Ktedonobacteraceae > JACDAE01. The sequence continues at coordinate 72,296 of CAVQVR010000011.1, forward strand.
CGCATCGATTATATTGTAGCGGACTCCGAGGTGCTCAGCTATATCAATAGCATCTCCGCAACTTCAACGGATCCGGCTCATATTCTCAGGCAAGCACTTGATCACTCAATTCTGCGCACGGAGTTCAAAACAGCGGATCACGCCGACCAGTTCGCGATAGACATTTACCAGGTACAACATAAGTTACCGCCTCCTATGGCAGTGCTTCCAGTTGGTAGTGGCGTGATCAATCACACCAATATACGATTTTGACGTATAGAGATTTTCAATATATTAAGAAGGATAGAAGATTATGTTAGCAACACGACCTGACACCGATACGATTGCTATTACACGTACATTTGATGGTATTGAAGAGGCCGCTCATCGCGTTATTGAGCAGGTGGGAGGGATGGAATCCGTCATCAGAGGGGCGAAAATAGCAATCCTGAAGCCTAATTTTGTGGCCGGGCGCAATGGTGCGACGGGTTCCACAACCAGTTTCGCCTTGCTTAAAGCGGTTGCGGAAGAAGTTCGTGCATGCGGAGCTGAACCGGTGCTCTGTGAAACTCCTGGCACGGAGTTTGATCGCGATGCAACATATACGATTCTGGGCGTCGAGCAATTTTGTGAAGAAAATGGTATTCGTATTCTACGCGTCGATCCCGAAGGTGGTGAGGAGGACTGGGTAGAATTACGCCCGGCGGGAGCAAAGAAACTGCGTCGCTATCGCATGCCACGCATTCTACAGGAAGCACGTCTGATAAATCTGCCCGTGCTCAAAACACATGTTGTCTCGACGATGACATTGAGCATGAAGAACTCAATGGGTATTTTACCGCGCCCTGACCGCCGCAGCATGCACACCTTTGGCATCGATCAGAGCATCGTCGACATGAACCGTGGCATTAAGCCCGATCTGAACATCGTCGATGGCAGCGTAGGCCAGGACGGCGAAGGCCCACTCTACGGCGACAAGGCCGATCTGCAGGTACTCATCGCTGGTCGCGACACACTTGCAGTTGACCTTGCATGTTGCCAGATCGTGGGTGTAAAACCGCGCGCTATTCCGCATCTTAAACTGGCGCTGGAGCAACTGGGCAAACCTTCCTGGAAGACCGTCGGCGAGGATGTGGGTGTGATCAAAAAGTTCCGCCTGCCCGAACAGAAAGCACTGTATCGTTTCATCTTCTGGCTCATGTATCCGCTGGACTACCCTTACACCTGGATATCCGAACGTGGCAAGCACCTCTGCACAACGCTCTATGGAACCGGGCTAGTGGGCACGCGTCCACAGATCAAAGAAGAAAATTGTACCCGTTGTGGCGTTTGTGTTGACGCATGCCCACTTCCGAACGTTATCGATATTAAGACGCTGAAAGTAGATTATGGGAAATGCCAGCGCTGTCTGCTCTGTTATGAGGCATGCCCGGAAAATGCGATCAGCGTAAAAGGATATTCGGGAGCAAGAAAATGACGACATTAGTAACAGGAGCTACAGGCTTTCTCGGCTCGGCACTGGTAACGGAACTGCTACAACAAAAACAAGAGGTCCGTATTCTAGTACGCGATGCACAAAAAGCCCGCACACAGTTTGGTGCTAGAGTTCAGATTATACAGGGCGAGATCACCGACGAAGAGAAGGTACTGGAGGCCGTCTATAGCGCCACAACCATCTATCACCTGGCCGGTCGCCTCTATCACCCCAGCACGCCAACTGAACTGTACGAGCAGACGCATATCGAGGGGACACGCATTCTGCTCAAAGCTTGCGAGACCCAGAAGTTGCAACGCTTCATCCATTGCAGCACAACTGGTGTTCTGGGTGCAACAGGAGAGACGCCAGCCTCCGAAGATGCACCGTTCGCGCCCACCAACCCCTACGAACGTACCAAGCTAGAGGGCGAAACACTGGCATTGCAGGCTCACAGGATGAACAGCGTGCCAGTTACCGTCGTTCGGCCAGGCCTGGTCTACGGTCCTGGCGATCTGCACCTGCTCAATTTCTTTAGCACCATCAAAAAAGGTATCGTCCCACCTCTTATCGACGGAGGCAAAGCGAAAATTCACCCGGTTTACATCAGCGATATGACCGCAGCTTTCCTGCTCTGTGCCGAGCGACCAGAAGCCATTGGGCATAGCTATAATATCGCAGGTGACCACCCTGTAACCTTCCACGAACTGGCTACGGCTATGGCCCATGCGATGGGAAAAAGGCTACCACCTGGGAGCCTTCCGCTTTCACTGGCGAACTTTGCTTCAGACGTTTTCGCGGTGTTGCCAGGATTTAAGGGTGAAAATGCGCCTCTCACGCGCAGCCGTGTGCAATTCCTGACGAACAGCCGCGTTTATTCAATCGAACGCGCCCGGAACGATCTTGGTTATGAGCCAAAGATTGGGCTGGAAGAAGGGATGAAGTGGACAGCGGCGTGGTATCAGAAACATTGGTACATTTAAATCCATGGCTTATAAATCGCGCCCCTACACCATTGGGGGCTAGCATTTAGTATCTAGCCCCCAATGGTGTAGGGGCGCGATTTATAAGCATTGACTCCAACAAATTACAGAAAGGCAAGAGAATCAAGCATCGTGTGCCTGAAATACGCCCATCACCGTAGGGACCCGATTTATCGCGTCCGACGATTCATCGAATGGGAACCTTCTCGATAAATCGCTGGACGCGATAAATCGGGTCCCTACGGTATTTGCGGGAGTGAGCAAGAAAATGTTCGCACCTTGTCAATGTCCTTCCATAATTTGTTGGAGTCAATGGATTTATAAGCCCGTCCGCGATCTCTCTATTCTATATTTAGGAATGGGAGATGCTTAAAAGCCTTCTTTGCCTTAAAACCAATCCGAAGTTGGTATCCAGGTCTGCCCGGTGGGGAAGAGGATCGTGAGCACGGTTGCGAGATCATCAGGCAGCAGATGTTCACGTTGCTGCACACCTCTGGCAATGGATCAGGAGAAAAAGATTGCGCAACCTGAACATATCCTTCAATATGCTCTCTCAGTTCATCTGGCGAGAGCGAAGGTCGAATGACAAGAGGCGATGCCATCATAACTTCTCACTTTCAGACTTCCTGATCATAAACATACCTCTTTCATTCTATCAAGTATCATACAATCGAACAGTCACTGTACGCGTCACAATCTGATCAACAAAACGATAGTGACTATCCAACCACTTTTCAGCCACCTGCACTTTAGCAGCGGAAGCAGCATCTGGAACACGCCCAACAATATAGAAGATGCGAGGATGCTTTGCGGCGTATTGAGCTAGAGCAGCAGAATCAACGGCTGCCCCTGAACCAGCTTTAGGATTGACCGGCCCAAAATTGGTCCAGGAAAATGCGCCGGGCGAGTCAGCAGTGAAGTGAGCGGCTGAAGAATATGCGTACAGGTAGTATTCAACGGAGATCTGACATCCCTGCTCTACATCATTATCATAACAGACAAGACCATCGTTCGCCTGATAATGTTGCTCTACCCAAAGCGTCGCAGAGTTCCAATTCTCGACCTGAGCACCCTGGTAGTACAGGGGAACGTAACGCACCGCGACCAGAAGCAAAATAACAGACAACCCCACCTGGAGTGCACGCCAGCGCAGCATAGTCACTCCCAAACCGACAAGCAGGCAAAGTGGGGGAACAATTGTAACCAGGTAGCGCGAGGAGAAGAGACGTGTAGGCGTCTGCGAGATAATGTAGCTGACGACGATGGGAACTATTAACCAGCACAGCAGTGCCAGCGCAATGGGTAAAAGTCCCCGTGGAGCGTGCTTCTCGTCTACCAACCTGTAACGCATGAGGTATTCTCTACCAATGGGATAGGCATATATGATTGTTATGAACAAACCAAACGCACAAAAAGCAACGAATAGCAGGAGGTAGATTTTACTATTCGCACTGATTGTTAAGAACAACTGGTAGACATCGCTGAGATGCGGTATTGGCAACCAACCAGTTTTTGAGCCGTGACGACTCACCCATAACATGGGAATAGAGAGTAGACTAATAATTAGCAGGCTGCCAATAAGGGTACGCAACTGGCCCGTAACTCTACGACGTTCCTGCGGTAAAAAGAGGAGCAGTCCGAGAGCACAGAGTTGCGAGAGCAGAATGAGTATACTGAACAGGTGTGTATAGATTGCCAGCGTGGTTGCTACGATATAGCAGGCCCACCAGCGGCGCGGATGAGACGTACCGGTTAAAGCAGCCAATAAAGCATACCAGGCAACACAGATTAGAAAGAGTTGCAGGCTATAGGCGCGGGTCTGTTGTGCGTAGACCAGTTGGAGATCATTGAGCAGGTAGAGGCCAGCTCCCACAAATCCAGCGATTGTGCCCATAAAACGCTGTCCCAGGAGGAAAACGGCGACGGTGCTAAGGGCAGCGAAGATCGTTGAAGGGAAACGCACGACAAATTCGGTCGCATGCAAGCCCAGAGAAGCAGTTAGACTGAGCCAGAAATGCAGGAACAGATAGTACAGCTCCATATTCGGCTCCGGGCCAAAAATAATGTGCCAGAGCAGGGGAAGTGGCTGACGTGCAAGTTCAACTGAAAACGCCTCATCAAACCAGATACTGGGACCGCCCAGACGATAGAGGTTAAAACCCATGGCAACGCCAAATAGAACAATGCCAAGCGTCAAACGGAGTGGTATGCGTTGTACTATGTGTTGCAAACGATGAGGCAACGATGAACCTGTATTCTCAGCGGAAGGATTTGCCTGCTTTGTTTGCTCTACTTTACTACTGGCCTGAGTCATTATACTACTCTTTTTGCTTTCTGCTTTTCTGATAGAACAGTTTAAAATTTCTCATATGCAAAAAGAACGAGTACTGCACCATCTCTGTCACTATAATAGGAAAACTTACTCCACTGTTACCTCAACTAAACATAACTCGTTATATGTTTGTTGTACAAGGTATTTTTTAGCCCTATAAACGGAACTTCATCCTTTAAGGGAAAAACCGTCGTAACAGGTATATATTACGGATGTTTTAAAAATGCATAAACTGGTAAATACTGTCTTACGTTCCCTGCATATCCATAACGAGCAGCTTTCTCCTGTTATTCAGGACGCTTCTGGGCCAGGGGGGATATCTCAGGAAGTTGATCTTACGAACGTACCAGATACCCCTATCCCCGCTGAGCTAACACAAACATTCTGGCACAGGTGGGGAGAGGCGTTCAAACGTATCTTGCCGATCTATATTGCCATGCACCTGGCCCTATTTGCTATAAGTTGCCTTGCGGTGCTTTTCACGGTACAAGATTTCCAGAGAAAAGGGGTGCCACTGCAGATGCTCTGGCAATCCTGGCGTCGTTGGGATAGTGGGCATTACGTAAGCATTGCATTACATGGGTATGATCAGTTATTTCGGACGGCATTCTTCCCACTCTTTCCACTTCTGGAACGTGGTCTCTCGTATTTCACGCATGGAGATCCATTTATTGCAGGGCTAATCATCTCTAATGTAGTACTACTCTTCCTATTTATGGTCCTCTATCAACTAGTATTGGAAGACTTTGGTGCTGAACGGGCGTTCGCGACAGTTCTTTACCTTGCAGTTTTTCCCACGGCCTTTTTCCTTGCTTCTGGATATAATAAATCCCTTTTTCTCTGCCTCACGGTGATCAGTTTTTATAATATGCGCCATGGCAACTGGTGGTTGGCCGGACTCTTCGGCTTTTGTGCAGGATTCACGCGTTCCGTCGGCCTGTTGCTGCTGCTCCCCTTCTGCTATGAATATTTACGACAACACGAAATTCAACATCAAGAAGCTACGTTTTAATGCTTTCGCTGGCGTACTGATTCCCGCTGCTATTCTGCTATTTGGAGTATTTTGTTATTTCCGCTTCCACGATTTTCTTGCCTTTTCAGATGCGGAGGCGACGTGGCAGCGACATTTGCATGGTCCCTGGCATGGTATTCTCGGCTCCATCAAAGCGATTATCGTCAGTGACGGCTTCCTGAGTTTTGAGGCCCTGCGCAATTTGCTCGACCTGGGACCTGACCTGCTGGTTGGTGCAATGCTCTTATTGACCCTGGTTGGTCCCTGGCGTTTTCCGCGTGCGGCTCGTTCGTACAGTGTCTATGGAATAGGACTCTACCTCTTTCTGCAACTCTTTCCAAAGGGTGGAACAGGTTTTTTCCCGCTGGAGTCGATGGCACGTTATATGCTGGAGATCTTCCCGGCATTCATTGTTATGGCCGGTTTTGCGAAATATCGCATGTGGCATTTAAATTATCTCTTCGTCTCTGCTGCACTGCTCTTCTTTTTATTGACCCAATTTCTGACTGGACACTGGGTACTATAGTAGCGGCATCAAGTACCTGTTACAAAACAGAGGAATCTGCTATAATAGCGAAGATCCCAACGCGTGTGGAAGAGAGGAACCACCCTTATGCCTGAACAATATCGAGCCCTACAGGGCTTTAAAGACATATTACCTGACGAGCGACCCTACTGGCGTTTTGTCGAACAGACGGCGGCAGAAGTCGCACAACTATACGGCTATCGACGTATCGAGACGCCTCTGCTAGAAGATACAGCGGTCTTTCGCCGCACCTCTGGCGAAGGGACCGATATCGTTGATAAAGAAATGTATAGCTTCGACGACCGCCCCGATAAAGAAGGACGTGCACTTAACCTGACACTGCGACCAGAAGGTACAGCCGGTGTCGTCCGTGCTTACCTTGAACATGGCATGTTTAAGCTGCCGCAACCGGTCAAGCTGTATTATATGAGCGAGCCCATGTTCCGCCACGATAAGCCACAGGCAGGCCGCTATCGTGAACACCACCAGTTCGGATGCGAGGCACTGGGCGAGACAGATCCAGCCATCGATGCGGAAATGATCGGCATGCTCTTCCAGATCTACACACAACTGGGGCTGAAACACATTCGCGTCTACATTAACTGCATCGGCGATAGCAATTGCCGTCCGCACTATATCGAGGTGCTACAAGACTATTATCGTCCCTTACTGGCCGATTGTTGCACCGACTGCCAGGTGCGTTTTTATAAAAATCCGTTGCGCCTGCTCGACTGCAAAGAGCCCCAGGACCGGACAAAGATCGCAAACGCCCCAAAGATCATCGACTACCTTGACGACGCTTGCCGTGAGCACTTTACAGCGGTGAAGCGCTTCCTGGAATTCTACCAGGTGCCATTTTCGCTCGATCCATTGCTTGTGCGTGGGCTGGACTACTACACACGTACCGTTTTTGAGTTCACGTCTGAAATCGACAAGCAGGCGCTAAACGGTGGTGGGCGTTACGATGGACTGGCAGAGATACTTGGTGGCGTTCAAACGCCCGGCATTGGTTTTGGAATGGGTATTGAACGCATCATTCTGGAGTTGAAGCGCCAGGGTATTACGCCACCGCCTGATCAAGCGCTGCGTGTCTTCGTGGTGTACTTTGATAAGATGGAGGAACTCAAAAATGCTGCCGTACAGATTACTGCGGAGCTGCGCCATGCAGGCATTAAAGCCGAGATGAGCTATGGTGATCGCAGCCGCAAGGCCCAGATGAAGCAAGCGAATACGTCAGGTGCTACCTATGCCGTCCTGATCAAGGAAGATGAGCTCGCTAACAGTCTTGTTACGATCAAAGATATGCAGGCCGAAGGTATGGATATCGAAAGCAAGCAAATTCAGGTGCAGCGCGACAAGTTGATTGCGTACTTTAACAAGTAAGAACGATGATTTGTAAACATAAAGGAGGCTTCCTCGTGTCGAAATCACCACTTCTCTTTCGGGTCTCCATCCATTAGGGGGAACGGGGTAGGGGCGTCACCTTGCGTGCGCCCTGTTCCTGACACGATCTGTTCCCCCACGCGGGCGCACGCAAGGTGACGCCCCTACCCCGTTCCCGATCGTTTCCCCGCAAGGATGCAGGGCCTCTCTTCGGGGCCTGTGAATTATCGTTTTTCTCCGCGTTTTGGCCCGCTGTGCAGGCCTTTTGGGGTTTTTATGGTGTGTTTTTCGGGCAGAGCCCGAAAAACACACCATAAAAACCATTTGCGAGCGCCGTAGGCGCGAGGAGAGTGGATAATTCACAAGCCCTGGGCCTCTCTTTTATTTATATTGACATTTACCGATTAATCAGCATATTATTTTAATAGTTTGAAATGAGTTTGAACTTCTCACCCCATTAGCAAGCATGCCGATACACACACGTCCTATATTCCTCAGGTGCGAAGAATATATATTGTCCCTCTATGAAAGAGGGAAGCGGTAAACATGGAGGTACACATGCATATGCATAAGGGAACGATTTCCCAAAAACAACGACCCTCTCAGAGATGTATCCCTCACCAAAATCAACAGGCAGGGCAGAAGTGTCCCACACGCTGGTCTGGTTTGGCCCTGCGCACATCAGTACTTGTAACACTCCTCATCTCGGTCTGTGCCCTCTCGCTGTTTGGTAACAATACTCGTCAGTCAGCTTACGCACTAGCAAATGGTCAGGAGATGACGCCTGTTATGGGCTGGTCAAGCTGGAACGCATATTTCACGAACATCAACGCATCTGTGATTGAGGCTGCCGCTAATGCCATGGTTAGCAGTGGAATGAAGGCAGCTGGCTATCAATACGTGAATATTGATGCGGGCTGGTGGAGCGGTACGCGTGATAGCAGCGGGAATATCACCGTAGATCAGAGCAAGTGGCCGGGCGGGATGCAGGCCCTGGCGAGCTATATACACAGTAAAGGGCTCAAAGCAGGTATTTATACCGACGCAGGCAAGGATGGATGTGAGGGCACAAATCAGGGAAGCTACGGCCACTATGACCAGGACATGCTGCAATTCGAGCAATGGGGCTTTGATTATGTCAAAGTTGATTGGTGCGGTGGAGTGAAATTAGGCCTCGATCCAGCGACCCAGTACGCACAGATCCGTGCTTCTATCGCGAAGGCCACAGTGCAGACGGGGCATCCAATGGCGTTCAGTCTTTGCAGAGTGGGGCGTGTCAGATCCATGGAACTGGGGACCAGCCACTGGAAACTCCTGGCGTACCTCGAACGATATTAGTTTTAAGCAGGGAAGCGTTGCCTGAGCGATATTCTGAAAAATTTTGATGCTGCAACACTTCATCCAGATGCGCAATCGCTAGAGAGCTACAACGATCCCGATATGATGGAGGTAGGCGCGTCAGGAATTAGCACGACGGAAAGCCAGGCTCACTTTAGCCTCTGGGCCATTGCTGGAGCACCCTTGCTCGCGGGCAACACTATTACGACCATGTCGAGCACTACGAAATCTATCCTGACCAATAGCGAAGTGATCGCAGTAGATCAGGATCCTCTTGATCTCCAGGCTATCAAGGTCAGTGAGCCATCGATTGGGCTGCAAGTCTGGTCAAAGGTGCTGAATGGTTCGGGGCAACGAGCGGTTGCTCTGCTGAATCGAACGGGATCGACCGCAAACATCAAGGTGAATTGGAGCGATATTTCCTTGACAGGAAGTGCCCAGGTGCGTGATCTGTGGGCACATAGCAACCTGGGAAGTTTCTCTACTAGCTATACCGCCAGTGTCCCCTCACACGGCGTCGTTCTGTTGAAGATCAGTGGCACGGAGCCCGGCGTTGCTAACTATGAGGCGGAAGCTTCCAGCAATACACTGAGCGGTGGTGCATTGGTGCAGAATTGTGCCAGTTGCTCTGGTGGCAAAGATATCGGACATGTAGGTAATGGTGGTATCTTGCAGTTTAATAATGTACAGACGAAGCTTCCAGGCCCACAGGTCGTCACAATTTACTATGTCAATGCCGATAGCAGCGCACGGACGGCTACAATTAGCGTGGACGGCAGACCGGGTATCACCGTTATCTTCCCATCGACGGGAGGGAGTTGGACAAGCCCGATTGTGGGAAGCGTTAAGATCACGGGCTATCTGACGGGAAGAAATAACACTATTCAGTTCTCCAATAGTAGTGGATGGGGACCCGATATTGACAGGATCACGGCTCAACTCGGAGGATCGAACTCTGTCTACGGCAATTTTGCCACATATGAAGCGGAGTCTTCCAGCAATACGCTGGGAGGTGGCGCGAAAGTACAGAGTTGTAGCGCATGTTCTGGCGGTAAGAACGTAGGCTATATAGGAAAAGGTGGTACGCTACAGTTCAATAATGTCAGCGTGAGCAGTGCGGGTAGCCACAGGCTGGTTATCTCCTATATCGATGGTGATACATCTACCTTTGGCATTGGTACATATCGTACCGCCGATATCAGTATCAACGGTGGCTCATCCTTCGCGGTCAGTTTCCCGGCTACTGGCGATTGGAACGAGGTAGTTACGCTGAATTTAGCGCTCACGCTGAAGGCGGGGAACAATACGATTACCTTCTCTAATGGCTCAGCTTACGCACCAGATATCGACAAAATTGATATCATCTAAATTACGTGTCGAGCCAGGGGCCAGTCACAAGCTTTCAACGGGAGGTTTCCTTCGAAAACCTCCCGTTGAAAGACCCTCTACCCATCCCACCACCATGTTTCTCCTTATTTGAACAACATTACGGTAAACCTGGCTCCTACTTTTATCATTATATAGAGCAAAAGGTATTTTTTAAATCAACATACTTGTATTTTTATAATTTACATTCTTTTGCTATAATGGAGAGTAACTATGGAGCTGAAACAATTGTGTATATTTTTCCTTTTTGAAGGTCTCGTTAAGTACATATCTTTCGCGCAAAGAAGCTCGGGCGGAAGGTGGAAGTAGTAAGGAGTGTGTTGTGTTATGGATGGAAGAGTTATGGATGGAAGAGTTATGGATGGAAGAGTTTCGGTGACATCTCCTCTTCAAGAGGGGCGACTATCTGATGAATGGACGCAGTATAAGCCTCCTGAGGCTGTTGAGCGCTCAGGTTTTATCCACTGGTGGTATCGCTTAACAACGCCTGCTAATCCTCTATCGTTTGCGACCGCCGTTCAGCGTGAGGTGATGCGGCGTACCCGGATTGCCAGTCTACTTCTGTTCTTTTTATTATTGTTACTCGTGATCCTCGTTTTGCCAGTGGCTATTCTGGCTGGCGCTAAAATCGTTCTCCTGCTCACGTGCCTGTTACTCTCTTTGATTCTGATTGCTATTCTGTTCAACCGTTGTGGAAGATTTCACATTGCCAGTGCACTGGTGGCGTGTGGTCTTTTCGGCGCGTTCTATGCAAGCATCCTGACAAATTCCGCTGGTCTGACCATCGATTCGTTGTTGTTATTTAATGGGCCGATAGTTGCTGAACTCTTTATTGCTTCCCTACTCCCAGGTAGTTGGATCTTTCTAGCGGTGCTGGTCAACAGCCTATTTATTGTAACGGCTTTTATGATGATACCCGAGACGACCGAACTGGCACAGCTCATGCAAACAAAAGCATACATGGTGATCATGTGCCTCGTTGTCCTGCACGTGGTTGTCTCTGGAGTAGTCTGGCTCTGGGCCCATAACGCTAACCAGGCTAACGAGCGTGCCGATCAGGCTGAGGAGACCGCTACAATTCAGCGTACGATTGCCGAACAGGAGCATGCCGTTGCACTACAGAAGCACACGTTGGATAGCAGCATCGGCCAGATTATGGGTACTCATGTTCAGATCGCTAATGGCAATTTCACCGCTCGCGTTCCGGTGCAGGAAGTCGCGGCACTTCAGCCACTGGCGATTGCATTGAATAATTTGTTGAATTGCCTTCAACGCTTGCGCCAGGTCGAACAAGAATTTTTGTCCATCTTGCCACATCTCCAGAGAGGGAAGCAGGCCGAATATGAATTACAGCGTGCAAAAGGTGACCTGGACCTCCTGTTGCATGCTATATATGAGAGCCGCCAGTCGAAGCGCTGCATTCGTATCCCACGGGGGGGTACACTACTCGATCCGCTATTTCAAGAGATAAACGGTCAGTATATTTCTCATCTACCTCCTTGTGGGACAAACACAACAACACAGCTTCCTGCACCTGATCGGCAGTTAAGCGATGAGGTTAGATCCACGTAGACATCCCCATAGGCTTGTAAACGGCTGCCCCACGGGCTTGTAAATTATCGTTTTTCTCCGCGTTTTGGCCCGCTGCGCGGGCCATTTTGGTTTTTAATTGTGTGTTTTTCGGGCAGAGCCCGAAAAACACACAATTAAAAACCTTTTGCGAGCGCCGTAGGCGCGAGGAGAGCGGATAATTCACAAGCCCTGCCTATCGACCCGTTGACAACTGCAATGAAAAGGTTTAATGTAGATCCTGCTAAATATAGAGCGCACTATTTATTGGTATCCTCATTGTAGGTTGGTGATTAGAATTATGCCCAGGCAAGAAGCCTCATTTGAGAATTGGAACGCGACTGGCGATATGCCCGTACACCGCGCTCCTCATACCGCCTTTCTGGTTGATGGGCGCATGACCATGCTAAAGATGTGTTGTTCTTTCTTGCGTGCGAAACGTTCCATCCATATCACGGCGTGGGGACTCAGTCCAGACCTTTTACTGGTACGTGGCAAACACAAACGAGCAGGTGACGACGGATCACCAGGGCAGGAAGAATTGCTTGCCTGGCTACGTACACAGGGACTCTCCGATGATGACCTGCATTACTGGCAAAGCGATGAAGAGTTGAGCGTAGCCAATGTACTTGCCTGTGCCGTCAGCCATGGCGTCGATGTACGCATTCTGCTCTGGGATACCTATACGCTCCCCTTCCAGCATAGCCCAGCCAAAGTACAGGAGGCGCTTAAGCCACTCGGTATTCTGTGCTTGCGCGACGATAGCCATATGGGGCTTCTCAATCATCCAATCGAAGCGCATCACCAGAAAACTATTATCGTAGATGAGCGCCAGGCATTCGTGGGCGGCATCGATATGATGAGAGATAATAATGGCGATTATGATCGTTGGGATACCAAAGGCCACCCTTATGCTACGCCATGGCGCATGGGCAGAGACGACAAGATGCCCCATAGCTGGCACGACGTTCACACGCTCTTTGATGGTCCAGCCGTCGCGGATGTTGAGCACAACTTTCGCCAGCGCTGGAACGCCGTTATTAGATTGCATAAGGACGATGATGCTTTTCTGCTCGCTGAAACCCCAGTCGCATTCTCGCCACCGGAAAGTGAGAGTCCCATTCGTATTCAAGTGACACGCACCATTCCTAAAGGAATATATGCCTTTGCCCCTGAAGAAGGCATTGCTACTATTTTAGAGTCCTATCAACGTGCCTTTGCGCGTGCCAGGCACTCCATCTATATCGAAAATCAGTATTTCTGGCGACGCACATTTCTGGGTATCGAAAATCCATCCCTGGGCCTGCCCAATGCTGAAATGGAGGCGTTGCTGCAATCGCTGGCCGATGCCCTGGCACGTGGTGTCATCGTCACACTCCTCCTTCCCGACAATCCTAACGTAGGACGCAACTTCACCGATGACGGTCTGAAATATTTATGGGAACTCGCACCTGGTGCCGTCGCCTCGGGTGCTCTCCAGGCTTACACGCTCGGTTCATCGATTTTCCAGGTGGATCGTGCACTCTATCGCCCAATTTATGTACATGCTAAAGTCGCTATCGTTGACGATCTCTGGGTCACCGTTGGCTCTGCTAACCTCAACAATCGTGGTATGTGCGATGATAGCGAGTTAAACGTCTCCATTCTACAGTCCGATATTGCTCAGGCTTTGCGCGTGGTACTCATGGCCGAGCACCTTGGATTATGTTCCGAAGATACGCTTTTTCGCATCATCGAAGCTGCTGGACAGGCAGATTTCGCATCCAGCGAGCCGCAGAAGCGCTCCATTTTTATGCCTTCACTCAGGCGCTGGTCGCGTCTCGGCCTCGGGATTAGTAGTGAGCGATTAGATACAACCATTCCTACATTGTATGCAAAGCATATGCAAGGCGATCTGGGCGAACAATGGGCTCTACTACAATCCCAACTGGGTGATCCCTTCAAGGCCATAGCGCTCTTCGCAAAGCAAGCAAAAGATAATTTTCTTGCTATTAAAGAACGCCGTCCTCTGCAAGGACACCTTTTACCCTACATCCCCTACGAGCTTGCCGATGAATATGGCATCTCCGTTCACGCCGTTAACGGTTGGCTCGATACGTTGCCTGATACGCTCTCAGAACCGGTGCGTGAGGTTTAACGGTACCGGAAAGTATTCATGCCTTGGAAGTGAGGGAGCAGCTCATTTTTGCGAAGGAGCTCAATAGTTAAGGTAGAGATAGAGATCCAAAATGGAGAGGCGCCCAGTATCATCTCCAGAGAGTGATACAATAGCATCGTACATGGACAGTCACTCCTGTCCCATCAGACATTATTTGCGCGTTTCTTTCCCTCGGAGGCTTCAAAATCATGCTCAATTCAGAGATCGTCCGCTCACACTTCCCATCATTAAATTCTGAAACTCTCTTTTTCGATAACCCTGGCGGTACACAGGTAACGCGAGAAGTCATAGAACGCATGCAGCACTACTACCTGCATAGCAATGCCAATCATGGCGGTGCATTCCGCACCAGTAGCGCATCCGATGCGATAGTGTGGGAAGCGAGGCAGGCAATGGCCGATTTTCTGAATGCCGCACGACCCGAAGAGATCGTCTTTGGACAGAACATGACGAGCCTGACACTGCATATTAGCCGCAGCCTTGCACGCATACTTCATTCCGGCGATGAGATCGTGGTAACGCGCCTGGATCACGATGCCAATATCGCACCCTGGCTGCTGATCGCCGAAGATCGCGGCTGCCAGATACGCTGGGTCGATATTCATCCTGAAGATTGCACGCTCGATATGGAAGACATGGAACGGCAGATAACAGAACGCACAAAGATCGTTGCAGTCGGCTATGCCTCAAATGCAGTTGGCACGGTCAACGCCGTACAACACATCGTGCAACTGGCCCATCGCGTCGGCGCACTATGCTTTATCGATGCGGTACAGCATGCACCCCATAAACCCATCGATGTACAGGAGTTGGACTGCGATCTCCTGGCCTGCTCGGCGTACAAATTCTTTGGCCCACATACCGGCATCCTTTATGGAAAGTATGAGTTGCTGGATCGCTTAAAGGCATACAAGGTGCGCCCCGCGGGGAATCTGCCACCAGATAAGTTTGAAACGGGTACCCAGAGCTTTGAGTCAATTGCAGGCATACTCGGTGTATTAGAATATCTCGCGGATTTAGGAAAAACATATGGCACTGAGTTCGCAGGACACTATCAGGAGCGTTTCAGTGGACGAAAGCGAGAACTTAAACAGGCAATGGCGGCAATTGAAGCATACGAGGTTGGCATCAGTAAAGCGCTACTGGCAGGATTGAGCTCTGTGCCAGGGTTGCATCTATGGGGCATTACCGATCCAGAGCGTATACAGCAACGCGTCCCGACCTTTTCCTTTAGCTTGCAGGGCTGGCATCCACGAGCCGTTGCAGAAGAACTGGCTAAAGACGGAATCAACGTCTGGGATGGCAATTTCTATGCATTGGCCGTGCTTGAACGTCTGGAGCTTGAGGAGCAAGGTGGCATCGTGCGTGTAGGAGCTGTTCACTATAATACCATGAACGAAGTTGATAAATTGGTGCAGACACTACAAAGGATTGTACACAAATGAATACTACTATTCGGGCGATTGAGCACAATAGGGAGCAATTTCTTGACCTTCTACTGCTGGCCGATCCTTCTGAAAAGATGGTTAAACAGTATATAGCAAGCGGTCATCTCTTTGCTCTCTTTGAGAATGGTGAGGTATACGGGGTTATTCACCTCGTTCCACAAACAAATGATATTATGGAAATCAAAAATGTTGCGGTGAAAGAGGATATTCAAGGGCGCGGCTATGGGAAAAAGCTGGTGCAGTACGCCCTTAAGTTCTGTCAACAGCAGCAGTATCAAAAGGTTGTGGTTGGTACAGGTAACTCTAGCATTAACAATCTGGCTTTTTATCAGAAAGCGGGTTTCAGGTTCCTGTCGGTTCTGCGCGATTACTTTACAGATCATTATCAAGAGCCCATTTTTGAGAATAGGATTCAATGTCGGGATATGATCATTCTTGAGGCAGATTTAGCCATAATAAGCTCTTCCATTCCAATCGTAGGGCTTATAAATGGCACCCCTACGATTGGAATGGACACGGTATCAATAAGAGACATTCCTATGAACCAAGCGCCTCCAACAACAGATCACCTTCTTCGGGCGAGATGCGTCCCTCGGCAATCATACGCAAAATGGCTTCACGTTCCTGGTCCAGATTCGCGGGTTTTCCTGTAGGCTCACCTGCTTCGTCTTGCATATTTTGTTCCACATGCACATTCTCATCGGTAGAAACAGAACCTGATGGAGCATCAGCTGATGATAGTGTTGATGGAGCAGCAGGTGATGCTGGCGGCTCACCCGGCATGGGCGGAACGGGTGGGACAGGTGGAGTTCCTGGCTGCGAAGGGGTGGACGGCATTGGCGGCACGTTAATACGGATGTTCTTCAGTGCCTGCTCCACAGCCTCCAGTGCTCCCTGCACACCTTCGGCAGCAGCGCTGCGTGCCTGCTCTACAATGGCATCGATGCGATCAGGACCCATCTTCCACTCACGGTCATTGATGCGCACATTGAAGTAGGGATCCCGTTCGTCGGCCCATTTCCCTGCATGCTTAGCACGTTGCCTCTCTCCTTTGGCATGACGATGCTGCTCCTCCGCCTCACGTTTCGCTCGTTGTCTCTCTTGCTCGGCGCTGCGATGCTGCTCCTCTGCCTCACGTTTCGCACGGTAAGCCTGTTCTTTCGCAAATGTAACGTTACTGGCGATATCAGAGCCAATCGATGAAGTAGCTTCGGAAACGGCGGCGGTGATATCACGCCCGAGATTGCGGCCAAATTGCTCCATCTCACGCCCAAAATCGCTCATTTCGCGGCCCCAATCATGTCCAAAGCGGCCCCAATCGCCTCCAGAACTGCCCCGGCTACCAGCACTCCCGCTCGTACTACTACTGCTGCGTGGACTCTCTTTACTTTGTAGCTTGAGATCGCCACCGACGCTTAATTCGATCCGAGCGGCCCCATCACCATAAACCAGGTTGACGGAATTGCCTGCAAAGTTGGAGACTATTGAGTGTCCAGAGACATCACCCCCAACATGTGCGCGAATAGTGAGATTGGCATTCTCTGGCAACACCACGAGTGCATCACCTCCAACGCTTCCACGCACCTCGCTATTTGTCGGAAAAGCGGCCTGCAGATGCAGATCCGAACCAACATTAGCCATGCTGATACTTCCAGCAATACCTCTCAGGTGAGCATCGGAGCCAATATTTCCTGCATGCAGATCCCCGGCAACGCCCAATACATTTGCATCACTGCCAACATGACCGAGCGAGACATTTCCTTGCACATCACGCAGTTCGCAGTCGCTGCCTACATTGCCGATCTGCAAATGTGCCGCACCGATTATTTTCAGGTCACTGCCGACGTTACTGATTTTTCCATCCGCACCAGCACTCCCCTGCACCAGGCAATCGCTGCCCACGTTTCCTACCTCGAAACGTGAGGCACCATTGATGGCAAGATCGCCCCCTACATTTTTCACTAGCACCTCGGCGTTGCCATCGCCCTGCACCTGGCAATCTCCACCAATAGTGCCTGCACGCAACACAGCAATACCACTTTTACCAAACAGGTCGCCTCCAATCTGTTTGACTATAACCTCATCACTATCTACCAGGACGAGGTCTCCATCAACACGCTCGATATCTGCATGCGTAACCTCTGTAAACGATGCATCACCGCCAATACGTCCCCGAATATGTACAGAGGATGTTTGCCTTACAGCGAGATCACTATCAATATCGGTGAGTTCCAGGTTACCACCTATCGAGGTTAAAGCGGCATCACCACGAATCCTTGCTACTGTTACATCTCCACTGATTGTCTTTATCGAAACATCGCCACCGATAACACCTATTTCTACCTGGTACACATTTTCAATTACGACGCCACCATTAATATGCTTTGCTTCGATAACAGTCTCCACCGGGACGTTTAACTCAAGCGTATCATTGCAGTTCCCGACCGTGAGGGTATCACCCTCCGGTTGTAACTGATCGATACGGCCATCGGTCGTTACCTGAATCGTCTGCTCCTCCCAGCCACGGACGAATAGATCGCCCTTCACGTCGAAAATTACTATTCTCTGAGCCGTTCCAGCGGGAAATGTCTGTTGCATTGCTTTCTCCTTATTTCTATCGATATATATTGTTATTCAACAAAGATCTCTAAACGTTCGCCTCTATCCAGGTCTTGTAAATCGAGGAGACGACCAGCCGCACGGCTGTCGATGGTTCGCAACAGGTCCTCTAGCACAGCATTGCCAAGCTGTGGCAATAACTGTGTTCCCAGGCGCAAGCTTGCACGAATAAGACTGACCGGCAAAGTTGCAGCAACATTGACTTTCTGCAACCTCGGATTCGTGCTGGTCATGCGCAGCCTTAGAATGCGATCCCGACTATACTCGCCTGGACGTTCGACATCTGTCTCCAACGCGTCCAACAATTGAGCGGCCTGTACAGCCGTAACCTGCCCATCTTCAATGAGATGTAAGATACGAGCACGCTCATCCTTTGATGCTGTCATAGCTCTAGCCTCTCAACATGCGCATCGCATCTTCGACGGAGATTTGTTTGGCGGCAAGCTGGTCGAGAACGGCGCGTCGATCCAGGTGTCCATTGTTCTCAGGCGTACCACCCAGCGCGGTAACAATCTCATCCAGGCGGCTCCGAGCGGTGTTATAGGCAACATTCATCTCCGCCGCCAATCGTTGCACATTGCCCCGGTGCTTAACCAGTAGTTCTACAAAGTCGAGTTGCTCGCGCGTCAGGCGACCTATCCAGCCCAGACTAAAACGTCCCTCAATGACGATGCCACTCTCAGGACATTCCAGCCGGGTCGCGATCATTTCACCACCACTTACCGGATCACGCGTTATCAATGGGTACATGGTATTGCTCTCCTCTATCAGGTCTTTCCAATATTCATTGCCTCACTGGCATTTCTTACCAAATCTATGATAATAGTAACACATAAAAATAAAAATTGTCAATGATTTTGGCAAATTAGATCATTTCATTGTAAATTATTAATAATTATGAGGGAGACTGCAAATTATTCTTCCAATCACAGCCTTTCTTGAAATGTGCAAGACGTTTCTGGCTACTTGCGCGTTATAAATAGTAAGTCAGAATCTGCCTGCATTTGACCCAATTTACCACTCAAGCACTCAACCGCCAGGTTTCCCTTACGGGCTCCTTGTTTAAAGGGGAGTGAGATTCGTATATAATGGATGTAAGGGCGCGATCGATAAACACGCTCATCCCTCAAATTCTAGAAAAGAGCAAGCACATGAGCCACGATACAGATGGTATGACAGTAGAGGAGCAGATTGGTCAGTTGCTGGTTGTGGGCTTCCAGGGCACATGTGTTCCCCAAACGCTACGTGAACTGATCGAACATCATCACGTAGGAAATATCATTCTTTTCTCGCGCAATATTCAAGACACCCACCAACTTCTTGATTTGACGCATAGCTTGCAAGCAATCGCAAAAGCAGCTGGACACCGCTCTCCACTTCTGATCATGCTCGATCAAGAGAATGGGATGGTGCGGCGTCTTGGGCAAGATGCCACTACCTTTCCTGGCAATATGGCACTGGGAGCCATTGGATCGGAGCAGATCGCCTATGAAATTGCACAGGCCACAGGGCGCGAACTCAAAGCGCTCGGCATTAATATGAACCTGGCACCCGTAGTTGATGTCAACAATAACCCGGCCAATCCAGTTATCAGTGTGCGCTCATTTGGTACAGATCCACAACAGGTCGCGCGGCTGGCTGTGGCTACCGTGAAGGGCTATCAGGAGGCAGGGATTGTCAGTACCCTCAAACATTTCCCAGGCCACGGCGATACCAGCGTAGATTCGCACCTGGCGCTTCCTACGATTCCATATACCTTTGAACGGCTGGAACAGGTAGAGCTGGTTCCCTTTAGAAGGTGCATTCAAGCAGGTGCTGATTGCGTGATGATTGCACATATCTATTTTCCAGCATTGATGCAGGACAAAGCATTGCCAGCTACCGTTTCACCAATCATCATCCAGGGACTGCTCCGTCAGCAACTCGGCTTCAACGGCGTGATCATCTCCGATTGCATGGAGATGAATGCCATTTTGCGAACGGTAGGCATCGAACAGGGAAGCGTCATGGCACTACAGGCAGGCACTGACCTGGTTCTGATCTCTCATATCTATGAACGGCAACTGGCAAGCTTAGTTGCAATTCAGGCAGCAATTCAAGCGGGACAGCTCTCTAGAGAAACTATTCACCGGGCAGCCGAACGTGTATTGCGCTTGAAAGAACGTTCTCTATCCTGGGATAGGGCCATGCCATCAACTCTTTCAGCCGAGGTTGGCAGCGAGGAGCATCAGTACTTACGTGATAGAGCCTATGCTCTCTCTACTACATTAGTTAGAAACGACGTACAGCTTCTTCCACTGCACTTACAACCCGATGAGCACATCCTGGTTCTCTACCCACAAAAGGCAACTACCAGCCTGGCACAGGACAAATTTGCGGCTCCCACTACACTGGTTGAGAATATCCAACAACGCCATACCAATACACAGAGCATTATATTTCCACCCCAGATGAGCGCACAAGATCGTCTTGAACTCTTGCACAAAGCACAAAAAGCCACCATCATTATTATGGCAACGATCAATGCTCACGCTGACGAGGATCAGGCTGAGCTCATGCGTCAACTCCTACAAGCGGGGCGTCCTGTAATAGGCATTGCTATCTATCGCCCTTATGATCTGCTATCCTTCCCTGAATTGCGCACCTATCTCGCAACATATGAATATACGCTGCCTGCGCTGGAAGCTGTGGTACGTGTTCTTTTTGGGGAGATAAAGGCACAAGGGCATTTGCCAGTTAACTGTTCTCCATCTATATTAACTAAAAACAAACTGATCAAAGAATGATCAAAAAATCTGTATAAAAACCCTTCAAATAAGCTATTATTAAAGAGTGGAAAAAGGATTTTCCAGCACACAAACAGCATAACTCTAAGGAGGGAGTCATGTTCTTTCCCAGAACCCATCCACCCAATCGAGATCTGACCTCATTCACCCTCAACTGTAGACCTTAGTAGGCAGTCAGAAAATAAATGTCAGGCAGTAGGATGATCTACCGTCCAGCATTTTCAAAGGAGACAAAATTGGCACCTATTACATCCCGACGTGAGTTACTTAAACAGGCGCGCAACTTGCTGATAGCTCTGCCTCTGGGTACAGCTTTCGGGCTCGCTTCAGAGAAGACTATTCAGGCCGCTACCACTGCGCAGTATAACTATGCAGCCGCTTTACAGATGTCGATCTACTTTTACGATGCCCAGAAGTCAGGGCCAGGAGTCGGTAGCGGGCTCCTCGATTGGCGTGGAGATAGCGAATTATCTGACGCAGCCGTACCACTGCAACCGATGAATAGTTCCAGCGTTGGTACGAATATGTCGGCAGCTTTCATCTCAGCCAATCGTCAATGGCTCGATCCAACAAGCAAAGGAACCGTTGATGTGAGTGGCGGCTTCCACGATGCAGGCGACCATGTGAAGTTTGGCCTGCCGCAGGGGTATGCCATCTCTACACTCGGATGGGGTTTCTATGAGTTTAACGCTGCATTCGTAAGTGCCGGACAAGCAGCTCATATGCTAGCAATTCTGCGCTGGGGTTGCGATTACCTGCTGCGCTCAACGTTCCGCGACAATAATGGCAATGTCGTTGCTTTCGCTTACCAGGTGGGCGAGGGTTCGATAGACCATACATTGTGGGCACCGCCTGAAGTAGAGAATCTTCCACGGCCCGCTTACTTCGCAACCTCTGAAATTCCCGCCAGCGATGTCAGCGCAGAGGCCGCCGCAGCCCTGGCGATCATGTATCTGAACGTGAAAGCTTCCGACGCAACCTATGCCGCGAAATGCCTTGATAACGCGAAAGCGCTCTATACCTTTGCAGTCGCACATCGGGGACTGGGTTACTCTGGCGGCTTCTACAACTCTAGCTATGACGACGACGATCTCGCCTGGGCCGCAATCTGGCTCTATATTGCGACCAGCCAGTCATCCTATCTCAATGACATCATTGCAACCAGTGCCAGCGGAGCCTATACCGGCTACCTGAAGAAAATTATGGGCACGACAGGAGATAACTGGCAGAACATCTGGGTACATAGCTGGGACACGGTCTGGGGAGGCGTCTTCATAAAGTTAGCACCCATCACCAACGACACTAAACACTGGTATATTGCGCGTTGGAACCTGGAATATTGGGCGAGCATTCCGCACCAGGATCCCACCGATACCAATTTCCTGGCTGCGACTCCCGCTGGTTTTAAAGTTATCAACACATGGGGCTCCTGCCGCTATAACACTGCCGCGCAACTATGCGCCCTGGTGTATCGCAAATATACCAGCGATACACGCTTCTCCGACTGGGCGCTGGGGCAGATGAACTACATCCTGGGCACAAATCCCATGAGCCGCTGTTATATGGTTGGTTTCGCAACAGATTCCGCCAAAAATCCCCACCACCGGGCATCGCATGGCTCTTTTACCGATAGTATGACCGACCCGCCAACCCACCGTCATACGCTCTGGGGCGGTCTGGTCGGAGGTCCGGATACCAAAGACTATCACGACGATGCCACCACCGACTTTGTCTATAATGAGGTCGCCGTTGACTATAGTGCAGCATTTGTTGGAGCCCTGGCCGGTCACTACCTCTACTACGGGCAGGGGCAAACACCAAATGCAAACTTTTCAACTCAGGAAGTGCCTGTAACTCAATACTTCATTGAGGCAATGGTAAATCAAGAAAATAGCCAGGGCTCGCAGATCACAGTCAGGTTGCATGGTGATACATCCCAGCCGCCACACTTTGAAACGGACATGAAGATACGCTACTTCTTCGACATTACCGAGCTATTGGCCGTTGGCCAGACGATCAGTAACGTTTCAGTAGCAATCTATTATGATCAGGAGAAGAACCTTGAAGGTCCTGTAGCGGTTAATGGTCCTCTGGCCTGGAATGGCAGCACCACTGTATACTATGTTGAGTTCAACTGGACGGGCTACCATATCTGGGGCACACGCGACCTTGAGTTTGGGCTGAACGTTGCTATCGGACCTAACTATCAGTTCTACTGGAACGCCAGTAACGATTGGAGCCGCCAGGGTCTCACAGCGACGAGAGCGACAACTCAGTACATCCCGGTCTACCTGAGTGGAAAGCTGGTGTACGGCCAGGAACCGTCTATCAGTTCGTCGACGCCCACGCCCACGCCCACTCCAGCAGCCGGGGCGCTCAAGGCACAATTCTTTGCTGGCGATACCAGCGTGACCACCAGTACACTTCGTCCCGATTTCCAGTTAGTAAATACAGGCGGCAGTGCGGTGAATCTGAGCACGATTACGTTCCGCTACTGGTATACAAAGGATGGAACTCAATCCCAGACCTGGGCCACAGACTATGCACAAGTTGGTAGCGCCAATATCACAGCAACTATTGTTAGTATGAGCAACCCGACAGCAACCGCTGATACCTATCTACAGATTGGCTTCACCAGCGGAGCAGGAGCGCTCGCGGCTGGACAGAGTAGCGGCGGCATTCAAGGACGCATCTACAAGAGCGACTATAGTAGCTATACCCAGACCAACGATTGGTCATTCAATAGTACAGCGACCAGCTTCACGGATAATCCTAAGGTGACTGTCTATCAGAGTGGCAAGCTCATATACGGCACCGAACCGTCTTAACACAAAGAGAAACGGATGCAATCAACGTCGATTGCATCCGTTTCTCTTTGTGTTAAAAAGGTAAATTCTCTAGCTCTAACAATCCTGATAGTTACCAGTCCTACAACTCAATGCACAGTGGAATTGGACCACTCGGGCTTACGTGCGTGATGAGTATGCATAGCCTCATCCATCTGCGCAGCGTCTTCAATAACATTGCAATTCTGCATCAAAAGATCGAGTAATTTTTGTGTTTCAGCCGCATCCATAGAGGTTGCAAAACCACCTGCGTGCCCAAACTCATGACACTGAAGGTGGAGAGCTCCGTCTTCCATCCACGACTCGTAACGCCCAATGCGTATTCTCTGGCTTTCTTTCATGGCAAATCTCCATTGATTTGTGTTTTTTACACCTAAATCAAACTGACTAAACAAACCATCTACAAGGAGCACTTTCCTTAGAAAAGTTTTATCTCCTACATAATAATACGCTAAAATCGCCGCTTTTGGAACCCATTTATTATGTACTTTTTGCACATAATAAAATTGCTAGCATAGGCTCTTCTGCCAGCCAATTTTCTAATCTTTTAGCTCCCGATGGCAACAGAGGTGCACGCACGCTCATCCTTATACAAAATGCGGAGTACTGTTCTGGGCTACAATATGCTAAGGAGAAAGGCGCTCCGCAAGGTATTTCAAGCTCAATGGATAGCGATATTCGATGCTCATATGCGTACCATCAAACAACTCAAAGAAAACATTGGTAACACCTACTTGCTCTAGAGCACGCCGAAATGCCTCAGCACCCAGGTCGAGAAAGAACTGATCACGCTTTCCCGCATCGATATAAATGGCTTTCATTGTGTGCAAAGTGTCTATGTTTTTTGCTACCATTCTCACGGGATCATAACGCAGCCAGCGTTGCCAGATCTCGGGGATCAGTTCGCCCGTCTCAGTATCATATGGCAGATGCACCGTTCCATCCTCATCGGCAGAATAGCAGGCGGCCATACACCAGTCATTGAGAAGACCCCCATCGCTGTTTTTGGAAAAGGCGGGGCGCGAACGAAAATCTTGCCAGAACTTCTCAAACGAGCCATCATAAAATCGCGCAATGCACGTACGCTATCGCGGAAAGCTGGTTGATAACAGATTTCAAAGAGCGCATCGCCAGCGTGCGTGGCGAGCCCGCCCCAGAGGTCAGGCCGCAACATAGGTGTTACCATGGCTCCATAGCCACCGCTCGATTTGCCTGCAATGCCACGATGTTCACGCTGCGCCAATGTACGATAGTGCGCATCGATCCAGGGCACAACCTCGTCACAAAGATACGTATGATAGCGCCCAGTGGCGGGAGAATCCAGAAACTGGCTGCCACCCAGCGAGGTCCAGCAATCAACCCACACCAGAATGCAAGGAGGTACTTCACCCGTGGCAAAGAGTTCATCGGCCAGTTCGGGAAAATTCTTTCTAAACGCCGAGCGGTTGCGCCACATATCCAACTGGCCTGTGAGCCCCTGGATCATATAAATAGATGGGTAACGGCGCTCCGCTTCCCGATCATAACCGGGTGGAAGATAGACCCACAATGGTCGTTCATAGGGATCATACAAAGGATTACCTTTGAGCACCTCACTGCTAAAAACTATTTCATCAAAACGTCCACTGACGCTCGTAGACCATGGTCGCATTTTCTCGCTCCTTACTATAAAACCATATTGACAATATCATACCCATTAGCATACAACGACGAGCAAGAACCAGACGAGAGAATACGACCCCTTGCATATTTGTCCCTTATAGGTTACTATGTATATATATGCATTTTGCATAGAGCGGTCCTGGTGGTGCGTCTGCTGACAATGTTGTCAAGGAGGTGCTTTATGAAGCATCATGAATTACCCCGCAAAACGCTTTACGCTGTCTGGGGGAAACTTCCAGCTTCCGGCAAGCCTTCACGGCCCTTGAGTACTGGCGGGCTCTCTCAGAGCAGGGTACTCCAGCGACGAAGAATTACAGTACAGGGGATTATTGAGAGCGTGAAATTTTATGCTTTCGTCTCTGCGCTGGCTCGCCGTTGGGATTTGATCGGCTTCGTACTGAAGACCAATACCAGTACTGGTGTGCTCATCGAAGTGCAGGGACTAGAAGCTGCAATCGAAAGCTTCCTGGATGCTCTACTTACAAAAGTGCCTCCTCTGGCCCGGATCGATGCCATCAATACAGAATTGCTCCCCACCTCCTCTGAGGAGAACAGTTTCGAAATCCAGTTGAAGCAGGTTTCTGATTGAAGCTTGTGATTGCGATGTAAGGTTTAGTGATGTTACTGTGACAGCGTTAATTTATACTTATTATGGAAAAGAACTAGCAGTACCAAGGGAGGTACCCTTATGACAACCAATGAATTTTACCAGGCCATCTCGATTGATTTTGCACCTCTTTCCAGTATGTGCGAATGGTGTAGTAAGCCTGCCGAGACAAGGCTCACAGCAATTGGTGGTGCCTATCACAATAAAGGAGGCTTTTTTTGCCGCTCATGTGGAGAAGAGTTTACACGCCTGATCCTCGATTCACTGAAACACAAAGTTGCCGTTTCAGAGCAGGTTGATACTCGATTGAGTAATAGGGAGCAAGACATCTCTATCGGCCAGGACTGATTCTCTATGACGCTGTCAGGATTGATTTATCTCGACATGGACTTTTGTTTGGGAACTATAATTGGCTCTCCCCGACACACTTTACGCCATCCCAGTAGGGATCACGCCTCGGCGGCGCCCGCCAATTCATCGACACTTTTCCTGCTGTCAGGCACATATGAGTCATCGCGAACGTTTGAAAAGTTCGCGATGACTCATAAATGGTTCTCACTGAGAGCCCTAGCCTTTGGGCTTTGGTCTATAGATGTTCAGCCCGATCTTAACCTCCTCGCGCCCCGGAACGGATACGTTGCCCTCTGTGCTCGCCACGGTAATCGACTTGCCACTTGACGAGAGGCCAAACTCCTGGTTCAGATCAACCATAATAATCAATTTATTGCCTTCAACACTCATTTCTATGTTCTTCAAGGAATTCCCACCTTTCTCTACTGAGACAATTGTAGCAGTTATACCACTCACATACAAAAACGTATGTGCACCCATTAAGGAACTTTCGTTTCCCACGAATACAGAGAAAATTCCCGCCCAAAAACAATATCCCCTGCTGGCTGCACAGGGAGTGAGGTCGAACCCTGGTCAGCCCACACAAGGGATTTCTCTTCTTAGTTTAAGACATAATGGCAAGAAAAACAGTGGTATTGGTCGCAAATATTTATGATGTTTATTAAAATTAATTGGATACGCATATCTTCATTTTAGCTCCACGCCAGATACAGACATGCTATTCCTCGAAATCGGTCAAACTTCTTTGAAGATCAGGGAATGAATCATTTCGGGAACATCGCGCTGATACTCTCGCGATTGTGAATACGCTTGATCGCTTCACCGAAAAGAGAAGCAACGGAGATGACCTCGATTTTGTCTGAGAACTCGACGGGCTGCTTTTCAACGGTGTCAGTAATGAAAAGGCGTTTGAGCGGGCTATGGTCAATACGTTCAATAGCATTGCCAGCCAGCACGCCATGAGTAACGGCAGCGTAGACTTCGGTCGCGCCCTGCTTCATTAATTCGACGGAGACGCTGGCAAGAGTGCCACCGGAGATGGTGAAATCATCTACGACAATAGCGCTTTTGCCGCGCACATCACCGATGATTTGCAGAATTTTTGCCTTCTCGTCATGCGCCATACGCTCTTTGTCAGCAATTGCGATAGAAGTACCAAGAAAAGATGCATAGCGACGAGCCTGTTTCGCAAAACCGACATCGGGCGAGACAATGACCATATCTTTGAGGTTTAGAGCCTGAATGCGCTTACAGATGATTGGAAGAGCATACAGATTATCGACGGGCCGGTGGAAGAAGCCCTGAATCTGTGGTGCGTGCAAGTCCATCGTTACCACGCGATCAGCCCCGGCAACTTCGATAGCATCAGAGCAGACGCGAGCGCGGATAGAGACGCGTGGCTCGTCCTTCTTATCTCCTTTAGCGTAGCTGAAGTAGGGGATCATAACCGTCACGGATTCAACGCCCGCCCGTTTAAAGGCATCAATCCAGAAGAGCAGTTCCATGAAGTTATCGTTGGCGGGAAAGACGGTTGATTGCACTATATAGACATGTTGGCCACGTACATTTTCCAGAATGCGCACAAAGGTATTCCCATCGGAGAAGTGAAGCGTTTCGTTTTTGCCCTGGGGAACCTGGAGATATTCACAAATACGAGCTGTTAATCGCTGGCTGCCACTACCAGCAAATATCATTATCGGATCATCACTATTTATTTGCATTCTATTCCCTGTTTCCTCACACGAACGCTCAGGGGGTGTCTTATACACTCAAATGCTAAAAAGGGTTAATCCAGCTTCGATCTTTTCCCTTAATCCCTCCCTGGCGACTAACTGATCTTACCACATAGAGACATCGGTTGTCGAAGTCAACACGTTGGGAACCAGGATAGGGCATCACCTTGCGTGCACTAGCTTGCCAGGAAGCATGGCTTCGGGACGTGGGCGCACGCAAGGTGATGCCCCTACCCCGCTATAGAGGGATTCCTCGGGCACGAACTATTCGAGCCCCTACCCCGGTATGGAGGGAATTCTTTTGTTCTAGACGGACTAACCTTTTCCTCAATTCCTCATTTTCTGCCGCTATTTTCTTAAACTCGGTTGTTTTTAAAAATGGATCACCCTCCCACCAATCAATACCCATAGCCTTTGCCTTATCCACAGAGGCAATCAATAGTCTTATTTTGATCGTTAAAAGCTCAACGTCTACCAGGTTAATCTTGATATCTCCAACTATTACCACACCTTTATCAAGCACACGATCCAATAGATCGGCCAGATTCGTTGCCTGTAGGCTGGTTCTTTGCTCTGCCATAGTTGCCTCCATTATACAATGAGCGGCCTGAATCGCTCATAGAAGTTCCCCCAATGGGCCTAAATCTAAATTCAATTCCTCATCTTTTAAACCAAATAGCTCTTTAAGTTGCTCCATCCTCTCGTCGAGCAGTAAAAAGGTGTCCCCCATCTTTTCAACTTCTGCAAAATTTAACTGCCCGGCCTCTATTCTCCTTATTGCCTGTTTCTCCATCAGTTTTCGGATGAGATCAACCAGCGTTAATACGAGCTTTGCCAGCCCCTTTTCTACATTTTTAGGATCAATATTAGTCTTTGGCCCAAATAGTTGGTCAACTCCTTCATCAATTGCGGGTAAAGCTTGGGCTAGCAGCTCTTTCTGTCCGCTTTCACCCTGGCTATTTTCTTTGCGTAAAGCCGTCACTCCATCTTCTCTTCTCACCTGCTGTTGCGCTTCACCCAAAAACTCTTCCTGGATAGGAGTTTGCCAGGGCAGACGCTTTGCTTCTCCACTGTCTCCTCTGCTGGCGGCCTGCTCAATACTTTTCACCGAAGAGAGTAAGATCCCCAGGTTCAGGTAAACAAGATCAATATCAGCCACCGATAGCAATATCTCTCCTTTCACCATTACACCTTTATCTAAAAGGCGATCCAGAAGTTCAAGCAGCGTAAAATTTCGCGTCCTGACTATCTGATCACTGGTTTTAATTTTTTGTTGTTTCATAAGCGTTTAATACGTAAAACTGTACGGCGGCCAGGGACCTGAAACTTCAAGGTCTAACCCCATAACGCTATATTGCTCCATTAAGCGTTTTCCCTGTTGGCAAAAAGTAGCCACTTTTTCTCTTTCGACCAGGTAGACAGTATTGAGTATCATCTCCTTCTTTTTCCCCGTCAATTTTTGCGGCAGGGTTTTATTCAGTTTCCCCTCATAAGCCACTTTTCCTAACTTATGAAAAATAGCCTCGCTGACTTCGGCAAGGCGGGTAAGAACATTGTCCTTTAATTCTTCTTCCATTTTTCTCTCTAACAAATAGGCAACGCCTCTCGATACCCCTTCTCGCGCCAGATTTTGGAGTTCTGGTTCAGCCTGTACAATATATTTTATAAACTCTTGCTGATCGGCATAAACCTTCATTCCCCATTCGGCTCTTCCTACGAATTTAGACAGGAGGCTTTTAAACTTCTCCCCATACTCCTGTAACATCTTTAAGGCTGCCTGTTCATCTTTTAAAATAGTGCCGAACTGAAAGGGAACCACGGTGCTGCTTTTCATAAGGATATCAACTACATCCTCATGCGCCTGTAACAGTTCTTCAGTGCTACTTTGAGCAGTACCTGCACTTCCTGTCAACTCAGAAGCCAACTTCTTTACCTGGTTCTGAAATATAGCAACATCGATTTCACTAACCATAACGCAACTATCTTTCCCTTGCACGGGATAGACGTGACCCTTCTTATCAATGCCCACAATATCCAGTGGTTCGGGGTTCTTGTCTACCAATCCATAGGCATAGAGCCCATAGTTAGAAGCCATAGGTTAAAACCTCCTCCACATTCTTGCTACTATCGCTCACTCGTTTGTAGGAAGAAACTTCAAGATCAGCGTTCAGCCTTACGACGTAATGCTCTCTTTCAAAGACCTGGTATTCGGGCTTAATAGAGGCCAGATACTGATTCTTTGCTGCTACGTCAGCTTCGGCAACCCAGCCACTGTCAGATTTGTCGATCCTGACTATTCTTATCCCGTCAACTTCAATCGTCTCTTTCAAAAAGTCCTTCACTTTATCTCTAATTTTAGCGATCATGAATTTACGCCTCTTCTCATTATTTTGAAGATTCCATCTCTTAACAAGAGGAATCATCAGGATAACTCCGACCCTACGTTGAGTTACTTTTAGTATAGTAGATCCGTAAAACAGGCCCATTCATACCACATGGATGCTTATAATATGCAGAAGATTTTGCCCTGAGCATATTTTGGAGACTTGTATACTGTCAACATAGGCTCCAGTATCCTGGTTCACTATGGAAGACAGCTTGCCCGGTCAGTACCTTTCCAAACAAAATATGTAGAAGGTTTTGCCCTGAGCATATTTTGGAGACCTATATACTGTCAACATAGGCTCCAGTATCCTGGTCCACCTATGGAAGACATTTCACCTGGTCAGTACCTTTCCAACTGAACGCTTCTGGCACATGAAGTTCTGTCCAGATAAAACGTTCCTGGTCAATTCTCCAACGCTCTGAGAAGAAGTGGTTCCAGCCCCTCTGGTAGAGATAGCACGCTGGCACTCTATCAAGATACCCAGGGCATATCCGACCAGGTGAGCTTCGCATTGAGTCTCTACAGCACATCTGAACTGTACATCCGTATGTATAGGTGTACAGATATAAGATAAGTAGAGACGCAGGTTCCCCGGCTTTCGCTAACGCCATATGCAAGTTTTTTCGTCGCCAGCGCTGACGATGGGGAAAGGAGTTGAGGGCTCTTAACTCCTTGCCAGGGGCAATCGTCCTCTGGATCTACTGAAAAATAGGCAGAGCGATTTAGTCAGGGGTTTCTAGCTTTTGATATCAGAGTCAAAAGCACTCAGGGGGCTAATTGAGGCTCTCAGTCGTTTGCGGAATTGCTACATAAGTAGTAATTCATGATCATGAGGAGATGAATCATGGCAGTAGAAAAGTCTATAGCATCCTCTAGCCTCGTTGAAGTTGTTGACCGCATTCTTGATAAAGGTGTAGTCGTTGATGCATGGGTCAGAATCTCTCTAGTAGGCATTGAACTGCTGGCCATTGAAGCCAGAGTTGTAATTGCATCAGTTGAGACCTATCTGAAATATGCCGAAGCAATTGGGCTAACTGCAACAGCAGCCGCAGCCTAAAGTTTGTAAAACCTGAGAATGCCCATCGCTCAAGGTGGAGCATCCTTAATTTCGATGCAAGGGGGATGCGATGCTGAAGGTATTTCAGCATCGCATCTACTCTCGCTCCAATCCTATCGATTGCCACAAGAGAGGTGCAAAATGTCTATTAGCAGCGCTACAAAATCTTTGGCTGAAGATATTGAAGCTTCCTATGAAACAAGGATAGCGGGAGTCTCCGATATTGTAAAAGAAACTCATCAGACCATGGCAAATTTCCAGCGGGAACACAAAGAGATGGCCAATACTTTAAGAAACGAACTTTCGTCCTCAGAGAGGAACAGAAGGCAGGAGTTTACCACCTTCATCGGGGACATAAAAGATGAGGTAGCAACCATCGAAAAAGACACAACCCACATGCTTGCTGATTTTAGACACGATCATAGAGAGATGGCTGATGCTTTGAGAAACGAGCTTTCATCTTCAGAAAGGGACAGAAGGCAGAAGCTTGCCACCTTTCAGAGGAACCTTCGTGAGAATGTAGCCAGCACGATAGCTGACGTCGCTGCCGATCATCAGCAAGCCCACACACAGTGGGAAATCCTTAACAAAACGATGGCCGCAAAAAGGGCTAGAAAGTAGCTCTTGCAACACATGCAACGATGGCTATCGGTTGGGTCTGCGTCTTCTGGCGAGGGAAAAGTAGGGGCATCCCCTTGTGGGTGCCCTGTATCCCTTATGGGTGTCCCTACCAATAGACGGAGAGCCTATCAGTTTGCATCTCTAGTGGGCAAAGAACGCAACCAGTGATCAGCAGGGGCGTTCCACGGAGCACACATCCTCCCCTCAGGGAATTGACGGCTTCTAAAGAGTGAAAACAAAAAGACAGGAGAAAGAAAAGGAATGATCACTGAAACAGCAAAAATGAAATATCCAGAGATACATCTGAGTAAGGATATTCTCTTGAATAGTTTGTCTGTCGGTCCATCCGAAGAGTTTATAGAGACACCATCCATCAAAAAAATTATCGACCGGGCAATGTCATACCTTGAAGCAGGCTTCCCTGTTCATTTTACTGGACCAAGTGGGACGGGAAAAAGTACGCTGGCGATGCATCTGGCATATCAACTGCAGCGACCAATGATGCTTATGTTTGGAGACGAAGAGCTCGGGACTTCGGATCTCATTGGAGATAACGTCGGCTATCGCAGAAGGAAGCTGATTGATAATTTTATTCACTCCGTTTTAAAGACGGAAGAAGACGTATCGCAACGTTGGGTAGATAACCGCTTAACAACTGCCTGCAAGCAAGGTTTAACCTTAGTCTATGATGAGTTTAACCGCTCCCGCTCGGGTGCCAATAACGCCCTTTTGTCTGTTTTAGAGGAGGGTATTCTGACATTGCCTTCATCAGAGGGTGAGGCAGGTTATATTAAAGTTCACCCCAGATTTAGAGCTATCTTCACTTCCAATCCTCATGAATACGCCGGGGTTCATAAAACCCAGGATGCTCTGCTAGACCGCATGGTTAGCATTCATTTAGATTATTTTGATGAGGAGACAGAGCAAGCCATTGTGGCCAGCAGAGCGGGTATAGAGTTAGAAGATACCGCAAAAATTGTCGGAATTTTGCGTGAGTTCCGGCAGGAGATTGGTCGCCATCACACAGTAAGTATCAGACCAGCAATTATTATTGGAAAAGTTCTCAGACAACAAGGAATACACGCAGATAAACATAATCCCCTTTTTATTGATATCTGCGCCGACACCTTCATATCAGGACGATATAACAACACTGAGAGAGAGAAAATGGCGGGAACCATTATCGGCCTCATTCATCAATACTGCTAGAGCGGAAGCTACTCGCTTTTTGTCATCGATCTATATACTGAAAGAAAGTATAAGCCAGGAACAGGGCAGCAGAGGTGCCTACACCTCGTCGAAACCGTTAGTTCTAGCAATAGGAGGCTTCACAAATGATAATCAAAGGCGTCAGTGATATCAAGGGAATTCGTGGCATGAATGTCAGGCCGGGGCCATTAAGGGAGAGTAAAGCCCTTCTAGAGCTTTATCAATTGGCCACGGAAAAAGACCACTTGATGAAGAAACTCCAATGGGTTATGCGGCAAAAAGATCAGACAGAGAAAAGGCTTTCTGAGATTGCGCACACGGTACACTCTGATTGAGACAAGAAGAAAAAGTGAGTCAATCTCAACCTCTCATTCCGAGTTTCGCAGTACGTTTATTGAGTACTAACCTTGCTCATCGATAACGGAGGAAAAATCATGGCAGAAAGAAAAGACACTCAAAACAAAAAAGACGAGAACAAAAAAGACGAGGGCAAAATTGCAGTTGATTTTAACCTGGGTAAACTTTCTCTCGGTGGCCTTTTTCAAGGAATTGAAAACGTCATTGATTTAGTCTCTAAGATGGAGGAAGTAGGCGAGCGGCAGGGAAAACGCGAGGAAACATTTACCAGTCCTTCAGGTCGCGTCAATGCCGTCTACGGTTTCTCGGTAAAAACGAATCTTGGCGGAACGCAGACTGTTGAGCCATTTGGTAACGTGCGCAAGACCTCTAAGGGACCTGTCGTTGAGGAAGAGAGACAGCCCCTGGTTGATGTCTTTGATGAAAAAGACCACATTTTAGTAATTGCCGAGCTTCCAGGTGTTGCAGAAGAGCAGATTAGCGCCAAAGTAAAAGGCGATATTTTGACGCTTTCGGCTGCTAACGGTGAGCGAAAATACTATAAAGAAGTGGTTTTGCCAGAAGATGTTGATGCTGACACCTTACAAAGGAAATATAAAAACGGCGTTTTAGAGCTAAAAGTGAGCAAGAAGGCAGCATGACAGAAAGAACCGTTCAACTCAAAGTCGCTGAAGCGAATACACGTGATGTAGGTCGTGGTATTGCCCGAGTTGATCCGGAAATAATGGAGCAACTGGGCATTTACGACTCCGGAGAGATCGTTGAGCTCATAGGCAAACGGGAAACGGTAGCGAAGATCATGCCTACCTTTCCAGAGCTACGCGGGCGCGGTCTTGTTCAGATTGATGGAATAATCAGGGAAAACGCGCAAGTAGGCATTGATGAGCAGGTCAAACTGACCAGAATTAAGGTTGAGGCTGCACGCAAAGTAACGCTTTCCCCTTTAACCTCAATTGGTAGAACGACGACCGATAGTGCCTACCTTGCAAGGCAGCTTTCTGCGATCCCTGTTACTCATGGAGATAGAGTTCAAACCACCTTTTTGGGATCCAAGAAACAAGACTTTAGAGTGGTAGATACCATGCCATCTGGAGCAGTACTTTTAACCCCGCAAACCCTCATTTCAATCATTGGAGAAGGGAAGGCAACGGAGGCAAAGTTGACCTATGAAGATATAGGTGGACTTGGCGACCAGGTGAAGCGCATTCGCGAGATGATTGAACTTCCGCTACGCTTTCCCGAAGTTTTTGCGCGCCTGGGCATTGATCCTCCCAAGGGTGTCCTGCTACACGGACCGCCGGGAGCAGGAAAGACATTAATCGCCAAAGTCATCGCCAATGAAACCGATGCCTCTTTCATGCAGATCTCAGGGCCAGAGATTATCCATAAGTTCTATGGTGAATCTGAAGCTCATCTACGCAATATCTTTGAGCAGGCCAAAAAAGATGCCCCTTCAATCTTGTTCCTGGATGAGCTCGATGCCATCGCGCCTAAAAGGGAAGATCTGGGAGGGGAGAAGCAGGTTGAACGCAGGGTAGTAGCTCAACTCCTGTCCTTAATGGATGGCCTGGAGGAACGGGGGCAGATTATCATTATTGGTGCAACCAATTTACCCGATGCCCTTGATCCAGCCCTCCGTCGTCCTGGCCGCTTCGATAGAGAAATAGTTATTCCGATTCCAGATAAACATGGCCGTCGACAGATTCTTAATATTCACACCCGAGGCATGCCTTTTGCCGCTGATGTCGATCTTGAGCGTCTGGCGTTTTTAACACACGGCTATGTGGGAGCCGATCTTGCCGCTTTAGCTCGCGAGGCTGCGATGTACGCTATTCGTCGCCTCATGCCCAGCATCGACTTTGAACGCAATGTTATTCCTGAAGAGGCCATCCTTGCCCTTGAAGTGAGCATGGATGATTTCTTAAACGCGTTACGAGAGATTGAACCTTCCGCCATCCGTGAGGTTTTTACCGAGATCCCTGAAATCGGTTTCGCTGAAATCGGTGGCCATGAGGATATCAAGCGCATACTTTCTGAGACAGTGAGAGACCCCTTATATCATCCTGCGGTCTATGCAAAAGCAAATACCAGGCCTGCCAGAGGAATTTTATTAACCGGGGAGCCTGGAACAGGCAAAACTTTGCTTGCCAGAGCTATCGCTAAAGAATCAGAAGTGAATTTTATTGCGATTTCAGGCCCAGAGCTGCTTTCCAAATATATCGGCGAAAGCGAGCGTGGAATTCGCGAAGTTTTCAAAAAGGCCCGCCAGGCCGCTCCCTGCATCCTGTTTTTTGACGAAATTGAATCCCTGGTCCCTAAAAGAGGAAATGCGATGGGAGATCAAGTAACCGAGCGGGTCGTCACCCAGTTCTTAACCGAGCTGGATGGAATTGAAGAACTCAAAGGGGTGATGGTATTAGGAAGTACCAACAGGCCTGATTTGATTGATCCAGCCATATTGAGGCCAGGCCGCTTCGATTTTGTGCTTGAGCTTCCACCTCCTGATTTAGAGGCGCGGGAGGAAATATTGAAGGTGCATACCCGAGGGAAGCCTTTAGGGAAAAATGTTAGCCTGGAAAACCTGGCCCGAGAGACCGCTGGCCTGGTGGGAGCTGATCTTGCCTCGATCTGTCAGAAAGCAAGCCTTTTAGCCATCAGGGAGTTCCTGGAAAGCCGACAGGAGGACGTAGAGAAATTAGCCATTGAAAACAAACACTTTGTAGAGGCGATGAAAGATGTCCATCATTAAATGCGCCTTTTGCAAAGGCACAGGCGAAAATCCCTACTTCAGGCAGATTTGCCCGGTTTGCAAAGGCAAAGGAGACAACCAGCTTACTGGGAAGCATATGACCTGCACAGATTGTCATGGGTCAGGGCACAAGAGTGGGACAACCCTGACCTGTTACAACTGTGCTGGTCTGGGGATTGTCCCAGACACACGAGAGGAATTGAAAAAAGCCCGGCAAGAGATCGGAAGAGCCTGGCAGATGATAGAGGAAGAAAGAACCCGATGAAAAACGGAATATATATCTATGGAATTATTAAAACCTCTGGCCCACAGGAGTTTGGAGCCATTGGCATTGGAGACGAAGCTACTCCCGTCCAGACAATAGAGTTTAAAGATTTAGCAGCAGTTGTTTCCAGATGCCCATTTACGGTCTACGATTCTTTGGCCAAAGAAAAAATAGTCAAAGACCTGGTTATTCACCAGTTCGTCCTTGAAAGAGTGATGGAACGTTTTACCGTTTTACCAGTTAAATTCGGTACTATGGTGGAAAACGAAGATGAAGCCATCAAATTTCTGGCCGAAGGATACTCTCTTCTCAGCAATGAACTCTACAAGGGAGAAGAGAAAATAGAACTGGATGTCGTCGCCAGTTGGGAATTGTCAAAAATTCTACCCACAATTTACCGCTATGACGACCAGATACACATAAAACAGAGCGAAATTGCGCGACAAGGGAGTAAAGCAAGCCTTGAGGAGAAAGTAGCTCTCGGGAAATTAATTGAGCAAGCTCTGATAACCACAAAAACCGACTATCAGCAGCTGATTCTGCAAACATTCAACCCGATAACTATAGATACCTGTTTGCATGAGCTGGTTGATGAGCAGATGATCTTTAACGGTGCCTTTTTACTGGAAAAGAAGGACGAGGAGAGCTTTAATCAGCTTATCAATGGCCTGGATCAAAAGCTGGAGAATACAGTAAATTTTCGCGTGGTAGGACCTCTTCCAGCATACAGTTTTTCTACTATCGTGCTTGAGAAAATCGATCCGCGTAAAGTAGAAGAGGCAAAAGAGATACTCGAATTAGAGGGGTATTTAACAGAAAAAACAATTCGTGATGCTTATCATCGACTGGCCCAGAAATGTCATCCAGATACCAGTAGCGACGAAGAGGCCGCGCATTTCCCTCATATTCACTCTGCTTACCGGACATTGAAAAATTTTAGCGAAAATGGGTTGATGCACGTCGAGATCTACCAATGGGAGAAAAATGGTACGCCATGAGAAGGCTGATCTACGTACCCATTATCCATACCGCAGCAGACTTAGGTAGCCTCGCTGAAGAAATTGAGGAGCGCACAAAAGCTGTCTTTGGCGATGCCGACTGGCAGAAACATAAGGAAGAAGTCAACCGCTATTGGCAGGAGATCTATGACTATTGGGAGAAAAAAAATATACCAGGATTGAAAATTTTTCAAGATGGCATGCCAGTAGATGGTGCAGCAGGGGAAAATATTGTTAAGAGTATGGCAAATAACGGAAGCATTAACTATAAAATTGTTGAACAATTGATAGATAAAGGGGCAAAACTTATTCAAACGGAAGATGCGGAACTTTTAAAAGAGGAGTATTTTTTAACGCGCGATATTACAAAAAGTGATCCAGCTTCGATCAGCCTTGCATGCTCTTTCGCGTTATAAATCGCACAAGGACAGGCTTTTAAAAGAGCGAGACACCTATATTGCCAGAAGAATCAATGAGAGTTTACAGGATGGTGAAACCGGTGTCTGTTTCCTGGGGGCCAGTCACCAGGTACTGGCCAGATTACCCAAAGATATTGAAGTCATTACACTCAAAGATCCCGAAAAAGTTATCGGGAAGTCTCTGGACCGATCAACGGAGATTTGACAGAGCAATACGAAGAAGGATGGATATATGCACGATACGACCAACACATCCGTTGAAACGAGAAATACAACTATCAATCAACCAGAGGTGGCCATTTCTTCCCAGTCCGCAAGCGCAAGGCATACCGAGCGCAAGCCAGCTATTGGAGAAGGTTTCTATATCTATGGCATAATCGGCACCGGACAAGGGCAAGAATTTGGTCCGATGGGTATTGGCGAAAGGGGTGATCCCGTTCACACCGTCCACTACCAGGACCTGGCCGCAATTGTTTCCAGTTCCCCGATTATCAAATATGCGGTGACCAGAGCAAACTCAATGGGACACATCAAAGTTTTGGAAAAGGCAATGCAAAATTATACGGTTCTACCAGTACGTTTTTGCACAATCGCCGAGAACAGGGAAATCATTATCGAAAAAGTCTTACAAGCTCGTTATCAAGAATTTGTTGATCTCTTAGCAGAGATGGAAGGGAAAATAGAACTTGGGGTTAGAGCTCGTTGGTCAGACTTAAATGCTATTTTTGCCGAAGTGGTTGCAGAAAATAAAGATATTAAAGCCATTAAAGAAGCATTGCTCAATGAAAGAAATGAGCAAAAGAAATATGCAGGAAAGATCAAAATTGGTCAACTGGTACAAAAAGCTCTGGAGGAAAAGAAAAAAAGAGAAGCCGGAGAATTGCTTGAGGCTTTGAAGCCATTGAGTCTTGGCTATAAAGAAAATCAGATTTATGGCGATATGAATCTCATAAGTGTGGCCTTTTTGATAACCCGAGAGCAAGAGAGTGCGTTTGATCTCAAAATGCAGGAACTGGAAAGGGCTTACGGGGAAAGGAAACAATTAAAATATATTGGGCCAGTAGTGCCGTACAACTTTGTAGAAGTCGTCGTGAACTGGTAGGAAACATCATGGCGTTAACGGATTTATGCAGCAACTCTTTCCAATTTATCATGTTTGGTGGTAAAGGTGGCGTTGGAAAAACAACGCTGGCCGCCACCACCGCCTTAGAGTTGGCCCGAGAGCACAAGGTATTAATTTTTACGACTGATCCAGCTCCATCGCTTGCAGATAGTTTTGGTCAGACCATTGGCAACGAGCCTACCCCCATTGCCAATATACATAACCTCTTTGCCATGGAGGTTAATGCCAGGAAAGTCATGGAAGAGTTTAAACAGAAATACGGTGGAGAAATCCTGGATATACTGCAGCAGGGCACCTACCTGGCCGATGCAGAAACCGAAGATGTATTTCATCTTGACATTCCAGGGATGGATGAGGTGATGAGTTTAAAAAAGATCATAGATTTTATGGATAATACGGACTATCAACAGTACATTGTTGATACTGCACCAACCGGCCATACATTGAGATTACTCATGTTACCCGAACTTTTAGATAACTGGATAAAGTTTTTAGCCACTCTGCGCTGGAAATATCATGCAATGGTCAGACAGTTTGCAAGAGAAGAGCGCATCACGAGAGCCGATCAGTTTCTTTTCGAAATGAAAAAGACCGTGAAGAAAGTGAAAGCGCTCTTACAAAACGCTGAGAAAACGGAATTTGTGGTGGTTACGATAGCCGAGAAGATGGGAGTTTCCGAAACAGAGGAGTTACTCAGAAATCTCGCGCAAATGCATATCCCTTCCAGGCATATTATTATCAACAATATTTTTCCGTCAGAAGAGTCTCATTTTGCCAGGATGAGAAGGGAGGCGCAAGAAAGATATATTGATGAGATCAAGAAGAAATTCAGTACGCACAGTATCAGCGAGGTTGCTTTACAGCCAACCGAGATACAAGGCATTGCCAGTCTGCAACAGTTAAGAACCCGGTTATTTGCTCAGCGATCACGGCTTTAAAGCAGGATCTTGTAGAAACCTTACGGAGTTCTACCAAACAAAAGAGAAGGAGTTTAAAACATGTTCATTCTTGATGATTTGTTGATTGGACTACCGGCAAAAGGCCTGGGAAGTATATTTACAAAAATTTACGCAATGGCAGAGGCCGAGTTAAACGATGAAACAAGGATAAAAGAGGAGATACAGCAGTTACAAACGCTGTACGAAATTGATCAAATCACTGACGAGGAGTATGAAGTAAAAGAGGCTGAGCTTCTGGAACGCCTGACGGTCGCCGAAAGTGCTGTGTGAGGGGCACACGGGCTTATAAATAGCGCACGGGCTTATAAATAGCGCCCCTACACCATTTCGTTAAATGCGAACGTTGTCACTTTCCTAAATCATGCCAATGGTGTAGGGGCGCTATTTATAAGCCCAGGCGCTTTCTAATCATTATGCTTCCTCGTAGCGACCACCTAGATGTTGGGCAAGGAATTTCTCGGCGGCGGCATAGAACTTGATGCGATTCTCCGGTTTGGCGAAGCCGTGGCCCTCATCGGGGAAGAGCATATACTCGTAATCGATGCCTTTGCTCTTCATCGCCTCCACAATTTGCTCAGACTCGGCCTGTTTGACGCGCGGATCATTTGCACCTTGAGCAATCAGCATGGGAATTTTGATCTGATCGGCTTTGAAGAGTGGCGAACGAGACTTCAAGAACTCCTCATCAGTATCAGGATTGCCGACACGTTTATAGAACGAGGCAAGAGCTGTAGCCCAATAGGGCGGGAAAGAGCGGATAAGTGTAATCAAATTGCTCGGCCCCACGATATCAACCGCACAACAGAAAAGATCGGGCGTGAAAGTTGCCCCGACGAGAGCCGCATAGCCACCGTAAGAGCCGCCATAGATAGCAACCCTTTGAGGATCTGCGATGCCTTGCGCGATAGCCCACTGTACAGCATCGACCAGATCGTTATGCATATTGCGTCCCCACTCGCAATTCCCTGCATTGATAAAGTCTTTACCGTAGCCCGTCGAACCCCGATAATTTACTTGCAGGCAGGCATAACCACGATTGGCAAACCACTGCGCCTCGGGATTGTATCCCCATGCATCACGCGCCCATGGCCCTCCATGTACGTTAAGCACCAGCGGGAGATTTTTCGCGTCTACTCCGGCTGGTAGGGTAAGATACCCATGAACGGTCAGGCCATCTCTGGAGGTGAATGCTAGCGGCTGCATTGAGGCCAACGT
The DNA here is from genome assembly GCA_963717195.1 of uncultured Chloroflexia bacterium. Classification (GTDB taxonomy): domain Bacteria; phylum Chloroflexota; class Ktedonobacteria; order Ktedonobacterales; family Ktedonobacteraceae; genus JACDAE01. The sequence continues at coordinate 113,846 of CAVQVR010000011.1, forward strand.
ATACTTGCTCAATTCTGGCCGACTATCGAAGAGGAAAGTCGCACTTTGCTCCTCACGCGAATAGGCATAAAAGAGGATCGGACCATCATCGACGTTGAAGGCAACTAGCCATGTGCTATCCGCATTGTCACGGCTGACCAGCGAGAAATCGCCCTGGTGGATATCACGGATACGGTCGAAATCAAGCTGAATCGACTCGTCCAGGATTGTCCATTCAACACGATCACGATTGAAAGCAACCGCCTGCACCTCGTACGTATCGGGATGCATCATCACACTGCCCACATCATACTGGGGGTCTTCGGCGATCAACGTCAGATCACCAGTCGCAAGATTGAGTTTGACGAGGCGGCTGGCATTCGCGTTACGTGCATCCTCAAGATACAGCGATTGACCATCACGGGTGAAGCCAGCAGGACCACTGTTCAGTGCATCATCCGCGCTCCAGGCAAGGATTTTGCGCCACTCGCTCTGCTCACTATCACGTACTAACAATTCCAGGCCGCCATCTGGTTGAGCCGTGACCGCACCGCGCACTTTGAACTGCGTATCGGTAACCCAGCCAGCCACATTGCCAGGGTTTTTCGCCACAAGGGTCAGTTCGCCCGACGGCAGATCGAGGTGATAGACATCGTGTGCCTGCGGATTATCTTTGTTCAAACCGATAAGTAGTTCGTTGGGGAAGTGTTTATCGCTATCGATCACGCGGGCCTGTACATTCTCAAAGGGTGTCAGGTCGCGGGTCTCTTTCGTCGCCAGGTTGGTGGCATAGAGGTGCCAGTTCTCGTTGCCACCCATGTCCTGAATATAGAGAATGTGTTTATTGTCATGCGCCCAGGTATAAGCACGAATACCGCGCTCAGTATCCTGTGTGACGGGCTGGAAATCGCCGCCAACGCTGCCAACCCAGACATTGAGCACGTTATTGACGGGTGCCAGATAGGCCATGCGTTTCCCATCGGGCGAGACTCTGGGACTGGTTTTTATAGGATTTCCAAACAGGACGCTGCGCGGTATTAATTTAACCTGTGGTGTTGTGGTCATGTATTACTCCTTATTCCTACACCTTCGCACCAACCATCTCACAATATACAGTATACGTCTGTTTCGCAATCTGCCCCTGAGTATAGTTATCCAGTACCCGCTGGCGACCACGCTGAGCAAGATCGGCATAGAAGTCTGGATCATCCAGCAGCTTTTGAACGCACGAACTTAGTTCCTGAGCATTGCCTTCCTGGAAAACAAGGCCAGCATCGCCGATAACGTGAGGAATCTCGCCGCTACTGGAACCGATCACGGGCGTTTCACAGGACATGGCTTCCGGAAGCACGCGGCCAAATTGCTCTTTCCAGTTCGGACGCGTAAGAGAAGGAAGCACAAAAGCATCAAGGCTCTCCATCTCACGTGGGACTTCATAGGTAGGAACCCCGGATTTGAAGATCACGCGATCACTGACGCCCAGACGAGTCGCCAGTTCTTCCAGCACACTCTTCATAGGTCCATTGCCGATAAAAGCAGCACGGCAATAGGAAGGCAAGGATGTCAGCGCCTCAACCATCAAAGTCAAACCTTTTTCCTCTTTCAGGCGACCGATGAAACCCATGGTAAAGGGATCACCGGGTCGGCGTGGCTGCCGAGGCGCTGTACGCCTATAGATCTCGGTATCGAAGCCAAACTGCGGAATGATATGAATAGGACCCTGATATCCTTTCCGGCGTAACACTTCGGAAGCATCGCGATTCCCGGCGAGAGCGGCGGCGGCATGGCGGTAGTTGTACAACTCAAGCTGGCGAAAAGGAGGAGGATAGGTGCGATAGAGGTTTTGCCAGGTAAAGAACAGGGAACGGGCCTTCACCTGTTGCGCCAGGCGCAGCGCATAGAAGGTTGCAAAGTTATAAGGCTCCTCATCGATATGGACGATCTCTGGCCTGATATCGCGCATAATCTGGCCAAGTTGGGGATAATAGTGCAGGTGGAAGTTTCCGTTCAGAGCCATAGGCGTCACAATCATCCGATAGCCGCTGGTATAGAGGCGTTCAAGCATCTGCTTGCTTCCATCATCGCTCAACCAGTACTCGGGCGTTACCAGCGTTAATTCAACATCTGGGCAGCGAGCAATCTCTTCTAATTTGCGTTGCGACGTTCCTGCGACCAGGGCTTTTGAAATCATTAATACACGCATCTTCTCACTTCTTTCTCCGCGCACTACTCTTTTTGCTTGCCAGGGCTTCTTCATAGACAGCTAACGTTTCGCGGGCAGTTTTTTGCCAGTTGAACAGGGCGGCCCGTTGTAATGAACGAGCATGCAGGTCAGCCTGTAAGTCTTCATCAGATAGAACACGGCGCATCGCCTCCACCAGTTTCTGCGTATTGTCAGGATCGACCATAAGCGCGGCATCGCCAACGACTTCAGGCAACGAGGTACGATTTGAGCAGATGACAGGTGCACCACAGCTCATTGCCTCCAGCGGGTCCAGGCCAAAACCTTCATAGAGCGAGGGGAAAACAAACAGACTGGCACCACTATAGAGAACGGGCTTATCTTCCTCTTCAACAAAGCGGTAAATGATCTGGCCCGTCATACCCAGATCGGCTGCGACGGGGCGCGGATCTGGAAAGAGCGGCCCCTTCTGTCTATCCGGATTGCCTGCAATGAGCAATTGCAGATTGGGGTCACCGATCAAGCGATGCACATGAGCAAAGGCGCGAACCAGTTGCGGCACATTCTTACGCTGATCCAGGCCACCGAGGTAGAAGATGTAGCGTTCGTTTAAGCCATAGCGTGCCCGTGTCTTCGCCAGAAGCTCGGGATCGGTGACAGGCCGATACTCCTCACCAGCCGCCTCATAGATGACATGAATACGATCAGGGGGCAGTTTAAGAACATCGATGATATCTTGCCGGGCATGCTGAGAAACTGTAATAATCTCAGTCGCGTTATGTGCGGCCCGTGCGACCAGGCGCATATAAGCCTTGACTCGCGTGTCAGGCTGGTAAGCGGGCAAGCGCATCGGAATCACATCATGGATCGTCACGACCGTTGAGGTACGAGGGAACAGAGGAGGCGCGAAGTAAGGGACATGGAAGACATCCACGCCTTGCTTTTGTGCCGCACTGGGGCCAGTAAACTGTTCCCATAACACCTTGCCGATATTACGATTCTTCGCGACGAAATCCGGGATTGGTTGCACATGGTAAGGAAAAGAAGTCAGAGAAGCCTCTACTGGTTGGGGTCCCAATAAAACATACTCATTCTGAGAATCGATCTGAGCAAGTGCAGAAAGGAGATGCGTCATATATTGTCCACTACCTGTGGCAGGATATTGAAAGAAAAGAGCGTTAATACCAATTTTCATATAACAAGTTCCTTATTATTGGAGAAGTCTGTCTCGCCATCGTACAGCTTCTGGTAGACCTGTAACATTCTACGAGCAGACCTGTCCCATGTATACTTTTGGGCCTGCCGATAGCCTTTCTGGACCAGTTCGGAACGGAGTTGTTCATTTTCCAGTAAGTTCTGAATGGCCTGCGCCAGTGCAGAAATGTCATTGGGATCGACGAGCAGAGCCGCATCTCCAGCGACCTCTGGTAAGGAAGACGTATTAGAGGTAATAACCGGGGCACCACAGGCCATTGCCTCAAGAGGGGGAATACCGAAGCCTTCAAAAAAGGAAGGGAACGCGAAGACATCGGCCATACTATAGAGTGTAATCAGCTCAAGATCGGTTACACGGCCCAGGAAACGCACTTTGCGCTCAAGTTTCAGTTCCGCTACAAGGTCCCGTGTCTCCTCATAGAGCCAGCCCTGACCACCGGCCAGAGCAAGCATAGCAGGACCGTGTTTTTTCTTCTGAGCGTGGTAAAAAGCCTTAATCAAACCTGCATGATTTTTACGCGGCTCCTGCGTACCAACACCAAGAATAAGTGGATGCTTCAAGCCGAACTTATGACGTGTTGCGTTCAAGAGTAAGGGGTCAGTGATACGACGAAAATAGGGCGCGACACCATTGGGAATAACTATCAATTTCTCAGGTGGAGTCTGAAAATGCTCGACCAGAGTGCGGCTCACCTCAGAGGAGACCGTTGCCACCACGTCAGCAGCACCTACAGCTTCGGGTACGACCTTGCGCAAGTAAGCGGCCAATGAGGGCACAGCATACTCGGGATGCTCCAGGAAAGCGAGATCATGAATCGTCACAACCTTGCGTACCTTCTTGTTGAGGGGTGGCAGTACGAAATCGGGGCCATGATAGATATCCGTTGGGCCTGAAAAAAGCGTTGCCGGAATGGGTATGTGCCAACGATACCAGAACATGTTCAGATAACGATCAGGAATAAACATGCTGCGACCTCTGACATTGGGAGCGGTGGGGAACTGACGTGTGTGGGTTGGTTGCCCGGTAGTAAGCAGGGTATACTGGCCACTAGAGTCCTGGGCCAGGAGAGCTGCTACCAGATTATATACATAGGCACCAATCCCTGCGCCCTGACGGATGGCGGCGGTATAGTCAATAGCAATACGCATAAAATTCCCTTTGTGCTTTTTTGCTGATCAATTTACTCCGCATTGTGTGTATATTGGGGAGTACCAAACAGACCAAGGGGAGCGCCACCGAGGAGATGGAAATGGATATGAAATACGGACTGGCCTGCATCGTGACCTGTATTGACAACCAGGCGATAACCACTCTGATCGATGCTCAGTTCACGGGCAATATTTCTAGCCGTAGCCAGGATTTTGAGCATGACCCGGTCATCTTCCGGCCCAAAATCGTTTAAAGAGGTGGCGACATGACGGCGCGGAATAATCAGGACATGATATTTTGCCTGGGGTTGGATATCATGGAAGGCCAGAACTTCTTCATCCTGGTAAACGATCTTACTCGGAATCTCGCCTGCGGAGATTCTACAAAATAAACAATCTGCTATGAAATCTTTTTTCGCGTCCAAAGGACACCTCCCGCAAGATGTTTTTCAACGATGAAATAAAAGCGAGGGCAACGTCGCGCATATATTTTTGTTATATGCGCGAACATTTTCCCTCAATTAAAAGATAGCGCTTCAGTTTATGCTTCCGAAGATACAGAGCTCTCGGTTACAGGAACAGCATCGGGAGTCGCACCAGCATGTTCAGAAGTCGGTGCTGTAGCTTCGACTTCCTGGAGAGCAGATTCGGCCTGGGTAGCTGAGATTGCTTCCGCTGGCTGTTCGACTGGAGTAACAGATGCTGCTTCCGCTGGCTGTTCAACCGGAGTAGCAGATGCTGCCTCGGCGGGCTGTTCGGCCTGTTCGCGCCGCCTCTTCTTTGGATGGAGGACAAAATCCGGCCCATGAAGTGTGGGATCATTATATTGCGGCAAATTCATCTCCAGGCGTATAGCTTTGATGGCCTGGTAGACAACACCTGCTTTAAGATCAAGTTGTTCGGCGATCTCTTTATGAACGCCAACAGATGGAACAGGCAGAAGCGGCAAGTAAGCATTTTTGATACTCTCAAGTTCCTCTGGGGAGCCTTTATAGGTTTGCAGTTCCCACCAGCTTGGGATATCCTGTCGATCGCGCAACTCTTTCACGATTTTCTTTACGGCCTTTTTCGGTATTCCCAGTTCCTGGGCGATGCGTGTACGAATACCATCGAACTCGGTTGGAGTTGACAGTTCGATATAGCGCTCCTCAACCTGAGTGACCTGTTCCGCAGTTGGGACAAAGGGCAAAGGTGGTGGTATTTTCTCGCGTTTAGGCTTAGGTGGAGCTGACGGTTTATGAGCGCCTGGCTTTCCTTTTCCTCTTGGTTTCAGATTGCCGGGTCCACCTTCACGAGGGCCATTTGGACGCGGTCTATCTGGGCGTGGCCCACGACCAAATCCGCCCTCCATAGGTTGGCGTGGTCTTGGTGGTCCAGGGATGGAACCGGGTAGACCGGAGCCGCCACCAACGCGGTAGCTGCCTGAGTTGCGCTCACGATCTTCACGATAAGCGCCTGGGCCACGATTACCACCTTCATGATTATGCTCACGATCTTCGCGAGAGCCTCCCTCGCGATAGGCAGTTGGACCAGTTGGTGGACGAAATCCACCGGGAGCACCGCGATCATCTCTGGGAGCAGGGGTGGCTGGAAGTTTAGGGCGTGGAGGAGGTTGCTCGGGCTCTCCAACCTTTACATCCTGGAGGGTATCCAACCAGTGAGCCGTGCCGCTCTGGACAGGTTTTGGCTTAGGTGGTGGTGGAACGGCAGGGCGATGTGCCTGGTCAGTTGTTCCACCGGGCTTATTGGATGCAGGTGGCGCGTTTTTGAGCGCCAACTTTTCTTTTCTTGCTTTTTGCGTGCAATCAGGGCAAGTCACTTCTTTAGCATTAGCCGACTGAAACCACTTGCCGCAGGTGATGCAACGCATTTTTGTTTTACTCATGCGCGGACTTCTCCCCTGTACCATCAAAAAAACTGACATTTTGTCTATGCGTCGGAATGCACCTTTTAGTATAGTGCCTATTGTCTGCTTTGTCTACCCCATATTTGGGAACGCTACCAGGGTTACGGAGGCACGTTTTTGTCTAATCGTAGTTAACGAGAGTGAGTGGTATTTAGTCCCTGTGGTGTCAAATTTGGGTTCTCTGTAAACAGAAGTGGAGAGCTGACCGTAATCTAGTTTTTCCTAATAAAGTGGGTGGTTATAGTAACCGTTGATCCACGGGGATGCAATGGACAAAATGGGGGATTTTTTAGACGGAGGTTCAGGAACGTATGAGCGCCACCTTGCATGCGCCCAATACCCTTTAAGTAGGGGCTCGACGGGCACAAAATATTCGAGCCCTACCTCAACCATTGCTCTCTGCAAAAAAGTGACGGGCACCTAGTGTAGCAGTGTTTTTCTTTAATCGGTCTGGACTCCCCAGACCTCGTGTGCCACATTTGCCACAAGTTCGAGTTTACGGCGCTGATCCTCCTGCGAAACATGGTTACCCTCCATAGTGGAGGCAAAACCACACTGCGGACTGAGGGCAAGGCGCTCAAGAGGGATAAAGCGGCTGGCCTCATTGATACGATGGCACAGTTCTTCGGCAGACTCCAGGTGAGGCTTTTTCGTTGTCACCAGGCCAAGAACGACAAAACGATCCCCCGGCACGTGTTTGAGTGGCTCAAAACCGCCGGAGCGCTCATCATCGTATTCGAGAAAGAAACGCTGGAAGTGGGTCTGCGAAAATATTCTGGCAATTGGCTCATAATCCCCCTTGGCGTAGAATTTGCTTTGATTGTTTCCACGACAGATATGCATCGCGAAAGTTATATTGGGATGTCCATCTATGATAGCATTGTCCATCTCAATACATACATCGATGAGTTTGTCGGGATCACTGCCGCGCTGGCGATAGCCTTCACGCATGCGGGGATCAAGCAAAGCAGCATACTGGGGAGCATCGATCTGAACGTAGGTACAGCCAAGACGGATGAGTTCTTCTACCTCGTGGCGCGAGAAGTCTACAATGTCGGCCAGGTAGGCATCGCGGGTCGCGTAAGCGGATTTTGACTTTTCGGGGTCGTAATAAGCAGCCGCCTGCTGAGCGCTGAGCATAGTTACTTTGCCTGGGCGTTTGCTTTGTGAGCGTAGATAAACCCACTCTTCGGCACACATACTCCTACGCCATTTGAGACGCTCTACGACGACAGGCCGCTTGAGGACAAGCTGTTCACCGGTTTCGTCTGTGAAGGGGATAGCCCAACCACCATATTTATCGAAACCATCTAGAGCTTCCACAAGGTGACCATAGAATGCATAGCGCCGCATCTCTCCGTCAGTAATGACCTCAATGCCAGCGTTCTCCTGCAGAGCAATACACTCTTTTACTGCGCGATCTTCTACAACTTTGAATGCAGCAGCGCCAAGTTGTCCCGCTTCAAGTTGCTTACGTGCTTCTACCAGATAGGTGGGCCGAAGTAGGCTGCCCACCACTTCGCTGTGGTAAGTCATGGTCAAATACCCTCCCTATTGAGAATAAGGTACACAACTTTGACATGATACCATATAGAGGAAAAACGTAAGAGCCTTTCTGTCCTGGACGAGCCAGGACAAATTGTCCCGGTACCCTTCGTCAAAAACACGCTTACAGGCCTAAAAGATTAGAGGAAAAATCGCTCCACATCGCGCAAACTCGCCGTCCTTCTCGCAGGAGGCAGAGCATTCAACACCATCTTGCCATACCCTTTTGTATGCAGGCGGGTATCGAGAATTGCCATCACCCCTCGATCATCGCGTGTACGCAGGAGGCGACCAAGACCCTGCTTGAGGCGCAACACAGCCTGAGGCAACACATAAGTGCCAAACCAGTTTTCGCCCGCCGCCTTCATCTGCGCCACACGCGCCTCATGCACAGGATCGTCGGGCGGATCAAATGGCAACTTATCAATCACGACCAGCGAGAGCGCCTCACCCGCAATGTCCACACCCTCCCAGAAGCTCTTCAAGCCAAAAAGAACTGCGCCTTCCTCCTCACGAAAACGCCGCGTCAACTCGATACGCGTCATATCTCCCTGCTTCAGAAGTGGATAGGGCAGATGCGGCGACATCAATTCATAGGCCCGGTCAAGCATGCGCTTGCTTGAGAAGAGCAGAAAGGCCCGACCACGCGAGAGCTTGACCAGTTTATACATCTCACGAGCAATGGCCTTCATGTAATCATCAGAACCCTGACCATAGGCAGGCTCAGGCAGATCGCGCGGCAGGTACAATAATGCATTGCTCTCATAGTCAAAGGTGAGCGGGAGGATGCTCTCCAACACGTCCGAGCGTTCGAGCGGATCAAGGCCGATGCGACGACGGAAATAGGAGAAATTTGGTCCCTTCTCCTCCGGATGCGCTGGATTAGGACCAATCGTCGCCAACGTCGCTGAAGTACAGATCACATTGCACTTATTGAAGAGGCGCTCTTTCAACCACGTCGTGACATCAAGCGGAGCTGCCGATGCCTGCAAAGACACGCGATTAGATGAAACGTCAACTCGCTCTACATAATAGACGAATTTATCTGGCTGCGCGACGGAGAAGACCATGCGTACATTCTCGGCCAGATTTTGCGCACGCTTGACCAGCTTATCGTAGAGCTGGTCCTCTTTTTCAGCCAGATTTTTCGGGCGTTGTTTGCGTAGCGAATCGGCTAGATCCGAGATCCTCGTAGCCAGGCGCAATCCCTCTTCAAGCGGCTCACTGAGATTCGCACGCCCTTTATAACCAGGATTTGCGACCTGGTAGAGGCGAGACCACATATGCTCGGCAGCCTGCAACGTTTCATCTTGCAGGTGAAGCAAGCTATGATCCTTCAACATGCGCTGAGCGAGCAAGCTCTGTATCTGCATTGGACCAATCGTTACAGTAAACGAACGGGTTGCCTCTTCCTCCAGGTGATGGGCTTCGTCGAGCACAATCACATCGCGTTCTGGCAACAGAAAGCCCTCCATCGCTGCATCCAGCAGGAGCAACGTATGGTTGACAACGATTACTTGAGAACGTTCCGCACGTGAACGCATACGGCGCACATAACACTCACCGAAGAATTCGCACTTGCTCCATGCACACTGATCGCTATCAGTCGCTACACGAGAACGAATATCGCCGGGGAGCTGGAAACCCAGCGTCTCAAAATCGCCAGAGAAGGTCGAATCGGGATCATTCACAACATCGAGCAGACGTTTAAAGTCACGATTTTTCGTGTAGAACTGCATGCCCACGCGCTCAGACTCCACGCGATCAATGCAGACATAGTTAGCAGCCCCTTTCACCAGTGCAGCTTCAAATGGCTTGATATGCTTCTGCACAAAGGGAATATCTTTATAGAAGAGCTGTTCCTGCAATGCTTTGTTCGCGGTACTTACTATCGCGACTTTGCCGGAACGTACAATAGCAAGCAAATAGGCAAACGACTTACCAGTCCCGGTCCCGGCCTCTATAATGGCAGGCACACCTTGAGTGAGTGAGCGGGCAACAGTTGTAGCCATCTCGATCTGAGCGGGCCGTTCCTCATAACCGGGCAAGCGCTGGGAGAGGACACCACCCTGATGCAGGTCTTCAGAAATAATGGATTGCAGGGTTTTGCCATTTGATGAAGGCTTGATGGTTGGTTCTTTAAAAAATTGCTCCGTACCCGCAGTAATTGACTGCTCAATCTCTACATCACGTGGATCTTCATTGACATGCTCGATTTCTAAGGATGAGCTGACAACAACTTCCTCTTCTCCATGTACTTCTATTGTATCTTTAGCAGTTAGCTCAATTGGTTGTAGAGATGGAGAAGGTGTATGCTTCCCATTCGAAGCCTGAGAAACAAATGCAGGTGTGAGCAATGGTCTCACAGGCTGGCTACTGGTTTTGACCGCGAAGCCCATAAGCGCTCCCAGATACTGATTGAAAAATTCCAACGTATGGGGGAAGCGTGCAGCAGCAGCATAGGATAGAGCCTGGATCAGCACCTTCTCAACGGCTGGTGAAATAGCATCATTCAAACTACTCGGAGGGGGAAATGACGCCTGCTTTTGTTGTTGTAGCAAGAGTTCGCGTTCAGTAGCTTCATAGGGACGACGACCGCAGAGCCATTCGTAGGCCATCACGGCCAGAGAATACTGGTCGCTGGCAAAAGTTGGCTCTCCCAGTAAATGTTCAGGAGCCATGTAGGGGATGGCAAAATCCTCATCGTCGAGGGGAAGACCAATATCAGGCAGGGCAAGTGAGAACTCGGTTAGCAAAAGAGTATTGTGTTCTGCAACCAGTAGATTACCGGGATGCAGATTTTTATGCAGAACACTATTGACGTGTGCATAATGAATGGCATCGGCGGCAGGAGCCAGGTAGCGTTTCACTTCATCGGGAGCAAGTTGCGTGCCCGAAGGAATGAGCTGATGCAGCGTCTCGCCAGCAACGTACTCCATCACCAGGCAGGGATAATCACCAACGAAACAGATATCAAGCACATTTATAATATTGCAATTCTTGAGCTTCTTCAACTGTTTCGCACGGAGCAGAAAGGCTTCTTTCGCTTCCGATGTTGGAAGAGGAACATGCAACTTCTTAATCAAAAGATCTTTCTTGCGCAATCTGCCACGGTAAAAAGTACTTGTAGAACTCACGCGCAACAGTTCAGTGACGGTATAAGAGCCAACCTGATGAAGTTCCACCTCTGCCATGCTATTCTCGCTTCCCCCAATATGAACATTTGTCTGTGATTGTTATGCGCAGTATAGCATACTTACGTTCTAGTGTCCTGCCCTTTCTTCTTCCACGTGTCAGTACCCGTTCACATGATCCTTTTTCAAAAAGTGAGGGGGAATAATGGGGAGACAAGATAAATTTTTGTAACTCTTCAGGTCTCCTCGCCACCTGCGGTGGCTCGCCCAGGTTTGGTGTGGGCGGTGGGATTGGCGGCCTGGGGCCGCCAAACACCAAACGGCTTGCGAAGCGCCATAGGCGCTGAGGAGTCAGGCCCCTTCTGAAGAGTTACAAAAAATTTTCAATAGCATATATATATGTACCATTAATAACGGCCTCATATACTGAGGATGTGCTTTCAAGAAGTGCCGACGCGTTTCAACGCAACAGTTCTAAACTCATAAGAAAAAGGAGATTTGTATGCTGCATCGAAACGATATCTTCCAGGAAAGTTATAAGCAATTTCACCATCTCAGGTGCTTTTTTCTTCTCAGCATTATAATCCTCCTCCCTATGACGACCTTTTTAGGAACGGCACGTACCCTATTTGCATCTAGTACACATATTGCACAGAAACTGGTGGTTACCCCAACCAACACGGCAGTTGTCACTTATCATAATGATACTTTTCGTAGCGGTCTCAATGCCAACAAGTCTATTCTCACTACGAGCAATGTGAATAGTAGTCAATTTGGCAAACGCGTAACTTACCCCGTCGATGGACAGGTTTATGCCCAACCCCTCTTTCTTCCCAACGTACGCATCAATGGAACTACCCATAATGTGGTCTTTGTGGCGACTGAACATGACAGCGTCTATGCCTTCGATGCTGATCAGACAACAGCCATTGCCCCATTATGGAAAACCAGTTTTCTTAGTTCTACCGCGACCACCGTTCCTGCCGTTGACCTTTTCGACAAGTATTCCAATAAAGATATCTCTCCTGAAATTGGCATCACAGGCACCCCCGTCATCGACCCGACTGCCGATATTCTCTATGTTGACACGATGACGAAAGAAAACGGTCGCCAGTATGCCCACCAACTTCATGCACTTGATCTCAAGACAGGCTCAGAGAAACCTGGTAGCCCGATCACCATTCAGGCCAGCGCCCCAGGAACAGGCGATGGCACTTCTGATGGCAAAGTGAGCTTCAAGGCTTACGTCGAAAATCAGCGTTCAGCCTTGCTCCTTTCCAACGGTGTCGTCTATATCTCCTGGGCCTCCTTCAGTGATACCGGTCCCTATCATGGCTGGCTCATGGGGTATACCTATAATGGTAGGGTCTTTCACCAGGTGACTAGAGACGTTTACAACGTTACCCCCAACGGTCAGGAAGGTGGCATCTGGATGAGCGGCGCTGCACCAGCAGCCGATAACAATGGCAACATCTATTTGATAACGGGCAATGGCACCTTTGATCTCGATTCAGGTGGCCTGGATGCTGGCGATAGCTTTATCAAGCTCAACACAAAGAATGGACTGAGTCTATCCGACTACTTCACGCCGTTTAACCAATCTTGCCTCTCCGCATCCGATAAAGATTTAGGTTCAGGCGGTCCTCTCCTCCTTCCCGATCAGACCAACACACCCTATCCTCACCTGATGATTGGAGGAGGTAAAGAGGGGCGCATCTATGTCGTCAACCGGGACAATATGGGACATTACACGAACGATCCAAAGATGGTATGTGATGCCCCGGAAGAAAATCTGACCTCTATTGATAAGGTACTTCAAGAGTCGCCTCCCTATACAATGGGCAGAGAGTTCTCGACCCCTGGTTATTGGACCTCCACGAGTGGGCAATGGGTCTACATTAGTGGCATGAATGATACTCTGAAAGCATTTCAACTGAGCAATGATACACTTTCTCCAGATCCGATATCCGAAACACCCGAGATTTTTCAATTCCCTGGCGTAATCCCTTCAATCTCCAGTAATAGGAATATCAGTGGTACTGGCATTGTATGGATCGTCAGCCCCCCCGCAGACTGTTTCTACATGGGTTGTAATCCTCATGGCCCCGGCGTCCTGCGTGCGTATGATGCAACTAATCTTGGCAATGAACTCTATAATAGTACGCAGAATTCCTCACGGGACCAGCTCGATAGTTATGTAAAATTTTCTGTGCCAACGATCGCTAACGGTAAGGTCTTCGTAGGCACCTTGACAGGTCTCTCAATCTACGGTCTTCTCAATCCATCTCCTTTTTCCCTCCCCATACATAGAAATCTGCCTATTATACGGCACCCTATACTGGCCATAGGCTAAGGAAGAAATGCATCCTCTCTATCGAAAAAATCAATTTCTTAGATAAAGGAAAGGGATGAGAATGAAACGTCGAGCAATTCTACTAGGGTCAAATTTCGTGCTGGTTGTTCTTCTAGCAACCTTTACAGTTGCGGGAGTGTCAGCTCATAGAGCGGATCTGGCAAATAAGCTACCCTCTGCTTCGCATCTCCAGCAAAGCCAATCTACTGTGAGACAGTCACCATCCGATACCATCAATCTTGCTTACCACAAGCCCACGACTGCATCTTCTGTAGAAGATGCACGTTACCATCCTTATGATGCAGTAGATGGTGACCTCACCACGCGCTGGTCGTCGGGAATGGGCCATGCAACGGAATGGCTACAAATCGACCTGAAAAACTTGTATTTTATCAACCAAGTGAAACTGTACTGGGAAAGGGCATATGCCACAAGTTACCAGATTCAGGATTCCCTTGATCGAATAACATGGACATCGATCTATAGTACGACGACGAGTGCTGGTGGGAACGAGGTTCTGACAGGACTTACCGGACTTGGCCGCTATCTTCGTATTTATGCGACTCACTATTCACCTGCACGCACAAATTTTTCCCTCTGGGAAGTTGAGGTGTATGGAGATGCATCCGGGTCTCAGGGATCTCCTGGACCACAAGGCCCGTCTGGTCCTTCTGGTCCATCTGGCCCATCTGGCCCGTCTGGTCCTATCGGTCCTTCTGGTGGTCCTACAGGCCCGACAGGCCCGATTGGACCAACTGGACCAACTGGCCCGACTACCCCTGTCGTGCCGTCTCAGTATGGGTACATTTCCAACTCAAGCGCTCAAATAGTGCCTATAGGAGGTAACGTTACTTTTGATTCTTCTTCAACTACAAGCGCAATTACGCTTTCCAACTCTTCTACGATTTTAGTTAGCAACACGGGTGATTACAGGTTTGTTTTCTCCGTGTCCGGCGCAGCCTCCGACCAATTCGTGCTAAGTGTAAATGGTACACCAGTTACGAAAATGGAAGTCCGTGGCGGTCAGCCAAGCACCGGCCAGGGTATCATCTCGTTAACGTCTGGCGCTACCCTTAGCCTTGTAAATACTAGTGGCACTGCAGTTACCCTCCTGACAACGAATGGTACCACGCAAACCAACGCGTCTATTCTTATCGAAAGATTAGGAAACGACCTCTCATAATACTGGCTCTCCGCCAATTCTGGTGATCTAGTTATTGGCAGAGAACACACAAAAAAGTCAGAGAGCAGGCTCAATGGTTTGGGCCTGCTTTTTGTTTTTCTCTTGAAGGAGAAAATCGTTGTCTTCTACGAGAAAGAGCACTGAGTATGTTCCCATCACGACAGGATATACCAGTTTCGTTACAGAAAACCGAGCATTAACTTGCAAAATCCAGCTCTAAAGCTGAGGCTATCTTCCCACATACATCCTGAAAAATGATGCACATAGGGTATTGACAACGCCCTGAGGTTCTGTTATTATCGTGACGTAGTGCTATGACATTAATAGGTCAGATAAAAGCTGACTATTATGTAGTATGCCAGGAGGGGTCGCATAGTGGCCTAGTGCAGGTGTTTGCTAAATACCCAGGGCGTTACAACCCTTGAGAGTTCAAATCTCTCCCCCTCCGTTCCAAAAGGGGTATGGCTCAATTTGCGAAGTAGCCATATCCTTTTTTATATCTCATAATCCTCGGCCCACCAGTAATTTACACCGCTATTCACTGCCTCTTCATAGGAAACATGCCAACTTTGTTTTCCATTACTACGTATCACTCCGGCACTCTTAAACCGCAAGCTCATGTTGTATTTCGTCGCCTCATCGACACTGAGCATATAGACCTTCCCAGTATCTGGACTATAGACGGCAAAATATTCAGCCTTCCCATTATAACCAGACTTCTTGTTTTTCCCATTCTTTCTAGCCGAGACGGTCGAGGTATTAAACTCAAGACAGGTTCCATCCTTCGAGAGCCACGCCGTTTTACACTGTATACGTACCAACCGTGCTTCCTGGTGCACGAAGAAGCCAAAATTTCTGTGATCCTCAACACGATAATAGGCCATGTCATATCCAAGATGATCAGCCCAGGGCAACAGTACCTCAAACCCCGACTGGACCAGCCAATTCAAAATAGCGGTATGGGAAATTAAGCCTTGCTGTGATGTATCCTTCACGATCTACCTCCAATCTTCCCTCTCTCTATTTTACCCTTTAATTCAAGTAAAAACCAATTTTCAAAAGGAAGATTGACAACACGTTATTGACGAATTAAGGTATAGAAAATGTTTGCCTATGGTGTTGACAAATCTCTCTCGCTCTGCTATTATCATGTACGTTATAGGGGAGTAGCTCAATTGGCAGAGCAGCCGTCTCCAAAGAATGTGCGCCCTCGTAGTACTTTTGTTCTCACTGTATTGGTGCAGTATCACTGAAGCGAAAGTGATTAAAGCACGACCTTACCTGCTCCTGAAAGGGAAATGGGACAATAGCATGGCTCGAAAAGTCCGGTTCTCCTGGCCTTTCAAGGCTAGAAACTGGGCAGCTAGGCCGAGTATGGTGAAAGCTGGATTGCCTGAATCCCAGCCGTGACTCATTAGGATTGTCAATCGCGTTTTGGAGGATTGACAAACGCTTCTCCTGAGAAAGCGGCGAACAGGGCACCTAACCTCGGACCAGAGCAAAAGTATAACCTGGGGATCACCTAAACATCGAAAGATGCATGGTGACGGAGTATCCATAGTACTCAAATGCCTGAAGTAACATTCAGGACACGTGGAAGGGATACAGGAAGTCTGACATATGGCTTCTGGAGAGCCGGATGCACTGAAAGGTGCAAGTCCGGTTCGGTTTCA
The DNA here is from genome assembly GCA_963717195.1 of uncultured Chloroflexia bacterium. Taxonomy (GTDB): domain Bacteria; phylum Chloroflexota; class Ktedonobacteria; order Ktedonobacterales; family Ktedonobacteraceae; genus JACDAE01. Next base: position 130,165 of record CAVQVR010000011.1, read on the forward strand.
CGGCAGGTTGCAGGTTCGATTCCTGTCTCCCCTGCTAAAACAATAAAAACAGCATTTGAACGATAATTATTCAAATGCTGTTTTTATTGTGCTATTTTTCTTGCTCTTACAAAATTTACTCTAAATTAAGTATTGATATTCGGGCATCATACGCTATAGTTGACTTTATGGAAGAGAAAAAATATTGTTCCGGTTGTGGTCAAGGACGCGATCCCAAGCAGGATTTTAGTTGGAAACACAAAGAACGTGGTATACGCAATACAAGGTGCAAGTTTTGTCAATCCCTAAAAAGCAAGCGACATTACAAGCACAATAAACAGCCGTATCTTGAGCGTGCGCGTAATCGCGAAGTCTGGGTTACAGAAGACAATCAGAGAAAACTTGCTGAATATTTTTCCAGCCATCCCTGCGTTGATTGTGCTCAAACTGATGTTCGTATTCTTGAGTTCGATCATGTACGAGGGAAGAAATCAAATGATATTTCCAAGATGATGACTATAGGTTGCTCCTGGTCTACTATTGAAGCCGAAATTGCTAAATGTGAAGTCAGATGCGCCAACTGTCATCGTGTCAGAGAAAGTAAAAAAGGTAAGTCGTGGCGTCACCTTTTTAATCTTCCGTATAAGGAAGATACATTATCATGAAAAAGATTTGCTCAGGCTGCAATCAAGAGCGCGATGCTGAAAGAGATTTCGCATGGAAAAATAAGACGAAAGGAACACGCCAACGATGGTGTAAGCTCTGCCAGGCTAAGGCAAACAGACAGCATTATCAAAATAATAAGCAAATATATATTGACCGTGCGATTAATCGTAATGCACTAATCAATGCAGAAAGTAGGCAAAAACTATACGATTACCTCTCCAGTCATCCTTGCGCCAATTGTGGTCAAACCGATATCCGCATCCTCGAATTTGACCATGTACGCGGAACTAAGTTTGCAAGCATAACAAAATTACTCCGGCATGCTGTTCCCTGGAAAACTATAGAGACTGAAATAGCAAAGTGTGAAGTTCGCTGCGTAAACTGTCATCGAATCAAGACACTTGAGGGAGGTAAGTCGTGGCGTCTTCTCTTCTAAACGATCTCATATGAATTATAGGGTTCTATCATAATTACATAATAGGCATTACACTACTTCAGTAGCATAATGCCCATTCTTACTACATACGTGTAGTGTGATACAAACCTACTTCGTTCCATCTAACTCTTTCGTGGCCTGTTTGAAATCATTCGCATCCCCTATATGGAAAACAAATAGGCTGCTCTGACCAGTCGCACCGACTAGATTTAAGTTCAAGGTATCATTCGCAGCATTGATTTTGCCCGTGAGCGTGTCTGGCTGACCATCGATCACAATGACCACGTAGATGAGGTGATTATCCCTATTATACAGACCAGTTGCCGGGACAGTGAGCGATTGTGGAGTACCGTTAGAAATTGCCGCTAACTGCATCTGGCCTTTCAGCTCACCGTTCTGATTTGTCCAGTGAAGATAATACAGAACCTTTCCAGTACTACTGCTGCCAGCAGGAGGCGTATAACTTGCAATCCAGTCAGTCGGTGGATCTTTGGGGCGGTTGACAACCACCAGAAGAGCTGCCAGTAAGGCAACTACGACGACAGCGCTGGCTACTGCGATGAGGATTCCTTTGCGTATAAATACTCCTGACTGCGATGGCTGAGAGGTGACTGATACGGGTTGTACTGGCTCGAAATCTTCATCCTCATCCAGGGGGGCTACCTCGTCCTCATCTAGTGCTGAAGCCTCAGTTTCATTTGGTTCAGAAGACGAGACAAATTGCTGCTCAGTTCCCTCTGCTAACGGCTCAAAAGACGATGCAGGCAGCGTAGGAATATCCTCTGAAACAGAGTTTGCTGACTGCTGCTCCGTCTCCTCATGCTGCTCCGTCTTCTCAGAAAGCGAGTCGGAAGCGGGCGATGGCTGTTTAGGAGTTTCTTCCGCAGAATGGAGCACAGGTTGCTGCTCTGGCTCCTCTGACACTGGAAACTGAGGGGATAAATTCATGAAATGGTTAGTCCTTTCATCCTGGCAAAATACCATCGCTTATGTACCCTGAAGTTCGGTGCAGGTACTTTTTTCGCTTAAAAAATGGCATGCCATTCACAAAAATGCAAAACGCGCATTATCTACACTACATAATTCATACACGCATCTTAACAGAGATCATTGTCTCTGTCCACCCCCAGTTCGCAATGTCGCATGTGAGTGCACAAAAAAGGCAGATTTATCGCACCCGTTGAGGTGCGATAAATCTGCCCCTACTAAGCAGCTGGCAACTGAATATGAAACGTCGAACCTTCCCCTGGAATGCCCTTACTTTCAATCCAGATCTTGCCACCCATAGCCTCAATTAAACGGCGCGAGATGTAGAGGCCCAGGCCGGAGCCACGTACGGGACTGTTGACATCGCTCTCCAGGCGTACAAAACGCTGGAAGAGCTGGCCTTGATCCTGAGGAGCAATACCCTTGCCTTTATCTGAAATGCTGATCACCACGCATGGCTCCTCTTGATCCAGCATTGCCTGCGCACGGAAAGCAATTGGTGTTTGTGGGAGCGAATATTTCAAAGCATTGACACTGATATTCATCAACACCTGGCGTAGACGGGCAGGGTCGGCCCTGGCAAACAGGCGTGGCTGAATATGAAAATACACTTCACGCTGCTCCTGGGTGATCTGCGGTTCGATCAACACCAGGATACTCTCGACCGTATCCTGTATAGAGACACGCTTGAGAAGAGCTGGTCTGATACCAGCCTCCACCTCTAAACGACTGGCATCCATTACATTCCCCAACATAACGACCAGCTCCTCACAACCACGACGGGCCTTTTGCAGGAAGTCACGCCTCTGCTCCCACGGCAACTGGTCGTCGAATTGAGCAAGCAATTCGATGTACCCCTGTACAGCGGTAAGTGGCGTACGCAATTCGTGTGACGCCGTTACCATAAACTGATCCTTCATCCGATCCAGTTCTTGCAGGCGCTGATGAGCCATTTGCAGATCCTGGTAGAGCTGTGCATTGATAAAAGGCACCGCAGCCTGCTCGACGAAATCCTGCGTTTGCGGCAGGTCGGCGCGAGTGAACGGTCGCTTCTCGATAATACCCGGCGGCTGAGAACGCGCAAAGATTAGCAACCCTATAGATTCACCATTAGCAACGATGGGTGCAAGAATGATCGTCTGGATGTAATACTGGGCCAGTTGGACACGCAAAGAAGGCATGCTATGCGTGTCCGTATTGCGCGATGAAGAGAGTTGCGCACTGGCACTTTTACGCGCCGATAACTCTGGTTTCGGCAATGCCTGCAACAGTATGCCCTGTTTCTGTGCTATTTCCTGCAGTGGAATGTGAAGCAAAACTGGTTGCATTGCATGGAGTGCCTGCGCCTCGTACTCGTAACTATGAATCAAAGGCCATTCGTTCAATGGTAAGGGAGCATCCAGGTCACGCATATAGGCTGCAAGAGGCTTCAGATGTCTCTCATCATCTGCCCTATAGAAGAAGGCATAATCAGCACGCAGGACATTTGCTCCCTCTTTGCAGATAACCAGACCAATCTCGGCTGGTTCGATCACAGCAGCGTTCAGTCGCGTCGCAATCGTCGCCATCGCCCGCGAGAATTCCTCGTGTTCGCGAGCTTCATTATAGAGACGTGCATGCTCAATCACTGCGGTCACCTGCTCGGCATATTTCATTACCAGCGAGATATCATGACGGCTCAGGCGAGCCTTGCTTCGACGCATCACACCCAGGCTACCCAACATGCGCCCCTGATACACCAGGGGTAAAAAAATCATCTCATCAATGCGCTGCTCCCGACACCAGAGACGTACTTCAGGCGGCACAAGGTGTTGATTCTCCCACTCCACCTCTTTCACCTTGCCACTGCAAGCAAGCTGTTCCAGAAAATTGTCGCCTTGAAAACCCCAGTTCTGCCTTTCTGAACCTGGCTTCGTGGCTGTGTAGACCTGGATCTGCAGTGGCTGCTCTGGCGTGTGCTGACTCTGGATAAGCAGAAGCATTACAGCATCGAAATTCAGTTCATCTGTAACCATGCTCACAATACATTCGCGCAGGCGTTCCTCACTCAAAATCTCTGTCAACTGCGTCATTATACGACGCAGTTGTTCAGATTCATGGTGACGTTGTTCTCGCTCCTGCAAAAGCACTTCGTTCTCACGGCTAGCCAGGATATAACGCGCTGACATCAAGGTTCCCACTACCGCTGTAAGCATGACGAGGCCATCTGAGCTCAGATCGTGCCGTACAAGTTCACCATAGACAGTCAACATAAGCAAAAGTGTCAAAGGAACGTGAACCAGCAACGCAAAGATACGCTGCCTGAAACTGTTCAGCCTGCTATCCTGCCACGACGGAGAAGACTCGTTGCTGGTAACGCCTGGTGGCAGGCTCACCATATCTGTATACTTCTTACGAGCCAATGCAGCATACTGGTAGAGGCCTGCAAGACCCATCAACAGATAGCTCCCGTAGCGGAACGGATCGATCATAAGCATACCTGGTTGATAGATTTTGACGCTACTAGCATATCCAAAGGCCAGGTCACCATAAACATTCAGTAGCAGAGCAATACAAAAAAGCATGATCGATGGAGAGAGCGTTCTCTGGCTTCGGTGCTGAAAGAACAGGATAACAATCAGAGGAAGGAAAATATCCCACCCCAGGTAGGATAGCGCAACAATGAGCTTTTCAAGCTCCGCTGCGGAGTTTGCACTGCCAGAATGTGAAATATATGCCGGCCCAATCACAAAAAACCACCAGACACCCAGAAAACTCAGAGTAGAGACCAGGGCATCAAGACATATTCGTGTACGAAAGCGGATAGTGGAAGGCATAAGCAGGATTGCCACGAAGAGAAGCGGATAGAAGAGGGTAAAAAAAATATCCGCACTACCTGGAAAGATCTCGTGTCCCAGGGGCAACTGTAGAATAAGGATGATGCGACCACAAAGGTTGGCCGACAGACCCAATCCAACCAGCAACCAGGCAAGTCGATGTTGACGTTCCAGGCGTACAGGTCCATGCTGACCCATATAGGCCGTCCGAAACGCCCATAGAGCACCCAGAAAAGCTGATATGGCATACACAATCTGAGTGAAGATGATGGTGTTTCCATCACCGCCGATACGAAAAGCCATCCAGAACATGCTGAGGGTGACAATGATAATCGTCAATGCTGTCGCAACATAATTGTCACGTGCAGGCCGCTCTAGATACCTGTGGGTTAGTTTGCTGGCAGCAATAGACCGCATGGAGATTTTACTCACTTATGGGATGATATGGGGGCAGTATACCTGACACCCAACTGACACGTCAATGGTCCATATACTCATAGTATACCTATACCCTCCTACGTACCAGATCGAGATACCAGAACGGTTGTCGTTTACGTAAAAATGGCTTACTGCGCACAGCATTACCTGGGATACTATCGTAGATGTCGTAAGCCAGCTCGCCAGTGAGAGAGCCAGCCATATTGCCAGGGCTATACTCCAACATCCGTGTAGTGCGCCTTCCGGTGCGTTGTTCACGCGTATCGATAGTCATCATCATTAGACCCAACTCGTCCTCCTCAGCAACCACTTCTAGTAATGGGTAGTTCCCATGAGTAGGGGGATAAATACCGCTCAGGCCATTGAGGCTTAATCCCGCCTGTTTTCCGTGCCAGTTCGATATCGCCAGATACACATTATGCTCAGCCGCTCGGATGCGCCAGATGATATGGTGCATCACATCGAACTCATCACCATCTACTTGCTTCGTATTTTTGATATGTGATGGAGCAAGTCCGATAGGAGAAGGAAAATCCAGAAACGCTGGCGCACAGATCAGGTCAGCTCCTTTGCCAGCCAACACGCGTAGTGTTTCAGGGAAGAGCGCATCATAGCCAGTCGTCAGCCCGATACGTCCCGTTGGAGTATCAAAGGTCGGCAAGCCCAGATTGCCGGGAGTAGCCCACAACATATCCAGCGGCGTCAGATGCAATTTGCGATAGGTACCATAAATACCTTCAGGATCGATGAGCAGCACAGTATTGTAATACACATCCTCTAAACGCTCGGCAACGCCAACCACCATGCTAAGTTGTAACTCATCGGCTAACGCAACCAGAACATTTGTCTCCGGCCCTGGCACGGTAATCGCTCTCTGCAGGAAATGGGTGGTGACCAGTTCAGCGGCGAGTAGATCATTTTCCCCCTGTGGCAGGGGGCCGGGAAGGAGCAATTCCGGCAATACAAGCACATCCGGGCGGGCAGGCTCATTATCACGCATCGTTGTACGTATCATGTCAGACAGAGATTGCAGGATCTCCGCGTTCGACTGCCCTGGGAACTCCTGCATATCTAGCTGTACAACGCCTGCACAGGAGAGCTGACCTTCGGGCAACTCACCCAACTCGTATAGTCCATGATAGCGTAGCGGTTCCCATAGATAAGTATTTTGTACCAGGGTTGTATATGCTGCGGGTACACGATCAGCCAGGCGATTTCCAGCAGACAGAGAGGTGGATCCCCAACGCTTGTCGCGACAGCGCTCCAGGTCAATCTCGCCGTAGACAATGCCCTCACCATCATCGTGGTATGCCTGTATTGACCCATCTGGATTTAGTATACAACTGCCGCCGCTAAACTGCACACCACGTTCATTGCCGTAACGATTAGCAGCTACGATGTAGATACCATTTTCAAAAGCGCGTGTCATCCACCATGAGCTGGGACATTTCTCATCAAGCCAGTTTGTTGGAAAGAGCAGCACATCTACATCTTGCAAGGCTGGTATGCGAGCTGCTTCAAAGTACATTGCATCCATGCAAATCAGAGCGCTCAGGCGGCCAAGCGGTGTATCCCAGACAGGAATACCCAGATCGCCATCACGTGCCCAGCGGGGCTCAGAAATGTAGGAATGAAGCTTGCGATAGGTTCCGATCAGACCTTCTGGACCCAGCAGAACCATGCTATTGTAATAGACATCTGTCTGCGCATCCACTTCCGGCAGCCCCAGAGCAATGAAGCAATCATAGCGGGTTGCCAGAGCTTGAAAACGCTCGGTGGTAGGACCGGGCAGTGGCTCTGTGTAGGGCGCAATCTCCATCCGGGAGGTCCAGCAATAGCCTGTTGTTGCCATTTCGGGCAATACAATCAGGCGTGCATTTTGCTGAGCCGCCTCTTCAGTCAAGCGGAGAAGATTCCAGACATTCTTTTCTTTCTCGCCCAGAGTAGGTTCGTACTGGACAGCAGCCACGCGGTACCTGGAGAGGGATGGTATGCGAGTGCTCAATTCAAACTCCTGCTAAATGCCACCTGAAAATTACTGTTTATAGTATACCATTTTTCTTTCTTACCACCACTAGCTTTTCCACGGAAATATAGTACTTTACGGAACAATGGGTGCTCTATACGTAACATTTTCTGGGAAGAGGACGTGCCTGCATTTTTGCAGGCATAAAACCATCCCTTTATTTGTTATCTATGGTACAATGACAAAAATGAAAACTGGTGACGGTGTACGTTCTGGTACCAGCTACAAAACATCTTGACGTGGCATTGTTGAGCATGTACAATCATGCTTGACTTTTAGTTGGGCGGGCGCCACTCATCTCGTCCGGTATTCAATTCGCAACTCAACGCTAGCACATTCTAGCTGTTGATATGTCTCAGGAGTAATGATGAAACAAGGAATCCATCCAAATTATGTAGAGTCCACAGTGAGCTGCGCCTGTGGTAATAGCTTTCAAACGGTAAGCGTCAAGCCCGTGCTCAAGGTTGATGTCTGTTCAAAATGTCACCCCTTCTTCACTGGTCAGCAGCGTATTCTCGACTCAGCCGGTCGCGTTGACCGTTTCCGCAAACGCTTTAACCTGAAGGAAGAGTAGCATTGCGGCGTATACTAAAGGGATAAAGGGGACAACATAGAACCCTTTATCCCTTTTTATTGCTAGCATACTGGGGGTGAGTTCTGGTCAACGCAAGACAGCAAACAATTCTCTTTTTGATTGCTGATACAGGTGCCGGGCATCGGAGTGCCGCGAATGCCATCAGCAACGCCATCAAAATTATCGCGCAGAAGCAGCAGGAAGAATGGCTTCAGAAAGTGGAGTCAGCGTCTGAAAAGGATATTCAGGCATCTCAAGCTGAGGATAGTCGTCGCTTGCAATATGCACCTGTAAACTATCGTATCGAGATCGTCGATGTATTTGAAGAATACAGCCGCTTCCCCTTGCGCGAAGCTGTAAAGCTCTATGGGCCAACTATTCGCTACAATCCGAAGCTTTTCGGCGAGGTCTTTCACAAAAGCAACCATGCAACAACCGTCAATGCAGTAAAGACGATTGCGACTCCTATGATTATGAATGGGCTATTGCGCCTCTTCACTACCATCCAGCCAGATATTATTGTCTCTATCCATCCAATGCTGAACCATGTAACTGTCCACGCTCTGCAAGAGTTAGGCCTGCACATCCCTTTCCTGACCGTTGTCACTGATCTTGTAAGCGTCCATTATGCCTGGTTCGCACCGGGAGTTGACGGCTATATTGTGCCAACAGAGCAGGCAAAAAAACTTTATTTGAAACGTGGCATGGATGTCGAGCGCATCCACATGCTGGGAATGCCCATCGATCCTAAGTTTACGCTGAAAGTAGACGAGAAAGAGATATTACAACAAAAATTCGGTTTAAAGCCCGATCTGCCTGTTGTTTTACTCGTTGGAGGCGGCGACGGCGCGGGTGGTTTGCAGGCCGCCGTACGTGCTATCTCCCAGGCTCGCCTGCCAGTACAATTGCTGGTCGTCACCGGGCGCAACAAAAGACTCTATACCCACCTGCAACGTACACGGGCCTCACTGCACGTCCATGCAACTATCTTCGGATTTGTGCAGAATATGCCCGAACTCATGCATGTCGCTGATGTCATCATCACCAAAGCCGGTCCCGGTACTATCTGCGAGGCGCTCGCATGCCACCTTCCTATCGTATTAAGCGGTTACGTACCCGGCCAGGAGGAAGGTAACGTCGATTATGTCACACACAACGATGTGGGCGTCCTCGCGCTGGATGCGGCCACGCTCATCGATGCATTACGTCGCCTGATTATTCCAGGTTCATCCGAACTACGCCGCTTTGTAGAGAACGCGAAAAAACTCAGTCGTCCCATGGCCTCATTTGACATCGCGAACTGTATTCTGGACTATTTACCTGCCAGCATTGAACCTGCCCTCTGGAAAACTCCGCTCTTCCAGCGCCGTAAACGCATGCTCTCCAGTCGGATGCGCTCAGCTATTCGTATTCGCCGCATACGTCCCGCTGCCCTTTCAAAAAATCTCGTCCCACACACGCTGCTGAAAAGCCCGGTTGTACATCGTGTCCGTCATTTGCATATCAAGGGTCTTCCGCGTAATCACACACTAGAGTAATAGTACTTATGAATCCACATGGAGCTTTTTCCACCGAATGATTCCTAAAATTTCGTATATACTCATAAATTATTGAAAGGTTGCAGGAATGGCAAAGTTTTATTATGGCGGTCAGGCTGTGATGGAGGGAGTGATGATGCGCGGACGTGCATCGGCTGCTGTTGCAATCAGGCGACCAGATGAAAGTATCTATATCTACGAAGAGACACTCAATCCGCGTCTCTACCAGAATAAGCTCTTTCGCCTGCCATTTCTGCGCGGCATGTTGCTCCTGTGGGACATGCTTGTCCTCGGCACACGCCTGATGACGCTCTCCGCAAATATTGCGACTGGCGCTATCGATCCTACTGCCACAGATCACCCAACCTTACAGAACACTGAGCTGGTCACTGACTCATATCCATCTCAAAGCATTTCCCAGCAACCAGAAGAAAAGCTGCTCCAGTTGGACGGCGCGGCCCTGGCAATTACGCTGCTCATCTCGCTCACTTTTGCCGTTGCGGTCTTCTTTGTCGGCCCGCTTCTGCTCACCAGCCTGTTTCATAAACAGGTCGGCGATGGCTGGCTCAATCTTCTGGTCGAAGGTCTTATTCGTCTCGCCTTGCTGATCGGTTACCTCTCTCTGATAGGACGCGTGCCCGATATCCAACGCGTTTTTGGCTATCATGGTGCCGAGCACAAAACGATCAACGCTATGGAACAGGGTGATCCTCTGGATGTTGAACATGTGCGACGCGCCTCACGGGTTCATACACGCTGTGGTACGGGCTTCCTACTGCTGGTGATGGTCGTCTCCATCTTTATCTTTGCCCTGGTCGGCTCTCCCCCTCTGCCTCTTAAGATCTTATCGCGCATCATCCTCGTCCCAGTCGTTGCGGGTGTTGCCTATGAGCTTATGCGCCTGGGAGCCGCGAATTATCGTTTTCGCATTGTACGCTGGTTACTTGCTCCTGGCCTGGCTTTACAGGGGTTGACGACACGCGAGCCAGACGATAGTATGATAGAGTGCGCGATTGCTTCCCTGAAGCGTGTCCTGGTACGTGATGGGGTGCTCACCGCCGAAAACAAAGAGGGCGTCAGTGCGGGCTTATAAAATCGCGCCCCTACATGATCGCGCTCCGAATATTGGCGGCACATTCCCATGGGTCCCATCTGTAGGGATGCCGTTTACAAGCCCATGTGCCCGTGTCGAAAGGACTATCTAAGAATGTCACCTGAACAAGTTCCACCTCCTCCAACCGAGGAGCAGGCTTCATACGCAACACTTCCGACAACATCCAGAACTTCGTCTGAAGGTCCGGCAACGCCTGAACATCCCCGTGTCCATTTCTCCTATGCTGGCTGGGCATCGAGTGGTGTTATGCGTGTCCTCTATCGCAGTTGGACACGTGTTGCCGCGCGTTTTTTTCCGGAAAACTCACCCGGAGAGCGCATTGCTCAGAAGTTACATGTTCCGCTACCCGACAAACTGAATATGAGTTGGGTGAATGATCATCTTGCCGTGGGCGGGCGTATCCGTCCTGCGGATATCAAAGCTCTGGCGCAAGTTGGTGTGACGCATGTGGTAGATACGCGCTCCGAATATTGCGACGATAAAGATGCACTGGCGAAAGAGAACATTGATCTCTTATATTTACCCACGCCCGATACCTATCCTTTAAGCGTAGAACAGTTAATGCAAGGAGCAGCATGGACCGACGAACAGATACGCAAAAGTGGTCGAGTGCTGATCCACTGTGAACATGGCGTCGGACGTAGCGTACTACTCACCTGCGCCGTGCTGGTCTATGAAGGCATGCATGCACGCGATGCCCTGGAACTGGTCAAAAAGATGCGCTGGCAGGCATCTCCCAATCAGAGACAGGTCAGCCGATTGCGCGAGTTTGAGGCGGCACTGGCATCCAGGTCTCCAGACCCAGCGCATAGCGCTCAATAGCCAGCGCCACACCATCCTCAGCATTGCTTGTAGTTACTGCATTAGCAACGGCCTTGATTGTTTCTGGTGCCTGCCCCATGGCAACGCTCCAACCAACCGCCTGTAACATCTCAAGGTCGTTGTTATTATCGCCAATTGCCATTACCTCTTCCATTGCGACGCCCAGGTGTTGTGCAAGCAACGCAACGCCGCTGGCCTTTGAACAGACTGGATTCATTACCGTCAGTTCGGCGGTTCCGTAGCTACCACGGCGTGTGTAATTCCATGCACAGGGCAATGCAGCTATCTGAGGCACGAGCGCTGTGACAACCTCCTCTGAGGCAAAAGCTACTACGCGCAGCGGTTCAGGTTGTCCAATACAACAATCGGCATAATCCAGGCGTCGCGTATGCTCAGGAAAGAGTGAGAAATACGTTGCGACCCACTCATTATCGAACTCGCTATAACCAGTCCAGGTCTCTTCTGTAGTGCCATTAATAAGCTGAATGACCGGCTGAATGCCATGCTGCACCATCAACTCCACCGCCTCCTGCGCCACATAGGTATCTAACAACTGAGTATAGAGTACATTGGCATCAGGATGGTGCATTGCCAGAGCACCATCACACAAAACAAGAGGAATTTCCATCGCTAATTCAGTCGCAATCGGCGCGGTATTGCGATAACGTCGTGCTGTCGCCAACGTTACGACAATGCCTGCCTCACGCGCCAGGTAGATTGCTTTCCGCGTTCGTGGTGTGATCTGCTTCTGCGGATTGAGTAGCGTACCATCAATATCAATCGCCAGCAATTTGATTGCTGGTGGTAATAAAGCCATGCTTTTCAGGTTCCTTTTGCAAAAATGAAACGATGGATGGCGCTACCCATCGCATCTTCGCCACCATAGCGTATATTGATTATATACGATAAAGCTGGAAATTTCTTATCTGGTTCATCCATGACGTTGCAGACGCATTGAAAATTCCCACGAATGAACATCGAATGAACACCTATAGACAATTTTCCTACTCCTCTGCTACAATCAAATTATGAAGATGCGAGAAGAGCGTTCCAGAGGCGTCCGCGCAAAACGTCGGTCCCTCAACAATCACCAGTCTCCTGCAACGATTGTGCAATCGAACATGTGGCAATCCTGGACAGATGCGGCTGGTCTCCCATTACTACCAGACGAGCGACCAGTGAGCTCGGTGCGTGATAGTTTGTACGATCGGATTCCTCTAGGTCCTCGTGAAAAAAAGCTGATTAATACTCCCGAATTTTTACGCCTGCAACGCGTGAAACAACTTGGCTTTGTCTATCGTATCTGGCCCGGTGCTACTCATACGCGCTACGAGCATAGCCTTGGTTGCTATTACCTGGCAGTACGTGCACTGCGTGCTTTATTGCAACGCGGAGGGGATGGTGGGCTGTACGGTGTTGAGATTAGTAGCGTGCAGACACTGGTAGTAGCAACTCTGCTGCATGATATCGGGCATTATCCCTTTTCGCATACGATTGAAGAACTTGGCTCTCCCATCGTGCTTCATGAGCAGGTTGGTCGCTCTATTATTGAGAACGGCGAGATTGCCACTATTCTGGAGCGCGATTATCATCTTTCGCCTTCACGCGTCGCCGATTTTATTGACCCACCCAAAACAGGGCTGACCAATCCCGATGATGAGTTACTGAGCCATCTGTTAAGCGGGGCACTGGACGTTGATAAGCTGGATTATCTACCCCGCGATGCCCGCGCCTGCAACGTACCTTATGGTGGTGTCGATGTCTCGCGCTTGCTCGATTCGTTGCGCGTCCATGGAAATGTGAATGGGCAGCACCGGATCGTCGTTACACATAAAGGCGTCAGTCCGTTGCACTCGCTGTTGCATGCGCGGCAGGAGATGTTTGATAACATTTACTGGCATCACACCAGTCGTACGATGCAAGTTATGCTTGTACGAGCGGTACACGATGCCATCTCCGCTGGAACACTTCCAGCTGAACAACTTGTAGGGCTGGACGATGCTTCCCTATTGGTCCTACTGACTAAACCTGAGATGCCTGGCAGTTCACGTGCACTGGCCGAAGAACTGGAATTGCGTCGCCCCTACAAATCGGTGCTTGAAATCAGTCGCCTTGCAGGCTCTCTCTTCAAGCGCCTTGATGCCCTCTTCTGGGACTCAGAACGCCGTCGTCGCGTTGGACAACAACTTGCCACCGAACTTGCCGCTGCTCTCGATACCGAGATCGCTGATTACGAGGTTCTCTTTGACATCCCCCGCTCCGAGAAATGGGAGATGGACGTGTGGATCTCCTTCGCCCATCCACCAGTTGGCATGGAGCCATTGATGAACTGGGTTGCGGTCACAGGCCTACAATCCGACGATCTGGCCCGCTATGAGCAGCACCAACGTCGTATTCGCGTCGTTGTTGCCGAACGTTTGCGTTCTTTGCTGTTAGCGCATAGAGATGATGTGCTATTACCTGCGTTAGATAAGATTTTGTGACGTAGGGGCCGCATTGACGACGCCCAGGTGCGTCCTCGTAATTTGACGCACCTGGGCGTCGTCAACGCGGCCCCTACATTTGGAGACTCAGCTATACTGGAGAGAGAAGGATAGTGGAAGGGGGGTTGAATTTTAGATGGCGAACAAATGGGACGAGTTGATGAAAATGCTCGTACGAGCCAATCCACAGGATTTTGTATCGTTCCTCTCACAAGAAACATACTATCAGGGCGACGTTACCAACGAACTGATCATACGCTCAGTTGAGGCCGACTTCCTCTGTAAGGCACAGCGGAAAGGAAAAGAAGGCATCATCCACGCGGAATATCAGCGCCGCCGCGATGAAAATATGGGGCGACGTATGTGGGAATATAACGCTGCAACCTCGTTTCTTACAGGCTTACCGGTCTTCTCATATGCGATCTATTTATGGAAACAAAGCAACATTGTTGAGCCGCCTTATACCATAGAGGAAGACGGTGAGGTTATTCACCGGTTCTACTACAAGAATATTCGCCTGTGGGACGAAGAGCCAGAGACACTGCTAAAGTCGGGTATTCCAGGAATGTTACCATTACTACCTCTTATGAAGGGAGCAAAGCAAGCTCGCAACGAGATTCTTGATGAAATGATAGAAGGCTTGAGAACTGCTGGCAAAGACGATATACTAGCATTAGGATACACATTTGCCGGGTTGGTCTATGACACAGAGAGCGATAAACAATGGCTCAAAAGGAGGTTTGCGATGTTCCATGATATTCTTGAGAGTTCCTGGTCCTATCAGGAAATAATACAAAAGGGAGTTGATCAGGGTCGCCAGAAAGGACTTGAGCAAGGTCTGGAAGAGGGAGAATTGAAAACATTGCGTTCGGTTCTTGTACGATTAGTCGAAAAACAATTTCCTGAATTGCTCCCTCTAGCACAACAACAAGCCGCGCAACTCAATAATCTAGTTGTATTGAACACAGCAGTTGATAAACTTCTTGGTGCACAGACGGCAGAGCAGGCAAGACAAATACTCGAAGAGGTCAAAGTCTCTGATAATTTTTCTTCCTGACAGCGATTGCGTGCTTCTCTCACCCACATGATAACATAAAAAACTACCGGAACAATTCTGGTGTTCCGGCATTTACCTTTAGGGCTTCTTCTTCTTTTTCTGATACATCATACGCACCGCCTTCTCGCGAATCCTGCGGGCCGGTGGGTAGTCTGAGTACAGACGTACGGCATGCTCAGCAACCTTAGCAGCCTCACGGTAGCGCTCAAGGCGGTAAAATGTATCGGCCTTCAGAGTCCAGAAACGCACATTTGAGGTATCAAGCTCCAGGACACGATCAAGGGCCGGAAGCGCCTCCTCGTAATGGCCCACACCACGCAAACCTCGCATATAGTTCTCCCACGCGAAGAGACTATCAGGAGTGAGAGTAGTCAGCTCTTTTGCAAGCTCTTGCATAGCATCATGCTGCTCCAGCGCACGAAACGCCTGCACTCCCTGGGTCAGTACGATCACATTGTGTGGATCAATACCCAATGCATGACGTATTACAGGAATAGCATCACGCATACGCCCCAACTTACAGAGAATTTCGCTCTTCATCTGTAAAGAAAAAAGATGATTGGGATCAATCTCTAAGGCATGATCGAACATTGTCACCGCTTCTAAAGGATGATTGAAGTTGAGCAAGGCGACGCCTTTATTGGCCCATGCGCGTTCATCGTCTGGTGCCAGTTCGGTTGCCCGTTGAGCGCTACGCAATGCTTCCGGAAACTTTTGCTGCAAGAGTTGTAGTCCGCTACGGTTGATCCACGCCAGAGGTAGATGAGTATCGAGTAAAAGCGCCTGGTCGTTAGCAATAGTTGCTTCGGAGAGACGTTCCAGTTTTTGTAGCGCCCGCGCTTTGAATGCAAGCCCCTGGGCCAAACTGAGATTATATTCAAGTAGATGCTGGGCTATCTCGTAGAGCGCTTCATAGTGATCGATACGGTCCAGCACGCGGGCGAGACCCAGTAAAGCATCTTCGTCTTTCTCATTATAAACAAGCAGCTCTGAGAACGTTTCTCCTGCTTGCAGCCAGCGATGTGCCTCCAGGTGCTCCGACGCACGTTGACGCAACAGGCTAACACCCTCCTTGGGAGCAGAAGCCTGCTCTTGTACTATTTCCTTTTCTTCCAGGGCTGGAGTTGGACTTCCTGGTATCTCCATTCCCTGGCTTTTCTCATCCGAATCCACGCCTGTTCCTCTCCTCATTTATTCGCGTTCCCGCCATGGTACTGTACATTTCTAAATTCAGTATCATACAAACTCTTTACAAATCCCTCAAAGATTTCTGCAAATAACACGATATAGTATGTACAAGAACAAAAAACAGATGCCCGGTATAAAAAAGTAATGTTGAGATAGAGATCGATGGAGGTCGACGACAATGTTGTATTCAGATATCAATAATAATAATGAGCCGTCTGTGCCCTATCAACCCGTACCACAGCCGACAGCACCTGTCGATAGTGTATCACACTGGTCTGAGGATCAGACTATGCCTCCCACAGACAGGATACCGCCTTATCAGCAGCCACAACCAACGCCACCTCCGGACAAACGTCCACCTTCCAGGGGTCTGCGTACAGGTGCTATTATAGCACTAACGGTGCTTCTTGCGGCAGTATTTGGTACTGGTCTGTTCGCCGGATGGCAATTTGGTCATGGTAGCTCAACCGCAGTAGTAACGCCCCCTGCTAGTAGTAGTGGTCAGTTACAGTCGGGATCAAATCCCCAGCCAACCGTGCCTGCACTTTCCAGCAATAATTTAGATGCTGTTCGTGAAGCGGTGGTTGCGAAGATAACCCCAACCGTAGTACAAATCAACGTCACAACCTCTCAAGGAAGTGCGATAGGTTCCGGCGTCATTATAGACAAGCGGGGCTATGTTGTAACCAATAATCATGTGGTTGATGGCGCTCAGACTATCCAGGTTGTGATGTCCGATGGCACTAAACTTGTGGGGAAGGTCTCCGGTACCGATCCAGCTGACGACCTGGCGGTGGTAAAGATCAATCCACCCACCAACATGCCAGTGGCAACACTGGGTAATTCATCACAACTGAAGGTCGGTGAAGAGGTACTGGCAATTGGGAACCCGCTCGGCATCACACAGACCGTGACCAACGGTATTGTTAGTGCTCTCAACAGGACGGTCTCTGAGGGTCAGGGTGGCGCAAATCTACCGGATGCCGTTCAGACTGATGCTCCCATCAATCCCGGTAACAGCGGTGGTGCACTCGTCGATTTGCAAGGCAACCTGATCGGCATTCCGACACTGACCGCTATTGATCCCGAGTTCAATGCCCCGGCCAGCGGTGTAGGTTTCGCCATTCCGTCCAACCGGGTCAGCTTTATCGTCCCACAGATTATTCAGAGTGGTAAAGTGACGCATACCGGGCGTGCGGCTCTTGGCATCTCTGCTGTTGCTGTGGATCAAACGGTACAGTTCCAGGATAATCTCTCTGTGGATCATGGTGTTCTAATCTCAGGGCTAGTCAATGGCGGTGGTGCGCAGCGTGCTGGCCTCCAGGTCGGTGATGTGATCGTCCAGGTGAGTAATCAGGATGTTACAGATACATCGACATTGACCGCTGTTCTGATAACGAAGAGCCCTGGCGATACCGTTCCAGTCACAATCTATCGGGGCAGTCAGCAGATGACCATCAACGTAACATTGAGTGAATTGCAAGCGGGTTAGAGCAAGTCATAAACACATATACTCTTTCTTTCTCTTCCCGTCTCTCTCAGGGGCACCCATGACGTGGGTGCCCCTCCCTATTTTATTGTTCATGCGTAGGGATATCACCCTTATACATATTATGAGGACGTGAGCTGTTTCTCCGCATCTTCAAAATCTCTTTTTGGCGGTATAACTGGACGAGAGCGACGGCTGGTTAACAGTACTCCCACAAAAAAGACCATCCAACCAACAGCCATCACCAACCAGAAGGTGTTCTCGACGCCAAAAAAACGGGCCAGCGTCCCTGCTACTGCAATCAATAAAGCGCCTGCGAGGATCAGCACATTGGCCCATAAAAGATTGACTGGCCTGAACCCCGCTACACTGGCCTGACGGAGTAGCAACTTCCAACCTGAGTAGATGGCAACACCTGCAATGGCAATAACACCCAGTGTGTTGAGCGTAATGGTCGTAATGAGCCATGGGCCCGTTTGCAGGATACCTGTTCCTGGCGTTCCCGCTATCTGCCCCAGTTTCTGCATGTCGATGGTTGCCACGAGGATGAGTACCGCTGCAAGCACGCTCAAGATACTCAGTACAAGTGCACAGATGCGCGTGACGCGTTGAGAAGTTACCAGCGCAATACTTCCCAGACCAAGCCACGAAGGCATCAATTCGGCACCCAAAATATAGTAGACGCGAAAGAACAAGGTTCCTACCGGAGTGGTTGGTTGTATCAGCAACATCAGGACATAGGCTAGAGTTGCCAGAAACGCCATGCACAAAGCAATGGACCAGTACAACTGGTACTGACGATGACGGCGCAGGTACTGACGCAGGACCACGCCCGCAAATAGACCTGTCACAAGCACATTTATGGCTGGTGAGATCAGCAAAATCGGGTTGTTCATAACTGTTATTCCTATCCATGTACAGCACAAAACTTATAAAAAGTTGCGGTATGGTTCTCTAAGAATATACAAAATACTGCATATTGTTGCAATGAAACAGCCCGAGTGGATGGTAACAGGTGCGATAAATCTGTACGGGCTTATAAATCGCGCCCCTACATTTATCTGGACGGACTTATAAACTCATCCGCCGACGCGAACGCCGGAATAGCACAAAACCCATTATGCCCAAAATCACCAGCATCATCCCTAATCCTATGCGCCCCGCTGGCACGCTCAAATTGAAGATGAGAAAAGTGGGCCCAGAAGATGGAGCCGCAGGATAAATGGGAGCAAGGGATTTCTGATCACCTGGAAGCTGTGGCTTAACCGCCTGTGTTGCAGCAGGAGTTGCTGTGGAGGTGGAAGTAGCTAGCCTTGGGGCTGCTGGTAATTTCGTTCCATTGGAACTACTTTGTACTGAATGGTTCGATAGTGCTGGAGCCGGAGATTCTACAGAAGACCCGTTACTAGTAGTGCTGCTGTTACTAGAAAAACTAACGTTATGCATAGCAAGCGATGGCAATATTCCCGATAGAAAGAAGACAACGCCTATCACTGCGGCCAGTGCGCTCATCGTACGCAACACTCCACGAACATAAGGATTCAAGGTGCGACGTCGTGCAAGTCGGATCGGCGTAGGAGCGACCGCCTGGGGAATTGCAACCGGCCTGGCGGCTTCCAATGGTAACACGAATGAGCGCGGAAGTGTCGGCTGTGGCAAAGCATGGAGTAGCGCCGCAGTCTGACGTAAACCAACCAGCTCTTGCTGACACTGCGGACAGGTGCTCAGATGGGCTTCCCATTGAGCCCGCTCCTCTGCTGAAACCTCTCTATCGAGAAAGGTTGAAAGCTGTTCAGTTGTCAGATGCCACTTCTCTTGTGCCACGCTGATGCTCCGTTAGTTCTAGTATCTTTTCCCTGTTTTATGTAAGACGATAATTACGCGGTAAAAGTTCCCTGTGCTGGTCGAGATAGCTGCGCAGACGGGCCCGACCACGTGATATGCGCGAGCGTACGGTGCCTATACTGACCTGTGCGGACGCTGCCACTTCTTCATAAGAGAGCCCCTCTACATCGCAGAGAACGACAGCAACCCGCTGATCAAGTGGAAGTTTCTCCAACCCTTTCTGAATGATGGTCTGAAGCTCCTGTGTGAGTACCATCTCTTCGGGATTATCTGCTAGCTCGCTACTTGCCAGTGCGCTCAAAATTTCAGGAGATGGCGTCTCATCTTCCTCGGTCAGGTATTCTAATGAATCGGCGGGATGGCGCTTGACACGCCGCCAATGGTCGCAGGCCATATTGGAGCTAATGCGCAATAACCAGGCGCGAAAGGAGGCACCACCATGATAAGAGGAGATACCACGAAAGGCCGCCAGGAAGGCATCCTGCGTCACATCGGCAGCCACGTCGGCATTGCCCACCATACGGTAAACTGCACCATAAACAATCTGCTGATAATGCAAGACGAGTTGATTGAACGCAGCAACGTCCCCACGTTGACTACGGGCAATCAACTCCTCCTCATCTTGCGCAAATTTGCTCATGGGTAACCTCATCTCATGTGCTATTTGCGCTAGTGTAGCATATTTAACTAGTTTTGGGAATTCATCCGCTGAATATCCCTCTTCAGCGCTTCATAGCTCTGATAACGTATTGTGTTATCTTCAACCAGGGCCCGACTAAGAATGCTCTCCAGAGCAGGCGAGACGTTGGGATTGAGCATACGCACGGGCGGATAAGCGGGATAGTGCGGTGGTGCAACGTTCGTTAATGCATGGTGCATACTGGCCGCTAATGCATAGATACAGGTACGCTGATCGTAAGGCCGATCCTGAATTGGCATGTATGGTGAGATACCCAGCTTACGCGTAGTACGTTTTCTTCCTCTCCACCATGCGCTCGCGAACCCGCAGGCGCGGGCGGAGGCGCAACCTGAAAACCAGTCAGGAGCGCTCGTCCACGTTTATCGATGATAATATTGGCCGGTGAAATATCATAGTGACGTAATGGTGGCTGTTGCTGGTCTAATGCAATCAATACGTTCAACAGAGTGTTCATATAATTGAGCACATCGCGTTCAGGAAGGGATCTGAGCAACTTCTGTAGACGTTCGTCCAGGCTCTCACCGTCAATATACTCCTGCACCATATAATAGTAATTTCCCTCGGCGAAGCGATCCAGTATGACAGGAAGCAAGGGATGACGAACTTTTGCAAGCTGGCCTGTTGCCTGCTCATAATAAGCCACATCTTTTGCCCGCTGTGCCAATGGTTCAGAGTTACACTCCCAGCGCTTGAGAAACACCTTATGTTCCTGTGCCCGAGCATCAGTGGCGATAGCTGTCATGATCCGTGTCTCTTCCGATTGGCGCAGAACATGTTTGATGGTGTAACGGCCCTGACGCAGCGCTACCCCTACCAGCGGACTATGATCGACCAGCGTTGGTGGCAATGTGAGACGGCCACATTGCGAACAACAACGCTGACCAAAGCGTACAGGCGTCTCGCAGTAGACACAGCGACGGGAGTCATAATCCGCGCCACAGTTTGTACAGCGTTGCGCTCCCGTTCGATTCTGCTGCCCACAATGGTGACAGACATAACGCTGCTGTGCTACCTGTACCGCGCAGGCATAGTTATCGGCGAACGCGCTCATACTATAATAACGTTGACGATAATCCTTGCTCAAGGCTCGCTGTAGAACAGCAGCAACCTCAGCCGGAATACGCGGATTCCATTTCTGCGGCGCTGGTGGGAGCTCCTTTATGTGCGCATTCCACATCTCTTCCAGGCGCTTGTACACAAATGGCGTGCGACCAGTCAGCAGCTCGTAGCAGCAGATCGCCAGCGCATATTGATCAGAATCGCGCCGTGGATTGCCCTGCCACTGCTCCGGCGGCATGTATGCAGCAGTACCAGTCACTTCGCCCAACGAAGCGTGCGTCTGCATTCCAAGGTAGAAAGTTGTGCCAAAATCAGAGAGCAGGATCTGACCATTGCGCCCGATAAGTAGATTGCCCGGCTTCACATCCTGGTGCACCAGTCCATTATTATGCACATAATGCAATGCATCAGCAGTCTGCTGAATATAAGGGACGAGTTCTTCGGCAAATGCCAGGCGTCGGGTACCATCGGATTTACGGAAAAGATCAAGGATCGTCTGGGGTGCATATTCCATTATAAAGTATGGTTGCTCATTTTCCTGTAATTGCCCAAAATTATAGACGGGCAGAATATTTGGATGCTGCATACTGGCAATGCGCCGCGCCTCCTGGAAAAAATTGGCCTGCGCTTTGGCATTAAACTGATCGAGGCGCAACACCTTCAAAGCCAGAATGCGACTGAGCGGAGCAGGCTCCCGGACTTTATAGACATATCCATAGCTTCCTGCCCCAATAAAGGAGACCACTTCGTAGATACCGATATGCGCTCCCTGCACCAGAAAGTCACAGCGTTGACAACAGACGGCGGTATCTGGATTCTCATGTCCTCCGCCTGAGCGTGGGTTGAGGCAGCGAGCCACGTTATTTTATCCTCTTCCAATCTTTATTCAGCATAGATATCATATCATTGATATCTACGTTTAGTGGGGTTATGGGTTACGGGTATCCTCTCCCCATGGAATAAATCTGGCTCGCCGTCCTAAAACGAATTCATCGGGCACGGCAGCGCGAACTCTTCGAACCCCTACCCTACCCGACACGGTATCGGGTGCATGCAAGGTGATACCCCTACGCAAGTTCTTCCTTGTTCGTGTGAATCACCAACAACAACCCTCGCTCCAGCACTACCTCAGCACGTTCACTAATAAGAACATTGCTCACGCCGCGTGGTTTACCAAAATAGAGCGTTTCAGCGTATAAGGGATAATAGAGGTCCCTGGTACGTACGCCCACAGCTTCGCCGGTTAGAGGCAACAACGAAAGCAGGTCTCCTGGCTGTCCTTCAATAGATGTGCTTGCGGGTCCGCGCAATAGCCAGCAAGTCGATGGGCCATCAACGATCCGCATAGGCACCGTCTCAAAACCCACCAGCAACAAAATGTTCGCCATTGTATGATCAAAGCGCTCTCCACCTATACCACCTAGAATTGTGATACGCTCAGCTCCATGATCTAACGCCACCTGGACCGCCAGTTCGGTATCGGTCTCATTCTTCTCTACCTGCGCACGCACAATCTGGCTCCCCATCTGTATAAGATCATGTTCAGAGAGAGTGAGCGAGTCAAAATCGCCCACAACAATAGCCGGTGTGCAGCCATACCGAAGCGCTGTCACGGCCCCACTATCCGCCGCAATGATAAAATTGGCGTCGGCGATAGCCCTGTCAACAGCTTTCCCTGCTTGCAGAGTGCCTCCTACGAAAATAATGGTATGCATTGAGTATACCTTTCGGTAGATTTAGTTGCTATATCTCTGCACAAAACGTTCTATATGATGATATGATTTTGGCGTGTCTAATAAAAAGTAAAGAAGGTCTAAAAAATATATGGCAAGTAAAACACCTCAATCCTGGGGGCGTTATCCCAATGTCGAGCCAGAGCAGGTTGTTCCACTCTTCTGGCGCAATGAACTTCCCCGGTTGTCCGACTTTGCCGAATTTGTACTTCCCTACGGCTACGGGCGTAGTTATGGCGATAGCTGTCTGAATGAAGGTGGCGTCTCCCTCGACGCCACGTATCTGAGACGCTTCATCTCTTTTGATGAGGAACAGGGACTTTTGCGCTGCGAGGCTGGCGTCTCCCTGGCCGATATTCTTGAAGAGTTTGTGCCTCGTGGCTGGTTTTTGCCGGTGACGCCGGGCACCAAATTTGTCTCGGTCGGCGGAGCAATTGCCAACGATGTGCACGGCAAAAATCATCATAAGGCGGGTACTTTTGGCTGTCACGTCACGCAATTCGAGCTGCTACGCTCGAATGGCGAACGCTTGCTCTGCTCACCAGACGAGAACAGCGAGTTGTTCCGCGCAACGATTGGCGGCTTCGGTCTGACCGGATTGATTCTATGGGCGGAGTTCCGCCTGAAGCCGATTCGCTCTCCCTACATTAGCGTAGATCATATCCGCTATGATTCCCTGGCAGAATTTATGGAGATTGCCGCCACTTCCGACAAAGATTTTGAGTATACTGTAGCCTGGTGCGATTGCCTGAAGAGCGGTAGATATCAGGGGCGGGGTATTTTTATGCGTGGCAATCACGAGGATTCGTCAGAGTATGCCCATAAACCACTGCCTAAGAAATTGCCGCTGATGGTTCCATTCGATTTCCCCTCGTTTAGTTTGAATAGCCTTACTGTAAGAGCCTTTAACGAGGTCTATTACCACATGCAACGCGAGAAGCATGTACATAAGATTGAGTCCTATAATCCATTCTTCTATCCACTCGACTCGGTGCATAACTGGAATTGTATCTATGGCAAGCGTGGTTTCTTCCAGTATCAGTGCGTGGTACCCTTTGATAACGGGTATGAGGTGATGAAAGAAATTCTGGATCGTATCGGTCGCGCTAAAGAGGGATCATTCCTGGTTGTGCTGAAAGAATTTGGAAATATCGTTTCGCCTGGCATGCTTTCTTTCCCTCGTCCCGGTCTGACATTGGCGCTTGATTTCTCCAATCATGGCCAGAAAACGCTGCGCTTCCTGGATGATCTTGATGCGCTGGTACTTCAGAGCGGTGGGCGCGTCTACCCGGCGAAAGATGCACGTATGAGCCCGGAGAGCTTCCAAACCTACTTCCCAGAATGGGAAACATTCGCTCAGTACATCGATCCCAAATTCTCTTCGAGCTTCTGGCGGCGCGTAACGCCGGGCGATGCTCCAACAGAGAAACATGCAGTGCCTTCTACCACACAAACTACACAGACAGCTTTGCCTGGAAATGGACGATAGAACAAAATGAGAGTAGCTATTATAGGGGCAACATCTGCGCTTGCCCACGAAACTGCGAAATGTTTTGCCAAAAATGGCGCGGAACTGTTCCTGGTGGCACGCAACGCCGAAAAGCTGCAAGCCATCGCCGATGATCTCAAAGTACGCGGTGCACCTCGCGTAGAAACCTACGTACTCGATCTCAACGAGCTTGATCGCCATGAAGAAATGCTCAATACAGCAGTTCAGACGCTCCAGGGTCTCGACCGTCTCCTGATTGCGCATGGAACGCTGGGCGATCAGCACAAATGCGAATTGAGCGTTGCTGAAACTATGAAAGAGCTCAATACAAATCTACTCAGTATCATCTCTCTGCTGACGCTCAGCGCGAACTATTTTGAGCAGCAGAAACGCGGTTGCATCGCCGTCATCTCATCCGTTGCTGGAGATCGTGGGCGCGGCAGTAACTATGTCTACGGTACAGCTAAAGGCGCTCTCACCGTCTTTTTACAAGGTCTACGCAATCGCCTGAACAAATCGCATGTCTCCGTCGTGACGATCAAGCCCGGCACAGTTGATACTCCAATGACTGCTGGCCTGAAGAAAGGGCTCTTATTCGCTAACCCGCGCGTCGTTGGCGAGGGGATCTATCGCGCCATGCAGGGTGGGAAGGATGTCGTCTATCTGCCCGGTTACTGGCGTCCAATTATGTTTGTAATCAAAAGCATTCCTGAACAAGTCTTTAAACGCCTGTCTCTCTAGCTGATAGGGATCAGTTTGTTTGGAAGAACGAGGTAGCGGCATCACCTTGCGTGCGTGCCGCTACCCTCGTTCTTTGGCATCTCTATGCGCATCGAAGCACTCCCCGCCAGGGTATGCAATAGCACTGGCGAACTATTAAAAAGTCGATGCGTCTCCAGATGAAACGGCCCTAATACTGATCTATCAGGGGTTGTTACGTATGATTGCACACTCATCGACAATGCTGTGGGAGCCTGTTGTTTAGCAGGAACAGCGAATAATGGCAACAACTGGTCACCCGCATGAGCCCTATTGAATGTACAGGTGCTCTCCATCTTCTGGTTCTGCTTTCCTTGCGCAAGCGCCGTAAAATGATAGCTATAGGTTGTACTATCGGAGAGAGGGTACGAACGCAGCAACGACCAGGACGTAAAGAGACTGGTATGTGTCTGATTCTGGTAGCCAGCACCCACAAATTGTAAGTCATGCGCAAAAGTATTCTGCTTCGTTACTGGTAGCGGATTGCTCTGAGCGGAAGGCAGCTCGTAAATGCTGAACGGGCCATGATTGAGATACGCTGTCTGTTTTAACAAATGTGCTCCAAACGTCTCCATTGTTTTATTGCTGGCCGGTAAAGAAGGAGACACGATCAAAATTGCAGGTCCATCTGATGATGAAGGCAAGACCATGCACTGGTTGATAAAAAAGACTGAAGCAGGATAGTCCATATGTTCACTCAGGTAAAACAGCGTTTCTTCTGACGACTTATTTACACCAATCAAGATACGTTTCAGATGATATTGTTGGGCCAGGTGCTCCGCATCATTAAGCATTGTCTGCTGAGAATATAAGGTATTGTAATATGTATAACCAGCCACGGCAACATACCCATGTGTATCATCTCGTAGGACTGCTACACTATTGACAAGCTGAAGAAGCGTTACAATGGCAAGCACAACAGCTATAACCACATGCAGGGATGTCCAGAATCGGGCCTGTATCAATCGTGCCCAATTTCCTGAAGCGACTAGAATATAGCTAATCAGAATAAAGGGACCGGGCAACACAACGAGCATGTATTGTGGATAAAGGGTTGTCGAATGTTTGAGCATGGCAAGGAGAGGCGTGATTTGCCAGGCACAGAGTAAAAGCAAGCCCCCTGCTTCCGGTGGTAATGCAGGTATACTATTCCACCAGGCACGACCAGCGTTCTCTCCACTCTGTACGTTGAGAGTTTGTTTCGTGTTACGGCGTTGCCGTTCCCACAGCACGAATGCTCCTATCAATGCCAACACACAGCCAATGATCACCAGATAACACATCACGTCGTAGAGATAGGAAGTTACAGGCATAAGTATACGTGTCCAAAACAAAGGATTAGAAGGAGGATACTTCAGATCATACGGACTAATCATTAAACGATAAAGCATCCATGAATCATCATTGAGCACGGCAGGCCTTGTGTCTGATGCAAGAATGAACCGAAGATCGCTGAAATGGGTAACCAGTTGCCAGAGCATAAATGGGAAGAAGACCACAGCTAAACCGATGCTGCTATAAAGCAGATCACGCCAACGTATGGTTTTAAAAGCCATACAACAGGCGAGAAAGAGTGGAACAACTAATGTGAGTGTCGTGCCATGTGTTTGATAGAGTATTCCCAATAAGATAAGTGCTGGAGCAAACCAACCCTTGCGTCGCTCCACCACTCCTATAAACAACATAAACATAAACAATATGACAAAAAGGTACATCATGTTTGGCTGCCATAGAAAGCGCGAATAGTACAAAGGAATAGTGGCAGTCGCATAAAGCAACGTGGCAATCGCACCAGCAAGCCGACCATAGTAACACGTGGTAAAAATATAGGTGATCAGTACAGAGATAGATGCAAGCAGGCTAACAAGATAGTAAGCGTAAATAGGATTGGCGCTAAAGGCAGCAGGGATCATTAAAAGGTAAAGTTCGCCAGGAGCATTGGCAAAGCCGAGAGACGCTGTACTATTCGTAACAGGCCATAATCCATGATGCACTGCATCGTAGGCGAGCCGATAGATCAATGCCTGATCAGAATCGAATTCGCTTGTATTGACGCTATAGAAACGCAAGAAGGTGGCAAAAAGTACGATTGGATAGAGCTCCCAATTCTTATACCAGGATGCTTGCGCCGATTTTATGGTTGGTTGCTTCTCAATAGGTTCACTGGCAGGTAGAAATAGCATTGGTTTCCTCTTATATAATTTACAGGGCGAAGAGCCTGTTAATCTTGTTTGTTGCGATTGTCCCTCACAAAAATAGCCATATGCAAATACGCAGCATATGCAAATACACAGATAAAATAGAAGCATAATTAGCAACGTATAAGCAAGGGGAAAATATACATAATTTGGGAGGAATAGCCTGGTTATGTTTACAACATAAAATTCTGCTTGCAGGCGAAAAATGCATAAGCCATTCTCATTTAAAATGGCTCATGCATTTATTCAAGTTCAGCAACTTCTTAGAGAAGCAGCTATTCTAATCATGATCCCCGATTTTCTCGCCAGTTGAGGGATTAAGGAAGAGTTTTCCGCTATCGCCGTCTGAGAAGCTGAACATATTATTCAGGCTACCAGCGAGGGCGTCAAACGATTGATCGCCGATGCGACCAAGGTTCCAGTTATCCTCAACGAAGCGCAGGATAGAGCTCTGATCGGTAGTCGAATGATCTACAAAGTTTTTCTTTGCATAGGGAGAGATGACCATGAGTGGAAGACGAGGGCCATACCCGCAGCGATCCTCATACGCGCCAGTTTTTGCTGTACCACACTGACCAGGGCCGGTGAGAGCATCGTTCGCCGGGTCGTTCGACTGGCTTACAATTGGCCCCACCACATGATCATACCAGCCGTCGGAGTCGTCATAAGAGATAACCACAGCGGTGTTTTTCCAGTCAGGGGTCTTCTGCAGGCGATTGATGGTATTGACCAGGAACGTCTGCTCGTCCAGAGGATCGGAGTAGCCTGCGTGGCCATCCTGGTAAGCGGCGGCTTTAAGATAGCTCACGGCTGGCATATTATTAGAGTTTACAGCGGACCAGAAGTCGGAAAGGTCATACTGGTGGTTGGCCTGGTCGGTTTTTCCGATACTCTTAACCGATGTTGGTGGCAAGTGATGTGGATTAGCCGTTGACTGGTAATACTGGAATGGCTCGTGGTGAGGGATATAATCTGTCACTGAGACGCCGCCAATATTGCTATGTGCTGTACCACAGGTAGCGACGCCATTGGTAGTGGAACTGGGTCTGAAGCCGCCCTCGAACCAGCCCCAGGTAATGTTCTTTGCGTTTAGCAGATCGCCGACATTCTTGCCAGTTAAATAAGCTGTTTGCCCAGGGGTAGTGCTGGAGCAATCGTCATACGCTGGATCAGCATCACCGGTAAGTGTTCCATTGAAGACGCTATGGGCCCCAACTGGTCCAGCACCGTGCGTCTGCCCTGAAATGAGGTTAATGGCACCGGGACTGGAAGGTCCAAACTCGGTATCAAAAGAGTTGTCGCTCATGGCGAAGTTTTGTGCATAGTTCCAGAGTGCCGTTGTGGTGTTACCGTCATAGTAGTCCATGACGATGCTTTTGTCTGGGCAACTGCTTCCACTCGTCGACTGGACGAACTTATCCATCAGGCCATGATCAAACGCCTGCTGTTCAGCGGTATATCCATGATCCTGGTCGCAGGTTAGAGCTTGAGAACGGTCCAGGCGCGTTGGATTAGCGGTGTTGGGATTATCCTGCAGCAGAGCCGTACTGAGACCATTGATTGTGGGAGTGTTTTTCGCTGCCTGGAAGCTCGGCTCGCCGGCAGGGTTTGTGGCATAGGGATAGGTTCCAAAATAGTGATCAAAAGAGACGTTCTCCTGGAAAATAACAACCAGGTGTTTGATCGGGGTAGATGTTGCCGAGCCTTGATTATGCCCGGCTGCTACAACTCCGGTCGCTCCGGCAGTTGTGAGTAAGCTGAGAAGTGCCAGCCCGATAGCCAGCATAGGACCAATTTTTAAAAACCGTTTCAAAATAAAATGCCTCCTTACAGCTTATAGGTACTATTGAAACATCACCAGTATAAAATACCTTGATTAAAAGCATACTAAGAGGTTGTTAAATGCCAGGGTGCGCCTGATATTGGAAGAGGGGATGATGAAAGAGGCATTTGAGCAGGTAAGTTCTGAAGAAATGGGGATGTTGAAGTAATAGAGAGAATATTTTGCAGGCCTTCCTCGAATTGCTGAATGTTCTGCACTTGAAATACGCCCATCACATAGCGATCTGGTCGTATCAGTACATATAAGTCATGTCTATTGCACAGAAATTTGCTTATTTGCTGTTCAATATCAATAATACATGTAGACTGGATACTTTGTTGTGTTTGTACACATACAAACTTTACGTTAAGCCTGTTCCATATATCGGAACTCATCCCTACAAATGCCTCATCCCCATTTTCGTGCAGTCTAATTAACGCGAAGCCATTGCCCAATACTTCGTCGAGTAGTACTCGTCTTCCTTCTTGAGTCTGGACGTATGGCTGAGGAAGGAATGCGCCAACCAGCTTCCGCATCCCCCTGACAGAATTTTTTAGCAGGAAACCATCTGTATAACGCGGTTGCGGCTTGATACTCAACTCCGTCAGCATCTTTCGTGCGGGCGGTAGCTTATCAATGACACGAAAGAAGAGGTCGCGTAGCAGGGCAATTGGACGCTGTATGGTCATAATCACTTTGCCGAGGAATGAGGAGAAGAGGATCATTTGCACAACATGTGGGTATCTCTCTACATGATAGCTTGCGAGCAATGCTGCATCAGCAGTGTTCTGGAGCACCAGTTGTAACTTCCAACAGAGATTGTGGGCATCGCGCATCCCACTATTCATTCCCTGACCACCGAAGGGAGGCATAAGATGAGCGGCATCTCCCAATAAGAAAGTGCGCCCCTGTGAAAATTTTGCGGCAATAAGCGCGTGAAATGTGTAGATGGTCTTGCGTGTAATTTGCAGAGGAGGTGGTGACGCATGAGTTTCAGGTGAAGTAGCATACATGGCGTGGCTAATTAATTGAGTAACGGTGCCAATCTCTAAGAGATCTTCTTCACGTTCACCGGGCAGCAGCATGAATTCCCACCGACGCTGTGTACCCGGTCCCGGTACGCTCACTACTGGACGAGCAGGATTACAAAGGAAGAAAATGGTGTCAGATGGTTCGCTCTCACTAATGGCATCAACGACCAGCCACTTTTGGCTCTCCGTCCTTCCTCCTGAAATAGGATCGTCGCCTTGCGGGTTCCCCCAGAAGGATGCAGGTCCCCATTTTTGTTCCCAATTCGTGGAATGGCAGGAGCCACGTTGACGACGCATGATAGGTGAATGCATCGGGATATTTAATATGCGTCGCACCAGACTTTTTCCACCATCGCATGCCAACAAATAGGAGCATTCCACTTGTGACAGGAGATCATTGGGAGTGCGAACGGAGATATGGACACTCTGCTCATCTTGCTCAAATGCTTCCAGAGAATGTTGGAAAAATACTTTAACGCAGGAGAAACGCTCGATCCCTTTGAATAGGATGCGCTCAAGCGTTGGTTGATGAAATGTTGAAATGAGTGGGAAGCCGTTTCTCTGCTCTTGTGGTGCCACTTTTGCCAGGAAATGACGTGGAGATACATACTGTGCCTTCACATTGAGTCTGGCATGAGCAAGTACCTCTTTTAGCAATCCCATAGCCTGGAATACACGTAGCCCCTCATCGTCGATAGCGATAGCGCGGGGGAAATCACATGTTTCTTTGTTACGCTCGACTACAAGCGTCTCAATACCAGCCTGCCCGAGCAAATTTGCTGCCGCAAGGCCCGTTGGTCCAGCGCCAATAATGACTACAGGCGCATTTGAAGGAAGGACAGGATGCATACTCATTCTCCCTTTTTGAGTGCCAGGACTGCATTAACTCCGCCGAGTCCACGTCCCCCAATAAGGACAACAGAGCTTGCTGGTTGCATTGCTCTTGCCCTGTCACGTACCATATCTAATTCGTAGCGCGGATCCAATTCCTCACAGTTGATAGTTGGAGGAATAGACTCATGTTGGAGCGCCAATAGAGCTGTGATCGTATCAATTGCACCCGCTGCAGCATAACTATGCCCGATTGTTGTGCGCGGCACACTGACTGGAATGCGTGCCAGGTCGTTGAGGCGCAATGCAGTCGCCTCGCCCTGATCCGCTGATGGTAGGGCGCGACCATCCAGGCTGAAGTAAGCAATATGTGCGGGTTCAATAGCTCCTTCCTGCATAACCTGGCGTATTGCTCTAGCATAATGCCTGCCATCGGATGAGGGAGGGCTTAGACCAAGCGCATCGTTGGCCTGTCCATAACCAATGAACTCACCATAGATGAATGCATTCCGTTGAAGTGCGTGTTCATATTCTTCCAGGACACAGATGCCTGCACCCTCTGCCAATAGCAATCCTGAATCTCTTACATCAAATGGTCGATATGTATGTATATCATTACCTGCTATACATTGATCATGGAGAGACATTGCTTGCATAAAGAGAGGATGCAGGCACGCCTCGCATCCTCCTGTGAGGATCACATCGGCTACCCCACGCTGAATGGCTGCATATGCCATGCCCATTGCATCAAGTCCACTTACGAGGTCGTTCACAGGAGTCTTGCAATACCCCTGGATGTTGTAGTGAATGGCAGCTTGCCCGACATTGGCGACGCTGAGCCAGGCGATAGCGGTATAAGCGCTGACGAAACGCGGTCCTTTTGTATAGAGGGTCTGGAGTTGCTTGAGTACAAAATCAACACCACCCAGTGCATTAGCGATTACGGCTCCCACGCGCTGAGGATTCTCCTGCTCCAGAAGTAGGCGAGCATCTAGAAGAGCCTCCTGTATAGCTGCGAAAGTAAAGTGTGTCATGCGGTCGGTACGGTTTGCCAGTTTGCGCTCAATATGCTCCTCAACGACAAAGTCAAGGATGGCTCCTACAGCCCATTCTTGTCCGCTGGCGTCCTGTAAGAGTTTGATGCCAGAGGTGCCGCTGAGTGTTGCCTGCCAGAAAGCCTCTTTGCCAATCCCGTTTGGAGCTACAACACCGAGTCCTGTAATGACCACGCGGCGTCTGTTGCTATCTCTCATGTTGTTCTATCCACTCAGGTCGTGCGAGAACAAGGGCGCTGTTGACGCCGCCGAAGCCGCTTGAATGGGTGAGAGCTACATCAATAGAGGCGGATCGTGCAAAGTTGGGTACGTAGTCAAGGTCACATAAAGGATCGTTTTGCTCCAGGTTGAGCGTGGGCGGAATGAGTTGCCGCTCAAGAACAAGCGCTGTGACCAGAGCCTCGATAGCGCTGGCCGCACCCTGGGTATGGCCGATGATCGACTTTGTAGAACTGATGGGAATATGGTACGCGTACTCACCAAGGGCAGCTTTGTATGCAGCCGTTTCCGCTCTGTCATTGGGAGGCGTTGAGCTGCCATGCGAGTTGATATATCCCAGTTGTTGCTGTGTTATGCCTGCGTCTGTGAGGGTTTGCGTGAAGAGCCGCTGCAAAGGTGAACCATCCTGCGGTAGGGCCGTCATATGGTGTGCGTTGCTATTGGATGAAAAGGCCAGTATTTCGGCGTAGATGTGTGCGCCACGAGCCAGCGCCAGTTCACGCTCCTCCAGGAGCATGACGGCAGCACCCTCCGCCATTACAAACCCATCATGCTTCTGATCGTAGGGTCTTGAGGCACGCTGTGGTTCTTCATTAAAGTTTGTACTTAAGGCTCCCATAACGCAGAAGACATCCAGGCCGATAGGGCTGAGCGCGGAATCGCAGCCCCCGGCCAGCATACGATCTACACGTCGCTCTTGAATGGCCCAGAATGCCTGTCCAATAGCGTCAGTACCAGCCGAACAGCCAGTGGCAATAACCATGGAAGGGCCATAGAGTTGATAATGGGCAGCGATGCAAGATGCGCTGGCATGCGTTATGAAAAGATCAGCGGGTATTTGAGCAAGATCAACGGACGTATATGGATGTGTACCATTAGCAGTGGACTGTTGCCAGAGGCGCTCGCCCTCCGCTACACAGGTCATCGCAGAACCCATATACACACCCATGCGTTCGCGTTCTAGTTCGCCGAGTGTATGGTCGATGTTTGCATCCTCAAGAGCGAGATAGGCCGAGACGAGGGCAAACTGAGTGGCGCGATCCATATGTTGAGCTTCATCTTCTGTCAGACCGGACGGTATAGGATCGAAATCTACAACTTCTCCAGCGATACGTACGGCCAGGGAGCTGGCATCAAAGCGTGTGATCTGGCGGATGCCAGAGATGCCAGAGACGCATGCCTGCCAGAATGTCTCTTTGCCGATACCATTGGGAACGACGACACCAAGGCCGGTGATGACGACTCTAGGCGATGGGGAAAGTCCTGCTTGACTCATCAAATTCTCCTGATGCATGTTTGCTTGACTTTTAGAGTTTATGTTTTATACTTTCCTCCGCTGATGGTGGAAGAAACGTCCCTCTGGTGATCCGATTAAGGATACTGAAAGAAAAGAAACGCTCCCTACCAGGAATGACGAAGTAGCCAATGCAGTTGGGTAGGTGTGTAGCCAACCAGTGCGTTGCAGCTTCTGGCGAGAGAGGGTCGTCCGCGCGGTTGATCAGCAGGATGGGCATGGTCAATTGCTGAATATGGTCGCGAATGTCGAAATTGTGGATGATGGGCAGGACCGAGAATTTGTATACCGAGGGCCACTGTTCAATCTTTGCGAATTGTTCTTCGATGAGGTGGCGCGGTAGAGCAGGCGCGGCGTCGTTATCTTTGTTGTGGGACACAATATAGTTGATGACGGTGCGGCGCAAAAACGAGGCTGGCAGGATATGTTCAACGGGGAGGCGTATAAAGAGTTCGTGCAGTAGCCAGATAAAGGGATGAGGTGGAATCTGATAAGTAGCTCCTTGAGCGACAATGATAAGGGAGCGACAGCGCTCAGGATAGCGTAATGCAAACTCGAAGAGCACCATTGCAGCATCACCATGACCCAGCAGATCGACCTGTTGCAGGTTCAGGCAATCGAGTACCTGTCGAAGTTCCTCCGCACGTTCTACGCGTCCTACAGGTCTGTGGCGCGTTTCGTGCCGTCGATAGAGTATTACGCGGCGAGATGCGCTCAAACTGCGTATCTGACGGGCGTAAACAAACTCAAGGTGTTCAAGAATAGGCACGAAGACGAGAGGGTCGGCATCTTTGTTGCCTATATCGATGATTGGCAAATCGATATCTCCAATCGGACGACGTTGCCAGAGAGCCTCAAGGTAGTTGACATCTTCGTGAAAGACCGTATCGTCGATCCAGATATTGTCGTGAACATTCAATGGTAGCCTGCCTTAGAGAAAAAACCAGGTATCCAGAAAATATGCTGGTGAAAGCTATGCTGGAGAGAACTGGTGGGCATGGTGCCCAGACGATGTTTATCATGATTTATATTATATACAGTCCCCGTTACGGATGGAAAACAAGGTGCGAGTAACTAGATTATGTAAAGTCTAGTGAGTTCCCTGATACAACCAGGAAAAGCAATTGGGAGAAGTTTGATGTCATATCTCTTTAAAGATACTGAAAGAGCGGCTCTTAGACTACATGCGATAAGCCAATCTCGCAGTCTCAGATTGTCGCGGATGTAATGCCGTTCATCAAGAGTCTGAATGGTGGTTCTGATCCTTCTAAGCCATTGCAGAACGATATCGATATTCTGAACTTTGCTCTGTTATTGGAATATCTTGAAGCCACATTCTACGATACCAACGTGCCGCGTTTTTATCAGTAGTTAGTAGTGCCAGTGTGGCTCTGACATAGTTCATTTGATCCCACACTGGCCTATAAGCGCATTGGTTGATACTCAATCAAATGGTGAGGTAGGGGCCCGAATACTTCACGAAACGATGTGACTGTAGATACCGTCCCTTGCCCCTCTCGCAAAAACCCTGCGGTTGAAAGCTGAGGAAGGGTGGAGAATGTATTCACATGTTTAGCGACGGGTATGTTCCGTCCAGTAGTGGTGAGTCTTGGCTACTACAGTTATGACGTTTTTGATTTCTTTTTCGAGCTGGAAGGCTGGTCCAGCGGGCAACCAGAGTACGTTTCCCTCGCGTCGTACGCACACATTTTCTACGACAATAGCACGTAGCAGCCAGAGTGCCATCTCCTCGTCAGTGCATTGTAGACCGATCCACCCGATCTGTTTGTTGCATAGCACAGGTAATTCGGTGATCAGCTCCAGTCCGCGCTTCATTTCAGCGATCACGCGTTCATAGCCCTCTTGATCTGCAAGGATCTCTTCGGGAGAGACGGGTTCCAACAACGTACCACGATGGGGCGGCCCGCCTGCCAGTGCCAGGTCACAGAAGCCGGTCCACATCTGATCCCACGCCACCTGCCCTTTCTCATCGTAGGATAGAGGAGCTGCGCCCATGGGGGCTGCATTGACTTCTTTACCATTGCGGTAGGGTGGTGGAAGGAGATCTGGCATTTGGGAGGATGTGGATGTGGAATCCGAAGAGGAGAGAAGCAGCACTTCAGGGAGGAGATGACGCCAATCGACCTCAGCCACCTGCCCACCTGTGATAGTAACTTCCCCCACAGGTTGTGAACTCTGGCCCCAGATAATGTAGTCATCAGCTGATAGAGCGAGAAAGAGGGCGGCGAATGCCGGGCAGCTATTAACACGACGTTCTAAGACATCGGTGTGTATGCGTTGCCATTCTCGCCCTTTCGGACTTACATCGATCTGCCAACCACACAACTCGCGCCTGAAATGGATGATCAGTGCTCCAATATCGTCACCAATATCGAGCACCGCATGCTCAGTGTGTACTCGTACGGCAGATCCCTCAGGCATCTTCTGTCCTCTCCTTTTGCTGGTTGGTGGAGAGATGGGCCTTGTGCCCATCTCTCTCTATCCTCTATGACGATGGAGCATCGAAGCCACTCATTGGCGTGCCGAGATAGGGAAAGTGAGGTAGATAACGTGCAGTAAGGTCGGGATTTTGGATATCCGTAACTACAGATGCGTCCGCATCCGCTGTGAAGGTATGATCGACTAGGGGAAGGGTAACGCCAGCGACTGCACGCAATACAATGGTGAAGACATCATCGAAAACGCGACGACCATTCGGGAAGCCTGCCAGGTCGCCACCCAGAATACCAAGCCGGTTTGGATGCGTGGCAGGAGCGATCTCAACATTCAGACGCAGCATATCAGCCTGTTTTGCGCCAGTATAGTTCTGGAAGTGAGGGATGACTCCCCAGGGGAGGCCGGTAAGCAGAATGGCAACCAGGTCAGCGCGTGCTTTATTATAGGCTGCCAGATGTGGAAACTGGTTTGGATAGAGTACTGGCAACAGTTTTGCCAGTTCGGGGTATTGTACATACTGGAGGAATTGGTGGTCATCAGAAGGCGACGCAGAGTTCCACATGTCTTTCTTGCCCATTGGGATAAGCGCTTCGTTGATTAGAGGATTGCCCAGCCGCGAGACCTGCTCCCAGGGTCCAGATGTCTGCATTACTCCGTCGTCCAGGATAATGCGTGCTTTGGGCCGACTGGCTGAAGCATAGACGCCAATAATAGCATTTGGATCTTGCGAACTTGTGGGATGAACGTGATCCTTTGTCAGGAAGGGTTTAGGAACTTGAATTGCAATGGTGTGAACATTCACGTTCTTGGTCGAATCGATGCCAGGAACAGCAGAAGTGTGGATCAGGTGTAGCTCCTGGAATGGTCGCAGATCGGCAAGATCAAAGACAGAACCGAGGTCGACATAGAATCCTTCGAGGCGTTGCCCTGCGAAGACGCGCTCACCACTGGGAAGAACGTGTATAGATTGAGCAGCCAGCGTTTCATAATTTGGGTGTGGAACGTGGTCCAATATTACAGGGCGGGCAGCCAAGGTTTTTTGCCAGAAGCGTTTCGTTTCCATAATCATCTACTCTGCTTACTGAGTAGTATTGCCGACGATTAAAATTCGGACTACCGAATGAAGTGATAGGACCTGTGTTGTAGAGAAAGGTATTCGGGTTGGTCAGTACTATATGGAAGCGGAACCGGTAGGTGATGTCGGCATATCCATCCCCGTTATTATCAATGTTGATGTCATAGATAACATCATCACCGAACTCGTAGAAGTTCGGCCCGCCATCAGGTCCCTCTAAGGGGATAAAATTGGCGATCAAGGTCACCATGCTAGAGTCATCGGGGCTAAGGAAGGCATAAACGTCGGTATTATCCGCCACTGGATCCTTAGAAATCTCGGGGGCTTCGCGATGTGATGACATAAGATTACCTCACAAATCACAAAATAGAGAACACCTCTTTTTCTCGCACAGAGGAAAATTTCGCTAGAGCGATAAGAGATGTTGGACAAGAGCAGCATCGGTGATGGTAGTTGCTCGTTCGTTGTGTAAGACGGTAAGGGTGCCGGTGGCAGAATTGGAGACATAGACTACGAGAGCTTCACCGGAGGAGAGCGCAGGCTTTTCTGCCGCCCTTGTGGTGGAAGAGTTCTCAAAATGTGTCATCTTTGCTGCAACAGCTGTGGCCAGCACGCCAACAGCTCCTACACCAATAGAAGCCTGTTTGATAAGTACACGTCGTGTCAGTTTCAGCATAGCAATGTTCCTCCAGGGTAAAAATGCTGCGGCGCACCCGGATGGAGTGCCGAGCATGGCTATGTTCCGAACAATGGGAATAAAATCCTTTTCA
This sequence comes from uncultured Chloroflexia bacterium, assembly GCA_963717195.1. Taxonomy (GTDB): domain Bacteria; phylum Chloroflexota; class Ktedonobacteria; order Ktedonobacterales; family Ktedonobacteraceae; genus JACDAE01. The sequence continues at coordinate 168,115 of CAVQVR010000011.1, forward strand.
TATCAGATGGTGAACATCTCGATACATGAATGGATCTTACAAACAGTGTACTCAGTGCGGCCAAATCCTTTGCGATCCGTAAGAATTTACGATGATACAGCTCGTATGCAGTAAATCTGGGTCTGACTTCGACCGGGTATTTTGTTACAATAACGTGCTGGATATTTCAGATGAATGGCTCGGATTGTTTGAATTGTGAAGAAGTTCATTGTAAGGATGCATATTCGGGTGTAATCTTTTTGTAGATAGAAGAGGATTATTGATGTTTATAAATACTTTAGCGTGCAACCAGAAAGATTTCTGGAGAGAATTTACATGATTCTGGGGGAGATTGGTACCAATAGTGCGCGGCTTCAGGAAGTACTGCGGAAAACAGAGGAATTTTACGATGAAATTATAGCGCTTCGCATATGAACCATGTATCATTTCCTAATACATATTTAACTCTGGCTAAATACTATGAAGGAGAATATAGTGGAGAACGTACGCACCAGCAAACACAAAGGATCTCCTAATGAAATACTTAGAAGAGAACGTCTTCTACGCGGATGGTCATTTAGAGATGTTGCTGATCGTATCTCTTGCCCTGACGCACGTTTAGTGCGCAAGTGGGAAAACGGCGATACCTTTCCGAGTCCTACCTATCGACAGCGGTTATGTGAGGTTTTTGAAAAAAATGCTGAAGAACTGGCATTAATAAAAGTGCAACAGACAAAATTTGTTTCAGATGGAAAGCAAGAAACATCGATCTCTACAATAGAAACTATACCGCACCCTTTAGAGCAACAAACACCCCCAGAACAAACACCCCCAGAAGCATTGATGGACAAAGAGGCACCCTCTTTCCCATTATCTCTTGAAGAGACGCAAGATGTAACGATGGATATAAACCGTCAGCATATGCTTGCTCAGGTAAAGCATATCTGGATTGAGGGATTGCTGGAGCACTCACTCCCAACTGCCAGACCGATCCCATTAGCATTATATGAAGATACTAGCCTCATTGAGAATCCCTGGCGCTACGACGTTCAAGAGATGGACTCTCCGCCACATGCATTACCCTGTAATACCCGCATTACGCAGGTCTACGATGCCGCCCATGGCGCATTGTTAATTCTGGGAGAACCCGGCGCTGGGAAAACAACCTTACTACTTACTCTTGCTTCCGATCTATTGCAGCGAGCAATACAAAATCCTTCGCTACCTATCCCGGTTGTCTTTCATCTCGCATCGTGGTCTGCTCGCAAGTTACCATTGGAGCGCTGGCTGATGGAGGAATTGACGGTGAAATACCAGGTGCCTCAACGTCTTAGTCAGGCCTGGGTTGAGCAAAACAAATTCCTGTTGCTTCTGGATGGTCTCGATGAAGTTGATCCTGCTATCTGTGAAGATTGTATTGCAGCAGTCAATACCTATCGTGGAGAACATAGTATCGTTCCCCTTGTTGTCTGTTGCCGCATTACTGAGTATCTTGCCCAAAAGAGGCGTTTGCTCCTTGACAACGCAGTGATCATACAGCCTTTGACGCCTCAACAGATTAACACGTACTTAGAACAAGGCGGGAAGCAACTCAAGGCGCTACACATACTGTTTGCTGATGATCCTGACTTACAGGAAACTCGCGAAAACTCCATTGCTACTCGACATTTTGACCCGCACCTATCAAGGATCATATAGCGAGACCATTCAGCTACCAAAAAAGGGTGCCCAGCGAGACCAACTGTTCCATGCCTACATCCAACGCATGTTCCAGCGCCGCACGGCTCAACAGAAGTATAGCAAAGAGCAAACATTGCGCTGGTTGTGCTGGCTAGCAAAGCAAATGAAGCGACGAGGTCAGGCCGTATTCTACATTGAGTCATTGCAATTTAGCGATCTAACAGCAGCTTCCTGGTCCCGCTTGATCCCAACTCTTGCTTTTGGACTGATCTCGGCAGTTGCGTGTTGGATTACCTATGGCCTCTTCTTTCAGGTACAACGATTTCATACCCCATGGGTACAGAGCGGCCTCGTTGGTCTCCTCGTGCTGCTCTGTTTTGTTGTTATGAATGGCTTCATTCGAGAAAAGGTCACCTGGTTCGAGGTTGGCCCATCAGTTCAGCAGGGATGGGGCTACCGGCTCAAAAGAATACTTCGTCCTATAGTGTATGGACTATGTCTGGGTCTTCCCGCCGGATTACTCGTCGGCTTCCTTATGTGGCATGCTTATGGCAGGGCTTCCGGGCTGGCTCATGGTTTGTACGGCATCGTTGAACTCTCCATTCACGCAATGTTATTGGGCATACTTCCGAGAACAATCCAGCCAGTTGAGATTCTCGTGTTCTCATGGGAAAACTTGCGCAAGCGACTCATCTATTGTGTAGGAGGAGGTCTGGCTATTGGTCTTGCCTTCTGCCTGTTCTTTTTGTATGAATTTGCGCCATTTCGCGCCTTGCTTCTGGGCCTGCTCCTGGGCGGTATTTTTTTCTGCTTCCTTGCTGGCTCTGTCGGCTTAGTCTCTCCAAAAAGCATGGACAGGCGCTATCGTCTATTGCCAAATGAAGGGATTCATCGTTCTTTCAGAAATAGCCTTGTGCTAGGAGTGACGAGCGCCTGTATACAGGGTACGCTTTCCAGCCTGGTATTTAGCTTCCTTGGTCATCCAAATACGGCACTCGTAGTCTACGGGATTATCCCGGGCATTGCTACATTTAATGTTATCACAACGCGTACCGGCGGTTATGCCTGGATTCAACACTATCTCTTACGTTTTTGCCTCTGGCAAGCCGATCTAGCCCCCTGGAATTACTCCGCATTTCTAGATTATGCTGTAGAGCGTGTTTTCTTGCGCAGGATCAGCGGCGGATATATTTTCATCCATCGTCTTCTACTGGATCACTTCGCGGATCTTGATGTCTCCGCATATCTAGAAACGAGTGGACAAAAAGAGCTGTATAATACACTCGTTGAAGATGCATAAAAAATGTGGAGTAGTAAGTCACAGCCCTTAGGAAGCATTTTAGTTAAGCCTGAGTGAAGACGATAACCAATGCGAGCGCAGTGTTGTGGTTCTGAGAAACCACAACACTGCGCTCGATATGAAGGAAACGTTCCGATTATGGGAAGAGCCTGAAGTAAGGCGCCTGGGTATTGTCATAAGCAGCCTGAGCACGCGTTGCCGGAACCACACACACATGATCGGTCACGCTATAATCAATCCCTTTAGAGGCTTCTCGCCATACGTATCCGTTAATACAGGTATCTGGCCCATAAGCTCCATTAGGATCGATACGAGAGGCGGCCTGACTATTGTCATAAACGGCCTGAGCACGCGTTGCCGGAACCACACATACATGGTCATTGCTACCGTAAGCCTCACGCCATACATACCCATTTACACATGTATCAGGTCCGTAGGGTGGAGGCGTAAAAGTTGAGCAAGAAGGAATGAGTATCGGAAACTCCTGGGCTACCTCACCATCAAACACTCGAGACACCCAGATTATTACACCCATTTACATACACTTCTCCATAAGCTTTACCATTACTATCAGGAGAAAGGAAGGTCGCCCCCACTTCCGTCTCTCCGTTATACACAACGAATTCTCCCGACCCTGTTACGATATTGCTGACTACAAAGCCAAGTGTGTCTGAACTGGTCCAGACGACTCTGTCAAGGTTGCCCCCGCCTATACCCAGAGGTGCTGCTTGCAGATTTGTGTGAGTGGAAGCTGCAAAGGATGTAGGTGTTTGGAAGAAGAAACTTCCAACCAGTAATAAAAGAAACAAAATTGAACCTGATAAGCGTTTCAAGTGTTAACCCTCCATGATAAAAAAGCTGTGAATACACTAAGAAATGAACATCTTTCTTCAGATGCACACACAAGAGATGCTGACCTTCCTCTATGAAAAGTAGCAGACCTGCAATCTTATGCAAAGAGAGTTTACCTTCAAATCAGCAAGAGAGGCGGGTCAAAAAGAGGTCATCTAGAGGGCAGCTAGAGGGCAAATTATGAAATTGTGACCCAAAAGGAAAAGTGAGTCTACATCATTTAGAGGAAATACGTTGCATCGCATTGCACTCCCCATCTCTCCCATCTCGATACTCTAAAGGCAAACACCAGCAAGGTCAGCCCACTCAACGGCATTTGCTATATGTGGTGGGATCTTATGTCCATCTCGGGCAAGAGATAGACGAAGCATGCCTGGAGGTAATGCAGAGAACCCTTGATCTCGATGCTCTGGCATGCTGTGAAAGTACACTTCACGGATTGGGACACTGGGCACACAGCTATCCACAGGAGGTAGAAGCCATAATTAGTACCTGGCTCGTTCGCAACCCCTTCCTCAAAGAGGCACTGAAAGAATATGCCCATGCAGCACGAAAAGGCCATGTCCTGTGAATACTGAACGCTGTTCTCATCCTCGCCACTGCGTTATATACTGTTGCGTGATATTCATGTAGAGATCATTATACGTTTGGCTCGGTTCAATCATCGAGCCTTCGAACCATTCGTTGAAGCTGGTGATGGTGATCCAGTCGGGGCTGCTAGAGATCGCTCCCGTCCAGCTGGAGCGATAAGTTGCGCCGTTGTTGCGTGCGACGACGACGTGGTTTGTGCGTCCAGGCACTTTTGTATCGTTGAAGCCGGGAACGACGCCTGCCGCCCAGATCTTCTGTGTTTTATGTACCTGGTTGTAAGCATTGATCTGGGAACGAAAGCCCTGGTCTACCTGGTTCATATCGTTATGCTGAATTCCCCAGTAAGCGCCGCTAAAGAGATGGATGCCATCAAAGACGGTAAGCAGGTTCATATTGACGCCTTCGGCTGACCAGATGGTTGTATGATTGGGGTCGACCTGCTGGCGAATGGCGGCCCATTGCGCAAGAGTGCGTCCATTGCCCAGCGGATCCCAGAAAAAGAAGACTGGTTTGCCCTGCCAGTGAAAGAAATGCGGATCGTTGGCATAGTGCGCCATGAGGTAACGCAGTCCGCTCACGGTCTTAGCGGTCCCTTGCAAGGCTGGCGCATCGCTTTCAAAGTAGATTGAGGACGCAAAATGAATATGGGTTGTATTCTCTAACGTTGCGGAATGTGCCAATAGCTTCGTAAAGTTCTGGTCGGTTGGATCGCCGGGTCCCCACCAGGAACTGATAAAGCCTGTGATGCCTGCTGCCGTTGCCTCTTGCAGTTGACGGTCAATCGTTGCATCGTCGCTGGAGGCATATGGTGTTACGGGCAGGTCCGACATGGTTGATAATGACCATGAGGAGGTGTTATACCACATATAATAAAATGCCAGTACTGGTTTTTGCGTGTTGACGACTGCTGCCGATGAAGAGGCCGGTGTCGGTGTCGTATAGTGCAAAATCGGTGTCGGCGTTGGCTGTGTTGCCCACGGGCCGGGCGTCGGTGTCGGTGTGGGAGAAATCTGGGCAGTAGACGTGGGAGTCTTTTTCGCTGCTGTTGTTCCTGTGCTCGTTGTACTCTGGCAGGCAGTGAGAAAGAGTAGCAGGCAAATAGAGAGAAAGGGTGCTATTCTGTATTTTTTGGGACGGTGCATGCTCATTGAGTAAGCTCCAGATGTATGTTGATGTAAGAGAATTCTACGTTGCATCCCCTCTGAGAATATCCTTACTGAAGGGCTGTATCTTCTAGATTTTGCGTTGTTACTAATGATACGAAGGAGAGGGGTCTGGGTAGTAAACCATATGACTAAGCTTTCTTCATCAGTGTTCTCTCTACGGGGAAAAGTAACACCTATCCAATATAGACTTAAGAGTGACTTCTCAAGCAAGCGGAAAGCAAAAAATCGTGATTGGCAATCGCCAGCCACATCTGTAGGGGCGCCGTTTACAAGCCCGTGCCTATGCATGCTATGTATTTGATGTTCCCTGCTGGCCAGTTCCGTCCGTCTGTGTGTCGTCATCAGTAGCATTCGTATTGCCGACGCGTGGCACGGCTTTATTGACCAGGTAGCCGGCGTGGCTGATACCTAGTAACATGACCAGTCCATCATTGAGCGAAGGGAGGGTATTGATAGTGTTGGAAGTATTGATAAATGTTACTACCAGTGCACCAATATAGGCAACGGCGAGAATGATGGTGAAATAGAACAACTGAACTTTACCTACATCGAGCCGTCCTTGATTTGCGACTTCTTCGCCCATGAACATATCGGACCAACGAGCGTCGTAGCGGGTGTCATTGCTCATGACCTGGTCGCGCTTGGTACTCAAGGCGAGCGGTGCCCCAACAAGAGTGGTTGTACTAATACCCATCAGTGCCAACAACTCGATGGGAATATCGATGGCAAGCGCGTTGAAGGGGTTGATACGGACGTTGATCAGGGCAGCGGTGAGAAAGGCTGAGAGGATAATGAGTATCCAGAGCATCATCTGAAAGCGGGAAAGGCTGATCTTGTTGCGCTCGTCAATCAATAAACCATTCCATTTGTTGGTAGTCCCATGCCCAATCGTAAGCGATGATAATAAGAGCAGAAGGAAGATAGCAATCCATGTGAAGAGGCGGAGGGAAGAAGGAAAAAGGAGTCCAATCAGTCCTGCTACAATGAGCAATGCAGGTAAAACCAGGGTGTGCCAGAGTCTCCAATACGATTCGGGCCCGCTCGTGTTCTCAGATGGCGCATCTCCGGTTAGCTGTGTGGGGGCCAGTGGTTGATTTGCTGCCATGTGCTTCCTCTTTTATCTCTGAATTTATGCGTTGAGAAGAATGATGCCCACCTATTTTTGGACTGAGTTGCGTAGACATATTAAATTGACTTATGGAAATATATCATACATTGAAAAGTCTGTGAATAGAAGGGTTGCGTTGGGGATTTTTGCCCCATTGGCAAAAATCCCCAACGCAACTCCTGATAGAGATTCAAGCAGAAATGCTTATAGGTTCATCAGGTTGCGCAGGTGTCATCGTTACAGACGCCAGCACCTTTAGTAGTGCTCTCGACGCTGATGAGTTGTGGGCGTGCCTCGGCCCATGTGCGGTCAAGAACCTGGGAGAACGTTCCCGTTGGCTGTGCGCCTGAGACGCCGTATTTCTCATCGAAGGCGAAGAATGGGACGCCGCTGATACCGAACTCACTGGCTCGCTGCTCATCGGCTCTCACATCAGCCGCATAGGCATCGCTTGCGAGAATACTGCGTGCTTTGGCTGGATCAATACCGATTTCGGCAGCCAGTTTCACGAGCGTGTCGATATCTCCAATTGCCAATCCATCGGTAAAGTACGCTTTCAAGAGGCGCTCCTTCATGGCATCTTGAAGATTATATTCAGCGGCAAGATAAATCAGCCGATGAGCATCAAACGTATTGCTATAGCGAGCCCTCTCAATATGATAATCAAGTCCCTCAGCCGCGGCGAGTGAGGTAATCTGTGCGTTAGCGTCGATGGCTTGCTGCAGGCTCATTCCGTATTTTTTCGCAAGCATCTCATTGACCGTATCTTCAGAAGTATTGGGAGCGTCCGGGGCCAGCTCAAAGCTACGCCACATGATCTCAACCTGGTCGCGATGCTCAAATTGGGCCAGCGCCGCCTCAAAACGGCGTTTGCCAATATAGCACCACGGGCAAGCGACATCCGACCATATCTCAACTTTTATGTGTTTCATTGGTTCCTCGGTTTCCGGCAGGGATAGAAGCGTCTTTGTGTTTGGCACTTACAAATTGTGTCTATGCTATCAAAATTATAGCACATTTTATAGCACTAGCGTATTGCGAAAGAAAATAGGCTCTTCATCCTTCTGAGGGAAACATTGGGGAACGGCATAGGGGCGTCACCTTGCGTCATTGGTTAATACAAAATCCTTTGACGAGACGAAATCAGGGTAGGATCCCGAATAGTTCGCGCCCGTCGTACCCGAAAAACAACCTTTGTCTGAACTGTGTATCCTCTCATCACCGATCAGATGGTTGTGAACCTATTTCTCGGGTACGACGGGCGCGAACTATTCGGGCCCCTACTCCACTCCCCTTAATGGATAGAGACCCAGAAAATGAAGGGATGTAGGTTCACAGCTTACGTGTAGCACGGCCACGGGTACGAGCGGGTGGTGGATAATAGACAGGAGTTGTGGCAATGATATCCCCAACGCGCAACTGGACCTGCTGATAACGATTGGCTGGCTGGTGATAATGTGCAAAAAGCATAAGGCTGTGATGAGCAATGACATCAGCCTCATCGGTGTGACGCGAAAGGACCATCTGCCCACCAGTTGTTTCCTCGGCACTGGTGACGGCCACTTCTTCGCCCTCCTCGCCCATCACGAGCTTACGCGTCTTGCGTCGTACGCTACGGCTGGGCCAGAGAATCAGAGCGATAGCCTTACCTTTCAAGCGCTGCTCACGCAAACGTTCACTCAGGTAATCGGCCAGTTTACGAATAGCGGCACAGGTTTCATCGGCATCAGTGGTATGGCTAAAGCGCACACGTGCATTTTGACTGAGTGGAGGGGCGTCAGGTACAACCAGGCTGATATCCTCTCCATGGGCCAGCTGGTACACCCAACCGCCCAGGCGTCCCAGGCGGCGCAGCACTCCTTCTTCATTCAGGGCCGCGACCTGAGCAAAGGTCGCGATGCCAAAGTCGCGAAAGTGAGCAACCATCTCAGCCACCGCAACCGGGTCAGCCTGCTCGTTGCGTCCCTCAACCTCAGGTGGACGGGTGCTTTGATCCTCCGGGCGCTCTTCTGGCTCGGGTAGCGCACCAGGGATACCAGTCCCTGCCGCCCGCACCTGCAGGAGCAGAGAGAGAGGAAGCGTCTGTACAAAGGACACCTCGCGACCGGGCGGAATATACAACACTCCCTGCCGCCCATCTTTACGACTCATCAAAGAAGCCAGTTCCGAGATGGCTTTTCCGTTGGCGATACCAATCAGCCCGATCAGTCCCATTTCTGCAATCTCTGCACATAATCGTTCGGCCAGGGAGACAGGAGAATCGAAAGGAATTTCGCACCCGCGAAGATCAATGAACGCATCAGCGATAGGTATAAATTCAATGATACGCGAATATGCCCGGTAACGTTCGCGCAACCGTTGTAGCACTGGCTGGTAGCGATCATAGGAAGCGGGCATAAAACGTGTACGAGGAGCAAGACGATGTGCACGGCGCAACGGCATCCCGGGACTGATCCCCAGACGCATCGCGGTTGGAGAGACATCAATCACGCGACCAGGCTCATTTGGACGCCCGGTACCGGTTCCCACCACAAAGCTCTGACCCTGTAAAGAAGGATCAAACATCTCTTCCAGCGTACAATAAAAGTGGCGAATACGTACGTGCATGATCCCTTGACGTAAACGTGCGCGTTCGGCGACCCGCGCCATCTCCTGAACGTTTATGGATGCACCCGTATGTTGTTCAATCGTTTGACTATATGGGCTCTGCGTCATGTTTGTTGAGGCTGATGGTAAATTAAATTGTTGCATAAGTATCTTCTATTGTCATAAGTATCCACACGTAAAATGAACGAGGACAGACGTAGCGGTTTGCATACAATTACAAATTCCCTTCCTGGCTACTGAACAATGGATCAGCCCTGGGCCCAGAATATTTCACCAGCCTATCAATGAACGTGGTGAGGATGCACTTTCCCTGGCTCCTCTTCTATTTTCATACCCTGTCACTCCTCTGTCAAGTAAACGAGCAAGCAGCACGCTATTCATTCTGATCCACCTTGTCAAAAAGTACTCGTTGAGATATAGTGTAGAGGTATACTCCCTCCTGACTAAAACGACGTTTTTATACTTGTTAATACTATCAATGACGGGGAGAACTCCACTGTGAACAAGCGAGATCGCTTCGGTAAATTTACGGAGCAGGCATGGAAGAGTAGAAATAACTTCGATGATTATCAATTCGCCGAACAGGTTGAGAGAGTCTTGAGTTATGCCCAGGCGGAGGCACGCAATCTGCAGCATAGCTATGTAGGGACGGAACATCTGCTCCTTGGATTGCTACGGGAAGAGGGCGGCGTTGCGGCTCGCATCTTGAAAAGTCTTGGCGCAGACCTTACACGTACCCGTGTTGGAATCGAAACGCTTGTGGGTCATGGCGAACACTCGACTTCGGACGAAGTATCTCTAACACCGTTGGCACGTGCACAGATTCACCTGGCCGCTGATGAAGCTAATCGCCTGGGACATAAATCAATCAACACCGAACATCTCCTGCTGGGCCTGGTACGCGAAGGCGAGGGAATTGCATCAAGTGTCCTGGGTAGTCTTGGTGTGAGCCTGGAGATGGCACGTGCCAAAACTCTCGAATTTCTTCAGGAGAGGGACCAGCAGTAACACGTTTGCATCCGAGGCAAACTGCTCAATGATCTTAACCATAAACGTGTACTCTTAACAAGAACACAACCACATTCGTGCTTTTTTTGTAGCCTCCTTGAGGTACTCTTTTTATTAATAACGACACGCCTTTATATAGAAACAAAGAGGAGCCATGCTATGCGCAAGGAGGCCCTTTCTCTAGCAACTCTAGAACCAGCCAATCACGAATATGTAAAATCTATGGAACCTATTGAACCTATTGAACCTATTGAAACCCTTGAAGTCATTGCCTCAAGGATGTGTACACTGAATAAGAAACAGGTTGCGTTAGTCACTATCACTCTCGACTTTGCCCAAAATGGGAGAATGGGGAATAACTCCCCCGCTCTTGCCAGGCGAAGTGCACGCTACTACCTCGAACATCTTCGCTCACTGGTACGTAGAACGGATAGTGTTTTTTTGTCAGGTCACACATTCTACTTCATCCTTTCAGGAGCCAATCAGCAGGGGGGAGAGATTGTCCAGGAACGCCTCTGGGATGCTTTGCTCTGGCATATCAACAATACGCTCGAAGGTGACTATCTCCATCCTTGTAGAATAACTACTGGCTATAGTGCCTGCTCTGCACCTTTCATCGATGTTTGCCAGTGTATAAATACCGCAAGTGAACCGCTACGAAGTTTGGATCTGCAGCCAGAGAAATCTAAACGTAGAACCGATGGAGCGAAGGACGTAGAATTGCCCGAGCTGGCCCGCAAGCTAGGCGTTCCTTATGTCTCATTTCTCCCGCGTAAGCTGCCTGTTCGGCTACAACGGCTGGTCGATCCAATGCTTGCCCAGGAATTGCGCTGCTTCCCTATTGGTCGTGACCGCGACATCCTGACCGTAGCCATGTCCAATCCAGGAGATCATCGCGTTCTGGATCGCCTGCGCAAGGAGACCGGACTAAACATCTTCCCGGTCCTGGCCCATCCACATGAACTTCAGACAGCCCTGGAACAATTCTCGTAGGGACCAGATTTATCGTGTCTGTGTGTCGAGAAGAATGGGCCAATGGACAAAAATCCTGCACGTACTCTAAAAAATATGGTAACTATTCAGTAGGGGTCTGACTCCTCAGCGCCTACGGCGCTGAGCAGACCTGAAGAGTTACAAAATATGTATGCAAATTTGAAAAAAGCCGCTACAATTATAACAAAGGAACATCCTACGTCATTAACTACCTGGACAAAAAATATTTGTCGAGAAAGGTTCATTCTTTTATGAGGATACTTGTTACAGGCGGAGCTGGCTTCATCGGGTCCCACATTGTTGATCGCTTTACGGCAGCCGGCCACGAGGTGGCTGTAATCGATAATCTATGGGAGCAAGGTGGTGGAAAAGAGTCCAATCTGAATGCAGCAGCCCATTTTTATCGCGCCGATGTTACCGATGAAGCGGCACTGGCACGTATTTTTGATGAGGTCAAGCCAGAAGTTGTGAGTCACCAGGCGGCACAGCATAGCGTCTCCGTTTCGACGCGCAATCCCCAACTCGATGCACGCGTCAATGTGTTTGGCCTGTTGAACGTGTTGACCAACAGTACGCGCGTGGGTACGCGTAAGATTATTTTTGCCTCTTCCGGTGCGACATATGGAACGCCCGTGCGTCTCCCCATCGATGAAGATACCGTGCAGCGACCCAAATCACCTTATGGCATCACGAAGATGGTAGCGGAGCACTACCTGCGCTACTGGCAAGCGGCTCACGGCCTGACCTATACCGCCCTCCGTTATGGCAATGTCTATGGACCACGCCAGGATCCTAACGGCGAAGCGGGCGTCATCGCGATCTTTGCCAAGCGTTTCCTTGCCCATGAGCCGGTACGTATCGACTGGGATGGCGAACAGAAGAAAGATTATGTCTTTGTGACAGACGTTGCCCGTGCCAATCTGCAAGCGGTCAGCCGGGGCGATAACGACATCTTCTGTATTGGTACCGGGCGGCCCATCTCCGTCAGTGAAATTTACAAAACGCTGGCTCAACTGACTGGCTACGAACCGCCGATCACGAAAGCTCCCAAACGAGCTGGCGATATCTACCAATCCTACTTCAATGTCAGCAAGGCCGAGCGTCTTCTGAGCTGGAAATCTGAGGTGAGCTTCGAGGATGGGGTGAAGGCAGTGCTGGAGTTCTTCAGGTAAGGTTTCTGTGTTGAGCCAGCGCATTCAGGTGCCCTGGCTCAACACCGTAGGGACCCGATTTATCGCGTCCACCGATTCATCGATCTATATCCACTACTTCATCAAACAGGCACCAGAACCCGTAGGGACCCGATTTATTGCATCCACCGCTTCATCGACCTGTATCCTTTGTATCCTTAGAACTCACTGTTTAGCATACATAAAACCAAAATGCTGTGCAACTGCGATAAGTGAGCTCCCCGATGGAGTCTACTGAGCGCCAGGGACAAGATGAGCTGCTAACTCATTATAGATAGCATCTGCTGCGATCCCGCGCTGTTCCTCCAAATTTCCTGCGAGCCCCACCAGCGCATCATGGCAGAGAGCCAGGTGTGCACCACGTTGCTGAAACCCTTGTAAACTAGAATCCTGAGACAGGTCAGAAACCTGCTGGCTATACACAGATAAAGAAGCTGACGGCGTTTAGGCAAAAATGATGCAGGCATTTGAGGTTTCCCCTTTCATGAAGAGTCATTAACTGATTATCAGACTTCATTTTGCAAAACTTATATGCTCAATCTATAATCCGCACCCTATGAGAAGCGTGCGGATTAATTCCGGGCAAAGAGAACTTCTAGTGGAGGTTCTTTCACATCTTTGTACAACTCACGTTACAATAAACCTGAGTTTCTAATAAACCTGAGTTTCTTACGAGTGTGTCGGTTTCTCCAAGCTGACTAAAACGAGCCAGAGCAGCATCTTGCAAAAAATTATTATACGCTGCTATCAGTATCCTGCTTGGAAGCTTCTTGCGACTGAACAAATTCCTTCACCGTTTTTACGCGAGTTTTGTCAGTTACAGTCTTAGCAGAAGGGAGAATTGCTCCTGGTCCCTTATGACGATGAGCAATTCGTACAATAGCATCTTTACCGCCATGTTCGGCCTGATATTTATTTAGATGTGCTTCGATACTCCCATCTGGAATTTCAACTACTGCTTGACAGATTGTGCTTATAAGCAAAACAGAACATGGTATCGTTACGGTCGAACGATACCATGTTCTGTTTTACCTGAAAATCTATATATACTACGCCACCGGTTGCCTCATCGCATCAATAAGTACTTGCGCAACCTCGGGGCGAGAGAATTCGCGTGGAGGAATCTGGCCTGCCTGCAACATCTGGCGCACCTTTGTGCCACTAAGGGTGACATGTTGCTCCCCAGAATGAGGACAGGTCTTTTTGGAAGCCATTGCATCGCAGGTGCGACAGAAGAACGTGTGATCGAAGAACATTGGCGTGATGCCCAACTCATCGGGACCAAACTCGGCGAAGATGTAATGTGCATCGTAGGTGCCATAATAGTTCCCGACGCCCGCATGGTCGCGCCCCACGATAAAGTGTGAGCAGCCATAGTTCTTGCGCATCAGAGCATGAAAGATCGCCTCGCGTGGACCAGCATAGCGCATTGCAGCCGGCAAAACGCCTAAAATCACGCGGTCGGCGGGATAGTAATTCTCCAGCAACACCTCATAGCAGCGCATTCGCACATCGGCGGGAATATCGTCGCCCTTTGTATCACCGACGAGAGGATGCAGGAAAAGACCATCGACCGTTTCCATTGCACACTTCTGGATGTATTCGTGGGCGCGATGCACAGGGTTGCGCGTCTGGAAGCCGACGACACGTTTCCAGCCACGTTCGGCAAAGAGAGCTCGCGATTGCGTAGGAGTGAAGCGATACTGCGCAAACTGCTGCGACTGCAAGGCCAGGACGCGCACAGGGCCACCTAGCAGAATCTCACCTTGCTGGTAGAGCACATTTACGCCCGGATGTGCTTCATCCTCCGTACGATAGACCTGGCGTGCCTCCAGTTGCTTATCGTAATCATACTTCTCTTCCAGTTTCAGGATCGCCTGTACGTCTCCCTGTGCATTTACCAGAGCTATCTGAGAACCAATTGTCAGGTGTTTTGCTTGCTCCTCAGAAGTTGAGAGCGTAATCGGAATAGACCAGGGCAACCCATTGCTGAGGTGCATCTCATTCACTACGCCCAGATAATCCGCACGGGACATAAAGCCGCGCAAGGGACTGTAGGCACCGATTGCCAGCATCTCCAGGTCGGCCAGTTGGCGTGAACCAATTGTTATTTGTGGCAGATCCTTTGCCTGTTTCAATAATCCGGCCTGTTCAGTCTCAGTTGCTCGGTTCAGAATCAACTCTCCTCCATGAGGGGAGATCAAACTATCGGTCATCGTTACTCCATTCATTCTAATTATGCGTGATCGGCGACTATCGCTATCGTTTCAGCGGAAGAATCTTCCCATTCAAGGTAACCGAGCTCTTCCAGCTTTGCGAAAATGCGGCCAATGCTCTCTTCAACCGTTTCTTTGTCCGTTTCGACCACCAGATCGGGATGCTGTGGTTCCTCGTAGGGATCATCGATACCAGTAAAGTTCTTGATTTTGCCTTCGTCGACCAGCTTGTAGAGACCCTTCACATCGCGTGCGCGGCAGACTTCAAGGGGACATTTTATATAGATCTCGACAAAATTGCCGATGTGTTCGCGGGCCCACTCACGAGCTTCGCGATAGGGAGCGATAGCGGCAGAGATGCAGATGACCCCGTTACGCGAGAGCAGATTGCACACAAAAGCGATGCGTTTGATATTTGTATCCCGATCCTCGCGGCTAAAGCCCAGACCCTTGCTGAGATGTGTACGTACGAGGTCGCCGTCCATAATCTCAACCTTCCGTCCACGTGCTTGCAGTCGTTGCTCAAGAATCTCCGAGAGGGTACTTTTGCCCGAGCCAGAGAGACCCGTGAACCAGATTGTGAACCCGACGTTTGCCATGTCCTGGTATTCTCCTTCATATGACCTGTTTAAGTTATCAATTCGACGAAAATCAGTCGCGAATGTTATTATTATAACATCATAAGGCCCGTCGAGACAGGTAGCAATCAACCGCAAAATGGGGGTATAGTATAAGAAGTTGTTACACAACTTATATCCAGGGATGGTATAAGTGTGAGAAAATCAGGAGTGAGAGATGAGTAGTAAAAAAGTACGCGTTGCAATTATTGGAGTAGGTAACTGTGCCAGTTCGCTGGTGCAAGGAGTGCAGTACTATCGAGAGGCGAAGTCAGAAGACTTTATTCCGGGTTTGATGCATGTCAATCTGGGGGGGTATCATATCAGCGATGTAGAGTTCTCCGCTGCATTTGATATAGACACCAATAAGGTTGGGAAAGACATCAGCGAAGCCATTTACGAGGCACCGAACAATACCTATCGTTTCGCCGATGTACCACACCTGAATGCAAAAGTGCATCGTGGGATGACGCATGATGGGCTGGGCAAATATTTGTCGAAGGTGATTACCAAGGCACCGGGACCGACAGCTGACATTGTGCACATTTTAAAGGACACAGGCACTGACGTTGTGATCAACTATCTACCGGTTGGTTCCGAGACAGCGACCAAGTGGTATGTAGAGCAAATATTGCAGGCTGGTGTGGGATTCGTCAACTGCATTCCAGTTTTTATTGCACGCGAGGAATACTGGCAAAACCGTTTCAAAGAGGCCGGGCTGCCCATGATCGGAGACGACATTAAGAGCCAGGTTGGAGCAACGATTGTGCACCGCATGCTGGCTCGTCTCTTCCGTGAGCGTGGAGTCAAGCTGGAGCGCACGATGCAATTGAATGTAGGAGGAAATACCGATTTCTACAATATGTTGGAGCGTGAGCGTCTTGAGTCAAAGAAGATCAGCAAAACGAATGCGGTAACCAGTCAGCTTGACTATGACCTGGGCGAAGAGAACGTACACATCGGGCCATCAGATTATGTAGAATGGCTTAGTGATCGTAAGTGGGCGTATATTCGTTTAGAGGGTCGTACGTTTGGAGATGTGCCATTAAATGTAGAGTTGAAGTTAGAGGTATGGGATTCGCCCAACTCGGCGGGAGTGGTCATTGATGCGGTACGCCTGGTCAAACTTGGACTGGATCGCGGGTTGAGCGGGTCATTGGAGGGACCAAGTGCATATCTCATGAAGTCGCCCCCCATTCAGTATCATGATGATGAGGCACGTGAGATGACTGAAGCTTTTATACAAGAAATACCAGCCCCTACGAGTGGATTGAGCAAGCCTAAAGAGCAGGCCAATGGACATAAGGTAGAGGTAACACCTGAGTCCTAAAAACAGGCACAAGAAACTATATGTAGTGATGGGTAGAGAGAGCTCTGTTCATCACTACATTAGTTTTTCATGTCACCTGGTCGATTGTTGAATGGGAGTTGTACGAGGCTCAGAGGTCTCATTTGCTACGTGTAGCAATTCCTCACGTACAATCGTAACATCAGGTGGCGCACTGATTCCAATTTTAACTCGCTCGCCTTCAACGGCCAACACTGAAACGTTGATCACACCAGCAAGCACAATACTTTCACCAACTTTTCGTCGCAATACAAGCATACAGGCCCCCTTCATTAAGAGCGTGTCTAAGCGTCCCTGCGCCGCGACCAGTGTTCTTTCGAGCACTTGTACCAGCGTGACCGCAAAGAATTTAAGTAGTGAGTGTAATTCTCTATAATACTCAGACGCTTAACAGCAAAGAGCAGTTACATTGAGTATATACATTTTTAGGTTGCAGGTCAATCTATTCGGAGTGAATTTTATCGCTCAGAATAAATTCTGCAATAGTCGTACTATCAACTTTATACATGCCAGATTTCACCCGTGCTCGTAACATCGCTACACGAGCGGCGCGAACATCCGACCACCATTGAAACGAGTGAACACCATGTTCGGCCACTTCTTGTTGTGCTAAGGAAGATGCAAGACCTTCCCAGACCATAAAAGTACCAATTTCGGTTACAATTGCGGTTTCTGGTAGCCGTTCTGATTGTGTACCCACCAATTGGAGGTGTGTACTTACAGATCCTACTTTCATAAACGTAATTACTCCCGCTTATTAGAGAGAACACCCGAATTTAGCAATACATTCCATTGTTCGTCTTCTTTTTCTTTGCTTACCGATAATATACTATATTTGTCAGTAAACAAGAAATAGTGATAAGCAGTTAGAACATTATGAAACCAGGCGTTTATGTTTACCTCCGGCGACAACCTCCTTCGTTTCTTCAGCTTGCGAGCCAGGGAGTTTCTCCTGTGTCTCAGCTTTTTGTTGTGTACGCTTTGATGTATGTTTACCGGCCGGAGGATCCCCCTCAGGCCGGTGGGTATGTAATACGCCACGTAAACGCATAATTGCCTGCATATGGAGTTGGCACACGCGTGACTCTGAGACACTCATGATCTTGCTAATCTCTTTCATCGTCAACTCTTCTTGATAATAGAGGAGAGTAATAGTTGTTCGCGCTCCGGAAGTTGCTCGATTGCAGAGCTGAGTGCAATTGCCATCTCCTGGTGTTCCGCTTCCTCGGCTGGCCCTGGTGCATCTTCATCCTCCAGGAGATCTTTGAGTGGCGACATTTCTTCGTCATGAAACGAGCTCACCGGTACATCCAGCGAGAGAACAGTTGTGCTGGCATCTAGCAATACCTGTCGATAGCGTTCTATTGATACGCCGAGTTCGCCTGCCACCTCTTCTTCTTTTGCCGGTCGGCCCATACGTTGCTCCACACTGGCCAATGCCGCTTCAACCTGTCGTACACGTGAAACTGCTGCACGTGGCTGCCAGTTCAGCGAACGTAAGTGATCGATTACCGATCCTCGGATACGAGGTGTCGCAAACGCCTCAAATGGTACTCCTCGTACAAGGTCAAAACGATCTATCGCATTAATCAGGCCGATCATCCCATAGCTCACCAGGTCATCAATCTCTAAAAGGCTCGTCGGAGGAATGCCGAGACGCCCAACAACAAAACGCACCAGTGGTGCATATTCGGTAATCAATTCTTCAGCGTAATTTCTGCTCTCTGGTCTCGATAAACTCGGTCCAGAGCTCGCCCCTCACTCCTGCTGCACTCATGCTCCACACTCCTTTCAAGATTTAACAAACACCCTTTTCCACTTACATCTAGAGTGTAGCTGGCATGCAGGCATAGGAATATTGACACAGGTCCCTTCTTTGGGAAACGGAAGTCCTTTTCACCAGAGGGTTCCTGAACATTCCTTGCATCAGGTTTAAGGAGTTCGAAATTGGCACTACAAATGGCACTACCTAGTATAATGCACAAAAGGGTATTTGTTTACGATTAGGGAGTTAAGTACTAGGAGGTTGAGCTTTTCTCTTCCGTTGGATACTGTCAGCGTGATCCCTCAGTTCAGACTCTCTCCCCGACAGAAACTGTGTTCTCGCCTTTTGGGGGATGAACGGCACGGCACGGGCTTATTCGCTCCGCTCATCGCGCCCCTACGAGTGGGTAGACATCTCTTTTGACGGATTTGCATCTCGTGCATGCCATCGTAGGGGCGCGATGAGCGGAGCGAATAAGCCCGTGAGCCACACCTATCCCCCCATTTTTCCCTGGAATACAGTTTCTGTCGGGGAGAGAGCTCAGTTCAGAGGGTAGAGGCATCACCTTGCCTGCGCACGCAAGGTGACGCCCCAATACCGTTCAAATAAAACGAATGAAGGAAATTCGGGTAGGGGCGTGAGCTTGCCTCCGCCCTGGTGGGGGAACGAGACGATGTGGCAGCCAGGGCGGAGGCAAGCTCACGCCCCTACCCCAGAAGGAGAGATTCTCGGTATTTGAACCGTATTGGGTGACATCCCTACGCCAGCGCAACCTGCACCAGCGTCGCTGGATATTTCCGTTGCACCAGGTAACCGCGTCCAGCAGGAAGATTTGTTGCCGCCTGATCGTGCAGAAGCTTGCCTTCCTGGCGATTGCCGCTCATGATCAATCCTGGACTCCCAGACTCGCGCAAGCTTTTAATGACTGTCTCGTATGACGTGCTGGTCAGGCCGCTTACCGTGCGCGTCAGGACGACATGGAAGCCAACGTCACGCGCCTGCACGATCAGGTCGCGCAACGGAGTCAGGGGAGAACCCGATGGAGAAGCTACCGCATCATAGTCGTCAACGAACAGGAAGTAGTGTGGCCCCGTCCATGCTTTTGTAGCAACAAGATCCTGAATTGAACTATAGGTCGTAGGTAGCGCACGCTCCTTTAATGTAGTCGTCAGGCATTCTACGCTCTCCTTCACTGAAGATGGCACACGCATACTCCCGTATGTCAGGAAATGCTTGCTCTGCGTGATATCAAGCAGGTTAGTAGTGGCCCGGCACTCAATAGCGGCAATCTGCACCTGCTCAGGCGTGTAGCGTCGCGTCAACTCGCTCCACCAGAGGCGCAACAGATTTGTTTTGCCACATTCGCCATCACCAAGTACCAGGAAGTGAGGTTCAGCGGAGAGCAGATCGACATAGATTGGATCGAGGCGGAACTCTTCTAGACCAATTGGCACCCCTGCATGTCCAGGTACCTCAGCCCGTAGTAGCTCCTGTCGCCTCACCTGAGAGGGTAACATGAGCACGGGGGATGCCACCGGACCTCTCCACATGTTGGTACGCTCTACCAGGGCGTCCAGTGCCTGTTGTTGAGAGCGTTCGCCGGATACGCTGCTGGATTGGTCGGTGCTGACCCATGGTAGACAGATCTGAAATTGCAGCTTCTCTTTGGTTAAACCACGCCCGGGCACTCCGATAAGCAATTCGGCAGATTTCTTTTTATCGACCTCCGAATCAGCCGGGTCGTTCAGACGCAACTCCAGGCGTGTGCCAATATTATCGCGTATTTTTGCACGTATTTCGGCCCAGCGATTGGATGCCACAACGATATGCACGCCATAAGTAAGCCCGGTCGCCACCAGGTTCACGAGATCGGCCTCAAGCTGCTCAAAATCGTGCAAGAGCTGGGCCAGATTATCGATAATCAAGAATACATCACCAAAGGGGAAATTGGCGAAGTCACCAGCCTGACGACGTATACGGAACGTTGCCATGCTCTCGATATTATGGTCACGAAACAGCACTTCGCGGTCCGCAATGACCTTATACATTAAGCGCATGAGCAGGAGTATCTTCTCACGATCCGTTTTCGTACACACAGCCCCGACATGAGGGAAGGCTTCAAACGGGCGTAGTTGTCCACCTCCGAGGTCGATGCAGTACAATTGCACGTCGCGCGGCGCATGAGTCACGATGAACGATGTCATTAATGTACGCAGAAATGTACTTTTACCTGATTGTGGTGCACCCGCTATCGCAAGATGGCCACCGGCACCAGAAAAATCAAGTAACAAGGGCACTTGAACCTGATCCAGTGGTACATCAAGTAAGCCAACAGGGGTACGTAACGGGCCAAACGGTGGATCGGCATACCAGGACGTGCCATCAAAGTTCTTGTGGAGCAATGCTTCAAGTTTGAGACTTTTGGGCAGAGGAGGCAGCCACACCTGGTGAACGGAAACTTGATTCTCAGGGGCTGTCGGTTCAGCAAGGCGACCAATAACCACATCCATCTCCGTCAGGTTCGCATCCGCCTGTATAGCGTTTATGTCGCTCACAATTGTTGGATTGGGTACCAGGCGTCCACTGGGAGTAAACTCGCGTATAAAATCGGCGGCAACGAGCTGTCGCGTCGTGGGAACGTAAGGGACCGAGACCAGAGCGGTTTTGAAGCGCAGTGGTGTGCTGGCATCTATTTTGAGATACCCCACCCCTGGAGAGGATGGCAGGTAGTAGGCGTCAGGTTTGCCCAGCACAGCAGAGCTTTCAGCCGCGCTAAAAGTACGCAAACAGATACGATAGCGCAGATAGCTTTCTAACCCTTTGAGGCGTCCTTCCTCCAGACGCTGCGTTGCCAGAAGTAGATGTAGCCCCAGGCTACGTCCGACACGTCCAATAGTGATAAACAGGTCCAGAAAATCAGGGCGATTTGTTAGCAATTCGGCGAACTCGTCGACGATGAGAAGCAGGTGTGGCATGGGCTCCATGTTGTCCGAGTTCGTTTTCCATTTGATTTGATATTGCTGAACATTATCGAGATTGCCAGCCTCGCGCAGCATACGTTGCCGCCGCCGCAATTCACCCGTCAGCGATGAATGCATACGGTCGACCAGGGATGGTTCGTTCTCCAGGTTCGTAACCATACCGGCCACGTGAGGCAATGAGGCAAGGTCAGCAAACGAAGCGCCACCTTTGAAGTCCACGAATACAAAATTTACCATGCTGGGATCATGCAGCATTGCCTGGCTGATGACCAGCGTGCGCAGCAGTTCGCTTTTTCCTGAGCCGGTCGCACCAACAACGAGACCATGCGGCCCATCACCTTTTTCAGCGGCCTCTTTCAGGTCGAGCAGCAACGTTTTACCTTTTTCAAGTCTCCCAATTGGGGCACGTAGTACCGACTCTCGTGGCCGTTGCACCCATACCTTTGAAGGTCGAATAGACTCCACTACTGGAATATCCAGCAGATCGAGCAGGCGTATATCTTGTGAGAAGTCATCTTCCATGCCGCCATTAGCCAGGGTAATGAGAGCCAGGCTACGTGCAATTGTTTCGCAGGTCTCCACATTTGTGGCATTGGGCACGACGCCTTTCATGCGTCTCCCCTCGAATGAAGCAACTTCAAAGGAGAGCCAGCCGCCCTCAGTCACGACGATACGCGACTGTGTGCTTGTAGGTTCCCATCCCGCTTCATCGACGATACAGAGAATGGTCACTCCTAACGTTGCGGCATCGCGGACCAGTTCATCCACTTCGGGCATTTGTGTCAGTTCGCCACCGGGTATGAAACCGTCAATAACAAAGATCAGGTGAGGGAGCATAACATTTGCGCTATTGTCGCGCTTATCCTCGTTTAGCTTGCGTCGCAGTTCTAGCTCTGGCTTGATCTGAGTAGTGAGCAACTCCTGACAGGCAGCCAGGTTATCGGCCAGAAGGCAGAGTGCTTCGCCCGTTTGTTGATGTAGCGCTTTGCTATGACGTAAACGCTGAACATGAGGCAACCATTTGAGCCAGCTCCACTCAGGTGTTGCATCGCGCGGGAAGTATGCTGCGCAACGTACATCTCTAGGCATATGAAAAGCAACGATCTGGCAGAGCATTGCACGTACAAGGGGAAGAACGCTGGTACGCTTTCCCGTGATAGCAAGAACGCCAGTAGTACGCAAGGGAATAATTGCCGGTTCGTCGTCGATATGATGGTATTGCGCAACCAGCAATTCAGCTTCCGCTCGCAATTCTGGTTCATACTTGACCATAGGATCGGCACCAAGGCCAAGTCGGATACGATTGTTTAAAGGCACCGGCCCGTGCCCCAGGCTGATATGCAGGAAATCGTAATCGCCGGGTCGTCGTTCCCAGAGATATTGGCGATCAATGACATTTTTCGCCAGTACTGGCAGATCCGGATAGAGGCGTGAGCTGACCATCTTCTGCAGATCAGCGGTCTCACGCAGGCGTGTACGCCATGCAGTGAGATATTCCAGGTATTTTTCGCGTGCATACTTGCGCTGCCTCTTTGCTGTCCATTTCTGAATAAGAACCGTCGACACTGAGGCAACGATGGAGATGAGCGGCACCACCAGGGCGATTACAAGCATCCATTTATTTGCATTTACTGATCCTCCGATGAAATACGAGAGGAAAAAGACAGCGCCGCCCAGACAGCCAACAACAGGCAATAACATCTGCAGCCAGGACGCAGCACCTCCCTGAGCCAGCGCGACCTGGGGAGGTGCGCCGATGACGATCTCTTCAGAGGGCAGGCGCGGAGGATATTCGCGGACAGGTACATGGAACGTTGTTGCATGGCCATGCGAAAGATGTCCCAGGCGATGTGTAGAGGAATACTCTATATGTTGTGGCGATTCCCATGCCACCTGTTCGTGTAGAAGTAATACAGTCCCATTCACAATATAGGCATCAAGGAGCGAACGGTTTAGATCAAGAGGCGTAGAGTCATCCGCGCGACCAATACTCCAGCTCGCAGCATCCATTTTTCCACTGCCTGCTGAACGTGGAGCGCAGAGTTTAATAAATGCTGGGAGGAGTTCGCGTAGAGGAGCTTCGCCTGGCACTTGCAGATCAGTGCTTCGCTCAGGTCCAACCAATGTAATAAGTAGCGTGTGCATGCAGCTTCCCTTCTCAAGGCACTATAGTTGCTTTTTGACAAACATAAATTCAATATATATTAAAATGGTTCCCCATCCTTCGAGGGAAAACCGTTGGCACTGGCGTAGGGGCGTCAATGTCCCCTAATGGGCTTTTGCGTTCTGTTCCTCACCAGGACCATTTGTGATAGAATATAGCACGACCTTGTGCATTCAGCATTTTACCATAGAACTAGAGCAGGAAAAAGAGGTAAGCAAAGGCAAATCATGACCGTGCACAAAGTAATATGCACGAATATAAATACGCAATATTTATAATAAAGAGATATGAACAGGAAGGCAAGAACAGACAAGTTATGGATACGGAACTCTATACACAACCAGCTACAACCCTCACGCCCGCATTAATCATTTATTTGATTGACACCAGTGATTCAATAAATCAGCTCTGTGGTGCGACGACGAAGATCGACCTTGTGAATACGGCCCTGCGCGAGTCAATACGCCACATGATTCGTCGCTCTATGCGCGACGGTATTCCGCAGCCACAATATCAGATTGCAATTCTGTCTTACAATACGCGCGTCAGCGATGTGCTGGACGGCATCTGCAACTTGCCCGACCTGGTGCAGGCAGGAGTACCGAAACTGGATGCGCAAGGGGAAACGGATACTCTGGCAGGCTTTGCAAGCGTGGAAAAGCTATTGCAGAGCTATCAAGCAGCACTGCAGCGTAGTGCCTCACTGCGTCGACCTGCACCACTCGTCTGTCACCTCACGGATGCACATTTTACGACTGATGATCCCACACCTTTTGTGAAACGCATTCAGGCGATGCGCTTCAGCGACGGCCAGGTCCTGGTTGAGCATGTCTACATGGCCGAGGATCTGCTGCGTCAACCTGTGCAAGACTGGTATCAATGGGACGGAATACAGAGACCCAACGATATTATGAACGAGCATGCAAAAAGATTATTTCATCTCTCCTCGCCTTTGCCAGATGTCTATCGACAGAACATCAATAACTATGGATACCACCTGCAAAAAGGGGCGCTCCTCTTCTTTCCTGGCGTGCACTCTGAACTGGTGAAACTGGCATTTGCCGTTTCTGCCGGTACACAATTACGATAAACAATTCTAAATGAGAGGGAATAAGAGCGTATGAGCGTCTTCAACCCACGACCAGAGACCCAACTTCATATTGGAGGCTCAACATACGAGTTCGTGCCCCAGCGATTGCTCCCTGGCGATACAGCGGAAGCCTGCATGATCGAGGGCCAGGAGGGGTTTATCTATGTGTTACGTAACATGGAGCACGGCAACTTCTGGGCTCTCAAAGTACTGAAGCCAGCATATCGTAGCGAACATATCGTGCCAGTAACAGACAAACTCTTACAGTTTCAGAAATCGCAGGGATTTTATTTGAGCCATCGCATCTGTATTACCCGACCAGCATGCGATGAAGTGATTGCCACATTTCCCGAGTTGGAATACGCTATCTTGATGCCCTGGTTACCGTGGAAGACATGGGGCGGACTGATACGTTCGCCGGAGGCAAGCCAGGCATACACGCACGAAAATGCTCTTGACATGGCACGAGCTACGGTACGGATTCTCTGTGAGTTGGAGCAGCGCGGATATGCCCACACAGACATCTCTGGCGGCAATATCATGTACTCACCAGATTTCAAAAAGGTAGAAATTATTGATCTCGAAGGGGTCTACATGCCAGGGATACTGCCGCCAAAGCGTCTCAGTCATGGTTCACAGGGTTATCAGCACCGTAAACTTGGTAGGCAAGGACAATGGTCTGAGTATGGAGACCGCTTCGCAGGTGCCATGCTGCTAACCGAGATACTCACATGGTGGCATCCCCTCTTGCGTGCACAGGTGCCAGCCGATGCAATTTCATTATTTCTGCCAGAAGAACTACAAACTCAGGGTGGCACACGCTGGAAGATTGCACGCGATGTACTCTGGTCACTGACACCTGCGCTGCTTGATCTGTTTGACCGCGCGTGGGCCTCATCCAGCCTCAAAAATTGTCCTGATTTTAAACAATGGCTTGCTCTGCTCAGTGCCCCAGATCCGCAGGTCGGGCAATCTTCTCCCCATTCTCCTTTTAGTGATCCCTCGCCGTTTAGTAGCTCTTTCTAAATGTCGACGTCCTTTACAAGCCCGTGTGGATTAAATATGTTATACTGCACTGCGAAATGTTACTTTAAGGGAGAATTATGGCGGAATATATCTGGGGACGCAACCCCATTCTGGAAACATTGCATTCGGTACGGCAGGTAAAGCGTCTCTTGTTAGCAGAAGGACAGCGTGAAGCACCTGTAACTTTTGCTATTGTACAGGAGGCTGAGCAACGGGGAATACCGGTCGAGATCGTGCCACGAGCGCGACTGGACCAGATCAGCCACGGAGCGGTGCACCAGGGCTGCATTGCACTGGTTACTGAACGTGAGTATATAAGCACGGACGAGATTCTGGCCTACGCCGAGAGTCGCCAGGAGGCTCCGTTTTTGCTGATTCTCGATGCTATTCAGGATGTCAACAACCTTGGCTCCCTGCTTCGTACTGCGGAAGCTGCCGGTGTACATGGTTTTATTATTCCAGAGCATCGCGCGGCTACAATTAATGCCACCGTCGTCAAAACATCGGCGGGTGCCACCGAACATCTACGTATTGCCCAGGAAACGAATCTGACACGAACAATCGACTATCTCAAAAAGCAAAATGTCTGGGTTGTCGGCCTTGCAGGTGAGGCGCAGACGCTCTATACAAAGGCCGACCTGCGTGGACCTCTGGCACTCGTCGTGGGGAATGAAGGGAAAGGGATCAGCCGCCTGGTACGTGAGCACTGCGACTTGCTTATCAAGTTACCTATGCACGGATTCGTCAACTCATTGAATGCCGCAGTGGCGGGAAGTATCGCACTGTATGAAGCGCTACGACAACGCACACCATCTTAACAAATTTGTTACGTGTCCCAATCCTACAACGTTTTAGCAATTAGAATCTCAAGATGCATTCTGTAGGAGTCTTTTTGTTATGACCATTTTTCTCAAGCGCTTTTTTCTTCTCCTTTTCATTATCACCGCCTGTCTCTTTATGGTCTATCTGATGCTACCAGAGGCGGCACATGCACACACAGCCGGGCCATTAGCGGCACCAAAACAACTGATAGCCACCGCTACGGCTACAACCGTACCAACAACGGTGCCAACAATTACAGCGACTCCTACAGCAACTGCCGTACCATCTCCAACTCCTACAGCGACTATCGCGCCGACCCCTATACCTCCTACAACTGTTCCTACAACTGAACCATCTCCCACGCCCACAGCTACACCAACGCCTACGCCAACACCAACGGTTGTACCAACTCCGACTCCTCCAGGTGGAGGCAATACAAATACCACCAGCGGCCATACAGCCCTTAATTATGTGATCTTCACCATGGGCGGCATTGGCGTACTGATGGTAATCGTAGGTGTGATCCTCTATTTTGTGTACTCACGCCCGGGCCTATGAGGCTAGAATTGAGCTAGCTCCACCACTTATGGTACATGTGATTGTTCATTCCACGCACGAAACAATCGATGCGATCAGGTCCCCACGATACAGCGGCTGGGGCATCATCAAATACGCCACCCAGACTCTCCCAATTGGACCAGCTTCCATCGTACCATTTATGCCAGAGCGCATTATCTGTGCCCTTCGCGAACGTGTCCAGCCGTCCACTCGACCAGGAAGCTGCCGCCGGTCCTGAGAGGGTGGTGCCACCGAGGCTCTCCCAGCCAGACCAACTTCCATCGTACCATTTGTGCCACATGGCATTATCTGTACCTCTTGCGAAGCAATCAATACGACCCGAAGCCCAGGAGACTGCTGCCGGTGCATCATCAATGATGCCTCCCTGGCTCTCCCAATTGGACCAGTTTCCGTCGTACCATTTATGCCAGAGCGCGTTGTCCTGACCCTTCGCGAAGCAATCCAACCGTCCATCGCCCCAAGAGGCAACCGCCGGGCCTGAAGTGATAATACCACCAAGGCTCTCCCAATTGGACCAGCTCCCATCATACCATTTATGCCAGAGCGCGTTATCCATGCCTCTTGCGAAACAATCGATGCGACCCGAAGCCCAGGAGACTGCTGCCGGTGCATCATCAATGATGCCTCCCTGGCTCTCCCAGTTGGACCACCCTCCGTCGTACCATTTGTGCCAGAGCGCGTTGTCCTGACCCTTCGCGAAACAGTCCAGGCGCCCACTCGACCAGGAAGACGCTGCTGGCCCGGACGTAATAATGCCGCCCAGATCCTCCCAACCAGACCAGGAAGAGGCGTGAGGCTGGGGCCTGCGTTCTCCTATTCCTAACGCTCCTGGTGGTCTTGACAGGCTTGATGATCCTGACGGTGGTCGAGAAGAACCATGAGGAACAGGCGCAGCATGAACAGGACTGTTCAGCAAGAATGCCTGGGACATTATGCCGCTTATCAGGATCCCTGACGAGGCTGCCTGCTTCAAAAATAGGCGGCGATCAGAAGGTTGCTTTTGCATAGATCCTCCATTGACTACATCTATAAATAGATATGTCAATAATCAATTTAGATGAACTCCGCATCATTTTAGATACTCTTGTATTAATAGCTTACTCTCGCCGCCAAATAGAGCTTGCCAGGAGTTTAAAGGAGAGGATAGGATGCAAAAGACCCTCAAAAGCCAACTCATTCAGTTGACCTTTGAGGGTCTTTTTTAGGTGCTCTTCTCTTAGATCAAAGGCCGTAGGCAGTCAGGCCACCGTTGGCGTCAGGAACATAAACATTTCCATTGACCACGATTGGACTCTCCCAATGCAGACTCCCAATTGTGCCTCCCGCCGAACTCTGGTTGCTATTCCAGAGCTGTGCTCCGGTTGTGGGATTGAGAGCATACAACACATTATTACCCTGTATGAAGAGAATACCGTTCGCGATAAATGGCGAACTGCCACCATCAGTGTTCTGATAGCCCGGTTGCAGCGAGGTGTTGCCATTAGTCGTCACGACTTTGTAGGCCATCAGACCTGAGTAGTTCGTGATGAAAACCCAGGTGACGCCGCTACTATCGTTCCAAACAGCAGGCTGGGTATCAACATCTCCTTTAATTGGTTGGCTAACGATCTGGATCGCGCCTCCAACATGATTGGGACCGCCTTTCCCAGAGAGGTTTTGTCGGTTAACCAGGCGTATATTGTTGTCCTTACTCCCCTGAACCATCAGGTATGGAGTTTTACTGCCTGCCTGCTTGGGCAGGATTACAGGATCTGTGCTGCCGAGATCCTGGTCATTGGCCTGCATGGTCGCATAGGTGGACGGAGTATAACTATCAACCACTTTGGACAGATTTGGAGTGAGTTCGATGATGCTGTCGCCATAACTAAGCCCATCGCCTCTGAATGGTCCATTGCCTGTTGCAACAAAGATGTTACCTGTCACCGGATCAAATGTCGGTGCAGCTCTGCCCCAGATAGCGGCCTGCACGTCGGCACACTCGGTGGTTCCAAGGATATGAGTAATATTGGCACACACACTGTTCCAGACCGTTTTGGCCCCTGTACTCAGGTTGATCGCAACGATATGGCCCTCATAGTGACCACCATCACCAGGATACCCACCAATACTCATGTACAGGTACCCATTGACAATATTGATAGAAGACGAACCCTTCTCTACAATCGGCATGTTTGTTAGAAGGGTAGGCCAGGTGCTATTGACCACCTCAGTACCCGTGTTGATCGTATACTTATGTACTTTCCCATCCAATCCATAACTATAAACAAACGTCCCGGCTGGATCAATGGCGGGTGAACTCGTGGTATAATTTGGGCCGCTCGTGTCCTGACGCCAGACCAGGCTACCATTACTGGCATCAATTGCAAGTAAGCTACCAGTTCTCGTCGTCGCGTAGAGTAGAGTTTTGGTGCCCGTCGCAGTCTTGACGTTGGGTAATTCTGCAACCGCCCCATCAACGATCGCAGGCAGAGTAACATGCCAGTGCTGCTTGAGTGTAGCGACATTACCAGGAGTGATCGTCGTTTCGGCGCTATTTACTCCCGTACGCTGCCCACCACCATCAAAAGCAGGCCAGGTCACAGGAGTGGCGGCTAATGACACATCTCCCGCCGCCCGGACAGAGAAATGAGAAGAGGTAGAAATGAAAAATGCGCCACAGAGCGCGAGAAGTAGAGAAAGTGATAGTCCTATTGTGATAACATTTCTGCAATTCACTAAAAGCTCCTTCTTACAATGAGAGATACTCACCCGAATATTTAGCTTGTTAAATTCACAAGTAACGGATGACATGTTGACATAATGTACAATAACCAGAAGAATAAAAAACGCTTGCTTCCTCCTCTTGAAGATAAGTTTTCAAGAATATTCATTTCCCTGTTTAAGAGAAAGATAACTCAACAATACATCGGACGCTGCAATATAGATAAAATCGCATTTAGTTGTTGAGTTTCTATGCAAAGTATACTATCACATTTCGAATAGATTGTCAACAGACTTGACAGTTTGGTGCTATATCCTTCCTGGGTAATGCGAGTAAAATGCGTAGGGGCGTCACCCTAATGGACGCAGACCCATCCATTCGACAGACTTTTTGCCAGTGACTCCACATCTAGATTGGCGTCTATTTGATCGAGTTTACGCTCCAACCACCTGTATGAGCTACATGTCCTGGAACGAGGGACATCCCAAAATCAGACGAGGTTCATAAAGGAGTTTTGGTTCCCCAACGTTGCAGCAGTCATATGTCTGCTGTATACTGATAAATATGCAAATATAAATAAATATATGTGGAAAGGTGATAAAAGAGCATGAATGAACTTCTCGTTGTGCCATCGAAAGATCAATTTGACCGTCAGGCCGGGGTACATCGGCAGATCCGCGATAGCCTTCATGAGGTTGTGAGTACATTTGATGTCCATTATGACACGATTCTAAGCCAGCTTGATCGCTCGCAAACCAACCAGGTCGAAAGTTACCAGGAATGGTGGCAGAAGCTGAAAACATGCCTGTTGCAGCGGGCGACGCTGCATGATCAATTTGCACAACATTTAGAGGTTGCCCAACAAAATTATCAGGAGAATGAGCAGCAAATCGTCAGTTCAATGCAAACCAGCCCGACACCGTCTCCATCGTAAGCCGCAATACATTGAAAATTGTCTATTCTTAAAGAGAAAAGAGATTTCAGAGGTGGATCCATTGGAGTTGCTTGCCAGTCTGGAAGGGTTACGTGAGAAGATTCCTGCATTCTTACGCCAGGATTTTGAGGATCTGATTGCCGATATTCGCAATACCTATGAGATGAGTGTCAAATATGTCACACCACCAGAGCCTGTTCATGATGGCAGGCGCAATTTAGCCGCTCACTACACGACGCTGGACGGTCTATGTACGCAGTTGGAAAGCAGCCTGGAAGCCTTTCAACTGGTCTATGTTGGCACTGCGAGCGATGCCTATCATACCAGTGCAGCGGCGAGTCTACAGGATTTGAAGACCATACGTGAGCATCTTGCCCAGGCCGCCGTGTTGCATAATACCATGGCGACCAATTTTGATACGGCCACGGAAGCCAAATTGGCTCTGGTTGCGTTGCTCGTTGGGCTTGGCATCACGCTAGGTGTGCTGATTGCCAGTGCAGGGAGTACCGCGCCTGTCACCGTTCCAGCAGCCGCTTTTGAAGTTGCAGGAGGAGCCGCTTCTATTGGTCTGATGACAGAGGCAGAAGCAGCAGCGGCAGCCGCCATCATGGGGTTGATCTGGTCAGGTATGCCGGATGCGTTATTGGCAGGAGCCAGTGCGTTTGTAGCCACCGATGTGTTAGAGCATATTGCGTTACATCCACCTGCCACTGTTACCTTGCCAACTACACATCCCAACGTACCTACCAATAATGGACCGCAAATTACCATCAATGAGGCTCGTGCGCACCAGGAAGACTTGCCAATTTCAGGTAATGCAACGGGATCTCATATTTATGTTCCTCCCAAAGGAGCGAAAGGAGATCCTGCTAAAGCTTGGGATAAAGAACTGGGTGGATTTAGAGATGCTAATGGTAATGTTTGGGTATGGGACACATTGCACAAAGATCATTGGGATGTGCAACTTAGAGATGGATCACATATTAACATATTCCCTGACGGTGTTGAGCGTGGAAAACGTGAGAATAATAAAAATCAAGGGAAGAAAGGTAAAAAATGAGTACAGAAGAGATAACACAACTCATTCAGAATTGCCAATCGGGAGATCCGGAAAAGCAAAGCGTAGCCATCTATGCACTAAATGAGCTAGAAGCCGTTGAAGCTATTCCAATCCTTATTGATCTCCTCTTATCGACCCCAGATAAGAGGGTGCGAGCAGATGCAGCATTTATACTGAGATTTCTAGGTGATCAGCAGCCACAACCAGACGCTCTTGGTCCAGCTCTTCTGGAGGCTCTCGATGATGATGACGAGAAGGTACGCAATAATGCGGCAGAGTCACTTGGTTATTTGCATTTTTTCCCTGCACATGGTCGTTTGCGGAGCCTCCTACAGAACGATTCTACATGGTTTGTGCGCGCATCAGCAGCAGAAGCACTTGGTCGCTTGGCTGATGAAGGAAGTATTCCAGATTTACAACAGGCAATCTCTGATTTAGACCCCCGGGTACAAAGATACGTTGTAATTGCACTTGGTCAGTTCCTAAAAGAAGCTACAGTTGCTTCACTTATTGAGTCTCAATTGTCCAATAAGGTGCAAGATTTAACGGTCAAAGCTGAATTATTGGCTCTGAGTTATCGTTTGGGTCATCGATCACACTTACGAGATCTCCTTGCTATCCTGGACCATGCTGATGACTATGATCTTGCTAGTAACCTTTTGGAAGTGCTCATCGATCTTACTGAGAAGAAACCATCAGTGGATATTCCGCCAGAAGACAAGATTGCTATCCAAATAACTTTGCAAAAGACTCAACTTACTCATCCTTCTCTGCTATCCGATATAGAAAGAGTTCGGCGTAATTTAGAATAGTTGCAAAAGATTTTTCAATGACTTCTCTCATTGAACCGGAGATCTGCGATTTACATTCCTATCAACCATCACTAAGCTTACCCTGATGCAAAGATCAAACCATAAAGAAATCACTGCAATACAAACGAAATTACAGAACGAAACACTTTTTAAACCAGGCTTTACCTTCGATTGGGAGTTTGTGGACACGTATTTGTAAGAACAAGGGTGTCATATAACAGACAATATGGGTGGGCACGGGCTTGTTCGCTGCGCTCACTGCACCTCTACTTTGGGGTCATTGGTTCGGTTGCTCTTGCTGCCTACAAGCCCGTCTCCCTAGTCTTAAACCTGTATCCCCAGTCTAAAAAAGGATTGAGAAGAATGGCTCCATTTCAGAAAATTATCGCTGAGATACAAACAAAGCTGCAAGGCGTGATAGGCAAAAAGGCATGGGGAGTAAAACGTGGGATAGGATCTTTTGTGACCATGAATTTTGGACAACCTCTGCCACCAGAAGGTCCGCATGAAAAATCTTTTGGTGAATGGTATCTTTGGGTCTATGGTGGTGCATGGCGTCTGGAAAAAGGAGAGCACGTTGTCGTCGCTTCGGAAGATGATGAAACAAAAATTGAAGCTGAGATTCAGTGTCTCGAAGGGTGCCTCCTCCAATCATTTGAGATCATGACACCTGCTCTTGATGCTGTTCTCACTTTTGAGCATGCTATTGTCCTCCGTATTTTCAGCATCTATTCTGAAGAGAATGAGGACAGAGGGATGGATAATTGGATGCTTTATACACCAGATGCAGGAAATGTTATCACTGTTCATCCAGGTGGTAAATGGTCTTACGGTTTGTGAGCTTATAACTCATACCACGCGGTGAGCGTGCGCGATTATAAATGGCACGGCGGATTTATAAATGGCACCCCTACACCATACATGAACACAATTGCGGTGAGGGCTGCATCCTCTGATCGACCTTGCCATGACTTGTGCAGGGGTGCCATTTATTAACCCGCCGTGCCATTTATTAACCCGAGGCAAGGAGATTTGTGTATGGCTAATTTTAAAGATCGATCTTGTTTTCCACCCTCCTTGCAATTCCACAAACAACCATGTACACTGTATCCATGGAAAGAGTCCGCTCTCATCTATAATCACTCACCACGAGCAATGGAGAAACACTGAAAACGCCGGAAGGTCGGAATGCCGGAATGAAAGCAAAAAGCATCAACACACAATGCTCAACTCTCAAAATATCTCCACTCGCGCTTACCCATATCTCTCCGTAATGGTATAGTCTGTAGATAGAAACAAGAAGTTATCATACTCAATCCCCTGCATGCTTCTGTCAATGCAGCAAGAAGCACGTAAGCACACGCAAAGGAGGTTCCCTCATGAAATCTAGCAGGCAAAGTAGCCATCGTAACCGGAGCAGCGTCAGGAATCGGCCTGGCGGTCGCACGCGATTTTACACAGCAGGGTGCCCGCGTCACATTAGCCGACATTGATACCGAACATGGACGCAGTCTGGCCGCCGAACTACCCGGCGCACGCTTTCAGTTCGCAGATATGTCGAAACCGGAAGACGTACAACGCCTCGCACACGAAACAATTGAGGCCGAAGGGCGCGTCGATATCCTGGTAAATAACGCAGGTATTCAACATGTCGCCCCCATCATCGAATTTGCGGAGGAGAAGTGGCGGCTGATTATCGAGATCATGCTCACAGCACCCTTCCTGCTGACGAAAGCCGTCTTACCCAACATGTACGAGCACAAGTGGGGGCGCATCATCAATATCGCATCGGTCCACTCACTCAGAGCATCGCCCTATAAAGCCGCCTACGTCACTGCTAAACATGGCATGTTGGGCCTGACACGCGTTACCGCGCTCGAAGCCGCCGAACACGGCGTCACCTGTAACGCCATCTGCCCTTCCTATGTCCGCACCGCCCTCGTCGAAAAGCAGATCGCCGACCAGGCACGTATTCATAACATTCCCGCATCAGAAGTGATCGAGAAGATTATGACCGCAGAGGGTGCCATCAAACGCCTGCTGGAGCCGGAAGAGGTTGCACACCTCGTCACCTATCTATGCAGCGACGCCGCCAGCGCCATCACCGGTAGCGCTCAGACAATTGACTGTGGATGGACGGCACATTAACCCGCTGTGCCCGAGGTATCCCTCTATGCATGGGTAGGGGCCTGATTATTTCGCGCCCGTCTTGCCCAAAATATGCCTTGTGCCAATACAATGAATCCCTCACCAGAGATCGGATCAGTCCAGAACGAATTCCTCGGGCACGACGGGCGCGAAATAATCAGGCCCCGACTTCACCCATTCGGATGATCTGTCCCACCCAGCCAGAAATAATGCCCCTGTTCCGAGCGACCCCAGTGGGGATTACCATTCACGTTTTCGCCGATCACAACTCCGATGAAATTGAGGATGATGCCAGACGAATAGCTGGCGATGAGGGCGGAATGGCTGGTGGCTGCCGCGCGGATATTCAGGCCATTAGTAGCCGTCACTTTGCAAGTCCTGGGCACGAGGAACGGGATAAGGATTACCTCCCCAACGTGGAGAAGATTAGGATCGTTACCGATCACCTGGACGTTCGCATCATAGATCTTTTGCCATTCATTGGCGTTTCCATAAGCCTGCTGCGCGATTGAGGAGAGCGTATCTCCCTGCTGTACCGTATAGTTTGAACCGGGGATAGGTTGAGCCATTTGTGCCTCCTTGTTTATGCTTGAAGTGACAATGCCTCATACGAACAAAGGAACGGGAAATGAGAAAAGTGTTCCTCGGGATATCTGGTATCCATCCACCTGGCTAATTGATCCCGGACATGCGCATCCGATCTGCTCAATCATATCGAGCAGTACTGTGTACATTCTAACCATACCATGATGATGCGGAATTTGTAAAGGTTATAAGTCTCCATCCTTTGCTAGCAACATCACTAAAAACGCCATAGTATATAATATCCCCAGAGGCACAAGCTCCATAGATCCGTCCTTTATACATTCCATCCCGGTCATTTTCCAGGGATAGCAACAAGAGAAAGGCAGGATGTTTCTTATGATCACTCCTATCGGCGAGGGACAGCCACTGTGGGAACCCTCAGCGGAGATGAAACAGCAGGCGAATGTAACGCATTATGCTCAATGGCTGGAAGATACGAGACGCTTGCACTTCGCAACGCGCGAAGACCTGTGGAAATGGTCGGTAACGCACATCGAAGATTTCTGGGCCTCGCTCTGGGAATATTTTCATATCAAGTCTTCTAAACCCTACACTACCGTACTGACAGAGCGCAAGATGCCCGGAGCACAATGGTTTCCAGGTGCAGAACTAAATTATGCAGAACACACCTTTAGAAACGCCACACCGGATCGTCCCGCTCTGCTCTTTCGCTCCGAACGTCATGAGCAGGTCGAGGTTTCATGGGACGAACTGCGCCAAAAAGTAAGTGCAGTCGCTCAGGCTCTACGTAAGATGGGTATACAGCGCGGAGACCGCGTAGTAGCCTACATGCCCAACATCCCTGAGACCGTTATCGCCTTTCTGGCCTGCGCAAGCCTGGGCGCAACCTGGTCAAGTTGCTCACCCGACTTTGGCACCCAGAGCATCATTGACCGCTTCCAGCAGATCGAACCCAGAGTGCTCTTCGCGGTCGACGGCTATCAGTACAATGGACGTACGTTTGACCGTCTCCCCATCATCGCTGACCTACAAAAAGCGCTCCCAACAGTACAAAAAACGGTGCTCGTTCCCTATATTTCCAGTTCTCTGGAGCCCACAGGTCCCGATACAATCCTGTGGGCTTCCCTTCTTGAGGAGCAGGGTGAGCTCACCTTCGAGCGGGTACCATTCGACCATCCTCTGTGGGTTCTCTACTCATCAGGCACGACCGGCTTGCCGAAAGCGATCGTACAGGGACACGGAGGCATTCTGCTGGAACACATGAAGCAGTTAACGCTGGACTCAGATTTAAAAGCGGGAGATCGTTTCTTCTGGTTCTCGACGACTGGCTGGATGATGTGGAATCTCCTGATTGGTGGCCTGCTGGTCGGAGCAACGGTGCTGCTCTATGATGGAAGTCCGGCCTATCCCGATATTGGGACGTTATGGAGATTCGCTCAAGATAGCAGCATGACGCTCTTTGGAATCAGCGCGGGCTATATCGCATCCTGCATGAAAGCGGGTATTGAACCGGGCCAGATGTATGATCTGAGCAAATTGCACACTCTTGGTTCAACCGGATCGCCCCTATCGCCGGAAGGGTTTCACTGGGTATACGAGCACGTGAAGCGCAATCTCTGGCTGGCCTCTATCAGTGGTGGAACTGATGTCTGTTCGGCCTTCGTGGGCGGCTCAATTCTGCTGCCAGTCCATACAGGCGTGTTGCAATGCCGTCTACTCGGTGCGAGTGTGGAGTCGTTTGATGAGCAGGGGCACGCGCTTACCGACGAGGTGGGAGAACTGGTCATCACACAGCCAATGCCTTCCATGCCCTTGTACTTCTGGAATGATCCCGAGGGACAGCGCTATGCCGAAAGCTACTTTAGCATGTACCCTGGTATATGGCGACATGGTGACTGGATTAAGATTACGCCGCAAGGTAGCGCTATTATCTATGGGCGCTCCGACTCCACGATCAATCGCATGGGCATTCGTATGGGAAGCAGCGAGATCTATCGCGTCGTTGAGGGTATACCTGAGGTACTCGACAGCCTGATTATAGGAGTTGAACAATCTGGTGGACGCTACTATATGCCGCTCTTTGTAGTACTACGCGAAGGCGTGGGGTTGGATGAAGCGCTCAAAACAAAGATCAAAACTACCTTGCGCACGCACATCTCTCCCCATCATGTGCCAGACGAGATCATACAGGTTGGAGATGTTCCACGCACACTCAGTGGCAAAAAGCTAGAGGTGCCGATCAAGAAGCTATTCATGGGCGTCCCGGTAGAAAAAGCGATCAGTATGGATGCACTGAGTAATCCGCAAGCGCTTCAGTTCTATATTGGATTGGCACAACAAAAAAACGTATAAACACTACCAGCAGGTGGTGTTC
Organism: uncultured Chloroflexia bacterium; assembly: GCA_963717195.1. Taxonomy (GTDB): domain Bacteria; phylum Chloroflexota; class Ktedonobacteria; order Ktedonobacterales; family Ktedonobacteraceae; genus JACDAE01. The sequence continues at coordinate 205,772 of CAVQVR010000011.1, forward strand.
CATCAAACATCTTGTAGACCCATGGCGTACATGCGCACGGATTTATAAATCGTGTAGGGGTGCCATTTATTAACCCGTGCGTTCACAATGCCCAGGAGGCACTTTATCAGCGTATTCCCATGGCGTGGCGTATGAAGCGCATGGTCTCTTCAATATAGATTTCGGGAGCGGTATGGGTATCATACAGGTAGCACTCATCGATAGCGTAGTAGACAAGGCCAACGATGAGGATTGCCGTGATGCGAGTGTTCATGTGTGCGGAAACATGACCATGCGTTTTTTCCTCTTCGAGCAAGCCAGCAATAAGATCATAATAGGGGGAAAAGATGCGCTCTCGCTCTTCAGGATGTTCGCTCCAAGGAATACTGGAATGCACGACACCCAGCACGTCGCGGTACTGACCGGTGACCTCGAAAGCAATGCGGATACTTTTATTGATCCATTCTTCCGGTTGTTTTGCCTGAGAGTATGCTTCCAGAATAGCCACCTTAATCTTCTCCTGAACCTCGCCTGCCAGTTCAACGGCAATTGAGACCTTTGAAGGGAAATACAGATAAAAGGTTCCCTGCGCTACCCCGGTGCGGGATACGATCTCGGAGACGGTGGTTGCCTCGTATCCCTTTTCCGCAAAAATCTCGCGTGCGGCTCTGAGTAGTTCGACGCGCCGTGTTGTCTTGCTTCTTGAATTGGCCATTCAATAACCTTCTGGTCCCTATTCTTCTGTTCGGCATTCTTAACAAATGTTTTTTAAGCATAGCATAGGGAAGGGAAAAAATGCAAAGGTGAGCCCCCACGGGCTTGTGAACGACACCTCTACAATTGGGATGGAATCGTCCTGGTGGAGAACCAGATGAAATGCGGTCAGTGCAGTACGTTTACGTTGCAAGGGACACAATAGTACTATCTACTATTCTATGTACCCAATGAATATCCTACAACACGCTCACCAGCTCTAGTTTACCTCTTATGGGTGTTAATTAGATGCAATATAATCGTTCTAAATTCAGGAGGAAGGATGAATAGAGGGGACGAGTAGGAGAATAAGCAAGGAAGTGTTTCGAATAAACTATCAAGCGATACGAAGATGATAAGAAAGACTCTATATCTATAGAAACCACTATGTAAAACATAGTAATTGTTTCTATATTTTATCTATATTTTGTTTATTGAGGTAGATATGTTAAAAGAAACGGATTCGTTAGATAAAAATGTCGTTTATAGTACGAAAAGCAGCCTTCTCTGTAAAAAATATGAGCCGTATCTGAGGGCTTTTTTGGTGTCGTGGACGGGAAAAGCTATCCTGGCGCTGTGTCTATCGTTGTTTTTCGGTGGCATTTATCTTTATGCATCACGCATTGTTTTACATAGTTCAGATAATGCAAGTATTCTTTTGCAAGCGTACGATCTTATTCACACCAGCAAGATTTTAAAAGGGTGGTATCTTCCGAGCGATGATTTTATCACTCTGGATATGCCATTGTATGCGCTTGGGCTCTTGCTAGGTTTGAATATGCAAGTATTGATGAAAGTTATTCCGGTATTACTTTTTACAGGGGTTACGCTTTCAGGAATGTACCTTGCGGGATCCCTTGGAAAAACAGGAATACAAAAAATACTTGCAGTAGTAACGTTCATAGCAATTGTAGCATTCCCTTCTTACGATATGCTAACCCAGGTTTTACAGGGCCCAATCCATATCGGAACAATACTTGGAACGCTGCTGGCCTTTATCGCCTATTACTTCTACAAAGAGCGCTCTTATAAGATAGTATCTTTACTGATCCTCGGAATATTGACCGTGCTTCTTGTTATTGGGGATCCGATGAGCGAGGTTATCCTGGTTGTTCCAATTCTTCTCGTTGAAACACTCCTTTTATATAAAAGCAAATTTACGTCGCGTAGCCAATATATCATTATAGGGATAGTGTTGCTAAGCACTCTTCTTGCCTTATATACACGGCATGTATGGGGACACTATACCCATATACAGACTCTTAATGCGTTAAACTTTCAAACGGTTGAAGATATTGTAAAACAGGCACAGGATGCGATTCAGACCATTTTTTTCTTATTCCACGGAGGCTTCTTCCAAAACAGTGTCTACAGCCGGAGAGATATTCCGGAACTGCTGAATGCGGTACTTGTTGTCTCGCTTGGAATAGGTATCTGGAAGTGGCGGCGGAAGATATTTTCATTGGAGAGTTCTCAAGACGCTTTAACAGCTGTGCTTATTCTGGCTATCATGGCCAATATATTTGTTTTTGTATTTACAGATGTGGCCGCTGGTGCCATTCCTCGATACCTCATCCCTGTATTTATCTTTGGGGGAATAATAGCTTTTCCCATGTTGTCCTATATCAAAAAGCCGGAATTGTATATTGCGATTATCGGGCTTTTTCTACTCAATAGCGCTTTGTTATTCCATACGCTTTATCGTATGCCTCCTGTAGTGCAGCCAGAAAAAGCCGTGATCTCATTTTTGCAGGAAAAGCATCTGACGAAGGGGATTGGACAATACTGGAGCGCGACATCAATTACAGGACAAAGCAATTATACTATTACCATACGGCAAGTTCAATTAGTCCATCAACGAATTCATCAAGCTTTGTTTCTATCAAACGATAACTGGTTTCGTGATGACGCTATTAAGGACAGCCAGTTTATTATCTATAGGACGACCGATAAAGGTTTCTATAAAGCATCGGTCGGGTCTTTTGGGAAACCAGATCATATCTATACTGTTGGTAACTATATTATTCTTGCCTGGAATACACCTTTATTTCTCCATGCCAGGCCGGGGTATCGTTTTTATATAACTAGCTAGGGTTCGTGATCCGCTAATACTGCGTCTGTTTGGGGAACGGGAATAGTACCACGCAGCAAATCATGCCCGTGCCTCCGAACATAGAGTACGCTCACAAGTGATATCAGACCCATCATCGTGGAAAAGGCCATCAATCCATAAAACCCGGCCAAGTCTACACAAAGGCCCCCGAGAACAGTCCCAAGCAATTGTCCTGTCGCCAGCACCACTGAGTACAGACCCATAACTGCGCCACGCTGATATGGGAGCGTTTCAGATAAGGCACTCATCTGCGTCAATGCTACAGGAGTAAACCCGCTTAAAAGCAATATTCCTGGTATAACCAGAAGAACCAGGCTGAGCGCGAGAGGTTTCACGCTTGCAGGTAACACCTCGGGATTCTCGGCCAATCCATTGAGGGATGTGAGAGCTACGATCATCAGCGCGAGTCCGCTAAGGCTAATCAGCATTATTGTTGTCCGGCGCATGCGTGAGAGCAACGGAGTCCATAACACCATACCTAATAGAAATATCAGTGCGAAGATGCCCACCCAGAGCGAGGCACCCATCTTGCTAAACCCGCCATAGAGTAACTGATGGGGATGACGAGCATCAGCCGCTGGATCAGGATAGGCAAGCATAATCAAAATGAGCGTCGTCCACGAACCCACCAGCGCATTAACTGAGAACCAGGCAGGCAGAAAAGTGAAGATCTGCTTATGACGAAGCACTGTCAGACTGGTGAGCAACGAACCTTGTGGCTTCATTTCGTGTTGCTGCAAACTCTCCTTCAGCCCAACGTTTACCAGCAGCAAGACGAATAGATACATACCGATCACCACGAGAAAGCCGCGCGTGCCCATCGCACTACTGATCTTGCCGCCAAAGGGGGTAGCCAGTGAGATACCTGCCACGGTAACGATCTCGAATGCCGTCATCACCTGTGCTCGCTGGCGTTCTGAACCAGCACTGACATCAGTGATGTAGCCAAGAGTGGCTGGTACATTCATACCCGACGACGTACCTTCAAGTAAGCGACCGATGAAAATAATAAGCAAGAAGAGAAGCAGGCTGATATTGATTACGTGAACATCCGGTCGTGGAAACAGTCGTGTTGCGAATAGCATACTGGTAGTTGCCATTGCGGCCAATAAAGGTGATAGCAAGAGAAAGGGTCTGCGCCCAATGCGATCAGAGAAACTGCCAACCAGGGGTGAGACCAACAATTCGGTAATATAGAAGGACTCGAGAATCAAGGTAACAACCGTCGCCGAAGCGAAGCGTTCACCGAGATAGAAGCTCAAAATCACAAAACTAAGGCGACCGGCGATACGTGCCAGTAGAGCCGAGGTAACAGCAATGCTGAGAGAACCTTTGTGGACAGGTTCTCGCACTATTTGCAGTTGCTCCGAATTTGGCTTTTCTTCCCTGGCAGTGTTAAACATATGTATGTCTTTTGTCTGTTTTACGTTATCGACGGACATGGCCTTCTGTATACTTTCTTTCGTCACAGCATTGCTTCGGCGAGGGACCGGTACTGTACTCACGGGAGTAAACGTGTAAGTGCGCACATAATAGTGCATACTTTAGAATATAGTGAGCGTTTCTTTCTCTTTTTCTTACATTTCTAAGACGAGTGGGAATTTAAAAAGGTCACTTATCAAGTGAGGTCTGATTGTCGCCTCCATTTCCTGTTATTAGAGTATGAAAAGCAGGCAGTTCTTATGTAAATAAATGCGTAAATTTACGAATAGTGAGATGAAGAAAATATTTTGTCATTCATTTATACTATACTAAATACGGTGAGGAATTCGTGTAGAGTAGCGGCTAAATAGCTTATCTATATTTATAGGAGGTAGTGATAATGAAAGTAATTGATTTGCTGAACAAACGTATTGCTTACAGTATGAAAAGGGGTAGCCTTCTCTATAAAAAATATGCGCGATTTCCTGAGCTTTATCCCTTATCATGGAGCGCGAAAATAGCCCTGGCCTTCTGTGCGCTTTTGCTTTTTTGTGGCCTTTATCTTTATGAAGCACGCATTGTTTTACATAGTTCAGATAATGCAAGTATTCTTCTGCAAGCATATGATTTTATTCATACAAGCAAGATTTTACAGGGATGGTATCTTCCGGCAGATAGTTACGTCACGATCGATATGCCATTCTATGTGCTGGGGCTTTTGTCAGGTTTCGATATGCCTGTCCTGATGAAAATTATTCCAGCACTGCTCTATACAGGAATCGTGTTTTCAGGGATGTACCTGGCTTCCTTTGGAAAAAAAGGCAAGCCAAAAATACTTGCAATCATGGCTTTTCTTGCAATTGTAGCATTTCCTTCTTATAATACAGCAACGCAAGTTTTACAGGGACCGATCCACATAGGAACCATACTTGGAGTCCTGCTGGCCTTGATTGCCTATTGCTGCTACAAAGAGTACTCCCACAAGATTGTATCTTTACTGATACTCGGCATTTTGACTCTCCTCCTTGTGGTTGGGGACCCAATGAGCGAAGTTATTCTGGTTGCTCCAATTCTTCTGGTTGAAGGAATTCTCTTATACAAGAAGAGATTCCGATCTCGCAGTCAGTATGCCATCATAGGAACAATACTATCTGGTACTCTTTGCGCTTTCTACGTGCAGCATATATGGAAACATTATATCCACATACAGACGTTTAATACTTTGACATTTGAAAATATGTCTACTGCTATGAAACGCACTCAAGATGCCATTCAGATCGTCTTTTCGTTATTTCATGGAGACTTCTTTCAAAAGCACGTTTCCAGTCCGAAAATTATTCCTGTTCTCCTGAATGCTGCCTTTATCCTTTTACTTGCAATAGGCACTTCGAAGTGGGTAAAGAAGATATTTTCACTAGAAACTTCTCAAGATGCGCTAATAACCGTACTGGTACTTGCAATGACAGGCAACTTATTTTTCTATATATTTACTAATATATCTAATGTTCCTGTTCTTCGATATCTTTTACCGGTATTTATCTTTATGGGGATAGTGGCATTTTCTCTTTTATCTTATATAAAGAAGAGAGAATTATATATAATTATTTTAGGAGTTTTTATGCTTAATAGTTCTCTCTCCATGTATATGCTTTATCGTACTCCTCCTGCCATACAGCCAGAAAACGCTGTGATCTCATTTCTACAGCAAAAACACTTGACGAAAGGGATCGGCCAATACTGGAGCGCGGCATCAATTACAGGGCAAAGCAATTATGCTATTACTATAAGGCAAGTGAAAGTGATCCATAATCAAATTCACCTTGATCCTGTGCTTGCAAATGATAACTGGTTTAGTGATGATAGTCTAAAGGACTGTCAGTTTATCATCTATAGGACGGTCGATAAAGGGTTTTATAATGCATCTGTAGGATCATTTGGGAAGCCAGATCGTGTCTATACCGTTGGTACCTATATTATTCTTGCCTGGCATACACCTTTATTGCGCCATACCAGGCCCATGTATCGTTTTTATATACCTGGCCTGGGTTCGTGATCCGCTAATTCTTCATCTGTTTGGGATAATGGGTCTGTTTAAGCTTGTCCATTTTATTCTTTATAATTGGGTACATGCAGTAAGTAGTATGATAAAAGGAGATTAAAAAGACTCAAGGAGCATCCAATGTTCACCATTCCCGACGAATTTGCACGCTTCATGCAGATACAGCATGGCGAAAATGGCCTCGCCTGGCTTGCTCGTTTACCTGATATCCTTGCAACCTGCGAACAACGCTGGCATCTCAAGCTCGGTGCTCCCTTTGCCAATCTGTCATATCATTACGTTGTTCCCGGTGTGCGCGACGATGGTACACACGTGGTCATGAAAGCATTTTCGCCAACCGGTGAATTCGCATTACAAACTGAGGCGCTCCATCTTTTTGCTGGGCAAGGGAGTGTGCGCCTGCTGGACGACAATTCTGATAACGAAGTACAACTGCTGGAGCGATTGGAACCGGGCACGCTGCTGAGTACGCTGGAAGACGATGAGCAAGCGACTTCTATTGCTGCTTCGATCATGCGTCAATTGTGGCGACCAGCTCCAACCAGTTCTGCATTTCCCACGATTCTCAAATGGGGCGCTGGGCTTGTCCGCTTGCGTCGCTATTACAATGGCAGAACTGGCCCGTTTCCAGCCTGGTTGGTCGAGCAAGCCGAAACACTCTTCGCCGAACTCAGCATCTCCATGGCTGAACCAATGCTCTTACACGGTGATTTTCATCAGGAAAATATCCTTGCCGCTGATCACGAACGCTGGCTGGCAATCGATCCGAAAGGACTGATCGGTGAGCCTGCCTACGAGATAGGGCCATTATTGCACAACCCTTTGCCTCAACTCCTGATGGCACCGCAACCAGGGCGTATCCTTGCCCGGCGCATCGACCAGCTATCCGAGGAACTGGGCTTTGATCGAGCCCGCGTTCGAGGTTGGGGAGTATACCAGGCCTTGCTCGCCTCGTGGTGGAATGTAGAGGATACCGGTAAGCATGGGGAAGGAACGCTGAAATGTGCTGAACTGTTGTCAGCGATAAAGGTCTGATAGTGAAACATTGATAATCCATTTGTACCTGTGTGTCCGCAAAGTCCTATCAATGTGTGGTAAAATAGAACAACTGATAATAACTGGTAGTAATAAGTACACTTTTTGCAAACAGTACTAGATTACTTGAGTGCTGGTTGATCGTGGACGCATTATATTGACCTCTGGACACTTATCTGAATCACCCATAAGGAAACAGGTACAGACTTAAAAGAATGAATGACGCTGAGAGCATAATCTCTTCCTCTGCATTTAATTTAACAGACCGCTTACAGATTTTTAGCTACCTCGTCTCATCGAACCGTGTACGCTGGTATCGTATTATCATGCGCGTTTTTCTACAGCGCCACCGTGAACTCTATCGTTACCAGTTGACGGCGCAAGAGGTACGAGACGCGGTACGCGACGGCTTTGATCCCGAATATACGCTTGAGCAATGCCAGAGCGATCTCGCAGCTCTGAAAGAGTGGGGCAATATTATCACGTTTTACGATTCCAGCCGTGCTACGTCGATCTCCAGTTTCCTATCACCTGCCCTCCTCTATCAGGCCACACCAGCAGCCATCGCCGTTGAGACCTTTCTCGACGAGCAGGTCCGTGTCAGCGCCAATAGTGGGGCCCTGCGCCAGGGCGATCTTCCCCGCCTATGGGAGTCTTTGCAACGCCTGGATGAAGAACTAACAATACCGATCCATGAATTAACGACAACACGCAGCCGCGAGATTGCGGATGAGTGGCAACGAGCCTTTGAAGTCTGGAATACGATGGCACGTGAAGCTGCCCAATACCTCGCCAATATGATCAACGCGGCCCAGCAATCGCGTCCCGATTTAGAAGCATTCCAGTTATATAAAGCTGCCGTTGTTGCCTATGTGCACGGTTTTGCGCAGGCATTGACACAATACAGTCCGCGTGTTCGTGGACAACTTGCAGAATGGACGAGGACAGGTAAACAGGAACAATTGATTGAGATTGTGGCTCGTCACCTCGATCCGCCTGCTCCAACGCTGGAGAACCGTCCCTCGCAGGAAGAATTGCTTGAGGACGCACGCAACCAGGTAGATGCATTAGCTAACTGGTTTGCGGAGGGCAAGAACGCCGATTTGTTCCGCCGCAATGCACTCGCGGAAGTGGATAAAGTTGTGCGCCGTGCCAGCGTTCTTGCATCGATGGGACGACCCAGCGCAAACTACGCAGCTCAACTCAACACGCTGGCACGGCAACTTTTAATAGCGAAAGATGGCGAAACAGCGCAACAGCTTTTCTCGGTCGCCTTTGCCAATCTACTGCCCATTCACCTGCCTGAAAGTCTGGCTGGTTCTCCCAGTGCAATTGCCGATGCGCATCGTGTTGGAGCGTGGCAGGAAGCTCCCTCGGTGAAGCTGCGCCTGCGCCCGGTCAACCGTTCATCGCGCGGCAACCTCCCACTTGAAGATCCAATTATTGACAACCGGACTATCTTGCGTGACCTGGTTGCTCAGCACGAAACGCGCATTAGAGAACAACGTGCACGTTTCGCGCGTCTCTTCGCGGAAAATTTCATGGATCTCGGCACTTTTGAACGTATTACGCCCGAAGATCGTGCAGCCCTGTTAGAGGTGATCGATGCCTGTCTGGGTCAGGCTCAGAACCAGTATGCAGCGCCAGATGGCTCAATTATTCACTTGCTCAATCCGCATGAAACCGCGTTCGCCATTCTGCATGCCGATGATGGTATGTTATTATTGCCGCGCTATCGTCTGGAACGACTGGAAAAAGGCGCAGAGGGGCAGGAACTTGATGAAACGCTTATGTATATGAGTGGAGGATAGAAAGTGCCTGCGAATACCACATTACGTCGCCAATCTCCGACCGCTGACCTGATCAAAGCGCACCTTGCCTTGATGGAAAAAGAGGTCATTTTATCCACACAGTCGTCTGATCTGTTTCGCCTGGTGCAGCATCATTATCATCACCTGCAGTCCTGGCACGATCAGCATACTGGTTGGCGTATTCAGCGCAGTAGTACCGTAATTCGCCTCATCCGTCATTTGAGCGCGACGACGCCCGGCTATCTATATGACCGCTTGAAAGATCCGCGTGATTTTGCTTGCCTGGTCTGGACGCTCTGGTACGCGGAAAATCGTCAGCTCAGTGGGCGCGGCAACGATCAACAATTCCTGCTCTCGCAGCTTGCCGAACAGATTCAGGAGCAATCGATCTATAACGAGAATGAAGCGATATTCGATTTCCGCCGCCCTGCTGATCGCTATAGCATCCAGCGTGCCCTGCAATACCTGGAAGACCTGGGTGGCCTACAACTGGTCGATGGACAGACGCGCGAATGGGTCGAGCAGACACCTGATGCCGATGCCTTATACGAATTCACGGATGTTGCTCGTTCGCTGGTCGCGGCCTTAAATCCGCAGGTAGTCGCCTCCGTCGCTGAGCGTCTCGCCGCTGGTTCTACAGTGTTGCAACCAACGAGACTGGTAGAGGCCGCTGGTACTCCACATCTTGTACGTGCCTGGCGTGCGCTCCTGTTGGGTCCGGCGCTCTTCCGCTTCGATGATCCGCCTGCCTTTGAAGAGTTGCTTAGCCATGTCGATGCCGTTGCCAATGAGTTATTGGAAACATTTGGCTGGTTGCTTGATATTCATCGTGATTACGCCTGCATTGTACGTGCCAGCGGTATGTCGACCGGTCCCGTAAACACTTTAACACCTTACGGGACGAACGATCAGATAGCGATGTTGCTGTGTGTTGCCATTCGTGAACAGGTCGAGTCAGGAACATGGGCCAATCCAGATGCCTACGGTTGCCTGCATGTGACGACAGAAGATATGAGCGACCTTTTCTATAAAGTGCGTGAACGTTATGGAGAGCGCTGGGGCAACGAGGCCCGCAATAAGAGTGCGCGTGTCCTACTCAACGATGTCTATCGCAAAATGCGCCAGGTTGGTATTCTACGTGGCCCCGACGAAATCGGCAACCTGTTAATTTTGCCCATCGCTGCCCGCTACTCTGCTACCTACGACCAGGAAGGACCAGAGGCATCACCGGGCAGCCGTAGTAGCAAACCAAATAGTAAAGCAAAGGCAAAGCTCATAAAGGGGATCATAGCAAACGAATTGCCCGGCATGGGAGAAAAAACGTAATTCCTTCAAAAACGTAGGGGCCAGATTTATCGTGCCCAGGTGTGTGAGCCTTGTTTACAACACCCATGCCAAACGAAAATTCCATGAACGAAAAACCCGTGGAAGGGAACAAATGCAAAAAACCTTTGAAGATTTAATAGCAGAGTCCGGAGCAACCAACGGATCCAGCGAAGATGTACTTATACGTCAGGTCGCTTCATTCGTAAACATGTTGCAGGATCAGGCTGGAGGCCCATTGGGGTATCGCCTGCGCCGCATCATCTTGACCAACTTCTGGCTTTATGGACAACAAGAATTTGAGATACCACATGGACGTCTCTTCCTGGCCGGTGAAAATGCTAGCGGGAAATCAACCGTCTTAACTGCGGCGCTGCCCCTTGGCCTGGACGGTGATCTGCGTCCCAATCACCTGGATACCTTTGGTGGGCGTGAGCGCCACATGGAATACTATGTGCTTGGTGGCTCAAATCGGCGACACCCTATAACTACGAGCGGCGTACGTCGTATATCGCCCTGGAATTCGAGTGGTGCGATCCCGATCATCCTCCTATTGCCGATGAGATACGCCAGCGCTGGGAGAACGGCGACCGCGAAAGAACCCGTTTTCTCACCATCGGCCTGAGCATAGCAGGCAACGCCAACGTCACTGACCGTATCCGACCCTTGCGCTTCCTGATAACCGACGGTTCGCGCCTGGGACACGATCTTGATACCCTCTACGAAACCGGAACGCGCCATGAGAAACGCGCGTATGATCATACTCGCTTCAAACAGGTGATGGAGGGGCATGGCATTATCTGCGACTCCCAGGCCGATTATGAGCGCCAGGTTGCTCGCTATCTCTTCGGTTTCCACGATGTCAAGGACTTTGAGAAGCTCATTAATCTCTTGCTCGTCCTACGTCGCCCAAATCTGAGTACCGAGCTGAGTTTCTCGCGCGTGCATGATTATCTCAAGATGTCGTTGCGTAAGATCTCTGGCGAGACCACCTCGCGCGTCATCGGAACAATTGAACGTATTGATGCCATTCAGAACGAGATCGAGCGTATTCAAGAAGCATATGATGCAGCCGAGCGTGTACACCGTGCCCGCCAGGTGCTTGCACTGTCTCATGCTCAGCTTGCAGGCTGTGAATACACAGGTACGCAATTGACTGAGGATGCCATCCAGGGCCGTGTCACGCGCCTGCGTAGAGATCTGGACCGGGCCAATAACGAGCGTAGCCAGTCCGAGAAGCGTACGCAGGATTTGCAGACGGAGCAATACCAGGTCAGTGGCCAGATCAAAGCGTTGGAGGCCAGCGAAGGCTTGCAGGTTGCCACGCAGTTAACGTCAGCTCGTGAGCGTCGGCAGGAAACGGCAACCCAGTTACACCTGCAAGAACAAAGTCTAGAATCAGCCCACCGCGTCATTGATGAAAATGCTGCCAGTCTGGATCGACAACGTGTGCGCTTTGAGCAGATAAAGACGGAGAGCGTGTCCCAGTTACGTGAGTTGCAGGGCATTGCAGGCGACGAGGCGCTGTGGGATGTTGCGGCCTTGCAGTTAGAGGAAGCGCAACGCCAGGTCGGCACTATTACGCCAGATGCTTCTGTATCACCAGAGATGCCGGGAGCTGTCACGATGCTCATGGATGTGCAGGCAGATGAGCGTATGGCATGGTTGCGCCAATTGGAAGAATTGCATCAACGGCGCGACAAAATAGATGCTCAGGTGCAGTTTGCACGCAGCCAGGAGACAACGCGCTTCCAGGAGTTGGATGAAGCTCGTCGCCACTTCCAATCTGTACATGATCGTGGCTACGAAGCGCAACAAAATCTCGACCGCGCACTGGAACCATTTTTTGCAGAGAGTGAGAATGCCAGCCGCTTGAGCGAAGAACTGGAACTGGCACAGGGCGAGGACGATGAAGCGCAAAGTGGCCGTATTGTGGAGCAATTCGCAACTATCATAAATGGCTATCGTCAGGCGATTGGCTCACTCGAAAGCGAACTGCGCGAAGCTGCTGATCAGGCGCAAGGTGAACTCAACGAGCTGCAATTGCTCACAGGCGGCAAGATGCGCGAAATCTCCGACATGAAGGCGCTGTATGAGAAGAAGAAGGCCGAACCAGAGTACGTGCCCCCACGCTCAGCGCGTCGCATCCAGGCGCGTGCAACGCTACTTGAGCATGGCATCGCCGCCCTACCACTTTACGCCCTACTCGATTTCGTGCCTGACATCTCTGAAGAAGAGGCTGGTCGCATCGAATTTATGCTTGAGGATGCTGGCCTGCTCGATGCGCTTGTTGTCGCGCCTGATCAGATAGTAGCTGCCGATGCCCTTCTCGCCGCTGACGGCCTGGGTGATTGTCGGTTGGACCGTAACGCCATCAACAACCTTGTTGGTGGACAAAAATCTGGTTCCAGTATCTTGCGTTTCGATAATGCCCAGGATAGTAAGTGGGAAGCGACCACTGCCGAAATCCTCCCCCTGCTTGGAAGCTATACCAGCGCGAATGGGTATAGCTTGCAGAACGATGGCACCTGGACGCATGGTCTACTTACGGGTCGTGCTGGCACAGGCATGGCGCGTTGTATCGGTAAAGCAACCCGCCTGCGTGTCAGAGAACGTGAGCTCGCCGAATTAGAGCAAAAGCGAGCACGCCTCGACGCCGAATTGAAAGAACTGACCGACCGCCTTGCCTACTACGAACAACAATTAAGCCAGTTACAGGAGAAGCAGGCACAGTTACGTACAGTGCTCCGTGCCAGTGGTATCGAAGATGTCTACGCCGAACTGGCTCAGACGCGTATCGCTGTCGACAATGGCAGGAACAAATATCAGAAGGCCCGCTTGCAGACGCAGGAGCTTCGGCAGCAATATAACGCCCTCGTGGCCCAACTGGAGCGCGAAAGTCGTGGAATGACGCAGCTTGTGGGTGATGCGCGGCGTGTGCAGGCGGCGCTTCTGGGTATGCTCAAGCTGAAAAATCAGGCACGTACATTGCAGAACCAGCTTACCAATGTTCTACATACCTGGGAAGAGTATCAGAAGGTACGTGCAGCTCTCGAAAGAGCAAAGGCCAACGCAATCAACGTTGCCAGCCTGTACGAGCGTGTGCGTTCGCAGGCATTGCAGGCCCAGGCCGAGATGGAAGAATTGCAGCGCGTGGCAGCTTCTTCCAATGCAGAAGAGCTAAGCGAACGCCTACAGAGCTTGCGTGAACGGTATGAAGCGCTCTTTGCCGAACTGGACATCGCCAAATCTGCCTACGCACGTCTGGATGAGCGTGTACATAACATAGAGAACAATCTTGAGGAGGCCGAGGGCAATCTCCAGGTAGCGCAAACGGACCGCAGCGACAAACAGACGCGTTTCGCCGCATTGCTCGTCGCGTACCCCGTCGAGCGACTGGTTGATGCGCAGCCGCTGGCGAATGAAGGCAATTACATCAAAGCCGCTCAGAAACTGCTTGGTGGCGAACTACGCGCTGATGATGTTCCGTTACGCAAAGAACAGCTTGAGATTGAATATCGCGATTCCTATACTGCCCTGGCACGTACCTTTACGCAAGAGCAACCGACCCTGCTTGAATATGGACCTGATCTGGACGACCAGGGACATGTCGTCTTCCTCAACGAAAACAAAAGCATACCTGTCGAACTGATGGAAATTCTCGGTGATCGCATCGAGATGCAGAAGACGCTGCTGGATGCGGAAGAGCGTCAGTTATTCGAGAACTTCCTCTTGCAGGAGATTGCCGAAGCGATCCGCACGCATATCCTGGAGGCCGAGGAATGGGTACAGCAGATCAACGGCGTGCTCAACAATCTGCCCATGATCGGTGAACACTACTCGCTACAATGGAAGCCGCCAGTTGAATATGACATGGCAAAACTGGGGAGCCACCTGGCGCAACATTATCGCCTGCTGCGCAAACCAGCTCAGACGCTCACGACCGAGGAGACCGAGACATTGATGAGTGCGTTCAGGCGCGAGATCGAATCGGTACGTCTACGCCAGCAAGAGAATCCCGACACGAACTTCATGGAAGTGCTGGAGCAGGTCTTTGACTATCGCGAATGGTTCCATTTCGATGTCTGGGTCACGCCAATTGGTGGTCAGCGCCAACGCCTGACTGATCGTGTAGCGGGAACGCGTAGCGGTGCCGAACAACTCTTCGCGCTCTACGTCCCACTCTTTGCCGCCCTGGGAGCACTCTATCGTAGCGCAGCACCCGGTGCGCCGCGCCTGTTCGCTCTAGATGAAGCATTCGACAAAGTAAGCTCTGCCAACACACAACGTATCATGGAATTCCTGGTCTCGCAGGACTTCCAATGGATCATGACCGGCCCGCAGGTCAGTGGAGCAGGTTCAAAAATTCCAGCCTGTGCCCGCTACCTGATGATCCACGACAAAGGGTCACCCGTGGCAACTGCTTCGGCCTCTTTCTGGAGCGAGAATCGTAAGTAAAGTATAAATTGTTAATGTAAGCGTATAATGTCGAGCTAAGGACACTGGCATGTCAAAAATAAGCGGTTTCACCGAATGGTTGCCAGAGCAAAAAATCGTCGAACTGCAATGGATGGATGAGATATTCGCCGCACCTTTGAAAGCTACGGATTTTGTTCCATTATAGGGCAGGTGCGCAATTCAGGCGTCACATCGGATTTGCTTTCCGAAGGGTTGGAGGAATTAGCATTCGTGATGTCCGCATTAAGTGATCTTCCACAAGGTGTCGTGCTGGCTGATCTGGCGATTGCGCGTGGTTTCGATTACTATACAGGTACAGTGTATGAGGGCAAGCTTCCAGATTTTCCTTCGCTTGGTACTATTTGTTCAGGTGGACGTTATGATAATCTGGCTGGCTCATTCATTAATCGTAAGTTGCCAGGTGTAGGTTTTTCTATCGGCCTGACGCGCCTTTTCGCCAGGCTATTAGCTGAGCAGCGTGTGCAGGCTGGTCCAAAGTGTCCGACGCAGGTGCTTGTGATCTTCTACGATGATGAACGACGAAACGAGACGCTGTGTACGGCGCGTGTTCTACGTGAGCGAGGCTTTAACGTTGAGGTCTATGCCACAGCTGGCAAGCAGGGACAGCAATTACGCTATGCCGCCCGTAAAGGTATCCCTTATGCCCTGGTTTTTGCCCTATGAAGGGAAAGGGCACGAGGTAAAGAATATGGCGAGTGGAGAGCAGGTTGTTGCCGATCCTTATACATGGACATTAACATAATGCAGTACGGCGAATCTGGAGCACAAAGAGCGCTAACATTCCTCACGCAGGCCGGCCTGACGCGCCTGCTAGAAAAGCTACGCGCCAAATACATCGCCGAGGGGCAGATACGCGGACAGATCGTACTGGAAGAAGCCACCCCAGGAGAGCGCCGCGAGATTGCCAGCTTCCTGGGCAAGCCTCCCTACAGGGATGACACAATACGCATAAGGCTCAGCGAGATGGACCAGGCATTGCGCAACAGCGGCTTTGCCTGTTCCTTACTCGATGTTATTGCTGCCTTGCGACCTGACGAACCTCTGGAGACGCGCCCGGAACGCCGTGCCGCCCACGCTCTGCACCAGTCCGATTTTCGCCAGTCTCTACGCTCTATCCCCTCAGAATACGCTGAAAACTCACGTGCCCAGTCCTGGCTACTACACGGATCGCATGGACTCGAATGGCTCTTTGCACGCTACAAAAACGTGAGCACGGATGAGCAACAGCGCCAACTAAACATTGTCCGTTATGTCGCCCGTCTGCTCGATCAATTGCCTGCTCCCTCCAACCCTGAGCGCCTGGCACTTTTCGCACAAAGAACGAGCGGCGATCCGCATGCCCTCGACTCCAACCGTGGGGAAGGACGCCTGTTTCTACTTGCTCTAAGCGACCTTTTTACTGATGCAACGCCTGTGCAGAATCGTGCCCATGCATTGCACCTTTACAATAATGCTGGTCTGCTGGTGGATACGATCTCGTCCAGCGTCGCCGTCTTCAATCTGGCGGCGGCTACCTCGCGCTCTGGAGAGGCTGATCCTCTTCTGCAAACGGCTGGTGCCCGTGTGTTGCTCCTTCCACAGCGCCAGTTGCTTGAATGGAGCCAGGTTCGACCAGCACGAACAGATATCTATGGAATTGAGAATCCACAGGTCTTTGAAGAGGTCGTTGATGGTCTGTTATGCCTGAATACACATGTGCTCTTGCCGACGCTGGTCTGCACATCTGGCTGGCCCAGTGTTGCGGCGCTTCTTTTGCTTGATCAATTGCTGGCTGCATCACCCGCAAACAAGTTCTACTACAGCGGCGATTTTGATCTTAAGGGTCTGCAGATTGCCGCCCACCTACTGGCTCGTTACCCGGAAAGGTGCTCGCCATGGCGCTTTGATCCTGAAGCCTATGTCCAGGCTTTGCGATCTGAGGGAGTAGCAGCGCGTGCAGGTGAACTTGAGCAATTGCATGGATTGCCGTCTATCTTTGCCCCGCTAATTGCCGTTATACAAGAGAAGAAGAGATGGGCATATCAAGAGGGGATCGCCGATATTTTAACGCAGGACGTAGGGGCCACACCACTCAAATGAGGATCAACAGAACAACAGGTTTCTCTTTCTTCGAATTGGAAAGCCCTGGTCCAATCAGGTAGGGCTTGCTTGTGAATGAGCGTTTTTCTCCGCGTTTTGGCCCGCTGCGCGGGCCTTTTTGGTTTTTAATTGTGTGTTTTTCGGGCTGAGCCCGAAAAACACACAATTAAAAACCTTTTGTGAGCGCCATAGGCGTGAGGAGAGCGGATAATTCACAAGCCCTATGTCCAATCAGGCCATTTCGCTTGACAAACATATATACCTCAGTTATAGTAATTAATAGATGACTGACAGTCAGTTTTACGGTATCCAACACAGTTGACATCACCCGAGAGGAAAATCTCACCTCTGCTATTCAGTAGCTTTTTGACGCCTCTCGCTCGCATTATCGGCCAGAGCAACAGGCATCATAGCATCATGCTTCATCGTTGAGGCACAGACATACTACGGAAGGATCTGAACATGGTGGTCTCAAAAGCACAGAACTGGCGACAAAAGTCCCGTTTCCGCCTATGGCGAAAAAGACGTCCGTTCTGGGGAGCAATTCTGATGATGCTCGCAGGCCTCTTGATTCTCTGGGGACCAACCAGCCTCTTACAACTAGCAATGCTACCCGGCAACAGCATCTGGGCCGGGCTACTGGTAGGGGCTCTACTCTTCGTAATGGGATTGATCCAATTGCTCGCCCCATCTTATGCCCTCATTACAGGTGCCATCGGTATTGTACTTTCACTGGTCTCACTCATCGTTGCACTTGGCGGATTCGGAATAGGCATGCTACTCGGTATTATAGGTGGCTCGCTCGGCGTTGCCTGGAGACCGGTTGTAAGGCCATCCTCTCCCTATGTATATACCCGGCCTCCTGTTCACACAGATGGCAGCAGGAGCGGGACAGGCTTCAAACAGTTTTATCAAAAAATGAATGAAAGGTGCAAAACGCTATGGAACAATTTAGTAACCAGGATCCGAACATTCCAGGCCAGGGCGAAATCCTGAACAGCCCGAAACTCAACATCAACTTAGATGCTATGAACCAGGGAGAGGAAACTCCATTGCCTATAATCGGCAGAACCGACCGTAAGGTGTTCTGGATCGTTCTGATGGTCTCATTATTTGCGCTCACAGGGATGGTTAGCCTGGTCTCTAAAGGCGCGATAGCTATGGCAGCGGCCGTCCCCGTCCCCTTCACAATCCAGGCAAAAACGCTGGCAGGGAGAAATTTTCACCTCTATCCCGGGGTGTCCCAGGCAGATAACAGCACACCAGTTGCAGTGAACCAGATGGACTGCACGATTACCAACCTGGTCATTACGAAACAGATACCGGTCCCCGGCATCGGCAATATTACAATAAAGATGTCGGCAGGCAGTAGCACACCAGCAAATCTCACCGGTCTGACCACCGATGTTGCGGCTCTCGGTACAAGCTCAACAAGCTTCCAGAACCTCTCCATCAACACAGGACCAGACAGCCTGGACCTGACCTCACCGAGCGCAACATTGAATGACGCGAACATTAGCTCGCCCTATCTGCTCGTCAACAGCATTACGTTGCCCGGCCTGTCACTCTCTATTAGCTAATAAAAAATATCTATAGCCAGCAGGAACAAGACAAGAAAATTCTGCGCATGGGTGGATTCTCCATATCCCAGGGGAAAAACGATCCGACTGTGGGGGCGTCAGGAATGAATTGCCGCCCCTTTCAATCCCTGCATATATATAGTATCGCATCTTTTGCTATAAGGAGCTAAGAACGTGTATCGTACCTGGAGCAAAGTATTTATTCCACTTATAGCTATAGCCATACTGGCCGAAGTGCTTATCCTCAGGATCCCCTTGCCAACAGCAGCTAAAAGCCCGTTGCCGACAAAAATCAACAAAATCGAGCCTCTCACAACTACCAACATAACGGCAAAACCAACTATTTTCGCTGCCTCGAGCGTCTTAACATTGCGAGCAACCGAGATTGACGGTACGAATGCCCATTTGAGTATACTTCCTGATCCACTCTATCCCACACTCAAATTTACGACAAACATCATCTATGGTATGCGCTTGAGCAAATCTCTCAACAACCTTACGCTGACCATGAGCGCAACGGGGGTAGCAATCGGAAATGGGGTTACCATCAAAACCTCGGTATTTAGCGATCTCGTGACGGCCCTTGGTAGTTTTACCAATAAAGCAGACCTGCTCATCTTAATTGCGGGCGGTACCGTGAAACACCTCGTAATGAAGAATGTCACACTCAAGATAGATCGCTATCTTGATCTAAACAGCCTGGATGCGCCGGGTCTCCAACTTTCCATATCTTAAATTACCCACTATACAAGTCCGGGGAAAAAATCTTTCTTTATCTGATCATGCTTTACACCTACGTTCTTCAGTACGTGTTCGCATGCTCTCACCATATCCGGCGGCCCAGATATATAGTAGGTACGCTCTGTATAATCGGGAAGCGTGTTCAGAATTGTTTGCTCACTTATTCTGCCCACGAGACCAGTCCAGTTTCGAGGGGCAGAAGCTGTATCCGTCAAGGTATAAAAAGTCTTGACGCCAATTTTTGTTTGTGCTGCGCTTAAAACATCTTTATAAACGATTTCGTTCGCAGTTTTGTTTATATAGAAAAGGACGATATCACGCCTCTGTTGCATGTCAAGTATATATTTCAGCATACTTCTAAATGGCGTAATACCTATACCGCCAGCGATAAAGACAAGTTTTTGCTGAGGATCCGGAGGAAGAGTAAAATCACCGGCAATCTGAGCTGCAAGAATATTCATTCTAGAGTCCATTTTAGACATGGCCCTTTTAAAGCTGCTACCCTGTTCATAAAAACGTACGCCAATATGAATGACATTCTCGGTTGGCGATGAAGCAAGCGTAAAATAGCGACGATTGCCCCTGCTGTCCGGACGAGGATGCCCCAGGGTGAATTCCATATACTGACCAGGAACAAATGCCAGTTTTTGTGAAGGCTTGAAAACAAAATCAACAATGCCAGGAGCAAGCTTATTCTTTTTGACTAACTTGAGCATGACTTTCAGCTTCGGGCTCACCAGATAAGAAAAAACATTTCCAACAACTAAAGCCAGTTCTGGTGTAGAGTAAATAGAGCCAATATGAAGCTGCGGAATGATTAAAATGCCAGTGAGAATTCCATATAATCTCCTCAAATATTTCGTAGGAGGAGCCGTCAGTGGTTCAGTCAACATAATAAATGCAAAGAAAAAGAGTGGAGAGAGTACCAATAATTGTTTCAGTGCTGTAAAGACATCTCCTCCTTGCGCCAGGGTAATAATCAAAGCGCTTATAAGGGCAGCAGCGCAAAAACTCCAGATCATATCTGCCTGCCGTAATTTTCGCGTAATCAGCAATCCCCCAATCAGCACAGCAGGTAACATACCTGTAGTGCCTATCCACCAGCTAGCCGATTCACCAAGCACAAAAGAGGTAATAACAACAGCAATAGCAGCCGGATTAAAGAAATGTTTTCTGTTGAGTGCAAGAATGTACTTTGAAGAGATCGCCAATACCGCAGCCCAACCAAGAAACTGAAGAGCGCCCGGTGATTGTGCGGGATCAATAATCAGCGCAAGGATGAGAGCAGTAATGTAGGATGATTTAACGTTGGCCGGTACTTCAAATACGCGCGCAAGGATTGCATTCATTGCCCAACAGATGAAAACCAGGAAGAGTGTTGATACAAGAAGCGAGAGTGGAGAAAAGTTAAGCAGCTTAAAATAAGCCAGGACAGTCGCCAGGCCAACCAGGCCAATCAGCACATAGAGCACCAGGCGGTACATCGTTATGCGATCTAAGACATAATCTATCTTCGTCATCATTCGTGAATTACATACCTTTCAAAGCCAGCAGTAAATGTTGCTCTTGCATTAGCATCTATCATATATCCTTCAAATCCTGCTAACTTTCCGATAAATTGTATTCCTTTTTTGCCCATAGCAAACGCAGCCGTTGCAAAGCGATCAGCCTCATAAATATTTGGACCAATGACGGTCATACTGACAACATCTAGCAATGGCGTGTTGCGATTATACGGATCATAGATATGTTGTCCGCGAATGGCAGTACCAGAGGTAGCCACACCTTGATTGGTAAGAGCAAGCACTTTTACGTGCTCGCTACGCTTGAAGGGGTTACGGATGCCAACCCGCCAGGGATTACCATCTTTGTTTCCAGATACCTGAATATCCCCACCTGCATCAATGTAGAAATTATGAAATCCCTCTGCTTTCAGCAGAGTTGCGGCATTCTGGATCGCCCATCCTTTGACAATCCCCGAAGGATCATAGAGACCATTACGTTGAATATCGAAATATCCATGCGTGTCTTTTTTTGTTTGTGCGCTTAAAGAGAGGATACATTTCATATCCTCGCTATAGTGAGCAGGAAGAAGCTCACCTCTATTTATTTTGGCGATCTCACTTGTATCTTTGTAGGTGCTAAAAATATCATCAACTGAGACAAAATAGGCAAATACTTTGTCCAGGTCACCTTGCCTGACGGTTGCATCGACGACTTCGATAGTAACGGGCATCCCCATAATCAGACATGTTTGTTTCATCGTTATACTTTTGCCTGCGAAAGAGCATCTGAGAGTGATTGTACGAATGCTTCACTACTATCAGTTGCCCCAGTTACGATGTCAACATTGGCACTTTGCGCCTGAATCGCCTCGCTGGTGAGTTGAGGATCGGCATACTGATTGATCATCACCGAGCGATTGCGATCATTGGGATACTGCAAAAACTGCACATCCGTTATTTTACCGTTCTGAATAATTGCTTTTACCTGTATATAGCCCCATTGCGCATCTGCAACGCTACCCGTGTATGAACCATCTCTATAGAGAGCACCAGATACGCTCGTTGGTGTGGACGTAATCTGCCCATTGCTAGAAGGTGGGAGCGTAGACACAGGTGTAGTCAGCGATGAGCGTGATGAGGAACTCGAAGCAGTCATGCCACCAGGTAAGACAGCAACAGTGTTTGAATGGTTGTACATAAAGCTATAGAGGAGAAAAGACCCTATAATGATAACGGAAACAATGAGTTTCTTCATCTCTATTTACCTTTTTGAAAAACTTTTCTTGTGATTTTCCTCTGCATCCCTCCCATAGTATTGAGCTGGCATGCACCTTACATCCAGTCCTGACGCTCAATTATGATGAGAAGCGTGCTAACAGCTTCTATTTATCACAGAAAGATTAAGCCTTGATGAGAGAGATTGAGCCATCATATTTTAGAGCCTGCATACCACAGGCCATCTTGCTATTTGTTCTCACTCAGCACTATAGTATCTTGCAAATATCAATAAAAAAGACGGTAAGTTGTAAAAAAATTGTAAAGGGCTTCATAAAAATGCGAAGGAATAAGGCGCACGTGCTATACTGTTTTATAGAGTAATCAAGAAAATACAAAACACATCAACAAAAGAAGCTGGATTTTTCCAGGAAAGATACAGAGAAGTACCTTCTATGCCAGGATTTCTAACATTTCTCAAACGAGGACTTTTACTCCGCTGTCCCGTCTGCGGCCAGGGTCACCTGTTCAGCGGCATCTTTAAAATGCACGAATATTGTCCGGTCTGCCACTTTCAGTATGAACGTGAAGAGGGCTACTTCAGTAGCGCCATGGCTATCAACCTGGTCATTAGCGAACTGCTGATCACGGCGTTTGCCATTCCGCTGGCGGCTAATCAGGCTATCCCCATCTTAACGATTCTGCTATGGGGAGCACCGCTGCCAATTCTCCTGCCCCTGCTCTTCTTTCGCCATAGTCGTAGCCTGTGGATGGCGATGGACCATTACCTGCATCCAATTAATGTAGCCAGTGAGCAGATTACCGAAGCGGATAGCTGGCGAGGATACCGGTAAAATCGACAGAAAAACAGTACAACAAAAGCAGCACTAGCCCGTATATAACTACGAGCCACTGGCAGCGCTCCTCATATATGGAGAACCGGCAAAAAATGGTATAATGAACACATCTATCTTCGCTCTACACATTTCAGTACCCTCAAGCGGGTCGAGAAAGAACGGGAATTCCCGCCGCCGCCAGTAGGGTAAATATATCTATAAAATCCGAAGAGGTCAAGTGGGAATGCAATGGCAGACTCATCTGTACATAGGAGAAAGCGCTATAATGCAGTTACTGGGTAAACTCATGGGGGATCCCAACAAAAAGGATTTAAAGGCTATACAGCCAATCGTTGAAAAAATTAATGCACTGGAACCGGCAATTAAAAAGCTGAGTGATGAAGAATTAGCCGCGAAAACAGTTGAGTTCCGTTCGCAGCTCTTTCTCCATCTCAAAGGTGGTATGGTGCTGGAAGACGAGCTCGCGAAGCTTTTTCTCGAAGCCCTGACAGAAGTGGAACCATTGGCAAAGCAATGCAACGATGAACAGCTACGCCTGGCAATCAGAGCATTTCGTCAGAAACTGGATCACAGCAAGGACCATATAATAGACCTCAAAGATCATCTGCAAGATACGCTTTCAGACTGTTTTGAGAAGGGCTATGAAAACCTTTCTCCTCTCTTCAATACACTGCGCGTCACCGCAGCTATGGATATGGCAGAGAAGAAGCAACAGTGGCCCGACGAGGCCAGCGATCCCCACCAGGCTACCATTACTTTGCTGCAAAAAGTCGAGCCCGCCCTCGAAGAGATTGACGAGGAAGAATTGCATGACGCCTTCGACCTGGCGTGGAAGCGTTTTGAGCATACGGGTAGCAATGCTACCAGCGCAGACGATAAAGCGGATGAACACCTGGAACAGTTGCTTGGAAACATTCTCAAGAAGCTGCAACCAGAAATCGTAGCGATCAAGGCTGAGGCAATGGATAAGCTGCTTCCCCCTATGGTGAAGTGCTATCGCACAGGCAAGACCCTGGATGACCTGCTTCCCGAAGCATTCGCTGTAGCACGCGAAGCTGGCTGGCGTGCCATTAAGATGCGCCACTACGACGTACAGCTGATCGGTGGTGCCGTACTGCACCAGGGCAAGATCGCCGAGATGAAGACCGGTGAAGGTAAAACGCTGGTCGCAACCTTGCCAGTATACCTGAACGCCCTGACCGGACGCGGCGTCCACCTCGTCACTGTCAACGATTACCTGGCAAAGCGCGACTCCGCATGGATGGGCAAAATCTACACCTTCCTGGGATTGACCGTTGGTGTTATCGTCAATGCAGTTGAGCCACAAACGGCTGAGCGCCAGGCCGCATATCAATGCGACATTACCTATGGCACCAACAACGAATTCGGTTTCGACTACCTGCGCGACAACATGGTTACGTCACTGGACCAGACTGTACAACGTGAACTGAACTACGCCATCGTCGACGAAGTTGATAATATCTTGATCGACGAAGCGCGTACCCCACTAATCATCTCGGGTCAGGGCCAGGAATCTACCGATATGTATGCCAGGTTTGCACGCTGGGCACCCCGTCTCAAACCCGAAACCGACTATACAGTGGAGGAGAAGCTACGCGTCGTCATGCTCACAGACGATGGTATCACGAAAATTGAGCAGTTGGCCGGCGTACAGAACATCTACGAAGAGGCCAACATTGACCTGACGCGTTACATGGAGAACGCCATTAAAGCACAGGTCCTCTTCAAGCGCGACAAAGACTACATCGTCAAGGATGGTGAGGTCATCATCGTCGACGAATTCACGGGCCGCCAGATGCCCGGACGCCGCTATAGCGAAGGCCTACACCAGGCCATAGAAGCGAAGGAAGGCGTGGCAGTACAACGCGAAAACCATACATTGGCAACAATCACCTTCCAGAACTACTTCCGCCTGTACGAGAAACTTGCCGGCATGACCGGTACCGCACTTACCGAAGCCGAAGAACTTAATAAAATCTACAAACTTGACGTAATCGTCATTCCACCCAACAAACCAACGATGCGCCAGGACCAGCCCGACCTGATTTATCGTACAGGTGACGCAAAGTTCAGGGCCGTTGTGGAGGAGATCAAGGAACGTAACGAGAAGGGGCAACCCGTGCTCGTCGGCACTACTTCGGTCGAAACCTCCGAACATCTCTCGCATCTGCTCGACATGCAAGGCATTCAGCATAACGTCCTGAACGCCAAATATCACGAACATGAAGCACAGATCGTAGCGCAGGCCGGGCGCAGCGGCACCGTCACCATCGCTACCAATATGGCCGGTCGCGGCACCGACATTGTGCTTGGCGGCAACGCGGAAGGCTACTTCAGCAGTATTCTGCGCAAACATGCCGAGCGTGTTGACTACATCCACGACATGCCCGAGCGCAACGAGGATGAGCGGGCCGAGAAGGAAGAGGCGATCCAACAGTACCTTGAGAATATGACGGAAGAGGAAAAAGAGGAGCTCTTCCAGCAGAAAGTCATAGAATGTAAGGAAGATCACAACCGCGTACTGGAACTGGGTGGCTTGCACATCATCGGCACCGAACGGCACGAATCGCGCCGGATCGATAATCAGTTGCGTGGTCGTGCTGGCCGCCAGGGCGATCCAGGCTCCTCGCGCTTCTTCCTGGCCCTCGACGACGAGTTGATGCGTCGTTTCGCCGCCGACCGCGTCGCAGGCATTATGGAACGCGTCGGTATGGAAGAAGATATGCCTCTGGAAAGCAAGCTCGTCTCGCGCTTTATCGAAGGTGCCCAGACCCAGGTCGAGGGACGCAACTTCGATATGCGTAAACACGTTGTCGATTATGACGATGTTATTGCAAAGCAGCGTGAGGTCATCTACTCCGATCGACGTGCAGTCCTCGAACACGGAAATATGCACGAGCGCATCCTGGGCATGATCCGCGCCGAAGTTGCTAGAATTGTAGACACCTGCATTCCCAGCCCCATGGTCACTGAAGAGGAACAGCTCGAAACACTCTTCAAAACGCTGGAGGTCTGGGTCGAGATTCCCGAAGACATGGTGCCCGAAAACCTGCATGCGGTACACCGTGACCAGCTCAAGCAAGACCTGATTGATCTCGTCGTTGAGCACTATGAAAAACGCGGTACATCACTGAAAAATCAGGCGAGCGAACACGGAATCACGTTTGATCCGCAAAGCGAGTTCGAACGTAGCTACATCTTACAGGTCGTAGACCGTCTGTGGATGGATCATATCGACGCCCTGGATCTCATGCGACAGGGCATTGGCTTCCGCTCCATGGCTCAGCGCGACCCCCTGGTCGAATTTAAGAACGAAGCCTTCCGCATGTTCGACGAATTAAAGGTGGCGATTCAGCACTACACCGTCGATGCTCTTCTCAAACTTATGCGCAGCGAACTGACCCTTAGCATTGATCCACCTGCTCCACAACGCAAACAGCCACGCAATCTACGGACCAACACAGACGACATTGCCCGCGCTAGCGGTCAAGCCAAAACCGATGGGAACGGCGAGCGCACAAAGACTACCCAGGGGCAGCAGGGAAACAAAAATAGTACTCAACGCAATATAGGAAAGATCGGACGCAACGATCCCTGCCCGTGTGGAAGCGGGAAAAAGTATAAGAAGTGCCATGGAGCATAAAACCAGACAGGCTCATACAGCAAGGAATTGATCCAGCTCTCGCGCCTATGGTTGCTTCGGTGGGTTCTTTGGGTTCTTTACCTTAGGAATATTAGGAACACCGGGCATACGCGGCTGAGTTTGTTCTGATCTGCGATGGAGATTGACCATGCGCTCATCTTCCTTATGCATCTGTTGCCTGAGCTCACGTTCGCTCAGGCTCAAACTCTGTAGGCGCGAGATTAAATTATTGAGCGCCGCCGCAACTTGCCAGAGCGCATGGCCTTGATGAAGAGGAGCACGCACGTTAAGATCACCATTCGCAACAGCTACATGCGTTTGCAAAAGCTGTTGAATACCAGCATCCAACTGGCGTCTTTGCTCCAGCTCCAATTCTCGCCGCTCTTTCTCTCTCCGTTCGAATACCATTATCTCCTCAGCCCGGTCAGCCCGTGCAAGCGCACTTTCTGTGCTACGTGCCCAGACATAGAGAACTAGCGCGGTAAATAATTGTAAGATATATACATGGAAAAATATCTCTAATGGAGTTTTGTATAACATTTGCGTTATAGCAGCGTCATGATGCGCATAGACAACTACCAGGTATATCTCAATAACATTCAGACCAAAAACCACCACAAGGCCCTTAGCGGAAAAGAATGCGAGAACCAGTAAAGCAGGTATAATAGTGAAGTCTAGCATATAGATACTATTGAGCGTTAGCCCACCCGGATACTTGAATAAGAAGCTCGTTTCTCCAACATAAAGTACAATAAGAGCCAGTATACCGGCAAATTCGACAAAACCTTTTCGATTTAAGAGCAATACCAAAAAGCATGCTCCCAGTGATAGGAATATTCCCACTAGAGGTGCTGGATTATGAGAAACAAGCATTTGTAGTTGTACAAGGAGCAAAAAAAGCATGAAAATGGGTACAGCGATAGCAGCTAGTTTTCCATGTCGTACCTTCTCTCGCTGCGCGAAATTTGCATTTATTAATGGCTCAGGCGGAGCTGCAAGCCGATACCACCAGGCTAAAAATGTCGACCCCGTGCTTTGTTTTTCTGTACGCGATGGGCCCTGTAACTTGCTTTCACCGCTGCTAATAACGTTGTGTCTACTTTCCATAAGGGTAAATTCCCTCCTAACGGTAATCTACACGAGGACATCCTGACTGGACATCCATCGGACCTCCATCCATCAATACTTAGCCTGTTCCACTTCAGTGCAAATTTCTATAGTAAAGAGGGGATTGAGTCTAGTTCTCGATACTACACACGCGCCTCATTCATAATATTTACTCCTGACAATGGATATCTTTCTTTTTCGTAACTCTTCAGGTCTCCTCGCCACCTGCGGTGGCTCGCCCTGGTTTTGTGTGGACGGTGCTGAGGAGTCAGGTCCCTTCTGAAGAGACGCTCATGAAACGGGTTCACCACCCAGGATGAAACCCATCGTTTTCAGAAGAGTTACTCTTTTTCATCGAAAGGATAACAGTCTTTCCTCAACAATAAGCAATGGTTCAATAATCCATAGCCTAAATTAGCTAGTCAGTGGATATCATCTTAACCATTCTTTCGGCACTATGCGGCAAAAACTATTTCCAGGCCAATGTCTCCATGATAAGAGTAGTCTCAATGGATGATTTGTTAACTGCCATTTAACATTACCATTACAATCTATAACTATTCCCTTATAGATTACCTCACCTTCCTTAACTCAAAAACATAGACCTTTTGGAGGTTGCATGGTAACCTTTGGATAAGCCATTAAAGAACGATGTTGTTCCCCATTCCAACAAACAGCCTTTCTACAGGCTGAAAGGAAAGTAGATCATGATGAGCCGTCAACAGGCCGAAGAGCTTACAAATAGTTGGAAGACCGATACGCGTTGGCAGGGTGTGAAACGTCCATACACTGCTAAAGATGTTTTTAAATTGCGTGGTTCCATTCCGATTGAGTACACATTGGCCCGTCTGGGAGCTGAGCGCCTGTGGAATTTGCTGCATACTGAACCTTATGTCGCAGCATTAGGTGCGTTGACCGGAAACCAGGCTGTGCAGCAAGTCAAGGCTGGTTTACAGGCTATCTATCTCAGCGGTTGGCAAGTAGCGGCTGATGCTAATCTGGCCAGTAATATGTATCCCGATCAAAGCCTCTACCCTGCAAATAGTGTGCCAGATGTTGTACGCAAAATTAATAATGCATTGAGACGGGCCGATCAGATCGCCACGGCGGAGGGGAATGATGACACTTACTGGTTCGCGCCAATTATAGCTGATGCAGAGGCTGGTTTCGGTGGCCCCCTTAATGTCTTTGAGCTGACGAAGGCGATGATCGAAGCTGGTGCTGCTGGCATTCATCTTGAAGATCAATTGTCTTCTGAGAAAAAATGTGGACATATGGGTGGGAAGGTCCTGCTGCCAACACAGAACGCACTGCGCAACCTGGTCTCTGCCCGCCTGGCTGCCGATGTGATGGGTGTACCAACAGTTCTTATTGCACGTACTGATGCTAACGCCGCTACATTGATTACTTCAGATATCGATCCTGTTGATGCAAAGTTCCTGACAGGGAACCGCACACCTGAAGGTTTCTTCTCCGTACGTAGCGGCATTGAAGCTGCAATTGCGCGTGGATTATCTTACGCTCCTTATGTTGACCTGCTCTGGTGTGAAACCTCTGAGCCGAATCTGCGCGAGGCGGAACGCTTCGCCAGAGAGATTCATGAGCAGTACCCCAGCAAACTCCTGGCATATAACTGTTCACCATCGTTCAACTGGCGCAAAAAGCTCGATCCCGATACTATCGCGAACTTCCAGCCTGCGCTGAGCAAGATGGGATACGCCTTCCAGTTTATCACCCTGGCCGGTTTCCACGCTCTCAACTACAGCATGTTTAAGCTGGCACGCGGCTATAAAGAGTACGGAATGGCTGCTTACTCTAAGTTACAACAGGCAGAGTTCGGATTGGAAGAATATGGTTATACAGCTACCAGACATCAGCGCGAGGTTGGTACAGGCTACTTTGACGAGGTCGCCCAGGTGATTGCTGGTGGTACCTCTTCTACGACCGCGCTGGCTGGTTCGACTGAAGTAGAACAATTCCATTCCCTTGATTAATTTGCTGCGTTGCGGGTTACGGGTGCCCACAAGGCTCCCTTCCTACGACCGCAAGGCTACATCGCTCCCATGTATCACTGGTCCTGTGCATGGAAACAATGCACTTGCGGTCGCTTTTTCACTGCGTAGTTAGGGCTTACGCGTTCTCTCTATGCCTCGCGCCTGCGGCACTCGCAGAAATAAAAGTGTTGCGTTTTTTGCGGCGCGCGGCCCGCAAAAAACGCAACACTTATATCCTTTGAGGCTCGCAAGCGAGCCCAGTAGGAGCAAAAAGCAGAGAACGCACAAGCTCTGACTTCGTAGTGGCGTTACCTTGCCTGCTCTCTCATTTGCTACATACAGAGCCATATGCGACAATACCCCATATGGGAATTGTGTCCTCAGTGTTGAAAGGAACCATACTCATGACGACAAACCAGACTATACCCCATTACGCGGAAGGAATTGAGGTCAAAGCACCCGTTTCCGCTGAGTTTGCTGAGATACTGACTCCCGAAGCATTAAGTTTTATTGCAAACTTATCGCGCGCTTTTGAGTTGAGGCGTGAAGAGCTCTTGCAAAAACGTGTGCAGCGCCAGGCAGACCTTGACGCAGGAAAAATGCCTGATTTCCTGCCAGAGACTGAACATATTCGCAATAGCGATTGGACGGTTGCACCCATTCCACCCGATCTCCAGGATCGCCGCGTCGAAATCACGGGGCCGGTGGACAGGAAGATGGTCATTAATGCGCTCAATTCGGGTGCAAAAGTATTTATGGCAGACTTCGAGGACTCACATTCACCAACATGGGAAGCAACGATCCAGGGTCAGATCAATGTGCGCGACGCTATTGATCGCACAATTACGTATACCAGCCCCGAGGGGAAAGATTATCAGTTAAACGAGAAGACGGCGGTGCTGCTGGTACGTCCGCGTGGCTGGCACCTGAATGAGAAACATGTCCTGATCGATGGCAAACCCGTCTCTGGCGGTATCTTCGACTTCGGGCTCTACTTCTTCCATAATGTCCAACGTTTGCGCGACCGGAGCACGGGTCCCTACTTCTATCTGCCCAAAATGGAGAGCCACCTGGAAGCACGCCTCTGGAACGATATATTCGTGCTGGCACAGGAGACGCTGGGCATACCACAGGGCACTATTCGCGCAACGGTGCTTATTGAGACGATCCTCGCCGCATTTGAGATGGACGAGATTCTGTACGAACTGCGTGCGCACTCGGCTGGTCTGAACTGTGGGCGCTGGGACTATATCTTCAGCGCAATCAAAAAGTTACGCAATGTTCCCAACTTTGTGCTGCCCGACCGCGCACAGGTCACTATGACCACACACTTCATGCGCTCATATTCGTTGCTGGCCATCAAGACCTGTCATCGTCGCAACATCCATGCTATCGGCGGCATGGCGGCTCAAATTCCCATTAAAAGCGATCCAAAGGCTAACGAAGAGGCTCTATCCCGCGTACGAGCTGACAAACACCGCGAGGCTACCGATGGACATGACGGCACATGGGTGGCACATCCCGGTCTGGTCCCTATCGCGCTGGAAGAGTTCAATGCGGTAATGAAAGGTCCCAACCAGATCGAACGCAAGCGTGAAGATGTGAATGTGACGGCTGCCGATCTGTTGCAGGTTCCCGATGGCACCATTACCGAGGCGGGGTTGCGCAATAATATCAGTGTCAGCCTGCAATACCTGGATTCGTGGTTGCGCGGCAATGGCTGCGTGCCTATCAACAATCTGATGGAAGATGCCGCCACCGTTGAGATCTCTAGAGCACAGATATGGCAATGGCTACATCATCCAAAGGGTATCCTGAACGATGGGCGCAAAGTCACGGTTGAGTTGTTCCACCAGTTGATGCAGGAGGAACTGGACAAGATCAAAACCACTATTGGCGAACCAGTCTACGCTAAGCGGCGCTATGCTTCGGCGGCAGAAATTCTCGACAAGATCATTACCGATGATGGGTTTGTGGAATTTTTGACGTTGCCAGCATACCAATATCTGGCATAAGTGATTTCCTAAAAATAGCAAGAGATCACATGCAAAAAGGAGACAACGTGGATACCTATTATAATCCGAAGGATCTGGCACATTTCGCTGATGTCGGTGAAGAGGCTCCGGAATTGTGGAAAAAGTTTCTTGACTGGTATAACGCCGTTTTCGCTGAAGGTGCTCTTTCCGAACGCGAGAAGGCATTAATCGCGCTGGCCGTTGCGCATACAGTACAATGTCCTTATTGTATCGATGCCTATAGTACGGCGTGCCTTGAAAAAGGCTCTAACCTGGAGCAGATGACTGAGGCAATTCATGTAGCGGCAGCCATTCGAGGAGGCTCCTCGCTGGTCCACGGCGTTCAAATGCGTAATCACGTCCATAATGTTTCTATGTGATCTCTGGTTCCACAACATAAAGGTGTTCGTCATGGCGAAAATTATCCCAACCCTGCGCAAGCAGGATCACCCACTTTCCAAACCAGACTATCAACACCAATTACTCGAAACCCTTCCCTTACGCTCATTTGCAGATGCTGCAAAAAGCGCAGGCCACCAACCACTACGCGCTCAGGGCATCGATGTTTTGCAGATGAACGTGGGGAAACGTTGCAACCAGACATGCGCCCACTGCCATGTTGATGCCGGACCCGAACGCAAAGAGGTCATGCCATATGATGTCCTCGAAGCCTGTCTACAATTCCTGGCTCAGACTTCTATTCCTACTCTTGATATTACCGGGGGTGCACCAGAAATGCACCCCCATTTTCGTGAGATCGTCGAACGTGCAACTTCTCTCAAACGCCACGTGATCGACCGCTGCAATCTAACCATTACCCTCCTGCCCAACTACTCCTACCTCCCAGAATTCCTGGCAACCCACCAGGTTGAAATCATCGCCTCGTTACCATCATATGCCCTCAAACAGACCGATGCCCAGCGCGGTGAAGGAGTCTTCGAGGATTTTATTCAGGCGCTACAGCGCTTCAATGCACTTGGCTATGGGAAAGAAGGCAGTGGGCTGGTTCTCAACCTGGTCACGAACCCTGTTGGCGCGTTCTTGCCCGGAAATCAACACTCACTTGAAGCCGATTGGAAACGTCAACTGAAGAGACGCTACAACATCGACTTCAACCATCTCTATACCATTACCAACATGCCAATCAGTCGCTTCCTGGACTTCCTTTTGCGTAGCGGCAACTATGAAAGTTACATGGAAAAACTGGTCAATTCCTTCAATCCCGCAACCGTCGATGGACTCATGTGTCGCTACACGCTCTCCGTTGGCTGGGATGGGCGGCTCTACGACTGCGATTTTAATCAAATGCTTGAACTGGGCCTCAATCAGCAGTCTCCCCAGAGCATATTCGATATCACCCCAGAGACAGCTGCTGAACGTATCATCCAGATAGGTCAGCACTGTTTCGGCTGCACCGCTGGTAGCGGCTCCAGTTGTGGAGGTACCACAACATAATAGGAATTGATACCTCACAGCGCTGTGAGCCATACCAACCTGCTTACCCATTTATATCTAGGCAACCCAGCGCCCAATAGTAAACAGGACCATATTAGCCGCAAGGGTAAGAGGAAAGAAAATGTAGATATAACGACGACTGGCTGGATTACGCTTCCAGTCGTGTGCCAGAAGCATGATAGAGGGAAAGATGACCATAAGATAGCGTGGAATAGACATAAGTGGATTGGGGAATCCGACGGTGGTACTGAGAGAGTAGAGGAGCAGAGTCAGCGTGAAGACACTATAATAGAGAGGGAGGCGACGCCAATATTTGATCAGCAAGAAAATAGGCAACACGGTAAAGCAGAGATCAAGGAGGTTATTGTAGAGAGAGTCTAATGGTACTTTAAAGGTTACAAGATACCACAGCGAAGAGAAAAGAGCGGCCAGTGGAAGGGCGGGATGGCGACCCCAGGCGATAACATCATGCAGGAAGAGCAATGGATTGCCCCAATTCAGATAGAGGTAGAGCATGTAAAGAACAACCCCAAGAGGAATGAGCATCAGTGAACAAAGCGCATTGAGCATCACCAATTTGTGCATTCGTAGGTGTTGTGGGAGAGGCCAGAAGCGTTGTACAAAGTATGTGAGAATGGCAAAAATAATCACCGCGCCAGTTACGCGAGTTATTGCTGCCAGGCCAGCACACAAACTTGCTAACCACCAATCAATCTTTCCACCTCGTTCTAAGAAGACAAATGTGGCCAGGCAGAGGAACAGAAATAGAGATTCTGTATATCCAGACGAAAAGAAGAGTGTATAGGGAAAGAAGGCAAGCAACCAGACTGCTGTTTTCGCGACGGTGACATCAAAAAGATTTTTGGTCAACCAGTAGAGCAAATGCAGTGAGAAGAAGAAGAAGAGATTAGAGAGCAGAATACTTGCTATATAATAAGGCATTTCCCCTGAAAGAACCAGGGCCAATGGACGACCAGCCAGCCAGATCGTAGCAGGCCAGAGGGGGAAAAAAACCGTCAAGTTAGATTGATGATAGCCGTGAGCTGCTATTTTCACATAAAACAAGTTATCCCAACGCCACCAGCTCAGGAGATAAGCCAGGGCATCAAAAGGATTATTATGCTGAAGTACTTCTTGAGAAACAAGGTGAGGGTCAAAAGGGAAACCATGTTTTCCAGCAGCAATAGCGATCACCGGGAGCGTAATTAATATGAGAAAAACACGACTAACAATAAAAGCACGTCTGGGTTCATCGTTGACAGATATCGATGCAAGCATAAGTAGTTGAAATCCTTTCATAACATTATAATATTTATAATAAAAACTATACGTAGTATACATTATAACTCATTTTACGATCAGTTTCCATGACTTATGTACTAAGGGTGTCCTTGAAAAGCTCCTGGAGCTTGTCTGCTCTTTTGGATATTATTATCATAAGGTTATGAAGAACATTCGGGAAAGGAACAGAGACATTGTTTGAAACATTGAAACAAACCCGGAGTATTTGTTCGCTATGCGGAGAGATAGTACCTGCAACCTATGAAGTGCGTTCAGAGGAACAGGTATTTTTCTCACGCACCTGCCCGACACACGGCACCGTAGATACCGATCTGGGCTACCATGCCGCCTTCTATCGACGTTCCTTTGAGATTGAGAAAATCATGATCGCACGTTATGGCGATGGTGGGGATACCGATATTTCGCATGGCCTCTCACCATTTCCGCTGCGCAAACCCGCCGGGCTGGCAATTCTGGAAGTCACAGAACGTTGCAATCTGACCTGCCCCATGTGCTACGCCTATTCGAGCCCTTCAGAGCGTGACTACACATTGGAGGAGATTGAAACACGCCTGGATCAGTTGATCGAGGTTGAGGGGAAAGGGATCTCGCTGCAAATTTCGGGCGGCGAGCCTTCGGTGCGCAAAGATCTGGAACAGATCGCCACCATGGTGAAACAGAAAGGCTTTGGCCACCTGGAAATGGTCAGCAACGGGATTCGCCTGGCTCGCGAACCCGATTTTGCCCAAAAACTGGTCTCGTGGGGATTTACCTCCGTCTACCTCCAATTCGATAGCACACGCCCCGAAGATATTGTCAAACTGCGCGGAGAGGATCTCTGGGACGTACGCGTCAAAGCAATTGCTGCCCTGGAACGTGTGAAACTACCTTCCACCCTGGCCGTTTCGCTCTATGATGGCCTGAATAGCGATCAGATTCAGCAGGTAGTACACTTCGCGTGGGAACACCCCGATACGGTCTGCGCTATCGCCTTCCAGGCTGCTACCCCCTTTGGACGCTTCGAGGTCAATGGGAATGAAGGCGCAACGCCACGCAAATTGCGCATGCCCGAAATTCTTACTCTGATTGAGGAACAGGCTGGCGTCCCTCAGAATCTGTTCTTCCCGGTAGGCGAAGGCTCTCCTTTGTGCAACACATTTTCACTGCTTAAATACACCCGCGATGGCTACAAGCCCTTTGCTCCCAACTTTACCCTGGAAGAATTTATGAGCGTCATGGGAGAACGCCCCAACATGACCCTGCGCATGCTAACGCGTGGGCGTTCAGCCGTTCTCCCTCAAATCGTCGCCAATATCGGCGGAACATTTAAACTGATCAAGACCCTGTGGCCCCATATCGGAACTGACCCGTCCATCTGGACCAATCACAAGACATTGACGCTCTTCGTGAAACCTTTTATGGACGAAAGCGACATCGATATGAGCCGGATCGAACGTTGCTGTTTCCATAATGCTTCGCCGCGTGGTGTAATGTCCTTCTGTGCTCTGAATGCACACATGCGCCCGGCACAACCACACGCTCAGGAAAGTGCCTTTGTGCCCCCCGTCGCCGAGCCGGTTCGCGGCAGGCACCCGGACGTCGCGGAACACCAGCTCCGCGGTGTCCTGGCTGCGCAGGCCGATCTTGTCCAACGGGCGCACCTTCTCGAACCCGGGCATGCCGTCCTCGACGACCAGCAGGGAGAGCCCGTCACGACGGCTGGCCCGGTTCGGCGGCTGACGTCCGGGCCAGCACGATGACCAGATCGGCCAGCATGCCCCCGGTGATCAGTGTCTTGGCGCCGCTCAGGATGTAGTCGCTGCCGTCGCGCTGGGCGGTGGCGCGTATCCCGGCCAGGTCCGACCGGCGTCCGGCTTTACCAAGGCTCTGGGCCAATGTCTCACCGGCACCTAGAACATTCTGCAAGAATCTGGATCGTGCTTATACGTCTAAGCATTTCCAAAGGACTCAATGTTCCACTGTATCCGGAACATTCTGCAGGATCTGGACATCCCTTATACTCAATGTCCCACTGTATCTGGAACATTCCACCACACCTGTGACGGGGAACGTTCTGACATAAAGTGAATTTAAGATCCAAATGTCCAACTCGGATTGGAACAATCACAAGTTTGGAGATGTCCCTCGCCATTTTTCAATGTCCCATTTATTCTCGGACAATCAATGCTTGAACAGGCCAATATTCAAGACCCTACTCGTACATTTGGTTGCCTTTCACAATTCATGGATGGAGTCCAATGTACCACGTATTATCGAACATTTGATGGTTCTCCTAATAGTAGTATCAAGCTACTCCACATTTTGGTTATTGGGGATTGAATTACAAACTTAGACGCCTGAACAAGTAAGACCCAATTCCAGTCATCCTCTTCCAAACATAACTTTATTTCCCGGCCTCACTTTCCCAGACGTTCGTCAGTCCAGAAAATGTAAGTCTATCAGCTCCCATCTGGGCCGTTGCCTCCCCTGAGCTCCAGCAGCCGAGCTTAGATCATGTTCGGCATGATATGAAAGAATAGTCCGCACACCTGAGCAGTTGGCATACGATACTAGTTTAAACAACCTACCAGGATATCTAGCAATTCACCGCTTCAAACCCCACCATTCTTCTAAGGGTCTCCGATGTACAAGCTGCAGAAGGATTTCTACCCATCTAGTAAATTCAAAAGACCTCGGAACTCGTGCCGTCGAATGAGGCTTAGTGAGAACAAGCGTCTCAATCTCACACTCAGGCCAAAGGGTGACTGGCAGAAGCCTAGGTGATTGCAGACGGCGCTAGTCGGAACGGTCGATTATCATTATTTCCAGGAAATTCGAGACATTTCCCAACCCTGAATGTCTTGAAAAAGCCTCTTGCGAACCGTCCCTTCCGAGCGGAGGATGTGGATCTCGACCCAAGAAATCGGGAATCTGGATCATGGAATCCATTTATAGGAAATGGCAGCCGAGCGATGGTACAGTAGGGTTTCCAGAACAGATCAGGCCGGTACTGTAATATCGCATGGTAGCTTAACCCCCACCCGCCACTTAGCGCTGAAGAACCAAAGAGAACGAGACACTCCACTTTGAGAGAACTTGACATGAACACGTGACACATATCAACGCCTGTTGGCAAGGAGCTCTCCTCAACTGCCGCCAGTGCAGCGGCATAGATGCTTACAAACCTCAATACGAGGGTCCGTCTGCACAGGAAGCATGGTTACATGAGCAGAAAGGGAGGAGATAGGATCGGAGAAGGCTTGCACAAGATGCTGTCATGGCCGGCATGGGTCTGCGGTACGTTAGCGCGACCGCCGGAAGGGTACCGAGCAAGATGGCCCCCTATGGCGGACCTGCCTTGGCGCTCGGGGAGGCTGTTAGGCCTTCCCACAGCGTCGGGGGCGGCCACCATGGGCCATTCGAAAACGGCCCCAGGGCAGCAGTGCAAGAACATTGGCGGAAAGGGCACGCAACCCGTCCAAGCTATCGAAACACCGCGTATTGCAGAGAGGTATCCCCCCATTGGAGTGGGCGAGAGCGTCCCAGGCGACGGACGAGACGAGACGAGACGTGACGGGACCAAAAGAGGCATTCAGGACGTAGGAGTCTTTGGTCAGACTGGCTGTGTGCGCCGCCGGCCAGGCAGGATTGACCGAAAGGGCACTGAAAAGCACTGGGCAGGGCAAGAGACTCGTGGCAGAGGCAAAGTGCTTTCTGTATAAAAATTGCATAAGTTAAGACATGCGGGCTTTCAAATCATCCTGACTGCCGCTCCGCTGCTGTTGCTACTGCCGCCGCTGCCTCCACGCTCTTTGCCCATCTGGAGACATCCAGAGCCAGTTCGAGTATTGTTTGTGGTCGTCTCGAGCTAGGAAGCAAGCACGAGTCGCTCGGGAAGCCCAGCACA
Source organism: uncultured Chloroflexia bacterium (assembly GCA_963717195.1). GTDB lineage: Bacteria > Chloroflexota > Ktedonobacteria > Ktedonobacterales > Ktedonobacteraceae > JACDAE01. Next base: position 244,146 of record CAVQVR010000011.1, read on the forward strand.
CCAGCGCATTTTTTAACGGCCTCGTCCCGTGCATTGGCATTCGATTTTCGAACGGGTCAATGATTTATACATCTACATGTCCCTGCGCTGCGAAAACGAACGAACCCGGACCAGAGGGGTGCTGCGAGCGTCGAGTTGACTGAAGCAGCTGGCACGGTGCTCCTGCGCGCTGGAGGGCGTCCAGGCAAGCTGAAGGCCGTGGCCGCGCGAGAGAGAGAGCTGCTACCGCAGGCAGCGTGCGACCAGCGCAAGAATGTCCAGGACGTCGCAAAGGTAAATTCCTCAGCAAGCCGCGGGAGAGCAAGAGAGAGGTGAAGCCGAAGCTGACGCTTAAAAACCGCATAGGAGGGACTACCACATCGTTGTTTTAGGCGCCGGTTCGTCACTGCCCTCCTCCTTCAGGAGGTCGTGGTCGAGTTTCACAGCTGACAATTTTTGCAATACTAGGCGGCGTGGGCAAGTCATGCCTCACTGGTAAGGGTCACCACCCCTGATGCTCCTTATCTTTATTGACCGTCTGAACAGCACAATTCGTCCAGAATGTCTGGATCGAAAGCTATGATCCGACGATTGAGGACTCGTACCGCAAGCAAATCGAGGTCGATGTGAGTTCTCTGTCGGGGTGTCGTGTCTGTGCTGCGGTAACTGACGCACATTGATAGGGGCGTCAATGCATGCTTGAGATGTACGATACTGTACTCCATTGACGAGGCGACATGTGGCTCACAAAAAGCAGATTAGATACAGCTGGCACTGAACAGTTCAGTGAGTTGAAGAAAAGATGCCAATCACGTGATTTGACACTGACTTTTCACAGCTGCAATGAGGTACCATGCTCCACGAATGGTGGCAAAAATGACGTTGGATTACTGATTGTAATCCAGAGAATTGTATATGAAAACAGGGCAAGGCTTCCTGCTCGTCTTTTCAATCACCAGCCAGAGCAGTCTTGCCGAACTTGCAGAGCTCAGAGAGCAGATCATCCGCATCAAAGATGACGAGAACGTTCCCATCGTTATCGTTGGCAACAAGTCAGACCTTGAAGAAGATCGAGTGGTGACGCGGCAGAGAGCCTTCACCGTCTCACAGAGCTGGGGAAATGCTCCCTATTACGAGACATCTGCCCGGCAGCGGGGTAAGTCTGCCCTTCAAGTCCAGACCAGAGCGCTAATCTCAGTCAAGCAAATGTGGATGAAGTGTTTATAGATCTTTGCCGGCAGATCATTCGCAAGGACAACACGGCAACGTCGAGTCTCGATGATGAAGTCATGTATCATCGAAAAAAGCAACGGCGACCTCACAGGACACGGCGAAAGAAAAGGGATGGTGGATGTACGATATTATGATGACCTGAACAGCCAAGAGCTGTGGATGTCGTAGGCGACTCGCGCAGGGTCGGTCCTGGAGACTTCGAGTGGCTAAATTTCGATTCATGTGGTTCATTCAAAACGGTGGCATTTTGTGGACAAAATGGTTTTGCATTTACGGAGCTCCAACATAGACGGGAAAAGTTCACGGTTTATGAACATAGAGGTGGTCATAGTCAATGCAATTATGATCCGATTTCGATTCATGGATGGTAGCATGGTACAATGATTTCTCCTTTGGCTCTGGGACCCACATCTTACAATTAAATGGGGGTTCGCCAGAGAAGGCAAGTGTCGCCTTAGCTACTCAGGAACTGCAGCCCGTATGACTTCAATTCGTTGATCTCCATAGACTAAGAGGCATAGCTCTTCGTGGAACATCCTCTCGATGTCTCCTTATGCACTCCTGCGCCAAATCTACGGATGTCATCCAACTTCCTCCATCATCAATGCCAGCTCCCACGGTGCTTCCGTTATGACTTGGTGTCCCCTACTTCCATTGCAACCGCGTTGTCCAACGACGATCTCCTGTTGGAAGGCGAGCCTACTCAAATAATTAGAATATGTTTCGTACACGGAAAGAAGTTCAAGTGGTTTCTCCGGCGCGCCTGAACCAACACGAGTGTAGCTTTTTTGAGGTTCGGCAGTTTATCAGAGAGACTCACCCGGAATATCAACAGCTTCCAACGAACCGGGACCTTCCTGCTTGGACCGGAACAATGGTAAGTTGACCTCTCGCTCCGCAAAGCGAAACTCAACGTTCTCACGCCTGCACTCTTCGGCAATATCGTCGAAAGTCTTGCCCTCGTCCTTTGCCTGAGCACGAATCTTCCTGGTTCTGAACCGCCATATTAGGTGAGAGATGAATATTCCGCCTTCGATGAAGACACAAAGAATGTACAACACGCCTCCCAAAACATCGAATGTGTTTTGGGCAACTGGGTTCTCAGAGTTAGTCGGGTAAAATAGAGCGGGGAGTAAACAACTACCGAGGGCCATTAAGGAGAAAAAAGCTCCCATCCAGTCGATGGTGAGAAATATCTTTCTGTGTCAGTAAAGTCAATATTGAGTTATTGAAGGGCATACCCAATTAATCCCGATTACACGACCTCGACGTTTGTATATCTCTATATATGGGGGCAGAAGCCCCGCTACTAGGAGGATACTGGCAATGACTCCGATGATGATCATGGGAAAAGAGATCCCACGATCGTATAAAGGCTTTCTTGTCAGTGATCAGTTTCCCGAATATCTGTGGAGAAGAGCAGCCACCTTAAGAGTCAATATCAAGGCTGCTTCAGCGCCACCCATCACAAGCCAGATGACTATGCCAACTAATGTCGCTTTCCATACCTGCCAATGACTGACACTTGTAAGCGGACGCGAAGTGACTTGATGGCAAGAGATTACTTGCTCATGATAGATCAATGTTTGACCCCAGCTTATTAGGCAGAATGTACCGAAGACTTGTGGTTGGACTTGGATTGGAATGTTGAAGTTCTGAGAGGGTTCAGAGCGATTTCTATATTTGTAGAGGAGATCAAACCTGGCCGATTGCATACACTCCGAATGGAACAGCACCTGTGAACCGTCAGAGAGAAGTGATAACTGTGTAGAGAACATACAAACTGCCCACAAAAGCATCATTATTCCTGGAAGACCATCTGTCTTTTTGGTACGGTAGTTTGTCCATATCCTGGAATATCAGTATGGGACCGGCAGTGAATAGACATGGTGCTCACTGAGGTCCTAGCTGATTTTTGTAAGCTAGTTCTTGATATATAGGATTTGAACTTACTTGAATGCACCAAAATCTGCTCTTTGGTTAGCAGACATAACACAGGGGAACAAATTTTCATACACTGTTAATGGTCAGTTTTGTTTACATCTAGGAGGTCCACGAACCTGTTCCAATTGTCCTTCAGGGAGAGTTAGTGGTTTGCTTCTTCTCAGATGGCGATTACTTACCCAAGAACATTAGCAGCCTACAGAAGTTAGCCTGGTGTTGAAATTGCTGAGTTGAGAGCATATATTGAAGAACGTCATTCATCCAGTTGATACCCCCATTTTCGAGCACAACGGCAGACTTTGCTCGGACATCTCAAGCACTTGCAAGCCATGAAGGAACTTCTATATGAGGACCACCCCAAGTGAATGAGCAAACCAGGAACGCGGTAGTCAGTTCTTAAGGTTTGATTTCATCTTGTCTGCATTCGATAAAAGACGGGGTTTCTCACAACTGGGATGGTCGTCTGTGGGGCCATCGCAACCTTGCCAAGAATCAAGTGGCGGATATAGGTAGTCCAAGTTCAAGGATAGTGAAAAATGTATGCAAAATCAATATAAATGAACAAAAGAGTACTTCACAATGCTGCGCAAGGCAAAATTCAATTCTAATGAAGATTGGATTCAATATCAAAGACGCAAGAAAAAATTGGTTGTAAATTGGTTGTACTATTACCTCACTAGCGGGGCCGACGGTCAAGCCGCGGAGGATGTGAGCAACTCGGGGTTGATGAACCTTTTTGGGTAATGAGTGGAACTGAATTTGCCTAGCAGAGTTTGTTGCGTATAGAAATACTATTTTCTCAAAAACTAGGTTGAAGTAGATGATACTAATCAGAGTCTGGGCGACATTTTGGCATATTTCGCATAATCATCGCCTATGTTATTCCCAGAAAAGGGGGGTCACCCCCACACCACACAAAATCCAACACGTGAGAATCTTCGATCGCTTAAGAACTGCACAAAATTCAGTCTCAAGTGCCGAAGAAAAAAAGTGCAAAAAATTAAAGCTTAGTGCAACCGCCGTGAATCGAACACGAACCTCCACCTAGCTCACTGATGAGTGGAAGGGTGGAATCCTAACCATTGGACCACGGAAGCCATGATTCACCATCTGATGTTGATGAAATATCTTACAGTTCTGAACTGATTTGTGGAAGAAAAACTCTTATTTTAGTACATATAGGTTTGCCAGAGATGAAACGTCGGTGCTCCGTAAGCGGAGGCTAAGGAGGCTAAGCTGATAAGAAACTGCACACGCGATACGGATCTTATCATTTCAGGCCCGGATTTCCACAAACGATTGGTTTATAGGTTACTGATTCTTTACTAAATGCAAAGGTTCTCTTCTACCTGCTATATAGACTTACAGCTACGGGCCATTTCTTAGTAAACTCTGTTTAGAAATTAAATCATGCTCAATTAAGCTCAAAAGCTTCACTGATCTTACTCGAGTTAAGTTTATCGAGCGACTGTCTCTGCCAACCAGTACACAGTCCTTCAAAACCCGAGGAGCAATTCAAGAAAGAAGCTCACCTCAAACCTCTCGCCTCATTCTCTGCTACGCTGTTCTTCTTCACGACTCCATTGGAGCTAAAACTCCATGAGCCTATCCGTACTGCTGAGCCCAGTGAGTTACCACTCCCTGCACATTCCAGGGCCTGCCAATGAGTCTGCCCTCCTTCTCAGGAATCATAGAAGAATGTGGCATTGAATTTGATTCGCGGGTCCATTCTCAACTCAACATCAAGTTAAAACACATCCAATGCATAACAAATTACGAATTCTAAGATACACTCTCAGCTTCAAATCAACGCATCATCCGGGGAAACCAAGAGTACTACCGCCAACTTTCACACAATACAAATTCAAATAAAAATCGATCTTCAGCCGATCTTGCAATATTGTGATAGAGAACTCCCCAACTTCCACTTTCCAAAATCATTTGCCCTACAAGTAGTAAAGCGCCGAGTTGTGGTTGATTAGTTGGGGATCTGCTTTCGCCCTCGTCGCTGCCCGAAGAAAGTCATGTCATAACTCACGAATATATTTCCTCCTGAACTCGCGAGAATCTCTACATACTAGGTGCTGTGCACTGTCTGTAGATATAAAATCTCTAGAAAAGACAGGAAAGAGAATCGTTCTAGTTATTGTTACACTACGTGTGAAACTTCCACTGATAACCTTCCTTTTCTAACTCAAGGCAATTGGAAGGAAGAACTGGCAGCTTGCGCTACTATCTTGAAATTAGGTTGTGTATTTGCAAGTCTCTGTCGTCTGTATATATTTTAGGAACCTCCAGGCTCTCATGGAGGAAGCTTCTCTCGAGGAACTCAATATCATTCCCACGTGTTAAGAAAAGGCCATGCAACGCTCACCGCAAGCGCTAAACGCCTCACCGGCTCTGTCCCCGCTGTCTAGATCTTTAGGGGTCGCTGCAAAGAGTTCTAAATCGGGCTCTTTCGATCCCGGAGGACTACTTGACGTTTCAAAGCCTCCCGAGAGATTCGTGGGGGTCCCAGGGGTTTCAATGGGGGTCATTGTGACGTCGAGGATGTTCTTCGGAAATGTATGAATTTTCCACACGGGTTTCACCTGGAGCTGCTTGTACTACTATCAGACAATGTGGTGGATCTGATCAGGACTAGCTCGTACCGTGTCTACTTTCTAAATTCATATGAAGAGGCATGCAAAAGGAGAAGCAGTAAAATCACATGACTGAAAACATCCCGAAATGCAGAGCCTCATGTCTGATGAACAAAGATGGTGTGGGAGTTTGGGGGGATGGAGTGTAACCCCCCATAAGCACTAAAGTGTTTCGTGTGCCAGTGGATGCACCGTGAGACCATGCGCTGCTAACGCACGTCCTAGTGAAGCAGACTTTCGCGGCTATGCATGAAGAGAAGCCGGCCTGCATGGCAACAAGTGCGGGTGGTTGGTCAATGCTAACCAAAGTCCGGGTCAAGGTCAGGCAAGTGGGAAGCCACCGACAACGCACACACATCCATCTTTAGCAGAGCTAAGGCAGGTCTGTTATGAGTGCCGTTGTTCGCATATACCACACAGCCTTGTGAAACGGAAGCCACTGCTCGGGGGGAGGACATGTCTCCTGCCGCCCTCGAATGTCCCTCTTGACCAGGTTAACGGGGCTTTCGAACGCTCTGTAGCGAGTGCTCTGAGCCGACTCCCGGGGCGCCGCCGCGTCGTGCTTTTGTGCTAGAGGCCCGAGGAGTCGAGGACAGGAGGGTTCCGGCAAGCGTCGGCCATCATCTGACAAGTTATGCGAGCTGGGGAACATGGTTTCCCCTCCCCAAGCGTGCAAGCGGAACAATGAGCTGGAGGGATCTGACTCCGCCTTTGTACCAAGGGCATCTTTCGAACAACGGTTATGCCAACATGTGTCAGTTCATTCTCAGCCAACCTTCGCACCACCTTCCCCTCAAGTATCGATTAACGGGCCTCGAGACTTTACATAGGAGGGACAAGCTGCAGTTGTGCATCTGCGCTCGCTGCAGGAAATCGAACCATCGAGGGACGACAGGGGACTGCGAGAAGCAAACATCCCTTACAGCGCTGGGGCAATCGATGGTTGAAATCTACGATGCTGTGGACCCCACCACGATAGGTACTGTACGGACTACTATGGCATTTTGATTAATTCCTGGAGTCGTGGCGTCAACCGTACCAGTTCTGCAGATCCGATCACACACGCGCCGTTCACGATGACAGCATCTGGCCCAGGTGGTCTTCGGAAAAAGTCCCCCGTCCTCACGTCGGCGATCCTGGGTCCATCACCAGGCCTCGATGCGCGGGCGCGGTTTGAAGCAGCAGCCAGGGCGGTGGGATAAGCCCCCTCGGTCCCCTCACCAAGCCCACACACCCTCAGCTTGACCCAAGAAGCATGCCCCTGTCGAGGGGAAGAGGTGCACGGCCAGCGGCCTATGAGAGGGGCCGCCGCACGCACCCTGGAGCGCCACCCTGGACGGCAAGCTTGTCAAAGGCGTCAAAGCTCCTGGTAAAAGTCGCCACCCTCCAGGGCTATCAGTATTGGATATGCCGAGCAGCGGGGGCCAAACGCTGAGAGCTCTCTCATCAGCTTCGAGCTTCATGCTTCGTGCTTCGCAACCCGACCGGCTAGAGCCCTCAAATAGCTCAAAGGCTGCTTACGAACGAACGCCGGTCGTAAGTTGTGCTATACCTACCGCATCCGCAGCTCGATAGGCAAGCTCGGCGGCCTGCAAAGGTGCCTGCTTTGAATGTGCTCTGGGAGGCACTCTCCGCCCTGAGCCTCAAGAGCATTAATCATATCGGAATCGTGGTCGCTTTTGCGTATTCGAGCTGTCACTTTCCCATAGGGAGTTCGGGCAGGCATTTAGAGATCTGCCATGTGCTCCGAGTACCGCAAGCACCGCTCCGTCCGTATTCGAGAAGGATGTTCGCTGCCGAGTGATAAAAGCCCTCTCCCGAACTTTCGAAGGCTAACCTGAGACACGCGCCACTGCTGCATTATTTCCAGTACCGTCAGTCTCAGCGCGCTGCCCGTTTTGGCATAGAGGATCTAAACCGTTCCCCTTGATACGGTCTCACCAATTGTGTGCCCTCGATTGTCGGCCCTCGATTGTCGGTGCACACCATTTATGCGCATCGTCTACCGTACAAGACGTCAACTGGAGCTGTGTAACCTCGAGGAGAAGAGTGGAAGAGGAAACCATACACCCTTTGTCACAACCCAGCTCGATCTTTCGGCAGCGTGACCTGCTGGCAAACGGGGGCTTCCTGTTGCTTCCGCAAGAGCAAGCCACACGGCTGGCAGTATATTCACATCAAAGAAAGGGTCCTCTGCAGACGCAAAGCTCCCGCAAGCCGAGGGAAGAAAAAATCGATTGTCCTGAGATTTGAATCTTGCTCCTGGTCCCTGTCTCTGCTTCTCACCACCATCTCGACAAACTTAAATCCGCCGTAGGAGATCAACGTCCAAAGGAAACCTGAGACACTTAATTATGGGCACCTCCCAGAACCATGAATCTCAATCCCGAGCAGGTGTGCCCTCAACGTTTCAACCCACCATCACGTCCTCGAACTCCAAGCAGTCAATTCTTGTTCACGCGAATTGCAGAACGGAATTTGCCCAGCAACCAGGCAGGTAAAGGTGTAGTGAGGTCCGTCGTAGCGCAGCGAATCAAACCAACGAAGGAGCAGAAGAAGCGTCTTTTGGAATTTCTTGCGGGCAGCGAATCACATTTTGCCATGATTAGCAATCCCCTCCCCTCCCGAGAGCCGAACGGTGAAAGGTATGGGATGGATCGCAACACCCTGATTGCACGCGATACTGTAGAGAGGCTGCTTGGGGGCTTTGCTTTATCCAAGCGTACGGGTACAGTAGAATTGGAGGTCGCTCCTGGAAGTTGTCGCCGTGCAGGCTCTGTAGTCTGCATCTACCTTACCTACCTTACCTTACATTGACCCCCACAAGGAGTGGCAGCGTGCACGTGGCGCTCTCCCCTCTCCTAGTCCGTCGAGCAGCATCGACCTCGAAATAGGGTTCTATTACTGCTGTACTGGTGGTCGATAGAGTAGATCATCGTTCGTCCCGTTCGCTATTCGGAGTGCGATGGAGGCTCTCAGCCACTGCAAACCAACCACACCGGTCCCAGAGCCAGAGCCAGAATCCAGAAGCAGTGCCAGTGCCAGCGCCAGTGCCAGTGTCCCACCTAATGTGCTCCTCCCAGACTTGCCTGCCCCTGCCTCTCCCCTGCCCCATCCCCAATCCCCAATCCCATGCTGCCATCCTCCAGCCCATGCCCATGCCCCATGCCCACATCCCCCCGGCCGTGCTGCAGCTGCTATCATCCCTCTCTCTCCGGCTCCTCGACGCGAGCAGGGATCTTGAGTCTTGACACTGTTTAAGAGGTTTAAGGCGGAACAAAATCTCGAACTAGCAGCGCAAGTCCACGCTTATCACCCCAACCGGCCAATCACCGCGCCCGCCCCGTTACTGCGTACTTTGCCTTCACCCACTCACTCTCCCCCATTATTTCGCCCACTCGTTCCATCTCAAGAAAACACTCCGAGCAAGCCCAGTGCTCTGCAACTGCACCCTCCTTCACCTCCACCTCCACCTCTACCTCCACCTCCCCCGTCCCCAAGCTCCTCCCGACACTCCTTCCATGTATTGTATCTCTTCACGCCAACAGCATCGCCGACTCGTCCTCGTCCTCGTCCCCGTCGACGCTGCAAAACCCCCAGCCAGCTTGCGACCGAGGGCAGCTAGCTCACTTCAACACGAAATTCCCGCCATTGAGGTCGAAAGACGCGGGTCGCACGGTCTTTCCAGCAGTACCTGGATTCTGGATTCGACGAATTCGACAACTCACATCTTACGAGTGCTTGCCAAAAGTCCTCCCGCAATCCTCCCCCCGTCTCTCCAGCATAATCTTTCATCCGCGCAAGGTCTTATCCGCACTCTCCCAGCGCTATCCGGCCATCTATCTGATACTGCGATACCTACTCTCTGCTCTGCACATCGTCGTCACCACGGCCTACCAACTCCTCGAGGCGCGTTCCAAGATTCGATCCTCGACGATTCTGTCGCAATTTTGTCCAAAATCTTTGTACAACTAAGTAAGGCATGAGCCTGGTCCAATATCCGTCTAGTGCACTCACAGCAGCAGCATTCTCGCAGCACCAATACATTGAGGCGTTGGATCGCGCAAGTTCTTTTACACCACAGCATGCCATGAACCCTCCTGTATTCTCCCAACCTGGCCAGGCCTTTCGTCCCTCCAATGGTACGCAACAAACATACCAGTCTCTGTCAATGACTACCATGAATGCCTTCGCGAGCGAGAGCGGAGCAAGCACCCCACAAGCGCCAGCAGGCGCATTTACTTCTGGGCCTTGTTCGGTACTCATTAGACGACTGCCCCTCAATACGACCGAAGATACGTTGAGGTTGATGGTTGTCTGGTCGAAGGATTTCATTGATGCAGAGGTGTTGTCCCCCGAGAAGTCCGAGGATCCTGGATTCCGTTCCGCGATTCTGCGCTTCAAGTCTCATCAAGGCGCTCTGGAGGCCAAGAATATGCTCGACGGGAAGCCAAACGTTGCAAATGACGCTCAGATGATTGTGGAGATCTTTTACGGTAGTCCTACTGCTTCTCGACGATACACTTTGGATAACACGGCGAATCCTGGCCCATCGAGTTCCACTTCATCGACAGCCTCATCTGGTGGACCAACTCCTCGTCAGTCCTCAAGGTTCAACGGTTCTTTCCAAACAACACAGAGAGTATCTCCTACGAACAACGGGGCCTATGCGAGTAATGAACTACCCAACCCAGAAGTCAGTGCACATTACCAGAGCTTGTTCTCTCCGCAATCCCCGATCGGAAATCACCTGAATGACCGTACCAGAATCACTGGAAAATCACTAATCAACAATGATTCCGTTGACGACGACGAAACTGGCGAACTTCTGAAAGACCCTGTCGGGTATGCTGAAAATGGCCCGTCCGTCCAAGCGCGCAGACCAACGAATCCTCAGATCCCCATCTCACGAATGGCGGGTCTATCTCTCAACACGAACGGTACTACTGGCCCAGCATCTCTGAACTCTTTCGCTACACCAACTGCCTTGTCATCCATGTCACACGGGAATCCGATGTCGCCGACGTTGACCAATGGTGGACCGCCTGTCAATTATCAGCTTGGAAGTCAGCACTACCAGCGTCACAATTTTCCTCCAGTCAACCCCGCTGACCAGAACCCTCCCTGTAATACGCTTTACGTCGGCAATCTCCCCATCGACACATCAGAGGACGAGCTCAAGGCGATGTTTTCGAAGCAACGTGGTTACAAGCGTCTTTGCTTTAGAACCAAGCAGAATGGCCCTATGTGTTTTGTCGAATTTGAAGATGTCTCATTTGCAACAAAAGCCCTTCATGAGTTGTATGGTCACCCCCTTCACAACAGCATAAAAGGAGGCATTCGTCTGAGTTTTTCCAAAAATCCACTTGGTGTTCGATCCGGGCAAGGAATGTCATCGCCCGGACCTCAAAATGTTCCAGGCGTTATGCAGGGCATGAATGGAGCAATGCTTGGAGGTGCTGCGTCGACATTCAGTACTGCAAGTGGACCTCCCCCCGGCCTCTCCGCTCCGCCAGGCCTTGCTCCGAATAGAATGGGTTATACCGGTTCTATGAGCCCTATGAATGGATCTACCAGCCAATATACAGCTGCATCGTTCGCTGGAACCGGCAATGGTTGGAACGGCCCTGCCTTCTCCGGTGCCATGACAGCTGGAAATCCCGTATCAATGATGAATGGCGGAAATAACGGGTTCCCGCCAGCCTACATGATGGGCAGGTAGAATATTGGCACAGGGTAAATCGTTGGCTAGGCGTTTCGGGTCATACTTGGAGTTTTCGATTCACATCACCCTCCTTCAAATTCGCACCATTGTATACGGCATCTTTTTTTTTCGTTTTTATTTATCTAGGGTTCATCGGGAGGAGTCGGCATTGCTGCATCGGCTTGCGTTTCGCATTTTACATGCTTGTAGCGTGGTGTTCATGATCATGAGATTCCCCCGTACGCGTGTTAGCAATTGGCGGAGTTGAAGCAGGATCTGGCAAAGGTGGAAGGCATGTTTCGGTGTTCTTTGTGTGGTCTGTTTTCTATTCGTCCGGCGTGTTATGCTGTCATTTCCGTCTGGCGTAACTTTAAAGAATATCGGAGAGCGCAAGCTGAAAGGCTTGAAAAATCGATGCGGTGGATCGATGTACGATTTTGTGGCAGCAAGCACTCGGGAGCATGGAATGGAATACACGGTATAGCACATGAAAGAGGGGTGGAAAAGGCGTCTCAACATTCGTCTCTTCGGCATCGGCATCTACTGGAGGGTTAGCGCTTTGCAAACGGAAACGCATAATGATTTCAGCGGAATGATATTGCTTGGCATATCCAGCACATGGGCGTTCTTAGCATCTATGGAATAGTTGCCATCTTTAGAATTACAAAGATTTTTTCCTCGACGTGTTTGTGTACGTCATTTGGATACATGTGATGATCGACAGCGGACGTTGACTCTTGCTCGGTTGAGCCCCTGAATGACCCCCACAAAAGGAGAGAGGATGGGGGTAAGTCTGCCGAATACGAGTTTATCCACTACAGTGGCTGACTTTGTAGCGTTTAAAAGGTTCACGCTTTGAGTTTGAACACCAAATTGGAAAACAACTCATTCAAAGTCTCCGAGAGGCGTTCGCAACAGAATACAGGGTCTCAAGGTCTCGGTAGTCGAAATCTCACCTCCGACTCAGGTCTTTCTCGGTTCCATCACGGGACTTCCACGCTAATGTTTTCTTAGTTGATTTTGAATTTCGCGACCGAATAAAATCTTCGACATCTCCACCACCTCGCTCTTGCATCCAACAAAAATTCCTCCAAATAACGAAGCCGCACCACATTGCGACCAGCATCCGCATATGGCCGAAAGGCTATTTGCTCCTCTACTAACACCTGCTTACCTTCTACTAATCATAACTCGCCACCCTGGAAAACTTGGTAAGCTTTTACTCTTCTACTTCTCCAACTCACCACAATATAATGATGAACTTTCGTGTCGCCCCTATCTTACCAACGAGCTTCGGCTCTCATGGTGACTTACCTGTCTTAACCAAACGGACTATCTGATACTTACTACAATCTCCTCCCCTGTCCCTGCAAGCTTTCTCCAAGCAACAAGCTGACTTTGTTGAAGATAGGACAATGATTACTGTGAGTAGCGCAGCTTCCTACATCCTTACCCCGAGCACGATATCAAATGATGAGCAACACAAGTACTATCAAATGCAGATCAAAAATGACGAGCAAACTGGTTCGATTACCTGATAAGATATCGTGGAGGAGCAGATTTCGAATTCAGCCGTCTTCTCGGACAAATGGCTGACTAGCATACCTGCAGAACATACGAATCAATGATTATGTGATCTACGCTGCTAATAGGTATGTGTGAGAACTTTTCATGCTGTTGTTTTGCTTATGATGTAACTTTTCCATGCTAATGCTGAAGGCACTCTTGTGTCGGATGCTGAAAAAACCAAGACTTTTCATCTTTCAACTGAAGCCCGTCACAGATTTTTTGTTCAGAATTATTTTTTGAAAGACGCATTGCTGACAATTCTGATGTCTAGAATCCACATACTTCGAGGACTCAAGAAAGGAGCTTCCATCCCACATTCGCTGTTCTAACTCGAGTTCCACCAAGAACCTAATCGAGGGATAGATGAAGCCTGTTCTTCCTTGGATGTCCTATTGAACACTTGAACTTCTCGACTTTGTTGTGTCGAAGATATTGGGAAAAGAGCCATACTGTTAGTTCCGGCTTCCGAGATCGTGTATGTACTCCATAGCACCTCAGGCCGGTACCGGGGAATTGTTCAAGGGCGAAATCTTTTGGCAACCAACATGTCACACTATGCTTGGATATTCCAAAACGTTCTGAAACCGGGGCGTTGGCTTGTTGTCACTTACATTGTCCCAGCAATCTATTTTCAGTATTCACAACTTCTTGGTTTCTAACATTCCGTTCATTTGCGTACATAGAGCACTCTCTCCGCTTTCCCCACGGTCTATAATAGCCCAAGTTGACTAACATCAGCACTTGTTTCTTTACCCTCAATCATCTCGCTCATAACCTTGCCAGTTCCCAGTGAGTTAGTAATTCCCCAGGGCCCATGACCAGCGGCAACAAACACTCCTCCGTCTCCAGACCCCCTTGTCCTAAAGCCTCCCAGTGTCTCGTCTTCGATCCTCGCCAGGATTGGCGTTCCCCTTCTCGTGACCGGACGATAACACAACCCTTGCCTCACAACCTCAATGTGATCTTCTCCTAAAAGTCTCTGCGCAGTCTTCTTCAACTTGGCAATAGCGCTTTCATCGATATGGGATTCCGTTGCGAGAGAGGGCAATGGGAGGGAATTGGAGTTCAACCCGGCAACATATATCTCCTTCCCCATCCTCGAGAATATCTCTGGAGAGTATCCTGCGTCATCAGTAGTGAAGACCGCATGACATCCCTTTTCCTCCTGCTCCTTGCCCCATCTTGGCGATCTCACTACCAGGGAATGTCCTGCAAGACTTGAGATGGGTAACTTGAGCTTTGAATCTGGGAATAAGGTAGAAAAGACCTGGGGTGACCATGCGCCTGCCGAGATTAAGAGACGTGTGCAGGGGATTTCGGAAACGGCGTTAGTAGAGGTGTTCAGAATCTTGATGCTCGAGAGTTCATCGCGCATGTCTTTTCCTAGGGAAATTGCTCGTGCTTGGTGGTGGAGTTGGACGCCGCGGGAGAGACAGGCTTGGAGGAGGAACTTGCAGAGGCGGAGGGGATCACTATTTTTGTTAGCTTTTTGTCTGTGGCATCGTCATGAATTGTTGTTTCGGTGGAATTACATACACTTGAGCTAAACTTCCCTCCTCCCCAATAACCTCGATGCTATCCCCCTCTTCTCTCTTCAACCACGAAGGTTCATTATCATTAACATAAACCTCACTCGCCCCCGCCACATCTCCTCTGCTTCCTCCCTGCCTTAGCCAATCTTCACCCCTCTCTCGTCTCCCTCCCTTTCCTACTTTCCCAACACTGTAACTCACCCCACTACTCCTCAAATAACCCCATTTCTCCCGTCCTGCGTACTGCTCCGCAAGCTCTCTATGCAACCTGAAACTCAACCGCCCCAACTCCTCTAGCTCAGCGCCAAACCAATCTTCTGCTAAGAACCCCCCAGCAAACCCAGACGCTGAAGCGAAGAGCGTCGGTGAGGGGTCAATGAGGTGGATTGATGAGGGAAGTGTAGATGGTGACAGGGAGAGGTAGTACGCAGATGAGAGTCCAATTATGCCCGTACCTAGAATAAAGGTTTGTGGGGTCGCCATTTTGAGATAGACATTGTTCCCGATATAAGAGTTATGAAGTAGAATGCTTTATGTGAAGAGGGGCCGAGGGCTATGAATGACGTTTAGTGGGGGTGTTTTGACAGGGATAGCTACTTCACCACAAATGGCTCGACCTCGTCCACAACCGATTCTAAAAACCTCAACCTCAAGGTCTAAGCTATTCTTCGCGATGGCGAATCCTAAAAGCATCATTCTTACGGGTGCGAGTCGTGGTATCGGCTTTGCAATCGCAAGGTTTCTTCTGAAGGAGGGCCACAAGGTGTTCCTGGTTGCGAGGAGTGAGGAGCCTTTGGAAAAGTTGAAGAGAGAGTTTAAGGGGCAGGTTGAGTACTTGGCGGCGGATTTGAGTGATTTGAAGGTTAGTGATCTGCTTTTAATATCATTCAAGATGCTGTTGTGTTCGTGCTGTCTCTCTGAGCACAGGTCACGCGGCAGGAGCGTCTCGAAGTCGAGAGGATTTAAAAGTTGTTGTAAATGGGCGAAAAATAGTTAAAAAAGTTGTGTAGTCTCTCCATTTTTGTACTTCTATCTAGAGACATTATTTTCACTCGTCGATTAGAGTGCAGTGTTCTGCTTGGAAGTAGTTCTGTCACCTTCCACTCTCGAGGCATTCCTACTCATTCCTACTGTGAACTTCTTCAGGCTCACTCACATCTACAGGTCGGTTCGAAAGTGGTCTCACAAACTCTCAAAGCCTTCTCATGCATCGACGCTCTCATCATAAACCACGGGACACTAAGCCCGGTGACACGCATCGCAGACGCCGATATTGAACAATGGCAATCAGCCTTCGCCATAAACTTCTTCAGTGCCGTCGCATTTGTACGTATATCCGTTATCCTTAGCATTCAACTCTGAACATCTAGATCAAAGCGGCTCTGCCCTCGCTTCGCGAAACGCATGGCGGCATTATTTTCACCTCCTCGGGTGCAGCAGCAAAAACATACTCCACCTGGGGTGCCTACGGCTCTTCAAAAGCCGCACTCAATCATCTAGCTATGACTTTGGCGGTTGAGGAGCCAGATGTCACAACTGTATCTATTAGACCGGGAGTTGTGGATACGGAGATGCAAGTAGAGGTTAGGGGCCACAATAGCTTGATGGATGAGAAAGATGCGGAAAAGTTCAAGACGCTGTTTGAGACAGGGAAATTGCTGAAGCCGGAGCAACCGGGTAACGTTATGGCTAGATTGGCGGTCGAAGCGAGCAAGGACTTGAGTGGGAAGTTTTTGAGGTATGTATAGAGGCTGAGTTCTTGAGTTCGTGCTAATGAATGGTAGTTGGGATTCGCCAGAGCTTGATAAGTACCAAGACTGAGTCGAAAACAGACAGGTGCCTTCGATAGACTCATTACCTCGTCATCAATTCATGAGCTTCAAGTGGTTAATTGTTCTGCTTAAGCGAGGAACATCTGGAAAATAGACATCCTCACGGAGATCCTTGTCTCTGAGTCAATTATTCTTCTATTACGTTTGGTTTGGTTGCCCAAAGCCCATAAACTCCTTACGTCTTGCATAATTCTTCTTCACCGCCCTTTGGTTTAATTGGCTTCTCTCGATTATGATATTGAACCGTGAAACACCGTTGCACATCTGCATGGTATTTAGTTTGCACCTTCTGCGTACTCAAGATTTGTTTACATACTTCCGCATTAAATCTGCCATCCCAAAAACATCATATTTGCGTTGAAAGCCACAATTGCAAATGCTTTCTATCTTTTTCGCCTCCGATGTCAAGACTGTGAATGTCCCACATCTCTGGGACTTCCCCCTCGTCGTCCGCTCTCAATCAAGTACGATGGGTCCTCTCCTCTCGCTTATAGATAGAACAGAACGTCCCTTCAACATTTGCAAAACAAGAACCCAGGCTTTCGCCTGGGAGAACAACCAATTAACCCAGTTAAGCACCCATTTTTTGGCCGGTTGATATTCTTTTCATCCTAGAGTTTTACGTCTCAGAGGGTTTGACGTTAGTTCTACCACTTTGTCGTGGGTAATTGTAGATCTACAACCCTGAAAATATCCCTTGTTGGATGGTGGTAAGATCGCTTATTTTGTTATATCACACACGAAGAAATTTCAGATGACGAGGCTGTTATCGCTCTGGTCATATTCAATTGGCCACCTTCAAGGATTGGTTTGAATTGGGATCGCCTACACCAAGGCTAGTGACGTTTGGAATTGGAAGATATCAACCGGCTCATTTCGAAGGAAAAAAAGGCTTCCATTATTGAAATAACATCCCTAAACGGCCTGTATTATGCATCCTACCACCAGAGAGTTCGCCTTGAACCATATGAATTCATACCCAAACACCAGCGCGATATAAATCCTCAACGTGACACCTCCCAACCAGATTTGAGTCATCCAGCAGACCCTAGGCCCTGGTTGCTCCCGGATATTTCCTGCTCTGGGACAGCTACGTTTTCCTCCACCACAGGCAGCGCTGCAGCAACACTTACCAAATCCTCCAATGGTTGGTCCTTTACCAGACCCGCTTCAGAAGCAGAACCCTCATCCCGGCAAACACCATTCTCGCAAATTAGAACCCTCGTCTTGCCATCGAGGCCAAATTCCTTCAGAAGCTCATTCCTCTCTCTCAACCATGTACTACTGCTGTCCAGTCGAGCAAACGTGCCCAGGCCACCTCTCGGTGCCTTTTCAAACTCCTTGATCTTCATGTTTCCATTCTCGTCTTTCTCATCTCCTTGCGAAACTACTACGCCTTTCAAGCCTAGATGGCCAGCCACGATAGAAGGCATGAATGATGCGAAGAGCCACGGGTATTGGAGAATCTCGGATTCAAAACCTGCAACTGTCTGCTTGGCTTTGGTTGCATAGGAGTCGTCATTCAGGAGGTTAGATAGCCGGTACAGGTTTGATGCTGAAGTGCCGTTCGTGGATGGCTCGCTGGTGTCCATTCCGTCTTTAAGCCGGAGGATCACATGTGGAGCAGAGGAGTGTGTGGAGAAGAAAGCACCGGAACCGTCGGAATCGTAGAAGTGAGAAATTTGAGATTCTGGGGAGGTTTGTTAGACAGATGGTGCTACAACAATATCAGGATGCTTACTTTGGAGATCGTCTGCCCAGTGAAGCCAATTATCATCGAAAGTTGCCTCGTATAAATCGATCAAGCCCTCGACAAGGAACGCATAATCATCCGCAAAGCCCTTTGTTTCTCCTCTTCCTTCTCTCCATATCCGGTACAGCATATGCGTTGATTCGTCATAGAGATTCTCCTTGATGAAAGTTGCCGCCTTCGTAGCAGCACCAAGATATTCTTCAGACTTGACGGGGTCGAATCCTTTGATGACGGCACCGGTCCTAGCTAAAGCACCAATTGCAATACCATTCCAGCTGACAACAATCTTATCATCCAAGCCAGGCCGCACCCTTTCCTTCTCTCTGTGAGCTCTTAATGCCGACTTCCCCTCTTTGATGATCCGAACTACTTCCTCTTCTTTCATGCCGAAAGTGCTGGCCAATGTGCTCGGCGCACTGACGATAGCCAAAACATTTTGATCAATAAATTCATCGTGTGCATCATTCTCCGGAAGCACATTCCCATGCTCGCTGACATTGAAGAAGGCCGAGAGAATAGGTTCATTTTGTGTGCCAAGAACATTCTCAAATTCTCTCCTGGTCCATACGTAGAAGGCACCTTCTCTCTTCTCCGAGTCTCCTCTCCTGTAAAGACTGTCGGCATCTTCACTGGAATAAAAGCCTCCAGCTGGGTGCGCCAGAGTTGTAGTGAGATATGTTGCAACATCATACACGACTCCAAGCAACTCCGCATCCCGCGAGAGAAGAAACCCGTCCAGGTAAACATGAAGCAGTTGTGCGTTGTCGTAGAGCATCTTCTCAAAATGCGGTAAGGACCAATCAGCAGTGACCGAGTATCTAGCGAAGCCGTTGCCAGTATGGTCATGAATGCCCCCTCTAGCCATCTTCCGCAGCGTCGTAATAGCCATGTCCTGTGCTTTGTGGCAGTCTTCAGCGCCAACAACATCTACAACAACTGGAGGGTACTGGCCAAGGCGCAACAGGAAGGAGAGTTTTGAAGGTGTAGGAAATTTGGGTGCTGATCCGAACCCGCCATTTTTCTTGTCGAACGTCGAAGCAAAGTGTTGATTAGCTTCTTCAAGCAGCTCAATATCGAGTCCATCTGCACCTTCGCCTAATCTGCTGCCAAACGTGCCTTCTGCAGCAAAGTTCTTCAACTGTTGTAATATCTGCGCCGAGTCCCGGCGACATCGCTCTTCCTGCTCTTTCCAGACGGTGCTCAACTTATCCAATATACCCAAGAAGTCAACCTGATCTTCAAAGGGTGTAGTGTTGGTCGTAGGTCCCGGCCAATAAGTTCCGCCAAAGACAGGCTCTAGATCAGGAGTAACGAAAACATTCAGTGGCCAACCTCCAGATCCTGTTGTTGCTTGAACAAAATTCATGTAGATACGATCAATGTCAGGGCGCTCCTCCCTATCGATCTTGACAGGAATGAATGAATCGTTCAAGATTGCAGCAACCTCCTCGTTCTCGAAAGATTCCCGTTCCATAACGTGGCACCCTGTCTCGTCAGCCTCGCGCCTCTAGGTTCTGGAAAGGGTCTTACAGTGACATGCACTATAACCAATGCTCACAAATAGCAGTTTATTCTCCTTCCTTGCAAGGGCAATGGCATCATCGCCCCAAATTTGCCAAGCAACAGGGTTTGACGCGTGCGCTCGAACATAAGGGCTCTTGCTCTCGCTAGCCTTGTTCGACAAGACAACTTTCTCCTTCTTCTCTTCCGAGACGGGAGTTGAATTAGGAAAGACGTCCTTCAGAGCCTGCCCAAGACCTTGTTTCTCACCGTCCACCGCTCGAAGATGTGCTGCCATCATGGCAATGCGGGGCCTTGCCCAGGTGCTCTGTCGGAGCTTATCAGATTAGTACCAGAGATAAGCCGTCCTGGGACTGTTGTCGCAAGTTATGAGGTATGTGAAAGATGTCGCGCCTCAGTCTGTTCCCCTTTGGACCCGCTGATATGTCCTCAGAGCTCTCGAAGCTTCTTCCAATATCTCCCTGCTAGCCTCGTGGTGGGGTTGATTTCTCCGGAGACTTGGAATCCCGCAACAACACTTGTACTTGCGCTGACACTCTCTACCGCAAGGTATTTGACGATCCGCAGCTCGAAATCAAAGCTAAAAGACAGGTTGAGTTTGGAAAGTTTTCATTATCTTGTAAATACAATGTCGTTATCGGAAATAGATGGCGCGCAAGTCAAACGAGGCTAGAAAAAGCGGGCTGACTAATCTTGCATCACTTTCATCAGCCTTATCATAAGAATGATTTCCTCAATTCGGGATAGAGTGATATAGTGTCGTATTTTCTACTGATATTGCATGAGGTCAGAATAACCCATCTAAGACTTCTTTCTTCCATTCTTAAACTTTATGCAGGCTCCAATTATGACAGCAACAAGCTTTCCGAATGTGGAAGAAATTCAAAAATTGTAAGATCAATGTAAGATTATATGTTACAGTCTTGGTATTTCTATCTCTATCAATTAGAACTAGTACTAAAATAGTATCCATCCCAAAGATATAGATAATCATCTAGAACACCAGATATCAACGAAGGTAATCTCTCCGAGGTCTTATGTAGAAATCCCTTGGTAACGTTTTCATAAAACACACTCTCATAGCCCACCAGCCCATTGCCCACCCTCTCTTAGCCCATTGCTCTCTTCAAGACTTGTCGTTCTCAGTCCATCTTTCCTCAACCGGCGCAACTTGCTGAAATACTACATATCTTACAACCAGTCATCTATGCGGTAGCTATGTCTCGAAGCAAAGACAAGCGCAACTGGCAGCCTTGGTTACTGGGTCTCAGTCTCGAGTATGCGGCGAGGCAGTTGAGGAAAGATGGACTGAGAACGACAAGTCTTGAAAGAGAGCAATGGGCTAAGAGAGGGTGGGCAATGGGCTGGTGGGCTATGAGAGGCGCGTTTTATGAAAACGTTACCAAGGGATTTCTACATAAGACCTCGGAGAGATTACCTTCGTTGATATCTGGTGTTCTAGATGATTATCTATATCTTTGGGATGGATACTATTTTAGTACTAGTTCTAATTGATAGAGATAGAAATACCAAGACTGTAACATATAATCTTACATTGATCTTACAATTTTTGAATTTCTTCCACATTCGGAAAGCTTGTTGCTGTCATAATTGGAGCCTGCATAAAGTTTAAGAATGGAAGAAAGAAGTCTTAGATGGGTTATTCTGACCTCATGCAATATCAGTAGAAAATACGACACTATATCACTCTATCCCGAATTGAGGAAATCATTCTTATGATAAGGCTGATGAAAGTGATGCAAGATTAGTCAGCCCGCTTTTTCTAGCCTCGTTTGACTTGCGCGCCATCTATTTCCGATAACGACATTGTATTTACAAGATAATGAAAACTTTCCAAACTCAACCTGTCTTTTAGCTTTGATTTCGAGCTGCGGATCGTCAAATACCTTGCGGTAGAGAGTGTAGCGCAAGTACAAGTGTTGTTGCGGATTCCAAGTCTCCGGAGAAATCAACCCCACCACGAGGCTAGCAGGGAGATATTGGAAGAAGCTTCGAGAGCTCTGAGGACATATCAGCGGGTCCAAAGGGGAACAGACTGAGGCGCGACATCTTTCACATACCTCATAACTTGCGACAACAGTCCCAGGACGGCTTATCTCTGGTATTAATCTGATAAGCTCCGACAGAGCACCTGGGCAAGGCCCCGCATTGCCATGATGGCAGCACATCTTCGAGCGGTGGACGGTGAGAAACAAGGTCTTGGGCAGGCTCTGAAGGACGTCTTTCCTAATTCAACTCCCGTCTCGGAAGAGAAGAAGGAGAAAGTTGTCTTGTCGAACAAGGCTAGCGAGAGCAAGAGCCCTTATGTTCGAGCGCACGCGTCAAACCCTGTTGCTTGGCAAATTTGGGGCGATGATGCCATGCCCTGCAAGGAAGGAGAATAAACTGCTATTTGTGAGCATTGGTTATAGTGCATGTCACTGTAGACCCTTTCCAGAACCTCGAGGCGCGAGGCTGACGAGACAGGGTGCCACGTTATGGAACGGAAATATTTCGAGAACA
>CAVQVR010000012.1:0-527981 GCA_963717195.1 uncultured Chloroflexia bacterium
CGGGGCAGATAGCGTTGACCGTAATATTGTATGGCACCAGCTCAGCAGCCAGCGCGCCGAGTTCAATCCGAGGACGCCGTGTTTTGAGGCGGTGTAAGCGGAGATATAGCGATCTCCCATGCGAGAGGCGATAGAGGCAATGGTGATAATGCGACCCAGAGTGTTTGTAAATCAGTTGTGGCACAAATGCTTTGGTCACGTAGTACACGCTGGTGAGATTGATCGCGAGCATGTGGTGCCAGAGCTCATCGGGGTGATTGAGAAACTTTTCATTTCCTGCGTTTCCCGCATTATTGACCAGGATATCAACGCCTCCAAGTTTCTCGCTGAGGGTAACGGCCATATGTTGCACCTGCTCCGGATCGGTGACATCGCAGGTAACGTAAGCACCTCTACGTCCAAACGCCTCTATCTCGCTCTGGAGCTGCTCAAGTTCGGGGGCTGAACGTGCTGTTATAGCAACATCGGCTCCTGCCTCGGCCAATGCAAGTGCCATGCTGCGCCCAATACCCCGTCCCGCGCCCGTAACGATCGCTCGTTTCCCTGCGAGTACAGGATTGTTTTCGTTTGTCATAAGGTTGTCTCCACTTCTTTGTCGGAATAAATGGGAGTGTATAATTGGGACATCCAATTTTTATCATACCACAGCGTTCTGACCCAGAAAGTATTGAAATGCTTCCCCAGGGCCCAAAGATGAACCGCGTCTATTAGTGACAGGGAAAATGTGCTGTGTTACAATACCCATGTTCTACTATTGCCAGAGAGAGGAAGCAAAATCGTGACAAGCAGGCGTGCACGCATTTATGATGCTATAGCATTACTCGTCATGGTGGTAATCATTATACTGGACCAGTGGACAAAATCGCTGGTGGTAACGCATCTGGGGCCACCGGAAGGCGGTCCAATTGTCCCATTAGTGGGCCATTCACTGGTCCTCGAATACATTCAAAACAGTGGGGCGGCCTTTGGCTCTTTCAAAAATAATGCGGTGTTAATTGTTTTCATTGCTGTTGCCATCTGCGTTGTTACTTACCTCTACATACGCATTGTGAATTCAGGACCACTCATCTATAAAATTGTTTTTGGCATGATCATTGGCGGTGCTCTGGGTAATTTGCTTGATCGAGCGCACAATGGTGGTGTTGTAACATATTTTATCTCTTTCCGCATTCCTGAGATCAACTTTTACTTTGCTATCTTTAACATTGCCGATGCTTGCATCTCCGTTGGCGTAGTTCTCCTGTTTGTGCTTGTTCTATTTGGTGGCCTTCGTCACGAGAAGGAGGTTCCAGCCTCAACAAAATCTCGTTGAACGGCAACGGTGGAAATCCCCGCCCTACGGAGCAAGATGTCCAATCCTAAAGAAATTCTTCAAGATGGCCAGAACTGGAACGTGCAACCAGATCAGGTAGGGCTACGCCTCGACCGTTAGTTGGTGTCGTTGTTTACGGGCATCTCACGTACCAGCATACAGCATCTCATTGAGGATGCCTCAGTCCTTGTAAATGGGCGGACAAGCAAGCCAGGATATCTACTAAGAGATGGTGATGAGGTGCAGGTGGTCCATACCATTTCTTCCCCGCAACAACAAGTAGCTAAAGCGCAATCCTTACCTCTAGATATCGTTTATGAGGATGAGGATCTCCTGATTGTGAATAAAGTGGCAGGGATGGTTGTGCATCCTGCACCAGGTCATTCCGATGATACGTTGGTCAATGCTCTGCTGGCACGGTATCCTGCTCTGCAAGAGGATATGGCGCTGCAAGAGGATATACGGCCTGGTATTGTTCATCGGTTGGATAAAGATACCTCTGGTCTGCTGA
Organism: uncultured Chloroflexia bacterium; assembly: GCA_963717195.1. Taxonomy (GTDB): domain Bacteria; phylum Chloroflexota; class Ktedonobacteria; order Ktedonobacterales; family Ktedonobacteraceae; genus JACDAE01. The sequence goes on from CAVQVR010000012.1 coordinate 1,824, forward strand.
TGGTTGCGAAGAATAAGCATACGCAGGCAGCATTGATAGAGCAGATGAAGCATCACCAAGTGGTGAAGCGCTACCTTGCCCTTGTTGAGGGCATGGTTGCGCTTGATAAGGGAAGTATCGATGCTCCTATCGGGCGCGATCTTCGCCACCGTCAACAGATGGCGATTACCGCTACAGAAGGTCGAGAGGCGCGTACACACTTTCGTGTCTTGCAACGATTTATGCGCCATACGTTGCTGCTTTTACAACTTGAGACCGGGCGTACCCATCAGATTCGTGTGCACTTACAGGCTATCGGCCATCCTGTCGTTGGCGATGTCGTGTATGGGTCGGGAAAGATGCCTCAGGGTATTCATCTGCAGCGCCAGTTTTTGCACACGTACCAATTGAGTTTTAAGCATCCCTCGACTGGAGCTATGGTGGAATTTGAAGCTCCACTTCCCCTTGATTTACAGGCGGTTCTCGCTTCTGAAACGTTCCTCTAGGACTATTGGGTAGACCTTTTGCATGCTATGATATACTGTGAGAAACAATGGATAGGGATGAAACATGCACTTGCTGTTACATTGAGCTATCCATCAGAATCCGCAGATACTCCACGCTGTGTCCTGCTCAAGGCAACCTGAATGGGCTAGGACTTATGTCTCATATTGCCTAAATCTCCATCTTTTTGTACAATAGCTTCGTTCAATTGATGTAACGAATGTTACCACAATTTTTTTGATTTGTACCCACTCTACTCAATCGTATGTCTACATATGGAAAAGGTAGTTGATGAGGAATGATCGCGGGCTAAACGGCACTTTTCCCTCATTTTTTTGAAAAATTATTAGTCGTGAGTCCGTGTGAAGAGGAGATATATCTATGCCATCATTTGAAACGTCTGATCATGTTTCAACACGTAGTGTTCTACGTCATCGTCCTATCGGGACACGAACTGCCCCGCCAGGAAAACATTCTGTTGTAACGCGTGCTACCGCTCCGGTGGTACAGCGTGCTTCACGTCCTCGTCTTGCCGATGCCACGGACGATGTTGGTATGTGGCATCATAGCGACGAGGCCGCTGATGAACGGAGCGTACCCACCTGTTTATACCCAACCGGGCAATAGACGGGCTCTGGTGGTAACGTTTAGCGGTCTGCCTCAGACCCCGCGTCCGAGGACCGGACAGATCAAGAGAGAAACCACCGTCGTGCGGTATCGTGTGCACCCGCTCCTTTATCTCGGCATCGGAATGTTGGGAATGCTGGTGCTCTGGACACTGCTGAGTGCGGCCCTTGGATGGTTCAATACGACGCTGGACGATTTCCGTTATGGGCGTCCACGAACCTTTCAGACGGATGCCTTTGTGGGTCATAATGAACAGAATAGTGTGAAAAGTCACTTCATTGCACTTAATCTTAACGGTCATATCGAAATCATAGAGTTTCCTGGTGGTGACGCAACACATGCACATGTTTATCTTGGTCCGCAGCTCTACGGCTCAAACAGCGACCTGGTGCCTGTTACATTGAGATTTGCAGATCTAAATGGCGATCAGAAGCTGGATATGATCGTCACTTTCCAGGGGTCGCGAACGGTCTTTATCAATGACCAGGGAACGTTCCGTGCGCTGCAACCTGGGGAACGGCAAGGGGTGGAGGAGGCGTTACAGCGGCTGGGTCAATAGAGTTTTTTCTGCTCATGATCAGCTTTTGACCGGCCCCCACGGGCTGGTCAAAAGTTGATCATGAGCAGGGAAAACTCCTATGGCTACATAGTCTTTTGTATATCTACACTAGCCTGATAGGAGGGAACGCTTCAATACACGAGGATTACTGCCCCTGTTTGGAATGCGAGTTTTTATTGGAGAGACGCTTCACCTGCATCTTTGCGCCTTGATGTGTACTTTCTTTCCCTTGAACCAGCTGAGAGAGGACAGCTCCTACAGAGAAACCGACGCGCCTGCGTGCAGAAATGGTGATCTGATCTCCACCACGGATAGACTTCACACGCCGGGGTGCTACGTTGCGTAAATTCCGGTACCAAAGCCCATCAGGCGCACCTCATGTCCCTGGGAAACATCCTCGCGTACTACCTCAGTGAAGGCATCAATGACCTTGCTGGTCTCTTTCAGGTTCAATCCAGCCTTGGCTGCAATCTGATAATCAGCTCATCTTTGCCAACAACGACGGTACCCTTTTGGGTAAACTTGTTTTCATAAGTATGTCGCTCCTTGTCAATATAGTGCAGAGGACAATGCTCCTCTACATAATAGAACCACAATGACCACAATGCGCATATGCTCTTTGTCTGTCACGGCTCTGCATATTTTGCGTGACGGTACATCTGCTGTGTGCATTAGAATGACCGCGCCATTCACTTTCACTATACCGGGTCTCACCAAATGCTCTCTTGAAGGGAGCACTCTACTCTTGAAAAGGGAGCACTCACTCACCTATATTTAAATAAGGTGAGTGAGTGCTCACCTTATCGTAAAATTAAAAACATAGGAGCATAGACTTATGACTATAGAGACAGGCCAGACGCGATCATCTGGCAAAGTACAGGTGGGCGATCAAGCACCTGATTTTACACTTTCGGATCAGTCAGGAAACGAAGTACACTTTAGCGAACTCCTTGGGAAGAAGAGTATCGTGCTTTACTTCTATCCCAAAGATGAGACGCCTGGTTGTACAGCGGAGGCGTGCGCTTTTCGCGATAACTATGAAGTCTTCAAGGATGAGGGAGCGGAAATGGTTGAATCAGTTCAGATTCTACTGCGGCTCATCAACAGTTTGCCACAAAACATCGTTTGCCTTTCATTCTATTGAGTGATGCTGATGGCAGTGTCAGGAAGCGTTATGGAGTGTCTGCGACATTGGGACTCTTGCCGGGCCGTGTGACTTATGTGATTGACAGGCAGGGGATTGTACGTCACATCTTCTCCGCGCAGTTTACGCCGGAGAAACATATTACTGAAGCACTGAGAACGCTCCAGAAAATCTGGAAGAGGAATAGCAGGAAAAAAGTCGAACGAGAAATGGATGTGAGGTGGTGGCCCAGGATTGAAGATAGCTGCTAAATCGGTGGGCGAACTGCGTTAAATGGTGGTATGGTCTATTACTTTTGCCCAAATTTAGCCAGGGAGGCTATTCTGTAAGTTGTCTTGCTGGTATAATTGCAGCAGTCAAAGCGAGATAATTTCTCCTATAAAAAAGGTTTGTAACTCTTCAGAAGGGGCCTGACTCCTCAGCGCCTATGGGGCCCTTCGCAAGCCGTTTGGTGTGGATGGTGGGATTTGCGGCCTGGGGCCGCAAATCCCACCATCCACACCAAACCTGGGCGAGCCACCGCAGGTGGCGAGGAGACCTGAAAAGTTACAAAGGTTTTTCCCCAAATGGCGGAGACTCAAAAAAAGACGAATCAGAAGGTAAGATGGGGTTGGTCTATGAATATATCATGAATCACTGTTTGCATCAGGCAAGCAACGGAAAATTGGGGCAGGCTTTCATAATATTGGCAGTGGAGTGCTGCGTGCTTCTAATAAAAAGATGGTTGATAAGTTAGAGGCCCATTATGGAGAGCGTTGTGGGCATATCCCATTTGATGCCGAGAAGATACGTGTTCTGGTCGACATTCCTACGCCCGCTATTGAAGCGCAGGTGGCCTATCTCAGTCAGCTTTTTGGTAAGGAGATAAAGGCGGACACATTTGAAGCACTGCGCAGAGAGAATACGCCCGATGAGCATCTACTGGTGGTGCCATATGTGAATGTCCCTGAGACAGAGCAGCGTATCCGAGAGGTGGTGGGAGGTGAGTCGTGGGGTATACCAGCAAAAATGGTTCATACATTAAAAAACAAAGCTGATTTTTACCAACTGGCCGATGAACTGGACTTACATGGATTTCGTACGCCCGACTATAAAATTTCAACGATCTATAATCTGCACACCGATGCCTGGAAATTTCTTGCTCAGATAGAGGCCCTTTATAGTGAAGCTGGCGTTGCCTCAACTTATCCGCTGGGCCTTGTCCTGCGGGCTGCTGAATCGGATGGAAATTATGGAAGTAGTCTGCTCTATGCGCGGGGAGGCTCTATCCTTCTCTTGCAAGATGGTGATGCTGACGATATCCATTCCTATCAGGATTGGAACGATGCACTGTTGGCGGCACAAAAAAATCTCCATGGCAACGATAAATCTGCAAAAGGAAACGCGCATCGTGATCAGTCGTTTTATTGATATGGCTAATTCGCCCGGGATGTCGGTTGTTTTGCGCGAAGGGCAGGTAAAATCTTTGCGTTGGAATGGTCAACTGCAAGGGCCAGATAGCAAAGCGTGTGTTGGCACCAGTACATATATTCCAAAGAATTCATACTTGCGTGATCTGCAACTGCGTTACGAAGATCAGAGCACAGAATTTTTCACCTCGCTTTTAAAGCAGACGGCGCTAAAATATGGCATCGACTTTTCTAAGATACGTGGTATTGCAAACATCGATATCATCCTCTCTAGCGAGATGGAACTGGATTTGCAACGCCGCAGAAAGCAGTTTCCCTCTGCGCCATTACACTATCTTGCCGAATGCGATCCGCGCTGGACGAACTATACCGATGCTATTATGACCATTATGGGTGTCGATAGAAAAAGCCGACGGTGAATAATATGCGGACGGTGATACGGAGGGGATCTTCACCATCGACAAATCGTATCTACCGGCGCATGTTGATCCTGCACAGGTGCGAGAGTATGTCTTGAAGATCGACGATATCCTGAAGCAGGATGGAACGCGCATCATTTGTCGGATGACGAAGAATCCCATGGGCCTCATCTTTGCTGGCGATGTGCAAAAAGCGCAACAGGAATTCGACAGCGTGGTCGCAATGTTAGCCGAGAGAGGACAGCGATAACGATGTGCCTCCTTGTGGGGTTTTGTCTGTGTACTGATGACGCCAGACATCGACGCGCGCTTCGAGCGTTTTGATAAAGGATTTGATGATATTGGGATCTTTGGTAACTGAATAATCTGGTACAATCTGCCCAATTGTGGTCACATTCTGGCTAATATAGCGTTGCTGGATAAACTGATACCAGTCGCTAAATCCTGCTTCCCAACTAGCGTATTGGCGATAACCGTGAAAGGCCTTGCAGGTGCAGGCGGTAGGGCTTCCAGACGCTGGAAGATTGCCCAGTGAATAGGTTACTCTCGCCATACCAACAGTACCGAAGATGCTGTCGTGCATGAAGAATGCCAATGCGAAGACAGGATCAATATGCGCCTTCACGCCTGTATCATAGAGCTCCTTTCCTTTTCCTGCTGCTGGTGAATGATAGCTCGTGAGTATCATGTCGATGAAGGCCGCGTCGATTGTTGGCTTTCCGACAATAGTATAGCCATCAGCTGGATAGGAAGTGATCGGAGACGTAGTCATGATGGATTCTGTGCTTACTGGAAGCGGTGGACTCTCTGTAGCTACCTGGTTGCCTCTCCATGAGTCGATGGCGCTTTCAACTGAGCTAATATAAGCGGTATCATCGTTATTATCGCTCGATGGTGCATAACGAGGGATAATCTGGTCAACAGTTGTCAACCCCCAGGTATCCACATACAGATTACGTATAAGTTGGTACCATGCATCAAAGCCAGCATTCCAGCTGGGAAATGCTGCGTAACCAGACAGGCAATCAGCATTAGGGATACAGCGTAGATTGCCAGGAGAGAGTGTAAGTTGTGCCATCCCTGCTGTACCAAAAGAGCTCTCATGCATAAAAAATGCCAGAGCGAAGACAGGATCGATGCCATAATTGACACCATCATTATAGATAGCTTGCCCACTGCCTGTTGCGGGCAAGTTATTGGCAGCAAGAACCTGATCGATAAAATCAGCGCTCACCGTTGGAGGACCGAGAATGCTATATAAAGATGGCTGCTCTGCTGGAATAGCTCGTCCGTATGTTTGCGATGGGAATGCTAATGGAACGATCAAAAGAACATAATGGTGCAAGAAAAATCAAATAAACGTTTTATGCAGCGGCGCATAGTTGCGCTTTCTATATTGCTCTGCTCTCTATGCATACGTTCCTTATCGTCTACATTATAGCTCTCAAGAAAGAGGTTTAACTATCCAATTTCACGATTGTGCCATCTCGTGCACTTTGCTGCGCGGCTTCAATGATCCGCAATGTGATGACGGCATCAGCTGGATCAACCGGGGGAGGCCCATTCTGTAGAAGTGCATCGCGCAGTAACGCATAGTAGCTTTCGTAGCTACCTGTGAGCGTTTCTATTTTGCCATCGACATGCACGCCTCCTACCTCTGTAGAAAGTCTTCCCCAGCGTTCGCCTGGTTCTTTTTCCCCAGTCTGGAGCGCCTGGACGTATGCCGGAACGGAGTGCATCTTCCTGTGGGTCAAGTCCCCATTTTTCATAGGTGCCACGCAATCCGCTCAGACGCATGCGCGGCCCCGCAATCTGAGCGACAACACTCATCCAGAGATGGGTATGAATGCCAGAAGCAAACGTAAGCGCAACAAATGTGTCATCGTCTACCTGAGCACCGGGACGTTGGCGTTCCATCTCAGCATAGACTTGCAATGGGTGCCCGAAGAGCTGTATCGCTTGATCAATGAGGTGGCTCCCGATGTCGTAGAGCAATCCTCCTGCATCTTCTGGTGCGGACAATTCGCGCCAGGCATGAGCGCGTGGTTCTGGGCGATAACGGTCAAAGCGCGACTCAAAACGGGTGATGGGACCGAGCATGTCAGCTTTGAGCAACTGCTGTACGGTCAGAAAGTCATTATCCCAACGTCGGTTCTGGAAGACTGAGAGTAATTTTCCAGACTTCTTGCTTATAGCAATCAAGCGTTCCGCGTCGGCTACCGATGCCGCCATTGGCTTATCGATCACGACGGGCAAGCCGGCGTTAAGTGCAGCGCTCCCTAGTGGGACATGCAAGCTATTAGGTGTTGCGACTACCACCAGGTCAAAGCGAACTGCCTGCGACCAGAGTTGATCGGTTGTGTCAAAAATCTCTGCCGTTGGAAAATCCTGGCGTGCTTGCTGCTGCCGTGCGGGCGAATGTATCACGATAGCGGCGATGCTCATTCCAGGTGTTGCGCTAATAAGCGGGGCATGAAAGACGCTTCCGGCAACTCCGTATCCGATGAGAGCGACCCGCAATGGTTTTGTCGTTTGCGCTGAGATATTTGTGGACATGTGCTTCCTCGTATCGGCTGTATCTTATAGCCATAGACTATTTTAAGAGAGAACGATATGCGTTATTAGCATACCATGCAGCGAGACACAAAAACGTAATGTTTCCCCTTTCCATGCTATACTATGGCATAATTTAAAAAATGCTACCAACAAAATTTGCAGAGGTACACTTCTTGAATTCAACATCTTTAGGGACATCCCATCAATCTGTAGTAGCAGCTTTGCAGGCAACCTATGGTATAACACTGCTGCGTGAAGTGCTTGCCGAGAGTACAGGTCAGGCGGTTATGGAGCTACTACGCATTCTATCCTCTCCCGAGTCTCATGCAGAGGAAGCCGCCGCTGCTTATAGCAATGCCTTCAGAGAACTGGCCAGTGCAGCAAACGGGGAAGCACTATCAGCTCTTCCCGATGCGTGGCAGGCCTATCTGCTCACACGTCTCATCGATACTGCTACTCTCTGGAGTACTCAGGTTGAGCGTGTTGGCTCTGCAGGGGTAACGCCTGCTCTACGTGCTCAGGTACAACGTGATTTGCAAGCCCTTCACCTGTTGTTTCAACTCGATGCCCGGACGCTCTGGCAATTAACAGGTAATATGGTTACGCCAGAATTGCCTGCGTTACGCGATGCCTGGGTGCCCTGGTACGAGCTGGCACCTCTTGATGAAGGTGAGCGCAATAGTGCTCGTGATGCCCTGGCTCGTCACGCTACTGAGAGCACTGATTGGAAAACATTGATTGAGCCTTTAGAAGCCTATTGGTCGCGCCATGGCACTGGCCCTCTTGCACACTATCGTGTGTTGCGCTGGCAGGGCGTCAACGAAGGATTGCAGGGCATTGCCCATCCTGATCCTATCCAGTTAAGCAATCTGATTGGTTATGAACGTGAGCAATCTCTCCTGAAATCAAACATTGAACGGTTCCTTACTAATCTTCCTGCTCATGATGTCTTGCTCTATGGAGCGCCGGGTACGGGAAATCATCGACGATAAAAGCCCTGGTTAATGCCTATACTGATCGTGGTCTGCGCCTGGTCGAAGTACGCAAAGAATATATTAGCGATCTTCCGCGCATCGTGGCACAATTGCGTGGACGCGCACCCCATTTCGTACTTTTCATCGACGACCTCTCGTTTGAAGAGCATGAAACAGAATATAAGGTACTGAAGATGCTCCTTGAAGGCACAGCCGAAGCACGACCCGCGAATGTGTTGATCAGCGCTACTACCAATCGTATGAACCTTATACGGGAGAACTTTTCTGACCGTGGTAAGCCGACCGAGGATGTGAACTGGCGTGATACCATGGAGGAGAAACAATCATTGGCTCATCGTTTTGGTATGCGCGTCACATTTAGCACACCTGATCAACAGCGCTATCTAAAAATCGTTGCAGGATTGGCTCAGCAGCGCGGAATAACGTTGCCAGAAGAACGCCTGGATGAACGTGCGCTACGCTGGGAACGTCAACATACTGGGCGTTCTGGCCGTATGGCTCGCCAGTTTATTGATGACCTGGAGGCCAAGTTGAAAAATGAAAATTAACGGGGCAGTCATGGATATTCTTATCCAATCTGCAACTTGATGCTTTTTTCTTTCGTATCAAACTTGTGGGAATGGATTGTGTAGAGTTGCGCAGGAGAAGAGAAAAGACGATGAGTACACGCGATTTAGGGAAACATATTGTAGAGCTGCACACCCTGGGAATGCTTGATATCACTGGCGAGGGGGTGCAAGTCACGCTTGCGGCCCATGAAGCACTGGATCTGCTGTACTGGCTGAATGAGCACCAGGAGACGTTGCGGGAAGCTGTAAAGAATTCCCCTGCAACTGCCGAAGTACCAGCATGGATGCAAGAAGCAGCCGAGCAGCCTGATGAGTTAACGGAAGAGCAGGAAATAGCTGTAGATGAGCCCTAGCAGGGGCGAGATTGACAAGCCCGTGCGTAGGCGTGATTAGCGTGATTAATCATGCCCATCAAAGCTCTAAAAACAGGAGAATACTATGAGAACAAAAAATATCGCGACATTCGTACAAAAGAAGCTGGCCCATACATTGCCGAGACAATTACACCGTTCACGCCCTATCAAGACCCGCACCGATCAAGGGGAATGTTGGCCTCAGTCGGATGGTCGAGGGAAGAAGTCCATGTGGCAGTCCACTGGCTGGCCCGCATCCGGCAAGAGTATTCCGCACGATGCCCAGAGGTTGTTTTCTCACTTCAGCAATAGAGGACATTGATCAGTATTTCATCATGGAGAAGATTTCTCGCTAAGCAGAGATATCTTATGTAAAATATAAAAGAGTAGGATGTAGGGAAGAGAAGTCTCTTCAGAAACCCTCGTAAGGGAGGGCGTTTCCTTCTTAATTTGTATAAAGCGGAGCATACGTTTTCTAACGGCTCCGCCCATCTTCTTCTGATGCTTTCAGTGCCACTAATTCTTATAGTCTTATTTAGAATGTACGAGACCAGACGCGTCCTGCTGTGAGCAGGGCGTAGATAGTATTAGCGGCGATTTTCACATCTAATAGCTGATCAAAGGGCAAATTGCTATCGTCTGCTATCCATGTTTCCGCGTTATCGGTTGAAGTGTAGAGGTGGTTCGTGGTCTGTACAACGACGGTATGACTATTGGAGGCCACGCGCCGTATGCCTTCTTGCCCATTGCCGACCTGTTTCTGAGTCCATCTTCTATCAGGCTGTTGCCAGAAGAGCATACCTCCAAGGGAGAAGAGAGCCGGTTCATACCAGGTTGCGACTACAGGCCACGAGGTTACTGCTTCAATACTGCGTTGCCAGTTTCTTCCTTCATCAAACAAGTGCCAGATACGGACACGAGATTGCCCTGGATCAAAGGTTGCGGCCAGCAATCCGTATGCTGTAATCTGCAAAGCTACCAGTGGTAGAGTGCCAGGGGGAGTTGCATGTTGTTTCCAGGTGATCCCTCCATCATCTGTATGCAGCAGGTATGTGCCATCCTTCTTTCCAGCCCAACCTGTCCCATCTTGTCGGAATGTGAGATAGGCAATCTGTCCATGTTCGCCTGCCAGGACCGTCTGCCAGGTCAGGCCCCCATCCGTTGAGCGAGCCAGTCCTTCCAGGCTAGAGGCGATCAGGATACCTTCTGAGATTTGCTCGATCGTGGAAAGAGGGATGCAGGTGAAGGTAGGGGTGCCCATGCCTGTTTTTTTCCATAGCGTTGCAGCCCTGCATAGGCTCCTACCAGCAGAGGTTGCCTATCAACGACCAATATGCGGCGTAGATCATGAATGGGTGGATGTGGGAGTGAGATCCAGGGTAATGCCATCATCTACGCTCACGCTCAGACCATCGGAGTGTCCTGCGTAGAGCGTATTGCCATTCGCGGCAAATGAAAGGACCGTGCTTTCGTGTACCTGTTGCCAGGTATGTCCACTATCGGTTGAGCGTAAGATGCCATTGCCAAGTGTTCCCCATAGGAGTGTCCCGTCTCCGGTGACGGAAAAGGCGCTGCCCGCTATATTTGCTGGTACACCTTCAAGCTTATCCCACGTGATTCCTTTATCCGACGAGTAGAGTAATCCTCCACTCTCCAGAGCAGCCAGTGCGGTTCCATCGGGGAGATAGGTCAGTGCTCCAACCTCGTAGCCAGCACTTCCATGGGTCAGGGACCAGCTTTGTCCACGATCAGGAGAATGATAAATACCATTGGTGGTACCCGTCAGGACATTCTCATCCTCTGTCCATGTCAGTGCTGTGACCTCAAAGTTCTCCAGGCCAGTCGTTACTGCATACCAGTTTTTTCCGACGTCATCGCTGCGTAAAATACCATGTTCTAACGTTGCTGCCAGCAACGTTTTCTGCTGAGCGACGCGTGACGAGACAGCGAAAGCGAGTACAAATCCACACCATTTTGTATTTCAGCTTTTCTCCAGTTTACACCTTCATCAGAAGAGTAAGCGATTCCTCCCGTTCCTCCCGCGATGAGCTGGCCTTCAATGGAGAGCAACGCTGCTACTGAGTTGAGTGGTAGCCCGGAAATACGGGGTTGCCAGTCCGTGTGGATAGGATACCAGGCCACGCCACCGGCGCCACCAGCCCATATGCCATTATGTGAGGTGGCAAGGGCAAGAACCGGAGATGGCAACACCACTGGCGGATAATGATACCAGTTTCTATCGCTTGTTGCTTCCATTTTTTCTCTCTTAATTTCTATCAAGCCTGGCCGACAGCTAGACTTGCAAATTGAGTTGGTACATTGCAAAGGGCGCATCATGTGTAGGAATGGAGAAGCCTTTCCTTGTCGGTAGGCTACCTGTATTATACAGGTAATAATCCTGTTTGAATATACTAAACTCTGCCTGCTAAATAATTTGGTGGCCTTCCTGTTGAAACGTACGAAAGTAGACGTGTAACAGTGTGAAAAAACAAATCGGATAGCAACCGTGGCCGCAACAATCTTTCCAAATGAAAATCGTAAGCGATTACGGACGCAGCGCCTGAGAGAAAAAACGCGTAGAGAACAGGAAGGTATGGTATAGTTATAATTACATCTTTTAATGCTCTTAGCTTAAGTTTTATTACTGAGCTCATAGACAATCTTAGATGAAAGAGCCACGTGCATCTTAAAAGGAAAGAGAGGCTGTATGCCTGATCGCTTTACGTTAGGAATTGAGCAGGAATTTCAGCTGGTAGATAGCAGAACCGGAGATCTATGTTCTTGTATTGGTACTCTTCTAACGCAAGGAGAGGCTGTGCTGGGTGAAAAAATGAAGCCGGAGTCGAAGCAGGCAGCCGTGGAACTTATTACTGGCATTTGCCCGACAATTGCAGCGGCGCGTCAGGAGATATCGACCTTGAAGGGGCAGCTCAAGCAGATTGTCAAGCAGGAAGGTATAGCTCTCATCGGGGCAGGCACTCATCCCACTGCTTTCTGGCAAGAGCAGAAGACGACGCCTGGAGAGCACTACCAGAAGTTGGAAGAGGAACTGCAAGATATCGAGCGGATGCTGGTGATTTATGGATTGCACATTCATGTTGCCGTGGGTAGTAATGAGATTGCGATAGCGATGATAAATCAGTTGCGTACATGGTTGCCGCATCTGCTAGCTCTCTCCTCAAATTCGCCTTTCTGGCAGGGTCGCAATACTGGTCTGAAATCCTATCGTACGGCGCTCTGGAAGCCAATTCCTTACAGCGGTGTTCCTGAAATCATGCCATCGTGGAGCCATTTTGAGCACTACGTTGCTGACCTGATCAGTACTGGCTGTATCGAAAGCGCAAAAGATATTTGTTGGGACATTCGGCCACACACACTTTTCAGCACAATCAAGTTCCGCATCTGTGATATGCCAGGAACGGTTCAAGATATCCTTGCCCTGGCGGCGCTTTGTCAGGCGCTTGTAATGAAGCTAACCTGGCTTTATGAGCGCAATATCCAGTTCTATGTACCTCCTCGTGATTATGTTGAAGTCAATAAATGGGCGGCGATGCGGTATGGGTTAGATGCAGATGTCGTCGATTTCAGCGATCGGCGACGTATATCGATGCGCGAATCTATTCATTTGCTGCTCGACTTCGTTGCGGACGTCGTGCCAGAACTGGGGTGTGAGCGTGAGATAGAGTATTTATACAGGCTCCTTGACGATCCAGAAGGTACGGGAGCTGATCGCCAGATTGCGATATATCAACGCACTGGTGATATCAATCAAGTAACCCGTTTCCTGATACGACGCACAATGGGAGACGAATAACGAAACCCTCCTCATTTACAAGATGTGGGAGTTATTCCATTATTGCTTGTTGGCGTAGTTCTGCATGCTCCACTGCAAGGCGTTGGAGTTATCGCGTTATTGCTCGTCTGGGGAGTTCCGCATGCTCCGTTACAAGATGTAGGGGTTGCTCCATTCTGGCCTGTGGGAGCGGTCGTGCAATTTCCGGTCACAGGGAATTGATCAGGTGCAGGATCAATTGTGATGCTACTGAAAACGGCAGTGACTCCTGGGGAGGTAGCACTATTGGCGACAAAGAGTGCGATCTGCCCATGGGTATAGTCTTCATCGATAATAGCATTGACAAGATTGCCATTGATGAGCAGGATCATGGTTGGCCCTTTCATGATGACAGTCAGTGTATTAGGAGTGCCTGGTGATTTGAGTGAGGTAGTATGCGAGGGAGCAATGATATAGAGCGATTGTGGTGTGTTGTCGGTATCCAGATATTCTTTACTGATGGCATAGGTATTATTCCCAAAAATATCGATACGATAATCGTGGTCAAGGTTACTGTCTCCACGCAGGTAAAGGCCCACACTATCGTTATTGTCGCCTTGCTTGAGCGTAAGTGTTGTAGTCAAGATAAAATCACCAAATTTATGGTTTGTTGGCAAGCTTTCGATCATCGGACTACGGTTGGTATCTGTCAGTATCAATCCATTGTCTGAAAGTGAACGTGTATAGCCTGCAATATTATTTAGATACCAACCCTGACTGTTATTACTAAAATCGTCTGCGAAGAAAGGGGTTGGGGTCGGCGTAATTCCTTCTTCTGTTGCTGTGCTGATGGGCGTTGGCGTGCTGGTAGCCGTTGCATGTGTACCGTGTGATGTCGATGTCGTTCTGCTACTTTGCTGCAAACTCTTCTGGCTTGGAGTGTTATGTAAAATCAGTAACAGGGTGCTACTACCAATGATCAGTAGCGAGCAAACAATTCCTATGAGGAGTCGTCTGTGTGTATGAAGGCGTTTTATATCATAAATCATAAAAAAAAGAGTTCTCCTTATCAAATACACTCTCTATGACAAATCTGTACAACGTTGGTTACTCTTTGGCAAAAATGTATGAAGAGGGCGGATTTTAATGGTTGTTTAAGCTGAATCAGAGATACTATGTTTGCTTGCCCACAGAGGTGGGAGCAAGCTGTTTGTGTAGTGTGTTTTGCCGATAGGAAAAGTTTAAATGACTATTAAGACTATTGCTCATTTGCATCTTTTGCTCAATCACATACCCATAATAGGATCGATTTTCGTTACTGTCCTATTTATTGTGGCTTTACTTTACCGAAATGTCTTTTTGCAAAAGGTCTCACTCTGGTTCCTGGTGGGTATTGCTTTGTTTACAGCGGCAACCTATGCAACGGGTGGCGATACGGCGCTGGCAGTACAGGGTCTTCCCGGCGTTTCAGAAGCGATGATTCTTAACCATGAAACTCTTCGCAAAGTTTGGCCTGGCGGCGATGTTTGTGACGGGCGTCATTGCCCTTGGTGGTGCACTGTTCTATAGCCGTAAACCTGCGATTTCCCGTTCCTTTTTGACAATTATCCTGATTGTCTTATTGATCAATAGCGGCTTATTTGCTTACATTGGTTTTCTGGGAGGTCAGATTCTGCATGTGGAGATTCGGTAGTTCTCCTTCTGCATGTGGAGATTCGGTAGTTCTCCAGCTATCCCGCTGCTTCTGAAGCATTGAATCCGTTATGTGCTGATTCCTCTAATGCGTGCGCTGGTTCCGATTTGGATAAAAGTCCCTCGGTGATCATCTGGCTGTAAATATCGATCACCTGTTGTACCGTGAGACGTCCAGTTGGTCGGAACCAGGTAGCTACCTCGGTGCACATAGCGATGATAGCATATGAGCTTACTTTCACATCACTCCGACGAAACGTGCCGTGCTCCATTCCGTCTCGCAGCAAATCCTGTAGGAGCGTTTCATATTTTTTACGCAGGGAGATGATGTAGGATCGGTTTTCGCCTTCAAGGGCGCGGATCTCTGTATCGATGATAAAGAATTCGTCTTTATAGCTTGTGTGCAGGCGAATATGGCTGGCGATGGCGGAGTACAGGCGCTGCAATGGATCATCATGTGTTTGTAAGATCTGTTCCATTGAACTCACCAGGCGTTGCATGTGTGTCTCCATGATCTCTACGAGCAACGACTGTTTGTTGGGATAATGGTGATAGATGCTTGCCGCCTGGATGCCAGTGATGCGGGCAATATCGCGTAATGGGGCAGCATGGTACCCATACTCAGCGAATAGTTGTACGGCGGCGGCGAGAATGTTCTCACGCATAGGACGCCCTTCGAGGCGCATGCTATGGTCCTCGTTTCTTTTCAAGATAGGTGTATTGTAGCAGAAAAAAGTGGCTGCATCAAAAGGAGTACTATTGATAAGCTCGTCAGAACGTCATGAGTAACCGTTTTTTGCTAGCTGGGTAAGAATAGGGAGTGTGACTTCACTACTCGTTCTGAACGGCCATTCAGACATGTGGTGGAAAGAATGAAGTGGATACCTTGACGCAGAGGTGTCCACTTCATTTGTGCTCGACAAAAGAGAGAAACTGGCACTATGGACTCCTAATATTTAGTTAAGAAATCGTAACCAGAAGAACACATCCTTCATCAGAACACCACTCATTTTCCATATAAAATATACCGCGATGACCTATGCTAATACATAGAGAACGATATGCCATATAAATATAAGGAAATAAAAAAATGAAAATAGTAATAAAGCTTCAAATTTTGCTTGTATGTGTTGCTTCTGCCCTACTAGTTCTGCTTATAGGAATGTCTACACCTGCTCTGGCAGCTCAGCTCCCTTCATCAGGTCCTGTGAATATGATAGTCAAAGGGGGAGAATTAGCGTTCTCAGTTGGAACGCCCTCGTCACCAGTTTCAACTCCTGTAGGCAATTCAATGCAAGAAGTAAGTTATACAATCCCTGTTACGGTCGTTGACGCGACTGGCCTGGGAAATGGATGGTCTGTACGACTGGCAACGAACAGCGAGGTTTTTTCTCAAGCTGCTAGTTCCTCGTTCGTTACAAGTATCGCCGCCAGTTCTACCGGTTCACTTCCTATCAATACGGTTTCGTATAACGGTCCCATTGCCTTAGGGACTGATACTACACCAATATTCACTGCTACTCACGATACTGGTATGGGTATAGTAACGCTGAATGTGAACGTTTCAGTAATTCTTCCTGCCAACCTTTCCATAAACAACTATAGTGGAAACCTCGCATTTGCTCTTTCAAGCGGCCAGGCATGGTAGTAGAGCTCTGCTTTAGATAGTAGGAGCATCATTCAAGATATCTTTAAAAGGCAAAGGCAAAACTGCAGCCCGCAAAGTAAGGTCCTCCAGAAAGCGTTACAAAGATCCAGGTCAGCTTCCGAAATTTGTTTCTCCCCTCCCGCTCTGACCTGCGGGAAAGTGCCAACCACAGAGCAAATGCACTATTTCATCTGGCCTTTTGAGCTATGTACTTTGCATGGTACAATGGTGGACAGTAGCAACGAGAACCTTGCTTTTTTAGCAGAGTAGAGAACGGTTGAAGTTCTGTACTGTGTTACCATGGAGAGGACTGGTTGAATGTCGCCTTTTGTTGTATTGTAAATGGCCATAGGTCTTTAACTGGAGGAATAGTTACGACAACTACCGAGCATCAGAAAAAACATAGCAAGACCCCTACGCTTGATCAATATGGGCGTGACCTTACTGCCGAGGTAGCTGAGGGAAAGATCGACCCTGCTGCTGGCCGTGAGCGTGAAATTCGCCGCATTATTACGATACTGGGGCGTCGTCAAAAGAATAATCCAGTTCTCATTGGTGAGCCGGGGGTAGGGAAAACGGCTATTGTAGAAGGACTTGCCCGCCGCATTTATGCTGGTGATATACCTGCCTCTCTGCGTGGTAAACGTATTGTCTCACTCAGTATGGGGGGCATGGTTGCGGGAGCAATGTTCCGTGGTCAATTTGAGCAGCGTGTGAAGACTCTGCTCGAAGAGGTGCGCCAGGCACCTGAAGTTATTCTTTTCATCGATGAACTTCATACTATTGTTGGTGCAGGTGCCGCAGAGGGAGCTATCGGTGCCGGTGACATGTTCAAACCTGCATTGGCTCGTGGTGAGCTGCGCTGTATTGGTGCTACTACGCCGGATGAATACCGTAAGCATATTGAAAAAGATTCCGCGCTAGAACGCCGTTTCCAACCGGTGAAGGTCGATGAACCTTCGATGGAAGAGGCGATAGAGATGCTCAAGATCGTTCGTCTCAACTATGAGGCGCATCATGGCGTGACCATCTCAGATGAAGCAATCGAGGCGGCGGTGAAGTTTTCCGACCGCTATATCAATGATCGTTTTCTGCCAGACAAGGCAATCGATGTGGTGGATGAAGCCGCATCCGCTCTACGCCTGGAAGCGACCGAGAAGGGAATTATTAGCCCGGCTCTGGTCGCGGATCTGGAAAGGGAGATGGCCGATATCCAGATCAAGAAAGAGGCTGCTGCGAACGCGGAAGATTATGAGCATGCAGCGCAACTTCGTCAACGCGAGTTGCAGCTTCTGGGCCAACTAAGTAGGGCGCGGGCGGAAATGGGGGAGTCAGTGGAACTTATTGTGACTGCTGAACATATTGCGCAGATGGTTGAGAATTGGATCGGTGTACCTGTAAGCCAGATGTTAGAATCCGAACGGCAGAATTTACGGGACCTGGAAGGGCATTTGCGTACGCAAGTCATCGGGCAAGATGAGGCAATTCGTGCGGTAGCTCGTGCCGTCCGACGTTCACGAGCTGGCCTGAAGGATCCCAGGCGCCCGATCGGTTCATTCTTATTCCTTGGCCCAACTGGTGTCGGGAAGACGGAACTTGCGAAAGCTCTGGCTGCTGAACTGTTTGGCGGCGAGGAGGCGCTTATTCGTCTTGATATGTCAGAATACATGGAGCCGCATACGGTTTCGCGCCTCTTTGGGAGCCCACCTGGCTATGTAGGGCATGATGAGGGTGGTCAGTTGACCGAGCGGGTGCGCCGTCGTCCATATAGTGTCATTCTGCTGGATGAAGTGGAAAAGGCTCACCCTGAGGTTTTTAACTCGCTGCTACAGATCATGGATGATGGGCGTTTAACGGATGGTCAGGGTCGCACCGTAGATTTCAAGAACACGGTGGTCATTATGACCAGCAACGCAGGCACATCCGAACTCATGCATGCTACACGTATCGGATTTGTTGCCCTCAAAGCAGAGGATGCAAGAGATGAGCAGCATGAGGCTATGCGCTCCAAAGCGATGGAAAGTTTAAAACGCCTGTTCCGTCCCGAATTTATCAATCGCATCGATCAGGTCGTCGTTTTCCACACGTTGGGGAAAGAAGAGCTCTATCAGATCATCGATCTCCTCCTGGCTCAGGTGCGTGGTCGTCTTTCTGAGCAGAAGATTGAGCTGGTCGTTACGGATGAGATCAAGGACTTTTTGCTCGAAGTAGGCTTTGATGAAGAGTATGGAGCTCGCCCATTGCGACGGGCTATTCAAACCCATATCGACGACACATTGGCGGATGCGGTATTAGCAGGAGAGATTACTTCCGGACAGGTCGCTTGTCTGAAACTCGCTGAGGGAAAAATCGTTGTTGCCGGGCAATCGCCCTCATGAAGGCTAAAGATCGTATTTGCTCAATTTCTGTCACCTGCGTTTTGTGTCTCCTGGTGTTGCAGCTCATCTCTCAAAATGATGAAGGATGGGTTGGTCACATTTGACATCAGTTTCCGATACTGTTAGGATAGACGTGGGAGTTTTAAGAAGCTTCTATTACGTGAAGAACGTCCAGAAAATTGTTCATGATGATAGAAAAAAGAGAAGAGGTGCGCCGTGACGAATAGCCCTGATCGTTGCCAGCAGTTACGCAAACTTCATGCCCAGCTCACCACCCAGATACAACTGTTAAAAGAAAATATCCAAAAGAGGAGCGAGAGGGAGTTGATACCTCTGTCGAGTCACTCAATACGCTCAAGCGCCTGCAGTCATCGCTAAGCAAAATCACGCTCGAACTGGAACAATGCCCCCCTGGCAAGGAGGAAGTTGCAGCAGCTACACCCGCATCGGTTCCATCTTCCTGGCTGGTACGTTCCTGGTATCCTGACTCCGAGGATAATGATGATAACGAAGCGGACCTCGTCATTGGCGACAGCTAAGACCGCCTCAATGTGATATACTTGAGGTATGCCAGTACCCTGAGTTGAACGAGGAGGCCCCTGTGGAGAAGAAAAAGCCGCATGCCCGCTATGACGAAATTCTCGGAACAGTTTACGTCGGTCATTTATGAAAATTGGGCAGATATTCTGAAAATCGTTAATCGTCGCTCTCCCCGTGTTGCAACCCTCCTGCGCGTTGCAACTCCAGCGGGCCTCAAACGTATGAATGGCGTATGGCGCTTACAGGTAACAATACGCCGAGCGGTGCAGCATGAAAAGTTGCACCAGCCGCGCGATAATGAGATTGTGGCGCAGGCAATCCGGTTATTTTGTTATAGCAAGGCTCAACTCAAACTGCCCGAACTGGTGGTCGAGTTTGAGCTGTAATCGGCAACCGGCAAAAAGAATCAAAAGGCTAAAATCATTTCTTTTTTTGACAAAAAAGAAATGATTTTACATCCTGACAATAAAGTAGAAAGGCAGCCTTCTATGTCGACTGCTCAGCCCAAGGCGCGACGGCGCTTTCCCGGCCTGGATCCGGTTGTGCTGCAACATCCCTATGATCGCGCGGCGCTTGGCGCGTTGCAGCGGGTGCCAGGGCTGGATATTGTAGTACGTAAATTTATTGAATTGCTTCCTGAGCGTGTGGCCTATATTGAACATGTTTCCCAGATGGTCCGCGTCTCTCCATTGCAATGCCCTCAGTTATATGGTCAGTTGCAAGAAGCTTGCGCAATCCTCGATATGGCAGAACCAGAACTCTATGTTGCCCAATATCCAGTCCCCAATGCCTATACCAGCGGTCATGATCATCCCTTCATTGTGGTGACAACTGGCCTCCTTGACCTCATGAATGAAGACGAAGTGCTGGCGGTGATTGCTCATGAACTTGGTCATATCAAATCGGGACATGTTTTGTACAAGACGATGGCACGTGGCATCAGTTTTCTGCTGATGCTCATTGGTGATATGACCCTGGGAATTGGACGCCTGGTTGGGCGTAGCCTGGAAGCCTCACTGCTGGAGTGGGATCGCAAATCGGAGTTTACTGCCGACCGTTCGGCATTGCTGGTAGTTCAGGATCCACATGTGATGCTGACTCTTCTGATGAAACTTTGCGGTGGTACGCTCTTTCAGAAAGATCAGATGGATGCACGCGAGTTTCTGAAACAGGCCAATCTTTATGAAGAAGTTGATGCCAATGTGCTTGATCGCATGTACAAGATGTTGGTGATTACGCCTCTGAGCCATCCACTGACAATCGTGCGTGCACGCGAAATTATCAACTGGGCTGAGACCCGTGGTTATAACGATATTCTAGAGGGACGTTATCCTCGCAAGCCTGGTCCTACAGGCACATCCAGTAATGGTCATAGTGGCGATGCTGGAGGAACTGCGACTCCAGGAAATACCGTGCAGTTGATACGGTGCCCTCATTGTGGACGTGAACAAATGAACAGGCGTTTTTGTAGCCTCTGCGGCGGTGTCATCTCCTGACTTGATGCTGTAGGGCCGCGTTGACGACGTCCAGGTAAGCTATTGCAAATCGAGTCAATTGGGCGTCGTCAACGCGGTCCCTACCATTCCCTATTTCTATGCACCTTCTTGACAGGGTAGCGCAAGAGGCATATTATATGGTGTGAAGCTATCTTATGCATCCACATCAGTACTTTACATAAAATAATACATTCTCACTAAGAAGGTAGAAAAGTCGCTCGTGATTACACAAAAACAAACGATCACCCTGTTAATTTCCTGCCCTGATCAACCGGGTATTGTTGCAGCGGTCTCCAGTTTCATTTTTGAGCACTCCGGGAACATCCTGGAGTCCGACCAGCATTCAACAAATCAGGAAGATTGTACTTTTTTCATGCGTGTCAATTTTGCGGAGGAAGGATTTCGTTTACAGCCGACGGAACTTGAGAGAGCATTTCGTCCTATTGCTGAACGTTTCCAGATGCAATGGAGCCTATCCTTCTCGCGTGAGAGGAAGCGGGCGGGAATATTTGTCTCAAAGCTTGATCATTGTCTGACCGATCTGCTCTGGCGCTGGAAAAGCGGCGAGTTGGCGATGGACATTCCCTTTATCATTAGCAATCATCAACAACTGGAGCCACTGGCTCGCATGTACGATATTCCGTACTATCATTTTCCCATTGTGCGCGAGACGCGGACGCGAGATGAGCAGCGTATGCTTGATTTTATTGCGGACAACGTGGATTTTTTGATTCTGGCCCGCTATATGCAAATTCTGGAACCACTTTTCGTCGATGCATTTCCGCACCGCATCATCAATATTCATCACAGTTTCTTACCTGCATTTATTGGAGCAAATCCTTATCAGCGGGCCTTTGAGCGTGGAGTCAAACTGATTGGCGCAACGGCCCACTATATTACCAACAACCTGGATGAAGGCCCGATTATCGCACAGGATGTGATACACTGCAATCATCGCGATACCGTGCCGGACCTGATGCGCAAGGGAAGTGATGTGGAGCGACGCGTACTGGCTGAAGCGGTACGTATGCACACTGAAGATCGCGTACTTATCTATGAAAACAAGACGATTGTTTTTGAATAATCTCTGTTGCAAAGCATAGTGCAAAATATACAGCACCTGAGCAGCACAACATTCTTCAGATCTCCTTGTATTGCTTCCAGGGAAGATCTTTCTATATGAACAAAGTGGAGAGAATGTGAAGAATGTTGTGCTACTTTACAGTTGAATTACGGTTAAGAGATATGGTATCCTTAGAGAAGGCAGAAAAGGTCACCAGCCAATTCTAAGAGGAGCCACTCATGAGTGATATCACCTTGCGCATACCGAGGAAACACAAGCAAACAATCGAGCTAAGTTACGAAGAGCGTATGGAGTTGAACACAATTATTGATCTTCTCATACCGTCAGACGAGAATTTTCCACCCCCATCAAGCCTTCATTTAATTGATGAGTTTTTATACCACCTTCTGCCCGCCGTCGACAACAGTACAACAAAGATGTTGAATGCGAAACGCTTGCGCAGTGTCTTACGCGACCTGAACACATCAGCTGGGGGACATTTCTGTAGCGTCAGTATAGAGAAACAGCAAGTGTTGCTCAGGCTTCTTGAGCGGCATGAACCAGCCCTTTACCAGGCACTGTGGGCTCTGGCCAATCACAGTTACTACAAACAGTTGGCAACTATTGGGCATTCGTAGGTTGCCAAACCACGGTATTTCCGATCTCAATAGGTGCATCGTAAGCACAGAGTTTCTATCGTTTTGTATTTATACAGTTTGATGAGAAGGCATGTGGTCAGACATTCCCTTTTGTTTCTGCTTGAGAGGGATGGCCGCATGCCTTCTCAATTTCATAATCTGAACTGCAAATACTCAAAAAGGTGGGGGGAGAGGGTTTATCGTTGTGGGATACTTTACTGTTATGGTAGCTGGAATGAGATTGGGCACATTGTGCGGCTTCTCGGTCGGAAACAGCAAGGCGGAGAGTAAAGAGGTAAGTAAGCCCAACAATAATAATGCTACAACGATAACAGGCAACCATCTGTGTATACCATTGTGCCTATTTTTCTGTGTGGGAAGAGTGTCTATTGGTGTCGGAGGGGTGAGTGGAAGATCAGAAAGAAGCGCTTTACTATGCAGATATTCGTCGGCACTCAAAGGCGTTTTATTGAACTCGTCTGTGGATAAAGGGTCTGCGAGAGGTGACCATTCTTGAGGATCGGCCAACCAGAACAGTCCAGGACCCTTCTCATCATCCTCTAAAAAGTTCTTCCGCCGAATCTCGGTTATATCGGAACCGCTCACTTCACCGCTCGAAGGAGATGCTTCTGGTTTCCGCAGAAGTGTAACATCTTCAGTAAAAGTCGTTTCAGTTGCAGGAGCGGAACTGGCAAGGGAAGACAGGACCATGGAGGGTGGAAGCGGAGTCACCGTGTCAAGCGATCCTCGCTGCGAATTCAATGGAGGCAAAGGGGTATGAGGGTTTATCGCTGTTGAACTGGACGCGAATAGCGGAGCAGGAATACCGAAAGATCTTGAAAATGGTGCAGACGTGACAGCAGTAAGGAAGGCGTTACTCAACTCCTCAACAGAGGCAAAGCGATCCTCAGAGCGCTTCTGTAGAGCAATACGCAGAACATGCTCCACCTGTTCCGAAATACCAGGCATAAGCTCACGTGCTGATGGTGGCGACTGACGTACATGCTTGAGCAAAACCTCAATAGGCGTTTGTCCGCTAAAAGGTGGTACTCCAGTGAGCAGACGGAACAACAGCACACCGAGAGCATAGATATCGCTGGATGGATGGAGTATTCCCAATGACTGCTCGGGAGCCGCATATTCTGCTGATCCCCAACCCACTCGTGTCAATGATTGTTGACTATCGTCATAGCCACGCGCAATACCAAAATCGCTGAGGAGCATACGACCATCAGCAGCTACAAATATATTAGCTGGCTTTATATTGCCATAAATCACATTCTGGCTATGCGCATAGTGTATAGCGCTACAGAGTTGTTGCAAGATAGGCAAAGTTTGCAGAGCGGGGAGGTGTCCTCCTACACGCGCCAGGAGATCATCAAGTGTTCCGGATGTTACAAAGGGCGTTACCAGGTATAAAAGATCTTCACCTTCCCCATACTCAAGAAAAGGGAGAATATTTCGATGGTCGAACTGAGCAATTTTTTCCGCCTCCATCATAAAATAGTCGCGGAATGATGCACGCCCCGCATAGGAAGGGCGAAATACTTTTATCGCAACCTCACGATTGTCCTCTCTCTGCTGCTGAGCCCGGTACACATCGGACACCCCTCCCTTGCTGATGCATTGTACTAAGAGGTAGTCACTCAGTATCACGCCTTCTAAATGAGACATAACACACTCCGTAGAATAGTCTTGTTGATAAGGATGGGTATTTTAAAGGACAGGGAAATAGAATCTCTTCTTTGCAAAGATCCATTGAACTAAACGGAGTAGATATGGTTTTTAGGAGATATGCGCGATACGATATGGCTTAAAATAAAGCTCGCCTGTGATATACTGATGCTACATTTTCAAAGACTAATGTATCCTCGGGGGAGACACGCTATGCTAAAATACCAGATATATGCCAGCTATCTACGTATCGACGAACTAAGGAATAGAACCTATGACCATACCCATAGATGCCTCATATGCCGATCAGCTTGATGCGCAAGACCCATTAGCACATTTTCGCGAGCGCTTCGTCATCACTGAACCTGATCTTATCTATATGGATGGAAACTCGCTAGGTCGTCTTCCCAAAGCCACCGTTTCTAAAGCAGAGGATCTCATCCAGCAACAATGGGGGACACGCTTGATTCGCAGTTGGAACGAGGGATGGTTTACGGCACCCGAGCGTATAGGCGCGAAGATTGCATGTTTGATTGGAGCACAGCCTGATGAAGTCATTGTTGCCGATTCCACCTCAATCAACCTTTTTAAATTAGCCGTCAGTGCATTGCGCCATCAGCAGGGACGAACGCATGTTGTTACCGACAACCTCAATTTTCCTTCTGACCTTTATATCCTACAAGGTGCTATCGATCTATTAGATAAGCATCATCAGTTAGATGTTCTTCCTTCGCCTGATGGTATTCATGGCCCTGTAGCTGAGTTACTGATGCGCGTCAATTATCAAACCGCGTTAGTAATGTTATCGCATACGACCTTCAAGAGCGGGTATACCTATGATATGCCTGTGATTACAGGCATGGCTCATGCTGTTGGAGCCATGGTTTTATGGGATCTCAGTCATTCAGTAGGGTCGGTGCCACTTGATGTGAATGCGGCCCAGGTTGATCTGGCGATTGGGTGTACCTATAAATATCTGAATGGTGGTCCTGGTGCGCCTGCATTCTTGTATATCCGACGCAATTTGCAGGAACGGCTGGGAAATCCTATCACAGGGTGGATGGGGCAGAAAGACCTGTTTCGCCTGGAACTGGCCTATCAACGGGAAGCAGGCTTGCGAGGCTTTTTGACAGGCACGCCTCCTATGCTCTCGCTTGCGCTGATCGAGCCAGGTGTAGATCTTTTGCTTGAGGCTGGATTGGATTCTCTGCGCGTCAAGTCAGAGCAACAGAGCGAGTACCTGGTTGAACTATGGGAAACGCTGCTGGCACCATTGGGTTTTACATTAAACTCACCGCGCGATGTTCGGCAACGTGGTTCTCATATATCGCTGGGTCATGCTGAAGGGCTACGGATCGATCTCACGCTCCTCAATGATATGGGCGTGCTGCCAGATTTCCGTGCTCCAGATAATATTCGCCTGGGGATTGCTCCCCTCTATACCTCTTTTCGCGCTATTCATACTACCGTGATGCGCTTGCGGCAGATTGTTTTAGAGAAGCTCTATAAGAAATATCCCAATGAAGTGCCAATTATAACATAGGAGAGGCGGGCGTCGTAAACTCATCCTTTGGTGCTCAATGGCTCACCATTAAGGTAGGGGCGTGCCCTTGCGACCGCCCGATTGAGGGGGAACGAATTCCTCTTCCAGGAACCGGGCGGTCGCAAGGGCACGCCCCTACCCGATATTTATCTCAACATATGCCCCTACATCAAATGATGGTTTTCTCTAGGAAGCAGGAATCAATTGCCATTGCTGGTTCGTCGAGCTGCCTGCATTCCACTGAATGACTGCTGCACCCGCCGTGGTGGAAGCTCCGGCTACGTTCATGTACAGACCATTGCGGTCGTTGACCAGGTAGTAGTAACCGCTCCCGGTCCCAGCATCAACCAGTCGCCACCACTGATTGCTACTGGCAGTGGCAGCCCACTGATCTAATTGTGTACCAGCAGTGGTCGAACTGTTAGGATTGTCCAACACCAGGCCGCTATTGCGATTAATGAGCTGGTAGGAGCCGTCACTTTGAGCAACGAGTTGCCATTGTTGATTAGAGCCTCCCGCGACAGGCCACTGGATGGCTAATGCTCCGTTGCTGGTGGAACTGCTTGTAATATCAAGCACCATGCCACTATTGCGATTCACGATGTAGTAGTAGCCCGAGAACGGACTGCCAGGAAGGGCAATCGAGACGCTGGTGCTGACACCCGCCTGTAACGAAATGACGCGTGCGAATGACCCTACTGGTGAAGCTGTCAGTGTTGCACTACTGGTGATGCTGCTGATGCCACGCCGACTGATCAGAGTAACATTTTGCGTGATATCCGATTTTAACGTCGCGTTCACCGTGAAGTTTGAGAAATTCCAACTCAACGAGTTGACAGTAACGCGGTTGCGCCCTTTTACATTATTGATAGTCCCTTGAGTGAGATAATCAGGGAGGGCAGGTAACAGTTCGGTGACCCCGGGCCGGGAGTAGGTGAGCATCTCCATCAAAATGGCGGGAATCGTGTTGGACGAATCGGCATTGTAGGTATCATAGTTCGGATAGTGAGAGGTCATCAAGCTGCGGAAGACGAACTTGCCAGCCAGGATGTTCAACAGCATCCTGGATACGTTGGTTCCGTCCTTTAGCCGTGCGTGTGCCAGTGCCCGGTGCAGATAGCCGTGTGCAGCTCCCTCTGGATTGCCCCGCAACTGTAAGGCTCTTTCAGCAGCCGGGATCAGCGTCGGGGTATCTTCGGGATTGATTTCATGTAGTGGCCAGACCGGGTAGAGATGGCTGACGTGGCGATGGTTATAGTTATCGTTAAGTGAGGGCCAGATCCACTCGGCCAGTGCACCATCACTGTTGACCCGGTACGGCGGAATTTTGGCGAGCAATGCTTTCCAACGCTGTATTCCCTGGCCCGATCCTTGCTCAACTCCCAGGATAGTTGCCACGTCGATGGCTGTTTGTAACGCGTGTTTCCCGGCAGCAACGTCCATGGTGGCATCAATTGTGGTTGGCACATTTGAGTTGGATGGGTTATTCTCCGGTGAATAGGAAGGAACAAAGATATAGTTGCCATTGGAATCGGTGTGCTTTAAGAAATCTTCGTAGAAGTAGGCTAACTGTTCGAGCCACGGCCATAACTGGTTTTTCAGGAATGTGGTATCTCCGGTGACCTGATAATGCTCATAGATGGGATACAATAGCCAGTCGGCTCCAGCGGTCCATGTCTCGCCGGGGAAGCCGGTATCGAAGTGAAATTCATAGCTATCCATGCCATCGGTACGTGATGGAGCAAAGATGCCACGGGTACCATAGATATTTTTGGCATTGGTCTGCCAGTTGGGTGCAATTTTGAAGATCATGTTGATGTATGCCTGCACCGCCTCCGGCATGTCTCCAATATTGCCCCCCGCCATTTGCAAATTGATGTTGGCGTCCGTCGTAAAATCATCGGACCAGGAGGCTCCCCAGGCTCCAATCCATAGTGCGGTCAGGCGCGGAGGAAAATAGCCACTCGAACTCAAGAAGTGATAGCGCCCGGCATCAAACATCTTTTCTAGCAGAGCAGGATTAAGTGCGGATGTATTACTCAATTGCTTATTGATCAGATCTGTAGTTGCAAGGGCACGGTCGCTGGCACTGCCGTTAAAGTTGACTGACAGACGGTCGAAGATGGGTTGGTGAATGGCTGTATGTCGACTAAGTAACGTCGTATAACTGGTTGGCAGCTTGATGAGCGCATTCTGTAAGGAGTTATTGTTCCATTGAGTGGCCGTGGCGTAGCGATCTGTCTGGGTCAGCAGTAGCAGCGAGTTCGCATTGGAGATAGTAAGCGTTGTGCCACTAATGTTCTGTGAGCCGCCACTGAGGATCACCCAGGTGACTCCCTCATAGCCGGGATCGCTGGCACTGGAATCGTATTGAACGCGCAGATTGAGGAAGGTATGTCCACTGGAATCGGTATAGACGCGGTTGGAATAGACCAGACTGGAGGGGGCACCACTCAAAGCGCCGTTGAGCTGTAGCGAGACATTAAGCTTCCCGTTGGAGGGAGCTGGAAGGTACTGTACCACCACGTTGTCGGCTCGTGAGACAAAGCTATTCCTGGTCCAATTTCCCAGATTGTCGCTCCACTGTACAATCACTTCGCCGGTTTCAAAATTGGTCGTGCGGTTATAATTAGAGATCGAGCCGTTGGTGGGAATGGTGAGCAGCATCTCATAGCCGGGATGAAAGGGTTGTGTCCAATGGAGTGTCCAGCCAGAGGCAAATTCAGTCTGAGCTGTAGAGTAATTGCCAGCGAGAAGATCACTTTGCACCTGAGGCAAGCGACTTGAGATAACGGGTGGTTGAAGATTAAGGCTTCCATTCGGCTGCTCAAACTTGTGATCATTAAAGATTGCCGTTTCGTTGAGAGGGTTACCATAGACCATAAGACCATAGCGTCCATTGCCACTGAGGAAGGCATCGGTCCAACTGCTGGCTGGTTGAGAGTCATGGATGCCTCGCGTCACGGTGGCCGCAAATGCAATTTCAGAGAGTTGAGGAGAGAAGTTTTCGAGCGCCCCTCCAACCGCCGCAAATGCGGTGGCACTGGCTGAGAGTTCTAAAAATCGACGACGATTTATATGTCTTTGCATGGAGATTCCTTTCGCCTTTGGATCTATTTCCCTATCTGGTTCAAGAGCGTCTTTGCGTTGCGGCTACTATCATTGTCGCACCACAGGGTTTCTGTCTCATCAGCCCCGATATTCTGTATACAAAATTCAGAATACACTTTATATGGGCAAAAGTCAATAGGATGAGGCTATCAAGTCCATGGCTTGTGAATTATCTGCCTTGGCAGTTTGTCGGAGAGAAGCAGGTTACCCCTCGTGTAAATCCCAATATTCTGCTGGCGAAAATTGCAAGAGAAATAAAGACAAAATCTTGACCGGTTTGCGCACTTCTGGTAATGGAAGTTGACAAATAACAAAATAGATGTTATAATGTCAAGTATAGCAATGGGCAGAGCCAATAGCGTCGAGAGGAGAGCGTGTCTTATAGGTTCTACAGAGATCTGTTAGGAACAGGGATATGCAGCTCTTTTAATGAAGGTGTGAGTCCTTCGCTGTCCGATCTGATACCGAGCCATAAAGAAGGATGGTAGGTACCATTTACCCGTGTAGCGCAGCGGTAAGCGCACTGTCTGAGAAAGACAGAGGTGATGGGTTCGACTCCCATCATGGGTGCCAGTGGTTTCTGAGATGATCTGCATACAGGATAGCGTTTCCTGCATGCTGTTTCGTTGCGCGAAAAGCAGTGCCTTTGTTTCCTGATGCTTTTCTGCCATCTTCATATTGCTCCTCTTTTCTTGTGTTTCAACCTATCAGATAGAAGATAGCTATTGATCTTTTCTCATTGCTAATGAAACTGTTAGTGTTGCATGACCAGACTATTGCAGACGGAAGGAGTTAAAGAAGAACATGGTAAAGCGGAAATTCGAGCGGATCAAGCCACATGTAAATATCGGCACAATTGGTCACATTGACCATGGTAAGACGACCCTCACAGCAGCGATCACCAGAGTGTTAGCCGCCGCTCAGCTTGCCAGATATACGGCCTTTGACCAGATCGATAAGGCCCCTGAGGAGCGTGAGCGTGGAATCACTATTGCAATCGCGCATCTGGAGTATGAGACTGAGAAGCGGCATTATGCCCACATCGACTGTCCTGGGCACGCTGATTATATTAAGAACATGATCACCGGGGCCGCTCAGATGGACGGAGCAATTCTGGTAGTTAGCGCCCCTGATGGCCCGATGCCTCAGACGCGCGAACACGTGCTGCTGGCCCGGCAGGTAGAGGTACCAGCGATGGTTGTCTTCCTCAATAAAGTGGACATGATGGAAGATGAGGAACTCCTCGAACTGGTCGAGCTTGAGGTGCGTGAGCTGCTCTCTAAAATCAGTTTCCTGGTGACGAGGCATCTGTCATTCGTGGTTCGGCACTCAAAGTCTTACAGAGCAAGGGGGATCTCTCGCGCAGCGATCCAGATGCCAGATGCATCTGGGAATTGATGGATGCGGTGGATACTGCGATCCCAACTCCCATCCGGACGATAGACAAGCCTTTTCTGATGTATGTGGAAAACGTCTACAGTGTTCCAGGCCGTGGGACCGTTGCGACCGGGCTCATTGAACGTGGCACCATACAAGTAGGCGAGAAGGTAGAGATTGTAGGTATGAAGGAACAGAGCCGTTCAGCGGTCGTTACCGGGTTGGAAATGTTTCATCAAACGCTGGAGCAGGGAGGGATTGCTGGTGACAATGTTGGCTGTCTACTGCGTGGAATCGCTCCTACTGACATCGAGCGTGGACAGGTGCTGGCCAGGCCGGGATCGATCAAGCCACATAAAACCATCACGGTACAGGTGTACGCACTCTCCAAAGAAGAGGGAGGACGTCATGGTCCATTCTTCAGCGGCTATCAGCCCCAGTTCTATATGCGCACCACCGATGTGACGGGAACGATCAAGCTGCCAGAGGACTTAACAATGGTCATGCCGGGAGATACCATTGAGATGACGGTAGATTTGCACCAACCGGTCGCCATGGAAGAGGGAGTGAAGTTTGCGATCCGTGAGGGTGGTCATACCGTTGGTGCTGGCTTCTGCACAGGCATCATCGAATAGCTTTCGCGCGTAACGAGCTACAAGAATCAATGCGGAGATTTCCTGGCTGAGGGTGAGCGTTGTACCTCGACCAGCAACCGCAATGTGGCGGACGCCCTCACCTGGTCAGGCCATCGCTGGCCATTTCGTCGATATTGGCGCTCTATACTGACCCTTGATGCATTTACCAATGGCGGAGACTAGCCAGGTCTTTTTCCAGTCTCGCCATTGGTAAATGCAACTTGGCTTAACTCACCGTAATCCGATCGATGGGTCCATAGAAAAGAGGCTATTGCAGGGCTTGTGAATTCTCCGCCCTCCTCGCGCCTGCGGCGCTCGCAAACGTTTTTATGGTGTGTTTTTCGGGCTCAGCCCGAAAAACACACCATAAAAACCCCAAAAGGCCCGCGCAACGGGCCTAAACGCAGAGAAAAACGCTAATTCACAAGCCCTGGAGTCTATTGTCAAATGGGTTTACAAAATATCCTGAAATGTGTATGCTACGATCAATACGTTTCTCTATGGAAGGAGATAAAGATGTCAATAAGACGGCTCCCTATGGTTCTTTATTTTGGTCTACTGATTGGTCTATCAGGTTCGTTTGTGGGCCTGGCAAAACCTGCAACGGCTGCAACGACCCCGACGACCTGCGCCACTGATACTACGACGGCTATTACGGCAACCAATGGCCTTGTCGCATTCACCCTCACCAAAGGTTCCGGCAACATCACCTCATTGCAACTTCGCGGCCAGGAGTTGCTTGGCAATGGCGGTGTGGCCTATTGGGATATGAATGATAGTGCCTTCGGGGTCTTTAATCTTGGCTCCAGTGATGCAGCGAATACGACGTATGCAGTAGCCTGCCCTGCAAACGGAAGCTTCATCGATGTATCCATCACCCACCAGGGATCGAGTGTGGAACCGATGAGCATCTCGCAACACTACATCTTGCAACCAGGCATACCTGCGATCCATCTATTTACTGTTATCAGCCACAGTAGCTCACTGGCCAGCGACACTGTTGGCCAGTTTCGTTTTGTGATGCGTGGTGATCCAACGATATTTACTAATGCATCGGTCGAGGATGATCCTGTTGGACCCGCCTGGCGACAGGGCGCTTCGACTTTTCCCACTCCCCAGCAAATTGCCCAGGCACCCGAGGCACAGGATGCGACCTATGATTTGCAGGGCCTGAACTCGGCCTATCCCAAACGGTACTACACCAAATATGACTGGTCGGTCTACTACCGCAATCATGTGCTGCATGGATTGTATGGCAACGGCTACGGAGCCTGGATGACAATGGAGCACAACGAGTCTTTCAATGGCGGCCCCACTCACCAGGATCTGACGGTTCATCAAACCAATACAACACCAGTATTATTGAACATGGAGCAGTCAACACACTTCGGTGGCCCCCCTATTGTCGCAACTGGCGATTGGAGTAAAACGTATGGACCCTATCTCCTCTATCTCAATACAGGCACTGATGGCATAACCTTGCGCAACGATGCACTCAAATATACCAACCCTACATGGGATCAAGCATTCTACGATACTCTGGGCATTCCGGGCTATGCTACCAGCAGTCAGAGGAGCACCGTTACCGGGAAAGTGACGCTCTCTGACGGTAATACGATGTCTGGGTCTACTGTTGTGCTCTCCGACAATGAAACGGATTTTACGCGTACCTGGCAAGGATATCAGTATTGGGCATCGGTAAACGCAGATGGCACCTTTCGTATCCCTGGTGTACGTCCTGGTACGTATCGGCTCTCGGTTTATCGATCACGTTACTTTGGGGATTTCCAGATGGACAACGTTACTGTTCCATCTGCAACCACCTACACGCTCCCTCCACAGGTGTGGACTCCTCTGACGTTCGGACAACAGATCTGGCAAATTGGAGAACCGGATCGTACCTCGACTGAATTTATGAACGGCGCGAACTTCCGCAACTATGGAAACTACCTCCTGTTCCCACAGCAATTCCCTAATGGTGTCGACTATGTGGTAGGTCAGAGTCATGCCTCAACCGGCTGGAACTATACCCAATACCAGGTATATAATAGGGTAAGGCTACCTGATTGGAAAGTGCAATTCAACCTGGCACGTACGCCAACGACAGGGAGCATCGCAACCCTTACCATCGCTCTTGCCGGCTGGTCGCTTGATATACCAGGGGTGCCTGCTGGAACGCCTCCCCAGCCGGGAAGTCTGACCGTTATTGTAAACGGTGTCAAACTGCCTGCATGGGTTTTTCCAGCCGATGCTCCTGATTCGGCATCCTATCGCAGTGGTGCCTCTGGTGATTATCACCTCAACTATATCCAATTCTCGGCCTCATCGTTGCTCACCGCTGGCACCAACACGCTGGCCTTCCGCCTCAATGATGGCTCAACAACGGCATTCAATAATGCGCAGTACGATGCACTGCGTTTTGAAATGAATTGATCATAGAGGTCATCGCTGTAAAAGCCGGACGCCTTCAAGGCATCCGGCAACCATGTTTAGCAAGAAGGGCAATGTCTGCTCTGCTTACTTAGCTGTGCGCCCTTTCATTGTTGTGCTTGTCTTTTTGAGACTATTCTAGAACAGAACAACCCGTCATTTGTTTGCAGGAAAGGAAGCGGAGAGATGTATCAGACCGTTGTCAGCCATGTTCATCTCAAAGTGAGTGATTTGAACCGTGCGATTGCATTCTATACCCAGTTTTTTCATCTTACGGTTGTTGAGCGCGTCGGAGACGACTACGCGTTTCTGACAGGAAGTGCCGTTCACCACGAAATCGCCTTACAAAACGTTGGACCTGGCGCACCACATCCTCATTCCTCGGGGATCGGTCTCTACCACGTCGCCTTTGAGGTGCCAGATCGCCATTCGCTGGCTCTGGCATATCAAGCATTGCATGACGCTGGCGTCTCTGTGGCGTTGGTCGATCACCTTATTAGCTGGGCGCTGTACTTCAATGATCCCGATGGTAATGGTCTGGAGCTGTTCTGGGACAGCCGCCAGGAGCCGGGTGGCAGAGCTTTGTGGCGAGGCGAGAATATCCCGTTGCCGGAAGAAAAGCTGCTTGCAGCACTCACCGAAGGAGGCAAGGACTGATGCCAATTGTGCGTATTGACCTGCTGGAGGGACGGTCCTCATCCGTAAAAGCTGAGCTGATGGTACAGGTAACGAATGCTGTCGTCACCACACTGGGTGTAGACGCTGAGCAAGTACAAGTGGTGCTCTACGAGATTCCTTTGGAGCATTGGTCTGTTGGAGGAAAAACCAAAGCGGAGTCCACACGACAGCATTTGACGGAGGAGCGCTAATGGAAAGCCGAGCGCATACACTGGTGTATCTTGTTCGTCGACCGCAGGTTGAAACCGCGAGACCACCATTGCTGTTCCTGCTGCATGGTGTTGGGAGTAATGAGCGTGACCTGTTTGGTCTGATCTCTTCGCTTGATGCACGATTTCTCATTCTGAGTCTTCGTGCTCCTTATGTAGTAGGGCCGGAAAGCTACGCCTGGTTCCAGGTTACCTTTACGCCGGAGGGACCTGCCATCAATCCTACACAGGCGGAGGCAAGCCGTACGAAGCTCATTGCCTTTCTGCAAGAGATGGTCGTGACATATCATGCTGATCCGCACCAGGTCTATCTGATGGGGTTCAGTCAGGGGGCGATTATGAGTGCAAGTGTGGCACTGACTCACCCAGAACTGGTTGCAGGCGTTGTTCTGATGAGTGGACGCATCCTGCCGGAGGTACAACCGCTCATTGCCCCTTCAGAGAAATTGCAGGGTCTTCCGTTCCTGGTGGTTCATGGAACGACTGACAGAGTGCTTCCTCTTGCGTATGCGCATGCCAGTCGTGCACTCCTTTCATCTCTTTCTGTAGCGTTGACCTACCATGAGTATGCGATGGGTCACGAGGTCCGTCCAGAGAGTCTTGCCGATGTGACGGCCTGGCTGAGCCAGCATCTGGACAGTGCATAACGAGACAAGGAGTAGATGCATGGCAACCAATTTACGAGTGAACGACCAGTTTCCCGACTTCTCTTTGCCAGATCAGCAATCGGACGTCCAACCCTTGATGAGCTACGGCATGACCTGCGAACAATCATGAAGCAACGCGCTGATTATTGCTATGAAGCCTACGATACGCCTGAAGTACGGCAGGTGCGTATTCCACAGCAAGAATGGATCAATGGTTCACTTTCATTAGGGGCAAATGGTCTGCTAGTCGCGCAGGGTATCGTGCGTTGGTTTGATAGTGCTGCTGGCATTGGCATGATTGCACGAGCAGAAACAGGTGAAGATGTCTTTTTCCATTTTACGGCCATTCCAGGGCAGGGCTATCGTATGATCCGCGCTGGGACCCCAGTGAAATTTGAAGTGGTTGAGAGCAGAGCAGGGACAACTGCCCGGAACATTCAATGGCAATTTTAATATTCCCGAAAGGAAGAAAGAAACGAGAAGATGAAGATCAAACAACTCGGACAGACCGGATTAAAGGTGAGCGAGATTTGCCTGGGCACGATGACGTTTGGCAACCAGGCGGATCAGGAGACGGCATTCGCCATTATGGATGTTGCTGATCGATCGGGTGTCACCTTTTTTGATACTGCCGATGTCTATCCGCTTGGTGCCGATCCAGAGCAGCGTGGGAGCACTGAGAAGATTGTTGGAAATTGGCTCCATGAGCGGGATGCCCGTGAGCGTATAGTGTTGGCGACGAAGTGTGCGGGCGCGATGGGGGATGGTCCCAACGATGTCGGTTTGAGCCGTAAGCATGTTATTAGCGCATGTGAAGAGAGCTTACGCCGCTTGCGAACCGATTATATTGATCTTTACCAGCTCCACTCGCCTGATCTTTCGACGCCCATAGAGGAGACGCTGCGGGCGCTGGATGATCTTGTCCATGCCGGAAAAGTTCGCTATATTGGCTGTTCAAATTTTCCCGCGTGGCAACTGGCCGATGCATGGTGGACGAGCAAGCTAGCAAATATTTCACAGTTTGTGAGTGTGCAGCCGCGTTACAATATCGCGTTTCGTATGATCGAGGACGAGTTGTTGCCATTGTGCCGGGCGCATGGTATCGGTGTAATCGCTTATAATCCGCTTGCAGGTGGTGTTTTAACGGGGCGCTATCGTCAAAAAAAGGCGGTGGAACCAGGGACGCGCTTCAGTTTAAAAAATAGCGGCGCATTATATCAGCGTCGTTATTGGAATGATGCCTTGTTTGAGGAGGTCGAGCGCCTGGGGAGTTTTCTGGAGCTGCGTGGCAAAAATTTAACGCATGTTGCATTGGCCTGGGTGCTTGCTCAGCCAGGAATTACCAGTGCAATTCTAGGGGCAAGTAAGCCTGGGCAGCTTGAAGAGAGTTTGCGTGGAGTAGATATCGCGTTGGATGAGGAAGAACGTCGTGCCTGTGATGAGGTGTGGTTCAATCTGCCACGCGAACGAGATGCCCAGATTGCTAGAAGGTAGAAAGTGTGGTATAAAACCTGGCTCATACCAGGTTTTATACCTTCAGGAGCCTCGTGACGAAGAGTATCAATCTGTACGTTTATTCATAGCTGACCGCAACGGCTCGGAGTTTGACACAACTCTCATTCCTACTCGGTGCTGTTCATCTGCAGCTGGCCATTGAGGGTCAGACTCATGTGGTGGATAAGAAGGGCTACTAATGATGCGTGGCCTCAATGGTTGTGTCACCGGATGCGGAGATGGTGGGCGTTGTGGCAGTGGTTCAACACCATTTGAGGCTGGTGTGAGCGGTGGCGCAGACTGGTTACGTTGCTGCATAGGGGTAGCTCCTCTGACATGCAGGGCAACCAGCAGACGATTAACTTCTGTCAGGTCGCGACAAGATTCTGGAATAGTGAACGGAGTGCTAGTGGAGTGACGCTCAAAGGCGATACTAAGATCACTCAGTGCTCTCATAATACGCTGCCCATAGTTGCTGACCTGGCCTAGGCGTGATAGACGATCAGCCATCAGGTTCAAACTTCCGGCCAGGGGGAGCAATGCACCGTGGGTCAAGGTTGCGCGGGCTCTCAGGTTACCATTTGCCAGGTTGGCCTGTACATCTTTCAGATGTTCGATGCCACGTTCCAGCTCAGCATTGTATTCAGCGATCTGATGTGATTGTTCGGCGACGCGCTGGTTGGCGCGTTCAAGGCTGGCGAGTGCCTCGGCCTGGCGGTGGGTCAGGCGCATATTCTCCCACATGGTGTAGATCTGCCGCGTCACAACCAGGGCCACAACAGCGATAGTGGCGAAGAGCAGGACGGGCCTGATCACGAGTTGTCCATTATTGGGAGCCATCACATCAAGGGCCAGGGCAACGAAGAGCAGGCCGAGTAAGGCATATGGCACAAACTGCATCGGCGTTAGATTTGTTTGTTCCTCAAGCAATTCCTGCCGTTGTTGAATAACCTCTTCTGACGTGGCGGGCACGAAACGACGCATGCAGGCTGCAATACCGATGGTCATCAATCCCAGAGGCCAGCCCAGATCAATCCACGTTGCTTCCACGTAGGTGCCTGCATTTTGCAGGATGTTAAAGAAGAAGTCAGAGCCAACAAAGAAGCAGAGCCCTAAGCCGAGCACGAGTAAGCCTGTACGCCGTGCTGTTGATTGGTAGATACGCCCCTGTCCACGCAACAGTAAGAAGACAATACAACTGAGCAGTGCGGTATCGGCGATTGGATAATAGAGGCCCAGAAATTTTGCCAGGTTAGCTTCGCCGGCT
Source organism: uncultured Chloroflexia bacterium (assembly GCA_963717195.1). Lineage (GTDB taxonomy): Bacteria > Chloroflexota > Ktedonobacteria > Ktedonobacterales > Ktedonobacteraceae > JACDAE01. The sequence continues at coordinate 39,230 of CAVQVR010000012.1, forward strand.
GTTTGAGCCAGAGAGCCAAGGAGAAGATACCAGGCCAGTGCGAAGATAGAGCCCATCGAGATCAAGCTATCCATAATCAAGACAATGCGTTTGCCCTGTGCATCTGCGGCTGGTTGTAGGAGCAGGCCAGCGAATACAAGCACGGGAAAGGTAGAATAGCCGATATCGGCTATTGAGGGAAAAGGGGACTGGTTCTGAGAAATATAGTAGCGCCAGAAACTTTCACCCAGGCCCCACATAATGATACCAAATCCGATAAGGATCCATGATACTTGCTCGAAGCCGACCCATGGTTCGCTCGTATCATTTCTATGTCGCGGGTAGGTCGCGCTAAAGAGGACGAGGCTACCACCGATGAAAGCACCAGTCAGGGGGGAGAATTGTCCAACATGGAGAGCGATTGAGCCTCCGAGGTGGAAGACCACGATGACGACCATCGCTGCCCCTACCCATGCCACTGCTTTGATGAGCGTACGAATTGATGAATCCATCTTAATCTCCTATGTATGCACGCTGTACCGGAAACTATAATTGTTCTGATCGCAACCCAACGTGGTAGCGGAGCCAGGTTGTTATCCCCCAATGAACGTGTTCCTCCCAGTATTACCGCATGGACCTGGCTCTGCTGACCAACGATAGGTGGCTTCAGTAGCGAGAGACTTGAGCGCGATACCCCCACGAAGCACTCCTTCCACCTGTTGAGAAGTATAGGGTAGGTGTCTTCTCATAGTCTCCTACATTGCTTCCAGTAGGGGTGTCACCATGCACGTGTCCGCTTGCCGATGAGCACTGTTCCCAGGAAAGCGGGCGTATGCATGGTGACACCCCTACCATCCCAGGAGACAATTCTTATGCCGGAAAGAGGAGGGGAGCATAACTTTTTTTCTGTCTTATACCGAGTCTTCTGTAGGAGAAAAGATGGACTTTTTTTATATATTTATAATATTTTGAGATGGACAGGGGATATGAAATATGTTATATTAATTCTTGTTATCAACTCCCATTTATTTCATTGACTGTAAGTTGTTTTTTACATGTTTACGACAAGCGGAGAACACTGTCAGAACCCCGTACCTGAAAGGACAGAGGCCTGTCAAAACTGTTCAGCGTTTTAGTTGAGGCTGTTGGACAAATGAACTTGTCAGTCAGATGCGCAGCGACGTCATATCCAGTTAACGACTGGCCCGGAAACCTTTGCCACACGGTGGGCGACTACCAACGTGGCTATGGCGAAGCGAGCGAAGCACTGGAAGTGGGTCACTTACCTTAATACGTTATTTCAACGTCTGGAGCGGCTGCAAAAGCTCTGCAGTCTCGATTCAGAACACTGTCAGCATCGTTTGTTCCTGCTCATTGCGCTAAAGATACACAAACTACGAGCTCCTGTTGGGTGAAATTACTGATCGCGGTCGCGGCTGTAGCGAGCGTGAGCCATATACATTAAAATGTAGCCTGTCTCAAGGATGGAAGAGATTTCGATACCGAATGCACGTGTTTTCAGGCGTGTGCGTGAAAGGACATTGCGGACGGGTCTCATCTCTTGATCCCAGACCCCTACTGCCTGGGCTTCTTGCAGACGTTCTCGGCAGCGTTCAATGGCGTTTTCGGTTGCCTTTCCCGTATTGAAGCTGGCGAGCAGTACTTCATAGGGGCAATAGTACGGGTAAGCTTCGAGAAGCGGCATCAGGACGCAAATTTCACTGGTTGTGAATTGTTGTTCCATGAGCATGTGAGGACGGTTGTTCTGACAGACGAGATGGGAGAGCGTGCCAATTGTTGTGTTTAACGCTAACGAATGATCTACGGGTAATAACCCTTGCAGCGAAAAGTGTAATATCTCCTCGTCATTTTCCTGCAAGTAGCTCATAGGAGTTTTCACTTTACGAAGGGATACTTTCTGCATAATGGTGCTCCTTGTCTTGGTGGTGCGGTGCATTGTCCCTGCATCAGAAATGAACTGGCGAAGGATACATCTTCTGCGCTTTTTTCCCTGGGGGCTTCAGGTTTTGATTAACCTGCTGCATCCAGGTTTGTTGTACCTCCTTTATTTGCTGGATGGATGTCCATGCTTTGGATGTCCGTGGTACGCATCATCTTGCACGTAAAATTGTGAAATACTGTGTATAGAATATACATTACATCACGGATGCAGAGAAATCAAGAGATTTTTGGATAGAAGCGTGTGTATTTTGTGTGAATACACGTCGATACCAGGCGGTCCAGTTCGTTAAGCCCGTGCGAGTAGCGCAGACTCAGGTTCGGGGAGGTGCGGAGCGGGCCATCTTCATCTCCATATAGCCGCCAAAGAATTGTAACGCCGCAAGCACCAGGAACCACGCTGCCAACCCGTAGCATTTGCGCCGATCTTGGCCAGTTTCCGCGTGACGACCGAGAGAGAGCAAAACGAGGCCGATGGCGAGAGTAAAGCCGCCGGCAGCAAAGCGCACGCTCGCAACGGCACGGAGGTGGCGGTACTCCCATGGCAACATCGTGCGTCTCATGAGGGACTGCAAGGGCGTGGTACTGTCATCTGGTGCGTGCATCGGGATGCCTCCTGCCATCTACGGTGCCAATTGTCCGGCACATATCAAAGTGATATCATATTAATGGCAGATCGTCAAGAGTGACACTCGCCGTCAGGCTCGGCGCAGACCACGAACGAGTGCCCGGCCCAGGCATCAGCGGGGACGCGACCCGTCTTAAGTTCCTCGCTGCCACCCGAGGCAATGCCGTTTAGCTAACGCCCTCCCCGGTACTCGGGTATCCGGCGGCCGGTCTCGGAGTCGATGAAGGCCTCGCTTGTCGGATGCGAGGCTCTCTCGTTGTCGGCTGTCTTGCGGTAGTCCCTGTACCGGTCCCAGCCGAACAGGGCGATGACGATCCCCGCGATCACGACGATGTGGCAGAAATGTTCTGCAAACGCTTGCTCAAAATCCAGCACCAGAGACAGGAAGCCTTCAAGCTCGCGCAAAAGGCAACCCGAGAACGCCTGACCCGTCTCGTCGAGGCACTTCGCAATGTCACCCAGGCTTACGAGAAAGAAGGAACGATCAGTGAACGCATGGAAGCGATAGATGCAGTTTATGGAGGAAACAGTGCGAAGATCCTCGCCGACTGTGAAGCCCACTACGTGCGAAATCGGCTTTGTATCCTTCAAGGGGAAAACGTCCCTACCCACATTCCCCTAAAGGATCCAGATCCTGGATATCTAGATGCTAACGATCAGCGTTGAGCCTCATCTGCTTGCACAGCCAGTGTATGTAGGACAGCAAAGAACTCCTTCGATTGGCCGATGAAAAGCCCGTCGTCCGTTAATGCCTTAGCCGCTCCCATTGCAGCGCCTTGAGTTTCGGTTGGACGAATAATCGAGCAGACCGGGAACTTTCGGCTAAGGAATATGGTTGGTTCAGGCATAATCAAGTTGGTCTGGAAGTCTTCTCCACCAAAGGGAGGGGAATTAAGATCAGGGAATACCAATCCATTCGTCGGGTCGGTCAGAGGTGGCGCATTGCCTGCTTTGTCATGCCACGTCTGGAAGTGTGCCGTCTCGGTTGGACCGATACTCAGCAAGATGCGCAATACTTCTGGATTAGTGACCCTTTGAGCCAGTGATGGGTAGAGGCTGGTGCCTCCCTGCTCGATAAATGCGAAATGGAAGCCTGCTGTATTGGCGATAGCCTGAAGATGGGTAGAAATGTTGGTAGGAGTGCTGGAGCCGATGTCGGCATTGTTCCTGGGAATGGCGGGAAATTGCCCCTTACTCAAACCAGGGATGGCTTGAGGGAACATGTCACCGAAATCAGGATTCTTCGTGCGGCTGCGGTATTTCGTCCACCAGCTGGTATCGACAGTGAGTTTCATGAGGTTGGTGAGTCGCCCGATCTGTTGAGCACCTTTCGCTTTACTGCTCGGCAACGTGCGGAACTTGTCCAGGTTGACGGGATCCGCTCCCTTTGAAACCAGATAAGCGTTGATAAATTTGAAGTGACTGATCTCATCCTCGGTATTGTCGTGGATATACTGAGCCATGTCACTATCGAGCACACTAATGGCCGCAGTGTAGGCTGCATTGCCAGTGCCGCCAGGAACTTCGCGGTCCTGAATGCCTCCAAGCTCGTTATATTGTTGCCACACATCGGTTTCGATAATTTCCGCTGCCGCCAGGAACCTGAGAATTGCAATATCTCCCTTTGTAAGATAACTAGATTTTTCTGCTGCAAAGGCTGGTAATCCACTGGCTAACAATCCCGCGCCGATGGTTCCTGCGCCCCCTACTGCGAGTCCTTTACGCAAAAAGGAACGGCGATTGGTAGGATTTCCCGCCTGTTCAGTTGTTTTTTCCACGATCTTCTCCTTCTAAGAGCATTTCACAGTGGTTTCCACGATCATTTCTTGATCGTAGACTATGTTCACCTGGAGAAGCATCAGCCTGAGTTGGTGCTCCTCTGCGAACAACGTAAGTAGATTGATAAGGTGGGAATTCCCGGCAGAACATCGACGCGTCAGTAGTAGATACGTAAGAGGTTACAGTTAACGGACTAGAAAGCCCGGCGTTTTTAAACCGAGGATGAATGACTGTTCCTTAGAGTGTCAGATATGAGACGTTCTTGCTGTTAGATCGTTATTCTGGCCCCAATAACACAGAAAATTGTTTATCCTCTACCCCGCATTGCAAAAAATTGATGGATATCGTATTGACCCTCTTCTCTTGACATCGTATATTAGGCAATGCTAATATCCTACCTGATACATATGATATTAGCATTGCCTAATATCTATGAAGCTGGCAATATTTTGTATCGCGCAACGATCGTTGCTCTATTTTATTGTTCAGGTGCTACTGGGGTGGAGGATTTCTTTTGTGTCTTTATATCGGAAGTAGCTTTGCATAATGAGGAAGGTTTTAGTATGTCAAGTGAGACTCCATTGCATATAAAGAAGCCTGGACGGGTCGTGTTCCGCGCGTTACTGCTGATAGGTGCGCTTATCATTGCAGGTCTATTGACGTGGCAAGGGATCACGGCGGCGGGTAACCCGGATCCGACGGTTCTACATACAAGTTCGGGTGTTGCAATTCTTGATATCGGCGTGCTTGTGTTCCGTGAAGGGCTGGAATGTATTCTCGTCCTATCCGCGATCACTGCCAGCATGATGGGTTCTCATCAAGCGCAGCGCCGTCCCATCGCAGTAGGGGCCGGGATCGGTTTTATTGCAACGGTGATTACCTGGTTTATTGCCGTAGGGATTATCAATGATCTGACGCAGAGCATCCCGGCGCTCGATGTCCAGGCAGCAACGGGACTCCTTGCCATCGTCGTCCTACTCGTTGTGATGAACTGGTTTTTCCATAAGATCTACTGGACTGGCTGGATCTCGCTGCACAATAAGAAGAAGCGGAGTTTGCTGAAAAGCGCAAATGCTGCGGAAACGTCAAAAGCCCCTCTGTTGTGGGGATTAGGGCTGCTGGGTTTTTCCTCATTCTATCGTGAAGGTTTTGAAGTGGTGCTCTTTCTGCAGAGTTATAGGTTGCGCATGGGTGGAACCGTCGTATTGGAAGGGGTTGTACTGGGACTGTTCTTTACCGTGATAGTGGCGATCCTGACGTTTGTGGCACACCAGCGTTTACCATATAAGAAGATGTTAGTGCTGACAGGTATATTATTGGGAGTTGTGCTGCTTGTCATGGTTGGTGAATCGGTGTTTGAGATGCAGCAGGCGCTCTGGATACCGACTACAACGATTAGCTGGTTGGAGAATATAATTCCTGCATGGATGGGAACGTGGTTCTCGGTTTTCCCAACTGTGGAGGCGATAGTTGCGCAGGTGCTTGCAGCTATCGTGGTCATTGGTTCTTACTTTCTGGCAAGGTATCAGACGGTACGGAAATCGCGTCCTCGTGATGGGCTTCCAGCACGAGAATCTGATCCAGAAAATGCTTCTGTAGACCGCATAGGTGCACCTATATGGTCTACAGGAGTAGAGAAAGGTTGAAGGTTGGTCAGGGGTAATGCTCTACTATGGAGCCAGCGAGATATGTTGAGCCAGGTCACGTTCCCAGCCATGGGTGAAGTCCTGGTTCTCAACTGTCTCGCCGTTGGCAACTGTGTCAGAGGGGAAATCCTCTGGACGCAGGTCGGTACCGATTTTACAATTGCGACCAACCTTCAAGTTATCTGGTAGATGTGCGCGTTTGCCAACGAGTGTAATGCCTGTATCCAGGCGGGTAGGTTCTTGTTTGTTGGGAGTGACATCATCGCCAAAGCCGATGTGGCAGTTTTTGCCAACGACAACCTCTTTATCCAGAATCGAGCGGTCGATGATGCTGCCTGCACCAATAACACTATCAAAGAGCACAATGGAATCACGTACGACCGCACCCTCCTCAACGACGACACCTGGCGAGAGGACACTGCGCTCAACATGTCCTTTGATAATGCAACCGTGCGAGATCAGGCTACTGGTGATCTGAGCTGCGCTACGGACGTGAGCCGGAGGACGTTCTTCACTACGGGTGTGAATAACCCAGGATGGATCATAAAGATCGAAGGCAGGGTGATCACTCAGTAGTTCCATGTGCGATTCCCAATAAGATTGAATGGTGCCCACATCCTGCCAGTAGCCAGTAAAGGGATAGGCATAGACGCCTTCTCCACGAGCTACCATAGTTGGAACAATGTTGCGACCGAAATCATGTTGAGTCGGGATGCCTTTTTCAGCCGCGTGTGCATTTTCGAGGAGGACGCGCAGCAGTGTTTCGCGATTGAAGACATAGATCCCCATCGAGCCTAATGTGCCACGCGGAACTTTCGGTTTCTCATCAAATGAGGCGACACGCCCTCTCGCATCAGTTTCCAGAATGCCGAAGCGATGGCCTTCCTCTATTGGGACGACCACCGCACCAAGCGTTGCGGCGGCACCATGTTGCTGATGGAAGGCAATCATTGGTTCATAATTCATGCGATAGATGTGGTCGCCAGCTAGGATTAGGACGGAATCGCAGCGCAGATTCCATAATAAAGCCAATATTTTGGTATACCGCGTCAGCGGTGCCCTGGTACCAATCTGACTCGTGGCGTCCGATATATGGCTGAAGCAGGTGGATGCCGCCTTTCTGGCGATCCAGATCCCATGGTTTGCCAATACCAATATGGTCGTGCAACGAATGGGGGCGGTACTGCGTCAGTACCGCGATATCAGAGATGCCAGAGTTCACGCAGTTGCTCAGGGCAAAATCAATGATGCGATACTTACCCGCAAATGGTACTGCAGGTTTTGCACGCTTTTCTGAGAGGAGGCTAAGACGTTCGCCTTGCCCCCCGGCCAGGATGACAGCCAGTACTTTACTCATCTCGCCGTGGATCCTTTCTGGGAAAACCTCTATCGTTTTAAGTGATGGCGTGTAGCAACATTATATTCTATCATTCAGACAATCCCTAATGGAGGAAAAGGGCGAAACGTTGCAATTGATAGCTCACTCTCTCAGGCTGATGGGAGGCGTAACACGCGCCCATAAAGATCACTATAGGCACGTGCACTGGCGGACCAGCGCGAATCGTATTCCATCGCGCGATCGATGAGAGTGATCCACTCTTCATCCTCATCATAGAATTTCAGAGCACGATGAATTGCATCGAGCAGGAGAATGGGTATATACTCCGAGAAGCTAAAACCGTTGCCCCGATCAGGATCATCATCAATATCAATTATCGTATCGGCCAGGCCACCCGTTGCATGGACGATTGGTATGGTGCCATAGCGTAAAGCAATCAACTGTCCCAATCCACCTGGCTCGAAGGCGCTTGGCATCAGAAAGAGATCAGCGCCTGCGTAGATACGATGGGAGAGTGCGACATCGAAGCCAATGCGAGCGCGGACGTTGTTGGTACTTGCGGCGAGGTCGCGGAACAATTGCTCATAGTGGGGATGACCTGTGCCCAACACTACGAGTTGCAATGGAAGTTTTCCTAATTCGGGTGCAATTGCAGCAATGAGATCAAAGCCTTTCTGATCGACGAGTCGGCTGACAATGGCAATGAGTGGTCCAGTTGGATCGTCGGGCAGTCCGAACTCCTGTCGTAGTGCGCTGCGGTTACGTTTTTTAACTATTTGGGCATCTTCGCGTGTATAGCGAGCAGTAATGTTCTTATCGGTAGCAGGGTTCCATTCGTTCCAATCGAGGCCATTAGGAATGCCAGAGATGCGTGTATGGCGTTGAAAGAGCGCCTCATCGAGACCCCAGCCGCAGTCCAGCGTCTGAATTTCCTCGGCATAGCGGCGCGAGACGGTGGTTATCGCATCCGAGTAGATAATGCCAGCTTTCATCCAGTTCACGTCGCCCCAGAACTCGAGACCAATGTGAGTAAAGACACTGGCCCGGTCCAGCCCTGCCTCATCGAGGATGGAAGGATCCCAACGTCCCTGATATTGCAGGTTATGAATGGTATAGATGATGCGCGTTGCTCCCCGCCGCAAGAGGTGACGGTAGATTGTGCGCAGGTAGGCGGCGCAGGGAGCCGTTTGCCAGTCATTGAGGTGGATGATGTCAGGAGTAAAGCCAAGCTGCGGTAGCGACTCAAGCAGGCCGCGACAAAATAGGAGGAAGCGTCGTTGTTCATCGCGCTGATCCAGTCCGAGGTAAAGCTGTTGATAGCGTCCGAAAAATCCCTCGTGGGCAAGGAAGTAGACGATGACCGGCGAATTTGGGAGTGTAGCCTGCGAAATAACTATCGTCTGGTTGAAGCCCGACATAGAAAAAGAGCGAATGACTCCTGTAGGTTGAAGTCCCCAGTGTTCGGCATCAATGCTGCCATAGTGGGGAAGAAAGATGCGCACATCATGGCCAAGGGCCGCCAGTTCTTTAGGCAGACTTCCTATGACGTCGGCCACGCCTCCCTCTTTCGCGAATGGGACAGCCTCAGTGGCAACCAGAAGAATCTTGGAGTGTGTGTTATTTGTCATCTTGCCTCCAACTTCAATGTGTGATACACACATGATAGCAGGGCACGCTTGAGATGTCTACACACTGAAATGTGTATTTTAGTGTGTCCAGTTGCACCATTCATCCCCGTGTCTGCAGGAGCAGGGATCTTCTGGCGCGAGGAGATAAAAGAGATTGGATATGCAAGATTTTATATGGGAGCGGCGTTTATGTAGATGGTGTAAACATCGCTCCCATGGAGAGGCTGCGTTGACGATGCCCATGTGGATGCTTTACCTGAGTGCCGTATGAGGTTGTTTTAGTACCTGTCGTCGTGACGCAAAATTGCCTTTTAAGGCAGGAAGTTTGCCTCTACAATGAATGTGAAGAGCTGGAGTTTGTACCGAATACTCGAGAAGATAGATTGCGCTCTCCTGGGTATTGATGATCAGATCGGCCTGTACATCGAGTAATGTGGGTTGTGTATAGCGTAAGAGCTCGATCATATCGCACGAAGTCCAGCCTTCAGCCCCGAGAGATTGGGGGCCGAGCACATCTTCGTTAATGTCCACAACATGATCAGTGTACCTGTTGGCGATGGCCAGCAGACAGATCTCAAGCCGTTCATTTAGTTGCATGATTGTTTCTCCTGTTCTCTCGTGACGTGAGTTCACCAAAGCCTTCAACGAATTGCAAGTATGCTCCTGCACCAGTCAGAGCGTCGTCGCCTGCGGCTGTACGCGGTGCATGCCCCTTGTGGCGAAGCCCCACCCAGATGTAGCCTCCTTTCCTTTTGAAGAATGCTCTGTCCCTCTCTGCTGGCAGAAATCTCTGCCTGTAAAGTGCAAACAGACAGTATTTGAGGATACAAGTAAACAGTATTTATCGGAGCAGATCTCTCCTTCTATTCTATTATACCGCGTCCTTCTATGCCATAGATGTTATGGTGTGACTGATTTTATAATTTTTGTGCATCACTCGTTCACTCACCGCGCAGCTCGACCTCAACTTCAAGATCTATGCCAGATTGCGCAAGAACTCTACGATGCGTTTCTTCAATTAATGCCACGACATCGGCTGCCTGTGCACCTCCCAGGTTTACAATAAAGTTGGGATCAACTGTCGAGACCTGTGCCTTGCCGATGGTATGACCTTTCATTGCAGCCAGGTCGATCAGCCGACCGGCGTAGTCGCCAGGGGGGTTTTTGAAGATCAGCCCACGAGGATGTTGTTGAGGTTGAGTTCTTTCACGGTACAGGATATGCTGATTGATAATCTGGTCCAATTTTGCAGGATCTTCATGTTGCAGATGGATACCGAGCAGCAGGATAATCTCGGCAGGTTCAATCATGGTTCGTGGCGGATGCTGGAGATGACCTTGTTCGTTGAAGTGAGCGCGATGTTGAGCGCGGAAACGGCTATGGCGGTATCCGAGATTAAGCTCGTCGTGTTGGTAGAGGCGCACCTGTGGCGGATGAATATCGTTGCTATCGGATGCGTCGCTTTGGCGAGCATCCAGTACTTCAATCCATTCCAGGGCCTGTCCTAATTCGCCATTATGTGCACCGGCATTGCTGATCACGCCACCACCCAGAGTGCCGGGGATACCGACGCCAAATTCCAGTCCACCCCAGCCCTGGGCGACCAGTTCGTGTAGAAGTGTGGGCCAAGTGACTCCAGCATCAGCAACCAGGAGGCCAGTCCCATCGCCATTATTTTCAATATGATAGCTAGTTGCGACAATATGCGCTACAACGCCTCGGACTCCTACATCTGCATATAGAACGTTTGTTCCATTTCCGACTATCAGTAGCGGCCAGTGTTTTTCAGTGCATAAGGATACGAGGCCGAGGAGCTCCTTGCGCGATTTCAAGCGTGAGCCATATATCAGCGGGGCCACCGATACCAAAGGTAGAGTGATTGGCAAGAGGCTCATTTTGCTGTATGCGCTTCTGAAAATGGGGATGGAGTTCCTCGTATGCTTCGTATGCATCTTCTCTGTGAAATGTCATATTTTGTTTCCTCTCTCTGCAATGGATGTGCCAGTCTCAACTTAGTATCGGTTTACCATATCACATGTCGGTCACGAGAAGTCCCGCTACTATCACTAATCACTTACACCTATTTTTTCTGAGAATGTGATCATATGCTGAGGTCAGGTTACAACTGCGAACCCATTGCGCAATGAAGTATCTTATAATGTCTTATACAAAAGAGATCCGCCAGAAAACGGAAGCTTTTCTCATACCACTTTGTCTTATACAAAGGCACCCACTCCAATCCTGAGTAGACCTGCATTTTTTTATCTCTCCCAATTACCTCTCTGAGGGATTGACGAATCCTCACGAAGGTGGCTGGGAGATAGTAGCAAGCACAAACACGTACACTTACTCTCACAGACACCCACGAAACACTCATATTTGCGAGAAACTCCAGATGAAAGAGGCAGCCGTGATACAGACAACTGAAAATGCAATACGCATCAAAGCAAATCCCGACGCGATGAATTTTGATGACTCTACCCGTTTCTATCGCTACGAAATCGGGCAGGTCGATCTCCTCTCAACAGAAGAGGTTACGAGCCTGGCACAGCGTATTGAGCGAGGGCAAGTGAGCAAGCGACAGCGCAGTAACGCAACCCAGCGCCCACTCAGAGATGTTGAAGATGCCGCTGAGGCCAAACGCCAATTGATCGAGGCAAATCTGCGCCTTGTCCTGCACGTTGCAAGAAAATACAAAGGCTTCGGCGTAGACTTAATGGATCTTGTCCAGGAGGGCAACTTAGGCCTTATGCATGCGGTCGAAAAATTCGACTATCGGAAGGGGTATAAATTTAGCACCTACGCTACCTGGTGGATTTGCCAGTATATTACCCGTGCGTTGGCTGAGCAGGCCAGTATGATTCGTGTACCTTTGTACAAAGTAGAGGAGATGAAGCGCCTGGGTCGTGCCCGGCGGCGTTTACAGCAAGAGGGCATTGTGATAGGAGAGCCAACGTTGGAAGACCTGGCCCATCAGATGGAGGTCAGCGTCCAGCAGGTCATTGCCTTACTTTCGACAAATCAAGAGACAGTCAGTCTGGATATGCCTCGTAAGGGCGGTGACGAAGAAGTGTCTCTTAGCGATATTCTGGAAGATGACCCCTGCTACTCGCCGGAGCGCGTCGTCATCAGCCAGACGTTACAGGATCACATCCACGACTTACTTGATGGTCTGACGCTCAGAGAGAGGAGGGTTCTACAACTCAGATATGGGTTGAACGGTGGAAGTGAACATAGTTTGACGGAGACAGGAAAAAAGTTGGGATTAAGCCATGAAGCGGTGCGCCAGGTAGAATTCCGGGCATTGCGGAAGTTGGATCATCCATGTCGCAGCAGGATGCTCCAGGATTTTTCGGTGAATTCGATTGAGTCATTACGATGATGGGGATCAGGAGAACTCTTAATCTTCTCCTGAATCATATGGTTCTCTTCAGGGTAGACGCTCGTATGCCAGAGCGCCTGCCCTTTTTCGCTTTTCAGGCATCTACACGGGCTTATAAATGGCACCCTACAGCTGTGATATGAGCGTGAAATGCGGCAGTATCCCACCTGTAGGGGTGCCATTTATAAGCCCGTGATGAGTCAAGGATCATAAAAAGGACCGGAACGTAAAGATACGTTCCGGTCCCACCATCAAATGTAGGAACACTATGGCATACGGGCTACAATCACGCTCACATTATCACGACCACCACCTTGTAGGGCAGCGTTGACCAGCACATCGCTTACGCGCAGAGGATCGCGCATAGTCCATATAATGCGTTCGATCTCCGGATCACGCACCATCTCCCAGAGTCCATCCGAGCAGAGAAGCAGGCTATCGTTCTCATAGAGATCAACGACAAACCAGTCGACCTCGATATTTTCTTTGTTGCCCAGGCTGCGATAGACCTTGTTGCGCTCAGGATGTGTGTAGACTTCATCAGGAGAGATTTCGCCTGCAGCGACCAGTGAGGCCACGAGAGAATGATCGTGTGTGATCTGTGTCAGTCCGCTGCCAGGACGATAGAGATAGGTACGGCTATCGCCGACGTTGACCAGGTACGCTTTTGAACCAACTACCAATGTTGCGGTTAGCGTCGTTCCCATCTCCTGTCCCCATTCCGTTCCGCGTTGAAAGATCGCCTGGTTTGCCCATTCGACGCCTCCCACCAGCATATCGATCAGATATTCATCGTTCAGTTCGTTGCTCATCACAATATTTTGTAATATCATCTGCATCATACTCTGGATGGCAATGCGGCTTGCCTCCTGTCCATAAGCGTGACCTCCCATCCCATCGGCAACGACGAAGAGGCCAAAGGGAACGAGCCGACCGTGATAGGTGCAGGTTCCTTGTAGTACCACCAGGCTATCCTCGTTGGGATTGCGCTGGCGCGTGATGCCTGTATTCCAACCGACACCAACTTCCAGCGGCTGTATCAGACGAGGCCTGTTCAGTGTCGCCACAGGTGTTTCAGGACCATCAAGGCTGCTAACAACTGGACGGGTAGGAATATCAGAGATGGCCCTCGCTCCAGCCGATATGAGAGATGGGCGAGAGAGTGGCATCGTCAGTGGCCCTGACCGTTGCCTTTTTGCTAAGTGGAGTTTCGGCGTGGAAACAGAAAGAGCCTCCTGCATCATGGTATCATCTCCTGTTAAATACAATCGTACAAGTCACATATGGTATCTTGTTCCATTGCTTGCATATACACTGCACAAACGACCTGTGAGGCCGCTTGCTCACCGATAGAACTTGCAAGCGTGTTCTGGCACGCACCAATGCGTTCCATGCGAGCATGTATAAAGGCATGACGAGCTGTCCCAGTCGAAATACCAAGTAGACCAAGGCGCATTGCATCCAGCTCTAAGGCAATCTGCTGGCGCAGTTCAGCAATTTCACTTTTATGACTCATGGTGGAAGCTTCCTTCCTGCTCCTCAGAACACACAACATCTACCATCCTACAAATGCACATACTCCTTCTCGTTTGAGAGTTCTATGCTTTCTAATAGTCTTTCTGGATAAAGTATAGGAAATTATTCTTGCGATGATCTCCTAGCCCACTTCTCATAGGAGATGAAAGACTTGCTATCGGTTTTTCTTCTGATAGAAATATTTTCTCCTTATTTCTGTGTGTTTCCTGGTTATTCGCTCACCTGTATGCTGAGAAACAAGACACTCTCCTTTGTCTTGTATGTCTTATACCAGATGTCTTCTAATGGACTTCACTGAAGAGGGGCTCTGAGAGTATGACACGCTCACTGGCAATCCGCCGGCGTTCGTCGGGGGGTGTCGTTTTTCGCTTAAAAGTGCCGGGTTTGCTGTCAACTTTGCTGTCAGATAGTTGGCGTTGTGTGAGCTTGACCGCACCGTTCTCAAGCAGGAAGATCCATAGCGACCTCATGTTACTATGGATCTTCTTTATGGCATAACGGTGAGAAATCACTCAGGTAAAGGATACATCTGAGTGACAGAACCGTAATGCATCAACGATATGAGAGGGTGGCTCTGGTCGAAGAAGCCACTCAATCTGGGAAATGTATGCACATCGAAGATAGAGATCCCGTACGAAATTCCATCGAGATCACATCTTCCACAGTGACATCCCATGGGATGGGTGACACGATCAACCGTTGCAAAGTCGATGAAAAGGTGAGGAATGCTGGCTTCTGTCATCGCATTCTCCTTTTGCGTCGTATACGTTCGACACCCAAGGAAGTCCTTACTTCCAAGGAAGCACTTCCTTCAGGCTCACACCTTTTTCGCCGCCAATAATGATATGATCAATGAGATCAATATCAAGCAATCTGGCCGCCTCAAGAAGCTTTTGTGTGGTTTCGATATCTTCAAGTGATGGCGTAGGATCATTGCTAGGGTGATTGTGTGCCAGGAGAATACCTGGACAATTGCGTAGAATCGCCTGACGGAATATTTCTGGGGCTCGCAGACTCGTTTCGTTGACCGTCCCGGTATACAGCAAGATGTTTGCAAGAACGTGGTTGCGAGAGTCAAGCACAAGCACACGAAATTCTTCGTGATCCAGGTGAGCGAGCAGAGGTTGTAATAATCGAATGGCATCATACGGTGAGCCTATTTGCACGAGCTTCTCCTGGATCTCCTTTTGCAAAACGCAGTGCCAATTCACAAACTACATGCAACCATTCGGCTTGTGTCGAATGTAGCCCTCCTTCCTGGCACAAGACATCCAGAGGGGTCGTTCGTAACCCTTTGATCCCGTAACGCTCCAGGAGGCTATGTGCTTGCAGGAGTGTGTCTTTTCCCTCGTTTTGAGACAAAGCCAGCGCCAGGAGTTCAGTGGTTGAAAGCGTTTGTGCTCCATCAATGCGGAGTTGGTCTCGAATGAGCTTCATTTCTCTTCCTCCCATAAACACAGGGTCATGCTTCCAGCAGAAGCATGACCCTGTGGTAAATGATGCTTCCAGTGCTATCTGTAGAAGGGTATTAGCGTTTCGGTTTGGCTTTGTACATATTCAAACCGATTTTGATCTCCTCACGGCCAGGTATTGCGATATTGCCTTCTGTGCTCGCAACGGTGATCGACTTCCCACTTGAAGACAAGCCAAACTCCTGATTGAGATCTACGACAATCGTTAATTTTGAGCCTTCCACGTTCATTGTGACATTTTTCATGGGTGTCTCCTTTCTTGTTTGATCTTCACATATCTCCGTTCTTTCTTCAACGTGAGACTTCTGCTCGGTCCCGAATACGCTCTGTTGGCTTCTGGTGGAGGATGAGGCAAAAGGGGAAGCCAACGCAATACCCAGAACAGCAGGATGACAAGGACGGGGAACGCTCTCACTCCTCAAGTGCCTGCGTATTTCGCCTGGATGATGCCTTCATCTCCTCATGTTGCTGAATGGCCTCATCGATCAACGCGCGGAGGGTCTGGTCATCTTGTGGCCCAATCGGTATTCCATACGTCCGAAGCAGATGTGTTGCGCATTGTTGGATATGCAGGCGATCCAGGAGTGTTGGGGCGTGAGGAATGCATGCGACGAGGAGTGCGATGAAAACGGTCACACGTATTTTGAGATCGATGGGAGAAGAGAATGGGAGAGGAGAAGGAAGTTCTCGCCCTACAAGCCTCTCGGAATGATCGTTTGATACGCCAGGGGAACTCATAGGTTCTAGTGAGAGTGGGGGAGGGAGTATATCCTCGGTGATGGAACCGTCAATTTTGCGGTAGTACCCTGAGAGATGGTCGTGTGCCTGGGTGCCCCCTCCTTTCACAAATTGTTGGTATCCCTTCACCCGGAGCCACTCTTTCAAAAGGGTGTCATCCTTTGTCTCGAAGTGAAACATCCATCTCCCAGAGAGACGGACGTAGACGATCCAGGCGTCCATTCTTCGCAGCACTTTTCTATCTCCTTCCCACCAACCGTGTAGATGATCGATATAGGCAAGATGTGCAAGCGTATATGCCTGCCGTTTCTCATAAGCTGTAGTTGCTGTTTCCCTGATAAGATCTTGAAATGCGTGAGATGCCGCTGCTGCAAAGAGCTTGCTTCCTCTTTCACAGGTTGCATCTGCACGCTGTGGTGTGCATCCACATGAAATCTGTGCCACGATCCCCTCCCGTCCTGGTTCTCCTCGTTCAAGCAAAAGGGCTCACACATAGGGGAGAGCGAGCCCTTCAGCCAGCTTTCGACATGGCTTCCTTCTGAAAAAAGTTCAAGGGTCTTGAAGCGCAAGGACTATTCTTTCTCGAAAATGGCCGTGTTAATAACCTGACCCGGCCAGAGAGCGGAAGATTATAGGAACATCATTCCGTGAACAGGCTTTGCGTGCGCAATAAGCGACGCTTTCTCAGGACCAAACTGGTCAGTTGTGCATTCACCAGCATTTTTGTCCGTGCGTAAAAGCGCCATATTTGTTCGAGGCTCTACTAACTGAATACCAATCGTACGAATTGGAAGAAAGGTCACCGTGAAGACGGGCCGCTCTCCCTGTTCAAGCATCGTGTGCACCGCACGAATATCGGTATCGGTCAGGCCTGAACGGACATTGGCCACTTCAATAATCGCGCGATCAGATGAGCGAAGAACACCGAACTTGAGGCTTCCTTGCGACACCCCATCGTTGATCGCAATCACGAAGGCGTCAATATCGGCCAGGAATTTGAACTTCAGAGGACTTTCCTCATAGGGGCTTTCCAGCCGCCTGACAATGATCCCTTCCCCTGAGGCTGCCTGGACCTCCTCGACCACCTGAAACGCACTGTCCGCACCTGCTGCTGCAACCAGCAGGCAGAGACCGTTTGCGGTACTGTTCGAGCGCGATTGTGCCAGCGTTGGTGTCGAACGCTTCGCCGAGAGCAGCCCTGCCTGATACATTGCCTCTTCAAGTGTCGTGATCCTCATGCTATAAGAGAACGCGGTGAAGGGTTTCTGCACCCATTCCAGGAGATCAAAGGCGACAAAGTACCCACCCAGATCGCCTGTGAGCCGTTCCCCATCAATGACAAAGGGGCAGTCAAGCTTGCATAGATGGGCAGCCCCTGTGGGCGGTGCGCTCATTGGTTTTCCTCTTCGGTTGTACGCTCTCAAGTACTGGCCGTCGAAAACAAGCAAACAGCGATCCCCATTGACCTTTTCCGTCACCCCATAGCTCAAACCATTAAACAACTGTTGGAGTTTTTCTAACGGTGCGGCTTTGACGACGCTTACCTGGTAGCGAAGGGTTGGAACTGTTTCAGTTGTTGTACTTTCTGAGGAGGTGATTTCTCCATCATACAATTGTTCTTCTTTTGGTGGCATCATCAGCGGCAGCCCAAAAGGACGACCAAATGCAGGCAGGTAGGGCGCAAATGGAACGTGGGTGTAGGCTTTGCCGTCTTTTTCACGGCACTTTTTGCTGAAATGGACTCGTGCCTGCTTCATCGTCAATTTTTTTGGCGTATCAACGAGCAGATTTCCGCCGTGTGGACCATGCAGGCTCACGTAGACAACCTCGGTGGTCTCGCTGATCGTTGAAGGATTGCTCTCCTGAGCCTCTCTCTCGATGGCAAGACAGGCAACCCAATCTTTATTCGCTCCAGTAGAACAATAGCCGGCGTAGGTGTGCTCAGGAAGCACGAGAAGGTGTTTCATAAAAAGCTTGCTCCTTATTAGCATAGGAATGGTTCGTTTTTCATCAGCAGAAAAAAGGGGAGGCATGATTGCTCATATCTCCCTTTGGGATGGCTTTGCGCGAGGGATACAGAGGGGTGGTGCACGAGCCGGGTGGAAATGGCATCTTTCTTACTCCTTGCATAAACATGAGGAGAAGAACGTTGCCCTCTTCTCCTCAGAAGCGTTACAAACCACACGGTGCCCTCTGCAATGTGCTCTCTCTGCTCAGTTTTTTCGTTACACGTGATTACTGTTGAGGAGAAATGCAGATTGAAGAGGAACTCGTTGACAATCGTTCTTTAGAAGCGAGGCCGATACTGTATTGCCTCAGCAAGATGATTGGCCGAGATGAGTTCGGACTCGGCCAGATCGGCGATGGTGCGGGCAACTTTCTGCAAGCGCAGGATGCTCTGAGGAGCCAGGTGGAGTTGCTGGATTGCCGCCTTGAGCAGTCTTTCGGCCTGGGCGTCCATCTGGCAAACGTGTTGTACCTCATCGACAGGACCAAGATCGGCATTGACCCAGAGATGAGGGGCGTTCGCATACCGTCGCTGTTGCCTGATACGTGCTTGCTCGACACGGCTTTGGATCTGGGCCGAGCGTTCTTCTGTGTACCTGTTGAGCATATCCTCCTGTACTCGGGGCACTTCGATATGAAGGTCAAAGCAGGTGTCACTGCTTTCTTTTATATGTTGCTGATGCAGGAATATGGTGTCTGATGAGCACGTACACTCTCGGATAGGATCATTGAAGAAGCCACATGGGCAGGGCAGCGTCGTCGCCACCAGCAGAAATTTCGCCGGAAAGAGCAGGTATTCATCTCCATTGCGCAGGGCAACCGTTTGCGCTTCAACAGCACAACGCAGCGCGGCAAGATGCTCTGGTGCAAATGCATGGAAGTTTTTGAGAAACAGTACCCCACCGTGAGCCAGGGTCAGTTCGCCAGGGGCCGTGGCTTCTCCAACAAAGGGTGTGGCAGGCAGGGTGGCCTCGGGTGCTCGAAAGGGATACGGTACGGCAGTTGCTGGCAGGATCGATGGGAGGGTTCGTGCCAACAGGGTTTTGCCGGCCTGGGGAGGGCCGCTCAGGAGAATATGGTGGCCTCCGGCGGCTGCCACCTCAAGCGCTCTTTTGACATGCGCCTGCCCGCGTACTTCTCCCATCTCAGAGCCCGCAAGAGAGCGTTCTACGGTTTTCCCACAGGCCTACAGCAGGCTTGTCACGAGCTGTACGAGAGCACGCTGCTCGTCTGTGCTGAGTGGCTCTGCGTTTACTCTGAGTTGAATTTCTTGTAACAGTGCGGAGAGTGGTTGTTGTTTGGTCTTTGTCATACTTTTCCTTCTTTCTTGCTAAAAAAACGCAGTAAAGTACACATGCTGCGTTATCCGTCATAAATGGATGGTGATTGTTTTGAGGATCGTTTTTGTGTTGGCGTTATTGGTATCGGTAGAGTAGCGTCACTTGTGTTGGAGGGACTCTTCTACGCACATGGATGGCATGAGTAGGAAGGTGCTGCTATTGTGCCAGATCGAGCGCTTTCTGCCATGTGCACTCATAGGCGTCTTTGTACTCGCAATGGGCCATGCCAGTCTCCCCATACTGGGTATGGCAGACGAGCGGTAAGGTCCTTCCTGGCAGACACTGCTGTAATTGTTCCCAGAAGAGGCGGAATCCTGGGAAATAGCACAGAGGTTGTTCTGGTCGTTCAATCAGCAGAAGAGACGGATCGACGATCTGTGATTCTAACGCGATCCAGCCGTGCTCAATCAGGTCTATACGGTGCGCTCTTAGCAACACTACCCATCCCTCGATGTAGTACCAGGTGGAAAAAAGCGCTGGCAGCAGGTGCATGGCCAGGGCAGCATTGCGCCAACAACGGTAGGGCTCAGCCTCGATTGCCAGGGCAATGCGCAGAGAGAGACGATACTCGTAGGGAATTTTAGTTGGAAACATCCCACTCGTCTTTCTGTCGGGGTGCTTTCGATGGTTTTTTAAGGTCCTCATTAAGAGTGATAATCAGAATGTGTAGCTCGCTTTCTCCCATGCCTAGATCAACCGAGTCTTGTGCAGAGAGGCACAGTATCTGCTTTGGAGGCTGTGTCGCCTGTGCAAGAGACAACAGCTTCTGACGTGCGGCATCATAGGCCGCTTTATACGCAGGGTGTCCCAGGCCATCCTCTCCGTATGCACCGAACCGAACGTAAGGGAACCATTTTTCTGCTCGTACAATGGTCTCAACCTCTTGCCAACTGCGGGTAACCCCTGCAAAGTAGTAGACCGGGACATCCGGCTCTAAGAGCAAGACAACGGTGGGATCGACAATCGTCCCATCAGCCAGCTCTGCCCATCCGTGCTCATTCAAGACCACCTGATCTGGCAGATCAATGACCCACCAGCCCTCAATAAATGTTCCAGCGGGCTTGAAGACCTCTGGAAAGTATCGGATGAACATGCGCCAGGTATTATCAAAGCAGGTATTGGGATCGGCTCCAATCGTCATCGCCACTTTGAGAGAGAAGGCTTCA
Source organism: uncultured Chloroflexia bacterium (assembly GCA_963717195.1). GTDB lineage: Bacteria > Chloroflexota > Ktedonobacteria > Ktedonobacterales > Ktedonobacteraceae > JACDAE01. Next base: position 59,829 of record CAVQVR010000012.1, read on the forward strand.
GCCAGGGAGTCTTGTTTGCGTTTTTCTTGCACCGGATGATCCGGTTTTTGGGGAGAGGAAAATGTATCAGTCACAAGGGTCTGATGTTGACCCACTTTCACAGAGGTTCCGAATGTTAGAGTTAACACATTAATTGTTCAAAAGTGACCGGACTGACGTAGCCCAACGAAGAGTGTCGGCGAATCCGATTGTAGAAGCACTCCGTGTACTCAAAGATGGCTTGTCTGGCCTGCGCCCGACTCTCGAAGCACGTGTCTGTGATGCACTCGCTCTTTAGCGTCCCAAAGAACAATTCGGTCACTGCGTTGTCAGAACAGTTTCCCTTCCGGCTCATACTCACCGTGGCACCAATTTGAGTCAGAAGCGCCTGATACTCGTTGCTCGTATACTGACGTCCGCGATCGGAGTGATGGAGCAAACCAGCTCGCGGATGGCGTTGAAGTAAGGCCATGTGCAAGGCCATCTCAACGAGAGATCCATCTTGACGCGCTGCCATTGCCCATCCTACCACTCGGCGTGAGAAAAGATCAAGCACCACCGCGAGATAAAGCCACCCTTCGTATGTCCACACTGCGGTAATATCACTGGTCCACTTCTCATTGGGAGAAGTGGCGGTGAACTCTTGATTGAGCACGTTAGCAACAACCTGCGATCCAGGGTCGCTCCTGGTCGTTTTTGTCCGATGAGGACGGCAGTGAGCAGAGAGTCCTTGCTCTCGCATCAATCGTGCTACCCGTTTACGTGAGCAACTGATTCCGTGGTCCTGTAACTCAGCATGAACACGAGGGCTCCCATAGACCCTTCGATTGGCATGGGAAGCTGCCTGGATCTGCTCAGCAAGTTGACCATCTTCCTGCTTGTGCTGACTCATTGGTCGCTTTCTCCAGCTGTAATACCCACTCTGTGAGACACCCAATGTCTCACAGAGGACGCTGATGGGATACTCACCTCGATAGCTTTCAATCACCTGGTACCTCACAACGGGTTGCGTGAAAAGAGAGCAATTGTTTTTTTAGAATGTCCCGTTCTTGTCTTGTTCTTTCCAACTCCCGCTTCAGCTGGCGTAACTCCTCTTCTTGAGTTGTTTGATGCCCACTTCCTGGGAAGGCTTCAGTTCCATGCTCAGCGAGTTCCTTGCGCCATTGATGAATGGAAGTATCAGAGATCCCCAATTCGCGGGCTACCTGCATAATCGGTTTCCCACTGCTTTGGGCGAGCCGTACGGCTTCTCGTTTAAATTCTGCTGTATAGGTTTTTTGCTCTTTTGCCATCGTCCCTTCCCTCCTTTGCGAGAAGTATACCCTAATATTTCTCTTCTCCGCAAAAGTGGGGCAAGCTCATGACAAAGACAAGACGAAGCAGGACTATATAAATGTTATTAATTTCAGAAAAACACAATTGGTTGTTCTTGTCGCAGGATTATTAACACTCTGTTCTCTATTCCCTTTTTTAGGAGCCTCATTTCTCTTTTTCCCGATAGCAGCAGGTTTGATTTCAGGGTGCCTCTTCTTCTATAACTTAATAGGTCTTGGCGGTGCGTCATATAGTGATGCGCTTACTGGGTTGAATCCCAGATGGGAGGACCAATTCCGAAAGCAGAAAGAGAACACGGCAAGAAGTAAAGCATATTTTGATAATAGAGGAAATAGAAAAGATACGTGGAAAAGCATATTTATTGAATGAGAGCAACCGTCAGTTCGTTTTTCGACTTCCTCTTCCAACGATAGGCAAACTCCATTATACAGCTCTCTTTTTACACTCACTCATATAACAAATTGCTTTATGAGTGGTTTTTAGTAACTATTCAGAAGGGCTATTTCATTGCGGAGAAGGGCATCAATCTGCTACAGTAGCGCCATGACACCAGAGGAAGAACTGGACCAACTCCGAGCGGAGAGAACAGTCTGGCGGGAGATCGCGTTCGAAAAACACCAGGAGGTTCTCCAACTTCAGCAAGAGAAGCAAACCGTACAGGAAGCGCTTAAAGAGGCCATGAGGGCAATTGAGGGCTTGCAAACGCATGCAAAAAATCTGGATGGGCAGATTGAGGTGCTGCAAGAGCGTGTGAAAATGCTTGAAGGACAGGTGGCCAAAGACAGCCACAACAGTAGCCTGCCTCCTTCCTCTGATCGCTTTACCCGCGTTCCCAAATCGCTGTGCCAGAAAAGCGGCAAGAAGCCTAGCGGTCAGCCAGGCCACACGGGACACGCCTTGCATCAAGTCGAAACTCCCGATGAGATCGTCGTCCACCGGGTTGAGCGTTGCGCTTGCTGCCAGCACGACATCTCCACGCATCCCGCACGGCTGGCGGAACGACGGCAGGTGATCGATTTCCCGGTCAAACGGCTCTGGATCACTGAGCACCAGGCAGAAGTGAAGCAATGCCCAGCGTGCCAGCATCTGACCCGCGCTGCCTTTCCTCCTGAGATCACCGCACCAGCGCAATATGGCAGCGGCATTCAGACTGTGGCAACCTATCTGGTCAGCTTCCAGAGTGTTCCCTACGCCCGTGCCAGTCAACTGCTCCACGATCTCTTTGGGGTCCATCTCTCCCCCGCAAGCATCGCTCGCTTTGTCCAGCGCTGCCACCAGCACCTAGCCGAGTGGGAAACAGCACTCAAAGCGGCCGTGCTCAAGATGCAAGTTCTCCACCAGGATGAAACCGGGATGCGTGTGGGCAAGGACGGCTGGTGGGTGCATGTGTGTGCAACTGAGCACCTGACGCATTATGGGGCGAACCCGAGCCGGGGGCGCAAAGGCATGGATGCGATTGGGATTGCATCGCTCTACGAGGGGATCTCGGTGCATGACGCCCTCCCCAGTTATCATGGCTACCGCTTCGCGGAGGCATTGTGCAACGTACATCATTTGCGCGATCTCACGTTCATTGAAGAAGAACTCAAGCAAGATTGGGCAAAAGATATGAAGGAGTTGCTTTTGGAGATGAAAGAGACTGTCGAACAGGCTCGTTCCCGAGGGCAGCCTGCCTTGGAGACAGCAATCCAGGCGTCGTTGCTTCTGCTCTATGAGCTGATTATCCAGGCTGGCTATCAGCTCAATCCCCTGGCTCCGATACACAAGTTGGAGCAGCACAAACGCCTGCCAAGCAAAGCCCGGCAGAATCCAGCTCGTAACCTGCTGGATCGCTTCTCTACGCGCAAGTGGGATGTGTTGCGCTTCCTGCTCGATTTTGCCGTGCCGTTCGATAACAACCAGGCTGAGCGAGATTTGCGCATGATGAAAGTTCAGCAAAAGGTCTCAGGGTGTTTCCGCACCTCTGAAGGCATCACACGCTTTTGCCGCATCCGTAGCTATCTCGCGACGCTGCATAAGCAGGATCTGCCAGTCTTTTCGGCATTGGAGCAGGCGCTTACTGGCCACCCGGTGCTCACGACTTTTTGATCCTTTCTGAACATTCGCTTGGATCTTAGTCCCAGCTCTATACTTATCCAGATCAACTGAGAGATGCTTTTTGAAAACTGGACCCACTCTCTCACAGCAAAAAGAGAAGAAATGGGCAGAAATAGGAGAATTATCGATGGATCTCGTGAAAAAACTTACCATCAATGCGAAGGAATATATCGTGACACTAAGACGATTTGACGATGTTATTGATCCTCAACATGGCGCTGAGTATCATGGGTACTATATTGACATCCAGAGCCAGCATGCAACCATTACAGCCAGAATATACGATAATGAAGATGATATGAGCATCCAAGCTGGTGTCAATCCGAATGACTCCACGCTGGTTAAGGACGTGAGGCAGATAGCTAAGGAACTCTTTGGCAGAGAAAAACTTCTGCTTTTAACCCGTGGTTGCGAGAAGGGTTATTGTCCTCTGTAGGTGTGATGACGCTTGTTCTTTTCTCAGCATCCTAAAGTGTGTTGCTTTCCTTTCTTGGGCAGCCAGAAGAATACAAGCCAATAAGACAGAGAGCACGGTGAGCTATCAGAATGATTGTACTCTTGCTCATTTTCATGTTGGCATTTATTCTCTCCTGAATACCTCCTCCTGAATAGTTACGGTTTTTACAGTCATCCTAGCCCTACCTCTATGTTGACACGATACAAAAGCCAGGTGAGAGGATAGAGATTGATGGGTCGCATCGGTAGAAATGCAGTCAAAAATATTTATAGGCACTCCTACTCATGAGGTATTTCATAAGCGCAATTTTCAACCCACCATGATTTGACGGATTGCAGAAAAACAAGACCACTTTGAATGGCTTTTAGAGCATCCTCAACGGATGTTTCCGCTGAATAATAGGTACAAATTGTTAGATAAAAGGTTTGAAGCGTTTGTGCGAGGACGCTTTCCTGTGGCAAACGTTTCATTGCTTCCTGTTTCGGTAACTGCCACATCGCAATTCCGTTCCCCTGCTGGACTGTAAGCACATGGTAGAGTATCGGCCATACATCAGTACAAAGCCAACGGATGCGCTGAGCAAGCTTCCAGCACCCATGCTGAAGAAGTTCTTGGGGATGAAAGAGGCGAGAGACATTAAGCCCGTCTAGTGCCTGTCTTGCTGCAATTTGAAGCTCTTCCTCTGTGGCTTCTGGGACAGGAAGTGTCCCAGTGATTATATGGTAGGCTCCAGGAATAAGGCCAGTCCTCTCTGCCCTCTTTTGAGAAGAAAGAGCATATCCCTGAATGTATTGAAACGGAGCAGGATCAATCCTTGCCAGATCGCGATGAAGAGCCATTGCCAGATCGAGTGAAAGGTCACCATCGTTGTGAAAAGCCTCTGGCTCCAGATAGAGCTGGAAATCGATATCGCTGCAACCCGCAATATATCCACCTTTGAGTGCAGAGCCATGGATGATCACACCAATGCACCATTGGCTGAGATACTGGAGATAGATGAGTGTCGCAGTAAGCACAATTGACCGTGCTTCTGGTACAATTGGGGAAAGATCGAGATCATGATTTTCTTGTTTGTTTCCCATTTATTTTATACGCCTCTGTAAGCCCATCCCTTTTCTTCGTCAATCCAGGGACAATCTCCAGTAAAAAACCAGGAGGCTAAATCGTCCAGGAGGGCATAAGCATTGGAAAAATACTCAGGTTCACGAGCAATGGTCTGTTCCCAGGCAGGGTGAGAAGTGTGACCACGCACAAAGGTTGAGACAAACCAGAATCCATCTGCGAGCCATCGTGGAAGCATAGTATCATTTTCGTTCTTCTTCAAGAAGTATGCATCTGTAAACTGTTCGTCTTCCATCTGTTCGTCGGTCAATTGTTTTTGTCCTTCGAGGTCTCGTGCAAGCTGCTCGGGCGAATACTGATAGTCCTTGCAGCACAGACGCATAGCTTCCGTGAGACGGCGAAACGCATCTTTGTCCCAGTACAGGTTGATGCGCAACTGCAACAAAAAGGAACCTTCCCCTGCGCGAAATTCACGAGCAAGTGTCATGAGATACTGCTTATCCATACAAATGTCCTCTTCAATAGCTAATTTCCTGGATATCTTTCATTTGGTCAACAAGCCATATTTACAAATACGCATCAAGCATATCACATAACCGGCATCTATTCTATTTTATAGAAACTAGCAATCTACCATTTCAGGCGACTATTCTATCTCTCTACTCCGCCAAAACCCCCAACGTCTCAAACAACACATTATCCAATCGCCATATCTTGCGATAATCTGGTGGATCCAACGGACGCCGCGACAGATCCTCGTCGCGTAAGATCTTCATAATTTTTTGTGCCGCCATCTTGCGCTCGTGCTCTGTAAAATGCTTGCTTTGTTGCAATATGAGTGTTGCTGCTGCACAGATAATTGTATTGCTATCATCCAACTTCTGGATTACAACCTCTCGTGCGTCGGTATCCATCTTCCATTGTTGGGAGAGTTGCTTCCATGCCAGATTTTCCACTGAGCCAGGGCTACTCCAGGATGCGGTCATGTCTTCTCCTGTTAATTGTTGCCACATCTCTTTCGTTGTCTCTTCTGCATCTGTACATGCCGCCAATAATTCTTCAACTTCATTCTTATTCAATGCATCTTGTTGCTGAAATGCGGTAATCCGTTTGGCTCGTTCGTCGGCGCTCCCTTTTAATGGAGGCTGTATGATAGATATTTGAGCGTTCGTGGTATTGGTCGTGAGAACCTCGTTGATGCTCTTAATCAGGAGGCGCTGCTCAAGTGTGGAGGTGTGCTGTTGCTGTGTAGATCTGGTAAATTCTTGCATACTGTGAATGATCTCATCTTTTTGATCCAATAAAACGGTATCATCCTTTGGGATAATGCTGTATATGCAAAGTAAGATTGCGGAACTGTGAGCACTTGTTTGTTGAAGAGAAGAGCATAGCTCACTTATAATGTATTTTTGATCACGAAGATCACGAAGATAACGAAGATCACGAAGATAACGAAGATAACGAAGATCACGAAGATAACGAAGATAACGAAGATAACGAAGATCAAGAAAATAACGAAGATAACGAAGATCACGAAGATAACGAATATCACGAAGATCGAGAAGATAACGAAGATCAAGAAGATCAAGAAGATAACGAAGATCAAGAAGATCAAGAAGATAGACGTTGATGATTGTATTGACAGCTAATACCTGTTCCTGGCCACGTAGTGAAAGGGCAGTTTGCACCTCGGTTGCTATGTCCTGACGTTGGTGCTTCTTGCCTTTTGCAAGCAACGATCTCAGATCCAGGCACGTTTGATAGGTTGTATTTTTACCTCGTGCCATCTCTTCTCGTAGTACCTTATCCCATGTGGTCTGCCACGGGATATTTTTCGCTGTTGCTGTCTCTTCACTTACCAGGAGTTTTTTGAAGAGCCATGCCTGCGGAAAGCGTGCTGCTGTGCTGGCCTGTAATAATTGGGACTGTAATTCGCGTGGATTGCGCTGCGCTCGTTTTTGCCAGTCTTTACCAATCTCATCTTGCTTCTGCCAGTTAAGATCACGGTAGTTGGCAGGAATTGCTGCTGGTGTAAGTAGATAATCGAGTTCGAGAGCGTGTTGTGTCAGCCGTTCCAGCAGTTCGGGTTTTTCTTTGTTCCACTGAACCCACTCTTTATGGAGCCATCCAGCCGGACCAGCTTCATCTAATAAGCGCAATGTTACTATCGCGTACTCCGTAACCTGGAGTGTCGCTGGTCGTGCTTTTGTGTGGAGCAATTGTTTACGGATATGCTCTGGTGGGCTGGTGATGTCCACTACATCAGCCAGTTGTAGTAGTGGTGGCAGGAGAATAGAGAGCACTGGTGCAGGGCATGCGGGCAGACCAGTTGCCAGCGTTGCCAGCAAATGCGTCGCGCCTTCCTGTCGTACAGGTTGGTTGGCATCGCACAAAGCGTTATACCAGGCGTCCAGAAATGGTGGATGTGCGTCGCTACTTTCCGCTGGCTGTCCTTGCAACCATAAGAGGACGATCCTTTCAATATCTTTTTGTAAGGCCGTATAGCGCCCCGTTTCCAGAGCATCGCCGTAGAGAGCAAAGATGCGATTGGCGATACGCTGTTGCAGATCGCCTTGTACAGACCATGCACTACAATCCACGACGCAATTTGCAGCCAGCAGCAGGTTGCGTTGCAAGATCTCATCATAGGGATCGCATGTCTCTAAAATGGCCTGGATCAGGATGCTTGCATGTTGTCGCTCTTCGCGGCTGCTTTGCGTGCTCTTGTAGGCCACAAGGAGTAAGAGTGGTTCGTGCCAGAGCGCTTTATGGCTATACATGCGTACAGATTGTTCAAGTCGGTCAGGTGGCATACCCAAAAGATATTGAGCGGCATAATATTCCTGAATGGTGCGGTGCATGAAGCTGAAAAAGCCCTGTCCCGTCTCGATAAACAGGCCGCTGCTACTCCGTAATGTATCGATGAAGGTGGTGATCTTCTTTTCGGTTGGTTTCTGCTTAAAGAAATCAAGCATTGAACTGCCTGCAATCTCTTTCACCTTTGCCTCTGTAAGCAGGCGATCATGGCTATGCATCTCGTAAGCCAGGTTGCTTAACATATTCACGGCCAGAGGTATCTCCTCTGGTGGAAAGACTCTACGTCCTTTCTCCTGGTTCCAATTATCGAGCAGGGTGCGTGTTACGATCTGATAGAGTTCGATGCGCCGATGTGGCAGCGTCTTGCCGCTGCGCTGTATCAGTGCGAGAATCGTCAGCATCAATGGATTGATGGCGAGGCGCTTGATGCCAGGATTCTGTTGTAGCGCTTCCCATAGCCGCTCTTTTTGCTCCTGCCCCTCTTGATTTGCTTGTTCGGTCTGGTGAGGTGTCAGTCGCTTCATGCCCTGTGCGAACGTCTTCTGGTGGCGCTCGACCGCCGGGCACCAGTGATTAAGAAACTGCTCGATCTGCTCATCAGCCAGGTCTTGTAAGGTATAGTGAGCGTAGTTGGAGAATGTGCCACCTTCGTACCCAACGATGCGCGAGGTGATGATGAAACGATTAAAGCGGCGTGCATTTGCGTTTTCTGGCGTGTAGTGCTTCACAAAGGTCGCGATATTCTCAGCTACACGCCTGCGTAGATCGTCGTTGGCGACCTCATCCAGGCCATCCAGCAAGAGCAAGCAATGTCCCTTCTCTAATTCATGCAGCAATCTTTCGGCGAGTTCAGGTTGCTTTGAGTGGCTTTGCTTGAAAAATTCTTGAAATGATACCTCTTCACTTTCAGGTTTGCCCAATACCTTCGCGTACTCGCTGATGCGCACCAGAACCGGAATCTGCGCGGGAGCCATCTCGTCAGGAAGAGTATATCCGAGCGCAAAATGTTTGTGTGTCACGCGATTGGGAAGATGGAGAAGCGCGTTGAGTATATATCGCCAGCGTGGCAGGCGGCTCGCACGCGCCATAGAATACGTCAGCCAGCGCATCGTTGTGCTTTTACCTGAGCCTGGAGCGCCGAGTATGACGGCTCCAGGTTGTTTTGCCGTAAGTTGCTCTATCACATCCTCAACATCGATATTCTGAGGTTGTTTTGCCTCTAACAGTCCGGAACCTATTTGCGAGTACCACACCACTCGTAACGCCTGAATCTCCTCCTCGCGCTGCTCCCATGTCAGGTCTGCGCGTTTGCGTAGCTCCTCCAGGTGTTTCAGTTGCTCGATAGGGAGATCAAAACGTGGTCGGTCCGTCGTTGCATATAAATGAATAAATATCTCATCGAGCGGAACGCTTACAGAGATCAGTGCTGATTGTTGTGAGAAGCCCACTGGTTTTAGATCAGAAGTTTTATCAGCCACATCACGCAAATATTTCTTGAGTGCCAGGCCACCGTTATGTATTTCTCCGATGCGGGTGATGATACCTGTGAGAAGAAGCAGGAAGAGAAGGGTCCCAGTGATGCTCAATGTACCTGTTAAGCTTGCGCCCGGAAGAAAGAACCATCCCAGGATTGTGCTATAGAGGTTATCAGGAAATCCCTGTCTTGGTAACGCGACGAGCACCTGGATGAGCGCGATAGCAAGAGGAATGGCAATTATTGTCAGGCACACCAATAGTGCTTTAAAAATCCAGCGTGCGATAGTATATCCCATCAACGTATGCTTCCTTACCGATAGAGAGTCCAGCGAAAGGTACTAACGTATTGGATTGCCAGTCAATCAATAAGACATATGACATTTAGAATAATGAAATTATACGCTAGATTGGCGGGAAATGGGGAAATTGGATGTTAGATAGGAAGAAGGATGATGTGCTCTGATAAATTCATATAGTCATAAGGCTACAATACCGTGATAGAATAACGAAGACCTAAAAACCTTCATTTGCGTGAAGGTTTCTTCACTTCACTCCCAAAATCTTCACGCAAATGCAGCTTTCTTCAGAAACTCCCGAAACCTTCATTCTCATCCCTCTTTTTCGCATAATTTCCTGGTATGCTATTTCTATCTCTCATCACATTCGCATTGATATCGTAAGGCAGGGAAGAGGGGCACGAAAACCAATGGGAAATATAGCACATTCTCAAAGAAACTCTTCCCATACTCGTCGTCATGTTGTACTATACGAAACCTGTTACGGGATTAGTAGCAGGCATTCAATAGAGGGAGGATACCACGATGAGGCGCCAGAAATTGCAAGATCAGGAAGATGTGTCTGCATATATTGAACCTCCTGCAAATCTATTAGATGTGGTTGGTGCAGCTCAGTGGCTTGGCATCAGCAGAACGAAACTGTTTGAGCTCATGCAGGAAGAAGATTTCCCTGTGATGCGGATCACTGAGCGGGTTGTTCGGTTTGATCCGAATAGTCTGTATCATTGGGCTTTGAAGCGACAAAAAAAAGCTTCAGAAGATAAGTATTGACACGGTTCTACGTTCGTCCGTTTGTTCTGTTGTCAAAAGGAGTGAGAGTATGTCAAAGCGCGAGAATAATCAAAACGAGAAGCCGGCACGACGGGTGCGTGGCGAAGGTTCTGTTTTCCAACGGGCAGATGGCCGTTGGGTTGTGAGCGTTCCTCTTGGTGATGGGAGTAAGAGGATCGAGTATGTCGATGATAAAAAGCAGGCTGAACGTGCGAGAAGGAGAATATTGCGTGAGATTGAGGAGGGGCGGCTCATAACGGGCCGTGATCAACCTCTCAAAGATTATCTGAGCTATTGGCTTAGTGTGCAGAAGGAGGCCCTGAAGAAAGGTACCTATTCTACGTATTCCAGATATTTAATGAAGCGCGTTGCTCCAGCGCTTGGTCAGGTGAAATTACAGAACCTGACAGGAACGATGTTTCAATCGTTGTATGCAAAATGGCGCAAAGAGGGAATGTCTGCAAATACGATCCGACTCATTCATACGATTATAAAGAAGGCGCTCGATGATGCCGTGATGTGGAGGAAGTTGGCACTCAATCCGGTAAGAGACGCTGAGCCGCCACGGAAAGAAGAGCGAGATATGCAGGTGCTCGATGTGGTCCAGGCACAAAAGCTTCTGGAAGCCGCCAAAGGGACACGACTTGATTGCCTCCTACACATGGCGCTATTGGGTTTGCGCCGAGGCGAACTCCTTGGCCTCCGATGGCAAGATATCAACTTTGAGAAAAAAGAATTGAGAATTGCTCGTTCATTATCATATGTTCAAGATCCTGAAACGGGACTTCATGAGTTTGTGCTGGATACACCAAAGACCGCTTCGAGTCGTCGTATTTTGACGCTTCCTCAGTTTATTCTTGCTTCACTCTATGAGCATCGAGCTGCCCAGCAGGAGATACGGGCTAATGTGCATAAATGGCAGGAGCTTGATATCGTCTTTTGCACCAGGTTTGGAGGATATATGAATCCTAATGGGATGGTGGATGATTTTGATAAGCTCCTGAAGAAAGCTGGTTTGCCTGATATCCGCTTTCATGATCTCAGACATAGCGCTGCAACCATATGGATCGCTTTGGGGGTCAGTCCGAATGTGATTTAAGAATTGCTTGGGCATCGGAATATTGTCACAACACTGGGTATCTACGGTCACGTTTTGCCAACGATGCATAAACAAGCGATCGATCATCTTGATGAGCTATTCAGCAAGAAACCAGATGAGGGTGATGTAAAGTAACAGCGTCGCTTCTAAAAATAGCGGTCCCGGAGGTGACTTAAACTGTCACCTCCGGGACCGCTATTTTTAGAAAAAACTTACAATAGGGAGGGTTTCTCCCGGATTACCCACTCATCATAACCAAGCTGAACACGTTCTCGCCTCCTGGGCATACTTTAATCTAAACATCAATCACAAAGCAAATACCTTAAAACTTTTAACATAAAGAATAACACTTTTAGCTCTTATGCCTAATAATCCTGCCTGTAGAGGTGGAGATGAATTATCAGTAGTTGTTTGCACAAATTCCTGACCATCAATAAACGAAGATATTGTATTCCCTCGCACCTCAATGCGATACGTATGGAAGCTTGTCCCTGGTCTGTATGATGTAGAATCTGTTATACTGTGTGCTATCCCATCATCTCCGATTGATGAGATAGATGCCCCGAAAAACCTTGCAATATCACATACGTATCCTTGACTACTGTTTCCGATATTGAAGGCAATACCAAAGCTACTCACCGATAATAAGTCGTTGCTCGAAGATGTCTCACTCTCAAATTGGATTTTTGCCTCTATAGCATAATTTGCTGATTGCAACTTATAAGGAGCTAAAATAACAAAGTTGGCCTGAGAGCCATCGCTCATCAGCATTTTCTTTTTTCGGTCGTATTTCCATTGTCCCACTGTATTCCAGTTATTAGAGTCGTTCGACCAATCTGCCTGGTAGAGCAACTTACCTGCTGAAGGCGGGACAGGGTCTAATAGGGGAGAACTTGAGGTATTTGTAGGATTGTTTGGCATATCATTGCTATATACCCCCCCTAAGCTACAGGCAAGAAGAATAACGAGCGTTGCTATTGCTACTGCCCACCAGATCTTTTGTTTGTTCCTAATGGTTACAGGCGGAATTTATTGGGCCTCCACTAGAATGTGCTTTAGGAAATACAGAGGCAAAAATAAACAATAGCTGTCTCTGTATTTCCTGAAGAGATAGATGAACCTGTTGAGGTTCAGAGGAAGTTGCCGCTTTTACAGGTGTCGTTGTTTTGCTGTTTGAGGGATTTGGCAATATGACTGGTTGACTCCTGGATGGAACTGTGATAACTGGGCCAGACTTCATAGAAGCCAGAGCATACATCTTACTTCTTACTTCCAATATAGTTTTTGGGCGTTTTTCTCTTTTTGTCTCTACCATTTGCATCACCAGGTTAGACAGTTCCAGATTTTTTGGTGATCGAGCGAGTTTCAGTGCGGAAAATTGGAAAGGATCAGCACTGGGATCAAGACCTGAGATCATTTGGTGCAAAACCGCTCCCAGGCTATAAATATCTGAACTGGGAGTGGTCTGTGTTCTCCCATATTGTTCAGGGGCAGCATATCCTGGGGAACCCAATGCAACAGTGTCTTTCACCTGATCAGGTTTAAAGAAACGAGCGATGCCAAAATCTATAAGATAGAGATGATTCTCTGGAGTCAGCATAATATTTGCTGGTTTCAGATCACGAAAAATAATGGGTGGTTGCTGTATGTGCAAATAGTGGAGAACATCGCAGAGATGAATGCTTATTTGAAGAGCATCTTCTATTGGACATTTGTGATCCGGAAGGTGTGCTAATCGGTCCTCAAGAGTTTCTCCCTCAATATAGTCCATAACCAGATACCAACGTCCAGTCTGGCTAAAATGGTCGTAGATACGAGGGAGATTGGGATGCAAGAGTTTGGCTAGCATGATAGCTTCACCCTGGAAAGCATCAGTTGCTTCCAGGGTTTCTTGAGGGTTTAAATTACTCAAGCGTAGTTCTTTAATCGCTCTTTTTGCGCCTGAAAAACGGGAATCTTCTATCTGATAAACAGACCCCATTCCCCCCTGGCCCAGAAGTTTAAGGACACGATAGCGTTGAACAAATAGAGAGGTATTCTTGAGATAATCATTGAGAGAGGAAAAGGTCTGTTGGGCCTGGGAGATTGCAATGGAATTTTGTGGGAATGTTTGGGCACAAGAAAAACAGGTGAGGGCATCTATTTGATTGGAGGCCCCACAATTGTCACAAAATTTGCTCGATGAGATCATTCTGTATTCTCCAAGGCTATGATATGAATTGAGTTTTAGCGATCTTTTGAGAATGCTTACTTCTGCTCCATCTTTACAGAGAAGTTGAGGGTTTATTTGAGCATTTCCGTTGTACCACTTCTCCTTCTTTCCTCTTTTCAGATGTATCATGGATCCCTTCACTTATCTATCGGCTCAGTCAAGATTTCCATAAGACAAATTCTACCGATTTTATTTTCCTTCTTAATACCGGGTCTTTGCTCGCGCATCTTCATAGGACAATCCACTATCAAATACCGATTTTTATGTATGATACTATGCTAAAGCCGCCTGTCAGGAGGCTTTACTCGTTTAATTTTGACACCTTAACTTTGACACCCATTCTCGCATTTTTTTGGGGCTTGACACCTTAATTGACACCTTATCTCTCAGACTTCGCTGGCCTTTTCTGTACCCTACCGAACTCCGATTCCCATGACTTTGAGCACAATTCTCCCCAGTTTTCAAAATTGGTGCGTGCACCCCTTGACAGTTAGCGATATATCGTATATACTCTGAATAACGATAACGATATATCGTATTCTCATTGAGAGAAAGGATAAAGATAAAAAATGTTTAACAATTTCGGTGGGCGTTTTGCCTATCAATCTCAAGGTGACGACTGGGGCGGTTGGACCCCCCCCTGGTTACAAGATGACAGACCGGAACATCATCACCATCATGGTCACCATCATGGTCATCACCATGGACCTCATCATGAAGGCCCGCGCGGCGGATGGGGACCACGCTTCTTTATGCGTCGTGGGCGCGGACCATTCGGTCCTGGCCCTCAAGGTCCTGGCCCACAGGGTCCTCGGGGTCCCTTTGGTGAGGGACACCGTTTCTTTGGACGAGGCGATGTCAAATTCGCGCTCCTGGAACTATTACGTGAGCGCCCCATGCACGGTTACGAGATGATGAAGGCGTTGGAAGAGAAGTCCGGCGGATTCTACACTCCCAGCGCAGGTACCATCTATCCTACGCTGCAAATGTTAGAGGATCGTAACCTTGTCACCGCCAACGAGGCGGATGGAAAGAAAGTGTATAGTATTACTGATGCTGGTCGCGCCTTTTTAGAACAGCAACAGAAAGAAAGCGAATTGTTCCAGGGCCCTCCATGGGCACGTGGCTTCGGCCCCAAAGGCCACAGAGGTTTTCGCAACGCTCCAGAGATGCAGGCATTGGGAACTGAAGCCAGGGAAGTTGCACGTCTCTTCGCCATTGCCACCCGTAGCTCTTTCAACAATCCAGAGCAGGCCGCACGCCTGCGCACTATTATTGAAAGCACACGGAAAGATCTGTCAGATCTGATCTATGGCACCAGTACAGGTACAGGTACAGGCACAGGCACAACGGCCCCTGAGAATACCGGAACACCAGGCGTAGAGCAAGCATAACGTTCCCGCATTATCGCAGGTCGCACAAACGATCTCAGGAACTATTCTATAACGATAGTTCCTGAGATCATTATTTTACTAAAAAAAGTCAGTTGCGTGTGCCATCAGAACTTGAAGGCGAGAATTAGCACAATCGTGATAATATGCAGAAGTTGATCGAGCCAGATTGGACCAATGACTTTGTAACGTGCTTTCAGAGGATCAATCACAAAGTGGGTTGCAAAGAGAATAGACGTCGCTAGCAATGATGGATGTGCAAACAAGAGAAAAACCGCCGTATAGGTTGCACTATGATAGAAATTTACTTCCCAGCTTTTCCCCTTCTCTATCGTCATCCAGGTACTTTGAAAGGCAAAATCCCCCACGAAATGGCACGCCAACCAGATAAGCAATGTTTGAGCAGAGATAGTAAGTAACATCGACTTCTCCCTTAGTGTTCTCTTGCTATAAAGAGTACCAGAAGCGGGAGAAAGTCACTATGAAATTGGACGCAACAAGAGTATGAACTAGTTCATAATTTGTTACTCACCAGGAGTTGAGATGACTTCGTTTTTAGGAGGAGAAAGTGTACGCTTCCATGGCACGCCTGATTGTATGCGTAACAGGAGGAGCGCAGTCACCAGCATCCAGAAGCAGAAGGCCAGATCCTGTTCCAGGAAAGCACTATCAATCATTCCCTGCACCACAGCCGCCAGCATTCCAGCTCCAACGCCAACGGTCATCCAACGCAATTGCTCATTCCATTCACCATTTGTCACGCTTAGATGTTTCAGGATACGCACAAAGAGCCGGAAGAAGAGGATCAGTACAGCTACAAATGCCAGCAGACCGAATATCCCCATGCTTACCCAGACATGCAAGAAAATATTATGCGGGTGCGAGAGAGTTGCTTCACCACTCAGTCCAGTTGGCTGACCATTAGCAGGATTCACGAGAATCCAGTAGTGATAGAGATTATTGGGGCAAACCGAATTTACGCTGTAATGACAGAGCCAGTTATCCATACCGTAACCGAACCAGGGGCTGTTCTAAATCATGTGCCACGCACTCTCCCAGAGAAAGAAGCGCTTGACGATGCTGCCTTGCCCTTGTATAGCGGTATCAGCATGCCAGGTCAGAAGAAAATGTTCGATCTTTGTGTGGAAAACGAGCAACCCGCCAGCAACAAGCACAATGAAGATCGCACTCCCTAGCAGCAAAAGGCGACGGTTACGCAGAGAGAGAGCAATAACGAATAGGGTGGCAACAGAGAGAGCCATCCAGGCACCACCTGATTGCGTTAAACAAAGTACGGGTATCATGACAATACACACGCCCAGAGCCAGAAGACGACTCTTTGGAGCGATATGTGCTAGCAAGCAGGCAACAGTCAGCGGCATGACATAATCGAATAGCAGGCCGATACTATTGGCGCTTCCATACATTGCATGTACGCGGTCTCCACCATTAATTGCCTCCATCGCATTCCTGTAGAGCGCAAATTGTCCCAGGCCGATAAAGGCAACGAGCAGGCCCGTTCCTAGCAGAGCAATGAGGAGACGTAAGAGATCCTGTCGCGTACGTAAGTAGAACAGTGCAAGGCCGAGATAGAGCAGAGGCGCAACTACTTCCTCGTGAAAGGCGCGGAAGGCGAAACGACGGCTATAGGCGACGAAAATTGATAGGGCTGCCGCGCCACAGAAGACAAGAATGGGCCAGAAAAATGGTCCAATGCGCTCTCTCAACTGTGACCAGGAAAGCTGGTCTCGATTCTGCAAGAACAGGTGTAGCGTTGCAATAATCAGACAGATTGCCAACGTTATCTCTGCCAGACTAAAAGAAATGTTCCCAACGACGGCTCTTTGTTGTGCATAAAATGGAAGTGTGAGCGGCCACAGAGCGATAGCAATGGGTAAGCAATACCAGCAAAGGGCCGCAAAAATCAGTAGGAAAGGCAACGCAATAAGCTGATTAAGCAAAGGACCGATAGCTGAGAAATAGAGAATTGGTATCGGTTGCTTTGAATTCCCAATAGTGTAATAAAGAAACAGAGAGAGTATGAGGGCACCTTCAAAAAAGCGGTCGCGCCAGAAAGGCGTCAATGTCGACAGTTTTCCGCCATTGCCCGTTGGTGTATGTGCAGAGCTGGATGGCGTCGTTACGTTCGATATATCTGTATCTGGTTTGTCAGAAGCAATACCAGAGAAAGGCAGAGAGCCATGTTGCGTATTCATAATAATGTGTATTCCTGATGTAAAATATAAGTGCTTAAAACAGAGTCGCTAATACCATACCACTGGACAACAAGTATAGCAGAAGCGTCTAAACTCGTCCAATTCTTCCCATGCCTGTGTGCACATACAGGACTTTGAGTGACTGCGAAACAAAGGTCTCTATCTATCATAACGCAGGCCAAATCGATTAAGTTGCAAGTGTAGAGTGATGGTACCCAATGAAGTCGGATAATATGTTTTTAATCACTTTACAATGCTATACTTAAGAACGTTATAGATGTTACCAGGCAAAATGCCCACTTAGTTTTAGGCGCAGAAGAACCAGAGTAGGGCCGTCATGTTCTCTCACTGACAGTCTTTGTGACGAGAAGAACGTGCATGGAGCGTAGGGACCACATTTATGGCGTCCAGCAATTCATGCACGTTATTGTTGCAAAATTTCCTAACGTCCCAGTTCAGATACAAACTCGCGGAAGACACCCACATGCTTATCGATATCATCCTCGCTATGCTGAATCGAGATCGTCCACTGGTCATCGAAGCCAGGGGGGAAAAGGATACCACGATTAGCCAGAAACAGCCAGTAGGCGTAAGCAAGACGCGTGTCAACCTCCAGCCAATCACGATAGTTTCGTGCACGCTCATGACGTAACATGGCACAACCTTTGGCACCTATCTGCGCGACATGCATTGGCATATCAAACGCATTGATCAGGTCAAGATAGCCATCGGCAAGGCGCTTTGAGAGTCCGTTAGCATGAGCATGGGCTTCAGGTGTAAAGAGCTGTGTGAGCGTGACCAGCCCGGCCCGCATCGACATAGGGTTGCCATTGAAGGTGCCGAGATGTAACACTTCCTGGTGGTTGATATGGCGCATGATCTCCTCGCGACCACCGAAGGCTCCAATCGGCATACCACCGCCGATGGACTTGGCGAGACAGATCAGGTCCGGCTCAACCGGGTATAGTTCAGTTATTCCGCCAGCTGCTACCGTGACGCCAGTCTTCACCTCATCGAAGATCAGCAACACACCATGGTGGCGTGTGATGTCCCGTAAACTCTGCAAGTATCCTTCCAGGGGCAGCATGATACCGACGTTCATTAACACAGCTTCAGTGATTACCGCAGCGACTTCACCCTCATGCTCGCTTAAGATGCGATCCAGCGCCTCTGCGTCGTTATAAGGAGCAATAATGACGTTGTTTTTAACATCGTTGGGAATGCCCAATGAAGCCGGTACCGTGTTTGGATGGTCGGCGGGTCCAGCGGCTTTAGCAGAAGGTTTGGTGGACATCAGGACTGTATCATGATGTCCATGATATGTCCCTTCGATCTTGACGATCTTGTCACGTTTTGTATGGGCACGAGCAAGTCGAAGGGCATCCATGGTTGCTTCAGTGCCGGAATTACAGAAGCGTACCTGCTCGATAGGGGCAAAGCGGCGTACCAACTCTTCCGCCAGAAAGACCGTATCGGCACAGGGCAACGAATACAGGGTTCCTTTTCCCAACTGCTCCCGTAAAGCTGCAACCAGAACGGGATGAGAATGGCCTACGAGCAGGCTACCGAAAGCAAGGTGAAAGTCGATATACTCATTGCCATCGTAATCCCATATATGGCTTCCCTCGGCATGACTTATGGTCAGAGGATACGGTGGTATGGCCTGAAATGAACTGGAGACACCCATCGGCAAAGATGTCTTTGCCCGTTCGTAGAGCTCCAATGAACGCGGCGTCCGCTTTTTGAACGCAGCTTCTTCCCGCACAACAATTTCTTCTACATGCTCAGAACTGATCGTAATGGGATTGCGAAGCATACATCTTCCTTTCCGGTGTTGACTGATCACGGCCCCAGGTACATTAGCACTGTACACAAAAATAACTGTAGCCTCTTTTCTCATTGTACCTTATGGAATATGAAAATAGCAATTTATGGAGGTTAGTTTCTACGAATTTGGAAAAATATCATCCTTTTCTCCACGAAATTCGTAAATTTTGGAGGTCATGACGGATGGACTGTAGTTTAGACGGTGACCCAGATTTTAGCGGCAGAGGCTCTGCTCACTGATACTTCGCGCCCGGCAACATGAAGCTTCACATTTTCGTTCTGATTTTCGGCATCGTCACTCTCGTAAGAAAGGATGGTCACTTGCGTACCCGGCATCAGACCTTTCTCATGCAGGTAGAGAATAAGAGCCTCTTCGTCTTCTACGACCTCCGAGATGCAGAAAACGGTGGCCGTTGCGCCAATGGGGAGGGTGGAGAGACGCACCGCATGGTTATCTTTGAGGTAATTGCGTGCATCCGGCACAGAACCTGGGATGGGATTACCATGTGGGCAGGTCGTGGGATTATTCAAGCTGCTGATGACACGCGCCTCCACGGCTCCTGAGATAAAATGTTCCAGGCGACAGGCTTCTTCATGAACCTGGTGCCATTGCATACCCAGTATATCCACCAGGAAGCGTTCTGTCAGGCGATGGCGACGCAATACAGCCTCTGCTGCCTGCTTGCCCGCTTCAGTCAAGGTAACATGTCGTTTGTTATTCATCTCGATATAGCCATCACGCATCAAACGCTTGAGCATCTCGGTGACGGTCGGTGGGGCCACACGAAATTTTGCAGCCAGGCGTGCGCCAATTACGATTTCATCTTCCATGCTCATATTATAGATTGTTTCTAGATATTCCTCGACAGTTGCGCTCAGCAGATCCTCGGTTTTCATTAGTGTGCCTCTTTGCTTATCACATGATAGGAGTACCCCTATTATATCACCGATGGAGAGGAAGCCTTCCTCGTTCTTAGCAAGAATCAGTTGCCCCGTCGCATCCCCTCCCTGCGTAAAACATGCACATCAAGAACATCCATGCACCTTTCTAATGCAACGACAACCCGGATTATTAATATGTAGGTATCTATTTAGCATAGGAATATAGTGAGAAAAGAAAGGAGACATATAAAAATGTTTCATAAACTACTACAGGCATTCAATTCGACAACATACTTGTCGTCAGGACAATGGAAGAGAGGATATATGCCACGGTGTATACTCTTCATCCTTATGACAACAGTAATAGTGAGCTTTTTTCAGCTTTCTTCTTATCAGCAAGAGGCGTATGCTGCAGAACTGAAAGCAGAATATAATTGTACACAGTATACGATCCGTCCCGGTGATACGCTCATCGCAATTGCCGCAAAAGGACATATTGATGTGCTGACGTTAGCTAGAGCGAATAGCATTGCGAATAGTAATTTGATATTTGCAGATCATTCACTCTGTCTACCTCAGCCGGCAAAAGCTCTGGGACATAAGGCGAATAAGTACGTCTCTGACGTAATCACCTCTGGTTCAGTACGCTGGTATGCTTATAAGTCATTAGAGAAATCGACCTATCAGCAGGTGAATACACTTTTGCATCGTGCAGCAGCCTACTACCATCTGCCTGTGAAACTCGTCTTCGCTATTGCCAGGCAAGAGAGTGGCTTTCGGCAGCATGTCATTGCGAGAGATGGTGGTATCGGTGTGATGCAGATCATGCCATATACCGCTACATCGATCAATAAAATGACAGGCGTCGTGCGCGATCCTTATAAGCTACATGACAATGTCTTTATGGGCGCTTTCTATCTGTGTATGCTGGGTGCCAGCTTCCATTGGAATATGCCAAAGGTCATCAGCGCCTATAATGAGGGTCCATGGGCAGTTACCCATCGTGGCATTTTCAACTGGAGGTATGTCAATAGTGTCATGGCGATGATGCGCAATTCGCGCTAGTGGGTGTTGTTCATTTTCCGCGTGGGGGTACGGGCACATGGGCAAGTCAGCTCCTCCATGCAAAAAATGAATTACACACTATACTTGTACGCTTGTGCTAACCCTTGACATGGAAGGCAAATCCAATTATACTCGCCTTAGTGTATTTCTATTTTGACCTTTTCGGGTTGTAGGTTGTGTGCATTTCTTCTGTAGGCAACAGGTGATGCATCCTTTCTCGATCCGCTTCAGGATACTGAAATAGGGATGCTGAAATTAACACAGAAAAGAATATTGATAGCTACGAACAGGAAGAGTACATAGCCTTGCACGAGTACAGAGAGTCGGGAGATGGTGGAAACCCGATCCGGTGCAGTTATGGAATGGGCCTGGAAGCTAAAGAGCGAACATTTCGTTTGCCTCATGCGACGAAATCAGTAGGACTCTTTCGGAATGTCCCCCGTTACTGAGGACAGGATATCGTCAGAAACTCTATTGAGGTTTTTACGCGTATCTGGCTATGAGGGATTATTTTCTCCTTGAGGTGAAGGTAATCTAAATCAGGGTGGTACCACGAAAGCTTATCGCTTCTCGTCCCTTCAAGGGATGAGGGGCGTTTTTTATGATCATTTTTATTCATTGTAGGGGTCAGATTTAGCGCACCTGTGCGAGATTTATGTTTGTAGGAGGCGAGATTTATGTCCGTCGAGATGATCTCGGAAACAATGCCAGAGCAACAACAAAAAAGCAGCGATGCTCCAACCCAAAAACGCGTCTTCTCAGGTGTCCAGCCAACCGGCAATATTCACCTGGGCAATTACCTGGGCGCGATCCGTAACTGGGTCGGATCGCAGGCAAACTATGATAACATCTTCTGTATCGTTGACCTGCATGCTATTACATTACCAATTGATCCTAAAGAATTGCACACCAACACACGCA
The DNA here is from genome assembly GCA_963717195.1 of uncultured Chloroflexia bacterium. Classification (GTDB taxonomy): domain Bacteria; phylum Chloroflexota; class Ktedonobacteria; order Ktedonobacterales; family Ktedonobacteraceae; genus JACDAE01. The sequence continues at coordinate 81,732 of CAVQVR010000012.1, forward strand.
AATTGGCCGCGCTTTATCTGGCCTGTGGACTGGATACACGCTATTGCAAGCTCTTTGTGCAATCGCATGTGCACGAGCATGCCGAAATGAGCTGGATTTTAAATTGTTTTACCCCCATGGGTTGGCTGGACCGGATGACGCAGTTCAAATCCAAGGCAGGTGAGAATATAGAAACGGTCGGTGCCGGACTCTACTGCTACCCTGTCCTGATGGCCTGCGACATCCTGCTCTACCAGACACATTACGTCCCTGTAGGCGATGATCAGCGCCAGCATATTGAGCTGACACGCGACCTTGCTCAGCGCTTCAATAGCCTCTACAAAAAGCGCGTCTTTACTCTCCCAGAAGGGCAGATCCGCGAGACGGGGGCGCGTATTATGTCACTCGAAGATCCAACGAAAAAGATGAGCAAGAGCGACCCAAATCCTTCTGCGCGTATCAATCTGCTGGACGATCCAAAGGTGATCAGGCAGAAGATTGCGCGTGCAACAACGGATTCGTTACGCCTGGTAACCTTTGATCCTGAGCGACCCGGTATCACAAACCTGCTGACCATCTATCAGATGTTGACCGGCCAGTCGCAGCAGGAGATTGAAGCGGAGTTCGCAGGCAGGGGCTATGGAGATTTCAAAGCTGCTCTTACGGAACTGCTGGTGGGGACGCTGCAGCCAATTCAGCAGCGCTACTACGAACTAATCAATGATATGGCGACATTAGAAGGCATACTGAAACAGGGTGCCGAGGATGTCCGCCCTCTAGCGGCTACAACAATCCGTCGTGTCAAAGAGGTAGTCGGTCTGGGCTAAGGGCGTCATCTTGCATGTGTCCTACCCTTAAGAAAGTCTTATAAGATGCTGCTTTGCAAAAAGATCAGGATTGAGGTATCAGCACAGGATGCCATTGCTCTTGAGTTCATGCCCAGGCGGTATCTTGCCCGCCTGGGGCCACACATGGGCGATCTCGTGCGGTGTGCGGATGTTTTCACCACAATTGAACCTGTTTGAATACAGTTTGAAAGGCAGATTGCATGTATTATCCGACATTTGAAGAGATCCAGCACCTGCGAGACACAGAAATGACCTCGGCAGAGCATACTGGTCGGCCTCTTCTGCCCTTTTATTGCGACATCCTGGCCGACATGGAGACTCCCGTCTCGGCCTATTGCAAAACCGTCCAGAAACCGTATAGCTTCCTCCTGGAGAGCGTCACTGGCGGAGAACATGTTGCCCGCTATTCGTTCATCGGCATCGATCCCTACATGGTAATGATTCACCGTAATGAGAAAGCAACACTTCTTCATATGCAGGGTGAGCGCGATGCGACAAACTCCAGCACACCTCGGGCCGAAGAGGTAACTTGCCATGATCCGCTGGCATTGATCGAGGCCGAACTGGGTCAGTATCGCCTGGTGACTGCCCCCAATCGATCCCAGGATGAGCTGCCTAAATTTTACGGTGGCGCGGTCGGCTATCTCTCCTATGACTCGGTTGCGCGCTTCGAGCGCCTGCCCGTACCAGAGCAGAACGAACTCGATGTACCGCTGGCCGTCTTCTGCTTCACCGAGACCGTATTGGCCTTCGATCACGCCAGGCATCGCGTCCGCATCGTTACGCATCTGCACCTGGACGCGTCCGACCTGACAGCGGAGTACCAGCGTTGTACTGCTATTCTTGATGATGTGCAGAGACGTTTACAGCAACCTGTGCGTTTGCCAGAGGAACCAGTGCCTGTGCATGATGCTGCAGCCTTACAGGTGACTTCCAATCGCACGCGAGAAGAGTTTGAGGAGATGGTACGGCGCTCAATCGAATATATCAGGGCCGGTGACATCTTCCAGGTCGTGCCATCGCAGCGCCTGAGTCGCCATGTCAACGCGTCACCCTTTACCGTCTACCGGGCATTGCGTGCAATCAACCCGTCACCCTATATGTTCTATCTCGACCTGGACGACTTTCATATCGTTGGTGCATCGCCGGAACTTCAGGTCCGTTACGAGGATAACGAAGTGACGATCCGTCCGATTGCCGGGACGCGCCCACGCGGCACAGACAAGCGGAGTGATGAGCAACTGACGCAAGAATTGCAAAACGACCCTAAAGAGTTCGCGGAACATGTGATGCTGGTTGACCTGGCACGCAACGATGTCGGGCGCGTCACTATTCCCGGCACTATCCAGGTCAGCGAACTGATGGAGATTGAGCGCTATTCCCATGTCATGCACCTGGTCTCTAATGTCAAAGGCAAGTTGCGCAAGGACATGACGCCTTTCACGGCACAACGCGCAGGTTTCCCTGCAGGCACCGTTTCAGGAGCGCCCAAAATTCGCGCCATGGAGATCATTACCGAACTGGAAGGAGAACAACGGGGCGTTTATGCTGGTGCGGTTGGCTACTTCAGTCATTCTGGCAACCAGGAAACAGCTATCGCCTTACGAACAATGGTTATCAAAAACGGACGTGCCTATATCCAGGCTGGCTGTGGTGTAGTAGCCGACTCTGATCCAGGGTACGAATACCTGGAAAGCCTCAACAAAGCAAAAGCACTCTTACGCGCCCTCGATGAGGCCGAACAGATCGCCCATGAAGGTAGGGGCGCCGTTTACAAGCCCGCGTCGGACGTTTACAAGCCCGTGGAGGGGAAATAACATGTTATTGCTGATTGATAACTACGACAGCTTTACCTATAACCTGTACCAGTACCTGCGTGAACTGGGAGCTGAGGTTGAGGTACGCCGTAACGACCAGGTGACGCTGGCTGAGATCGAGTCTATGCACCCGGAACATATAGTTGTCTCCCCAGGACCATGTACACCGAACGAGGCGGGCCTTTCGTGTAAGATCATCGAGACATTCGGCCCGCGCATACCGCTACTGGGCGTGTGCCTGGGCCATCAATCCATCGGCCAGGTATACGGCGGGCTGGTAATTCGTGCACCCGAACCCATGCATGGCAAAACGTCGCTGATGTATCACCAGGGGCAGGGCGTCTTTCATGGTCTGCCCGTACCTTTTAAAGCCAATCGCTATCATAGCCTCATCGTCGAGCGCTCAACCCTCCCGGATGAACTGGAGATTACAGCTACTACTGAGGATGGACTGATTATGGGCCTGCGTCATCGTCGCTATCCCGTTGAAGGCGTACAGTTCCATCCCGAGTCGATCATGACGCCCGTTGGCAAAGATCTGTTGCGCAATTTCCTGCAGCAGACGAGCGGGGTTTTAATTCAGAGAGGAGTGTGACGCAATGATTCGCGAGGCTATTATCCACGTTGCAGCTGGTGCAACCCTTCGTGAAGAAGAGGCTGCGGCAGTAATGGAAGAGATTATGACGGGCACGGCGACACCCTCCCAGATGGGTGCATTTTTGACCGCATTGCGGCTACGTCCTGGCGGAGAGACGGTTGAAGAGATCGCAGGCATGGCACGAGTGATGCGTGAAAAAGCGGTTCAGGTACATCTAAAAGAAGAGATCGCCGAACGCGCGATGGATACCTGTGGAACTGGTGGCGACGGCTCTGGCACGTTCAATGTTTCGACCGCGGCAGGCATTCTTGCGGCGGCAGCGGGAGCATCAATCGCTAAACATGGCAACCGCTCCGCTACCAGTCGTTGTGGTAGCGCCGATGTCCTGGAGGCGCTTGGACTAAAGATCAATCTCAGCCCGGAACAGGTTGCACACAATGTAGAAGAGGTCGGCTTTGGCTTTATGTTTGCTCAGTCCTTTCACCCGGCGATGAAACATGTTGGACCCACACGCGGCCAGATCGGCATTCGCACCGTCTTTAATATTCTTGGCCCACTAACGAACCCGGCCCACACGCGCTACCAGATGTTGGGTGTAGCGGATGGTTCCCTACTGCGCAAGATGGGAGAGGCACTGTTGCACCTTGGTTGTCGCCATGCCTTGATTGTACATGGCGAAGATGGCATCGACGAATGTTCGTTAGGTGCTCCGACCCGCATCTGCGAAGTACGCAACAGCCAGGAGCTGCGCGAGTATACTATCACACCAGAAGAGGTGGGCCTGCAACGCATTTCAGAGCGAGACGCGTTTCAGGGCGGAGATCCGCAGCACAATGCAACTATGTTACGCGAATTGCTTAGCGATTATATCGATACGCCTGCAACACAGATGCTCTGTCTGAACGCTGGAGCCGCTCTATTGGCAAGCGAACAGGTATCTTCCCTGGCCGATGGCATCAAGCTGGCGCGTGCGACATTACGCGAGGGGAAAGCACGACGCAAGCTGATAGATGTCATTGAATGCTCACATGTCGAGGTCGGATAAAACTATGTTTCTAGATCGCATCGTTACTCAAACGCGCCTTGACCTGGAGCAGCGCAAGTACGAATGTCCGCTTGAAGAGATGCAGCAACGTGCCTCCCGGCAACCTCGTCCTCGTGATCTGCTGGCAGCATTCGAGCCGCGTTCGCAGGTGCATATGATCGCCGAAGTCAAGCGTGCTTCACCCTCTAAGGGAATGTTAGCACCACATCTTGACCCGGTTGAAACGGCTCGTCTCTATGAGGCCAATGGAGCTGCCGCTATTTCCGTATTAACAGAACCGCATTTTTTCCTTGGCGCACCGGAATATCTCACAGCGATCAAAAAGGCTGTCAGCGTGCCGGTCTTGCGCAAAGATTTTATCGTCGACGAATACCAGGTCTACGAGGCGCGAGCGTGGGGAGCCGATGCGATCCTACTTATCTGTGCTATTCTTGACGACGCACAACTACGCTTTCTGCTACGGCTGGCGAACGAGTATCATATGCGCTGCCTGGTCGAAGTGCATAGCCGTGAAGAGGCACTGCGTGCGGTAGATGCGGGAGCCAGAATTATTGGAGTCAACAGTCGTGACCTGGTCACGTTCAAAATGAACCCTTATCTCCTGCGCGAACTACGTCAGATTATTCCCGCAGATCGCGTTGTAGTGGCTGAAAGCGGCATTCATACCGGTGCGGATGCACGTCGCCTGGCACGCTACGACGTACAGGCTATGCTGGTTGGAGAGTCGCTGGTCAAAGCGCAGAATATTCCAGCCCAGATGCACACACTGTTGCACGAGGCTAATGCGGGCACACAGGTCAAAATCTGTGGGTTGCGTACTTCGGAGCATATTCAAGTCGCAACGGAAGCAGGAGCTGACTTACTTGGGTTCATCTTCCATGAACCAAGCCACCGCTATATTCAACCGCAGCAGGTACAATCGGTGCTAGAGGCCAGCGAGAGAGTTGAAGGGTGGATGGTTCCCGATCTGGTTGGCGTCTTTGTCAACAAAGACGCCAACTACATTAACGATGTGGTGGAACAGGCGGGATTGCACTTTGTCCAGTTGCACGGCAACGAAACGCCCGAGTTCTGCCAGCGCATTCAGCGTCCAGTCATCAAGGGACTGCATGTACGTAATAAGGAAGACATACAGCAGGTTGAGCATTACAAGGATGTCACCTGGCGCTTTTTGCTCGATACGCCAACGCCCGATTGGGGTGGGACCGGCATAACTCATGACTGGGAGCTTGCACGATTGGTTGCTCAAGAGGCGCGTATACTGCTGGCAGGAGGTCTGTCAGCAGAAAATGTCATCGCAGCTATCAAGCAGGTTCGCCCCTGGGGCGTTGATGTCAGTAGCGGCGTTGAGACCAACAAACAGAAAGATAGCAATAAAATCCAGGCATTCCTCGCAGCCGTACGAGAAACGCCCCGATTCGATACAGAAACACACCGGTAGGGACCAGATTTATCGCGTCTGTGATTGATCATAACCTCTCCGGCAGCATAAGAAAGAACAAACATATGCAGACACAAAACCAGACAGAGCAGGCTTATCAGCATAACATCTATCCAGACGAGCGCGGGCGTTTCGGCGCATTCGGCGGAAAATTCGTCCCCGAGAGCTTAATGGCGGCACTGGCAGAGCTGGAAGCGGCCTATGAGCAATCGCGCACCGACGAAGCATTCCAATCTGAATTGCGTGCACAACTATCCAGCTTCGTCGGCCGTCCAACCACATTACACTATGTACCCCGCTTTTCGGAGATGGTTGGCTCAGGCGTCAAGATCTATCTGAAGCGCGAGGACCTGGCCCATACGGGAGCACATAAGATCAACAATGCTCTGGGACAGGGCTTGCTTGCGAAACGCATGGGCAAGAAGCGCATTATTGCCGAAACGGGCGCGGGACAGCATGGGGTAGCCACCGCAACGGTCTGTGCAATGCTCGGGCTGCAATGCATCATTTACATGGGCGAGGTTGACATCCAGCGCCAATCGCTCAACGTCTTCCGCATGAAACTGCTCGGCGCGGAAGTACGCTCCGTCTCCAGTGGCACGAAGACGCTAAAGGATGCAATCAACGAGGCAATTCGCGATTGGGTCACGTATGTCGAGACCACCTTCTATCTGTTTGGCACAGCAGCTGGTCCACATCCCTATCCGAGAATCGTGCGTGATTTTCAATCTATCATCGGTATAGAAGCACGCAAGCAGATTTTACAGCAGGAGGGTCGCCTGCCCGACAGAATCTACGCCTGCGTTGGAGGTGGCAGCAACGCCATTGGCATTTTCTATCCGTTCGCGGATGCGTTGGAAGTACAACTGATTGGTGTCGAAGCTGGCGGTACAGAGTCTGGAACCTGGACATCATGCTGCCACGCTGGTCACAGGAAAACCCGGTGTATTACATGGAACACTCAGCTACCTGATCCAGAACGAGGATGGGCAGGTGCTGGACACACATAGCATCTCAGCGGGTCTGGATTATCCAGGAGTAGGACCGGAGCATAGTTACCTCAAAGAAACTGGACGCGCCAGCTACGTTTCCGCCAGCGATGAGCTTGCGCTACGTGGTTTGCAGGCACTCAGTCGCACTGAAGGAATTATCCCGGCATTAGAATCATCTCACGCATTGGGCTACGTTCTGGAGCAGGGAGAGAAAGGGCTGCTTCCACCTGAATCTCTTATAGTCATTAACTTGTCAGGGCGCGGCGACAAAGATATGATTACCGTTGCGAAAGCACTTAACGTGAATCTGTAGGGGCCGCGTTTACGACGCCCAGGAGCATTTATTATGTCGAATAGAATAACGCCTTAAATAGAAAACGCAGGAGAATCCCTAATGCAGGCAACTAACGAAAACACAACCAATCAGGAGGCCACAATACCAGCGCAACGGATTGTGAAAGCGTTTGAACGCGCCCACCAGGAAGGGCGTGGCGTCCTGATTCCGTATTTTATGTCTGGCTATCCTTCAGCAGCTCAGAGCGTTAAGATTGTGCTTGCCGCAGCGGAAGGAGGCGCGGACATCATCGAACTGGGCATGCCTTTCAGCGATCCCCTCGCCGATGGAGCGACTGTCCAGCACGCGGGACAGATTGCACTTGATCGTGGTATGACCATCAAAGGCTGTATGGAGGTTGCACGTCAGGTAGCAGAGCAGGCCGACATTCCCTTGATTTTGATGGGTTACTATAACCCCATCCTGGCCTATGGTCTCAAGCGTTTTTGCGAAACGGCCAGGAAGAGTGGCGTCTGTGGCCTGATCATTCCGGATCTCCCACCAGAAGAGGCCATCCCCTTGCGTGAGGCTGCATTGGAGCAAGGGCTTACTCTGATCTTTCTGGTACCGCCAACCGCACCCGATGAGCGCATTATACAGGTTGTAAGCCTTACTGCCGAAGGACCAGGAGGCTTCATCTACTGCGTCTCGCTCAGTGGAGTCACTGGTTCACGCGCTGAATTGCCGTCCCATTTGTATAGCTTTATTGAAAGGGTGCGTGGCTTTACAGAGGGCAAGAAAATTCCCCTGGCAGTCGGCTTCGGGCTTTCAACACCTGAACATATTGCCAGTGTCACACGCTATGCCGAGGGAGCGGTGGTGGGAAGCGCGTTAATCAACTTGATCGACAGATATGAAGAAGATGGGCAGATTGAGGCAGTAAGACAGTATATCCAAAGTCTGACGCAAAGATAGTACACTGTAGCCATACCATCTCAACATTATAGAGGGTACACTTACTCTATAATTTGTTGCGGTCATCCCTTACAATATTTCAGTATCCTCAAGCGGATCGTAAAAGGATGTGTTCCTGCCCCTCTAGAGGGAAAGTACACACGTGAAACCCTGAAAGGTCAAACGTAAATACAGTAGAAGCATATCTTCTTATAATCATGAGAGGGGTGATAAATAGGAAAGCTGAAAGAAGGGATGATCTGGTATGTATTGTCGAGGTATTCGAGGAGCAACAACTGTAGAGCGTAACGATCGGGAGGAGATCCTTGCCGCCACCACAGAACTTTTACAACTGCTGGTGGTGCACAATGATCTGCAGACAGACGCTATCGCGAGTGCGATCTTTACCGTTACGGAAGATCTAAATGCAGAATTTCCAGCACTGGCAGCGCGAGGTATGGGTTGGACGGAAGTAGCACTGATGTGTGCACGCGAGATTCCCGTTCCTGGTAGTCTTGACAAATGTATTCGCGTGCTGCTTCACGTGAACACGGAACGCAGTGCAGCCGAGATACAACATAGCTATATGCGCGGAGCAGTTAACCTGCGTCCCACCTTTAGCAAGGAACGCTAAGAGGTATTTCTTCTCCGCAGAGTACGAGGTGCAATTGTAGATGCCGGGTTTACCACGCTCTGCAACGACGCAGTTTGCTCTCGCTTATTATAATTCAAAGGAGTTTTTGATGATCGTTGTAATGAAAGCATCAAGTAACAAGGAAAATGTCCAGCAAGTTTTAACGTTCTTAAATAGGCATGGTTTAACGGGCCATCCCTCAGAAGGCGTCGAGCGTACTGTTATCGGCGTACTCGGTGGGGTTGGTCCTTCAGGGACACCAGGCAGTATTGGCGGCATCAATCCCAGCATTGGGGAGAGCCTTGAGGGGATGCCTGGGGTGGAGAGTGTGTTGCGTGTCTCCAAGCCATACAAGCTTGCCAGCCGCGAGTTTCATCCTGAAGATACGGTTGTGAATGTGCCTGTGCCACATGTCGCCTCGGGGAGCGTTGGCATCGGTGGCAGCCAGATAGTCATGATGGCGGGACCATGTACCGTCGAAACCGAGCACCAGTTGATGACGACGGCAGAGGCCGTACGTAAAGAAGGAGCCGTCATTCTGCGCGGTGGAGCATTTAAGCCATCGACCTCGCCATATGGTTTCCGTGGACTGGGCGAAGAAGGTCTGAAGTTGCTGGCAAAAGCACGCTCAGAATTTGGTATGGCGATTATCACTGAGGTCATGACGCCAACCGATGTGCCAATGGTCAGTGAGTACGCCGATATTTTGCAGATCGGCACTCGCAATATGCAAAACTACATTCTACTTGATGAAGTTGGGCGCACACAGAAGCCAGTTGTGCTCAAGCGTGGGATGTCGGCGACCATCGAAGAGTGGCTCCTGGCAGCCGAGTACATTCTCGCTCACGGCAACCGCAATGTTATCCTCTGTGAGCGTGGCATCCGTACCTTTGAGAAGATCACGCGCAATACTATGGATATCAGCGCCATTCCATTGATCAAGGCACTCTCACACCTTCCCATTATCTCTGATCCTAGCCAGGGAACGGGAAGACGTGATCTTGTCGGGCCAATGTCGCTGGCATCGCTTGCCGCTGGCACAGATGGGCTGCTGATTGAGGTTCATCCCAATCCAGATGAGGCGCTTAAAGATGGTGCTCAGTCTTTGACTATTGAGCAGTTCAGAGAACTGATGCCAAAGGCAGAAGCGATTGCCGGAGCGATTGGGCGCGAGTTTGTGAGGTAGATGTGTTTGTTACGACGCCCAGGTGATTTGATGATTCACCTGGGCGTCGTAAACGTGGCCCCTACGCGAGCTTGATAAAGAAATTGCGCAGTTCGTAGCTGGAGATCAGATCGTTCCCTGTTACAGTCGGAGCCTGCTCAATCTGTAACCCATCAAGAGCAAGGAGGCGTTGTAGCACAACATCGGTCTCCTGAATGGCAATATATGAGCCGGGACAGCGATGATGCCCATCGCCAAATCCCATCAACATGGGAGGAATAGTATCTCCTTGTAAGGTGCGGCCAGGACAGAGCTCCAGAGCTTGTTCGCCAACAATAGCTTCGTCCGCGTTAGTTCCATAGATGTGCAGATCGATCAAAGCACCCTCGGGAATCGTAACGCCGCCGTTTTCCAGATGTATATCAGCAGTAGCGCGTCGATAAAGATGCGAGACAACCGGCTCCAGACGCAACACTTCACCGAGCATCGCATGCCGTTCCTCTTCAGGAGCAGACAGGTAACGTATCCGTAGCTCTGGCTGTTCCAGGAAGTGCCAGGTTGCAATACTGATGAATTCGCGTGTTGTCACCATTCCAGCGGCACCGTAGGTGATGCACTCCATCAAAATTTCGCTATCTTTTGCATTCTGTCCAATAAGATGCGAGATAACATCCTCTCCCGGTGTTCGTCTGCGTGCCTTGATGGCAGGCTTAACATCGAGTAAAAAGAATATAGCCATCAATGTCTGACCACGTAAGAAATGCAGGATGGTACGCGGGCGCGAACTTTCGGTATTTGCACCTGCATCTGCAATGAAGGTCGCAAGCCTTCTTGCCATACCAGGCAGCAGACTATTGGTTAATCCCACAACTTCCGCAATGACAGATGTCGACAATTCCAGGCTGAGCTGGCTAAGATCAACGCGTTTTTGCTGCTGAAACTTCGCGATGAGTCGATCAGTAAATTTCTCCATTAACGCGCGATATTTCGCACTGACGACTTTGGGGGCGAAGAAACGAGCTGTCTGCTTACGCTGCTGATGATGAGGCTTCCCTTCCTGGTAAAGGATAGGTGCTCTCATCGTTTGGGGAAGTTTTGCCAACATCTCTGCATTAAAACCTGCCTGCTTTGTGTGTGGCCCACGCAAGATGATCCGAGCTTCCTCAAAACTTCGTACGTGCCAGATACCAGCGTCATCACACGAAATGGGAGTATCGGTTGGTTCAATCACGTGAGCGGTCTTTTGTTGAGAATATGTCTTGTGGTCAACTGGACAGCGCCTCGACATCTCATCAGTATGAGTGTGTGGCGCTATTTTCCGTTCAATCGACATGGGTAGCCTGCTTTCCTTCAAATGTAGCGTAGCCTCAGGCTCACTTCTGAAAGGGTTCCACTTGTGATATACCTGAGCCAATATGGTATACAAAGATTACTATGGTATATAGTGTATCATATCTCCTACATGGTATACTGTAAACTATAAATGGCCTCAGTGTCAAGGGACAGATACGCAGATCTGTGAGATAATAGAGGTGGTAATAAATGGAGAGCGGGGTTGACCGCATGCATGGAGGAAGATATGGATAAGCAGGATCGGCGTGTGAAACGTACACAGAGCTTATTAGCAAAGGCTTTAATTGCGCTTACGCTGGAACAAGGGTATGATGCCATCACTATTCGTGATATTACACAATATGCTGATGTAGGGTATGCCACGTTCTTCCGCCACTATCATGACAAAGATGAATTATTGCAAGACGTCCTGGAAGTTGTCCTGGATGAACTGATGCATGTATTTTTTGCTTCGTCGTATCAGGAAGATCCTGCTGTTGATGGTCTTCTCCTCTTTCGCTATGTGCAACAACATAGTGAGGTTATCCGTGTGTTGCTGAGCAGCCGAGGCTCATCATCCTTGATTCAGCGCATTATCGAAGCCGTCTCACAGGACGTATTGTCTCGTCAGACGCTGGTGGAGGGAGGTGTAGTGCCAGCGGAGATCGCAGCACATCACCTCATTACATCATCTATCGCATTGGTGCAGTGGTGGTTGGAGCATGATATGCCCTATACGCCGGAGCGTATGGGCGAGATTTATCAGGAACTGATTATTCGTCCTACAGTAGGAATTGGCCGCGCGGAAATGCAGCCATATCAGCAAACGCCTGTGTCCACGATTGTTCCTGTTACTCCTCCGTCGCATACACTCAATAATTAAAACCGTAGTTCACCTATTTTGAAGGAGAAAAATTATGGCAGTTCGTACAGCTGATGCCGAATGGCAGGGCAATCTTCGCGATGGTCAGGGCAAGATGCGCCTGGGCAGTGGTACCTTTGAGGGCAACTATTCGTTCCGTTCACGCATGGGGGACGGAGCTAGCGGCACAAATCCCGAAGAGCTGATTGGGGCCGCTCATGCTGGTTGTTATTCTATGGCCTTCTCTGCCGCTCTCGCTGGTGCTGGCTTTACACCAACACGCGTGCATACTACCGCCCGCGTCCATTTCAATCCAGTTGAAGGTGGTTTTGCCATTGGTCCTATCGATCTGGAAACGGAAGCCGTTATCCCTGGCATCGATGAGGCAACCTTTCAGCGTATTGCGCAGGGTGCGAAAGCCAATTGTCCTGTGTCTAAGGCTCTGGCGTCCACTCCCATTAATTTGAAAGCTACCCTGATACCGTAGGGGCCCGATTTATCGCGCCCTGGTGTGTGTGGTACAATCAATCTCCCACACACACCTGGGCCGCGTTAACGCGGCCCTACATTTCCCACTCTACCAGAGTTGTGCTATCTTGCTTGACCATCCATGCATTCTGTATCATTGCATCCTTTTCTGCAAAATCCTTTTTACCTATTTCACGACCATTCACATAGACTGTTTCGATCTGTCTGCCAGCCAGTGGGAGTAATCGCAATGCCAGAGAATGTTGCGCTCCTTCCGTCTCGATACGCAGTTGGCCTCCGGCAAGCGTTGCGGAGACACGTGTCACTCTATCAGTATCATGCAATTCAAAAGCCCCTTGTTCTAGCAGATAGGCATTGAAGGTGATCCCCTCAAATGGCGCGTCAGTGGTGAATTGTGGTGGCTCAATTGTCGGAATGAGCGCGTTAGCACGGACGTAGAGCGGCATCCTATCTAATGGAGCCAGGACTTTGATTGTGCGCGAACCCTCAAGTATTTCGTGCGTCCAGAAGTCAATCCAGCGTCCTTCGGGCAGATAGATAGTTCGCTCTCCACTGCTATTGTAAATGGGCGCAACCAGCAATTCCTTGCCAAACATATATTGTAAATCCAATGTATAGGTGCTTGGGTCGTCTTGAAATTCGAGCGCCATAGGTCGCAACAATGGCAAACTTGTCTCAGCCGCAATGCACGCATAAGTATAGATGTAAGGAAGCAGATGATAGCGCAAACGTGCATAGGTGCGGAAGATCCGGAGGGCGTCCTCACCATAATCCCATGGGAGCCGCGTAGTGTTGCCATGGGCTCGTGAGAGTGGTGAGAGGAGGCCAAATTGTGCCCAACGGATGTAGAGTTCTGCTGTTGGCTGGATGGTAAAACCGCCAATATCGTGACTCCAGAAGGCATGCCCACACATCGCCATGCTCAACCCGCCGCGCAGTGTTGAGGCCATTGCCGGAAAAGTACAGTTCGCGTCACCTCCCCATTGAGCTGCATGGCGTTGTCCTCCCGCATATGTCGAACGCGCCCATACTAGTCCTGTGTGACCTGTCTCTTGCGCCGTTACCTCCGCAACAAAGTCATTGTAGAGCAACGGATACAGATTGTGCAGTTCTTCTCCGCTCATTCCATTATGGGCTACAGCATCGATTGGTATCCCCTCACCAAAATCAGTTTTAAAAATATCGATACCTATACGCAGGTGATCGCGTAGCAGGTTCTGAAACCAATTTACCGCCTCAGGATGTGTTACGTCGAGAATACCTACGGGAGGATGGAAGCCCCCCCAGATATTGACCACGTAGGTTTCTCCCTGGGCGTTTTTGAGGAAATATTCCTGCTCTTTTGCTTCTGTGAAGCGCTCACTCTCGATCCCGATGTATGAATTGATCCACAGACAGACCTTAAAGCCCATTGCTTTAATCTGAGCAATCATACCGGCTGGATCGGGAAACATCTCCTTATCCCACAAGAGCTCTGACCAGCGCCCAAAGCGTTGCCAGTAACAATCAAGGTGTAATATATCGCAGGGTATATCGTTTTCCCTTATCTGCCTGGCTCGTTGCAAGACAGCATCGGCATTATCGCGTTGAAATCCCGACGACATCCATAGGCCCAGCGACCATTTCGGCGGCAAGATAGGGAAACTGACCAATTCGGCATAACGCGTAATGACCGTTTTCATATCTGGTCCCGCTATCACATAATAGTCGAGCGCACTATCTGGACTGATGAGGCTGAAGGCGGCTGTATTGCTGGCTACCATGTCGAAGGTCGTGGCTTTTGTGCTGTCTACAAAAATGCCATAGTTGCGTGTGCTCACGAAAAATGGAACATTTTTGTAGGAACGTTCGCTAAAGACACCGCCGCAGTCATAGTTCCAGGTTTCTATGCGTTGTCCACGTTTGTCGAAGTCAGTGAATTTCTCGCCGAAACCGTAGAAATGCTCGTCTGGTTCAGCTGTAAAGCTATCATGGAACGCGATACGCTTCCCATCAACCTGGCTAAAACCAAATGGCAACACGGTGAGCTTCATCCCCACATTGGTGACTTCACTATAGTTTTGCGAAAGGAGAGGATGCCCATCCGCTCCATAGAAGGCGATATGGAAAGGATCGAGTGCGAGACATACCTGGATAGCAGGGGTTTTGAGCGTGATTTGTCCATCCGCTTTTTCTAATCTGGCTTGTAGTTCCTGAGATTGAAGATCTCGTGCTAACCGTGTTCGCTTTGTATCACCCACCTTATCTTCATCTTCCAGCAAGACACGTACGATTCCTTCCGCTACGATCTGTATGGAGATGGAGACAGTTTGTCCACTACGTGTCGTACCGCCCAGTGTGATGCTCCGATTGTGCTGTTCTTTGAATTCGGCTCGTATTACAAAATCGGGCCCATCCGGATCATCAGGTTTGCGAACAGGCAATTGTGGGGGTTCAGTATAGTAGAAATTGTACGGCAATAAGGGGACGCGATGGACCATGAGAAAAGCTCCTTCTCTACTCTTGACAACATCATCTGTATCAGGTACGCTCTTGAGAGCGATCCCAATTTATTGTACCTGATGGCAGGCGCAAAAGTAAACGCTTGAACAATTGGTGAGGTGTAAAGGGACTGGAATGTCGCAGTTTACTATTGAAGATATTGCCCGACTGGCAAGTGTTTCCCGCTCAACGGTTTCGCGTGTGCTCAATGATCATCCAAGCGTTCGACCCAGTGTACGTGATCGCGTTTTGGGCGTCATAAAAGAACATGGATATGCTCCCCAGGCAGCGGCACGTCACCTGGTGACGCAACGTACAAGGCTCATTGGTGTGCTCTTTCCTCGCAGTACTGAATATCTACTGGCAAACCCTATTTTTGCCTCTTTCGGTCAGGGGATTGGTCAGATGTGTGCTCAGCGCGGATATCTTGCTATGCTCTCGCTAGGTTTACGTGACATGGAGGAGAGAATGCTCTTCGATATGTTGCGCAGTCGTTATTTTGATGGCATTGTGCTCATCAGCAGTGAGAGCCATGATCCCCTGCCCTTCTTTCTGAAAGAGGCACGTATTCCCTACACGCGTATCGGTCATGACCCCGAGGGTGACGATGCGGCGTTTGTTGATGTCGATGATGTCGAGGCTGCCTACAAGGCTGTAAAACATCTGACTTCTCTGGGGCATCAACGCATTGCCATCATCAAAGGTCCAGACGTAGATGTATGCGTTTCCAGGCGTTATAGCGGATACGAGAGGGCATTGCAAGAGGCTGGATTAGCAGTTGACCCCTCATTAGTGGGAGAAGGCGACTGGTTGCATACGAGTGGCAAAGAAATGATGCAGCATTTTCTGCAACTGGATAATCCACCTACCGCAGTTTTTTCTTGCAACGACATGATGGCGGCGGGTGCTTTGCACGCTATCTACGAGCAAAAGTTGCGTGTGCCGGAAGATATCGCTATCGTGGGATTTGATGATGTGCCTCAGACGAAAGTTATCATTCCTGCTCTCACCACGATCCGCCAGCCAAATGAAGAGATGGGAAGCAAGGCAACCGAGATGTTGATAGATCGACTTGAAGGCAAGGATGGGCAACCCCAGCAGGTCATCTTCCCGACGATGCTCGTGGTACGTCAATCCTGTGGTGCCAGGCTTCGAGAGGCATATGCTGTAGACGGAAAGAATGATACTTCTGTTGCTCAGCTCTAATCATCGCTTATGAGAGGGAACCATGACACGTGTTCGTCTTGAAAAGGTCGTAAAGGAATACGACAGCGTAGATCAGGTAACGCTAACCGGTTATAAACTTCCTCCAGCCCTCAATGAGGTAAGCCTGGACATCAAAGACGGCGAGACCATGAGTATCGTCGGCCCATCAGGGTGTGGCAAGAGTACGCTATTAAAGGTCGTTGCGGGCCTGGAGTTCCTCAAAAAGGGCATGTCTACTATAACGATTTCGATATCACCGACATCAAACCTCAGGATCGAGGCATCGGTATGGTGTTTCAGGACTATGCGCTCTATCCTACTATGAAGGGCAAGGGGAACCTGGCCTATTATTTCGAGATGCACGAGCAGTCGAAAGAAGAGATGGAAGAGCGTGTTCGCCAGACTGCTAAATTGATGGGCGTCGATTTTGAACTCTTACTTGGTAGATTGCCGGACACGCTCTCAGGTGGTGAGAAACAGCGTGTCGCCATTGCGCGTTGTATTGTACGTGACCCGATGGTCTTTTTGATGGATGAGCCTATTGTCAATCTTGATGCCAAACGGCGCGAACAGACACGTATTGAGATCAAAAAGCTCTTACGCAAATTCGCTATTACGACGATCTACGTTACGCATGATCAGCAAGAAGCAGTCTTTATGGGTGATCGCATCACGGTCATGCGCCAGGGCCATGTTGAGCAGGTCGGCACGTTTGATGATCTCTATTACTCTCCCTTCAATCTGTTCGTTGCAACGTTTATTGGGACACCGCCGTTAAATGTTTTACCTGTTGAGATTGCGGATGGGCAGGTAATCATGCCGGGTGGTCACTGGAAATTGCCTGAAACACTGGGTGGTGTTCTTCGACCAGGCAAGGTGCGTATGGGAGTGCGCCCTGAAGGCTGGCAACTGAATACGCCTGATGGTATCCTTCTACCGGTAAGTCATATCGAGCGTATTCCGACTGAGCGTGCGGCTTTTATTCATGGATCGTTTCTTGATACCCATGTGATCGTTGTTACATCTTTAGAGCAACAAGAGATCAAGCGTATAGCTATAACACCTGATTGGGAGCGTGTCTACTTCTTCGAGCAGGAGGGAGAAGGCATCATACATACACCGGGCGTACCTGACTTTTTTTAGTATTTGTTCTCTTCGCACTTTATACAAGAAAGAGGAACACAAGGATGGGTGACTCAAACATAATTGTAGCGGAACATCTGGTAAAACAGTTTTCCGAAAAAGTGGCGGTCAATGATGTCTCCTTAGAGGTTGGTCAGAGGGAGATGCTGGTACTGGTTGGTCCATCTGGCTGTGGGAAGACAACGACGCTGCGCCTGTTAGCGGGCCTGGAGCCAGTTACGAGCGGTAAAATCCAGTTTGGCGAGCGTATTGTCAACGAGATCCGCCCCAAAGATCGCAATGTCGCGATGGTATTTCAGGACTACGCTATTTTTCCCCATATGTCTGTCTTTGAAAACATCGCCTATGGCCTCCGTTCGCGCCACACAGCCGGCAGTATCATCAAAGAACGTGTTCCCAATGCGGCAAAGATGTTTCGTATCGATCATCTTCTCAAGCGCAAGCCGCGCCAACTGAGCGGTGGAGAACGGCAACGTGTCGCACTGGCACGTGCACTGGTACGCGATGCCAATCTCTATCTGTACGATGAGCCACTCGCCAATCTCGATGCGCAGTTACGTCACCAGGCTCGCGAGGATATCTTGCTGCTTCACCGCGATAAGGGAAAACCCAGCGTTTATGTCACCCATGATCAATCGGAGGCAATGGCATTGGGAGATCGTATTGCCGTCATGCGCGATGGCAAGATTCAGCAGATCGGGACTGGCACAGAACTTTACGATAAGCCGTTAAGCCAGTTTGTAGCTTTTTTCATCGGTACACCCAGTATTAATCTGTTCGAGGCAGAGCTGAAGCCAGAAGAGGATGCTATCGATCTCGTCACATCTGCTTTTACCATCCGGCTTCCTCAGGAGATGCGCGAAAAGGCACAGGATTATATTGGCAAACGTGTAAATCTTGGCATTCGACCGGAGGATCTGCAATCACCGAAGGGTGCTCAGTTTGCGGTGAGCGACGAGAATACTATTTATGGTGTTGTCAATGTGATTGAACCAACTTCGGCTGGATGCACTGTCTATTTGAGCACATTGGAAGATGAACCAAAAGACTTTGTTGCAACGTTCAAAGCGCGTTTGCCAGCCAGCTACATCGGACGAGAAGTTCCGTTAGCCGTGAACAGGCGTAAGATGCATCTTTTTGATAAAGAGACAGGACGGTCTCTGATCTATGGCTAAATATGCTGCAAGGAGGCATCAGCAATGAGTGATCTTGAAGTACAGGGACTGGTAAAGCGCTTCGGCAAGAACCTGGTTGTCAATAGAGTAAGTTTCCATGTCAATGATGGCGAATTCTTTGTCTTATTAGGTCCCTCAGGCGGCGGCAAAACGACGATTTTACGCATGATCTGTGGGCTGGAGCTGCCCGACGATGGGCGTATTGTGCTGAATGGTCAGGATGTGACGAAGCTCAATCCGCGTCAACGCAATCTGGGGATGGTTTTTCAGGACTATGGGCTTTACCCATCGATGGATGTTTATGGAAATATCGCGTATGGACTGGAAGCCCGCCACGTGCCGAAAGCGAAGATACAGAAACTGGTGCCCCAGGCAGCGGCGAAGTTGGGATTGACACCACTTTTACATAATAACATTAACGATCTGTCCGGTGGCGAACAGCAACGTGTCGCGCTGGCTCGTATCCTGGTCAAAGATGCAGATGCGTTCCTCTACGACGAGCCGCTCTCGAATCTAGACCCTAAACTGCGTTACCAGGCGCGACGCGATATCATTTCGGTGCATCGCACCAAACAGAAACCGAGTATCTATGTTACCCATGATCAGACCGAGGCGTTTGCTCTTGCCGACCGCATCGCCGTGATTGCAAAAGGGCATCTCCAGCAAGTTGGTACCTCCGACGAACTGATAGAGACACCCGCAAACATGTTTATTGCTCGCTTTGTGGGATCGCCTCCCATGAACCTGCTAACAGGAAATCTCGTGCGCAAAGATTTGGACTATGTCGTACAGGTTGGGGAAAACGAGTTTTCACTACCGAGAAAGTGGGTGCGTACCTGGAGCACTATGGAAAATCGGCTATTGTACTGGGTATCCGTCCGCAAGCAGTTGTTCCACACTGGCAATTTGCTAGCCTGGACTACGATGTGCAAGTATTGCATGCTGAAGTTGTCGCCGTAGAAGCGTTAATTGGAGAGGTCAACGTGACGCTCAAGTTGGATAATGAGAATGAAATCGTGGCCGTGTGGTCGGATGAGGCGCTACCTGAGAACGGTGATATTGTGCAAGTTGGTATCAATGCGGAGACATTCTGTTTATTTGATCCGACAACAGAGCAAGCAATAAAAATAGATGGTCTATGAACAACAGGGCGTGATGAGGAGATGGTGAGGATAAAGTGAAAAATCCTCTTGACAACCTGATTTGCATGGGGTACACTTCAAAAAAGGTTTATGAGAGCGATCCCAAAGCTCGCAATCGAACGAAAATAAGCGTTTGAGCAAGCGAGAGTAAAGGGGGCAAGGATGTCACAGCTTATCATGGAAGATATTGTCAGACGGGTCAATGCTTTTGATGTCACGACCTCTCCTATACTGAATAATCATTCAGGTATTTGTACCACTGCTCCACAGAAGCGTGTTAGCTATCATCATCTCCTTGTGTTCCTTCTCAAAACAACGCAAATTCTGTCTATCCTTGCCCGCACATCGAAGATAGATAAGTGTATATGTATTGATGTTTCTTGCTCGTCACTCTTTCTATCGTATGAGAGTACGTGCGTTCTGGAGGCCAGGATGCGTTGGATAGAACATTGCTGGAAGGAGAGATTGTTTAGTTTTTGAAACAGTTGTGTCAATGCTCTTGAAAACGAGGAGTGAAAGGGTATTGACGGGGAAACAGGTGTGAGCTAGCGCCTGTCAGTCTATCTGGTTGAAGAGCCCTGAAAGTCGTGCTTCAGTGATGAAGATAGGAACACTTGACACGTTGTCAAGAGGAGAACACATTATGTCAGAGACATCTACCCGTATTTGCGAGGAAACTTCTCCTTTGGAAAGAACGTATGCTTTACCTGTAACGCGTCGTCAACTCTTGCGTACAATGGCGGTAGGAAGTGTTGCACTTGTTGGAGGAGCTGCTCTGGCGGCCTGTGGAGGTTCTGGATCAAGTACCTCTGCTGTAAATGTCACGTTTTATACGAATGCGTGGCCGGGTGATTCGATGCCAACGGCGGCGCAGATAAAAGCATCGCCAGTCACAAAGTCGTACGCGGACTCGCTCACGAAATGGTTGAAGCAGAATCCTGGTGTCACCATCAAGCACAGTGCTACAAATATCTGGGACACCACGGTACTCGTCCCGGCGATCAGTGCTGGAACAGCACCGACGTGGTTCATGGGCAACGTGCTTGGTTCTTTCCTTGATCCTGCTGTGAGAGCTGCTTTAACACGTGGTCTGGCTGCTGATCTTACCGATCTTATCGCGAAGAATAATCTTGAGGCGCAACTCACGACCAACTATCTGCCAGTTTTCACCAGTAGTAAGGTAGGTGGGCGCTACTATGGTACACCTGCTGGGTATGGAATTGGTCATGGTATCATCTACCGACGTGATCTGGTGCAGCAGTATGGTGTGGAGGAGCCGAAGCCAGGCTGGACGTGGGAAGATTTTCGCGTTTTTGTAAAACAGATGACCAGGGGGAAGATGCATGGTGCGCAGATGCAGTCCTACATTTTCTCAGAGGACATCAACTCAAATGGATTGGTTTCCAGTGCGGTAGCAATGGGATCATTAGGGCTTACGCCGTCGCCTTCATCAAACTATCCCTGGCGTCTGGACGTGAACTCTATTACGAGCCGCTATGAGGCTGTCACCAATAACTGGCGAGCGATGGTCTATGAAGATAAGAGTATTTTGATTAATAAGAACTATGGTGATGGAGACATTGATGCAGCATTTGTGCGTGGCGATATTGCCATGGGATCCATTGATGTTTCGTTTATAACCTCCCCGCCATCAGCATCAAACACCACTGCGGCGCAGGTACTGACCAACCGTTTGAATAAAACAATAGATGAGGTAATTGGTTTCGTTCCCAACCCTGGTGGGCCGAATGGATCTTTTGGCGCAACGCAGGCCGGGGGAGCAATCGGTTCGATTGATCCTCGACTGCAGCGCAATCAACCAGCTCTCGCGAAAGCGTACGATTTCCTCATCTATATGATTGTTGGGCAGGGTGCGGTTGATCAAATCTATGAGCAGTACCAGAATACAAAGGATCTCAAGCTAGTCTATAACAGTGCTTCCCCCATGACGAAAAATATGGCGACGTTCCCAAATATTCCAGGGACAGCCGAAGAAGCCTGGGGTCCAAAAACGATCCAGGCATTCCAGACGGTAGCAGCTATTCCCCTGATCCCCACGTATACAACGTTCTTCCCGGCAGAGCAGAACACGCTTCCGACCGAGGATGCCATGAATGATGCCATCAATGGGCTCACCTTTACACAAAATCCCATTGATCCCATTCTTGCGAAACTGCAGACCTCGCAAAATCAGCAGTTTGCCTCTCTTACCTCAAGCATCTCGAAGGCAGATTTCTTGAAAGGCGCAAAAGCGTTCTATGCAGCGCTTGATACTTTCTGGCAGAAAAATGCGCCTGATTTCTACACGCAGGATTTCCATCCCTGGTATGAGCAGACCATCTTACCCGCTATAGGAGGATAGTAGGGGCATCCCCTTGCGGGTGCCCGCGTCCCGATGAGCAGAACTGCAGGGACGCGGGCACCTGGCGGGCACACGGGCACCTTGGGAAAGACGTAGAAAAGGAAAATGATATGTCGAGTCACGTTACGAGTGCAACAACCAATCAAAGCGTTACCGAGAATCAGGTCGTACAGGGTTCCGCATTGCGGCGTCGCAGCCGCATTGAAGCGTGGTTATTTATCATTCCAGCTCTCCTGTTTCAACTCATTTGGGGCTGGTATCCCCTCGCGGTAGCATTTGGGATCAGCTTTACTGACGCGCAACCAATTCTGCCTAGCAAGTTCACCGGACTTGATAGCTATATTCGCGTCTGGCGAGATCCACTGGTGGCACAAGCATTTCGTGTGACCTTTACGTATGCTGGCCTGACCATTGCCCTGACCTTTATTATTCCTATCATCGTGGCGATCCTGCTGATGGAGATGCCTCCGCGTGTGATGCGCTGGATGATGCTGCTCTGGTTCCTACCTCTTAGTTCGATTGCCAGCACGATCCTCTGGCGCTACGTCTATGACAATCAGATCGGTGTATTTGAGTATATTGCAACTCAGATCTTGCATTTGCCGCATCAGCTCTTTCTTGACGATCCCAATCAGGTGCTATTCTGGATTATTTTCCCTGGCATCCTCCTGTTTGGTCCTGGTCTATTCTACATGGCCAGTTTGCAAAGTATTCCCAGTTCTTACTATGAGGCTGCTGAAGTAGAGGGAGCTGGCTTCTGGCGCAAAATCTGGACTATCTCTCTACCACGTTTGCGCCCCGTGATCTCGGTTTTGTTAACCTACGCAATTATCGGCTCATTACAAGAGTTTAACACGCCATACATTTTGACTGGTGGTGGACCAGAAGGTGCCAGTCGTACAGTAGTGTTGTACCTGTACAGCTATATCCAGAATATACGCTATTCGGATGCAACAGCACTATCAATCTACCTGTTTGCAGTCATTCTGGCGATTGTGATCGTGTTTCGGACTCTTTTTAAGGAAGATCCGGATGTGTAGGGAACCCGTTTACGGCGTCCGTGATTTATCATTTCCTTGTGTTCTTTATTGTTCTGATTAGAAAGGCTGTAGCGATATGTCACTTTTTCCGAAGGTAGGGCGTAAGCAAGGGAATGTGCGTGTTATCTGGTGGTCGGTGGTAGTCGTGCTGTGTGTGGGCGTCTTCTTGCACCTGTTGCCATTCTATTTTATGATCATAACATCATTCAAAAGCGGCCTGGAGGTTTTTCAATATCCTCCTACGCTCTGGCCGCAGCAACCGACATTGGCGGCATGGCAACTCATCTGGCGGGTAGCTTCCTCCGGTCTCACTTCGCCTACCACTCCATTGATGCCTGATCCGTTCTATCAATATTTACTCAATTCCATTATCCAGGTAGGTGGTGTGCTGCTTATTTCACTGCCCATAACAGCCTTTGCTGCGTATGCCAATAGTAAATTGCAGCGTGGGCCGGTGGCACGCTGGTCGTTTCTTTTCTTTATCGGTACTTTGATGGTACCTGCTTCGATTACGCTTCTGCCAACATTATTGCTTACGTTGAGTTTTCCTTTCGCCCTTCCCCTGGGATCGGTACCTAACTTCCCAGGGACCGACCAGGTCTTTCCAACCATCAGTATCTGGGATACTGCGTGGGCGATTATTCTTCCGGCAGGTTTCAATGCCTTCAATTTCCTGATCTTCAAAGGGTTCTTTGATACCATTCCCAACTCAGTCATTCAGGCGGCACGTGTTGATGGTGGATCGGAGTTCAATATCTTCCGCCGCATTGTTTTCCCAATGAGCATTCCTGTTTTCGCGGTTGCGATCTGGTTGCAATTTTCAGGTGTGTGGGATAACTTCCTGTGGCCGTCGCTGGCCTTTCGCACGACAACGAATGAGCCGACCTCGGTTGCAATTTATACGCTCATCACCAACTTTGATAAAGCCAACGTTACTAATGCGGCTGGTGCCCTGGGACAATCGGCAGTAATGAAGCAAGCTCTGGCTGCTGGCCTCTCCTGGAACGGCTTGATGGTCCTTGGACTCATACAAACCATTCCCATCTTTCTCGTGTTCATCCTCTGTCGTGAATATCTGTTACGTGGCGTTCGCATACGCGGTATCAAATGACCTATGGACGTAGGGGCCTACCTCGTTCAAATGAAGGGAAACAGAACAGCCTATGTGGGACTTGCACGCCAGATACCGACGCGCTCGTCTAGAAAGCAGATAAGTACCATGCCATTTTTTGAAGATATCGGAGCAGAAGACGAAAGCATCCACCGTCCTATCTGGGGAGCCTTTGCCCTGGTGAAAGATAACCTGGAACGGCTACTTGCTACTAATATTGGCTGGTCGCTGCAATTGCTACCAGCCATTGTTGCCTATGTCTTTATAGCATTGCCACCCATTGTGCGCATCGTATTAGTGCTTTATAGCATTGTGGCACTTGTACCTGCAACGGGCGTACTTTTCAGACTCATGGCTCATGTCTGTCAATACGAAACGTTGCGGCTAGATATGCTCAAGGAAGATTTTCGCGAGGTGGTACTACCCAGTTTTCTCAGCCTCTCGCCATTGCTAGGAACCCTGGCGTTGTTCTTCTGGCTGGCGGTGTTTACTTCAGCGATGCATATCCTTTTGCTTGACGTACTTCTACGCTTCATCATCCTGGTGCTTCTCGTTTGCTCCTTGTATTGGGGACCATTGTTTGTAGAGTATCCGGGGCGCTCATCGCTCTTCTTGCTTCGTCAATCTGCCCTTCTTGTCTGGCGCTATCCAGGTCCAACACTTCAGACGGGCATCGTTGTATTGTTGGTAATGATGCTAGGAGTGGTTTCGATTGGTGGCTTTTTCTTGATTGTGCCAATTGTCGTCGCACTATTGCAGACACGGCGCTGTCACGAATTGCTGGCACAAGAACACCTCAGGCAACACAAAAACAAGGCAGGTCTGGTATGATGGCAACTGAGCATCCATTGGTCAATTCACCACGCACTCTGGCGATCCTCTATAAAGGCGTTGCAACTCTTGCCGCACCTCTTGCCTTGACGCTTGGACCAGCGAAGGGCATTATCGTGAATGAACGCTCCAGGGGTGAGGCCGAAATTCTCACCGATTCCAGCACTATCGCCCGGCGCATGATTCAACTACCGGGCCGTGGCAGCAACATGGGTGCGATGATGCTGCGCAAGATGGTGTTAGAATTGCATGATCGTTATGGTGATGGCGCGGCAATGGCGGCAGTTATGGCAAGAGCGATGCTACGCGAGGGGGTGAGAATGGCGGCTGCGGGAGCCAATCCAGCCTTGATGATGCGTGGTATTGAGCGTGCTGTTAGAGCCGCAGAGTGTGCACTCGCGGCGCAGGCCCGTCCTGTTACAGATCTGGATGAAGTAACTTCTCTAGCGACAGCCGTGGTGGGGGATCCGGAGTTGGGCGAGGTATTGGGCCAGATATTTGATACGCTTGGTGAGCATGCAACCGTGCTTACGGAAGATATCCCGGCACCACGACTCGACCATGAATATATCAGAGGGGGCAAATGGGATGGTTATATTCCTTCACATCTCCTCGTTCCTGCCGGAAATGCTGGCCTGATCTTAAGCAATCCACTTATACTGCTTGCGGATGAAGAACTGAAAACGCTGGATCAGGTTCAGCTAGCGCTTGAACTGGCTCTGGCAGATGAGAATAAACCACCCTTGCTAGTACTGGCACGTGGTATTAGCGATATGGCCCTCGCGACGCTCATCACTAATCATGTGCGCGGTGTATTGACGGTTGGTATGTTAGTGCTCTCATCGGGGCAAATGAATATTCATGATGATCTAACTGATATTGCAGCGCTTACCGGAGGGCAGGTGCTTTCTGACCTGACTGGCAGATCTTCACAGAGGATGCAGCCGGAGTTTTTTGGACGAGCCAGGCGTGTAGTATTGAACTCCAACGGCGTGATCTTCGCGGATGGCGCAGGAGACAAGCAGACTATCAAGCAGCGTATCGCCGAGGTGCGTGCTGAATTGAAGCTTGCGTCGCGCTCGTATGATAGCAACTGGGATGCGTTGCGCGTACGACTTGCGCGGCTTTCGGGTGGCATTGGTGTGCTCAAATTGGGAGCATACACAGAACAAGAGCAAGAGATAAAAAAGGAGCAAGTGAAGAAGGCATTGCGAGCCCTGGAAGCTGCATATGATGGAGGGCTTGTTCCTGGTGGTGGTGCGGCCTTTCTGGCATGTATTCCAGCACTTTATGAAGCTCGCGTAGCCTGCCAGCACGAAGATGAGGTGTATGGAGTCGCATTGGTGGAAGCTGCACTTAAAGCACCATTTCTCCAGATCGTGCGCAATCACGGAAAAATTCATCCACCATTGGCGTTAGACGCAGTTCAGCACCTGGGGCCGGGTTATGGATTTGACGTATTGCGTGGTGACTATGCCTGTATGACAGAACGCAGAATTCTTGATAGCTTGAGCGTGATGTGCGGCGTATTGAACGCGGCCACTAGCCTCGCCACAATGATTATGACTACAAACACCATTGTATTTAGCAGCTAGAAATATGACAAATACAGGTATTTCAGGAAAAATACATTACAAGGAGGTAATAATGTGGAAACAATGACCAGGAATGAGTGGCATCGTTTGCCGCCAATTATGGTATCATCTCCTGTCTTTACGCTCGCGGCTGGACAGAATGGTATATGGGCAGGTGGTACCGGTGGCGTTGCATGGTATCCTGACCATATACAAGGGAATATTCCCACTATAGATGGTTGGCAGCCAAGAATTTCAACATTAGCGCTTTCACTGGTTACGGCATTAACCTATAGAGAGGGATTGCTGCTAGCTGGTGGTTTAGAGGGTATTGCGTATTCTCTTGATGGAGGAATGCATTGGCAACCTGTGGCCCTTGAGGATGGAAGCGCTTCAATCACCGCCTTTGCGCTTTCACCCCATTTTTCTGAAGATCATACCGCTATTGCTGCTACAATGGAGAATGGGATTCTGCGCACTGATGATGGTGGTCGCACCTGGGTAAATGCATCGTTCGGCCTGGAGAGCTTTGAAGTGACTGCACTTGCATGGTTCTCTGGTTCGGTGCTATTGGCTGCAACGTCTGATGGTATCTATCGGTCATCGAATGGGGGGCGAGCGTGGCGTCGTGTCTACGAAGGCGAGGAGCTGGGCATAGATACGATTGTCTCTCTATCGGATAGGGAGTTTCTGGCATCCCTGGAGCATGAAGGATTGCTCCGCTCGACTGATGGTGGTGTGCACTGGTTTCTTGATGAGAATTCATTGCGGGATGTGCAAATTCTTTCCTTATTTGTTGAGGAGGGTAATGGAGGAGATAGGGTGACACCTGGGCGCGATGGTGGGAAGACGCTGTTTGTGGGTACGCTTGAGCGGGGGCTTTTGCGTTCGGGTGATGGAGGGAGGAGCTGGGAGACGGTCTATGATGATGCTGTGCTCTCGTTTGCGTCTGGAGATGGTAGGCTTTATGTGGGGACAGGCAGTGGTGTAAGTTGTAGCGATGATGGTGGGCGTACATGGCACGATCTTCCCTGTCCACCTGTGCATGATCTTTGCGATCTGTTCGTCTATGAAAGGCAACCATTGTTGGCAGGTGCTTATGCTGGAATGGTGCACTACACGGGTTCTGACTGGAAAGCCTTTCCGGATCTTCCACAGGCGCTTACAGGTACAGCTATTGCCCCGGATGGTTCGCTGTTTGTGTCCGGCCTTGATGGTCTTATGCGTCTATCGTCTGGTGAGGGGAGTGAGACGGCAGGGAGTGGCACACCTGGGCGCGATAAATCAGGCCCCTACGAACGACGAATGCTTATAGAGGGGCAGGCCGGGCAGGTGAATTTTATTACCTTTCGTCAGAGTGGTGCTTCGTGGCAGACATGGGTAGTGAATGGTGATGGAACGCGCTTGTTGCGCAGTGATGACAAAGGCACAACCTGGCGATCTTTGCGACCACCCTTTGGTGTTTTGCCTGTGGTGGCTTTAGAGGCCATACCGCAGAGGCTCGTTGCCGCAACCTATGATCCCAGGCAGTATCGTGTATGTATCTGGTCCTCTACCGATGATGGCGAGACGTGGGAACGTAGTATCGAGGCTGAGACGCAGTGGCCCCTGGTTGCAACGTGCGATGATCCTCCTCTTATAACGATCAGCAGCGTTATACTATTGCAAAACGCGTCAGGTCAGTGGAACAAGGTGAGCATGAGTAATGAGGGTGGTATGATACGACGCGTGGTGAGCATGCGGCAAAACAAAGATAGTGGACGGAATGTCCTTGCGCAAGATGGAGGCGAGACGGCAGGGAGTGACACACCTGGGCGCGATAAATCTGGCTCCTACAATACATTGGTTGCTCTGACCACGACAGGTATTCATCGTTCGGACGACTGGGGCGAAAGCTGGCAGCCGGATAATGAAGGTCTTCCTGTAGAGCAGATCGTTGATATTGCCGGGGATGATACAAACCTGTACATTTTACTGGCTGGTGGCCATGTATGGAAACGCCCATTGTGAAATTGGCACTGCATTTACGACACCCAGCGTAGGGGCCGCGTTTACGACGTCCAGGGGAATCCATGATCAAATGCACCAAAAGAGGAGGCAATAATGCATTACGACATTATCATCGTTGGCGGAGGACCAGCAGGAAGCACGACGGCAACGCTTACAAAACGTTACGCACCCCATCTGCGCATTTTGCTGCTGGAGAAAGCGCATTTCCCACGCCATCACGTGGGCGAGTCATTGCTGGCGGGCGCATCCCCGGTTCTACAGGAGATGGAAGCATACGACAAAATAAACAAAGCAGGGTTTGTGGAGAAATTGGGCGCAACCTATATCTGGGGCCAGAATCGCGAACCCTGGGGCTTTGAGTTTGATGGTGTGATCTCACGACTTGTGGCGCAAGGCAAAACGCTGCCAGAACTTTTTACCAAAGCGTGGCAGGTGAAGCGGGCCGAGTACGATCACCTGCTGCTGAAACATACATCGTCCGCAGGTGTTGAGGTGAAGCAGGGAGCGCGTGTGTTGCGTGTACTGCGTAAAAAGGCTGGTGAGCGCCTTACGGGCGTTGAGTATCGCGATGATCTGGGGATATATACGGCTGAGTGCACGTGGCTAATGGACTGCAGTGGGCAGAGCGCGTTGATCGGGACCGAACTGGGATTGCGCGAGTACGATCAGCAGATGAATAACTATGCGCTGTTTGGTTATTGGAAAGGGGCGAAGTGGATCTACGAATATGTAGGCCATCCTGACCTGACACGCATCTGCATCATCACGACTCCGCGTGGCTGGATATGGTATATTCCGATGAGCCGCGATATCGTCGGAGTAGGTTTTGTGACGCATCGCCAGACGCTCAAGCGTATGCCCAACAATCCAGAACAACTGTATCGGGAAGAACTGGCTGCCTGTCCTGAAGTACAGGGATTGCTGGGGAAAGCGCATCTTGTCCATATTGCGCGTGATCAGAAGCGTGATGTCTGTGCCATTCAGGACTGGTCTTATACCAGCCGCCAGATGAGCGGTCCTGGTTGGGCAATGGTTGGTGATGCGGCAGGTTTTGTTGACCCTGTGCTCTCATCAGGCGTTATGCTGGCTCATGAGTTGGGGCAAAAAGCTGCTTATACGCTCAACTCAGCCTTTAGAGCGAACAGCGATGAAGAGGTACGCTCCTACTGGCAATTTTACGAAGAGACCTATCATACTTATTTGAAAGCCTATCGTGATATGGCTTCCTTCTGGTATAGCAACAACTTCTCAATGGAGAGCTGGTTCTGGGAAGCGCGTCGTACACTTGCCCAGAGTGAGAGCAAGATCAATCTGACCGACCGTGAAGCATTCAACCGTATAGCGTCCGGATACGCAACACGGGCCGAGTCGTTGAGCCTGTTTGGGAGTTATCCTCTGGATGAGGCTCAGCAGTTAGTCAATGGCCTCTTTGGAGTTCCTTATGATAGAGCTAATATAGAAGCTCGCTATGCGGATCGTCCCTTATGCCTGAATAACAACGTGCAATTGACGGATGGAATGTATTTTTACCAGGGAGCGGTGCGCAATACCTTACGTGTTGTCAATAAGCAGAGTCGTAACTATCTTGATCTCCATCCGGCTGAAGAGATTCTGCTCAATCTTTTCGATGGTCAGCACAGGTTGGCTGATGTGGATAGTGTTGCGAAAGAATTGCAGGCATTACCTGAGACGGCTAGCCTGCCAGTGCGTAGCGGGGTTGATCTGGTGATACAGCTTGATAATATTGGAGCGTTGGAGTTGTCATAATGATTTCCAACTTTATTCTCAATGAACGATGGTAAATTGCCCTCGATGTGATAAGATAAGGGGAACCAGCAGAAAGAAGGAAAGAGCCGAGAGGAACCAGATGTTATGAGCCAGCCAGAACAACAAGAAAATCGTTTTCCAAAGTTCGTCATCCAACGTCCCTGTAGTTATACTTCCATGCATATTTTAGAGGGATATTCGTGGGATAGAATACAAGCTTTCTATAATCGCCTGGCGAATGAAGGCTTGCCCTGTGAACCTCTTCTCGATCTGGTCAAAGCGATAACGGCCTCCCCTTCTGCACCCCTTCTCCATGCAATTACTTCCCACACGGATCTCCTTGTCTCTGCCTACAGCCCTTTTGTAATAAATCGTGAGATGGTCAAGATAGAGTATCTTTATGAGGGACAGTTCCTGTTTACCTATAGGGACCATCCCTGGGGAAGCGTGATACGGCCTCCCTGGAGAAAGAAGTGCTCAACCAAGGAAAGCAAGGATGTTTTTGAACGGCTCATCATTCATACATTGAGATGGATTCCTCAAGAGTTTCGGCGGGCCAGAGCAAAGGAATATGAGCAAGCAGGGTTTTCTTTGGCCTGGGAATAGCTCGTTCCCACAGATTGATGGGAGATGAGGCGGTTGCATAACTGCTTGCCCAGGATTAAATCTTGTTATTCCTATCATTGCAAGTTCTGCTATCAGATATAATGCTAAGTACAAATGCCTATGCAACAAGATTGAGAGAAAAAACATATGTCTGATAATCAGAACACACCACCAACATTCATGGCCATTCACGCTCATCCCGACGATGAAGTCTTCGGTACGGGCGGAACATTTGCACTTTTAGCCGATCATGGAGTGCGCACCATCCTGGTGACCTCAACGATGGGAGAAGAGGGCGAAATCGTTGATCCAAAACTGGACGAACAGGCGAAAAAGGAGCTGTTTCCGCGCCTGGCAGAAGAGCGCCGTAAAGAGTTACAGGCTTCAGTCGATGCACTACACATTCAAGAATTGCGTCTACTTGGTTTCCGCGATTCGGGAATGGCCGGAACCGCGTCAAACAATCATCCAGAAGCATTTTACCGGGCAATATTCGACGAGGCGGTGAAGCGATTAGTAGTGATAATTCGTGAATTGAAACCACAGATTCTGGTGACCTATGATGCCTTTGGCAGCTATGGGCACCCTGATCATATTCAGGCTCAGCGCGTCACCAATGCTGCGTTTGAGGCGGCAGGAGAGCCACGTTGTTTTCCTGAGTTGGGACTGGAACCATGGCAACCTTCTAAGTTGTATTATACGGCGATGCCGCGTTCTTTTATGGTACAGATGATGGAGGAGGCGAAGCAATCGGACGCGGATGGTCCATGGAATAATCCTGCTATGAATACGGCAATTATGGGCACGCCTGATGAGATCCTTACGACAAGGGTTGATGTACGAGACTATATTGAGAGCAAGATGAAGGCGTTTGCTGCACACAAAACGCAGATTGCGCCCGACAGTTTTGTCTTCACCATACCGGCAGAGGTGCGCGATCAAATCTTTGGGTACGAATACTTTGTGTTGGCCCGTCGCGCGATTTCAAAGCATGATGGGCCATTAGAGCAAGATTTGCTGGGAGATGTGTTATAGTTCCTCCGATGTGTTAACGGTTCTAAAAAACTATCTCCTCTTCACTATTACATTTACCTTACCAGTGGGGCGCAAGGTCAGGTGGTGCACCGGATCAGGTGTGATGGTCTGATCGGGAACCAGGGAAAAACTGACGCGCTGAGCAAGAGTTGCCAGCAGAAGATGGCCCTCCATCATAGAAAAGTACAGGCCGATACAGATGCGCGGACCAGCACCAAAGGGCACAAAGGCATAGCGGGGAAGCAGTTTTTCCCGTTCGGGCGTGAAGCGCTCAGGATCAAACTTCTCTGGGTCTGGAAAGTATTCCGGGCGACGATGCAATGTATAAGGAGCGAGCAGGACGACCTGGTTCTTAGAGATGTGATAGCCGTTGATCTCCACATCATGTAATGCACGTCTGGAGGTTGCATACGCGGGCGGGTAGAGACGTAGTGCTTCCTTAAAGACTTGCAAGCAATATGGCAGACGTGCCAGATCATCGTACGTTGGTGTGCGACCTTGCAAGGCACCATCAACTTCCTGCTGGACCTTTTGATAGATCTCCGGGTGCTGGCAAAGCAGATACCACACCCAGTTTAGAGCCGTTGCAGTCGTTTCATGACCTGCACCGAAGAGGGTCAGGCACTCGGCCATTAATTGATCATCGCTCATGGGGTTGCCATCTTCATCTCTAGCTTGGAGTAGGATGGAGAGGAAGTCGTTGCGCTCCGTTGCACTGTTGCGGCGCTCATCAATGAAACGTTGTATCGAGTTGCGTAGTACCTGTATGGCTTTATGTGTGCGACGATTGCGTGGCAAAGGCCAGCTATACGGTGGCGGTAAAAGTATTGAAAGTCTATGGGAGACGTGTTCAAAGATAACTGACATTGCATCGCCGAGTTCGTCCGTTTCAGTGAAGACATCGGCATCGAAGAGCGCTTTTCCTATAATACTCATCGTAAGGCTTGTCATCTGCTGATCAATGTCGATGATAGCACCATCCTGCCATGTTTGCTGAATTTGCTCTCCGTATTGTCCCATAATGGAGGCATAACTGGCGATATGGCGTGGCTGGAAGGATGGAGCCATCAGTTTGCGCTGGCGACGGTGTAAATCACCTTCGCTGGTGAAGATCCCATCACCAGCAACAGGACGGAAGACGTTATGGATAGCGTCGCCCTTGTCAAAATCGTAAGCATGTTCGACCAGGATACCATGGATATGCTCTGGCTTGTTGAACATGATGGCTGGGAATGGACCAAAATGCATACCATAGACATCGCCTGCACGCGCAATGCGCTTGAAAAGACCCAGGCGGTCCTTGCCATATTCAGGCAGGTTGCCGACAAGGGGGTAGCTACTAATATACTGTACTTTTTTCTGGTCGAGTATGTTGGTTTTTACTTGAGTTGCCATGGCACAATTCCCTTTTGCGATATGGGGCAGGTTCTGCGTGTTGCCTGCCAATCTAGTTATATACTGTTATATATGTCTATTAAGATTGTACCATGCTGAGGTTAGAGGTGCGCAAAGGAGATATCCAGCGATGGGTTTATAAATAGCACCCCCATAGACATGAAGTTAAGAGCAAGCAAGCGGAGAGGCCTTGAGGACTGGCCAGCGATGCGGCTCGCCCAAGACAAACTGAGCCGTACTGGGACGATCCCTTCTCCGCTGCATGCGACATCCCGCTTCCATACAGGTCAGGATGTCGCGTAAAACCTCTTCCAGCCCCCCCTTTTGCAAGGTCCACATGATCAGATTTGCCTCTCGACGCACCACTTGAGCCGCTTTGAACAGGCTACGCTCCGGATCCTGCCAACAGCCCTCGTGAATGAGCCACTGTTGGATCACCATCGCCGCAAGCTTGCTGTAAATCTCCGTTAAGATGCGCCAAGGACTTTTACTCCGCGTCTCATCAATTTGCCCCTGTTCTTTCCACAGCCGGAAGAGTCGTTCGATTTGCCACCGCAAGCGCAGCGGGATCAGGATCTCGTCAAAGCTTGCCAGCCGCCGAGGGATATTCGTGATCACGATCGTCCAATCCGCCAGAGCGAGCGTCTCCTCAGAAGCACTGCGACCATGATCCTGCGCGTTGTGCCGAATGTCCTGCCGACGCTGTTCCCCCACCGCATGAGGGACCCGCTCGATGAGCACCCGTACCGGCAAGCGATGAGGGCCGATCACCGCTCCGAATTCTCGCCGTTCTCCCACTTGTCGCGGCAGGATCGCTCTCAACTCGATCACTGTCCCTGTGCGCCGACGAAGCTTGACCCCCGAGTGCAGCCGCGAGAGAATATACCTGCGTTGGCTCCGAGGCTGCTTTCGAGCGATGATCTGCTCAAAGCCCCCCGTATCCCAGAAGCCCAGGTCCCTGATGAGCACGCTTCCGGCTTCCAAGGCTTCCAAGGCCAGCGGGCTTCGTTTGTCGCTGTGACGACCATCCGTGATCACTGGCCCTTGCAGGACGCCATTGCGCACATCCCAGCGGGCAAAGAGCTTGAGAGCCGCAGGGGTGCTTCCTGGGCTGCCTCCACAGCCTTTCCACACCTCCACCAATTGCTCCGGCAACCCGATGCTCGAACTGTCTTCGAGCCAGACCTCACTGAAACGGCCTAAGAGTTCTGCGGGCACCTCATCTCGGCTCAGTTGCTGCTGCGTCACCTCTTGCAAGATCGCTTCTAGCAACGTGGCGGAGTGAGGCCCGAACCGTTGGCTGAGAGCCGAGCCCGAAATCTTCACCTGGCATCGTTGCAAGATCTGGGTTAACCCATCAACTGTCGTCTCCGGATCCTGCAACCAGCCAAAGATCAGCGCCTGCGCAAACGCTCTTCCGGTGACTTCTCGCTCTCGTTGAACAAACTGCGTTTCTCGCGCCAGCCCATCGGCATGCTCATTCAAAATCTCCTGCAACGCCTGGGCTATTGGTGATACACTGCTCATCGGGGTCTCCTTCTTGACATCAAATCTTTCACAATAGTAATAGGATGTCAGATCGAGACTCTTTTTGTCTACCCTTCTTTTAAGCTCATCCTTTCTTAACTTCATGTGTATGGGGTTTATAAATCGCACCCCTACACCATTGGGAACATTGTTCAGGTGAGTGGCATAGTTTGTGTCGTGCATGGTATAAGGGTGCGATTTATAAGCCCGTGTCGCCTACTATTTTTTTAGATGGGATTATACAATTTCATAGTCGAGGGTGAAAGTGGCTTCCCCATCGACTCCACTGATACCCGAACCTTGCAGTCCGCTCAAATCACCCGTTGCGGAAGCGGGTACCACGGTCAAGGTGTCTTTGACGGCTCCCCCTTCGTATGTACCGATGTGTTGGAGTACGAAGTTGCCTGAGTGATCACCCAGGCGACCAGTGATCTGTTCATAGCCGATAAAGTAAGCGATATTATTACTAGAATAGCACATCAGGTATTCGATTTTGCCCTCACCGTCAAGGTCTCCATGGTATGCATAAACCACGTCGGCACGCGTGAGTTTGGGTTGACCATCAATTTCACTGTAGGGCTTTTCATTCCAGCTCTTCACGTCGAAGCTTCCTGTCGCATGTTTTGTCATAAACGTTCCTCCGTGTCATTCTTGTCATTCCTGTTTAAACGAGCTCAAAGTAGCGCCGACGATCCCAATTGGTCACAGCTTTTTCGTACTCCTGCACTTCCCACTTGCGGGTTGTAGCGAAATGTTCAACGAAGTCTGCACCCAGGTATTCTTTAGCGACTTCGCTCTGCTCAAATGCATGGGTGGCATCGACCAGGTTACGTGCCAGTGGCTGGATCTGGCCTTCTGCAAGCGCCTTTGTGATCACCGTGGGATCGTAGGCGTTTCCTGAGAGGCGGTTGGGAAGTTCTAACTTGTGCTCAATACCATAGAGACCGCTTGCCAACATAGCAGAGAAGACCAGGTAGAAGTTGGCATCTGCACCTGGAACGCGATTTTCAACGCGAATGGCTTTTTGTCCATTGTTGATGATACGTACGGCGCATGTGCGGTTATCCATGCCCCAGGTGGTGTTGAGTGGTGCCCATGTGCCTTCTATATAGCGTTTATAGGAGTTGATGAAGGGCGCGTAGAGAACCATCAGCTCTGGAAGCTTGCTCAGGATACCAGCGAGGAAGTGGCGCATGGTTGGAGACATATGTCCTTCGGCGTCGTTGTCCCAGAAGACGTTGCGTTCAAGGGTGCGATCCCAGAGGCTTAGATGAGAGTGGCCACTACTGCCATCTTCCTGGTCGTTCCATTTTGCCATGAAGGTAGCGCTCAAGCCCATCTGGTGACAGATTTCTTTGACACCAGTTTTAAAAAGCATGGTTCTATCGGCGGCGGTGAGGGCGTTGGAATAGTGGATGTTCATTTCGTACATACCGGGACCGTGTTCGCGATTGTAGCCCTCAATTTCGACGCCATGGTCGCGCATCATACGCGCGATGCGCCCCAGGAGCTGATCATCGGCGCTTGATTGGCTGATGACGTAGCAGTTCATACCGGGGTTAAGGGGTGTGAGGTTCGGCCCAAAATCTTTTGAACGTAACGAGACCTGGTTCTCGCGGAAGAAGCGAAACTCTAATTCAGAAGCGGCCATCGGTTCATAGCCCAGAGAACGGGCACGTTCTACCAGCGTCGAGAGGATGTAGCGTGGGGAGATGGTGACCTGTTCGCCATGTTCGGTCCAGAGGTCACAGATACAGGAGGCGACGTTTTCTTCCCAGGGGACGAGCGCGAATGTGGCAAGATCAGGTTTCATTACGATGTCGGCAAAGCCACGTGCCCAGTTACTGAATGCCAGGTTGGGAAGCACGTTTTCGGCGATGTCCCAGCCAAAGAGCACATCGCATTGGGCAAATCCGCTCTCAAGGGAGTCGAGAAAGAAGCGTGAGGCCACGCGCTTGCCCCGATAAACGCCCTCTATATCGGGTGCACCGACTTTGATGTACTCGATTTTCCCATCGGCGATGTCTTTTTTTATAGCAGTAATGTCCATGATTCTTGCTTAACCTTTCTGGTCTGTAGGGATATACCTACCACGATGTTTGTACATTCCCTTCCCCAACACTGATTGTTGGGCAGTGTTAAAAATAATTTGACGATATTCCTCCATCGACGACGAGCCAGGAACCGGTGGTCCAGGCGGATTCATCGGAGGCCAGATAGAGGGCCATGTAGACAATATCTCGTGCCTCACCAAATCTGCCAAGAGGAATGCGATTCAGGCGTTTGTTGCGGGCTTCCTCACTGGTCCACAGGTAGCGTAGCAGAGGAGTTTCAATTGGGCCGGGACAGATGGCGTTGCAACGAATACCATTCTGACCATATTGTACCGCAAGGGACTTTGTTAATGATAGGATGCCTCCTTTCGAGGCGGTGTAAGCATCCTGTGGTACCGTACACCCAAGCAAGGCGACGAATGAGGCGATATTGATGATTGAGCCTTTCCCCTGCTTTACCATATGAGGGATGGTGTGCTTGGAGCAGAGAAAGACGCTTTTGAGGTTGATGTCGAGGACTCTCTCCCAGACGGCTTCGGTGTTTGTGACGACGCTTTGATCTTCTGGCAGCATGACGCCAGCGTTGTTATAGAGGACATCGATGTGACCAAAGGTTTCTAGAGTGGTGTCTACTAATGCTTTGACTTCGTTTTCGTTGGTGACATCGGCTTTGACGAAGGTGGCGTTTCCTCCGGAGTCGCGAATGGTTTGTGCGGTTTCTGCACCTGCCTTTTCGTTGATGTCGGTGACGATGATGCTGGCTCCTTCACTGGCGAAGAGTTCGGCGGCGGCCTGGCCCATTCCGCTTGCGGAACCAGTGATGATGGCGACTTTGTTGGCAAGTCTCATGGTGTTGTCTCTTTCATATGGGTAATACTCCGTTGATCATCATCTTGTGAACGGTGCCCCTACGATGGATGGGTCCATTTTCCAGGAGTCAAATTACGATCAACGGAGCAGTAGTGATCACGTTTATGGTGCCGTTGGTGCTTGATGAATCACCTGGGCGTTGTAAACGCGGCCCCTACGCGAGGGCGTCGTCAACGCGGCCCCTACGCGAGGGCGTTGTAAACGTGGTCCCTACGCGAGGGCGTCGTCGATAAGGGTTGTTTCGCCGACGCTCTTTTCTATTTCAGAGAGTTCGGCAGCCGAACCCTGGATATGGGGGCCTTTAAACCAGTGACGGACGCTCACAGACCACCAGATGACCAGGATGATCAAGGTGCCTAATACCACTACAGGAGTATAGTTGAACGTTACCGCTGTGACGGGATTGGCAGTCGGGAGCATGAACAGCACTGAGATGAAGATAACCCACAAGACCGCAATGATGCCTATCGGTCTACTCCAACTCCCCAGGTGCCAGGGGCCACGCTGAAAATTTTTCACGAACAGGCGTAGTAAGATGGGCAACACGTAAGAGATGTAGAGGCCGATGACCGCAATCGATGTGATGGCGACATAGGCGGCGAAATTGAAGACGGTCGGGATGGCGAGGATGAATGCGCCAACAGCGGCCAGGATGATTGCATTACGTGGAGTGCGTCCGCGATCAAGGCGATGCCACAGGTTGGAGAAGGGAACTGCTCCATCGCGTGAGAACGCATAGATCATGCGCGAATTGGTGGTGATAGAAGACATCCCGCAGAAGAACTGTGCACCTACCGCAACGGCGAAGAACAGGGTGCCAAGGAGGTAGCCCAGGCGACTTTCGAGAATATAGAGGACGGGATTAATATAGCCAGCAGCTTTGACCAGGTCAGGGGCGGCGGAGAGCAATCCCATCAGGACGACGTATCCGGCAAAGGCTGAGACGACGACGGACATGACGATACCCCATGGGGCTCTTCTTGAGGCACCAACGGTTTCTTCGGTCATGTGCGCGGAGGCGTCGTAGCCTGTGTAGGTGTACTGTGCCAGTAGCAGGCCCAATAAGAAGGCATACCAGATTGGAAATCCGGTTGCATTATATTTAGGATTGGCCTGGAAAAGGGTTCCTGCGGAATTTAGTGGTGCAGCGGTCATATGGGTAGTAAAATTTGCGCCACCAAATTGTTGTCCAATGAGTGCGGCAATGATGACTCCTATACCAATCAGGATGACACCAACGATGTGCCACCAGACGCTGATATCATTGAGAAGAGCGACGATACGCACGCCGAAGATATTAAGGCCAGCGTGTAGTATAAGGACAACCGCGTAGATTGCCAGCGTGGTCCATTGTGTCGCGGGATCAATCGCAAGGATGCTACCCAGCTTAGCCGGGAAGCCTGGGAACCAGGCATTGAGCAAGACATCGATGGAAACGGCGAGGCCATAATCGATACCAGCAGTAACTGCGACCTGCCCAATGAGATTGAACCAGCCGGTAAACCAGCCCCAGGCGGGTCCGCCCAATTGTGAGGCCCAGTAGTAGAGTCCTCCGGCGGTCGGATAAGCAGAGGCGAGTTCGGCCATACCTAAGGCGACGATGAGCACAAAGACTGTGACCAGCGGCCAGCCAATTGCACCCGCCGCGAAGCCAGATGTGGTAATGCCGGTGTAGAAAAGGGTGAGACAACCACTGAGGACGGAGATAATGGTGAAGGAGATGGCGAAGTTTGAAAATCCACCCATGGTGCGAAAAAGCTCTTGTGCATAACCCATGCCGTGGAGACGTTTGATGTCCTGCGCGATAAGGTCTTCTTTAGCTGAACGCGGATTTGTTGCCAAGATGTACCTCCTGTTAGGGGGTGACAAAACGAAATACGTGTAAGATGTGACGTGTTTGACAGGGTGACAGGTTGCTAGATCGCGCCTGTATCAATAGCGCCCGTACGGTTCAGCGCGAGAGAGATGTCAGCGATGAGCAACGCTGTACGGGGTTATGGGGTGCGATGTACGTTGTTTCTCCCCTCCTTTCTGGATGCTTGCTTAAAGAGGATATGGATTTTCCGAAGTTTGTTTGTGAGTAAAAATCCATATGCTTAATTATGTGGAATATTGATGCTACTCGTCAATAGGGGAGGGGCAAGGCTGGGATTTTTGAGTATCGTAATGTTGTAGATCAAAGCGACGCGTCCTGTGGCGGAACTCAAAGGTAAAGCCGGGCCAGATCGTCGTGTTGCGACCAGTGGCATCGAGGTACCAGCTTGCACAGCCAGAGGTCCATACGGTCCCCTGCATGCGCCGCTGGAGCTTCTGTATTGAATGCATCTTGAACCTCGGATCGCACTTCGATGGTTTGCAGGTTCCGGCGATCCATTATATGCAGGCAATCCAGGATATATGAGATTTGCGCTTCAATCATAAAAACCATAGAATTATGCCCCAGGCCCGTGTTAGGGCCAATCAGTAAGAACAGATTGGGGAAACCTGAGACGGTTGTCCCGAGATAGGCGCAGGGGTCCGGGTACCAATCATCAGCGAGCGAAGTGGGTCGTGCGTCCATGGATGTAGTGAGGGAGCCGTGTATCGGTAACGTGAAAGCCAGTGGCACAAATGATAGCATCGACGTGGTGCTCTTTGCCGTCTTCGGTCACAATACTGTTGGCGCGTACCTCGCTAATGTTATCGGTGATGAGCTCGGTATTGGGTTGCATGAGAGCTGGATAGAAGTCATCGGAGAGCAGGACGCGTTTACATCCCATTGTATAGTTAGGGGTGAGCTTTGCCCGGAGTACAGGGTCAGGTATGTGGTGGAGGAGGTGGCGACGAGCGATTTGCACGCCAGCTTCTATCATGGCGGGCCGATAGACAAAGCCGAGCGCGGTTAACTCATTGCGCCAGTAGATTCTTGTACGCATAAAGCGCTGGGTGATGGGTAAGATGGAAAACAGTGTACGTTGCCATGTGGGGACAGGATGATCCTGGCGGGGCATAATCCAGGGGGGTGTACGCTGGAACAGAGAGAGGTGACCGACAAGCGGCTGAATATGAGGGACGAACTGGATGGCCGATGCTCCTGTGCCAATGACGGCTACTTGTTTGCCTGTGAGGTCGTAGTCGTGTTTCCAGCGAGCCGAGTGGAACAGGACGCCCTCGAAGCGCTCGATGCCTGGGATGGGTGGAAGCGATGGTTCGCTGAGGGGACCGTTGCCGAGGATGAGGATGTCAGCAATGAGTTGACCTTGAGTGGTCGTGATGTGCCAGCGCTGGTCGTCTTCGTTCCATGAAGCGGCGAGCAATTCGGTGTTCCATTGGATATGAGGAATGACACCGAAACGTCGTGCGCAGTGGCGTAGATAAGCGCGGATCTCGCGTTGAGGGGAGTAAGCATGACTCCAGTGGGGGTTAAGGGCAAAGGAGAAAGAATACAGGTGTGAGGGGATATCACAGGCGCACCCTGGATAGGTGTTGTCGCGCCATGTGCCGCCAATGTCTGTTGCTCGTTCGATCACCACAAAGTCTTCCTGACCGCTTTGCTTGAGTAGGATGGCCATGCCCAGGCCAGAGAAGCCGGTTCCCAGGATAGCTATACGGATATGGCGTGTAGCTGCTGCACCGTTGAGTGGCCCATCTTGAAGGGTCGTGAACTGTTGAGCGTTAGAAGCCGTTTTGCTGCCGCCCTTGCCTGCAAAATGCTGGAACATGGTTGCATCCTCCTGGGATTGGTGGTCAGGTTGTCAGAGGTATCCTGTTTAAGAGTATATCATCACTGTCGTATTGTATATGATTGTCAACCAGAGCTTATTACGAATGTGGAATAGAAAGAACGAAAAATTGTGTTGTAATCAGGTAATGACCCTATGGTCAGTGCGGAGAAGGTACTTTGGCGTCTCTCCAGGTGCCAGGACTTCCTGGTAGACAGAACTACTTGTACTCTACAGGCTTCTTCCTCCTTACGACTAGCAAACGAAGATTATTTCGTATCAATTGGAGTGTATTGCATGCATCGTCCGTCCATCAATCCTAAGATCAGTGTGAGTATCGTCTTCGTAGCTGCAATGTTTATGTCAATTATGGATACAACGATTGTAAATGTTGCGCTGCCCTCAATGAGTCGTCAGTTCAACGCCGTTGGTACCTCGATCGATGCTGTAGTTGTTGGCTATCTTGTGAGCCTCGCCATTATTATTCCCGCCTCTGGATGGCTGGGTGATCGTCTGGGTACCAAGCGTATCTTTTGGCGGCCCTGGCGCTCTTTACCATTGCATCAGCTCTTTGCGGATTAGCGACCAGCCTTCCTATGCTCATAGGATTTCGTGTTTTGCAAGGCATCGGAGGTGGTGCGCTGACTCCGGTCGGAACTGCTATTCTGTATCGCACCTTCCCTCCCAGTGAGCGTGTCCAGGTCTCACGTATTCTCAATATACCAACGGTGCTTGCTCCTGCCTCTGGTCCGGTGATTGGTGGTTTGCTTATTGATAAATTGTCGTGGCACTGGGTATTTTTCGTCAATGTGCCTATTGGTGTCGCGGCCTTCCTCTTTGGTCTCGTCTTCTTATCAGAACATATCGAGCGCACGGCCAGATCCTTTGATCTTCCAGGTTTCTTACTGGCGGGTATTGGTCTTGCTCTCACGATGTATGCCTTGAGCGAAGGGCCAAGTTATGGCTGGACTTCTCCCGGTATTCTTGCTTGTTTAGCGATAGGTCTCGTCTGTCTCACAACATTTGTTTTTGTTGAGTTGCGTTCGACGCATCCAATCCTGGATTTACGGTTGTTTGGCAATCGCGTGTTTCGTACAGGTAACCTGGTTTCGTTCTTTTCCACTGCTGGTTTCCTTGGCTTGCTCTACGCTGTCCCTTTGTTTCTACAGGAGGCGCGAGGTGCCTCAGCTCTTGCATCCGGCCTGACTACGTTTCCGGAAGCAGTTGGTGTACTGGTTGCTACCCAGATAGCCACGCGTCTCTATCCTGGTGTTGGGCCACGTCGGCTCATTGCTGGCGGACTCACTGGCGTTGCGATCTTCATGGCGTTGATGTGTTTTATGGGGCAGGACACGACGCTCTGGTTGATGCGTTCTTTGATGTTCCTCACGGGTGCTGGTATGGCGTTCTCCTTTACATCGGTGCAGGCAGCATCCTTCTCGACCATCTCATCGGCGCAGACCGGACAGGCTTCGGCGCTCTTTAATGCACAACGGCAGATTGGTGCTTCCATTGGTGTTGCCTTGCTCAGTAGTGTGATCAGTGCTGTGGGTATGACGCAGGTGAGTGTGAGTGGTGCAGTCGTGCCAAACCTTACGGCCTATCATGTCGCTTTTATTGCTGCGGCCATCCTTGCGGGCATTGGTGCCGGTATTGCGCTGACCATGCATGATAGTGACGCGGCTGCCACGATGCGAAGTCGGGTCAGGCAGGATAGGCAAGAGTTGGTTGTGGGCGCAGAGCAGGTTCCGGTCTCGTTCTCTCAATCGAGAAGCGCCTCTTAAGGTCAACTGAGCGTTACTGAACCGGATGGGGCGTGAGTTGGCCTCCATCCGGTTCAGGGAAACTATCGCAATGTTGCAATTTCCAGCAGCATATACGGATGGAGCGGGAAAGCTTCCAACGCTTTCTGTATCTCTTCCTTCGACTCGCCCTGCATCACAATCCAGCCACGACCACCATTCTCAAAACTGAGGTAGAGAGCCTCAATAGTACCTCTCTCTCTCAATACCGCAACGTGTGCCTGCTCTTGTGGAATGAGTGCGGTAATTTCTGCCTGGTGTCCTGGAACAAACGTGAAACTGACCATATATCGCATAAGACTTGTACTCCTTTTGCTCAAACCTACACGACGGATAAAAGCTTATTTCCTGCTTTCCTAATTGTAGCATTTCCTCTTACAACCATTCCTGCACACGGCTGCTACCAAGGACTCAGCGGGTTTGGAATGGTACCTTCTTGTCTAGAATTGAAGATGCTTCGACCAGAGTGACTTATCATCACGCCCTCGCGTGGCTGTGAGATCTGCCCAGGGATAGCGCTGTTCGTTGGAAGGACCTGCAAGCCCTCCCGGTATCAGTTGGTAGACAATTCCATTGGATGCCAGGTAGCCTTGCGAGTCTGTTTGCTGTGGGATTTTCCAGAGAAGACGACCATCTGTTCCTACCGCCGCAACAGAGGAACCTGAGATCGTATAGAAGATGCCGCTGTTTTCGTCGCGATCAACAATGGCAGCATCCTGGGGAAATTGCCACAGGTCGTTTCCATCTTTCGTCTGCACAGCAAACAATCCTTTGTCTGCAGAAGCCACATAGACAACTCCATTAGCACTGACCATCGTCCCTTGTGAAGAATCGTTAACAAAATCTGCAGGCTGTTTCCAGAGTTGGACTCCATCTTTGGCTCGCAGCCCATAAAGCTCACCTTGCTCACCCGTCACCCCTGCTCCTGCTTTCACGCACAGAATGCCATCAGAAGTCAATACGGGAGGGGATTGGGAGAAATCCTTTGCGTGGAAAGTCCAGAGGCGATTGCCATTGCTTGCCTCAAGGGCATTTAGCACATTGTCGTAGCTTCGACTCAGGTAGATCACCCCATTCGCACTCGTGAACGCTGAGTTAAATGTGATTGTGGTAACTGACCAAAGAAGCTTGCCATCGTAGACTTGAAGCACATAGAAGCCAGCATTTGTAAGTACA
The DNA here is from genome assembly GCA_963717195.1 of uncultured Chloroflexia bacterium. Lineage (GTDB taxonomy): Bacteria > Chloroflexota > Ktedonobacteria > Ktedonobacterales > Ktedonobacteraceae > JACDAE01. The sequence goes on from CAVQVR010000012.1 coordinate 126,170, forward strand.
AAGATGTGCCCCTGGTCTCCTTCCAAATGCTGCACAGTGTACCCTGAAAGCTTGGCCGTCCACAGTTGTCGGCCATCGTTCGCTTGAAACGCAGCGAATGCGATCGAAGAAGCGCTTGAGCTCTGAGAAGAGGTGCTCTGCGAGTGAGCATAGAGAATTCCATCGATAACTGCATTTGGTACCATAGGTCCAGAGGTGCGCCAACGCTCTTTTCCACTTTCTACGTTTCTAGCAATGAGAGTTGTCTGTGTAGGAATGTAAACAGTCGTGTTATCGGCTATTGGCGCGTCCACATAATCGGCAGCATTCCAGAGAAACTTGCCAGTATCAGCACGAAAAACGGCAAGAGAGTCAGAAACGGCATCAGTCGTCGTGTTCGCATTATATTGGACGTAGATCTTCCCCTGGTTGAGAGAAAACGAGGGAGATATTGGAGGGCTGGGGTTGCCCTGATCGCATGCGGTAAGTACGAACATGATGCTTATAACACTCAACAGCGTACGAACAAGAGGGCAACGTGTGGAATATCGGTCATTGATAAGCTTCATAGAGAATCCCCTCCTGATTTATTTCATCTTGCTTCCCTAAAACTGAAATCTGAAATAGCTGTTCTTGCAGTAAAGACGGATGGATAAGAATAAAAATCACACGGCCCGTTTTGCGACGTTCCCTTCCATTTTGCGTAGTCAGAGCGTCACTCTTGTGAGAAGAACACGCTTTTCACCTCGGTATAGAGCTGTGCTGCGTGCATGCCCATCTCGCGGCCAATCCCGCTTTGCTTGTAGCCGCCAAACGGAGCCTCAGTATGCACGCTATGGCTGGAATTGACCGAGAGGACTCCGGCACGTATACCTCTGGCTACACGGAGAGCGCGGCCCAGATTCTGCGTCCACACCGAGCCAGCCAGGCCGTAGGGCGTATCATTTGCCACCCGCACTGCTTCCTCTTCGCTCTCGAAGGGGATGATGCAGACCACCGGCCCGAAAATCTCCTCCCGTGCCACACGCATCTGATTGTCGACATCGACCAGCACTGCTGGCTGCATAAAATAGCCCTCCTCTGCGCCAGCACTGCCGCCGCTCATTAACTTCGCGCCCTCTTCTCTGCCCAGTGCGACATAGTCGAGTGAGCGCTGTCGCTGTCCGGAAGAGATGAGCGGGCCGATCTCGCTGGCCTCGTCCAGTGGCTGCCCCACGACCAGAGCTGCCGTGCGGTGATTGAAACGTGCGATGAACTCCTCGTAAATTGAGCGTTGTACCAGGATGCGGGAGCGTGCGCAGCAGTCCTGCCCGCTGTTGCCGAAGACGGAGAAGACGGAAGACTCGACGCAGCGGTCCAGGTCGGCGTCGGCGAAGACCACGTTGGCTGCTTTGCCGCCGAGTTCAAGCGAAACGCGTGTGATGTGGTTAGCACACAGGCGCATAATCTGTGACCCCACCTCGGTTGAGCCAGTAAATGAAACCTTCGAGACCAGGGGATGCGTCGCCAGAGCGTTGCCGACCGTCGCGCCGGGTCCAGGCAGCACGGAGATGACGTTGGGCGGCAGACCGGCCTCCATCAAAATATCGGCGAGTGCCAGCACGGAGAGCGGCGTGAGCTGTGCTGGCTTGACTACGATGGTGTTGCCGCAGGCCAGCGCAGGTGCAATCTTCCAGGAGGAGATTACGAGCGGAAAGTTCCAGGGTGTAATCAGGGCGCACACACCAACCGGTTCGCGCAGCGTCACCTCCAGCCCGGCGTCCAGTACCGGGATAGTTTCGCCGAAAATCTTGTTCGCTGCGCCGCCCCAGTACTCGAACACATTGGCGACCAGGCCGATCTCGCCCCGCGCATCGCGAATAGGCTTTCCTGCGTTGCGAGCCTCGATGACTGCCAGTTCTTCCATTCGTTCCCGTATCAACGTGGCGGTACGCAGCAACACGCGCCCACGTTCCGTGGCACTGAATCTCGGCCATCTCCCCTCCTCGAATGCACGATGAGCTAATTGAACCGCCCGTTCGGCGTCCTCCACCCCGGCCTGGGCAACCTCTATGAACGGTTTCCCCGTTGCAGGCTCGATCACCATAAAGGTTGTGCCATCTGTGGCAGGTGTACGTACTCCACCTAGCACTAATTGCTCACTAGACATGGCTTGCTCCTGGTTGAATGATTGTTTGTTCTCATCTTAAACTATGGGAGCGAGTGGTGCAATGCGTGGAGTATGTTGTCATTATGCCCAGCTATGGTGAGGGAACGTGATCATGCTGAAATTGATCATCTGTTACTCATCTTCCATCCCCTGTTCCAAAGATAATATTTCAGCTAGAGCCTGATCCGCAGTTGCCCGCACATCCGGTGACTCAGGATCTTTACGTAGTTCCAACAGCCGCCGGATAGCACTATCGGGAATATTGCGACGCAGCGTTCCCAAAGTCTTCGCGGCTCTGGCCCGAACTTCCCAGAAAGGATGATTGAGCAGATCTATTACCATCTCCAGCACTGCGGGCGTTGCTCGTCCCATCAAAGCTACGGTTTCTGCAATGCGAAAGTGCATCCGCGCAGCGAAGGCCCCCTGCACGGGCTCTCCGCGTACTATCGCCTTTAACTCAGGTACAAGCTCTTTTAGTACGGCTGGATGAGTTTCCTGAAGATGCTGGAAGACAAGGCGACAGATTTCCGTCTGATCAGAACCCAGCAGCGGCCACAGAGCCGTGAGAGGGACGCGTGAACCGAACTGTCTCAGCGCCTCCAGAACGATAATACGTTCATCATTATAACTGTACTCTTCTGTGTTCGTGAACAAAAGCTGGAGCAGCGGTTCAATCGGAGCACAGGTATTGAGCACTCCGAGCGTCTTTATCACAAGGGAGCGTACCGTATCATTGCTACCATGTAGACTACGATCGTGAGCAACATAGAGACCATCCGTATCCTCCAGGGTAGCTAGAACCAGGGGGAGCCACTCACATGCTCTGGTTGTCTGGATTGCTTGTAAGACGATGCGGCGTATCGACGGGCGAGGATCGTCATAAAACCGCTGCAGAATTTGCTCTGGCATCGATTCTGCCAGGTTTTCCAATGCATACTCTATATGCCACTCCGCCGCACTGATATCAGTATCAGACAATGCCGTCAACATAGCATCCAGTGGAGCACAAGTTTCTAAAGAGCTTAATGCGTAAAAGATAGAATTACGAACGTCTTCATTATCCGTGTTATGCATGTTCGCAAGCAATGTATCAATAGGGGTACGTTCGCCCAATTTACAGAGCACTTTGGCTGCTTCACCTGCAATAAAGTCGTCCTCATGACTCAGAAGTGAGACGAGTGGTTCTACAGGAATAGCCATGCCCAGACTTCCCAACTTACCTAGCACATCAATGGAGTTCCTGACTATAATATCTTCTGGATCGTTGAGTAGTCTGAGCAGAGGCTCAAGCGGAATTTCCTTGCCGTGTTCCTTGAATGCTCTGAGTCCTCCCCTTCTGGTTTCGATATCATCATCTTTCAGTGCTAAGAGTGCGCTGTTTCTAATTGCCACCTCATCGTTTGTCAGGGCTTCCAGGAGAAGATCGACTGCCGCTGGTGTACCCATTTCACCGAGAGCCAATAACACGAAACAGCGAGTGTTGAGTGTTTGCTCTGGATCGCTCAAGAGTGCCACGAATATGTGAAGAGGAGCCCTCTCTCCCATCGCGCCAAGTATGCATATGGCAGCCTGACGTATTAACTCATTGTTGTTTTCCAGCAGAGGGAGCACGGTTTCAAGAGGAATATATTCAGCAATACCGGCTAATGCTTTGACGACGCCTGGCTGCAATCGGTTATGATCCTCTCCTAATAAAGGCAGCAATTGTTCAATAGGTGCCTGCTGACCAAGGCGCTTAACAGTATCTGCTAGATACCCCCCCATTCCCTCATAGGTACACCAGCGCGTTGCCTGGAGCAGATATTCTAATGGCAAATTTATCCCTAGATCGTTCAAGACGACCATCGCCTCGGAGCGTGTCATGTCATCTCTGGTAGGGTCTTGTGCCACAGTGGTGATCAACTGAATACTTTCATCATCATGTACTGAGCCGAGCAGAGATATCGCCAACCGTTGATCGCCGGGAGTATTGCCCAGAGCGTTGGTTAAGCTGGTCGGCAAGATCCACTCATAGAGTGCGTAGAGTAATTGCTGTATCCATTTAGGGTGGTATCTTGACTTGCTTGCTTCTTCATAGATCAAACGCAACAATGGTTCTATCGGTGCCTGAGCGCCTGCACGACAGAGGGATGCTACAATTGGAGCATTTTCATTCCGAGAAGAGAGCTGGTTTAAAGCTGGTAAGAGTACTTCCAGGGGGATTTCAACACCTTGTAACTGAAGGAGTTGGATAAGTTCCCCGTAAGTACCCCCATAGGAATGTCTGATTTCCTCATCTTGAAGAAGTTTCAGGATAGGCTCTGTCGGAACGTATTCATATAGCAAACGCAATGCCTGGATCGCAAAATGTGTGCTATTAGAGGAGCGAGATTGTGCGATCTCTAATAAAGATGAGATTGGAGCATCTATACCCATCGCCGCTATGCCCTGCACTGCCGCGCTTCCCGTGGTCGAATGGTTCAGCATTGGCAGCAGGATATCCGCAGAGAGAGCGACATGACGCCGGGTAAGTACTAATAAAGCTTGCGCACGTATATACTCATCGCTATGATGGAGCAATTCTAGCAATGGTTCAAGTGGCACACGGTCTCCCAGCAATCCTAATGCCTGAATGCAATGTGTACGTATATCTTTACCACTATATTCATCACTTTTGTGGAGAGAAAGCATTGCCAGCACTGGCTCAACAGGAATCTGGTCTTTATAGCGCTCGATAGCTATTAGCGCACAATCGCGCACCCATCCATACTTGTGTTGTAAGGCGTCCAGCCACAGTTCAAGCGGCACGAGTTCGCCCATCTCTTGCAAACAACTCCAGGCTTCTTTACCTATGCTATCGTGTTTGTCATAAAACAACGTCTGTAATAGCGCGATGGGAACAGAAACACCTAGCTTATGTAAAGATTTAATGCTCTTTCGCGTACGCAAGAGCTAGAATCTTGTAAAGCGGATAAGAGCAGATCAGTGTGCGTTTGTGCGTTATGTTTGCTCAGGCCCTGTATTGCGGCACAGCGAATATGAGCATCCCGATCACTAAGCATTGCGACAAACACGTCATATGGTACAGGAATTTCAGCCTCACTTAGCGCTTCGGCTGCGCTTGCACGTAAATCATCGTTGAGTGTGGCATCCTGCCAGATTTTCATCAGAGATAAGAGAGGAGTTTTCTCTCTCATTTTACCCAACAGTTCTGCTACAGCCTCTTGATTCTTCACACTCCAATTTCCATCTGTATTCTCCAGTATTGCTACCAGACGCTCTATAACCGTTGGAGTTTGCAGAACGCGTAGTGTATGACAGGCATAAAAGCTAACCGGTTGATCCTGAAACAGATGCCAGAGGATGTTTATAGGGATAGCGTTATCTATCAACCCTGAAGCAGCAGGTAGATGACAAAAATTTTGGATATGTGGATCCTGTTGTTGCAAGCGTATAAGGATTGGAGCCACAATTTGGAGGCTAAATACACGCAACACGTTGGCTTGTTCCCGTAAAGGCTGCGCATACCGCCATCCTCCCTGGCGCAGCAACTCCACAAACGTTTTCTCCCAAATTTCCAATATATGCTGTGCTAGATCTGCGACCTCTGTTTCTAATGCGTGCTCTCCAAATTCGCCGAGTGATTTCATTGCCAGGAGCAAGCAGAGGTTTCCTGGATCGCCCTCAGACGTGCTATATTCCAGCGCCAGAGCAGACAGCCACTCGCGTGCTATCTGCAAGCCTTCAGTACTATGTTCCTGTACAAGTATGCCAACCAGTAAGCACAATATTTCATTCCAGCGGCTAAATCTCCGTTTACGCCAGAGCAGATTCCTGGTGCTTTGCTGCTGTGTTTTATCCACACAACGACGGGCTAGAGCAACGGCAGCCAGATATTCCTGGAACATCTGGTGCTTAAAACCGTATATCTGGTACGCCACGGGTTCTAGTAACCCGGAATCCAGAAGAAGCGTAAGTGTCACATAGAGAGATTGTGCATTCTGATTTGGGACCTGCGAAGATAGGAATTCCAGTACATCTGTTATGCTAAAGTTGCGCCCTCGTGTTTGATAGAACTCAAGTGCAATGTCAGCCAGCAAATGACGCAGTTCCGTTCGTTGCCTGACATCATGGATACGCATCCTGAACATTGCTTCCGTCACTTGTGCATAGAGCACGGCGCGACTGGCTGGTAGTCTACCTGTTTGCGTAAAGAGTACGGCAGTGAGGCTGAGCAAAAGCGGATTTTCTCCCCACGTAGCGATCTGAGTGCACTGTTGCAGCTCTTCTATGTAGGCCTCCGCTGAGGGCATCGTAGGTTTCAGATTTTGTGCTACGTCCCTATACAAGGCATCATAGAGTGTGGGTAATAACTGGCGAGCTAATGTCAGGCGTTCCCGTTCGTCCAAGACTTGTAGTTCCCATTCCGTGAACTGGCTGTGGGCGAATTGTCCACCTTTATACTCTGTGAAACGCGAACCGATAATCCATGTCCCTCGGCAACGTAGTGCCTCTTTATTGAGAAAAGCAATCACGTCTGGTCGTAGCGCAGGCAACACTTCATCCAGGCTGTCAAGACAGAGAAACGCGTTGCCATTATTTACTGCAACTGTCAAGGTGTGTGCGAAGCGCGGATCTATATCTAATTCACTGATGATAAGTTGGATATATTTCTCAAATGATAGCTCTGCACGCATGAGATCTGGCAAAGAAATGAAGAGCGGTAATGGAGAGGAATGATCAATCTGGGCTGTCGTGATTGCTATGGAGAGCAGAGCTTTCAGAGCGGTTGTTTTGCCCATCCCTGGGCCACCAAGCACAATCATCCGCCTGTATTCGCTTTGGATGAGAGCTTCTGCACCATCCCTCGCCTTGACAATTTCTGATGCCACTCCAGGTCGCTCGTCCTGAGGCGCGAGTGGATCGCGGCGTAAGATCATCGGTTGAAAAACTGTATGTAGTGGAAGTGTCTGGTTGGCTGAAGCAATAGGAAGAGTCACTGTTCCGTAGCGGGCAAGTAGCCTTTCAAGGTACTGTTCACGCGTCTTTTGTAGATCAAAGAGCGGCATATAAATACTTCTTTTCTTACTTCTATTTCTATCCGGCTGCACAGCGTGAGGGGTTGCCAGTACAGCTTTTGCTAGTATAGCAATGTATCTGATACTATGCAAGAGGAATTGGATGGGCAGCCAGGACTCGTAGCGTATTGAATTATGTGAAACAGGTACAACCAAAGTATGATCTTCACCTGTCAGAAACGTAATAGCACAGTCTTTCTGCTGGGTAATGGTGGTAGCGCAGCTACCGCTTCTCACTTTGCCTGTGATCTGGCGAAAGGAACACGTATGAGCAATATAGCAGCCTTTCGCGCTATCACGCTTAATGAAAATGTGGCACTGATGACAGCCTGGGCGAATGATACGACTTACGAGCAAATCTTCGCTGAACAGCTCTCGGCGCTTGTTCGTCCAAATGATGTGGTCATCTTGATTAGTGTTAGCGGCAATTCCCCTAATATCCTGGTGGCAGCCACTGTGGCCCGGCAAGCCGATGCACTCGTGATTGCCCTCACGGGTCAGAGTGGTGGGCAACTGGCGGCATTAGCTGATCTGGCTATCTGTGTTCCAACTCAATCTATCGAACAGGTCGAGGATGCTCACTTGATTATTGCGCATAGTCTCTGCGTCGTCCTACGGAAGCGATTGGGCTGTGTTGCCAACAAGGGGAAGGTATTGACATAAAATGGCTTTTCCTGGTCAATTTGCTCTCCATGGTCAAATATGCTAAGGTACGTTCAAGCTATTCCCTGCCTTCATAGGTAGTTTTATGATTTCCCTATTCTGCAAGGAATGGCTGCTTTTTTTACTCTTCTTGCAAGCTCTTTGTACTCTTTGAGAAATTCACGCGCAATTTTAAAAATATCATAAGCTATTGTTTTTTACCCATTTCCTCTCTACTTACCAAAAAGAAAAGGTGATGTGAAAATTTCAGTAAATTACCGAAATTTCTTTGACAAAAGGGTTAGACAATGGTACTATTTTTCAGTAGGTAACTCTTCAAATATATTTGCTCTGTGAGGAGCAAATAGGTGAACTGATTTCAGGGAAGGAAGAAGATAGAACTATCTTCAGTCTCACAGACACAATGACGGTGTTTTATGTACAAGGAGGATAAACATAATGTTTCGTCATCATAGGCTACAACTCATCTGTGCGTTCAGTGTGGTTATCATGATAACCACGGTTGCGGTTATGCAAGTAGTAAATGTAAAAGCTGCACCTGCCGCTACGAATAACAGCCAGTTCAGGGGCGTGAACTGGGCGGACGTGCGCGATAACTTCGTCAATGGACCGATCATCCCTTCGGGGCTCTCGACGTCGGACAGCTATGCCACCACCTATGCCAAAGCAACCGCAATCCTCAAAGGGTTCCAGGCTAACCTCGGTTCCAACACGGTGCGGTTCGGCATCAATGAACAGACCGTCTCGTCGTCCTGGTGGAATAGCTATATTGCTGCGTTCGATGCCGCATCCGCCCTGGGAATGAACGTCATGATTGCTCCCTGGGCACCACCAGGTGGGCCATCATATGTTACGGACACGACAGCGTTCTATACTATGTGGAATACGGTGATCAATAAGTATAACTCGAACAGCAAATTCTATTTCGAGATCTTCAATGAGCCCAGCGGATACAGCGATACCGCTTGGACCAATTTTGCAGCCGGCTTCCTGACCCACTACCCGAACGTGCCTCGTGGACGTATCGTGGTGGCCGGCACTGGCAATGATGCCAACCTGGGGCCGGTTGGTGCTGACCCCCGCCTCAACGGCACGCTGCTGTCTCTGCACCTCTACAGCGTTTTCGGTATCTCTCACACCACCGAAGCGGCATGGGTGACCGAGCTCCAGACTCATCTCGCTGGCTATGCCTCGCGGGCGATTATAACGGAGTTCGGGGTACCTATGACCACCGGAGTCAACTACGATGGTGCCCGCGATGGCGATAACAATACCTCCTACTTGTATGCGATGACCGATACCGCACGCAACCTGGGAATGGGACTCATCTACTGGCCCGGCCTGAGATCCGGGGACTGGTTCAGTATGGAGACGCTCAACGGCAGCGGCACCAATCTCACTCTCACCAACAATAACACTACAGGAGTGGACCGTCTCAAGTATGGCTATGGCCTGACATCCAATGGTGGCGGTGGCGGAAGCAGCTACTATAAAATAATCAATCGCAATAGTGGGCTGGCCTTAGATATCAGTGGTGCCTCCACTTCCAATGGCGGCAAGGCGATCCAGTGGTCCTACTCGGGAGGAACCAATCAGCAGTGGCAGGAAGTCAGTGTCAATGGCGGCTACAAGCTGGTGAACCGCAACAGTGGTCTGGTGCTCGACGATCCAGGATGGTCGAAGAGCGCGGGAACCCAATTGGATCAATGGAGCGATACCAATGGCCCCAATCAGTGGTGGAACCTGGTCCCGGCGGGCAATGGTTACTACTATCTGGTCAACCAGAGCAGTGGTCTCTATGCTGATGTGAGCGGGGCCTCAAAGACCAATGGGGCAGCAGTGGTCGAATGGTCCTCTGATGGCGGTACCAACCAGCAGTGGCAGGTAGTCGCTGCATAATAACTGAGAAAGAATGAGAAAAGGAGCATCAGATATTCCTGCGCGAATTTTTCTGATGCTCCATCAACTGGTCTTGAAACAGATAAAAAACTGATATCCTGGTCTACAAGTGCTGACTCGGTTGTCCATGCGGCTTGCTCCAGAGCTTCTGCAAAGGAATGAATGGTTCATTGCGTATTATGAACAGGTTCATGCTTCTATGGCAATATTACCGTGAGGAGCTCAATCGGCACCGTTGGGGCGCGAGACGTGGAAGTAGTAAAAGGATTGATCGTTGAAGACCCCAGGTGACAAAGGTCGTAAGATTGAGTGAAAAGTGAGGACACTACTCACTACTGACCTCTCCCAGATCTTAGACTGGATTGGTATCTCGCTTTGCAGTTTCATATTTTCCAGTTATTTTCCTCTCAATTGACAATGGCACTTCCAAAATGGTATATACTGAATGAACGCATTGCCGCGTTTTTCAATGAAACATTTTCAATTTCATGGAATTGGTCGTATGTTTCACCCTGTCACGCGTTTCCCCGACTGAAGAGTTGTATCTTAGTTATCAAGGATGATCCACTGGATAGGTCGTATTCTATCCAACAAGGAGGTCTCATGAAAAGCAAAGGACGCTTTCGCCTGCTTACGTTTGTTGTTGTATCTCTAGTTCTCTGCTCCACCGTAGCGATAGTCGTGCTACGAACACCCACCACGACCAAAGCTGCAAGTGTTCCAACGGGACTACACGTCGTTGGCAACCAGATTGAGGATGGCAGTGGCCGTGTGATCATTCCTCACGGTGTTGATCGCATGGGCGGGGAATATGCGTGTCTCAGTGGCCTCAGCTTCGATGGCCCAATTAATCAGACGGTCGTCAACGCCATGTTGTCCTGGGATATCAACATCGTGCGCATTCCTATGAACGAAGACTGCTGGCTTGGTATCAATAACTTACCCGCTTCACCTTTAACGAGTGCGCAGTACCGGACAGATGTCATGACCTGGGTGAATTTGCTCAACGCGAATGGCATCATCGCCATTCTTGATTTGCAATGGGTTAACAGTGGAACGAATCAAGCAACCGGACAAACACCCATGACAGATCTGGATCACGCTCCTGCCTTCTGGACATCGGTGGCCAATACGTTCAAAGGCAATTCCTCGGTGATGTTTGACCTGTTTAACGAGCCGTTTGTCAATACCTCGTTTCCCCCCAACGCTACGGACTGGTCCTGCTGGAAAAACGGCAGCACTGCTCCGCAAACCAGCCCTTGCACCAGTGTTGGCTATGCCGTAGCTGGTATGCAAACGCTGGTCAATACTGTCCGCGCGACAGGGGCTACGAATATTCTCTTGCTGGGCGGCCTGTCCTATTCCAACGATTTGACTGGTTGGTTGGCAAATGAACCAACAGATCCCCTACATAATCTTGTAGCTTCACAACACATCTACCCGACGAACCCGTGTGGTAACAACACTACCTTCCCCTTCCCCAGCTGCCTGGACACGCAGGTTGCGCCAGTGAAAGCAAAGGTACCTGTGCTGGCAGGAGAAATCGGGGAGTATGATTGTGGCTCCAGTTTCATTAATACCGTTATGGCCTGGTACGATGCGCACGGCATTGGCTATCTGGCCTGGACCTGGAATGGCTATAACTGCAGTACCACCCCGGCACTGATCACTACTCAGAATGGGACCTCTGGAACGCCTACAGCCTACGGGCAGGGGTACATGACACATCTCCTTGCGCTGGGTGGCGCTCCACCGCCAACGCCGACGAATACTCCAGGCGCAACGCCAACTCAAACCGCAACGCCAACTCAAACCGCGACGGTGACGCCGACGCCAACACCAATAGCTGGCGCACACTGTAGCGTGCATTACGCTATAACGAACCAGTGGCAAGGTGGCTTTGGCACTGCCTTTACCATCACCAATACGGGAACAGCAGCCATTAACGGCTGAAGTTGAAATTCTCGTTCGCCAACGGGCAAACGATTACGCAACTCTGGAATGGAAGTTACACGCAAAGCGGTGGCGCAGTAACCATTACCAACGTCTCGTATAATGCGTCAATCCCAGCTGGTTCCCAGATGAGTAGCGAACCAGGCTTCAATGGTTCCTGGAACGGTACGAACGCGGCACCAACAGCATTTACGCTCAATGGCGCAGCCTGTAGTACGGTCTGATCCGTTGAGCTAACGAAGAATAATGGCAACCTCCGTGACAGGAAGAACGCAATTAAAATGAGCGTGGCCCATCTGGCCACGCTCATTTTAATTGCGTTCTTCCTGGACAACCTGAATCATCTCTTCCTGGGTTGTGCCTGTATCCGCTTGTATCTCACGTACTTCCCAGCGTGAGTTCGTTCCCTCGCGCCAGAAATGCAGTGTAATGGTGCAAGGGCCAATGCGCAGATGCTCCAGTGTGATATCAGGCAACCAGTCAGGAAGTGTAGGATTGACAGAGAGCCGTTGATGAGGAGCATCGGCGCGTAGACCAAGGATGGTGCGTACCATGTGAAAGATGCTCCCGGTTGCCCATGCCTGAGGTATATTGGCACCACCCGGATAGAGAATCGGAAAGTCTATCTCTCCCTCACGCTGCACTCCCGCAAAGACCTCTGGCGGGCGATACGCATCAAAGCGTTCAGTCGCGTCGAAGATGGCCCGGATTACTTGATTAGCTTCGTCTGCCATTCCATAGCGTTTGAAGCCATCCGCGATAATCCCGTTATCCTGGGGCCAGACAGAGCCACGCTGATAAGCAAAAGGATCATAGGCCGCATTGGTGCTGGAGAGTGTACGTATGCCCCAACCACTCCACATATCCTCTTGCAAAAGTCGCTTCACGGTGCGTTCCGCTTTATCCTGATCTGCAATTCCGCTCCAGAGACACTGGCCCGCATTAGAGGCGATCGAGGTAATCTGCTTTTTGTCGGGATCAAGACCAAAAGCGAAGCAGCCCTCGTCCTCCATCCAGAACTTCTCATTAAAAGCCTGTTTTAATGTTGCTGCCTGCTGCCTTAAAGCATCGGCACGTGCCTGATCGCCCAGAACGTCAAAGACTTCAGCCATGCGCGTTTTGGCATCATAGACGTAGCCTTGTAGTTCGCAGAGTCCTTTGGGCTGTTGTACTGGTGTTCCATCCGCATAGACAACGGCATCTACCGCATCTTTCCAACCGACGTTGTTGTAGTGGTAGGGCGAGAAGCTTTTGTATTCCTGAAAGCCGTCGCCATCGAGATCACCGTAGTGATCAATCCAATCAAGGCATTTCTCGGCAACATCACGATACTCTTTGAGCAGATCGGCATCTCCCGTCCATCGGTACGTCTCCGAAAGGACAATCAGATAGAGGATGGTGGCATCTGCGGTCCCATAGAATGGCGTGAAGGGAGCTTTATGGAAGTGAGCAAGCTCACCAAAACGGATTTCGTGCATGATCTTGCCCGGCTGAGCCTCGCGCCAATCGTCACGCTCAGTCGCTTGATACTCAGCCAGCCGTTTGAGTGCGCCGCGTGCGAAGCCGGCGGCAACGGCCATGTTTTGATAGGAGACCGTCAGGCTATCCCGTCCAAAGAGCGTGACAAACCAGGGAACGCCTGCCGCAGGCACCCACGCCTCATCCGATACATCCATGTCGTAGATACGGAGCGCTCCCATATCTTCAATCGCCTGCCGATACATCCGAAACACATCATTATTTGAGGTGATGAGACCGGTGCAACGTGCCTGCCAACGTGCCTGTCGCTCATCAAAGTCGCTACGTGGTTCCTGTCTTCGTGAGGGTGTGGCTCCTGCTGACTGGGTGCCCTGTTGTTGCTGATGACATAGGCCAGGATCAGGTTGTTTCACCAGTTGTCCGTGTTCGAGGATCATCTCGCAGCAGGTATGCCAGTGCTGAGTTGGCGCAAGCTCAATCTCAAAAAGGAGACGTCCATTGGCATACCCGACCGCAACATCATCAAGAACAGAATAGCGGATGGCACGATGGAAATCTTGATTATCGTACGTCGTGTACAACTGTTTTTCTTGGGTGTTCCATTGCGTCTGTTCTTTGCCGCGCTGGATGATGTGTTGCGATTTCACCTCAAAGAGATCCGCAAAGTCGGAACGCATCGACACTTCAAGTAAGAAGTGAATGGTTTTGCCGGTATAGTTGGCAATATCGATGTCTTCGTGAATTCCCTCGCTCACGATACGATTGATCGTGATACGAAGGGTTTGCGCGTCAAGAATGCCGTCATCCGTTTCAATGGGTGGATTGGTCAGGTGAAAACGTGAGGCATAGAAGCTGAGCTGGCTTGAATTTACGACCTGTAGCGGCTCACGGTTGATGTAGAGGTGATACGCGTTGAGAAAGCGTGTATCGAGGGCATATACGCCCTGGTCGGTATTGGCCTGAATCTCTCCTGCCTGTGTGGTAACCATGAAGGTGCGGCCCTGGCTAATGGTAATCGTTGGTGGGCCTACTTTTATTTCGATGGGCATGCTACTCTCCTTTTTGAGCGAGGAATTGAGTTTATTAGTGGCGCAATGGCTATTGTCTGATCAGCAGTGCCAGACCAGGGTGGTAGATCGAGCGGAGGAACCATTTTCCCTGGTTCCTCCAGGTGCGTTTTCTCGCCAATCTCTACTTGATGCCTATGTTCATAAGGCTAGTCAAACGAGGGGCATGGGTTGTAATTCTTCACCTGCCGAAAATCATCGCTGAGTTTGATTGGCACGCCATTCAAACCGGTGTAGGTCAGGGTTAGCAGGTGACCATACTGCGCATTTCCGCCAAAGTCGGTTATGCTGTGTGGAATGCGGCTGCCCTCCTGCCAGGTACATCCATTTCTAGATGAAGTGATACTAAAGAATGGATAGAAGGCAGCCGCTGTGCCGTCATCGGTAATGGGGATCAGCGTACAGCCGACACCGGTTGTACGATTGCAAGTTGCCTCGATCCGAGGCAGATCCGCTTCAAAGGCCATACGGCTATAGTTGAGCTCGTAGTCCGAGCCAGTTGTGGGGCTCGTGAAGCGAATCGGCGTCGGGTGCAACTTTGTATTACCATCGGGCCACACACGCTGGTATGGCACGCCATCAAAACCAGTGTTCGTTCCTATGCAGCCCGCGACCTGTACCCGCAAGGAGGCGCTGGCCGGGAAGCAGCCAGTATCATCACTATCGGTTGGTTCCTGGTCTTTCGCCGTACCCTCGGTACCGGTACAGCTTGTATCAGCGTTGATGGTGCCATTGCAGAAGTCGAAATGCCCGATCTCGTCAGCAAAGGCAATATTGTACGAGTGGGCAGTCCAGGTAACGCGCGTCTGCTCGGATGAGGTGCTATACATTGGATGGAAGTCATAAGGGATATTGTTGCAGCTCGTCCCGGTAGGATCAAATTGAACCTGGCCAAAGCCATTGGCTGCACTTGCTGTCATCGAACCGCTCTCGTGCGTAGTCTGGTCTTGCAGACCAATCCTCAGGCCATGAGCTGTATCATGCATCGTTACGACGATATTGTCGCCCGAATTCATGAACAGGTCGTTTGATGGATTGGGAGTAAAAGTATTGAGAGTGGCTTGCACCGGGTTGGGCGGCGAATTGGGCTGAGGTGTACCGTTCTTCGTAATGAAGGCAAAGTTGACGTATTCCAGTCCAGTCACTGCCGAGCAGGTGGGATTGAGCACCTGCCCGGTCACTGGATTCTCCGAGAGGCTGTCAATATTGAGTGCTGCACACCATTGTCGGGCGTCGCAACTGACGCCCGCCGGCCATGGTGCCCAACCGGGCGGATAAAACTGCATCTCCATAAAGGCTGTACCAGGATGTGCCGCACTAACTGCCGGGTTGACAATGTTTTTGTCGCTGTCTGGCGTGCAGGTCTTCACCTGCTCGGGGTAGGACTGCGTGTCACACATTGCCATACCGAACCAGAAGGCCGGATGCAGCTCGAAATTAAATGATTTTCCGCTTGAGAGCGGCGCTGGCGCTGGATCCCGGGGCAGGGTCAGTTGATACCTCATCTGGTTTCCTGACCCTGGCCTCTGTGAATAGAAGAGGACGGATGGCTCATCATGTCCCACATAGATATCCTCGCCAAAGACCTGTTCGGAGTCATACACTTCGGTACAGAAC
Source organism: uncultured Chloroflexia bacterium (assembly GCA_963717195.1). Classification (GTDB taxonomy): domain Bacteria; phylum Chloroflexota; class Ktedonobacteria; order Ktedonobacterales; family Ktedonobacteraceae; genus JACDAE01. Next base: position 142,033 of record CAVQVR010000012.1, read on the forward strand.
TGAGCATTCGAAGCGCAATTCAAGATGTGATGCTGTAACGCAGTACTGGCAGCAGAGGCAGTCGACGTCTGTGATGTAATCATAGTCGAAGGTAAGACGACCACCGCCGTAATCGTCAGCCATGCCAGGATAATAAGCAATCGAGATCTCTGGTGCATAAAGTGTTCTCCTTTACCCGGTAATACAATTGCTTCATCTGAAAACAGGCATGCACGGAACGCAAAGATATAGAAACCGCGCTCCTACCCGCATCCCTACAAAGCATCCCTACTAAGAAGCACAGGCATGGATCCAACCCACAGGGCCATCAGAGATAGAGCAAATGGTGAATGAAGAAAAGCACCCATGCATATTTAACCACATTATTGCGTAAGAATCATATTTCTGTCGATAAGGTAGGTAGCAAAGAGCATGCTTTGCTTTGATCATCGACTCAGATATATGAGGCCATTCTTTATGAAACTGAAACGGATCACCCTTGTCAATCGCCTGAGCCATCTCATGTGGCTCGTGGTGATGCTGTCCATAAGTATCTTTTGGATCTGGGCTGCCGCCCTCATTGGCCAAACCAACAATACCGTGCAGACATCAACAGTCGTGAGTAGTACCTACCAGCAAATAGACTCTATCCTTGCCGAAGAGCAAGCATCTCTGTATGAATACGTCCGGAACCCCAGCCCTACAGTACGCGATGAGCATCGAGCAGCAGTCACGGCGCTCGGAAACCTGGTGCAAATGCTGCAACAAGCTTCCGATACGGACGATGATCCCTTTGGTCAACAGATCTTAGCGCAGCAAGCGGGCCAAATTGTTTACAGTACTCAATTTTTCTCTGCAATCGACGCCCATGATCTCACACGGGCCAACCTCATCCGTTTCAGGTACATCGACCCCTCATTCGAGCACATCGGGACCATCCTCGACCAGCAGACCCAGATAGAGGCCGCTGAAACGACAGCGTCTCTGGCGCAGCTCGCAGAAGTGCCGAAGACGATCTTTGTGGTAGGTCCTCTTCTGTTGGTCATCGGTCTTCTGTTGGTTGCTATCAGCATAGGGGTAGGCAAGAGCTACCAGGGCAAACTTGATGAGGCAGCTCGGGCCGAACTCGCCCGCTTCGAACGGATGGCGTTGACTGACTCCCTCACCGACCTGGGCAACCATTATGCCTTTCAAGAGCAGTTTGCCAGCGCACTGGCAGAGGCTGGTCAAGAGGGGGCAGCAGTGGTGCTGGCCCTGCTTGATATCGATGAATTTAAGGCCATCAACGACGAGCAGGGACACCAGCGCGGAGACGATATCCTGCGTGAAATAGGTACCTTGCTTCGTGAGTTCACCCTCGCCAGCACGCTCTTTCGTCTGGGCGCTGATGACTTTGCAGTGCTCGTGTCCGGGAAAACCCTGGCAGAGGCCACCTGTACTCTTGAACAGGTTCGCGAAAATGTCAGGCAACAACTCTTCACTATCACGGTGAGTATCGGCGTGACACACACTGACGCCCCTGGGCTCACTGTTGAGGAGATGCAGGCACAGGCCTCACAGGCCCTCCAGGAAGCCAAACGTCGCGGGCGCAATCGCGTGGTGACCTTCGAAGCGGTTGAACGTGATACAGCCTTTGTACCTCTGGCGAAGAGGCAGGCGGTCCGTCGGTTATTGAGCGAGCGCCAGATGACTATTGCGTTTCAGCCGATCTGGCACCTTACCTCTGGCACGGTGCTGGCGTTCGAAGCCCTGAGCCGGCCTGATGCGTCCTACGGCTTGAGCGGCCCACAGGAGGTGTTTGACATCGCCGAGCAGATGGGTCGGGCGCACGAACTTGATGCCGTGTGTGTGGAGAAAATCCTGGCTCGGGCGGGGGAACTTCCTCCTGACGCGCTGTTGTTCCTGAACTTGACTCCGCAATCGCTCGTCCATGATCTCTTAACTGAAGCCACTCTCCTGCAAGCGGTGGTCAGCGCCGGGTTGGAGCCATCGCGCGTAGTGTTGGAGATTACCGAACGCTCCCTCGTGCACGTTGAGGAGATCGTGCAGAAAGTCGCATCTCTGCGGCTGATGGGGTTCCGAGTCGCCCTCGATGATGCGGGAGCTGGGAATGCCGGGTTGGAGATGCTGAGCCAGTTGTCGGTGGATTTCATCAAAATCGATCGTGATGTGGTGGGCCGCGCTCTCACAGACCGGGCAGCCTATGGTGTCCTGAGCGGGATCACCACGATCGCCCACTCATCACATGCCTCTGTGGTTGCGGAAGGCATCGAAAACCTGAAGATGCTCGACATGGTGCAACAGCTCGAAGTGCAATGCGCACAGGGCTACTTGCTTGGGCGTCCAAGCGAAACCATACCGGTGGCCAGTACCCTACAAGCTCTCAGCCCATTCCAGTATACAGGTTCGCGGTAACGTAAAAGACTAAACATCGGGTGTACCACAGCTTTTTGCAAACCTCTGGAGAGGTGAGCGTAAGGCTTTGCCAGATAGTTTTCCTACGGAAGCTCGTGTGTAAGGCAATCGCGTCTAAATTTTTGAGGAGAGGATACACTAAGAACCAAAAAAATCCATGAAGTCGAGGAAAAAACAGGGAAGAGGAAGTTCTTAAGCGAAAACTGGCTCCGACTCACCAAACTGGTGGGTCGGAGCCAGCGAACATTACCATGTACGTCTCGTTGTCTTCTCAGTTGAAGCACAGACATGGCTCATTGTTACGTTGTGATGAATTGATCAGGTTTGACCTTCACAGGTGATTCGAGATAAAGACCCTTGAACTCGTCCTGGATGCCCGCGTTATGAACCTGGAGGGCTATTGGGCCAACCCGACCAGCGGTTTTATCCGTGAAAACGACGATCTCGGTCGCTTTACAGGTCGTTGCCGTGCCGGTGAGTGGGCAGCAGGCCATCTTCGCCACTCCGGTCGTCTGATCGGCCACGATCTCGCATTGTGCCCAATTGGTGATGGAAATGTGTGGGTTCGCCACAGTCTTGAATTTGCCATTCCCGCCGTTATTCTCGCCTGGTCGATAATCCCAACCATATGGGGAGGGCGGCTGAAACTGGATAGCGCTCAGAGCATCGCGAATTGGGTTCGTGGTACCCCAGATGAGAACGGTGGGATTGTGTTTTAGCCCCACTAACGCCTGTTGCCTGACGTCGAAGATCCAGCGGAAGGTTCCAGCCTGTTGTTTATTGTAGTAGATCCATCCTCTAGCATGTCCTGTACTATGGATGGCATTATTCTGGATGACCCATCCCTTGGGATCGGAGGAGGTCCAGCCGTTAAGTGTTTTGCCGTCGAACATAGAGACGAGGTTGGGGTCGCCGTAAGGAGCACTCGCTTGCGCTTTGCTACTGGCTGCATGAACGGAGGACAATTGCTGCCCGTTTATGAGCCAGAAAGAGAAGAGCAGGGAAAAAGCTACCAGACAAGTGAGGCCAATGCTTATGAATCGCTTTTTATGCATAGTGTACATACCTTTCTTCCTTGAGTAATGGGAACACATCCACCAGAGAAAGCGAGAACAACCAGTTCCTTCTGGAGTCCGCTCCCAAATTAAAGAACGTAGTGCGAGGGAATACTACCTATATCCACATAACCTCTATTCTTATCGCTAGAATAGGCTGAGTTGGTGTGGATAATCTGCGTGTGCGCCTCCCTCGGGATTGTATGAAGATGGAGTCGTCATCAAGGGTAGGAAGAGGAACGACACCTTTTTTTTCGCATGTTACGTTCATGTTTTTCACTCCTTGAATGGTGAGAACGTCCCCACCAATGGTTTCGCTAAGAGCGTTTGTGTCCTTCGTTCACCATAATCATCATCCTGCAGCACACAGACCAATAAAGTAGTAGATAGCGATAGTGATACTAACAGAATTGGAGCACGTTGTCAATATACTTTACAATTCGGTCAGTACCGAAGTTCCCCGTGTGATAGCATGAGCAAAGGCACGAAACTGGTATGTGTAGGTTGCGTCTCCTGCCAGGTGTTCACTGCGGTGTCCCTGGGGAGTACTCACTGTCAGGCGATGGTAGATATGCGGTGCGATAAAGTTCAGCATGCTCATCTTACCTCCACGTCATCCACCCGCTCCTTGACCGCATGGTTCTCCCGTCTTGAACACGACCTGCGAGTAACGAGTGTCTCGTTGAATCCGCTCTTGCGCGATGATGTCGTCCAGTTGGTCCAGGCATTAGCTGGTATAGGGGAGACCGAAAAGGGGCCGACAGCTTACCTGGAACGGTTTGGCAGGTGGCTCTTTGCCGAAACTCAGGGGCAGCCCTTTTATGTCGCGGAAACACTCAATGCTTTGCTCGAGCAAGGCGTGCTGACCCGGCAGATCAATGTAGATGGTAAGCGAACAGTCGATTTCACCGCGACCGCTGACAGAGAAGCCGAACCGGGTTTGCATGACTTGCTCCCTGCAGGGGTACGTGCCTTGATCCAGGCACGTCTGATGCAGCTCAGCCCAGCAGCTTTTGCACTGCTCGCAGCGGGTTCTGTGCTGGAGCATGGCTTCACCTTTGCAACGCTCTGCCAGGTCAGCGGTATTGGAGAGCTTGATGGGGTAGCGGCGTTGGATGAACTGCTGACTGGCCATCTCCTGCACGAGATATCTGACAAGGAAGCTTTTCGTGTCTGTGCCTATTCCTTCCCGCACGACAAGATCCGCGATGTCGTGTACATGGAAGCAGGAGAGGCCCGGCGGCGCATGCTTCATCGCCGCACGCTGGAGATCTTCCAACGTGCCAATGTCTCTTCAGCGCTGCTGGCACACCATGCCGCTGCCGCCGGGCTGAAAGAGCAGACCTTCCAATTCAACCTGGCTGCCGGAAATGAGGCGATGCGGCTCTTTGCTATACGGGATGCCATTGTGCTCTATGAGAGGGCGCGGCAGCTGGTGAAAGAGCATCCAGGGACATCGGATGCGGGTCATCTCTCAGAGAATATTCCGCTTTCGGGGGTTCTGCTGCTCTATCTGCAACTCGGTCGCGCTTACGAACTCGCGACTGAGTGGGAGCTGGCACGCTCAATCTACCAGGCTTTGCTGTTCCTCGCTCAGGAATCCAGGACGCCCGCGATGGCATGTGCTGCCCTCAACCGCCAGGCTATGTTGGCGGCGCAAATCCATTTCGATCTGGAACAGGCGGTTGCACTTGCCGAACAGGCGCTGGAGATCGCCAAGCAGAGCGATGATTCTCGCGTACTCGCGGAGACAGAGTGGGTGGTGGCCCAACTCGGCATTTATCGCTTTGATACAGACGTGGTGCTCTCGCATGGAGAACGTGCCCTGGCGCGAGCACGGGTCCATGGCGAGCAAGAACTGATTGCGCGTTGCCTGAACGTGACGGCCTACGGACAGATGATGGTAGGACACTGGGAAGAGGCAGAGAGGAAGGCGCGAGAGGCGTGCATCCTCTATGCGGCACTGGAGAACCGCACGATGGAAGTTGATTGCCTCTGTGTGATAGCCAATGCCAGCATCTACGGTGGACAACCTCACGCCGGGATCGAGGCAGCACGCATGGCTCACGCTATCAACCTGAAGATTGAGAACGTGGTCGGGCAGCTGTATAGCGGTTTTCACCTGGCGATTGGATTACTGGAGATTGGTGCGTACACAGAGGCGTTGGTGCTGGCGCAGCGCGGGCTGGTAATCGCGCGTACACAGGGAGCCCCGGCGTTTCTGAGCGTCTGCCTCACATTACTGGGAAAAGTCCACCGCGCCATGCTCAATCTGGAATCCGCTCACGCAGCGCATCTCGAGGCGCTGTCATACAATGCGTCTTTGGCATCCCGGTCATTCACGGGAATGATTGTGGCCGAACTCTGTGCAGACAGCGCCTTGGAAAACAGGTGGATCGAGGCGCATCACTATGCCGCGCAGGGGCAGGAGGCGAGAGAGATGTTTTTCCACTTGTACACGGGTCTCACCTTCTGGTTTGAGACCGATGCGCTGGTTCGTATGGGTGATGTGGAGCAGGCAGCGCAGGATGTGAGGCACGTGAAGGAGCATATTGGCAGCAGCCGACGCTACCGTCTCCCCTATTTGCGGGCAGAGGCAGTCCTGGCTTCGTATCAAGGCGAGATCGATCAAGCCCTTGGGTATCTGAGCGAGGCTGCGCAACTTGCTGAAGACATTGGACTGCCGGGCGAAGCGTGGCGGGTTCAGGCAGCGCTTGGAGAGATGTATCAGCATCGAGGGAGCGAGGAGATGGCGTCCCAGGCGTTCGCGCGTGCCTGCGAGGTCCTCCTGTTCCTTGCGGGCAAGATGGAAGAAGAGCAGCAGCGTACGACCTTCCTCTCGGCAGAACCTGTACGCCGAGTGCTGGTGCGAGCGAAGTTTTCGCCTTAGCCTGTTGAGGTTTTAGTCTTCTGGCATGTTGCCGATGAGAAACGGATGACTGAAGTAGTCAATACAGGGAGGTTGACAGGTTGAGGATAAATTGTTAGGGTAGAGTCCTCCACTACATCAGGAGGGACTCAACATGAAAGAGGCGCAAGGCTTCGTGAATGAACGATGGAATTACCTGGGGATTATAGCAGTATGCCAGGAAAGCGGGCCTGTGGAGTGGCCGGGCGGCCAGATGCAGGACAATCGAAAGAATAGTATGGAGGGCTGCTATGTCACTGATTGAGGCGACCGCTACGACCGTTCCGTTGTTGGCAGTCCAAAACAAGAAGCCAGTCGATCTTGGGTGTGGGCGTCTCTCTGCCAGTGTGAGCGCCGATGGACAGATTCTCTCGCTCAACGGCTATCATCCACTGGTCGGGTTTGTCACGCTGACACCTATTGAACAATTTCCCGGCACGCAGTTTTACCATCCTGCTTTTGTGCGTCACTATCGCCGCCGCCTCATCGATCTTGCAGAACAGACCCGGCATGGATTTGGTTTGCGTGTACGGGGAGAGATTCAACAGCAAACGCTGCACCTGCTAGAGAAAAGCGTCCCGTTATTACACTATCGTCTGGAGACGCTGGAAGTCTCTTCGCTTTTTCTGACGGGAGACAGTGAGGGTTCTAGTTACCTGATCAATCAGATTGAAATCTCTCATACGGGTGAGACAGCCACCATTTTCCCTTATGAATTTGGTGGAACGTGGAGTATGAACCGATGTAGCTATGCCCAGCTTACCGAAGCAGGACCGATCCCTATGCCGCCACTGGAGAACGCCCTGGAGGTCCGAGAGAATCATCTCTCCATTGTGAATAGTCATCTCCCTGCCAGAGCTGATGTCTTTCTGTTTGACAACGGGAACCCGCTACCACTGTCTCCCGCGCTAGAGACCGCAGCAGAACCAGTGAGCTATGCTCACCGTGGAGAGATCCACCTGGAAAAGGGAGAGAGGCGTCAGCTGACTATTATCTATATCCTTGTGCCATCGGCAGAAGAGCCGTTGCCCATCTCTGCCTCACAGGTCGAAGCATGGAGCAAAGAAGCACAGGCTGCTCTCCCTCACTGGAAGTCATGGAAGGACGAAACAGCCGCCTTTATTGTTCAGCGCAATATGGACTATATCCTCTCCTGCTGTGCAGTACCTGTGACAGATGAGCATGTCTGTCTTGTCACTGATCACCAGCTGCTGCCACTGGCCTGGAATAGGGATGTCTATTACATGATCCACTTGTTATTGCTTGCTGAGCAGCAGAGCGAGCAAGTCGTTGAAGCTAGTTGGCAGTCAGCATGGCGCGAGAAGGTCCAGCGTGTCGTCAGAGGCCATCTGCTCTGGACGTTTGAGACGGCTCGGCGCCCCCATCGTTACTGGGGACGTGCCTATCTGGCGACTGGATACAGCAAAGATGCTGCCTTTGAGCTCGACGAGCAATGTTATCCCTTGCTTGAGCTGTGTGACTACTGCACGCGCTTCGGAGATGAAGCCCTATTCAGAAGGGTCTCTTCCCAGGTCAATGAGATCCTGGATATGCTCATGGAGTACAAGGACGCCAACGTGTGGCTCTTTAAAACGGGGGAGACGCCCGCAGACGATATCGTCAGGTATCCTTATCACTTCTCCAGTCAGGTGGTGCTCTGGTGGATGCTCAAACAGCTCGCGCCCGTCCAGGAGAAGAAGCCGTTTACGACGCATGATCTTGTGACCTGGGCTGAAAACGTGCGCCAGGCTTGCCTTGTAGCCTTCAGGACGGAATGTGAGGGGAAGGCCGTGTTCGCCTATGTGACGGATCTGCAAGGGCATTACCAGCTGTACCATGACGCCAATGATCTGCCGACGATCTATGCCCCTATCTGGGAATTTTGTCAACCGCATGATGAGGTATGGAACCAGACGCTGCAATTTGCATTGAGCACGTCCAATAAAGGCGGCTTCTATCCAGGTATCTTCGGGGGCCTTGGGTCCGTTCATACCCCCCATCCCTGGCCGCTTGGTGATGTACAAGAACTGCTCTATGCGCAGGTGCTTGGCGATCAAGAACGTTGGCAAAGGGTGTGGCAGAAGCTCAAGCAGGTCGTGCAATGGGATGGTCTGTTCCCTGAAGCAATCCATGAGGAGACGGGGCAGGTAGCGTCAAGGCATTGGTTCTCCTGGCCTGGTGCCTTCCTCTCCACTGTTTTGCTTGGTTTGGAGAACCACTCAATGAGGTGAGAATTTCACCGTTACTCCGAAAAAAGTAGATGCTTGTTTAGTATACTTGGGCAAGGAGGCTTCTTTACCATCTCACTCCCATTGCTCAACGAACCCGCACAGAGGGAGTGACGCCTCTCTAGAGCAATCACGAAGTCGATGCTACTTAATCTCTATATGTTTGTATTTTGTGCAATAATGTCTCGGTAGGTAGCAACCGCTGAGGTTGCATGCCGTATTAGAGCAGGATCACTATCCAGATCGATATGGAATAACCCGAAGTCGCTGCTTTTGCCGAATTTGAGACCCCATTCACGGTTCGATGTGATGCTCCAACAGGTATAGCCTATCACCCTGATGCCTTTTTTACGCGCACGTAGTACCTCGCTAATATGTTGGCGAAGGTATTGGGAGCGGTCAATTTTGTCAGCAATATCGACGCTGCCATTTTCAACAATGAGAATGTCCTTATCGGGAAAGAGATCTGCATGATATTTGAGCATGTGGTAGAGCGCTCCCGGCCAGACTGGTGCGTTGTCATAGTGACCAGAGGCGGCATTCATGAGTTGCTGGATACGATGAGGTCGCAACGAATTGATACCCCAGTAGTAGTCGAAGCCGACAAAGTCTTGCTTACCTACACACTCTGCAGGGCAGAGGAACTCTGGTAATTTACCCGCCATACCAAGATGCCACCAGTTGCTCGTGAGGGTTGTCGATAAGATACTCAACAATTTGAGAAACGAATCGAACGCGTGGAAGGTGGAGCGTATAAGGGGAAGTCGTTCCTGTATTGTCACTGGTCGAAACACGACCTTATCAGGATTGCCGAGTATCTCCTGTGCCATAGCACGCGCCAGGTCAACCTCGATGCCCCTCCACTCACCCGTTTTGGGATCTCGATAACCAAAACCAGGGATATCCGCACTGATACCCACAACAAGGTGCCCACGCGTTTTGATATGGTGCAGAAGTGTTCGGTGTCCTGAGCGTTCAGCACGCGTATCATCCGCTTGATCTGATTGACGACCACTTATATCGGCCAGAGTTGCTCGCATGGGTGATGCGGGAATGGGTGGAATGGGTTGGAATGGAAAGAATTTGGTAAAGGTTGCGTTCCAGTTCTCCGGTTCCTTGAAGCGTTGAACAACATCATCAATCACATTCAACAATCCTGGATGACCTTTTGCGATGCCCGCAGCGTAGTAGTCTCTGGTAAGTCGGTTTCCAAGCAATCGGTATTTTTCAGGATACCGCTGCATCAGTCCGAAGAGAATTGTATCATCTTCAAGAACAGCAGCAATGTTTCCAGAGTCCAGAGCTGTCATTGCCTCTTCATAGGTAGTGACAATATGTGCGTTCGCGCCAGGTACAAGAGTCTCAAGAGTTTGCTCCGCTCTTGAGCCTTTGTGTACAGCGACGGTCTTTCCAGGTAAGTCTGAGATATTCGTTAATGAACTAGTTGCCATTACAAGCAAGGCTTGACCTGCAACAAAGTAAACTTTTGAAAAATCAACCTCGTTCCCTCGTTCACGTGTCACTGTCATGGTGGCTAGAACGACATCAACTTTGCCACGTTCAAGCCACCGATATTTCGTATAATTGTGTCCTTGCTTCATCCAGCGTCTTTTACTTGCTTTCGAGTCACTTAAGCGCGTCACATTCCAGTCAATAAGGCGTTGCAGCCAGACGGGAAGGCCCAGAATCATCGGATTAGCACCCACCTGTGCATCAGTGTTGCTTGCCTTGATGATATCGCGTGCAGCCGTATGTGCGAGAAAGAGATTACGCATCAGCGCGTTGACCTGTACCATCTGATCTTCTAGCGTCGCGCTAACGGGCAATCCAGGCGGCATAAAGTAGTTTTGTTCCCACCACGGCTTAATATAACCAAAGGTAAGTTGGCTAGGTTCATTAAAGGTAATCCAGTAGCGCACCTGGGAGCCAAAATGTTTCACGACCTCTTCTACATAACGAAGATAGAGATCACAGAAAGCTTTCCCAGTGGGTCCGCCGCATTGTTCCACATGAATAGGCCATGTAAAGTGCATGAGTGTCATCAGTGGTTCCATCTCAGCTTCATATATTTTCGTAATAATATCCTGATAGTGGGCGAATGCGGCTTCGTTGAATTGACCTGGAACTGGTTCAAGTCGTGCCCAGGACAGCGAGAAGCGAAATGTCTTACACCCAAGTGCTTTAGCAAGTTCTATATCTTCAGGGTAGCGCTGCCAGAAGTCGGTGGCTTGCCCACGAACCGTCAGGTGACGACGTTCTTCCCATTCATCACGAATATCCCTATATGCAGGGTCGTATGCTTCACACTGGTGGTCTGCTGTTGCCACACCAAAGAGAAATGGTTTACGTTGAGCCGAGGATGATTGTAGTGCTTGCTGCATAAGATCTATCCTTTCTCGTGGTAAATATCTTACCTACTAGGTTCCGCAATTCATCGAAGGCTGAACAGAAACAGGCTGCTGAGTCAAAGCCTCCGAAGCCATGCATGGGATAGTACCGCTGTTTCATTCTACGATGGTCTTGCTCTCAGCATACCTCGCAAACGATCGCCAAGACAAGTCTTTCTCTGAAATTCTGACAGAACCGATAAGCGGTCAAGGCAGACTAAACTCCAAGCCTGGAGAGCTGCGTGCGCGAAGCTCCAGGCAGAAGGGCACCTCTCTGCTATCACAGCACTAAGCTGGTCTGCAAATAGCAAGCAACTGGCCCTCGTGGACGAAGAAGCGGTTGGCAAAACTTCTTGGACTGAGAGAACCCAGTGCTAAATGGCGTCGTTGTCGAGTTACATATACTCGAAGATGGACAGCCGGGCCTCTTGAGGAGTACAATAGATGTAACGGTCTGTCCACTCGCTTTTGAGCGAGCCCGCAGAAGCTTTCCCTTGCCACATTGTCAGAGCAAGTGGCTCGGGTGTGTTGTCTCTCCTGAAAGCAGCAGACAACAATGGACGCGTGAAGGGAAGGTTTATAGTAGTAGAAAGCAAAACTGAATGCCAGATGGACGCAGCCGTCAAGATATACGTTCGGGAAGCGAAGTGTCAATCGTCCTCAAGCAAGACCAGCGAACAGGAAAACTGACCCGAGGAATCGTCAAGGACATTTTGACCAATTCCGTTTCTCACCCGCATGGGATCAAGGTACGACTTGTCGATGGACAGGTCGGGCGCGTACAGAAAATCGAGGAGTAGAATGCCACACAAGGCAGAGGCGTATGGGAGTCGAACCCACCGGGGACCGCGCCGGGCGACCCCCCAGCCGTTTTGAAGACGGTGAGACCCACCGGGGCCCCTACACCTCCTCGTGCGATGTGGCTGTATTTTGCCATTCACGTCCGGGGTTGTCAAGCAATTGATTGGATATGCGCGAGATTGACCTCCGTCAGGCTTGTAACCATCAGTTCGGCAGCACGTAGGCCCGGCAGATCACGCTCTCCTGCTACCGCAATACACCGCATCCCAGCAGCGTGAGCCGCCTCTACTCCGGCGACCGCGTCCTCAATGACCAGGCTTACAGAGGGAGCAACTCCTAGAGTAGCGGCAGCTTTCAGAAAAATATCAGGTGCAGGTTTGCCACGTGGAACCGTCTCGCCGGAGACCAGAGCATCAAGGTAGCGGTTCAAGCCAAGAACTTCGCTGATCAATTCTATATTAGCAACAGGAGCAGAGGAGGCCAGTGCCTGTGGATACCTCGCAGTGTGGAGTTCACTGAGCAATTCTATCGCCCCTGGTAAAGCAGTTGCAGTTGTGCGTACTGCTTCACGGAAATAATGCTCTTTACGATCTGCCATGTCCTGCATAGTTTCTGGCGAGAGAGGACCCCAGAGGTGCTGAATGATCTCATCGTTCCGTTGCCCGAAGGTTGCCCAGAACTGTGTATCGGTGAAGGGGAGTCCATCCTCTAGTGCCATTCGATGCCACGCGAGGAGATGAGCCTCCGCACTATCGAGAATGACGCCATCCATATCCCAGATCACAGCCTGTATTTTATTTGACATAAACTTGGTTGCTCCTATTGATTTTTCCCCATCATACCATCTCGCTTGCAAAATCTTCAATGGACCTGCCTGGACGTTAATGGTAGAATGGTCGCGAACGGGCTTATAAATCGCGCCCCTACATCGTGTCTCTACAATGATATCTAGTTCTGGAGGATCGTTTTTTATTATGAGTGATCGTGCATTTTTTAATGAAGGGATAGAAACGCTTTCTAAAGAGAAGTTACAGGCGCTGCAATTGCAACGTCTGCAAGCAATTGTTGAGCGAGCCTATTTCCAGAATGAATTTTATCGTCATCTCTATGACGAAGCTGGTGTGAAGCCATCAAATATTAGAACGCTGGAGGATATTCGTAAACTGCCATTTCTAGAGAAGAAGACAGTGCGAGCGGCTTATCCCTATGGTATGGCATTCACTCAACCTGGGAAACAGGGTGGAGCAGTAGAGGTACATGCAACCAGTGGCACGACGGGTAAGAGCGTACCTGTGTTTGCGACAAAGAAGGATATAGGCTACTGGTCAGATCTCAATGCACGTGAACTGTGGATGACCGGCATGCGTCCAGGCGATGTGCTTTTGAACTGCTATGGGTATGGAATGGCGACGGGCGGCTTTGGTTTTCATTATGGAGCGATGGCGATGGACGTGATGGCAATTCCTATGGGATCTGATGCCCGCCAATATGATCGTATGATCGACTTCATTCTTGATTTTGGTGTGACTGCAATGTGCATGACGCCATCGGTGGGATTGTATGTTGGCAACAAAGCGCGTGAACGGGGTGTTGATTTCAAGGGCACAAAGCTCAAGATCGGGCTTTTTGGTGCGGAGCCCTGGCCGTGGCAGACACGTCTAAAATTGGAGGAACTTTTCAATATCACCGCCTATGACGAGTTTGGAATGACAGAATTCCTTGGACCAGGCATGACCTGTGAATGTGAAGCACGTGATGGTATGCATGCGTGGGCGGATGCCTTTCTGGTTGAATGTATCGATCCTGAAACGGGAGATCCCTTGCCGGAAGGGAGTGATGGAGAACTGGTCTGGACGTGGCTTTCGGCAGATGGGACCGCAATGATCCGTTATCGTAGCCGTGACCTTTCACGTACATGGTGGGAGGAGCGTTGCGCATGTGGGCGTACGCATCCCAAGATAGCAGCAATCAAGGGACGAAGCGATGATGCGGTCTCTATTCGTGGATTGATCGTTTTTCCCAGCCAGGTCGAGGCCGCACTAATCAAATTTCCCGAAACCGGTGCCAATTTTCGTATAGTCGTCGATAAAAAGAATGGATTAGATACTTTTGATTTGAAGGTTGAAGTAAAGGATTCAGCAGTATTGTTTGATCCAGAGCGTGTTCGGATCGTGAGTCGCGAAATGGCTGAATCGGTCAAGACGGTGACGGGGAATTCGCCGAAGGTGGAACTGGTGGCGGCTGATAGCCTGCCTAGGGCGAGTGGAGGGGAGTCAAAGACGGCAAGCGCAAGGGTGGAGGATCGGCGTAAGAGGTAGCTTATTCAATATATTTAAGCATTCTTATAGCCATAGAATATACTTCCCTCCTAAATCAGCCTGCCGTTTTTACTTTCGGCAGGCTGATTTAGGAGGGAAGTACCTGATCCTCACTTTTTTTGTGGTTAACCATCTTTTTACTACTAGATAGGTTCCCAAAAAAATTGGGATGTCTTATTGGCAGTCGAGAACCTCTGGATAGAGACAGCAGAGGAACTCCAAAGCATTATGCAGCACCAAAAACTGCTGTCTCAGCAAACACCAGTTCCTCTGCTGCCACGAATGCACTCTCTGAAAGCGAACTTATAGATGATCCTACTGACGCGGCTTCTGATGCTTCTACCACACCCATGGCAACTTCTCCTGCACCCGCCACCCCTGCGACAGCCGTAGTGAAAAGGCCTGGCGCGTATGCTAATCCCATAAGTACGCCTCCCGCTACTTGGAGAATCCCTCCGATGGCAGCCCAGACATTCTTACTCATCCCCAGGCAACCATTTGATTTGCCGCAGAAGTTAGCAGCTACCACGCCTGTCACTGAAAACGCCGCTCCTATGAGAAAGACAATCAAGGGCGCAATTGCAGCCTTTTTTGATCCCATAATGGCAAGGGGTCCGCCCCCATGACGTGCTACGAGCACCTGAGATGGTGTGGTAGAAGTTGCTGTTTGCCCAAGTTGGTATAATGTTCCTTCGCCCTGAAAGGAAGAATTTTCTGCTTTTGTAATTTGTACTGTCACATCTCCTAGTGGGTCTGGTCCAGTCGCATCATTGAAGGCTTCTCCCTTTGCTATATCGGTTTGGTAAAGAGAACTGGCCATATAATCTCCAGGTCGAACCCAATCTGTATTAGTAGATGAGAGTCCATTGAGCGAACTAAAGGAACCAGTACCGGTAAGAGACACAAACCCAGTAGCATTAGACTCGGCCGAAGTGCCAGTCCCTGGCCCAGTACCTACCATCTCGCCAAGATTGCCAAGATCAGTACCGTTGTCCTTCACATCCCATGTACCCAGATTTGCTGGTGTTGCTGTGCCGCTTTCAGGATTGCCGCTGGCAGGTATCACATTTGTAAATGTATAGACATCGCTACCTACTGTTTCTGTGAAGGCCGACGAAAATTGCCAGCCGCGTGCACATGCGCCCCTGTGCGATGCAGAGTGGCATAGGCGGTTATGATACCAACGGAAACGATCAAGCAGGCAAGCAATGCCCGCAACCAGAAGCGTTGAAGTATCTGGTAAGACATTTGTAAATCTCCTTTGCGTGAAAACGAACTAATCGGGTGTAGATGTAGATATGATCATAGGAGCCGTAGGTGCCACCCATGCGAAAGGCCAGTACCTGCACCTGCGATCCTACGATCATTAGTCTGCATGCCTGTAAGGTTGAGAATACTTGGGAAGAATTATAGCTAGAAAACCTGGCGAACACATCAGTCTCTCGATGCATTTCTGCTTGCGCCCCGAGGTCGGAGCCCATGCGACTCAGGGAGGAACAGGGGGTCGCAATATTGAATATATTGCCATGCCCAAAAGCAATAATTTTCAGGCTTTTTTCATTGCTTTTCTGGCAGCTATCGGGTATAGTTAGTGTAACTACAACTGAAAGCCAGTCTGGAGCGTACTATATTATAGTAGTTAGATGTAGGCTTACCCTACCTACTCTTTCAGCAAAGGGAAAGAAGTATATGGAAAAACAAACCCAGGTGCGACGGTCAAGTGGTGCGAAAGCATTAGCTGTGGATCAGCGCAAAATCATTGCTCTTTATCGTCTGCTCAGACTTCAGTTGCTAGCTGCTACGATATTCGCAGCTGCTCTTGCGATGGGACTTCACATCCTTTTTGGGCGTTAAAGCAAGAAGCGGCATATTAATATAGCAAGGCGCTCAACTTGGGCGCCTTTTTGTTTTTGTCCTTTCTCTGCCCAGGTAGCAGTAGTGGGAGCAATATTCTCGATGAGTATTTTATCCAGACCGAATACGCCAATTTCTTCCCAGCCAGCACGTGATGCAGTGCCTCGACGTTTAATTGTGACCGCAAGCATCGCAACATTTGCCATACGCGACTGGTCGTTGTGGATCTTACTGCGCGATGGACCATGGGGGCCACCCATGCGGCTGGTACTAGGAACCGAGTCGGTGACGGATGCGGTAGAACGTATAGTCGATGCACTGCTCATGTGGCCAGACGCAGCCTCACTGATCCAGTTAAAGGCTGGTTGGCAGGAACAACAGGTGTACGTATGGGGAAGCACAGAACAGGGGGCAGCTGTCTCACTCATCCATAGCATTTTGCTGCGGGCCAATCGCGATGAACTACGTCCGAATTTACGCATGCAACCCGTGCCTAGCTTACACGTAAAATGGGTACCTGTGACCAACATTGAATCAGGTCAGTATCCCCTTGATGCAAACGTACAACCGGGATTATTGACGGCGTTGAACACGTTACGTTCCCAGGTACAGCGCAATCCAGAATTTATCCTGCGCTACCTTGCAGATATGAGTACGATGCCAATTGCCGAAGCTGAGACGGCATGGTGGCGAGAAGGGATGGCATCACCCGAAGAAAGTAAGCAGACGCTTCCACTCAGCGCAATCAAAGAACCACCTGTGGGAGACCGGATGCTGACGCTTGCCGAGGCGGTGCTGCTCTATCGAGCGTTTTTCCCCCCCGACGAGCAGATCGATCTCTCGAACCTGCGCCGCCGCTTTCTGGCAACGAATACATTGGAACCGGTGGATGAAGAACGGCCTGTACGTGGACGCGAACTAGATTGGCGGCGCGTCAGTCGTGCCTATAGATACGTTGGGTAACAGTTTCGCTTTCTCAGCAGATGCGTGTATACTCTAGAGGAAGGCACAGAGAGCTGTTGTTGAGTCATTTGTGAGGTGCTATGGCAAAGGTTACGACAGGTACTGGTGATACAGGCTATACAGGGCTGATTGGAGAGCAGCGCGTTCCGAAATATGACCCACGCCCTGAAACATTTGGAACCGTAGATGAGGCAACATCAGCACTTGGACTGGCGCGTGCAACAACGCAGGACCAGAAGGTCAAAGCGATTATCTACCAGGTGCAGCAGGAACTCTATCTCTTAATGGGCGAACTTGCCACCCCGCCGGAAAACTACGAAAAAATAGGCCTCCACGTGACGGCTGAACACGTAAAGCACCTGGAGATGGCGGAAGAGGAACTGAAACGCGAGGTAGAGATTCCGAACAAGTTTATTATTCCTGGTGATACCCTTGATGGTGCAGCCCTCGACCTGGCACGCACGATTATTCGTAGGGCGGAACGGATGACCGTCAAATTGTTGCATGACGGGGTCATTCAGAATAGCGAAGTAGTACGCTATCTCAATCGCCTCTCCGACCTTATCTTTATCCTCGCACGCTATAGAGAGGTCAAGTCGTCGCTGGCACAACTCCCTGAGTAATTTTGAGTGGAGTACATTTTAACCCTCCATAGGCTTGTGAACAGCGCTCCTCCAATTGAGATGGCGTCGTCACGATGGGGGTGAGCAGAAGAGTAAAGAGGAGTCAGGCCCTTCTGATAGTTACAAGAGGAAAAACAGAACTTTGATAGTACTACATAGTATCTGGAATGCGAACAATTCCGGCAAACTTCATCTCTGGGCAGAAACATCCAATCTGGCAACAACAGACTCCCGGCGCAGTGGAAAACTGGTAGGAGCGCAAAAGCCCAGGTTACATCCGTTTGCACTCGTGCGCGATGGGTTGGTAGAAACGGTTGGAGAACTGCTCGGGGGGCTGCACCTTCAGGACACAGAGACAGATACATTGACGATGCGTTTACCCTCTATCCCAAAGGGACCACTCCCGTCACCTGAACTGCTACTCTCGCAACCGCTGGACAATAAGCAGAGGGCCGAGTTCAGATCATGGTATGTGGTGACTGCATCTCTGAATGCAGGGAATGCACTAGATTTTTTGCTTGCATTGCCGGATCGCCCACCAATGGGTGTAGCATTTGGAAGTGATCTCCGCTTCTGGATTGAGGCAGCACACTTCGCCCTGGAATTGTTGATCCGGCAGTGTTTTGTACCCACGCTCCGCGAAGTTACGCAGGGACGTACTATGACCTGTCACGCCGACTGGGAGATCTTTTTGTCTCCGCAGGACGAGGAACGAATGCAACGGCTCGCACGTCAGATGCCGCCGATCTGCTGGTCGTTTGTGCCTCCTGAAGAGAGAAACGTGTCGCTTTTACAAAATATTGTGCAGCATTTTCTCAATCAGAGCGCCGATGCATTTGTGCGCGAGAGCCTCTCAGCAACGCCATTACTGGTCAGCAAGCAAAAGCGTCGTCAAACGGTTCCAACACCACAGGAACAATGGATACAAGCTCTTTCCAGTTCGGATGCCACCTTTACGGGGCCAGCAGCCACAATCAAACCATTCTCTACAGAAGTGCACAACTGGCTCAATCATCTGCAGACAGTTGATACCGGCGCGGCATTTCGCACCTGCTTTCGGCTCGACCCACCTGGTGAAGAAGAGGAGCAGAGTGTAGATTGGCACATCAGCTTCCATCTGCAGGCCAACGATGACCGCAGTCTGCTTGTGCCAGCTGAGAAAGTGTGGACAGAACGCTCCAGTACCCTCACGTTTCTAAAGCGCAATTTTGAGAATCCTCAGGAGCGCCTGCTGGCAGATCTGGGTCGAGCGTCGCGTCTCTTCCCAGTCATCGAGGAGAGCCTCAAAACGGCTCATCCGCAGCAACTGGAACTCAACACGGAGCAGGCATATGCATTTCTACGTGAATCGGCTCCATTGCTGGAACAGAGTGGCTTTGGTGTGCTTGTCCCGCCATGGTGGCAGAAATCGAGTGCACGGGTGGGAGTCAAATTACGCGTGAAGCCGAAAGTTGGTTCGGCGTCAAATTCGAGCCTGATGGGGTTAGATAGCATCGTGGACTATAGCTGGCAGGTTGCGATCGGGGATGTGACGCTCTCGGCCAGAGAGTTCGAGAAACTGGTGAACCTGAAGCAGCCGTTGATTAAAGTACGTGGCCAATGGGTTGAATTGCGTCCAGAACAGATCGAAGCGGCCATAGCCTTCTTCAAGAAGAAACAGACGAAAAAAGATATGTCACTAGGTGATGCTTTCCGCATTGGCCTGGGCGAGGGGACCGCCGAGATGGGGTTGCCCGTATTGGATATTGAGGCTGAAGGCTGGATTAAGGATGCATTGGGACGGCTCTCGCAAAATGTTCCACTCTCAGATATTGAGGTGCCTGCAACGTTTCAGGGTCAATTGCGCCCTTATCAGTTGAAGGGCGTGTCATGGCTGGCGTTTTTGAAGGAGTTTGGGTTTGGAGCATGTCTGGCAGATAGCATGGGTTTAGGTAAGACCATAGAGCTCATCACATTTTTACTGCACGAGCGAGACAAGCAGAAACCTCCTACATCATCACTCAGTCCAACACTCCTCATCTGCCCCATGTCTATCGTCGGAAACTGGCAAAAAGAACTACAACGTTTCGGCCCATCGCTCAGTGTTATGATCCACTATGGACCGGAGCGACTCTCCGACGAGGCGTTTGCGAAAGAGGCGAAGAAGCATGATGTTGTGATCACAACCTATGCGTTAGCCCTGCGCGACAAAGAGCATCTCATGGAGATTGAGTGGGAGAATATCGTCATTGACGAGGCACAGAATATCAAAAATGAGACGGCAAAACAGACACAGGCCATCAAGCAGCTCCAGGGGAGCCATAAGATTGCATTGACGGGAACGCCGGTTGAGAATCGCTTATCTGAGCTGTGGTCGATCATGGAGTTCCTCAATCCAGGCTATCTTGGTTCTGGAAAAGATTTTCGTAACACCTTTGCTATACCAATTGAGCGTTATCATAACGCTGAAAAGTCGGGGACACTCAAACGTTTGATCCAGCCATTTGTGCTACGTCGTTTGAAGACCGACAAGACCATTATCCAGGATCTGCCAGACAAGATGGAGATGAATGTGTTCTGTAACCTGACGCAGGAGCAGGCATCGCTCTATGAAGCGGTGGTGAAGGAGATGATGGAGAAGATCGAGCTAGCAGACGGTATGGAGCGTCGAGGGTTGATTCTGGCAACATTGACCAAACTGAAGCAGGTCTGCAACCATCCAGCGCACTTTTTGAGCGATAAGAGCAGCCTTCCCCACCGTTCGGGCAAACTGGCACGGCTGGAGGAAATGGTGGAGGAGGTATTGGAGGGGAATGAGAAGGCATTGATCTTTACGCAGTATGCTGAGATGGGAGCTATGCTACAGCAATACTTGCAAGAACGCTTCGGATGTGAGATTCTTTTCTTACATGGAGGTACGCCCAAGAAGCAGCGTGATCTGATGGTACAGCGCTTCCAGGAAGACCGACGAGGTGCGCCGCTGTTCATTCTTTCCCTGAAAGCCGGTGGTGTGGGTCTTAATCTGACGGCGGCCAATCACGTCTTCCATTTTGATCGCTGGTGGAATCCAGCAGTTGAGAATCAGGCAACCGACAGAGCATTTCGTATTGGACAGACGAAGAACGTGCAGGTCCATAAATATGTATGTATCGGGACACTGGAGGAACGCATCGACCAGATGATCGAGCAAAAGAAGGTATTGGCCGAGAGTATCGTGGGCAGTGGCGAAAACTGGTTAACCGAGATGTCAACGGATCAACTCAAGTCGTTGTTCCAGTTGAGTCGAGAGGCGGTAGGAGAGTAAGGACATGGGACGCAGATACGGGTACGAATGGAACTACTATTCACAGGACCGTCCGCGCAAAGTCGAGGGCGGCATCAAGGCGCGAAGCGATCGGGGCTCAATTGGCGCATCATGGTGGTCGAAGCGCTGGGTGAGTGTGCTGGAATCGCTCGGCATGGGCACCAGGCTCACACGTGGCCGCTCGTACGCCAGGCAGGGCCAGGTCCTTTCAATAGAGATTGAGATGGGTCTGGTGAAGGCGAAGGTGCAGGGATCGATGGCAAAGCCCTACGCCATTAAGATTCGGTTGCATCCACTCTCCACCCAGGATTGGGAAAAGGTAACGGACGCGATGGCTTCCCAGGCGATCTTTGCGGCCAAACTGTTGGCGGGAGAGATGCCTACGAATATTGAGGAAGCGTTTGATACAGCCCATCTCTCTCTTTTCCCGACGACGCAACAGGATTTGCAGACTGATTGTTCCTGCCCTGATTGGGCCAATCCTTGTAAGCATATTGCTGCCGTGTACTACATTCTGGCTGAGCGGTTCGATGAAGATCCCTTTTTACTCTTCAAGTTGCGTGGTCGCACCAAAGAAGAGATCATCAAGGAACTGAGGAAGAAGAGGGCCGAGGCATTGCCGGTTGGAGAGGCATCGACTGATACCAGGATGAGAGAGGAGACGCCGCAACTGATCGAGGAGACGCTCGATAGCTTCTGGCAGGCTGGTGAGGAGCTTGATAGATTTGCAGTCAATCCTCATGATCCATCGGTCGATAAGGCTATTCTGAAGAGGTTGGGGATGGCTCCTTCCGCGATTGGTGGGGAGAATCTGACGGTGCTGCTGGCGAAGGCGTATGATGTAGTGGAGGAGGCTGCGTTGCGTAAGGTAGGAGGAGATGTTTGAAAAACGCCCTGCGGGACCTATACCCCCCATCGTGTTTGTGGTCAAAGAGTAAGTTCACCGCTAAATTGTGACCTATTTCACAGGCAAATTATGAGACTTGTTGCATACTTAATAGCAGGAGACCATTTTTCTCAATACGTATGATTGCTAATTTCCTCCTATTCGAAACAAAACCATCGTTGTATACATTGATATCGGTAGAGGGTGTTGGCTATGACACGACTCTACCTGATAATGGGGTTACATGAACGCTGTAAAAGACGAACTCCGTTTGACTCTGGAGGCCTGCCAGGGATCAGACGAAGCGTTTGAAGCTCTGGTCATCTCCTATGAGCCGCGTATCAGGCGAATAATATATGCAATGACGCACGATATACAATTAACGCAGGATTTATGTCAAGAGACCTTTCTCGCGGCCTATCGTGCATTGCCACGAATGAACGGGAAAGAGTTGCGGTTTGCGCCCTGGTTGTATCGTATCGCGCTCAATCAGGTACGGAGCGAATGGCGCAGGCGCAAACATGTAACGCTTCTTCCATTTTCAGCACCAGGAGGGGGTAGCGAAGTTTTTGATGAGCCGAATGAGGAATATCTGGTCAGTGACGAGAGATTTGAGGAGCGTATCGTGGAAGGTGATATGGTACAACGGGTATTGGCACAGCTTCCGCCCGCATCAGCAATGTGTCTGTTGTTAGATGCGGAGGGCTTTTCCTATAAAGAGATTGCAGAAACATTGCATGAGTCCCTCTCTGCCGTGCGTAGTCGTCTTTCGCGTGCTCGCCAGGCATTTCAACGTCTCTATCAGAGTCTCGATCGAGAAGGAGAACGATGAAGGACGTACCACCAGAAAGGCAGAGCGGGAAGCTTCCTTCCTGCCCATTCAGTGCTCATTGTGAGCGCCTGCTAGACGATCTGGATAAAAAGAGCAGTGATGAGTCTTTATTTGCGGACGATGCCCAGGATAGAGAATTACTGCTGCAATTACAGGCGCATCTGCCGGGATGTCCAACCTGTACTGTCATACTAACCCATGCGCGAGCACGACGTTTCTGGCTGCGTCAGCAACTCCACCAGGTACTCATTGAGAGTGAACAAAAAGTTCCTTCAAGCACCACACGTATTATGCAGACTCTTGCGCGTGAGCCAAAACCATTTTCTGAAACACATGCCCCAAGCAATGGTCACCAGGAACTCTCAATAAGAGAAGAAGCCTCTCTACAGGCACTATCGAACAGAAAGGCGCAAAGACAACGATCCATGCAACGGTCCAGAAGGCTTGTACAAAACGTGCTGGCTTTTGTCGCCGTACTGGCTGTCATCGCGGCATCTTTCAATCTGTTTGGTCACATGCTTGTATTTCATTCGCCTTCCACCAGGAGTGGAACGAGCACAGGATCTCAGAAAACACCTGCGATTGCTCCTGTTCTCCATGCTACAAGCTGGTCCTCTGTAATTATTGCGGTGAGCAAAGGCGGGCAAAAAATTATCACCAGTACCGATCCCATAACAGGAAAAAGTGCGGTACTGGCTTCATCTGACTATCCAGACGCCACGATGCTCGATGGTGTTTCTCACGATGGATACCAAGTACTCTACCACGTCTTCGATGGGAGCAGAACCCGGTACTACTTGCGACCTTCTACGCAGGATACCGTGCTTTACACGGTTGATGGGAAGGGTGGTCAGGCCATCTGGAGCACTGACGACTCCTCTGTATTTATCAGCACGCCTGAGGGAGTGGAACAAGTAGACGTAAAGAGTCACGCTGCAACGCTGGTTGTACCCTTCATCAACGCTCCGGATCTGCTTTTTTACCGCGATCGATATCTCTACTATGTTGCAAATGCAAACGCCGGTGCATCCACGTGGCTCAATCGCATAGCTCTGGCACAAGGGAACGTCTCGCCGGTAACGGAAGGATTCTGTACGCTCAGTTATGACTTCTGGCTCAGCCCTGGCGGCTCAACGGTGTATTATCGCTGTAAGGACCAATCCGCCCTCTATGCGATCACGAATGATGGAACCGGACCGCGTATAGTACGTGCTGATGCAGGACGCATTATCGGCTATACGGCTCAAGGTGAGCTGTTGACGCTCATGAAGATTGGTACAGCCTTTCAGGTCATAAAGCTAGGCGTGGATGCACAGCATGACCAGGCGATCGTTGCCGACGTGGCCCCTGGTGCTTCCGATCTCACTGTGGACAACATTGCCGTGGCTCCTTATGGGTTTTCACTGGTGGCTCTGGCACGCTATCCTGATGGTTCTGGCAAACTCTGGTACGATGATCTCGTCCACCATACGCAAAAGGCAATTGCTACACCTTTTGATGCGCAGGTTGCACCTTCTCTACAGGTAGGAGGGTGGTCCAGGCTCCAGGTTTCTACTGACGGATGATATACTACAAGAGACGCTCATGTTATGGATACACCACCCAGGATGAAAACGGCGTTTTCAGAAGAGAAAAATACGTTTCGAAAACAAAGCCCTTTCGGAAAGGAACACGTGATGGCAACGGAGCTACAGTCAGTAAGTGGAACCGACTTTTATCTGATGGATGAATTGTTGAGTGAGGAAGAGCGCAGCATTCGCGACAAAGTGCGAGCCTTTTGTGATCGCGAGGTTATTCCGATCATTAACGACTACTGGGAACGGGCGGAGTTCCCATTTGAGCTTATTCCAAAACTTGCAACTCTGGGTATTGCTGGTGGCAGCATCCAGGGATACGGCGCTCCTGGCATGAGCACAACTGCTGCCGGTCTTATTGCCGTTGAACTGGCGCGTGGCGATGCCAGTATCTGCACATTCTTTGGCGTCCACTCTGGACTGGCGATGAGTTCGATTGCAATGCTTGGCTCAGAGGAGCAGAAGCAGCACTGGCTCCCGGCGATGGCCCGTATGGAGAAGATTGGCGCTTTTGGTCTGACCGAGCCGCAACATGGTTCAGATGCGGTTGCACTGGAGACGCGGGCACGCCGCGAGGGGAACGAGTATGTCATCGATGGAGCCAAGCGCTGGATCGGCAACGCATCATTTGCCGATGTCACAATTATCTGGGCACGTGACGATGATGGAAATGTCGGTGGTTTCCTGGTTGAGAAGGGAACGCCAGGCTTTGAAGCCAAAGTGATGACCGGGAAAGTTGCCAAGCGTGCGGTGTGGCAAGCTGAGATTACTCTTACGGGTGTACGCATCCCCGCTGAGAATCGTCTTGCTGGCTCTCACAGTTTTAAGGATACGGCCAGTGTTCTCACTGCAACTCGCTCGGGTGTCGCCTGGGAGGCCATTGGACATGCGGTCGCGGCCTACGAGATTGCGCTCGCTTATGCCAGGGAGCGCAAGCAGTTTGGCAAGGCGCTCATGCACTTTCAGATTATTCAGAACAAGCTGGCGACGATGTTAGCGAATGTCACCAGTATGCAGTTGCTGTGCTTGCGTCTCAGCCAGTTGCAGGCACAGGGGAAGATGACCGATGCGATGGCATCACTCGCCAAGATGAATAACGCTCGCCTGGCACGAGAGGTCGTGGCCGATGCACGTGAGATGCTTGGTGGCAATGGTATTTTGCTTGAGTACCATATTGCTCGTCACCATGCTGACATCGAGGCGGTGTTTACATATGAGGGAACCGATACGATTCAATCGCTCATCGTTGGGCGTGATATTACTGGGGTCCAGGCATTTTCGTCGCGGTAATTTTGTGACTGGCGACTAACGAAAAAGGATACCACCAGATAGTGGAAAGGACACAAGGACGTGAAACGATCTATCTCCTACCCTGACTGTTTGTACTCTCGCAGCAGGAGATCCGTACTGGCACTCATTGCTGTTGTAAGTATCATTGCTGGCGCGCTTGGCGTTTCTGGCATTTCTGGCGTGTCTGGCACGCCGGCCCGGGCGGCAGGGTCGCTGCCCTGCGACATTTATGCGTCTGGCGGCACGCCATGTGTCGCTGCCCATAGCACCGTGCGTGCCCTCTTCAGCGCCTACAATGGCAACCTGTACCAGGTCAGGCGTGCGTCGGATAACGCAACTTTGAACATCGGCGTCCTGAGCGCAGGCGGTTTTGCCAACGCAGTCGCGCAAGATTCGTTCTGCGCTGGCACGACCTGTGTCATCACCATCATCTACGACCAGTCCGGGCATGGCAACAATCTCACCCAGGCGCCCGGCGGTGGAGCCGCCGGCGGCCCTGATACCTTAGCGAACGCGAGCGCACTGCCATTGATGGTCGGTGGTCACAAAGTCTACGGGGTCTACGTGGCTGCTGGCACCGGTTACCGCGACAACACCACATCGGGTATCGCGACCGGCGACAATCCAGAGGGCGAGTACGCGATCTTCGACGGCACGCACTACAACGGAGGATGCTGCTTCGACTACGGAAACGCCGAGACGAATAGCAGGGACAACGGCAACGGCCACATGGAAGCCATCTATTTCGGAAATAGCAGATCTTGGGGCTCCGGTTCTGGCAATGGCCCCTGGGTCATGGCAGACCTCGAAAACGGTCTTTTTTCCGGAGTAAATGCCGGTCTCAACAGTGGCGACCAGAGCATCACTTCTCACTATGTCACCGCGATCGTGAAGGGTGGACCGAATCTCTGGGCGATTAAGGCTGGCAATGCGCAATCTGGTGGCCTGACAACGATGTACAATGGATCGCGTCCTAACGTCTCGGGTTACAACCCCATGCATAAGGAGGGCGCTATTATCCTGGGCATTGGCGGCGACAACAGCAAGGGCTCAGCCGGTTCCTTCTTCGAAGGCGCGATGACTTCCGGCTACCCGTCGGACGCGACCGAAAACGCTGTTCAGGCCAACATCGTCTCCGTTGGATACGGCAGCAACGTCACCGCGACTCCGACGCCAACAAGTGGCATGACGCCAACACCGACGCCAACCATGGGCACGACGCCAACAGCAACGCCTACGGGTACGACAGGCGCGAGTTGTCGTGTCCATTACGCTATCACCAACCAGTGGCAGGGAGGCTTTGGCACGAGCTTGACGATTACCAATACGGGAACAACGGCGATCAACGGCTGGAATCTCCAGTTCTCATTCCCCAACGGGCAGACAATTACGCAGATCTGGAACGGCACCGTTACGCAAAGTGGCAGTGCGGTCACGATCACCAATGTCTCGTATAACGCCAGCATCCCGGCTGGTGCGACGCTCAGTTCCGAACCCGGCTTTAATGGTGCCTGGAGCGGGACCAATACCGCGCCTACCTCATTTAAGCTGAATGGAGCAGCCTGTACCGTCGTCTAATTTCCAACGTGAGACACTCCGAAATTCCACAGTCGGAGGAAATACGGAGTGCAAAACCTACGCTAAGCGCTTAGCGTAGGTTTTGCACTCCGTAATCTTGTCACCCCTAGATGGATGCATGACGAGGGAGCACCGGGGAGAAGGAGAAAGGCTCCCTCGTTTCTCATGGCTGGCTTCAGAAGGGCTTGCGATACCTCTGCTGGCGGAGCACTACCTGGTAACCAACGCTTTCGTACAGGTGGAGAGATTTGCCGGGATTCTCCGCTCTCGTCCGGATGTCTGCCTGCTGAATGCCGCGCTCCTGGCACCGTTGGAGCATGCGCGTCATCAACGCTTTGCCCAGACCACGCCATCTCCAGGGACGGCGTATCCCAACCCAGGGCGTATGCGCGCCTTCTTCATCGCTGGTACTGATGACATGCCCCGCGATCTGATCTCCATCCCAGGCCACCACCCACAGACTGGTATCCAGGTCAGGTCCGCCCAGATCGCGCAGCCATGTTTCATAGCTTTCGAGGCTGTCGTGGCTCTCAGAGAACGCTTCTTCATTCGCTGCATAGATGGCAGGCAACTGTTCACGCTCAACGGGGCGGATTTCCAGACCATCAGGGAGCGATGTGAGCTGGATGGGTTCGGTGGGAAGCTGGCAGGTCATCCGCACGATGGTAAACGCTAGCGTGTATCCCTCACTCAAGAGCAAGGCTCGATTCCCAGGCTGGGTCTCGTCTGCATTGCCCCCGAACACACAGGGTTTCGTCGTCGGGTGCTGTTGTGCAATCTGGCGCAACCGTTGCTCTTGCCAGCGTAAGAGCGCACGTCCAATGCCTTTGCGTCTCCAATCAGGGACAAGCCAGCCAAGATGCAGGTAGAGCTTTGTGCCATTCATCTCTTCCCACCAAGCGAGCCAGGTATAGCCAATCACCTGGCCATCCACCTCGACTATCAGGCAATCTTGCAAAGGGTTGCACACGGGATCGGGATCTATATCTGGTCCGGGGAGCCAGATGTCACCATCGACGGCTTGCACTTTCTTGCGCACCGCCTCGATTGCGGGGAAATCAACTTCTCCCTGAAAAAAGCGGAAGACTAAGCCAGGTATGGCTGGCGCGTCGGGAAGCATGAGGGTTGCTTGTGTATCGCTCATGAGTGAGCTTGTTCCTTTCTACTGTTGATGTTCTCTGGACGTTTACCAGGACACTAAGTGCATGTATAGTTGCTATTTCTATATTTTGCCAACAAAAACCACGAAACGTATCATGGCTCGTGATCTGAAAGAAGGCGTAAGAGTGAAAAAACGCCACAAAAAACCACGAAGCGTAAGCACGCCTCGTGGTATGTTCTGCTTGTAAAAAACGAAAAAACTACCCTTTTGAGGACGCACTTATAGATAGGTAAGCGGGAATGCCAATTTTCGCGCCTACGCCCCACTTGATTTGCATGTGTAAAACCACCGTGTGCGTCCTTTCTGAGAGATAATAGCTGGGCTATTGACCTAAGAATACCATGGATTTCGTCGTGATACAAGCCTTAGGGAAAGGTGTGATTGAGCTTGCTGCACTACAAAGTCAACAGTTACATTAGTCTTTCCCTGTAGTATCGCGTGCGGTAGTGAGCAGAACCAGAAACGGTATGAAGTTACGTAGAGGAAGTGCGTAGAGATTACGGCTTTTCTGCTCAATAATGCCTACCGCCAGCAATTCTTTGAGGTGATGATAGAGCTGACCTGCTGAAGAGAGATCAAGGGCTTCCTGAATCTGCTGACTGGTTTTGGGTCCCGAAAGGAGTTCACGCAGTAAGGTGAGGCGCAGTGGACTTCCCAACGCAGCGAATGTCTGGGCGAGCACCTCCGGTTCGCTTCCTAAGAGTTGAAGCAGCCAGGGAACTGGACGCTCCATTTGCCATGCGTAAGGGGCTCCGGCAATACGAGCGGCTCCTGCATAGATAACGGCCCCGCTATTCCCATCTTGCTCGTAGGAAGGACCTTGACGACTTTGCATCAGGTGCAAGGTACCAAAGTCAGTTGATGGAATAGGGGGAGCCAGGGGAACAGGTGACGTGTTCCTGGCACCTTCTAAGGCAGCTATAGGAAGGACCTTGACGACTTTGCATCAGGTGCAAGGTACCAAAGTCAGTTGATGGAATAGGGGGAGCCAGGGGAACAGGTGACGTGTTCCTGGCACCTTCTAAGGCAGCTACACGCTCTTGTAAGGAAGTAACCTGTTGTTCTAGTGCGAACAGACGCTCTTCATCGGTACTCATTGCTACTTTCTCTGGGACGTATCACGAACAATAAGGACATCGTTGCGTTTAAGGAACCCCTTCTCCTTGAAGATCATTGGCATACCCACTCCATCGCCGAAGCGATCAGGACTCCCTCCGTGCTCCGCATGAATATGCAGATGAGGCTCGCTAGTATTGCCAGAATTTCCGACGTTCCCGATCGGCTGTCCCTGCTGTACCAGCTCTCCTGTATGAACCAGAACGCTGCCCTGCTGCAGATGAGCCAGGAGTATTTTCCTGTCCTGGTACCTGATGATCACGTGATTGCCGGCAATATGTGTACGATCCATCTCTGATGGTGCAAGATCAGGAAGGCCGTCAAGCGCGTTGACGATCTGGCCATCACAGGGACTATAGACGATATCTCCAAAGATACAATACGCGTCAAGCTGTCGAGGATAGATCCCTCGCGCCCTGGTACCCCAACGATTGAGTTTCATAATATCGTTCGCGTAGTGCTGCGCCATGTTATTGGCATGATAATTAATCGCTGTGGTGCCTCCTCCATGACCAATGGTGTAGCAACCGGAGCGCAATGGAAAGGCAAGATGGAGAACTGGTCCCCAATACGTATATCCCCGTAATGCACGAGTGTCGAAGCTGGCGAAACAGCCAATGAGAACAAGGGTCACCAGGATACCAGGCCAACTCGTGGCAAGGTGAATAGGCCAGAAGGGGAGCCCACTCATTTTTGTGAGTGCTATCGCTGCTCCAATCAGAAATGCTAGAAGCACTACATAACGCAAATAGAGACTGCTGATATGATACGGCATGATGAGGAAAAGAAAAAGCGCCTCTGTGGCATTAAGGAGCAACAAGAGCCCCCATTCGCTTATGCTTGTATAGCCACCAGAATACAATTGCAGGAAAAACCAGAGTGGAAAGTAGATGCTTACGATTATAGAGGCGAACCAGCCCCCTCTGACAAGGAGTTGAACACGTCGTATGTGTCTTCTCTCATCTACTGGTAATGCTTCTCTTGAGAATACTTGATCGGTCATTGATAGTTCCCTCATTTCAGATCTCGATGCCCTCTATAAAAAGCTAATTCTGTTATTCTAGTATATCGATATTTTAGAAGTATGTCAAGAACTGCACGGAGGATGCCCATCATTTTTTGCAATCTGGCGCAATTTTGCGCACAATAGGCGTAGGGCTGCTTCTCTTGCAGAGGCAGCCCTACGCCTATTGTGCCTGTCGTCCTAACGCAATTCTGTTGGCCTAACCACCAGCACAGGTAAACGCGTGGTATTGAGTACCCTCCCTGTAACACTCCCTGTGATCCATCGTTGCAAACCGCCGTATCCATGGGTGCTCAAGGCAATGACATCAAAATGATTTCTTTCTTCTGGCCCTTGCTCTGCCGTGCTCACAATTGCGTGTGCCACATCTTTATCGATAACTATCGACGAGGTAAGCGTCAGATGAAGAGCAGCTTCCCGTAGGATTGCATCCCTATCGTGGATGATAGTATCGAGATACTTTCTGGCCATATTCACCGTGTTGCTGGCCTCATCATTCACCACATGGATAAGGTGCAAAGCGCCTTTTCCCGAGACCGAGAGAGCCATTGCCAGAGAAGTCGCAGGTCCAAGGGCAGCCTCTGCATTCTGAGAACCATCCAGCGGAACAAGAATACGCGGTCCCTCTGGTTCATGATGAAATTGTTCGGTGGGAAGAGAGCCACCTTCGCGCAGAACCAATACCGGAACATCAGCATAACGAGCAACCTTCTCCGCGACCGATCCCATCATCCAGCGGGTGACACCTGTAAAGCCATGACTGCCCATCACAATAATGTCGGTGCGAGAGGATGCAGCGATAGAAAGAATAATCGGGGCAATCAGGCCAACTGCTACCTCAGTTTTGACATAAATGCCTTTGAGCACATCATTTGCCGCCACCCCTTCCAGATAGCTGGCTGCTAACTGTCGATCTGCTTCGCTGATGGTCTGAACAAGATTTGGCCGGGCTGCTGCGGAAGGCATTGAGGCAGGGATAGTATTGAGTACCCGGACAAGAGTGATGGAGCCTCCAGAGGCATGGGCCAGGCGAGCTGCAACGGGAAGTGCTCGCTCAGCCAGCCCAGAGCCGTCTAAAGGAACAAGGATACGCTTGAACATAATTGTGCTGCCTTTCTTTTTGCTCAGGAAGCCGCTGAACGAGAGGCTGTCGTATCAGTCGACACTTTCTCTTGCTCATCTTCCACAAACGAAAGAGGCCGGGCAACATTCTCCAGGGACTGCCTCTCCGCATTGACGCCAAAGAATATAGCAACCACACCAGCGGCAGCCATAAGCACGGCCCCAAACAGATCACCATAAAAGACATTGATTGGTTTGCCTGTCTGGATGAGAGCGCTGAAGATGACGGGAGCCAGGGCACCACCCACTCCTGTACCTACTGCGAAAAAGAGCGCAATAGCCAGTGCACGAACTTCTAATGGAAAGATTTCGCTCACCGTCAGGTAGGCCGAGCTAGCACCTGCGGAAGCGAAGAAGAAGATGACCGACCAGCAAATCGTCTGTGTTACCGCATTGAGGGCGCCTTGCAGGAAGAGCCATCCAGTAATGGTAAGCAGGATTCCTGAGATGATGTAGGTAAAGGCGATCATCTTGCGGCGTCCAATAGTATCAAAGAGGCGTCCGATGGTCATGGGCCCAACGACATTGCCAATCGCAAATGGGATCAGGTAGAGACCGACGCTGGACGCAGGCAGGTGATAGAACGTTGTAAGCACGAGGCCATAGGTAAAAAAGATTGCATTATAGAGGAAGGCCTGGCCAATCATCAAAGAGAGTCCAAGCAATGAGCGTGTAGGATAGTCTCTCAACATGGATTGAGCAATGCGTAGAAACTCACCGTACCGACTGGACAAATCAGTATCGAGCCTTCCGGTTCAGGCAAGGTGTCAATATGATCTTCGCGCTCAATCTCGCGTTCAATAGAGGCAACAACCTCATCAGCTTCATCAAACCTTCCATGCATCATAAGCCAGCGCGGACTCTCTGGGACAAAGCGACGGACAAGCAGAACGCCAGCGCCAAGGACAGCCCCCAGGCCAAAACAGAGCCGCCAGCCAAGATTAACTGCCAGCAGATGGGGATTGAGGAGCACGACTGTCAACGCTGAACCAACTGCTGTTCCCACCCACCAGGTACTATTAATGGCCAGATCCGTCCAACCACGAGCACGAGCTGGAATCAATTCATCAATTGCAGAGTTAATTGCGGCGTACTCTCCACCGATACCCGTTCCTGTCAGGAAACGGCAGGCGGCAAACCAGATGAAGTTGAACGAGAAAGCGGTTGCCACGGTTGCGATGAGGTACACTACAAGGGTGATCATAAAGAGCTTTTTGCGCCCAAGCTTATCGGTCAAACGCCCAAAGAACAGGGCGCCTACAACCTCGCCAATGAGATAAGCAGTAGCGGCAAATCCTATGTCTAAATCCGTCAGGTGCAATGTAAGGGGATCCTTGAGCTGGCTGCCAATAGCGCCAATGATGGTGACTTCCAGGCCATCAAGAATCCATGTGATGCCAAGCGAAACGACCACCAGCCAGTGCCATCGACTCCACGGCAGGCGATCCATACGAGCAGGAACATTAGTCCTGACCGCCTTTACATCGGGTAGTACATTACTACTCATACTATCTGTCCTCCTTGCAACATATACATCTTTGTAACCAGTTACAACGGATCTCTACAATCACTTTTCTATGCATTCACATGATAGGTACATGTCAATACATACACGGTATAGTTGTATGTACAGACGAAGAATACACTAGAGATGGTCACCGCATAAAAAAGGAGAGAGCATCATAATCGTCAAGGGAATGCTTCAATACTCGTTGCGCTCTCGTGAGACTGCAGAGTTCTCTACCTGCTATAGGATAGACACGATGTATACTTCATGGAAGTTTCATCTATCGGAGAAGAAAGGAGAGGTACTTGAACACGGCAGTATTTGATGATGATTACCGTTCGCTCCCATTTCAATCGGTCATTATCTTTATCACTTTGTGCGCTGATTGCGCCTGATCCCCATTTGCATCGTCGGTGGCTAT
Organism: uncultured Chloroflexia bacterium; assembly: GCA_963717195.1. Lineage (GTDB taxonomy): Bacteria > Chloroflexota > Ktedonobacteria > Ktedonobacterales > Ktedonobacteraceae > JACDAE01. The sequence goes on from CAVQVR010000012.1 coordinate 175,359, forward strand.
TGCAGTAAGAACCATACTTCCTTTCGAGGAAGCGGTAATATGAAATATTGCGACGCCCTGGCTATTTGCGGTTTGTTGCCCGAAGTGACGCACGATACCATTGAGTACAATGGTCACTCCCCCTCTGCTTGCCTGAATAATCACCCTGATCGTAGAACCAGCATCAGCGCTACTGGGAGCGAAAATAGCAACTGTCAACGAAACAGTTGACGTTGGAGTTGTCCCTGCGACGGGAACTGATGTTGGCATTGGAGTTGTTGCTGATGTTGGAGCTGTTGCTACTACTGGTGTACTTTTTGGTACCGTACCCGGATGTGCTGATGAGACGGGAGCGTTTGCAGCAATGTGATGAGTATCAGAAAGAGAACCTGCACTGTGAGGTGGTGTGGTATGGGTGGTGGGTGGTGCATGAAATGCAGTGGGAGAAGGGAGGAATTGGTTCGAAGCAGCTTTCTGTAGAGGATAGACATTCTGAATCCACGTATCTTTTCCAGCTAATACTACAAGACCAATCACTACCAATCCAATCAGAGCAATGAGGGCGGTACGTCTGGAAGTAGACATCTTCCTGCTACCTGAAATTTGTGCCTGTGTCTGTGGCAAAGAAATGCCTCGCCTCTCTGTAACGCTCTGCGTCGCAGGGAGAAAAGCGGGCGTGGAAAGAGTGGGGAATTGCCCGTCTGTTAGAGTAGAAAGAGACAAGAATGCATGAGAGGATTGTGGTGCATCATCCTGTAAGGAGAAAGGCGTGGGGAACGATGGTTCTCCCTGTGAATAGATTGATGGTCCCAGGGATGGTTGCAAGATACGTCCATTGTTCGTAAGAGGAGACTCATAGACCAGCAATGGGAGTTGAGGAAAGAAAGTGGAGGCAGATGGTGCATTGATCGCTTCTTGCTGGTACATCGGGTGAGATACTTCCTCAGAAGAAATGGTGTCGGCCTGCTCCAACAAGGTAGCAGGAGAAATATCAGCCACGAGATCAGGAGAAGTAGCGCGTTCTTCTCCTGTATCATGCAAGGGGTCAGGGGTCACAGCCTGTTCCAGTGCCTGTGCGAACTCCTGGATCGTTGCGAACCGTGCCTGAGGATCTTTAGCAAGTGCCCTCATGATGACGTGTTCAAGAGCAGGAGATACATCTGGCACTTTTGTGCAGAGAGAAGGGGGTGATGTGTATAATTGTTGGACCGTCATCTCACGTTCGGAACCGGTAAAGGGCAATGAGCCACAGAGCCATTCATAGACAACAACGCCCAGAGCGTATTGGTCACTGGCCCGGCAAGGGTTTCCCTGAAGCTGTTCTGGCGCCATATAGGCAGTGGTGCCAGCGCTTCCAGTGAGGCGAGTCTGATTTCGGGCAAGGAGAGCCAACCCGAAATCGCTAAGCTGAATGCGTTGATTTTTTCCCAGCAACATATTCTCTGGTTTGACATCGCGATGAATCACCCCATAATCATGGGCATACTGTAGCGCCTCTGCAAGCTGCTTTGTATAGGATAAAATGTGGGACAAGGGGAGGATGCTTTTTCTGGGATAGCGTTGCCGTACCGTGCCATTTTCTGCATAATTCATCACCAGGAAAGGGGTAATACCGCCTTCTACGCCAAATTCCAGGACACGTACAATACGAGGATGCTCTAGCAAGGCAATAATACGCGCTTCATTGAGAAAGCTCTCAAGTGCATCATTCATCAACTGTATATTCAGGACTTTAATGGCTGCAGGGATTTTGAGATAAATATGTTCGCCTAAATAGACATCGGCAAAGCCGCCGCGACCGATCAGGCGCACAATGCGATAATTTCCCAGCCTGAGACCTATAAAATCAGACATAAGAGTTAAACCTCGCTGCCCAAAACATTTTTATAATAGTGCGAATGCGTCTTTGTTTATTGAAACGGTTGCCCGGTACAAGAATAACTTTTTTACATTCAAAAAGGACTTCTTGTTGTGCACACAAAAACCGGTTTTCAGCCACGTTATTAGGTGGCTGCATCAGGCACCCAACAGATCGACCGTATTGGTATTGTCATCAGTAAAGTAGACAACCAGATTTCCAGCTCTGTCTTTGCCTGCCGTAACACCGAAGAGAGCAGAACCATTGCCTGTTTGCAGGTCAACTGGCACGGGATCAACTAGGCGAGTACCTACAACCGTGCCATCGTTCGCATTGAGTTCCAGCAAATTATTGTCATTCAAATTAACGACAAGGAGATCATTATTGAAGGGATTAAGGGCAATGCCACCTGGATTATTGAGAGGCTTCCCCTGGAAAGCGGTGACGCCTGGATCGGCAAACGTCGTTGTAGTACTATTGGGGAATGCAACAACACGATTTTTGACGGGATCAAGTGCCAGTAGAGTATCTGTATATGTAACATTCTTAATTTTGAATGTGGGAGCCCAGGTTAAGGCGATCTTTGTTTCATTGCCGCTCCTGGCGAGTTGCGCGAACCTGGTCACTTTGAATGTTGCAACTCCATTACCCGGAATGACATCGATACGGTCAATCGTCGCATTGCCTGCATTAGCGACAAAAAAAGAGCTGGTTGAATGGACTTGCGGATTGGCTCGCCCACCATTAAAGGTGATCCCCCAGGGCTTCTGGAAGAGAGGATTATGGACAGTGGTGAGATAGGTCCCATCTGGATTGAAGATCACCACATCGTTTTTGCTGAAGTTGGTAACCCAGTCAGTCCCTGTTTGGGTATTAAACGCCTCTTTTGCCAGGCCACTAAAAAAAGAGGAACTGGTGGTCGTATTGAATTGGTGTGCAGGTCCAACACCTGCCGGAAACACGGCCAACGTTCTGCCTGTGTCCTGGTTGCCGATATTTGTGGCTACCAGATCCCCTGTACGCAACGAGCCATTAGGGGCAGCAGTGAGCGTAGAAGAGAGTGAAGGAACAATCTGTACGTCATAGGGATTGGGATCAACAGAGGCCGTATGCCCCTTTTTATCAACAATAAATTGGGTACTTCCAAGGACACTCATGTGAATCAAGTTATTGATAGTAGTCACAGAATTCAAGTTCTGATTTTGTGGGATGTTGTTCGCATGAGTGGCGTTCGACGAAATAAAGAGAGGAACTACAGCGAGAGTAAGCAAGGCAGAAAGTGCTATGGTGGCAAAAATAATGGTCATAAGACGACGTTTCATCATGAAAATATACTCCTGGCTTCGATCCCTGATTTTCACCTGCGGTTTAAAATGTCACTGTTTTTATTACACGGTGAGGTGGGCCAAAACTTACGAGAGGCGAAAAAAGTCTTTCCCCTCAGCGAAAGATTTCCCCTTCCCATCTATACACTATTTGATAAACAGGAAATTTTCAGCGAGCGTTCGCTAAAAATTCAGCAAGATGTGTCACACTTGCAAATGAAAGGAGTGGAGTAACGATGGCTGAATTTGACTATATTGCTCCCTTATCTTTAGAGGCAACCTTGCAACTCTTAAATCATACAAGCCACCCGACTCTGGTACTGGCAGGAGGTACACGACTCTTGCCAGAGATGCGGGCTAACAGTATACAACCAACGACGCTGATTGATTTGCGCCATCTTGATACCCTCAAGTTTATTCGTCTTGAGAATCACCATATTAACATCGGAGCAAGAACTACCCTGGCCGATATAGAACAGAGCCAACTTATTCAACAATCACTTCCTCTTCTCAGTGGGATGAGCAGGTCGTTCGCCAATCCGCTCGTCCGTACTTCTGCGACGATAGGGGGCAATATTGTTTCTTTTGCCCCCGTTGCTGATGCGGTCGTACCATTACTTGCCCTCAATGCGACACTTTCGCTTCAGGAAGCCGGCGGCAAGAAGTGGAGTGAGCAACTTGCTTTTTTTATCACCACACATCCACAAGATGCACCGAGTACTCAGAAGTTAGTGACTCAGATGAGCGTACCTGTTCTGGCAAAAGACGCGTTCTGGTTCTACTACAAGTTGGGTCATCGTAAAGCTGGTGCCGTCTCTGTTGCCAGCGTTGCTCTGGTTATCACGCTACAAGGGCAACGCATCAAGGAAGCACGTATCGCGCTCGGTGCAATTACTCCCGTGTCGCTACGCGCGACACGGGCCGAGACGGTATTGCTCAATGAGCCGCTTCCGCTCAGCGACCAGGTGATAGAACACTGCCTTTCAAATCTTGTAACCGATTTGCGGGAGCCACGCGATGATCTATGGGCGACAGCAATGTATCGCGTCATGATGGGCCAGGCACTCATCAAAAAAGCTCTAAAACAACTGAACTTGCATAGAGAGAGAAATAAAGAGGAATCGTATGATAAATGACCTACCTATTCTCCCATTAGAACACGCATCCGCAACAACTCCAGAATCCGCATCCGGACTGGCTTTTGATGAGGCAACACTCAGACGGTATGGCTACCAGGTCATGGATGAAGTTGCTTCATACCTGAGTGGCCTACGTGAGCGTCCAGTATGGCAGGCGATTCCCGAAGATATTCGCGCCGCGCTTCGGGGGCAGGAACTTCCAGGGGAAGGACTACCATTTGAAGATACACTTACTTTTATTGAGCAGATGATTCTCCCTTTTCCACAAGGGAACGGGCATCCACGTTTTGCCGGATGGATTAACTCAGCTCCGGCGCATGCGGGCGTTTTAGTCAAACCACTCGTCGCCGCAATCAATATGAACTGCGGGATAGGAGATCATGCCGGGCAGGAACTTGAGCGACGTGTAGTGCAATGGGTCATGCAGCTGTGCGGTTTTCCGGTAGAGGGGAGTGCAGGTGTCTTTGTCAGCGGCGGATCAGAGGCCAACTTTACCTGTTTGCAAGCAGCAAGGCACTGGGCCGCAAAAGAAGATGGATGGGAGATAAGGACTGAGGGCATGCAACGCATCGATCACCCCTTTGTACTGTATCAATCCGACCAGGGCCATTTTTGCATCCGTCGCTCAGTTGAAGCGATGGGTCTGGGAAGCAACTCTATTCATATCATTCCTTCAACTCCTTCTTTTCAGATGGATGTAGAGGGCTTGCGCAAGCAGATCATAGAGGATCGTGCAACTGGCCTGCGACCATTCTGTGTTGTCGCCAGTGCTGGAACGGTTGAGACTGGGGCGATTGACCCACTGGATGAACTGGCCGATCTCTGCGAAGAGCAAGAGCTCTGGCTGCACGTTGATGGCGCTTATGGTGCCTTTGGTATTCTGGATGCTGATGTCGCACATCTTTATAAGGGTATCGGACGGGTGCATTCTCTGGCCACCGACCAGCACAAGTGGCTCTCCGTTCCCATCGACTGTGGTTGTGCACTTGTCAGAGATGGCGCGGCGCTTTATGACACGTTTAGCCTGACATCGCCCTCGGATGAGCACGAACCATGGTTATCGGAGTACACATTGCAGCGTACGCGTCGCTTCCGTGCATTGGAGGTCTGGGCAATTCTGCGCTCGGCGGGGCGCAACGGAATGGCCAGAGCAATTGTAGGTAATAATGTACTTGCCGCTCTCCTCGAGCAGCTTGTCGAGGCTGAACCCGATCTAGAACTCGTCTGATCAGGACCCCTCAGCATTGTACGTTTTCGCTACGTACCATCCGAGCTGCGTGGTGAACCTGCTCTACTTGACCAGTTGAACAAGTTGCTGGCTCAGGAGATGCAGTACAGTGGACACGCATTTCTCACGAGTACACGTTTCCAGGGCAAAGAAGTTCTAAGAGCCTGCCTGGTGAATTATATGACAACTGAAGCTGATATACGGGCCATCTTCGATGAAGCGCTTCGTGTCGGCAATGCTATTATTACCCGTTATTCTTGATGATCTTAGAGAGGATGCAAGCAATGCGTTACGAAAATATTCTGGAGACTATTGGCAATACTCCCATTGTCGAGCTCAAAAGTTTTAACCCACGTCCTGGTGTGCAAATATTCGCGAAGTTGGAAGGGGTGAATCCCTCTGGCAGCATCAAAGACCGCATCGCAAAAAAAATGATTGAGCAGGCAGAGATCAGACGCCTCCTTACCCGGCAATCGATACTTCTAGAACCAACCAGTGGGAATACGGGAGTCGCAATGGCCCTTGTGGCTGGTATGAAGGGCTACCCATTTACTGCGGTTGTTCCTGAGAAGATCACCGATGAGAAACGCGCTATGCTCGAACTGTATGGAGCCAACATCATTACTGCCCCTGGCGCTGCTGGCAGCAATGGAGCGGTGCAACTGGCACAAGAAATAGCGCAACAAGACAGACGCTACGTTATGGTCTATCAGTATGGCAACGCCGCAAATGCCGCCGCCCATTATGAGACGACTGCCACTGAAATCATCAAGGATGTACCCGATGTGAGCGTTTTTGTGGCTGGCCTGGGGACAGGTGGCACGCTTACTGGCATTGCACGACGCTTGAAAAAGCATTCTGCAGCTATCCGCGTGGTGGCGGCTGAACCCATGCAGGGCGATAGTATTCCTGGGTTGCGCAACCTTGCCGATGGTTTCGTTCCCCCTGTACTCGATCAGTCGCTGCTTGATGACAGGCTCCTTATCTCAAGTCACGATGCATGGATACGCACAGCACAATTGAAGGTGCAGGAAGGCATCTTTGCAGGCCCATCCAGTGGGGCCACGTTAGAAATCGCTTTACGTGTAGCCTCTACAATGGAGCGTGGCAAAATCGTGATTATCCTTGCCGATGGTGGCTGGAAATACATGAATGAGCAACGCCGGGTAGCAGAAAGATCATTACAGTCTTCAATTATCCCTGTAATTGAAACATCCCTGACGGCAGTATGATTTCAGTATCCTCAAACGGGTCGAGAAAGAACGGTAGCTCCAGCCGCCTCTGGCGAGGAAAGTATGCCTCTCAAACCCGAAGAGGTCAAGTGGAAATACCAATAAGAAAAGAAAATACGATGAGTGATCATACATACTATCCAATCCATTTTCAGCTCAATGAGAGAGAGATGCACATAAAGGTTCGGGCAACACAAACATTGCTTGAACTGCTGCGCGACGATCTTCACCAGTGGGATGTGAAAATGAGCTGTGGCAAAGGCGATTGCGGTTCCTGTACCGTGCTACAGAATGGAGAGACGCGCCTGTCCTGTCTTGTGCTGGCCGTGCAGGCGCACGAAACCAGTATTGCTACGGCGAGCGGGCTGGGAAATCAAGAACAGCTTCATCCATTGCAGGAGGCATTTGTGCGCTGTGGAGCCGTACAGTGTGGCTTCTGTACACCAGGAATGCTCATGGCGGCAAATGCTCTTCTCGATCAGCACCCTCATCCCACACGTGCACAGATACGTGAGGCCATCTCTGGCAATCTCTGTCGCTGTACTGGCTACCAGGCAATCGTTGATGCCATCGAAGCGGCTTCTCACCAGATGCATATCGATCAGCCAGTGCTTACAGGAAAAGAAGGTGCGACAGGAAAAGAAGGTGCGAAATGAGTGTGATTTCATCGAAGCTTATTGGCACATCCATTCGCCGAACCGATGTGCTGGATAAAGTCCTGGGAACGACACACTATAGTCAAGATTTCTGGATGGAAGGAATGCTTTACAGCGGGGTATTGCGTAGTCCTCATCCAAATGCTTTACAGCGGGGTATTGCGTAGTCCTCATCCATCCGCTCACATTATTGCTATTCACACGACTGCTGCCGAGCACCTTCCAGGCGTTCACGCGGTCATGACGGTGCAGGATATTCCCGGCCAGAAGCTCTACGGTGGACCTACTCTCCTGGATCATCCCATCCTTGCCGCTGAGACCATTCGCTATGCTGGTCAGGCAATTGCATTGGTGGCAGCGGAAACGCACGAGCAGGTGGAGCAAGCGCTTCGCTTGATCGAGGTTGAATACAAGCTTTTACCAGCGGTCTTTGAGCCTTTAGATGCACTGAAGCCCACTGCGCCTCAGATCGGTATGTATGGCAATATTGCCAGTCACGAGTGGATTTACCAGGGCGATCTGGAACGGGGTTTTGCAAATGCCAATGTGATCGTGGAGCAAACGTATCATACGACGTGGATAGAACACGCTCCACTGGAAGTAGAGTGTGGTGCCGCCTGGCCGGATGAACAGGGCGGAATAACGCTGCGTATCTCCACGCAATCAATTGAATATCAGCAGCAGATTGCGGCGGCACTTGCTTTACCTTCTGATAAAGTACGTGTCATCTGCCCTATGGTCGGAGGCGCATTCGGACGGAAGCTGGACATCACGGTTGAACTCTATCTTGCGCTCCTGGCATGGCGTACACAGCGTCCCGTCTTTCTTGCCAGTTCGCGCGAGGAGTCGATACTTGCCTATTCCAAACGTCATCCCTTTACGCTGCACTACAAAACAGGGGCAACGAAGGATGGTCATCTGACAGCAATGCAGATACGCATTATCGCGGATGCTGGCCCTTTTGTTTACCGCAGCTCACTGGTCAGTATCCATGCTTTGATGCTTGCCACTGGTCCATATTATGTGCCCAATGTAGCAATTGATGTGCAGGCCATTCACACCAATAACATTTTCACCAGCGCAATGCGTGCGGTAGGGGGGCCGCAAGTCAACTTTGCACATGAGAGTCAGATGGATCAGGTGGCCTATAAATTGCAAATGAACCCTCTCACGTTTCGCCGCCTCAACTATCTGCAAGCAGGGCAAACATTGCCCAATGGACAGGTTATCCACGACGCAGTGCAACTGAACGAGGCAACAGAACGTGTATGGCAGGCACTGGAAGAGATACCAAGGCTTGCCGAGGTTGGTATAAGGAAGATTGGACGGGGCATCTCAGCAAACTTTGGCGGGTATGGTGTTCCGGGTAATGCTGCATCATGCGATATAGAGGTACAACGGGATGGAAGCATTCAGGTCTCCATGGGAGTCTGCGACATAGGCGGAGGACAAAGCTCCTCAGTCGCCCAGATCGCTGCCGATGTGCTGGATATGACACCCGATAAAGTAACGTTACGACTGGCGGATACCATGACAACACCCCTCGTTGGCGCAACGGCAGGTTCAAAAACACTGTACTATTGCAGCCATGCAACCGTTCTGGCGGCACAGGCCCTCAGAAAAAGAGTATTGGAGATTGCAGCAGACATGTTCGAGGCTGCAGTAGAGGATCTGCTGCTTCAGGATAGCGAGATAACCGTACGCGACCAGGCGGCGAAAAAGGTGACGTTGCTACAGGTGATCGAAGAGGCAAGAACGCGCAATATCCCTCTCAAAGAACATGCAACGTTTTACACCCCGAAAGAGAAGAAATTTGAGAGCAAAAGCGGCACTGGTATCGACTGGCCCGGCTTTACTTTTGGAGTTCACGCGGTTGAGGTTGCGGTTGATGAGGATACAGGTGAGGTCAGCATCCTCAAGTATGCCTGTTGTCACGATGTCGGACGAGCACTTCACCCTCAAAGCGTTGTAGGGCAGATGCAGGGAGGTATCGCGCAAGGCATCGGCTTCACGCTGATGGAGCAGGTTGCCATAAAAAATGGCATCATCCAGACCCCTTCATTGCGCGAATATCTCATTCCTACCTCACTTGATGTACCAGAAATCACGACCATCATACTAGAGTCGGGCGAAGGACTGGGAGCTTATGCCAATAGAGGGGTAGGAGAGCCACCCGCCGCCGCCTCTGCAAGCGCAATAGCCAATGCCATCTATGATGCCGTTGGTGTGCGCATCACTGAATTACCTATCACTTCCGAGCGCGTCTTTACAGCATTACAAAACCATGAAGATGATTTTTAAAAGGAGCAAAAATTATGCAGACCATCGATGTTGAAATATTGTGTACGACCCATCTCCGGATGCGTAATAACTTTTAATTTAATGTGGGTAAAAGGATCACTTTTTATGGAAAAACAAACTATTCGAAGGCTTGCTACCACCATCATCATCGTTGTTGGTATACCAGCAATCATTGTCTCCTCCATCATCATCTATCCTCATGTCGTGCATAGATTAAGATTACTACAACAATCAGCCTCAGCCCATGCTGTGCCAGAAAATCCACCTGTTTCTACGCCTACATATGGCTATGTAAAAAGGACATTTACCAACGGCCAGGGAGAGAACCTGGTTTATTATTTTTATATCCCTGCTCACTATAATCCTGACCAGAAGTATCCACTAGTCTTGCTGCTACACGGAGGAGGTGAGAAAAGTAATCCTAAAAATACACCCGCCCAAAACCAGGAAGTGATTCTCAAACAATTGTATGTGCAAATCTGGACTTCGACCAGTACGGCACCTGGTAGTCCAGAGATTTAACAGCACTGGCCCAGTTTCATCGTCGTTCCACAGATCACCACCGCTCAACAGTGGGTCAATACGGATGTCCATAAAGGATCTTATGGACAAACGAAACAACCCACAATTGCACTTTCTATGACCATGCAACTGCTCAACGCTTTGCAACGTGAGTATACAGGAATTGACGCAAACCGCCTCTACATCACGGGCATTTCATCGGGAGCCTTCGGCGTATGGGATGCAATTGAGCGTTGGCCTGACTACTTTGCTGCCGTTGCTCCTGTTTCTGGTGCCGGAGATCCATCGAAGGCAGCAGCAATAAAGAACCTACCCATCTGGGCGTTTCATGGCACGAAGGATGCTACTGTGCCGGTCTCTGGTTCACGGGATATGATAGCCGCGCTGAAGACCGTGGGGGGAAATCCACGTTATACCGAATTTCCCAACAAGCCACATAGCATCTGGAGTACCGTTTATTCCTTGCCTGACACTTCGGAACATGTTTCTAACTTTTTCCCCTGGCTCTTTTCCCAGAAAAGGTGATGAGGAGCAAAGATTTTTAGTCGCGAGATCTTCCAGGGAAGCGGTTGCGAGCGTCCGACCAGGTGGCTTAGCAGAGGAATATTGATCAATGTGATGCTAATCGACATCGCCGATCCTGCTACGAGAAACCAGGTAAGGAAGACACGGACGACAACGGGCCAGCTCACGGGCATCGCGGGCACGAGCCACTTCAGCAGTGCATTCAGAATGAGGGCGTGGATCAGGTAGACACCAAACGAGGCATCGGACAACGTATGCCAGAAACGATAGCCTTTTGGATGTCCTTGTTCATCTGTGCGGCTGGCCCAACTACATACCAAGCAGAGGGAAAAGCCAATCACTGCCAGGCAGTAGATCACCATAACTGGCTGCAATACCGAGGTCGCGTAAGCAATTGATTCGTGATTGATATTGACCTGAACATAAAAATGCGTCCAGAGCACGAGAATGGCCACGATCAGTACGCCGGTGATCAACTGAGCGTGACGGAGCAGGAAAGAGCTCACCTGCTCGAAGTACAGGGCCGTCACACCCCCAAGGATAAAGTAGAATGGGTACACAAACACAAAGCGATTCTGATATTGGTTGATTGTGTTCCAGATACTTGATGGAGCAAATGAAGTTGCTTGTAATGTATGATAATCGACATAATAGAGCCCCACCTGGATGACAAAGCTCACTGCCAGTACTACCCAGGGATGGCGAGCAGCATACTTCATAAAAGGCAGAAAAAGCGGAAAAATGATGTAAAACTGGATGGTGAGCAGGATATAGTAGAGTTGATACGATGCGTTACCATTGAGAAGATCAAGCGCTGTCGTCTGCACAAAATGTGTTGGTGAGATCGATGGGGAATTGGTCCAGACATAGATTGCCGTCCAGATACTATAGGGAACAAGTACACCAATACCACGCCGTTTCCAGAACTGCTTGAAGGAGAATGGTTTCCCATAATAAACATAGACCATGGCGAAAGCAGTGACAAACATGAAGACCGATCGTGTATAGTGCAGGGAGGTCAAAATAACATTTTGTAACTGCGTACCCGCACTGATTTGATTGAGGTAGCTGGTAAAGGCGACCACGTGTACAGCAACAACTCCAAGAGCCGTCACTGCACGCAGTGGATCTAAGTCGTAGACGTAACGACGAGTTTTGCGTACACTTTCCACTTTTTTCGTCTCAATTCTCTATTAATACTGCATTTTCGCGTGTAGTTCTTGCCTGCTCTCTGGCACGCAGGAGTCGTCGTTCAACTTTTCCGGTCGCGTTTTTGGGGAGCGCATCGAGCACGATAAAATCGATGGGTATTTTAGGCGTGCTGAGACGCCGGGTGAGATGCTGGTAAAGCGCCTTCCTGACTTGGGAGTTCCAGTTCTCTTGTACAACGATATACGCCACCACCTGTTCGCCGTAGATGGGATCGGGACGACCAACCACTGCCGCCTCCAGTACGCGCGGGAATGTGAGAAGGACCTCCTCAACCTCGCGGGGCGCAATATTCTCACCACCCCGAATAATAACCTCACGCAGGCGCCCTGTGATAAACAGATACCCATCTTCATCGAGATATCCCAGGTCGCCCGTCCGGAACCATCCATCCTGAAAGGCATCATTGCCTGCATGTTCGTGATACGCCTAAATCACGCTCGGCCCCGCAACACAGATCTCGCCATTTTCGCCCTGTGGTATGTCTCGCAATTCTGCCTTCTCTTTATCCGTACGGGGGGAACAGATGCGCAGCGACACTCCAATCGGCAGGCCAGCGGAGCCAGGTTTGTGTAGACCAGGCGGTAAGGGATTCGCTACAATCTGGCTTGCAGCTTCTGACAATCCATACGTTTCGATCACTGGAATACCGAAACGGGCCTCGAAAGCCTGAAGATCGGCGGCGGGCAGTGATGCTGAGCCAGTACGCACGAAGCGCAATACAGAAGGTATGAAGTCAGGCACATCCGTTCTCAGCAGCATAGCAACAATTGTAGGCACGATGCTGGCCCAGGTGATCTGGTAATGCTCAATCCACCACCAGAAATTCCGGCTACTGAAACGCTGCGCGATTACTACTGCGCTACCAGCCAGAAGAGAAGAACACAAGCTCACAACAGGCGCATTGACGTGGAAGAAAGGGAGCACCGTTAATCCACGATCTTGCGTTGCTAATTGATGGCTGGAGCAAACGTGACCGGCGGTCCAGGCAATCTGACTTTCACTCAGGACGACGCCTTTCGGTTCTCCGGTCGTTCCTGAGGTCGACAGGCAAACGCGTCCCTCTTGTGGGGTCATCCTCGTCTGTACCTGGTACGGAGCATAATTGATCAGCGCATCGCACATTTGCAGGGTGATGATTCTGGCTGTGGGACAACGAAAACGCTCTGCATTCTCCATTTGCTCTACATAGATGATATCAGGCTTATATTTGTTCACCATTCTGACTTTTTCTTCATCGGATGCCTGTGGAGATAGAGGGATGAGTTGATGACCGCCGCTTAAGGCACTGAGCCAGATGACAGCGTTGACCAGGCCACCTGGAAGAGCAAGAGCGATACAGCGTGGAGCATTCCCCAGAAAGTGTCTCATTGTATTGACTGCAGCAAGCGCATGCGCGTAGGGAATTTCGCGCCCTGTTTCTGCCTCAATAAGAAATGGTGCCTCTGGTTGAGTTCTGGCCCACTGACACAACGCTTTATAGAGAGAGCCATCTGCAGCCTGATATGTGCTCTTTCTCTTCTCTTTTATTTCTAGCATCTTTTATATTGCCTTTCGTCCCATATCAGGCTATCCCCTGTCAGCTAGCAGGATTTTTGTGTCTCTATGCCTGGATTTTTTCTCTGATCGATAGGTAGAATTGTTCTTCTGCCTTATCCTGACAGTTTTTATTTTGACATGTATTACTGAAAAATGAGCGGTGAAGAGTTGAAGATTTGCTGAATAAGGCATGCAGGTGGTAACTTCTGTTTCGTGAAGCAGAATTCAGCAAATCTTCAGTTGTGTCTGCTATAAATGGTATCAGACAGTTTAAGAAGCTCGTTAGTGAGAGTATCCAAAATCAATTTTCATACGTACATGTTTAAGACAATTCCTCAATACGTAGAGGAGAGGTAGCCCGCATGGACTAGATGAGATCGTAGTAGGTAAATAACAGTAGTGGTTCACTACCACATGAGAAGATATTGGCTATGATGATAACAGGCGAGAAAAGCAATACACGCAGGCAACCAACGGTCCTGATTGTGGATGATGAGTCTCAGATTGTAGATTTTTTACAGGTGGGTTTTACCTATGAGGGCTTCAATGTGTTTGTAGCGACAACGGGTCCCGAGGCGTTGCAAGCTGCATTGGCACAGACCCCTGATATTATCATCCTCGATATTATGCTCCCAGGCTTTGATGGGCTAGAGGTGGCACGGCGCTTACGGAAAGCGAAAGATGTAGCCATCATCATGCTGACGGCAAAAGAGGAAGTTGATGATCGTGTCGTAGGTCTTGACATGGGGGCCGATGACTATCTCACGAAGCCGTTTGCGTTCAAAGAGTTGATGGCACGTGTGCGTGCCGTTATGCGGCGGCATGGTGATAACTTCGCAGATATTCTTACGTTTCAGGAAATCACGCTGAATCGCGGGACGCGTATCGTTACACATAATGAACAAGATGTGGAATTAACCCCGCGCGAATTTGACCTTTTAGAGTTGCTTCTTATGCATCCGCGTCTGGTGCTCTCGCGTGACATTATCCTGGCGCGCGTCTGGGGGTACGATTACGTTGGAGATGACAACATTATCGAGGTCTATATACGACACCTGCGTGAGAAATTGAACGATAATCCACCGCGTTTGATTCAGACAGTGAGGGGTATAGGATATACTCTCAGGGGGTAAGACAAACATATGTGGAGAACAAAGCAGGTACTACGCAACTGGGGAAGCCGAATACCCATTCGTTGGCGCTTAATTATAGTTTCACTGGGGTTGTTTACGCTCCTATTAAGCGTACTAGGGGTGGTGATTTTGTTCGCTGCAGAAAAGACGCTTGATATGAACGAGGCAGAGGCTTTATGGAACGAGGCAGGATTAGTAATGAAAAGCGTCAATCACAATGAGCATCCCAGGATATTCCCATTGACCTTCCCCAGGTTTTCGGCACCTTCACCTGCTCCCATTTCTCCCTATTTACTGAATGCAGCAGAGATACTGGCGCAAAAGCTTGCCAGCGTAAGAAGTGAACCAGCCATTCTCTCACCACAAGGGACTGTTCTTGCACCTGGCAATGATTTTCTATCAGAACTCCCTCCTGTCAAGCTTTCTCCATCACTTGTACAGCAGACGTTAGTTGGCACTCAACCGGGAATTCACTATTTGTTAGCACCTGACATACAAGGGAAGTACCAACTCGTTATTCTTTTACCACTTGTGAACGCAGGCCATACTGTCGCAATATTGCAAATCAGTACAATGGATCAAACAGGTGCAATTATCAATCTATTACGCCTAATCCTCTTTTTTGGAGCTATTGGTACAGTAAGTATTGCGACAGCATTGACGATTCCCCTTGTTAATGCTGCGTTACGGCCACTTGTGGATATGGAGCGTACCAGCAGACTTATTGCTGAAGGAGATCTTTCTTTGCGACTTGATACAACATTGACCGATGATGAGATCGGACGCCTGGGGCATTCTTTCAACCAGATGGTAACAGAGCTTGAAAGGGCCTTTCAGCGCCAGAAGCGTTTTGTCGCCGATGCATCTCATGAGCTCCGTACCCCGCTGACAGCACTCGGTGGGAGTCTAGAAATGTTACTGCTTGGAGCCGATAGTGGAGACAAAGAAGCATCGCGGCGCCTGCTACGAGGTATGTACGTAGAAGTCAAACGTATGCACAGGTTAGCAGAGGATCTGCTGGTTCTCACTCGTCTTGATGAGGGGCAGGCCAGGTTACGGGAAGATGTGGTCGATGTACACGAGATCATTGATAAGGTCTATAACCAGGCACGACAGTTGTCGCATGGACAAACAATCAGTCGTGAAGTTGCCTTAAATATTCCCTCTCTACGAGTTGATGCAGACCGGATACAGCAGGTTCTGCTGAATATTGTCGATAATGCGCTGAAATTTACGTCTGCGAATGGGAGAGTAGATCTCTGCGCATTTTATAAAAAAGAGGAAGAGTTTGTTATTATTGAAATACGCGATACTGGAAAAGGTATCCCTCCAGAGGATCTGCCTCATGTCTTTGATCGCTTCTACCGCGCAGATCCATCACGAAGTCGTATCTCGAAGAGTGTTGGAGGAAGTGGCCTGGGGCTTGCAATTGCAAAAGAATTCGTTGAAGCGCAAGGGGGAAAAATCGCGATTAACAGCCAGTTGGAAGTGGGTACCACTCTTACGCTTCGTCTTTGTGCCGTTAAACCAGCTTTTGAGGAGATGGAGAGGAGAAATTTGGTACAATAAACCAATCGCTTTCCTCTCCTTAACGACCAGAGCTACTGATCAGTTGGTTGATACATAACCCTAGCGAATATGTTGCTTATATGCATAGATAGTCGTACGCATCAGGCGAACAAATTCGACAACAGAGAGCGGCTGACGTTGGGGGCGAATGGCTTTATAGGGTGGGAGCGCCCCATTGGTGGTACTCCAGATGAAATTGACCAGGAAATACGCTTCGACCAGGCGTACCAGTGCTCCATCTTCCTGGCTTTCTTTCTCCTCTTTCCCTCGGGAGGGATAGTGTTCGATATAGCGAATAATGTCTGGATTGAGCTGAAACGTATTGACGACCTGCGTGGCCAGTGTCTCAGGAGATCGAGCAATTGACCATTCAAGGTTATCTTGCACTTCGGTCGCGATCACCAGCACCCGGCTATTGGCGGTGAATACCTTCAAGTGACAGGCGGCTTTCGTGTGGGCACGAGGCACGTAGTAAAATCTGTCGTCGAAAATAATCTGCATGGGGGGGGGGTCCTTTCAAAATCTATCTCGTATATTTTATTTATCCTGCCTGATCAATAATTGTCTCACTGGTAAAGGGTAATGGAGACATGAACTGGCGATGGGAAGAGATCTTTAGCGAGATATCGGGAACTGAGGCAGGCTGTCGTTGTGGCTGATAGGCCTGCTCAAGGGCATGTACGAAATCCTCTACATCAGAAAAGCGTTGTTCAGGCTCTTTCGCCAGAGCTTGCCGCACTACCTGCTCGAAGGCCGAGGGAACCTCCAGGTGTTTCTCGCTGAAGAAGGGAGGCGGAATGAAAAGATGTTGATGGACAATCTCATCAAACGATCCTGTAAAGGGCCAATCGCCGCAGAGCCATTCATACACGATAATCCCTAGCGCGTAGAGGTCACTGCTTTTGTGTGGCTTGCCCTGCAACTGTTCAGGAGCTGCATAGGGGACCGTACCTTCAAAGTCGCGAAATGCAGGAGTGTTAGAAGTAAAATCCTGTGAGACAACAGCGATGCCAAAATCCGTAAGCATCACGTTGTCGTTTGCCCCAAGGAGCATATTATGCGGTTTGACATCGCGATGAATGAGATTGTGTAAGTGGGTATAATGGAGCGCACTGGCGATCTGTCTGGTATAATGCAGGACAAGCGGAATTGGCAGACGGGTTCTCATGGGATAGCGCTGCCTCAGCGTTCCATTAGCGGCATAGTTCATAATCAGGAACGCGCTCTCTTCCACCATCCCAAAATCAAAGACCTGCACAATGTGAGGATGGTGCAAATGAGACAGGAGCGAGGCCTGCGCAAGAAATTTTTCAACTTCATCACCTGCACTCCGCCTATCCAGTAACTTGACTGTTGCCTCTGTATGAAAAAGGGTATGTTCTGCCAGATAAATCTCCGCAGTACCACCTCGACTCAGCAGACGCTTCAAACGGTAATTGCCGATACATTGATCCAGGCGCTGGTTTTCACTCATGTAAAAAAATATCTCGTCCCATAGACTGATCACCCCGTGCCAGAGCTCATTACTATCCTCTTAAGAGTGTAGTAGAATAGGATGGTTGTGTCAACTTGTTGCAATCTATTCAGTACTACTGTTCTTAATGATCGCTGTTTACAAGCCCATGCGGATGCTTTTTAGGATTTGAGATTGCAACCCGAACCACGTCCAGATACGTAGATACTTATAGAATACGTAGATACTTATAGAAAACGAAAGAGGGCGCGCATATATGGTTGAATGGTTGAGTGCGCTGGGAGGAATTATCCTTGTGGACCTGGTCTTAAGTGGCGACAATGCGCTGGTCATTGGTGCCATGGCAGCCGGGCTTCCGCACCAGCAACGATGGATGGCGATTCTGGCTGGGGGTGCCGGGGCTGTTATTTTGCGCATCGGCTTTGCGATTTTGGCGAGCTTACTTCTACAAATTCCTTTTGTGCAGGCTATCGGTGGCGCAATCCTGCTCTGTATCGCCATACGTCTGCTGATGAGCCGCATCGAGAAGCACCCTTCCTCTTCCCCCAATACGAGAACTGAACAGGTAAAAAAGAGCTTTCTGATGGCTCTGGTGACGATCTTGATAGCCGATGCGACGATGAGCCTGGACAATGTATTGGCAGTGGGCGCAATGGCACATGGTAATATCCCTATCCTGGTGGTTGGCCTGTTGATCAGCGTGACCTTCCTCTTGCTTGGCAGTGCAGTGATATCTGAGCTGATCAATCGTATTCCGTTGCTGCTTGATGCGGCCAGTCTGGTATTAGCATGGACGGCGTCAACGCTGCTTTTGAGCGATATGCGTTTTGGGCCTGTGCTTGATCATGTGCCCTGGTCAGATTTTGTGGTTCCGGTCATCACTCTTGGCATCGTCCTTGTTGCTGATGTCGTATTACGCCTGCAAGAGCGCGGCATTGCTTCCATCAAGAGATAATTTCAGTCCATGTCTTATTCCCATTCCCACGAAGGAAGTGGCACCTCAATAACAGTCGGCCCTCTATGATATATTGCCGCGTTTATGGCATCACGTAATTCCTGAGGCGTTTCCGCATACATGCCCTCAGCATGAAAAGCACGTGCCAGGGCCACATAATCAGGTGGGTATACATCGGTAGAGAAGTAGCGCCCTGAGAAGCGCAGCTTCTGCTCGCTTTTCACTGCGGTCAGCGTGGCATCGTTGAAGATAACCACCACAACGGGAATTTGCTCCTGAACCGCCGTTGCCAGTTCGCCCGTGTTGAGCAAAAAACCATCATCACCACACAATGCAACAACAGGCCGTTCGGGGGCTGCGACCTTTGCTCCCAAGGCCAGTGGTAGCCCGCAACCAATCGTACACAACTCGGATGGATGAATAAATGTGCGTGGCTCATAGACGGGCAAGTACTGGGCGCTGGCGTAACCAAGCATGGTCATATCCGCGACGATGATGCCGTTGTGTGGCAATCCCTCACGGACACTATCGAGCAGTGCGAGGCGTTCCCCATACTGAGCTCGAATGTTTCTGTACGCCGTTGCGCGAGCTTTTGCAATCGCGTCAGTCCGTGTTTGCTTTTCCGGCAAGTCGTCCAGCATCTCTAATAAAGCGGTAAGTGCAGGATAGGCATCCGATACCACACTCACCGTTACTGGATAATTGTGCCCAATCTCGGCTGGATCAATGTCGATCTGTATGACCTCCTTCGGCAAAGGAAGACGATCATTGACGAAACGTTCGGCACCCAACTTGCTTCCAACCACCAGAGCCACATCAGATTGTGTGATCAATGCTCGTAGATCAGCAGAGAGAGGACCAGCGGCAGGAAGCGTCAGGGGATGGTCGCTTGCCAGTACATCGTGACTTTTACTACCGAGCAGAACGGGTGCCTGGAGGCGTTCAGCAAGTTGGCGAAGCAGGGTGTTCGCGCCAGCCGCTGTGACGCCTGCTCCAGCAAGGATGATGGGCTTTTGTGCTGTGCGTAAGAGGTGTCCGGCAGCGCTGATGGTTGCTTCGCAGGGATGGATAGATTCCTCTGCAAACGCTGTGAGAATCTCTACCTCTGCCGTAGTTTCTAGAAGATCAGATGGCACTTGTAGATACGCACCACGTGGACGTCCCAGGTGCATCTCCCTGAAAGCATCGCGTAAGGCGGTGGGAATCTCTTCGACGTGCTCAATCTCACGTGTCCAGCCAGCCAGAGAACGCATGATGCCGAGCTGATCTTTGACTTCGTGTAACTCACCGCGTGCGCGTCCTCTAGAGGTGGTTGGTGCGCTACTACTAATCACGAGGAGGGGTACAGAATTGGCATATGCGCTGGCGATAGGGGTAGCAACATTGGTGACGCCTGGGCCTGTGATCGTGAAAACGACGCCTGGAGTGCCTGTGATGCGAGCATATCCCTCAGCCATAAAGCCTGCTCCCTGCTCATGACGAGCGAGAATATGGCGTATCCCCATTTCGTCACGTAGCACATTATAGAGTGGTAGGGTGTGTACACCTGGAATACCAAAGATGGTGTCAATATGAAAGGCGCGTAGCGTCTTAATAATTGCTTGAGCGCCAGTAAGATACTGCCTGTCCTTCACGCAGAAAGGTCCTTCCTAAAAAAGCTGCACAGAAACATTTTTCTTATATACATACATCATAAGGTACGGGGATACTTATATTTAATCACAAAGGGTAGGGAAGGAGATATCTATGGGAAAGAAGGATGCATGGCTGGGCCTTTCCTTTTTCGTCACTGTTTGGTAGAATACAACCGTTATTGGTCGAGGAACCACAACGTTCCTGGTGAGATCCCAAAGAATTACGCGCTTCGTAAAGAAGATAAGTATAGAGAAGAGAGAAAGGAATCATTATGCCAGAGCATGTATCAAGCCCCATCCGTTCGTTAGGGATTCTGACGGGCGGTGGTGATGTTCCTGGGTTGAATGCAGCTATCAAAGCGCTTGCGTATCGAGCCGAGCCGATGGGCATTCGTATAATTGGTCTGCGTGCAGGCTGGGAAGGTATCACCTTTCTGGATCGGTCACGTAAATACGAAGACCTTATTTTTAATGAAGCCGACGAGAAGACCTGGAAAGGTGGCTACGTCTTACCCCTGAACCGCTTAAACACGCGCAATGTTGAGCGTGAAGGAGGCACATTCCTCCAATCCTCGCGTACCAATCCAGCCAATACGAAAGTGAGCGAGTTACCGCCGCATATGGCACATCTTGCCGCTGGTCACAAACCGGACGAGCGTATCGATCTCACAAACGAAGTGATCGCGAACCTGGAATACTTGAAACTAGATGGTCTGGTCGTCATAGGAGGCGATGATACGCTCAGCTATGGTGCTCATTTAGTGGGAAAGGGTATTCCTGTCTGGGCTCTCCCCAAGACGATGGATAACGATGTTCCCGGCACTGACTACTGTATTGGCTTCCAGACAGCTATCAGTCGAGCGGCAGAATTTATCAATCGCATTCGTTCAACGGCAGCATCCCATCGCTCAACGTTCCTGTTCCGCATGTTTGGTCGTGATGCCGGTTTTACGGCGCTGGAGACGGCCATTGTGACGTGGTCCGACCGCTTGCTGATTCCAGAAGTGCCTGCTTCTATTGATCGGTTAGCAGAACTGATCGAGTCGGATCGACGCAATCCACAGAACTATTCGACCGTGGTGCTCTCAGAAGGCGCGAACCTGGGTGTGCCTATTCCCGAGATTGGCCCGGCAGATGCCTATGGACACCGTAAAAAGGCGAACGTCGCCGAGTTTCTGGCCGAGCAATTGTCAACACGTCTGCCCGGTGTGCGCGTGGTTCCCGTTGACCTGACCTACTTCCTGCGCAGCGGTGAACCGGAGGTCTATGACAAGCACATGGCTATCTTCTACACTAATCTGATCATGAGCCTGGTAGAGAAGGGGACCCATGGTGTGATGGCAGCCTTCCGCGATGGCATCTTTGTCAGCACTGATATTCCCAGTAAGAGATGGTCGGCCCGCCGTGTCGATCCGGCAGACTATCATGATACCCGCTATCGCCCACGCTTTGAGCACATTACTGGTCCTTACCTTCCACAACCAGAATTGTAGGGCGAGGTAAAACTATAAGAAAGTACAAAAAGGAGAGGCTATGAGTGACATCGCTCATAGCCTCTCCGGCGATCTCCACCTGCTTTTACCTCACCATCACCTTCTGCAATCCTTTTCCTGACATCCAAAGTTCTGTTGAAACTTATTTTTATTTCACTGAAATATACGGCGTAATCTCTCTTCATTCATCAAATTCTAATGGAGAAATGCATGCCATTTTTTCGTTGAGGGAGATAAAAAATGGCATTGCGGATATGAGAGAAGGGTAAGTGGAGTCTATACCTGTAGATAGTTTGCCCTCTTTTAAAAAAACTGCATTTTTGTTGAAATAAATATTGACAATGTGATGAAAATATGGTATTTTCATTGAAACGAAACAATATTGAGACGTGAGGGCTCATGAAGGAGGGGAAACCGTGACCAGCTCAGTCACAGTGAAGGATGTAGCGAGGGTGGCAGAGGTATCCGTTGGAACAGTCTCGCGCGTCTTCAATAATCACCATAACGTCACAGAAGAAATTCGGCAGCGTGTTCTCAAGGCAGCATCAGAACTGGGATATGCAGGACCAGGGAGGGGAGCGGTTGATCGCACGCGCCCGAACTGGCCTTCTTCATCTAATGTGCATTCACGTGAAGGCCGTGGGCTCAAAGAGATTGGTTTTATTTATTGCACCAGTATGCATGAGCATACGGTCACAGCCAATCCTTTCTGGTCACACATCCTGTATGGCGTCGAAAGCGAGACGCGCAAATCGAATATCAAAGTCACCTACCGGGCAATAGGTGAAATAGCAGACACACCTGATGTAGTACTTACGACGCTCTCTGAGATGAGATTGGGGGGCATCTTGCTGGTGGGACCGGCAGAGGCAAGCACCATCAGTCTCGTTAAAAGCTTAAAACTTCCATTAGTATTAGTTGATAACTACGTGCCTGGATTGGCCGTAGACGCGGTGCTGGGCGACAACTTTGAAGGGGCTCGTAGCGCGGTTGACTATCTGATTAATGAGGGACATACGGAGATTGCTTTTATTGGCGGTTCTATCGTCCCTGGTCCTCGCCCGATGAATAAAATTTATACTATCGAGCGTAGAGCGGCAGGATATCGTACGGCGTTGCTGGATGCAGGACTTCGTATCAATTACGACCTGTATGAAGCTGGTGGCCTGACCCTCGAAGGAGGCTATCAAGCCTGTAAACGCCTGCTGAGCCGCTTTACTCAAATACCATTCAGTGCCCTTTTCTGTGCCAACGATGCAACCGCTATCGGGTCGATGAAGGCGTTGCGCGAAGCTGGATTGCGTATTCCTGAAGACGTCTCCCTGATAGGGTTCGACGATTTAGAGATGGTCGAACATCTGACGCCTCCTTTGACCACGGTACGCGTGAATAAGGAGGCATTAGGGTACATCGCCGTCAAAAGCCTGATCACACGTGCTACCGATATGGACGCGGTAAGTGTCACCAGTGTCCTTGATGTCGAACTTATCAAGCGTGAATCGGTTATTTCTCATCAATCCTGAAAGGAGGCAGGATACCGGTATTCCCTTTCCCTGGTAACTATGTTCACTATTAGAAGCTCAATTGATTGAGCTCGGGCGCAATGGATTGCATCCCCTATTGACTGTGGGGGCCCGTTTACCATACCCATAGGAAGGGCGCCATTTGTAGGGGCGCGATTTATAAGCCAGTCCATTGTTAACGCTCGTTATATGTACTCATTGTTTGCTGGTTTTTCGATGGCAGGGCGCGATCAAGTGCGCCCATACGAAGGAGTAGAACCATGTATTTACCAATGACACGGCGACGTTTTCTTGCACAGGCAGGCAAGGTAGCTCTGGCAACAGGTGTAGGTGGAACGGTGTTAGAAGCTTGTGGAGGAAGTGGAGGGAGCTCTTCCTCTGGTCCGGTGACACTGACATACGGTTGGTGGAGCAACGGACCAACAAAAGACAATGCAATGCTGGCATGGGTCAAGCAATTTGAAACAGCCAATCCCAACATCAAGATCAAAGCGGAAATTCTCTCCTGGCCGAACTACTGGACCAAGCTTCAGACAACCACTGCTGGTGGAAACGCCTATGACATCATCGGAATGGCGAGCAGTCAGGCCGCGTCCTACATGAATGAAGGTGCGCTGTATGATCTCAGCACATTTTCAGGCTATCAGGATGCCATCAAGAACTTAAGGGCATCCGACCTGACGCTCTGCAGTTGGAATGGCAAACAATACACATTGCCGGTTGGCATCTATGTGCCACTTATAGGCTATAACAAAACTATGCTCCAGCAGGCAGGCATTCCGTTCCCCGATCCGGTCACCCCCATGGAGTTTAGTGCCTTCAAAACGATGGCACAGAAGCTTGTCAAGAAGGTGAACGGGAAGTACACGCAGTATGCCATTAACATCAATGACCTTGGACCTCTCTATGCGGCATTTACGATGATGCGTGGTGGGCAGTTCTATGACAATCCCGTCAATCCTACAAAGGTACTGGCCAACACGCCAGAAGGTATTCAGGGTCTGGCTGATTATCAGAGCCTTTTCACAGAAAACCTCACTCCTCCCTATGCGGAAATGGCTACGGGCGCATGGGGTACGGGCGATACCGATAGTCTGCAGACTGGAAAAATTGCCTTCGCGCGGATGGGGGCATTCGACTTTGCGGATATTATCAGCAAGAATCTGCAGAATACAATAGGAGCGATGCCGGAGTTCAGTATCAATGGGAAACAGGTGACTATCGGCAATGCTAATAGCTTCGGCATTTTTAAAGGGAGCAAGAATCCACAACAGGCCTGGGAGTTCATCAAATGGGCAACGCAGACAGGGCCAGATACCACCTACGCCAAACTCAGTGATGTTCCGTCTGACTTAACGGCCTTTAGTCAGATGAGCACCTATCTTACTCCTCAAGAGTATGTTCCGACGTTAACTTCTGCGACCAAAGGTTTCCAGACTGATGTATTGACTCCGAATCAGCAATATGGAACGGACCTCTTAGCAATCATCACAGACCTTGCTAACGGGAAGCTCACTCCTACAAAGGCCGCACAGCAACTGGAACAGAAAGGGAACGCAGACCTTGCTGCCGGCTAGACCTGGTTTTTCGCTAAATCAGGTATCGAGGTAGGGGTCCGAATACTTTGCGCCCGTCATGCCCCAAAAACACGATTCCCCTCAGGCACAACGGGTGCAAAGTATTCGGGCCTCTACCCTGGCTGGCATGGAGGGATTCCTCGGGCACGCGATGGGCACGAAACAATCGGGCCCCTACTTAAGGAGTTATGGCATGCTTACACTTAATAAAGCTGGGCAGGCAGGGTATAAATCTGAGAATCCGCTCAGGCGCTTCCTCCGTAAAGAGGCAGTTGCGGGATATCTTTTTATCTCGCCGTGGATTGTTGGATTTGCCCTGTTTTATGCGTATCCACTTACCAATACAGTCTACGATAGTTTCACTGACTATCATCTGTTTGGAGACGCACAGTGGGTTGGTTTGCAGAACTATACGAAGTTGCTGTTCCATGACCCAATCTTTGTACAGACCTGTGAACATATGCTACTCTATGTGACGCTGGCAACCATTATCTATATTGTTGGAGGATTGGGCCTGGCGCTTCTGCTCAATCGTTCATTTCCTGGCAACCATTTCTTCCGTACAGCATTCTATCTGCCAAGCCTGATGGTTGGTGTGGCCATTGGTTCCATGTTCTTACAGGTATTTCAACAGCAAGACTATGGTCTCATGAATACCATGCTCGGCTTCTTCCACATTCCTCCTGTTAACTGGCTCGCCAACTACGACCATCCCATCGTGGGTTTGTACGGGCTCATTATCGTCAATTTCTGGTTCATGGGCGGGACGATGCTGATCTTTCTGGCCGGGTTGAAAGGTATCTCTGTAACCTACTATGAAGCGGCGCGGATCGATGGCGCTGGTCCATGGCAGCGCTTTCGCCTCATCACATTACCACTTCTGACGCCTGTCATTCTTTTTAACACGATCCTGACACTGATAGGACATATCCAGGCATTCGATACACCATTGATATTCGCGACTGGTGGTTCTGGTTCTGTTGGATCCAGTGGCTTTCAAAGCGTCCTTGGGTATCACGATAGCATATCGACGTTCCTGACCTACCTCTACCAGGAGGCGTTTGTCTATCACGATTATGGATATGGTTCGGCGCTGGCGGTCGTCATCTTCCTCATCACGCTGCTCTTTACGGTTGTGATACTTCTGACATTCCAGCGTTTCACTTACTATGATCGCTCGGCATAGTGGCGTCACCTACGCACATTCACCCGCATAAGAAGCACGAAGAAAGAAGGAACAGGGAAGGCTATGTTCTTTAAATATCAGAGATCATTAGTGGAGTCACAGCAGACATTTGACGCTTCCACTCTACCGGTCAGGCGAGATACACGATTATCGCGACGTGGCCGCAGGTACCAGAAACTGAGCCTGGTACTCACATACGCCATTTTGATTATTATCGCGTTTGTGATTCTGTTACCGTTTGCCTGGTTGTTATCTGCTTCATTGAAGACCACGGGACAGTACTTTGCTGATCCTATTCAATGGGTACCCAGTCCTATCGTGTGGTCGAACTATGGTGAGGCATTTACGCAATATGGCTTTGCTGTGTATGTCGTAAATAGCGTCTTTCTTGCCACGTATGCGATGGTCGTAAATACGATCGTCTCCTCGCTGGTAGGATTTGGCTTCGCCCGCTTCCGTTTCCCCGGGCGTACAGTCTGGTTCGTCCTGATGCTATCGACGCTCATGTTGCCGGCTCAGGCACTCACTATTCCGCTTTATATTACCTTCAAGAATTTTGGCTGGATTGATACATTTTTGCCGATCATGGTACCACAACTCTTTGGATCGGCATTCAGTGTTTTTCTGTACCGCCAGTTCTTTATGGGGTTGCCGCGTGAATTAGATGAGGCGGCGCGGATCGATGGTTGTAGCAATCTGCGTATCTGGTGGAATATCATTCTTCCCCAGGGTCGGCCCGTCATCGTTGTGGTGGCTATCTTTACCTTCCTTGCGAGCTGGCGCGACGCGTGGGGTCCACTGATCTACTTAAACAGTCAGAGCGACCGTACTATCCCACTGGGATTGCTCTATTTTAGCAATGGCTATACTGCTGTCTATCCCCAGATGATGGCCGCGACAGTAGTTGCCCTGGTTGTCCCTGTAATTCTCTACGCGATTGGCCAGCGCTATATCGATAGCGGCGTTGCAATTGCCGAAGTAAAGTAGGGGCACCGTTTACAAGCCCGTCCGTAGGGGCACCGTTTACAAGCCCGTGGGTCACATTTTGTATTGCACTCAGGGGCCAGATTTAGCGCGCCCAGGGGTAATAGGGTGCACCTGATGATTGGTAAACCAATGGACGCGATTGACCGCGTCCGTGCATGATGCAGGACACGAGGGAAAATGGGATCGAACATATCGGGAGGCAAGGTTCTGGTATTCCATGACTCTGCTTACCCACACATCTCTACACAGTCGTCGCTCATAGCATTGATACCATGCGAGTTTCAGATCGCTGATGCCGCTCACCTATCGATGAACCTGGAGGCAGGTTGTAAACTGCTCGTTTCGTTTCACGGTCCTTACTTTCCCAAAAAGGCATGGACCGCCATTTTGCGCTTTTTGAAGCAAGGAGGCGCCATAGCGTTCTTTGGGGGGATGCCTTTTACGCGCCCAGTCCGTGAGGATGGCTCTATTGAGCCAGAACAGGATGCTTATAGCAAGCAACTGCACCTGGGGCCTTTTTTTGAAATTGTAGGGACGCGATCGATAAGCCCATTCGATGCATTGGAGACGTACCGCCTTGTCCCGGCGAGAGCGGCGACCTGTTTGCATGATTGTGCATTGCAGCTCTCAGCATCTCCTGGTACGTTCTGGTCGTGCTATCCAAAGCTGAGCCAGGTTTCTGATCATCTTGCAGAGAAGGGTTCTGGTGGACCGATCGATACGGTCCTGACACCGTTGCTGCATGTACAGAGTGCCAGTGATACAGTGGCGACGCCCGCATTTCTCCTGGATCAACGGCGGGGAGATTTCAAGGGAGGGCGCTGGCTGATCTCAGCGTGGCGACCAGAAGATGAGAAGGATTGGTTGGAGAATGCTGAGTGTATTCGTCGTCTCATTAGTCTGGTGCTCGATGGTATGCAAACTATTGAGGTACGACCAGTACTTGCCTGTTACCATCCAGGAGAAACACCATCGCTGATCGTGACGGGCTTTGTTCAGCAACCATGCGAGGTTCAGATTACCGTAAGGGATATACGTGGAGAAGCAATCTCTACAGCGACGCTTTCTATTTCACCGTCTTCAGCTCTTCATGACGAGCGTATTACACTTCCTGTACTATCTGAGCCAGGGCTATACCGGATTGAGATGCAGTATCAAGCGAAGATAGTGCAGGAGAGTGGTTTCTGGATCTGGGATGAGGCATTGGTAGAGCAGGTGCGTGCTACGCGCTTGACGGCAGGACGAGATTATTTTTACCAGGGCGGGAAGGTTTTCCCGCTCTTTGGCACAACGTATATGGATAGTCAAGTACAGCGTAAATTTCTGTTCCTCCCTAATCCGAGTCTATGGGATCGTGATTTTGGCGAAATGAAGGCGCTGGGCATAAACGTGGTGCGTACAGGTATCTGGACCGGATGGAACGAGATGATGCCTATAGCAGGATCAATGAGCGAGGCAGTATTGCGGGCGCTGGATGCGCTTGTGATGACGGCCTGTGCTCATACCATGCAGGTTATCTTTACTTTTTTTGCGTTTTATCCACCAGCATTTGACGGAGAGGATCCGTGGCATGATCCACGTGCGGTGCAGGTGCAGGAGGAATTGGTGGCGATCATTGCGCGTCGCTATGCCAGGGTAGAGCTACTTTCGTGGGATCTTATCAATGAACCAAGCCTGGGGGATCCAGCGAGGGCATTTGCACAACGTCCTGCTCCGCACTATTACCATCGTGAGTTGGAAGCGTTCCAGCAGTGGTTGAAGCAGCGATATACGCTTGCTGAACTACAATTGCGTTGGAGGCAGACACCTGCTGATTTTTCAGAGTGGAGTCAGGTGACGCTACCAGAGGAGAAAGATTACCAGTCGGCGGTAAATGAAAACGATACCCATAACAAGTTCAAAGCTGCTGACTATACGCATTTTACGCAAGATGCGTTTAAGGTCTGGGCGCAACGAATGTACGCGACTATTCGCGCGAGTGGGAGTGAGACGCTGGTAGGGGTAGGGCAGGATGAGGCGGGTGTGCGTATTGCGCCACAATTTTACGCGTCGGTGGTGGATTATACGACAACGCATCCGTGGTGGAATAACGATGATCTGTTGTGGGATATGCTGCTGGACAAGACGCTGGCGAGGCCAAACCTGATTCAGGAGACGGGTGTGATGCTGGTGCGAGATGTGGATGGGCGTCCATGGCGTAGTGAGGTGGAAAGTGCGCATCTGTTGGAGCGGAAACTTATCACGGGACTGGCAGCGCGTGGAGCGGGATTGATTCAATGGTTGTGGCATACAAATGGGTATATGACCAGCGATAATGAGAACAGTATCGGGCTGGTGCGACCAGATGGGAGTGCAAAGCCAGAGTTGGCGGTGATGCGTGAGTTTGGTCGCCTCATGGAGGCACTTTCTGCAAGGAGCGTTGAGACGACACCGAAGGTGTGGGTGGTGATTCCCTATTCGCAATGGTTTGTTCATCCTAAACTGGCGATTGAGGGGACGCGTCAGGCGGTGCGGGTATTGGGCTATGATCTGGGGATTGTTCCACAGTTGGTGAACGAGTATCAGCTTGGGGAACTGGTGACAGCGCAGGAGCGACCAGAGACGGTGATTGTGCCGGGAGTACAGTTGTTCGACGCGCAGGCATGGCACTATTTGCAGCAGTTTGTTGCAGAGGGTGGGACAGTACTGATGAGTGGTGTGTTGGGACGTGATAGTCATAACTTGCCTTTTGATGTGGGGATAGATGGACTCTTGAGTGAGCAAGATTGGCCCGTGGCAGTTTCTCGTTATGAGGTTGTAGAGGATGAAGGTGAAATTCCCATGTTGACATTTGGGAGGGAGAAGATGGGGTATGTAAGGAAGGCACACAATCAGTTGCGTGTCTGCCAGCATGGAAAGGGGACGCTGATGTGGAGCGGATTGCCAGTTGAACTGGCGGATGGGTCTGAGGCAGTTCGGCAGGTGTATTGTCGTGTGCTGAAACGTGACCAGGGGCAGCAGGATGAGAAGAGTCCATTGCTGGTTGTTCAACACCCTATCACTGATGGCACTCTGGTTCTGGTGGTATCGGAGATAAGTAGCCATCAGTGTATTGTGCTTGACGGGGGAGAAGAGATTGAAGTTGCCCCCAATAGAGCGGGTGCGGTGGTTCTTCCAAAGAGCGGGAAGATGAGCACATTTGGGGGCGTCCGCTTATTTCGCTGTCCATCCCCCATCGATGACGAGCATTGAGCCTGTAACGAAAGCCGCTTCATCTGAAGCAAGGTAGAGGGCAGCGCTCGCGATTTCTTCTGGGCGCCCCATACGTCCGAGGGGTTGTCGTGCGTCGAGTTCTTTGCGTACCTCGTCTTTGTTGGAGGGGAAGTGACGTTCAAGATAGCCTTCGACGAAAGGGGTGTGAACGGTGCCGGGACAGATGGCGTTGGCGCGAATGCCCTGCTTTACAAAGTCGATGGCAATGGAGCGTGTCATACTGATGACAGCCCCTTTGCTGGCGCTGTAGGGGAAGCGGCGGTCGATGGCGATCATGCCAGCCGTGGACGCAATATTAACGAGAATGCCGCCCTGTGGCTGCTGTGCGATCATGTGGGTGGCGGCGTATTTGGAGCAGAGGAAGACGCCACGAGCATTGACGGCCATAACCCGTTCCCAATCTTCAAGGCTTGTTTCGAGGATATTTCCGACGTGGCTGATGCCTGCATTATTGACAAGGATATCAAGGCGTCCGTGTTCTTGTACGATCTGGGCAAAGGTGGTGTGTACTTGCTCTTCATGTGAGACATCAAGTGCAATGGGCTGTGCGCTGGCATCGTGGGCGAGGATTTCGGCAACGACCTGTGCGGCGGCATCTTCTCTCTTGTCGGCGACGATGACATGTGCGCCCTGTTGTGCGTAGAGCAGGGCGATCTCTTTGCCAATGCCAGAGCCAGCTCCGGTGACGATAGCGATTTTGTTATCGAGCCTGAACATAGTGCGTACTCCTTTTTATGCGTATACTACCGATATTTGTAACACACGAAAGCCGGGTCTTTTCTGTATAGTGTAGCACAGGGGAGAGATGGCGTGGGGCATATTCAGGCACCCGGCCTTTTATACACAATTGGGTGAGATCTCGCTCAAATTCAGCCAGTGCTTCCATGAGATGGAAGATCAGCTTCCCACCGGGCGTTGTTGTATCGATGGTCTTGGTGACGCTGATAAAGTCAAAACCACGATCTTTGAGGACGTTAAGGGTCTCGATAAGATCTTTGAGTGAGCGTCCCATATCCAGGATCGCTATCGTCAGTATCTCATCGGCTAAGCAAGAACCTCCTTGTAGAAGTTAGCGAGAGCAGTGAATGCGGCCTTGGGTTCCCAGGGCATGTCGGGGTAGGAGTGGCCAGGACGGTCTTCGAGCACCTTGACCACGCCATAACTGGCCATATCCAGGTCCAGGCGAGGGTCGCGGCGGTGCGGCAGAAAGTAGGAGACGAAGGTGTTCACGAAGGCGGTGTCAACGCCTTCGGCGGTGAAGATGTCCAGCAACTCGCGCAGGTAGGTGGCCTGCTCGGCCTCGTCACGGATGTAGTCACCATTGAGCCGGACCGGTCTATCATTCTCGTATTCAACGATCATCCCGCCCCAGCTGCTATTGTCGGACGCGCCCCGGAAGGTGGTACAACCGAACTCCGTGATCGCGACGGGCTTTTCCTGTGCGACCAGAGCACGGATAGCATCGCGGTAGCGGTCAGCAATCTCGCTCGACCGATAGGCATCGACCGCGATGAAGTCAAATTGTGCCCAGTCAACGCTCTCGAAGGAGGGGATTGAGGCATAGCTGACCTTTCCGCTGAAGCGCTCACGGACACGAGCCACGGCCTTGCCAAGGAAATCGTTGAGATGAGGAGAAATCTGCGGCAGCAGCTCGCGCAGGCGCTGTGGCGTAGCCAGCAGACCAATGCGCTCCTCCAGGGTATCGCCAGGCAGGAACCCCACTGTGAACAGGCTCAGTTCAGCGCCGGTGACAAAGACAACCTCAGCACCCCGGCGGCGTAACCGCTCGGCACGCTCGGCGCAGTCGACGAGGAAATCGAGCAACTCGTCGGTGGTCAGATCGCAGGTGAACGGTGAGAACCAGACGGCCAAGCTGGCGTCGGCAGCGTGGATCGCGGCGATTTCGAGTCGGTCCGCGTTGCCGCCGGTGATGCGCACCGCATTGCAGTGTAAATTGTCGTGGATGATGTGCATTTCACGCTTCACCATTTCAGGATCGAAGGGTTCGTGGGTGCTCACTCCAGCGTTGAAAAAGCCGGTGTCATAGGTGATGCCCTTACCTCGCAGGAGTTGTGTCTTTCGCACTGGTGCTTCGGTGTTGCCGTGGTTCATAATAATGTTCCTTCCTAAATTCTCTCAGGCTGAACGGGTGAAGTTTTCGCACATGGGTTCTCAAGAGTGAGCCACACAACGAAAAGCCTGGACCCTCGTTGTCACATGGACGAAGGCTCTGAAATGTTCTTCTCTGCACTGATCGAGGGCTTGAACAGTCGCAGGACAATCTCAGCATCAGGAACAGAGGTGCGGAATTGCTCGGGATCTCGCACCGCCCATCGAGTTAAGCCATCAAGACAGGCGCTCACGACAGACACCAATTGGTCCGGGTCGCCTGGGGCAACTTCTCCGGTGGCCTGACCTTCGACAATCAGTTGCCTCATCGTAGCGAGAAGCATTTGATATCGTCTGCCAAGGAGTTCGCGCACGTCGTCGGGCATGGCTCCAGTATGGAGTGCGTGATGAAGGAGTTGATGGGCTTCAAGCGGTTCGCGGTGTCCTCGCGCTGCCACAATGCTCGAGATCAGAACGGCAAGACGTTTCCCTGGCGTCCCAGGCATCTCCAAAAGCCGCTGGAACGAGAGCGAATCGGCTGGTATTGTCTGCTTCACCAATTCAGAGAAGATGGCTTCCTTGTCGGCAAAGTAGCGGTAGGCGAGCCCAATACTGATCTGAGCTTCAGTGGCAATATCCGTGATTGTCGCTTCCATCCCTTTGCGCGCAAAGACGCTCCTGGCACTCTCCAGGATCTTTGCGCGCTGTGCTTCTCGGATCCGTTGATTCGCTTCTGTTGTTCGAGGCATTTCCAGTTCCTTTTCGA
Organism: uncultured Chloroflexia bacterium; assembly: GCA_963717195.1. Classification (GTDB taxonomy): domain Bacteria; phylum Chloroflexota; class Ktedonobacteria; order Ktedonobacterales; family Ktedonobacteraceae; genus JACDAE01. Next base: position 208,530 of record CAVQVR010000012.1, read on the forward strand.
TGAATGAGGATTTCTTTCATTGTTAAATATATCTCTTCAGCCCATCGTTGTCAAGCGTTTTCGGGGACGTTCATGGAGAAAGAGATACACCGCTCTCCAAACTGTACTTGACAATATTACAGTTCCTGGTTAAACTGTAATCAATAAAATTTCAGATATTGACAACCTTTCTGAAAGGAAGGGGTGTTCAAGCAGACATTTGAGAAAGAGATAGCAACTATGACAATTACGATGAGTGTTGGATTACTCCTTCTCCGCGTGGTGGTTGGCCTGACGCTAGCGTTCCATGGTACGCAAAAGCTTTTTGGTTGGTTCAATGGTCCTGGTCTTAGCAAGGTGAGTCAGGGATTTACGAAACAGGGCTATAAGCCTGTGTGGCTCTGGGTCAGTCTGGCGATCGTGGGGGAAGTGGGAGGTGGTATCTCACTCGCACTTGGGTTTTTGACGCCTCTAGGCGCAGCGGGAATCTTTGGTGCGATGTTCATGGCGATGTTCAAAAGTCATTGGAAAAACGGTTTCTTTCTCAGTAAAGGCGGCTATGAATACACTCTGGTGTTAATGGTAGCAAGTATCACACTGGGACTCATTGGACCCGGCAACTATGCGCTCGACTCCCTCTTTGGAATTGTCCTTCCAGAGGCGCTGTTGTTCGGCGTGCTGGCGGTGGCCGCCCTACTGGTCGATATCATCGGGCTTCTCGTCAGTCGCCCACATGCGGTTGCGAACACCGGGACCACATCCCAGGCTTCCTGAGCTATGGCATACAGCCAGCAAACTGGAGCCAATCGAAAAAGAGCCTTGAGATCGCACGCTGAGAGCCAGGTCCAGGGCTTCCCTCTATCACAGAAGCGAGAAAGTCTGGAGTATATTCGCAAAAGCAGGGAGGAGGAAAAAAGATGCGTGCTGGAAATTCCTATCGTCCTGGATGGTTCCCGGTGGCTATCCAGGCATTAGCGGTGCTTGCCGAAACCGATGGTGCCTGTTCAAGCAGCAACATGGCTCACGATCTCCATGCGCATGCCGTTTTTGTGCGTCGCATCCTGGCCTATCTCGTCCGTGCAGGACTGGTTCAGGCCCGTGAAGGACGTGATGGAGGCTATCGCCTTGCGCGACCAACTGAGCAGATAACGCTCGCAGAGGTGTACCAGGTGATGAGAGTGATCGAAGCACCTGAGGACGTCGAAAGTCCCAAGAGTATGAGCGCCCAGATCCAGGCCGTCCTGGAAGAGATCGGAGCCGAGGCGGAACAGCATTTGATTGAACTCCTGAGCCATATAACCCTGGCCTCCCTCCTGGAGCGCGTAGAAATGGCTCGTCGGGATGAATAGATGAGTGGGGCAAAGAGAGAGAAGAGGGAGATTCCTTTTGCTGGAATCTCCCTCTTCTTAGGCATCGAGGTTCTCAAGAGAATGCTCCTGGCCTAATATCGATTACGCCGTGTTGTCATAACACTCTGGCGACCGGACACCTGGGAAGCGAAAACGACGCGACCGAGAGAGACGATGCCCCAGCCGATCAAGGCATATACAAGCATGGCTATGATCGTTGAGACTTCAAAAACGCCAGTACTACCAAGCGTTTGATCATTGAAGATGCCATTAAAGGGACCGACAAAGATATGGCTCAGACTATACAGGAATGTAATAAAGCCATTGTCAGTGTTCGCGCCCAACAAACGGAAGAGAAGGCGCAAAAACAGGATAACCTCTAGCACGCCAAGAATAAAGTAGGTAACGGTAGTAATCCAGTAGCGAGTATTTGCCCTGCTCTGGTTTTTGTCCTCAAAGACCTCTTCTCTACTTTCAACGCGTGCACCGGCTGGATCGACATAGCTTTCATGGTGACTCTGAGCAGACACACCTCCACCCATGTCAGAGGATCTGACGGTATCGCCTTGAACGGGTGCGGGCTGTTGTTCCGTATAGGGAGGCTGACCAGGCGGATAGTTTTGCCTCTGGGGATCATACGGGTAAGGCTGATTACTCATGATATATTCCTCCGATGTATTCTTTGGATGTATTCCTTGCTCACGTCTTTCGGCGCAGAGCCTCAGATGAACTATCAATACCAGGAACTGTTCATGATCGAAACGAAGAACGCTTCTACGATGAAACACAATGAATTTGTGAACACAACCAGTCTGTCTGGTGCATAAAGAACATGGTATCTTTAACACGTAAGACTCTACCAGATAGATGCTATATCCGTGAGAAGATACGAAGACTTCAGGAATCTCTTTTATCTGCTACCAATGGAGAGCTTGTATAAGGTGGGGAGTGGGCACGTGTAGAGAAGTAAATATCACGATTTCGCTTTCTGAGGGAATAGCCCTAGAGCGTTGCCTCGGAACATTGCCCGCCGCTGGTGCTCATTAAGGACATCCGTAGTAGAGAGCATGGTAGCAAGAAATTTGATCAGAGGAGCAGGAGTAAACGGAAAATCGCTTCCGTAGAGCAGGTGATCTGGTTCAACAAGGTTCAAGAGGGCTGGCAGAGCACGCGGTAAAGGAGTTCCGGCCAGATCATAGTAGAGACTGCGCAGGCTCGTAAGTACGTCGACAGATTGCTGTCCGGCTGATGGAAAGACCATGGCGAACGAGTGGACGCGGTCAGCGAGCACGGGGAGGGCAGCGCCAGCGTGGGGAACCACGAAGCGGATATTTGGGTAACGGTCAAGAGTTCCTGTCAGGGCAAGATTGAATACCGCACGGGTAGTATCAAGTGAAAATTCCAGCATTGGACGAGGATGTCCGAGAGAGACAGCTTCCCAGCAAGCAGGTGATGTGGGATGTAGAACGGCTACAGCGTGGCGCCGATCAAGTTCAGCCATGACCGGTTCGAACAGCGGATCACCAAGATAGCGGCCATGATAATGGGTGAGCAAGGCAATTCCGTCGGCATGGAGATTGTCGAGCGCATGAACTAGTTCGGTCAGAGCACCCTCGATATCTGGTAATGGGAGCGAGGCCAGCAACCCGAAGCGCCCGGGATGAGCCAGGGCAATATCAACACCTTCCTCATTGACCTGGCGGGCCAATGTGCGTGCGGTTGCATCGTTGCCAAAATGGACGCCTGGAGACGAGATGGAGAGCAAAGCGAACGCAACACCAACTTGATCCATAAGACGGAGAGCAGTATCAGGATTCCACTCAGGAAGCAGTGGAAAACCGTCGGGCTGAACCTGCCCGGCAGCTTCACATGCCTGCCGGTAGGTCTGTGTTAAATAGTGCGCATGCACATCGATTGCCTGGTCGAGGATAGCAGTATGTTCTTCATTCACGGAACGATCTCCTATTAACGTGTATGCAAATAACGAAAGTGCTTTTCATTATATTGCAATTTTGTCAGGATCGATACTCTGGTTACGCTGGAATCATGTGCTTGACAGGAGAGAAGCGTGAGAGTATTCTCTGTTTAGTCAGGCTAATAAATAGACAGACTAAGTGCTGGCAATAACTCACAATAAAGTAGGAAGACGAAGAAATGGGAGACGATTCTTCTTTCCACGCATTGGATATCGTCGACGATCTGTTGGATCTTGTTCCCAGCCTCTTGCAGCGGCTTCGTGCGGATATTCCTCGTGAGCCAGGTTCTGAACAGGAGATGGCAGAGTGGCATGACATCTCCGAGCTTCGTGCAACGACAGGGCAGATCAGGTTGCTACGTATTTTGATCACGCGTCAGCGATGTGCGATGCAGGAATTAGCCGGGCTGATGGATGTAGCGCCACCAACAGCGACCGCAATGATCAAACGGCTACTCGCACAGGGATTTGTCGAGCGTGTACGCGATGAGCAAGATTGGCGCGTAGTCTGGGTGTCTCCGACCGAACGTGGGCAACGCGCGGTCACATTGTATGACCAGTTGCGCCGTGCGAAGTTACAGTGCCGTCTGGCCCATCTTGATGAGGAAGAGCTTGCCCATTTACGTGCAGCCCTTCCGGTCCTACGCCATATTATTGAGGTTGAGCCATAACAAGCAAGGTCTGGAAACGCTCATGCCTTTTTGGGGAAAGAAAGGTGCGCAAAATGAGCTTGACTTTGCGCCGTGGTTAGAGTACGATTTCTCTAGCAGTAACTTTTGTTACCAGCAGTCATTGTTCCTTGCCATACGGGTTTCAATGAGGAGGTGGTGGTAATGCCTGAGCCTGAGGCTGTGCGGTGGTTACAATTAGCCTACAAAGTCCCCAGTGAACCTTCTCAAAAACGCGTCTGGGTCTGGCGGCGTTTGCAGAACCTTGGTGCATATGCCCTTCAGAACTCCGTCTACCTGTTACCCTTTTCAGAAGAGGTCGAGAAACATTTCCGAAAATTAGCGGAGGATATTCGTGAGATGGGTGGCGATGCCAGCATTTTCTCTGTAGTTGCCCTTGATGGAAACGATGAGCGCCGTATTCTCCAAACGTTGCTGGATGCACGCAATAATGAATACAATACAGTGGCTTCGTTGTGTGCTCGTTTTCTGGCCAGGGCGGCGCGTCTGGTCGAGGTCCAGAGTTGGAATGAGCAGGTCCATAGCGAATTGGCTGAAGTGCTAGAGAAGGTGCATATTCTCTTTCGTACTGCCCGGCGTCATGATCTGTTAGGAGCATTCACGGCGACGAGGCGTGCCTTCGCAGCTGAAGCACTGGCAATCTGTGAGCAGGTCTTTCGTGTCCTGCTCGATAAAGATTATGCGAAGGTACGTCGATTGCTAGAGTTGCATAGCGAACTCTATAGTGATGTCATAGACAACGTCCATCCCGATACAGGAGATGAGCATGCGTGATTTCAACCACCGTTTTGTCGTGGTCCATTCCTCGTCGATAACAGACCAGTAGATGTATCAACAATGCCCTCCTGCGAGAACGGGACAAGTCGAGGTGCCTTCATCGACTGATATCCTCGCCTCATGGAAAGAGGGGCAGAAGTCGTGGATCTTCCTATCAATTCTACTACCTGAACGGAAGCTACATCACCTCTTGCCATTTCACCAGAGATGACAGGATGAACAACAAATGAGGGAGTTCCTACCCTATCATTGGAGGTTAGTCCCTGCTGAGTACGTTGACGGCCTTTCTCTTTAAATGAGTCTATTCCCACGAGAAAGCGCCTCTGAAGAAGCGGCCCTACTCCCTGGGGCAAGATAAGGATGACGACGAGCAACAAGACACCATAGAGAATAAGATCCAACCCCTGCACATTCCCATACTGCAACGTCAGGTATTGTTGGAGAGGCACTGTAAACATGGCTCCAAGAAGCGGGCCTGTCAGCGTCCCTATTCCGCCAATGAAGGCGGTTACAGGAAGAGCAACATTGATGGAGCGGTCGAAAGCCGAGGTTGGATCAAGCGAACCGATATAATAGGCATTGAGAGCTCCTGCCGCCCCGACGAAAATAGCTGAGATGGCCCAGGCAATGAGCTTATGAAGAAAGGTCTTATTGCCAAGCCCTTGTGCACGATCCTCATCATCGCCAATTGCCAGAAGGCAGAGCCCAAATTTTGAAGAGCGTACCCACCAGGAAACGATGAAGGCGCAGAGGAGCAAAAGGAGAGCGGTATAGTAAAAAGGGATGTTAAAGAGATCACTGGCCCAGGGAGGGATAGGCAGGTAAATATTATTGAATTGTGGAATAAACGTAGGGAGCAGAGATGCCAGCGAGAAAAGAGCAATGGTTATCACCATAAAGGTGAAGCGCCTGGTCTGCAAGGCGATCCACCCGAGGGGAAGAGAGCACAAACCCGTTATCAGGCCAATGACTGGAAGCAAGAGTAAGGGAAGAATGCCTCCCTCGATGTGCCAGATCTGACAGATACTTGCCAGAATATAGGCTCCGATACCATAGAATGTAGCATGGCCAAGAGAAAGATAACGCGTGTACCCGGAAAAGAGATTCCACCCTACTGCCGCTGCCATGATAATCAACGTAAAAATAGCAATAGTAATGGTAACAGCATCAGAAAAGAGTAGAGGAAATACGACTGAGAAAGCAAGTAAGGCGAGAAGCCCCACTTTTGGGAGTATCTTCATAAATATTTCTGCGGGCTCGTTCCAGTCGGCCCCCGATCAGTTCTTACTGTGAACCTGCAAGACGACAGAGGGTGCAGGAAAGAGTGCCTCCTTTTTCGTATGTCATAGGCACGGAAAGGTGTGAGAGGCGGTCGCCTATTAGCCTATTAATAGAAAAAGTATAACCGTAGTAAGATGTAAATGCAAGTGAAAGTGACTTCACTAGGCCTTTAGTTTGAAAAACTCCTATGAAGTACCTGAAAATGCCTCTGTCAGGAACTTTTTTCCGCAAATTTTCAGCCTTGATATGCTTTACCAACCATGAGGAAAGCATTTGAAAGCTCTACTAAACCAACCCCTGCTGAACAGCATAGACCACGGCAGCCGTTCGACACGTCACCCCAATTTTAGCGTAGATATGTGATAAATGATGCTCAACCGTTTTCCCGCTAATACTCAACGTTCGAGCAATCTGAGGCGTATTGTGTCCCTGAGCCAGCAGGCAGAGCACTTCAACCTCTCGCCCGGTCAGACCATCCTCTGTTCGCGGCCTGATGGGAACCCTTCCCAGATCAGTCTCGCCCATCACTGATATGACCAGGGCATCGTAGCATCTTCTGTCGAAGCGCGTGTCAACCAGAGGATGCATCTGACGCAATATCTCTGTCTGATCCTTCTGGCCCAGCTGTTGCTCGTAAAGTCTGGTATACATGTTTGCAACGGCCAGGATGCGACCATGAAAGGGGATCTGTTCCCTACATAGTTGCCGATGGTATCCCTGACCATTCATCCATTCTTGATGAGCTGATGCGGCTTGCGCCAGCTCCTGTAAGGCATCAACGCGCTCAAGGACCCGCTGAGTGTAGTAGGGATGGAGGCGGTAAGTTTCCCTTTCGCTGTTTGATCGATGCTCCTCCCTCTTGTTCAGGATATTTAGCGGGATCGTCACTTTGCCAACATCATGCACAAGTGCTGCATAACGTAACCTGTTCAGTTCGTTTGTTTCTAATCCCAGACAGCTTCCTATCCCTTTTGCAACCTCTGCGACCGTTCGTGAATGGTGCCAGGTTTCGCGCGTTTTGAGATCAACAAAGTCGGCCAGGGCCTCACATACGCGCTCTATTGAATCCCCCTGAGAGCAATCTGCCGCTGTTAGTGGTCGTCTTATCAGGAGAGCTTCTTGCGTTGACTGCTCCTCGAAGATTTCCCAGAAATTGACCTGCTCCGTCAGTGTCAGAAACGTATCTACAAGCTGCGGATTGAAACGACTTCCGCGTTTTTCTCTGGCGATGGTACATGAAGCAGTCGGGCCTGCAAAGCGGTAAGTCAGCTCAAGTACCTGCACAAGATGTAAAATATGTGCTGTGCGGGGAGCGGCTATTCCCTTAAGTCCATAGGCCATGCCTTTCCCATCCCAACGTTCCCACTGAAAACGAAGCGCCTGCTGGACATAATCTGGGAAACCAAGCTGTCGTGCAAACAGCTCAGCCACCTCACAATGGCTGCGCATTGTTTCCTTGATGACTGGCCCACATTGCACGAAGAAGGTCAGTAATTTGGCTATACGAGCAGGAAAGTGCACATCTGGCCGCAGGTATCTGGAGAGCCATCCCATCATATCGCTTGCCCTGGATGGATCAATAAGGATGACATCTGACAAAGACACCTCCTCACCATCAGGAAGGAAGGCGGCAATTCCAGCCGAGCAAGCGGTACATGCCACATCCTTGAGGAGCGCTCCATAGAAGATAGCCTCACGTTCTTCCTGACTCAGGGCTAATGCATCAGCGATTAGCAATCCAAGAGAGGCGCACCCAAGACCATGCTCCATATGACCTCCAAATCTCACACCAGTCGCGAAAGACAGTGCAAAAAGAAGGGCCGCCAGATCCTCGTCCGTCCGTTTGTTGTTACCCATAACCACACTTCCTCATGGAAAAACCGAAAAATAGGTGAACTCCCCGATGTTATGCTCGTAAATAATGATTATACTGCAATTATAACAGATGGCGCTGTGATTTGTCGCATGATTTGCCTTTGGCAGGGAGTAAGTAGAGGGAACGGTGGTAAAAGATAAAGCAACACCAAACCGGCAGTTAGAGGCAGCCAGGCTCAAGAAACGCTGGAGCGTTGAGGTTGCCAGTAAAAAGGTGGGAGTGAGTGTTAATACCTTCAATCGCTGGGAGCGAGGCTTACAATTGCCGCACCTGCACACACTCGACCTGCTCTGCAAAGCCTTCGATATGTCTTCTGATGAATTAGGCTTTACAGATATCATTACTGCAAAACGAAGAACAAAAGCCAGTATCCAGGAACCTGTTCATACGGATCATCTTGTGACAGATGAGCAACAACCTGCAATTGTCGCACTGCAAGAAAAGCCTATACAAGTTCCATTATTGCAGCAGGCGAGCCATGGGTTGTCCCTCGAAGAAAGCAAGAAAAGTCAGAATGAGATACATCCTTTACATCAATATGACCACATTGAAGGAAAGGAGGACGTAACACGAAAACAGGCCATCGCATTATTGGTTAGTGTCCCGACGGCAGTATTCGAACTTACCCAAAAGACAAAAGAGCCGCTGTTATACGCTGATGAAATTCTTTCATCCAGCTCAGTAAGCCTGTCTTTTTGCTGGCAACTCTACTATGAGGGTGGCTTCGCAGAATTAAATCGTATCCTTCCAGGCTATATTACCCCTCTATCGTCCCTGACCCAACGGCCATCACACTATCAGGAATGGGCGGCAAATCTTGCATCGCAGGTTCACCAACTGAGCTATCTCCTTGCCCTTCAGAGCCAGGATTTCGGCATCTCACTCAAACATACCCAGGAGGCGGCACGTTATGGGCTAATGGCGGGAGACCCAAACCTGCAAGCCGCCTCGCTGGCACGCAGGGCATATATCTATTTCTGCTTGCGGCGCAGAAAACAAAGGCTCCAGACCTACCAGGAGGCATTGCGCTATTGCACTGAGAGCTCACCACTACTGAAAGGCTACATTTATGCCGGACTGGCTGAGGCGTACGCTATCTCTGGAGACGATACCAGAGCACATGAATTTCTCAAGCAAGCATACGAGAACTATCCTGATCGTCCAGAGGAAGACCCTGCCTATTCCTATACTCATTTTCGCTGGCCCACACTCTATAATTTCGCTGGTCAGGTCTATCTCCATGTGAACAAGCCAGGGCAGGCGTGGGAAGCATTTGCCACTGTTGATCGCCTTGTCCCGGCTAGCGAGGAACCATATCGTGTTGAGTTGACTGTGTACCAGGCAGCAACGGCCCTGGACTTAGGAGAGTTGGAACAGAGTTGTGCCCTGATCGAAAAAGCAGTAAAAGCAGCCAGAATATTGGGGAGCAATTTGCGTTACAATGAGGCGGTAATCATCTATGAGCGTATACAAGAAAAGTGGGGACAGGAAGCTCCTGTAAAGGCGCTGACAGATCTCTTCAATAGCGAATAGTAGGGCATCCCTTCTGGTTAGAACATAGAATCAGTGTTACAATAGGGAGAGAAGACGCTAAGGTACCCGCTCTCACTTTTTGTTAGGAGGGCGGGTCGCGTGCGTCACAGATAGAAACTCGTTACCAGAAGGAAAAACTGCTTTGCAAGACACGCAAGAACAAAAGCAAGAAACGGCGGCAGAAGAACTGCCAGCGCCGCAAGGTATTGGTATGGCTGTCGCCTTTGATTGGGGATTGGCTGCACAAATCTTCTTCACACCAATCATATCCATCATTTTTAGCCAACCCAACCCGATTGCAAACTCCGGTATCAACCCAACCATTGGCAAAGTGCTCTTCTTCGTCATTGCGTGGCCAATTGCCTGCATCCCCGCATTTTTCGGCGAGATGGTACGACGTGGTCGTAATTGGACACTCAGGATACAGATCGTCGTTAATGCACTCCTCGCATTGGTTGGTATCATCTCACTCATTAATCTCTATCAGAGCATCAGAGCGGGAAATTTCTGGCCGTTAGTCACAGAGGTCATCCTGGTCATCTTTTCGCCATTGATTGTCTGGCGCTTGAGTCGTTCCTCAACTGCACACTGGTTCAAGAACGTCACCGTTGCAGAAGCACGCAGGCGTCATGGGGGTATGTGGGTGTGGTTTATCGTGCTCTGGGGAATCGTTGGCGGAGTATTGCAGGCCATTGCTGCTATGAAGTGATAGGCCAGGTCAGGAAGAGGTCACTCTATCTAAGGGAGGTACATGTGTCGTTAAGTCCTCGTTGGGAATACTTAACTGTTCTCGTTTCACCAGAGCTTTTAGATTATGAAGAGATTCACCCGAAATCCGTTTTTTCAAACGTATCAGGCTCTAACAACGCCTGCCTGGGAAAACGAGTATTAATGGATGCCGATACTTTCCCGGCATCCATCTTTGTCTCCTTTTAAATCCCTATGCACGTTGCGTATTACCGCTAGAAGGAGCTACTTCATGCACTATTGCTCAGATTATATCCCTGGCAACAGAGCGCCCGGCAGTACGTCCAGAGAAGAGACATCCACCCAAAAAGTCCCTTCAAGCGCCCGGTAGCCATGTACGCCTCCACCACCAAAACCGGCAACTTCACCAGCTGCATAGAGACCTGGAAGTGGCTGACCATCTGATTGCAAAACGCGACCCGAAAGATCCGTTTCTATCCCTCCCAGCGTTTTGCGCGTCAGGATCGACAGCCGCACTGCGATCAATGGTCCAGCTGCAGGATCGAGGAGGCGATGTGGTTTGGCGACACGAATCAGTTTATCACCAATATAGGCGCGTGCCCCACGGATTGCCGTGATCTGGGCATCCTTTGCATATGGATTAGTGATCTGGCGATCTCGGGCAACGATCACGCGCTCAAGCTCTATCAGATCGATGAGTGCCTCGCCGGTCAGATCATTCATCCCCTGGACCAGTTCCGGTAGCGTCTGGCGCACGATAAAGTCCACTCCGTGCTTCTTAAATGCCTCAACCGGTCCTGGCGCACCAGGAAGCACCCGGCTAAGCGTCTTCGGGATACTACGACCCGTGAGATCGGGATTCTGTTCCGATCCTGACAGGGCAACCTCGCGTTCAATGATGCGCTGGTTGAGCAGGAACCACGAATAGTCATACCCCGTAGAGACGATATGCCGAATTGACCCCAGCGTATCGAAGCCAGGGTAGAGCGGGATCGGGAAGCGCTGACCACGGGCATCTAACCATAATGGTGATGGACCAGGCAAAATCCGTATGGCATGATTACTCCAGATCGGCGCGAAGTTGTGAATCCCTTCCGGATAATGCCACATTCGATCTGCGTTGATGATACGTCCTCCGTTCGTGGCGACCACCTCCAGCATACGCCCATCGACATGATCAGGAACTCCTGAGACCATATGTTGCGGTGCAGTACCCATGCTCTTTGGCCAGTTGCGCCGGACCAACTCATGATTGCCGCCGATGCCACCTGAGGTGACAATCACTGCCTGCGCTCGCAATGTGAACTCACCCACCACAACGCGGGAACTTTTCCTGCCTCGTTGCGCCGTATCAGGTTCCAGTATTTCGCCGTGGACACCATCAATCGCGCCGTTGCTCATCGTGAGGCCAGTAACACGATGGCGGAAGTGCAGTGCCACCAACCCCTTCTGCACGCCTGCCCGCACCCGGCGCACGAACGGCTCTATTACGCCCGGACCTGTTCCCCACGTGACATGAAAACGCGGGACCGAATTGCCATGCTCAGTGGCGAGATAGCCGCCGCGCTCTGCCCATTGCACAATAGGAAAAAGACGAATACCCTGTGCATGCAGCCAGGCATATTTCTCGCCAGAGGCAAAATCGACATAGGCTTCTGCCCAGCGGCGCGGCCACAGATCTTCGTCGCGGTCGAAACCAGCGCTGCCAAGCCAATCTTGTAGAGCCAGGTCTTGGGAATCACGAATACCCAATCGACGCTGCTCCGGCGTATCGACCAGGAACAGACCCCCGAACGACCAGAACGCCTGCCCGCCCAACGACGCCTCTGGCTCCTGATCCAGTATGATTACGCGTCGGCCCGCGTCAATGAGTTCGGCAGCGGCTACGAGGCCAGCAAGACCTGCACCAACAATGATTACATCGGCATCATCACTCATCAATTCAACTCCAACTTACGTATTTTACTTATGGTATGATCGTCCCACGAGCGTTGTCAACTCTTGAAGAGAGAGGGAGCATAACATTTTTTCGTTCACTTTTCCCCGCTAAGGTTTCCCATCGGAGCCGCTTTCTTTTCGTCTCTAAAGAATCTCCCTAAGACGGCTGTAATGGCAAGCGGAGCGCACATCCGAGGCTCACGACACAAGCAATCAAAGTGAAGAGCGCCAGACTCATGGCGATGAGTGAGAAGTTGAAATGCGTTCCCCCGATTTGTCCTTGCATGTAGAATGCATGGCTTGCCGGGTTGAGGAGCAGCGTGTGCAGGATCAGGGCCATGACATTGATCAGCTGAGCGCGAGGAGAATGTGAAAGGCTGCCGGAGAAAGTGGGAGCAGTGCTTCTGGCTCGCCTGTACCACGTTTCAGTGGTCTGCCTCAGCATGAGGCGATCACCACAGCTTTTCAGCCGTGGCAGTTACGATCGGATTGCCTCGGAAAGTAAGTATGCACGCTGCACCCGGTTATGAGTGGGAGTACATGTGGTGAGGACCTGACCTCTCCCGCACGACGGAGTGTCGTTATTGTCCAGAAACCTTCACCTTATAAAAGTGCCATTGCCGTTCATCCAGCCCGACCCTGCGTTTGAGTACACCTAGATCAGTAGGATTGAGGAATTCTTCGGCCAGATAACAACATCGGCCAAGATGTTCCTCTTTCACTACCCGTGTCATGGGCCAGACCAGCCATCCTCGCCTCTGAAGATGGTGTAGATCATTTAGATCATGTAAAAAGAGTTCCTGTAACGTCTCAAAGATGTTCATCTTCTTCTTCCCTGTCATTCCTCGCCGATGAGGAGACGCAAAGATCAATCATCATTCTTTTATTTATCATACCACATTCAGGTGTCTCCTTCGCATATTCCATCTGCGATTGCAAAGAGAATAAGGATGAAAAACCCTTAGCCCAATCGTCCTGGTGTTGCACAATTGGACCCAAAACTCTTGACATTAACCGCTAAACTAAGTATACTACCCCCATGTGAACCGGTTAACGCAGCTGTTAACCACTGTATGGAGGGATACCGTTACATGGTGACAATGAATGATATCGCGAAGGCTCTTGGAGTTTCTAAGACCACTGTCACTAATGCTCTTGCAGGGAAATCCAATGTAAGCGAGGCAACACGCCAGCGCATTCTCCAGTGCGCACGAGAAATGGGCTACCGTCCCAATGAGCTTGCTCGTAGTCTTGCTCAGGGCAAAACGTTCACTATTGGATTAATTCTTCCCTCCATCGCCAACCCATTTTACCCAGAGCTTGCCGAAGCTATTGAGAACTGCGCCCGCTTATCGGAGTACCAGACGGTCTTATGCAATACTCATAGCATCTATGCGCTGGGACGCCAGCAAATGGAGCGCCTGGTCAGCCGTTGGGTTGATGGCTGCATTATTATGGAACGCAGCATGGATATTGCTGACATCACCCGTCATTTCCAACAAGGTGTACCGATTGTGCTCTGTGACTGGCAGGAGTACAAAACGCCACCCGAGATTCCACTGGCCCGTGGCGACTTTTTTCAAGCAGGTGCTCTTGCGGCTCACCATTTACTCGAACTTGGCCATCAGCAGGTCGCTGTCATTGTTGATGAACCCGGACAGGCCTTACGTCTGCAAGGGTTTTGCTCCGTCTTCAAAAAAGCCGGGGTCGCCGTCTCTCGTGAGATGGTTCAGCAAGGATATTCTACATCTGGAAGTGGCTATCGAGCCGCGAAAAATCTGCTTGCCTATTCCGACCATCCTACCGCTATCTTTGCCACCACCGACCTGATGGCCATAGGTGCCATGGAAGCGGTCATCGATGAGGGGCTTCGCGTCCCCCAGGATATCTCGGTGATCGGCCTGGATGATATTATGGTTTCAACCCTTATACGGCCAGCCCTGACAAGCATCGCCATTCCTAAAGATCAGCTTGCCAGGAACACTATGGAGCTTCTCCTTTCCCAGATCAATGGAGATCAGGATGCTCTCGTCACATGCCTTGTCGAACCCTATCTTGTTTTACGCCAATCGACGACATTTCCCAGGAACCGGTAAATCTTTTCACCCATTGATAGTAGGGGCATCCCCTTGCGGGTGCCCGCTTCCCGATGAGAATCGCTGGCATGGTTAGTTGGCACGCGGGCACCCGCAAGGGGATGCCCCTACTGATTTTTTCGTTATTTTTTCGTTATCATCAACATCCAATTGTAGAGGGAGAACGTCACTTGTTCGCTGATCATCGTTTTACATCTTATGAACTTGACCTCAGAAAGAAGACATCGCAGGTGATCTCGGATCACCTGGAGTTAGGAGGCACATCTCCTCAGGGACAGAAGATTGCATTCACTAACTTCTACATGACCTTCAATGATGCTCCCTGCATTCCGGTCATGGGCGAGTTTCACTACTCTCGTTTCCCTCGCCAGTACTGGAAGCAGGAACTCCAGAAGATTTCGAGCTGGGGGAGTCCAGATCGTTGCCACCTACCTGTTCTGGATTTACATTGAGGAAGTGGAAGGGGTCTTCGATTGGTCAGGGGATCAAGATATACGTGCCTTTGTAGAGATGTGTCAGTCGTTGGGATTGCAAGTGATCCTCAGGATTGGTCCTTTTGCGCATGGAGAATGTCGTAATGGTGGCTTACCTGACTGGCTCTATGGACAACCCTTTCCCGTCCGCTCTAACGATGAGCGCTATCTCTCCCTGGTACAACGCTACTTTTCTGAGATAGCCCAACAGGTGCAGGGTCTGCTCTTCAGTGATGGTGGCCCCATCATCGGCCTGCAGATTGAAAATGAGTATATGCATGCGGGTGCTCCCTGGGAAGTCACCTACAAACAGGGAACCGAGTGGGTACCAGCCGGTTCTGATGGCGTTGAGCATATGGAGCGGCTCAAGCAACTTTCCCTTTCAGTTGGATTACAGGCCCCCATTTATAGCTGTACGGGCTGGGTGGGATCGCCAGTTCCTGAACGTGGCTTCTTGCCCATGCAGGGTGGGTATGCCTTCACGCCCTGGAATCCTGATCCAGACTTTCAGCAGGAACCGACCTATGAATTTCTCTTTCGTGACCGCCATCGCCAACCATTAGCGCTTGCGGATGTGACCTATGATCCAACCAGGTACCCTTATGCCTCCTGTGAACTGGGGGGAGGGATCCAGATTACCTATCACCATCGTCCGATAGTTCCTCCCGAATGTGTGCAGGCAATGACCATCACGGCCCTGGGTAGTGGAGCAAACCTGCTGGGTTATTACATGTATCATGGTGGCACGAACCCGGTGGGCAAACATGCATTTCTCAACGAGTTTACGGTCCCGCGTATCTCCTATGATTTCCAGGCGCCGGTTCGTGAGTACGGGCAACTCAATGCGTCCTATCATCGCTTGCGAGCATTGCATCTCTTCCTCCAGGACTTCGGTGAGCTATTGGCACCGATGGAGGTGGCTCTGCCTGAAAAGAGCGCACAGATTCGGCCTGAAGAGAGTACCACACTGCGCTACGCGGCTCGCAGTAAAGATGGCTCAGGTTTTCTGTTCCTCAACAATTACCAGGACCACGTCACGATGCAAGATCATGAAGGCGTGCGCCTGCATCTGGAACTGGGGGAAGAAGTCCTTACCCTGCCTTATATACATGAGGAGTTGACGATCTGTAAGGATGTCAGTGCTATCCTACCCTTTAACCTGTTCCTTGGCAATGGTATTCTGCTCAAGTTCGCTACCGCTCAGCTCCTCACCAGAGTACAGACAGGAGAGCAGCCTTCCTATGTCTTCTTTGTGCCAGAAGGCATGCAAGCAGAATTCGTTCTGGATAGAGCAACCTATCAAACTATTGAAGTGACAGGAGGTGTTCTACAGGAAGAAAAAGAGCGAGGCTCGGTCGTGGTGGAACCCGGCTTACAGAGTTGCATCCACATCACCTCTCTCAATGGAGCAATTGTCCAATTGTTTCTCTTCTCGCAGGAGCAGGCGTACACCTGCTGGAAAGTGCCATTTGCGGGACAGGAGCGGCTCGTCCTCTCCGATGCCCTGGTTGTACAGCAGGATGATGAACTGCATCTCACCTGGAGAGAACAGGAATTGATCAACCTGGCACTCTATCCCCCACTGGAGGAGCGCATTGCCACCACCAGCGGGCTGCTTATAGAAACCCGAGAGGGCTATTTTAGCCGGTATGTGCTAAGTATCCCCGCCTCTCAACGTGATATAGACATTGAGGAATTATCTACTCAAGATGTGTGCATCAAGCTTTCTTCTGCTGCTCTGGAAGGAGTGCAGGACGTGTATCTACGTATCGACTATCTTGGAGATATGGGCCACGCGTACCTGGATGGACAGCTTGTAAGTGACCATTTCGCCAATGGATTACCCTGGGAGATCGGGCTCAAGCGCTTTATCGACCCCGCTAGAGAGCGTGAATTGATCGTCCATTTTAGCCCATTGCGGCACGATGCCAGCGCATTGCGCTACTTCCCGACCGGAATGGCTTTTCGGCCTGCTGACGATGATGGGGTGAGCAATGGTACCCCTGCAATCGAAGTACGCTCGATCACCGCGCTCCCCGAATATTCTGTCATTTTAAGTACATTAACCAGAGAAACAACGTAGAGGCACGTTGAATAAAATCGCCTCTTTATTGATCAAATGGTGATTGGCTGTTCAATCACAACAGTATCCATTTTCAACGTTCTGAAAGAAGGAGAACAACAATGTCAGATCTTATCACATCCTCGGCCATCACACGTCGTCGCTTCCTGGCGACTTCTGCGGCAACTCTCGGTTCCCTGGCCGGAGCCGGAGCCTTGTTGGATGCCTGTAATGCGACTGCTACTACTAGTGGTGGAAAGAGTGTCACCACTCTGACGGTCATGTATGCCAGCACTGAGTTTACTCCTGCGTATGTCAAGGAGTTTGAAAAGCTCAACCCTGACATCAAAATTAGTTTTATTGAATATGATGCCACACGTCTGAATGCCATGTTAGCAGCAGGAACGCCTCCTGATTTTATCCGCGCGGGTGCCGTTGGGAGCGCCAATGCGAATGCACGTGGCCTGGCGCTTGCTCTGGATCCCTATCTTGCGAAGAGCTCCGTGCTCAAAACGTCCGATCTGCTGCCCATCAATGATGCCTGGCGCTGGGATGGCAAACAGACCGGGCAGGGTCCCTATTATGGAATCTCCAAAGACTGGAGCCAGGACGCGACAATCTGGTACAATCAGGCTCTCTTTGACAAGGCAAAAGTTCCCTATCTCAGTCCAACGGAGCCTATTACCTATGATCAGCTCCTTGATATCAGCAACA
The DNA here is from genome assembly GCA_963717195.1 of uncultured Chloroflexia bacterium. GTDB lineage: Bacteria > Chloroflexota > Ktedonobacteria > Ktedonobacterales > Ktedonobacteraceae > JACDAE01. The sequence goes on from CAVQVR010000012.1 coordinate 225,980, forward strand.
AATTGACCGTACGACAGGGCGGCAAAGTTCAGGTCTATGGTTTTGGCCCCGAATGGCAATGGGGTATCGCCTCTTCGATTCTTACGATGGTCAAACAGCAGGGTGGCCAGATTTACAATAGCGATCTCAGCCAGATTGATTTTACCATCCCTGAGGCGCAGAAAGCTCTTACCTGGTATGTTAATTACATGCAAGCCAACATTGGCCCTTCCTCGCTGAACCCTCTTTCTGAGAGCTCAGATGCCCCAGTGTTCCTGGGAAATCGTATGGCGATTACGCAAGATGGCTATTGGTTTGGTGGTAACCTCTATACTGCTCCTGCAGCTCTACAGGCTGCTGGGCGCTTAGCTCCTGCTCCTCAGATGGGTCCCAATCGCTTCAGTCCAGCCTATGCAGGTATTGGTGCGTGGATTCCTGCCGTTTCGAAACACAAAGATGAAGCGTGGAAGCTCATGGAATACTTTATAACGGGAACCCCTGCCCATGATCGAGCGAAGAGTGGATGGGGTATTCCTTCCCTTAAATCACTGCTCGCTGAAATGCCCCAGGCCCTTCCTTACCAGAAAGAGGCATTCCAGTCGATGCAGAACGAGTTGAACCATGTTGGGCTTCTGCCTGACTCTCCTTATGCGACAATAGCGAGCTACGAAACCAGTATTGACCAGTATCTCGAACAAGCTGCAAAGAAGCAGATTTCGGTGGCAACCGCGAGTCAACAGATCACCGCTGCGGCCAATAAACTCTTGCAGCAGGGCAAGCAACAGCTGAGCTAACGAGAGTTGGCGACCCTGCTGTTGTTCCTCCAAAGTGGGTATGGGCATCTCCTTACGAGCGTCCACGTTGAGAGCTCTCTATTCTGAGGAACAACAGCAGGGTCGTCCGTGAAAGGATCACGATCATGGCTTTATCAACAAGACAAAAGATGGGGCATGGCCTGCCACCTACACCGATGCCCAGGCGGCAGGGGCGCCGCTGGTCGCGTTACTCCAGTGGTACCTTCTATCTCTTTGTATCCCCCTGGATCATTGGCTTTCTGCTGCTGACACTGATTCCCTTGCTCTATGCACTGGCACTCAGCTTTACCGACTGGGACGGCCTTTCTCCACACTGGCACATAATCGGCCTGGCTAACTATGTCAATATATTCCAGGATTCTGAGGCAATGGGTAGTCTGGCGCGTACTCTTTTATACACGGTGATTACAGTACCTCTGAGTATTGTGGGCGGACTTGGACTGGCGATCATGCTCAATCAGCGCCTCAAAGCAGCCGGTTTCTTCCGTACTGTTTTCTATGTGCCCTCCCTTGTTCCGGTTGTTGCCACTGCCATCATGTGGAAGCTCATTTTTGATCGTGATGCAGGTGCCCTCAATGCAGTTCTGGAATGGTTTCATATTCCTGTGGTCACCTGGCTGGTCGACCCGACTGCCTTTTATGCCTTGATTATTCTTATGCTCTGGGGGTTGGGAGGAGGTATGGTAATTTCATTGGCTGGGCTGCAAGGGATTCCCAGTGAATTAAACGAGGCGGCGGTCGTCGATGGAGCAAATCGCTGGCAGGCATTCCGTAGTGTCACGCTACCGATGCTCTCTCCAGTGCTCTTTTTCCAGGCCGTCACGGGCACTATCACGGCGTTACAGATCCTGGTGCAGCCACTTTTGCTTGCCCAGACGAATAGTATTAGCCAGGTGACCCAGATACCACATAGTAACCTTCTCTATGTGGTCTATGTCTATCAGCAATTTACCAACATGCAGCACCTGGGCTATGGCGCTGCGCTCCTGTGGGTCTTCTTTGTGGTCATTTTGCTCATTACTTTACTCGTATTACGTTCTGGCAGCTTTTGGGTCTACTACGAAGTAGATAGTGATAATTAGACCATAGGAGGTTCTGATGCAGCTTTCAACACAACGGGCGTATCAATCGCGCCCACAGAATATCAAACCCTACAAACGAAGAAATCGACAGGCCAGTGAAGCAACAAAATATATTGTGCTCCTGGCGCTGGTCGTGGTCTTTGGCGCTCCCTTCTTATGGTTAGTCGTAACTGCTTTGAAGACGCCAGAGGAGATGGTCGCTTTCCCTGTTCATTTCTTGCCATCTCAACCAGCCTGGAGCAACTTTGTCCAGGCGCTCACCTCAATCAACTATGTGGCCTATGCGGCAAACTCGCTTCTTCTCTCGACGACCTATGCAACGCTTATCACATTCTCAAGCGCATTAGTCGGTTTTGGCTTTGCCCGCCTGCGTGGATGGGGCAAACGTCCCTTGTTTATGATTATGCTTTCAACCTTAATGTTGCCCCAGATTGTGACACTTATCCCAACCTATATCCTCTTCTCTCACCTTGGATTTGTGGATACATACTGGCCCTGGGTATTCTGGGGACTGGCGTCGTCTCCGTACCTGGTGTTTCTGTTTCGCCAGTTCTTCAGCGCGATCCCCATTGAGTTGGAAGAGGCGGCTATTCTCGATGGTTGTGGCTACGGACGCGTCTTCTGGCGCATCTTTCTGCCTCTTTCTGTCCCGGTGATGGTGACGGCGTTTCTGCTGTCGTTTACCTGGGTATGGGGAGACTATATCACGCCTGCCCTCCTCTTAAATCAGGACAATACAACCTTAGCGGTGGCCATTAGCGGATTGTATCTCGATCCGCATGGCAATGCCTTGCAGACGGTCCAGGCAGCAGGTGCCTTGATTTATATCATTCCAGAGATCGTCGTTTTCTTCTTCGCACAGCGCTACTTTGTCAGAGGTATTGTCACGTCAGGTTTAAAGGGATAAACCCATAAATAATGCTCCCATAGCATTCCTTTCGAGAAGTTCCGTGCCTTCGGGCCGGGGCTTCCTGAAAGAGAGAACTCAATGCTTCTGAAACGTGATCACTTAACAGCAAGCTAGCGACAGATTTGTGTGTCGAGAAAACGAAACGATATCCAATGATCAACCCATGAGCTGGACCTTGATCATGAGCATCATTGCGGAGCGGTCGAGTCCTACAGGGCAGACGGGGATGCACGCACCGCAGAGGCTACAATCGCGTGCAAAGCGTGCTACGGCTGGAGAGGGTGGGCCAGAGAGCGTTTCTTGATTGAGCTGATGGATAGGGATGGCTTCAGTGATTGCTGGGCAGGCACGCAAGCATTCCTGGCAACCAGTGCAGGCTGTCAGTTCACGCATGATTTCCTCACGAGTCTTATGCATGTTTATGTTCTTCATGGGGATATCCTCTTCTAACCATTGTATGATCGTAAGGCATGCCACAAGAGCGTTAAGTGTACTCTGGCGAATGCGATACGCTCATAGTCTATCCAAACGAGGTGCTCAGTGCATTGGTCTGTGGACGGATTGAGAGGTGTCCTGGAGTATGATTTCTCTACCCTACCTGGGATCAAGCAGATATATTCCAGCTTTTCCACAGCATCGACGTAGTTCTACACAGCTCCTCCACATTTTTGGTACGGAATTGGTGGATAAGTGGGTAGTCAGAATAACTCATCCTCGACTATACTCTTCATAGATTGAAGTTCTGTTAGGGTCAGCGCCATCATCGGCTATTTCTTTTTTGTATGTGTATCTCTTTAACCGACAAAGGAGGAGTCGCTATGCCTGTCTTAACTTCATCAGACCGCCTGGCCCCAAAAAGTATGATACGTCATCGTCCTATTGATCCTACAACGAAAGCGGTAGAGCCGCCACGTGTTCCCAGAGCATCTCGCACACAAACACACAGGCCCTCTGCTTCCATCACTGCTCCTATTGATGTGCCTGTATGGAAACACAGTGGAAAGTCACAGGTGGTGCCATGGCGACAACACCTGCTTATGCTTGGCACTGGCTTCGGCATGGCGCTCGCTGTTCTGTTGGTCATTCTCGGCCAGTTCCTGATCGGGTGGATTGGGACGACCATGGACGACCTGCACTATGGACGGCCACGAACCTATCAGGTTGATACCGTTGTCGGCCAGAATGATAGCGTTGCCCATCCAAGCCACTTTATCGCACTGAATCTGCGCGGCCAGATCGAAGTGATCGAATTTCCAGGCGGGGATGCAACGCATGCAAAGATCTATCTCGGGCCGCATCTGTATGGCTCGAATGCTGACCTCGTCCCTGTAACGTTGCAGTTCATTGACTCTCACCATGACCATTATCCCGATATGATTGTCCTGGTTCAAGGAGAAAAAATGGTTTTTAGTAACGTGCAAGGTTCATTTCACGCACCGCCCACCAGCTCATAGCAAGCACTCAGCTATTGTGAGGTGTAACTGTAACCGTCAACTTTCCAGTGCACCAGATGTGACTTTCCAATGCACGAGAGGCACATTTCCAATGCACGCAACCCAAAAATCCTGCATTTTCGTTGCGTGCATTTTATCTCCTCAAGCCCTGCAATACAGTGAATTGTCACACTCGATACTCCCCTTGCTCTTTCTACGTATTGAAGACGGTAGGAGTTGAATCTCCATGATCTTCGACAGGAAGCGGGCACCCGGTCAACCGTTTATTTTCCCCCTGTTGGTGCTTCAGCAGAGGCCATTATGATAAAATATACTGTTATTCCCTATTTTGATAAGCAACTATTGCCAGAGGTAATTGCTAGAGAGTATAGACGCGCTTTAGCAATCAACTTCGATTACATTCACAAGAGATTAACCTCACCCCAATTTACAGACACTGTTTTAACTATTTTTTGAGGTGAGTATATTACTCAATAGAGCCATCTGATAGGCTCACCAATAGAATTCCTGATACAACAGATGAGAAAAGTGCAAATGCTTATGGTAACACGTAGAACTGGCTACTACGGGGATCTGTCAGCAGATTATTCAAAGCCAGAACCTGTTTCTCGTGAGATTGGGCAAAAGCTGCTGCACTGGCTGCATTAGACAAACAGACAGGCAATGGTCAACGCATAATACTTGAAAACACGCACAGAGAACAAAAGGAAGGTGTAAGGTAATATGGCAAACAGACCCGACGCGAGCAAAAGAAAAATCGGCGTACTCATCGAAGCACATTTTGATGAGACCGAGTTTGTTCGCTTTAACGAAGTTTTCCCAACTTACGGCTATGAAGTTGAATACATCACCCATTTGTGGGGGCAGGACCAGCTCACGTTCAAAGGAAATGACTTTACGCAAGAAGTAACAGTGACAAAAGAGGTTTCTACTGTTAATCTGGTCGATTACCGTGCCATTATCCTTATTGGTGGCTATGCGATGGACCGGCTGCGCTACCAGGAGCACCCACAGGAAGGACGCCCAAACACTGCACCTGCCGTCGAGTTCCTACGCAAGGCTGTGAAAGGAATGGACAATGGTCAGTTAAAAATTGGCAGCATCTGTCACTCCCTCTGGCTGTTTTGTGCGGCACCAGAAACGCTCTCAGGACGTAAAGTCACCTGCGCTCACAATATCATGGGTGATGTGCAAAATGCGGGTGGTCGCCTGGTCTTTGCCGGTGATCAGCTCATTGATACGTGCATAGATGGCAATTTAATTACCGGTCGGCATCCCGGGATCGTCGACGCCTTTATGCAGATCTTCCTGGCCGAACTGGAAAAAGCGTCTCCTCAACCGGCGCTTCCAACATTGTAATGGTCGCCATAAACATGTCACACATATTTACCATGTCACGTGTCGAAGGTTATAGTAGCGAACTGCAGTCGCACAAAAAGCTGCTTGTCTAATCCACCACTGGTAAGGAGAAAAACAATGGCTATGATCGCGCTTCGATCAGAAGAGACAACGTCCAGGTATCAAGTAGAGCCTGGACGCTCTCATCCCATAGGAGCTGTACCAGACGAACAGGGTGTCAACTTCTCGGTCTTCGCAGATCGCGCTACAGGCGTCGAGTTGTTGCTCTTTGACGAGCATGATGATCCTGAACCGATTTTGACGATTGCACTGGACCCGATTATTAATAAAATCTACCACTTCTGGCATGTCTATGTAAGAGGCTGCAAAGCAGGCATGCACTACGCCTATCGTGTCAGCGGCCCACAAGACCTGCAGAACATGGGAGATCGCTACGATCACGACAAGGTCTTGATTGATCCCTACTCGAAAGGCAATACCAATACACTATGGGATCGTGCCGCCACCTGCCGCCCTGGAGATAACGTAAGGGTCTCCATGCGCAGTGTCGTTCTCGATACTAGCAGCTATGATTGGGAGGGAGATCAGCCCTTAAATCGTCCTATGAACGAGACGATCATCTATGAAATGCATGTGCGAGGTTTCACCCAATCAGCATCATCGGACTGTCAACATCCCGGCACCTTTAGCGGGATTATCGAAAAGATCCCCTATCTTCAGGAACTGGGAGTCACTACGCTGGAACTGATGCCGGTCTTTGACTTTGATCAGAAGGAGGCCAAACAGGTCGTTGATGGCCGTCCTCTCCCGAATTATTGGGGCTACGATCCCATTGGTTTTTTCTCGCCCCATAATGGATACTGCGTCTCGCCTGAAGATGGCAGCCATATCACCGAGTTCCGGGATATGGTCAAGGCGTTGCATCGAGCGGGTATTGAAGTCATCCTCGATGTTGTGTTCAACCATACCGGTGAAGGCAACGAGTTAGGACCGATGATCAGCTTCAAAGGCTTCGCGAACAGCCACTACTACATCTTATCCTCACAGGATCGCCAATACTATATGAACTATACTGGCTGCGGAAACACCTTGAGCGGAAACCATCCACTTACAGAGGAACTGATTATCGATTCTCTGGAATACTGGGTCAAGGAAATGCATGTTGATGGCTTCCGTTTTGACGAGGCTGTTATCCTCTGCCGTGATGAGAGCGGCGTACCCATCGTCTATCCCCCGGTCATCTGGCGCATAGAGCTATCAGAGGTACTTGCCGATACAAAGGTTATCGCCGAAGCCTGGGATGCCGCGGGACTCTATGAAGTTGGCTACTTTCCTGGCTATCGTTGGGGCGAATGGAACGGTCGTTTCCGCGATACCATCAGGCACTTTGTCAAAGGCGACGCGGATTACACTGATGGAAAGACTCTCGTTGGTAGGGTTGCTGATGTAATTGCGGGGAGCGCGGACATCTTCCAATCTACCGGTGAACTCCCGATCAACAGCATCAATTTCATTACCTGCCACGATGGCTTCACACTCAACGACCTCGTTTCATACAACGGCAAACATAACGAGGCCAACGGTGAGGATAATCGCGATGGCATCGATGAAAATCTGAGCTGGAACTGCGGTTTTGAAGGTACTACAGACGATCCAGAAGTAGAGGCTCTGCGTAAACGTCAGGTCAAGAACTTCGCGACAATCCTTCTTCTCTCCCAGGGCGTCCCAATGATATTGGGAGGAGATGAGATCCGACGTACACAGCAAGGTAATAATAATGCCTACTGTCAGGATAATGAAATCAGCTGGTTCGACTGGAAGCTGGCTGAAAAGAATCGTGATATCTACCGCTTCTTTAAGCAGATGATAGCATTGCGCAAAAGTTTACCAACATTGCGGCGTGATCATTTCTTTAGTGGCGAGATCAACGAACGCGGGTTGGCTGATATCAGTTGGCACGGTTGCCGTCTCTATAGCCCTGGTTGGGAAGATCCCTCTTCTAGGGTCCTGGCCTTTACCATAGGAGGCTTTCCACAACAGGACCGCTTCGAGGACATAGATATTCACGTAATGCTCAATATGGACTGGCATGATCTCGATTTTGATGTGCCGCCGCTGAGCAACCGCCAATGGTACAGAATTGTTGATACAGCGCAGGATGCACCGCTCGATATCACCGAAAACCTCCTGAAACCTGACAACGAGAGCCGGATAACACAGAGTACCTGCCATGTAAAAAATCGCAGCGTTGTTATACTAATTTCGCGCTAGCGAAAGAAAAAAGGAAATATTTCATGGATAACATGCATTTCACCTTTGCTGATACCATCACGGGCTACGTCACTACTCCCGTTGATACAAATCAGCGTACCTTTGGTCTGAAAACAACCGATGGACGCGACTTCATCATAAAGTTGACCGACACAACCTATGGGGAAGTGCTGCGCAACTTAAACGAACCCTTTCAGGACCCTGGAGCTCCATTAGAAAGCCTGATTGAGCAGGATCGCTATCTGTTCGCTTATGGCATCTTCTATCATGAGAGCGGTCAGTTTCGCTTTGAAGCCAAGCACATTATCTTCCCTGAACGTCAGCCAGGAGAATATCGCTTCGAGGAACCGGACTGGTGGATCAAACAGATGCGCGCATTAGCTGAATTCTACTACAATGCGCAATTCCCTGATGGCATCGTCGATTATCGAAATTATCGTACAAGCCTGACCGTCGAAGGCCAGAAAATCCTCAGCACCCGTCAGGAAACCGATACTATCTCACGCATGGTATACGGTTTTGCTACCGCTTATCTGGTGACCGGAGAAGGACGTTATCTGGAGGCGGCTGAAAAAGGGACCGAGTACCTGCGCGAACATATGCGTGCCGTCGATACTGACGAAAATACAGCATCCTGGTACCATGGTATCGACGTTCAAGGAACACAAGAACGCAAGATTCTGGCCTCTGAATTTGGTGATGATTATGATGCAATTCCAGCCTATGAGCAGATCTACGCTCTGGCAGGACCAGTCCAGACCTATCGTATAACTGGCGATCCTCGCATTCTAAATGATGCCGAGATGACCCTTAATCTGTTCAACAAATATTTCCTGGATCGCGAAAAAGGGGGCTTTTTCTCTCACATCGATCCCGTTACCCTTGACCCACGTGCAGAAGCTCTGGGTAAGGATCGCGCTCGTAAGAACTGGAACTCCGTAGGCGATCATGCTCCTGCCTATCTGATCAATCTCTGGCTGGCAACGGGTGAGAGCAAATACGCTGATCTACTCGCAACCCTCGCCGACACAATTGTGCAGCACTTTCCAGATTATGAGAATAGCCCGTTTGTTCAGGAACGTTTCCATGAAGACTGGAGCCCTGATAGAACCTGGAGCTGGCAGCAGAACCGGGCTGTCGTAGGGCATAACCTCAAAATTGCCTGGAATCTGATGCGCATCCATCACTTGAGGCCGAACGAACGCTATACCACTCTCGCCCGGAAGATTGCAGATATTATGCCTGAGGCAGGCATGGACCGCCAACGTGGCGGCTGGTATGATGTAGTGGAACGTGAATTAAGTGCCAATGAAGAATGGTACCGTTTCGCCTGGCATGACCGTAAGGCATGGTGGCAGCAGGAACAGGCGATCCTCGCCTACCTGATCCTTCATGGCTCATTGAAAGAGCCTGAATATCTGCGCATGGCTCGCAAATTGGCCGCCTTCTACAATGCTTTCTTCCCCGACCTGGATAACGGGGGCGTCAACTTTAATGTTCTGTCAACGGGCATCCCCTACTTGATGGGAACGGAGCGGCTCAAAGGGAGCCACTCTATGTCTGGCTACCATTCATTTGAATTGTGCTACCTGGCAACCGTTTACACCAATCTCTTAATCAAGAAGCAACCGATGGATTTCTACTTCAAGCCTCAGTCAGGTGCACTCAAGGATAACATCCTACGCGTTCAACCCGATATTCTTCCAGCCGGCAGTGTGCACATCGAGGAAGTCTGGATTAACGGGGAGCGTCATCGCGATTTTGATGCCAACGCCATGACGATTACGCTCCCTTCGACCAGGGAACAACATCCCCTCAAGCAGCGCCCCACCTGGGCTGGTGATCCTGCCCTGGAACCGGCAGCATTGCAGGAGTTACATGTACGAGTACGACTTGCGCCAGTTGATGTCGCGTTCGATTCAGAACTGAACATAGTCGATGGCACAGCTCTGCTTACGCTATTTGGAAATCTCGACAATACATCAGAGCCAATTTTCAAGAAGCAGCTGGATAAAATCGTTGCCGCTCATCCCAAGCAGGTCGTTCTGCGTATGGAAAGCCTTCAGACGATGGCAAAAGAGTCTGCTCGCGAGCTAGATTTCGCACGCCAGCAGCTTCCTGTTGAAGAGAATATCTACGCGGTGGGTACGCAGGAGGAGGTGAAGCAGATCCTCAAGCGTGTCGGTATCTGGGAAGAACTTAAGCCACTGGATACGTTCGATGCAAAAAAATTGGGTCTGCCCGGTTAATCTTTTCCACCCACACTATTGCCTCTAAAGCTATAGGGACCCGGTTGGACCGCCTTTGTTTGATGGGTAGATGTGGGGCACGACAGGTTCATAAATCTCACCCCCATACACATGAAGTTAAGAGCAAGGGAGCAGTAAAAAGAGAAGGGAAATGATGAAGCTTCTGTCACCGGATCACCGACAGAAGCTTCATCATCTCAGGAAGCGTTGGATCTGCTGGCAGGAAAAAGGAAGGAGAGAGAGGCCATGCGGGGTTGGTCAGAGCAAAAAGGGCGCAGAGAAGCGATCATGGTCCTCGCCAGCAGGAAAAAGGGCAAACGCTAGCAGCCGATGAGAGCGGGTGATCTTGCGGGATCGCTCGTCGTCATCGTCACGTGAGACGATTGTCGCATCGGGATCGCGAGCCTTACGTGATCAAGACCGCCGCGACCGCTTTTCTCGGGCGTTCTCGTGTTGGCATTGCCTTATAAGATCAGTCCTCGTGCGCGTGACGTTTTGCTTATCATCACTCTAACAGGTACTGATCCCTTTGTTTTCATTTCAGGACTTCTTGGTGGAGAAAATTAAATAGCCCTGCAATGACGGTGGACAACGGCTTCCCATTATAAGACGATGGTATACCAAAGTAGTACATGAGTAGCTCCATTTTGTCAAGTAAGCCAGTATACTGTGGATAAATATTTTTAATGACTTGACAAAAAGCATAAAATGGTATACCTTTAGAGCAAATATCGTTGTTCTCATTCGGTTGGCGCAGTTGTTGAGCGGCCCGTCAGCCTTGCATTTGCAGTACGACTAAACGTCAGGAGACCAGAAAACGTGACACGACACTCATCGGCAATAGACTTGGATGCAGTCGAAAAAGAGTCCAGCGGCATCGCAGAATTATACGCTCGTCTGCGTGAGATGATCCTGGACGGCGTCTATCAGTCGGGAGCGTTGTTGCCGGAGCGGGAATTGGCTCGCACATTTGGTGTTAGCCGCACACCTCTGCGCGAGGTGCTACGCATGTTGCAGGCGGAGGGTCTCATTGAGGCTGGTCGATATCAGCGCAGTCGGGTGACGGCTTTCGAGCCAGAGACGCTCGATGCCCTGTACGCTATTCGCATTCAGTTGGAAACGCTGGGTATTGCTCTAAGTGTTTCCCAGTTCCAGCAGCGCGACCTGGACACGCTGAACCTGTTGCTATCGGAGATGCATACCATTCACGTTCTGGATGACTGGGAGAAGCCGCATCATCGCTTTCACAGCCTCCTGATTGCCTACGCAGGTCAGCATCTGAATGCGACCATCACTGATTTCGCCAAACGTAGCGAGCCCTATGTGCGCATGTACGGGCGTATTGATGCAAATGCTCGTTCCACAAGCATTGCCGATCACGAGCAGATTGTACAGGCGTGTCAGGAGCGCAACGAAGTGGAAGCGATGCAGAGGCTGGCCCGTCATCTGACGAGGACGGCATTGACGGTGCTAGCGCAGATGGCACCGGAGTATGAGCCTGTCGCAGTACGCATGGCCTTGCAGATGGTTGGAGCAAATACACCTCTTCCCGAGGCACCATCGTCCAGGAGGCAAACGCGTCGAGGGAAGGAGGCTCAGGCGAACGGAAACAGAAACTAGCGCGTGTAAAAAAAGCGAATAGTGTGTTTTTTAAGCATGAGGTGGGATACGTTGGAGAAAGGTCTCTCGTTTCGGAACCACTACGTCACAGATGACAAGGAGGAAATCGATGGCACAAGCATTTGAGGGGAGCACTCTTGCGCTGCCCGTTCTGCATCATGTCAATCTCAAGACGGTGCGCCTGCAGGAGATGATTGATTGGTACGCTACTGTTGTTGGTCTCAACACGGTCTATCAGTTTCCAGGTGGTGCCTGGTTGACCAATGACACCGCAAACCATCGCCTGGCACTGCTTGTATCATCTCAGATCAGCGATGACGCGGGTAAACTGGTTCATACAGGCATCCACCATATCGCGTTTGAGTACGCGACGATTGACGATCTGCTGCATGCCTACATGCACTTGAAAGAACAGGGAATCAAGCCACACATGACCCTGGATCATGGCATGACCCTCTCGTTCTACTATGTCGATCCCGACGGCAATAGTGTGGAACTCCAGATCGACAACTTTGGTGACTGGGTGCAATCGCAAGAGTGGATGCGTACCTCGCCCGACTTCGCGGCGGACCCGATTGGCAAGTTTGTGGATCCCGAGCAGATCATTGCAGCCCGTAAGGCTGGCGCATCGCTTGCGGAAATCCATCGCCGTGCCTATGCAGGCAGAGTTTCCACCCTCTGGCCCGATGGACCCACGCTTCCCACTTGATGATCCTCGTGCTTCTCTATAGGAGTCTTCCAAGGGATCAAGTGTGTATATCATTTCACTTCATAGAGTCGCTTCACAAGCCGACCTCCTCGGTGATAGCAGAAGCACCTTCTCACTGGATACATGCTGAAAATGGATCATAGAATGCTACTATGGCACTTCTTGAATGGTTTTATGAACCCTCTTCGAGGACATGTCTGCTCTGATAGATGTTTGCAGTGACCCTGGTCCTACCTCATAGACGTACAATTACCAGCGACGCATAGAAGTGCATGAAAAAAGGCGATTGTAACTGAATAAGACGCAGGATTGGTAGATTGATAGGAATAAATCAAAGGAGATGAACATGAGCGAGATGTATGACGTAGCAATTGTCGGCTACGGACCCACTGGCCTGGTGCTGGCATCGCTGCTGGGTCAAGCTGGCCACCGTGTGGTGGTCCTCGAGCGCTTTCCCACCCTCTATGGCCTCCCGCGTTTGACCCATATCGACGCTGAGACGGCACGCATCATCACCGTCGTGGGTGATGTTGATCGAGCCCTCCGGGATTCGTCGCCTATCAGTTCCGGCCAGATGGTGAATGGTAAGGGACGGTTGCTCGTTGATATAGCGGCTGGTTCCAGCTCATCGATGATTTTTTTCGACCACATCTCTATTTACCAACCTGACATTGAGGAAGCAATCCACGAGCGCATCTGCACGTTTCCGAATGTTCATGTGTATCAGGGATGGGAAATCATCGAGCTACAGGAAGAGCCCGACAGCGTGAGACTGACGGCCCAGCAGCGAACGAAAGACACACGTGTAGAGCGTGATGATCAAGACACTGCACGTCTGCATATTGCAGCTCGCTATGTTATCGGGGCAGACGGAGCGAATAGTTTCGTTCGAGAAGCGGTGGGTATCTCACGAACCGATTTTGGCTTCAATGAACGTTGGCTGAATGTCGATACCGCTCGCAAACATCTGCTCGGACCCGAATTCGAACGAACAATGCAGTTTTGCGACCCAAAGCGCGGTCATATGTTTATGCCGATCGGGACGAAGCGTGAGCGATTCGAGTTTGCACTGCTCCCAGGTGAGGACACTCAAGCGATGGAACGCTCAGAGGTCGCCTGGAAGTTCTTGTCTCACTATCATGGACTGGGGGCCGATGACGTCGAAATTCTGCGACAGGTGGTCTACACCTTCGAGTGCCAACTCGCCACGCAGTGGAAGCGAGGCCACGTGCTGCTGGCTGGCGATGCTGCTCATACTATGCCGCCCTACCTGGGCCAGGGCGCTTGTTCGGGCATGCGAGATGCAGCAAACCTCGCGTGGAAGCTCGATCTGGTCCTGACTGGCCGCGCGCATCCAGCGCTCTTGGACAGCTATGAGGCCGAACGCAAGCCTCACGTGAGCGCACTCATGAAAGCTGCGCTGACACTAGGGAAGGTTGCGAACACGCACAACCACCTGTCCGCGTTCCTGCGCGACCAGGCGTTTCGCTTCCATCTGGTCCCGCCGCCGCCGCCCTTTCCAACCTTGCACGCAGGTGTGCTCTCTTCTGGCTCTCATGGGTCACAGTCAACGGTCGTCGGATCAGTTCCACCACAGGGGCATATTGCCCATGATGGAACCTCTGGCCGCTTCGATGATCTGGTCGGCTACCGGTTTGCGCTCGTGGCGCGGCGGAATCCGTCGGCGGCTCTCGGCATAGACCGCATTACTTTCCTCAAGAAACTGGGCTGCGCGGTTCTCACACTCTCCCCCGACGGTGACAACATGGTCATGGCTATCGATGATCTCGATGGTGTCTACACTCGCTATCTCGATACGCTGGGTGCCGAGGCGTTTCTCGTGCGCCCCGATTTTGTGCTCTTTGGCGTGAGTGCGATCAATGGTATGCCTGCACTCGTCGAAGACTTGAGCGAGCAACTGCGCTGGCAGACATCAGACCAGCCTGCTGCACCAAAATAGGAAAGGACCATTCATGACAGAACAGCAAGCGGAGAACGCTCCAGCACAGGTGACGGAGGAGTTACCACCTGAGGTGCGAGCACTCCATCGAGCGATGCCGATGACACGTCTCCTCGACTGTGGTATGGATTATGCTGATGCCTGTGCGCTCTATGCCGACTCTTCGGTCGGCGTGGCGTGGGATGAGGCAGCGGAGGGGCTGGCGGAGGCACAATTGGCGCGTGCCGAGGAAGCCCTCGGTGTGGGTTGCCACGTCACCGCTCGCCAGGCGTTCAAGTTCGCCGCCGCGAACTTTGTCTTCGCCCAGATGGCCTTCAACTTCGATGTACCGCGCAAGCGCGAACTGTACAACCGGTTTACGTCGGTCGTGGAGAGGGCGGGTGCTCTCTACAAGCCGCCGATTGAGCGTGTTGAAATACCATTCGAATCTGGTCGGCTGGTCGGTTGGCTCGTTCTACCGGACTCTGGACACGCGCCAGCAACCGTGATCATCCTGGGTGGCCAGAGCGGCTGGGGTGCCACGTACCTCCCCTTCGCCGACGCGCTGGTGCAGCGAGGCGTTGCGGCCCTACTCGCGGAAGGCCCTGGACAGGGGGAAACGCGGCTCAAGTACGGTATCTACTTAGATGGAGACGTTGCATCCGCATTCAGCCGGTTTGTGGATCATATCGGTGCCGATGCGCGGCTAGGAGATGCGGTCGGAATTTGGGGGAACAGCTTTGGCGGCCTCTTCGCTGCCAAAGCTGCGGCGCGTGACTCGCGCTTGCGTGCATGCTGTATCAATGGTGCTCCAGCGGCACCGACGATTCCCCCCTTCCGGGCAGCACTGGAGCAGGTAGCAGCGATGCAGGGGACAAGCGATCAAGAACGACTGCAGAGCAACTATGCGCGGTTGCAGTTCGACCCATCCCGGCACACCATCGCCTGTCCCGTGCTCGTGCTCCACGGAGCACGAGATCCACTAGTGACCTTAGCTGAGCAGTGCACCTTTCTTGAAGGGGCATCTCATCCGAACGCAACTCTGCGCGTGTGGGAAGATGGCGAGCATACAATTTATAACCATTCGGCAGAGCGCATAGCATTCGTTGCGGACTGGTTCACCGAGCGACTGAGAGAGGGTATTTAAGAGCCATTTCGGGTCCTGCGGCGCAATGGAACAGAAAAGTGGTTTAAGGGAAAATGGAGCGCTATTCCTACTTATATCGCACGTTGTATCCTACCGTCAAAAAAACACTTAAGGGCCTAAAAGAAATGAAAGAAAAAAACAACATAAATCCCACCACTATCCTCGACTTCGTGAATCTCTTCTTCGCCGGTATGTTGGCTGGCATCGAGTTCGTGATCCACTACGGTTTGCGTGGACCGTCCGAGATTCTGAACGAACATGCGCAGCTCCAGCTTCGTCAAGCGCTGGTCATGAGGTTGCGTGTTCTGGTGCCCGCCTTCTTTGCGCCAACGGCGGTGTTAGGGATCGCCCTGACGGTTCTCAATCCTGGCACACCCGGCTTTTGGTTTCGGTGTGCGGCCGTGCTCGCCGTGTGCACCTGGATCTTGATCAGGATCGTCGGCACCGTCCCTATCAACAGTGCCACGGCTGACTGGCAGCTCAGCGCGCCACCAAAGAATTGGAAGGAGTTAGTCAATCGCGCGGAGCGGCTCCATATCGTTGGGGTCTGGGCGGCGGTCCTGGCATTTGCGTTCTTCTTGACTGCCGTGGCACTCAAGCTGGCCGTTCATTGACCTGTGAGAAAGCAGCCTACACAGATGATGCCCCCTCAGTAAAATCACGTTGCCATAAGCGTTGTCCATCACTCGCCCGTAAAGCGACAAGCAGAGAGGAATTGGCAGGCGAGAGAGTTCTTGCAAAGTAGATTGTTTGATCTGCAATGAAGGCCACTTGATTTTCCACAATCGGGTTACACACGAAAGGTGAGAATAGCAGCGTTTGAAACTGAAACCATTCCCGAACGTGTTACTAGTGGAGAGGTGCTCAGGATTAGCTCCCCTCAGAAAAGGACTCACAGAACCTTTGGCAAGTTCTAACAACATTCGTATCTGTTGTTTTTCACAGATGCATCTGTCTTTTATAAAAAGGAGCAAAACGATGGTTACAGTTGCGTTACTGGTACGCCTGGAAGCGAAACCTGGGAAAGAGGCGGAGGTTGAAAGCTTTCTCCGTAGCGGTCTGCCACTCGCTCAGGAGGAGCCAGCCACGACCGCGTGGTTTGCTATTCGTATGGGACCCTCGACCTTTGGTATTTTTGACGCCTTCCCGGATGACTCTGGCCGCCAGGCCCATCTCTCAGGCCGCATTGCCGCAGCCTTGATGGCCAAAGCGCCCGATCTTCTGGCGCAGCCACCCGCTATCGAAAAGGTCGATGTGCTCGCGGCCAAACTCCCCGGCTAGATCACCCCATGGACTCAGGTGGAATGAATAAGAGATGGCACCCGTCTGGCTGGGACTTCCGCTGAGCCTGTCGCCGAGAAACTCGGCAGAGGCATCAACCTGGGCCTCTATCAGGCCATGGAGAATCAGCGGACCATCGAAGGCGGCATCCATTGAGCGCAACAGTTCATCCCACGCCTGCGAGGACGTGTTCTCCGGGTGCCAGCGCCACATATCTTCGGGGTCACGTGTGCCAGTACAGAGCGTGACTACCGACGTGCCCATGCCCTTATCCGGCTCAGCATCTTTCAAAGGCCGTCTTTTGAGGAAAGCCTCACAGCTCATACATTTCACGCCAACCCGCCAGAATAGTAAGAGCCTTTTGCAGCAATTGCTGGTGGACCCGATTATTCAGCCAGCGACTGACGCCCGAAGGATGAGGTAAGGGTAAAAAGAGCATGCCATCGCGTTCCAGATAGGTGCCGATGATCACTTCCAGAGTTCCTCGCGCAAAAAATATCTCGATTGCCATGGTGCCCACTAGAAGCACCACCTTTGGCTGGACAATGTGTAACTCCGCCTCCAGATAAGGTAAACACAATGCCAACTCAGCCGGGGAAGGTCGCCGGTCGCCATTGCCACGTGGATTTTTACCTGGATCGCAACGCGTGAGCGAACTGAGGTAGGTATGCTCATGCAGATATCCTGGGGGAAATCCTGCCTGCTCAAGCCATTTCTGCAGAATATGCCCTCCCGGCCCACTGAACGGTTTGTTTTGAGTTACAGAGCGATGACCGGGAGCCTGGCCTATCACAAAAATGCGATCATCAATACGTCCACTTACGATGGGGTGAGCAACGGGAATATAGTTATGCTCCTGACAGAGTCGACAGGAGAGGATGCGCTGTTGCAAAACTGCTAATGATGCGCTGCGTGCCTGTATCTGGTTATTATTGAGCATCTTTATCCGAACGTTGCTGGATCAATGGAGCGGATGAAGCAGGCGTGTTCAAGCTAGGAGCGCGATAAGAGTCTGCCAGGCGACGATAATGTCCCAGGTAATATGTGAGCGGGGCCACATTCTTAATCGCTGTATGCCCATTATGACCCGACTCTTCATACAGCTCTTTCTCTCTTTCGTCGGCAAAAAGCACTTTACCCTCAACGCCGAGTGCCTCAACCTGCCCAAGAAAGATTACATGGTCTCCCCCTGGATACTCTGCCACCACGCGTGCGTCGACAAAGGCCAGCACATCAGTCAGGACAGGAGCGCCAGTCGCAACGGTATAATGGGACGCATGGCAGAAGTACTCAAAACGATCTTTATTCAGCGTTGCAAAACAGCGCGAAAGTTCTTCCTGCTGCTCCGTAAGCATATTGACTGCAAATGTGCCACTCTCGCGTATCAGTGGCAGAGCGCCGCTATGAAGATCTATACAGACGAGCACCAATGGTGGATTGAGTGAAACGGAGCAGAACGCGTTGACCGTCAATCCTGCCAGCACCCCCTTGCTATTGGTCGTGACGACCGTGACGCCAGTGGCAAATTGGCCCATTACTTGCCGGAAAAAATCTTTTTCGATGGTCATCAAGTATTGTCCTTATTGCATTTCCCCTTGACTTTTTAGGGTTTCGAGATCAGCGTGAAGCCTCTTTAGTGTAGTATCATCTCCCATTCATTTCTTGTCAACTGCACTTTTGGACAGGTTAGAGCAGGCAATTTTCGCCTTTTTTGAGAATGCCAGTATTGCTAGCAATCGGCTTCAGCCCATCAACGATATATCATCCACAATCCTCCATTGTCTGCATACTTCTGCAATCCCCATTGACAGATGGCTTCTATACTATTAAAATGTAAGCATGAAAGTAAGTGTAAAATGTACACAATCGAAGTATGACCTTTATCCCGAGGCATTGGAGCCTGACAAACAATCATCCATATTCTGATGAAGGGACATGGGTGTCTGTCAGAACGAGATACGAAAGGATAAACCGCATGCCGAAAAAAACAATCGCCCTTGTGGCGCACGATAGTAAGAAACTTGAACTTTTAGAATGGGCAACCTTTAATAAACAACTACTCTCCCGGCATAATCTCTATGCCACAGGAACGACAGGTACTCTTTTGGAACAGAACGTTGGGGTCAACGTGCACAAGCTCCAGAGTGGACCACTGGGTGGGGATCAGCAGATTGGCGCGAAGATTTCAGAACAGGAGATTGATTTTCTCGTTTTCTTCTGGGACCCTCTTGTCTCGCAGCCTCACGATCCCGATGTAAGGGCTCTTTTGCGCATCTCAGTCGTCTGGAACATTCCGGTAGCCTGTAACCGGGCTTCAGCAGACTTTATGATTACCTCGCCATTATTGTCAAACGAGTATCAACCTCAGATGCCTGATTATAAGGAACATACGATGCGGGCGATATAATAAGACCTGGGAGTGGAATGGGCGATCACAAAAATTGTCCATTCTCTCCGTCAGGAGATCAGGGCTTGTGAATTATCCGCCCTCCTCGCGCAGCGGGCCAAAACGCAGAGAAAAACGCTAATTCACAAGCCCTGGTCAGGAGATACCTGGAATTGGCAAAGGAGGATGTTTCTGGTGAAAAAAGCATTTCGTTTTGGAGTTGTCACTGGCGGCCATGCATCCCGTTCGGCATGGATTACTCTGGCACAGCGCGTAGAGGAACTGGGCTATGCATCTCTTCTTGTACCGGATGTCCTGGGTACCCCACTGACAACAATGACTGCTCTCGCTGTGGCCGCTACCGCCACCACAGCACTACGCGTCGGGAGCTACGTTTTTGTCAATGATTATCGCAATCCTGCCCTGCTCGCCAGAGAGATAGCAACGCTAGATCGGCTCTCCGATGGTCGCGTAGAACTTGGGCTGGGTGCGGGTAACTGGCCGGGCGAGTACCAGCAGCTCGGCATTCCTTTTGATAAGGCAGGCGTACGCGTCTCCCGCTTTGCAGAGGGGCTGTCTATCATCAAACAATTCTTTACCAGCGAAACAGTCAATTTCTCCGGCAAATACTATACGACTACAGGGCTGCGCCCTGTTCCCCGACCGGTGCAGCAACCACACCCTCCCATCCTTATCGGCAGTGCAGGTCGCCGTATGTTGACCATTGCGGCACGTGAAGCCGATATCATTCTACCTGTATCCATGCACGAAGCCGAATTAGAGGAGAAGATTGGCTGGATACGCGAGGCCGCAGGTGAACGCTTTGAGCACCTGGAACTCGGTCGGGCTGCCTTTGGTATTGAGTTAACTGACAGTCCCGTCGCTGTCGCACCTCCCTTGCAGGGAATGCCGGTAGAAGCACGCCCAATGACCACAGAGCAGGCAGTAGAGTATCTGTTGGAGCAGCGCAACCTGGGTATCTCTTATATTCAGGTTCAGGAAAGGCAGCTAGAGAACTTTGCTTCTGTTGTTGCTCGATTGAATGGCAAGTAGCCAGGAGGAGACTGCAGAATCTTTCTAAACGCGTCGGTGCAATAGCTGCATTCACCGTCCTACAAAATCAGGCTGAATGAGGATCTCCATGAAACTTGCAACACATCCCGCATCTTCTGAAGCTCCTGGCCAGCAACGCCGGGAACGGAAACGTTCACCAGCACCACTCATTTTCCTGCTTCTTTCTGTATCTCTCGTTCTCGTCATCCTCCTTGGAGTCAGCTTTGGTTCAGTTGCCATTCCGCTTCCGACCATTGTACAAATTCTGTTGAATAGTACTCACCTGTTCCATTTTCGGCAAAGCTGGGACTCTACTGCTGAATTGATTGTCTTGCAGGTAAGAATGCCTGTTGTGATCGGTGCAGCTCTGGTCGGTGCAGCTCTCGGAGTAGCGGGAGTGCTTTTTCAGGGCGTATTACGCAATCCCCTGGCTGATCCCTATCTCCTTGGTACATCATCGGGAGCGGCCCTGGGAGCCGCTATTGCCTTTATCTTGCCGGTCGATACGACCTTTGGTCCCTTTTTTACACTCACACCGCTCTTAGCATTTGTGGGGGCATTGGCGACGGTGCTGCTGGTCTACCTGTTGGCACGCACGGATGGGCATACTCCGGTCGTTACGTTGTTGCTTGCCGGAGTGGTGATCAACGCGGTTATGGTCGCGTTCCAGACGCTCATCCTGACACTCAGTCCCAGGGCGAGCTTTGGCATTCAGGCTCTTTTTAACTGGCTCTCTGGTGGTATTACGGTAACGAGTTGGTTACCAGTAATTATCGTGGGGATAATTATCCTGGTTGGCATTGCATGTGCGCTCGGATTTCCCGGTGTCCTTGATGCGTTTGCGCTTGGTGAAGAGGGTGCGGCTCATCTTGGCTTGCATGTTGAATGGTACAAATTGTTCTTTATTGCGCTGGCATCGCTCATCACAGCGGCAGCAGTCTCCATCAGTGGCCTGATCGGATTTGTTGGCCTGGTAATACCACATATGGTGCGCCTCTTGCTGGGACCGAGGCATCGTTTGCTCTTGCCGGCCTCTGCATTAGCCGGAGCAATCTTTCTAATCCTGGCCGATCTACTGGCACGGGTGATCATTGCGCCTGCCGTGCTTCCCGTAGGCATCTTCACTGCTCTGGTGGGAGCGCCATTCTTCTTATTTCTGTTACGACATAACAAGCGGGCATATCGATGGTGAAAATACCTCTTTCAGAGTCGACAACGTCAGGAGCAGCGCCCTTATTACAGGGACAAGACATCTCCTTCAGCTATGGGCGGAAAATGCTTTTTCAGGCGCTCTCACTGCATATTCATGCAGGTGAAATGGTAGGACTGCTGGGACCAAATGGCTCTGGCAAGACAACTTTACTGCGTCTCCTTAGCGGCGTTTTGCAGCCACAACAAGGACAGTTAGTGCTAGAGGGACGTAACCTGAGCGCCTGGGGACGACGTGGTAGTGCCCGCCGTATTGCTCTCGTGCCACAAGAACTCCATATGCCGTTTGCCTTTACCGTTGAGCACATGGTGAGCCTGGGGCGCACTCCTTTTGTTAAACCTTTTCTCGGAGCACGTACGCAGCACGATCAGCACGTAGTAGAAGAGGCTATAGAAGCCGCCGGAATTGCACCACTGACTGGACGTATCTTTAACGAACTCAGTGGTGGTGAACGGCAGCGCGTGATGATTGCAATGGCCCTGGCACAGCAGCCAGCTATTTTATTGCTTGATGAGCCGACTTCACATCTCGATATTAAATATCAGATAGAAACACTAGAGTTGGTCCAAAGACTCAATTCCGAACGAGGTGTAACCGTTGTTGCTGCCATGCACGATTTAAATCTAGCGGCCCGCTACTTTCCGCGCCTCCTGCTCTTCCAATGCGGTATTGTTGCCGATGCTGGCCCGGCGGAAGTCTTAGAATCCGGGTTGCTCAGTCGTGTTTATGCTATCAATGTGCGTGTAGGCATTTTGCGGGGCGCTGAACATCTAAGCGTTTTGCCTCCTGAGAGTCAGAAGAAAATTGATGGGCAGCAGGAGCATCCACAACCAAAGGTGCATGTGATGGCTGGCGGTGGTTCCGGTGCTCTCTTGATGCGTGCATTGGCCGATGAGCGTATCCCCTTTGTCTCTGGAGCATTGAATATCGGCGATAGCGACCACACATTAGCATTACGGCTGGCGACCGATGTTATTACGGAACAGCCATATGCCCCCATTTCAGCTACCACTCTGGAGCAGGTAAGAAAGAGTCTTATGCATGCCAGGCTGCTCATTCTTTGTCCCACGCCTTTTGGTCCCGGCAATCTTCCACTCCTACAAGAAGCGGTGCACTTCGCTCAAAGTAATCGCCCGGTTATCTTACTGACAGCAGCAGAAATTGAGACCGGGTATACTGCCCCTGATGCAATAATAGCGAGGAGTGACGATACTGGTATAACGGCTCGTGATTATACCGATGGGGAAGCGACACGCTTGATGGTACAACTGATTCAAGCTGGTGCGATAGTAGTGAGATCCGTAGGAGAAGTACTTGAAGCGACGAAAGAGCAGGTTGTTGCAGCGGCCAGAACATTTTCCGTCGATGACTCTTCCTAATGAACTGATAAAAAATCATAATGAAAATAGATGGATCAGATAACTTGCAGGTATGGAATAAATGTGATATTGTGGATGTTGTAGCTGGCAGAAGTTGAGTTATCTGATCAACGAGGTCAGAATCTTAGAATGAATATATTTTTGAAAGGCAGGTAACTATGTCAGAGAACAAAGGATACGCGCATCCTGAGGCATTAGTCGATGCAAATTGGGTCACAGCCCATCTTACCGATCCCAAAGTCCGTATTATTGAAGTTGATGTCACGACCAGTTCGTACGATGAGGGGCATATCCCAGGTGCGGTTGCTTTCAACTGGCAGAAAGAATTGCAGGACCAGGTTGTACGCGCACCCATCAGCAAAGCCGGATTGGAAGAACTGTTGAGTAATGCGGGTGTAGGCAAAGACACAACGATTGTGCTGTATGGTGACAACAACAACTGGTTTGCTGCCTGGGCGCTCTGGATTCTCAAATACTATGGTCACGACGATGTTCGCTTGTTGGATGGTGGTCGCGTAAAATGGCTGGCCGACAAACGCGAGATCACGACGGCAACTCCTTCTTATGCTCGCACCAGCTATCATGCGGGGGAGCCCCATACTGAGCTTCGTGCTCTGCGTGACCAGGTGCTGGCATCGTTAGGGAAAGCAGGAAACACACTGGTTGATGTGCGCTCTCCCGGTGAATATAGTGGTGAATTGCTTGCCCCGGCCAACCTTCCCCAGGAAGGTGCACAGCGCGGCGGACATATTCCCGGTGCCGCCAATATTCCATGGGCACAGGCCGTACGCGAAGATGGTACATTCAAGTCTGCCGATGAGCTGAAGGCGCTGTATCAGGGCAAAGGTGTGACGCCGGATAAAGAAGTGATTGCGTATTGCCGTATCGGTGAGCGCAGTAGCCACACCTGGTTTGCACTGAGCTATCTGCTCGGGTATGACAATGTACGTAACTATGATGGCTCCTGGACCGAGTGGGGTAGCTTGATCGGGGTGCCGATAGAGAAATAGCTGGCGCTTATGAGTCATCCCAAATTTTTCCAAACAGGTGTTTGCTCTCCTTATACATACTGCTCGCGCGCCCATGGTGCTCGAAGCAGTAAAAGGTGATTTGTGGATCGGTTGGCCCACCGGGCCAACCGATCCACAAATCACCTGGAAGAAAATTGGTCTAAACACGTTTATAGGAGCGCTCAAAAATGCTGCCATCGGTAATCCAGACCTTCTCTCCTGAGCAAACAAGATAATCGCCGGCTTTCCCTGTAAGAATAGTAGCGCTATCATATTGAATCGTAAATTTTGTGCGTATTTGTAATGCCAGGCGTGTACCGAGGACGTGATAAGAACAAAACCCTTCCGCGTCCGGTGCAGAAATGCGCCTATAGGCAGTTGTAATGAAACGACCAGGGATAGGCCATTCTTCGTCAGAAATGCCGCGTGCAAGGTAATCGCCAACTTCAAAGGAGACGCGACCTTCTTTGGTAGTGATAACGCCTCCTCGTTGCTGATAATCTTTTTCTGTGAGCGGACGAGCACGTAGAAAAGATACTTTGCGGAAGGATCGAAATGGCAATTTTTGCATTACTTCAGTTGTGATGAACATTCGTTTTTCCTCTATTGACAAAGTTTCCCGCTTATCTGCTACCTCCACGTCGCTCTCTCTATTATAACCTATAAACTACTCATAAAGTATATCTTCTACCATATAAATGTTGTGTTTCTATCGAAGCTCAGCGATCTGTTTTGCGGTTATCTCAAATGCATCTAACCATTATAGTTAAACGATAAGGGAGTGGAAAGATCAAAAGCTCCCTGTCCGAAGAATGTAGGTATAGAAAGAAGATGTAGCTGGTAAAAAAGACCTTGATGGTCTATACTATGCCCCAGAACGAAAAAAAGCAACTCTGGCCTGCCAGGTTATGGTGTGTGCAGGTGTGCTTTGATCAGCGACTAACTCTCTCAAAGAAGGAATTTCATGGCAGACGAGAATGATGTGTTAATTGTAGGTGGCGGACCAGCTGGCCTGGCGGCGGCGGAAGTTGCAGCCAGTCAGGGTATGCGTACGCTTGTGTTAGAGCGCCAGAATGAGATTGGCTACCCTGTTCATACCAGTGGTGGGAGCTGGATTAGCGATATGAAGGCATTAGCTATTCCAGAACAGCTCTATTATCCGATTGCAAAGGTCATTTTTGTGTCTCCACAGCGTGAAGTTGTTTTGCGCTATCCCTCCCCGGTCGCCTGTGTCGTGGATGTACGAGGGCTTTACCAGCACCTGGCAGGGCGTGCGATAGCAGCTGGTGCTCAACTCCGTGTACGCCATATCGTTGAGCAGGTCATGATGGAGGATGGGCATGTAGCGGGCGTAACCGTCAAAAATCATGTGAGTGAGCGCTTGAGTATGCGTGCGGCTGTCACTATTGATGCCAGTGGTGTCTCTCGCCACATTGGCGTACGCGCAGATATGGGCAAGGCATTTCATCGTTATGGCTATGGGGCCGAATATGACCTCTATGCGCCGGGGTATCCGCAAGACGAACTTTTCCTGATTATGGGAAGTGCATATGCTCCACGTGGATACGCCTGGGCCTTTCCGCACGGCAATGGACGTGTGCGCCTGGGCGTCGGAGTGCTGCATCCTGATTGCGATGATGACGCACGTGTTTATCTGGATCGTATCCTGCATGACTTACCTCAGCTACGAGAGAAATTGAAGGATGCTAGCCCGGTTGAATATCATACGGGTCTGTTCCCATCCGAGGGGCCAGTTGAGCGTTTCTCGCGCGATGGTCTACTGTTAGCGGGTGATGCTGGCGGGCATGGTTCAACGCTGGTTGGAGAAGGTATTCGCTTTGCTATCTATGCGGGGCAGATGGCAGGGAAGGTCGCAGCAGAAGCAGTCAGAGCAGGGGATACCTCTGGTCCGTTCCTGGAACGTCTGGATAAGCGTTGGCGCAGCCGCTTTGGACGCGACATGGACATCGCGTACATGATTAATAAGCATATTGCAAACTACAGCGACGCACAGTGGGATAGCGCACTTGATCTGATGAAGCGCATGACTCCAGCGCAGATGGCCCAGGCGTTACGCGGAGACTTCAATGCCAGCCTGGTAATGGGCATTCTGGCACGCAATCCTGCTCTGATTGCCACAGGAGGCAAGCGTTTCCTTGATCGTATGCTTGAACGCATTAATAAGCCGACTCTGGCATCAATAGAAGGGTAGCTTCTTTTCTCTCCAGATGGAATAAATGTCCCTGGATGCTTGTTAGAAAAGATGAAAGTGTTTATCTCATTTCTACCTGGAAAGTTAAGGAGCATTCTGTGTCTGAATTAACCCTGGAGACGCCACAGACAGGCGAAAAGATCAAAATGTATGTTACCACATGGTGCGGGGATTGCCGCTTTGCCAAACGCTGGTTTGATGCGCATGGCATCGTGTATGAAGCTATTAACATAGAAGAGGATGAGAACGCTGCTGAAGTGGTACGGCGGGTCAATGGTGGCAAGCAGAGTGTTCCAACGATCATTTTCCCGGATGGCTCGGTTCTTGTTGAGCCCGGTGCGCGTGAGCTTGCAGCGAAGTTTTCTCTGTAAGATTTTTTTGCTTAAATCCGTCCTGAACTCTAAGAATTCAGGACGGATTTTTTATCACGACGCCTCGTAAAACCCTTGCCCTTTTAGGCATGGGGATAGGAGAGGCGTTCCTTGTAGTGGCGCGATGGGTTGGGAATGTTCCAAGAGTCCCATAATTTGGCCTATTCTCTCTTTTCTGCTATACTATTTGTACAGTACATGCGCACAACAGAAGAGTGTTTCAGAGGTTCCGTAGTAAATCGTTCCTACGGGTAAAAGCACGAACGTGTTAACCAATGTACCACTCTCTTTCTTCTTTAATCTGGTGCTAAAAACCAAGGTGCCAGATGAACCCGAAGACTGAGAAGCTACCGCTGGGCTAGCGGAAAGGGAGATGCCTGTGGAGGCGATGTAAGACATGTTCTACGCAAGTAGCCCATGCAATCTCCAGCGAAACAGGAATGCTCATTCGTGAGGATGAGAAGCCCCCGCCCTTTTAGGCGTGGGGAGATGTCACGAAGACGAAATAGACATGGCTCATTTGAAAGAATGGCGTCTATCCGATGGGTAGAGTAACCCATTCATTCCACTGCTGTGAAAGAGTAGTGATACAATAGAAACAAAAATTATGGAGAAGCGGATGCAGGCGGAAGCTCAACGTGGAGGTTTTGTATAATGCATACAGTCAAATGGCTTAGAGGTATGTAAGTTTTTATAAGCCTCTGGTAAAATAGGATAACAATCGAAAAAAGCCCTCGTAGTATACGCGATGGCAGAAGTTTTGCGACAAAAAGAGAAACGAAACCGTTATACTAGCAAGGATCCGGAGGAAGAATAAAATGAATTGTCCTGAATGTCAGTATCAGTACGAAGAAGACGACACCTATTGCCGTCATTGCGGTGAGGAACTGCTTCAACCTTCAACAAGCCTGGTTACAACCACACAGTCACGTCTGCCAGCGCTCCAATACTCCCAATTGCCGCGTAAGGTTGCTGCCAGCGTAGGAGCTGTGGCATTAGGAGTGGGCATCGAACTTCTGCGCAGAAGTTTGCTCACGCGTTTAACGTCTACCGCTCGCATGTCGCGTTCAGTTGAGCATACCCTCCCTGTACTGAGTGGACTCAAAGATAGAGCGCAAGCGAACAAAACGGTCAAAGTGCCGAAGGGTTATGTCATTGATGAGACCATCGTTTATACACGTAGGGTAATTCGACGGGAACGATGAAGCTGCAATCTCGATCAGTTTTACTGGTGCTCTGGTAGTACAAAGTTGAGTTAAGAAGATGGCGTTGGTATTGCGTGAGAAGCATGTGCGCTCGTTATTGAGTATGCGTGACACGGTGGCAGTATTAGAGGAGGCTTTCAACGCTCTGGCGCAAGGAATAGTCAGGAATCAGCCACGTGAACGACTGGTATTTGGAGGTGGCGTACTCAATATTCTGGCGGCATCCGCCCCCCCATTTGGCGTGTTGGGCTATAAAACCTATACAGCTTTTCGCGAAGGGGTGCGTTTCGTAATACTGCTTTTTAGTGCGCAGGATGGCCATCTCCTTGCCCTGATTGAGGCTGACTGGCTCGGATCTATGCGTACTGGTGCGGCGAGTGCGCTGGCGACAAAATACCTGGCGCGACCAGAATCTGAGATCGTTGGTCTGATCGGCGCAGGCCATCAAGCTGTGACTCAACTGATGGGCATGTGTGCGGTTTTCCCCATTACGAGGGCGTATGTATACAGTCGACGTGTTCCTGAACGTGAGATCTTCTGTAGTGAAATGACGCGCCTTCTTCATATCGATGTGATCCCTGTAAACAGTGCGCGACGGGCCGTTGAACTTGCTGATATCGTCATTACGGCTACAACCGCTGCTGATCCGGTATTGCAAGGTGAATGGCTGCGGCAAGGGTGTCATATCAACGCTATCGGCTCAAATTGGGCGAAGAAACGCGAAATCGATCTTACCACGCTGCAGCGCTGCGAACTGATCGTCACTGATTCGTTTGCTCAAGCGCAGAAGGAAGCCGGTGATTTCATTATCCCAGCCAGCGAAAACTTGCTTGATTGGGGCCAGGTATATGAACTGGCGCAGGTCATGCTTGATAATGGCCCGCAGCGTGAACTGCCAGAGGATATTACGTTGTACAAGAGCCTGGGCATTGCGCTGGAAGATATTGCTACGGCAGCCCATGTCTATCAGCTGGCCTGTCAGCAAAGGCTGGGCGAGGAAACGGATTTGCTTTCTTGATGGCTGAAAGATCGGGATGTTAAGCATGCTTAAAGAAAATTGCCCTGCAAAAGCTGCTATGCTTACGCGAGTGCTGGAAGTTTGCATGGTCTTGTCACTTTCCTCGCTCTCACTCTTGCTCGTCTCCTGCAAGAGTGGTCTCTTTAGTAATGCAAACTGGCAGGCAAGTGGATTACAGACGCAACAACTGCGTGTAGTAGGGGTGAGCGGAAAAGATCCCAGTACTCTTTATGCCGGAAATGAGCAGGGATATATCTTTGAGAGCACCAATGCAGGACGGACGTGGAGTGAGCAGAGTAGCGGTTTACCGTTGCCAGATGCCATTCATGCACTTTCTTTTGATACCGGCGGACAGAAACTGTATGCCGCAACGGATAAGGGCCTTTTCACGAAAATTGAAGGCGCGACAGGGTGGCGTAAAATAACGGCTGCAAGCCTTCCCTCTACCTCTTTCACCGCACTTACATTTCTGCCTGCTGACTCGAATGTGATCTATGTGGGAACATCTGGTAGGGGTATTTTTGTCAGTCATGATGCCGGAACTTCCTGGTTACCATCAAGCGGTGGTTTGCCTGAGGGGATAGTGGTGAACGATCTGACCTTTGATCCTGTGCAGAATCAGCTCTGGGCGGCAACTTCGGAGGGAGCGTATCGTTCTGAGAAGAGCGGTACAGGGTGGCAACCCTTTAATAATGGGCTACCATCAGCTCTTATAGTAAACACGGTCGTGCCAGCTGCGAGCAGTGGAGGCACACGGGAAGTGCTCTATATGGGCACTAACCATGGCATTTTTCTTTCATATGACTCTGGAGCGCGCTGGACGACCAGCTCAGAGGCACTCTCTGGCATAGGTATTCATCGTATCCTGGTCGATTTTCGCAGCACAAGTGGCGCGGATGTCTACATTGCTACCAGTTTGGGAGTCTTTCTTAGTACTGATGCTGGTCAGACGTGGCAATCTGTTGCCAGTGGCCTGCCCAAAGACGCGCAGTTCTATGCGCTGGTCATTGGAGCAACAAACAATGCACAAATATATGCAGCGGGCAATGGTCTTTATGAGTTTCCAGGGACTGGAAGCAGTATTGATCCGATGCGCATTATCTCCTATCTGTTGATTGCGGCCTTCTTTTTCCTGCTGTATCGTCTGGGAATGCGCGGGCGCAGGGCAGGGAAGTATATGCTCAACTCTGAGCATTCCCATGAAACTCCCATCTCTGCTCCTCCTGATGATTGAGCGCATCTGCATAATGAAACGAATGTTGTCCTCTCTACTAATGGTGAACATGTGCACCCACGAAGGTGACGAGTATGTAAAGACCACACAACAGGAGGAAGATCAGGAGAATAGTACCATAGCAGGTGAGTGTCCAGGCGCGGCGTGTATTTAATGCCTGGCGCAATTGCTCTCCCATATCAGGTGGATCAAGTTGCAATTCGGGTCTGAGTTCCTGCCAGCGAGGCAGCATCTCACGAAAACCGCGTGCATTGGTCATGCCTTCTGCCAGGAGAATCGTTGTATCATCGTCCATATCGGCCATCAAAATCAGCTTGGATGGAGTAGGATCGCCAGGAATCAGGATCAGGCCCGTTATGTCGTTGAGGGGCACGCGCAGTTCTTTCCCTTCTTCCTGACCAGTAACTACCACTTCGTCAGAATACAACTGGATCTCTTTTCCTATGCCAAAGCGTACAACGCTAATAGGAGATTTTCTTGTTAGTTCGTTTTCACTCATATTTTAACCGTACAATCTTCTCGTAGGGGCGTCACCTTGCGTGCGCCCGCAGTATTCATTGGGAGATGGGCGCACGCAAGGTGACGCCCCTACGAGAAGATTGTACAGCATCTCATCTCGGGCGTCGAGGTATACTGGGTATGGGAATTTATGAGGGTAGCTTGACACAGGTGAAGTGTAACCTTTACAATTTAGATGGGAAATACTTAAGTAAGGAATGTTGAAAACTATGGCGCAAGTAGGCCTGCTTGAGGATAATACGCGTATCGCGAGACTCTGTGCAACGATGCTGCAGTATGCTGGCCATACTGTGACCATTTACGAACATCCGCGCGAATGTTTGCGTGCATTATTGGCACCAGGTGACTACAGACAACAGATATATAAACCCGCCTTATCGGATGCCTTGCCTATAGATGTTTTGATATTGGATCTCCATCTGCCAGATATTGGGGGAATGGAGGTGTTGCGCTATCTGCGTGCTCACCCTCGTACAAAGTCATTACCCCTTATTTTTTGTACCGCTGCACCGCCTTCTGAAGTGGCTCAGGCGTTCACTATTGCGCCAGAAGCCAGCTTTATCGAGAAACCTTTTACCTTTCAAGAGCTGATTTCTACGGTTACGGATGTCTTGAAAGAACTGGCGTGATACCATCAGCCCCTTGTTTCTGTCAAACGAGTCCAATCTGAGTGAGGATCTGCAGGCCTATTGTGGATGTCGACGTATGACGCTCCTGTGGCTATTCAACCACAGGAGCGTCAGTCAGCACAAGGTATTCCACACTCTCCCACGTTATGACGTAGTGGTCGTGCCGTTGAGAGTAAAGGAGGTTGGGTTCGTATTGCTGCCTGTCCAGGAGCCATTGAAGCCAAGAGAGGTCGAACCGCCTCCGGCAGCAATCGAGGCATTATAGC
This sequence comes from uncultured Chloroflexia bacterium, assembly GCA_963717195.1. Taxonomy (GTDB): domain Bacteria; phylum Chloroflexota; class Ktedonobacteria; order Ktedonobacterales; family Ktedonobacteraceae; genus JACDAE01. The sequence goes on from CAVQVR010000012.1 coordinate 257,287, forward strand.
TCTCGCTCTGGATGGTGACCTGGCTTCCTTGCTGCGAGAAGTTGCCGTTCCAACCCTGAGTGATCTGCTGACCATTAGCGAAAGAGAACTTCAAGGTCCAGCCGTTAATGGCCGTAGAGCTGTTATTCGTGATGATAATACTGCCCGTGAAGCCGCCTGACCATTGGCTCTGCACCAAATAATTCACCTTATACCCACTCCCTGTTATTGGAGTTGGTGTTGGAGTGGTACCCGGTGTTGGCGTAGTACCCGGCGTCGGAGTGGTACCTGGCGTTGGAGTGGTATGAGGCGTTGGCGTTATCGTTGGCGGTGTAGTCGATGTCGGCGTTATCGTTGGTGTGATGCCCGGTGTTACCGTCGGTGCTACCCCAGCCGTGTCTCCGTAGACGATACCGAGGCCGTTCGTACCCGCATAGACGCGCCCGTAGATGCGTGGATCACCAGTAATACAGGTGATATTTCCATACTGATGCTGGCTATCATTGATCAGTATCCACGTGTTTCCACTATCGTCAGAGCGGTAGATGCCCTGGACACCCCCAACAGTGGCGGTGGCAAATAGAGCCATATAGCTCTGTCCAGGAGCAGCCATGCCAAAACCGATCTGATCGGCAGCCGTTACATTCGACAGTTTAGTGAAGGTCGTGCCGTTATTCGTCGAGTGCCAGATGCCATACACATCGCTCGTACTGCCACCCGCGATCCAGATATCACCTTCGTGACCGGGCATAGCCTTGACCACGACATGATCGCCTGTCTGAGGTAATCCTGTTGCTGCGGTTGCGGTGAACGTTGCTGCGCCATCGGTGCTGATCCAGAACTTGCCCTGCCCGTACCCATAAAACTTCTTCGCATTCACGCGATCGGACGCCACGAATGCGTTTTGTGGAATGTTCGCTGAGGCGGTCCAGGTATTGCCATTATCGGTCGAGTACGATATTTGTGCACTCTGTGGTGCCCACACGACCCGACTGGCGTCGGCTGCTGCCGCAACGGTTCCACCGCTGGTGGTAATACCGGGAATGTCTTTATTTCCCGCAAACCAGGTCGCACCACCATCATAGCTGTAAGCACTGCTTGTGACAACAGGGCTGGCGCTGGGATTACCATATCCAACCCGGACCATGAAGTTCGGCGACAGTTCAGCATAATCAATCGCAGAATTTGTTCCTGCGTAGGGAACGGTATACATTTGAGCAGGCGATTTCGTCAGATCATCGTGGCGAAAACCGCCGATGTCACCCAGGGTGCTGTACAAATGTGCGTTGATGGGTGGGCTGACCAGGTCTGTCACAGCTGCTTCCTCGATTCCTACCGCCGTACTCTTGATCGCTACCTGGCCGCCGCTATCCCATGCAGTGAGGTTGGTTGTTCCATAGAGGGTCGCGCCAGTGCCATAAAACAGACGATCTGAGTTGAATGGATCAATGTTCATACCTTCAATCATCCAGCCCAGTTTGACGGCAGGAACGGGATCAACCGGATTGGTGTCGCCAAAGTTCAGCCATGGTGCATTCGATACGTCTATTGTGTAATGCAATGTACGACTGGGATAGCTTGCCCAGGCCCAGATGGGTTCCCAGGTCGTGCCTCCATTCGTGGTACGGTATATCTGCGCATCTGGCCACCAGGAATTCACACTCGCGACCACGATCGTTCCCGGATGTTGCATATCAACGCCCAGACCACCATACCCGAAGTAGTCGTTTGCAGCGGTCACAGGACTGATCAGCGTCCAGGTTGATGTGCTGGGAACGAACTTCCAGACGTCACCATGGCCGCCATTATAGGGGCCTTCCCAGTCGCTATAGGTGATATATAATGTGCCAGCCGAATCGAGCTTTCCCTGGTGCGGCAGGTACCCCGTTGTCGCGTTGGTCGTGGTACTCCAGGTCGCACCACCGGGCATGGTGACGGTCGTTCCACTGACCGTCGAGACAGGTTGACCTGGGATGGCGGCCCAGGTTGCCCCTGCATCGGTACTGCGATAAATATTGTCTGCACCGCTGCGATTATCTGCAACACCAACATAAATGGTTTTGGTTGGACTTCCAGATGTACCGGTCGAGGGATCAAAGGTGACCCACACCACTCCGATAGGGTCACTCGAATATCCACTGGTATCGCTGGGGTTTTCGGAAAAGGGGCCGGTATCAGGAAAGTTCGTTACCTTGTTCCAGGTAACCCCGTAGTTGGTACTCTTCCACAGACCATTGCCACTACGCGTACCATAGTAGATGATGGCATTGTCGTTGGGATCAACTGCCAGCCGCTCGCTCATGCCACGTCCAGGCATGTTGCCGCCCATTTTGAAGGGCATAGGGGTCTGTTGGAAGGTTTTGCCCTGGTCGGTCGAGCGCAGGATAACGCCATTCATGCTCGTCCACGAGTTGGTGTATGTTCCCGCAGCAATGTAGAGACGTGTGGGATCGACCGGGTCGGTGGCCAGACTCTCTACCCCCGTCATATTCCACTGGGCAGGGGTGACCCAGTTGAGCAACTGCGTCCACGTACTCGTAGTAGGATTCCAGCGATAGGCACCGCCAATATCTGTCCGGGCAAAGATCAGATCCTTCTGTTTGTGATTGAAGATAATATCAACAACAAAACCACCACCACCACCAGTCACGACACTTTGCCAGGTATACGCTTGCGAAGCGGCGAGCGCATTGCTGGCGACCTGGCTCATTTTTTCTACAAAAAAAGCCCCTCCTATAGGAAGGAGAAACAACAGGTTACGTCCCTGCTTGAGTACCGTACGACGGGACAAGATAGGCGCCATCTTTTTAATTCCTTTCATCAACTCTGATGTGCCAAATAAACGTAAGGAGTAATAGTTACAACCGTGGCATTCGGCTTAGTCCGCCCGTGCGGGGAAGCAGAGCATCCAGCCCTCCTTGCTGCTGTTGCTGCTTTTTATGAAGATCGTGTATAAAGTAGCCCATAGAGCCAGGCATAAACTGAAAGGAGACGCTTCCTCTATCGATTCTCCTTATCAGTCCGCTCTCTTTCTTGAGAGGGCGGAGTTCCTCTTTCCTTATTAATTGAAGGGTATCACTTACTTACATATATATGGAACCGCTCTCAAAAAGTCAACGATATGCGATATCTGACCAAAAACTGGGGAATAGGTGGAATCTCTTTGGCCCTCCCTGTCTGCATTTCCGCTTTCAAAAGCGTAATTTGGAAGAGGATACTAACACCAATTGCAAATTGCAAGAACATGAAGATACGAAATGATACAGGAGCAAGATCATGAGAAAACTGAAAATGACGATGTGGGTCACCCTCGACGGCTATATTGCCGGGCCAAACGGCGAAATGGACTGGATCGGAGCCATCTACGATGCCGCAATGGGCAAATACGAAGACGATTTTGTCAGCGCAGCCGACACCCTTCTCCTGGGCCACACTACCTACGACAGCTTCGCCGGTTCCTGGCCCTACGTCCCTGACCGACCTGGAGCCGATCCGAACGAGGTCGCCTACGCAAAGAAGCTGAACGCCATGCGCAAAATCGTCTTTTCAAAGACGCTTGAGAAGGCCGCCTGGAACAACTCGACGGTTGAGAGAGAGATCGCGCCCGCAGAGATCGAGAAGCTGAAGCAGGAGCCGGGCAAGGACATCATCATCTACGGCAGCGCCAGCATCGTCCAGACGCTCACCAATCTGGGCCTGATCGACGAATACCAGTTCCTCGTTCATCCGTTTGTGCTTGGCGCCGGCAAGCCCCTCTTCGCCAACATCGAGCAGCGTGTCAACCTGAAGCTGGTGGACAGCAAGACGCACCCCTCCGGTGTCGTTGTGTTGTATTACCAGCCTGCCTAGTGCAAACTCAAACGAGGCTCTTGGGTAGATGGTAAAATGAAGCATGATGCACCTACTTCCAGTGGGTCAGAATGGTTTTGCACTGAAACAGTTGGGCGGCTCCCCAGGTCAAGAAGATTGCGAGCGGGATCAGGACAACGTGGGAGCCGACATTCGCATCGGTCACGATCGCTAATTCCGCGATGAACAGGCTCCCACTCACCCAGGTGACCAGCACCGCCGCCAACAATTGCCACCGGCGCACGGGCGTTGCCAACAGCGGTTCCAGCGTGTGACTGTTCTTCTCGCCAATGATACTATACGCCGCAATCGTACTGGTCATGAGAGTGGGGTTGGGATATGGCAAGGATTGCTTCCCAGAACAGCCATATGAGTCACTTAATCCGTAGAAGCAGCTTTTACACTCCATATCTGCTATTACCTACGAGAAGAGCTTCATTTGACGAGCAGATTTTTTCTTTTTCGACTTGACCTTCGCCTTTTTCTGGGCTTTGGAAGCCACAAAACCAGCCGATTTCTTTTTCGAGGTAACGACCCGGATGTCGTAATTGAGAGGCGGTGGTGACTGCGTCAAGTCAAGCTGATAGCGACCAAAACGATTAATGTACTGACGAACATAGGGAGAAAGAGCCGAGACCAGTTGAGCCATTGTTCCGTCTGGGTAAGAACATCCAGCAGCGAGATAGGCTTGAGACGCTCTGCAAACAAGGGTTTGAATTGTTCTCTGTACTTGACCAGACCTTCTCGGGTCATCCCGCTCTTCCTGCTTTTACGCCACCCTTCTGAATAGTTACCACAAACAAGCATTAAAATCCCTGGTTATATTGTAAATGTAATTGACGAATGTCATAAAAACATGCTATTATTGTTTGCGTAAGACAAGTTTATCACCTGTTATTTCATGAATATTCATGGAAGGAGAAAAGAATTGGAAAGTACCTTGCTTGATCCTGTGAAAAAAACGCTTACCCGCGTAAAAAAGCCTGGCTTCTAGACACACGACAGAGGAAGATTTACTCACAGAGACGTACGCAATCCCCAACCAATAATGCCTGTGAGCTGGTCAACGGTTTAGTTCACCAGAGAAAGGATTCACTCTGGTAGGGAAGAGAAAGCATCTCTTCATTTTCACAGACACACTGCTCGTGTCTGCCATACAAGGAGGAGAAAGAAGCATGTTTCGTCATCGTAGAATGCAACTCATCAGTCTATGCTGTGTGTTGCTCATCGTTCTCACGCTTGCTCTCGTGCAGGCAACAACCTCGTCAGTGCAAACGGCGCATGCCGCAACCAACCAGTTTCATGGCGTGAACTGGGCGGACCCCAACGACAACTTCGGCACCGGCAATCTGGTTCCGGTGGGTCTCTCGACATCGGACAGTTACGCGACCACCTACGCGAAAGCGACGGCAATCCTCAAAGGGTTCCAGAATCTGGGAGCCAACACGGTGCGCATGCCGTTTAACGCGGCGACCGTCTCCGGCTCATGGTGGGGCAGCTATACAGCGGCGTGGGATGCGGCCAGTGCGCTAGGCATGAATGTCGTTGTGGCACCCTGGCTCCAGAACGGGACGGTCAGCAATACCACCTCGTTCTACACCATGTGGGACGTGGTGATTAACAAGTACAGTGGGAACAGCCACTTCTATTTTGACATCATGAACGAGCCGTGGGCAATGAGCGCCAGCGCGATAACGAACCTGGCAGCGACCTGGCTGTCGCGTTACTCCAACGTTCCCCGAGGCCGAGTGATGGTTCCTGGCCTGTACTCTGATATCGACTTGTGCTCAATCGGGAGCGACTCCCGCCTGAATGGCACTCTGCTCTCGATCCACATGTACACGCTCGGCGGGGAGACTCACCCCACTGAGGCCGGGTGGGTGACCAGCTTCGAAGGTCGTTTGTGCGGGTACGCCAGCCGGGCGGTCCTGACCGAGTTCGGCGTGCCGATGAACACTGGCGTCAACTACAACGGGGCCAGGGACAACAACGCCAACGATGTCTCCTATCTGTACGCGCTTACGGACACCGTGCGGAATCTGGGTATGGGCTCAATCATCTGGGTGGGTGTCAAGACGGCCAGCCAGTCGACCGGCCCTGGCCCGTGTGAGAATGCTTCTTGTGCGATCACCACCCTCAACGGCAGTGGCACCACCCTCTCGCTGAGCATCAACAACCAGTCTGGTCTCGATCGGCTCCAATACGGCTGGGGTGGCGGTGGTGGAAGCACGCCAACGCCGACACCGACGCATACTCCTACGGCGACGCCAACCCCAACATCAACACCAGTTTCGGGGGCGAAGTGTTCGGTACACTACGTCGTCACCAACCAGTGGTCGGGTGGTTTTGGTGGCAGCCTGACCATTACGAACACGGGTAGCAGTACGATTAATGGGTGGAGTCTGCAATTCTCGTTTGCCAATGGGCAAACGATTACCCAAGGGTGGAATGGCACCTTCACTCAATCGGGCGGTTCGGTCACCATTGCCAGTGTTTCCTATAACGGGTCCCTTGCCCCTGGAGCTTCTGTCAATCCAGGCTTCAATGGTTCATGGAATGGCACCAATACCAATCCGACCGCGTTTACGCTCAACGGACAGGCTTGTAGCGTGGTTTAGGAGCACCGATGTCGCAAGCTGCATACTGCAGCTTCTGCGAGCACAAGAGGACGACTCTGCTCTTGTGCTCGCCTTTTTTTAGGGTTTCAAAGCAAATTTGCTATAGGCGCTCAATTGCAGTGCTGTGTTTCCTCCTTCAGCGCTGAGTGCTACAGCATCGTGGGAATATTGGGGTATGGCAAGGATTCGTTGCTGGGACAGCCATGTATTGTAGGGTAGACCACTCGTCCACAGGTTCATAGCCGAATGAAACGGCACAAAGATTTTGTGAAGGGTGTGCCATTTCGTTCGGTTTTGACGTTCCAGAATGAGATGTCTTCATGACGTTTTTACAAGTATTATTACACTTGACCAAACTTACAAGCATTTCAGCCTTTTGCTGTTCAAATGGCTGTCCCAGCAACAAATCCTTGCCATGCCCCGGGTTCTGTACACCACATTTCTATTATAAAGTCTCTTCATGCACGAAATCACCACTCTCTATCGCATCCGACTGATAGAGAAAACCGGGCGTTTTGAGCAGGATGAGGTGTCTTAGTGAAAACGCCGTTCGCAGAAGTTGTTAGAGAGTTGTGAGTGCTTTGAGCGCATTGTGGCCAGCGACGTATCTGATAGCTGCTCTTGCGTCCGCAGAGAAAAAATGAAAGAAAAAGTTTCAGGTAAGTGTATTTTTGAGTGAAGTATACGCCGTGTACCAGATCATCTTTCTCCAGATAATCTGGTCACGACGTAGGAAAATGCAGAGGAAAAGATACGTGGTCTACGTTCTTGTTACTGGTAAATGGAGTCGAGATAGCGTCAGAAAGACACTGACAGGTGTAATAGACTGAGAAGAGCTGAGAATCAGCCTCCCAAGGTGGCAACCAAAATCGCCTTGATGGTATGTAACCGGTTTTCTGCTTGATCAAAGACGACGGATGCCCTCAATTCAAAGACCTCGTCACTTACCTCAAGTTCATTCAAACTATACTGTTTGCTGAGTTGCTTCCCAAGCCTGGTATCGGTATTATGGAGAGAAGGCAGGCAATGCAGAAATTTTGTGTTGGGGTTTCCAGTCATTGCCATAAGTTGGCTGTTCACTTGATAGGGGAGCATCTGTTGAATACGTTCACCCCAAAGCTCTATCGGTTCGCCCATTGAGACCCAGACATCGGTATAGAGGAAATCACATCCTTTGACTGCGATGGAGACATCCTCTGTGACGGTGATACGAGCTCCCGTATCTTTCGCAACGGCAAGAGCCTGGTCGAGTCGCTCTTGCCGGGGCCATGAAGCTCTGGGACCAGCCAGGCGAATATCCATGCCCATCTTTGCTGCGCCGATCATAAGGGAATCACCCATATTGTAGCCGACTGCTCCCAGGAAGCAGAAGGAGAGTGTTTCTAATGGCTTATGCGAATGCTCTTGCATGGTCAGGAAGTCGGCCAGCACCTGAGTTGGATGTGCTTCATTGGTGAGGCCATTCCATACCGGAACGCCCGCATAGCGAGCCAATTCTTCTGCATCGGCCTGTGCATATCCTCGAAACTCGATGCCGTCATACATACGACCAAGGACACGGGCCGTATCTTTAATCGTCTCGGTTGAGCCAAGATGGGAGCCCGTGGGGCCCATATAGGTAACATACGCTCCCTGATCGGAGGCAGCTACTTCAAAACCGCTGCGTGTGCGCGTCGAGTCCTTCTCAAAAATAAGAACGATCTGTTTGCCTTTGAGGAGAGGCGCTTCTGTTCCGGTATATTTTGCAGCTTTTAGTTCGGCGGAAAGCTGTAAGAGAAAACCGATCTCCTCTGGCTGAAAATCATCGAGTTTGAGAAAATGCCTGCGTTTCAGGTTGAAAGCCATGGGTTCTACTCCTTCACATTCAGATACAATGGATGTTTTTTCTCGTATCTATTTCAATTGGGTCACATAGGTGCGAGATAGGATAAACCTGGCGCAACACGATAAGGAGGCCAGAGCAGCCTGCCGCAGGACCCATCTCTATTGTACGATACTGGTGATCTGATCAGGGTTGGGGCAGCGTTCTCTCAGGATGTTGGCGCATCGGGCGCAGACAGCCGCGTCTCCAGGCATCGGGCTTCCCACTCACGGGAGAGCGACTGAAGCCGTTCTTGTTGCAGCGTAAACTGCTCAGAGAGCATTTGACGTGCCGCTCTCTCATCATGAAGCATCGTGACCAACATTTGAATCTGCCGCTCCTGGTCTCTATCACGCTCTTGATACAGAAGCAATGCCTTCTGGTTTGCTTGATCCTGTATTTCTACGGAGGCCAGCCTCTGTTCTAGCAATTTCATATATCCATATTGCACTGTTCTTTCGTGCAGCAATTCAGACCATCGCCGTTCCAGCATACCATCGATCTCGCTTCTTTGCTGGGCCATGCCTGCCAGAAGCATTTCCTGCAGTGTCAAAAATTCTTGTTGGATTTGTTTATAAGCCTGATCATAATAGGCAAGCGTCTGCTCTATCTCTCCGAAGCGTTTTTGAGACTGGTGCTCTTGTTGCCTGAGATATGCGGTGAGATCGCTCACGATCTGATCTATCTGGTGGTGTATGTCCTGGTCAAGCTTTTCCAAAAGGTGCTGTCCCTCTTGTAAAGATTTTTGCAACGTCGCGTGATCGTTTGTAATGGTTGCTAGCACTTGTTGTTGTTGCATTCCCTGCTCTGTTAGTTCCCGGTTCTGTTGCTGGAGTCCCTGTATCTGGTGGCCTATCTGAATAGCTGCTTCTTCATACTGTTGCTGCTGCTGCTTACGATCCTGTTGCCATTCGGTCTGTTGTAATGCGAAACGACGGTTCCACTCCTGTATCTGCTGTTGGAGTTGTATTGTTCCCTGTTCAAAAGCGGTACGGGTTTGCTGAACATGCTCCTCTATCTGCTGACGCATTCCCTGGATCAGTTTCAACGAGTGTTGATGATCCTGGATGATCTGTTCTTGTTGGCGAGGAATACTGAGCAGATCGAGCTTATGAATGTCGTCGGTAATGGCCGCCGTCGGGTCAATAATTGGCCTGATGAGCGAAACGTCGCTTGCACGCACCAGACGTGTGCGTTGGTTGATGCCAACCGGTTCTTTTCTCACAGGGAGGCGACCCGTGCTCACCCAGCGTCGTACCATTGGCTCACTCGTCCGGGTGATTCGTGCTGCATCGGTCAGGGACATCCAGTAATCGTTCTCGTCAGCCAGCTCCTCAACAAAGCGGGGTGGGTTTGGCTTGTTTTCCGTCTGGTCAAGCTCCTCTGGTGGTTTCATCTGATCTCCATTTTGGATACCGCTGCCCTTTTAGGCATGGGGTTCCTGACACTGCTCATATTCCTGTATTCCTTCTCATGTTTCTGCAGTATAAGGACGATGAGAGAAAAAAGCAACATCATGAGAGAAAATACTATGACGATACTAATCGTCGCACCCGTTGACGATAGTGATAGTCACTTCCGTCAACGCCTTGACAGATGCAATCGACTGTGTTACACTCTCCTAAGTTCTGATTTCTCTTACAAATCAGAACTTAGGAGAAACGCAGCAACACCTGGTAAAGAGCATACAATAGGAATTGAAAATGTAGGTACATATGACCAGACAGAGGAAAACTACTTTGAAAGGCTGAACACTCCTGATGGATTCTCAATCGTCACATTTGATCACCAGCACCACCAAAGAGATCATCGCCCTCAATGACGCGTATGACGAACGGCTGGCTCATGCTGGACAGGCCGCGAACGCCGCCTTTCAGCATGATGTCTTCGCCGATTACCGTGCCACATGCCGTCCCAATACACGCAAGCGTCATGATTATGATCTGTGCTCCTTCAGCACCTTTCTGGCCTCCTTTGGCGTCGAACGCGCAGGCACCTCACTGGCAAGTGATCCCAACGCCTGGCGTGGCATTACCTACGGCATTCTGGCAGCCTTCCGACGCTGGCTGGAGGAAAAAGGAGAAGCGACTGGCACCATCAAGGCACGCATCGCGACCATCCACCAGTATTGCCGACTCGCCGGTCCCCCACCCCAGGGAGCGGGTGTACTCTCAGCCGAAGAACTGGCGTCCATCCTCAACGTTAAAGGCTACAACGGCAAAGCTGCCCGCAACCTGGACGAGAGCCGGCTCGATCGGCGCATTCCTACCAGGATTGGATATAAGAAATCCGCCTTTACCGAGATCACCGCTCTGGAAGCAGAACAGTTGAAGCACACAACCTTGCCTCCACCACCTCCACAACGTTTTCCGCGCGAACACGACCAGTTGCTTGCAGCCCGAGATGCTCTTATGCTCTGCCTGTTCATTGAGCATGCGTTGCGTTGTGGCGAACTTGTTGCGCTCGATATCACAAGTATCAATCTCGCCAGACACACCCTCACTATTTATAGTGAAAAAACGCATACCACGAATGTGCATCAGATGCAAGATAAGACAGAAGCGGCAGCACTGGTCTATTTGAAGCAAGCAGATAGATCGTCTGGCCCACTCTTTGAGGGATATGGTGGGAAACGCATCACCACCCGCGCAATCAACAAGCGAGTTGGTGACATTGGCAAGGTTATAGGCATCGATCACCTCTCTCCTCATGATTTGCGCCACTTCTTTACCTTCGACGCACTCGATAACGGACTTCCCCTCGATCTCGTGCAAGGCATTGGAGGCTGGGCCTCGCCCTATATGCCTCTCCTCTATGCAAAAAGGAATACGGTTCGTATCTGGAAGATCGAAGGAAAGGGGCGAATGAAGTAAGCAAACAGAAAAAATGAGAAATCCTCTACTCCTCTTTTGCGGTTTCATTTGAAAGTGGTCGAGCAGCCAACTGGTGCATATGATACTCATGCACGCCCTTTTTGAGCGTTCCTAATGCAAGCGTGGCGCAGGTTGGACGGGTCATCACCAGTTCGCGCCCGAGCTGATCGATAAGATCCTCGAAGCTCAATTGCTCGATCTCTTCGGGCGTCATTCCCTGGACCAGTTCTGTCACATAGGACGCAGCTGCACGGCTGATCGTGCAGCCCTCACCTTCCCACTTGACAGTCACTTTACCCTCCTCGTCGAAACGGGCATACATTGTGATCACATCGGCACAGCCAGGATTGCCACCTTTTAAGCTCACATCCACTGGATCTAGAGAACCATAGTTGCGCGGATTCTCATAATGGTCAACCAGAAATTCAATAGCTTCCTGTCGATCCATCGAACATACCTCCATATCACCTTGTATTTATATACAAGAGAAATTCGTGTGTTTGAGTAGGGCGTTCCCCTTGTGGGTGCCCACAAGGGGAACGCCCTACTCAAGATTCCCTTCGCAAGGATGTGGGGGTGATTATTTCTCAATTGGCGCTCTGACAACGCTTCCCCATTCCGTCCACGAGCCATCATAGTTACGTACACGAGGGAAACCAAGGAGTTGTGTCAGAACGAACCAGGTATGGGCTGACCGCTCACCTATACGGCAATAGGTAATCACTTCTTTATCCGGGGTGATATCTTTAGCACCATAAATCTGGCGCAGGTCTTCGGCCGACTTGAAGGTTCCATCTGCTTGAGCTGCCGTCGCCCAGGGAATATTTTTCGCGCCAGGGATGTGTCCCCCGCGCTGTGCACCCTCTTGCGGATAGTTGACCATGTGCAGTAGTTCGCCGCTATACTCCTGGGGTGAACGTACATCAATCAAGCGCCGACCAGGATTTCTCAATCCACTGGCAACCTCGTCGCGGAAAGCACGCAAGCTCTCATCTGCCGGTTGCGCATGGTAGGTCGTTGCCTCGTAGTGCGGTACCTCTTTCGTCTGCGAGCGCTTCTCTTCTTCCCACTTCGCACGACCACCATTCATAATCTTGAGTTTACTATGCCCGTACATCGAGAACAACCAGAATGTGTAGCAGGCATACCAGTTATTCCTGTCACCATAGAGCACAATCGTTGTATCATTTGTAATGCCCCAGCGGCTCATCAACTGCTCAAACCCCTGCTGGTCTATAAAGTCGCGCTCGACAGGATCCTGGACATCAACATGCCAATCAAGCTTTACCGCTCCGGGAATGTGACCAATCTCATACAGCAACACGTCTTCATCGGCTTCGATGCGGCGAACGCTAGCGTCATTCAAATGATCGGCAACCCACTGTGTATCAACCAGCACCTCTGGATGAACATACCCGTTTGCAGCACTTGCTCCTGATGCCGCTATTTCAATATCTGACATAACCTACACTCCTCCTACTATGCAATAAAGAGCTTACTTCAGCACTCTCATATACCAGCTCTCTTCTAAAAAAGCCTGACAAAAGAAGCTAAAGGAAGCTATCTGATCTGCTAAATACGTCATTAAGCGTTTTCCCTTGTGAAGGGCTGCTTCACAAGGGAAAACAAATCTTTTCCATTTTATATTCTACTCCGCAACTCGGAATTAAACAAGTCGTGGTGAGCTTTCGTTGGTTGGCATAAGCTGAATGCGCTAAGGCATTCCTGGATGCCTGTGCTTGAGCGCATTCAGCATTTCATTTATGACACGCTGAGGTTATAGTTACTATTCCTATTGTTATCCCAAGTGCCACTCTGATTGTAAAACGCCATATTTAACTGTGTAGAGCCCTGAGGAACTCCAACGGTTGCCTGCCAGACACCATTGCTCTGTTTACTCATGCTGGTGTCAGTAATCCCATTCCAGTTGTTATAGCCCCAATGCATTGTGACGCTGGAGGCGTTGGAAGCCAGGGAACCGCTATAGGTTATCGTGCCCTGTGCACCCTGCGTCAGTGGGCAGGGGGAAGCAGATACAGAGCCAGTTGTACACGAGACACCCTGCACATAGCGATTGTAGACGATAGAAGGAACGTCAGCAATTGTATGGGAGGATTCAGAGACCAGTAACGTAATAAATTCGCCCATAGACCAGTTGAGGGGATCCATTGATTTCGTGGGAGTGCCTGGTGTATAGCCTGATGGAGCAGATGTACTCCAGATCTGCTCAGGAATCATTCCAGTACTATTGGTAGAGGCCATCATTGCGGTAAGCGCTGGATCGCCGGAGCCACCATCTGCAATGGTGTAAATGCCACGCTCGCCCGAGAGCAAAGGCCAGAGTTGCCCGATCCCTGCACCAGTATAGTTCGACCCTTTAGATGTCTCACCATACCCATCATGGTTATAGCGGAACCAGTAACTATTTCCATTGATCGTCTGTTTAATGGTTGCATCAACTGCTGAGAGGGACGAGGTAATGTAAGAAGAGGTGGCAGGCATTACACCCTGACGTACCAGTTCCAGGAAACTGCTGTCCACAATCGAACGCTCATCGTAGCTTCCTCCAGCATTGGCGAGCGTAATGGTATTGCTATCATTCGGATTCCCATCGCTATCGATGCGCTCGAAGTAGTGGCCGTTGCCTATCGGGCCAGTTGTCGTGAAGGTCCAGTTCACCACCTGCTTCTGCCAGGAATCAGCCGTGTTGTCAAAGAGCGTCTGGGCGCTGATATCACCGTTGATGCGCGCAATATCAGCAGCACAGACCAATCCGGCAATCTCCGCGGCAATCGTGGCGGGGCTGTATCCACCATTCTCTTCCCAGCGCTCCTCACCGGTTGTAGGGCCATGCTGGACGATATAGTTGGCGGCTGGCTTGATGTGGTCGTTATAATCCGTACTATCGGTGATGCCGAGTTTCCACGCAAGCATAATGGGAAATGCCTGCTCGTCCATCTGAATACCATTCCAGTAAGGAGTTCCATTGACATAGCTATTTTGTGGGAAATGCCCATCACTTTCTTGCTGCGTGTTAAACGCCCAGTGTACCGCACGTGTGGGATCAGCAGTATCACCTGCAACGATTAAGGCACTGGCAAACTCGTACATATCGCGCTCCCATACCAGGTGATACCCACTATCGCCATCACCATTACTATCACCCCAGGGCGTTCCCAGTCCGGCAATAAACGCTCCCGTTTGCTTATCCTGCGCGGCTTTCAGAACATTGGCTGCAAGATAATACTCTTGTTGGCGTGCCTGTTGAATAGCCTGAGTACTCCCAACAGCAGGAGGGGCCTTCAGAGCAGTATCAAAGGTATTCCACTGAGAGACATACGTGCTGAGCATAGAAGAGGTATCGCCAAGAGTGCCAGCCAGTGTTTGTTCTGCGCTCGTGGTTGCGGAGGTATTCCCATTCGTCTGCCCGAACGAAAGAACGAGATTGAAGGTAATGGAGGTTGCGGCCTGCGTATTCACGGTTCCACCATTCGAAAGATCAAGCTCGCCGGTTTGTGCAGTGTTGCCATTGCTTGCGGCACTATATGTATCGTCCATGGTATAGTCGGGACAGCTACTACTTCCACAGTTACTGGTTCCCTTCAGGTCAGTCCAGCCATCGTTCTGCCCCACAAAGCCCGAACTGGTCATATTGGTCTGATAGGGGATCGAGGCTCCCAATGCACTTGCATAGTTGCCTGATGAATCAGTCGTAACAAGCATTGGAGTCCCATTATACGTCTGTGTGGAACTCGAATTGTTATTCCCTGCGTTATGGATAGTTGGATTATACAGCACATAGAGCAGGTAATTGGACAGCGTTCCACTCAAAGCGGTAAAGGTGACTTGCTGGACGAGTGAATTACGAGCGGGATCGGTATAGATAGTCTTCGTCACCTTATACTTCCCGTTTTTCGCGCTATTGGTCACCGTCCAGGCCAACGAATGGGGATTATACAAGGTGGCCGTTGAAGTTGTAGCCACCTTTTCCTCATCGACCCAGGTGTGGCTGCTATCGCCGATAAGAAACTGTAAATCGGTGGTATCGGGCGTATCAGCGGTAGGATAGAAGACCTCGCTGATAATTCCATTGAACCCTGTGAACCAGATATCGCTTGTTGTATTTGCAGAGGTTCCAAGGATGGTATTTGTGGATGGTGCCCAGATAGAAGAGGCTCCTGGACCATTGGGAGCCGTTCCACTGGCATAGGCCAAGCTGGAAAATAGGAGCGATACGATGATAGCAAAAATCAGGAGAGCAGTAAAATATCCTCGATAGGTTGTTCGCTGGAGATTACGGCGCGAAGTAGACGCAATTAATCTAAATCCTCCATCCAGGCGCTGAACTGTTGATGGCATCAAGATCTCCTTTCTTACAAAGCATCCTCTCTCATGGCCAGTAAGAGCAAGTGCCATGAGAGAACTCTTTTCAGTCTTTGTACTTCACAGTAAAATAGACGCAAGAATCAGGCCGATATGTGTGTTAAAAAACCTGGTATGGCAAAATTGTATAATATAAAGAGATGACAGAGTGATCACCACAATAAATAAGAAGGGCAAACTCAAAAGCCCTGTTGATGGCATAAGAAGTGTTACAAAAGACAAAGAAGATGATACACCAGCGAGAAGCTTGAGTAATCGGGCTTTTCAGTAAATTCGAGTCGTTTTTGTTGAAATTTCTTACAGGTTGGTTTCTATGCAACAGAAAGAAAAAATAGCGGTATCTCCAAAAGAACTCGACCTCGATCTAGACCGCTCAAAAACGGAGCATTTCCAGTCAGGCAATCCTCTGACGAAGTGGATTGGCATCATTATCTTAGGTGCTCTTCTCTTCACCATATATCTTCTCATCAGTAGGATCGTTTCATATAACGCTGATGATGCAAGCATTCTTCTGGAAGCACAATCGATGCTACACGGAAACTATATCATGCGTGGGTGGTATATGCCCACAGATAATTTTCTCACTATTGACATACCTTTATACACGCTTGGTCTTCGCCTCGGTTTTTCACCGACTGCGTTGCTGCATATCGTTCCGTCGCTGTTGTATACGTTAGTCGTTCTCTGTAGTGGATATCTTGTATCAACGCTCCTACCACCAGAACAGAGACTATGGAGCTGGCTGGCGTTGCTTGGAATTTTAGCCTTTCCGCCTCTTTACATGGTGCAATTATTACTTGTTGGGCCGATACATATGGGCACATTCTTGTTTGCCCTGATTGGACTTATTGCCTATAAACATTTTTTGAGTGGAGTAAGAGGGAAATGGTTCGCATTTGCACTTCTTTTCTTTTTGATGATTCTGGCCATGGTGGGAGACCCATTCGTCCTGGTCTTCCTGGTGCTACCACTTATCTTAACAGAATGCACACAGATGGTAATAAAAAAGCGGATCTCGTGGCAGGAGAATGCCGTGTTTTTCGGCATGTTCCTCGCATTCGTCATCTCACGTGTACTCCTTTGGATATTAGCCAGGGCAGGAGTCCATGTCCTCGCCAATGACGGCTTTAGTCTTACAAGCATACAAGGCATGATCACGAATTTGCAACAGGGAATTATGCTTGTGTACTTCATCTTCAATGCCAACATTTTCACCGCAAACTCCTTTTCTCTCTCTCGCTTGCCTGTACTCATAAACGCTATCGTCGTATCGGTCTTCGGCGTTGCAATAATCTGTACGCTGATCTATGTAATCGTCAACAGAGGTAAATCCTCTCTCTTTCAAGCAGGAGCAACACCAGAGACAAAAATCATACAAGTATCGTTATGGAGCTCGATTGGGACAGCGGCTGCATTCATCTTGAGTACATTGGGGGGAGCGCTAGGAAGAAGATACCTTTACCCCTTATTGTTCCTGAGTGAGTTCGGAACATTTCCTATCGTCTTCAAATTCGTTCATAAATATGTCCTTAGAATTGCTATAGTGCTCGTACTTGTAGCAAACGCGATACCATTTGCCATATCTCTCTATCAAGCTCCTGCGAGTGTGTCTTCTGAAATACCATTGGTAGCCGTATTGAAAGAGCATCACTTAACCCAAGGATTAGGAAGTTACTGGATGTCAGCCTTTGTAACAGTCCTGAGTGAGGAACAGGTTGTGATACGCCAGGTTATTCCTCAAAACAATTACCTGCGCCCCTATTTATTTCTTGCCGATAGGAAATGGTTCGACCCGGCGAATTTGCAGCAAGCGGATTTTATTGTTTATAGGGATAGCGATAATGTTTCTGCTTATTATAATGCGTCGGTGCGTACCTTTGGCATACCAGATCATCAATACCATGTCAATGGTTTTACTCTACTAACATGGAATACTCCATTGCTGACTCATGTGCATCCAGGATCTTCTTTCAGGTGACTACTCCCCTGGCTCAGGCTTTCCAATTCTATGAATGGGGCGCGACGGGCTTGTTCACTTCGTATACCGCTCGTCGCCCCACACTATGCTCACGATCAAATGAGGATCAGTTTTGGCTCTCCATCCTTCTTGACGTTTCGCTCCAGGGATGATACAATGCGGGAGTTATGACGGTTTGCATGGTATGGAACAGGCTGCTCACCTATCCTGTTCCCTGGTAAAGACACTAAAGAGTTCTGAGCAATCCTCTGTAGAATACTCTCTCCTGCACACACGTTCGTATCTTTCTTCTATCAGGTAGCAGCATTGCTCCCGTATCCTACGGCCTGCTTCTGGTACTCCCCCATCACAGCTCTAGTGTTGGCAGGGAGGTATACCACGCCCATATAGGGCGTATTGGCCGAAAGGATTTTTCATGCCATCTTTTAATGATTTCCCTTTGCAACCCATCACGCGTGCAGCGTTGGCAGCTATGGAGATCACAGAACCTACACCTATTCAGATCGAAGCAATTCCGGCACTGCTCGCCGGCAATGATCTGGTGGGGCAATCAGCTACTGGCTCGGGCAAGACGCTTGCCTATGGCATTCCCCTGGTAGAGAGGTTAGCTAGAGACAAACGTACCGTACAGGCACTCATACTGGTGCCAACGCGCGAACTGGCGATCCAGGTGAACGCAGTGTTGAACAAACTGGCAACCGGTCGGCGGCTTACGATAGCACTGCTGGTTGGAGGACGCCCTTATGGCAACCAGATCTCAGCCCTACGCTATGGATCACAGATTGTCATAGGCACACCAGGACGCGTAAAAGACCATCTTGATCGCGGTACTTTAGTACTAAACCAGCTGCGAATGTGCATCCTGGACGAGGCAGACCAGATGCTGGATAGTGGTTTTGCGCCTGTCATTGAAGAAATACTGACAACCACACCAGATACGCGACAAATGGCCCTCTTTTCCGCAACCATACCAGGCTGGGTTGCCGCACTACAGAAAAAATTTCTCAAAAATCCAGTCAATATTGCCATTACACCCGCTTCAGGCACACAGAGCACCATTGAACAGATTGCCTACCAGGTTCCTCAGGACCAGAAAATGGCCGCACTCTGTACTCTTTTACATTCCGCCGAAGGAGAGAGCAGCCTCATCTTTGGCAAAACGAAATTCGGCGTCGAGAAGCTAGGGAAACAACTTAGCAAGCTCGGGTTTACCGTGGGAACATTACATGGCAACAAAAGCCAGCGTGCACGCGAAGAGGTGCTTACTGCATTTCGTCGTGGGCAGGTACAGACGCTACTTGCCACCAATGTAGCCGCACGTGGGCTAGATATTACAGGGATCTCTCAGGTCATCAATTACGAACTTCCAGAATTGAGTGACCTTTTTACACACCGGATTGGCCGCACAGGGAGAATGGGACGACAGGGCAAAGCCATTACACTACTGGTACCATCAGATGTCCCCAAATGGCGACGGATGGCACGCAACTTAGGACAGGCAGTCCTATTGCAGCGACTGACTATTGACGAGGAAGCCAGTGTAGCTCTTCTATCTGCAAGGCCCGAGACGCTGGTACCGCAGGAGTACGAGCACCACAGCGAACCACAACCGGTACGTGACCGCAAAAATTTCTCGTCGTCGTCAGGCCAGGAGCGCGACAAACACACCCGGCCAAGGTACGATGACCATACGGCATCTGACATGAGAAGGCGGCGAAGAGAACATAGTAGCAGCGAACCTGTGAATACCTCTGTATGGGAGCCTGAAGGCGTTCCCTTGCCAGGACGCTCATATTCCAGCAAGCCAAGAGATGGCAAAAGAAGGACAGAAAAACAATCTCGTTTCGATAGTACGACGAATATGTACGAAGCAGATTCTTTTGCCAGAACGGAGCCGCAGCAACGAACAGCAAGAAAAAAGCCTCGTGTGACCCCGATAGCTCAGGGACGGCGGGCCTCTGTTTCAAAGCGTGCTGCTAGCCGCTAATGTAACAAGTCGCAAACGTGCCAAAGGTGCTTTCCTGAAGAGATGGCACCTTTGGTACTATTTATTAGGATCGACGTACTTATGGGGTTGTGAAAGATGTCTGAGTATACCATGGCCAGTCCATATCCGGCGTCCACAAGTACATCGATAGGGATAAAATAGACGCTTGAAGATGTAGAAGAGAAATAAAATACCGAAGACACAGAATAATCCGATCACCTCTTGCATCGTCGTCACCATAGTGCACGCTCCTTTCTTGTTCTGAAATTCTTCGCTGAAATCAGTTCCTCTTTCTAAGACGAAATAGAGGAAAGGATATAAAAATAGAGGGTACTTTTAAACTAATTTGTTTGCAAGAACAATTGCCTGCAGCCTCTCAGCCAGTCCAGTATTGCGCAATGCAACGCGATCATTCTTCACTGCTATTTCCAATGCATAGGGGTGCCCCACCAGCACACAGAACCTCTTCGCACGTGTGATAGCTGTGTAAAGCAGATTGCGCTGGAGCAGCATACGGTGCTGGTTGACCAGAGGAATAATAACGACGGGATATTCACTACCCTGGCTTTTGTGAACGGTGACGGCATAGGCCAGAACCAGTTCGTCCAGCTCGTGAAATTCGTAACTGACAAAAAGTGGTCCCGCCTCTTCAACAAACTCAACTTTGAGCGTTGCATTGTCCTTATTCATGCTGCGTATCCAACCCACATCTCCGTTAAAGACACCCTTATCGTAGTTGTTGCGCGTCTGCATAACCTTATCGCCGACACGCAGGATAAAATCGCCCCATTCCACCTGGGCCACGGAAGAAGGATTAAGATGGGTCTGCAATTTCTCGTTGAGTAGCGTCACGCCCACGGGTCCCTTATACATTGGGGAGAGAACCTGGATATCGGTCAGGGGATTGAAATGATAGCGTGCAGGCAGCCGGCGCTGCACGAGATCCAGTATGAGTTGTTGAGCGCGTACCGGGTCTTCCTCTGCCATAAAAAAGAAGTCGCTGTCCGTCTCCATACGCATTGAAGGCATCTGTCCGGCATTGATACGGTGCGCATTGACGATAATTTTGCTCTGCTGTGCCTGGCGAAAGAGTTCTGTCAGGCGCATGGTGGGAATGGCCTCACTGCGCAACAGATCACGCAACACGTTTCCAGGTCCCACTGAAGGCAATTGATCGGCGTCCCCTACCAATAATAGGTGCGACTCGCGTGGAAGCGCTTTGAGCAGATGATAGAAGAGCAGAATATCCACCATTGAGAACTCGTCAACGATCACAAATTGATAGAGCAACGGATTATCCTCATTGCGCTGATAGGAATTATCATGGGGTGCATATTCCAGCAAGCGGTGAAGCGTCTTAGCCTCTGTACCTGCAGCTTCGGAGAGGCGTTTGGCTGCGCGTCCAGTTGGAGCTGCCAGTGCAACGCTCACTTTCCGATTGCGCAGGAGCATCAACAGGGCTCGGATCGAGGTTGACTTGCCGGTACCAGGTCCGCCGGTCAGGATACTCACCTTCTTGCCATAGGCCATCTGTACGGCCTCGCGTTGTTTATCGGTTAGATGCATGTTGCGATTCTGCTTGAGCAGGTCAAATACCCGATCCCAGAGTTGTTGCGATACCGGGGGCAAACTTTCGGGCGCCTTCAACAACAGGCGTAGGAGGCGGGCAGACCCATTTTCGGCATACCAGAATGGGGCGAAATAGATCCGTGCCTGGGATTCCTCTGCTTCAACCTCGCTCCAATCAACCGGAGGCATATCCTCATCCTCAATAGATTGCGCTGCCGCTACTGCAACCGGCGATGGAAGAGGCGGTTCCACAAATACATCAGTATCGCCACGTAACTGCTCCATCGCAGGCAAAAGCACCTCATAGGGCGTTTTGAGAATACTTGAAGCCAGTTGCAGCAGATTATTCTCAAGCAAAAAGCAATGTCCATCGTCATTCGCGGCCTGCGCAAGCACATACTTCAACCCGGTGGTCAGGCGCGGGATGCTATCGTATGGCAAGCCCAGTTTTACTGCGATCTCGTCAGCAGTACGAAAACCGATACCATGGACCTCATGCGCTAGCTGATATGGATTCTCCCGAATAACCTTGATCGAATCCTTGCCATATTGCTTGTAGACACGCGTTGCCACATTGATCGAGACTTCGTGCGACTGCAAAAAAAGATGCAACTCCTTGATCTCGCCATGTTCAGCCCAGACCTTGATGATCTGATCGCGATCTTTTGCCCCAATTCCTTTCACCTCACTCAGACGTTCGGGCTGCTGCTCGATGATGGCCAGCGTCTGTTCGCCAAAATGATCGACGATCAGCTTTGCCTTCTTCGGTCCAATGCCTTTAATCAGCCCTGAACCAAGATAGCGTGTAATGCCCTCAGAGGAGGCTGGCAGGCGTTCGGTGAAGCTTTTCACATGAAGCTGACGACCATAACGCGCATCGTTCTCCCACTCCCCCTCAACCGTGAGCAGTTCGCCTACATGCACATCGGGCAACGTACCTACAATCGTCATCAGATCATCGCGAAAGAGGCGGCCTGTGTCATTGAGGCGAAAACGTGCGACCGTATAATGATTATCTTCATTGCGGAAGACAATGTTTTCTACAGAACCTTCAAGTGTTGGCATACCTGTACATTCTCTATAATTGTCAGGATATTGGAAATAATAATAGGACCATCTTAGCACAATCAGCTACGAGCGTCGAGATCCTAAGCTTACCAATCAAAGCTTTATTGAGGAGCAATTGGTCACAGCGTTCAAGTCACCATGTGTCATATACTAGAGTACTACAGATTGGGCAGAGCCATCGCCATTTTTCAAGCGAGATGTTCATGTCCGGGCGACACCACCCGACATGAAAACGGTCGTTTTCAGAGGAGGAGCAAAGTGCCTTATGACAAATACAGATGCCGAGAAAAAAGCCAGAGTCCAGGACTATTTCAGCCGCACAGCAGAGAGCTATGTTGCCAGTGTCTCTCACCGTGCTGGGGCAGACCTGAGGCGTCTGATCGAATTGGGAGAGTGGGATAAACAGCAACAAGCCCTTGATATTGCAACAGGCGGAGGTCATACTGCATTAGCCATAGCACCACTTGTCGCACAGATTACCGTCAGCGATCTCACTCCCATTATGCTAGAAACGGCACGGGCATTTATTCTCTCACAAGGTGTGACCAACGCTGTATTTGTGGAGGCTGATGCCGAGCACCTGCCATTTCCTGAGGAGAGCTTTGATCGCGTCAGTTGTCGCATTGCCCCACATCATTTCCCCAATATCGCGCAAGCTGTGCAGGAGGTAGGTCGTGTTCTGAAGCCGGGTGGGCTATTCCTGCTCATCGATAATATTGCCCCCAGCGATCCGGAACTCGACACCTTCATCAACGAAGTTGAGAAATGGCGTGACCCATCCCACGGACGTGCATGTACACGTGAGGAATGGGTCACGTTTTTTTCACAGGCTGGCTTGCGTGTTGAACAGGCAGAATTTATACGCAAGGTATTCCAGTATGATGACTGGACAGCTCGCGCTCAACTTCCAACCGACGAAAAAGCTGCACTGGAGCAGTTTATAGTAGAGAGCAGTGACTCCATTCAGCGCTACTTCGAAGTAAAGGAGCGCTCAGATGGACATCTGGAAAGTATTACAGCTGAAGCGATTTTGTTGAAAGGGCGCAAAGCGTAAAGGAGAACCTGGACAGGCCTGGTCTCCTACGGTTGAAGAATTCCAGCCCTCCAGGTAGCAATAGCATGCTCGACGGAAGCAACATAGACAGCCTCATCGTTATTGTCAGCGGCAGGCGCGTACCTGGGAATAATCTGGTTGATGGTTGTCAAGCTCCATTGAGACACATAGAGGTTGCGAATTAATTCGTACCATGCCTGAAAACCACTCTCCCAGGAGGAGAACCATGCATATCCATCCTGACATTTGAAATTGGGGATACAACGCAGGTTGCCCAACGAAAGGCTGACCTGAGCTTCTCCTTGCGTTCCAAAGGAGCTTTCGTGCATGAAGAATGCTAACGCGAATGCAGGATCAATGCCGTACTTTACTCCCAGATCGTAGAGCGCCTGCCCCTTTGTGGCTGCTGGCGAGTTGTAGCTTGCAAGCACGCGATTGATAAAATCTGCGCTGATCGTTGGCTTGCCAAGTACTGAATTGGCTTTGTTAGAAACAGGCTGCGCCTTTGCAGCCGGCTGGGGTTGACTCTGTTGCCAGGTAGCGGCACGATCACCGCCAACCTGTAATGCATAGAACTGACCACCAACATAGCTTACCAGTTGTGGAGAGGCAGGACATTGCGATATCACAAGTGAACAAAGGACGATCGTACAGAGAAGAAGGGAAACAATGCATACCATCGAACGGCTCAATTCAAGTTCCCGCACACGCTGGAATGGTTGCCAATCGATGCTTAGACCGGCCTTAGCATCGACCGGTATGTCATCAATACTTTCATTAGCAAACGTGCGCGTAGCTCGGGCGGGAATTGCAGAACGGGTCCCGGTAGAGAAATGAAGCTCGGATTTCTTTGTGTAGCTACCACTAGCCATAGGTGCCTCTCCTTTTTGAACTTATGTTCTAATTATAACACAGAACGCAAATTCTCATCCGGAAAATAGCCGAAATAGGAGGGATGGATTACTGCGCTATGAGGGTTCTTCGTACAAAAGATGCCAGTCTTTTCTGCAGAAAGCAAGGGGAAAGGAAGAAATAGTATGGGATAGGCACAAATACCATAGAGTAGATAGGCTACATGGTTGTTCTGCCCATCTAAAATGGGTTATAATAAAGACTAAATATTTTACATTTTTTAGCATAGGATAGGCAATCAGTCTTTGATGGATAATTACCCTTCTATATGTGTATCCAACGTTTGTGTCCGAGCAGATAGGCCAAAAGCATGAATAGCAAAGTCACCTATCGTCAGCAATACACCCGATGTGGCAAACAACGCTGTCGGAAATGCCGCGAAGGCACGGGGCATGGTCCATACTGGTACGCGTATTGGAGCGAGAAAGGGCGTACAATCAGTAAGTATGTTGGCACACATCTCCCAGTGGAACTTACGGAGCCGGTAGAGGCCCAATTTATTGCGCCCACTGATACCGTTGCCCCTGATACCATCACAAGTAATAAACCCACAACGCAACCTCTCCCATCTCCTCTCCTTCGCGTCTATGTCCTTGGGCAATTTCGCGTCGAGCGCAAAACTGGAGATGAGTGGAGTGCTATTGATAGTCGTATCTGGCATCGCCGGCGGGCACGCGCATTGCTGGGATGCCTCTTGAGCAGCCCTGGTCGGAGATCGAGTCGAGAACAGGTTATGGAGCTTCTCTGGCCTGATCTTGATATTGATGTAGCCGCGAACCGCTTAAACGGTGCCGTGCATGAATTGCGCCAGATACTTGAGCCTGAGATCGCACGTCCCGCAGCATCACGCATGCTGCGCCTTGAACGCGATGTGCTTGAAATCGCAGATAGTACGCAGATATGGGTGGATGCAGAAGCATTTGAGTATCTCCTGAAAGAGGCCAACAATTCTTCTGATCCTGCTGAAGCTGAACGCCTCCTTGAAGAAGCCGCGGCCCTCTATCGAGGAGGGTATTTACTAGAGGAACTCTACTCAGAATGGGCTGCACCACGGCGTGATGCTCTCCAACGCGCCTGGATTGGCTTACTTCTCGATCTCGCCAACCTGCGGACCGAACGAGGCATGCTTGCCAGTGCCATCGAAACCCTGGACCGACTCCGTACCACTGAGCCGACGAACGAAACAGCATTGCAGCGCTTAATGCTTCTTCTTACGCAACTTGATCGGCGTGGCGAGGCTCTCCAGGTCTATCGCCAGTACGTCACGATGCTGCAACGTGACTACGAGAGCGATCCTCTACCAGAAACCCGGCAACTCTATGAAGAACTTCTGCAAGGAAAACTACTCTCTGTATCTCCCTCAAAGACGGGTATCAATACGAGCAAAGAAAGAGAGAGCTCCGCTTACAACCCTCCTCCGCTAATGCCCCTTTCCCCTCCTTTGGTACAAGAACCTCTCTTCACACGCCCGGTGTTGCATCTTGGACGACATAATCAGAGTCCTCTGATTGGACGACAGCGGGAACTTGAGATGATGCAGCAGGTGATGCTCACCCTCGAAGAGAGCGCTTTTCATGCGAAGCGCTTTATTTCGCTCGCCGGTAGCCTGGTTTCATCACATGCTTCTTCTGTCTCCTCTCGACCACGTCAGCCGCATTTCCTTCTCCTTATGGGTGAGCCGGGTATTGGTAAAACACGTCTGGCAGAGGAACTCAGCCTTTCTGCATATACACGAGACTGGGCTGTGGCCTGGAGCAGATCCTATGAGCAGGAAGGGACGATTCCTTATCGACCCTGGACTGAGCTTCTACGCACCTTATTGCAAAGTACTACGACCTTTGAGGAACTACTGGCAACCACTGGTATACCCTCTTCTACCCATGTAACCCCTTTCAAAATTGAGCGCCTCAGCCCACTTTTACCAGGCTTCTCTCTGCCTGGGCGCGATCAACCCGGGCGCGATCAATCTGGCCCCTACAATCGCACATCTGCGTCTAATCCGTTACCTCATGAACAAGAGCGCCTGCACCTCTGGGAGGCAACCCTTGGCCTCCTTGATACATTGAGCGCTATCAATCCAATCCTACTGGTATTTGACGATCTGCATTGGGCGGATGACAGTAGTATCGAGCTACTTACCTACCTCGTCCATCATCTGCAGGATCAGCGTGTACTCCTGCTGGCAACCTGCCGTGATGCCGAATTGCCATCACAACACAAAATTCGTACACTTATCGCTGACCTACAACGCGAACAGACGATTGTTGCCCTTTCTGTGCAACCTCTCAGCCACTCGCAGATAGGGGCATTAGTATCTCATCTGCCTGAAGACATGATACAGAGTATTCAGACCCAGGCGGCTGGAAATCCCTTCTTCGCCGAAGAGCTGGCACGCTATGTGGAGATGATCTACAATGAAGAAGAAGGGATGCTTAACCAGGTTTCTACAACGACCATAACTCCGCCTCGAAATCCAGGGAGAAGTAGTGGCCTCTTACCAGAAGCTATCGCGGCAGTACTTGAGCGTCGTCTGGGCAGGCTAAGTAGCGATTGTCAGGCATTATTAGGAAAAGCAGCGGTGCTAGGTGGTTCCTTTCAATTGGGGGAGTTGCTGCCCATGGCTGGTGAGCACACGGAAGATGTCGTTCTTGACCTCCTTGATGAAGCATTATATGCTGGGTTAGTGACTGAAGAAGGTGTAGGGGTACATATTACCTATCATTTCTGGCATCCACTTATCATTAGCCACCTCTATGAGCGTCTATCGGCGGCCAGACGTGCTCAGTTCCACCGCAAAGCTGCTGAAGCTATTAAAAACGCCAATGCGTATGATCCATCCTCTGGCATGCTTGCGGAAAAGGTTGCGGCTGCTATCGTGTATCACTTAAGCAAAGGCGGCGGCAATCAGATAGATATGGCCTATTATGCTGAACTGGCAGGAAACCAGGCATTTACTATTGCTGCCTATTCCGAAGCGCAACAATACTATCTGCAAACTATTCATGCTACGGTAGGGGCACAATCGACTACAGGGATGCGATCAAATATAGAGGCGCGATTTATAAGCCCGTCCCTACTCTCCGTAACCCCGTCGCAGTTCTCCGAAGGGAACAATGTTCATCTCTCCATCAGACGGCTTACGCCTCAGGTCATCTCCCAACTTTCCTTCACGACGATACAGCATATCTGCCGGCTCTTAGAACGCATTGCCGAATGTAATATAGTCCAGGGAAACTTCGAGGATGTACGTTACCTCTATCAATGCGTCCTTGACCTGCGAACAAATAACGATTTTCAGCGGCATATGGCTTCTTCAGTTCCTGACACTGATGCTCAATTGCGACAAGAAGCTCAGAGCCAGGCATTGCTCTGGCGTGAGATCGGCAATACGTGGAAGGCGACAGGGGAGTATACACGAGCATATGAATGTTATGGACGCGGTAAAGAAGTGATGCGCAATGCAGGTATCACTACAGGGGTTGCCTGGGCCTGTCTCCATTTACAGTATGGTGCGATGCTACGGCTTGATGGACACTATCACGAAGCTCGTCGTTACTTGCAAGAAGCGTTAACAATGCTTGAGAATATCATACGCCCAACCTCCGATCATTTAAAGATGAATGGGGTTGCACCTTCTGATGAAAATCACTATCAGTTTCAAAAAGCGCTTCATACGCGTATTGAGAGAACGTTGCAGGGCGATCCTTTTGAGCTGGGATATGCGCATGAACAACTTGGTGTTGCATTGGCAAGTTCCGGTCCTATGAGTGAGGGACTCAGGCATATGCATATTGCATTGACGATCTATGAACAAAGCGAGTTGCTGCCAGAGATGGCTCGCGTGTGTAACAACCTTGGCGCTGCATATATTGCTAAAGGCGAACAGACCCCTGCTCGTGATTACTTGCGTCGCTCCCTTGACCTGGCTGAACGCATTGGAGATCTTCCTAGCATGGTACCTGTAACAGCCAACCTGGGAGATATTGCTCAACGCCTGGGAAATTTGCTTGAGGCTGAAGAATGGTTTAAGCGTAGTCTGGACGTTGCTCAACGCATCAATGATCGTGAAGGCATCAGTTGGAGTAGTGTTGAATTAGCAAACGTACAACGCAATCTGGGGAAACTAGAAGAGGCAAAAGCCAGCATCCTGCATGCCATCATCACTGGTCATGCTATTAAAAGTCCTCGTTGTGTGCGCTATGCGCTGGTCGGGTTAGGCGAATTGCGTCTCGCCGAAGCTATGCTGGCCTGTCCACATGACGCAGTGGACTGCACGACAACAATCAATAAGACCTCTTTCGACTCTCACGTACATGAAGCTCCATGCAAACGCCTCTTGCTTCGTGCCAGATCGACGCTACAACGCGCCATTTCTCTTGATGAACTGGATATAGAAGCCTTTACCGATGGGAAACATCTGCTGGCAACTGCCTATTATCTCCTTGATGATGTTAAACTTGCCCGCCAGACAGCTTTGCAAACGCTCAAAGAGGCACAGGAAAATGAGGCGGGCCCTATTATTGGGCGTGCCAATCGCTTGCTAGGACGTATTCTGATGAATCAGGGCCAGTACGAGCAAGCCGATCTTTACTTTGAGCAAGCCATTACTCTTTTTCGCGAGGGTGGTTTACGTCTGGATTATGCCAGAACGCTGCACAGCTATGGAGCAATTTTGTTACAAAGAGGAAGCATGATCAACGTGGCCACACATTGTACTCAAGAGGAGCGAGAAACTTTCCTGCAGCGAGGAATTGATTATCTCCATGAAGCACGCCGTATTTTTGCAAACTGTCATGCATCTGTCGATCTGACTCTCATCGAACGCATATTTGCCTCGTTTGAGGAGTAGAACAACAGAGTCAGAAATCAATAATGGAGATGGGTAGGTGCGTCTCCTGGTCCTTCTATGCCAGCGCTTTCTGGGCGGCGGTAAAGAAAGCCTGTGCGCCATTGCTCACCGTAGTACGTTTAAAGCTGATCTCTCCGGCTATATTGCCAAAGATGGTCGCAACCTGACTTGCAGCGGGCGGATCAAGGACCTCTTTTACTCTTACCAGTGTGCTATTTGAGATAGTAGTCGTGAAATTAAACTCTTCCCGCTGGGCAGGAGTAAAGCTGGGGCTCAGGAGCACCTGCGCCTTTACCGCCCCTGGGATGCCACGCTCGATCCCAATAGCCTTGATGCCATTAGGATCGTTAATGATGAAATCAATAAATTGCGCTGCCTCTATGGCATAGGGCGTCTGCGCAGAAATAGACATGAGTTGGGAAGGTTTGAAGTACAAACCAGCTTCAGGGCCAAGGGGGATAGCGGCGAAATTGATCTTATGTTTCGTAAGTGCCTGATAGGCTTCAAGCTCGTTTGAGTGTGGAACAGCAAAAACTGCTTTACTATGGATAAGAGGCGAATTTGCAGGTCCGCTCGTACCTGAAGCCACCGCCTGGACTTGCGCCGGAACGCACCCGCCACTGTTGCGCAACTGGGTCCAGTAATCAAACCACTCCGCTATGTCTTGCACATCAAAGGCCAGTCGGCCATCTACTGTATATAACTCTTTTCCTCTCTGACGCACCCAGATTTCAAACACAGACAAGTCGCCCCCTGCATCCGAAGAACCATAAATGCTCTTTCCGAACGATTGTGCGATAGCAGCAGTGTATTCAGCGAACATCTGCCATGTCATACCATCCGGAACAGCACCAACACCTGCTCTATCGAGTAACACTGTGTCATACAGCAAACACTGATAATTTCCTCCTAGTGGTATACCATATAAAGAATTGTTTGCTTTACTTCCATCAAGCATTATAGGATCGAAATCGGAAAGGTCGATGGTTTGATTATAAATG
This sequence comes from uncultured Chloroflexia bacterium, assembly GCA_963717195.1. GTDB lineage: Bacteria > Chloroflexota > Ktedonobacteria > Ktedonobacterales > Ktedonobacteraceae > JACDAE01. The sequence goes on from CAVQVR010000012.1 coordinate 287,268, forward strand.
AGTTGTGTTAGATCAAGCATCAATCCACTTCTGACGTACCTCGCCAGATACCTCATGTCCATTTGAATTAAATCTGAAGTCTTCCCTTCGGCAACTAATTTGTCCAGCATATTCCAGACGTCATTAAACGTAGTATATTCGGAAGTAATGGCGACATTGGGATGCTGAGTATGAAACAACGTAATCGCCTTTTGGGTCAACTTATTGCGCGTAGCCGTGCCCCAAAATATCAGGTTCATCAGAGGAGAACTTTGTAAGGGTGTAGGGGCTGCTGCGCTATCACAAGCCGCAAGCCCAAGCGCGGAGACACCTGCAAGACCACCAAGCCCCATCTTGATCGCATTTCTTCTATTATAGAGGTTACTCATAAAATACACCTATCCTTTACTGTATGCCTTTCTGCATCTTCATAGATTAGCTCTTTGGTTTCACCGGTTGCTCTTCAGAGGGGGCACCACTCTCTCTTGTTCCAACAACATCCGTTAGTTGGCGCACAATATATTCCAATTGTACGGCAGCGTCGTCGGTAGACTTTGCGCCGTTTGTCAGTTGTTCCATCGCACGTGTAGTGACACGTAAAGCAGCCGCCAATTTTTCATTTGCGCTCTCTTGATGTTTGACTGCCAGATCAACATATCTTGCGGCCTCTGAGATATTCTTCAATGATTTATTTAATCTGAAGTCGTCGAAGTTATCCGATTGTCTCATCAATTCTGTACTGAGATCAGCAAGGCGTTGTGCCGCAATGCTTGCAGCATTTGTGTAGTATCGGATCGATTGCAATGCGACTTGTGAAGCTTCGACCATCCACGACTGTTCGGTGGCTACGACCTGTTCTTCGTCTGCCAGTGTTTTGAGAGAGAGGCTATTTTTACGTAGCGAGGAGACAGAGCGGATAATCGGTGCGGCGATGCGTCTACTTACCTGAACACCGATAACGAGAGCCAGTAAGATCATTACCGCAACAACCACAAAAATACCAAGCAGTTGTTGATCTGCAAGCCCGGTCACCGTACTGAGAGGTTTGAGGACATAGTAGGTCCAGGGAACAACGGTACTATTATACATGGCTGCCTCAAACGTCTGCCCCTGCCCTGTGGGATCAAACGAAAATATGAGCGGCGACTGCGCATTATTCTGTATGGAGGCCAGTTTGTCATCAGCGATGGATGTGACCGCCGTTGTTGCATTCCCGTAGAGGTTCTCACCCTTGATACTTTGTTGGAAATCCGCCGGAAGTTGCGCGACTGATTTAAACAAGTATGCTGGATGAGTGAAGCCAGAATGGTCAGGATTCGTGTAAGCAATACGCACACCATGTTGATCAAGAACAAAAGCATAGCTGCCCGCTCCCTCCTCCTTCGGGGTATTGTCAACAGGCTGCCAGAGGCGATGCAAGCTCAGTGATGCCCGTATGATGCCCGTTGGCTGCAATTTGCTATTCACAACACGGGCATACAGATCAACCGATGGATTATTCGCCAGAGGATCATAGAAGACGTCCGAAACGAATACTCTTCCTGACGCCCGTACCTGTTGGATCAGGCCTGGCAGAATGAGAAAATTCCCATGGGGTGCAGGAGCCGTAGGATAGGACAAAACAACATGCCCCTGAAAGTCAAGGAGCGACAAACTGATGTAATCCGCAATATCGCGGTGCAGCGCCGTAAAGAGCAGATTCGTCGCGGGGGCTTTGCTATTGGGATCGCCAGCCATGAGATTCCTGATCGGACCAGACTCACCCAGCGTTTCTATATCATTAAGACGCTCTGCGAGATAGGTATCAATGACCTGAACATGGGTCTGCGCATCTCTTTCCATATCTGCACTAATCTGGGATATCAGCGATGGGCGTAAAAAAATTTCGATACTACCAACGGTGACCAGAAGTGGAATGATGGCAACCACGACGAGAAGGAGCGAAATATAGACAGAAAGAGAAAAACGTCTCTTCGGAGCACGGACAGCGAATTGCCGAGACATACGATACAATCCTTTACTAAAGGGACTATTGGCCAATGAGACCAGCGCTCTCTAAATCAGCAAGCACCGCCAGGACTTCCTGGTGATGATGGCCTATCAGACGTGCTAACTCCTGGGTCGAACGCCTTCCATCAATTAACAGAAACACTTGTCTATGCAATCGTGACAGGCCTAAGCGTTGAAAATTGGGCAGGGCCCCCTGCATATACGGAGAACGATATGGAACTACAACAATGGACAAGTATTCATCAGGGGGCTCTTGTCTGTATCTCCATTCTGTATCACTCCTTCCTGACCCGGTCGGCGCTCCTGATTGGGGAGGTGGGAGAGCCACTGGCGGAGGAGACTCTGGCAATGCAGATTCAAATATAAAATGGCATCGTGTCCATACTACAAGTTTTTTAAATGCGTCCGCCCCTCTCAATTGACCTACACTTGCATCCACAACCTGTCCATCACGAAACGCGATTATTCCCACTTCAGCAATACCATCGGTCGCATCACGCTGTGCAGTCAAATGCCCACTCTTACGGACTAACTGCAGAGCCTGGATGACATCAGCAAGTTTATCAGTCGCAGTTCCGCGTGTTTTCATGGTTATCTACCATTCCACTGAGTATCACCGCACTCAAATTCGCGAATGCATATGTCTCTCGCAAAAAATCCTCCCTGGTATCCTACCCTTTCCGGTAACTTGCCGATAGCCTTTCACTTTGTCATTCGTCCTGTTCCTCCAGGAGTAAGGAAACGCTGTATGGAAGTGAGCAAGACTGCTACTCAGATGAAAAAGACCCAGAGGCAAGCAAACGGCTTTTGTTGGTAACAGCGTAGAATCTGCATCCGGCAACGACTGCTTATGTAGCCAGGGTAACTGCCTATCACGCTATGGGTTTTATTCCATTAGGGCCTCATCGTCTCACTCAAGTGCGAATTAAAATAGATTACCCTTCACTAAATAAGTAATGGTTTCTCAATTTTTCAACTATAAAAGTTGTACAATAAACGCTTGCGTTTGTGCATAATAGCACAAGGCAAATTGATTGTCAACACATTCGTCAATAGGCATAGCGATGAAGTATCACGCGACTTGCCTTATAAGGCCTTTTACAGCATTGGGGATAGAAAGCCACTTTTAGCAATTTTTTCTATTATAAATATATTTTCTTCTTAGGAGCACAATACAAACATTACCTTGTTGCATCGAAAAGGCGGTAGGGCTGCTCTCTTCTCTTTATCTGGCTTCGAACCAGTGCTCCAAAAGCAAATCAGTCAGGTGACACTTAGCAGTTAGTATATGAGGAAAGCTCCTCCGAAATGATGGTAAGGGCGTATGCAAGGTGACGCCCTTACCATCATTTCCCCTAAAGCGTATCGGAGTCGTATAATTCTTCCTGGCTCAGATTCCGCTGTTCCAGTTGCTCCTGATCCTCCACACAACGTGCTGCCCAGGGGATTGCTTCCAGGCGCTTTTCAGGAATATATCGACCACAAACCACGCATCGGCCATACGTACCATCCTCAATACGCTTGAGCGCATCCTCTACCTCGGTAAGCAATGCCTGATTGTTCACTTCTATCGATTGTTCCTGCTGCGTCTCCAAGAAATCTACCGCCGTATCTTCAAATTCTTGTGACCCCTCGCTGGCCTCGATAGGATCAACCGGCGTAGGATGGGCTTCAGTCAAATCATTGATCTGCTGCCTCAACTCTGATTGCTTTGCCACAAGCCGCTCTTTCATCTGTTGTATATGAATGGTCATTGCCACATTTCCTTTCTCTACCTACCATTCTCTGTTTTCAAAAATGAAGCATCGTAGGATAGTACAAGGCGTTGTTTTGCCCTCGCTAAAATCATATACGCAATAGCTGGCTTTTCAGTCTCACTCTCAGTCATAAGAACTTTTTGTCCTATTTTCTATCCCGTATTAGGAGGAGTTTTATAAGGATAAACACTCACATTCCTCTTTCTTGCCCCATGTGCTATGCTTATCAAGAACAACACGATATTTTATGACATCATAAGGACGCGTGACATGACAGCACCACATATTCCACAACCACCTGGTAGCGACCCTGGACAGGGAACAAATCCAGAAATAGAGTCTGGAATTCCCTCAATTTTTAGTGATTTCGACCTCTATCTGTTTGGTCAGGGCAAACACTACCATATCTACGAAAAGTTTGGCGCTCATATACGCACCATCAATGGTATCACTGGTGTGAACTTCGCAGTCTGGGCACCCCATGCACGCTCTGTCTCGGTGATCGGTGACTTTAACAACTGGAATCGCAGTGCTAACCCGATGAAGCAGCGCCACATCGATCTAGGAGTATGGGAATGTTTTGTACCAGGGCTCCACATTGGCGCGATCTATAAGTATTCCATCTACTCCTATGTGAACAACTATACGGTTGACAAGACCGATCCTTATGGCTTCGCGTCTGAACTGCGCCCAAATACAGCTAGCATTGTCGCCGATATCCATCAACACACGTGGCAAGACGAGGCATGGATACAGCAGAGAGCACACTATCAACCCCTCAGTTCACCGCTCTCCATCTATGAAGTGCATCTGGGCTCGTGGCGGCATGTGCTCGAGCGTCACCAGGAAGGAGCGGATGAAGAAGATCGCTTTATGACCTATCGTGAACTGGCTCATACTCTTACAGACTATGTGAAAGACATGGGCTTCACCCATGTGGAGCTGCTTCCTATCACAGAATATCCTTTTGATGGCTCCTGGGGCTATCAGGCTACAGGGTTCTTCACCCCAACCAGTCGCTTTGGTACCGCAGAGGACTTTCAGTACTTCGTTGATTATATGCATCAGCAAGGAATCGGTATCTTGCTCGACTGGGTCCCCTCGCACTTCCCCAAAGACGGTCATGCCTTGAGCTACTTCGATGGCACCCATCTCTACGAATATCCCGATCCGCGCAAAGGCGAGCACAAACAATGGGGCACCTATGTCTTTGATTATGGACGTAGCGAAGTGCGCAATTTCCTGGTTGCCAACGCACTCTTCTGGCTACGCGAGTACCATATCGACGGATTGCGCGTCGATGCCGTTGCGTCAATGCTCTATCTGGATTATATGCGCAACCCTGGCGAATGGGTAACCAACCAGTATGGAGGCCGTGAGCACCTGGAGGCTGTCGATTTCCTGCGGCAATTCAATGAAGCCGTGTATGACCAGGTTCCTGGCGCTATCACCATTGCCGAAGAATCAACAGCTTGGCCGCTGGTATCGCGCCCAACTTATGTAGGCGGCCTGGGCTTCACACTTAAATGGAATATGGGTTGGATGCACGATATGCTGGAATATATGCAGCTGGACCCCATTTATCGTCGCTATCATCATAACAACATTACCTTCTCGCTGATGTACGCCTACTCCGAGAATTTTGTGCTACCACTCTCTCACGATGAGGTGGTACATCTTAAGGGGTCCTTGCTTACGAAGATGCCGGGCGATCTCTGGCAAAAATTCGCGAACTTGCGCGCATTTTACGGCTATATGTGGGGACATCCCGGCAAAAAGCTGCTCTTTATGGGCGGCGAGTTTGGACAATGGCATGAGTGGGATTATAAAGAGAGCCTCGATTGGCACCTTCTATCCCCTCCGAGCGATCCTCGCCATGCCCAGTTGCAAGATTTTTTGCGCCACTTAAATCGGATATATCAACAAGAACCTGCTTTAAATAAACTGGATAGTGATCCTGAAGGCTTCTCCTGGATCGATCCGCACGACTCAGACAATAGCGTCATCTCGTTCATGCGCCGCAGCAAAGACACACAGGATACGCTCGTGTTTGTCTGTAACTTCACTCCCATTCCTCGTCATGGCTACCGGGTGGGCGTACCAGAGGCGGGGGAATACTATGAAGTCATTAATAGCGATGATGCACGCTATGGTGGGAGTGGACTGGTTAATCAGCAGGCAATGCCAAGTGGAGCAATCTATTGGCAATCCTGTCCACACTCAATTCTACTCACCTTGCCACCGCTGGCGACGATTGTGCTGAAGCAACGTGTGAGTGAGCAAGAGCAAGACTTGTAACTGAAGCAAAAACGAGAGAGAGGAAACACGACGCTTATGAGTCGTAATCATCATTCTGACAAAAAAACGACCAATGGATCGAATAATCGCAATCGAAAAGCGACACGCTATTCGCCGAGCTATCGCTCATCCAGCAACCAGAATGGTCATATCACCGAGGATGAACGCCTGCTGCAGCGTCCAACACAGCCTCTCATCAGTCCCACCGAGCCAGTTCCTCAGGAGCAGGTCAAAGAGGAACAACACGCACTCGACCGCGCCCTCCATCTTGATTTTACGATGACCGATCCCTGGCGCGTCTTTCGCATTATGAGCGAGTTTGTGGATGGCTTTGATGTCCTCGCGCATATTCCTCCCTCTGTAGCGTTCTTTGGCTCCGCTCGCTTAAAACCGAACTCTCCTGCATATCGGGCTGCAGAAGAGACGGCACGCTTGCTGGCAAGAGTTGGCTTCGGTATCATCACTGGTGGTGGCCCAGGCATTATGGAAGCCGCGAACAAGGGAGCTCAGGAGGAAGACTCCTGCTCTATTGGCTGCAATATCGAACTCCCTTTTGAGCAAGCATCCAATCAATACCTGGATATCTCCGTGGACTTTAGCTACTTCTTTGTACGCAAAACCATGTTTGTCAAATACTCAGAAGCGTTCATTATCTTTCCAGGCGGCTTTGGTACGATGGATGAACTTTTTGAGGCGTTAACGCTGATTCAGACGAAGAAGGTCAATCATTTCCCGGTAATCCTCTACGATTTAAGCTTCTGGGGTGGTCTGATTAACTGGATTAACAAATCCATGATAGAACTGGGCACCATCTCGCCAGAGGATGCACTTCTGCTCCAACTCTGTGACGATCCAGCCGAGATCTGTAAGATTGTGGTCGCGGCATACAAAGAGAGCTATCACCAGGATCTTTCAATCCGCACACATCATCGAGACCAATCAATTCGTTAATCTGGTTGGAAAGCAGGAGCGGGAGGCCATGGCTACTCCTCTCGCATTGCTCTCCGATAATACGCCATTTGCGTAGCAGACTCCTCAACGCCCACCATGATCGTATGCAAGTGAGAGGTCTCATATTCAGCAAGCGCTTTGAGCAGTTCGGCACAGATATATTCCGCAATCCGTTCAGCCGTCGAATTATCGATGGGTAGCTCAATCACGTCGGCGCGTGGGAAGAGATAGCGTTTGTCCTGGAAGCGGATCTCCCACGCATTCTCTACAGGGGTGAGTTGCAGGTGAGGATTATGCATTGGCAACAGGAAATGGTGGTTGAGGCGACGGCAGATTTCTCTGGTAAGCCGTTTGAGAATGGTAAAATCAAAGACCAGTCTATCATTCCCCAACTCCCCTTCAATCTCGACCAGCACGCCATAGTTGTGACCATGCAAGCGCTCACACTTGCCACCAAAGGTGATAAAATGGGCTGCACTAAAGCGTAGATAGCCGCCCTCAATCTTGACTTTGCGCATGACACGTACACTCGACATCCTGGCACTCCGTTTCATTCGACAGTTTTTTTCTTTGTGTGCAGGATATCATTAATGGGAAGTAGAAACAAGATGGATTGGTTCTACTTGCTCGCGACTGGGGTGAACGAGCGGCCGTTTCTAGCACATCGGTGGCTTCAAAGGCCATAGGTGGTATAATAAACAACTAGACAACATCCGCTCGAAGCGAGATCGCTGTCGCAAAGGGTCTCGCGGGTATCGACGCTTGAGCCAGGGGTACCAGCATGTTTCAGAGCAGAAGCGCAACAAACAACAGGACTCTCTGCATAAAGCATCTCATCGTACACAAAACGGTTGAGAGAACCATTGTGATCGGTGATCTTTCCCAACGGCAGATGGTCATGAAAGAACATAGAGAAAGGCAGAATAAATCCAATGACAGTTGCAGAAACCTTCGAAACAATGAAAAGCCTCTTTAACCCTAAAGCTGCAGCAGGCTTGAATAAAACAATTCAGTGGAACATCAGCGGAGAAGACGCAGGCAAATGGGCCATACAAATCGCCAATCAGACGTGTGAAGTCATTGCTGGTGGTGTCGAAAAACCCGATCTTACCCTCTCGATGAGCGATAAAGACTGGCTCTCCATCGCTGAGGGGAAACTCAATGCGATGCAAGCCTTTACGACGGGAAAAGTGAAGGCAGCGGGCGATCTTTCACTGGCAATGCGCGTCAACAATATCTTCCCACGTGGGTAATACCTTCTCTCTTTAGTAGAGACTCTGGCTTTCCTCCTGCAAATTATGAGCACGGCGGATTGCACACGACTCTCTACGGATATTCATGGGCACTTGAATTGTGCCTCTACACTCGCAGTCCCAGGGGGGGGAAAGTACACTCTTAATGACACAAAAGGTGTATTTTCTCCTGATCGAAGGGGGCTGGATTCGATGTGTTATACTGGAGCAACACCAGCACCTCTCATATAGGTCAGCCAGATTGACAACCATTTTTGCACATATTAACGATTTCAGGAGGTGGATGGCGGCGCATCACGGAGCATAGATGCTCACGTACTCCCTCAAGGGGTACGCTTGCTGGCGTTGAGAATGTACCATATATTTGCTTGAAAATAGGACCAACAACAAGCGGATAATGAGGTATCGCTTATGTCGTTTATACACTATCACAACCGACCTATACTGCGAGATCCTATCGTCGTGGTCGCCTTTGGTGGATGGAATGATGCCGCCGAAGCAGCAACAACGGCCCTACGATTTCTGGTTGACCGTTGGAAACCAATCAAAATCGCGGAAATTGACTCGGAAGATTTCTTTGTATTTACTGAAACAAGACCAACTGTCAAAATGGTTGATGGGATACAGCGCACGCTTATCTGGCCTACGAATCAGTTCTTTGCGCATATAGCATCTGAATTAAGTCGCGACGTTATCCTCTTCACTGGTGTGGAACCACAATTGAAGTGGAAGACCTTCAGCGCAAGCTTCCTTGAAGTATGTCAACATTTTAACGTCTCGGAGATTGTGTTTCTGGGTGCACTCCTTGCCGATGTTCCTCACTCTATTGAGGTGCCTATTACAGGAACATCATCCAATAGCGATGTCATGGAGCGCCTGCGCGAGATGGATATCCATAGTTCCCGCTATGAGGGGCCAACAGGCATGATCGGTGTCCTGCAGGATGCCTTTCGACGCGTACAGATCCCTTCCGCAACGTTATGGGCAGCCGCACCTCATTATCTTGCGGCAACTCCCAACATCAAGGTTACCTCTGCTCTGCTGACCTATGTCAATACATATCTTTCCTTTGGCCTGGATTTAAGCGATATCCAATCGGATGCCATCCATTTCGAGGAGCAGATTACGACCCTGGTAGAGCGAGATCCAGAGGCAAGTGCCTATGTGCGCAAACTGGAAGAACAACTGGAGCAGAATGCGGATGAGGATGAGGATGAGGATGAGGAGAAAACGACGAATCCCGATATCTCAATAGGTACAGGCCCACTTCCCAGCGCAGATACACTGATCCGTGACGTTGAAGAACTGTTACGACAAGAACGCAAGAACGGTTCCAACCAGGACGATAATGAGGATGATGAATGAACAAGACACTGTATACATTAGAAGAAGTGCTTCAACCGCGCTCAGTAGCAATACTGGGCGCATCTCGTGCTCCCCACAAATGGGGCCACGTTGCATCCAGGCAACTCATCGAAGGAGGCTTCCCTGGCGCTATCTATTTAGTTACGCCGTCCGCACCTGAGATTCTCGGTCGTGCTACCTATCGCAGCCTGCGTGACGTACCAGGACCAGTTGACCTCGCCGTGATCTCCACATCGTTTCACTACGTCTCCCAATCGGTCGATGACTGTATCGAACATGGCGTTAAAGGCATTGTGATTATCACTGCTGGTTTCAGCGAAACAGGTCCACAAGGACGGGAACTGGAGCGACAACTGGTTGCACGTTGTCATCAACATGGCATTCGCGTCATTGGCAGCAACTGTATGGGAATCTATGTCCGGCGCTCTCGACTCAACGCGCTGGGAATGGTCTTTCCGCTACCGAGGGGGCCAATCGGTCTCGTCTCACAAAGCGGTAACCTGGGCATGTATTTCTATGCCCAGGCACACCTGGACGGTCTGGGCTTCACCACCTTTCTCAGCATGGGCAACGCCTGCGATGTCACCTTCCCCGAATACATGCAATATCTGGCTAATGATCCGCAAACAACGGTCATCGCGGGCTATGTCGAGGCCATTCAAGAGCAAACGCTGCGTCAGGTGACGAGAGAGATGCGCGAGCGGGATCGCTATAAGCCGGTTGTTATTCTCTTGAGTGGCGCAACCGATGTGGGAGTACGTGCGGCTCTGGCACATACAGGTTCTCAGGCCAGCGTGCGTCCAGATCATGATACGGCTCTTCTCGGTAGTGGCGTTGTGCGTGTGCTCCGCTCCGACGAACTCTTCCCGGTCGCACAGGCCCTGGCTCAGCAACCTCCCACTCCACGTGGAGGACGACGTATCGCGATTGTTGGTGATGGTGGTGGAAGCGTCGTCGCCACTGGTGATGCCTGTATACGAGCTGGACTGGAGGTTCCTGTTCTCTGTGCCGAAACGCAGCATGGACTACGAGCATTGATGCCCGCACGCGCGACCGCAACGAATCCCGTTGACGTAGCAGGAGCCGCAGACGAAGATCCCTTATCGTTCGCTCACCTTAGTGAAATATGTCTGAAAGATCCAGATATCGATGGCGTTATCATCACAGGCCTGTTTGGAGGCTATCGCTGGTTGCTTTCTGAAGAGTTCGGTGCACGGGAGGAAGCAGCCGCACACATGCTTGGTCAGCTTGTCAGGCAGTATAAAAAGCCGGTCCTGGTACAGACTGTATACGCACGTCATGATATTCCTGCATTGCATCTGCTACGAGAAGAGAGTGTCCCTTACTACGAATCGGTTGAGATTACCTGCCGTGCGATGGCCGCGCTGGCCGAGATCGGACAATTTCTGGCAGCTGATAGGTAAACGAGAGCAGGGGTTTTAAGACTTCAGTTCCCAACAGGCAACATTGCGGGCGACGGCAATGTTGCTCGTTTTAATCTCATGCACAGGCACTCCCCTTTAGAACTGAGTTGCGCCAAGCACGAGCACAGTCAGTACAACGAACGATATCAGGATACCCAGGGTACACAGGATAAACCGACGCACATAAAGGTTCGCATGGTCTTCATTTTGTACGCCTATTCCTCCATAGTAAAGATCAGATGCTGCGGCGGAGGTAGAAATCGTTGCCATCTGACTGAAACTGGCAACGCTTAGAGGAGGTTTCCTTCCCCGCCCGATCTTTCCTTCATGGAACGCACCATTCGCATACAGGTACATATGTAGCAGGGTACCACATACAACAAGCACGACGAAGAACAACAGAAAGAGTAAAGCCAACAGAGCCATAGCATGTTCCTCCATCGTTTTGAGCGGGACTATTCCCACAGGTTCGACAAACTATAGACGTTTCACGCTACCACATCTTAAAATTTGAGGGTGTCCACCTCATAGCAGTGGTACGCTCCACTTGCTATAGGTTAGACGTGAAGCACAATCTATTATAAAATGGCTCCTTAGAAAAGAGGTGCAACACTAAAAATGGGGACATTTTGAGGTTCCTTGCCCAGCTGGGGGTCACACACGAAGCGGATCTTATGCGGTATGCGGACGTTTCCACCGCAATCAACACGTGGCAAGGCGTTTTGAAAGGCAGAGCCCTGGTCTAAATCACCAGGAAAGAGAAGGAGAGATGATATCAGAGCTCTTCACTCTTTAAAACCATCTCCCCCAAAACAGCATCTATAACACAACAGTGACTTTGCGCAACTTACCACCACGTAGGAAGCTGACCGACAGCTTCTCTCCACGTTGGTGACGGCGCACAATACGCTGCAAATCTTGCGGCTCCATTACAACATCACTATCAACGTTGAGAATCACATCCAGGCGCTTGAGCTCTGCCCGCTCAGCCGGACTACCAGAGCGTACCTCCAGTACTTGCATGCCATACAGTTGAGAGAGATTGAGTGCACGCACTACAGTGGTATCTACCTTTGTACGCATGCCACCCACACCGAGCGAGATGCCTGTAGTGGCTGCACGCTTTTGGGTAAATCGTGCTACCACTGATTTCACCGTATCCAGTGGAACGGAAAAGCCCAATCCATGTGCCATCGCCATCATTGCAGTCGTAATACCAACCACACGCCCTGCACTATCAACGAGTGGTCCACCGGAATTGCCGGGATTAATCGATGTGTCGGTCTGGATCAGATTGGTCATTTTGCGCATATCTGGGACATCCAGAGTACGCCCTAATGCACTAACGACACCTGCTGTAACAGTCCAATTCAAGCCATAGGGATTCCCCACCGCAATCACCAGTTGCCCGACACGCAAGGGGGCGCGTCCCAGTTCAGCAACGGGGAGATGATCCGCTCCAATACGCAACACGGCTACGTCAACATCGCTATCGCTGCCAACCAACCCGGCATCGAACTTGCGCCCATCCGCCAATGTCACCTGGATACGCCTGGCCCGCTCCACTACATGGGCGTTGGTCAGGATTTGCCCGTCGGAGGCAAAAATGAAACCCGAACCAAGGCCACCACCTGGTTCAGAGGGTGGGGCAGAACGACCTGGACGTCTGTAATGTCTCTCCCCATGCTCTATATCGATACGTACAACCGCTGGTCCCACTCGCTCTGCCGCAGTCGTGACGGCATGAGAGTAAGCGTCCAGTGCGTGTGCATCCTTCTCATATATACTCATAACCGGTACTGTACTTTCTCGTGGAACCCATTCAGTGTAGTTGTGCGAGGCTACAACTCAACAAGCTTGATACCTATTCTATCACACTCCTATACAAACCACCACCATCATAAACCCGAAGCTGAGAGAGAGTTGTGCCGAGCAGCGTGTTGAGGTACAATCCAGGAAAAATGATCGGAGGGGTACGTATGGCAAATGAGAGACCTCAGCACTTTGACGAAGCATTCTTGCGTTGGTTTCGGGAGCAGACGGAAGAGGCGTGGCGAACCTATCAGGCAAGAACATTCGAGGATTTTGTCGCTTCGGGAGTGGGTGGGTATGACCGGCAACAGGGAACGTGCTGGCCAGGTGGATTGAGTGAGCAAGAAATTGCGACCATCGAGCAGCAACACCACGTGAGGTTCCCTCCTGATTATCGCCTCTTTCTCCAGGTGCTGCACAGTTTGGATCGACCACAAGCGGGGGCGAGATATGCTCCCGATGGCAAAACGATGATCCCGGTTAGGATGCCATCGTTCTACCATTGGCAAAGAGATACTGAGGCGATTGCAGCGGCTTCCGAGTGGTTGGTTGAAGGGCTGGTTTTCGATGTCCAGCACAATCATCTGTGGCCGCAGAGTTGGGGAGCCAGACCTGCCACGGCCGTGGCACAGCAGGCTCGCGTGCAAGAACTCGTGGAGAACGCCCCCAAACTGATTCCTATTCTTGGGCATCGCTACCTGCTAGCCGAGCCATGTGAAGTTGGCAATCCCGTTCTGTCCATCTACCAGTCAGATATCATTATCTATGGAGTGAACTTGTATGACTACTTTCTGACAGAATTTGGGGATCTCACCGGGGGAGGACGCTCATATGGTTCTCAACTCACGCAAGAGAAATTCGAAATGTACCAGAGGATTCCCTTCTGGGGAGAGCTTTTGTGAGAAAAAGAACATCTCAGGGAACCTCAGAGCCCCTCTCCAGTGAAGTCCATTAGAAGACATCTGGTATAAGACATACTATGCTAATGGAGTCATGCATCGGCTTGAGAACAGCCGTGAGGAGCTTATTTCATTGCTATTGACAGCAGAGTTGACAGCAAAACCACACGAACGTTAGAGAGCCTCATCCAGAGAAATGCTGAACGGTTTAAAGTGCCTATCGAGCTGGTCCATGGCCTCTCGTTGCAGGCTGGGCAGCACATGAGAATACACATTGAGCGTAATACTCACGTTACTGTGCCCTAAGATCTCCTGCACCACTTTAGGATGGATTCCCATCGTCAGCAGAATAGTCGCTGCACTGTGTCGAAGATCATGGAAACGCATATCTGAGAGTCCTGCGAGCTTCAGTAACTGCTTAAACTCTTTGAATAATGCGCTCAAGCCGTAATGGCCACCAAGGGTATTGCAGAAAACGAGATCATGCTCTTGCCATTTTTCACCAACGGCGAGCCGTCGCTCGAGCTGGCATTTTCGATGCTGTTTTAGGGCATCAAGAACAAATTGAGGTAAGGAGACACTGCGCCTGCTCGACGCTGTTTTGGGATCCGTTTCCACATACGCATGCTTCTGTGTCTGATCCGGATGCACATAGGAGACAGTGCGCTGTACCTGAAGTCGTGCTGTTTCAAAATGAATATCGCTCCAGCGTAAGGCTAAAAGTTCGCCTCGCCTCATACCTGTAGTAATCGCGACGGTCAGCAAACAGTGCAGCCGATGATTTCTTGCCGCATCAAGAAGGCTCTGAGCCTGCTCTGGCGTGAGCACATGCATCTCATGCTTTTCTGGACGAGGTGGCGTCACACTTTTACAAGGATTTGTCGCGATCTTTTTCCATTTGACCGCATCGTCTAATGCCGTAGACATGATCGTATGGATCAGCCGAACAGTATTTGGCGAAAGCTCGTCTTCCAGCAGCTGGCTATAGAAGTGTTGAAGCAGCGCATTGGTTAACTTCTGAAGTCTCACGGACCCGAGTGCTGGCATCACATGTCGATGGAGGTAACTGTTGTACGACGTATAGGTAACCGCTTTGATCGTTGATCGGCGTACCTCCAGCCAGTGCTCGAGATAACTCTCGACGGTTATTGCCGTATTTTGAACCAGGGTTCCCTGTTCGACCGCTTGCTGCGCTTTTCTCAGTTTTTCTTGCACTTCTTTCCTTGTTTTGCCATACAGATACTTCCGTTTCCCCGTTGGCAGGATGAGACTGGATGTCCAGCGCTTATCACTTTCACGATAGTAAATGGACCCGTCGCCGTGTCCTCGATGTTTCATGACACACATTCCTTTCATGATATGGTTCTTCTTTCTCGTGATGGATTTGGTGTTCGCTCAGATCAATCGTTACGTTTGCATGTGCATATTTTCCTCCAACTTCAGGAAACGCAAGAAGAAACCAACAGAGAGAGAACAAGCGTAGCAGATTTACTTCTTTTCTGGTAGCGTTTTTTCAAGATACGCCTCATACTAGGAATTTTGTCTTTCTACGGGGTAGCAAGGTTTTTGTTACTAGCCTGCATTACCTGGCAACGTATAGGCTAGCTAGCAGAGAACACATGGTGCTTTTATTGCTGCTCACGTTCTTCCAGCCACTGCTGTAGCTCAGTTGGTGAAACGCGCACGGCTCGCCCAAATTTCTGGACGGGAAGGTTCTCTTTCCAGATCAACTCGTAGACCTTTGTTTTGCCGAGGTTGAGGCGTTTGGCAACTTCAGGAATCGTAATCAATAAAGGCTGCGATCCTGTTTCATCCTTTGGCGGTGGTGGCATCTGTTCCCCTTGACGTTTCATGAGAAGCTCTCCTTTTATCATGTTCAACTTACTTTTTCCCGTATGAATACACAGGATTAACGTTCATGAGTATTTGCTGTCACCTCAGGTATAGCATTGCTGGTGTGGGAGAGAAGAGGAAACTGACGGAGAAGGAACCGATACCACAAGGGCAGGTAGTGAAGGGCGAACAGTTTGTAGCTACAAACTCCGGCGAATTCAATAGTAAATGGCTATAGGAATTTTCAAATGAAATAGTGTTCGCAGACAAGAGAGCCAATAGCCCACGGGATGCGCAACGAGATGACAGGAAGGAATGAATGAGAGAGATGTCGTAGACAAAAGGGGGGAATGCTTGTAAAACGGGCAAAAATGTGTCTCCTTAGAAGGATGAAAATCAAAACAACCCTTACGAAGGAGAATACAGCGATAGTATGACACACCCATCCGTTCACATCCAGAGCGCTCCCGAATCTCTTCCCACGGTTCCCTGTTGGTTTGCGGAGGTGGCCATTGTGGCCCAATGCTTCACCCGCTCGGGATTGCTTCCTGCCATCGAGCAACAGGTCCGATTGGTACGTCCGCGCTTTGGCACCTATGAAGTCATCGATTTTGTGGTAGTCCTGCTTGGATATGCCATCAGCGCAGAGCCAACTCTGCTGGCATTTTATGACCGACTCACCCCATTTGCGGTCCCATTCATGGCCCTCTTCCATCGGGAGAAGTTGCCGCATCGCACCATGCTCAGTCGCTTTCTGGCGGCCCTGGATCCGCCGTGTGTTGAGGCACTGCGCATGCTTTTTCACGACGACCTCATCACCCAAACCGCTCAGCCCTTTCCACCCGGTGGGCTGTGGGATCGTCTGGGTCATCATTGGCTACTCATGGATGTCGATGGCACCAAACAAGCCGCACGACAACGTGCCCTTCCTCAAACCCCAGAGCTTCCTCCTGCTCATCGACGCTTTGACCAAGTGTGTGCTCCTGGATATCTGGGGCGCAAACGAGGAGAGGTTGCACGAACCCGCACCACCGTGCTTCAAGCGCACTCGCACCACTGGTTGGGCACGTTTAGTGGCCCTGGCAATGGGGATTACCGAGGCGAATTGGCACGCGCCTGTGAAGCGATCATCGGGTATGCAGGCTGGCTCTGTCTGCCGTTGTCTGCCATCCTGGTCCGACTGGATGGATTGTATGGCAATGGGGCGGTGATCCGTGACCTGTTGTCGTCTGGTCTGGGAGTGATCGTGCGGTGCAAAGACTATGGCCTCCTCGATCAGCCTGTCGTCCAAGCTCGTCTGCTGCATCCTGCCAACGAGACGGTCACCCACCCGGAGAGTGGAGCCTGCCGTACCCTCTTCGATTGCCCGGATATTCTCCTGACTCCAACAGGACCTCGTGTTCGCTTGATCATCGCCACCCACTCAGCCACTTCTCCCAAAAAGCCATCGATTGGGGTCATCCGTGCGGAGACGGTCTATGAACTGTTTCTCACGACGGCCCCATCGCCTGCCTTCACGGCTGCTGATGTGCTGGATTTGTATCTGCATCGGGGATCTTTCGAGACGGTTCTCGCGGATGAAGATCGTGAGCAGGATCTGGATCGGTGGTGTTCTCGCACTCCATACGGACAGGAATTCTGCCAGATTCTGCACCAATGGCTTTGGAATCGTCGCCTCGCGTTTGGGCAGCAGCTCACCCCATCGGCCATGCGCCTGACAGAATTTGCACCAGCTCTCGTGGCTCCTGTCGTTGAAGTGACTCCTGTCGTTGAAGCATCTTTGGTGGTGAAAGGAGTTTGCTATGGACCACCTCACTGGGCACGTCGGTCGTGGACCTCGGGATTTGCCGGAGCCGATTTTTCCTTGCAACCGGATGGAACACTTCTGTGTCCGGCAGGTCAGTGCTTGTCAGTCGACGAGCGAAGGCCGGAAGCCAATGGCTCTCTGCGCGTTCTCTACCGTGCTCGTCTGTGCGATTGTGGTCCCTGTCTGCTCAAAGCGCAGTGTCAAGAATCGCTCACGACCCTCAAACCACGGCGCGTCAGTGCCGTCTTCTGGCCGATCAGTGCGGCCCCATCGGACTCGGTCGTTCCTCCACCTCCTCCCGTTGACGTTTCTCCACCTCTCTTGCTTGAGCCATCGCCTCCATCGGCTCTTGCTCCTGTGCTGTGGGGAGATTGGGAACGCTGTCAAATTCGCCTGCGATGGATTCGTTTGCTTCGTACCCAAACCGTCAATCTCACCAGTGGTTCTGTGACCTTTGAAAAGAAGGACGCACAGGAGGAAACGCTGGATGCTGTCGTACAAACAAGAGCACAACGGGCTCATTATCGTCTGAGCTGGCAGCAGCGGATGGCTCGCAATGCTCGTCTTTCTTCTTCTTCCCCACTTGAGGTGACACTCCACGGACTTTCTGCTGCTTTTGCTGAGTCTATTGGCCTGGATGTGGTCACGGCTGCATAACCGCAAAGAAACACCCTTTGCCTCTTCTGCGGAGGATCTTTTTGCTTTTTCTCTTTGCCCATCGCTCTTTTGTGTCTTTTACTCTCCTCTCCTCCTGCTTTCTCAAAATACCATCAGACTCCTTCTTGTCATCTCGTTGCGCATCCCGTGGGATGTGCAAAGCTATCGCCGGGCTTCTGCGCAAACACGTTACCAACGGCTCGCGCCTGGAAGAGCACTTCCCCCTGCCGATGTTGAACGGATCAAGTCAACAGACTATGATGCGACTCCGACACCTCTTGTGCCGCTGTCGCTGGGGCACAAGAGGTGTCGGAGGCGAGCAACGATCCTCAATCATTATCTCATTTAAGAGAATGACTGCTAGTTGTTGCGTTTGACGTTTAGATTTTTATGGAAACGTTAACAGACAGTCTAAACGTCAATCCAGGCAAATATGCTAAAAATGACGTGTATTGACGGTTCTCAGGTTACTTTTCGCCGTTCTCAGATAAATTTTCGTCGGTGTGCCAGCAGATTAGCGGCAAAATGAGCAAAGATTCTCACAAATCTTTTCGCTGCCGTGCCTATGCGTTTTTGCGCTCCAATCAGGCCGCGCCAACGGCGTTTTTCACACACCGACGAAAATTTATGGCTCATGACCACTTTGGGGGCTTACCCCGCGCTTGCTCCTCGGATTTCGATAGGCCCCACAGGATCCTGACAAAAGATGGCAAGTATGCTACGCTAAACTGAGGACGAAGAGGACTTTCATGAATTGCTTAAGAGCCGAGGAGTAGAGAAAGAACAAGGAGCCGAGGATGTTACAAAAGATTGATTGTATCATGATCCAAGTGGATGATGTGGAAGCTGCTGCCGCATACTATGCGCAGGTCTTTGGCCTTCGCCCACAATGGAGTGGAGACGGCTCCATTGGACTCAAGTTCCCAGAGACCGATGCTGAAATCGTGCTTCACAACGATCCTGATATTCCTTCATCGGTAGAAGTTCATTATCTAGTAGATGATGTGGTCAGTGCTGTAGCGCACCTAGCAGCGCAGGGCTGTCAGAATTCTTGTCGCTCCTTTTCCGATTACGATCGGGAACTGTGCCGTGATTCGTGATCCCTTTGGCACGCGGCTTTGCATTTTGGATATGACGAAAGGACCACGTCCGCTCAACCTGACTGGATCAAGCCTTGAAAGTCAGAAGTGACCGAGTTGAGTGGTCTGTACCTAGATGGCGTGAAAGCCAGCTCTTCCATACATGAGTCGGAACTAGCACTTTTGCAAAAAGCACAAAAGCCAATCATTCATGCTGTTATCCGGGTAAAATGGCGATTGTTCCGTTTCCATTTTGTAATTCGGTACTCATCCATCAAGGCTACTTGCCTGAAAAGGTGTATATAAACCTGTCAAATTGAACGATGCCCGCTACTCTGCCCCTGGTGACAGCTTACGTAGCGCTGGGCCTATAACGAGACGATCGGGAGCGACCTCTCTCGCCCATAATGACATTATATCCAGAAACCTTTTCTGACCAGCGCATCAGAAATATTCAGAATAGGCCGATATCAACCATACAGAACAATTGTGTAGTACCGATCTCCGTTGATAGCTGAGGATAAAAATATGGTGAAGAAACTTTTTGTTTTATGTATCTGTTGTTTAATCACCCTTTGCAGTTGTGATACAGGCAATGCGAGCAATACTCCTACACCTAAACCAATCCCTCAAGTAGTTCTCGGAAGTTCACTGAAAGATTTCCAAATTCATTTCGCTAATGAATATGATTTTGAGCAAGGTGTTGGAGGGGTAGATGTCAATCATACGAATATATTCGATGTGGACTCACCGGATTACGAACTTTGCATTGATAATGGCAAGATAGATTGCGTTAGCGTACAAGTGAATGCATACAACAATGGTTCTGCCTGCTCTGCATTTATACCCAAGGATAAAAAGCTCATAACAGATAGCCCATCTGATGATCCTATTCACAGCTCAACCGCTATCTATGAAAGTAAGTGGTTGGCAAAACAATTTCCAGCCTCTGTTTTTGTAGATGATACTAACGACTCTTCGTCTGGTCAACTCCTAACAAAGCCAGGAACATTTACACTTATATGGGGTTATGCAGATGATTATAATAGTTACTGCACAATAAGCGTCGGAAAGAATGTTGAGTAAACTACAGAAATGTTGAAAGATTTGCAGTGATTTCCTCTATGAGGCTTTAAGGAGTTGATGCACGAAAAGTACACAACCTTACCCCTGTTTCTTGCAAACGCTTTCTTGTACGTTCACGTTACCATTTCGTTCCAGCAATGATCAATGAGAATAGGCAGGATATTTAACGTTGCTCCCGCTTCTGTCGATAGGCTTCTAACGATTGTGGTGGTTGGACCTCCTTATCAGCCCGCAGGTATCCAATTACCAGACTATCCGGAGTATTTGCTCTCGCCCATGAGAAAAGGTCTCGTGTTGAATCTAGAAATCCTCCTTGACCAGCACAGAGCAGATCAAAGAGATCTGCGACGCCTTGCCTTGCGGTTGCACCTGGTACTGGCTGGTCGGCGTCTTGATGAGCAAGCTCCCATCCTCTAAGAGCCGAAAGCTGATGCCATCTGCATTGATACTGTTTTTCATAGAAACATCGTAGCATAGCAATGCAAGAGGATCAGCAAAATTTCTTTATAACCGTTGGAGGAGAAAGGGGAACATGCCCCTCTCCTCTCATGAGTAATTGGTATTTCTTCACCACCTCTTTAGCATATGCATCATAGAAACTTGAATAGACGCTAGATCCAGTAAGGCAGCATCCCCTCAGTGGTAGGCGGACAAATCCCTTGTAAGAGCAGATACGCAATCTTATCACTATAGTGCGTTGTTACTGGTAAGCGGGGTGCACGAAGAGAGCCATAGTGAAGCAATGTCAGTGTCAACACCGAATGGAGTGCATCCTCAATCTTCAGCGGCGGCTCTGCTCGGATCAAGAGTGGAGCGGGAGTCGACTTAGCAATTGGAGGCAAAGAAGAAATCAGAAATGCTTCCTGATCATTCAACCGAAAGGCAGATCCTTTCAAGGGCTGATACATTTCCTGAGGAAGCGTCCCTGGGGATGCAGATTGTTTGCCTAAACCCGATTCCCATCGATAGAAGCGTGGGTTTCCCGATTTAATGATCTCCACCAGGAAAAGCTCTGCACCGATACGCTGCGCCCATGCTTTGAGCACTTGGCGTTCATTGCCACGAAACCATCCATCACGATGCACCAGAACGCGTTTTCCCGCAAACAGGCTACGAGGAAAGAGTGCTTGAAGCACCTGATCGGGAATCGTCTCTCCTTCGATCAATGCATCTTGCACTCGATACTGCAAAACAGGATCTGTATTCTGATAGATCTGCGCCGTTGCAAGTGCATTCATGCTTCCAGCAAGGCGTGTTTTTTTGCTTCGGGCGATATCGATCCCAACTATGATATCCGCATACGAAAGAGGATCAGCTAAGCGAAAAGGGACATTCCCGACTTTGCTCAGTAATCCTAGAGCGATATTCGCAAGTGCACTCACCTTGCCCCAGGTGGTGGTAGAAACGACCTGACTGGCCAGCCCTCTTCTGACCGTTACCGATTTAAAATGGTAATAGAGATCATCGGGGCTCCCCTGCTGTCCAAGTGGTAAAAGTGCCAGGATCACATCTGGATGGGCGGTCTGAAGTCGTTCGATCGCCTCTTCGAAGGCTGCACGTGATAATTCAGCAACCCTGATCGACTTGACCATCTCGAGTTCAAATTTGAGTGATGAACACTCTTTACACACCTGGATCCAAAATGCCTGTGCCGGGAGTGGAGTGAGCTTGCCCCACTTTTGCGGAGAAGAGAAATATTAGGGTATACTTCTCGCAAAGGAGGGAAGGGACGATGGCAAAAGAGCAAAAAACCTATACAGCAGAATTTAAACGAGAAGCCGTACGGCTCGCCCAAAGCAGTGGGAAACCGATTATGCAGGTAGCCCGCGAATTGGGGATCTCTGATACTTCCATTCATCAATGGCGCAAGGAACTCGCTGAGCATGGAACTGAAGCCTTCCCAGGAAGTGGGCATCAAACAACTCAAGAAGAGGAGTTACGCCAGCTGAAGCGGGAGTTGGAAAGAACAAGACAAGAACGGGACATTCTAAAAAAAACAATTGCTCTCTTTTCACGCAACCCGTTGTGAGGTACCAGGTGATTGAAAGCTATCGAGGTGAGTATCCCATCAGCGTCCTCTGTGAGACATTGGGTGTCTCACAGAGTGGGTATTACAGCTGGAGAAAGCGACCAATGAGTCAGCACAAGCAGGAAGATGGTCAACTTGCTGAGCAGATCCAGGCAGCTTCCCATGCCAATCGAAGGGTCTATGGGAGCCCTCGTGTTCATGCTGAGTTACAGGACCACGGAATCAGTTGCTCACGTAAACGGGTAGCACGATTGATGCGAGAGCAAGGACTCTCTGCTCACTGCCGTCCTCATCGGACAAAAACGACCAGGAGCGACCCTGGATCGCAGGTTGTTGCTAACGTGCTCAATCAAGAGTTCACCGCCACTTCTCCCAATGAGAAGTGGACCAGTGATATTACCGCAGTGTGGACATACGAAGGGTGGCTTTATCTCGCGGTGGTGCTTGATCTTTTCTCACGCCGAGTGGTAGGATGGGCAATGGCAGCGCGTCAAGATGGATCTCTCGTTGAGATGGCCTTGCACATGGCCTTCCTTCAACGCCATCCGCGAGCTGGTTTGCTCCATCACTCCGATCGCGGATGTCAGTATACGAGCAACGAGTATCAGGCGCTTCTGACTCAAATTGGTGCCACGGTGAGTATGAGCTGGAAGGGAAACTGTTCTGACAACGCAGTGACCGAATCGTTCTTTGGGACGCTAAAGAGCGAGTGCATCACAGACACGTGCTTCGAGAGTCGGGCGCAGGCCAGACAAGCCATCTTTGAGTACACGGAGTGCTTCTACAATCGGATTCGCCGACACTCTTCGTTGGGCTCCGTCAGTCCGGTCACTTTTGAACAATTAATGTGTTAACTCTAACATTCGGAACCTCTGTGAAAGTGGGTCAACATCAAATCTTGCCTCACCTCTCGACAAGAGAATATGAACGCTTGATTTGTGAAGGACTCAATGCTGGATGCGATGGATTTATCCTGGGGCCACTCTACTCTGATGACAAAGGGCAATTTGTGCGGTTCATTCCTGATGAGATATTGAAAAATGTTCCCTATCAAAAGGTCGCAGTGTCCTGGTCTGCTCATACACCTCTATGGAAAAGATATGAGGATAAGCAACTTCTTCAGCAGATTGCAGACCTGGTAGAAGAGAAGGGTGGCCGTGTATTTCTGTCATCAGTCGATGCGCAAACATTTGAAAGCCGGAAGGGAGTATTTGTTTGATCGAGATAGAACTGAAATGCGCGTTAACTCCTCACCTTCTAGAAAAAGTGCAGGCAAAAACTCAATCAATGGAGTTCAAAGGAACGGTAAACAATCGGGATACCTACTATGATACCCCTACCTGGGATCTTCTCAAAAAAGCGGTATTTGTTCGTGTAAGAAATAGCAGCAACGTAGAAATTCAAGTTTAACAAAAATATTGATCTAGCACATAAACAAAGTACGGAACGCGTTTTTCCTCTGTTGCCCTCTTCCGAGAGCAGAGAAAAGATGAACGCTCTATTTTCCTATTTTCTGCCAACCTGGATTGCTACTGCATCGTTTGAAGATGCGGTGAAACAAAACGGTCTGATTGAACTTGCAACGATTGACAATACCCGTAAGGAATATACAGGTGAGGGTATCATTCTCAGCATTGATCATGTTCAAGGATTGGGAAACTTTCTGGAAATTGAGACACACGCTGAAGAAGATACGAACACGAATCGGGCTCAGGAACGATTACAGGCATTTGTCTCCGACCTGGATGTACAACATATCAAGGTTGGCTATGTTGAGTTGTGGCTCTATAAGCATAACGTGGAAGCGTATGCTGCTGGACGCTATCATTTGTAGCAACATCAGTTCATTTGGCTCATATAATGTGATATCCTGGGAGAAAAACGCAATGTATAAGGCGTGGCGTTATAAAGAGTGGAATACATCCTCTTTTGTGGAGGGAACATGTCGGCATCAGATGGGAAGAATACCGATCCTGAACGTCTCAGCGAACACATGCACTCAGGAGATGAATATTGGTTTCAGCAGACGATCGAAGATATGCATAAAAAGTCAGTCTTTGCCCCACCTCAGGAGGGTGTGCGTTATCGATGCCCATGCTGCCACTACAAAACACTGGAAGAGAGAGGGGGCTACGACATTTGCCCTGTGTGCTTTTGGGAAGACGACGGACAAGATGATGAAGATGCCGAAAACAGACGTGTTTTTAGTCCAAATCATATGAGCTTGAAGCTGGCACGAGAAAATTATCGCCGTTTTGGGGCTTGCGAGGAATGACTTCTACAATATGTTCGCTCTCCCCTCCCTGAAGAACGCTAAGATAGGAGGCGTGATTGATTTCCAATACTCATGCTGCAATATGGTTTTTATGGAGCCATAATATTAATGTGTCAGGAGACTCATAGTATGCAAGAGACTTTGGCTCTCGCATTGGCTCGTTTGTGGGATGAAGGGTGCCCTCTGGCTCACTCTGCTGACAGAGCGAAAATGATCGACATTGGACTGCGACGGTGGCGAAGTTTTGAGCGTCGAAACAAGCGAAAATATCCAACCCGTGATCATCGTGTGGAAGATCTCGCGGAAGGTCTTCGAGATGCATTCGAGCCAGACCGGAAAATGGTTGGCCCTCTGATGCACCATTACCGATGCGTTGCGGAGGCGATGGCCGCTGTTCTTGCTCCTCCTCACGTTGAGGATTGAGAGCCTCAACGTGAGATGACCGCCTGAATCTGACAGCCAAAGCGATTCAGGAACCAAGAAATATGTTAGGAGAAAAGACGCATGCCTCCTTCTTCACAGAAAAGACAAGATCCACCCCCACCGACTCCTCTCGATCCAAAGGAGATTCGTCAGCATGTCCGACTCCTAATCCGCCATCTGGCTTCCGTCCACCCACGGGATACGCCTCGACAGACCCAGGTCATCCTCAATGAGATCTGGCGTTTGGTGGTCTATGCGACGCTCCAATTGCAGAAAGGTGAACCTGCTCAAGCGCTTCTGACCCTCCAGGCCGTCACGGATGTCTGCACGACTCAAGGGATGCACCTGAACGATATCCATAGTGAAGTCAGCCGTTTCTTTCAAGATCTGGCAAGCGCCTGGACAGAGGTCTTGCTCATGATTGATCTCACGGCTAAGGAGCGCACCCGTTGGGCCAAACAGATAACTCCATGGCAAAAACGGCTGACAGAATGGAGCAACCCCGCCTTCTTTGATGCCCCTCAAGCGGCCATCCGCGAAGGATGGGATGATGCAGCACTCCAGGATATCTTGCAAGGGACATCGCTTCAACCGAGAACCTGGGAAGGCGAAATCCCTCCCTCTGCTCTTGTGCTCACCCAGGCCCGGCTTGCAGCGTTGGAGCAACGCGAACAATTTCAGGAATATCTGCGTCTAGCAAAGGTAGAAGGCCAGATCCAGGAGTATGTGGTCATGTTAGTGCATCAAGGACAAATCACCGAGGCCCTCGACTATTGACGCCAGCATCTTGCCACGGCAGAGGATGCTTTTGCATTGTCACAGGAACTCTTTGCTCATGACGAACGCTCCTCCAGTTTTCAGATTGCAGAGCATGGGCTGACCCTTGAAGGTGACCGCGTGCCACTGGCCGTCTGGCTTCGTGATCAAGCCTGGTCTATGGGAGAACAGATACTGGCCATGAAAGCTGGTGAAGTGGCCTTTCACGGCGAACCGACCCTGGATCAGTATCTGCCCATGGCACGTATTGCTGGGACACACTGGCCCGAACAACGTGCGAAACTGCTTGACTATGCACGTCATGCACCATGGACTGCCGATCCTCGAGGATTGGTTCGTCTCTTCTTGCATGAACACCTCTTTGATGATGCCATTGCGGTTCTGGCAACAAAGCAGCCCTATACCCTGGTTGCGGAAGTGGTCGAAGCAGCATTGAAAGAGCAAACGGCACTGGAATGGGTTGTCCAGGAGTGCCGGAAACAGGCGGAGCATATTATGAATGGTGCCAAGGCAACCTACTATGAGGGGGCAGTTCTCTGGCTAAGCAGGGCACGGACTGCCTATCATCTACTCGGGCGAGATGAGGTCTGGAATGCCTATCTCGCTGATCTTTTGGAGCGACATAACCTGAAGTCGAAGTTGATGCCATTGTTGATGGTGTTATGGAAGGAGAACCAGGATGGCAATTGCCCACACGAATCGTAAAGGACAGACCTATACACTCTACCAGGGTCAAACGAAGACAGGCAAGCCACGCTATTACTTTGCTCGTGCTGAGAAAACTCACGACGAACCGGTCATGGAGCTTCCAGCAGGGTTCACGATCAGCGAGAGCGTCAACGGTATCGTATCCCTGGTGAAAGATCGTCCGGCATTGATCCCCCCAGAGGAGGTAGCAATCGTTGAGGAAGCGGTCAAGCAGCTTCCTGATGCGCGGAAGTATCGAGTGGTTGTGAAGCACAACCAGATCGAGATCTACGAACGGGTTGGTCCCGATTATGAGACGCTGATTCCCAAAATACTGCCATCGGTATGGGTGAGTCCAGAGCGTATGAAGCAGGTGCAATCCGAGATGGAACTGCATGCCCAATATACACCAGTCTTGCGCTTCACCCTTTTCGATCCAGCGCAGCGGCTGTTCGGTGCTGAGCGCATGTGCTACCTGGGCGATATTGATGGGTGGTTGAACCTCTACAAAACAGAATCGGTGGCAACCTTGGCGGATTCACTCATTCCCACGTTGGGGACTGAGGAGTTCTTTGAACTGTGGTGACGTCCCCGCTTCACGTCTACATATCTGACAAAGGATCTTTCCAGGCACCTTCCGCTCTTTTTCCGCCCTCGCCCTGTATCTTTTGTATATGAGTGGAACACCCAGAGCTGAAAAAGGGAGGATAGAATGTATCCAACAATTGGATTTCTTAGCATCGTAAACGCACTTCCTCCGTCTCGCCCTTGCCAATTTGCCTTTTTCCTGTCTCGAAACAGCTGGGATATTGTTACAAAAGTTGAATATACCCTCAAAAAGTGAATGAAATGATTTACACGGAATAGTTACGAACTCTCAAAGCGTATGGAAAATAACACCCACTTCTTTAACTTTACCTAAATCTATGATCGCTTTATTATAGAAAACCAATGATCATACCTCTATGCTTTCTACTACAAAGAAACGTTTTTGACTTATAGAGAAATGGAATAGAATGACTTACAGAGGAAAGCTTACTATGAAAGCTACAAATGGGGAATTCCACCAGCATTTGCGTGAAAGGTACATCTCAGAAATAGAAAATTACAATTTTAGCTCTTTGGATTATGGCTTTGGTTGTAAGGGCTCAGGATTCATAATCAATGGAAGGAGAGAAGAAAATGGATAAGGTTCCGCGATTTTTTAGAGTGATTTTTCTTGGAGCAGTCCTTCTCGCTTTCGTCCCAGCGATTGCATTGCCCTCTAATGCCTTTGCCAGTAGTTCACTTGGCGGGATGTGGGTCGCTCCGGCAAATGGACAGCAGGTGGGGAATAGTACAGTCCTTGAAGCATCAGCCTACCGGGCCAACTCAGGAGACCCGGCGATTACCTATGTTAACTTCACAGGCTGGTTCAACGGCAAATGGAACATCATCTGCCATGTAACCAGTCCAACATATAGCAATGTCTATGAGTGTCCCTGGATGCTCAAAGGCGTCATTAGCCCTGGCGACGTGACGATCAGCTTCGATGTCTACAATCAAGCTGGGCAGGTCAACTCTGCTCCCAACGGTTTCCATAGTATTCACTACGTACCGCCTTCCTCAGCTACATGGTGCGAGTGTACCACGTATGTAGCAAATTACTTCGGCCTATCCAACACCTATCCCAATGCTAAAGACTGGCCTGGATGGCTCAGCAAGTCAGGATGGAAGCAGGCATTAGTTCCTTCTGTAGGCAATATTGTGGTATTCCAGCCTCAATTTGGGGCAGGCATTGATCAAACCGCTGGTCATGTAGGCATAATTACAGCCGTTCAGTCGGTAGATAACAACCTTGATTGGCACATCAAGGTTGAGGGAAGCAATCAAGGTACATCGGAGGTGTATACCAAAGATAATTGCACAAATGTCTTAAACATCCAGTTTATGGCATATCCAAAATCTGACACCTTTATATCCTACTGGACTCGCTAAATTCCCTCTCTTTCCTGCTTGCAGCAAACCAAGCAGGGATTCTTTTTGTTCCTATATATGCAAATGCAAACTTTATCCGGCTCTCATGTACATTTCGTGATTTAGCCATCGAGCAAATTTTCTGCATGGAAGATCCGCTTGTGATTGCTATTGGGTAGCAAGTAAGCGAATATAAAACGCGCAATCCAGTTTCGGAAATTGTTGCATCCCTGGCGCGAAGAAGCGTGTGCGAAAGTGCTCGATTATCATATCAGCACAGTTTGAGCATGGATGGTTGACGATAGACGACCAGCGCAACAACCAGGGTGTTCAAGCCAGGGTATAATAAACTCAAATGACTCCTGGCGTTGACAAAGAGGACAGAAAGGATTTGGAGCTATGGATATTCGCGTGTGTGTCGCAGGCGCGACAGGCTGAACCGGACGTGCAGTGACAGAAGCCATCCTGGTATCAAGCGAATTTCAACTCGTCGGTGCCATTGCTCGCCGACAGGTTGGAAGAGACATTGGGGAAGCATTGGGTCATGAGAGCGTCAATCTGAATATCGTCGCTTCTCTCGAAGAAGCACTGACGAGGAAAGCGTTTCAAATGCCTGACGAACGAACCAGCGATGTTTTTCGTGCATGGCTGTTTCTGTCGTCGTATCCAGACCCCATTGGCTAAGTTGAGGAACACGTCGCAAAGCAGCACAGAGATCCCAATATGGGAGATACATGAAATCAAGGCTAGTCATGGATTGATACACGCTGGTGAATTGATCCATCGCCTCACTTCCGAACGCCCACAAGATCTCCAGTCGACTATTAGCAACATCCGTCAGGGGATCTCCTCGTGCAGCGTCCTCCCAATCGATGACAGCTACAAGGTGTCCATTCTTCCAAAGCACATTGCCAGGCCAAAAATCGCCGTGCAGCAACGTCACGTGATTTCGCGGAGGCAACGGCCAGACAGCTTCCAACGTCTCCCGAATGCGCTCTTCGTCTACGAATTTAGCAACGGCTGCTGAGCGTTTTCTCAGCATTTCGGTATATCTTTCCTCGATTTTCGGCAGAAAGGTGAGATCCGGATTCGTGCACCCAACCTGATGAATCCTGAAGAGTGTGGTGGCAAGTTGAGGAATGAAATCCCATACCTGAGTAAGAATGAATTCCGGATTGCCCTCAATATATTCCATCACGATGGAGGGTCTCGCCAAAATCTCGCCCGATTGATCGAGATCATAAGGCATTGGCACCGCCAATCCGAGAGCGTGCAAGAGTTGCAAAAGTTTGAATTCGTCTGTAGCTATCTGCGGATTGTATTTGAGATCCCTATCTCCATGCTGACGGACAATTATTTTTTTCGTTTGTCCATCAGGCTGGAGCATCTCCAGCACCGCCACATGCGCTGAGACTCCTCCTTCCAATTTCCATGTACAAAGCAGCCTATTCTGGGGATCAATCTTGTGAACCACTTTTTCAAACTGTTCATCTTCTCTTGCTTCTTTCATACTCTTAAAGCCCCGTTTTTTCTCATTTTGCTAATGTATCAGGTTCACGTAGTTCAGCTCTGTCGAACCCTCTAGTTTTTTGTCATCGATGCTTGCTCAAAACTGAAGAGATCTCTATAATTGTACTCTGTAGAAACTTTCCTTCCCCTACAGGGAAAATATCTCGACACAAGGAGCGTATCCAGTATGAGCTCTCAAACTCTTTCTGCGGAAAAAGTCTATTTTCTTCCACATTATGTAATGATGATTCTACTGATCTTCCCTTTGCTTGGATTCGCTGGGATAGGATTTGGGCTTTTGACCTTTTTGCCATCGATCAACGAGAGTATTGCAAATTCTATCGGGACCACCATGGTAGGCATTGTCTTTTGTCTGGCGATGACGGGTATGTATTTGACAATAAAACGTACCCGGCTTGTCCTCACGGAGGATGGGGCAACCTACTATGCCTGGGGCTTTCGTATCTACACACCATGGCAAAATATCATCAGAATTGGAAGTATACAACCTTATTCGACCTTTCCATTAAACTTTCGCAAATTTTGGGGACTGCAACTTCGCCAACACTGCGTACTCGGCATGAAACTGTCAGATGGAAAACAACAGGGCAAAGCCGCATTGGAGACCGATTGGTGGAATCCAGCTTCAACGATGGCTTCTTTTGCGAGTATTCTCCCAATGACCCCGATGCTCCCTGGCCACAACTGGAAGGAGAGCCCATTAGGGAAAGACATTCAGCAGTATGCTCCCTGGACGGCTGGTGAGCAGTACACTCAAGAGGCAAGACACGAGACAATCTCTTTTGACGTGCGCACAGATTAGCCACACTGCATAATCAAATGCACCTGAGCGAAGTCATGGGTTATCAGAGCCGACTGGGGAATGTAGAAATAAAGCACACCGACATCTCCCCACATCATATGCGCATTGTCATCGGAATCAACTTGCAGGAGCAGCCGCCAGTCTGTTGGATCTCCTTCAGAATGAGTATCTCGCTGACATTCCAAAAGCAGGTCTCCCTGAACCTGATAGGGATGCCCCAGCAGTTGATGATATGGCGACGCACTTTTTTGCGTGGCCTCTAGTTGCTCCAGCAGTTTCTCATACGCGTCAACCTCTCTCTTTTGCTCGCGTGACGCTTCAGGACGATAGGCATCATAGGAGAGACCTAATCGTTCAAGATACAATGATTCAAGAGGTGGAAGGGTTAGTAATGTAGAAAATTCAACTACACAGGCGGGATAAATGGGCTGTTCCTCCGAGGACACCACCTGACGCTGGAGATAAGCACTATCGCCATCATAATGCAAGACACGCCAACTACTGCGTGCCGGTGGATAGGTATCGAGCGCTTCTTCGTTGAAGAAAAAATACAGCATACCCGTATGCGGCAGCTCACCAGATCGGTCATACGAGGCAATATCAGCCAGGCGAATTTGAGCAATCAAGGGCAGAGGTTGCTCATCCCACTCAGGCCAATCTATCTCAGGAGGAAGATCCGGCAAACCACCAATTTTCGAGCTGCCGAGTGGGAGTTCAGCTTCATCAATGGACGACGTTTTTATGTTAATGGTATACCTCAATAAAGACGTGATATCGTCGGTAATGCGCGTGAGTCCACTCTTCTGGATCAATGAGAGTATTTGGTCTTCCATGAAATTCCTCCTAAACGTGGTTGTACGGTTATTTCTAATCTCTCTAACACTCCGTATCTATCACACGGAGATGAAGGCAAAATTATTGTCCTGCTAACTGCATTAAAGCTGACAAAAAACTTGCATCATTTTCGAATTGGTTAATACTGTAAAGCGATCTATCATTGCCAAAACTATCACTCTCATCACTGAACAGTTGCGAATCGGGTGGTATCATTATCACAAATTGCTTCCCTAAAACAGCTTGTAGGCGCTCTCCATCTTGATAAAAGTATTCTTGTAAGAGAGGTACAATACGGTAGTACCATGCAAAGCGTAATCCATCGATAGCTTGCACATTGATGAAATAACTATGCCCAATTTGATGATCACTATCAAGCAATACTGTTATTCGCTGATTGAGACGCTCTAGCAACTTTTGTAGATCAACTCCTGCAATCTTCTCATGGAGAAGAGTCGCATCAGGCATTACTTCCATAAAGGCAAATCGTCGCCTCAGTGCGAGGTCAAGTAAGGCAATAGAACGATCTGCGGTATTCATCGTCCCGAGAATATACAGATTGGGCGGCACGCCAAAACGCTTCCCCGAGTAGGGGAGATTTACAAGCAGTTCATGACCTTGCCCCAGTCGCTTATCATCCTCGATTAACGTGATTAATTCTCCAAAAACCTTCGCAATATTTGCCCGATTGATCTCATCAATGACAAGTACGTACTTCGGCGTGTTTTCGGGGTACTTTTGCCAATCCTCTTGCGCCTGCATACAGACACGTTTGAAAATACCAGGAACGATTGCGTACTCCACATTCATACCTGAGTGCTGCTGCTGATTGTCCCCAGTTGTATTGTTTTGCTGGTCAGGAAGCGGTAATGTTTCGCTCAAGCGTGGTTTCAGCCCTTCAACGAACTCCTCATATGCAAATGATTGGTGAAAAGTCACCAGCGTATAATAGTGCTCAAATGGCTGTTCTTTCTGGCTATCTAAGAATTGACTGGCAAATTCTTGCGCGATATAGGTTTTTCCGGTTCCTGGTGGTCCATAAAGAATAATGTTACGTGTGCGCTGTACTAGTTCAATCAAACGCTGAAGTTCTTTAGAGAGAGTTTCTGTCTCCACATTTGGAACACCCTCGATCTCTACTATTGGAGCTGGAGTTGTTAGTTTGACTGGGGGTGTAAAGCAGTCATAGAGAAAGTTCATCATTTGTCGTGTATCAAATCCCGTAAATTCTGGGAGATTGCGCAAGTGATTGAGGAGCTGCCGGTTGAGCGCTAGTAGATCAAAGCCTGTTTGTGGACCTACCTCAAACAAGCTCATAAAGTATTCTAAATGCTCTATTTTAAAACAAGGGATAAATGCATCAGGAAAATAGAGATAGAGAGGCTTACTTCGTAACATATAGCGATTAGGGCCAAGAAGATTAGCACCAAGCTCATCAAGTTTGTCAAACTCCCCTTTTTGAACTGCATTGGTGAGTACTACCAGTGCATGTTTCAGCTTCACAAGAGCGTCTTCGACACTTTGAAAACTCCTAATATTATAATGCCATTGCTTATCGCTTCCAAGATAGACACCAAATTTTGCAGAACTTCCACCACTAATACTCCCCAAATTTCTTGTTCTTGTCTCTAACCAGTAACAGAAACCGTCGTATAATTTTCCTCCTGCATACTGCTCTAACGTCATATCTCCGAGCGTTTCCAAAGGGAAACGCTTTACAAATTCTTCTCTTAACTGACGCACATCATCTGGCATTGTGCGAGGATAATTTCCAAGCCACACGACAAGTTCTTTACGCCAGTCTTGTCCTTCTGTATTCATTTCACTTACTCCATTCTTAATAATGATCGTAGGCTGTCTTTGAGTTTTTGCTGCTCTTCTTTGCGTTGAAGATCTTTACACAAATCAACGGTTGTAGCGACAATCACTTTTTCATCGTCGGTCAGCGCAAACGATTGATAAAGAGGCTCTGATAGATCGGCTGTTTGTGGATAGAGGAGCAAGACATGCTGACAGTGATACCGCTGGGCATAGGCAAACATTTGGTAAAAGTCATCGGAAGCTACCTTGATAATAGGACCCTTGTTCATGAGACGTTTGTATTTCATATCTATTTTTACTCTCTGATGCTCCTGAAGATGTGTCTCTACCATTGTTTCTTAAAATCCGGCGGTGGGTCGATTTTCGCAATAATGATCCAGACCCAATGAAGCAGTTGATTTGGGGCATAACAGGTCAAGTTGTTGGGAAGCAATACTCATAGACTTAATTATTGCTATGATAACTTTCAAGGTTTTTTTACAAAGGGAACACAAAACAGGATCAGCTATGGAAATTGAGATCGTGGCAAATAGTAGCACTCATGGAATGACATTGCGCCATACATTGCAAGGACAGCACGAGCAAAATATCTGGAAAATTGCATAGTCTCCCGATGGAACAATGCTTGCCTCTAGTTCTTGTGATCGTATGCTTGTCTCTGGAATCCAAAGACCGGACAGTATTTACGAAACCTTACAGGCCATATTTATTGAGTTATGGCAAGAGATGCAAGGAGATGGATGAGAAAGCAGGAAGCTTGAAGTGGCGAAAGAAGAATTACAGAATCTGGTAGACAACTGACAAGCAGGAAAGGATTCTGGAGTATCTCGAATGCGATAGGGAGAGAAAGTGGAAGCGTTTGCCGTCGATTTCTCGACAGAAGGGCAAACGTTGTAGCAAAGAGCCTTCCTGATGGTGCATTCCTGGGATGTCAGACCACTGTATTATTTACCCGTGTTCGTGTGATGTTCGCTCGTTCGAACCAGCGGTGTTTGCAGTAAACAAGAGACATACGCTTCCTTTCCTCCCACCTCTCCTGGCACTTGAGTAATTCCTTTATTTTTTGCTAAACCAGAGTGTGAGTGCATCTTCATCCGTCAGTAGTCTACTGATCCGTGCCAGTTTGATCTTCTCTTCCCTTGTCATGATGGTATTGAAAATCGCTCTAAGTTCCACATCATCGAGCTGCTCAACGTCATCAAGAAACTGCGTTGCGACACGAGTAAAATGACGACACGATTTTTGTACCTGCTTCTTTTGCTTTTCTTTCTCAATGGTTTCTCGCTGTTGCATTGTCTTCCTGGCTTCGTTGCTCCGACGAGAAATTGCTTTGCTCACAGCTCCT
Organism: uncultured Chloroflexia bacterium; assembly: GCA_963717195.1. Classification (GTDB taxonomy): domain Bacteria; phylum Chloroflexota; class Ktedonobacteria; order Ktedonobacterales; family Ktedonobacteraceae; genus JACDAE01. The sequence continues at coordinate 321,957 of CAVQVR010000012.1, forward strand.
TGTGTGATGCCGACCCGACGAGCAATATCATCTTGCTGCATTTCGGGGTAGGTGATGTGAAGCCAATACGCGTAATCACCTCTTGTCTCAGCAGTCGCTTTGAGTCCATGGAACAGATTTGCTCTGAATGCGGCTTCAATCACTTCGTTCTCATCGTGATAGGCTCGACAGGTCGCTTTGAGCGTCCTCAATTGCCGCCTTTTCGCCACTTCCCAACGATGATATCCATCAATAACAAGATAGCCAGCCATACAGCGGGTCACGAGAATCGGCGGCCAACTTTCGGGATCGCTCCATTGCAAGTGTTCAAGATTTTCTTGATCAAGAGCACGCAGAGCGAAAACGCCTCCCGGTATCTCATGTGCACCTTTGAGAGAGATGAGATCAGATACGTTGAGGAGGAGATTGTCTTCGGTATCAGGGAGAAGGTATGACATGGTTTTTCTCCGTTCATTCTCTCAACGCGTTCATATTCCTGGGAATATGAACGGTTGGGTTTATTTTATATGTCATTTTGCTTACATTTCTGGAAGAATATGAATGTATCTCGTGCACTGATTGGTTGACTTTGCTGAACATCATCTGATTGATGACTCCTCTTTCGTTGCCTCACGCATTGTTCGGGCCAGGAGCACCTCACAAATAGTACACTACATAGGCTACTTTATTAAAGTACGCTACATAGGGCACTTTGTCAAGGATGTTGTGGTGAACATTGACAAACAGTCCTCTGTGGTGTACTTTTAGCGCGATATGCCTGTGATAGGACGGTTGGAGAGAACACGATGGAAGAACGCCTTCAGAGTCTGGAGGACTGGTATACCGCATCAGTTGCTGCTCAGGTTCTGACAAAGAAGAGTCGGAGAACGGTCAAACCGGATTATCTGCGATCTCTCGCACGTCAGAAGAAAATCCGCACAATGCAAATTGGGCCACGAACGACGCTGTATCTTAAAGAAGATGTAGACACCTACGTGGTGGAGGGTCGTGGCAAAAAGGCAGCTCAGGCGGCAAAGGAGAGAGCTAAAAACAGAGATGATAGCAGTGGCTCGGCAGAATAGCCAGGAATACTCTTCATCAGGGAAACCTTTACCTCGATCCACTGTGATCAAATGATATGATAATCATTTGATCAGAGAAAAACATAAGAGCATCATTATAACGTTCCGAATAGATAAAGCATGCATATTAAACATGATCGTCCATATACAGAGAACGAAATCTCTTGAGATCGAGATCAAGCGGTCTCTTCCAGGCAGTTTCCGCGAGTACCTTATTGGACGCGGTCCACTCGATCTCTAAGGCTGGCATTCCCATCTGTTTGTTTGCCCAGGTGAGCATCAGAGAAGCCTTCCGCTGCTGCGTTTGATGAGGAAACCACAGTAACCGCAAACGCTTTCCCGTTGCGAGAGCAGAGGCAAAACGCCAGGGAGTCGCACGACGCAGTGCATGAAGCATTGGTATGGCCCAACTCCCCTGACTCATGTAATGGCCCTCGGTAATACGCTGACCATACAAAATCTTCAACACATTGGGGGTCAGATCAACGTCAAAAAGCGCAAATGCCTCTTCTATCCTCCCTTCATCTTGTAGGAGCAGACACAAACTGACACGATCAACCAGGGAAGGGTTGGGTAGTGCGCAACGTCCGGTGAAGAATGAGAGATGGTCGGCTCGTTGATCCAACCCTACCATGTCCAGAGCCAGCCCTGACACACCCCAGCGCACCTCATCAGAAGCTTAGTGTTGGCTCACATCCCACAACCAGCGTGCCTGATCCCAGCGGTCGGCATGATTCGCGCCGATGAGCGAGGCCAGTGAGAGCGTGATAACCTGCTGGTCACGGCGTCGCTTCGGTGCACACGCAACCAACCACATCTGCCGATCCCGGCCCTGTGCAAGGTGGGACTCATAGGATGCAAGCAGAACCATCGCATCCAATGGGAAACGTCCGTCTTCCTGGCGCGGGAAATGGCTCACCAGCAGATCGGCTGCCAGGTGATGCAGATCCCCATCGAGTCTTTCACGTGCCGCAATAGTTAATCCCTGTACCAACTGCGGCAATGCATCGTCATGAACAAGACCAAACTCACTCATTACGGGTTCGCTACATCGATCCACACCGCGCGAAAGCAACGCTTGCACCCGTTGCTGGATCGACGCCTGAATTATCGCTCTCCGCCGCAGAGGAAGTAGATCGTGTTCGCTGACTGGAGCGAGTGTTCTTTTTGTTGGCGCTTGCAGTGATGTCGCCCATGCACAGAGAGCGGCGACAATGGTGGTCGGATCACAGGAGACACGGTGGTACCCTACCGAAACACCCTGCCCATTTCCGATCAGCAATTGATAGTGCGGAACACCCTCACCAGGAAACCGTACATAGTCCATCGCCCGTCCATTCGAGATCGACACCGCAAGAATATGAGCCTCGCCAGGCATCCCAGGAGCCGTTACCACCAGGCCAATGCTCCGAGAGACAGGAAGTATTTGGTACTCCATGGATGTCCAGGCGATTGTTGAGAGAGATAACAACATCATGATCGGGGTAAGAAATGTTTGCCGTGCTGCATCATCAGGGGAGGACTCAGTGTTCATAAGAAAACTCCTATGCAACTTTTACTCTTCTCTTCTTCCTGCGTATGGGAGATCTGGAAGTTTTGACAAACACAACTCTCTCCTTCCTTGATAAAAGATCTATCTTGTATAATGTTACTAGATATAATACTAGTCGTTTTATGTATAGAAAAGTGTACATATGTTGAAGGGAAGAAAAGAGATGAATCAGCCACCAAATAACGATCCGCAGCGGAAAAACAATGGACAGGGACCATATCCGTTCAATCCGTCGCAGCAAGACCCATGGCAATCACCACCTGCTGGGCCATCTCAAGGCCCATATCCCCCATTGTATCAAGGTGCTTATCCACCACCACCTCCTCCCATACCTGGACAGTTTTACCCCTTGCCTTCACAACCTCCTGGCAAGACATCCAGCCCTTATAAGAAGAAGGTATTGTTTACGCTGATTGGTGCGTACATTGCTTTCTGGCTCTTTGTTTTTATCGCAGGAGCGTCTTCTCAAAATGGCTTTGCGATCTTTCTTGGAAATTTGGGAATCAGTCTCTTCTGGGGCGTGTTGGTCAGTGCGCTCATTCTCGACTGGCGCGGCTTCTTTACCATCAATGGCTGGATACAATGGCAGAAAGGGAAAAGAGCGAAATACGTTTTCCTGGGACTGCTGTGTCTTCTGTTTTCTCCAATCGTGCTGGGCATCTATTTTGTGCGGGTATTTCTTGCGCAAAGGCAGGCATCACAACAAGGATTGGTAGCACCAGGGTCTACTCCATCACCCTCGAGAAGACCAGGGGTCGGGATAATTGTTGGTATTATAGTCACACTTTGCGCACTCTTTATTTATAGCGTAGGAACCACTTCAGGGAATACGGGCAATACCACGACAGTGTCTCCAAAGAGTTCTTCTACAATTGCGCAGAGAAAAGCAACCAATCCGACTCCAAAAGCAACGCAAGTGACCACTAGACCCACCATTGCCCCGACGAAGGTCCTCCCCCCAACACCTACAAAAGCGCCGACTCCAATACCAACGCGACCGCCAGCTCCAACAGCCCCACCAGCCCCAAAGCCAACGCCAGCTCCGATAGCAGGCGTCAATGGGAATCCCTGGGGGTATAATTTTCAGGTGGGAACGTTGATTTATAATCCACCATCCACCTTTTGCACCTACTTCGACTGTATCGCGAGTTTTGGAAGAGTACAAATGGGTACGTTGATGAATGTAACGACGCAACCTACTCCCATTCAGGAGGCGTCTCAGGAGCCTGTAGTCACCATGGAGGTGAGATGAGACCATTGTATTCCCATTAGAACCCCACTCAATGCACTTCTTGCTGAGGTTTCATCACAGAGTTCTGTCATGTTTCCTCAGCCATTCCTCCTTGAGAATGGCATAGAGATATTCATCGCCCCACGTTCCTTTAAACCAGACATTCTAGAGAAAATGACCCTCCCGGCGCATCCCAGCCGCTCCAGTAACGCGACTGAGGCCACATTCTCACAATCGGTGATCGCGCTAATGCGATGGAGATGAAGGTGCACAAATGCATAGGTGAGCAAACCTGAAACGGCCTCCGTCGCAAAACCTTGCCTCTGGTGTGCACGAGCAAGGGTGTACCCGATCTCGGCTTGTTGCTCATCCTGTTCCTGAATCAGGAAATAACAGTCACCAACCAGCTCTCCCGTGTCCTTGTATTCAATGGCAATCTGCATTCCCTGGCCCGGAATGCCTGGTTGGATCTCTTTCTGCTCCTGAAGAAATGCCGACGCCTCGGCTTCACTGATCCCTTCCCAGCTTTGGTATCTGGCAACTAGAGGATCGTTGCGATAGGCGATGAATGCGGGAAGATCGGCTTCGGTAAAGGATCTCAAACGCAATCTGGGGGTCTCGATTGCAGTAAAATTTGTGGGAGACATCACCATCCTTCTTCCTTTTTTCATGACTTCACTACATAGTTGCCATCAATCCCCATAACGGCACAGGCAATGATTTTCCCATGGATTGGATGCAGCAAGAACAGGCCATTATTTTCTTAAATATTTTGACCAACGATGTGCTGAATCTTCACATAGAGAATCACCCGTGAATCGCCTCGATAGCGTCCAGAAGAGTCATAATGCTCCGCCAGAGTATTATAAAAAGCTCCAGTGGGATCATCCTCAATCGTTTCGACGACACCACGAAATTCGGCATACGTGTAGGGATTATCAACATCCGTTATGGAGATGGAGACACGCGGGTCCTGGATGATATTCTGATATTTCTTGCGATTGGTGGTATGGGTCAACTTGATATGCTGACCATCCCACAAAAACCACATCGGTGACGACTGTGGCTCTCCATTGGTGGAACTGATGGTCGCCAGATGCGCAAATGCCTTTGAGTGAAGGATCTTCTGAACCTTTGGGTTATTCAGATCAGCCATGAGAATTTCCTCTCTACTACAAGCGAGAACACTGAATTTACACTTATGAAAACTTGCAATCCTGGGAGGCTTATTCCTGTTGAAACGATGAAAAGAGCCGGCCTCTCTTCTCATACCTCATAACGCTGTGAGAGACCGGCTTCTCATCTCTTATTGATGCTCTTCGTGCAAAGCACTGAGCAAGCATGGCATAGGAGAAAACTGGGTTATCCTTTCACCTCCTATTAAGAGGCTCTCCTGCTTGTTTCTGGCATTCATCAGCATCCTCAGCACATGCCAGCATTCTTTACGCAAGAAAAGAAGATGGAGGGCTGCGATGGGAGCCGGCAATCGATGATACTGCTCAACCAATTCATATTTGTTCGCAAATACGCGATTGCCACAATAGATGTTGCGCCGGGCAAATGGCTCTGGTGTTTGCTCGCGAAGAAATGCTCGTACGGAAGGTTTGTGGGCCATGGGTGCATCTCCTCAGAAGGGGGCTCTGGCATCGAAAGAGGAGTTGCAATCAGTTTAACTCGTCGATCCCTGGCGTAGTAGAACCAGTCATTCATAAAATTTCCTAGTGCAACCCAGGGCTGTTCTCCCTCAGCTATTTCTTGATAGGTCAACGCCATCGTTTGCAGATGATCAACTGATTTCATGAATGCTCCTCGTCGCACTGGTACTCCGTTTGTCCCTGTCCTCATACTACGACGCGACAAGATGGTCTTGCCAGAAAAGGGGGGAATTGATATACTACGGTTCAGTTGAAGGAATGTCCTTCTCTGGTCCTTTGATGCGTCAGCTCTTACGCGTACCAAAAGAGCATGCCTCATGATTATTCGCTGTCACCACCTGCGCGAAGCAGGCCTCATGAACGAGTGTTGTTTCCATTGTCATCTTCTTGCAGGCTGCTGTTTACAGCCACTTCCTCATGACCACAAAGCCATTTTGTGTTGTGGTCACGCTGCTTCATTAACACCGGAGGAAAGAGAAACGATCCTCCCCAAAATCCCTGTATGGCAAGCACAAGAGAAGCTTCTCTCAATGCAGACAGTCCCAATACTCCCAACGCGTCTCCGTCCAGCCTATCAGGCCCTTCAACGCCTTGAGAGGCACGAACGCTACCTTGCAGCGTTCATCTTCGGCCCGGTCGCGCGTGGGGTTGCTATTGAGCAGAGCAACACCGATGTTTTTGTAATTGTGAATGAAAATAGGGCCAAGCATCATCTCAACCATCCGATGATTGTTGGTGTCCAGCTCAATCTCGCGTTTCTCACGCTGGAGCAATTCGAGGAAAGAATACGCAAAGAGATTGACCAGCACCAACGCATGTGTCCAGTGACCATCGCGGAGAGCATCATCATCTTCGACAAAACCAAAAAGTTGCACCACATGCAAGAGGAAGCACAGCAGTTGCAACCACGCATTGTTTCAGCGAGGTATCAGCAAGCGCTCCAATCGATGCTCTTCCAGTGTCATAAGAAGGCCGAGCACTTCCTGGAGGAAGACCCATCTACAGCCTTGTTGGTCATGCACATGGATCTGATAAATATGCTTCTTGTTCACTACAAACAGCAGCAAAAATGGTGGGTCGATCCGCAGCATGTACTCGCTGATTTGAGCACCTGGGATCTCAAGCTGGCGCAACTGGTAAGAGATTTCCTGGCGACAGGTGAGGTTTATGCAAAGTTCCAGGTATGGTCTGAGATCATAGACTATATTCTCCAGCCACTTGGCGGTCATCATCCACTTCCACCACAAAATTGTCCTTGTAACCGTTGCCGGAAGGACATTGCACTGCTTCTGGCAGCAGAAACGCCGTAGCACAAAAACCTCATCTCGCAACCTGTTTTGTGTACATAGGTTGCGAGATGAGGGTGATTATTTCTCTTCTTGAGGAGAAGAAGTGAGTCCAGCATCATTGACACCTCCCATCCGCTGGCAATACAATGCACGCGTGGCACCATACGTCGTTTTTGAGTGAATAGGCTTCATAATGGCAAAGCAAGCAGTTGGAAATACAGCTCTTGGCGCTGCGACATGCCGGCTCATCGAACAATCCGAACCCGAGGCCACCCGGCTTTTTTACGATCCAGTCGTCAATGCCCTGGTTGGTCCTTCTATCCGAACGCTCATGCAATTCAAAAGCATCCGCAATTTCACAAAAAAACAGACCGATGCGATTATGCCAGGAACTTACGGTACCCAGGTTTGTCGGACCCGCTGGATCGATGATGCCGTCCAGGATGTTCTCTCACAGGGCATCGGACAGGTCGTGATCCTGGGTGCGGGCTTTGACACTCGCCCCTATCGCCTCGCCGGGATGGAGCATGTGAACGTTTTTGAAGTTGACCTTCCCTCAGTGCAAGCAGACAAAAAGAAGCAACTTCAAAAACACTTCGGCCAGGTGCCCAAACACGTCACCTTCCTCCCTATTGACTTTGATACACAGAACCTGGAAGCAATCTTTCCTGGGACCATCTTCGATCCTTCCAAACCAACGGTGTTTGTATGGGAGGGAGTCACCCAATATCTTTCGGAGGAGGCTATCCGCCAGACGCTGATTTTTGCGGGTAAAGCAGCTCCTGGTAGCATTCTCATCTTCACCTATGTGTTAAAAAGCATCATCGAGCGACATTCAAATGTTCCTGGTGCTACGACGATCATGAAGATGATGGCGAAACGGAATTCCCCCTGGCTCTTTGGCCTGGAACCTTCTTCTGTTTCATCGTTCTTACAACCGTTTCATCTTATCCTGGAAGCTGATGTTGGAAATGCTGACTATCAAATATGTTACCTCAAACCTCTGGGACGAAATCTGGTTGTGTCTGAAGCGGAACGAATTCTTCAAGCAACCATTCTTCGCTCCTGAGTGACCCGTACGAAAGTCATTACCAGGTGAAACCATACGACGCTCCAAATAGGCAGGAATGGAACAACAGTCGATTTTGTTTTCATCCAATGAAATGTCACACCATTGAGGAAAAACACATGAAGATCGCCATTCCCGACGACTACCAGGATGCAGTAAGAACGCTTGACAGCTTTCAGAAACTCAATGGGCAGCATGTCGTCGTCGTCACACATGAACATATCAACCAACCTGAAATCCTGGCAGCTCGCCTGCCAGGAGTGGAGGCACTGGTACTCATTCGTGAGCGTACGCCCATCACTGAAGCACTTCTCGCACTCTTGCCAGACTTGCGCCTTATTGTTCAAACGGGCAAACGTGCCCCGCACATCGATCTTGCCGCCTGCACCCGTCACGGCGTCGCGGTCGTCTATGCGACCCCAACCAACGCAGGAAGACCATATGCAACGGCGGAGTTGACCTGGGGACTGATCCTGGCTGCGATGCGCTTCATTCCCCAGGAGGTCGCATCCCTGAAAGCTGGTCACTGGCAACAGACGCTCGGACGCACCCTCCATGGTCACACACTGGGCATCTTCGGCTACGGAAATATTGGAAGCCTGATCGCAACTTACGGACAGGCATTCGGGATGAAGGTGCTGGTATGGGGACGAGAGGGATCACGCACCCGCGCTCAGGCCAACGGCATCGCAGTGGCTGCCAGCCGGGATGCTTTATTCAGGGAAGCTGATGTCTTGAGCCTACATCTTGCGCTTTCGCAAGAGACGCGTGGCATCATTACGGCAGAAGATCTGGCGCAGATGAAATCGTCGGCCCTCCTGGTCAACACTAGCCGGGCGGCATTGATTGAACTAGGTGCACTGGAAAAAGCGCTTCGTAACGGACGGCCAGGATATGCCGCCGTTGATGTCTACGAGAGTGAACCAGTTACGGACCATCCACTCCTGCATATGAAGAATGTAATCTGCACTCCACACCTGGGCTATGTCGAAAGAGACAGCTACGAAGCGCTGTTCGGAGCTGCCTTTGATCACCTTCTTGCCTTTGTCGCTGGCAGTCGATCGAACATCACGAATCCGGAAGTATTCAAGCCTTTTTAAGGGTCTCAGGGGAGAGAAACAGAAACCTCACCGGATATCTACAGTCTCTTCTGGTCACAGTCATTAAAACAACCAGCCGGAGTCGTAAATACGACCGTTTTTTGCGGTGATGACGATCCTGGTGTATACCGTATACCCCTGTTTATCCCACGGTGAGGGAGTGGCGTGCAACACAATTGAAAGAACGTCGTCCTGGGTGAACCCGTGTTTTTTCAGGAGTTCTTGTGCCGTTCGTTTGAGCGAAGCAAGTGCCAATCGAAGTGGTTGCAGTTCCGCAGCCTTCGGGGGATACGGATTCTCTGCCAGCAATTCAATGGTCGTGGTTTCTTCTCCAACGGCACGAAGCGCCTGAGCGAGATGGGGAGAAATAAAGCTCAGGCCACTTGCGGAATGGTGTGCGATATTGTGCGCAACTCCTGCAAGATTTGCCATTTTTGTCATTGAACTTTTCCCCTGGCCGCAACCGGCCAGATAGCTTCCAGTATTCCATCGCGGTATCCATAATAGGTGTCATGCAAATTGACCGTCGTATCGATATGACTGGGAACAAATTCGATGCGATCACCAATCTCCAACGGAAGGTTCGCCCCTCTATCATCACGCTCCCACGTCAAAATACCGTGTTCATCTCCCCCTGGTCGATACATGATACCAGACAACCCTTTGGGTTCGGGCATGCCACTATCGGTAGATAACGACTTGAGACCAGCATCAACCACCGCTCTTGTGGGCGTTGGTCGACTGATCACGGTCGAGAGGATGGTCAGAGCATTGGAGTAGACAGGACCAAGCGCATTGCGGTAATCCGTATCCATAAAAATAAAAGAGCCTGGTTGTACTTCTGTAATGCCATCACAACTGGCACACACCTCTGCAGTTCCCGTTCCGCCAGTGGTCACGATGTCGATGCGGAAACCTGCCGCTCGTAGTTGGGCAACAGTTCCGGTGAGAAGTTGCATAGCTTGACGACAGCGTTGCGCACGCTCCTCTGGATCATGGATATGCTGCAAATGCCCTTCATAGCCTTGAAGCCCTATCAGACGTATATGGCTGAGGTTGCTGAGGAAGTGCGCCAATGCGAGGGCTTCCTCGCCCGGTGCCACTCCGCAACGGTTTTGTCCCACATTGAGATCAATAAGCACATCAATGCTCGCCTGTGCCTCACGCATGGCTTCATTGAGCAGGTGTGCGCCAATCTGGCTATCGACCACAACCTTGATCCGTGGATAACGCTGGACGAGCGTTGTCAGCCTCACGAGTTTTGGTCTACCCACAATTTCTGTCGTAATCAAGAGATCTTCAATTCCGCCGGAAGCCATGACTTCTGCTTCACTCACCTTTGCCACACACCCACCAATAGCACCAGCCTCCAAAAGCAGACGCGCTAATGCTGGGCTCTTGACCGTTTTCAGGTGAGGCCGGATCTGAATCTCTTTTCGCTGGAGACGGAGACGTTCTATCAACCGGGCGATATTCTTCTCCATCAATGGAAGGTCGATAAGCATTGCGGGCGTATCCAGTGCCTCTAGAGGATCTCCTATGCGTGGTTGATACATCTCCTTCTCATTCCTCTCTTTAAGATGAAGTCGCTGAAGTAATACTCGGTAGCGTAAAGGGAAAAAGGACGCACACAATCTTCGCGAACACGAAGCCTCTTCATAGGATTACTATAACACATGGTATACTGATGAAACATCTTGTCTCCTGGTCTGCTTCACATTTGTACCTTCTTTCCGCTTTGGCTTATCTGCAATAGAATACCGAGGAAAGAGCACAATTGATAGCATCTAATAGTATTGAGCTTGTGAGGAAACTCATATGTGTAGAAATATTCAGGCATTGTTCAATATGGAACCAGCGGCAACGGAAGAAGAAATTCGCCTGGCAGCATTGCAATTTGTGCGCAAAGTGAGCGGCTTCAATACGCCTTCGCGAGCGAACGAAGAGGCTTTTTCTGCCGCCGTAGACGCAATAGCCGCAACGACGACCACCCTTCTCTCCGAACTCACAACGAATGCACAGGCAAAGAGCCGTGCAGAGGAAGCGGCCCGGCGGCAGGCGCGGAACGCGCAACGGTTTGCCAGGGAATAGTGTGTCGAGAGATAGAAAAAACACCCTCAATTCATAAGGTGTCAATTCAGCTATCAAAACCACCTACCCCATCTCATAAACCCCCTCCACAAGCCATCTCACGCAGGACACATGATAAGCAGCCTGAAGTTGATCGGCCAAGTGGGCATCTGAGCGGGCATGGTCACTCATCGGACGCTTGCGCCAATCGTAATAGGCACTCACTGACACTCCAAGAGTCTCACACAGCAGAGTCACAGGATACTCCTTCCGATGCTCTTCGATAAACAGGTACCTCACGGCTGGTCGCGCGTGAAGATACCCAGAGTTTTTAGAATATCGCGTTCCTTCTGCACACGCTCCAATTCCCGTTTGAGGCTGCGAATCTCCTCTTCCTGGGCGGTTTGATGCCCAGTGCCGGGAAAGGCTTCCTGGCCGTGATCAGCTAACTCCTTGCGCCATTGGTGGACCCTCGTATCTGAGATCCCCAATTCACGGGCGACCTGTGCAATCGGCTTGCCACTGGTCTGCGCCAGGCGCACGGCTTCTCGTTTAAACTCTGGTGTATAGACCTTCTGGACTTTCTGCATGATTCCCTCCTTCTGGAGAAGTATACGCTAAGCTTTCACTCCTCCGCAAAAGTGGGGGAATCTCACTTTGGCGCTTCCAGAAGCTTTTGTGCCTGGACCACATCGAGCACCTGCATATCTCGCTCTTCTTTCCGTGGCGGCTCAGCGTCTCTTACCGGATTGAGTGCCAACTTCCTCCACATCACGGCATCATCGAGCGCCTTCTTTATAATCGTATGAATGAGTCGGATCGTATTTGCAGACATTCCCTCTTTGCGCCATTTTGCATACAACGATTGAAACATCGTTCCTGTCAGGTTCTGTAATTTCACTGACCAAGCGCTGGAGCAGCGCGCTTCATTAAATATCTGGAATACGTAGAATAGGTACCTTTCTTCAGGGCCCCTTTCTGCACACTAAGCCAATAGCTCAGATAATCTTTGAGAGGTTGATCACGGCCCGTTATGAGCCGCCCCTCCTCAATCTCACGCAATATTCTCCTTCTCGCACGTTCAGCCTGCTTTCCACCTCAAATCCTCATCTATAACCTTCAACGCACTCAAAACCCACTCCCACAGATCCCAGGAACCCATCAACATCTCATTCGCATCCTTGAGCAAGAGACGCAACCGACGAGCATTCTTGAGACGCTTCCCCAACTCCATAGCATATTTGTCACCAGCAGCATTCGCATCCAGCGCGATCAACACCACAGGAGCACAGACCAAACGAGCAATCCAGCGAGTCAATAACCCGCACTCTGCACCACCAGTTGCTACCACATTCACTAGATCGCTACATTCCTGATAGACGGAAAGTGCACTGAAAGCATCTTCACAAAGCACTACAGCCATAATAATAGTCGTCTAACACGCTTCCTCCCATTTCTCTTACGATCTGCTCTATACCACCATAGGGACCACATTCACGGCATCCTCATCTGGAAATTGCTTTCTCTCGTTGTCCATGCGAAAATAGGCAAAGAGAGTGTTTATTCTGATCCGGAGGATACGTTCATGGACGAGGAAGATTGTGCTCACTGCGGAAAAACGATCAATATGGAAGCAGGACCCCGCCTGATTTTAAGACCTCTCTCGACTGGGGAACACGAGGAAATTCTTGTTTGCCAGGAGTGCAGGCACCTCTTCGATGATCACATCAAATATCTTTTTACGATCTTAGATGGGCCGACCTGCACCGATGAAGAATCAGCCTCCAGCCTGGCAAAATCCTGCACCTTTGTCCTACCAAGGCCATCATCCCACTCAGCCTGAACTGACGTATGTTCGTCTTCATGATCCAGAACGCTACGCCGCTGTGGATGAAGGATTTTGCCATTGATAGCACCCAATTCCCCCCTCGATGACTTCCCACGTATTGAAGACTTTAAAATCATCTTGCAGACGACGAGAATGGCTCATCGTCCAGAAGAAAAAGAGCCTCGCTACCGGATATACGCCTTTAGCCCTTCTCTGGGATATCTAGCATTGCTTGATCTTCAGTTGCATCTCCCACAAGATCTCTGCCAACCGGATTTCATCATTCCTCATGGAGACTTCTCTCTTCCCTACGCAGACTTCGATCAACCATAAGTGATTATCTTCCCATGAGATACCTCTATCAATATACTCAGATGGATAATGGATAATCTTGTTATCTGGGAACATACACAAATGTTATAGTAAGCTTGACTTTATCATTCGCAGCTTCTGTCATTAGCCCTATTGTTCCCCACAACAGGAATGTACCAATGCCGGGTGGAATTTTTGTGGCTGCTATGTTCTGGACGACCCACCCATGGTGTGCCGCTTCCTTGATCTCTTTACTCATGTCCGCTTGACCGATTTACAGAAGCTGGGTATTTGTGCTCCTGAACAGGCATCTCCCTATATTCTGCTCAATGGGAAACGTCCTGTCACGCAATTGAGCCTTTTCTAGTAGAAAAAACTGACGCTCCATTATCGCTTTTTCCTTGACATCTGTGCTCAAAATGGTTTGAAAACATGCGCTCTTGAAAAGCAAAAAGAGCCTCTTTTGCTCTTGAGTAATTGACACCATCAGCCATAATAATAGTCGTCTAACAGCTCCCACTGCTTTGTGCCAAATACTACCATATGCGCGGCAAGATGGACTTGCCAGAAAGGGGAAAAATCGGTATACTACGTCTCAGTTGAAGGAATGTCCTTCTCTGGTCCTCTGATGCGTCAGCTCTTACGCGTCCCAAAAGAGCATGCCTCATGATTATTCGCTGTCATCACCTGCGCGAAGCAGGCTTCATGGACGAGTGTTGTTCCCATTGTCATCTTCTTGCAGGCTGCTGTTTACACCAACTTCCTCATAGTCACAAAGTCATTTTGTGTTGCGGTCATGCTGCTTCATTAACACAGGAGGAAAGAGAAACAATCTTGTCCAAAATCCCTGCATGGGAAGCGCAAGAGAAACTTCTCTTAATGCAGACAACTCCAAAACTCCCAACCCGTCTCCGTCCGGTCTATCAGGCCATTCAACGCCTGGAGGGATATGACCGCTACCTTGCAGCATTCATCTTCGGTCCGGTTGCGCGTGGAGTGGCTATTGAGCAGAGCAACACCGATGTTTTTGTAATCGTGAACGAAAATAGGGCCAATCATCATCTCAATCATCCGATGATCGATGGTATTTTGCTCAATCTCACGTTTCTCACAGTGGAGCAATTCGAGGAAAGAACACGTAAAGAGATTGACCAGGACCAACGAATGCGTCCAGTGACCATCGCGGAGAGTATCATCATCTTCGACAAAACCAAAAAGTTGCACCACATGCGAGAGGAAACACAACAGTTACAACCACGCACCATTTCAGAGAGGCAGCAGCAAGCGCTCCAATCGCTGCTTTTCCAGTGTCATGAGAAGGCAGAGCACTCCCTGGAGGAAGACTCATCCACAGCATTGTTGGTCATGCACATGGATCTGATAAGCGTACTCCTGACTCACTACAAGCAGCAGCAAAAATGGTGGGTCGATCCTCAGCAGGTGCTCGCTGATTTGAGCACCTGGGATCTCAAACTCGCGCAACTGGTAAGGAATTTCCTGGCAGCAGGGGAGGCTCACGCGAAGTTCCGGGTATGGTCAGAGATCATTGACCATGTTCTCCCGCCACTTGGCGGGCATCACCCGCTTCCTGCACAAAATTGTCCTTGCAACCGATGCCGTGAGGATGTCGCTCTGCTTCTGGAAGCAGAAACGCGGTAACACAAAACCCTCTCTACCAGCTTGTTCTGTGTACATGGGTTGCAAGATGGGGGTGATTATTTCTTCTCTGATGTAGAGCAGTAACGATGACTGAGGTTGTCATAACGCATCCTCTTTTTTGCGAAGAGTCACTCTCCCATTTTTCAGCGAGAACTCTTGAGTAGTGGCTAAAAAGAGAATGATGTGGTAGAGTAGAGCACGATTGTGTTGAGAGATCGGGGGTATCATGGTAACGATCCCGGTGCATTATCCGCATTGTGGAAGCGATGCGCTCATGCGCAACGGTCGGGCCCCCAGCAGCAAGCAGAAATATCGCTGTCATGCTTATCAGCGGCAAAATCATGACAATCTTGAGCAGGTGAGCATGCTTCTGTAAAGCACATATCACTTATCTTGCGAGGCATTCACTAAAAAAATGGCAGAAAGCGCAACCGTGTCTTTTCAGGAGTTTCCCGAAAACTATTATTCTCTTTTTCAAAACAAGGATCACGTCGTTTTCCTTGAAAGTACGCAGTATAATCAAAGCAATGCATACAGTCTTCTCTTTCTTGATCCTGTACAGGTACTCCAGATTCACTGGATCAGCGAATTAGAGAACTTGCTTGTCTCGATTTCAACCTATCTACAACAAGGCTACTATCTTGCTGGTTATTTTACCTATGAATGCGGCTATCATATTCAGAAGCTGGGCTTGTCCGACTATCACCACGAAAAACAGCCGCTCGCCTGGTTTGGGGTGTACCAGCAACCGCTCATCTATGATCACAGGAGAGGGGCATTTCTTGAAATGCCTGGTTCAACGCCTGTAGGCCCTCTTCCTTCGCTTGCGCAGGAGGATCTCACGCATCACATAAACGATATGGTCTTCGATGTGGACGAAGCCGAGTACAACGCAAACGTTGCACGTATCAAGGAGTATATCCGCGCCGGTGATGTCTACCAGGTCAATTTTACGGGACGCTATTCCTTCACATTTAACGGTTCGCCGCTCTCGCTCTATCAAGCATTGAAGAGGAAGCAGCAGGTCTCTTACAGCGCCTATATACGAGTTGCTGGACAGGATATTCTGTGTTTTTCTCCAGAGCTGTTCTTCCGCTTGCAAGGGCAGCGCATTCTCGCTCGGCCAATGAAAGGAACTGCGCCGCGCGGTCGTACAGGCAACGAAGACCGACAGGTGGCGGAATGGCTCGCTGGTGATGCAAAAAATCGCGCGGAAAATGTGATGATCGTTGATCTCCTGCGCAACGATCTGGGACGGGTGTGCCAGATTGGCTCTGTGACTGTGCCTCACCTCTTCACTATTGAAAAATACGCGACGCTGTTTCAGATGACTTCAACAGTGGAGGGCAGACTGAAAGCAGATGTAGACTCTTCCCAATTGTTCCGAAGCTTATTCCCTTGCGGCTCAATCACTGGTGCTCCTAAGCTCAGAGCCATGGAAATCATCAAAGAGCTGGAACCATCCCCACGAGGCATTTATACGGGCTCTATCGGGTACTTTGCCCCCACCCTGGATCACTCGAATCAGGCGGCCAATGCAATCTTTAATGTCGCAATTCGGACCATCGTGCTTGAAAACGGGCACGGCGAAATGGGCGTGGGAAGCGCAATCACCTCTGATTCGCTCGCCTCGGCTGAATATGCCGAATGTGCGACCAAAGCCCATTTTCTCACTGACTCGGCAGTGGAATTTGACATTCTGGAAGCTATTTTATGGGATGGTTGCTATCAGCGGCTCGAAAAGCACCTGCAACGCATGGCCGCTTCGGCTGCTTACTTTGGCTATCGCTATAATTCGGCAGACATATACCGCGTTCTCGCTCAACTGAGCGCTACCTTTGTGCCAGGCCAGCAGTACAAAGTGCGGCTATCGCTCAAACGCACCGGACACTGCTTCGGCGAAACTCTCCAACTCCAACCGCAGGAGCCTGCGGCTGAGCTCTGTGTCGTGCTCGCTTCAGAACGAACAAATTCACAAGATCGCATGTACTATCATAAAACGACAGATCGCGCACTCTATGATCGGGCCAGTCGTTTTGCCCAGGAATGTGGCTATGCCGACGCGATCTTCCTGAATGTGAAGGGAGAGGTCACCGAGGGAGCCACGAACAATGTTTTTATCGAGCACGCTGGCTCTCTTCTCACACCTCCTCTCTGCTGTGGGCTGCTCAACGGTATTTATCGTCAATCGCTCTTGGAAAAGAACCTGCGAGCAAGAGAAGAAAAGCTGTTTCTGGATGACCTGCTACAAGCAGAGAAGCTCTATATTTGTAATGCTATCCGAGGTTTGCGACCAGTGAAGCTCAGACATGGCTCTTCTCTCTGAGAGGGTCGCTTCCCTGTAGATTTTTGTCCCTGTGTTTCCCTTTTTCCATGACAAAGGCTATCGCTCATCCAATTCCTGGACCGTCGAAGCCTGATTGGATGCAATCTTCACACTCCATATTCCCTGTCCACCTCATTGCCGTGCGCTCTCCACCGACCTGGGCTATGGCTATGGCTGGGTTCACTCCAAATTCCTTTCCTCGGGTACTGCCCTCTTTTCACACTCGCTTTTTATAGGCCCTCATCGCAAAGATGTAGGCCACAACCAGAATGCCGACGCACCATGCAAGAGCAACCCAGATCTCATGAGACACCGGCTGTCCAGACAGTAACGCACGGATGGTTTCCACGATCGCCGTCACTGGCTGGTTTTCGGCAAAGGCCCTGACGACCGGCGGCATCGACCTGGTTGGCACAAACGCCGAGCTGATAAAGGGTAGGAAGATAATCGGATACGAAAATGCGGTTGCGCCATCTATCGATTTTGCGGTCAGTCCGGCAATCACCGCCACCCAGGTTAAAGCTAGCGTAAACAACGCGAGGATGCCGACGACGGCCAGCCATGACAGGATGCCCGCCGACGAACGAAAGCCCATGATCAACGCGACGAGAATGATGACCACCAGCGAAATCGCGTTGGAGACCAGCGAAGTCAGGACGTGTCCCCACAGCAGGGTGGAAGGGGCAATCGGCATGGAGCGAAATCGCTCAATGATCCCCCGTTGCACATCGGTAAACAAACGATAAGCGGTATAGGATATCCCGCTCGCAATCGCAATCAGTAAGATCCCAGGTACCACGTAATTGACATAATTAGCTGTCCCGGTTTGAATTGCGCCACCGAACACATACACGAACAGCAACATAAACGCAATAGGCATGATCGTGACCGTGATGATGGTGTCCATACTGCGGAAAATATGGCGCATGGAACGACCCAACATAACGCTCATATCGCTGAAAAAGTGTTTCTGTATCGTTTCCATTTACTGTTCCTCCTTTTTGCCAATGATGGCAAGAAAGATCTCCTCCAATGTCGGTTGTTTTTCCACATACTCCACCTGAGCAGGTGGAAACAGCTTTTTTAGCTCCAGGAGCGTGCCGCTGGCGATAATCTTTCCCTCATGGAGAATGGCAATGTGATCAGCAAGCTGTTCAGCCTCTTCCAGGTTCTGAGTGGTCAAGAAGACGGTTCTGCCCCCATCAGCAAGCTCCTTCACCACTTTCCACATCTCGATGCGTGCCTCGGGGTCAAGCCCGGTGGTCGGCTCGTCAAGGAAAATGATCTGCGATGTTCCCACCAGGCTCATAGCGAGGTCAAGCCTGCGGCGCATACCGCCTGAATACGTAGACACCCTGCGGTTTGCGGCATCGGGTAAACCGAAGCGTGTCAGCAAATCGTCCGCAACCTGGCGCGGATGTTTGAGGTGTCGGAGCCTGGCGATCATGATCAGATTTTCTTGCCCGGTCAAAATCTCATCCACGGCGGCAAATTGCCCGGTCAGACTCAGTGATTGCCGCACGTGGTCTGGCTTTGACGTCACATCAAAGCCGTTGACGATGGCCGTTCCGCCGTCCTGTTTGAGCAGCGTGGTGAGGATTTTGACAAGCGTGGTCTTGCCCGCGCCGTTGGAGCCAAGCAAGGCAAAAATGCTGCCCCGCTCCACGGTGAAATTCACGCCTTTTAAGACAGGGAGATCCTTGTATGATTTTTGTAGGTCTTTTACCTGAATGGAAATACTTTGCACAAGCTCCTCCTTATGAGAGAACAGTAACCTTCGATACATCAGCTCCCAGGCCTTTGAGCGCGGCATACGTTAACTTATCCATCATCGCGCCATCAAAGTGCATGGATTGGATGGCACGCTTCAGAGACCAGAGACCCACCGGGCGGAACGATACATTTTTGAGGGTCGCGCCCTGAAACGAGACATCCTTGAGTGCTGGCAGGTCAAACGTGACGCCGAGAAAGGTCTGCCCATCAAGTCGCTGTCCGCTCAGGTCGGAATAGTGGAAGTCCACGCCGAGAAAGGTACAGCGTTCAAAGGTCGTTTTTCGCAGGTCGGTATAGTTGAATTTGACATCAGTCAGCTTGACGTCGATGAAGTGTGCTCCGGCCAGCGCCGCCTTGTTGAAGGTGGTGCGCACAAGGATGGCTTCACGGAAGTTTGCATCCGCAAGATCAAGGGTGGAGAAGTCGCAATCGGTCAAATTTGCGCCAGCAAAATTGGCTTCACGTACGTCACTGCTCCGAAACGAGCTCCCAGTTAAGTCTGCGCCCGTAAAGTCAGAGCCGCGCAACGCGCTCGCTTTAAAATTTCCTTTATGCGCGATAACGCCCGCAAAGTCGCTCTTTGGCAAATTGCTTGCACTAAAGTTGATGACCACCTGCCGCTCCAGCGCACGGGAGAGGTTGGCGACCTCCTGGACGGTTTGCTCAATGTCGCCGATACTCTCAATGGTCATGGTCAAGGCGGTTTCATCATCCTTGCCCTCAGCTTTCAGTTCACGGAATCGCTCCTGCAAATCGGAGAGCAGATCTGCCTTTAATTCGGCGGCGCTTTTTACCCCATCGTATGGAGCAAAAACGCCGTTGACATAGTTTGTTAATTTCTCATTCATACCAACACCATTCCTTTACAAGAGGTTATCCAGCACGCGCTTCGCGTACTCCCAGTTGCTTTTGTTGCGATCGTACGTCGCCTTCCCTTTTTCAGTAATCCTGAAGTATTTCCGCCTTCCGCCTTGAGATTCATCGCCCCAATACCATTCGATATCACCGTCCACCTCAAGCCGCCGGACGCTGGAGTACATCGTGGCTTCCTTTAATTCATATTCGTCACCCGAGCGCTCAGCAATCAGCTTGACAATCTCGTAGCCGTAGCGGTCAGCTTCCGATAAGAGCCGTAAAATCATCGTATCGGTATGTCCGCGCAGCAGGTCGGAGGTCAGTTTGTATTCACTCATATCATCACCTCGTATTTAGATTATATTTCATAGTACTATGCTTGTCAATGTACTATTTCAATTGTAATACTTTGGTTGATAAACAAGCTCTCTGTTCTTTCTTTGACATCCCTGGTATCAATGACCAGATTCCGTGTCGTCGTTTCGTGAGAAGGAGCTGGCCAATTACCCTTCAGGCGCAATTCCCATTCAACATTCATCCACCTTTCAAGGGTTCCACCCGATTTCTACGTACCTGTACGCTAAGGAATGATTGAGGGTTTTCAGAGAAACAAAGGCCCATCAGAAGAGCAAGATACGAGAAGTTTTTTTCTTTCCGGTATGCTATCCTAATCAAGGAGGTGAAATGAATATGTTACAAACGACACCATTTCTTTTATTTGATGGAAATTGCGCTGAAGCAATGATATTTTACCATTCATGTCTTGGTGGAGAATTAACCCTGACTAAGCTTGGTGATACTCCCATGAAAGACCAGTTCCCAAAAGAGAAGCACAGCAGGATGATCAATGCTCACCTCAAAAGTGGTGCTATTGATCTATCAGCCACAGACTGGATGGCTTCTCCTGCATTTGAACCAAAACAAGGGAATACATATGCAATCTTTGTGATTGGTAGAGCGTATGACGAATTAAAAGCGGTCTTCGATAAACTGGCAGAAGGTGCAGAAAAGGAAAGGTTTCAAGCGTTGCATGATATGCCATTTGGAACGTATGGACAGTTTTATGATAAATATGGTGTTCAGTGGATTTTTAAAGGAGAGAAAAAAGAATAAGGAAGGAGTTTCAATTATTCGTACTTCCATTATTTGTACTTTCCTAACTCCTTAGCATACAGGTACGTAGAAATCGGGGTGGAACCCTTTTCAGTGCATTTCTTATCTGTTGCTTCTGTTGAGGCCTTTCTCAAGACTTTCCCTGTCATTTCTTCAGTTGGCTGCTTCATAGATATTCCAAACCTCAAAACACCAAGATGTCACTGTGACCTTAACCCGTTTTGATGGTTCTTCAGCAACTCTCGTGCTATCAGAGATATTCTGTAAAACATCCTGTAGGAGGATCAACGACGAGAGCAGATTTGAGCGCAATCAGATTATAGCTATCCCACGGGGTGCGCAACGAGTTTTTAACTGAACATTTTGCTTATGGCGTCCGCAATTACTAATAAAGATGTCGCCCATGCGATCGTGCATGCAGCCGAGCAAGGTTTTTCAGGTGAGGAGACGCATTTTGATGTCATCGCTCTCAGCACACACGGCCAGGGGGGTTGCAACGTTGGGCGACGGGAAGTGTGACGGGGCGTGTCCTGAATACGACGCGCTTGCCTGTGTTAGTGGTGCAGCCAACCGAATTGAGTTCGTGATTGTAATTGTTTGTAACACTGTAGGAATCCGATGAAGCGTCAGGCGCTTCATCGGATTCCTACAGTGTTACAATACTGGCTCAAGGCTTCGGCCTGTTTTACGATCAACTCTACTTAAACTTGAACGAAGCTCCATTGCTGGTTATAACCGCCATTGTTGGACCACTGAAGGACCGCCGCGCCAGCGGTGGTTGAGGCACCAGCGACATCGGCATAGAGTCCATTACTCTGGTTGACCAGGGAGTAGTAGCCATTGCCAGCCGAGACGATGTTCCACCACTGATTTGATCCATTAGTATCATTCCATTGATCTAGATGGGTGCCAGCACTCGTCGAGCCATTTGGATCATCAAGTAGCCGACCGCTATTGACGTTGATGAGCTTATAGCCGCCATTGACCGCGACAAAACTCCATTGTTGGTTGGCTCCGTTATTATTAGTCCATTGATCGACGATGCCGCCATTGGCGGTTGAACCTCCGGCGATATCGAGCAATTGACCGCTGTTACGGTTTACAATCTTGTAATGGGCACCAGAAACAGGAGTAAAGCTGCCACCACCACCGCCGACGTTGGTGCTATACCCGACGGAGACGATGTTGGCCTGGACAGCATTATCCGCTGCATCCGTCGGGTAGCCAGCTGTCATGACCCCTTCGAAGAAGGATCCGATGGATCCATTGCTGTTGTCGCCCCCAGTTCCCAGAACAATGGCTCCTTCCTGGTGCATAGGCGCATAGCCGCCCCGGTTGGGTTCCGCTCCGCTGTACCAGGTGGTCAGACCACCCGCTTGCGCGTTGCCCCCCTTGACGGAATAGGTATTCTGTCCATTGTTCTTGACCAGGCCCGTAACAAACGTGCTGTTGTTGCCCTTGTTATTCAGATCGACCCCATTTGCTCCGGCAAAGAGTCCGTTTTCCATATCTGCCAGAACCCAGGGACCATTTCCTGAACAGGGAGGGAACTGGCACCAGGTGCCGAAGTTGACCGCGTCCATGTGGCCGTTGCCGTTGTCTTTGTTATTCGTCTCGGCGTTGCCATAGTCGAAGCAGCACCGATTGTTGTAATGGGTGCCACTTGTCACCATGTACATGCCCTCCGGTGCACCATTCTTTGCGACGCCTGATGTAGAGTCGTCCCGGTAGCCGACGGCACCCGACACGTAGAGTCCATAGACCTTATGCCCACCAACCGTGAGCGGTAGTGCGGCGGCGTTCGCACCGTGATCCTGTCCGCCTTGCCCGCCCGGTCCCTCGATGGTGAGGTTGTTGCCCCGGCTAGACTGGTCATAGATCTCCGTGATCGTACATGACGTGCCAGCGCAGAACGTATCTTGCGTGGCGGCGTTGGCGTAGCCGCCCGCGGTCAAGGTGTTAATAGTGGTGGTCGCGGAATCCGACGCACGCTTGACTTGGTAAAGCCTCCCGTTATAGGCGGAGAAAAGCGCTCGCACGGTGCTATGTGCGGCGACACATGGGGTGCCAGCGGCAGCATAAATGTCGCAAGGCAGCGACCCGGCTGCCAGCGCTTCATGAATGTCCTGGTGGGAAACAAATACACTCCAGCCGACGGCAAGCAGGACAACCAGCGCAACAAGCAACCGTCCTAGTTTGTGTGATGGTTTTTGGGACATCATCGTTTTCCTTTTCCTTCCTTAGGTTCAGAATTACTACGATGAAAACTTCTCTTTCCATTTCTGCGTTCCTCGCACGGAAAGATGGGAGTATTCTTGAAATACTATAGCTGCCAGCACCTCTTCCTGTCAAGGTAAATGGTAAATGACCCTGACGTTTTGATATGAGGAAAAACTCATCTATAAGAGCCAAAAAAGCATGTTCGAGGCATATTCTCAAAGAAACATACCGCCTTGTCCCTCTTTTTCGCAAAATACCAAGTTGTAGAAGATGCATTTCCAGCGAAGGGAATTTGGTTTTCGGTAGCTTTGTCCTTTGAATGTGGCTTTTCGGCTCTTTGTCGTGCTCATATGGATGCGCTTATCCTTATATCAAAATGTCAGAGAGTCCTACGCGCATGAGCGCATCAGATAGTACGAGAGCGCCGAAATGGCTGTGTTGCAAAAAGAAAGCTGATCTGTTATGTTTGGCAGAAAAGAAGAAAGAAGAGAGCCATGATGACAGATCAACACCCATTCAAATGGTGTCATTTCCAAGCCGAGATCCTTCTTTTATGCGTGCGCTGGTACCTTCGGTACTCGTTGAGCCATGGGTCATCCCGAATTTTGCGAACGGGCGTTCAAGGAGGACCACTAGCAAAAAAAAGACCTCCTGAGTTACACTAGGAATCAAAGAAAAACCGAAGAAGCTCAGGAGGGAAACATCATTGATGTCACTAGAGTATGGCAGATCAGAAGAAAATCGGCAAGGGGAAGTTGGGCAAGAGCAAGAGATGATCGAGCGGCTGGCAAAGGGACTGGAGCCGCTTCTAGAGAGGCTGGACGCGTATCTAGATAAGCGATTAGTACGCACGTTGGTAGAAAGTGTGGCAGCGATCCTGGCGTTTCGAAATCCTAAACAGGGGTTGCATGTGAGTGAATTAGGAGCCTACATAAAAAATGGAGCACAAGCACCAGCAGGAACAAAAAAGCTGGAAAGGCTCCTGCACTCAGAAAAAATGGCTCTTCCGCAACTTCCGTGCTCAGCTCAGGCAGCCTTCAAAACTCGCTGTCGTAATAACTCAAAGCTTCCACGGCCGAACATAGGACATTTAATAAACTTCAATTTATTAATTTATCCTTCCACAGGCCCATTGCTATATGGAAAAGTAAGAGCGGCTTTGACTGGATCGTACTCCTTTTGCAATCCTTCAGCGAACGTTTGAATATCAGGAATCTCACTCTCTAAGCAAGAGAGCAGCCAGGCGTCCAATTGCTCCCCCTGGCGCTTTCGTACCATTCCGACGAATTGTTGTGCTAAAGTATACGCCCGCGAGACATCTGGCTCTTGAAGGATGAAGGCGAGCGTATACCGCTTTTGCTGGTCTAAACGCTCTTGATCTTGAATCAGCAACCAGGAAAGATTCCCAGGAGAAGCTAGTGGCTCTTCAAGCAAGATGTGTTTCTCAGCTTCTTCGTGTGCGGATGGTGGATGAACCACGTTCTGTTGAGTTGTTTTCTCGATTTCTTCCTGGGGAGAGCAAAAAAGCGCTGCTTTCGCTCTTTTTCCTGCTCAGAAGACGTTCTGCCAGGTTTCCCGAAGTATTCCTGGTTACCAGGAATTCACTCCTTTCTATCCACCTGGATAGCCTTGCTCTTTGATTTCTTTGTAAAGAACACCTGCACTCGTGCAGCTATCCTGGGCTCGCTTCATCAGGTAAGGGATATATGGCTCGATTTGCCTTCTTCCGTGCCACGTGTATTTCCGTTCTGGAAAACCTCCCGCAGAGATATATTTCCGAACGGTTGTTTGGCTCCTATGAAGCTGTTCAGCAATGGCTTCAATACTCGCGCCCTGTTGATGCAGCCCAACCACTTCTTCATAGACAGCTAGCCTACGCAGACGCGATGCTTGAGAAGCAGCTCCTTCACTGCTACTGCGAGAAAGCTTGTACCGAGGAAGTATGCTCACACCACAGGCTTTTTGCCGTTGTTTGAGGGAAGTATGCACCCGACCTACAACCCCTTGGAGGACCTCGCGCCAGTTTTTCAGGAGATGGCAGCGATCAACAATTTGACGAGCCTCTGACGCTCCTACACTTATGCCTCGTGCATACTCTTGAGAACGATCCCGGCTAATCCATTGGACAGCAGGATGTTCCTTCAACCAATCTGCTAGCACTGCGGCAGATCGCTCTGGAAGCAGATCAATTGGGCGATGGGTCTTCAAGTCAACCAGGATTGTTCCGTACGTGGCCCCACGCCGAAACGCAAAGTCATCTCCCCCCAGATGGGTCGGGGTAATGGCCAACCCGCTTCCAACTTGCTTGGCTAAACGCAAGAAGGTATCAGCACTGGTTGCCATCCCTATCTGATTCAGCAGACGCGATCCCGCTTGTTCGCTGAGAGCCACTGCAAACAAGGTCAGGGTTGCTGTCAAACGGCTCGTTCTTTGACCATGCCACGGGACCACCTCTGGAAGCCGTTCGACAAACGTTTTTCGGCGGCAGTCCTGATTCTGGCAACGAAAGCGCCGAACAGGCAATTGGAGACGCACCTTATACCCACTGATGGGTAAATCTTGGGGGGAACGAAGGGAATAACTGTGGATATGCTGTGATGGCTCTGCGCAATCTGGACAGACGGCGGTCTGAGCTGTAGAGATCGCCACCAGGACCAGCATGTTTTCCTCTGACTCAATCATCCTTTCCACATGAATATCACCCCAGGAAACAGGGAAACGAAACAAACTCTCTCACTCCTTCTGATTGGTAACGAGAAGATTTCCTCTTCTCTCTTTATTTACGAATCAGGGTTGTATCCTCAGCACGGAAGTTGCGGAAGAGCCGTTTTGATAGAGTCACCAAATATGCCGGGAGGGGAGTTATCAGTTCCTAGAGGGCGTTTCCAAACTCTTAAGCAAAAAATTTCGTCTAACCGCCAGCATTATCATCCAGAGTTGATCATTGGTGGTTTTCCCTCTCGCATCTGTGATTTTTGTTGCTTCTACACGTTCTAAAAAGAGATGGCTCTTTGATCCTTACAATCCGACCCAGATGGCTATTATAAGAAAGGTGGAATGAGAATGCAGTATGAAGAGCGACAGGTGGGTGCGTATCGACTGCACAAATACCTGGAGCAGGGCATCATTGCGGATACGTACCTTGCTACACATCTACTCACGAAGCAACATGTCATCGTCAAAATGTTCCAAATTACCCTATCAGAAGAGCAGCGTGCACAATGCGTAGCAACGATACGTACCTGCGCACAACTGGAACATCCTGCTCTTCTGCGCCCGCTGGATTTTGGCGAAGAGGACAACGTGGATACCACTTCTCTCTTTCTCGTCATGGACACCTATGGCGAAACACTGCGCCAGCGCCACCCGCAGGGCCAACCATTTCCCCTGGATACCCTTGCCCTTTATGTCAGCCAGATCGCCAATGCCCTCCAGTTTGCCCATAATCACACGGTGTTGCATCTTAATCTCCGACCAGAACAACTCTTCGTCGGCCCGAATGGCAGGATTATGCTCGACATGACGAGCAGGCTACCCTCTTCGGCCATCCCCACCTTTCTTCCCCCAGATAAACGCTATACTCCGCATGAAGCAGCCGGTCCGGCCAGCGATCAATATGCACTGGCTATGATCATTTACGAGTGGCTCGGCGGCACACTGCCTTTGGGTGACACAACGCGCGAAGCGATCAATACACGACGAAGCTTGCCAGTGCCTGGTGAACAGGCCCCCCTCATCTGGCCACGTGTCGAACACGTACTCCGTCAGGCTCTAGCCCTGGATCCAGCACAACGCTATGAGCATATCCAGACATTTGCCGATGCATTTCTCCGCGCCCTCAATATCGGCTCCGAAGCCGCCAGACTTCGACAGGAGATACACCGCCAGATCTCAGGTGGTGCAGACACATCATTTACAGTAGCAAGCTCCTTAACCATGGGCAATCGGCACACGACAGGAAACTGGCACAATCCATTTCGCTCCGGCTTCCACTACACACTCCATAGCATCCATACATTGGTATTCTCACCCGATAGCAAACAACTCGCATTTACCAGTTATGAGCCAGCCGTTTTTGTTGCAACGATCGCAGAGCCGGGCACGATCTTCACCTACCAGGGCCATATCGATCAGGTCTCAGCAGTTGCATGGTCCCCTGATGGACAGACCATTGCTTCGCTCAGTTCAAATGCAACGGACGGCGAGATCCAGATCTGGGAAGCCGCAACGGGGAGACTTATCGCAACCTATCTCGTGCATCCTTCCACACATGTATTACAGTGGTCTCCTGATGGAAATTTCCTTGCCACTGGTGGTTGGGATCACACGGTACACATCTTCCACCACTTGACTGGCAAAACCGTACTCACGTTTAGCAACCACACGAGTGCGGTAACATCACTCTCCTGGTCCCCTGATAACACACGTCTCGCTTCCGCAAGTTGGGAGGGTATACACGTCTGGGAAGTGACGACAGGCACGCTCATTTGCACCTATCGGGGACAGTATGGCGAGATCAAGGCGGTTGCCTGGTCCCCTGATGGAAGAATGGTTGTCTCGGGTGGCAGCGACATGACGATACATATCTGGCATGCAGCTACCAGGGCACCGCTCTTTCTCCATCGCCTCTCCTCTGCCACTATCACTGTGCTCGGCTGGTCTTCTGATGGAGAATATATTCTTGTAGGAACACGTGATAACACGATACAGGCAATTAATGTAAAAGATGGGGGCAGTGCCTTTCACTATCATGCCCATACAATCCATACCGAACACATGAATAGCATCGCATGGTCGCCCGACCTGAGCATTCTGGCTATTGGTGGAGAAGATCGGCGTGTAGAGCTTGCAAATCGGACGAGTGGAAAAGTGTTGCTCTGTCGTGCCCCTGCAGTCCTTCTCGAAGAAATCGGCCAGGGCGAGGTCTCTCAACAGGAGACGATGACAACGACTGATACCAGTTCCATCTCCAGCGGACAGACCACAACGATAACCACAACGACAACCACTCTTGTACCAGCAGCCCCCCCTGTGGTTCATACAACAACCAGACAACGCAGATCTGTCCGCGTGTGGGGCGGGAAAGATAGCCGGGATACGGTAATCTATTTTGAGCATAGAAGTGCCGTCAAACCATTGGCATGGTCCCCAGATAGTAGCCGTATCGCCTCGGGCGGGTATGATGGCAGTATGCACGTGTGGGATGCCGTGACGAGCACAACCATCTTTATCTATCGTGGGCACCTGGATCCCGTAGTCGCCGTTGCATGGTCGCCTGATGGCACACGTCTGGCTTCCGGTTCGCTTGATCACACTGTGAAAGTCTGGGATCTGTTCACCGGACGGGAAATTTTGACGTATCGTGGACATACAAACTTCGTGCAGGCAATTGCATGGTCGCCCGATAGTTCTCACATCGTTTCTGGCAGCGAGGATACTACTGTGCAAGTGTGGGATGCAAACACTGGTAAGACCATCCTGACTTACAGCGAACACACTGCTGCAATCAGCAGTGTGAATTGGTCCATTGATGAGCAACACATTGCCTCGGGCAGCCATGATCAAACCGTGCATATCTGGGACGCGGCAACTGGAAACACCGTTTTTGTGTATCGCAAGCATACAGCAGCAGTACTGGCCGTTGCCTGGTCACCTGACGGAAAACGCATCGCTTCTGGTAGCGCTCATAAGTGGCGCAGCTATGAAGAGATTATCCACAAGCCAGATCACGAAGCAACACTGCATATCTGGACAGCGCCAGCAGGTCAAACAGCCACCATCCATGGGCAAGACGAACATCCAGGCATCCGCCATGATATGGATAGCATAACCTGGTCGCCAGATGGGCAAATGATAGCGACATTGGGTATGCCGTATGCTCGGATCTACGATACCAATACAGGAGAAGCAATGGCCATGATCATGAACCCACAACACGATAAGCAACCAGACAAGTTGCTAGCGGTCGCCTGGTCACCCAACGGGAGGCACATTGCCAGTAGCCTCAATAACGGCAGAGTCCAGGTGTGGCCTGCACGTGCACAATCAAGCTGATATGCTCAGAATTCTCATTGAACTTTTCCCCTTGCAGCAACCGACCAGATGGCCTCCAGCTTTCCATCGCGGTATGCGTAATAGTCGTCATGCAAATTGATGGTCGTATCGATGTGACAAGAACGACGTAAAGGGGCTGTTGAAGGATCGCATCGCACACCTTCTTGACTTTGTCGCAGGTAATCGGATGAACGTCACTAACCCGGAAGCCCTCAAGCGGATTTAAGGGCTTCGTACTATGGATTCTTCCTCACTGGTCGCTGTTTGGTATTTTAGCATGGGGAGCGCTGATAATCCTATATAGGCTCGTTCCTGACCGCTTTCGATGCTATCATATCGAGAGAGGCACATGAAAAGAGAGGAGCAGCACTATGTCAAATACCAGACACGTACAGACAGGTTTTGCAGAGATAAACGGTACAAAACTGTATTACGAGGTTGTAGGTGCGGGGCATCCATTCGTTCTCGTACATGGACACCTTCTGGATAGAAGGTCGTGGGATGACCAGTTCGCAGTCCTGGCACAACGATACAGGATCATCCGCTACGATCAGCGAGGCTTTGGCGCTTCAGGACTGATTACGAAAGGGGAGCCGTATTCTGATCGCCAGGATCTCTATGAGTTGATGCAATTCCTGAGCGTCGAGAGCGCCTATATTATGGGAGTCTCTGGAGGAGGTGCGCTGGCTATCGATTTTACGCTTGAGCATCCTGAGATGGTCGATGCGCTGATCCCAGTCACGGCAGGCGTAAGCGGATTTCAGCCATCGGAAGAAGTGATGCAAAAGCATCCAGATGTGGTACGTCTGTATACGAGCTTGAATGAAGCATTTGAGAAGCACGACATTGCGCAAGCAGTTGACATCTCGCTAGAATTGTGGACGGATGGGCCAGGTCGTCTTCCGGGCCAGGCAGATCCTGACGTGCGAGAGCGAGTACGCGAGATGACGACTCGCAACTGGGAGCGGCCAGATGGTGAGGCGCAGGCAGAGACGCCGACGGTACCATTAGAACCACCAGCTATTGGACGACTGTCGAAGATTGGAGTGCCGACCCTGGTCATCCTGGGAGAATTGGATGGGCCAAATCCGCTGGATCAACTGGCAGCAGAGATCCCTGGAGCGAAAAAGGTGATCATGGCAGAGACAGCACATCATCCTTTTATGGAGAAGCCTGCCGAGTTCAACCAGATCGTGCTGGATTTTCTGGGATCACTAAAATCGTAGCAGACAGGTAGCTTCCTATGGAGGAATAGGTGTGAATTTTCTCGCAAACTAATGAGGTGGCACAAACATCTGCAAGATGAGTAAGCAGGCCATACCGCTAAAGATTGTCAGCAGGACATTTTTTGTACGCCAGGCTACGAGTATCGCAAGGATCCCCGCGATGAGCCGGATGTTGCTCAACGATACATCTAGTGAGCCATTGGAGAAGAACAGCGCGGGTGCGATGAGTGCTGACAGCACTGCGACTGGCACGAAGCGGAGAGCCTGCTGCGCCATGGGCGAGAGCTGCATCTTGCCCATGAACACCATGAAGGACAGGCGAATACCCAGAGTCAGCAGTCCGATACTAATGATGGTCACCCAAAGCAATCCCTGTGACATACCCACTCCTTACTCTCTAGACGTAGTTTTCTTCATCTCTAGAGTGAGACCGACAGCGATGCCAACCAGCGCGGCGAGCGCTATCCCTAGTTTCAGTGGTAATGCCATGACGAGCAGCGCGGTCAACGCGGAGCTCAGAGCGGCAGTTGCGCTCACGTGATCCTTGAGTGCTGGCACAACGAGAGCGATAAACGTGAGCGTAGATGCGAAGTCCAATGACCACGAAGCAGGAATGTGGCCGCCCAGGAAAATACCCGCAGCAGTACTCAGTTGCCAAGTCGTCCACAACGCCAGCTCGGCTCCCAGAAAATACCAGTGCTTCTGCATGTCGTCTCCGGGCTTCTGATAGTGCAAGATGGTCACCGCATATGCCTCGTCGGTCAAGAGGTATGCCAGCAGCCACTTCCAGAGAGGATGGAGCTTGCTGGTGTAGGAAGACACCGACGCGCTGTAGAGCAGATGACGAATATTCACGATAAAGGCAGTCATGATGACGACAAGCGAAGGCGTGCCCGCTGCAATGAGCTGGGCGATCACAAATTGCGCCGAACCCGCGAAAACGATGCATGACATGGCTTGCGCGATACTCGCCGGAATGCCCGCACTGATCGCTGACACTCCATAGATCATCCCGAAAGGCAGTACCCCTAACAGGATTGGGAGTTCGTCTCTGATACCATGCAAAAATTCAGAATGTGACGTTGTCATAGCACCATTATAGAAGGTTATAGATATGAGATGAGCAGTAGAGCGAAATTCCAGAAGACACTGCACAAAATTATCATTGAACCTTTCCCCAGCAATAAACGGTAGTGTGAAGTGAAGAAGAACGCGAACAAATCCTTCACGCGAACACGAAGCATCTTCATAGGACTACTATAACACACAGCATCCTTACGAAGCTTGCTCCTCTCCATCCTGTGTCATGGCCTGCTCAACGCCTGTTCCTTCTTTCCGTTTTGGTTCGTCTCTGAAAGAATACAGAGGAAAGAGCATATTTACTATTGTCTTCCAGCATTGATCTTTTGAGGGAACTCTTATGTGTAGAAATATTCAGGCACTGTTCAACATGGAACCAACTGCAACTGAGGAAGAGATTCAGATGGCAGCATTGCAATTTGTGCGCAAAGTGAGCGGTTTCAATGCCCCTTCGCGAGCGAACGAAGAGGCTTTTTCTGCCGCCGTCGCTGCAATAGCAGCAACGACGACTACCCTTCTCACTCAACTCACAACGAATGCGCCTGCAAAGAGCCGTGCAGAGGAGGCAGCTCGTCGGCAAGCTCGTAACGCGCAACGATTTGCCAGGGAATAGGTTGTCGTTCATCACCCCTTCCAGGTCGACCTCCATGTTTTCCCTGTTCCGGTATCTGCGCCTTCTTCTTTTTACAAAGGTAGCCTTAACGGGAGTAACCACACTGTCGATATTTCTGCTCCTGTAGATCAATCAGTTGCCTTTATCATATGCCCCATCTAATCTGTCCTACACCATGTTCCCTTTCCACAAATCCCGCATCTCTGCACTGCTCGCCAGCAGATCATCCAGCTTGCCAACGGCCTCGATCCCCCCATTTTTTAGCAGGATAATCTGATCGGCGCGTTGCAAGGCGGCCCGACGATGCGTCACAACCAGCCCGGTGGTCTCTGGGCAAGCAAAGACACGCTCCCAGAGCAGTTGCTCAGTCTCAACATCCAGAGCACTGGAAAGGTCATCAAAGACTAGCAGTTCAGGAGTGCGCACAAACATCCGCGCAGCAGCTGTGCGTTGAGCCTGGCCACCCGACAGACGGATACCTCGCGGACCAATCACCGTGGCCAGACCCTGCGGCATGCTGGCAATATCTGGCTCCAGAACAGCGGTACGCACAGCAGCAGAAAGATTTACGATATTTTCTGGTAAACCGAGTAGGATATTATTACACAGCGTTTCACTAAACAGGTGCGGGATCTGAGAGGTGTAGGCGCTATACGGAGGTTTGAAGAACTGTGCAGGATCAGCTACCAGTTGCTCATTCCAGTAGATCTCACCAGCGTTGCAGGGAAGCAGACCCAACAACGCTCGCAACAACGTCGTTTTCCCCGACCCGATCCGCCCGGTAATTACCGTAAACGAACCGCGCGCGAGATTCAGATTGATAGCCGTCACACCATTCACGCTGCCGGGGTAATGGCAGGTCAATTCTTGCACGCGGAGGGTTTCCAGACGCTGAGTAGCCGTCTTCTCCACAAAAGTCAGCGGGGGCAGTTCTCCTCGCTGATAGACTGGCGCGTGCTTGAGCAAGACCTGTGGCTCTTCGTCGGGCATCATTTCCAGCATCCGCTTGATCGAGACTTCCTGATTTTTGTAGTCGCCTAAAAAGTTGCCCCAATCGGCAGCCATTTCAGTAGTAAACCAGAGGTAATAAACAAAGAGTGCAAAATCGCCCACGGTAAATGTTTTGGTTGCCATAGCCTGTCCAGCCAGTAAAAGCATCACGCCAGTACAAAGGGTAAGGGTGTTATTGACCATAACATCAGCTAAACCCTCGAACCAGCGCAGCTTCAGGATGGCTGCCCGTCGTCGATCGCTCAGCTTACGAAAATGGCCGAGAGCTGACCATTCAGCATGGGCAACTTTGATGGCCTGGACTGCGCCGAAACATTCCCCTAGAAAGCCGATGACGTCACCAGTTGCGCTACGGCTGGCGGCATAGTTCCACCTGATACGATCCCACATCAGCCGGGACAGACCGAGCGTGACCACCAGCGGCAAGAAAACCACCAGGGTTATCAGCAGATTGATCCGCACCATAATAATGATCGCCACTAGTGACGAAATGGTTTTCCCGGCCATGGGCGGTAGCCAGGTGGGAAAATCAGCCGTCTCTGACACGTCGTCGTCAAAACGATTGACCGCGTCTCCGGTTGCCATCGGCAGGGTTTTGGCCCCGGGCCGGCGCAAGATACTGGCGAACAGATTATTTTCCAGCAAGGCCCCAACATTGTTGCGAAAGGTCGTGCTGCCCCAGATAGTGCCAAACATCGCCGTCTGCATCACCAACTCGGTCGAGATAGAGAGCGCCAGCAGCTCCCATAGGCCCAATGTGGCCGGGACCGATCCGGTAAGCGTGTCAAAAATCTGCTTTTCAATCAGACCAGGCACGACGCGCAAGACAAAGTATGGAATGGCGCAAAGACAATCCAGGGCAAATGGCCAGGGGCGAAATTTCATCATTTGCCAGTTAAAGGCCCAGGTTTTGATGATGCGCTCTTGTGGTCGTGTACTGTTCATACGAACACTTCCTCCTGTCCAGTTTGCAGCAGCGCCGCGAAGCGCGAAGTAGGATCACTGGCCAGCGCCAGCCGAGACCCATACTCGACGATACGACCATCCTCCAGGATCAAAATGTCGTCGGCCCGTTGCACCGTTTGCAGGCGATGGGCAATGATCAGAGCGGTGCGATCTTGCAGTAAGCGGTCGACGGCCTGTTCCAACACATGCTCCGTAGCCGGATCCAGGTGCGACGAGGCCTCATCCAGAATAGCCAGATTGGGATGCTGGAGAAAGACCCGCGCAAAAGCCAGCATCTGAGATTCCCCAGTGGAAAGTCCCTGCCCACCTGCTGCCAGTTCGGCGTGCAACCCATCTTGCAACGTCTCAACCCAGGACCAGAGTCCCAGTTCCCGCAGCGCCAGTTCTATGTCCTCATCACTGATAGTCGCATCAAAAAAGGTCAGGTTGTCGCGTACACTGGCTTTGAACAACTGTACATCCTGTGTCACCATACCAACGTGGCTACGCAGGTCCGCCAGTTCCAGGTCACGGATAGCGATGTTGTTCAGGCTGATCGACCCACACTGAGGATCAGCCAGGCGAAAGAGCAACCGGGCCAGCGTCGTCTTCCCGCTGCCAGTGCGACCCAGCAGACCTAGCACTTTTCCCGGCTGGATGGCAAAAGAGATATCTTGCAGAACCGGCTGCTGTTGATCATAACTAAAGGTCACAGCAGAAAAGTTCACCATCAACGGCCCATCTGCCAAAACCGCACCGGTTCCCTCCTGTACCTCAGGCTGTAGTTTCTGCAAAGTAGCCACACGCTCGATACTGGCTGAGGCCTCCTGCAAATTCTGCACCTGGGTACGAATGCCTTCCAGCGGCTGAGCCAGCAGACCGATGTAATAGACCAGCACAAACATCGTACCGATACTGATCTGATGATGGAGATAGAGAAAGGCCCCCAACGCCAGCCCGCCTGTATAGCCAATGCACTTGAGGAGATTGGTGCTAAACGCCGTGAGGTTGCTCACCATCAAGGCTCCTCGCCATACCTCCATACTGCGCCGCACCAACAGCAATAGATGTTGTTGTACATAGTCCTCAGCCCCACTAGCACGAATATCCTCGGTCCCATTGATGTGCTCTTCCAGAAAACCATAGTGATTGGCTTTCGCCACCCGCGCCTCAGCAAAACGTTTGACTGCCAGCTTCTGGATCTGGCCCAGTACCCCGAAGATCAGCAGACAGTAGCAGGTGAAACCCAGACCAATCCACCAGTCAGAGATGCTCAACAGCACCAGAATACCCAGCAAAAGCAGCACATTGCCTGCGATCAAAATGAGAAAAAGCGAGAAGAAGCTGGCCAATGCCGTCATATCATCATCGATGCGCTGGATCAGTTCTCCCGGCGTATGTGTTTTGTGGAACGCCATATCCAGCCGAAGTACGTGCCCGACAAGGTCCGCCCGCAAAGCGTTGGTCGCCGTCCAGCCGATCGTCTCAGCCAGGTAGGTTGAAAAGAAACCCACCAGCTTTTGCATTACCGCCAACAGTATGTAAAATCCAGCCGTTAGCAAGATCACCTTAAGCGATCCACCAGCCTGCGTCGCATCGATAAAACGACCAATGATCTGGGGAACGAGCAACTGAAGCCCGATGCCCCCAAACAACAACAACATCAATATCAGCACCTGCTGCCACAGCGGCTTGAGATACTTCGCCAGTAGTTGCCAATACTGTCTCAACTGCACATCCATAGATTGTTTTTTCCTTTTCAATGTCGTGTTTCACAAGTATCACATCCTAAAAATGGGTGCAAAATGCCCGAGGTGTGAAAACATGGGGAAATGATGCCTGAGCTGGTAAAGAGGAAAACCAGACTCCTGATCTGTAGTAAGCTCTCCCTATGCGCACACAGGCAAACCTTAGAGAGAGTCACCGGGGCCAGGCGAGGGAAACAGACTGAAGAGGGAAGCAATCTTCTGGCCAGGAATGTGGCGTACAGAAGCATTGTAAGTTCTCAAGGGTCGCACTAATACAAGATAGTTTCAGGACAGAAACCATCTGAGATACGACCTCCACATCAGTTGAGACTGGCCTCGCTTAGCCAGGCATCACCATGGAGAATGTTGAGACGGCCATTACATACACCTCCGTTTCTTTTGCGAGTAGACATTCAAGTTCAAAAGAAGCTTACCATATGCTGATGGAAGAATGCAAGGATAGTCGGCAGGTGAAGAGAAGGGTGATGTCCTCGTTCACGAGCAGTCAGTCCTGGCTCCTCCGCCAGAAATGAGGGTGACTCATCGTTAAGGCAGAGTTCAAGGTAAGCTCAGGGCAAAGTTGTCGCTTTGCCCTGAGCTTACCTTGAACTCTGCCTTAACTCAAAAATCCTTATCGTTGTTTCCCATATGGTTAAGACGCAAACCCAGACTACGAGGTACTACAGGTTGTTCCGTTAAGAGTAAACGCGGTTGGGGAGGGGTTACTACCACTTCAGGAGCCGTTGAAGCCGAAGGAGGTTGAAGCCCCCGTAGGAATCGAGCCGTTATAGCTTAAACTCTGCACGGTTACTTGTTCTCCTTGCAGTGAAGCGCTTGCACTCCATATCTGGGTGATGCCTTGAGTGCCAGGGAATGTGAACTTCAGGGTCCAACTGGTAATAGGTGTCGTGCCAGTGTTTGTAATCGTCGTGCTATTGGTAAAACCTCCTGGCCACTGATTTTGTGTAACATAACTTACTTTACAGGCATTGCCTGACGTAGACGGTGTTGACGTTGGAGTTGGAGTTGGAGTCGTATGAGGGGTTGCCGTGGGTGTCGGAGCCATAGTTGGGGTTGCAGTGGGTGTCGGTGTTGGTTGTATATTGAGAAGACCATAGATCGAGAGACTGGTCAGTGTCCCGACGAAGACCTCGCCATTGGCAATCGTGGGCACTGAAAACTTTGTATAGCTATCGAGCTGGTCACGGGAAGCGTTCTGCCCACTGTTATAGAGTTCGTTGCTAAGATTGGTAGCGTCATAGGCACGCAACGTGCCAGGGCCACCAGGATTACATCCATTGCCAGTACAACTATTAGGAGGGCCGACGACCCAGACGATCCCGGTGCCACTGGCGGTCCCATTACTACTGATTGAGGGTGTGACGCCTGGATAGTCAAAAGACTCAGGAGTTCTCGAGGTTGGCGAGGACGAGAGTGTATCATTCGTGAGTTGAAATGCTTTCAGGGTATCGTCAACACCGCCAAAGTAGACCCACTGGCTGCCTGTGGAGGCCCAATAGGCAGGATTCGCGTACAGGCCGCCGCCGACGGTATCTGGTGGCAACTCCTGCAGCACTTTATCGATTGTCGTCTGTCCGGTTGAACTACAATTCAGATTGGAAACTTGCGTGTAGTGTCCCATGTTGTCCCGATTGACAACATAGATGCGTCCTTCCTTGCCAGCTCCAATCACCAGGTGAGGATAGGTGGTATTGGTCTGGTCAGGGAGAAGCAGAGCATCACCTGAACCTAAATCGATATCGCTTGCGGACAGGCAGCTCTGGTTAAACGGGGTGAAATAGTCAGCAACGCTCAAGCCATTCTGGGTGCTCAACTTGAGAAAGCTATCGCCTGAGTCGAGTCCGCCCGTATTCAGATCAAAGGTCCCATTAGCGGTCAGCATATAGATATTCCCGCTACTATCAGCGGAAGGTCCCGATCCACTCATCCAGATACCACCCTCGCTCCCGTTGGGACTATCATTGTAGACGGCAACCTGATGCAATGCAGCGTTCGTATAGCTATATCCGATGAGCCAACCATGATAGGGATCGGTATCCCCAAAACTGGACCAGGAGATATAGACGACCCCATTGAGCAGCAGTAATGCAGCACGCTGATTCTCTGTCTTGGGATTGAAGATGATCTTCCCACCTGAATTATCATAGCCGGTTCCCGTGATGGATGCCTGAATGACAATTGGGCTGCCTGGCTTCTCTAAACCAGTCGTTACATCGAGAGCGTGCAGGCGCTGGACATACTGGCTGCCATTCTCTTTTGTCATCGCGACAACATAGAGGGTATTCGTACTGGTGTCGATAACAGGAGTGCTTGTGATCCCAATCTGTGGATTGATATCGTAGTTGGTATAGCGTGTAAAAACGTCACCAGAGGGGACTGGAGTCACACTTGACGAAGTGAGAAAGCTGGTTTTCCACAGTGGAGCAGTAGCGGTCGTCTGGTCCGCATCGAAAGCATAGACACTATCATTTTCGGTGGCGACATAGACGACATTATGCGTACTTCCATTGATCGTGACGTTTGGCAGAAAGAGTGGTTGACCATAGACCTGTCCATCGACGGGATAGGTGACACGTTTGCCAAACTGACTATTGTTCACATTGCTGGTAGTGAGAATAGTTTCATTGGGATTCTGGCCGGTACGAAGAGTATCGTTATGATAAGTCGTAACAGCGGTGTTGGCTGGTGCCGCAGCAGCGGCTGCATGGAGATTGCCTGCGAAGATCGCGCTTCTCTCTCCTAGAAAAGCTATGATGAGGAGGGAGAGAAACGTTGTACTGGTAAAGAAAAGGCGTCTCATAGAGCGAAAACGCATGGAGTGTCTGACTGGAGCGTTGTTTCGATGTTGCATGTAAAGTTCCTTCTTTTCATGAGAGATGCCCATCCTAAGGCACTCCACTGTACTCATCAATAAGTCAGGCTACTATAGTTTGACTATAAGCTATATATAGAATAGCTGAGTTTTTTTATCACTCTTAATATATTCTAACTGAAAAATACACAAAGTAACAACAAGAGAATGAGCAGTACAAAAACTGACTACTATTTGATTAGTTCCTCGCAACTACAGTCTGGAAATCTTTCACAAGCCAATGGAGCGATGGAGAGATGTATTTTCCCAACTCAAAAACCCTCTGTTGAAATTACCATTCTTTGGAGCAACTCTATACTGAAGTGTGTGGGGATGGTGTCGTGAGTAGTTT
Organism: uncultured Chloroflexia bacterium; assembly: GCA_963717195.1. Lineage (GTDB taxonomy): Bacteria > Chloroflexota > Ktedonobacteria > Ktedonobacterales > Ktedonobacteraceae > JACDAE01. Next base: position 360,971 of record CAVQVR010000012.1, read on the forward strand.
GCTTTGAAAGGAAAACCATGAAACAACAATCAATATTCTTGAAGGCCGCTCTGTGTCTGATGCTCCTGCTCTTCGCTGCTGTTGCATCCAGGGCACATGCGGGACCGATCGTCCCCCCATCGCTCCCCTCCCGAGGGGCGCTGGATATTGGCCAGGTTGGCCATACTGGAGCCTTCGTCGAGAATGGCACTACCGACCGCATCTGGGCGTCGGGCAGCGATATTTGGGGACAGCACGATCAGTTTCACTATGTCTGGTACGACCTGCCAGGCAATGGGCAGATGGTGGCGAAGGTGCTGAGCCAGGATGGCTCCAATGACTGGGCCAAGGCGGGCATCATGCTGCGTGAAACGGTGGACGATAATGCCACCAACGTCTTTCTCGCCTTGACTCCTCACCACGGCGTGACGTTTCAGTGGCGTGGAGCCACCAATGCACTGACCACCAATTGGCTTGATTTCACAGGTGACGGGTTCCACCTGGCTCAAGCTAGTCAGGCACAACAACACCATCACTGGCTTTGTCTCTGGGGATGGCACGATATGGACAACCGTAAATTCCGTGACGCTCACCATGGGTGCCACCAGTTCGATTGGATTGGCGGTGACGGCGCACAACAACACCGCTCGCTGCCGCGCAGTCTTTACCAATGTGGCGCTCACGCTCGGCTCAGGACCCGCTCTGACGGCCACACGGGTCTATGGTCAGGCGGGAAGCTTCATCACCGCTACCACCAACAACGGTGGGGTCAGTGCCACCAGCCTCGATTATCCTCAAAATGTTACTTCCGATAGTAGTGGCAATCTCTATGTTGCCGATTCTGGCAACAACCGAGTGCTCGATTACCCAGCAGGCACCACCACCGCCACGCGCGTCTATGGTCAGGCGGGAAGCTTCACCTCCAATACCGTTAACAACGGCGGCATCAGTGCCACCAGTCTCGATGAGCCGACAGGAGTAGCTCTCGATAGCAGCGGCAATCTCTATGTCGTCGATACTGGCAATAACCGTGTACTCTATTATCCAGCAGGCAGCACCACCGCCACGCGCGTCTATGGTCAGGCGGGAAGCTTCACCTCCAATACCGTTAACAACGGTGGCATCAGTGCCACCAGTCTCGATGGGCCATGGGAGGGGGTTGCTCTTGATAGCAGCGGCAATCTCTATGTCGCCGATTTCGGCAACGAACGGGTGCTCTATTATCCAGCGGGCACCACCACTGCCACAAGAGTCTATGGCCAGGCAGGAAGTTTCACCACTGCTACCACTGGTATCACTGCCACCAGTCTCGATGAGCCAGCAGGAGTAGCTCTTGATAGCAGCGGCAATCTCTATATCGCCGATTACGCCAACAGCCGGGTGCTCTATTATCCAGCGGGCACTACCACCGCCACGCGCGTCTATGGCCAGGCAGGAAGCTTCACCACTGCTACCAGCAACACTGGCGGCATCAGTGCCACCAGTCTCGATGATCCCTGGGGGATAGCAGTTGATAGCAGTAACAATCTCTATGTCGTCGATTACGCCAACAGTCGGGTGCTCTCGTATCCAGCAGGCAGCACCACCGCCACAAGAGTGTATGGCCAGCTAGGCAGTTTCACCTCCAATACCGCTAACAACGGTGGCATCAGTGCCACCAGTCTCGATTATCCCTACGGGGTGGCTGCCGATAGCAGTGGCAATCTCTATGTCGCCGATTATAGCAACAATCGTGTGCTCGAATACCAGAGCACATAACCTTCTTTGCCTTCAGAGTTCCTGCTAAAGCCCGGGTCCACGTGAGCTTTTCACTCACGTGGACCCGGGCTATTTTAAATCGTAACTATTCAGGTCTGCTCGCCACCTGCGGTGGCTCGCCCACGTTTGGTGTGGACGGTGGGATGTGCGGTCTGGGGTCGCACATCCCACCGTCCACACCAAACGGCTTGCGAAGCGCCGGAGGCGCTGAGGAGTCTGACCCCTTCTGAATACTTTAAATGCAATATTCAACGAGCGATTTCGGCTCTGGTGCCGCAACATGTCGCTTTGCCAGGAAGCTGTAGAAACTGGTCCAATACGCGTTGACATACGTATAGTATTATGGAGATTTGTTGTAGTATTATATTTATACGAGCCGAGTACGCTTCGCTTTTTTGCAAAAGGACTGAATAGTTGAGGTTGGGGAAATGTTGAGTATGTACAGAGGGAAAAAACTAGTATGCATGTGTTTTTTTGTGCTTATGCTCAGCGCATGTGGTACAACAACGCTATCAACGACCTTGTCTCCTACGCCTGAACCTACTATACAGAAACTGGCTCCCACGCCAGCGTCATCCGCTACTCTACCTTTGCCACGACCAACACCTGCGGTGAGCAATCCAGCTCACCTGCTTATTCCCAGCATTGGCATCGATGCATCAGTAGAGAACATTGGTGTATTGCCCAATGGTGATCTGGCCACGCCGACACAGAATCCGTGGGATGATGTTGGCTGGTATCATCTAGGACCACATCCAGGTCAAAGTGGGAGCGCGGTGATCGCTGGCCATCTGGATCGCCCAGGCGGAGCGCCTGCAGTGTTCTGGAACTTACGCGATATGCATCCAGGTGATATCGTCACCGTGGTGGATGAGCGAGGAGCCTCTTTGCATTTCCGTGTTACACAGGTAGCCTCTTATCCCCCAGATCAGGCTCCGTTACAGGAGATCTTCGCCAATCCCGGTGGCAAGTTCCTCAATTTGATTACCTGCGCCGGTGACTGGATTCCCAGCGAGCGTCAAACGACATTGCGCCTTGTTGTCTATACCTCGCTGATCTAATGGGTTGAAGGAAACGCCAGGAAGAGTTTCCTGGCGCTACTTTATTCGAGTAGGAAGCTACCCATTAATTCGCGTCGTAACGCTGCCTTCTGCTCCTCGCCGATCTGCTCTTGTTCCGGCTTTTTAACCGGCCCATCCCAGACCGCCATAGGTGAGGTGGAAGCTGCCACAAACTCATCGAGCATAATTTCTTCCAGGAACGTCGGTGCCTTTTCCGGCTTCTCTTCTTTCTTTTCTACCAGGGCATCTGCTACCGGAGATAATTCCAGCGTCAGAGCGGCCTCCGCGCTTTCTTTATTTTCGCTCACTTGAGAAACTACCACTTTCGGCAAAGAAGATGTGGTAGAAGATGGGAGAAAATCCTGCTGCATCACCTTCGTAGAGGAAACCGCTTGAGATACCGTTATTTCTCCCTTGAGAGGAAAACGCTGGCCTGCCATCTCAATAAAAATACCATGTCCTGCACGTAGATCCGCAATCTGACGACGAAGCTCACGATTCTCATTTGCTAGCGCATCCATCATTTGCTTTTGTTTCAGTACTGCCTGTGCGATGAAATCGAAACCATTATCACTCATTGCGCATATTCTCCTTTGTCGCACTTACCTGTAGATGATTTTTACAATAGGGCCGGGTCATTTATGCATTTTCTATAATTAACACAATCACAAAGGAATAGTATTCCCCCCACCATGGTATAGAAACGGATCAATCGCAGTACGGTAACAATAATTGTGCTTTTCAATTGCACCCATACCGGCAAGAAACACAAATGTATTATACAAGCCCTTTCATACTACAGATTACGTTTTCTGGCTTGCCTGTGACTTCCGGCAGTGCTACCGTTCCTCTATCTAATACATAATCTCTTTCAAACACATCTATAACACCGAGCGATAATGTTCGTTCCTGCCATGTTTGTTGCGAAATTACACCTGCTCCTCCTCCAATAAACGTTGCATAAGGAAAAACTGGGGGAATATTTCTTCCACGGCCAACTCGTGGTACAATACAGACATCAATATGATTAATCTGTGCTAACCTTTTCATAGAAGTCGAAAGGAAACAAACTAAATGAACGACCGCGTTCGCGAAATTTTAAGCTGGTACTCCAGTGAAAACCCTGGTGTACGCACCAATATTGCTCGCCTCCTGAATCATGGACGCCTCGGTGGAACTGGCAAGCTGGTCATTCTCCCTGTCGATCAGGGTTTTGAACATGGCCCTGCCCGCAGTTTTGCTCCAAATCCAGCCGGCTATGATCCTCGTTACCATTTCCAGTTAGCGATTGAAGCTGGTTGTAATGCCTATGCCGCGCCACTGGGTTCTATGGAAGCCGCAGTCGATGATTTTGTCGGTGAGATTCCGCTCATTCTCAAGTGTAACAACCATGACACACTCCTCGATGAGAAAGATCCTATCTCTGCAATCACTTCGGGTGTGGAAGATGCCCTGCGCCTCGGTTGTGTTGCAGTTGGCTTCACTATTTATCCGGGATCAGCCGAGCGCAACCAGATGTACGAGCAGCTGCGTGAATTGACTGCTGAAGCGAAGGCTGCCGGTCTTGCCGTCGTCGTATGGTCGTACCCACGCGGTAATGGTATCAGCAAAGAAGGTGAAACAGCTATTGATGTTGTGACCTACGCCGCTCAGATCGCCGCTCAACTGGGCGCAGATATCATCAAAGTGAAACTTCCCAGTGCTCGCGTAGAACTGCCCGAGGCGCAGAAAGTCTATCAGAAGTACGAGATCCCCGTCTCGACGCTGGCCGAGCGCGTACAGAACGTCATTCAGAGCTCCTTCAACGGTCGCCGCATCGTGATCTTCTCTGGTGGAGCAACAGCTGCCGATGACCAGGTCTTCAATGAAGCGCGTGCTATTCGCGATGGCGGTGGCTTCGGTTCAATCATTGGTCGCAACTCATTCCAGCGCCGTAAAGAAGATGCCGTGAAGTTCCTCGGCACGATCATGGGCATCTACGAAGGCTCGATCCAGTAACCTGTGTCGCTCATTAAGAATGCCTGCATTCATTTTGCACGTGTTATGACATCCCGGCAGTTGTTTACTTCTGCCGGGATGCCTCTATTATAAGGGGTTTTGCACCATGCCACCTCACAACATGACCCCTTGACGATCAAATGCCAGGCACTATTGCACTCTCTCCCAATAGCTTACGCGTGGCTAGAGATTCGCCCCGAGGAATATGCATAGATTACCTTCATTTCTTGCGGTCATTATGGTGTAAGTAATGGTGATCATTTCTACACAATACATTTTTGTGATTCTGTGAGATTGGAGGTGTTATGCAGCGCATTTTTTTAATCTTTCTGTTCGGGTTATGCTTTGGAGCATTGGCACAATCTGGTATTGTTCCTCAACATGCCTTTGCTGCTCCCTTCACGCTACATAGACCGGTTATTGTCGCTACTCTTGCAAAAAAGGACGATGATCAAAGCGATCATGAAGCATCTATCAAGCCAATAGATAATCAATCGGCTAAAATCTACGTTCATTCCGAGAGCCAGGCAGAGAAAAGATTTCAAAGCTCTTTAAGTATCCCCTGGCCTTCAATAAGCTTACCAGATTTCTCATTTTTGTGGAAACAGCGGCATAGTAGTCAGAAAAAAGATCTCTACGATCGCGGGCAGTGATGATAGTGAGCGTAGTACAATTCTTAAAATACTTTTCAATTTTTCTATAATTTCCACTTAAATAGAGAGAAGCGTGAAATGCAAGATCACCTCGAAGTGAAGCAACCAACATAGTATGAGGGGAGCATGATAGCATCATGTCCACGTCACAACTCGGATCAGACATTTCTTATAAAGATACACAGAAGAAAACCCAACCAATTCCTCAGGAAATACAGAGTCTGACCAGCACAAAAACAACATTGCTCCATCGCCGTGCCGCAGTGATCATGGGCATAGTGCTCATACTCATAGGTTTGCTGACCTATCCTGTTGCCGCAATAGAAGGTCCCAGTCAACCAGTTGTTGCTGCGCTCTTTATCATACTGACTATCTTTGCATCCCTGCTGACAGCCAACTTGCTTTTTGGACAATTCCTGAGTGCACGTTCGCCTTCTTTAGCAGTACTTGGGAGCGTTTACCTTTACGTCTGCTTGATCAGTATCCCCTATCTGCTCACACTTCCTAAAGTCTTCACACAGACTGGTCTATTCAACGCTGGCCTGTATGCTCCAAGCTGGTTCTGGATATTCTGGCAGGTTGGCTATTCGTGTGGCATCGTCGTATATGTACTGGTCGATAAACGTTATTCCACAAGGCAACTCTCGCATAAGAGTGCAAAACGTGTCTATCTGCTCCTTCTGACAAGTGTTTTCTTCCTTTTTATCTTATTATCTTTTATCGCTATTGATCCATATCACCTGCTACCAAATATTTTTCCAGAAAATTCTCCTCCCGCATTCATCCCTATTGTGACTTTCTTTGTTTGTGGCATCAATGCTTTGATGTGTATCATTGCCTTCTTTCTTCTGCACAATCGTAATGTGCTTCACCTCTGGCTTCGTCTCAGTATATTAGCAGCATTTATTAACGTTTCTTTAAGCCTCTTTACGACAGGCCGTTACAGCATCGGATGGTATGTATCACGTTTAAATGGACTTATGACAGCGTTTTTCGTCTTGTATGCCCTATTACATGAAGCAAATAAGCTCTATATCAAGCTAGCTCACCAGAATGAACAATTGGCTACGCAGAACCATATCCAGAGCGATTTCCTCTCCGTTGTCGGGCACGAATTCAGAACCGCCCTCACTGGTATCCTGGGTTTTAGCGAGATGATACGCGAAGGTGGCCTGGATGAACAGGATACCCAGGAATATGCCGACGATATTCACAATGATGCCATAAGGCTCACACGCTTAATCAACGACCTCCTGGACCTGGAACGCATGAAATCAGGACATGGCAAGATAAATTGGGAACAGGTGGAAATAAACGCGCTCATTCAGGAAATTGCTAGCCGTACCTACCTGGCATCACATAGAGATTTGCTTCAACTTAAATTGGACACCAATGTGCTTCCCCTACAGGCAGACCGCGATAAGCTCACACAAGTCATTACTAACCTGGTGAACAATGCTATCAAGTATTCTCCTGAAGGTGGCACTATTCTTGTAGGAAGCAAGCGAGAAAGTAGTACAATCCATCTTTTTGTACAGGATCACGGCATCGGCATTCCACCAGAAAAACTGGAGCAGATTTTTGAACGCTATGCTCGTGTGGAATCAAGCGCGACCCGTTACGTTGGAGGCTCCGGGCTAGGATTGCCTATCGTACGGCAGATCGTCGAAATGCATCATGGGACCGTCTGGGCAGAAAGCATTAAGGGGCAAGGCTCAACGTTCCATGTTGTCCTTCCTGTTAAGCCTCCTGGTCAATAAGGAGAGGATTATGCTCTGTCAAGTTGCATATACCGTCCGTATGGTATAATTTTCGCACGTACTGACAGCAAGCAAAACTGATTTCCCCAAAAATAAGGATAACACTTGTGAATGCTGATATAGTCATCATCGGTGGCGGCATTATTGGCACCTCCTGCGCCTTCTTTCTCGCTCGTGAAGGAGTGAAAGTTGTTCTCGTCGAACGAAACGAAATCGCCAGTGGCACCAGCAGCGCGGGCGAAGGTAATATCCTTGTCTCAGATAAGCTCCCCGGTCCCGAACTTGCCCTTGCTCAGTTGGGGCGCAGCATCTGGCAAGACCTGGCAGATGAATTACCAGACGATTTTGAATTTGATGCTAAGGGTGGCATCCTCGTCGCCGAAACAGCCGAGGATTTGACTACCCTCGTGCATCATACACAGCAACTCCAGAGCGCAGGAGTCACCGCTCGCCTTCTAACACACGAGGAACTTCACGAGCTTGAACCCTTTCTCGCGTGCGATGTAGCTGGTGCCGCGCTGTTCCCTGAAGATGCTCAGGGACATCCTCCATTAGCATGTAGAGCTCTGGTAAAAAACGCACAACAGCATGGATTGATAGTACACGAACACACAGAAGTGCTTGCCATAGAACGCAACCAGCAAGGCGCGATCAGCAAGCTTGCAACCAACAAAGACACCATCTCCACTCCCTGCGTTATCAATGCTGCTGGTCCCTGGAGCAAACAGGTGGCTACACTCGTCGGCTACGATCTTCCCATCCTGCCGCGTAAGGGACACCTGCTTGTTACTGAACCACTGTCTCCACGCGTGTATCATAAAATAGCGGAAGTCGGCTATACTACCACCGTCACTCAGGCACAGAACGATCTGCAGGTAGCAGCCGTAGTTGAGGGAACCAGGAGCGGTAATATCTTGCTGGGCAGCAGTCGCCAATTCGTCGGCTTTGACGATTCCATTGAGCAACGCGTAGTGCAGGCTATTCTTCAGCGTGCTCAACGCTTCTTTCCAGTATTTATATCATCACCTGTGTTCCATGCCCGTATAGGGTTCCGTCCCTATAGTCCTGATCACCTTCCCATCATTGGCGAGGTGCCAGGCGTACCGGGCTTCTATATCAATAGTGGGCACGAGGGAGCTGGCTTTGGTCTTGGTCCCGCCAGCGCAAAGCTGCTCAGTCAACTGATTCTTAAGCGCTCTTGCCCTATAAACCTGGCTCCGTTTCAACCTGGGCGTTTTCAAGAAGGATAGATAGCACCTTCAGGAGGGGAAACCATGCATTTCAATACATTGATCACGGTTGTCGATTCGCACACGGAAGGGATGCCCACGCGCATTGTGACCAGTGGCTTCGGCTCCATACCTGGATCTACAATGAGCGAGAAACAACGCTATATCCAGGAACACGCGGATTCCCTGCGCACCTTGTTAATGTGTGAGCCACGTGGGCACCAGGCGATGAACGGCGCTATTCTCCTTCCTCCTTGCGACTCACAGGCAGACCTGGGCGTCGTCTTTATTGATGTCGATGGATACCTTGGCATGTGTGGACACGGTACCATCGGCACCTGTACTGTCGCTATCGAAACAGGCCTGATTCCTCCTGTTGAACCACTGACCCATATTATACTTGATACTCCTGCCGGGCTCATCAGTGCAGAGGCAACCGTGCAGCAAGGTCGTGTAAAGAAGGTTATATTGCAGAATGTACCTTCCTTTTTGTATCAAAGAGACCTCCAGATACAGGTTCCTGACGTGGGAACACTCTCCCTTGATATTGCCTATGGAGGGAACTTCTATGCTATTCTGCCCGCTGCATTAGTCGATCTCACGCTTGATAAACAGCATACCCAGGCCGTGATCAACGTTGGCATGCGGATCATGCATGCTATTCGTGAAAAATTTCATCTGCGCCATCCTCTTTTTTCTGAAGACACCTCCATCAAACATGTATTATTTACTGGTCCAGCCGATGTAGAAGGAGCAACAGCTAAAAATGCAGTTGTGATTGCACCAGGGGTCCTTGATCGCTCGCCATGTGGCACAGGAACGAGCGCACGTATGGCGCAACTCTTCGCACGCAATCAGTTGGCTATCCAGCAAGCTTTCGTCCACGAAAGCATTACTGGGTCGCTCTTCACAGGCCGACTGATTGAACAGGTCCACCTGACTCCCGAAGTGATGGCGGTCATTCCGACCATCGAGGGACGAGCCTGGATCACTGGCTTCCAAAATCTTGTGCTGGACCCCGAAGATCCATTCCCCGCTGGATTTACTCTTGGGTAGAGACTTCTACCCAGCGGTAATATTGGGTAGAAACAAGGATATATGGTATACTAACCTAAAGCAATTTTTCATTATCAAGAAAGGATCCCAAGATCAACGACCCCCCATAGCACAGGCACTTAGCTGGTAGCTAACAACTCGGCGTTGATCTAGCCGCGTTCATCCTCTTTTCATAAAGAGAGACCGAACACACTACAACTACCATTGCCCGGTGCGGCGCAGGTTCCTACTGAACCTGGACAGGCATTCGCACATATACGTATCTACCCATCAAAAGCGAGTACAGAGCAAAGAAAGGAGGCGGTGCTTTCCTCTATCCTACAAGATGGGGCAGGAGCATCGCAGCGCTAAGGTGGCGAAAGAGCAGTCTTTGGATAATCTGTGGTTAGCGCAAATATTGTTCGACCTGGGAGGCGTCCAGTTTGGCAACTTCACCGTGAGCGAGTCAGCGGTCAGTTCACCAGTCTTCGTCAATCCTAAGGTCTTGATCAGTAATCCAACCGCACTCCGTGTTGCAAGCAAATTAATGCAACAGGAAATCAACCTGGCACAATCGTTACGGCGTCCGCGCGTCCATCCATTTACCCTTGTTGCAGGCGTTCCAGTAGGCGGCCTGCTGCTGGCCATGTCCTATTCTCTGGAAACGAATATTCCGATGATCTACGCACGCATACGACCCGAGGGTACTGGCAAACGTGGCATCGAGGGCCGTTTTAGCACAGGCGATACGGCTCTTATTTTTGACGATTTGATCACCCGAGGCAGTAGTGTCCTGGAAACAGCGACGATGCTTGAAGACAATGGCATTAAGGTCAAAGATGTCATCGTTTTGATCGACCGCGAGCATGGAGCCGCTGAACACCTACGACACCACGGCTATAATCTGATGAGCATCCTGAAACTAGATGTCATGTTGACCCATTACATGTCAAAAGGACTTATCTCGGAGGAAACGTATCGCACCTGTGCCGAGTATCTGCGCAGCAAACAGGACGAGGAGCCTACAACTTTAGAATCGTAAAAGCAAAGAGCTTATTCCTGTCCATTGTCGGAGTCTCATATACGCTGATTATCCTTAAAATCAGGAAAAACAGAAGTTATCCTGGACTGTTCGAACAGTCCAGGATAACTTCTGTTTGGAGAGTGCCTTTGCCGCACAGGCAATGAGTCGCTATTTAGCCAACCAGGACGGCTGCTTTTTCATTAGCCCAGGCCACCAGTGCCTTAAGTAGGAGTTGAATCTGTTGTGTGGTTACTTGATCAGTCAATATGCTGTTGCGACCGAACTTCTCTCGGTCAGCAGTCACATAGACTTCAGGCTGTTCCAGAACCAGGGCATTGCAATCAGCTAGGATCTGACGAAGCTGCTGTAGTTCGCGCTCTGCCCCTGTCGGACGACCAATACCCATAATTGCGATGGGTTTTTCGGCCAGCACTGTCTCAGCCCAGCACAGAGCATTTTTGAGCGCGTGAGGCAACATGTCTTTATATTCTGGGGTCATAATCACTACTGCATCGGCGTGTCGAATTTTCTCTTGAAAGATGCATACAGACGCGGATTCAGATTGCCCGGCTGCAAGTTTAAAAGAGGGAAGATCGGCGATGGCAAAATTCTCTAGTTCCGCGCCTGGCGGGAGAAGATTTTGAGCTATGTGTAGAGCCGCTTTATTAGATGACTCCTCACGTACACACCCTGCAAAGCCTACAATACGGAAAATCGATGACATTGTTTCTCCTTGGATATGAGTTCTACTCAATACATACACCGTATACGTACTTTTTGTGGCAAGCTTCGAGAGTACAGACCTCCCTGCGAAATTCACCGCTTTTTTTTCTAGAAAGACAAACCGAGCACATAAAAACACAATTTCCAACTCTGAGAGTAGAATACAGAGCATTTGAGCACGATTGTACGCTACTCAGTATTTGGAAACTGTGCTTGCAATTCTGATAATTCATGGAAAAAGTTATCAACAGAGGGAAGCGTCCCGATAGCTCCTATTTTCCCTATCATACCCTCTGCGCAAACGCACGTCAATAGGTATCACACTTTTATCAGGGCTTGTGAATTAGCGTTTTTCTCTGTGTTTTGGCCCGCTGCGCGGCCCCTTTTGGGTTTTTATTGTGTTTTTCGGACTCAGCCCGAAAAACACAATAAAAACCTTTTGCGAGCGCCGTAGGCGCGAGGAGAGCGGATAATTCAAATGTCCCCAGGCGTAAATTCCCACGTAACTCATGGTACTCCCATCTTGCTGTCTCCCACGCTTAATGGAGCGCTACTGAGAAAGAGAGTTTAGAAAATTTCGGAAAAAGCGCTTGACAGGAAAGAACTTTATGATTATAATCTGCTGTGTCTGAAAGATACTCGGAAGTCGTATAAGCGCTTTCCAGGATTGTTCTCATAACATTAGCCGGTGTAGCTCAGGGGTAGAGCAGCGCATTCGTAATGCGCGGGTCGCGGGTTCGAATCCCATCACCGGCTCTTTCTATAGGCCTTCAAGTATTACCAGAAAACCTCTCGTTAAGTGTTGAGCCGAAAGCAAGTCTTTCGGCTCAACATCTGGTTCGATGCGTTTGTATCCCCTTTGTTTCCCTAAAGAGAAGAGTACCTCTCCCTCCTCAAAAGGTTGCTTGAAGATGCACTAGCAATAATGTTCCACAAGTGTCATCGTGTTGTTCCCGCTATCGTATCCTCCTACGGCCCAGATGTTATGGGGTGAGAGAGCCACAACCCCACCCAGGATGTTGTTTCCTCCTATACCCGGACTTGGGCTACTGATGATTTTCCAGGTTTTACCATCTGCGGCATTTTCAATCAAGGTCTGATCGTTTCCACTCGTCGCATCCACATAGTGGCCCACTGCCCAGACATCGGTCGGAGTAGCGGCTGCCACTCCTAAGAGTTGATTGTCAAGTGTTCCCACATGAGGAAGCGTGAGTGCATTCCACTGGCCGTTATTTTCCTGCTCGCTGAAAGGTTTTGTCGGAGCATTCACTCCCCCGATTTGACCTGCAGCCCACACACGTCCGGCTTTTGCCGTGACCCCAAAGAGAGCGCTTGAGGTGGAGGTTGCCGGATGAGAGACGACGCGCCAGGAACTGCCATCCCAGTGCTCGACCAGGGATTGATCAGCGGGACCGCTGTCAAGATATTGTCCCACCGCCCAGATGTCGGTTGCGGAAACAGCATTCACTCCATAGAGCAGATTATTCGATGTCCCGGGATTGGGGCTGGAAACAGTTTGCCACTTTGTACCATTCCAGTGCTCAATCAGCGTCTGGAATTGACCTGCTGACTGGGCAAATCCTACGGCCCAGACGTCATTTGCCGAGACAGCCGTAACACTATTCAACAGGTTGTATGTGTTCCCCTGATTGGGGCTGGAAACGATGTTCCAGGACAGGCCATTCCAGTGCTCGATCAGCGTTTTAGCAAGGTGATCTGCGCCAATAGCATATCCTACGGCCCAGGCTTTATTCGCCGAGACAGCCGCGACTCCAAGCAATGTATTGCCAAACTGTCCGACGTTTGGGCTGGCAACAATCGTCCACGCGGTCCCATTCCAGTGTTCAATCAGGTTCTGAGCAATACCACTATTGGCATCGACCTGGTTGCCTACCGCCCAGATATCATTTGCAGAGGCGGCTGCAACCGCTCCCAAAGCCGTATCTCCCGTGTCGACATTGGGACTAGGAACGACACTCCATTGCCCACATTGCGCCGTTGCAACTGCTGCTATGGAGTGAGCGTCATATCTGACTGTGTTGGCCTGTGCAGCGGTTGTGCCAAGCAGCAAAGCTGACAGAACGATGACAAGCATGCTAAAGAAGCGACGCATTTTTAGGTGTTTCATCTTGTTCCTCCCAATTCATTTCACGAGTTTGCGAAAAGTGGAGCCAATGGCTTGACCCCTTGATCGCAGCTATGTTGCAGGCAACTGAGACCAAACACCTGCTCGATTGTCAAAAGCAGTGAATAGTGGTTATAACTGGTGTTATCTTTAATACTCTCGGGTCCATGGTTGGTGATGACAAGGGTGACAATGGGGTCAGTTGGCAGGTCACCTTCATCCCAGGTGAGGACAATTGCGTTGTTACCCCGGGACCAGGTCGAGGAACTGGTGATCTTTTTGACCAGATTCCCAAAGTAGGTGTCGCCCTGGCTAACCAAAATATTATCAACTGGATCCCCTGTATTCCCTGAATCCAGGCAATATGGTGGAGCGCCATGCATATCATGGCAGAGATCCGGCACAATAAAACTAAAATTGGGCACGTGACCAGTCGCCAGATCCTGATCCAACTGCGTATCAGGAACCATCTTGCGCTGTTCCTTCAGGCTGTTCTGAATGTGTGCAAAGTAGGGAAAAGGGTTATGCTTGGATGCATAGAGCGGGTCGCTATCAGGCACGCCTCCACACCTTGCTGGAAAACAGGTGCCCATGAAGCCTGCGTAGGGCAGTGACTGGAAGTATCCTTTCCAGGTGAGTCCAGCACCTTCGAGTTGATCGACGAGGCTAGGATTAGTAACGGTATGGGTGTAGTACGCGTTATCGTCTGCAATCCCGTAGAAATTGCCGCCGATTAAGGCAACATAGTTGGGAGCACTCGGATCGGCGACGGCGGTGTAATTCGTGGCCAGCCCATACTGTTGAGCCAGGCGGTTGATGATCGGTGCCGCCGGGTTCCCAATAATCGAAGCATACGTGTGATTCTCTTCTACAACGACAAAAACATGGTCGTAATGAGGGAGTTTCGTGCTGGCAGTTGCCCTGGCATACGAGATACCGCCCGACGTAAGAACGGACATCACGATGACAAGCAAAGTACATGAGCCGACGAACTTGGCAAAACGCATAGGTCCTCCTTTTACTACTCTGTAAGAGTACTCTATTGAGGCAAATCCTCAATCTTCAACATGAAGCGGAGCTATGGAATACGCCTGGGATGGTAGAGAGAGACGCGAGGCTGCCATAGCCCGCAAAGAAGTAATCCTTTACTAGTATACAAGAGAACTTGCAGGATTTCAAGGTTATTCGGGATTTAAATTTTATTTTGGCTGAAGGATATTTTACACACTATACATAGTAATAATGCTCTAAATCGGAAAAATCAGCTTCGGAATCAGAGATAATTGATATTCTGGTAGTAGTGGTATATGATCAATAGTAGAATAGAAACAGGATTTGATAGCAAGTAAACAAAGAACACGCTGATCCGCAACGCCTTCCTTGGAGGAGTCACTATAGTAATAAAACGGTCCCTGGAAGTGTCTTTCCCTAAGAGAAGCACCGTGTTCTTTCCGTAAAAGCTCCTAAGTGGGAAAACCGCAAGATCCAAGAAGTTTTTCTCTACTCCATCAGGTATACTTATAACATCCCATCAGGAATCAACAAACCAGGAAGAGTCAAAAGGAGAGACACATGTTCACTAAAATTAGTACCGTCAGCGTTGGTGTAAGTAACCAGGACAAGGCTCTTGACTTTTATGTCAACACACTGGGTTTTGAGAAGATCCAGGATCAGCCCATGAGCGAAACTGAGCGCTGGCTCGAAGTGGCTCCGGAGGGAGCACAGACCCACCTCATGCTCGGTTTACGCGGCCAGATGGGTGGCGACAAAGCCGGCTTCACCGGCTTTATCCTGGACACTGACAACATTGAAGCAACCTGTGAAACGCTCAAAGCTCGTGGGGTCACTCTGACCAAAGAGCCCAGCACGCAACACTGGGGCAAATGGGCCCAGTTCACCGACCCTGACGGCAACGAATTTGGCATCTGGTCACCTGCATAGGAACTATCCCTCTTAACAATCAACCTCTCACCTTTGAGGTTGATTGTTATAGAAAGATTTTCTCCACTACGTGCTCACATTCACACCTGCCACTTCCTTCTCTCTTTCATCTGTTTGCCTCAAGAAAAGGCGTGTTTTCTCAAAACTTTCTAGAGCTATAAAAGCATTTCCACGCCTCCTCCAAAAAGAGGTACAATACAAGGAAAAGAAATTTCTAACAGGTGGGGAGAAAGTTTATCTATGCAGCACCCGTTACTCGAACAACTGCGACAACGCCCGGTACTCTGCGATGGTGCAATGGGAACGTTACTCTATGCACGTGGTGTGACGTATGAACAGTGTTTTGATGGGCTCAATCTAACACAACCTGAGCTTATTCAGGGCATCCATAGCGAATACATTGGAGCTGGCGCTCAGATTATTGAGACGAATACATTTGGAGCAAACCGCGCAAAACTTGAGGCGTTTAATCTGAGCGATCGCGTGCGCGATATTAACATACGAGCGGTCAAACTGGCACGCGAGGCTCGTGAAATTGCCGGGCGACCAGTCTTTGTCGCCGGAGCAGTTGGACCCAGCGGGCGACCATTGCAGGCACCAGACGAACACCGGCTGAGCGAATTACGCTCTATATTCCGTGAACAGATCGAGGCATTACAGACTGGCGGCGTTGACCTGCTGATCCTTGAAACCTTTTCGAGCCTGGCAGAATTACGACAGGCGGTTCTAGCGGCGAAAGAAGTTGGCGGTCTACCCATCGTTGCACAGATGAGCTTTTATGAGGATGGACATACCCTCTCGGGACGCTCCGCTACACGAGTTGCAACCGTCCTCAGCGAACTCGAAGTTGATGTGATGGGAGCAAACTGCAGCGTTGGACCAGCTGGAACCCTGGATGCTCTGGAAGAAATGATTGTAGCAGGCAAGCAACAAGCAGAATTTTTAAAAATTCCGCCTCCGCTCTTCTCGGCACAGCCCAATGCAGGTCTGCCACGGCGTATCGATAATCGTTTTTTCTACGTCTCAACGCCCGATTACTTCGCGGATTATGCTCTTCGCTTCGCCAAAGCTGGCGTACATTTGATTGGTGGCTGTTGTGGAACCACGCCCCGCCATATTGCCGCCATGCGCAAGGCGCTTGATGAGTATTATGGATATGGTGAAGCTATAATTACCGAAGACAACAGCAAACAGGCAGTAGCAAATAGAACAATTAACGGCCAGGTCAGCATTACACGCCTTCTTGAAGAAGAGACGACTTTACCTCAACAGGGGAAGAAAACACGGCTACAAGAAAAGTTAGATGCTGGCACGTTTGTGGTCAGTGTGGAACTGGACCCACCTAAGGGGCTCAATCCGCGCAAAATTCTGGAAGGTGCAGCGGTCCTAAAAAAAGCTGGCGTCGACTTTATCAATATCGCAGATAGCCCGATGGCGCGTGTACGTATGAGTTGCCTTGCACTGGCACGCCTGATTCAGGATCACCTGGGCGTTGAAACAATCATTCACTTTACGCCACGCGACCGCAACTTGATGGCATTGCAGTCTGAGTTACTGGGAGCGCATGCGCTGGGTATCCGCAATATTCTGGCCGTGACGGGCGATCCACTACGTGTGGGCGCTTATCCTAACACAACCGGTGTCTGGGATGTTGATTCTATCGGGTTGATCCAGGTCATTAAACGCATGAATGAAGGCTATGATGCGGCTGGCTCATCAATCGGAGCACCAGCCTCTTTCCATATCGGGTGCGCGTTAAATCTGAATATGACAGATGAAGAGACGGAGCGTGAAATTGAGCGCTATCACAGCAAAATCGAAACTGGTGCACACTTCATCATGACGCAACCAATCTATGAACTGGCTCCATTGGAACGCTTTTTACAACGCGTCGGGCAACCACCGATTCCCCTTCTGCTGGGCTGTGTTCCACTGCATAGTTCACGTCACGCTGAATACCTGCATAATGAGGTGCCAGGGATTACGATTTCAGATGATGTGCGTGCACGCATGAAAGCTTCTGGCGAGAAGGGGCAGGAGGAAGGTCTCAAGATGGCTCAAGAACTGCTGGCTGAGGCCCATAAGATGATTCAGGGTGTTTACTTGATGCCTTCGTATGGACGCTATGATGTTGTAAGCGAATTGACAAGGACATTACAGGCAAAACATACAAGCAGATAATTTCAGTGAACAGTAGGGGCACGGAGGGCGCGATAAATCGCGCCCCTGCGATCTACATCCGTTCCAGCCACCTATTCTCGATGGTCTGAGCCACCACACAGGCATAGATAGCTCCCTGGATGCCCGTGCGACGATACTTCTCCAGGCAACCGGAGAGAACAAGCAAAGCAGTGTCTCGCAAATTCTGGCGCTTGCTATAAACAGACATGCGTAGTAAACATTCAGCCGCGATGGCATTCTCAGTAAGAGGCTGTTCACGAAGGGATAGGCGTCCAGGGGCTTCAGCGTCCGCCGGGTAGTCATAAAAGAGGCCTGTGTGTTCATCAAGGAGTTCCTGGCAAGCAAAATGCATCAAAGCAATAGCTGTTTCCAGATAAGATTTGCGTCCATGGAGTTCATAGGCATCAAGGAAGGCACGTGTCAACCATACCTGGTCGGCCAATTGTGCAGATAAAGCAGGATGTCCGTCAATGGCATAATGGTATACACTCCCATTGCGATGCATCATATGCTCACACAGACAATCCAGGGCACGCAAAGCCATAGTTTCAAGCGATGGATACTGCAACACTTTCGCTGCCAGCAGGTAGGATGAGATCATGCGAGCGTTCCATGCAGTATAAATCGTTTTATCGACGTGAGGTGCCACACGTGAGGCACGCGAGTAAGGACCAGGCTCATAGTATTCCTCATCGGCGCTTTGACTACCACTAAAGAGGCCCACATCCTGTTGCCAGAGCGTATTATTGATATAGAGAATCAAGCGCCTGGCAAGGTCGCGCCATTCCTGTTCCTGTGTCTGCTGCGCAGTCAGCGTCAGGAGACGGAGCAGAGCGGCATTCTCTTCGAGCATCTTCTCTGTATGGGGAGTGCTCCAATCGCTTGCAGCTGAGTAACGAAAGAAGCCGCCTGCCTCCTTGTCCCACAGACCACCATCACGCATCTGCTCTAAAGAATAATGCACCATAGCAAGCGCATCCGGCTCGTCGCGGCGAGCGAGTAAGAGCAGCAGTTCAAAAGCCTCGGGATGCGGAAATTTCAGGTGTGGGTGTATTGTAAAACCACCATAGTCGGCATCGTAGAGATCTCGAAGCACCGTGCCAGCCTGAATAGGAAGATCCTCTAGAGCAGAACGTTCCTCCTGTAACAATGAACGCGACCGGGCGCCAAAGAGAGTTTGAGTTAATTTGCGTGTGAAGCGTTGATCCTGAAGTTCATGAACCTGTTCAGCGATTTCAGAGCGGTGTTCACTATAATAACGACGTATATGCCCCAGATAGTACAGCATTTGTTTAGGAGGAACATAGACGCCACCCCAGAGAATTTCGCCTTCGGAAGAGAGTAAAACTATACTGGGCCAGCCATTTTGATTGTAGCGCTGATTGACATCGGGACGCAGATCGCTGTCCACGCGTATTGGAATATAATCATTATTGATGATTGTTATAATGCTTGGTTCGGAAAGAGTTGTCTCATCCATGATGTGACACCACTGGCACCAGAGTGAGGAGATCACGAGGAAAATGGGCTTATCTAAACGGATAGCTTCTTCAAACGCAGCATTTCCCCACGGTTGCCAACGAATTTTATGGGCCTGATTAGGATGGGGTGAAAAACGAAATAGTTCAGGCAGAGGAGTTGAAGACCACGAATAACTGGGGACCACCTTGCCGCTCATGCTGGATCCTCCTTTACGTTAGACATGTTTTTCAGGGGAATATGAGAGCAGAGCCACACATTTTTCAGTAGAGAGCATAACACACCTCCCCAGGGAACAAGAGAAAAAGGAAGTATTACTATAGACAAAAAAGCGTTTCAGTCGGACGTTTACAGTCTTGCTGTACCTACGAATGAAAACTCTAACATTTAAAACGTGCCCTACTCTGTAAGTATACCATAAAATTAACGTAATATGGATAGAAAACACACACTTTCAAAACATTTCTAAGAATTGAGAGGAAACCAGTAGAGGCTTTTCCTGAGAAGTTGAGGTAAGTAGAAAAATGGATTTGCGTAGTGTTGTAACATAAATGAAGCAAACTATGGATTTTTTGGCAGTTTATGCTATCCTGTTAGAGTGCTACGCCTTCCCTGGTAGAAAAAACACCTTCGGGTGCTCTGTATACTATCTAAGGAAGACAAAACGAAGACGAATAGCAGGAAAAGAGTAAGAAAACACAGGAAGTTATTAGTTACGAAAGAGGAGGTTTGGCCTATTAACAGGGATTTTCGGGGAAATGAACGTCCGCGTGAGACGCGAGTGAATGAGCGCATTCGTGCACGTGAGATACGCTTAATTGATGAGAATGGTGAGATGTTGGGCATCATGCCCCCCATGCGAGCTCTTGAAATTGCTCGTGACAAGAATTTCTGACCTGGTTGAGGTGTCTCCTAACGCGATGCCACCAGTGTGTAAACTGATGGACTTCGGTCGCTTCAAGTACGAGCAGGCCAAGAAGGAAAACGAGGCACGCAAAAACCAGAGGACCATTACCCTCAAAGAGATTCGTATGCGCCCACGTACAGACGATCATGATGTAGAAGTTAAGACCCGCAAGATTTAAGAGTTTCTGGCTGAAGGCGATAAAGTGAGGGTGAGCGTACAGTTCCGAGGAGCTGAGATGCGCCACCCGGATATTGGTCGTAAGTTGCTAGACGATATTGCAGAAGTGTTAAAGGGTACAGCCACCATTGAGCGTTCGCCCATGATGGAAGGTCGCATGATGTCGATGATTGTCTCCCGTGCACCTGGATGGGAACCACCGAAGAAACAGGCTCCTACACCGAGGCGTGGTACCGTACAGGATGTAGCCAGCGAGGCGATAGCGGAGAGCGAAGCGACTGAGACTCCGGCACCATAGTGCGTTATCTCCACCCCCCGCCCATAAACGATACATACCTATTCTCAGCCAACAGGACGGCAGGGTGTTTCCACGAAGATGAGACAAGAGAGTGTAGTTCTTTCTGACTACACTCTCATTTTTATTGCCCAATAATCATGGTACATTCATCACAAAAATACATGACGAATGCCCCGTCTTTTCATTACGCAATTGACTTTTTCGTAGAGGACTACTAAGATTAAGATAATCGCTATAGCGAGAAGTCTAGAATTCGCGCGGGAGCGCAGGAGGCTACTGGTGAGTAGATACGACGATCCACGCTGGTATGAAGAGCAGCATCTCAACGAACCTGCTCCACAGAAGCCAGCGTACGATGACCTGAATCCGGCCTATGAAGCTAACAACAATGCAATTCAGTTGCCTGATGGCTCTAGACATGTCTACACGCTTCAAGAAGAGCCCCGCTCACACAAGCTCGTCAGACAGATCCTTGTTGGTAGCACCCTCGTCATTATCGCGTTCCTGGGTGGCTGGTTTAGCCATCAGTACTTCGGAAATACACTGACTCAAAACAGTCAATCGCAAAAATATGAACAAATGTTCCAACAAGCCTGGAATGATGTTGACCAGAACTATGTTGATCGTCAAGCAGTGAACTACCAGACTATGTCCTATGCCGCAATCAGTGCCATGCTCTCTTCGCTGCATGATAAAGGGCATACATACTTTCTGACACCGGCTCAGTCAAAGGCATTTGATCAGCAGTACAGCGGCACCTTCGTTGGCATCGGTATCACCCTGAGCCAGAATGCCACCAGCAAAAAATTCATTATTCAGTCGACAATCGCAGGCTCACCAGCACAAAAAGCGGGTCTGAAGCGCAATGACAGTATTCTCTCAGTGAACGGAGTCAGCACCCAGGGAAAAACGCTGGACGCCGTAAGTAGCCTCATGGCAGGTAATGCAGGCACAACCGTCACATTGACTATCCAGCACCAGGGTTCTCAGCAGACGCAGACATTCCATATTGTACGTGCCGAGATTACAGAGCAGAACGTCATTATGCACTATATCGCACAGGATCATATCGCAGACATTCAAATTGTGCAGTTCGCCAATGGAGTTTCTAAGCAGCTCAAAGACTCAGTCAACAAAGCAAAAAGTATGGGTGCAACAAAGATTATTCTTGATCTGCGCAATAACGGCGGCGGTGAAGTGCAAGAGGCGATTAATACGGTCAGCGACTTTGTTAAAAGCGGCAACGTGTACCTGGAAAAAGATAGCAGCGGACATATCTCACCAGTACCCGTCACAGGCAACACCCTTGACACCAAAATTCCTCTCGTGGTGTTGGTGAACGAAAACTCTGCCAGCGCGGCTGAGATCGTTCCCGGTGCACTACAGGCTGATGGACGAGCGACTCTTATTGGCGAAAAAACCTTTGGCACGGGTACCGTCATGAACCGTTTCGACCTGTCCGACGGCTCAGTATTATGGATTGGAGTTGAGGAATGGCTGACGCCAAAGGGTCAATTTATTCGGAACATTGGGATCAAACCCAACATTGTGGTACCGATACCGACAAATGGAAGTATCCTTTCACCAGACGATGAGAATGAACAAAATATGACGCTACAACAGATTATGAATAGTGGAGACACTCAGCTAGCGAGGGCTATTCAATATCTGCAACAGGGGCATTAGAAATGCTATCCGTCTATTAGGAAATAAGGCGTAGGGGAGCACGCAAGGTGACGCCTCTACGAGGCAGCAAGCACAGCTTGATAATACTTGCTCGTGGGTACATGTCCAAGGAAAGGTGCAATAAAACGCGTTGCCGCCACGACCTTGTCCAGGTCTACGCCTGTAGCAATATCCATGCCGTGTAGCATATAGAGCAGGTCTTCTGTAGCAAGGTTGCCAGCCGCGCCAGGAGCATAGGGGCAACCACCCAATCCCCCTGCTGCCGAATCAATACTACTGATCCCCATCTGTAAAGCCATCAAAACATTGGCGAGAGCGGTACCACGTGTATCATGAAAATGAACGGCGAGATGCTCAACGGCGAAACCTTGAGAGAGCAATAATCCGAGTACATCGACAATCTGGTTGGGAGTTGCAACACCAATCGTATCGCCCAGCGAAAGTTCTCCAACACCCATCTCTACTAACGATTGAGCGACCGAGAGCACTTGCTGGGGAGCAACGGATCCTTCATATGGGCAACCAAAGACGGTTGAGATATAGCCACGCACCGGAATATTTTCGCGCCGCGCCATCGCTATCACCGAACGGAAGTTCGCCAGGCTTTCAGCGATTGTAGCATTGATGTTATGACGCGTAAAGCTCTCACTGGCGGCGGTAAAAACGGAAATTGAGCGTACGCCAGCGGCAAGAGCACGTTCCATGCCTTTAAGATTAGGCACCAGAACGGGATAGTGCGTAGTGGGCAGGCGTAAGAGATTTGTCATTACTTCGCTGGCATCGCTCAGTTGAGGAATAGCACGCGGACTTACAAACGATGTAGCTTCAACCACAGGAAGACCAGACTCAGCTAACATCTGGATAAACTGGATTTTCTGGGGCGTAGGCACCTGAACGTGTTCGTTCTGCAAACCATCGCGCGGACCGACCTCAACAATGCGCACTGATGTGGGAAATGTTGGAAGCATTGGTGGCATATCAAGCTCCTCTTGAATGAACCTGCTCAGGATCATCATCGGTATGCTCATCTCCAGCACGCTCACCAGGAGAGGGCAGGAGGAGGATATCGGTTTTACCACTTTTTAGCAACAATGTTGTCTCCTCTTGCTTGCGTTTGACGCTGATCTTGGTAATACGTCGACCACGCGTTGCCAGCACGGTAAAGACGAGATCTTCGAATGCCACGGTATCATCAGCAACGGGAATTTTATCGAGTTGAGCGTAGACAAAACCGCCCAGCGTCTCATAATCCGAATCCTCCAGATGTTTACCCATCATCTCATTAAAATCGTAGATGCTGATTTTGGCATCGAAGATATACTCATCGTCGCTGATCTTCTCATAGAGACTCTCCTCGCGATCGTACTCGTCCTTGATGTCGCCAACGATCTCCTCAACCAGATCCTCAATGGTGACAAGGCCAGCAACGGAGCCATATTCGTCGACAACGATAACCATATGAACGCGATTCTGCCGAATCTCGCGCAGCAGGTCGTCAAGCTTTTTCGTTTCAGGCACGAAATACGCCGAACGGACGAGATCACGAATCTGCACGCTATCATGGTCATCGCGCAACTGTTTGAGCAGATCTTTTGTGTAAAGCACACCAATGATCTCATCGACACCAACTTCTGCTTCATACACAGGAATACGTGAGAATCCACCTTGCAAAGCCAGATCGACGGCCTCCGTTACTTTTACGTCGCTTGCTAGAGTGATCATATCTATACGTGGCACCATCACTTCACGTGCGGTTGTGTCGGCGAACTCGAAGATGCTATGAATCATCTCTGTCTCTTCCTCTTCGAGCACGCCCTCCTCTTCACCAACCGTCACCAGGAGGCGCAATTCCTCTTCGGTCACAAATGGGCCTCTGTGCTTAATCTGCCCTCCCATCATGCGTACAAAGAAGGAGGTAATAACGCTGAGGGAGCGTACTAAAGGATGCAACAGCCAGGCAGCGACACGAACGGGTTTAACCAGGGCACACGCCCAACGTAAAGGACTTTGCACAGCCGCAGTTTTAGGAGTAATCTCGCAGAAGATCAGAACAATAAAGGAGATCAAGATAGTTGCGAGCAGATCACCCCAGGTCGCGGAGAAGCGCAGGGCCAGAACCGTTGCCATACTGGAAGCCACAATGACGGCAACACTATTGACGACCAGGATCGTCGAGAGGAAGGTATTTGGTTCGGAGAGCAGCTTTTCAATCTGGGCAGCAAGTGGATCGCCTTCCTCCACCAGATTTTTCAGCTTAATACGGCTTACAGAAGTAAGAGCCGTTTCAGCAGCTGAGGCAATGCCACAAAGAATTAAAGTTCCAATCAGAACGGCGAGTTGCAGCCATGCTGCCGCATCAAATTGCGGAAGGTGCACGTCAACGCCGACGGCTATACTTGCTAAGCCAGGGCCGTCCATAGAAGCAATTTACTCCTTCTCGTCCTTGCCCTGCTCAACCGGAGAGGCATCCTGAGTATTCAGCATGCGTAACAGGTGAGCGGGAACTCCAACAACCAGTGCATCAGCAGGAACATCTCTATTCACGACAGCGCCAGAGCCAGTATAGGCACGAGCGCCAACAGTAATGGGTGCGATAAGAACAGTATCAACACCAATAGAAGCTCCAGCACCAATCATTGTACGATGTTTCTGTTTACCATCATAGTTAGCGGTAACGGCCCCCGCACCAATATTGACGCGCTCGCCAACCGCAGCATCGCCCATGTAGCTAAAATGGTGCATATCCGTTTCTGCGCCAATATATGAGTTTTGATCTCGCCAAAGTTGCCCACATGGACACCACGCGCAAGGTGAGCACCAGGACGACAGTGACTGTAGGGTCCCATGCTTACATCTTCTTCAAGAATGCTCTCTTCCAGGACCGAATTGCGCACTACGCAACGATCAGCCAGCACAGATTGATAGATTGTTGTTGCGGGACCAAGAATGCAATCAGCGCCGATAGTTGTCTTCCCTGTAATTATAGTACCTGGGAGAATGACAGTATCAATGCCTATCTGTACCTCGTCATCAATATATGTCGTCGCAGGATCAATAATGGTGACGCCCGCATACATGTGATGCTCCAGAGTGCGACGACGCAGCAATTGTTCCGCCTCGGCCAGTTGTACACGATTATTGATCCCAATTGTCTCATCCAGGGTACCGCAGACAGTGGCGATGGTGCGCTCCTCGGCTGCTGCGATAGCAACCAGGTCGGTCAGGTAATATTCACCGGAAGCGTTACGGGGCAAATTCTGCAAGATGGGCCAGAGCCAGGCACGATCAAAGCAATAGACGCCAGAATTGACTTCTTTGATCCGCAACTGCTCCTCGCTTGCACGCTTCACTTCAACGATCTCGCGTACACGACCACTACTATCGCGCACCACGCGTCCATAATCGGAAGGTGGTTCTGTATATGCGGTTAAAAAGGTCAGCGTTGCACGACGTGTCAGGTGTTCGACCAGAACCTGAGCGAGGATCTCGCTACGGATCAGAGGCGTGTCACCATAACAGACTAGAACCGTTTGTGGGAGAGGGGCAAGGGTATCAATAACGGGCTGAGCGGCCAGCACGGCATGGCCAGTCCCCAGTTGTTCTTGCTGAAGGGCATACAGACATTGCTCACCAAAGATTGCCTCTATCTGTGCGGCTTCGTGACCAAGTACAACGATGGGGCGATGAGTCGAGATGGAAGCATCAAACGCTGCAAGGGAAGAAGTCGAGGGGATACCTTCAATTGCTTTAAGGACATGCCCTAGAAGAGGCATGCCAGCCAGCGAGTGGAGTACCTTTGGCAATTTTGAGCGCATCCGTGTGCCTTTACCTGCTGCAAGGACTACGGTGGCGTATGTATTCATAATAGGATAAAAACCCTTTTTTTGTTGTCTCTCTATCCGGGGATATGGAGTACAAAATGAGAATAATTCCTCTATCAGCACCTCGTATGCAAATAAATGGCTCGGGTGCCAGGATTCGAACCTGGGAATAACGGTTCCAAAGACCGCCGCCTTACCGCTTGGCCACACCCGATTATCAATCAGCTTACAGAACCGCAAGCACGTCGTGATTATATCATGCTACAAGGGGTTTGGCAAGATACCAAAAGTTACTACCAACATCAATCAGGGCCTGTGAATTCTCGTTTTTCTCTGCGTTTTGGCCCGCTGCGCGGGCCTTTTTGGGTTTTTTATGGTGTGTTTTTCGGGTGATGCCCGAAAAACACACCATAAAAAACGTTTGCGAGCGCCGCAGGCGCGAGGAGAGCGGAAAATTCACAAGCCCTGCAACATCAATCCATTTGGGCACAAGAGTATCATAAATTTTAGAGAGCCTGTTACAAATAATCGCATTCTCAATTGGCATATGTCTTGTTCAACGCCCCTGAGGAGGTATAAGCATGAAGGGAAAACAGCTATCGCGCATACCGTCCTTCATTGTGCTTTTATGCTTTCTTACTCTATCACTGGCAGCCTGTAACGGTGTAGCGAACTATGAACATAGCAATCAGCCAGCACCCGCTAGCCAGCAGATTTTACGTTTACCCATAGGCTCAACAGATTTCACTACGCTTGATCCCGCACTTGTACAGGAAGCAGGGGACGTTGAAGCCATCCAGACACTTTTTACTGGACTGGTGCAGTTCAACGATCAAGGTCTTATCAAGGATCAACTTGCAACCTCGCATTCTGTATCACCTGATGGCTTAACCTATACCTTCACACTGCGACCCAACTTGAAATTTAGCGACGGTACTCCTCTCACCGCTCAAGACGTTGCCTATAGCATCAATCGTACGTTGTTACCCGTCACGCAGTCGCCCGTTACGAGCTATTTGAACCTGATCAAGGACTATGATAAAATCACAGAGTGGGCAGATTCCGACAGTGATAGGGGATAGCCTTCTCGTCAACAATCCAAACACTATTGCGATTGTACTCAAAAAGCCTGAGGTCTATTTTTTACAGACGTTAGCATACCCTACTTCTTACGTCGTTGAGCGCAAGTTAATCGATCGCTATGGAAAAAGCTGGACGGATCATCTCACGGAAGGAGGTGGGGCGGGACCGTTCAAAACTGCAAGTTACAGCCATACTCTTGGACTGGAGGTTGTACCCAATTCATTCTACTATGGTCACCAGCCCAGACTCAAAAAGATCGAGTTTTCCATCTCCGGTGACGTAAATACGACCTATCAGGCCTATTTGAGTAACCAGTATGACCAGACCGGTATCCCTATCGCTAAATTGGATTATGCGAAAACACGCTCGGATTACACCCACGCTCCTGCCCTGGCTCTCAGTATGATTCAGCTCAACTATACACTAAAGCCATTCGACACATTGAAAATTCGCCAGGCGTTCGATGTCGCCCTCAACCGAAACCTGATCACTGAATATCTCTTGAGAGGCATGGTCACGCCAACACACCGCTATATTCCAGCCGGCATGTATGGAGCCAACCTACAGGAGGTCGCAGGACCAGACGGAACAACAGGCACAGGTGGAGATAGAGCAAAAGCGAAAGAGCTACTTCAACAGGGCCTCCAGGATGGCGGATACAAAAGTATCAACAATTTGCCTCTTATCACGCTCTCGACCACAAATACGCTCAGTTCACTGCAGATGGCAAATGTACTGGTGAATCAATGGGAAAGTATTCTCGGGGTCACCGTCCATATCAATCCTATCGATCCTAACCTGTATGATCAAACCTACGGAACTGGAAATCTCCAGGCATGGACCTATGCCTGGCAGGCAGACTATCCTGACCCGCATGACTGGCTGGCCATCTTCTTTGGCAAAGGTGAGAGCTATAACGCAATGCATTACGGGCAGAATTCGTCTCCCATGGCACACGAACAGCAGCTCATACAGCAGGAAATAGTACAGGCCGATTTAATCCAGAATCCCGTTTTGCGTGGCAGGCTCTATAATGAGATCGAAGAGAAGCTGGCAAACGAAACTGCATGGATTCCGCTATACCAGTCCTCCTACAACTACCTGCAAAATCCTGCTGTCCACGGTCTGGTGAATAATTCCCTAGGCATCATCGATCCTGAGGATTGGGGCTCTATCTACATGCTTCAGTTTCAATCCTAGCAAGGAAGTTGAGAAAGAACAAGCCACCTGCTGCATATAGAAAGTATATTACAGCATGAAACTCTAAAAAGCAAGTAAAATACATCGAGTAGGAGAAAATACCATGTTGCAATTTCTTCTTAAGAGGCTTATCGGTTTCTTCTTTGTGCTGCTGGGCGTCTCCTTTATCACCTTCATCATCGGGTATCTGTCTCCAATTGATCCGATTCGCCAGCTTATGGGTCAAAATTATACCTATCAGGGATGGCTACAGTTACGTCATGCTTATGGACTGGATCTGCCCTGGTACCAGCAATACTACAATTTCCTGCTGCGCTTTATCCATTTCGACCTTGGACGCTCGATACACTATCAGAATCGCTCTGTCTGGGACATTCTCAAAGAAGGTGTGCCCATCTCAGCAGAACTCAGTAGTTGGGGGTTGCTCCTGATGCTCTTTCTGGGCATCCCAGCCGGTGTCCTTTCAGCCGTCAAGGCCAACAGTTGGGTTGATGGCACTACGATGGTCACCGCCCTGGTCTTCTATGCGCTACCAGGATTTATCATCGCTGTTTTCGCACAAGTGATCATCGTCTGGTGCAATATCCATGTCGGCACCAACTGGCCTGTCGCGAATTGGGGCACCCCCTGGCACTATTCCTGGAGCGATATTCAGTTTAAACTGGTGCCCATCCTGGTCTATGCAGCCGCTGGCTATGCCTACTTTGCACGCCTCACACGTACCAGCATGCTTGAAGTCCTCAATCAGGACTATGTACGCACAGCCCGTGCAAAAGGGCTGGCTGAACGCAGCGTTATCTACAAACATGCATTACGCAATGCGCTCATTCCGCTGATCACCTCGATCAGTCTCTCCGTTGGTCTGCTCATAGTGGGCGCACTCTTCATCGAACGAATCTTTAACATCCAGGGCATCGCCCATATCACGATTGATGCAGTCAGCCAGGGAGACTTCCCCATCATTCAAGCAACAACGCTACTGGCCGCGCTCGGTATCCTCCTGGGCAATATGCTGGCTGACATTCTCTATACGCTCGTTGATCCACGCATCCGGCTCACATAAGGAGAAATATTTCATGGCTACGAACAAAGGCAGATTTGCACGCACAACAGCGGAAGTGAGCAGTGCAACCAATCCCACACCAACAACGTCACTCGTATTGGATGCTCCTGATGCACTGGATACGCGCTCATCAGGAAGCGCTCAGAAGCCAATTTCTCCTTTTCAACGTGCTCTCAGGTTACTTCTTCATGATAGGCGAGCGATCTTCGGCCTGGGCGTCCTTTTCTTGTTTGTCGCTATCGCCATCATTGGGCCACCAATCTACCTGCACATAGGCGGCACCTATCCCAGCGACCTGGCCGGACCAATCGGACCGAGCGTTTATCACCAGTACGCCCACAATGAGCTTTCGCAACAGGACGAATTACCCTCAGCCCGCTACTGGCTGGGCACAGACAGCGTTGGACGCGATATCCTGGCACGCCTGATGCAAGGATTGCTTATCTCATTGATCGTCGCGGTGACCGTTGAAATCGTAAACGTCACTCTGGGGATCATAATCGGCGTGCTGGCAGGCTATTTCGGCGGCTGGATCGACTTCTTGCTTGCACGCTTTACCGACCTGATGTTTGCCTTCCCGTCGCTACTGTTCGTCATTCTGCTCGTCGGCGTTTTTGGCAATTCAGCCAGCACAATTTTCAATAAAGTGCCCCTCTTCGGCGACCCTGGGAATGCACGCCTGCTGGTTGTCTCTATCGGATTGGCCTTTACGAGCTGGCCTATGATGGCACGCTACGTCCGTGGCCAGACGCTCCAGATTAAAGAAGCACAATTCATCGAAGCCTCCCAGTCGTGCGGCACAAATACCACACGCCTGATTATCAGACACATTGTTCCTCATCTCCTGAGCATCATATTCATTGCTTCAACCCTCGACATTGCAGGAACGATTACCAGTGAAGCGGGTATCAGCCTGCTCGGACTGGGCGTCTCCGATCCCGGTTCAAGCCTGGGTTTAATGATTGCTGAAAGCCTCGACCTCGCCGATTCCCACCCCTGGGAGGTGCTGGTGCCGACGCTGGCCCTGACATGTATCGTGCTGGCCTTCTCGTTCCTGGGTGATAGTTTGCGCGACGCCTTTGATCCACGAAGCAAACGATAGAAGAAACGTCAAAGACCGACAATTTAAAAATGGGGGATACGGAGATTGCTTTCCATATCTCCCATCGATGTGGTATACAGGAATACACACTCTGTATACCTTCTTTTGTCGCAGTGGATCTGTTTGAAATTGCATAGAAAGAACAAGTTGCTTCGAGGAGTCAGTGCAAACGACATGACAAAGGACTATGGCCAACGTGATATTCTTGATAAACTGGGTATCAAAGCAGGGGACACTCTGGCGTTTGAGAATCTCTCACTAGACGATCCTTTCGTTCAACGTGCACTGGAGAGAGTTGTTCGCCCTCCTGCCACGAAAGATGAGCAAGTAGACATAGTACTGGCACTCATAGATAACATCATAGAAGCAGTCGGAGTTATGCAACACTGGCGACCACGCTTACATCCAGCCGGCGGTATCTGGCTCCTTACCTATAAACGCGGCAAACCTGGTTATATCGATCAGCGAGAATTAATTGCCCTTGGTCCAGAGGTGGAAATGGTAGACAACAAGATCTGCTCGGTCTCCGAGGAAATCAGCGCTCTACGTTTTGTGATCAGGAAAAGAGATCGGCCCTCTAGCAAGAGCTAGCGACGCGGAAATGGCAACGCCCAGATCCACACACAAACCACAAATGCCACACTGCCAGCAATCACCAGCAGATGAAAAATCTCGTGATACCCAAACACACGCGGCCACGGATTTCGGACTCCGGAGCGCATAGAAGATCGCTCCAATTGTATAGAAAACACCGCCAAGCAGCAGCGTTGCAATAGCGGTCCAGGGCAATACAGCCAGGAATGCAGGCAGGGCAAGCACAACAACCCATCCCATAATCACATACAAACTCGCATTGAGCCAGCGAGGTGTCGCATACTTCAATGAGAAAAGCGCAAAACCGACACCCAATACAGCAAGCAACCAGACTGTGATCAATACTGTCACACGTACCCAGCCATCCAGGACATTGAAGCATAATGGCGTATAGGTTCCTGCAATCAGCACAAAGATATTGGCATGATCCACGGCACGCCAGACACGCCGCCTGGCTGGAGTCCACATTTTAATATGATAGATCGCGCTCACCGTGTACATTTCAACCATACTTAAGCCAAAGATAAGCATGGAAAGAAAGCGCAGAACATCACTTCGGCTCAACCAGCAGAGTATTCCCGTGACAATAATGGCTGCTAGCGCCGCTCCCGCGTGAAACCAGCCACGTAGTAGTGGTTTGACTTTTTGTATAATTTCAGTAGTAGCGTTTTTTTGTTGTTCTTGTATCATTATTTTCTCACTATCTATTACACTCTATAAAATATACGCTATATTCTCGCCAAAAGCAGCGTTGCCAGCTAACGGTTCACCCACGCAGGCATTGTAAACACGGCTCCTACCCTATTCATTTTTCATCGACTATGCTATGATAAGAGCAAATACACCACGGAGCGATAGATATGAGCAGTTCACAATCACCAGGACCTCTCCAGGTGACATTCTACACAAAAGCAGGAT
The DNA here is from genome assembly GCA_963717195.1 of uncultured Chloroflexia bacterium. Taxonomy (GTDB): domain Bacteria; phylum Chloroflexota; class Ktedonobacteria; order Ktedonobacterales; family Ktedonobacteraceae; genus JACDAE01. The sequence continues at coordinate 392,766 of CAVQVR010000012.1, forward strand.
GCCATCTGTGCGAGGATGCACGTGATATGCTCGATGAAATTGCAACCCAAAACACTTACGAATTGACGGAAATAGATATCCGTCACGAGCCTGAGATCTTTGAGCGCTACCGCTATCGCATCCCGGTGATTATGATCAATGAAACACTCGTTGCCGAGGGACGTATAGAATATAGCGAACTTCTGCACGCATTCGATACCACATAAATAGATATAAAAAACAGACGATCAGGCAAGGAAAAATAGTATGGCAACGCAACATATCGGTCAACCAGGCACATCTTACATGCCCTCTACTGCAGGAAATAAGAGCACACCTGGACGCTTTATGAATGGTATAGGCGATTTCTTACTGAATTATTGGGCACACATCATTACTATTGCACTGGGCACGCTCGTGTTCATCGCAATCTCTATTCCTTTCCTGTCATACTTCGGTCTGGATGTCATCGCCAAACCACTCTTCTACGCACTCCATTTTGTCTGTGCACAGATCCCTTCGCATTCGTTTTATATCTTTGGTCACCAACTGGGTCTGTGTGAACGCAATTTTACCATCTATACCGCAATGTTCCTCGGTAGCCTGATTTTTGTTCTGACCAAAAAGCGCTTACCGGGCATCCCATGGTGGGTCTGGCTTTTGATGATTCTGCCGATGGCTCTAGATGGTACAACGCAGATGTTTGGCCTGCGCGAAAGTACCTGGTACCTGCGCGTGCTCACCGGGTCGCTCTTTGGATTAGGCAATATCTGGTTTGCTCTGCCTTTGATGCAAAAATCGCTCGATACGCCACTACCTGCTCCTATACCAAGACGGCCTTATCGATCTGCAACAACAACACCCATCAACTCATTTCCTGCCACACCACTTCAGTAAAGCACCAATCAATAGGTACCATTATTGCCTCACAAAGATGCCCTCTTAACAAGAAAGAGCATCTTTGTAATTTGTGTAACTCAACAACGTAATCTCTATTGAGGCGAAAAGAACCGTCGGAAAGGAGATTATGAGATACACAAGTAAAACATCTGCCTGCCCATCTTAAGGCTAATGGATTGGCCTCTTTAGTCACATACTTATGGAGGAGATAAATTGCAACGATTTTCAAGCATTCAACCTCGAGCTGTAGAGAGTATTCCTTTGAGTCCTCTCAGCAAACTTCTCTTTGCAAACACACGTATTGCATGGCTCTGGTTTATCCTTCGACTCTATGTTAGCTATCAGTGGCTGACATCTGGCATTACAAAGCTCACAGGGCATTCAATTGCCTTTGACTCGTTTGGCAAAGCCTCGCCCGGAGGAGCATGGGTATTTACTCCACACGGTGATGCCGGACTAAAAGGTTTTATTGCCAGCGCACTGACACATACCAACGGACCATTCCCAAGCGTCCTGGGATGGTACGCCGCATTCCTCCAACACCTGGTTCTACCAAACGTTACTGTATTCGCCTATCTCGTAACCTTTGGCGAAGTACTGGTTGGCCTGGGGCTGCTTCTCGGTGCATTTACTGGATTTGTCGCTTTTTTTGGGATTGTAATGAACATGAACTACCTCTTTGCAGGTTCTATCAGCATCAATCCGATTCTATGCACCTGTTCTCTTCTGCTGGTCCTTGCCTGGCGCGTCAGTGGTTTCTGGGGAATAGATCGCTACCTGTTACCCTTGCTCGGTACTCCCTGGACAGGTTCATTTGCCAGTCCCTCACGCGCAGAATCACCGGGCATAACAACAGAGCAACCATCCTGAAGCTTTTTTGTGTTGTGTAGCCCATGAAGCCTGGAAAAAGCGATTTCTCCAGGCACACAATACCCCCAATAGAGAAACAGAATTTACCCTCCTACCCAACAGATCCCCAATGCGTTATAATCAGTAGCAACGAATTAATCAGAGGGCAAAAGTGAGAACACAACATACATTATGTCTGACCATCCATCAAGCAACACAACATTTGCCGTAACAACGCTCGGCTGCAAGGTTAATCAGGCCGATAGCGAGGCGATTGGCGAACAGATGAGCACCGCTGGCTTCGTACAGCGCGATTTCGACGAGGTAGCCGATGTCTATATCGTGAATACCTGTACCGTGACTCATCTAGGAGATCGTAGCTCGCGCCAGATGATCGCGCAGGCTCATCGTCGTCATCCGGATGCTTTGCTGGTGGTGACAGGCTGTTATGCAGAATTGAATCCTGAAGCGGTTGCCGCTCTTCCCGGCGTCGATCTGGTCGTGGGCAATCAAGGGAAAGATTCCCTTATCGAGGCTATCACGCAAAAATGGCACCATGAGAAAGCTATTCCACAAACTCCCATCTCTAACAACGCGGCTCTTATTGACGTTCCCAGCGTAAAAAACCGTTCCTTGCTGGTGCTTCCCCTCGATACGCAACATATCGGGAGCGATGGTGCATTGAGCTTCGATCTTACAGAGGCGGAACCTGTACCCGATAATCCACCATCCCTCTCGCCCTTTACTCCCCATACAGAGCTAAAGGCACAGGTAAAGGCACACATGTTCTCACGTACCCGCGTACAGATGAAAGTTCAGGATGGCTGTGATAATCGCTGCACCTATTGCATTGTCCCGTACGTGCGCGGCAAGTCTCGTAGCCGCAGCATCGCCTCCGTCGTTGAACAGGTTCAGCGTAAAGTTCGCGCAGGCTATCAAGAGATCGTGCTCACAGGCATCCATCTGGGCGATTACCATCCTGATGACAATGACAAGCAAGACCTTGGCGATCTGATCGCGGCCCTGTTACGCGAAACAGAGATGCCCCGCATTCGCGTCTCCTCCCTGGAACCAGAAGATTTTCGCCTGGAATGGCTGAAGCATTGGGAAAATCCTCGCATGTGCCGCCACTTCCACCTGCCGATGCAGAGCGGTTCGGATGCTATCCTGCGTCGTATGGCCCGCCACTACACCAGTGGTCGCTACGAAACCATCATCACTACTGCACAACAACTTATTCCCGGTATTGCGATCAGCACCGACATCATTACAGGCTTCCCAGGTGAGACTGACGAAGACTTTGAGCAGACCTACCAGCTTGCTCAGAAACTCCATTTCGCTAAAACACACGTCTTTCGTTTCTCCCCACGCCAGGGCACACCTGCGGCACGCATGCGTGGACAGATCAAAGACGAAGTAAAGAAAGCTCGTAGCCAACGCCTGCTGACATTGCATACCGAACACAGCCGTCTCTTCCGAGAACTTTTTTGGGACAGACCGTACAGGTACTGATCGAACAGTATAAGGATGGACATTGGGAGGGATTGACCGACAACTATCTACGCGTCGAGCTTCAGAATCTCCCACAAGCACAGGATTGGCGTCATATGCTGATCAACGCCCGTTTGATTGATCTGGTAGATGACGGGATCTACGGGATGTATGAGGCATAACGTTGATGAAGCATCTGGCACGCCTGCTCTTTTCACTCGTATCCATTCTACTCCTGAGCGCCTGCGGAAGCAGTATCTCTAACATTCCGTCAACTTCCACTGCCAGTACGCCAGCCATCATTCAACAACCGAACACAACGCCGGCTGTTATGACTGCAGGAATTTTTCGCGCCTATGCTCTCCCTCAGACGAAAAGCGGCATTATGCGCCCGGCCATCGACCATAAGGGACGCATCTGGTTTGGCGAAATGGGGCATAATGCTCTTGCTGTCTTCGATCCACAGAGTGGACAATTTCAGCAAATGGTACCCCCAGATGGTGCGGATGGCATTATGGGCATTGCCGTCGCATCTGATAATAGTATCTGGTTTGCCGAGCAGTACGCCAACTACATTGGCCACTACTACCCCAACACGGGACAATTCAAGATATACATATTACCGACGATTACGACGCCCGATCCCAGCGATCCCCATAAAATACTGACGCTACCACTTGGCCCTAACGATATTGCGCTCGATTCACATGGCAACGTCTGGTTCACTGAAACAAATGCGGATTCGTTGGGTATGCTCAATGTGCACACGGGCCTTTTCAAACACTACCCACTTACTCCCCATAAAAGCGTGCAGAACCTCTATCCCTATGGGATAACGGTTGATCCCACAGGCAACATCTGGTTTACTGAAGCGGCACTGTCCTTAATTGGTCGCCTTGATCCCCATACAGGTGCCATTCGGACCTTCACTACCCATAATGCTGCTGCGCTTCTTATGGAGGTTGCCAGCGATAGCTATGGCAATATCTGGGCCACTGCGTTCTCGTCGGGTCTACTGGTCAGGTTTGTTCCTTCGACTGCTACCTTTACATATTATTACACGCCTTATACTGGTAGCTCGCCAGGTGGATTGTATGGTTTGACGATCACGCCCCAGGATGAGGTATGGTTGACGGTTACAGGCGAAAACACGATTGCTCGCCTCGATCCCAGTGCCGACCGCTTTATCTATTATGCTATTCCCACGCCTGGAAGTTCGCCATTCGGGCTGGTCGTGGACGCTCATCATACGGTCTGGTTCACTGCTGCGGGAAATGATGAAATTGGAATGTTACAACCGTAGTCATTCTGCTCTCTGCGAAGGAATAAACAATGCAGGAAACTCGCTTGAGAACATGATCGACCAGTGGGAACAGATTGTCATGAATGCTCATCTGTTCCCACTGGTCTTCGATGCCTAAGAGCAATCTTGCACACATAGACCTCGAACTCCTCGTGTTTTTGTGCGTCTCCCTGGACCTGTGGAGACCCATTGTCGCACACCGACTTCCAGACCATGTGCAGCTAACGATTGAGCTAAGCCTTTTGCCTTCTTTGGTATCGTATCCGTGTGCCTCGCACCACTGTGTATAGGAGGTCATGACGGCGCTGTTGGCTACCCATGCCCCTTCCACTCTTTGACAGCATGCTGCGAGCCACAATCCAACCGTGTCTTGTCCTGATCGCTGTGTCTGTGGAAGATGGTGGACCGCTTGAGGAGGATGAGGCCCCTGCCCTTCGTGTTGATACCACTGCTCCAGCAGTTGCTCCACTTTACGAGGCGAGTCTGCTTCCTCCAACGGTGTATACACCGTGACTTTGAGATCTGGCGTGTCAAAGACCTGAAAGGTGAGCCGTTCAAACAGGAGATACCCCACCTGTGGATGGTTGAGCGTTTTCCGCCCTTCTTGTCCACTCCGTACTTCATGATCAGGCCACCAGGCACGAAATTCAGGACTAGCGAGCATGAGATCATGGATCAACTCCGTCAATTGGGCATCTCCAGGATACCGACCACAACATGCTCCGGAATTGTGCTAAGAGCTGTCGCGCATCTTCTTCCCAATCGACGACGAATTGCCGAGCCAGGGGATTGGTGAAGATGCCCCAGATCGTATTGCGTTCGCGGGGGGCGGTCCTCCGGCGGTAATCGTCAAAGACCGCGCATCCGGCATCGTTCCAGGCCAGGATATCCCATCGTCTTCCTGACACAAAGGCTGGACGAGTGCCAAACTGATCAAGGAAATGTTGTAACGCTGGACTCACGATCTCGGGTTCCTAGCAAAAGCGCCGGAGGTGCCTGTTGCTGGGCTAAGAGGAAGAGATGGGTTCTTTCATTCGCATCCAGGCGCAACGTCTGCACCAGGCGCTCTAAGACCTGCGTTGAAGGCGTAATAGAGACGTCCCTGCTCTAACCAGGTATACCAATCCACGCTGACACCCACCAACTGTGCCACTTCCGCTCGTCTGAGTCCAGGCGTTTTGCGCCTGGTACCTCTCGGCAGTCCCACCTCTTCAGGCGTCAGCCTTGCCCTGCGCGTCCGCAGAAAATCTCCAAGTTCATGCAGGCGATGGTCTTGTTGTTGAGGCTTGAAGTACCAAACGCTCCTCCTTTGCTAAAGGCGGTTGGGAACGATTACCGGGTGAACCATAGGAGTCTCATTCCTATGAATTCTGCTCATCTTGTTCTGGGATCTCCATCAGTATACCATAGAGACGCAGGTGAAGTGCCTGCAAGAAGTCAAGTGAAAGACAAGGGATGACACAATGGATTTAAGACTGGCAGGGAAGAGGGCACTGGTGACCGGATCGAGTTCCGGGATAGGCGAGGCGATAGTGAAACTGCTCGCTGCGGAGGGCGTCGCTGTTGTGGTGCATGGTCGCGACGAAAGCCGAGCCAACGCGGTCGCCGAGGCAATTCGCGCTGAAGGAGGAAGCGCAGAGGTCGCTCTCGGTGATCTCACAACCGACGCTGGGGCTGACGCGGTTGCCGTCGCAGTGCTCGATGGCTGGCCCTCTTGATATTCTGGTCAACAACGCTGGAGTCCTTGTAGACAAAGGAGCCACCAGATTCCTCTCATGGGCAGAGGCGACGGCTGAGATCTGGGCCCAGGCATACAACACCAACGTCATTTCTGGTGTGCGGATGATCCAGCGCCTGGTCCCGCAGATGCGTGAGCGACACTGGGGTCGGGTGATCCAGATTGGCGGTGGTCTATCGCAGCAACCTCAAGCTGGTGGGCCGTACTACAATGCGACGTTGGCAGCACGCCACAATCTTGCGGTGTCCCTCGCACGTGAACTGAAGGACACCGGCGTGACATCCAACGTCGTAGCTCCCGGCGCGGTCCTTGTGGAGAGTGCCCGGACAATGCTCACGAGCATGGCCTCGTCTTATGGCTGGGGCGAGACGTGGGAGGAGATCGAACGCACCGCGATACAGCACATGGCTCCCAATGATGTAGGTCGCTTCGCTCGACCAGAGGAGATCGCCGCAGCAGTAGCCTATCTGGCCAGCCCGGTCGCTGATTATGTGAGTGGCGCAACGCTCCGCGTCGATGGCGGCACGATTCTGTTCGGTGATCTAAGACCGCAATGATGCCGGGGAAACAGAAAAAAGGGAATTGACATGTTATCGGGTTTTCTGACTCCATCTGTCCCCAGGTTACTGAAGAAAAGGGTGATTGGTGTCTCCAGCTCCTGGAGACACCAACCACCCCTTCACCGCAAATCTGAGCCTGGTCGCATCCTGGACAATTTTTTGACAATGTATGCGAATACGAGCGATCAGCGCATCGTAGCCGTTTCCGCTCATTTCATCCTTCTTTAATCCATGAAAGTTGAAAGTAACATTTTTAGTGATATTTATTGCCAAAACTCTTGCAAAAGCTCCGCAATTCCCGCGGTGAATGGATATCGATCACACGCCTGTCCTTCCGAAAAGTGTCCAATAATTCTAGCAAGCGAGGGCGTGCTTGCGTATGCACATACCAGATCGTCTTTACTAAGCGCCACGTCACGGGCAACATAGGACAACCTTCAGGCCCATCAGGACGAGGCCGAAAGAGACACATGAACTGCCTTTTGAATGACCACCAACAGTGGATGTACAGAGGGAAATCGACAAAAATGATGGTATCAGCCGCCTGAAAACGTGCCTCGATGGCCTCCCATGGTCCCCACCCATCAATGATCCAGCAATCCTGCGCTAATAATACATCATGTTTTTGCTTGAATATATCTGTGGACTCTCTAACCCAGCCAGGCTTCCACTGAATTTTGTCGATCATACAAACCGGAATATTCAGCGCCCGGCCAAGTCGCGTGCATAGCGTCGATTTTCCGCCACCAGCATTTCCAATGACAGCTATACACCGCATAAAAGTATCTTTTGGTCTTGTTCTTGTCATTCCAAAAACATCAAGGCAACGTTAATAATTCAGGCGCACCATCAGTAATGGCCAGCGAGTGCTCAAATTGTGCGGAACGCGAACCATCAGCAGTCGAAATCGTCCAGCGATCAGCAAGCAGGCGTGTCTCTGGTCGCCCGGCATTGATCATAGGTTCGATAGTAAAGACCATACCCTGCCGTATTCTGAGACCTGTGCCCGCTCGTCCAAAATGAGGGACATTGGGATCTTCATGCAACGAGTGACCAACGCCATGTCCAACAAGCTCACGCACTACGGAGAAACCTTGAGACTCCGCGTAGGTCTGAATGGCCGCTCCAATATCACCAATAAACTTGCCCGGACGCGCCTGCTCTATACCCAGTTCAAGGCAACGATAGGCAGCATCTACTAAACGTTGAGAGGTCTCATCAAGCTTCCCAACGCCAAAGCTAACACAGGAATCACCAACCCAGCCCTTGTAGAGCGCTCCAATATCAATGCCAATAATATCGCCCTCTTTCAATTTCTGCTTATTACTTGGGATACCATGACAGATCACATCGTTAATCGCCACACAGATCGTCGCAGGAAAAGGTGGTACCCCCGGCTGACCATTTCTCCCTGGTCGCGCACCATAGCCCACATAAGCAGGAATGCCTCCCTTGCTACGAATAAAATCTTCCGCAATTTTGTCAAGTTCGCCCGTACTTACGCCCGGTACCACATAAGGACGCAACACCTCATATGTTTGCGCAACCAGCCGTCCCGCCTCTCGTAGATGCGCGATCTCCTGACGTGATTTTAATAAAACTGCCATTTTTCCCCCTTCACTCGATACTATAAGCAAATAGATTATCCGCTTTAATACATTCTCTTGACGCATCAGGATCTCATTTGTATACCTTCCTGGGAAAACGGCAAGAGATACTATCCTTTTTGATCCGCTAAAGGATACTGAAACTTTCTATTTCACGTGGCCGCTCCCAGGTGAGCAAATCATTGGTCGTGACTGCAAAATAAGAACTGAAATAGGTCAGAAGCTGATCAATAGTAGCATAATCGATGCGCTGACTTCTGTCCGTATTTAATGCAGCCAATACGCTCAACGAGACTCCGCTCTCTTCAGCCAACCGACGCAAGCTCAAGTCTGGCTTCCCCTGCCTGACACGCTCGACATTTGCTCTGGCAAGGAGCAAGCGAAATTTACATGAGATTGTCACGATGCTTCCCTCTCGATGGAATCTTTCTTGCTAACTACACACTCAGATGTCACTATATCCCATTCGTTGTACGATGTCAATACATTGTATTGGCTTTACACAACAACACCGGAGCTTGTGAATTCTCGTTTTTCTCTGCATTTTGGCCCGCTGCGCGGGCCTTTTTAGGTTTTAATGGTGTGTTTTTCGGGCAGTGCCCGAAAAACACACCATTAAAACCCTTTGCGAGCGCCGTAGGCGCGAGGAGAGCGGATACTTCACAAGCCTTGACAACAACTCGTTCTGGGATTGACTACCATTTTCCAAGCCGTTATACTATCCCCACAATCTCCATTTTCGCGAATAGAAAGGAGCATAAAAATGCACAAGAAATTCAAGCAAGAGGAGATATTCTCCCGCTTTTGAGCACTCTAGCAAACGCCGACGCGGTTATCCTTCCGAGCAAGCGGTTAAGAGTGGACAGCGCATCGTCCACGGTCAGAAGGAACTCTACGAAAGGCTTGGCAAAGAAGACCTCTGTCCCTGTAACTCAGGACGCCGCTTTCAAACATTGTTGCCGCAACACAGGCAGATATGACGGAAGTTTGCGCGACCACTACTTTTAGAGAATAGCTACAGAAAAAGAGGGACACGCTATCGTGCCCCTCACTCGCTTCAGAAAAGACGAAAAAGGCTCCTACGCCTGCAGATATTTCTCAAACCAGCTCATAATATGATGCAACCGCTCCAGGCGCAATTTAGGATGACCCCCACGCGAGAGGCCATGGCTCTGGCCCTCAAAACGCACAAAAAGCACCTCGCGTCCCATGTACTTCAGCGCCGTAAAGAGCTGTTCCGCCTGCTCAATGTTGCAGCGCAGGTCCTGTTCGCTGTGCAAAATCAGTAATGGTGTGTGAATATTCTCCACATAATGGATTGGTGACATCTGCATATATTTGTTCAGGTCTTCCCATGGCGTTGTATCCAGGTCTTCACCGGCCAGATCCCAACCAACGTCACTGGTCCCGAACAAGGTCACCAGATTGGAGACGCAACGATCCGTAACTGCCACTCTGAACCGATCAGAGTGCCCAATGAGCCAGTTCGTCATAAAGCCACCGTAACTGCCACCCGTGACGCCCATACGTTGCTCATCGATATACCCACGACGCACAAGCTCATCGACTCCATTCATAATATCGATGGAGGGTTTTTCTCCCCATGCGCCGCGCACCGCCAGAGCAAAATCGTAGCCATACCCACAACTACCACGCGGGTTCGTATAGAGAACGACATACCCTTGCGCAACTAATAACTGCATTTCATGGAAGAAGCCATATCCGTATTGCGTCTGCGGCCCACCGTGAATCTCCAGCACCAGGGGATACTTTTTAGAGGCATCGAAGTCGTGCGGCTTCAGTATCCAACCATCGATATCCCACCCGTCGGCACCTTTGTAGGACATATACTCAGAACCGGCCAGCGTCAACTCGTTAAAAAGCTCATCATTCAATCCCGTAATACGTCGCACTTCAGCCGTGGGTTCTACCAAACGCACAAAAATTTCTTGTGGCCGCGTGACGTTTCCTATCAGTAGAGCAATTGTGCCTTTCGCCGCGTCAATACTAAAATCACGTACATGCACATCCCCTGGCGTCAACGTGGGAGGCTCGCTGCCTGCACCTTGACTGGGAATGGCGAAGAGACGCGATGCACCATGGTATGATGCGATGACATAGAGTGTGGCACCATCTGGCGACCATGCAGGCTGGGGCAGCAGGTGCTCGTCCCCTATGTCTGAATTTGTCCAATCCATACATGTCCCTAAAAAATCAGGCGAAAGATTGGTTGCAGCCTGATTCTCAGCATCTGAGGCAATGCTATAGAGGAAGGTATGACCAGCAGATTTCACTTTGTAGGATCCTGGAAAGGCAATTGTTTTGCCATCCGGCGACCAGGAAGGAGAACTACAAACCACGGTCCCATCAGTAAGACGACGCAAGGCTCCAGCTTTTCCGTCAGCAATAGCGAGAGTATAGATATCCGCTCCAGGCACACGCCAGCGGTCCTCGGCATGATTTGATGTGAAGGCAATCTGAGTAGCATCTGGGGACCAGGTAGCCTCTCCATCATCCCACTCACCATCGGTTAATTGCTCTGGCTCGCCACCACTGATAGCGAGCAAAAAGAGGTGCGAACGGCGCTCATAAATATATCCGGCACCATCCAGACGATACCAGAGACGATCAATGACGCGCACCTGTGGCAATTGCTTGCCATCTTCGCTCTCTTCCGCTACTGGCCCAACCGCTGCGCTAAAAAGCAGACGTTTACTATCAGGCGACCAGACAGGTGAGGAAACTCCGTGCTCCATAAAAGTAAGCTGGCGTGCTTCTCCTCCATCAGTTGGAATCAGCCAGAGCTGCGGTTTGCCTTTGTCGCGCTTTTTAGGCTCCTTATCCGCTGCCTCTCCTCCCTCGCGATCTGACACGAAAGCTAACCAGCGGCCATCTGGTGACCATGCAGGATCACTGGTATGCCCACTTTCAAGCGAGAAACGCCTGGTAGCACTTCCATCAATAGATGATAGCCAGAGAGCTGAGCGATACTCATGCTTGCGTTCATCGATACGCGTGACAACATAGGCTACCTGATGTCCATCTGGTGAAATACGTGGCCTACTCAGAAATTTCATCGAGTAGAGGTCTTCGATAGTAATCAAGCGCGTCATAAGTTTTCCTCTCTACTGCACACAGAGTTACCTGCGGCGGCGACTCCGCCTCTCACGTTCCAGCGCGATATCGAGCGTCTCGTGCAGATGCTCAAAATCATCGACATCTAATTGGAGTTCCACGGCTGGCAGATCATCCGCACGCGTACGGCCCTCCTCAAAAAGCTGGAGGACCATCACCAGCTCGACTTCAATATCAAGCATGCCTTCTTCTGTAGCTATCTCCAGAACATCATCCTCTTCCTCATCATCGTCACTACTGTCTGCACGAGGAATGAATTCGATATTGGTGCGTGCACATTTAAAACGACCGGTTACTTTGAGTGCGTCGGTCGACATCTCTTCAGCCAGTTCACGGACCACCTCCATCATCTGCACAAAGGCATCCTGCAACTGCTCCAAAGCATCCTCTTCCTCGTTCTCCGCGTCAATCTCCGCAGGTAACTCGCCACTGGTCTGACTGCTCACTGTACCGCCATCAGGCAAACGCTGCCGCGCAAACTCATTTAACTGCTTCAACGCCTGAGCAAAAGCCGGTGAAAATGCAGTCGTGTCTCGTTCAGCGGTTGCTTCCCCCTCCTCATGCTCTGTTTCATCGTTCCCAGGAATTTTTCCCTCCTCGTCCTCATCGTCCTCCTCATCCTCTCCATCCCCCGCATCTAATCCCACCGCCGCCTCCACCATAAGAATCTGTTGATGTAATTGTTCAGCTACATCATGAGTAAAGTATGCTAATACCCTCGCCTGTCGGGATGCAGCGAGCAATTGAAACTGAGGCCATTCTCGATATCGTTCTCGACCTCGCAGGTAGCGCAATTCTACCATACCTAATGTGTCCAGCCGCAGCGAAATTTCCATGACTTCCTCCTCATTAGCAGAACGAACCAGCTGCTACATCCATGCCTGGCGCTACTGCCAGCTCTTTGCTCATACCTTCTTTATTATTAAAAGACAAGAACGTCTTCATTTCTTGCCTCAGAAATATACCCAATACCCCTAATACACTTCCCTATAGAGCAGAACATACAGAATATACACGCTTCAGAGAGACGCATTTCACTTATCTCATTGCTCTCATGGAAATAGTATTGGTATTTAGAATATTTGTCTCCAGCAGCCGCTGAACGGGCTTATCAATCACGCCCCTTGACGGGCTTATTAATCGCGCCCCTACTAGAGTTGCCGCCGTGTCCTTCACCAATCATATCACAATGAGCCCAAATTGGCACACTTAAATTTGAACACGCGCCAGCTGGCCTTTATTCACCCTCTATACACTTTTCCCTCCTGCAGTGCAGAGGTGTTGTAAATCCCTTGAAGTGCCAGAAATTAACGCGTAAATCGATAGCGCAATAGCAGGTGACTACCAGCTAATTTTACACTGAGCAGCGTAGCCCAGAGAGCATCTACGGGCATAAAAGCATGCCCCTCCACCAGTGCAAGGCGATGTAGTCCATCTTCGCGCCCCACAATCTGTGGTGCCAATGTAAGGAAGAGTTCATCAATCACATCCTCTGCAAGAAACGATGCCAGCAGCGTCGGCCCTCCCTCGTAAAGCGCTACCTTTACTCCATAGTCACGAGCCAGCAACCGTAGCACGCCCACTGGCGAAATCTCGTTTGTATTCTTGCCACCTGCCTCAATAGTCCTCACATCAACCCCTGGAGGCAAACTCTGTTGTGCAAGATAAGCACTCCCTTGCTCAGTTGTTGCAATAACGACACGTAAATCTGGAGTGTGGAATGCCTTATTTTTAAGGTTAATATGGCCGCTCCTGGTCATAATAACGCTGATGGGCCAGCGTTCTTTCCGCCCCTGTTGGGTACGTAACGCATCATATTCAGTAGCAAAAGCAGGAGAAATAAACGATGCTATATGCAGATGATTGCCATCCTCCTGTAACGAACTGGAACCAAAAATCACCGCGTCAGCCGATGCTCGTAGCAAGCCCATAACTAGCTTATCTTGCGCATTGTCGCCGCTGATTAGCTTACTGTCTAGCTGACCCGGTGCATTGTACGAGATGACTCCGTCCAGCGTCTCCACAAAATTCGCGATAACATATGGACGTGTACTGACTTCTTGCGCTGGAGTGTAAAACCGCCGCCGTAATATGTTGCTAATACAGGTGGTAATGTAGTAATGGCTGCGGCTTCGCGTTCGTAAAGAGTGATGATGGGTTCTATAACAGCAGGTAGCTCAACTGACTCAGGAATTACAGGAACTACGCGCTTTAAAGAGCCACTAAACAGGTGCTCTCTGAGCGCAATTGACAGGTAGATGGCGACAAGAATAGCTCCAATGATGCCTGCCGATAGCCCTGCATGTGTCACCTGCTGCCAGTTCGCAACCGGCGAACGGAATAGAGTAGTCACCCAGGCATAAAGGGCTATATAGACAATGTAGAGATAAAAGTGATAAAGGTTGCGTGCCACAGAACACCTCCTGAGAATACACGAGTAATACTATTATCCTCTGCTATTCCATGAGCATTATACTCCTGGGCACTTATTTCCAGATGGGTCATAAGACCTATTTTTAAGGAATGAACAACGGCTGCTTTGTGGAGGCATGGAATGCAAACGAGCCAGGGAATGGCAATCATACCATTCCCTGGCTCGTTTTACAGGTTCTTAAAACTAATGGCAAGTCTACGCGGTAATCACATGGCCATTAGACTCAAGGATATATGCGCTGCCTTTGGAAACACTTATTGTGGTCCCACCAGTAACGGTGACCGTGGCATTTCTCACCACTACTCCTGTCTTCGCGGAGATCTTTACCGCATTGAGTGTAATAGCGGTGAGTGGTTCCTCAGGAACGCCCACAATGGTACCCGCGACACTGGCTCCGGTGGCCGTCAGGTTACTTACCGTGATATTGTGATAGTAGGGCGTTGTACTTGTGATGGGCTGCGGCGAATCCGATGATGGAATACTGGGGTAATAACCAGTAAAGAGAAGCGGATCCTTTACGCCAGTCATGGTGAGGTTACTATAAGTGACGTATGAAACCTCGCCGCCCACGGTCCGATTCGATTTGATGCGCAGGCCGTTGGTGGTACCATTGAACGTAATATTCGACACAGTGATATTTTTTACGCCGCCGGTTGTCCCGCTTCCAATCGACATCCCATGTCCATGCTTAAACTGACAGTTCTCGACCGTAATATTGGAAGAACCGAGTTGAGGAGCGCTGCTCTCAGAAATCCCCGAGACTATCGCAACGTTATCATCGCCGGTATCGATGTTGCAGCCGTTCACTATGGCATTACTCGAATAACTGAAGTCGATGCCATCCGTATTTGGTGAACTCGAGGGCGCTGTAATGGTCACGTTACTTACTGAGATGTAGCTGGAGCCAAAGAAGAACAGGTGCATGCTCCCGCCATTCTCAAGATGAACGCCCGTGACGGTCACAGTAGTGGCATAGGCAAGTTCGATCAGGCGTGGACGATCATGGGCTACCTTCCCAGTGGCCCACCAGACTGAACCGTTCCCATTGATCAGACCACCCCCTGTGATACCCACATTGCTGAGCTTGTATCCATTGATAAACGCGAGGACAGGCTCCTTCACAGTGACGCCTGGGGGAATGGTATAATCGCTGAGCGTTTTCGAAGCATCGAGCGTGGCCCCTGTATCAACCTGGAGCGTAATATTGCTCTTCAGGAAGAGTGGAGCGCTCAGATAGGTTCCGGGAGGCACTTCAACCGTTCCGCCGCCTGCACTGGCACAAGAATTTATCGCATTTTGAATAGCAGTGGTATCCTTATGCGTTCCATCGCCCACTGCACCAAAACTTTTCACATTGCAGATAGCAGCGGCAGCATGAGATACGTTGCCTCCTCCCACTATACCTGTTACAAAAAAGGCAACCATTGCTGAACATACAGCCCCTGCTAGCACAATGTATGCGTATCTGCACGACACTGTGCGTATTTTATCCATCATAAATCTGCATCCTTTCCGTTAGATACTAGTAGCACTCACGGGAAAATCCCTCAATCCGTTGCTAAATGTTTTGGACTCCATTATTGATAGTCACGCTCTTTATACCGAAGTTCGTTAACGCCCTCCCTCTGCTGAAAATTATGCTGAACACACCGGTACAACCCTGTATTCCCCCGCAAAGAAAACGTTTACTGCTTTCGAGACGATAAGACGGGCATAGCATAATTACAAAAAGAGAAGTGGGATCGTGCCGAGGAAAACCGAGATGTGACGAGAGTATTCTGGTTCCTTCCACTTCTTTTCTTAAGAGACTACAGATCTTTTACGGATCTTCGTTGCTCCGTTTATCGTTTGCATCAAATGGCGGTGAAAATCTTGCGATGTTCATGTGCCTTTTAGCAAGAATACCATAAAAAGAGAAGATATGTCAACAAATGCAAAATCCCGCTCAATGTGGTCCGCTACACACCGCCAAACGCTGAGAAGCCTCCATCAACGGGAACAACGATGCCCGTCACAAAAGCTGATGCGGGACCGACTAACCACAGAAGCGTACCCACCAGATCTTCTGGTACGCCAAGTCGTCCTGCCGGAGTGTGTGCCAGAAAATCTTCTGCCCACGGGGGGTAAATTCTCCACTCTCTTTGTTCGTTAAGAGGAAGCGGTTTTGTTCCGTCAAAAAGAAGCCGGGAGCCATAGCGTTGACGCGAATATTCACACTATACTCCTGGGCCATATGAACGGCTAACCATTGCGTAAAATTCACCACCGCCGATTTCGCAGCACTATAGATCGGCACGTTCGTCAATGGCTTTAAAGAACTCATTGAGGCAATATTGACGATGCAGCCCTGACCTCGTTCGGCCATATCACGTCCAAAAACCTGGCTGCTGAGCACTGTTCCCGTAAAATTCAAATGAAATACACCCTCGATTGCTTCAGGAGATAGCTCAAAAAAGGAGCGTCCAGGAGCAGTTGTAGCATGCGGTTGATTACCTCCTGCTCCATTGACCAGAATATCGACAGAGCCGAACGCGGACTTTACCTGTTCATGGGCTGCCTCAAGCGCCTGACGATCAGTGACATCGCAAGCAATACCTATAGCCTGACCGCCGTTATCGTTAATAGCCCTGGCGACCTCACCAGACGTTTCAGCACGCCGACTAATGATTGCTACTCTTGCTCCTGCCTCGGCTAAAACATGTGCCATTGCCTGGCCTAGAACTCCACTTCCGCCTGTAATAACAGCGGTCTGGCCCTGTATTTGAAAAAGTGTCTGAATATCCATCAAGAATCCCTCCCTATATATTTTTACTCAATAATTATAACACCCATAAAGAGCTGCCACCGAAGAGCAGTGGCCAGCCCAGAAGGATGGAGAGAGGCATGCAGAGCAAAGAAGAAGATGACCAAACCAAAAGGAAAGAGAGGCGTGGAGCCTTACACCCGCCTCTCGAAGTGCATCCTCACTACCATGCACCCCTCATCAAAGGAGCATAGCATAAAAGCAACCGTTTCCACATCATAGTTAGTTCTGATTCGTCCAGCATAAAGGCATGTCATCTGGAACAAGAACTCGTATAAGACTCGCGGCTATCCATACGAGTTCCTGCGTCAAAGAATAAAGCGTAAGGCTTCCTGGCTATCCGGCCTCGCCTTCAGCATGGCGAAAACCCATCGCATACAAGGAAGCATATGCCCCCTTACGACGCAGCAGTTCCTCGTGTGTCCCCTGCTCAATGATGCGGCCCGATTGCAGTACAATAATACAATCTGCATGCTTGATAGTCGAGAGGCGATGCGCGATAATGAATGCTGTACGACCATGCAAAAGACGACGCAGACCCTGCTGGACCAGCAACTCGGTGAAGGTGTCGATATTGGCCGTCGCCTCGTCCAGAATCAGAATACGCGGATCAGCCAGCAATGCTCGTGAGAAGGAGATGAGCTGGCGCTGGCCCACGCTCAGATTACGACCACGTTCACGAATAGAGGTGTCATAACCAGCAGGTAGTTGCATAATAAGATCGTGTGCTCCAACAGCCTGAGCCGCTGTAATAACCTCCTCATCGCTTGCATTCAGTCGCCCATAACGAATGTTTTCACGAATCGTGCCAGTGAACAGGAAAGGATCCTGCGGCACCACACCAACCTGGCTACGGAGTGAACGTTGGGTGACATCTCGGATATCCTGTCCATCGATCAGAACTGCGCCGTCCTGAATATCATAGAAGCGTGTGAGCAGACTGATAATGGTGCTCTTTCCAGCTCCTGTAGGGCCAACGATAGCTACAGTTTGTCCTGCCTCAACGTTTAAATTCAGTCCACGCAATACTGGATGGTTGCGCACATAGCCAAAAACAACATTACGGAACTCAACGTTACCCTGAATCTGTGGCAGATCCTGCGCATCGGGACGATCCTGAATCTCTACAGGCACGTTCAAAATCTGAGAGATACGTTCCGCCGCAACGCCTGAGCGCTGCAACTGCGTATACTGCTGACTGAGATCGCGGATAGGATCGAAGAAACGATTGATGTAGAGCGTAAAACTGACCAGGATGCCGATCTGGAGCGTCCCATGCGCAACCTGCATGCCACCAAAGATGACAATGAGCGCAATAGCTACCGCTGCCACAACTTCAACTAATGGCAGAATGAAAGCGGCAATACGACTGGCCTCAAGATTCGTATCACGATTATACGCGTTCAGCTCTTCGAATTCCTTGCTGTTACGATTCTCGCGCACCAGACTTTGAATGACACGCATTCCAGAGATGTTTTCTTGCAAGGTCGCGTTGACCATCGAGATGGCGGCACGGGTCAGGCGAAATGAGCGCTGCGCATGACGTTGCCAGAAGATAGCAATGCCAGCCATCACGGGTAGCACGGTAAAAGAGAGGAGCGCCAGACCCGCATTGAGCACCAGCATCGTTCCAATGATTCCCACCAGGGCAACGACCGAACTGAGCATGGCAAGCAAACCGGAACTGAGCATAGACTCGAGGACATCGATATCACTTTGCAGGCGCGACATCACACGCCCAATCTGCGTGCGATCATAAAAGCCGAGCGATAGCCTCTGGAGATGTGCATACATATCAGAACTCAAATGATACAGTATCTGCTGACCGGCCCACGACATCGTCCAGATCTGCCAGTATTGCGCCTGCCACATAGCGATATTCACAAGCAGTAATATGATGCTGATGACTGCCAGGCCAGCGATATCATGACGCGTAGATATAGTTATCTATCGCGACACCAATCAGATAGGGATTTGCCAGGTTCAACCCCGTAAAGATCACCATCAATACAATACTGAGAGCTACCTGAAGACGATAGCGAGCAATATAGGGACCAAACAGGCGTACGCTACTCCAATCAAATTTCGCGTTAATATCTTCATCGGAGCGAGCCAGGCTGATTCTCAATCCACGCGGTACGGCGACGATATCCACATGTGACTCTGGAGCTGTGCTTGCATTTTATACTCATCGTACGACCTCCCAGGGAATCTGTTTGTGATCCTAACATACGCTCCTCAAATTCTTCCTGTTCCCGCAGTTGCAGGTCGTAGAGTCGTGTATAGGCACCACCAAGCGCAAGCAATTCTGTCATGGCTTCCCACGTTCCACAATATATCCCTTTTCCATCACCAGAATCTGATCCGCATTCTTTACCGTGCGCAGACGTGAGGCGACGACAAAGGTTGTACGACCCGCATGACTGCATCCAGCGCTTGCTGAATGAGATACTCCGTCTCCATATCTACGCTGGAGGTTGCGTCGTCCAGAACCAATATACGAGGATCGAGTAACAACGTACGTGCAATGGCTACGCGTTGCTTCTGGCCACCTGATAGCGTGACGCCACGCTCACCAACCCAGGTATCATAGCCGTCAGGGAGACCCAGTGCGAAATCGTGAATGCGTGCCATCTTTGCCGCCGCGATAATCTGTTCCTCGGTCGCATCCTCTATCCCATACGCAATATTGTCACGCAACGTAGCATTGAACAAGAAGACATCTTGCAATACAAAACCAATGTTGCGCCGCAGCGATGCCTGCGTTACTGCCCGCACATCATGTCCATCAATCGTAATCCGACCCTCTTTGACATCGTAGAAGCGCGGCAAGAGATTGAGAATGGAGCTTTTGCCACTCCCAGTAGGGCCAAGGAGCGCAGTTACTCGTCCTGGTTGCGCATCAATGTCGATGTCATGCAATATGTCTGAGCCTTCACCATAGGCAAACGAAACATGCTCAAAGCTGACATGCCCATCCACGTGCTGCAATTCTAGAGCGTCGGGGCCATCTTGAATGGTAGGCACCGTATCCAGAACGCTGAAGAGGCGCTCGGCACCGGAGTAGCCACGCATAAACCAGGTTACCATAAAGCCAAAGGTACGCACAGGCATAGCAAGAACCAGTACATACTGCGTTACGGCGAACAGGGTTCCCAGGCTGATGCGCTGACCAATCACGGCAGCGCCACCTATCCAGACAACCAGTACGGTTACGAGATTCAGGACCAGAATCATCAACGGCTGGTTCCAGGCGGAAGTACGCATCGCCGCCAGATTCAGCTCACGTAGCGAATAGTTTGTGCGACCAAACTTGTCGATCTCAAAATCTTCACGTGCAAACGATTTCACAACGCGCACGCCGCTCAGACTTTCCTGCATCACTGTGCCCAGATCGCCTGCGCCGCTCTGCACTGCTGCCCACAATGGGCGCAGACGATGGGCAACTTGATTGGAAAGGAACAGCAAAATGGGCACAGTGATCAGCGTTACCAGGGCCAGTTGCCAGTCAAGGGTAAACAGAATCACCGTTACTGCGCCAAAGGTGACAAAAGCAATTATTGCTCGCAGCAACCCTTGCGGGAAAAAATTACGCACCGCCTCGATGTCAACTGTCATACGTGACATCAAATTTCCGGTCTCTGACTTCGTCATGAAAGGAGAAACTCAAATTTTGCAGATGACTATAAATGTCATTACGAAGATCATACGCTACAAGATTGGAAACCGCTTGCGAAAGATAGCCCTGACCATACGCAGCCAGACCTCGCAAAATACTGACAACAAGAATAGCCGTAGCAGCGATCATAAGGTCAGTAAAGCGACCACTATGCACACCAACATCAACAACCCAGGCCAGGAGCCAGGGCACAATCAGTGCAAAGGCTGTTGATAGTCCAACACAAAGCACACTTCCGAGAAATGATAGCCAATGAGGACGAAGGAGGCCAACAATACGCAGATAGACGCGCAGACTATCCCTCAAGTTACCAACATACGGAGACGATAGACGGGAGTTTTTCTTTGCCGAGATCACAAGCAAATCCTTTCTTGACAGGCCAATCCTCAACCTTCAACCTCTACCCACGATCAAGCGCGCCCCTACAAAAATCTGCACAGGCTTATCAATCGCGCCCCTACCCTTTCCATACACCATCCCTAAAAGAAAGTCTATAGGATAATCTCTGACATATGCCTGTCAGTCTTTTACACGATTTTGCTGACTTTCGCTTTGACAGGAAAAAGTCAAAGAAAAAACCTTGTCTTTTATTCATGAGTAACACATAATGTATATATGCAGAAGATGGAGCGCCTGGTGGCGATTTCGCTGCTACTGCAAGCGCGTGGCAAAATGACAGCCAGACACCTCGCCAATATTCTGGGGGTCTCAACACGTACCATCTACCGCGATATTACTTCACTTTCGCTGGCACATGTACCGGTTTCAATGGACTATGGACCCGGCGGTGGGTATTATCTACCGGATGACTACCATTTCGAGACAGCTATCTTCACGCGCGAAGAAGCTGTCTCTCTCGTCCTCAGCACAGATATTGCGGGGAACTCTAGCCTCTTTGCTGACGACGATGGGCTTCATCGTGCCCTTTTCAAGCTCGAAGCAGCCCTCCCCGAAGAATATCGCGGCGAGGTTCAGGCAGCACGCGAACGTATTCTCATCGATAGAACAGAATGGTGTAATCCCACCACCTCACCTCCATACCTCGAAACCCTCCGTTCCGCCGTTTTGGGTGCGTATCAGCTTGATATTCTTTATCCATCCTCAAACCAGTGGAGACACATTGAGCCATATGGGCTGGTCTTCAGAGGCGTTTCCCGTCGTCATGCACGAGCTGGCATATGGTATCTTGTCGCCTATTGCCTCACCTACCAGCGCTTCGCCACGTTTCGCGTCAGCTACATTGCAGACGTGAAGATACACAAAGAGCCTACTACCTTCCGACCAGACTTTGATCTACAGGCATACTGGCAAGAAGAACGCAAGCACCTTGAAGAACAACCCTATACGTTGAAGTTAAAGATCAGACCGCCTGCACGTTACCGTTTACAAGGGAATTTACACTCGTCAAAGAAAAGCCCGACGGTAGCGCTATTGCACGCGTCGAGGTAAAATCGCTGGATGAGGCCGTTTCTTATGTGCTGGGGCTTGGGGCGGATGCAACAGTTCTGTCTCCCGGCCAGGTACGTGATGCCGTGGTGCATGCAGCACAGGCTATTGCGGAGATGTACGATCAGTTGGCGACATAATAAATAAGGATACGTCTCTATGATAAATAAACGAAAACGCTCTGGTAAAGTACTCAAATCGCCCAACTTGCCATTGCAAAAACTTGAGAAAATTTCGTCTGATGATTGGATTGAAGATAGCACAAATTGTGCTCAATTGCATCTTATACGCAATGACTTGAGCGGCAAGAACATGCGCCATCTCTCTTTTGACCAAGTTTTTTTTGAACATGTTGAAATGAGCAAGACCCACTTTGAGCATGTACGCATCCTGGATAGTCTCCTCAAAGCCTGCGATCTCGCTAATGCAGAATGGGTGAAGGCCGATTTCGCGCGTGTGGAACTGCTTGATTGTCACCTGACGGGCTTCCAGGCCAACGAGGCGCATTTTCAGGATATACTTTTTAAAGACTGCATGGCACATTTTGCACAGTACGCTTTAGCGACGTTTGAGGCGGTACGCTTTGAGAGCTGCGACTTGAGTGAAGCCAATTTTTTTGAGGCTGATCTTTCAGGCGCGTTATTCGTGAACTGTGATCTCAGCAATGCTGATTTCTCCGGCGCAAAGCTGGCTGGCGCTGATCTACGCGGCTCAAAGATTGATGGGATGCGCATTGGCCCACGCGAATTGCAAGGTGCAACGCTTGATCCAACTCAGGCATTGGCATTTGTGCGTGGATTTGGGAATTAGTGTGAAATCGCCGGAAGAGAAGTCGTAGTCGCCACGAAGGACGGAAGCGAGAAGTACAATGGACAGAAGAAAAGAAATCATCAACGAATACAAGGAACGCAAACTCTGCGGCGGTGTTTACATCATAACCAATACCCTGAATGGAAAGTACCTTATAGGGTATGCCGCGAATCTGAAGAGTGTGCAAAATCGCTTTCAATTTGCAATTGCAACGGGCTCTGCAGTTCATCCTAAACTTCAACGGGATTGGGAAGAGTTGGGGGCTCAAGCATTCACACTTGGAGTGCTTGAGGAACTTGAACAGCAGCCTGAGCAGAGCCAGCCTGAATTCATAGATGACCTGAAAACGCTTGAGCAACTGTGGCATGCCAGCCTTGATACGTCAAAAGAATACTGAATTGCTCCCCATTGTACCATCCATACAATACGGATGTCTTTTTTCCCGTCGCCCTAATAGGCAGAAGCAAAGAACTACAATGGCTATACAACCGTAATAGTGCCATCGCCGTTCACGCTCAGCTTTACTGGTGGAAGGGGCGCAGCAGCTGGCCCCTGCAATACCTTTCCATTCTGGGCGGGATCAAAGATCGATCCATGCAGAGGACAGACAAACGTGTGCGTGTCCGGATGATAGTTAACAGGAACTTGCTGGTGGGTGCATGCACGTTCATAGGCTACAAACGCGCCATCAGGCAGACGTACGAGCAAACTATCATTATTGTCAGCAGGATTCTTAAAAGCCTGCGAGGTATTGGGAACCTGGTTCGACTTACCGATCACCGTTCCGGTATGAGCCGGTTGTTGGGCCGTTTTCGCTGGTTGTGCGGGAGTCTGCTTTGTATTGATAGCCGGCTTCGCCATATTATCTTGATTGGCAACAGCATTCTTCCCTTGTTTCGGCATCGTTTGCGCAGGAGCGATAGGATGATTGTCATTTGCTTGCTGGACGGAGCCTTTTTGCAAGAAATGAGTAATCCCTATGTCACCCGCCACAACGATCCCTGCCGCAACGACACCCCCTGTAGCTAGCATAGCGATAACGCGACGGCGACTCTTGCGCGGTGGCCTGCTCTTTGGCGTATCAGCAGCAGGCCCCTCCTCGAACATACCTGGTTCCCTGCTATTTGTTTTAGGCGTTGAATTGTCTGTCCATGGCGAAAAGTAATCAAACGTTCTTTCCGTTTGCCTTTTCTCCTCCATGGCAGACTGGCGCAAAGAAGAATTCGCAGGGGCGCGATTTGTAGGGGCGCGATTTATAAGCCCGTCCCCCATAGGGGCATTCTTGTAGGGGCCAGATGTGCCGCGCACCGATTGCTCACGTCCCTGGTTTTCTCTCATCCCGTTTGTTGCTATTGATGCAAATTGACCAGTGACAATCGGAGGTCTGAGTTGCCAGTTTCCAGCCTCAACACGAGGATTTGTCACAGTGGGTATATTACCGGTCAGCGGAGACGACTTCACTGGTAAATGCCCATCAGTAAAACTTTCTTCATCCCAGTTCACCGTGGGAGGCATCGTCAGATCAGCTATAGGGGGGGCTGCTTCTTTTACTACTTCTTTGGGAGAGGTTGCTCCATGAATCACTGACAACACACGCTCAAAAGCGCTTGCCAGTCTACTCACAGATTGAAAACGCTGTGCTGGATCGCGCTCTACGGCTCGCTGCACGACCAGGTCCAATCCTGGCAATGCATCAGGACATAACGACTGAAGTGACGGCACGTTTTGTTGTACGTGTTGCACAGCAACCAGAAAGGGATCTTCCCCGCTAAAGGGAAGTTTTCCCGTCAGGAGTTCAAACAACATAACGCCCAGTGAATAGACATCCGAGCGTGCATCAGCTGGTGCCCCTTGAACAACCTCAGGAGCGATATACCCGGGAGCACCGAGGAACGTACCGGCGATACTTACCAGGTGGGCATATTGGGAATCAATTGATTCGATACCACGCATCCTTAAAATATTCGCCAGGCCAAAGCCAGTAATCCGCACGTTCTGCTCATCATCCATCAGGATAGTCGCTGGTTTTAAGGTCCCATGCACCATCCCATTCTGGTGGGCATATTCAAGGCCTTCTGCAATCCGCTTTAAAATCTGCAGCACACGCTCAGGAGCCCAACGCGTCTCTTGCCGAAGCATTCGAGCGAGGGATCCCCCGGTCACGAAGGGCGTAATCAGATAAGGGTAGCCGAACTGTGTACCAAAATCATAGGTTGGAAGAATGTATGGATGTTCCAGGCGCACGAGAGCCGAGGCAACCTGAGTAAAACGCGTTAAAAAGCGCTCACGGGCCTGAGGAGAAAACGTCTCAGGTATCGTAAATGCGGTCAGCATCACAGTCTGACCCTTCGACTGTTGTTGAGCTGCGTAGACAGCATTAACATTCCCATGACCAAGCAACTGCTTCACATCATAGTGTCCCAGTGCCTTCCCTACGAGTTGATCGACTGGTGGTGGTAGTGTCTGCATATGTTCTCCCATGGCGTTTTTACACCGCCTCTCACAGCTACGAGCACAACATGTCTCGTGCATCCCCTCTTGGTACAAGTGTATCTAGTTGGAAAAAGAGCGTCAAGAAGACACGCTTCTCTTTAGGACTTGTGGGGGGGGTCAATAATTTTTGGTGTTAACATTGATCAACGTGTTTCATAGAGTTCCTTTCTGAACAGAATGCCACATGCCAAATGTAGGGGTAGCATTCACAAGCCTGTGCGAGTCCATCACAGTACTTCTTTCTCACCCCAGAAAAAGAAAAACGTTTACACCGTATCTTAAACTAGTAAGTTTAATAATTGCAGATCGACAACTGACCAGTCGATGTCTGGAGTCACCAGGAGTGCTGTGTGGGTAAACAGGTATCTTATCTCATTGTTGGCAATGGCATTGCAGGAGCAACAGCGGCAGAAGTTTTACGTTCAGCAGATAGGAATAGCACTATCTCTATCATCGCTGATGATCCCTCTCCCGTCTACTACCGTCCCGCGCTGAAGGATTTCCTGGGAGGCCACATCCCGAGAAAAAAGGTGTGGGCACGTCCCAATACGTTTTATCAGAAGCATCATATCCGTTTTATTCCTGGACGAGCAGCCATCATTTCGCCACATGAGCACTTCATACAACTGCAAAATGGAGAACAGCATCGATACGATAAGTTGCTGCTCGCCAATGGTGCCCGCCCACGCCAACTTGATTGTCCAGGTGCTAATCTAGCTGGAGTAAGTACACTACGCACAGTCGCAGATTACCAGGAGATCCTGCGCAGGCTCCCAACGGCATCACGCATCGTCATCTGCGGAAGTGGAACGCTGGCATTAGAGAGTGCCGAGATGCTACGCTCTCTTGGCTACCAGGTCACTCACCTGTTACGCAAACAGACAGTGTGGTCAGAAGTGTTGGATCATACCGCCTCTGATATGGTTTTGCAAGAAGAGCGGCGTGCGGGAATCGACGTGCGTATCGGGGAAACGGTCGCCGAGATCGTAGGCAAACAAGGGCAGGTGACGAAGGTCATCACGACCCGTGGAAATCACATTCCCTGCGATCTGCTCCTTGTTGCAATTGGTATTACCCCAAACATCGACTTCATCGAGGCCAGTGGCATCTCCTGCAGACGTGGCGTTAAAGTGGACATGGCTATGCGCACCAATGCACCTGATATTTATGCAGCAGGAGATGTTACCGAGACGACCGATCCAATAACCGGTCAGACGCGCGTGCTTGGGCAGTGGTTCCCTGCTATACAACAGGCCCGTATAGCGGCGTATAGTATGCTTGACCAATATAATGACAATAGGCCAGGATCATTCTACAACGCAACATTTCTCTACGGTTTAGACTTTGTTGCACTCGGCCTCACACAGCAATTAACGAATACGCTTGATCCCTCACATGTTTATCAAGAGATTGTCGCCGAACCAGCTCCACACAGTTATCGCAAAGCGTTGCTCAAAAATGGTATTCCTATCGGTGCCCTATTTCTGGGAGAACGAAAGCTGGCGCTGGCCTTTAAACGCGCTATTGACGCCCGTGTGAATATGACGCCGATTCTTACTAACCTGTTTTCCAATGATTTCAGCCTTGAAGAATGGCTCGATACACAACATGCACCAGAGGCTGTTTTCGATGTTAGCCAGAATGCCATACCTGACAAAGAGATCATCTCGCATGCCTACCTGGTTCCAATTCCCCACCCAAAGGTGCAGATATCTACTAGAGAGACGCTTCTCAACCCTCAATCCCAGAATCTGGTGATTGGACGGCAACAGGGGTCTGCACTCTCTCTTGAGCATCGTTCGGTTTCACGTAAACACGCAATAATCAGCTGTATAAATGGACAATATATCTTGCGGGATCTGGGAAGTGCAAATGGAACCTTTGTGAATGCCCTTCCGCTTCCTCCTGCTAAAACACATATCTTGCACCCGGATGATACGCTCCGCTTTGGTGATGTGCAGTTTCGCTTTCAATTGCGCCAACAACCAACCAACACAGAGGGGGCGCTTGCTGGCACCCCGAGCTCGCTTGATACAACGATGAATCTCTTCCAACACATTCGTGGTTCACAGCTTGAACAAAACACTATCCGCTCTATCCCGGAATCTGTCCTCGCCGTTGCCAGAGAAACCCCTTCTCTGATCCTACTCATGAAAGATGCCAAACCCAGAATTGTGCCAGTCATCTTCGATCAACTTGCAAGCAAACGCCTTACTATCGGACGTGATGAAGAGAACGCTATTGTTTTACCCGATACCGCTGCATCACACAAACACGTAGAGATCTTTTGTGCGCCTGACGGCCTCTATATCCGCGATCTCAATAGCAGCAATGGAGTGTTTGTGAATAAGGTGAGAATCAACAATCCTTATCACCTTTCCCATGGAGATCGCATCGTCATCGGCAATACGTTGATCTACTGCTCATTGCCTCAAAAAGTCAGACAACCTGCCATGGGGGGTGCGTTTAGCGGAACAGATGGGCATGTAAGTCCGTCCTCCACGTCTCGTAGCCCATCCGCCGCGTCGCTCAGCTCGTCCACTTCAATAAACCCACCTGCATTCGTCAGTCTGAGCCATCGCACGATAATAGAACCACTTAGCGAGAAGCGTGTACAATTCGAGATTGATATGTGCGTTGGCTGTAATCGCTGTATGAACGCCTGCCCACTCCCTTCGTCCACGGGGGTGTATATTGCCGACCTGAATCAGGCAACTATTTCCAATGAGGTCAGCTCTCATGTGGCCCGCTTTACCCATGAGTGTATCATGTGTGGTTCTTGCGTCTCTGTGTGTCCGGTTGATAATCACCGCGATCTGTTGATGCTCTCATTGAAGCAGCGCCTCGGATCAACATGGGACAATGACATTGATATACAACGTATCATAGATGTGCTTCCGCCTGGCTGGTCTGTTTCACTCCTTATCAGTCGTTTACGTGAACAACCAATTTTGAGCAATACGCAATTGGTAGCAGAAAAGTATCTGCTGCACCTCTTTGCGCGTTCGCAATTGCGGTCGCTTGAAGCAGGAATAACGCTTCAACGCGAAGGCGAATATGGACGTGACCTGTACTTTCTGTTGGAAGGGCGTCTCTCGGTTTTAACGACGGAAGCAAAAGATAAGGAGTTGCAGGTTGCCATCCTCAACCGGGGAGAATATGCAGGAGAAGAGGGTATGCTCACAGGGCAACCACATACTACAACTGTACGTACCCTGACGTCCGCTCTGATATTGCAGGTACCAGAACAAGTCGTACAGCAATTTATAGAACTTGTTCCCAGAGCTCGCACATTCTTTGAACAGTTAAATAATGTCCGCTCCATTGAGGGTATCTTGAAACGTATGGCCCTCTTCCAGGGCGTCTCAGATACAGATATCCATGCCCTTGCCGAGCAAACCTCCGTGCAACAGTACGACCGTGATGAGTGTCTCTTTAGCGAAAATGATAGGAGCAATCAACGCGAACATTCGGGGACAACACAGCGCTCGTTAGGAAGGAGGCGTCCAGAACGCGAAACGCTCCATGTTTTGCTGGAAGGCTTCGTCAAAGTTGCACGCCAGACCACCGAAGGAACCGGACAAAACAAAACGGGCGAACGTATTATTGCCTATCGGCAAGGTGGAGACTACTTCGCCGGGGGGCTTGATCTGCTAGGAGATGGGCGGGCCGTGACCGTGACTGCAATCACACGCACACGCGTCGCACAGGTTCCACGTCCCACTCTGCTTGCTCTCTTTAAGCGCTACCCAGACGTGGGGCAGCGCTTTACCGTCCGCTTGCAACAATATATTGAAAGTACTGCCAGTGCACAGAGTCACGTTTTTGAAGGGAGCCTGATCAACCCACACGTTCCGCCAAAGCCTCCTGCCGATTCCAGGCTACGGGCAGGACTGCACTCGCTCATCAGCGATGGCGTGGTCGAAGGGACCGAGGTGCTGGTCATTGATCTAGACAAGTGTATTCATTGCAACGAGTGCGAGGAGGCTTGCCAGCGGCGACACGGGCACTCACGCATGAATCGCAAAGGTATGGTTGTTGGCAATATCAGTATCGCTACTGCCTGCCGTCAGTGCCAGGATCCTGTCTGTATGCTATGTAGCCGGGCCGGGATCGCACGACGGCCTAACGGTGAAGTGTATATTACCGAGAGCTGTATCGGGTGCGGCATCTGCGCTGAACGCTGCCCATATGGAGCCATCTCGATTGTAGACCTTGACCAGGAGGCCGTCTCCACTTCATCCAGCAAACGCTTCAATGCCTTTTTTACCAAAAATGCTGGCAAAGAGCGAGAACGCAAGTACTTACCTATGGCAAATGGCTCAGCGACGATGGACAGACGCGTCTCATCTGGTCCCCTGAATCTTACCCAATCAGCGCATGGGTATGATGAGTTGCGTAAAAAGCTCGCCATTAAATGTGATCTCTGTGCAGAATATAACGATCAGGCATGTGTGCAGGCATGTCCTACAGGAGCAGCAATACGAGTGCAACCAATGAAGTTCTTTGGTTCAACAGAAGATATTCTACGGAAAAGAGTCCATTGATAGAAAATAACACTTTTTTCCTATACCCTTATCCAGTTGCTAGCCAGATTTCTACTTTTGCTTGACTTTCAGGATGATCTGTTTTACAACAGACTTAAGATCAACCTTAATTAATATCAGCGCTGATGTTATATGGCTTCTTGTGAAGAATTAGAAGGACAACCAGACCAATATTTTGAAAAGGAATTCGCGATGAACAAATCGAAAGTCGTTCTATCGATAGCAGGAATTTTGCTGTTATTAATAGGAGCCTTGATATTTAATTTTGTCAGGGTCCATGCTTCTACGCCCACCCCTCCTACCAGCACGTTGGCGAATACTAATCACCCAACTCCAACGACGAGGACGAATTCCCCACGACAGCGGCACTTACAAACAGAAAGAGCCAGGCCACGGGCTATCCTGAAGCCTGCCATCGCGCCTCAATCAAATGTTACACCTGCGTCAAAACCAACTGGGGCTCAAGCGCCAACAGCCATACCAACTCAGCCCGCTGCTGCACCTGTTCAATCTGGCTCCGGACCAGTTCAAGCGAGCTCTGGTTCAGATCGTTTTTATTCAGTTGGCACTCCGGCTGATACGATGAAGGCTAATGCGACAAACCTGACGAAGCTGCAAGTAAAAACACTGATCGAGAGCCAGGTAAATAAAAACTGGAGCATTATTCAAAGTGAGCTGGGCTTTAGCACGGAGGCACAGGCATACGCATTCTTCCTTGGTCTTGCCACGCGCGAATCAACACTGAACGCTGGCCTGGAGACTGGAAGTGGCGCCGGTCACTCTTACGGGGCAATTCAAGCTGCGGAGACGGCCTACGCCAATGCCAATCCGAGTTACACGCCTGAAAACGATGTGCCTGAAATGACCCAATATGACTTTACCCCTCAGAACTTCTACGATCCTGGTATTGCCGTCCACATGGGCATCCGCCACCTGCTTCACTTTGCTAACCAGGCAAAGGCAGCAGGGTATACGGGTACTCAACTCCTGAGACATGCTCTGATTGGTTATAACACAGGATGGGTAACTGACTCTAACCAGAGTTGGCTGCAACAGTATTCCGACGAAATCGGGGCTATTGCAGGATGGTACCTGAACAATGGGCATCTCTACGATACTCAATTCACCTGGACCGGCAGTTCCGCAGTGGATCGAAGCAGCCCCTGGGGCTGGTATCCGTAAGATTTCGGTATGGGCACGGCCCAATACCGTTGAGGTACAGAGAATGGTGGGAAAATGGGTAGGGGCCAGAGACAGTATTCTTACCTCAACGGTATTGGGCCGCGCCCAAATGCACCCATCCTACTGGTCTATCAGTGTGATTCTGACGAAAAAGTACGACGTACCATATAACTGCTAAATAGGTGCTTATTCAGTGGTCTCAACGTTGCTTGAGCTGATAAAACGACAAACCCCAAACAGCAGACTCCCTGCTCCAGTAGGTGGTACAATACTTGTGAAAAAGCATGGAGTCTCAAATTTTACGGGAATAACCCCCATATACATGAAAAATGTGACAAGATGATTTTCTCCGGCTTCAAAGATATTTACGCATTCATCATGCATATTTTGAGCAAGGAGCGTGAAAACTTTGATTATATGCAGCAACACCCGGGGGAGCATCATCAAGGAGAGTGAGTTATGAATAGGAGTTATGTAGTCAGAGCGCTGTGGCAAAGTTTGCTTAGCGCAATCATCGCTGGAATCATCTATACCGTCATTTACGCGGTCACCAGCAAAGACTTCAATGGCTTTTTGCAGGGCGCACTCGTGATCGCTGGCATCACCTTCGTTGTAGCATTCCTTCTCCACATCATTTTCTCGATGCTCTTCGGGAGAAGGATGGCCCGGTAAAGCCAGGGAGCTCGCTGATGGCCTTTCGTAGATAAGTGATCGGAATAGAGCAGGCATCAGGCCATTGGTAAATAGCGTCAATGTTCGACGATTTTTGAGGCGAAACATGGGAAATCGGCGTGAATGGTGGGAATCAGTGATGAGCAGCCAGGCAAAGAAGCTTCTGGGGTGGCCTGGTGCCTCGGCATCCTGTCAATTGGCCAAACAGAGGTGGAGCGAGCATTTGAAGATGCTCGCTCCACCGAGACCATCTCATGACCTACTGACGGAGATGGGAAGCCCAACCTGGCAAACGAAAGACAATGAAGCTGGAAAGCAAGAAGACCTTCCGCAATCTAGGAGCGAGCGTCTGGCATACCGTTTTCAGGTATGGAGACACTGGCTCCTTTTTTCAAAAAGAGCGTAACCACGAGCAAACACATCCAGAGCGCGTGACTCCCTGCTGACAGGCGCTCCCCCAGCCCAGCAAGCGGCACCAGACCGGCAACCGTTCCGGATGCACCGTCGAGGAACACCCCCCAAAAGATCAGGATGAGCATGCCAGTCATCAGCGAGTACACGAACCACCCGCGCCAATGCGCGTTTAGCGCATACTGTGCAAAGGCGAAACAGCTCATGGCCAGGGTAAGAATGACCACCCACGCCAAGATACTATGAAGCGTCCCATGCACCGTCGATGGTGCCAGGGTGACCCCTGGTGGGTAGCCGGGAAAGGGATCCATGGAAAACACCCCAGCGCCAATCAGGCAAAGGCCAGCGATACCCTGAAACAGAGGAAACCAGATCGCACCGCGCCCTGGCGTCAAGAGCCGATACCAGCCAACAGCCGAGAGTACCAGTAGGACACCGAAGACGACGAAATTGACCTGCTGCACCCAGCCACCAGGGCCAAGGCTCAATGCGCTAATAGGTTGAGTCCCTGCATCATAACCGGGTCGCATGATGCCTTCCAGCACATAGGTGACGGTAAAGAGGAACGCCCCGATGGCACCACAGCTTACCAGCCCAAGCGTGAGTGGGGACCGCAAGCCTTTCTGCCAACGAGAGGGCATGTCCGATCGTCTGGCCATCGAGGATGGTTCAGAGATATACCCCATAAGATTTCCTTTCTTTTCGTGTGTTTGCTGAACTCGACCAGGAGATATTGCTATATGCTATAATTAATATAGCATATAGTTATTTCTTTGTCAAGGTGTACATGAACAGGTCTCTTCTTTTGAAAAAACGCAAATCTTTCCCACAGGCCACATCTAATGATATGCTATATTCAAGTTCTGAAAGCAATCTTACAAGGATGCGCTTCTCCAGTATGCAAACGAATAACTCTGTATATATGCGCATCCACACAATCAGACATGAAAAGAGGAAAAACAATGCGTTTTGGAATATGCGCTCCATTCCAGGAAGTCGCCAATCTTACGACGTTCCCATTCGACTATCTCGAAGAAAATGTCCAGCGTTTCCTGGCACCTGAAAAGCCGCAGGAACACTTTGAAGAACTTTGGCAGGCGGCTCGTACGCTACCAGTTCCAATTGAGGCTGCCAATTCACTACTCCCGTCCGACCTCTTTCTGGTCGCCACTCCAACACGACAGGTTGACACAGAACGCTTGGAGCGCTATATCAAAACCGCATTGCAACGCGCCAGACAGGCCGGTATACGCATTCTGGTCTTTGGGAGCGGTGGAGCACGCGCCTGTCCTGCTGGCTATGATGTTGCCGATGCTGTGCGACAGATAGGTGATCATCTGGCGACATGGAGCATCTGGGCACATGATTATGGCGTTCAGATTGTGCTTGAGCCACTGCGCTACGAGGAGACAAACACTATCAATACCGTCTCCGAAGGTGGAGCACTTGTTTCGCAGCACATCGCCTCCGGTGCTCGCCTACTGGCCGATGTGTACCATATGCTCTGCAATTCTGAAGCGCCCGCGACACTGCTCCCCTGGACAGCGTTGCTTTCCCATGTCCATGTAGCCGAGCAGCAGGGACGGACAGCTCCTGGTCGCCATGGTGAAAATTTTCGCCCCTATTTCTCGGCGCTCAAACGTGGTGGCTATGACCAGCGCATCTCTATTGAATGCAACTGGCATGATCTTCCCGCTGAAGTAGAATTGGCCCTGAGGGTGTTACGAGAGCAGTGGGAACAAGCCTGAGGGGCAAAATGATGTTTTTTGTGCTACGCAAACACTAATAAGAAAGAAAAAGAGAGGCAAATGGCTGAGAAACTACGCTTCGGAATTGTTGGCTATGGCGTCATTGGAGAGCTTCATGTCAGAGCAATCAATAGTTTGCCTGATGCACAGCTCGTCGCCGTTGCGGACATAGTACCAGAAAAAATACAAAAGTTGGCGCAGGAATATCCCGTCACCCCGTATTCAGATACGCGGGAGATGTATGCAAAAGAGCAACTCGATATCGTCAACATATGCACCCCTAGCGGTATGCACGGTGAACACGCAATCGAGGCCATGCGTGCAGGATGCCACGTGATTGTAGAGAAACCGATGGAGATCACACTCGCCGCTATCGAGAAAATGCTACAGGTCCAGCAGGAGACGGATCGGAAACTTGCCGTAATCAGTCAACATCGCTTCGACAACGCCACTCAACAGGTACGCAAGCTGGTAGACGAACAAGCATTTGGGAGACTGGTTCTCGGCAATGCTGTTATTCCCTGGTGGCGCTCACAAAAATACTACGATAGTGGTGCATGGCGAGGTACATGGGCCCTTGATGGCGGCGGCGTGTTAATGAATCAGTCAATTCATTCAATCGACCTGCTGCAATGGTTAATGGGACGCGTCAAGAGTATTTATGCCTATACAGATACATTGGTCCACCATATGGAAACGGAGGACGTGGCTGTAGCCGTGCTACGTTTTGCTAACGGCGCAATAGGCACCATTGCGGCTACCACTGGCGCATATCCAGGCGTTGGCACCCGTATTGAAATTTACGGTGATAAAGGTTCGGCAGTCATTGATAGCGATAAACTTGGATACCTCCACCTTGCCCGCGATGATAGCGAAGAGGTTGGGCCGTACGGAGGCGTCAAAAAGCCATCTCAAACGAATGGAAATCCTGGAACGACCGGTGCAGCAGATCCCGCTGCAATTGCGACTGATACCCATGCACTACAGATTGCAGACATGATACGTGCTGTACGCGAGAACGGAACGCCGCTTCTGGACGGCAACGGGGCTCGTCACCCGGTTGAGATTATTCTGGGCATCTACAAATCTGCGCGTACAGGTAAAGAGGTGATACTTTCCTAAAGAACATTTGAGAATCTCCCTCCATTAGGAGGAAGTGAACGCACGCAAGGTGACGCCCACTTCCTCCTATATCCCCTTTTTTCCAGGGCTTGTGAATTATCGTTTTTCTCTGCGTTTTGGCCCGCTGTGCGGGCCTTTTAGGGTTTTAATGGTGTGTTTTTCGGGCTCAGCCCGAAAAACACACCATTAAAACCCTTTGCGAGCGCGGTAGGCGCGAGGAGAGCGAATAATTCACAAGCCCTGCCCTTTTTTCCCATTTTCTTGTATTTGAAAACCATCTCCGCTATACTGCTCAACAGGGACAGTGTGCTATTCTCTAGCAACTATCGGATCATAGTGCCATCAAAAAAATCATCTGGATGAGGTTTAGCATTGAAACGTTCACACCTGGTACGAGAAATCGTTGAGATTATTGCACTCACAGTACTCATATTCGTCGTTATTCACTTTGTCATTCAGAGTTACCACGTACAGGGTGCCAATATGCAACCGAGCTTTACGGCTAACCAGTATGTGATGGTAAACAAATCGGCCTACCTGTTCCGCAACATTGAACGAGGTGATGTCGTCGTTTTCCACAACCCACAGGACACCGCCCAGGATTTTATCGAACGTGTCATCGGTCTGCCAGGAGATACGATTCAAGTGGATAGCACAACGATCCGCGTGAATGGAGTCCTCCTCAACGAACCCTACGTCAAAGTTGCAACCAACCCCGTTGCAAATACCTGGAAAGTTCCAGCCAATCAGTATTTCGTACTCAACGATAATCGCCAGAGCACCGATGACTCGCGCACATGGAGCTTTGTACCCAAAGATTATATCATTGGAAAAGCCATCCTGATTTACTGGCCCCTGAACAACATACAATTTGTAGATACACACACAACAGTGTTCTCGCAAATTAAAGCAGGCAAATAGGGAGAAAAAGAGCTTTACGCACTAAATGTCGCCGGAAGCACAATCACTTCCTGCCCTGGCTTCAAAGGAGTTTGCAGGCCATCGGGACCGCTGATCAATTCGTTATTGACGAAGATTTTAACATGTTCACGCACATGGCCCTGCTCAGTACAGAGATATTCCCAGATGCGAGGATGCTGCTGTGCCAATAGAGTTAGCATCTGCTCTACAGTATCTGCCTGCAAAACGATCTGGCTCTTTCCACCACTATAGGTACTCAACGTCGATGGCAGGCGCAAGGTAATTGACGCCTTCTCTTCATTACTCATATGACTCTCCTAAAATCCCTTTTTGCATACTGCCAGCGTTCGTTATAGCACAGAAGGGGATACATACAAATGTTCTATACGGCTAAAATATATTCGTTAGCATACAACGTTTAGAGGAGTTTGGCAATTGTTTTGGAATACAAGAATACGACCTCTTCATAGCTATCTTATACAATAGACAGCGGATCAACACCATCCCACTCCCCAAAAGATGCAATCGGACGCAAACGTGCAAACAACTCCTCGCGATACCATCTTTCCTGCCGTGTACGTTGTATCACATTCTTATGAAGTCCATGGCTATATGCAAATTCAGTCACCGCCGGGAGGGTGCGCCACACACTCAGCGTCGCCTGATAGAGAAGCGGTGCCTCCCCGACTCCCACAGAATTTATGAGTTCAGGCTGCTGTAAAAGTTGTTCGGCGACCGAAGGAACTGCACCGAGAAACGCTTGCACCTTTGTGGGACGGATAGTGGCACGCGTGAAGATAATCCATGGACCCGCTTCTGGCGCTGCCACCGTTGCCATAGACGCAAATGGATCTCGCCCTCCCCACTTTCCACGCCAGCGCACAGGCCGCATATGTACTGTCCATACTTCTTCAGCACGCCGTTGGATACTCCTCATCACTCCCGCATGCGTTTCAAAATGCTTAAGATCCGCGTATGAGTTCCACACGGTAAACAGAGCGTAACGCTGCAAATCGGCATGGGGATCAAAGACGCGCCCACGACCAACGCCTAGCGAACGCCAGAAGGATAATCCTGGCACACGCAGCAGAGACCAGCGATCAAGGCTCAGATGTGCCAGCGCAGCCATGCTTTGCTGCCTGGGATAGCGTGCCAATGTAAAAGCTACTATAGGTTCGTTTTCCGAAATCTGCATGCTCGCCTTCTTACTCCGTCCGCGTTACCTTAGCAGGCATGCTGACATTGCGCTGCTCTGGTTCCAACATGCTCAAAACCTCCTGTTCCTCTTTATTCTGTGCTCGATAATCTGAGGAAACTTCTTCAATACGCCAGACGGCTCCTTTTAGAATGACGTAGCGCCACTCCAGTTCGGGGCTATTATTGAAATCTGCAGGAGTTGCCGTCTTGAGTAAGTCAAGTACATCTTCGGGTGCCGGCTGGTGAATGTCCAGCTTCCCGATCTGCACTTTATGGATATACTCAGGGATAATGCCACCGGGATCATCACGAAAAATGACGCGATGCATGTTACTTAAATTGCTCATTGCCGCTTCACGGTGCTCAGGAATTTCGAGATCATTCATGATACGTCGACGCAAAGCCTCAAAAAAGCTATATTGAATCAGTCCACTACATATGAAACGCAATATCGAGGTAGCAGAAGTTTCATTCGCATCCCACTTTTTAAAGAGGTTGGCAACACGGCCAGCAACATCGGCAATCTTTGGAATAGCTCCCAGGTGATGACGCGCTACCCGTTCAGTATATAATGCGGTAAGTTCATAGACCGTTTTTTTGTCATATAATCCATTGATCTGGTCCATCGCAATACCACGCACATGACGCAGATAGGCAATGCCCGGCACATCCTCGGGATTATGCGGATCACGGCGTGCTACCTCGTAAGGCGTCTCCTTGTACCAATCCATGCGTGGGCGCTTGATACCTACGGTGAACTTCTCAAAAGGCACAACCTCATTACGCCAGCTCGCGATATGAATACCCTTCGTTTTCGCCTCGATCAGAAAGGTATTATCGTATCCCTTATGTGGCTCACTGAGCAGGTAGACGATGGCTGAATGGCTCCATTTACTATTCGTCGCCAGCCTGATCATATGCGCGAATACCTCCTTCGGATCTTTATTCTCGCGTAAGATCACATCGGCAACGCATAGATGTGTCTCTCGATTGCTTTCTTCTAAAAAGTAGTTGATTGGATCATGGTCAATATAAATAGCGCGATACGCCATAGAATGTTCCTCCTTGCAAAGCAAAATTTCTTTGTCGATCAAGATTATGTCCTAGTCCTGATGATGATTGCAAATTGGCCCAGGGTACAAATATAGGACTCCTGGCACATAATCACAGAGAGCATTCAACATGTATACTTATCTATAGCGATGTATCGGCTGGGGAGGAGGTCAACCTCCCTATCCTCTCCCTCTCTTGCAACCCATTACAAAATTATGTGATAATTTTGGGACTCATCTACTCTTGTGTAGATAACCAACCAGGCAATCAAGAAAGATCATATAATTATGGCACAACACTTTACTATCGGCATTGAAGAAGAATTTCAGATCGTCGATGCTCAAACGGGTCAGCTTATATCCGGTATTTCTCCTTTGCTGGAAAAAGGGCAACCTCTCTTCGGTGACCACATCAAATCAGAGATGCTGCAAGCTACGATAGAACTGGTCTCAGATATTTATCCAGATATCGCAGCGGCACGCTCAGATTTGCGTCAAAAGCGGGCTGCACTGGCAAAGTTAGCCAATGAACAAGGGATTGCCCTCATCAGTGC
This sequence comes from uncultured Chloroflexia bacterium, assembly GCA_963717195.1. Classification (GTDB taxonomy): domain Bacteria; phylum Chloroflexota; class Ktedonobacteria; order Ktedonobacterales; family Ktedonobacteraceae; genus JACDAE01. The sequence continues at coordinate 431,399 of CAVQVR010000012.1, forward strand.
AGGCACCCATCCAGGCGCACATTGGCAAGAGCAAGAAGTCACAGACAAAGAACGATACGCACAGCAGATCGAAGAAGAGCAGGATGCAGGCCGTTCGCTTCTCATCTTTGGCCTGCACATCCATATAGGTGTTGAGGACAAAGACCTGGCCATTTCCATAATGAACCAGGCACGACGCTGGTTGCCCCATTTGCTGGCATTATCTTCCAACTCGCCTTTCTGGGCTGGACGTTATACGGGGCTAAAGTCCTATCGCACAATTGTCTGGGGAGGCAGCCCACGCAATGGCCTTCCTCGTCCCATGGCCTCTCGCAGAGATTTTGACGCTTATATCCAAGCACTCATCGATGCTGGCTGTATCAGCGATGTGCGCGATATCTGGTGGGATATCCGCCCGCACACTCTCTTTGACACTGTAGAGTTTCGCATCTGCGATATGCCCGCTACGCTCGACGATACCATCGCTATAGCCGCACTCTGCCAGGCTCTGATCGCCAAGCTCACCTGGCTCTACCAGCATGATAGCGCTTCGATCATCCTTCCTAATGAACTCATTGAGGAGAACAAATGGCGGGCCGTACGTTATGGGTTGGACGCTGAGTTTCATTGATTTTATCCACCACCGCCGTCTCACTATGCGCGATTCCATCTATGAACTGCTCGATTTTGTACAGGATATGGCGAACGACCTGAATAGCCAGCATGAGCTCGACACCATTCGAAGACTACTGGCCTCCTCAGAAGGGACCGGAGCCGATCAACAGATCAAAGTGTATCAAGAAACGGGGAATGTACAGGATGTAATCAAGCTATTGATGGAACAGACAATGCACGGAATTTAGCGGACCGTGATTGATAAAGGATTTTACCTGCGCGGAGCACTCGATCCCCGTATCACTAACCGCCCCTTCAATATCACCTGCCGTGTGGGACGATCAGGATCAGCAATGCGCTGCAATAGCAATTCTGTCGCCGTCTTGCCGATCTCATAAGTAGGTTGATCTATCAGCGTGATAGCAGGCTGCACCAGCGCCGCCCACGTGGTTTCATCAAAGGTGACCAGGGCGATATCGTCAGGAATAACAAGTCCGCGTTCCCGTATAGCCTGCAACGCGCCAGCGGCGATTAAGCTGTTCGTGGTGAGAAGCGCATCAGGACGTGGCGATGTATCCAATATCTTTAATGCTGTAGCGTAACCAGTCTCTATCTTTGGCAAAATAAAGCATACATGCTCCTCGTTAGGAGTGAGTCCACACACACGCAACGCTTTTTCATAGCCAGCATAGCGCTCGCGGCCCGTCGTGCTCATCTCACCACAGAGCGCTCCGATGCAGCGATAGCCATTCTCTAGAAGATGCATTGTGAGACGATACGCCGCATCAACATTATCAAGCAGCACACCATCGGCATCCCCATGCTCAACCGAGCGATCTACCACAACTGTAGGAAACTCGAGGTTCGCGGTGGTAAAGTTAGCCGCAGTATGCCGCGTCGGAGAGAAAATAACGCCCGCAACGCTCTCATCACGCATTAAATTGAGATAGATCACTTCTTTCTCAGGATTTTCATCCGTGTTGCATAGAAAAGTACTGAACCCCTGCTCATATGCCGTATCTTCAACCGCCCGGCTGATTGAGGTGAAAAACGGATTGCGCACATCAGAGACGATCAGACCGATCTTGCTAGACTGCTGAGAACGCAAACTACGTGCAACTAGATTTGGTCGATAGGCAAGCTTTTCGACCGCTACCATCACACGCTCACGCACTTCTGGACGCACATGCAAACCATTGGAGAGCACCCGCGAAACCGTGGCCGTTGACACTCCAGCGGCATTCGCAACGTCTTTAATACTGGACATACAAACACCTCATCTTGGCCTGGACCTATCAGGACAATGCTCCCCCGGCATAGCGTAGAGGTGTCACCTTGCGTGCGCCCACGTCCCGATGAAGATTGCCACTGCCAGACGGGCATACGCAAGGTGACACCCCCTACGTCGTTCCCCAAATGGATGGAAAGACAATTGTAAACGATTTATCTAAGTTATACCATATATTTATCGTACACGCAAGATATTATGTAATCGTTTTCAAAGATAAAACCTCATCCAACAAAAACTCATCTCTTCTTGATGAATTTTAGATAACTTTAACGGATTTACGAGCACCTAATAATTAGGCTCAAAAAGACTTGACAATATTTGTTGTAATCGATTACAATAAGAATAACGAAACGTTTTACATTGTAGTGAAACCCTCTTTGCACAGCCTCTGGAGGCAATCATGCTTACCATTGACGAGCGCCAGATACAGTTGCAAGCGACTTTGACGAATAAACAAGATACTATTCGCCAGGTGGGGCAACTTCTGGTCAACAGCGATTGCATTGAAGCAGGTTATATTGATAGCATGTTGGGACGAGAACTGGTTGCTAATACCTATCTCGGCAATGGAATCGCTATTCCTCACGGACTCCCCAAAGATCGAGACCTGATTAAACGTACTGGTATTGCTGTCGTGCAGATCCCTGCAGGCACTCCATGGAATCCAGGTGAAACAGCACGCCTTATCGTTGGCATCGCTGCGAAATCTGACGAACACATTGAGGTACTGCGGCGGCTCACACGTGTCTTAGGTGACAAGGAACAGGTAGATCGTTTAACACAGACAAAAGACCCTCGCGATATCATTGAAGCGCTGACAGGTGAGCGTCCCGCTACTCCACCAGCAAGTGAAGATAGCGCTGATTATGCCCACTTCTTCGACGCAGTTATTATCAACAAGACTGGCCTTCACGCCCGTCCGGCTGCTTTCTTTGTTGACCTCACTAAAAAGTTTCAGTCTGCCATCAAAGTGCGTAATGGCAACCAGGTTGGCAATGGAAAAAGTCTTATCTCTCTTCTCCAGTTAGGTGCTGAACATGGCGTCTCCATTCGCGTTTCGGCTGATGGCCCCGATGCTATGGCAGCACTTGCTACACTGCAAAAAGCCCTTGCCGATGGTCTTGGAGATGAACCGGAAGAACAACCATCTGCTGCATCGTCCGGTAACAGTAATTACAACTGGGCACCACGTCAGGCAAGCTCGACTATTCCAGGCATTAGCGCCTCTAGTGGCCTTGCTATCGGCCCGACGCGCCAGTATATGCAACGGAGCATTGTTGTCGAAGATCGACCTGCCGATTCTACTGTTGAAGGAAATCGATTTCAAAATGCGCTCGATACTGCCCAGGCCGAGCTTGAAAAGCTGCATGAGGAAGTGAAGGCCCGCCTTGGTTCAGGAAAAGCCGCCATCTTCCGTGTTCATAGCGAGTTTCGAACAATTTCGCTCTCATCCAACAGACGATCATACTCATCTATCAAGGCCATAGTGCCGCATGGTCCTGGCAATATGCCATCAATGAACGCGTAAGCCAGTTACAGAAACTTGACGATCCTGTCCTGGCAGGGCGTGCCGTCGATATGAGCGATGTAGGCCAGCGCGTCATGCGTCATCTTGTCGATACTACTGAAGCGAAACCTGCATCAATTCATGAGCCTGTCATTCTTATCGCTGAAGACCTGACCCCATCCGACACAGCAGAACTTGATCCCGATACCATCCTTGGATTTTGCACTGCGCGTGGCGGTCCCACCTCTCATACCGCTATCATTGCTCGTTCGCTTGGTATTCCTGCTATCGTCGGCGCTGGCGATACTGTGCTCACTATTCCAGATGGTACGCTCAGTATTCTGGATGGCTCAAGCGGCAATCTGTATCTGAAACCTGCCGACAGCGATGTACAGGCTGCCAGAGATGTACAAAAACAGTTGCAACGCGAACAGGACGTGGCTAACTCCAACCGTTTTGCACCAGCAACGACGACCGATGGACATCGCGTTGAAATTGCGGCAAACATCAACCGTGCGGCTGACGCTCAACCGGCTATCGCTGCAGGAGCCGAGGGTGTCGGTCTGATGCGTACCGAATTTCTCTTCCTCTCACGCGATACTGCTCCTACTGAAGACGAACAGTTTGAAGCGTATCGGGCTATGGTCCAGGCGTTGGAAGGTCGTCCTCTGGTTATTCGTACACTTGATATCGGTGGCGATAAAGAGGTACCCTATCTCAACTTGCCGAAAGAAGACAATTCGTTTCTGGGTATTCGTGGCATTCGGCTCTGCCTGGTCCGCCCGGACCTGTTCATTCCTCAGTTGCGCGCCATCTATCGTGCTGCCGCCTATGGACCAATCAACATTATGTTTCCCATGATCTCCACGCTTGAAGATGTGGAACAGGCTCGTGCCGTTGCCGAGAAGGTACGCGAGGAGCTCCACGCTCCAGCTCTTCCTTTGGGAATAATGGTTGAAGTGCCCTCTGCCGCCATACTCGCCGATCAGTTTGCCCCTGTAATCGATTTTTTCTCTATCGGGACAAATGACCTCACTCAATACACCCTGGCGATGGATCGTTTACATCCACAACTGGCAAAGCAGGCCGATGCCCTTCATCCTTCTGTGCTACGCATGATCGATATGACCGTCAAGGCGGCCAAAAGAGAAGGCAAGTGGGTTGGTGTCTGTGGAGGGCTCGCTGGCGATCCGAAAGGTGCAACTATTCTGACTGGGCTGGGCGTATCAGAACTGAGCGTCAGTGTCCCCAGCGTCGCTACCATCAAAGCCCATATACGCAACTACTCGTTTGCAGATATGGAGCGGATCGCGCAACAGGCACTGGAGTGTCGCACAGCGACAGAGGTGAGGAACTTGCTATGAAAATCGCCACTGTCACGCTCAATCCCGCCATCGATCAGACGGTCAGAGTAGATAATTTTCACACGAATACCGTCAATCGTGGTCAGTCCATACAGTTGCAAGCCGGAGGGAAAGGCGTCAACGTTGCCTCGTTCCTGGTCGATGCCGGTAAAGGGATAAATCGCGCCCCTACAGTGGTAGCAACCGGCTTCCTGGGGCAGGACAATGTGGAGATCTTTGAACGCTTCTTTGCCCTACAAGGCATCGATGACGCCTTCGTGCGCATTTCAGGAAGCACTCGTACTGGCGTCAAAATCGTCGATGAGGCAAATCGAGAGACCACCGATATCAATCTGCCTGGCCAGATGCCACCTGAAGACGCTGTAAAGACACTGCTCAATCGTATCGAGCAACTCAGCACATCCTGCGACTGGTTTGTGCTGGCAGGTTCCCTACCACCAGGATTGCCTGTAACCATCTATGCAACGATCATCGATCTGCTCAAAACTCATGGCGTGGTATTGGACACCAGTCACGAAGCGCTTCATAAGGGTATTCTGGCTGGTCCAACGATTGTCAAACCGAATATCGACGAGTTACAGCAACTCGTTGGGCATTCATTAACTGATGAAGCAAATATAGAACAGGCGGCGCGTCAATTGTTGGATACTGGTTCGCAGCTCGTTGTCATCTCGATGGGCGCAAAAGGTGCAATGTTCGTCAACCGCGAAACATCTTTCATTGCAACCCCTCCTACCGTACCAGTAAAAAGTACGGTGGGCGCGGGTGATGCAATGGTCACAGGGCTCATCGTCGGTCATATCCAGGGATTGAGCTTGCCCGATTGCGCCCGCCTTGCCACAGCATTTTCAATCGGGGCCATCACTCGCACTGATTTCCATCTGCCTGCGGCTGAGACACTTCAGGCATATGCACAACAGGTAACCATTCGTACCTACCAACATTCCTCGTAGTGCGTGCGGGAAGGGATCATACAAGCTTCCCCACTTACATCAACATTTCTGCGCTCTTTAGCACTACCTTTTTCGGTCAAAAGCACGCGCAAAAGCTGCTTTATCAGTGTTATTAATCAATATATCTTTTTTCATGGAGGGAGAACATACCATGTCCAGAATTGTCGCAGTCACTTCATGTCCCACAGGCATAGCCCACACCTTCATGGCTGCGGAAAGCCTGAAGCGAGGAGCCGAAGCTCTGGGTCACACCATCAAAGTGGAAACACAGGGTTCAGTTGGCACGCAAGATACATTAACCGCCGCTGATATCCAGGCCGCCGATCTTGTCATTATTGCTGCCGACACCAAAGTTGACCTCAGCCGCTTTAAAGGCAAAACCATCTACGAAACTTCTACCAATGCCGCTATCAACGACGCTCAGGGAGTTGTTAAGAAGGCACTGGCTCAGGGATCCGCCACGAGCGCGATCAACGATGCCGCGACTCCTAAAAAAATCGTTGGTATCACCTCGTGTCCGACTGGCATAGCCCACACCTTTATGGCGGCTGAAGGGCTTCAAAAGGGTGCTGAGGCTCTGGGTCACACCATCAAGGTTGAGACACAAGGGTCCGTAGGAGCACAAAACACTTTGACACCCGAAGATGTTCAGGCCGCCGACCTTGTCATTATTGCCGCTGACACTAAAGTTGACCTCAGCCGCTTTAAAGGCAAACCTATCTACGAAACTTCTACCAATGATGCTATCAATGATGCTCAGGGATTGGTCAAGAAAGCACTGGCCCAGGCAAAAGCATTAGCTTCTCCTGCAGGCAGCACAGACTATGTAGCAGCAGTGCAGGCAGCCAAAGCCGAACGCTCCCGATCACGCACAGGTCCCTACAAGCACCTGCTGACGGGCGTCTCGTATATGATCCCATTCGTTGTTGCAGGTGGCATCATGATAGCGCTGGGCTTTGCATTCGGTGGCATCAACGCGGACAAAGCACCCGTGACAACTCTGGCCGGAGCGCTCTTTCAGATCGGTGCCAACGGCGGCTTTATCCTCTTCGTTCCCATTCTGGCAGGCTTTATTGCTTACTCCATTGCGGATCGCCCTGGCCTGGCACCTGGTATGATTGGCGGGATCATCGCAACAACCATCATCGGGGCTGGCTTCCTTGGTGGTATTGCGGCTGGCTTCCTGGCAGGCTACACAGTCTATTACCTCAACAAATGGATTAAACTGCCACGCAACCTGGCTGGTCTCATGCCTGTACTCATCCTGCCTGTGCTTGGTACATTGATTGTCGGCCTGCTTATGGTCTTCGTCATCGGTACACCTGTTCACTGGCTCAACACCGAATTGACCGACTGGTTGAAGGGTCTGCAAACCGCTAATGCTGTAGTGCTTGGCCTGGTTATGGGCTTGATGATGGCAATCGATATGGGTGGCCCAATCAACAAAGCCGCCTACGCTGTTGCAGTTGGTCTGCTCGGTAGCCAGGTCTACGGACCAATGGCTGCTGTGATGGCTGCTGGTATGACACCTCCGCTAGGTCTGGCACTGGCAACCGTGCTATTCAAAAATCGCTTCACGGCTGATGAACGCGAAGCGGGGAAAGCTGCATGGGTGCTTGGATTGGCCTTTATCACTGAGGGTGCCATCCCCTTCGCTGCTGAAGCGCCGTTCCGCGTCATTCCATCTATTATGATCGGCTCAGGCATCACGGGCGCATTGTCGATGCTCTTCCAGTGTCAACTCCGCGTTCCCCATGGTGGCGTCTTCGTCCTGGTCATTCCGAACGTGGTCACCAATCTGCCTCTCTATGCACTCTCAATCGTCATTGGAACCCTCGTCACAGCGGGAGCACTCTTTGTCCTCAAACGCCCTATAGCCACTGAGGAAGAGGAGGAGGCCGTTGTTGTGGCTGCCGCGTAACAGAATACTTACAAAAAAAGCAGGCAACGAGGCTGAAACCCTCGTTGCCTGCTTTTTTGACGTGCTGTCCTTGCTTTGTTAACTCACTGATAACAGTGTCACATCAAAAATCAGGTCCGCATTAGCTGGAATTACAGGAGGACTTCCCGATGCACCATACCCCAACGCGGATGGGATCAAGATGCGACGTGTGCCACCTGCCTGCATCCCCACTAACCCTTGATCCCAGCCCGGAATAACCTGCCCCTGACCCAGTTGGACCGAAAATGGTGCGCCACCATGATCATAGGAACTATCGAACTTTTTGCCTGTTTTGGTAATCCAACCAGTGTATTCTACTTCTACCGTGCTTGTCGTCTGTACTGTTGCTCCGGTTCCCACTTTCACGTCGATATACTTGAGTCCACCGGTAAGTGTCACCGTTTTTCCACTTACGGCTGGCGGCGAGGCTGGACCTTTAGAAGGCATGGGTGCACCAGTCGCAGTCTGCACCTCACTACTTACTGCCGTAGCAGTCACCTGCGCCACCACTGCAGCAGTCGCCTTTGCGACAGCCGTCTGCGTGGGCTCGGCAATCTTTGCAACGGCTGTCTGCGTGGGTGCGGCAACTTTCTCTGTCGCTGTCGCCTCTTGATTTTTCGCTTTCGCAGTTACCGTTGCCTTTTGATCTGCCACTACCTGTTGTTGCGTCTCGACCTGATGGTATTCCCAAAAGCCCAGCGCTCCCAGGGCAATCACTATTAGCGTTATCGATGAACCAAGCAGAATCTGCCTTCTTCGTCGCCTCCGTGCCATGCGTATTAAGCGCTCCTGCTGGCGCTGACCTGGGCGACCCTTTCTCTGTACATCCTTATTTTTATCATTCATAGTCTGTGTCATAAATACGCTTCTCGCTCTCCTCTAATTCTTGTGGAATAATAGCACGTTGAGAGTATCATTAAATTGCTATTCTGGCAAGAGGGTGTGCAGAAACCTCAACTGCTTATCTGATGAAAAATATCCTAGAAGATAAAACGCATGGTTGACGCAAAGTGATACACTCATAAGTAACCTCTATCTTATCTAACACAGGAATGGGAGGATTGTGCTCTATGAAGCGATCAACACTATTCGTTATTCCAGCCATTATTCTCATATCAACCGGTCTATTTCGCGGACCAAAAAATGAAGCATGGTTCAGGCGCAAAGGCGAACCTGTACAAGCACGAGTCATCCAGATACGCGATAGCGCTCAGGCAACCGAGACAACAGAACCCGTCTGGCGTCTCAAAGCAACATGGACCGACTCTAACAGTCAGAAAACGTACACCTTCGAGAAGATCTTTCCTGAACGACCTGACTATCGAGCAGGCGATTTTATCAATGTGCTTATCGATCCTAAAGATCCCACAAAGTATTATCTGGGTTGATGGATAGTGATATAACAGCACCAAATAGGTCACCCCAACCACGTCCTTGCACTGCTGGAACAGATGCCGCCGCACGGATAGTCTTTCGCGGACCATCTGTTCTCTTCTGTAGTCTGCACCATCACGACTCGTTGCCAGAGCGAGTTCGCATCTCTGCAACTGGACTGGAGGTGCGAATCTGCGTCAGTGCTTTATTCATCCTTTTCACTATCCCCGGTCCCTCATAAATAAAACCAGTATAGATTTGAATGAGACTTGCTCCCACATCAAACATACGCCTGGCATCATCCGGCCCAAAGATCCCACCAACAGCAACAACTGGCAACTTCCCATCCAGCCTCTTGCACACATACTCTACAACGTGAAGCGAGCGTGCGTACAAGGGCCGACCACTAAGCCCACCAACTTCCATGGTCCTCTTGTGCAATCCTGTACGCGACAAAGTGGTATTCGTGGCAATAATACCGCTCACCTTCCGACTCAGACACACCTCAATAACATCATCTATCTCACCCTCAGTCAGATCTGGCGCTATCTTCACAAGCACCGGTTTCGCCGTATCTCTGCCAGCCTCCCTGGCAATACTCTCAGTCTCTCGCACCAGAGCATGCAAAAGCTGATCTAATGGTTCTTTGTCCTGTAATTTGCGCAATCCTGGCGTATTAGGAGAGCTCACATTGGCCGTAAAGAAATCAGCAAAATCATGCAACTTGCGCAACGAATAGAGATAATCTTCAATCGCATCTTCTTGTGGCGTCCTCTTTGATTTGCCGAGACTCCACCCGATGGGAATAGCAGGCTTCGGAAACCGCGTCAGCCGGTCAGCAATTTCATCGGCCCCACCGTTTGGAAATCCCATGCGGTTTATCAAGGCGCTCTCCTCTGAAAAACGGATAATACGCGGTCGCTCATTCCCTGGTTGCCTGTACCGTGTCACCGTCCCCGCCTCAAGAAAACCAAAGCCAAGCGCCGCCAAAGCTGGAAGCGCAATTCCATTTTTGTCAAATCCACCCGCCAGGCCAACCGGATTGGGAAAACGCAGCCCCCAGAGATTGCGCTCTAATGCAGGTGATTTATACGCATTCGCCACCTCAATTATTTTCAGTAACAGCGGGTAGCGAGAAGCAAATGCCAGCCCATTCATGACCCAATGGTGTGCAATTTCGGGATCGCTGGCCGATAGGCGAAACATGGTAGGACGAATTATAGTTTTAAACAACATCAACAATTATCCTTTCCCCATTTCCTACATTTTACCTGCATCACCGATCAAATGAAAAGCAGCCCAGAAATAGGGATGAACTCGATATGAGGGAACAGACGTACACGAACGTGCAAGAAAGCTGCGTTGAGCATCCCCCAGAGCTGCCGCCTTCGTATACCCACTCAAAAGCGCTTTATAAAACATCTCCATCAGTTCGGCGCTACTGGCATCATCAACCTTCCAGAGCGTCGGCAACAGAGATGCAGCGCCTGCATAGAGAAACCCGCGCCCCAGACCAATTACCTCATCAACCCCACTCACCACCGTACGCCCCGTCTCACAGGCGCTCAAGGTCACAAGGGAGCACGAAGCAAGGTTCAGATTAAACACTTCAATGGCACTGAGTTGACGATCAGCCAGCTTGATATGCGAGAAGTTGGGCGCATCCAGACGGAAGAGACCATGTGCGGCAATATGTATAATAGGACTACGCTCTCCAACACTCCATAAGAGAGGTGTTGTAGCAGCTTCATCGAGGAGCGGCTGCGTCCCCAATTGCGCGGCAACCCTTTGTGCCTCCTGAACGGCAAACGCCAGGCGACCATTGTCTGAAAGCCCCATAACGAGCGCGTCCTGCAATTGCACCCCTTTCGCCTGTATCCGTTGCCCTCGCTGGCGACAGATATCGAGCAGGGCTGCTGAGGGCAAATAGGAAACATTCAAGCGCTCAACGACAAACTGTACACCATCATGGAGGCAATGGAAGGGCAGATAATGCAGCATCCCATAGGGCACCACGATAAGATGCTCACGGCCAGCCAGCGCACTCGCTACCGGCTGTAACAAAATATCATACAGGCGTTGCAGCAGACCCAGAGCATTCTCTTGCAAACCAGAAAAAGTTTGTTCACCATCAGGGGCACCAGCAGCTTGAGCAGCCATATCGAGATTAGTACGCCAGAGCGTCAGCAAACGTTCTAATTTGGGAACAACTCCGTAAACAATCTGAACATCTACCCCTGTACGTGTCAGTTGAAAGATATAGAGATCCTGGTCCGCAAGATAATACTCCAGCAACAACGTATTGGCCTCTAGCTTCGGCCACAGCGATGTTACGATGCTATTGGTCCAACTGGGACGCGGACGTGCCACAACATCACCAGCAGAACGTAATTGCATCTGCTCCAATAATTGCTCAATACGACGCTCACGCACCTGCATTTCCTTGCGTGCACGTACTGGCCCGACTGCACGAATACGCATCACAGCCGTGTCGCTCAGATTGCCTTCATTCTCCGTCTCATAAACAATCGAACTGAACCACGCCTGCTCCTCGCGCAGCCGTGCCAGGTCTTCCAGCACAGCCTCACCTGCTTTGTCACCGGCACGCAGACGAATATCGATATTGTTCCGCAAGTAATCACCCAGCACACGTGACTTTGCCTTCTCCACATAAATAAGCGCCTGATCAGTATTCCCTCGCTTCATCGCCAACGTCATAGCTCGCTGGTAAATGCCACCTTTATCTTCAAGAAAGCTGGTTCGCTCATCCAACACCAGCCGACTCTGTACTTCATCGATTCCCTGCACAGCGCGATCATAGTACCCTGCTGCTTCATCCAGATTTCCATGCCGCTCCGCCAACTGCCCCAACATATCATCACAGAGATATTTCAGGTCGAGCAATCCCTGTCCCTGTGCCACATCCAGTGCCTGATCGCAAAGATCCTGCGCGATTGCAAGATCTCCCGTTGCATCAGCAATATGGGCCTGCAAAAGCATCGTATGGGCAAGGTGAGGAAGATCTTCCTGATCCGCAAACATATCCGCGACATGTTGTGCCTCGCGCAGACTCGCATCTAGCTGCTTATCAGCATAATAGAGCTCTGCCCGGCGTAAACGAGCCAGCGCTGCCAATCGTACCAGTCCACCTTCTTCCAGTAGCGTGCTTGCCTCCTGGAGCATTACGTCAGCCTCGCGTAGATCGCCTTGCATCGTTGCCGCCGCTGCCTGGTGCATCAACGAACGCGCAAGATTATGGCGCTGCCCGGGCGATGAACGGAAAAACTTTACCGTTTCACCCGCCAGTTCATACGCCTCACGTGCACGATTGAGGCGCATCATACAAAAACACATTTGCTGAGCTACCTCTGCAGCAGCAAAGCTCATAGTATGCTTGCGGAAGAGTGCCCGGCTCTGATTGTAAAGCAGCAAAGCCCGGCTATAATGCCCCTGTGCAGCATAAATTTCAGCAACGTTCAGTTCCTCACGCGCAACCGAGATCTCCTCACGCTCTCCATAGACGGCGAAAGTTGCTCGCGCCTGCTCATGCAACGCTGCTGCTTCACGAAACTTCCCCTGCGCAGCCAACGTCAATGCTTTATTCCCACGAGCACGGGCAAGATGCAGTTCAACGCTCTCTCCCAATCGCAAGTACGTCTCAATAGCCCGGTCGAAGAGATGCAACGCCTGATCATACTGGCCAAGTTCAAAATTGATGATTGCTGCATTCACATCGATCTGTCCAGCACGCAGAAGTTTGCCATGACGCATAAAAATTTCTCGTGCCGCCGCCGCATCCTTCAGCGCTTCAGTCGTACAATTCAGACGCAGACATGCACTGACACGCCCGATCCGCGTGCGAGCCCACCCTACCTCATCATCCATCTCCAGAAACTCTTCACCAGCCGCATCTAGAAACGGCAACGCCTCCTGATCTCGATCCAGGCGACGCAATGCATCACCCCGCGCCATCAATCCCAAAGCGTGATAATATCTGTTGCTTGCCAGGTTTCCAATCAGCAACAGATATCCAGAGAGGGTAAAAGAAAGCTTCGCATTGCTATTCCAGCAACGATCCGCCTCCTTTTTGATCTGGTAGACCAGGCGATCACGCGCAACATCACTGAAGGCGGGAACCGAGGTCTGGAGCAATTGCCGCCCTTGCTCTTCAGACATAGTGAGGAGCGTTTGAACAAGATCACGAGGCGTCATAGATTCGGTTTTCTTTTCAATATCTTCACAAAATATGGGCGGAACGTCACCTTGCGTCAAACGGTAGGGATCGATAAATCGTGGACGCGATAAATCTGGTCCCTACGATGTTGGACGTATAGAAAGCTGGTCGATCACGACAATCCCTTCAGGAAGTTGGAGTTCCATGGTATAGGTGGCCGGCGTAAGCGAAGAAAAAACAAAATTTCCCAGTTCATCAATAGTCTGCGTATAGAGCGTTTTCCCGCTTGCTTCTGACATTGAAAGCTGTACAGTCTTCCCTTGCAATATTCCAACTGTTGTCCCCTTCTGAGTGACAAAGCCGATCAATTGCAACGCATCCTTACGAGCGGGATCACGCTCTACCTGCACAGAGAGCGTTACATCTTCTGCCGTATACCGACGAGGCCAGAGGGCTGACCGCGAACCTGCATTACGCTGATAGGCAAGACGAGGTTGTTGCGGTACCAGTATCGCTGCAATACGACGTACACCTGCAAGTGATTGGTCGCGCAATTGATCCAACGTCCGTTTCACATCCTGATGATTGTTTGTCGCAACAGGAGATACAGAAGCGGCCTTTTGCGTTACAGGAGTAGATTGCATCAGTATAGGCTCGTTCTCAAGAAATTGTGTGAGCGTTGCCACTTCAGCCGCACACAGCATACACCGGTTCAGATGATTCTTCACTACAACCGACCGGGCTTGAGAGAGCATCCCCATCTGATATTCACCCAACACCTGGTTGGGTGGACAATCCCACCTGTAGAGCTTACTTATCAGCTCAAGTTCTATATGACGGTATGTGGCCAGTTGCAACGAACAACGCTGACAATGCGCAAGGTGCTCAACAACAGCAGGCCGCACCGTCTCTCCCGCAAGATAGGCGACTAACTCTTCATCACGAAGAACACCTGGTTCACTACACTCCATGAGCGTTTCCTCTATATTTTTATAGGATATTGGCCCGTTACCATAGGCCACAACAACCACAGTATCGCACGACATGCAATGGGACAGACATCCATTTACCCTAATAAACGAAGTGCTCCATTTTTTTCGGGCGCTATCAATGGAAATAGATTTCCAAGCGCGGATTTTTCACTCTCCTACTCCTGAATACGTCAGAAGTTCTCGTGACGAAAGAGTAACTGCAACCTTCTATTACGCCGCAACCGCTCCAGCACATTGCGCTTAATCCGATAAACATCATCTACAGTGGGAAAATGCCTGCGGTGCTGGCTACTAATCTCACTGGGCTTCATCCCCTGAACATACGCCAGGTAAATAAGAATACGTTCATCCTCGCCATTGAGTTCCTCTTGAATGACCTGCCATAATCCCTGTGCAGAAATGTTGGAGACGACATCATCAGCAGGATCACTACTGGCAGGCTCGTGCTCTATCGACTCCAACGTCTCCTCATACTGCCGCGCCTGCCGCGCCCGCACCTCGTCGGCCACCACACTATGCACACACATTTTTAGATATTTCAATATAGCAGCCAGTGAGTCGAAGTTTCCCATCTTGGCTGGCGTCAACGCCTGCGAAAATTTGGCAAAAGCGGTATTGACAAGGGGGCCGCTTCCATCCTGTCCTAATAACGGTGCCGCGCTCTGATGTTGTGTTACCCAGGTTAACACGAGCGGCGCATACTGTTGATAAATACAGCCCCAGGCGTCATCATCCCGCTTGACAATGGCACGACGAAACAACTCAAGGCAGAAACGATCATTCGAGGCGTTCTGCTTGAGAAATTTATTCGTCTCTTCTGAGCAACAACGAGCCAGTTCGTTTATAGAAAGTTGCTCCGGTGGTGGTGGGGCGCTGTCCCCCTGTCCTCCCATGCTCGGGGGTAACCCCGACGACTGAGAGAGGTTTTGAGACTCCATCGACAAAAGCTCCCTGCTTCCAGATACTATACACAGCCCAACATCTATGCAGTATAGCATCATTGTTTATCTGCCCACAAGCTCCTTGACGAGCTTATATAGCTTTTATCCTTTATCGCGTGGTTCGCTGAAATAGTGCCGGACTTCAGTACCCCTAAACGGTTATTTTTAATAGAGTACTCTACAAGCGCTTTGCAGATCGCCTGCCCCGAAACTTGGGCGTTAAAAATACACTAGTTGTCCTACAGTTGACAGTATTCGACAGTTGACAGTGGTCCTGCAATTGCCTAAAATAGAACGTTGAGTAGCCTAAAAGTATAGGCACAAGACATAACAATATAGGAAAATAGGGTGAGGGAACTCCTATTTCAGCATCCATTTACGACATCTATGATATGCTTGTACAACCACCTATCTACACGATCATGCGCCGATGGATGTAGAGACAAAAAAAGACCCTACGCATGGATGTACGAGAAAAATTTCTCCCAAAGGCGGAGCAAGATGTTCATGTCACAAAAACGAGGTACGGTAACTGATCGATTACTTAATGTCATACAGGTTCTACAACTTGGTAAGAAAACAGGACACCTTACTGTCGAGCGAGACGAAGGGAAAGGGCAGGAAAAGGGTGAGATCATTTTCGTGCAAGGACAGGTAACACAGGCATATGGAGGCAATTTGCGTGGACAGGAGGCATTGAACTGGCTGAGCACCTGGGGTGCCTGTCGTTTTATTTTTGTGCCAGCTACGCCAGAAAAGACGACAAGCCCTCTTGCTTCCGAGCCAATCGGACCTCCCAGAACGACGCAGTCCTTAGGTGATACTAATCCACGGTTTACTGCCGCCATGCCAGTGCTTCATCAGCGATCAGGTTGGCCCAATACAACAGACCAGCTAGCCAGTTCATCTCCTGGTCCTGCCGTCCCACGTCGTATACGCTCGGTCAATGTTTCACTACATTTGCTTGACCAGGAGCGGCTTTCCCGGGCTCACCGGCAATTATTCCTACTCATCGATGGAAATAGAACCATCGCCGAACTGGTGCGTCTTACCGGACGCCCATTTGAAGAAATTCAACGATTACTACAAGAATTAGAACACATCGGAGTGATAGAGTAAAACTCTTCAGAGAGAAATCCTGAGTGTATTTACGTGCATGTTGATAAGGACGGTTATTCTCATGGCTCAACAAGACTTTCAATCTTCTCGCCGAAAGGTCTCGCTTTCAGTCAAAGTCTCGCTGGCACTTGTTGGCGCGGCTATTGTGCCTCTGCTTCTTACACTAAGTTTTAGCGAGTTGCAGACGCGTCCCCAATTGATTACTCAAGCAAATAATGCAATGGAAGGTGACGCCAAAACACGTGTACAGTTGATTGATACCTACCTTCACGAACGTCTGCTTGATACGCAGACAATCACGCAGGTTCCCTCATTACAGCAATTCGTGGGCACCCCTCCTGCGATGACGGCGAGTTACCAATCGCTAGCTACTCATGCCGATTACGCACTCGTCGCCGGGACGTTCCGCGACAAAAACTATACCATCTGGTCACTCTTCGATCCTAAAGGGCACTTGCTCCTGGCCTATCCCAAGACTCCTAAACCGCATGGACAATATCTGGTCCCTCCTCAGTACCTCCAGGCTGTGAATGCAGGGAAAAATTTCGTATCGGCTGTGTATTACGATCACGCGACGAACAAAGCTTCAGTCGATATCTATGCACCAATCTATTTGTCGCAGGTTCCGGGCTCAACTCAGAAACCCGTCTATCTGGGCTTCATTCTTGCTACACTTAATCTTGATTACATCTGGAACATCGTCGACACCGATCATGATAATGGAACGGGCAGTTACGCCTTTATTCTTGATGAGAATGGCGTTCGTATCGCTGTCCCCCAGGGGATGAACAATCAGCTTCTTATGAAGAGTGTTGCTCCTGTTGCAGCCGCTGCTCAGCAGGAAATTAATCGCGAAGCTCGCTTTGGGAGCACGAGCGGCTCTGTTCCAGTTTTTGGCGATAACGCGCTGCAAGAAAAACTATCCAGTCAATCAATAAGTAACTTCCAGGCCCAACCAACCGGTGCGACAGAATCCTTTCAAATTGTGCACGATCCCACTGACTCCACGATTGTACCATGGCACTACTTTGTCCTCAGCCCGGTCAACACGGTTACCTCGGTCGCTAATCAGCAGTTGCTCGTCACTATTATTATTGCCGCCGCAATGTCAACCCTGGTCGCACTCCTTGGATTAATCGTCGGTCGCAATATTACACGTCCTATTCTCCTTTCAGTCGAAAATCTGCGTAGCAACAGCCGGGCACTCAGTTCGCTTGCAGCTCGCCAACGTGACGCTGCCTCAGAACAGATGTGGGTCGTCGATTCTTCACAGGTTGGCCTGCAATCAGTCCAATACTATACCGATGCCACCAAAGTTGCAGCACAACGCCTCACTGAAACAGGTATGGATCTCTTGCAACGCTGGCAACAAGCAGAACCGGGTACGACACGAAAATCATTGGAACACATCTTAACAGCATCTAAATATATTGAAGAAGCAGCACAACACCAGACAGCCAGCAACCAGAAACTTTCTACTGCACTCAAGGTTGCGACTCAGGTTACAGAACAGCTCGCTACCGGTGCTACTTCCGCCACAGATGCAGCTACCCAACTGGAGCAAGTGGTACAACAGCTACGTTCGGTCGTTGGTCGATAAATTCTGTACTAAAAACAGGTGCCCTCTGGATTCGTGACGAGCTTGCAAACGGCTCGTCACGAATCATGTTCCAATGAACCTTTTCACGAGCGGCGCTGCGCAACCACCTGAATACCATATTTCGGGCGAATAGTTATTGAAGGAACCAGTTCAAATGGCCTATCGGGCACCAGCGTAAATCTCCATTTCTGAGCAAGAGTAGCAAGAATAAGACGCGCCTCCACCAGTGCAAAGATGTTTCCAATGCAGAACCGTTGCCCTCCTCCAAAGGGAAAATATGCATACCTTGGACGTTGTTGAACAGCTTGCTTCTCCCAGCGCTCGGGCCAGAATGCCTCGGGTTCAGTATAAAAACGGACATCATGGTGAACCACCCAGGATGAAAGCAACACGACCGTTCCCGGCTTAATCACATATCCTCCCAGTTCATCCGCTTCCTGACAATCGCGAAATACGCCCCAGACAGGCGGATAGAGACGCAAGGCTTCGTTAACTATTTGTTCAGTATAAGCAAGACATGGCAAATCTTCTATCGTCGGCAGCCTACCACCCAATACAGACTCAAGCTCAGCGGCAAGCTTCTCTTCAATCTCAGGATGCATTGCTAACAAACGCCAGGTGTATGACAGAGCCATCGCCACTGTTTCATGACCCGCGATATAAAGATTTACCACTTCATCGCGCAATTGCTTATCGGTCATACGACTACCGTCTTCATCCTGTATATGGAGCAAAGTCGAAAGCAGATCAGCGCCATCGCTTGCTTTCTGCCGCTGCTCACTGATAATCTGACGAATGATTGTATTGAGTTCCGAGAGCGCGGCATTGTATTGACGGTTGCCGGGCGTAGGAATCCAATCGGGATATTGCAAAGGACGCACGGCTGCCGCACTTACCTGCTCTATAAGCACATCAAGCGCCTTCCCAATACGATGCACATCTCCCGTCGTTTCGCTATCGAAGAGCGTCCTGGTGACAATCTCCAGTGAGAGTTGCATCATCTCCTCTTGAATACTCAGTTCCTGACCATCTTTCCAACTCTCCGACAATCGTTGCGAAAGTGTGACCATCGCTGCCCCATAGGAGACAATGCGTTTCTGATGAAAGGCCGGCTGCATCAACCGTCGCTGGCGCAACCAGAAATCGCCCTCGCTAAAGATCAATCCATTGCCAAAGAGGCTCTTCCTACGCTGTGTAAACCTGGATTTGCTATACTTCTTGTTATGCGTGACCAACACCTGCTCGATAAGATCAGGATGACTGACCATATAAATCGCTGTCGTCCCCAGACGTATCTGCATAACATCGCCATACTCCTTAGCACAGCGTCTCAGATACTCAAGCGGTTCCTGGACAAACGCACGGGCATTGCCAATAAGCGGTTCCCCCTTTGGTCCTGGTGGGACCAAAGGATGTGAAATAACCATACTGTTTCTCGCTTCTGTTATTAAGAAAATAGAGATGGTGAAAGAATACTTTCCTAAAGAGAGAGATTGTAAGCACCTGATCTGGGTAATAGTATGGCCCTATTTCTTATCGTACCATTGTGTTTTTTCTTCTTCTATTTATTGTACGCAAAAATAAAAAGAGGTGAAGGAGATATGCTTATCTCCCCCACCTCACAGAACAGAGACTCTACATTCACGGTTTAAAGAGCGCTATAGCCGGATTGGCAACACCGCCCCAGTTGAACAGCGTTTGATTATCCCATCCATCACCGGAAGAAGGATTGGTGGGATCCCAACCATTGCCCGGCGTAGCTATCCATGTTGGCTCCCAATAGAAGACGCCAACTGCTCCCCCAGCACGTGCTGCCGCCAGTATATCTCTAAAGTTGTCATACTGGCCCGTCCAGGTCGCCGGGTAGCCCGGACAGGGTGTCGATGAGGTAATCGTGTTTGTCTCACTATCAGCGTTTGCGGCTGTGAACGGATACGACGTTTCAGCAATGATCACAGATTTTCCATAACGTGACCTAAGATCAGACACGACGTTGGACATATTTGACATCGGACCATGCCAGTAGCAATAGTATGATAACCCTATGATATCCCATTTCACACCTTGCGCTTTGATCCCATCATAGAACCAGCGTGCATTCGCATCGCTGTTTGCATCTGCTGTGTGGATGATGACTTGCGTCCCACTGTTACAGGCTTTTGTGGCATTGTAACCCGATTTCAGGAGCAGAGCGAGATTCGTAAAGTTATTATTCGTCACTTCACCCTGGGGCCATAACATACCTGTATTAATTTCATTGCCAATCTGAACACTATCGGGTGTAGTGCCTTGTTTCTTCAAAGCGGTGCAGACGCCGTAGGTATAGTTATACACATCCGTCTGAAGCTGGCTAATGTTGTGGTTCGCCCAGGCTGCAGGTTTGCTCTGGTGCCCTTGATCGGTCCACGTATCCGAATAGTGGAAATCTACCATCAACTTTAAACCTTTCGCCTTGACGCTCTTCGCAAATGCCAGGACTTTGGTTTCGTTGTTGTAGCCATCTTTCGGATTGACCCAGATGCGGAGCCGAATATAGTTGACTCCATTATCCTTGAGGATCTGTAACGGATCTCCCGCTTTGCCATTCGCGTAATAATATTTAGCCCCAAGATCTTCAGCACGTTGGAGCGATGAAACATCTGCGCCTAACATCGTAAGAGAGGAGGCTGCATGTGCGGGAGAAGGCTCTGCACGAATCACTATTTCGAGGACAGTCATGACTAGAAGTGCAGAAATAACGGAAAATCTCAATGCTTTCTTTGCCATAGTGTCATTCCCCTATTCGTCCATGGAGGAAGGCTATAACAGACGCTTTCAGCTGATGTATTGCGTCGTCTTTGGCACAATATCAATGTAGCCACCGAAATTTCTAGCAGATAGAGAAAGACCATCAGCGTCTTTCTCTATACACCATCGATGCACTACTTGCAAAGTAGATTACTCTATTTATCGGTAAATGTCAAGAAGAAATTACAGAAGATTGGTTCCTCTATTCTGATGCATATTCTTCCCTGGCTTTCCTTATGGAATCCAGATATTCTTGACCTGCGTCGCCTCATGCAATAGTAGTCATGCACACTAGCCATGCCACTTATCGACCCAACTGGCCCACAGTTCAGCATAGTGGGCCAGTGTTCGTAACCTGGCAATGGCAAGCGGGGTCTCCTGGATGCCTAATTGCCGCTCTTCCTCATCCACAATCGACTCGCCCAGAGAACGACGCATATTGAATAATAGCCAGCCCAACCAGATCCCCATCACCCCATATATAGCATCAATCCCTGCATCTCGCACAATACCACCAGCCTCAACATAACTCTCCATAATGGAGGCAAATGTATCCTCTCTCAAAACGCCCGTCGCCAGCCCGCTCCAATCTAACGCCACGCTCACCAGTTCCATCGTGGGATTGACCAGGCCAGCCGCCTCCCAATCAATCAGCCAGGGGGTACGCTCATCCTGCCAGATCACATTTTTTTGTCCCAGGTCGCGATGACTGACAACATAGGTATGGCTCAACTTTTCACCAGCCTGCTCACTTAGCTTGCTCCACTCAATTAATCGGTGCATCACTGCACGCACCGGAGTAGCCCACGGAATACCTCCATCATAAGCGTGAACTGTGAGCATATCCCAGTCATCGTCGCGAAAGCGCTCCCACTCTGGCTGCGACAACGCGGGAAACTGAAGCTTGAGTGCATGCACGCGTCCTAGCAATGCTCCTATCTGCCTGGCTCGTTCAGGTTCCACAGGTTCCGCTGACAGCGTTTCGCCCTCAATCCAGCGATACACCATCACTGTTCTTCCCTCAATCTCCTGTATGGGATCTCCATTACAGTTCAGTGCTGCGACGGCTGGAACTCCATGAGTCACCATCGCCTCCGCTACATGTTCACTGAGGCGATAACTATTACGAATATGGGACTTTTTCATGATAGCAGCGTTTAGTTGCTTAATGGCAAACATTCCTTGTGCTGTATCCAGACGCCACAAACGATGCAATAATCCGCCCGCAACGGCCTGGGGTTCCTTGAGTGGATTCCCCAGGCCGTACGCACGACAAAGAAGTTCTACCTGCGATACATTCATCTTTCGATAACCTGATCTACGCACTAAAACGCGCTTTCTGTCCTTGATGATAAGGAGCAAGGGCGGCATTTGCGTTCGCAATTGTTTGCAGACGCTCCACCAGTTGCGAAAACTTCTGTACAGGAATCGTCAGAACCAGTTCAGAAGGCGTCAGACCCATATACGTACGTGCACCAACACAGCCAAAGCTCATCGAGGTTTCGCCAGTCTGCATAGTTCGTGGAATCACCGCACAGGTCGGTCGTCCAAACGTGCTCTGTCCACCTTGCAGCCAGTTCGTATTCCCCAATGCTTCAGCTACGAGCATCGCCTGTTGATTATTCAGGACGCAGAGTATCACGTCAGCCTCGACAGGAAATTCGTCCAGGCGACCATAAATAATGCTGGTATGAGGCTTCTTGACTATAGGCAATGCACTAACCTCAGCAGGTGAAAAGTACTCCACGCTCGCCATCGTCTCCACCAGTACACCAGCACGCTGCTGGGCTTCTGTGGGCATTGCAAAACCCATCGTCATCATACCAATTGGACACTCCTTATGTTCATCGCCTGTTGCATAAAATACTCCCTTTTCACCCAGACGCCAGAACGTGCAAGCTGAAGGCACAGGTGTTTCCTGGTGTTGAATACCTTCTGGAACCTCTTCTACAAATGCTAACCCGACAGGCATATGTTCTAATTGCAGATACTCGGTGAAACGACGTGTCTGTTCCTGGTACAAATTCATGCTCCCTTTTCGTTGTTACATTCTGCGTATAATGTGACCTTCGCAGAAAAGCCACCAGGGAACCTCTACCATTCAGGCCGAGGTTCCTGCTCTACAATTTTATCACGTGACACCCGGCAAGGTCTAAAAGTAGGCATCCACACGGGCATGTAAACGGCGCTCTACTGTGTAAATAGGTCATTTGACCCATGTATCTTTCTTGCTAACGCTCTATACTCAGACAAACAAGAACATAGACAACTTCTTAATGAAAGAAGATTCCAGTGAGGAAGCAGCAACCACCTATTATCATACTTATTCTATTTCTTCTTCTTTTATTGGCCCTATCACCGCTGGTTTACCAGCAAATCAATGCCATATTCGCGCGGCCACACATACCGACTACCTTCCACAATCTACGGCTTCCTACCCAAAATCAGCTCCAATTTGGCTTCTTCGCCCGTACATTAGAATTGCCAGAGGCGCTAAGAGAGAGGCAAACTATACTTTATATTTCACCGCCAGACCTTTGATCCACTTGCTCTGCTTCTCCGTGGGTATGAAATTCTTCTTCAGCAAATGCTTTGCCATATCACCAATAAATTCCCGCTCCTGTGTGCTCACACGCGAAGTGTCAACGTCAAGCGTGTCAAACAGAGTCTTGAGCTTCTGCACATTCAGGCGCAGCATTACCAGTTCCGGTGCAGCAACAGTATTATGCGCCTCGGGCGTTTGGGATGCTTGCCATTTTTCATATGCAGCCTGATCTTTATTAAATGCTCCCAGCCCGGCCAGCTCGTCGGCTCGTTCGTTGTGAACCTGACCAGCATGACCACGTACCCATTCAAATTCAGGTGATTGCTTGCGATAACGACGCAATTCGCTATAGATCTCCCACAAATCAGGGTTGGCTTTCATCTTATATACTCCCAGCGCAACCTTGATGGTATACTCACTATCGCTATAGATTTTGAGTGGTAGCGTCGGCGGCGCAAGCGATAATACTGCCAGTACGCCGGAAATCTCGGCCCGGTTGTTGGTCGTCGTGGGCGACTTTGGGATATGCCCATAGCGCTCCAGACACGGTGCATCAAGCGGTATCTTCCCATCAACGGCATCGGCTACCGCCCACAGTAATGCAGACCAACCAGCCGGCCCCCCCGGATTTTTAATGCATGCCCCATCTGTATAGGCCACCACCCCCTTTGCATCTAACTTCGGCAATGCCGCACGTATATCGGTATCAAGAACGGCATCCAGCACCGAATGCCACTCTAACGAATGATTGATGATACTCAACACTTCTATCCTTCTCTAAAGTACAACAGAGAGAAGCTGACGGCTGACTCTTTAGTCATACCATCTGGTAAAACACGACAATCTCACCACAAATAAGATACAAAAAAATTTCCGCTTTGTCAATACCTCTATTTCTTCTTATATTATTCAATACGCTATAAAACATAATGCGCATCCTGCTAAAAATGAGAGGAATTAAGCTGAACATAGAGTAAAGCATGGATGAGAAATCACGTTTTCTCATCCATGCTTTATGAACCAATAAGGGGGTCGAGGCGTCTCATTGTGAACACCTTGACCCCTTTATGCAGGTAGTTTGAACCTACATAATCAGCCGTGTCGCCCCAATCACACCACGTTTACTCTTATCGCCCTCAACGACAATGGCAGCTCCTTCTTGCAACTCCTCTACAGCTTTCGCTGGAAGCTGATCTCCCTGGTGATTGTAAATGGTTGTCTTCTCATTCACCACGACTGCTACGGGACGCGTTTCGCCCGTGCTAGCTTTCGTTGTCCCTCCTGCAATAATATACGTTCCCTTTTTACCAGCCAGAGGTGCCTTACCCACAACTGCTACCTTGCGCCCATTTTCCAGTAAAGCTCCCACCAGCTCTGGCAATTCTTTCTTTACGTCACTAGAATTGCCATTCTGATCATGCTTTGGTCGCGCCTCTACCGCAACAGCATGTTCCTGCTGAGCGGTCTGAGACTCTTCTCCACCATTGTGACTACCAGCTCTAACACCTGCCTTGACATGCTCCTGCTCTCGCTCAGCATCCTCTTGCTGCACATTTTCATGCTCATGCTTATGCTCGAACAGTTCATAGTCGTACGTCTGTGGGATGGCAATCTCCAGAGCATGTGGCATAGCATCGAAGCGATAGGTTACCTTCGCCTGTTCTGTCTCACCCGATTGTTGCAGTTTCGCATAATCGGCCTTATTGATATAATCCTTCAGTTTGACTGCACTCCCATCCAATTGCAGTGGAACGGAGGCAGGGACGGTTATCTCTAAATGAGCATCATGGAAGTATTCAGCGGTTGTATTATCGGGTTTGCGCCGCAAGAGCAATGAAGCGACCTGTTGCATTGTACCCAATGGATCGCCGCCCGTGATCACACAAACATCCAGAATACCATCATCAATATACGCGTTTGGCGTCATTTCAGCGATATCCGCGTAACGCCGCGTGTTGCCGACTACTACCTGCAACGCATCCCCCTTCCAGAGCACTTCCCCTTCGCGCCCACTTCCCCCTGAGCGAACCTCTATCGGGAAAGCATGGTGCTCTGGCAATGCCTTTGCCGCTGACAGTCCAACCGCTAGCGGACCAACACGATACTTCAAAGGCTTGGAGACACCCTGCATAATCGCGGCGTCAATACCCAGACCCGCCATCAAGAGAAAATGATGCTTTGCTTTGCTACTTCCCTGGAATGAAGATTTCTTTTTCTTACGGCTCTTCTTCTTATCCTGCGCCTGTGACTCTTGTGCCGTATCCTCAGCATAGGTAAGCCCTTTCACCTCAACATGACCGACATCGACCTTACGTGCCTCACTGTTCACCAGGGAAAGAGCTGCTTTGACCGGATCGACTGGAATACCAATCTCACCCGCCCAGACATTGGCGGTCCCACCAGGAATAACCCCTACTGCACTATGTGACTTCTTCGTATTCATCACTCCGTTCACTACCTGGTTGAGCGTTCCATCACCACCATAGGCTACCACCAGATCGCTCTTATCCTCACTGGCCTGCTGAGCCAGCTGCAAGCTATGACCACCATACTCTTTGAGCGTAATACTGGTCTTCCAACCCGCTGCCGCCAGTATCGCCAACACATCGGTAATCTTCGCAACATTCTCTCCTGCCCTGGGGTTGATCACTAACGTCGCTTTTTTACAATTCATAACCTATCCCTCTTTTTCATTTTATTGATATGAGTCGTTGAATATATTACGGGAGAGAAGCGGAGAACGCATACATTTTTCCATCTTTTTGGCCAGACGTTTTCGTCAGTTGTGTACTAACTTGCACGCAAGAAACAGTTTTCACGCACACAAGGATATCGACAGACACTTTGACATGACAGAGAGCATAACACTATTGAAGTCGGACGAGATATTGCTTCGTCCGACTTCAATAGTGTTATGCTCTCTGTCATGCGAACGACTAGATCAGCAGCTTCACCGCCTGCACAATATGGTGAGCACTGATACCTGCTTCCTCAAGCAATTGGGCCGCCGTACCAGAACCAGGCATCGACTGTACGGCCAGCTTCACAACCTCGGGCAGACTTCCATCGCGCTCAGAGAATGCCTCAAGCACAGCATCGCCAAGACCACCCTCCGGCCAGTGATCTTCAACTGTGATGATCTTATTGCCAGCTTCCTCGGCTGCGGCAAACAACGTCTCCTCGTCGATTGGCTTCACGGAGTAGGCATCGATCACGCGGATAGCAATGCCCTCACCCTTCAATTGCTCATACGCCTTTAACGCTTCGTGGAGCGTGATACCTGCTGCTACGACCGTGGCCCTGTCATTTTCGGACTGGCGTACGACTTTGCTACCACCAACCTCAAATGTCTCATCCGGTCCATAGATGGTGGGCGTCTTTTCGCGCGTGGTACGCATGTAGACAATACCATCATGCTTCGCCATCTCAGCGACCAGTTGTGCTGTCTGGTTCGGATCACACGGATACAGTACCGTACTGCCAAAGATCGCACGCATCATCGATAGGTCTTCTAACGCCATCTGTGAAGGACCATCCTCACCAATCGAGACGCCAGCATGCGATCCGCACAGGCGAATATTAGCACGTGAGATTGCTGCCATACGAATGAAGTCATACGCACGGGAGAAGAAAGCTGCAAAGGTAGAGGCAAATGGTATCTTGTGCCGCACGCTCATACCAACTGCTGCAGCCACCAGTTGCTGCTCGGCAATGTACTGCTCGAAGAAGCGCTCAGGAAATGCTTTGCCAAACTCGTCGGCATAGGTCGAGTTGCTCACTTCTCCGTCCAGACCAACTACATTTGGATTGGCAGCCCCAAGTGCCTTCAGTGCATCACCATAGGCGTTACGGGTGGCAGCAGTTGTCTTTCCAAGTTCATAAGTCGGCAACTCGATAGGCTTCTCTTCGGCCTCTGGTGGGAGCTGAGCAGGGACTGGCTTCTGGACCGGGAAGGTCTGACTACGCACCTGTGGATTGAGTTCCTGCAATGCCTGGGCTTCCTGGTCTTTGTTTAATGGCTTCCCATGCCAGCCTTCCTTGTTCTCAAGAAAAGAGACACCTTTGCCCTTTATCGTCTTTGCAACAATCAATGTAGGCTTATCAGTCTCCTGAATAGCCTGGGCGTATGCATTATTGATCTCCTCGTAGTTATGACCATTGATGACGATAGCATTCCAACCAAAGGCTTCTGCACGGGCCGCATACGCCGCTGTGTTCCAGCCTAGATCAGTCTCACCACGCTGACCCAGACGATTACAGTCGAGAATACCAACCAGGTGGTTTAGCTTATAGTGCGAGGCATGATCGAAAGCTTCCCAGATCGATCCTTCCGCCATCTCACTATCGCCCAGCAAAGCCCAGATTTTATATGGCAACTTGTCGAGATATTTGCCCGCCAGCGCAATGCCAACGCCAATGGGAAGCCCCTGACCCAGGGAGCCAGTCGCAACATCAACCCATGGCAGTGCAGGCGTTGGGTGCCCTTCAATGCGGCTCCCAAATTTACGCAGAGTTAGCAGCTCTTCGTCGCTAATCGCGCCCGCCGCTTTGTAGAATGAATAGAGCAACGGCGCAGCATGCCCCTTTGAGAAAATCAGATGATCATTATTCGGGTTTTTCGGGTCGTCAAAATCGTAGTGGAGATAGCTGATCGCTAATACTGCCAGCAAGTCAGCCGCCGACATAGAAGACGTAGGGTGACCTGATCCTGCTGCGGTCGTGCTGCGAATACTATCTACACGCAACTGTTGAGCGAGATTTGTCCACTGTTGTACCTGTGAAGTGGTTTCTGTTGTTGTCATTTTGAAATTTACTCCTCACAAAACTGAGAGTTATTGGTGTTCCTCTTGAGATCCTTCTTTATTGTAAACCGTCAAATACTATAAGAGCAAGCTGAAGAGACTTCTCTGCGGCGCGAACCGCAACGGAGCTTTATAAAATAGGTTCTACACGTATCACGTTTGAATGCCTCCCTTCGTGACATATTTGTGATGCAAAGAATATACCTGACGGCAATCAGTAATGTACAATCGTTTTGGTAACACAAATACACCACAACAAGGTACTCCAACGATGGATGCCCACTTTGCTCACAGCTTGAGAACGAACCAATAGCCTGAGTCTGATACAGTAATAGAGAGAGGCTTTAACAGTAGATACCCTGACCACCAACCGTCTTTTCGCTCAAAAACACGCTTATGGAGGATTATAATGGCACACGTTGACCAGGCCCGTCTCGACCTGATGGACAAGTATTGGAACGCAGCCAACTACCTGACCATCGGACAGATTTATCTCAAAGACAATCCGTTGCTGAAAGAACCACTCCTGCCCCAACACATCAAACCTCGCCTGCTGGGACACTGGGGCACATCTCCCGGCCTCAGCTTCATTTATGTCCATCTCAATCGCCTTATTCAGGACCACAACCTGGACATGATCTACATGGCCGGACCAGGACACGGCGGACCTGCTATTTTAGCCAACGTCTACCTCGAAGGCACTTACTCAGAGATTTATCCGCATATTCCACAGAACACCGAAGGTATACAGCGCCTTTTCCGCCAGTTCTCCACTCCAGGAGGAGTTCCTAGCCACGTCAGTGTGCCAACTCCAGGCTCTATTCACGAAGGCGGCGAACTGGGCTACGTGCTCACTCACGCGTTCGGCGCTGCATTCGACAACCCAAACTTGATTGTCGCTGCTGTCGTCGGCGATGGTGAAGCCGAGACCGGTCCACTCGAAGGGTCGTGGAAATCCATCAGCTTCCTCAACCCTGTACGCGATGGAGCTGTTCTTCCTATCTTGCACCTGAACGGATACAAGATTTCAGGCCCGACTGTGCTGGGACGTGACTACGACAACCGGGTACAACAACTCCTTACCGGACATGGCTACGATGTCCATTTTCTGGAAGGTGACGATCCAGTCGAAATGCACCAGGCCTTCTCTGATCTGCTGGATACCTGCTATGCAAAGATTCGCTCTTATCAGGAAAATGCACGCCAGCATGGTATCACCAAACGCCCCAACTGGCCCGTCATTGTTTTGCGGACGCCGAAAGGATGGACCGGGCCTAAAGAGGTGGATGGCCTCCCCATAGAAGGTACCTTCCGTGCGCATCAGGTTCCAGTTGCTGATGTCCAGGCAAACCCGCAGCATCTGAGAATACTTGAAGAATGGATGCGCAGCTACAAACCAGACGAGCTATTTGACGAAAATGGACGCCTCATTCCCGAACTTGCCACGCTTGCACCCAGAGGCGACCTGCGTATGGGTGCCAATCCTCACGCCAACGGCGGTAAATTGCTCATCGATCTGGATCTTCCATCCTTTACCGACTACGCCATTGATGTCAAAAAGCCAGCAACCGAGTACCATGAATCCACACGCCAGCTCGGCAAGATGATGCGCGACATCTTCACGCGCAACGCCGAGCAACAAAATTTCCGCATCTTCTGTCCCGACGAGACCAACTCCAATCGCCTTGGAGATGTCTTTACGGTCGAGAACCGTTGTTTAATGGAGCCCACTATCTCCATCGACGATCACGTCTCACCATTTGGACGCGTACTGGAGGTGCTGAGCGAACATCTCTGTCATGGCTGGCTCGAAGGCTATCTCCTCACCGGTCGCCATGGCCTGTTTGCCACGTACGAAGCCTTCGCACTGATCTCCGCATCGATGACCGTCCAGCACGCCAAATGGCTAGAGGAAGGCATCAAATTGCCCTGGCGCGAGTCGATCTCCTCGCTCAACATTCTGCTAACCTCAACATGCTGGCGCAACGACCACAACGGATTCAGTCACCAGGGACCGGGCCTCATCGATACCATGCTCTCGAAAAAAGGAGCGGTCGCTCGTATCTACCTGCCACCGGATGCAAACTGCCTGCTCTCGGTCGCCGATCACTGCTTCCGTAGCCGCAACTATGTCAACCTGATCGTCATTGACAAGCAGCCACAACTGCAATGGCTCAATATGGAGGACGCAATTGCTCACTGTACACGCGGCTTCTCAACGTGGCATTGGGCCAGCAACGAAAACCATGTAGAGCCAGACGTTGTGTTAGCTTGCGCAGGCGATATCCCAACGCTGGAAACGGTCGCCGCCGCCTGGTGGTTGCGCCATCATATTCCCGAACTCAAAGTGCGCGTCGTCAACGTCGTCGACCTGATGACCCTCTACCCATCGTACCTGCACCCACATGGCATGGACAACGACACCTTCGTCGAACACTTCACCGAAGATAGACCCGTCGTGTTCGCTTTCCACGGCTACCCACGCGCTATTCACGAGGTCGTACATGGACGCCCTAACGTAGCTCGTTTCCATGTACGCGGCTTCAATGAAGAGGGAACAACTACCACCCCCTTCGATATGGTCGTGCTCAATGGAATGAGTCGCTATCATCTCTGTATTGAGGCGATGCGTCGTGTTCAGCGTGTACGCCAACTAACGGCTCCCCTGATTGCCGAATGCAACGATATGCTCACAAAGCATCACTCGTATGTGCGCACCAATCTGCAAGATATGCCAGAAGTACGGGATTGGGTCTGGTCTGACTGAGGTTGCGAGCTTCGCTAAAACGTTTTGTGCCCTGAAGGTTAATCCCCACCTTCAGGGCATCTGTCAGTTCCCGGAGAATAGCTCTATAACCTGCGCAAGAAATTGCGCGTGCGCTCATTCTCAGAAGTATCAAACAGTTGGTCAGGTGGCCCCTGCTCCACAATCTGCGCTTTATCCATAAAGATGACGTGATCAGCAACCTCGCGAGCAAAACCCATCTCGTGTGTTACGACAACCATCGTCATTCCCTCTTCGGCAAGTTGCTTCATTACCTTGAGTACATCGCCAACCAGTTCGGGATCAAGCGCCGACGTTGCCTCATCAAAGAGCATCAACTTGGGATTTATCGCCAGGGCACGCGCTATCGCAACACGTTGCTGCTGCCCACCAGAAAGCTTATGTGGATACGCATCCGCTTTCTCAGACAGGCCAACTTTGTTCAACAAATCCAGCGATTGCTCCCTGACCTCGGCCATGGGACGATGCAACACATGAATGGGTGCCTCCATCACATTTTGCAGCGCCGTCTTATGCGGAAACAGGTTAAAGCGTTGAAAGACGAAGCCAACCTGCGCACGAATACGCGCGATATTGGCCTCTTTATCTTCCACGAGTTGACCATTCACCTCGCGGTAGCCCATCAGCTCATCTTCAATATAGATGCGGCCACCATCGATCTTCTCCAGATGATTGAGGCAACGCAGTAGCGTCGTTTTGCCCGAACCACTGGGTCCAATAATCACAACGACTTGTCCACTCATTACCGACAGGTCTACACCATCCAGAACGGTCAGCGAGCCAAAACGCTTCACGATCTTCTCTCCACGTACCATCACGCGTGCAGTTGTTTCCTGTAAAGCCATATCTTTTCCCTCCTCCAAATCTGCGTATCAACCTGTACGACCCACACGCGGCGAACTGAAGCCAAGCATACGCGCTGCCCACTTCTTTTCGTCCAGATCGATCTTTGTCGTGCGATTGGGATCCAGCCGATTCTCAATCCAACCCTGGACATAACCCCATAGCGTTGTCATTGCCAGATAATAGAGTGTCGCCACAATGAGAAGCTCGAAGATGGTAAAGGTTGGCGAACCAAATTGTTCGGCAAAACCCGTCAATTCCCTTAAACCTATCACTGAAGCAATCGACGTTGTTTTGAGCATATTATTGAATTCATTGCCCAAAGGAGGTACAATCACACGAGCTGCCTGCGGTAAAACGATGCGGCGCATCGCCAGACTATAACGCATTCCTAACGACTTAGCAGCTTCCATCTGACCAGGATCGACCGAGGTAATACCAGCACGAGTAATCTCGGACATATACGCACCTTCGTTCAAAGAAAATGCTATCAATACACAAGCAATATCAGATAGAAGAAGATTTGGAAAGATCCTTGGCAAGCCATCAAAAAGCAACAAAACCTGTACTAGCAAAGGGCTACCACGAAAAAACCAGATATAAGCACGAGCAATGGCAGATAACCAGGGATAGCGTGACATACGCATCAAAGCAATAAAGAGACCAATGATAACGCCCAAAATCTGTGCCACGACTGAGATCCAGAGAGTTGTCCAGGCCGCCTGAAGCACAAACCCGGAGAAGAGAAATTGCTTGAAAACATCCCACTGGAACATAAAACTCTCCTTGTAGAAAAGTTCCTGGCCCTCTTAAAATGGAGAAGGCCAGGATTTCCGCTTTACCACTGCACTCAAAATCGGTTTTAAGAAATTTCCTGGGCGGTGTCGAGTTGCCACTTACTAAACAGATTTGCGTAGGTGCCATCTGACTTCACAGTATTGAACGCTTTCTGAACTGCAGTGAGCATGCTCGTATCGCCCTTGCGGACGGAGATGCCTTCAGGGGCTGCATTCACAATAGAGCCCGCAACCTGGAAACGTCCTGGATTCAATTTGAGGTAATAATCGGTAACGGGAGAATCCTGGAAGGTTGCATCGACGCGACCAGTGACCAGCAAGTTGATGACATCGGTCTGCGCACTCAGAATGGTAAGTTTAGCCGGGTTGGCTTTACAATCCCCTTTGTTCTCCGCATTCAGGGTATCAAGTTCGGTGGTGCCATCTTGTACACCTACCGTTTTACCACACAGATCAGTAACCGCATTGATCTTCTTGGGATTCCCGTTTGCTACCAGTATAGACTGACCCGCATTAAAGTAAGGCACAAAATCGACCTGTTTCTGACGATCAGGAGTAATCGTCTGCGCAGAAATAACTACATCAAAGCGTTTAGCCTTTAGAGCATCTACAATGGTTGTAAAATTGGCAGTCACGACATTGGTTTTTAGTCCCATACGCGCAGCCATCGCTGTAATCAAATCCACGTCGAAACCAGTTGCTTTACCAGTAGCTGTATCAATAAACTCCTGGGGAGGATAGGTTGTATCGCTACCTACCGTTAAAGTTCCTGGCGTGATCAGGTCTGTAGGCGCTGTGATAGACACTTTTGTCGTCGTTGTTGTCGTGCTACCTCCTGTAGAAGTCGAGCTTCCACAGGCCGAGAGAAGAAGAGAGAACCCGATGATGACACTCGCAAATAACACATAAAGGCAAAAGTGTCGTCGAGTAGAGTTGGAAATAGATGTCATGATGAAGGCAACCTCCTAGGCAAAAGTGTGGCTTCGCGTGTAAAACATGGGTAGAGTGTAGCACACAATTGAAAGCATTCACAAGCGACTTTCACTTATGCGGCTTGCTTATACTACGTCCATTTCACCGCGAACTATCACCAGGAACAGACGTATTTGGGTAGCACGCAAGGTATCCAAAGGAAGACACCTGTTCCATCCCGGACAAAATGCAGAATAATGGAAGGATGCATTTCCTTGACCTCTCAAGAGTTTCATGCGTATACTGTTCCTTAAGAAGACCGCAAGAACCACTGTTCTTTCACCACCCGCTTGAGGGTACTGAAAGCAGAGTAAGTATCGCCAGCGGCGGGTAACAATGCAGTTATCCGCCGCCTGTTATTGCATCGAGGCAAAAGAGAATTCATCGGCATTGATATCACGTTCAGTGCTGATCGAACAGTAGACGGAGCAATATTCAATGACTATTCAACAACACAAGACTATTCCTATTCCCGAAGTAGAGCCACGTGCAACTATTCCCAACCAGAATCTCCGTGTTCCCGGCCCAACGGCCATTCCACCCGAGATTATGGCGGCACAGGCTCACCAGATGATCAACCATCGTGGGCCTGAGTTCTCCGCAATTCTGAAACGGGTCACGTTGCGCTTGCAATATTTTTTCCAGACCGAAGCACCCGTCCTGACCTATCCAGCGTCCGGCACCGGTGGTCAGGAATGCGCTATCGCGAATCTTTTCTCAGCAGGCGAGCATATCGTCGTCATCACCATTGGCAGCTTCGGCAATCGCCTCGCCAAAATCGCCGACACCTATGGACTCAACGTCTCGCGCATCGAGTTTCCCTGGGGTGAGGCCGCTGATCCGGCAACCGTCGAGGCGCGTCTAAAAGAACTCCCTCCCTATCGCGCCGTCTTAATGACGCATAATGAGACCTCTACAGGCGTAACAAACGACGTTCAGACGCTCTCTGCCCTGGTTCATAGGGTCAGCCCAGACGCTCTGGTCGTTGTGGATGCCGTCAGTTCGATGGGCTGCGTACCCCTGGAGATGGACGCATGGGGACTCGACGTGGTCTTTACTGGTTCTCAAAAAGGCTGGATGGTCCCGCCGGGTATTATGATGATCGCCGCCAGCCCTCGGGCGTGGGAAGCTCACAAGACGGCGAAACTGCCCCGTTTCTACTTTGACTGGACACTTTCACGCAAGAAGCTTGAATCTTCCTGGCAGCATCCTACCACGCCCCCGGTCTCCATCTTCTACGCGCTCGACCTCGCCTTGGAGATGATGCTGGCGGAGGGACGCGAAACGATCTTTGAGCGCCATCGCCGTGCCGGTGAATTTATCCGTTCCCGCGCGAAGGCAATGGGCTTAAAGCTCCTGGCTGACCACCAGTACGTCTCAAACACCGTATCCTCCATCTACTTCCCTGAGGGTGTCGATGGCAAGGGCCTGTTGACGACACTGCGCAAGCAAGACAATATTGTGCTTGCCTCGGGTCAGGACCAGTTGCAGGGCAAAATCTTCCGCATCGGGCACCTGGGTTTCTTTACTGAAGCGGACCTGGTACAGGTGATGGATACTCTTGAAAAACGTCTGCCTGAGTTCGGGTTCAAGCGTTAAAGGCGCAGAGAGGTTAAGAGTACAAGCATGGCAGAAGTAGAGGATAAGCAGATCAGGAAGGCAGAGGAGGGAGACACAACCGAGAAACTCAAAATCCTCATCACTGATCGTATCGCACAGGAAGGCATCGAACTCCTGCGCACTCAGTTGCCCGAAGCACAGATCGACGAACGCCCAGGGCTGAAGCCGGAGCAGTTGAAAGCAATTATTGGCGCGTATGCCGCTCTGATCGTACGCAGTGAGACACAGGTCACCGCCGATGTGCTCGCTGCGGCAACAAATATGAAGATCGTCGGACGTGCAGGCGTAGGGGTTGATAACATCGATACCGAGGCGGCTACACGCCAGGGCATCATCGTCGTCAATTCGCCAACGGGCAACATTATCGCCGCCGCCGAACACTCGGTCGCAATGCTGATGGCACTGGCCCGCCATATTCCAGCCGCCAGTGCAAGTGTTAAGGCTGGCAAATGGGAGAAGAGCAAATTTCTGGGCGTCGAGGTGCGGCACAAAACGCTGGGCGTCGTTGGCCTGGGCAAAGTCGGTATGGCCGTTGCCAGGCGTGCACAGGGCTTAGAGATGCAGATCATCGCCTATGATCCTTTTGTCTCCCCCGAGCAGGCACGCAAGAACGACATCACGATGCTCAGCCTGGATGAAGTGCTCGCGCAGGCCGACTTTGTGACGCTGCACACGTCGCTCACCAGTGGTCCTAACGGTACGCGTGGCTTAATCGGAGCACGAGAATTGAGCTTGATGAAGCCCACAGCTCGCCTGATTAACTGTGCTCGTGGTGGTCTGATTGAGGAAGAAGCGCTGCTGACCGCATTAAGTGAAGGACGTCTGGCAGGTGCAGCGCTCGATGTTTTTAGCCAGGAACCCATCCGCGATAATGAGACGCTAAAGCAACTGGTCGCTCACGAGCGCATCATCGCGACTCCGCACCTGGGCGCTTCTACCGAAGAGGCACAGGTAGGTGTGGCAACCGATGTTGCTGATCAGATCGTCTCCGTCTTACGCGGTGGCTTCCCGCGTGCAGCCGTCAACGCTCCACTGATATTGCCAGAGACGTTGAAGATTCTGCAACCCTATATGAACCTCGTCGAAAAAATGGGACGCCTGTACACACAATTGCAACCAGGTCCAATCAACAAAATCGAACTCATCTACCATGGTGAGATCGCAAGCTACGATCTACGACCATTGCAAGCGGCACTCATCAAGGGTCTGCTGGAATCCATCTCGGATGCACACGTCAATATGATCAATGCCCAGGTTTTGGCGAAAACGTGGGGCCTGGAGATTACCGAACAGAAATCAACCACGCCAGCTGAATTCGCCAACCAGGTCACACTGCGCGTTCAGAGCTCCAATGGTTCTGTCTCATCGTTTGCAGGTAAAGCGGGTTCCGGTGATGAACGCATTGAAGTTCTTAGCGGCACGATTCTGCATGACACACCACGTATCGTACGCGTGGGACGCTATTGGACCGAGTTTGTCCCTGAGGGCTATATCCTCTTCTGCCGCAACTACGACCAGCCAGGTATGATTGGGCGGGCAGGAACAGTACTGGGCAAAGCGAAAGTCAACATTCATCATATGGATGTCGGTCCCAGCGTACGCGTACCCCGCCGCCAGGATATTCCACCCGATACGGCCTTGATGGTTATTCTGGTCGATGATCCTATCCCTGACTGGGCACTACGTGAGTTGAACGAATCGGGAGATATCTTTGGTGTGACTATGGTCACCTTATAAAAGGAGTTGATAAATGATCACAGGGCTCGGACATATCGCATTTCGCATCACCAACCTTGAGCAATCGCTGGACTTCTACTGCAACAAGCTTGGTTTACGCGAGGCATTTCGTCTCGAACGCGAGGGCGAGCCGTCGCCCTGGATCGTTTATCTCCACATAGCTCCCAACCAGTTTCTCGAATTATTCCCCGGCGCGGAGGGCGAAATACCTTCGCGCAATGGGGCCGGCTACAACCACTTCTGCCTGGTCGTCAATGATTTACAGGCAACGTTACGTGAATTTGAAGGACGTGGCCTTACCCTCTCCGGTCAACCGCAACAAGGTCTTGATCACAACTGGCAATACTGGATCAATGATCCTGACGGCAATGCGATTGAGTTGATGCAGATTATGCCAGAATCGCCTCAGGCTGCTGCTGACGGATGAGCGAGAGCATAACAACATAATGTTCTGCCCCCTTTATCTGACCCATTGTGACGTAGGGACCATATTATGCTCTTCTAAAAATTGATCCAGATACCTGATACTACAGATTGCGACCTCTGATATCCGGATTGAATTTTTAAACGCTATTACGGCGTCCTTGATTGATCAATTCCTCCCCGCTGAAGATAAACCAGCATATCAATACATTTATATCCACTGATAAAAATGCTATACTAGTGAAGAGCGTCTACTATCAGAAGAGGTAGTTTCTATTAGCTCATACCGGGCCGAAGGTAATTCCTCATCATTTGTAGCGAAAGGAGAACTACGCACATAATAAAGAAGGGCTTCCCGGATGGGTGCAACGTCAAGGATTGATCAACTGGTACCCCTGAAGATGATAGAGTGATTGTTTCTACGAGTGAAAGAAAGTAAAAGCATGCAGGGAAAGCAAAACACACACAAAATTATGGGTCGGCGTCGATTCCTGGAGCTATCTGCGATAACTACAGCAGTTGCCGCAGTTGGAGGCGTATTAGGAGAAGCCTCTTTTCAAGACTCTCCGAAGGCACTGGCAGCTTTACATACTATTCCGTTGCCTCGCATCGATACGCTCATCGATAGAAATTGGAAGTTTTACAAAGGTGATGTCAGTGGCGCACAAATGCCCAGCTTTGACGATGCTAACTGGACAAAGGTCACGTTACCCCATACCTGGAACAACATTGATGGAGAAAATGGCGGGAACTATTATCGCGGTATCGGTTGGTACCGCCTCCATTACACAATCCCGGCTCAGCATAGAGGTCGCCAGTTCTATCTTCAATTCGATGGTGCCAGTCTCGTGACAGATGTCTATGTCAATGGCACCTATCTAGGACAGCACCAGGGCGGTTATAGCAGGTTTCGCTTCGATGCCACCTCTTCCCTTAAGGTTGGTGGGAACAATGTCATTGCGGTGAAGGTCAATAATGCATACGAGACCAACATTCCTCCTCTCAATGGTGATTTCACCGTTTTTGGTGGTCTCTATCGTGATGTGCATCTAGTTATTACCGATCAGATCCATATGAACATGATGGACTATGGCTCCTCTGGCCTTTTCTTACGGCAGACCAATGTCAGCTCGGCTTCTGCCAATTTACAGGTTACTGCCGAGGCATGGAATGATAGCAATAGCACACAGAAGGTTACGCTCAATACGGTCGTTCTGGATGCACAGACACATGTTGTGTCCACGCTCTCTTCTACTCATAGCATAGCAGCACATACAGGCTTTACCTTCTCACAAAACACTACCATTGCTCATCCGCACCTCTGGGATGGTCAGCGCGATCCCTATCTCTACAGCGTCTATGCCCTGGTGCAGGTTGGCTCATCCGTCAAAGATATCGTTTCGGCACCACTGGGCTTCCGCTCATATTCTGTCGATGTCAACAACGGCTTCTTCCTCAATGGACATTATCTTGATCTCCATGGGGTCAACGTGCATCAAGACCGTCCCAATCAGGGCTGGGCTATCAGCAATGCTGAACAAGACGAGGATTTCAGAATAATGCTCGACATGGGTGTCAATTTTATCCGGACATCCCACTACCAGCACGCTCAGCGCCTCTATGAGAATGCGGATACTCATGGCGTTATTCTCTGGTCCGAGCAACCCCTCCTCAATAGTATCATTGAGACCGCCGCCTTTGCTCAGAATGCACAGCAGCAATTAACCGAGATGATTCGCCAGAACTATAATCACCCCTCGGTTATCTTCTGGAGCATCGCGAATGAAGTATTCAATACACCCGCGATCAATGCACTGCTCCAGCAGCTCAATGATGTAGCGAAAGCTCAGGATCCCGATCGACTCACAACACTGGCTGATAATTGGGGAGCGGGTTCTCCAATGTCCTTGCATACTGATGTCGTGGGCTATAACCGCTACTATGGTTGGTATGTCGGCAACGATGCCAGTGGCTTGAATGACGATTTGATCAGCACGCATCAGAACTTCCCGAACCCGAAGATTCGGGTTGAGCGAATACGGGGCAGGAGGAAGCATCTATCAGCATCAGCACAATCCACCCCATCCGACCCCTGCCAGTTATTATCATCCTGAAGAGTGGCAGTCACTGATCCATGAGCAATCCTGGATGGTGCTGGCCAATAAGCCCTATGTCTGGGGCAAGCTGGTCTGGGTCATGTTTGACTTTGCTTCTGCGGGTCGCAATGAAGGCGATCACAATGGGCGCAACGAGAAGGGACTCTGTACCTATGATCGACAAACGAAGGATGCCTATCACTGGTACAGGGCTAATTGGACGACAAAGCCTTTCGTCTATATTACCGAACGGCGTTACGTCCATCGAACGTTGCCAACCACCGACATCAAGATTTACTCTAATATGAGTTCGGTAAGTCTAACGCTCAATGGCGTCTCATTGGGAACCCGGACCAGCACAAACCATATCTTCCTCTGGTCAGGCGTGACGTTACGACCAGGCAACAACGTGGTGAAAGCTGTAGGCAAGCAAGGCGATGACATCCATCGTGATGAGGTGGAATGGCACTATAGACCAGACACGTTCATTCTTGCTGGTGCGCGCATGCCTTACACCGCTCATAATGGAAATTTCTATGACGTAGATCACTACTACACCGATGGTTCAAATGGAGCAGTTACAGCGACGATTGCGGGTACGCACGATCAGACTGTATACCAGACGTATCGCCATGGCACCAGTTTCAGCTACAACGTCCCCGTCGTCAATGGCACCTACACATTCACGCTGGATTTCGTAGAACCAGCGATGACGGGTCCGGGGCAGCGTGTCTTTGGCATCAGCGCCAATGGCACAATCATCATCGAAAACCTCGATATCTATAGCCTGGTTGGTCAAAACACGGCATTGCAAAAGCAATTCAAAGTGACCGTGACCAATGGCACTCTTACCTTGAATTTCACAGCGTCGATGGGTGATGCCATTCTTTCTGCGTTTTCTCTCGTCCATCAATAATGGAATACGCTGCCTGACTTGAAACGCTACACCTCATGAGTGAATAAGCGATGAAGTTGGGCAGTGAGTTGCCTCTTAAGAAAACGTGTAGAGAGGTAATACAGAACAACAAGTAGTATCAGCAGAACCAGCGCTGGGATAGTATAGCTTTGTATCAGTTGCAAGGCCACTTCCCAGCGCTTTCCAAGCGACCAGCCCAGATAGAGCATTGTTGTACACCAAAGAAGCGATCCCAAAGTGACACTGATAAAGAAACGCGTAAAATTGGTGCGCGAGAAGCCTGCCGGAAAACACGTAAAGGGACGAATATAGGGAACAATACGCGACGCAAATACCATCCAGATACCATACTTGCGGAACCAGCCCTCAAATATGCGTACCTCGTGCCGATCAAGATGGAAGAAAAACGCGAACCGCAGCATGACCCGTCTCCCCCCACGCGCACCAATCATATAAGCGCAGCAGGCACCAGCGACACTCCCCACAATGGCAACAATAGCCAGAAGCACAACATTAATATGACTGTATGAAGCCAGGGCACCGGTAAAGAGCAGAAGTGTGCTATTGACAATGGGTATTCCAGAGCTCTCCAGAGCCAGCGCTAACGCCACGATAAAATAGATCAGTAGCGGACTGATGTGCAGTAAAAGGTGCAGGACTGTATGCACGTTTTCTATCCTTTCCCTCTCTGATCTATTTAAACGTCAGTATTTTTTAAATATTTTCTCTACCATTGATCTGATACGAACGAGACAGGAGAAAGGTTGTGAGGTGACATATCTGGTACCCAGGCCGTTGTACTCTATGCAACCATTGTTGCAGAGAATTCGTAAGCAAGAATGGATGCACTTAACCTGATGAACAAAGCTTACCACTATTGGGTAAGTATACAATACAGCCTCTACTGTGACACGTACAAACATATGAAAGGAACAGGACAAACCACAATGTCAACTGTGACACCTACTCCTTCTAAGAAGCGTGCTGAAGGCCGACCTGCCAGAAACCAGGCACTTCGCATATTCACCATATTACTGATCATAAACATACTCAACTATTCAGATCGCTCGGTGCTTTCGGCGATACAGACAAAAATCCAGATCGAGTTTGGTCTGAGCAATACACAACTAGGACTGCTAGGCTCCTCCTTCCTCTTCATCTATGCTCTTGCTACGCTTCCCCTGGGCGTCTGGGCCGATAGAAGCGTTCGCAAAAACATTGTCGCGGCCTGCGTGGGAATATGGAGCGTGGCAACATTGCTATGCGGCCTTACGCGTAACTTCACACAGATATTCTTTACACGCTCATTCCTGGGTATTGGAGAGGCTGGGTATGCTCCCGCCTCGCTCTCGATGATTGGCGACCTCTTTCCCAAAGCCCAGCGTGGACGCATCCTTTCGCTCTGGTCCATTGGCAATCTCATTGGAACTGCCATTGGTCTGATCCTTGGGGGCATTGTCGCCGACAAATTTGGTTGGCGCTGGGCCTTCTACATGGTGGGGCTACCCGGACTCATCGCAGCATTTCTCATCTGGCGCTCAACAGAACCTCGTCGGGGCACCTTCGATAACGAAGAGGGTGCAGAGAACGAGACCGAGGATCTTCACGGAAGTATAGGCAAAGATTTCTGGGAAACAGCAAAAAAAATTCTCAAAATCCGTACCTACTGGGTGCTGCTCGGTGCCTTCGTCTTCAGCTTCTTCACCATCGGAGGCGCTCAGACATGGATAACAACGTACCTCGTACGCGCTTTCGGACTCTCAGTTGCAAAAGCCGGAACATACTCCGGCCTTACCCTCATCTGTGGCAGCCTTGCCGGAACGTTAATCGGCGGCTGGCTGGCCGACTTTCTGCAACGCCGTTTCCTCCAGGGTCGTATGGTTGTCGCAACGATTGCATTTCTGGTAGGTGCACCTCTGACGCTGGTCGCATTAACCATACATAGTCTGGGACCATTTCTGGGCGTTTTTGTTGCAGCCATCCTTTGCCTTGCTCTCTCGCTGGGACCACTCAATGCTATCCTGCAAGATGTGATTGCGCCGGAGATTCGTTCTACGGCAACAGGGCTGGTTTTGTTAATGGCTCACCTGCTAGGTGATGCTTCATCGCCTCTGTTGATTGGCGCTCTTGCCGACCGCATCACGCTTGGTAATGCACTCCTTATCACTGCACCTACTTGCCTTTTTCTGGCAGGCATCGTCTGCCTGATAGGTTTAAGGACGGTTGCCGATGATATGAATGCGATGCAAAAGCAGATTGAGCAAAAGTAAGCGTTAAGAGGAAAAAGAAAGCGCCCGTTTCTCAACGGGCGCTTTCTACGAGGAGCGGGTTACGAGATTCGAACTCGTGGTCTCAACTTTGGGAAAGTTGCATGTTACCACTACACCAAACCCGCAAGTAATCTCTGACGATGAGGATTATAGCCGACGCACACAGAAATGTCAAGCGTTTGGCACGGCTTTTTTTGCGCTATTAGACCCACATCGTAAAAGAAGAGCAGGTGCCAAAAATTATGTTGTATGATACAGTCATCACTCTAGCAACATATACTTTCACAGAAACGTACATAGAAGTAAGAAGATAAGGCACTTTTTGAGGAGGAACATATGGGCATTTTCTCTCGCATCGCAACTTTTTTTGGTATTCGCATCAATTCCGCGCTGGATAAAGCCGAGAACCCTGGTCAGGTTATGGACTACTCTTACAGCCAACAACTTGAACAACTCCAACAACTTCGCCGCTCCATCGCTGATGTCGTCACCAACGAAAAACGCCTGGAGTTGCAGCAAGGACAGCTCGTTGATAAAGTCAATACACTGACAAATCAAGCACGACAAGCCGTAGAGGCCAAACGTGATGACCTGGCAGTTCTCGCACTACAAAGAAAGGAGACGTTGCTTCCGCAGCTCAATAACTATGAGCAGCAACTGGCACAGTTACGCGCCCAGGAAGAAAAACTGATCAGC
The DNA here is from genome assembly GCA_963717195.1 of uncultured Chloroflexia bacterium. Taxonomy (GTDB): domain Bacteria; phylum Chloroflexota; class Ktedonobacteria; order Ktedonobacterales; family Ktedonobacteraceae; genus JACDAE01. Next base: position 474,539 of record CAVQVR010000012.1, read on the forward strand.
ATGGAACGCAACGTCTCAGCACGCGTGGAGGCGTTCCGTACGCAGAAAGAGATGGTCAAAGCCCAGTATAATGCAGCTCAGGCACAGGTGAAGATCAATGAAACGTTGACAGGTATCTCTGACGAGATGGGCGAGATGCACCAGGCAATGCAACGTGCTCAAGATAAAGTATTGACTATGCAGGCACGCGCCAATGCTATGGAGACATTGATTGAGCAAGGCACGCTCGGCGAACAGGGATTGCTCACTTCCGGCGGAGATCCACTGGACCGTGAACTACAGCAACTCTCAGCTCAGCAAAACGTCGAAGCTCAGCTTCAAGCACTCAAGCAGCAAACACAACTTGGTGGCCCCAATGCGCAACAGCGTCAGATTAGCGGACCAGACACACAATAGGGGCGTCACCCAATACGGTTCAACTATCGAGAACGTTTCCCTCTGGCGTAGGGGCATGAGCTTGCCTGCGCCCGGTTGGGGAACGGAGAACCTCCCAGGAACCGGGCGCAGGCAAGCTCATGCCCCTTACAATGTTAAAAGATGCAGTTCCCATAATTAAAGAAGGACCAGACTCAATGGCTAGTCCTTCTTCTTTGTTTTTTCCTTCTGCGCCTTCTGTGCCTTATAGTACGACTTCGGCTTTGGATGACGTTCAGTGTCTACATATGCTGCAGGAGCTGCGTCTTCACGTGCTGAAACCTCAGTTTCCTCACGCTCACTGACCAGCTCTTGCAAATCATTGTAGACGTTATAGTTATCACTCACTTCACGCATGCGTAGCATGTGACGTAATACTTGTACCTGGGTGATTCCCGTTTTATCGTTTTTCGCGGGTTCTGCTTTTGCTAAAAGCTTCTCCACGAGATCCATGCTATCATCATGTGCGCCAATCCTTTCGAGACGATCTCGTACTGTCAGCAATTGCTCGTACAGGTTCATACTTGTGATCTCTCCCTCCTGATGGCAGACATTATTTTCTGCTAGCCGTATGGTAACATAGAGTGTACATCTCGTCAAATTATCATTACCGATCCCAGCAATATGGGAAAGAGAGATGCTACCGATCATGCCACCGTCAGGGTAAGCGCCGTAATGGAATATGGCGCGAAGCTATAGTTGAACGAGGAACCCAGAGCCTTCAAAATACATCAGATTCCACCATAACCATATTTGTATAAAATGTACTGTTTCCACCAAAATCTGCCAGCCGATCAGAAGTCGTCCAGTTGATGTTTCGCTGATCAGGGCTAAACTGCGGCCACCAGACAGTCGTTGTCGCCAGCACGCCGGAACGCACATCCTCCGTTACCTCAGCAACTAAACGACACCAGCCACGCTCGTTACTCACGCGTACCATCTGCCCACTGCGAATACCTCGCGCTTCAGCATCCACGGGATGGATACGTAAAGTGGGAGCACCCTCTTTAGCAATCAAGCGCTCCTGATTTCCAAGCGTTGAACTGATGAAATGATGGGCTGCCGGAGATAAAAGTGGCAAAGGTTCTTTGGTTGCCGCATCAGCTTTTTTTCTCTGCGGAGTCTCTTCCTCCATCTGCCAATCCGGAATGGGATCATAGCCTTTTTCTATAGCCTGAACAGAATAGAATTCCACTTTACCTGATGGAGTGGGAAAAACACCGTCCGCGAAGGGAATCTTCTCGTTCTCTGGAATATTCAGGGGAATAGCCCCTTCGGCTTTCAAGCGTTCAAGCGTTATACCATCAAGATACGGACTACAGGCAGCAGTTGCTTCAAGCACTTCACGAATAATGGTATCCGCATCATCTTGCAACCAGGCGTCCTGGAATCCCATCTTCGCTGCCAGGGCACGCATCACATCCCAATTGCTGTGCGCTTCTCCCAATGGAGCGATTGCAGGGGTGTTATATTGCAAGGTCAGGTGACCATAGGGCTTGTGCAGGTCGGCCTGCTCAAGCTGGCTGGTAGCAGGCAAGATAATATCTGCGTAGCGTGCCGTTTCAGTGAGAAAGAGTTCATGTACGACTGTAAAGAGGTCGTCGCGCTGCAATCCCTCAGCAATCTTCCCGGCATTAGGCGAGGAGGCAGCAGGATTAGCATTATAGACATAGAGCGAGTAGACCGCAGGATCAGCCTCACCAGTCAGAATAGCCCCCAGCCGGTTCATATTCAATGTACGAGGCGCTGGCGGACAGACAGTTTCGTGCTCACATGCCAGCACTTCCCTATCCCACTTGAGCCAGTCACTGGTACTATACATCAGACCACCACCCAGCTTCCCGTACTGGCCCGTGATTGCTGGTAAGCAAACAAGCGTACGCACCGTCTGCCCACCATTGGTATGACGATTGATGCCATCACTAAACCGTAGCAGTGCAGGCGTTGTCGTCGCATAGCTGCGTGCAATCTCAATAATAGTCTCAGGAGCCAGCCCTGTTATCTGCGCAGCACGTTCTGGAGGAAATTGCAGAATGCGTTTAAGGAGATGTTCCCAGCCAAGTGTATACTGATCGATCCATTGGGCGTCGTGCAATCCCTCAGTAACGATGACATACATCATCGAGAGAGCCAGAGCTGCATCTGTTCCAGGGACAGGTTGAATATGTTGATCGGCTGAGCGAGCGGTCAATGTGCGAATGGGATCAATGACCACAATGCGCGTTCCATTGCGCTGCGCCTGACGTAGAAATGGCATGATATGAGGAGCAGTACTGGCAGGATTGCTGCCCCAGATCAGGATCAACTTGCTATGGATAAGCATCTCTGGTGAAGGTGCCAACCGTCCACCTATGGTTAGATGCACGGCTTCTTCAGCGGCATGACCACAGATAGCACGTTCCAGGCGGCATGCTCCCAAACGATTCCAGAAACGCGTATCGGTGGCAGCTCCCTGTACCATGCCAAGCGTCCCGGCATAGCTATAGGGCAAAATACATTGTGCGCCATCACGTGCAATAATCGTCTGCCAGTGTTCAACAATTTCGGAGATCGCATCGTCCCAGGAGATACGCTCAAATTTACCGCCTCCCTTTGGCCCGACACGGCGCTGCGGATAAAGCAGTCGTTCTGGATGATAGACTTGTTCTAAATAGCGATTGACCTTGGCACAGAGCCATCCGCGCGTTACTGGATGGTCAGCACGACCACGAACACTTATTGCTCTACCCTGTTCATCAACATGAGTCTCCAGAGCACAACAATCGGGACAGTCGTGTGGGCATGATCCATACACGACGCGGAGACCTCTCTCATCCTGTCCTGGCAACTTTAGCAACATACTTTCCTCGATCCTTTCAACGCCATTTACCGTTCTCTTGCTCTTTCTACTGTGCCTTATTATTAGCATTACGTCAAGAGCCAATGGAGATGGGCTCGTTATCTTTTTGGCAAAAGCAATCGAAATCAGTGATCGCCTCTTCATCCCTCTTCTTCAAGAACTGATAAGATATTGCCTGCCGGATCTTTAAACCACGCGATCAGCGGACCTCCACCACGAAAAATCCCCTTTTCATCTGTGACCAGGTCGCCTTCATTATAGGACTCGAACCGCACACCGCGCCTGGTCAGGTCGTCTACAGCCTGCTCAATGTTCTTGACAGGGAAATTCAGGATGGTAAATGTTGCTGGAGTGTGGTTGGGCTTGGGGTACACCACGATGGTCCCCCCGCCAGCGAGATGGATGTGCAATAGACCGTGAGCTTCGGAAACGTCCAGCCCGAGTGCCTGGCTATAGAACTCCTCTGCTTTTTGTACGTCATCGGTCGAAAAACCGGAAAAGGCTGGTGTGTCTTTGAACAAAAACTCTCTCCCTTCGTTAACGCTAACTCATAGTGAAACCAAAAACTGTTCGAAAGGACAACTGCGCAAATGATGCGTCCAGGCTGTACTGGGAAACAGTATAGCAGAATGAAAAGGGTAAAACTTCTCTGATCTTGCTCTTTTCACGATTCCCAGGCATCGGTACCTGTCAACCAGTCGAGAAGGGTCTCGGGCATGTGGGAGACTGCTGCCTGGCGTTGTGAGCAACGAGGGAGGCTATGTAACACCATTGATCCATACTCTTTTGAAATGACGCGACGATCAAACATCACCACAATGTTGCGCTTTGTATCGCCCCACACCAGTCGGTTTAGCGCACGACGTACACGCAAAGCGGCAACCGGAACGGTTAACTGATGCAATTGATCGGAGTAGTGTTCCGCGCGGGCTGCTATTGGCGGATCATTCAGTACTGGCATAGGCAAGCGTGCGATAACCAGGCAGGTAGGAGAATGTGTAATCTCTTCCGCGCCATCCCAGAAGCTCCCAGTACCCAGCAAGACGACATGTTCCTGGCTCTGGAAGACCTGCCAGAGCTGGCGCGGAGAGCCATCAATACCCTGTCCCAGCACAAGAATACCACGCGTCTCCAGGAGAGGCTTGATGGTAGCATAGGAACTACGTAAGGCGGCATGGGAGGTAAAAAGCACTGCCGTTTGCCCTTCCAGTGCCGTAGCAATCTGGATGAGAGCATCATCCAGGTGCCGTTGATACTGAGGAGCATTGGGCTCAGGAACATCGTTAGGGAAATACAACAATGTCTGCTCGTGGTGTTCCGTGACAACAGAAAGGGCTGGTGAGGCATCATTCTCCAATCCAAAGCGTCCACGCGAGAAAGCAAAAGAATTATCCACGGAGAGCGCCGAACCAACAAAAATAGTACTTTTTTGATCTGATAATAGGAGACGACGCAGCAGCGTCGATGTCTGAATTAGTTGTGCATAGAGCACCGGAGCATCTTCTGCAGGTTGTGTAGGAATTGACGAAGTATCGGTATGGCGCTGCTGTGATCCCTGCTGAGCAAAAGAAGGCGGTGAGGGCATACGCAGCCAGTAGACCGTATCGCCATCAGAGAGGGACATGGCCTGGTGTCCACGTTGTTTTTGTTCCAGTAGTTGCCGGGCTGCTATCGCCAATTCAGAAGCAACAGAACTATCCTCTCCGCTGCCAATATCGAGACGATGCCGATTACGCTGCGTCGTTAATATGACTTTCTCGGCTTCACATGCCAGGTCGATCACTGTCTGTAAGCGTTGAGATGCCTGCTGCCAGGCGTGTTCTGCATCTCCCCAGGAACTGAGATGGCGCATCGAGCTGTTCAAGCGCAGAGGCTGATCAATCCGTTCATTTCCACGCCACCCATGAGAGCGTCCAGAATAATCACCGCGCCCCTTATCTTTTCCACCACCACCTTGCTGCAAGAACTCCTCCAGCAAACGATTAAAGCAACCAAACAATTTCTCAATTGCTGTACGAGCCTGGCGCAAGGACTGAAACCAGTTCAACATGTGTGCATCGAGTTCCGCTTTAGGAATGGTTGGCGCTGTTGAGAGGCCACCTGGCCCATTTTCGCGCAGTGAGGGTGCGGCAAGGGCCAGCAATCCTTGATAACGCCCATCTGGTAGCTCTGTACCAATCGTATTAAGCATTCTAAAGAGACCTACCTGGTCAAGTTCAGTATTGCTCCAGCGTGCGTTCTCCTCCTCCAACAGGTCCGCATCCAGAATGAGACGGCGCTCAATGCCTTTGAGAAGTGAATGTGGCTGCGATAGATCGTCAAAGAGACCAGCATAAGTCGTGACTACAACCTGTGCCGCCTTCACGCGTTCTTCGGCCAGGCTGACAAAACAATACCCTTTCCGTCGATACGTGCAACGCTCATAGATTGTTTTGGAGCGTGGATCAGCCGATGCAATCCGTTCCACTCCGGAGGAGATGCGTTCCCAGGCTGCTATCTCCTGAGGAAGGAGGGTTAATTCGCTTCGTTCGCCAGTCAACGTCTGTTGCGCCCATAGGCCCAGTTTGGCAAGACCACGCGCCTGTTCCGCCGTCAGTTCACCACTGGTACGACGCAGCGCAGCACCAAACCAGCGATGTGTGCAGAGATAGCCACCACGCTCGGCCAGATAAGCGACCGGAAGCTGACTTTCCAGCAGGGATTGCAGGTGCGGGAGCACCGTATTAATAAGACGGCGGGCATTATGCTGGTTGGAACAGGCGATAATCAGTCGCGGAGGAGAAATTTCGCCGTTGCGAGAAGACTCGACGATCCACTCCAAAGCCGGAAGCAGCGCAGGGGTATAGTCATTACCACCAACGGTAATTTCCATTAAGAGTGTAGTTCGTTGTTCTAACGCCTCGCGCACCGCTGAACGTGCCGTCTGGTAGGTTTCAGAAACAGATGCTGTATTCTGTTCGGGAATCACCTCTACACGAGCTTCCATCTGCTTGAGCGTATTCAGAGTAGCTACCTGCACCCGAGGCTCAGCCGGAAGCGAGGTCTGTTCCTGTGGGGCATCTTGCTGACGAGCAATAGCAAAAGAAAGCACGCGAGGGTCCATACCCAATTGTGCGGCAAAACGGTCGCCCAGGCTTCCACGGGTCAATCCCCCATGCACTCCATCACGCTCCTGCCGATCACGCAGTTCCTGCCGAAAGAAATGCAACAATGGCCAGGAGCGAGGTGCATCTAGATTAGCCAGGTCTTTTAGCAGTGCCAGATCCACAGATTGTAAGCGTTCGTGGAGAGCCAGGAATACATCCTTAGCCAGTACGGTATCAACCATTGCACGATGTCGATCGTCAGGAACCACGATACCCAGAGACTCAGCCACCTGCCCCAGGTTATAACTTGCCAGCGAGGGAAGCAGTACAGTAGCCAGCTCGAACGTATCAACGAGAGGATTATTACGCGCCAGTCCCCGGCGCTGAAGGAAATTCACATCAAAAGGAATGCTATGGCCCACAATCGGAAGTTCGCCCAGAAAGAATTGCAGTTTCTTCGCAATCGTCTCGAAAGACGGTGCCCCCACAAGATGTTCTGGTTTTATACCTGTCAGACGTTGCACTCTGTAAGGAACAGGACGCCCCGGTGAGACAAATGTCTCGAACGTATCAATAACATCTTTCCCCTGAAATTTAATAGCCGCTACCTCAAGAATAGCATCCTGATCGGCATGCAATCCCGTAGTCTCCAGATCAAGAGCCACGCGCACAGCTGATTTTTTCGCCATAGTTCCCTGTTCCTCTATGTCTCTCTCATTCTTGCTCTACATTATTCTTTTTTATATTTACGCTTACTCCTGGGGGGACGGAGATAGCGGCCAATTTTCAAGTAATTTACCAGCCTTCCTGGCAGCCTGCCCACGATGGCTGATACGGTTCTTATGTTCCGGAGTGAGTTCTGCAGTGGTTTTCCCAAGTTCAGGGATCAAAAAAATAGGATCATATCCAAAGCCATTTGTACCACGAGGAGCGTCAGCAATCACCCCTTCAACCACTCCTTCCACACTACGACAATAACCAGATGGCTCGGCAATAGAGATGACACAGCGAAAACGAGCAGTACGTTGATCCTGTGGAAGTCCCTGAAGTTGCTTCAGGATCAGACGGAAGCGCTCTTCATAGGGCGTATCCACACCTGCAAAGCGAGCGGAATAGACACCAGGAGCACCATCAAGCGCATCAATCTCTAAACCAGAATTGTCAGCAAGAGAGAGCATACCGGAAGCCTGAGCATAGGCACACGCTTTCAGTTCTGCATTTTCTAGAAAAGTCGTTCCCGTCTCTTCCACGTCCATGTCTAGCTGGATGTCAGTAAGCGAAAATAAAGTAAAAGGTAAAGTAGAGAAAATCACACGAAGCTCATCCACCTTATGGCGGTTCGTCGTGGCCAGCAATAGGACACGCATATACATCTCCAAACTAGACAAAATCTGAACATTGTCCCATATCTTATCATATCACGGCATAGTTGTCGAGATTCCATATCTTCCAGTGAGGTATTGACTTCTCAACATTAATACGCTATTATAAATCCTGCAAATGCAGATAAGCCGGTGTGGCGGAACGGTATACGCGCTTGTCTCAAAAACAAGTCCCGCAAGGGTTGAGGGTTCGAATCTCTCCACCGGCATGACCCATCTTCTGATGTCTATGGAAGTCGCTCCTGTGCTCATTTCTCACCTTCACTTTCCACTGTTTTCTTTGAAAATCGTTGGGTGTTTTTCGGTTTTCCTGTCAACGTTCCTGTCAGTTTGAGGCCGAATAAACACCGTTTTAAAAGGTAAAAATAGAACCGCCCACTGGAGTTAGCAGACAAAGAAGAAGCCTGCAATGAGAACGATCTATCTCTCAATTGCAGGCTTCGCTCCACACATCATACGCTTCCCTTAACCTCCAGAGCCTGTAAAGAAATCAGGTGGCGAATGCATACCCAGCCTTACACATGGTTCTCGAGGGACGCTTTATAGTCATCCAGCCAGTTCTCGAACTTCAAACGCAGTGAGTGCAACCAGACTGGATCCCCAACCCACGGGGGAAGATCCATGCTGCGAACGAGCCGTGCATAGGTGAGGAGCTTCGCCATTCTGAGGAACAGTGGTAACTGGGATACGAGTTCAGGATGCAGCCCATGCTGTGTACGATATCCATCGATAAAAGCAAGGAACGATCTCTTGTTCAGATCAATTCCTTCGCGAAAAAGATCTCGGAGGGCGAAAGCGATATCCATGATATACCAGGCGGATGAACACTCATCGAAGTCACCTATTCCTATTGTCTGGCTTTGCCAATACAAGTTATCCAGCTCGAAATCGAAGTGGATCACCCCGTAGGTGTCATCTGTTACTGGGAGTGCCTGAAGCGAAGAGGCAATCTGCTCAAATTCAGACCGCACCGCCGATGTCTCTTCGGGAAGAGAGGCTCTAACAAAATCCAGATGATCTCTCCATGTGCTCCGTGCGGAGGGAGCAGAACCTGCATAGCTCTGTATAACTGAGTGGAGATTTCCCAGGGCCGCCCCCCACTCTTCAAATTGGGAGTCATCGAGGTCCTCAATATCCAATTCGGACCCTTCCAGTCCGGCAAACACGACGGCGTAAAAGGTGCCCAGATCAGTCAGAACCGTTTCGACGAAGTTCCCGTTTCTGGACGGAAGGGGAGTAGTCACGGTTATTCCCCTCTCGGCTACCCACTGGAGGATTTCGATCTCTGCCTCGATAGTCGCTCTCGTCCGCTCCGAAGAAGCAGCGAAACGCAGGAAGCACGGTCTCCCTTCTTTACGGAAGCGGTAGACGAAGTTCGCGCTGGACCTGAAGAACCGTGCAGATCCCTGCTCATGATCCCATTGTTTGAGGATCTGCTCTGCAATTGGACTGCCTCCGTAGGCATTCACGGTACTATCCACGGTGCATATCATACTCAATTTCATCATAGAAACGCGTCCTTCTTCATCCTCACTGATTGTTCGATAGGTGTAGCTTCGGCTTGTATCTTACGTTGTTTAAGGAACCGAGGCAAGAGGTTTTGTGCCAAGTAGTACGAGTGTTTCCTGTGAAGTATCAGGCACCATCTCGTGTTTTGTGAAAAGGCAGGATCGAACCGTTGTTGTCAAACCTAAGAGAGCCAATTGACGGACTGGAGGGAACCAACTAAAATGGGGTTGGATAGGCAGGTGTCACCTCTCTGAGGGGAAAGGAAGGAGTATGAGCCACACCAGTAAGGATCAGGGGATTGCAGACGTGATCAACGCCTTAAACGACCGGACATGGAAAACCCGCCACCAAGCATCCGATGCGCTGATCAGATATGGGAAACCAGCAGTTCAGCCGCTGATGGCTGCGATCAGAGAGAACACGTTCACCGTCTTCACCTTGCCAGAAGCCATACGAGCACTAGGAGGCATTGGAGATGTGCAAGCTGTTGATCTGCTCATTGAAGAACTGGAAAGCAGACATGTTCATGCCGTTCAAGAGGCCATTAAAGGACTTGGGTCCATTGGCAATCCACAGGCCATAGAGCCACTCATTGATGTGTTTCGGCACGATTGGGACGACACCGAGACGTTCACCGCGTGGCAAGAAGCAGCGACAGCGCTGGCAGCCATTGGCGAACCCTCCCTCCCAGCCCTCCTGGCTGCGCTCTCGGATGAAGACAGCACTGTCCGGCAGGAAGTTGCTGAAGCATTAGGAAAGCTGCATGACCCACGAGCCGTTGATCCTCTGATGAATGCTTTACAGGATGAAAACACTCCTGTTCGAGCATCTGCGGTAGCTGCCCTGGCAAAGCTAGGCAACGAGCGTGCTATTGAGCCACTGATCGCTCTGCTCACCCAGGATAAAAACACATTTGTTCGAGCACGTGCTGTGAGTGCTCTGGGAACGCTTGGTCAGGTAGATAGCGCATCTGTATTTGTCCCCATTGTCAGTGCCCTTAAGGATCGAGATCCTATCGTACGCAGCATGGCCGTGACTGCTTTGGGAAAACTCTCAGATACTCGTATTCATGATCTGCTTCTTGAACTGTTGAATAATCCAGATGGTGATGTTCGTAGCGCTGCTGTCCTTACTCTCGCTCATGTTGGCGATGAACGGGCCTTACCTGCCTTGACCTGGATACAACAAAATGATACAGGTTACTCTGGAGCAAACAAGATCAAAGATCATGCGACCTATGCTCTCCAACACATTCAAGAACGTCAGCAGAAGAGGTAGTCCAGAAGCGTCTCCATAATTCCAGGTAAGCACGAGCGGATAGTTCTCTTTGTAAGTGATCTGAGAGAGAAAAATAGACGAGACAGCGGCCTGTCTCAAAATGCTCTTACAAACGCTTCGATCGCTTTTATCACATTATCGCCCTTGGCTTCACGCTCAGGATCATCAGAAAAATGCTGCTACGAGTGCACAAATATCCGGCCTATTAGGCCCCCCGACGAAATTTACAATGCTAAGCCCTCATACCGTCATCTTGTAACTTCCCGTTCCACCTCGGCTGGTCCCTCGGAGTGGGGTATCTATCCCAGGATTCCGCTCTGTTAGCTTGCGCGAGTCGCAGAGGCAGACTCTTTGGTCTCGTGGATCCCGAAGTATGACAGCGCGCATACGGCCAAAAATGCAGTACCGGCGATGACCAGAGCAACGCGCATCCCTGGCACGAAGCCCTGGCTGCTGCTGACTAGTGTACCGAGTAAGGCCACGCCTAGCACGCTGCCAACCTGTCTACCCGCATTGAGTACCGCAGAAGCGATGGACAGACGTTCGCGCGGAGCAGACTCGATGCAGGCGTTGGTCATAGCCGGCACATGAAACGCCAGGCCAAAGCCAATCGCCATCAGCATGAAACAGAAGACCAGATACGGAGTGGTGGTGTCTGTCAGGCACATGCTCAGGAATCCAGCGGCTCCAATCAGCGAATCAACGATCGTTGGGATTTACCTCGAACCAGTCAGGAAGCTGTCAACCAGGTTAGCAATTTCATCTGCTGCCGTATCCAGCGCGAAGTGACCACCATCGACTCGATACACCTGCGCCTGCGAGACATCGCGGCGGAACGCTTCCGGTTCGGAATCATCGAACGAAAGTTCGTACATACCCCAAAGAACGAGCAGGCGTGGCTGGGTTTGACGCATCCATTCCTGCCATCGTGGGTAGGAAGCGACGTTGGATTGGTAATCGTAAAACAAATCGCTCTGGATGTCAGCCTGGCCTGGCTGGTTCAGGAAACGGATTTCATCGGTCCACAGATCCGGATCGTAGCGCTCAACCTGGGGATCATTACCTACATGCCGCGTGCGCGTGGTGGCAAGCGAGAGCAGATTCGAGCGCAAGGCCACCTCGTAGGCTGCGCGGTCGGCCCAAAAAGCGCGGCGGAGGTTCCAGTTTTCCCCGAGACCGCTCTCATGCGCCACAGCATCCTGAACGATGAGCGATTGAACGCGCTCCGGGTGTGCAAGAGCCAGGCGAAAGCCAACTGGCCCACCATAGTCTTGCATGTAGAGGCTGTAATGTGTCAGGCCCAACGCTTCGGTCACATGCTCCATCACGGTCGCGATGTGGTCGAAGGTGTACGCGAATTGGGTATGATCAGGCCAATCGCTATGGCCGAAACCCGGATAATCCGGAGCGATCAAGTGATAGCGGTCGGACAGGCGCTGCAAAAGCGGCTCATACATCCGCGAAGAGGATGGCAAGCCGTGAAGCAAAAGCAGGGCAGGGGCGTCTTTCGGCCCGGCCTCCCGGTAGAAAATGGACAGGTCGTCGACCTGCACGGTGCGATAAGACACTGCGGTGTTCATAGGTTTCTCCTTTTGCTTGTCTTGAGCCAGAACCCAGCCTGGAGCCAGCAGTACCAGGAAAAGCACTGCGATGACGAGAAGGACGGCTGTTTTCTGGTTGCCATGCGCGTCAATACTCCTTCGCATTTTAAGGAGTGACTTCAAAAATCACTTCCAACTCGATCGGCATCCCGAGTGGCAGACTTGCCACTCCGAGCACGATCCGAGTCGATAGTTTCTCTTCCCCGAAAACGTGTACCAGCATTTCCGAAGCCGCATCGGCAACGCTTGGATGTTCCCGGAAATCGCCATCTGTGGCGATCGACACGCCAAGCCTGACCACACGGCTTACCTTGTCGAGTGAGCCTAAATGGTGCCGCGCCGCTGACAGCACGTTCAGACAGGCGATGGCGGCGGCTTTGCGGCCGTCCTCTACCGTCAGTTCCGCGCCAAACCGCCCAAGATAGGCTGGCTTGCCGCCCGCTACCGGCAACATCCCGCTGAGGAAGAGCAGGTTGCCGGTTTGCACGACCTCCACATACGCGCCCAACGGTGTGGGAACCGGGGGAAGCTGAATGTTGTGGTCATGCAACCGCTGTTCTGCGCCAGCCTGCACGGTGTGATGAGACATAGGATTGTTCATAGGTTTCTCCTTTTTGTCGTCTACCATTTGCCTACGTGCGCGCCGCCATCGACGTGCAGCACTTCTCCGGTAATATGCGGCGCTTCAGCCAGGAACACGACTGCATCCACGATTTCCTGAGCGTCCGCGATGCTCCCCATTGGGGAACGCGTGCGCAGAACATCCTTCGGATTGTCTTGATGCAGCGGCGTATCGACCACGCCAGGTGCGACGCTATTAAAGCGAATGCCTTCTTTGCGCATATTCCATCGCCAGGTTTTTGGAGATGGACTCGATGCCACCTTTGGTGATCATCGCCACGGAAGCCGTAACTCCGGCTATTGGGTGATCGGCGAGCGAGGCCGTGATGCTCACCACGCTGCCCCCCTTTTTCTGCTCCTGCATCTGCCTGACGGCAAGCTGGCTGAGATAGATGAAGCCAGAGAGGTTGGTCGAAACGAGCTTCCTGACGTCTTCAGCCGTGTAATCAGTAAATGGCTTGGTAAGGTAAATCCCCGCATTATTCACCAGCGTTCGATGCTGCCGAATTGCGGATGGCGCAACAGCGATGTTCCTGGCCGTGCTCGCCTCGCCAATATCGCCGTCAACCAGTGCAAGCTGCTTCGACGCTTGAAAGCCGGATTTCTCCATGCTGCGCGCGGTGGCCACTACCTGATACCCGCGCTCTAAAAAGGTCTTGACGAGGCATGCACCAATGCCCTGAGAGGCACCGGTAACGATGACGGTTTTTTGCGTTTTCATAGTTTTCTCCTCTGGTTCGTCGTTTGCGCTCTCTCAGAGAACATTGCTCTGCACCACAGTGCATCACTTGTCATTTGACCGGACGATCGAGCGACGTCAGTCGCCCGTCATGCCTGTGTCCAGCAGCCGACCAAGGGCCAGATTACCGCGAGCCGTTGTGAGGCGGCCCCAGGTAGGGAAACTCGGCGAGCAGATCGTCGTGCGGGCCTATCCCATCCCCCGTCACTTTCCCATTCGTGATGACAGCCAGGAAGGCATCGGGGGCGTCGTCGCTGGGTGTGCGGCCATTGTCCGGGTAGGACGCTGGGCGCGTGGGGTCATAGTACAGGAGGTCCGGCAGCAGTGTCCCTGCCACCCGCCTGGCTTCCACCGGCGTAAACCCCCCGAAATGCTCGAGCGCATGCGCGAAGGTGCCGACGAAACGGGCATCGTCCGCCGGCTCCGCGGCGCGATACGCTTCGTTCTGCTCGCCGGTCAGGAAGGGAGTTTGGGAGGCACGCGCACCGCGCTCCGCCTGCACCCAGCTCCCGTCCACCCAACTCAGCGTGCGGGCCCACAGGCCCATCAATTTCAGCCCCAGAACCGCGTTGGGCACTTCCAGCGCGATGCTGCAAATGTCTTTATCGGCGAAGAAATCCTTGCCCACGAACTGAAAGTTGTTAAAGGCACCCGCGTCGAAGAAAAAGGGATCGCTGCGCCAGCCCGCAAAGAAGCGATAGTCGCCGGACTGCGTCACCTGGGCCTCCCGCCCCATCGAGACCGGCGCTCCCTGGACGATCATCTCCCCACCCTCGCCCGTCCCGGCGGCCTGCGTGCCCTCCAAGCGGCGCAGCGTCGCAGTCTGCGCCCCGCCCCCAATAGAGGCGAAGCGCACCTGGTAGGCGATATCGGCGATGGCATCTCCGTCCGTGTCGATCTTGATCTCGTAGAGCCCCTCGGGCGCGAAGGGCTCGGCGGTAGTAGGCCCCGACTGGAGCACGTCGAAGGACGGGTGCACGTCCATAATGAGGATCGACTTGCTGGGATCTCCCGGCTTGGGGAAAGCAAACAAATCGGTGTAGTCGAGGCGGGCATCCCCACGGGGAAACACGAGGTTGGGACCAGAATAATGGTGCGACATGGTTCATCTTTTCCTTTCGGTTTTAGGTTGGGCCTAAAGTCAGGCCATGAACTTCAGCAGTGCGTTGTTGACCTGGTCGGCGTGGGTCCAGGCGATGGCGTGCGGGCCGTCGGCGATGACCATCGTCTGCACGTTGCTGATCAGGCCGGCCAGCCGTGCGCCCGTCTTGGCGTAGGGCAGGACGTGGTCGTCATCGCCGTGGATGACCAGCATCGGCACGTCGATCTTGTGCAGGTCGGCGCGGAAGTCGGTCTGCCACGTCGGGATGCAGGCGACTGCGGCGGTGGCCGAGGCGGTCACGGCGAGGTTCCAGCTGGCCTGGTAGGCCTGGTCGCTGACCAGGGTGCCGCGGAACTTCTCGATGTTGTAGAAGGTGTCCAGGAACCCCTTCATCCACGCCGGGGCGTCCTGCCTGGCGGCCTGCATGAACCCCTCGAACACGCTCGCCGGCAGACCCTCCGGGTTATCAGGCGTCTGCAGCAGGAACGGCGGGATCGGGGAGACCAGCACCCCCCTGGCGACCCGCCCCGACCCGAACCGGCCCAGGTAGCGGGTCACCTCGCCGGTGCCCATCGAGTGACCGACCAGGGTGACGTCACGCAGGTCCAGGGTCTCCAGGAGTGTGTGGAGGTCAGTGGCGAAGATGTCGTAGTCATAGCCGGTGGTCGGCTGGCTGGACTTGCCAAAGCCGCGCCGGTCGTAGGTGATCACCCTGCGACCATGCTCCAGCAGTACAGGGACCTGCTTATCCCAGGCACGGCCACTGAGTGGGTAGCCATGGATCAGGACGACAGGCCGTCCCGATCCGTGGTCTTCGTAGTACAGGTCGATCGCGCCAGAGTTCTCCTGGCCGACCTTGATGTAAGGCATAGCTTCCTCCTTGGTTGTGGTGTATTTCAGATTGCGTCTCCTGTACAGGTTCGGCCAAACACGAGTGCTACCATGTGGTGACAGACAGAAGAAGAAGCAGACGGCACACTTGGCTGCACCCTCCTGGTCGTTCCCGTCAGGGAACTGTTCTCCATCTACTCTAACACGCGCGCGACGAGAGATGCGCCCAGATTCTTGCGCCAGCACAACAGATTCTTGCGCGGTTACCGATGAGGCGCTGGGGAGGAGTCCGGTGAGACGCTTGAAGTGCAGCGCCAGGTGGCTTTCATGCGCAAACCCTACCGCGTGCGCAATGGCGGTGAGGGACAAGTTCGTGGTGGAGAGGAGCAGTTTGGCTCGCTCAATCCGACGCCCGATAACATACTGATGAGGAGCAAAGTCGGTTGACGCTTTGAAGAGACGTGCGAAGTGGTAGGGGGTCAGATACGCGACCGCCGCGAGTGCTGAGAGCGAGAGATCCTCAGCCAGATGCTCTTCGATGTAGACGCTGACGCGTCTAAGCGTCGCCTGGTCAAGGCCAACGGCTCTTGGGAGAGAGGGTTGCTTCATCGACGAGTGCTGTCTGAGCAGGTGGATGCCCAGGATGGTGGCGAGTGACTCCACATAGAGTCTTCCCCCTAGACCCTCTAAGCGCAGCTCTGAGAGCAGCGAGAGCGCAATGGTTTCGATCTGCGGGTCGAAAATGCCGAGGGTTTGGGCGAACTCAATTGTATCAGGATTCATATCTGCCGAGGTGGCAATCTCCTGGATGAGGGTGGGTGAGAGATACAGATGCAGGTGGCGTACCTCTGCCTCGCGCTCCAGGTGCCAGTTGGTCGGCGCTCCTGCAGGCAAAATGACGAGGTTGCCGGTTCCAAGGTGTCCTTGACGTCCAGCGAGCCGTTCTTGAATGGTAGAGGGAGGACTGAGATTGATGACGAGGGTATGGCGAGGAAGAGCAGGCAAGGTAAAATCATCGAGCGGGTGGATGATCTCCGCGACATCAAGCCCATGCCAACCTTTTCCGCTGCTCGACTGCACAATATGTTCGAGCGGAACATCGAACACCGTTTCGTGCGTTGCTTTCCTCAAAAGGAGTCTGCTCCACCCTTTGTCTCCCTTCCTGTTGCCAAACAGATGCTGCTGATACAGGTGTCGTACTTCATCTAAGAAGCGCCAATGCTTTCTTACGATTCTATCACAGAACTTCCAGTTCTCAGAAGAATTGTCCGAGAGATACCAATCGCCGATCGTCTCCAGCCACACCCAGCGTTGTTCACCAGATGCTCTCTGCCGCGTTTTTGGGGCTTAGCGTTGTAAATTTCGTCGGCGGGCCTAATAGGCCTATCCATCCTGTTACACTACGCGAGCACATATCGTCGCGCTGCTCTCTGACCGCTGCCTTTTAATCTTCCCCGTTCAACTAACC
The DNA here is from genome assembly GCA_963717195.1 of uncultured Chloroflexia bacterium. Taxonomy (GTDB): domain Bacteria; phylum Chloroflexota; class Ktedonobacteria; order Ktedonobacterales; family Ktedonobacteraceae; genus JACDAE01. The sequence goes on from CAVQVR010000012.1 coordinate 491,409, forward strand.
GTTCCAAATCCCGATGTGCAGTTCTATCCGTCACTCCGGTCAACTTCCGATAGATTCCGTTCGTGATAAAGCCATGCTCCTGAACATATGCTAACGCCTGAACTAGCCGCATTTCTACCTGCTCGGCACGACGATCCTGCACAACGATCTCAGCAGGACTCTCCTCCTGCCCTTCCCAAAGGGTTTCGTTCTGCAGCGGCAATCGTGGCTCTGGCGCACGTAAAGCTGGCGCTTTCTGAAAGGTCACGATGACCTCATTCATCTCGCGAAACTCTGGTGCTGGGAGATCCATCCGCCTGGTTTCATCTAACATAAATCTGATGCCACTGCCAATTTGTTCCATATATCCTGGCAGAGTGCTTAGTAAACCTGCTAACACAGGATTGCGCAACTTCGACTGCACCTCACCTCGCTGCATATGCTCAACGGTTATTCCGGGGAGCAGAAGTCCAGGACTATGCACCTCCACGCGATCAGGATAGTAAAAGACACGCACTCTCTCGCCACGCTTGCTATAGTCTCGGTGAACCACTGCATTAATGACAGCCTCGCGCAGCACCTCAATAGAATACTCGGGAATATCAATCCGCTTCCATCCTTCAACCCGCGCTCCCACCGCAATATAGCGATCAAGAAACGCCTCGGTCGTATCGATAATTTCCTGAAGTGTCCCTGTTACGATTTTGCGATCTGCGTAGCGACTGGCCCCAACGGTCTCACGAAATAACACACACGCCACCTCACTCTGAGGAAGATGATCCTGTGGACTCTGTCCAAAAAAGAGGATACCAGCATTTGTTGGAACGATGGTCCCATCCACCTCTACCGCACACCGCATCCCCACTAAAACGCGCTCGATATTTTTGAAACGACTCGACCGTTGTCCAGAGGTTGCTCGCTGTGCAAGGAATATATTCACTCGCTCCAGATCCATATCGTCCATCGTCGCATTATAGGCTGGCTCAAGTTCCCAATCACGCAACCCACGGTCATAGATCATTTCCGACAATTCTGCCATGCTCAACGCTCTCGTTCGCGTTCCCTGCCGTACCCAAAAAATCCCTCCCGCTTGATAGATGGGACCATCGGTCGGTGGGATGGTGGCCACAAGCAGCTTTTTCCCGCTCAGAATATACACCTCAGGTTCTGCAGGGTTGAGAGGAAGTTCTGGCTTGATCACCTGTCGAGCCGCTCGCAAAATGACATCGATGGTTTCCCCAATACGGTCATCAGAGACCCCCACTACCTTCCGTGTCGCATCTTCCACTCCAATAATCACCATTCCCCCTTTGGCATTCGCCATTCCGCAGAGCCTCTCTGCCAAATCAACGGCCCGGGGAGCCGCTAATTTGAGTTCAACGGTCGTGGTTTCTCCGCCCTTCACGAGCTTCCTGAGTTCCGCCTCGCTCAGTCGACCCATACTGCCTCCAATTCCCTGTTCTCATCATTTTAAGTAGCCTCATTGTAGCAGATACAACAGATTTTTTATAGGAAATGTCCGAAGAAATGTCTGAAGAAATGTCTGAAGAAATGTCTGAAGGGATCATCTCTGTTACCAGGCTTACGATCATGAACCATCATCGCAACTCATTTTTAAGGCACGGAAAAGGGAGTCCTCAGTAAGAATGAAGGAGAGATGGCGTGCATAGGATGTCCGATAAGAGGGGGGGATCGTGGCGGATAAAGTATGCAGTACAGTTCCTTTAGCTAGAAGATAGCCGCTCTTCCATCCTGCTTCGTTTCTCTTCTTGAGTAGCCGCTTGTAGATCTATTAAATGCTTTTGTGTGAAACGTAAGCATCGGTGAACAGGCATATCAAGATGTACGATAAGATTTTCTTCATTGTCTGTCGCTTGTATGGTAAGAAGAAGCTCTTCCCTTTTCTTCTCATCTGTTTGACAGGCATACATGAACTCAGCAGCACAGTTTGGACAAAGCGCCAGGTGGTTCGCATCATACTCTTTTTTAAAGATATCAATGTATTGACATGCTACGAAGTATTCTTCCCCATTTAGACACCTGAATGGCATTGGTTGGTCGCACAATTGGCAGATCAGTTGACCTTCTTCATTGGTATTAAGATCGCGGAGGTAGGACTTTACCTCGCTATTATCTGCTGTCATACGCCTGTTTATAGTAACGGCTTTGTACGTTTTCTCTTCAGTCGTGTAAGCTGCTATTGCGGCTTTCTCTTTTCTCCGATCAGGATCGTTCGTAACGCTTGAAGGTAAAGAAGGCTTGTGTTGTTGTTGATACCATGCAAGGATAATGTCAGGATCATCTTGAATGAGGGAAATTAGTTTGGGTGGTATACCTAGTTTTTCAGCCAGTTGTAACTCTTCGGCTTTCCTCATCCCTAATCTTTGCGCCACCTCTTGTGCCTCAAGCGTGCTCATTTCAAATCCTTCTGATATGTCTGTTAAGAACATTTCCTTGGGACAATAAAAATCTCCCTTCTTGTCAGGTAGCCAGACTTTTTCACTACAAAGTTGTCCTATTTCAGAGAAGCTTTCTTTGCTCTGGGCGTCGACAAAATTCTGCTGAGTTGACGTTTCTACAACTCCCTTAATAAGATGGCGGTACTCAAGCAGGAAATTCCAGAGCATTCTCGCTCTTTCAATCGTTATATGATCAAGAACATGTTCGAGTCCATCTAATTTAGCATGTGGATTAAAGCCATGAAGGCCCCGTTGATGGTATCCCCTAAAATTGCGAATTATAACATATCCTATACTTCCCGCTATTTTGTTTGCTTTTGGCTGAAGATCGGTTGAAATACCCAGATCACTCAAGAGTGATTCATAAAATGGGCTTATTATAAACCACGCCTCCTCATTGCCATCAAACCAGATAGACAGTTCTTCTGTTTTGCTATAGACTTCATGAGGCATTTTCCATGCTTGTTCTGATGTTTTTGCATTTATCGCACGAATAAATGGAGTTTTGTTGAGATGAGAAAGAAGCTGTGATCTAGCAGGATGATCTTTCCGTTTGAGAGCTTCCTGAATAAGGTGGAGATCTTGCTTACTACGTGGTTCATCATCAATGATAACAGCATCAGCCTCATATGGCGGCAAAACAGATTTTATCACTTCATCAACGACGTCTGGTTCATATAAACCAAGACCTTTGAGAAACGAGTAGACGGTTTCATCTGTTAATAAAGACCTTTTTACAAGATCAAATGTACTTTCTCCTTCAAGAAGAAGATAAGCATTCGGCATTTTATTTCGACTATAAATCCAGTAATCTGGGAAAGGGGAAACTTGGTTTCCATTTTCAAGTCGGAGAATCGGTTTCTCTTTGATGATGTTTTCGAGTGCTGGCTGTTTACTCAAAAATTGATAGAGTTTTATAAGCCATGTATCCGTTTGTTTCTCCAGAAATGACTCTTCTAGTTTTTCCACGAAAATAGCTGGATTCACAACGTCAACGTCAAGGCATTCGGTCAAATATTGATAAAGGTCTCGCACTCTATTCGCTGTGGTGATTTCTGAGGATAACCAGTACAAGGGAGATACTACTCCGTAGAGATCTGCTAATTGTTGGTTATTTATCAAGTCTCGCAGTTCTCTGCCACGGGCCAGTTTTACTTCTGTGGCACGGGCAAATGTTCCATCGGCAGTAGGTAATAAGGGGTGCTGTTTCAGTATCAGGAGCACCTGATTGTAGAGTGGCATAAATGGTGGCTGCATCGTTTCGTTACGTATCGGAAGCAGTGATAAAAAATTAACAGTTAATAAGCCAGCTTCTTGTATACGTTGCATGCTCTCGCCCAGCAGAATGGCACACTCTTGTATCAAGAGAGTATTCGTATCATCGTCGCTTTTGATATTCGCTCTGTTGTCAGTGAGTAGAAATGGGCCATGCAAACGAAAATTCAGCCCGGTTGTCTGCTCTGTGGGGAAGTAGACCGCTAATTTTTGGTTGGGTTCTGCTACTATGCTTCCCTTCTCGCCGAGTCTGAAAGCGATGCGAACATCCAACTCCCTATCGATTTCACCGCTCGGGTTTACATTTCTCGTAAACATGAGATATTGTGCGCTGCTTTGTCGAGGTTGTCCATTTTCTACACTTTCTCCCAGTAAGTCGTGCTGCGAGCCTTTTACTTCACGTAAGTACATGCCAGAATCTATTCCTGCCTGCCATGATATTGATGCCAAATTTTGTAGAAAGAGCAGAGCTTCAAACCCTAGCGTAGATAACCTTTCTCGGATCTTCGAGTGGAGTATTTTTTCCTGCCTTTTGATAAATGGAAAGGTGAACTGAGTATTATATTGATGATTTTGCTCATCGTTTTCAGGGAGGGCAACGGGCACTACGAGATGTTCGATGGCAAAGGCAAAGCGCTTATTCTCTAATTGCGTATAAACTTCTGGTCGCTCGGTAATGGCAAAGACGGATTTGAAGCCAATGCCAAAGCGGCCAATCTTGTTAGCTTCTCGTATTTTGTCGCTGCTACCAATACTTGTGATACTCTCCACGTTAGACTTGGTAAAAGGCTTGCCGTTATGACAAAAAATGAGACTATGAGTGGATAATATAAACTGTGCTTCTGTCGCATTCTGGTCTTCCGCATTTTGTAGTAGCTCATAGATAAAATGAACAGGGTCAGGATATTTTTCAACGGTTAAACGGTGGATACCCTTCTCAAAGCCGATTTTTCGCGTGCATTCAATCCATCCTTTATGACTGGAAGAAAGCTCTTCGAACCAATTATCCATGTCTCATTCCCCTTTTACCACAATAACGCCGAACGCTACAGGCTGTGCACTGATATCAGTGCGCAGAGCAACCTGGTTGAGTTCAGTCATGCGTCTATTAAAATCTGCTTCAGCGTTGGTTATTTGTGAGAGTCGCATACGCTTGATATTTTCTTCTTTTGCCTGTGCAATCTGTGTATGCAGTTGTGAGACCTGGGCACGATGACTTGTTTGTAGGCTCTCTTTACGATACTGAGCGAGTTGTCTATTGTATGCTTTATGGGCTATTTGAGCACTTTCCCACAGATGATGGTGGTAACTATCAAGCTGATCGAAGACTCCCTGATCAGGTAATTGTATTTCTCCTGCCTGGATAGATGAACCGTGCTCAAGGACCTCAAGAAAACGGTCTGTTAGCGCCTGATCATTACATACAGGCTGCAAGACGACTTCCTCACGAATGCCAAACTTTTGCCAGAGCCAGATGCCAAAGTAATAGGTTCCTGGCAGAAGGGAAGAGTCCACAACGGAAAAAGCGGTATAAAGCGTCTCGTTTTTCTTGAAGGATTGAGCTGCCTGTTGAGCCAGAGGGTGAATGGCCGTCAGAAACATGATGTCACGCTTGTCCGCAGCACAGGCGGCGGCCTCAAATGTGATAGTGAGATATTGAGAAGAACCTTTCAGCCATTTTTCCCACTCACGGAAAACAGGTGACTGCTGACGAGGGAGCTGCTGCAAATGCTTGAACACAATGTTGCGAGTTTCCTGGTTTAAGCGAAGGCGTTTCTGTGGCTTTTCACCTAAAATATAGATCTGCTCAGCCCCACAATTCTGCTCCAGATAATAGCGGATGGTGTTTTGTAAGGCCCAGGGAGAGAGCCAGAAGCTGGTCACATTCTGTATCTCTCTCTCAAGTTGCTGAGCTGGTAATCGGATGCCAAATAAATCCTTCTGGTGTTCCTCTAGCCTGGTTTGCTCCTGAATAAGGCGAATATCGTTATCGGCTATCTGCTGGAGTCTTGTTTGAAGCTCTTCTCTGCTGAGGGTCAAGTTTTCCGCGACCTGATGCAACTCATGTGTTATTTTGCCCAGAATCTCTTCACTTCCTCCAATTGTACGGTGGAAGAGACCAATTCGTAAAAGACAACGCTCATAAATATCAGCGTCTACCGTCCCAGGAGTGATCAGATTATAAATAGCCACTGTTTCGCTTTTTTGTCCATAACGGTCAATGCGCCCAATGCGCTGTTCGATGCTCATCGGATTCCAGGGTAAATCATAGTTGACCAGGCAATCACAAAATTGGTAATCGAGCCCTTCACATCCGACCTCCGAGGAAAGCAAGAGATCGAGTGCTTCATCATCTTCTCCTGGACGACTAAAGCGTTCACGAAGCATCCGCCTCTCCTCCTCGGATGTGCCTCCGTGAATGAGTGCAACACGAATATCTTCTAGCTTAAAGTGTTCAAACAGGTAGAAAAGGGTGTGGAGAAAACTACTGAACAGGAGTAATTTGTTATTGGGTAATTTCTGTTTGTCACGAATAATGGTGAGAAGCGCATCTCGTTTAGGATCGTATGCATCCAGGTGATCAGCGAGCGTCAAGACTGAATGGATCTGGTCTTCAATATGCTCCCAGGGAATGGCGGATAGGTCGGAGCTAAATTCTTCATCCTCATCGGCCTCCGCAAAGAGCATCGGGTCAAGACGACGTGTGAGGATGTGGCGCAGGAGAGGGGCAAGACCATACAAACAACTGGCCGCCTGTCGGCGGATGGTTGTCATCAGAAATTTGATGTTGCTGTCTCCATGAATACGCTGCAAGATGTTCTGTTGTGTCGTAAGCACCATATCATGTAATTGTTGCTGCTGAGGAGTAAAGGGAACCGTCACTGTTTCTGGTTTGCGCGTTGTAAAGTTCCCAATATCCCGTCTTCTCGTACGATTGATAAGGTCAGAAAACGTATGTAAATGTTCTATATCATGGATGCATGCAACTCTCTCTTGACCATTAAACTGCTTGACCTTCAACTCTGTAGAGAGCCGCTGAAAGAGTGGGTTATTGCGTAAAAGTGCCTGCCCCCATGATGTATCCGCTGCCATCTGTAAGGACTTCAGCGCCAGTTGAGGCCAATCCGGCGCATTTGCCCTCGCAATTTCTACGGCCTGGTTAATCAAGGGATTGGGTTCGGTCATATGATCGAAACTACTTTTATCCAGAACGAGATCTGGACGGAGGAGATTTAAGAGCACAAATAAATCATTGGTACCCATTTGCACAGGAGTGGCTGTGAGAAAAATAACGGCCTCGGCTTGTTCGCAAAAGTAGCGTACCCCTTGATGAGTGTACGTATTCGTGTTACGGAGATGATGTGCTTCATCAACAATGACGAGATCGAACTGTGGCGGTGGATTGAGGTCGAGCAGTCCAGACTTGCCCCTTTTATTTTTCCTGGTATGACTACCATATAAAAGCATCTCGTCAAAGAGCGAAAAGGGCAAGATTGCTCTTGCGTAGTGTTCAGGCCATACCCCATCGAGATCAGTTTCGTGAATGCAGTGGCGCAAGGTTGGCCCATCAAGATGGGTGAACTGTTCATCAAAACGTTTCATCTCAATTTGCCATTTGCGCTCAGTCACCAGGGGCTTGGGACAAATGATAAGAACGGAGCGTACATCCTTACGCGCTTGTAGCTCCCGCAAGATAAGCCCAGCCTCGATTGTTTTGCCTACGCCAACTTCGTCTGCAATGAGGAGACGCGGTCGATCCGATTGAATGAACTTGAGCACGGGTCTAAACTGATAGGGAACGAAATTAATACGAGCTGCATTCAACGAGTAAAGTGTTGCCAGACCAGGATGATTGAGCTGTAAAGCTGTCATATATGCGTGGAAGACAGATAATGGAGTAAGCGTCATTGAAGGCGAAGACAGGGTATGTAGCTGGAGTTGACTGGCATAATATGTTGATGGCGTGTTGTCTAAAAAGAGAAGATAACGATTCTCAGGGGTTCCAGGTACAATATGAATAATAGCGCCGACACGAGTTGGGTCTGAACGCAGAGCCACAAGCTGGCCTATCGTGAATTCAAGGGATGAAGCAGGCAATGCCGTATTACGAAGCAGAGATTGATCTGCATCTACCGCTTCTTCTCGATTAGTGTTTTCTTCCATCTACCACCAATTCTTCTTGATTATTTAAGAATACATAGCGTACGTTCTATTTTATCAGTTCTTTTCCCAAATTCTTATGAGTTTATCACCGCTACCGCTTACCAACCTCTGACCATTAGCACTAAGGGCGAGCTTGATTTCGACTCACTTGCGGCGATATTTGGGAGAAAGGAGAGGACAATTAACTTTTACCTGTTCTAGAAGTTTACGAATACTTGTAACGACTGCAAACTATGCCTCATCGGTATCAGACCAACTTCTGATAGGGTTCCCATCCGTAGGCAACGTCTGAAACATTCCGATGTGGTTCCTTCCCATTAACATTTTCATGCAACAAGGATATGAATTTTATTATACTACAATTTCCTTGCTTTGCTGTATAATATTTCTCTAATAATAATAGCAAAATCAGAAATATATCTTATAAAATATACGGAACAGCAAGCATACAGTGAAAGTGGAAAAATCAAGTTACCAGTACACATATCATTGTTTTCTTTCGTGGTGTATAATAGAATATATTATGTAGAAATCGAGGATAGAAAAATCCTATTGATTGGCAGTGAAACTACTCGCTTCCTCAAAAGGATCCATATCGATTGCTAGCGAGGAGCTTCATATGGTCAGTCTCGTTCTGAACATACCTGAGCCGGGACAGCTCGTGGACGTTCGGCAGCGCCGTTATGTGGTGATTGATGTTTCCCAGGGAACAATCTCTTCTGATCTTCTCAAATCTATGCTGCCCCAGCACCTGGTCTCACTCGCCTCGGTAGAGGATGACGACCTGGGTGAGGAATTGCAGGTCATCTGGGAGATAGAGCCCGGAGTTAAAGTGACCGAAAGGAATGCACTTCCTGCTCCGGTTGGCTTCGACGCTCCCGAACGATTAGATACATTCCTTCATGCGGTCCGCTGGGGAGCCGTTTCCAGCGCAGACATCAAGTCTTTACAAGCTCCCTTCCGTAGCGGCATTGAGATCGAAGACTACCAGCTAGATCCAGTTGTGCGAGCCATCCAGATGCCTCGCGCTAATTTGCTAATCGCTGATGATGTTGGCCTGGGCAAGACCATTGAAGCCGGGCTGGTTTGTCAGGAACTGCTCATTCGCCACCGCGCTCGTAAGATCGTCATTATCTGCCCCGCCGCGTTGCAGATGCAGTGGCGCGATCAGATGCGCGACAAGTTCGGCCTGGAATTTCGCATCGTCGATAGCGCACTGTTGAAAGATTTGCGCCGGCAGCGAGGGCTGCATGTCAATCCCTGGACCCACTTCCCTCGCCTCATTACCTCAATTGACTTCCTCAAACGCGAGCGTCCGCTGCGCCTCTTCAGCGAGGTCTTGCCTCCCAGTGGTGAACCAACATATCCACGCAAATTTGATCTGCTTATCGTCGATGAGGCCCATAATGTTGCACCCTCTGGAAGAGGCCAATACGCCACAGACTCGCAGCGCACCCTGGCTCTGCGTCGCCTCACTCCCCACTTTGAGCACAAACTGTTTCTCTCGGCAACACCTCATAATGGCTACTCTGAGAGCTTCACTGCGCTGCTGGAATTGCTCGATAATCAGCGTTTCGCCAGGGGTGTAAAGGTCAATCGCGAACAACTGCAAGCGGTCATGATACGCCGCCTCAAATCTGAACTGCCTCCACACTGGGATGGTACACCGCGTTTCCCCAGACGCGTGTTGAACCCCATCGAAGTGAATTATAGTCAGGAAGAGCGGGAGATGCATTCTCTCTTACAAACGTACACCCACTCCCGTCTGGTGAAAGCATCTGACGACGTGGAGAAGTATGCCACCGAGTTTGTCCTGAAGCTGCTCAAGAAACGCCTCTTTTCCTCGCCTGAAGCATTTGCCACAACACTGCGACAGCACGAGACCTCGCTGACCAACGCCCGGAGACGTAACACATCTGCCTTTAAAGCGAATATCGGTATCTTGCGTCGCCAGGTAGAGCAAACTGAGGAAGAGACCGACAACGACGATGAACTGGAAGAAGCCAACGCCGTTGCCCTGGAAGCCGCCGCGCCGCTTTTCCGCGAACCAAATCCCGAAGAGAAGCATTTGCTCGTTCAAATGCGCAACTGGGCCGCACAAGCTCGTACCCATGCGGATAACAAAGCTGCCGAACTCATCTCCTGGCTGCATCGCACGATCAAAGCCGGAGGTACATGGTCAACAGAGCGCGTCATTATCTTCACCGAATATCGCGCCACTCAGAAGTGGCTACATGATCTGCTGGAACGTGAGGGCCTGGCAAAATCTGAACGCTTACTCACGTTGTATGGGGGCATGAAAATCGAAGATCGCGAAAGAATCAAAGCCGCTTTCCAGGCGGACCCTCGTGAGTCGAAGGTCCGTATCCTGCTTGCAACTGATGCCGCTTCCGAGGGAATTGATCTGCAAAACCATTGCAGTCATCTCATTCATTATGAAATACCCTGGAACCCCAATCGCCTGGAACAGCGTAATGGGCGTATTGATCGGCATGGCCAGCGTGCCTCCGAAGTCAACATCTATCACTTTGTCAGCAGCAAGTTCCATAATGCTCCGATTGGGGAAGACCTCCAGATTGGAGAGTTGGATGACGATCTGGAATTTTTGATGCGAGCAGTGCGCAAAGTTGAATCCATTCGCGAGGATCTAGGGAAGGTTGGCCCGGTAATTGCCGAACAGGTAGAGGATGCCATGCTTGGGCGCAGGCGACGACTGGAAACGCGTATTGCTGAGGAAAGGGCTGCCCCTCTACGCAGTTTGTTGAAATTCGAGCGTAAGCTGAAGGAGCAGATAGCCAGGCTGCATGACCAGCTACAAGAAAGCAAGCATGAACTTCATCTGACGCCAGAGCATGTGCAGGCAGTCGTTGAAACTGCCCTGGAGCTGGCTGAGCAGCCGCCACTCACGCGCACTACATTGAAGAGCGTCGATGAAAAAACCCCAGATATTGAAGTGTTCGCGGTTCCTGCGTTGCGTGGAAGCTGGGCAGCGTGTAAAGCGGGCCTGGAGCATCCTTTCACACACCTTGAACGACCCATTGTGTTTGACTACGATACCGCCAAGGAACGAGATGATGTCGTATTGGCTCATCTCAACCACCGCCTGGTCGCTATGTCTCTACGACTGCTGCGTGCCGAAATCTGGTCGCCCGATAGCCAGCGCAAACTCTACCGGGTGACGGCACGAGTCGTACCCAATATAGGATTGGATACCCCTGCTGTCATCGCACATGGTCGGTTGTTGCTCCTGGGCGGCGATAACCAACGTCTACACGAAGAACTCATCACTGCGGGTGGCTATCTGCGAGAAGGGCGTTTTGCTCGCATGAACGTCGGGCAGGTCCAACAGGCACTGGAGGCCGCGCGGCCAGATGCAGTCTCGTCACAGATGCAGCAACGCCTGCGTGAACTCTGGCCAACTCATAGTGAGGCTCTACTGCAATCCCTTGAGGCTCGCATGCGTGAGCGCACGAACGGTCTCCAAAAATTTCTGGCGGAACGAGCCGAGAAAGAGATGAGCGATATCACCACGATTCTGACCGAACTGCGTGTCACAATTCTGGCCGAATTGCACCAGCCTGAAGTAGTGCAGCTGCAACTGGCAGGCTTTAGCACCACAGAGCAAGAGCAATTCGAACGCAACATGTCAGCTCTTACAGAACGTGCTAAACAAATTGATACCGAAATTGAGAAGGAGCGAGCACATATCCGCAAGCGTTTTGCGGATCCGCAGCCACGCCTCTTCCCAGTCGCCGTGACCTATCTTATACCAGAGCGCATGGCACGTTAGAAAAGGATGCCTTATTATGTCTATCGCTCGTCAACACGCCGAATGGCTGTCGCTTATCGAGGTCTCTGGCCCCTTTCTCACGATGCCGGTACTGCTGAACATCTTTCCTCAGGGCCTGGAAAAGAGTGAACAGGAGTCGGAACAGCGGCGTATATTGCACATGGCCTATGATGAATGGGCTGATAACCAGTCAGGAGTGCGCCCAGATCCTGCAATTCATCTTGAGTGGCTGCGCTTCACACTGACAAACGTGCTGGAAATGCCACGAGAGGTATTGGTCGAAGGGCAGGCTTTGCCGTCCTCCCTTCGAGCATATATGCCAGAACATGGTGAAACACTGCTCCCGGATATAGCATTGATCTCGCCTGATGATCACCAACCACGTCTCCTCATCAAGCAGTATCTGGTAGGGCAAGATCTGGACAAATCCATTGCCAGTCTACACTGGAAAGCCTCGCCCGCCACCCGCATGATGGAACTCTTGCGCCATACAGGGGTGAGGTTGGGACTGGTGACCAATGGTGAACGCTGGATGCTCGTTGACGCACCGTCCAATGAGACAACAGGCTTTGCCTCTTGGTACGCAGCCCTCTGGCTTGAGGAACCAATCACACTGCGAGCCATTCGTAGTCTCTTGGGAATGCGGCGCTTCTTTGGCGTGCCGGGTGATGAAACACTCGAAGCAATGCTCACCAAAAGTGCCAACAATCAGCAGGAAGTCACTGACCAGTTAGGCTACCAGGTGCGCCGGGCAGTCGAAATGCTAGTGCAGTCGCTCGACAGCATCGACAAGGATAGAAATCGCAAACTACTCAGCAATGTGTTAGAAACAGACCTCTATGAAGCAGCCCTGACGATAATGATGCGGCTCGTTTTCCTTTTGTCAGCTGAAGAGCGTGGTCTCTTGCTGCTCGGCGAACTGCTCTATGACCGGAATTACGCGGTTTCCACCCTTCAGGCTATCTTACGTGATCAGGCTGAACAGTCAGGTGAGGAAGTATTGGAACGACGTCACGATGCCTGGAGTCGCCTGCTCGCCATCTTTCGCGTTGTCCATGGTGGTATTGAATATCAAGATATGCGCCTTCCAGCGTATGGAGGTCACCTTTTCGACCCCGATCGTTATCCGTTCTTAGAGGGGCGTGCTCGTGGCACCTCATGGCGAGATACACTGGCTGAACCGCTGGCAATCAATAATCGTACAGTGTTACATCTGCTAGAAGCATTGCAATTTCTCCAGGTCAAAGTACCGGGAGGTGGCCCAACCGAGCGACGACGTCTCTCTTTTCGTGCCCTGGATATCGAGCAGATAGGCCACGTCTATGAGGGTCTGCTCGATCATACTGCCCGTCGTGCAACGATACCTATGCTCGGCCTGTTTGGGTCCATAGCCAACGAAAGCGAAGTGGCACTGGACACCTTAGAAGAACGAGCCACGAAAAGCGAACAAGCACTCTCTACATTTCTAGAAGAGAAAACAGGCCGTACACTCAACGCCATTAAGAATGCGCTGACCGTCTCACCCATGCCCAAACGCTTCAGTCGTGCGGATTTGATGGCGGCCTGTGATAGCAGTCCGGCATTATTTGAGCACATTTTGCCTTTCGCCGGACTCTTGCGCACGGATACGTTCAACAAACCTGTCGTTATCACTACGACCTCAGTCTATGTCACGCAAGGTCGTGACCGCCGCACAACAGGAACTCACTATACGCCGCGCAGCCTGACCGAGCCGATTGTGCAGCACACCCTCGATCCATTGGTCTACAACGGTCCAGCAGAGGGCAAGCCACAGGAAGAGTGGCAACTGCGCCAAGCATCGGAGATTCTCGATCTAAAGGTCTGCGACATGGCAATGGGATCGGGCGCTTTCCTGGTGCAGGTCTGCCGCTACCTCTCCGAAAAGCTGGTGGAGGCATGGGAAAATGCCGAGCAGGCGCTACCCGGCAAGCCGCAAATCACGCCCGAAGGTCTGCCCTCAACCGGAGCATTGCACGAGACCTTGCTACCCAGAGACTCAGATGAACGCCTTGCCATTGCGATGCGGCTGGTCAGTGAACGCTGCATCTACGGCGTGGATAAGAATCCGCTTGCGGTCGAAATGGCGAAGCTCTCGCTCTGGCTCATCACACTCAATAAGAACCGGCCCTTCACGTTCCTCGACCATGCCCTGCGGTGCGGCGATTCGTTGCTCGGCGTTAACTTGCGCCAACTGACGACCTGGTCAATGGACAATATCCAGGGTACAGACAAACCGCGCCAGATGGTCTGGTTTGAACCCGCTATTACCCGCGCCCTTAATACCGCTCTTAAACTGCGTCAACAGATCAGTGCTATGCAGGAACTCGATGTACACGATATCGAAGCCAAAGCTCGCCTGTTAGCTGCAGCTGAAGAGGCCATGGAGTTGGTTACTCTGGGAGCCGACCTGCTCATTGCCACTGCTTTGAGCGACACCAAACGCATAGACTTGCTTGAGGGTACCATCCATGTTCGCTATACGGTGCTGGTTGGTACCATTGAGGATGCTCGTCGCGAGAAGTTTACTGAAGCACACCAGGAAAAGATCAGGCAGAATTTTAAGGCAATGCACGAGGAGGTTGGCGAGCTATTGCGGGAGAGGAAGCCGTTCCACTGGCCGTTGGAGTTTCCGGAGGTGTTTGTGAGTGGTTTGGATGAAGAGAGAGGGTTTTCTGCTATTGTGAGTAATCCACCTTTTCAGGGAGGAGGCAAGATTACAGCAGCATTAGGGACTGATTACCGTGATTATCTAGTAGAATATCTGGCATTAGGTAAACGTGGTATCGTCGATCTATGCGCGTACTTTTTCCTACGCACGACAAGCTTGGTAAGAAGAGAAGGCATGTGTGCATTACTAGCAACAAATACCATTGCGCAAGGTGATACCCGTGAAGTTGGCCTTGATCAGATTATTGCTTCTGGTTGGTCAATTCCTCGTGCTATTCCGAGCCGGAAATGGCCTGGTGAGGCAGGACTGGAAGTAGCACATATTTGGTTAAGGTCTGGACCGTGGCATGGATTGTATATATTAAATGATGTACCAGTAGAAGAAATCTCCGCATTTCTAACACCACCAGGGAAAATACAGGGTAAACCATTTTCCTTAATAACTAATGCTGGTAAATCTTTCATCGGTTCTTATGTATTAGGAATGGGTTTTGTCCTTGAGCAACAAGAAGCACACGAAATTATAGTAAAAGACTCTCATAACAAAGATATCCTCTATTCTTACCTTAATGGGGAGGACCTGAATTCTCGTACAGATCAATCTCCGAGTCGATGGGTCATTAATTTCCATGACTGGCCTTTAGATGTTGCAGAACAGTATCCTGATTGCTTGAATATCATAAGAGAAAAGGTTAAGCCAGAGAGAGACAAAAATAATCGTAAAATTCGACGTGAACGATGGTGGCAATATGCCGAACGAGCATCAGCACTCTACGCAACAATTGCTGATATGAAACGGGTTTTAGTGGTTCCGAGAGTATCAAAATATATGATTTGCTCCTGGGAACCTACTGGTATTGTTTGTTCTGAAGCAACCTGCGTAATTGCCTCAGAATCAGACGCTACCTTCGCCCTCATTCAATGTACATTTCATGGTGATTGGGCAAGAGCTAATGGTTCTAGCCTTAGAAATGATCAACGTTATACACCTACGGATTGTTTCGAGACCTTCCCCTTTCCAACAAATATGAGCAATCTCAACAACATCGGCGAACGTTACAACACCCACCGCCAATCCATCATGCTCACACGCCAGGAAGGACTCACCAAAACATACAACCGTTTCCACAATCCCGACGAGCATGAACCCGATATCGTCAAGTTGCGTGAATTGCACAAAGAGATGGACGAGGCTGTGGCGCACACGTATGGGTGGGATGATCTGGAATTGGGGCATGGTTTTCATGAGACGAAGCAGGGGTTGCGATATACGATTAGTGAGGAGGCGAGGCGAGAGGTGCTTGATCGGTTGTTGAAGCTAAATCATGAGCGCTATACGGAGGAAGTGGCGCTGGGGCTGCATGAGAAGGGGGCGAAGAAAGGTAAGAAGAAGCGGAAAGAGGACGGGACAAGTACAAGTAGTGAAGGAATGGGGTCGATGACACATCAGGAGACATTGTTTTGATAAAGCTCTGCACTTCAAATACATTACATAATGTTATTTGCATTTTCCTATTAAGAGAAGCAACAGAAATACTTGTTAAAAGTCAGGATTAGAACACAAAGGAGATATCATATGAGCTATGAAATTGAAGAAACGTTCGAGGACTCTTTCCCACCAGAGGATGAAACAGAGGATCTTGTTGTCGAAAGTGATGATCGTCCAGTAGCCAGTCAAACGGCTGATTGGACCATTTCAGCCTTACGTGATAAATTTGAGCGCGGACAGATCGATGTCCAGCCGGAATATCAACGCGAATATGTTTGGGCGCTGAGACCCGAACTACCATCACGCCTCATTGAGTCACTCTTGTTGGAGATACCCATTCCACCAATTTATTTGGCAAAATGCCCAATAAACATTTTGAAGTTATTGACGGGCAACAGCGCTTGACTACATTAATTCGCTTTGTGCGAAATGATTTTGCACTTCAGAAACTTCAACGCTTAGCAAGCCTGAATGGCAAACGCTTCCATGAGTTATCAGAAGAACATCAATCAACGGTGCTCGATGCAACGATTCGTACCATCGTGATCGATGCTGGTCAAAATCATAATCTACGTTATGAGGTATTTGAACGCCTCAATCGCGGGTCAATTGCGTTGAATGAGCAAGAGCTACGCAATTGTATCTATCGAGGACCCTTTTGTGATCTGCTCACGGCACTAGAGCAAGATGCTTCCTGGCGAAAAGTGAAGGGCAGTGCAAAACCTGAACCTCGGTTTCTCGAAAGAGAGATGATTCTGCGCTTTTTTGCTTTTGCCAATCGAATTGACTCTTACGCAGGTAAATTGAAAGGTTTCCTCAACGATTATATGGCTGTCTATGCCCCCAAGGACCAGGTACAGATCAAAGCCCTGGCGGACCTTTTCCGACAAACTATGCAAAATGTTTACGTTGTGTTTGGTTCAAATGCTGGGCATCTCTACAGTACAGGTACAGAAGATCATCCAACCGTTGAAGGAAACTGGGATACCCGATTCTCAATTGCAGCGCTTGATATTCAAGCATCGGCACTCATAGGGTATACACCAGCGAAAGTACAGGCAGTCGCTGAACAGATTCGAGAAGCCTATATTTTCTATCTGCTCACCAATCCTCAAGTACGGCTGGCTATTTCGAGACAACCAGCAGGTAAAAACGCCACAAAGCTGCGCTGGTTTGGCTTTAAAACTGAGGTACAGCGAATATTTACCAATGTCTATGTGGAACCTCGCTTCTTCAATTATAATGTTCGTCAGAATTCTCTATAATAACAACCAGATTTGCGCAATTTGCAAGAATGAAATTCATTCCATTGATGATAGCACCGTTGATCATATCATTCCTCATAATAAAGGTGGTAAGACCGTCATTGATAATGCTCAATTGACTCACCGAAGTTGTGCTGCCCGCAAGTATACACGGTTAGTTGAAGGTACAATAGGAGATAATGGACTTCCAGAAGCTCAGATCCTTCTGAATGTTGGTCATATTGCTGCGGCTGGAGCTACAGCGGGTTTAGTCTTAGAGCGTCATTTAAAGCTTCTTTGCAATCAGCAGCAGCCTCCTCTTATATTGGGAAAAAGCGATGGCATTTCTAAAGTGAACGATGCATTAAGAAACACAGGTATATACGATACAGCACAGTGGAGGCAAATTCAATGGATGGCCGATGTGCGCAATAGTTGCGATCATCCAGGTACAAATCCTCCTACGAGAGAAAATGTAGATGATCTCATAAAAATAGTGAAAAGTCTTTTGACTTCTTTCCCACTAACATCCAATGCACAAGTGTGAAAGTAGGAGCCTCGCTTCAATTCTGGAGATCACTGATGAGTGGAGATAGAGAGTATGAGTACAGAATGGCGTATCACGCAAAAGCCAGACTTTTTTAAAGCCTTGCTGGCGTTGCCTCCAAAAGAGACCCATCAAGTCCTGGAGAAAATTAATCTCCTGGCACAGGACCCAACGCCAGATGCAAAGGTCAAGAAGCAGCTCAAGTATATGGGAGGCAAGCTGCACCGTATCCGCTGCGGCGATTATCGTATCTTCTATACGTTCGAGCAGCCATATATCAGTATACTTGCCCTGCGCCGCCGCGATGACGATACCTACGACGAGGATATGGATGTCGAATTTCTTGGTGGCCTTGACACACACCTTGACGAGGCACAGGCAATTAAGGCAGGGCAACCAGATTGGGAACAGATGTTTGCACCCAAAGCACCTGAGAAGAGGCCATTGCCTGAACCAATCACGGAAGAATTGCTGGCAAAATTCAATGTTCCCGCTGTATGCCATGCCCGGCTCCTCGCTATTCAGACACGCGATGATCTCCTGGATTGTTCCGGCGTACCCGATGATTACCTGCTGAATATCGATGAGTATCTGTTTGAGCGGCCTCTCGTTGAGGTGCTGCAACAGCCTGATTTCCTCTTGAACGATGTCAACGATCTGCTACGCTACAAAGAGGGTGAATTGCTCGGTTTCCTGCTCAAACTCTCACCAGAGCAGGAAAAGTACGTTACCTGGGGTATGAATGGTAGCGGGCCAACCCTGCTCAAAGGTGGGCCGGGCACGGGCAAGAGTACTATTGCACTCTATCGCGTGCGCTCGATGGTACAGGAACTACGCAAGAAAGGCCGTGACGAGTTCCGTATCCTCTTCACTACCTATACCAATGCCCTGGTCAACTCATCCCAACAATTGTTACAACAGTTGCTTGGTGATGATGTGAAGTACGTAGAGGTACAGACAGCGGATAGAATAGTCTCGAAGCTGCTGGGGCAGGCGGGGATAGCCCCAAAATTTATAGATCAGGGCGAAGCCAATACGCTCCTACGTCAAGCGCTCAAGGTCACGCAATTTGAAGGGAATGCAGTGCAGCAGCAGGGGCAGAAGCAAACGGTCGAACGGCTCAGCATTGACTATCTCTATCAGGAAATGAGCCAGGTCATTATAGCGCGTCAGATCAACTCGTTAGTAGTGTATCTTGCTGCATCTCGTCCTGGTCGCAAGGTCCATCTCAATGCGTTGCAAAGAAGAGCAATCTGGAGCGTTTATGAGACCTTTCGACGCTTATTAAAACAGCAAGGCAAAGAAACCTGGCATCAAGCGAGAGCGCTGGCAGAGAAATGTGTGGCAGATGGTGCTGTTGGTCTCTACTATGGTGCGGTAGTAATTGACGAGGCACAAGACCTTGATCCCAGTGCATTGCGACTGTTGGTACGCTTATGCGAGAAAACTAACCGTATCTTTATCACCGCCGATGCGAACCAGTCCATTTACGGGAGTGGCTTCAACTGGGATGATGTGCATGCAAGTCTGCGCTTCCAGGGGCGCACCAGTGTTTTACATGCCAACTATCGCTCAACCCGAGAGATCGGCGAGGCCGCGCAATCCTACTTGACAGAAGGAGCGCTGGATACAGAGCAAGTAAAGCATATTTATATGAATAGCGGCCCTGCACCTGCTGTACGAGAGATTCAGAGTGGAGGTGAAGAAGTCCAACTCCTTGCCCACTTTTTGCCTGCTGCTGCGCGAGAATTCAAGCTCGCCATTGGCTCTTGTGCCGTGCTTTGTCCAACCATCAAGGCGGGAAAAGCGATCGCCGCCGAACTATCTCAGCAGGGCATAGAAGCCACGTTTATGTCTGGACAGGAGCTGAATTTGGCGCGTCCAGGAGTAAAGGTGCTGACTCTGAACTCTGCGAAGGGGTTAGAGTTTCCTATTGTTGCTCTATCAGGTTTTATCAATAGTGGATGGTATACCCATGGGCCTACACATACAGGTGTGGAGGAGCAAGAAGAGTATCTTGCCATGAATCGACGCATCATGTTTGTTGGCATGACCCGAGCGATGCGTGCGTTACTGATAACGATACCTGCTCAGGCAAAATCACCGTTGCTTCAGAGTTTCGATGCAACGTATTGGAATATTGGATAAAGAGCTCTATTTGGGTATGTCCACAAGAAGAAGTAATTGGAAGGGAATACATTATGACAAACCATGTTTCGGCAAGGGTGGCGTGGCATATGGATGGTTGGAATGGGCATATTTGCCGCAATCCTGCTGCGAATACCTATTGTGTTGGGCCACATTCATATCCAGGAACAAAGATTGGAGAGACCCGTGACCTTGAGTGGGAACAGGCCAATAGTGGTCGCTGCTGTTCAGAATTAGGCGGCATCCCTCCATGCATTTCCAGCATCAATGCTTTTGGGTCGAAACAACTCAAAGCTTTTGCGGATGCTCCAGTTTTCTTTAATGACAATACAAGACGACGTGAATGGGACTTGCCGCCCGCTACCGTCTGTATTTGGCCTTATGAAGAAATGTATGATAATGGCAAGACGAAGCCAGCGAAGGAACGTCTAGAGGGAGCTCGCAGTTACCTTACAAAAATCGAGAAAGATCGCAGTCTGGTATTTTACTATGCCAACTACAGTAATCCTTTTAATGAAGAGGAGACTAAGAGCTATGTAGTTGTCGGCGTGTCCAGAGTAAAACATGTTGGCGGTGTGATGAATTATGAAAATTGCTCACCGAGAACAATAGAAAGATATGGTGGATTTGTATGGCAGAGCAATCTTACATCGCATTATCCAAATCAAGGTTTTCGTATACCATATCACCTTTATATGGATTCACCGGAGATATTAGATAAGATCCTTCTTGTTCCAGATAACCAGCGTAACTTCAAATATGCAACACGAGCTATTTCTGATGATGATGCACTAGACCTCGTCGAGCAACTCCTGGAAATAGCTACCACGCTAAAAGACATGGGCGATACGAGCGAAGACTGGTCAGTACGAATCGGCTGGCTGCAGTCATTAGTTGGAGAATTGTGGCGGAGCCGTGGGTTGTATCCTGGTCTACCAGCCGTGCTTGATTACCTGGATTTTAAAGAGGCGATACCCTATTTTAAGCAGCAAACCACAGATGGAAACGAGCAGAACTCGAAAAAAAGCCTGTTCGCTTACCTTGATGGACATACAACATCTGTTACAAACCTTATGCTTTCAGACGAGAAGATAAAGAACGTTGTACGCCAGTGGAAACTAAAAACAGGTGACCAGAAACGCCTTCTGGAAGAGATATTTCCTCGCTTCGACCTGCGTCCTGACCAACTGCGGCATATTTTGTCTGACGAGAGAGTGGCAAATGGCATTGAAGCGTCGCTCCCTGCGATTGCCGAGAACCCCTACATCTTAAGTGAACAATTTCAAGGTGACGGACCCGATGATATCATCCCCTTCAGCAAAATCGATCACGGTATCTATCCATCACCTGAACTTGGTGGCAAATTCATGTTTGATATCAGAGACGATGGACGTCGCTTGCGAGCGCTTTGCGTCGAGCAACTCAAGCGAGAAGACAAAGACGCCTTTGTCTCTGCTTCTCAGGTCATCCTCGCAGTAAACGACAAGCTGAATTTTTTACCCGCGTGGAAACACAGCGAATTTACAGAACAATACCTTGAAGTTGATGAGGATATACTGATTGGTGCATTGACGTTTCGTAAAGAGGATGGTCGCACATATCTCTATCTCAAAACAGTCTATGAAGCAGAAAGAAGCGTGGAAAAGCAGATCCGTGGATTGGCGAAACGCCAGGATATCAGCTTCAAAATGCCGCTCACTGAGAAG
Organism: uncultured Chloroflexia bacterium; assembly: GCA_963717195.1. Lineage (GTDB taxonomy): Bacteria > Chloroflexota > Ktedonobacteria > Ktedonobacterales > Ktedonobacteraceae > JACDAE01. The sequence continues at coordinate 512,898 of CAVQVR010000012.1, forward strand.
CGTTGGCACAGTTATCTTTATAACGAAGAAAGTTCTCTCGCAGAGCGGAATCCCAAAGAGTATGACGAGGCCATTCAAGGGCAGGTTACAGTTTGCCAGCAGATCTTTGTGCGCCCAATTTGTGTGCTGTCTGGTGCGGCGGGTACAGGGAAAACGACAGTGATTAAGGCGTTGATCCAAGGCATCGAAAAAGCCCATGGTACAGGAACCTCGTTCCAATTGCTTGCACCAACAGGCAAAGCAGCCGACCGTATTCGTGAGGCTACAGGGAAGCCAGCCGCCACTATTCACTCATTTCTGGCTCAACACCACTGGCTCAACGCAAATATGACCTTTAAACAGGTTGGCGGGATCACGGAAGATAAATTCTCAACCTACATTATCGATGAAGCATCGATGCTGAATTTAGAACTTATCGCAGCCCTCTTCCGCTCCATCAACTGGGCATCGGTACAGCGTTTGATCTTTGTCGGTGATCCCAATCAACTTCCACCAATTGGACGAGGTCGTGTTTTCGCAGACCTGATCGATTGGTTACAGGAGTCTGACCGTTCAAGTGTTGGTTTTCTGGAAACCAATATTCGCCAGATGGAAAACCGCCTGAAAGGGGAGGGAACCGCTATCCTTGAACTTGCATCACTTTATATACGCACCAGGCAAACCGCTGAGAAGGATGCGATGGCGAAGAGTCATGCCGAGGATATACTACACCGGGTGCAGGAGGGAGGCGAGATCGATAAGGATTTACGCGTTATGTATTGGAAAGATCCCGATGAACTGGCTCAGCAGTTAACCAGTACCATTGTCGCAGATATGGAGAAGGATACGGGCAAGCCATTTGATGCCTCACGTCCCTTCGACTTGTGGAAAGCCGCATTCGAGCAAAATGGAGAGATGCGGCCAGAATATCAGCAAGTTATCGCTCCCTATCATGGAGAATTGTCTGGTATAGATAATATCAACAAAGTACTCCAAAAGCATGCTCGTGGCAAAATGTTAGATCGAGGGAGCTTAGCAGGTATTACGCTATTTGATAAAGTCATACAAGTTATTAACCGATCAAAATCTAATCCCATGCATGGATTTAATACAAATACGAGGAAACACGAACGGTTTGAGGTATATAACGGTGAACTAGGCTTCGTGAAGCCCTATGGCAGTGACAGGGACATCTGGTTTAAGCCTTTCTTTCATATAAATCGTTTTCAAGTCGTTTTTTCCCGTAAAGTGCATTTATGGTTTGATTACACATCATCGAACCAGGTTGCAGAGAACCTTGAACTGGCCTATGCCATTTCGGTGCATAAATCTCAAGGAAGCAAGTTCGAGCGTATTTACTTTATTCTTCCTAAGGATAAGGTAGCGTTGTTGTCCCGCGAATTGTTCTATACTGGAGTAACGCGTGCCAGGCGGCATTGTACTATTTTTATTCAGGAGGACATCTCACCGCTTTTGAGTATGCGGCGACCAGAAAATTCGCATCTTGTTGGAATCAATGCATCGCTGTTCTCTTTCCATCCTGTATCCGATGAGATGCGAACAAAACACAAGTGGTACGAAGAAGGGAAGATCCACCAGACGCTTGCAGATATTATGGTACGCTCAAAATCGGAGGTTATCATTGCAAATATGCTCACTGAACGGGATATTCCGTTTCAGTACGAAGTGCCACTTTATGCATCTGATGGAACATTCTACCTCCCCGATTTCACCGTTAAGTGGTCTGGAGAGATATGGTATTGGGAACATCTTGGTCGCCTAGATAATGACGAATACCGCCATCATTGGGAAACAAAGCAGGAATGGTATAATAAGTTTTTCCCTGGTCGTCTCGTTACAACCCTGGAATCAGGTACACTGAGCAAAGAAGCTGAAACGCTCATCGAAAAGCATTTCTCATAGAAAAAAGGGGAACGTGTTTGTGGATGTAATCACCTTGCCAAAAGTCCTTCCAGGCGAACTTGACCTGGAAGCCATCAATCGACACTTACAATCAGGCGAGGCCACATTGAATTGGAACGAGGTCGCAACTGCTTCTCAGGAGCATCTCGCAATTTTGCTTGCCGGTCTGGATCTGGTTGACCATAATGAAATTCTCGGTATTGAAACTGTACCTGATGAATTGTCTGGCGCTGTGCTACGAGCACTCTCTGGGGCAGAACATAATTCACCTCGTCGCAGTGAGCACAAACGGACCGAGAGCAAACAGATCGTTCCTGCTATCGGAGAACCTGAGCAATCAGCAGCTCTGGATAGTGCTGCTCCTGTGGAGGAGAAACTTGCACAACCTGGGCTGCTTCTATCAGAACCTCCTCGTGCTCTTCTGCAACCACTTTCACCTTCGGCATTACGCGATGAGTTGGAGCAGCTCGTGTTGCGAGACCTGCTCGGTCCGGCAGGTGGGATTGAGGAGGAGATAGATGAGGGTAGTGTGCGTGATCGGTATCTGGTAGGAGCACTTGCCCCCCGTGATCAGCAGGTTCACCCAGAAGAATTGGATGAGCTTGCAGTCCCAGAAGAAGGAAGCATTGATGATGGTGCCAATGATGATGCAACGCTGCAAATTACCAGCCTCTATCCCTCGTCGATCGGCATGAGCTTCTCTCTTGATGGAACGGCTACCAGTCTGAGCGTTGAGGCGAGTTGGGGTTACTATAGGCGTGAGCATAGCGAGACGGTGAAAACTCCCAAGGGTGCTCCCAAAATGGTATGGAAGCGCAAGCATGTTGGAGAGAAGTCGAAACACATTCCCTTAAAAGAAGGGCCAATTCCATCTTGGAGTCCTGAGCCAGAGGAACAACCTGACGTGATTGTGCGGGGGGTGATACGCCGTTTAGATGACTGCTGGACGCTAACACTCTTTCTGATCAATGAACAGAGCGAACCTGAGAAGCGCCGTGATGAAGCCTGGGTCTTTCAGCCAGAAACTCTCGGTTGCCGCACTAGACAATGCACCGATCTTTCAGCATCGCGCTCTCGGTGGAACAAAGGGACTGTCCGATGAAGAGCTTGCCATGATGATGCTCTATCGGCGTCAGGTGAGCTTTGCCATTGGTCATGGTATTGGTGTACATGCCGAGACCGTGCCGGGCGACCCAACCAGAGCGGTTCGTCTTGCTACGCGTGTTGTACCTACGTACGATGTGCCACGTACCGAAGCTCCTACCACGATTGAGATACCAGGACTGACGGATCTGGTGCTGGATATGCAAGGGCTTGCCGAAAGCTCTATGCCAGAATTGGCTGGCAAGCTGATGCCCCTCGCCACCTCCTATGAAACCTGGATTGCAGAACAAACAACACGCATCAATAACCCGGACGCTGGATTGGCAGAATACCAGCATGTCGCAGAGCAGGCAATGGAGGAATGCCAGCGTACCCTTGTGCGTATGAAGGAAGGGATTGCGCTCTTATCGAAGAATCGGCATGCTGCGCAAGCCTTCTCTTTTATGAATAAAGCCATGTGGCAGCAGCGCATCCATGCATTGTATGCCGAAGAGAAGCGACGAGGGCTGAGTACGTCGTTAGAGGACAAAGATCGTCCGGAGAACCGCAGTTGGCGTCCCTTCCAGTTGGCCTTTATTCTGCTCAACCTGCCAGCGCTGACCGATCTGCACCATCCTGATCGCAGCGCCGAAGCAAGTGCGGTGGCTGATCTCCTCTGGTTTCCAACTGGTGGTGGAAAAACAGAGGCATATCTTGGCTTGACTGCTTATACACTGGCAATCCGCCGTCTACAAGGAACAGTTGAAGGCCACTCAGGCGAGGAGGGGGTTGCGGTGATTATGCGTTATACGCTACGCTTGCTTACACTCCAACAATTCCAGCGCGCGACGGCACTTATCTGCGCTTGTGAGCTTATTCGGCAAGAGGAGAAGCAGCGCACATGGGGCACGACACCTTTTCGCCTGGGACTCTGGGTTGGGCAACGTACCACCCCCAACACGACGGAACAGAGCGAAGAAGCGAGTATGCAGGATCGAGGTCAGTATCAGCGAGGCAGTGCAATTGGCGGCGTTGGCTCTGCACGCCAGTTGACGAACTGTCCCTGGTGTGGCTCTCCCATTGAGGCAGGGCGTGATATCAAGGTCGAACCATTCGCAAAAGGGCGCGGTCGTACCTTTATCTACTGCGGTGACACTCTGGGTCGTTGCCCCTTCAGCCGTAAGAACTCGTCTGAGGGTCTGCCTGTACTGGTTGTCGATGAGGAAATCTATCGTTGCCTGCCAGCATTGCTCATCTCGACCGTGGATAAATTTGCCCAGATGCCCTGGAATGGGGCCACGCAGATGTTGTTTGGCAAGGTAGATAAGCAGTGTAGCCGTCACGGCTTCCACTGCCCCGATCTTGAGGATAAAGACCACCACCGAGCAGTAGGAAATTTTCCTGCAGCGCGATCTCTTGCGCATGCCCCACTGCGCCCGCCTGATCTGATTATCCAGGACGAACTCCACCTCATCTCTGGCCCCCTTGGTACGTTGGTTGCGCTCTATGAAGTGGCAGTGGATCACCTCTCGACATGGACGGTAGATGGGAAGAGAGTGCGACCGAAAGTCGTGGCAGCAACGGCGACTATTCGACGAGCGGCCCAACAGGTACAAGCGCTATTTATGCGCGAGGTGAATGTCTTTCCGCCGCAAGGACTGGATGTGACGGATAATTTCTTTGCACGCCAGCGTGAACCAGATGAAGCAACGCCTGGACGCAGATATATGGGCATTTGTGCGAGCGGGCGTCGCCTGAAAGCCGCACTTATTCGCGTCTACGTCGCCTATCTCTCGGCTGGTCAGTATCTCTATCTGCGCTACGGGCAGGCTACCGATCCCTGGATGACCCTTGTCGGCTATTTCAATTCGATGAACGAGTTGGGAGGCATGCGTCGTCTCGTTGAAGATGATGTACGTTCGCGCCTTTTCAGGATGGAGCAGAGGGGACTAGCACGGCGCAATCCACCATTGCTGGAAGAACTCACTTCTCGTAAGAGTTCCACGGATATACCGGATGTCCTTGATAAGCTCGAACGCGTCTTTGACCCGACGCGAGATGCTGGATCGCCACGACCGCTTGATGTGCTTCTGGCAACGAACATGATTTCGGTGGGTGTGGATGTCAAGCGGCTTGGTTTGATGGTTGTGGCGGGTCAACCAAAAACGACGGCTGAATATATCCAGGCCACCAGCCGGGTTGGGCGTAACGCGCCCGGCTTAGTCTGTGTCGTCTTCAACTGGGTGAGGCCTCGCGATCTGTCGCACTATGAACAATTTGAGCACTATCATGCGACATTCTATCAGCAAGTGGAAGCGCTATCAGTAACACCATTTGCACCGCGTGCCATTGACCGGGGGCTTGCCGCGCTCCTGGTGAGCTATGTGCGCTTGATTGGTTCTGAGTTCAATGAGAACAGTCAGGCAGGAAAGGTCATTGGGACGCATCCCTATTTCATCACAGCTCTCGATGATCTCTCGCGCAGGGCCGCTTATGTCACCAATAGTGAAGAGGTCGGCGCGACCGTGCGGGCAACGTTAGAAGGGTTACGAGAGTATTGGCTGGAAAAGACCAGAACAAACGTCGGCACACAGCTTGGGTATAAAACACGCAAAGATGGACAGACCGTTGGTCTCCTGCGTCAACCTGGACAGAAAGATTGGATGCCCTTTACCTGTTTAAACTCATTACGCGACGTGGAACCTTCCATCAACTTGATTTTAGACGAACGCGAACTGGACGACACGCTTGAGAGTGCAGGCAACAAAGGTGAGGAGCTAGGATGAGAAAATCTGGGAAAGCCGAAAGGGAAGAAGAATGAGTACAACCAGAAAAAAATACCGTGTCGGAGAGTTACGACCAAATCAAGTGCTATTTACCTACGGTATTGGTTCAATTGTGGATTTACCCTATATCTCCACGATCGTCATGGGGTTGGATGACTGGGAGAATCCCTATCCCGCAATGGTGGGTGAAGAGCGCTTGCTGCAAGCCGTACAAGCTATTCTAGGACCCCAGGTGGGACGGCTCCTTGCGCCTCCAGAAGCGCCAGAGTCAATAGGTGGTCCGCCGAATCCGTTTGATGAAAGTGCATTAGTGGGGGTGCCTGTCGCAGCTTTTCCACGTTGGATGGTCTGTCCACGGTGTCGCACGTTGGCCTCATTGAAATCAAGCCTGTTTCAGTTAAAGGCAGATGTTTACCGGGCCGACAAAACACGCTATGTCCATGTAAACTGTCCTTCAGCGGGATCTCCACCCCCTGTTGTGCCAGCTCGCTTTCTCGTGGCATGTAAAAATGGGCATCTCGATGATTTCCCCTGGATTCGCTTTGTGCATGGAGAGGTTCCCTGCCAGGCAAGGCTGAAACTGCGTGAGCTTGGTGTTACAGGAGAGGCGGCTGATATCCAGGTTCTGTGTGAAACCTGTAATAAGCAGAAGCGTCTGTCTGACGCATTTGGGGCCGAGGGCATGAAAAATCTTCCGGAATGTAATGGCCGCCATCCGCACTTGCGCAGTTATGACAAAGAACCTTGTCAGGAGCAATTGCGAACCATTCTGCTTGGCGCTTCAAATAGCTGGTTTTCGCTGGTGCTCTCGACGCTTGCAGTGCCCAACGCCGTTGACAAGCTGGGTCAGCTTGTGGAGGATCACTGGCATCTGTTGGGGAAGGTCACGAGCCAGCAAAATATTGAGCTGTTGCGGGGGATAGGACAGTTGGAGCATTTCTCCGCGTACTCCGATGAAGATATCTGGGAGAAAGTTGAAGCCAGGAAGAACGACTCTGAGGCCAGTGATGATGCTCCCTTACCGAGCTTAAAAGTGCCGGAATGGAAGGTTTTGAGCAATCCGACGGTTGCCCCAGATGCACGCGACTTCAAAGTGAGAACGGTCTCTGCGCCGCAGGGCTACGAGAATGTGATCAAACAGGTAGTGTTAGTTGAACGCCTGAGAGAAGTACGAGCATTGATAGGGTTCACACGCATTGAATCGCCCGGAGATTTTACCGAGGTTGCAGAGGTACCAGAGGAGCATCGTGTTCCCCTCTCACGCAAGCGGCCTACGTGGGTACCAGCAGCGGAGGTACGTGGGGAGGGCATTTTTCTAGAATTTCGCGAGGATGTTCTCAATGACTGGATAGAGAGACCTGCTTCGCACAAACATGACCGCACATTTTTAGAGGCTCACATGCAGTGGCGTAAGGCGCGGCATATGGGAGAGCTCAAGCAGGGCTATCCTGGTCTTCGCTATGTTCTGCTGCATTCTTTTGCGCATGCTCTCATGCAGCAGTTGACTCTTGAGTGTGGGTACAGTGCGGCCAGCATCCGCGAACGTATCTATGCTCTTTCGCCTGAGCATGACCAGGGTCCAATGGCTGGTATTCTGCTGTATACGGCTGCTCCTGATAGCGAGGGAACATTGGGAGGACTGGTAAGTCTGGGTGTGCCGGACCAACTGGGACGACACATCGATGGTGCTCTGGAACGCGCACGCCGTTGTACTTCGGACCCACTTTGTGCCGAGCATGCTGGTCTACAGGATACTTCCTTGCACGAAGCAGCCTGTCATGCCTGTCTCTTTTTGCCAGAAACGTCTTGTGAGCGCGGCAATAAATACCTTGATCGGTCGGTACTTGTACCAACGGTTGATAGAACAAAGTTGGCCTTTTTTGATGTGGGCAGGTGAATCTGTTCCTTCTGTAGGCACAGAAGAATTCTTGCTGAGGTTGGGGAACTTCGAAAGAGATAATGACTTGTAAGAACATCGTAACACAAATTCTGCATTGGAATAAGTAGGACAAGTAAAGGATATTTCAAATACAAGGATGGTTTCGTTATGCAAAGATATCTAGTTAGATACTCAGACGAACAAAACGTTGCTGAGGCATGGTCAATACAACGCCTTCCCTTCGAGCCTAAAAGCTGGCTTATAGATCTCCGTAATGATCTCCGTAAGACTATACACAACATAGTAAGCCAACCCAATCAGGTTCTTCATGCAATCTATGGAGCAGCACAATCAGACAGTGTTTGCGATGTGGAGAATATTTTGTTTTACAATGTAGGTGGAACACAATTTTCTCCCCTAACTACTTATGGTATTCGTTTCGAGAGGCGTTTTTCATATCCAGATCCTCCCCAAACGCTTGAAAGCACAAATCTCCATTACCACTATTACACGATGGAGGCTGCAAATAAGGCTTTCTCGTATTGGCGAACAGGGAGAAACTTAGCAGAGTGGGAGAATGTAAAAGTTTCAAGACCAGCGAACCAGTTAATGAATACATGGTATAGCATCAAGTCTAATAGCCTGAAAATGTTACATATACCGGAAAGAATACCCAAGCAATTTGGTCTGACTATAAAGATCAAGATACCAACAACGGATAAAGGAAATGTATCGAGTCTTACCAAGCCAATCATTGATGGAGTGGTCTCGGCATTTCATGCATATAAAGGGAACGACGTTGAGGTACTCAGCCAACGTTTAGCAAACAAGCTGAATAAAAAACCAGATACTATAGCAGATTTACTTTGCCGTAGAGATAGGGCAATCTTGGGTGAAAGACAAGTAGTCAGGCTCCATGGAAGTGACGGTGTTAAATGGGATCCAGCAGATGATCTCTGTCTCGCAGCAGAAATATTTGCACAGCCATATAGCGGCAAAGATTGGCTGATTTCTGGAAAACTGTATGAGATTCTATATAAGGACTTGTAATAGTAACGGTGAATGAAGTGGCATTTCATCGTCCTCCAGAATGGTAATAATGTCGCTCACTCATAATAGGGCGTTTTTTAAAAAAATGTATTGAGGTGGATAATGATGATAGATGAAGACACTGTTACATTGCAACAGATGTTGCAAGCGATGGATAAAGGGCTGGCTGACGAAATAAAAGCGCAAGAGCAGAAGCCAGCTCATCATACAGCCATGAATGGGCATCTCATTTCTGAAAACAATCGACGGTTTATCTATGAATTCATGCTAGAAACACCATGGGATCCTGAAGACGATACAACGGTTGTTGTGAAGTTTGGAGGCACAGTTGATCAGGATATCAAAGCCACTATCGTTAATTCTACAGGCATCGCCATCAAAATCGCAACTGAGAAGCCACTTCCACCAGAAGCGTTGCAGAAGATACGGCTGGTTGACGATTCCACGCAGTTATTAGAACGACTTCGGGAAGCACTCAAGAGCAACGATGAAGGTGCTGCTTTGCTCGGTTCAAAAAGCTTCGGATTACTGCCATATACCAACAATGATTGGCTACCGCCAGTGGCATTTGGTACCAAATTTACTCCTGATGATTCGCAGCATCGGGCAATTACAATGGCACTTGGCAGCGAGGTGACATACATCATTGGCCCTCCAGGTACAGGGAAAACCTCTACTCTTGCAGCCATCGCATTCACGCATCTTTGCATGGGACGCTCTGTTTTGATTGCTGCTCACACGAACATCGCGATTGATAATGCTATTATGCGCATTGTTGATATTTGCAACGATAGTAGGAATAGTACAGCGCTACAGGCACTTGAAGCTGGAAGTATTATACGTTATGGGATACCACAGCTTGAGGAGCGCATAAAGGACGAATATAGTAACATTCATTTACCAACGATTGTAGCACGACACTCAAAATCGCTCAATCAGCAATGGGAAGCCTTAAATGCCCAAATAAACCAGCTTACAAAGCAAAGCGAGCAAATGGAACAGGAACGTGCTCAAGTGATACAAGGTTCTCAGGTAGAGAGACAGCGGCTTGTTACGCAACGTGAGACTGACACCAATCGACTAAACGTGTTGCAAAAGCAAGAACAGGCACGTAAAGCTGATTTTCAGAGACGATATCATGATTTGTCGAGCCAGCACGAGCACGCGCAACAGCAAGTACATGTATTTGTGCAACAGCAGGCTCACATCTCGAATCAGCAGATACAACAAAAAACAATCATTACCAACTGTACCTCACGCATTGACGAGATAGAAACGTTGCTTACATCTGCTCAACAAATGAATAAGCTCCAACGATTTTTCAAAGGGATATCTACTCAAGATCTTGCCCGTCAACATGCTGATAACCAACAACAACGTTGGTCTAGTGAACAGGCACTTATTACCCTGCAAAAACAGATGGATGAGCTTTTCGCACAGCGGGCAGATGCTGAGAAGCAGGCAGAACATTTGACAGTTGCGATCTCGACGCTTCAAGCCCAATATAACGAAGCGAGTGGAGAAGCTCAAACAATTGTCCATTTACAAGCAACTATCCATGAGCTTGAGCAGGATATTGCGCGAATTGATAGTGAAAATGCATCGGTGCGCAAAAGAGTTGAGGTCAGCCTGCGTGAATTTACGACGCAACAAGCAGGTTTACAGAAGCAAATAGAATTGGTTGAGGCACAACTGGCAGACATCGAGAAGAAAATTGTAGCCGCAGCCCAAGTCATTGCGACAACGTTGGCGAAGGCATACATGAACAGCAACATAAGCGAACGGCGCTTTGATGTGGTAATTATGGACGAAGTTTCGATGGCTTCGCTCCCTGCGGTGTATGTTGCAGCCTCACATGCAGACCAATCCGTCGTAATCATCGGCGATCCCCAACAACTTGCACCTATTGTCCAGGCGAAAACTAATGTGGCAAAAGAATGGCTTGGCAGAGATCTGTTCACAATGCGTGGCATAACACTTTCATCGACCAATGTTGATAGTGTCATGCTCAACGAGCAGGCCCGTATGCATCCACGCATCGCTGATATTGTCCGTCAACATGTTTACCAAGGCCGACTCTATCATAGCCCACGTGTTCTGAATACTGAGAGGTTCCAACGTTACACTGCTGTACAGCCACTTCCAGGGAAACCTGTACTTCTATGCAATACTAACGATGCTTCCCCTTTTGCAACGCGCCCGGAGGGAGGTTCGCGCATCAACGCCTATCATGCGTTGTGCTCTATCGAACTTGCTCGTCAAGCGCTGTTAACGTTACCAGAGCGCCAAGTTAAAAAAGGCGAAGTTTCGCATAGGTCTCGTTACACCATATCGGAAACAGGCTCAACTTCTCCAACAGTTAGTAAAGGATGCGGGTCTAACTGATGTTGTACGAGCTGGAACGGTACACCGCTTTCAAGGACTCGAAGCTGAAGTCATTATTTTCGATACAGTTGAGTCAACAGGCTTGCTACCGAGTACTTTAACCACAGGTTCATGGGGATCACCTGCAATGCGCCTCACGAATGTTGCGATGACCCGTGCCCAACATAAACTCATCATCGTTGCGAATTATCAGTATCTTCAACAGTGTCTCAGCAAAAATGATACATTGAGACTGGCGATACAGGATGCTTATGCTGCAGGTAATATCCTATCTAGCAAATTTCTTCATCTCGCATCACAGCACAATGTATCTCAACCATCCGAGAGAAATGTAAGACCAGGCGTAGATACTTCTTCATTGAGCAATCATATCTATGAACCTGTATTCCTGAATGAAACCACCTTTTTTCCGCGATTAGAGCAGGATATCTCTCTGGCGAAAAAGCAGATTATCATTTTTAGCCCCTTTATTGAAAAGGATCGAACAGAGAAGCTCATTCCGTTACTTGCTGAGAAAACCAGAGCAGGCATAACTATCACGGTGATATGTAAATCTGGCGAAACATCATCATCACACCTGAAAGCTAAGGAATTACTCAGGCATGCTGGAGTTCAACTTCGGCAACCAGATGATATGAAACATGAAAAGTTCGTTTTTATAGATCATGAGATTGCTTACATCGGAAGCCTAAATCCTCTCTCTCAAAACAAATCAAGCAAGTTTATGGAAAGGGTCAAATCGTCAGGTTATGTACGTCAACTCAAAAAATTTATGCGGGTAGATGATGTAGTCAAAGCACCAACCATATGGGGACCACTTATTGAGGTTTCTCATGACGAGCTGCCTGATATAACTACCACTTGTAAAAAATGTGGTCGTATACTCGTTCGGAAAGAGAATCATACCACCCATCAGCCATTCTATGGTTGCCTGGGCTACAGAAAATCCGATCCAGATCATTCAAAAGAAAATATATCCGAGCACCATCTCAAGCTTATTCTAAGGCTAGAAGAGATGACGTGTGGGAAATGTGGGAAATCCACCTCAATACGCGTGGGTTATAAGGAGATACAGATCGTGTGTGTGGAAGAGTTTACCTGTGGGTATAGACAACGTATTGAGTTTGTTGGTGGTGGATCTGCTTAATGAGGTGTGGTTGTTTGGTGGAAAGCTAACGCTCAATCTGCTATTTCCCTTCTATTGGTTTCCTAATATAAGGTAGTTGGGTATGGTTGCATCATGGCTGTTAAGCATCCTGATACTTGCTAATACGGAACATGATTGTATTATATGGCAATGTATAGGCTTCTTCTCCTTCAGCGAGGTTTTTTGGCACAATAGTATCTGTATTAGCATCGTAGCACCAGTCATTCCATTTGATAGCAGTGGAATGTGGAACCTGTACAGCAATGTATGTGCCAATGTCCAGTCTGGCTCCTGTTGCCCCTTTTTCGAAATCGAGACCAAGGGTAAAACGCTGCACAGGCATGTTCTTACTACGGTTAGCAAAGGATGTAGCTAACCCTTGTGCGATACTAACGAAAGGGGCAAGACCTGGTTGCATCGTAGTTAATAAATGTAGCCCGGTCTTTACTTCGTTAGAATTGATAGCATTCACTAGCTTTTGATCATTAGAATTGCCTACGTTAACCGTCTTGCATGTAAATCCAATTCCATTACTGTCAGCTTTGAGACCAAGAAAGATCGGATAACCTGTGACTCCTGCATCCTGGTTGGCTACAACTTCGTAGACTTGATTGAATACAACGTTTTCCAATCCATTCTCTACCTGGTTATAGGCTTCAAATGTAAACAGGACGGTATGAACATTTGTACCCAGAAGAAATTGTGATATCGATTGTGTCAAGGCCATAGGATATTCATAGACATGAAAGCGGTGCAAGTGAACGTTGATACGCTGATTTTTCAGTAACTCATTTGCAGGCATGTTGCTTGCAGGGACAATAGTATGGAGGTTTTGCTCTCCTGGCTCAAAAAGCGGAATAAAGCCGTACTGATAGCCTTTGTTTAACCATTCATAACCGTGGAGTCCTTCGTCGTAGGAAGCATTTGCTGTCTCATAGAATTGAGCCGCTTCATCATCACCGATTTCTCGTAGCTTTAGTGCAATTGTTTCGGGTGATTGTTCCCCCAGAGGGATAAACTCTTCTGGCATATATTTCTCCTCTAACTATGCTATTAAGTATTTTGAAATTTTCTGCATGATTAAACCAATAGGGATACCTGCATTCGCTTTTCTTAGCAAACGACCAGATGCATCTATTTCTCCTCCTGAACGATGAAGGGCAACAACCCTCCAATTATCATTAAAGACAGGAGCACCAGATGAACCATCCTCTGTATCTGCAAGATAGTATATCCTTTGAGGCTCTATCTCGATAACTTCATTACAACGTAAACTCACCTCCATTGCACCTCTTAATGGATGATGGACGATGTTTAAAAAATCATCTTTATAAAGAGTATCTGTTTCTGATGCTATCGTTACAGGTATGATAATTCCATCAGTTGCAGGCTTTGCTAGACGAAGTAAAAGGTAATCAAGTGTATAGTCATTGCTGGAATCAACGAACCATTCTGAGTGGAGCTTAAATAGTTTGCCGGGTTCTGTGCCGCCTTCCTCATCTCTTTTGGCTCCAAAGCGTATTTGACAGTCACTAGCTCAATTCTGTAAATTGTAAGAGGTACCTTTAGGTCTGAAAACATGATAGTTTGTTAGTACAAGGTCGGGTGCAACAAGAAAGCCAGTACCTTCACCCTTTGTCTTAAATTCTACCCTACAGACGGCATTGATGGCACGATGCCCCGCAATGAAAAACTGTGGATCGACATAATGTTTGATGCCTCTGTTATAGAGGCTTTCAAGGCGCTCACGAACCTGTGACGCTGGTAACGCATTATGTATACGTTCTGGAAGCTGTGAGAGTTTTACCTGTCTATTGATAGAAGATTGGTCCGCAAAAGCAGGAAGAGGAATCTGGAAGCGACTACTCAGTTCATGGACTCTTTGCTGATCCAGAATAAGGCAATATTTAAAGATAAGAATAACTATCTTAAGCGCTGCATCGGAAACTACCAATTCATGCTCAGCGAGATAGGCTAGAAATGTGCCAAGTCCATGACCTTGATATCTAGGACGTAAGTCTCCGACTCTTTCTAACTTCCACATGAGCGCATTTGCAATGCCAGATGACCCAGCTCGGTAATCAATATGATCAATTATTCCTTGAGGCACATAACAATTTACAAGTATATTGCGGATCTCATACTCGTTCATGTCATTAATCGCACCTTGAATGAGTCCAGTTATATGCGGGCGTTCTGTCTCTGTTAAGAACGGTATATTCGATTGTGGTAGAGAAGGCAAGTTAGATGGTTCATATGAAGATTGTGGTTCTTAAATCATTTCAGTGATTGGCTCCGGTAAGGGTTGAGACTCGTTATTTGTCTCGGCATTCAGCTCAGATGGATCTTTTATGCTAAATGCATCTTCATAAATACGATTGCGAATGATAAGGCGCTCATTCTGGTTTTTAATGATACCAGTGATGTATAAATCGGTAAAAGTTTCTTTATCTACGCTTCTTCGAGATGTAGCTATGCCTCGACGAATACGTTCCCATAATGGGCGTGCTGTCTCTGGCAGATGCTTAAGCATCCTCGTTGCATGTTGTATATTTGCATCCTCTAGCAATGGATTCTTGGGCTGTAAAAAGTTATTTTCCACAATATACGTAACATCATTAGCTGTAATCGCTAAGAGTTGCCCCAAATATACCATCTTTTCTAGCTCAGCGCAGATGCGATGAGTAAGATAAGGATGTCCACTTGCCCATGTATAGATTGCCTCATAGGCATCGTTATCTATCTCTATATTTAAGTAATCCAGGTGTCTGGTAAACTCTATACTTTCTTCATGTGTAAAGTCATCTATATTAAGTGGATGACCGACGTTGAAAGGAGAGATTTGAGACTCT
>CAVQVR010000013.1:0-325842 GCA_963717195.1 uncultured Chloroflexia bacterium
ATCATTACCGTTCCCATCTCGTTTAAGGAAATGGTAGAGGAACCCATCGAAAAGCAAACATGCAATCACCAGTGAACCTCTCGTCGACTCCCAATCGTGTCGTCCACTATCAGGCCGACGAGGAACGCACGACACGTATTGTTGGTATGGCACTCCGCCTTGCTCGCTTACGACGCAAACCGAATGCCGAGAAGCGGATTGCAGTGATCCTGACCAATTCACCCGCCAAAGCCGCCCGGATTGGGAATGCGGTCGGTCTGGACGCACCCGCCTCTCTCATGTATTTGCTCACTGCTCTAAGCGAGGCGGGCTATTCCATTGCGGATGTCCCTGAGAGTGGCGATGCACTCATCCATACGCTCATTGATCGCTGTTCGTATGACACTGAACTGCTTACCGAGGCTCAACTTGCTCAGGCCGAGCCGGGTTGCGGAGACGCGCTATGCAGACTGGTTTGCTGATTTGCCAACACGTAACCAGGAGGAGATGCAAACCCGCTGGGGGAAGCCGCCGGGCGAGGCGTATGTACATGACAATGCTATTGCGCTTGCTGGATTACCTTCGGAAACGTTTTTGTGGCCCTACAACCGCCGCGCGGGTATGGTATGGACCCAAACGCTATTTACCACGTCCCCGACTTGCCACCGACGCATAACTATTATGCACTCTACCACTGGTTGCATGATGCGCAGGGATGGAATGCAGACGCGATTATCCACCTGGGCAAACATGAAACGCTCGAATGGTTGCCAGGAAAGAGCGTTGGCTCTCGGAAACCTGCTATCCAGACCTGTTGCTCGACGATATGCCGCTGATTTACCCGTTTATCATCAACAATCCTGGTGATGGCGCTCAGGCCAAGCGGCGCACACATGCCGTCATTGTCGATCATCTCGTGCCTCCTATGACCAGCGCGGGTGCCTATGGTGTACTGGCAGAACTGGCACAAATGGTTGATGAGTATTATCGGGTTGAGGCGCTCGACCCTGGCAGATCCCAGAATTGCAACGGCAGATATGGCAGAAAATCATTGAGGCCAATCTCGATGCCGATCTGAAAGCCATGGTACGTCAGGATCATGGTGACCACACACACGAGTGGGATGAAGAATTAACGGAGGATGGCACTCCTGCGACACTGAGCGAAATGCGTGGCAAGGACTTCGCACATCTGCTCGAAGATATCGATGGCTATCTGTGTGAATTAACCGGAGCACAAATTCGTAGTGGCCTCCACACATTAGGACAACTGCCGGGAGGTGAGCAACTGACCGACCTCCTTTTTAGCCTCTGCCGTCTGCCAAACCTGGGAACGCCAAGTCTCCGTGAAGCCGTTGCCAACGCCTGTGGCCTTGCACTTGTATCCCTCCTTATGTTCGGCGTCGTCTCACCCCTGAAGAACAGCAGCAACTTGCAGTGCTCAATATGCTCAATGAGGATGAAAGCAACGGGTTAGAGACAGCATCTGTGAGCGCCTCTGACGCAATAGAGAGACTTGAAATGTGTTGTCACCAGTTGCTCGCTGTCCTACAAGAACATCACTTCAGTTTGAGTGCTGTCGAACAGGCCATCGCTACCTGCTTTCTACTTCCTCTTTCAGGAGACCTATTTGATGTGCGTACGGTGTTATCTTTTGTATGCACAGAGATTCTGCCACGCTTAATGCAGACCGGAGATGAAATACGTCATGTGTTGAAAGCATTAGATGGCGAGTATGTACCTGCCGGACCAAGTGGCTCTCCCACGCGTGGTATGGTCCATGTGCTTCCTACTGGACGGAACTTCTATACGTTGGACCCGCGAGCGTTACCAAGCCAATCCGCCTGGGAAGTCGGGTTGCAGCTTGCAAAAGCGTTGATTGATCGTCACATGCACGAGACGGGTCGGTATCCTGAAAGTGTCGGGCTCAGCATCTGGGGGACCACGCCTTACGAACACAAGGAGATGACATTGCCCAGGTCTTTGCCCTCCTTGGTGTGCGTCCACAATGGCAGCATGAGAATCGGCGCTTGCGGGGAATTGAAGTGACCCCTCTACATGAGCTAGGTCGACCGAGAATTGATGTGATTTGCCGCATTTCCGGCTTCTTTCGTGATGCCTTTCCTCATCTTATTAGTATGCTCGATGAAGCAATACACATGGTTGCGGCCCTTGACGAGCCGCCAGAGCAGAACTATGTGCGACGACATATCCAGGCTGATATCGCACGCTATGCAGACGCGGGACACGATGCGCAGACAGACAGTGAATATGCTCATTATCGTATATTTGGTTCTAAACCTGGTGCCTATGGTGCGGGCATCTTGCCGCTAATTGATGAGCGAAACTGGCAAGATACTGCCGATTTTGCCGAAGCATATGTCAATTGGGGTGGCTACGCCTATACCCGCTCGACCTTTGGTAATGATGCTCGTACGGCCTTTCGCAACGTACTCGCACGTGTCACAGTTGCCGCAAAAAATCAAGATAATCGCGAACATGACTTGTTCGATTCAGATGACTATCTCCAGTTTCATGGTGGTATGATTGCCACCATTCGTGCATTGAGTGGAAAACAGCCGCGCCGCTATATTGGCGATAGTGCTGATCCGCAACGCGTACGTATCCGTGACCTGAAAGAAGAGTCGCTGCGTGTCTTCCGTTCGCGTGTCATCAATCCGAAATGGTTGGCGGCGATGCGTCAGCACGGCTACAAAGGTGGCTTGGAATTGACGGCGACGGTAGATTATCTCTTTGGATATGATGCAACCGCCGAGGTCATGGATGATTGGATGTACGAGCAGGTAGCACAAACCTATGCACTCGAAACAGAGACGCAAGACTTTCTACGAAAAAGTAACCCCTGGGCCTTACGTGACATTGCCACCCGGCTGTTTGAAGCTGCCACCCGGAGCATGTGGAAACATCCCGACTCCCAGATAATGGATGCATTGCGTGATATTCTCTTGAGGACGGAAGCAGACATAGAAGGAAGGAGCGAGAGAGAACGTGATGAATAGGGCACCAGAGAGTGAGGATGGAATGCATACCCCTGCTTCAAAAAATAGACTTTACCCGGCGTTCCTCGTGGTAGAAGGGAAAGTATGTGTAGTTGTCGGAGGTGGACGTGTTGCCACACGCAAAGTGCGCTCGCTTCTGGCAGCAGATGCTCGTGTGGTTGTCATCAGTGAAGTGCTGCATCCCGATTTACAGACATTGCTGGCAAGTGGTTTGATAGGCGCTATTGCAACGAACTACAAGGTGAAATATTTAACAGGTGCGAGCTTAGTTTTCGCTGCCACCAACGATCCTGAAGTGAATCTACAAATTGCACATGATGCACATGAGCGTGGCTTATGGGTCAATATTGCAGATAATCCAGACAAGAGTGATTTTTATGTACCCGCCACGATCTATCGCCAGGATTTGACGCTGGCGATTTCGACGGGTGGAGAATCACCGGCCTTTGCCCGTTATGTGCGAGAGTTGCTGGAACAATCTTTCAGTGATGCACTTGGGCAGGCGCTAGAGATGGTCGCTCAAGCAAGGCCGCTTATTCTAGCAGAAGCAAAAGAGAGACAGGCTCAATTGTGGGAAAGTCTCCTGGCTCTTCACTTAGAAAAGGTTATTGAGATGCAAGGGCATGCCGTGGCACGCCTGATATTTGGGCAATGGCTTGAGCAGAATAGAAAAAATGAAAACTAACATGGACGTGTTGAGGATGTGAAGAAGCAGACAGATGTCTGTGAATACAACACAAACAGGTATATGGAGGTGTTTTTGAGCCAAACTGCTCTCTTTAAAAAAGGGATATTCAATCCTTGGCGGTCAATTTCGTTGTGTGTATCGCAACGAGAAACCATTTGTGGTGATACCTCCATTATAAGGAAGGGAATACTGGTCTTGCACCGTATCAGCAACTATTACGTCAGAATGTGCAGCTTCTGAAAGAGGAGCAAATTCAAACCCTGGTTGACGCATTTAAGCGAGAGGTTGAACGGCTTCGCGAACTTCAGCTCAGAAGGTCTCTCATTTTATTCACAAGAGATACGAACTCTCACGAAACTAGAACCTCTTCTAGGAGACGTGGTGGTCACTTTACAGCAGCAAGGGTTGAAAGCATTTCAGGAGGCAATTACCCATCTTTTGATAGAGGATATTCAGCGTTCATTATAAATCTTCTGAAGGGATAGGATTCTTTCCTTACAATAATCGCAAGGGCTCTTTGCAACGTTACAATTTCTTTCTGGAGTACTTTGGGTGATATAATCCTTATTACTAAAAGATGAAGGAATAGTGCTAGCTTCACATTTTGTTTCTCGAAGCAGAGAATCCAGTTGACAAACGAAGGCATATGTTCGCCCTATTGAGTAAAATCTATTCCTGGCGGAGAGCAAAACAATAGGTGTGATTGGCAAAACCATGGGATATACTTTACCCCGTGTTGTTACTTCAATAACGCTCATGAAGAGATAAGATACTGACACAAAGGGAAGGAGCAAAGCAGATGAGTGATCTTCTCTCTCATGGAGAGTTTATCGAACTGTACGACTCTCTAGCAAGCAAAGAGGTTTTGGGGCCAAGTCCAGTTCAAGGAAGTAGAGAGTGCGATCATACACTTCTCCATACCATTCATTGGTTACAAGATCACCATATTCAAGATACCCAGCTCAATGTAGAAAAAAAAGTTGATTTAGGTGGGCATTGTGATTGTGAAGTCTTGCTCAATGTTGATCCTGACACTTGGGAGGAGCGACGTGAGGAAGATATCACAGGGCCTGATCTTATTGGAGAGCAAGAATGGCAACGATGGATCTTAGACTCGTTACGTAAGGGAGGCTATAACGAGGCGAAAAAATATGACGCAAACGTCGACCTCCAGGTCCGGCAGAGCCTCCTGTCATTTCCCCTCGTCAGAGCGAGGAAGCACATTCTTTGAGAATTTTACGAGGATGATACATTTTCTTACTGCTGTTTATGCTATGCATGACTGGGCTCTTCCGCAACTTCCGTGCTGAGGATACAACCCTGATTCGTAAATAAAGAGAGAAGAGGAAATCTTCTCGTTACCAATCAGAAGGAGTGAGAGAGTTTGTTTCGTTTCCCTGTTTCCTGGGGTGATATTCATGTGGAAAGGATGATTGAGTCAGAGGAAAACATGCTGGTCCTGGTGGCGATCTCTACAGCTCAGACCGCCGTCTGTCCAGATTGCGCAGAGCCATCACAGCATATCCACAGTTATTCCCTTCGTTCCCCCCAAGATTTACCCATCAGTGGGTATAAGGTGCGTCTCCAATTGCCTGTTCGGCGCTTTCGTTGCCAGAATCAGGACTGCCGCCGAAAAACGTTTGTCGAACGGCTTCCAGAGGTGGTCCCGTGGCATGGTCAAAGAACGAGCCGTTTGACAGCAACCCTGACCTTGTTTGCAGTGGCTCTCAGCGGACAAGCGGGATCGCGTCTGCTGAATCAGATAGGGATGGCAACCAGTGCAGATACCCTCTTGCGTTTAGCCAAGCAAGTTGGAAGCGGGTTGGCCATTACCCCGACCCATCTGGGGGGAGATGACTTTGCGTTTCGGCGTGGGGCCACGTACGGAACAATCCTGGTTGACTTGAAGACCCATCGCCCAATTGATCTGCTTCCAGAGCGATCTGCCGCAGTGCTAGCAGATTGGTTGAAGGAACATCCTGCTGTCCAATGGATTAGCCGGGATCGTTCTCAAGAGTATGCACGAGGCATAAGTGCAGGAGCGCCAGAGGCTCGTCAAATTGTTGATCGCTGCCATCTCCTGAAAAACTGGCGCGAGGTCCTCCAGGGGGTTGTAGGTCGGGTGCATACTTCCCTCAAACAACGGCAAAAAGCCTCTGGTGTGAGCATACTTCCTCGGTACAAGCTTTCTCGCAGTAGCAGTGAAGGAGCTGCTTCTCAAGCATCGCGTCTGCGTAGGCTAGCTGTCTATGAAGAAGTAGTTGGGCTGCATCAACAGGGCGCGAGTATTGAAGCCATTGCCGAACAGCTTCATAGGAGCCAAACAACCGTTCGGAAATATATCTCTGCGGGAGGTTTTCCAGAACGGAAATACACGTGGCACGGAAGAAGGCAAATCGAGCCATATATCCCTTACCTGATGAAGCGAGCCCAGGATGGCTGCACGAGTGCAGGTGTTCTTTACAAAGAAATCAAAGAGCAAGGCTATCCAGGTGGATAGAAAGGAGTGAATTCCTGGTTACGGGAATACTTCGGGAAACCTGGCAGAACGTCTTCTGAGCAGGAAAAAGAGCGAAAGCAGCGCTTTTTTGCTCTCCCCCAGGAAGAAATCGAGAAAACAACTCAACAGAACGTGGTTCATCCACCATCCGCACACGAAGAAGCTGAGAAACACATCTTGCTTGAAGAGCCACTAGCTTCTCCTGGGAATCTTTCCTGGTTGCTGATTCAAGATCAAGAGCGCTTAGACCAGCAAGAGCGGCATACGCTCGCCTTCATCCTTCAAGAGCCAGATGTCTCGCGGGCGTATACTTTAGCACAACAATTCGTCGGAATGGTACGAAAGCGCCAGGGGGAGCAATTGGACGCCTGGCTGCTCTCTTGCTTAGAGAGTGAGATTCCTGATATTCAAACGTTCGCTGAAGGATTGCAAAAGGAGTACGATCCAGTCAAAGCCGCTCTTACTTTTCCATATAGCAATGGAGCTGTGGAAGGACAAATTAATAAATTGAAGTTTATTAAACGTTCTATGTTCGGCCGTGGAAGCTTTGAGTTATTACGACAGCGAGTTTTGAAGGCTGCCTGAGCTGAGCACGGAAGTTGCGGAAGAGCCATGGAATTTTCACATTTACATCCAGGATGATGCGAGCTACCTCCTGAGGATGTGAGAGAAACGGGACATAGCTCGCCGAGATTTCACGTACTTGCTGCCTTACCGCGTTGGGCCTCACGCATAGCAGCCAGTTCACCCTGGCGGCCTTGCTGAATGCTCTAGACCAGTACCCAGCACCAGCAATCTTGCATAGTGACCAAGGTAGTGGATACTTGAGCTTACTCCACCAGGGGATTTGTGAACGCTACGAGATACAGCTTTCTGCCAGCGACAAAAGCAGTTCCTGGTAGAACGGCTACATGGAGCGCTGGGTTACGGATATAGCCAGCTTTCCTGACTCATTGGGTAGGTATAGAGAGTCCATTTTCGCTCAAATGACTGGCGAGGACTATTATAAGTCGCAACTTGTATTACTGGTGGCGGAAGATAGCTTCACCACCTATGACTTTTATTCTGAGAGTGCATGGATCAACGAAATGGTTGACACTCGTGTGAAAGAAGAACTCGAACCATATGAAAACCTCAAGCGCGAGGATGCTCTAAATAGAGAAGTTGAACGTGGTGTTCAAGTGAGACTGGCGGAAGAAGAAGAGCTGAGGCGAGCAAAGGGCGAGGAACTCGCTTCTATCTACCGCATTTTTGATAGCGTAACGAAACAACCAGTTTACGTTGGACAATTTTGATAACGTAACGAAACAACCAGTTTACGTTGGACAAACGAAACGAAGTGTTGAAGCTCGAATGCAGGAGCATATTAAGAGAGCGATGTCTCCAAGTAGTAGCGACCTCCTCTACAAGTTCCTTGGTCAACGCATAGAAGAGAAGAACTTTCCAACAGTACAGATAGTAGTAGGTCAGGCGCTAGCTAAGTCTGTAAGAACGGCAGAGAGTACTGAAATCCGCAGGCTCATCCAGGAAGGCGTACCTCTTTTTAACGTAGGGAGTCTACGTGCAACAACGCGTACACGCTATTCGCTGGGAGACATACAGTTTCTTATAGAGAGAACTTGATAATCCAACAACACACTGTGTGCTGTTTACCGCCTTTGACATGTGACAGTTTACTTGACATCGTGAACGTTCTGAGCGTTTCAGACACCACCAGAAGCACCTTGATTGCATTTTCGTGTTCACGATGTCAAATACCCACCCAACTGCCAAAGATGGTAAACAGTACACATTGCCTCACGTAACTTCTGCCTTTGATGGTCTCATGAATCCTACATTTTGTTCGTAAAAGAGGGGGAGAAAAGGCAGATCTTAGATGAGGCAATGTGACGCGTTAAAAAGTCCTCCTCAGTTTCCGGTTAGCCACCCACCAAAAGAATAGTTCAACAGTAAGTACTCAAGCCTGTTTCAACTATTCAACAGAATATGAGGAGGAGAAGATGGCTTCAACCCGTCAATCAGTAACCCCGGAAACGCTACAGCGTACATGGCAGGAGCGTTGCAGGCAGGGCAATTTCAGTTCCGCCGTGCTCGGCATAGGTACGATTTGCGTCTTCGGCAAATCGGGAGACACCCCAGTAACATTTCCACGGATAGAGTCATTGGCAGCGTTAGATACACTGAATGCCGATGAGCGCTGGGCCGTCGAGGTCGCGCAAGAGATGGTCCATGCCGCCCAGGCACAGAACAGGCGTGTGATGGCAACGCAACCTCCCCGCGTAGGGTCAACTCCAAATCCTACCCCGGTTCGTACCTTTGATCCTAAAACAGAACATTTGTTGATCCTTAGCCTGACACGAGGCGGCTAGGCACAAAATCCTCAGATGTATTGTTGACAGAGAAAAAGGAGAAATGGTATGCCGCGCAGCCTGGCCAATGGTGATTATAGCCTGGTAATGGTCTTTGAATCAGCCTCTCGCGCCAATTCCTGATCACAGAGGAGTTCGTCCGTGGCTGGTTCGCTGCCCTTTCTCAGCCGCCCACGGCGACCGGTGCTCTTCGCTCACCTGGCACCGTGGCGTCGTATGCACGCTCGGCACGGGCGTTTTGTCAGTGGTTGGTACGGCATCGATATCTCCAAACTACCCCTTTTGTCCATCTGCCCCTTCCTCCTGGGGAAAATCGTTTGCTTCATTCGCTAGAACCTGAAGAATGGGAACAGGTGCTCCGGGCCAGTCATGCTCCAAAGAAAACGGGGATGATTGCCAATCGGGCGGCGGCACGCAATCGCACCATTCTCTGGATTCTTTTTGAAACAGGCATGCACGTGACAGAAGTCTGCCGGCTGCGCCTGGAAGATGTGGATCGAGAGCACGGAACGTTGAGGGTGCAGGGAACAGGCTCAAAGGCACGGTGGTTGACGCTGGGGCACGAGGGATGGAGCCATCTGGTGGCCTATCTCGAGGAGTATTGTTTAAAAGAGGAAGCCTGTTTCGAGCAGAGAGGGGCTAGCTCGGAGCCTCTCTTTCTTTCTGAGACAGGACGTCCTCTCACCAAAAGTGCCGTTGCGCTCGTGTTCAATCGACTGAGGAAGCGAGCTGGCGTCAGTCGGAAGAACATCCGTGCCTCCCTGGTGCGCGAGAGCTTCGCGGTGCGGGTTATTTACAGGGGGGATCGGCAGACGCTGCTAGAGTTGTTAGGGCAGCAGCAGAGTGCAATCATCCCATGCTCTGTGGGGGAGAAATGATACGATGATGAATAGATGAGAATATCGTTGACATTCCTCCCTCCTTCATCGGATGCCTGGATGGAGAGAAAGGTGCCACCTCCTCTTTTCTCTCCTGTTTTTTTGTCAAACGTGCAGTAACTCATCAGGATCTAAAACCTCTTCTGGAATGCGTTTGCCAGCCTGAATAATCAAAAGGCATTCCATCCGACCCTCCAAATTCGGGGTAAGTCCAGGAAGTCAACGGCTTCATCATCGATGTGCGCCATGCACCACATGAGATCCAGGAAGAAGCGTTTCGCAAAGGGTTGATTTCCTCTATCCCTAACAATACGGTAGTGACCTCTCAACCAGAAAATGAAAATGGAGCGAAGCATGGCGCCTGAACTCTGCATAGCAAACAGGCACACTTAATATACCCAAGAATCGTTTTAAGAGAAAAAATCACCATTTATTCTGAGAAGCATCACGTTTCGGGGGGATATGCAAAAAACCCCTTCTTTTGGCCATTGAGAAGATGATGAGTTATTATTCCTTTTTCACCGTATCCAGCCAGGCGTGCATATCTGGCTCGTGCTCCTGATGGAAATGAGCAAAGAACATGCTGCCGCTGACCTGATCTTCTTGCAGTCCGAGGATGCGCCGCAGATCCTGGAGCTCATCCTCAGAAAAGGCATCGAGGGTATCTATCAGTTGCTGGAAGACTTCTCGCGAATCGCTGAGGACATCTGCCAAAGGACGATTGCGATTGGCTTCGTAAATCCAGGCATTGATTTCATCGTCTTCCCGCAGTTCTGGCGGCCAGGGCGGTGAAAAGTCTGGTTCATGATTGAGAAGCGCCTGGAAGCGCCGAACCGACCGGCGGCGCCAGCCCGTTAAGTGAGCCACGATATCCTTGATCGACCAGCCCCCGGCGACGTCTGGCTGCGTCATATGAGCTTCCCCAATCTCGTCGAGCAAGGCTTCCCAGGCCGCTTGCTCATTGCGCAATTCAGTAAGGAGTTGAGTTTTGCTGAGAGAAGTTCCCATGCTGCTTTCCTTTCATTTGGGACTGTGTGTGCCAATTTCCCTACAGATTAGCACAAAAAGCGGTAAGAAGTCGCCCTCATATGGTATTTGAGCCTTATGGTTCGACGGAATCAGCCCCAGTGATCGATTTGCCTTCAAGGTTCGATGAAGCCAGAACCTCTTTTGTGCGGACTGGTGATGTTTTTGTGCAAGACGCACTCCCAGCTTTCCTCTCGAATTTACAAAAACGATGTGCAACAATCCGCTCTAGAGTTAGTTGCAGACAAACCCCCTGACCACTTACTGCAAGGGCAACGATGGATCTTTCCTGCGCAAAGAACGTTGGAAAGGTCTAGGATGACAAATATTTTTCGTAACTACTCAGGTGCCCCAAGCGACAGGGCTCAATCTTGCGAGCACCGTTTTTTGCTTAGCTTGGTCAGTTTTTGTCGCCCTAGGTGTCTCCCTGCAGCTTCCGAAGCTGCTTCAGAACGTCATCGTGTGGTAGTGGAGGTGCATCACGCCGTTGCCGAAACGGTGTTCGTCCAGCAGCTCAAGCTTCAGGCGAACGTTGTTGGGGAGCGCCTGTTTGCCGCCTCCCACCACGATGGGTGTGAAGAACAGGTGACACTCGTCGACCAACCCGGCCTTGATCGCCTGGGCGGCAAGGTCAGGACCGCTCACCGTGATGTCACGTACTGCTGTCGCCTTCCACTGCCGGACCACTTCAGGGTCGAAGGCTCGTTCGATGCGCGTCCTGGCGCTGGAGACCGACTCCAGCGTTGTGGAGTACACGATCTTGTCAGCCGCCCGCCATAGCTCCGCGAAGTCCCGCTCGACGGGCGACTGGTCGGCAGTGGTGGGCAAGGTCTCCCAGTAGACCATCACTTCGTACATCTGACGTCCGTAGAGGTACGTGCCAATCGGCCGCTCGAGGTCGTTGACGAAGGTGAATACCTCCTCGTCCGGCTCCGCCCAGTCGAAGTTGCCGTCCGCGTCCGCGACGTAGCCGTCCAGTGAGGTGATCGCTGCGTAGATCAGCTTTGCCATGAAAAGCACTCCATATCAAGTGTTGGGTGATGGGAGAAAGGCGATGCCGCCAGGTCTCTCCTGTGGATCTCGTGTTCCTGTGTGAAGACAAAGCGGATGCCGCGTTTCTTCTCGGCTATGCTCCACATGACGAACGTTGCTCGCTTTCAGAGCATAGCATGAGGGCACGAAAAAAACTTCTCCGATCTTGCTCTCTTCTCAAAGAGACGATCTTCCGCAGAGGTCTGGATGCGAAGCCGCCCGTCTCGGCGATATCGTTCAGAGGTACCTCGCTTCTCGACGAAGGATGGAGTTCTTGCTCACCACCGAGCCATCGAACGGGAGCGAGGCGTAGCTGATCTTCCCTGCGAAACGTGCGCGAACGAGCGTCACGGCCTTGCCGAGGAAGGCGTTCATGCGAGCAGGGACCTCCGCTTCCTGGCTCGTCATGTCGGACCTCCCGCCCGACAACGTCCGCATGTTCACGGATCTGTTCCGCATCATTTCCGAGTACGGCCTATCCGTCCCGACCGAGATCGCCGCGGTGTTCCGCGCTCTGGCCACGATGGAAGGTACGCTCACCCGACTGGCTCCCGGCTTCAACATCGTCGCCGAGGCGCGACACTTTGCCGCCGACTACCTGGCCGAGCAGCTCCGCCCCGACTCCTTGCGCAAAGCCGCCACCGACGAACTGACCGCCTTGTTGCCCGTGCTCCGCGGCCTTCCGCGCCAC
This sequence comes from uncultured Chloroflexia bacterium, assembly GCA_963717195.1. GTDB lineage: Bacteria > Chloroflexota > Ktedonobacteria > Ktedonobacterales > Ktedonobacteraceae > JACDAE01. The sequence continues at coordinate 12,183 of CAVQVR010000013.1, forward strand.
ATCGACCGGATAAGTGCATCGTTGGAGAGCGGGCGCCTCGCAGTCAACGTGCGCTTGCTCGCCGACGACCGTGACCGTCGGTACGTGACCGGTCTGGTGAATCGGATCCTGCTCGCCTTCCTGGCCGCCACCAGCGGCATCATAGCCGTGCTGATGCTCGGCATCCAGGGCGGACCGCACTTGACTAGCAGCGTCACCCTCTACCAGTTTCTCGGGTACTGCTTCTTGGTGGTCGGCGCCATTCTCGCTCTTTGTGTGCTGGTGGCGGTTCTGCGGCCGGACATGACCTGAACCGAGGTCCCGCCGACGCGTTGAGAAATCCGAAGATGGAGGCGGGTGCCTTGCCCAACGCCCGGCCAATGTCGCTCAGCGACTGCTCCTCTATTGACGGCTGTCGCATGTGTCGTTTGACCCATAAAATATGGGTCAAATTCTGGTCCCGATCCTTTTCAGTGTCCTTTGTCAGAAAGGAGGCACTCCGCACCCGGCGGCGACCACGTGAGAGGCCGCCGGGTGCGGCGGCGTTCACTCCGCAGCGAGGATACGCTCGGACGCTTCCGTTGTCTTAAAGCCTTTGACGACCAGCCAGACGCCCAGCGAAAACTCAAAGAGCGCGACCGGAAGTGAGGCCAACCCTTCTAAGGGGGCATGTTGCCCCATGAGACCGAACAGCACGGCGATGTAGCCAGCGACGAGCGGGACCGCACCGACAATTCCTATCAGGGAGAGGACACGAGGCACCAGGCGCGACTGGTACAGCAGGAAGCCCAATAACAGGTCGTTTACAGCCGGCATGAAGCTTTGTCCGAGGAGGAAGATGCGATCATACAGGGAGACAAGCACATGGCTGGTGACCAACGCATCTGCTCCAGCTCCGGCCTGCCGCAAGGTCACGACCGACAAAAGGAACGCCACGCCGACGAAGATGGTGCTGGATTCCAGAATTCGGGAGGCGACGAGGCCCAGCGCGACCCCTTCGTTCTGCTTCTTGAGCACCGGGAACAGCACAACGGCGGTACCGATGCCGGCGAGGGCCACGATGATCTCCAGGGCACCGCCAATGATGGCGGCAGTGTCCGGGCCAGTGCCGAGGATGTAATTCGCACTCTTTACCGGGCCGTAGAGAGCGAGGGTCGGGATTGAGACAAAGGTGAGCAGGTAGAGCACGCCCGCGACAAGGGCGGTCTTTCTATGTGAACTCATCTGAAACGCTTCACGGTCTCCTTGAAACTGATCTCCTCGTGAGGTCTTTAAATCGGTCTGGGTCATCACAATGCTCCTTTTTCTACCGTTGCCAGGTCACTTTTCCTGGACAGCACCATTTCCAATACGATGTGAGTATACTGCGAGAAGGCGCGCCCCATGAGGTGTCTTCCTCATACAGTGATCACACATGAGAGGGGAGGACATCGAGGCACAAAGCACTCGTTTCCACTAGAACTGTGTCAAAGGCAGATCTCCTTTCTCAGCCGCTGGCCTCAACCCCGTGTTTGACGCCTTACGCAGTGGCCTGGCTGGGTTGACGCGGGTTCCCGATGAGACAAGCGGCCATGTGGACACTTGTCCATTCCATGCAGTTTCCAGCGAACTTACTCGGCTCCGGTTAGGTGGATCTGGGGGCTTACCTTACCAGGTGAGGGTTCTGTGGCTTGCTCTTGCCGTTCTGACAAGAGCGCATAGCCCAGCCAGGCCACAGCTACCCCCAGCGGCATCGCCGCTAAATGCTGGATATTGGGCGGGATCAGTGCAACAACGGAGGGCAGCAAGAACGCGACGGGCAGCGCGGACGCGACGGCAAGCAGACCAGCCGCCCAACGCGACAGGATGCCGGCGCGCAGCGTCGCGATGCCAAAGAGGAGGCCGCCGAGGATATATCCGATCCCGACGAGCGTATAGAGTGCTGGGAGGGCTCCGAGGTTCACGCCGCTCACGGGCCCAGAGGCGCTCCTCAGGAGGTTATCCACAAATCTGGGCGCCGTGGTCGCCAACAGCGGCAGGATAAAGGCTGTGGCGAAGATAAAGGCAAACTGGAGCGCCCAACTGAGGCTCAACAGGAGATAGCCTGCCAGACCAAGCCAACCGGCCTCTTTCACTTGCCTGGCGTAGAGCCCTGTCCAGCCCAGCAGGAAGAGGAGGCACATGGCCGTCTTTAAGGGGGTGAGGATAGCCCAGGCACTGGTCGTGACGGACGAAAGCACTTCAGGTGGCTGGATCGGCTGATATCCTGCGAAAATGAGCCCTGCCACGATCGCTGCTACACCGGTCCACCGGATGAGCTTCGAGGGTGTTATCTTCATGTTGCTCTCACGCGTGGCTGAGGTCTCGCGATTGGTCTTCATCTGTGTGTCTCCTTTCAGGGTTGCGGTCTGCTTGATTGCACTCGTTCGTTCGTTGGTAGCCATCGTTTTTTTCTCCTTGACTTCCTATTTCTGATACTGACACGCTCAATGCAATTGAACGTGGTCTCGAACTTGGTCGCCGATCCTGTCCCAGGGTGTGAAAAAGACGAGAAATGTATCAAGGGCAGATCTCCTGGTCTTCGCCGCTTGCCTCTACTCAGTCTTTGACATCTTACGCATCGGTCTGGTCGGGTCTGACGCGGGTGACCGAGAGTAATGGCACTCCTAAATCACGCACTTTCCTGAGCAAGCCATGCAACGCGGCCTGATCGACTACCGGGCCAGAGATGGCGGTGGTTTCATTGGGCAACGGAGTGATGGTCAATCCATCGAACCAGTCGGCCCAGTTCGGGTTCAGGTGGCCCTTGACGGTAATCTGGTAGAACTCCTGTGGCATGCTCGTTTTCTTCTCCCTGTACGTATAGGTGATGCTCTCTCTCCTGGTTGCCAACGTGTCTTTCTCATTCCATCGTTGTTGTAGGAAGTGTACCAGGACAGGAGGGAGGTTCGGACCCATCAAAAGGTGGTAAGGGGGGTGGAAGTTTTTCCGTGCTGGTGAGGAGGGGGTGGATGCAGGCAGGGATGGGAGGTGGCTACTCTGTATTCCGAGAGCCAACGGCGCATGCGCGCCTACCACTTCGCGGTCAGGCTCTCGGATCAGAAGACTCGGAGAGCAGGTGGAGTGCTCTGGCGCGTGCCACCGCCTGGGTGCGGCTCTCCACCTGGAGCTTACCGTAGATGGTATTGACATACGATTTGACGGTGCTCAGTGCCAGGACGAGTCGGGCTGCAATCGCACGATTGGAGAGGCCAGCCGCAATGAGGCGCAGTACTTCCAATTCGCGCTCGGTCAGCGGGTCGAGCAGCGGCCGGGCAGGAGCTGGTGCAGAGGGTGAGGAGGTGGAGGAGGGTGAGGAGGTGGCAGCAGGGGAGATACCTTCCTGAACCCGTTCTCCGCGCAGCAATGCGAGGAGCTGTTCGATGTAGGCCAGGGGAACGTTCGTCAAGGCGGCACGGGGTCGTTTCCGCGCATGTTCGTGGAGCTTTGCGAGCAGAACCGCCATGGGTGGGCCTTCATCTACAAAGATGCGAACGTAGCCCTGCGGCTCAGCCAGCATCAGGGCGCGTTCCAGTGGCACAAGAGCAGCAGAGATGTCGCCTTGCATCTGGTGGGCGAGGGTCTGTAGCAGCAGGATTTCGATGATGCTTCCCTTCCTCTCCCCTGCTTCCGCCGCTTGCAGGAGGCGCTCCAGGAGTTCCACTGCCTCAAGCATGGAGTGTTCTGCACGGTCGCTCGTAGACCGGGCCAAGAGAATCCTGGCCAGAGTAATGTGCTCGAACTCGCGCAGGTAGCTGAGGTCATCCGAAACGGAGAGGCCACGCTCACGCGCCCAGTCGAGAGCTTCAACCAACTTCCCCTGGGCGACCCACACCCGCGTTTTCCACGCCGCTATAGGACGCACATTGGGGAAGAAGTCACCCATATACAGGCGCTCTGCCTCGTAGAGCAGGTCGAGAGCGCCGTCCAGATCTCCCTGGGCCGCCCGTATGCGAGCCATGGCAACGCACCAGCGATAGCGGTTTTGCGGTAATCCAGTGTGCTCACCCAGCTCCTTGCTTCTCAGCAGGTGCTGCCTGGCGGCATGCAGATCGTCACGCTCACGGTGGAGCTCGCTCATGCCCACGTGCATATCTGCCGCTCCCCGCAGCAGAATCGCGCTCTGCTCTGTCGCAAGCTGCAATCCCCGCTCATAGGTGCTCATTGCCTCGCGCAGACGACCTTGTGAAATTCGTATATCAGCCAGGGCGATAGAGCAACCGATGGCGTCAGAGATGTGACCGGACCTCTGCACCAGAGCCATGCATTCGGCATATGAGCGGTGCGCTGCCTCGAGATCCCCACTCGTCCAATAGGCGAGTCCCAGGAACCCCGCTGCCGATCCGCGCCGGTGATGGTCATCCTCAGGAACGAGGTCGAGCGCCCGCCGGGCGTATTTCATGGTGTCGGCCACATTGCCCAAAGCCAGGGCAATTGCGGCACGGTAAATGGCGATCATACCCGGTAGACCTCGAAATTCCGCTTCATCCACGATGACCATCTCAGCCGATGAGGCGAGCGCAAGCTCACCCCTGTCTGTCTTCGTGTCCAACCACTGTTCGGCGTCGCGCAGTCGGACCTCAACGCCCTCGAGCTTGCCGTGAAGCAGTAACGCCCCGGCATAGTGAACGCTCAGTACGGGCCTGGCGCGCACCAGCTCGTCGGGGAGGGCATTGAGCCAGCCAAGCACCGTGGCTTCCTGTCTACTGCGGGCCATAGCTGGCACTGCCAGTTCGACCAGGTCCGCCGCTCGCGCGAAATCCTCGGCGGCCAGCGCGTGGCGGATCGCATCGGCCACTGAGCCATGCTGCTCGTACCACACGCTCGCGCGTCGATGCAGCGTCACTACCTGATCGGGCTGCTCCGCCAGCAAACGCGCGGAGAGCACTTCGGCAAAGAGGTGATGATAACGATACCAGTGGCGCGTGTCATCCAGTGGAACGACAAAGAAATTGCCTCGCTCCAAGGCCTCCAAGCGCGCGTTGCCTTCCTCCTGGCCCGTGACGGCATCACAGAGCGAGCCACTCAACCGGTCGAGAATGGCGGTCTGGAGTAAGAAGCTGCGGACAGGTGCAGGCTGACGCTGCAAGACCTCTTCGACCAGATAGTCCACGATGTACCGATGGTCTCCAGCGAACGCCCGGATAAACCCGGAAACATCTCGCTGTCCCTGCATGGAAAGCGCGGCCAATTGCAGACCAGCGATCCAGCCCTCGGTGTGATCTTCCAATGCAGTGATGTCTTCCACTGAGAGGCTTAGACCCATCACCTGGTTGAGAAACTCAGCAGCTTCAGAAGAGGTAAACCGTAAGTCGGCGGCGCGCAGTTCGGTCAATTGACCCCGTCCGCGCAACCGGGCCAGGGGCAACTGTGGATCTTCACGTGTGGCGATGACCAGGTGCATCTGCGGCGGCAGGTGCTCGACGAGATAGGTGAGGGCAATATCAACCGCCTGTGCATCAATCACGTGGTAGTCGTCAAGGATGAGGACGAAATTGTCTGGGAGCGTGGTGAGCTCATTGAGCAGGGCCGTCAGGATCGCTTCGGGTGGCGGTGGCTGAGGGGATTGGAGCATATCCAACACCCCTTCCCCAATGGTAGGCGCAATCGTCTGTAAAGCAGCGACGAGGTAGGTCAGAAAGAGTGTAGGGTCGCTATCCCCTTTGTCCAGCGACAGCCAGGCCACCTGCCGGTCGCAACCAGCCACCCATGCGCTGAGCAGCGTGGTTTTCCCAAAGCCAGCGGGGGTGGCGATGAGGGTCAGGTTGCGGTGCAGACCTTCGTTCAGCCGCTCGATCAGGCGGAGGCGGCTGACAACCTGAGGCCGAAGCCGCGGGATATACAGTTTAGTGGCTAAAATTGGTGTAGACATGAGCCAATTATAAAAGCCATAGTTCTCCGCTGTCAACTACATCTCTATGTTGGAGTGAGCTGTTGCAAGGTTGGGGAACACTATGAAGCCCCAGCATTGTCAGTGCTCCAGCATGGCGCAGGCAAGCAGTCCTCTGGACAGCCACGGCGGATACAGAGCGCCTCCAGCATTGCCAGTGCTCCAGCCTGCGCCAAGTCCCACTTGGTCGAACTTCCTCCATCTTGTACCGTTAGCTAATTTTCATGTATTACTGATTTCTGCGTTCGTGAAAAAGAGAGCTTGTAGTGATACTCAATCCGCCTTCAGACCGTGTTTTGGAATGCACGGCGGGAATTCTGCATGGCCAAAAGAGCAAGATTGGAGAAGTTTTTTGCTTTGTAAGATGGTAGAATGTCTTGCATGCAATTTGGCTGTTTGTGGCGCCACGGGTGAGAGGCGAGCGGAAGACCTTTGTGCGCAAGACTTCCAGGAGAGCATACGACTCAGCGCTATGAGAAACGCAGTCGTTACGTTCTGGAGTCGTTCTGCCTGGTTTCTAGGAGGGTAATCATGCCAACTCGCGCAGAGATTCTGGACACACTTGCGGCATCGCAGACGCAGGTCATGGCGTTTTTTCAAGGGCTGAGTCTGGAAGACCTGGAGCGCCCGGCAACGGCGAATGGTGCTCCCGGAGAAGCTTCGTGGCGCGCCAAGGATCATTTGGCTCACCTGGTGAAAAGCGAGCGCAACATTCAGCAATTGCTGCGCCGTACACTCGCCGGCGAGACGCGAGACGTTCTATTACGTCTTCAATACCCGGAGGGAATGCCGATGCCGGGCATCCTGGGCGATCTGAGCGCGCTGACCCCGGAGGAGGAGGAGCGGCTGGAGATGGCCGTCGCCAGCGTCAATCAAGCCTATGTAGACGCGCACCATGACGACAGTATGGAGATGCTGGCAGCGGATTACCTGGCGGCGCGGCAGGACACAGTGGACCTCCTGCACCAGTTCACCGATGATCAGCTGGCCGCTCGGGTGCCCACCGTCGTCGGTGACCAGGCTGCCGGCGACTTGTTTGCTGGGAGAGCGGAGCATGCGACCGAGCACATTACCTCGATTGAGGAAGGATTTCGTCATGGCGTGTAGACTGGTTTCTTTCTTCGCCGGTCTGCAACGTCTTGACCAGGTGTACTGGTAATTGACCTGAAGGTTCGACGCGAATTGAGCGTGGATTGCCTCTGCGTCGAACATTCAGCCAAAATTTTTGAGGGGTGAAGGTTCGACACCACTTCCACACGCTTTCCTCATTTCATAACAACAGATCATTTTTCATCGGCCTGCAAGAAATGGGCTATCATAGAGGAGAGATGACGACAATAGGGTCGCAGAAAATAGGAACAGCGTTCTCCTCAGAGGAGAAGCTCATGAAAGGGAAAAAACAGATGGCTGTTTATGCTATTTCAGATACCGTGGAAATAACTGATCCACAGATGCTTGCAGAATATGTTCAACGTATCGCGCCAACGCTTAAAAAGTATGGAGTAAAACCCCTGGTAGCGGGAAGCGCGGGATATGAGACGATTGAAGGAATTTGGCAGACGCAGGGGATGACTATCCTGAAGTTGAGGATCGAGAGCATTTCGAACGCTGGTACAACTCGCCCGAGTATCAAGAGATTCTCCCGCTCCGCATGCAGGCCACTTCCAATCGGGCAATTCTTATCAAGCAGGCCAACTAGAATAATCTTGCTGTTTTGCGGTAGCTTCCTGGGGGCACCAGGTAGTACCGCTTAAACTGCCGGGTGAAGTGCGATTGATCAGCAAAGCCGGTTTCATGGGCCACATAACCGACTTCGAAGCCTTGAGCCAGTAATGTCCTGGCATGAGCCAACCGCAGCTGGATCTGGTAGGCATGGGGAGGCACGCCAACGGTCTGGCGAAAGAGCCGCGCGAGATGAAAGGGGCTCATGTTCGCCACTCCGGCCAGTTCTTGCAGCGACACCTCCAGGGCGTAGTACGCTTGCAGATACTCTTTCACGCGCTTGACGGCTGGATGTTCCCTGCCCAGTTGAGGTAGGGCTCTTGCGTCTTCGGCATGCACCTGCAGCAACGGAGCAAACAGGCGTAAGAGCAGCTCTTCCTGTTGCAGACGAGATGCCGGAGCCAGAGAGCTGGCTACCAGGTTATGCATGGTCCGGCTCAAAGACGGATCAGAGAAGGTCTGGCTGGGAAAATGGGGCAAGGACTGCTCCCAATGGAGCTGCTCGGTGGCGAACTGTTGCAGCCAGACAGGGTCAATAAAGAGATGATGGGAGGTGACGTCTTTGACCTGGCTGGTCCAGGTTTCTCCCGGCTCGATCACCAGGAGCTTCCCTTCGGCGATATGGCCACTTGCAGGAGCATTTCGATACTGAAAGGAGGAGACTGTCCCTGACTGCCCGGAGATAATCAGATACTCCTGAGTGAATTGCTGCCGAGAGGAAGTAGAGACGGTAACTGCTTGGAAGAGTTCGAACTGCTTGAGTTGCCACGGCCGCCACACCGTGACACTGCCATTGATCACCTCACTCCCTTCTCTTGCTTCGAGAGGTTCCATCTCTGCTTTGCTCTCGGATCGCGGTCATGAATAGCCGTGGGTTCTGTCAGAACTCAGAACACGACCAGAGAAGAGGTGAAAGGTTTCCCCACTTTCGCACCAAATTGGCCTCTTTTGGGGTTCCTTCTCCCCACGCCCTGCACCTTTTAGTGTATTCTTTCCCCACTGAATGTGAGCTTTTTCGACCGTGTTCTGAGTTCTGACAGAACCGGTCAAGAGCCCCTGCCTGCTTCCAACAATCTCTTCCATTCCTTTATTGTTTGTTTACTTCTATCTCGTTGCGCATCGCGTGGGATCAGCCATACTGTTGGGATTTACAGCGCTGCCAAATTCATCTCTCGCGCCATCTCGGAACCCGCCCGGGGAACTTTTCATCGCCCAGCCGGTGGCAGACCTCTTTCAGCCGCTCGTAGGCGCCCTGCCATTCCAGATCGACGAGCGTTTCCAAGAGTGGCACATCCTCGCGCAGTGTCGCCAGTTTGCGGAAAAGCAGCGCCTCAGCCCAGTGCTGGGCCAGGCTCTCGGCCAGGCGCGCCGCACGGCTGGCGCTCAACCCCCAGGTTTGCGGATCTGCGGGAATCGCCTCGAGGTGCTCATATTTTGCAAGCACAGCCGCCGCGGATTTTTCACCCCAGCCCGGGATGCCTGGGAAGCCGTCAGCCGCATCGCCCACCAGCCCCAGCCAGTCGGGGATTGACTGAGGGCGCACGCCAAATTTCTCCACCACGCCCTCCTCATCGATGAGAATATCGCGGCGGCGGTCCCAGCCAACGATGCGGCTTCCAGAGACCAGTTGGGCCAGATCCTTATCCGGCGAGCAGATCACGATCTGTTCGACCCCAGCTTCGTTCTTGAAACGGGCGGTCGCGCTGGACAGGGCGTCATCGGCCTCGAACTCCACCATCGACCAGACCACCAGTCCAAGCGCGGAAACAGCCTCTTCGGCCAGCGGGAACTGGGCTATCAGGTTGGTGTCAACGCCCGCGCCGGTCTTGTAGCCGGGGTACTGGTCGTTACGGAAGGACTCGATCACGTGATCGAACGCGCAGGCCACGTGGGTGATGCCAGGCGTCGTCAAGAGCATCAGCAGGCTGCGTAAAAGGCCCAGCGTTGCGCCGACCTCGCGCCCATCCGGTGCCTTGCGCGGCGGCGCGCCGAAGTGGCTGCGAAACAGCTCGTAGGTACCATCCACTAGGTAGATCTTCATAGAATATCTGGTGCTCCTCCCATCATTTCAGAATTGTCCAGTCTCTGCGAAAAGAGACATCATAGGATGACTTCTTCCCCACTTTGCAGGAGGAAATAAGCCCATCAACATTCAAGTTGACAATACCTTCTAGAAGCCTGATGAGTTTCTGTGGTCTGAGTTCTGACGCTACCGGCGTGAGGTGCTCTTACTGATGGTTCCTCTCTAACAGAAGGCCTCCATTTTGCAAAAAGGAGCGTTGCCTGACGAGATTGTCGCCACCACAGGGTATGTTCGTCGCTATGCCATGTGGCTACTTAACCATCCGCCCGAGGGGCAACACGCTTCTCAGCGTCAGCGACGCTCTCTATACGACCAGAGGTCCAGCAGGTCTTGCTGCTCGCTTGGAACGTAGCCAATCGGATCTGTAGCAAACGGCTCATCCCATATCTGCTGACTTTGATTGATGCGTTGGAACTACATGGGCATCTTGTCAGGGTGGGCGGCAAGCCAATCGGTGACTATCGCAGTGGTGCAGTTGGACAAATTTCATGATTTTTACTCCTCTACAATTGCAGACAGAAAAGAGACAATTGACCAGAATTCTGTCCAGGATGACACCTTTTCTGGGTGGAGAGAGCTATACCCATGTCCCACTTTTCGCGCTGCGAAAGATCGCTTCAATGGCCTTCATATTCGCAACACTCTCTTCAATGGGGATTGGAACCTCGGTATTCTCAAGCACTGCCTGAGAAAAAAGATCCCCTTGCAACGTATACTGATTGCAGACCTCAAACGCGATTTCCTCACTCTTGCCATCGTGCTCAAGCCAGAGACGACATGGGCGATCAGAGGGCGCATTCGCAGGGATCTCAATCTCTATGCGTCCGGTTGTGCCGAAAATATGAACACGCTGATAAGGCGAGAGCTGCGTCGAACAGGTGAACGTTGACGTTCCCTTCCCAAAGTCCAGAATACCGGACGCCAAACGATCCGTCTTGAGCTTCGGATCAAACTCTACACTCCCCAGGATCCGCTTTGGCTCAGCATCAAAGAGAAAGCGTGCAAACGAAAGAGCATAACACCCGATGTCCATCATCGTCCCTCCGCCAATTTCAGGAATATTGCGGATATTGGTCGGATCATCAAGATAATAGGAAAAAAAAGAATGAACCGTGCGGAGCTCACCAATCGCTCCTTCTTGTACCAACTGACGGGCTTTCTGCCACTGTGGATGCATGCGGTACATGAATGCTTCCATCACCTTGAGATGCGGATACTGTTTCGCGACATCGACGAATTCCTGCGCTTGCGCACCCGTCATTGAGAGTGGTTTCTCACAGAGCACATGCTTGCCCGCCTGTAATACTTTGATTGACCATGGGATATGCAAGTGATTGGGCAAGGGATTATAGATCGCGTCAAGAGTGGGGTCGCTCAACAATGCTTCATACGAACCATACGCTGTAGGAATGTGAAGCTGTGTTGCGGCTGCCTGAGCTTTTTCTAACGAGCGAGAAGCAATGGCCGAAATCTCACTATACTGTCCTTGCTGCATAGCCGGTATCACCTTTTTTACCGCAAGATCAGACGTACTCAAAACACCCCAGCGAACTTTGCTCATACCTGTTCATCCTTTCCTCATTGAACTGAAAACTCCGCCTGCTTCTCCTCCAGAAGGAAAGCACAATCACTCTATCGATGAGGAGAGGGAAAGCAGGTGGGTCTTTGTGCAAGATCATCCTTCACCAGTATTGTATAACAAGATGGAACCTGATCTTGCCCCGCATTTGGAAGATTGAGGAAGAGAAATGTCTTACCGAGAGCGAGACCTCTTCTCATAAGTATTCTGCAACAGAAAGCGAAACGAATTTGAGGGGATATTTCATTGCAACAACCTGTCTCCCTTGTATTCACATATTTTTCGTGTATAGTTGTTATCTAGAGAGATTTTAACAACTTGCCTTTAAAACGTGTGAGCACTTTTGTCAAAAGATGCGAAAAATGCTTGTAAGCACTTTTGTCAGGCTCGCTCAGATGTTTGGTCGTGTTGTTCAACCCGCCAGTAGAGGGGGTTCATGACAAGAAAGTGGTGTTTTTGTACGTACCTGCCTTCCAAGCAGGCTGTCGCCGGTTCGAGCCCGGTCTCCCGCTTTTTTGTATGAACCGTCTCTTTGCGGGCGCTTGACAGGCCGCTTCACAAGAAGCAGTCAGGAGAGTTCTGGGAAGAGACGGTTTTTCTGTTCATCAAAAGGCGTTCAACAAAAGGGTGTGGAAGGAAGAGGTTGGTCGTGTGAACCCCATGAGAAAATGAAAGGGAAGAAAAACAGAAAAGCAGGGAAGTAAACCAGGAAGGTGAGCTGTTTTCTTCTCAGAAGAAGACAAAAAGACGACAAATTCATACTATGACGACAAATGGCACGTATTTTGCTCTCAATTCACTTAACAAAAACATCGTCATCATAAGAACTATTAGCAGTTACTTGGTCAAATAATATCTGATTGGCGGGAACGGCGACAAACGGTACCACAATACGTTCTGGATTCTCTCATCATATTTGCACCAGGGAAACCAAGAGTGCAAACAGCCATGGAATTTTTCAACACCAATTGTATACATCATCGCCAATATATGCTACAATGCCAAAAGAGAGAATACTTCTTTTCAGGCGGGCAGAACATGGCTTTTTCTCCTATTTCAGAGAAGATTAACATTTTCTTCTCACTTGCCTCAGAACCTCGGGACAGAACCCTGTTCGATAAACTATGCAAACACCTGAGTCTCCAGAGGCGGCTCGGCCTTATTGAGATATGGTATGACAGTGCCATCAGTGTTGGATACAACTTCAAAGAAATTATCAAAGCCCATATCAGCCAGGCTGACATTATTGTGTTGCTTGTCAGTGCCGATTTTTTTGCCTCTGAACAGTGTTTTGAGGTAGAAATGCTCTATGCATGCGAACAACATAGAAGCAGGAACGTGCCCATCATCCCAGTTCTCCTGCGTCCGACCGATTTGAAGGACTCTCCTCTCGAAGAATACAGCCCTTTGCCCCAAAATGGCAAAGCGGTGGCGGTCTGGGACAATATCGACATTGCCCTTACTGAGGTGGCACAAGGCATTCATCAGGTGGTCATAGAGATCGCGCGTCGTGTCGCTGGCGTGCATCGTCCAGTCCAGCAATCGCAGTTCCCTTTGAGTACTCTCACCTACAGGCGTGATCTCTTGTTTACTGATCGAGATGATACATTACAGGCATTGCATCACACCTTTACTTCTGGGCAAACACGACAGACGCGCATGCAGGCACTCTATGGACCAGCAGGTATAGGCAAAACGCACCTTGCAACAGAATATGTGTATCGCTATCAAGAGGACTATCAGGCAACTTTATGGCTCAATGCTTCCTCTCCAAAGCTTTTAAGTGCGAATATTCTCGCTTTAGCCGATCACCTTGGCATTCCTGCTCAGGATACCGTCGATGAACAACGACGCATTGCCGCCATTAAACGCTGGTTACACGACCATGATCGATGGCTTCTGGTTCTTGATAATCTTGAAGACGGTTCTTTGCTGGATCGGCTTCTTCCAGTGAATAGTGATGGTCATGTGCTTTTGATTACACAGTCGCAGGTGACTGAGTTTTTTCTTTCTCGTCTCCCTGTTGATCAGATGAGTATTGAAGATGGTGCGCTCCTGCTGCTCAGATGTGCAAGAATCGTTGCGGAACAGGGTCTATTCGATGCTGCCTCAGAAGAGGATCGCCTTCAAGCCATGCAAATTGCGCAAGAATTTCAAGGCTATCCGTTGGCCCTTGATCAGGCAGGAGCCTATATTGAGGAAACACGGCGGTCGCTTTCATCCTATCTCGCACTGTATAAAGAGAAACAGGCTCTCTTTTTAGGAAAACGCGGGCGTGTCGCAAATGATCATCCAGATCCAGTCACAACCACGCTTGCGTTAACCTTTGAAAAGATTGCCCAGAGCAATCCCAATGCGCTGGAATTACTTCATTTCTTCGCGTTTCTGCATCCCGATGCGCTTCCTGATGAAATCATCATCTATGGCGCTTCTTCCCTCATCAACCCTCTCCGTACACTGGTCAATGACCCCCTCGCTTTCGATGCCGCGATTGCAACACTTCGCAAATTCTCATTGGTGCGTCAACGGACAGACGCGACCACACTCACGATGCATCACCTCATTCAGATTGTTCTGAAAAACGACCTGCCGAAAAAACAACAGCGCCTCCTTGCCAGTCAGGCCGTGCGTCTGATCAATTGTATCTTCCCCGCCGTGAATTTCGAGACCTGGGAGGGGTGTAAGAGGTATCTGCCCCAAGCAGTGTACTGCGCGACCCTCATTCGTGACTACAAGCTTACACTGAAAGAAGGTGGGCAGCTTCTAGAGCGATTGGGGTTCTATTTCTATCAACGCGGTTGCTATGACGACGCCGAAACCTATCTTACGCAGGCATTGGATCTCCAAGAAAGCCATGCCCGTGGCGACCTTTCTGATACGGCCCAGACCCTCAATTCTTTGGGCCTCCTCTCTCAACAACTGGCTCGCTACGAGCAAGCGGAAACACTCTATCAACGCTCCCTTGCGTTACGAGAGCGTCTGATGGGTTCCGAACATCCCAAAATAGGAGAGAGTCTTCATAACCTCGCAACCCTCTATGGAGATCTGGGGAACTATCAATTGGCTGAGCATTACTACTTGCAGGTGCTCGCCCTGGAAGAACGAACAAAAGGCTCAGATCATCCCGATGTTGCCAGCACGTTGAACAACCTTGCATTCATCTCTTATCAACAAGGGTTCTATGCTGAGGCTGAGGCGACCTATCAGCGTGCTCTTGGCATCTACGAGCATTCTCTGGATCCCGACGACCCTGACCTCACCTATCCCCTTGATGGTCTGGCAACACTGGCTGAAAAACAAGGAAACTACCAGCGAGCAGAGGAACTCTATCAACAAGCATTGGCTCTCTGTAAGAACGCATTTGGAGAAGACCATGAGGAGACCGCCCATAGCATCAGTAAATTAGCACATATCGCTGAAGTACGTGGGAACTATCAGCAAGCGGAAACGCTCTATCAGCAAGCAATAGCTATCTATGAGCATGTGCTTGGACCGCTGCATCCCGATCTCGCTCCTGTTCTCAACAATCTCGCCTTTCTCGCCAAAAAACAGGAATTGTACGCACAGGCCGAGCCACTCTATGAACGTGCCCTGGTCATCTACGAGCAAGCGCTAGGGTCTGAGCATCCTGACGTTGCAAGCGTCCTCAATAATCTGGGGCAGCTCGCTCGAAAAACCGGAGATGTGGCGCGAGCGGAAGCACTTCTGAAGCGTGTCCTGGCCATTCATGAGCACGTCTTCAAGCAGCCTCATCCTGATACCGCACAAAGCCTGAGCAACCTGGCTGATCTCCTGGCCGATTTACACCGAGATCAGGAGGCTGAACCTTTCTATCAACAAGCACTCACTATTCGTCTGCAAACATCCGGTCCTGGCCATGAAGAAACCACACGCGTGCGCGAAAAATATACCTCTCTGCTGGAGCGTATGAAGAGACACTAACCCATCTCTCTGTGGCGGATTTAATTTCTTCAATTTTTTCTTCTCTTCTTTTTGGGCTTGAGGGGAGCAGGCGGTTTCTTCTGGGGCTTACCATCCTTTTCCGGCTTCTCCCCAGAAAGGAGAAATCTATACCAGACAAGCGGGACAACAGCCCTCCGCTTCCTCTTTCCACGTGCCTTTGCTTTTACATTCCTATATCTAAATTCATCACCTTGGGGGGGGGGGTACGCATTAAGGACATGAAGACATAAATACCGGAAAAGTGGCGAATACCGTCTGCTTCCTGACTGATCGGAGCAACCATCGGAGCATCATCTTTAGAGAGGGGGTGAAAAATTTGCAAAGGCGCGTGCGAACCACCCCCCAGCAAAGGAGAGGGGTCTTGATTGCAGACAACTGCTTTATTCTGTATGACAGTTATTTTCATGCAAATCATTCTCACTCTGCTTCCTCTCATCATATATCTCTGAAAAGAGCGCTTCACACACGAAAACGCTTTCGCATCTTCAATCAAAATATTTCGTTGTATCGATGTGAGACAATTTTTTCATGCAAGAAAAAATGTTGTCAGAGATGTATCAGATAAACAGTGAAAGTCCTTACTGCTATTTCTACCAGAGAATTGTGAAACCTTCAATAATTAGAGATTACCATAGACAAGGGTCCTATGTCAGAGAGACAACCCAGGAAAAATGAGAGGGACATACTCGTAGTATAAGGGGCTCAACCTGACAGTAGTTCGATTGATACCATGAATGGAGGTTCTCTCCTCCACCGTTTTTTAGAAAGCCGTAAGCTGTTCTGCCCTCTTCTTACCCTCTGCTCATTTATACTATCACAAAATCGCTCCTGATAGGAATGAAGTCATGAACGACCAGGGCAAAGGATGAAGGCAGGGGCAAAAATTGTGGATAAGCTCAACGCGAAACACTGTTTTCCTGTTCATTCAGGATTCCTTCCTGGTTTCCTTCCTTGATTTCTTCCTGGTTTGCCTACTCGTGAACCGTTCTCTTTCTGCTCAGCGTTTCGCTCTACTATGAGAGCTACTTGGGGAGTACCCAGAGCACAAGAGACGAGAGAACGGAGAAACGAGCTATGCCAAAGCTTCGAAAGCTAATCAAACGACCAGGAAGCGCCAATACCTGCATCCCTGTACCGGTTGACGATACCGATGCGTATGGTGGTACCAGTATAGTATTCACACCCATTTCAAATCCCTTCCTCGTAGAAGAGAGCCGTCACAGAACCACTCTCATTGGATACCCTCTGACCTACGAGAGGCAAGAGCCTGTTTGATCTGCTGAAAATCGACCGTTCCCTCCTCTATCATCTCCCGGCAGTACTCAACACATTCATTACAGATCGAGAAGCCACCAGGTCCGACCGTGAGACGAACAGCCTGGGCTTGCGGTGTCTGGCAGAACGAGCACTGGGAGGAACGTGCCGTTATCGAGATTGGGTCGTGCAATGCAGCAGTGTCGCTTTGCTTCTGATCCAAAGAAAGCGGAAGACGAAGATATTCCGCCGTCGTTTGTAGCTCAGGAACAGGTGCGTCATCGTTGTGGCTCATTTCCAGATAGGTTTGTAATGCCTCTCGTACTTCCTGCACGGCCTCCTGCCGCGTCTTTCCCGTTGCAACACATCCAGGAACATCTGGTACCGATGCCTGATACCCGAATAATTCTTTGGTGATTACCACCAGAAAGGTTGCGGTATTGCTGTCATACCGCTCTTCATCGGATTGAGTGAGAGTGCTCTTCAGACGCACATCCACTGGGGATCCAACGACCTCGCGTAATACTGTACGGATCTGGTCAAGGTAGCGTACCTCCAGGTTAGCTCTTGTAAAGCTCGTTGGAACTCCTACGACAAATACTCCGTCTTGCCAGGAGAGGGCAGCCGTTTCTTGAAACCAGGAGGAAAAGGCGTCTGGATTAATGCTGGTACGAAGTCGTTCGAGGGTCGTCTGCCATATTTGTTGTTCCTGCATCACATTCTCCATCTTTCTGTCTTTTAACTCCCTGTTGGGAAACAGGCTTCTTACTGAAAGGGTCAAATCGCCTGGTGCAAAAGCCGAATTTTCCCCATTTAAGGGGACTGATAGAAAATAATGAGATGAAATTTGGCTCTGGAAAGGGCCCCATAAATCAATTGCTCACGTTCCTCGTTACTCTGTATCTTAGCAGAATTCTGCAAAAATTACAACAGTGCTTCTCTCTACAACGCTCGGCGCATAGACTGATAACGCTGTGAAAATTGTTGTGCTGAGAGATTAGGGAAAAGCCGATCATAAGGAGGATGACCAATTTTATTGAGCACATCCTGGCACAATCGATCCAGCTCATTGACCTCAACATATCCTTGACGAACCAATAATTGGACATCAAGAATATCTTGCCGATTCGCTCGCTGCATTTTCGATAACGCAATACTGTACCAGTCAAAATAAAAGACATCGACCTGATGATATCGCTTGATAAACTCGGAGCGTGCTTCCCATTGCGTTGGGAGCGGGAGAAAATCACCAGGGGAAGCAAATTCAATGTTGATATTCATCTTCTGTTTCAACTGGGCAACCTGAGCGGTGAGATTGCCGGGGTCGATGGTGATCTGAATATCAATATCGAGGGTTTGTCCGAGCCAAATCCCTCGATGAACCAGTGCTGCACCTCCCGTGAGGTATAATCGGCCTGCCTGCCGTGTTCGACCAACCTCCGTGAGAAAGTGCTCAATATCTTGTCGCCCCACGTGTTGTCGCATACTCATACCCGTTTTTCCTTCTTACGCGCTCAGTTGGAGCAATGCTTCCCTGACTTCATCAGAGAGTTCCCGCTGAGCGGCTTCCTCTTGGAGTAGGAGATGATTGATCTGGTTCTGCCAGTCATCGAGCACGTTGAAGGGGAGGCCGTAGTGTTGCTGTTGATAGTCTTGTAATGCCAGAAGTCCATCACGTCCATAGCCCGAGCGCGGTGGGGGCAGGTGACGATCCTCCCACAGAGCAACAAACGGAGCTTCGGGAAACGATGGAAGGCGACCAAGGGCAAAGGTTAGCCGAAAGAGCCACCATTGCTGAAGGTAAAGCGTCGCCAGGATGAGGACGCTGAGCGTTTCAGCGATGGTCTCTTCGCTCCTCAGAAGCGCTTCTCCCGCAGAAGATGCAAGCTCTGGATGTAAAATGAACAGGGAAATGCAGGCATTCTCAATGAGAGGATAGCCACACGCCGCCAGCCGCTGAAGCAAGTGAACAGGCTCGACCTCGTCGTCTTCGTTCACATATGCCCCATTCCCCACAAGGTAAGAAATCCCGTTCATTTGTAACAGTGTAATTAAGGAATCGATTTCATCCCAATCAAAGGTCATGTTCACTCATTCATCCTCTTCTTCCCCCTCGTCAAACTCCAGTCCGCGATAGAACTCCCCAATCTCAATTTGCACTGCAATGCTGGCGAAATAGATCGTATCACCCGGCCCATAATGGCGATAGGACCACTCCTTCGGATTGTCCGGCTCCTGTTCACTACGCTGCCAGACTTCGACATACTGCGCAAACTGGCTCACCAGTGCGATTTCTTGGATCGTGGGACACTGCTGGTACGCTTTCATCTTAATGCCCCGGTCGCGTACTTCTGTCCCAGGCGAGAGCACCTCCACCACCAGGCGCGGCGATGCAATCAGCGTATTATTCGGGCGTCTATCAGCACGATCACAGGAAACCGTCGCATCTGGGTACACATACTGAGGCTTTCCATTTCTTTTTTGTGCCGATCAAGACCTGCACATCCACGCCGAAGACGGTACAGGGGCCAGAACGAAACTGGCGATCAAACGCAGAGCTGATGTTGCGATTGATTCGGTCGTGAGCCACACTGCCGCCAGACATCATATAGGCCAGACCATCAATATACTCATATTTGCGATCAGGAGAGAGGCGCTCCAATTCGTGATACGCCTCCTCGGTCATGATTTTGCCCTTGCCAGGCCATCCTAATCGTTGAGAACCCTCGCGTTGGGGATTTGTTGCCATACCATCCTCCTGTGCGCAACTAAAATGGACGATCATCCCTTTGCTAGCCAGTGTACCATACAAAAGAGAGCGTTGGCACATGATATCATGGGAAATCCGATCCCGTGGGGAAATGGTGACCAGCTTTTGGAGGTTGAAGAAGAGAAATTTCTTCCAGGAAGCGAATACCCTTCTCGTAAGCATCCAGTAACAGAAGCAGAAACGGATTTTGAGAAGTATCTCTTTGCAAAAACCTGTCTCTCTTGTATCTTCCTTCTTTATTATGTATATTTGTTCTATGGAGAGCTTTTAACAACCTGCCATTAAAACGTGTGAGCGCTTTTGTCAAAAGACGTAAAAAGCGCCTGTGAACACATTTGCTAGGCACGCTCACATGTTCGGTATGGTTGTTCAACCCGCTTTACAGGCGGGTTCATACGAATCAGCGGTAATTCTGTAAGTTCCTGCCTTCCAAGCAGGCTATCGCGAGTTCGAATTCTCGTCTCCCGCTTTTTTCGTGTCTATCGTTCCCTTGCAGGCCCTTGAGAGGCCGCTTTCGTAACCCTGCCTGGAGAGGAGGAAGTCTCGTTTGACATTGGCTCAGGGATGCATAGCTGGTCTTATGCGTATTCAATGTCTCTTATTGTTCAAAGTTTTGTAGGACCGGTACCCAATAGGTGAACTGCTAGATCGATAGGATCTACTGTTCAAAGATTTGGAGGACAAGGATGTTAAATTCCATCGTAGATTTCTTTGGACATCAAAGGCTGTTCTTTAGTAGATTTATTCCATGTAGCGTGCGTCCTGTCGCGATATTCGCGCTCCTGCTGGCGCTTACAGTGAGTATCGCCAACGGTAATCTGGCCAATGCGCATACGCTGGCTGATGATCTAGCCAGAGTGTATGCGCTGGCCGGTGATCGGCACATGGCCGATCCGAGCGTCATCAGGGTAGGAACCTGCTATTATGGATTTTCAACAGGATTTCAAGGTGGTCCTGGTCATGGCAGCCCGACCATTCGAAAGACCTG
Source organism: uncultured Chloroflexia bacterium (assembly GCA_963717195.1). GTDB lineage: Bacteria > Chloroflexota > Ktedonobacteria > Ktedonobacterales > Ktedonobacteraceae > JACDAE01. The sequence goes on from CAVQVR010000013.1 coordinate 32,429, forward strand.
TGACACCACACTCCGCACAGGCTGGACTTATATTGGAACTGTTTTCACTAATACGCCAGCCTGGATAACCGCAGCCCTCGGTTCGCAACCTCCTAATCTATGGGCTCCTGACATCAATTATTGGAATGGAAAATACCACCTGTACTATGCTGGTTCTCTCTGGGGAACTGCCTTTGCGGTTATGGGTCTGGCAACGGCAACCCACATCGAAGGCCCCTGGACAGACGCCGGAGAAGTGACAAGGGTCAATTATCCTATTGATCCCAATGTTGTGTGGGGTCCTGGTGGTGTTGCATATATCACCTGGGGATCGTGGACAGGTAACTATGGCATCAGTATGCACGTGCTGGATCAAACGACAGGAAAACTTTCTACTTCAAATAAGACACTTTGGCATATTGCCAATGGTATCGAGGCTACAACGATGTCCTTCAATGGTGGTTACTACTACCTATGGGGATCGAAGGGAACCTGCTGTCGGGGCGTCAATAGCACGTATTATACAGTTGTAGGCCGCTCTACCAGCATCACGGGGCCGTTCCTCGATAAAAACGGCACCAATATGAATAACGGTGGCGGTACTACAGTCCTGACAGGCAGTTGGCCGAAAGTTGCGGCGGGTGGTGCTGATGAGTTTGACGATCCAACATATAATGTTGCGCAGCGGTTAGCCTATCATTACTATGACGCGAACAACAACGGACAAGAAACATTAGATATTCGTACTATCATGTATTCTAATGGTTGGCCGGTCCTGAGCGCGCCACTGTAAAAAGTAACCTCTACCGCTTACTGTTCGCCGAAGTGGAAATCTACCCGTAGCCTCACCCGATTGCTTCGTTTTCCTCAGCGTTGACACTCTCCCGCTTTCTAAGCGGGAGAATCTTGGTTTCGCCTGGCAACTCGCCTGTCATCATCACCGGATCGGGGTGGTGGAACTGAAACCGTTGCCTTGCCCCCTGTCTTCTATCAAAACGTCAGCCTGTCTTTATATACCTTGACAAGTATATACTCCATGGAGTATATTAAGAGGGTAGAATCTGTGTTCGAAATCATTGTGGAGCGAAACTGCCGTGATAAGGAGAAACGAAATGAAAATCAAATTGACTACGGTATATGTGGACGATCAGAAGAAGGCACTGCGCTTCTATACAGAGATACTGGGTTTTGCTAAGAAGGCCGATTTCAGTCAGGGCCTATATCGCTGGCTGACCGTGGCCTCGCCCGAGGAGCCGGACGGCATTGAACTGCAGCTGGCGCTGAACGACAACCCCGCAGCCAAAGTGTATCAGCAGGCGATCTTTCAACAGGGGCAGCCCGCGATCATGTTCTACACCGACGACATCAAGGGCGACTACGAGCGGATCAAGGCCCGCGGCGCCGAGTTCACGATGGTGCCCACCGACGTAACCGGTTCGACCATTGCCATGCTGAACGACACCTGCGGCAACCTCATTCAGCTCGTCCAGCTACGATATTAAGGGCGGCCGTTCAACTGCTCTGCGGGGTATACACAAGAAAATGGAATCTGTGTTCGAAATCATTGCGGAGCCGAACCGCCGCGCAATCTTGAGCCTGCTGGTCTCATCGCAACAGTCGGTTGGAGAGATTGCGCATCAGCTTCATATGTCGCAGCCGAGCGTGTCAAAGCACCTGCGTGTGCTGCGCGAGGCCGGTTTCGTGGAATCCGTGGTGGATGCACAGCACCGTCTCTACCGGCTGAGACCTGAACGACTTCAAGAGGTGGATGCCTGGCTGGCTCCGTTCCGTCGGTTCTGGTCCGCTCACGTGGATGCTCTCGAACGCCACCTCGACCATATGGATTAATCGACGCAAACAAAATAGAAGAGAAGGAGAAGATGATGACCGAGTGCGAGCAGTACGCACCGGGTCCCGCCAGCGGGGCGCAGGTACGCAAGGGCAGGGAGAGGTGGACGCTCATTCTTGTCAGAGAACTGCGCCACCCGCCGGAAAAAGTCTGGCAGGCGCTTACCGACCCAGCGCATCTGCGCAGAGTGGGCGCCCTTTGAGGCCGATAGGAGCCTGGGTACGACCGGTATCGCAGTGAAGCTCACTATGGCGGAAGCGCCCACGTCCCAAGTTTCTGAAACAAGAGTGACGCGAGCCGAGGCTCCCAGGATACTTGAGTACAACTGGGGTGGCAACGATATCCGCTGGGAACTCGAAGCCTTTGACGGCGGCACGCGCCTGACGCTGTGGCACGACATCGATCGCCGCTTCATCTCAATGGGCGCTGCCGGGTGGCACATTTGTTTCGATGTTCTAGATCACCTGCTCAGCGGCGCTCCCATCGGTCGCATCGTCGGTGGTGAAGCGATGAAGTTTGACTGGCAACGGCTCAACGCAGAGTACACCCAGCAATTCGGTATTAAAGTTCCGGACGGGTCGCCCAAAGTCAGCGAATCCTGAGAAGAACGCAAGTGAGCAGGGTAGTTGACCGCTGACACGGTGAGACAGGCATAAACTTTCTTGAAAAACGCTTTCTTGATGAGCTAGAACAGATCTTCGAGGAGGTTCCTGAGAATATACGATGGCTTCACCAAAAAGCAGGAAAAACAGAAGGATTTGCTCCCCCTGCGCACTTCAGGAACCCGTTTGACCCAAAAAGTGCATTTCCCAAACAGCCCTATACCAGAGATGAGCTACACACCTACCTGAAACATCTGCGGAAGAAGTGCCAGTCAACGATCACCGAGTTGTCAGACGAGCAAGCGCACCAACTGTTCCATTTCCCCTGGTCCAGTGAAAATCCGATGAGCTATTTAGAGCTCCAGTTGTACACCATGCGTCATGTGCAGGAACACGCGGCCCAACTGAGCCTCTTTCTCGGACAGCACGGCGTCTCGGACGAGGCGCTCGACTGGGTCACGCGAGCGAAGGATGAATCTGGTAGCTGAGTTCGCGGATGCGCAAGTGGCTCCCCGTCGGGCCGACGCATGCCTTCCTAGACCCGAATCCCAAGTGCATCGGCCAGCCACTGGTTGAGCCGGTCATTGCGTGCACCGCCCCCAGGACATGGACGACAGTGATGGCGGTTCCTGTCAACTGCCCGATCTGGTGAAATACCTCGCAGTAGCGCAGCACCAGGCTTTCCATAATACAGCGGGCGAAAGCGACAGGCGCGGAAAGCGGTACCTGCCCGTGCTCTAAGAGGTACGTATTGATGGCAGCTGGCATATCCAGTGGGGCCAGAAAGCGTGCATCATCGGGATCAATGAGAGCGGCGAAGGCGGAGACTGCATCCACATCTGCAAGCAAGGTATCGTAGTCGGTCGCATGGCCACTCTGCGCGAAGCCTCGTTGGCATTCTTGTAAGAGCCACAGGCCCATCACGTTCTCGAGGAAGCGCGTGGTGCCGAAGATCCCACCCTCCCTCGTTGGTACCGTTGGCGGCCAGGGCCTCCGCTGTCATCAGGGGATGCGGCAGTTCAACGCCCACCAGTGACCAGGTACCAGAGCTGATGTAGCCCCAGCCAGGTGAACGCTGCGCAGGTGTCGCTGCGATCGCCGAGCCGGTATCGTGTGTCGCTGGCGCGATTACCTGAGCCATCCCCATCTCGCGCTGTAATTCCGGCACGATCTTGCCGAGCCTGGTTCCTGCCTCGACTACTGGTGGCAGCATGGCGGTTGGAAGTGCCAACCGCTCCAGCAGGTCGGTCGTCCATGTCCCGCGGATGGCGTCCCAACACTGTGTCGTGGTCGCATTGGTCCGCTCGGAGGTTTGCGACCCACAGAGCCAGCTATGCAACAGATCGGGAATGAGGAACTCGATCGCCGCGCTGCCGTTGCTGTTGACCGAAGCTCCAGTGGATGAGCCTCCACACCCTGCGAGAAATGCGGCGAGACCCAGCGAGGTTCTAGTTGCAACCCTGACAAACTGACGCCGAATTCATGGGCTGTGCGAGCCCGGAGCGTTGTTGAGACATCTACTCACTCCTCTTGTGAAAATAGTTCGTTATCTCCAGGATAAATCGAAAACAAAGAATACGGAGGACAATCAGTAACAAAAAGGTCGTGTGTTTATCGTTGAGCCGTTAAGCGGCGAACCGGGTGAGGATTACGGAAATATGGTGGGTCAAAGGAAGTTTCAAGGCTACTTCGCCCTCCTTCTTCGTTTCTTATCGGACCTTTGATGGAAATGACTTTCTACCTTGAAGTGGTCTTCCCTGCTTAATGCAGGGAAATGCCAAGAGGATACACTAAAAGCTTATCAAAAATTCTCGGCAAATTCCAGAAAAACTTGTGTCAGTGGTGTCGAGAGACTAAGTCGAGTTCTTCGAACGTCAATTTATTGTGGAAAAAGAGTATGCTGAATTGACGGGGGGACGAAGGGCGGGTTTGCTGGAAATTAACCCCGAAGGTGGCTTCGCCATCGGACTTATTCCTCAGAAGAATTCGCTCAACGCCGTTATTCTCAATTTAAACAGCGACCTTGTTTATGCGCGGCAATGGGCCATTGCATTCAATTACCCACAGGCGATAGACCTGATAGAGGATTGCGTCAAGAAAATGTTAGAGGAGAGTGACGTTCCCAGGGAGAAAATTATCGGGGCGGGACTTGGCATGTCCGGATCCAGACCGAACAGCCGGAACTGGTCACTATCGTGACTCGGCCTGAGGTCCGATTGCCTCTCATCGAGCAAGCGGTCGAAGCCGGCGCATCCAGCCTGCTCATTGAAAAGCCGATGGCCTTAACTCCATCAGAGTCCAGCCGCTTGCTGGAGCTAGGTCGTGACCGTTTGATTGCGGTCAACACCCAGTACCAGTGGATGCGCCATTGGCAGCACTTCTGGCAACTTCTGGCTAACGGTGAACTGGGGCAAGTGCGGCTCCTGCGAGCCAGTACGCGCACCAATATTCTGGAGCAAGGGCCACGTATCCTCGACCTTGCGCTGAAAGCCGCAGCGATTAGTGGGCTTCCTGCTCCTGAGTGGGTGCTGGCCGCCTGTGATGGACAGGAACACTTCGGGGCGATGTCCGTCCCGGCGGATACAAGCGCGACCATAGGGCTGGGTGAGGCTCGATTCTATTTCAATGCCGGCCCCTCGGCGCCAGAGGTACCGGGAGAGACCGTTATCTGGTATCAACAGCAGGTTGAGATAATTGGCGACGAGGGGCGGTTGTGGGTCTCGCTCAATCAGGGCTGGAAGTTGTGGCGAGAGGGCAAGTTTGAAGGAGGTGAGACAGCGTGGCCAAAGAATGATAGCGAAGCCCAGCAGGCGCTGTTTGTCGAGCTACGCGATACTTTGCACGGTGATGGCGAGCGGTGGCGGTCGTTTCCAACGCGCGTAGAGGTGGCAGCTCGGAACTCGGAGGTGCTGTTTGGTTGTTACGCGTCTGCGCTGAGTGAAGGGCGATTTATCTTCGATGGTGGCTGGTCGGAGGCCGTTACGCGTTGCCTCTGGTATCTTTCTTGTTTCTTCTGTATTGATTGATATGCCTTTCGCATGAGACGATATTCAGGACTGGTGAGCCAGAGCCAGAAAAGGTGGAAAGGATGCATGTTTTCTCTCCTATCGTGTGATAGCCTATGGTACTTGCCAAATACGTTTTACAAGGCGTTTCCTGTTTTCTTTCAGGACGTGTCTCAAAATTCCAAACGGTTGAGTTCCTCATAGGCTCTAGCTGGCATGGACCCAGGCTGGATCGCCCCTCGAAAACAGGTGCGTGGCTACCGTGATACTCGCCGTGACGATGAGGGCGATCACAAGCGGAACGGCGATGGACACGTGTAAGATCAGCACCCCTCCAACGAGAGCACCCAGCAACATGGCTGCCACTGCAATCAAGCGACGGCCTGCTCGCGATCCGCTACCGCCCGCGATATGACTGTCTGCAACAGTCCCGACGATGGTCAAGGTAAGAACGGTGGTCGTCAGGTCAGGCACAGCAAGTTTACGTGCGGTGGCGTTTTGGAGTCCCATCGCGATACCCAGCATGACGATGAGGCTATAGCTGAAACTGGCTCTCATCGGATTGGCGGAAAGTGCGGCTATCACTGCCGAGGCCGTCAGTAAGAGTGTTTGCGCCGCGCTGGCAGCGCTCAGCAGACGCCCCCGGTGCTGGCCAAGACGCGAGCCAAGCCATCCTCCGCCGAGGGAACCGAGCATAAAGGAGCAAAGCGCCACCAGAGAGGCAGTGATCGAGAATCCAGGTGCGCCGGCCAGAGCGAATGCCAGGAAGACGACATTGCCAGTCATGTTGGCGACGAAGACGTGGCCGAGCACCAGGTAGCTGAACGCGTCGACCAGGCCAGTGACCAGCGTCATGGCGACCAGCAACGGAGGCAGCGGACCGTACTTGACGTCATCACGCGGAACAAGCGTTTGGCGAACTTCCGTGAAAAAGGTAGACATAGAACAAACCCTCCTATCAATCGTGAAGAATAACGCTTCTCATTCTCATTCGCTCTTCAACGCCTGGGCGTAGCGCCAGGCGACTTCATCCCAGTTGACAACGTTCCACCACGCAGCGAGGTAGTCGGAGCGGCGGTTCTGGTACTCGAGGTAGTAGGCATGTTCCCATACATCGTTCCCCATGATGGGAGAGAGACCATTCATCAATGGGCTATCCTGATTGGCGGTGGAGGTGACTGAGAGCGCACCGTTTGGGTAAAGCACAAGCCAGACCCAGCCTGAGCCAATGTGCCTGGTGCCGACCTCGTTGAATGCTGCCTTGAACCGGTCGAATGAGCCAAATGCCCGATCGATGGCACTGGCAAGTTCGCCGACCGGCTGTCCTCCTCCGTTGGGTTTCATAGTCTGCCAGAACAGCGAGTGATTCGCATGGCCACCCGCATTGTTTTGCACCGTCGTGCGAATGGTCTTGGGAACCCTGCTGATCTGCCGCAGCAGGTCGTCCATACTTATGCTGGCAAACGAAGTGTTTTGTACGGCGTTGTTCAGGTTGCTGACATAGGCGGCATGGTGCTTATCGTGATGCAGATACATCGTCTGTGTATCGATATAGGGCTCCAGCGCACTGTAGTCATACGGCAAAGGTGGTAATTCAAATGTCATTCTTTTCACCTCACTAGCTTTTCTTGCGAACGTGAGTTCTCTCTTTCTCAATGAAAAGTATAGCAAATCTGTCCTGGAGAAGTCAGTCTCCATCAGATGGCATCTCAGTTCCACCTGGTTCTCGTTGAGGATGGTATGGAAGAAGAGGTTGTCACGCTTCTTTGAAAAATATGCGCGGCGGAGGGTCTCGCACGGTGGAGGGGTCACACGTGGGGAACCGGCTGGATACGTACATCCTCTCTCGCACCCAAAGCGCGTAACGTCGCCTTTTGCGCCTCGGATACCCCCCTCATCCCTGTGATATCGAGCCGCTCGTAGGGACGGTCGCGCCGCAGTGTGCGCAGATACTCGCCACGTTCCAGGCTCCAGAGCGTGATGGCCCCGTCGTCACTGCAACTGGCTAGTATGCTCCCATCTGGACTGACCTTGAGCGCCTGTACCACTCCCTGATGTGCCTCTTGCATCCGCACGCACTCCCCGCTGTGTATCTCCCACCAGCGTAGCACACCATCACTGCCTCCACTGACCAGCAGGTCTCCCTTCCGGTCCCAGGCTACTGCGGAGACCGTCCCTGGATGTCCTTCGAAGGTTCGCAGGCGTGCTCCACTCTGCGTCTCCCACAAGAAGAGCTCCCCGCTCTCCCTTCCGCTGCTCCCAGAAGCCAGCCGCGTTCCATCGACGTTCCAGGTCATGCTCGTAACCGCTCCGTGATGTCTCTGCATCCGTTGGAGCAGCGTACCATCGGAGGCGTCCCACACATACACGTATCCATCATCGCCCCCGCCAACCAACCTCGTGCCGTCCGGACTCCACGACACGTGGCGTATCCAGGTCTGTGCTTCATGGCCGATCCACCGGTGCCGATGCGCGTTCATCTCCCATATCAATACCCCATGCAGATACGTTCCGCTGGCCAGACGTTGCCCGTCCGGGTTCCATGCTGCACCGGAGAAGAAGGTATTGGGATCGTCTGGGTCCTGCTGCCGTTCAACGCAGGCTCCCGTGGTTGGGTTCCAGAGAGAGATGACATCGTCCCAGGCACTACTCGCCAGCCACCGTCCATCAGGACTCCATCCAACCCCAGACACAACCCCGCGATGTCCGTACAACACCCTGGGTTGCGTCTTACCTGCCACATCCCAGATCGTGACCAGCATGTCGGTCCCGCCGCTGACCAGTTGTCTGCCATCAGGACTCCAGTCGACGTCAAGGAGAGAGGCTGTATAGCCCTGCATGACGCGCACACATTGCCTGCTGACAAGGTCCCACAGGCGCAGCGAGCCATCGTCGCTGCCGCTGAGCAGGTGGGCACTGTCGGGCGTGAAGGCCAGGCTGTACACCTCTGCGGTATGCCCTTGCAGCACCACACGGGCGCGAGCGTGTTGGGTATCCCACAAGCAGATCATTGTGTCGCGGCTGCTACTGGCCAGCGTGCTCCCATCAGGACTCCATGCCAGGGATTGTATCCGATCAGTATGTCCTGTCCATGTCTGGCGCAGGTTTCCGCTGGCAAGTTCCCACAGTTTGATCGCCAGGTCCCAGCTCGCGCTAGCCAGGACACTGCCGTCAGGGGCAAAAGCCAGTCCGATTATCCAGTCGGTATGTCCCGCGATGGTAGCGATGCAGGGAGCTGGTTGGCCCTTGTGCATCTCCCACACCCGAATACTGCCTCCTATGTCACCGGTCGCGAGCTGATGCCCGTTCGGACTCCAGGCGATCGCGCATACCGGATCAGGATGCGACAGCGTTTCGAGATGCGTTCCCTGCCGGGGATCCCAGAGCTGGACGGTCGCGTCAGTCCCACTACTGGCGAGCTGGCTTCCATCGGGAGCAAAAGCCACTCTATTGATATTGTTCGTATGCCATCCGGTCCAGAGCAAGGCACCGCTCTCCAGGTCCCACACCTTGATGCTGCCATCATGACTTCCCGTGGCCAGCGTGCGTCCATCCGGACTGAACGCGAGGCTCCATACCATGCCATTGTGTGCCTGCCAGACCCTGTGCAGGGTCTGGCCTCTTGCTTCCCAAACCCGCACTTCCCCCTGCTTGCCGACAGCAGCCCAGTACTGCCCATTGGGGCTTATGTCAACCGCTAAGATAGCATCAAAGGTCTCGGTAAAGAGGCTGTCGCGGATCAGTGCCCCAGAAAGATTGGCATCTTGCATCTCGATCCCTTGCAGATACACTCCGCGCAGCACCAGTCGCGACAAATCCAGACCACGCAGATTCCCGCGCAGAACGCGCAGCAGCGTCACCAGGTTCGCAGGTCCGTACCCCTGAGCATCCTCGTTCCATGCACGTACCTGGTCGAGGAGGATGCGCAAGCGTTCCTCCACGGCGGTGTGCCCACGAGAGGCGCTTTGCAGGCGTGCGAGCAGCGGAGCCACGAGCAGTCGTTCCTGAGTCTGCCGCACGTTTTCGCCAGCCTGGGCCTGGCAGAGCCCATACTGCAGGAGGTGCAAGAGCTGGCCGCGCTCAATCTCGTCGCTGGCCTGAGCGACCAGGTACGTGGTCACGTATTCCAGTACGACCGAATGCAGCGTGAAGCTGCCCGGTCGCTGGTCGCGCTCAATGAGCGAACGCCGACGGAGTCCATCCACAGCTTCGAGCACCTGACCCATCGGGAGCGTTTCTCTCAACAGGGCACTCAGCTCCTCCAGGCTCACTGGCTCACGCACAATCGTGAGCCACAGGAGCAGCGTCCGCTCTCGATCCGAGAGTCGTGCGAATTGCTCATCCAGCAGGTCCGCAATGCTGCCGAAGACCACGGTTCCCTGGGTCAGGAAGGGACCAATGTCACCGCCGAAGAGATCTGCAATGATCTCGGCAACGATCTTAAGGGCCAATGGATTCCCCACGTATAATTCAATCAAGCGAGTTCGCGCGTCCTGAGATCCGACCAGTTCATGCTCGGCCAGTATGTGTTCGCAAGCGGCAGCCTCCAACTCCACCAGGCGCAGCGAACGCACGGGGCCGCGACTACTTTCAAGCGTCCGCAATTCGGCTGTTTTCTCCCGCGAGGTCAACAGCAGACAACTCTGGTGTGCTGTTTCGGCGACTCTGCGCAGCAGCCGTGCATAGCCCTCGTAGCCCGCACGCAGATGGCCCCGCACATCGCCTTCCAGGAGCAGGCTTTCCAGGTTGTCAAGCACCAGCAACACCCGCTGCTCCCTCAAGTGCTCTAGCAGGAGACCGAGGCGTTGTTCGAGGTCAACAGGCTCAAGATGCAATGGATGCGGAGCGAGGGCCCGCAAGCACTCCTCCACAAGTGTTTCGCAAGCAGGGACGTCACGCAGTGAGCGAAAGATCACCACCTGGAAATGGACTGCCATGCGCCGCATAGCGCTGGTGACCAGTGCCGATTTGCCAATACCGCCCATACCCAGCACACTCACCACGCGGCAGCGTTCTCGCACCACCCACTGAGCAACAGTGGCCAGTTCTCCCTCGCGCCCGTAGAAACTTGGCACATCAAGCGCCTCACCCCACAGCACCCGTGGCCCACCAGCAGGGGCTGCATCGCTGGTTATCTCGGTCGAGACTGAGGGCGGCACCATGCGCTCCAAGAGGGGCTGTCGCTGGCTCAGCAAGGTGGAGAGCCAGGACTCATCGAGCAGCACTTTCTGGTGAGACGCTTTCCAGAAGGCACGGATCTCCTCTTCCTCGTTCCCGGCACGAAAGGCTTGCTGTCTGGCAGCGAAGGCGAGCAACGCTTTGAGGTGCCCGGCCTTGGGATATGCGCTGCCAGCCTCCCACTTCCCTACGGCCCGACGAGAGATACCCAGCAACTCGGCCAGGGCCGCCTGGGTCAGCCCGATGGAGGTGCGCAAGGTGAGCATGGCTTGTCCAAAGGCATAGTCTGACTCATCATAGGTGGGTCGTGTCATACGCACGCTCCTTTCGTTCCAGGAAACCCAGGAAGCGATATCAGCAATGGGGAAGTGAGGGGAACTGGCATGGTATCTGCTGGACACTGATTTCCATCCCTATTCCCGGTATACTTCTCTGTGTTGGATGCACTTCCGGTGGGTCCACGTTTACCAAGGAGGTCTGAGGCAACGGCTAGAAATCCCAGACACTTCCTCTTACTTCATCTTTTATCATAGCAGATTTGCTGACGGATGACGAATGCTCTCGCCGAGCACGTAGTATGAAAGAGACATGGTGATGGAGAAAGAAAACAACACACGGAAACCGACTATTGGATTTATCGGGATGGGTCATATGGGCAGTCATATGGCTCAGAGACTGCTCGACTTCGGGTATCAACTGACCGTGTATGACCGTACTTATGAAAAGGCGAAGGCGCTAGGGGGACAGGGAGCGCACGTTGTCCACACGCCCAGAGAACTGGCGGCAGACTGCCAGATAGTGATAGTTTGCGTGACAGATGATCGTGCCCAGGAAGAAGTGGTGTTCGGTCCTGAAGGCGCACTTGCCGGAGTACACAGTGATTTTGTCGTGATCGATCTGAGTACGGTTTCTCCAGCCGCTTCGCGTCGCCTCTACCAGGCAGCGAAGGAGAAAAATGTTCCGATGATTGATGCCGCCGTATCGGGCAGTGTACCACAGGTGGATCAGGGCGATCTGGTCATCTTCGTTGGCGGCGACCAGAGGACGTTTGAGTTGTGCAAACCCATTCTGGATGTTCTGGGCCAAAAGAGCTTTTATACGGGGACAAGTGGGATGGGGACCACGATGAAACTGGTGGTGAACACACTGCTCGGACTGGGGATGCAAGCCCTGGCTGAAGCGATCGCTCTAGGTGAAAAGGCCGGGGTAGAGAAAGGGTTGCTGCTGGATATCCTGGGGCAGACTGCGGTCCTCACCCCTGGCCAGAAGTCCAAACTTGACAATGTCAGGCATGAGCAGTATCCAACCACCTTTGCCCTCTCGCTGATGCACAAAGATTTTAGCCTGGTGTTGAGCGAGGCGTATGCTCTGTCCGTGCCCATGCCGGCAACCGCGGCTGCCCAGCAAATGTATACCGCTGCCACAGCAAAGGGGATGGGCGAGGATTTTTCCACGATGATCAAATTCATGGTGGAACTGGCCGGAGTATCTACACATTTATAGGAATCGCTGAACATTGAATACAGAAAGGAATTGCGAGATATGAGTCAGAGATTAGCAGGATCTGTTTGTATGATTACAGGAGCCAGCGCAGGGATAGGCAGAGCCAGTGCCCTGGCGCTTGCCAGAGAAGGAGCCAGTCTCGTTCTGGTTGCGCGTCGGAAGCCCCGCCTCGACGAACTGGTGGAGTTGGTCCACTCTGTCGGTGGCCAGGCCATCGCCGTGGTCGGGGATGTCCGTGAGGAGGAGACGGCCCTGCGTGCCATGCAGGTAGCAAAAGAGCACTTCGGAGCTTTGCACATCCTGCTGAACAATGCGGGTATGGGAAACTATAAACCACTCATCGAGACCAGCGCCGAGGAATACGATGAGCTGATAGACACCAATATGCGCTCAACGTTTCTCTTCACCCGCCACGCCGTTCCCTTGATGACGGCGCAGCGATCGGGCGCGATCTTGATGCTTTCATCCATGGCTGGCAAATATGGCTTTGCGGGTGAAGCCATATACTGCGCCTCGAAATTTGCGCAGGTGGGCTTCGCGCAAGCATTGGACAAAGAATTGCGTCCGTATGGGATCAAGGTCGGGGTGATTTGCCCCGGTGGGGTCAAGACGGAATTCGCGTTGGGGAAAGGGCGAACAGCAGAAGGGGTCGCACAATCAGGGATGCTTGACCCGGAAGATGTGGCAGAAGCAGTCCTGCTGGCCTGCACCCAGCCTGCTCACGGGCGTATCATAGAAATTCAGATGCGTCCTATGGTGGAACCGCTCTCCTGAAATCCTGTATTGCTTCGCCAAGAATGGACTTGAAACGATTTTGGGGCGTTGAAGAAGAGAAATTTCTTCCAGGGCATGAATATCCTTTGGCAGGATCAGGAGTAGGGGCGTCACCATGTGTGCGCCCGCAAACCCTATCCATGAGCACAGGGCGTACGCATGGTGACGCCCCTACTCCATCGGTTTAAGAAGACCTCTAATTATCAAAGAAAGCAATCTATCATGGAAACCACTTCTCAACCCTCTCTTTCGGGGCGTATCGATCGGCTACCACTGAGCAGAGAACTGGCACTCATTATGTTTCTCGCGGGATTTGCCTGGCTGATCGAGTCGTATGATATCGGCAGTATCGGTAATATTCTTCCCTTGTTGGGGAAACACTATACATTGAGCACCTTCGATACAGGTCTCCTGGCTGTTGCTTCGACAATCGGCATTGTCGTTGCGGTAATTCCCGCCGGACGGCTAGCTGACTCTATTGGAAGGAAGAAGGTGTTGATCATCGGGACTACTTGGTACGCATTCTTCTCATTGCTCTGCGGCTTCGCGCCCAATGTGCTCATAATCGAAATACTGCGTTTCCTTGCAGGATCGGGCATGGGCATGGTTTTTCCCATTCCTTACGCTCTGGCAACGGAGTTCATGCCACGTAATCGGCGCGGTGCGATGGTAAGCATTCTCGATTCGTTCCTCTCTTTCGGCTACTTCATGGCACCATTGATCGCGTTTGCGCTCACTCCGCTGGTATCGGTGGACCAGTCATGGCGCACCCTTTTCTTTATTGGTGGGTTGCCCCTGCTCTACATACCGGTGATTATCAAATGGATGCCCGAGTCGCCACGCTGGTTACAAACACAGGAACGTGATGACGAGGCCAACGCGATCGTCAGTTACCTTGAAACACAGATTGAGCTGCGCACAGGACAAAGGCTGCCTACTCCGAAGGTAGGAACAAACATCTTGCACGCTGATAGGCCCTCGCTGACCACGGTTTTCCAGCGAGCATATAGTAAGCGCACGTTGATGATGGGCGTCTCCTTTTCTTGCATCCTCTTCATCTTCTATGCGATTCAGACCTATACGCCGACCGTACTGGTGAAAATGGGCTATGGTGTCGAAAATTCCTTTTTCTTGACGACGATTATTGTGGTTGCTTCGATCCCTGGTAAATACCTTGCCGGCTATTGCGTTGAGCGCTTTGGACGCAAACCAACATTGATTACCTTTACACTGATTGCGGCAGTCAGCTCACTGATGTTCGGCTTCCTGAGTGGTGGAGTGGTAGCGCTCGTGTGTGGCGTGGTGATGTCGTTCTTTGGCATCGGTGTCGATCCAGTGATCAAGGTCTATGGAGCCGAGCAATATCCAACCTACATACGCGAGACAGGCGTGGGCTTTTTCGAGAGCGGAGGACGCCTCTTCGGCGGTGTGCTCGCACCGTTCATTATGGCGTTCCTACTGGCAAATAGTGGGATCAGCGGCTCCTATGTTTTTGTATCTGTGGTGGCGGTGGTGGGCGTGTTCACTGTGATGTTCTTTGGCGTTGAGACGCGAGGACACTCGGCGGAACAGATGCCCGAAACGCAGGATTTTCAACTCAGCGCATAAGGAATGGGAGCACGAGATCGATTTTGTGGTTTGGATAGAAAAAGGTCAACGATTTTTATGGATACATTACAGGAAAAGCTGGATTACTGGACCAGGAAAAATCCACAGAAAGTCTGCGTGATTGAGGCAGAGAGCGGGAAGAGCATCACGTATGAGCAATATTATGCGGCAGTCTATGCGTTACGCCGCCTGTTAGGTGATAGGCCACGTCGCATCCTCTCTACGCTTCCTACAGGCATTCTGAGTACCGTTCTCTGGACCTGTTCGCTTATCGGCGGTCATATGCTTATCCCTATAGCGTCCGAGTCATCCACTTCTGAGAAGACGAGCATGATACGACGCTACTCACCGGATGTGCTCTTTGTGGAAGATGATGAACACGGTATCAGCAACAAGAATGCGCAAAGTTTTACTGACTCTCATACACGTGTTGTGACTCACGAGCAGGGCATGGCATTGGTCGAGCATACTGCATTGCAACAGGTGAGTGAAGGGTTGCCGATGAAGGAAGGAAGCGTCATTTTGCATACCTCTGGTAGCACTGGTGAACCCAAAGGTGTGCACTTGCAGGAGCATCACATTACCTGGACAGCAGATCATATTTGTAGGAGCCATCGCCTGACTGAGGAAGATCGAGCTATGACTGTTCTGCCTCTCTTCCACGTGAACGCGCCCGTTGTAAGCCTCTATGCGTCGTTGCTCTCTGGGGGTACGGTTATACTCGCGAAGCGGTTCAGTCGGCGTGCCCTCTGGTCCTGGGTCGAACGCTACCAGGCAACCTGGGTTAGTATCGTACCGACTATTCTTGCGTTGTTACTGGATACGGAGAAGCCCCCGTTCTTACCCGGAGATGTGCGCTTTGTGCGTACGGCCTCGGCCCCTCTTCCAGCGGCCCGGTTGCGTGCGTTTGAAGCGACGTTCGGGCTGCCAGTGATCGAAACGTATGGCTTGACGGAGGCTGCAAGTCAGGTAACGGCAAACCCGGTTCCACCAGGTAGACATAAACCCGGCTCCGTGGGCCTCCCGGTTGGTGTGGATCTGCGTATCTGCACCCAACATGAGCTCCAAGATGTTGTGCAAGGTGAGGTGGGAGAGATCTGCGTACGTGGGCCGGGCGTTGTGCAGGCATACGTAGGCAATGCGGATGCAGATATGTTTCAGGATGGCTGGTTTCGTACTGGCGACCTGGGCTATCAGGATAACGATGGCTACCTCTACATCACTGGTCGTTTGCGCGAGGTTATTATCAGAGGTGGCGAGAACGTTGCGCCGCGTGAGGTTGAGGAGACGCTGCTGGGATATCCAGGGGTGCGCGAGGTTGCGGTTGTTGGGCGACCCGATGCTCTTTATGGTGAGGTCGTTGTGGCGTATGTTGTCGTAGAGAATCCTCACGATGAGACGCTCAAAGCGAATCTGCATACATACGCCGTGCAGCATCTCAGCCGTCCCAAAGTGCCTGTCGATTTTATCCTCGTTGAGAGCCTGCCACACACTTCCTCTGGCAAGGTCGCGCATCAGGAACTCCGTGAACAGGAAACCTCGGGAGGAAGGGGATGACCGATATACAGGCGCGTCTCGCTCCGTCAGGAAACGCAGAGACGCGCAATCCAGAGTCCGGGGCACACCAGTCGCGCCCCTATGTCTATGAACTGGATCCGTTGCGGGCAACGACAGCGCTCGTCGTCGTTGCGGTCCACGTGCTAGCGTTTACCGCCGCGCTTAATCATACAACGCTCGGATTGCAGGTGCAGGATGCCCTGGTCGTCGCTGTGCACTATACCAGAGAGATGTTCATGTTCGTGACGGCGTTCGCGCTCGTCTATGTCTACTACGGCAAACCCTTCTCGGCTACGCGTTTCTGGAAGCGGCGCACGATTGGCGTGCTGGTGCCATATTGTATCTGGAGTATTTTTTATGTCTGGTTCAACAATCAACACCTCTCTTTTGGTACCTTCATCCAGACAAGCTTACTTGATTTACTTACGGGTAATTCCTCGTATCAGATGTACTATATTCTCCTGACGTTGCAGTTCTACATACTCTTTCCACTCTTCCTACCACTCGTAGGTGTCCTTAAGCGATATCCCTGGCAGTCGCTGGCGATCAGCTTCCTGCTCGAAGTTGCTGTGCTTTACGTTGACTTCCACACCTTACAGAAAGGAGTTCTCACGAACGAGCCATTCTGGAACTTCGTCGCCCAATATCAGAATAGCTTCGTCCTGGTCTACCAGTTCTATTTTATTCTGGGGGCCGTGGTGGCGGTCTATTTGAAGGAGACGCGTACCTTCTTACAGCGTCATGGCTGGCTTACCATCGTGGGTTTCCTACTTGGATTGGGCGCGTTGTGGGGGCATTTCTATCTCCAGGTACAGGTATACAAAGAAGCTTTGAGCCATGTTGTCTCGGTTCTACAGCCGATTATGGTCATCTATAGCCTTGGGATTATTGCCTTCTTCTTCTGGCTGGCCTATTGCTGGGCCAACACCCTTGATCGAGATGGGCATCCTAGAGGTATGCGCTTCGTAAGCATCGTGTCGAATGCTTCCTTTGGCATCTATCTCGTTCACGCCGTGTTTCTTGATTGGCTGCTGCAGCACTACGTACCAATACTGCCTCAGGTCTGGCCGGTCGGCATACGCGTCTTCCTGACGTGGTTCCTGACTGCGCTTGCGGCGACGATCACGAGTATTGTGCTGATGAATATCCCTGTTCTGAGTCGCCTCGTAGGGCGTGAACGGTCGCTTTCACGAGGAACAGGTGGTAGAATTGGAAGAAAACAGCGTGCGAAGCAAGCGAATATACAGTATGTTCAAAATCAACAGAAAGAACAAAGCATTTCCTAGCCCACGGATGAAGATCGTCCAACGGAAGCGACTATGCATCTCCCCAAGTAAAATCCGACCCATACTGGGGATGCTCTTCTGTGCACTTCTTTTGCTGGCTGGTTGTACCCTGTATGGGCCGAGTGCAGGGACTACCTCTCCAATCATGAACCCTCACATTATGGCATTTCCTATCGCCAGTTCTGGTTGTGGTAACGTAAACACGATTGTGCCGGGAACTACCATGAGCGAATCCCTGCCTGTGGGTGGATTGACACGCCTGTACAGTCTCCATATTCCCACAGGATATCGCAATACACAAAAGTACCCGCTGGTCTTGAACTTTCATGGGCATGGGAGCAACTCCTTGCAACAGGAGCGCCGCACAGACTTCTCACAACTTGCCAATAGTCAAGGTATCGTTGTGGTATACCCTCAAGGCGCCGTCGGACCAGATGGTCACACAGGCTGGGATACTGGTCCGGCACGCAATCCGCAGACGAACGATCTGCTCTTTGTGAGCGATCTGCTGAACCACGTACAGGCAATCCTTTGTATCGATCCCGCACGGATATACGCGACCGGCTTCTCCAATGGTGGTGGCATGACGAATGAGCTGGCCTGCAAAATGGCTGATCGCATCGCTGCATTTGCGCCCGTTTCGGGAGCCTATCCCCAGTTGCCGGGCGGCTGCAGTCCCGCGCGTCCGGTGCCAATTCTTGAAATTCACGGAACTTCTGATCCGGTCGTTCCTTACAATGGTTCACTCGTAAAGGGCTATCCACCCATCGCACAATGGTTACAGCAGTGGACCCAGCGTAACGGATGCAAAGAAGGACCAGTCGTCTTCAGCAACACTGCTGGGGTAACAGGCGAACGTTGGAGTGCGTGTCATGATGATGTAACGATCGTGCATTATACAATTCACGGCCTTGGTCATGCCTGGCCCATTGCTTACCATACCCCCATCCATACGAGAAAGTACGTGACGACCTTCGATGCTACAACTACGATATGGACGTTTTTTAAGGACTATACACTGCCTCTTTCTCATTCTTCTTCAAAAGCCTGGCTGGCTACTCTAGCGCCGATGAATTGATACGCGTGTTGCCTCACGAAAAAGTTGGAAGAACCGAAAAATCTTTCTTTTCCTGTGTTTTAGAAGCTATTTCCTCCCGCTCAGTTTCTTTGTGCTCAGAGAGGCCAGACCGTTATCTGACCTCTCCGGATTGAAAAGAAATGGATGTGCTATACTCTGTATGCCCGCAACGATTTTTCGTGAGGCAAATGGAGGGATGTCTCTGTCGTAGTGACATCGAGGTCTCGTGCAAGATGGTTCCAGAGGAGGCACATGTGGCAACAGAATTGAGTCTTCAAACACGACGGGCATTGCTTGAAAACGATGCATCAGCATATCGCGAAGCACCACTGGTCAAAAAAGGTTCAGGCGCTGACGGTCCTGGCTTTCCAGAGACCGCAGGTTGATCTGACCGTGATTACCGAGATGAAAACGATGCTTCATGCGTACTTGCGAGAGGTGCTGGGGCCGGGAGCAGATCATCCAGGAAATGCGCATACGCGAACGAGAGGTTAAAATATGAGAAACAAGAAACTGTTGATGACCATCCTCTGGATTCTGGTTGCGGTCAACGCGGTGGCAACGCTTGCGAGTACGCTGTTCTCGCTCTCCATCCCCGTACTGCTGCTGCTCTTGGTACCGGTCGCCTTTGCACTTCTCCATGGGGCAATGCGCTATCGCTGGAGTGGGATAGTGATCTTCATTGTCATGTGCCTGGTCGTCAGCAATGTCCTGGAAAATACGAGTATTCTGACTGGTTTCCCGTTCGGGCACTATCATTACACCGATGGACTCGGCCCCAAACTCTTTCTGGTGCCGCTGGTCATTGGCGTGGCCTACTTCTCCACTGGCTACCTCGCCTGGGTGCTCTCGACCATTCTCATTGGGGATGTTCGCCGCAAGTCCAGCGCATTCACGACCTTTGCCGTCCCGTTTATTGCTTCGTTTCTCATGGTGGTCTGGGATCTGTGCTTTGATCCAACGTTTTCGACGATTGACCATCGTTGGATCTGGGAGCAAGGTGGCGGTTACTTCGGCGTGCCGTTCACGAACTATTTGGGGTGGTTTTTCACGGTGTATGTGTTCTTCCAGCTGTTTGCGCTCTTTCTCCGTTTTCGCAAGACTACTCATGGGGAGACACAAACTTTCCCCAGGTCATACTATGCTCAAGCGGTCGTGATGTACGCAGCGATTGGTCTGATGTTTGTTTTGGCCTATCTGGTGTACCGTGGCAATACGCTGGTCACTGACGCCGTCGGCGTGGTCTGGCAGACCAGGAGCATCGCTGAAGCGGAAGCAACAGTCAGCATCTACACGATGCTCTTCATCGCTGCTTTATCGGCAGTGAAGCTGTTCCAAGGGTCAGCCGATGCGCCAAACACGTCAGTTGAAGCAGAAACAGAGGAAACAATGACGAAGAGGTAATCCCCTATGGTGAAATAGAGCGGGCGGTGCGCTTCACAAGACCATTCCTGCGTAAGTCATCTCCTAAAGCTCATCATTTTGAGTGGAGATCGATCGGAGACTTTCATCCGCCTCTCTGAGGCTTCGCATCATCGGGCTTTCAAACGCAGAGGCCTGCATGGCATCGCGACGACGCGTGCCGGAACCCTACTTAAGCAGCAGATTCCCATTCGCACGTTCGAGCGGTGGAATGAGACCCAGCCCGGTTTTCTGGAAGCGGATCTGGTCGCTCATTGCGGGTCGCAGCCGAAAGGACGCTTCCTCTACACCCTGACCCTCACGGATGTTGCTACAGGCTGGACCGAATGCCTGCCCTTGCGCACCAGGAGCAGCAGGTCGCCCACGTGCTCGACCCGCTGCGGCTCTTTCACCAGGTGCAAGACTTGCAACAGGCACTCTTTGTCTTGACGACGAGTGTCTCCCCTGAAGCGGAAGTGACTTATCCGGTGGCGATTCTCCCGTTTTGCACCGAACGGTGCATTGCTGGATCTCTTGCAGCGGCTACTTCTGAGAGCGGAGTGACAGCAGGTGGTATATTGTGGTACGTTTGTCTGTTTCCTGGTACCAGTTATATTCTATCAGTAGCAATTTTGTGATAATATAGAAGCTGAGAGTAAGAAGAGGACAGAACCGCTTATAGCTTTCTAAAGAATGGTGGAGGAGAGAACCTCCATACATGGTATCAATATATTGATGCAACGAAATATTTTTGAGAGAAGGGCGAAAGCATTTCTCGCGTGAAGCCCCTTTCCAGAAAGGTATGATGAGAGGAAGTAGAGTAAGAACTGTCATACATAATAATGCGGTTTTCTGCAATCAAGACATCTCTCCTTTGCTAGAGAGTGGTACACACACGCCTTTGGAAATTTTTCATCCCCTTTCTAAAGATGATGCTCTGACGATTGCTCCGGTCAGTCAGGAAGCAGACGGTATTCGCCACTTTTCAAATATTCGTACCTTTATGTCCTCAATGTATACCCCCCCCCAAGTAAATACATCTACATGTAAGGATACACACCGAAAGATCAGAATGGGTACGGATGAGGGTGCTATAGGTAGAGAGGCTTATTTTCGTTTCTTCGATATACGCTCCGGCCTGATCAAGCGCCAGAGGAAGTCCATCGACAAATTGGCATATTTCGCGTGCCTGTCTCATCTTTGAAGCAGGAAGAGCTTCCAAAGGGACCGTGTGAGTAACGATCCTGGCTCGTCGAAGCAAAAAAAGTGCCCCTTCATCGAGCGTCATTTTCTCCACGTCATTGAGAAGTGCCGTATTCCCGGTTGCTTGTCCACGGGTCGTGATGAGAATATCTCCCCGTCCCCTAACGGGAAGATATTCATCGAGCAGCTCAATGGTGTCAAGGTTATCAAGAATGAGGAGCCACCCTGGCGTTTGCGACAAATATCGCTTGATTGCGGCGAGAATAATATGCTGATCGGACTCTTTGCGCTCAGGCAAATTGAGGAGACGAGCGAGTTGCGTGAAATCCGTCAGAAGGTCTTCCGCCGTATCCCCTCTGAGCCAGAAAACAGCCTGATATTCTATGCTATAACGATAGGCATATTCGAGCGCTATCTGGGTTTTTCCTATGCCACCAAGTCCGCAGATGGCTTGGGAGCATATTGGTATATCACGATCTACTGTAAATGTTTCATGAAGTGAGAGCAGAAGGTCATCTCGGCCAGTAAAGAAGCGATTTCGCTGGTAAGGAACCGTCCAGAGGCGTGATAACCCATCTATTGAGGAAAGAGCCTGAGGAGGAGCGCCGATGAGCTCTTCAATGACTTTCTTAATCCCTGCAACGATTTCTACAAACGCCTGATCTCTGTTTTTCCATTCACTCACGGGTTTGAGTGCTTCCTTTTCACTTGTCGGTAAGCCTTGCAATTTCGTAAAAGGGAGATCGTACCAGGGTGTTGGGCGGAACAAAATCGGGATAACACGCACTTCGCCGCTTTTCTGTTTCTCAAGAGCACGCTTCATCTGGACATGATAGCAATAATTGGATGCAATGAAATCTGGGGTGATAAAGAGTAAAATAATATCGGCCTGGTCAAGTTGCTTCTCAACGAAATCGTGCCAATCGCTTCCAGGGGGAATCTCATGTTTGTGCCAATCATCGATCACCCCTGTCCTTTGGAAGATGCTCAGGTGCGTATCTAAGGTGTCACGAAACGTCCGATCTTCGTGGGCAAACGAGAAAAAAATATGCAATGGCCTCAGGTGATCCTCTGACATGGACACGGCCTCTCAATTGGCAGCGGAACCACAGGTGGCGTCCATGATATTGTGGCATCGAATATTACCTTCAATGGCACCACCAATGGACTGCGCATTAAATCAAATCGAACCGTCGGTGGCGACGTTTCCAATGTCATCTACAATAACCTCAAGATGACCAATGTGACCCATCCGATCCTTTTCACGGGTTACTATCCTGATATCCCGGCATCGGATTTACCGCAGCCTGTTACCAATACGACACCGTATTATCACAACATCGTCGTCAACAACCTGACAGCAACCGGTGCCAGTGATGCTGGCACTATCGTTGGCGTTCCTGAGGAACCACTCAGCGCTATTCTTCTCAACGCAGTTAAGATCACGGCCAAAACAGGAATAGTGGTGAGAAACACCACTGTTACCGTTACTCATAGCACGAGAATAACGGTTTCCAGCGGTCCCCCATACATCATTGAATCCCAGGGCAAAGTTATCATGGTGTAGAGATCTGAAGTATGATGACATGTTCAAAAGGGCATTATGGCGAGAAACACGCAGCCTCTCGACTACTGCCGAGGAGCCCCCTTGTCCTAATGATCCTTTCGAGCGGGAGCTTTTGCCAGACGTTCAGGCAAATCGGCATGGAGCGTCACGACCCCCGGAAGGGCTTGGAGTTCTGCAATGGTGCGAGCAAATGTGGTCAGGTCCAGAGCAACACAGACAAGCTCGATAGGAATATCCCTCTGATCCTCTTGCACACGCTGTATCTCGATGTGCTGAAGCGGGGAGCCATGACGCTCGCAGACCTGGTAGAGTTCTTCGATCAGTTGGCTGGTGACGGTGGTCGTGGTGATGTGCATAGATTGTGTGGACTCAAACTTGCGGGGCCAGAGCCAGCGTTCGAGAACACGCATGAGGACTAAAATCGTTAAAGCCAGAGCCGTCGTCACGGCAGCCTCCAGGATCAGTCCCAGTCCGCAGGCCAGGCCAATGGCAGCCACGACCCAGATGGCTGCGGCCGTCGTCATGCCGCGTACCCGTTCACCGACTGGCGTTCGAAAAATCGTGCCTGCTCCTAAAAATCCGATGCCCGCTACGACATAGGAGGCGACGCGCGAGGGATCTACCTGGTAATGGGGAATGGTGAGGAACTCGCTGAAGCCATACGCCGAGATGAGCATAAAGAGGCAGGTACCAAGGGCGACCAGAGCATTCGTGCGCAAGCCAGCAGGTTCATCATGACTCTGACGCTCCGCTCCTATACATGCGCCGAGCAGAAGTGCCAGACAGAGCCGAAGTAGCAGATTTGGGAAGGAGATCATAGGCTTTCTTTCATAGGTACGACATTCTCTTGCTCTCCATTATAGCAGTTTCTCTTCCGCAAGGATAGGTGTACCACACAGAAGTGTGAGTGGGGTGCTCCCTTCTACCGGTCCTGACTATGTTGCGATTCTCCGCGTTTGATCGTTGAAGTTATTTCGCCGAGTACAGAAGCCATTGACCGCGGGAGAAAGTGGAACTGGTACCGCAATCATCCCAGTGTTCAGGAATATCTGCTCATCCTCTGGCTGCGAAAAACCGCTTGTTGTGGCACCTTTTTTATTGCCTGCCCATCATCCGTTTTGAGGTACAATGGAGGCAGGATGTTTCGCTTGCACTTTCTCAAGAGGTCAGGTATAGTGTCCTCTAGAGCGGCGCTGAGACGAAAGAACATCCTGCATGCGGAACAGAACGACCTTTTTTGCCCCTCACTTCTCAAACAATCTAAACCTGGACCAGGCTCCATTGTTGGTTGTCGCCGCCGTTGCTGGGCCACTGGATAACGTCTGTGCCCGCTGTGGTCGAACCCCCAGAGACATCCATCACGAGGCCACTGTGGCGGTTCACTAGATTGTAGTAGCCATTGCCTATTGATACCAGGCTCCATTGTTGGTTGTCGCCGCCGTTGCTGGGCCACTGGATAACGTTTGCGCCCGCTGTGATCGAACTCCCAGAGACATCTGCCAGTTGGCCACTGTGACGGTTCACCAGATTGTAGTAGCCATTGCCTATTGATACCAGGCTCCATTCCTGGTTGTCGCCGCCGTTGTTGGGCCACTGGATAACGTTTGTGCCCGCTGTGGTCGAACCCCCAGAGACATCCATCACGAGGCCACTGTGGCGGTTCACTATGTGGTAATAGGCGGAGGAGCCGCTGCTGCTGCTATATCCAACGGAGACGATGTTGGCCTGAACTGCATTATCAGCCGCATCTGTCGGGTAGCCGGACGTCATCACCCCTTCGAAGAAGGATCCAACGGATCCATTGCTGTTGTCACCACCAGTCCCCAGAACGATGGCCCCCTCCTGGTGCATGGGCGAATATCCGCCCAGGTTGGGTTCCGCTCCACTATACCAGGTGGTCAGGCCGCCCGATTGCGCGTTACCCCCCTTGATGGCATAGATGTTCTGTCCATTGTTCTTGATGAGGGCAGTGACGAACTGGCTGGAGTTGCCCTTGTTATTCGTATTGGACCCATTTCCTCCAGCAAAGAGTCCGTTTTCCATATCTGCCTGCACCCAGGGACCCGATCCTGAACACGGAGAGAACCAGCACTCGGTGCCAAAGTTGATCGCGTCCATGTGGCCATTGCCGTTGTCCCTACTATTCGTCTCGGCGTTGCCGTAGTCGAAGCAGCACCGATTGTTGACATGGGTGCCGCTTGTCACCATGTACATACCCTCCGGTGCGCCATTCCTGGCGACGCCCGACGTGGAGTTGTCCCGGTATCCGACGCCGGCTGACACGTAGAGCCCGTAAACCTTATGACCGCCAACCGTGAGCGGCAACGCGGCGGCGTTCGCGCCGTGATCCTGTCCGCCGTTGCCACCCGGTCCCTCGATGGTAAGGTTATTGCCCTTCCCAGACTGGTCATAGATCACCGTGATCGTGCATGACGTGCCTGAGCAGAAGGTATCTTGCGCGGCGGAGTTGGCGTAGCCTCCCGCAGTCAGGGTTCCGATGGTGGTAGTCGCGGAATCCGACGAGCGCTGGACCTGATAAAGCCTCCCGTTGTATGCAGAGAAAAGGGCTCGCACCGTGCTATGTGCGGCGACACACGGTGTACCAGCGGCGGCATAAATATCGCAGGGCAGTGACCCGGTTGCCAGGGCTTGCGTGCCAGAAATGCCAAACACGCCAGCAATGATACCCACAACAGCAATGAGTGCCAGCACGGTTCTCCAACTGCGAGAGTACAGGCAGTGAGAGTATGAGGTAGATCGTTTCACGTCCTTGTGTCCTTTCCACTATCTGGAAATTGTACATCCTTTAACAATAAGCAGATCAGGTGTTCTCACATTGTCTGAGTGTTAATGTAACAATGCACATCGAGAACAATAAAGGTTCCTGGTACGATGCGGGGAAGTGACAAATACGTCAGAAGAAAAGTCTTACCTCCTTTGGTAAGTCCCTGTTGCAGATTCATAACAGCGTAACTGGCCATTTCTTTGTAATTAAGCGATTAAAAGAAGTATAATAAAGAGATCTCTCGTTTGTCAAGGACTTTGGAAAGACATCTTCTAGAAATAGCGGTAAAAAATGTATGAAGTGCTCTCAGAAACCATTATATGGCTGTGTTTTCACTTCTTCTTGTTGTCATGAACCTCACCTACTCGAGTGACTGGCTTCATGAACTTCCCCTGGTTTAGTGGAGTGAGGAAACCTTTGAGGTATACTCCTTCCAGAAGGAGGGCAGCCAATACACCAGTTCGGCCTATCAAGCGGTCCTGGCTCAATGCGCATACCATAGGGAGAGAGGCAAGAAAAAGAAAAGGTGAATCAACTGAGAAACTGACTCAGCCTTCTATTAGGACATGATCTAGATTATATGGTTACATTCGGAAACAATGAAAATACAACGCTTTCCGGCATTTCAATCACGCGATTTCCGCATTTGGTGGGTGGGACAATTTATCTCAACCATCGGTAATCAAATGCAAATTGTCGCAATCAACTGGCAGATTTATCTCTTCACACATTCCGCATTTGCTTTGGGACTGATCGGCATTATGCGTTTCATCCCGTTTGTTGTCTGTGGTATCTTTGTTGGCATGGTAGTTGACACCTACAATCGAAAGATTGCTAATCTTATCGTGCAAGTTGCTGAGTTAGTTATTTCTTTTGCTTTGGCTGTCCTTACCTTTATCCATCAGATCAATCCGTTTGCAATCTATCTCCTCACGGTCCTGTATACGATTTGCTGGGCATTTGACGTTCCTACACGGTTTGCATTCATTCCAAATTTGGTTAAGCGTGAGCATTTGTCAAATGCTATGAGTTTAAGCGTCATCTTACGGGAAACAGCATTTGTTATTGGTCCGGCAGTAGCAGGGTTTGTCATCGCAGCAACTAATGTTGGTGTCGTCTATATCATCAATGGTATTTCCTATTTTGCAATCATTATTGGTTTACTCCTCGTCAAACATCCCGGAACGATAGAAAATGCTGCTGGCGGCTTTTCTCCTCGTGCATTCAAGCAGGGAATTCAGTTTGTCAGGACGACGACGATTGTATGGGCAACAACTACCCTTGATTTCTTCAGTGCCTTCTTTTCAGAAGCGACGACACTGTTGCCGATTTTTGCTAGAGACATTTTGCATGTCGGTATGCAAGAACTTGGACTGCTCTATGCGGCACCATCAGCCGGTGCAGTAATTGCCGGGTTATTTATGGCGTACCATCAAACCATTTCACGACAAGGCAAGCTTCTACTCATTGCAATTATCTTTTATGCACTTGGCACCATAGTTTTCGGACTATCGCATTGGTTCCCCTTATCAATTGCTGCCTTATTGCTCGTCGGGGCAGGAGATAGTGTCAGTACGATTTTACGGGATATTATCAGACAAGCATCGACCCCTGACTATTTGCGTGGACGTATGGTTGCTATCAACATGATGTTTTATATGGGAGGACCTCAGTTGGGAGAATTTGAAGCAGGTGCAGTTGCGGCATTGTTTGGTGCGCCGCTATCAGTCGTGATTGGCGGGATTGGCACATTGGTAATAGTTGCCTGGGTAGCCGCCAAGCTTCCACTCCTTCGCAACTATGAAAACTAGAACTTGGTTCAAAAACCCTCGTTTTTGGTACTCCTCCATTCCCTAAGCGCATAGAAACGTATCTATTCTATATTGTTGGGATACTTGTCCTTATCTCATTACTCATCGCTGGTAGTAAAATACTTCGTACGCACAATGATACGCTATTACAACCGCGAGCTACGCGGCTCACGTCAATTATGATGCCATAACGAATTGTGGAACTGCTTTCTTGAACACTGATGTGTTCAGCAAGTGTGAGATCATGGGTACGGAGATAGGGACGAGCTGTCATGTAAAACCCCCAGGTGCTATTAGAGACTTCTTTCAATCAAGACTCTTCTTTCTACCACATCGAACAAGCCCATTGAGCCTCAATAGGAGTCTGATGTCCCTATACCCACGCGTCTGGAAGCGGCTTCACCCGCCAGTTGGGCATTGGTGTTGTACAGTAGAAGAGTGATCCAGAAAAAAGCCTGGCCAGCGGGATCCAAACGTATGCATACATCTTAATGGGAGTGCTCCCTTGAATGTCGGCAACGGATGACTGACTGTTGCCGACATTCAAGGGAGAAATGCGAGCAAATGATGGAGGAAACTCACATGACTGAAGCGATATTACATGATGGAAGCACCATCGAGATTGAGGTTCACGGAGCAGGACCGACCCTGCTGCTGCCAGTCAATCCACAGCCAGTGACCGGACCGCTGGCCGAGCAAATGCGCCAGTACGGCACCGATCCGGCCCTGGGTCAATCGCTGATCAAGGGGCTGAGCGACGCCTTTCGCGTGGTTGTCTTCGACTATGAAGGGCAGTGCCTTCGTCGCCCGAAACCGGAAACGCTGACACCGGCCAACGCAGTGAGCGATCTGCTCGCGGTGGCCGATGCTGTGGGGGTGCATCGGTTCGCCTACTATGGCTACTCCTGGCTTGCGCTGATTGGGCTTCAACTCGCCATTGGGACCGACCGTCTGTCGGCGCTCATCATGGGGGGCTTCCCTCCCCTGAACGGGCCCTACGAGGAAATGTTGCGTGTCACTACTGCGACCTACGAGATGGCGAGCGGTGCGCGGCCAATGCCGTCAGCCGATGAATCCGAATGGTCTGGCTTTTCTCTCTCAAGGGATCAGACCCAGCAATTTGTCACCCTGTACCAGGCGTTGCAAGGATTTGATGACCGAGCTGCTCAGGCGCGACTCACCTGTCCTCGCCTCTGCTTCGTCGGTTCGAAGGACGAGATCCAGTACAGCAAAAGTTGGGGGAACGTGCATGTGAATTTAGCGGGTCCAATTGTGCGCGGACAAGCACACCTCTGCGATCTCGGCTGGGATGTGCAAGTGCTCGATGGGCTTGATCACATCCAGGCCATGCAGGCGCCACACGTTGTGCCGATCCTACGTTCTTGGTTGGCTTCCCAATTGGGATCATAACGGGTGTCCGTGCGAGAATACGCCAGTCCGGACTGAGCGGTATTCTTGCACGATGATCCTGTAAAGAGCGAGCGTACCGGCACGCGTGATCAATGTCAGTACCAGGATCCCATAGCAGGAACATTGCCTTACGGATCTTGTCTACTTCTTCGCGGGTATATCAGTAGCCTCGCATAGGATACTACCGTTGTTTGATGCCACGATGATCTTACTCTATACGATTGTTGAGGTACTTATTTGTCCAATGTACTCCCTCATTCCCTTCCCTGTTTTGAGTCTAGCCTGAGAAGTGCTTTTATGCTTCCATTAAACTACATATTCTATATAGCTAGTTTTCTTTTTATAGATGCGCAATCTAATACGTAATTTAATGGATAAGTTTGAGTTAATATGGTACACTATATAATTATGGGCCAGGCCGCTCCATACACACCATATTTAAGAAAGGATAATGATTGGGGCTGATCTCTATAGGCAGAATCTATCGTGCTATAATCTTTCACCTGAAAGAATGGAAATCCATAAATAGGGGAATCAAATGAAAACATCCACGCAGGTGCTTGTGATAGGTGGAGGCCCGGCAGGCTCAACTGCAGCCACATTGCTCGCCCGTGAGGGCTTCGACGTTACGCTGATGGAGCGTGACGTGTTTCCGCGCTATCATATTGGCGAATCGCTCTTACCTTCCTGTCTGGAGATATTGGATATGATCGGCGCACGCGAAAAAATCGAAGCGCACGGTTTCCAGCGCAAGAATGGCGGATATTTCTCCTGGGGAAGGGATTCGTGGACCTTGAATTTTGAGGAGTTGCGCCACCCCTATAGCTTCCAGGTGGTGCGCTCGGAATTTGATCATTTGCTTTTAGAGCATGCAAAAAGCCAGGGTGTGAAGGTCTACGAAGGAGTAGCCATTCGCGGTCTTTCTTTCGATGGTGAGAGGCCACACAGTGCTATCTGGTCGCAAGTGGCAGGTGAGCAGAGCGGAGAGATCATCTTTGATTATCTGATTGATGCTTCGGGCAGAGCAGGAGTTATGGCAACGCGCTATCTGAAGAACCGTCACTTTCACGAGTCATTCCAGAATGTCGCGCTCTGGGGATACTGGCAAGACAGCCAGAAAGCACCCTTCGTCCCAGAGGGCGCCATCTTGAATGGCGCGGTCACGGATGGTTGGCTCTGGGGCATCCCATTGCACGATGGTACGCTGAGTATAGGGCATGTGCTGCATAAGACGGCCTTCAAGGAAAAACGGCAGCAAGGTGCTTCCTTGGAGGAAATATATCTGGGTGCCATTCATGACTGCCCCGTGATTGCGGATCGTATCAGATCAGGCAAGCTCGTCTCAAAAATAACAACGGAGCAAGATTATTCCTACATGGCCGATCGTTTAACGGGACCTGGCTACTTCTTAATAGGGGATGCCGCGTGCTTTATCGATCCTCTTCTCTCAACCGGCGTACATCTCGCCACGCACAGTTCGATGCTGTGCGCGGCCAGCATCGCCAGCATACTACGGGGTGAGGTGACAGAACAGCAGGCCATGACATTCTTTGAGAAGAGCTACCGGCTTACGTATCTCCGTCTCATGGTCATCGTCTCAGGTCTCTACGCACAATATGACGGGAAAGAATCGTATTTCTGGCAGGCCCAGGTGCTTACGCATCATGACTACGACGATAGCGAGGCCATGAGCGAGGCCTTCCTTTTTGTCGTATCCGGCCTGGAGGATATGATGGACTCGGCAAAGGGCATGCGCGAATTGGACCTGGCAGACCTGGCAAATGGGATATCAGAAGAGGAAGCCGCGAAAACAGCTGCGATGTATAACGTCTATAACAAGGTCTTCTTGCGCTCTTCGACCTCTCCACAGACAGCGAGTGATGGCCTGTACGTTACCATCACACCACACCTGGGGCTGGCAAAGACGGGACAGGCATAAGCCCGACCTCGATCATTATAGGGGTCCTACACCTACCTAACGGGGGCTAATTTATGACATCGGAACACCAACCAATAGCAGCCTCGATCAAGTTCTTGAGCGGCCCACTCAAGGGACAATCCTTTTCTATCCAGAAGCAGATCACAACTATTGGTCGCGAGGCAACCAACGATATCGTTGTCAGGGATGATATGCGAGTCTCACGCTATCACGCACGCCTGCTATGGAAGGACGAGGGATGGAGGATTGAAAACCACTCCCAATCCAGCCCCATCTCTGTCGATCAACAAAACGTGCAACAGGCGTCGCTTGCCAACAGTAGCATCGTGCAACTGGGCGGGGATAGCTCTTTCATGTTTTTTATCGAGATTGCCGCACCTGTCTCTGTGCCACAGGTGCCTGCGGGTCAGGAGGGTGGGCTGGCCGCCACACAGATACAACATCCCACTCCCCCACCCCTTTCTGCTACTCCCCCTCCACAACATGACACTGCCACGTCCCAACCGGGCAAAACACCAGCGCGGCCTGATGAGACTGTAATCGCTTCGCTAGAGACGCTGCAGCTCCCATCATTAGAGATCACGAGCTACTCGCATGGTGGGAAAAGGTCCTATGTGCTCAGCAAGTCGGTTATCAACATCGGACGTGATGCCACCAATGATATCATCATCAATGAGCGCATTGTCTCCGGTCTGCACCTGCGTATTGTACGCCAGGGCAACACGTTCGTCCTTCTTCACCCCCATCCCGATCGACCACGAACGCTCAATGGTCTACGCTACCAGGGACAGAAAATACGAGGGGACGAGCAGTTTAGCAAGTCGCTGGTGAAGGGTGACATCTTCCGTATCGGTAATGAGAATGACACATTCGTCACACTCACCTATAATGATGGTACCGGCACAGAACAGGAAGCCTTGCCTGCGACTCAACCCGTCAAATTAGGCGCGGCAGAATTGACCATCGGACGGAAACCGGATAATACTGTCGTGCTGGCTCATCCCCAGGTTTCTGCACATCATGCGCGCCTGCTACGCGAGGGAGGCACCTATCGCGTCATCGACCAGAACAGCACAAACCACGTCTATGTCAACACAGCGTTGGTGACAAATCATCTTCTCAGGCTGGGTGACGAGATTCGCATTGGGCCATACAAGCTCATTTTTGAAGGCAACCAGATCACACAATATGACGAGTCCAATTTTATCCGTATCAATGCACAGAATTTAAGGAAGACCGGCAACAACAACGCTGTACTGCTCAATAACATCTCGCTCGCTATCCCTCCCCGTAAATTCGTCGCTCTGGTGGGTGGCTCTGGTGCCGGAAAATCAACGCTTATGGATGCGCTTAGCGGGTTGCGTCCCGCACATCAAGGGAAGGTCTTCTATAACGGTCAGGACTATTATCATAACATTGCAGCTTTCAGCACGATGCTCGGCTATGTGCCACAGGACGACATCGTACACCGCGACTTGACCGTTGAGCGAGCGCTGTACTACGCGGCCAAATTTCGTTTACCGGGCGATTTTACCGATGAGCAAATCGAGCAGCGTATCAAAGAAGTGCTCGAAGATATCGAGATGACCTCGCGGCGCACGCTGCTGGTGAAGAAGCTCTCAGGCGGACAGCGCAAGCGCGTCTCCATCGCCCTGGAATTACTCGCCAACCCGAGTCTTTTCTTCCTGGATGAACCGACTTCGGGTCTTGATCCAGGTCTGGATCGCAAGATGATGTATCTCCTGCGTAAACTGGCAGATGCAGGGCACACTATTGTCCTGGTGACGCATGCGACGAATAACATTAACGTCTGCGATTATGTCTGCTTTCTCACGCAGGGAGGACGGCTCGCGTACTTTGGGCCGCCAGAGGGGGCGAAAACCTACTTTGGCAAGACTGACTTTGCGGAGATCTACACTGGCTTAGAGCCGACCGATGAGAATCCAAACATTCCTGATGAAGCTGAGGCAAGGTTTAAACTCTCACAGGAGTACCAGCAGCATATCGTCGAGTCGCTAAAAACTGCTCCTCCTGAGCAGGAAAGCGCTCTTCACGGGCGAGCAAAGGGAGCGCAACGAGCCAAACGCGGAAATCCCTTCAAGCAGTTTCTGCTGCTCTCTCAGCGTAACTTTGAGCTGCTCAAAAACAATCGGAGTAATCTCGCTATTCTGCTCCTGCAGGCACCACTTATTGCGCTTCTTCTCATGCTCCTGGTCAGATTTGAAGTAGGCACTGGCCTCTTCAATACAGACAATGTCGTGCAGTGCAGCCCGCGCATTTTTACCTCCCAGGCTGTGAGTACGACGAATCCCACCGGATTACTGGGCATCGCTACGCAGGGGCAAAGTACTGCGGTCAATTGTACCCGTATCGTCAATTTTCTCAAAAACGACGTGCATGGCGCTGCCTATGTACAGAGCAAAGGCAACATAAACACCGCGTTGCAGGACTTTATTGTGCCGGGCATTGGTCTCAATGCCGAACGAGCGCTCTTCATCATTGCCTTTATCGCTGTGCTCTTCGGTGCTATCAATGGCACGCGTGAGATAGTGAAGGAGGTCTCGATCTATCGCAGAGAGCGTGCCGTGAACCTGGGCATTGTCCCGTATGTCTTATCGAAGGTACTCGTCTTAGGCCTGTTTGCGCTCTTCCAGAGTGCCGCTCTACTCCTCATCGTGAATGCATTTGAACCCTTGCAAACGAGCATTTTCCTGCCCGTCCTGCTGGAGATCTACATCACGCTGGTGTTAACAGCCCTGGCGGGTCTGATGGTCGGACTCGCTGCCTCGACCTTTGCCGCCAACGAGGACAGTGCCAATAGCCTGCTGCCATTCATTCTCATTCCACAGGTGGTCTTCGCGGGCGTCGAGATCCCGCTCAAAGACTGGCCCTTGCAGATACCCGCGATGATCTTTCCCACGCGCTGGGCAGTGACAGCTCTGGGCTCGTCGGTCGGTCTGCACAGCGATAAATTGGGCAATGACAGTCTGCTGGGCACCGATAGCACCTTTCACGGAACACTCTTCTCAATCTTTAGTAGTACGGAGGCCATCCATCGCTTGCTGCTTGCCTGGGGTGCTCTGGGTCTACTCATTGGTGTCCTGATCATGGTGATCTGTCTGGGCCTTAAACGCAAGGATGTCCGTGTATAGGAAAGGGAAAAGAGTATGCTGCGACGTGTCGTGATCACCGGTCTGGGAGTCATAGCACCCAACGGGATAGGCAAAGAAGATTTCTGGGATGCGTGTGTGGCCGGTCGCTCTGGCATTGGACGTATTACGCGTTTCGATGCCAGCGCTCTTGCCACACAGATAGCCGGGGAGGTGCAGCATTTTGATCCCAGTGCCCTGGGCATCTCCCAGCAAGAAATACCCAACCTGGATCGCGGCACGCAGTTCGCTCTTGCGGCTGCAAACCTTGCGGTACAGGATGCGCAGTTTCTCAGTGAACCGAGCGAGGCGGAACGTAATCGTTTTGGTGTATACCTGGGTTCGGCGATGGCTGGCAGCGAAGAAGGCGAGAAACTGTGGCTCCAGCTTACTACTAGTATTCCACCATCCCCTGAGAGTAGCAGGTGGGGATTAACGTCCGATGGACAGAACGGGCAAGGGCAAGCCTCGCCCCTGCATAATGGTCTGATGCCTGCCAGCGTCATAGCGGCACATCATCGGTTGCATGGACCGTGTATGGGTATTTCGACTGGTTGTTCTGCCGGTGCCGATGCTATCGGTGAGGCTTTCTGGACGATTTAGGAAAGTCGTGCCGATAGGATGCTTGCCGGTGGCTCCGACTCGGCCATCACATATGCAGGAGTGAATGTCTTCAGCGTTATGAAGGCGTTGAGCACGCGCAACGAAGCACCCGAGCGTGCTTCGCGCCCATACGATGACGGTCGCGATGGCTTTGTGATGGCGGAAGGCGCAGGTATGCTGCTCTTGGAGGAACGAACGAGCGCACAGGAGCGCGGCGCCCATATCTATGCCGAGTTGATCGCCTTCGCCTCTAATAGTAATGCCTACCATATGACCGCCCTTCCTGACGATGGCGCACCACTTCAGCACCTGCTAAGGCAGGCATTGTCCGAAGCTAATATTACATCGGAACAACTGGACTACATAAACTCGCATGGGAGTTCTACACGCTATAATGAGATAGCCGAGACAGCAGCCTACAAGGCCGTCTTTGGTCGTCGGGCCTATCATATTCCCATCAGCGCCACCAAATCGATGATCGGGCATACGCAAGGCGCAGCCAGTGCCATCGAGGCCATCGTCACCGCACTTGTAGTGGAACGGCAGATCATTCCCCCAACCATCAATCAGGAACACCTCGATCCACTCTGCGATCTAGATTATGTACCAAACGTTGCTCGCCAAGCCACTGTGAATGTGGCACTGACGCACTCCAGCGGCTTCGGCGGCGTGAATAGTGCACTCATCCTTAAAAAACCAAATTGGGGTAACAGGCATGGTAGGTAACAGGCAACGACGGGTCGTCATCACGGGGGTGGGGGTCGTGGCGCCCAATGGCATCGGGAAAGAGGCATTCTGGCAAGCAACCAGCAAAGGTATATCTGGTATAAAGCCGATCTCGCGTCTTGTTGAGCAGGCGTTGCCAGTACAATCAACAATAACAGTAGCTGGGGAGGTTAGTGATTTTGTAGCCCTTGAGTATATTGACCGGAAACTGGCAAACCGCACCGACCGTGTCACGCATTTTGCATTCGCGGCCGTCCACGAAGCGTTACAGGATGCCAGGCTTATTCTCTCGGAGGAGAACCCACACCGGATAGGTGCTGTAATCGCTAACACCGTTGGTGGTGTGGAATATGTCCTGGAGCAAATTCACGCATTACATGTCCGGGGGCCACGCTACATGAGTGCCTATACAGCGATAGCCTGGCTACAGGTAGCCAACGTAGGTCAGATGTCTATTCGCTACGGTATCCAGGGCTATTGCAAGACCCCTGTCAATGATACAGCCGGGGGACTGGATGCGCTGGGACTTGCCTATAACGCCATCCGACGAGGCACAGCGGATGTTATCATTGCGGGCGGATGTGAGGCTCCCCTGCATCCCTACACCCTCTATGTCATGGCGCAAAGTGGCCAATACACCATGAGCAACGATCCACAAGCCTATCGCCCATTCGACCGGCGCGCCACGGGTCTCCTTCCCGCAGAAGGGGCGGGCATCTGTATCGTCGAAGACTATGAACATGCACAACGGCGCGGAGCCACGATCTACGGCGAAATCGTTGGCTATGGTCAATCCAACGATGCCTACGGACATATAGCCACTGCCCCAAACGGCTCACAATATGCTCGCGCCATACGTATCGCGCTGGAAGCTGATGAGCTATCTCCATACGAGATTGGCTACGTGAGCCTCGACGGTCGCGCGCTCCCCACCTCGGACCACAGCGAGGCGGAAGCGCTGCAGCTCGCCTTTGGAACGCACGCTGCAAAGTTAGCCGTGAGCGTTCCACGTACTATGCATGGTCATAGCTACGCAGCGGCAGGAGCATTAGACACGATTACGGCACTCCTGGCACTTGAGCATACCTTGATCCCGCCAACCATCCATTGCGAAGAGTTAGATCCAGGTTACAGATTGAATATGGTGCGCAAAGAGGCACAACCGCTCTGTGGATCGGGCGTGCTTATTGGCGGCCGCAGCCTTGGTGGGGTCAACGTCGTACTAGCATTACGCAAAGCGTAGCTGGAAAGCAGCACTTACTACCTGACCACTACCGAAAGAACTTGTGATACGCTGTACTAAGAAAACAGAACAAGGATAATTTCACTTGCTGCAAGGGCAGAAATAGCTTCGTATATTTAGCGTGCTCCATGGATCATGGCGGTTGACTGGCGTACCTTGAGACAAGGACTGACCAGGATCTTAAGGGGTTCTTCAGGGATGTCGATTCCGCGGATATAGCGTA
This sequence comes from uncultured Chloroflexia bacterium, assembly GCA_963717195.1. Taxonomy (GTDB): domain Bacteria; phylum Chloroflexota; class Ktedonobacteria; order Ktedonobacterales; family Ktedonobacteraceae; genus JACDAE01. Next base: position 68,908 of record CAVQVR010000013.1, read on the forward strand.
ACAACAATTCCGTGGCGGCGCGGGCCATTTCGCGTTTCGGGATACTGATCGTTGTGAGAGGAGGATGGGCGTGTGCAGCTTGACTGATATCGTCTACTCCTACCACTGCAAGATCATGTGGCACCGATAAGCCCTGACTCACGATGGCTTCGATTGCCCCTAAGGCCATCCAGTCGTTTCCTGCAAAGATCGCTGTAGGAGGCGTGGGGAGTGCTAACAACTCTAATGTGCATTGATAGCCGCTCTCAAATGATGAATCTCCCTGGCGAATATATTCTGGGGGGGTGGAAAGCTTTGCTTCTGTAAGAGTAGTCTCAAATCCTTTGAGCCGTGTCAATTGTACAGGTTCTTCCACAATAGCTGCAATACGACGATGGCCGCACTCTAGCAGATGGCGCGTGGCGAGCTCACCAGCCAGACGGAAATCGATATCTATGATAGGCAAACTCTGGGTGCGTCGGTCCTGATTCCACACACTCAGCACCACTTCTTTGCCACTCTCCTTGAGGGCCAGTATATCGGTGATGCCTGCCGCCATACCCATGACGATGAAACCGTCCACCCAGCGACTGGCCATGCGTTCCAGGTGGCGTTTGCTCTCTTCGAGAGAATTATGCGTCATGCTCAGGAGCAGTTGGTAATCGTGCTGATCGGCGACCCGCTCGATCTCTTCCACAACTTCGGCAAAAAAAGGATTAGAGATAGTTGGCACGACCAGGGCTAATGACATAGTTTTGCCCTGTGCTAACCCACGTGCCACTAAATTTGGGCGATACCCCAATTCTTCGATAGCCTGGAGAACGCGTGCACGTGTCTTGTCGCTCACAGGTACACGTTGCGTAATTACGTTGGATACAGTCGCCGTCGTTACTCTGGCTCGGCGCGCTACATCTGAAATCGTTGTCATACAGGATGTGCCCCCTCCAATTTAAACGCATAAATCCCTTTAAACTATACGATACTTTCTCTGCTCCGTCAATTGTCGGGGTATTTGTTTCAGAACTCATTCAAAATTCGTATTCACTTATCATTCATATCTGATACGAATGATGCTCTTCAGGGGAGAGTAGTCCGAGACCTGCTCTTTTTGTCTTATCATAAAGTAGGTGCACGTATTTACTGTGTCGAGAGAAGCCTTCTCAAGACTCTTGACAAATCATAGTCCCATCATTATACTGATATTTAATCGATTGCATTTAACCGATTAAATATCAGGGATGGTTCCGTAGTTTCCAGGATCCATGAAGCTGCGGCGTTTCCCCATCAGAAGGAGATGGAACATTTCTTCTTAGAGCTATGGGGCTCTTCATTACAGCAGGCATCTCAGTTATTTCCAACTGCCATTATAATGTACCTCTATTCGCACATATCACCAGGTTTCCAATGCGCTGACGAAGGCGCTGTACCAGGCTGTACGACGATACAGTGCTTCTTTTCAGACCTTATCACATCATAAGGCAGTGGGAGAGGAGCGTTTTTCATCGCAGCGCATGAGAATATAGGCGAATTACCTTTCCCGGAAAGAAAGGTTAATTTGAACATCGGACAATGTAGTCATATTTTACGAAAGGTTGGTTTCTAATGCAATTTTCCTGGTCCCCAAAACGGTCGCTTTTGACGAATATACCCATCATTGCAACGTTGGGTATAATGCTTGCCGCTTGTGGTGGTGGTGGTGGTAGCTCCGCTACCACGGCTTCTAGTTGTGTTTCTGGTAGTAACACACAGCTCGTGAAACTTACCAAGACAAAAGGTCTCAAGGTTGGTTGGTCGCAGAACGCTCTGGATGGTGCCTGGCGTTATGCTGAAGAGTCGAGCATCGAGAGCCAGGCAAAAGCCTATGGATATACATTAGTGAAAACGAATGCGAACAATTCGGATGATCAACAGGTGCAGGATATTCAAACGTTGATCAATGACCGCCCTGATATTCTGCTGGTTGACCCTCACACAGAAGATGCCGAAGCTGGCGCAGTTGTTGACGCACGCAAAGCCTGTATCCCAGTCATCATTGTTGACCGTGATGTCAATGAGAGCTTGGCGACACCTGGCCGCGACTTCGCAACCTTCGTTGGCTCAGACTTCCAGAAGCAAGGCGTTATGGCTGCGGATGCCCTCATTCAGTCTTTAGGTGGCCCCAAAGCCAAGGCAACTATCGTCGAATTAACTGGTACAACCGGTTCTTCCCCCGCCATCCTGCGCGGCGGTGGTTTTGACGGCGAACTTGCCACGGCAGCTCCTGGCATTAAGGTCGTTGCCGAACAGACCGCTAACTTTGATCGTGCTACAGGTCAGTCGGTTATGTCTACCTTGATCCAGCAATATCCGCACATCAACGGTGTCTTTGCGCATAACGACGAGATGGCAATTGGTGCCATCACAGCACTCAAAGCAGCCGGGAAAAAGCCAGGGACGGACATCAAAGTTGTTTCGATCGACGGAACGAAAGATGCCATCAACCTTGTACTTGCTGGTGAAGAGTATGCGGTTGTCTCGTCCAATCCTCACCTCGGCCCTCTGACCTTCCAGGCCATTCAGGATTTTGCTGCTGGTAAACCTCTTCCCGCATGGATTGTGCAGCCCGATCATGTGTACGAACTTGCGGATGGATCGGCGCAGGCTTACCTTCCTAACGCGTTCTAATCTTCTCTAGCGCGCGAGCATTGTTCCGCTATCACTACCCATCCAGTGATAGCGGAGTAGTGTCTCAGGAGGATAGCATATGCAAGAAAACACTGTGCTTTTACAAATGGAGCATGTGACCAAGCGTTTTACTGGCTCCATGGCCCTCTCAGATGCCTCGATCCATGTTGGGCGTGGCGAGGTGCATGCGCTCATCGGCCAGAATGGGGCAGGGAAATCGACCCTCATCAAGGTTCTAACGGGTGTGTATCATGCTGATGAAGGCTCTATTCTCTTTGATGGGCAACTGCGGTCGTTCCAATCGCCCCAGCAAGCGCAACGTGAGGGGATCAGCACAATTTATCAAGAGGTGAATCTGGTTCCCTATCGCAGTGTAGCTGAGAATATATTTTGGGGCGTGAACTCTTTCATTGGGGTATCCTCAACTGGCGCAAAATGCACGCCGAGGCCCATGCTCTGCTTGAACGCTTACATATATCAATCGATGTGACAAAAGCTCTCAATACCTATAATACTGCCACGCAGCAAATGGTGGCTATTGCACGTGCCATTTCTTTCAAGAGCAAATTGGTGATTATGGATGAGCCAACCTCCTCGCTTAATGATGATGAAGTGGCGACCCTGTTTGACGTTATTCGCCAACTCAAAGCGGAGGGCGTTGCGACCATTTTTGTCAGCCACCGCCTTGATGAGTTGTACGCGATCTGTGACGGCATCACTATTTTGCGCGATGGCATGACGATCGATGAGCGACCTATTAATACAATCAGCAAGCTTGAGTTAGTGGCAAAGATGCTTGGCAAAGATTTAGGGGTTGTACAGAAGAGCGGTCAGACCAGCTTTGATGCCAGCCGTCATCATGTCGCGAAAGATGTGCTGGTTGAGGCGGAAGGTCTGCGTGAAGGCAGCAAGTTACGCAATGCAAGTATCAAGGTGCATGCCGGTGAGATAGTGGGCCTGGCAGGATTACTTGGCTCTGGTCGCAGCGAAGTTGCGCGTGCTATTTTTGGTGCTGATGCCGTCGATGGTGGAAAGATTTCGATTGATGGCAAACAAGCGCATTTCCACGTACCCGAAGATGCCATTCGTGCGGGCATCGGTTTTTGTTCGGAAGATCGCAAGGTTGATGGAATTATTCCGGATCTTTCTGTGCGCGAAAACCTCACGCTGGCAGCTCTGCCGACGTTGACGCGTTCGGGGATTGTTGATCGCAAAAAGCAAGAGCAGATCGTTGATCGTTTCATTCAGCGCTTAGGTATTAAGACCGCTGGACCAGATCAAAAGATCCGCGAACTGTCGGGTGGCAATCAACAAAAGGTCTTACTGGCACGCTGGATGTGTTTGAATCCACGTTTATTGTTGCTTGATGAGCCGACACGCGGCATTGATGTTGGTGCCAAAAGCGAGATTCAGAAGCTCATCGAGGAACTGGCTGAATCAGGCATGGGTGTATTGCTTATCTCCTCCGAACTCGAGGAGATCACCGAAGGAAGCGACCATGTAGTAGTATTGCGTGATGGCGCAACGGTAGCCGAACTTTCTCGTGCAGATATAAGCCAGGATGCCATTCTAACCGCTATGGCGCATGGTGAGGCACATTCTGGCACAGGAGAAGCCTCATGATTTGACTAGAGCAGCGTTTGACTGCATTCAAATTGCCACGTAATATGCGCAACATTGGACAGGATTACGGGGCGTTGATTGCGCTCGTAGCGCTTATCATCTTCAATCTTCTCTTCACCAATCAGTTTAGCTCGGTGATTGCGATAACGAATCTGCTGGTGCACGTGACGCCGACGCTGATCCTTGGTGTTGGTATGACCCTCGTGATCGCAACTGGCGGTATAGACATCTCTGTTGGCTCAGTCATGGGCTTGACTGGAATACTTACCTACCTGATTTTTAGCGGAAAATTGTTTGGTATCCATAATATTGTGCTTGGTACCATCGTTGCCATACCGATTGCGCTCGCGGTTGCCATGCTGATCGGTGCATTCAATGGCCTGCTGGTCACCCGTTTCAAGGTGCAACCCATTGTTGCTACGCTGATCACCCTTATTACGATACGGGGCGTTGCAGAGGTGACGGTCAATGGGTTCCAATTTGCATTTTTAAGTGCGCCTATTGTAAGCTGGCTGAGTGGCAATCTGTTCGGGTTTCTCCCCAGACAGGTCGTCCTTATGGCGGTCATCGTCGCTATTTTTGCATGGCTGATGCGCGCCACATCCTTTAGCCGCTATCTGCTTGCGGCTGGTGGAAATCAATCGGCGGCTCGACTGGCTGGTGTGCCTGTGAATCGCATCTTAATCACGGTCTATGCACTGTGTGGCTTGCTGGCGGGTGTTGCGGGTCTGGCATTTATCGCCTTCGACTCTGCGTCAAATCCAGTGACCGATGGTATGGGCAAGGAACTTGATGCGATTGCGGCGGTTGCAGTTGGTGGCACTCCATTGACTGGTGGACGTGCAACTATTCTCGGCACAGCGATTGGTGCCATTTTCATTCAGCTTATCCGTCAGACACTGGTCGCACTCAATGTGCCAGATGATATTGCCAGTGTCATTATCGGTGTGCTTATCGTACTGGCGGTTTTCCTCCAGCGTCAGCGCAAAGCATAATGAATGAGGAGAACTGTGTGCCGCAGTGCAAACAGGCACAGTTTATGAGTATGGAGGCATTATGTCAACAGTTTCACCCCAGCCAGAGACCAGCGCTCCGGCTGAGTCGACGGGGTCGGCGACACGTGTGGGGCAGATCAGGGCCCGCCTGCCCTGGCTCGGTGATATTGCGCGGCAGCAAGGTGCGCTGATTGCTCTCATCATCGTCGTCGTTTTCAGTTTTATACGCTATGATAACTTTGATGCGATTACTATCGACAGTGTTCTAAGTTTCAATGCGCAATTTGGCCTTATTGCACTGGGTATGACGTTTGTGATCATGACTGGTGGTATCGATCTTTCAGTTGGCGGTATTGCGGCACTTGCCAGTGTTGTCGCTGCGCTTACCAGTTCGCATGGTTTCTTCTATTCGCTCATTGCAGCCATTATTGCAGGCACACTGGTGGGCATGGTGAATGGGTTTATTGTTGCCTGGATGCGTGTGCCACCATTTATCACCACACTTGCAACACTCTATATTGTACGTGGTATTGCCTTAAGGCTTATCAATGACGCGGCTAGCATCAATCTCGATCAAAAGAGTGATTTCAATACGGTCGCGGGAACAACTATCGGGAATTTTAATCCAGCATTGCCTTTTACCATCCCACTCTTGCTGGTTGCATTTCTTATAGGCATACTTGTTCTGCGTTATACACGCTTTGGCCGTAATGTACTGGCTGTTGGCGGCAATCCTGAGGCGGCACAACTGATGGGCCTTCCTGTCAAAAGGACGCTCTTCCTGGTCTATACGCTCAGTGGTGCGCTGACTGGTCTTGTTGGTGTGCTCTTAGCCATTAACCTGAATGGTGGTTCAGCAACCGAGGGCGCTGGTTGGGAGTTGATTGCCATCGCGGCAGTCGTCGTGGGTGGCACACTGCTGTCGGGCGGTGTTGGCTCGGTGTTTGGTACCTTTGTTGGAGTACTGTTGTTAGGGATGATCGTTGAGATGCTCCAGCTTGAGAATAATTATACAATCGACCATGGTGGAGCTGGACTCAATCTCAATTCATTCTGGCAAAATGTTATCCGCGGCGTGTTCTTGCTTGTTGTGGTCCTCTTGCAAAGTCGCCTTCAGCGACAACGCGCCAGAAAAAGCACCTAGCATGAAGCTCATGGGCCGATGAATGAAGCTTGTGAGCTTAGTTTATCGGCTTGTAAACGATGCCCCGACACTTAAGGATGAAGGAACATCGGAACTTGTCTTAGAACTCTTACATAGTCGCTTGCCGTTCGTAGCTACCTGATCCAGGTAGCTATGGGCAGGGGCGCAAATGTCAGAGCCATCCCTACACAAATTGTAGCTCAGATATATTCGTGCGAAGTTATGATGTTTTTCTCTGTCTGTATTCCACAATGATGTGGAAACTCTATATGCATAATTTATGCGATGTCAAAGAAGAAAGGTGAACTTTATGAAGAGACCTATTAATCGTCGTCGATTCCTGCAACTTTCCGCCAGTATGACCGTCGCCGCTACTGTTGGGAGCACGTCCGCTCTTACGTCTGTCATATCTTCGACAGCCTTTGCCGCGACGGGATTAGTCGGCTACTGGAAATTTGATGAGGGGACTGGCTCTACGGCTACAGACTCATCAGGATCTGGCTATACTGGAACGTTACAGAGTGGTGCCTCGTGGACGAGCGGGCAGATTGGTTCTCATGCCCTCACTGTTACTGGAGCAAGCAATAGTTATGTGGATATCCCGACAACAGTGGTCAACACGGCGGCCAGCTTCTCGGTTGCAGCCTGGGTCAAGGTCAGTGCCGTCAGCACTGCCTTCCAGACTTTTGTGAGCGTGGATGGGAGCCAGGTGAGTGCCTTCTTTTTACAGTTGCGGGGAGATACAGGGCTGTTTACTTTTACACGCCTGGGAAGCGATTCAACGTCGGCAGTGGCTACGCTCGCTTCAGCCTCTATCCCGCCGATGCCAGGTACCTGGTATCATCTGGTCGGAGTCTACGATGCGAGTGCGCAGACGATTTCGCTCTATGTGAATGGAAGTTTGCAGGAGACGGTGCCCTATACCGGTGGCTGGCAGGGAAGTGGTCATACTGGTATCGGACGAGGCTGGTACAATGGTGGTCCGGTCGATTTTGTGAATGGTCAGATCGATGATGTGCATCTCTATAATATTGCCCTGGCCCCCAAAAGCGTAGCCGACCTGGCTGCTGCTGGTTACTGGACGTTTGATGAAGGAAAAGGTTCTACGGCTGCCGACAGCACGGGCAACAGTAATACCGCGACCCTCCAGAGTGGAGCCTTGTGGGCAACGGGCAAAGGTGGTGGCTCGGCCCTCAACCTCACTGGCGCGGGAAATAGCTTTGCCGAAATTGCGGCCACGGGAGTCAATACAGCGGCCAGTTTCTCCGTCTCCTGCTGGGTCAAGCTCAATAGCGTGAATGGATATCAAACCTTTGTGAGCCTGGATGGAAGCCAGGTAAGCGCGTTCTTCTTACAATTGCGCGGCGATACGGGCAAATTTGCTTTTAGCCGCCTGGGAAGCGATTCCACTCTGGCGGCTGCCTCGGTTGCTTCTGCCACAGAGTGTGCCTACGGTGGGTATCTGGTATCACCTGGTGGGAGTCTATGATGCGAGTACGCAGACCATCTCGCTCTCTGTCGATGGGGTTTTGCAGCAGACCACCACCTATACTGGGGCCTGGCAAGGCAGCGGGCATACCGCTATTGGGCGTGGGAAGTATGGTGGCAATGGTGATTTTGTCGATGGTCTCATTGATGAGGTCCATCTCTATACGGTCGCGCTGGATTATACCACTATTAATACCTTGATTAGTTCTGCGCCTGCTTCCTATCCAGCCCTGACGGTGCAGGTTGATGCAACGGGACCAGCTATCAGTCCGTTCCTCTATGGGCTGATGTTTGAGGATATTAGCCACTCCGGCGATGGTGGTCTGTACGCCGAACTGATTCGCAATCGTACTTTCCAGGATAATCCTACTGCCCCTGACTTCTGGTCGGTGGTGAGCGATACAGGGGCAGCGGGCAGTATCTCGCTTGATGCGAGCAATCCGGCGAACACGGTGGCGCTGACGACCAGTCTGAAATTACAGGTTACGCAGGTGGGTGCGGGTCAGCGGGTTGGCGTTGCCAATACGGGCTTCTGGGGCATTCCGGCGTATGCTGGTATGAAGTATCATGTCGTTTTCTATGCGAAAGCCAGTGCGGATTTTAGCGGCCCACTCACGGTTACGCTCGAAAGCAATGATGGAAGGAGCGTTTATGGGGAGGCGGTGGTCAGTGCGATCAGGACGAAGTGGCAGAAGTACACGGTCACCTTCACAACAGCAGCAGGGATCACCCCATCATCGACCAATCGCTTTGTGATCAGCGCCAACAGTACTGGAACGATCTGGTTCGGCCTGGTTTCGTTGTTTCCTTCAACCTGGAATGGGCATACAAACGGCCTGCGTCACGACATCATGCACCTTTTGGAAAAGACGAATGCAACCTTCCTGCGTTTCCCCGGAGGCAATTATCTTGAAGGGAATACGACCGCCGACTATTTCCCATGGAAGAAGACCATTGGCGACATTTCGCAGCGACCGGGCCATCAGGATCCCTGGGGGTATCGTTCCAGTGATGGGCTGGGCTTGTTGGAATACCTGATCTGGTGTGAAGATCTGAATCTCTCACCATTGCTCGCGGTCTATGCGGGGTATGCCCTCAATGGGACGCATATTCCTGTGGGGACCCCGGCCTTCAACCAGATTATCCAGGATGCTGTGGATGAGATTGAGTATGCCACCGGGGATATCACCACGACCTGGGGGGCGGTACGAGCGGCAAATGGGCATCCGGCTCCTTTCACTATTGAGTATGTCGAGATTGGCAATGAAGACTTTTTCGATGGGTCTGGGAGTTACGATGCCCGCTTTGCCGCAATCGCTGATGCGATCAAAGCGACCTATCCGAGCATCAAACTCATTGCCACGGCAGGGGTCACGAGCCGGGTACCGGATGTGTATGATCAGCACTTCTATCCCTCACCGGCACAGATGCTCAACAATGCGGCGCTCTATAATACCTACAGCCGGAGTGCCCCTAAGGTCTTCGTTGGTGAGTATGCATCTCAGGAAGGCCGTCCGACGCCGGACCTGAAGGCGGCGCTGGGTGATGCCGCGTTCTTGACCGGGTTGGAGCGGAACTCAGATGTGGTTATTCTGTCATCGTATGCACCGCTCCTGGCGAATGTGAATGCGCTCAGTTGGAATACGAACCTCATCGGGTTTGATGCCCTCACGAGCTACGGGTCGCCTTCATACTATGTGATGGGGATGTTCAGCCAATATCATGGGGATGTTGTGGTGCCGACCCAACTCTCAGGGAGTGGTGGATTGTATTTCGTAGCGAGCAAAGACACGAGGAACGGAACGGTCTCAATCAAGGTGGTAAATCCGGGCAGTTCCGCAAAAACGGTGCGCATTGTGTTGAATAGTGGAAAAAGCGTAGGTGCAACAGGAACAGCGGTCGTTCTCTCTTCGGCCAGCCCTACGGATACGAACACCTTGAGCAATCCCACGCAGATCGTGCCTGTAACTCACCATTTGAAGGCTCTAGGTTCCTCGTTCAACTATAGCTTCGCGCCATATTCCATTACGGCGCTTACATTGACCGTTTCGTAGGAATTTCCTTGTATTGCGATCTTCGTAAGTAAAAACTTTGCTGTATCGCTTACGGTTCGTAGTTGCACGCTTGATCGTGCAACTACGAACCGTAAGCGATACAGCATTATCGCAGCAAAATTCAGTACAATCTGGGCTTATCACTTACCATCTAACCACTACCAGACCGTGCTGTCAGAATGGCTCAGGAAAAGGCGTGTGATCTCTTCATCATAGGCGTCGAGATCGCGTAGGTCCATCTCCTGGTATGTCCTATGCAGCACTAGGGTGCGATGCTCCATTCCTGGCAGGTATTGTTGAGCCACTGCCACAGGTCGGCTCGGTTTCCGTTGGCCGTCCCACAATCCACATCATCAAGCACCATTCCACTGTTTTCGACGACGATCTCATAGTGGCCGCCGCCGGTTGGGATGACGGCCCACTTTTGGCAGTCATTGCCGAGTGAGGACCACAGGTCTACGGCCGTGCCGTCTGCCAATTTGCAGTTCACGGCGTCGAGGACTTTCCCGCTGTGGACATTGGTGATGGTGTATTTGCCGCTGCCGGCACTGGCGAACTTCCATTGCTGGCAGGTGTTGCCGAGCGACGCCCAAAGATCGACCACGGTTCCGTTGCCGGTCCCGCAGTTCACGGCGTCGAGGACTTTCCCGCTATGGACATTGGTCAGCCGATATGGGGTGCCGGTAACCGGGAAGCTGCTGCTGCTGCTATACCCAACTGAGACGATGTTGGCCTGGACAGCATTATCAGCTGCATTCGTCGGGTAGCCAGCTGTCATGACCCCTTCGAAGAAGGATCCGACGGATCCATCGCTGTTGTCGCCTCCGGTTCCCAGGACGATGGCCCCCTCCTGGTGCATGGGCGAATATCCGCCCCGGTTGGGCTCCGCTCCACTATACCAGGTGGTCAGGCCGCCTGATTGCGCGTTACCCCCCTTGATGGCATAGGTGTTCTGTCCATTGTTCTTGACGAGAGCCGTGACGAACTGGCTGGAGTTGCCTTTGTTATTCGTATTGGACCCATTTCCCCCGGCAAAGAGCCCGTTTTCAAGATCTGCCTGCACCCAGGGACCCGATCCTGAACACGGAGAGAACCAGCACTCGGTGCCGAAGTTGATCGCGTCCATGTGGCCGTTGCCGTTGTCCCTGCTATTCGTCTCGGCGTTGCCGTAGTCGAAGCAGCACCGATTATTGACATGGGTGCCGCTTGTCACCATGTACTCTCCCTCCGGTGCGCCATTCCTGGCGACGCCCGATGTGGAGTTGTCCCGGTAGCCGACGCCGGCTGACACGTAGAGCCCGTAGACCTTATGACCGCCAACCGTGAGCGGCAACGCGGCGGCGTTCGCGCCGTAATCCTGTGCACCGTTCCCACCTGGTCCCTCGATGGTGAGATTGTTGCCCCTCCCAGACTGATCATAGATCACCGTGATCGTGCATGACGTGCCTGAGCAGAAGGTATCTTGCGCGGCGGCGTTGGCGTAGCCTCCCGCAGTCAGGGTTCCGATGGTGGTGGTCGCGGAATCTGACCAACGCTTGACCTGGTAAAGCCTCCCGTTGTATGCGGAGAAAAGGGCTCGCACTGTGCTATGTGCGGCGACACACGGTGTGCCGGCGGCAGCATAAATATCACAGGGCAGCGACCCGGTTGCCAGGGCTTGCGTGCCAGAAACGCCAAACACGCCAGCAATGATACCCACAACAGCAATGAGTGCCAGCACGGTTCTCCAACTGCGAGAGCGCAGACCGTGATCGTATGAGGTAGATCGTTTCACGTCCTTGTGTCCTTTCCAATATCTAGAAACTGTACATCTCTATCACAATAAGCAGATTAGATATTGTCACGTTGTCCGGGTGCTGCATGTGAAGATGCACATCGAAAATAGTGAAGGTTCCTGGTACGATGCGGGGAAGTGACAAATACGTCAGAAGAAAAGCCTCACCTCCTTTGGTAAGTACCTGTTGCAGCTTCATACAGAGAAGCTGATCATTAGTTATGTATTTAAGCGCTTAAAAGGAAGTATAATAAATAGACCTGTCGTTTGTCAAGGGTTTTGGAAAGATATCAAAAGTAATCGGAAAAGGATCGAAATTTGCGTGGAAATTGACACAGCAGAGGTTGTATCGTGTAGTTTAGAAGATTTATGCGTTTAAATGAGAGAAGGTGAATAGTATGTGCTCTGCTCTCTCGAAAGCCGTGGTCTCTCCTCAGCGGGTGCGTCCAAACCGGCGTAATCGTAAGGAATTACTTACGACTGTCACTGATGACAGGGCCATTGCCGCAGCGGCAAAGATTGGAGCCTGCCCTTTCAAGAAGGGAATCAACGGAGACAGGATCGCCGTCGGGATCAAAATCACGTTGTAGGCAAAGGCCCAGAAGAGATTTTGCTTGATGATGCGTAACGTCGCTCGTGAGAGGGCAAGCGCGGTGGCAATGCTCTTCAAATTACCCTTGATAAGGGTGATATCGGACGCCTCCATTGCCACATCTGTTCCCGTCCCCATCGCAATTCCAGCATCGGCCTGGACGAGCGCTGGTGCATCGTTGATGCCGTCTCCTGCGAAGGCGACCACGTTGCCCTGCTCTTGAAGGCGCTTGACCTGGTTCGCTTTCTCCTGTGGCAACACCTCGGCCAGTACCTGTTCGGCGGGAATGCCCACCTGCTCGGCAATAGCCTGTGCCGTGCGGCGGTTATCGCCCGTCATCATCCAGACGCTGAGACCTTGCGCGTGCAAGGCACGTATCGCTTCGGCAGAACCTGTCTTGACCGTATCGGCAACCGCGACGAAACCTACCAGTTTGCCATCAATCGCGATCAGCATCGCCGTCTTGCCCTGCTCCTCTCGCTTGCGTAACTGAGTTTCTACCATGTCAAAAACAATTGAGCGTTCGTGCATCAAACCGCGCGTGCCAACGAGGACGACGTGACCCTCTACCGTCGCATCAAGCCCCTGCCCAGCGAGTGCCGTAAAGCGTTCAGGATGAGCGTTGAGAGCGAGACCACGCTCCTTTGCTCCCTCAACAATCGCGTTTGCTAATGGATGCTCTGACCCCTGCTCTGCGGTTGCAACCAGGCGCACCATCTCGTTCTCTGCGAAATCAGGGAGCGCAACGACATCGGTCAGTTCTGGTTTGCCTTTCGTGATCGTGCCTGTTTTGTCGAGAAGCACAGCATGTACCGCCTGGATGCGCTCAAGGCTCTCACCACTCTTGATGAGAATGCCCTGTTCCGCACCTTTGCCCGTACCAACCATAATCGCGGTCGGTGTCGCTAACCCTAATGCACAGGGGCAAGCCACAACAAGGACGGTAACGGCGGCGACAATCGCGATAATCCAGGCATTACTGGAGCTCCCCATTGCACCTGCTGTTTGGAGACCAAAGACGGTGCCGAGAAGAGACCACGCGAGAAAGGTGAGCGCAGCAATGACGAGAACCGTCGGAACAAAAATGCTTGAAATGGTATCGGCGAGTCGCTGGATGGGAGCCTTCGAGCCCTGGGCCTGCTCAACCATGCGAATAATGCTCGCCAGGATGGTATCCGCTCCTATCTTCATTGCCCGCATGCGCAGGAGGCCATGCTGATTCATGGTTGCGCCGATGAGCGGTTCTCCCTCGCCCTTCTCGATGGGAATGCTCTCGCCTGTAATCATCGACTCGTCAACGGCGGAACTCCCAGAGAGAACAACACCATCAGCAGGGATCTTCTCACCCGGACGCACCAGCAGTTGATCACCGACGCGCACCTGCTCGATAGGGAGTTCGACCTCTTGACCGCCATACATCACATGGGCAGTACGTGCCTGCAAACCCATCAGTTTCTTTATGGCATCGTTCGTCTGTCCCTTCGCGCGTGCCTCCAGGCACTTCCCGAGGGAAATGAGTGTGATAATAAGCGCAGTGGTATCATAGAACGTGACGCCACCGACGATGCGTGGGAAGAACGTTGCGAAAATGCTCATGATATAGGCAGCAGTGGAGCCGACAGAGATGAGCGTATCCATATTCGCGCCGAAGTGTCGCAGTGTTTTGAGTGCGGTTCGGTGAAAATCCCACCCGACAAGAGCCCATACCGGCGTCGTAAGCGCCAGCAACAGAGCGTTCTCACCCACAAAGGCATTCATAAAGAACATGCTCAGTATGACGACAGGAAGTGAAAGCGCGATGCCCACAATGAGCAGGTTGCGCTTACGAAGCAGTTCCCTCTCTTTACGCTTGCTCCGTTCATCTTCTTGCAGCATGCCAGATGTCGCACCAGCATCAACACTTCTGTCGTCTGATGGAGCAACCTGTTCTGGTTGCAACACGACGGCCAGTGGGCCAGGTTGGTCGAGTGGAAATGCTTTGTAGCCTACCGCTTCTATCTTCTGCATCATCTGCTCAGGTCCCGTCTCTGCCGCGTTATAGGTCACTGTAGCACGTTCTGTTGCCAGATTCACCTGTGCGTCAATGACTCCAGGTACCTTTTTGAGTCCCTTTTCAATGCGCATGGAGCAGGAAGCACACGTCATCCCCTCAATGGCAAAGGCAGCCTGATGCCGGGAATGGTCCTGATCCTGAAGGCTGGCTTTCCCTCGTTCTTTTTCCTCGTTCACGTCTATCGTCATGCTGCTTTTCTCTCATTCTCTTTGCTTTACCCATACCCCCCGCCAGGGGGTATAGAAGAAGTATAGTCCATCGAGTAAAGGGTGTCAAGAGGGTTCGTAGGAGATCACTGCACCAATATTTGTGAGCGTATCGTCTTCGTCCTCGAAGGGGATGGAACCATTCAGCCTGAAGAGCCTGTCTAAAAGAAACGTGCGTTCAGAGAAAACACGCAACGGTTTACAATTATTACGATTGCGTTGCGATTTGCTACCATGCTCTTCAATTACACCTTCACTGCTTCTGGCTTGTGTGCTGTGAGTTGGTGATCGCCAGAAATGTCTTCAAGAGAGCGTTGATTCGGCTCAGGAAGCGTGAACAGAGTCAGAAGTAAGCCGAACAGAGAGGTGATCGCAGAGACAGCCATCGCGCCGGGCAGGTGCACGGTTGCGAGCAGGTACGGAAAAGCAAAGGCCCCAATGAAGGCTCCTAATTTCCCAAATGCGGCTGCTATTCCATGGGCAGAACTGCGTATCATCACTGGGAAGATTTCGGCTGGGTACACAAAGGTGGTTACGTTCGGCCCAAATTCGGTAAAAAAGTAGGAAACGGCATAGATGGTGAGGAATGGAAGCGTCAGTTGTGTGAAACTGGGAACGAGTGCGAGGAGACTGTACGCAAGTGCCATCATCCCAAATCCAAGGCATTGGATCGCCTTGCGTCCCATCCGATCAATGGCGAATGCAGCGACAATGTACCCGGGGAGTGCTGCGACGACGAAGATGAGCAGCGTGTAGACCATGTTCGTAACGGTCCCTGCATGGGCATTGAGCGATTTCAACACCAATGGACTCGAAATGGTTGTTCCATAGTAGGCGATATCCAGGAAGAACCAGGTACCGGCTGTCCCAATGACCCACTTGAGATAGCGAGGAGTGAGGAGCAGATACAACCACGACTTCTGAGGTGTGTGTTTGGTACGCATTTGCGCTGCTTGACGCTGTTTCTTTTGGGTTGTGCTTGTAACACTGTTGATAGTTTGGCTGGCTCCCTCAACATTCCCTTGCATCATCAAGGCGAAACGCGGTGTTTCAGCGATCTGACGGCGCAGATAGAAGGTGGCTACGGCGGGAACTGCCCCCAAAGCAAGCATGAGACGCCAGACCAGGTTATGATCAAGACCAGAGATGAGCAGGACGATTGCTATGACCGGTCCAAGAATAAGCCCCAACCCTTGCATGGAGAAGACCAACGTAATCAGCTTCCCACGATCTTTCCGATTCGCATATTCACTCATTAATGTGGCACTCAAGGGATAGTCACCACCAATACCAAGTCCCATGATGAAGCGTAAAGCCAGCAACCAGTAGACATTGGGAGAGAGGGCTGAAAGAAGCGCTCCAATAGCGAGCACAATTAACGTCAGCCCATAGATCGCATGACGACCGATGCGATCAGCCAGGTGCCCAAAGATGTATGAACCTAAAGCAGCAGCAAGAAGGGAAGTACTCCCAACAAGAGAGATTTCTAAGGCATTGAGCTTCCAGAGAGGTATCAGGATGGAGAGTACAGCTCCAATGATAAAGAGATCATAGGCATCGGTGAAGAAGCCCATTCCTGAGGTGATCATGGCTTTCCAATGAAAGCCAGAGAGTTCACTGTTATCCAATTCCGCTAAAATGTTCTTTGTCTGCTGCGTCTGTAGTGATGTATTCTCTTCGACTAACATAAACTACCAGTAGCTCCTTGCGATAAGGATAGGTGTTCAACACGTCATTGTATCCTTTTTCATCATAACGTATCAATATTATGGGAATGTTAAGGGATCGTTAAATGATGAAGTAGGAAGAGCGTAAAATTGGAAAGAGCACGAGGCTTTGGAATTTCGTAGAGTGCTCGAATGTCCTGCTCTCTCGTTGCGCAAATCGTGGATTGTGCGCTATGATAGATGCGTGAAGCACGTGTGAAGTGGCTGGAGAAAGAGAGAACACAGGTGCCACAGAACGGATCGCCTGTGTTGCTGAGGAAAGGTGAGATGGAAGCATGCCCATTGAGAATGATATCCATGAGATGTTTAACGAACGCTATCGTGCAGGTGAGACCCCCTGGGATACGGGCATCAGTCCACCGGAACTGCTAGAAGTCCTGGAGAACCCACCCGAGGGCCTTCCCAGGCGCATGCTCGACATTGGTTGCGGAACGGGCACCAATTGTCTGACGCTGGCGCAACATGGCTGGTATACCGTCGGAACCGACTTCGCTCCTCTCGCCATTGACATCGCCAGACAGAAGATGCAGGTTCTCGCAGACGACATCGCTTGTGCCAATGGCAGTGCTCGCTTTCTGATCGCAGATGTCACCAGGCTTGCGCCCCCTGCTCTCGACGAGCGTTTTTCTTTGCTGCTCGACCTGGGTTGCCTGAATGGTATTCCATCGGTCCGGCATGCCGCCTATGCGAAGATGGTGGAGCAACAGGCTCTACCAGGGGCATTGTTTCTGCTCTATGCTCACCTGCCTGTCACTGGAAGAGAGCGGCCCCACGGCGTTACTCCGGACGAAACTCGACTCGCTTCTTACTTCTGCGTTCCGGCTCGAACGACGTGAGATGGGCCATGCGCCACAAGGTGGGCAATCCATGTGGAACTGGCTACGGCGCGTGTCTTGATACCTGCGGGTTGAGCAACTCGCCCTGTGTCCACCAGGTCTGGTCTAGAGGCTGTTACCACCAGACGATTTTCCTCACGAGAACGAGTCCGCTGAAAATATATTGCTTGAGTGGAGCAAAAAAAGTTCGTGACATATACTGAATACTTTCTCGCTCTTGCCGCCGCGTTTGTACGTGGTCGACTGCAAAACGAATTACAAGCGTTGGGAGTTAACCCAACAGAGCAGCCTTCTCAGCAAGCTCGGTTCCTTCTCACAAAGGCGTTCAATGAGCTGTCTGATGACGAGATGGAAGCGCTTCTCCACCTTGGGAAAGACCATCATCTGCGCCTTCATCGTTTCAAGAGGAGCATGGAATTACCACGCGTGCATAAGGTGCTGGGTATCTTAAAAGGCATCCAACCACAACAACTGCTCGATATTGGGAGTGGGCGTGGTGTCTTTTTATGGCCTCTGCTCGAGGCGTTCCCCTTCCTCTCGGTCACCTGCATCGATCAATTGGACTATCGTGTCTCAGATATCTGTGCCGTACATGATGGTGGAATAACACATGTGAGAGCGCTACAAGCAGACACCACGGCTCTGCCATTTGCCAATTCGAGCTTCGATGTGGTCACCATGCTCGAGGTATTGGAACATATCCCGACAACGACGAAAGCGCTGCAAGAGGTCTGCCGCGTTGCCCGACGCTTTTTGATCCTGTCCGTTCCTTCAAAAGAAGACAACAATCCTGAACATATCCATCTGTTTGATCAGGCACGTTTGAGAGAAGCATTGCGCCAGCAAGGGGTTACGCGCCTTTCCATCGAATACGTGCTCAATCATATGATCATTGTCGCGCGGATTGAACACCCATGAAGAGGAATATATTGTATAAATACCCCCGCACGCATCACATTGAAGGATCGGGAATACAAAAGGGCGATGAGGATCTTTCTGTCATGCCTTTTCAAGCCCTGGCCAAGAGGCATCTTGTGATTGAAGAGAAAATGGATGGGGCCAATTGCGCCGTCAGCTTTGATCACGCTGGACGCCTTTTCCTGCAAAGCCGAGGACATTACCTGACTGGAGGTCCACGGGAAAAGCAGTTTGATCTCTTCAAGACCTGGGCACACCGATACACAACAGAACTGCAAGAGCTTCTCTCGGATCGATATGTCATGTACGGAGAATGGTTATATGCAAAACACACCATCTTCTATACGGACTTACCTCACTATTTTATGGAGTTTGATCTCTATGATACCCTGAAAAACGCGTTCCTGAGTACTGAGCGGCGCAAACTCTTCTTGGCACGTTTGCCTTTTGTTGCCTCCGTCAAGGTGCTGTATGAAGGTTGTCTGCCTGATAGACAGGCTCTGCACAAATTGATGACTCGTTCATATTTTACGGACGAACAGTGCCGGGAACGCTTACGCGACGTCTGCGCAACACGACACCTGGATTATGTACAGGTCATGAAAGAGACGGATACCAGTTCCTTGATGGAAGGACTCTATGTTAAAATCGAGGAAGATGGCGTTGTCAAAGAGCGCTACAAGTATGTGCGGACCAGTTTTTTGCAAACGGTCTTCGACTCCGAAAGCCATTGGATGGATCGTCCATTGCTTCCAAATGGTCTAAAAGCGGGCGCGGAGCTCTTCTGAAGAGGACATCTATATTCTATAAAAGGCGATAGACAATGAACAATGAAGCCTCGTCTCTCCCGGCATGGTCCTTTCCGTTTTGCCCGGTCCCTCCACATTGGACACTCGACTGGGAGGATATCCAGGCACAATTTAGCTGGATACGAGCCATGGAAGGTGTCCCACAACATCCCCTTTTCCATGCGGAAGGCGATGTCCTTATCCATACACGATGCGTGGTCGAAGCTCTCATCGGACTGGAAGAATGGCGCACCCTCCCGTTCCAGGAGCGTATGGTGCTCTTTGCTTCTGCACTCTTGCATGACGTTGGCAAGCCAATCTGTACAAAAAGAGATGAGATGGGCCATATCAGTTCGAGAGGGCATGCACTCAAAGGTGAGTTTCTCGCACGACAGCTTCTGTGGACTGGGCAAGAACTGGAGACGCCACTTCCTTTTGCACCACGAGAAAACATCGCCAGCATGGTCCGTTTTCATGGCCTGCCATTGCAATTCCTGCATTGGACACGACCTGAGCGTACCATCATCGCTGCCAGCCAGCGTGTGCGGATGGATTCTCTTGCATTGCTCGCAGAGACCGATGTCAAAGGAAGAATCTGCTCAGATGCCGATGAGCTTCTGGAGCGCATAGAACTCTTCCGTGAACAATGCAAAGAATGTGTCTGTTATGAGAAGCCACGCCAGTTTCCTGACGCGTACAGTCGCTTTGTCTACTTCCAGCGTGAAGGACGCGATCCTGACTATGTTGCGTATGACGATACGGAATTTGAAGTCATCCTTATGTCAGGCCTGCCAGGAGTCGGCAAAGATACATGGATACGCCAGCATCTTGCCGATCAACCAATGCTCTCACTGGATGCCCTGCGGAAAAAGCTGAAAATTGCCGCCGAAGATGATCAGGGGCCAGTCATAACCGCTGCGAAAGAGCAAGCCCGTATCTGGATGCGGAAAAAGCAATCATTTGTATGGAATGCAACCAACGTCACACGTATGATGCGCCAACAACTGGTCGAATTGTTCCTATCGTATAATGCTCGTGTACGCATTATTTATCTCGATGCCCCATTCAACACCATCCTGCAAAGAAATCGTAGTCGTCAGAACAGCATACCCGAGTCTGTTCTCTACAAGCTCCTTGGCAAGCTTGAAGTGCCGGATAAAACGGAGGCGCATCGTGTAGAATGGATATGCGATTGACATCCTCCCCACGTGCCTGGAAGGGCAGGAGATTCCCACCCTCACAGGCGGGGCTTATTACTACCTGTTATTTTGCTAACGTCGATGAAGGATTGTGTTGTATGCCTTACGAAAAAGAGACAGATCACCACGAAGACTTTTCCCCCAATTATAATGATGTTCAACTTCTCTCGTCCCGCGATCACCTTACCGCATTCTTTAGCTCATTACACTATAATACCGATGAACAGGTGACACAAACAACCGACGCAATGGATTTTACCTCCGAACAGCTCCGCAACGCCATCAAACATATCGAACGCCTGGCATACAATACGGACTCTGCTTCTTTTAGCATCTACCTCTTTGAACTTCATCGTCTTACGGTCGCTATGCTCAATGATATCGTCGGAGGCTTCCGCAATCGCCCCGGCAACTATCTGCTGGTCCTGACCGATGACTATGAATGGCTCGATTTTGTGCTGGTCGAACGCTACACCCAGACCATCACGATGCATGATGAGACGTTCGAGGTGCAAACACTCTTTTCTGGCAAGTCTCCTGCACTCGTACGCCCACGTGTATTGCAGGTGTTGCGGCGCAATCCCGGCGATGTGGTGATGCGCGTGCTCCGCCGCTTTGGCTTTACTGAGAGTGACACGATTGCGCAGTATGAGAAGTTGCTCAATGCCTATATCGTGGCGGCTTGGAGTGAGCCGTTTTTTAATAACCGCGCCCTCTTCTCCGACTACTATCTGACACAACGCTTTCCAGAACAGAAAGAATGGAAGGACGAACATGAGTATACTACCCTGCGTAAAGCCTTCAGGACATTGCGGGCTTTGTATGACGATGCGCGTGAAGAGTGCAACGGCCAGCCAGAGCAGATTATCTGGTCATCCCTGTTTAAGCCTGTCTTTCAAGAGCTTGGCTTCACGGCACAACGCACGAAAATAAACCCTCAAGAGAGCACGCACAATTTCTACTATCGCCTCTTTGCTGCTTCCTCATCCTCTCCATCCGCACAGGAGAAGCCCCTGGCCCTTTGCCTGATCTATCCCTGGAAGCGCAACCTGGATGGCAAGGACGATCAGCGCGATAGCCAGACCCCCGATGAGAATCCCGGCGCGGTGGTGGTGACGCTACTGGATACTGGCGAGGCGGACTGGGCTATCGTGACCAACGGCGTTATCTGGCGTCTCTATTCTGCAAAAGCACATAGTCGCGCCACCAACTATTACGAGATCAACCTGCAAGAGACGCTGGCCCTGGATCAATTGAAGCCTGAAGAGGCTTTCCGCTACTTCTGGCTCTTCTTCCATGCAGCCGCCTTCATTCCCACCGAGCGCACCGTGGAGGGCGAGACCCGCAACCTGAACCTGCTCGACGAACTGCTGCTCCGGAGTGATCTGCATGCGCGTGAATTGGGCGAGCGCCTCAAGAACCGCGTCTTTGAAGAGATTTTCCCGCATTTTGCGCGTGGCTTTGTGAACCATGCCTGCCTGCACGATCTGTTGCCTGCTCACCTGGATACTCTGGAGAACGACGAACGCGACCGCCTGCTCGAACCATATTTTACGGCCACGCTGACGTTCCTCTATCGCCTGCTTTTTCTCTTCTATGCCGAGAGTCGCGACCTGCTGCCCGTACGCCAGGAACATAGCTACTATGAACACAGCCTTGAACGCCTCAAGCACGAGATTGCACAAAAAGCGGGTACCCTACAAGATCGTGTTGCCAACAATCTCAGCGTCTATACGGAGAGTAGTACAGCTCTTTATGATTGCCTGGTTGTGCTCTTTGCCGCCGTAGATAAGGGCAATCCAGCTCTCAACGTGCCAATCTACAATGGTGGCCTCTTTATGACCAATCCCCCACCGCTGGCAAAGCATGAGTCACAGGAGATCACGGTGGCGCGTTTCCTTAAGGAACATAAAATTACTGATCGCCAGTTGGCGCTGGGACTGGATCTTATGGCACGCGATGTAGATGAGAAGCTCCCGCAGGCTCGTATTGCCTCTGGTGAAGCCAACGAGCATAGCCACGCACTGATCTTCATTGACTACAAAAGCCTCGGCGTGCGTCATCTTGGCAGTATCTACGAGGAACTGCTCGAATTCAAACTGCGCATCGCTGCCGAAACGATGGCCGTGGTTGAGGGCAAACGCACAGAAGAGATTGTTCCCTATAGCGAGGCAAAGCAGCAGAAGCGGCGCATTTTGACGATGCGTCATGGCAACGGACACAAAGAACGCAACGGACACAAAGAACGCAAAGAACGCCTCTATGAGAAGGGATCTGTCTACCTGGAGAATGATCGCCGCGAACGCAAAGCGACCGGAAGCTACTACACGCCCGACTATATTGTGCAGTATATTGTTGAGCAGACCGTTGGCCCGATCCTCAAGGAGAAACTGGAGAAGCTGCGCGTGGTCTTCCGTGCGGCCCAGGAGTATCTGAAAAACGAACAGAATAAGTTGAAGGCGTTGCGGCACGAGGATAGCAAACCGGAGCACAATACCTATAACGCGTATCGAGTCTCGCTCAACGAAGCCTTTTTTGATCTCAAGGTGCTCGATCCGGCGATGGGTAGCGGCCACTTTCTGGTTGAGGTCGTGGACTATATCACCGACCAGTTGGCAAAGTTCTTGAATGGTTTTCGCTGGAATCCGGTCGTGTATGAGCTGGCACTGGCGCGCAAGAAGATCGAGGATGGTATGCGGGAGCAGGGCGTGACGGTCGATGGCGACAAACTGACCGATCTCAACCTGCTCAAACGGCGCGTACTCAAAAGCTGCGTCTACGGCGTGGATGTGACCCCGATGGCGGTGGAACTGGCAAAGATGAGCCTGTGGCTGGACTGCTTCACGCTCGGTGCGCCGCTCTCCTTCCTCGACCACCATATGAAGTGTGGCAACGCGCTCATCGGGGCCGATGTCAAAGATATCCATCAAGGGATCAGCGAAAATCTCTTTGGCTGCCAGTTTTCGAGTCTGTTGGAGGCCGCTCAGTTGATGCGTGGTGTGAGCAAGTTGTCCGATGTCACCGCTAAAGAGGTTGCGAAGTCGCATGAAACCTATCAGCATGCATACGAGGACCTCGCACCCTATAAGCGCCTGTTCGATGTCTGGCTCAGTCAGTATTTCGGCAACAAGAAGGCGCAAGATATTGCTAACCAGCACGCACAGGCGATTGTTGATAATGATTATACAGGGCTTGATGCCAGCGATGTGAGCACGATAAATGCTGCTCCATCCCTTGCTGCAAGCAAACGCTTCTTTCACTGGGAATTGGAGTTTCCTGAAGTGTTTTTTGATGAGGCTGAGCGGAAAGCTGGTGCGGGTTTTGATGTAGTGGTAGGCAATCCTCCATATGGATTGATAACCAATATTGAGGATAAAAAGTTTTGCCATAATCAGTATAAGTCCGTAGAATATCAACCAGATTTCTACGTTATATTTGTTGAACAGGGGGTTAAGCTGGTTCGCGACAAAGGAAATATTGGATTAATCCTTCCTACAACATATATAGGGATGCATTATTTTTCTAAGTTGCGATATTTTATGCTGACTAACACCAAGCCCATAAAATTGTTAAAACTAAGATTCCCTGTTTTTGAAGATGCTACTGTAGAATCTTCTATAATAGTTCTCCAGGCAATAAAACAGATCGATCAAGGAAATATAGTAGGCCAGGGGGTCATCTATGACACAATAGAATCTTTTACTCTTCAAGATAAATCTCCTACACACTTTAATGTTAGCGATATTTTGCAAACTGGTGACTGGGATTTTAATTTTCTTCAACAAGATTCTCAAAATTCAGAGCTTTTTACAAAGAAGTTGCGGTTAAACTCTTTGAATCTCGATAAAACGTGTGAAATGACTATAGGTGTTAAACCATATCAAACGGGTAAAGGGACACCTGAACAAACTGCTCAAGTTGTTAAAGATCGGGTGTTTGATGCATCCTATAAGAAGGATGAAACGTATCGTCGTTATTTGATGGGAAGAGACATAGGGAGATACGAAATATCGCCTGAAACAGAAAGATGGATTGCATATGGTGATTGGCTGGCTGAGCCTCGACGCTCTGCACCATTTTTTAGTCCTTCTAAGATCCTTGTTAGACAAACAGGTGATGCTATAATCGCAACATACGATACAAATCAATTTATTACCCTCAATAATCTGCATAATTTAAAAATAAAGCAATCATCTCTAAACGAACTCTATATTCTGGCTTTATTGAATTCTATGCTTGCTACATATTATCATCGCTCCCAGGTAGGTGAAACTGGGAGAGTTTTTGCTGAGATTAAGCTTGTAGATTTGGGGAATCTCCCGGTTCGTCGCATCAACTTCACCACATCCCCCAGCGAACGTGTTCGCTACCTCGACAAAGCCAGACTATTATATCAACAATGCATGAGTAAGGATCACCAGGATTGTGTGCTCGGCTTCGTCGATCATCACCTGGCGAAGGAGCCGGAGGAGTCGGATGTGGTGCATGATCTGCTCGCGTTCCTGGCCGAAGAGATGCTGCGGGTGAACAAAGAGAAACGTGCCCTGCAAAAGGCATTTCTCGACTACTTCGTTGCTACCATGCAGGTGAAGTCAGAGAATGGCAAGGCAGGCATTGAAGTCTTGATGGGCAAGAGCAAGCTGCTAGAGTTCGCCGGAGATTATCAGAGAGGTGAGCAGCCACTTGCGCCTGATGGATTGTGGGAGATCGTGCAGAAGAATCGTGCAAAGTTGAATACCGGGCCTGTGGGCTTGAAGGAGCGTGTATTGGCGCACTATCAGGAGAGCCTGGACCAGGTCTTGCCGCTCAAGGAACAGTTGAGACGCACTGATGCGCTGATTGACCGGGTGGTGTATCGGCTGTATGGGTTGACGGAGGAGGAAGTGGCGATTGTGGAGGGGAAAGGATAAATCAGGAAACCGTTCGTCGCTCACAGGTTGTTGACGATGAGGGTGAAATATGCTACGCTCTATATATACATATGTTCGTATGTCCTTCTGAGGCTCAGAGGACGTTTCTGCAAGAGGAACTACATCTGCCTTCCCCTCAGAAAGCCTCTCAAGAACCTCGGCTCAATGCCCAGGTCCTTCCCTATTGGCAGCTGTAGCCTGTCTGTTTCACATGGGTTCTGGCACGGGTGAAGCAGCGTCAGCAGAATCTGGCGTTGCTTCGTTATCTGAAGTGCTCAGTTGTCCGATGTTCAGGCGGCTCATGAAATGAGAATCGCATGGAGACCATCACCACGAGCACCCTCCCTGTTGGCATGCCATCCGGGAAATTCTCCTTCCCCGTTGTGGGAATTGGTGCCTCTGCTGGCGGATTGGAGGCCTTCACAGAGGTGTTACGCTTCCTGCCGCATACTACAGGGATGGCCTATGTGTTTGTGCAGCACCTGGACCCTACACATGACAGTATTTTACCCAGCCTGCTTGCTCATGCCAGCGCGATGGATGTTTGCGAGGCACAGGATGCCCAGGTTGTCGAAGCTGACCACCTCTACGTCATTCCCCCCAACACAGACATGACCCTGGAGCAGGGGGTGCTCAAACTGCTGCCCCGCACAGCGACCCGTGGACAGCATCTGTCCATTGACAGATTCTTCCGTTCGCTGGCCGATGATCAGAAGGGTCAGGCCATCGGAGTGATTCTCTCTGGAACCGCTTCTGATGGAACGATTGGACTCCAGGCCATTAAGGCGGAAGGCGGAATCACCTTTGCCCAGGAAGCAACCTCAGCCAGGTATCCTGGGATGCCGCAGAGCGCTATTGCTGCTGGATGTGTGGACTTTACCCTGCCGCCTGAAGAGATTGCCAGGGAACTCGTCAGGATTAGCCTCCATCTCTCTGCCCAACAGGTGCTTGCTGCTGAATCCAACCAGGGGACATATGGGCAGAAACAGCTTGAACGTGAGCAGGTGTTCCAGAAGATTTTGCGTGTGCTGCGTCGCAGTATGAACGTGGATTTTAGCGTCTACAAGCCAACGACCATGCAGCGCCGTATCCTGCGTCGAATGCTGGTGCAGCAGATGGACAGTATGGGCGACTACCTGGCCTATCTGCAAGACCATCAGGCCGAAGTGGAGGCCTTGTACCAGGATCTATTGATCAATGTGACGGATTTTTTTCGGGACCCATCCACCTTTCATGCACTGACCCACGATGTCTTTCCGCGCCTTGTGGAGGGGAGATCCCCAGGGGAACCCATCCGAGTGTGGGTACCAGGATGTTCCACTGGCGAGGAGGTCTATTCCCTTGCTATTTGCTTCCTCGAGTTTTTAAGCGAGCAGTCACGCACATTCTCCATCCAGATTTTTGGCA
The DNA here is from genome assembly GCA_963717195.1 of uncultured Chloroflexia bacterium. Lineage (GTDB taxonomy): Bacteria > Chloroflexota > Ktedonobacteria > Ktedonobacterales > Ktedonobacteraceae > JACDAE01. The sequence goes on from CAVQVR010000013.1 coordinate 95,265, forward strand.
CAGATCTCAATGGGGCGCTAATTGAGCAGGCCAGAGCAGGTCTCTATCCACCAGGCGCGACCCGCAATCTCTCCCCTGAGCGCCTGCAACGTTTCTTTCTCCACATTAATGGAAACTATCAGATCAGCAAGTCTCTGCGTGATCTCTGCGTCTTCGCTCAACACAATATCTTCCAGGACCCGCCGTTCTCGCGCCTGGATCTGCTCAGTTGCCAGAATGTGCTGATTTATTTGGGGCCAGGCATCCAGAAGAAGATGATGCAGACCTTCCATTACGCGCTCAAACCGCAGGGCTTTCTCCTGCTTGGTCCCTCGGAAACCGTTGGAAGCTCTACCGATCTCTTTGCACCTCTCGGGAAAAAACAGAATGTGTACGTGAAAAAGATCGCTACGGCCCGTCCATCCTTCGTCGGGGGTGTGAGGAGGGCGCAAAGCGAGATACACGACTCCATTGTGGAAGGACAGAGGACGCACCAGGAGGATCTGAGCAGAGGATTTGACGTTCAGAAAGAGGCCGATCACTTGCTCCTGGCGAGATATGCCCCTGCGAGTGTGGTCATCGATACCGAGATGGAGATCCTCCAATTTCGTGGGCATACGGGTCCCTACCTGGAGCCAGCCTCTGGGAAAGCCAGCCTCAATCTGCTGAAAATGGCTCGTGAGGGACTGGGACTCGAACTCCGCACGGCCATTCACAAAGCCAGAAAGAGTGGCCACTCCGTGAAAAAAGAAGGTGTGCAGATGACCTTCCAGGGCAGCGAACGGCTGGTCTCCATTGAAGTGCTTCCCTTACAGTCTTCTGCCACGGAACACTCCTTTTTGATCCTCTTTGAAGACGCACCCGCGCCAGTCCAGCAGCCAGCTTCCCTCGCGGTGGCCGGTGAGCGACAAACAGATGCGCAACGACGTGGGGTCAAAGATCGTCGGATCAAACGCCTGGAATTGGAACTGGCGGCCACCCGTGAGGAGATGCAAGCCATCATCGAGGAGATGGAAGCTGCCCATGAAGAACTTCAATCAGCCAACGAGGAGACCCTCTCCAGCAATGAGGAGTTACAAAGCCTCAATGAAGAACTGGAGACCTCCAAAGAAGAGATCGAGTCCAGCAATGAGGAACTGGTCGTCGTGAACCAGGAACTGCAGCAGCGCAACACGCAACTTCAGGCAGCCAATGCGTATGCTGAAGCAATTGTGGCAACCGTCCGTGAGCCGCTACTTGTGCTCAATGTTGACTTACGTGTGCATACAGCAAATCGATCATTTTACCAATTTTTCCAGACCGTGCCGGAGGAAACGGAGCACCATTTTGTCTACGACCTGGGTAATGGCCAATGGAATGCTCCCGCCTTGCGGACGCTCCTGGGGGAACTGCTCTCCACGAATCACTCCTTCACCGATTACGAGGTGGAGCACGACTTTCCCAGGATTGGTCACAAGACCATGCTCCTGAATGCTCGTCGCCTGGAGATCTCTGGACCACAAGCTCCACATCTCCTGCTGGCGATGGAAGATATCACCCAACGCAAGCAGGCGGAAGAGGACAAGCGGCAACTGCTGGAGCAACGTGAGGAATTTCTGAGGATCGCCAGTCACGAACTCAGGACGCCTCTTACCAGTGTGAAAGCGTATACCCAGTTGCTGCACCGCCGTTTTACCAAAGCAGGAGATGAGCAGGCGGCTACCCTCCTCGCCAAGATGGAGACGCAACTCAACAAACTGATCACTCTGATAAGCGAGTTGCTGGATACTACCAGGATGGAAGCAGGACGCCTGCCGTGGCATGCAGAGGAATTTGACTTCGAGACGCTGGTGCGAGAGATCGTTGAGGAGGTGGAACGCACAACTGAACGGCATCACATTTCCATCAAGGGAGCTGTCTCTACACCGCTGCGTGGAGATCGTGAGCGCATTGGTCAGGTGCTCACCAATTTGCTCACCAATGCCATGAAATACTCTCCACAAGCCACGTCCGTTGTGGTCACCCTTACCGCTAATGAAGACGCCATTACGGTTGGCGTCCAGGATTTTGGCATTGGCATCGCCTTGGAGCAACAGGCGCACCTCTTTGAACGTTTTTATCGCGTCGGTGACTCGGCGCACGCAACCTTTCCCGGTCTGGGGCTTGGCCTCTATATTTCAGCAGAGATCGTCAAACGACAAGGGGGACAGATGTGGGTGGAGAGTCAGGATGGCACGGGTTCCACCTTCTTCTTTACTGCCCCATTCGCGCAAACGCCAGACTGAGATCGCTCCTACGCATATCGCCTCATCTATGCAGAACCTCCACTCAAAACTTGGTTCGAGTAGGATACGCTCCACAGCGTCCTTTGAGATTTGCTAACACTATCGTAGCCGGGTCGTGTCAGGACCTTCAGGTCTTCAAGTGAAAAAAAGAGATCAATAATCCTCTTGTTATGGTACGATGCGCTTGCTGTGGCTCTTCCTAATGTTTCACTCTGAAAGTGTGAATGCATAGTTGCTTTTACATTAAAAATGCATGGTTGCTTTTACATTTACATTGAAATAGCATAATTGCTATTTCGCTGTAAACAGGAGGTGCGATATGTTTGAATTTATGAGGAGATTCCCCCTTTTTGTACGCTTGTTTTTTATTTTTGCATGGGCTACAGTTATTCCGATCATCGTGATTGGAATGGTAAGTGTGTCATATTTTGGGACCCTTCAAGCCAATGGCCGGGCGGTACAAACAAGTAATCAAGCGATTAAAATTACTACTGATGAACTGGCAAATCTGCAAAATATGCACGCTCTGCTTGTGGCTCTGTTGCCAGGTATTACAAGTAATGTTACCAATTCCCATTCATTTCAAGCTGAACAACAAGTAATTTTCCAGGTGTTGAATATTGAAGGTAACTTCGATGTTGACAGCGTGCAATATCAACAAGAGTATCAACTCGCGACTTCTGATAGTACGAGTAATATTCGTGCTATAGTGTTAAACAACGATCCTCACACCACCCTTATATCTCAGCAGCGGCAGCGTCTTGATAACGTTCTGTTGCACCAGTGGCCTCAATATAAGGTAGCTCAGGATAGTTTGCTGATTGGCCTGGATACTCGACTTCCCCTGGCGCAGGCAGCGGTGCTCTTGCAAAAAGCGAATACGCTCTATACACCTGTATTGCAGAGTTGGCAGGTAATCGTTGCGCTCGCAGAACAAGTAAACACAGAAGTAGTCAAAGTTGGCCCTTTGCAGATCAATCCAATCATTCTTGGAACCATTCTTGCTATTGTCATTTCGATGCTTGTGGTTTTCGCCATCGGTTTTTTTGTCAACCAGACGATAACGCGACCATTATATCAATTGGTGGCGCTGACACGCCGTATTATCGATGGCGAAACAACTGCACGTTCAGACCTGCGCGGAAATGACGAGATTGCACGAGTCGCCATCTCAATAAATGCCATGCTTGATCATATTGTGCGACTCATGCAAGAATCGCGTAACCAACGTGACTACCTCGGTCAACGGGTGGAAAAGCTGATTGCAGAGGTGAAAGGTATCGGCGAAGGCGATCTGCGTATGCGTGCTGAGGTCACAGGGGATGCTCTTGGTGCCCTTGCTGCTTCTTTTAATCGTATGATGGATGAACTGGGAGGGCTAGTTGTACGCGTCAAACATGACGCGCTTGACGTCGATCGCTCGACCAATGCCATGCTTGAACAGAACACCTATTTAGTGCAGGTAGGCGAAGCACAATTGCAACAGATCGTCCTATTGAATGCTGACGTTGAGCACATGGCGGGGGCCAGCCAGGAAGTTGTCCGTCATGCACAGAGCCTGTACAACATTGCGAGTGATGCTCACCATAGTGCGTCCACTGGTCGCCAGGATGTATTACAAGCTTTTGATGAAATTAATAATATTAATCGACATATATCGATGACGGCGCGAAAAGTGCAGACGCTTGGTGAGGTTTCACAAGAAATCGACAATATTATTGAGGTTATTTCTAGTATAGCTTATCAGACGAATCGTCTGGCCCTGGACGCGGCCATTCAGTCTGCAGCCTCCGGTGATTATGGCAAAGGCTTTGGTGTCCTTGCTTCTAGCATTCGCAATCTGGCTGAGCAAGCCAAAAACCAGACTTCAGTGATTACGCGCATTGTTCGTAATGTACGTGAAGACATTGCTGCGGTCGCAGCTTCCATGCAGAATACCGAACATGAAGCGGTTGCTGGTACCAGTGCTATCAAAGATGTAGAGGAGGTCCTCATGGTTATCTTTGATGTGGTTGAACGCCAGGCAAAGGAGGCTCTCGGTATTAACAAATTAGCAAACACGCAGCTCTACTCGGCGAATATGGTTGTGCGTAGTATGCATTCCATCTCCAATACCACCAGAGACAATAATGTGCATATGAATGATGCTGCATCTCACATACAACAACTCATGTACCTGGTTGAGCTGTTGCGTTTTTCCGTGGTCGTCTTTAAGTTGCGCGATGATCTGTATGATGCCAGAACAACTTTTCCCATTCCTCCACACGAAGATAGGCTGCCTCCTATGCGTACTCCCTCTCCACGAAAAACACAGCTAGAAAGTGGTGAACGTTATATGTCGTCTCCTGGGCATACATTTCCTGCCCATACGCCTTTTCCCGATCTACAGCACTAGGAGGTTGCAGTATGACTATACAGAGAGCTTCAAGGCTTCCATATCCTCATCATTTGAAAATCAGCATTTGTAGTTTCACACTGCTACTTTTTCTTATCCTGCTTCCTGCTTGCGCAACGACTCCTACTTCAGGAAATGGCGTTGCTGCTAATGGTATCAAGTATGGTGGTTCGGTCTCTGTGATGCCCGGACCTTATGGCCTGTTCACCCGCAACTTCAATCCCTTCCAGCCTGCTAATGCTCGTAGTGGGACACAAGGCATGATCTATGAGACATTGCTGGTCTTCAATCAGTTAAAGGGCACGATAACTCCCTGGCTTGCCACCCACTATACCTGGTCGTCAGACCTCACACGCCTGACCTTTACCTTGCGTACGGGCGTTATGTGGTCAGATGGTCAGCCGTTTACCAGCGATGATGTGGTCTACACGCTGAATTTGCTGCGCGAGTATCGTCAGTTGGATGCGTTTGGCATGTCAAACTTTATCAAGAATGTGGCGAATCCGGATGCACAGACTGTCGTGATACAGTTCTATCATCCCTCTGTTCCAGAACTATGGTACATTGCTGGTCAGACGTATATCGTTCCGCGTCATATCTGGCAGCATATCAAGAACCCTGTTGACGATCCCGTGAATGATCCTGTTGGTACCGGACCATTTACACTTACGTCTTTCGATCCTGCCCTCTATGTGCTTGCTCGTAATCCTCATTACTGGCAGCCCGGTAAACCATATATCGATGAACTGCGCTATCCTGCCTATGAATCGAATGCCAGTGCTGACCTGATTCTGGCTCAAGGATCGATTGACTGGAATGGTATCTATAGTGCGAATCTACAAACGAACTTTATCGAGCGCGATCCTGCACACAACCACTATTGGTTTCCTCCTGTAAAAGATGTTATGCTCTATATGAATCTCACACGTTTCCCCTTCACCCTTCTCGCTGTACGGCAGGCCATGAATCTCGCCATTGATCGTCAGCGCCTCTTCCTACAAGGGGAAACGGGCTTTGAACCGCCAGCAAGCCTGACGGGTCTGGTTCTTCCTTCGGATCAGTCGTACCTCAATCCACAGTACGCAACACTCTCTCAGGGCGTTGCTACTACCAGAGCTATGGCACTGCTTGCTTCCGCTGGTTTTACACGCGGAAATGATGGCATCTCTGTTAATGCACAGGGTCAGCGCCTCTCCTTTACGTTGAATGTCGTCTCTGGCTGGACCGACTGGGAGAATGATTGTGGTTATATTGCGCAGGACCTCAAGAATATAGGTATCGCAGTAACGATCAATCACGAGTCCTACAATAATTACCTGGCTGCGCTGGAAAATGGTTCATACAATGCCGCTATCTCGTGGACTACCAGTGGACCTTCGCCTTACTACTTTTATAATAACTTGCTCGCCAGTGCAAACTCAGCACCTATCGGGAGAGTCGCTTCATCAAACTGGGAACGCTGGAACGATGCGGCTACTGATCAATTGCTTACGCAGTTTGCGCAATCGAATAGTTCTTCGGTACAGCAGCAGGCATTGAATGGTTTGCAAAAGATCATGGTGGAGCAGGTGCCAGCTATTCCGCTTGTCTACAATGTGGACTGGTACGAGTATACAACCACACGCTTTGTGGGTTGGCCTACGCCGCAAGATCCCTATGCCGTCCCGTCCCCTTATATCTATCCTGATAGCGAGGTCGTGGCACTTCACCTGCACCAGGTGTGAATAACGCATGTACAATGTAGCGCCGATATTGATTTGTTGCAATTAATTTTTGCACTTAAAACGCTTTGTTGCAATTAATTTTTGCACTTAAAAGGAGCAGGAGTTATGAAGAGTACGACGACCAGGGCTATTAATACTTCTATCTTCTATCGTCTTTTTCTGGCGTCGATCTGTGTGGCTATCATTCCTGGTATTGTTATTGCACTGCTGGGTGTAGGCTATATCCGGAGTTTCAGTGCGCGTAGCCAGGCTGTTCAGGTCAGTACAGACGCTGTCAAGCTAGCAACAGCACAATTGACAAACCTTCAGCACCTGAATGCTGATCTTATCTCGCTCCATGCCGAAAAATTTGTGGTGATGAATGCCCCTGGTCAACAGGATACGGGCATCAACACTATAGAGCAGAATCTGAATAGCGAGATCCCTACGTTGCAATCCAGCTTTGATCAGCAACTTGGTATGTACCAAAAAAACTACCTCATCACTCGTTCCGCTGGCATGGAAAGTGTGCGTAGCCTGCTCACTGGCAATAGCAACTTCGCTTCTATTATGACTACTCAGCAACAGGCGTTTGACCGGGTAGTGGATCAGGAATGGCATGGCTACGTTCAGGCATTGCAGAGAGACCTGCAAGTTCTGCAATCCTCTGCACCATCCGCGAACCAGGCGCTCCTCCCGTCTGTCACTAACGCCTACACAGCAGTGGAACGCGATTGGGAACAGATTGTGAATGTGACGGAAATTCTGGGAGACGAGGTTGCTAAAGTAAGTTCCACGCAAATGAACGGTTTGCTCGTCGCTACTATCATCGCTATTTTCTGCATACTGCTCGTCGTGGGAACGATTGGCTATATCGTAAACTTGACTATTGCGCGTCCGCTTCGACAACTGGCCTTCTTGACGAGACGTATCAGCCGGGGGGATACCCGCGCTCGTGCGCAGGTTATGGGGCGTGATGAAATTGCCCTGGTTGCTCATTCAGTAAATACCATGGTGGATAGCATCGTGCGTCTTATTCAAGAGACACAAGGTCAACGCGAATCTTTGCAGGGCTGGATTGATCAACTCGCCAGTGAAGTGAGTCGTATAGGTGCTGGCAACTTGCGTGTCCAGGCCAAAGTTACCAACACTCCGTTGGGCATATTGGCAGAATCCTTCAATTATATGATAAGGGAACTCAGTGGTCTGGTGGTGCGTATCAAAACATCAGCGTATGCCGTGCATCGCTCGACAGAGTTTGTCTTTCATGTTATGTCGCAAATCGTGAAAACAAGTGATGTGCAGTTGAGACATATTAATGAGTCGAAAACAGAACTGCTGACTATGGCAAAATCTAGTCGTCAGGTGGCCGATAGAGCCGATATGCTCTCCAATGCTTCCCAAGAAGAACAATTGATCATTCGTAGAGGCCGCATCGCTGTAAAAAAGGCTGCCGAGGCGATGGAGCATATGCACAAAAATATGCAGGAAACGTCCAGCAAGGTCAAAAAACTCGATGAGCATTCGCGCGATATCAATGAAATCCTTAGTGTGCTTGCTGGTATTGCCCAACAAACAAATTTCTTCGCTCTCGAAGCCGCGTCTCAGGCGGCAATAGTGGGTGAAAATGGTAAAGGCTTTAGTGCTGTCGCGGCTGATATTCAGCGTCTGGCAGAACGCGTGAAGAGCCAGGTCGCTTCAATCGTGGAGATTGTGAACACTTTGCGTGAGGGTGTTCATCAAACTTCGGTTGCCATGCTTGTGACAGAGCAAAAATGTTCGGTCGGTACGTTGCTCACTCAGAATGCGGGTGATGCTCTGGAGACCATTTTTGCTTCCATTGAACGCCAGGCCAAAGAAATTGCAAGCATTCACCAGATGACAACTCAACAATTGCAAGCATCGAGCGTCGTTGAACATATGATACAAAACATCTCTGGTTCTGCCCAACAGGTAAATGGGCAGGCACGCGAGGCTACATGGAACGTAGAAGCCCTGGCCCATCTGGTTGAAGCATTGCACAACTCCGTCGAAGTCTTCGCATTGAGTGAACAGAACTCACAAAAATGATGCAGCAAAAATATATAAATATGCCAAAAACATGTTCTCTACGGTTTTTGGGTAAATAGTTGGAATCAATAAATAGTCCTGGAATGCCTACGCATATCGTCTCATCAAGCGCCGCTTGACCAGTTCAACGAGGAGCAGATAGACCACGATCACCCCTGCCAGGAAGAGGTAGTAGAGAAGCGGCAATGGCGCGAAGCCGAGCGGCCCTGCCAGTGGCGTGTAGGGGAGCAGGATGCCAAGGGCGACAATCAAGAGCGTCGTGATCGTGAGCGGGCGGCTGGGGTGACTGCGCAACGGATTGCCCGCCGTACGAATACTAAACAGGACGAGCGTCTGCGTGGCGAGCAATTCGACGAACCAGCCGGTATGGAAGAGCACGGCGTTCGCGTTGAAGACGCGTAACATCACAAAGAAGGTCAGGAAGTCGAAGATTGAGCTGACGGGTCCGATAAAGATCATAAAATTGCGGATCAGTTTGATATCCCAATGCTGCGGCTTTCTGACAAAGCTTGCATCCACGTTATCGGTTGGGATGGTGACTTGAGAGAGATTGTAGAGGAAGGTATTGAGTAGAATCTGCGATGGCAACATGGGGAGAAAAGGCAGGAAGACATACGCCCCCGCCATACTGAACATATTGCCGAAGTTTGAACTGGTGCCCATGAGCAGGTATTTGATGACATTGCCAAAGGCTTTGCGTCCCTCTAAAATTCCATTATGCAGAACCTCTAAACTCTGTTCGAGTAGGATAATATCAGCTGCGTCCTTGGCGACATCGACGCCGGTGGAGACCGAGATGCCAACGTCGGCAGCATGCAGCGAGGGTGCATCGTTAATTCCATCGCCCATATAGCCTACTACGTGCTTGCGGCTCTTGAGTGCCAGGATAATGCAGTTCTTCTGTCCAGGGGAGACGCGTGCAAATATGTTGACCTCCTCGACAACCTGAGCCAGTGCAGGATCGGTCATATGCTCCAGTTCACTGCCCAGGACGATCCTGCTGCTCTCTAATCCGACCAGTTCGCAGACATGACGGGTAACCAGTTCATTATCGCCCGTAACGATCTTGACGTGCACACCATCGTTTTTGAGTTCCTGTAGCACCTGGGCCACATCTGCTTTAGGTGGATCGGCAAAGGTCAGGAAGCCCAGGAGTACCAGGCCCTGCTCATCCGTTTTGCGATACACGCCTTGTTGCGCGAGAGAGCGATAGGCGACTGCGAGGACACGATACCCTTGTGAGCTTAAATCACGATACCTGTTCGCGTATGTTGTCCGCGCGTCATCACTCACCCCATCTAATGGTTTGCGCACACCATTGCTTTCATAAGCGGAACATTTTGGCAGGATGCTTTCGGGAGCCCCTTTTATAATCAGCAGGGTTTCACTCTCGTCTCGCACGACGACTGAGAGGCAGCGCCGCTCAAAATCAAACGGAACCTCGCCGACTTTGCTATACGCACTGATATCGACCGTGCCATGCTGCAAAAGAGCCTCATCAAGGGGACTTTTGATCCCGGTCTGGTACGTGCTATTCAAATACCCGAATAGCAGTACACGATCAGAATTCTTTCCCCTGCAGATCGAGAAACCCTTCAAGCTTTGTCTCGCCGCTGGTTAACGTTCCCGTCTTATCGCTGCACAATATGTCGATGCTGCCAAGGTTCTGGATCAATTCCAGGTGTTTGACGATCACCTTTTGCTTTGCCATACGCAGAGCCCCTTGCCCCAGTGTCACGGTCGTGATCATGGGCAGGAACTCGGGGGTCAGGCCAACCGCAAGCGCAATGGCAAAGAGCACCGTCTCGAATGGCTGATGATGCCCAATCACGCCAACCAGGACGATAAAGAGCACCAGGAAGAAAACGGTCTGCATAATGAGATGGCTAAAGCCCTTCAGCCCACGCTCAAACTCGGTCTCGGGCGCACGGCCGGCCAGTCGCACCGCGATATCGCCAAAGATGGTGGTACGACCGGTCGCAGTGATCAGTGCGGTCCCCAGGCCACTGACGACGGACGTGCCAAGAAAGACGCAATTGTGCGCGTCCGCAACATTTTCTGTGGCATCGCCACCATCATCTGCGCTTTTCTCCGTAGGGAGCAATTCACCGGTCAGCGCAGCCTGCTGCACATGCAGGTCGGTTGCCTGGACCAGACGTGCATCGGCGGGTACCAGGTCCCCAGCCGTAAGACGGACGATATCACCCGGCACCACCTCGCGGCGTGGCAGTTCACGCCAGACGCCATCACGGAGCACGCTAGCGGTGGGAGCGACATCCGCACGCAGTTTCTCGATGGCGTTCTGAGAATGGTAGGTCTGGACAAAGTTGAGGATGCTGCTGAGCAGGATGATAACCACGATGATGCTGGCATCGATCGGGTCACCCAGGATCACCGAGACGACACAGGCAACGAGCAAGATGGCAACCAGCGGATTCAAGAAGAGGCGCAGAAACTGGACGACTGGCGATGTGCGCTTCAGGCCAGTCGTATCATTGGGGCCATACTTATCAAGTCGTTTGCTTGCTTCTGCACCTGTTAACCCCTGTTCGCTACTCTCTAGTTGCTCGAACAGTTTCTTTAATGGAACTGTCTGCGTGCCTGCTTTCTCCGCGCCGGGAGGAGCCTGTGTTGCTTGTGAAGGAAATGAGCCTTGCATGCTGTGCTCCAATTCGGTCTTCGTCTTTCTGGGAAAAAACGATCGCGTCCTTACGTACCAGAGACGAGGTTTTGAGGACGACCGAGGGAAAATTCCTGGACATTCTCAATCGTAGTATCCAGTATACGACGAAACGCTTCCTTCGTGTTTCAAATGGACGTTGTCGATCTTCTTGCTTCAAGGTTTGCGCGTGTGAAATCTCCGGCGAGCAATGGGACAGTATGCATCACGACGGTAGCAGTCTTTAAATGTTCGACATGGGTTTTGACAATCTGGTTCACTCTTTCGACTGGTCCCAATGCTCCGGAGAACGCCAGAGACTTGAGAGGATTAGTTCGCGAATGAACAGCATCTCCTTCGGCAGCCGATCGTAAAGCTTCTCAAACAACTCCTCGTGCGAGAGCAGTTCTTGCTTCCAGACGTTGCGGTCAACGGACATCAGTTCGTTAAACTGCTCACGTGTGAAACTGGTCAGGCCGCGCCAGTCCAGGTCCTCATAGCGCGGCATCCAGCCGATAGGACTCTCGATGCTCACGGCACGACCATGTGACCGCTCGACAACCCACTTCAGGACGCGCATGTTGTCGCCGAAGCCTGGCCAGAGGAAATTACCTTGCGCATCACGACGGAACCAGTTCACACTGAAGATGCGTGGCGGGTTCAGCAGTTGGCGTCCGAAGTTCAGCCAATGGTTGAAGTAGTCGGCCATGTGGTAACCGATAAACGGCAGCATCGCGAAAGGGTCGCGGCGCACTTCGCCAAGCGTGCCAGCGGCGGCAGCGGTCATTTCTGATCCCATGGTCGCGGCGGCGTACACGCCGTAGGCCCAGTTGAATGATTGATAGACCAGAGGCACCCCGTCCGCACGTCGACCACCGAAGATGAACGCCGAGATTGGGACCCCTTGTGGATCGTTGGCCGCTGAATCGAGCACCGGGCACTGGCTGAGTGGTGCGGTGAAGCGCGAGTTTGCATGTGCAGCCTTGCGCCCACTGTCGGGTGTCCAGTTCTGACCGGTCCAATCGATCAGGTGGGCAGGAGGTGTTTTCGTCATGCCTTCCCACCAGACATCGCCATCGTCGGTCAACGCAACATTGGTGAAGATGGTGTTGGCACGCATCGATGCCATCGCATTCGGGTTAGAGGTCGTGTTTGTGCCGGGTGCCACGCCGAAGAAGCCTGCTTCGGGATTAATCGCGTAGATCTTTCCATCTTGTCCTGGCTTGATCCAGGCGATGTCATCACCAACCGTCGTCACCTTCCATCCCTCCTCCAGAAACTCCGTGGGGGGGACGAGCATGGCAAAGTTTGTCTTTCCACAGGCGCTTGGGAAGGAGGCGGCAACATAGGTCTTCTCTCCAACGGGATTCTCGATGCCAAGGATGAGCATATGTTCTGCCAGCCATCCCTCATCACGTGCAATCACCGAGGCGATACGCAGCGCAAAGCACTTCTTGCCAAGTAACGCGTTGCCACCATAGCCTGAGCCATAGGACCAGATTGCCCGCTCCTCGGGGAATTGGACGATGTATTTGGTCTCCTTGTTACACGGCCATGGGATATCCTTCTGCCCCGGTTCTAGCGGCATACCGACCGAGTGCATGCAAGGGACGAACTCACTCTTTTCCGCCAGAACATCGTACACGGCGCGGCCCATGCGGGTCATAATGCGCATACTCGCGGCAACATAGAGCGAGTCTGTCAACTGAACGCCGCGGCGTGCAAGCGGCGAGTTGAGTGCTCCCATGCTGAAAGGAATCACATACATGGTTCTTCCACTCATGCAGCCATCGAACACCCCATACAGCGTTTCCTTCATCTGCCTGGGCTCAACCCAGTTGTTCGTTGGTCCGGCGTCAGCCTTGCTCAAGGAACAGATGAATGTCCGATCCTCGACACGGGCCACATCGCTCGGGTCAGAGCGGGCCAGGAAGCTGTTGGGACGTTTCTCGGGGTTGAGCCGAATAAGGGTGCCTGACTCGACCATCTGCTCACACAGGAGATCGTATTCTTCCTGTGAGCCGTCGCACCAGTGGACCTGCTTGGGTTTGCACAATGCAACCATCTCTTCAACCCAGACGCGTAATTTTGTATTCTTAACATAGTCTGGTATCTGCATTATTTCCTCCTACCTGCGCATCACCCTTCTTTCGAAGGTCGTACAATCAACATGGGCAGCTTCGTCGTATTCAGAAGCCGATCCGTTACACTTCCCATCACCCAGCGTTCCAGCCCCTCGCGTCCATGGGTCGAGATAGCAATTAGATTACACAGATTGCTCTCCCCTATATCTTCATTCGTCTTTCCGACCGTCCCATGCTCCGCCAGCCTCAGCAGGGCGCTGGCAACATCAGGTGCCAGCTCAACCGAATGGGTAAGTGAAAGTCGGAGGTCTTTTCCTTCGGGAAACAGGCGTTCCTCGGCCTGGCTCAGGTAGGTTCTGGCATGTTGCAGTATCTCGTCGTTTCGTTCGCTGGCAAGCCCCTCTTCCGCAGTGGTTGGGGAAAGCTTGACCACCTGGCTCAGGTGCAATGCTCCTTGCCCGGCAGCAGCCAGCGCAGCAGTCAAATAGGCTGCAGGTCGAAGCGCAGTCTCGGCAAGTGGCGAGCCATCCAGGGGAACAAGTGTACGGAGCGAACCAGATGAAGCAATTGGAGCAAGTGAAGAAGGCGTTTCACCCTGGCGAAGCACGAGAACTGGCATCGTACATTGATGAACGAGCGCGTGGGCAACGCTCCCCAGCACCCAGCGCGTGAAACCAGTTCTCCCGTGGCTACAGAGCACGATAAGGTCGATCCCAGGAGTTTCGGCAAACGCAAGAAGCTGTTGAACAGGCAGACCAAACAACACCTTCGTCTTGATTTCAATGCCCGAAAGCTCTGGGGATAGAGCCTGCGATTTCAGATAGGTGTTGGCGCTCTCCATCTGCTCATCGATTTCCTGCTGGTTCTCCATGGGAGCCGGAGACCATCCTCCACTGTAGTCAGCAGGTAGACTGACCACCTGTACCAGGAGGAGTGTGCTACCTGTGAAGCGTGCGATACGCGCCGCTACTGGCAAGGCTTGCTCCGCACGAAGCGAGCCATCCAAGGGGACGAGAATATGTTGAAACATACAAAACTTCCTTCCGCATCAGTGATCTATATCACCTGCAAATATTATTTGACGTAATTCCAGGGTTATTACACAGTTTTGGTGATCAGAGTCCTTTCATTTCTTCAGGTGAAACTGCCTGAGAAGCGCATTCATAGCTTCGCGTATGTTTTGCCCCATTTCATATAGTGACCTCAATCGGTGCCCATACCGGATCTTTGGCAATGTTTACATAACCCACTTCGCGATACCCACAATTTATACAAAAGCGCATGAGTTTCACCGAGTGGACGTAGCCTGTTCTGGTATTAAAATCGACTTTAGGAGGTGCTCCATTCTGTGACCAGTACAGCAACTCTTTGCATCGTGGGCAAGCTTTCTCACTGGTGATTTGTGGCAAGCTTTTGTATTGGTCCATTGACCGCTCTCTTTCTGTTTCAGGGGCGTACATTCTCTTGATTGGCGGTATGGCTTCATCTTTCGCCCTCTTTTCCTGCCGTTCTCTTCTGTATTATTTCTATTGAACTGCTTCAATTATAATTTTCATTGGTCACAAGATAATCAATAAATCGACTTCACGCATCACAATAGCATCACACTATATTTCTAGTATAGCTGTTGTGTGAGAAGGTTTGCATGAAAACATTCTTGTCGGCGCGAAACGTCTGGTGTTGAAACGCTGAGGATGGACGAGACATAGGGGTCTGAAAAGAAAGGAAGGTCAGGCGCAAGCATGCATCGCTCAGAAGAAACAAGCGATTGAGCAGAAGCGCCCGTCCGAGCTTCAAGAGGTCATGGAGGAGAGGTCGCGTGGGGTTGGCCTGGACAGGTCAGTCTCTCCTATCCATGTATATTCCTATCAGCGTCAGTTTCAATGCGCTGAATTGTGGAAACAATTCGTCTTACATTTTGCTCTGTGAGTTCTTGCCCATGAGCATAGTAGAAGGCTTTTGAGTAGCTACCATCTAGCTCAACAATTCTTACATCTAGGTGCTCTCCTTCGAGGAGTTCAACGTAAGTTGTGGCTCCCGTCTTGTGGAGGGTAAACGGAACTTCTTTTGCAGCTGCGTTCCTGTAGGTATTTTGTCCGGTGACTTTAATAGACAGGTGCGCAGATGCCACCGGGTAAGTGATACTACACGCAATTTCGAAATAGAAGGAATCGGATGCGCGGGTACGCGGTTGAGATACGCATTCATAGGATATATGGACGGCAGGAAAATGAGATTGGTTTTCTACGGAAGATGAATGAGTTGTTGATGCTGCCATTAAAACGCTCACTTTCTGGAAAAACAGTAATGAGAATTGGTTTTCCTCTCTAGTATAACACAGATGCGAGGGGCAACAGGTGGGAATGCCCTCGCCACGATCATGCATGCCTTGTTACTGCTCATCATCCACAACTGTATTGCTGGGCAGAAGTAGCTGAATGGACCTGGTATCCGTATCAGAATTGTTAGCGTTTTGTGGTGCGCTTCCATAGGCAAATTATATCGTTTTCACATCCCATCAATTGGGTCGCGCTTCTATTAGAATGAGGATAAGAAAGGATTTTCAATATGGGACAATTTGATCAGAAAGTGGCTCTGGTGACCGGATCAGATAGCGGAATTGGCCGTGCAATTGCGTTGGCGTTTGCTCGTGAGGGGGCAAGCGTGGTGGTAAACTATGCTCATGCGCAGGATCGGGCCGAGGAAGTGCGGCAGATCATTGAGCAACAGTATCATGGGCAGGCGCTGGTGCTGCAGGCGGATGTTTCACAATATCAGCAGGCAATAGGGCTTATTCAGCAGACGGTTGAGCATTTCAATCACCTGGATATTATGGTTAACAATGCCGGAATGGAGATACATAGCCCGTTTCTTGACGTGACCGAAGAGCAGTTTGATCGCGTCGTCGGAGTGGATCTGAAAGGAGCTTTTTTCTGTGCTCAGGCAGCGGCACGTGAGATGGTCAAACGGAATACGCCTGGGCGCATCATCAACATTTCCTCGGTCCACGAGGATCTTCCGATGCCGCAAAATGTACCTTATTGTTGTGCCAAGGGGGGCGTGCGTATGCTAATGCGTACTATCTGCCTGGAACTGGCTCCTCACAACATCACAGTCAACAATATCGGCCCAGGTGCGGTTGATACGCCGATTGATGCCGATGTGAAGGCTGATCCGAAAAAAATGGCTGCTCTTCTGGCAGAGATTCCGCTCAATCGTATGGGGCAGCCCGACGAGATTGCGGGCCTTGCACTCTACCTGGCTTCCGATGCTGCTGCGTACGTGACCGGTTCGACCTTTTTCATCGATGGTGGGCTGATGCGTTATAGTGGAGGTCTGTAAGGCTGAGATGATAGAAGTCGGAACCTGGCAAAATAACTGAAATCGCTAGACGCGAAATAGATCATTCATTCCGTTCTGGGGGAGAATATCTCCCGAACGGAATCTGTTTCTCATACGGAGAAAAAGGGATGTAGGTACATGCATTTTAAATGGTGGAAACAACTTCACTGGCCTGAGTACGGTGCAGAATTTCTTGGTACCGCCTTTTTAGTATTTGTCGGATTGAGCGCGGTCGTTTTTGACTTTGGCAAAGGGTTGCCACTCACTACACTGTTACCCGATGCGAGCCTGCGCCGCCTCATCACAGGTTTACTTTTCGCTGGAAGTGGCTCGCTGGTCGCTATTTCGCCCTTAGGGAGATTAAGCGGTGCCCATATTAATCCCTCGGTCTCGTTAGCTTTCTGGGCACAAGGAAAAATGGATCATCAAGATGTCATCGGCTATATTGTAGGCCAGTTTCTAGGAGCTATTTTTGGGGCGGCGCTCCTTGTACTGCTCTGGAGTCACCATGCATCTAGCGTGAATGATGGTATAACGCTGCCGGGTAGTGGATATCCACTATGGGTGGTGTTTCTGGCCGAAATGAGTTTAACCGCACTCCTGGTGCTCGCGATCTTTCTCTGTGTGAGTAATCAGCGTTTCATGCGATGGACGCCACTTGTGACCTGGTTGCTTGTAGCGACGATGGTCTGGTTGGAAGCTCCTGTTTCTGGTACCAGCCTCAATCCGGCTCGTAGTTTTGGTCCGGCCCTCTTCGCTGAAATCTGGACTGCTCAATGGCTCTACATGGTTGCGCCTCCCCTCGGAGCACTGCTTGCCGTTGGTCTCTATCGCCTGCTTGCTGCCGGCGAACATGATGTGGTAACTGGAAAACTCTTTCATGCGCCGCATTATCGCAGCATCTTCAAAAATGTGAGTGCACCACAGCAAGCTGCTTAGAAGCAAGTTGCTGCGCTTTCTTTATAAGATAGAATCAGCGCGAATGCATAAGAGTCAGATTATGGTTCCTGTTGTTCGAGGCCAGTTACGAGAATGCTCTCAAACATGTCTGCAATGCGCTGTGGAGTGTAAGTACCGGATGTGCGATACCATTGTGATAATGAGTTGCACATACCTAGCAGCCCAAAAGCCACAATCTTCGCGTCAACCTCAGACTTAAAAACGCCAGCCTGTTGTCCTTCCTCAATGATGCGTTCAAAGTAGCGTTCGTAGGCTTTGCGGCGTAGCTGGATCTCTTTGGCGAATGGGCCAGTCAGATGATGTTGCTCACGAAAGAAGACCGTCATGGCGGGTGAGCCATCAGCTGCTACGGTCGTTTGATGTTCTATTGCTCGCCGTAACTTCTCCTGAGGAAGAGAATTGGCTTCCACGATGCGGCGTAACGGTTCTTCGCTGACCGTCAAGACCATGAGGTAGATCAGGCGCAAGATTTCTTCTTTGTTTTTGATGTGGTAGTAAAGTGCGCCTTTGGTTGCTCCCAGTACGTCGGCGATATCTTCCAGGCTGGTTGCTCCAAAACCTTTTTGGGCAAATAATCTGGCGGCGGCGGCGACAATGGCCTGCTGGGTGATACGCTCACGTTTGCTGGGGTTATTAAGCGTGCCCTTACTTATACGCTTCTCGATTGTGATACTCCATTTCACAGTCCCTCTAAAAGACAGAGATCCCTATTTTCTACGCATTGTTCAAATTAATGGTAATCGCAAACCGCTATTTTGTCAATAGATTCAATGCAAATACTCCTTGATTTTTTCTCTTTTATAATGTATAAACATACCAGGTGTTTAAAAAATGGTGGCTGAAAATGTAGGGATTGGTGGAGAGATGCCCCTTTTGTTAGCAACTCGTAGAGCTGTATCCATTATACAAGCGTCAGGATAAAAGAAGGATGATTGCCGATGGCTTCCCTTGCTCCGATACTGTTACAAAGCGAAGAAGCTGTGCGCGAGCGTTTACGTAAACAACAGCTTATTGAGACGCTTGAACATATGAGTCCCATCTATCTGGAAGGGATTAAACGCATTCTCACCGTCTCGGCGGATACAGAATTGATCAGCGCACCAGCTTACTATCATGCCGCTGTCTATGCTCCGACGCTCAATAACTTCGGGTCTGCCATCTCCATCATCCAGGATGAGCTTGGACATGCACATATTGCCTACCGTTTGCTGCGCGATCTTGGTGTCGATACGGACAAGTTGATTTTTGAACGTGCTCCCCAGAACTTTAAATATCCCTACGCCTTTGATGTGGGCCTGGATAGCTGGGTTGAGCTGATCGTAGCCAACGCGTTTTATGATCGTGCTGGCTATGCGTTGCTCGGTGATATCTATCGCAGTACGACATTTGGACCCTGGAAGCGTGCGCTGGTCAAAGTTGATAAGGAAGAGACGTTCCACTTGCGCCATGGCGAGCAAAATATGCGCAAGATCAATCAGACGCCAGAAGGACATGATACGTTGCAGCAAGCCGTAGACTGGATGTTTATGCTCACCGTTGAATGGTTTGGCTTGCCTGATGATCTGAAGAAACATAGTGAACAGCTCGACTATGGCTTTAAAGGGCACAGCAACGACGAGTTGCGCCAGATATGGATGACGACGGCGGTTCCGCTATGCGAAGAGCTCCACCTCAAGGTGCCTGCACACTACGATAAAGAGCAGAAAAAATATGTCATCGACTGCCCCTTTCCCGCCCATTTCGATGCGCGGGCGAAACGCTGGTTGCTTGAAGATGGCGCATGTAACTGGGACGATGTGATGAAGCGCTGGAAAGCTCGTGGCCCGATGAATGAAGAGTTTGTAGGCATGGTCCAGCGTGGACGGCGTGAGATGTTACGTTTATTGGAGCAAGAAGTATGACCACGACCTATCCATCAGTGCAAACACATCGCGCCACTGATACTTCCTGCCCTGCTCTCTGGGATGCCTTGCGTGATGTGATGGACCCTGAAATTCCCGTCAGCGTAGTAGACATGGGCCTGATCGTCGATCTGCAGGAATACGAGGGAATTGTGCACGTGAAGCTCACCTTTACCGCGATGGGTTGTCCTGCAACCGAATTCATTATAGAAGATATTCGCACTCGCCTGTTGCAAGAGTCCGCTATAAAAGAAGTACAGATCGAGATTGTCTGGACACCCGTCTGGACCAAGGAACGGCTGAGCGAGGAGGGTATCGATATTATGCGCACATGGGGGATATCGGCATGAGCCAAACAGCAACCACACCGGATATTCCGACCGGACGCGACGCGCTAACCGAAAGCCACGTCTGGCTGGTCTATGCAAGGCGCAAATATGATGAGCCACTCTATGAAATTGGAAATGTGATGGCCGACGATGTTGAGCTGGCAAAAGTGTACGCACGCAGCATCTTTGATGAATTTAGCTGGGTTGAGATGGTGATCATACCACGTGAAACGATTGTGACCGTCATCGCATCATAGGGGATCGAATATGGCAACAAGTACACGCATCGATAACGCAGCACTTTTCGCGCTGCTCTCGTCGCTCGCAGATAACAAGCAGGCCATCGCGCGACGATATGCCTACTGGAGTAACGGTGCTCCCGCTTTAGAAGCTGCCGTTGCTGCTGCCGCCATGACGCAGGATGAACTGGGACATGCCCGTACGCTCTATCCTCTCTTGGGAGACTTTGCGCAGTCAGAGGCAGACCCTGTTCAGGTCGATCCAGTCACGCGCACCCTGCATTATCATCTATCCTATCTCGACAATGATTTTCAAGGCTGGTCTGATTTCGTGGCGACGAACTTCCTGCTGGATAGCGCGTTGACAACTTTCTTTGAGGCAGCGCAGAACTCCAGCTATGAGCCATTGAGTCAGCGTGCACGTAAAGTGATACAGGAAGAGCGTGTTCACTTTGTGCATGGTGAAGGCTGGGTACGTCGCTTAGCAAAGTTGGGAGGAGCTGTACGAGCATCTATCGTCGCGTCACTCGCCCGTCTCTGGAACGAAACGCTCTGCTGGTTTGGCCCCAATGACGATCCAGGCACGCAGCGATTATACCAGGAAGGCATCCTTGATGCATCTCCTGATGAGCTGCGTAGTCGCTATCTGCAGAAGATCATGCCCACGTTGAGTGGTCTGGATATAAACGTTCCTGTTTCCTTCAATGCCACAACAAAAACCTGGGAGCCAATTCATGAACTTCCCTGGTCCGCCTGGGACTCTACCAGCAGAAGGTTGGAAAGGGAGGAGTAATGGAAAACAATGTAGGGGCCCGATTTATCGCGCCCGCCAGTTTCAATATGGAAACCAATCCTATCGGGGCCAGATTTATTAAATCCGATGCAAAGCGAGATGTTTCCTGTCCCTATTGTAGATCAACCAACACCGAATTCTTTTCCCTGTTCGGGCAGCAATTGTTGACTGAGCAGTACTATTGTAAAAACTGTCATACACCGTTTGAGTATATCAAAGATGATGAAACAGTGTTGCATGCTGATTCGGGTTTGTAAACGGACACACACACGGGCTTGTAAACGGTGCCCCTACAATAATGGGGAGCACATGATACGTTTGGGAAAATCCACCAATGCGCCAAGGTGCATGTATTCTTGAAAGGACAAAACGACAATGACCACAACGAGCGAGCGTACCCTGGTAAATTACACCGCTACCGAGGGCGTAGCGATCATCGAGTTTAACAATCTACCCGCCAACACGTACAGCTATGAGATGATGAGCCAGCTCGACGACGCTATCATACGAGCACGTTTCGACGAGAGTGTGTACGTTCTCCTCCTGCGTGGGGCGGGCGAGAAATTCTTTAGTGCTGGTGCAGAAATTAGTATGTTGAATGCGGTCACACCGGAGTTCAAGTACTATTTCTGTCTGCATGCCAACGAGACATTGACGCGCCTGGAGCAAACGCCCAAGATCGTTATTGCTGCGTTGAATGGACATACCGTTGGCGGTGGTCTAGAGATTGCCCTTGCCTGTGATCTACGCATTGCACGTCGTGGAGGCGGCAAAGTTGGATTACCTGAAGTAAATCTTGGTGTGCTTCCTGGCACCGGTGGAACACAGCGCCTGGCACGTGCATTGCCCAAAACAAGGCTATTGAATTGATGACCGAAGGCAAACTCATCAGCTTTGAAGAGGCAGCCGAACTTGGCCTTATCAACTACATCTACGCATCCGAAAACTACTGGGAAGAGGTCATGAAGTACGCCCGCTCCTTCTGTCCGCCCAATAAGGCCGCAAAAGCTGCTGGACGCATCAAACGTGCCGTACAATCCGGCTCCGAAGTCTCATTCTCCGAGAGCCTGGCAATCGAGCGCGAGATGCAGCAACTCCTCTTCCAGAGCGAGGACGCCAAAGAAGGTATTGCCGCCTATATCGAGAAGCGCACTCCCAACTTTAAAGCACGGTAGGGACCACGTTTACGACGCCCAGACGTATAGACCGCGTTTACGACGCCCAGGTGTGTACCATAAATGTGGTCCCGATACCTGGGCACACCCATAGTCATTCACAGTTGAATGTCCTCCACAAAGAAAGGGGTATGATCCATGTCCATTGTCGCATCCATTCCCAATGTTGTGCTTCCGGATCAGTTCAATGCAGCGACCGCCTTTTTAGATCGCACCCTTGCTGAGGGCCGAGGAGACAGGCCAGCCATCTATTATGAAGGCGAAACATACACCTACAACCAGATCGCGGAACTCGCCAATCGCGTCGGTAATGGACTGCTTGACCTTGGCATTGAAATAGAGCAGCGCGTCGCATTACTCCTCCTCGACTCGCCCCAGTTCGCTGCTTCCTTCTTCGGTACAATCAAAATAGGTGCCGTGCCGGTTCCGCTCAATACCATGCTTTTTCCTCGTGACTATGTGTACCTGCTCAATGATAGTCGCGCAAAGGTGTTGCTTATACATGCCAGTCTGTGGAAACAGATTCGGCAAGAACTACCCAACTTTAAGTACTTGCGCCATGTTGTCGTTGTTGGACTGGAGCAGGAAGGGGAACAAAAAACAGTAACGCTTCACGATTTTGCGAGCTGGACGCATAAAGCTTCAACTCAGCTAGAGGTCGCTGAAACCTCCAAAGATGACAGCGCCTTCTGGCTCTACAGTTCTGGCAGCACAGGCTTTCCCAAAGGCTGTGTCCATCTGCAGCATGATATGACATATTGTACCGAATACTATGCAAAGCCGTTCCTCAATCTTACGGAAAATGATATTCTCTTCTCATCTTCCAAGCTCTTTTTCGCTTATGGCCTGGGCAATGGACTCTATTTCCCCTTCGCCGTCGGGGCCAGTGCCGTGCATTATCCGGGACGCCCTCTGCCGGAGGAGATTTTCAAGGTTGTTGAGCGCTATAAGCCAACGATCTTCTTTGGAGTACCGACCCTCTACGCTGGTATGCTTGCCGTTTCCGATGCCGACAAACGTTTCGACTTCTCTTCTGTCCGCATCTGCGTCTCTGCAGGAGAAGCCCTGCCAGCAGATATCCAACAGCGCTGGAAGCAGAAATTCCATATTGATATCCTTGATGGCATTGGCAGTACCGAGATCCTTCACATCTTTGTGAGCAACCGCCAGGGCGAAATACGACCAGGGAGCACTGGAAAAGTCGTCCCTGGCTACGAGGCAAAAATCGTCGACGAGCGGGGACAACCCGTTGTGCAGGGAGCGATGGGTGCATTGCATATTCGTGGTGAGAGCACCGCTGCTTACTACTGGAACAAACATCAACGCACTAAGGATACGATCAATGGGCACTGGATCGCTACAGGAGATACCTACTACCAGGATGCCGATGGCTATTTCTGGTATTGTGGTCGTGCCGACGATATGCTAAAAGTAGGAGGGCAATGGGTCTCTCCTGCTGAAGTAGAAGGAACACTTATCGCCCATCCTGCTGTTCTGGAAGTGGCCGTGATTGGTTTAGCGGATGCGGAAAATCTGATCAAACCAAAAGCGTATATTGTGCTCAAGAATGGCTATGAGCCATCAGGAGCTCTGGCCCAGGAACTGCGAACCTTTGTAAAAGAACGCCTGACATCCTTTAAAGCCCCGCGCTGGATTGAGTTCCTGCCCGAACTTCCCAAAACAGCGACGGGCAAGATTCAACGCTTCGTTTTGCGAGAAACTCCTGGAACCAATGGGTAGGGTGCGTGTCCTTGCGACCGCCCAATACCGTTTAGGTACGGAGAATGGGTAGGTGTCCGATTGGAGAGAAAGGTAGCGAGAGATGACACATGGAGCAGTTATTATCTCAGCAGTAAGAACACCCTTTGGTCGCTATAACGGCGTATTGAAAGATATCCGCCCCGACGATCTAGGAGCGCTGGTCATTCGCGAAGCAATCAGACGTGCAAACATTGATCCTGACGAGATTGAAGATGTGATTCTGGGTTGTGCCAACCAGGCGGGTGAGGACAACCGCAACGTCGCCCGCATGTCACTTTTACTGGCTGGACTTCCTGTTACCGTTGCGGGCCAGACGGTCAATCGGCTCTGTGGGTCGGGCCTGCAAGCAGTCATTGCGGCGGCGCAGGCCATTGCAGTGGGTGCCGGAGATATGTTTGTAGCTGGTGGCGTTGAGAGCATGACGCGTGCCCCGTTCGTCATGGGAAAAGCTGAGACCGCATTTCCACGCGGCACGATTAGTTTGCAAGATACAACGCTTGGCTGGCGCTTCATCAATCCCCAACTTGCAGAGATGCATCATCCCTACACAATGGGTGAGACAGCAGAAAATGTTGCCACGAGCTACGGAGTCAGTCGTCAAGAGCAAGATGCCTTTGCATTACGTAGCCATCAACGTGCCGTAGCTGCTATTGAAGGGGGCTGGATGGCTGAAGAGATCGTCGGAGTCCCTGTTCCACAAAAAAAAGGCGAGGCCATCATTGTCTCGCGCGACGAACATCCACGTCCCGAAACGACGTTGGAAGCTTTAGGCAAGCTCAAACCAGCGTTCCGTAAAGGCGGTTCAGTGACCGCGGGCAACTCAGCAGGCATCAATGATGGAGCAGCAGCTCTGGTCCTTACCTCAGCCGAGAAGGCTGAGCAACCTGGTATCAAGCCCTGGGCACGTGTTGTTGCAACAGGTGTTGCAGGTGTGGACCCTGCCTATATGGGGCTGGGACCAATTCCTGCCAGCCGCAAAGCTCTGGCCAGGGCTGGTTTGAGCATCAACGACATGGACCTGATCGAGATCAACGAAGCCTTTGCCTCGCAGGCGCTCTATTGTGCCCGCGAACTGGAAATTGACCAGGACAAACTCAACGTCAACGGCGGTGCAATCGCTCTGGGCCATCCATTAGGCGCTTCCGGGGCACGCATTCTAGGCACGCTGCTCCACGAGTTGCGTCGTCGTGGAGGGCACTATGGATTGGCAAGTATGTGCATCGGGGTCGGTCAAGGAATTGCGGTCGTGGTCGAAATGCTCTAACGTTGGCTATGTAGGGGCCTGAATACTTCGCGCCCGCCGTGCCCAAGAATTCGTTCTACATAGGCGCGATCAATCCATTGGTTGGTCGCGCCTCTACAATTGAGAAAAACTGAGAAAAACTTAACCAGGTGCTGGAACGTGTAACAAGTACATGTTGAGAAAGCCTATCTCAGCAGTTCTTTTTGTCGATGCCCTTAACAATCTGGTCGATGCCCTTAACAATCTGTATGAATGAAACGAGGATCGGAAAGAGGGTACTATGTATGTTTTCTAACCTGGTCGCTGCACGTGCTCAGATGGGCACGTCGCTGGTTTTTCACATCATTTTCTCAGTTCTGGGCGTTGGTTTACCACTCATGCTCTGCATTGCCGAAGGACTCGCGCTCTGGAAAAAGGATGGCACCTGGATGTCCCTCTCGCGCCAGTGGACGAAAGCCTTTGCCATCCTGTTCGCTATCGGTGCCGTCTCTGGCGCCATCATTGAGTTTGAACTGAGTCTGCTGTGGCCCACCTGGACGAAATACTCCGGTTCCATCATTGGCCTGCCCTTTGCGCTAGAGGGGTTCGCTTTTTTTATTGAAGGTATTTTTCTGGGCGTATATCTCTTTGGGGCAAAACGTCTCTCCCCATTCGTCCACTGGCTTACATCGTTTCCTATCTGGATTAGCGGTGTCACCTCGGCCTGGTTCGTTACCAGCGCCAATTCCTGGATGAATTCGCCTGCAGGCTTCCAGATCGTGCATGGAAAGGTGACAGGCGTTGATCCCTTCCAGGCAATTTTAAACCCCAGCACTCCCTACGAAACAACGCATATGATTCTGGCTTGCTACGTCGCCACGGGTTTTGGTGTCGCTGCCATCTACGCGGTTGGCATGCTAAGAGGGACGCGTGATGATTACCATCGCAAAGGGCTGTTGTTGGGCATGTTGCTGGGCGTTGTCGCCATTCCGTTGCAGATCGTCAGTGGCGACTTCAATGCTCGTTTTCTAGAGACCGCTCAACCGACAAAGTACGCGGCAATGGAGGGTGTACTCCAATCAGGCAATGGTAAGCCGCTCTACATCGGAGGAATCGTGGATGCAAAGACTGGTAAGGTCTATTATGCCATCGAGATTCCACAGGGTGAGAGTCTCATCAGCCATTTTGATCTTAATTCTTATACACGCGGCCTGGATTCCTTTCCAGCCAGCGACCAGCCCGATCATCCTACACTCGTTCATCTCTCCTTTGATGGGATGGTGGGGAGTGGCTTCTTTGCGCTATTTGCAGGGGCCATCTTCTGGCTGTTCTACTTCCGACGCAAACGGGTTGTGCCTGAACAAAGATGGGTGCTCTGGTTAGCCGCTCTCTCAGGTCCACTCTCATTCATTGCGATAGAACTGGGCTGGATCGTTACCGAGGAAGGGCGACAACCCTGGGTCATCTATGGTCTGTTGCGCACAAGCAATGCAGTTAATCCGGCGCAATGGATGAATGTAAGTTTCCTGGTCTTTTCCTGCATCTATGTCTTGCTGGGAACAACTCTGGTAATTTTGTTGCTGCGACTGGCGCGGAGTCCCAAACCTGAGCAAACATGGTCTCGTTTGATAGAGGTCGAGTCGGGTAGGAAGGAAGCAGAGGAGGCGATCCCATCATGATTCTGGCCTATGCATGTGCAATTCTGATCTGGTTATCCATGATCACCTACGCGGTTCTAGGCGGTGCCGACTTTGGTGGTGGTATCTGGGATCTTTTCTCTCTCGGTCCCGAACAGGAGGACAAACGGCAACTCATCGTGCGTGCGCTTGGACCCGTCTGGGAGGCTAACAACGTCTGGCTGATTTATATTGTTGTAGGACTCTACACCGCCTTTCCTGTCGTCGCGGCAACGTTGGCAACCGCACTCTTTATCCCGTTCAGCCTGGTATTGATCGGGGTTGTTCTGCGCGGGGCAGCATTTGCATTCCGCACCAGTTTTTCGGGTGCAGCCACTCCACGCGCAATCTGGGGACGAGCGTTTGACATTGCCAGTATAATCACACCGTTCCTGCTGGGAACCTGTGCCGCGGCTGTTGCAAGTGGACGAGATTCGCCTACAAAATGGGCAGCCGCCTGTCGTAGTGTGGGGACCATGGCTCTCGCCGTTCGCCCTCGCAATCGGTGCTCTGGCATTGGCGTTATGCGCGACTATTGCACCGATCTACCTCACCGTCGAGGCCCAGCGTGTCAAGAATGAAGGACTTGCCAGTACCTTTCGCAGGCGAGCCCTCATTGCAAGTGCTATCATGGCCGTACTTGGCATCCTCAGCTTGATTCTTGCATCCTCCGAAGCGCCTATTCTATGGCATGGCATGCTTGACCACGCCCTCTGGGCTGTCATCGTAACTGCTTTAATTGGAGTTGCAACCGCCGCCGCCGTATTCTTTCGTTACTTTCGCACAGCTCGCCTATTGATAGGGGTTACAACAGGAGCATTGCTTGGAACATGGGGCCTTGCTCAACTTCCCTATATCATTCCACCCGATCTGACTGTCACTGCCGCTGCCAGTCCTCCAACCACACTCAAAGACTTCTTCATTACCGCGCTTATCGGCATGCTGATCTTGCTTCCATCGCTCTGGTTCCTCTTCCATGTCTTCAAAGTCCAGGACACTATGCCGCCAGTGCATGAAAAGGAGGTGAAAGGTGTCTGAATTTTCTATAACGTGGCTTTCATATGGTGGGGCGAAAGGAGCAGGCAATGACGATTATGGGTATGTTTGACTATGGGCTCATTGTGCTCTTTTTCATAGGTGTTGCGAGTTTACTCTTTCTTGTCACACGCACGGATGCGCAGCAAGCAGCACAGCAGCAATCACTTTCTGCACCCCAGCAGGCGAAAGGAGCATATGCATTACTTGCGCTCCTGCTTGTATTTCTCATTGCCGTGACCTTTTTCACACAGAAAGGAAGCACACGAGAGCATTAAATTATGAACAATTCACCTTTTAACGATAACAAGAGCCTGCAACCTTCAGATAGATACTGCATTGGAGCAATCGTGTTTCTCTGCCTTGCTATGTTCTTTCTCAGCGTGGTTGTATTCACTGTAAGTCCTCTAACTATTCTAGGGATTATCTCAACCTGCATCGGAGTCCTCCTGATGCTTGGCTGTATTGTCTGTTTTGTTCTCTACAGTCGTGCGTTGAAAAAAGAAGAGGAACATCTCACTTGACGATCCTCTTATTGTTCTCTGTACTAGAAGTGGCCATACAATAGCATTCATATAGTCGTAGGGCGCTATGTGGTTGGGAGGCTGTCTTTAAAAAGATCAAACGCTGCCTGATAGGTTTCTTCGGCGACTGCTGGTGCGACCTGGAGGCGCTCCTCTAAGAGCATGATGTAGCGCTGGTAGCTGCGTGTGAGATAACTCAGGTCGTGTTCTTTGGAGAAAGCAGATTGACGCTCTGTATTCAAGGAGGCTTTGAAGCACTTGTTGGCATGAATGTAACTGTCAGAGGCATACGTCGCAGTTGTTGCTGCCCGTCCCAGTTCCTCGGCCACTTCTCCTGATGCTGAGAAGATAGCAGCTAAGATTATTGGATTAAGTGCATTGTTCTTCAGAGCATCAGGTACGCGGGGCAATGCTTGAACGCGGTACATATCAACATCCGCTAGCGTAAGAGCATCCTGGATCCGTGAGCGGAGAAGCTCAGGTGTTGCCAGTGTATCCAGAATGAGCTGACAAAGATGAGATGCACGCGCACGCGCACGCAGAGCTGTATCATCATAGCCTTCCAGGCGAGCTACTGCTGCACACTGCACATAGACGCTAACGAGTGAGGATAAAGCTGTGTATAATACGACTTCTGAGTCAGGAGAGCTCATACTGGCATCGAGCGTGAGCCCATTGCAGTTGAGTAGTACCTGGCGGCATTGTTCCTCTGCTTCATCGAGTATCGTGGCACATTGCAGCAACTTTATTGGCTGCGTTCTTGATGACTGTTCCAGTGCCACGTAGCGGCGCAATGCACAGAGAGCAAGCAGGATGAGCGCGTGGAGGAGACGTGCCTGCAATTCACCCATGCGATTGCTACTGACCTGGTAAAGTGTGCGGCTCTGGAGCAGGAAGCTTATGGCACGTTGAAGCTGATGTTCCTTTTCTTCGTAAGAGAGTTTTGTAGAGCCTGATTCTTGATAGATCGACGCGTAGGTGCAATAGCCAAGTCCCATATAGGTCTGCCCTGCTACATCCATATTACTGGTTGAACACAGAGACTGGCGAGCGCTTTCATAGTGCTCAAGCGCCTCAGCGTGAATGCCCAATGCACGATAATCATCCCCACAATGCTGTTCCACCTTTAAGAGAAGAGTAGGAGCTTTCCCATCAGTTAATAAGTGCAAGGCGCGTCGGTGGTAGCTCAAAGCAGCCTGATACATATGCGCGAGGGCGGAATTTGTTCCCAACGCATCAAGAATGGCAGGTTGATGCTTCTCAGGAGAGAGTATGAGTGCGCGCTCCAGCAAGTGTTGAGCATCTTCAAGATTTCTCTCTTCTTGCAGCATCAAGCCCTTCACCAGGCAATAGCGGGCCTGCTTCTGTAATGGGAGGCGCATTATTGCCGCCAGTGAGAGCACTGAGATCTCCTGTGTGAAGGAAGCGTGAGGTAGCTCTATGCCTTCAAGTACCATACCCAGCAGTGTCATGCTTTCGTCCTGCTCATCGTTTTCATCTTGAAAAGAGAGAGAAGGTACCATCTGAGCAGTACTGGATTGCATGGGCGTTGATTGTTCAGCAAGTTGCTTAAAGTAATCGACCGATTGATCAAGCTGTTCAGCAAAGAAGCGTAGAGCCTCGTAAGATGGGACGATCTTCTCTCGCTCAACTGCGCTGACATAGGATTTTGAGAAGTGTTCTCCACCTAATTCGGTCTGGGTCATTCCTCGTTGTCGTCTCAACTGTCGAATGTATGCGCTAATTGGCGTTTGCATAGTGTCTTTCCTTGTAGGTACCTCTGCGAAACCTGAGCCTTCTGCTCATTTACAAATTATATAGCCTTAACTATCTCTCTAATATTTCAACTCTAGTTTAGAAGAAAGCTACACGAACATATTCTAAATATTGTATCGTAGGTTAGTAAATAGGTCAAGAAATTTTGTAAAATATTCCTTTTTCTACTAAACTCTAAGGAATTTCAAAGAAATCGCTTTGTAAAGAGTTGCTTCTTGCAACGTTAAGGAACCGTCGCGCGTGTACTTATTAAGTATGTGTTTTCTAAGGTTTTCTGCTAAAACTAAAAAATAGCAACTCTTCAGGTCTCCTCGCCACCTGCGGTGGCTCGCCCAGGTTTGGTGTGGGTGGTGGGATTTGCGGCCTGGGGCCGCAAATCCCACCACCCACACCAAACGGCTTGCGAAGCGCCGTAGGCACTGAGGAGTCAGGCCCCTTCTGAAGAGTTACAAAAAATATCTCGTTTCCTAAATAGTAAGGAGAGAGTGCTGTGTCAGGACACGAAATCATCGTCGTAGGAGCTTCAGCTGGAGGAGTAGAAGCGCTCATGCAACTGGTGCGTGGATTTCCGGCAAACTTATCGGCTAGCGTCTTTGTTGTACTCCATATTCCGGCTCATAGTCCCAGTTCGCTACCAGATATTCTGAGTCGCGCGGGATTGATGCAAGCGCTTCAGCCAGTAGATTACCAGCAGATAGAGCATGGACATATTTATGTTGCACCACCTGATCATCACCTGTTGATTGAGCCTGGATTTATGCGTGTGGTACGTGGGCCAAGGGAGAATCGTCACCGACCAGCCGCTGATCCCTTGTTCCGCTCAGCTGCTGTCGCCTACGGCCCGCAGGTCGTTGGTGTAATACTTACTGGAGCGCTAGATGATGGTACAGCCGGGTTGCTTGCTATTAAGCAACGTGGTGGAATAGCAGTCGTGCAGGATCCGCGAGAGGCTCTCTATCCTGACATGCCTCAAAGCGCATTAGCCTATGTGAAAGTCGATCATTGTTTACCAATCGCTCAGATAGGGCCATTACTAACGCAACTCGCCCGCAAGGAAGTCGTGCAAGAGACAATTCAGCCCGCTTCAGAAAATATGGAGCGAGAAGTGAGAGTTGTTGAAATGGAGACAAATCCACTCAACGAGCATGATCAGGTAGGAAATCCCTCGGAGTACTCGTGTCCAGAGTGCGGCGGTGTTCTGTGGGAAGTGCATGATGGTGAACTGGACCGTTTTCGTTGTCGCACCGGACATGCATTCTCAACCGAGAGCATGTTCGCAGAACAATCCGAGAAGATAGACCAGGCATTATGGGTTGCCTTGAAAACGTTGGATGAGAACGCCAGCCTTTCGCGTCGCATGGCAAAGCGGGCGCAACAGAGGGGGCACACCTGGCTTGCAGATCGCCTTAATCTAAAAGTGCAGGAGGTGGAACAACAGGCAAATCTGCTACGCCAGGTGCTCACCAGGCAGGAATTTATTCATCCGAAAGATACCAATCCTGTTCCGTCGTCTCCTCCAGGCAATACATTTCAATGAATATGCGTCTGTTAAGGGTGTTGTTTAAAAATGAACTCCAGTAATTTCACGCTCAATATTACCGGAGTTCATTTTTAAACAGCATTATCGCGCCTGCAGAGAGGAAAGGTGGGGAAAACTGCTGCACCGAGGAAAAATATTGACAGAGCTGCTGAAAAAACCTATAGTAACGTTATATGATAAGGGCAGATCAGAGGAGAAGGTGTATATTTCTTGTACAGCTAATCCTGAAGAAAAGACAAAAGAGATTGCCGAAGGATTCGTCGATGTGCATAAGGCTCTATGTAGTCGTATTTGTTGTTCTTTGCGGAGTTGGGCTTCCGAGTGTTTTGTATACTTGTCACAAACAGACCAGAAAGTCCCATGTCTTAAGACCAGGGAGATCTCAGAGAACTGGTGGATTGAACGGAGCTCTGTATAGATGAAGAGAGAGAATTCTGTGAGCATTGTTGAGCAGGAAGATGTTCAATCGAACGACCTGGTCGTGGTCGGATCTTCCGCAGGAGGTATCGAAGCGCTCTCCATTCTGGTCAGTACTTTACCCGCAAATTTTCCTGCACCCCTGGTACTGGCACAACACCTCGACCCAAATCGCCCCAGTTCACTCGATGCTATTTTACAAAAGCGCACGAACCTGGTTGTTGAGGTAGTGAAGACGGACACAAAACTGCAAGCAGGCAGAATTTATGTTGTGCCCTCAAATCGACATGTTTCTATAAATGATCACCACGTCCAACTGGCCGATGATCGTTTGAAGCGACCACGCCCCTCGGTCGATACCTTACTCTCTACCGCAGCGAAATTCTATGGTGATCACCTTATCGCCGTCATTCTTACCGGTTCAGGGTCAGATGGGTCGCTTGGTGCTGTCGATGTAAAAAATGCAGGAGGATTAGTCATTGTGCAGGATCCTCAAACCGCACGGTACCCCTCTATGCCTCTGGCCTTGCCTCCTACGGTCATCGATTTTGAAGTGAGCATTGAGCAAATTGGCCCCTTGCTCTATGATTTGCTGACTGGAGCCAATATTCCACAGGCAGAAGAGCGGACCGAAGATGTCCTGCGCGAGATCCTCGAACTGGTGAGTCGACAGGCGAGTATCGACTTTCGCCCATACAAAACATCGACCATTCTTCGTCGCATCAGTCGCCGCATGGCCGTTACGCATAACAGAAGCATGCGCGACTATGCAGACTATCTGAAGCTGAATCCAGAAGAGGTCGGCAATCTCGTCAAAGCCTTCCTGATCAATGTCACTCAGTTTTTTCGTGATCCCGATGCCTTTGCTTATCTTAGAAGCGATGTCTTGCCCGTTTTAATAGCGCATGCACGCCAGCGTGATCATGTCCTGCGCCTCTGGACGGCGGGTTGCGCGACAGGAGAAGAGCCCTACTCGCTTGCTATGCTGCTCATGGACCTGCTGGGCGCAGAACTGTCCGAATGGAGCATCAAAATCTTTGCCACCGACCTTGATGAGGCGGCAATCACCTTCGCACGCCGTGGGCTCTATTCCGAAAACCTGCTCAAAGGAGTTCCTTCCAGGTACCGGGATCATTTTTTTGAGCGCGTCGATCATGGTTATCGCATCTCGAAAACGTTGCGCCAGATGGTGATCTTTGGACAGCAAGATCTCAGTCGAAGTGCACCATTCCCGCGTATCGACCTGGTGCTCTGTCGCAATGTCCTGATTTATTTTACTCCTGAGCTACAGGATTATGTGCTCAACCAGTTCGCCTTTTCTCTCAGTCCCAATGGGTACCTGTTCCTGGGCAAGGCCGAGACCGTATACCCTATGCAGACATTCTATGAACTGGTGAACAAGCACTGGAAAGTGTATCGTTGTATTGGTAATGCATTGCCTTTGGTCAGGCATCAGGGCCTTTCAGAACTCGGAATGTCACGTGAGAAGAATGCTATGAACCGTCCCGATCGACCATTGGGAAATGCGCAACCGGATCAGGAGCAGCAACCTCTATCTTTGGAACTAGGGCAACTGCGCCGCTTCAACGAACTCCTGTTGCGTTTTCTTCCCATTGGTGTTGTGATCATCGACCACTCCTATCATATCCTGACCGCCAACGGCTCTGCTCGCCGTTTGCTTGGTTTACGCGATGCTGCTATCGACCAGGATTTTCTCCATGCGGCACGCGGCATTCCTTATCATGAGACGCGTTCGGCTATCGATGTCGTCTTCCGTGAGCGCAACTTTGTTACTCTTCCGGAAGTGGAGCTCGAAGCAACCTCGGGTGGCAATGGGCGCTTTGTGAGCCTCTCCTTCGCACTGATGCAACTGGAGCCGGCCTTACCTGACCTTGCCACCGTCAGCGTGACCGACGTGACCGAACAGGTCCAGATCCGTCGCCAGTTGGAGACCGTCCAGGCCGAACAGGCGGAGTTAATGCAAGAACTGGGAACGGCTAACAAGCGCCTGAGCGATATGAATAAAGAGCTCATGGATGCTAACGAGGAATTGCAAGTTGCTAACGAGGAACTGGTGCTGACGCACGAGGAGTTGCAGGCAAGCATTGAAGAGTTCGAAACAACGAACGAGGAGCTGCAGGCCACCAACGAGGAACTGGAAACAAACAACGAGGAACTGCAGGCTACCAATGAGGAGTTGGAGACGACGAATGATGAACTGCGTGCTCGTACTGGCGAACTACAGGAACTGACTAACATCCTGGAGAACGATCGTGTACGTCTCTTTGAGATGGTGGAGTTTGCACCATTCTACATTCTCGTACTGCGGGGACCAGTTTTGCTTGTTGAGGCATACAATCCTCGCTACGCCCGCGTCCTTGAGGGGCGAGAGGTCCAGGGGCATCCGCTGGAAGAGGTGATCGACCTGTTCTGGGAACCCGGAGCTGGTTTCACTTTAACACGCCTGGCACGTGAGGTGTACATGCAGGAAACACCACGCACAACACCTCGCATTCGTACAATCATGCCTGGAGTTCATGAGGGGCAGGAGGAAAGCTATTTCTCCTATACCGTTGTTCCTTCCCACAATGCATCTGGTCGCGTTGATGGCGTGATCATCTATGCCTCCGATGAAACGGAGCAACAGGCAAAGGGAATTCGGGAAGAGTTCAATCATCTCAAAACGATCTTTGCCAATACCAGGACGGCGGCACTGGCTCTCTACGATGCACAGACACAGCTATTAATTCTGGCAAGTCCACGTTATCTCGAACTGGTGGCTCACGCGCATAACCGAACTCCGGACGATGTTATTGGCCGTTCCTGGCAAGAGGTGACGTTGCTGCTTCTTGGGGAAGATGCTATGGAGCACTGGAAAAATGTCGTTGAGGGTCGGACTCCGTTCCGTATTCCAGAACTGACTGTTTCCTTTGTTCCGGATGGGCCAGAGACCGTCTGGGATTACGACCTTGCGCCCATTATCGATATAGAAGATGCAGAAAAAGTGACCTACGTGCTCGTTTCCGCTGTGGAGATCACGGAACAGGTCCATGCACGCAAAAATCTCGAACAGCTCGAAAAATTGAGAGACGCTTCCCTTTAAATGGAGAAACTCAACAATGAAAGTCAACTGGAGAGGTGTTATTCCCGCCATCACAACGCGGTTTAATGAAGATTACAGTATTGACCATACCTTTTTCGCCGAACACTGCCGCTGGCTGGTGGACGCGGGCTGCGTTGGATTGGTCACACCGGGATCGCTGGGAGAAAGCGCGACCCTGAGCTTTGAGGAGAAGGTCGTGTTGCTGGAGACCGCTGTTAATGCGGTAGGAAAACGCGTGCCGATTATTGCTGGTATTGCATCCCTTTCTACAGCCGAAGCTGTGCGCCTTGTGCATTCTGCCGAAGCCGTAGGATGCAGCGGTTTGATGGTCCTGCCACCATACGTCTACTCCACTGATTGGCGCGAGATGAAGGCACATGTGGCAACAATCATTGCTTCCACAACGCTTCCCACCATGCTATACAATAATCCTCCTGCCTATACAACAGACTTTCTGCCAGGGCAGATCGCCGAACTTGCTTCCGAAAATGCAAACCTTGAATCCGTCAAAGAGTCCAGTGCTGATGTACGCCGTATTACTGCGTTACATGTTTTGCTTCAGGATCGACTGGAACTGCTTGCTGGCGTTGATGACTGCATTGTAGAGGCGATCCAGGCGGGTGCGGTTGGCTGGATCGCCGGACTGGCCAACGCCTTTCCCAAAGAGTCGGTTGCATTATTTGAACTTGCCATGCAGATACGCAAAGGAGACGCTGCAGCCACCAGTATCGAGCCTCTCTACACCTGGTTTCTACCACTATTGCGCATGGATACGGGACCGAAGTTCGTACAACTTATTAAACTGGCTCAGGAGATGGTTGGTATGGGCAGCGCTCGCGTACGTGCTCCACGCCTTGAACTGGCAGGCGCTGAACGTGAGGAGGCGCGGCGCGTTATACACTATGCACTTGCAAATCGCCCAAAAAACACGTAGGGTCCGCTTTTACGACGCCCAGGTGTTTCCCTCTCCCTCTCGGGGCCTACTTGTTTTCTTTATTCTGCTCTTCCAGCAACCGTTCAATGGTATCCAGGAGCTCACGCAGGTTAAACGGCTTGCGCACACTGAGCAGATTACGTTTTCTGAGTTCCTTAAATGGAGGATTAGCGCTCATAAAAATCGTCGGCACCAGTGCAAGCGTCTCAATAGCATGCAGGCGATCATAGAGGTCCAGGCCATTCATGCGCGGGAGATAGTAATCGAGGAGAAAGAGGTCGGGATGCGTCTCCTCAATCATCTCCAATGCCTCTAAACCATCGATAGCCAGCAACGTGCGATAGTTGATACCCATATAGAAGGTCTCCTGGTGCAGTGCCTCTAGAAGAAGTGCGCCCAGGTCTTCATCATCTTCAACAATCAGAATTGTTTTTTCTTTATGCTTCTGGCCATACATCAGTTCCTGCACCACTGGCTCCTTATGCTCCTGAGTTCGCACCAGTTTCTGGACAGCCGTCCCGTTGGGATAAAGCAATGCCATAATCTCCGCTCCTACGCTAGTTGTACGTATGGCAGGGGCACGTTGACGACGCCCGCGCTTATCGGCTGTACGCTCTCTTCTTGCTAAAACATGGGCGTCGTCAACGTGGTTCCTACCATGTGGCCTTTCCAGATTTCAGTATATTCGGCATAAAAACCTCTGCCTTTTTGTGTCCGGCGTATACTTTTTATGATAAGTCTAGTTGCTGATTGGAGAGGGCGATATGAGGGAGAACACCTATGCGACATTTATCCTCTACATATGAAAAGCGTGGGAGCTTGGTGAAACAGGTAAGAACGCGCCTCTTTTTTGGTATAGGCCTCTTGCTTGTTGTCCTGATTATCCATCTTACCGTAAGTGCTCTTACCTTTATCGTACCATATAACGTAAATGAGAACGGCCTGACATTGCGTGATGATATTAATATCGTTGCTACAGGGATCTCACTTCTGCTCTCACTTCTCGTTATCGTTCTCCTCTGGCGCACGGTTACACGCTTTGCTACGGCACTTCATAGTCAGCTTGACATACTTGAGGACACCTCCAGTCGCTTAGGCGAGGGCAATGTTGGTATACGTGTCCCTGCTCTAGAGAGCCAGGAGCTCCACCATCTGGGCAAGACTTTCAATATGATGGCTGAAGCATTACAGCAGCAGAGTATAGCATTAAAAGATCGGGATGTACTGGAGAGCGTGCTTCAGTTAAACACTCTGCTTACCAGTACGCTCGACTTTGATACGCTGGTCACGACCTTTCTGGATAAGGCGCTCAGTCTGCTTCATCTTCAATTGGCTGCCCTTTACCTGTATGATGAACAGAAAGAGCGCCTGGTACTTGCCAGTGCGCAGGGCTTTGACTTTACAGCACTGACGCAGGAGTTTGCGTTGGGCGAAGGCCTGGTTGGCAGCACGGCACTGAGGCGTTCCCCTTTTTATATACGGGCTCCTGCTCCCAGTGAAGCGGGCAATTTCATTGCCAAAACGATCCTGGGGAAAGTCCTGCCGGGGAGTATGTATCAACTTCCCCTGATTCAGGGAAAAGACCTGCTCGGCGTCCTGGTTTTTGCCTCGCTCTATTCAATAAGCGAGCAGGCGCGTAACATTCTCACCGTCGTCTCCAGCAATCTCTCGACCGTCATAGGGCATACAAAGGTGTATGAATATATTCAGGCGCAGACAGAAGAATTGGCTGCTAAAAACCGTGAGCAGGAGCAGATGAACATTGCCTTGCGTGTTCAACGAAACGAATTACGTGTTCTGAATATCACGCTTGAAGAAAATAATGAAGCGCGTAACAGGTTCCTCTCGACGATGACGCACGAACTCCGTACACCTCTGACCGCTATTCTTGGGTTCAGCCAGATTATCTTGCGTGATCTGGAATGCAACCAGTATCATGAGCAACGGAGCCGGAGCAACATCGAGCGCATTATCAAGAACGGGAATCATCTGCTTGAACTGGTCAACGATACACTGGACTTGATCAAGATAGAGGCCGGACATATGAGCGTGAACATGACTACCGTCCATCTGACTGAGCTCATTCCCGAGGTTATTGAAGAAATTCGCTCCCTGGCAGACGAGAAAAAGGTGACCTTACAGACGCATATTGCAAAGGGTATTGACGAGATGGAGAGCGATCCAGGCAAACTACGCCAGATTTTGCTGAATCTGATCTCCAATGCAATCAAGTTTACAGAAAAGGGTGAGGTATGTATTAGCGTCACTGACCAGGTTCCTGCCGAGAGCGTAGAAGAGTGGGGGGTTGCCATTACCGTTAAAGATACGGGCATCGGCATGGCGCCAGAGCTTCAGGAACACATTTTTGATGCCTTCTATCAGGGTGATAGCAGCATCACGCGTAAGTATGGCGGTACCGGGCTTGGCCTCTCGATTGTCCATCAGCTAACTCAGCTCTTAGGTGGTACCCTGGAGCTCGCAAGCAGTCCAGGACAAGGAAGCGCATTTACACTTTTTCTGCCCCTGGTTCCTGTTTCTTTCCATGCTGAACAGGAGTATGAAGAACCTGTAGGGCAGGTATAATACAACGCTCCTGCTTAAAGCCACGAAACATGCAGCCGATTGAGAATTTTGCGTACCGGACCCGACTCTATTTCCTCAATTTTCAGACGTTTAGCAATGATAAGAAAGACAAGGGAACCAATACCCAATTCAATCAGCAGCTTGATGAGGGCCAGGAAAACACCACTTACGAGGGAGCGTATTACTGCTCGTTGTATCAAGAATGCGGTCAAGTCCTTTACGTGACAATAAACAGCACAACGCCCATTCCAATCGATGCAACCAGAGTACGTCCAAGAAAATGAGCAAGGGTACGCAGATCGAAACCACCAATACGCCGATAGAGGAGGATGAAAAGCACAACGGCCTCAAGGGTACTGGCAACCGAAGTTGAGAAGGCCAGAGCAGCCATACCCCATTGCAGACCGAAGACAGCGAGATTAATCAAAACAATGCTGAGTGCAATCTTCAGAATAAACTGGGCAATACTGATAATGACAGGGGTTTTACTGTCGCGTAGGGCATAAAAGGCACGTGTGAGAATCTCGACAGCGGCCAGAGCGGGCAAACCTACGGCAAAAAAGATCAGAGGGATGCTCAGTGAATTGAGCGTTTTGCAGAGTATATGCCATGTTCTAGTAGAACCTGGATGATGGGGAGGGCGAGAACAATGAGACCAATACAGGAAGGAATTGAGAGAAAAAGGATACTACGGAGTGTTTCCATGATCGTACTACGCACACGGTCGAAGCGTTCACGTGCCACATAACTTGCTAGAGCGGGAAACGCAGCCGTTGAAACAGACGAACCGAAGATCGAGACAGGCAGTACCAGGATAGAAAAAGCCTGGAAATATTCAATGACCAGGCCACTGGCGACCTGAGCAGGGCCGAGACCGAGACCTCCTAGAAATGAGAGCAAGGAGCGATCTACCACCGTACTGAACGAGAGCATCGCCGCATTAATAGTACGTGGAACCATCTGACGAGCGATCTGTCTGACCCCGGGATGTTTCCAGTCGAATGAGAACGTGTAGCGCATTTTGACCTTAAAGAGGCCAGGGATTTGTACGCTAACCTGCAGGACGGCAGCCAGTACGACACTCCATGTTGCTGAGTAGATAGCGATATTGCTAATCGAACTTCCGCGTAGGAAGAAGCCGGGAAGTAAACCAAGAACCAGGCCTGCGTTGTAGAGAATGGTGCCAATGGCTGTGAGGGTGAAATCCTGTTTGGCATTGAGGACGGAACTGACAATAACGCCTGAGCCAAGGACAACGGCTTGCAGAAGCATGATACGTGTCAATGTCACCGTCAAAAGTTGGTCGGCCAGCGTAAAGCCAAGATTGACGTGGGCATACAGTGGTACGATGACGGGAGCAATGATCATTGCAATGATGGAAAGCACAATCATCACCACTATAGCGAGGTTCAAGGCACTGCTCGCGATATGCCATGCGCTCTTCTCGTCTTTCAATCCCTCGGCATAGCGTGTAAAGACCGGAATAAAGGCTGAGCTGAGCGCACCACCAGCAACCACCGTGTAAAGCAGATTTGGAATAACGTATGCCTGTACATATGCCGCTGAAATGCCAGTTGCGCCAAAAACATACGTAAAGAGAAATGTGCGCACCAGACCAAGCACGCTGCTGAACATAAACGCGCCAGTAATCAGGAATGCAGCCCGCGCCACTTTGACGCGCTGAACCATACCTGTATCTTGAGCTGGTGCAGCCGCAACAGCCAGAGCAACGCCTGTCCCACCGGAAGAAGGATCAGGTGGCAATTCTGTAGGGGCCAGATTTATCGCGCCCGCGTGTGTAGGGGTGCCATTTATAAGCCCGCCATGTGTAGGGGCACCATTTATCGCGCCCGTGTGTGTAGGGGCGCCATTTATAAGCCCGCCCCGTTTCCCAAAAAGAGAACCACGCTGTTTCCTGGTGAAAGGACCTGGCTGGTCATGTTGGAGGTCGCGCGTCATCCGTTTCTTGCGCAACTCTTGAAAACGTTTCTCATGTGCACGTAAACGCGGTAGAGAACGAGTAGGCTGAGGCATACTGTTAGCATGGAATTCCATTGCCTGGCTATAGCCAAGAGAGTTGCCCATATCCATCGTCAGATCTGGATCATAGGACGATGGTGAGAGTAAAGGTGAGAACTGCCCATTATTATCTGGCTGAGGAGGATAATTGAGAGCATTAAGCGGTCCATTTGGCGAGGCCGGCGAATGTTCCTGATCATATACCCATTGGGGAGAAAACTGCGGATTTTGCTCTTTATCATTGTTCATATGTGTTTTTAATAATCCTTTTACTTCAATATTACCAAATAATATAATGGATAGATGGCAAAAAAGCAAATAAGCATTTCTTTTTGGGGATAATGTGCCAGCGATAGCCATGAGACCTTTGGGCATCGCCAATGCCGTTGCGATTTCTTCTCCAAGAATTTTCTGATCAGGTCGATGTATCTTAGCGCAATATCGCTAAGGTTAACGTTGACGTTGACGTAAACGATAATATGTGGTATTAAATAGGTAGATACATAATTTCAACGATATGCATGAGGTAAGCAGAGAACTCGCGTCGCTGTCTTTCCGCTCATCAGGGACTATCAATGGAAAGAGGTACCATGACCACTGTCTTGCGTAAGGGAAGAAGAAATCGGCCTGTTGGTCCGTCGTACAAGTGGGTGGCGTTATCGAACACCACTCTGGGTGTCTTAATGGCTAGCATTGATATCAGTATCGTATTGATCTCTCTGCCAGCAATCTTTAATGGCATCCATGTCAATCCGCTCGCCCCTGGGGAGACCGGCTATTTCCTCTGGCTGCTGCTTGGTTACATGGTGGTAACGGCAACGCTACTGGTAACATTTGGACGTATCTCCGATATGTTTGGGCGTGTCAAGTTCTATAATCTGGGATTCCTTATTTTCGCCGTTGGGAGTATCCTGCTCTGGTTAACCCCTGGTACAGGCAACACCGGAGCGCTGGAGTTAATCCTCTTTCGTCTGATTCAAGGAGTTGGCTCAGGTTTCCTCTTTGCCAACAGTACTGCGATCATTACCGATGCGTTTCCATCGAATCAGCGCGGGCTGGCACTGGGTATTAACCAGATTGCGGCTATTTTAGGTTCGGTGATTGGCCTGATTCTGGGTGGTATTCTCTCTTACTTTAACTGGCGGCTGGTCTTTCTGGTCAGTGTGCCGGTTGGCATTGTAGGGACCATCTGGGCGTACCTCATGTTGCGCGAGACAGCGACGATCCGTGCACATCAGAAGATCGACTGGGCGGGCAATATCACCTTCGCGATTGGTTTGACGGTCTTTTTGCTCGGTATCACGTACGGCATCGAGCCATACGGAGGCTCGGCGATGGGCTGGGGCAACCCGTTGGTCATCGGAATGCTGGTTGGTGGAGTTGTCTTGCTGGCCATCTTTGTCTGGATCGAACTGCACGTGGAAGATCCCATGTTCCGGCTCGACCTCTTCAAAATTCGTGCCTTTGCTGCTGGTAACATCAGTAGTTTTCTGGCAAGTATGGCGCGTGGTGCGTTACAGTTCATGCTGATCATCTGGTTGCAGGGCATCTGGTTGCCGCTGCACGGCTATGATTACGCAGTAGCTCCATTGTGGGCTGGCATCTATCTGTTGCCGTTGCTAGTTGGGTTTGTAGTAATGGGGCCAATAAGCGGCTGGTTGTCAGATCGTTTTGGTGCGCGTGTCTTCTCAACTACGGGTATGGCTATTCAGGCGGTGGGCTTCGTTCTGATGACGATCCTGCCAGCCAATTTCAGCTACGTCTGGTTCGCGCTTATCCTGTTCCTAATGGGATTTGGTCAGGGCATGTTCACCGCGCCAAATACGTCTTCTGTCATGAATAGCTTGCCACCAGATCAGCGTGGTGCTGGTTCCGGCATGCGTTCGACCTTCCAGAATGCGGCATCGCTGGCCAGTATAGGCATCTTCTTCAGTATCGTCACGGCTGGTCTGGCGGCGGCGCTACCAACAGCGCTCTCCAAAGGGCTCATCGCTGCGGGCGTGCCGGGTGCGGTCGCCCATCAGATTTCGCACCTGCCACCGACCTCGGCCCTTTTTGCCGCCTTCCTGGGCTATAATCCGATGGCGGTCCTGCTGCCACCCAATGTGCTGCATGCCTTATCAGCGGCCAACCAGGCGCATCTGTTAAGCCGAAGCTTTTTTCCCAACCTGATCTCAGAACCGTTCTTGCTGGGTTTGCATGGAGCCTTCTACCTGGCCGCCTCCATCTGTGTCATTGCGGCACTGGCCTCATTGTTGCGTGGCGGGCGCTACATTTATGGGCAAACGCAAGCATCGGACGGAGTAGCAACGGGGCAAGATGTGGTAACATCACAAGAAGAAGCTTCCTCTGCCCATTAGGTAGATGAGGAGCTAATGTTTTGAAAAAGAGGAAAATTTATGCCTGATTTTAGCATACAAGAAATAGTACCGGGTGTGATGGCAGCTCTTGGTGGAGTCTGTAATCGTGGCATCATCAGCCAGGGTGGAAGCGTACTCGTCGTTGACTCTGGAGTTGCGGCAGCCGAGGCTACTCCCCTACGTGCAGCCG
Source organism: uncultured Chloroflexia bacterium (assembly GCA_963717195.1). Classification (GTDB taxonomy): domain Bacteria; phylum Chloroflexota; class Ktedonobacteria; order Ktedonobacterales; family Ktedonobacteraceae; genus JACDAE01. The sequence continues at coordinate 138,298 of CAVQVR010000013.1, forward strand.
CCCAGGAGTACCGAAAAGAGGGATCACTATACCTCTTCAATACGCACCCGCATGGCGATCATGTCTATGGAAATCAGGTGTTTGCCGATAGTCCCATTATTGCCCACGAAGGGGTACGCAACGACCTTGTTACTAATGGCGAGCGGACGCTTGCCGACTGGAAGCAAAATCCACGTATGGCAGCATTTGTAAGTGATGTGACGATCACTCCTCCCACTATTACGTTTCAGGAGAAGATGACCGTGTTCGTAGGCAATATCGAGGTGCAACTGCTGTACCTGGGGATCGCGCATAGTCCGAGCGATAGTGTGGCGTGGCTACCCCAATCGCGCACGCTGTTCGCAGGTGATCTTCTTTTCAATACCATCGTTCCGGCATTGCCTCCGGGTGGAAATTCAGCGAACTGGGTCCATGCTTTAGAACAATTAGAACAGTTAGGAGCAGAACACGCTATCCCCGGTCATGGCCCGATACAAACTCCTACCGCGCTTGCTGACTTGCGTCACTGGTTCATTACTTTGAGAGCTCAGATTGGGGAAGCTATCGCGAGTGGATGGGATCGTGAGACGACGATAACAAGAGTTGCGCAGCAGATACAGGAAGTTGCTCCACGCGGTGCTCCGGAGCGTCTAGCAAGGGGTATAGGGCAGGTCTTTGACGAAATGATAGTGTAGGAACCCAGCGGAGTGAACAGGGTAGTTCTCTCACCGACACTTTTTGCCAAATAAAACGCGCAATGAGGGTAAGGAAGCCATTTAGTATTCCGTGGAGGCCGTCACTGTGCTCATCAACACCCACGGAATACTAAATGGCTTCCTTACCCTCATTGCGTCACAGCATCATTTCAGGTCTCATGGATGGAGAGCCTTCAATGTCCATTGTTGCCGATGACGGTTACTTCAGTGGTGGGAACCCACGCCTGACGATGATTGTAGTTGATCTCATACCAGAGGTTGGTTGTGCCGTATTCGGTTACTGTAAATGCAGAGGCGAATATGGCATTGTTGGGTGCATCACCAATCTGGTAGAAATCGTCGGTTACTGGTCTGCCGTAGACTTTGGCGACCGTGCCGCCAGTGAAGTTGAGCTTGATAGGAGTGGCCTGTCCTTCAACTTTGGTATCAGGCGGGACGGCAAGCCAGACCAGTTTTGCATTTTCAAAGTGGTTGGGTGTTGGATCATTCAGATGGTCGTCTTCCCCATACCAGATCTCGTAGAGCGTATCTCCTGTACCGGCAGGATCCTTGACTTTGGCGAGGTAGTAATAGCTGACACTCGGTTCGACATTATTTGTTTCGTCGGTAACATCTCCCTGGCTTGCCGGGGTGACCAGACCTGATTGAGTACTTGGACCATTGTACAGGTAGAAGAAATTGAAGTTAGCGGGCGTCTCGGTACCGTTTGCTCCATATGGGCGCTGATCGGTATTGGGATGGAGAGAGATGATATGCAACCTGGAGTCATTTTCTCCGTCATTTTCTCCGTAAGGTATCCCTTGTTGATGGATGAGCTTGAAGTAATAGTCCCAGAGCCAGTATGGACCTGGATCGACATGATTAGGAGCATATTGTGGTGCGGGCGCAGGGACGGTCCCATGACTTACGACATGATCGTGATCTAATGGAATGTTGAACTTTTTGAGCAGGTAACTGACCAGTTTTGCGGAACCCAGATACTCGGCAGCATTGTACCACTGAAAGCCAGTAGCATCGAAGCCAGCATGCTCGATACCAATAGCCCGTTGATTGTACCAGTAGTTACCGACGTGGTAGGTGATATCTTTATCATGAACCACTTGATAGACAGTGCCATCAGTATCTACAATGTAGTGAATACTTACGCCAGTATTGATGTTCTGGAACACGTCGAGGGCATCCTGCACCGTCCCCTCGATATCGTGAATGGCTACAAATTGGACCGGGTAGGCGGTCGGGCGATTGGCGTCCTCGTACGTGCAAGGATTAGGACTGGTGCCGGGGGAAACAATGTTGCAATCATAGACATTGGGATCCAGGATGCAGTCGATAGCGCCAGGATAGTCGGTCTTGCCATCGTTTACACACCCCGTGGGTAATGACGTAGCAGTTTTGACGTTGGAGGCCGTCACGACATTGGCCTTTACTGTTTGTGGGGCCAGAGTAACGACTTCGCCTGTATCTGTGCTTGCACTGAAGCCACTATTTAACAGCTTATAGACACCATCCGCATACATATGGGCAACACTCTGTGTTGAGGCATTACTATAGGCGGCAATTGTGCCATACCAATCAGCGAGCGAAGTTGGCAGAGTATGGGTGCGGGAGAGCTGTAGCGCGTAGTCGCGTAAGACAGCAGCCCCACCACGAATATTCGTAGCCAGATCTGTCTTCAGCAGATTTGTGCTGACCCCCAGATCTTTCGCTGCGCTATCGAGAGTGTGAATGTGACTGTTCTGGACCAGGTGCATACAGCCATAGCCCTGATCTATACTGGGAGAACCACCATGGTCACTCAGATGGCCTTCCATATAACACAGCGCTTTGAGAATAGTAGCGGGTACTCCAAATTCTTTTGATGCCTGAGCGAAAGCCTGATTAGCACCACCTGCTAGAGCTGCGGCATGAGCCTGGGTAGTTGTTGGTGTTGACCCTCTCAGTAATGCGGCCAGTACTACGGCTAAAAAGAAGGTGAGAAAAGCAGTGCGTTTAAAGAGGTTTGATCGTTGCATTGTTAGATATGACCTCCAAATTTGTTATTCAAGAGTAAAAGAGAGTATGGGATAGAGCAATAGGGACAGTATGCATTTTTCTATCGACGTTTTTTGACAGAAGGCATCTTGTCCTGGTGTGAAGAGAAACGCGATAATGGGATATTTCCAGCTAAATTCATGGGAAGAACAAAGAGAACATTTGAACGGTTAGCTCCTTCCATGGCATTACTGAATATGTACGGCTTATGTGTAACATAAAAATTATTGAAAGTCAATTGAGATACCCACTTTACTCTATTGCAGTCGTCTTATTTACACCCAAAAAGTGGGTGATATAATTGGTCATATCAGAAGCAGGCGCAACTTCTGTTTTGCAGGTCGAACCTGTTAACGTGCAGGTAGGAAATCGGGCAAGTTTTCCCTGCTGGTGACTTTGCCCGATCACGTGGATCGAAATAGAAGGATAAAGTTATGGAATTTTCAGGGACACAAACGATGGAAGCTTCACAGAAGGATGTGTGGGCTTATCTTTATGATGTCAACAAAGTAGCGGAGTGCGCACCAGGATTTCAGAGCCTGGAGGTATTGGGCGAGGAGCACTGGAAGGCAGTTATTGCTATCGGCGTCGGACCCGTCAAAGCGAAGTTCACGCTGGATGTCACGCGCGAGATGCAGGAACCAGATGTGATGATTGTAAAGGGACGTGGCAAAGCGCCAGGGAGTGCGGTAGAGTTGTCGGGCCATATGAACCTTACCACGATCGATGCTGAAAAGACACAGATGGATTGGAGCGCTCATGTGGTAGTGAGTGGAACCATTGCTAGCGTGGGAGCACGCCTTCTTAGTGGAACCGCCGAAAAGCTAACCGGGCAGTTTTTTGACTGTTTGAAAGCAAAGTTACATGCATCCCAGGAAGCGTCTTCTACAGGCGTTAGCGAGGATAAGGCGGTGTAGATGATGAGCTATGTCCCTCTGACCAGGTTTCACTCACGTATGATCTCCCAGGGAGCAGAGCAATAAAGCGCACTGTATTGTTTACGCGCTAGAAACACAATACAGTGCGTATAGAGATAGGTTATCTAGCTGCTAACCTATCGTTTTATCCAGGTTTTTGAAGAATGTGCCGAGCATATTTTTTGCGGCTCCTTCCCCGATAGGATTATTGGCGAGAGCCGCAGCGCCTGAGAGTTCGGCGTTGGCATTATAAGAGAGCGTTGTCCCATCGGCTTCATCGGTGAGATTGATCTGGCTGATTGCATTGACTGATCCCCCACGACTGTTGCGTTGGACCTGGAGTTCCAGGTAATGAGGAGCCTGCTGATTGGCGATATTGATGACGATACTGTATGGTCCCTTCAAACCTGGTATAGGAAGTGCCAGGTTAGCCTGAATATGAGTGGTATCGAGATATTCAATTGAGTTGCAGCCAGGAATACAAGCTTTAAGCACTTCAGGATTAAGAATCGAGTTAAATACCTGTGTGCTTGATGCCTTAAACTTATGTGTCCCACTGAGCTTCATTGTAGAAATCCTTCCTTGCAGAGCGAAATATGCTACCTGCTTGAGAGTACAGGCGTTATGCTTATGTTAATCGCTACGATCAGGACAACATTGTAACGGTTTTCAATCCTGCTTGCAAGTACGTTCGCTTTTCATTTCCGAATTTCCTATCGAGGAGAGCCATGCTAACCAGGGGATTTTGTCCTAGCCAAATATACTATTCCTGCTAGCCTTACATCATACTTGTGTTATACTGCGTCTGTGTATTTCAAAATGTATCGTTTGTCTACAAAAAACACGTGACGGGGAATAGCAATGACTTTACGTGAAGAACGTAACGAACAAAATAAACAGGCATGGCGTGCTCACTTAGAGCAAGAGCGACTTGACCTTTCGCTTTCTGTAGAGGAGACACTTATAGACGATGGTGCGCTTGCTCAACACTGGCAGGACGAGCTTGATGAACAGGATGATTCTCAACCTGCTACAGGTGGAACCGGGATTGTCCCACCGCGTTTAAGCTTACAATCTGTCATGCTACCAGCCGTACAGCCTGAACGCTTTATTATAGCGACAACCGATCCACATCAGATAGCCTCTTCTCATGTCGAAGAGGAGGCGGAACAGAAATCGTCAGGAATGCTGGCCCGGTTGGCCCGGCGTTTCACTTCATCCTTTGCTGCTGTGAAGCCAGAGGTACCTCAACAACAGGCAGCGGTTTCACCCTCGGAAAAGTCATTTCCGCAGGATATGGAAGCATATCGATCAACGCCTGCTAGCGGGCAATTTCCTGCACCTACCGACTCTTTCGATGCACCTCTAGTACAAGTGATTGATACCACTTCATCCTTTGCTCCAAGCGTGGAGATGCCTCCTTCACAACCACAACACAAAAAACGTCGCTCGTTGAAGCGAAACGGGAAAGTACGCCTGGAGACAACTGAGCAGCCTGCACTATCAAAGGCGTCGCTGTTTCCGAGAGTGGAAGACCAGGAGACAGGTGAAGAGCTGCTGGCTGCTGATGTGAGAGATGCGCTGAGCCGCCATCAGGCACCTTCTACTATTCCAGAACAGAGTAATAGTACTACTGGCAATGCGTTGAGTACAGCCATACAAAGATCCATCTCTGGTTCTGGTGCTTTTAAGAGTGAACAAGGTGAGGTCATGGTTGCCAATTCGTACATCACAGCCGCCAGTGTTGTCCTGGTGACGTTGACAACTAACCCCGGCCCGGTCGTGGTGCAATACATCTCTTTACAGCCCGAGGTTGGATTTACGGTTCACTTGACGGCACCTGTAGCGACGCATACAACATTTAACTATGTTATAGTGCAGGCAGATACGTTTTAAGCGAAAGCGAAAGTGAGGGTGTGCAATTAATGCAAACCTTCGCTTTCTACTAGCGGCAAGGTAAAAATAAAACGGCTTCCTTCGCCTATAATACCACTACTTTCGACACGAATAGTGCCATTATGCAGGCGCAAAAATTCCGCGACAATGTAGAGGCCCAGTCCAACTCCTCGCGTCTGTCCGTCAGCGATATTCGGAGCGCGATAGAAGCGTTCAAAGAGGCGCGATTGTGCATCTTTGGGGATGCCGATACCCTGATCCTGTACGCTTACCTCTGCCATTGTTTTGCCTTCTCCAGTGATGATTTGCGTCAACGAGACTGTGATAGATCCTTCAGGCGGACTATATTTTAGTGCGTTTTGCAGCAGATTGGCAAAAATCTGGAGCAGGCGTGCTCTATCACCACTAACCATGTAAGGATGTTCAGTCGGTTCAATAGTATAACTGATCGAATGCAGTATCGAAGTTGCACTATTGTTACTTATTGATTCCTCGACAATCTCTTCCAGGTCAACTTCTTCCTTTGTAAGCGTAATCTGTCCACGATTGAGGCGCGTGACTTCTAAAAAGGTGTTGACGATATTGGTCAGTTGGCGCGTCTGTGTCTCAACGCTATTGATACTCTCATAGAACTTATTGGTCGTCTCCTGATCCTGATTGGGGTGGCGTTGCAAGAGGCGTGCCATCATCTGGCTATGAGCGAGGATAACGGTCAATGGCGTGCGAAATTCGTGTGCGGTAATAGCCAGAAATTCGTCTTTAAGCTCGTTAGATTCGCGCATTGTGGCTTCGTTTGTACGCGCGATCTCAGCCTCGTGTTGCCAGCGTGTCTGTTCGATAGCTAAACCGGCGAAGTGGGCAATGCCTTCAACCACGGCGATGTCCCAGACATTAAAGGTGCTTTTGGGAGAGCCGGAAAGGGTCAGAGGTTGGCTCTTTGTATACCTGGGAGAGCGATCAAGCATCATCACGCCAAACAGGTGATTGTTATGGATGATAGGGGCCGCAAGAATCATCGTATCTTTGAAGTGGTTTGGCTCTTCCGGGCTTTGCTCTTCATTCACCAGTGTTGCGTGACCGGCCAGAAGCTGGCTGCGAAAGCTCGTGCAGGCATCTGGTTCAGGCTCCAGCCAGTGCTTTTGTTCATTCAACCACTGTATTTCGTCTTCAACTGCAAAACCAAGCGATAACAGCGGAGTAAAGCTATGCAATTCCTGATCGTAGGTTTGCACAACTCCTCGTTCGCAATTCAGGGCTTTGAGCGACATGGCCAGTACACGTTGTAGGATCTCTTTGATATCGTCTGCATCGGAGACAACTTCTGCCGCATGCAACAGGGCTTCTAGGACGTTGCGAATGCGTCCTTCAACGCGAGCCTGTTCTGTGATATCACGGAATGCACAGACAATGCCCATCTGTTGCGCCTCATCATCGAAGAGTGGGACGCTGTTGATCTCAACGATGCGCTCAGAATTATCTGTTGTCCGGTAACTCATAACGCGCTCGTTGCGAATAGCGGTGCTGTTAAGCGCACGTGTAAGGGGAAAATCTTCAAAGGAGAGTAATCGTCCATCTAAGGTATAGAACGGTTGATGCTGAAAGATGGTCTGCAAGGATTCGTTACGATTTCCGGGCAGGCCTAGAAAATGGGTAACCGTACTGTTGTTGACAATAACCTGACCATCCATGGCAAGAACGATGATGCCTTCGTTCATTGCATTGAGAACGGCATCCAGCGTATTTGCACGTTCAGTTGACAGAGTAGCTGTATGGCGAACTTTGTCCAGCATCTGGTCCTTCTCGATGGCTAATGCGCATTGAGTGGCAATATCCATTGCGAATGCATAGTGCCTCTGTAACGGATGGTGCATCGTGAGAGGATAATTAACGAAAGCAAAACCAGCGCAACGTGTCTGTTGAACATCATTCGTATCTTGCTCCTTCCTCCTCCTAGAGTCCTGTGTACCAATCATCAGTGGGACGATCAGTACATGCTCCAATCCGATCTGTTCATACCAGAGACGTTCTTTGCTCTCCGTCAATTCTTGCGTCACAAAGGCGCTATTTCCACTCAGCGCGGCAGCATGGCAATGAGGAAGGTCGTGTAATGGAATGGGCAACTTGTGCCTGGCAAGCTGAGGATGTAGTCCGTTCGCATAAGCAAGGGTAATCATATCGTTATCAAGGAGAGCAATGGCAGCTCCTGAGGCTTCTGCTCCACTGATAAGATAACGGACTGCTAGCTCTAGAACCGTCGAAAGGGGTTTCCCCGCATTCACACTTGTTGCTACCTGGTAGGTGGATTGCGCCCGTTCGATCAGACGTTCCGCGCGATTGCGTTCTTTCTGTGCTACCTGGTAGAGTTGTGCATTATCGATGGCAACGGCAGCCTGTTGACCGATGGCACGCACAAACTGCTGCTGCTCTGGCGAAAATATGCTGCTCTGACCAGGATTATCCAGCGACATCATACCAACCGGGCGTCCTTCACGAATCAGAGCAACCAGCAGAACAGAGCGTATTCGGAACTTCTCTGTGACGGCCTGAATAGAGGGACCCGCTTCCAGGGCAAGATCCTCAAGAGCCAGCATGCCGTTATTTTGAAACAGGCGATGAACCAGGGGATCATTGAATGGAAGAGAGCTCCTGTGCCAGAGCTTATCGGCTATGCGTGTATCTCTCTCGTGCAGGTGTGTTGAAGCAAAGTGATAGGCAGAAGGAAGAAAAATATCGCGCGATGTATCTAATAGCCAGACAGCGCAACGTCCAACTTCACACACTTCAGTCGTACGTCTTACCAATACCTGTAAAATATGGGTGGGATCAAGTGAGGATGCCAGTAATGCTGAAAATTCGCGCAACAGTTCGCTTTCACGCAGTGCTTTGAGCAGTTGCTGGTGTTTTTGATTGCTGGTAGAGAAAGGACTTTTACCAGGCATATGCGCGACCTCTTCCGGAAATTCTGTCCGATAGAAAGGCAAACGGGTCAGGATACATTTTTAATACGGTTGTTTCAAAGTGATAATGGGGTGTTTTTATCTAGTCGCTTCAAAGTTTAACAGATCAATAGTGTCACGTCAAGGATTCTACTATTCTCTATTGGTGCATTTTTTTGATACCTGATAACGAATTGTCTCGTATTACCGTACTATTCTGGAGGAGTGGTAGGAGCTTCTTTTAGGGGAAAAAGGGTAGGAGCACACGCAAGTTAACGCTCCTACCTTCGTTTAAGAGCCTGATTACTTTTTGTGTTGGCGCAATTGTAGCATCTGGAACAGGAAGGCAAGAGCTGTTCCTGCTACAGCACTCAGTACTGTCGTCAGTTTGCCGGAACCCTGTGCCTGTTTCTTTCTTTCCTTTGCAGCATCGCGGGCATCATCATTGCTGCGAGCGGCGGAAGCGATCTGGTGCTGAATATGCTTGTTTCTCGTTTGTACTTTTTCCTCTTGCTGAAGTTCATCCGAAACATGTGCTTTATCAGCCGAATCAGTTGGTTTAGTATTGGTATGCGCATCTGACTCTGCTGCTGGAATATCGCGGTTGAGTTTACCACCCATCGTACTGACAAAGGTGACCAGATCATTTGGTAGAGGCTGAACGTTTTCTGAGAAGTAAGCATTGACCTCGGCACCCAACAGTAGAATAACCGCAAAGTAGTAGAAGAAAATGAGTAGAATGATTATGAGGCCAATCTGACCTGCATAGCCACGTAGAAAGAATTTGGTATAAAATGGGAAGGCCAACAGGAATATTTCAAGCAGAGCGGCTGCTGCTATTGCACCCTTCCAGCTATTACGCCAGCTTATCTTCTGGTTAGGCACTACGAAGTAGATCGCCTCAAACAGAATGAATGCAACCAACAGACCAACTAATGCAAGGACAATGTCAGCTAGAATTATCCCCCCTACACCGCTTGTAATGGTGCCGAGAATGGGAACACTTTTCACTGTCGGATTCTTGAGCAAGTTTGAGAAAACTGAAGGGATGATAGAAACCGTAACCATAATCGGAATCAAGATGACGAACAGTAACAGCATACCTATTGCGACGAGGTTCTGGCGAATGATCGTTCGTGGTCGCACACGATAAAGCAGATCTAGAATTCCCTCTAGAGTTACGAATAGTCGTGAGCCGCCGAAGACAGCGGTAAGAATCGCAATGATCACCAGGATACCGCCATCTTTTTTAAGCTGACTGTCTGCCAGGGTCACGAGATTTCCTAAGCCAGCTATCTTACCTGCCTGAGTAATAATATTATGTTCTAAAATTGGATTGCCATTTAGAATCAGGCCAGTAATACCAAGAATGGCAATAGCGATAGGAAATATCGCTAGCATCAAGTTATAGGCCATAATGCCAGCAAAGTTCATGACCCAGTCATTGTTAAATTTGTTGATAAACTTCTGGATCGGTTTGGTATCCTTCTGTACGTCTTTGATCAATTCTGCCTTTGAATTGGACGAAGACCCGACGTTTTTCTTTTGTGCAGCGGCTGCCATAAATGCGTTCTCCTTCCAGGAGCTTTCTATCTTCCATCTTACAACTCATCTTCTGCTTCTTCAATAGAAAAGGGCAATGGTATAAATCATAAAGTCCTGTATATGTGTCACGGGTCAAGAAGATGTTCCGTTTCATGGAAAATCTTGTTATCATCCTTCTTTTCAGGATAGGTGATTGTGTACCAACAGAGAATGGCGTATATTAATGCTATACATTCCTTGATTAACCTGGCTGGAAGAAAAAATTGATGAGCGCACGACCTCCGAAATCATTTGTTGGCTTATTATGGGATATTGTGCGTGTGAGTGCGCGTACAATCTGGCATAGCAATGGCAATCCCGCGCGTACGGTGATCCAACGTCAGCAGGCCTTAGGGGTGCTAGGGTTGCCGCCGACAGCGACGCCTCAGCAGATCAAACGTCGCTACCGCTCACTTGCCAAACGCTATCATCCTGATCGTGGAGGTGATCAGCGGCAGATGCAGCGCATTATTGCCGCTTACGAACTCCTGATGAAAGATCAGACCGTAAGGTAGGGGCGCGATTGATCGCGCCTGTGTTCCACCAGGAGATTGATCGTGCCTGTGCTACATGAGGCGAGCACCACAGTTGTTGCAGAAGCTCTTGCCAGGACGTACACGTGCTCCACACTGGTCGCAGAAAAGTGCGGCTGGCTGTCCAGCAGGCAGGTTTTGCCTGGCTGGAGGTGGCGCAACTGGTGGCAGATGCACGGGTGGTGGTTGTGGCATCGGTGGCGTATTGTTCTGTCTCGGCTGATATGGCTGAGCCGGTAGAGACTGCACTGGTTGATTTGGAGCAGAGGGTGGCGGATCTTGCGTTGGCTGTGAGCCACTGCCGGGTTCTTTCGTTGACTGGATCGTGTCGTTGATCGTTTTCGCCGCTTTTACCGCGAAGCCGCCAAGTGTGCTGGCGAGTTTCAATCCCTTTGCGATATCGTCCATATCCTGCTTCATACGATGCGTAGGTGGTAGCAATGTGGAATTGGAGACTTTCGTGAAAAAGTTTTTGCCGATCTGTACGCCATCGCCATTCCCGGAGAGCTGCCCTTGCTCGTGTGTCCCATCGTCGAAATTGAGCCAGAGCGCAGTTTCTTGCTGAGTATAATTCCCCTCACGTCGAACTTCTGGAGCTGCTGTTGAGACCTGCTGACCACTGATCAGCGATTGTGCCGCGTTTGAAACACGGCTATGTTCTTGCGTAATCAGTGAGAAACGTCCGTTTGATTGGAGTATGAGCCGATCAATGCGGGACGTGAAGTAATCGAGTCCTATACCAGAACGGTGCTGGCATTCATATTGTCCTGTAATTGGTTTCATCATAATGCGATATATCCCTCTAACTATTCTAACCAATAGAACAATCAGGACAAGGCTGTATCTTCCATAGATAGAGCCGAAATTCCGGAGGATACCAGCTCTGAAAGGTGACGTGCCTGTTCCAGTTCTTGCTCGCTCTCAGCTATTTTGCCGATTTTGAGCAGGTGGTGACCTAGGCGTACATGGGCACCAATGCGGGCTGCAATACGATGAGTGCCAGCCAGTTCTGTAGTTGCATGCCGGAACGACTCTTCTGCCTCTGGATTTTTAGGATCGATAGCTTCCAATATGCGACCACGCATCAAGTAGGCATCGGCACGCCGTAGTTTGTAACTGCGTTTGCCAGCTTCCAGGGCCAGTTCCGCATACTGACGGGCGGCATCAAAGTTCTTGCCCTCTAGTTCAATTGTAGCCAGGGCGCAGGCAGCGGCAGAGATCACATTCGCTTCATCTTGCTGGCGTGGCTTGTCTGAGGAGGTCTTTTTCTGAGTGGTATCGTATGCGGAAGACCAGGCGGAAAGAACTTCTTCCAGATGAGCGCGTGCCTGATCGACCTCACCCAGCGTCTTCTCAATATGAGCGATCTCACAGGTAACGGCAGCCGCTCGTAACTGATCGCCCATAGAGCGATAAAGGAAGCGGGCAGTTTGAGCATGTTCTAATGACTGGCGCAACATGGTCTCGCGACATGTTACGCTACAATTGGTAGGGTCATTGTGTTGTATTTTATTGGCTTTCGCATAACCAATTAAAGCCAGACCCCAATGTACTTCGGCAGCATGCCCGAAAGGAGTCTGGTTATTGATCAATTGCAAGGCAAACTGATAGTGCTCTTGTGCTGGTTCGGACTGCTGCAATTCACGATGTGTTCCGGCAAGGTGGAGGTGCAGAAGCAGTAATTCCTGCTGCTGCTCATCTGGCAGATTTCCCCCCTGTGGTCTTTCATTGATCGCGTACATAAAGTCCTGTTGGGCCTCTAGAAACTTGCGTAGCTCAAAATAGGCCTGGCCACGCAGCGCAGCCAGGCGCCAGCGTTGTGTAGCTGCCACTTGTGAAAAGTGCACATCTTTGAGAATACCCAGGGCCTGGCGACAATCCTTATTAGTTAAATATTGAAGTGCTTCAATGCGTAACTCCTCATAGGATTTATAGTGATTTTCTACGATTTCTGCACTGCGATGTTGCTGTGCCAGTGTTTCCAGATCCTCCAGTGGGAGTTTCAGGCGTTCTGCGAGAAAGCGTAAGCTTTCAGGGGATGGGTCAAGGCGATTGCGCTCTATTTGCGAGAGGAGGCTGGTACTATAGTGTCCATCGGCAACCTCGGCAAGAGAAAGTTGAAGGCTTTCACGAGTTGCTCTGATGAGTCCTCCGAGGGTATCTGGCGAAATATGCTTAGATGGGCGAGGCATAGCCTTATACAATCCTTCCTACTTAAAATGAGAATAAGCATAAGAATAAGAATAAACAATAAGATAGTATATAACAATTGCAGTAATTATAATCGAACGAGAGAGAAAATACAATCCCATTCTATCTGTAGGGAATAACTGCTTCCTTCCGTTCGTTTCTACTACCGAAAGAAGAGAATGATGAGGAGGATGAGGAGGATGGGAATGCCTGGCTGTGGCGGGTGTTCCTAAAAATTAGAACTTTTGGTCCATAATCGTATTGACTTTCTTCAGAGAAGACTGTATGCTGAAAAGCACAATAGAAAGCATTTTTGAAATGAGGTATAGCGAAGATGTCTCGTTCCTCGAAGGTTCCCCTGCCCATGCAAGATGAAGCTGCTATCGTTCAGGAACAACTTTCACTTTTTACTGGTAATTCTGTTGAAAAAAGCTCTGAGCAGTCGGAGGTAAAAACGTCTCCAAAGGCAAAGAAACAAACAAATACAACCTATTCCGCTGCCGATATTCAAGTGCTGGAAGGGATTGCAGCGATCCGTCATCGCCCTGGAATGTACATTGGTTCAACCTCTACCTCCGGCCTGCTTCACCTTATCTGGGAGGCTCTGGACAACGCGGTTGACGAGGCTGTGGCTGGCTTCGGGAAACACATCTGGGTGCGTATTGACCGTGAAGGGTGGGTCACAGTACGCGACGAGGGGCGCGGTATGCCGTTTGATCTGATGCTGTACCAGGGGGATTATCTTCCAGCGGCGACCGTGATTCTGACCGTTCCGCATTCGGGTGGCAAGTTCTCCGAGGGAGCCTATAAGACGGCTGGTGGTCTGCACGGTGTTGGTTCAACCGTCATTAATGCCCTCTCAGAGAAGCTGGAATTGACGATCTGGAAGGATGGTCAGCAATTTACTCAGACGTTTAGCCGTGGGTCCGCTATGCCACATCAGATTGTGCCCTGTGATGCAAAATTGCATGGGACACAGTTGCGCTGGCTGTGTGATCGCTCGATCTTTGATCCCGATGCCTACTATGAACTTTCAGCCGTCGAAAGTCGCCTGAATGCCGGGGCCTATCTCAATCGTGGCGTCTCTTTTCACCTGGATGCCTGGGATGATGAACGCGATGAGCAGATCACGCGCCTCTTCTATTCGCGCGATGGCTTGCCCGACTATGTACGCGAGCTGACTGCAAGTACCAGTACTCCGCTCTTCAAGTACGTTATCGATATTGCCAAAGAGAAGGATAGCGTGCGTGTCGAGGTGGCTTTGCAACCAACCAGCGGCTATAAAATTACGATGTATAGTTATGCAAATGCGGTGCGTACACGTGACGGTGGTGTGCACGAAACTGGCTTCAAGGCAGCCTTGACGAAGGTTGTGAATGACTATGCCCTCAAATTAGGCGTGATTAAGAGCCGTGAGAAAGAAGCGTTTCGACCCGAAGTGATTCAGCAAGGGCTCAATGTGGTTATCTCTGTCAAACTGACCAATCCCCAGTTCCAGGGGCAGACTAAGGATCGTTTGAATAACGCGCCTGTTGAAGGCATTGTGCGCTCGATTGTCGATGAAGGGCTGAAAGATTGGTTTGAAAATAATACCAGTGCGGGCAAAGATTGGCTCAAGAAGATTTTACAGATGCAGAAGGCTCGCAACGAAGCGCAACTGGTGGAGGAACTGGCGCGAGCTGGCAACAAGAAGAATGGCGAACTGATTGACACCACCCTCTCCAAAAAGTTCTTACGTTGCAATACTTCCGATGCGTCACGGGCAGAACTGTTCATCGTTGAGGGTGATTTTGCCGGTGGTAGTGCCGGGCAAGGGCGCTTCTCCGAGTTTCAGGCTGTGCTCAAACTCAAGGGCAAGCCGCTAAATGTTGCCAAGGCAGACTTGAAAAGTATCGTCGAAAACGAAGAGATTCGTACGATTATCAATGTCCTGGGCACAGGCACGCGCGATGTCTTTGATATCAGCAGGCTCAAATTTAATCGCGTGATTATCGCTACGGATGCCGACGTAGATGGACTGCATATTCAATGTTTGCTCCTGACGCTGTTCCATCAAGAATTTAGTGATCTAATCGAGCGCGGCCATGTCTATATTGCCTGTCCCCCCCTCTATTCAGTCAAATATAAGGGGAAAGTCATCTGGCAGCGCAACGACGAGGAACGTGACAAGTTTATTCGTACGCATGCTGATGCCCAGAATTTGGAATTCAAGCGCTTTAAAGGGCTTGGCGAAATGAATCCCAAAGAGTTGCGTGATACAACGTTAGATCCGGCGCATCGTGAATTAAAGCGCGTTACCATGGAGGATGGTGTCCTGGCGGCAAAGCTAGTGACAGAACTGATGGAAGATAAGAATGCGGAGCGCCGCCGTATATTCCTGGCTGAGCACTCACGCAAAATCAAGGAATTGGACGTATAAACAATGGCTCGTACACCGGAAGAAATTGTCGAAACTGGCATAGTTCAAGAAGATTTTTCCGTCATCATGGCCCAGGCGTTCGCGACCTATGGCCTCTCAGTGGTCACAGATCGCGCTCTGCCTGATGCCCGCGATGGTCTGAAACCCGTACAGCGGCGCATCCTGGCTGGCATGCGCGAGGGACGCTATCTTCCCAATCGCCCCACCGTCAAGAGTGCTGAGATCGTGGGACTGATTCTGGGCAACTATCATCCGCATGGCGACACTTCTGTCTATGACGCGGCGGTGCGTATGGCCCAATCCTTCACGATGCGCTACACCCTCATCGAAGGACAGGGCAATATGGGCAGTGAGGATGGTGATGCTCCTGCCGCCTATCGTTATACCGAGATGCGTCTCTCACCATTAGCGGAGGCGCTGATGGCTGATATGGAAAAAGAGACCGTTCCCTTGCATCCCACCTATAAGCAGGACCCAAAAGTCGTTGAGCCGGATTATCTTCCTGGTCGCATCCCGCCAATCGTCAATCCATCGAGCGGAATTGCTGTGGGCCTTTCCACAAACATACCGCCGCACAACCTGGGCGAGGTGTTACGTGCCTGCATTGCGCTGTTGGATAAGCCCGAAATGAGCGTCGAACAACTGATGGGATATATCCACGGACCCGATTTCTCGCAAGGTGGACGCATCATTGGTACGGATGGTATCAAAGATTATTTCACTAATGGGAAGGGGCGCATCATCGTACGCGCCGAGGTTCGCCTGGAGGAGACGCCGCGCAACCGCTCACTGATCATCACCCAGATCCCGCCAATTGGCAGGGACCGGGTCAAAGCCTCAATCGTCAAGGCGATCAATGCGCGTAAACTTGAGGGTTTGATGCCTGATGTGCGTGACGAAAGCGATACGGAGAAGGGAATGCGCATTGTCCTGGATCTGCGTAAAGATGCTGATGCAGCGCAGACGCTCTCGCTTCTCTTCAACGAAACAGACTTGCAGATCGGTCTTTCGTTCCAGATGGTCTTTCTCTTTGGTTCACCAATGCAGGCAGCACGTCAGCCTAAGCAAGTTGGCCTGCTCGAACTGCTGAACTATTGGAATGCGCACCAGATCGATGTCCTCACGCGTCGAGCTGAGTTCGATTTGCGCAAGGCACGCGAGCGCCTGCATGTAGTCGAGGGCTTGATCATTGGTTCCGCTAATGCTGAGCAGATCGTTAGAATATTCCAGAAGGCGGAGGATCGTGCCGCCGCACGCAAAGAGATTGAGGCAAAATATTCTCTTACTCCTATACAATCAGACGTTATTGCATCGATGACGCTGGCGCAGGTGACCCGCCTGGATGCTGGCAAATATGCCAGAGAAAAAGAGGAACTGCAGGCGCGTATCAACGAGTTGGAACGCCTGCTTTCGGATCGTAAGGCGCTGATTGCTTTACTTAAAAAAGAGATGCAGCAACTGATCAAACAGTTCGGCGATGAGCGCCGCACGATTATTGATGCTGAGGGTCAGCATGCCGCACCTGTTACCATCGTTGAGCAACTTCATGATCGTGAGCAGATAAGTATTGCCGTTACCCGTGCAGGAGCGCTCAAAGCATTGCCTGCCGATACATTCAAGCCACGGGGCAAAAATGGCAACGCCATCTACACACCTGTGCGTGGAGACGAGCAGCTACGCCAGGTTATTGCCACCACATCACAGGATTATCTCCTCTGCATCGCGTCAAGTGGGCGTGTGTTCCAGATTGCCACGCATCGCATTCCTGTTGCCACGCGCTCTGCCAAAGGTGAGCCGTTGCGCAAGCTATTACAATTGGCCTCGGGAGAAGAGATTGTGACGGTTCTGCCGGTCGATGCATACGACGAGAATCGCTACCTGGTCACCTTCAGCAAACTCGGCAAAGTCAAAAAATCGCCTCTAAGCGAGTATAGAACGGCGGATATCGATGGCTTGCAGGATATGAAACTTGCGGATGGTGATAGTATCGTGGCGGCCTTAATCTCAGATGGGCAGGGCGAATATTTTGTAACAGCCAGCAATGGGCAGACGTTGCGCTTTAGCGATGAAACTCTGCGTGCTCAGGGACGTGTGGGTCAGGGTGTTGCTGCAATGGCACTGGGTAAAGAAGCAACCGTGGTCAGCGCATCTGTTCTCCCTGCTCAGAAAGAGGGGCTGGTGAGTCTCCTGGTTGCAACAGATAGCGGTCTGGTCAAAAAAGTTCCCACGAGCCAGTATCCCCAAAAGGGACGTGCTACCGCCGGTGTGGTAACAACTGAATTGACAGAACGGGAACACGTCTTACTTACCATGCTCATCAACGAAGAGGACTACCTGCTCGTGACCTCTACAGGGACAGATGGTGAGCAGACTGTAGCTATGAGAGCGAGTGAGGTGAAGGCATTCCCACGGGTGCGCAAAGGGGTGATGTTGGCAAATGGGCGTATTGTGTCTATTGTTAAACTATAAGAGTGATCAGTTCTGATAGAGATTGAAGGGAAAATGCCAGATGACACTCTACAAACTCTACCTTGAGTCAGGACCGAAGCGGAAGAAGACAATGGTTCATGTCCTCGATTTGTTGGGCTGTATTGTTACGGGGCCAACGACTGAAGAAGCATTAGAGAAGACGCCCGAAGCGATTCGAGGATATCTCCGTTTTCTTCAGCGTAACGGCGCGGCAGTTGATAGCGTTGCGAAGGTGCAAACGCAGATCGCGGAGCATATCACTGAGGGAGCGTGGTTAGGCAATGGCAGTTATTCCCTCATGTTTCAGCCAGATCTAGAGCCACTCACAACAGAGGCGCTAGAGGAATATATCAAGCACCTGCAATGGTCGCGCTCAGAGATGGTGGCCCTGGTTGCTGGATTGAGCGAGGGACAATTAGAGGAAAAACCACAGCCAACGGGAAGGCCCATCAGAGCAATTCTTGAGCATGTTTTTGGAGCTGAATATGCGTATGTGCGGACTTTTGGAAAATTGGAGGGTGTAAAGGGGCCCGGATCGGTTGAACGGATGCAAAAAGATGAGCTTCTAGCCTGGATGGAGCATGTGCGCTCATCTGAGATTGAGAGGCTTCGTTCTCTAAGCTGGCAGGAGCGGTCGGAGGTATTTGCTCAGGGCCAACAGCCGCGTACGGCACGCAGAGTGATGCGCAGGATGCTTGAGCATGAGTGGGAACACCTGGTAGAGTTGAAGGAACGGTTGGGAGTATCACTTTAGCGAATAGCGAGATTGATGCTGCGACTTTTTTTCAGAATGCATGCCCACCCCTCCCATTCGTGAGCAAGTAGAGCAGGCCGACAACAATGAGTCCAATACCCGGCAACCAGAGTGAGAGCATGAAGGGAATAAACCATGATGGTGTGAGACCTCGGGCCAGTAATAATTCGACGAAGCCCACCACCAGGACAATCGTGGCAGGAGATATTGCCCCCTTTCCGACATATCCCCGTCGCGCGGCCAGAGCGATGATCAGCAGACCAATGCCGATAGCCAGGATATAGAAAGCGAGGATCTGGTTGCCTGGAATAATATGTTTAAACGTAAGAAATACGGCCAATCCTAAAGACGTTACCAACCAACCTGCAATCATCAGGCGTGGCGGGTAAAGGAATGAGCCGATGAGCAAGCCTATACCGAGAAGGAGAACTCCCAGCGGGTAATCATAGGGGTTCAACCGTAGAATCAGAGCGGCTAGAATAAAGACTACTCCCAGCCCGAGCAAAGTGTATGTCTGACGTATTCTATTAGCACGTGCGACGCGTGCAGCCATAGTACCAGCCATTGTTTCTCCCCAACCACAATAGTTTATGCAATCGTTGAAAATGATTGTTTGATACGCTCGATCTGTTGCAGGTGGATCTCTCCATGTTCCAGATAGATGTTAAAGAGATCGTAGATCTTTATTGTACCATGCTCTGGGTGATTGCCAGTAAGCTCCCAGGCGTCGACTGGAAGTGAGCGTAGCAGAGCCGTCGTAGAAGCTCGCAGACTGCTAAAGAGTGCAAGCGCCAGTCCGCGTTCCTGGGTCTGATAGGAGAGCTTTTGCGCCCATGTAGCCTCATCATAAACTGGTAGCGTAGATCCCTCTTCGGCCAACATTTTGCGTAGACGCCAGTAGCCCAATGTCTCGCTATCTGCCAGGTGGACGACGATTTCGTGAATGCTCCATTCTCCCTCTGCCGGTACATGGTGGATCTGGGCTTCATCCAGCCCTTCCAGCGCTGCTATGATCTGTGAGGGAGCTGCCTCGTAGCGCTCAATTTGTTCTGAAGTTGTGATTGGCATAGTGGACCACCTTTCAATGTATGCCTGGAAACATGGATGCCACACCATAATATTATATGTCAATAAAAAAGACCAGGGCCTGTACATTACATACAGGCCCTGATGTGTGGAATATTTTGGATGTACCCCCTTAGAACGCCGCAGGATTCTCAGGTGGTGTGATGTCATCAAACGTTTCTTTAACGGTCTCGACGGGAGAATCTGGAGCGCACGACCTCGATGGAGCATTGTGCGATCAATGCACCAAGAACACCAACGGCTGCT
Organism: uncultured Chloroflexia bacterium; assembly: GCA_963717195.1. GTDB lineage: Bacteria > Chloroflexota > Ktedonobacteria > Ktedonobacterales > Ktedonobacteraceae > JACDAE01. The sequence goes on from CAVQVR010000013.1 coordinate 158,054, forward strand.
GCGACTGGTGCCATTACCACACCGGCAACGCCCACTGTCAAAGGGATTTCCAGCAGTGTGCGACCATCTTGTTTGATGATGACGCGGCGTACGTTTCCCTCGTGGAGGAGTTCTCGCACTTTAGAGAGCAACTGCTCGCCCATGACCTGCAACTCTTCAACGCCATACCCCGTGCGCTGCTCAATGTTATTCGGATCGGTCTGTGTCATAATTAGTTGTTCCTTTCTCTTCTCGCTTACTCTATTATGCTATCCCTATTCCGTAGGTTGGTTTTATCGGCGACGAACGAGCGTTTGCGCTTTCTATTAGCTCAATCTCACCGAAATTGAGTGTAACCGTTGTATTCTGCTGTGTTATATCGTAGCTCGTCTTGTATTATTACGGCTACATAAGTGTATACGGAGACAAGTGGGACTCTGGTTCGAGAAATCCGGTCACAAGTTGATCTCAATTGCAATTTTGTTCCGTCATTAAGAACAACATTTCACGTCAAGATCCCCACCATTCATCAGGCAAGGTCAGGCTCCACGCATGCCTGATGAGTTGGAGCCCGAGATAGCGAGTGTTGCTGCATTGTGATCGATCTGTTTCCAGGAAGGACTGGTAGGCGTTCCCGTAAAGATCCAGATGGCCCCATTAGTCGCATGGAGTTGGTAGAGCGTCCCATTTCCACCTGCACTAATCGCAGTCGTGGCTGGATTGTGATCAAGTTCCCGCCAGGAATGGGGAGTTCCTGTATAGATGTATATGTATCCATTGGTATGCAAGAGGTAGACTTGATTATTCTGACTCACTGCCAGAGCGATATTGCCAGCAAATGCATCAATCAGTTGCCAGGAGGGCGCGGTGGTAGTTCCGGTAAAGCGATACACGGCTCCATTATTATGCAATTGATACAAATTGCCATTCCCATTTGCTGCAATGGCTACCGTCGCTGGATTATTATCCAGCCTGGCCCAGCCCGTTATCGGGGGGCCTACATACTTCCAGATGGAGCCATTGCTATGGAACTGATATAAGTTTCCGCTTGTATCCACAGTGATAGATCTAGTGGTCGGATTGTGATCGAGTTGCTGCCAGGAATGGGGAGTTCCGGTATAGAGAAATATCGCTCCATCAGTATGTAAGAGATAGACCTGACCGTTTCCACTCACAGCTAGAGCGATATTGCCAGCAAATGCATCAATCAGTTGCCAGGAGGGCGCGGTGGTAGTTCCGGTAAAGCGATACACATTTCCATTATTATCCAATTGATACAAATTGCCATTCCCATCTGCCGCGATGGCTACCGTTGCCGAGTTTTGATTGAGTTTTACCCAGCCCGTCGCCGAGGAACTTACGTATTGCCAGATCGCTCCATCGCTATGAAGTTGATAGAGGGTGGTGCCAGATTGGCTAAAACCGCCTGTATAAGCCTGCTCATTGAAGGGTGTTGAGAGTAGACCAAAGATATCGAGGGAGGTCTTTGTTCCGACAAAGACTTCTCCGTTGGCTATTGTGGGAACTGAGAACTTTACATAGCTTTCCAGCCCATCACGGGTAGGGTTCTGCGTGCTATTATAGAGTTCTTTGCTCAGGTTCGTCGCATCAAAGGCGCGTAGAGCTGGTGTAGCATCAAGCGTCCAGAGAATGCCAGTGCCAGTGGCTCCGTTATTGCTGGAAATGGTGGGATTGCTACCTGGATAACCAAAGATTTCCGGGGTTTTCGATGAGGGAGCCGTGGCAAGAGTGCTATTATTGAACGGGAACGCCTTCGTACTATCATTGCGTCCACCGAAATAGACGAATTGCTGTCCACTGGCGTTGCGCCAGTACACCGGGGTGCTAAATAATCCACCTATGGTTGCAGGGGGAAGTTCTTGCACAACCTTATCAATGTTGGTGGGGCTCTGATTGGCGCAAGGATTAGTGACGGTATTATAGTGTCCCATATCGGTTGTATTGATCACGTAGATGCGCCCTTCTTTGCCTGCTCCGATGAGGCGATTCTGGTTAGGGAGAAGCAAAGATCCTCCAGAGCCAAGATCCCCGTTCACGCTTTCCAGGCACTGCTGATTGAAGGGAGTGAAGTAGTCCAAGACCTGGAGTTGTGCATTGAGCTTGACAAAGCTATCTCCATAATCAACTCCACCCGTATTGGCATCGAAGCCACCATTCCCGCTGGAATAATAGATATTGCCATTGCTATCGGCTGAGATCGCACCGCCCGCTCCCCAGATGCCTCCCTGGGTCGAGTTTGCCGTATTGTTATAGACATTGACTTGCTGGAACTGAGATCCGTCATAGGAGTAACTCATAATCCAGCCATGGTGAGGATTATTGTCGCAGAACGAACCCCAGGCGATATAGATATTGCCATTGGCAAGGGTGAGGGCAGCACGCTGTCGTTCCGTCTTTGGATTAAAGGTTACTGTTCCATTAGTACTTCCATCTCCGGTTCCCGGAACCGAGGCCTGAATGAGCGTGGGACTACCTGGTTTTTCCTGACCAGTGGTAATATCGAGAGCATGGAGGCGATAGATCAATGAGCCGTTTTCCATCGTCAATACAACGACGTAGAGGGTGCCTGTGCTGCGATCAATGACAGGTGTTCCTGAAAGGCCGTTTTCTGGAATTATGTCGTTGCAGGATACATCGATGTTGGAAGGGGAACTTACGCTGGGAGAATTGAGAAAGCTGGTGTGCCAGAGTGAAGCGATCGGGCTGGTTGAGTCAGCATCGAAGGCATAGACGCTATCATGCTCAGTGGCGACGTAGACTACATTATGACTTGTTCCATTGATAGTGACATTGGGAAGAAAGAGTGGTTGTGTGTACATCTGCCCGTCAACAGGGTAAGAGACGCGTTTCCTGAAAGCATTTTGATTGACATTGGTGGTCGTTAGGATGGTTTCTGTACCATGGTTGCCGCTCCGTTCGGTGTCCTCTTTGTAGGTGGTCACGGCAGTATTATCTGCCGCGGCGGATGGTCGTTGTCTGGTAGAGGACATGTGAGGAGCGGCGAGAACAGTGTAAGTGTTGTCCAGCTGGTCGATGAAATTGAGAACGAGGATGAGTAAGAGGCTCAGTATGCATAGAGTAGCACGATGGAATGTGTGTCGGGAAGAAAACATAGGGCTGATCTCCTTCATGTTAAAATAATGAGGCTCACGCGTCCATACCGGATTGTCTCCATACCTGGAGGAAGCCCGGTTATAATGACCGGACAGAAATGCCGTGAGAGTGTTTCCATAGAAAAATGTGGGACGGGACGCACCGCAGTGGCTTCCCTGCAATCAGAGCATTCATCCTCCATGAATAATGGTCAAGCGTTGCCAACGGGCAGAGTAGTAAGAGCGACTACTTCATAGTTAATGGTCAATGCATTACTTCTAGTAATACATGCAAATATAGATGGAATTGGGATGTAAAACTGAGATTAAGAATAGCAAACGCCTCGAAGAGATCGTGAGGGTAAGTGAGGTCAAGACGTCTGCATTGGCATCAAGAGCTGCAAAAGCATTGTATCTTTTGTTTCGTTGGTAGACACAAATGTATCTCATTAGTACATCCATAGATGATTATATAGGAGAACTATAGCATTGTCAAGATACTGTTATTCCTTGATTTTTCCTTTAAAAAAAGAGGATGCTACACTCTCCAAAAGTGCAGCATCCCCATAAAAATGCTTGTGGATAAATGATCGTTAATCAGGTGCGAAACGCAGCACGGACATTGCGGTCTGCGAACAGGTAGATCAGGATGACGAGTCCAAGGATAAGATTGAAAAGCCCCGTACTATTGTGTGCTACGAGTAAGCTATATAGCCCACTTATAACGTTGATTGCCTCGACGACCACAGTAGTCCAGAAGGCCCAGGGTCTTAGAGTCCATAGACCCCAGAACAGAACAATTTCTGCAACTGCAATAATAATGCCAACAATCAAGGCAACGATAACAGCAGCATCTACCACAGTGTTGTGAACAGCCGTCAGTGCTATTAAACCAAGAATAGCACCAATAATTCCCAGAATTCCCAGGACGAGCAGGACAATTGCAATGATACTCACTCCGAGGGGTCGTTGACGTCCAACTGTTTGCATGTTTTTCCTCCTTAAGACATAAAAGTGTACAATTGAGCAGTGAGAGAATGGTATACTCGTCATCATGCGCAGAAATGGTGCTGTAATGATTATTCCTTTATATAGTTTATCGATGCGCTAGATGAAAGAAGACACCATCTAGGTATAACACTCTTTAGACCGGGAAAACGTTTCATTCTTAGAAGTCTATTTTGCATAGAATAAGGCTTTTTCAGCCCCACCTGAAAACACGAGTACCCTTACGAATTGATCTCTCTTTATGAGAATGCGTAAGCCATAGGCATTTCACCTTATGACTATTCAGATTATAGCCTGTATTGTATACTGGTACTGTCGCATTGTAATTACTCTTCTTTGAGAAGTGTAAGGTTCTGAAATCCTCTTACTCAGTTCATCGCTGGTTTGATCTGTGAGAAGTTTTATAGGATGGAAAATTCATATAATGAGTACATTGATAATTTTAGGAAATACTAATCAATTTACTTTTGCTAACTCTCTTGTTGCTGCATATAGTAAAGCTATTGAACTGTTTAAGGAACCAGTAAAAGACATTTTTATCATACATTCTAGCGCTTCCTCCGAGCTTCTTCACAAATCACCGGAGTGGATGGAACATTTAAAGAACAATAATATAGGTATTGAGAAATTAATACATAGAATAATTAACCTTGACTTGACATCCGAATCTATCGAGACTTTTGTAAAGTATATAGAATTCATTATGAACGGTTTTTTATCGAACAATTCAAATGTAATAGTGGATCTCACGAATAGTACAACTTTATACAAAAATCTGCTTTCCAATGTTGCCTATATCTTAGATTTTCAATATCAGTATGTAATTGACACCGCAGAGGTATTCAAGCAAACAAAGGAAAAAGGATTTCTTCCTCTCACTATCTTGCAAGCTGCTTATGTACCGCTACCTAAATCCACACAACTTGATAATATCACTTATCTTAACCTTGCAGAAATGGTACGCTATAAAAAAATCATTCAAAAACAAACAGAAAAATATATTCAAATAGGGGGAGAAAACTCAGATAAAAAGTTCTTTGAGAGTAACCTTGCACATTCCATTCAGCTTAAATTACGAGGTGATCAAAAACAAGATAACGCAATTTATCGCATCGCTGCCAGCGCTATTTCTGCCAGTGTAGAGGATCTGGTTACTATTCTTCTAGATAAATTTATTTTGACGAGCACTCCTGCGAGAGAAACAAAAAAGACGTTTGGGGAGAAATTGGATCTCATACAATCAAGAATGGAAGAGAAAATAGCATCCGATTTTGATTTTGAATTTTTCAAGAAATTTAACGCGTTTATGTTGTACTTGCGTAATAGTACTACGCACAAGGGTTCTGTACTGACAGATGTAGAGAGATTTAAAGCTGACTTATCTGTTAAGATGTCTTTCCCTTTCATAGAATTTTACACTGACATTGTTTACCCACTTCTGTCCAGCGGGAACTATGCAGAACCTCCAAAGAAAATAGTAAAACTATCAGCTTCTGATGGAAGAACTGGTGGCATCTATTACTTTGGTTTAGATGGCGATAACACAGGGGTAATATTAGAGAATTTATTTCTGTCGGCACGTGGTGAGGCGACGTTTAAGCGTATAAGCAATTCTGTAGATAATGCCATTAAAGCTGTGAGCAAATATGTTAATGCTAATTTAAAACAAAGCACCATTATATTTGCATCAGGGGATGATATGCTCTTCAAAGCAGAGTTCGACGAGTCAATTTTACATGAATTAAAACAAATATATCAGCAAAAGACATCCGGTTTGACATGCTCTATAGGATATGGGAAATCTTTTCGTGAAGTATATCTTGCATTAAAGCTTGCAAAATTGGAGTCAGGGAAGGATAGTATTGTAGGGGTCGAACTTGTCTAAAGTAGAGATAGAGCATACCCTTCTCTCCAAAGTCTGTTTTCCGCTCAGATTTTTTTTAAGTGCCTTCCAAACTTAAGCTGGAGAAAGCGATAATCAAGGCGTTCTTTTGTTTTAATAGACCATGCCTCCCTGCATAACGCTAACAAAACGGTTGTATGGGTACTCACAGTTGGTGAGGAGATCGATAGTTGTTCAGCGACCTCTGAGGGATGAAGCCCATTAGCAAACGCCTGCAGTACTTCTAACTGGCGAGGCGTCAGGAGCCTGATCACATATTCACAGTGTCTCTGTTCTTCTGTTTCAGCCAGTTCTTCCTGGGTACGAATAATCTCTCTGGCACTGGGTGGATCGGCTTCTGGCGCGCGTGCAGCGACCAGTTGCGAACGTATGCCCTCGCCCAGGAGAGCAAGTGGGACAGGGATAAGTCGTATCCCATCCTCTAGAGCGGCATGCAGGATGGCTCCATTTTTCGCGCGTTCGAGAAGGAAGGGAGGTGTGTAAATGTGCCACATGCGATCCTCATGCTCAAAGCTCAAGATAGCTGCAGACATGGAGGAAAGAGACAGGAGAAGTCGTCCGCCACTTATAGAGAAGTGAACGATACAATGGCGTTCTTTAAGGCCGCGGATAAGATCATGTAACGTGTTCAGCACAGCATCGGCGCTGGCCTCGTCGGTGATTTCTTCCAATGGGAGCCCATTGTGGTGCAAGACATGGTGACGGAAACGAATGGTCTGCCCATTAAAATAGCGGTCTCCGCGAAATTCGTTTTTGAGCAGTTGAATGGATTGCTCGATACGAGGGTTATTCGTCATTTCTAGATGAACGGCAATAACTTCACTGATGGGAATATTTTGTTGTAGCAGCAGGTCAAGAGTAAAGGTGACGACTTGTGGTTGTCCGCCAACTGTTGCTACCAGGATGTGGATATATTCAGGTTCTGTCATGGTTTTCTCTTCTTGGTGTAAGGAGGTTCCTGTGTTTCATTCCCTACCTGCGATTTTAATTGGTGGGCCACCGCATGCTGGAAAATCGGTGCTCACATATAATATTACACAAGCATTACGGAAACGCTATATAGATCATTATGTCATTCGTGCCTGCCCCGATGGAGAAGGTGATTGGTCGCAAGAGATCGATAGCGAAGCGGTGCGTATGCTGCGCGTTAAAGGCCAGTGGAAGCCGGAGTTTGTGCATAGAGTATGTTATGCATTGGAACACCGTCATTTCCCCATGCTGGTCGATATGGGTGGCCGGCCTACGGAATGGCAGATGAGCATTATGCATCACTGTACGCATTCTCTCTTGCTTCTTCGTCCTGAAGACGAAAATTCGACGCAATTCTGGTTACAGCTGGTTAAAGACAATAGTCTGCCTCCACTGGCTCGTATTCGTTCTGTATTGGATGGTGCATCAGTTGTTACCTCCCGATCTCCTATGATCGAAGGAACATTGAGTGGATTAGCTCGTCATACACAGGTTCAGGGTTCTCTTTTCAATGTACTGGTAGAACGTATTCATGTTCTGTTCACTGCGTATTCAGCGCAGGAACTGCGCCAGGAGCACTATCAAAGTGCTCCTGGCGAAGTGATCAATCTCAATGCATTTTTACAGACGCATGTCCCACAGTCAGGACGTTGGGAACCGTGGATAATTCAACGATTGCTTGCGACGTTACCGTCTCATACTCCCGTGGCAATTTACGGGCGTGGCACAAACTGGCTCTATGGAGCGTTGGTGGACGCGTCCTTTCCACAGTATTTCTATCAATTTGATCCGCGCATAGGCTGGGTAGCACCTCCAGGCCTCACAATTGGTACGGCAACAGAGCAGGCGGTGAGCATCGCTCTTTGGGAAGATAAAGGTGCAACTGTGCTCTCAGCCCGCCTGGTCGATGATTATTTGGATTATGCAGAAGCGGACAAATTGATCTTCCCTTCCCTTTCTAGCAAGAAGGGGGTTATTCTGAATGGCAAATTGCCGCTCTGGCTCGTGACGGCCCTGGTTCACCTGTACAATACGGTTGTAGGTGTTCCCTGGGTCGCCTGTTACTCTCCACAGTTAGAGAGCGCGGTTGTGGTTGCCTCGCATGTGACAACGCACGCTCCTGGCGATCTTGTCCCCCTACCTCTGAATTGAGGTGATATCGAGGGAGTATAGCATAGAAGTGGGCAAACTTCATGGAAACGTAAAAAAATACTAAATGAGACCGATAATAGAGTCGATCTCACACTGTTAAAAAAAGATGCTCTCCTCGCTATTATTTCCCCTATATAAGAGACTCTTTTGCAGCGATTTTTGGAAAAAGGTATACCTAAAAGTCTTGTATCCCTGATGCGGAAAAGGTGGTGTGGAATGATTGGGTGGAGTTGATTACTGCTCTTGTCATCTGTCGTTTTTCCATATATACTGAGCTTCTCTCCCCATATTTTATGGAAGGAGTTCTGCGAACGGGCAGAGACCGCTTTCGAGGTAGCATGTGTCCGTCCGTCCGAGAAGTCGTGGAGGCCTGGATCCTGCTCCAGACAAGGAAGGACCATTCTTTCCATGCTAATGTAACGGGGCTTCCTGGCCCATAAGTGAGTGATGCGTTATATGCTGGGAAATGAAGCATGAGTCAGAATTATGGAGCATTGCGTATTGTACGCGTCCGTCCACCCGTTGATGCGGCCAATCTTCAGGAGCGTTATCCCAGTGGCTGGTTGCCTGAAGAGCGCTTAGTGCACTTGCTGAAGAAGCCAGCGACCACGATTGGACGTGCGTTAAGCAATGACATTATCTTGATGGAACCCACAGTATCGCGCGAACATGCTCGCCTGATACGAACTGAGCGTGGCTGGTTGATCTTCAATCTCAGTGAGCGCAACGTAGTGCGGGTTAATGGGCACCCTGTACCAACGGGAGATTACTTTATCTTGCAACCGCAGGATTTCCTGGTCCTGGGAAATACAATGCTCCAGTTGATTGCTCCACAAGGGGATGCCCCTGCGGATATTGCTGATGCAGCTACTCAGCTTCTTGCCAATTCACCCTTATCGCCTGCACCATTGTCCCGGCCTTCTTCCCCGCCGCAATCACCCGGGGAACTTTCGCTAATAGACGAAGATAACAGGCAGAATGGCAATAAGAATGGCCTCAAGACGCCATTGAGAACAACTGAACCGGACCAATTCTCTGCATCGGATCAGGCGGCTGATGAACAAAAATCTCTCACGTCTGTTCGCTCTTTGTCAGTACAGGCTGAAGTGGAACAAGTAGCGCAGCCATGGGACGAGGAGGAGGAAAGTTTGCTAGGGGCGGGAGTGACGATGCAGTTTGCTTTACCTCAACGCATGGGAGTGCGCACACGCTGGTTGATTGCAGGTGTCGGCATCACCATTCTAGGAGTAAGCGCGATTATCACCATTGTGCTCAATAACTTGATCGGGCTATCGGCCTTGACGCAAAATGGAGCCTCAAGTATTGTTGCCGCACTCACTATTCCTTTAATTCCTGCCCTCGTGATCAATTTGCTCGTGAATTTTATTGATCGCTATGAGCGTGAGCCATGGTTTTTGCGCCTGGCGGCGTTTCTCTGGGGAGCAATTATCGCCATTCCCCCTGCATTATTCATAGAATCGCGTGTTGGGAAACTGGTGCAACCCATCTGGGGGCAAAATGATCTCCTCTTCTCAATCTTTAAGGGTCTCAATGCCGGTATTACCGAGGAGTCAGTCAAGGGTTTAGGATTACTGTTGCTGTTTATGGTTCTACGCGACGAATTCGATAACGTGACTGACGGAATTGTCTACGGGGCACTCATCGGCGCGGGCTTCGCGATGGTAGAAAACTTTGTGTATTTTGCTCTGTACTCACGGGAATTCTTGCCTTTTCTTATTGTTGGACGCGTCGTGTTGGGCTGGCTCTCACATTCAACCTTTACGATCTGTTTTGGCGCGGCTCTTGGCTATATGCGTCACACTCAGGTGCGCTGGCGGCAGATCCTCATCCCAATTCTGGGATATCTAGTCGCGGTAGGATTGCACAGCGTCTTTGATTTCGTGGATTTCTTCGCAAATGCCATGGTACTCAATGACCCTAATTTGATAACAGTCTCATTGATTGCCATTATCTGTGACTATATTCCCCCTTTTATCGCGCAGATTGGCTTGCTCTATATTCTCATCAAGTCGTTAGCGCATGAGGCAGCGGTTATCCGGGAGTTTCTGGCTTCTGAGGTAAGTAATGGCATCGTGCATGTCGATGAATATGCATTGCTGCAAAACTCGTTTCAACGCACGAAAGAGGAGCGTCGTATCTTGCGGAGCAATGGCTGGAAGCAATGGGTGCGCGTCAGAGCACTGTATCAGACTGAGATCGGGCTGGCATTCCGTAAGTGGCATGTCAGTATGGGTGACAAACCGAAGCTTGGCTATCTCCAACCGGAAGATGCATATCGGCAACGTATCAAGCGCCTGCGCCACGACATCCAGGCTGCGAAGGTACAAAAAATATAGCGTTGCCAGACGAGAAAAAGAGAGACAGAAGACAGGAAGAAGACGGTAGAAGACGGGTAGAAGAAATGAGAATATTTTGCAGGATGATTGTCTGTACCCCATCGATGATATGCATAGTTTGCTGCCGATTTTCTGTTTTGTAGAATTATGGTGAATATATACTGACAACATGAAGCGCCAGAGAAGAAAGCAGTAAGGAGTATATGTTACACTATGCATAATGCTAGGACTCATATAGGGTCAGCGTTCACTTGTAAGAAAGTTGAGGAAGCCTGTATGGGTGTGGTATACTTTGTTGCGGTCCAGATGAGGTATTTTGTAGTCACTTAGTAATACATCGTGTAATACGATAGAGTGTGCAATGTAAAACAATGTTACAATACTTGTAAGCAGATTGATGCTTTTTCGCATCAAGGGGATAGATCGTTCTGTTTTCAGTAGAAACTGGCTAAGAATATACATGGAAGAGAGATTACGCACGTCGATTTTTGAAGAATCAGCTGTAGTTGAACGCGTAGCACGTATTGTTTCTAGTGTGCGTGGAACACGGCCTGACTATACAAGGCTAGCTGCTGAATTAGAGCAAGCTATCTCTTTTGATGTATTTGGCATTGTCCTTCTTCGCCATGATCGCCAGGCGGTGCGGGTGGTGATATGCCGTCGTGAAGGGGGGAGTTGGCAGACCTTGCAGCACCAATTGCCAAGCGAGGAATCGATGTTGGAGCAGGTGTTGCAAGACCCGGTGTTGAGGGTCAATGAATATCCAGATGGTCTGGATGGACCCCCATCGGTAAGTGGTGATGCTCTCACCGGGTTTCACCAGTTACGTTCAACGCTCATTGTACCGCTGAGAGTTGAAGAGAGTGTATTAGGGACCCTTGAACTGGGGAGTACCATTGAGCATATCTATGCAGATCCAACTCTTCAGCGGCTGGTTGATGCGGTTGCACAGGTTATTGCCTCTGCTATCGAAAGTGCGCAGCTTGGGGGAAGCGCGGATATACAAAATCGGCAGCGCCAGGTACTCAAAGATGTCTCCAGTGCGCTGACTTCGAAGATGGACCTCTCTACAATTCTGAACCAGATTGTGAACGGGATTGCAGAGTCGCTCAATGTTGCCTCGTTGGTGGTAATGCAGGAGCGGCGTGATGGGCACTTACGCGTAGAAGCGCAGGCTGGCCTGGATCAGAAAATCGTGGAAAGGTTGCTTCTGCCTTTTATTTCAGTGAGTGATCAGTGTATCATTAGTCGGACCTTGCAGTATCGGAAGCCCTTTTTCTCACAAGATATTGCCGATGATGAGCGTTTCCCCGTCAGTAACGCATTATTTTCTCAACTTGGCGTTCGCTCCGTTTTTTGCTATCCCCTGGTGACCGGGGCCACTGTCTATGGAGCTCTGTTACTTTGTTCAGCCGAGCCAGGCGGTTTTACACCGCTGAAAATAGACATTCTTTCACTCTTTGCCAGCCAGGCCACGGTCGCAATTCATAATGGCATACTACTAAATCCGCTCATCAACGCAGTCGTTTTCAAGAAGCGATAGAACACTTTGAGCGTGTGCACCATACCTCTTTTCCCTCTTCTGCGCCTGTGCAGGAAGTCGGCGATGATGAATACAAGCTCTTTGTGCGTATGCGTGAGGAGACGCAGCGCACCTTTGGAATCAGCTTTGCCAGTCTCATGCACTTTATTGGCGATTACCTTCTGACGCGTAGCGAACGCGATCTGCAAGCAATTTTGTCTGCGGAACAGGATGAGCCCTATCTGACTGTCCCGGAAAGTATTTTCAAAGATACAGAGCCATCCACGTCCTTCTCCGAATCAGTGTTTTTTCAAGATGAAGTTGTACGCAATGATGAGCACAAAGAACCGCTTGCAGATACACTCTCGCTCCTGACGCAAACCGCTGAAGTTGCATTAGCGCGGACCGGGATGCTTGGTGAGCTTAGTCGTCTGCTTCTACAGATGAAGCAATCAGCGGATGGGGTGAGAGATGCCTGGTTTGTGATTGACCTCGGAGGGAATTGTGTCTACTTGAACCCGGCGGCAGAGGCGTTATGTGATACGCGCCTGGAACAGATGACAGCTACTTATGGTTCGCATTTCCTGGCACAATTAAACGAGCCTGTCACGATAGAGCATGCATTTGCGAAGTTGCTTCCTCGCGTGCGTAATGCGGAGGAGGTGCGGCTGTATCTACAAGAGTTTATGCATGGAAGTATCTATCAACAGGAGTTGCGTTGTGTGCTTGCAGCAGAAGCACTCTATGCGCGTACATCGCAGCAGAGTGTGCAGAATAGTCGTCGTTCTCTAGCAGAACATGTGCCCACCGACCATCATTACCAATTGGCCCGCTATCCTCTCTACAATCAGCAAGGTCAGGTTAGTGCGAACGCGTTGCAAGTGCGAGATGTGACGGAGCAGGTGCGTGACGAGAAGAATCGTTCAGCGCTCCTTTCAGCGGTGTCCCATGATTTGCGAACGCCATTGACAACGATCAAGGCAGCGGTTACAGGATTGCTACAGGGGGATGTTGAATGGGAGGAGCAGGACCGTCATGCGATGCTTGAGGATATCGATGCGGAGGCTGATCATCTCACAGTACTGGTCAACGCGCTGGTCGAGCTCTCGCGCATAGAGATGGGAGCGCTGGTGCTGGAAAAGGAATGGTGTGATGTCACAGAGGTGGTCTATGGAGCATTAGTGAAGGTGGAACGTGTGCTGGCGGGTCGCCCTGTTCGTACGCAGTTTCAGCCGCATCTTCCTCTCATTTACGTTGATCACGTACAATTGGAACGCGTCTTCTATAATCTATTAGAAAATGTGGCGCGTAGCCGTTCCCAACAGACAGAGATTGGTGTGCAGGTGGATGTGATTGGAGAGAGTCAAAAGCTTTTGCGCGTGCAGGTACTCGATTATGGTTACGAAGTGCCTGAACAGGAACGTGAGCGCATCTTCCAGACCTTTTATAGCCCTGGTTCCGAGAGTAATGGTCTGGGTCTTGCGATCTGCAAAGGGATTATTGAAGCGCACCAGGGACGTATTGGGGTAGAGGCGATTTCTGGTGGTGGGTCATGTTTTATTTTTACTATGCCCATTCATCCTCAAGCTGCAACGGAGGCACTCTCGATGACAGGTGGACGGGTAGGACAGCCACCTGTGCCTCGTTCTGTAAAGCAAGCCTCGCAATCACGTGAAACTACAGGAGGGGATGAGAGATGAAAGCAAAAGGGAAGCGCATTCTCGTGGTTGATGACGAGGTTCCCATACAGCGCATTTTACGCCGTAATCTCACTACGAGTGGATATGAAGTCCTGGTTGCTGGTGAGGGTGAGCAGGCGATAGAGATGGTCCAGATGCAGCAACCAGATCTGGTGTTGCTTGATCTCTATTTGCCGGGGGGACTGAATGGGCTTGATGTATGTATAAAAATTCGTGAGCTATCTCCGCAGATTCCAATTATAGTTTTGTCAGCGGTGACTGAAGAGCGGCAAAAAGTACGTGCGCTGGATCTGGGGGCTGACGACTATCTCACAAAGCCATTTAGCAACGATGAGTTGCAGGCACGCGTACGAGCATGTTTACGTCGTGCACAGGTGTCGGATGGTACCAGCGAACGAGAGCCAGAGGAACTTTGTAGCGACGATGGCTACCTGTATATGAATATGGTGCGTCGTATGGTCCGTGCCGGTGAACAGGAAGTGCGCCTGACACCAACAGAGTTTGAGTTATTGCGGCAGTTGATGTTATACGCCGGGAAAGTAATGACCCATCGTTCATTACTACGAGCAGTATGGGGGCCAGAATATGGTGAGGAAGCTGATTACTTACGGGTCTATATACGCCAACTCAGGCTCAAAGTTGAAGTAGAACCGTCCCGACCTCGTTATATTTTAACGGAGCCCGGTATTGGCTATGTGTTTCGTACTCAAGTCGAAGCAAAGAATAATTAATATGATCTTAATACGATGACAGAGTTTTTTAATAGGTATCTAACGCTACTAGAGGTACACTGACAGAGAGTGTGCCTTGAACTTTCCTTGAACTTTTCTGGAGGAGAGCAGATGGGCAAAGAACGGGGATGGTTGGTTGTGTGTAGAAGAGATATGTTCTAGTGAGTATGGGGAAAGAAAAACATGTGCCAATGGAGGCTACTTCGTGTGATAAACCTTCTTTCCGCATCGCTTATTTACTAAAATGCGCTTAAACAGGTTTCTAATAGGATAAACACACTGGAAATGACGGGAGACGAGAAAAATGTGGGGAACAAAAAATTTTCGTAGGCTAGTCTGGTAAAGGAACTAGAGAAGATGGAGCAGCAGGACCGCATCATGGATGGAGACTTACAAACATTGGGTCTCCAATCTATCTTAAAAATGCTCACGCTCAGTGGAAAATCTGGTAAGCTATTTGTATCTTCGGGACCGGAGACGCTCTCTATCAGCCTGCGTAAGGGACAAATCGTGGGACTGCACGAAGATGGTGTGCCTCAGCCTGATCTCCTGGGTATGTTATGTTTAATAGGTCGTCTAGATCCTGTGCGTGCGCAGGCGATACGTGAGATGGCGCAAGGAGATATGCAGGTCGCTTTGATGATGCTGGTCGAGCAAGGGTGGATGAATGCGGCTGAGATGCAGCGGCGTCTGGAGTTCGCGGTCACCCAATCGACGAGCCATGCGATGCGCTGGGTCAATGGGCGTTTTGCCTTTCATCGGCAACTGGTCTCTATGGAGAGTCGGATGCAGCCGCTTGATGTTGACTCGGTCCTGTTGGAAGCACTGCGCCAGGCTGATGAGTGGGAAGAGGTCGCCAATGAGGGAGTGACGCATCTGACGCGAACAACGGTAGCACGCTGGCAACCAGAGGTAAGCAGAGATGTGCGTAGTCTGGGTTTGAGTCAAGAGAGTATCGAGGTGCTCTGTCTTTCGAATGGAGAGCTTCCTTTGCAGGCGGTTTCTCTGGTCCTGATGACTCCTGAGGCGCGGGTTGCACGTATCATGAATCGTTTGTTGGAGCTTAACCTGATAGAGGTAGTAGATACCGCTTTAGAGACAGAGATGCAGCAAGATCTCTCGAATATTATCATTAAATGTCAGTATACCTTAGCGCAACAGCGCAACGCGACGAATGCGGATCAGCACCTTCTCGGTCTGATTACAACGCTTGCCGAATGTATTAATGGGTTGCTCATCCATCATGGAAAGTACGCACGTAGCCTGCGTGGTCGTGGCCATATCCCTTCTGTGGACATTGTGCGCTATCTCGAACGCCGTTTTATTCCACCGTTGCAGCAGTTGGCTCGACAACAGTATCCTATCCTTGACACAACGACCTTTGCTTATGGTCATCTCGATTGTGAGCCTATTTTAAGCTTGAATAAAGTGGTAAAGGGTGATCAATTGGAAGAATTTTACTGGGAGGCAGTACAGGGACTGGCCGCCTTTTTGCGCTTGATCTTCGCGGAGCTCTTGCGCGATGAGGTTGGCAATTCCCATACCGGGCGTCAGTTGAATGTTGCCTGGAAGATCTTTCTGACTGAAGTTGAACACGAGGTGCAGCAGTACCAGGTCTATCGTGCACATCGTAATACGCAATTGGCGCGTGGTCGTGATGCCATACAATCTTCCCATCTTGGCATCGTACAACAAAGGAGCGGAACTCCGGAAGGTAATGGAGAAGCTTTCTGGTCGTCTGAAACAAGAAGGAGGTCAATGTAAATGGCAGAACCAACAGTGCTGGTTGTAGATGATAGCCCTACCGTGCGGAAAATTGTCCAGATGACTCTGCAACGAGAACATATTCGCGTGATTACTGCCAGCGATGGGTTAAGTGCACTTACTTCTGTGGCCGATGAAATGCCCGCTGTTATCTTGCTTGATATTCAGCTTCCGCGCATGGATGGATACCATATTTGCCAGATTATACGAAAAAACTTGCAGTTTCGCCAGATTCCAATTATCATGCTGAGTGGGAAAGATGGTTTGTTTGATAAGATGCGTGGGCGGCTTGCCGGATCAACAGAGTATCTGACTAAGCCCTTTGATTCTGTTGAATTAGTGCAGACGGTCAAAAAGCATCTGGTCAACTGGCAGGAACGTATGCCTATCCAGCAGGAAGGTATGCGCCCACGCTTACGCTATCGCGGTTAAGTCCTATTCTCCTACTCCTCATCATGGGAGAGACCTATCAGGAAAATAGCCTTTATTTCCCATCGCACTAGTGTGGTTTATAAAGGAAAGGTTATAATTAAATGCCGGGGCAAAAAGTTCTCGTTGTGGATGATAGTTGGACGGAATTGACTATGATTGTGGGACCATTGCGAAACAGTGGCTTTGAGGTTGTCACTGCCGTTGACGGCGATGAGGCAGTCGAGAAGGTTTTTAAAGAACGTCCACAATGTATTGTGCTTGATGTTGTTTTGCCAAAGCAAAATGGTTTTCAGTTATGTCGAAAACTCAAGAATTCAGAAGTGAGCAGGCACATTCCGATTATCTTGTTAACAAGTAAGAGTACTCCGTTAGACAAAGCCTGGGGGCTGCGGCAAGGGGCTGATCTTTATATCACGAAACCGTTCAGTAGTGATGAGCTAGTTGCCAGTGTACGCCGCCTCATTTAGAGGTCGCTAGTAGAGACGGAGGGGTAGCGAGACAGCAGTGTCTTTGCCAGGTAGGAGTAATTCTAGTGTCAAGTGAAGATCTGAGAAAATCTCAACAAGACGTTTTGAACGTTGTTCAGCAACTACGTTCTCTCTCTCCTTCAGCAGCCCAATCTCTGGCTTTACAGAGTATGGCAGCTCAGATAGAGGGTAATCTAGCTCCGAGAGGAACTTCCCTTGCCACCAGTGAACAATACCTTGTCTTCTCTCTGGCAGATCGAGAGTTGGCCGTGAAGGCAGAGTTTGTGCAGGGGGTGGAACGGCTGGTTGATCTTACTCCGGTGCCCAACGTCGTTCCATGGGTTCGTGGTGTGATGAATTTGCGTGGTTCCATTATCTCGGTGATCGATCTGCGGATGCTTTTAGATCTGGAACTGCTTTCTTATTCTCCACGTACTCGCTTATTGTCATTACACTTCAATGAAATGGTAATCTGCTTTGTGGTGGATGGTGTTAGTGAGATGCTACCGATCCCTTCTGCTAGTATCATCAATGGAAATGTGCGCCAGGCGACTATTCCGCAATGGGCCCTTCCTTACACTGCTGGATGTGCACTGTTTACTCACCGTACGGTGGTGATTCTCGATGTACCTCGCCTTCTTTTCTCAGAGAAAATTCAACAGTATAAGGTCCTTGGTTAATACCTGGTACAGAAAAAAGCAATCACAGCGGTGATCGCTTCTCTCGAAATCATAGATATATTTTTGTCAATAGGGAGGTCTGGCGTATGAATCCGGAGCGCAACAGAGGTGGAATGACGGTCAACGCATTGATGCAGTTGGGGTTATTTACTTCCATCGGTATTCCCGTCGTTTTACTCGCTTTACTTAGCTGGTTATCTACGTCTCTCGATCACTTTTCGTTGATGATCGCGGTACTCATCTGTGCAGTCTTTGTGCTCTTGAGTGTGATGGTCATTAATTATATCATACAAGGGCGTATTCGAGATCGTATTCAGCAGCTGACTGAGGTGTGTCGTGATTACACGAGCGGTGATCGTACCGCACGTGCTGTCGTCAATGGTGGTGATGATTTCGCGTTGCTGGCCATGTCCATCAATACGCTTTTAGATAATCAGAACAATAGTGTACCTCAATCTTCTTTGGGCGTTGGTGCGGGTAGTGGTAGTGATGCAGCGGCTTTGCAGGCACAGATTGAGAAGTTGTTGCAAGAGGTAAGTGCGGTTGGTGATGGCGATCTGCGTGTGCAAGCAGAAGTGACGCCTGATACGCTGGGTGTGTTGGCTGACTCCTTTAACTATATGATTGAAGAGCTGGCTAAAGTTGTGGGCCGCGTTCAATCGACGGCGGTGCAGGTAACCAATGCGACGCGGCGCATCCTTGATGGCTCTGCGGAACTGGCTCAGGCTTCTGAAACGCAAGTGGCACAGATTTCGCAGACTACCGAGGCGGTTGAGGCACTGGCTATCTTTATTCAAAATGTTGCTCGTAATGCCCAATTGAGTGCCGAAATGGCGCAGGAAGCCCTGCGCAATGCCGCTAACGGTCAACAGTCGGTGCGCCAGACCATTGAAGGAATGATGTTGATCCGCGAGAATGTGCAGGAAACATCGAAGAAGATCAAGCGGCTGGGTGAGCGTTCCAATGAAATCGGCGAGATCGTGCGTATTATCGAAGATATTGCTGATCAGACCAACCTGCTTGCGTTGAACGCCGCTATTCAATCGGCGATGGCCGGTGAGCATGGGCGTGGATTTGCAGTTGTGGCTGATGAGATCCGTCTGTTGGCAGAGCGTTCAACCGAGTCAACGAAGCGGATTGCGACTCTGGTAAAGAGTATTCAGGGTGATACGTATGAAGCCGTGGTTGCTATGGAAGATAGCACTCAGGAAGTGGTAAAGGGGTCGCAACTGGCAGATGAGGCGGGTCGCGCTTTGAACTCCATCTATGGCGCTGTAGAGCGGCAGGCACAAATGATTGAGAGTATTGCACGTGCTGCCAACGAGCAGACAACTGTTTCTGAGGCAGTTGCAGTCACAATGGGGCGTATCTCCGAGATTACCCGTCAGACCGACGCAGGGACGCAGGAAGCGGCAGTGAGTGTAAGTTACCTGGCAGAACTTTCAGAGCAATTGCGTGCCTCTGTGTCAACCTTCCGTCTGCCGGAGCGCAATAATGAAATGTTGGGTTCATTCCCGAATATGACATCGGTTTCGGAGATGGGCGATAATAATGGTGAGCAGATGTTTGCGTCATCGATGATGCAGAACATGGAGAGTGACTGGGGAAACCAGAATTACGCTGGTAATAGTTTCGCTGGCAACTTCCCACCTTTGCCTGAGCCTGGAAATTCGGGCTCTCTGGTCGCTCTGACCTCTGCACGTGCCTCTGGTAACCAGTATGCATTGAATAACCAGCCGGATTTTGGGGGAGCTGGAGGCTTCGGGTCGCAGCAACCCTGGGCAACTCAGGCGCATCAAGCGAATGGTCCAGTCCAACAGGGCTTTTCGGGAGGACAACAGCCTTTCGTTGGTCAGCAGTATGGTCAGCAGTATGGTGGTAATAATTCACAGCCCTATGGAGCTCCCGAGTTTGAGAATGGCTATGGCTTTGGTGCTCAATTTGGCAATCAACCGGATTTTGGTGATAGTAATGGTTTTGATAACCGGATGAACTTTGGTGGTGCCAATGCCCCACAATTTGGGGGAGGAACGTCATCGTTCAATGTTCAGGGCCAGCCACCTTTTCAGAATAGAAATCAGCCATCTGCTCCTAATCCGAACCTGTTGCCTCCTCCGGGACAAGCGGGGCAGCCATCTCCTGTTCGTCCACGTTGGCAGCAGGGTGGGCAGGTTCCAAATTCACAGAATTTTCAGAATCAGCAGAACCAGAGCCAATTATTGTTTAATCAAGACCAGACGCCTTTCTCAAATAATGGGTAACCTGGCTTGTAGGTGTTGGTGCTACATTGCGTCCTGTGATTCTAGAACCATCTCAGGGATGAGGCTGGAGAATGAACAGCCTCACCCTTTGATATTTGGAATGGCAGCAAGCAAGTAACACAATCATAGTTAAGTGGGTACGCGCAACATGTCGAATACATTTGATAAACTATCAGTTCTTGATTCGTTTATCGAAGAGGTGAATAGTTATTTACCGGAAATCGAGACGAACCTTGAGCGTTTGACGCACTCATCTGGCGACATGGATGCCCTTGAAGAAACGTACCGCCGCACTCATACCATTGGCGGTTCTGCTTCCATGATGGACTTTCCTGGTCTGGCACACGTTGCACACGGCATGGAAGATATTCTGGGGGATGCATTGGATGGGATAACGACGCTCGATGAGCCCGCTCTCGGCCTTTTACGTCGTTCTCTCGGTCGTTTGCATCAACTCCTGGAGGGTATCCGTAACGGAATCGATGAGGAGGCGGTGATCGCAGAGGATGACGCCGATTATTCGCGTTATCGTGCTTTCGTCGAAGCGTCGACCCAGTCTGCTCAGTTTTCTCAATCTCTGCCAGCTGTCTCTCCTGTTTATTCTCCCCCTCCTGTACAGGGAACAGAGGATCGCATGGCATTCAATGAGCAACAGGGCCAGGAGTTTTATACGTTCTCAGGGCAACCACAGCAGCAGTTTAATAATCCTGTTTATTCTACGCCTGCTCCTTCAATGCCGTCGTTTGATGAGGTGCTGGCTTCGTTCCGTACACCAGCTATTGATGCAGGAGAGGACATCGCATGGCCTGAAGAGCTGACGGCGGTAACTGATAACCGTGATCAATCTTTGTCACCCGTGGAGCAGGAGGTCATTTCGCCTCCATCTCCTGCCGTTTCCTTCTCCTCATCCAGTGCCCTTGATGAGCTGGTTGCTTCTATTCGCCAGAGACCTGCAGTCTTCCCGCAAGTGCCAATAGAGCATGAGGACGCGCAAGCTTTTGAGCAACTTCTGCCAGAAAATCCAATACCTGTGCCTGACAACTCATATGGAACTGAACTGGTTGCTCAATCTGCTGCTCCTCTACAGAGCTATGAAGAGGTGCAGAAGGATGCACAGAATCTGGAAATGCAAGCGTCAGCCTTGAAAAACCTGGTCTCTCAATTGCATATGGCTGAATCACTCATTGAGGCGCAACGTAGTGAGTTCAAGGGGTTTCTTGATGGTTCAAAAGATGCCCTTGATCGGATGGAAGACTGGGCTGGCCAGGCCATGGGGTTGAATCTCCGCAATAGCCCTGAACAGGTACGGCGCTATCTTCCGCTCTCTGTGATGTGGGTTGCTAATAGCAAACTGAAGAAAGTGCTGGAGCTACTCAGTGAGATTACCAGCGGTACCGAGTTAACTGATGAGCAGATGAATAGTGCATTTCAGCAGTTACAGGTATCACTCTCTTCTTTTGGCGCAGCTTTTCGCCAGCAGCAGGACAAAGCTTCTCATCTTCTGGTAGAGGAGCCTGGCTGGACGCCATGGGAAATGCGCGTTGGGTCAGATCAAGATAGAGTACGTGAGCGTGTTACTTTTGAACGCCAGGGAGATGTTGCCGCACTCCGCGCTGAGATGGAGGCCCAGTTACGTGAGGAGATACGACGGGAATACGAGGCACGCCCTATGCCTCTTACCCTTCGTGCTGAATTGGAACAGCAGATACGGCTTGAGATGCGTCAGGAGTTCGAAGAACGAAGACGTTTGCAGGAACGTGTTGCTGGTCCAAATCTAGCTGAATCGCCGGAAGAGATGGAAGCACGCCTGCGTAGTGAGGTAGAAATTCAGGTGCGTCAGGAGTTTCTGAAGCAGATCTCCACGAACGAACATGAACTTGCTGCAACTCAGTCTGCGGTGAGTCGCCAGTCCCCGTCGTCGGTATCAAATTTTATGGACCGGACAGGCGAGGCAACTGGTCATCTTAGCTCTTCGCTTTCTCCAATACTCCCATCTGCAACTTCCAGTCTCGTTACTTCTCCTACCTCTGAGGTACAGCAGTCATCTTTTGCCTCTGACCTGGGCGAAGAGGCCGCCGAGATTTTCCGAGCGGAAGCCGAGGAACATCTGCAAACGATCAGTATGCATGTTGCTGCACTGGAAAAAGCACCTCAAAATCTTGAACTGATTCAGGTAATTCGTCGCGCTACTCATACGCTCAAGGGTGCAGCAGGAATGATGGGTTTCCGTGCTATCGCTGATCTCAGCCATATCTCTGAAGATCTGCTGGATAGCATTATGGAAGGGACGTCAACCGTTTCATCCGTTGTTCTCAGCCTTATTCTTGATACTGCCGAAACGCTTGATATCCTGATTTCTGGCCGTGGCTCTGAAATAAATGCGGCTGAAGCAAGAGTGCAGACGCTACGTAGGCGCTACATAGAATTGTTGGGCGAAGAACATAGCACGCCAATGCCACAGGGGCATGCGGACGAGTACATCGACACTGAAACTGATAGCAGCGATGATGGGATGGCTGGAAATGGTGGAGTTGCAGGCATCATCGCTGACGGTCAATCTGTTGAGACAAATGCTCAGCGGACTATGCGTGGCGAATTGAGCGTGCGTGTGCGCCTGCAAAAGCTGGACGAACTGGTAAATCTCTTTGGTGAGTTACTGGTGAATCGTAGTGTGCTTGAAGAACGTATTCAGCGCCTGGTCCGTCTTGTCTCTGATGTTGGTGTTAGTAGCAATCGCTTATATGGTGTTGGTCAAAAGTTAGAGAGCCGCTTTGAAGCCGCGACCTTACCCAGTGGCCATTCCGTACAGGCTATGCCGGGCCAGGGAGACCAATCACTCGTCCAACGAAGCATCAGTAGTAGCAGTGCTAGTAGAGTGAATGGTCAGAATAATCTCCTTGGTGAACCATCTCACCTGGCGGAATTCGATGAACTGGAACTTGATCGTTATACCGAGTTCCACCAACTTGCGCGTGGTTTGAGTGAGGGTATCTCGGATATGACGACCTTGAGCAGTGAGATGGATACTATCATTCGCGAAGCTGAAGGTATCTTCGCGCGTGAAAATCGTCTCAATACCACATTCCAGGATCGTCTGATGAAGATACGCCTGGTGCCACTTTCATCGATGGCTCCACGTCTCTATCGTGCGGCTCGTGCCGTAGCGCTTAAACAGGGAAAAGATTTCGAATTTCTGTTGGAAGGCGAAGAGACGGAAGTTGATCGTACTGTATTTGAAGAGATTGCTGGCCCGTTGCTCCACCTTATTCGTAATGCAGTGAACCATGCGATTGAAACGCCTGATATTCGTATCCAGAAGGGCAAGTCCCCGATTGGGCAGATTAAGCTCTCAGCAGCGTACGAAGGCAACCAGGTGGTTATCACTGTAAGCGATGATGGCTCTGGTATCGACCTTGAGCATGTGCGTAATACCGCGATCCATCGTGGCTTAATTCGTCCAGATCAGCATCTCAACGAGGCCGATGTCCTTGACCTTATTTTCCTCTCCGGCTTTTCAACTGCTGAGGTCTTAAGTGAAGAAAGTGGACGTGGGGTGGGCCTTGATGTTGTACGTGACAGTGTCTCGCGCCTCCGGGGAACGCTTGCTGTCGATTTAACGCCTGGTCATGGAACATCATTCATTATGAAGTTCCCCACCAGTCTGGCTATTCAGAGTGCTATGATGGTCAAGGTCGGCGGACAGCAGTTTGCTGTTCCAACGGTGATGGTGGAAGCAATTGGTCGCCTCGATAATTTCAAGCGAACCACTGTTGCAGGGCAACCCGCTCTGGCGATTCGTAATGAAGTCTATCTCTTGAATACTCTGGCGCAGTATCTCTCCTTACCCGCCAGGCCGCTTGACGAAAAAGCGCAGGTGTTATTGGTAAATGCAGGCGGTCACCGTTTTGCCTTGATTGTGGAAGAGATTAAGAGCAAACAGGATATCGTGACGAAGAACCTGGGACCACATTTGCGTCACGTGCATGGCATCCTTGGTGGTACGGTGCTGGGCAATGGGCGTGTTGTGCTCATTCTAGAATTGACAGAGTTGCTCTCACTTCGTCAAAAAATGGTAGATGATACCGGGATCCTTTCCGTTCCTATGCCCAGAGAAGGAACACCAGGGTTGACTCCTGCTTCTTTGAGGCAGACTGTGGATGTATCTTCTTCTACCCGGCAACAGCCTGCGCTCCCTGGACGTGCGGCACCTGCTGCTGTCTCTCGGCCTGAGCGTGGAAAGCATATTCTGGTTGTGGATGATAGCCCGAGCGTACGGCGCGTTGTAGGGAATATGTTGAAGCAGCATGGCTGGGAGGTCCAGATGGCGCGTGATGGAGTCGAGGCTCTGGAGATGATCTCCTACGAAACGCCAGCGGCTGTGCTGCTTGATATTGAGATGCCACGTATGGATGGCTATGAGTTGACTGCGACAGTACGTGCTCAGGAGCAATATCGTACGCTTCCTCTTGTGGTGCTCACATCTCGTGCAGCTTCCAAGCATCAGCAGCGTGCTATGCAGCTTGGTGCCAGCGCGTACGTGGTGAAGCCATACCAGGATGAGGAATTATTGAATACCCTTAACGCTCTGGTCTATGGGGCAGTTGCTCATTAGTCTCTGTCGGTCAGGAAAGGTGAGAATGTGGGTGTTGAACGTGCTGTGACGCGCTGGTATGCGCAGCGGCAACTCCTGTCGGAAGAGATTGTGCGTCTGGAGGCAACGTTTGCTCAACTCCCAGACGCCAATCAGGAAACGCAGGATACGACTGTACACGAAGCGGTTGATCTTCAATCCTTGCAGGAAGAACTCGCAAAGGTCCAGGAGAAGTTGCGTCTCCTGGGCCCCTGTCCTCAACCAATGATGGGCTAGACTGGGATGCGGCTCACGGTCTGTACTATCTGGTTCCCCATCTCCTGTGTTCCCAATACTTCTTTGCCCTCTTCTCGCAGATCTTCTGTTCGATAGCCTGCATTGATGGTTTGCTCGACTGCAGCTTCTATTGCCTCGGCCTCTTGTCTCAGGCCGAGTGAATGGCGCAACAGCATAGCCGCTGAGAGAATGGCCGCTATGGGATTGGCCTTTCCCTGCCCCGCTATGTCTGGTGCGGAACCGTGGATCGGCTCGTAGAGTCCAAACAATCCATGCCCATTTTGCCGTGTGCCCAGGCTTGCTGAGGGGAGCATACCCATTGAGCCAGCCAGCATCGATGCCTCATCGGTCAGAATATCGCCAAACATATTTTCGGTCACAATTACATCAAAGCTAGCTGGCCGACGAATCAGGTGCATCGAACAGGCATCAACGAGTAGCGAATCAAACGCAACATCTGGATAATCGGCGGCTACACGCTCCGCGACACGACGCCACAGCCGCGATGAGCTTAACAC
This sequence comes from uncultured Chloroflexia bacterium, assembly GCA_963717195.1. GTDB lineage: Bacteria > Chloroflexota > Ktedonobacteria > Ktedonobacterales > Ktedonobacteraceae > JACDAE01. The sequence goes on from CAVQVR010000013.1 coordinate 183,477, forward strand.
ATTCACTTTATCTACCGATGTCACCTTTTTGCGTCGTCCGCGTGCCAGGTCAAAGGCAGTACGTACGATGCGCTCGATCTCAGCCTCGGTATAGATAAGCGTGTCGATAGCCTCTGTTCCATGTTCAGTCTCGCGAATTTCGCTTGGCTTGCCAAAATAAAGCCCTCCTGTCAGTTCGCGCACAACCAGGAGGTCCGTTCCCTGCAATACTTCAAGCTTAATTGTCGACGCATTGAGTAGCGCCTTGAGTGGTCGTACCGGGCGCAGATTGGCGTAGAGTTCGAGCTCTTTACGCAGGCGGAAGAGTGCTTTTTCGGGTTTGACTGTATATTTTGTTTCTAACCCTGCTGCTCCTCCAACGGCACCAAATAAAATTGCATCGCTTTTTTGACAGAGCTCCATTGTAGCATCCGAAATAGCGTCTCCCTCAACTTCGAGTGCTGCGATGCCTACTAGCGCTTTATGGAAGGTAAATGTATGTCCGTACTGGTTGCCGATGGTTTGTAGGACGCGAATGGCTTGCTCGGTGACCTCTGGACCGATGCCGTCGCCCGGCAGGACTGCGATAGTGTATGTACCCATATGTTTGCTCCTTTACATTGCATCGTCGTTATATTCAAAATGCTTCCGCTGCATCATCGAATTCAATATCTACATAGGCGTCTGTGAGAGAAAAATGTACCTCCAAGCTGTTCAGCGTGATTTCTGCGTCGTTTTCAAATAAATCGTAGATCCACTTATTGTTCTCTTTATGGTAAATTTCTATTTTGAGCGATCTTGAGTCAATCAGCATGTATTCTTCAATTGTAGGATGTGCACGGTAATTTTTGAGCTTCCATGTTCGGTCGGTGAGTTCTGTACTGGGGAAAGGACTTCAACAACGAGACGTGGAAATTGAATGGCTTGAACAGTTCCTCGATCTCGTGGATTACAGGTCATGATCACATCAGGATGGAAATAGCGTGTTTCAGATATGAAGACTTTCATATCTGAACTATAGACGCGGCAGCCACTTCCGCGGAGAAGATTCCAGAGCATCCTTTGTATATTTGATTTGATAGTATCATGGTTGGCGGTTCCGTCTGCCATCGCATACACCTGTCCATCGCTGTATTCGTAGCGTGTATCAGGATCTTTTTCTTCAAGTTGAAAGTATTCTTCAACTGTTATGTTTTGTGGATGCTCTATTGCCATAAACCTCTCCTCTTATTCTGATGAACCAGCCTCATTATAGCATAGCGAGACTCCGTTTAAAGTAGCAAGTCTGGGAGGGATGGGATTAAATGAGCCACTTCGTAATAGCGCATCTGGCATTCGCGTGCTATAATAGGGGCAGCAAGGTGGAGTGTAATTATAGTAACCCCCATCTCATATCTAAACCCTGCAATCATTTCTAAACCGAGCAACAGGCACTGCTAGACTGTTGCGAAGGAGCATTTTTATGAGCAGTGAAATAAAGGAAAATGGGAAAACGTCGGCATCGTCCGTGCGCCGAAAAGCTGTACCATTGACAATGGCTTCTGGCCCACAAGAATATATCCCCGGCGATCAGGAACTCCCAGTCCAGTTGACCAGCCTGGCAGATATGCTCCAGTGGGCACAGAACTGGGCACGTTCAAAATCCGTCTGGCCGCTTGGCTACGGCCTGGCCTGCTGTGCCATTGAAATGATGGCTTCTGCACAGGCACATTACGATCTGTCACGCTTCGGTTCGGAAGTATTCCGTTCCAGTCCTCGTCAGGCCGATCTGATGATTGTCGCTGGCACTGTCTCTGTGAAGATGGGGCCGCGCCTTCGTTTGCTCTGGGAACAGATGCCGGAGCCAAAATGGGTACTTAGCATGGGGCAATGTGCCAATTCGGGCGGCGAATTCTATGATAGCTATTATACCGTTCAAGGCGTCGATACTATCGTTCCCGTTGATGTCTATGTACCTGGCTGCCCTCCACGTCCGGAGGCATTGATCGAAGGTATTCTGAAATTACGTGAAAAAATCCAGAAACAGGGTCTAAAAATCCGTGGCGAAAAAGAAATAGAGGAGTAACCTATGCGTGGTATTCTTGAAGGTATGGGCCTGACCTTTAGCCACCTTTTTCGGCCTAAAGTAACCCGGCTCTACCCCTATGAAAAGCCAAAGCTACCACCTCGTAGTCGTGGCTTAATCCAATTGATTGCGGAGGGTGGCCTCCATAGAGAGTTCAATTTGAAGTGTGAAGCCTGTCTGCTCTGCGAAAAGGCATGCCCTCCACGCGCGATTACGATAGAATATGAGCCTGCGCTTAATTTTGTTGAGCGCCCCTGGTACCAATCATATATTCGCGATGGAGCCGAGAAGTTTACGCCACGTAAGATTCCGGCCGCCTCAGGAACCCCCAAGGCTGGTTTCTATACCACGCGTGTCTCGGAATATGCGACCGAATATTTAAACAAGCCTGTGCCTCCCTGTGTCTCTATGCCTGTAAAGGACTACCTGGAACCGGAAATCGACCTGGGCAAGGTTGATGAATTGCTGGAGTCATGGTCATATGAAGCTGGTGCATTGCCTGCACTGCTAGATACAGTCATGGATATCTATGGCTATCTTCCTTTACCCGCCGCGAAGCGCATCGTCCAGGCTCGTGGCGTAGATCTAAGCGATCTCTTTGGCATCGCGACAATGAGTCCAAAATTTAAACCTGCACCCGCTGTGAAAGGTATCAAGCGCGACGATCAACCCGAACGTGGCCTTGCACCGGATAGGCGCGGCGTATGGGGCAATATTAATCATGTGAGGCAGCCCAATGCCTGATTTTTCAAATTCTTATCGCATCCTGCGGCAGGATGGCTCCGCTATCCGCTCCCTTGCCGCTTATAGAGAAACTGGTGGCTATAAAGCATTAGATGCTGCTATCCGCCAGCAGACGCCCGATCAGATCGTTCAGCACGTCATTGACGCAAAATTACGTGGGCGTGGTGGCGCTGGTCGACTCACAGGCGAAAAATGGCGCATCGTACAGCAGACTGATGATACGCCGAAATATGTTATTTGCAATGCCTACGATGCTGATAGCCGCTCCCTTGTCGCTCGTACATTGCTAGAAACCAATCCTCACCAGGTCATCGAAGGGATCATCCTTGCCGCCTACGCCGTGGGGGCATCTGAAGCCTACCTCTTCGCTCGCAGCTCTTTTCTTGAAGGTATTGAGGCGACACAGAAAGCGTTGGAGGAGGCATTGGATGCAAATCTCGTCGGGCGCGATATCCTGGGCACCGATTTTAGCTGTACAATCAATATCCTGGGTGTGGACATCGGCTTTATGGGCGGCGAAGAGACGGTGCAGATGGCCTTGATTAAGGGTCGTCGTGGTATGCCTGAACAACGCCCCCCTTTCCCTGCTCAGTACGGGCTCTGGGATAAGCCGACCGCGATCAACAACATTGAGACACTGGTGAATGTACCCCTGATCGTGCGTGATGGCGCGGAGACGTTTGCTAGCGTGGGTTCTGCAACCACGGGGGGTACCAAGTTACTAACCGTCTACGATTTTGGGCCAGAGAGTGAGCCCCATGTCGTTGAAGTGCCCTTTGGTGCGTCACTACGCGCTATCCTTGCTCATGCAGGTCTGGGTCGCACTGAAGCGGAAGTGCGTGCTATTGTTGTCGGTGGCGCAGAGGGCGGAGCCTTGCCTGTATCTTTGCTCGATACTCCTTATGATTTCGATCCTCTGGAAGAGGCTGGCGCGATTGTGGGTTCCAGTATTCTTGAATTGCTGCCTGCTGATACCTGCATGGTTGCGTGGGCTATGGAACGTATGCGCTATCTTGGCAAAGAATCGTGTGGCAAGTGCGTGCCTTGCCGCCTGGGTGTAAAGCGTATGGCGGGTCTTCTAGAGGGAATTGTCAGTGATCTGGGTGTCAATGGAGATATCGATGTATTGGACGAATTTGCGGCATATGTGCCCAATGGCTCTCTGTGTGGCTTTGGTGTGCAAGCTCCCAATGCGTACAAGACAGCGAAACGCTATTGGTCCGATCACTTCACGTTGCATGTTCAGGAGCAGCAATGCCCGACGGGTATGTGTCTGCCCGTACGTGCGCATCGTTTTGTAACAAAGCATGTCCTGCCGTAATTGATTGTAGGGGCACGATTTATCGCGCCCGTGCGATTTATCGTACTATGCACCTGTTTGTTAAGAGGGATTATACTAGATGGCTATATCAGTCCGAGATACTTTTGCACCAATCACTCAGGAGCCGCAAGGACCTCTGGTGCGTAATGATGTGGGGCATCCCAGTTTTACGATTACCATTGATGGCAAGGTAATGCAGGCTTACCAGGGGCAGACCGTCCTGAGCGTGGCTGTCGATAATGGGATCAGCGATATCCCGAATCTGTGTAATGATGAGAAGCTGGAGCCAACTTCAGCCTGCCGTATGTGCCTTGTGCATATCGAGGGCGCGGAGCGGCCTTTGCCTTCCTGTAACACAGCGGCAACGCCAGGGATGGTCGTGACGACGAATTCAGATGAACTGTTCCATATTCGGCGCACAAACCTGGAGATGATGCTCTCTGATCACAATGCGTATTGTCAGCCTCCTTGCCAGATAGACTGTCCGACACACATTGATATTCCAGGCTATCTGGAGCTCATTGCAAAGGGCTCAATGAAGGAGGCATCGCGCCTGGTAAAAGAGGTGCTTCCCTTCCCTTACATTCTGGGCCTGACCTGTCCGGCTCCTTGCCAGAAGGCTTGCCGCCGCACACTGGTGGAAGAAGAGATCGCTATCTGTCGTATGCATGGTCATGCCGCCGAGTACTCGCTGCTTGACCCTGCCGTGCCATATCTGAAAGATCCGCCAACCGGGAAGAAAATAGCGGTTGTGGGAGCTGGACCTGCAGGCTTAACCTGTGCGTATTATCTCGCCCTTAAAGGACATTACTGCAAGGTCTTTGATATGCAGCCTCAGCCTGGGGGGATGCTTCGCTATGGTATTCCAGAGTATCGCTTGCCAAAGGATATTATGGATCGTGAGATAGATCATGTCTGGCAGCTTGGTGTAGACTTGCAGAGTAGCGTCGCCCTGGGTCGTGATTTCACCATCGATGATCTGTTTGCTCAGGGCTTTGATGCCGTCTACATCGCGATTGGTGCCTGGACCAGTAATCCGTTGGACGCGCCCGGTGAGGATGCAGAAGGCGTTGTGAATGCTATTGCTTTCCTGGGTGAGAAGGTGGAAGGCAAGCCTGTCCCTGTGAAGGAAGGTACCGAGGTTGTTGTGCTGGGAGGTGGATTTACCACGTTTGACTGCACACGTACCTCGTTGCGCCTGGGTGCTAAAGTTCACACTGGCTATCGTCGCTCGATCAAAGAGATGACGGCGACGATGGAAGAAATTGAGGATGCCGATGCTGAAGGGACAGAACTGATCTTCTTCGTTCAGCAGACGAAGGTTATTATTGAGGATGGCAAAGTAAAGGGTCTGGAGTTCTTGCGCAACAAGCTGGGTGAACCGGATGCCAGTGGCCGCCGCCGCCCGGTGCCGATTAAAGGTTCGGAGTTTGTTATCAATTGCGACACGATCATCCCGGCATTCGGCCAGAAGCCCGATAAGGCCGTTCTCGATGAGAAATCGGGCGTAAAGTGGACGAAATGGACGACGGTCCAGACGAATCCGCATAACTATATGACAGATCGGCACGCTGTTTTTTCAGGTGGTGACTGTCAGATGGGCGCGAAGACGATCATTGAGTGCGTGGCGCAAGGGAAACTGGGCGCTCGCTCGATCCATTCATTCTTGCTGGGCGAGGATATGAACGAAGTGGCGCGTCGCCTGGAACTGGAAGAGCGCAAACCGGACCTCTTCGATATCGTGCCCTATAAGCCAGTTGAACCCAAGGTAAAGATGCCCATGTTGCCCTACGAGGATCGCAAGCGCAACTTTACTTTGATTGAGATGGGCTATCTACAGGAGCAGGCTGAGCGCGAAGCTGCACGTTGTTTACAGTGTGCCTGCCCGGCTGCCGGACAATGCGATCTGCAAAAGTATAGTATTGAGCACGGTCTGGCCGATAACCGTTTCCACGATGGAGAACCGAGCGACTACCATGACTATGATCTGGATATGTCGCACAGCTTCATCCTGCGTGATCCCAACAAGTGCATTAACTGTACCCAGTGCGTACGCGTCTGCCACGATGTGATCGGCCCCGATTGCTACGGCATGTTTGGTAAGGGTTTCGATACTATTGTCGCGACGCCGTTTAATGTCAGCCTGCACGATACCGACTGTGTCTCCTGCGGTGCCTGTGCCCAGGTCTGTCCGACTGGCTCGTTGATGATGGCTGAGCGCACGTTGACGCGTTATGCCTTCGCTCTGGATCGCTGCATATTCTGTGGCGACTGCGTAGAGGTCTGCCCTCATGGAGCACTCGGCGAGACTCCGAATTTCGAGCTCTCCTTTTTCAACCGCTTCGGTGAAGATGTGACCCTGGAGAAGAACGACCTGGCCAATGCTCCTAATTATCTGGTGCGTCAGCGTCTGCCGCGCAGCAAAAAGAGCCTGCCAGTGATGAGCCCACTGGTTCGTCCGCTGCCTGCACGCGGTATCCGTGAGTAGCATTTAGGGTAGAGGCCTCAAGCTTCATTGCTTCCAACCAATGATGTAGCAAAGGAACGGAAATACGCTAACTACTGTAGGAAACCAGTAGTTAGCGTATTTCATATATCACCCCCTTTTCTCGTCGTTTTTTTCCGAAATAGTTGGAGTCAATGCGTTTACACTCCCGCGCGGATGTAAGGATGTCTGACTCTTTTACCCCCATAAGTCCAAAGTACTTGACGGAGCAATAAGCGAGGCGTTAATCTCCTTTCTATAGATCAAAAAATCATGCAATGGAGTATATTTCTGCTATATTTCGTTGAGCCTTACTGGACGGCAATCTTTCTGCTGCATGATAAAGCTAGAACAGGAGCAAGCGCATGAGCCGGGTAAGCATTGACACGCGGCAATGTGAAATCAAAAAAATCTTTAGCGACGACTACGTTTTCAGCATTCCTCTCTACCAGCGCCCTTATTCCTGGACAACAGAGGAAGCAGGCATATTACTTGAAGATCTGCTTGATGCCATGGGAGAAAGCAAACTGGACCTGGAAGAAGTTTCTCCATATTTTCTTGGGAGTATTGTTCTGACCAAAGGCGATAAGCCAGACTCTGAGGTCATCGATGGGCAACAGCGTCTCACGACCATTACAATCTTGTTAGCCGCTTTACGTGCATCGATCCGAGCTGAAAAGGCTGGAGATCTGGAACATTTTTTGTATGAAAAAGCCAATGCCTTTGCTGGAACACCCAGCCGTTATCGCCTGACGCTGCGTAGACGCGATGCCGAATTCTTTCAGACGTATATTCAGGCTGAAAATGGTATAAAGCATCTTCTCACATTGCCACCCATGGTTCTCACAGAGAGTCAACGGAATATTCGCGATAATGCACTGACCTTTATGCAACGTCTGCAGCTTTTGCCTGAGACGGAACGTGTTCGCCTGGGTAAATTTCTTGTCAATAATTGTTTCGTGGTTGTCGTCTCGACCGCTGATTTTGATACCGCCTACCGTATTTTTTCAGTGCTTAATGATCGTGGTCGTAATCTTTCGTATGCCGATATTCTCAAAGCACAGATTATTGGCGACATTCCACCGACAGAACAGGAAGAGTATACCAACAAGTGGGAAGAGATCGAAGTTCTGCTGGGAAGCGAGAGTTTTCAAAATCTCCTGTCCCTCATTCGTATTCTCTCAGCGGGAGCACGAATGCGCAAAAACCTGCTGGAAGAGTTTCAGATGTACGTCTATCCAACTGCTCAACGCAGGATGACGGCGCAACAACTGATTGATCACTTGTTGCATCCATATGGTTATATTCTTCATGCTATTACGACTGCGAATTATAAGAATACACAATGCACCCCTGAGATCGAAGGGCTTTTACGCTGGCTCAACCGCCTTCCTCACAAAGAATGGCTACCAGCTGCTCTACAGTATTGGGGCAGGAACAGGAATAATCCTGACCTGGTGCTCCGTTTCTTGAAGGATCTGGATCGCCTCTCCGTAGGTCTGTTGCTCCTGAATATGTCGTATCATAAGCGTGCAGAGCGCTACCATCGATTGCAGATGAGCATAAAGCAGGGCAATAATGTCTATGCGAGCGCTTCTCCTCTACAACTCACTGACGACGAACAACGTGATACCTACAGAGCCTTGAATGGTAACCTCTATATCAATGTGAATGCCAGCCTGTGTAAGTATATTCTTTTGCGCCTGGATTCTCTGCTCTCAGATGGTAGCGCAAGCTATGATTTTCCGACGATCTCAGTAGAGCATGTACTGCCGCAAAAGGTAGCTGTAAATAGCGAATGGACAAAGTGGTTCCCCGCAGATGTGCAGAGTCGATGGGTGCATCGGTTGGGCAATCTCGTTTTGCTTTCAAGGCAAAAAAATCATGATGCGAGTAATTATGACTTTACCAGGAAGAAAGAAGTCTACTTTTCAAACCGGTTAGGAGTCTCTCCTTTTGTATTGACATCGCAGGTGATCAATACGCACGAATGGACGCTCGATGTTGTCCAGAAGCGACAGCACGAGTTGGTGAATAGACTGGCAAAATATTGGAACTTAAAAGGCTCCACTTTTCAGATAGTGAAAGGAGCATAAGAGGGTAGGAAAGGACTGTTCTCCAGGGTAGAGTGTATACTAGCTGTTACTATGATACGTCTAAGCTATAGAGCCAGTGTTTTCAATGGCGAACAACATTTGTTGAAAGGTGGAAGTTTCCGGCATGGCACAGCAGCGTATTCTACGTTTTCCCGAGGGGTTTCTCTGGGGTACAGCGTCCTCGTCTCATCAATGCGAAGGAGGAAACACCAATAATCAATGGTATCGATGGGAGCAGCAGGGACACATTCTCAGCGGTGAGCAGTGTGGTGATGCTTCTAACTGGTGGCTTCTGGCTGAGCAAGATTTTGAGCGGGCAGAGCAGATGGAGAATAATGCGCTGCGTCTGAGTATTGAATGGAGCCGCGTCGAACCGGCAGAGGGCCAATGGGACAGTGCCGCCATGGAGCGTTATCGTGCGATGCTAATGGACCTGCGTCGTCGTCATATCACACCTGTTGTTACGTTGCATCATTTTACTGATCCACTCTGGTTTGTCGAGCGCGATGGATTTGCACGCACGGACAATATTCGCTTCTTTGTGCGCTACGTTTCTCACGTCGTCGCTTCCCTGCGCGATCTATGCAGTTTCTGGGTCACTATTAATGAACCAAATGTGTATGCTATACAGGGCTATCAGACAGGCGTTTTTCCGCCAGGTGAGCAGGATATGACCCGGACATTGTTCGTCTTGCGCAATCTGATGCAGGCGCATGTCGAGGCGTTCTATACTATGCGTGATCTCCAACCGGAGGCCCAGATTGGCTATTGCCTGCACTATCGCCTTTTCGATCCTGCCAGTCCGTTATCGCCCCTGGCTCGTAGCGTTGCCGGAGTGCAGGAGACCTTTTTCAACTGGGCACCGTTGCAGGCAGGCGAGACGGGCAGATTTACTTTCCCTGCGAACATGCTTTTGTCACCAATAGCACGAGCGGCTGGAGCAAGAGATTATCACGGTGTTAATTACTACACACGAGAGATGGTACGCTTCGATCCTACCGCTTCTACCGAGATCTTTGGACGTCGTTTCGTGCGCCAGGAGGCGTTGCACAATGATTCCGGCCTCGATGGGAGCTTTGGCGAGATTTATCCTGGTGGTCTCTATCGCGTATTAAAGTCCGTCTATAAGCGAACGCGCGGCAACAAACCACTTTATATTACAGAGAATGGTTTCTCCGATGCAGCGGACAATCGGCGTCCACGTGCTATTCTGGAGCATCTGGCGATGGTGCACCGGGCACTACGTGAAGGTATCCCGATACGCGGATATTTTCATTGGACGCTGGTGGATAATTTCGAATGGAATAATGGCTGGCAGGTGCGCTTCGGCTTGATAGAAATCGATCCAGAGACACAGGAGCGTATTCCACGCCGCAGTGCCAGCATGTTTGGTGAAATATGCCGCGCCAATGCCGTTACCGAAACGATTGTTGAACGCTACGCGCCCGAAGCTGTTGATGCAATTTTTGGCTCTGCACGTGAGTCGGGCTCACCCACCTTAGCACTGTAAGAGACCGGATGAGGCTGAAAAACATGCAATGTTTGCGCCTGCATGCTCAGAAATAAAATGGCTTGTCATAGTGAAGAAGAACGTGCTACACTCTTTATCAGGAGCTCTATAGAGCGCGTTGCTGGCGCTGAACGCTCATATTTTTGATGACCGAGGCTGGAAAGATACATGGAAAAATCAACGTTAATCTCTGAAATGCAAAAGTTTCAATTTGGCAGAAAAATATTTTGTTCTGATGGTGAAGAAGGGGTGCTGACCCATCTTGGCTTTGATCCAGCCACCCAGCGCCTGATTTCCATCGGCGTAAAGCAAAATCGTCCCTTTGGCAAGACCTTCTCGCAGCCATATGAAGTTGTGGTGGATGCAACGGGCGATGGTATCACCCTCAACGTTACCCGCGATGAGTTGGAAACAGACGAAACGCAGGTGGAGGGGGTTCTGCTGGATGCAAAAAGCGTGGTGCAGCAGGCGGACTCCAGCGCAAAGGGTCAATTAGTGCTGGTCGCCGTCTATCCCGGGACAGGTGAACTTGCCTACTGTGTGGCACGTCATCTTCGACCCGGACAAAGTACCCTGGTCCAGCAGCACTATGTGACAGCAATAGAGCCAGGGCGCATTGTGGTTTCCATTCCAGAAGCAACCTTACAGACGCTTCCTCCTTATCGTAGCGACGCGGAATTACAGCAAGAGGTTGAAGATGTCCTGTTCGATCTTACTCCTCTACATGTCGACTTCAAAGGCATGAATATACGTGTACTGGATAGCGTGCTTTACCTTGATGGGAATATCTCCAGTTCACTACGCAGCGATATTGTGCAGGACCAGGCGCTTGGTGTAGCAGGTTTGTTAGAGATCAAGAACCGTCTTGTCGGTGACGATCAACTGGCCAACGACCTGGCAATGGCTCTGTCTCGTGATGCTCGCACGCGTGACCTGCCTATTGGTGTCTATCCACGTCTAGGCGATGTACGCTTGAGTGGTGCCGTCCATACTCCCGAGCAGAAAGCCGCTGCAGGAGAGATTGCTGCAAACTTCCCCGGTGTGCGTTCCGTTATCAACGATCTCGTGGTTGACCCTAAAGCCGCTATGCTTCATGTTATGTCCTCGGCTGAGGGTGGTGAGGCGGAAGATAAAGTTCCAGGGAAGTATGTGAGGCATACGAAGTAGTTTTGGTGTCGTTTCCTCCATCTTGTCAAAGATGGTAAAGTATTTCAGCAGTCCGTTTAATACACTTATTTAAACAGGCTGCTGATATTTTTACCCCTATTTAAGAGAAATATAAAATTTCCCCCAATTACCATTGACAAAAAGCAAACAAGATGCTATTATGAAGGTGCGCAGTATTCTAGTGCCCTTCTGGCTGGGCAAGGAGCCATGAAAGAGAAGAAATAGCATGGATGGTCTCGAAAGACTTCACTCGCTGTTTGCACCGCTACAAAATGACCTGCTTCTATCCCCTTCCGAGATGGTTCGGTCTATGCGGGTGTTTCGCTGCGAGATTGTGGCTTCTACATTAAAAGGGCTCTGGGATGAGTTAGAACTGGATGGTGAGCCTTTAATTTTCGAATCTCCAGCTCATGGTCGTGTTTACGGTGAGCATCATCCCATACTGCTCGATCAGCTAGTTGCGCGTGGCAAGGCTCGCAAGCGTGTGCGTTTTGGGCAACTGGCAAGCTGGCGACGTCTGGAGGCACCACTGAATGCACATGGTATCGCGCAGGTTCAGTCGAGTGGATCTCTCCTGAAGCCAGGTATGCTCTATTATGCTGATATTGACACTCGTAGGACTCAGCCTGGAGCACCTTATGGTTGGCTCTGCTATACCTTTGCTTCTGGCTGGACAGCGTTGTCAGTTCATTTTTTGGATGACAATGATGACAACGATCGGGGGCCGATAGTGATGGCGGCTGTTCCTCATGGTCGCCAGGACGAATGGCTGGCATTTCTAGCGTTGCTGGATGAGTTGCGCGATACTATTGCGCGTCGTGAACGTCGTGGTAGTATCGAGATTGTTGGTGGAGATGATGAACTTGTTGATGTAATCAAGCGTACAAGCTTTGATGATGTTGTGCTTGCTGCTGAGACGCTGGAACTGGTGGCTGCTCAACGGCGCGTCTTCTCACCTGAAATACTGCGTCATTATGCAGCCTTACATGTGCCTCGTCTGCGCAAGGTGCTCTTGATCGGTCCTCCTGGCACAGGCAAAACGACTTTGCTTAAAGCCGAGGGAGCACGACATGTAAAGCAAGGTGGAATAGTCTTCTATGTATGTGCACCACCAAAGGGACGTGGCAGTTCATGGCAGCAACTCTCGTATGCGCTACAGAATGCGGCTGAAAGCAAACTTCCTGCGCTGATTCTGGTCGAAGATTTCGAGATGTTTATCTCGGATGCACATGAAACTCCAGCTGGTGCTCAATGTGCTTGATGGCGTTGGCACGCCCGACAATCCTGCGGGTACGCTTTTGCTGGCAACCAGTAATGATCCCGAGAGTATCGATCCACGCATTCGTGATCGTCCAGGCCGCGTGGATATGCTCATCGAGATTGGCCTGGTCGAGGACGAGGCGCTTGCACTTCGCTTCCTGAAACGCTTCCTGGGAACCTCTTATCGCGCAGAGGAGCATGCAAAAATCACTCCTCAACTTCTGAAGCAACCAGGTAGCCACTTCCGCGAGGTCTGTATCGCTGCCTCTATCCATGCTCTGGAGGAGAAACGCTCCGAAGTATCGTATGAAGACCTGCTCTGGGCACACGAAACGATTCTCAATGGCCGTGCCCTCGCCGCCCAGGCTGAGCGTTTCATGCCTCCATCCGCACGCAAGCGCGGCACCTTCTTCAAAAAGTAGGGGCCGCGTTTACGACGTCCGTGTGCATGTTACATTTACGACGCCCAGATGTGCATGTTACGTTTACGACGCCTGTATAGAGACCCGGTAGATTTTGTTAGTGCGCAAGTGCCTGATCTAGATCATGCACAATATCATCGATATGCTCAATGCCCACTGAGAGTCGGATACAGCCCTCCGTAATACCCATCTTGTCCCGTTCCGCATTCGTCAATGTGCGATGCGACGACACGGCAGGATAACTTACCTCTGAGAATACGTCCCCCAGTGTAGTAACCGGCAAGCACAATTGCAAGCTATTCATAAAACGATATACAGCCGCGCGTGATTGTTCCTTCAATTCAAATGCGAGCAATCCTCCATATTGTTCATGGCCTAGCAGGCTGGTGGCCAGGGCATACTGTGGATGAGCAGAGAGACCAGGGTAATAGACCTTATGAATTGCGGGATGCTCTTCCAGAAAACGTGCCACCTGCAATGCATTGCTACAATGACGTTCCATACGTAGTGCCATTGTTCTTAGCCCACGCATCATCAGATGTGCTTCAAAAGGACTGAGCATTGCTCCCAACAAGATAGCGTAACTCCTTAGCTGATCTAGCAGAACATTCTTTGCACTGACGGCAACGCCTCCTGTACTATCACCATGTCCACTGATATATTTCGTCGCGCTATGTACCACAAGGTCGAAACCATGCTCAATCGGTCTGAGCAGATAAGGGGTGGTGAAGGTACTATCCACAATCGTGACAGCCCCCACCTCGCGTGCGGCTGCGCTGATCGCATCCAGATCGACGACCCTGACGAGAGGATTGGAAATTGTTTCTACATAGATGACATCAGGTTGCTCCTTGCGGATGAACTTGCGAGCATTAATACAGCACAGGTCACTTAGAACGATCTCGACTCCTGTGGGTGCGAAAACTTTTTGCAATAGACTAATGGTTGGGCCATAGAGATCCTTTGACGCCACAATTTTTGTTCCGGATACGAGCCCTGCTGCTAAGAGAGCAGCGTGGATAGCAGCCATACCAGAACCAAGCGCAACGGCTCCTACTCCCCCTTCTGCCTGGGCGATAGTTGTTTCAAATGCGTTCGCGTTCGGATTGCTCTGACGTGCGTAGACGAAGGCTGGCTCACCTGCGCGAGTGACCCCTTCGAATGCCTTGTCCAGATTTTCTACATCTGCATAGTGGTACGTGGTGCTGGCATAGATAGGTTGTATGGTTGGTGTACCAGCATCATTACCCGTTTTTCTGCGCTTTCCACCGTGGACAAGCAGCGTGTCAATATTCCAGGGAAGTGCGGACTCTGGTTGGTCGTGCATTGTGATCCTCTCGTTGTTAGTTGATGGAGACTCAATACTTTCTAGGTCTCAAATTAAAGCGCACACAATTTATTCATATACTGGAGTGTCTCCAGTAGTTCTTGTACAGGGGGAAGGTCTGCCTCGTTGTCTGCACTCCATTGTTCATAGAGAGCATTATAACGGTCGGCCAGAATGATGCAGGGCTTCACTGAATGGATGGTTGCTTCCCAGGCAGTATAGCGCTGGATGATACGGCCAGTCGGATCGGCCAGCAAGGGAAAGGGTAGGTGGAGCTGTTCCCGCATCTGTAAGTTAGTGATCACTGCCTCTGTTGTAATAGCTAAAATAGCGCAATACTCTTCGCGAAACTCCGTGTAGTGAGTGGCAAACGTACGCAACAGTTCGCGTTCTGCATCCGTTGTAACGCTGCGGATAAATAATACTACCAGGTGTTCACGTTGTTTGTAATCCCAGGGCCCATGAGGCATCCCATCGGTTCCTGGTAGCGTAAAGGCTGGAATAATCTGGCCTTTCTCAAGTTGTGGTGAAGAAATGTGCTCTGAATTTGTCATGCGTCCTCTCAAATGAAATAATGTGTTGGACTGAGCCGGTATTAATAATATGGTACGCTATAACAACGTTTTATGCCAATAGCGTAGGGGCGTCACCCTGCGTGTGTACGCTTTCGGTGAACGTAGCTCATCAGGTACCGGGCGCGTGCAAGATGACGCACCTACGTTAAATATGGAAGCACCAATTCCTCTAAGGCCATGGCAACGCCATCCTCACTATTGCGTAATGTAACATAATCAGCTGCAGATTTCACTTCGTTGTGAGCATTGCCCATTGCGATGCCCAGGCCGGCGAACTGCAGCATACCAATATCATTATGGTTATCGCCAAAGGCAACGATCTCTTCCGGTGCGATACCCAGGCTCTGTGCAATAAATTTGAGCGCATTTCCTTTAGAGACCGCTGGATGAAGAAACTCCAGCAGATCGCGTGATGCCTGCGTTACATAGAGTTGATCAGCCAGCAGACGTTCTAGTTCCTGCCGCTGTGCGCGTAATGTGCTCTCGTCACCAACTCCTACCAGTTTAATACAGGGCTGAGGATAGATACTCGTAACATCCGCAACCTCTATCGCAGGAGGAACTGGTGGGCGATACCAGCCACGGGCGTTGGGCGTATCTTGATCAACATAGACATGCTGATGAGTGTGATACGCGCGGTAGAGGCCCGCGTCACGTAGAAGCGCAAGTGTAGGTAAAATCTGCTCCTGTGGTACCAGTTGCTCGTGTAAAATCGTGCCAGGGGAAATGTCCGCGATAATGGCCCCGTTATAAATAATTTGTGGCGCGTTCAATGGTAGATCGCCACAAACTGCTCGTAGTACGTTTAGCGTCTGACCAGTGGCGATAACAAGCTTCATTCCATAATCGACTGCTTGTGTAAGGGCATCATATGTTCGGTGTGTAACAACCTTCTGTGGTGAAAGAAGAGTTCCGTCCAGGTCAATAGCAAGTAGGCGATACATGCGTGTGCTCCCAGTATGATACCATAAGAAGTATTTCTTATAGTTTAGTATAAACAGAAAGGCCAGGTTTTGGCAAGAGCCAATGCAACTCACTGTAGGAGCCAGATTTATCGCGTCCGCTGTACCCGCATGCGCCCATGTTGCTTGCCAAATAGGAACGATAATCTTATACTAACGCAGGAGACTAATTGAAAAGAAGCAGGGAGAACAAGAGTGCAACGTACACAGCGAACACGGTTAGAACGCGTCGGTACATTGCTTGTGGTCGGCAGTGGCAAAGGCGGTGTAGGAAAATCGACGGTGAGCGTCAATCTGGCGGTGGCTCTGGGCAAAAAAGGTGCAAGAGTAGGCCTACTCGATGGCGATGCCTATGGTCCCAGTATCCCAATGATGCTGGGAGTGCGCCGGAAAGCTGCAAGTAAGGGATCGGAAGCTGTGCTTCCCCTGGCTGAACGGAAAGACATACCACCAGAATTGAAAATCAAGCCCTTGCCACGCTATGGTATCAAAATTATGTCGGTTGGTTTTTTTATTGGTGAGGACCAGGCGGTTGCTCCCATGCCCGATGTGTTAGGAATGCTCATCCGTCAACTCCTCTACTCGGTCGATTGGGGCGAACTGGACTATCTGATCATCGACCTGCCACCGGGCACGAGCGAGCCACAGGCAACGCTTTGTCGTGAGATGCAGCTGGATGGTGCGATATTAGTCACGACTCCTCAGGATATTGCCCGTATCGATACTTCCAAAGCCCTTGCGATGTTCCAGGCAGTAAACGTGCCCGTATTGGGCCTTGTGCAGAATATGGATGGCTTTCTTTGCCCTCATTGTGGGGAGCACGTGGATATTTTTCCGCGCAGTCAGGAGACGCGTATTCTCCTTGACGACCTGCGCCTTTTAGGCCGTATTCCACTGGATCCAGCAGCGGTTGTTAGTGGTGATAAGGGACATCCCGTGGTGGCAAGTATGCCAGAGTCGCCTGTTGCGCAAGCCTTTTTCGGCGTGGCGGAAGAGGTAATGGGTATGCTCAAAGCAACCAACAATGCGCCGATTTCTGATGAGACTGCGGACAATACGGAACAAGGAAAGCAGACGGACGATGAAAGAGAAGATTAAGGGGCTGCTCGCGGGAATCATCTTTCGCCTGATTGCGTTGTTCACGCTGGGACAGATCTCGCCGGTATTGAGCGGTTGTGTGATTATCGAGCGCGAGGGCAAATTTCTTTTGATTGATCGCTCTGATGGTCTGGGCTATACGATTCCTGGTGGGATTGTACGGTATAAAGAAACGTTGGAGCAATGTGTACTGCGCGAAGCATACGAGGAGACCGGTTACAATGTGAAGCTAACCGGCCTGGTCGGTATCTACTCGGCGCTGAAGCGTGACCCACGTTTGCGAGCCGTTTCTATTGCCTACAAAGGGAGTATTGTCGATGGGACGGAGCGCGGATCGGGTGAGGGAAAGACCTGCTGGCACTCGCCTGACGAAGTCTTTGGACGTATGGCTTTTGATTGTGAACATATGCTCAAAGATTATATGAGCGACACCCAGAGGCTCTCATGAGATCGGTCCTCTTTTTTATGCATTGACTATATTTAAAAACCATGCTATAATAGAAGAGGAATAAAAGCCTCTACAACACTATTTCTTCCACCAGAAGTAGCTTCGGTACTTCCCTTCTTCTGTGGTATCCCTGTAAGGCCACAAAACATCCCCTATGTCGATTGGACTAGGAGCCAGGCATACAACACTACGGTGTTCTGACATTTCGGAGACCGCACGCACACCTGACTTACCATACAACTACTGTTGTGCAACTACACTTGATAATGCGTTCGCGCATGTCATGCTGTACTTGAGGAGTCAATTGAAAGCAGTGCTGTTCGTCAACGAAGAACGGCAGAAAGAGTCAAGAACATGACCGTTTCATATGGAGAGATCACCATGGCACGAGAAGTTGCCCAGTTTTTAGACCAGCCTCACAAGCTGCTCATAGATGGGGAGTGGATCGAAGCCGCTTCTGGCAACGTCTTCCCGGTCTATAATCCAGCAACGGGTGAGATCATCGCCCAGGTAGCTAAGGGCGACAAAGAAGATATTGATCGTGCCGTTCGAGCGGCACGCAGAGCCTTTGATGGTGGCCCATGGCGCACCATGACCCCCTCCCAACGAGGACGCTACATCTGGAGGGTTGCTGAACTGCTTGAACAGCATAGTGAGGAATTTGCCCAGCTCGAATCGCTTGATAATGGGAAGCCCATCACGGAAGCTCGTGCAGCTGATGTCCCCCTTGCTGTGGATCTGTTCCGCTACATGGCTGGTTGGGCCAGCAAGATTGAGGGAAACACCATTCCCATCTCCATGCCTGGCAAGTACTTCGCCTATACACTGCGAGAGCCCGTCGGCGTCGTTGGTCAGATCATTCCGTGGAATTTCCCCTTGCTTATGGCCGCCTGGAAACTGGGTCCAGCACTTGCAGCGGGATGCACTATCATCCTTAAGCCAGCGTCGCTGACCCCACTCTCAGCTTTGAGGCTCGGAGAACTCTTCGTCGAGGCAGGCTTCCCTGCAGGGGTGGTGAACATCGTGACAGGACCTGGTCAAACAGCAGGGGCAGCACTTGCAGCTCATCCTGATGTTGACAAGATCGCTATCACCGGGTCAACAGAAGTTGGCAAGCAGATCGTTCATGCAGCGACAGGCAACCTCAAGAAGGTCTCGCTTGAATTGGGTGGAAAGTCGCCTAACATTGTTTTGAAAGACGCGGACATGGACGTTGCTATCCAGGGCGCTGCCAACGCCATCTTTTTCAATCAGGGGCAGGTATGCTGTGCTGGCTCACGTCTCTACGTTGAGGAAGCAGTGTATGACCAGGTCGTTGAGGGCGTCGCCGAGCATGCCAAAAAGATCAAGGTCGGCCCAGGCCTTGATCCGCAGACGCAGATGGGGCCACTGATATCCGATCATCAATTGCATCTTGTCTCTGACTATGTGGCATCTGGCCTCGCCAGTGGAGCTACGGCACTCAGTGGAGGGCACAGATACGGCGAGCAGGGCTACTTCCTTGAGCCGACGGTCCTGGCTCATGCGAAGCAGGACATGCAGGTTGTCCAGGAAGAGATCTTTGGACCAGTAGTAGTAGCTTTGCCGTTCAAGGAACTCGATGAGCTTCTCCCACTTGCCAATGATTCGATGTACGGTCTGGCAGCAGGCATCTGGACAAAAGATCTCAGCAAGGCACACTTGCTCGCCGCGCACCTCAATGCCGGGACAGTGTGGATCAACTGCTACAACGTGTTTGACGCAGCAATGCCCTTTGGTGGTTACAAGCAGTCTGGTTGGGGTCGGGAAATGGGTCACGAAGTGCTTGAAAACTACACCGAGGTCAAGTCTGTCTGCATCAAATTGTAAAGCTCTTCGTCTGAAGTTTTAAATGAAGAAAAGGAACTGGTTGACAATCTCTACCAGTTCCTGCACACCGGTTCCTATTCCAACTGACCGCTCCTCAAGCGTCGCCGTAGCCGTCGTTGTCCAGATTGGTCGCCTTTTGGGTTGTCCACAAGCTTCCCGTTTGGCCCAGCGAGGTAACATTGGCCATCACCAGACTATCCACCTGGTCGAGCGGTTGTGCACCTGCATTGGCGACCACGTAACTATACGCACTCGCCGCGCTGCTGGTCGGAATACTACTCGTCGTGGGTGACCACGGTGCCGACAATGCTGTGGCACCGCCGCCGAGAGCGAGCAGTTGCCCGTCGAGCGTGCCGTTCTTATTGCTGTCCAGATAGTTGCCGCTGTTGAACACTGACTGGTTGCCCATCTGGAAGTACGTGTTCGCGGGATTTGAGGTCGCCGGGCCTGCGATGAAGTAGTTGCCGATCACGTCATGGGAGAAATGGCCGCTGGAGTTGCCAGCCGTGTAACCAGCCTGATAGTCGTATACCACATTGTTAATGAACTGAGTGTTATCTTTGGCCAATGGATTGCGGTTGTGCGAGTTGGCGAACACATCGTGGTACCACGTGTAGGGGCCGGTCTGGGTATGCGCACCGAACTGCTGGCCGATAGGATCGGCGATGATCGAGTCCTGCACCGTGATGTTCTTAGCACCCACGCTGTCGATGTCATTCCACCGTCCGAACTCAATGGACACGTGGTCGAAGATCAGGTCACTGGCGTTGAGTAGGTTGAGAGTGCTCTTGCTCTTCACCGGATCGAGATCCCCTTGCCGGAACCGGATGTTCTGCACGATGTCGTTCGACGCACCACTGAAGGAGACCTCGCGGCCCATGATGCCGACGCCGACGCCTGGCGCGGTCTGTCCCTCGATGGTTAGATTGCTGGCCACAGTCACCGCAGAAGACAGACGGATATATCCGCTCACACTGAATTCGACGACCCGATTACCCTTGCTCACCGCGTCCCGGAACGAGCCGACACCGGAGTCGTTGAGGTTGGTGACAAAGTAGACCTGGCCGTTGCCGCCGCCAGTCGCGTTGCTGCCGAAGCCAACCGCGCCCGGGAATGCTACTGCGGGAGACGCGATGCCGGAGGTTTGATACGAAGCTGAGTGTGCTCTGGGAATACTCGCCAGACCTCCTACAAAGGCTGACAATATCAGCACGAGCAGGGCTACCATGGCGTAGAGGTGCCCCCGTTTCCAGAGGCTTTTGCGCATAGGGGAATGTTCTGACATAGCTTTCCTTGCTTTCCTTTCCTTGCGTTGGTCCGTTTGACCTCCATGTCCCCAGAATCTTTCCCTGATTCTGTGAGTCATAGCGCAGAAACTTGAGTGTTTGCGCTCAATAGTTCTATCCTGTAAATAGTCATGTGAACGTTTATAAATATACTTCCGAACTACCCGCTGAGTCAACTATACCGGTTTTTGAGTACAAAATAGTCCTATCCTCACACTGTTCTCGCTGGAGGAAAAATGATAATGCATAAATATCATGTTTTGCACAGAGCTTGTGAATTATCGTTTTTCTCCGCGTTTTGGTCCGCTGCGCGGACCTTTTAGGTTTTTAATTGTGTGTTTTTCGGGCAGTGCCCGAAAAACACACAATTAAAAACCTTTTGCGAGCACCGTAGGCGCGAGGAGAGCGAGCGGGTAATTCACAAGCCCTGATGTTTTGCAGGAGAGGTATTGACAATATTCCTCCCATCAGATACTATCATTCTATATAAGACAAGGAAGTTTTTTATGGTGAAGTCATCATCTCTCGTGCAACCTTCCAATGTTTTACTATTCGGCTTACGCAACTCGTGTTGCCCGATTCCGCCAGATTAGGACACTTCACCATTTCATGTCAAGGAGGACACATACATGGACGCTTCTAGCTATCTCTGCAGATGCACCAATGCATCACACTCACCACCGTCCATCGCTTCTTATCACCAGCGCAAAAAGAATGTCGTTCTCCCTCTCTGGCCAGCGAGATCGGGCAAGAACATATAAAGAAATTCCAGGAAAAAGATAAGGAAAGAGAGAAAATCGATGTCACGTAGTATTTCTCGTCGTGATGCTCTCAAAGTGGGAGCTATCATTATAGGTGGAGCAGCCGCAGCTTCACCGTTCTTCGTCCAAGAGATTCCGCTAATGGTGGCCTCTGCCGCTACTGGACCGCTACCGTGGTCAGCAGCGAACTCCATCCTGTCTACCACCTTATTGCCAAACTTTCCAAACAAGAACTTTGTCGTCACAGATCCGGCCTACGGAGCTATAGGCAATGGTAAGACTGACAACACGGCAGCCTTTCAGAAAGCGATTGCAGCCTGTAATGCGGCAGGTGGTGGCCATGTCGTGGTACCAGCTGGAACATATGTGACAGGTGCAATCTATCTCAAGAGCAAAGTGGATCTGCATCTCGCCTCAGGTGCCACGCTCATGTTCAGCGGCGATGCTTCCAAATATCCGCTCGTGCTTACGCGCTATGAAGGCATTGAGTGCATCAACCACTCACCCATGATCTATGCTTATGGCGAGAGTGACATCGCGCTCACTGGCAGCGGTATTCTGGATGCGTCCGGTACCGCCTCCTGGAATAAGGGCTCTAACCGGGCTGGCATCCTGGACCCGTTGGTAGCCGAAGGTGTGCCGCCCCAACAGCGTAACGTTGCTGGCAGGCTACGCTCGACATTTGTCGAACCCTATAACTCTACCAGGGTGCTTATTCAGGGCGTGACCTTACGGCATTCCCAATTCTGGCAACTCCATCCGACTCTGTGTACAAACGTGACTGTCGATGGCGTGACGACCAGCATCTCGATTGCGAACACCGATGGCTGCGACCCTGAGAGTTGTGATCATGTGGTAATCAAGAATAGCACGCTCAAGGCTGGCGACGATAATATCGCAATCAAGTCTGGTCGCGATGCCGATGGTCGCCGTATCAACGTGCCTACTCAGAACGTTGTCATCTGGAATAATACGTTCGAGGGCCCCTGGGGTGCGATCACTCTGGGGAGCGAACTCACTGGCGGTATCCAGAATATCTACGTCTATTCCAACCAGGTAGTTGGGACCGGCACCAGCTATGCTCTCTTCGTCAAGTCGAACACCCTGCGTGGTGGGTATGTCAAGAACATAAACATCGATACATTTCATGGCGTCAACTTCCATAAAAGTGTCTTCTTCGTCACTATGACGTACTTCAACCAGACTGGCAACTTCCCTCCTGATTTCAGTGGTCCCTTCAATCTCAACAATTACGTCGTCGATACGGCTCCGATAGCGTTGGATGTGCATGGTCTGTCCAATGACAAGGTAGGAACCTTTAATCTTTCCAACAGCATCTTCACGCATATTACCAATCAGACGAATAGCATTTCAAACGTGACAAAGGTAAATTACACGAACGTCACCATCGATGGCACGTCCGTGTAATACTCTGTCAGGGTTCGTCGGTTGTACGGGTGCGATTATAATTAAGGATTGAGAGCCTTACTCGTGGCGATCAAAGTCTGATTGACCTGTATCACACCACTGGTATCAGGCTTCATGATCGTGCGGTCGTAGGTTTGTAGACCATAGACTTCGCCTTCAACATCGGTAATCTGATTGTAGATTGCAGCGCTCATACCAGGACTGCTCATTAGGCTCTGGACTTTTTGGATCAGGCTTACGTACTTGTTGGTCAGGGCAGTACCATCAGTCACATAACCAACCGGGGCAAAGCTTGGCACAGGCCAATCATGTCCGTTGATCTTTAATGCGACAGCTCCAAACTCACCGCAGTAGGCCACGCGTGTGGATGTGGGAGTGGGTGAGGCTGGTCCAATATAGGCATGGAGATCCAGGATATCGCCGGCCCCGGCATCACCATCTGGGTTGGTGGTGTAGCCGCTATCCTCGTCGATGAGGCGATCTGGGTCCCAACTGCGAATGTTGGCGACGATTTGGTGCACGGTAGTCGCGCTAGCTGGTTGGCCCCAATGTTCGTTGAAAGGGGTCCATTGGATAATTGAGGTGTAGCTCCTGTGCTGCGTGACCATGGCCTGCAATTCGGTCTGGAAGTTTGCCAGGTCAGTAGCACTCGTGCTATCAAGAGGTTTGGGGAATATGGCGGGCATATCCTGCCAGATCATCAGACCCAGTTTGTCTGCCCAGTAGTAGTAGCGTGCGGGCTCGACCTTCATGTGTTTACGAACAGTGTTGAACCCTAATGCTTTGATCTGCTGCAGATCCCACTTGAGCGCTTCTTCCGTTGGCTGCGTGTAGATACCGTCGGGCCAGTAGCCGTGATCCAGCAAGCCCATCTGAAAGACGAACTTGTTGTTGAGTAAAGGACGCAGCACTCCACCAACCTTACCCAGACTGATCTTGCGCATGCCGAAGTAGCTGGTTACATAGTCAACGGTGGTTGAGCCATTCATCAATGAGACTTGCAGATCGTATAAAAAGGGATCATCAGGCGACCATAGATGTGAATTGGGGATAGGAATGCTGATCTCACTTCCAACAGCACCCATGGCCTGGCCAACCTGTACTCCATTACTGGCGGCAGTTGCCACGACTGTTATGGCGCTGTTCGTAGATCCTGTGACGGTCAGGCGCAATATGTGCTTATCAATGTCCGGTGTCATATCCAGGCTGACGATATGATCCAATGGAACTGGTTCCAGCCACACGGTCTGCCAGATGCCTGAACACGAGGAAAAGTAGACCTCGTAGGGCTTGACACGCTGTTTGCCCACAGGAATGTGTGGATTGGTAGCGGTATCAGTGGGATCGTAGACATGTACAATCAACTCGTTCAAGCCACCGTTGAGATGGGGTGTGATGTCCCAGCTAAAGCCATCATAACCGCCGCTGTGCCGTCCGATTTGTTGACCGTTGACGTAGATAGTGCTCTGCCAGTCCACCGCACCGAAGCGCAGGACGACACGCTGACCTTTCCATGCCGGAGGGACGGTAAAAGTAGTTCGATACCACATGTAAGGCTTATAGGCCATAATGCCCGAGAGCGCTGATTCTATGGGATAAGGTACCAGAATGCTTTGCGAGAGTGTTTTCCCAAATGGTGGCGCATCGCTACCAGTGCTCCAATCAAACTGCCAGACGCCGTTGAGGTTGAGCCAGTTGGGACGCGTCATTTGGGGGCGTGGGTAGAGAGGCCAGGCGTTGGTCGGTGAGACCTGGGACGCCCATTGTGTCATCAGGGCAGCCTTTTTGGGAGACCAACCAGCCGCATTGGCTTGCGTGCCAGACGCAAAAATGGTGTTTGCCAGAACCCCTGTCGCACTACCAATGGCTGCCATCCATTTCAGGAAATTTCTACGTTCGATTGGCTGTTTATCCTGTGATTTGTCCGATTCATCCGATTCATTCGACTTGTTTAGCTTGTCCATGCTTGTCGTAAATCCTTCTTGCTGTATGTGAACTATCTCATCGCACCCTTGACCCGGTCGATAGGTACGCAAAACAATGAGAAATTTTAGATGCGGAGAATCATAGTGCAGATTCTCGTTCGCATAGTTGTCAAGGCATGGAAGTGGGACGCGGACCCACTCTCATGCCTCTCTCACGGGTTTGATGGTCGGGGAATAATTGCCCGGCATAGCGTCGAAAGGTCCATTCCCGTTGACCGGGTGTAGTGGGTGTCATATGATGACTCTTGTATGAATGCTCACAGCTGGTTTCTCCAGTGTCGCTGTTGTACGTTGAAAAAAGCGGGACAGGAACGAGAGAATTCCAGGTGAGAGGACCCGAAGATAGTATAGTTGTGGTATAGTAAGCGAAATGTGCTGCATATTTTCAGGTCGCGAGGAGGTTATCGATGCCTATCTGTCCTATATGTGATGATACTGGTCTGCAAAACTCTGACTCAGAGAATCCCGAGTTTTGTTATTGTTCCGCTGGTAAACAGGCACGCCGCCAATGGGAAGCAAGTCGTGCTACTAACAGGCAAGGGAAAAATGCGCCCCGTTCGGCAAGCTTTATTGATATCGTTAATCTGGAGCAGGTGAATGCCAGCGTTGATGCGATGCGTGCCTCATTGCTTGGCTCTGCTGCGGCTGATGCGGCGTCGGCTCCTACGAAGCACCCATCGGTGCAACTTCTGTATCAGGTGGCGCATGCCGGGCACGAGATTTCAGTTATGGAGGCAACGCAGTTATATGAACTGGCAAAGGCGTGGAGGGACTTTTGGGTGCGCTGCCGACGGGACGTAGTGGCAAGCGCTAATTCAGCAAAACAATCTTTTCCGCACCAGGTCGGCCTTTTTTACCTGGACCATATACGTTCGATAACGCTTGTGTCTGGAGTGCTGGTCGTGGTCCTCGTATTAAGTTTTTCTTTGAATATTCTCAAATTCCCATCTCTGGTTTCTACTCAAACAGGAGGTTATGCAGTCCTTCTAACGAACCAACTGACGGTTGATCAGTCGAGGTTGTATGACATCAATGGTGATGTTTATACTTTTAATAAGCAGAATGGCTCACCTGGATGTGTAAATGAATTAATAACTCCGAAACTTGAAGAATATGTTGCTTTGACATATCCGTATTGCCAATCCATGTGGTTGAAATCTGATAACTTATGTGGAGCCGTAGTATATGGACAGCCAGGGCTTTCATCATTGTATTTCTCTGAAGTCGAAAGACAAGAGAGATACAATGATGAAAAGCGATGATGCGATGCAAACCTAATTGCCTGATCCTGCGATAGCAGAATCCTGAAAGGG
Source organism: uncultured Chloroflexia bacterium (assembly GCA_963717195.1). Classification (GTDB taxonomy): domain Bacteria; phylum Chloroflexota; class Ktedonobacteria; order Ktedonobacterales; family Ktedonobacteraceae; genus JACDAE01. The sequence goes on from CAVQVR010000013.1 coordinate 209,557, forward strand.
GTTTTTGCGATGTGACTACTTGCCACTCAGCCGAGCCACTACTGGCGCAAAGTTCTCTATCTGCCCCTCCTGGACCTGAATATAAGAGATGCCTAACCGTTCGCGCTGCTCCAGCAGGTGCTCTATCGCTTGCTCTGTGGTCATCGGGCGAGGTTGTACTGGTGGTCCTCCCCTGAGGGCTGGTGTGGCACGAACAGGATTGTCTGTAAGCTCAATCCCAAATGAAGACTGACTGAACTCCAGATGATCGAAGCGTTCGCCCGCAGCCTCGCGTATCCAACCGATCTTTTGCTCTAGCGACACATCCGTTGGATCGATTCCCCCCGACCCACTCCACTTCAGCGTTGGGGCGATGATATCGGCTTCACGGGCCGCAATAGTGAGCATACGGCGACCTGCGCTACCGACAAAAATGGGTGGATGCGGCTTCTGTATTGGTCTGGGGAGGGCACGCATTTCCGCGATGGTATAGTATTTTCCTGCGAAATTGACAACCTCGCTGGTAAAGAACTGTTTGATAATAGACAACGCTTCTTCAAACCGGGCGACGCGTGTGCCTGCGCTATCAAAAGGCATCCCGAGTTGCTGAAAATCAGAAGCTCCAACGCCTGCACCCAATCCGAATTCAACACGGCCATTAGAAAGTTGGTCCAGTGTCGCAACTTCTCTCGCCAGAAGTGCAGGATGACGATAGTCGTTGGCGAAGACGTAGCTGCCAACATGCAAAGTTTTCGTGACCGTGGCCGCCACAGCCAATGCAGGCAATACAGCCAGTGGAGTCATTGTACGATCCGGCATTAAAAGAGATGAATACCCCAAAACTTCTATTCGCTGTGCCAGAGTAATCCATGCCGAACTCGATGGGCTACCAGCCGTGACAACGCCAAAACGAAATGCTTTTACCATGAGACTTTCCTCCTATACCAGTAATATACCACCTGAATGTTGATATATTACCGCCCAGCTTTCGTCCCCACATGAAGCGCAACAATTCCCCTCGTAAGCCGATAAAAGCGTACATCGCTCCAACCCACTTCCTCCATCATCGATTTTAAGGTTGGAGCGTCGGGAAAGGTCGTCAATGAATTGGGCAGGTAGTTATATTCTTCAAATGCTTTTCCAATGAGCGTCCCGAAGAGAGGGGCCAACTTATAGAAGTAGAAGTAGAATAAGCCGCCAAAGATTTTGCCGGGTGGGTGGCTGATCTCCAGGCAGACGACGCGTCCACCCGGTCGCACCACTCGTAACATTTCGCGAAAGCCCTGCCGAATATCGGTCAGGTTGCGTACAGTAAAAGCGGAGCAGCAGCCATCGACACTATTGTCCGGCAGATCGATGTGTTCAGCGTCGCCGCGGCGTAGTTCAATGCTATTTTGTAGTCCCAGGCGCGTCAGTTTGCTACGACCCTGCTCCAGCATCTCTGGTGTGATATCCATGCCGATCATATGTGTTTCTGGCCCAGAAGCGCGAATAACGGCAATTGAAAGATCAGCAGTTCCAGTTCCCAGGTCAAGACCTGTTTCACCCGTTGCCAGAGCCAGGTAGCGTGCCGCGCGTGCCCGCCAGTAACGATCCAGCCCAAAGCTCATCAGGCAATTCATCGGGTCATAGATACGTGCAATGCGTCCGAAGAGCCGCTGCACGTAGGGGCGCTTACCACCTGTTTCTTTAAATTTTTCTTCTAATGATATTCTTGCCATGTTATTTATACCTTGGTGCTCCAATATCCAAAAATGTTGTATGTTTTCCCCTCACTCAGGAGGGCACGATACATCTGGCCCTACTCAGTTCTTGCGCATCACGACGAAATCAATCAGCTCATCCAGTACGTCGCAATTCTTGGATGTAGGAAAGTAGTAGAGCGCTTCGCGGGCCCTTTGTGCATATGTCTGGGCGTCTGCCTGGGCCAGTTTGATGCCAGACCCCTGTGTGACACTTGTTACCACGGCCTGGATATCTTCTTCTGTGTATGCCGTTCCATTGGTAGGGGCCAGATGTATCGAGCCCGTGAGGAGTGGCTGTACTTGCTGAGACAGACCATCGTGCGGCTGTTCCTGCAATGCGTAGATCAGCGGGAGGGTTACCATCCCCTGACGCAGGTCATTGCCAGCGGGTTTCCCAATTGTCGACTGGTCTTGAGTGTAATCCAGAATGTCGTCGATGATCTGGAAGGCGATGCCCAGATTCATGCCATAGTCATACAAAGCGTTGATTTCCGCCGAGGTGGCTCCGCTGACAATTGCGCCACCCTTACTACAGGCGGCAATAAGACAGGCCGTTTTATGTTTGATTTTCTCATAGTAGGTCTCGATGGTGAGATCGATACGCCCGGCAGTCATGATCTCCAGAATAGTCCCCTCGCAGACCGTAGCAACCGTATCTGAGAAAAGGTGATCAATGCGAAAGTCTTCAACATCGGCAATCAGGCCAGCGGTTTTGGCTAAGTAGTAATCGCCGAGCAGGATAGCAATCTTGTCGCCCCAGACGGCATTGACGGTTGGATTTCCGCGTCGTGTTGCTGCCTCATCGATAATATCGTCGTGAATGAGGGTTGCCAGGTGCACCATCTCATAGGCAACGCTTAAGGGGAGCAATTTGTCGAAGCGATACGTGTTGAGCTTTCCCGAAAGAAGTGTGATTGCGGTGCGCAAACGCTTTCCAGGGGACGCAATCGCATGCATAGATGCAGAATTGAGGATATCAAGCCCTGATGTCGCTCGTTCCTGAAAAGTAATATCCACCCGTTCGAGATCATCCTGTATATCCGCAAACAATCGGCTCAATGTGGCCGCGCTATTCATAATAAAAAACACTCCATTTCGCACTTTTCTGGCGTATGATCTTGCCTGGACGAAGAGGCATTCTGTTTGGTGTCACAGACCCACTTAGATTATAGCGCGTATCATCCATTAGTTCATAGAGTAGGCATGCGTATACACACTCGACGCGGATAGAGGTCTATCCGGCTATACTTCAGACGTTGTGTCGACCTCGATCAGGTCTTCCTGTACATATCCCGCTGTAAGGCCAGCATCATCCAGAGCGTCGAGTGCCGTGCGATATTCAGTCCAGGTCAGGCGACGATTGAGGACGGGATCGTTGACCGCTTTCCAGGCTGGAAAATACTGATCCATTAAACTGACGGGCGTATCTGGACCCAACTCTTCGGCGATCCAACGCAATACATCAGCCGTACCCGAGATATCCTCTGGCATGACGAGGTGGCGTATCAACAAACCGCGTCGTGCAATTCCCTCTTCGTCGAGCTGAAGCGGGCCAACCTGTCGGTACATCTCGCGCAATGTCACCTGGTTATAGTCAACGTACCTGGGCATTTTGGAGGTACGGAGCGCGTTTTTGTTGTCGGCATATTTGGCATCGGGAAGATAAATATCAACGACGCCATCAAGGAGCTGAAGCGTTTCTAAATTTTCATAGCCAGCACAATTGTAGACGATAGGTAGGCGTAACCCTTTGCTACAGGCAACTACCAGTGCCGCAAGGATCTGGGGCACAAAGTGCGTCGGAGTGACGAGATCCAGGTTGTGGCAGCGCTTTTTCTGTAGGTAAAGCATCATATCTGCCAATCGTTCCGGACCAACCCGATGTCCCAGATCCACCCTGGCTGAGCGAGAAGTTCTGGCAGTAGGTACAGCGTGCCTGACAGTAGCCAAAGAAAATTGTGCCTGCTCCACGTGTGCCACTAATTGGGGGCTCCTCGCGCCTATGCACATTCCAGGATGCGACGATGGCCTCTGTAGCTGAGTGACAGACGCCCGTTTTGCCCGCGATGCGATTGCAACGACAATTCTGTGGGCAGATGGTACAACTTCGTAGTATTTCCCACGCGGCTGCAGCTCGTTCTGCCAGTTCGCCTGTTTCATAAAGCTGAAGATAGCTGGGATAGTAAGAAGTAGACATTAAGCCAATCTCCGTTGAAAAAATGTGCCCAGTTCGAGAACTGGACACACTCTACTCTACCTGGAAAACATGTTACGGTGTCGGCCACTGAAAGCCGCGTTGTGATGGTTTGGGTTTGGGACCCCTGGTTTTCTCTTTTGCCGCACCACCCACTTTTCGGTTCCGCACCGTCGCACTGGCACTGCGTGTGCGCGGTTTTTTTGACGGTTTGTCTGCTGTATCAGATACAGCTTCGTCGAATTGCCGCTGTTTTGTGTTCCGTCTACTGCTTTCTCCTCCGCCTGGATGTGCCCGATAAGTTCCTCAGTATCACCGGTGACCTCTGTCCAGAAGCGAGCTTCCTGGCGTTGGATTGGGCGTGGACCTTTAATGACGCGGCCATCTGGCAAACGGGTGACATGACGCTCTGGTGCTGGACTCTCTTCTTCATGTTCACGTCGTGGTCTGCTGCGGAAGCTATTTCCTCCCTCTGGACGGCCACCTCGATGAGAGGTGTCACGCTGTCCGGGACGACTTTCATTGTTATTGAAGCGTTCGTAATCGCCCTCGAACTGTTCGTTGTAGGATGCGCGAGATGAATGCTCTTGCTGTTCTTCTGGTGAAGCTTGCCGTGTCCACGTTCGACTTTGCCAGCGGGGATTGCGCGTATCGGGGCCGGAACGCTGGCTGTAGTTTCCTCCTGGTCCTCGCCGCTCATGTGAGAATGGGCGCTCGTTGCGCTCAAAATCTGGGCGTCGGTTATCTCTTCCCCGGTCTTGACCCTGGAAGCGCTCATCTCGGTTTCCTGGTCTACCGCTATCACGGCGATAATCGGGCCGAGCCCCTGGGCCTTGTGGACGCTCTCCATACTGCCGCTGTTCGCCAGGACGTGAGTTATCATATTGTCGTCGCGTTGCTGGGTGTGAGTTGTCATATTGTTGCCGACCGGTAGTATTTGGGCCAAAGGAGCGTGCGCGTGGATTCCGAGGACCATAGGAAGCATCGGAAGTGCGCTCGGAGTTGCGGGAGTTGCCCCGGTAGTGCTCCTGTTGATTGTTATAGGGTCTGTTGCCACCATGACCATTCTGTGAGGAGGAATACTCTGATGGTTGTTGATTGCGCCAGTTGTTACGAGGTGTCTGTCCATTAGTGCTGCGGGGATGATAGTCCGCGTGCTTGTGTTGCGCCCCTGATTCCCACGCGCGGTCGACTGTTTCTCGATTCAGGCGTGCTCGTCCTGGGCGTGAAGATCGCTCCTCTCCATGGTTATTTGAGGATCGGTCGCGAAATGACGGACGCGTGTCATCTCGTCGTTGTTTGTTGAATTCTCTGGTCATAAATCCTTTCACGGTCGAGCCGTATGGGGGTTGTACTGTATTAAGTAGTGGTTAGATCGGCAAGATCCTTGCTGAATAACTGCCTCCGGTCGGTCGTCCCGCACCTACTTTAGAAAGCTTGACGCGCTATTTCTCTAGACTGCATTGGCTGGTTGCATGGGGGCACGTCTCCCTTATTATAACACATTCCGGCTATAGAAAGTATAGTATTGATACTTCAGATGCACCAAAAGTTTTTATGCAAGCGAACCTCTACCTCCCTGAGCACGATAAATTTAGTTCCTACTGCACTGTGTCCGAGTACTATGTACTCGGTGTTGGTGTTGGTACCGGTGGTACTGTGCCCTCAAGTAGGGGGACACCAATGAATTGCCATTGTGCACTGCCAAACATAGCTAGCGTCTTATTCTGCAATTCATCTGGTAATAATGGGCGTAAGATGACGGTGTAATATTGCCCGTCTTCAAAAAAATCTCCCTGTTGTTTTCCGTTTAATGCGGCTTCAATACTTCCTATCTGCTCTGCCGTCAAGAGGATCGCGTGCATTGGAATAGTGAACTTAAGACAGGGCGTTTCTGGATTAGTGCTCACGTCATCTTCAGGGATAGGGCCACAATCGAATGTGGCTGCTTGAGCCAGGGTGAAGTCGGAGATAGGCCAGTCAGGAATAGTCTGTTGGAGATCAGCGCTGAACGTCTGGCGTACGAGGAGCGCAAATGTCCTCCCCTTATAAGGTGAAGTTGGACCTTGTAATGTATGGGAGAGCGTCGTGAGCGCTTTCCCTAAGCGCTGGTATTCATCTTTATCTTGAGCACTGGCTGGTTGACTTCCAAAGGCACCATACATCAATTCCAGGTGCTTGCCATTGATGTTGAGGTCCAGGAATGTAGCATCCTGGTCCGGAATATCGAAAAACTGCTGACGCTTGAAGTTGAGGAGCCCATCAGTATCCACCAGGGTATTCAGTAATTGCTGCAAGGTATTTGTATCAAGCTTGCCCTGCCGATCCAGGCCCAGAATGTAGGTTCCATCACCATAGAGGCTGATCTGGGGTCCCAGGTTAAATGTTCCTTTCAGTCCACCACCATAAAAGGTGCGTATGAGCACATCGTTTGCATTGGTGTTGTACGTGATCTGCTGCTGGGTGGATGATCCCGTAAATGTCGTACTCGGTTCACTTTGCTGAGTTGAGAAGTTAGAGGTATCGCAACCAGCAAAAAGGAGTGCTGTGAATGCTATACTCAACAGGAGGACACTGGTTAAGCGCAAATGTTTCTGTACCCGGTTCTTCCATAAGGGTAGGAACGCTTTATGCATCGGATCGTGTGTGCATCCTTTCATCGCTTATCCTGGTTGTGTTACCATATCTTCGTAGGGTGCCCCTCTTGCAGGGCTCGTTTCCCTTAAAGGACGGAGATCCGAGAATCCCCTCTCTCTTATTGTAACGCGAAACGAAACAGTTAGTTACAAACTAAAAGAAGCGATAACCGATCATCTTATAGACCAGCTTAGCGGCCAGAAAGTCCGCTCGGATTTGACCCGGCATTGGACATAACTCAACAACATCCATGCCTACGATAGTTGTGCGTTTGCAGATCTCACGAAAGAGATCCAGCACCTGGTACCACGAAAGACCCCCTGGTTCGGGTGTGCCAACGGCTGGCATTTCGCCAGGATCGAAGGCGTCCAGGTCGATAGTGACATAGGTATGTTTGCTCAGACGTTCCCATGGAATCGTGGCTGTACCTCTTGCCATCTGGTAGGCCCATACAATAGCGACGTTGGGATGTGTCTTCATAAATGCAGCTTCTTCGGGACTAAAACTACGGATACCAATCTCTAAGAGGGGAATGCCCATATCAACGACGCGCCGTTCGATAGAGGCATGGGAAAGCTGTGTCCCCTCAAATTCGTCTCGTAGATCACCATGGGCATCGATATGGACGACGGTAAGGTCAGGATACTGCTCATGAACTGCCGCAATCACAGGTGCTGAAAGGGAGTGTTCGCCGCCCAACGTCAAAGGGATCTGACCCCGCCGCAAGACTTCTCGCACTGCATGTCCCGTTGCATGCAAGGCCGCTTGATGATCCATGCCGCTATAATCCAACAGTGGTCGCGTGTAGACTCCTACCTCAATTGGACAACAATCAAGCTCCTCGTCGTAAAGCTCCATCTGGCTCGATGCATCCAGGATAGCCTGTGGACCATGCTCTGTTCCTTTCATATAGCATACGCTATATTCAAGTGGTGCTGGAATAATTGTGACACGTGCTGTATCCGGGTCGCAGTAGGGTGCGTCAGGGGCACCGAACTGGGTGATAAGTGTCTCTTCCATAGTTTCTGCGCTTTCCTCACTTTGGTAAACTGGCGCCTGGAAAACTGCGACATGCATGAATTTCATAGACAAACACTCCTGCTTTTACGCCTGGATCTTCATCCATGATCTTTTGTACTTCTTCAACAGAAGCATCAAAAATGCCAATACCTGCTACATCACTTTCATCGGTGACAGGACAAACAATAGGTAACACTCCTTCTGCGCGAAGGGCAAAATTTCTGCGCCCATGTTCCCAAATAATTTTTTCGACCCCATCCTCATTCCTCTTTGGGCCAGCCTTCAAAATAACGATGCTATAATTCCTGGTAGTAGCGATCATCTGTCGCATGAACTCATCAGTTATGGTTGTCATAGAAGTATCCTCCCCAAAAGTTTCATTCTTTCCTTCTATTCTATCTCGTAGTGGAACTTCCGGCTAGTATCAACTTTCTTTCCATCGCAAGGCACACGGGCAAAGATATTCGATAGCAGATCTTCAGGAAAGATAAGAGGCAGAACATTAGAAGCAAAAAAGAAGGATGAGGTCGCTTCTCATAAAATGAAGAGCACCTCACCCACCATAATCGCTACTTGTTACCGAAAACATCAGTAGCTTGACACGTTTGTTGCCTTTACCGAACCCCCGTTTTAGCGAGTCGTGCCGCCATAGCAGCCTCGTAACGCGTGGGATCGGGTACATCTGGACGTAGAGAACGATTGCCACGAATGACAAAATGAGCCTCTACATCGTCGGTCTGGAATATATTCTTTGCGAAGGCAATGGCGTCCTCCTGGCTAAATTCTTTGCATGAGCAGATGTCGATATCAACCTCGCCATATTCGGGCCACGCATGCAGGCTAATATGACTCTGAGCGATAACGACAAAACCTGACATTCCTGCATCCAATGGGTTAGACGTTTCGATATCGTAGAGATGGACCGGGCTGACCTTTTCCATATCGACACATGCAGGATATTCATCCAGCGCACGCCGAATAAGTGGTTCGTTGGCCAGCAACTCTCTGTCGCAGTTGTATAGTTCGAGCATCAAATGGACAAGCATCGAGTCTTCCTCCTGGTTGTTTACTCCGTACGTTTCAGGCTAACTTAACGACAAAAGCCATGAAGTAGTGTTTCACGTGTGCGATCAAAATTTTTCACACAGGATGATATTATACATTAGGTTGTCAAGGTAATGCAAAAGAGAAGGAAATATTTTTACCTAATGGCGATTAGGTTTCTACCTAAACGTCAGGTCGTATCTACCTAAATCCGATACACCGCCTGCTTGAAGCGAGCTTTCAGTCAACCTAATAGCGATAAGAGCTAGCCATTAGGTTGAATAGGACTAAGGGCGTACCTTTTTTCCTGCTTCGTACGCGTCTTTTAACATGCCGAGCAGTTCTTCACGGCGTGCATAAAGTTCTTTGCGGGGACGCGGGTGCGCTTTGCTAATTGCGTAGGCACTGAGTAGAGGTAGAGCAATGGTAGAGTCGCCGTAGATAACAACCGTGTCATTGAGTTGATCGGGCTTGATTTTGCCCCACGAAACTGCTTCAGAGGGTGTAGCCCCGGAGAGTCCCCCCCAGTGTGGAGCATCCGCTGTAATCTGAATAAAGTAGTCGTGCCCGCCTTTGTTGATACCGAGTACTTCCCATAATTGCGGTTGTGTCTGCAGATAGAAGTTCTTTGGACTCCCTCCTCCCAGAATAATCACACCATTGCGCGTTGCAGAGAGCACGATAGCGGTGGTCTCGTTCACGTCGGCCAGGGGATCAAGCGTCAGCTTACTGCCATCCAATGCGTTGCGTGCTACATTCATGCCAATCGATGAATCGCCGGGCGATGAGGTGTAGATAGGCACATTCCATGCAGCAGCCTGTGCCAGGACCGAGTATTCGGGTTTCACACCAGCCTTGAGTAGTTGCATGCCCAGGTGATGGTGCAGTTCCGCGGTAGAGATCGGGCGATTGGGTAGACTGGTGAGACACTCTCGTACGAAAGCATCGGTGTCGAGAAGGACTTTGTCATCAAACAAAATGTCATAGATACGAATCACTCCCTCTTCCTGCAATTTCGTATCATCCAGGCGAAAGTCGCCGCGATGCAGTGACATAGCCAGCGCGTGATGCATATCGTGATAGAGGTTTGCGCCCGTGCTAACGATAAAGTCGATGAAGCCATTCTCCATCAGTGAGATAAGGCAACCTCCCAGCCCAGCAGGTGTCAGAGCGCCTGCCATCGTCAGACCAATCGTAACATCCTGCTCAGGTGAGAGCATCTTTTCAACGTAGAGACGGGCCGCTTCGTTCAGACGGGCTGCGTTGTATGCCTGGTATTGTTCATCAATCAGCTCGGTGACGGTCATATTGGGACGGATACGCCGCGGTAAAATCTGTGCGCCGCCTAGATAATTGTTTGGTTCAGAATGATCCGCCGCGTGATCAAGGTCGTGGGGATGCTGTGTATCGTGATGAGGCATTGATGATTATCCTTTCTAAATGCTAAAAAAGGGCCGTAGGCCAATGGTTATTATTGTATCAGATAGGGAAAAATGACGTGTTGGGCTCAGGTATCTCTTGACAAGCTCCCGGTTTCACGCTACACTGATTATATCGTGATACGACATATTTGAGAAGGAATAATTGATGGATGCTGACAAAGATCTCTCCCAGGCTGAATATCAGGCGCTGGCCGAATTGCGTTATCAACTTCGCCGCTTTCTGCATTTTAGCGAACAGAAGGCCAGAGCAGCTGGACTGGAGCCACAGCAGCATCAACTGCTGCTGGCAGTCAAGGGATTGCCATCGAATACAATGGCAAGCGTTGGTGAACTGGCTGAACGTTTGCAGCTCCATCACCATAGTACCGTTGAACTAATCAACCGTATGGTCGAGCGAGGGTTACTTGAACGCCAGCGGGATACCAACGATCAGAGGCGTGTTCTGGTTCGCTTGACCAATTATGGAGACGAACTGCTCAAGAATCTTTCTATTCTTCATCGTTTAGAATTGCGTACGACTGGACCTGCTCTTGTAGAGATGCTTAATGCGCTAATAAAGAGTCAGGATCGCGCGAGGGAATATTAATTATGGCTTTTTCGTTTTCTCAAGTCTGGCGAAGGTTTGTCAAAGGTATCAATAGTCTAGGTAACCATGAAGCGCTGGGAAAGCTTGGCGATTTTACCACCACGCCACGTGTGATCTCTCTTTCGCTTTTTTCTATTGTGATTGGTGTGATTGGCGCCTTTGTGGCGTTGGCCTTGCTGCGACTCATTGGTTTGTTTACTAATCTTTTTTTCTTTCAGCGCTGGAGTACTGTTCTTGTTTCACCAGCAGGAAATCACCTGGGAATCTTTGAAGTAGTTGTGCCAGTGATCGGGGCACTCCTTATCGGTTTGATGGCCCGTTATGGTTCTGAGCGTATTCGTGGTCATGGTATTCCTGAGGCGATTGAGGCTATCCTGATCAATGGAAGCAAGATCGAGCCGAAGGTTGCGCTACTCAAACCTCTCTCTTCAGCTATTTCCATTGGTTCGGGTGGACCATTTGGCGCGGAGGGGCCAATAATCATGACTGGTGGGGCGCTTGGTTCAATGATTGCTCAGTATTTTCACTTGACCAGTGTCGAGCGCAAAATCTTACTTGTGGCTGGAGCTGCTGCTGGTATGTCGGCCACCTTTGCCTCGCCTGTTGCAGCGGTGTTGCTGGCAGTTGAGTTACTGCTCTTTGAGTGGAAGCCACGCAGCTTGATCCCCGTTGCACTTGCTAGCGTCACTGCCGATGTGCTGCGTCGTTATATTATTGGTTTAGGGCCACTTTTTCCAACAGGTTCACATCCTATTTTTATTGGTCCAGTAAATATTTTTGCTTGTGTGCTGGTCGGACTGCTGGCTGGTGTGCTCTCTTCACTCCTGACGATGGCTGTCTATGCTAGTGAAGATGCGTTCCACCGTTTGCCCATTCACTGGATGTGGTGGCCTGCTATTGGTGGTCTGGTGATTGGCGTTGGTGGTCTGATCTATCCTCAAGCGCTGGGTGTAGGATACGATACTATTGGTGCGTTGTTGCAAGGTCATTATACTCTGCAACTGCTGATCGGCGTTTTGCTTGTTAAATCGGTCATCTGGTCCGTTTCGCTTGGTTCAGGAACATCTGGTGGTGTGCTGGCACCGCTTTTGATGATGGGAGGTGCACTCGGTGGCCTGGAATCGCTCTTCCTGCCCAATCTGGGTCCTGGTTTCTGGCCACTGGTCAGTATGGGGGCAATCCTGGGCGGCACTATGCGCTCACCATTCACTGGCATCATTTTTATGCTGGAATTGACCCACGATGTCAATATGCTTGTACCCTTGCTTATTGCAGTTGTGATTGCTCATGGCTTTACTGTGCTTGTGATGCGACGCTCTATTCTAACCGAGAAAGTGAGCCGACGGGGATATCACCTCAGCCGCGAGTATGCAACCGATCCTCTGGAGATCATCTTCGTACGCGAAGTTATGCGTACGAAGATCGTTGCTCTGTCTGACATCGTTTCCTGGCAAGACCTGACAGCTACCTTACATGAGAATGGTAATAATCAACCTGGACGTTCGCAGCGCCTCTATCCGATTCTCAATTCCGAAGGAGTATTAAAAGGTGTAATGACGCGGAATAATTTGATACGTCTCCAGGCAGAGCAGGGAAATTCTCTCACGTCAGGCTCACAGCAGTTACAGGCGCCGACTGCCAATGATCAGGCAAAGGACAAAGGAGATGGTGCGAAAAGATCGCTTGCCCTCTCGACTGAGCAAGAAGTCTCGCTTGATCACCTGTATTTTGACCCAGTTGTCGCCTATCCTGATGAGCCTCTACGTGTTGTCGTCTATCGCATGGCTGTGACAGGTTATACGTGTTTCCCTGTGGTTGAGCGCAGTAATCCTCAGAAACTGGTAGGGATAATCTCACTCACTGACCTGCTTAAGGCCAGAGGGCGTAATCTGGAAGAAGAACGGCACCGTGAACGTGTTCTGCGCCTGCACGTCCTTTTCCAGCCACGTAATAAGGATAAGATCGAGAAGCTTTCCTGAATGCAGATCGAATTTTTATTCGACCATCGATCTTCTAACCTCAATAACCTGGTCGCGTAACTGCGCCGCCTTCTCAAATTCGAGTTGTTTGGCCGCCGTACGCATCTGTGACTCCAGGTCTTTAATCAGACGCAACGCCTCGTCCTTTGGTAATGTCGCCAGAGCTATTGCGGTCGCTTTGCCATCTGCCACTGCTCCATCCGCACCACTCATCGCTTTAATGCGGTCAGATAGCGCCTTCACTTCCTTCTTGATGCCGCGCGGAGTGATATTGTAGCGCTCGTTATAAGCAAGTTGAAGCGTGCGACGGCGATTGGTTTCATCGATTGCACGCTGCATCGATTTCGTCGTTTTATCGGCATACATGATGACGCTCCCTTCCACATGGCGAGCGGCGCGCCCAATCATCTGTACCAGCGAACCCTCTGAACGTAGGAAGCCCTCTTTATCGGCGTCGAGAATAGCAACCAGTGAGACCTCTGGCAGGTCGAGGCCTTCTCGTAACAGGTTGATGCCAACCACCACGTCATACACGCCCAGGCGTAGATCACGTAGTATCTCTATGCGCTCAATCGTGTCGATCTCTGAGTGCAAGTAATGGACTTTGATATTTAGTTCTTGCATATAGTCTGCAAGGTCTTCCGCCATCTTCTTGGTTAGTGTGGTGACCAGGACACGTTGCCCCTTTGAGACGCGCTGCCTGATCTCAGCCAGTAGATCATCGATCTGTCCCTTTGTCGCTCGAACGCTGATTTCTGGATCGATAAGGCCAGTTGGACGAATGAGCTGTTCAACAATGGTCTCACTATGCTCATATTCGTAGGGACCAGGCGTTGCTGAGACGAACAGGGCCTGGCTGATCTGGTGCTCAAACTCCGTGAAGGTGAGTGGGCGGTTATCCATAGCCGAGGGGAGTCGGAAGCCGAAATCGACGAGTACCTGTTTGCGTGAGCGATCACCCGCGAACATGCCACGTACCTGCGGTAATGCTACATGCAATTCGTCGACGACCAGCAGATAATCATCGGGCATATAGTCAAGCAATGTCCATGGTTGCTCCCCAGCTCCTCGACCCGCCAGGTGACGCGAGTAGTTCTCAACTCCTGAGCAGAAACCTGTCTCGCGTAGCATCTCAATATCAAAATTGGTACGCTGCTTCAGGCGTGCTGCTTCCAGTATCTTGCCTTCTGTCTCTAGCTCCACCAGCCGTCCTTCGAGTTCCTTTTCAATCAGCTTTACGGCCTCGTTCAGGCGGTCCTGTGTTGTGACCCAGTGCTTGGCGGGATAGATGTCCAGGCGCTGACGTTTGCCCAGTACCTCACCTGTAAGCGGATCGATCTCGGTCATACGCTCAATCTCGTCGCCAAAGAACTCAATGCGTACCGCTACATCTTCATAGGCAGGGAAGATCTCCAGCACATCGCCACGGACGCGAAAACGTCCGCGAATAAAGTTTGCATCGTTGCGCTCATACTGAATCTCATTCAGGTGACGTAAGATTTTATCGCGCCGTCGCTCTTCTCCTACCTTTATAGTGAGCACAACCTCGCCATATTCTTCTGGACTACCCAGGCCATAGATGCAGGAGACGGAAGCAACAATCAATACATCACGCCGTTCAAAAAGACTGCGCGTTGTTGAGAGTCGCAACTTCTCAATCTCTTCATTGACCATACTCTCTTTTTCAACGTAGGTATCTGTGCGTGCAATATACGCCTCTGGCTGATAGTAGTCATAGTAAGAGACAAAGTACTCAACGGCATTATTTGGAAAGAACTCTTTATATTCGCTGTAGAGTTGCGCGGCCAATGTCTTGTTGGGGGCAAGCACCAGCGTGGGTTTCTGTACCTGCTCGACGATCTTTGCAACTGTATATGTTTTACCACTGCCTGTAACGCCTAATAATGTCTGCTGCTTATAGCCATTTCTAATACCCTGAACTAGCTGAGTAATCGCTTCTGGCTGATCACCTGTTGGCTGAAATGGTGCCTCTACTTTAAATTCTGCCATGCTGCCCCAATCCTCATTAAGATAGAATATATTTTCCAAAAAGTTACCCTCATTATATCATTACAGGCTTTGTAATGCATAACGCCAGTGTTTCAGAGAGTACTAAGAACTTTTGATGCATTCTAAAGTGACCTTAGCATTGACATGGCCTGAATGTACATGCTATCATCAAAGTGATATAATAGAGTGTATAACGATACTGGCTGTCAACGAATGACAACCCTCAAGAACCAGAGACAAATGGTTTCTCCTACACTGGCCACGAAGGCCGGACTCCTCCCTTATAATCCCTCCTGGATATGGGAGCCATTGCCGATAGTGAGATAGAATAAAGCATCACGGAAATAAGATGCTCACGTGTCGTGCCTGGCCAGGTAACCTTTTCTGTAGATTGTGTAGCGGAAGAGGTACTGGTTGGAAATACATAAATAATAGAGAAGTCGCTTCTTCTTACTTAAGGGGATAGAGGAGAACGTCTTATAGATATGTGAGGTGATGGATGTCCAAGAAAAGCCCAACTTTACTAAAAGTATATGTCATTCCTGTGCTGCTGCTCAATTGCGCTCTGGTAGCCTGGAATTTTCTCACCACGTATTCAGTGCATGGAGTACCGACCTATCTAGGGTATATGGTGATCGTAACAGTAAGCCTGTACCTGTACCTGATGTATCTGGGTCGCTACCTCTATTAGTCTCGTGCGGGTTTTTGAACAGGGAGAGAAAAAGTAAAAAATCGCTCAGGTGAGAGAGAAACGCTTTCTCTCATCGGGCAGTAAGACAATGCTGTTTCAAATAGATATCCTCATTAACTCCCCGCTCACTCATGCACTTTCTTAGTTTGATCAATTACGCTTTCTCTTAATCTTTAATTGATGTGCAAAGTGCACAGGTGCATTTGAATACTCTAAATAAAATCTAAAGATGCGATGTGAATTCTAAGAAAATGCTTAGCAAAACAGGAATGTTTCTCAAAAAAATCTAAAGGAATAGCTGCCTATTGTGCACATTGCACAAGTTAAGGGAACGTAATTCATGTAGATTGCATCTACTATTAATACATGGTAAAGTTTTATACTTCTTTCCAAGAGAAAGAAATGAAGAGTATCAATGAAAATTCCTCACTCAATGGAACTGGATGGATGTTTTTCTACGTTTGCCTCCACCGCTCACTGCTGAGAAGAGTGCTGTTACCCATCCTAAATAGAAGAGAAACTCTCCCTGGATTTATTCTGACTGAAAGGACTGATTGTATGATGACGACTCTTCTTCGTACTGCCTGGGATCGCATGCGTACTAACTGGCACAATCCCGTCACCCGGCGCTATGTAATTTTGTACATGGGTGGTAAACTCCTGGGCCTGGCCCTGGTGCTTGTCGCGATAACAACGTTCCTACCCTCGGTGGTGCATGCGGCGACCGGAGCAACTGGACCTACTCCAGAGATGAATGCTGTCAATACCGTCTGGACGCTGGTTGCTGCATTCCTTGTTTTCTGTATGCAGGTTGGCTTTGTAATGTTGGAAGCAGGCTTCGCGCGTTCTCGTGAATCCGTGAATATCCTGGTAGAAGGTATTGCTGACACGTGTATTTGTGGCATCTTATTCTGGGCCTGGGGCTTTGCCTTTATGTTTGAGCCAGGTACTGGTTTTATTGGTACTCACGGTTTCCTCTTGATGGGGCTGCCATCCACCTATGGGACAACCGGTATACCAGTGCTGGCGTTCTGGGTTTTCCAGTTTGCATTTGCTGATACCGCTTCGACGATTACTTCTGGTGCTATGATCGGACGTTGCGGCTTCTGGGGCGACATTTTATATAGTATCGGTGTTACTGGTTTTATCTATCCAATTATTGGACACTGGTCCTGGGGTCCTGACGGCTGGCTAGCTCTGGCTGGCTTCCATGATTTTGCCGGTTCAACAGTGGTGCATAGTATTGGTGGTGCTATCTCCCTGGCTGGCGCTCTTGCGCTCGGTCCTCGCCTGGGACGTGTCTTCAAGCGCGACGGTGGCGGTCCTCCTCCTGCACATGACCTGGTAATTGGTGCTGTTGGTGGCTTGATCCTCTGGTTCGGCTGGTATGGTTTTAATCCAGGTAGCACGCTTTCCGCTCTTGATACGGTTGGTATCGGACGTGTCTCATTTAATACTACTCTGGCAGCTTGTTCTGCTGGACTTGCGGCCTTATTCATCTCGTATGCTCGTACGAAAAAGTGGGATCTTGGACTTACTGTCAACGGCTTCTTAGCAGGACTGGTCGCCATTACCTGTCCCTGCTACTGGGTTGATCCAATTGGAGCCTTTTTCATCGGCATTGGTGCGGCCTTTGTCGTAGTCTGGGGCCTGGATCTGTTAGAGTATCTGCGCATTGATGATCCAATTGGAGCAGTCCCTGTCCACCTTTTCGCAGGTATCTGGGGGACACTCTCGCTTGGCCTGTTCGCAGCAGGAGCGTATGGAGCTTCGACGGCGACCGGACCGGATACGAGTAGTGTCGTAACGGGTCTATTCTACGGTGGTGGTGTTACTCAGTTGCTCGATCAGCTTCTTGGCTCGGGAGCGACGGTATTGGCTACCCTGGCGATCTCATTGATCTTGATGTATGGCCTCAAATATGTTGGTGTGCTTCGTGTCTCGAAGGAAGGCGAACTTGAGGGTCTGGATATACACGAGCATGGTGCATCCGCGTATCCCGAATATGCTCTGGCTGTTGCAGGTTCCTCCAATGGGCACAATGGGCATGCAGGGACACTTGCTTCTGTAGAGCCAACGGAAAGTCCGGTTCTGTCACAAGAGTAATGCTGAAGTCATATTGTTAGCGTATTGCTTAAGGAGTTCTGGCAAGTTGTCTCACGTGAGAGAATTTGAGAGAACTCCTTGCTTATTGGTACTATCCTATCCATCCTGAAAGTAACAGAACCGTGATACAAGAAGACAGACGAGATTTAGTGCGTATTGCTCAGTGGCTAGGTGAACAAAAGTATTTTCGGGTGAAAAAGATACGCCAGCTTGTGGGAACAGAGGAAAATTATCTTTTGCTCATCCGAGAAATTGATCGTGTGAAGTCACAGGTTCAGCATGCTCGCTCTTTGGAGGCGGAGGCAACGCTGACGTTGGTAGCCTGGCTTTTAATTTTGGAGCAGTTTGAGTGGCAGTGCGCATATTGCCAGAGCAAGCCTTTCGAGATTATGAGTCATGTCGTTCCATTGCCTCGTGGTGGGACCACTTCTGAGAACTGCGTTCCCTCTTGCTATAGTTGTAGCACGGGCAAAGGAAAAGTCCATGCACGCCATCGTGTACAGTCCTTGCTGGCAGAAAGTGGAAATCTCCAATACGCTACTCTCTATTCAGAAGCTTCAGGTTCATCGGCGTTAAAACGATAACCTACGCCTGAAATGGTGAGAAAAAAATGAGGGTGAGCTGGATCTGGTTCGATCTTCCTGCGTAACTGTCCAACATAGACATGTAAATACGATGCTTTTGCCCCGTAATTCGCTCCCCATACCTGGGTAAGTAACATTTGTTGCGTTATAATTTTGCCCCGGTTCTGAATAAACACTGTTAGCAGGTCAAATTCTGTAGGGGTGAGTTTTATCTCCTTTCCATTCACTGAGACGAGTCGCTGGGCAAAATCGACACAAAGTGATCCTGCTGTAAATGACGGTTCCGTGTGTGCCGATTGGTGGGAAGCGTGACGGAGCGCGACCCGGATACGTGCCAGGACTTCATTAATGCCAAAAGGCTTGGAAACGTAGTCATCGGCTCCTAAATCGAGGGCAAGGACTTTATCGCGTTCTTTGTTTTTTACCGAGATGACAATGATTGGAAGATCGGATTGTGCTCGTACCCGTTTGCATACCTCTAATCCGCTCATTCCTGGCAGTCCGAGATCTAATAACATCAGATGGAGGATGTGCTGCTCCAGCGTTTCGAGCGCTTTTTCTCCAGTGTTCGCTGTGAAGACATCATATCCATGCGCCGTAAGACTTCTTTGGAGTGCCCGCAGAATTTCATTCTCGTCGTCAACTATTAGAATACTTGCTTTACGTTTGCTCATAGTTATCCTCTATTTTGCTTAATGGGAGCGTAAAGTGAAATAGAGCTCCTCCTCCGTCTCTTGACTCTACCCGGATATGACCTCCATGCGCTTCAACCAATGCCCGACAAATTGCGAGTCCGAGCCCGGAACCACGCAAGTAGGTGGTGACAGGATGTTCTCCCAGAACACGGTAGAACTTATCAAAATTCTCTCTCGCTCCGAGGGCTTAACACCTGGGCCTCGATCAGCGATGCTCACACAAACCAGTTTTTCTGTGCAATGGATGCTTACGTCGATTGGTGAACCATCTGGAGTGTGATGGATGGCATTTTCAATGATGTTGGTTACAACCTGGTCAATCTGCACAGAATCGATCTCGACTGGAGGCAACATATCCGGAATATCGACCAGGACTTTTCGTCCGCGCAATTGTTCATGCATCCGATCCAAAATATCGTGTACCAGTTCATCGAGAGGATACCAGACTTTTTCAGGATGCAATGCTCCAGCTTCAATTCGTGACATATCCAGTAAATTTTCTACCAATCCATTGAGTCTATCGGTCTCACGCTCAATTGCTGAGATAAAACTCTGGCGTGCATCTTCATTCCATTCTACCTCTTTTTGCTGTAAACTTGTCACTGAAGTCTTAATGGTTGCAAGTGGCGTGCGTAAATCATGTGATACCGATGAGAGTAACGCCGAGCGTAGGGCGTCCGTTTTCTGAAGTATCTTTGTCTGTAAACTTTCATTTCTGAGCCGCCCTCGTTCAATGATTGTAACGGCCTGCTCTAGAAAAGCGGAGAAAAAGATACTCTGTGACGTAGGATAGTCGTATTCCTTGCCAAGACCCTCCTCTAGAGGCACGCACTGTGTATCTTCCTTGATGTTTAAACGAAGTATACCGATGACCTGCTGCTCAGTTTTTAGCGGAATAAGGCGTATATAACGATGTAGCTGATGTTCCTTTTTCCTGTTTTGCCTTTCTAGCGATAATGGGTGAGTGTTGGTAGAGAGCGTATCAGTGGTATTTTTCAAATTTACAGGGTTTCCGTGCATTTGCACCCATTTTATCATAGCGGCTTCATCAGCAGAGATTTGTATCTGTTCAATAGGGGTAGAAACGCATACCTGGAGTATAAAGTCTCCTTCTGCATGAGAATAGAGAAACGCGCAATCTACTATGCCTGATGAGGAATACACTTCAATGATGGAATGCGCTAAAATGGTGAGCTGGTGCCTGACATCTTCCTGCCGGTTGGTGGCTCGTAATATGTCATAGAGCATACGCGTTTCGCGTTCGCGGTGGCTTGCATCTTCTGCCCATTGACGCAGCGCAGAGGTAAGTTGACTTGTTAAAATTGCTACGATGAGAAAGACAATTAATGTCAAAATATCTGAGAATTTGGCAACTGTCAAACTATATACCGGGGGAATAAGCAGAAAATCAAACAGGAAGAAGGCGAAGAGCGATGCGAGTAATGATGCATAGAGACCACGTAAAGCTGCAAGCGCCAGTATAACGAGTAAATAGATTAGAAAGCTATCGGGTATTTTTAGATAGAGTTGTAACAGGGAGATGAAACCTGTAAAGGAAACAATGCTCCCCAATGCCAGCAGACTGTCGATAACATAGTGTTTCCTACTCGATTTACCTCTTTTGTATATTTTTGGTAATATTTGTAGGCCTTTGGAATTCATGTTCTCCCTGTTTTCTTTGATGCCTTGGGAAGAAAGCTGAAGAGATGTCTCCTGCTAGCATAAAAGATATAGGGGTGCGTGTCAATGTGTAAAATAAATAAAAATAAACGGATAAACGGGCTTTTGCGTAATTGTGTGTATCAATGGGTAAGAGCGTCACCTTGCGTGCGCCCGTTTCCTGATAACAATGTCCATGGGCACACGGGCGCACGCAAGGTGACGCTCTTACCCATTGATACGTTTAGTAAAGCTTGAAACAGTATTATAATGTTATGTTAACCTTTTAACCATTGTGCAACTTCAGGTGCGAAATATGTAATAATCATATCCGCGCCTGCACGCCGAATGCCTGTAAGCACTTCCATTACGATGCGCTGTTCATCGATCCAGCCATTTTGTGCAGCGGCTTTGACCATGGAATACTCGCCACTGACATTGTAGGCGGCTATGGGCAGGTTGCAGAAGTCACGCACCTGGCGAATGACATCCAGGTAGGCCATGGCGGGCTTGACCATAACGATATCAGCACCTTCGGCAATGTCCTGCTCAATCTCGCGTAGCGCCTCACGTGCATTGGCGGGATCCATCTGGTAGGAGCGCCGATCGCCGAATTGAGGCGTCGAGCCAGCAGCTTCGCGGAAGGGACCGTAGAAACCGGAGGCGAACTTGGCGGAATAGGCCATGATGGGGGTCTGGCTAGAGCCTTGCTCATCAAGCGCATAGCGGATCGCCCCGACACGACCATCCATCATGTCCGATGGTGCGACGATATCGGCACCAACTTCGACGTGGGAGAGAGCCATACGTCCCAGCAATTGGAGCGAGGCGTCGTTCTGGACGGTCCCATTGTGGATGACGCCACAATGACCATGGCTGGTATACTCGCACAGACATACATCTGTAATAACCAATATATCGGGTACTTCTGTTTTGATACGGCGGATCGCCTGCTGGATAATCCCCTGGTCCGCATATGCTTGAGAGCCTACTTCGTCCTTGTCATTGGGGATGCCGAAGAGTAGCACTGCTGGTATACCCAGGTTGGCGATACGCTCAACTTCTTTTCCCAGATGCTCCAGTGGCCATTGCATAATTCCTGGCATAGCTGAAATTTCGTGTGGCTCGCTGATCCCTTCGGCTACGAAGAGGGGATAGATGAGTTGTTCTGTATTTAAATGTGTCTCGCGTACAAGTCCACGTAGGCGGTCGTTTTGTCGTGTGCGGCGTAACCGTACCGTTGGGAAATTGGTCATGTTTGTGCTCCGTAATGTTCGTATTATCCACTAAACGCCGATAAATCGGTGGACGCGATAAATCTGGTCCCTACAATTGCTCCAATACCTTTCTAGTGGCGTTTATTGTCTCTTCGAGCATGGTGTCTTCCAGGGCAAGGGAGATGAAACATGTCTCGAATTGAGATGGCGGCAGGTAGATGCCGTGTGCTACCATCTGCCAGAAGTATTGGGCAAAACGGGTCGTATTCGAGCGCTTCGCGACCGTATAGTTTGTGACGGGCTCATTGTGAAAGTACAGGCAGAACATGGCACCGATACGCACTACCTGGGCATCGGTATGAGTATCATGCACAGCCTTGTTTAGTCCTTCGGCAAGCAACTGGCTTTTGTGCTCCAGGTGTTCGTATTGTCCAGGTTTGCGTAGTTCCGTCAATGTGGCGATCCCTGCCGCCATAGCTAGCGGATTGCCGGAGAGCGTGCCCGCCTGGTACATAGTGCCAAGGGGAGCGACCAGTTGCATCATATCGCGCCTGCCGCCATATGCGCCGACAGGAAGGCCGCCACCGATGATTTTGCCGAAGCAGCTCAGGTCGGGCGTAATGTCAACGCGCTCCTGCATCCCGCCGAGGGCGACACGGAAACCTGTCATGACCTCGTCAAAGATCAAGAGTGCGCCGTATTGTTGCGTCAGTTCGCGTAGCTTCTCTAGAAAACCGGGCAGGGGGAGCACGAGACCCATGTTTGCGGCTACTGGCTCAACAATGATCGCGGCGATATCATCGGGATAGGTGCGGAATAGCTCTTCAACGGCGGCGCTATCGTTATATTCGGCGATGAGCGTGTTTGCTGTTGCCTGGGCCGGGACGCCGGGACTGTCGGGCAGGCCCATGGTGGCGACTCCTGAACCGGCCTGGACCAGCAACATATCAGCGTGACCATGATAGCAACCGCTAAATTTGATGATTTTATTTCTTCCAGTGAATGCCCGTGCCAGGCGTAAAGCGCTCATCGTTGCCTCGGTCCCCGAATTGACAAAGCGGATCATTTCGAGCGATGGAACGCTTTCGATAACCAGTTTCGCCAGTTCGCTCTCGGCCCGCGTCGGTGCACCAAAGCTAAAGCCACGCTTGCTTGCCTCTGCTACCGCATCGACAACAGGTGGATAGGCATGGCCCAGGATCATTGGTCCCCAGGACTGGACATAATCGAGGTAACGATTGCCATCCACATCATGCAGGTAGGGTCCATTGGCAGAGTCGATAAAGATCGGATCGCCACCGACGCCACGGAAGGCACGCACGGGACTGTTCACGCCGCCTGGGAGCAACGTCTGGGCTTCCTGAAACAGTTCATGTGAACGCGACAGGGTGAGCTCGCTGCCTGCATAGGATTGACTACTCATTTTATGCCCGATCGACTCCAGAATATCGTCCAGTGGTTGCAACACACAGGTAAACATTGGTGTATCTCGTAATGTGTACATGCTCGCTTCGGTACTACGCAGCTCCTGTACGAGGTCGAGGAAATCGGCGATCTCATCCGTTTCAAAGGCGACCACAAATTCTTGATCATCCAGGCCGTAGGAGTAAGTGGTATTGAGCGAGACATTGGGGTACGTCAGGCCGACGCGAATATGCTCATTCATCATGCGTTTGCGATCTTCCATCGGCAAAGCATACCAGGCACGCGTCTTCACGAACGGGTACACGAAGAGAAATTTGCGGTCGGTGGGCGTGATGACCAGGCGAGGATCATGAGCGCCACGAGCATTCTTGCCAACGTAGATAGAACGCTTGGTCATGGAAAGAAGGGATTGGGACTCGCGAAGATAGGGTCCCATAGCGCTACGCCGAATCTGGCTGCTTAGAGTACGCAATTCATCGATATCATACACGGCCTGCCAGACCATGAAATCGCAATCGGAACGCATTCCATAGAGACCATAGGTACGCAATAGTGCATCTTCGCCATAGGATGCAAAGATCTGCTGCAACTGTGCCTTCCCTTGCTCGCGTATCTCGATGGGAAGCAACTGCCACTGGGGATCGAGCTTATAAAAGGTAAAACGCACCAGTTGGCGTGGCTGTTTCGGTTTTGGTTGTGCCGGAGCCGGAGCGGGTGTCGTCTGAGTTATATCGTATTGAGTTGCTATGCTTTGCTCTGTCATTTTCTTTCCTCATTGTTCATTCAGCTTTGATTGAGTACTATAGCCTTTACGAGGCCATCAATTGTGAACTCTTTCGCCTCGATATCTACGCGCAGACCAAGTTCACGCGCCGTCTGTGCGGTAATCGGACCTATGCAGGCAAACTTTGGGTATGCCAACAGCGTTTCCAGTTTCAGCAGTTCATTCTCCTGAAGAGAGCTCTGAAGCCAGGCGCTAAAATTACGAACGGTAGATGAGCTGGTAAAGGTTAAAATATCTAGCTGGTGTTGGCGTAACATGTCTACTATAGCACGCCCGTGTTCATCGTTGCGGGCTACCATATGTGTATAATACGCTGCCACTTCGTCCACCTGTGCACCAGCTTGCTGTAGTTCGGTGACCAGAACTTTGCGTGCTTCAGCAGCTCGTGCCAGAAGAATGCGCTGCCCTGCCAATGGAATGCCCTGCTGCTGCGCATCTTCGATCAACGCAGCGGCTACAGCTTCAGCGATATATTCGTCGGGGACCAGGCCAGCGGATATACCATAATGTGCCAGAGTAGCAGCGGTGGCCGGGCCAATTGCCGCCACACGCACATTTCTGAGCGAGGACGGATCGTAGCCTAATGTACGTAGACGCTCACAGCAGATCGTGACACCATTGGCACTGGTTAAGACGAGCCAGTTATAAAACGGCGTTGAGCTCTCGTGGAGTTCATACAACCTTTTTAGTGCGGCATCCAGTTTACTCCAATCGTGGGGAGGAACGATGCGAATAGTGGGAAACTCGATGGGAGTGGCTCCCAGGTCTCTCAATTGTTCGCTCAAAACGCTGGCCTGATCGCGTGTGCGTGTTACCAGGACACGTTTCCCCTGCAATGGTAAGGTGGTTATGCTCTGCTCAGACACGCTGGTGCTCCTGCTCTCTGTCGCTATCGACGGTAGAAATGATCTCATTGGCACCTTGAGCGAGGGCATCTTCGGCCATGATGACGCCAAGTTGCTCGGCATGTTCGATACTGGTCTCAGGTGTCCAGGGCATCTGTTGAGAGACATGTATGCGCTGCTGCCCATCCAGGCTGGTGACCAGTCCGCTCAGGACCAGCATGCTATCGATGATCTCACCGTATGCAGCAACAGGCAGGTAACAACCAGCACCCAGGCGACGCATAAACATACGTTCCGCACCGGTAGCGGCCTGTACGGCGGGATCATGCAGAGGAGCTAACAGTTCCCGCCATTCTGGTTCGTCACGTATCTCTAATCCCAATGCACCCTGTCCGGGAGCTGGTAGGAGCAATTCAACCGGGAAGTAAGTGAGACGGTGTGCGAGGTGTTCTTGCAGGCCCATTCTATGCAATCCAGCGGCGGCAAGGAGAATACCATCATAGTTGCCAGCCTCAAGTTTGCGCAGACGGGTATCCACATTGCCACGCAATGGCAAGATCTCAGCGTTGGGGCAGAGCCAGCGAACCTGGGCGGTGCGGCGCAGACTACATGTTCCGATGCGCAATGATGTATTGAGCTGTCCAGCTGGCGAGACAGGGAACAGTCCAGCGGGCGAGATTTGAAAGGGCGTGTTGGAGACAAAGGCATCGCGCACATCCTCGCGTGGGCCTGTGACGACCACGCGCATTCCGTCTGGCTGAGCAGTAGGCAGGTCTTTCAGGCTGTGAACAGCCAGGTCGATGCGTTGTTCACTCAAGGCACGCTCGATCTCGGTCACGAAGACGCCATCGCCACCAATGCTTGCAAGAGGCATATCGGTAATGCGATCACCAGTCGTATGAATTTGTTCTATTGTTATTTCAAGATCGGGCCAGTGCTGATGTAGTTGTGCGGTTACCCAATGTGTTTGTATCATTGCTAGCTTGCTTGCTCGTGTGCCCAGAATTATTCGTTTCATTTTCTTCTTTTTCCAGATCAAAAAGGTAACGCGTTGCTTCTGCATAGACATGTCCCTGGCCAGAAGCGGCAGCATCCTTCAGTTTTAAGGTAGGAGTATGCAATAATTTATTCATGAGACGTGTGGTCAGTTCCTGTACGGCGGCGACCTCACGTTCAGAGAGAGTGTGTGAGAGTTGTCTTAGTGTGCGTGCGAGTTCCTGTTGGCGCAAGAGGTCGGCATGTTGGCGCAGGTCGCTAATTGTGTCGACGACACTGAGAGAGGCCAACCAGCGTTGAAAGGAAACAGCCTCTTCAGCGATGATAGAATGGACATGCTCGGCTTCTTGCAGACGGAGAGAGATGCCACGCTCGACTTCGGCTTGCAGGTCATCGAGATTGTAAAGATGAATACCGGGAAGCATGGCTATGGAAGGTTCGATATCGCGTGGCAAGGCAATATCGATAAGTAGCAGAGAGCGTCCTGCCCGTTGTGCTATGACGTGCTGCATCAATTCCAGTGTAATAATAGCGCGTGGGGCTGTCGTCGAGCTGATTACCACGTCGGCATCGACCAGGGCGGGGGCCAGTTCTGCAAATGGGCGATGTGTCGCGCCGAGGGATTGCGCCAGATCTATAGCGTGTGCAGGCGTGCGATTGATGATGACGAGCTGCTGAGCACCGTTAGAGCGCATATTTTTGGCTGCCAGTTCACTCATCTGGCCGGAACCTACCAGCAGAACATGAGCATCGTGAATAGAGGGAAAGAGATGACGTGCCAGTTGTACCGCGACGTGACTGACTGAAGCGGCGTTCCGGCTAATCGCCGTTTCACTGCGAGCGCGTTTCCCGACAACCACTGCATTACGAAAGAGTGCAGACAGAATAGGACCGCAGTAGCTGCCTCCCTGGGCGATCTCAAGCGCATCTGCAACTTGCCCCTGTATTTGCGGTTCGCCTGGTACTAGAGAGTAGAGTCCCGAAGCAACTCCGAAGAGGTGCTCGATGGCCTGCTCATCGACCAGGGTATAGCAGTGTTCTGCAAGCTCGTCTTGCGCTACGGCCCGTTGCTCACATAATATACGTAACAACTCCGCGCGTCCCTGGTTTTCATCAGAGCATACAGCGTAGAGCTCAATACGGTTGCAGGTAGAAAGTAACACACATTCCAGGGTTGCCTCTCTAGCAAGAGCGAGCAACGGGGGAATTTGACGAGACGAACAGGTGAGACGTTCACGTAACGCAATGGATGCCGTGGTATGATCCGCACCGACAACGACAATATGCATGCAAACCTCATAAATCTCAAAAAATTTCAGCCACCTATAGAGATTTTAGCGTTTTTTTCCTTTTAGTCAAGCCCTATAGCCCGAATATTTTACCAGACGACACCTTATATTTTCATCAGGGATTTACCTGAGTCTTTTTCCAGAGTCGCATTTACACATTTTTTATGAAAAGTGATTAGGGACTCGCTACACTGGTAGAAGAAATGA
The DNA here is from genome assembly GCA_963717195.1 of uncultured Chloroflexia bacterium. Taxonomy (GTDB): domain Bacteria; phylum Chloroflexota; class Ktedonobacteria; order Ktedonobacterales; family Ktedonobacteraceae; genus JACDAE01. The sequence continues at coordinate 236,691 of CAVQVR010000013.1, forward strand.
CTATTCAGAGTGAACTATTGCGGGCCTCATTCGTTAAAAGTACAAAGGGGCCAAAATAGTTGTTTATTCAGAGAGAATAGGTAACGTGGCTAAAGGAAGAATTATTTATCTCCGTCCGTTGGGGGGATGGAGAGCCAGATTTTTTATAGAGAAAAGGTAAGTATCCATGTATCGCTGTCCCAGATGTACTGTTGAACTTTCGCCGGATGCGCGTTTTTGTCCGCGTTGTGGTTTTAATCAGACTAACGCCCGCATGCAAAAAGTAACTCCGCCGCAGGCTGCTCAGGCTGCTACGAGCAATTCTCCGGCAGCAGCGGCTCCTGCCCCGGCAATACCATCGATAAATGCAGGCCTATCAACGGTGCTTCCCCCTACGACGGTGACGTCACCACCGGTTCAGCAACGTTCTTTTCAGCCAGAAGTCAAACGCGTTATCCCCCCACGAGCGTCACTTCACAAGCAATCAGCCCCATCTGTTGTGCCCGCACGTCCCCATCCCTATGATCAACAGGGATTTCCCCAGGTGCAAGTGGCCAATCAGCAGAACGTGCCTATACTGCCAGTGCCAGAGGATATACGACAACAAGAGAACAAAGTTGCTCCTCCTGCAGGCTCTATTCTCCCGATTAGAACAAACACACTCCCCGGACCCGGGAAGAATGCGCCTGCAACGCCACCTCCACAATCTGAGCAGGCTACACCTCAGCTGGCTCAATTACCTGCCACTTGTGCTACTCCTGCTCACCTGATGGCTCTTAACGTGGAGGAGAGGGCTTATAAATCGCGCCCCTACATTGAGCAGCCGCATCCCCACATTGAGCCGTCAGTCCTTCATGCCGATCAATTGCGTTCCCACATAGGGGAACGAACGGGAGGTACTGAATTAGAAGGTGGACAATTACAAACGGATGGGGATGCGGCGAAGGCGAAAGGACTTTCGTTAACGAAGCGCTATATGTCTGAACAGGAGACGACACACCGGGCGGCATTCCCGCTGAATGGTACACCAGGGTCCCCGTCAGAAGTGCCTGTCAGGCCAACGTTGCCTGAGGGGAGAGTATGGAGCCAGAGTGAAGTAACGCCCCGGTATCCGGATATGCAGCGAGGGATGGAGAGGGCTGCGACAACGGTCTATCCTCCTGAAACGCTTCTGGGCTTTGAAACATTTACAGGGGAGGGTGCAGAAAGTCTCATTGCTACGAGCAAAGCGGCTGAACATTGGCATCAGAGTTGGCGATCTCGCCAACGCGCGGAGGCAGGACCAGCTATTGGGATTATGCGAGGGCAGGCGGCTGTTCCGGAGCCTCTTATGTCGATGCAACATAGTATTGCACGCATGCGGGCAGTTATCATTCCTAAAAACACCGATGATCAGCCGGGCAAAAACTTCGTCTTCTGGTTCACGCTTGTGCTCTTGATTTGCATCATTGGCGGCCTGAGCGCTTATGTTATATCAACGTATGCTCCTTCCACGCAACTCGCCGCGCAAATTTCCGCTGCCGGGAATGTATCCCCTACTCTGACAATGCAAAATTCCCATACAAACACGATTGCGGCAGGACAAACATTGCATGTGCATGGTATGTATTTTGGGGCCAACCATAAAATTACCTTCTTTCTTGCTACAACGTCGCTTTCTGCCGGTCCTGTTCAGAGCAATAGCAAAGGGACATTCGATGCCTCACTTTCTGTTCCTGCAACGTGGCTGGCTGGCAGTTATGCTCTACAGGCACAGGATAATCAGAGCGGGCTACATGCATTTCTGGATCTCCAGATACTTCCTGGCAAGCTCACTATGAGCAACAACACGCCGCTAGTCCTTACAACGAATGAGCAGCCCATCGCCACAACAGGGCTGGTATTCAAGACCATCATGGGCACGAGTACATCAGTGTCACAGCGTATCACGCTCACTAATAGCGGAAATACGCCGGTGCAGTGGAGCGTCTCAACTATTGCAGAGAACAATTTGAACTGGTTGGTGATCAATGATGGGAAAACAGGGGGCACACTTGCTATCAGTGGTACTGATAGTGTTGGCATCAGTGTGAGCACAATTGGCCTGGAGAGTAGCACGAAGCCTTATATAGGAAGCGTGATTTTCACCGTGAACGCGACCCAGGCCATCATTCCCGTCTCATTGACTGTACAGGATACTGCGCTTGAAGTGGTCGTCGATCCCAATCCTGTGATTGCGTATCTGCAGGGGGGTGGTACCTGCCAACCTGTGACCCTGACGTTGATCAATCTCAGCAACCAGGTTGTGACCTGGAACGCCAATCCCTATGCTGTGGATAAATCACATATCCACCTGGATGGGCAGACGACTGAGCAGGGAACGCTTGACCCGGTGGGATTGCCCAATAATACGAAGGTGGTGCAGATTACCTGCATAGGTGCACAGGTGGGAGAAAAATTGTATCATATCAGCGTGTATTACAATGGGGTTGCGGTAAACGTGCCTGTGAGCGTGCGATATTCTTAAAGCCGGGCCGGGCATCTCCTTGTTGTATACCGTGTTTGTATATTTTATTGGGAGAACGCACTTATGGCTTTTGATCCACGCCTGATCGCTCTTTTCTGTCTGCTTTTTATTGTGCTGGGTGTTTTTAGCATCGTGAATGGGCGCAAACGTCTGCTAGAAGCACGGGCGAAGGGGCAGAAAATCGCCTGGTACAGGCACATCAGTATCTTGACTGGAATAGAGTATATCTTGCTGGCGCTTACCTTTCTGACCAGTATCAGCATCAATGCGGGCTGGCTTCCTCGAAGTTGGACAGCAATTCTTGTCCCTTTTTACCTGGTTATGCTTGTTGCCTCGATTGCACTGGCATGTATTGTGATCTTCCAGGCCTTTAGATCACCACGGCGTGCTCGTCCTCCGGTTGCTCAAACCATGGCTAGAGGTGCTACGACGAGGACGGAGAGCGTCGTTGAAGCACCAATGAGCGAAATGACTGAGGAGGAACGAGCAGTGCAGGCACGAAAGCGCCGCGAACGACGACAGAAAGCGGCGGAGGCCCGGCGCAGACGAGCAGGCAAAGCGTAGTAGCATTCCGGCATTCCGATATTCCGGCATCACAGCCCTTCGAGGGTTACTTGTAGTTCGTTTAGTGCATGCTGAGCGTCAAAATGTGCCTGTAACTGTGTAATGCGGCAGGTAACATTCTGCCCGCTACCAACAGGTGCAGCGCTATCAGTCAGCGTGATCCCGTCGAGCAATTGCAAGGCGGGATTGAGCGGAACGGTTACTGTATGCGCTATCTGGGTACGGATCTCCTGTGCTAAGAGGAAGGTTGCCTTCTGGCTGCACTGTGTTGTACTGGTGAGTTTCGGATCGACGTGATAGAGCAACCGCTCAAGGCCGAGCAGGTGGAGATGGGCATCATCAAAGACTTCGGCATTGGTCAACGAACCGGCTCCCCCACTGGTTGGCGGCTTACCGCTGACGATAATATGATTTGCACGCTGATCGCTACTACCAAACGAAACTGTTTCGATTTCAGGTTGATAGCTCCATATGCTAGAGTCGCTACTGGCAAGTTCACGAAACTGCATCGTCTCATCCTGGTCAAGGAAGTATGAAAGCCCATAGGTTGAGCACAATTCGTTCAGGGCGTGGCGATATGATTGTCCAGCTTGCAGTACGAAAGGTGAAACGCTTTGACTGATCTGTGAGGTTGTGGGAAGTACGACAGAGAACAGACCGGCCAGTGCACACATTTCGGTCACCAGGTAGCCCAACGTCCGATTGGTATAGGTGTTCTGGTAGCGTGCGAGCAGATCCAGGTTGCGGGATAGGTCGTGTCCCACCAGCAGCAACTGGTTCTCTTGAGGAGAGCGCACAAACCGCATCTGTTCCAGGTGAAAAATGCCGACCTTTACTCTATCTGGTGAAGGTGTTTTATAGCCTTCGCTCAGTACTAAGGATGCGTTCAGGCCGATTGGTTGATAGGAGGAGGAAGTAGTCACGAGCGCATTGTAGACGCCGCGTGCGTTATCCAGCACGATTTCGAGGCGCGATGGTTGTCCGAGGTGTTCGTGGCGCTGGTAGGATAGCACGGAGTTGGAGACATCAAGGTATTGTGTTGCGTTGCTGTTCTGAAAGATGGGGGCGCTATAGGTGGCTGGAAGTGATGCCAGGTAGTAGCGTGCGCCCGCTGTTCCGCTGTTTGGGGTTGGTAGTTTGAGGGCCAGGGCACTGTAGGTGCAGGTGATATCATGTACAATCAGTCCCTGAGACCAGTGAAGCAGGTCGGCGGACTGACGGAGGCGAGGATAGCTATACAATGTACCGGTCAATGAGCCAGAGTCGGACTCAGTGCAGGTGAGGGTATAGAGACCATCTGCGAATGAGAGATGGGGAGCGATGCGGCCAATGGCATTGCTTGTTGTGGCTGCAATTGTTACGCCACTGCTCCATATGCTGTCTGTGGGGTTGAAGGTGCAGGAAGACAGGCTATAGCCATCCGAGGAGATGATGGTATAGAGTGTTCCGCTCCAGGTTGCGGCAAGACCTGCGCCGTAGGTAAGCGGAGCCAATGTCCAGGTATTTAATGTGGACCAGGAACCGGAAGAGAAAAAGGAGCATCCGACCGCGTCGCCGCCCAGAACATCATAGAGGAAAAACACGTCGTTATTGCCTGCACTTGCAATGCCTTTGAGCAATGCGCCTCCTGGGGGTGTCAATACGCTTACGGGACCGCTCCAGGATAGTGCGTTGTTTGTTGATGTCCAGACCCACAGATTATTGCCTCCGGTGCCACGTTGAGCGAAAGCGTGCAACGTTCCAGCAGAATTGGAGAGGGCACAACCACCGTCCTGAAACATGAGACTCGTTGAGCCGGACAGTGTTGTCCATGATGACCACTGTGTTGCCTGAGAAGGGTCGGTGATACGCTGCACCTGAAAATTGGAGACAAAACCGGAGCCGCCGCGCGTAAGTTGGACACGAATGATGCTGTTGTCACTGGCAATACAACCATCGTTCCAGGCATCGCTGCTGCCAGTCTGGTAAGGGGCATAGTGGGTAACATGATCTTCAATTGTCAGGGTGAGAGCCGGACTACGCGTGACTGCATTGAGGGCACTGAGGAGTGCGCTATCGAGGGTACGAACCATGGGAGGGGAACCTTTCTTGGATGGGGTGAGGAATGGAGCAATGATAATTTTGAAAAAGGGTGTTTTTTGGACGACCTCTCCTGCATCAATCTATGGTGTGCCTCGATGGAGGTGGTGGGATTGGAACATGAGGAGGAAACACATCGTACGCTTGCTGGTAATAAGTGTACATGATATGGGAGGGATTTACAAGGGGTTACGCATCGAAACCTTCACGTAGCGTTTTCACCTTTGGATGTGCTAACTCCTAGAGAAGTGCAGGATCAGTACCCGCCTCAGCAACCTGTTTCAAATACCTGTTCCTCGTAAGCAGCAGTCCTTTCATATAGCGTGTGAGGACCAGCATCTCAGCCAACCTCCCAAGGATGCTCAGGGGAGCACGGAACGTAAACAGATCAATCATGAGCGTCCCAGGCGCCTGAGGGACAAACTCATGAATATGTGTGATTTCCTGAAAAGCTCCTCGGATCATTTCATCAGTAAAACGATAGGGTCGTTCATAGGCGGTAATTTTTGAGGTCAGATGTTGTTTGATGCCAAAATGCACTGCTTCCCAGGTCACGGTATCACCGAGTTTCATCACCCCTGAAGTCACACCAGCAATCGGGCGCTCGTGGGTATGTGCAACAGAGTGGCGATGCAAGTCGACGCTGAGCGACAGATCGAAACACCGCTCTAGCGAAGCATCGATAAACATTTCTAGTCGAATGGTAGGCATGCTTTCATTTTCTCTCTCCTGGGCACCTCTCTCTGGGTAGAGAGCAACGTCACTTGTCATGAAAAATGCCTCTTGAGATGATTGTAGACGTTTTGGAACAGCTTGTGCAAGGTGCCAAACGAAAGCGTCCCACAGATGAGAGACTGGAGCCAAAAAGCTCTGGGAGGCGGAAAGATGGAACTGGCGATAGGCGCGTCAAAGCGTTTCTCATAGAGACGGCCAACGATCTCAAGGGCAGCGCACGCCGCCTGTTTCTGGCACGAACAGTACAGGCGGATGGCGAGAAGGAGGTCAACGCTTGCCTTCCCTGGAAAAGTGGTTTGTGGACATTGCGCATCGAGCGCCAGCTATCCGGGATAATTAATTCTTTTTGAGTCCCTTAGATCGCGATCCCAGTCAATCCATGCATGCCCAGCGTGAAGGAGAGTTCACCTCCATGATGCAGATCGTGCTCAATGAGATGCCAGATCACCCACTGGCGTGTATAGGTTTGATCTTCTCCATTCTCATCGGTATCGTGAACAATTTCTGCCAGATCGGCAATGGTCCAGTGTTTCAAGGCATCCTGAATGACTTGCCAGGTGGCTTCCAATCCATGGACCAGTTCGGCAGCGGAACGGGCAGGTTGACTCGCCAGAGAGACCAGATGTTCATCGCCCTTTTCCAGTGTATAATAAAGCCAGCCCGCACGTGCCCCGATGATATGGGTTGCGAGATCGCCGATCGAACGGAGGTGCGGTGCGGTACGCAGGGACAGTTGATCCTCTGACAGCGGCTCAATAGCCTTGATAAGCAGTTCCTGATAGGTGTCCCAGCCTTTATACAAAGGGAGAAGAGAAATCTGTTGTTCAGCCATAAAGTTTCCTCCTTGTAAGGTTTTTTAACTCTTCAGGTCTGCTCGCCACCTGCGGTGGCTCGCCCAGGGTTGGTGTGGACGGTGGGATTTGCGGCCCCAGGCCGCAAATCCCACCGTCCACACCAAACGGCTTGCGAAGCGCCGTAGGCGCTGAGGAGTCAGACCCCTACTGAATAGTTACAATTTAGCACAAAAAGCGGTGAGAAGATGTCCTAATAAGGAGTTTTTGGGAACATCCACTTTTTTGAATTTTTGTTTCAAAAATTCGGGAGAACTCATGGCTGTGCCTAAAAAACGTCTTTTGCTAATATAATCAACCTTTTCTACCGCGAGCGGATAGATGTAGAACCTGTTCCTCGGGCGCGGCGGGCGCGAAATATTTGGGCCCCTACCTGGCGAGGGATGTTTTTGTTCCCTAAATGGTATTGGGCGTCACATTGTGTGCGCCCAATACCACAAATTCTCTAAGCGGCGGAGAACCTTTTTTAGAGCGTCCAGGCGTTGAGGTGGCCTGTTGCGCTTTCAAACGGTTCACCGGCGTTGCCATCGGGCATGTAGAGGACGCCATTGGCTACGATGGGGCTGGCCCAGTGAAACTGTCCGATGGGAGCGGACCAGACGATGGCACCCGTGGTGGGATTGATGGCCTGCATGGTGTGGGTCTTTGTGGTTGCGGTATGTTCACCACCACCAACGGCGGCATAGAGAACCCCATTGGCAATGATGGCAGAGGTCGTCCAGCCATTCTTGATGACCCAGCGTGTTACTAAGCTCGGATTACCCGCGCTATCGACCACGTATTGTATCCCTGCAATGCCATTATCGCCAGGGACAAAGAGCCAGATGCTCCCGTCTTTTGGATTGACCCACGAAGCTGCTTTAGAACGGATCAGCCCACCCTGCGGCGCATTGATAATGCTGAGTTGGCCGCCAAGGTTGCCAGGGCCACCCTTGCCGCTTAAATTGGCGAGATTGTAGAGGCGCAACTTCGCGTCTTTGCCACCTGACACACCAAGATCGGGATATTTGCTCTTCGGATTGGTCGGCAAGATAGTGATGTTGGTGCTGCCAATGTCACTGTCCGAAGCAACTGACGCTTTCCAATCTGTAGGTGTGTAACTATCTAAAGGATACCCACCCCCATTTTTGAGCACGGTATGGCCATCAGGAGGCAAAGCTAGCAGGCTTTGTACCCAATCGATGCCAGCCTGGAATTGGGTGTAGGTGCCGGTGGTGACAAACGTTTCATCCAGGGCCGGGTCATAGACGGCACCTGCACGCGACCAGGGCTCGGCACCGCTCAGGGAACAACTTGGGGCACCGGACGTACCAAACAGAACATCAGGTCGGTTGGCGCACACAGTATTAAAGATATGTTTGGAGCCAGTCCCAAGATCGATCACGGTCTCATGGCCCTTCCCATAGGCCTGGCTGGCATAGAGATAGCTCACACCACTTTTGGCGGTGGCGATGGCCAGTTCTGAGGAAGCTTTTATGCCTGCCGGGCCGATCTGTTCTGGCCATCCTCCCCCAATGACTTCGATGCCAGTGGCAACATTGACCTTATGAACTTTGCCATCCTCGACCCCGGCACTATAGATATATTTTCGGTTGGGATCAATGGCGGGGGCAGAATTCGTCAGGCCGGTTCCGCTGCCAAAAAATCTCGACCAGACCTGTGCACCCGTATGGGCATCCATAGCGATGAGATGTCCGCGTTCAGTGGTAACGAAGACAAGGTCTTTGACGCCACTGGCAGTTGCCACGTTGGTTAACAGGACCGGGGCACCATCTGGAGAAGAGGGAAGGGCAACTTTGAAGAGCGGTTTGAGTTTGCCAACATTGGATAAGTTAATGGTCGACTCCAGTGTATTATCAGCGCTTTTTTCTTCATCGAAGCTGAATTGGAGCCAATCATACTTGCTAGTTGGTGTCGCCGCGAGCGTTGGTTTCCCGTGAAAATACGCTGCAGAGGCGACGATTGAAAATACGACGAGTACGATCAATGCCCATTTTGCATGACGGCCTACTGTGGGGGTGTGCATGTTTTTTTCTCCTAAGTTATGCGTTCAGGATCTTTGTGAGCGAACTATGTGTCGTTTGTTGATGGGAGCAGCCCGGCACAACATATGACAGTCTGCTTTTTGCGCTGGCGATAAGGAGTGATGGGGAACGAGTATAGGAACCGTTGGCGTACCTGTGCGCTTGAATAGAAGTATCCATGAATGGTGCCCTCCCTGGCATAAAATAACGGCTCTCTATTCCTTAAGAGATGCATTCCTTAAGAGATGCATTCATTGCAGACCATCTGTCTTGCTAGAAGAACAGTAGCATATGCACTGATGGATTGTCAAGTAAATTGACAATGTGATGTTGACAATGTAGGAGGCACACGGGCTTGTTCGCATCATCTCAAGCTCCGCCTTATCCCAGTCGCAGAATTGGAAAGCCCTGACACTGTAGTAATGTATCCTTCTCTTAAGGGGTCCGATTTTGTAGGAGGTATCTCTAACTCAGGTTTGTAGCGCAGAACACTTCACCCTCTGGGCCTGATTTTTCGCCAGCGTGTTATGCAGGAAAAAGGAGCCGATCTAATCCGCGCACCAGTCCATTCACCACCAGTACTTTCCGTACTGCAAGGAGCGTGCCACTTACATACGGCTCAGCACCAGAACCGGCATCGTGACGAATACTCAGGCGTTCATCGGGTAACCCAAAAATCGTTTCAAATGCAATAATATAGCCTGGAAGGCGTATTGAATGAACTTGTGTTCCGTCAATCGTTGCCCCGCGTGCCTCTTTTGGGCCATGGGTGTTTTCAAGAGAGACACTCAGGTGGTTCTGGGAGATGGTTGCCAGTTCTTCGGCCAGTTCGCGTGTCGTCCCGCTGGGAGCATCAATTTTCGCGGCGCTGGCATAATCAATGATCTCCCAGGAAGGCAGGTATTGAGCTGCAATCAAGGCAAAATGCTTTGCCAGGGCCGCCGTCATGGAGAAGTTGCCAGCTGCAATGACTCCGAGCTTGTGGGCCTCTGCTCTTTGTGCAATGTCGGCGTAATCGCTCGCTGTCAGCCCTGACGTCCCAACGATCACGCGCACACCTTTGTCCAGTGCTGCCAGGATGCGGCCCTTTACCATGTCAGGTCCTGTGTAGTCAATGAGGACATCCGTTGGGATCTCCAGTGCCTCTTCTAGAGAGGCGACGATGTTCAGATTGACTTTCTCATGACCCAACGCCTCTCCAATATCTCTTCCAACCTGTCGGCGAGCAATGGCACCCACGAGTTGAAATTCGCTTGATGCTAAGATGGCGTCTGTTACTGCACGACCAGTCCAGCCTGTCGCGCCTGCTACACACACACGAATACTCATAGCTCAAAATCCTTTCTCTCCCCTTTATCAACGTCCATCCAATCCTCCACCTTTACCGCGTCGGCCAGCTCATTGACGAGGCGCACGGTCTCGACGCTCACGGTGACGACTCTACCAACTAGGCGCACAATATACTCTTCATCGTCCACGCGGTTCGGGTCGCTCTCGATGCCGCTACGAGCATCTTTGCTGACCTGGTATTGATCGATGACCCATTCGAGGGCCGAACGGTTGCCGAGCCGATACTCGAAGCACTCGGGCGGCAATGGTCCCAGCCTCAGACTTTCGTTGACGACCACGACGCGTTTGTCGTTGGAGAGGCGCATCTTCTCTACATGCCAGCTAAAAGGTACATCATTATTAAGCAGCCATTCCAGCCTGTACTCTTTCGCCTGCTCGTAATGGAGGTGTAGATCCATGAGCTGACGACCAATACGCAAACAAGTGTTCCATTGCCCCCCCCCCATTGTGTAACAGAGGTATGCGCGGCAGGTCGCGCTTGAGGTTCTCTGCGTAGCGCTCACGGTACTGCGGATGGTGCAACATGGCGTAGACATAATGGAAGATATCCCATTTGGTGACTGTGGGGCCATACTTTGCCTGGAACTGGCTAAGCGCCCAATCGGTGATGTTCTCGCGGCGGTTGGTGCCGTCGGGGGAGTATGTGTAGTAGGGGAAACATTGATTCGCTTCAAATGCTAAATCTAGTTTTGGAGTAATATTAGTTGCAAGACAACCGAAATCTTTGCGATTACCAATACCAGCAACACAAATAAGTACATTCTCTACTTCTTTTGAAGGATCAGGCAAAAACTTAGGATGTAAGAAAATATCTTGACTTAGGACAGGATCAAAAAAATAATATTTCATTGTGAATGGGTGACATAATGAGTGCCTTATTTTTCTATCCTCAAATTGAGCATATCGCTTCCTTCTCAAATCATTTTTCAGATCTCGGCTCCACTTTATTCTAGTGTCATCATAGGTTACAAAGCTGTCAACATCACTAGGTTTTCCTGCTCGCTCCCATCTATCTATTTCAAGGTTATACGTCTCAATTAGCTTCTTTACTTTCTGCTTTAATACATCAATATTAAAATCATATACCCAATTATCACGATTAGTAACTATTCCAAGCGAGTATAATTGAAAGATCCTTCCAGTATCTATATTTGGCGCAAGGCTTGCTTCTTTATTGCCAATAGACAAAAAGGCTGTAAATTCTGGTTGTAATCCTTCGGTAAGCCAATTGTTCTTTTCGTCAGGATGTAGCTCTTGCCAATCGATAGCTGAAAGTGTTGATTTTGTCGCTAGAAACGCTAACTTCTCCTCTCGACGCGAGTATTCCGGAACACGATAATAGTAGAGGGTCTTTGATGATTTCCTTGCATTCCGTATCGCAATAGTAATTCCGACTCCCACCTGAATACCAAAAACATTATGAGTAGTACCAGAAAGTTTTGGATTTTTACGAACGTCTCCATGCAAATCAAGGTGATATATTTCTGTGAAATCCTGTAGCAGATGTTTTCTCATACCATCGAAAGTGATTTTTTCAATAAAAGAATTATTTGATACGAGGCAAACAATGCCATCCCGTCCCTGCAAACGATCTATAGACCAGCGAAAAAATTTGATATAAGCATCGGAAAGCTTATTTCTATTAGTAGCTTTCGAGTCTCGAACGTAAGTTTCACTAATACGCTGGTCAATCACTGGATATTTTCGGTTCTTGTTATTATCATTCTCACTGCTTTGTCCTACATTGTAGGGGGGGTTCCCAATCACCACCATAACTTGTGCATCCTTCTCCTTCTGCACACGTTCAGTATTCTGCTCCACGAACAGCGGCAATTGGCGTCCCTCGGCCAGCTCCAACGTGTCAACAAAGCACACGCCCTCGAATGGCTCGTATTCACCCATCTTTGTATAATACTCGTGTTCGATGTTCAGGGAAGCGATATAGTATGGTAGCAACATGATCTCGTTGCAGAAGAGATCGTGCTGGTATTTGTACTTCAGCCTGTGCGGCGGGATATGGTGCTGCATGAGATTAACGATAAAGCTGCCTGTGCCCGTCGCGGGATCGAGGATCTGCACGCCTGGCTCGTCGATGGATGTGTTGAACTCGCGTTTTAGCACCTCTTCCACGCTGGCACACATGAAGTCAACGATCTCTTGTGGCGTGTAGACAATGCCATAGGTGTCGGCACGCTTGACGGAATAGCCCTGGAAGAAGCGCTCGTAGACGGTATTGAGGAAGTGTTGGCGCTCGGACCAGTTCTCAATGCCTTTCGCTGCCGCTTCAATGGCGACGTAGAAGCGGTCGAGCGATTGAAGGAACTCGTTGCGGTTGAATGAGCGGCTGGCGAGCTTATCAATCACCTTCTCGATCTCAGCGGCGATGACGTTGCGGCGCACAAAATCGTTGTTGTTGAAGATGGTACGAAACAGGCGCTCGGTCAACATGTGCTGGATGAGCATTTCTTTGATTACGTCGGTGCTGATTTTGGGATCAAGCGATGTGCGACAGAGTTCTGTAAAGGTATCGAAGGCCGCGATGAAGCTCCTGTTCTCTTTATATCCACGGTCGATAATGTCAAGTAACGCTTTAGCATGTTCAGGGATACGTACTTTGAACTCCTGCACGGCGGTCGCGAAGTTCTCAATATCGGGTTCGGTATAGGTAAAGAACGTTTGCAGCAGGTCGCCGACATCGGTTGGTTTTTGCAGGTCATAGTCGGTCGGGTAGCGTTTCTTGCCTTGATAGAGGACTGCTTTGCGCGTGTTTTCAAAGATGGTATTTTTGAGTGGATAGCCATCATTAATCTTCTTGCGGATCTCGCGTTCAAGGTCGCTTTTCGGGCCTTTAGCTTCCCAATAGCCGCGTGGTAATAGATTGCCATCGCGCACCACGCCATCGGGGCGTATACCTTTGTCTATGGTCTGCTCAGGTATCAACGTCCATTTGATGGATTGAGCTGTATCCGCGAGCAATTCCTGGAAGGCGGAGCGCAGGGCCAGTTCGTGTTCTGCCTTGCCTTTATACTCTTCCAGCTTTTTATAGTAGCGCTCGATGGCCTTTTTGAGGACAGGTGCGTTGAGCGTAGGTGCACTTAACATCGGTTTATTCGCAGCCTCCTCACCACGTTTCACGCTCGTTTTCTTTTGAGACGGGGCCACAATAGCGCTCCCATCGAGTTGATCGGCCACCGCGCGAATCCCCTTGGCGATAGCAGTAAATGCGGCATCGCGATTGGCCCATTGAGTGACCGCCTTTTTATTTGGCGGTAGAACAGAGAGTTGCCCGAATGGTGCGGCCTCCCAATCGCAGGGACGCAGGATTATAGGAATGACGCGAGCTGTGCCTGCTGCGTGCCGTTGCATGGCCTTTTGCATTTCAACGCCGTAGCAGTAATCGGAGGCGATGAAGGCCGGGCTCACCAGTAATAGTATTATACGCGCCGCCGCTAAATGTTTGTCAATTTCTGCTGTTCTGGAGCTGCCTGCGCTGATATCACGATGGTGCCAATCGCTGATGATGCCTTGCCGTTTGAGTAGTGCGAGGTGATCGTTGAGTTTGTCGCGTAGCGTTTCGTCGTCGTGCGCGTAAGAGTAGAAGAGAGGAACGGCATTGGTTGGCATGAATGGCACTCCTTCATAACGCGGCTTCAGCACGGGTTAATAAATGGTACCCGTACACTGCAACCTCATGTAATTGACCGTGTATTTATAAATTCGGGATTAGCGATTGTTACATCAGGATACCGTTATGTTGGCATTATTGTCAATAAGGAAGCGCTTCTGGTGCAGGGCTTGTGAATTATCCGTTCTCCTCGCGCCTGCGGCGCTTGCAAAAGGTTTTTTAATGGTGTGTTTTTCGGGCCGGGCCCGAAAAACACACCATTAAACCCAAAAGGGTCCACTAAGCGGGCCAAAACGCGGAGAAAAAGGATAATTCACAAGCCCTGCTTCTGGCGCACGACCTCCTCGCGCCTGCGGCGTTCGCAAAGGTTTTTAATGGTGTGTTTTTCGGGCTCGGCCCGAAAAACACACCATTAAAAATCCAAAAAGGCCCGCGCAGCGGGCAGGACTCAGAGAGAAAAGGATAATTCACAAGCCCTGGCTTCTGGTGGTAATGCGGGGGTATAATTTACAATAATGCATATATGTTATACTCAGAGAGTGCTGAAGTGGTGTGGGGTTGCTCTGAGGCACAACATCGCAAGGCGCGTTCCTTCTCTCCCCCACCTTTCTTAAGGAGTGACTCATGGGTAGGACACCAACGGGGGCGATTATCTGGAGCCTCAAACGATTTACCCAAAATGACAATCTGTGGGATCGTGTTTGTGCCAGATGTAAGCAGGTGACACCAGTTTTTGAATATGAACATCGAGATGAGCAGGAACGATCCCTCTTCAGCTATCTGTGTGAGGAATGTGCGCAGAAGAAGCTTGCGGAGTGGCTGCAAAGTGCGGCGAGCCCTGATTATGTGCATCTTGGTTATCAGACGGATTTTGATACGGCAACGGTCTTCTATGAACAAAAAAATGATGGGGAGACGTTGATGATGTCACGCTGGAGCGCTGAGCAGCGGCGGCGGAGGTTACAGGGCAATTAGAGGTAGGGAGCAGGAGATTTCTCTCCCTGACACTTTTTGAACCAACCATCCAACCAGGGTAGGGAAGCCATTTAGGACTCTGTTGGGAAAACGGTAATGATGTTCGGATCGTACCCAAATGGCACGATGCAATTTCGACATATAGGACAAAAAGCGCATGCGTCTTTACGAATATGCAGAGATCCGAAGAAGAAATGGAAGATGAGATGTTTCATTTCTTGCCTTCTGCGCCTTTCTCCCGACGAGATTGGCCCAATATTGATGAGTTTATCTTGTCAGTACTGTTTTCCCAACAGAGTCATTTAGTATTCTGTGGGGACTGTCACCGCACTCGATCAGTCACTGCGCTCGATCAGTCACCGCCCCCGGAATACTAAATGGCTTCCCTACCTCGATTGCACCCTTTTTGATCTTCAGATTTATTTTTTAAACAACATTCTCGCGTCCAGCGATTCATCTAATCGGAACGTTCTCGATGAATCGCTGGACGCGATAAATCGGGTCCCTACGGTGATTGGTGTATTTCAGACGTAAGATGATTGTTTCTCTCTCAATCCTTTATCGAACGTAGGGCCATCCCTGGGAGTCCCAGCCGAGCAGGTTCAGGCCGAGGGTGGGAGAGCCGTTATTGTTGCCGTTGTAATAATGGTAGACGAGCAGATCGCCGTCTGAATCATGCATTACGCTGTTGCCGCCTGGTCCAACAATGTTGCCGTGGCCGCTGAGAAGAATGGTGCCGCCACCCTGGAGCATGTTGATACCACCTTGATCGATGTAGGGGCCAGTGATGCTGCTCGCACGCCCAACTACGATGTGGTAGGTACTATTTACTCCGCTGCAACATGCGTCAAACGAGGCGAACAGGTAATAATAGCCGCCGTGTGGGTAGATGTAGCCACCTTCAATGCCTTTGCTCGTATCAAAGCGAACTGCCAGGTGGTAGCGTGTCTGATTGGAGGCCAGTTGTTTGCCAGTTGCGGGATCGATCTGGATGAGGTGGATACCATCCCAATAGGAGCCGAAGTTGAGCCAGTAGTGGCCGGATGAGTCGGAGCTCAGAGCGGGATCGATGGCGTTATAGCCGGAGCCAGGACTGGAGGTATAGACGATCCCCTGATCAACCCAACTGCCAGGAGCTGCTGTTGAACTGGTGGCGAGGCCGATGGCTGATCGTTCGGTTCCGAACGACGAGGCGGCATAGTAGAGCCAGTACTTCCCATTATGATAGGAGACGTCAGGAGCCCAGAGAACTCCATTGCCGCCGTTATAGCTGCGGGTCCATGAGGGGATGGTACTGAATGCTGATCCCGCGTTATTAAAGTGAATGCGGTCAGTAGAGGAGCGCATTTCAATTCCTGAACCGGAGGTGGTGGTGCTAAACACGTAATAGGTGCCATTGGAGGTCCTAATCATGGATGGGTCGTGTACCGTGATGTCGCCGGAGACAGCGCCAGGGTTGGGATAGGATGTTCCTGCCCATACAAGTTTCCAGAGGTGATCACCCGTGCCGTTGTCGGTCCATTGGAGCGCTGCGGCCCCGGCAGTGCGGGAGGCACCGGAGATGCCAAGAACTAAGCCACTGTTCTGATTGACGATCTTGTAGTACCCATTGCCCGCACCGACAAACTGCCAGAGATGGTCCCTGGTTCCGTTGTCGGCCCATTGAAGGGCAGCGGCCCCGGGAGTTGTGGAAGCGCCACTGATGCCCAGTATCTCCCCACTATTCATATTCTCGATCTTGTAGTTGCCGCCGCCATCGGATATGAAGTGCCAGAGTTGATTGGCGCCCCCAGTGCTGGGCCATTGGATGGCAGCGGTCCCGGCACTTTTGGAGGCACCGGAGATGTCCAGAGCCAATCCGCTGTTCTGGTTGACGATCTGGTAATTAGAGGTTGTGTCGAGGGTTGTAGCGGCAGCGTGCACTGTCTGGCGTGGTATGGATACAGCCAGGCTGATGAGAGCAGCGAGCATCGCTACGATGATAATGAAACGTTTCATAGAGTAGAATCCTTTCCACTTCTTGAATGTAGAAACATCCCTGTTGTAATATTCTCCAGAGGTTAAAGTTCGTCAGCGGTTGGTTGGTATTTTTCTCTTGAACTCCTTTCTGAATTCCTTCTTTGCGCTTGAGCTGTTTTCCACTGAAAAGAATGATTAACAGGTCTATTAAAAAGATGAGATAGTTATAGTATAATGGTTGATTTATAGATGTCAACGGAGGTATTCATTTTTTTGCACCGTTGGTAAGATCCCCGACGGTGCAAAAAAAGAATCGCACTCCTCCTACCTGGGCATGGGGAATGGCGAGTATGGACTATCCGAGTCCCTACCCAGGTGCGGGTGGTGCCGAAAATTATCTTTGTGCTGGTGGATGCAACTGGCGAGATTGAGCAGGTCTCGGCGTAGGTGGGAGTGGAGATGATGGTGATGTAGGACGAGGAGACACGTCTTTGAGGGAGGAAGGTTGCTCCTCGCGCAGTTTAAAGGCTCCGACTGAGGCACGCAATTGTTCGACCAGTTGCATTAATCTCCACATGGTCTGGGAGGCGTCGCGCGAGCTATCACTATTCTTACGGGTTTCATCGGAAACGTCCTGTAAAATCTGCAGAACCTCCTTTGACAACAATGATTGTTGAGTAACCATGGTATTGATGCTTTCGATAGCCTGTGCCTGCCGTTCTACGCCCTCGAAGATGGAGCCAAGAGCCTTTCCTGCCTGTTGAGCCAGGTCGGTACCATGCGCGGTTTCATGCTCAGTATCGCGCACTAAATCCGCGACATTGCTAATATTTTCGTTCACGGTACGGACCAGGGAGGTGATCATGCTAGCCTGATCTTTTGTTTGTTCGGCCAGGCGGCGAATATCGGAGGCGACAGCGGCAAAGCCAGTGCCATTTGCACCAGCCGTTGCTGCTTGAATGGTGGCATCTAATGCCAGGCGGTTAGTATGATGAGCGATGTTGGAAATGACGGAGACAATATTATTGATTTCGCGCGAGTTATCCCTCAGCAGTTGAACTTTCCCGGATGTTGTTTGCACATTATCATAAATATGTTTCATTCCCGTGACTGCTTGTTGTACTGCGCCACGCCCATTATAGGCGGTCTGACGCGTTTCGAGGGCGAAGTTATAGAGTATGCGTGTGCGTTCGGTGACTTTATGGGTGGAATCGGCCATCTGTTGGGTTGAGGTGACTGCATTAATCATTTCCTGGATCTGGTGGTCGTTGATCTTGACGAGTTCTGACATGCGAGACTGTGTGGTAAAGGTCAATATTTCCACCTGGTGAGTGACATGTTTGACACGTATCACCAGGTTGCTCAATTCGCGGATCATAAAATTAAAGGAGTTGGCAAGGAAGCCCAGAGCATCGTTTGACACTTCTGCCTGCCTGCGTAGATCTCCTTCACCGATACTACTGACGTCGGAGATGAGTTTGTCAACACGGGCCTGCAAGAAATCACGTTGCCCCTCCACGTCTTGCATAAGCCGAACGATACTATCGAGCATTGTATTCATGGAGGTCGCAACGGTATAAATTTCATCCCGGCTCGTGATGTTGGCGCGAGCATGGGTCTCACCACGGGCGATGCGTTGTGTAAGAGCGACGAGTTGACGCAATGGACGTGTGATGGTCAGGTTGATCACGTAGCTGATGAGGAAGACGACCAGTGTACTGAAAAGAAAGGCGAAGATGGTGCCGAACAGGATTGGATTAATCTGACTCGTATTGACCTGAGCGACGACCTGACTGATGCTTTCTGTGAGTCCGACCAGGTTGTCGAGATTGCCTTTAAGGGGCAGGTAGAGTAAGTTAGCCTGGGCCTGGTCAACGGTAAATGTGGTTGCGTTGGCGTTTTGTTGCAGGTCATGCAAGGTGGTGTTCTGTGCCTGGACATAATTATTCCACTGTAAATTGACGATAAAGAGCGTTGTATGCTGGCTCACGGAAGATTGATTTCCCTGTGCGTTATTTTGCAGGACATCGTGGACGCTCTTCATGGTACTGGAAGTGTTGATCTGATAATTTTGCTGATAAGAGGATAACTTCTGCTTAAAGTCGTTGGTCAGGTCAACGATTTCACGTTGAATCTGCACGGTTTGAGTTGGGGCGTTGATATCGGTGGGCTGTAAGCCGGCCAGGAGAGCATTCATGCGCAGTAAGTCCGCTTGCATATCGGTAGCCAGTTTTACGGCGTCATTGCTGGTTTTGACGGTTTCATTGATGTTAACTAATGTGCCAATATATGAGCCACCGAGGATAGCAATAACAATACCTGGGATGATGGCGATGAGGGCCGCCGCGACCAGGAGACGCCGCGAGATTGGCAGCGTAGTAAGGAAGTGAAGCATTGTTCAGTCTCCTTTTCTCAGAGAACGCATCTCTGTTACCTGGGTGTTCAGGGTGTAGCGTAGTAAAATTTTAGCAGTTAGACTGTGTGATAGAGATAGCAAGAGACCGAACGTGTTAAGCATAAATATTTTTAACTTCAGCGGTCAGCCGATGGAGGCGTTTCGGGACGTTTGCGCCATGAGCTATTTCTTGTAAGGCTGTTACCACGGAGGTAGCTGCTGTACTATAGCGTGGTCCATAGGCTGGGGGGCGCATGGTTGGGATGACGGTAGAGATAAACGTGCGGCTGATGGGATCGGAATAATATTTGCCATAAAGCTGAGGGGAGGTATTAAAACTTTTGTGTGGTAACATGCCGCCCTCAGGGATCAGAAATGAGGTGATAACGTCCTGAGCAGTTGTCAGGAAGTCAACCAATTTCCAGGCCAGGTTTTTATTGGTAGAGGATGATGATACGGCCAGTTGATGGATGTCGGCGCAGGTAACGGGTCTCGTTATGCCTGGTCCTGTGGGTGTTGTGGTGACGGCGAAGGTCGCGTTCACCTTTTGTGCAGAATTATAAGTTGGATTGGTGTCGCCCAGGATTCCTGTCAGGTAGGGGCCATCCAGCTTAAAAACGAGTTGATTATTTGCCATGAGCTGGCGTTCATCCTTAATGGCCAGATCGAGGGGAGTCCAGCGATTTCTTACCGCATCTTGTAGCCATTGGAATGCTGCAATGGTACCATTGTCGGCCCAATTGATGGTAACGTGGCCGTTGCCATCGTCGTGCATCGGGTTGCCGCCAAAGGTCCAGATCCAGGGCCAGAAACCGACCAGTGCATATTCAGTTTTCGATGTATCAATGCCGATAGGATAGGACGTATCAGGAAGTTTTGTGCGCAGAACGGCCATGACCTGGTTGAGTTCGTCAATAGAGCGTGGTGGTTGGGTTGCATCAAGTCCCGCTGCATTGAGCAGAGACTTGTTGTACCAGAACCCATGAGGGGTGATACTAAAAGGGACGGCGTAGAGCGCACCTTTATAGGTACCAGCCTCAAAACTATTAGGAAATGCGTCGGTGCGCCATTCCTGGGGAACAAATGAGTTAAGGTCCGTCAGTGCGCCCGTTGCACCCAGAGCGTAGGGCCAGTTGCCGCTCAGTTCCATGACATCTATGGTGATATTTGCCCGGATTGCCTGAGTTAACTGATCCAGCACCTGGTCAAATGGTATACCGATGTTATTGACCTGGACTGCGTTCTGCGTCTCAAATGCCTGTAGCGCTTTGTCAATATTGCTTCTTGTGGCTGTTTCAGCGGAAGCCCAGTTCGCAAAGCTGAGGCTACTGCCTATACTGTCGTTACCGCCACAGGCTGAGAAAGTGATGCCGATGGTACTTAGTGCCAGGCTCAGAGTGGCTGATCGTGTAAGAAAATTACGACGGCTTGTTCTCCTCTGAAAGGAACCATGGAATATTTCGTTGTTTTCGTTCATTGACGTGCTCCCTACTTGCTTCTCTGTAAGTACTATCAATAGATATAGGTCGCAGCATCTTGCATGCAATGCAGGTAATGAGAAAGCAATCGTTGCTTTTGGCCTTTTATCATAACATTATTGTGTCAGTGCAGGAAATATTTGTGTAAAATAGTACTATTGTAAGGAAGCAAGACTATTTAACAGTAATAGTTGGATGTATTGATCATAGTGATAAGACATGTTTTCGCTTTTGAGGTGATGCTATGTCCCTACCCACATTCTCCGCGTTTTCTTAAAAGTGTGCAAGGTGAAGTAATCTGGTGATCTTGCATTGACGTAGTATCATAGAGAAGTAGTAGACGAAACGGAGCTTACCTATGATCTGCCAGGATATTGAAGAATTGTCGGGTGCGTATGTCCTTGACGCGGTGACCCCTCAGGAGCGTCAAGAGGTAGAGGAGCATCTTGTTTCATGTCCAGATTGTACGCACCTGGTCCCAGGAGCTTCAGGCGGCGGCGGAGCTTTTACCATTATCTGTATCCCCAGTTGAGCCATCACCCTCATTACAATCGCGTGTGCTTGCGAGCATTCAGGCGGAGGCAGATCGATCTATACCATGGAGCAGGCCGCAGAGGAGCAGACGGTGGCGTCCCTGGGCGAATCCGCTTGTTGCCGTAGCCGCTGTGCTGGTCTTGACCTTACTTGGAGCTATGATGGCCTGGAATATCTCGCTGCAACAACAGATTGCCAGCCTGTCTCATAACCAATCTTATGTTAGCTATGCAATCAAAGGGACGGCTGCGAATCCTGGGGTGACCGGGCAATTGCTGTATATCCCTGCTAAGAATATAAGTATTTTAACAATACAGGGTCTGCCGCAAGCGCAAGGGAACCATGTGTATCAGGGCTGGTTGTTGCATGGTAAGCAGCCAATAAGTATAGGGGTACTCAATATCCATGATGGTGTGGCGAGCGAGAGTTTTCAAGGGAACGTCCAGGGCTATGATGGGACAGCGGTCAGTTTAGAGCCGGGACCGGGTGCCAGTAAAGATGCGCCCAGGGGGCAAATTGTGGCCATGGGGAAGTTAAATATATCTACTCCTGCAGGACAGGGCGTCGTATAGTATGTCTTTGTTATCGTCGAGATTTTTGAGCATCGGTAAGGAGATAAGGCCGCACCGATGTTCAACAAACGCGTGCTAGAGGAGTAGTATCATAAGAAGGTGCCGGAGAAGAAGGTTACCATGCGAAAATTCAGGCGGGAGAATGTTGAGTCACCGGAGGAGCAATATAATGCGCAAGCAGCAGATCTCAGCGATGAAGAGTTGCTCCATGCAATAGCGGATAAAAAGGTATGGGCCATGGAGCCGCTTTACCAGCGCTATAGCCACCTGCTCTATTCGCTTGCTTATCGGGTGGTAACAGATGCGCAGGTAGCAGAAGACCTGCTACAGGAGACCTTTTTTGCGGTGTGGCGCAACGCCTCATCCTACTCATCGCAATCCGGCCAAGTGCGCAGCTGGTTGAGCTCAATCATCCATCATCGTGCAATCGACTATTTACGAAGTATGCGCCGTCGTGGGGGGGTCAACAAAGTTTCGCTAGATGATATCGAGTATGACGAAAGCGTAGCGGTGCCGGATGTGTGGGACGAAGCATGGCTGGCGATTTAGGGTACTCAGGTACGAAGCGCGTTACTCCAACTTTCTAAAGAACAACGGAACGTGATTGAGCTGGCATATTTTCGTGGCTGGACGCATTCTGAGATCGCTGAGGGGTGCCAGCTCCCCCTCGGCACGGTAAAAGCGCGTATGCGTCTTGGTCTGATTCGTTTAAAAAACATACTCCAACAGATGGGCGTTGAGGGACTCTAGCGAACTTTGCGCCGATTATACCTTCCATAGTAGCCAAGCAGGCATAGCATCATCAGGACAGCCCCTATTATTGTGCCGGGCAACCAGGATGGAAGTGAGTAGACGGGAGTAGGATCACTGCCGGTCTGAGGCATACCTGGCATACCTGTAATCTGTGCGGAGACAAAGCGGATCTGAGTATTTCCTTTGGCCGGCCCGATGGCAAAGATGCTAGTCACTGTCCATGGTTTCAGAGCTGTTGAGAGTGAAGAGGGAGCGTATTGGACAGCACCTGTGAGATTAAAAGTATAGGAACCAGCGGGAACGGCAACATAATTACTGGCCTGTGGATAGGAGATGCCTTGAACGATCGTTTTAGAGTCGGCCTCTATATTGACCGTGCCAGCAAATGGGGAAAGATGGTAGATGCGCACTTTGGCAGCGTTGCCTGCAACGATATTGTTATCCTTGAAGATGCTAAATGAGAAGCCACGAGCATTCGTACCCAGTGCAGCCACAGTATAGGCGGAGCCTTCATCAACCGTCATCGTTTGCGTTATCAGAGAAGCATTGACACCTTTGCCCAGGAGCGCGATCTGAAGTTTATGGGAGCCAGCCGGTAAGGCCACATAGTCTGTAACCGTGCCAAATTCGAAGTTGCTCAAGATCTTTTGGCCATCGACAAACGCATCCACGATACCTATATCGGGCGAGGCGTGAATGATACGTACCAGGGCCGGGCTCTTAGTGGCGGCGAGAGCTGTTCCGGTCTGCAGGCAAAAAAAGATGAGCAATGCGAGAGTAGCGGTAGCAAAAGATAAACGGTGAATCAGGAGATGTGAGATTCTGTGCAATTTCATCATGGTATTTCTTTCCTCATCTCAACTGAATGTAGAGACAACGCTAAATGTATTGTGATTAAATGACGCCTACAATTCTGTATATGGTTACGCTCTATGGATAGAAGTGGATTACTTTTCTATCTAATTTTTAGAATTGTGGAAAAACATTAACAAAAATAAGTAGAAAAGAACTGTAATCCAGTTTTCATAAGAAAGCGTAGTTGTGTATGAGTGAGTGACTTTTCGCAGCTATGATAGATCCATAGTTGTAGAGTGTAACCCAACCCCTGTAGAACAGCAGAGTTCATAGATGGATAAGTGCCTGGAAAATTCTTTTTGGTTCTACCGGTTCTTATGTGAATAGGTTGTCGTTGCTTATCAGAAGTAAGTATCAACCTTTTACTAGTTGTTTTTGAGAGGAGAGAGGCTATGACCGCTATATTCGCTCGTTTTTGTCCACAGTGTGGTACATTGCTTGATGAGGAAAATCATGCATGCAAAGATTGTAATATTCAACTAGATGGTAGGTCCTATGTCCCTGCTGCAGTGCAGGCGAAGAAGATGCCTATTGAAGAGTCTGACGAAGCGCGGGAAGCTACCAGTAACCTGTTTGCATCATTGAATGCACAAAGGTCACGTAGAACCTTGTTCAAAGGTGCGATAGCGGCGGCTTCTGGTGCGGCTGTTGTAGGTGCGGCGGTGTTATATAGGCCAGGATTTACCCAGGCAAAGACAGTACAGGCATCCGCTCAAGCGCATGTCCAGGCAAAGAAAGCACAGGTGAGTCAGGCGCAAAGTGTAAATAAATTCAGGTCTCTGGGGAATGCGGATGACTCTATTATATCGATTTTAACGGTTGCGCGTACGGCGGAGCAGTTGGCTGTAACGTTCTATAGTAACGGGATTGCAAATGCCGATAAAATGGGCATTACAGGAGATGACTTGACCTATCTTAAGGCGGCGCTCGTTGAGGAGCAGATTTACCAGCAGTTCTTTGCTGCTAATGGTGGTCAATCGCTGGCCACTACCTTTAGTTTCCCGAAGGGGGCTAGTACTTTCACGGATCTTAATACGTTCATCTCAACGCAGCAGCAGTTGGAAGGTGTCTTTGACTCAGCTTTCCTGGCCGCTATCATGGAATTTGCCCAGTTGGGACGACCCGATCTTGCCCAGATTGCTGGTCAGGTTGCCTGTATTGAGGCTGAGCACCGGGCGTTAGGTCGCTCTATTGGCAAGTTGTCACCTGCAGATAACTGGGCTTTTACACCTGTGCTGGTCTCATCTGTTGGTGCTGCTCCTGCTCTGGTGCAGCAGGCAGGCTATCTTAGCCCTGTCACAGGTAATAGCTATACCTATCAAGAAGTGAGCACCAGTGGTGCTGGCGTGGAGCAGACCAGGCCCTATTCGATGAGCAGTGGTACTGTAGTCGGCAACGGCTAATCTGAAGTCGTGAACGCAAGGGTTGGCGGGATGAAAGGTGGTAGGGGGTCGCGTTCACGACGCCCACGCTTTATTGACTTATATCAAACATTGAAATTTCAAGGAAAACAGGTTATGGAACAGGTAACTTCCCAATTATGCCCACGCTGCCAGATGACAATTGTTACAGAAGGATTGCTCTGTTCAGTATGCAGCACACAGACGGAAACAATTGCTTATACGAGGGAAGATCCTTTTGAAGATGATGATAAGACCGTGCGTGTCAGTGCACGGCTATCATCACGCCTGTATTTAAAAGCGGTCCAGCAAGCACCTCAAGAACCGACAGTGCAAGAGCCGTTGCAGCACAAGGAACCTTCAACGCAACCGCTTACATTTATAAAGAACCATTTCGGGAAAAAAAGCAAGTTGCGTATTGTATGTGGAGCGGTGGTGTTGTTACTTCTCCTGGTGCTTGTTACAGAAATAACTGGTTATAATGGCACAAGTCAGGCTCGACAGCAGGCAGAGCTGGCAAAGGAGCAGCTTGATAGCCAACTCTGGCATATCCAGGGGATCGGTGTACCGGCATCATTTCTAGATGCGCTCTTCAAGCAAGAACAGCAGGTAGATAGCGCTCCTGGCGTGTTGACTGCATTGAATAACAGATTTGTAGAAGAGTATTATCAGCATCAGGCTCAGCAATATCGTGCGCTTCTCGCGCAGGTTCCGGGCATTGTCACGAGCGCGACTTCCCAACTACAGGCACAGGCTCAGGGGGACATGCAGAACCTGCAGACGGAGCTTGCGCGTATAGGCACGCTGGGCACTGGCAATATGCAAATATTCGCAGGCCACTTGAGTCAGGAACAACTGTCATTCGCAACTGCACATCAGCCTGCGGATTATGTTGCCATCAGCACTGATGCACGTGCGTCAATAGCTGGACTGGACGAAATGGCCGCAGCTTTCCAACGGTTAACAGATTTAGCAACGGCCATTAATAACATGAAGCAGTCGCATCTGAAAGTAGCGAGTGTAGAGGCGGCATATCAAAGCGATCTGCAACTGTTTCGATCAGCGACACAGATAAGCGATTTCCAGCATCTCAGTGCACAGATCACCGCACAGGACGAGCAGATCGTGTTGAGCTCTATCCAGTCGTTTCCCTATGTAAGTGCGGCCAGATTGAACGAGTTTCAGACGCAGGTGGAAGAGTTGCAAGCGTATGGTGGGAATAGCAAGGACTATCTGGTGCGGCTGCGTGCCGATCAGGTAAGTGCCGGGAGTGCGCATACAACTTCTGAGAAGCTGGCATTTTTCCAGAATATTGATGCGGATATTGCAGCACTTCATGATCCACTGGTGCGTAGCCAGGCACGTTACCTGCTGCACCAGTTTCATAACGAAGTTGAAACGTGGGGGAAAGCGCATCTCTATTACGACAGCTATGATGGGCGAAATTATATGCTTGATAATGGCTACATGAGCGCCAGTCTGGGTGGAATGCTTGATAAAGATCTGGCGGGTGCACAGACGACGGCTGATTTTGAGAATATTGTGAATGAGGTCAATAATGCGCTGTTCAATCTGCACATGTTCGAGACAGAGTATAAAGACCAGGTGGCATATAACCAGGTTCATGCGAGTGATCTGCAAATGATTTCTCATTATGCGCTGCAAAAGCGCCAGGTGCTTGTGGTCTCACTGGCCGAGCAGGCGATGCGTGTTTATCAGAATGGAAAGCTGGTGCGATCTTTTGAGGTGACGACGGGGCGGCAGGAATTGCCCTCAATTCCTGGTGTGTGGTCGGAGTTGGCGCGCAGGTCGCCGGTCATTTTTCAGTCCGGCGAACCAAGAAACTCTCCATACTGGTTTCCTGATACGCCTATTCAGTATGCAATGCTCTATCATCAGGGTGGATACTTCATTCATGATGCGCCCTGGCGTTTAGCGTTTGGGCCGGGAACGCAATTTCCGCATGCAGATCCCATTGGAACTTCCGCATACAACTTTGATGGTAGTCACGGCTGCATCAATCTTGCGGAAGGCGATGCGAGCTGGGTCTATACGCATACGGGTTGGAATACGGCGATTGTGATCTATTAATTCAGGTTATCAGTTCTGCAAGGCGAATATGGGTAGGGGTGTTTTCATCCGAAAGGTCAAGCGAAAATGCAGCAGGGAGAAAATATGCAAGAGGTTCAGATGACGGCTCCTATAGGGACGCAAGTGCAGGGGCGTTATGTCATAGAAGACCTGCTGGGGCAGGGTGGCTTTAGCGCTGTCTATGTTGTGCGCGATCGGAAAATAGGAGGGAAGCGCTTTGCTCTCAAGGTACTGAAGAATCAGAGCAGAGCGGAGAGGGAACGCTTTTTATTTGAGTGTGAAGTGCTCAAACGCCTGGAGCATCCGGCCCTACCATCGGTCAGCCATATGTTTGAGGACAACAATCAAACATATATGCTCATGGAGTATATTGATGGGCTCAACCTGGAGAGGCTACGTCGGCAGCAAGCGGAGCACCGTTTTACCCTCTCAGAAGTACTTCCCTTATTAGCGCCTGTTGTGGGTGCGGTAAGCTATCTGCATCGCCAGCCGATACCCGTGTTGCATCGTGATATCAAGCCAGCGAATATCATCGTACGGAAGGAGAGCGGGGATGCGGCGCTGGTTGATTTTGGCATAGCGAAAGAATATCATCCCGATACGACAACGACCGCGATACGCCATTGCTCGGCTGGCTACAGTGCGCCGGAGCAATATAGCGGCGTGGGCACCGATCCGCGCAGTGATATCTATAGCCTGGGAGCAACCTGTTACACGTTATTGACCGGAACCGTTCCTATGGATGCATTACAGCGCACAACGATGTTCGTCACGAAGGGAAAAGATACTCTTCGCGCGATAAACGAGATCGTACCTGAAATTCCGCCTCTGGTTGTCAATGTGCTTCAACGTGCATTATCAATCAATGCTGAACTGCGTTATGTGACGGTTGCGGAGTTCTGGCAGGCATTGGAGAAGGCTGCAAAGCAACCGCAGGAGTTAGAGCAAGTAGAGCAGGGAGTATCGGTTCAGAAAGTTCGCGCCAAGAAAACTCAGAAGGGGCGAGAACATGCTCGTGGGGAGCAGAAACCTCTTCGAGTTGCCACCAGGCGATTATTTCTTATAGTTATTCCGACTATATTGATGATCTTGCT
Organism: uncultured Chloroflexia bacterium; assembly: GCA_963717195.1. Classification (GTDB taxonomy): domain Bacteria; phylum Chloroflexota; class Ktedonobacteria; order Ktedonobacterales; family Ktedonobacteraceae; genus JACDAE01. The sequence goes on from CAVQVR010000013.1 coordinate 264,510, forward strand.
GCTAGTTGGAGGTGGTATACCTCTGGCAATGTTCCTTATAAGCAGGCATGCAACCAGTATAACGACGGTGCATCATGTGGGGAATAAGATGGTGCAGGCAACTCCTTCTAGTCAGTCGGAGCTTGCGCAGCAGTACGAAGGGACAGTGGACGATCTGCTCACGAAGGCGACAACAGAGATGGCTCTTACGCAAGTGCAGCAAGACGAGCAGGTAGTGAGCGGAAACTTTGCTGGAATGCAGAGGAAGGGTACATTTTCCGGTGTGCTCGATACTTCAAAGCATCTCTTTTTCACGGTTGGGGCGGCTAATGGGCAGCTATCGCTCTTTTTTGAGGGAGTGGTACGGTCGGATGGTAACCTGGTTGGAAATTATTGTAGCCAGGATTCGTCGGGTCAGTGTGTGGGAGATTATGGGGTATGGGGCGTTGCGCCGGTTGTGCCTTCAGGTAGGAAACCTGTCAAATAGGCTATGAGGAAGCTGGCGTGCTCTAGAGGCGGTGTCTTTTTACCATTAACTTCATCATTTATAGAAATAGCAGAGTTGTGTGAGAATTGCCTAAAATTTGAATTACTCCGTAAGCTATCTGTAGCTCTCACACAACTCTTTTTCTGTTTTATCCGTACTAAAGAAGATATATTCTTTTTCTCAGCATGAAGAACTGCATGCTATAACTCATGAAAGGAATAGTTACTATGACCGATAGAAAAATGATTGGTGTCGGCTTTCTGTTGTTGTTTCTCGGACTTAGTTTGCTCGGTATTCTTGCCATTCCCAATGCTTCGCTTAACTTAGCAAGCATCTTTACTGGCAACTATGTCCCTCAAGCAGAACAAGTATGGCCTTTTCTTAATCCTTCCGATCTCACAACTGCTCGAGTCGTTCAACAGGTAGGAGAAATTGTCGCGTTCATCTCATTGCTTGTAGGGTTAACTTTTGCTGGTACTGGATTGTTCCGTAGAGCCTGAATCTAAATGCTACTTTCATTCGTTACGCATATATGGCAATGTTGCTATTAATAAAAGCTTATAGCTGAGTAATACCAGAGATGCAGCAATTAAACAAGTTTGAAGATGTATATGCTGCATCTCTGGTAAAAAGCTTCAAGAGCGGGGAACCACTCTGAGCAAACGCGAGGCATGACTATTTAGGGTAACGCTAAAGCTGGTGGAAAAGGAACCGAGATTCTTGTGACTCCAGAGGTCGTGGACCTTTGCAGCGCCACTGATGCCCAGATCGCTCCAGTTTGCTGTGACCGTTGCGGATGATGTGCCCAGGTTAAAGAGTGCAACGGTATAGCTTCCGTCACGGTTTTTGGTGTACCAGACTTGCTGATTGGTTGCTTGAGAGACAGGAACAGCCGCTTTGCCCTGTTGATCGACAGCGATGACTTCCCTGTTTGTGAGTAGAGAGAGGCCATAACTGGTCATGTGGGTGAGGTCATCGCCCGCATAGAGGGGAGCGGCCTCAATCGCCCAGAGTGTGACGTAGGTTTGTTTCTCATCATTGGTGAGGCCGTCCAGAGCGTTGCTGTCGGCCACGTTGAGCGAATCGAGGTCGTTCCATCCTCCGGATTGAGCAGAGTGGTGCCCACTGAGGGACATAGGAAAACCTGGTAGCGACGGTGTCCCAATCGACCAGTTGTGTTGTGGTAGGACAACTAGAGTAGCATTGGACATCGCCATCGATGCGCCATGCATTGGAGTACTGACGCCAGAAACTGATATTGTTGATGTCCAGCCAATTCGAGAGGTCGAAGAGAATAGGACGCCCACTCTGGCGCAGCGCATCCGACCATGCCTGTACGTCCTGTTGATTCCAGTCGCCGACGGCATCGATCTTGAGGAAATCAACGCCCCAGGAGGCGAACAGGTCAGCCCAGGAATTGAGGAAGGCTTGCGCTCCTGGTTTAGAATAATCGATATAGTACATCACGTTGCCAAAGCCGCCCCAGTTGTTCTGGTATTTGCTGGTATTGGCAATGTCTTGAGCGTGATAGGGTGTCCCCTCGATAGGAGTATTCTGGTTGACAGCTGCTACCGGAATACCCGAGGTCACGTAGATACCGAATTTGAGCCCGCGCTTATGGACATAACTGGCAACAGCGGCGATACCATTGGGAAATTGTGCGGGATTGGTAACCCAGCGGCCATACTGATCCACGGTAGTGCCGGGGTTAAGATAGTAGTGATCGTCCAGCAGGACATAGTTATACCCAAAGGATTTTAATTTGCTTGCCTCGACGTTGGCCTGAGCCTCAATGTTGGTCTCTGTGGGATAGCCACCGTCGAAGCTATAGGTGCTCCATCCCATGAATGGAGTTTTTGCGACGCCATTAGCTTCGGCGTGTGCTACAGGTGCTGTTCTGCCACTATTGGTGCCCCAGAGGGTCGTTGCTGCTATTATGGCAACGAGCAAAATAATCAGGTGGCTTCTCAATAACGTTCTTTGCTTTCCTCGCATATGTTTTCACTCCTTGAAATAATACGAACGCATTCTTTTGCCTGGCTAGATGGTTGGTTTGCAAGGGAAACGAGCCCGGTAAAGCGAGCGGGCAATAGATGGAGAGGGATGGGAGAGAAGTAGCTCCATCATGAATACAATCCTCCTGTGAGCAAGGAATGCTCACGCACTAGAACGTGATTCTAGATCACATGAGTCGTGAGAAACAATCATGCAGGGATTGGATTACAAAAATAACCTTTCCCGGCAGTATTCTTCGTCAATGAAATTTCATAATGAATATGTGATAATTTCATTGATGCGACTTCATTGGGACTATATCATTTTGGGCATAATATTGTCAATGGCCATAGCGGTGAGAAGAAAATGGAGATGAAGAGAATAAGAATATCCGCTAGAAGAGGATATGTGGAGTAATTGTCTGCTTGTTTTGAGAGGAAATAAGGTGCATAGATGATGAAATAATAAAATATTCAATGAATATTTTTGCGAGTATAAGTATGGCATGGAATAATAGAGCCTGTCTGGGTGTTTAATTTTTGGGCTGCTGGAAAATCGCGTCGTACAGATGTAGCTGGAGTAAGGAATGGTAGGGGTGTATAGCTATTTCTACACATACATAGAAAGAGGTCATGGACAAAGGTCACAAGAAAAAAACTTTTGCGAAAACCTGTTACTCTGAAGCGGTCTATTGCGTTCTTTTCTGATATAAGGCTCCTCTAAAGATATTCTTATGAGGAGCTAAGATTTTTCTCAGGTTTTTCTCAGGTTTTTCTAAAAGCAGTCAAAGAATAGTTCTAAAGAGAGAAGTGTTGTGTCAATGGTTGGGAAGAACGAAATCAATCGCACTTATATGCCGATTAATTCGTACGGAGTCATCGGTGATTGTCATTCAGCGGTGTTGATATCACCGGATGGGGCGGTAGACTGGGGATGTCTACCGGACTTTGATAGCCCGGCCATCTTCTGCCGTTTGCTCGATGCTGAGCATGGAGGGTATTTCCAGATCGCGCCCACTGAAGGAACAATTCCAGGTTCGCAGCGCTATTTACGTGGAAGCAATGTGTTGCAAACGCGTTATGCCAGTACTGCAGGCGAGATTGTACTTACCGATTTTATGCCGGTTGAGACGTTGCGTGCGTGGCCCTACCAGGGGATGAATAATAATACCTGGGCGGCTCGTGAGGATGGCTCCTGTCATAGCCTGGTGCGTATTGTAGAGTGTACTCATGGCGAGATGGCCGTGACGATGAAGCTGCGTGCCACTCCGGACTATGCCGCTTCACCATGCCAGGTCGTATTGGCTCCAGACAACAAAGGAGCGCTTGTGACCAGTGAGCGGCAGCATGTCGGGCTGGCTATTGTAGGAAGTGACCTCTTATCTCTGCCATTTTCAGTAGAGGTGGCCGAGGAAGCTGATGGTTGGCATCCAACAATCGTTGCACAGGTGACGTTGCGCGAGGGAGAGTGCTTGACGTTTGCTCTTGGCGTGGGGCGTACTGCGCAGGCTGCACAGCGGCTGGTGGAGACCGAATTGCATCAGCGGAACTTTGACGCTGAACTGGCACATACGTTGCATCGTTGGCGTACATGGCTAGCTGGTTGTACCTATCACGGACCCTATGAAGAGTGGGTGCAAAGAAGTGTATTGGCTCTCAAGATGATGACTTATGCGCCGACGGGAGCGGTTGTTGCCGCGCCGACTACTTCTTTACCGGAGGAATTGGGAGGGGTACGGAACTGGGATTACCGTTTTACCTGGTTGCGAGACGCATCCTTTACGCTCTATGCGCTCAACATGGTTGGTTTTACCGATGAATCGCGAGCCTTTACGCACTGGCTACGTCGCCTTTCGATTGCGGACGGTGCGGATATGCAGATTATGTATGGCATTCGCGGTGAACGTGACCTGACCGAGCAAGAGTTGCCTCATCTGAGTGGATATTGCGATTCGCGCCCAGTGCGTATCGGCAACGGGGCTGCCAGCCAGAAGCAACTGGACGTTTTTGGGGAGGTGCTTGACTGCATCCATCTTTATCAGCATCAAGATAGTTTGGAGCGCTACGGGGAGAAGCTGGAAGGTCCGTTGTGGGATATGATGCGCACCATTGTCAATCACGTGTGCGATCACTGGCACGAGACCGACAATGGTATCTGGGAAGTGCGGAGTGAGCCACGGCACTTTGTCTATTCTAAGATTATGTGCTGGGTTGCGCTTGATCGAGGCATCAAGGTAGCCGAACAGAATCATCTGGAAGCAGAGCTTGAGCGTTGGCATATGATACGAGACGAAATCCGTGCCGATATTCTGACCCACGGTTATAACTCAGCTATTGGTGCGTTTACACAATCCTATGGTGATAATACGTTAGATGCATCCAACCTGGTATTGCCGCTGGTTGGTTTTATTCCGGCGGATGATCCACGTATGCGCTCGACGGTTGATCGTATCATGGAGAAGTTGACGGATGAGCATGGCTTTGTCTATCGATATGTCTCTGATGATGGTCTGTCGGGTTCAGAAGGGACTTTTGGTCTTTGTACGTTCTGGCTGGTGGATAACCTGGCGCTGCAGGGCCGTATTGCGGAGGCGCGTTCGCTTTTTGAGCGCTTGCTGACGTATGCTGGTCGTCTGGGCCTATTCTCCGAGGAGATCGATTCGCGCAATAACGTTGCACTTGGGAATTATCCGCAGGCATTTACGCATATTGCACTTATCAATAGCGCGACAAATCTACGCAAAGCCGAAATACGCAACAATTCCGAGCATCATACCGATCCGGTGGTGGCGGCGATCCATTTACAGAAGCTTTGATGGTTGAAAACAAGAGAGAACCCGGTTGTCGATGTATTGCTAATCGGCGACCGGGTTGTTTGTTATGTTGTGTTCTTCGGGTAGATGATAATACACTATTCTGGGGCTGAGGAAAGCAGGTATAAATTCCAACATTCTGAGGCTCACCCGTACTTTGCGTGAAAATTCTGCGCTTGTGGATGTACTCTGAGATTGGCTCTTCCGTAGCCTCTCCGCTGTAAAAAATGATAGAATGAAGAAAAATATCCTTTTCCTCAGAAATGTTGAAGGAGCATATACATGCAATATAACATGACCCCTGACGACGTTTACGCTACTCCAATTGAAGAGATGGATCTCAGAGTCCGAACGTATAATTGCTTGAAGCGGAGCGGGATTAACAAAGTAGGTCAACTCCTCTCCAGGCGGAGAAAGGAAATCTTTTCAATTCGCAACCTGACTCCTGAGGACTACGAGGAAATTCGAGCGCGATTAATCGCCCGTGGGTTCATGTCTCCCATACATCCTCTCGGACCATTTGCGGAAGAAGACGAAGAGCGTGGGGCTGAATGATATGTTATGGAACTACCTGATCTCATGCAATAGAAGGTACCTCCATGTTAAATGATCCTGTGCTCATCAATGATTGGCATGTAGTGGCATATGCGCCTGACCTGAAAGAAGGCAAACCCATGGCGGTGCGCCTGCTGGAAGAGGATATCGTACTCTGGCGCGTTGGGGAGAAGATACTGGCATGGCGTGATCTCTGTATTCATCGCGGCACAAAGCTTTCTCTGGGCAAGATAGAGAATGATACCCTTATCTGTCCATACCATGGTTGGACGTATGATCAGGAGGGGCGCTGTATCCGTTTTCCATCGCACCCGAATCAGACACCACCCGAGAAAGCGCGAGCCAGGGTTTATCCGGCACGGGAGAAATACAACTGGATCTGGGTTACGCCGGGCAATCCTGCGTTTGACATTCCCACCTTTCCCCATTGGGATGATCCCTCTTTCCATAAGATACACTGTGGTCCCTATAGTTATAAAGCCAGTGGACCACGAGCGGTAGAAAACTTTCTTGACGTAACGCATTTTCCCTTTGTGCATGGGGGGTATCTGGGCGATCCGGCGTATCCAGAGGTGAATGATTACGAGGTTGAGGTAGATGCTGATGGGGTAACGGCGAAAGATATTTCTGTGTGGCAGCCTGATCCTGATGGGACGGGGCAGGGGGCACGGGTGACGTATACGTATAAAGTGGTGCGGCCACTTTCGGCTTATTTTGTTAAATCGTCGGTTGGTCCAAGGTTTGCTATGTATTTTACGGTAACGCCAGTTGCGCAGGATCATTCTATTGCCTGGACGTATGTTGCGATGGATTATGGTGATCGTGCGGATGAGGAGATACGGCAATTTGAGGATATGATTACGTTGCAGGATGTGCCGATAGTGGAGTCGCAGCGTCCGGAGCTTTTGCCACTTGATTTACAGGCCGAGCTGCATTTGCGTTCGGATCGGACAGCGGTGGCGTATCGGAAGTGGTTGCGCCAGTTGGGGTTGAGTTTTGGGACAGCGTAGATAATCATTCATATCTCATTTTCGCTTCCAATCCTGCTTTGACCTGTGGCCATTCGCTCTCAATAATGCTATAGTAGACTGAATGGCGATAGGAACCATCGGGCATAATCATATGATTACGTAACGTGCCCTCTTTGATAGCGCCCAGGCGTTCGATGGCGTGTTGCGATTTGAAGTTCAGGTGATGAGTTTTTAGTTGCACGCGGATTGCGCCACAATGCTCAAAGGCATGGCGAAGGAGCAGGTATTTGCATTCGGTATTGATGCCGGTGCGTTGAACTGAGGGAGCGAGCCAGGTCCAGCCAATCTCCAGCGCACGGTCATGCAGCCTGAGATCCATATAGCGTGTCGAGCCAACGGCGCAATTTTGAGCGAGATCAATGATAGCGAAAGGAAGCGATACCCCATTTTCCTGATCTTGCATCACCGTAGTGATTACTTGCTCCATTTCGGCCAATGAACGAATGGGTGGTATCGACATATAGGTCCAGATAGCCGGGTCTTGAGCAGCTTGATAGAGATCAGTAGAATGCTTCAATTGCAATGGTTCCAGGCGTACAAGGCTTCCGGTGAGTGTGACTGGTTCTATTTTTAACATTCTGTTATCCTTTCCACGAAGGAATATATACTGTAGTATAGCGTACAGAGTTCATCGCCGGGTGGCAAGAGCCAATCCTGGTAGAATGGAGCAGACCAAAGGGAAAACATTGGTGAAAATACACTTTGTCAGGTGTATAATGAAAGAGGTCAGGTATCCGTCATATTGTAGGTAAAGGTTCATACTATTGATGAAAAGACAAGTGCTTTACAAATTTGTTCTACTTATTACAATTGCTGTAGTGGTAGCTATTGTTGCCAGTATCGTTATCTTTCCAGCAACCTCTCAGGTATCAAAACGATCATCTATACAGGCAGTGGCAAAGAACGCACCTCTTTCCGTCCCAAATTATGGCTACAGCAGGCAAATATTCACCAATGCTCAGGGGCAAACCCTTGTTTATTATCTTTATGTTCCGAAGAACTATAATCCCCAACAGAAATATCCGATGGTATTGCTGCTTCATGGGGATGGAGAGAAAATTAACCCCAAAAAGACGCAGGCTCAAAATGAGATAGTATTGCTCAGACAATTGTATGTGCGTGTCTGGACATCGGGCTACACTGCTGCCAGTAATCCTGAGATTCAGCAACACTGGCCCAGTTTTATTGTTGTTCCCCAGATCCCCGCTTCTCAGAAATGGATTAATGGAGCTGTTCATAAGGGATATGACATTCAAACAAAGCAACCGAGTACAGTGCTTCTTTCGACTATGCAACTGCTGGATTCATTGCAGTACAAATATCCTGACATTGATGAAAGCCGTCGCTATATCACCGGAATTTCGTCAGGCGCTTATGGTGTGTGGGATGCTATTGAGCGCTGGCCCAACTATTTCGCTGCTGCTGCTCCCGTTGCTGGTGTGGGTAATCCATTGAAGGCGGCAGTATTAAAGCATCTCCCTATCTGGGCGTTTCATGGTTCCAGCGACCACGTCGTGGATGTGTCAGGTTCACGTAACATGATCAGGGCAATCAGAGCGGCAGGTGGAAAGCCACGGTATAGCGAATTTCCCAAACTAGGGCATGGTACCTGGAGCGATGCTTATTCACTGCCTGGAGCACCGAAACCTGTTGCTGGCTTCTTTTCCTGGCTCTTCTCACAGAAAAAATAAGATCTCCGTCCATTAGGGAAAGTAAAGGAACCTGGGTATGGAAACTTCTTCCGTTCATTATCCTTCGGCCAGTTTGAAGCCTCATCGAGATGAGAGTTTGTTGGGTGGGCATGCGTGGATTTTCTCCGGTGCGCTCCAACAAGCGCCGCGCTGGGTAGAACCTGGTGGAGTGCTTGATGTAAAGTCGGCGACCGGGCAGTTTGTGGCGCGTGGGTATTATAATCCACGTACTGATATCGCTATTCGCATTTTGACGCGCAATCCCGAAGAAAAAATAGATGTTGCGTTTTTGCGCCAGCGGATACGCGCTGCTGTAGAATTGCGGCGCGTCTTTGATCCAGCCGTTACGAACGCGTATCGTTTGATTCATGCGGAGGGCGATGGATTGCCGGGCGTGGTGGTTGATCGCTTTGGGGATATTCTGGTGGTGCAGATTCAGACGGCGGGTATGGAGCATTTGCGTTCCCAATTTATCGAAGCATTGCAGCAGGAGACACAGGCCAGTGGAATTCTGTTGCGCAATGATAGTCTGGCGCGTCGTCGCGAGGGTCTGGAGGTTGAGGTGCCTGTTGTTGTTGCGGGCGAGGTTCCTGCACAGGTGACGATGCGCGAGAATGGTGTTGAGTTTCAGGTTGATCCATGGCAGGGGCAGAAAACGGGCTTCTTTGTGGATCAGCGCGATAAGCGTGAAGCGTTGCGCAAATATGCGGTGGGCAAGCGTGTTTTGAACTGCTTCAGCTACACGGGTGGCTTTTCCGTCTATGCGGCATTGACGAGTCCCGAGACGCGTGTGACCAGCGTGGATGTTTCAGCTCCCGCGATAGATATGGCGCGTCAGCACTTTGTGCTCAATGGATTGCAGCCTGAGCAGCATGAATTTATCACAGCTGACGTGTTTGATTATCTTGAAGAAGCGCAACGAAGCGGAGAATTATTCGATGTCGTGGTGCTTGATCCGCCAGCCTTTGCCAAAACGAAGGAGGCACGTACGCAGGCTCTCAAAGCTTATCGCCGCCTGAATACTCTGGGGATGCAGGTGCTACGACCTGGTGGAATTTTGCTAACCTGCTCCTGTTCTGGCGTTATTGGCATGGATGATCTGCTGGGTGTGCTGTCTCAGAGTGCGCAACGCTGGCATCGCGCGGTGCAATTGCTAGAAACATACACGCATGGAGTCGATCATCCAACCAATCTAGCGATGCCGGAAACGGTGTATTTGAAGGCAGTTTTTTGTTGTGTGGCTCAAGGCCGTGTTTCAAACTGATAGGTGCCTGAAACGAACTCTGCTGCATATCCATGAAGATGTTCATAGGAGGCCCAACGTTTGAGTGTCGCTTCCATATGTTCACCGTTTATTGAAAGTTCAATCTCGGTGATAGAGCAATTATGGTTTTCTACATGCAATAATTGCTCTATATCTACATTAGAGCAGAGATCAGCGATAGTGGCTGTGATAATGCCACCATGCGCAACGACAATAATGTGCTGGTTCTTCTTATGGGCGCTGATCTCTCGTAGTCCTGAACGCATTCTTGCTAGAAGCATTGTATAGTTTTCGCCAGCGGGAAAGGTGGATTTGTGTCTGCCTTCCTGCCAATCTTGCAGGATGCGTTCGTGCAGAGCCCAGTTTTCGGCGTCAGGTGGGCGCCCCTCCAATGAGCCAACGTTGACCTCGCGAAACTGTTCCACGATACCTGCTGGGAGATGGAGTTCCTGTGCGATAATGTCAGCGGTTTCCCTGGCTCGTTTGAGTGGGGAAGAATAGATTTCATCGATAGGCTTGTCTTTAAAATAGACGGCAGTCTGTTCAGCTTGTACAATGCCTTTAGCCGTCAGAGAATAATCAACAAGTCTATGAGAGAACTCTTTAGTGAGGTTGGCGGTATTTTCAGCGTGGCGTACCAGGTAGATGGTGTTCATTGATTGTTCTAGCTTTCCTGTTGGATTGGTTATTTTTTCTATATAGTATTATAGCGCTTCTTTGTTAAAGCAATGTCAAATTCTAGAGAGGAAAACTATCCTATGGAGACAGCACGGAAATTACAGAAAAACACGTTTGAAACATTGCCATTGGGTAGTATACACCCTGAAGGCTGGCTCCTGAAGCAGCTCCGCATTCAGGCAAATGGACTGAGTGGACAGCTTGATGAGTTCTGGCCCGACATTGCCGATAGTGCATGGATTGGAGGGAGCGGAGAAGGTTGGGAACGCGCTCCCTACTGGCTAGATGGCCTGGTACCATTAGCGTTTTTGCTGGACGATGAACACTTGAAAGGGAAAGTTCAGCACTGGATAGACTATATTTTAGCTCATCAGCATGAGGATGGTTGGTTAGGACCAATACATGATACGACCTATGGTTACCAGCATGATCCCTGGCCTGTATATGTGTTGCTCAAAGCGCTAACACAATATTATGAGGCAACCGAAGATGCCCGTGTGATTGGTGCTATAGAGCGTTTTTTGCAACGTTTGCAAGAACAATTGGAACAAACGCCACTGACATCATGGGCACAATTGCGCGGTGCCGATCTCATGTTAAGTATCTACTGGCTATACAGGCATTCAAATGAGGAGTGGTTGCTTGACCTGGCGCGTACGGTGCAGCAGCAGACCTTTGACTGGCAGGCGCAGTTTGCGGATTTCCCCTATAAAGAGAAGCAAATGGAATGGAAGTTTCAAAGTCACGTAGTGAATAATGCAATGGCTTTGAAACAGCCGGCGTTATGGTATCAACTCATGCATAACGAAGCTGATAGGCAGGCAGTTGAGCATATGATAGAGACGCTGGACACCTATCATGGGCAGGTAACAGGCGTCTTCTCGGGCGACGAGGTATTGGCGGGAAAGAACCCATCACAAGGGACAGAGTTGTGTGCTGTGGTCGAATATATGTTTTCTCTAGAAACGTTGCTTGCGGTGACTGGGGTAGCAACCTTTGCCGACCGTCTGGAACGTATTGCTTTCAATGCGCTTCCCGCCACATTCAAACCGGATATGTGGGCACATCAATATGATCAGCAGGCAAACCAGGTCATCTGTGCTGTAGCAGAGGATCGGTTGTATACAACGAACGGGCCGGACGCGAATATTTTTGGCCTGGAACCGAACTTTGGTTGCTGTACTGCTAATATGCACCAGGGATGGCCCAAACTGACCACTCATCTCTGGATGCAGAGCGCTGATGGTGGGCTGGTTGTCCTTGTGTATGCTCCCTGTATCGTCTCAACTGCTGTGGGTGGCGTACCGGTACGTATCGAGGTCCAGACTGGATATCCCTTTGAGGAAGATATTTTTATCGGTATATCTTGTGAGCATCCGGTACATTTCCTTCTGCAATTACGCATACCGGGTTGGGTAGAGGAGGCAACCGTAGAGTTGGATGGTCTGACGCGTGAGCGGGTGCGGGCGGGTACATTTCATACAATCGAGCGAGAGTGGAGTATACCAGTGTCCATTCATCTGCGTTTGTCCATGCCAATCAGAACGCAGACGCGCTACGCTAACAGTATGGCTATCGAGCGCGGTCCGTTAGTATACTCTCTGCAATTCAACGAGGAGTGGCGGCAAATCCGGGGTGAATTACCCCATGCTGATTGGGAAGTTCATCCATTGGGTTCATGGAACTATGCCCTGGAGATTAACCCTGAGCATCCTGAGCGTTCTTGTGCGCTCGTTTCGCGTCCGGTTGGTGATGTGCCATTTTCACCGGAGGGTACGCCTGTCCAGATACATATGCATGGAAGACGGGTTCCGGAATGGAAAATTGAGCATAATGCTGCTGGACCATTGCCGCAGAGTCCTGTTAATTCGATGGAACCACGAGAGGAACTGACATTGATTCCGTACGGGTGTACCAATCTGCGTGTGACGGAGTTTCCAACACTGGGGTAACATTTGTTACAATATATGGAGTAGGGGTCAGGTTGATCGCGCTCAAGTATCAATGGGTATAGAGCCTCTACGGAAATAGAGGTAGATATGGATACGCATAGAATATTGAACGATGTTGAGCACAGGCTCTATCCTGTCACGAAGGGGCCGTGGGTGATGACGCAGGCATGGAACGAATTGCTTTTTGCGCACTGGCCTCTGCGACCGGAGATGGTGCGTTCGTTCATACCGTCTGCATTAACGCTTGATACGTTTGAGGGTGAGGCATGGGTGGGCGTTGTGCCTTTTCATATGAGCCAGGTGCATCCAAGAAGCGTTCCATCGTTGCCGTGGCTATCGCAGTTTCCTGAGTTGAATGTGCGTACATATGTGAGCTTTCAAGGTTTTCCGGGCGTCTATTTCTTCAGCCTGGATGCTGCTAATCCCGTTGCGGTCGCTCTCGCTCGCACGGTATTTCGTCTTCCCTACTTTAATGCAACCATGCATAGTCAGCGCCTGATCGACACCATTGATTACCGTAGCCAACGTACACATCGTGGTGCTCCTGCTGCTGAATTTCGTGCGTTGTATCGTCCAATTGCGCCGGTTTTTTATGCAGAGCCGAGTTCGCTTGAGCACTGGTTCACTGAACGCTACTATCTTTACACTGTGGGGGGAAAAAATGCTGTCTATCGGGGCGATATCCATCATGGTCGCTGGCCTTTGCAGCGAGCTGAGCTGGAAGTGATAAGCAACACGATGGCTTCTGCGCAAGGTGTTCAGTTGCCTGATACTGCTCCTCTGTTGCATTATGCGAGTTTGCAGGAGGTGCTGATCTGGCCATTGCGGCGTGTTGCGCATGAGTAGTGTAGGGGTGCGATTGATAAGCCCGCGTATTAGCCTGGGAAGCGACACGGACGCAATAAATCTGGTCCCTACGAATGTGCTTTGTACACGCGAATGCCGCCGCTACCAGTCTTTATCTTTAATGGTGCTTGAGAGCTATTTGGTGTTGCAAGGCCATCAAATTCGTTCGTGACCCCACCTGAGCCAGTTGATGCTTGCAGGTGGAATGAAGCATCGGGCGATAGGGTAAGTTGAACGGAGCCGCTACCAGTCTTCATCTCATAATTGCCGCGTGGATCAAGGGTGCCATCAAAGGTGATAGAGCCACTGCCCGTTTTGAGACGCGATGTGCCTGCCATAACCGCTTGCTGGACATTTATCCTGCCGCTTCCGGTAGTGAGCGCGATTTGTCCACTCACAGCTCTACCAGAAATAGAGCCACTGCCAGTCTTCAGAGCTACATTACCGCGCAGATCGCTGGCCTCGATTCTACCGCTACCAGTTTGCAGTTGGATATTTCCATGAAGTCCTTCGGCAGTGATGCGCCCAGAACCGTTGTTTACCCGAATATCGCAAGTTTCTGGTACTGTGATCTCAAGGTCAATTCTTCTGAGGCCAAACTGGAACAGATTCCATTTGACCTGGGTGGAGATCTGCAACATATTATCTTGTATATTATACCTTATCTGCATATTCTCAGGGGTGATACCAATGCCACTTACGCGCTTCGTGGGAGCTACATTCACTACACCATTCTCGCCTCTACGGATAGAGATAGTGCCCATTGTATCGTTGATGACTAAGCGTGGATGTTCTGCAACAGAGAAGGTCTGTACGGGCATGGGAATGGTCACGGTGCGCCAGTTCAGTATGGCTACAATAATTCCTCCAGTCACAAGTGCCGTGATAAGGAACCAGCTTAGCCATGTGAGAAGAATACCGCTGAAAGTAGCCCCTAGAACAAATGCGCACAACAACGCAAGAAACAGAAATAGTCCACTCGGGCTACGCTGGCCCGTTGAGCGTGGGCGCAGTTTTTCACCGTCCCGAGGTTGCCACATATCATCGGCGTCCAGGCCAATGTAGCCTTCTTCATATGACCGCTCTTCGTAGTTTTGTTCCTGTGAAAGTGGCATGTGCCATTGCTGTTGCTCACGAAGGTCAGTGTTGATTATTTGCTCACCAGGTGACATGTGCTCTGGTGGCTTCGACATACCTTCCTGACTTTGCATCACAGTAGCTCCTTAAATATTGAGAAATCTCTTGCTAAAAATAACGTAAAACATCAAAAAATATCAAAACATATACGTGTCACGTGGGAAAAGGTTTCTTTGGAGTAGTGGAAAAGGCTCTTCATTGACGTACCATCCATTCAATGCTTATACTTGCAACATGGAAGTTACGGATATTGCAGTTATTTATCAGGATCACCACCTACTGATCATCAACAAACCAGCGGGCATTGTAATTCATCCCACCTATAAGCATGCCGATGGTACATTGTGGGATGCATTGCTGGTGTATATGGCGCAACAGGAGCAGGAGAATTGGCAAGCGCCAGAATTGCCCGACGAGCCGGAATGGGCGGGTGCACCCTCCGACGTACAGGTAATGTTGCGTAGAAAACGTACAGAGCGCCTGGTGAAAGAAGAAGGTCTGTTGCCGCGACCATGTCTCCTTCATCGTCTGGATAAAGACACATCAGGGGTGGTGGCATTGGCACGGACAGAACGAGCGCGACGGCATCTGGTGCGCCAATTCCATGAGCATACCATCGAAAAACGCTACCTGGCTGTTGTACAATACGGGGCACCAGATTGGGCACAGCCGCGCACAACATTTACAATAAGCAGACGGCTGGCCGATGGAAGCGAGCATCTAGCCGATATAGGAGTGCTTAATTCTTCAGAGAATGGCAGCGAATTTGTGCTGGATGGTCCTTTGCAGCGCGATCCAGATGAGCGACGGCGCTGTATTGTTGGAGTCGATGGACAACATGCGACTACTAGAGTAAGGGTACTGGCACGTGAGCAGCGTTTTGCTTTGCTCGAAGTGCGCCCTATCACAGGTCGTACACATCAGATCCGTGCTCATCTTGCGGCGGCAGGGTACGCGATTGTTGGTGATCAGACTTATGCACCTGCTGCCGAACCAGGGACAGCAGAAGCTGCCCTCTCACGCCAGTTTCTCCATGCTAGCAGTCTGACGGTGTATCGCTATCCTGATAACGAACGCTGTACGTTTGTTGCACCATTGGCACATGATTTGATGGAATGGTTGCGGCGATATTGTCCACAGCTTTTAAGAAGACATCATCAGCTCAATATCCCCAGTTAATTGAGAAACAGGAAAAAAGCGAGAGTTATATGCAAGCGCAACACTATCCACTTGATACAGGTTCATTTGCGACTTTGAGTACGGAAGAAAAGAAGAAACGTCTGGATGCGATGGTTCAGCTCTGGCAGAAAGATACGGAGCGTCGTCTGGAACGAGAAGGGTATCGCGAATTTATCAAAGCGATGGGCCTGGACGAATATCGCTACGCGGTCTGGTTGCGTTTTCCGGAGTGGCAGCGTTCGGCAGTTGTCGGGCAGGTGGTAACGTTGAAACGCTCGGAGAATGGGGCACCAGAGGATCCAGCGCTTTTTAGCGTCTGGCGCAATGATCCTCTGCTGAAGACGATGCCTGATTGGAAGATCCAGTTGCCTAAAGAGACTGTGTTTAACATTTCGGTTCGCCTCACTCCTGGTGGCCTGGGTGAAGGCAGCAAATGGGCTGTGGTGATGCCAAAAGAGATGATTCCTCGCTACAAGCCTGGTTGGCCGAAGCAACAGGAATGGGTGGCGTGGACGCGTGGGTTTGATTGGGTCTCGGTTGCGGTCGGGTTTATACGGGCAATGTTGGATACGATGTGAGATGGTTGCAGTGGCGGCATTTCTATCTATAGGAGGGATGCACAACTGCCTGTATTGGCTTTGTACATCCCCTACTGCTATCTTGTTAAACGAAGATCTTCAAGCCTGGAATTGGAATGACTTGAGCATAGGTTGGAAATCTTCGTTATTGATTTTGTCAAAGGTTTTCAATGCTGCACCATAGAACAGAGTAATCATCTGACCAGAATGTTTTGGGTTTTGGGTCGCCAAAACAATGATCTGCATTGGACCTATTTTTGGGTCTGTCATCGTGGCAGATCCCTGATCCCATGTTGTACCATTGATGGTTGTTTGGGCAGGAATATTAAACACTTTATAGTTTTTTGCTCCAATTTTTAATGTACCGAGCATGATTTGCACCATAAGGGTACCTGCGGAGTTCGATGAATTTTGTGAAACTGTTGACGTAATTGTCAAATTATCCTGCGCTGGATCTGCGACCTGCATTGTTTGCTGATTACTGTTGAGAGTCCATCCCTTTTTGTCACCTCAATAGGCTATTTACTTAAGGAAGCTATGGGTCTATCCACGATTCCCCAATGGGTGGATACGTTGGTGCAGCTCTCTCTTGACGAATTTTTGAAGAATTCACATCGTCCCAGCCGATTCGAGCCCTACAGTAACTCTTCAGGTCTCCTCGCCACCTGTGGTGGCTCGCCCAGGTGGTGGGATTGGCGGCCCCAGGCCGCCAATCCCACCGTCCTCACAAAACGGCTTGCGAAGCGCCGTAGGCGCTGAGGAATCAGACCCCTGCTGAATAGACGCTCATGAAACGGGTTCATCACCCAGGATGAAAACGGCGTTTTCAGAAGAGTTATGCCCTATAGCTCTTGACAAAAGAATAGCAATATGTTATCTATTCTATAGCATACTGCTATATGCTGTGACCCTGGAACGTTGTAAAACTTTTTAACCAATCATATGAAGGAGCCAGAAAAATCCAATGGACGATACTAATGCATTACAGAAAGAAAACGTACAGGACCCTACAATCTCAAATACTGTGGTGATGGATGTGCGCGATATTACGAAAAGTCTGCCACTAGGACGTGAGCGGATCGATATTCTACGTGGAATAAGCTTTCAAATAAGAAGTGGTGAATTTATCGCTATTGTGGGACCTTCCGGTTCAGGCAAGAGTACTCTTTTGGGAATTATCGCGGGGCTGGATAATCCTACGACTGGACAGGTATTGATCGACGGTGTTGATATAACGCATATGACTGAGGGAAAACTGGCTGCCGTGCGCAATGGAAAGATTGGCATGGTTTTCCAGGCATACAATCTGATCCCAACTTTAACGGCGCAGGAGAATGTTGAAGTTCCCCTCTATGTGGGCAAACATAACGGCGCTCCCTCCGCTCGTGCGAAAGAACTGCTGGCCCTGGTTGGCCTCTCGCATCGATTGACGCATCGTCCCAGCCAACTCTCGGGTGGTGAGCAGCAGCGTGTGGCGATTGCGCGAGCGCTGGCGACGGACCCTGCACTGGTGATCGCCGATGAACCAACAGGCAACCTCGATGCGAAAAACGGCGAAAACGTGCTCCAGCTCATCGCATACCTGCGCGGGCAGACGGGCAAGACCTTTATTATCGCCACGCATGATCCAGTGGTTGCTTCGCATGCGGATCGTGCCATTCGGATCGTCGATGGGAGAATTGCTGATCTTGAAACTACTGGTAGGAGAGTGATGCAATGAAGGCTTCGATGTACCTTAACTATACGTCACGTTCGTTGTGGCGAGGAGGACAGCGCACGATCCTGGCACTTTTCTGCGTCGCCGTGGGTGTAATGGCGATAGTTGCGTTACAGTCTGTTGGTCAGATGGTCAATAACGCTTTCACCAGCAATGTGCGCGATGCCAATGGGGGTGACGTTGCTCTCAGTAGTTACACTGTACCCTTCGTGCAGAGCGATCTCGCCTTTTTTGATACTCTTAAGAGTGATGGGACGATTACTAGCTATACCCCATTCATAAATCTTACAGGTTCAACAAGTCTTGCTGTATCGGTAGGCCAGACCTTTTCGGTAAGAGTCGTCGATCCCGCTTCGTATCCGGTTGTGACGCCTCCGAAGTTTAATGATCCTTCTAATGGAAGTGTGTCCAGTCTGCTCACCAATAACCAGGTGATTGTGGACCAGGCATTCAGCAAGCAGTATAACAAAAAGGTCGGAGATAGCTTCGATCTGCACATGACTACTGGTAGTCAGGCTGCGATCACTCTTAACGTGAAGATTGCAGGCATTGTTGCTAACAGCGGTGTATTCTCACAGACGAATGATATCGTGCTTCTTTCCGTTCATGATTATCAAGTCGCCGCGCCAACTGCGTCGCTGACATACAACGCTGTCGATATCACCAGTTCCCATGCGGATCAGGTGAGTAAAGCCGTCGAAAACAAATTTCCACTGGTCAATATTGAGACTGCGGCTGATGCGCTCAAGTCAACGCAGAGCCAGGTTGACTTGATAAAGAAGTTTCTTGAGATTGCAGGTCTCCTGGCGCTGTTGATTGGTGGCGTTGGTATCGTCAACACAATGCAGGTTCTGCTCTCACGGCGCAGAGTTGAGATTGCGATGCTCAAGACCGTGGGTTATCGCCGCTTTGACCTGTACCTGCTGTTTGGTCTGGAGGCTGGTCTGCTTGGTCTGCTTGGTGGAATTATTGGGGCTGCTGTTGCTATTGGCGTAAGCTATGGAGTGCTCGCGATTATACAGCAACTATATCCTTTAACGATCCCCTTTCTGCTCGATCCAAGAATCGTTGGGGGTGGTGTTCTAATCGGCCTGTTCACCGCGCTCATCTTCGGTCTGATGCCAATCGTACAGGCTGCGAACATCCGACCTTTGAACGTCATTCGCGAGATACAAGGCAGTAATCGCGCCGCTAGCATCGCACTGATTATTGGTTTATTAGTGCTGCTGTCGGTGCTGTTTTGTCTGATGGCTGTGTTTATTCTCAACGATGTTGCGTTGGGCATCTGGGCTGTCTATGGCACCTTCATTTTCCTGGGTATTCTGAGTCTCATCTTTGCCCTGGTTGTGCTGGTAATTGGCGTGCTACCGGTGCCAGAACGCTTCAGTGCGGGATACCTGGTTCTGGTAGGGGGAGCAACAGTTCTTTCAGCCTTGCTCTGTCTGGCGCTACCGGCCTTTGGTGTCCTTTTGTTAGTCGTATCGTTGATGGGCTTTGTCGTTGTGTTATTGCCGCGCTCATGGAAGATAAGCGTGAAAATGTCCTTTCGTAACATCGGACGCCAGCGCGGACGTACTACTGTCACACTGCTGGCCTTATTCGTCGGCGTCTTTACGATTGGCCTGCTTCTGGTCCTGGGGCAAAATCTGCGTGACCAGTTGGACTCGCTCATCGCTAACAGTATAGGCTACAACGTGACTGTCACTACAGCAGGAAACGATACGACGAACTTGCAGGCCAACCTGTCGACAATTCCAGGCCTGGTGCCAGCTCATACGCAGCAGAGCACGCAAATCTCCGTTGTACCACAGAGCATCGATGGAACCCCGCTTTTCAACCTGTTGCCAAAGGGAGACGCCCAGGTAAGTTTCACTTCATTGGGACGTGATGGGGCAGTGTTCTACTTGAGTAATCTTACAGGTTACGATGTGGGCCATAATCAACTACCGGATACAAAGACATTGACGATTACGGCTGGACGTAACCTCAATGCCTCAGATGCCAATACGAATAATGTATTGCTAAGTGCAACTGTTTATGGTACAGATCCGCTTAAAGGGCATATCAAAATAGGCAGTACGATTGTGGCGGCCAGTCTGGACCGAAAGAGCACGCGCACTTTGACGGTTGTGGGGGTCTACGACAGTTCTTCTGGTGGTTATACGATACTTTCGCCAACCGGCACTGTGAAGGCATTGAGTCCAGGTGGTGTTCTCACAACGATCTTCGCTATGAAGATTGATAATGATAAAGTCAATAAGGCAGTGGATAGGATTGGTCAGATTGCACCTAAGGCCTCGGTCGTCAACCTGGCAAATCTTGGTGATTACATTGATCAACAGTTAAATAATATCCTGGAGGTGCTTATTCTGATTGCTTCGCTCTCACTGCTGGCTGGTGTGATTATCATCGCAAATGCGGTGGCGCTGGCGATGCTGGAACGTCGACGCGAACTGGGCATTCTCAAGTCGGTTGGTTACACGAGCAAAACAATTCTGGGCGAGGTGCTGATTGAGAACGGTGTTGTCGGTGCTACCGGGGCGTTGTTAGCGATGTTGCTGGTGACGCTGGCAACGAGCCTCCTGGGCCACTTTGTCTTCAAGAGTGGCTTTGGTGTGAGCTGGTATATTGCCGTCGGATTGATTGTGGGGATCGCGTTGCTGGCGATGATTACGGCTACTCTTGTCGCGTGGGGGGCTGTGCGAGTGCGTCCACTGGAAGTGTTGCGGTACGAGTGAGGTAGAGCTTTCTGGCATAGGTTTTTGGGTGAAATGAGAATCTGACTCTATCTCTCCCTTGTTTTCCTATGCCAGGAGTAGTAAAGTTGCACGGGGAAGTTATGGGATGAACGTTGCTCAGGCCGCATAAATAACTCTGTTGAGATTGATAAAGAACACTATCAAAGCGAATTGATGCTCAAGAATGAACTGCTGAGAGATGCGTATCACGACAATTTTCAAGCTTTGCCGGATACCGATATAGATATAGTTCTGAGTTATCTCGTACGTTAGTGTGCTGAACAGGAGATACATCACAGGTAGGGGGTGTATGTTGAACATACACCTCGTATCATTCTTCAGCCATACTAGCTGACACGATCTTCCAGGTGCCGTCCGGTTGCTGTGCTACGATGTAGTATCCCTGGTAGGTAGTTTGCTGCGATGAGGTTGAAGTAGCGGTAAGCGTGATCGGTACCTGTACTGTGCCGTCACTCTGCTGCATAATAGTGCCAAATTGATAATCGTCATGCGCTGAATTAGCAAAACCATTGACGAAGCTCTGGTAACTGCCTTGATAGTTTACCCACAGATTGTAAGCGGCCTGGTAGTTTTTGTTGTTGATGGCTGTATAGTAATTCTCAATGACTGACTGCGCTTGTTGCTCTGGTGTGGGTGTTGGTACGGGTGTGGACGTTGGCACAGGTGTGGGTGTTGGCAGAAATGTTGGTATAGGAGTCGGTGCTAGAGAGGTTGGCGAAACTAACGGTGGATGTGCCGCCGATAGACCCTCCGCAGTTGGCTGTGGAGTAGTCCTACCACCGGTTATGATCTGAAGCATCCGCTTCGGTCCTACAGCAAATACTGTGCTGGTAGCTCCTCCCACAACCAGGGCGAGTATAAGTAGTATGATTCCCAGAGTTGTCCGGTTTCTGTTCTTCCGTGGTAGAACAGGTGATGATGGATATCCAGTGCTGGAGGACTCATCGGTGATTGGGAGCGGTGGCACACTACCTGACGATATGAAGGTGCTACTAGCGGCTTCCTGTGACCACAAGGGTGGCTGTGCCTCCAACATATTGGGAAACCGGGTGACCGTAGTCGGCCTAAGTGTATTCTCCGCAGTGATAGTTGAGGAAGCCTCAGCTAACGAGTTGCTGCATGCCTGTTCTAAGGCCCTGGCGAACGCCTGGATGGAGCTAAAACGCCGAGTGGGATCCTTCTCCATCGCCGTATGCAACACTTCATCAATGTCCGGCATATTTCCGTTGAGCCTGGCAGTATCATCTTGAAATGGACGCTCACCATTCAGCAATTCATAGGCTATGACTGCAAGAGAATACTGATCACTGGCTGGCTGAGGCGGGCCATCAAATTGTTCGGGAGCGGTATAGATGCTGGGAGGTGTTTGATAGGAACCAATGATTTGCAAGAGCGTCAAAATGCCAAAATCGCTGAGCAATACCTCGGTGCCTGTGCCCAACAGGATATTCTCCGGTTTAACAGAACCATGAATGATATTCTGATCGTGTGCATACTGTAAGGCGCTTGCGATTGGTTTAATCAATGAGACCATAGACGCTGGACTCAAGTGCGAACCGGATGGATAGCTTTGCTGTAGGGTGTCCCCTGGCACGTACTCCATTGCTAGAAAGAATGTCTCATCCTGCACTCCAAAATCGAGCACACGCACAATGTTGGGATGGGTCAGGCTGGCAAGCGTGCGTGCCTCGCGCAAGCATGCCGGTATAGCTTGCTCAAGGAGAGGTGCGCGTAGTATTTTTAGCGCGGCTAGCGTTTTTAGGAAAATATGCTCGCTTAGATAGACCTCTGCTGCCACACTCACCTCCTAAGCGCTGGATGAGCCGATAATTGCCCAGTTGTTGGGATTTGTGCTCTACCATACGTCGCTACTCCTTGCATAAGCTTAGTCTGGTCTTCGATTAAGATATTCATTCCGCTGCACGGCGCGGCATAGTCTCATTCGAGACATAACTCTGGATAAAATAAAGGAGATAGATGGCCGATGCTCGTGCAGCATAGTCGTGATAACTATCATTTTTGTTCTTATTACCGTAATCGCAGACGCCTTTGACGGCCAGGAAATACACGTCAGGGAATTCATTGAGTGTTTGATAGAAGGCGGCGACTTCCTGATCAAGAAACGCTACTTTTCGGTTATGTTCCTGCAAGCGTGGGAATGGGTTATTCCCTTGAACAGCCATTCCTGAAGCAACTGGAGCAATAAGGCATTTTGGATGTTCATCTGGCGTAAGTTCACGTCCTAGCTTCCGCTTCTTCATCTCAATAACAGGATCTTCCCAGTCAGCAAAACTGTTAATATATTGCACAATCTGGTTTGCCGTACCATGCGTTTTCCATTCGGGCGAGAGCCTGTCTTGTTCACTCTCATCTGCAACAACTTTTCCTTCTTCATAGTGAAAGGCATATGTGGCGGCAACAAGATCACCTAACTTGACCTTTCTTTTCATCGCCTGCACAAATTCCGGTCATCGCTACAAAACGCGGATGAAATTCAGCAAGGAGGGATCTGACACTATTGACGGTTGTAGTAGGACCAGTGAAAGGCATCCATATGATAAGTACAGTCAACTCCTCATCGTCGCTGTTTTTAATCACTGCATGCTTGTACTCATATTTAGTGACTTTGCTGAATGCCCGCTTAAATTGTATTCCGTTGCATCGATCCGTAAATTCGTTGATGACTGCACTGGCTTCTTCGCTGAGAGCACATATAATGCATACATCAAACTGTAGGGTTTTGTCCGTCATTTCAACTGGTGGAGACGAGGTTGTTTGTGACTGAGGTGAATTATTGATGGTTTGTCCACCATTGAGATTTCCCACCATGCCACCAGAGTTGGTAATGGTGCCATGGTTGTCGAACGAGTTGTTATGCGTTGTGTTGTTATTCATATTTTCCTCTTTCTTCTCTAACTATGAGTGTGATGGCTGGGAAGAATTATTATTTACCTGTCCACCATTGAGATTTCCCACCATGCCACCAGAGTTGGTAATGGTGCCATGGTTGTTGAACGTGCTGTTATTTGTCGTGTTGCTATTCAAAATCACCTGTGCACGCTGACGTAGCTCGGTTGTGTCGATCTGGTGGGCGTCCAGGAAGTTGATGGCTGTTTCCAGGATCTGCTTCTCAATGATCTTGAGATACATCTTTTCATCGAGTTTCTGAAAGAAAAGATGATACACATCGTCACTGGCGCTTTGGCGCACGCTGGTAGACGCTCCATAGTCGAAAGCTGGAGCATTACGTGCGAAATGGGCAAGCCTGTTTTGTGCTGAAGTATAGGAATACCCGCGTAAGAGCCGAGATGGTGCACCGAGCCAGATGCGGATAGGATTGTTGAACGAACGTTTGTATAACTCCCAGATTTTCTTGAGAAGCGGTGTGAGTTCTCTTTCATCAACCCAGTAGTAATCTGGCTTCATAGGAGGCAACAGGAGATAATCAATTTCGGTGAAGAGCTCTTTCCCACGTTGGACGAAGCGCAAGAAGGCTGTCAGGATCATCTCACCGCGCCAGAAGTTGAAGCGCATACACTGGTAATAGCGTACATCTTCGGTGGGGTGCTCTTTGTATTGTTCAATCAATTGTGGATCGACGCTTGTCACCGGGTGGATCACGGCTGCATTGAAGAAGGCTGGCTTTTCCGGCAGGTACTGGCCACGCACATAGAGCTTGCCCTCGATCTCAAGCACATCTTTTATGCCCAAATCCCACACATCCATCTCAACTGCATGATAAAGACTACTCAATGGAAAGGATTGTGGTATCAGGCGTTTGGCTGAACCAGTAAAGTCAGAGGGGTCGAATGCACCTTTGCTCGTATCGATCACAAACGACCACGACAAGTCTTCCCTATAGATCCCGGCACCTGCAAAGGGTGTAAAGCCACTGTAGGCAACCACATTACGTTGTCCAGTAGAGAAATTCTCCTGGAGCTTCTTAGCCAGGTTATTATCCAGTGGAACAGGCCTGGCTTGCGGATTAAATGTATTCTTACGCAAGAGATTGGTCTGCTGTCCATAATAGCGTATTATCAACTCCGAGAAGATTGTTCCCCAGATCAGTGGGACAATAAAGAGACTAAAAGGGAAAAACAGAACCAGGAGTGTGGGGTAGGTGATCACACCTGGAAGCGTGCCTGGCCAATGGCGTTTGAGCCATTTCTCGAAGTTAAATGCAATGGGCAGGATAATCAGCGCTAGAACAATCGTAGTCACACTAAAAAGTTGGGTTGCACCCTGTAAGATGGTGTACAGACTGTAAGATAGATTAGGATTGGCTAACAGGTTTCTGATCATTGCATTCACCAGAAAGTAACTCAAAATGACCAGTACAAGAATGCCCGTTAGAACCAGATCACGCTTATTGATACGCCGGAGACCTGATTTACACCAACTCACTACAGCCGACATATCCACACCATACGACTCGCCTAGTGCCCTACGCTCCTCATAGATCACATGGCGCATCACATAGTCCTGGAAGTCCTCATCCAGGTGACCCGCGGCACACAGATAACGTGTAGTGTCAGTGGCCTTGTCGCTCATTGCAGATGTAGGAAACTGCGCTTGAGGCATGGAAATCGGTGCTTGAGGCATAGCCCCACCATTACTCAGCATGGCCTGTAGACGAGTCGACTGGTTAACCGGTGATGGCGTTCCAACAGAATTCCTGTTGAGCAACAACTTCAAGCGGGTATTGAGATCGCCTACTGCGATTTCGTCTTGATCCTGCAAGGCTTGCTGAGACACTGGCAAACCATTCACCCAGATCGCCGCACCACGTTGCATATATGTGAGAAATACCTGCCCGGTTCGTGAGACGATACGAGCATGCATTGGGAGGACTTGCGGATTGTTCTCAATGCGGATATCACAACTCTGATCACTGCCTATAGTGATCTCTGGTTTGTTTAGAGGGTAATACTGTCCTCCATACTGCAAGACGTGCTGACTAAGATTCTGCGACAGTTGCATTCTGATCTCTATGCTCCTCGTAATAACTGATCATCCACATACCTATACATTCAAAGCCACAAGCCAGGATCGAATAATACATAACTATTGTACAGTATATTTTTACATAAGTCTATAGACATATCGATATTAAGTGCCATTGATTTATTGTATAAAATATAGGTTGATTGGTGTTTAAGACGAATACAGACTAAAATCACAGTGGTATTATGCGTGTTAACTCTCAACAGGTAACATTTACGCTGTCCCTTCGTCACCACTATTCAACCCTTCCCTATAAAAGACGGGATTCCGGTGATTTCTGTAAAAAAGCAAAATTTTGCTTTTCGCATCATTGTCTCTCAAACACCTTGCAATTCTTTTTCCGGCTGATCGCGCTACTTCCGTTTCTCTTGTAGGTTCATTAAAGCTCTGATCTTGACCATACAAGCATTAATGGCAGTAGAATACCGGTAAACGTGTCAGGCAGTGAAGGAGAAACAGGTGTCCACCAGCAAAACTCGGGCGTTGGTCCAAGCGTCATCTGGCGTTGCCATAGCGCTCCACCATTCTCTGCAACGAGAGGGCGCACAAGTGAAAAGAATGCATCATAAGCCATTCCAGCAGGTTTAGCGAACCAACAGGCAACATGAGCATGTGCAGGATCGGCTTCACCTGTATAGAGTTGATATAATCCTGCTTTCCCATCGGCAGCATATTGGGCGGCCTGATCGTGAGGAGCTTTATTTGCAGCCGTGACAGCCGTTTTGTTGAGCGTTTCGAGCGCAGCAAAGTTCGCTACAAGATACCAATCTTCATAACAAGACTGAGCTGGAGATGCCCAGGGTGCATTCTTCAGTTGAAAGGCATGAGAGGAATGGAAGCCAGGAAAGGCATTTTCGCAGAGGGATTGATGAAATGCGATGAGATGATCGGTATAGTCGTGTTCGTTGATGGTTGGGAGGGGCCAGTGCCAGAAAACGTAAGCCAGCATAATGAGTGCTCCTATTTTAGTCTCCATAGGAATTGCTCCGAATATCAATTATAATAGAGATCAGGATCATTATGTAATGCCTTTCCCCCTGGAACAAAGGAGAATCCAATTTGCTGCCATATTTCCCCTTTAAAGATGACATCTTCAAGATGGCTATGGGTGTGCAGGCGCTCGATAGTGGATGCCTGATTGAAATTGATAGGGAACACTATCAGAGTGAACTGGCGCTCAAAAATGAACTTCTTATGGATGCGTCTCACGACTATTTTCAGGCTATGCCAGATACCGAACCTCTGCAATGGGAAGTGGTAGATTTGCTCTTACAGAATATGGCTATACATTATCCACACTATTTTACGCTTATTAAAGATGGTAACCGTTGGACGTGGAGCAATCATCTACTCAACGAAGAGACGCGGTTTGTGTTTGGGCAACGTGAGAGCTTACCTGTACCTCCGCTGGATTGGGTTGGACGGCAGGTGCAGGAAGATCTGTTAATTTTGCGGAGTACGGAAGATGGAAGTATGCTCCTGGTTGCAGGACAACTCTGCTTTCCCAATGCATGGTGCCTGGATGATAAGATGCAGCAATCTTTTTTAGCTATTCATAGCAATGTGCCATTGTTTGCAGAATATCTGGGGCGTTCATCAAGTCTTTTATTACAACGGTTGAAGGTTCAAAGGCCGGTATGGCGTCTAAACTGGTCTATTAAAGCAGGTTCACGTCTTAATCATACGCCTCGTTTTCACCATGAAGAGCAACAATCAGTGCGTGAGATTACAGCAGATAACGTTGGGGAACGTTGTTTTCTGCGTATAGAGCGGCAGGGACTCGCTCGCCTCCCTGGTACCAACGCTGTTCTTTTTACAATCCATACCTATATGACCCCCCTGGCACAGGTAGTAAATACCGCTGACACTGCACGTCGTATGTACAATGTGGTGAAGACCATGCCGGAAGAAATGGTTATCTACAAAGCAATTGCTCCGTTTATAGATGTGCTTCTGGATTATCTTGTGGCGCAATGTCAACCAGGGTAGGAACCCGGCGAGAAACGGCACGGGCTTGTGAACGATACGGGCTTGTGAACGGCCCCACAATTGGGCCCATAAAGAGATGCCTTCTAGCTCATACCCAAGTAGGGGCGCCGCACCAGCCCATGTGGCCAACCCGATGTGCATCTAGGCGTCGATGTCTGAAGGACGCGTTGGTTTGGGCATCGCATGCCTGGGGCGGTTGCGCACGCGCCAGACGAGCCAGACGATGATTGCGGCCGGGACAAGGTAGAAACTGAAGGCCAGGAGCCAGATCAGGAAATTGGCTAAACCCTGAGCGAATGCCAGTGAAGCTGAAAATGCGTCGTGGAAGACCTGTCCCGCACTCCAGCCTGGCGGTGAAGGAGGTGCTGGCGCGGTCTCCGTTGGTAGCAACGTAATTGAGACAGTATAAAATGTTACCTGGCTGGTAAGCTCATTGAGATGTTCCTCAGTGCTCTCGATCTGTCCCTCGACATCGGTCAGCTTTTGCTCAAGTGTCAGTATATCGTTTAATTTTTGAGCGCTACCAAGTAGAGCCTGCACGCGTTGCTGCTCAATGCGTAGAGTTTTAAGGCGCGACTGTGTATCAACATAATCATTTGTTACATCCTGTACGGTCTCCGTGAATGACTGGAGTTGACCGCCTTGTTTTGGCACATAATCTCGCAAGTAGTTATAGATTTGTGGATACATTGATGCCTGAACAGAGAAGGACAACGTGACATTGTAGAGATTATCGCCCACCTCTTCATAGTCGGCACCTGCTGTCGATGAGCGTGGATCGGTTGTGCTGATCCATGCTTGTAACGCGCTGGCAACGCTGCGAGTATCTTTGACGATCATACTGACTTTGAGCGTTTTGATCAGATACTGTGGACCGCTGGATGCAGGAGCCTGTGGCTGTTGGCTACTGCCCGATGTGTTAGCACTTGTACTGCTAGCCGAAGAACCTGTATTCGAGACATCCTTTTGACTGGCTACACCGTTAGCTGACTGCTGAGCAGAAAAGGCCATTGGAGCGTTAGAATTTGCAGTGGTAGAAGAACCACTGGCACAACCAGCTAACAAGAGGATAAGCAGAACGAAACTACCAGACCAGAGCGAGCGCCATTTGCAGCGTTTTGAGGAAGATTGTAGAGATCTCATAACAAGCTCCTTAAAGTGAGAAATGATGGGCAAAAGATGTGCCCAACTGATAGAGAAAGCGATATCACACTGAAATCGCTAACAGCGCATGAAAAAAGAAAGATACTTCAACATAGAGGCGTTTTCATTGCACGCCTTTCTCAATGAGAAGACGCTCTGGACTGATCAATAGTTCCCGTAAAATACTACGGGTTTTTCGGAAAAATATTCACGGATAAAAAAGGCCTTACGAAAGTACAAAGCGGTGTGCTTGTACCATAAAGTACTTCATGTGTTCTGTCAAAGACCATACAAAACAGGGTCTCCATCCATTTCCCTTTAATAGATGGAGATCCACAGAACACATGGCTCAAAGCTGAGAAATCTTGCTATCTTGCTATGTCGATTTGACCTTCGTGATTCCCTCGTGTATACTCTCTTTGCTATACGATTGTCTATGGAAATACATTCAAATGGACTTTTCAAACAACCTTCAAAAGAGTATGCTAGCAAAAGGTAATGAAGCGTTACCCGGTTCACTACATTGCCGTCAAAATATGAGGTGATACCTCTTTTCCTACTTTTTGCTAGCTTATTAGAGCATTATGGAGAGCTTTTTTTATGCAAACAAGGTTATATATACAAAGATATAAATGTGTATTTTATAATTGTATCACAGTCGCTTTTTGCTGTTTATTCCTGTTTCTTTCTGGTTGTGCAAACCCTGTTGTATCTGCCAATAATGTACCAGCTCCGGCACGCACTGAACCGAGCGTGAGCCACAGTATTATACCGACGCCCACTCTCAGTCCTGCCGAAGTACTTTTGCAGCAGCAACAGAGTAAAGTGTACCAGATCATGCAGGGGATGTCGTTAGATCAAAAACTGGGGCAGCTCATTGTTGTAGAGTATATCGGAACAGACTACGCGGCGACTGGTTTACAGGAGATGATTGCGCAGCAGTTTGTGGGCGGCTTTATGTATCAAGAAAGCAATCACAATTTTGATGCACCATATGATACTATCGCGAATGTGGATGCTTTATCTGAGCAGGCCCAAAAGGATGCGCGCATTCCTTTGTTGATTGCGACGGACCAGGAGGGAGGGCTGGTGAATCGCCTCTATACATTTCATGGGTATCTCCCTTCTGCTCAGGAAATGGCCGAGAGTGGTACTCCGGATACTGCCTTAAAACAGGGGACGCAAGCAGCACAATGGTTGCTGCAATTGGGTATCAACGCAGATCTCGCGCCAGTAGTTGATGTGCATACGGTGGATCCGCCAGTTCTGGAGACGCGCATGTTTGGCTCCGACCCCAGGACAGTTGCAAGCTACGCGGGTGCATTTCTCGATGGTCTGCAAAAAAATGGAGTTGCTGGTACGCTCAAACATTTTCCGGGACTGGGTGCGATAACCTCCGATCCACATGCAGGGCTCCCGACGGTAACAAAGAGTATGGCCAACCTGGAAGCGATTGACCTTGCACCCTATAAGACGATGATCCCTCAGAATCACCCTGCTATGATTATGTCTACTGATGTATTGACGATGGCAATTGATCCGACGCTGCCGGCGGAGCTATCACCGAAGGCGATTGATGGGGTATTGCGTAAAGAATTGGGATATGATGGTGTGGTGATTACCGATGGATTGTATATGGGAGGCATCAGTGACCGCTGGTCTCTCAGTCAGGCGGCGGTCCTCTCGATTGTTGCTGGTGATGATCTGGTGGAGGGACCATATACTCCTGCTCAGGTTGCCGACGTAGTTGCAGCGTTGAAGCAGGCAATTGACCAGGGCCAGCTCAGTATGAGTCGTATTAATCAATCGGTGCAGCGTATTCTGTTGATGAAAATGCAGTATGGAATTATCAAGTAAGTAGTTTTGTGGTAGGGGGAGTGCGAATGCGTGATACTTCATCAGTATTGCCTTTAGTTGAGACGACACGTCAGGAGCCATTTAGCCGAGTTGTACCGTTATTGAAAGCGGCTTTGCTCCTGGGGACAGGTGGAGGTTTTCTCCTGGCTCTGGTTCTGACGTTCACTGATGTACTGTCACTTCCTCTCAATACATGGTGGACAGCTCTGGCCCAGGCACATGGTCACCTTCAACTCTACGGTTGGGCCGGGTTATTTGTTATCGGCATTGCGTTGCATTTTCTTCCTCGCTTACGTGGTGCTCCTCTGGTGACTCCATGGTTGGTACGCTGGATTGTGATTGGCCAGGTTGTCTCCTTGCTTATGCGTGCATTGAGTCAACCGTTGCTGGTTGTGACCGGTGCTACAGTGTGGCGTGTTTTGCTGGTGCTGAGTGGTGTGCT
Source organism: uncultured Chloroflexia bacterium (assembly GCA_963717195.1). Lineage (GTDB taxonomy): Bacteria > Chloroflexota > Ktedonobacteria > Ktedonobacterales > Ktedonobacteraceae > JACDAE01. Next base: position 295,605 of record CAVQVR010000013.1, read on the forward strand.
TGAATGTATGGCGTTAGGAACTGCCGTGCTGCTGTTTGCATTGATGATCTTGAAGAGACCTCTCCTTGCTACAACACAAGTTTTCAAGGGAAGCCTCCTTTTTCTTGGGGGAGCATTTGCCGCTCTAGCTCTGGCGGCCCTGGTGAATCTGGGAAACGTGGCGCAGGCAGCAGCAGGTACTGGACTTGTGCAGGGGCGGGGAGATGACCTGAATATCACGCTGGGACTGCTTGGATTTCTTGTACCAGTAGTTCTGGCGCTATCGGCGCAATCTCTTCCTAAGTATATAGGATTGAGGGGATTTCCGCAGCAGGTTCTCTGGTCTTTGTCTACTGCATACTTTGTCGGATTGGCGTTGACCTATATCGGGATGAGCTGGGCACCATTTTCTCTCTGGTTAAGTGTGATGAGCGGTTTTGGTATGATCTTGCTTGCTATTGTTTTACTCATCTTTATTGCCTTCTTTCTCCATTTGATGCGCTCACAGAGACAGCTATCAGGGCATGGAGAGCAGCAGGTTCCATCTACACAGAATGGAGTTCAGTCCTATCAAGCGAAGATAGCGAGCGAACGCAAAAGCTATGGGCCATTTGTGCTACTGGTTGTCAGTGCGTATGTGTGGGCAGCGCTTGGTGCTCTGATCCTTGTCAGCGATGGAGTTGCAATGCTCCTTGGTACAGCACCATTTTTTTCGTTGGATGCTATGCGTCATAGCTTTGCGCTTGGTTTTATTGCACTGTTCCTTGCAGGTATCTCAGCACGTATGATTCCCAGTTTCTCTGGTCATAAGATTGCTGGAGCTGGATGGGTCTCTGCACTATTCTGGATTGGAAATGCAGCAACTTTATTGCGTGTCGGACCACTGCTTTTGCTTCCGATTCTGGTTGCCCGGGGAAATGGAGGTCTCACGTTCTATAATATACTGGTTGGTATGTCAGGTCCCGTTGGATTAGCATTTGCGATTTGCCTGGCGATAAATCTCTGGCCAGCCCTTCAGGCAACAAAAGATTAACCGAATTTTGACAGACGTTTCTAAAAAGGAGTCACCGTGCCACAGGCGAGTATACAGGTTCGTGTGCCTTTCTTTGATGTGGATAGTACGGAACGCATTCACTATACGGCAATGATGCGCTATATGGAGATTGCTGAACACGAACTTATGCGCTCGCTCGGTTTTCCTTATGCCAGTGCATTTCGGGATATGAATTTTCCACGCGTCCATGTCTCCTGTGATTACCGGAACGCAGTACGCTATGACGACGTTCTTACTATAGAGGCTCGTGTGGAACATGTGGGGCGTAGTTCATGGACGATTGTTTTTACTGCGTGCTTAATACCGGAGGGAGAAGTAGTGGCTGAGGGGAAGATGACGATGGTTGCGATAGATCGGGCAACGGAGCGGGCCAGAGGGCTGCCTGACGAACTACGCAGCGTATTAACAGGTTGAAGCAACTGATAAACTCGGTTACTGTGGCTCTCTCCCACCTTCAGATCGCTATACATGCAACTTCTTCTGGCGAATGTCGATTTTGAGAGTATAGAAGAAGTTTAGTCGATTATGCGTTGCATGCAGAACAACGTGTGTTTATAAAATAGCCATCTTGGGGATAGAGGAATGTTTTCGTTGACACGACTTTGCCTTTATTTATATACTTATAAACGAGCATTTCCCGCGAGTATTGGCCATACCATTTTTATTTTTCATAACGTTTTTATTTTTCATAACGTTTTTATTTTTCAAGAAGGGTTTCGAAAATGTCGTTTACTCAGGATGAACTTCAAGCCTTCAATACTATTTTGGAGCAGAAGCTTGCTACGCATCGTCGCGAATTAGAGCTTTCTCTGGATCAGCGTATGAATATGCTCAGACAAGAATTAGAGCAGTACCTTGCGGCTGTGCAGCAGAATCTACTATATCATCTCCCTTTAAGTTTATCGGATCAACAGAATGAATTGAAAAATACTGTAAGCCAGTATCTGGAAACGTATCAGGCGCATGTAAGCGAAGGGGTGAATCATGGGGATGCAAATGTAGCTGAGATACAGGCCGAGATATCCTGGGAAGATCTGATGGGCGTAATTGACAAGGTAGTAAGTGATCGTCTTTCTTTGCTTGAGGGGTCTATCCAGACGATGTTTAGAAATACAGAGCGTTCTCTGCTGACGCAACTGCATAGTTTACAAAGTAATTTGATGCAGATAGTGCCACAATTCAGTGATACTACAAACGCAAATATGACCGATATACAGGATGTGTTTACGAGTATTGAGCAATTGGAGCGTATTATTGAATCGTTACAGGTGGCAATGACGGCCAACCATACTCTGCTCTCTAATCGACTCTATCATCATCAACATCTGCCTCTCGAACGTGCTCACCCTGCTCAGCCCTCTGCGCAGCCTTCTACTAATGAAAGTGGCGTGCAGGATATAGAGGAACAACTATAGGACGTATTTCTGTAACTAGTTTCTCTGACGAGGCCGGACGAGCGTCGTAAATGCGGTCCCTACGATAGTTGACAGCCGTAGAATATAATGATATTCTATCTGGACCTTTGCAACATAAGTAGAAGTAACGTGTTGCAGAGCCGACACGGGGTGGACAGCGGCCATCCCGCATAACTGTATGCGTGCAAACGCAAAAGAGAGAAGCGTACCAGTAGCCCCTACGCGGAGACTACTGGTTTTTGTGCTGGACAAATACAGGAGAAAGGACATGCTGCGTTTCTATATAGAGGTGGCACGTACGGCGTTTCACCGTCAGCTTATCTATCGCTGGGCAAATTTAGCGGGCCTGCTCACCAACGCCTTCTTCGGCTCTGTCTTTAGCTATGTGATTATCGCACTCTATCACACGCGTTCGGTCGTGGCTGGCTATAATGTGAATGATACATTGCGTTATACCTGGCTGGTGCAGGCAATGATCATGGTGGTGCTCCCCTTTGGCTGGTGGGATTTGATGCAGACGATTCGCTCGGGCGAAGTCATTACGGATATGAGCAAGCCCTGCGATTTCTACTGGTACTGGTTTAGTCGCGAGATTGGGCGCGATATTTACTATTTCTTCTTTCGCTGCCTACCGACGTATGTCTGTGGAATGCTCCTTTTCAGGATTGGCTTGCCGATGGAGTGGCACTCCTGGCTGGCCTATAGCCTGGCGCTCCCGCTGGGCGCAATGATAGGAATCGCTTATCGTTTCCTTTATAATATAATTGCCTTCTGGATTATCGAAGCGCGGGCGGTGGCGACGCTGGCGGGGGTACTCGCTCTCTTTTTTACCGGTTCCTATGTTCCGCTTCCGTTCTTTCCACCGGGATTGCATGCTTTTGCAGCCTGGCTTCCCTTTAATGGATTAATGAATCTTCCAGCCGAATTGCTCGTGGGAAAGCTAACTGGGGGAAGTGTTGTGTTTGAGATTGGACGCCAGATGCTATGGCTCGTTGCGATAACGTTGTTTGTGCGTGCCGTTACCGCCCGTGCTGGTCTTCGTGTCATCTCGTAAGGTGGTTAACGAGGAAAGGATGATCTTATGGTCAGTATCGTTCATACCAGTTCGCTCTTTCTGCGTGATGCCCGTCTGTACCTGCGTCTCATTAGCATGCAGATTCAGGCACAGGCACAGTACAAAGTCAATCTCCTTCTTGATATTGCAACCTATCTCTTTACTACTATTTTTGAATTTATTGGCGTACTCCTGTTCTTTGGCCCTTTCCCAACACTGCTTGGTTGGCATGTAGGTGAAGTGGTATTGTTGACTGCCATTATGTCGATCAGTTTTGGATTGGCGGAGATGATTGGTGCTGGCATCGATAACTTTGCCGAGACGATTCGGCGCGGTGATTTTGACCGTGTGCTGTTGCGACCTGTGGGTGTTTTTACGCAGGTGATTGGGAGCGACTTTCGTCTGCGTCGCCTGGGTCGTCTGCGTCGCCTGGGTCGTCTGACTCAGGGAGTGCTGGCGTTTATTGTGGCGTTGCATCTCCTGCCAGATCTGCACTGGACAGTGGATAAGCTGTTTGTGCTTTTCATTGGCGTTGTAAGTGGAGCAATGATCTTTGTCACTATCTTGCTGCTTGGTGCAACGATCTGCTTCTGGACTATCGAAACGACAGAGTTAACTAATGTTTTGACGTATGGTGGACGTGAGATGCTCAGTTATCCGTTGACCATTTATCACCAGATACTACAACGTTTTTTCTTGTTTGTGGTGCCGGTTGCCTTTGGTTCGTATGTTCCGACCTGTTATATTCTTGGGCGTCCATTGCCTTTGGTTTATCAAATGCGCTGGCTTTTGCTGGCCCTCTGGCTGCTGCTATCTTCGCGTTTGTGGCTGCATTCGCCTGGCGCTTTGGTGTGCGTCACTATCAGAGCACGGGCAATTGAGCAATTGTAATACTGGCAAGAGTGTTTTCTTTCCAGGAGTTATAAGCGGGTTGAGGAGTCTCATCATTATGATTGAAGCCGAAAATTTGAACAAGATGTTTCATATAGCACGTAGGAGAGCTGGTGTGTTGGGCGGATTGCGTAGCATCGTGAATCCAGATGTGCGCATCGTCAATGCCGTTCACGATCTTTCTCTACAGGTGGAACGTGGCGAGATGATTGGCCTGATTGGTCCGAATGGTGCGGGCAAAAGTACGACCATCAAGATGCTCACTGGTATTCTTATGCCAACCAGCGGGCATATACGTGTGGCCGGTCTGGTTCCTGTGCAGCAGCGCAGAAAGCTAGCCGCACGTATTGGCGTGGTTTTTGGGCAACGTACACAGCTCTGGTGGGATCTCCCGTTGATTGATTCGTTGCGCCTCTTACGTCACCTTTACCGCGTTCCGGAGCCTCGCTTTACTGCCAACTTTGAGCGCTTATGCGACATGCTTGATCTAAAAGAGTTTCTCGATACCCCTGTACGTCAATTGTCTCTGGGACAACGTATGCGTGGCGATCTGACGGCTGCATTGTTGCATGATCCTGAGCTCCTCTATCTAGATGAGCCGACGATTGGACTGGACGTGGTTGCTAAAGCGCGTATCCGTGAATTTCTCCTGTCGCTCAATACCGAGTCTGGTACGACTATTCTGCTGACCACCCATGATATGGATGATGTCGAGATGCTTTGCCCACGTATGTTGATCATCGATCATGGACGCAAGCTTTATGATGGTAGTGTTGCCAGTATTCGCGAACGATTTGGTGGTGAGCGTGCGCTCGTTGCCATTCTGGACTCCTCAGAGTTAGCTGGATTATCCTACGATGAGGGAATGCCAATCCTGCAAGATTTACCTGAGGGCGTACAACTAATTCATGCTGAGGGACCGCGCCTCTGGCTAAGTTTCAGTCACAATGCGTTGCCTGCCCATGAACTGGTATCATGGTTAGGCGCTCGCTATCGATTGCGTGATGTCACTTTTCAGGAGCCAGAGATTGAGGATGTGATCCGGCGCATCTATGAGGAGGGATTACTGCTTGCATAGGTTCAACTTATTTGGTATGCTTAATAACGGGACGATTTTGGGAACAACACGTCCTCGAAGAACGTACTATATCTCAAGGAAAGCGAGAGCTCTATGGATAGTTCTCTAAAAAGTACCAATCTTACAGCGGATGATCTAACGGCGTCCCTTAATGAGCATGTGGAGGAAGTAGGGGGTGCCGAGGAGGAACATCATATTCATCTGCCTAATCCAAGTTTATGGCCATTTATCTTAAGTATTGCGATTCTGGTCACGGTAATCGGTATACTGTTCTTGCCGAATAATCCCTGGCTTTCTGTCGTGGGGGCTCCTTTTGTGCTGGTGGGCATTCTGGGTTGGGCGTTGCAGGATCCGATGGCAGCGCCAAAAGCGGACTATATTATCGTGCCACCACCTCCCAGTGCAGCCGCCGCCCGTTTCTTGATCGGTCAGGAAGTGTTCGACAAGAATGGGGAGTCGCTGGGCGAGGTAAAGGCGCGTTTCGAGCGTTATATTCTTGCCGAGCGGGGTGGTCTGTTCGCGAAACCCTTTTATATTCCAATAGCGGCTACCGAGGATGAGATCAAAAATAATGTTGTGCGCTTGAGAGTGAGTGAGCAGGATCTGCTGGACAGAGGTCTGGATGTGGTTCCCAATGATCTCTATGAAGAGGCCCTTGATCCTGGTCGGCCTGCGCTCAATGGTGTACCACTTTTTGCTAATGGCCCATTGTCTCCAGCCGAAACAGGGCATTACAACTATGGCCCGAACTCACCTGGTATGAATACCGATGCCAGCGGATCGTACCATCGCGAAGAGGTTGCACCCAGTCCGCAACGCTATGTGGGTGAAAGGCGCAAAACGTATGTTGCGAGAAAAGCTATTCCCGCAGCTACATCCAAATGAGGTTTTCCCAATCTTCTTGCTGAATGTGGAGCATGGGCGTCACCCTGCGTGTGCTCGTCTCCACATTTAGTGTGAAGTTATTTTTCCTTTGAGTAGTCGTAAAAGCCTTTGCCACTCTTCTTGCCCAGCATCCCCGAAATTACCATACGACGTAGTAGCGGTGGCGGAGCATAGAGGGGATCTTTATACTCTTCATAGATAGCTTCAGCAGCCCATAATGTTGTGTCTAATCCTACGTAGTCAAGCAAGGTAAATGGACCCATAGGATAGCCACAGCCGAGTTTCATAGCGGTATCAATGTCATCACGTGATGCCATACCATTTTCGAGCATACGAATTGCCGCAACCAGGTAAGGAATAAGCAGGAAATTAACGATGAAACCTGCGGTATCTTTAGCTAAAACGGGCGTTTTATCAAGAGAATGAGCAAATTTTTTAACCTCTTCAATAGTGGATGCCGATGTAGACAGTGTTTGAACGATTTCTACAAGTCGCATTATAGGAGCTGGATTGAAGAAGTGTAAGCCACAAACCTTGTCAGCTCTTTTTGTCACCGCTCCCATCTGCGTAACACTGAGAGATGAGGTATTGCTCAAAATAAGCGCTTCTGGTTTTAGTAGGCGATCAAGCGCCGTGAAGAGGCGAATTTTCTCTTCCATATTTTCCAGGATGACCTCGATTATCAGGTCACGATCAGCAAAATCTTCTAGCTCAAGCGTCCCACACAAGCGGGAACGATTTTCAGCAACTTGCTCAGAGGTCAATTTGCCCTTTTTTGCCATAGTATCCCATGCGTCGTGAATACGGTTGATGCCTTTGTCGAGCAGTGGCTGGTTAATTTCTCGCACCAGCGTTTCATACCCCGATTGAGCACAAGTCTGGGCAATGCCGCTGCCCATTAAGCCTGCTCCAATCACCCCAACTTTACAAATCGTCATTGAAGCTTACATCCTTTCAGAAATGGTCGTTACTAAGGGTTGTAAGGATAGCTTACGAGATATTGGGAAGGTATGCAAGTATCAGGCTGATTGAACTGGGGTTTCCAAAGAAAAGCCCTGAGGGGAGAAGAGGTTCTTGAAGAAAAGAAGGAAACTCTGAGATATAATGGTTCAGTCGAGCTGCCTTCGTTTCTGGAGAGCATAGAAAGGTCTTTTCATGAAGTCTGTCGAGTCAATCGTCGTGATTGATTTATTTGAACCAATGCTTGGGCACCTGCTCATTCGCCCAACTACACTGAGAAAAAGGCTATAAAAGTCCATCTGAAACAGTAGGTCTCAAGCTGGCCTGGAGTCAGGCTTTAGCCATGGGGTACTTCATATCAATTTAAAGCCGGATACAGCAAGGACGACAGCCAGAACCGGACGCATATAGCGGTTGGGAATGTGTTTGCTTAATTGGCTGCCGATGATCACACCCGGTAGTGAGCCAATCAGTAACAGACCCGTAATGGTCCAATTAATTGTACCTGCAAAGAGGTAGGCTGTGGCTCCTGCGGTCACTAGCATAAAACCCTGGAAGATGTCTGTCCCGACCAACTCTTTTGTGGTGAGTTTGGGATAGAGAGTGAAGATGGAGACGACAATCAGCGTTCCACTTCCTACGGAGGTGAAGCCAACGATAATGCCTACAATTGCACCAAGCAGTGCGGTAATGAGTGGTCGGTAGAAGCGTTCCCACTGTGTGGCTTCCGGTCTGTGTGTTGAGGCTGTTGAAGGTGCTGCCAGGGTTGTTTGTTTTTGTGCTTCGTGGTTTCTTTTCTCCAGGGTGCGTAGAATATAAGGTCTGAGGAGCAGAACTACGGCGACCAGTATCAGTACAAATCCGATAGCATGGATAATGAAACCGTTAATTATGTTGCCATACTGTTTTCTTATATACTGGACCAGGAAGACGCTAATAAATGTAGCAGGTACGCTGCCACAGGCCAGCCAGAAAGCGACTGTGAAATTGACGTGTTTTGCGCGAATATGTATAAGTGAGCCAAGCGCCTTCGTAACTGTTGAGTATGCCAGATCCGTACCGACAGCCCACACAGGAGGTACGCGAAAGAAGAGAATGAGAATTGGGGCAAGGAGTGACCCACCACCCATACCCGTCAATCCAATGAGAATTCCTACAAAGAGGCCGGCAATTGAATAGCGTACGTCCATGTATATCCTTCCTGAGAGCATTAATTGACAATTATTATCAACTATATCATATTTGTTGGATGCGTGCAAATTATTTAATCCATTTCTGGAAGGAATATATTGTACGGAATGTACATATATGGATGTGGAGAGGGGAGTAACAGGGACTATCGCCCCTGTGTCGCCCATTTCTCAGTTGCGTTAGCCCTATCACTTATTAAGACGCTGTTGCAGGTGATTTGTTAAAGTTAGCGAACAAGTAAGCGTCTGGTGGTCAATGAAGGAGAAAAGGATCAGTCATCGCTTTTCGGATGATGCGCCGGAGAGCGTTGTCAGCCAATTTCTGACGGTTGCTGCTTTGGGAAGATCTAATGTTTCAAAGAGTTGAGCGCTGGCTTCACCATGGAGATGAGCTTCATTCATGTTTCCCTGGAAGGCCATGGTACGAGCCAGTCCATAGCAGGCATTTGCGCGTATTTCCGGAAAAGTTGTTGCGGAAGTAATGGCTTCCATGAAAAGTGCCTGTGCTTCGTCGTAACGCTGAGAGGAAAGAGCCACTTCTCCCTGCTCATAGAGAATATTATTGATCAGTCGTGGGTGGTTAATCTGGCGAGCCACGCTCAATCCTTCTTGTAGGTATGGTTGCGCCTGTTCATAGTTGCCCTGTATCCATGCAAGCGAACCCAGGTTGTTGAGCAACATGGTTTTGCTCTCTCGATTGTCGATTTGATGCGCCAGGTGTAATCCTTCTTGAAGATAGTTTTCTGCTTGTTTGTAGTCTCCTGCTAATCCTAATGCTCCACTGAGATTGATGATGAGTCGGATAATACTGTCCCGATAGCCCATCTGGTAGGAGAGGTCGAGGGCTTCCAGGAAGTAGCTACGTGAGAGAGGATAGTTCTCTTTACTAATAGCGATGACGCCAGATTGGGTGAGGACGCGTATCATATATTCTTTGTGCTCAAGTTGTCCTGCGAGCTGACGTGCCTCAGAAAGAGCCTCCTCGGCCTGAGTATACTTTCCCTGGTTAGTAAACGTCCATCCCAGTGTGATGAGGACCTGGCAGATACGCTCTGGAAGGTCGAGTTGGCGTGCGAGAGAAAGTCCTTCTTGCAAATAGGTTTCTGCCTGGCCATATTCGCCAAGCCTCTCCATAACGACTCCCAGGTAGGCTAAAAAAAGACAGATGTATTGTGTCTGCTCGTGCTGCCGTGCCATCTGTAGTCCTTTGCTCAGATAGCGTTCTGCCTGTTTGTACTCGCTCAGAAGTTCTGAGTTTTGTCCAAGATAAGATAAGAGTTCCATTTGCTCGAAGCTATCACCCAGTTCTTGAGCTACCTGATAGGCACGCTGGAGATACTGTGTGGCTTCATCGTAAAGGCCACGAATACGCAGAAATGGAGCGAAGGCATTCACCCCTTGCACGAATTCGCAGTCCATTCCGCGCCGAGATGCTTCTTCCAGAGCGGCCAGGATGTTGGTGTGTTCCTGTTCGAGCTCTTGATAATCATTTTTGTGTATTTCTATGTAGCGTATCATATAGGTGATCATACGCTCAAAGAGGAGCGTTTCGTGATCTCCCATCTGTGCTCGTGCGTAATCGGCAATGGTCTGGTGCATCATGTAACGCTCGGGGCCGTTGCTCTCAAGCAATCCTGCGTCGCAGAGTGTATCGAGCGTTTCGGCTGGCAGTTCGCTAATGGCGATGGCAGCTTCCTCCGAAAAGGTGTTTGGTTTGGGCAGAAATACGGCCAGTGCACGCAACATGCTGTGTGCGGAGGTGTCAAGCTGTTCGTCACTGAGGGCGATGACGGATTGCAATGAGTACTGCATTCTGGGTGCATAACTGGAATAGGGTCTGCTTAAGCCATGAGGATCGCTCAGGTGCAGGCGTTTCTCCGTATTGATGAGGTTTTGGAGGGCGTTGCGCAAGCGGCGGGGTTGCTCGTTGTAAGTATGAGCGTGGAGATATCTTCCCATTAGAACGAGAGCCAGCGGCAAAGCTCCAACTGAATTGACCAGGTGTCGTGCCATAGTATGGTCTTGTTGTATCAGTCTGGGTACGAAGTGTGTGAGGAGTTCAATGCCATTCTCCTCGCTCAGTTCGGGAACGGTAATGGCTCTATTGTTTGCAATCTGGATAGCTATCTGTGGAAAGCGCGTTGTGAACAGATACATACAGTGAGGGCCACCGACGTGAAAGGCTAGAGCGTCATCGATGTTCCAGACATCATCAACGATCAAGAGCATGCGTCGTAGACCGATCAAAGCTCTTAATGTCCTGGTCCAATCATCGCGACTCTTGATGCCGGTTACCTCAACTTGTGAGAGTCCCAACTGTGTGCCCCAGCGTGCCTGGATTTCCTCTATGCCAGGCCGAGTTCCCAGACCTGCCCAGAGGATGCCATTGTTAAAGTGTGTCTGTACCGTGCGGTCGTATGCCAACGCCAATGAGAGCGTTGTTTTTCCCACGCCTGGTAGCCCACTGAGAGCATAAAGACCTGGTGCTTCTTCTCTAGAAAGCTGCTGTTTGAGTTGTGCCAGTAACTCGTCACGTCCCACAAGGGTGCCAGTTTCTAATGGGAGTGTAGGGATGGCGGGATCGAAAATAAATGGTTTTGTGGTAGACTGTGCTTGTGGCTGTAGTTCTGTCGTGTTGACAACTGTCTGTTTCAGTACACTATTCTCGTCTTCGATCAAACCCAGTTCGCGTACATCCTTGCCGAAGATCTCGCATAATTTCTCGCGATGGACAGGATAGGGTGAAGAGATGCCACGTTCCCAACGCCCCACAGTTGCTGGATTAGTGCCTACCAGTTCCGCCAGTTTTGACTGCGACCATCCGTGCTGTTCACGCTCATATTTTAACCGGTTGTTTGGCTTCATATCACCCTCTTCCGTCGAGACATCTATCACAAATCATGCGCACCATGCATTTCGGGTGCTCTACAGAGAGAAACACGAAGAACGATTTATCATCTGTACATCTCAAAGGTGTATTGATATATAACAATGATAACACAACAGCAGAAATGCAAGCAAGAAAGCCAGTACAAAAGCATGCGTATGAGAAGGGTTGTTTCTCAAAAAATTCCCTTCTTATGTAGTATAAAGTCCGGTTGTTTTAGTGTCATGCATGGTGTACTTTTGGGGGTGCGGCTCATTAATGTAGGATTCAAGCTCGTAATATCACAACGAGCAACAAACCTAGCATTAGCGCTATCCCTACCAGCATAGGGATAGTGAGCGGTTTTAAGTTGTTGAAATCTATCTTCTTGCCCTTTTCATCTTTTAATGATAGTAGAGGTATCTCAGAAGGCTGAAATGGCACAACTGCCCTGGTTGCCATCGTGGCGTATGCTTCGATCATTGCCTCTATATCTTGCTGCATCTCGCGTGGACCACTATAGCGCTGTGCAATTGTGAGTCGCAACTGTCGCGCGAGAATCTGTTCTATTGCCGGGCTGACCTGGTCATTTAAGCGTCGTGCGGGTGGATAGAATGATGGTGGACGTTCTTGCGGATCTGAACCTGTTACTGCATGATAGAGTGTTGCCGCCAGCGAGTAGAGATCTGATGCAGGGGTGATGGTTCCATGAACCTGCTCTGGTGCGAGATACCCGGATACACTATCATCTATCTTTCCAGCAGGTTCTTTCGGTGGTAGCAACGGTATATGCATTAGCAGAGCCTGCCGGTTGTCTTCACTGATCAAAATCGTATCAGGGTTGATTGCACCATGAACTATCGGTGGTTGCTGATCTGCCAGCAATGCCAGAATATCGCACAACTGCCAGGCATATTCAGTGATCATATATTCTGGTAGTCCGTTATGCCAGCGCTTGAGTAGCGAGGTGAGCGTTTCTCCTTGTGGATAGAGGAAGACCAGGAAATAGTTGTCGTTTTCACTGAATAAATCGATGACGGCGGGCAGGCCGGGATGTTTTCCCAGCTTGTTCAGGCGCTGCGCAATTTTGTTTGCAAGAAATTCTTTCTGCGTGGGCGTAGATACCAGTTCGCCAGAGAACTTAACTTCGCGCACGACTACAAAGCGGCTGGACATCCGAAGATCATAAGCATTCCAGGCCATGCCTTGATTTTGCTGCGATGCAGGTAGTGTGATACGTTCCTGCAAGCGGTAGCGACCATTGCGCAATGTATCGCCAGGTTCTGGTCCTGTCCCCATTTGAGGTGTGCTGGTGGGGCGGAGGTCGAATACTGGCGAATATTGATTAGTGATGGGAGCGAATTGACCAGTAATCTGTGAAAGTTGACCAGTAATCTGTGAAAATGGCCGTTGCACTGCCGCTGTGCTGCCTTCTGTCGCCTCTTGAGTTTCACGTTCCAATGGATAGCCGCAGACTGCACATCTGCCGTTGAATAATTTCCCTTTGTAAGCACAACGCGGACAACGCATAGAACCTCCTGAGTCCATAACATCCTGTATGGAAAAGTTGGCTTGCATACTTTTTCCTTGACATCACAGGCCATAATTAGTAAAAAGTGTTTAGAGAGAGTATATGTAATTAAGAACTGTCAGGCCGATTTCGCGTTGTATAGATAAAATAATTGAGAGAGAAAGCACGAAACTGGCTTTGCTGGAAGTAATCTCAATTGTGAGATGAAACAACCATCATGGCTACTATACGAGTGACGTGGTTATTTGTCAAGATGGGAAACCATCTATACCTATCGTCTTATTATCAAATGTGATGTAGCATAAGAACAGCCTGTTGGTTCGCTTCCATCCTTACTTCATCGAGGGCACTGTAGCCAAAAATGTAGCCATTGCACCTCAAAGCACTAATTGGCTTTCTCCTCTCTGAAGAGATCATTCATTTTTCCCATCGCCTCTTCCTGCATCCCATTAATGATGTGCCCATACAGATCTTGCGTAATAATGACACTTGAATGCCCCAATATTTCCTGAATGACTTTTGCAGGAACGCCCATACTTGCCAGTAAGGTTGCACAGGAGTGTCTCAGATCATGAATATGCAACTGAGGAAGGTCACACTCTTGCAGGAGCTTTTTATAATGGGAGGTGAGCATGGTGACGGTGAAGTGTTCTCCCCGCATGTTACAAAACACTAAATCTTTATTGGCCCATTCTTGTCCAGCCTGCAATCTCATCTCTAATTGCCTTTTCTTGTGCAGTTTTAAAACTGAGAGAAGAAAATCTGTCAGGCGAATAGAACGTTTTGATGCTTTTGTCTTCGTGCTTGTCTCAACAAAGGTATACTTTCCTGTCGAGGCGCTGTTGATAAATGACGCCGTACGCTGAACACTTAAAAACTGTTTCTCCATATTGATATCCGACCAACGCAATCCAAGCATCTCACCTCGTCTCATTCCTGTAGTGAGTGCCATGGCAAGAAAACATTCTAGATCCGTGCCCTGAGCGGCCTTGAGAAGCTGTTTACACTGCTCTGCATTGAGAAAAGGACGTTCCTCATGCTGAAGGATAGGTGCGTCTATGTCGTCGCAAGGATTGTGCGTTAGCCGCCTCCATCTGATTGCATCTTTGAATGCTTTTTTTAAGACAGTATGGAGGAGGTGAAGTGTTGATGCTTTATGATTGTTGCTGAGGGTTGCGTACATCTTTTGCAGGTGCTCACCTGTCAGTTTTGTGAGCTTGATCGTACCAATATGCAAGATACACAAATTGATATTTGTTCTATAGTTAATCCTGCTTGTCTCCTTGATCTTTGCGCTGTGGATGCTCAGCCAATACTGCAAGTATGCCTCAACAGTTTCAGCCTTCGCGGTAACCAGTGTCCCTTGTTCTATGCTACGTTGTAGCTCTTTGAGCTTTTTTGACGCCTCGGCTTTGGTATTGCCATAGACATACTTTTTCTTGCTCTGGTCTATCCTCGCATACCCAACCCATTTGTTATCGGAGGCTCGTTGATAGATCGAACCATCGCCTTTGTCTCTTCTCTTCGTCATGTTACTCTGTTTTCCTTTCGTTGAGCCAAGCTTGTAACTCCGTTGGATTGATTCTGATCGCCGAATTAAAGCGGTGTACTGGCAATCCCTCACGATTGATTAGCTCATACACCATCGTCCTACTCAGTGATAGAAGCCTGGCCGCTTCTTCTACGGTAATGAGGAATGGGTGAGTTGGTGTGGTCTCTTCCATCATGTTTCCCTCTTGTCCGTCTTGTTTCAAAGACGATGCTCTCCTTGACCTGTCCATACGTCGTGCCCTATCATCGCCAGGATGTACTGTTTCATGCCTCCCCTCATGATCTCTAACAGGCTCATGCGGTACAGCAGGGTCTCACGTGGTCTCTTCCACCTCCCCACCGATTTCGTATAGTACCACAAAAGCGCATGCTAATGGGAGGATTTTCCGCGCAAGAGACTCTGGTTTTTCTCTTCTGCCTTGTTACGGGGAAGCACATGTCTTTCCAGGTTGTCTTTCTACAATTCATCCTGTCTGGTTTGCTTGGACTACCTGTCTGCTCTCTTTTCCTAGCGTAATACAGGACTCCAGAAGTATGCGCGTGATTTCTTGTATTTGCAGGAGGTGCGCCCACTCCTCCAGGTGAAACTCCTCAATATCCAATTGGGTTGGCCACTGTGCCAGGACCTGGAGGCCGCATTGGTGGAGTTCTTTCGTCACCTGTCGCCACTGCTGACGAACGTGTTGTCCCCGTGCCTCTTGGTTCCGATCAATGAGATGGTTTCGTGCCTGCGCTCCCAGTTCTGCAACCCGCTGCGAAAGCTGATCTCGTTGCTGCAACGCATCCTTCAACTGCCGCTGGACCGTTTCCAATTGCGTCGTCACCTCGGGAGGAACAATGGGCACCTTCACTTCTTTGATCTGTACCACCGGCTCCGGAACTGCCGTCAATTGGTGCTGTAACTGGGTAATCTGATGCTTGAGGACAGTATTTTCATGCTGAATCTGGAAGAGGTGCTGCTGTGTTGCCTCAACCGTTGCCTGGGCCTGCCGCTCTGCCTCCTGGGCCAGCTTCAGTGCGGCTTTGGCTTCTTTGATCGCCTCAATCGTTGGCGCGATCTGTCCCCTCTCGACGTGCTCAATGATGCTCTCATCGGTCGAGGGGGATGCCAATTCGTAGAGGATGGTAGCAGGCAAATGTAAAAGATTTGTACCTTTGCCCGCGAATTTTTCAGCGACGTGCATAAAGTGATTGGCCGTCATACGTGACATCCCAAATTCTGCCTGAAGCCAGGGGAGAAACTGCCCGTGGGGTAGGCGCTCTTTGACTGCCTGAAGGATCAGCCCAATCGCGAGAATGTTCTCTGCGGTTCGCTTGAGCAGTAGATGAGTCTCATCGGTTTTCTGTTGGACGAAGCTGCGTGTCCCCTCATCGAGCGCTTCGTAGGCAAAGATCGCCTGGGCCTGATTCTCCTGCATCATTGCTCCTCCTTCCCGGCGGTGAGCCTCATCAACGGTAGCGTTGCTCCTGGTGGCAAGGCCGGGAGGGGTGTTCGCGCGTGCAGGGATCGCCTCTCTAGATACGCTGCATGTGTTTCGTAGAGCTGTTCGAGAAGAGCCTGTGCAGCGTTTTTTTGCTTGACGATATGATGAATGGATTTCGCAATTTCGCTTGCCATCGTATTGAGTCGCATGAGCACACTCATCTCTTCGCCGACCCAGGGATCGGCGAAGGCTTCGCGCTGTTCACGGACGAACGTTGCATATTTGTCTTCCATGATCTTGCGTACGATCACGAGGAGCGTCACCTGCTCAAACCAGGCGAGTTCGGTTTGTGTCGAGAGCGCCTGATAGCGTGGGGTATAACTGGTTAGCAACCAGGAGCGATATCCTTTGGCCAGCCGATCAACGACCCCGGTCAGGCGGCATTGCTCTCCTGCCAGATCCTGGGAACTCAGGAATTTCTTCCAGGTTCGGTCATCGAACAGATCCCGCCCATGGATGGTGAATTGTCGGCTTGTGGGCGTCATCACTGTCATCGATGGAGCCAGTCCATTGATGGTCAGGCACTGAGTAAAATTGGCACCATGCACGACCGAGAGAGCCGCACGTTCGGCGTATTGTTCGAGGAGGATCTGCTCCTCTGTCCAGATAGGAGTCTTCATCCAATCTCCTTTCATTGAACTATGGGAGCGTCATCAACTGAGAGCTATCTTCTGTGGACAAACGCACCATCAGCGTCTGTTCCCATTGACACACGCTTGGAATCTGCTCCTGATGAAAAATATGTTCTCCTCTTTTTCTCCTTCTGTTGCTCTTTCCATGTCTGGTGTCTCAGTTGTTGCTGATGATCCTGCCACCATTCCTGCCGCGAGGCATAGACCATGGAAAAGGTTGTTTCCGCAATGCATGCTTCCACAACGTAGGCATGCTCTGCGAGGTGGGGCTCTGGATGGACCTGGATCCCATCCAGATACCAGGAAGCCTCATGGCTCATCTCATCAGCTAATTGCTCTGCCTCAGCGCAACTCATCCATTGTGGCAAGAGCAATCCTCCTGATCCTCCTGTATCCTGTCTGGCAGGTTCTAAAGGGAAGCCATCTCGTTCCCGTTCAGAGACGCTTCTTCGAAGCTCCGAGGCATCGTCTCGCAGATAGTGATAGGACACGACACAGGACGAAAAGGGAAGATGTGCTGATTCTGGGGACCACCACTGGGTCTCTTGCCGCTTGCGTTCTCGTGGTAAGACTGAGGCAATCTCCTGCAATGTGTAGGGTGACTTCGCCCAATCCAAAATTTCTCCGGTGATTTCCATCGGGCGCATCTGGTCAGCATAGCGATCAAAGGAGCTATGAAACCATTTCCCCGCATATTCGAGTGGCTTTTTCTGTCTCGTGAGGTCATAAAACGTGCGCTGGAGCAGGGTATTGACGGCTGCAACCCGTGCCAACCTGGGATCACGCCGAATTTTATTTTTGTAACCTGCCAGCGCTTTTTTGCCATCATGGGTACTCAAATAGTCGGGGGTCGCATATTCGGGACCGTCCAGAAGCGTGAGATAGGTGATTGCTTCCTGGGAGAGTTCTTGCTCACTTCCAATCCATTGTTCACTGATTTTTGACTCGAGTTCCAATTCTTTCTGTGAAAATTTTTTAGAAAAGAAGAATCGATACTCGAGGGCACCTCATCCATGACGTTCAGGTCTCCCGTTTCAAGCAGGTCATCGCTGTTCTGAGCAGAGAAGTCTCCTTTGAAGAGTGTCAGGTCTTCTGATTGCGGTATCGTTCCGGTTCGCAGGTCTCCCTTTTTGAGCGACTGGTCTTCCGGTTGTACCTCACCAACACGCAACAGGTCTCCCTTTTTGAGCAACAGGTCTTCCAGGTATGTCTCACCAATACGCAGCAGGTCTCCCTTTTTGAGCAACTGGTCCTCCGGTTGTGTCTTCCCCATGCGTGGTAGGTCTCCCTCTTCGTGCGACCGGTCTCCCGGTTGCTTCACAGTCACAGGGAGGTCTCCTTTTCCTGCTGATTGGTCTCCCTGCAGTGCTTCCGGGTCTTCCCAGAAGGAGGGTTGGTCTCCTTGCAACGACCAGCACAAGGAGACTGGTGTCGCATTGATCGCTGCTGGCAGGTCTCCTTGCGGGTACTTTTCCAAGTGGACTACGATCTCCATGATTTCGTCGTGAAGCGCCTGCCGTTCGATGCGGCTGACCCGCTTTTTCTGCAAAAGATGGGCGGTACGAGCCAACAAACCATGAACAGGATTCTCTTGCACCCAGGTCTCCTGAGATGCGTGGAGTGGGAGATGATACAGAATACGGTAGCGATCACGAACAAAGCGTGCGAGATACTGTTGCTTCTTTCTTCCCTGGCTTACGAGCGCATTGAGCCGTTCCAGGATCTCTGAAGATGGTTGATAAGGGGTCAATGGGAGAGAGAGTTCGGTGGCAGAGCGCCGCTGTCTTCCTGTACGGGAATGCGTCAGGAGACCGAGCGTCTGATACAGTTTGATATAGCGTAACAGGGTATCTTTCCCGCATCCCAACTGTTGAGCGAATGTCGCCAGATTTTGACAATGAAGGACGGCGACATCGACCAGACCCCAGGTGGGCAATGTCCGCTGAACAATCCCCGCCGAAGCAAGGATCGCCAGCAGAATTTTCATGCCAGTTTGTCCTGGAAAGAGTCTGGTCATGGTTTCCCATGTTGGATCAAGAGCGGGCAATGATTGACCCACGGTGCTGTATTCAGTGGGATAAGGAAACGGCATTCCTGGTATCGTCATAGCTTTTCTCCACGCTCCAAATTGAGACACGGTTGTCACAACTTTTGCACAGTGCTTGTTGACGGAGAGTTATTGGATAGACTGTACTAAAAAGAGCAAATATAGCGTACGGCTATCGGGTCATGCGCTTGTCATATATCTGCTTGATCTGATAGCCTCTCCGTTTTGGCTTCTTTGGACCCACGCCTTAGAACATAGCCTCTATTTCGCATGCGAGAAATAGTCATATCAAATTTGCTTATTTTCCTTCGCAGCCTTTCTATGCCATTTGCAATTGGCATCGTGACCTCCTGCACTCCAACATAGATATCTTCTCGCTCAAGTCGTTTATAATGGAGAGATAAGTCGACCAAATAGCCTTGTGCCAGGAGAGAATCTGGCGCATCATATGGATAGAAATGCACAAGAGAAAGAAGAAGATGGGCTTCTGTATGGCTCAATCGTGCTACCTGTGTTCCCGCATCACTATTGAGAACAAGGCATCTGTTCTCAAGATCGAAAGCGATCCTTTCGCCATCTTTCAATAAAGGAGCAAATTTGTAATCTATCGACTGTTGACGCGGGCTATACATCGATTTTTGTTCCGGTATCGTATTCATCATTCTGTCTTTCCTCCTCGAAAAAACAAGAAATAGCGACACTCTATTCTATCGGTTCTTTGAATCCTGGCCTCATGCCGTTTCTTCTTTGCTTTCCAAAGGATCTCGTTCTTTCCTTGAGAACGTTTCTTCCCTCCAGTTCTACGTCCGCTGTTTGCTTGATCTCTTTTCTCTGCTTGCTTCGAGTATGCCTGATCGATAGGCAAAAAGTAAATAACAAATGTTACATCTTGAAATGTTACATGAGATGTTACTTTCGTTGTTTGTCATAGAGCCAATCATTGCTCTCTTCGCAGAGTGGTGATATGGTAAGTAATGTCTTCTCCAGTACCTTTCAGGAGGAGGGCAATCTCTTACGTTGGTGAGAGTCAAGCCATTGTGGAAAATTGGGAAGGAATGCAAAGACAGTGAATGATGCGAAAAAAACCTTTTCCGGAGAAATAAAGAAAAATGGCGAAGAATGCAATTACCGTCTTTGCGTGGAATCGATGCGGGTTTATATCATGCAGTATCTCGCTTCCCCCACATATGACTTCTTCATATGTGCTCCAGAAAAGGAGTGCCGAGGGCGGTCTTATCAATCTGAGGGTAGAAATGCATCCTCTGAGAGAGCAACCAACAATTCAGCGCTTTCTTTTATCCAGAGGAGACAAAGCCGTGGGAGTTGTAGGAATGTGGCATCATGGAGTAGAAGAACTCTTCTACGGACAAAATATGCACGGCCAGACGCTCCTTCGATCATTGCGTCATCGTCATGATGACACTATCGAGCGAGGCTTGTACTGGCTCTGTATGAATATTTTGCTCTGGTCACCGTCTTGAGTGTTTATATTTTCTGTCCGAAAATACTGTAGAAGTGCCAGAATCCGACAAATTTTTCGGTGCTCTCGGGAGTCTCGATGCCGTATCGCATATCCTTGAGAAATTGTTGATAGCACTCGTTTGCCTCTTGTTCAGTCGCCACATTCCATTTCACCAGAAAAGGGCGCAAGTTCGCGAGCAGAATACGGTAATCTTCATATGCGAGTCGATACCCCTCTGTCCCATGGGATATGTCGATAATATGATGTTTTTGCGATTGAATCTGGAAATGAGCACGCTCAAACATCCATGGCAATCGAGGGATCACACCGAGTTGATCCCCATAGAAACCCGCGCCAGCCCGTTGGAGTGCGAGTGAGCCTAAGATATGGTACTGATGCATGGCTGTGCTATTCGTCATAATATTTGCGTCCTCCTGAATAATGCGAAGGAAGCCGCCAGGTCGCAGGAGACGCCAGCACTCTTGTATCAATCTTGGCCATAAATCGCGCGTCATAAATGCATAAATTAATGATGCATTTATGAGATCGAAGGAATTATCAGCATATGGAAGTGGTAAGTGCGTCGCATCTTTTACCTCGAAGGTTACATTTTCTTGTTTATCTTGATATGCCTTGGCACTCGCAAAACGGATCATGCGTTCACTCAGGTCAATACCGCACATTTCTATCTGCGGATGTTTTCTTGCTACTTCCAATGCCCATTGTCCAGGACCACAGGCAATATCCAGAACCTGATGAATTCCATGAAAGTCAGGATGCTCCGATAGAACTCCCCCAAATTTTTTCATGAGAAAATAGCTCTGATCTTGAAGCCGATTTATCTCTTCTACATCTTCTGGGTCAACATAATATTGAGACAATGCTTTTCCCTCCTTTTTAATATGCAGATACGCGCCCTTCCGCCAAATCTGTTAATGCGACACGTACTATTCTTTGCTGTTTGTCCACATTGAATGAACCATTATTAAGCAGATTGGCATATCTGGGCAACCAGGCAACGATTTCATCTTTTGACACATTATAGTATGTTTCTCCGTGAAGCGTTTCTGCGTGCGCGAAGCGAATTGCGCCGAAAAACTTTCCTTCGAGAGCGTTGGAGAGGAGTATCCAATGACTATCCCATGCTGCTCCTGCCCAGGGTGTCCAGAGCAGGGTTGCAGCATGAGGAAGCCGCTCGATCTCATTCATCGGAACGCGGTAAACCTGTTCGCCAGGAGCATCCTGTGCAAAACACACCCAGGGAGCTACGTCAGATGGGAGAGAATCATAAAGAAGCCTGCTCCCTTCCAGCATCATGCGCATGATGTAGACGGCAGCTCCACTATCAGGTGTTGGCTGTCCCTTCCTGGTGTTGCGAATGAATCCATTGGCCACCCACTGGTTAAACGTTTTAGGGGGAATCGGTTGCTTATTTGGGGTATACTGTCCTAAGTTTTCACGCAACCACTGCGTCGTATAGCGTAATCGGTGAGGCGATTGACGGTCTTCTCTATTTCGAACAAAACTATCCATGTAGGTATACACATACCGGCGTTTTTCTTGAAGTTCTTCTAAAAAGCAACTCAATTCTTGACAACCCACTGAAGACCTGTTCATCCAGGAACGAAAAAGATGTTGTGCCATTGGAACGGGAAGAGGGGCGACATCAGCAAATAGCTCTTCTGGCAATACAATGTCCATTACCGTAATTTCTCCTCGTGAGTCCATTTTAACCAAAAAAATACTTGCTGGCAAGGTCGTTTTTCTGAGAACCGTATTAAGAAAATATAAAGATGCACAAGATACGTGTATTTTAGGGCAAATGATAGTACCTTTATCAGTATTAATTATTTATAATACTGATGGGTAAATACCTCTTTGTTGCTTATTGATGGATGGTTCTCATTTCGTCTCTACGAAGATTTCGCAAAATTGATATTGGGATTCGGATGGCACAACAACATCTTTTATCGTTATTGACTATTGAAATGAGAGAGCAAAGGGTCATTGGAACAGAAGTATACTGAAGATCGGAAGATGGCGAACCACTGTCTCACTGAAGAGATGAGTCTCCTCTTGTGACTCACCTCTCATCTGCTCCAATACCTTGAGCTCTCTTCGCCGGAGCGATTGAATATGGTGAACCCAGGACAAAATGTGCTTTTGAAAAAAGCACGACAGGCAAACGGGTGGACTCAGAAGGAGTTGGCAGAGCACTTAGGAGTGATCACCATCACGGTAGGACGTTGGGAACGAGGAGATGCAGCACCCACCCGCCAAAATATCGCTGTACTTTCCCAAATCTTTCGAATGACGCCTCAGCAATTGGGATTCCTTTCCGAAGCCCCTCCCCGGGAATCTCCTTCAGATGAGCATTTCTCCATCTTTGATCCGATGATTCCCCCTCCTTCACGTATTCCTCTCATCGGACGTGATGAAATGCTTTCCAAAATCAAGATGCAGTTTCTAGTAAAGGACACTACTCCCACTCAGGTTGCGTTCAATGGCTTACCAGGAACGGGCAAAACAGCATTGGCAATATCTCTCACATATGATCCTGCTATCCGTGAGCATTTCTCAGATGGCATCTTGTGGGCAGGCATGGGACCAACAGCCAACAACGTAGAAGGCATCCTTTCTCGCTGGTGCCGTCTTTTCAGGGTTGATACGAATAGTTTGGGTGCCTCCAACCAGCGTGAAATATGGGCACGCACACTGAGAGATTTAATCGGCCAGCGTCAATTCCTCATTGTGCTGGATGACGCCTGGAATCTGGATGATGCACTTGCATTGAAAGTAGGTGGGGAGCGTTGTGCATATGTCCTTACGACACGTCGCCCCGCGTTGGCAGCCGCATTTGCACAGGAGGCAGCAATCCAGATAGCTGAATTAGATGAGGAGGAGAGCCTTGACCTCCTTCAACATCTCGCACCAGAAATCACCAACACAAGTATAGAGACTAGGTGTCTACTGGTACATGCTACTGGTATGCTTCCCCTGGCATTGACGCTGGCTGGCAAATATGTACATACGCAAGCCTATCAGCGTCCCCAGCGTCGTTTGCAGGTTGCGATTGAACGGTTGCTCAATGCGAGCGAGCGTGTGAGATTGAGCCAACCTATAGCTCTTGTTGAACGTCATCCAAGCTTACCTGACTCATCCCTATCCTTGTATAGGTTAATTGCTGTCAGTGATGAACATCTTGATCCTCTCACACAAGCAGCTTTACGAGCGCTTTCGGTCTTTCCTCCCAAACCCAATACCTTTTCCGAAGAGGCGGCGATTGCTGTTGCGGCATGTACCATAGAGACGCTGGATATATTAACCGATGCTGGATTACTAGAAAGCAATGAAGTTGACCGCTATACTCTGCACCAGACTATTGCTGATTATGCTCGTACAAATCAGATCGATGCCCTGGCAACTGAACGGTTAGTCTCCTATATCACTCCTTTTGTGGAAGCATATACAACAGATAATGAAATCCTTGAGCAGGACAGAGACAATGTGCTCACTGCACTGGATCTCGCACATGGTACAGAAAAGCAAGAAGACCTGGCGCGGATAGCTTGTGCATTCGCGCCCTTTCTTCTTTCCCATGGCCTTTATGATCAGGCAAAGATTCATCTCCAGCGAGCCTATGAGGTGACCGGCGCGAGAGGCGACAATCAGAACAGGACAAGAGTGCTTGATCACCTCGGAATGATCGCTCAGAAGCAAGGGGAGTACCAGCAAGCGACTGCGTATTATCAAGAAGGATTGGTCCTTGCACGCAACATTGGCATTCTAGAACAAATTTGTGAATTGCTCTCCAACCTTGGGTGGGTCACAGCGAAACGCGGTCTCTATGCCGAAGCACAAGCCTATGCACAAGAAGGGCTGGACATGCTTGATCAGATCAACGACCATGACCATCGATGTAAACTCCTCACAATCCTTGGAGTGGTTGCAGATAATAGAGGAGAGTTTATTCAGGCAGAAAAATATTACCGAGAAGGGCTCATTCTTGCGTTGCAGAACAATGATAAAGAACAGCAATGTATTATCTTAAATGACCTTGGGGTAAATGCTTCTGAGCAAGGCTTGTGGAAAGAGGCGTTTCAATTTTATCAAGAAGTTCGACAACTAGCTATTCAGATGAAACACCTGGAATGGCATTGTCTGGCACTTTTAAACCTCTCCACGTATTATATAGTACAAGAAGATTATGCTTCTGCTAGCCAATATAACGAAGAAGCACTCCATTTTACCAGGCAACTCGGGCAACGTGAGTGGGAATGTTTTGCACTGATCATTCAAGGAGCTCTCGCTTTAAGGGGAAAGAAAAACTATGATCAGGCAAAGGTATTGTTACAAGAAGGGTTGGCTCTGGCCGCTGAGATAGAGAAACCCCATTACGTTTGTGATGCGCTCAAGTTTTTGGGCGATCTGGCTCTTGAATGTCAAAGGATAGAGGAGGCAGCAACATTCTATGCTCAAATGGGGCAATTCATTCCATCAGGCCATAAAGGGCTCAACGCTGAGAATTTGTATCGCCTGGGGCTCGTTGCTGCTGCCCGTCAAGAGACGCAGGAAGCGAAAAATCTTGGAAAGGCTGCTTTTGCAATTTTCCAGGAAATAGGCCATAGGAGCAAAGATGAGGTTCGTCAATGGGTTGCGATGGATTGTCCACCGTCGCTCCCCATTTCTATCTAGTAACCGAGGAGAGATATGGACTCATATGATACTGTTCAGGAAATTATAAAACGTGTGGACAATCACGCTGGACCATAAAGAACCAGAAATTTCAAGAACAATACAGGCAAGAATTCCCACAAGAAAGATCAGGATCATCTCGAAAAGGATCTGAGAAAAGGATTGTCCTGTGCTCATCCAGAGAGGAATGTGAATACAGACAAAAAGAAGGGTGGAAAGAAGTATTGCCCAGACAACACCGAACCAGGATTGCAATTTTTGAAATAAAAGACCACGGAAAGGAATCTCTTCCATCAAGCCAACCAGGAGAATCACGTTAACCCAGGTATCGAGACTCTGAGAAAGATGGAAGGGGTAGCGCAGAAGATTGCCTACCTCCAGAGCGATCACGAAAATGCATCCAAACAGCCCCCAGGCCAATCCTTTCAGAGGATGCGTAGTCAGCTTGAGATACATGAGAGGGTTTTGATGCTCCACAAACTGAATATAAAGGAAGGTAGGGATAATCCAAAAAAGCAGTTTCCAGATGGGTTCAATCAACACTGCCCCTGGTCCGCTCAGGTGTTGGGCTACATAGGGTGCAATGACGAAATCGCGCACAATTGCTGAGGCAAATAATAAAAGGATAGAGGCGATGAGCCAGGAAACTTCCTGTGCCTTACTTTTTACGACAAACATGATGCGCTCCCTTTTCGTTCTTTCAAGGTTGACGGATATCTGGGGAACATCCAGTAGCTTCTATTGAGTACCATAGCAAGGCGAATAGCAAGATGACAAGTGTTTGTAGAGAGGATAGGACGATTGGTTGCCTATATGACGCATTTTTGTCGTATGGCACATAGCGATGAATGCTCCCCTGAGATAGTGACCAGTCTTCACGTGTCAACTTTTGCGATGCTCATACCTCTTCGTTATACCCTTGTACTGGCTTCTTGTCTCTTCCACTTTTACTCAACTATTTCTCCTGATGCTCGACCCACTGAGATCGCCAAGCAGGTGGCTCGAACGGATCGGCAAAGTACTGTGTCTCGTGGGCAACTTTGCCATCGCGAAACTCCATAATGCTGACGGTTTGCGTTGGCTGCTCGTTATAGCTGAGCACGTACTCGGTGATCCAGAGATCACCGCTGCCAAAGATGCGCTGGATGGTGAAGCCCAGCTTCGCCGGGTGGTGTCCGCGAAGGGCCTGAATGTTGTGGCGACCACGGATGCGCTCTCCCGACTGAGGATACTCGACGAGAACGTCGTCGAGATAGATCTCGTGTTCTGCTTCAATGTCACCAGCTGCGGAGGCTGCCCAGTGCCGATCCAGAGCTGTCCGAATTTCCTGGTTTTCCATGGTTTCTCCCTCTTTAGCTCGTATAGAGCAACAGATATCTCCTGTGAAGATACCACAGAACGCTATGCGTATGAAAGCGAGAGATAGGTATCGACATTCTTTCTTGTTCGCGTCGTTCAACGACCGTTCAACAGAGGTGCTGGCGAATACCTTGAGAGGGCAAGCGCCAGAGCTATTGACGTCAATAGGGGGTTGTTGTCTCAAAAGAAGGCCAACCAGGCTAATCCGTTGACCTCTTTGGGGACAAGAGATTGACTCATAAAAATCTGACCTTACAGGTGCAAGAGAGCTTCTGCATTGCCGTGGGCGATACGCTCTCTATCGGCAGGCGTGACGGGGATCTGCTCCAGGAACGCGCGGGCCTGCGCCATCGAGGTGTAGAGATAGTCGGCGGAGAACATGATGCGCCCAACTCCAACCTGAAGCAACAGGTCGAGGAAGGTCGGAAGATAGTTGAAGCCGCTGAAGGTGTAGTGGAGATTCTCACGCAGGTACGCCCCTGCCGAATGGTGCAGACGAGTTGCTTGCGGCGGAAGAGTGGAGTCGAGCCGACTCAGCATGAAAGGGAGTCCTTCGCCTAGATGGCCTACGACCAACTGCAAGCCTGGATAGCGATCAAAAGCACCGCTGAGGATGATGCGGATTATATTGCGAACGATGACTGGAAAGCAGGGAAAGCGGCGGGCTGCTCAACTGGTGATAACGAACGGCCTTGAGATCAGGAGAGAGTGGCAACTTGGTTGCTTTTTCTTTTTCCCATTCATATGCGGCAAGGTGTCCCTGCCAGCGGTGTTCCTGTCTTCCTTATGGGTTTATCATGGCTGTCTCTCCTGCAAAAAGGGAGGAAAGCGGCACTCTAAGGTGTTTTCCATCTTCAAGTAGGACCCTCTTCACTGACAGGCTCATCCGCAATATTCCGCGAAAAAACACGGGGTTTGCCGTGAAAAATTCGGGGTAAAACTAGCGCGAGAAGTCCTTCGTTTCAGGTACACTCTGAGAGAAATGGAAGCTCAGCATGCGGTAAGCGATCCTTTCATCATCAAGATATTTTGAGAATAAAAGGAGTAAAAAGGACATGTCGCACTATGATATCATCATTCTCATTCTCCGTTTCCTAGTCTTACGCAGCGTCTAACGTCTTGCCCAACTTTGTCTCTTTCATCTGCGCTCGATTGACCGTTTCGTCGTTCTAGGAAGGGGAACACACAACGTGCCTATTCTGCCATTTCAACTCTGCACCAGTGGAGCAGATCATTGCAGGTCCAGCAGGGATTCATCTCTCAGTTGAGACGCATGGGGACATTTCATTTCCCCTCGCGATTGTGCTCATCCATGGGGGATACCAATCACGACGGTGCTTTAAGCGCCAATATCCTGCTCTGGCTTTGGATCATTTTGTCGTGGGTCTCGACCTACCTGGTCATGGAATGTCATCTTTACCGGAAGGTGCCATCCTCTCTTCTGCACGGTATGCAGAAAGTGTGCATGCCGTGATCACCGCACTCCATATCGAGGAAAAACCGCTCGTCCTTGTCGGATGGTCATTTGGGGGAGCCGTCTGTCGCGCGTATCTCAATCACTTTGGGCAAGAGATGAACATTGTTGGGCTTATTCAACTTGCCTCTCTCTTTGGGGGACTTGCGGCATATGTGTCTCACCTGAAAAATGATCCCCTCTTTCAGCCCGTTCTTGCGGCCTTTGGAGAGGGAGCAATCGACAGCGATGTCACCCTCCTGCACAAGCGCTTCATGAACCATTTCTTTGAACGGCTGACGTTGTCGCGCCTGGATGAGGATACGTACGACGCGGTCTCTGGGTACAATGAACGCGCGTGGTGGAATTTCCTTCCTCGTGGCAATGCATTCGTGCAAGAATGGTCCCGTGATGACGCATTGCAAGGACTCAAAACGCTGACCATTCCAACGCTGTTGCTGCATGGAAAAGAGGATGCACTGGTTCCTCTTGCCCTCTCGCAGCAGATGAACGAGCTGCTTCCCGCGAGTGAACTCATTGAAATTGACCACTGTGGTCACTCAGCGATGCTGGAGCGACCAGAGGTCGTCAACCGGGCGATAGGCGATTTTCTCGCCAACCTGGCTGTGGTATAAGGAGGTCTTTATGTCTGTTCGTCCATTCATCCGGATAGGCACATTTTCGTTTTGTATTGCAGTGGTGTTTCTCTGCCTTGTTGGACAGGCCCAGGCCAGATCTGTTTCAACACGACACCCTGTATCAGTAGGCAAACAAGAGGTGTTACATCTCTTGAGTACGGTCACCATTCCCGGCACTCCTGCATCTCAGTGGTGCTACGATACCGCAGTCGTCGATGATGGGACCTACTACCTTGCCGACAATGATCGGGCTGGTATCGATGTCATTCACGATGGGAAAAACCCGGCGTACCAGGACATCATCGGCAAAGGGCAATTCACAGGGATCGGAGGCTGTAAATCTGGCAATTATGACACCAACGGTCCTGAAGGAGTCGTTGTCGCTCACGATCAAATTTTTGCGGGAGATGGTAATAGTTCTGTTCGTGTGTACTCATCCGAAACAGGGAAATTGGTCAAAACGATCTCAACACAAGGGCATCTGCGATCCGATGAGATCACCTACGATAGTCGCGATCAACTGGTCATCGTCGCCAACGGGTCCGAACGTGATTATGCAAAAAAGGATGCCCCCTTCCTTTCATTCATCTCGACGAAAAAAGGCACAACCTACGATCAGCTCATCAAAACGCTACAATTCCCTCATGCGGATGCCCTCGAACAACCCATGTGGAATCCGTACGATGGCAAACTCTACGTTGCCATTCCCTCATCTGATCAGAACATCGGTGGCGAAGTTGATGTCATCGATCTGGCGACAATGAGAGGGACCATTATCCCCACTCCGAACTGTGTACCTGCGGGAATTGCTATTGCCAATGCAGACCTGGCCGCAGTTGGGTGTGCCAGTGGTGAACAGATTGTTCTCAACATGCACACGCACCAACTGATACGAGTCCCGGTCACGTCCGTCGATATCGTAGCAGCGTCCAAACATTTCCTCTACTACGCTTCCTACGGGAGCGACTCCAGGCACCGCAACTTGCGGTTGTTGACTTCAACGGTCATCTTCTACAGACCATTCCCATTGCCTCGACCTCCCATACCGTCACGGTCGATGAAGATGGTCATGTCTTTGTGCCCCTTGATGGTGGACGGGTTGCCGTTTTCGAAGAGACTCACCAATGTCATTCATCTGATACTGCGTTTGTCTTCGGTGATACCGTTGCATCATCAACTCCTAAGAAAGGGCAGACTCGTGCATAAATTCAAAAAAGAAGCACTTGTACCACTTGCTTTGCTTGCTTTCCTGCTGGCCGCTTGCAGTCCGTCCATTCTTCCTGGTGGAAAGATGGCGGGCAAGAAGAGCCAGGGGACGAAAGAATACGCTATTCACACCATTGAAAGGATGAAAATTCACATGACACATTTCTTACACGCTTCCATGCGTATCACAGCTGTTATGGCAATACTCTGCCTGATGCTGCTGGTTCTTCCTCACACAACAGCACAGGCTCAGGTGATTTCGCCACACCGCAGTGCGACTGCAACGGGCACCACGCCCCGTCCCAAGGCGATCGTCCATCCGAATGCTTCTGGTGGAGGATGTAGTAGCACGGTGTATAGCGGAAATAGAACGAGATTTGTGACCTATTCTGCCTGTATCAGCTACTGGGGACTAAAAGTCTGGCCTGATGCTCATGTCTCCTTTGGAGCGGTAAACGCGGGTCTCTGGCGTGCCTGCCGGGTCACGGTCTACCTGTATGAACACAACAATTACGTGACAGGCGTCACCTTCGACTGCCTCGCTGCTGCAAAATCCAATGCGTCCAATGTCTCCTACAATTTTGCGAACGCTGGTTTTGTCTGGTTTGGGCAAGCCTATCATGCAGACGTGTTTGTCTACTATTACTACAACCCTGATCGTTTCGGCTCCTATGGCCCACGAATATCCAGTCCAATAGAACAGATTTAACTGATCGAATGTCGCTGAGAGAAATGAGGATTGCCTTCTCTTGAGGAAATCGTTTCTCTCCGACAATTCCGGCCTGGGCCATTAGAAACGCTGTCTCAG
>CAVQVR010000014.1:0-102938 GCA_963717195.1 uncultured Chloroflexia bacterium
AGCAACGGATTGGTATCCGAAAGTATAGAAAGAAGTGGTGGCACAACGCGCTGCTCATCTGGAAAGTGTGCAAGTGCATGTATGGTAGCGATTGCCAGGAGTGGTTCCTGGTGTGGCGTCTGCAACAACGTAATGAGAGATGGAATTGAACGCGTATCATGGATATTTTCCAGCACCTGCACCAACAAACGTGTACGCTCGGGCACTACGTCCAATAGCACTGCGAGAAGGGGCTCAACGACGGAGTTCCCGATGCTGATCAGAATGTGGGCGGCACGCTCGGACACAGTAGAACTGGCATCAAAAAGGACAAGGCTGATCAAGCCAGAGATGCTCTCCGGCGCATAGAAACGTAGCACCTGTGCCACTTGCTGCTGTACTGATGGAGATGTGTCGCTTACGAGATGCAGCAGACGTGGTAACGCGAGAGAATCGTGGACTGTCTTAAAGATCTCCACGATACGTGTACGCACCAGTTCTGACTGTTGTTGATCCAACAATCCAAGGAGAAAAGGTGTTGCAGGTGTGCCAATATCCTGCAAGGCACGGATGACGTTGCGTGCTGCAACCTCGTTTTGGGATGGCAGATAGCGCAGCAGCGCCTCGACCACTTTCTCTGAACGCGTATTTTGTGCTCCATTGGCTTCAGTAGCCCGACACTGCCGTACCAGAATTTGAATTGCCTGCTGTTGCACTTCTGGTTCTGACTGGTAATTAGAGGTAAGCACGGGAACGAGCGTGTCCAGGATGCGCTGGTATTGCATGGGTGTGACTTTCCGTAACAAAGCCTGTTCAGCAAGGAAACGGCCTAGAATGGTCAGTGTAGCGCGGTGAATACGCATTCTAAAGGGTGAGGCGGCACGATTTTCTAATTCACGCAACAGGCTGGTGAGTACCTGTTCGGGCCCGAGACGAATCAGCGCATTGGTGGCACGCTCGATTATAAAGGGTTCGGTATCGCTGAGACGAGCCACCAATGGCTCTACAGCCCGTACATCGTTTGTGCCGCCCAGGATATTTATCGCAGCAGCTCGCAGGCGTATACTTCTTTCAGGAGCGGGCTGACTCAACCTGACGGCACGATCAACCACTGTGCCACCAAAGCGTGAGAGCACACGTACGAGACGTTTTACTTGAGCTTCATAGGCGACATTGTCAGCGGCATCTTGCAATTGAGTGAAGAGGAGGTCTGGTACGATAGTTTGATCCAGTAGCGCCAGCAGTTCATCAATACCATCCACCATAATCAGTGGCAAGAGCGAACGGTACACCTCCTGACCACCTTCCTCAGCACAGCGTGTAAAGATATGTGCCAGTTCTTCACGTGCAGCACGATTGCGTACGGCGATAGAGAGTGCCTCCTCTACGCTTGATGGCAACAACACAGTGCGTTGTATCTCAGCCTGAGGAGGCGTCCATAGCACGCCAACACAGACGAGAGCAAGGGCCAATGACTGTAAGACATAGGCTGGATTATTGCGTCCCAGGGCACCAAAGCGTTCCGCCAGGAGGAGGGGATTTTCCAACAGGCCAGCCCAGATCGCCACTGGTTCACTCCAGCGCCCGACATTCTCCAGCAGGTCTTCACGGATGATTTGAGCGGGTGAACGCCTGTTGTTGGCAACAAAGAAATATTCTGCGACAAAGTATTCCGCGATCAATTCGTGCCGGAAGCTCAAGACGCCGCTGGGACTGATCTCGATCAGCGCTGCACTGAGCGAGAATTGCAAGAGCAAGGCCAGATCCTCGTATGGCTCCTGGGGAGGTTCGTCGTCACCAAATGGTCCGTGTGCCTGGTGCTCATCTAACCAGTATTGCAGTTCGTCGCCCAGTTCAACGAAGCCTGGTCCCCCGCGTGCCTCTTTCCCAGTGGCGAAAGAGGGAGTAGAGACGTGTAACTGGATAGCGTTACGATCATTTGCCCAGCGGGCAGCACAGGCGACCTCGCTCAGAAAGCGAATGACTTCCTCCTCTTGCGGTGCGCTCTGTTTCCATTTTGCTTGTTGCTGCTCATACTCGATCAGTTGCTTTACATATTCGCGCAAGAGGTGACCGCGCGTATCAATCTGTTTGCCGCGCTCGACGCCAATTTTGTCGATGATGCCCATTAACGTAAAGAGCATCATGGGATTGGTGCAGTGATAGCGCAGGCGACTGCGATCAATCACCTGCATAATCTGTCCTGCCGTATGCCGCCACTGTTTTCCTTGAGCAGTGACATACGTCTCGACAAATTCGTAGACCTGGCCAGGCTGCAAAGGATAAATCACGACGCGCTCGGCCTGCCCCTCATCCACCAGTTGTACGAACTCGTTCTGTTCGCGGTAATCGACCTCGCGACAGGTCATGACGAGGCGATTCTCGGTTGTGCGCATCAGAGTCACCAGTTCCTGGCTGACCTGAGAAAGATAGTTACTGTCCACCTCATTGAGGCCATCGCATAAGAGTAGCAAGCGTCCCTGCTGAGCGAGCCTGTACACGTAAGGACGGAGAGCACGCATCCCCGGCAGGTCGCTCTCGTAGAGGAAGTCAAGTATGGTGGCCAGGGGTTCTTCAGGGGCATCATCCAATGGTACAGGTTGCATTTTCTTGAGATACAGACTATAGTTCTTCATCGGCACATAGACTGGAATACGTTTTCGTCTGAAGGCAAGTGTGAGCGGCTGTTGGGAGGCACTGTATTGATAGACGCGCAGCGCCATCGTTTTCCCTGCGCCAGGCACACCCAAAATCAACTGATGCGTATCTTGCTGCTGCACCAGGTCGAGGATCGAGACCTGTTCCTCTTGAATAGTTACTGTGGGAGCATTTGTTCCTTGCTCATAGTCATCGAGTGCCCTACGGATATTCGTCAAGGCAGTCAGGGGGGTATAGAGATCATGATACTGTTGTTGTTCTTTATGAACACGGCGTAAATACGTGACGAGCCCGACTGGACGTACCAGAAAGAACGCAACGAGAGAACATGCCAGCAGCATAATAAACAGGATCAGGAGAACAATGGGAAGAGATGAAAGTAAAGGGGAAAGGTGACCGAGGATAGTGCCTGGGACATGAAATGGATTGAGGAGGGAAATAGCAGCGAAGACTAACAGGGCAATAATAAGAGTAGTCCCACCTCCAAAGAAAAGGCTGATCCATATACGCTGTGGCTGCTGTAGACTCTCTCTGTGTGTATTCGTGTGAGTGACGAATTCCTGCTCCTGTAGCATTGCAATCCCCGAACCCTTTCCGCAAGTTATGAGTAGAAACAGTATAGACTATTTTTCCACTTATGAGCAAATACTAATAGTTATAGGTTGTGCTAAAAGGCTTAACCGCATAGGATCATTCCTATGAGCTTCTCCTCCCCTTATACAATCTAAGACGTTCACGTACCACAAGCAATAAAAAACACTTGTTCGTGGGTACATTTTATACTCGCTTGCCAGGACAAAGACACCCCTACAACTATATACAAAAGTACCAGTAGTGTATATGGGGCGGGACTATTTCCTCTCTTTTCTTCTAAAATAAAGAAGTGCATTTCTATCTGAAGAGCTATTGGGGGAGGCTCAGGCTTTCTGATATGTTCATTTATGTTCGTTGGTTCCAGAAATATGGGCCTTATTTCTATAGCGAAAAATTTGCATATTACGGTATACTGCTTTCTGTAGTACCAGAACAAAATCCTTGAGCCTGGCGTTACAACTCTTGTGTATGACGCGTTCAGAACAATGAACATATTATGCTGTACTCTTTATACTAAAGTATGAAATATTTTTTATCTGTGAAGGGGGTCACACCATATGGAACCAACTAGCCCCTGGTCATCAGAAAGGCTGCACAGTACAAATGAACAAGACAGAGACCGAAAGCAGCCTGATGTTGGGCACCTGCCGAATCCCAGAAAGATATACCAGGACTTTGTTGCAGCAATGGATACTATCAAGATAGCAAATGTCAGGACCGAAGTCGTTATTATGGATACATCGAATAGCTCACCAGCAAAAAAGATCACTGAAGATAAACTCACTGATATCGATGTTGAATACCAGGGGGCAATCGGTGAACCAGAGACTGGTACTGATAGTAGTATAGAGCCATCCACAAGTATATTAGAAGAGAAGGCTCCGTTGCTATCGGATGGCAGTGAAGCCTCCATCGATACACTCGATACGAGCAAGGTTGCCGTACCGGAGACTCCAATTCCGGAGGAGTTCGATGATCGAGAAAGCAACATTCCACCTCTTGATACGTTTGATACCAGAAAGGTCGATACAAACTCTTCTGTGCCTCCTCTAGCTACGTTTGTTACCGAAAAGGTCGTCGTGCCCCCTTCTGCGCCTCCTCTTCCATCTGTATTCAACGTACAACAAAGTAGTATAAAAAGAGGAACGGCGGTACTACTGATAGCTATTCTTGCGATAGTTGTTTTACAAGGACTTATGATCGGACCTACCCAGTTTCTAGGGGAGCAAGGGTGGGCCTCTGTGCTTGGTAATTCTGTGACGCAAGGTAATCCGGATTTGCTTAAGAATATTAGTAAACAGATCATCCATCAAGTAAAACCCGGCGTGACTGCAACTGTGAAAGTACAGATGACACCGGAGCAATATATTGACCTTATTGTAAATAAAATGACGCTGGACCAAAAACTGGGACAGATGATGATAGTCCAATTTACAGGTGCGACATACTCTCTCCCGATCAGTACTATGATTAGCCAGTATAATGTTGGCGCTGTTCTAGTTTTTACTGCTAATGGTAATGTTGTGGACAAAAATCAATTGAAGAGCCTGATTAAACAGATGAAAGATGGTAGCACAACGATCCCTCTGGCAGTAGCTATTGACCAGGAAGGTGGGACGGTAGATCGCCTGGTTAACCTGGATGGGCCACGCCCGGCTGAGGCCACAATTGGCGCAACGAATGATCCCAATCAGGCCCGGCAAGCGGGCATGCAGGCTGCAAAAGACCTGACCTCGTATGGCTTTAATCTCAATCTCGCGCCAGTTGTTGATGTAACGAATGTGTATAATGCACAGATGTATGATCGCACATTTGGCGCTACACCTGGGCTGGTTACAAAGATGGCTGGCGCGTACCTGCAGGGGCTGCAAGAGAGCGGCAAGGTTGTTGGTACCCTCAAGCACTTTCCAGGCTTAGGAGATGTTTCTACTGATCCTCACCTCAGCATTCCGCAATTGACGCGTTCAAAGAGCGATCTGGAGAATATCGATTGGGCACCCTATCGTGCATTAATTAAGACTGGTAATGTTCATGCTATTATGGTGACACATGAAATTGTGCAGGCGCTTGATGCCACAGAGCCATCTTCATTATCACCAAAGGTTATCCAGGGTGTTCTGCGTAACGACCTTGGCTTCCAGGGAGTGGTGATGACGGATAGCCTGACGATGGAAGCATTGCTGCAATATGCCACAATGCCACAGGCAGCTGTATTATCTATTGAGGCGGGTGCGGACCTGATAATGGGTGCATCTAGTCCTGATGATGTGGCCTCCATGTTTCAAAGCATCAAGCAGGCCATGAGTACCGGAGCAATAACACAACAACGCATTGATCAGTCGGTACAGCGTATACTAATGATGAAATATGCAATGGGGCTACTGCCCATTCCGAAGAATTAAGAGGAACTTACGAATGGTTGCATCCAGTACTAGCAAAACAGAAACGAAGAAAAACTGGCGTACGGCAGAGAACGCTGTGATAGGTATAGCTATTATAGAGACGATACTCGTTACTATGGCCTTGATACCGGCCCAATTATGGACGCGCCTTCTGCCACATTCTACTGGTGCTGCGCTGAACGGTCCTTTTCCTGCTACGATTGCTCCCTTGATTACTGCCCTGATTTACCTTCTGCCAACGTTGATTGGATTGTTAAGTCGTAGTTGGCAGCGTGCATTGCTTTTTGCGACTCTTCCAGCATGGATTGGCCTGGGAGCTTTTGTTATAGCGGCGACATTTAAGGTCGGCGTATTCTATCTTGTTTCGTCCGATCACGTGACTGCCAATGTGAGTGTCCTGGAATTATTCGCAGCACTAGGAGCTATTGGCTGGCTGCTACGGCATCTGTTGAAGATGAACTAAAATAGAGCTATGCAAAAAATAAAGTTACGTCCTTCGCGACTGGTACGTGTGTCGACTGGTCAGTTAGGAGGTTTTGCTCCGACTACGATGACAAACGAAGGTGGGCGCATTATGGGAAGAGAGGATGGATTGAATATTCCGCAAGATGAAATACAAGGTACGTCAACAGAAGCCACATCAATGTCAGCGGGAGCCGTAGAGAACGCCTTACTAGCGGAAGTACCACATGGGGAGACTGAAGCAAGACGCTTGCTGCAGCGTACGCCTGGCAATTATCTGCTGAACCAGATCTACGGCTTCTGGTTTTTGGTCTCACTCTTTTTGCTCACGATCATCATTACACGCAAAGTTCCAGCCGAGCAATACGGAATCTACTCAATCACACAGACCGCTTATAACACTATTCTTTACATCTTTGCGTTTGGTATGGAGGATGCTACCACCACTTACGTTCCTCGTATATTTGCTGAATATGGAATGGCTTCAGCAGCCTTGTTGGTCAGGCGTTTACTGGCATTACGTACGCTCACGGTAGTAATAGTTGCAGGGGTTCTGCTTTTTGGCATGCCAGAGATAGCTACATTGATCGCGGCAATTCCTATTTCGGGGGCAGCAGGTGTGGCAGCAAGTCTACGCGATCCTGTCCTTCTGTCGCATATTACCCCTGTTGCTCTGTACGTACTGGGTAGTAGCATTGCCAGTTTGCTGCAGGCTGTTTGTGCGGGACTGATGCGTATCCGCATTGTTTTTGTGATTGGGAGCCTGACCCAGGTGGCGGTGCTCGGCATAAGCTTTGTGGTGTTACAACTGGGTTGGGGGATCAATAGCGTTCTATGGACACTGGCGATCTGTTCTCTCCTGAACGCGGGTGCATTTATTGTGTGGCAGGCTAAATTTATATTTACGCGTGGTGCAACGTATAAGCAACCCATTCTGCCACTGATTCGGCTTAGCCTGTCTGCATGGCAGACAAACCTGATTCAGGGAGCTCTGTTGAAGCAGGTATCGGTCATTCTGCTGGGGATCTTCGCGTTTTCAGTGGTAGTGGGTCGCGTCAACACTGGCTATTTCAACCTTTCCTTCCAGCTTGCTGATGGAGCTAATCTGTTGCTTGTTACGGGCTTTGGCGGCGTCGCCAGTGCAGCGCTGGCGGCGGCTTTCGTAGGAAACAACAACGAACGCCTCTCGCGCTCGTGGCAGGCACTGGTGAAGATCGAGACGCTGCTGGCTGCTCCTGGCCTCGTTTTCTGTCTCTTCAACTCGTCAACTATCGTACTGGCTCTTTATGGTAGCAGGTATGCGGTAGTTGGACCGCTCTTCGCCATATTTCTATTCTTCAATATTTTCGCCCGTATTCTGGGAACCACGATTAACCAGTACGCCCTGTACGTCACGGGGAAAGCACGCCTGGTGGTGCTGAGCGAGTGGGCAGGGCTGGTCGCTGTGATAGTTATTGGCGTAATTCTCATTCCTGGCTATGGGGTAGCTGGTGCATTGATCGCTGATGGGATTGCGCGAATCATTACAGGGATATTGATGCTGGCGTTTCTATGGAATGCTCTTCCCCATAAATACCCGTTGGGCTTTACGTTGCGCTTCCTGTTGGCCTTAACGCTTGCTGCATTGCCAGGGATCTTATGGCATCCTGCAAATCGTATTTTGCTGGGGCTCTCAGGGTGTCTTTTTCTCGTGTTGTGCACAGGATTGTTACTGGTAATTAAGCCGCTAAGCGAGGACGATATGGCAATGCTAGGAGGATTGAATACGAGCTTGGCACGCTATTTACGTTGGTTTGCGCGTAAGTCGTAGGGACCCGATTTATCGCGTCCGCCTCCTGGATGCGATAAATCTGTCCCCCACAAAACCAACAATACAAAAATTAATAGGCAAGGCACCTTTCACCGCTATTGTGACATTTCCTGCTGCGGAAAATCGTATGTTGCTCCCGTCGCAATTGCATTGCATGCTTTTGGTAGTTTTGTGATTTTTCCATAGAGATTTACGCATAGCTCATATTCCATCGTGTCGTCAAGGGCATTCCAGTCACTTACGGAAAGCTTTTGCTTGTACTGCTTCCCTTTTGCCGTCTGAAAGAACACCAGGTACGTCTCTTTCGTATCATTGATCCTTTCTGATGTACTGCGGTCAAGGGTATAATGTGGCCAATGGACATTGTTGTGCTCGTTTCCGTCCGCAACAAGCGTGCGACTGTGGACCCACTCCTGGATTTCGTATGTATATTTTGTGCGTCTTTTAGGTACGTTCGCATAGACGGGTTCTGTCGTTGTTGAAGTAACGCCATTTATTTGCGTTGTTGTTGTGTTATAAGATACTACCTCGTAGGAATAATATGTCTCATCTGTGCTTTGTTGATTTCTGCTCCCTTCTGGAAAGCCACTATAGGAGCTCCCTTCTACCCAGATATAGTGTTCAAGAAGTACCTTGCGTGTCCAGGAAAAGCCTTCAATTGTGGTAATGATGGTGCGATGTATTATCAGCATCGCCAAAAAGGTAAGCGCCAGAATAAGAAAAATACTTGCAATGATAATTAGCTCAATACTCACTTTGGAACAACTCCTTTATTGCTATACGAGAAGGCTATGACAGAATGCATACATATGCTTAAACGTAATATCTAGAGAAAATAAAATGGGAGACCTGACCCCTATCATAGTTCCAGGGCTTGTGAATTATCCGCTCTCCCCGCGCAGCGGGCCAAAACGCGGAAAAAAACGCTCATTCACAAGCCCTGATCATAGTTCTTACGCAACTTGCATCATGTGAACTCGTGTGGTACTCTAGCGAACGAGCTTTAGAGTGTCTTGGAATATTCAGGTGAAGAAACAATGCCAATTGTCAACGTTATACAGCTAGGAAAATCGTTTGGGGCTGAACGCATTTTTTCAGGGATACAATTTCAAATTGATGAGCATGATCGCATTGGTCTCGTAGGACCAAATGGAGCCGGAAAATCAACTCTTCTCAATATTCTCTCCGGGCGCGAAGAACCTGATGAAGGTTCTGTGGCACGTCAACGCAATACGCGCATAGGCTATCTAACCCAGATTTCTGACTTTCATCCTCAGAATACGCTACGCGAAGAGTTGCTCAGCGTGTTTTCCTACCTGCGTACCTGGGAGCATGAGCTTGATGAACTTGCGCAGAAGATGGCCTCTTCTGAAGCTCAGGGAGATGCAGAGCTTCATGAGCAACTGCTAACGCGCTATTCCGATTTACAGGCACAGTATGAACATGCAGGTGGTTATACATATGAGAATCGTGTAGAGCAGGTGCTCGATGGCCTTGGTTTTACGCGCGAGCAGCAGGGGGCACCCGTAATGCAACTGAGCGGTGGACAGCAAACGCGTGCCGCATTGGGTAAACTTCTTTTACAGGAGCCCGATTTATTACTGATGGATGAGCCAACTAACCATCTTGATCTGGCGGCCCTGGAATGGCTTGAGACGTATCTAGCTGGTTGGAAGGGCGCGATGGTGATTGTGGCCCATGATCGCTACTTCCTCGATAAGGTTGTCTCGCGTACCATTGAGATGGCATTTGGTCGCATCGAAGAATATCCTGGGAACTATACAAAATATCTCCAGTTGCGTGAGGAACGTATGGAGCGGCGTACGCGTGAGTATGAGGCTCAGCAGGCACATATCGCGCATACAGAAGAATTTATACGTCGCTATAAAGCCGGTCAGCGCAGCCGTGAAGCGCGTGGTCGCCAGACGTTATTGAATTGTATGGAACGCGTGGAGCGCCCGCAAGATTTTCCGGAGATGCACTTCGAGTTTACGCCTATAACCAATAGTGGTCAGATCGTCCTTTCAACACAGGGGCTTGCGGCAGGCTACGGTGGTGGTACAAGACGAGAAGTACATACTGGTGAGACTACTCTGCTGGTGCGTGTTGCTGACCTGGAATTGTTACGTGGGGATCGTGTGGGCTTGATAGGTCCAAACGGAGCCGGTAAGACGACGGTGCTCAGGACGCTGATTGGTGAACTTCCGCCCGTTGAAGGCCAGGCCCAGATCGGACACAATGTACGTATTGGCTACTATTCGCAGACCCACACGGGACTCACGATGGAGCGTACCATCCTGGATGAGATTTGCCAGGTCACGACCTTAAGCGAAGAAGGCGCACGCAGTTTTCTGGGGCGCTTCCTCTTTTCGGGCGATGACGTGTTTAAAGCGATTGGAGCGCTCAGTGGCGGAGAGCGTAGCCGTGTCGCGCTGGCGAAACTGACGCTGCAAGGTTCAAACTTTATGGTGTTAGATGAACCAACAAACCACCTGGATCTGCAATCGCGCCAGTTTCTTGAGGAAGTGCTGAGCGAATTTGAAGGGACGCTTCTCTTTGTCTCGCATGATCGCTACTTTATCGATAGTCTGGCAACGAAAGTGTGGGCTATTGAAGAAGGTGTATTGATCCCCTATCTGGGCAATTACACTGACTATCGTACGCGTAAGCACCGTATTGTCCTTGATGTTCCCACACCTCTGACAAAAAAGACGGTTGCGAGTGCGAAACCTGCTCCTAAAACAACGGCTCCGAAAGTGAGTAGCAAGAAGGGAAGCAAGGTGAAGGTACGCACAGCAGAGGATGTTGAACGCGACATGGAGAAAGCGGAAGAATATGTAAAATCGCTCGAAGAAGCATTATCGCAAGCCGCGCTCAACGCCGATGCCCCCCAGCTTACCCAACTTTCAGCCGAGTATGACCAGGCAAAAGCACGTGTGGAAGAGCTATTTGCCGAATGGGAGCGTCTCTCCGAGGAGGCAGGCTAGTCGTAGGGGCCAGATTTATCGCGCCCGTGAGGATGAGGCGCTAAACGATATTATGCATTTTTACGCCTTTTTGCCGTACCTGTAATGGACCCTACCAATGCCAGAACTGGCGGTACAACAGCCACCGCTGCCAACCAGATTCCAAACACCAGGATGGGGATAATCAATGATGGGTGGCCCTTCAGCAAATTTAAGAGCCGTGTATTTGAAGGTGTATGGGAAGTCACAAGCAGATTAAGCAGTCCTCCAAAAACAATAATGCCTATAGCCAGAGCACTTGTCAAGAATGGTGGTAGTAAAAACGCCCAGCCATAACGGTAAGTGCTGCGGGCAGCATTAATGCACAGCAACAACGTTCCCAGGCCCATCAGAGACGCTCCTACCGCTATGGGCAGGTGGCTCAAGAACGCTGAGAGGAGTATACCCGCGCTACCCAGAGCTAGACCGAGAACTTGCATAACTATGCTAATGAGAAAAGCACGTGGGGTGTTCTTCCTGCTTTGCGCCTGCTGTAAGTTATCCTTTTTCTGTATTGCCCGCAATTTTCCTTGTGATGCAGCCATGGCGATAGTGTTCATAATGTTCTTTTTTATCGTCTGTGTCTCGGGATTATTGTTGTCGAGGGCAAGAGAGCGGTCTATAGATTGAAGAGCATTCTGATATTGTCCGATATTAGTAAGCAAGACGGCACGCATGCTCCATGTCAATGGGTTCCGATCATTTACTTGCATAAGTTGATCGACTACAGCCAGAGCCTCCTGGGAACGGCCCAGAGTGCCCAGGATTTGCCCTTTGAGGACGAGGGCAGACGTTTCCTGAGGAGCTATCTGCAATATTTGCTCTATAAGGTTAAGTGCTTGAATATACTGTTGCGCCTGTACAAGCTGTCGTACCTGGTTCAACATAAACTGGCTCTGACGTTGCTTATCAAGGGGGGGCGACATCTGTTGTTCTGGCAGCGTGTTTGCTGGGAAAGATGATGGTGCGGACATGGTTGCAGTCGCAGGTTGTTTGAAGAAACCTCCAGTATTGCGCAGTAAGCCTGAGGAGGAAGGATTGTTCGATGGTGCAGCGGGGGATGCTTGCTGTTGTTGGAAGGGGAGTGATGGTGAAGTATCGCCCACGAGAATAAGAGGCGTGCGTTCCTGTCCGAAGAGTTTGGGACTTTGCTGTTCTCCCAGGATATTCGAGAGGTAACTATACAAACTTTGTAGGCTCACCTGTCCTGTTGAGGTGTCGCGGACGGGGCCACTGAGTCCGACGATCGTACGATGCATGAATAAGCCCAGGCCGCGTTCTCCGGTCTCTGGTGCTCCTGCATTGCCCCGACAGGAGCAAAGGAAGATGCGACTCCCCTGTTGTTGGAGCATGTCAGGCAGAGAAGGACCAATTAAAGGTTTGACATCATAGGGAGATGAGCGGCGCATCTGCCAGGCTGGTCCTATCTGGAAACAATCGAGGATGACGAGTATATGAGCGGCGCG
Source organism: uncultured Chloroflexia bacterium (assembly GCA_963717195.1). Classification (GTDB taxonomy): domain Bacteria; phylum Chloroflexota; class Ktedonobacteria; order Ktedonobacterales; family Ktedonobacteraceae; genus JACDAE01. The sequence goes on from CAVQVR010000014.1 coordinate 12,377, forward strand.
ACAACGAGCCATAATCTGATTAGTAAACGAGAGGAGATGCAGGCCGCTGCCAGGATTTCTATATTGCGTATTGGAAAGAGCCAGATACCCATCGCTGCTTCTTTCATCGAGAAAGGCATGACCAGCAAAATAGATAAACACAAGATCATCCGGCTCAGCGAGCGTGAGGCACATTTGCATGATCAGAGATTCTATCAGCTCTTTCGTTGCATGCGTTCCCTGGACAAGTTGCACATCTCCAGGAGACCATGCTCCTCCTTTTGCATTGACGAGCCATTGCGCGAGGGCGCGTGCATCGTTTTCTGCAAACTGGAGTGGCTGGAATGTAGTATCTGAATAGTTATTGACACCTATGATGAGTCCCAGTCGCCTGCTCATGGCTCTCCTTCCAGTAATGTAAGTTCCACTGTTTCGTTATTGTACGACATTGCACGATAGTAGGATAGGAAACTGAGAGGAGGAAGGTACTTTTTGGAGCTTCCTTCAATGCAGAAATTTATGTTGAGTGTTTATAATGAGAATACGTAGGGAGGCTTGCGTAAGCACGGCGTAGATCGGGATGCGTGTAGATAAAGTGAGGGAAGACTCGCTAAATCGTTTGCCCAGATAGGACTTGAATATTCCACGCCCTTCGAGCACGATTTACATGATTAACCCATCAATGCCTGGGTAGGGGCCCGAATATTTCGCGCCCGTCGAGTCCGAAGAGTTTCTTGTACTATCCTATAAATCTAATGAAAGCATAAAATACATGGCTCGCACGATTGGTATTACCGGCAATATCGCCTGTGGAAAGACATTCGTTGGGCAACTGCTGCTTGAGCTGGGAGCTGAGCGCTATATTGATGCAGATGCCCTGGTGCATCGTCTCTATGAGAGTGGTCAACCTGTTGCGTTGAAAGTGGCTGAAGAGTTTGGACCTGGAGTAATGAGAGATGATGGCAGCGTTGATCGGAAGGCGTTGGGTGCAGTTGTGTTTCAGGATGCGCAAGCCTTACGTCGTCTGGAATGTATCGTGCACCCGGCAGTCTCCGTTCTACTACTGGACGAGTTAGCAATGGTCAGCGAAACGGGAATAGCGATCATCGATGCAGTCAAATTATTGGAAGGGCAATCAGGGATGCTTTGCCAGAGTAAGTGGTTGATTGTTTGTCCGGAAGAGCAAGAGCTTGCACGCTTAATGGCACGCAACTTCTTGGGCGAAGAAGAGGCACGTGCGCGTCTTCGTGCTCAATCGCCCGTCGAACCGAAGCTAGCGCTCGTTGATGAAGTCATTGATAATGGGAATACACGTGAAGAGACGAGGCGGCAGGTGGCGGCAGCGTTTGAGCGTTTCGTACAGAAAAATCCATCTTAAATTTCAGTATCCTATTTTGGTACCCTGAAGCAGGTCGAGAAGCACTGCATCTCCTGTTGTCTACAGAGAGAAAGTCTACAACTTGAAACTCTGAAGAGTCAAGTGAAAAGTACTAGAGGTTATTTATGCTAAGGTCATTGTTGGTTCAGCGTTGTTGTGTAGCAGCCCTTGGTATTCTTGCTATCTGTGCAGGCTGGTTTTTGCATGATATTCCCCTGTCCTATGCAAAGAGAGCAACGAGTACTGTGCAGGTAAGCAATACGCCTGTAAGTGCTGTGAGCAAGCCGATTTCATCTCTCCTGAACACGCCAGTAGCTTCAACGATGACACAGGGACCGGCCTATCATGGAGATGCAATTACGCAGTCTTCACTCTACCAACTGACCAGCGGTCTTCGTCCCGGACGAGGAGCTCCGATTCCACCAGCCAGTTCTGTGCAGGCGCTTCCAGTCATTGATGTGACCTTTTATAACTGGCGTGGGGAATTATTATCGGGATGGCTTGCACTGCAGACCCCACAGGCACCAGTAATCATCCTCGCGCACGGCACACCTGGAAATCGTCTTGATATGGTGTCGCGTGCAGCATTTCTCTATAATCACGGATATAATGTCTTGCTCTTCGATTTTCAAAGTTATGGCAAGAGTCAGGGCGTCATGTCAACGCTCGGCATGGTAGAGTCTGAAGATATCCTGTCCGCCATTTCTTATATTCATGGAACACCCGAAATGGAGGATAGCAAGATAGGGGTATTAGGACTTTCGATGGGAGCGACGGCTGGTGTATTGGCGGCGGCGCGATCAAAGGACATTGATGCGCTGGTGGCAGAAAGTTGTCCAGAAGATGCGACCCTTGTCACCTCTGACGTTCCCAATGAGGCGGCACGCGCAGCAGACCAGGAGCTGGTAGAGCAGGTCTATGGTGTTGATATCACCCAGGCGAGACCCATTGATGCCGTAAGCAAGCTGGCCGGACGGACCGCTGTATTTTTCATCAATGGTGATAAAGATACCACAACTCCACTGTCCGGTATGCAATCTCTCTACCAGGCGGCAGGTCAGCCAAAGGAAGAGTGGGTTGCGCCTGGTGCCGAGCATGCGCAATCATTTGCTGTCGATACCGATGATTATATTATGCATGTGGATGCTTTTTTTGATAAGTATTTGATGGATGGGTGATGAGAACACGTTTCTTTGAATAGGGAGCACGGGCTTATTCGCTGTCGCTCATTGCGCCCCTACGCCAGTGTAATCTCGTCACTTGCTTCTCAGGCGCTTTTTACTAGTATAGGGGCGCAATGAACGGATGTGAATAAGCCCGTGCAGCCCAATTCGCGAGCTCCCAGGCTCTGCTTAAGGACGAACGACGGGATGCACTTCTTCGGGTTCGGAAGGATGGTCCTCTGGTGGCTCTTCTTCATGTTGAGAAGGATGAGAATAGCAACAAGTGTATTGAGGATGGCTGCCCGGTGTAGTGCTTGCAGACCCACTACTTCCTAGTTGTAAGAAGATGGATACCACCAGAACAATAATGATGCTGATGAGAATCAGCGTTGCTATTTTTCCCTTATTCATATATATGTTCCTCTTAATTATGGAGTATTTTTATCAGGTTTATCTTCGCCTGTATCTTACCTACTTCTTACAACGCCCTCTCGTTTCATTTCTCCAATGTGAAAGATTTGTCGGTGATCTTATAATAGTGTAAAGTAGTTTATAATGTAGTATCGTAAGCTATTTGGGAATTTGTAACGCAATACGAGCTTTACCTATGCCTGGAGAAGGGCCATCTTCTAGTGTTATGGTTTCGAAAAGGAGATAATATCCTGGTTGAGTATTGGGTGGTAGCTTCATATGTGGAGTGTAAGTCTGATCCGCCCAACTCGTTGTTTGAATAGGGGGCATTGACGCTTTAGCAGGTTGATGTAGCTTTTCAGGGTAGTTAATATACACATTTAAAATATCCAATGATCTAAATGGTCCAAATATTTCAGCTGCCAAAGAGATGTGTTCTGGGGCATTTTGTGTAGAGGTTGGTCCTAATACCGAAGCCCAAAGAAGAGTTAAATTCGTTCTTGAGTGAAGAATATACAGGCGTTGGTTAGGAAGAAAAGTAACCTGAAGAAGAGAGGCTGGATGTGTATAACGATATGTCTGATGAAGAGAAATAGCAGTCTGAGAATTTTTACATGCATTCATACTCGTAATCGTGAGCAAAAGATACAAAAACATAATAATTTTTTCTCGCTTCAATATGTGTATTTTCATGTTCTCCTCCTAATTATTCTTAAGAAATACGAGCTTATTTGCTCATCTGGAAAACGACATTAGATGTGGTGATATATTTTCGAGTGAGAAGTGCCCCAGAAATAATAATTTTGAGACACTCCTCTGGTATAACTACATTAATCGATGAGCAGCTCGAAAAATGCAGACGATGGGTTTCGCGTAGCATCGTCTCATCTCTTAATGCAGTTCTGTCACTTCTCGTACCATTACAAAGAAGCTTTTTTCAAAACGTCATTTTGTGCTAGCAATCAGTATTAGTGTATGTGTTGTAATCTCCATAGTAATCAGTACCAAGCTCAACATCTAAAGTGCAGATAGTCACTCCCGAGTAGACGACAGAATTATCCCCAATTACCCAGACATCTCCACTGAGATCTCTTGTACTATCCACAGAGCAGTTAGTCGGATTTTCAGTGACAACAAGACGGGGACCAAGATTGCAGTTTTTGTAGGTGACTGACGGCACATTACATCTCCCATTATCATAAAAATTAGCGGCCACACTTGCTTCTGCTGTTTTGACTCCGTTACCAGGAATGTTCGCTTTTGCTGAACCTGTGTACGTCCAGGAATAAGTTCCTGCTGGCGCACAACCCCCTTCATGAGGCCTTGAAGTTTGGGAAGAAGTTGTGGCTGCAAATGATGGAACCGTGAAGATTGATAGTGAAACAACAATTGCCAACGCGGCAGCAAACGAACTCATACGGAAAATATGCCCTATAGTTTTAAGCATCTGTTCTTACTTCCTTTTCTTGATAACCTGGATTTCGATGTACGCCTTTGGGATGGGTTCTCATCCAGAACTATTTTCTAATTTCCTCGCTGATGTGTATCACGAATGATGTACGCATTGCTGATAACATCAGTGGTTTGTGAAAAGCTTCAAACTTGTACGTAACTGGATTTGTACTAATGTAAGTGGAGCTAATGAGCAGTGTTTCTGAATTTCACCACCTTTCTTAAAAATGTTAATCATATCCAGATGTACTACCTCCACTTGTATACACCTTTTTTATTGCTCTGTTCCTATGATAAAATATTAAATGCACCAATCTTGTGTGCATTTTGGTGCAATTTGGCGGATTTCTTCAATCACTGAAAAATCTCTATTTTGTAAAGGATAATAATACAAGTAATATGGATGTTTACACCTTCGGCGAACTTCTCACTACATTCCGCAAACAACATCGCATCAGCCAGAATGAACTTGCCGAAAAATTGGATGTGCATCGCAACACAATTGGCAGATGGGAACGCGGCACCGGCCTGCCAGAGAGCAAAACCATAGTTCTGGAACTGGCAAAGCAATTACATCTGAATACAAATGAGACACAGCAACTACTGGAAGCCAGCTTAACGGCGGCTTCACCGCACTGGCTCATGCCCTATCAACGCAATCCCTTCTTCACGGGCCGCACAAGCGTGTTGCAGCAGTTACATAATGTGCTTGCCCATGAACGTAGCGCCCTGCTCAGTCAATCCTATTCCCTCAGTGGTCTCGGCGGCGTCGGCAAAACCCAGACCGCCATCGAGTATGCCTATCGTTATGCCAATGAATATTCCGCAGTTTTCTGGATCAGCGCCGAAACCAATGAGAATATCGTCTCTAGCTTTGTCGCCATTGCCGAACTGCTCAACCTGCCAGAAAAGCAAGAGAAGGAGCAGAGCCGTGTCATAGCCGCCGTCACACACTGGCTCATCAGCCATAGCGATTGGCTGCTCATCTTCGATAACGTGGAAGATCTCGAACTGGTGAAAGGTGTCTTGCCGCCAGCTCGTTGCGGTTCCTTGCTCTTTACATCGCGCAGGCAGGCGCTTGGCTTTGCCGCAAAGACGCTGGATATGGAGCAGATGACGACAGAGGAGGGAGTATGCTTTCTCCTGCACAGAGCAAGGTTGCTAGATCCGACAGCTTCCCTGGATTCCCTGGCACCACATGTTATAGCTCTTGCCAGAGAGATTGTCGCTGCCATGGATGGACTGCCCCTGGCACTTGATCAGGCTGGTGCTTATATTGAAGAAACTAAATGTATCCTTTCTGACTACTTGCACCTTTTCCAGTCCTCACGGTTACGTCTGCTCGATGAGCGTGATAACCATGCTGATCATCCCTCGTCCGTGACCAGAACCTTTGCGCTGGCTTTCGCGCAACTGCAAAAGAACAATCCAGCCGCAGCAGAGCTATTGAAAGTCTGTGCATTTCTTGCTCCTGATGCTATTCCTGAGACGTTTTTCATTGAGGGAGCTACACATCTAGGACCGACGTTTGAGGCACTGGCGGCTGATCCTTTACAGTTCAATGCAGCTATCAAGGCGTTGCTGACGTATTCTCTAATCCAGCGTAACGCGACGACCCAAACGTTAACGATCCATCGCCTGGTGCAGGTTGTACTCAAAGAAAGCCTGGAGGAAGCGATTCAGCATATCTGGGAGGTACGAGTTATACACTCCATGGGCCAGCTCCTCCCCCGCGAGAAAACTGAAGATAACTACTGGGAAATCTGTGAACGCCTGATACCTCACGCGTTGGTCTGCATCGTCATGAGCGAGCAATGGAATGCGCATGAAGTTTTGCCAAATGCCTCAGCCTTAATGTCCCTCATAAGTCGTGTCGCAACCTACCTCTCACATAGGGCACGCTATACTGAGGCCGAGTCGCTTTACCAACGCGCTTTGCAGATGGGAGAGGAGACGCAGCAAACTGAAAATCCTCTGATGGCGGAAGTTCTTCACGGACTGGCACGTCTCTATAGAGAGCAAGGGAAATATAAGGAGGCGCAGCCACTTTACCAGCGAGCATTGGTCATAAGGGAGCAAGTATTGGGAGGCGAACATCCCCTTGTATCTGAAACCCTCAACGAACTGGCCAATCTCTATCAACGCCAGGGAAAATTTAAGGAGGCAGAGCCGCTCTACCAACGAGCTATTCGTATTCGTGAACAAGTATGGGGAGAGCAGCATGCCCAGCTAGCTTCTCCACTTTACAATTTAGCTGAACTCTATAGAAGACAGGGGCGATACGAGGAAGCGGAGCCACTTTATCATCGATCTCTGTCTATTGGAAAGCAAGCATTTGGGCCAGAGCATGCGGAAGTAGGTCATTCTCTCAATGGTTTGGCTAATTTTTACTTTGAACAAGACAAGGATGAGATGGCAGAACCTTTATACCTGCAAGCCTTACATATTTGGGAGCAGGCATTAGGGTTAGAGCATCCATATGTAGCTTATCCGCTCGTAAATCTGGGAGAACTCTACAGCAAACAGAGCAAATATGAACAAGCCGAATTTTTTTATCAACGAGGATTGCATATCTGGGAACAAGCATTAGGGACGGAGCATCCTCATATAGCTGCGCCTATCCAGGGATTGGCACAACTTTATACTGAGCAGGGCAAGTATAAGGAAGCAAAACCACTCTACCTGCAAGCGTTAAGTATCCAGGAAAAATCTTTAGGTGGGTCGAACCCTGACCTTGCAGAAACCCTGCATCACTTCGCACATTTTCATGAGTTACAACATCAGAATGTAGAAGCCCTTGAACTCTATCAACAAGCTCTAACGATTCGTGAACAGGCTCTGGGCCTCCAACATCCTAAAACAAACACAACCCGTACCGCTTTTACTCATCTCTTACGAGAACTTGGTCGTATAGAGGAAGCCGAGACTGTAGAAGCTCAGGTGGAAACTTCAGAAACTTCTTCTCTGTAGGTCATAAACACTTTGTAGTCCACGGGCCTGTTCGCTCCGCTCACCGCACCCCTGGACTCCTCTTTTCAGATATGTACACAATCAACATAATGAACAAAAATATGTATTGACTATTTGCAGTTGAACACGTATAATCCCGACATCTATGATCCGTATCTTGCTCTCAATCCAGTAGATGGAGATTGTGGGATCGGAGGGACTCGATTCTCAATAGTTCTATTATATGTTGCAGTGTAGATGCGTTCAAAGTTGAATGTTATTTTGCGAACTGGTGAGATTGCGGATGTTTGTGACGTAGTATCTACTATCATCGAGCGGTAGAGATTGCCTGGGAGGATGGAATAAGTTCTCATCATCTATCATCCCTCTGCCTGTGATGAGTGGATATGTATCTGCAATTATGTGAAGGAGGCTGAAGATCATGCGGAAGCGTTGGTCACGTATTTTGGCCCTATCAATGGGCCTTCCTCTATTGTTAGCCATGCTGGCTGCCTGTGGCGCTGGCACAACGGGCTCTGGAGGCAGTGCTACTGCGACTACCAGTGGGCCGATAGTACTCAAGATTGGGACTGATTTTCCGACAAGTGGAAAAGACGAGAGCGCAGGAAAACCATCCGAGAATGGTGGACATCTCGCAGTAGATCAGGCTAATGCACAAAAGCTAGTTCCTAATGTGACATTCCAATTTGTTCCTAAAGATGATGTTGGCCCTCAGGGGACACACGATGGCGCTACAGGTAAGACGAATGTTGCTCAGCTTATCGGTGATGCCCAGGTCATTGGTATGGGTGGGCCACTTAACAGTAGCGTTGCACAGTTCGAATTGCCAGAGGCAAATGAAGCCTCCTTTCCTATCATTAGCCCTGCGAATACCAATGACTGTTTGACAGAGGCGTTGCCCCCTGATTGTAGTGGTAAGAACGACTTGCTTCCTACATATCGCCCAACTAACAAAGTAACTTATTTCCGTATCGCCACGCGCGACCAGTTCCAGGGTGCCGCACTTGCGGACTTTGCCTTTAAGACGAAGAACTGGAAGAGTGCTTACATCATCGATGATACTGAGACGTATGGCGTTGGTATTGCGACTTCCGTTCAGACCGAATGGGCGAAACTTGGTGGTAAGTTGCTGGGTCGCAGTAGCGAAGCTCCAACGACCACTTCTTATGTAAACCTGCTTACGCAGATTGCTGCGATGAAGCCCGACGTCATTTTCTTTGGCGGCAACGACTCTACTGGCGGTACCTTAATTCGTCAGCAGATGCTCCAGGTGCCGGCACTAAAGCAAACACCAATGGTTGCTGGTGATGGTACACAGACCAGTTCTTTTGCAACGACCATTGGTGCCTATAAGAGTGATGGCAGCAATGGTGGTCCTGTGTTTACGTCAGTTGCATCGGTTCACCTCACTGGAGATGCAGCGAATAAATTCATTTCAGATTATAGTGCTGCCTATGGTGCCAGCAACATTGGTGCCTATAGTGCAGGTACCTATGACTGTGTAATGGTGCTGATCCAGGCCGCCAAGGAAGTGCTGGCAAGTGGAGTAAAAGCGCCGGCCAATTCGGGAGATGCTGCTCAAGGGACAGTCTTCCGTCAGGCTATGGTCAAAGCCATCCAGAATATCAGCTATAATGGAGTTACTGGTCATATCGGCTTTGATGCCAATGGTGATACCACCTCTCGTATCATCTCGATCTATACGATAGCTAATCCACCTACTAGCGGTGACGGTTGGTCGTACATCGAGCAGTTGAACCTCTAGTCACACTGTTTTTACCTGGTAAAGCTCGTCGCGAACTAATTGAATGAAGAGTCGTTTCAGAAAGCGACGAGCTGGCCGGAGGGTGTGGTTGCGTGTGCGGCTACATCCTTATTTTTCGGTCTCTGAATAGTGTTGCTATCTGACAGGAAGGCGGGATTTTACATATTATGGTCGTCCTGGTCTTACAATTATTGATTGTTGGCCTGGCAACGGGGGCAATCTATGCACTGATCGCTCTGGGATATACGATGGTCTATGGTATCATCGAATTGATTAATTTTGCCCATGGCGACATATTTATGATTGGTACGTTTGTCTCTCTTACTTTTTTGACCGCTCTGGGTATCTTGCCCCGGTCGATCTACCCCACAGGTATCACTTTAGTACTTGTGCTGATTGCTACTTTTATTGTTACGATGCTTGTGTGTGCTCTGCTTGGCGTGGTGATTGAACGTATTGCCTATCGCCCTCTACGTAATGCGCCGCGTCTCGCTCCACTTATTTCTGCTATTGGTGTCTCGCTGATATTAGAAGATGTTGGTAAGCTCTGGAAGGGTAATAATAACGTCCCTTTTCCACAAATCTTTCCCAATGCTCAATACAACATTGGACCTATCACATTTAGTAGCATTTATGTCTTTGTCTTCGTTGTTGCTATTATCTTGATGATTGCACTCCAGTTCCTTATTACCAGGACAAAGATGGGACGTGCAATGCGAGCTGTGGCTCAGGACCGGGAGGCGGCGGCGCTGATGGGCGTCAATGTCGATCGTATTATTTCATTTACCTTTTTCATTGGGGCCGGTTTGGCAGGTGCTGCAGGTTTCATCTATGCACTTGATAATGGTAGTACAATTTTCACATTAGGCTTTAACCTTGGCTTGATCGCTTTCACTGCTGCTGTCCTTGGTGGGATTGGTAATATCGTGGGTGCTATGCTAGGCGGATTGCTGATTGGGGTAATAGAGTCGTTGACGGTTCTTATTCCTGGTTCAATCCTTCCACATGGGGGTGGTGCGTGGTCACGTGCTATTATTTTTGCCATTCTCATTTTAATCCTGGTCTTCCGCCCCTCCGGGCTGCTAGGTCAGCAGACACCGGATAAAGTGTAGAAGAGGAGGTACGCGCTTGTCAATGTCTTCTCTCAATACAGGTGTGTTTCAACCTGCACGCGATACGCGGGCGTTGCTGGTTAAATGGCTTGTTGCATTACTCGTTCCGATCGTTGTCTTTACCTTTGTCTGGAGCGGCGAATCCATTATCAATAATGCCATCCTTGGTATTTTCGGTTCGGCGAGTAGCAACTTTAGTGACACCGGAACCGCTATCCAGGCTGCCGTTTTTATTGTGCTTTTTTATACAACGGTGATCGCGCTGGCAGGTTATCTCGTTGCCGCTGATAGTGGGCGTCGTGGCTATCTGGACTTATGGCTCAATGTGCTCGTTTTTGTGCTGGTGCCACTGTTGCTAACGATAGTAACCAGTAATCTGATTATTGGCCTGACAGCTTCTATTATTGTCTGGGGCGTTTACTTTCTGATACGCAGAATCGTGCGCAAGATGACAAATTATACTCCCCCGGCTCCTGTCGAAGCTTTAAAAGCAGATACAGTGCAACCTGCCGATCTTATGAGTCGTGCGAAGTCAGGCGGTTTCTGGTTTGCAACCCTTTTTGCCATAATCTGGCTGGTTGTTGATCTGATCTTTTTCTTTTCTGGTTCATTGCCAAACTTGCTGTTGATCTGGGTGATTGTACGCACCCTGGCTTTACCTGTCGCTGGCTATTTTCTAGGTCAGTTGGGAGGTACGCTTGCGCTACGTCGTACCCTGGTGGCACCGTCTCAGGCCAACGGGAATGGGATCAATGAAACTGACAACGGCTCAAATAGCACGAAGGTTCGTGTGAGTAAGAGGCGGCAGTTGCGTGCCTTATCAGCCAGCCGTGCCAACGAAGAGGCGAAGGATCTCGTTCCTAACGATCTGCCTTTCCGTAGTAGAGGTGCGCAACGTTTTTATCTCATTCTGTTGGCTGCGTTTGTGCTGTTCTACCCTGCCGTCGATCCCCTTTTGTTCGGCTACGGTACAGCTGGCCGTCTTTCGGGTTATGGAGATGCAGGCTATTATGTTATTCTTGCGCTTGGCCTGAATATTGTAGTTGGTTTTGCAGGTCTGTTGGATCTGGGATATGTGGCCTTCTTTGCCATTGGTTCTTATGCCTGGGGTATGGTGGGATCGCTCCAAATCCAACGCTTAACTAGTATTATCGTGAATCCACAGGTGTGGCCGTGGTTTTTCTGGCCCATGTTGCTTATTGGTGCGCTCATTGCTGCGTTCTGGGGCGTCGTCCTGGGCGCTCCTACCTTGCGCCTGCGTGGTGACTACCTGGCGATTGTGACGCTGGGCTTTGGCGAAATTGTGCCGATAATCTTCCTGGAACTGGATAAGTATACCAATGGCACCAATGGTATCGTGGGCGTCTATTCTCCTGCATTTCCAGGTGTGCCCAACTGGAGTGGTTTTACTCCTATTCCCTATTACTATCTGATTCTGGTGCTGATTGGCGTGTTGATTTTCGTCAACATTCGCTTGCGTGACTCGCGCCTGGGGCGGGCCTGGATTGCTATTCGTGAAGATGAGATTGCCGCTGCCTCTTCAGGTATTAACCTCTCTCGCACCAAACTGTTTGCCTTTGGCGCTGGCGCATTTTTCTCCGGTGTTGCTGGCGTCTATCACGCGGCAAAGTTGGGGGGTGTGACGCCAGATGACTTCAACTATTCAGACTCGATCATCTACCTTGCAATGGTTGTCATCGGTGGACTGGGCAGTATTCCTGGGGTGATCGTGGGTGCGCTTGTTGTCTACTCCATCAACCTGTTCGTGCTGGCTCAACTTGATACCATGGCAAGCTGATCCAACTAATCCCTTGCATATCATAACGCAAGTTTTTCCGAGTTTCACCTTCGACAGTATTCGTAACCTTATCTTCGGTACTATCCTGGTACTCGTTATGATTTTCCGTCCTGAAGGTTTGATTCCAAGTGCTCGTAGGAGACGCGAGTTGCATCAGTCTACGAGGCAGATGCACCTGAAGAAGGGTCATTGGATGCTCCACCTGGAACGCCTGGGTTTGAGTCCGAGATACGCGTTGATTAGTACACTGTTCCCCACTGTACGAGCCAGATTTATCGCGCCTAATGTACGGGCCGCGTTTACGACGCCCTGGTGTCACCGTCAAATGGTAATCGTCAGTGTCCTGACTTAAACGCAAGGGAGAAGAGAAACTTATGAGTGTAGATCGTAAAGATCAGCCGGAAACTGTTGAAACTCACAGCGGCGCTTTACTGGAACTGAGTGGCGTAACCAAGCGCTTCGGTGGCCTGGTGGCGGTTCAGGACGTGAATCTGGTGATTAACCCGAAAGAGATTATCAGTATCATCGGCCCAAATGGCGCAGGCAAGACCACGGTTTTTAATCTTATTACGGGTATCTATAAACCTACAGCGGGTGATATTCGACTGGAGGGTCATTCAATTGCCGGAGTGAGGCCAGACGAGATTGTGACGCGTGGCATTACCCGTACCTTTCAGAATATTCGGCTCTTTAATAATATGACGGTGCTTGAGAATGTGCTGGTCGGACAACACACACAGCTTAAAGCAGGCCTGCTCGGATCGCTCTTTCGCCCGCCGCGCGTAGTACGTGAAGAGGCGAATGCAAGGACGCGTGCATTGGAACTGTTAGGCTTCTTTGGTGCCTCCCTGATCGAGCGTCAGGATGAATATGTCATCAACCTCTCCTATGCTGATCGTCGCCGTATAGAAGTAGCACGTGCCCTCGCCGCTAATCCCAAATTGCTCCTGTTAGACGAGCCGACCGCCGGTATGAACGAATTCGAGACGCTAGAGGCCGTCAAGTATATCCGCCGCCTCCGTGATGAGCTTGGCCTGACTATTCTCTTGATTGAGCACAAGCTCGCGGTAACCATGGGGATGTCGGATCGTATCGCCGTGCTTGACTATGGGCGTAAGATTGTGGAGGATTTGCCAGAGGTTGTACGTAATGATGAGCGCGTCATTGCAGCCTATCTTGGAAAACCAACAAAGGCAGACAAGGGGGAAGAGAATGCCTCTGCATAAACACAAGGTAGGGGCGTCACCTTGCGTGCGCCCGATGCCAGAGAACAGAATGCATCAGGATGCGGGCGCACGCAAGGTGACGCCCCTACCCCGTTTCGGCGAAGGATGAGGAGTCAGAGACTTCCTGATATTTACGAGGTGATAGGATGCTAAAACTGATCAATGTAAACAGCTATTACGGGCCGAGCCATGTGCTGCAGGATATATCGTTGGAGGTAAACAAAGGCGAGATAGTCTGTCTTCTGGGAGCGAATGCCGCGGGCAAGACCACGACGATGAAAACGATCTTTGGCCTGCTTCATCCCAAGGCTGGCTCGATCCTCTTTGAAGAGCAGCACATAGAAAATAAGCTAACGGGTGATATTGTCACTTCAGGTCTGGCTCTGGTGCCAGAGGCGCGGCGTATTTTCTCACGCATGAGCGTGCTTGAAAATCTGGAAATGGGTGCATTTAGCCGCAAGAATAGAGCCGAGGTCAAAGAAGATATAGATCATGTCTGTCAGATTTTTCCTCGTATCAAAGAGCGCTTGAAACAGATAGCAGGCACTATGTCCGGTGGCGAGCAGCAGATGCTCGCGATGGGTCGCGCTTTGATGTCGCGCCCTCGTATGATCTGCATGGATGAACCTTCGATGGGACTTTCTCCGATCCTCGTCGAGACGGTATTTAATACCATCCTTCAGATCCGTAAAGAAGGCATGACGATTTTCCTTGTGGAGCAAAACGCCTCAATGGCGCTGAGCCTCGCTGATCGTGGCTATGTCTTACAAACCGGCAAAATCGTCTTGAGCGACACCGCTCCTAATCTCCTGACAAATGATCTCGTTCGCCAGGCCTATCTGGGTGGCGCGTAGGAGCCGCGTTTACGACGCCCAGGTGTGTGGACTAATTGATCGTACCACAGGGCGTCGTAGACCCGGCTTCAACGCTTAATGCTGATCGAATTTGTGATGTAATTCGTTGATGCGCCTGATCACCTCCTCCAAGGTTGTCACACCAAGATCCTCCATGTCTTCGCGCAGAGATTCCAGGCGCTCAAGCAATTCTAGCTCATCATATTCCTCTTCGTCGTCCTCAGGTTCGTGTGCCTGTTTTCCCTTTGTATCTGCTTTACCCATTGTAAAAATCCTCTCCTATCCATAATAACTCTCGAAAAATGCTCATTCTCGTGCTGAGCGTTAGGCCCCTACCCTGGCGAGAGACGGTATTCTTACCTGAACGGTATTGTGCGTACGCCCGCTTCCCGACAAGCACCATCAATATAAAAACGACGTATTCGCATCCTGATAGGTCCACCCGGCCTGGCTATCATTACCCTTATCCACCAGAACGGGAGAGCCCTGTATATGTCCCTGGTTATCAATAGCCACGGTATAGAGTCCCCGACCAGAATGCAATGCCTTCCCCTGCCATTGTAAACGATCATGCGTCAGAAAGAGAAAGTGGCGACTATCACTAGCCCATATGCTGTTCTCGACTGGTTGTAAGAGTGTACTGACGCTCGGAACAAAAGAGGATGTTGGTGCAGATGAAGTGCTCTCATCTTGTAAAAGCACAGTCCGTTGTCGCAGGGCAGGTTGCACCAGAACCATGGTATGCGAACCATCGAGCAACAAAAACTGGCTATCAGGCGACCAGTAAGGAATACTATCTGCTTCGATCGGAAAACTAAATGAAGATCGTGTTGTGATATTGAGCAGTGTATCACTTGTACCCGTACTATAGAGAATAGAATTGCCGTCAGGCGACCATGCAAATTGTGTGCACGTACAGCTTGCCAGTAGGGACCCGGTTTCACCGAGTCCGCCGGTTCCACCGCGTCCACCATCTATAGTGCTCAAAGTAAGTTGTACTTGCAATGTATCTGCATGTGCCTTTGTTTGCCCTGCAACTTCAACGGCAAAGAGAATATGCGTGTCCTGGTGGGCTGGTTGCCATAGGACGCGTTCTAGTGGGGCGGCCAGCGGGTGACCAGGAAGTGACGCCCGTATAAGAAAATGCTGTTGTGTACCGGTAAGGGCGGTGGTAAAGATGCCGAAGCTGGAAATGGCAGCGATCTTCTGAGTGTCATAGGAGAAAGAAGGGATTGTATATGCCGGGGGGAGCAATTTGGCCGCGATGCCGCCTGGTTGATCGTTTTGTGCTACGATCCAACTTGCCTCTGTGGGACTGGGAGGGTTTGCCTTACCTGTCTGTCGATAGAGCAGGCGTGTCCCATTTGCATTCCAGATAGCATTGCTGTAGCGTATATCGGGACTGGAGAACGCGGTAGGAATGGGAGTACCGCCATCGATGCCAAGGGTATTCATGCTGCCTGGTATATCGCCAACCTGCCCATTCACGAGGTTGCTGTTCAGTTGCTTTGCGGCGGGTGTGTTGGCGAATGTGTCATCGAGGGTACGAAAGGCAAGGAACTGATGTGTTGGAGACCAGTTGTATCCTACTACCGGCGGTCCAGTGGAGACGATGGCGAGGGCGTTGGCACCATCGGGATCAATGGTCCAGAGCTGGCCATTGCGGAGAAACGCGATCTCGTTACTACCAGAATGTCCCGGACTACACGCCGCGAGTGTTATGAGTAGCGATAAAAGTAGAAGAAGGATGCGTCGCACTTTCATGAGGGTAGTATAGCGTTGTCTTGTCTCATGGTCAATACGCAGATCTATGATATCATCTCCCCATGATTGCAATTCCCTACTTTCTCAGCTATACTTCCATCAGACAAGATTGTTCTTCATGCATAATCCCTCTCGCTCAAACAAACACAAGGAACACTCCACCATAACCCTATCAATCACGCTCTCCACTCCCAATACCAGAGCCTTTACCCATGCGGTAGCACCTTACGCCGGAAGGTCGGAATGCCGGAATACCGGAAGGCCATAATTCATCTCACGGAAAGATCTCGCAAGAAGGAATAATGCCAGTAGCAGCACTAGATTTTGTCGAATATCGGTTCTGTGATATGCTTGCTATATAATGGTACCACAATACTATGTGATGTTTAAACTTACTGTGTATGAAGGAAAAGCGACCACCATTTCATGAAAGCGTTCAAAATGTCCCTACGCACACAAGCAAAAGAGAGAGGCGCCAGGAAACGTTACATAATCGATACTCTATTGGGAATTATCGCCCCATTGTGTGTGACGGCATGTATCTACCGCTTTCAGTTGTATCCCAGCATTCACGACATCTCTGTGATCTATCTATTGGCGGTATTAGGGCTGGCCAGCACACGCGGACGCTATAGTGCTATTCTCACTTCTATCGTCGCGTTCTTTTCCTTTGATTTCTTTCTGGTGCCTCCGCTCTTTATGTTCACGATAGGGAAGTTAGAGGAATGGGTGGCGCTCTTTATTTTCCTGCTAACGGCAATCATCACCGGGCAACTTGCTTCAGCATTGCGACGACGTGCGGAGCAGGCGAGTCAACGCGAGAGCGAGACACGAGCGCTTTACGAATTGTTGAGCGCAACCACGCGCGAGGAGAGCCTGGAGCGCCAGCTTACCATTGTGGCGCAGGAGATAGTAAAGAATTTCGCTTTTGCCGGTATCCGCAATTGCACTATTTTGCTGCCGGGCGAGGATGGAAAGTTGTCTTTGCGTGTGGATGCCTATCAGGTGATTGATCAGGCGCAAGTTGCGCCTGATCAAGAGCAGACGGCACTTGCAGTGATGCGTGAAGGAAAGATCGTAGATCTCTATACATCCCCTGTATCTTCTGGAAGGCCAGTGGAGCACTGGTTCAGGCGTGCGATGTCGTCAAAACATCCTGGACGTCTTTACATACGAATGATGCCCCTACAGATGGGCCAGAAGGTTGTAGGAGTGATGAGTTTGCTGATGGAAGATAATCCAGAACGCTTTATGCTTGAGCGTGAGCAGGGGATGGAGAGAGAGCACGTCAATCCACAAACGGCATTTTTCTGGACATTTCTTGATCAGGCGACTTCTGTCATTGAACGTGCACGCTTGCGTCGTGAAAGTTTGCGTATAGAGTTATTGCAACGTACCGATGCGCTACGTTCCGCGCTCCTGTCTTCTGTTTCGCATGATCTGCGCACGCCATTGTCTTCAATAAAGGCCGCAGCTAGCAGTTTACTACAAGAGGATGTACAATGGAACGAGGAGGAACTGCGCAGTTTCGCACTTTCCATTGAACGCGAGTCCGACCGCCTCAATCGGCTGGTAGGGAATTTGTTGGATATGACGCGTATCGAAGGAGGTGCGCTCAAGCCAGAAAAAGAGTGGTATCCTATAGATGAGTTGATTCATGATGTGTTGGGGCATATGCACTTTTTATTACAGGATCGCGAAGTGCGTACCTGTATACCCGATGATCTGCCGCCAGTAGAGTTAGATTACTTACAGATAGGACAGGTGCTTACAAATTTGCTAGAAAATGCGGCTCGTTATACACCCTCCTCTTCACCGATTGAGGTTTCTGCACAGGTGGTTGATGGCGTGATGAGAGTGAGTATTGCCGATCGTGGGCCGGGAATTCCTCCGGCTGATCTGGAGCGCGTCTTTGATAAGTTTTATCGTGTGCTGAACACAACGCGTAAAAAGAATGTGACTGGTTCGGGCCTGGGTCTGGCTGTTTGTCTGGGGCTGGTAGAGGCCCATGGTGGGCATATCTGGGCCGAAAATCGCGCCGGGGGTGGCGCAATTTTTTCCTTTACTTTACCGCTTGAGCATAAAGATCAATAGAATTCATAGAAGGAAAGGCGATAGGACTGTATGGCTAAAGGTGGTGCTCGTATCCTTGTAGTGGATGACGAAATTGAGATTATGCGTGCATTGCAGCGTAGCTTGACGGCTCATGGCTATGAGGTGTTTACTGCAGGTAGTGGTGAAGAAGCGATAGAAGAGATCAGTCATCACCGACCGGATCTGATCCTCCTTGATCTTGGTCTGCCGGGAATGAGTGGGCTGGACGTTTGTAAGCACGTGCGGGCGCAATCAAGTTTGCCTATTATTGTGTTGTCGGTGAAGGATACTGAGCGTGATAAGGTGCTGGCCCTTGACCTGGGAGCCGATGATTATGTCTCGAAACCCTTCGGTATGAATGAGGTGTTGGCACGTGTGCGTGTTGCCTTGCGTCACACGGCCCAGGTGCAGTCGGGGACGGAGCCGCGTTTTACCGTTGGGCCGCTGTCTGTTGATTTTGCGCAGCGCCAGGTGTTTGTCAATGGGCAGGAAGTGAAATTGACACCCACCGAATATGATCTATTGAAAGCATTGATCAAGAATAATGGAAAGATCATGACGCGACAGATGCTCCTTTCGCAGGTGTGGGGCACTGGTTATGGGGCTGAAGCGCATTATTTGCATGTGTATATCGGTCAGTTGCGCCGTAAGATCGAACCCGATCCCGCTCATCCACGTTTTATCCTCACCATTTCTGGTGTGGGCTACCGTTTTAACAGCGAGGATTAGGGAACGGATGGGTTTATAAATCGCACCTCTACGCCATTTGCACATATGCGAATTGCCGCTCTCTTGAAACATACTCACCAATGGTGTAGGGGTGCAATTTATAAGCCCGTCCGTTCTCCCTTGCATCTTACCAACGTTTCAGCAAGTGTGCTACCTTGCCATCGGGTGTAAGTTCGTAGCGCACGCGATCAGGATTGATATCTTTGAAACGTTCACTATCCTCTACCGGGACCACGGTATCGCGCGGGTGGACCATCTGCCAGACCTGGTTAACAAGATCTGGATTGCCCTGGAGGTAGACGTAGTGGCGTGTTGGAACATTATGTTTCATTGCCAGAGCTTCAGCTTTACCAAAATTCTCTTTTGCTTCCTGATCGTCCAGGTAAGGATCAACGATTTCCATCATGCGCGGCGCAGTGGGATTAGTAGGACGTTGAGCAATATAGAGAAACATTGCTGGTCGTTGCTCATCTGCATTATTAACGGTGGCACGGATTACCGCGTCATTGTGCTTATTATTCGGCAGCAGAACCGCTAACACGGAGTTGGGCAGGCGTTCTTCCAGGTGTGTTACGACGATGGGAACCGGCACGCGTCCGGCTTTGCTGGCACGGACGTGATTGAAGTAGGCGATGCCCATACCCAGAAGAGCCACGCCACCACCAAACTCGGTCGCAAGAGGCTTGGTGACCAGATTGACACTCCAGGCGAGAGCGACCAGGAAAGTTGTAAGCACCCCAAGGAAGAAATCGATCTTGAACCAGAGACCCCTGGCCTTTAAGGGCAAAGTAGAGGTCCTCGTCCGCGTTGAAGGAGTTGGGCTACCGAATGTACTTCCATTTGAAATCTGTAGATCGTGGGGAGTCGTGACCTCAAGCTGCTGCTTCTCTTCGGAATGTACAAGACCGTTGGTGGAAATTTGTGCCGGTAATGAATGACCGTTGGATTGGTCTAGCGGCAAGGACGCTATATTTGGTGCTGCCGCTTTTGCTCTACGCCACTCACGAGTACGCACAATGTCCAGACCGAGGCAGGTAAGAGTGAAGGCCCCAAGCAAACCAAAAGCGTACATGTCGCCCAGTAGGTTGATATTCCCTTTGACTGCCAGCAATATTATTATAGGGATGCCTGTTGCCAGCGCTATAGAATAATGAGGAGTGCCACGCAACTTATTGCGTTTCAGAATGACCTCAGGTAAGAATTCCATACGTGAGAGTGCCATAAAGACGTGGTAGGCACCGATGATGGCGGTATTACTGGCAAAGACGAGTAGAGCACTGGCACTGATCGCCACCTCGGTCAGTAAAAAGGTGCCGCCCCAGTGACCACCAAGCAACGAGATAAGCTGAGTAGAGAGGGTGACGTTTTGAGCTTCTGATGGCAGAAGAAGTGTTGAGAACATTGTCAGAAGTGGACTTGTGATACCAATCGTGAGTACTACAAGCAAAAGGGCGATACCTGCCACTTTTTTATGTGGTTGCTTCATTACCGGAGAGAGCTGAGAGATACTCTCCAGGCCTGAAAAGGCGAGGAAGGCTCCTGCAAAGCCGGTAAGAAAAGTTGCCAGCGTTAACGGATGATTAGCGAACATACGGGGAATGAGAGCCACGAAGTCGCTGAATGAGAGATGTGTAAAAACAGTGAAGAGAATGGCCAGGTCGCTGAGAAACGCGATGATCGCGCCAACAAGGCTCACTTTTGCACTTTCACTGATACCAACCCAGTTCAAAATGCCCAGGAGTATGAGAATACCAATGGTGATTGTCAGGGCAATGGGGATCGGGCCAATAGCAGGGAAAACCACACTGAAATAGAGTATTCCTGACAGGCAACTGATGGCTGCTGTGAGAAAATAGTCAACCAGGATAAACATGCCACCCAGGGCACCGAACCAGGGATTGATGGCCTGAGCTGCAACGGTAACAACGCCACCACCCTGTGGAAAACGATGAGTGACTTCGGCGTATTTTAACGTAAGCAGAACAAAGACGGACATCGTTAAGAATACGAAAAAGCCTGCAAGTGAGCCAATGTCGGGATTCTGGTAGAGAATGCCAGGGACATAATAGACCGAAGTACCAATGTCTGCAAAGACAACCGCCCAACAGAGAATAGGTCCGAGCATCCCCTTAGAGGAAGGGTGTTCGCCCTCGTGGGTATTCTGTAACGTTTCTGGGGCAACAGATTCCTGCGCCATAAAAATTATTTCATCCTTTGAATAGAGAAACAGTAATCTCTACGCCTGCATCAACTTCTACTCTCTTTCGTTTCAGAAAGAGGAATAGGATTGCTACATAGTGTAGCACAATAGTCTGCACTGAGGCAAAATCTTGAGCTAATTTTTAGGCATTTAGTTATGTACACTCAATTTTTTTTAGCATCCCAGGCAAAATCTTGAGCTAATTTTTAGGATGGGAGTAATATCCTTGAGCTAATTTTGGGATGGGAGATGGTTTCTGATCTTCTTTTGTTCTAATCATATAGACTTTGAGGTTTTTTTGAGTGCTTTGTAGTCTCTTTTGATATCCTTTTTAGTGATCCAGGAATATACTATGCCTGACTATTGGTCTGGTTACGTAATACGTCAATGTTGAAATTGAGCTTGCACTGGATGGGCAGAAATGAAATAAGGAACGAGTATGAGCCACCAATCACCAGAAAAGCCTGTACGTGATGATGGGCGTCCTGATCCTGAGGCGTTGTTAAAACGCTATCACCTGCGTGATGATGATATGGAGGAGGATGTTTCCATGACCTCGCTAAAAAGAGGTGAGGGGACACAGTTGCGTCCTGGTCGGCTGCGTGTCTATCTTGGCTCGGCGGCTGGTGTGGGCAAAACGTATGCAATGCTCAACGAAGGGAAACGGCGCAAAGAACGTGGGACCGATGTTGTTGTAGGCTATGTGGAGACCCATAAACGTGCCCAGACCCAGGCGCAGTTAGAAGGTTTAGAGGTCCTTCCGCGTAAAAAGATCAGCTATCGTGGCGTGATGCTTGAAGAGATGGATACGGAGGCCATTATCGCTCGCCATCCACAGGTTGCACTGATCGATGAACTTGCGCACACGAACGTTGCCGGTTCAAAACACCCTAAACGTTACCAGGATGTGTTAGAGGTGCTTGAGGCGGGCATTGATGTGATTACCACGCTGAATGTACAACATCTGGAGAGCCTCAATGATCTGGTTGAGAGTATTACTGGCGTGCGTGTGCGCGAGACGTTACCTGATCGTATCCTGGATGAGGCGGATGAGGTCGAATTGATTGATATTGCGCCCAGTGCATTGCGGCAGCGTATGAAGCATGGAAATATCTATCCACCAGAACGCATCGAGCCAGCGTTGAATAACTTCTTTCGTGAAGGGAACCTGACAGCCCT
This sequence comes from uncultured Chloroflexia bacterium, assembly GCA_963717195.1. Classification (GTDB taxonomy): domain Bacteria; phylum Chloroflexota; class Ktedonobacteria; order Ktedonobacterales; family Ktedonobacteraceae; genus JACDAE01. The sequence goes on from CAVQVR010000014.1 coordinate 34,451, forward strand.
GCGTGAGCTTGCCCTCCGACGTACTGCTGAGAAGGCGGAATCGCAGTTGCACCAATACATGAACGAGCATGAGATCAAGACCCAATGGTCTACATCTGAGCATGTCCTGGTTGGTTTCGATTCGCGCCCGCACAGCCTCTCCGTTATCCGTGATGCCTGGCGTCTGTCCCATGGCTTGCATGCCGATCTGATTGCTATTTATATTGAGTTAGAAGGCTATCAGGCTTTTATCCGCAAGATTATGGGATTCTTTAAATACGGTAAGAATGTTGGTAAACGGCGCGAGGAAGCACAACGGCGCTTAGAGGAGCATGCCCTGTTTGCTGAAGACCTGGGTGCTGAGGTGATTTGTAGAAAAAGTCGTAGCATTCCGCAGGCACTGGCAGAAGTAGCTCAGCAACGGCATGTGACAGAGATCGTCGTCGGACAACCAGCTCATACACACCTGGAGGAGATACTGTATGGGTCAGTGATCAATCAGTTGCTGCGTTCAAAGTCTGACGTTGATATTCATCTTGTTCCGCTCAATAGAAAAAATAGGAAAGATGATAACAGCATTCTTCTTTAGGAATGATTCCTGAAGCCACTGCTCTTCTGCTCTTGCGTTTTCTCATTTGAAGCTGTAGAATCAAAGAGGTTCCACACGTTGCTGGTACCGTGGGATCTTGCTGGATCGATTTCACGTCCTCGACAGAGTTCCATGATGCCAATCCCCAAGAAAGGTAACACAAAACCGAATGACCATGACTACTCAAGCACGCACAATTGGTGAATTGCGTGAAAGTGGATATAAGGTGCTTTCCGTCAAGGAAGAGATGCGGAAAAATTTGATTCAGAAGATCCGTAATGGCGAAAATCTGTTTCCCGGCATTGTTGGCTATGAAGATACGGTTATTCCTCAGATTGAGAATGCCATTCTCTCGGGTCAGGATATCATCTTTCTTGGCGAACGTGGGCAGGCAAAGACACGCATGGCGCGTAGCCTCGTCAATCTGTTGGATGAGGTGGTGCCCATTATTGCTGGCTGCGAGATTAGCGATAGTCCCTTCGAGCCAATCTGTAGAGCCTGCCGCGATAAGGTCGAGGAACATGGCGATGAGGTAGAGATTGCCTGGCTTCCTCGCGATAGGCGCTATGGTGAGAAACTTGCCACGCCCGATATTACGATCTCCGACCTTGTTGGTGAGGTGGACCCGGTACGTGTCGCTGAAGGACGCTATCTCTCAGATGAACTGACGATCCACTATGGGATGATTCCACGCACAAACCGTGGTATCTTTTGTATTAATGAATTACCCGATCTAGCAGAACGTATTCAGGTTGGCCTGCTCAATATCATGGAGGAGCGCGATGTACAGATCCGTGGCTACAAGATCCGCTTGCCGCTGGATGTGTATGTGGTTGCCAGCGCGAACCCGGAGGACTATACTAACCGTGGTCGCATCATTACTCCTCTGAAGGACCGCGTGGGTTCGCAGATACGCACGCACTATCCCAACGACGTTGAGCATGAGATTCAGATTATGGAGGCCGAGAGCAGCCACTTCTCAACCGAGGGAATGGAAGTTATCGTCCCGCAATTTATGAAGGAAGTGATCGCTGAAGTAACGCAGCTGGCACGTCGCAGCAACGATATCAGTCAGCGTTCCGGCGTCAGTGTGCGCGTCTCGGTTTCGAACTTTGAGAATGTTTTGAGTAATGCAACACGGAGAGCCCTGCGCCTCAAAGAACGTGCTATCGCGCCACGCGTCAGCGACCTCTCCGCTATTATCGCCTCGACCACAGGTAAGATTGAACTTGATGCAGTGGGCGATGTGAAAGAAGATCGCGTCGTGCAGAAGCTGGTCAATGCTGCTGTGCTCAGAGTCTTTGGAGAGTACTTTGAAGCACGTGAGTTTGATCAACTGGTGGCGGGTTTCGAGAAGGGACTGAGCGTCCAGGTGGGCGACGACATGTCCTCCATGGAGTATGTCAATCAGCTCTCGAAGGTGGGTGGTCTGAGCAAAGCTATCGATAAGCTCAATGGACGTGGCAACCCCTCCACCATTGCATCTTCCATCGAGTTCATTCTCGAAGGTCTGCACCTGAACCGTCGTCTCAATAAGGAAGATGTTCGTGGTAAGGTACGTTATCGTCGCTAGACTACCGGGCGGCGAAAGGCACTAAGATATAGTGCCATGGCACAATCAATAAGGAACACCCAACATGTTCGAACGCTTTTATAGAAATCGCTACGGGTATTCACGCTGGGATGGGACGCAAAGGATCGAGGGACTGGATGCAGACGATATCCTGAAGGCTCTTTCCGATGATTACCTGGAGAATGGCAATTTGCAGCAGGCGCTCAAGCGTTTGATGCAGGATGGCGTTCATGGCGAAGATGGTCAGCGTGCGATGGGCCTGCGTGAGATGATGGAGCGTATGCGCAACATGCGCAGCGAGCAACTCAATCGTTACAATATGGCCTCTGGTGTAATGGATGACCTGCGTGAGAAGCTTGAAGAGATCAAGCAGCTAGAACGCGAAGGCATTCAGCAACGCCTGGATAATAAGGATAACGATCAGGCAGGGCAACCGGGCCAACAAGGGCAGCAAAGCGAGCAACCTCAAGCTGGTCAACAGGGGAATCAGCCGCAGTCTGGCAACCAATCCCAGCAAGGTGAGTCTGGCGAGGCTGGTCCCCAGGGACAGTCGGGTCAAGGTGGGGAAGGTGGAGACAGCGATGGGCTCTCTCCTGAGCAGAAGCAACGTATGCTGGAGATGATCGCGAAACGGAAACAGGACTATCTGGACAAATTGCCCGGTGATATTCCTGGTCAGATCAAAGGTCTTTCCGAGTATGATTTCATGGATGATGAGGCACGCGAGAAGTTCAATGAACTGATGCAGAGTTTGCAACAGCAGATGATGCAGCAATTTTTCCAGGGTATGCAGCAATCATTGCAGAATATGACGCCGGAAGACATTGCGAACTTGCGCGAGATGATCCGTGACCTGAACAAAATGTTGCGCGAGCGCCAGGAAGGTCGTGAGCCAGACTTCGACGCGTTTATGCAGAAGCATGGTCAGTACTTCCCCGATGTCAATTCGCTGGATGATCTGATCGAGCAGATGCAGATGCAGCAGGCGGCGATGCAGGGAATTATGGATAATCTCTCGTCGGAGCAGCGTCAGGAATTGCAGGAGCTCATGGATCAGCTCATGGGCGATGATCGCATTCGCGTCGATATGCTCGAACTGGCACAGAATCTGGAAGCAGCCGCACCTATGGAGCAGATGCGCACCCGTTTTCCTTTCCGTGGCAATGAATCAATGCCATTGAACGAAGCAATGCGCATGATGGGTCGCTTGCAACAGATGGAGGGTCTGGAAGATCAATTCCAGGAGGCCCGTCGCCTGGATAATATCGAAGCTATCGATAGTCAGAAGGTCAAAGAACTGCTTGGCGACGAGGAATACCAGTCCGTCGAGCAACTCAAAGAATTGATGAAGATGCTGGAAGATGCGGGCTACATCCAGAAGAAGGGCAATCGCTGGGAACTGACCGCGCGTGGTATTCGTAAGATCGGCCAGAAGGCGCTGCAAGACATCTTCAATAAACTGAAGCGTGACGGCTTTGGTCGCCATCTCAGCCCCTACCGTGGGGTTGGTGGTGAGCGTACCGATGAAAGCAAGCCCTACCAGTTCGGCGATCCGTTTCTGCTTGATCTGGAAAGAACATTGATGAATGCTGTTCACAGACGTGGAACAGGCACGCCCGTCGCGCTGGCGAAAGAGGACTTCGAGGTGTACCGCACCGAATTTACCACGCAGTCGTCAACCGTTTTGATGATCGACATGAGCCTCAGTATGATCTACAACGGTTGTCAGCAGGCAGCAAAAAAGGTAGCAGTGGCCCTGGAAAGCCTGATTCGCTCTCAGTTCCCGCGCGACAACCTGTATATCGTTGGCTTCTCGTTTATTGCCCGTGAATATCGCCCCGACGAACTGATCGAGATGAGCCGCATGGATAATGATCGTGGTACCAATATGGCGCATGGCTTGATGCTGGCTCGCCAGCTCTTAGCGCGTCATCGCGGCGTTAACAAACAGATCATCATGATCACTGATGGTGGTCCTACGGTCTGGTATGAAGATGATGGCTGGCATTTTTCTTATCCCAGCCCCTATGCCGAGCAGCAGACGCTCCTGGAAGCCCAGCGCTGTACTCGTGATGGCATCACCATCAATACATTCATGCTCTACGATGATGAGTGGATGCTTGCTTTCGTCAATCAGATGGCCGAAGTCAATCACGGTCGCACATTCTATGCAGATAAAGACAACCTGGGGGAGTACCTGCTGGTTGATTATCTGAATAACAAGCGCAAAATTGTATCGTAGACAGTTTTGTGTAAAGCGTGGGTTTATAAATCGTATCCCTACACCAGGCGCATCGCCGGTGAAGAGAGGCAAATCGTTGCTGAACCAACTGGTGTAGGGGTGCTATTTATAATCCCGCCGTTGCCCACACGGATGTTCGTAGTTCTATTGACGATGGATAATATACTACCAGCGTTATCATCGCGTCTTTTATCAATCTGATCAAGAAAGATGAGGATATTATTACCCTACATATATTACAAATATCATTGCTCTATGAAATTCGTAAGAAATAAAAATGTATAGAAAGGTAATTCGTATGTCAAATCGTCCCACGATGGCAATGAGAACAAGCAATCTTTCCGAAACCATCAAGTTCTGTGTAGACAGGCTTAGTTTCACTATGGTCGATCATTTGCCCTATGCTGACATCGCGCACATCCTCGATGCGGATAATGATCTGCTTCTGTTAGCTGGTCCAACAGCGAAGGACGTTTCCCAATATCTGGACCCACCGTGCTTTGTTTTTAAGCCAGGAGATACCATCAAATTCGGAGAGAATGACCTTGAGGCTCGACGTGCAGTACTGGCAGCAAAGGGTATTGATGATGTGCATATTAAAGAAGGATTTTTAGGCGACCAGCAGTTGAACGTATCCGGTCCTGATGGCTACATCTTTGCCTTTCTCAAGAGAGCCCCACATGCACCTGAAGACGTGTTGGTAGAGTACGAAGACGCTCCACAGAAACTGGAGATGGCACTGAAAGGACTCTCAGAAAGCGCTCTTGATCTTTCAACTGCACCTGATCAATGGTCTATTCGCAAGATCGTTCATCATCTTGCCGAGAGCAAATCGCTATTTATGATGCAGATCAAAACTGCTTTGGCCGAGTCAGGCGCGGTGTATATCCGTACTCCCTATAACCAGGAAACGTGGCCTGAGACGCTCGATTATGCCGGACGAGCAATTGGGCCATCAGTTGCGTTAGTGAAAGCTATTCATAGTCATATCGCGCAACTATTGCAACATGTACCCAATTATGGGGAACGTTATGTTATGGCAAAAGCTATCGATGCAACCGACGAAGGACGGAAGAATACAGTAGGAGGTTGGCTGGAAGCAATGGCCGGGCATATCTGGGAACATTGCGAGGAGATTCGTGAGATCCGACGTATCCAAGGAGTCTAAATGCGCTGAAAATAGGATAGGATAGGGGAAATGGTGGAAGGTTTATCTAACGATTTTCTGGCTGGTTTGAGTCAGTCTGGTCTGAAGCTAAACGATCAGCAACTTGAGCAATTCTTGCGCTATCAACAAGAGCTACTTGCCTGGAATACACGCTTTAATCTAACTGCGATTACTGACCCACTGGAAGTGCAGGTAAAACACTTCCTCAATTCGTTGTCGTTATTAGCTGCATATGATCAGCCGCAAACGCACCTGCTCGACATTGGTTCAGGAGCTGGTTTTCCGGGTCTACCTTTGAAAATAGTACGTCCGGAGTGGCGTATTACATTGCTGGAAGCGACCGGCAAGAAAGTGACGTTCCTGCGTCATATCATCGAGACCCTGCACCTTGAGGGTATTGTGGCGCTACAGGGACGCGCTGAGGAACTGGCTCATCAGACGGCGTATCGTGCGAAGTTTGATCTGGTAACGGCGCGTGCGGTTGCCTCGCTCTCAGCTTTGTTGGAGTACAGTGCGCCATATTGCCGTGTGGGTGGCTCTATTGTGTTGCCTAAGAAGGGTGATCTGGCGGATGAACTGGCGCACGGGAAACGTGCGGCAGGTCAAGTGGGAGCGGTGTTCGAGGCTAATATGGCTGTGAAGTTACCCAGGTTGATGGATGGGCGGCGTTTGCTTGTGTGGAAGCAGCAGAAAGCGTGTCCTGAGCAATATCCGCGTGCAGGAGCGGTAATGGCGAAGAAACCGCTCGGCTAATCAGAATAATATATTTATTTATCTTGTGTATTGCTGCGTTTACAAGGTCAATAAATATTGCATTTACCAAAAAAATAGTGTATAATTAAAGGGTCCCATAAATATGTTTAGGGGGCATGTTCTTTACGTTATGTTCCTGACATGACTGACGCTTAACAAACATTTCTATCATTGGGAGCGTGGTTTCCGGGATGGTTCTGTTTGTCCTCTCACCTGTGCGCCCCTTTTTCTCCCTTTCGAGGTGACGATGCAATGGAAGGCGCATTTGTTATCGTGAGCGAGAAGCGTATCTGGACATATTTTTCTAATCCTGTCTCTCCATGCAGACATGAACTCTAGTGGAACTTAAATAGAGAAGAGAGCGGGCTTCGCACCTGTCTCAGGAGGAGTTATAAACCATGACCTATTCCCATAGAAACCTTGCTACAGAGCGGATCGAGGCGTGTCAGAAAGCGAAACAGATAACGGCCATATGCGAAGAACTCTCTATTTCAGTTGATCCTATTGACTGGCAAGGTTCTGGAATGCGGGCGTGGGTATCTGTGAATACAATCAAGATAGGTGATCTCATGGATCTCCGCTTACAAGATAGCGCGGCTATTCTGCGTCGGGTTCAGATCAAGCTTCTTGAGCAGGCTGCGCTGCAAAGCATTCACGCGCAAGCAGGACTCAAGGTTTTGATGTGGAGCCCGGTTGATGTGGTACAGCCGCAGGAGTTTTTGAGCCTCTGGATCCTCACTCTGGAGACTGATGAGCGGGTCGCTATCGCTGAATATATCAAGGATGGACAGCGTGTGTATGAGCCATATGCGTTCGATGTGAATAATAGAGAACAACTTGCAAAGCTCTTTGGCCCAATTCGTACAGGGGAATATCAACTTGGTGATACCGTCATTGTAGAGGAACATCAACGGAAATGCAGCGGGGAGATCGTCTATATTCTTCCTCCCGGCAAGGTGATCACGAACCGTAAATCTTCATCAAAGGGATACCACACCATTTCGGGAAAAGCGTATACGAACGACGCTTCAGCAAGGTATATGGTAGATTGTCACGACGGTTTCCCTCACCTGGTCAGCCAGTCGCAAATTACGACTGAAACAAGCGATGAAGTACCTCTCGCTACATTATAGAGTGTTTGCGGGCCTGTTCTCAGTTGGTGGAAACGCTGCTAACAGGATTGGCCTGATACAGGCTGTCCAGAGTACATACCCCCGTGTATTGAGATGAATACCATCCCATCGAAAGATATCGCTCTTCACTTCACCCGACGCGTCGAGCATCGAAGGAACGACATCGATATAGTGCAAGCGGTTATCAGATGCACAGTACTTGCAAATCAGCGCGTTTGCTTCTTGCATGATAGGCCAGAATTGTTTTCTCCCTTTAGGGGGCTTGATCGAAATGAAATAGATGGGTACCTCTGGTAAGGTAGTGTGAATCTTCTCGCAAAATTGCTTGAAAGCTCCTGGTGCTTGTTCCGCAGTGAGATTGCCGAACGCGATATCGTTTTCACCAGCGTAGAAGACTACAGCCCGTGGAACATATGGGATCACAATGCGATCAGCATAGAAAGTCACCTGCCCAATCTGTGAGCCTCCGAAGCCACGATTGAGCACTGCGAGAGGTGCCATATCGTTTGCGAGCGTTTTCCAGAAACGAATACTTGAACTACCGGTGAAGACGATGGGATGTGGTGGTGGCGGGGTACGCTGGTCGTCCGCTTCAAATGCACGGATTGCTTTTTCCCATACCTCAGGATCGCTGCTACTTATCCTGGCGAGGGCGCGTTGGTACAACAGGATCAGCGCGATAACTCCACTGGCTACCAGGAGAATCCCAAGAAGAAGATAGATCATGATAATTTCCTTCTATTCGAGAAACTCTACCTCATTGCATTTCTAGGATAACGTGCATCATACTCCGGTGTATTCAATACATCCATCACTTGAATTGTTTTGCCACGTTGAGGGCTGACCGAGATCATAGCGATGGGCGTTTCCAGTAATTCCTCCAGGCGTTTGAGGTACGCTTTAGCGGCAGGTGGAAGATCATCGTAGTTGGAAATACCCGTAGTGCACGTTTGCCAGCCTGCGACTTCTTCATAAATGGGTTCACATGCAGCCAGATCACTAAGTGTGGCAGGGAGGCTATGGATCATTTGTCCACGTAGGTTGTATGCGGTACAGATCTTGATTGTTGGAAACGTATCAAGAACATCAAGTTTGGTGATGACAGCCACGTCCAGGCCGTTGAGTTGAGCTACAAAGCGACCCGCGACCGCGTCGAACCAGCCACAATGACGTTCGCGTCCATTATTCAAGCCATATTCAAGTCCACGTTCGCGCATTTCATAGCCAGTTGCATCAAAGAGCCCGGTCGGCATTGGACCACTACCGATGCGTGTAATATAGGCTTTGTATACACCTATGACGCGATCAATTGAGCGTGGGGGAAGACCGGCACCAACCGCAGCGTTGGCTGCCATGGTCGATGACGATGTTACGAAAGGATAGGTGCCAAAGTCGATATCCAGAAGAGCACCCTGCGCACCTTCCAGGAGAACCGTTTTATGGTCAAAAAGAGCATCATGCAGCATTTTCTGCGTATCAGCAATGTGTGGGCGCAAGTGAAGGCCATAACCGAAATACTCACCGTGGATTTCTTCGAGAGAGAGAGGCGGTTGATTGTAAATTTGTGTGATCATGCGATTTTTCTGGTGGAGGATAGTAGAAAGCTTGGCGCGGAAGGTATCAACGTCCAGCAGATCGGCCATACGAATGCCGGTGCGTGCATGTTTATCGACATAGGCAGGTCCAATGCCACGCTGAGCGCTATCAAGTTTGTCGGCACCGCGAGCCTCTTCCTCAAGACGGTCGAGTAAAAAGTGATACGGCATAACGACATGTGCCCGCTCGCTGATGTAGAGGCGGGACATATCCACACCTTTATTCTGCAAGTCTTCCATTTCGGCGATCAAGCCTTTGGGGTCGACCACAACGCCATTGCCAATAATACATGTGGTATCGGGGGAGAGGATACCTGAGGGGACAAGGCTAAATGAGAATTCGCCTTTTTCATGGACGACGCGGTGTCCCGCATTACTGCCGCCCTGGTATCGTACAACGAGGTCGGTTCGCATCGCAAGTTCGTCGACGATCTTCCCTTTTCCTTCATCTCCCCATTGTGCTCCGATAACTGCAACTACCACCATGATATGTTCCTCTTTGCTTTCTAGGCTCTGTTAGCATGAGTGCCGTGACGCATTACTCCAAAGATTTAGGGCATGTCAATACTAGGGTTGCTGAATGTAATTCAACAGTAACTGATCTGTAATTTGTTCGATGGGTGCCCGGTCGTCTGTGAAGACTATGCCTCCATTGGCGTGACCTTCCGTGACAACAGGTAATACTTCGTTGGCTACCTGTCCCATGGTAGTGTCTGGTGAGAACTGCGTGAGGTTCGTACGAAATGTCTCGATTGAGGTTGGCTGTAATGTTGCCATAACCTCGGTGTTAAACGTGCCTGGGACGTTGAACGTGTAGACACTCGGGAAGACCTGCTTCAGCGTGTTCACAAATGCCTGTACCAGTCTGAAGTCATGGGTGGTATGTGCTGTATTGAGGACAACTACCCCGTCTGGTGACAGATGAGAACGAATCTGGCTGAAGAACTCGCGCGTAGTGAGTTGAAAAGGAATATATGGTTGTTGAAAGGCATCAATGGCAACAACGTCATAGTGTTCTTGCGTCGTAGCGAGGAAGGCACGTCCGTCCTGGACGTAGACATGCAGGTTAGGTTCATTCATATCGAAGTACTTACGTCCTACATTGACGATAGAAGGATCTATCTCAGCACCGTCGATAGGCACAGGACCATAGACCTGAGTAAATTGCCGTGCGATGGTTCCGGCGGCCAGTCCGATAATACCAACGCGATGAAGCTTCTGGGCAGTGAAGCCCGCATTAAAATAAGGTGCGGCCAGAAAATAATCCCAGTACCATCCAGTGAGTACTCTACCAGGGTCGGGATAATAAATAGAGTGAATAGCATCTCCTTCGTTCAAAATGAGTTGCCGCGTTCCATCGGGGAGCTGGGTGACCTGGATATAGTTATAGAGTGATTCCTGATTATAGATAAGATCTGGAATATTTTTGAGGGGTCCCAGTGGGAGGAGCAAGGCGATCAAGACAAGAATAAAAGCGAGTCGCCAGTAAGAACGGAGATTCCAGAGCGAGGCTGCAAAGAGCAGAGCGCCGAAGATCAGAAAGGTACGTCGCACGCCAAAGGTCGGGATAAGCCATAGGACTGGCAAAAATGCGCCCAGAATGCTACCAAACGTGGAGATTGCATAGAGAGAACCGCTTGTACGCCCGCTTTGCTCTACCTGTTGTGTCATAAGGCGAATAGCGTACGGCGATACCAGGCCCAGAAGTGTCACTGGAATGGCGAAAAGTAGCACCGTGCCAAGTAATGAACTGAGGAAGGCGCTGACCGATACTTGTGCAAGGGCCTGAACCGACCAGGAAAGTATACCCTGGCTGACGAAGGGGATCAGCGACGTCGTGAGTGCCGCAGCTGCTGTAATAATGCAGAGAACCTGTGTTGAGGGATAGCGGTCAGCGAGGCGACCACCAAGAAAGTAGCCAATGGTCAGATAGATCAGGATAAGGCCGATAAGAACCGCCCAGATATAGAGAGAGGTTCCAAAGTATGCTCCTAACAGGCGTGAAGCGCACATTTCAAGTGCAAGGCTAGTCATGCCACTGATGAAGACCTGTGCAATGAGAAAATATTTCACTCGTTCTCCATTCTACTACTATTGGGCGGTTGGCAAGAACTGGAACTTGACGAGCATATTTACAAAGTACTGTTGTTTTACTGCATCAAACTGGTTGTTTGTATCGGGTGCCTGCAATTCAATGATGTAGGCTTTGCCCTGGTAAACGGTTGCATATACTTCAACGTGTATGGGCTGATTCTGAGTATCATTATAGTCCATTGCGATAGCGTACCAGGGTGCGCCACCGATTGTAGCGTTTGCACTCGCAGGTGGTGTAGGGGCTGTATAACCAGGTTGTGAGCCAAAGGTGCTCTGTACGTCATTCATAAGGACATCATTTGGTGCGGAGCCGGTTGGACCAGGGACTTTGAACGATGCATAAACATTCGGTATTGTTGAGTTAGTGAATTGAACACCGGGACTGTTCGTGGCGGGTGCTCCCAGCCAGGTGAGTGGGAATTCCGTCGTAAAACCGTACTGGTTACAATTTGCGCCACACCATGCGAAGCCTGCATCCGGCGCGGGAGTTGGAACCGGCGAAGGAGTTGGTGAAGGCGTCGGCGCTGACGTAGGCGTTGGTGCCGGAACCGAAGTTGGTACCGTTGTAGGGGCTACGTTTGGTACGGCAGTGGACTGATTTGTGTTGGGGCGATTCAGAAACGCGAAAGTTGTAATAGTGACTGCACCAAGCAGGATCACGATCAGTGTAATGCAAACGATCAAGATAACTTGATTATTCTGCTTTTGCGGTGGGGGAGGAAGTTTCCCCTGGGGTCCATACTGGTATCCTTGCCCTGTGCCGAATGGATGCTGCGTTGGCATAGGACCGGCATAATTTCCGGTCTGGAAAGGGTACATAGCTGGGGTAGCCTGTGGAGTAAACTGGCTCCGATCTGGATAGCTGGCAGGCAGTGCTGTCCCTGGAAAGCCCGGTTGTCTATATCCTGGCAGCAGACCGGAGTTCGCGCTTTGTATAGGAGACATAGCTTCAGTCGCGTCATGGTAAAAGCCTGTTTGCTGATAAGGGCTGGCGGGCGTCGGTGGTGCAGAATTGGGTGCAGCAGGAACATTGGTGAATTGTGTTTGAGCAGGTGTAAATGGTCCTGGTTGATAACTATTGGGTGAAGAGCCGGCTCCATATGCTGCAGTGCTGAGAAGTCCAGAACGTGGTGAAGGCGCATTCATTCTATTGGGCGCTTGATATCCTGGTGGCATTGCTAGAGCGGGGGTACCGCATTGCCCACAGAATGCCTCGCCCGGCGTTAACGCATTACCACACGTTGGACATTTCATTGTTTAACCTCACTAGTGGTTGTCTCTGACGTTTTTTATGATCGTCGCACGGTACATTATAGCTGATAACTCTGCTGATGGCTAGAGGGGTCCCCTTGCAATGGTAATTCTTTGACGACTCCAAAGGATGCTTCAGCTATCCCGTCTCACTCCAGGCGGTGCTTTTTCCTCAGCCTGCTCCAGTTGAATACGTACTTTGCATAATCCTTCCTGTTCATAATGATGATATGCAATCATTGATGTAGCAATGCTCTGTGCGAGACACTGCTGCTCAAACTCTTTGTTAAAGGGTCCACAGATGATCAGCCAGACCCAGGGAATGTGTTGCTGCTGATTGACGCGCTGCATATTCTCGCGATCTGTGTTGCTGGCACGAGCAAACCCTGTAGGATGGCTGTGATAAACGCCGATAATCTGGTCTGGATAGGTAAGTTCAATCATGAGTAACTCTTCTGGATCAAATTCAAAATAGACGGGGGAGGAGAAGATGTTACGGAGTGGATGGACCTGTTCGACATGCCAGTTATTCTGTGCATCAAGTGTTCCTAAGAGGACACCACAGGCTTCAATGTGTGGCCGTTGAGCGATGTCTCTGTATATTTTGCGCAAGGCTTCATTGTTAAGAGTGACCTGCGCATTTGCTGTTTTTGTCATATATCAGTTGTATAAAACGGCTTCTATACCGCCTGCCTCCAACTTCTCGTAGGGATCATATTTGGGCTTACTCAAAGACGTAATAACTCCAAAGAATTGTAGAAGGCACGAGATCAAAAATCTCGTGCCGCCAGGCTAATTATGGTGTTATTTTTCCTCATGATGTTCTTTTACCATCTCAATGACCACCGCCAGAGCGATGACAAAGGGAGCATCAACTCCGGGTGCGACATCAACGGCGTAGCTATCGCGGAAGATGGAGAACTGGCGTCCAATCTGTGCCAGCAGGTTACCATTGTCATCGCTTACGGTAAAATTCCAGCGCCAGATGTCGCCATCAACGTGAAAGACCATGCCATTGTCACCCTGGACTTTGAAGCGTTCGCCGAAGAGACGCCACTGTTCGTGGATACTTGCCCAATGCTGGTCACCGCGATAAATGTCGTAATGTGGTAACAGTGAAAGGATGCGCTGCTTGATCTGCACCACTTCCTGACCACTGTAGAGATCATACATCAGGAGATTATCGCCGATATGAAAGAACTTGCCCCGTATCTCAAACACGCCATTGCCTGCGTCGTCACGTACGATGAAAGCCTCGGTCAGGCTCCAGGCGCGTTCTCTGAGGTGGTAACGCATGAAAAAACTCCTTGTCGTCTCGTTATTACTTCTTTGCTTGAAGAAACTGTTCAGCTGTATAGCCGCGCAGGTCTCCAAAATGTAATACGGTAAGATTGGGTGCAAAGTTGTCCGGTTTTGTGTCAGCCGCGTATTTCCCTTGCATCACAAAGACAGTGGTGACGAGGTCTCCCAGCAGTCGTTTCGTATCGTCAAGGATGTCTGGTTTGTCATCGATAAGTACATAATGATCGCCAGGATAGGCTCTCATGGTCTCATCCAGGTGTTCCTGTTTGTGGGTATAGAGCAGGACACGACCCTCGACTGCTTCCGCCAGGTTGCTATTGACAATTTTTTCAGCCTGGAAGAATAGATCGCCGTCTGATACAATGACGGTTAAGCCAAGGGTGCGCAGATAGCTTAAGGTCTCCAATGTACCTGGGTAGAGCGCCTGGAAGAATGGATAATTGTTAAAGATCGACCAGACGTGACGGTAGGTCTCATCATCCATCTCTGAGAGTGGTGTTTGTTCACGTAAGTGTTCAAGTGCAAGTGGAATATCGACCACGCCCCTCTCACGGCGTGCTTGCTCGTAGAAATCCCAGAAGCGCTCAGCCAGCTTCGGGCCTAGCTCGACCTGGATATGCTGATCAAGATCGACCTTCACGCTGTCGTTATCGAGTAGTGTGTTGTCGACATCAATCCAAAAGATAAGTGTAGGCATGTATGTTTCTCTCTTAACTTATTGTGCGGAAGTTACTTATCTTCATTATATGATATGTTTAGAGTGAGTCGAGGCAGGTAAGCATTGAGGGGAGGAGCAAGAATGCATGACGGCGGCGGAAGAACATACATGGAGAAGGGAACTGCGCAGGGCGGTAAAAAAGACAAAGAAATGAAAGTAATTTTTCGTAGCAAAGATTTTGCGAGTGTAAGTGGCTCCGGTCTGGGTTTTACGAATCGGCGACCTATGGCGTCGTCCTGGCATTACCTGGGTCGTGTTCAGCATCCAGATTGGCAGGGAACCTACGAGTGTTACTGGGAAAGTGTAAATAGTACAGGGCAACGAACTCCGGCAGAACTGGTCTGGACTGTCCGTGGCGATGCTCGTTTATTCGGATTGGCAGCAGCCCTTAAGGCGCGGAACTTTGTTGTGGATGTTGAACAGGATGAATGAGCCCGTTTCTAAGGGTAAATAAAAAATATAGATCGAGTAACCATATGTCTGACGAACGTAAACGTGTTTTACTCCTTATGTCGCCTGCGACGTACCGGGCAGGTGCTTTCTTGCAAGCGGCACAACGCCTCAACCTGGAAGTTGTTGTTGGTATTGATCTGCCGGAGACACTGGCTGATTATTGGCATGTCCCTCTGGGTATTGATTTTGCTGATAGTGTAACGTCGGTGCGCACTATCGTTGAGTATGCGCAGCAGCATCCATTCACCGCACTTCTATCTGTAGATGATGCAGCGAGCGAACTGGCGGCTCTTGCAAGTGCTGCTCTGGGACTGGCTTCCAATTCTCCCCAGGCGGCTGAGGCGGCCCGAGATAAATTGCTCATGCGGACCTTGATGTCTGCTGGTGGAGCCCCATGCCCTGTTTTTCGTCGTTTCTTACTCAGTTCAGATCCTTACTGGATTGCCGGACAGGTCTCCTATCCCTGTGTCCTGAAGCCTCTACGCTTCTCTGGTAGCCGGGGAGTGATACGTGCGAACGATGAGGACGAGTTTGTGCAGGCTTTTATGCGCTTAAAACGTTTGCTATTGAGCGAAGGGTATGGAGAGCATACCACTGAATTTCTGGTTGAAGACTTTATTCCTGGCTTTGAAGTTGCTCTGGAAGGTCTTCTTACACATGGACAACTGAAGGTATTAACGCTGTTTGATAAGCCCGATCCGTTGGATGGTCCGTTTTTTGAGGAGACTATCTATGTGGCTCCTTCACGCCTGTCCAATGCAATGCAGCAAGATATAGCTCATTGTGTTTCGCTGGCTGCGGCCTCTCTTGGCCTGAGCGAGGGACCTGTGCACGCTGAATTACGCGTAAATGAGCAGGGACCCTGGATGTTAGAGATCGCAGGCCGTTCTATAGGCGGTTTATGCTCAACGATCCTGAAGTTTGGTGCCGGGATCTGCCTGGAAGAATTGATTCTGCGGCACGCTATTGGCGAGGAAGTTACCACCATTGAGCGCGACACGCACGCAGTTGGGGTAATGATGATCCCTATTCCGGCGGCAGGTATGCTGAAGGCTGTATATGGGGTCGAAGAAGCGGCGGCTGTGCCCCTGATCACTGGCATCGAGATTACGGCGAAATTACATCACCTCTTAGTACCGCTTCCTGAAGGTACGAGTTATCTTGGCTTTATCTTTGCGCGTGGGGATACACCCACTGAAGTAGAGATAGCTATTCGTCGCGCTCATACATTGTTGCGCTTTGATATCAGACGCGGGATCCCAGTTCTGAGCAAACGTTGATTTCCAGGCGTGTTATCTGTGTTTGTTTAAAAGAGGAATTATACTCGTTCCACTTTTCCTATGAGATGGGATTTTCCTCTTCAATATGTTAAAACGTGGGCTTTGTTCGTTGTAGATGATAGAGACACTTGAAGAGGATCTTTCTGAGGGTCTCACTTGCGTATGGCAAAGGCGGCAGGCACCCTGACTCAATTCAGGTTCTTGTACAGCAAGGAACGCTGTATATATGTGAGAAATTGAATATTTGATCTATTCTATGAGTTGCTCGTTACCGGAGAGTTTCGCTTAATTATTTGGAGGTTGTTTTATGTCCTCAGGATACCCGTCTTATGGAGGTATGCAAAGCCCGTCCTGCCAACGTTGTCAAGCGCCACTTTTTCCCAATGAGGCCAATTGTAGGAACTGTGGTTACTATAATGCACCACCGGTTCAGGCACCACCCGTTTCAAATAATTCCTGGGGAAATTTGGCATCGCAGCCGCCTCAGAGTCAGTCTGGACCACCATCGTGGGGTCAATTCCCTGTTTCTCCGGTTTCACCTCCTTCAATGCCGTCTCCACAGGCGCAAAATACTTTCAATAATCCTCCTTCGGCTCCATTGCAGACGAGTGGCAGGAACTTTTTTGGTGCACCTGCAATGCCATCCTCTCCTATGCAGGGTAATGATTACACCCCCAATCAAGCTGTACCTTCCGATTACACTATGACGCCACCACCATCTGCGCCTCAACGACCATCAGGAGCACTTTCTACAGGATCGATAGGACCGCGACCGTATGGAACACCTCCAACGGGTCCGATCTCGCAGGCACCTTATGGGATGCCTCCTACAGGCTTCCAGCGATTTGGAGCATCTCCGGTACCAGGGCAACAATTTCCTGGAACGGGACCGTTTGATATGTCACGAACACAATCGGGGAGTCTTCAGCCGTTCCCAATGGCAACGGCGGCACCTCCATCATCACCTGAGTTGCCACGCTTTACTCAACCTGCATTCAACGAAACACCGTCAGCTCGTCGCTCAAAACCATGGATGATTCCTTTGCTTATTCTCCTAGTGATCGTTCTGGCGGGAGGAGGATTCGCTGGCTATACCTTGCTCAATAAGCATAATGCTGTGACGCCACTATCCGTTGCTACTGGAGGAGCCCCGAAAGGTACCCCATTGTTTGCTGATACGTTTAAAAATAATGTTAACGGATGGAGCCTGCAATCTGATCCACCCCATTTTTCGATTTCGCTAGCTGGCAATTCTCTGGTTCTAGAGGATGATAATAACGAACTGCTGTGGGAGCTATTACCGGGAAACAAGATCTTTGGCGATTTTACTTTGTCTGTTGATGCGATGCTCTCTCAGGGTGATCCGATCAATGGGTATGGCATCTATGTTCGCGGCTCCTCGATTTCAGAATTTCGGAATTGGCAACTTATTATCGCTTCGAACTCTACGGCGATGGTTCGTACGCTATTTTTAAGGGCACGGCGGATGCAAATGGTGCTCCAACGAACTCAAAGCTTGTAGATTATACACTCAATCCGGCCATTCAGAAGCAAGGTATTGTCAATCATATGACCATTGCCGCAAAAGGATCAACCCTGTCTCTGACGGTAAATGGGCAATTAGTAAAGACGATCACTGATACCAGCTATGTGAATGGCACTATTGCTCCTTTCGTCGCCAATATGCAAAATGCTAAACCGGGAGCACAGGCTAAATTCTCAAATTTGACGATCTATCCAGCATAGGGTTGTCCCACATGAGCTCCCGTCCTTGCGACCGCATTGGGAAGCGGAACTCTGCAAGAGGGACAACCCTATGCTATTTCATCTTCAGCAAGAATGTGTGCATATACTGCCGGATCGACGTTCCCTCCACTCACAATGCAGCAGATGCGCTTACCAGAGAAGCGCTCTGGTTCTGTAAAGAGTGCGCCAATGGCTAGCGCCCCCGTTGGTTCCACTTTTAAGTTTGCATAACGGAAACAATGACGTAATGCTTTACTGGTCAGTTCGTCGGGAACTTCGATGATATCGCTCAATCCTTGTTGCAGTATCTCCCAATTGAGTTTGCCCAGGCTCACCGTACGTGCGCCATCAGCTATCGTCTCAGGTTCGTGTTCATTGCGGACTAATTGACCACTGCGTAGCGAACGTGCCGCGTCATTTCCTGGCAACGGTTCAGCTCCAATGACCTCTGTTGATGCTTGTAGGAAGTCGCGAGCAATAACGATGCCTGAACTGATTCCACCGCCTCCAACAGGAACCACGATGATATCGAAAGGAGCGGCATTGAAGATCTCCTGCCCAAGCGTTGAATTTCCAGCGACGACGCGATAATCATCATATGCCTGAGCCTGAAATGAGTCCGGTCGCTCTGCCATCAGTTGTGCTACGCGTTCTGCGCGGCTGACCTGGCGCACATTCACCAGATCGACATTGCCTCCATATGCTTTGACGGCACTGATCTTCACTTGTGCAGAAGTATCCGGCATGACAATAGTGCATGTCTTTCTCAATAACTTGCTTGCATAGGCCACTGCCTGCCCAAAATTGCCCGAAGAAGCTGCAATGACGTGTGGATGGGGTATGCTGGACAGGAGATTATAGGCAGCACGAAACTTGAAGCTGCCCGTGTACTGGAAGGTCTCGCTGGCAATTGTCACGTCACAATTGTAGCGTTCGGAGAGCTCTGGGCAGGGAGCTGACAACAAGAACGTTGGACGTATATGCTGCGGTAACGTTTGCCATACGGCTTTGATGTATTCTGTGGTGAGTTTCTGGAGCGGTTTCGTAAGGTAGCATTGAATGACTCCATCTAGCTTTTTGTGATGTAGCGGGTGAATAGTTGTATTGTATCATGGCCTGGTTAAATGTAATGGAATACGAGAACTACTTCAGAAAACACGGTCCGTAAAGCCTGCTCAATGGCATGCCTCCAATTGAACTTTCCCAACTGCACCCCAGGAAAAGCGATCTCCCCACTTTTCCTGAAATCCATGTTATAATCTATAGTCTATTCAAGGTTATAACATAGATTTTTATAGTACGTGAAAGTGCCTGGCTTCCTGCTGAGGTTGAAGCTATTAGCCTGGTTAAGAAAAGATGAGAAGATATGGCACATATTCAGGATATGAAAGGAAAGGAGCCTATGCCCAATAACGAGGAGTATGTTTCAAAGTTGCGTGTGCGTCTGAGTGCTCATGATGCGCATTATGGGGGGCAACTGGTCAATGGAGCCCATTTGCTCTCACTTTTTGGAGATATCGCTACGGAGCTAGCTATTCTTTGTGATGGCGATGAGGGGCTATTGGCCGGCTATGAGCAGATCGAGTTTCTGGCACCGATCTTTGCGGGCGATTTTGTCGAGGTGACTGGTCGTATTACCAACATTGGGCGTACCTCACGTCGTATAGAGTTTGAAGCCTACAAAGTTATTACTCCGCGCCTTGATATCGGTCCTTCGGCAGCTGATGTGCTGAACGAGCCGCAGTTGGTTGGTCGCGCGATTGGTACTACAGTAGTAAAGGCCGAAATGCAGCGCAAGACTCGCACAGCAAAGAATGTGTGATTGAAAAAGAGGAGGTTTCCTGGAACGGTTTTTAAAACTCTCGGAGCTGTTCCAGGAAACCTCCTACCTTCCTGATATCCTCTTTTTTTCTTCAATTCATGCTTAATGGGGACATATTCCTATTGAAGCTTCCTGTTATCCTCATTGAGTATTCTCACCAGCAGTCATAGGGTGGAGGAGGGCAGTTTTGGGAATAATGCCCTTGATTGTGATATGTGGGTGTAATAGGTGCCGCAACTATATGCATTGTCCAACTCAATAAGTCAGTGAGCAGTATAAGTGCCAGGATCAATAAGAGAAGAAATCGTTTAAGTGATACTATCATTGCCGCACTTCCTCCTGTATACTACCGGGTAAGAATATCTATACATGGGTCGCATATGAGCGAGATTGCCCATCTATAGAACAGGTAGGAAGCGTGCGGAAAAATCTTGCAGTTTTTGCAATCAATCTCGTTTTTGCAATCAATCTAAAAAATCGTCATTTTAAGTAGAGATAAAATTGATAATACTCTTCTGGCCAGGTTCATCTGACACCTGTAGGAGCGCGATTTTACGCGATTTTATAGGAATGGGATTTGTCACGCCCATGCGGATGTCGGATGAATATTACTGTGATGGTTTGAGCGAAAGAATGGAAATGAGCGAGCAGGACGACGATCTGCAATCGAGGATCCGTGCTGTGGCAGAAAAAGCCATTCAAGCCTATGTGCAGGGAATACTGCTACCGGCTGAATTGGCTGAGCAAATTTCCCACGAATGGAAGCTGGTAGGCAAAGGGGATATGCAGCCACCGCACGATGTATTGGTACGTATTGCGCAACGGATATGCAGCCGCGAATTATATGAGGCATGGCGAACTAGCGACGTGTCTATGCGCAATTATGCTTTCTATAATATTAGACGTTACCTGGAACAATCATTGATGAATACACGCTATGCATCGTTATTACGCACTGTAGTGCACGCCGAAGAAGACGTAGTTCATCAGACGCTGGAAATCCTTCTCACCGTAGAGATGAAGGGGCCAGATGACCCTGCGGCATTTTTAAAATGGATACAAACTATTCTGATTCGCCAGGCACATGCTTATGTACAGAGGCAGCAGCGTGGAGGAGAGGTTTCGCTGGATGCGCAGATGGAACTTTTGCAAGAGCGGCTCGTAAATCAAAGTGATGGTGCAGGTGACCCATTAGAGCATGTTCTCTTGCAGGAGTTGCACGAAGCGCTTGGCAAAGCTATTCTCTCGATGCGGAACTCAAATTACCGCTTAGTGCTGGTCTATACGTATCTTGCCGGTGTCGATGAAGATGAACTGGCGCAACGTCTTCATGTAGCCTTGCAGGATATCTACCTGTGGCGGCATCGTGCGCTCAGGACATTGCGTCGCAATCAAGAAATCATGAGGATATTGCGTTCTCTCGTGGAGTAGTGTATTGTTAAGTAAATGGATGTGTTAGCAGTTGCTTTGGAAAAGGCTGGCGATGGGTTGTGATCGAATACTGCAACTTTTAAAGATGAATTGCCAGAGGGACGGAGAGGAGGTAGCAATAAATAGAAAGATTATTGCTCATATCCGCTCCTGTCCTATCTGCCATCATGGTCTGGTCCGCCTTTCCGTAGACCTGCTGACCGGAGATATGCTGGCCTGTGATCAGTGCTGTGCGCGTTTCCCCGATTACTACGAAGCCACACGTCCCATCTACCCCCTCGTCAAGATGCCTCCACATCAAATCGCTGAAGTCGCCCGCCACCTTGGTAACTGTCCTTCCTGTCATGAGGAGTATGAGGAGTTGGTGTTGTTGGGAGAGTTGGAAGAGCGCAAAGAGCTGTTCTAATCCTTGCGTCCTCTCGAAGCTCTTCGGCGAACGATAGTGCGACGACTCACCGAACCCATGAGGATAGGTAGGGGCCCGAATACTTCGCGCCCGCCGTGCCTGAGGAATTCGTTCTGCACTCATCCGTTTCCTCGTGACGTGCGGGTTTTTCTTGGCAAAAGCGGTCTATCGGGTACGGCGGGCGCGAAGTATTCGGGCCCCTACCTTGGTGAGAGAGGGTATTGTGCGTATGGATGGTGACATCTCTACGTTAATCCTGTTCTCTCATCCGTGAGCGCTCATGCTGTGTCAGATAGCGCTTGCGCAGACGAATATTATGTGGTGTAACCTCCACCAGCTCATCATTGTTGATGAAGTCGAGCGATTGCTCCAGGCTCATCAGGATCGGTGGCGTCAGACGAACAGAGATATCTGAAGTGGAGGAGCGAATATTTGTTTTCTGCTTCTCTTTACAGATATTGACAGCCATATCCATCGGGCGGCTATTGAGGCCGACGATCATGCCCTCGTAGACGGGCGTGCCAGGCTCGATAAAGGTATCTCCGCGTTGCTGAGCATTGCCCAGGCCATAGGTAACGGCAACGCCCTGTTCAGAGGCGATGAGTGCACCCATACGCATCGTGCCGATCTTGCCCATCCAGGGTTCAAAGCCGATAAGCAAGCTGCTCATAGCACCATTACCCTTAGTCAGGGTCAGGAAGATGTTACGGAAGCCGATCAAGCCGCGTGTGGGGATAGTGTACTCCAGGCGCACATTACCACTACCATCGTTAACCATATTAGAGAGTTGTGCTTTACGCATGGCTAGCGTCTCCGTGAGAGCGCCTATAAAGATATCTTTTGTATCGATGACCAGGTGCTCAATAGGTTCAAGCGTGTGGCCGTTCTCGTCCTCACGTGTGATGACTTCTGGACGGGAGACCTGGAATTCGTAGCCTTCGCGGCGCATAGATTCGATCAATACTGAGAGATGGAGTTCACCACGTCCCGATACGATGAAACTCATCGGCACTGTTACCATCCTCGACGCGCAAACTCACGTTAGTCTCCAGCTCACGATAGAGGCGTGCACGTAACTGGCGCGATGTTGGGTACTTGCTTTCTCTTCCTGCGAAGGGGCTGGAATTGACCCCAAACGTCATCTTCAGGGTAGGTTCGCTGATGGCGATAATCGGTAAGGCTTCAGGTGTGTTAACATCAGCGATAGTCTCACCGATATTTGCATCGGAAATGCCAGTCAGTGCTACGATGTCACCAGCCAGCGCTTCCGGAACTTCGATGCGTTGCAAGCCTTTGTAGGTCATGACCAGATTGATTTTCTGGCGTGATGTGACGCCATCGCGATTGATGCGTGCGACAAAGGTGTTGGAAGCGATGCGCCCACGGATGATACGGCCGATGGCATATTTGCCTTTATAATCGTCGTAGTCGAGTGCTGTAACCAGCATCTGGAGTGGTGCTTCGGTATCAACGAGTGGAGCGGGAACCGTATTGATAATGGTCTCGAAGAGTGGTTCCAGGTTTTTGCGCTCGTCGTTGGGGTGATACATTGCGACGCCATCACGTCCAATCGCATAAAGGATAGGGAAATTGAGGTGTGCATCCGTCGTAGCCAGTTCCAGGAACAGATCCTGTGTCCACTCATTGACCTGCTCAAGGCGTGCGTCGCGACGGTCAATCTTATTAATGATCACGATGGGTTGCAGATTGAGTTCCAGCGCCTTTTGCAGCACAAAACGCGTCTGTGGCATCGGTCCCTCTACAGCATCGATCAGCAGGATACAGCCATCAGCCATATTGAGGACGCGCTCAACCTCGCCACCAAAATCGGCATGTCCCGGCGTGTCGATAATATTAATTTTGATGCCGCGATATATAATTGCTGTATTTTTGGCGAGAATCGTAATGCCGCGCTCACGCTCCTGGTCATTCGAATCCATAATAAGTTCGCCCATATCCTGGTTTTCGCGGAAGATGTGGCTCTGTTTGAGCAGACCATCAACCAGCGTCGTTTTACCATGATCGACGTGTGCAATGATGGCGACGTTGCGAATATCTTCTCTTTTGGTCAGTGTTGAACCTTCTTCTAAAGTCATGTTAACCTGCATAAGTGTTGTGTTGATCCTCCGTACCGTACGACAGCAAAAACCTTGGAAAAGTAGTATTATTACTTTAGTTTCGCGTCACTTTTGCGCATAAATGCATTGTCCAGATTGTTGATTTAATTTTTATGGCGTTGATATTCTCCCAGATGAGCGCCACTGTTTTGCTCTACCTCATCGGTGAGGTTGGAGCCTGTAACTGCTTGAAACATACAGCTCTTGCGGTATTTATCGAAAGAAGAACTACTCCTGGCGCAGAACACAATCTTTTTCTTCATCTGGCCAAGGGAGAGTGACGCCTTTACAAAAGAATAAGTGGCGATTATTTCCGACGAACGGCAGCATGTAAGACCGACGTTTTTTACCAGCTAAATATTACCTCAAATTGCGTGTGGTGGCAAGTCACTATAGGACATCTGAGTATATTTTGATGCCGATTTTTTACAGAATATTAAAATTGCGCTAATATTAGCGCCTGTGCTTCAGTAATCATAACAAAATATTCTGCATTTTCATTCCTGCGTTTGTCCATTTTCTCCTGACAGGTCAGTATGGGCTTTCATGGTTTTTTCGCAGATAAGCAGTGTTGCCGCGCTCGTGGCATGGATCGTCCATCGGTGCAGTAAAATGAGCGATAAGGCTCAAAAATTCTTATAGTCTTATTAAAAAGAGCGCATAAATGTCAATGGTTCTGCTCTGCTCATAGTAGATAAACAAGACTGGGGATCTGTTATGGCTTCATAACGGAATCTGGTCGCGTTTGCTGCGGGAGGTGCGGCGGGTAGTAGTTGAGGGAGTGGAGGTTTCCGGGTTGAGGCGGGAGACTTTTTCGCGGATGAGAGAGAGTTGGGAGTGGACTGCCTGGCGCGATTGTTGGAGTTTACGGGCGATTTCTGAGGGGCGTTCGTTGTTGAGTAGGTGACGACAGATGATTTCTTGTTTCTCCGTTAACTCGATGGCCGGGTTTTCCAACGCCGTTCGGGCCATATCTTCCAACTCACCATACTTACTACGTCTATACTCATCCAGATCATCGGGCGAGAAGAGCCAGCGATCCACTACTCGTATACCCGGTATGCGTCCTGCTTCTACTAGATGCATAAAGTGCCAATAACTGAGATCAAGCTGTTTTGCGGCTTCATGAGTTGTAAGCATGCCATTAAGGTGCTGTAAATTGCTGTGTAGCTCTGCGCTCCTGAGGACCATGTCTGACGCCTTTCTACGGATTCTTTTACCATACGCTAAATGTGCCTGGCAAAGAGAGACTTAGTCTTTTCGAGTATACCATAGGAGATGGGGGAGCGCAAGTTTTGCGAAATGTAGATGTGCGAAGCTCTCTTCCCCATGCCTGGTCAGCATCAGGAGAGAGTTCTTTCTGAGAAGAGAAATTGTTCATTCTTGTTTCCTCCCGGGCTGATGAGCAAAGACCCAGAGGCGCATACCCAGGTATGAGACCATAAATGTTCCACTGATCGCCAGCACTTTAGAGGTGTTTGCCCAGAGCGTTGCATTGATCATTACGGGATGTAGGAAGTTACTCGCGGCCCATAAGATACCATCATTGCATATGATGCCACAGAACGTTGTCAGGGCAAAGCGCACCACTTCGCCGTAGGTTGTTTGCCGCTTGTTCTGAAAGGTCCAATATTTGTTCAAGATGAAACTATTGACAGCACCAAAGGCATAAGCAAAAGAATTGTATGCGAGTAGATTCGCAGTGTTTCGGGTGGGCCATAGCCAGAGGAGTCCGTTAAAAAACAAGAGATCTATGCCGGTGTTGAGTCCCCCGACCAGGCCGAAACGGAAAAGTTGCCAGAACAGACTTCTTCTCCATGATTTCTTGTGGGATTCCAGAGGCCGGGTAGGTATGGTTGAAATTTGCTCCTTAAGCTGTGGTTCGCCATGAGGCGGTTCATCCAATAATTCAAGCTCTACAGTGTGCACCAAAGGTTACTCCTTGTATAAGCATTGACAACCGACTATTAGCCTGTTACCCATTTCGACTTTGTGATAACAGGTAAGCATTCTTAAGCATGTGATGCATGGTTGGAACAGCAATCAGTTGAATGTTTATCGTTATATCGCTAATCATAGGACTTTAATATCAAAATGGTATGAATGAATTGTAAAAAAGTTGTCTCAGATTTCTATTAAAGCACTTTACCATTTCATTTTCCCCACCCATTAAAAGATAATAGGAGTTGAAATATGAGTTTTGAGATGTAATTGAGGCAATTTTTCCATCTGATATGTTGATCATTATACTCTTCAAGCAGAAATATTATAAGAATAATTTATTATCTTCTTTTGGCTTTGATAAATGTTGCACTTTTGTAGAAAATACTGTATACTTAGACTATCTCTTACGCCTTCGTATGAGCTATGTACTGCGACGATATGCCTCTCGTGTGAGACAGCACGCGAATTCCTCCTCATTTGAGAAAGAGCGGTATCTGAACCACACGTATAAAGGAGAGTATCATGTCACCACTTATACTCCTGCTCCTGCTTCTTGTAATTGTTGTAGGTGCATTTGGTTATATGACCTATCGTACTGGTGCGGAGAAACGCGCGAGAGAAAAGAAACGTAACCAATATCATGATCGCATCTGAGTAGATCGCAAGCTCCAACGCCACAAGTAATAAACTCTAACCAATATATTGAGAAAGAAGATTACACCATGGAGACCAATGCAGACGGAACGTATTTTCAAGAGGGTGATCTCGTACGTGTTAAGCGAACCGGCGAAAGAGGGCGTATAAATGCAGCCGATGGAGGAGTTGTCTATGTACTCATGGAGGTAACTGACGAGACGAGAATCTTTTCTGCTCTTGTTGATGGAGATGCTTACATCGAACTTGTCACCCCCGAGTCTAGAGTGGAGATGGAAGCATGAGTAGAACAGATTATGAACGGATATGCTCTGAGCTTGATAATACGAGGCAAAGGGACCATCCTCGTGCATATGACACTCTTTCTCCTCAGGAGAAAGAGACTCTCCAGTACTGGATAGAGCACGCTATCCAACCTGCGACAAAAGTCGATGATGATTATAGTAGCTACGGACTTAAGCACGAGTACGAGCGTGAGACGAAATTGTATGTCTCGAATGCACAATTTAAGGGCGCAATGCTTGTTGCTGGATACTTGCCAACCAAGATAAGCGAGCAGAGCTGGCATTTTAAGATTCAGCCCCTACATGAAGAACGTAGCGCTTTACATCAAAATCAGAGAATACGTGAACTAACCTACCGCTGTGTGCCTCAGGGGGAACAGGATCCACGATATGATGCGCTTGTTCAAGCGGCTCTCGCTTTGCGCAAGGCGAATGGTGTTATTATATAGGTCATCCTGATTAGTATTGCCTGTTCATTTGGCTGCTATCATGGACAGATGATGCTCACGTGGTATACTCATAGTAGCAAAGGAGCATTACGATGAATGACAAAGCATTTGAAGTCGGTGATCGTGTGCGTGTTATAGATAACGCATTTCACCATGGACCAGCCAGTAGTGATGGAACCACTGGTATTGTCCGATCGGTTGATAAGGATAGACGACGTACCGAACCGTTTTACATTTATTACGTTGAGCTACCAGGAGAGGACAAGCTAACAGATTTTGAATATCGAGAACTGGAGTTGGCGGCTCCTGCAAGCGACGAACTCAAAATGAGGGACTAGAAGACATTTCAAGTTTTCCTCCTGACCTGTTCTATCATGTTCACGGCAATAGCACCTCTGGCTTCGATTATAGAGGTGCTATTGTCGTTTATTTATTAGTAGTTCGTGTATAATTTTCTATGCATTTACTACATTTTCTTTCTGCGTGATTGATCCATGCTCCTCCATTCTACTAGGGTCATCAGTCTTGCCCAACTTACCCGGCTTACGTCGGCGTGCGGCAATGAACCATACACCCATAGCGATAAGGCCGATCCCTGAGAGTATGGCACCGATGCGCAAGGACAGCGGGGCGTAGGTATAGCTCAGCGTATGCGTTCCGGGACCAACTTTGATCGCTGGCAGCATTCCTGCAATCTGCTGGATTCCTACCAGGTGGCCGTCGAGATTGGCGGTCCAACCGGGAAACGATGGCATAGCTATAACGAAATACGCTTTAGTACTGGTGGAAAAGGTAAATGTATCTTGCTCAGGATCAGGAGTGACTGTGTGCACCGGAATATTGAGCCGCTGCAGCTGGTTGAGCGAGGGCGGATTACCATTCTGATCAGGTCGCACAAGGTAGCCGGGGCCAGCATCATCCGTGTTTTTGTAGATCAGAGTGCCATCTATCTTCCCAACACTTACGAGGTGTTGATCCTTCAGTGTTCGCCGCGAGAGCACTACACTTATGTGTATCAAACCAAGTAGGCGAGCATTCGGTTTGTCAGAAGGAAGCTGATTGCCAGGAACGCCGCCCTGGTAGCCCTGGACGGTATAACCTCCAGCGGCTTGCATATAGTTGACGTAGGATTCTATCAAGAGAGGATCCCAGCCATGGGCGAAAGGTGTTTGCAGTTGCACCGAGCTTACTTGTAGGAGGTTAGCTTGCACACCGTAAATGCGTCCGGAGCCAGCTAATTGCGCTGCTCTGAGTGCTAATGGGGTAGGGGTAGTAGCTACGCGCACATCGTAGGATCGGGCATACCCGGCATCTGTAATGAGGAGTGTAAGAGCAACGACAAGGGCAATGAGGATACCGGCGCTAACTCTTATGTGAGATGAAAAGCGGGAAACCAGGCGAGAAGAGAGCTGTTGTAGACCAAGCAGTAGTGATTCGGTGCCCAGTCCGGCAAGTAGGGCCATGGGAACGAGTGCGACGAACCAGATACGGGCGAGGCCGCGGAAGAGATCAAGATCAGGTAAGATCTTTGCCACAAGCAGATAGAAGAAAGAGGCGTTACCCATGGCGAGACCAGCCACGAGTACGATACCAAGGGCGAGTGGCCAGGCTTTGCGCCACCTCGTCGCCACTGCGAACAGCGCCAGCGCAAGGACAGCTTTCCCTGGTGAGATAAGAACCTCCCATGGAAATTTAATTGGTTGCGCGTGGAAGAAGAGTGCATACAGGAAATCAGGTAATGGATAAGCATCCGTTGACTTTACTGAAAGCTGGCGCGTTGAGACAGCGGTAAATTCTGCCAGCGGGAGCAGTTGGATTGCTGCTATCAGAAATCCGATTATGCCAGCTACAGCCAATCCTGCAACTGATCCGAGTAATGCTTGTCGACCTTGCAGACGCCACCGCTGTATGAGGAGCCAGACAGACAGCCCGGCAGTCATCAATAGGCCATAGTACGCCATTTGTGGATGACCTGCCAGTAGTGTCATCCCGATGCAAATCCCAAGGAGAGCCCCCCAGCGGCGCGGATTTTGCACTGTAGCCCAACAGGCCAGAGCGAGCCAGGGAAACCAGGTGACAGTCTGAAAAATAGTGAGATGTCCTCCGCCAAGATGACTGATCAGCCGTGGTGTCGCCATAAAACTAATAGCTGCTACCAGTGAGGGAAGGCGTGACAGTTTGAGCGCCAGGCGTGCCAGGAGTAACATCCCCACTCCCGCAAATATGAAGTGTCCTATCATGAGCACGAGATAGTAATTGCGCAATGAGAGGAAATGGACCAGCTGTGTTGGTGGATAGAAGAGTGCGGCGAGTGGATCAGCGATCAAGGGTTGGCCACCAGCATAGTAAGGATTCCAGAGCGGTAGCCCATGTCCTTGTGCAAAGGTACGTTGGATCAAGAGTGCCGTGGGCCATTCACTGACCATTAGATCGCTAGATGGACTACCAGCAGGCAACAGATCTGGTGTTATTGATGCAGGGAGGAGGAGTACGATTGCAACTATGACGAGTACGACTAATTGACCCAATGCTGGTAGCCAGGATAGCAGTTGCGTTTTCCAATGTTGGCTCCCCACTTCTTTCTCTTTATTCATTATTTCGCCTCTCAATTTCGATATGCTAATTTAATGCTTCAATATATTCTGTGTTTGCATGTTCATAGATTTGCACAGGTCAACCTTCAAGGAAGTTTGATGCTTATCTTGCCTGTGGTGATTCAGCTAGAGATATGCATATCACTCAACCCTGACAAGTTGTATACCAGCCAGGGTGATACTATCAAAAATAACTTCCAGATTTGCTATTATTTACTAATGACGAGCGGAGCGAGTTTCAATAACGGCACACTCACCAGAAGTATAAACAGGCTATAGATAACGCGTTTCACCATGGACCAGCCAGTATTGATGGAACCATTGGTATTGTCAGATCGGTTGATAAGGATCGACGATGTACCGAACCGTATTACATCAGGTGGCTGATTTTAAGAAAATTCTCAATCAGAATATGTGAGTGTTGTGCGTAAGTTGGGAAGAGACGGGACACATCTCGTTCGACCTTTTTGTATACTTCCTCTCCATACTCTCCAATAAACTCATTCTTTAGCGTGAGATCGTGTAGCCACGTATTGAGCATATCCGCAGTTAGTTCAACATGATATTGAATGCCGTAGGCGTGACGGCCGTAGCGAAAAGCTTGATTGGAGCCGTCGGTATGATGTGCCAATGCGATAGCGCCTTCAGGCAATGCAAAGCAATCCTCATGCCATTGGAAGGCTTGCTCATAGCCAGGTAGACCGTGGTAAAGAGGATCTTGCTTCCCTTCTTCCGAAAAATGAATCTGTAAGAAGCCGATGTGTTCTTTGGGAAGCCGGCTCACAGTAGCATGGAACGCATTTGCTAGCAGCTGACCACCCAGACACATGCCAAGATAAGGAATGCCTTGCCTGATGGCCTGGTGAAGATAGATCTCTTCGTGGACAGTATAGGGATATTTATGTTTATCGTAGAGATGTTGTGTTCCACCCAGAACGATCAGTGCTTGATAGTGCATGGGGTCGGAGAGCTGGTCGGTGCCAACCTGTATAACATCATAAGCAATCTTGTGCTCATTTAAAAGGTCACCGACGCGACCAGGGGGATTTTCCTGGAAATGTTGGAGTACCAGAACCCGTTTTTGGTCTGACATGGCTTCTCCCTCTAGCTTATATATAAATGATAGCAATCACAAATTTGATTTAGCTCTAACCTTCTCCCATCATTACTATACAATATTCTTTTGAATCCTGTCTCTAATAAACATACGCTTGTGACCACATAATAAGGCGGTCACAAGCGTATGCCAACCGAATAGTATCTAGTCGGTCACCCACGCCTTGCCTATGCCACCGTGAGGTCCATTGCTAGCAATACCGACAGGTTGGTCTCACCGTGATTCATGCGACCCCTTCCGCAACAGAGTTTCTCACTTCTGTGCCATAGAACGCAAAAAGAGAAAAATATGTTGCAAGAGTAGCCACTTGTCGTTTCAGAACCATATCTATTTGAAAAATGGCAGAAAACGCAACGTCCTGGTGACAGAAACGTGTTATATAAAGAGGGTCTCTTGTCTGGAGAGATGGACACATATGCCAGTTAGCCGGAAAAGTTGGTTTCGGGACGCACAAGATATTATAATGCTTATGGTATAGAAAGCCTTAAACAAATAACGCGTGATGATAGAAGAAAGCTCTTCAACAATCTGAGCTCTTTCTTGCATGCGTAAGTTAGACTCCGGTTGGTCTCTATTTGTTCTCGCTTGTTGAGAGAACTGGAGATTTATGTCAATAATGGTATTTTGTACCGAAAAGCAGTTACGAGAAAGGGAAACTATAATGGAAATCGGGCTCATTGGAATTGGCCGTATGGGTGCTTATATGGCAAAACGTTTGTTACGTGCAGGACATTCCTGCGTTGGATATGCCCGTCATGCAAGCTCTGTGGAGAAGCGATTGCAAGATGGATCTATCTCGTCTGGCGCAACCTCGCTGTCGGATCTTGTCAATAAGTTAAGTACACCACGCATTATCTGGTTGATGGTACCAGCAGCTTCAGTAGACTCGACATTGTCCGACCTCGTTCCGCTCCTCTCACCAGAAGATATCGTTGTCGATGGTGGAAATTCCTACTACCACGATGATATTCGGCGTGCAAAAATGCTGAAGGAGCATAACATCCACTATCTTGATGTTGGAACGAGCGGTGGTGTCTGGGGATTAGAGCGTGGCTATTGTCAGATGATCGGTGGTGAAGATGAGATTGTCAAACGCCTTGATCCTATCTTCTCTACTCTGGCTCCTGGCGTTGATGCGGCTGGTCGTACGGAGGGTCGCGAGAAGGTTGGTGGTACTGCGGAACAGGGGTATCTCCATTGTGGTCCTCATGGAGCGGGCCACTTTGTCAAGATGGTGCACAATGGAATTGAGTATGGCATAATGGCCGCTTATGCTGAGGGTCTCAACATCCTCAGTCATGCTAATGTCGGTAAGCAACAGCAGACTGTTGATGCTGAGACGGCCCCTCTGAGTAGCCCTGAATACTATCAGTATGATCTCAATTTGCCCGATATCACAGAACTCTGGCGGCGTGGTAGCGTGATTGGCTCATGGCTGCTGGATCTGACGGCCCATGCTCTGCTGCAGAGTCCAGATCTGAAGAATTTCCAGGGTCGCGTGGCAGATTTGGGCGAGGGACGCTGGACGATAGCAGCGGCAATCGACGAAGGTATTCCAGCACATGTATTGACTGCTGCACTCTACGAGCGTTTTGCCTCACGTGGTCAGGATGACTTTGCCAATAAAGTGATGTCTGCGATGCGCTTCGAGTTTGGTGGGCATGAGGAGACGGCTGAAACCTCGAAAACTGATGTCACTCCTGAAGGCGGTCATATATAGAGAAAAGCTAGCAAGTTTTTCCGCTTCATTTTCTGTCCATGAGGGTGACGTCCCTACCTACAGTTCCAGTGTTTTTCCCTCATGGATGGAACCCCTTGAAATTACCTCTTGCTCTTACTGTCAACGAGCCAGAAAGACTTCGCGTCTTCAAACTGGAGATGAATAGCTCCTCCTTTGAAAACCTGATAAAGCTTCTTGCGTAGATCATCTATAGAAACAGAGGAAGAGCATATCCCTCAAAAACTCTTTTTTTAAGGATGTACTGTTCCATCGGGCATAGTGGTACCTGAGAGCGATTTCGTTTTCACGAGGAGCGTATCTCCCAGGTCAAATGCGTCTTTCAGGTTGGCGTTGCTCAGGTTTGCTCCCGTCAGATCGACATTATGCAGTTCGCAGCCAGAGAGGGTTGCTCCTGTGAGGTTAGCTCCGCTAAGGTTTACATAGTTCAAGGTAGCGAAATTCAAGTTGGCTCCTTGTAGATTGGCTCCCGAAAGATTTGCACCAATTAAATATGTGTCTCTCAGATCGATGTTGTGCAGATTGGCATCGTGTAGGTTTGCACCAATCATGCTAATAATGTGATAATCATTACCAATAAGCTTTGTGCCGTAGAGGAAACTCATGAGTGTTGCTTTTTGATCTGGATCTAGCTTGTTAAGGACTTCTTGTGTTCGTGTTTCAGCAATGACAGCGGCAGGATCATCAGGTTTAGCAGTGAAGAGCTTATCATGGACCATCAGATCTGAAATAGCATCGATATAGTTGGAAAGCAAAGCCTCTTGTTGTTGATTCTGCGCGATCAGGAGTGCGGTAGTATGTTGCTGTTGTTCTATCTGAAGCGTCATCCGTCCCTGTTGAATAGTGAGCCAGATGACGCTTGCAATGAGTAGCAAGATGAGTACTGGGAGCTGAAGCCAGATCCAAATTGTTCTGAATGCGGGCGAGTGTTTGCTCTGCTTCTCTTCCATACCGTGCCTTTCGTACTCAGGTCAAGCCTGCTACTCCGAGGAGCGTTTTTTGTAAGTTAGTGATGCCAGTACATTGTATAGTACATCTATTTTGTCATTGCAAGGCTTTCCCGCGCATGCCTGAATAGTTTTAAACCGGTTGGACGATATAAAATCCCTCAAAGAAGGTAAATCGATATTTTGCCGGGTTCTGCTCCACCCAATGTTTTACTACGACGCTATACTCGCTATAGGTAAAGACATAGGCAGAATGAGGATCAGCTTTAACAAGGTCGTAGTAGGGCTGGTAACGATTAGAACCATGGTGCAGGCTACCAAAGACTACTCCACAGATGATCTTTTCCTGACTCAAGAATGCCAGCTTGTTGCAGGTCCAATAACCTCCATAGATGTGAGTAGCTCCGATGCTCTCCAGGCGTGTTATCAGGGCTTGATCTTGCTGGTTATATGCCTGAGCAGTTGGTATCTCTTGAAAGACTATGATGGTGCCAGTCAAGGAGAGAATACCGATGATGACGATACTAAGGGCACTGGCAATGCTTCTGGCACGAACCAGGCCATTTGTCTTCTGGAAGATGGTTCTGGCGTTTAGCCAGAGGGGCCAGAGCATCGCTGGTGTCGCAATCAGGATTCCGATAATGTAACGCGCATGATTGGCCGGTACATCTATCGGGGCAGCACTTGCTACGAAGAGAGATAAGGCGAGTACTGCGCTACTGAGCAGGAGGAGGCGGGCGATGTGACGAGCCAGGTTTTGGCGAGCTTCAGGTTCTTCCTTGTGTCCATGCCAGTTGCGCCAGGCCTGCCAGGCAACCCATACTGCCAACGCAAATGCGCAAGCAAAGAGCGCGAGGTATGCGAAACTCCAGCTGCTGTGCATGATAGTGCATGATAGTGTGTGAGGCGATGTCGGGTCGCGTAGAACGGGCGACTCGTTCACTGGGCAGAATGGGTCCCCTGTAATGGTTGGGATGCTGACCTGGAAGGTCGCAAGTATCTGAGATAGCAAGTTAGAGTGGATTCTATTGTGTCCTTGCAATCCCAGGAGTATGTGGAAGCTATCCTGCCCGGGCAGTGCGTGCAGGTTATAGTAGATTAGAGGGGATATGCCGATGGCAAGGCATATCAGGATACAGAGCACAGGGATAACACGTAGCAATTCGCGCCAGCAAAATAGAAGCAGTAACAGGCCAGACATGGCTACAAATGGCAGGATGATCTGATCGCTCCAGATACCAAGGCCAGCGGCAAGTCCCCATACTCCAAAGCCGAGGCAGCGCTGAAGCATATAGCGCGATGAAATCTCTGGCTTTGAAGAGATAGCCAGCCAGGAAGCAATAAGAAATGTTAGTGTACCAAAAAGTAATGTATCAGGATAGCCACCATAGGAGCGAAGCTGATAGGTCAGCAAATAGTTTGAACCGAAGCTTAATACGACTATTGTGACCAGGGCCAGCCCTTGCGAGTAGAGGGTACGCGTCAACAGGTAGAGGCTCACGAGGAATAAGGTAAATAGCAGGAGCAGGCCGAGGCGCAAAGAGAACAAAGATGGCCCAAAGAGATGAAACATTACCGCGCCAAGATAGGCTTGTAATGCTCCCATATAGAACGCGCCATACATAAAAATAGGATGAGCTCCTTGATAGGCGATATGCAAGGCCATTATTCCAAAAGTGCCTTCGTCGCTGTCTGTCCAGGGCCAGTTCTGGCTGATTAATACCAGGCGAATAATTACACTACCGACGATGATACTGAGTGCTATCAACTCATAAATAGTTAGTTTCAAATATTTCATGATAGTAGTTCATGATCTGAGTGAGCTCAGGTCTCATTCTTCCTTTCGTTTGTGGATTACATATTTATATTTCGCAACTCTGCTGATCCATATGTGAGATTTATATTAATGGATTTTGTTTGCGTAGTCAAATTAAAGAGCCATTATACCTGTTATCGCTGTAGGAACTGAGCTTATGCTGCCTGCTCAGTTCCTACAACAGAGAAAGACAGATCTAACGTTCCAGAATGACGGGACGCGCTAGCGTTTTCCCCTCAATGGTGATATCCCATGAAGGCCAGGCGATCTGCTGCGTGAGAATCTCCGGGCCATGGTTTCCCACCAGGATCGTATCTTCAGATTTCACACCGCGTACAGAAGGATTCCAGGCAAAGGCCTGGTTGTGTTCAATAGGAGTGGTATCGCCAGGGTAAGCAATGATCTCACGGGAGCGATAGGCCATGCTGCCTCCCTGATGATGTTCCTCTATCGCTTCGGGAAATCCTTCTTCCTGGTAAGCCTGGCGTGCCAGTTCAAACATGTCGCCTATTGTGCGACCTGGGTGTGTACCAAGAATCATCCTGGCATCGACGCGAGCAACGGCTAGAGCTCTGGCGTGGAGAGCCTCGGGCAGGGAACCGAAATAGACGAGGCGTGTGATCGATGGAATCAGTCCTTCTTTGCGTAGACAAAGTACAAGCATCGCATAGCGTTCGATTGGTTTATCGGTTGGCAAAGGATGGCGGTACTGATAGACGCGTTCATCGCTGGCGATGAGATTGACGACAGCAGTTCCACCACGTTCGCGTGCCGCTTCTGACAACTTTGCCGCTACCTCGTATTCGGACATGCCAGGACGTACTGCCTGAATGGCCTCATACATAGCTTCCGCTGCAAGAGCGCTTACGCGGCGTAGGCGTATGATCTCTTCTTCTTGTAATACCGCACGCAGGTGGCGCACATCTGTACTGATGTCTATCACGTTGTTCCCACCTGCACCTTCCAGCCCAACCTGTTTACCAGTAAGGAGAGAAGATGCGGCATCGGTATTTGTGTACCATGGCTTTACCAGAAATTCAAAGCCCAGGTCGCTTAACTCTTCTTCGCGTTCCAGGCGTGGTGCCTCAATACTATCCGTCACAATAGAAGCTCGGTCCTCCGTAATCAAGACAGAGGAAGCTGCAAGGTCGGTTGATTCATCCACATACAGCCGGGCACCTGCTGTAATCCAGGAGGTACTGGCAATTGAGGTGAGTCTGACTGCATCGATATGTCGTTCGCTCATTTTTTTGCGTAGGCGTGCGAGTTTGATGGCAACTTCCGTTTTCCGTTCGAGGGGTAGAGGCATGAGAAACTCCTTTCGTCGATTATATGCCACTCTATTGTATGCCTCTGAGAAAAGGATGTGCAACTCTGCCTTTGCCTGATTGTTTTTGTCAATGTTAAATAATAAGTTGAATAATAAAAGAGGATTACCTGATCCTCCTTGACAGTCCCATATCGTACTGAGTATACTTCTTTTTATGAAAACATAAAAATATTTTTAGTTTACTAAAAATCAGGAGTTCTGCTATTGCCGTGCTTTCTGGTGCGTGGTTGCCAGAGGACCGTTACTCCTGGAGGAAGGCACATATGCCATGCAATCGAAAATTCCTGATACCACCTCACAAATAGGGCGTGGTGATGCTGGAACGCTACGGGCCGCATCAGAGGTTCTCAGCGGAAAGAGTAAAAAGGGCTTTGTGCGCCGTATTCTGCCGTTCCTGGGGCCCGCGTTTATTGCCTGTGTGGCCTATATAGATCCGGGTAATTTCGCGACCAATATTCAAGCGGGGGCCAGCTTCGGCTACTTGCTCATATGGGTCGTTGTAGTCAGTAATTTGATGGCAATTCTGATCCAGATACTCTCTGCCAAACTGGGAATTGCGTCTGGTCATAATCTTGCTGAGATGTGCCGTGAGCGTTTTCCACAGCCTGTTGTCTGGGGAATGTGGCTTCTCTCCGAAATTGTGGCGATGGCGACTGACCTTGCCGAGTTCATAGGGGCGGCCATTGGCTTCCAACTACTTTTTCATATTCCATTGTTATGGGGCGGGATCTTAACTGCCATTGTGACGTTTGTGATCCTTGGTCTGGAGCGCTATGGCTTTCGCCCCATGGAGGCCGTTATTACTGCGCTGGTTGGTATTATTGCTCTTTGCTACCTCGTCGAGACGTTTCTAGATCGACCGGACTGGAAATTGATTGCTTACCATACTGCGGTTCCGCAGTATAGTGGCACGGAGAGTATTCTGCTGGCTTCTGGTATCCTGGGCGCAACGGTGATGCCACACGTGATCTTTCTCCATTCGGCGCTTACGCAGGGACGCATCGTGACGCGTAGCCCGCAATTGCTCAAGAAATTGCTGCGCTTTGAGATTATTGATGTCTTTATCGCACTGGGCGTGGCTGGTTTTGTCAATGCCGCAATGCTGATTATGGCTGCTTCCACGTTCTTCCACGCAGGTATGTATACTATTGGCACTATAGAGGAAGCATACAAGACGCTGGTCCCTCTGCTTGGACCAGCGGCGAGCTGGGTGTTTGCTATCTCTCTCCTGGCCTCGGGGCTTTCATCTTCGACGGTTGGAACAATGGCGGGCCAGGTCATTATGCAGGGCTTTTTACAGCGTCAGATTCCACCCTGGCTTCGTCGTGGCATTACGATGTTGCCCTCAATCATCGTTATCGCGCTGGGATTTGAGCCTACTCATGTGCTGGTTTTGAGTCAGGTAGTACTTAGTTTCGGTATTCCATTTGCTCTGATACCTCTGATACTATTTACAGTCCGACGTGATATTATGGGAGAACTGGTGAATCATCGTGTGACAACGTTTCTCGCATGTATTGTGGCGGCATTGATCATCGGGCTCAATGTTTTCTTGCTCTACCAGACCTTCTTCGGGCATTAGAATGGAGGTATTTTTATGACTCAGTCTGCCAGATGTAAGAGTTTTCTCGTTCCCCTGGATGGTTCTCGCCTGGCTGAGGCCGTTCTTCCGGCAACCGCTTCTCTGGCAAGTCGTTCTCATGCTGGGGTTACGTTATTGCATATTGTGGAGCGGAAGGCACCTGCAACTATTCATGGTGAACGACATCTGACAAATGCGGCGGAGGCAATCCGCTATCTTGAGGATGTGGCGGCTGGTTTGCGCGAAAGCGGCATAGAGGTAAAATATCACGTACATGATGACAGGGAGGATAGTGTTGCACAGAGCATCTTTGAGCATGCTCAGGAGTTGGGTAGTGATCTGGTAATCATGTGTACCCATGGCAATAGCGGACTACGTGGATTACTCTTTGGTAGCATTGCACAAAAGACGCTGCAACGAGGAGCGCAATCTATTCTCCTTGTGTTCCCCCGTGAGGATACAAGCATGCCACAATTTGATCTCCACCATATTCTTGTACCTCTTGATGGTGTTATTGCGCACGAACCTGCCTTGCCATCAGCTATTGAACTTGCTCACACCTTCAATGCATCTATTCATCTCGTTCTGGTTATTCCTACGCTTGCAACGCTTTCGGGTGGTCAGGCTGTCTCGGGTATGCTCCTGCCGACCACTATGCGTGCGGTCCTCGATCTGGCACAGCAGGGAGCGACCGATTATCTGGATCAGGTTCTCGCTCAGTGTCGTTCTGAAGGCGTCAACGTAACTGCTGAGGTATTGCGGGGAGATGCAACCCCTCAGATTGTAGGATTGGCTGAGCGTCTAAACATTGATCTGATTGTGATGGCAAGTCATGGTCGATCGGGACTGGATGCGCTACTGGCTGGGAGTGTGGCACCGCGTATTGCAGGAAGAATGGAACGAGCTTTGTTGCTCGTTCGTGCTACTGATACTCATAATGAATTCCTTATAGAGAAACCATGATATGTTCGGCCAGCGTGGCTCCCACCTGGTGCTCTATCTGATGAGGGGAATCACCAA
This sequence comes from uncultured Chloroflexia bacterium, assembly GCA_963717195.1. GTDB lineage: Bacteria > Chloroflexota > Ktedonobacteria > Ktedonobacterales > Ktedonobacteraceae > JACDAE01. Next base: position 73,578 of record CAVQVR010000014.1, read on the forward strand.
TGAGAAGACGGAGTGGGCCCCCAAATGGAGCTCGCTCAATCAACTGTATATTGACATCCGGGTATAATCCTAATAGCCCCAGATAGCGGAGTTTTTCGGCGTCCTGATCGTTGACGCGCAGGATACGCGCAATTTGACCATTTTGTAATTCCAGTAACGAGCGGCCTAACCGCGAAGAAATTACGCCATCTTTGCTAGGAATAGGGTCTCCATGGGGATCAATGGTGGGGTATCCCAGTAAACTATCGATTTTATCTTCAAACTCTTCAGAGATAACATGTTCTAGCTTGTCGGCCTCTTCGTGTACCTTATCCCAGCTATATCCCAATTGACGAGCCAGGTACAGTTCGAGCAGACGATGATGCCGGATGACTTCCATCGCCTTATGCTCTCCGAGCGGTGTCAGGTGTACTCCTCGATAGGGGACGTGCTCGACCCAGCCAGCGGTGGCGAAGTCTTTAAATAACATGGTCACCGTAGCATCGCTGACGCCCAGTCGTTCGCTGACGGCTGATGTGGATACCTTTTGTCCGCGTTCTTGCATTGCATAAATGACCTTGAGACAGTCACTGATACGTGGCGAGAGTTCCTGAATTGATCCTTCCATGCGTCGATCCTTATGCTGCGCACTTTTTCAGACTTCATCATATAGCATGGAGAGAAAGGCCGCAAGTTGCTTTCTTAAATCTTGCTCTTTTTCTCTTTGGAAGTTAAGGATCTTTCCCTCTGAAGCGCATCTTTCCGCGCTCTCATGGCAATCTCCGTTTTCTCTTTGGGAGTTTACTCCCAAAGATGCAGAACTACAGTTTTCTCTGTCAACTCACTTGACAAATCAAGCGTAGTAATTTATTCTTTATTGGGAGCGATCTCACTAAGAGTAGGCGTTGTCTGACAGAGCGAAGGATTCGTGAGTTACACCGCCCTGACAGCTATAAGGACATGTCAATATTGTTTGTGTCAAGGAGGACATCATTGCTTATGAGTTATTCAGTTCTTTCCACAACGTCGAGCATATCTCGATGTAGTACAAGATACATGCTTCCCACTTTTCCGCTCTTTCTGTCATCAACGATTTCTTACTGGTTATTTTAGTGCCTCTTTACCTATCACTGGCAAAAAGTGCATTCCCACTAACTTGTAAATATATAGAGTAATTTTCATAATACATGTTATTTCCTCATAGAGGAAGTGGTACTCTATATGGCTCCACATCTTGCTTTTGTGTAGTGAAAAGAGCATCCATAAGTGTATAGCAGGCAGACAGTTCTTAGTGAAAGGCAGTTTGTAACATATGAGCAAAGACATGGATCGTCGTCGATTTCTAGGGATTCTCAGTGGTGGAGCAGTGGCGGCTGCTCTTGTTGGAGAAGGAGTCGTGCATGCGGCTTCTCAGGCTTCAACATCGATTACTATAAATGGGAAAGGCAGTGGAAGCATTCTTGATGGGATTGGTGCCATAAGTGGCGGCGGTGGCACCTCGCGCCTCCTTTTTGACTATCCCGCTCAGCAACAGAGCGAGATTCTTGATTATCTCTTCAAGCCGAATTATGGAGCCAGTCTTCATATCTTCAAAGTTGAAATTGGCGGTGATACCAATTCGACCAACGGAGCCGAAGCCAGCCATATGCGTAGCCGCACCGATCAGAATTACAATCGTGGCTACGAATGGTGGTTGATGGAACAGGCCAAAGCACGCAACCCCAATATCAAGCTCTATGGATTGGAATGGGGAGCCCCGGGCTGGTTCCAGGCCAGTTCCGACATTGATGCCAAACATCCATTCTGGTCGCACGATAACATTACTTATATTATTAACTGGATTTAGCATGCCCAATCGGATCATGGCTTGCACATCGACTATATTGGCGGCTGGAACGAGAGTGGCTATAACAAGATCTGGTACGAGGATCTCAAACAGGCACTGGTGAGCAACGGATTGACCACCAAAATTGTTGCTTCTGACGACGCTGGCTGGGCCGTGGCGACCGACATGAAAAACGACGCTGCATTTAATAATGCGATTGATATCGTAGGGTCGCATTATCCTGCCACGCGACCGCCTACTGCTGATGCCGTGAGTCTGAAAAAACCTCTCTGGGCCAGTGAAAACGCAACCTATCAAACCGATGTGGGCTACAAGTTTATTGCTCAGACGCTCAATCATGATTACATCTCTGAAGGGCTCACAGGTGATATACGCTGGAACATGGCCGCAGCCTGGTATCCGACGCTACCTTTTGCTGGTGCCGGATTGTTGCTTGCCGAGCAGCCATGGTCAGGTAACTACTTTATCGGTAGGGATATCTGGGCTATGGCTCACACGACTCAGTTTACGCAGCCCGGCTGGCAGTATCTCAATAGTGCCTGTGGCTACCTGGGTGGGAATAGCAGCAATGGCAGCTATGTTACGCTCAAATCTCCCAACGGCAAAGACTATAGCGTCATTATCGAAATGATGGGTGTGAGTGCTGCTCAGACTGCCAGTTTCATGGTGACGGGAGGGCTTTCCACCGGAACCGTCCATGTCTGGGCCTCTAATTTCAATTCGGCGAACGACATTGACCATTTTGTGCGTCAGAAGGATATTACCCCCAGCAATGGAGCCTTCTCATTGACTTTGCAGCCTGGCTACGTCTATAGTCTGACCACCACGACAGGTCAGGGCAGGGGTTCCACCACTCCGCCAGCCTCAAAAGCTTTAGCTTTGCCATACAGTGAGAACTTTGATGTGTATGCCTCTGGTAATCTTGTCCGGTACTTTTCCGATGTTAATGGTGCATTTGAAACATATGCATCTGGCGCTGGTCGCAGCGGCATGGGCCTCCGTCAGGTTATTACGACAGCACCTATTGCATGGCATAGTGGCTCACCGACGGCTCCACTTACCGTTATGGGCGATATCAATTGGGCCAATTACCAGGTCAGTGCAGACGTGTTACTTGAGCAGGCTGGCTACCTTGAGCTGATCGGAAATCTCGTCAGCCAGGTCAGGCTTGGTGGCGCTGTGGTGGGCTACCATCTGCGCATAACCAATACGGGCAATTGGACCCTCTTCAAAGAAGCATCCACTAGCAGCAACACGATTCAGGATACGACGCTGGCCTCAGGCACGGTCTCCTTTAGCTTGAATAATTGGCATACGCTTTCCTTGATTCTGGCGAATGGCACCATTCAGGCGTTGATCGATAAGAAGAGTGTTGCCAGTGTCAAGGATTCGACATATACCCATGGTCAGATCGGTTTGCTAGTCAGCAAATGGATCAATGCTCGGTTCGACAATATCTCCATTGTGTCGGCTTAATGTCTCTAGCAATCTCAGCTCATCATTACCATGAGCTGAGAAAGCGTATAAGTAAGGAGGTAAAAGAATAGCTATAATACGTTGAATTTCATTTGTGCATTGCAAAGGTGCTTGTGGCACACATGAAACTATTCTTCAATGGAAGAAGAATAAAGGAAAGAAAGGAATTTGAAAATGAAGATGCAAGGAAAGCATTCGATTCTTCTACGTGGAATGATACTGGCTATGTTGGCACTGGGGCTTTTTACGATAAGTCTCACCCAACGAGCTCATACCACCTTAGCTGCAAGTTCTGTCATGCTATCGGTGTCGGGGATGAACGCAACTGTATCCAACGGCATTTATACCATCAAGTTCAATAGTGCAGGGACGGGCACTTCCCTTGTCTGGAACGGCAAAGAACTCATTGGACCTGCAAAGGGCTTTTACAGTTCTATTAATGGAGGAACGGGTTTTAGCCCAAATCAGTTGAAGGTTGTCACCAATACATCGACTATGGCGGATATTGCCTACATCAGTAGTTGGGGAGAGCTTCACTACGTTGTACAAAGCGGAGTTAGCGGCCTCTATTCCTACTTTGTGGCTACAGGGATTGGTACTGTGGGCGAGTTCCGTACACTATACCGTGTGAATGGCAGCATTTTCCGCAATGGGTACAATAGTGTACGTTCAATTGCTTTTCCCACGTTGAGTCAGATAAATAGTGCAAAGGTGCTGCAGGACTCAACCTATCAGTTAGCAGACGGATCGATTTACACCAAATACGATGCGGCCACGTATGTCGTGCAAGACAAGCTCCATGGTGTGTATGGCAGTGGGTATGGTGTCTGGGTCATTTCGCCCAGTCATGAATATGTCAACGGTGGACCAATGAAGCAAGAATTGACCGTCCATATTGATTCGAACAGTGGTGATGGTACGGTGCTCAATATGCTCTCAGCTAGTCACTTTGGAACACCCTCGGTGGCTATTCCTGATGGGAAGATTTATGGACCATGGCTGGTCTACTTCAATAATGGGAGCATTTCCGATGCACAGGCCCAGGCTGGCATAGAGGACGCTGCATGGCCATATAGCTGGCTGTCCAATTCTCATTATCCACTCTCACGCACAACAGTAACTGGTACATTGCGTCTGGCAAATGGACAACCAGCAGCAGGAGCTACAGTAATATTGGGGCAACCCGGTGGCGATCTCTATGCTCAGGGTGCAGACTACATTTTCTCTACCCAGGCGGATGCCAACGGTAATTTCAGCATCCCCGAAGTTCGTCCAGCAACCTATAGCCTGTATGCCTACGCAAATGGGGGAAGTACCACTGGTGGTGCTATAGGCAGTGCGACAGATCAATATGAGCTCAATAATGTGAATGTGAGCGGTTCAAGCGTGAATCTGGGAACGTTGACATGGTCACCTACCCAGTATGCGAACTCTCTCTGGCAGATCGGTACGGCTGATCGAAAGGCAGACGAGTTCAATCTGGGAAGTGTCCCGCGCCAGTATGGTTTGTTTAACCAGGTTCCGGCAAACCTGACCTATACGATTGGTCAGAGTACGCCTGCTAATAACTGGTATTATGCGCAGACAAAGGCGGGTACCTGGATGGTAAACTTCGACCTCAGTAAAACCTACAGTGGCCAGGGTCATTTGACGATCGCTCTCGCGGGCTCTGCCAGGTCCACACATGTGATCGTTGGAGTGAATGGTAGTAGCGTCGGGTCATTTCCATCTTATACGAACGATGCGAGTATTTATCGCAGCGCCAACCAGAGCGGCTATTACCACCTGTTTACCATCAATTTCGCGGCCTCTTTATTAAGAGCTGGCACCAATGCTATTACATTCCGAGCAACGAGTGTGAGCAGCGGTGGAGGGGTCATGTATGACACCATAAAGTTGGGAGCTGACTGATCCACTTCAGGCGATGCCTTTTCCCGAGCCCCCATCTGGTGGCTCGGGGTAACAAGAACAAGGAGAAACAAGACATGTCTCGCTACAAATGGAACGGCAAAGTTCGTTTCCTTATTTTCCTCAGCCTGGTTCTTGCAGCCGGTCTGGGAACATACTTCGCGTTCTCATCGATAACCCCTGCTCGTGCAGCTACGCAGGCGACTCTGTATGCGTCGCCGACTGGTAGTGGGAGTACTTGCTCATTAGCGGCTCCCTGCTCGCTTTTAGGGGCACAGGCGAAGGTGCGCACAATCAATAGCAATATGACGGGTGATATTGTTGTCGATCTGCGCGGTGGCACTTACACACTTACCTCTAGCTTTACGTTACGTGAGAATTCGACTACCCACGACTCCGGCACGAATGGGTACAACGTTATCTACCAGGCTTATCCTGGTGAAACTCCGGTAATCAGCGGTGGTACTACGATCACCGGCTGGTCGCTGTACAATAGCTCAAAAAACATCTATCGTGCTCCTGTAAGCACCTCGCTACAGACCCTCCAGCTCTATGTGAACGGTGTGCGGGCAAACCTGACCAGAAGTGCTAAAAATCCAGCCGGCTTTACCAAGACAGCTACAGGCTGGACGACCACCAACACAGCGATGCAAACCTGGCGTAACCCGACCGATATTGAGATCGTTACAATAGCCGGTTGGAAATACCTGAGTTGTGGATTTGCCAGCATTAGCGGAACGAAGATCACCATGAAAACACCGTGCTGGAATAATGCAGGAACTTCGCCCAATCCGGGGCATCCATACAATGGACAGGGCCTTGTGCAAATGAATACGGTTACCTATGTAGAAAACGCGTATGAGTTGCTGCAAAAAGCCGGTGATTGGTATCTGGATCGTAGCGGTGGTTACCTCTACTACATTCCACGCTCAGGCGAAAACATGGCTACCGCGCAGGTGGTTGCCCCGGTGGTAGAAAAATTAATCGATGGCAGTGGAGCAAGCATAACTCAGCCTTTACACAACATCACGTTCTCGGGAATTACGTTTGAATATGCTACCTGGCTGCAACCGAGTGGAAATCAGGGCTACGCCGATAATCAATCGGGCATCCTGTGGATCAATGCGGCTGCTCCTGCCAAGACGCCGGGCAACATCTCATTTCAGTATGCGCACAACATCACCTTAACAAATAGTACCTTTACCCATCTGGGTAGTGCCGCGATCGACTTTGGCAATGGTGCGCAGAACAACATCATCTCAAATAACACCATCACGGACATTTCCTCTAATGGGATACAGCTCGGAGAAGTGACCGATTTTGCCACGACCAATGCTAATCAGATGACGAGTGGGAATACCATTCAACACAATTTGATTTACAAGGTCGGACAGGATTATGCAGATGCTGCTGGCATCTGGGTCGGATACAGTAAAAACACGCTGATCACACGCAATAGCGTCTATGATATAACCAATACTGGTATATCAGTGGGTTGGGGTTGGGGCACCAATTCCTACGCTCAGAACAACCAGATCACCTATAACCTTGTCCATGACACGTTGCAAGTAATCGGTGAGGGTGGGAGCATCTATACCTTGAGCAGCCAGCCTGGATCGGTAGAGAACCATAATTACATCTACAATGCAGGTTCTGCTGGTAGAGCGATCTATCATGACGAGGGTTCGCAACATTTCACCGATTTGTATAATGTGGTGGGCAAGGTCACCTACTGGCTCTCCATGTCACAAACCAACATTGCCTATAACACCGTGGAAAATAATTATGTGTACACCGATTATCTCATTTGCAATGGTAGCAAAGGGACTTCGGCCCATTGTAATGCCAACCACGATGTCGTTACGAATAACACATTTACCGCCGGAACCTGGCCAGCCGCTGCCCAGACCATCATGAATAATGCTGGTAAGTAGTATTGCAGATTGCTGATACCACAGTTTTGTAGAAAAACTACTTCAATTCCTTAATGGATTGAAGTAGTTTTTGCTCTATTTATTCTCAATGCATTGAAAAGAAACTGCTTCGTAGAAGCATAATTTTGCAGAAAAACTTTATGTGATAAAATAAATCATTCACTCATCTCAAGAAAGCGGAGGTCACTATGACTGACATAAAAGGAACAAAAGAACAGCCCTGGGTTCTCAAAACGCCCTCAGGGACATCTGAATATACTATGTACAAGGACGAAACACACACGCCGCCTATTCTGGTTTGTACTGTGGGGAAGACAGTATTGCAGTATGATCTCCGTTGTATAAGTGATCTGCATGAAATGCTCAAAGAGCAGAACGACTGGATGGAGCTTGGCAGTGCAGATGAACAGAAGCCAGCAAAAGAAGGAACAGTTGAGGCATGGGGACGTTCACCCAACAATCCTCTTGGTGGATGGTATGGGTTAAAGAAAGGACTGAGAGGAAGGTTTGGGATGTATCTTCCACCACTCATGGAAGAATTAGGACTGGTTGAATTAGAACATAACCCGAAAAATAACAGAATGCGTGCCAGGTAATTAGAGCCTCTTTCCGCTTCTCAAACGTATTAGTTAGAGAAAGAATACTTGCGAGTGGAGGAAAAGCCATGAAGAATGTAGCTATCAAGAACCATTGCTTCATCGTCGAAGATGGAACAGAATGGATGGAACGCCGATGATCGAGCAGCCCGCATTTAGTGTCGCGGATTGGAGTGTGCGCGAGGAGAGACTGCGCCTCAACTTTCTGGCTCAAACTGAGTCCGTTTTTGCCCTTTCCAATGGGCACATTGGACTTCGAGGCAACCTTGACGAAGGGGAGCCGTACGGTTTGCCCGGCACCTACTTGAACTCTGTTTATGAGTTGCGCCCGCTGCCTTATGCGGAAGCGCAATACGGTTCCCCGGAGTCAGGGCAGACGGTCATCAATGTCATGAATGGCAAAATCATTCGTCTCCTCGTCGAGGACGAACCTTTTGATGTTCGCTATGGTGAGCTTCAGTGCCACGAGCGAGAGCTTGACCTTCGTGATGGTGTGCTCCGGCGCAGCGTTGACTGGACTTCACCGGCAGGGCGCACAATCAGGGTGTCGTCGGTGCGGATGGTGTCGTTCACGCAGCGATCTATTGCAGCGATCAGCTACGAGGTAGAGCCGCTTGATGCTGAGGTGCGCGTCGTTGTGCAGTCAGAGTTAGTGGCGAACGAGGATCTTCCGACTGCCAGCGGAGATCCACGGGCCGCAGCTGTGCTCGCAGCTCCGCTTGAATGCGAGGAGCACCAGGCTCAGGGAACTGTAGGGCTCATGGTCCATCATACCCGAGTCAGTGGTCTACGTGTTGGTGCCGCAATGGACCACCACGTAGAGGGGCCGCCAGAGACAGTCATCGAGTCCGAAAGTTTTCCCGATGTGGTCCGCGTGTCCGTCACCGCACGGTTGAAACCTGGTCAACGGCTGCGGATCGTCAAGTTTATCGCCTACGGCTGGTCAAGCCAACGTTCGCGGCCAGCACTCCACGATCAGGTTATTGCAGCACTATCTGCCGCACGATTGACAGGCTGGGACGGTCTACTTGCAGAGCAGCGTACCTATCTGGATGAGTTCTGGACAGATGCAGACGTCGAACTCGAGGGCGATCCACAGATCCAGCAGGCGGTGCGCTTCGCGCTCTTCCATATCCTCCAGGCGGGAGCTCGTGGTGAGCGTCGTCCAATTCCAGCGAAGGGGTTGACGGGTCCTGGTTACGACGGCCATGCCTTCTGGGACACGGAGATCTTCGTTCTTCCAGTGCTGACGCTGACTGTGCCTCGCGCCGCCGCTGATGCCCTGCGCTGGCGTCAGGCGACCCTTGACCAGGCACGGGCGCGTGCCCAGCAACTCGGATTACGTGGGGCTGCTTTTCCATGGCGCACTATCGCAGGTGAAGAATGTTCGGGATACTGGCCTGCTGGTACAGCCGCGTTCCACATCAATGCGGACATCGCATACGCTGTAGTTCACTATATCGAGGCCACCAGAGATCTTGCGTTTGAGGAAGAGGTTGGCCTTGAGCTGCTCGTTGAGACGGCACGATTATGGCGTTCGCTTGGCTACCTCGATGCAGGCGACCATTTCCGCATCGATGGAGTCACCGGACCAGACGAGTATAGTGCTATCGCTGACAACAACGTTTATACAAATCTCATGGCGCAGCACAACCTCTATGCAGCAGCAGAAGCGGTGAAGCGTCATCCTCAAGCCGCACAGAGACTTAGTGTGGATGCTGAGGAGGTTGCTAGCTGGCACGAAGCAGCCGAGAAGATGCTTATTCCCTACGATGAGCGCCTCGGAGTGACCCCGCAGGACGAGTCTTTTACTGAGCACGAGGTGTGGAACTTCGCAGGCACTTCACCGGACCAGTATCCGCTCCTCCTGCACTTCCCATACTTCGACCTTTATCGCAAGCAGGTCATCAAGCAGGCTGATCTCGTTCTGGCAATGCAGCTCCGTAGCGAAGTATTCACCTATGAGCAGAAGGTACGCAACTTTGCATACTACGAGCCGCTCACCGTGCGCGATTCCTCATTGTCGGCAAGCACACAGGCAGTTATCGCCGCCGAGGTGGGTCAAATGCAACTTGCCTACGATTATCTCGGCGAGGCCGCATTGATGGATCTCGACGACCTGGAACACAATGTACGGGATGGGATTCATATTGCTTCACTTGCGGGTGCCTGGACGGCGCTGGTTGCGGGATTCGGCGGCATGCGTTGGTATGACGGTGTACTTTCTTTCGCGCCTCGTTTGCCAGATGGGATCACTCGTCTTGCCTTCCACACTCTGTTTTGTGGTAGCCGTTTGCGCATCGAGGTGACCAGTGCAGAAGCGACGTATCGCCTTCTTGATGGTTCGCCACTCAAGATAAAGCATCATGGCGACGAGGTCACTGTGTCTGGAGACGGGACGGTCTCGCGGCCCATTCCTCCTCTGAAGGCCGGGCCGCGACCTGCTCAGCCGCCAGGGCGTGTACCTGTCGCACGGGGCAAGCGGCGGTCGTAATGAGGATAATTGGGATAGGGGCGTCACCTTGCGTGTGCCCCTATCCCAAATGCCCTTAATGGTTTGCTACTATTCTTGCATATTCGTCAATACACTGGAAATAAGTAAATGCAGCTATATACCGGTTTTGTCGATGTCAACGGAACACAACTCTATTACGAAATGATGGGGGAAGGTCATCCACTGGTGCTTCTTCACGGTGGTTACCTGGATGAGCGCATGTGGGATGACCAGTTCGCTGTGCTGGCCGATCATTATCAGGTTGTCCGCTACGATATTCGGGGCTTTGGAAAATCAGCGTTGCCGCAGGTGCCTTATGCAGATAGGCAAGACCTCTATGCATTATTACAGTTTCTTGGCATAACGAAAACCTACCTCCTTGGCCTATCTTTAGGCGGGGAGATTGTCATTGATTTTACTCTAGAATATCCCGATACAGTAGATGCTCTTGTTCTCGTGGGGTCGCCAGTACCAGGTTATCCACATGAAGTGATGTTTACTGAGCAGCAACTGCAAGAACAGATACAGCGTTGGACGCCATTCGAGCAAAGCATGCAAGAGCGGGATATTCCAGCAATGGTCGATTTTTTAATGAACGATCCTACGTTGATACCCTCTCTGCAATATCCCGTTGCTCGCCAACGCGTGCGCGAAATCTTATCCGAATACTCTTTTGTATGGGTGTTCGACCCGGCTCCTAAGCAAGAACTTATTCCTGCTGCTTATGGAAGACTTGCGGAAATTCGTGTGCCAACGCTTCTTATCGTAGGAGCGGACGACCACTTTCAACTCCACAAAAGTGCAGATAAGCTTGAACAGGATATTCCGGGTGCCAGACGAGTCACGATTCCTGCAACACACCATATGCCAAATATGGAAAAGCCAGAGGAATTTAACCAGATCGTTCTTGATTTTTTAAGCACGCTCTGATAGCGGTTTTTCCCCACCTCCGGCCCCATGACTAAAACTGGAATGTGCAGGCATCGGTATATAACCTGGTTGCGATGCAAAAAAGTGTATATGACGCTGGAGATCGCTAAGCAGCACATCAGCCATGTCCCGGCTAAAACCCTCTTTGACCACAATACGCAACACTGCCAGGTCTTCACGGTTCTTAGGGAATGTGTATGCAGGGACAAGCCAACCGCGATCCCGTAGGCGTTCCGAAAGATCAAAGACGGTAAAATTGCTCTGCTCTTTAAGGGCAAAGGCAAAAACTGGAATGTCGTCTCCTTTGCTGATGAGTTGAAATGGTCCCAGTTCAGCAATATGGGAGGAGAGATAGAGTGCAACATCCTGGCAGGTTTGTTGAATGCGTGTGTAGCCTATCCTTCCCAGGCGCAGAAAGTTATAGTATTGCGCGACTATCTGATTGCCAGGACGTGAGAAGTTGAGGGCAAAAGTCGGCATTTCGCCACCCAGATAGTTCACTTTGAAGACAAGATCCTCCGGCAATTGGTCTTTGTCGCGCCAGATAATCCAGCCCACGCCTGGATAGACCAGTCCATATTTGTGCCCGGAAGTGTTAATCGATTTCACGCGCGGCACACGAAAATCCCACTCCAGCTCGGGTTGTAAAAATGGTGCGACAAACCCTCCACTCGCTGCATCGACGTGAAGCGGGATATCCCAGCCCTTCTGCTGCTGTAGTTCATCCAATGCCGCACCGATCTCTTTGACGGGTTCATAACTCCCATCAAACGTACTACCCATGATCGCCACGACTCCTATGGTGTTCTCGTCGCAGAGCTTTATAGCCTCTTCTGCGCTCAGAGTATAACGATCTCCCTCCATTGGGACAAAGCGCGGCTCAACATCCCAGTAGCGACAGAATTTCTCCCAGCAGACCTGCACATTGATGCCCATGACCATGTTGGGCTTATCAACTGGTTTGCCTGCTGCTTGCATACGTTGTCGCCATTTCCACTTTAACGCCAATCCTCCCAGCATACAGGCTTCGCTGGAGCCAAGCGTTGAGCAGCCGGTTGCTTCCTCCTGTCCAGGGGAGTTCCATAGGTGAGCAATCATATTGACGCAGCGCATCTCTATAGCCGCTGTCAGTGGATACTCATCCTTGTCAATCATATTTTTGTCGAATGTTTCGGACATCAACAGGCGTGCTTCCGGCTCCATCCAGGTCGTTACAAATGTCGCCAGATTCAGACGCGAATTGCCTTCTAGCATCAGTTCATCGTGAATCAAGCTGTAAGCCGTTCGTGGCAATATTTCATTATCGGGGAAGTCATAGCGCGGAACAGGTTCATTTAGTATATGCCGACTGTACATTGGTGTTAGTTCCTGATCGGCATCGCTGAGATCTTGTAATGGTATTTTTTTGAAAAGCATAAGCTTCTCCCTTTCAAATTTTTCTGTGTTACAATACTATTGCCACCTGGCAGAAAGCTATTTCCTCTGGTATTATAGCTTCTTTTGCCATGGATGCGACAAAATAAGAAGTGAGGATACTATTTGATGACCGACTCAACACCTCCCACCTTTGCCGAAAATCGCTACGATACGATGCAGTATCGTTACAGTGGGCGCTCCGGTCTCAAGCTCCCCGCCATCTCGCTGGGTGCGTGGGAAACGTTCGGTGGCTACCGTGGCGCAGATATCGCACGCACCTGTCTGTATCGTGCCTTTGATCTTGGCATCACCCATTTTGATCTTGCGAATAACTATGGACATCCAGCCGGAAATGCAGAGACCGTTGTGGGCAAGATCCTGCGCGATATGCCGCGCGATGAATTGATTATTTCGACGAAGGCTGGCTATTATATGTGGCCTGGACCTTATGGCGATGGACTTTCAAAGAAGTATCTTGTCTCTAGCCTCGACCAATCACTTAAACGGCTGGGACTAGATTATGTCGATATCTTTTATGCACATCGTCCCGATCCGGTAACGCCTTTAGAGGAAACGATGGCTGCGTTAGACCTAATCGTCAAACAGGGTAAAGCGCTCTATATCGGTGTAAGCAACTTCCCAGGTGCGCATTTTGAGAATGCCGTACGGGTAACGGAGCGTATGGGGTTGACGCCGATCACTATTCATCAGCCTTACTATAATATGCTTGACCGAAAGATGGAGTATGATCTGTTCGATCACACGATACGCAATGGTGTTGGTGTGATACCATTCAGTCCTCTGGCGAACGGGCTACTTACTGATAAATATCTCGGAGGTACTTTGCCACAGGATTCGCGGGCCGTTCAGTTGTGGAAAAAGGAGCAAACAGGGGATTTTCTCAGCGAACAGAAACTCTCTCAGCTGCAGCGTCTCAACAGCATTGCGCAGGCTCGTGGACAGACGCTAGCTCAAATGGCGTTGGCCTGGAGTCTTCACCAGCCCGCCGTTACCAGTGTTCTGATCGGTGCCTCAAAGGTTGAGCAGATTGAGGAGAACGTGGCCGCGCTCAATAATCTCTCTTTCTCTGATGAGGAATTGAAGGCTATCGACGCGATTTCGCCTCTTCATTAATCAGCATACGATGCAAAACACCCAACCACGTCTCTGCGCGGTTGGGTGTTTTGCATCGTATGCTGATTAATCATCTTCATGGGTGAAGCCGTGATAGGCGGCACCGAGGAGGGCGAGGCGGGGATTGGTGATGATATGGAGTGGAATGTCGGCTAGCATATCGGAAAAGCGTCCTTTATGGCGGAAGGCACGGGTGAAACGCTCGCTGTCCAGGAAGGGAAGGATACGTGGGGGAATGCCACCACCCAGATAGACTCCTCCCGTTGCCAGTACCTTGAGCACCAGATTTCCGGCCTCAGCTCCCAGGATAGAGGTAAAGGTTTCAGAGTGTTGCAACACAACGTGCGGATGGTACTTTGCTATCGAGGGCGCATCTTACAATTAAAGGCGTAGGGTCTTCCAGGCGGGAAATTTGCTGGGCCAGTGGCTCTGGCTCATTTATCAATACAACATCACGCAAATAGCCGTAAATATGAGGAAGTCCCATGCCTGAGCAGACCTGTTCATAGCTCACATGATCGAAACGTGTAAGCATATAGCGCAACAATTCTAGCTCAAATAAGTTCGTTGGTGCGAAATCGACGTGCCCACCTTCTGAAGGCGAGGTGCGATAGCGCGTTCCGTCCCAGGTGAGAAAGGCTTCACCTAGACCTGTGCCGGGGGCAATCACTGCCAGCGTTCCATGCTCGACAGGGTGGCCTGCATTGAGAGTGTGAAGGTCATCAGCCTGTAAGAGAGGGATTCCACTGGCTGTGGCAACAAGATCATTGAGCAGGCGAACGGAAGGAATGCCTGACTCCTGCTGCAATGCCGTTTCGTCCATGACCCACGGCAAATTCGTGATCTTTGCTTTTCCGGCGATGACCGGGCCTGCAACACCGAAACAGGCCTTCTGGATCTGGTAGTCTTCCTGAGATAAAAAATCACGCACCAGCAGTTCCAGGCTTGGATATTGTGCGCTGGGGAATGTAGCTTCTCGCACGGGTGTGCGGAGTGTGTCTACAGATGAGAAGATTGCCAGATTCGTCTTGGTTCCACCAATATCACCTGCAAGTAACATACAGTTTCTCCACTTCACGGAGGTACCTCTCGGTACCGGATACCTCTCGGTTCATCATTGTGTAACTACATTATTGTCACAAGGAAGATATGAATGGTAGGGGCCGCGTGGGCGTCGTAAACGTGGCCCCTACGGTGGGCGTTAGCTTAGAGCGGCAAGGCGAAAAGGAACTATTGGGCGCAGAATTCTCCTCGATCTCTTGACGGTGAGGTTCCAGGAAGGGTGGGAGAGCCAGGAGTTCACCGAGGTGTTCCGGGTCTTCGTCGGTAGCAAAACCTGGGCCATCAGTCGCAATCTCGAAGAGCACGCCGCCTGGCTCTCGGAAGTAGACCGAGTGGAAGTAGTAACGGTCAATGACGGGAGTGATATTGCTGATCTTGTTGGCAATCTGTTCTCTCCATTGCAATTGTTCCTCATCGTTGGGAGTGCGGAATGCAACATGGTGCACGCCTCCGATACCTGGGCGACCAGAAGATACGTCGGGACGCACATCCACGTGGATCTCAGTTCCCGGTCCTCCTGTTGGTCCCATTTCAAAAACATGGACGGTGCTGTTCTGCTCTGATTGATAGGTTCCATTCTGGCGAAAGCCGAGCGTTTCGGTCAGCAAACGGGCAGTTGGATGAAGCGATCTTGCAGTGAGACGCACGGCATAGAGACCGTGAATGCTCATCGCAGCCGGGACAGGACTCCCTTGCCAGGGAACATTCTGCATACGGCCTTCATCGTCGATCAGTTCGAGGCGCTGACCTTCGGGATCGCGAAATGCAAGTACGGCTTTTCCAGCATCTCCACGCGTCTGAATGCCTTCGTGAGGAACCTTGAAACTATCGAGGCGCTGCACCCACCATTCTAGAGCCGCGTGACTATTGACACCAAAGGCAATCGCTGAGATAGTCCCGGTTCCAGGCCGATTAGGACCAGCGGAAGGCCAGTCGAAAAACGTCAATTCGGTTCCTGGATTGCCCGTTTCATCGCCATAGAAGAGGTGGTACGCTGATACATCGTCCTGGTTTACGGTTTTTTTGACGAGGTGTAAGCCAAGCACCTGGGTATAAAAAGCGACATTGAGGGAGGCATCGCTAGTAATGGCGGTGACGTGATGGAGCCCTTCGAGCTGCATGTGTTTTCTCCTTTTGAGTTAAACGTGTGTATAAAAAGTCGATAAGTTATGGGTGCTGTAAATGCAGTCCCCGCAGAATCAGCGTAGTGCCTGATCGAGCTTGCGCGTGAGGCGTAGCAGGTCAGCAACTTCTCTGGCTGAGAGTACAGCGAATTTTGTCTCAATCAGTTTCTCAGTGGTTGGGACAACTTGCTCGTAGAGTTCCTGCCCTTTTGTGGTGAGCTCCAGCGTATTGTTCCGTTTTTCCTGGCAACGCGTGAGTAGACCGAGTTTCTCCATACGATCAAGCAACTGAGAGATATTGCCTTTTGTAACCAGGAGGCTATCCGCCAGTTCCTGCTGCGTAACTCTTTTATGTGCTCCCACATGTGCCAGAACGTCGAACTGAGCCGTGTTTAGTCCCCAGGCGCGAAGATGTATGCTCTGCACACGATCAATTTTCTGAGCAACGCGGTAGAGACGTAGCCAGGCAAGAACCGATGAACGAAGCATTCCTGATGACCCCTTTTCTTTGTGTTTTAGAGTTTAGTGCTAAACCATAAAGTAAGTTTAGCACTAAACTATGTGGATGTCAAGGGGGAGATTTCGAGGGGGGTGCCCGTCATTGTTTTGCAATCGTGGGTAGGGGCGTCACCTTGCGTGCGCCCGCGCCCCTTCACCATCGTTCATCGGGTACCGGGCGCACGCAAGGTGACGCTCCTACCCACGATTTTGGATGCGGATGAAGTCTGCAAAAATTTGACGTACACCCATTTCGAGGTGGCGGCACGGGTATCAGCGATGTTGGTATGATGGGTGGTGCCGAGAGTATCATCGGATTTAACAAGCACTTTTTGCAGGTTTTCTCACTGGCACACGCTCAGAGTCTTCACTTCCAGCCGGAGAACCAACACGTCTCGATGCATTTCTTATCGAAGCTGACCCCGTGAGCGGGCAGGCGCTAGCGATTGAGCGTGTGCGCAGAGAGAAAGGGGCACGTGTTTGAAAACCTTGATACCATTGAGTGGCACCTGGGCGTCGTAAATGTGGCCCAGGTGCCACTAACAGACGGGACGGGCTTGACTAGGTTAAGCGTTCAAGAACCCATTAAGTGCCGTAGTCGGACGTTTTGAATTCGGGTCCCAGGCTGCCCATCCATAAGTGGTAAAAGGCCAGTAGGCTTCTGGTTCCCAGTAAAACACTCCGAGACCGCCAAATCCTTTGACACCCCTGATGTATGCTTCTAATGAAGCTTGTGTCGTAGACGGCTGGTTTTCTTGTCCACCGAACTCGACTTGCATCACTGGCTTGCCATATTTTGACTGAACCGTCGCCATATTGGAGATGATGCCTGGGATCGCGCTTCCACTGCCATAGGACGAGAACGCTGTGATGTCCCAGTTGCCCCCATGGCTTTTGTATGTGTTAAGAAAGTTCTCTACGTTGGAGAGGTTTTGTGCATTAGTAAGGTGGATCAGGACCGGGGTAGAGGGAAAGATTTGCTTCACCATTGCGTACGCGGCGTTGAGTAATCCGGTCATCTGGCCGGGATTTTGTGACAGGCTGCCGACAGGATGGCAGATACCTGTGTTGATCTCGTTGCCAATCTGCACCCAACCAGGAGTAACTCCGTTGGACCTCAATGCGTCCATAAAGTTCCATACATAGTGGTACATGGCGTTGAGCATAGCACTGTACGTCATACCAGCCCACCATCCAGGCGGATTCTGGGTTCCACCATCGTTCCAGGTATCCCCGAAATGGAAGTCGATGTCGACAGGCAATCCGGCGTTTTTACAGCGCACCGCCATTGCAATTGTCTCGTTCTGGCTGCAGTGTCCATTGACTGGATCGCTCGATGGATTAAGCCAGGTACGAAGGCGAATGGCGTTGATGCCGTACCCTTTGAGAATGGTGAGCACATCCTGTTGCACACCACTGGCGTTATAAAATTTGTAGCCATTGGCTTCCATCTGTGGGAGCCAACTCACATCCGCGCCCTTGATAAAGCCTGATGCGGCATGAGCAGGAGTAGAGGAGAGCGCATTTTCCAGTATAATTCCACCACCACCCAGCGCTAGTACACTGACACCTGTTCCCGCAACCTTGAGCAACCTTCTCCGGCTGATATCATATCGCTTTAAATTAATCTCGTCATCCATGGCAGTCTTGTTCCTTTCTTCTTGAGAGGGTAAGCCTTGTCTGCATCAGCGCAGACAGGTCTTTCAAATCATACATCCATATACGAACATTTTTTCCTCTATCAAAGAGGCGTCAAAAAGTTGTCTACTCTCTCCTTCCTTTGGTTTATCGATAAACTAGCTTGTGTAAAGGATACTGAGTTTGTCGGTGAATGTCAATAGGTATTTTGATAAAGCCTGATGCGGCATGAGCAGGAGTAGAGGAGAGCGCATTTCCCAGTATAATTCCACCACCACCCAGCGCCAGCACACCAACACCTGTTCCCGCAACCTTGAGCAATCTTCTCCGGCTGATATCATATCGCTTTAAATTAATCTCGTCATCCATGGCAGTCTTGTTCCTTTCTTCTTGAGAGGGTAAGCCTTGTCTGCATCAGCGCAGACAGGTCTTTCAAATCATACATCCATATACGAACATTTTTTTCTCTATCAAAGAGGCATCCCAAAAATTGTCTACTATCTCCTTCCTTTAGTTTACCGATAAACTTGCCTGTGTAAAGGATACTGAGTTTGTCGGTGAATGTCAATAGTTATTTTGCGGGTGTTCAGTGCCTGAGCGCACGCACAATATCGTTTAGGTAGGGAGAATAACTGACCCTTGCTCAGAGAGCAGCCTTGACGACGCTAGTGGAATGCGATCAGACCTGGCTGCTCAATGCGAACATGTATAGAATTCTGGCTGCATTTGGTCTACCACCGTGGCATGACGAAATGCGTGCATTCCTGGCGGAAGTTCAGAGATGAACTACCAATTTAGCGGATCATGCTGATGGGCGTCGTAAATATGGTTTCTATTAAGCGTTCGAAGATCCATTAAGAGCCGCCGTTGGACGCTTCGTAGTCGAGTCCCAGGCTCCCAATGTGTAATTGACAAAAGGCGAGTAACCTTCTGGTTCCCAGTAAAAGAGTCCCAGACCTCCGATGGCCTTGAGCCCCTTGATGTATGTTACCAGATGAGCTTCCACCTTAGCTGGCTGACCCACTGGTCCACCAAACTCGACCTGTATAATCGGCTTGCCATACTTCGACTTGACCGTCCCCATGTTGGCAACAATGCCTGGGATCTCGCTTCCACTCCCGTAGGATGAGAACGCCGTAATGTCCCATTTGCCACCATTGCTTTTGTAGGCGTCGAGAAAGGTTTCAAACAGTGAGTTTTTGCGGCTGAGCAAGATGTATCAGTACCGGAGTTGAGGGAAAGACTGCCTTCACCATCGAGTAAGCAGCGTTCAGCAACCCGGTCATCTGGGCGGGATGTGCTATGCTACCTATAGGATGGCAGATCCCGTGTTGATCTCGTTGCCAATCTGTACCCAGCCAGGTGTGACACCGCTGGCCTTTAAGACGTTCATAGAGTTGCGCACATAGTGGTCATTGCAGTGAGCATCTGGCTGTATGTCATACCTGCCCACGCCGCAGGAGGATTCTGAACTCCAACAGAGTTCCAGGTGTCGCCGAAATGAAGTCGATATCTACTGGCAGCCCGGCGTTCTTGCACCGTACGGCCATAGCTGCTGTTTCAGTTATACTACAGTGGCCATTGGTCGGACTGCTTGACGGATTAACGAAGGTGCGCAGTCGGATAGCGTTGATGCCGTACCCCTTTAGAATAGTGAGCACATCCTGCTGCACTCCACTGGAGTTAAAGAATTTGTAGCCATGCGCCTCCATCTGTGGAAGCCAGCTGACATCTGCACCCTTGATAAAGGTTGACGCCGCATCGGCAGAAGTAGAGGAAAGAACATTTTGTAGTGTAATTCCGCCACCTCCCAGTGCAAGCGCACCAGCACCTATTCCTGCAACCTTGAGCAACTTTCTCCGGCTCATATCATGCTGATCCAAATTGGGCTCGTCGTCCATGGCGGTCCTGTTCCTTTCTTCTTGAGAGGGTAAGCCTTGCCTGCATCAACGCAGACGGTTCTTTCAAATCATACATCCATATACGAACATTTTTTCCTCTATCAAAGAGGCGTCAAAAAGTTGTCTACTCTCTCCTTCCTTTGGTTTATCGATAAACTAGCTTGTGTAAAGGATACTGAGTTTGTCGGTGAATGTCAATAGGTATTTATGCCATGTATTCAAAGTATGGTGGATTTCCGTGGACGGACACCATAGGCACGGTGGGTTAATAAGCGGCGGGTTAATAAATGGCACCCTTACACCAGTGGGTGCACGAATTGGGAGGATGGTGCGTTTCGTGTTTACAATAATGGACGCGATGGTGGTGATATCGTACAAATGGCTACTGTGTACCAATCTTCTCAATTTTTCCTCACTATTACCCTAATCTTCTTTACCCCATTATTTAAATTTGTTGAGGGTTGGCACATTTTCAAGGTAAACTGAATTCCATCAGACAACTCTGTTGATGGTCAAATGAACCTCTGGCCGTACATGCGGTTGGCGCGGGCTTATAAATAGCACCCCTACACCAGTCGCATTGAAGGTGAACAGGGGCAAGACCATCCTTGAACCAACTGGTGTAGGGGTGCTATTTATAAGCCCGCCGCGCTAATCGCGTGTACGGCCAGGGGGACAAACGACGACAGACAGAGTCCAACATCGAAATAGCGCATTCGTGGCCCGATTTATATGTATTTTTAATGAGCAGACGCGCTAAACCATATAGCCGTTTTGTTAATATCTTGTATATAATGTATAGGTTCCGACCCTGTTTATGCTAAATGTGAAAATGTGACACGGCAAAAAAACAGGATGTGCCATACAGAGCACTAAATCTTTGGGCACCAGGTATGGGGTTCCTATGATAAAGGTTGCAAGGAGCATGGGGATGATCGGCAAAGTTACCTACCACCAGCAGGTGAGCTATTGTGGGAAGCCGCGCTGCAAAAAATGTCGCGAAGGCACCGGCCATGGCCCTTACTGGTATGCCTACCAGACGGTGGATGGGCGCACGAGCCGTACATATGTGGGGAAAACATTGCCACCGGAGGCTCTGGAAGCCATTGAGGGCCTACACCCTCCCGCGCCAGTCCAGCGCAGCGAACAGGAACAGCAAAAGGCGACGATCCGCATTTATACCCTGGGACAGTTTCGCCTGGAACGCCGCTCATCCCCATCCGATCCCGAATGGCACACGGTAACTGAAGCAGCATGGCAACACCAGCGAGTCCGTGCCTTACTTGGTTGCTTGCTTACCTATCCTGGACGCAAACTGGGGCGCGAGCAGATTATGGATTATCTCTGGCCCGACCTGGATTTCGAGACCGCTGCCAACCGCCTTGATCGCTCAGTCTATAGCCTGCGCCAACTCTTCGAGCCCGCCCGCAGCAAAATCGCCACTTCTCCCCTGGTACTGACCGAGCGCGAAGTTCTGGTTTTAGCAGACCAGTCCCAGGCTTGGGTGGATGCCGATGCCTTTGACCACCTGCTGACACACGCGCACGAGAGCACCGATCCCGGCGAGAAAGAGAAATTGCTGGAGGAGGCGATGCTGCTCTATGGCGGCGATTTCCTGCCCGAGGCGCAGAAAGTAGAGTGGACGCGACCACGCCGCGAGTCTTTGCTCCGTGCCTGGATTGGCCTGCTTTTAGAACTCTCTGACCTGCGCAGCGAGCGCGAATCCTTCTCAGCTTCGATTGAGCCACTCGATAAATTGCTCTCCGTCGATCCAGCCAATGAGGCAGCCGTACAGCGCCTGATGTTGCGCCTGGGTATTCTAGGACGGCGTGGTGAAGCGCTACGGGCCTATCGCAAACTTGCATCCGTGCTGCAACAGGAATATAATATCGCGCCTTTGCCCGATACGCGAGCGATCTACGAAAAGGTGCGCGGTGGTCAGGCTGTAACGAATGATACATCTGGCGGTAGCTCTACCCCTGGTGCCAAAGTCTCATTGCAACCTGCCTCGCAGGCCGCTCCGCGCACCGATGCACCCGCCACGATCCATATTGGTCGTAGCCATCAGAGCCCCCTCGTCGGACGCGAACAGGAACTCACCCAACTGCGCGATCTGGTGACTTCAACGGAGCAGGCGGCGAAATTCAAGTTGCCGGGCGCGAAAAAAACATCCATGCTGGCCCTGGATACGCAGCGACGGCCCCAATGCATCCTGCTCATGGGCGAGGTCGGCATCGGCAAGACGCGTCTTGCCGAAGAGGTGAGCCGCGATGCCAAGAAACGCAACTGGGCTGTGGCATGGAGCCGCGTCTATGCCCAGGAAGGCAGTATCCCTTATCGTCTGTGGACCGAAGTGCTGCGTAAGGCGATGGAGCAAGGAGCCTGGCAGCGCCAGGAAGTCAGCAAACGCTCGCTGGTCTTCCAGCCCCTGAGCACATTATTACCCGATGTCTTGCAGCCCTTGCTGATGCCGATTGCCTTTTCGTCCGCGCTCCCTCCGGAACAGGAGCAGTTGCGCCTGTGGGAGGCTGCGTGCGAACTACTCAAACTGATCAGCGAGAGCACGCCGTTGCTGATCGCGCTCGACGACCTGCAATGGGCCGATGCCAGTAGCTGTGAATTGCTGGCCTACCTCGCGCGTCGTGTGCAGGGCTATCCCATCGTCATCGTAGGGACGTGCCGCGAAAACGAACTGGCGGCCAGTCATCCCCTGCGCTCACTGCTCACGGATCTGCAGCGTGAACATTCCGTCGAATGCGTCCCACTCGAACCACTCAGCGACGAGCAGATCGACAAACTTGTATCCAGTATCCAGGTGCCACCTTCGCTGGTCAAGCGTATTCGCAGCCGTGCCGCCGGCAACCCATTCTTCGCCGAAGAGCTTGCCCGTACCATTGCCACCCCTGATAACACATCCCAAAACGGCACGGGAACCCAATTTATCGCGCCCGGTTCTAATAACACATCCCAAAACGACGTAGGGACCCAATTTATTGCGTCCAGCGATTCATCGAACGCTGGTGGGCCTCAATTTATTACGTCCGGTGATGATGGAACCTATCAACTTCCCGAGACCATCTCCGCCGTGCTCGAACTGCGCCTGGGTCGTCTCACGCAGCCATGCCAGCGCCTGTTGAGCAAAGCCGCCGTGCTGGGAGGCTCATTCGAATTCAATATCATCAGCGCCATGGAGGCCACGGTGCCCAGCTACGATGAAGATGTGGTGCTCGACCTGCTAGAGGAGGGGCTCAAATCGGGCATGCTAACCGAGCAAGGGACTGGCACGCGCATCACCTACGAGTTCTGGCATCCGTTGTTGGTGACGCATCTCTACGAGAAGTTGTCTGCGGCCCGCCGTGCGAGCCTGCACCGTCGTGCGGCTGAGATTCTGTTGCGTGTGTATAAGGGGCGCGAGGAGGAGGAGGCGGCTATGATTACGTATCATCTTGTAGGTGGGGGAGCTGATGCGGTGGTGATTGCGAAATATGCGGAGATGGCTGGTGATCGTGCTTATCGTCTCTCATCTTATCAAGAGGCTGAACAGTATTATCGCCTTACAATGACAAATCTGGGGATAAATGTTCAATCAATAGCAAGGACTGGTGTAGATAAGGAGCGTGTTGCTTATCTTCTGGAACGTTTAGCTGAGTGTACATGGGTGCAGGGTAAATACGAGGAAGCACGCTCTCTTTATGAACAAGCTCTGAATGTGCACAGTCAATACCCTACATCCTCTGTTACTTTTCAGCAAGAAGCCCAGATTAAAGCCTTACTCTGGTGTGAGATTGCACGAACCTGGTACGATACAGGCGACAATGTGAAGGCCAGGGAATATTGTGAGCGTGCGGAGCAGGTGTTGAGTGATACTGGAGTATTACTGGGCACTGTATGGGCGACTATTCGTCTTCGTCAAAGTTATGTTTTCTGGAGAGAGGGTAATTATGAAGAGGCTCGTAGTAAGGCTCAGGAAGCTTTGACATTGTTTGAAGAAGCATTAGGGCAACAAAAGCAAAGTGTAGAGGATGCCTTTCGTTTGACACATATTCGACGTACGCTGCTGGGTGATCCAGTTGATCTAGGACGTACTCATTTACTGCTTGGGCTTATAGCTAATGGTGCAGGCTATTCTGCGGAAGCTTTGAAACATTATAATACAGCTTTAGCTTTATATGAGCAACATGATAGTTTGCGTGATATTGCTATTGCATGCTGTGATTTAGGAGATATGTATTTAAGAAGAGGTGAGTACTTACAAGCTCAGGCAGTTTTACGTCGTTCTTTAAGTATAGCGGAACGTATTGGTGAGTTACCATTAGTTGCTCTTGTCTACGGAAATTTAGGTATTCTCGATATACGTACTGGCAACTTAGTTGAGTCAGAAATAGAATTTAGGCAAGCTATCGCTTTAGCTGATAACGTCAATGATCCTGTACTTGTTAGTGTGTTCTATACTTATCTGGCAGTTACATTGCAAGAACAGGGTAAACTTTCAGAAATGGCTGTAATTCTATTGCGGGCTTTATCTATAAGTCGTACTACACATATAGAACCTTGTATTGGTCTCGCTTTAGTCGCTCTGGGTAATATGCGTGTGTCTCAGGCTATAGCTATTAGTATTAGCGATAAAAGTCATGCAAATCAATATCAAGAGAGAAAGAGATCACTTAGGCGTGCTAAAGGAACATTAGGGCATGCGCTTGCCCTTGAAGGTATGGAAGCGGAAACAAGAAATGAAGGACAACTTGGATTAGCTCAGGTTGCTTTGCTGTCAGGTGATTTAGCAGAGGCACAAGTGCAGGTACAACAAGCTTTGGAAATGGCTCGTAATTCTGAATTAATGTGGCTGGTTGCACGTGCGCAACAGCTATCAGGATGTATAGAGTCTGCGCAAAATCGTCCAGATCTAGCCAGTCAATATTTTGAGCAGGCTTTACGCATATTTCGTAAAAGTGAGATGCGCCTGGAACAGGCACGCACATTGCGCTTGTATGGGATGATGTTGATAGAGCAGGATAACACAGGTGAGAAGGGATATCAACGAGGTTTAAGTTATCTGCAAGATGCGTTAAAGGTGTTTATTGAATGTAAGGCCGAGTTAGATCGGGAGATGGTGGAGCGATTTCTAGCCAGACATAATTTTACGACGGCAAAGTAGTCTTTTGACCTCAATGACGTACAGGTGGGAGGCGCACAGGTTTATAAAAGCCTCACGTGCTCCCATTCTGGTGATGTCTGCAACTTACATGCTAACATCCTCTACCTCAATGAGGAACAATCATCTCTCCCCTTGAGGGCGTTTTTGGTAGGAACGCTCGAAACCTTCTCTGATTAGCGGCACTTCCCGGCAGGCACGACCATCTGAGACTGCAGGCTGTTTGGGCTTGTGACCAAAACGCCTCCTGGCTCTGGATAGGTATGGTCACCCGGAAGACTTCCTTGCCATGTGAACGTGAAGTTTGAGAGACGCTGACCCGGCAGAATAGTTAGCTTTTCCATTGTTTGGGAACGCCCATTATTGATGGTATAGGAGAACACAATCGTCCCTCCGTTTGGGCCTGAGACGACATGAAAGACAGCATTGTAGACGACCTGAATGGAAGAGCCGCATGTCCATAGCGAAAGGGTGCCTGGGGTGACAGACATATCAATGCTTGTTACCCTGAAGGTTGAAGCGTTCGTCGTGACTCCATTGGTTGAAGATGCTGAGTGCGAGTGAGATGGGGAAGCTGTTGATGCATTCGCTACATGGTTCCCTATGACACTCGCAAAGAAGACTATTCCTACTACGAAAAAACAGACTATGATGACGATTGTTTTCCTTGTCCTGTTGTTGTTCCACATTGAGACACCTCTTTTTCAGAAACCCCGGTAGGCGAGAATTGGCTGTTTTTGGCCTTCTCGTTTGAGATCGTTACACAACGTAAGCTGCGATATCAAAAAACGCTACTACTCTCGTAATGCTTGCAATTGTTGTTTTGTTCTGATCCAACATAGCATCTTCCGGGTCTCCATCCATTAGGGGGAACAGGGTAGCTCTCTCACCGACGGAAAATGTGTTCCAGGGAAAAATGGGGGGATGTGTGTGGCCCACACATCCCCCAAAAGGCGAGAACACAATCTCATCACTTGGTTCTTCCCTCTTATACTCTTCCAGTACAACAAATTGATCTGGTAGGAGCGTAATATTGTCAAATTCATAACCACTTGATGCCTTCTCATCAGGCACGTTCACATCAACATCATACTCCTCGGGATTATCGTACACCTCAACAACGGTACCTTCAGTTCCCGCTGGAATCGTAGCCTTTATAATAGAACCCTGCACCTCTACAAGCGTTTTTATCCAATCGTAAACCTTCGCTTTCATCTGTTGTCCTAACTATTCCATCTTCTTTTCTATCAAGGTTCCTTTCGACCAGGAATATATTGTGTCCAGAACAGGTCTGGATTTTGTTTTGATATTTGAAAAGAGTGAAGGTTACTTTCCATCTCACAGCAGTTTAGACAGCCCACCAGACATCCAGGGTATTATCTGTGCCAGCCGAGACGATGCGGGTACTATCTGGCGACCAGTCCAGGGCGGTGACGCGGTCTTGATGCCCTCGATAGGAGTAGAGGTGTTCTCCTGTAGCTGCATCCCATAGGTGTAAGAGATCATTTGATTTTCCGCTACAACCTGAAGCAATGCGCTTTCCATCCGGGGACCATGCGACAACGATCACACCATCTGGGGAGTAGGAATGGCCCAGGTAGGTGAGCACTGGTTCTCCGGTCCGACTATCCCACACTTGAACAGGAGCAATACCCTTTTCGCTGGACCCTCCTGAGACGATACGGGTTCCATCCGGTGACCAGGAGAGCGTGCGCACTTCACGATCACTCTGATATGTCAGCACAACCTTGCCTTGCCGGTCCCAGATGGTGACGGTCTGATTTTCACCACCAGCGGCTAATCGCATCCCATCAGGCGACCATTTTAAGGTGTAAATAGGTCCTTGATGATCACGCAGAATAGTGATTAACCTGCCAGTATGTGCATCACAGATATGCACTGTCCCGTCTCTCGCCCCAACCGCAAGATAAGCACCATCAGGTGACCAGGTAATATACAACTTCATGCCAAAGGGTAAGTAGACGTAGCGAAAGAGTTCTTTGCCGCTACTGATTTCCTTTACCGCCATACAACTAGAGGCTATACCCAGTACAATATACTGGCTATCAGACGACCAGGCAAGTGAATAGATAGAAATCTCATCTGCTTCACGGTAAGTAACATAACACACGCCATTCTGAGCACCCCATATCTGAGCATTATCACCACTCCCACAAGAGGCGATACGGGTCCCATCAGGTGACCATACAACCTGATCGACAAAACCACCAACATCTTCTCCCATATTATGACCTCGGTAGCTTAATATGCGTGTACCTAACGGGGGTAGCTCATGCTGTTCCAGCATACTTCTCTCCTTCACAAGGTCAACCAATATCCTCATATGTTGGAGATGGAAATACCAGAGTAAGATTACCTCCAATGAAATGGCAACTGTTCATGCTTTTTAACAGTCAGATGACGATTTGCCATCTGTTCACGAAAATCACCATCTAAATAGATCTCCAATACATTCGCGGAGTCACTATCTTCAAGTTCATAGAATACGACGATGTGCTGAAACCAGAGCGGGCCTCCCTCAATCCGAGATCGGAGAAGATCATCCCAAATGGGTTCAAACAGGCTACAAACACGTCAGGGTCTGTGTGGTTTTCCACCATTCCCCATAGACTCATTCCTCCCTTGAGGCCAAAATTGCTTCCTGTTCTTTGGCTCAGTTCTTCAAGGAAATATATCGCCTCTTTCTCGCCTTTCTCACGGATCACGGGAAGGTAATTTTCGCTAACTCAGCGACGCCTTCATTTTCATCACAGCGAAAAGAAACGAGAAGATTTACAAAAAACCATGTTTTTGTTGGCTCTTCCCTCTTATACTCTTTCAGGACAACAAATTGATCTGGTAGGAGCACAACATTATCGTATTCATAACCATTATGCGCATTTTCATCGGGTATATTTACGTCAACAGCATATTCCTCAGGATATAATATGCTAAAAACAATAGTACCCTCGATTCCTTGAGAAAATACTTTTTTCACGAAACCGGGTACGTCCTCCAAAGTTTTTATCCAATCATAAACTTTTGCTTTCATCTTTTTTCTCCTCCCTAATGATGAGATTTAAGCCAATTTGTAATCATCCTGGTTATGTAGAGCCATCATCGTACTGTCCAGACTGTTACTAATGTTCCTGTTTTACCATTTGGTCCTGTGACTGGTATTTCTACTCTATAACGTGGACAATGCAATGTCATTTTTTCAAAAGTTGCAGGCTCATCAGGTAGTTCTTTCGTACCTGAATCATTAAATCTTGTGCGCCTGCAGCGCGGCCTTCTGGCGTATAAACATCGTATCCCAAATCGACAAATGCTACCCATTTCCCTGTGGCAGGATCATCTTCCTCCTTACGATTCTTGGGATCTCAGGATCCATGGAATATCGTTCAAACTTGGCAGGGTCTATTTGTGCCTCATCTCCGTTATTCAATGGCGGAGTAGCACTTTCAGAACCACCTTCATTGTTGCCTCCTGCATCGCCGCTACCACCTGCATTGCTATCACTCCTATTTTATTATCCCCAAAACCTGGGAACGGTCCTTCCTCATCTGCCTCCGGGCAATCGTTGACCTCTTCGATCAGTTGCTCTAGCTGAGAATTGAGGGCGGCAATTGCCATGAAAACAGCGTTCTGGGCCTGCAATTCTTCGTTCATGATCGATGCCTGAGCATCGGTTCCCAACGTAGAGAAAATCGTCTGGCTCATCATAATATTCTGGTCGGCGCGAATGGCGGGCAGGTTGTATTCAATGGTGCTCGACAGCCGTTGCAGGTACCCGATGCTCTCGCTCATGAGCATGGATGCCTGTTGTAGACGTGCTTTGCGTTCGAGCCATGCGCTGAGAAATGCTTCGCTGGAGATGCCTCTCCATTGCTGAATTGCACCTGAGAGCAGGTAGGAGGTGGCACCTTCCAGTGTGATAACGTACTGATCCAGTTCTCTGAACCTGCCTGATATTTCTGGGCGATCCGGTCCAGGTCGCTGGCAACTCGTTCCAGGTCGTTTGCGCTTGCGTTGTACATGTTGTGTCTCCTTCCACCCCTGGGCGCGATAAATTGGGCCCAGACGCGGACGCCGTAAACGTGGTCCCTACAGGTTGGGCGCGATAAATTGGGCCCGGCGCAGACGTAGTAAACGTGGTCCCTACAGGTTGGGCGCGATAAATTGGGCCCGGACGCGGACGCCGTAAACGTGGTCCCTACAGGTTGGGCGCGATAAATTGGGCCCGGACGCGGACGCCGTAAACGTGGTCCCTACA
>CAVQVR010000015.1:0-143351 GCA_963717195.1 uncultured Chloroflexia bacterium
GACTGCGTTTCTCGACGACGATCGCCTGAGGCACGCATATCTAGCGGGTCGGAGCGGCCGCCGTCAACCGGGGTCAGGTCACCCGGCGGACGCGACGGATCCGGGCCAGAGCCCGCCAGGTAGTGCGAGCGCGGCACCTCTCATGGTAAAAAACGGTTCAAACCGCGTATAAGCCAGCGCGTTGATCGGGTGGTAGGGGTGGGGATCATGCAGGCTGCCACGGGTACGGCCGGGAAAGCCGCGCGCCGGTGCGCACATACCGGGCGCCTGGCGCTCACCGGGGCATGCTGGCCGAGGGCTGGAATGGCACGAACGGGACGGCGCAGAGCACGCCCAACCGGATCGGAGCGACAGTCGCCGACCTGGTCGGCGTGTCCTGTGCCTCGGCCAGCCGGTGCATAGCGTCGGGGCTGCGACCCAGCATTCGGGCACCCACACGCAGGCGGAGAACTGGAACGGCTCGACCTGGACTCTGAGCCCGGCCAGGGCAGCCATCCGGCGCCACGGAAAGCGCACTGGCCAGCGTCTCCTGCCCAACCACCACCGATGCACCGAGGTGGGCTTCTGGGTCAAAGGCTCGGAACCGACGTCATCGTGGCGGCGCAGTACTCATGACCGCGGAGGCGAGGCCGCTAAACCTAGCCTGCATTCTCTCTTGCCGCCGACCGTGCGCTCTGGAGCCTAGCGAGGATGAGCCATGAAGCCTCTGCCTGCCAGCCACCCATATATCGCGCGTCCAAGTCACGACCTGCGGGCAGCCGAGCGGTTCTGGGTTGGATGGCCGGGCGCTGCCTGGCATCTCGAACTCGTCGATCACGCGCGCGATGCCACGCCATCAAGCTGTCCACGCGCATGAGCGAGACCATTGTTCCGTATTCGCAAAAGCCCGAATGGGAACGGCTGGCCCGGCGGGTCGCGCACTGGTGCCTGGTCACTCCCGGCCGACCGACCCAACGGGCGCGGATGCTGCCCGGCTTCCTGATCGTAGGCGCGGAGCGGTGCGGCACCACCTCGCTCTTCCACGCGCTGCGCCAGCACCCGGCGGTGTTCAGCGCGATCCTGCCCCGCAAGGAAGTTCACTACTTCGACCTGGCCTACCACCGCGGCCTGGGCTGGTACCAGTGCCACTTCCCGCTGGTCGGCATCGCCCGGCTGGCCGCCCACAGCGCCGGCATCGCCCCGGTCGCCTTCGAAGCCAGCCCCTACTACCTGGGCACCCACTGGCCGCCGAGCGGATGGGCTTACAGCAACCTGCCCGGCGTCCGGCTGCTTCGTCATCTTGCGCGACCCAGTCGAGCGGGCCTACTCCGCCTATGCTAACCAGGTTGGCCTGGGCCACGAGAGCGAGCCGTTCGAGCGGGCGCTCGAACTCGAAGACGCCCGGCTGGCCGGGGAAGCCGAGCGGCTCGCCGCCGACCCCCGGTACTTCAGCCAGGCCCACTGGCTGCACGCCTACCGCACCCGCGGCCACTACGCCGACCAGCTCGAGCACCTCGAACGCGTCTTCGGCCGCGGAGGCCATCCACGTCATCGACAGCGCCGAGTTCTTCACCACCCCCCAGCCCGTCTACGACCAGGTCCTCGCCTTCCTTGGCATCCCCCAGCGCGGCAACCCCCAGTTCACCCGTCAAAACACCCGTCCCCGCGCTCCCATGCCGCCCAGCCTGCGCGCGGCACTGACCGACCACTACCAGCCCCACGACGAACGCTTTACCACCTGGCTCGGCCACGAGCCGAGCTGCACCGGCGGCTTCATGACCCAGCTTTCCGCCAGTAGAGAACTCGCGGAGGCTAGAGAGCGGAGTGCCCGCCGCACGTGTTGAACGACGGGTCCTGGCCGCGCAGAAGCGGCACAAATGAGCACCAGCCGAGCTGTCCTCACCGCGGACTCTCGTGAGGCACCGACCTGGTTGATATGCACGGCCACGCACGCATTCAATGCAGCGGGTTCAGCCGCTCCCGATTCGGCGATCTGGGTTGCTCACCATTTAAAGAATGCCGACCTCGATGTCGAAGTTGGCATCCGTTCGAGCACGCGTAGACATGCCGGGCAATGCATAAACATGCGCACTGGCAACTCGCTCACATCGGCACGACCGAGTGGCGGCGGAAGAAATTACGAAACATTTTCCTGAACACGATTGAAGACACAAAAGATGACTCCGATCCACTAAGGTGCCGCCTCGTGAGAAGGACTATGCTAGTTGCCCATTACAGAGCGTCAAGAGTCGTTCAAGCAGCTTTGTAGCTATCACCCCTGATTCGGATGCAGTTGCCCTTCCACTCTGCGCAAGTTGCGCAAAGTCGAGAAGCGCTGCTGTTATATCAGGTACTGGCGGCCTCTGGACCGTCTCATCCTGTGCTTCCATCTCATCCCCCAGTTGTCTTATTGATTTACAATCTATCTGGCAAAATCTCTATTCCCCCCGTTGGCCAGGGCGGAGGCAAGCTCACGCCCCTACGCCAGTTCCCCTGGTTCATTTTATTCTCCTGAAATTGGCGATCCAATTTCATCGTTAGCAGGGTGCCCCGTCAAGGGCATGGCTTATTTGAACGGTATTGTTGTAAACGATGCCCCTACCGATGCTATACATTTGCGCTTATTATAAGTATCGTTGCTCACAGACAAGACACAGAAGGGCGTTTGCAATCACAAGTGTGTCACAAAGATGAGAAAAGACTTCACTACCTACCCTGACACTAGCATTGTCAAAGATGCGCTATAATGTAAGCGCACATACTGAAATATTTTACCGGCAGGAGCGAGGGGAATGGCACACCGCCAGACTAGCAATTCAAGCTCAATGGCGGAGAAATTCGCTGCTCTTAATAGTGTGGGTATCGCGCTCATGAGTGAACTGGACGAGGCACGGCTGTTGCATATGATCGCGGAAACAGCCTGTAGCCTCACCGATGCTACCTTTGCAGCCTTTACATTACGACCCGTAGATGAAACCGGGCTGCCTGTCGTACCTTCAGAAGGCAATCTCTTTTATCTGGCAGCCGTGGTCGGAGTCACTCAGGAGCAGGGAGAACTCTTCAGACGCATGCCCCTGGGTGGCGAAGGTCTGCTCACACCCATCTTTCGCCATGGCGTTCCCGTTCTGGTTGCAGATGTATTAACTTTTGTGCACTCAAACAACAATACAGCACAGGGCAAAGGTAAGGAACAAGCGAAAACTGCGGAAGAGGCATTTACCCTTTCACATGGCATCGCGCCAACCGAAGAGCTACGCGCTATCGGCGTACCGCGTGGGCATCCTGTTGTACGCAGCTTTCTGGGCGTTCCCGTTCTGGATCGCCAGAAACATGTACGCGGCGGCTTGCTTCTCGGTCACACAACTCCTGGTTGTTTACACTAGAAGATAAGGAATTGCTGGTTCGCCTGGCCGCTCAAGCAGCGGTCGCGTTAGAAAATGCCCGCCTCTACCATATGGCACAGATGCGTGCCCAGGAACTCAATGCGATCTTCGAGAGCATTGCCGATGGGGTCACGCAGGTTGACCACCAGGGCACTATTTTGCGTGAAAATGGTACAGCACGTCACTTACGCGAACAGCTACAAGATTGCATCCATGGCAAACAGGCTATCGAGAACCTTCTCCATATACCCATGCAACGTGCACTGAATGGTGAGAAAACACAGGGCTTCGAAGTCTCAATCGAAGACGACCACAACGAGACACGACAATACATCGTCAACGCTTCACCACTAAGATCAATGGGGACGCCGTCCGGTACACTACACCTTGAACATGTCACAAACGAACATACACCTGCTGAAGCTCTTCCTACAGGTGCAGTAGTGGTCTGGCATGATGTGACGGAAGCACGCCATCTTCTGACCGAACGCCGTATCTATGCCGAAACCGAGACACGACGACGCTTCTACAACTGATCCTTGATGAACTGCCTATCAGCATCTATCTTGTGCGTGGGCGTGATGCACGCCTTGTTCTTGCCAATAAAGCTGCTAAAACCATATGGGGTGCCAACTGGCCTATCAACCTTCCTATGGAAGATTTCCTGCAGCAAAACTCCATCCGTATCTTTGGTACCGATGGACACGAGCTTCCCCCCGAACAATTCGCTACGCTACGAGCTGTACAAAACCATGAGACGGTGCATCACCATCAAGAAGTTATTCGTCATCCCGACGGTATCACCTTGCCCATCCTGGTCAACGCTGTTGCATTGGATGCAGAGGTTCTCGACATTTTACCGAATGATGTTCAAGGAATACAAACGGCAACTGGTACAGAACCCGCCGCTATTGTTGTCCATCAGGATGTCACGGTATTGAAAGACGCCGAACGCCTCAAGGACGAGTTTACTGGTATTGCGGCCCACGAATTTCGTACGCCGCTCACTATTTTAAAAGGCTTCTCTCAGACATTGCTCGTCCAGACTGCACGAGGTAAGGGACCTAACTGGTAGACTGGCAAACAGAAGCCTTGCAGGCCATCGATCAGGCCACGTCCCGCATGGTCGAGCTTATCGACGACCTCCTCGACGTAACACGCCTGCAGGCCAGGAGCCTTGAATTTGGTATGGAACCACATGATATTGTTGCCTTGACACGACGGGTGCTAACACGGCAACAGATTACGACTGAGCAACATACACTCTCGCTGCATACTCCATTTGAGTATCTCGTGGTTCAGATCGACCCCCGGCGCATCGAACAGGTTCTCAACAACCTGATCAACAATGCTATCAAATATAGTCCCAATGGTGGTCCCATCACAGTGACCATCAACGCCGATACAACTCATCAGATGGCAGTGATTAGTATTCGCGATTCTGGCATCGGTATTCCCAGAGATCAGCAGGCCCATGTCTTTGGCCGCTTTGTCCGCGCCGACAACGCCCGCAACCATGGTATTGGAGGAACTGGCCTGGGACTCTACCTCTCACGCGAGATCCTTGATCACCACAAGGGGCACATCTGGTTCGAGTCAGCCGGGGCAAGGTTCCACCTTCTCGATTACGCTACCACTTGTTCCCGAGGCATTCGAAGAAGATATGGGCACATAGAACTATTCCAGATCAATTGGCATCACGTTTTCATTAAACGCGGTCTCTATCCCACAAATACGTGACACTCCCCACATTCTTCGTGATCAACCTGTGATCTCCAGGCTTTATCTCTATATCATCATTTACCAGTGGTGCTTACAACCGTTGTTTAATACCTAAGCACTGTCTGGCAATGCAGGATGTTTCGAGAGGAGGTCAAAATGGCCTATCGTTTCCGTGTAAACGAAAATACCTGTATTAATTGTGGCATCTGTATGGATCTTTGTCCCGTACGTTGTCTCGATATGTCCCGCCCCTCCGGTGAGGGAAAAATAGGAAATGATCAGGAGCGCCTGAGCCCTATTCCTGGTCCATGGTCGGATCGCGCCTGGATGATGCTCGGCCCCGTTCAAGTAGCATCATGCATTGGTTGCAGGTCTGCGCACAGGAATGCCCGACCAATGCCATTACTATCGAAGGGCACACACAAATAGCAACCTTCGCACAACGTGGCTTGATATCGTATCTTCCTGCGGAAAATGGTTGGCAATCACTCGATGCCTACACGCGTGCAACCCCTGAAGAACCTGGCGAAACACCATGGGGTGAGGGCCATTCCTGGCATGTCGCTGAACGGAAGGAGACATGGCAGAGTTCGCGTAGCTGGCTTGGTGAGCGTAAAGAAGATCTGCGTGCCCCCTGTCAGGCTGCATGCCCAGTCGGAACGAACGCGGGTCTCTATGTTAGTCTGATCGCTGAAGGCCGCTACAGTGAGGCTTTAGAAGTTGCTGCTGAACCCAATCCTTTCCCTTGCATCTGTGGGCGCGTCTGCACGGCTCCCTGCGAAGATGTCTGCCGCCGAGGCGAATTTGATGCGCCAATCGCTATTCGTGACCTGAAACGCTTCGCAACCGATCATGGTGGAACGATACGCCGCGTGATTAAACCGCCGAAGAAACACTATGCAGAAAAGGTCGCCATTGTTGGTGCAGGACCAACCGGTCTGAGTGCGGCTTACTATCTGGCTCGCCGGGGCTATAGCGTGACCATTTTCGACGCGATGCCAGTGGCAGGTGGCATGATGGCCGTTGGTATTCCTGATTATCGTCTGCCGCGTGCCGAACTCCAGCGCGATGTCGATGCCATTACCGAACTTGGCGTTGAGATACGCCTGAATACAGCTATTGGACGCGATATCTCACTTGACGAAATCCAGGCTTCTTATGCAAGTGTAGTACTGGCAGTAGGCGCACAGCAGAGTCAGAGCTTAGGTATCCCCGGCGAGTTAAGCTTCATGGAAGTTATTCCAGCGACAACCTTCCTCAAACAGTTCAACCTGGATACCACGACAAAACTGGAAGGCGTAGTGGCCGTAGTTGGTGGTGGTAGTACAGCAATGGATGCAGCTCGTTCGGCTTTACGCGCGGGCGCTCAAAAAGTGCATATTCTCTACCGTCGTAGTCGTGCTGAAATGCCTGCTCAGAAGGAAGAAATACGCGCGGCATTAGAAGAGGGTATTGAACTTCATGAATTGACCACGCCCGTACAGGCTCTCGGCATTGATGGTCACTTGCAGAGCGTACGCTGCATCAAAATGCAATTGGCCTCGCCCGATGAGAAAGGTCGCCGCCGCCCGGTTCCTATCCCTGACACTGAGTATGAACTGCCCGTCTCCACACTGTTGATCGCAATTGGAGAAGCTCCCGATCCCTCATTCCTGCCTCCTGGTACAAGCGTACAGGTCGCCCCATGGGGTGGATTACTGATAAACAAAACAACGCTGGCAACTGGCGCTCCTGGCGTTTTCGCAGCTGGCGATGTCACCTATGGCCCAAAAACCATTATTCATGCGGCAGCACATGGAAGATTGGCGGCGCGTTCCGTTCATGCGTACCTGCGTAAACTTCCACCACAGTCAGTACATGAGATGCCTGATGATGACTTGCAGATCACTTCCACGCTTCCGCAGGAAGGCTTCATCAACCTGGACCTACGTCCGACACCACGTGCAGAGATGCCACTCAGCGATATTACGGCCACGCACGATCGTTCGCGCGAGTTTGCAAAAGGCTTCACTGAAGAGCAGGCCCACCACGAGGCCAGCCGCTGCTTACGCTGTGACCTGGCCACTCTTTGCCCAACCATTCATGTTATTCAACCTGAAACTTTGAAAAAGGCTCAGGCTGTACGGTAGTTACTATAGAGTACTGGATACCCGGAAAAGGATATTCATACAGAGAGGTGTAACAATGTCACCACAGGATCTTACCAATGCCATCGTGAGCGGTATCAATGCAGGTGGCGAGCAATTTTTAGAGGGAACACTTGCTGCCATGCTACCTATCATCTGGCTCGCCATTCTGGGGCTGCACCTGGGCCGTCCTTATATCCTTGATATGATCGACCGCTTTACCCTTCGCCTGGGTGCTGACCTGCTCTGGCTCATCTATGCAGCACTACGCGACATTTTGATCATTTCAGGCTTCGTGATGAGCTTTATGTTCTTCTTTCCAGATGTGGTTACCACCGATGCTCTCCCATTGACGGGGGCATTGGCGGGGGTATGCGTGTTCGGCGTTCTGCTAATCAAACTGATGGGCGACCCCGATCATGACATACGTGCGTATCGCTGGACCAGCATCCTGCTAGCACTGGGCGGACTCTTCTACTTTGTTCCTTACCTGCTGGGAGTACAGGCTAATAATGTTGCAACTGGCCCACTCCTCAGCGTCAGCCAGTTCCTGGTCACCAATAGTAATCCAAATTGGGCCGTGGGCATCGGCTATGTCTCTATCGTGCTACTTGCCATCATGGGTGCCATCGCTGTAGGTTATGCCATGCGCACCGGTGGACGTGCCGAGGCAGAAGCACCCGCCACTATCGAAGAGTAGTGTACAAGTTATCAGTCCACATTTTGCTGTACGGAACAGATAAAGAAAGAAACGAGGAAAGATAGATGACTTCCCCACAAGTCGCAACAGCGATCACAAATGCCCTGGTACAGGGTGGCTCACAATGGATGATAGCTACAATCGTCGCCTTCATCCCGGTTCTCTGGACGATGACACTTATATTACACCTGGGGCGTCCCTACGTTCTACGCACTCTGCGTCGCTGCGGACTACGTCTCGGAGCCGATGTCTGGTGGATGTCCTATATTCTCATGCGCGATGCCGTGCTCGTAATTACATTCGCGCTCAGCTGGGTCTTCTTCCTGCCAAATATCGTGTCCGGCCAGGCGCTACCGATTACTGGTCCATTGTCGGCTCTCTGCTTACTACTGGCTCTGGCCGTCAAGCTCTCGCGCAGAGTCGATGATGATATCAACGCTTTTCGCATCGCAACCGTATTCCTGATTGCAGGTGCAACGCTCTACTATCTGCCTCAGGTATTCGCGATTGAGTCAGTCAGTCAGACTTACCTGGCCGGTTTCCAAAATGTGTTCACAAGCAGCGCACAACCAACAGCGGCTCTTATCATCATGTGGATCTCACTGGCTGGTGTTGCAGTCGTCGCAGCCTGGATGTTCGTTCGTTCATGGATAGCCGCCACCCGCGCAATGACCCATCGTATGGAGAAACCAACACCAGAGAAAAAGACACCTCGGGAACATGCACCGGCGATCTAAGCGATAAAAAGCAGGTTTATGAACGACACGGGTTTATGAATGGCACGGGTTTATGAATGGCACCCCTACCATTTATAAACCCGTGTCGGGGTTATAAATGGTAGGGGTGCTCGTTTGTTGTATTGGGATCGTACGCGATTGAGATTTATTGGGGCCAGACCTCCATATTTCCTCCGTTATACATTGGCTAAATGCTATAATAGTGAGAACATTGTTCACAAACAAACCTCTTAAGTATATAAGGAGTCACATAGAATGCCCAATCAGTCAGAGGCAGCAAAACATTTAACGCATCTCGATGAGCATGGAAATGTGCGGATGGTCGATGTGACAGATAAGCTGGAAAGCGCCCGGGAAGCTATCGCTAAAGCACAGGTACGCATGAATCCCCAGACGGTGCGTTTGATAGAAACAAATCAGATCTCTAAAGGGAGTGTCTTAGAAGTTGCGAAGATTGCCGCCATTATGGCCGCAAAGCAGACCCCACAAATTATTCCCCTGTGCCATACTCTTCCAATGACTCACATTGACGTAAAGTTTGCGCTTGATAGCGCTAATGGGATTATCTCTATCGAGACACGGACTCGTACTACTTACAAGACCGGCGTGGAAGTAGAGGCGTTGACCGCTGCAACCATTGCGGCACTTACCATCTATGATATGTGTAAAGGCGTGGATCATACAATAACGCTTGAGCAGGCATATGTCGCACGGAAAAGCGGTGGGAAGAGTGGAGTTGTTGAATTTCAACCTGAGACATTACAGTAAACGAGGCATCGTCAACGCGGCCCCTACACATATTCTGGCTCCCGCTCCTTCTCTTCGCTCTTGACTTGTGCATGATGACGATGACTCCGCAATTTGAAGAGCACAACCCCACCGATCAGCGTAAGCAGAGCAACAGCCAGGCCAGTCCATCCGATTATATGCGCCAGGTGCGCCACCTGGTCAAAGTGATCATGGAAGTAGCGACCCCCTAAATAACCCAGTGTTCCTATCAGAGTCGCCCAGACAATCCCACCTGCCGCATTATAGAACATAAACGTGCGCCAGTTCATTCTATTGACACCGGCAAGAAACGCCGCCCATACGCGCAATAACGTGACGAAGCGAGCAAAAAAGACCGTTTTCGCACCATGCTTACTGAAAAACGCTTCTGCCTTATCAAGATGCTCTGTCTTCAAAAAGAGATAGCGTCCAAAGCGCTCAATGAATTTTCGTCCACCTGTACGTCCAATATAGTAGCCAAGATTATCACCCAGAATTGCCCCTAACGCAGCACAGGCAATAACACCCGGTAGCGAGAGGCGCCCGCTGGTAGCAGCGTAAAACGAGGCCAGTAGCAGCATGGTTTCGCCGGGAAAAGGAATACCAGTGCTTTCAATAAAGATGAACAGCACAACTGCCGGGTAGCCTATCGTATTAAGCATATTTTGCAATATTTGTAGTGATATCATTGTTTTTGCTCCGTCACAGGTATATTCTTTTTCAGAAAAACATATATATGTATCTCTTCGACTCTTCTTCTCTTTTAGAATAACATTGATGTGTCACAGTCTCATCATACAACTGTCGCAACTTTGTCGCAATGTCTCATCACCTTTTCATTAGGGCTTATGCGTTCTCCCCACGCCTCGCGCCTGCGACGCTCGCAGAAATAAAAGTGTTGGTTTTTTGCGGGCGCGGCCCGCAAAAAACCAACACTTTTCCCCTTTGAGGCTCGCTTGCGAGCCCAGTAGGAGCAAAAAGAAGAGAACGCATAAGCCCTAACCTTTTCATAGGGCTTTGCAATTCTGCGACGAGGAGAAGCCGGAGCTTGAGATGATGGGGCCATGGGCCAGCATTCAGACAGAACGTTGCAACAATTGCTGCATTCGCTGGCACACCCACTGATACCCCTGAAAATCCTCCTTCTTAGCAAAAAAGCGCATGGCAACCAGCATGGTATGGTACTCATAACAGAGCACACGCTCTTCATAAAAAGGAATGCCGACCTGGTGTGCCTGATAATATTGCAGGTAGCGTTCCCGCATATTCAACTCAGGAACCCAGAAATCCAGCCCCGCGATATCATAGACAAAATCGCCGTATTGCGCACCGACCCAATCGACCACTCCGGTGATCTTTCCCGCGTGTGCGAGAATATTGTGGAAGCTATAGCCTCCATGCACAAAGTAGGGTTCAGCCGGACAGTAGTCGAGCAGAGCTACCATACGTTCAAAGATGTCGTCAAAGAGTTTCCGCTCCAGGAAAGTTTGCTCAAAGAGAACATGCCATTTCCCATAGTAGTTCCAATCCTCTTCTTGCTCCCTCATTTGTTCCAGTGAACTGCGCCAGTCCATATAGAAACCCACACCCAGCTCATCAAAAACGCCGTAGTTTTTACTCTGGCTCACATCAATGTGATGAATAGCATCCAGAATAGCAATCACTTCAGGTATAAGTTGTTTAACCTCCTGTAGTGGAAGTTCCATCAACGTTTTTCCAGGTACTCTTTGCGAGATGGCAAAGTGGAACCCATGCCAGTTCCCTACCTGCACAACAGGAGGAAATGGAATTTGTGACGATGCGATTCTCTGCGACAACATGGCTTCTTTGGCAAAGCTGATTGGCATATGGCTCGCATCATTGAAACGCAGAATATACTCCTGCTCACCGACGCGAAAAGCAAACGAACGCGCCACCTGACCACCCTCTA
The DNA here is from genome assembly GCA_963717195.1 of uncultured Chloroflexia bacterium. Lineage (GTDB taxonomy): Bacteria > Chloroflexota > Ktedonobacteria > Ktedonobacterales > Ktedonobacteraceae > JACDAE01. The sequence continues at coordinate 11,346 of CAVQVR010000015.1, forward strand.
TAACTTCCAGATCGCTAATCGGCTCTTTAAAATAGTGCTGTAATAAAGCAAGCACCTGCTCTTGCTCAACAACAGGTCTGAGATCAGGCATAAAAACACCTCCTGTGGCATATCTGTGCGTATCATATCAGGCAAATTTACACATCACGTGATCGTATTGCCCTTCTAGTAAAGAATTTTAAGTGGAAGCAAGCCAGCAGGATGTGAGGAAGCAGCAACATGCAGTTCTGGGGTAAGAAGGGAACAGAAAACCAGGAAGATGCATACCTGCTCTTGCTCAACATCCTTTGCCAGCAACTTTTCCGCTCAGATCAGCAAAAATGCAATGCACGCACTCTTGCAGCTAAAAAGGAGAAGTAACGGGCTGAAATGTTAACAAGTTAAAGTCCAGGTCATCGTCTCCCACGCCTTTCTATTTGAAGAATTATACATTTTAATGGTAAGCGATATCTCAGGTAAATGTCAATACTTTAAAGGCTCTTTCTCAGGGCTTGTGAATTCTCGTTTTTCTCGGCGTTTTGGCCCGCTGCGCTCACATTGACAAATTTCAAAATACAGATTATACTGTGACTACTGAGTCATAAATAGAAGGCTCTTCCTATAATGATGACTATTCGCAATTTCAAAGAGGGAGAGGGAAGCATACTCATGAGCGTGGATGGTGTTCACCGTTCTCTGCGCGAAAAACAGCGCATGGAACGCCTGGAACTCATTCTGCAAGCAGCCGAACAGGTCTTCACAGAAAAGGGCTATTACGATATCTCCCTGGATGAGATCGCCAGGCGGGTTGGCATCGGTACCGCTACTATTTACTCGCACTTCTCGTCCAAAGAAGATCTTATGGTGGCTGCAATTTTTGAGCGAGCGCTTCAGAGGGTAGCACTGCACGTACAGGAGTTGGCCGCAATACAACAAAACGCCGTAGAGAAATTGACGGAGCTTTTTCAGTTTCTTATTAGCGACGATTTTTTCCTGCGTCGTGCCCAGCTTTATTACTCCTTAGGCAATAGTCCTGAAGCGCAAAAAGCTTTAAATGATCGCCAGAGGTCCATATCAGAGAATGCACGCATCTTTTCTGATACGCTGGCAACAGTCATCGAGCAGGGAAAAATAAGTGGTGAGTTCCGGCAAGATATCGCGACTTCTACTATGCTCAAAGCATTCATTAGCCTCGTTCGCGCACAAAGTGTGAAGGATCGGTTAGCAGGCAATTACGAAGATGGATCGCCCGCTGAGCTCCTCCAGGTGTACCTGAGCGGTATCGCCGCAAAGGCGGCCACAACTGAATAACTTATCTAACACGTACAGAAATTGCCCACACATTTCTGTAATTTCTGTATCCAGCGAACACATATTGGAGTAACCTGCATGTCTGCAAACGGAAGTGTATCGGTCACGGTAGGGCCGAGGTATAAATGGGTCGCACTCTCGAATACGACTCTTGGCATTTTGATGGCGACGATTAATGCGAATATTGTGCTTATCGCGTTGCCAGCAATTTTTAACGGCATCGGGATTAATCCTCTTGCCCCTGGTGAAACCAACTACCTCCTCTGGATGTTGTTGGGATACCTGGTCGTAACGGCAACATTATTGGTAACGTTCGGGCGCATCTCCGATATGCTTGGTCGTGTGCGTTTGTACAATCTCGGCTTTGCCATCTTTACGGCTGCCAGCATCTTATTGTTCCTGACACCCGGCAAGGGCAATACAGCGGCACTTGAGTTGATCATCTTCCGTATGCTCCAGGCAGTCGGTGGCAGTTTCCTGCAGGCCAATAGCACAGCCATTTTGACTGACGCTTTTCCGGCTCGCCAGCGTGGTATGGCGATGGGTATCAACCAGGTTGCGGGTATCGTCGGCTCAATCCTGGGACTCATCCTTGGTGGTATCCTGGCTGCTATCAACTGGCGCTACGTCTTCCTGGTCAACGTTCCCTTTGGGCTCTTCGGCACTATCTGGGCTTACCTGAAATTGCGCGAGATATCGCAGCCCAATAAAGGCCAGCGCATCGACTGGTTGGGAAACATCACATTCTTTGTGGGATTGGTTGTCTTGCTACTCGCACTGACCTATGGCATCGAGCCATATGGAACCTCGCCGGTTGGTTGGAGCAGTCCTTATGTCATTGCTGGTATCATCATCGGCGTCCTGTTCCTGGCGTTCTTTGTCTTCATTGAGACGCGCGTCCCTGATCCGATGTTCCGCCTGCAACTGTTCAAAAACCGCGCGTTCTCTATTGGAGCTCTCTGTAACTTTCTTTCCGGCCTGGCGCGAGCTGGTTTACAGTTCATGTTGATCATCTGGCTGCAAGGCATCTGGCTACCTCTGCACGGCTATAGTTATGCCGACACGCCACTCTGGGCAGGTATCTACATCTTGCCGATGCTGGCTGGCTCAATCATCTTCGGACCCATCAGTGGTATTCTCGCGGACCGTATTGGCGCAAAGTTGCTGGCAACAACGGGTCTGTTTTTACAAGTCGCAGGCTTCCTGCTCTTGACCCTGTTACCTGCAAATTTCGATTATGTCTGGTTTGCTGTATTACTGGCTCTTATGGGTCTCGCGCAAGGACTCTTCCAGGTGCCAAATACGACCTCTCTGATGAATAGTGTCCCCCCCAGCCAACGCGGAACAGCTTCAGGCATGAACGCAACAACGGTGAATGCAGCATCAGTGATGAGCCTTGCTGTCTTCTTTAGTATCGTAACGCTGGGCCTTGCCGCAACGTTGCCTTCGACCCTCTCCGCTGGATTGATACATGCAGGTCTGCCTGCGATAATATCGAATAAGATCGCCAGCCTGCCACCAATTGCGGCTCTTTTCGCGGCATTCCTTGGCTATAATCCGATGGCGACGCTAGTTCCAAAAGCTGCACTCGCAGATCCTGCCATCGGCGAGTCAGACCAATATTCTGGGAAAAAGTTTCTTCCCAAACCTGATCTCGAACCCGTTTATGACTGGTCTACATGCCGTTTTCTACCTTGCAGCGGCCCTCTGCCTGATAGGCGCTATTGCTTCTCTCTTCCGTGGTAAACAATATATCTACGGCGAGGTAGAGTCCGCTGAAGCGCTCGAAACTCTGGAAGAAGGTGCGCCAATTCTGTCTGGCGAGTTGTAAACGGATGCGCACGGGCTTGTGAACGCTTTGCCCCCGTAGGGACCCCGTTTACGGCGTCCAGCGTACGAACCAGATTTATCGCGTCCCGCTCCCCATACCCATCAAGGGCCATTGGGTCCATTGCTGGCAGCCGGACCCCGTTTACGGGGTCCGGCTGCCAGCAATGGACGGGGCCGTTCACACAAGTGTTCGGATGGATCGCTACTCTTCTCACTGCTTATCAGGCGTATCCTGCCGTTCTACAGGTGGCTGATAGGGTTGCGCTGGTGCCATCATACCAGGAGCCTGAGGTGGATAGTATCCTGACCACTGTTGCCCAGGAGGCATCATACCGGGAGCCTGGGGTGGATAATACCCGGCCCAGGGCTGTCCTGGTGGGTAAGGATAAGGATGCCCCGCATATTTCGGCAATGGTTCTGACTTCGGTCCAACGATCAAGTACAAAAGCAAGACAACCCAGCCAAAAATGATCATCAGAGTGAACCAGACCCATTCCTGAGCCTTCCCTAGCTCGATCAACGCGCCGATACGCGACACCAGTAGCGTAATACTTCCTATACCTATCATTATCATACCAACCCAAAAAAGGCCTATAAACGTTCCAAATCCACTCAATGGGTCGATGGTAGAGCTACTGTAATAGGAACTTTGGGCGATGTTATGAAACAAAGCGACATATCCCCAGATAATCAGCGCAATTCCTGGGATGTATAAACACGAACCAACAATAAAAAGGATGTTAATTACTTTTCTGCTCATCGCGCTTCCTCTCATTTTTGCATAAATTTTTTCATATATCTATCTACCGTCCCCTATAAACAGAACAGTTTATAGCTATGAGTGTTATACCATATACATTAATCTAAACGCAATACATTTGCATTTACCAAATATATTTCTCTTAATATGCCAGCACAGGTTGCACCAGCGTCTTCCGATTATGCACCAACCATTTCTCGCGCCACAATGAATGCCTTACACGATCTTTTTATGCTATATTCTTGCTTACCTAATATAATTTCAGGATGTTCAAGTCTATATTGATCCACGTATTTCTGCAGCAACCATGCGAATACAATCACTAATATTAAAAAACGCCGCATCTCGATCAGGCCACGTGGTCACTGGTCTAGCATTTGCAGGCAAAACTTGAAACCTACCAAAAGGTGAATTCTCGAAATGTACCGGGCGTAGGATAAGCAGAATGGATCGTCATATCCTTTCTCCTTATTCTCTCAAAAGACGTTTTTGTATATATTTTCCTAAGTATACACCAATTTTATACTGATCAGGCAGTTTTATGAGCCAATCATCGCTCATACAGCCAAAAACTTGCGCCAATAGGCGGTTTTATGGTTAAATGCCCTGGTATGACCGAGAGATTTCCTGACGAAACAACTCAACAACGTACCTATCGAGAATTCGAAACCCTCGCAGCTGGCAATGATGCCTCCATTAACCTTGCTCAGGCAGCACTCCTGATCGCAAGCATTGAGCATCCGGACCTCGATACAACGCATTATATCAAACAGCTCGACTCGCTTGCGCGTCGAGTCCGTACGTTGCTCGAATTACCCGCAGATGAGATACCCGAGCCTCTCGACCCTTTGCCCATCCTACACGCGATCAATCAGATTCTATTTACAGAAGAACACTTTCACGGCAACCAGACCGATTACATGAATCCCGAAAATAGCTTTTTGAATTGCGTGCTTGAGAAACACACTGGTATTCCCATCACACTCTCTCTACTTTACATGGAAGTTGCACGGCGCGTAGGTCTTCAGATCGATGGTATCGGGCTGCCCTATCACTTTATGATCAGATGTAGCTTAGCAGATCACTATATCTATATCGATCCATTTGAAGAGGGAGCATTCCTCAGCGAGCAGGAGTGCCGTGAGCGTATTCGCAGCATGACTGGACAGAGTACAGAAGGCAAAAGCAAACTACATGCCCACTGGTTCACACCCATCTCCTCAAGGCAACTCCTGTACCGTATGCTTAACAACCTGAAGCAGATCTATCTGCGCAACGATGATTATGCACGTGGACTTACCATAAGCAATTTAATGGTCATCCTCATGCCTCGCCTGGCAACTGAGCGTAGAGATCGCGGCCTTATCCATCTTCAACTCAAACACTATGCACGGGCATTACATGACCTTATGGCATACATCGAACTCGCCCCAAAAGCAAAAGATCGTTACGAAATTTTGAATCAGGTCAAATCGATTCGCCAGATTATGTCGATGTTAAATTAAGCCATCATAGCCTTCCTCTATAGGCAGACCTTCCATGCGCATAATCTTGAGCGCGTTGGTCGTAGGACTGGGACCGGAACGCAATACATAATCAAAAACCATATTGCCATCGATCACGTCTTCCCGGAAGTGCTTATTGGAAACTCCAGGCAGAATATCGGCCAGCCGCACCAGTTCCAGATCGTGAGTAGAGATCAACCCGACGCAGTTGCGCCCAACCACGGCCCGTACATACGAACGACTCCCGATCAGGCGTTCGCGATTATTGGTTCCCTTGAAGATCTCATCGACCAGAAAGAACAACGGCAATTGTTCAGGCTGCACCAGTTCTTCCAATAATGCTTTGAGACGCCTCACCTCGGCATAAAAGTAGGAATACCCATCGGCCACCGAATCGCTAACACGAATACAGGTGAAAAGTCTGAAGAGCGAGGTACGTAGCAGCGCAGCGTCAACCGGCCCACCTGCGTAAGCCAGACAAAGATTCACGCCCAATGTACGCAGAAAGGTACTTTTGCCAGACATATTCGAGCCGGTAATAATAACGACCTCGCCCAGTCTAGAAATAGCAAAATCGTTCGTGACCTTCTTCTCCATCTGAATAAGAGGATGTCCCAATCCCCGACCACTAAAGACATCATGACCAACCTGCTCATCAGGAGACACAACATCCGGCAAAATATACTCGGGATTGAGATATGCGAAGGTCGCCAGAGAACAGAGCGCCTCAAGCTCAAACCACACATCCAGCCACACGGGAAGGCGGGTCGCGATCTGCACTTTACACTCCTGCAACCGGTACGCGCAATATGCATCCCACGGCACCAGCGCGTTAATCACGAGCCAGAGAATCCCATTATTCTTTAGAGTAGATGCGGAAGCAATATGCGAGGTACGCTTCAACAATAAGGACGGACGGTGCTTAGAATCGCTATAAAAAGGCTCACACAACTTCTTGAGGTGCTGATGCTGCCCATATGGATAGTGCTCCAGATATTCAAAAACGGAGCTCAGCGTACCAAAGGCGTCGCGCAGGTAGAACGCATCGTCAAAGAGATCACCACGCAGGTGCGCCGTCGCAAAAAACAGGGCCAGCGTACATAGAACAGAAAATATCCAGAGCGGCGGCAAGCCAGCAAAAACATTGAGGCCCAGCAGAACAAGTGTGAGAAGACATAATGCGGAGGAGCCTGATAGCAACGGAAGCAACGAAGTAGACAGCGACCGTTGCCCCAACCAGTTCAACAGGCGCTTGCCTTCTAGTTGTTCAGAGGCACGCCTTGAAGCCAGCAAAGAATTCATCAGCAATTTATCGCGAAACAGTGTCAGGGGAGCAAGTTCGCTTACCAGTGTCTGGCGCTGGCGAATAAGCTGAAGGTCCGGCGTCGTCCTCAACAACCAATCGTGCAGGCGCTGACTTCCCTCGCGCGAAACAGCGGTATTGAGCAACTGATGAAGAGAACGAAATCCAGTAATATCGAGATCAATCTCAAAGGGATGTTCCCCCACTGGCTCAAACGGATAGGCAGCAGGAATAGCATCCCAGTTCAGATGGATGCGTGCAAGTTGCGTTGTCTTAATATATGACAATAGTTTATGTCGTGCCAGGCTACGCTCAATTCTAGAATGGAAGCGTGCCGCAAGCGCGAAAAGTACAAAAGTCACCCCCGCAAGTCCCACACCCCACCAGCGATTCAGCAGAAAGAAGGCCAGTATGGCAAGACCGAGACCAACAAAAAAAATAGCCACCCGCGTCCACGAATACTTATTGCTGCGCAGTTCCAATGTAGTGATACGTTTTTGCAAGCGTCCAACCTGGCGTTCCAGCAGGCTGATGCGCTCCTGTTTTCTATTCACCAAAATAATCCTTCTATTGACCAAAAATCAGATACCCACCCGTAGGGCCAAATTTATCGCACCCACGATTTATCCGCTCCCGTCTGAGGTAGGGGCCAGATTTATCGCGCCCACGATTTATCCGCTCCTCATATGAGAGTCTAACACCAATAACAAGTAGGTACCAGGGGTCTAGTAATCCCACGTATCACAATGTATCATAAGAGGGTACACCTTAATAGAGAACCCTGACGGAAACACAACTAGCAAAAAAGGTAAACATCATGGAGCTCACAAACAAAACTATTCTGGTTACCGGTGGCGCATCCGGCCTGGGAGCAGCATGCGTGCGGTTGCTGACTCAAGCTGGAGCGAATGCGATCATCGCCGACCTGAATACCGAAATAGGAACCGCGCTGGCCGACGAACTGGGAACGGCAACAAGATTTGTAAAGACGAACGTAACAGATGAAGCAAGCGTCAAGGCAGCACTTCAGACAACCATTGAAAACTTTGGAAGTCTGCAGGTTGTTATCAACTGCGCGGGTATCGGTGTTGCCGAACAAGTGCTGGGCAAGAATGGTCCGAGCAGCCTGGAATCGTTCAGCAAAGTCATCAATGTGAACCTGATTGGAACCTTTAACGTCATTCGCCTGGCAGCGTCTGTGATGAGCGAGAATCGGCCAGACCAGGAAGGCGAACGTGGCGTCATCATCAATACAGCCTCGGTCGCCGCCTTTGATGGTCAGATCGGACAGGCTGCTTATTCCGCCTCTAAAGGTGGTATCGTGAGTATGACACTGCCTCTCGCACGCGAGTTTGCACGTGTAGGCATTCGTGTAGTATCTATCGCCCCTGGCATCTTCGACACCCCCATGTTAGCAGGTTTGTCAGAACCAGCGCGTATTTCGCTCGGTCAACAGGTTCCCTTCCCCCCACGCCTGGGTCGTCCCGCCGAGTACGCTGCCCTGGCAAAACATATCATCGAGAATACCATGCTGAATGGCGAGGTTATCAGATTAGATGGTGCCCTGCGCATGCAGCCTCGTTGACATAACTTACATTCTCCCCCTTTTTACTTGAAGTTAACTATAATACACTGGAGCAACAGCAACTGACTGGCAGGGGCTCCCCACCTGCAAAGAAAAACTATCCTATATGTGGATGAGAGATGGAGAGATGGAGAGCATAAGTAAGGCCAAATGATAAGAAAATGTTAACCCCATGATATTCAAATGTCACACATTGTAGCCTATTATCAAAGTAAGGGGTTTGCACGTCTTATCTTTACTCGCTGCACACTACTTCTCTCGTATCTCTCAGAACCTTACCGTGCGGCACAAAGGTCAGTTGTTGCTAACAGTAATTAGAAAGAGGATGTGTCAGTTATGATCTATTCAGATAACCTCTTGCGTTTCGATCTGTTTCAGCAGCTTGTTGAATGGCTCAATATCAGTATGCGTGATCAGCGCAAAGGACGTCACTTTCTTGAAACAAACGAACTTCTTATGGAACGTGAGACCGATAGAGAATTAGAACGCTTAATCGTCGCTCAAGTTGAAGATAAAATAGAAATCAAACAGCAGATGCAACATCTGCAAGCACTATTACATGATGTACACCGTCGTGGCAACAAAACGGAAGCCATCCGTGAAGCATATGTAAACACCTACGGTGGTCTCGCCCTCGATCTGCCTCCGTGGCTGACTGAATTAGAAGAACAACGTATGCAGTTAATGCGCCTGCGTCGTCCCGACCGCACAACAAAAAATCACGTTCGTCTCCTTCGCTCAGCCCTTGATCGTGCCCAACATGACAGGAGCGTCGACCCGGAGGTGATCGCCGAACTACAGAACGAACTTGCCTATACGCTTCTGCAAGGCCCTCATCCTTCCTCCCAGACAGAATATATCGATATGCTTGAACAGGCTATGGCCTACCACGAGCAAGCGTTGCAGGTCTACACCTTTGAGCGTTACTCATTCCAGTATGCTAAAACTTACAGTCAATTGGGCATTATCTGCCAACATTATGGTATTGCAAGCGGAAAGCAGGAATTCATCGAGCGATCGATCTCTTGTTATAAAACGGCTCTCTGGGTCTATGACCGTGATACGTTTCCGGAGCAATGGACCATGCTGCAAACCTATATGGGGTGCGCTTATGCATATCGCAGTCAGGGCAAAACAAGCGACAATATCGATTATGCCATTTATTGTCACGAGGTAGCCCTCCATGTTGTCCCTCGCGCCCTGTTCCCCACTATATGGGCAACCGCACAGACGCATCTTGGTGACGCCTACCGACAACGTATTACAGGTGATCGGCCTGAAAACTTGAAACGGGCAATGCTATGTTATCAAGCGGCATTACCGGTATTCACACAGAAAAGCTTCCCACGCGAATGGGCCGCTATCCATACGAAACTGGGCTTTATCTTCCAACATGCTCGTGCAGAAGAGATCGAAATGGATGTAGATATGAATCTGCGCTGTGCCATTGTCTGCTATGAAGAAGCTCTTGATGAAGTCTATACGCTCAAATCTTTCCCGGTAGAACGCGCCGCGACTCTCGTGAGCCTGGGCAATGTTCATCGCCGACGACCCGGTGGCAACCGTCGTGAGAATCTCGAACAGGCGCAGAAATGCTATCTCAAAGCGCTGGATATCTTCACCGAACAGGCATTTCCCTTTGAATACCAGCAGACAGTGCGCAACCTTAACGAAACAATGCAACTTTTGTAATAATGCTGTGTGCCGTTTCAATCAACCCCACCAGAATGAAACGGCAATGATCGCATACAAACCTATCAGTGTCAGACCTTCTAACCACGTTGATTTACCATCAACGGTGATAACAGTGCTCAGAATGGCGGTCAGCGCTAACGCTACCACTAATAACGGTGGCAAGACCAGTAGCAAATGCGCACCGCCAATGACAAAGCTAAGCAATACCAGCACTGGAATCAAACCGAGCGCAACCTGCAACGAGCTATTGAGAATGACACTGATGGAATAGTCAACCTTATTACGCGCTGCAAACTGTACACCGACAACGTTCTCTACAGCGTTCCCCGCCAGCGCCACAATCACCAACCCGGTGAATCCTTGCGAAATATGTAAAGCACTGATCGCTGGCGTTAATGCAGACACGAACCAATCAGAAACAAACGCCGAACCGACACCTGCTCCTACAAGTACGACCACAGCCAGCCAGATAGGCCAGTTGTGCGTATCTGCCTCTTCCTGTGACGGACTCGGAGGCGCTCCACGTAAAGAAACAGGGATACTCGCCAGAAATACCACCAGGAGAATAATAGCACACGCGATACTTAATGCACCTTCGTGAACCGCCGCTGGTGTGTGCAATATCTGCACCAGCGTTGGCATAATCAATGCCCCTGTAGCCAACAGTGTCAGCATAGCAATCATACGCGTAGCTTCGGAAGAAAAGCTTTGCGTGCCATGACGCAATCCACCCACAAAAAATGCCAGTCCCAGCACGAACAGACTATTGCCTAGAATAGAGCCAACTAGCGCAGCCTGGACTACATAAATCAGTCCCGCTCGTAGCGAAAAAATTCCAACAAAGAGCTCTGGCAAGTTGCCCAGTGCTGACTGCATCACACCGGTTGCGCCCGGTCCCAGCCTTGCTCCAACCTGCTCGGTCCCCTGACCAACCAGTGCTGCCAGTAAGGCAAGCGCTAATGCGGACAGAACAAAAATGAGAACAGCGTTGGCTTGCAATGCCGTAAATATACCTGCTAGAACGGTTGCGATGAATGCACCAACCATCATCAACCATTCGCTCCGCTTTAAAACGACGCCCAAGTGCTTGATCTCCCCCATAGATTTATATACCAGATATGCAGAGAAAGTAGCCATCCGCACAGGCTTGTAAACGGCACCCCTACAGTCAGGCTTTGCGCGAAAATGCAGCCTTTCAGCTTCGTCCCCAACTGTAAGGGTGCCGTTTACAAGCCCATGTTTACAAGCTCGTATGGACCGTGTGGAAGTCTCATAGCAGTTGCATTGATTATACTACGTAGGGAAGGTACGACCAGGATACATACCAATCTGGGCAGACCGTTTTGTTTATCAAAATATGGCCTTCTCACTATGGAAACCAACCTTCTACAAGCGTCTAAACGTGTATACATCCACCGCAGCAAGAGCTGACACCGTTCCATTTTCAGCAACCTGAAATTCAATGAGTCCTCCTGACTATGTAAATCGCGTCTCACACTATGTCTATTCAAGCGAGAGCCTGCACCGCAATGTTTAGGAACTAGGAACCAGTTTCCATGTCGTGTATAATAGTGCCACAATAGGCGCAGATGCGAGAAAGACACTGCTGCAAGGAAAGCGCAATGCTCGCTGAAGAAAGGAAACATTACTCTTATGCCCGAAACAAATGGATCAACAAACGCCACGCGTAAGGCGTTGAACAGCCGTAGCAAGATGATCACCGAAGGGACAGAACGCGCTCCCAACCGTTCTATGCTGCGTGCAGTCGGCCTGACCGATGAAGATTTCAACAAGCCTCTGATCGGCGTAGCAAGCACCTGGAGTGAGATTACACCTTGTAATTCACATATCAATCGCCTGGCCGAAAAAGTACGCGAAGGTGTACGCGTCGGGGGCGGCGTTCCACAGATCTTCGGAACCATTACGGTGAGCGACGGTATTTCGATGGGCACCGAAGGCATGAAGTTCTCACTCCCCAGTCGCGAAGTCATCGCTGATTCCATTGAACTGGTCAGCAGCGCACAGCGCTTCGATGGCGTCGTGGCTATCGGTGGCTGCGACAAAAACATGCCCGGTTGTTTGATGGCTCTGGCCCGTCTGAACATCCCCAGCTTATTTGTCTACGGTGGAACAATTCTTCCCGGCGTGTGCCATGGTCAGGACGTAGATATTGTGAGCGTCTTTGAAGCCGTGGGTCAATATAGTGCAGGGAAGATCAGCCGCGAACAGCTTACCGAGGTTGAGTGTAGCGCCATTCCGGGTGCAGGCTCCTGCGGCGGCATGTATACGGCTAACACGATGGCCTCCGCTATCGAAGCACTTGGCATGAGCCTGCCGGGTGGCTCCTCTATGCCAGCCGTGACGGCACGTAAAGCGCTTGATTGCTACGAAGCAGGTCAGACTGTCGTGCACCTGATCGAGCAGGATCTTACACCGCGCAAGATTATGACGAAGGAAGCGTTTGAGAATGCAATCACCCTGGTCATGGCTCTGGGCGGTTCCACCAATGCGGTCCTGCACCTGATCGCCATTGCACGCCAGATGGATTACCCACTCACCATCGACGATTTCACACGCGTCGGACATAAAGTTCCGCACCTGGCCGATCTGAAGCCCGGCGGCAAGTATGTCATGAGTGATCTCGACAAGGTCGGCGGCACATGGGCCGTGATGAAATATCTCTTGCAAGCAGGCTTCTTACACGGCGATGCGCTCACCGTTACGGGCAAGACGCTGGCCGAAAATCTTGAGCATGCACCCGATCTCGCGGAGGGACAGACCGTTGTGATGCCGCTCGAAAAGGCGCTGCATCCCACTGGTCCGCTAGTGATCCTTAAAGGCAACCTGGCTCCGGATGGCGCAGTATGTAAGATCGCCGGTCTCAAATCCACCTCCCACCGTGGACCCGCCAAAGTGTTTAACTCGGAGGAAGAGACCTTCGATGCCATCATAAATCACAAAATCACACATGGCGATGTCGTGGTAATACGCTACGAAGGACCCAAAGGTGGCCCGGGCATGCGCGAGATGCTGGCAGTAACGTCGGCACTCGTAGGCCAGGGCTATGGCGAAACGGTTGGTCTGATTACTGATGGACGCTTCTCCGGTGGTACACATGGTATGGTTGTTGGACACGTGACTCCCGAAGCACAGGTTGGTGGTCCCATAGCAATCGTGCAAGAAGGTGATCTCATCACTATCGATGCCGAAAGCAACATGCTGACCATCGATCTGAGCGACGAGGAGATTGCCCACCGCCTGGAGAAGTGGCAGCCGCCAGCTCCGACTTATACTAAAGGGGTCCTCGCGAAATATGTCAAGCTGGTCACGTCGGCATCAGAGGGCGCGATTACGGAGTAAACGAATAGGTAGGCACATGCGGTGATGATGATGCGCATCGCATGTGCATTATGGCACATAAAAACGACAGGCTAGCTTATCTGCTAACGTGTCGTTTTTTTCATAGGCTATGAAACGTTCTTCGAGTACGTTCCGCGCTCTGGGTGATCAGGAATTAGTAGCGGTCACGATAGCCGCCACCACCGCCAGAACGACGATCTCGTCCGCCACCACCCTGGTAACCTCTGTTTCCACCACCACCACCACCTGACTGGCGCTCACGTGCCTCGTTAACTGTGATAGTGCGGTTTCCGAGGAGAGTGCCGTTGAGGCGCTCAATGGCGGTATGACCACTTTGATCATCGCCCATCTCGACAAATCCGAAGCCTTTGCTGCGCCCGGTGTCGCGGTCAGTAATTACCGTAGCTTCGACAACGTTTCCTACCTGTCCGAAAAGATCGAGCAGATCCTGCTCATTGGTTTGATAGGGAAGTCCCCCTACATAAAGTCTCATAATTAGAGTGCTCCTGTGACGACATCTCTCAATGCATTGACGCTCGAAGAAACCATTTCTCACAGAAGCGATACAATTCTTTCTGATGTCATACACCCATTATAACACACAATGAGGAGGGCTTATTCCCTCACCATAAATGTTTCTCTCAACCGCCAGATAGGCGTGAAGAACAACCATATAGGCGAAAGCAAGCAGCACAGGCATGCAGCTATCAGCAATGTTATACGCATGCCGATTGCTGTAGCAGCAAATCCTGCCAATAATGCGCCAACCGGGACCATGCCCTCTACCAGCACACGCATACTGGCATTTGCTCGGCCCAGCAAATGTTCAGAAACCAACAACTGACGCAGGCTTAGCGCGTGTATCTCGTAGATCGCATATGCAAAGTCGCCTATCAGTTGTCCCAGCATCAGCAATATCACTATTACTACTTTTGAGCCTCCGGCAAGCGGAGTTAATGGCAGCATCATTCCATTCAGAAGCGCGGCACCTACAAGCACTCGTCCTATACCAAAACGACGCGCCAGTGGATTAGCAATCAACGCGCCCAATAACGCACCTGCCCCACCTGCTCCAACAAACACACCATAGAAAAGTGGCGTCACTCCCAATTCACGAATCACGTAGAGACTGTACAGTGCAGCAAAAGCGCCTCCGCAGAAATTGCGCGTACTTGAGCAGAGCATAATAGCCCGAAGCAGCGGATTACCCAATATAACAACTAATCCGGCGCGTATATCCTGCAAAAGATGCTGACGTTCTGTTGCCAGAACTGGTCGAGGTTCACGTACACGGATCAATCCGACACAGAGCGCTGAGACCAGGAAGGAGAGTGCATCAAAAAGGATTGCGATTGGTGCAGTCATAACCTGCACTAGCACGCCTGCCAGAGTAGGACCACCAACCTCTGCCAATGAACTACTCGCGCTCAATTTGCTATTTGCCGCAACGACCTGCTCACGTCCTATCAATAGCGGAAGAAACGACTGGTTCGCCACATCAAAGAAGACCGTAAGCACGCCCACCACGGCCGCCACAATATATAATTGCTCAATATGCAGCAAACCCAACATGGCAGCAATGGGTATCGATAGTAACAATAATGCTCGTGCGAGATCGGCAATAAGCAAGATGGGGCGACGACGCAGACGATCTATCCAGACACCTGCGAGCAGACCAACCAGCAAGACAGGAAACATACCAAGTGCGGTCAGCAATCCCATTTGGATAGCCGTAGCGCCCAGTACTAAATTCGCTGCCAGGGGCAATCCCTGACCACTAATGTGGGAGCCAAGTTCCGAGATCGTCTGCCCGCTCCAGAGCAAGGCAAAATTTCGATTGAGCAAGAACGCACGCTTCCTGGCAGGAGTTGCAGATACCTTCGCAGGTTTTTTCTGTGGTGCGTCAGTAAATGTGTCCATAACGCTGTCTCCATAACAAAAAGTTGGAACAATCAACATAACAGGAGATGGGAGACAGTGTGGTTCGTGAGGACAAACGTAGGGGCGCCGTTTACAAGCCCGTTCCTAATAAAACATGTGCGGGTGTACTCAAGCCAGCGAAACCACACTGTGCGAGCACACCAGAATGATGGTGGTAGCCACCTGGGCACCTCTCAATCTTAGAAACTGTAGACTTTCAATCTAGAAAAATTGTATCATGCAAAGGAGTTCTCTGGCAATAGAATGGACATCATGAAAAAAGGACTGAAACGCGTGAACACACAAATTGAGATCATCAGGGCAGGCGTGGAAGATGTACCCCTGATCGCACCGCTCTTTGACACCTATCGCCAATTTTATAAGCAAGCAACAGACATAGAAGGTGCGCAGCGCTTTCTCAGTGCGCGATTACAGGGAAAAAGTTCAGTAATCTTCCTGGCATTCAGAATTGATGAAAAGGGTGTGCAACATGCTTGCGGGTTTACGCAATTGTATCCTTCTTTTTCCTCTACCACTATGGAAACGATCTGGATTTTGAATGACCTTTTTGTTGCACCGGAAGCAAGACGTCTGGGTGCAGGCAAAGCTCTATTAGAGCATGCACGAGACTTTGGTATAGAAATGCAGGCTAAGGAATTGACATTACAAACTGCCGTCGATAACTATACGGCTCAGGCTCTCTACAAAGCTGCAGGATGGCTACGAGACGAGGAATTCCTCACCTACAATTTGTACTTAAACAACAGGTGACTGAAGCTAGCAAGGAGTTTTGCAACAGGAAGGAAGCGCAGAAATGTTCCAGAAGCCGAGTTTTTTTGCCTCCGAACATGCTCAGGTATTCAAGCATCAGAGCATAGCCGAAGCATATCAACATCGCCCTCCCTATCCTGCTGAAGTATTCGATATTCTGGCAGGCCTTATCTCCGAAGAGACTCGACGCGTGCTTGACGTTGGAAGTGGCACGGGCAATATAGCACGCAATCTCATAGAACATGTTGAGAGCATCGATGCAGTGGACTTTTCACAGCAGATGATCGAACAAGGTAAACATCTTCCGAACGGCAACCATCCTCGTTTACACTGGCTCTATGGATCTGTAGAAGAGGTCGCACTTGATCCACCTTACGCGCTGGTGACAGCAGGAGAAAGCCTACACTGGATGGATTGGAACACCGTCCTGCCTCGTTTTCACAAGATATTGACACCGGGCGGATATCTCGCGATTGTGGACAAGAAGACAACGCCCGATCCCTGGTCTCTATTGAGCGAGATTATTCCCAGGTACACAACGAATAAAGGGGATATTCGTAATATGGTTGGAGAATTGGAGCAATATGGCCTTTTTCAAAAAGTTGGTGAGAAGAAGACTGCTCCAATCCCATTCGTACAATCTATCGACGACTATATCGAGTCCTATCACTCACGCAGCGGTTTCTCTCGTGAGCGCATGGGCATCGAGCGGGCGCAAGCATTCGATCAGGAAGCAAGAAAGATATTGTTCAGGATGCACCATTCTGGTACAATAACGCTACAGGTGGTCGGAAGAGTCGTGTGGGGCATACCAGGAAATCTGTAGATAGAAGAGTCTAAAATGTTACGAAAAATCGACTGTGTAATGATCCGTGTGGATAATGTCGAAGCTGCCTCTGCCTACTATGCGGAGGTATTTGGGCTACAGCCAAATAGGAGCGGAGACGACTCAATTGGACTACTATTTCCAGAGACAGACGCAGAAATTGTATTACATAACAATCCGAACATACCCTCATCAGTGGAAGTACATTATCTCGTTGATGATGTCGTTACAGCCGTAGTGGAATATGCGGCAAAGGGATGCCATCTACTGTCGAGCCATTTGATATCACTATTGGAAAATGTGCGGTGATTAAAGATCCCTTTGGCACGCGGATGTGTATCCTTGATATGACGAAGGGGCCACGAGCATTGAATCTGTTTGATAAACAAATTATATAAAAATTATGAGGGGAAATCATCATGTCTCAGAAACGAAATTTGCTGCGTACATTTGCTATTGTCTTTGGACTGTTTCTCGCTGGAATTCCTCTAGCCTTTCTGCTGGCAGGCCAGTTTGTTGATGATGGAGGCATTGCCTCGATACTTATCTTCTTGCTATTCCTTGCTGCCTGGACAGCCATTGGTACATTATTAACGCGTTTAAGTGCAAAAGGCGTCTATTGGAGCTTACATATTGGTCTCTGGCTCCTTGCTCTTGTCTTTGGTTCCATTGCGGCATCAGACTTTCAATGGTTTCCTGGTTGGATTGCACTTCTTTTTCCCATCGGGGGCTCTCTCTTCCTTGCTACACTCTACAGACCCTTCATGGGACATTTCTCAAGGAAAACAGGCCCACAACCAGCCCCTACGTATCAGCAATCCTACCAGCAAGGATATCAGCCAACATTACAAAATCCCGCGCAATATCCAGGAGACTCCTCCGCATACCCTTCATATCATGAACAACCCCAGGCAAACTATCCACAAAGCATGACGCCGTAGGAAGCTCCTGCAAGAGAGGCTTCCCTACGTTCGATGCAATTGTTCGATGCAAAGATTGAAAAACCTCAGCTTTTCCGCTGATTACGCAATAACAACACAGCAGCAATACCTGCAGTAACGGCGACAGCTCCTCCAATGAACAAAGGTAAGGGGGATCTTGAGACAGACCTCTCCTCAAGTGCTGTTTGTGGTGGTTGTACCATTATGGCAAGATTGGAGAGCATCTTACTATAGATTTTACCGAGACCCAGAGGGGCAAAGGTGCGCTCGAAGAAACCGCCAACGCCTGTTCCGCCTTCCCATTCGCTATCCACTTGCACCTTTGTACATTGACTATCTTCAATAGGAGTTAGTGTCCAGACGGTTACTATCGATGAATTGCGATCACGTTCAGTAATGATCAAACCCTTGAGAGGCTCTTCTACCAGCATGGAGTAAGAGCGTTCACGACGAGCTGCAAGTAAACGATAGTGTATCTCGGTTCCGGCACCCCGACCCCCTCGTCCTACCGTATAATCCAGGAAGTTTGGCGTCAGCATCAGTGGACGCTTCCATCTGTAATCTGTCAATGTTTCATAAACTACTTCTGGTTTTGCATTTATTATCCGTTCGACTTTGACATGTATATGACTCATGTTTGTTTATGCTCCTTTTTTGCGATTGGTACATCGCCCACCTGGATGAATATCTCTATTTATCATAGCACCAGGAGGAAAGTGCTAATAGAGTGATTGCATATGTAGGACGGTGGTATAGTATCATCGTTAGAGAAACGTGAATTAGTAAGATAGATGCATAGAAGCTGAAGAAAAGGGATTTTCACGGGAAGGCTGGTGGTAGCGCTCGTAAGCGCCACAAACAGCCATTTGAATAGTCCTATCCATTACAGGAAGAGGACAAAACAATTACGAGACAAGAGGTACTTGCTCCTCTTCACCACAAACATGGGCATAGACCACAACTCGTTCTGCGAGGGGAATTTTTACCCAGTCCTCGTGAGCAGATCGATTGAGTGCATTCTCATCCCTGGAATCCGACTCGGCAGTGAGGGATCCTTTGGCGTGCAACAACGGAACATAGATAAAAAACTCTTCCTGTGGCAACTGTTGGATGCACATAGAGGATTCCTTTCTTCCCATATGCAAGTCGCTTTACACTCTTACAATCCTACTATACCAGTTCAATGTAAGGGTAGTATGAAGAAATTGTAGCAAATTTGTTGTAACATATCCAATTTTTGTCGCATATGTGTCACAAATGCGTGGTATCGTCAACATGGCCCTACAAATATAGACGTGTCCTGGTTACAGAATTCAAATACGTAAATTCACAAATTTAATAGCACCATGATACCTCCTCATGGTACTCTTCATTCCTACTATAGATAGCTCTGCTGTTCATATTTCGCTAACAGATGCAGGATGCAAAACAGCTCGTGCCGGTGCTCCCTCAGCTCCCATCATCTTAAGAGGCAAACAGATCAACTCGTATGAACCAGCCTGCACATCAGTCAGATTTAAGCCTTCGATAATCCATATGCCAGCTGAGAGAAGCGCATGGTGCGTCTCAGGCCCATCGACACGATAGCCACCAACCGAGAGATAATCAACGCCAACCGTCTGCACTCTTCTTTCGGCAAGATATTGAGCGGCTTCATGTGAAATGTAGACGAAATCTTCGACAAACGTATTGCTCTGCCAGCAGCGCGTCGAATTGCTGGTCTTGAACAATATGCGCTCACCAGGCTGGATGGCATAAGGTTCCAGATCATTTACTTTGACTGCCTGTGGGTCATTAATTTCGAGCACACGTGCTCTGCCCACAGTTGCTTCAATTGGCATTGTATCAATGCTTTTACCACCACGAATAAAGTGGAGTGGGGCATCCATATGGGTTCCGGTGTGCACGCCCATTGAGAGACGGGAAAGGTTACAGACATCGCCGGAGTCGATGTTCATGACCCGCTCGATCTCGCATGGTGGATTATCCGGCCAGTGCACCATCCCTGTAGAAAGCGGAGCGGAGATATCGATCCAGGTGTTTTGCGGGCTTTTCTCTTGCATGTTAGCAACTCCTGATAAAAATTTTGTTCGGCAGCCTATTATAATTCAA
Source organism: uncultured Chloroflexia bacterium (assembly GCA_963717195.1). GTDB lineage: Bacteria > Chloroflexota > Ktedonobacteria > Ktedonobacterales > Ktedonobacteraceae > JACDAE01. Next base: position 31,244 of record CAVQVR010000015.1, read on the forward strand.
TGTTAGACAACTCTGTCTCTGGTACGAATTGTTGTATGGAGAAGATGCAGTAGCTGAACTGCTTAATCTAGCCTAACGATTGATCTCAGCTAAGGACGGATTGCTAGCTACACCCAGAGAAAACCGAAGCCTAACGCGATATAGACCAGTAGCGTTGCAGCAACAAACAATAAAACTGTTAGAGGCCGTAATACACGTGCAAGCACAACAATTTCTGGCAAGCTGAGACCTGAAGCAGCAATCATGAAGGTCAGAACAATAGGAATAGAGGCGCCATGTTGAATGAGCGCAAAGCCGATCGGAATGAGTAATAGAATATCGGCATAGATGATGCTACCTATCAGTGCAGCCAGAATTACCCCTACGATAGTTCCCCATTGACCAAGATGGAGGACTATGTTTGTTGGTATGAGCATATCGATCAGTATGCCGGCTAATGTCGCCAGAGCGAGCCAGGGTAGAAATTTACGCGTGAGTTTTCGACCGAGTAGAGCTGCCTTTTTGAGAGCGAGGCGCGTACTACCAGGTGTGGCATCATCCTCTTCTATCCATAGATAATCACGCAACACGCTATCACGCGGCAGACAACCAAAGATCCAACCTACAGCGACGGCGGCAACGAGACAGGCAACAGCATAGAACAGAGCGAGTCGCCAGCCAAAGACGACGATGAGCAGAATAAGCGCCCCAAAGTTGATGGTTGGCGAGGCGAGCAGGAACGAGACCGCCGGTCCAGGTGGTATCTCTACTTCTAACATACCCAGGAATAGTGGCACTGCGGTACAGGTACAGAACGGCGTTGCCGCACCCAGCAGTGCCGCAATGATATTGCCGGGGAGATCTGGAAAGCGCACAAAAATCTTCTGCAAACGCGCGAAAGATACTCTCTGCTTAACAAAGAATGCCAGCGTTGTAGTGCTGAATAACAGAACACCAATGAAGATCAGTAATGCCGGAAAGAAGAGCAGTCCCCGCCACGGTAAAGCAGATGCCAGGAAGCTCATGAGACCTCCTTTTTTACACTTCGCCCTGTGACATATGGATCGTATCAGGCGTTTCTTGCTCACTATAATAGTTGTCGTTCTTCTTTTCGGATAGAGCAAGCGTGTCACGGAAGCGCGTTTTATGCATATAACCGGGACGGTGCAGCGTATTATACGAGCAGAACGGCATAATCTTTCCATCGGGCAGCACATGATGGACACAACACTTCTTAGCCGAGCGTACATCAAAATTCCAGGCATCCATAAAAGCAATGATGACGATGCGGAACATATTTTCGTACAACACGCTACCATGCTCCTGCTGCGTCAATGCCTGGGGCGCGGCGGGAAGGCAGCAACTAAAGTCTCTCAGCGCATTCGCAGTACTCAATGGCATGGAAGCGGACCAGAGTCGCATCAGCGCCGAGCCAACGACATCCTTCATGTCCTCGATTCTGAAGTTCACCTGGTTGCCAATCACGTCCAGATACGCTTTGACATCGATATAGCGTGGCAGGGGCTTGACCTTTTTCCCTTTTACATAAGCATAGGTCATACTGATGCAATCGCTATGGCAGGGCAAGGGTACAAAGTCCGCAGAGCGGAACATACCATCCGTCTGATCATTGATAGCGCGGATCACATCAGGAACTGTCGTACGCTCCAGCGCATTGAAGTCATCATGACGACCAACATTAGTCACTGGCTGGAAGGTTACTCCACGTACCATCTTCTCCGCGACCGCGTACTTGACGATAGCACCGATCTCATCCTCGTTGAGGCCGTGTTTAATCGTTGCCGTCAGGTTGATCGGAATCTCATACTTTGTCAGGTTAGCGATGGCCTGTTGCTTGATCGCACGCAGATCTAATCCGCGCAATTCTTCATAGGTACTCTGACGAAAACCGTCAAACTGCAAGTAGACCTCGAAGTTTCCCTTAAAGGCACTCAGCTTGCGCACAAACTCCTCGTCGCGGGCAATGCGAACTCCATTTGTATTGATCATCATTGCCTTGATGCGTTTGCGCTTCGCCATCTCCAATATCTCGAACAACTGAGGGTGAAGCGTTGGCTCACCGCCGCTAAACTGCACTACATCGGCATAGCCCTCATTCTCAATAACGGTATCAAGCATACGTTCCACTTCGTCGAGCGGAGAGAAACGCCCAACATCAGAATTCGCAAAGCAAGTGGGACAGCGTAGATTACATGCCTCGGTAATTTCGACAAGTGCCAGGCATGTATGCTGCTCATGATCGGTGCACAGCCCACAATCAAGGGGGCAACCCTTCTCAACACGCGTCTGAAAATGGCGGGGCAGTGTGCCTGGTTTATTGTATTGACTCTGGCTCAGGTAGTATGCCACATCAGAAGAAATGAGTGTACGCATCGCACCATGCTCCGGACACGTCTTGAGCATATAGACCTTATCATTCTGCAAAATGATTTTAGCCTGAATAACCTTCAAACAGTGTGGGCATAGGCTATTGGTAAAATTATGATAGATATAAGGCCGATCGTGTCGTACCATCAACGGATCTTCCGTTCCTGGGACAGGCATAGCCTCCACTGGAGTGACAGCTTGAGAAGGTTGCTCTTTGTGATTGGATTTACGATTGCGCATAATATTGTGCTCCTTATGAGTGTGGACTAAGTGCTGTGAGTAGAACTACACAGGCAACAGCGGCAATAATAGGAGTTGCACAGACCATCGTCAACAGGCCGTAACCTACATAGCGCACATCTTTGATGATCAGACATACTATGGCAGCAATGAGCACTGCAGCATAAATCACCAGGCTGATGATAAGAAGTACACTCCCCGCACCACTGGCAAGCGTTCCAATAGCAATGAGTGCCAGCACCAGCGGAATAGCGCCAAGACCGATGCCAAGCCAGAAATGGCGTGCACGCGGGGGTTGGGGAGGTGGCAATTGCATTTCATTTTGCATAATGCTGATATCTACCTCTTCCTTTTTTCACTAAACAGGCCTGGTTGCTCGTGCATCAGGTATAGTTCTCGCCAGTCGGCTCTCGCGATATGAGTTCCACAAACTGTAACTAAAGCCAACAATAGTCGGTGCATAGAGCACCTGCACCAGCGTAAAGCCCAGAAAGACATGGGGATCGGCACGCGTGAAATCGACCAGGAAACGGAAGGAACAGTACCCAACTACGTAGAGTTTGAAAAGATCCCCTGAACGTGGCATCTTATTGCGCAAGCGCAGAATAATAGCGCACAAAACCAGATCAAGAATCATTTCATAGAGCGCTGAAGGCTGACGGCGTACTCCATGTTGCATAATTGCCCAGGGAAGATTGCTGGGGAGTCCAAAGGGATCACCGCCCAACAGATTGCCCAACCGACCAACCGCCTGAGCCAGCGGAAGAGCCAGCGCAAATACATCACCGGTTGGATATTTGATATGATTAAAGCGTTTGACCAGCAACACACCCAGATAGCCGCCAAAAAAAGCCCCTGTCCAGGCCTGACCGCTATACCAGAGATAAGGAAGATCCTTGATAAAGGTAGCAGGGCCCAGAAAAATCAGCATACTTGCCTTTGCTCCGATAAGCCCACCGGCCAATGCTCCCAGGGCCACGCGCAAAATCGCCTCCGTTGCCCGGTGCTGGCGTTTTGCCTCATAATAGGTCACTACACCACCAACGATGTATGCACAGAGAAATAGTAATGAATATGTGGAGATTGCGTAGGGTCCTAGATGTAGCCATGGATACATAAACACCTCTCTTACAACGCCCTGGGTAGGGGCCACGTTTACGACGCCCATATGATCATCGATAACTCAAGTATACTCCAACAGTATCAGATAAACAGTGTCAAATGACCCATATACAATAAAAAGTGCCCTGCCTAACGTTATTGGACTCCTCTCAGGAAGGGCCGATCTGCGCCCACGTGTCGCCATCGACCAGAGTGCCATAAACGCAAACCCACACATATCCCCTTGCAAAAACACTATTCTAGTATGTATACTAAACGCAGGATGCTTGCTTACCCGGTAGAACAGATGGATGTCCCATGTGAGCAAGTGTAGAGGTGTAGAGGCGTAGAGGCGTAGAGGTGGGTATCCTTCCAAAACAATTTAAGAGAACTCTCTCAACCCTATATATCTATAATATAGATAGGGATGGAGAGGTAGTATTATTTTCCCTGACATTTTTTTCTGCTAGAAGAGATTGCAAACAAAAGAAATGGTTACCCGTTTTTGCGTCTCTCGTTCTTCTCGTCAAAAAAGTGTAGCGAGAGAAATACATTTTATGGGATACCCACCTCTACGCCTCTACGCCTCTACGCCTCTACGCCTCTGCACCTCTACACCTCTCTCCCCGATAGAAACGTTGTTCTTGCCTTTCTTTGTTTGTGGGAAGAGGTGAACGGGGTTGTAGTCGGTCGTAGTGGAATAAGCCCATGGGGGTGGGGTATCCAATGACTTTGTATTTCAAGAAACGCACACATTAAAAAAATTAAGTGCGACTACCCAAAGATGTATCTATGAGTTGTCTCCTCACCATCTCCACAAATTCGCTCGTACTCGCCGTCCCTCCCTGATCAATCGTCAAAGTACTCCCATCACGATAAACCAGTTCTATTGCGCTCTCCAGCCGCCGCGCCTGCTCACTATAGCCAAAATAGTCAAGCATCATCGCGCCAGACAACAACATGGCTGTGGGATTGATGGCATCCTTTCCCAGCAGATCGGGCGCGGAACCATGCACTGGCTCGAAGTAGGCATAGTTCTCACCATAACAGGCACTGGGGCAGAGGCCAAGGCCACCGATGGTTCCACTGGCAACATCGGCAAGAATATCACCATGTTCGTTATTCAGCACCACGACATCGAGCGTTTCGGGAACAGCAACCATACGCCGCGCCATATCATCTATCAGGAACTCCTGGTAGGTCAGGCTCGGATGCTGGCGCACAGCTTCCTGCACCAGCGTGCGAAAACGCCCATCAGTACGCGGCTGAATCGAATACTTGGCTCCCAGCGTTACGCGTCCAGGATAGCCTGTGGCCTGGCGCTCTAAGGCGATCTCACAGGCAGCATTCGCGACACGACGCATCTGCTCATCTGTGCTCACCTTTACGGCGTACGCTCCGACTTTATCAACGGGCGGAGCCTGCCACCAGGAAGCACTACTGCTCAACGCGCTCAATTCTGCTATGTCACCCTCACGCGGCGGATACATACCTTCCAGATTGTCACGCACGATGACATAATTGATACGCTCGGGAGTGCGCATGGGGCTTTGATAACCGGGATACCAGCGCACCGGACGTATATTGACACATGTCTCCTTACCCCAGCGCAGGTACCACAGAATAGGGCGACTTGGTCCTCCACTCGCTCCGAAGAGCGTACAATCAGCATTATCAATCGCTTCCCGCGCCTCCGCTGGAAAGGTTTCGCCATAGAGTTTCTGCGCCGTTCGTCCATAGGTCGGTTCGACAAAACGCAGCGATGGTACCAGTTCGCGCAGAATCTCGACGGTAGGGCGCATCACTTCTGGTGCTGCATCGTCGCCAGCAATCACACAGACCAGCGGTGATGACTGGAACTGTCTGCGCGTCATCGCAATGTTCCCTCTTTTTGAATGTAGTTAATGATGCCACCCGCCTCAACGATACGTGCCACAAACGGGTCTAAGGGCTCGGACTGGAACGTCTGCCCGGTGGTGAGATTACGAATGATGCCTGTTGTCAGGTCTGCCTCTATCTGCTGACCATCCTCACTGCCGAGTACCGCTTCCTCGCAGACGAGCACGGGCAGGCCGATATTCACAGCGTTGCGATAGAAGATGCGGGCAAAACTGCGGGCAATGACTACATGAATACCATTCGCCAGTATCGCGGTTGGTGCATGCTCACGCGATGAGCCACAACCAAAGTTATGCCCGGCTAGAATGACATCGCCTGCCTGCACCTGCTGCGAAAATTCTGGTAGCACCTCGTAGAGACAATAATGCGCCAGTTGTGCCCGGTCGGTTGTTACATTATAGCGTCCCGGTATGATTACATCTGTATTGACATTATCGCCAAGTTTCCATATACGTCCCATTTTTTTGGTCCTTTTCTTTCCCTTTGATGGTTCCTGGGTAGGGGCGTGTCCTTGCGACCGCCCGGCCCAGGTGACGATGAGTACTCCCCACCGGGCGGTCGCAAGGACACGCCCCTACCCCGTTCAGACGGATTACAGGTATTCGCGGGGGTCGGTGATGTGGCCGGTCAGGGCGGTAGCGGCAACGGTTGCGGGGCTACCAAGGTAGATTTCGGCGGTTGGGTCACCCATGCGACCGGTGAAGTTGCGGTTCATGGTAGTCAACGCACGCTCACCGGGTGCAAGGACGCCGAAATGTCTCCCAATACAGGGACCACAACCGGGCGTACCAACCGATGCTCCGGCTTCGGCAAAGATCTCCAGGTAGCCGAGACGCATAGCCTCAAGATATACCTCGCGCGAGGCTGGAATCACAACCATACGTGTGCTTGGATGAATGGTTTTGCCTCGTAGGATATTGGCGGCAATAGCGAGATCATCCAGGCGACCATTGGTGCAGGTACCGAGGAAGACCTGGTCGATATGCACATCTGCAACCTCTCCCACTGATACCACGTTATTTACGTCAGGTGGGCAGGCGACCTGCGGTGCAAGTCTTGATACGTCAATTTCTACTACACGCTCATAATTTGGATTGTGCGCGGACAACATTGGATATTCGCGCTCAGTACGACCATGCAGCCAGGCACGCGTCGTGTCATCGGGCGCAATAAGACCTGCTTTGCCACCCATTTCAATTGCCATGTTGGCGAAGGTCATACGCTCACTCATCGAGAAACGCTCTACCAGGTCGCCACTGTACTCAAGGGCGCGGTAGTTTGCTCCATCGACGCCGATCTGACGCACCATTTCTAGCGAGACATCCTTGGCATAGACGCCGGGTGCCAGTTCGCCGATGAGTCGGACATTGATTGTTGTGGGAACGCGGAACCAGCTCCGCCCGGTGGCATAGGCAACGCCGATATCAGTTGATCCCATACCGGTACCAAATGCTCCAAATGCTCCATAGGTACAGCTATGGCTATCGGCTCCCACGATGATGTCTCCTGGAACAATAAAGCCCATCTCTGGCATTACCTGGTGGCAGATGCCTTGCTGCAAAATCGAAACGTCTTGCTCCTTCGCGAATGTACGAATATCACGATGCAACGTAGCGGCTTGAATGGTCGAGGCAGGGATAATGTGATCGAATACGATGTGTGAGCGCTTCGCGTCGAACACGCGTCCACCCGTCAATGGTGCCAGTTTGCGGAAGGCCTGCATTGCCAGGGGCGTCGTTGTATCATGGCTCATCACGTGGTCAACGTCTACCACGACGGTCTCGCCCTGCTCTACACGACGACCCAGTTTGTGGCTAAAAATCTCCTCAGTTAGCGTTCCCATACTAAATTTCCCTTCTCCTGGTACCAGGTGTGAATAAACGTATCAACTTCTTCAAGGCTCAATGAACCCTGTTCGGCTCGCTCTTTTAGCGCCTGCGTAAGATGCAGAATCTCAGCACTATCGAGCTGCAATCCCAGTTGGGCTGCACGATATCCGACCGCATAACGCCCCGTGTAGCGTGAACCAACATCGACATGGCGTATCAGGCCGAAATCGCTGGGATTGAGTATCTCGTAGGCATGTGGATTTTGCAAGATAGCTTTTGTATGAATACCTGCCCTATGCGTGAATGCATTGGAAGCAGTGATTGGTGTATTAAAAGGAATGGTAAGGTTCAAGCAATTCGCCACATATTGGTCAAGTGTGATCAATTGAGTCAGATCACATTCCGTCAATAGTTCAGGATAGTGAATGTAGAGTTGTGCGATAAGGCCACTCACCGATGTAATGCCGTTGCGCTCACCAATCCCCAGCACGGTAACATCCAGGCAATCCGCGCCGCCTTCTAGTGCGGAGACAGCGTTAGCGATGGCGCAACCAGTATCATTGTGACCATGAAACTCAATGCCCACATGCGGATAACGGTCAGCGCACAGGCGCACAATGTTTTCGACCTGGCGCGGTCGGGCAATCCCCACTGTATCGGGCAGGCCAATGCGCTCCACACCGGCCTCGACAACGGCGTCGAAGATGGTGAGGAGATCGGTCAGATCACTGCGAAAGGCATCCTCAGCGGAGAAACGTACATACCGCCCGGCTGCGCGGATACGCCGAACCAGGGGTACCGCATCAGCGATCATCTGGTCGATATGGCGGCCATGACTGTATGAACGTAACTCGCTTGAGGTGCCATAAAAGAGGTTGATGCCATATACAGGCGTGTCCAATGCAGCCTGCACATCGGCCTCAACACAGCGCACATGGGCGACAATATGTGCGCGTAAATCAAGATCGCATAGAGCCTGGACCGCACTACTAGTCTCAGGCGATGCAATCGGAGAAGGGACTTCAATAAAGCTGACCCCAACTCTATCCAGCAGACGCGCGATATTCAGACGTTGTTCCAGGCTAAAAAAGGCTCCGACAAACTGCTCCCCTTCGCGCAGCGTTGAGTCGAGGATAGCAAGCGTTCTCATAACACAATCTCTCCCTGTTGTATTTTCACTTGATTATCCTCCCGAGGCGACGCAGGAGCTTGCGTTCTTCCACGATCCGCTTGAGGATACTGCAATAAAACTGTAGTGAGCACATCGATAGCCTGATGGTACTCGGCGATCCGAATATGCTCCTGCGGTGTGTGGTCAAGGCGTGAGTCTCCCGGACCATAGGCGACAATGTTCTGGCCCCATACTGAAGCAACCACATTCATATCTGACGTCCCTGTTTTATATTTAAAAGTAGGTTGCACACTGTTAGCACGCAGAGCTGAGTTAAAAGCACGAGCGAGCGGAATGGTACGATTGGTCTGAAAGGCAGCTTCTTCACCAGAAAAACTGATCTTTATATCATCTTCGCTCGCCCATTGCTCTAATTGTGTGCGTAGAGCTGCAATATCGTAGCCAGGAGGCAAACGGTAACCAATCATCAGTTGCGTACGATCTTCCAGACCATCATGCTCGCTATTGATGCTACGCAGCGAAGGCTGTAAAGCTGCAAATGCAGAACCAGAAGGTGCTGACTGCTGATTCCACTCTTCTGCGTGACGACGTACACGCTCCCAGAATGCTGCCGCGCCCTCGCTGCTGCTCTGTGCGGGACCAGCGCTATGACTGGATGAACGCGTTACCGTGCAATGTACCAGCAGGCGTCCTTTGTAACCGATAGTCACAGCCTCGCTTCCACTGGGTTCGCCGATGATACAGGCGCTGGGATGATAGCGGTTCACCACCGCACGCGCTCCACGCGAGGTCGCCGACTCCTCTTCAACGGCTCCGACGATGACGATTGGACGTTGCACAGTATTCTGGAGACGAGCCGTTGCACATATAAACGCTGCCAGCGGTCCCTTGGCATCGACTGCGCCACGTCCATACAGCCGACCATCTTCAATCCTGATCGGTACATCTCCACGCACCGTATCCATATGCCCCAGGAGAACTATAGGCTGTTGATCGGCGTCTTCCGCTCGATGTGTGCTGGCAATAAAGTTGCCAGCGTCATCAACATAGGCATGTAGCCCTCTCTGTCGCGCCTGCTCGGCCAGGAAATGGGCCAGTGCGCCTTCCTCGCCTGAATAGCTGGGAATACGCAGCATGTTAACAAGAAGCGCAACATCAGGATGAACATCCTCACCGTTTGAGGACACCGAGGCCGTTGGGGTGCCGTTCGCAGGCCTCGGTGCCAGAGGGGCGTCTGATGGTGCGTTGCGTGCGGGTCGCCTTGCACCTTGTGGCGCAACACGTAAAACCTCTTCCAACACAACGAGTACATGCTCAATCTGCTCCTCGGTGATGACTAGAGGAGGTAACAGGCGCAATACATTGGGACCAGCCGGTAGCGCAAGAATGCCGCGTTCACATAATGTCTCAAGGTAGGGCTGTACACGCTGCTTGAGCTCGATACCGATCATCAGGCCGCGCCCACGTATCTCGCGCACGATGGGAAGCTGCAATGCGCGTAAGCGCTCAAGAAGATACGTACCAAGTCTGGCCGCACGTTCTGGAAGAGCCTCGCGTTCAATAACATCAAGAGTGGCAAGCGCAGCGGCACAGGAGAGCGGATTACCGCCAAAAGTGGTGCCGTGAACGCCTTTTGTGATGCGTCCACTTTCCATTACACGCTCACCCAGGCAGATTGCTCCCATCGGAACGCCGCCCGCCAGCGATTTTGCCAGGCAGAGAATATCGGGCTGTACATTATAATAGCTACATGCAAAAAGCTCGCCCGTACGACCAAATCCCGTCTGCACCTCGTCAACAATCAGTAGAGCGCCACGTTCTCGACATAAGAGTGCAAGTCCGTGTATATATTCTTCCGTTGCAACATTCACGCCACCCTCACCCTGTACCAGTTCGATAATTACTGCCGCAGTTTCTTCGTTAATTGCAGCTTCGGCAGCGGCACGATCGTTATAGCGCATGTGACTGACACCTGGAATAAGCGGCGCGAAGGGTTCGCGATAATGCGGCTCCCATGTGGCCGAAAGCGCTCCCATACTGCGTCCATGAAAGCTACGTAGCGTGGCGATAATGCCAGTGCGCCCGGTCACCAGGCGTGCGAATTTGAATGCACCTTCAACTGCTTCAGTTCCACTGTTACATAAAAAGATGTGCTCTAATCCCTCTGGCGTGAGATGTACCAGTCGCTCAAGCAAACGTGCGCGTACATCGTTATAGACGATTTCGGGGCAGGTGATCAAGCGTTGCGCCTGCTCAGCGAGCGCGGCGGCGATCTCTGGTCGTCCATGCCCGATATTCGCTACGCCATGGCCCGCCATACAATCGATATATTCGCGCCCCTCGGCATCCCACAGTAACGCACCGCTACCCCGCACGATGACGACTGGGCGCTTGCCATAGACGCCGCTGGTGTACGCATTCTCCAGGTCCATCGTCGTTGTCATTGCTGTTGTCATCAAAGCGTCCTTCCTGCCATCACCGGTACTGATGCCTCAATCGTCGTGCCTGCACCATTTAGAACTTCCTGTAACGTGGCATTGCCGATACAGACACGCGGCACCCCACCTCGCAAAGCTTCCTGTGCTCCCAGCAACTTCTTGCGCATACGTCCCTGCGCATATTGCATGTATTCGTCCAGACGATGTGCAGAGAAACCAGAGATCAGTGTGTTTTGATCGGATGGATCAGCCAGCAAGCCAGGCACATTGGTGAGGATTGCCAGGGCATCGGCATGCAACGAAGCTGCGATAGCGGCGGCGGCACGATCACCATCTACGTTCAGGCGCTCACCCTCATAGCTCAGAGCGAGGGGAGCAATCACAGGAGTAAGCCCGATAGAGAGCAGTTGTTTGAGTAACGCGCCGTTCACCTGCTCGATCTGCCCGGTATAGTCATCGCGCAGAATCTGAATGCGTCCACCTGGGAGTTGAGCACGCACGACGGCTTTACGCCGGGCGACCAGCAAACGCCCATCGACGCCTGCCAATCCCAACGCATTAACGCCCTGTTGTTGCAGGAGGGCTACAAGCTCGGTATTGATCTGTCCTGCAACGGCCATGGCGAAGATGCGCAGCGTTTCAGCATCGGTATAGCGACTGGTCATCCCGCTGGGTGAGGTAATCATCCGTGCCTCGTGACCCAGTTGCTGCGAGAGCGTATTGGTGAGATCGGAGCCACCATGCACCAGAACAACCTGCAGACCTTCGGCCACACAACGGGCAACATCAGCTACGATATTTTGTGTAGCAACACCGGATGCTCCACCAATTTTGATCACTGCAAGCTTCATAGCACTCTTCCTTTTTCTTATTATCAAACGGGTTCTTATCGCCTCACGGGCTTGTAAACGGCGCCCCCTACGTAGGGACCAGATTTATCGCGTCCGCCGCTTGTCCCATTTATGGGGCAAGGCGTTTGGACCCGAGAACCCCGATAATGAAACAGCATAACGGGATGGTCCCTACATCAAATAGGATGTAGACCTGGGAAAGTCAACCCCGTTGTTTCGTCCCAGCCACACATAGCGTTGAATGACTGCACTGCATTTCCTGCCGCACCCTTCATCAAATTGTCCAGGGCAGAGATAACGACTACGCGCTGTTGCTCCGGCTCATATTCAAAGCCGATATCGCAGTAGTTGCTGCCCGCCAGGATCTTTGGCTCGGGATAACGATAGACGCCGCTGCGCTCCTTGACGAGGCGAATGAATGGTTCGCGCCCGTAAGCTTCGCGATAGATACGCCACAACGTTCGCTCGTCCAGCAATTCTTTGACAAACACATGTGCCGTGATCAGGACGCCGCGTACCAGTTCAACCGAGGTGGCGGAAAATGCGATGATTTGATCGAGTTGCTCACCCAACTCTTTTCCTGAAACCTGGCCCAACTCCTGGAGCAGCTCGGCAGTGTGTCGATGGCCAGTTGGTTGGAACGAACGTACTGCGCCGCTTCTATCGGGATGATGGCTACTTGCTCCAGGCGTTGCGCCGCTGGCGGAGGAACCAACCTTGGCATCAACGACTAAGGGAATGTCTGTGTTCACCACACCAGCCCGGTAGAGGGGTGCCAATCCTAAAATGGCGGCGGTGGCCATACAGCCCGTTCCACTGACAAGTGTCGCCTCAGGCAGTTCTGCGCGATGCAGCTCTGGCATTCCGTAAACAGCACCGGGCAGGAGATCGGGCGCGTTATGCGTCTCTCCGTACCAATCCTCATACAGTTCGGCGGAGCGCAACCTGAAGTCACCGGCAAGATCGATGACGCGGGGTGCAAGGCTGCGATAGCGCTCAATTGATTCAGAAGAGACACCATGGGGCAGGCAGAGAAACAACACATCGCATGATGTCAGATCGTCGGGATGGCAGAAACGTATACCTGTCAGCTTGCGTAAATTTGGATGTGCGCTATGTAGATATTGTCCGGCTCTGCTGCCCGATGCTACCTGTACCAACTCGACTTGCGGATGGAAAAGCAGGAGCCGCGCCAGTTCTCCGCCAGTATAACCGGAGCCACCAACGATTGAGACACGTAATTGACTCATCGCAGTACCTCCTCTCGTACATTGCTCAGCACATAATTCAGCATTTCATTGGGAATATCGACGCCCGTGGGGACAATACTATTCCGAAATTCCATGGTGGCGTTGATCTCATTGACCAGTAGGCCTTGCTCTGGATCTTCCAGCAGGTCGATAGCGAGAATGCCGCCGCCGACCGCCTGTGCAGCACGGGTGCAGATCTGATCCAGCTCGGAAGTAACTGGGCAATTGCTTGTGACAGCTCCACGAGCGGTATTGGTAACCCAGTGTTCGCTGGTACGATAGATAGCGCAGATGGTGCGATCACCAATGAAAAAGGCGCGAATGTCACGCTGCGGCTTGCTAACATACTCTTGAATATAATGAATATGATGTTGATAAGAACCAAGCGTCTCCTGGTGCTCCAGCACTGCCTCGGCGGCATCACGATCATTGACGCGTGCCAGCAAACGTCCCCACGAACCTGTGATGGGTTTTAGCACTGCCGGATAGCCAAGTTCCTCGATACCTTGCACTGCGGTGTCGGCTGCAAAGGCAAGCCTCGTACGCGGAACCGGAACATGAGCACGTAGCAGGGCCAGAGTGGTAAGCAGCTTATCGTTGCAGGTTGCCGTTACGGCAGCCGAGTTATAGACGGGAATTCCCCAGTGCTCCAGCACATATGTAACGGCCAGCGCACGTGCCTGGCTCAGGCTGCGGCACAGGACAGCATCATACTGACGCCATTGCTCACCCATCTGTTCCAGGTCGAGCAATAGTTCGCCATCGTCGATAACATCGAATGCAACGTCACGCTGCCGTAACGCGTCGATCAGTAATTTCTCTTCCACGCGTATCCGTGATGCAAGAATAGCCAGACGCATTGGTCGTTCCCCCTCTCTTTGTACTTGCCTACTCGCCCCAGTCTTCTGCGACTTCGGGTGCCAGTGCCACTTCTGGCAGTTCCACATTCAATACTTCAAGTTCTGCATTACAGTCCGGGCAGTAGACGATCTCGCCTACCAGCAGACCTTGCAGCGATACCTCGGCGTCGCATTCTGGGCAATGGGCCGCGTTCTGTACAACCATGTCGTTCCTCCTCTTATATAGAAACAATGCCTGACGAAAAGATGCTAAATAAAAACGCCCTTCATCCTCCACATTGGGGAAGGACGAAGAGCGTATAGCTCTCGTGGTACCACCTTCATTCGTCGCTGCCTCTCAGCAGCAACCTCGTTGAGTTGAGTAATCTGAATAGATTACGACTCGACACATCTATTAACGGGGTTTAACCGGCAAGGTCTACTTTCGACGGCTCGTATCCGGGCCTTTGCCAACATGGGCGGTGGGCCGAGACGGGCTTATAAATCGCGCCCCTACACCAGTGGGATTGGACCCAGAGGAGGGATGCAGTCATTTACATTACGTCGATTTCTTCTTGCAGCATCAGGGTCTTTTTCGCGGCTTGTTCATACGGGCTTTCCACCAGTTGCCCGCTCTCTGGATGATACGTGAGCCGTTACTCGTCCCATCAACGCTTTTGTTGTATTCAGTTTATGTATACTATGAACACATGATAACGGTTGGGATACAGGGCAAATAAAAACGCCCTCTATTCTCCGCCTGGGCGAAGGACGAGGAGCGATTATATGATAAACATATCTGGCTCTCGTGGTACCACCTTCATTCGTTGCAGTCTCGCGATAGCAACCTCGTTGGGTACGTACGACTTTATGGGTCGCCGTTCCACGTATCCGATTACGGGGATTACCGACAAGGTCTACTTTCGACAAGCCACCAGCACGGGCGCGATAAATCTGGCCCCTACACAATGTTTGTCGATTTCTTCTTGCAGCATCAGGGTCTTTTTCGCAGGATGTTTGCTATGGGCTTTCCACCAGTGGCCCACTCTCTGGATGCAACGGAACCTGTTACTCGTCCCATCAACGCTTTGTGTTATTCAGTTGTTCCTTTGTGTTATGTTAAAAATACCATCTAACCAGGGGCGTGTCAATAGTGTATTCCTACAGGGTATGTGTGTAAGGGTGTGATAAATATACAGCCCTCCTGCAACAAATATTTTTTCCAGGGTCTTTACAACTCCCAGAGAGTATGCTATCATCTACTTCGCCAAGGGGACGTAGCTCAGCTGGGAGAGCGCGACAATCGCACTGTCGAGGTCAGGGGTTCGAGCCCCCTCGTCTCCACCATATGCATACCTTGTTTCGTATCTTGCTTTGTACCTTGCAAATCGCAAACATCTATGGTATAGTATACGAAATAAGGCATGCGATGAGCAGGAGTAGTAGGTCAACACCTTTCAGAGAGTAGCCGGCTGGTGCGAGGCTACAAACGACAGACCGAACTCACCTGCAGAGCAATAAGTGTGAACCGCTCTCTTTCTAGTACATCAGTACTAAACGAGCATTGAGCACTTGTCGGGACGCCCGTTATAGCGTACAATGAGAGTAGATCAAGGACAGCACTATCACACGCACACATGGGCTCGTAGCGCAGTTGGTAGAGCGCCTCCATGGCATGGAGGAGGTCAGGGGTTCGAATCCCCTCGAGTCCACCATTGCTGTCTAAGATCGAAAATCAGGGTGGTACCACGGAATAACCTTTCGTCCCTTATGGATGAAAGGTTTTTTATTGTGATTTTGTTATACTGTTGTGTATGTATCTTCCAGCGGAAAACGAAGACGAAAAAAATACGGGGAGGCCCATATGATTACAAAAACCCGCTATAATCCTAAAGAGATCGAGCAGAAATGGCAGGCGCAATGGGAAATTGAGCGCCTGTACCATGCATCCGACGATTTTCCAAAGCCAAAATTCTATCACCTGGTGATGTTCCCTTATCCTTCTGGCGATCTCCATATGGGCCACTGGTACAACTATTCGCCCTTTGATGCTTATGGTCGCTTCAAGCGCATGCAAGGCTACAATGTGATGCAACCCATTGGCTTCGACGCCTTTGGCCTGCCCGCCGAAAATGCTGCAATCAAACGTGGCATCCAGGCTCGCACCTGGACGCTGGCAAATATCGAGAATATGCGCAAGCAACTGTGTGCCATGGGCGCACAGTGGGACTGGCAGCGCGAGGTGATTACCTGCCTGCCCGACTACTATAAATGGACGCAATGGCTGTTCCTGCAATTCTATAAACATGGCCTGGCCTATCGCACCAAGGCTCCAGCAAACTGGTGCCCCAGCTGTAACACAACACTGGCTAATGAACAGGTACTGGCCGATGGGACCTGCGAACGCTGTGGCAGCGTCGTAATCCGCAAAGAGATCGACCAGTGGCTGATGAAGATTTCGGCCTACGCCGAGGAACTACTGAGATTTCCTGATATCGAATGGCCTGAGAAGACGGTTACGATGCAGCACAACTGGATCGGGCGTAGCGAGGGCGCGGAGATGCGTTTTGCAACGGAGATCAATGGCAAGCGCGAGGAGATTCCCGTCTTTACAACACGCCCGGACACGATCTATGGCGTCACGTTCTTCGTGCTGGCACCCGAACATCCCTGGGTGGAGAAGATTACGACACCTGAGCACAAAACTGCTGTGGATGCCTACGTAGACCAGGCACGACGCATGACGGAGATCGAACGCATGAGCACAGAGAAAGAGAAGTCAGGCGTCTTTACAGGCGGCTACGTCACTAATCCTGTGAGCGGCGAGCAGATTCCGGTCTGGATTGCCGACTACGTACTGATGGGCTATGGTGCTGGTGCAATCATGGGTGTGCCTGCCCACGATCAACGCGACTTTGCATTCGCACGCAAGTTTGGTATTCCGATTCGCGAGGTGATTCGACCCGAGGGTGAGGAACCGAGCGATCCTGCAACCTGGTCCGAGGCAAAAGAAGCACTGGGCATTATGGTCAACTCCGGTCCCTTCGATGGGACGCCGGGTGACATGGCAATTGAGAAGGTCACAAAGTATAGCGAGGAACAGGGCTACGGCAAGTTTATGGTCACTTACCGGCTGCGCGACTGGCTGATCAGCCGCCAGCGCTATTGGGGTTGCCCGATTCCTATTGTGTATTGCCCAACCGATGGGATGGTTCCTGTCCCGGAGGATCAACTGCCGGTCAGGCTGCCTGAGAATGTGCAGTTCAAAGCCACCGGTGAGTCGCCTCTGCGCTACGAACCGGAATTTGTAAACACGACCTGCCCGGTCTGCGGTGGTCCCGCAACGCGTGAAGCCGATACACTGGATACCTTCATCGACTCGTCCTGGTATTACCTGCGCTATGCTGATCCACACAACGATCAGCAGGCATGGAGTCCCGAGAAACTGCAGAAGTGGCTGCCCGTCGATCAATACGTGGGTGGCGTTGAACATGCTATACTGCACCTGCTGTACTCGCGCTTCTTCACAAAAGCTCTGCGCGATATGGGCCACCTGAACTTCGATGAACCATTTACGCACCTGTTCCACCAGGGCATGGTACTGGGCTCAGACGGCCAGAAGATGTCCAAGTCGCGCGGCAACGTCGAGGCTCCGGACAGATATGTTGAGAAGTATGGGGCGGATACTGTACGCTGCTATATGATGTTCATCGGCCCGTTTGAGGCTGGTGGCTCCTTCAAAGCTGACAACCTGGAAGGCGTCTGGCGTTTCCTGAACCGCTTCTGGAGCCTGGTCAATGACTCCTGGACTGGTAATAAAGCCCACCAGGCACAGACGAACGAGAGCAAAGCTATCGAGCGACTGCGTAACAAGACCATCAAGCGCGTTACAGAAGATCTGAGCCACTTCCGCTTCAATACGGCCCTGGCGGCGCTGATGGAGTGCAACAATGCATTGATCAAGCTGCAAAACGACAATGTCGCACAGAGTGCAGCCTTCCAGCACACACTGGAAACGATGATGCAACTGCTGGCACCGCTGGCACCGCACATTACTGAAGAAATGTGGCACCTGACTGGACATAGCAACAGCATTCATACGAGCGATTGGCCCACATATGATGAGGCACTGACGAAGGATGAGACCTTTACGCTGGTCATGCAGGTTAACGGTAAGGTACGTGAGCGTGTTGAAGTAGCAGCTGGTATCAGCGAGGCCGAGGTGCGCGAACTGGCAGTGAATAATCCGCGCATCACAGCGCTAATCGGCGAGACAACGGTGCAAAAGATCATCTACATTCCAGGGAAACTGGTGAATATTGTTGTGCGTAACTGATGCGTAGGGGCGTGTCCTTGCGACCGCCCGCTTCAGGGAGAGACTCTCGTTGTCCGCACCGGGCAGTTGCAAGGACCATCCGTTGATACAAAATCGTTGGCAAAGAGGGGTCCGACGCGTTCAGATGACCCATGGCGTCCAGGTGATGGGCTGCGGTTTATGAACTCGTCGCTTCACCATCTTGATGGTATGCCGACACCTGATTTTGTAGCAACGGATGTCGCAAGGACACGCCCTTACGTTGGCCGTGAGCGGTTGAGACCCAATCGCGCCCATACCACGTATTCCTACAGTCTCTAGCAAAATCCCTGGTTTGGCTCCCTAAACTGTAACCGGGCAGCGTCTATAATTTTGAAGGCAGATATTTACCATAAGTATTGCTTAGAATCAGATTAGAAAATACCATTCTGATCTTGCGTGTAACAATTAGCAAGCGAAAATAGTCTTTGTAGATGGAACTTGTAGGGAGCCTCGAACGTATATAGCTACAGGTAGCTCGTCTAGAGGCATCTTTCACATAAGTGAAAGCGCAGTAGAGATAAAAAGAGGACGAATCGTGATATATTTCACATCCCTGGTGTCATGCAGCAGATAGCTACTTCACCTCTTTCCGTTTATACTGCGTCTGGGAGGAATTAGATAGTAGGGGGGAAATGATGAGTTTTGAAAACCTGGTATTTGAAAATGCGGAAGGCTGAGCGTCTAGTTTAACAGCAAGACTTTTCCTGACAAGTCGGTGAGCGGCAATAATGAAGAAAGCAGCGGAAGAAAGCAGTGGTGGAACGCCCACTACAGGCGCAGGTGGAAGGAAACGATTATGAACACACAACCTCTAGAATTGGAAACACATGTCGAGAATGGCGTAACAGAAACGGTAATGGAGACAGAGTTGCTGGTACAAAACGGTTTCACACAGGATGAAATCGTTTCCTTGCTCTGGCTTCGCCAGTGGTATCAGAATGGTGGCAGTGATCGTGTGGAAGTAGTGCGTCACCTGGAGTTTATCAGGCTTCTCATTCTCCAGGGCAAAATCGTCCAGTAAATACAGTACTCCTCTTGCAGTCTATAGGGCATTTTCTGAAAATGCCCTATAGACCAGTGCATATAAAGGAAGCTGATACCTCACAGGTAGGTATCAGCTTCTTTCTCTATCACAAGGGATTATGCCTTGTTCAACTCACGATGCATCCCAAGTTGCTGCACCACCCATTGCTGCGAGGCTGTAGCAAGCTTTGTCTTGAGTGGAACACTCGCACGCTGCGTAAAAACGTTATATTTGTTCACACGGATACGATCTAGAATATTGTGATAGAGGATACCACTCAAACTCACCGCGAGACGGCAATCCTGATTGAGAAGAGCGATGCCGGGTTGTGCACGCAGGTAATAATCTTCGGCACGGGCGATCTGGAAACGAAGCAGTTCACAAAAAGCCTCATTCACAATACCCGCCATCAAGTCAGCATCGCTATAGCCGAAGCGCTTCATCTCCTCTTGTGGAAGATAGATACGATTGCGCTGTGCGTCCTCACCGATATCACGCAGGATATTGGTCAATTGCAAAGCAACTCCAAGTTCAACCGCATGAGAAAGAGCCTCTTCGCACTGATACCCGAAGATTGGACTTGTGAGCAACCCTACAGTACCTGCCACACGATAACAATAGATATATAACGCGTCAAAGTCCTCATAACGGTTGCAGGTCAGATCCATCTCGACGCCATCCAACAGGTCCATGGCAGCCTGAAGCGGCACAGGATAGTGCGTGAGCATATCCATCCATGCATGCTGTATGGGATGATCGTCGTTACCATATCCTTGATACATACGCTCAAGCGAGCGTCGCCAGTAATCCAGGCTCTGAGCAGGAGTGAGCGCTCCACATAGATGGCCGGTTCTGGGCATGGCAGAATCAACCGCCTCATCGACAATGTCGTCAACCGTACGACAGAAAGCGTAAATCGCCCAGACTGCACGTCTCTTCTCGGGCGGTAGAAAAATAGACCCCCAATAAAAGGTCTTCGATGCTTGCCCCGTCACCTGACGGCAGTATTCATAGGCCGCTTTCACCTGTTCCTGCCCCATAACAACCTGACTCCTGTTCGTTTATAGTAAGTATGCACTAGCAAAGAGAAGTATAGCATTGGAGGATGCACCCTGGTTTTAGTATACTGAAAGCCCACATAGGCTTCTGCTCAACCATCTCTCTGCTATAGATATAAGTACAGATGGAGTCATAAGGAGAAAATGGGTAAGTTCCTTTAACCATGGATGAAATATGGCCAGTAAAGCCGAAACAAAGCTTCATGAGGACAGATGCTGGTCATAGTGGAAGAATGACATATGGCGCTTGACAGGCTCATGCTACCGATGAGAATAATATAGAGGAGAGATGGGTTTTCTATACTGCTCTCCATATCTGGAACGGAGAAACAAATGACAACAGATGCCAACAATGGGTATGTACTCGATGTAGAAAGTGCTACAGAGATGGCCCGCTTGATCAACCTTGATCGGTTCATTACAAAAGGTATGGGAGGAGCACTCGCAGGGCTTCCGCAACTTCCTTTTGAACAGATCCTCGACGTGGCATGCGGCCCTGGAGGTTGGGTACTTGATGCAGCCTTCTCCTCTCCAGATACAGAGGTTACCGGTATCGACCTCAGCAAAACGATGATTAACTATGCTAAAGCACGCGCACAAAGTCTGGGACTCACGAATGCGTTCTTTGAGATCATGAACATTGCCCAGCCACTAAACTTTAGCAACGAGACCTTCGATCTGGTGAACGCACGCTTCCTCGTGGGCGTTCTCAAACAAGAACAGTGGGCACCTCTTATCGCTGAATGCACACGCATCTTGCGTCCAGGTGGTATTTTACGCCTGACAGAAACATTGAATTATGGTGCAACAACCAGTCGTGCCTATGAACAGTTTTTCGCGTTATGCGCTCAGGCTCTTTTCCGGGCAGGCTACGGTTTTTCTGTTGATGGACGAACCTTTGATATGACGCCGGTACTTCCTCCTTTATTACGTAACGCCGGATATTCCACCATCCAGGTGAAGGCACATGCACTGGAGATATCTGCAGCGACCGAAGGCTGGTCCGATTTTTATCAGAATGCCGACATCACCAGCCAGACTATCCTTCCCTTCCTTGTGAAGACCAATGTGGCTACTGAAGAAGAGAGCAAAGCACTACACGACCAGTTGCTTGTAGATCTGCTAAGCGATGATTTCTGCGGCATGTGGCACTATGTAAGTACATGGGGCATCAAAGCGCCCTAATGTTCCCACTATTCTGAAATCAGGTATTTCTACAAATACCTCTTCCATTAGATATAATCATGCATAAGAAACGTTCTCTCTTTTTACTCTCTGCTCTACGCATGTAGCCATTTTTCCTAAGAGACAGCCACAACACTTGATTGTTCGCCATCGGAATGATAGTGTTAAATGGTAGCATGTTGCAAAAAAGAGGAAAGCGAAGAAGATGTTCTGTAACTCTTGTAAATCAGCAAGACCCGAAAATGAGGCATCTTGCCCAAACTGTGGAGCGCCTTCATCGCTACTGGGACAACGCGCGGAAGGAGAACCGGTAGCGGCGACGTGGAATGCTTCTACTCCATCTATAGATCAGCATATGTCTATGCAACTGGTGCCAGTAGCCCAGCAGCAGTTTGCCATCCCAGAAACAGTCTACATTCCACCAATGTATACAAAACCACGCCCTGTTATCGCCAGGTCGCGTATCATCAATGGTATTCTGAGCATTCTCGTCATGTCGCTACTTCTTTGTGCTGGTAGCGTCTACTATGCAAACGCAAGCGGCAAGGTCACAGCTATTCAGCATCTGCTTGGTATTATTCCTCCAGCCAACATACGGACGACAAAAAGCGCTCAGATAGCTGATCCTCCTGATAAAGTGGACTGGGGTCCAGCACAAAAGATCATCCCCATCGCCACCACTACATTGCATGTCGACCCGAAATCATTGACGCCCCGCGAGCGCGATACCATCTTCCAGATTGGTGTTCCTTTTTATGTTACCTTCACCGTCATACCACCAAAACTCGGGAGCGTCGTCATTCTATGGGATATGAACGGACATTTTTATTATCGATCCGTCAATAGTATCGATCCCAAATCACATCCATTCTCCAACGGTGACGTTCAGATGACCTACTTTGTTGCCACTGAAGGGACAGCGGAACTTGATTGGGTGGATGCCAGTGGGAAGTCACAACTGGCGCAAAGGCTGTACTTTGCGGTGCGATAAAATAACCTATCCCTCTAATATTCGTAGAAATAGATAAGGGTTCATGAAACAGCCCTTATTTGAGTGTTGGTTCTGTAATAGAATAGTTACCGGTGAATATCATCCGTGACACCAGGTACACATTGAAGAAGCAAAGGAGGCAGCAATGAAAAGCTGGTTTATGGCAGGCAGCCATCCACAGGATTATGAACAGGGAATTGATAGTAGCGCAACCTACCATGAAAAAAACAGTGGCTATCTTAAAACAAAAGTTCTGCAACCGGAAGGATTTGGAACATTGATGCAGATATTCAAAGCTGATCGGTACCGGAACAAACGTATGAGCCTCTCTGCGATTGTAAAATCAGAAGGCGTTGAAAAATGGGCGGGCTTGTGGATGCGTGTTGATGGTCCAAAAGGTGAAAAGCCGCTCGGTTTCGACAATATGCAGAACAGGCCAATTCAGGGAACCATCGACTGGCAGCAGTACAAAGTTACCCTGGAGGTCCCTCAGGAAAGTACTCATATTGCCTTTGGTATTCTATTAGAAGGAAAAGGTCAGGTCTGGCTCAATGATGTGCAATTTGAAGAAGGACAGACCGACGAAGTAACCACTTCAACCACTTTGGTACAGCACTCAGATCAACCAGGAAATCTCGACTTTACAGAAGAATGACAATTGGGTTGCGTTTGACAGGCCACGCGAGGTTCGTCAGAACACGTAGTATGAGCCTGTCAAGCGTACTCCTACATTGACAATTGCGGTTATCATTGTGCTGCCATCTTTCTTGTTGAATGCCTGGGTGACAGCTTGCACCCTGGTTAACAAGAATAAGCCTCAGGCAAACTCCAGTTCAAACTCATCAATATAGCACCAACCCCAGTCCTCGCCGGGCTGAAAGGATTTCATAATTGGGTGCCTGGTAGTATGAAAATGTTTGGTTGCATGCTTATTTTTTGAGGAATTGCAGCACCCAACATGCCCGCAAGAGAGGCAGATGCGCAGATGAACCCAGCTATCTCCCGTTTTCAAGCAATCCTCGCAGCCATTAGCACTGGGCGTAACGTCGTGTATTTGATCGAGATGTGTACAATTTTCGGCCATACTATGCTCCTTCGTTTCAATCTTATCCCACGTTTCTATTGAGAAGTCTATCACAAAACGGTCATATTGTGGTGAACGAAAAGAGGCCATTGATCCTTTCAAGCGAGCGAGCTTCATCAAAAGCATGGATGCGCAAATTTCTCATTGACATTTGTTCCAGAAAACCTCTATTATGATAGAGAATTACACGACAACAATAGTAGCAAACAGGTAGTCAGCAACACATTTTATGGCGAATCAATATCAAAGTGTGCTCGCACCCTATATTGAGCGAGCACGTAAAGTCCTACAACATGAACAGCGCACCCATCACCAGGACCAGGCAATCAAGCCAGGTGGCCTGGAGCGCTTTATCTCGCGTTGGGCCGATGAGACAACGCATGCATGCAAACAGGCAGCATTGGATCAACGTCCTATCTATCGTTTCATCGAGCACCTTGAGGGCTATCATAGCCAGGACCCACTCCAGCGTGCCGCCAGTCTGCGTTCAGCTTTTGCCGCACTCAATGAACTGGATGGACAGGATGGAAGCACTATAGCTGCTCAACCTTCAGCGAAGCCCCCAATAGCCAGCGTTCCGATAGCAGGCAACATAACACAGCAACAAAAAGTCGAAAAGAGCGAGATCAGGGGCAACAATGCCATAAATGGGACGAAAGCAATCTCGCCAATCAATATAACAAATGAAACAAGATCAACTCAAGAGAGGACAGCAAGGCAGCAAGAAGCGTCATCAAATGGGCAGTTGCGACCCGTACAACCACCACCACCACCGCTGCCGAATACTGTGCATCTGGAAGCTGGAATGTCCCAGGGGCATACCTCGTTAACCCTGTTAAGCGCCGAGGTCACAGCCGTACCAGGAGTCGGACCATCGGTAGCCACGCGTCTGCATCACCTGGGCATTCACACAATACGTGATATGCTGTTCTATTTTCCACGCGATCACCGCGATTATAGTAAACTTGAAAAAATCGCCAATATCCCTTTTAACGAACTGAGCACAACCATGGGCCTGATCTGGGATGTGGAGACCAAACGCACGGGTGGTGGACGAACGCGCACAATCGCAACGATTTCTGATGAAACGGGCAAGCTCTATGCAAGCTGGTTCAATCAGCCCTACCTCGAAAAAAAGCTAAAGGCGTCGAAGGGCGCATACCTCGTTGTAACCGGAACAAAACAGCGTTTCGGAAACAAAGTTGAATTTAGCGTGCGCAGCCATGAATTTCCCGAGCAGGGCGATCTGCTGAATACCGGGCGTCTGGTTCCTACGTATCCACTGACCGAGGGACTCAACGCCAGCCGTTTGCGCACGTTCACCAAGTGGGTGGTTGATCGCTATGCTGCTATGGTACCAGAATACCTTCCGGCGTGGTTGCGCTCAAAGGCGAAGTTGTTGCCATTGCCCGAAGCGGTCGCGCAGATGCATTATCCCGAAAGCGAAGAGATGCGTGTGCGATCAAAGCAGCGCCTCGCCTTTGATGAGTTATTCTTGATTCAGCTTGGAATGCAAGAGCGGCGCAGCCGTTGGCAGCAAGAAGCACCACAGGGGAACACGTTTAAGATCGACGCGGCACGTATATTTACTGATCCACCAGCGTTTTTGCTCAATGAACAGATAAAGCCGGAAGAATTGGCTGTAAAGGACATGGCAGGCTCAACACTCTGGTCAACGGTTACTACAGAGCAACCATTTGAAGCTACATTACCGTTCTCTTTTACGGAGGCACAGGAGCGCGTCATCTGCGAAATTTTTGCTGACCTCGCCAAGAACAAACCCATGTGCCGCCTCTTACAAGGAGATGTAGGCGCAGGTAAAACGGCTGTGGCGGCGGCAGCTTTACTGATGGCAGCGCTTAATGGCTACCAGGGCGCAATCATGGCACCAACCGAATTACTGGCGGAACAACATGCACGCAGTATCGGCACGATGCTTGAACCTTTCGGCATCCGTATAGTATTACTCACAGGCAGCCAGCGGACGCGCGAACGCACACAAAACAAGATGGCGCTGGAAAGCGGGCAGGCCACAATAGCTATTGGCACACACGCATTGATTCAGGACGATGTCAACTTTCAGAAGCTTGGTCTGGTGGTTGTCGATGAACAGCACCGTTTTGGCGTAGAGCAGCGTGATGCCTTGCGCCAGAAAGGATATCATCCACATATGCTGGTGATGACGGCCACACCAATTCCTCGTACCCTATCGCTGACCCTTTATGGCGATCTGGACATCTCAGTACTTGACCAGTTGCCGCCGGGGCGCCAGAAAATCATCACACGTTGGCGCACAGGAGCACGACGCGGCGAGGCCAATACACTTATTGCACAACAGGTCGCGGAGGGACGACAGGCGTTCATCATCTGTCCACTGATAGAAGAGTCTGAAACGCTGGCCGTTAAAGCTGTGACCAGCGAATACGAACGCCTGCAACGAGAGGTATTTCCCAGGTTGCGCCTGGGCCTCTTGCATGGTGGAATGAAAGCGGCAGAGAAAGATACTATCATGCGTCGTTTCCGCGATGCCGAACTTGATATCCTGGTTGCTACCTCCGTTATCGAAGTAGGAATCGACATCCCCAATGCGACCGTCATGGTTATTGAGGACGCCGACCGCTTCGGACTCTCACAATTGCATCAGTTCCGTGGCCGTGTCGGTCGCGGCAAATACCAATCGTACTGTTACGTACTTAGCGCAGATGCCAGCCTGCAAGCACAGGAACGCCTGGGTGTCTTCCAGGACACAGATGATGGTTTCCGCCTCGCAGAAGCAGATTTGCAGTTGCGCGGTCCTGGCGACTTCTTTGGCGTGCGCCAGAGCGGAATGCCTGAACTACACATGGCCGATCTGAGCGACACACCAATGATCGAATTGACACGTAACCTTGCCGCTATATTATGGGAGAGCGATCCTTACCTGCGCAAAACGGAACATAGTGCATTGCGCGAAAGAATGCATCGTTTCTGGCAACGTTTCATGGCCCATTAACTCCTTCGTGCTAGTTTTCCTACCGTACTTATGTAAAGCTCACAGACGGTAGTTGCGGCATCATTTTTTCCTATATGCTCGGCCAGGGATTCCTGGTGATCGTTAATATTTTGCATGCGTGCATGAATAAATTCATGACGAGTACTCCCATCGGCAAAGCCTTCAAATACTTGCCGCATCGCCTCCATCTCCTGGACAATCTGGTACCGTAACCGTGCAACATCACTTATATTTGCGTACATATGCCTACCCCTTTCCAAGTAGAAAACAACCCCTTGTTTTTATATCCATTTTTTACGTAAATTAATACGTCGAATTTGTAGCGAATCATCATATCTTGCAACGAAAATGTATCGTCGCATTTTCACAACTGGCAAGAAGGTTTGTCGTTTTATCACGTTTTATTGGGTTTTCGTCCTTTCAACAGCAGGGTTTTTGGGAAATGAGCGCAGGCAGTACTCAATCCACTTCATGTAACAATGTTACAGTAGGGGTAAGGGGAGGCTGGGAGCACCTCTTGCTCCCCTCACGCCTATTACCTCTTGACCATAGCAACAAAATCACCCTACAATTAAAGTGAGATTCCATCAAAACACTTCTGGCAGGAGATAAGCAATCTAGCTGCAAGACTTCATACAGTCTCACCCAAAGGCGGAACACACTACATAATGAGTAGCAACAATAGACATTCTCCCACAAAACAGCGGCGGTCACCGCTATTTTTAATGGCGTTGACCATTCTCATCGACTTTACTGGTTTTGGTCTGATTTTGCCATCGTTGCCGTTCTGGGCGCAACACCTGGGAGCGAACGCGGTGGGAGTCGGGCTGATTATTACCGTTTATGCCCTGGCGCAGTTTCTCTTTACACCCATACTCGGCTCCCTTTCTGATCGTTATGGACGCAAGCCGATTATCACCATCTCACTACTGATTGAGGCAGCCTCTCTGGCATTAACGGCTCTGGCAGGATCGTTGCCGCTACTATTGGCGGCGCGTTTCATCGGTGGCATCGGAGCCTCTAACATCGGATCGGCACAGGCCGTTGTTTCAGATATCACAACGCCCCAGGAACGCGCTAAGGGCATGGGGCTGATCGGAGCCGCAATCGGGCTGGGCTTCGTCATTGGTCCGGCTCTGGCAGGCGTGCTATCCCCGCTGGGACAGGCAGTTCCTTTCTGGGTCGCGGGAGCCGTTGCCTTACTTAACGCTCTGCTAGTCCTCTGCTTCTTTCCAGAAACACACAGGCGACGAACAACTGCCACTACGCTGCAACATTATGGTCGGACAGCGCTTTTCGCTGGCTGGCGGAACACGTTTCGTCAGAAAACCATCGCACGCCTGGTTCTTATAAACTTCCTCTTCACAGTAGCATTTACGGCGATGGAAGCCATTTTTGCGCTCTTCTCCCAGCGTACATTCGGCTGGGGAGCTGTACAGAACGGCTACCTCTTCACCTACATCGGCATCCTCGTTGTCATTATGCAAGGAGGACTGGTCGGACAACTCGTGAAACGCTGGAACGAACAGCGCGTCATGATCGGCGGGCTGGTACTATTGGGGATCGGGTTAATTTTGCTGGCCTTCAGTACGCAGGTGGCCTGGTTGCTGATAACGCTTGCCATGCTGAGTATAGGGGATGGAGCCGTCACCCCAACGGTTTCAACGCTCCTTTCGTTCGCCAGCGTGGCTGAGACGCAGGGTGAAACGCTCGGTTTTGCGCAAGGTATGGCCGGGCTGGCACGCGTCATCGGGCCCCTGGTGGCAGGAGTGCTCTATGATAGGATAGGAGTGGGAATACCCTTTATCACAGGTGGTATACTCGGAATACTTGCAGTCGTGCTCGCTCTGTCACCACTCCCAACTCCGAACAGGGTGAAGGCTTCAGCATCAACAGATGAAGATACAGATATGCCTTCGGTAGTAAGCGAGCAAGTGCAGATGCATTTAAGCATCAAAAAGTAGAACAATATATAAGGAGATTATTACTCATGGTTGTGCGTATCACGGCTAATGTATTGCGTGCCAGCGCCTCATTGGCGCTTATTCTTGGCGTTCTCAGTTGGATTGGCGTCCTCCCCGACTCTCTTATTGGTATCCATATGTTACTGGGAATTCTCGTTGTCCTTTCGTTGTGGGTATTGGGTGGTGCAATTATGATGACGCGAGGAGGAATTGGGCTGGGGATCGGGGCAATTGTCCTCGGCCTGATTACCCTGGCGCTTGGGTTGACGCAGAAGCAAATTCTACCCGAACCCAATCCAGCGCACTGGGTTATTCAGGTTGTCCATTTGCTGATAGGACTCTCCGCTATTGGAATGGGAGAAGTCATTTCTGGTCGATACAAGAGACAGAGCCAGATCGCAAAGATGCAGGTGCGTTAAAACTGTAATACAATTTTTATCGGCTAACGCTTTTTGCGTAGGGGCATAAGCAGGATAGGGGCAACAGAACATGTATTCAGATGAAAAAGGCGTACGTGCGCTATTACAAAAAGTGTTGGGCTATTCTCAGGCCGAGCAGACCGAAGTGCTCTACCTGGGCACGGAAAGCGCCCTGACCCGTTTTGCCAATAATTATATTCATCAGAACGTGGCCGAGAGCGATGGTGAACTGCATGTGCGTGCAGTAGTCGATAAAAAGATCGGCGTCGCAAGCACGAATCGCCTGGATGACGAGTCATTGCGCCGCGTCACGGAGCAGGCTCTGGAGATTGCACGCATCCAGCCCGAAAATCCGGAGTTCCATTCCCTTCCACAGCCACAACCCATTGTTTCAGCTCCCGGCTATAACGAGCGCACCGCGCAGTTTACCCCCGAAGAACGCGCTCAGCGTGTTGGCATTATTGTCAAACTAGCAAAAGAGCAGGGACTGGAGGCGGCTGGTGCCTTCTCAACCGGTACAAACTACATGGCCATAGCGAATTCGCTGGGCATCTTCGCATACGAGCCACGTACGGAATGCGAGTGTCACGCGGTCATTATGGCCGATGAGCGCGGCTCCGGCTATACCCAGCGTATAGCTACCGATGCTTCTACGCTCGATTTTGAGGCAATGGCACGCGAAGCTGTCGAGAAGGCGCACCGTAGCCGCAACCCGATTGATATTGAACTGGGCGAGTACGAAGTCGTGCTCGATGCCTACGCAGTTGCTGATATGCTGCAAAATCTCGCCTTCATGGGCCTTACTGCGACCGCTGTACAGGAGGAGCGCAGCTTTATGAACGGCCAGTTCGGCAAACAATTACTTGACCCGTGTGTAACCATTTACGATGATGGGCATGATCCTGCCGGACTTCCCCAATCCTTTGACTACGAGGGCTTCCCTAAACAGCGCGTGGTGATGATCGATCATGGTATCGCCAATGCTGTCGTCTATGATTCTTTCACCGCTGCTCGTGAAGGTAAACCTAACACAGGCCATGCATTACCCGCGCCAAATAGCTATGGTCCTCTACCAACTCACACCATGCTAGAAGCTGGTGATGCCAGTGTGGAAGAAATGATTCGTGGTATCGACCATGGTATCTATGTCACCCGCTTTCACTATACCAACACCGTGCATCCCGTGAAGACGCTCTTCACCGGTATGACCCGCGATGGTACCTTTCTGATCGAACATGGCGAACTGACGCGTCCCGTCAAAAACCTGCGTTTCACTCAAAGCATTCTGGATGTCCTGCATGATGTAAAGGCTATCGGGCGCGAACGTATCCAGTGCTCCGAATATATTACCATCGTTGCTCCAGCTATCCATGCCGCACGCTTCAATTTTACTGGTATCACTGGCTAGCCAACCCCCATGCGTAGGGGCATGTCCTTGCGACCGCCCGGTAGGGGAAACGAGATTCTCTCTCCCCACCGGGCGGTCGCAAGGACATGCCCCTACGCATTTCAATTCGCCTATTCACATTCCTTCCGGGTGTCATACAATAGAGGCAACGCGTTCTTCACAGAGCGCGGGTATTATACGGCGTTGTTTGTCGCCGCATGGGGTCTGAGCCGAAGATGGCAATGGACCTGCAGGAAGGATAAAATCATGTTTCTTTCTCCTCAACGCATGCGCTTGTCTGGATGGTTACTATTTACTGGCGCACTTCTTTCTATACTCACCCTACTCATTGAGCTTACGGTCCCGGTGTGGCCCATTATCACGGCGAGTCTCAGTGTGATAGGAGGATTGCTCGTTGTGGTGGGTCTCCCCGCCACGTATATGAAACAGAGCGATGCTATGGGCCTTCTGGGCAGGGTTGGCTTTTTGCTGCTCTTGCTTGCCTGGCTGCTGACAATGCTGGGAGTGAATATCACAGACATCGTCGTCATTCTGGCTGTCTCCAATCCATCGGCAAAATCGATTCCGGCAGTGATCGTTAATATCATTAACCTCACCAGTCTACTGATGGTGATTGGGACACTCATCTATGGAGTTCTGACGCTCCGTGCCCGCATCTTTCCCACTGCGGTAGGCTGGCTCATGATCTCTACGGTCGTTGCAATGACCCTGTCACTCTTCATAGGAGGTGTCTATGCTACACTTCTCTACGCGATTGGCGAATTGCTGCTCCTGAGCGCTTTTGCCCGTATGGGCTATGCACTGGCACGCTGGCCCGATGACATTGAGCCGGAACTGACTGAGTCTGAAGAAGTGGCTACCATGAGCGATTGGCCGCAATAATATGCGTAATTATGTGCCCGTGTGAGGGATGAACAGGAAAAGCAGATAGAACTTCTTCCAGTGTTCAACGTATAGAGATTGAGATCATTGTTTAAAGAGATAGAGAAAGAGGTTTGTATGATTCTCCATCTAGGAGAGCGCGTATTCTGGGGTGCGCCAGAAGTCATCTACCTGGAAGGAACTATCACCTCACTGGATGAACGGGCGCAGATGGCTATAGTGCACATTGATCGCGCCACACTCCATTCTGCGCACCTGATCGGCACCAATGTTCCTTTCGCCGCTGACGGCATCAAACCATTAGTAGGAGACAGTCCTCCCGGTACGACCAGCGAACGCAGCGTGGAACGAGCGCCTGCACCTGAAATGAATGACGAGGAGAAGATTTGCAGCGCAGCCGCCGTTGCGGTCCATCAACAGTACGGTTATAAGCTGGAAAGCACTATGGAAGCTACATTGATCGACCAGATTGTTCAGGTGATCAATAGTGAACCGGCAATGCGCAAGCAAATTATCACATCAATGGATGAAATTTTGCAGCGGGAATTCTAAAGATATCGTGGAGGCCGCGTTTATGACGCCCAGGTGAATCAGACGCCCGGGAACCCTTGAACAAGCAATACAGACGACACGCTGGATATTGAACGAGGAAGAGACAGAGCGGTTACTGAATGCTCCTGATCTCTCTGCCCTGGTTGGCTGGCGTGATCTCATCCTGTTGTATTTCCTCTATTTCACCGGAGCCAGGGAAGCGGAGGCATGTCAGGTACAGCTTTCGGACTTTGAGGAGCAATATGGGATAAAGGTGGTCCGGTTGCCAGGCAAGGGCAAGAAAACTGTACCTGGATGAGGAAGGGTTGCAGGTCTTTCTCCAGGCTGAGAAAGACCGACATGCTCCACGACACTAATACCCCAATTCTGCCCATCTCAGCCTGGAGAGTGCGCGGTGATGGGCGAAAATGGGTGATCAGTATGCCTGATAACATCATCCTATTATTCAATCGTCCCTAACTGATAGAGATGGCTCAGCGCTTCATCAACTGTGTGGGAAGAGAGATGAAGCTGACCTTTTATTTGTTCTATGGTCCGTTGTCCGTTGATCATTGCAAACACGGTACGTAGGATGACACGCTGCCTCAAACTATATTCATTCAAGAGATTTGACTCCAAAGGTGCTATTATCCGGGGAACATACTTATTTGGATCACTAGGGAAACCCATGTGTGTTCCTTGTCGCTCTTGTCTTGTATTGCTTCATCGATTGTATCCCTTCGTTCTCGCTTTTTTCTATCACTCAACTCATCTAAAAGACGGGAATGCAGAGACCTG
This sequence comes from uncultured Chloroflexia bacterium, assembly GCA_963717195.1. Classification (GTDB taxonomy): domain Bacteria; phylum Chloroflexota; class Ktedonobacteria; order Ktedonobacterales; family Ktedonobacteraceae; genus JACDAE01. Next base: position 63,883 of record CAVQVR010000015.1, read on the forward strand.
GTCGTCTTTTCGCATGAGGAAGGAATATTTGCATCTGGTTGCTTTGAATCATTCCTGTAACCTCTCTCCTTGTCTCATTTTAGCACGGCAATGAGAAGTAAATACAAGATAAATCATTAAAAGAACATTAAAAGCTACGAATGGATCATGTTGGTTCGACTCTTTAGGCAGCAATCGAAAATGGGAAAGCTCTGTCCCCAGGAGCAGGGCTTTCCCATTTTGCAACCGCAGTGCCGAGGCCGCTGGAACAGGGGCAAAAAAACAGAATGGGAAAGCCCTGTCCCCAGGAGGGGCATACTGGACAGATCGAATGATACGGGTTATTATTGATCGAGGACGCACACTCTATGCTGGAACCGTCTATGCCTATCGTCACAAATGGACACGCGAGTACAAGAATGGTAAACTGAAAAACGTCCACACGTATAGACCTGAAAGTGAGTAGGTGCCTTTGCCTGATGGTACGGCTCCGGCTATCGTTGATAAACAACTTGTGGACGCGGCTTTAGCTGTTGCTCCTATCGTGAAGCAGGAGGCTGCAAAAACAACCCAAACCCCGAAGAAGGTATCCTCAGAAATGGATTTATCCGGTGCGGTGTTTGTGGGTGTTCCATGTCAGTAAACCGACATGGAAGTAAGCGGCGGGGAAATAGCATTTCGATTGTGTATGCATGTAGAGGAACAAGCAGAATGCAAACTATCTGTAAAGGGAGAGAAATCACATTACACATTATTGATGATGTTACGTGGAAGTACATCGAGGAAATTTTAACTAACTTGAAGATTGACGATCCCCGTGGACGCTATCAAATTCAACGCGCTCCTCCTAAACTCATGGCAGCTCTTTCCAACATTACTTCTGTAAACATTACAAGAGTATTATCAAAATAATATATCAGATAGAGGAACAATTATGCCCCAAAGTGCTAATAATAGAGTGGAAACACGCCCGAGGCGCGAGCGAAATCGGGCGGGATGTATGGTAGGCTGTTTAACGATTTTAGTTATCTTGCTGCTTGTAGTAGGAGCTGGCTGGGTTTTCCTGCTGCGTCCTTATCTGCATAATATTGCAGAGACGCAGATCAATAATGCCCTTTCCGCTGGAGTGCAACAAATTCCAACCAACCTTCCTGCAATTCCTGCAGGATTAGGAGCCATTCCAATTCCAATACAGGATACTACGATCAACAATCTATTTGTACTAAACTTAGCACCGAGCAGTCCCATAAAAAATCCCTCGACACAGATTACCCCTGACGGCATTACTATGAGCTTTCAAACCTACGGTTTTAGCAATGGGCTCTCGTTGAAACCAGCACTCAAGAATGGTCGCCTGGTCGCAACCAACATCGCGATTAATGGTCCCTTCTCCTTGATTATGTCGCCTGATGAGTTGGCACCACTGCTGAATCAAAATCTGGCTGCTGCGCAAAATCGGATCAAGTACTCAATTCAGGGTATACAACTTAAAAATCATGAGATGGATCTGACATTGGGATCGGCGCAAACATAATAATAGTAAAAAGAGTTCAGTGTGTCCCTCTACATCATTTCATCGCATTCAGGTTAAAGGATGATCATCATGCTTCCTACGTCGTCTGCTGCGTACACCAACGACTACAATAGGAACAACACCGAACAGGACCGTCGAGGCATCAAGAGTGCCATGGTTGTCTGCTTGTTGCGTCACAGGAGGGGTACTGGCCTGTTGATGGACATTGGCGAAGACGGAGGAGACGTTGGGCACCAGGCCGTCGTTGTCCTGCCCAAGAGGCCAGTAGACCAGCGCGACACGCCCGATAATATTCTTGCGTGGCAGGAAACCCCAATCGCGCGAGTCTGAACTGTTCGCACGATTATCGCCCAACACAAAGTAGTCATTGGGGGGCACCACCAGATTCTCGATCTGCTTATCCGCAAAAGGGTTGCCCTGGTTGGCAGGACTAACGAAAGTATCATGCAGCGTCACGCCGTCCACGATGACGGTCGTGTTGTGAATAGTAATGACATCACCAGGTAACCCGATGACCCGCTTAACATAATCTAGCGTTGGTTGAGGAGGAGCGATAAAGACGACGATATCACCGCGAGCGGGTGGATGAAACAGGTAGGTCCACTTATCTACCATCAAGCGTTCCTGATCGTGCAGATTCGGTTCCATGCTATGCCCATCGACATCAAAGTTCTGTACAGCTAGATTAATGACCAGAAACATGAGAAGTGTCAGTACGATAGTCTCGATAACCTCTCGTACGAGACGGTAACGCTTCTCAAAATTCAGTTCTACGTTCATGCAAGTTCCCCCCGGAATGTCTTTCATCCTTTGATGAACATCTGCCGGTGTTTTTCGCCAACACCTTTAGATAGAAACAGTTATGTCAAAACTCACGCTCATCTGCACGTTTGCGCCAGGTGGACGTGGTCTTTCTACGGCGTTTCATACGGATACCAATAACGAGCGCGGGTACTGTGCAGAATAACACGGTACTGGCATCAAGAATGCCGTGCGTATTCTGCGCTGGCGGTGCAGGAGTGCTGGCACGTTGATGGACATTGGCGAAGACGGAGGAGACATTGGGCACCAGGCCGTCGTTGTCCTGTCCGAGGGGCCAGTAGACCAGTGCAACGCGCCCGATAATATCCTTGCGTGGCAAGAAACCCCAGAAGCGTGAGTCAAAACTATTAGAGCGGTGGTCGCCCATCACAAAATATTGACCAGGAGGCACCACCAGATTCTGGACAGGATTGCCCCCAACGCCCTGAAACTGAGGGCTGATATAGGTCTCGTTGAGGGCCGTACCATCAACAATTACGGTCGTACCGCGAATGGTTATCACATCCCCAGGTATACCAATAATACGTTTCACAAAATCGGTATTGGGCTCGCCTGCTGCTGGTGGTGAGAGAAAGACGATCACATCCCCACGAGCAGGTGCATGAAACAGGTAGGTCCACTTATCCACCATCAGGCGTTCATTATTATGGAGGCTTGCTTCCATGCTCTCACCATCGACATCAAAGTTCTGTACAGCTAGATTGATGACCAGAAACATGAGAAGTGTCAGTACGATAGTCTCAATGACCTCTCGTACGAGACGGTAACGCTTCTCAAAATTCAGTTCTACAGCCATGTGAGCCTCCCATGACATATTTCATTTTTTACGTGTTTTACCTGGCACAAAAGTCTCGATGAAAGAACCCTACCCATTTCCCTTGTATTATTCTTCCTTAAACGGCATTGGGCGCACGCAAGGTGACGCCCTACGCCTTCTCCCCCTAATGGGCGGCGGCCCTGGTAACATTCTCTTTTGGTATAGGAAATAATAGCTACATCCTCATTGTTCTTTATAGTATAGTCATGGTTGCTATGGCTCCCTCCATTATGGTACCACTTGACGGAAACGTAACAATATAGTAGTGTTACATGGAACGTTTGTTTGCATTGAGCCCAACAATTACAGAGACACAACTAAAGGGTGCCTACAAGTAGTCAGCAACCCTTTACAGTTTATGTACGATTCTCAGTAAGGGATGGTTGGAAATTTTATGCCCCTAGATAAAATTGTTATTCGCGGTGCTCGTGAGCACAACTTAAAAAACATTGATGTGATCATCCCACGCGATAAGCTGGTGGTCATTACAGGCCTCTCTGGCTCGGGCAAAAGTAGCCTGGCCTTCGACACCATCTTTGCCGAAGGGCAACGTCGCTATGTCGAATCGCTCTCGGCCTACGCACGCCAGTTTCTCGATAAGATGGAGAAGCCTGACGTTGAACACATCGAAGGCCTTTCCCCTGCTATATCTATCGACCAGAAAGGCGCAACACATAACCCCCGTTCGACCGTAGGGACCGTTACTGAAATCTATGACTACCTGCGCTTGCTCTATGCGCGTGTTGGGCATCAGCATTGTCCCCGCTGCGGACGCGAAGTCAGTCAGCAGACGGCACAGCAGATCGTCGATGCCGTACTAAGTCTTCCTGAGGGGTCGCGTATCCTTCTGCTGGCACCGCTGGTCCAGGGCCGCAAGGGCGAATATAAGAATATCTTTGAGGAGATGCGGCGGGCCGGCTATGTGCGTGTACGTGTCGATGGGCAAATTCTTGACCTGAGCGACGAGATCGAGCTGGATAAGCAGAAGAAACATACCATTGAGGTCGTCGTTGATCGCCTCGTTATCCGCAAAGGCAAAAAGCAGAGTACGGATGAGCAGAAGCCATCAATCAAACGAGTAGCTGAACGACCAGCGTTATATGATGTCAATGCCTCGCAAGAGTCATACCGCGACGAGGACGGCATCGAGGAACCATCCATAGAGGCTATTCTGCACGAGGAGGTTGATCCAGCCTTCAGGCAACGCCTGGCGGACTCGTTGGAGACGACGCTGAAGCTAGGAAACGGCGTTGTACTGGTCTCGATTGTGGACGGCGAAGAGATTCTCTTCTCGGAGAAAGCAGCCTGTGTCTATTGTGGTATCAGCCTGCCAGAGATTGCACCACGTACTTTTAGCTTCAATAGCCCACATGGAGCCTGCCCCACCTGCACAGGGTTAGGCACACAGCAAGAGATTGATCCCGAACTGATCGTGACGCATCCCGAACTGAGTATTCTGGAAGGTGCGATTGCTCCATGGAGCAAGATCGTTAATGGGAGCCAGTGGCACAGCGCGATCCTGGAGGCTCTAGCACAGCGCTATGCATTCGACATGCATACACCCTGGAAAGAACTGAGTAAAGATTTACAGCAGACACTTCTCTACGGAACGCCCGAAAAACTAACGATCCGCTATACGCCGCAGCATGGTCATACGCGCACCTACAACGTCAACTTCGAGGGAGTCATTCCCAACCTGGATCGACGCTACAAGCAGACCGAGAGCGAGGGGATACGCGAAGAGATCGAAGGCTATATGTCGGCACGTATCTGCCCCGATTGCCGGGGGGCACGTCTCAAACCGGAGGCCCTGGCCGTCACAGTAGGTGGACGCAATATTGTGCAGGTGACACGACTCTCGATTGTGCTAACGCAACGCTTCTTCCAGGATCTGGAGACGCAGGAGCTGGCACCGAAGAATCCACTGGCTAACGCAGTGGTGAGCAAGAAAAGAAACAACGGCAAAAAGAGCAAAGAAGATAAAGACGACGAGGTGGTATCGCTACTGGGAGATCCTCTGACGCCTATTGATCCTAATGGACCATTGGTAGAAAGTCCACTGAGCTCGCGAGATAAGTTTATCGCACGCCAGATCCTCAAAGAGATTCGCGCCCGTTTGCAATTCTTGATCGACGTTGGACTCGACTATCTCACAGTTGATCGTGCAGCTGCGACGCTCTCAGGGGGTGAGGCGCAAAGAATTCGCCTCGCAACACAGATTGGTTCGGGCCTGATGGGAGTGCTCTACATTCTGGATGAGCCAAGCATTGGCCTGCACCAGCGCGACAACGAACGCCTGATCAAAACACTGGTACGACTGCGCAACCTTGGTAATACGCTACTCGTGGTTGAGCATGACGAGGATACGATGCGAGCGGCAGATTATATCATCGACATTGGACCGGGAGCTGGCGAGCATGGCGGGCATGTGGTTGGTGAAGGCACCTTTGAACAGATTCGCGCCAATACAAACTCATTGACCGGTGATTATCTCTCGCGACGCAAACGGATCGCTATTCCCACCCAGCGGCGACCTGGAAATGGCAACACCCTGGTAATAAAGGGAGCACGCGAGAACAATCTCAAGAATATCGATGTTGAGATTCCGTTGGGCAAGTTTGTGGCCATCACGGGCGTCTCCGGCTCAGGTAAGAGCACATTGATTACCGATATTCTCTATCGCAAACTGTCACATGCCTTCTTCCGGGCACATGAGCGACCGGGCGCACACGACACCATCGAGGGGTTGGAGCATCTCGACAAAGTGATTGATATCGATCAGTCGCCGATTGGACGTACGCCACGTTCTAATCCCGCGACGTATACCAATGCGTTTACGAGCATCCGTGAACTCTTTGCCCAGGTGCCGGAATCGCGCCTGCGGGGTTATCAACCTGGGCGTTTCTCCTTTAACGTCAAGGGTGGGCGTTGTGAAGCCTGTAAAGGTGAGGGTATCGTCAAAATCGAGATGAACTTCTTGCCTGATGTCTACGTACCATGCGAGATCTGTGCTGGCAAGCGCTACAATCGTGAAGCGCTAGAGATTCACTACAAAGGCAAGACTATCGCCGACGTACTGGACATGACTGTTGAGGAGGCAACAAGTTTCTTCTCCAATGTCCCCTCGATCTACAACAAAATGAAGACATTGAACGATGTCGGACTGGGTTATATGAAACTGGGTCAGCCAGCAACGACGCTCTCAGGTGGTGAGGCTCAACGCGTCAAACTGGCAACTGAGCTTTCGCGCCGTGCCACGGGTCGTACAATGTATATTCTGGACGAACCAACCACGGGTCTGCATTTCGCCGATGTAGACAAACTGCTTGAAGTGTTGCAGAGGCTCGTGGACACGGGTAATTCAGTGGTTGTGATTGAGCACAACCTGGACGTTATTAAAAGCACCGACTGGCTCATCGACCTGGGGCCGGAGGGTGGCGATGCCGGTGGATATATTATCGCCCAGGGCACGCCGGAAGAGGTCGCAGAGATCGAGCAGTCGTATACGGGTAACTTCTTGAAGCGCATGTTCCTGGAGGAAGCCGAATTTGATTCAAGAGAACAGGAAGATGGACGGGTGACGACGGCGGGGTGATCGTAATGCTTTGTTGATCATCATTTGAACCCGCCGCGTCCAGGTGGTGAGCAGACGGGTTTATAAGGTGAGCGGGTTTATAAATGGCACCCGTACAGCATGAAAAAGGGGGAAACGTGGGATATGGGGTCTGAGCGGGTTTATAAATGGCACCCCTACACCATTGGGATCGGGGATGAAGGTGGGCACGATCATCCCTCAACCCATCGCGCAACTGGTGTAGGGGTGCTATTTATTAACCCGTCCGGACCCTATATCCCATGTTCCCTCTCTCATCTGTGTCCATAGTTCAAATGATCGTCAACTACCTATTTCCGCGCCAACTTTGCCATTACCACACCTTTTAACATGTTAATCTCCTCCACCTTGAAGAGTATGATTGCACCGAAGTAGATCACCACAGCCAGACCGCCCGCGATTAGCAAGGTCAAGAATTGTCCTATAATATGGTTGAGCGAGAAGAGCGCGATATGGGCGAGTCCTAGCTGTACGGCCCAGGCGGCCACACCCATTAATAGTGCCGCAAAACCGATCTTCAGGATGGTGGGGATGGTGCTGCGTATGTTCAATGGACCGATGGCCATTCTGAGGAGGATCAGCAGAATGATCGACTGCGCGGAAATCTGCACAGTGTTGGCGAAGGCCAGCGCAGCTACGCCGATAGTTTGATAAAATGGGAGCGCTACAACAAGGTAAAAAAGGTAACAGACAATTCCTGTAACCACAGGCGTCTTGGTATTTTTTCGCGCATAAAATGCAGCGATGAGTAGCTGATCAAGTGCAACAAATGGTAGCTGATAGGCATAGTTTTGTAGGGCGAGAGCTGTCAGGTTGGCATTCGCTAAGCTATATTTATGATGCATAAATATCAGATATACGATTGGCAAGCGTAGTACGAGCAATCCTGTCATGGCTGGAAGCATCAACAATAAACCCAGGCGAAAACCAATCATCAGTGTTGTTTTGAAACGTTCGTCGTTGCCTTCGCGTGCCTGCTGGGAGAGTGTAGGCAACACTGCAACGGAAAGCGCTTGAGCTACAAGGCCTACCGGAAACTGGATTAAGGTAGTTGCCGCCGCCATCGCCGCAATTGCTGCTAAACGATCGCGAGTTGCATCTTGCAAATGAAGGTCCAGGTAAACCATAAACATAGAAAAAACATAACTGATTGCAATGGGTCCGTAAAGCTTAATAATCCGCCTTAGTGCCGGATGCTTGAGGTCCAGTACAAACATATAGTAGAGGTGTTGATTACGGACACCAGGTAGCAACAGAACAATCTGACCGGTTGCACCTATAAGTAAACCAATCGGCAAGGCCAGAAAACCAATAGACTGTGAGCTTATGAGGCTAAATACTATGGCACCTACAATGATGCCTGCATGATAAGAAGCAGTGGCAAAGGCAGGCCAACCAAACTCCTTGAGAGCGAAGAGAGCGGCCAGAAGTACGGCGAATGGTCCTAGAACCACCAGCGAAAAGAAAATAATCTGCGAAAACTGGAGTGTGAGTGCCTTATCGGACGCTGGGGATTGTGATAACAAAATATTGATGAGCCAGGGAGAGACAAAAACATAAATGATGGAAGCGATTACTGCAATGATTAAAATCAAATTCACAACCGTAAACACGACTCGTCGCATTTCCTGGCGTTTTTCAGGTGCAGCATAATCATTAAAAACCGGTATTAGAGCCCCATCAGTTGAACCATTAACCAGTAGTTGATAGAAAGTATTGATTGGTGTGATAGCGGCATTGAAAGAACCAGCGATGGATGCTCCTAACAACGAAGTCACAGCAATCTGACGCACCATTCCCAACACGCTACTCCCGAGATTGCCGATGGAAACCAGTGCCGCCGATTTGACGATGTGCCCTCGTCCAGTGGTAGGAGTTGCTTCAGTTGTTTCTACTATCGCGGCAGGTGCTTGCCCAACTATACCCACTGGAGTCGTCGTAGTATCTTCAACGCGAGGTATCACTTCCTCAGTTTGTTCAATGTGAGGTGTTTCCTCTTCGGCATTCATTGTTTCTTCAGTGGGCACAATTATTGGAGAAGAGGTTGCTTCGGCGTCCGTTGTTTCTTCAGGTTGTTCTTTTCCGTCCATATCTCCAGGTTGCGTTTTTGCGCTTTTTTCAATAGAATCTTTTGCCATAAGTATGAACTTCAGACCTTACGATAAGCTCTTGATCTTCGCGATTAATTCCGTTGTTGAGTGATGCGGCAGATACGCAATGAGCCGCACGATACCTCCATACGCCTGCACCACTTTTGCCTCAGGCAAGCGGCTGGTGTCGGGGACACCACTCTGCGCACCAGCGTAATCGCCACCCTTCACATAAATCGCAGGTTGTACCAGTTCGATCAGAGAGCTTGCCGTCGCTTCAGCAAAGATTGTTACATAATCAATACATGTTAGCGCAGCCAGAATTTCGGCACGTTCTTTCTCCGGGACGAGTGGGCGTCCTGGTCCCTTGAGCAGACGTGTACTCTCGTCGCTGTTGAGAGCCAGGATCAGGAAATCGCCTAAATTGCGTGCCTCTTGCAGATAGCGCACGTGACCCAGGTGCAGTAGATCAAAGCAACCATTAGTGAAGACAGCGCGTTCTCCTGCATATTGTCTTGAATGCACCTCTTCAGCAAGTAGTTCGCGTGGCATAAATTTCAATTGAGAGAAAAGTTCATTCATCCAAGCACGCTCATCAATTCTTCTGGTGTATTGCTGGCACAACCAAGCCGCCTGACCACGAGTGCTGCCGCTGCGTTTGCCAGGTATGCCGCCTCGGCCATGCCGGCTCCTGCCGTCAGAGCCAGCGTAAATGTCGCCGCGACTGTATCACCGGCTCCATTTGTATCAACAATCTCGCTGGCATTGGGAAGGGTATGAACAGGCAGATGGAGAGGTGGCTTGCCCTCTTCAAATAGACTCATGCCTTCGCTGCCGCGTGTGATGAGGACGCTCCTCGCGTTACTCCCGCTGAGCAGGCGCTGCCCGGCTTCATGCAATTCGGCCTGATTTGTAATGGTCATGCCCAGCGTCAGTTCGGCTTCCGGCTGATTTGGCGTAAGCGCGGTAACGCCCTGAAAGCGGAAGAGAGAACCGTGCGAGTCAACGACGATTACTTTGTTTAACGCACGCGCGGCAGGAATACAGGCCTGAATGATGTCGGGACTGATTACGCCATTTTCATAATCAGAGAGCACTATCGCATCGATGGAAGGAAGAATGGATTCGATATAGTTGAGAATCTGACGTTTGCAGGAATCTGACAGATCCGAGGTATCCACACGGTCAATACGTACGATGTGCTGCTGAACGATCTGTGGGCTACCAGCCATGATACGTGTCTTGGTGGAAGTGGGACGTGTAACATCGATACAGAGCCCTTCCTGGTGCATGTGCAGATCACTGATAGCCTTACGCAAACTCTGACCGGGGAGATCGTCACCGACAATTCCAGTCAAGAAGACTTCTGCGCCTAATGAGCTGGCGTTGACTGCAACGTTGCTGGCACCACCGGGAATGGTTCGCTCTTCGTCCAATTCAAGAATTAAGACGGGCGCTTCACGAGAGATACGGGTGGGGCGTCCGATTAAATATTGATCGGCTACCATATCGCCGATGACCAGGATACGTTTGCCTTTAAAAGAAGCGATCAATGAACGCAAACGTGCAGGAGTAGTTTCAGGGCTGGAGGCATCGAGTATCATTATTTGCCGCGCCCTTTCAATAGAACTACGATGGCACTTTGTGGAAGAGCAAGCATGCGACGCCAGCGCCACGGTTCATGGTAAAGGCGGTAGAGCCATTCCAGTCCACTCCGTTGCATAATCTCCGGGGCCCGCTGCTTGCGACCGGAGAGAAAATCATATGCACCACCGACGCCGATAGCCACAGCCGCAGGTAAGCGCGAGAGATTGCGATGGATCCACAGATCCTGCGCAGGAGCTCCGTAAGCGACACAGAGCAGATCGGGCTGCGTATTGCGCATACGTTCGATAATCTCAGTTTCTTCAGCGGGAGCAGGCGAACCAGCATAGGTGCCTGCAATCAACAGACCGGGAGCCAGCGCGCACAAACGTTCAGCCGCCAGTTCAGCCACGCCAGGTGCCGCACCAAGCAGATATAAGCGATACCCTTTGGTGGCACAACGTTTTGCCAGTTCAGGCAGCAGATCGGTCCCCGTAATGCGCTCGGGAACGGGTTCGCGCAAGTAGTGCGTGGCCCATACAATGCCCATACCATCGGCGACGACCAGCGCCGCCTCATTTATAGTATGGCGAAACTCGCTATTGTGCTGTGCCGCCATCAAAAACTCAGGATTGACCGTTATAACCTGTTGACACTGCGCCTGATTGCCATTCTGACGGCGCAGTTCTATGATTTGCTCGATAGCATCTACTGCCTGCACCTGAGAAACACGATCCACGCGCACGCCTGCAACAAAGGCTGGCGCGGGTAAATGAAGGTAAGACATATCTACTGATAATGACATATATACTTCTCAAAAACTTTTTTTGTTATGTGTATCGGGGTAGGGGCGTCACCTTGCGTGCGCCCGTGTGCCAGGGACTTAGCTCATTGGAGAGCGGGCGCACGCAAGGTGACGCCCCTACCCCACAATACGCCAGATAGACAGAGATCCTCTACCAATGCATTACTTCGCTCTCGATATTAGAAAGAACTATGTCGGGACGCGATTCCTCGATATACTGTCGCACACGCTCAAGTATTTCGCTGGCATGCTGACCGCTATTGCTGACGCAGGTAATACCGAGAATGGCAATCTGCCAGCGATCGTTCTCATCGACTTCTGCGCTAGCGACCTCGAACTGATTGCGCACACGCGCAAGAACGGACTTAACGATCTGCCGTTTTTCCTTTAACGAGTGGCATTCCGGCAGATGTAACGTGATTTTGCATGCACCTATAACCATGTGAGTAGTATAACACAAAGATTTTTGCATTAAGACTATAAGGTACTATGTGGCCTTTTGCTGCTGTGTGATAAGAAATGAGGACGGTGTGGTTGTGGCTAAGAGGCAAAGAAGGAAGTGGAGGAGTGGTGATCTTCACTCGATCGATTGCCAAAACAGGTTTGCCAGTTGTACATAACCAGCCGCGCTTGGATGAAAGCCATCGCCACTTATATACTCGGGATGCGAGGTGAGCAGACTGGCCTGTGCCATCAGGTTCACGACGCCAACGTTATAGCGGCTGGCAATGCTGGCGATACCGGCATTCCAGCGCTGAATCGTTGCTAGTATGGTTGCCTTTTGCTGCTTATTGAAACTAGATAAGAGCGGGAGCCGCGTGAGGTCAGGAAGATTTGCCATAATGATGCGAGAGTGTGTCCCGCTGCGCAAGCGCATCAGGAGCGTATTTAAGTCCTGCATATAGCTATTGTAAGGGACATTGGCGATAAGATCGTTTGTCACAAGCCAGATGGTGATCAGGCGCGGATTTGTCGAGAGCGCAATGGGCAATTCCTCGCTAAGTGCCGCATGCAGGTGAATACCACTCACTCCCAGATTGACAAGATGCGATCCCCCTGGAAGCTTTTGCTCCAGGAGAGGGACATAACCCTGGGTTGCGGGTCGGTTTGTGCCAACGCCGACAGCGTCTGACGCTCCCAGGGCCACATAGGTTACCGGTCCGGCAAGCAGTTGCTGACCAGAAACGGGCTGTACCGGGCCTGGTGGCGGTGTTGGTTTTGGATTGGTTGTGTTGCCACAGGCTGCCAGGGTGAAGGCAATAATGAGCGCAAACAGCAGTGGAATACGTCGGTAATTGAGTTGTGGATATATTTTCATCGCTGGTCCATTTTGGATACCCCTGCGCTTCTATGCATGGGGAGGGAAAAATGGGCGCTCGCCTGGCTGCGCTCGCCTGTGCCAAAACCAGCCCCTTTCGGGGGAGCGTTTTCTGTGGGAACGCTCAAAACCCCTCTGGTTTCCCAGGTAATGTTTTCCTCGACATTACTCACCCCTGGCTGGGTCTGGTCAGGTAGGCTTGTCTAACAGCCTCAACCAAAGCGCTGAACAGTTCTTACAAGCCTCTGCCCTTCAGGCGTGGGGTTCCTGACCCTCGTTAGAAGATCCATGCAGTGAAAAGCAAAAGGTCTATGGCGTAGTAAACGCCGATAGGCCCGTCAGCGGTCATTTGTCGGCTAGATCTCCATTATCATCTTCGGTGATCGAATACGGTGGCACGTCGCCGGGTACGTTGTATGGTCCCGAGGATCCATTGTTCTGAGGCACATCTTTCTGTGCTACTGGTACCAGAAGGTCATTGGAGATAGCTTTGACCAGGCGTTCAACGCGATCCCAGCGTGCCGGGTAGCTATCGGCGTAGAACTTCTCTTTGCCCTCGCCATCGTAGATGTAGAGCATGTATTCCTGATCATTGTAGCTATATTGCACACCAGTGCAGGGCACACGCACCAGTTCAACAACCTGTAAGGTTGCACGTGAAGCGGCCTGAGAATCCTGGACAGGATTCTGCGGGCTGGCACTTTCGGATTGCACCATATCGACGGTTGCACGCCAAACATCCATCGGCACACCCTCAGGGGGAGCTTCGGAATGGAGCGTCTCGTTGATCTCGGCGTTATAGATAAGATCACCGCTTGCCTTGGCCAATTGTTGCGCCGGAATAGGCGTTTCACCAATGATCCGTGTCTGCGTGCGCAGATCGAAGCGACGCACAATCTCGCGATGGCGTACGATTTTTCCCGTTCTACCACAGGTAACACATGGAATCGTCCTGGCACCCTGGCAGACCTCACATACACGCTTGCCGTTGCCACAGGTGCAATCAACCTCACCCTTCACACAATCGGGGCAAGGAATCGTTGGTCCCTTACCAGCAGGATCGCTATTCGCGAGGTTAGGCATCGGTACGCCTTGCTGGCGAATACCCTCAAAGACATCCGCAACTTTGCCTCCAACCGAACCTACGACGTTCTCGGCCTGTTTCTTAAAGAAGGGCTTTTTCTCCTTTACCGACCAGTCGGCCACGTAGCCACGACCACGACAGGTGGTACAGCGCTTCTTGGTACGTCCCTTACAATCGGGGCAGACAACCCAGCCACGACCGGCACAATTGGAGCAGAGTACATGCCCGGTCCCGTTACAGGCCGTACATGATACAATCTCGTCCAATCCTTCCAGCTTTGTACGCGTCACGGGTGCCTTGAGACCGACTACCGGGGGTAACTCGTAGTCCCATACAGGCAGAAGTGGCTTTGGTACAGTGGTGGTGCGACCAGTATATGGCTCCGAGACGACCTCCATACTGCGCGTTTCCCAGCGAGTCTCTAGCGAGATCTCCCACACTTCGTCACTACCCCACGAAATCAGGTCCATATAGGTACCCAGTTCTCGTGCCACGCGCCAGTTCTCATTGCTCCACAGGTTTACCAGTTGGCGAATACGCTGCTCCTCAACATCGTCGGCCTGGCGTGGTGTAGGAACAGTCTGGGCCTGCTGCCAGTAATCGCCAGCTTTATCCGCTACACGCTTGAGGCGCTGTGATGCCTCGCTGGCCCCTTTTGTCACCGCTCGTCTAATATCTTCTATGCGTTTATCTAGATTGTTTTGATCAGGCTGACCATTATTCGCAGCATTGGGATCTTGTCCATACTGCCCATACTCGTCGCCCATAAGCTCATGCCTCCCTTTATAGTACACCGATTGCTTTGCGACTGCGCAATAATCTCTGTGCTTGTCATCTCTCCTGTATATACGCCCGATCTTTATAGGGGTTGTAGGCTATTGATCATAATAGCGCTACAATCTCTTGCTGGATAGGTCCGCCAGTCACTTCAGCATCATTCACATGAATTAACAGATTGACCTCGCTGCGAATGCCAAACTCGGGCAGGTAGATGCCAGGTTCAACCGAGCAACAGGTATTGGGTAACAGAGCACGAGCATCCTGTGTCTCAAAGTTGTCCAGATTCGCGCCGTTGCCATGCTCGAACGTGGTAATGCTGTGACCGGTACGATGCACAAAGTAGTCGCCGTACCCTGCACTTATAATAACATGACGTGTTACATCGTCAACCTCGCGCCCCTCAACGCGTCCACCTGCCGCCAGGCGCTCACGCACAAAAGCGATTCCCGTATCACGAGCGCTACGTACCACCTCAAACACCTTGCGTTGTTGCTCAGGAATCTCGTCGCGTGTGCCTGCAAAAGCTACCCACGTATAGTCGGCATAAATGGCGTCCTCCTGTGGGAAACGCGCCCAGAAGTCGAAGAGAAGCAAGTTGCCATGCTGGATAGGGCTACATAACGTACCGGTCGGCATATAGTGAGGATTGCTGGCATTAGCATTCACGGCTACAATTGGCGGCTCCTGTACGCTCAAACCCAAGTGTTCGATCAAGGCCACGAAGCGCTGCTGCACCTGATATTCGTCAAGCGCGATATTTGCACGCAAATTCTCGCTCAACTCAGCAAATAGCTGATCCTTAGCTGCGATTAGACGCTGCCCGGCTTCACGATGACTGCGCAACTGATCTGTGCTCAACTGGGCAACGAAATATTGCGATAGGTTGGCTGAGCTGGCAACCTCGATTCCAAAAGAACGGATCAGTTCAAGCGTCCCGGCATCCACGCGCGAAACATAAGGAATAGCATTCATGGGAGAGTATTCCATCGCTACCGTTGTAGCACTTCCTGTCGTTGAGCGCAGATGCTCTTGCATCTCACTCCAGGTGCGATAGACAAGCTGGTTGCCCGGCAGCAATCTTAGCACATGGGACTCAACCGCGCTCACTATAGCAACTGGAGTTCCTTCCGCTGGTACAAAATAGAACCAGCGGCGTGTGTACATTTCCTCTTGAGGAAGATCAAGCACCTGGTATGCGATGGGATTTGCTTTGCGAAAATCATAAAAAAGCCAGCCGTCGAGCCTCTCGGCACGTAATAACTGTTGAATGCGTTCTAAATTCATTATGAGGTCTCTTCTCTCTATTTTAGGAATTTACGATGATCAGCAAGCAATCTATCAGAGAATGAGCGCGTATGTGGCTCTCGGTAAAAGAAATTATACCATCGAAAAGATTGTAAAATTCCATATTAAATAGTACAGTTGAGACCACCATAAAATTCCCCTGGAAGGATAGAATGAGAGAACACGGTGAGTGAGCAAGGAGCAGAAAAAGGAGGTAAGGAAGTCATGAGTATAGAGCCCAGCATAGATCAGTTAGTAGAACAGGCAAGTGAGGGAAATGAAGAAGCTCTCGAAGCAGTCGTACGAGCTATTCAAGATCGTATTTACAACCTGGCCTTACGCATGTTGTGGCACCCATCCGATGCTGAGGACGCCACTCAGGAGATTTTATTGAAGGTGATTACACATTTGAGTCAGTTTCGGCAGGAAAGTACTTTTATGACCTGGGTCTATCAGATTGCAACCAATCATTTGTTCACCACCCGGCGACGGCGAGCCGAAACGACCCCACTCACGTCCACATTTATCGGGAACGTCATGGAAGCGGTAGAAGCTGAACGTGCTCAATCCCACCCTGTTCTTGAGAGCCAGGATGGAGTAGAACAAGAATTGCTCCTCAAAGAGCTGCAGCTCCGGTGCACGCTTGGCATGCTGCTTTGCCTTGACCGAGAGCACCGCCTCGCCTATATCCTGAGCGAAGTTTTTGAGGTGAGTAGTGCTCAAGGTGCCTCCATTCTCGCGATCAGCGAGTCGGCTTTCCGCAAGCGTGTCTCGCGAGCGCGAGCACGGCTTCGGAGGTGTATGGAACCGAATTGTCGCCTGGTCGGTGAGGTACAAGAGTGCAACTGCGTCCGACACCTTGAGCAAAGTTCCTCAGCCGAGCAACGAAGGCTCGCCATGCTGCTGGCAACACATCCGCTCGGAGTGAGTGCTTTACAGCCAGATGCGGGTTTACTGGCTCAGGCCCGCGAGCTTGGACAGTTGGAACGGGTGGCCGCCATCTTTCAGAGCCACCCCTCATTTGCCGCCCCAGGCCGCCTGGTCCTGGAGATCAAGAGACTTCTGGCAAGTGACACATTTCGGATATTCGAGATGTAGGACGAAAACCGGTCACAAATGCTTCCATGATGAGTCTGATACTATGTATACTACTCTCTCATGAGACCTTCAGAAACAACGCACGCATGAGAGGAAAAGAAAAGAGATGTGACACTAGAAAAGGAGAATGCTCTATGACACCCGAACAAATCAAGCAGATTATTCAAGGTGGCCAGTGGGTAAGCATCACCACCGAGCTGCGCCCAAGCACAAATAAATCAGCAACAGGAGAAATTCAACCCTTTTATTGTTCAAGAGTTTTTACGTATTCCCCTGATGACAGATTTGCCTGTACCATCATGAATTATGCCGATGCCAATGGAAAAGTGCCTTTGGTGAAAATTGTTATTAAAGGGCATAACGCCTGGCAGGGAGAGCACCCGATTGCAAAAGGCGCTTACAACCTTGACTACATTGCAGATGAAGGGTATGAGGTGACCCCGCTGCATCAAGGATTCGCCAATGTCGCGAACACATTTCCAGGCAATGGTCTCAACAAATGGGAAGTCAATGTCATGCAAAACGTCACAGGAAAAGCCTTTCCTTTGTTTAGTCTTGCCGAAGGACAAATCTATGTCGACTATGACCTCATTTATATTTACAACGACATGCTTTTTAATGGGAGTAAAAACGTTGACGGTCGTGCTTTTGACAAGCCTGAAAACAGGCCAACAAATTTGCAAATTCCGTTGGTGAGGCAGAAATAATAGACCAGTATATCCGCCAGAAGATCTGTGTGCCATCAGTTCTTGCCACAGGACAGTCAAGGCCACCTCCGGGTTGGTGGCATGGACCGTAATGGTCGTGGAGGTCTCACTACAAGAGACCTCCTAATCTCTGCTCCGCATCCACAACAGTAAAACAATCACAAACATCCACTGGCATATTCCTATAGGTTCGTTATACTATATTTAATGGTAACTATTCAGTAGGGGTCTGACTCCTCAGCGCCTACGGCGCTTCGCAAGCCGTTGTGTGGATGGTGGGATTTGCGACCTGGGGCCGCAAATCCCACCATCCACACACAACCTGGGTGAGCCACCGCAGGTGGCGAGGAGACCTGAAGAGTTACATTTAATGACTTATATAAATCATTACTGTTGAGTAGATAAAAAAGAGTATGGACGACGAACCAACCATCAAATTAACAAAGCATTCAGAGAGACCTGCCAGGTCGGAATTCCCGCGCCCTTTTCGCATTTTTCCCAGGATACCCTTCAAAAAAAGGGGAAAGCGCCGACCGGCAGATCCCACCCGCATTGCCCTGACCCTCTTCCTGGGTTTTCTCGTGCTGATGGGAGGAATATTTACCTGTGGCTATATCTATGAACAAAACGTTCAGCAACCAATTTCGCAGTTCATCCATCCCGTCAGCCAGGGCGACAACACAAACGCGTCGTACGATGCGATTGATGGACGCTCCTGGAACCTCTTACTGTTGGGAAGCGATAACGATGGGAAATATAACTTTCCGGCACTTTTGACACAGGTCATGATGGTCGTCCACGTCGATACAGCGGACAAGAGCGCTTATCTGGTCTCCATTCCGCGCGATTCGTGGGTCTCCGTACCACAGATAGGTGGCATGCACAAAATAGACCAGGCATTTTTGCTGGGTGCCACACAACATAATTCGTTTGATGATGGTGTCCGCGTTGCCCGACTCACAATTGAGCAGGATTATGGAATTCCGATTGATCGTTACGGCTGGATTGGCCTGAGCGGTTTTGCTAAGATGATCGATACTCTTGGGGGCGTCGATGTAGATGTTACGCATCCAGTGGTTGACGATAGTTATCCCAATGATATAGGCACGAGCAGTAATTCTAACGATCCCTATGCCTATGAGCGGCTTTATATCCCCCCAGGCCCACAACATCTCAATGGAACGGAGGCGCTGGAGTATGTACGTTCACGCCACTCAGATCTTGTGGGCGATATTGGACGAACACAACGACAACAACAGATACTGAGTGCACTCAAGCAGAAGCTCAATGTTAGCAGCGTCCTCACGCACATCCCGGATCTGATGAAAGATCTCAATGGGCAAGTCTATACTGACCTTAGCGAGCAGGAGATGATCGCCTTTGCCAACTTCGGTCGCACGCTCGCCAGTGGGTCGATCAAGCGTATCACGCTGGGACCCGGCAGCGGGAACCAGGATTTCGGCGATTATGCGAGCGTCTTTGATCCATCCACCAATTCTAATCAAGATGTAATTATTCCCAATTGCAAAAATATTCAACCAGTGGTGAGCAATATTTTCCAGACGGGTATTTTCTCAGGGGGATGCAATGTTACATAACTGTCATGAGGGGAAAGTGCATTATCTGCAATTCGAGCACTATCGCCAGTTTCCCGGCCTGATCCATGGTGTTTTCACACGTCAGGGAGGATATAGCCAGGAACCGTATAGCAGCCTTAATACCTCCACGCCGCCTTTTAACCCTGGAGATAGTATTGATAACGTTGTACGCAACCGTGGGCTTGCGTTGCAGGCGCTTGACATAGCAACTTATCCTTGCGTCACGCTGTGGCAGGTACATGGGGCTGATGTTGCGATCTATGACTCACACGAAGAATGGCGTACCGATTGGGCATATTCCTCTTATTATGAGCGTCCATGGACGCCACAATCTATCCGTAAAGCTGATGCCTTGATCACCAAAGAGCATAGAGCAGTGTTGGCGCTTTCCTTTGCTGATTGTGTGCCTATTCTGCTGTATGATCCAGTCGAACAGGTAATAGGGCTGGTTCATGGAGGGTGGCGTGGCACCGCGCGGGGAATCGTGGTGGCCACGCTCGAAGCCATGAACGAATACTCTGGTTGCCAGCCTGGCAACATCTATGTCGGTATTGGTCCCGCTATCGCCCCTTGCTGCTATGAGGTGAGCGAGACTGTACAGAAACTCTTTCTGGGCCAGATGCAATTTGAGACAATGCCAGTTCGGGAGCGATACCGTGATCTCATCAAGGAAGCAGTCGTTTTCTCTACGCTGGCACTACCCGATAAAACGAGTTTGCGCCTGGATCTGCAAGCAACCAATCGCAATCAGCTTCTGCTGGCAGGGGTGCTGCCTGAGCATATCGAAACGATGGAGATTTGCACTGGTTGCAACGTTGATCGTTTCTTCTCTCACAGGAAAGAGGAGGGTAAAACGGGGCGTTTCCCCGTGCTTATGGCTCTCTCCTGATCAGGGGAAGTGCCTGCTGAAAAGAGCAGGCACGGAGTCCTAGGTTACACCGATTGTCTGAGCTTGATTGAGCAATTTCCAGAATGTACCATCAGCAGTACGCACATCTTTCTTGCTAAGAACAACCGACTGACATTCGCCATTCACAGCGTTTACATGCAGAACTGACGCTTGATTATGGAAAAATGTGAGCTGGTAGCTTGCAATAAGATACATAGGACAGAGCTGGTTAGCGGGCGCAGCAGGCAAGGACAGCGTATGTTGGTAAAGTTCCTGTACCAGGTGTGCCCTCAAAACCACTTCATGAGAAGAGGCTCCGCTATTATTCACCCCTGGCGTACGAGCAATTTCTAACTTGTTCGGTGTCGCTGCAGCAGCTTGCACTATCAGGCACCCTTCAAACAAAAACGCGATGGAGACAATCAACGGCAGCAACAACAAAGAACGACGTACGGATTTCATAAGTAAATCTCCTTCCCCCACTTAACACATGAGATTATACATGGACATACTACAATCTTCCTTTATGACGCATACGCCACCTATACTTTCAGTATACTGATACCATCAAATATATATTCTTCAATACATCGACTTTTATTCATTATTGTTCTGCTCATGTGGATACATCGCCTGCGGTTGTTCATAATCAAGCGGGGGATATTGCTCATATGGAGCAGGAGGTACAGCGCCTGGTTGATAGGGAGGAGGTGGTTGTGCCGCCTGGTATCCCTGCTGGTAGGGATAATAAGGAACCTGTGGTGGCAAGGGAGTTTGCGGTTGAACGTAGGGTTGATAGGGAGTTTGCGCTTTCTGTGCCGAACGTCCTAGAAACAGGTAAAGCAATGCGCCAATCAGATGAGTAAAGATTATAATCAAGATCCAGACTGTCTTCTGAGTATCTGAAATTCTTTTATTCATAGCGCAATTAACAAGCATCCACACCCAGAAAACCGTTCCTACGATTATGAGGCCTATGATGCATTGAGCGAATAATTCAATACTATTAAAGCCTAGCGGCATCGCACACTTCCCTTCCAAATATATTGGTAACTATTCAGAAGGGGCCTGACTCCTCAGCGCCTACGGCGCTTCGCAAGCCGTTTGGTGTGGACGGTGGGATTTGCGGCCTGGGGCCGCAAATCCCACCGTCCACACCAAACTTGGGCGAGCCACCGCAGGTGGCGAGC
Organism: uncultured Chloroflexia bacterium; assembly: GCA_963717195.1. GTDB lineage: Bacteria > Chloroflexota > Ktedonobacteria > Ktedonobacterales > Ktedonobacteraceae > JACDAE01. The sequence continues at coordinate 85,075 of CAVQVR010000015.1, forward strand.
AGACCTGAAGAGTTACTATGTATTATTTTAACGATGAAATCTGGTAGAATAATTCTATGGCAATACTAACATTCTTAGCGTTAAAGATCAAATAGTTGTGCTCAGGTGCTCAGGAGAAATTGAACATGACCAGAATCTACATTGCGATGGAAGATGCGCTGATTGTGTTTCAGGGTACTCTGATACTCTGACATCTCTATTGACGAACTCGTTCTTGCTATGACACTATACAAAGATACATAGAGAGACCTCTAACCCCATATAAGACTCAAACGTATTATCTATTATAAAGAGGACATAAGTATCATTCAACAGCGGAGCATTAAGAAAGAGTGATAGACGACCACCCTATTAGCGAACAAGAACGCCTTGCAGCCAACATCGCAGCGGTACGTGCATCTATCAAAGCAGCCGCAGAGAGAGTTGGGCGGCGACCTGAGGAGATCACACTCATCGCCGTCTCTAAAACGAGGCCCGTTACGATGGTTGAAATGGCGTATGATCTGGGGATTAGCGATTTTGGTGAGAATCGTGTGCAGGAAGCGCTACCCAAAATTGCTGAATTTCGTCCTCCGGGGCTACGTTGGCATATGATTGGTCGCTTGCAAAGCAATAAAGCTCGTAAAGTGGTGAGTGCGTTTGATTCTGTGCAGAGCATTGACTCTCTCCATGTCGCCCAGGCTCTCAATCGTTCTATAGAGGTGGAGCAAAGAGGACGTCTGCCAGTTTTGCTTGAGGTGAATGTTGCGGGTGAGCAGAGCAAAGCTGGTATAACGGGGGCTGAAGTTCCAGTGCTGGCACGTCAGATTGCAGAACTTCCGCATCTGGAGCTTCAGGGGTTGATGACAGTTGCTCCGCAGGTAGATAACCCGGAAGAGGTGCGCCCCGTGTTTCGTGAGCTACGTTCGTTACGGGATCGTTTACGAGATGAGTTGCCTGATTGTTCATGGAAGCATCTGTCTATGGGCATGACTGATGATTATTGTATAGCAATTGAAGAAGGTGCCACCATTGTCCGTGTTGGACGGGCGATCTTTGGCGAACGTGTGTATAAAGGAGACCAATAATGAAACTTGACGATCTGCTTTTCAGCCGTCGCATCCGCCAGAACCATGCTCTGGAACATGCGACAATCACAATTCTGAGCGACCATGTCCCCGAATTGCGTGTTAGCGCGCGCTCCAGTTCAGACGGCTTTATTATCTTCGGCGATGTGGATCTGGGGCAACTGCGTATTGCTCTGGACGAGGCGCTATCTCGCTTACTTGCCGGCGAATCAGAGCTGGCCATCCACCCTAACTGTGGTACCAACCTTGCAGTCGGCGTTACAATGGTTACCATCGGGACGATGTTAGGAATGGCATCGACCCATACACGAACGCGTGTTGCCACGGCTGCTGCATCATCAGTTGCAGGCTGGGCTGCGGCTCGCCCATTAGGAGAATATGTGCAACGTCACTTTACCACCCTACCAGACCTGCGAGGTGTACGCGTCACTGAGATAGCCCGCCGCAAATTCTTTGGAATGACATTCGTTGAAGTACGCACTGTACAGGAGTAATGTATGCCACTGTTTACACCACCTGTTCCCATCTTGAGCTTCCTGGTGACATATGGAATTGGAATAATTATTCTATCGATGCTGATCCGAGCTTTCGCATCCTGGTTTCGTATTGATGAACGTTTCGCGTTTATTCGTTTTCTGGCTCGCATCACCGATCCATTTATCAGCCCGGTACGTCGACTTATACCTCCGCTGGGCTTCATCGATCTGTCTTTTATCATAACATTGTTCCTGCTGATCATTTTGCACCAACTCTTACAGCAGGCACTCCCTAGCGGGTGGTAGTTTCATGCTCCTAAACGTGCGCGTTATTCCACGCAGCAGTAAAGACAGGCTTGAATGGGAACAGGGTACGCTCAAGGCTCGTCTAACGGCACCGCCAGTGGATGGGGCCGCGAACTCTGCCCTGATAAATCTGCTCGCGCAACGCCTCTCAGTACCTCGCCGCACGATCAGCATTATCCGTGGCGAAACGAGCCGCCAAAAAACAGTGGAGATTGCAGACCTGACGCTAGAACAAGTTGAGGGCAGGCTGCAATAATATTTGTAGGAGCCGCGTTTACGACGCCCCGGTGGGTCCAATGTGATGACCCACCGGGGCGTCGTAGACGTGTTTAGCCAACCAGGAATGTACCAGCGCCAAGTTGACGATCCATCTGATTACCCCCGGCAGCGATATGCATCGTCAACACAGCTTTGTTGATGGGATCGCCGTTGGACCCAAAGGAGATTTGACCACTGACACCCTGAATTGCGTTCGCGCCATTGATGTTCAACAACGCCGTTCTGAGCTTATCTGGCGTCAAACCCGTTGTCTGACTACCAAGCTCATTTTTGCCAGCATCCAGAAGTGCAAGCGTCGCATCGAAGGAAAGAAAGACATTGTAACCCGCCCGTGTATAGCCATAGGGACTTCCGGTAAGATTCTTGCCCTTACCATAGGTAGCGGGATAGTCGGTAAAAAATGCTGGCTCCTTGGATGCATAACCAAGCAGATTCCACTCGTCAGGATAAGCAAACGCCGTAAAATGTAGACGAGTTAACCCCGGAATACCTGCTGGATAACCACCCTGACTATATAAAGCATCGCCACCCATTATCTGCAATTTACTATCGGCAGGCAGGTCTTTTAGAAGTGTACTGACATCATCTGCGTACCCGGCAAAGTAAATCAGATCAGGAGCGGGATTATTTTTTAATGCCTGCTGAAGTGCAGTTGAGATCGAGGCAGCATTGCCGCGCGTATAATTCACTGTAAAGCTATTACCTGTGAATTGCTGAGTAAAACCACTTCCCAGGCTCTGACTGTATGAGTCGGATGGATCAACGAAGACCGCAACGTTTTTCGCATGTAACGTCTGTTGTGAATAGTGTGCACCAACTCCCGACTGGCTTTTATCGGTCGGAGCCACGCGGAAAAAGTAGGGCGATATTCCGGTCAACTGATCACTGGAAGCTGTCGACGAAACCATCGGTATCTTTGCCGGGCCCAATGTATTGATGGCATCCACTGATAATCCACTGTAGGGCCAACCCATCACACCAACAATAGTAGGATCTTTCTGGACCGCCTGTACAATCTGCTTCGCTACTGCTGTGACATTATTCGCGTCATCTCCTGAATTCGCAATCAGCAAACGCACCTGTATACCGCCCGCATTTTTTGTATTAAACTCTTTCTGCGCGATGTAGGCACCTTGCAGACTATCACGACCAACCTGCACATCAGTGGAGACACCCGTCAGAATGGTCCCTACGACAAAGGTAATATAGGGAGAGCCTGATGTCTTTACGCGCTGATCCTCCAGGTAGATTAATGGCTCGGCATCAGAGCTATCCTGCCCATTTGCTGACAGCCAGAGCGTTTCGGCACTGCTAATATTGCCAGAGATAAAAGCGGCAGAGGCCTGCGTTTTCAAGCTACCATCAGAGCGATTTGTGTCAAAGGTAGAGGAGCCATCGCTGATTCCTATCAAGTGGCCATCGACAGTAGTTGTGCCTATGCCGGTGCTGGATACAGGAATTTGCGTGGAAGGGGCCGCTGTAGGTGTGGCATTTTTGGTGCCCGCTGTACCACTATTATTAGTAAGGCGAGGTAAAACAAAAAAGCCTGCGGCGATGATAATTAGGACCAGCAATAACAGCAAAAAGCTAAACAGCACATGATTATTTCCACGCTGTTTTTGTTGTGCAGGACGACCATATGCACCAACCTGAGGAGGTGGAGGATAAGGAGCCTGAGAACCCATCTGGCGCGGAGCACCATAGGGCGAGGATGGCTGCTGCACTGGACGAGACCGATTGATAGGAGTGGGTGCGTTCGGTGGCACCGGTGTACTCGGCCCAGATTGTGGTCTGCTCTGTGGACGTGGAGACGTTAACGGCCCAGACGTGCCAAGCATATAGGTACTGGTATCACCAGACACATTAAAGTGATCGGACAGGATTTCGTCGATATCGCGTTTCATGTCCGCCGCTTTCTGATAGCGGTTATTCACGTTGATCTGGAGTGCATGCTCCAGAACACGCTCGATATCAGCTGTGAGCCCCTTGTTTATCGAACGTGCTGGTGGATAGATAAATGGCGGATACTCACGCGGATCCCGATTCGTCAGGAGATGGTGCAGGGTAGCCGCCAGCGCATACAGGTCGGCACGAGGGTCTGCGTTGCCCTGATACTGTTCAGGAGGCGCATAGCCGGGCGTTCCCAGAGCTGCCGTCTGTTTGCGCTTCGCATTTCTTGCCTCATCTGCACGCGCAATGCCGAAGTCGACCAGGTGAGCACGCTTATCTTTCGTACCAATGATGATATTGGCCGGTTTAATGTCACGATGCACAATGGGGGGCTTCAACTGAGACAGGTAGTCAAGAATATCGAGCACCTGCGATGCATAAGTCAACGCCTCACGCTCAGGCATGGGCCGATTGATGCGCTCCATATGATCTTCCAGATTTTCGCCCGGCACATATTCCTGTACCATAAAGTAGCGAGAGTGCTCCTGGAAACTATCGGTCACGGTTGGCACCAGAGGATGATCGATCTGTACCAGCGTATCCACTTCACGCCTAAAGTTATTTACATCATCCTGGCGCTGTTGCGGATCGGTGTTATCGGAGATCAATTCCTTGATAACCACGAGTTTATTTGAAACACGGGTATCCTTCGCCAGCATCGCAGCACCCATACCCCCCTGACCAAGGACTTTCTCAATGACGTAACGCCCACCTTGAAGTTGTGAGTTTGGTGCCATTGTACGATATGAGCTGGTGGGACTTCCGCCCGCAGTAGTCCCACCAGGATTGGTGTTGCCAGTCGGACTCAATATCGCCACATTTGGTACACCTGTGGTACCAGGAATACTGGTTCCAAGGGGAGGGGCCGCATTGAGAGCCCCACCACAGTTGACACAAAACTCTTCACCAGGAGGATTATCAGTACCACAATAAGGACATTTCATGTTTTCGCCTATCACTTATACTAGATATTTTAGATAACTACTATTCTGCTAAGATTGATTAGACATCTTGTGCCCATCCACACAAGCGCAATCAATTCATCGGGTAGGGGCGTATCAACGAGCGCAATTCATTGCGCCCCTAGATTAAGAAACGACCTTGATCCGGCCCCATTGGCTCCATCTGGATAAACCCCTGCAGGCTTACGTGCAGGATCACGATTGCTTTGTTGACCGGGTCTCCATCAACCCCAAACGTTATCTGGCCGCTCACCCCTTGAAAGCCATTCGTACCACTAATCTGCTTCAGCCCTTGCTGCAGATCTGCCGGCAGCAGTTTTGTTTTCCCTGGGCTCAATGCATTATTGGCTCCTTTAAGCAAGGCAACCATTGCATCATAAGAAAGAATAACATCATTATCAGCGCGTGTGAACCCGTATTGACTGCCTTGATGGTGTTGCTGCTCAGGATCAAAGTCATTTGGATAATCGGTAAAAAATGCTGGTAGCGGCTTATAACCCTGAACGTTCCATTCGTCGGGATAGGCAAACGCGGTGAAGTGCAGGCGACCAAGGCCTCCACGCACACCAGGCGAGTAACCACTCAACTCATAGAGCGCATCCCCCCCCATAATGGGTACCGTTCCTGATGAAGGGTCTGAGATCAGCGTATTAATGTCGCTCGCGTAACCTGAAAAGTAAATGACAGCGGGATGATGGCTGAGAGCATCGGCCAGGCGAGCACGGATTGACCCGGCATTACCCTTTGTATACTCTTCGGTTGCCACAATCTGGTTGCCATCAGCCTGGAACTGCTGTGAGAAGTCCTGTGCGAGACTCTGGCTATAAGAGTCGGTCGGGTCAACAAACAGAACGGCGCTCCTGGCATTCAACGTATGCTCTGCATAGCGTGCTCCTACAATCCCCTGGATTTTGTTCGCGGGCGCAACGCGGAAAAAGTAAGGGGAGATATCGGTGAGGTCATCACTGGAAGAGGTCTGCGATACCATTGGAATATGCGCCTGCGTCAGGGTCCTGACAACCTCCAATGAGCGAGAGCTATAGGGCCAACCCATAACCCCAACAAAGGTTGGATCGGACTTCGCCAGTTGCACTATCTGCTCGGCAACCTGGTCCGCATACTGTGTCTGGCTACCTGAGTTTGCAATCAAAAGCCGTACTTTAACTCCTCCATGCAAGAGCCCGTTATCATTATACTCTTTTTGTGCCACATATGCACCCTGCAAATCATCACGACCTACACCTTTTAACGTCGCATCACTGAGCATAGTTGCAACTACAAAGGTTACATATGGCAGACCAGAACTTATCACACGCATATCCTCGCGGTAAATGAGCGCCTCCGCATCACTTGTATTCAGCTGGAGCGCCTCATCAAACAACGGAATCGCGGCACTGGGATCGCTCTTGTTCTGTTTGATGAGATTTACCGCCTGCTGCTTATAGGCGCTACCGGGACCACCAGTATCAAACGCAAAACTACCATCACTAATACCGATATACTCGCTACCAATTTTTGTGACGCCTATCGCACCTGGAATTACTGGTCCTTTCGTTGCGCTACTACTTCTATTAGTATCATCTGTCTTGTTACTACTATTAGTACGAATATAAAAGATGCCAAACGCACTTCCCAGGAGAAGAACAAGCAGCAAAATCACGAATAGAACAGGCAACCAGGCTGATTTCCGTTGCTTCGGCCGTTTTGGTTGATTACCTTGCATATTCAATGGTTGATAATAATTGGGCGGTGGTACAAAAGGTGGCGACCCCACATACGATGGTGGTTGTGGGGACACACGTGTAGGCTGATTGGACAATGTTGGCAGATTGGGATTACTCAACGAATTGGGAGTTACCGCAGTATTGCCGCTTGCAGAGCCACCGATAGCTCCCATTGCGCCAGAAGTACCCAGCATATAATTACTCGTATTGCCTGACATTCCAAAGCGATTCTGTAAGACCGTATCGATGTCCTGCTTCATAGCTATGGCGCTCTGATAGCGCTGATTGATATCATTGACCAGTTCACGTGACAGGATGCGCTCGGTATCGGGCGAGACTTGCGCATTAAGTGTGCGTAGAGGAGGATAGATAAACGGCGGAAAGTTGCGTGGGTCACGATTGGTTAAGACATGATGCAATGTCGCCGCCAATGCGTAGAGATCGGCGCGGGGATCCGCGTTGCCCTGATACTGTTCGGGAGGTGCATAGCCAGGTGTCCCGAGGGCGGCTGTCTGTTTGCGTTGTGCATTCTTCGTTTCGTCCGCACGCGCGATACCAAAATCGACCAGGTGTGCCCGCTTATCTTTTGCCCCAATAATAATATTGGCTGGTTTGATATCACGGTGCACGATGGGGGGTGTCTGCTGAGCCAGGTATTCCAGAATATCCAGTACCTCCGATGCACAGACCAGCGCATCACGCTCCCACATAGGTTGCTTCGTACGCTCCAGGCGCTGCTCCAGATTCTCGCCCTCCACATACTCCTGGACCATGAAGTAGCGTATCCCCTCTTGAAAGTGATCGGTTACATTGGGAACGAGGGGGTGATCAATATGGGCTAATGTGGATACTTCGCGCTTGAAATTACGTACCTCTTCTTGTTTTTTCTGCGGATCGGTCTGCTCCGAGAGCAGTTCTTTAATCACGACGAGCTTGCTATCCAGGCGCATATCCTGTGCCAACAGTGCGGTACCCATACCGCCCTCTCCCAATACCTGCCTGATCAGATACCGACCACCCTGTAAGCGAGAACCGGGTAGGAGTGAACGAGGAATACTGCCGCTATTTCCTGGTGTCGCCACTGGTACGGAAGCAGTGGCTGGACCAATCTGCTTACCGCAACTTCCACAGTAACGTACTCCATCCCTATTCTGCGCTCTACAGTACGGACATTCCATTCTTTGTCCCACTTTCTGAAATGTATCTTGCAGATGGACTCTGAAAAAACAGGGCCACCAGCATAGCCGTTTCAGGAAATTATACTGTCTTCTTTGATCCGGGTCGAGTATGCCTTTCACGAAGAGAGGTCACACACTCCAGGCTCGACCATCCAAACCTATCTACTGAGTATATACGCAAACAGGGGGGAAAAGTTCAATGGGGAGTAGAGGAGAAGAGAAAAAACAGACGAATGGACCTGAATGAGGTAGACATTCGCCTGCTTCCTTATTTTTTCGTTACAGAAAGCAATGTTAGAGATGCTGGCAACGCAGAGAGATGATGCCTGGGGCAAAATGATTTGCCTTTTGCAAGTATTCTTGCTCATTCCCTTCAATCATCAGCTTGTGCATAACGACTACATCACCGTCAGGTAGGGGCTCAGCAGGTTGCAAGCACAATTCCATGATAGCGCAACCGCGTTCATACACTTTTACCAGTCCACCAGAACCAGGAATACGATAGACGCGATTGTCAATGGAAGGACTTACTACTTCGAGATAGCCAAATTTGATCAATTGCTGATACTGATTTTCCGACAGCATCTCACGCATGAGCGCTTTAGCCCGACTCTCAGCAGACAGATGTTCACTGACCGATTCTCGGAAACGACCCACGCCTCCGTCAGGAGACTGCGAAAGGTAGTAGATCGCCAGTAAGAGAAAGAGCAGCCAGATACCGAGGAATAAACTCAGCGTTTCTAACATGGCTGGCACTGCTCCTCATCCGCCTACAACGCGCGGCACAACGACGATCTGCTCAGCGGTACGATCAAATTTCTCGATGCGTTCTGCAGGCTTTCCTGTCTCTACTTTAAAGGTGGTTGCACCTCTCACCCGTTCTTCGTTAAAGATGCGTTCCGCTTCGCGGATGGCGGCCATAGATTCAGGATCGTTTGCTTGCACTTTTCTGGAATCCCATGTGATCCGGTCGTCACCGCGACGGGACATGACCCGTAGCATACCCACAGTCTGTCTCCTTCTCATGTAAAGCTTACTTCATCATGCATATCCTTGCTATCTCAACTAGCAAGGAACATGTTGGGATAGATTGAGCATAGCACGCATTCTTTGCATCGTCAAGGGTTAACAAGACACAATTAGAAACATCCTCTCTCCCATTTACGAATACCTCCTTCTCTTCCTCTACTTACCATAAAAGTTGCATGAACCCCCTTCCCAGGCTGCTTCAGTTTATTTCCCTGAGGTGTGATAGCAGACAAGCAGGAGTTCAGCGTTCCTGCACAAAAAAATGATAAATATGTGGGGTAACGTTCAGTGTTAAGAAGCACTAATAGTACTATCTTATTAGTGCTTCTTAATCGTTTCTGAGCTTGAAATTTCCATAACGAGAGGAGAAGAACTGGCAATCACGACAACAGGCATGGTAGCACACACGTAAACGTACTTCCCTGACCAGGCACGCTCTCAACGGTCACATAGCCGTCGTGGAGTTCGACGATCATCTTCACGATAGCCAGGCCCAATCCTTGCCCACTACGCCCACTGTTGTGATTGGGGATCTGATAGAAGCGCTCAAAGATACTCTCCTGGTATTCGGGCGCAATGCCACTGCCTGTATCGCTTATTTGCAGTTTTACTACGCGCACATATTCATCGGATAAGGACACGTTCTGCACATCCTGGTCCTCCACATGTGCTGAGACGGTAATCTTCCCGTCCTTCGGTGTAAAACGCAGCGCATTACTGATCAGGTTACGCAGGACCTGTTGGATGCGCCCGGCATCGGCATAGAGGGGTGGGAAATCCTGCTCGATATCTACGACCATAGCAACTTCCTGGTCTCGTGCCGTCATCTCGAACTCTTCGACGGCGTTGATAACCACATCTTGCAGATGGATCACGTTGCGACTCAGACGCAACTGCCCGGAATTGGCACGCGAAAGCATGAGGAGGTCTTCGATGAGTGTATAGAGATGTTCGCTTCCTGCACGTGCACGCTGCATAAAATCGCGCTGCTGCTCGTTCAATTCTCCACCGATCCCTTCCAGTGTCAGGTCCAGGTAGCCATTGATGGCATTAAGCGGCGAACGCAATTCATGCGTGATCATTGAGAGGAAGTTTGCCTTCATGCGTGAGGCATCGCGTATAGAAGTCACATCGCGTGCAATAAGCACACAAAGAGAACCATCCGGCTTTGGGATAGGAGTAATGCTCATGCCCAACGAACGCATAGTTCCTTGAATTTGTAGATCCACCTCAACATAAGGCAATGGTTGTTCTTCTTGTAACGCATGACTGATTCTCCACAGGTCGTGGCTCCTATCCGCATCATTTTCTTCGTCGTAATTCAGTAGTTCCATGCATTCCATACCAGCAATCTGCTTCGGATCTCTCCCAAAAAGGCGTCCAAAGGCGGCATTGACCTCTATGAAACAGGAATTGACCCCAAGCAACGCAATGCCGTCAGAACTGGACGATAGAATCGCTCGCAACTGCTCCTGATCACTACGTATTTTTTGAAAGAGCGAGACATTTTCTAGTGCTGCCGCTGCCATGTTGCTCAGGTTACGCACAAGGCGCAGTTCCTCGCTATCAAATGGCTCTGTACGTTTGAGCGAGAGCACTCCATAGAGCACATCTTTGGATATGAAAGGAGCCGCCAACTCTGCCTGCACCTGGCTCTCCGATCCATTTAACCCTGGCGCAACCAGCATGGGATGACGATGGACAGCGGCCAATGCAGATACTACATGAGTATCGTAGAGGCTGAACGTTTCATTCTCTCCATCTGTCGTAGCCTCACCACTGGTATCTAACTCGTGTACTTCTGTAGCTTCAGGATAAGCACTCAACCACTCGGCAGCGGAATAGAGTTCCTGCGACCACTCTCGATACAGATAGATGCGAGCCTCATCGCAATAAACCAGGCTCTGTACATCGGCAAGGATCGTACGATACAGTGTGCCGGGCTCAAGGCTGGTCGTTATGCTGCGCGAGAGGTGTAAGAGCATCTCCAGTTGATTTGCCTGGCGTTGCGCAATCTCGGCGTGGCGTGCATTGATAATTGCCAGTACTGCCTGCTCGGCAAAAACGGAGAGCATCTTGATCTTTTTCTCATTAAAAGCATTGGTTTCTGGACTACTGGCCGTGATCGTGCCCACAAAACTGTTTTTATCAATCAGTGGCACACAAATAATGGAACCGATAGGAACACGTCCTAAGCGCTTAAAACGGGGATCAAGGCTCACGTTATTGATAATCAGCGCACTACGATGTTCGGCAACCCAGCCTGCTACCCCTTCGTTCAATTCAAAGCGCGTCTGGCGCAACTTCTGGCCCTGCTTTTGTAGCGCTGCCAGCGTCACAAGTGCCGTTCGTTTTGCATTCAGAAGCGCTACCGAACAACTCCGTACTTCGAGCAGCGCCCCAGCGTTTTGCACAATCTTATGCAGAAGATCGACCAATTCCTGCGATTCCCCTTCGACAGTTGTCATATTATTCACAAACTGGCGATCATGAATAAAAGATATATTAGCGGTCATTAAGATCCTCTTTACTTTCACATGCCTGGCAGGCATACTTCCGCCCTTTTTTCAGGAGAAAGGCCAGTCTTTTATCGTCTCTGTTTATCTATCGGCATAGAGTGCAAAATTATTTAGTGCTGATGAAAAAGTATATCATCCATGCTCACAAGCGTCCAGTTCATGAGTTGTATAGGCTAGTAGGGGCATTCCCTTGTGGGTGCCCGTTTCCCGTATGGGCATTCCCTTGTGGGTGCACACGTGCCCGGAGAGAGTGCTCATCGGGAAACGGGCACCCACAAGGGAATGCCCCTATTGTTGAGGTGTGGAGAGAACTTTTTGCACATTGGCTTTCCTGGGACGCCTCAGCCCTTTTCGTGGCAGGCGTAACGTTATTTCATCAGATGGAGACGGTCGCCTGGTTACTGAGAGGGGAAGAGTAAAGATGAAACGTGCGCCCGCTCCTGCCGCATTCTCTGCCCAGATGCGTCCACCATGCGCTTCTACGATAGCACGCACAATTGCCAAGCCCAGACCACTTCCACCTGTCGTTGCCTGCCGCGCTGTATCAGCGCGAAAAAAGCGCTCAAAAACGCGTTCCAGGGCTGCGGGGGGAATTCCTTGACCGGTATCAGTCACTGCAATAGCCAGCATAGTATTATGAGGAAGCGCTTCTATCGTCACGGTACCATCAGGAGGAGTATGTTGCAGGGCGTTATCGCACAGGTTCGAGAAGACGCGCGTCAGCATATCGGAATCGGCCTCAATGGTCGGCAGATTATAGGAGATCATATTACGAGGTTCAACACGAGCACGCTCAAATTCGGTAACGAGGACAGCCAGAACCTCATCGACGAGCGGGGCCAGACGTACAGGCTTGCGTTGTGGCTCTAAGGCACCCGCTTCTACTTTCGCCATCGTATGTAAATCTTTGACCAGGCGACGCAGGCGCAACGTCTCACGTGCGATCACACGTCCGGTCTCTTCGTAATCCTCACGGCTCTGATTGACGCCATCCACCAGCGCCTCGCCAAGGCCGGCAATCGCGGTTAACGGGGTCGCCAGATCGTGCGTAATGCTCATAATCAGTTCGCGTCGCCACAATTCCTGTTTACGCAATTCTTCTACGTCACGCTGCAGTTGTGCCGCCATATCATTAAAATTATGAGCTAGCTCGCCTAACTCTCCTGCGGCCCCGGTGAGCACACGGGCACTATAATCACCAGATGTAAGCACACGTGTTGCCTCCGTCACCTTTGTAAGTGGGCGCGTAATAGTGCGTGCGAAGAGGATAGCCGCCAGTGCAGCGAGAACAGCAACCGCAATAGAAACAAACAACACCACCTGGCTTGCCTCACTCACAAATTTTGGCAACGTATTGTTTGCAGTGGAGAGAGGAACCATCAGCAATACACCAACTACAGAACCAGCCTGCGTTCCTCCTGACCTGATAGGTTCTGCAATAAAAGGGCGTGGAAACAGATTGAGAAAACCATGACCGATATTATCTGACTTTGCAGTTCCTTTATCAGCCTGCAGTAATGCATTATATACATTAAATGTACTATTATTTGAAAGATTAGCCAGGCGCACATTTTTGATGATACTATTCCAAAACGTACGATTATTTTGCACCAATTGCTTCTGCGATGGATAAACACGATGATTATATATATCGTACACCAGAAACAGATAATCTTCTTGCGCACCTCTTATCAATCCTGTATTTTCCAGTGCCCGATTAGCAGAATGAGGTAAAAAGGCACTATTAACCGCCTCTATAAGATTCTGGTCTTTAAAGTTTTGACCATACGTATAATGCACGCCTATGTTTTGTGCATTATGATAAGCATTATCAGCAAGGTTCTGCCCCTGTTCCTTGCTATAATAGTATGCAATAGTCAGAATAGCCGATAACGCCATAATTACCGTAACCAGAAGCACGAGAACGACTGATCCCAGTGCTAACCGCCAACGAATACTCTGCCACCAGTGCATACGCATAGTAATACCCTCAACTGGATGAAGCCGTGGAGTGTGTCCTGGCCTCGAAACGGTAGCCGACTCGCCACACTGTTTTGATATAACGTAACTTCGGATCGAGCTCAATCTTCTTACGAAGTGCACTAATATGGACATCTATGGTATGACCATCGCCAAGATAGTCATAGCCCCATACTTTGTTCATCAGCATCTCGCGCGTAAAGACGCGGTCAGGAGACTGCGCCAGTAACGCCAGCAGGTCAAATTCGGTAGGAGTGAGCGCTATTTCGTTTCCATTGACTTCCACCCGCCGTGCTGGCAGATCCACTGTCAACCCAGGAAAACGCATAACGGTGTTCACCTCATTATTCGAGGTAGTCACTTTACGCACCTCGACACTGTCCTGGCCCCCAGTGCGGCGCAGAATCGCACGGACCCGGCTCACCAGTTCGCGCGGGCTGAATGGTTTCACCAGGTAGTCATCTGCACCAGCTCCAGCCCATTAATGCGATCTTCCTCACCGCTACGTGCCGTCAACATCAAAATCGGCGTCTTCGACCACGCACGTATACGACGACACACTTCAAAGCCATCGATCGCAGGCAACATAATATCCAGTATCACCAGATCGGGTTGCTCACGTGCGTGCAGCGCCATCCCATCGGCACCATCACGCGCCACCGCAACATCATAGCCTGCATCTCTCAGATACAGGTTTAGCAAATGAATTATGCCTTCTTCATCCTCAATAATCAAAATTTTCTGCGACATCTCCAGCGCTCCTACCACGTATGCAATTTCTCACTCATATACTAGCATAGAGGTGGACGGAAATACATGCTATTTTCTCGCTTTATTCTACGTTCGCCCAATCTTGAGCAAATCTTGAAGGTTCCGTCAACTTCGCCTTCTAGCAAGGCCAGGGCTTGTGAATTATCCACTCTCCTCGCGCCTACGGCGCTCGCAAAAGGTTTTTATGGTGTGTTTTTCGGGCTCTGCCCGAAAAACACACCATAAAAACCTTTTGCGAGCGGAGCGGGCCAAAACGCAGAGAAAAACGATAATTCACAAGCTCTCTAGCAGCTTAGAGGACACAGTACCATCAGATTAGTGCTCAGTGACTACTCCGCTGGTTACAAACCAGGGGCTTCTGGAACGACACGGGATTGTAGTCCCAATCCCAAAATGTTCATGGCGGCATTCAAATCACGGTCGATGACGAGAAAGCAGCAGGGGCAATGATAGGTTCTTTCACTCAAGGGCTTTTTTTGCCGATGATGACACCTGCTACAATCCTGCGTCGTATGGGCCGGGTTGACTTTGAGGAACGTTCTGCCAGCTTCTTCCGCTTTGCAAGAAAGGTGCTCAAAGAACTGCGACCACGCCGCGTCAGAAATACTTTTTGCCAAACACTGATTGTGGACCATCCGATTCACGTGCAGATCTTCAACACAGATGGTCCCGAACGTGTTGACCATCTTGCGACTGTGCTGATGCGTGAAGTTGTCGCGTCTCCATTTGGTTCGTTCATGCACACGAGCGACCACTTTGCGATGCGTGCGCCGCTCTTTCGTGCCTTTCTTCAGTCGGCAATGCTTGCGTTGCACTTTTGCCAGTGCCTTTTCTTCTTTGCGCAAGGGACGCGGGTTGGCAATTTCCTGCCCATTGGAGAGCGTTGCAAAGGTTTTGAGACCAACATCAATACCAACGGAAAGAGCATTGTCTTGCAACCGGACTGGATCGCAGATGACCGAAAAGGTGATCTTCCCCCGAATTTGTGGAGTAGTGAAAGCTTAGGATATACTATTCCAGAAGGAGGACCAGGGTCATGCAAAAGACCTACACAGCCGAATTGAAACGGGAAGCGGTGCGGCTAGCTCAGACCAGTGGCAAGCCGATTACGCACGTCGCACGCGATCTGGGGATTTCTGATACGTCAATTCATCAATGGAGGAAGGAGCTGGCTGAACACAATCAGGAAGCCTTCCCAGGCAGTGGGCATCAGCCAGGGGAAGTTGAGGAAGTGCGCCGTCTCAAACGCGAATTGGAGATTGTGAAACAGGAGCGCGATATAGTAAAAAAAGCGCTCGGCATCTTTTCGCGCAGCCCGCAATGAAATATCAGTTCATTGCAGAGTATCGGCAGGAGTATCCGATTACGACGATGTGTCGGGTGTTGGAGGTGTCTGTGAGTGGATAGTATGCTTGGTGCCAACGGACTCCTAGCCGACATAGCCGAGAAGATGCACAACTCGCCGAAAAAGTGAAGATGGCATTTGAGGACAATCGTTGTGTCTATGGGAGTCCGCGGGTACATGCAGAGCTGTGTGCGCAGGGCTTGCATTGTTCACGCAAGCAAGTGGCTCGTCTGATGCAGGAGCAAGGACTGTTTGCCAAACGTCCACGGCATCGCACGATCACCACCCAGAGTGTGCCAGGTGCTCAGGTGGCTCCCAACTTGCTCCAACGCGACTTCAGCGCGGATGAGCCCAACCGCAAATGGGTAGTCGATACGACCTACCTTTGGACAGCAGAAGGGTGGCTGTACCTAGCTGTTGTGCTTGATCTGTTCTCGCGTATGGTGGTAGGATGGTCTATGGCGACTATCCAGGATACTGCCCTGGTGGTTCAAGCTCTGCGTATGGCATTGGCTCGTCGCCGTCCACAAGCCGGGTTACTCCATCATTCCGATCGCGGGAGCACCTACACGAGCGAGAGCTATCAAAAACTTTTAGAGCAAGAAGGCTTGCGAGCGAGCATGAGCCATACTGCTGATTGTTACGATAATGCAGCCATGGAAAGCTTTTTTCATAGTTTCAAAGGGGAATGCATTGAGGGGGAATATCTCCAGACGCGAGCACAAGCCAGAAGCATTACCTTTGAATTCATAGAATGCTTCTATAATCGCACAAGAAGACATTCTACCTTACACTATATGAGTCCACTTGAGTACGAACAAGTGAAGTGTTCACCCTAATGTTTAGGGTCTCCATAAATTCGGGTGAGGATCACGGTGACATACCATTTCCCAGTCGAGGAGCGATGAACGGTACAGGTCTTGATCGTGCCTTTGATTGGTCGATGGTACACCATTTTGATCGTGCCAATCTTCGAGAGGCACACCCGATCATCATGGGTGATGCTAAATCCACTTTGAGGATAGGTGAGACTGTCGTAGCGACCATAGCCCTTAAAACGTGGGTAGCCTGGTTTCTGTCCTGCTTTACAGCGTCGGAAAAAGGCTTTGTAGGCCAGATCGACACGCACTGCGACATTTTGCAAGACCTGAGAATGCACCTGGCCCAGCGAGGGGCGTTGCTCTTTCAGCACCGGATAGGTCTTCTGTTGCTGGAAACACGAGAGCGAAATGCCATCACGCTCATAGGCCGTGTTGCGCATTTCCAGCAACTGATTATACAGGATGCGACACTCTTCAAGATGAGTATCAAGTGTTCGCTGTTGTTTCTTCGTTGGATAGATCCGGTACTGATAATTTTTAAGCATAGAATACTTCTATGCCTAAATAGAAGGGGAGTCAAGAAAATACCCAAATATCCCATCTCATCGCACCACCAAAAGGAACGGCCCATTCTCCTCATTCATCCCCGGTTTAAAAACGCGGAGCTTTCTGGCCCGTCCGTGTAAAAAACGCTTATCCTAGCCGTGACAAATATATCTAAGATAGATTGTATACGAAGAACGAGCGGGCAGTAAAACAGGAGGTATTTTTACTATGATGGTAAGACGAAAAGCAAAAAGACAATCCAGGCTCGTTATCAGCAGCGCCATCGTTTTGACCCTGGCATTGTTCTCGGGTGCGGTTTTCTTTCTCCTACCAAAAATAACTGCGGCCAGCGTCAACCAGCCCATGGTTTCCACGAAACAGGCGAGCAATGCCGCTCATACGATAAATTCAACATCGAATACTGGCAAGGCAAATAAGGCAAATACTACCAGTAATGGGGGTCAGGTAGCGGCTCAGCCCACACAGGCCCCTTCGACTACAACGAAGCAGGGTTCTAATTCAGCTACAACGGGCAATGGAAATCAGGCACCTGCTTCTGTGGCACCGCCCCAAAATACGACTGTACCGCTAGTAACGCTTAAGCAATACGTGCCAGATATCCGGCACATGGTCGCGCAAAGCTTCAACATAACCGATAAGGCTCTTGCGCAGCAGTTACAGAATGGCATGCATCTTAAAGATATTGCTATGCAGCATGGACTCTCCGCTACCCAGCTACAAAGTCTGCTTTCCACTTCGATATCGACTGGCTTTCAGCCAGCTATCAGTGCAGGCAGCGTGACGCAAGCGCAAGTATCCACATTTATTCAGCAGACGCAACAGAATCCGACGACGCTGGAGCAGCAGTTGAGTATTCTGGCCGCGCCGATCGCGCATTGGTAATAGAGTAGAAGACGAAACGTTTCTAGAGAGAAAAAGAGCTTAGAAGGTTGCATTCCCTCTAGGCTCTTTTTGAGTTTCCTTCCTTATGTGCTTCTCCAACGATTGTAATTGTGTTGACCAAAAATTTATGATATTTTTTATGCCAAGCACTTGACAATTTATTATACTTACTATATTAGTGAGTGTATTCACCACTATAGTAAGTCTTTGATAGAAAAACAATCCCAAGAAATGTTCTCTGTTTTTTAAGCAAAAGGATGATGACAGGTGCCTCAATAGGCGATAGTCTGGCAGTATTACATCACCAACCTATTTTCAGCGACCCTTCCTCTACACTTCTTTATGAAACAGAAATCGAGAAAAACGCCACCGATCACATGGGGAACACTCATATGGAGTATGATTGTCGGTACTGTTCTCATCGGGGCAATTGCCATTGTGAGCGCAGGGAGCGCCAAAGCTCTACCCTCCCATGCCTCCCCTACATACAAGATAATTGATAAACGTGCGCTTACACGTACCAGAGGTATGCCTCTAGTGAATACCGTGCCAACAACTATTCCAGCCCAGGGTATCGCTCTGCTCGGTGGCACTTTTATTCTGAAACCGTTGACTCCTGCACAACAACGACAAGTCGCGGTTACGCAAAATAATGCAACCACTACTGCCCAAACTTTTTCACCAATCAGATCTCAGTCATCTGCACTGCTGATTAGCTTTACTGATATTAGTACCCTTCCTATACCAGGAGAATCACAACAGCCAAAAAATCCCAGACTGGATAAGCCTGTATGGCTTGTGACATTCACCAGCCCAACACCTTTATATCTTCCAGGACCAGTTCATCAGACACCATCTACTAATCAGTTGTTTTATCATGTCGAGCTGGCCATTGATGCTCACTCTGGGAAATTCCTTATAGGCTTTTATGCTTCATAAGGATATGTTGGGGCACCGCTAGAAAAAAGATAGAGCAGACCTCACTTGGTTTTGCTCTATCTTTTTTCTAGCGGTGCCCCAACATTCCACATTAATATCAAACCACAAGCGTTAAAGTGGGTGCGGAACTGACGCTTGCGGAATCCTCTACGGTATAGCATTGAAGAAACGAGCCACGATTAGCAGTCAGACTACAAACCAGCCCATTACGCAAACTAGTATACACAATTCCGTTTCCCATAACCAGTTGACCACCATCCCAACCCTGAGGAGTTCCAATTGTACCCGAGACTGTGCGGGGAATGGTATTCTGCCACTCCAACTTACCAGAGCCAGCAGTAAGAGCAATGATTCCCAGACTGGGCGGCGGGCCATTATACTGCGCAGCCGCCAATCCATAGAGCGATAACGTCTCTCGCGCATAAATCACGCCATCCATTTTCTGCAAAAAGACAAAAGAGGCATGGGGATTATCACTATAGCTCCAGAGTTGCGAACCATCAGAGACCTTCAGAGCGTAAATTTGACCCGCCTCCGAGCCCAGATAGATGGCTTGCTGATCCACAACTAGAGGAGAAACCTCGCCATCAATCGGTTTTGAGACCCAACGTTGCAAGCCACTACCCATATCAAAGGCATAAATCAAACTCGTATGAACTGCATTGCTATAGCTGCCCACATCCTGGTGACCAGGATAAGAGATAAACGTGGCGTACACCGTTCCATTGCCAGTTTGCAGCGAGAAAAAACTGGAAGATCCTTTTTGCCAGGGAACCTGCTGTACCCATTCCACGTGACCGTTCTGCGCATTCAAGGCCAGAAGGCGATTATCAACGCTGATATAAAGATGATTATCTATCACCGCACTCATCTGGCTATAGCTGCTTGTACCCTGATATTTATAACTCCAGCGTACCTGACCATTTGCACTATCCAGTGCCAGAATATAATAGTATGGCCAGTTGCCAATCTGAATAGAGACTAGCCCATCAGCAACCTGCGGAGCTGAGATCATTTCGCCCAGATCAAGATCAAAACTTCCGCTCCCTGAGCCATTAGTAAAATATGGCCCCTTGATACCGTTACCATTCTCATCAATCTGGTAGCGCCAGACAAGTGTACCACTGACAGCATCTAGCGCATACAGGTAATGATGCAACTGGTGAGTTATGGTATTGTCCTCGCTGCCACCAAAGTAGACCATATTACCAGCTACCGTGGGAGATGTGTCAATACGGATATTCCAGGACGGAACGACATCTCTGGGGAGGTTGAGGTGATTGATACGCTGGGTAGTCCACGGAGCTTGCAGCGTATAGTGCCAGAGCGGCTTCAGGCGACTATTCTGTGTAGCAAGGCGGTACACACTCTCATCGGTCGTGACATAGAGGCCAGACGGAGGACTGGCAGATGTCTGATGAGCAACCCGCAACATTAAGGTCAGACCACCGACCAGAATCCCCACACAGATCACAGCAGCGAGAGTATTGAGCCAGACCAGCTTTTTGCGAGAGCGAACATGCGAGGAAAATCCTTTTCTGGAGTCTTGTATTGAGCTATGAGAGACTCCCTGTGCATCTTCTGATCCTACTTCTTTTCCTTGTAGCTCTCTCTTGCTTATTGAGAGTAGCTCATTGCTGTACTCAGGAAGAGCAAGCAAGGAAATCAGCTCATGCTTTGCTTCCGGAGGTAGGTCAAGAGCGGCACGCAGGTCTTCAGCAGCCTGATCTATATATTGTATGCGCATACGTGCACGTTTGACGAAACGCTGACGCCATATTTTTTCAAGTAGTAGCATCATCATTGACTCCTATACAGAGATTGCGCAATTTCACGACTGCAAGATGCCAAGCCTTGCGCCCAGGTCCACGGCCCCGACCGCGACGCAGTTCGTTGCGATCTTCCTCCGAGAGCGCCACCCAGCCATATTGCAAGGCTCGCAAGCGCTCCTGGTCAAGAAGACGGTCATCAGGATCAAACTCTTCCACAAGATCCTCTTCCGCAAACAATTCTAACAATTTCTGAGCACGTAAGTGATCGATTACCTGATTTCGGCAAATGCTCCACAGCTATTTTTCGCCACTCTCTCGTGCTCGTCATAACTCTCGATATGCTCCAGAACACGCCAGAATACCGCTTGTACAATGTCCTCGGCATCTTCATGCGAAAGGTGATGGCGGCGGGCATAGGCGTAGAATACCCTTTCATAGCGTGGGTAGAGCATATCTAGTACCTGTTCATGGCCTTGTTTCAGTCGCAGCAACAGGCCATGCACCGAAATACTTTTGCCCATTGCAAAATTTTCATCTTTGTCTGCTTGCACGCGCATATCCTACAGTTACTTTTTACCTTTCATTTAGTACTACGTAATAAAGAAAAAAACCCTCTGGCTAGATGAGTAATATATTGAAAGTATATCATCCATTGGAGGCAACAGAACAAGCATCGAAATGGATGTATTTTCGATGCCTGCGGGTTGTTTATACATTACTACCTGCCAGGACTATCAGAAATTTGACTCCATGAAGTGGTAGTCAGATGCTTCCCTCGACTCTCCCTTCTTCTTAAGATATACTGATGAAGTACGATGCACTACGATGCTGTTAGATTGCACCCAATCGACGTAGATATTTCCACAGGAGGGTAACGATGCAAAAAGCTCCAAACATGACCGATTACGAAGCTGAACGACGCAATTTTCATCTTGATGTTCCCGCACAGTTTAATTTCGCCATCGACGTAATGGGCAAATGGGCACGTGATCCAAACAAGCTCGCGATGCTCTGGGTTGGGCAAAACAATGAGGTGGAGCAGGTCACCTTTGCCCAATTCACCGAGCGATCCAGCCGTGCAGCCAATGCCCTGGCCAGTGCGGGCATCGCCAAAGGGGAACGGGTGCTACTCATGCTGCCACGCATTCCTGAATGGTGGGAGGCTGCTCTGGGCTTGTTAAAGTTGGGGGCCATCCCTATTCCCTGCACCACGCTGTTGACGCCCAAAGATTTGCAGTTCCGCTCAGAAATTGCCGAGCCTGTGGCCATTATCACCGATAAAGAGGGTGCGGCAAAGTTCGACCAGGTGCGTGAGCAGTGCCCTTTAGTGCGCGTGTCAGTCCTGGTTGAGCATATATATGCGGGTGCCCAGCGTGAAGGCTGGCTCAATTATCAAGCCATACTGCGGGATGCTTCGCACGAATTCACCGGTCCGAAGACGCGCAGTGATGATCCTTGCCTGATGTATTTCACTTCGGGCACGGTCGGCTACCCCAAAATGGTTCTGCACACCCATGCTAGCTATCCCATTGGGCACACCATTACCGCGAAGTACTGGTTGGATCTGGGCGAGAATGATTTACATTGGAACGTCGGTGAACTTGGATGGGCAAAAGCAGCGTGGTCCAATCTTTTCGGTCCCTGGATGATGGGCGCGGCCATGTTCATCCAGGATGGGCGCGGCAAGTTTAATGCTCTTGAGACACTGGAGATGTTGCATGAGTATCCCATAACAACGTTCTGTGCCCCACCCACCGTCTATCGGATGCTTGTATTGGATGAGCCAATGGCTTATCTTAAAGCCAATCCACCCAAGGCATTGCGCCACTGCGTCGGTGCTGGAGAACCACTGAATCCGGAGGTCATCAAAATCTGGCGCGAGGCAACCGGAATGACGATTTGCGATGGCTATGGTCAGACTGAAACGGTTCTGTTATGTGCCAACTTCCCACCGCTTGCAGTGAAACCAGGCTCGATGGGCAAGCCCTCGCCGGGTTTCGAGGTGAGTATCATTGATCATGATGGTAGCGAACTACCGCCCAACAAAGAGGGCGATATCGCTGTTCGCATCAAACCCGAGCGTCCCCAATGGATGTTTAAAGAGTATTGGCGCAACCCTGAAGCTTCTGCCGCGTGCATGCGTGGCGACTGGTATATTACAGGTGACCGTGCATATAAAGATGAAGATGGATATTTCTGGTTTGTGGGACGGGCCGATGATGTCATCATAAGTGCAGGATACCGCATTGGCCCATTCGAGGTCGAAAGCGCACTCAAAGAGCATCCAGCAGTCGCGGAATCAGCCGTTGTAGCCAGCCCGGATGAGATGCGTGGTGAAATCGTCAAAGCATATGTTATTCTGGCTCCCGCCTACAAGCCATCACCGGCGCTGGCAAACGAGCTACAGGAATTTGTTAAGAAGCAGACCGCTCCTTATAAATACCCACGCGAGATCGAATTTGTTGAGAACTTGCCCAAGACGATCTCAGGCAAGATACGACGCGTGGAACTGCGCGAGATGGAACAGCAAAAGAAGTTGGGGCGATAAAGCAGAATAGCAAACGTACATTATTCTGAGGCATGGGCTTATAAATTGCGCCCCTACACCATACATTCGATCATAGTGTAGGGGCGCAATTCATAAGCCCGTGCGTTGCTTATGAACGATGCTCATGTCTATTTTGTAGGACCAAATGGGCCTTGACAGAGTACTATTTCTATGACTTCGCTCCCTCATAGACTTTTACCGATGGAAGCGCCTTGCCATTAAAATCGAACAGGGTCATGTTGTCCCAGGCATTGCCCTGACCCGGTTCCCAACCTGCACCTGGAATCCAGCCCGATTCCCACCACATGACGCCTTTACCATGCTGACGAGGGACCTGCTTGATGATCGAGAGAATCTCGTGCATGTAGCTCAGTTGACCCTGAGGGGTTGCTGGATATGCTGGTAGAAGCGCCGTCTGCGGACCTACGATATTGGGGAAGCCATCGCCATCAGCAAATGTCCAGGGATACCCTGTTTCTACAACGACGATATCACGGTTATAACGTATGGCCAGATCATTGAGATTGGCTTGCATAGCCGCTAAGGGTCCATGCCAGAAGGGATAGTATGAGAGGCCAATGACGTCAAAATCTACCCCTTGTGTAAAGATATTATCATAAAAGTACTTGCTTCCACCATTATCACCACCACGATCAATATGTACCATGATCAGTGGCTTATGATTGCCATGTGAACCATCCTGCGCGCCAGCAATGCCTGCCTTCAGCAGCGTAGCGAACTGTGGCCAATACTGGTTACCGTTCACATAGAGTTGCCCGAGTGGCCAGAGCATTCCAGCAGTAATCTCATTGCCAATCTGCACCATGTCCACGGGAGTTCCCTGACTGGCGAGACTTTCAATCACGTTCTTCGTATAGCTATACACCGTTTTAGCAAGTGTGGCAAGATCCTGGCCCTGCCACGCTTTCGGCGTAGTTTGATGACTGGGATCAGCCCAGAAATCGGAGTAGTGGATGTCAAGCAGGAACTTGAGGCCGGCGTCCTTGATACGCTTCGCCATCTTCAAAATATGAGGAAGGTCGTTATAGGGCCAGGGGGGATTAACCCATAAACGTTCGCGAATATATGTCGCACCATGATGGGCCAGAATTCGTTCCAATGGAGCTGCGTGCCCATCGTCTGAAAAGGTCTTTTTAGCATCTTCAAGCTGCTGCAATGTCGATATATCGTGACCTAGCACGAGATTATTATCATCATCATCTGAAGATTGTGATAAAGTGGGCGTCAATGAGGATGCAAAGGCTGGATTAACATTACCAATCGTCGCTACACCTGCAACTGTTGCAGCGCTGGCAAGAGTCTTTGTTAAGAAATGGCGACGACCAGGGGTGGCTGGCGTCCCTTGCACTAACTTCTGCTCTTCTTTCATGCTATACCTCTTTGTATTACTATAGGTTCAAATCGATGCAAACCTGTATAAACAAGCTTACAAATCAATACATTTTCCCTTATTGGCGGCTTTCCATCCCTCGGGGGGGAACGTTGCAAGGACAGAAACCTTCACTTGTTTGCTGTTTACCGATAAACTATTTATATGAAGAGTATACGGAGTTGGATGGGGAATGTCAAGTATCAGTACCTATGGGGTACGCCAAAATTTTTGTGCAGGGCAAGCACATGCTACTGTTTTCAATGCAAGGTAGAGGCCAGGTTATACCATTTTAAAAATTAATCTCCACGCCCTTACTACCCGGATGAAGAGGCAAATCCTGCATTTGCAGAAGAAACAGTTGCTGTTGAGCGACGAATCAGAAGAGAAGGTGGGAGCAGTATAGACTCCAACGGATCACTTTTCCCATCTATCTGACGTAGAAGCAATTTAGTCGCTTCTTTGGCGAGCCGGTGTTTTGGAATGGCAATGGTAGTCAGAGAGGGACTGATATGCGCACCAACCATAACATCATCCAGGCCAATGATGGAAAGATCCTCTGGCACGCGCAGACCTTCTTCTCTGGCCGCTTCCAGAGCACCGATAGCCATCCAATCGGTTGTTGCGAAGATAGCGCTTGGGAGGTAGGAAGATGCAAGCAGTTTTTTAGCTGCCGCGTGCCCACTTTCGAGGGTTGAGTGTCCTAGCTGAATCATTTCGTTCTGCAACGTAATTCCAGCCTCGCGCAAGGCCATACGAAATCCTTCGAAGCGTGCGGTTTGTTGCGGCTCATCAACGATGATAGCAATCTGCCGATGCCCAAGTGAGAGCAGATGTTGTGCCGCAAGTTCGCCGGCATGATAGAAATCTACATTCACCTGCGGAATGCCAGGGGATGGTTCATTCTCTTGCCAATTGCATAACACGGTAGGCAGTCCTAGCTGGAATTGACGAGTGAGATCAGCGAGGTCCATGCTTGATCCCATCACGATAATCCCATCCACCCAGCGACTGATCAGGCGTTCCAGGTTTTGGCGTCCGAGTGCATAATCCTGGTGCGTGTTACAGAGTAATAGCTGGTAGTCGTGGGCATGAGCGATCCGCTCAATTTCCTCTGCAATCTCCGGGTAAAATGGATTGGCAATGGTAGGAAGGAGAAACCCCAGTGTGAAGGTTTTGCCTTTCGCGAGGCCACGTGCAAGGACATTCGGGCGATATCCCATATCCTGTGCGCATTGCAGGATACGTTTGCGCGTAGCTTCACTCACGTTCCCTCTGCCTGCCAGCGCATTTGCAACTGTTGTTTGTGTCACTCCTACTACTTTTGCAATGTCATAAATTGTGGTCATACTATCCTTCCAGGAAACCTGCTCTCATTTTGTAATTTCGTCCATGAATATACTCATCAGGTAGCTACTAAATATACTACTTATTTGATTAGTAAATGTCAAGAACAACCAGCATGAGAATCTCTATTCCGTTCCTTGATCATCTTTCTACTCTCGTTTTACAATAGCTATTGAAGACAACGTTATTCAACGACAAAATCAGGAGCAAACTTGCAACTACATATCTATTTTACACCAGCCGATCTGAAAGCTGTCCATGCATCGGCAGATGATATCTACATCATCATTGACCTTATTCGTGCCACCACATCCATCACCACTATCCTTGAAAGAGGTGCGGCACGTGTGTTCGTTGCGGATACGCTGGAACAGGCTCAACTGGCCGTAGGGAAACATCCTGAACGTCTGTTATGTGGAGAACGCCGTGCCCTGCCACTGCCAGATTTCGCTTATGGCAATTCACCTGCACAATTCTCGCAGTTGGACCTGACGGGACGTGAGCTGATTTTGACCACAACGAATGGAAGTCGTGCCTTCTATGCCTGTCCTGCACACAGTATTCGCCTTGCTGGTTGCCTCTATAATGGGCTGGCTGTGGCAACACGGGCAACCGAACTTGCCCGACAGCGTAACTGTAACATTGCGCTTGTATGCGCTGCCGAGTCCAACTATTTCGCCCTTGATGATGCCACGTGCGCGGGCTATCTGGCCTCTGAAATTCAGCGTCTGCAGCCCTCTATTGCTATTTCCGATAGCGTGCTTGCTGCCACTGCATTTTATCACACCTATCCACCGCCTGATCTGGCTAAGTATTGTCGTTCCACTCAGTCAATTATCAAGCTTGGATTGCAAGCGGATGTTGATTTTTGCATGATGGTTAGTAAAAGCAATTGCGTACCTATGGTGATGGAAAAAGAACAGGACACAGGGCTATTGGTTATAAGGTAAAAATCAGCTTCCCAAAATTCCTGTTCTCGCCCATCGCTTTATGCGCTTCAGCAATCTCATGCAACGGGTATACCTGCTCGACAATAGGGCGAACTTGCGAACGCGCCAGCAAAGGGACCACCTGCGTAGCGAAACGACGCGTTACGGATAGTTTCTCCTCAAGCGTACGCGTACGCAATGTGCAACCACGTAGTTGGATACGTTTCGCCATGACGATGCTTAGATTGACATCTGCATTCGCTCCACCCAACGTTGCCAGAAAGACCAGGCGTCCCCATGGAGCCAGTGTTGCAAGATTTTGCTCCATATATGATGCTCCAATAAAATCCACTATGACATTCACACCCTCACCAGCGGTCAATTCCTTTATTCCCGAGGCAAAGTCCTGTGCCGAGAGACCAACATCCAGCCCTAATGGTTTGGCTCGTTCCAGCTTATTAGCCGTTCGCGCCGTTCCGTAGACGGTAGCTCCGACGGCATGGGCAAGCTGAATGGCGGCTGTGCCCACACCACTACCGGCGGCATGGATCAAGACACGCTCACCCATCTGTAAGCCAGCCTGCGTGAAAAGGGCATCGTGGGCAGTCATAAAAACTTCGGGTACGGCTGCTGCCTGCACAAAATCGAGGTTCCCCGGAATTTCCACAAGTAGCCCTTCGTGAATGACAAGGTATTCGGCCTGTGCGCCGCCACCTATAATGCCCATGACACGCTGGCCCGGTTTCGAGGTACGCGCCAGGGGTCCAACGGCGTCGACGACGCCTGCGAATTCCATTCCTGGAATATTCGCTGGCACACCAGGAGGCGCGGGATAATAGCCAGCCGTTTGGGCGAGGTCTGCTCGATTTAGTCCGGCAGCATGCACACGTACACGCACCTGGTCGCCTATCGGCTCGGGCGTTTCAATATCTTGTATCTCTAATACTTCGGGTCCACCGGGTTTTGTTATGATAACTGCACGCATATGATTTTTCTCCTTGGGGATTGCGATAAATGTGGTTTATGCACTGGACGCCGTAAACGGGGTCCCTACGCTGGATGGTCATATCTATTGTATGACGTAGCAACGAGAGTTGGGGGATACTAGGATGTAATAATTAATGGTTTACCAGAGTATTGAGCACGTAATGCATAGGCTCTCTGCCAGAGGCGTGAGCTTAACTTTTCCCCTTTCTTACGATCTGGTCGCAGGTGGGGCAGGAGCTTGACCCCATCACTGACCTTGATCGCACCAAGGATGTAGCGTGGAGGAAGAGATGAAAAGATTAACTGGTTATCGGCATTTTTTAGATCCTGCATATCAAAATGGCGGCCATAATCGGGATGCCACAGGCGCGGCAGATCACATTCCAGGGCAGGAAAGGTGGCATACCAATCATCCCAGTTCCAGGAAGAGTGTGTGCGGAAGAAGCGCAGAATATCGCGCTGCGAAAATGGCGCGACATGGGCTGCGACAATACGCAACAGGAACGCAAGGTTATTCAATACAGACTCTTCCGCACCCGAGATACGATATGGTTTGAGCACTGCATCTTGTGGCAAAGAGTGTGGACGTTTTTCTTGCAAGAAGTGTAAAAAAGGCTTATAGCGATCAAATCCCTTGAAGACATAAGAATATGGAGGCTCGGGCTCAGTGCGCAGGTTGACACGACCAGTGCTCAGCGTCTCGATACCAGTAATACGCCATGCATAGGGAAAATCGCTCTCGTCAATGTGCTGCCGGAGCAGTTCACGCAGAGCTGGCGCTTCCAGCGGATAGGCACCCTGCTTGAGATATTGGGTGAGCCAGTAGAAGATACAGAATTGCGCAATATCAAATCGTTCATTAAATCGATGATAGCGAACTTGAAATGGCTGTTGCAAAAAATAGCGAGCGTTGAGCGTATCAATGAAGCTATGCAATTCCACGTTGGGAATAACGGCCCGTATCTGATGCAGTTCCTCAGGAGGCAGATCAATCACGACGATATAGCCCGCTCGTTCCGCTAAAGGACCACGGTAACTCATAGCAAAGGCAACAGGATTTCCGCCTCGACTCGCGATGGGCGAAGTGCTTGCAAACACACAGGCATTATGACCAAGGCCGCTCAGCGCCTTCGTCCAGCCCGAGGATCTATCGTTGCTATTGGGTGGTAGAAGCCCGTAGGTAAAGATACTTTCAATAAAAGGCTCAACGGTGCCGTGGAAGAGAAGCAAAAGGCATATCCCTCTAGTGTTCTATTTTATTGAACAGACAGTGCAGATCGATCAGGGAAACCTTTCCTATTATACGCAAAAAGTGGATTGCCTTCAATCTTCTCAAAAATAAATAGGACACCTCTTCCAAGGTGTCCTATTCCAGAGAGGCGGTTCTCAGGCAGTGGTGGTGGTAGCATCGACTGGCGCATCTTTATAAGTAGTCTCCAGGTCGATCTCAATTTTGACCTCTTCGCCTACCAGAACGCCACCAGCTTCCAGACCCTGGTTCCAGGTCAAATCCCAATCTTTGCGATTAATCTTTGTCGTCGCACTAAGACCAGCAACCTGCATACCCCAGGGATTCTTGCCCTGACCAGCATACTCAGCTTTGAAAGTAACGGGCTTCGTGATACCATGCATGGTGAGATCACCAGTGACATTGTATTCATTGCCACCCAGAGGCTCGACTTTCGTGCTCTTGAAAGTAATTGTTGGGTACTGAGCTGCATCAAAGAAATCGGGAGACTGCAAGTGGCCATCACGACGCTCGTCGCGTGTATCAATACTGGCGGTCGCTACCTGAGCATCAACTGCGGAATTAGCGGGATTCTGTTCGTCGATATGCAGATGTCCGCTCAGCACCTTGAACTGTCCTTTGACGGTGCTGATCATCATGTGTCTTACAGAAAAAGTAACCTGCGAATGTGCGGGATCAATTTCCCATGCCATAGTAAATTATCCTCCATCAGTCATTGTCTTTGTTGGGTTAGCAACATCACTAACACGATTTAGTGTAACACGGTTACTTCCTTTTGTCAAGTAGCTAATTATTGCTTAGTTATTTTCCTATCCATAGGGAAGTTACTTCTTTTGATCCCTGCCCTTTTCATGCTAGCTACGATCGGCTACAATACACAATCATGATATACTCTCTGCTGACAATATACCAATGGCAGACAAATAAGTAGAGGATTCTTTGTATGTTCACCCTTAATGACATAATTCAAGGCAACGTGGACAGAGTACGCCTGCTGAGTAGCCAGAGCCCCAGTCCTGCTATGGTTTTTCGTTCCGCTCATCACGATAGCCGCCAGATCCGTGCTGGAGATCTTTTTATTGCTATTAAAGGGGCCAGAGTCGATGGGCAACGTTTTATTCCCTCAGTTGCTCAGGCAGGCGCACTGGGAGCACTTTGTAGCGAGCCGAGCACTGATGTTCCACCCGATTTCTTGCAGATTGTCGTACCGGATGTAGTGGAAGCGTTGCAAGCCACAGCACGTGTACGCACACAACGGCAGGAGCATACTACACTCATCGGTATTACTGGCAGCAATGGCAAGACTAGCACAAAAGAAGCCATCGCCGAAGTGCTCAGTCATAAGGCACTGACGCTCAAAACGCAGGCATCGTACAATAATGAGATCGGATATCCGCTGACGTTGTTGCGCCTGGAGCCTGAACATCGCTATGCAGTACTGGAGATGGGTGCGCAATGGGTAGGTGAGCTCGCATGGCTTTGCCGTACGATTGCCAGTCCG
The DNA here is from genome assembly GCA_963717195.1 of uncultured Chloroflexia bacterium. Lineage (GTDB taxonomy): Bacteria > Chloroflexota > Ktedonobacteria > Ktedonobacterales > Ktedonobacteraceae > JACDAE01. Next base: position 115,593 of record CAVQVR010000015.1, read on the forward strand.
AACTGGTCTCTCATCACCAACGTTGGTACATCACACCTTGAATTTTTCAAATCGCAGGAACGTATTGCAATCGCCAAAAGCGAACTGGTGCAGGCGCTCGCCAGCGATGGCATAGCTATTTTGAACTATGACGATCTTAATGTACGTAGTATGAGTATGAAGACGCAGGCACGCATTCTCTATTATGGCTTTGAAGACGGTGCACAGGTACGCGCCAGTTCGATAGGTGGCGATACACTTTTTGGGAGAAGCTTTACCTTAAGCTACCAGAATCAGCAACGTCACATACAGTTACACCTGCCAGGCGAACATGGCGTTCTAATTGCATTAGCTGCTGCTGCCGTTGGATGTGCCGCTGAGATGTCTCTTGATGAGATTGGTACCGCACTGGAAACATTGGCTCCCGCGAAAGGGCGCGGCGAGATTAAACCGGGTCCAAACGGCAGCACGATTGTTGACGATACCTATAATGCCAGTCGTCAATCAATCGCCGCTATCACCAGCGCTATGCATGCCACAGCCTTACCATCTACAAGCAAACGCTGGGCCATCGTAGGCGATATCTTCGAACTGGGTCCCTTCGCTCAAGAGGAACATCAGATGAGCGGCGAGATTATGGCCCATACTGTCGATTACTTGATCGCGCTCGGCACTGAGGCACGCTTCTATGTCGAAGGCGCACTAAAAGCTGGAATGCCTGCAAAAAATACTCATTATTTTCGCTCGAATGTAGACGATAGCGCTGCATTGGAAACAGCTAAACAGGCCATAGCAGATCTGCTCAAGCGAGATGTAAAAAGCGGCGACCTGGTGCTCATCAAAGGCTCGCGGGGTATGCGCATGGAAACGCTGCTAGAAATGCTATAAGATATTTACACAGTTCTCGATCCCTCTGGGTGAAACCTGAACTATGCAATGGAAGGATTAAAAAAATGGCAGAAAAGAAAATACGCGTCGGCCTTATTTTTGGTGGTCGCTCAGGAGAGCACGATGTTTCGCTTGCTTCGGCCAGATCAGTTATGGCGAATCTAGATACAAATAAATATGAGGTTGTACCGATAGGCATCACCAGAACCGGTACCTGGCTGCTAGGAACAGAGCCAGCCAGCTTACAAGCGGCCAACGAGAGCGTTTCGCAAGAAGGCGTTGCTGGTGAGACAACGACTGCTGTTACATTGACGGGCGACCCCAGCTTGCGCCGCCTCATCCCTTTACAGAGTAGCGAACCGCTCCAGAATAACGGAGCATTGGATGTTATCTTCCCGGTTCTGCATGGCACATATGGTGAAGACGGCACATTGCAGGGACTGCTGGAGATGGCGAATGTTCCCTACGTTGGTTGTGGCGTGCTGGGTGCAGCACTGGGCATGGACAAAGAAAAGATGAAGATGATCTTCAAAACGGTCAACCTGCCCGGCGTTGCTTATCTGGTTTATCGACGTAACGAGTGGGAGCGCTCACCGAAGACCATTCTGGATGCCATCGAGCAACAACTGGGCTATCCTAACTTCGTTAAACCCGTTAATCTGGGATCAAGCGTGGGCATCAATAAAGCACACAATCGGGCAGAGCTGGAACATGCCATCCATGTTGCCGCAGAGTACGATCATAAGATCATTATCGAGCATGGCATCAATTGCCGCGAACTGGAATGCGCTGTGCTGGGCAATGATGAACCTATCGCCTCAGTCGTCGGCGAAATCCTGGCCAGCAACGAATTTTATGACTACAACGCAAAATACCTGGACAACAAATCGCAGTGTATCATTCCCGCAGATCTTCCTCAAGCAACGGCAGAAGAGATACGTCGCCAGGCGGTACAGGCATTCCTGGCCCTTGACCTGAGTGGACTGGCACGCGTCGACTTTTTCCTGGAGAAAGAGACGGGCCAGGTTTATATTAACGAGGTCAATACTTTACCAGGCTTCACCGAGATCAGTATGTATCCCAAGCTGTGGGAAGCAAGCGGTCTTCCCTATCCAGAATTATTGGACAGGCTGATCGAACTGGCACTGGAGCGTCACGCGGACCGCCAGCGCAATCGCACCAGTCGCTAAGGTAGCAGGAGAGGACATCATATGTCAGGCACGATTATTCAAGCGATCACCGTTGAACCGTTAACGATCCAACTGCTGGAGCCTTTCACTATTGCTACAGGCAGTGTCTCCGCCGCCAAAAACGTTCTGATCACCGTCACGCTCAATGATGGCAGCATTGGTTATGGCGAGAGCGCACCGTTCCCACCCAGCACGGGCGAATCCCAGGAAACCGCCCTGGTAGCGGCTCTCAGTTGTGCGGAACTGCTCAAAGGACGTGACGCAGCTCAGTGGCGTGTCCTCTCCCACCTTATCCATAGCATCTACTACGCTCAAGCCACCGTCTGTGCGGGTATGGAGATGGCTATTCTCGACGCACTCACACGCTCTTACGGTATTCCATTATACGTCTTTTTTGGTGGCGCAACTTCATTTATTGAAACTGACATAAGCATTCCCCTGGTTACGCCCGAGCATGCATACGACCTGGCACAAGAAATAGCTGCGCACGGCATCAAGCGCATCAAAGTTAAAGTTGGTCAGAATCTGCGCGAGGACGTAGATCGCGTTGAAGCCATCCGCAATGGAGCTCCGCATCTCGGCCTCACGCTCGACGCCAACCAGGGCTATACACCCGGTGAGGCCCTGCTCTGCCTGGAAGCACTCGATGACCGCGATATCCGCCCCTTCATGATGGAACAACCAGTCCACAAGGACGACTACGAGGGTATGCGCTACGTTACGCAACATACTACAGTCCCCATCGCCGCCGACGAAAGCGCCGATAGCCCTTCCTCTGTCGCCCGCCTGATTGCTATGGGGGCAGCCAATGTTATTACAATAAAACTGATGAAAAGTGGTGTTGTGGGTGCGCTCGATATTGCTGCTTTATGTCGTAGCAACCATACACAACTGATGATCGGCTCAATGATTGAGTCGCGCCTGGCGGTTAGCTTTGCGACTCATCTGACTGCGGGGCTGGGTGGATTTCGTTTTATCGACCTGGATACTCCTACACTGCTGACGAATGACCCTTTTGTGGGAGGATATGAGCAGCGAGGGGGTGTATACGACGTTTCGGGGGTGCAACAGGGATCTGGAGTACAGAAAAGATAGCGCAAAAAGCTTTTTGCATCGAACAAATTAAAATTCACAAAAACCTCACAGTAGCTTTTTCGGCATGTGTTATACTTCCGCTTACACTATATAGTAAGTGGAGGTGAATAAAATATGGCGAAACTCTGGGATGAGAGTATGAAAACGCTTGTACGAGCAAACCCGCAAGCATTTGTCCGCTGGCTTATTCCAAATGCGAAATTTATTAGAGAGCACCGTGAGAAGTTAAAGGTCTGGGACCAGGAGGTGGATATACTCATTGAAGTACTGGTCAATGGAGAAATCATGCTGCTCCACGTTGAGTTCCAGACCTACAATGATACCACTATGCCAGAGCGCCTCTTGCGGTATAATGTAGCAGCAAGATACGAACACGAACTTCCAGTCCTGTCATTTGTGATCTATCTCCTGAAGGATGGTAATATTGTACCATCGCCCCTGATATGGATCGTTCCAACAGGTCAGGAAGTACTTCACTTTCATTTTCACACTATCGAAATTGGAGATCTTTCTCCAGAGGATATTCGGAGTACAGGAGAAGTCAACTTATTACCACTCCTACCTCTGACCAGAGGTGGAGCAACACGTAATATAGTGAGTAGTATGCTCAGAGAGTTAGATATTCCCGAGCACAAAGAATTGGCCTTGCTTGGATTCAAACTGGCATCGCTTGTCTTCAAGCGTAAGAGCCAGAACGATCTTGAATGGCTGATAAGGAGCTTTAAAGAGATGCACGATATTCTGCATGATACTCCAATCTATCAATTGATTCTTGAAGAAGGACGTGAGAAGGGGCTTGAGCAGGGACTCGCAAAAGCGAGAGAGGAAGAGCGTTTAAATCTGCGCCTGATCCTGGTCAACATCGCTCAGACACGTTTCCCTGACCTGGTTGATATGGTAAAAGCACGCACGAATAGTATTGAGGATATCAATGCATTACGGCAACTCGTGATCAATTTTGGGACGGCAGAGAATAGTGAGAAAATTCAGCAGTATCTCACCAATGGCGATAAACTTATCAATTGACTCACAGCTTCTCACTAACCGAGAGTTGAGCGACCTCCTGAGACCCTGGTGGTAGGGAACTCAGGAGGTCTCTTTGCACTAACTTCTTCCCAATAACTCAGGACAGAGCCAGTGTGTGTCAAGATACAAATTGCGAAAGGATCTGGGTTAATACCAGTAATGAGTCAGTTCTTCTACCAACTCTGCCACTTTTGGTGTTCCCCAGCCGGTTGCTGCATCCCAACCAGGAGTTGCCTGATAGCCAGCCGTCTCATTCGTTCCATTGTTGCCGACCGTAATATCGTGATAGGCTTCTTTCGCCTCAAAGCGGTTACTCCCAATCTGGTACAGCGCAGGATTCAGGAAGCCTAACGGGTGATGAGCATACTGGTTGGCATCAGCTGTGATACCTGCCCACTGTGGAGATCCTTCGCTGGTACCACCGAAGAGATAAAATGCATTGGCTGCTCCCCCAGAAAGCCCAGATAAACAGGGACAGAGGTATATGGATCGGCATTATAGGAGATATCAGGCAGGCCACGATGCCCATTCAATTCCTTCTGAACCGTTTTGGGCAAAGTATCTTTTTGATAGTCTGGTTCCTTGAAAAACTGACTTACTCCACCACCAGTCGCCGACTGATCAATTTTCTGCGTTGCCAGATCATTCCAGACCGTCTCAGACTGATAGTTCCCTTTTGTGTCAGCATACAGGCTGGTACCCCCAACCGCTGTAACATATGGCGATGAGGCTGGAAACCCAACCGTGGGGAAGGGGTAGATGTTGCCCGCTACATCAACGTTGGCAGTTCCAGAATCGCCCGCCGATGCAAAAACGCTGACGTGTGCTTCAGCAGCTTGTTTATAGAACGTCTCAAACTTATCAAGGACGAATTCACTGGATTTGTCGAACAGGGTGTTCTCAGTAGTACTCCAGCTCTGTGAGATAATTTTTCCTAGATGATAGTCAATTGCATACTTCTCCAGAGCCAGAAACTGAGGCATACCCTGCACACCTTCCGTCTCAGAGACGGGACTCGTCAGCACAACGATGTTCGCATCTGGTGCCAGAGCATGCGACCACTGCACATCTAGTGATGTCTCCTCGGCCCAACCAACCTGATCACCGTTAGTCGGATCAAAGGGAACGCTTCCCAGAGGTGCAAGCTGTTTGATGCTTGGTGGATCAGGTAGACCATAGCCAGCATCGAAGGTCTTCAGGTCACTTACTAGCGTCGGGCTCCCAAACGAGTCGATAATGACAATCGTCTGACCCTTCCCTGCAAAGCCCGCTTTAAGGAGTGGAGTTACATCATATGCGTTGCGAATCTCCTGTGGGCTATAGCAGGGCACATTAAATGTTGCGCGGCATTGCGCATCCGTAGGAGCGGCACTACTGATACGCCCAAGCATCTTCGCAAGAGGGTGGAAGAGTTCTTGCGAGGGCCGTACATTGTTTTGCGTGACCCCAGCCGCCGTAAGCAACGAGGCCAGCAGCAACAATGCCATCACCATAAGTATATGCAAACGCACGCGGAGAAATGGAGAACGAATAGAAGGGTAATTCAAATATATAACTCCTTCTCGGTAGAAAAGAAGAAACTATCTATGGGATCATCATGTGGGCAAAGAGAAAAAGATGTGCCTATCCCTAAGCGCTTAGATATGAGAGAATATGGTAATACAGAATTCCCCGCGCAGATCAACGTCATGGGTATCGGTTATCAGGATTGGTAGCGATGGAAAGGACTGGCACCCTTGTTCACCTCACATTGAAGCATCTATGTTCCCCTACATAGTTCTTCCAACGAATACAATGTAACAACATTTAAGTTTAGCACACTAACGCAAAAATAGCATGTGAAATGCCATTATGTCAAGCAAGCTAACCTGTATCTGCTCAAAGGGAAACTGCCCTCTTTTCTTTTGAGCAGATGCAGGTCACGCAAGGAACACCTCACTGCTGTTATCCTGGCATCTCTTGCGGATACGACACCTGTGGAAGCTCATAACCATCATTGTTTTCTGTTATATATCAGCGATACGCCTCCGCCTGCAAATTGAACAGCTCAGCATAGCGCCCATCTAACGCCATCAGTTCCTCGTGCGATCCGCTTTCAATAATACCGCCATGCTCAATTACGAAGATACGATCAGCCAGGCGCACGGTACTGAAACGATGGCTGATAAAGAGCGCGGTCTTGCCCTCAGTCAATGTGCGGAAATGCTCAAAGACTTCGTATTCGGCGCGGGCATCTAGCGAACTGGTTGGCTCGTCGAGAACAAGAATACGCGCATCGCGCATAAATGCCCGCGCCAATGCAACTTTCTGCCACTCACCACCACTTAATTGCATACCATCCTTAAACCAGCGTCCAAGCATCGTATCATATCCATCGGGAAGGCGCTCAATGACAGCGTTAGCCCCACTTTTGCGGGCTGCACTCACCACAAGATCCTCATTCTCGATCTCATTGATACGTCCCACGCCGATATTCTCACGCGCACTCATATAATAGTTAACGTAATCCTGGAAAATGACGCCAACCTGTTCGCGCAGATCCTTGAGATCATACTCTTTGATATTGCGACCACCAATGAAAATCTCACCCTCATCGGGATCATACAGACGCGTCAACAACTTCACCAGCGTGGTCTTGCCAGCACCATTGCGCCCCACCAGCGCGATAGCCTCACCTGCTTTAATAGTGAAACTTACATGCTTCAATGCTGCCTGCGTGACGGGATCTTTGCCGGGATACGTGAAGCTGACATCGCGGAACTCGACTTCCAGACCCTTTACATCTGGCAACGGCTCAACTGGCTTTGGCTCCTTCGGCGATACAATCTTCGGCTCATATTCCAGAAACTCAAAAAGCGTCCCTATGTAGAGATTGCTCTCATACGTTCCGGAGATACCATTCAGTAACCCCTGAAAACTCTGTCCGGCCTGCACTGCTGATTGTGTGTAAAGAATCAAGTTACCAAGTGGAAGGCCATTGGTTATTGCTCGCAGAGCCACGTACAGATAGATCGTACTATTCGCTGCTACGGTCAACCCCGACCACAAAAAGTTCATCAAATAACGTCGGACTATAATGTTCTTGTCTTCTTCGTAAAGCTTATTCGCCAGATGCTTGAAACGCTCGATAAAAAAGCGGCCAAGATTGAATAGTTTCACTTCCTTGTTATAGGTATCGGTTGTCATGAGCATATTGAAATATTGCATAATACGGCGCTCAGGCGATTGACGACGCATACGCTGATATCCTCTCCACCCAAAACGAATGCTAGAAAAAAAGGCTGGAATAGGCACGATCAGCGATACTAGCGCCAGCCACCATGCTAACCGCGTGAGTAGAAAGATCATTGAGAACATGGTGATTGCGGTCTGACACAGACCAAATGTCTGCGATACCATCGTCACTGGCTGATACGTAGATTGGTCTGCCGCTCGCCGCATCTTATCGTAAAACTCTGGATTCTCAAAATACGACAGGTCGAGCGTATCCGATTTCTCCAAAATCATAAACTGTATGCGGTTCGAGACTCTTTCTTGTAAGAGTTGCTGCGTAATATTACTCAGTGTACTCAGCAAACTGGAGAACAGACCTATCCCTACTTGCAAACCTATAGGCAACCAGATTGGGCTTATGCTATGTATACGCAGCCCTTCAACAACACTATTGATTACTAGATTCGTAATCCACAGGCTAATCGCAGGCGTAAAACCTTGCAGTATACTCAAAAGGCCCATGGTGAGCGTCAACAACACACTTGTATCCCATACCAGCTTTAACACGCGAGGTAAGCTGGTGAAAGCTTCCGGAACCTGCTTCCAGCTAAAATTATCAGGCGTTCCTCTGCCAGATATGATCATCTGTCTCATAAAAATGTTCGTCTTTCCGTTGCTTCTGAAATACTCTCAAAGATTATAGACGTGCTTCTTACTAAGAATTTAAATTATTATCAATTGCGCGAACCATCCCATGCTTATAATCTTCCACTTTATATATGAGACAAGTATAGCTCAAAAAGCTGTACGTTACATCGTTCCTGACGACAGGTTTTTGGACAGGTAGAATTGATGGGTATGGCCTGTCAATTTCTACAGCGAGCGCGGTAAACCTGGCCCCTACATTTATATTATATACTTTGTTCATGTTAGAGCATGAAACGAGTTTGGCGTCTCTTTCTCCTTTGCCGGTTTTTGTTGATACCGATATTGGAGATGATATCGATGATGCTCTCGCGCTCGCATTGCTCCTGTGTTCACCTGAGGTGTCGGTGGTTGGTATATCCACTGTCTTTGGCGACACCTATTTACGGGCGCGATTGGCTGTATACCTGCTTCAGACATATGGATTTTCTGGCATTCCGGTTGCGGCAGGTCAGGAGCTACCACTCCTCTTGCGCCATCGTCCATCTGGCGTCTGCCAGGCCACTGTACTCCCTGAGAAGCTTGCACTCCCGCTCAGTTCTTTGTCTGGATCAGAATTGCTGCTTCAGATAGCTCACATGTATCCTGGCCAACTCACGCTCCTCTGCCTTGGTCCGTTAACGAATGTGGCGCTGGCCCTCCAACAAGAACCAGACCTGGGTTCATTATTGCGACAGGTTTTCTTTATGGGCGGAGCCAGTCGGCTATCCAGGCCAGATTGGAATGTGAGAAGCGACGCTCAGGCAGCCCATCTTCTGCTGGAGGCTCGACTCCCGGTAACGATGATCGGTTTGAATGTAACTGCCTCCTGCCACTTGCAACGGGACGATGTTGCACGTCTTAATGGTGCGAAAAGTCCACAATTGCATCTACTTTCACGCATGGTTGCGGCATGGCAAGAGCACCAACCCTGGTGGCGTTCGCAGCTTCCTTATTTGCACGATCCGCTCGTCGTTGCTGCCCTCTGTGCCCCCCAATTTTTTCGCTTTGCCTCGCTTCCTGTCCGCGTTCTCACACGAGGACCACTGGTCGGCTGGACTATACCACACTGGTTGAACGGGCCGATGGTGCGTGCAGCTCTCTCAGTAGAAAACGCTCAGGCACGTACCTGGATACTCCAGCGCTTACTTGCTACTGAAGCTGAGTAGCATCGACGCGCATAATCCATCCACGCCACACCACATCAATCGGAAAATTCTGAGCCACAACTACCCGCAAACCAGCTCTCTGGCAGAGATGCTGCGCTTCAGATAAAGTATAAGCCCGGACGTGCTGGGGATCAATGCGTCGCGTGACCCACTCGAATATCCTCCAGGGAAAAGGAAAACCGCGCCGCGCATAATCTTCGATCACGAATTGTCCCTGGGGCGCGAGTAACTCAGCTAAGCCTCGCAACACTTCTACTGGATCGTTCACGTTATGCAGAGCATTAGCACAGGTAATTAAATCGAAGGACGCCGCTTCATAGGGCAAACCGGCTTTTTCCCCTGCACGTAGAGATGCATGGATAAATCGAGCTGTCGAATCCCCTTTGATAGAGAGACGAGCCTGAGTGAGCATATCCTCGCTCGCATCAACTCCATACAGTTCAGCACATGGAATGAGATGGGCCAGTTGCTTTAAAAGTAGGCCGGTTCCACATGCTGCGTCTAATATACGGGGCGGATGCTCTCGTGTTTTACAAATTTTCTCCAGTTGCGCAAAATCAATGACGGAACGAACGGCAGCATGGGTCTTTTCAGAAAATACCTTCCATCTCTGGTTGTAGGATCGTGCTCGCTTTTTGGTATAATAGGTTCTCATCCGCTATTAGCTTCTCCTTTGTAGACTGCCCACGGGCTTGTAAACGGTGCCCCTACAGTTGGGGTGAGGATGTTCTCGCATGGCCAAACTGTAGGGGCGCCATTTACAAGCCTGTTTGACATTGTCATGCATCAACACGTACCCTGACATTTGCAAAGAACTGTGCAGCAGGAGCGATAACAAGCAAACACAACATGATGGTGAGTACCAGCCCATTGAGGAGGGAAAAGAAGGTGAAATGGGGCAGTGGAACAAGCAACAGAAGGAAGTAACAGCATTGCACCAGCCCGGCATATTTGCCCCATGCAGTTGAGCCAAAACGCACGGGACGAGCAAAGGCTATGTAACTCAGCAGAGCAACTACCAGAGGAACGATAAAGCGCAATACCATCATGATCCCTACCCAGAGCGGCAAGGTCCCATTCTGGAGTAGAATGATTGTGAGCAGCAGGTAGAGACAGAAATCAGCTTCGGCATCAGCAATCTGCCCTAGTTTGCTCTGCGTACCCGTGATCCGCGCGATATGCCCATCGAGGATGTCGGTTATGATACCACACAGGAAGACGACCAGCGCCAGTTCCGACGGTATCGCCAATCCTCCCACGAGCCTGCCGAGCAAATACGACGCCCCCAATCCTCGCAGGCATGTCAACGTATTGGCAACCCCTATATGCTGCAAAAGCTCTCCGCTCCGCGTCGAACGGTTGAGGCCCAGATGCCAGAACAGGTCACTCTGTTGCCATAACACACAAAAGACGAAGCCTGGGAGCAGGCGTAAAGCATCGGCAGAGCCCGCTACCAGGCCATCTCCAATCAGAAGTGCCAGCATCAGAGATAAAATGAGGCCTGTTACGCGTCTCCACGAATGTTTCAACGTGGGGTTATCATGAGCAGTCTGATAAGACATCAGCCAGGAGCGTTGAAAGAAGCATCCCCAGGCACGCGCACTGAAGCGGTCCTGGCGTAGAGTAGTCAGCAGATCAACCACAAACTTATTTTCAGCGCTCTGTTGCATGAAAGATGTTCCTAATTAAAGTGATTATACGACGCCCAACCGTTGCTTTAGCGCATCAATAAAGGTGGCTTCAGCAATACTCACTTTCTCTCCGGTGCCGAAGATACCAAATCCGGCAGCCCCGGCAACCGCCTTTGCCAGTTCGATTAGAACAAGCTTGAACTCTTTTGCTTCTTCGTCATTTGCCAATAACCCCACTGCTTCGTCAATACGTCTTTGATGAGCCCAGACGGCCTCCTGTCGCTCAGTCACAGTATAGGCCTGGACCTCCTGAATCGACATATCCGTACCTGCTATCATATCCTGAATCAATGCGTTACGTGGATACTTGTTTTTTGCATGCGCGATGAATTTGATACCATCTCGAAACTCTCGCATCGTGCCGATATTATCATTGCGGTCAATAAGTAGCGTCGCCATCAGGACCTCTCCCGCTAGAGTCATTAGACTGGTTCTCTGTTCTTGCGTGTATTGGGCCATGCACGGCAATCCCTTCTGTCTATAAGTTCGCGCTCTCGAATGTTCACTTTTGTGAGAATAGTATACACGCAATCCTGCATTTCAATCCAGTGTACCTGCTTCCATCCTGATTGCTGCATGATGAGGGCTTGTATATTGCAAACAAACAACATAAAATAAGAAGAAGACAACCAGTTACGTCACGAGGAAGGAGAGAGGCTGTGCTGCCAGAAAAAGACGGACCAACTATTCTTATCATTGATCCCGAACAGAGTATTTCGGAAATTATCCAATCAGGCCTGCGCTACGATAGTCTTCATGTACTATCAACATCAGACGAAATGGAAGGGATCAGGCTTGCACAACGTATCCGACCGGCACTTATTATCACAGAATTGCCCCTGTCATTTATCGATGGCATCGAAGTCTGCCGACGCATACGCAAGGATGAGAGGACGCAAGATATCCCTATCCTGGTCATCAGTGCGGAAAAGCAGAGCCAGGATACCATTCTGGCGGCCGGCGCTAATGACTATCTTACAAGACCGTTTGCTTTCGATGATCTCCTCCAGCATATACTCGCCCTTCTTCCCCAGGAGGCTGTTGCTTCTCTGCATATTCTTCCTTCCAGATACAACCCTATGCGTAGGACACGTCGCTCCATTCTGGACTTTTTAGAAGAATGGACGGAGCAGGCTCTGCAAGATAAGCTCAAATTGTCGGATTAATGGGTAGGACGCGCGAAGGGTGCGATAAATCGCATGGGCTTATAAATCGCGCCCCTACCTTTACGCGCCCCTACCTTTAGTCCCTACCTTTAAATCGCTCAGGCTTCCCACAACTCGCGGCTCTTGCTGTTGCTAATACCCGAGACACGCTCAATGAACTGCGCAAGTGGTATCGACTTGAGATCGACATTGGTGCGCAGGCGTACCGAAACGGCTTCGGCTGCGGCTTCTTTGTCACCGACAACGAGCATATAAGGGATCTTTTGCATCTGCGCATCGCGAATTTTGGCATTCATACGTTCGCCACGTGAGTCAACTTCGGCGCGGACACCAGCGGCTTTGAGCTTCTCAAGCACCTTGTTGGCGTACTCGATATGGCGATCGGCGATGGGAATAACCATTGCCTGCACCGGCGAGATCCAGACCGGGAAGGCACCAGCGTAGTGCTCAATCAGCAATGCCATAAAACGCTCCGTTGAACCCGTCACAGCACGATGAATCATGACCGGGCGATGGGGCTGTCCATCCTCACCGATATATTCCAGTTCGAAGTTCTCGGGCTGGTTGAAATCGAGCTGGATCGTTGAGCATTGCCACTCGCGACCAAGGGCATCACGTACCATAAAGTCGACTTTAGGACCGTAGAATGCTGCTTCGCCAATCCCCTCTTCATAAGTGATGCCTCTGCGTTCAGCGGCACTGCGCAAGACCGCTTCAGCCGTATTCCAGACCTCTTCGCTACCGATATATTCCTCGGCTTTCTTGGGATCGCGCAGCGAGAGGCGTACCCAATAGTCCGTCAAGCCATACGTCTCGAAGACTTCTAACGTCAGATTAATGGCATTGTTGAACTCGTCCTGAACCTGGTCCGGGCGCATAAAGACGTGCGCATCATCTTGCGTTAGACTTCGTACACGTGCAAGTCCCGTCAGCGTTCCAGCCTTCTCATAACGGTAGAGCGTTGCAAACTCAGCGTAGCGTACAGGCAGTTCGCGATAGCTGTGCATCTGCGATTTGTACAACGTAATATGATGTGGGCAATTCATCGGCTTGAGGATGTATGCATCGTCCTCAGATGCCTCCTGCTCACCCTTCATGATAGGGAACATATTCTCACGATACGTGTACCAGTGCCGGGACGTTTTGTACAGATGTACCTTGCCCAGGTGAGAGGTCCAGACATGCTGGTACCCATACTTCTCCTGCGTCGCACGCACATACGTCTCCATAAGGTAACGCAGCATCTCACCACGCGGATAGAACATAGGCACACCTGCCGGAAGTTCATCGCTCAGATAGAAGAGCTTTAGCTCTCGACCAAGCTTACGATGGTCACGTTTCATCGCCTCTTCCAGACGCCACAGATACTGATCGAGCTCTTCCTGCGTGAACCAGGCCGTGCCATAGATGCGCTGCAACATCGGGCGATGCTCGTCTCCACGCCAGTATGCGCCTGCAACACGCATGAGTTTGATGGGTCCAATCTCGCCCGTGTTCTGGACGTGCGGTCCCCGGCACAGGTCTAGAAACGTGTCCTGCGTGTAGATGCCTACCTCTGCGTCGGGTAGGTTCTCAATCAGTTCGACTTTGTAGATCTGATCCCTGGCCCTGAAGTATTCCAGCGCTTTTTCGCGTGGCCAGCGGTCTCGGTTGAATGCATATTTTCCAGCGATAATACGGCGCATGCGCTGTTCTATATCGGGCAGGTCTTCGGGCGTAAGCGCTCGTGGCAGGTCGAAATCGTAATAGAAACCATCCTCGATGGCTGGCCCGATACCGAGTTTTGCATCGGGGAACAGCTCAACGACAGCTTCGGCCATAACATGTGCCGTAGAGTGGCGCATGCGCTGGAGCGGCGTGTAATTGACCGATTCCTGATCCTGTACTTCTATTGCCTCTGGCATAAGTGATTCTCCTTTTTTGGGGGCGGGTGGGATTGATCTCACCTGGGCGCGGTAAACCTGGCCCCTACTATATGAAACAAAACAAAAAACCTTTCCATCCCCAATGGGACGAAAAGGTTGCATACGCATTTCGTGGTTCCACCCAGATTTCGTGTCATTCAACGATGATGAATAGCACGCTCTTCATGACTGCTAACGGGGTCGAACCGTGTACCTTACTTGCTCGGTACAGGCTGGCGAGGGGTATTCGTTTCTTGCTGGCAGGCACGCTTTCAGCCGCTGGCGTTGCCTCTCTTGATACCACTGGGAAGGAATATGTCTCGCGTGTGCACTATCGTTTTTGCTATGCTCTGACTAGTCTCAAATTTTAACAATCCAATATTAATTAGAGCATAGCACAAGTGGTTGAAGATGTAAAGAGTTTTTTTCTCCGGAAAGATACGCTCTATTGACGCATTTCTTTCACCTGAGGATATCAGCATACATACCTGACACCATCAAGCAGCGTTGTTCTTGCAACTGCATCAACGCCCTCATCCACACGCACACCATCAGCTCGCAAATAACTCAAAAATCTGGCCGTGGCGCTACGTAACGCACCCAACATCTCAACAGTGGGCACGATATCTGGCTCCCACCACCAGCGCGAGATGGTCCATATGCCTTTTTCAAGACGTGAGTCCAGACGTGCAATAAAGCGGTCACCATAGAAAACTGGGAGCACATAGTAGCCCCAACGCCTCTGGAGAGCAGGTTTATAGACCTCCCAGACGTAATCGAAGTCGAAGAGTTGCTGTATAGCCTTGCGATCCCAGAGGATACTATCGAGCGGTCCCAGGAAGATGGCGCGAGGGTCGGGCAATTCTGTATCGAGTAGAGGTAGGACGCTGCTGAGCATATAATAGAGCCAGCCTTTTTCGCCCACATGCACAGGAGTCAATGTGCCCTCTTCGACCAGTTGCGCTAACGCCTGTTTACGTGTTGCGGCATCACCACAGGCGCTCCATATGCAGGCTTCGGCGTTAGGACGCAATAGACCAACGGCACGATAACGCTGTGTAATAATCCAGCGTGAGTAGGCTTCTTTATCCAGCAGGGGAGACATAGTGTAGTGCTGAGATGGAATAATGCGTACAGGCCGGTCGTAGTAATGACGTCCATTCTTGCGGTGATGCGTTACAATTTCGCCACACGCCCACAAAGCACGCAACACACGATTGGTACGCGTCTGACCATACCATGTCTCATCAAAATAACGATGACGATCTTCGAAGTCCTGCGAGGAGAGCGCTCCACGTGCATCAATCTCAGCCAGCATGGCCCGTGCAACCTCGGCCTCAGCCTGCAACACCTCGCGATCATGATAGGGACGATACAGCTCACGGATACATGCACGCCGGGACCAATCACTGGACAATACAAGGCACGCTTGGTCTTCCCTATCTAAATGTCATACAACAAGACTAGCCTCCGTCCTCCCGGAATTGAAGGCACTGTTCGGCGTGGCAGCATAACGCCGCGCCGCTGCTCTCGCATCTGTCTGCCTGGGTTCGTCCGCAACAGGACGAAAACTGCCCTCTTTTCATGGTACACTCAAAGCAGTGTAGACAAACTGGAGGACACGAGCTGATGCTGACACTTTCACGCGCCGAAGCCAGGCGCTTTCTGGCTACCTATCACTTTACCCCAACCGATGTGCCAGGCGTCTTTGAGCGCCTGGGCACGGTGCAATATGACCCGCTCAACCCAGTGGGGCGCAACCGGATCTGGTTTTGCAGGCACGAGTGCTGGGCTATCAGGTCGATGACTGGCAAAAGACGGCCTACACCGACCGAGTCGTATACGACGCATGGGATAAAATGGCCTGTTTGGTGCCTATGGCTGACTGGCCCATGCGTGCCCGTCTGCGCACCCGCTCCTATAATTCGCACCCGCTCCAACTAGAGGAACATGCGGATGCGGTGACGGCGGCATTGGCTGAACTGGATGCACGCGGGCCGCTTTCCTCCCTGGAGTTTGAAGATCAATCACACTTCACCGACCGCAGCGCCTGGTATGGTCCCAAGCGCATTAAGCATATCTTGCGAGCACTGTGGGATCGTGGGCTAATTGTAACCCATCACCGCCAGGGTGGCCGCCATTACTATGACCGGGCCGAGCGCGTTATTCCCCCCGAATACTTTCACGCACCGCCGCTGGAGGATGAAGGCGAGTCAATCCGCTGGATGTTGACTCGGCGCAGTCAAAGCATGGGCATCATCCGCCCTACCGGGGAACCCAGCATCTGGTTTGGCTGTGGTCCGGCAAACCGGCGTGCGTCAGCCTTCATAGAACTGGTCGAGATGGGACAGCTTGTGCCCCTGCTGATAAGCGAAAGCGGCGCAAAGGGTTGGCCCGCATATCTGCCCGCGAGTGCCCTCAAGCTGTTGGAAGCCCCTACTGCCGCGCCGCGTGTCATTTTTCTAGGCCCGCTGGACAGCCTGTTGTGGGATCGGCGCGGCGTGATGCAGTTGTTCGATTTTGAATACATCTGGGAAGTCTACAAGCCCGAACCCCTGCGCCGTTGGGGCTATTATGTACTGCCTGTTTTCTATAAGGATCGCTTTGTCGCCCGGCTGGATAGTCGCCTGGAGCGAGGGAGTTGGACGATTACCCGTTGGTGGTGGGAACCAGATGTGACGCCCACGGCTGACTTGCTGGATGCGCTACAGGCAGCTGCTGGAAACTTCGCCCTATACCTGCGTGCCAACAGCGTGCGCGTTGAAGCAGGCATAGCGCAAGAGGTCCGTCAGGCAATGACAATTGGGAAACCCACCACCCAGTCGATGTCCTAGAAGACCGAAGCGCGGAAACCTTTGCCCAGTGGCTAAGACTTCATCCAGGGGTCGAGTATATCGTTCTAAAGACTATCAGCAATGTACCTCATAGCTGTTATTCTTTCGGCACTCCTGGCAAGAAGTAAAAGTTGAGGGTTCCATACTTTTCAAAGCCCAGATTACGATAGACATTTACACCTAACTCTGTAGCTTGCAACGTCGCTATTTGATAGCCCCTTGTACGTGCTCCCAGCAAAGCTGCATGGGTCACTGCACTAGCGATACCATGACGTCGCGCCTGTGGAAGGGTTGCGGTATTGTAAATGCCTGCCACTCCTCCACTGAGAAACAGAAGTGTGGTGGTAACAGGTTCACCGTTGAGGCGACCAAGGTAATAGTGAACCGCGGGATGATCCACGAAACCATGTTTCTGAAGCAACTCTCTAGTATGGTCGAAAACCTGCTCAGGGATACCCCCGTAACCAGATACGAATACCCGTATCCATTGATCTAATGACTCACTATTGTCGACACGTTCGACGCTCACTCCCTCTGGATTTGTGTGTTGCTCCTCCAACGTCTGTAAATCTCGCGCCCAGACAGATGTTGGTCCCCCTTTCCAGCCCCGGGCTTTTATGCTGCTTATAAAGTCACTGGAATAAGATGAGTCAACGACCCAAAACATAGGAAGCCGATATTCGCTGAGGCGTGCGAGTATGCCATCGATGGTAGCTTGTGGTGTCTCTGCTGTAAATCGCGTATGCGTGACCCAATTAAGGAGAAAAAATGGCACTCCAGAAACAAACCACGTCGCTTCTGGCTGCTGCTGAAATTCAGCCCCCAGTGCATGACCCCAGAGCGTACCCAGTTCTTGTAGGTTGAGTCCTACTGCATCTATCAAGCTGGTAGGAGATGAAAGACTTTCTAAGATCGTTTGCATTTGTTTACGTGTTCCTTATCTATGCTAAAATTATGCTATACAATTGTCGGAAACCCAAATTACTCTATATAATCGTTATGGATACACTCCGCGCAGAGTAGTCGCCTCAGCGACACGAGCGACCGCAAGCACATAGGCACCCATGCGCAAATTCGTCTGCTGCTCCTGCGCCTTCCGATAGACCGCATCATACGCTTTCGTCATAATTGTGGCAAGACGCTCATTGATTTCGGACTCAGACCAGAAGAAGCGTTGCAGATCTTGAACCCATTCAAAATAACTCACCGTCACACCGCCAGCATTCGCGAGAATGTCAGGTACAATCGTCACTCCCTTATCATAGAGAATTGCCTCAGCACCCGGCGTCGTAGGACCATTGGCCGCCTCGACAATCAGGCGCGCCTGCACACGTGCGGCATTGCGTCTCGTCAATTGATTTTCTAACGCAGCAGGTACGAGAATATCGCAAGGCAGTTCCAATAATTCGGCGTTTGTCACTTTCTCAGTACCCGGCAACCCACTGAGACTTTCGTGTTCATCCGCATAGCGCTGCGCATTCTGCACATCGATCCCTGCACTATTATAGATACCTCCCTTGACATCACTCAAGCCAACAATCTTACAGCCCAATTCCGAAAGCAGACGCGCCGTTATACTCCCCACATTGCCGAAGCCCTGGATCACAACAGCACAGCGTTCAGGCAGCATATGCAGATCTCTCAATGCGCTCCGGGTCACGACTTGCACTCCACGTGCAGTTGCCTCAAGACGACCCTCGCTTCCACCAATCGCAAGCGGTTTTCCTGTGATCACAGCCGGAATGGAATAGCCGTGATGCATGGAATAGGTATCCATTATCCAGGCCATCACCTGCGGATTGGTATTCATATCAGGAGCCGGAATATCGCTATTTGGACCCATAATCATGGAAATCTCAGTTGCATAGCGGCGCGTCAAACGCTCAAGTTCAGTACGGGATAGTTTCTGCGTATTGCAGATGACACCACCTTTTGCGCCACCAAAGGGAATTCCCACAACGGCACATTTCCATGTCATCCACATCGCCAGAGCACGCACTTCATCCAGCGACACATCAAGGCCAAAGCGGATGCCACCTTTAGCTGGGCCACGCGTGATATTATGCTGCACCCGGTAGCCCGTAAAAACCTCCACATCGCCGTTGTCCAGACGCACCGGAAAATTGACACTCAACTCGCGCTTGGGTTGGCGCAATATTGCACGTGCTGCTTGTGGTAGTCCAAGGCGCTCGGCTGCTTCATCAAACTGTGCGACCGCCACATCATACGGATTCTCGCCAGGATGAGACACTAATTCATTCTCCCCATTCTGTCCCACTTGCCTATGTTCTAGATTACTCGACATTCTAACTCCCTTGATACCGCTACACACCTTGCGCCAGAACCAGCTACCCGTCTGCTCCTACCCGCTCCCCAATCGCTAATTGTGTGGTATCTGCGCTCAGTGTATGCTCGTTGCACCTTCTGCGTAGCTCTCTCATATCGAGAGACGAAGAAGAATAAAAAGCCTATTAAAATCTACCATAGAAGCAGCAAGGAGATGGGAGGGGAAAGAGGGACAGAAACTGTTCCGGCTTGACATGCAGAAAATTTCGCGGCGCGAAAGGTCCAGTATTGATGGAAAGAATTGAGGAATTTGTCCTCCTTTTCCTCTTTTCCTGGCTTCATCTCTGCACTATACTTTTTCGAGGAGGCATTTCCTACGCAAAGGCGTGAGAAAAAGGGTCGCAACTTTTCACCGTGCTATCAGTCTCTCACACAAAAGTTGTATGAACCGCAAGGAATTTGGCGTTGACAGATAAGAGAATAGAACGAATTAATTGAGCGTTGTAAAATACAAAGGAGGATACGATGATATGTGGGACAATGATTAATACAAATGATGTAAAGCAAGATAAAACTGCAAAAATACCTCTAATATAGATAATAACATGGTTTTTTACCGTATATATACAAATGTCACACAAAACAACTTTTGCAAAAATCTGTTACTCTGAAGGAGTCTATTGCGTTTTTTCCTGTTATAAGGCTCCTCACAAGATATTCTTATGAGGAGCTAAGATTATACTCAGGTTATTCTTAGGAAGTCAAAATAGTTCTAAAAGAGAGAGTGTTGTGTCAATGGTTGGGAAGAACGAAATCAATCGCACGTATATGCCGATTAATTCGTACGGAGTCATCGGTGATTGTCATTCAGCGGTGTTAATATCACCGGATGGAGCGATAGACTGGGGATGTCTACCGGACTTTGATAGCCCGGCCATCTTCTGCCGCTTGCTCGATGCTGAGCATGGAGGGTACTTCCAGATCGCGCCCACTGAAGGAACCATCCCAGGTTCGCAGCGCTACCTGCGTGGAAGCAATGTCTTGCAGACACGCTATGCCAGCACTGCAGGCGAGATCGTACTCACAGATTTTATGCCGGTAGAGACCTTACGTGCATGGCCCTATCAGGGGATGAATAATAATACCTGGGCTGCTCGTGAGGATGGCTCCTGTCATAGTCTGGTACGTATTGTAGAGTGCACTCATGGCGAGATGGTCGTGACGATGAGGCTGCGTGTCAGCCCTGACTACGCAGCTTCATCATGCCAGGTCGTTCTCGCTCCAGACAACAAGGGAGCGCTTGTTACCAGCGAACATCAACATGTAGGGCTGGCTATTGTAGGAAGTACTCTCTTATCTTTGCCGTTTTCTGTAGAGGTCATCGAGGATGCCAACGATTGGCATCCGACCATCGTCGCGCAAATGACGTTAAGCGAAGGCGAGTGCCTGACGTTTGCACTTGGAGTGGGACGCACCGCTCAGGCTGCACAGCGGCTGGTGGAGACCGAGTTGCACCAGCGTAACTTTGATGCTGAACTGGCTCATACGCTGCATCGCTGGCGTACATGGCTGGCAGGTTGTACCTATCACGGGTCCTACAAGGAGTGGGTGCAACGGAGTGTACTTGCACTCAAGATGATGACGTATGCCCCAACGGGAGCCGTAGTTGCCGCGCCAACCACATCGTTACCGGAGGAGATGGGAGGCGTACGAAACTGGGATTATCGCTTTACCTGGTTGCGTGACGCATCCTTCACACTCCATGCGCTCAACATGGTCGGTTTTACGGATGAATTGCGTGCCTTTACGCACTGGCTCCGTCGCCTTTCAATAGCGGATGGAGCAGACATGCAGATTATGTACGGCATTCGCGGCGAACGGGACCTGACCGAGCAAGAACTACCCCACCTCAGCGGGTATAACGATTCGCGCCCAGTTCGTATCGGCAACGGAGCTGCCAGCCAGAAACAACTGGACGTTTTTGGGGAGGTACTGGATTGTATCCATCTCTACCAGAACCAGGACAGCCTTGAACGGTATGGCGAAAAGCTCGCCGGTCCATTGTGGGATATGATGCGCACCATCGTCAATCATGTCTGCGATCACTGGCACGAGACCGACAACGGTATCTGGGAGGTGAGGAGCGAGCCTCGACACTTCGTCTATTCTAAGATTATGTGCTGGGTAGCCCTTGATCGCGGTATCAAAGTCGCAGAGCAGCATCATCTGGAAGCCGATCTTCCCCACTGGCATCAGATACGTGATGAGATTCGAGCTGACATCATGGCTCATGGCTTTAGCTCAGCAATTGGCGCATTTACGCAATCCTATGGCGATAACACGTTAGACGCGTCTAACCTGGTACTGCCCCTGGTTGATTTTATTCCGGCAGATGATCCATGTATGCGCTCAACCGTTGACCGTATCATCGAGAAGCTGACGGATGAGTATGGTTTTGTCTATCGTTATATCTCGGATGATGGTCTGGCAGGTTCGGAAGGGACTTTTGGTCTGTGCACCTTCTGGCTGGTGGACAATCTGGCATTGCAGGGTCGTCTTGTAGAGGCGCGTTCGCTTTTTGAGCGTTTGCTGACGTATGCTAGTCGCCTGGGCCTCTTCTCCGAGGAGATCGATACCCACAATAACGTCGCATTAGGGAATTATCCACAGGCATTTACGCATATTGCACTTATCAATAGCGCGACGAACCTGCGCAAAGCCGAGATACGCACCAATGCTGAGCATCATACCGATCCGGTGGCCGCAATCCGCCCGCAGAAACTCTAATATCTGGAATTATAAAGAAAACCTGGTTGCCTGATCATTTATTAGAGGTCACCAGGTTCTTTCTATACTTAAGGGAAATTACCCCTATTCTGGCGAGTATCTACAGACCCGATACAGGAGAGAGACATGCTGTTCTGATTGCTGATACTACAAGCACAAATGATGAAGGCGAAGAGTTTATTCCCTTTTCCGATCCTACGACCGGAGAATCTTCTCTCGTTCTCCTTGATGATTTTCTAAAAGTCTCGACGAATGAGTAGCTCCAACTCGTTTAGAACAAATTAACTAGTCATATGCATTAAACCATAGAGATCTTCCATCAAGGTATTACGTTTCTGTGATGTATCATCATTAAATCCATAGAGCTCTTTCATCAAGGTATTACGTTTCTGTGATGCATTATTCATCTCTTCCAGTTCTTTTACAATATCATCTCTTTTTTCTATTTCTACATTCCATGCACAAAATCTTTCCTTTATCTTTTTTTTGTAAATCTTCATCGGATTTACGATTTTTCGCATTTTTAGATTCTATAGATTTTAATAAAAGATATTCATATCTGTCCTTTGCTAAAGTAATACTTTCATCGATTTCTTTTATCATGTCATTATAGTTAAAACGATGCCAGTTTATACTTTTTTCTCTTTCACGCATCAATTCATCAAATGCCTCTTTCTTTTCCTTTTTTGCTGTCTCCATTTCGCGTTTAAATCTCTCGTAGATTTTCTCTCCTTGCATAGGATCATATGGTTTGGTCGTCGCTCTATGCATCTCTTCTGCCATACTATACTTGTAAGAAGCCTCTACCAGCCTATTAACCTTTTCGCTTATTTCCTCACCAACAAATGGTTTCATTTTTGGATCATCATCCCGCCAACAAGTAGCATCTGGTTCGTACCCAAGTATTGAGAGAGTATCCCCACGAAGCTTCTGAAAATTTTTGATTTCAGTTCTTTGGTCTCCTGGATAAAGTGCGTGTAACTCAGAAGGAAGTTGATCAGCCTCCTGCTTCCATTTGCCCTCTTTCCTTAAATACATCATACTCTTTCTCCGAAAGAGGGCCGTTCTTCAATTTTTCTAGTATATCTGGCCGTTGCTCAGATGTTTCAGATCTCGTTTTCCAGGGCATTAAACTACTCCAATCCTTTACAATTTCTCCGTAGCTCTCTCATAGCAGAGAGACGAAGAAGAAAAAAAGCCTGTTTAGAATCTACCATAGAAGCTGCAAGGAGATAGAGTGAGAAAGAGGGACAGAAACTGTTCCGGCTTGGCATGTAGACAATTTCGCGGCGAGAAAGGCTCCAACATTGATAGAAAGAATTGAGGAAGTTGTCCTCCTTTCCCTCTTTTCCTGGCTTCATCGCCGCACTATACTTTTTCGAGGAGCCATTTCCTACGCAGAGGCATGAGAAAAAGGGTTGCAACTTTTCACCGTGCGATCAGTCTCTTACGCAAAAGTTGCATAAGCGACAAGGAAGTTGGCGTTGATAGAATAAGAGAAGAGAACGAATTAATTGAGCGTCATAAACATATAAAGGAGGATACCATGGCAAATGAAGTAGGACGCAATATACGTGAAGTAAAAAAATATACAAGTGAGGAAAATCATTCTAGTAAAAAAGAGACATTCGATAGATCTTTATATTATGGAAGAGACGTTACAGGCAAAAGTGGTGATGAATTATTAGATGATATACTGCAGGAAAATAAGGCCGTTGAAATTCCTCCCGGTATAAATATTGACATGAAATCACTTTTACCTAGAGATGTAGAATTTACAATCGGCTTTCAAGTTCATCTACTCGAGATGGTAAAAGAGAGAAACAATGATAGTGGAAACGTTACATCCAAAAGAGTACTGCATCATTAGAGATACAGGCACCGGGAATTCCAAATAGGGACAAGGAGCGCCCTGCACTTCCTTCCCTTAAAACTAGTGATAGTGATGAAACCCTTAAAACTAGTGATAGTGAAATTCCTTTATTTCAGGACAGTCAGGAATATAAAGCACTTCAGGATAGTCATGAGTATAAAGCAATTCAGGATAGCCAGAAACGTCAAAAACATATAGAAGCTAGGGAAAGACGTAATGCTGCACAAAAAGAATTGTCTGATTTCAAGGAGAAACATGGGCTTTCTGGGGCTAATTGAAGAAAACTGTCCCTCTTTCTTCCTCGACGAAACTCATCCATGTTATCTATGATGCTGTTGTGCAGCGACACTTTGACAGAAGCATCTTTGCCAGGGTAGCCCCTCAAGCTAAATCATTGATAAACAAATAGAGAATACCTGTACATTTTTGAGGTCATCTGAGGCAAACGTGTTCCTGTCGCACTAAAAAATAGAGGAGTTCATAAAAAATATGAAAACACAGGAACAACAAAATCCTGGAACAGGCGCATCAATGGGCCAGATCTCGCAGCCAATTCATCATGTATCTCCGGTCGTCAGGTGGACAGCCTTCTGGGCATCATTAGTGGTGGCCTTGCTGCTCATTAGTACCGCCGTCCCACTCGAAATCCAGGGCATCACAAGCATACCACTTATCCTCACCGCTATTGGGGCGCTGCTTTCTACCATCCTTCTCATCATCAAAAGCCGCTGGACAACATTGGTCGCCACGATAGTAGAGGCATACCTGCTGGTTTCGATCTGGGCAAATCCTATTGTCATGGCTAGCCTGAGCAATCCTAAAGGTCAAAGTGGAGGATTAGCGCACTCTGTTTCAGATGCACTGGTAGCATGTACGATCATCCTTGCCTTCATGTGTAGTCTAGGTACAACGATTCAGTATTTTCGAGGAGGAAGCCGACAGACACCGCGCTGGTATACAGGAGCCTTGAACCTTGTAATAGGACTAACTATTGGCATTGTACTGATGGCCGCCGTTGCGTTGCCGCCTTCAGTTACTGCTTCATCAACTACCAATGGTGTACCAACGGTACATATGGACGCAACAAGTTTTCTACAGCAAACGATGACTATCGCCAAAGGTGATAAACTTCTGCTCGTGGATGATGCGCCTGTAGAACATGTTTTGTTCAATGGAAGCTGGCAGAATGGAGCACCACACACAACGCAGGAAAGCAATGCGCCTAAAATCAATGGGATCATCGTAAACAACAATAGTACAACCGTTGGTCCTTTTGTCGCAGCTGGCACGTATCATATCTATTGCTCGGTCCATCAAGGCATGAACCTGATTGTTATTGTTCAGTAGGACGCTCTACATCAGAGGGTTATAACTGCCGGGAGGAAATGGTTTTCCTTAATTGGCTTTCATCAATACGAGAGAACCATTGCACGTGCCCATCAAGAGCCACGTCTCCCAGTAGCAAATTTGACCCTCTTTCTAACTATACTTTCGCAATCCCTGCATAGATAATAGTAATAAGACTCTGTTGTATCTCACACCTCAGCATCAACTATCTTCGTAAGTCGTTTTGTATAGGTGATGCTGCAAAAACTATTAGGGCATATTTTATGCAAAAGAAGAAGAAAGAGAAAATTCTGCTCACTCCAGCGCCGTCCTCTCTATCAGCATGCAACGGCATTGAAGAACTTCTAACTGGTCCTTTGGCTCCAATAAGTTCTCAGGCTCCTCAGAAATCCCACCACATTCGTATTCCAAAGCGTATTCTCGGTTTTAGCCTGGTTGGGGGAGGAGTGATGCTTGGCGGAATGGCGCTTCTTTTATCCTGGTTCAGTTTTTTCATGTCGAGAAGCATGTTGCATATATTCTTCAGGCTATTGCCAGTATTGAAACAAACTTCTTGCTCAATCGCTTCTTCAACTGGAAAGACCGTAAAGGCAACTTTTTGGCACAGTGGATCAAATTTCATTCAACCAGTGCAGTAACCTTTCCACTCAATCAGGCGCTCTTTGCTCTACTTCCCTGGCTAGGAGTTTCCTACTTACTTTTCACTTTTATTGGTGCAGGAATTGCCGCTCTAGTGAATTACTTCGCAAATGATAGTTTTGTCTTTCATCACAAGAGTATTTCCCCTTCACACGCTTCGCAGCAATTCCCTACCGCTTATGCAAGCGTTTGGCTTCCTCACGTGGGGGTTATCATTCCCATACGCAATGCACAACGCACGATCCGTCAATGTCTTTCATCGCTTCTTCAGCAAGAATATGCAGGCAAAATCAGTTTTTTCCTGGTAGGGAATGTTTCTGAACAGGATATGACCTGGAACGTTCTGGATGACTTTGCGCAAGATCCACGCATCCATTGTATTCAGATCCAACGACCTTCTTCCTGGGTAGGCCGCGATGCGAATATAAAACGCTACGTCGGGTGTGAAGTTGCCCTTAGCGAGGGAATTGAAGTGTTAGCTTTCACTGATAGTCAGGTCAGTGCGCGGGCAATTGGCTCTCATCAGCCATATCTCTGCTCTTGAAACATCAGGTAGATGGAGTCGCGGGCAGAAGTTATCGCCCGCAAAATAACTGCTCTCTGCCGTCGCTCTATCAGGACACATCGCTTTTTTCGGAATGGCAGCGTTACGGGATGGGTTATTTGCTCTCCCGGCAGAATTTTCATAAGGCAAGAGGACTTCCAGTCACGAATAATCTCGTCATGGTTGTCAGGCCTGGGAGCAGACGAGGAAGAATTTTCCCATCAAAACACCCTATAGCTGGGAGGACTTTCGTTTTGCCTGGGAACTGGCCGATGCTGGATGCGTGCTTTACTGTACAGATAGTGTCTATGTCTATCGTAATCATCGGCCTCGGTTCCGCCTTGCAAAACATATTGCAGCCGGTGCTGGTGCATTCACGTTTTATCAGGAAAAACCAGCCTGTCTCTATACAAAGCGAATGCTCTTTAAAGCACTTATCATTATAATTAGTGCACTGCTGTTCGGTTTGTTATCCTGTATAATTTATTTTGCAGGAAATGATTTACTCTTTTTGGTCCTGGATGAGGGATGTGGGCTACTGCTACTCACATTAAGCATTTACAACTCCATCAAGGTCAACGATCTTCGTGGACTGCTCTTTACTTTTCTCGACATGCTTCATATTGGCCTCTGGATCGTTGGAGTTGTAGCTGTTGCGTGGAAAGAAGAGGAAACTGCGGAAGCAAAGGCAACATTTGCCGATTTGCTCATGCAACTACGATAAGAAGAAGGGAAAAATTATGCATAGAATGACACGACGATACCTGGCAAGCTGGTTCTGCCTCTGTCTCATGCTACTCGCAGGATGTGGCCCCTCGCTGCCGCAAAAACAGTATCACCAGTCTAGCACTATGACCCTTACCCTCCTTCCAGCACAGAAAGGCATCCCGATCTCTCCATCCCTGATTGGGATAAACATCGAACTTACCGATTTATGCGCCATCCTGCGCATGGATACAGTTCATCAAGAGACGTTTGAGCGACTGTTTACGAACTTTCGGGGTGGGTACACTGCATATTGGCGGCCATTCGGCTGATGAAAGTATCTGGCAACCAGATGCAAAGCCTGTTTGCTTAAAAAAGCCCATTGTCACGCAATCCCTGGTGCAGTCGGTTTTTGCCTTTGCACGTCGGATTCACTGGACGGTCCTCTGGGGCTTGAATTTTCTCATTGACAACCCACAAATCGATGCGAACGAAGCTGCCTATGTTTCTTCTGTTGGCGGAAGCACCCTGCTTGGTTTCACCATGGGAAATGAACCGGAGCTTTTTGCAAAACATGGATCGCGCCCGGAAGGATGGGGATATAGCAACTATCTGACTGAATGGAACGCGAATCGTAATGCTGTGCTTGCAAATGTTCCAACGGCCCACTTTTTCGGACCAGAAGCCTGTTGTCAAAAAGACTGGTTTCCGAATTTCCTGCAGGATGAGCACGCATCTG
>CAVQVR010000016.1:0-39360 GCA_963717195.1 uncultured Chloroflexia bacterium
CAGATTTGTCATAGAGAGTGTATTTGATAAGGAGAACTCTTTTTTTTATGATTTATGATATAAAACGCCTTCATACACACAGACGACTCCTCATAGGAATTGTTTGCTCGCTACTGATCATTGGTAGTAGCACCCTGTTACTGATTTTACATAACACTCCAAGCCAGAAGAGTTCGCAGCAAAGTAGCAGAACGACATCGACATCACACGGTACACATGCAACGGCTACCAGCACGCCAACGCCCATCAGCACAGCAACAGAAGAAGGAATTACGCCGACCCCAACCCCTTTCTTCGCAGACGATTTTAGTAATAACAGTCAGGGTTGGTATCTAAATAATATTGCAGGCTATACACGTTCACTTTCAGACAATGGATTGATACTGACAGATACCAACCGTAGTCCGATGATCGAAAGCTTGCCAACAAACCATAAATTTGGTGATTTTATCTTGACTACAACACTTACGCTCAAGCAAGGCGACAATAACGATAGTGTGGGCCTTTACCTGCGTGGAGACAGTAACCTTGACCACGATTATCGTATCGATATTTTTGGGAATAATACCTATGCCATCAGTAAAGAATATCTGGATACCGACAACACACCACAATCGCTCTATATCATTGCTCCCTCGCATACTACCTCACTCAAATCACCAGGCACTCCTAATACACTGACTGTCATCATGAAAGGGCCAACCATGATCCTGCTCATCAATGGCAATCTTGTCAATGCTATTATCGATGAAGACTATACCCATGGGCAGATCGCACTCTTTGTCGCCAATAGTGCTACCTCCCCAGGAGTCACTGCCGTTTTCAGTAGCATCACAATTGATCCTGCACCTGATCAATTCCCTGTGACCGGAAATTGCACGACCGCTCCCACAGGCCAGAATGGAGCAACCCCTACATCTTGTAACGGAGCATGCGGAACTCCCCAGACGAGCAATAACGCGATAACTCCAACGCCTTGCAGTGGAGCATGCAGAACTACGCCAACAAGCAATAATGGAATAACTCCCACATCTTGTAAATGAGGAGGGTTTCGTTATTCGTCTCCCATTGTGCGTCGTATCAGGAAACGGGTTACTTGATTGATATCACCAGTGCGTTGATATATCGCAATCTGGCGATCAGCTCCCGTACCTTCTGGATCGTCAAGGAGCCTGTATAAATACTCTATCTCACGCTCACACCCCAGTTCTGGCACGACGTCCGCAACGAAGTCGAGCAGCAAATGAATAGATTCGCGCATCGATATACGTCGCCGATCGCTGAAATCGACGACATCTGCATCTAACCCATACCGCATCGCCGCCCATTTATTGACTTCAACGTGACCCGCGAGGAGGTACATGGACTGGATCTGCGCTGACGTCGAGCCGGGTGCCCTTCGTACAAGCGCCTCGGCCGAAGCGCCGCCGGGCGAGGATTTGTTGAACCGTTCCTCGCATACGCAATACGGAGACTGATTGTGCAGAAAAGAGTGTGTGGCCGAATATGTCCCAACAAATATCTTTTGCGCTTTCAATTCGGCCGAGTACTGATCAGGTCAGCAACGTCATGCTCAAAATGACTGCACGATGACACGAGAGGAGAACGCGCTCTGTGAGGATCAATCGCTCCAGAGCGCCGTACAATCAGGTTTCAGACCAGTATTGCCGACCCTCCCAGAAAAGGCAAATTTGAAAAAAGAGCTCACAGATGCGGCCGACCCATCTCTCCCAACTGATTCATAAGCATTATCGGAATCTCTCATTACTAACCATGGCAACATGAATGTGCAATGACTTGGGTGGGGCACCACCATCCGCTCAATACTTTGCAATTCCAACTCCAACTTCTGGTAGTGCTCTCACAGAAAACGTATCCTCTCTTGCCAGAAAGCAGTGGGATGAGTGCCTGCCCCGATGAGAGCTATACCTTCCTGCTTGACAATGTATTCGACTTACCTTAAGGTGGACAATATCCTGACGCGCCGCTGCAATTAGAGGCAAATGCCGTAATAAGTTCCACGGCTGCCTGCTTCGACTCCGGCTTCATTTTTTCACCCAGCACAGCCTCTCCTTGCGTTGCAAGAGTACCAATACAAGAACATAGATCTCCCGGTTCTGCTATCTACAGGCTAAATTCCTACTAAACCATAACGTAAGACAATCAGGCATACAGCCTCTCTTTCCTTTTCAGGTGCCCATGACTATTTCATCTAAGATTGTCTATGAGCTCAGTAATAAAACTTAAGCTAAGAGCATTCAAAGATGTAATTATAACTATACCATACTTTCCTGTTCTCTACGCGATTTTCACAGGGAATCGTCAGTAATCGCTTACGATTTTCATTTGGAAAGATTGTACGGCCGGGTGCTATCCGATTTGTTTTTTCACACTGTTACACGTCTACTTTCATACTTTTCAACAGGAAGGCCACCAAATTATTTAGCAGGCAGAGTTTAGTAT
This sequence comes from uncultured Chloroflexia bacterium, assembly GCA_963717195.1. GTDB lineage: Bacteria > Chloroflexota > Ktedonobacteria > Ktedonobacterales > Ktedonobacteraceae > JACDAE01. Next base: position 2,464 of record CAVQVR010000016.1, read on the forward strand.
ATTCAAACAGGATTATTACCGTATAATACAGGTCGCCTACCGACAAGGAAAGGCTTCTCCATTCCTACACATGATGCGCCCTTTGCAATGTACAACTCAATTTGCAAGTCTAGCTGTCGGCCAGGCTGATAAAAATTAAGAGAGAAAAAATGGAAGCAACAAGCGATAGAAACTGGTATCATTATCCGCCAGTGGTGTTGCAGTCTCCGGTTCTTGCCCTTGCCACCTAACATAATGGCATATGGGCTGGTGGCGCCGGTGGCGTGGCCTGGTATCCTATCCACACGGACTGGCAACCCCATCTTCGGGCTACCACTCAACTCATAACCATCGTTGCTATCCATTGAGGCCAGCTCATGCGGGAGGAACGGGAGGATGGCTTACTCTTCTGATGAAGGTGTAAACTGGAGAAAAGCTGAAATACAAATGGTGTGGATTCGGTGTCTCGTTTTCGCTGTCTCGTCACGCGTAGCTCAGCAGAAAACGTTGATGGCGGCGACGTTAGATCATGTATTTTACGGAGCGATGATCGGAAAAAACTGGTATGCAGTAACGACTGGCCTGGAGAACTTTGAGGTCACAGCACTGACATGGACAGAGGATGAGAATGTCCTGACGGGTACCACCAATGGTATTTATCATTCTCCTGATCGTGGACAAAGCTGGTCCCTGACCCATGGAAGTGCTGGCTACGAGGTTGGAGCACTGACCTATCTCCCCGATGGAACCGCACTGGCTGCTCTGAAAGTGGAGGATTACTCTACTCGTCGGATAAAGAGATCACGTGGGATAAGCTTGAAGGTGTACCAGCAAATATAGCGGGCAGCGCCTTTTCCGTCACCGGAGACGGGACACTCCTATGGGGAACACTTGGCAATGGCATCTTACGCTCAACCGATAGTGGACATACCTGGAAACAGGTACACGAAAGCACGGTCCTTTCATTTGCCGCGAATGGCAATACGCTCTACGCAGGACACTCCGATGGTCTGAGCGTGAGCGTAGATGATGGCATCACCTGATCTCACTCCCACATCCACCCATTCATGATCTACGCCGCATATTGGTCGTTGATAGGCAACCTCTGCTGGTAGGAGCCTATGCAGGGCTGCAACGCTATGGAAAAAAACAGGCATGGGCACCCCTACCTTCACCTGGCATCCCTCTTTCCACGATCGAGCAAATCTCAGAAGGTATCCTGATCGCCTCTAGCCTGGAAGGACCGGCTCGCTCAACGGATGGGGGCCTGACCGCAGACGGTCCTGGCAGGCGAACATGGACAGATTGCCTATCTCACATTCCGACAAGATGGGACAGGTTGGGCTGGAAAGAAGGATGGCACATACCTGCTGCATACAGATGATGGAGGGATCACCTGGAAACAACATGCAACTCCCCCTGGCACTCTACCACTGGTAGCTTTGCAGATTACAGCATACGGATTGCGGCCGCAGCTTTTGATCCAGGGCAATCTCGTGTCCGTATCTGGCACTCGTTTGATGAAGGAAGAAACTGGCAACGCAGTATTGAAGCAGTAACCTCGTGGCCTGTAGTCGAACCTGGTATGAACCGGCTCTCTTCTCCCTTGGAGGTATGCTCTTCTGGCAACAGCCTGATAGAAGATGGACTCAGAAACAGGTCGGCAATGGGCAAGAAGGCATACGGCGCGTGGCCTCCAATAGTCATACCGTCGTTGTACAGACCACGAACCACCTCTACACTTCAACCGATAACGCGGAAACATGGATAGCAGACGATAGCAATTTGCCCTTTGATCAGCTATTAGATGTGAAAATCGCCGCTAATACTATCTACGCCCTGCTCACAGCAGGACGCGTCTGGTCTCGTACATTCTAAATAAGACTATAAGAATTAGTGGCACTGAAAGCATCAGAAGAAGATGGGCGGAGCCGTTAGAAAACGTATGCTCCGCTTTATACAAATTAAGAAGGAAACGCCCTCCCTTACGAGGGTTTCTCAAGAGACTTCTCTCCCTACATCCTACTCTTTTATATTTTACATAAGATATCTCTGTTAGCGAAAATCTTCTCCATGATGAAATACTGATCAATGTCCTCTATTGCTGAAGTGAGAAAACAACCTCTGGGCATCGTGCGGAATACTCTTGCCGGATGCGGGCCAGCCAGTGGACTGCCACATGAACTTCTTCCCTCGACCATCCGACTGAGGCCAACATTCCCCTTGATCGGTGCGGGTCTTGATAGGGCGTGAACGGTGTAATTGTCTCGGCAATGTATGGGCCAGCTTCTTTTGTACGAATGTCGCGATATTTTTTGTTCTCATAGTATTCTCCTGTTTTTAGAGCTTTGATGGGCATGATTAATCACGCTAATCACGCCTACGCACGGGCTTGTCAATCTCGCCCCTGCTAGGGCTCATCTACAGCTATTTCCTGCTCTTCCGTTAACTCATCAGGCTGCTCGGCTGCTTCTTGCATCCATGCTGGTACTTCGGCAGTTGCAGGGGAATTCTTACAGCTTCCCGCAACGTCTCCTGGTGCTCATTCAGCCAGTACAGCAGATCCAGTGCTTCATGGGCCGCAAGCGTGACTCGCACCCCTCGCCAGTGATATCAAGCATTCCCAGGGTGTGCAGCTCTACAATATGTTTCCCTAAATCGCGTGTACTCATCGTCTTTTCTCTTCTCCTGCGCAACTCTACACAATCCATTCCCACAAGTTTGATACGAAAGAAAAAAGCATCAAGTTGCAGATTGGATAAGAATATCCATGACTGCCCCGTTAATTTTCATTTTTCAACTCGGCCTCCAGGTCATCAATAAACTGGCGAGCCATACGGCCAGAACGCCCAGTATGTTGACGTTCCCAGCGTAGCGCACGTTCATCCAGGCGTTCTTCTGGCAACGTTATTCCGCGCTGCTGAGCCAATCCTGCAACGATTTTTAGATAGCGCTGTTGATCAGGTGTGCTAAATGTGACGCGCATACCAAAACGATGAGCCAATGATTGTTTCTCCTCCATGGTATCACGCCAGTTCACATCCTCGGTCGGCTTACCACGGTCAGAAAAGTTCTCCCGTATAAGGTTCATACGATTGGTAGTAGCGCTGATCAACACATTCGCGGGTCGTGCTTCGGCTGTGCCTTCAAGGAGCATCTTCAGTACCTTATATTCTGTTTCATGCTCTTCAAACGAGAGGTCGTCGATGAAAAGTACGAAATGGGGTGCGCGTCCACGCAATTGTGCCACGATGCGCGGAAGATCGCTAATATATTCTTTGCGTACTTCGACCAGGCGCAGACCACGATCAGTATAGGCATTAACCAGGGCTTTTATCGTCGATGATTTCCCGGTACCCGGCGCTCCATAGAGCAAGACATCATGAGCAGGAAGATTAGTAAGGAACCGTTCAATGTTTGATTTCAGGAGAGATTGCTCACGTTCATAACCAATCAGATTGCTTAACTGGATAGGATCAGGATGGGCAATGCCCTGCAATCCTTCGTTGACGCCCTGCCAGCGCAACACACGATAGTGTGCAAGAGGGCCAGTGCCATGGCGCGACCAATAGGCTTCTAAAGGCTCAATCAATGTTTTCCAATCAGTGCTCTCAGTAGCGTGACGAGCCAGGGCATCACGAGCACTATTGCGCTCACCTTCATCAAGAGGTGCCAGCTCGTACCAGGGCACCCAGGCATCGCGTAACGCAGGCAATTCTGGCGTAACCATATTACCTGTTAATTGCCAGAGCGTCCGGGCATCGAGTTGAAACAACAGGTGAAGGGCTTGCAAATCACGTTGTACCTGAGCACGTAGAGCAGGCGTTACCCCTGCAGAGCCAACACGCTCAACCTGAGTACTCCAAGAGTAGCAGTATCGATGAGACGTGTGAGCAGATAGGCCTGCCACGCATCGGGAAGAGCTGATAGTGCTTCCCCGTTTGCTGCACTGGCCAGTTCTCTGAAGGCATTGCTATAAGCAGCGGCGGCTTCCTCTGCATGAGACTCGGGAGAGGATAGAATGCGTAGTAGCTCCATAACCGCCTGACCTGTACTCTCGGCAAGCACTTCACGCAGCAGTGTTATACCATAGGTTGCCTGCAAAGCTGCTACTACAGATTGATGGGATGTCCCTAAAGATGTTGAGTTCAAGAAGTGTACCTCTGCAAATTTTGTTGGTAGCATTTTTTAAATTATGCCATAGTATAGCATGGAAAGGGGCAAACATTACGTTTTTGTGTCTCGCTGCATGGTATGCTAATAACGCATATCGTTCTCTTCTTAAAATAGTCTATGGCTATAAGATACAGCCGATACGAGGAAGCACATGTCCACAAATATCTCAGCGCAAACGACAAAACCATTGCGGGTCGCTCTCATCGGATACGGAGTTGCCGGAAGCGTCTTTCATGCCCCGCTTATTAGCGCAACACCTGGAATGAGCATCGCCGCTATCGTGATACATTCGCCCGCACGGCAGCAGCAAGCACGCCAGGATTTTCCAACGGCAGAGATTTTTGACACAACCGATCAACTCTGGTCGCAGGCAGTTCGCTTTGACCTGGTGGTAGTCGCAACACCTAATAGCTTGCATGTCCCACTAGGGAGCGCTGCACTTAACGCCGGCTTGCCCGTCGTGATCGATAAGCCAATGGCGGCATCGGTAGCCGACGCGGAACGCTTGATTGCTATAAGCAAGAAGTCTGGAAAATTACTCTCAGTCTTCCAGAACCGACGTTGGGATAATGACTTTCTGACCGTACAGCAGTTGCTCAAAGCTGACATGCTCGGTCCCATCACCCGTTTTGAGTCGCGCTTTGACCGTTATCGCCCAGAACCACGCGCTCATGCCTGGCGCGAATTGTCCGCACCAGAAGATGCAGGAGGATTGCTCTACGACATCGGGAGCCACCTCATTGATCAAGCGATACAGCTCTTCGGGCACCCATTGCAAGTCTATGCTGAGATGGAACGCCAACGTCCCGGTGCTCAGGTAGACGATGACACATTTGTTGCGCTTACGTTTGCTTCTGGCATTCATACCCATCTCTGGATGAGTGTTGTCGCTCAGATTGCGGGGCCGCGCATGCGTCTGAGCGGATTGCGTGGCACCTATGAAAAATGGGGACTTGACCCACAGGAAGATGCACTCCGTTCCGGCATACGTCCAGGCGCTCCAGACTGGGGAAAAGAACCGGGCGAACGCTGGGGAAGACTTTCTACAGAGGTAGGAGGCGTGCATGTCGATGGCAAAATAGAAACACTCACAGGTAGCTACGAAAGCTACTATGCGTTACTGCGCGATGCACTTCTACAGAATGGGCCTCCCCCGGTTGATCCAGCTGATGCCGTCATCACATTGCGGATCATTGAAGCCGCGCAGCAAAGTGCACGAGATGGCACAATCGTGAAATTGGATAGTTAAACCTCTTTCTTGCAGAGCTAGAATGTAGTATGATAAGGAACGTATGCTAGAGAGCAGAGGCATATATAGAAAGGGGCAACTATGCGCCGCTGCATAAAACGTTTATTTTATTTTTCTTGCACCACTTATGTTCTTTTGACCGTTCTATTAGCATTCCCATCGCAAACACACGCACGAGCTATTCCAGCAGAGCAGCCATCTTTATATAGCATTCTCGGTCCTCCAACGGTGAGCGCTGATTTTATCGATCAGGTTCTTGCTGCCAATAACTCGCCCGCAACAGGCAGTGGGCAAGCTATCTATAATGATGGTGTCAATTATGGCATCGATCCTGTCTTCGCTCTGGCATTTTTTATGCATGAGAGCTCTTTTGGTACAGCAGGGATGGCACAACTTACACTCTCTCCTGGCAATCTACGCTGTATCCCTAATGCTGATTGCCTGTCTGGTTACGCAGCATTTCCCAGCTGGAATGCTGGCTTTGATGCATGGTACCAACTTATACGTAATCTGTATGTGGATACCTGGGGGTTGACAACTGTTGACCAGATTATCCCTCGTTATGCACCATCGAGCGATAATAACGATGATACCGCTTATATTAGCTCAGTTGAAAGCGCCATCGACTCATGGAGAGGCAACCAGGTAGCTACAGAGAGTCCACCGCTTCCAGTAAGCACAGAATCCATCACTACTACGTCTCCTATTACTTCCTATCCAGCTGATGGCTATACTATTGTCGGAAAGCCAACAATCGACGCGGCCTTCATCGACATGATACTCACGAGCTATCATTCACCAGCAGCAGGAAAAGGAAAGGAGCTCTATGATACAGGCGTGAAGGCGCATATTGATCCTGTCTTCGCATTGGCATTCTTCATGCACGACAGCATCTTCGGTACTGTTGGTATGGCGAGAGTAACCTATTCACTGGGCAATCTTCCAGCGTCTGGAAGCCCTACCGCCTGCACCTGCAAGGCCTTTCACGGTTATCGCCAATACGCTAGTTGGGAAGCAGGATTTAGCGACTGGTATCAGTTTATCCAGCAACGCTATATTAGCCAGAATGTGACCACAATTGGGCAGATTGTACCAGATTATTCAGTTACCAAAGATCCCAATATCATCAAATCCTTTATCAAAACGCTCGAAGCGCGCGTCGATGTCTGGCGTCATCAGTACACAGACAAAACCCCACAAGGAGGCACATCGTTATCGCTGTCCTCTCTCGGCTAACATTGCGACCACGCTGTCGAATTCCTGTTGCGCTTTTTGCACATCGCCAGCAAAGATGAGGCCCATGGGATTCTTCGTCATCCGACAAATGATGCGCGTTCCATCCTGCTTCAGGATATCGTCGATCTTCAAGACATACTCTCGCACCTGTGCAGGATCAACATGCGCCGGTAGATACGATTTGTCGATGGTGAAGATTCCCTCCCGTATCACCGTCCGCATATTATTCACCGTCGGCTTTTTTCTATTGACACCCATAATGGTCATAATAGCATCGGTATAGTTCGTCCAGCGCGGATTGCATTCGGCAAGATAGTGTAATGGCGCAGAGGGAAACTGCTTTCTGCGGCGTTGCAAATCCAGTTCCATCTCGCTAGAGAGGATGATATCGATGTTTGCAATACCACGTATCTTAGAAAAGTCGATGCCATATTTTAGCGCCGTCTGCTTTAAAAGCGAGGTGAAAAATTCTGTGCTCTGATCTTCGTAACGCAGTTGCAGATCACGCAAGTATGAATTCTTTGGAATATATGTACTGGTGCCAACACACGCTTTGCTATCTGGCCCTTGCAGTTGACCATTCCAACGCAAAGATTCTACCTGCCCTTCGCGCAAAACAACCGACATCCCGGGCAAATCAGCCATATCAATAAAACGACTGATCACGATGCGCGTTTCCTTTTGCAAATTCATCGTTGCCATGAGATTTTTTTGTGCCGCCAACAGTGCATCGTTCCAATCCTGATAGGAATGGATATCGTCAGCATCACCATCTTGCAAGAGAAGGATAGAGCCTCCCCGCGCATAGAGCAGACTACTTCCATAATTTCCATCCAATTCAGCAGCCCGCAGGACAAGGCCCAGCGGATAAGTTGAGGCAACGCCAGCTTCACTATAAAGGGCCTCTATCTGAGCAAGAAATTTCCAGGCATCGGTGTGCAGATTATAGATCGTTGAAATTTTATAGTCGGGCGTACGAAATCCATGTAAGTCCAGTTCATCGGCCAGTTGGTAAAAATCAGCTTTGTTTTTTAATGTATGAACCATTTTTGCTGGTATACCCCACGACTCACCTCCCACCACCTCTCGGATACGCTGCTCTGTCTCAGGGACATTCACATATGGCACCACCAGTAGATGCTCATCGGGCGTATTCTCTCTGCGCAGTGCTTCAAATGTGTCCGCCTTTATCTCCTTACCAAAAAGCTGACTGAGATAGGCCACCTGCGCTTCAATAGCGGGCGTAGGAATGTCGACCAGAACACGTATCTTCTCGGCATCAAATGGGATATGCCCACAACGCTCTCCATAATGGGCCTCTAACTTATCAACCATCTTTTTATTAGAAGCACGCAGCACTCCACTGCCAATATTATGAAAGCCTGCCCCAATTTTCCGTTGCTTGCCTGATGCAAACAGTAATTCATTGACTATATTCATAGACCAACCCCATCTTACCTTCTAATTCGTCTTTTTTTGAGTCTCCGCCATTTGGGGAAAAACCTTTGTAACTCTTCAGGTCTCCTCGCCACCTGCGGTGGCTCGCCCAGGTTTGGTGTGGATGGTGGGATTTGCGGCCCCAGGCCGCAAATCCCACCATCCACACCAAACGGCTTGCGAAGGGCCCCATAGGCGCTGAGGAGTCAGGCCCCTTCTGAAGAGTTACAAACCTTTTTTATAGGAGAAATTATCTCGCTTTGACTGCTGCAATTATACCAGCAAGACAACTTACAGAATAGCCTCCCTGGCTAAATTTGGGCAAAAGTAATAGACCATACCACCATTTAACGCAGTTCGCCCACCGATTTAGCAGCTATCTTCAATCCTGGGCCACCACCTCACATCCATTTCTCGTTCGACTTTTTTCCTGCTATTCCTCTTCCAAATTCTGGAGCGTTCTCAGTGCTTCAGTAATATGTTTCTCCGGCGTAAACTGCGCGGAGAAGATGTGACGTACAATCCCCTGCCTGTCAATCACATAAGTCACACGGCCCGGCAAGAGTCCGAATGTCGCAGACACTCCATAACGCTTCCTGACACTGCCATCAGCATCACTCAATAGAATGAAAGGCAAACGATGTTTTGTGGCAAACTGTTGATGAGCCGCAGTAAATCTGAACTGATTCCAACCACTTCCGCTCCCTCATCCTTGAAGACTTCATAGTTATCGCGAAAAGCGCACGCCTCCGCTGTACAACCAGGCGTCTCATCTTTGGGATAGAAGTAAAGCACGATACTCTTCTTCCCAAGGAGTTCGCTAAAGTGTACTTCGTTTCCTGACTGATCCGAAAGTGTAAAATCAGGTGCTTGATCGCCCACCTGTACTTTGCCAGATGATCGCGTCTGGCCTGTCTCTATAGTCATAAGTCTATGCTCCTATGTTTTTAATTTTACGATAAGGTGAGCACTCACTCACCTTATTTAAATATAGGTGAGTGAGTGCTCCCTTTTCAAGAGTAGAGTGCTCCCTTCAAGAGAGCATTTGGTGAGACCCGGTATAGTGAAAGTGAATGGCGCGGTCATTCTAATGCACACAGCAGATGTACCGTCACGCAAAATATGCAGAGCCGTGACAGACAAAGAGCATATGCGCATTGTGGTCATTGTGGTTCTATTATGTAGAGGAGCATTGTCCTCTGCACTATATTGACAAGGAGCGACATACTTATGAAAACAAGTTCACCCGAAAAGGGTACCGTCGTTGTTGGCAAAGATGAGCTGAATTCATCAGATTGCAGCCAAGGCTGGATTGAACCTGAAAGAGACCAGCAAGGTCATTGATGCCTTCACTGAGGTAGTACGCGAGGATGTTTCCCAGGGACATGAGGTGCGCCTGATGGGCTTTGGTACCTGGAATTTACGCAACGTAGCACCCCGGCGTGTGAAGTCTATCCGTGGTGGAGATCAGATCACAATTCCTGCACGCAGGCGCGTCGGTTTCTCTGTAGGAGCTGTCCTCTCTCAGGCGGCTCAAGGGAAAGAAAGTACACATCAAGGCGCAAAGATGCAGGTGAAGCGTCTCTCCAATAAAAACTCGCATTCCAAACAGGGGCAGTAATCCTCGTGTATTGAAGCGTTCCCTCCTATCAGGCTAGTGTAGATATACAAAAGACTATGTAGCCGATAGGAGTTTTTTCTGCTCATGATCAACTTTTGACCAGCCCGTGGGGGCCGGTCAAAAGCTGATCATGAGCAGAAAAAACTCTATTGACCCAGCCGCTGTAACGCCTCCTCCACCCCTTGCCGTTCCCCAGGTTGCAGCGCACGGAACGTTCCCTGGTCATTGATAAAGACCGTTCGCGACCCCTGGAAAGTGACGATCATATCCAGCTTCTGATCGCCATTTAGATCTGCAAATCTCAATGTAACAGGCACCAGGTCGCTGTTTGAGCCGTAGAGCTGCGGACCAAGATAAACATGTGCATGTGTTGCGTCACCACCAGGAAACTCGATGATTTCGATATGACCGTTAAGATTAAGTGCAATGAAGTGACTTTTCACACCATTCTGTTCATTATGACCCACAAAGGCATCCGTCTGAAAGGTTCGTGGACGCCCATAACGGAAATCGTCCAGCGTCGTATTGAACCATCCAAGGGCCGCACTCAGCAGTGTCCAGAGCACCAGCATTCCCAACATTCCGATGCCGAGATAAAGGAGCGGGTGCACACGATACCGCACGACGGTGGTTTCTCTCTTGATCTGTCCGGTCCTCGGACGCGGGGTCTGAGGCAGACCGCTAGACGTTACCACCAGAGCCCGTCTATTGCCCGGTTGGGTATAAACAGGTGGGTACGTCTCTCGTTCATCAGCGGCCTCGTCGCTATGATGCCACATACCAACATCGTCCGTGGCATCGGCAAGACGAGGACGTGAAGCACGCTGTACCACCGGAGCGGTAGCACGCGTTACAACAGAATGTTTTCCTGGCGGGGCAGTTCGTGTCCCGATAGGACGATGACGTAGAACACTACGTGTTGAAACATGATCAGACGTTTCAAATGATGGCATAGATATATCTCCTCTTCACACGGACTCACGACTAATAATTTTTCAAAAAAATGAGGGAAGAGTGCCGTTTAGCCCGCGATCATTCCTCATCAACTACCTTTTCCATATGTAGACATACGATTGAGTAGAGTGGGTACAAATCAAAAAAATTGTGGTAACATTCGTTACATCAATTGAACGAAGCTATTGTACAAAAAGATGGAGATTTAGGCAATATGAGACATAAGTCCTAGCCCATTCAGGTTGCCTTGAGCAGGACACAGCGTGGAGTATCTGCGGATTCTGATGGATAGCTCAATGTAACAGCAAGTGCATGTTTCATCCCTATCCATTGTTTCTCACAGTATATCATAGCATGCAAAAGGTCTACCCAATAGTCCTAGAGGAACGTTTCAGAAGCGAGAACCGCCTGTAAATCAAGGGGAAGTGGAGCTTCAAATTCCACCATAGCTCCAGTCGAGGGATGCTTAAAACTCAATTGGTACGCGTGCAAAAACTGGCGCTGCAGATGAATACCCTGAGGCATCTTTCCCGACCCATACACGACATCGCCAACGACAGGATGGCCGATAGCCTGTAAGTGCACACGAATCTGATGGGTACGCCCGGTCTCAAGTTGTAAAAGCAGCAACGTATGGCGTACAAATCGTTGCAGAACACGAAAGTGTGTACGCGCCTCTCGACCTTCTGTAGCGGTAATCGCCATCTGTTGACGGTGGCGAAGATCGCGCCCGATAGGAGCATCGATACTTCCCTTATCAAGCGCAACCAGGCCCTCAACAAGGGCAAGGTAGCGCTTCACCACTTCATGATGCTTCATCTGCTCTATCAATGCTGCCTGCGTATGCTTATTCTTCGCAACCATCAGCAGACCAGAGGTATCTTTATCCAACCGATGAACAATACCAGGCCGTATATCCTCTTGCAGCGCCATATCCTCTTGCAGAGCAGGATACCGTGCCAGCAGAGCATTGACCAACGTATCATCGGAATGACCTGGTGCAGGATGCACAACCATCCCTGCCACTTTATTCACAATCAGGAGATCCTCATCCTCATAAACGATATCTAGAGGTAAGGATTGCGCTTTAGCTACTTGTTGTTGCGGGGAAGAAATGGTATGGACCACCTGCACCTCATCACCATCTCTTAGTAGATATCCTGGCTTGCTTGTCCGCCCATTCACAAGGACTGAGGCATCCTCAATGAGATGCTGTATGCTGGTACGTGAGATGCCCGTAAACAACGACACCAGGTAACGGTCGAGGCGTAGCCCTACCTGATCTGGTTGCACATTCCAGTTCTGGCCATCTTGAGGAGTTGCTTCAGGATTGGACATCTTGCTCCGTAGGGCGGGGATTTCCACCGTTGCCGTTCGACGAGATTTTCGTTGAGGCTGGAACCTCCTTCTCGTGACGAAGGCCACCAAATAGAACAAGCACAAACAGGAGAACTACGCCAACGGAGATGCAAGCATCGGCAATGTTAAAGATAGCAAAGTAAAAGTTGATCTCAGGAATGCGGAAAGAGATAAAATCTGTTACAACACCACCATTGTGCGCTCGATCAAGCAAATTACCCAGAGCACCGCCAATGATCATGCCAAAACAATTTTATAGATGAGTGGTCCTGAAATTCACAATGCGTATGTAGAGGTAAGTAACAACGCAGATGGCAACAGCAATGAAAACAATTAACACCGCATTATTTTTGAAAGAGCCAAAGGCCGCCCCACTGTTTTGAATGTATTCGAGGACCAGGTAATGGCCGACTAATGGGACAATTGGACCGCCTTCCGGTGGCCCCAGATGCGTTACCACCAGCGATTTTGTCCACTGGTCCAGTATAATGATTACGACCACTACAGTAATGCTATAGCATCATAAATGCGTGCACGCCTGCTTGTCACGATTTTGCTTCCTCTCTCGGCAATAGTAGAACATGGGTATTGTAACACAGCACATTTTCCCTGTCACTAATAGACGCGGTTCATCTTTGGGCCCTGGGGAAGCATTTCAATACTTTCTGGGTCAGAACGCTGTGGTATGATAAAAATTGGATGTCCCAATTATACACTTCCATTTATTCCGACAAAGAAGTGGAGACAACCTTATGACAAACGAAAACAATCCTGTACTCGCAGGGAAACGAGCGATCGTTACGGGCGCGGGACGGGGTATTGGGCGCAGCATCGCACTTGCATTGGCCGAGGCAGGAGCCGATGTTGCTATAACAGCACGTTCAGCCCCCGAACTTGAGCAGCTCCAGAGCGAGATAGAGGCGTTTGGACGTAAAAGTGCTTACGTTACCTGCGATGTCACCGATCCGGAGCAGGTGCAACATATGGCCGTTACCCTCAGCGAGAAACTTGGAGGCGTTGATATCCTGGTCAATAATGCGGGAAACGCAGGAAGTCACAAGTTTCTCAATCACCCCGATGAGCTCTGGCACCACATGCTCGCGATCAATCTCACCAGCGTGTACTACGTGACCAAAGCATTTGTGCCACAACTGATTCAACAACACTCGGGTCGCATTATCACCATTGCCTCTATCGCCTCTCGCATGGGAGATCGCTATATCTCCGCTTACACCGCCTCAAAACACGGCGTCCTCGGATTGACTCGTGCGCTGGCTGCTGAGCTGGTGCCATACAATATTACGGTCAACGCTATCTGCCCCGGCTACGTCAATACTCCCATGACTGATAATAGCGTAAACAATATCGTTGCACGCACAGGGATATCCTCTGAAAAAGCTCGCGCGGCACTGGAGAAAACAAGTCCTCAGCAACGCCTCATCCAGCCAGAAGAGGTGGCAGCTATCGCCGTTTTCCTGGCCCAGGACAGCAGCAAAGGGATTACCGGACAAGGGATCAACATTGATGGTGGGGGCATTATGTCATAAAATTCTCCCTCAAAGCTTGACAAGGCGGAGGCAGATATCATTTTACATCACAGGCCAGAATGCGACCATTAATTATGAAGGAGAACGCAGTTAAGCTCCTCAAACTCGATGCTTGAACGGTTCTCACTTGACTTTGTTATTCAACGAGGAAGGACAAGTTATGACTATCAGTATCAATGCTCATCCTTTGACGGGTGCTGAATATCTGGAAAGTTTGCGTGATGGGCGCGAAATCTATCTTGAGGGAGAGCGTATAGATGACGTGACAACGCATCCTGCATTCCGCAACTCGGCACGTTCAATTGCACGCCTGTACGATGCGATGCACGATCCCGCCACTCAGGATACGCTGCTGACTACAGATCGCCAGGGTATTCGCACGCATAAGTTCTTCGCACCGAGTTACTCCTCTGAAGAACTGGCCGCCGCACGCGATGCGATTGCTGTATGGGCACGTATGTCATACGGCTTCATGGGACGAACGCCAGATTACAAAGCGGCGTTCATGGCTTCCCTCGGTGCCGCACCCGAGTTTCTATGCTCCCTACGGCGAGAATGCCCGCAACTGGTACAAAAAATATGCTGAGCAGGTGCTTTTCCTCAATCACGTGCTGATCAATCCGCCCGTTGATCGTCATAAACCAGTGCACGAAGTAGGCGATGTATTTCTGCATGTCGTCAAAGAAACAGACGGCGGCATTATCGTAGAGGGCGCAAAAATGCTGGCGACCGGGTCCGCCCTTACCCATGGGACATTCGTTGCTCAGAACAGCGCCGTACAGTTGGAGAAAGGCAAGGCGGAAGATTTCGCCCTCGTCTTTATCGTGCCTATGAATACACCGGGGCAAAAATTGCTCTGCCGCTCATCTTATGAAAAAGCAGCCAGGAGCCCTTACGACAATCCACTCTCCAGCCGCTTCGACGAAAATGATGCCGTCGTTCTCTTTGAAAACGCCTTTATTCCCTGGGAAAATGTGCTTGTCTACCGCGATATTGCAAAAGCCAGTTCATTTTATGCTGCTTCTGGCTTCCTCAATCGCTACACGTTGCAGGCCAATGTACGTATGGGTGTCAAGCTCGATTTCATGTGCGGTCTGCTGACAAAGGGGCTGGAAGCCAATGGCACCGATCAGTTTCGTGGCAATCAAACAATGCTAGGCGAGGTCATTGCATGGCGCAATATGATCTGGTCATTGAATGCGGCGATGGTGGCTGAACCACAACCCGGTCCTGGCGGGTCCATGTTGCCAAACCAGGAATACGCGATGGCATCCCGGCTCTTTTCGACTCTTGCATGGCCACGCGTGAAGGAGATCTTTGAGCTGATCCTTGGTGGTAGTCCCCTCGTGATCCCGTCCAGTTACAAAGACATGCTCAACGATGAACTGCGCCCATCCATCGACCGTTATTACCGGGGCTCAGACAGTTCAGCCGAGGAACGCATCAAATTATTCAAACTGGTCTGGGACGCCATCGGCAGCGAATTTGGTGGACGCCACGAGCTCTACGAGCGTAACTATTCCGGCAATCACGAACAGATCCGACTGGATGCCTTAAATCTCGCGAAAAGAAAAGGTCTGGTCAATTCCTTTACCAGCCTCGTAAATTCCTGCATGAACGACTACGATCTGCAAGGATGGAAAACACCAACCTGGCAATGGGAAAAATAACGTGGCGGCCGCATTTACGACGCCCGTTGCCGACATCACCGTAGGGGCCGCGTTTACGACGCCCGTTTCGCCCATCGAAAAGGAACATTACATGACCCAACCAGAAGAGCCGCGCAAACTCCCCGATCTCAAAATGGAGCCAACCGAGTTAGAGGAACTGCGTAAACGATACGAAGAACTGATCGGCTTCGTGCCTCCCCGCATTCAGGCACGCACAGATCTACTCGCACGCCTGGACCCAGAGTTCTTAACGCTACAAGAAGAACTGCGTAGACGCGCAATGTATCCGGAATGCTTCGATGTAAAAACGTCCCAACTGATGCTCTTCGGTATCCTACTCGCGCTGGTATCCGACGCGGCACACCTGCATGCACGAGCGGCCTACCGCGCCGGAGCCAGTTGGGAAGAACTCAGCGCAGTAGTCAATCTCGCATTTCTCTTCAGAGGTCTTCCCGCCGCAAATCTAGGCGCACAGGTTTTACAAGATATTGCAAAAGCTGTATAATAAACGAGTATGCTCAATGAAGAGAGGATGCATTATGGCAGGCATACAAGAACCTATCCAGGATATCGCACACCTGGGTCATACCGAGATACTCACACCAAAACCTGATGAAAGTTTGCGCTTCTTCCAGGACATTCTAGGAATGCATGAAGTTGCACGCCAGGGCCAGTCTGTCTATCTGAGAGCATGGGGAGATTACGATCATTGCACTTTGAAACTCACGGAGGCAAAGCAAGCTGGCATGGGTCATGTCGGATGGCGTTCCGTCAGTCCACAGGCATTAGAACGTCGCGTACAGGCTCTTTCCACAAATGGGTACGGAAAAGGTTGGATCGAAGGTGACATAGGACATGGAGCCGCCTATCAGTTTACCGATCCCGATGGGCACGCGATGGAAGTCTACTACAAATCAGTGAAGCACCTGGCACCAGAGGAACTACGTTCAAAACTCATCAATCAGCCACAAAAATATACAGCACACGGGGCGGGAGTGCGCAGAATCGACCATGTCAATTTGATGTGCAACGATGTCACCCCAAACCGGAAATTTCTGCAAAACATCCTTGGCTTCAAGCTACGCGAACTTTTACAGCCAGAGGAAAACGGCACTGAAGAAGGTGCATGGCTCAGCGTCACGCCATTAGTGCACGATATCGCCTATACCCGTGATTTCACTGGTAATCATGGACGGCTGCACCACCTCGCATACTGGTTAGACAGTCGCGAAGAGGTCTTGCGAACCGCCGATATTCTCACCGAGAATGATATTTTTATCGAGGCTGGTCCCGCAAAACATAACATCACCCAGGCATTCTACCTGTACCTCTACGAACCAGGAGGCAACCGCATCGAAGTCTACTCCAATGGCTATCTCATCTTTGCACCCGACTGGGAACCCATCATCTGGAGAAAGGCTGCACGCGGTAGAGGAGTCTATTGGGGAGGAACCCTGCCCCAAAGTTTCCGGACGTATGGAACACCTATCATTGCTATTCCCACAGAAGATAAAGTTCCTGTCGTTTTCGATCCCGCTTAGTGGGAACCAGAGAGAAAGAAATCATATGAGCATAGAACAAAAAACACCAGAAATCGGCAAGGCTATTCAGGCCGGCAGCGTAAAGACCAACTACCACGAAGCGGGTAGTGGCACACCGGTCATCTTAATTCACGGCTCAGGGCCGGGAGTTTCAGCATGGAGCAACTGGCATCTGGCAATTCCATACCTTGCCGAGCGCCTTCACGTCTTTGCCTACGACCAGATCGGCTTTGGATATACCGAACTACCCTCACAGCACACATATAGTTTAGAGCGCTGGACGGAGCACCTGTTTAGCTTCATGCAGGCAGTTGGCGTGGAGCGTGCCCATCTGATAGGAAATTCGATGGGAGCTGCCGTCGCCCTTGCTGCCGCCATCCAACACCCTGAACGCGTCAACAAACTGATATTGATGGGACCGATGGGCGTTCATTTCCCGATCAGCGAAGGACTCGCCACTGTCTGGGGATATACCCCCGGAGCCGCCAATATGAAGCGACTGATTGATATCTTCGCATACGACCGCAAGCTGGTGACGGACGAGCTAGCGGAACAACGCTACCGGGCCAGCATCCGACCAGGAATGCAAGAGGCATTTTCCAGCATGTTCCCCGAGCCACGTCAGAACGGTGTGGATGCACTCGCGGCATATGAAGATCGCCTTGCCGACGTACAGCATTCCACGCTTATGTTTCATGGACGCGAAGACCGCGTCATTCCACTGGTCGCCAGTCAGAAACTACTGAACATTCTGCCGAACGTTCAACTTCATGTCTTCAGCCACTGTGGGCACTGGACTATGATTGAGCACACAGCAACGTTCAACCGACTGACACGCGACTTTTTGATAGAAGGAGAATAGAAATTTGGAACCTTTAAGAGAAAGCAAAACAATTGCGCTGTCTCTGCACGAAGCCGAACAAAAGCAAGCGCCAATTGCTCCATTGAGTGAGACCTATCCATCGCTCACACTTGAACAGGCATATGCTATTCAGAATGAGTGGCAAAAGATAAAAGCGCCGGGAGGTTCACACAGCCCCTGGCTAGTCGGACATAAAATTGGACTGACCAGTCTTGCCATGCAACAACAGCTCGGCGTAGACCAGCCCGATTACGGCTTCCTGCTTGACACCATGGTCGTGCAAGCAGGAAGCACGCTTGCCCGTAGTTCTTTCATCGCACCACGTATTGAGCCGGAGATCGCTTTCTGGCTGGCTGAAGATGTGCAAGGGCCAGGAGTAACTGCTGAAGCGGTACTGGCTGCAACGCGTGGAGTGAGCGCTGCATTGGAACTGGTCGATAGCCGCATTGTGGGATGGCGTATCAAACTCGTCGATACGATTGCGGATAACGCTTCATCAGGCCCGAGTAATCGTCAGCGAGCAAGTGATTGCACCCGACCAACTTGACCTGGCTGCTGAAGGTGTAACGTTGTGGCGCGACAATGAAATCGCTGGTAAAGGGAATGGTGCTGCCGTCCTCGGCCATCCAGCGGAGGCGGTAGCATGGTTAGCAAACAAGCTGGCAGTGTTCGGAGTTGGACTCAAGGCCGGTCAACTGATCCTGCCAGGAGCCATGTGCGCATCTGCTACTGTCAGTACCGGGGAGACCTACCGTGCCGATTTCAGCCGCCTCGGCCCCGTATCGATCCATTTTACATAAGAATATGGATAGAGGCGCACGCAAGGTGCATTCGTTGAAACTAAATCACGTATCAAGATGCGCATCATGATAGGGGCCCGATTTTTTAACCTCGAAGTGCTGCTCAATTTGTGATAAAGTAAAACAAGAAGAAGTAGTATTCTCGCCTGATGCGGATTGAAGCGAAACAGATGCGTATACCTCAGGGAGTTTTTCCAGAAGTGTGCGCATCCAACTATAAGAAGGAGGATGCTTCATTGGAACTGACTCACGAACAAAAGCAAACATTATATGATCAAGGCTTCGTCAAACTACCAGGCATCGTACCAAAGGAACTGGTTCACGACGCATTACGAGCAATCAATGCTTCTCTCGGCTCCGAAGGGATCGATCCAGCGCGACTGTCCACGTTCCGTTCGCAGTCGTATTGTCCAGAAGTGACCACTACACCAGCGATAGTGCATCTCCTCAATGCGTCTCCATTATGGAGCATAGCCGAGTCCGCGATAGGGTCCGAGGCCATACAATCGGTTCAGAATGGACAGATCGCGCTACGCTTTCCTGTGCTGGGTGAAGCTGCACACGCCAGTCCACACCTGGATGGGATGTATTCCCCAATAATGGCGTGCCTGCAGGGACAATCAAAAACTTTACGGCCCTCATCGGCGTCTTCTTGAGCGATATTCCGCACGACTATATGGGCAATCTCGCCGTCTGGCCGGGAACCCACAGATTGTACGAGAACTACTTCAGAAAACATGGCCCGCAAAGCCTGCTCAATGGTCTGCCACCGATTGAACTTCCTCAACCGCAGCAGATCACTGCGCAGGCAGGCGATGCCGTCCTCTGCCATTATCAGTTGGCTCACGGGATCACGGGGAATTCGTCGCCCTTTATGCGTTATGGCATCTTCTTCCGCCTCATACACAAAAATCACGATGCCTGGCAGTGGGATTGCATGACCGACATCTGGCGCGAATGGGCTGGAATGCAGCAGATTGCTATAACATCTACAAATGCGTAATTCAGATTAAAAAACAAGGAATCATACATAGCTTCCCCCAAACACGTTATTTTTCATAATGAAGAGATAAAGCGCTGCGACAGAGAGGATGTAGATCTCTCCAGCGCACTCTCCCTTAATGGAAGAGAGACTGATCCATGTTGAGCACGTCTATGCCATGTACATGCATCCTGGGAATAGGTATCTGACGCAGGAATAAAGCACTCGATTGCTCTCTCATGTAACCATTGGGAGAAAAAAGTCTCCTGGTGAACAGTCAAAAAGGCTTCTCGAACTCTCTGCTTAAGTGCGGCATCCATCTGAGCGGCAACCACAACGAGTGGAAGCGTTACATGGCAGCCGCTCCCAAGTATGCGTAAGTTGGTAGCCATACATGGGCTATTATGCAGAACCATATCGAACATGCGAGCATCAATAGAAGTTGCATCGGCCTTCCCATCCAGAACGTAACGCAGCGCCTGAGCAGGAGAAGATGTTTCTATCGTCTTGCCAAAACTCAAACTCGGCACGCCATGCTGGTAGAGAAAATCGTCTTCTACATGAGATGTTCCCCCATGATACGCCCACACACATCCTTCTAAATCGTCAGGCACGTGCAAATGACTCTCACAGCGAACTACGATATCGAAAAAGGAAGAGAATATATCATATCCATTGGTGACAGGAACCGCGATGAGTTCGACAGGACAGGGATGCTGTTCTAACAATTGAAAATAGGAAAGAACATCTATAAAACTGGCATCGGCGGCTCCCAAAGCAAAATCGTCCAGCATACCCTCATGTAAGAGAATTGCGGGAACACCTGCACAGCGTTCCACATACTCGGTCATATAAAGAGAAAATTTGTACCATGCAGAGGTAAGGAACGTCGTGAAAATGAGCGTTGAGTCTGCCATCTGTGTCTCCTCCCGATGAGCAACCAGAACGTATCGTTCTCTAATGTATCAAACACCGTGTGCAATGCAGCATAAAGAAAAGGCTGTTCCACCCCTCAATTTAAGCGCAAAGGCATGGACTAAACAAAACAACAAACGTTAGCATACAGAGAAAAACGAGGGATGGAGGAGAAAAATTAGCAACAACAGAGACACATATAATGGTAGTGACAATTCTGGCGGAGGTAATAGACCAGCATAACAAGGAGTGGCTCCCAGGGAGACCATTTTTGTGCAGAGCGAGTTCTTCGCAAAATGCCTGCTTGTACCCATCGTGGGAATGTATTTCCTGAGGGCGACTGCTGACGGTTATGCTTCATCTCAAATCTCTTCCGGTTATTGTATACTAAATTGATCAACTATGTTAAGTATAGATGGGAAGAGTTTCTTTGTCAAGGTGTGGAGCGCTTTTCTGATAGAGAACCTCAAAGTCAATTTTTAGCGGATATGCTATACTGTTGGCAGCAACGAGCAGGAGATAATCAATTATGCCAAAGATGACAAGCAAAAAAGACCTGGTGGAATATTTCGCGGAAAAAAGCCAGAGAAGTGCAAGTGAAGGTGGAACCTATTTCGAGACCGTTAACGAGATGCTCATTCTTCTCGATGAAACAGACAACATTGCAGAGATAAAATCGTTTGTGCGCAATTTGCATAGAGAAACGTTGAAGGAGATACAACGTACTGAAAGTGTCGAGGCACGAATTGATCTACGCAAGCAGCTAGGGGTCTATGACGATTGTTTGACACAGTTACGCACCATTCCAATGCAATAGTGATATTCACTTTATTGAAGTTTAGGCAAAGGCAGGTATCCACATGGAACACCCACCTTTTGCGTTCACTGTGCTCTTACTGTTGACTTGTTTGATTCTCAGTTCGCTTGTTGGATGCAACTTGCATCCAGTCGAGACTATAGGTTGGGGTGGCATACCCGAGAAAGTTGCCCATGTCGAGCATGAGTTTTAACTCACTGGTTTCCAGATCCGGTGCCATAGCTGTCACAAATCGGTGGCCATCGCTTGCTTCCACCAGGGCCCAGCACACGACCGGCTCGGTAGTGTATCCAGGTTCGCCCCGGCCTGGCTCTTCTTTCGTGCCCCAGACGGCTCCCCAGCCTGGCAGCGCAGGCATAATCTGCAAAATGGTGAGTTCCTTTGCTTCGCGTTCTTCGATCGGTTCCATGCTTTCCACCTTTCTTTTATGGTCTAGCTTTTCGTGACCCCTTAAATAGGTTGCCAACTCTTTCTCTGTGAATATCTCACGGAAGCTGAGAGCGGTAGCCCTCCAGAAAAGCTCTCTCGCAGACACCTGCGCGTTCATGGGCAGCGACCACGCTCATGTGCTGGTTGGATTTAAAGAGAGAGACATGTGCAAAATCGGCTGCCAGGATCGTGAGGGCCTCATCATTCACGACACGCTGCTGTTTGGTGATGCCATTGCTTCATCTGCTGGCCTCGCACATAGGCTTCCTGCTGGATTTGTTCCATGGTTTCTGGCATGATGCACACCTTTTGAACACACTTCAAAAAGAGGACTATCCTCTTCTCAGTTCCATCGCAGAGCATTTTACATCGGCTTCCATCGCTTCGTCAACTTGATAGCCAGGACGGTGACTCTTAATGACACAATAATGCAGGTAGAGAAAATCAAATCTAACCTCCTCTACCCACATTATAGAAAACTGCCCTATTCCAGACACTCAGCTATCAATTGTGCCAGATGCAACACACGCATACGCCTTCCACGTACATCGACACCGCCGCGCAAATGCATCAGGCAACCGGGATTATCGGCAACGAGAATAGTTGCGCCCGTACTCTCAGCATTGCTCAGCTTCTTATCAAGCACCTTCGCCGCAACATCGCCATGCTCTATGGAGAAAGAACCACCAAAGCCACAGCAGACATCCGACTGCGGCATCTCGTGCAACTCTAATTTCAACACATCCTGTATCACACGACGGGCCTCAGAACGTAGACCCAGGCTGTTGCACGATTGGCAGGAATCGTGATAGGTGACTACCATATCTGGCTTCGCGCTTTGACGAACGGGTAGAGATACGTCGCTATTCAAGACAACGCGATCCATAAAGCTGGTGAAATCTATCGTCTTCTCGGCCAAAGCACGAGCACGGCGCAACCAGCCCGCATAATGCAGATCCTCAAACAGGCGAATGTAATCCTGCACAACGGTCACGACGCAACTGGTGGAGGCACTGAGAATATAATCGGCATGATTCTCGTCCAGGGCGTTTTCAAGGGCCACAATGGTCTGTTTCGCCATTACCAGGCCACCACGTCTATCGCCCGAGTTGAGCGATGGCAGGCCACAACAGTTCTGGGCCCTTGGAAAAACAACCTGCACTCCCACCGCTTCTAGCACCTTGATCACAGCCTCGCCCATCTCAGGATAAAGTCGATCCGTCATACAGCCAGCAAAGTAGCATACCTTCAGATCAAGACCCTTTGCCCGCGTTTGGCTATAAGATGGCTTTTTCGCGTCTACTCTATCACGCAATGGCCTGAGCGCAAATGCTGGCAGACTACGCCAGCTTGCCAGTTTTGCTACCGACTGTATAAAGGGTAGACGTGCCAGTGGACCGAAGTTACGCGTCCGCATGTAGTGGCTACCAAGGGTGATTGGAAGTTGCCCCACACTGGCGAGACGGGTGAAAAAGCCAAAGAGACGTGGATGTGCCATCAGAGCGAAGACCACTTTTTTGATCGGATTCAGCCCCTTCGCCTCCACCGTACGATTGCGTACGTCGAGGATCAGGCTAGGCAATGGGATCTCGACGGGGCAGACGGTTTCACAGGCATTGCAACTCATACACAGGCTTTGCGGTCCCGCACCAGCATCAATGCCATGATGGAAGGGAGTAACCACCAGACCGATTGCGCCACTGTAAATGTAGCCGAAGGCATGTCCACCCACCTCCTGATAGGGAGGGCAGATATTGGCGCATGCTGCACAGCGAATACAACGAAGAGCATCTTTAAAATGTGGATCGGCACGCATCTCGCTGCGACCATTGTCAAGGAGAACGATATGCATTTCCTTCTCAGGCGTCGCCGGACCCGTGATAAATGTCGTATAGCTGGTAATTGGTTGGGCAGTCGCGCTACGGGCCAGAAGACGGACCTGCGTTATCGCGTCCTCAAAGGTTGCGACCAGCTTTTCATATCCCACCATCACTACATGCACAGGAGGCAGCGATGTAACCAGGCGACCGTTTCCTTCATTCGTCATCATCATCACAGTGCCGCCCTCAGCAATCAGGGCATTGGCACCACTGATACCCATTCCGGCGCTCAGAAACGATTTACGGTGCTCAACGCGAATGACCCCCACCTGCTCGGCAATATTTTCACGCGAAATCTCACGTCCGGTTGCCTCAGAGAGGATTGCGCCCACCTGTTGTCGCGTTTTGTGTATAATAGGCATCACCATATGCGAAGGACGCTCATGATCGAGCTGAGCGACCCATTCGCCCAGATCCGTCTCGACAGGTTTGATAGCGCGAGCTTCCAGATAAGCGTTGAGTTCGGTCTCCTCGCTCACCATGGTTTTCGATTTGACAACCAGATCGATCCCTTTACGACGACAGAGTTCATAAATATAGCGGTTCGCATCTTCTGCCGTTCGCGCTTCGTAAATAATGGCTCCAGCTGCTTCGGCGTTGGCTTTAAATTGAGCGATTAACTCGGGCTGCCGTGCAATAGCATCGTCTTTGGCATCCCGTAGCATTGAGCGTAGATTGACAAAACTGTAGTTAGGGCCATAGCCAGCCTCTTCGGCGGCAAAAACGTTGTTACGCGATTGACGCCAACCGGGAGCAAAACGTCCCAGTGCTCGCTGCAAATTTTTGTCATCGAGTGCTCGTTTCAGACGAACATCGAATGGCTGATCTTCATGCGTAGGACTGGTCGCCTCTTTCAAAGGCAATTGCTGAACAGAAGCGGAATGCATCAGAGCATCCTGTGCTGGCATCACATCGCCAACATGCTGCACCTCCGACTGCCGTTGTGGAGATGGTGCATTATCTTGTAGAGTCATTCCTACCTCTCTTCCGCATTTTGTACAACGAGCACACACAACACTTTCGGTCCCTGCACACCGATAGTAAGCGAACGCTCAATATCCGATGTGCGACTCGGACCAGTAACTAGAGAAACATAGTGACGCTGATCGGGTCCAGCTTTACTAAACTTTGCTAAGTATGCACCAGCTTCATCAAGCATCGGTACAAGATCGTTTGCTCGCACAAGGACAAAGTGAGTGAGCGTTAACATGCTCACTACACGTGCTTCAAGTAAATTCTCAGCCAGCAAAACCGAACCAGTCTCAGCTACCGCCAGTTCAGCACTGGAGAGGCCAACCGGTGCATCGGCAACACTGGCAGGGCTTCCCGCCTCCCGAATACGAATACCCTGGTCGCGTATCATAGGGATAATAGCGCCCCAGGGAGAACGTTCAGCAAAAGCGGGAGGAATGACCACTTCTTTCTCTGCCAGTGCTGGATGTGCACCTATCACTTCTGCTGCTTGCGCCAGATTTGCGACAAGATAACTCTCGCCACCTATTGCAGAGAGATGTTCTTGAAAAAGTGGAAAAAGCTCCTGTTTCATCAGTACACCACCTTCATACTATGCTATAGACACCTTTGTCCCACCATTAAAGGATAGCATTTTTCCAGGTCTCTTGCACAAACTCCCAGGAGATTTCAAGGGCTCGATCGGGATTTTTCTCCCCATACGGTCCTTATCTATTGCCATCAACTGGAAAGTCGAGGAATATACGCTCAAGTTCTTGCCAGACGAGTAGTTCAGCCTGCACCCGTGTAAGCAATCGCCTCCGTTCAATAGCCTCTCGGAGATGATTCAGAACGCGGTGTTGAAATGTCTTGAGATAAGGCCGTTGCTCCTCTAACGTTGGCATCACTCCAAGCTTGATATTCTGCAAAGGATAAAATTCTTCAGGTGCAAAGGCAACCGTCAAGATATCAGCATAGTTTTGAAGAAGATCGATCTGCTGTGATAAAAAATAGGCGCGTTGGGTACTAAAGACACAGAGACATCCCACGGCTCGGTCAGCCAGAAGGATGGGAACAGCAACTCTGCTCTCTATCCCCGCCATTTGTTGACCGGGATACAAGCGGGCGTTCTCCTCGCTATTCTGTATCTGGAGAAGGTGAGCCTGCTGAAGTGCATTCCCTGCCAGCGATTCCGCTCCGAAAAGTTGCCCTTGATAGGGAAACGTATCTTCCCACTGAGCAGTCCCACGCCCCATTATTTTGAAAAGGCTACACACATTATTTCCCGACGAGGGAGGCGTACATTGCACAATAAACACGGCCAGCCCTCGCTGCTGCGGGTCAAGTTGTACAATAAGTTGTTGAATAGCAAGCAGACGGATCGACGACACACGAAGATTTATTGGCAGGTTGGCATAGTCATGAAAGAGGTGAGCATAAAACGCCGCCGGGATCTCTTGTTCCTTTTGCCCATCACTCTGAGTTTCCGCAAAAAAGTTGGGATACTCCTGCTCTATTAAGGTAATAAACTGTTGCTGAAATGTGGGCAAGGCACCCGGTAATGCCTGCAAAGCTTCGGGACGAGGACTAGACATATTCGTTGCCCAGCGCGTAAGTGTAACAGGCTTCACACCAAGTTCCTGGGCCAGATGTTGTCGCACCTTGGGAGAACGAATCACATCACCAAGTAAAGAGCGCCAGGTTACTTTTTCTTCCATCCATCCTAATCCCTCCCTACAGAAAATGGCGATGGCATATTTATATGCCGCAAAAGGCAACTCCAACATCACGGTCTTGAGTACGATACTACAAGAATATAAAGAAGTCAACAATAGATTTTTCCTGGTCTGGCATTCCGGCATTCCGGTATTCCTGCATGATGTGTTTCCGTTCTGTGAGAATAATAAATGGCTTCCCTACCCATGCATGCTTCACGGAATGAGGACTTGATGACAAGTATATATAGGATAGAAGAGAATTGCAAGGAAGATTAGTTGACAGGGTGTGGTTCCTATTTTTCACTTGACGGCTGTTGTAAGCCAGTGCTATGCTGCATTCACATCATGAGTACGCCCCATTTTTTACAAGGAAATACGTTTATGGCAATCATAGAAACACATATAGAGCGCACCAGCACCGATTTTCAAGAGAACACGCTTTATTTCCAGCAACTCCTCAATCAGCTCTCGCAGCGCGTTCAGCAGGTACAACAAGGGGGCGGTGCAGACGCAGTTGCGAAACATAGAAAACGCAATAAACTGCTGGCCCGTGAACGCATTCAACTCTTGTGCGACCCCGACACTCCATTTCTCGAATTGAGCCCACTGGCAGCATGGGATATGTATGAAAATGACGCACCCTCAGCAGGCATTGTGACCGGCATCGGTCTGGTCGAGGGGCAGGAATGCATGATTGTAGCCAATGACGCAACTGTCAAGGGCGGAACCTACTATCCGATGACGGTCAAAAAGCACCTGCGTGCTCAGGAGATCGCCGAGCAAAATCACCTGCCCTGCATCTACCTGGTCGATTCGGGTGGCGCATTTCTACCATTACAGGCCGAGGTCTTCCCCGACCGCGATCATTTCGGGCGCATCTTCTATAACCAGGCACGTATGTCGAGCCAGCGCATTCCCCAGATTGCAGCGGTGATGGGCTCCTGCACAGCAGGCGGCGCGTATGTACCAGCAATGAGCGACGAGACCGTGATTGTGCGCGGCAATGGGACGATCTTTCTGGGAGGTCCACCACTGGTAAAAGCCGCAACTGGCGAAGAGGTCAGCGCCGAGGATCTGGGCGGTGCAGATGTGCATAGCCGCATCTCAGGCGTCACCGATCACTACGCGCTTAACGACGAACACGCTCTGGCAATCTGCCGCAGCATCGTTTCACACCTCAATCGTCGCACCTATGTGCCCTGGGATATTCGCTCGCCTGAACCACCACGCTATGATCCCAACGAGCTGCTGGGCATTGTGCCTAAAGACAACCGCAAGAGCTACGACGTACGCGAAGTAATTGCTCGCCTGGTTGATAGGAGCGATTTTCATGAGTTTAAAGCGCTCTATGGCACAACGGTCGTCTGTGGCTTTGCGCATCTCATGGGCTACCCGGTAGGAATCGTGGCAAACAACGGGATTCTTTTCTCTGAGAGCGCATTGAAAGTGACGCACTTTATTGAACTGTGCGGGCAACGACAAACTCCACTGATCTTTCTGCAGAACATCACAGGCTTTATGGTTGGGCGGCAGTACGAGAATGGCGGCATTGCTAAAGATGGCGCGAAGATGGTCATGGCAGTCTCAAATGTGCCGGTGCCGCGCTTCACGGTAATTCTCGGAGGATCATTCGGGGCCGGAAATTATGGGATGAGTGGACGCGCCTATTCTCCGCGCCAGTTGTGGATGTGGCCCAACGCACGTATCTCGGTCATGGGAGGACAGCAGGCGGCGATGGTGCTGGCAACGGTACGCAAAGAGAATATGGCGGCCCGTGGGCGACCCATGACAGCGGAAGAAGAGGCCGCATTCATGCAACCCATTCTGGATAAGTATGAGGAAGAAGGCAATCCATATTACAGTACCGCGCGTCTGTGGGATGATGGCATTATTGATCCACGAGATACACGTACCGTCCTTGCGCTGGGAATTGCTGCTTCGCTTAACGCTCCAATGCCCGATACTCCGTTTGGCGTGTTTAGAATGTAACGATCATATTCCCATTCACATATACCATTCCCCCATATTCCCTAATCGATCAAATAGCTCCTATTCGATCAGTAAATTTCCATTCAAAAATGCTTTTCTGTAAAATTTTGTAACCATCAGGCGTGTCTATTCACAAGACACAAGGTATGGAGACGAGGACAGCGTACCCGCTATCAGGTAACGCCAGGGATGGCCGGTGAAAGATGCTGCAATAATCAGTGATGCTAGAGGATCATTGCAGGAATGTGTAATCTGGTGCATTACTTGTAAGTAGGAGAAATATGTATGCAAAAACGGAGACAGAGGTTCCTCTTTTCTATCCTCGCAGGTGTGGGCGTTTTAGCGCTACTCGCCGGTATTCTCTTTGGGAGCACGATCCTGACCGCTAAACGGGGAGCACACGCGGCCAGTCCCACTGGCGGGAACCCACAGAAAATGCAGATTGGCGTCAACCCGATGAATCCCATGCCAGGGATGGGGACGACTATGAATGCCAATGGCACTACTACTTTACCTTGCCTGACGAGCACAACAGCACCTCGCTGTTATAGCCCACAACAAATCCAGGCGGCGTATGGGGTGCAGCCATTGCTCACTGCCAACGTTACAGGGAAAGGACGTATCATTAGTATCATTGACGCATTCCAGGACCCCACCGTCAGGACAGATTTGCAGGCCTTTGATCAATTCTTTGGATTGAATAATCCAAATTTAAATATTCTTGCTCCCTTTGGCTTGACGCCTTTTAATCCCAATGATCCAGCTCAGACGGGCTTTGCGGGCGAGATCGCTCTGGATGTAGAATGGGCACATGCGATGGCACCCGGTGCAACGATTGATCTTATTCTGGGAAATGTCCAGCAAGAGACAATTCAAGGCGAATTGACTGCCCTTTTGCAGGCGACCTCTTATGCGGTGAACCAGAATATCGGCAGCGTGATCTCACAAAGCTTTGGTACCGGCGAAACCTGTCTTACACCTGCCCTCGTTCAATCTGCACATCAAGTTTTCCAGCAGGCACGTGCCAACAAACAGACGGTGTTTGCCTCGGCTGGTGATACTGGCGCTGGTGTGGTGCAATGTGACGCGCAAGGTAATCCTGTCACTCTCGCTCAAGGAGTCAATTATCCCGCGAGCGACCCGCTAGTTACCAGCGTTGGTGGAACTACGCTGACAGCGGGACTAGATGGTGCCTACATGAGCGAGACAGCCTGGAACGATTCTCAACAAGGAAACGGCGCAACTGGAGGTGGTGTCAGTAAGTTGTTCGCGCAACCTGGCTTTCAACAGAATGTCGTGAATAGCACGATGCGTGCTGTCGATGATATCTCTCTAGACGGCGATCCGTTGACTGGCGTTCCTGTTGTTACAAGCTCATTGCAGCCTGGCCAAACACTCATTCTTCCTATTGGTGGCACCAGCGTCGGCTCTCCAATCGCTGCGGGTATGACAGCCCTCTTTGATCAAGCAGCCGGAGGCGTACGTCTAGGCTTTGTCAATAGCGCCCTCTATCGTATCGCACAAAATACTACGGCCTATGGGTTAGCTTTCCATGATGTACAGGCCGGAAACAATACGTTCACCTTCCAGGATGGGAATGGCAACGTTGCCACGATCGCTGGCTTTCAGACGGCCACAGGCTGGGATGCTCCAACCGGACTGGGCACCCCCAATGCCGTCAATCTGGCAAAACTTTTGCCAGAATTCATCCAGGCAGGGGATGGTGCAAACCTCTAACCATCTCATGCTTCACACCCATAATGTAGGGGCGGCGTCAACGCCGCCCCTACATCATATACAATTTATCTCTCGCCCACGTGGTAGGGTTATTGACGATATAGTTTCTGATCTCGTCTAACGATTCCTCATCCTGTATGACACTTTCATAATAATTTCTCTGCCATCCAAAATCGGCTTCGCCATACTTATGTATCTCATAGCTGGCCGCCCCCTTGAAATCACGCACAACTTCTCCCAAAACTGGCCTGAGACTCCTTGCCGCAGCCTGTTTCATACTATCTTGAAAGCGCACCGGAATACGCGGACTAATCACTGGCTTTTCCGATAATGGCAGCGGCTCGGTCAATTGAATAATCCCATGCAGGTGATTGGGCATAATCACAAATGCGTCCAGTCGTACTGTGGGAAAACGGAGCGGAAGCCTCTCCCAGAGCATTTGTATGATCTTGGCCTCACTGTTCAAACACATGCAATCGTCAACAATCCTTCCAAACACGCATTTATGCCGTTGAACACAGATCGTTACAAAGTAGTAACCTGGTCGGCTGTAGTCGTAACTTTGCAAACGAATTGATCGACGATGGTCCCATTTCCGTTTCTCATACATTTTCTCCCTCCACTTCTACATTATATATATCGTAATACGTAAAAAACTATCAATATTCTTATATACAATTATAACTTTTTATTTCTCAAATTGCAAATATTACTTTTTATATATAATTTGTTAATTCATAGGTAAATATGACCCGACAACCGTAGGGGCCGCGTTGACGCCGCCCCTACATCCCAAAAAAGACGCCCACCCTCCCTGGATGAGCGCCTTTCATTCTCAGTGCGTTCAGTCATAATGAGACATAATCCACTTCCTTTCTCTAATACTACAATGGCTCCATCCCTCTTCCCCATCCCATCTATTCATGCAAGCTGACGTCCACTCGTAATTATAAGCGGTTGGGCATCAATACTGAACTATTTTAGTGGGGGTACATAATATCAGGTATTAAGCCTATTGAATGCCACACATCGATGTGCGCAACTGTAGAGAGCATGACGAAAGTAAGAACAAAAAGGGTCAATAAGGCCATGATGATCAGGGCAAGCAGGTATTTGTTGCGTAATGCGATACTCATGTGTGGCGGATCCTTTCGTAGTAAAGCCTCAACTCCTGGGGCGACAGACCAGGTAGCTGAAAATTGGCTGTAGTGCCTGGGGCGACAAACCAGGTCACTGAAATTGCTCGCTAGCACCTGACGCGACAGAAAAGGCACCAGGTAAATGACTAATGATGCAGCACTCAAGATAAAACGTACAAATGCGGGACACGAATAACAAACCCTTACTACTTTAACTCATTTCTCCTTTCGTGCAGCAATTGCACGGCAATTCTGCGGAAAAAAATTGACATCATGAACGATGCCAAACAATAATCAACCGCAATGAACGAACCCCCATAAACGGCCAACATAGGCGGGTACACCTGCAAACGCAACTTGCAGACACTGGCCTTCATACCAGTTCCCCTCGCGTGTAGTGCCGTAAAGAGTGTTCCGCATCTGGCTTCCTCCTCCCTGTATTGCCAGAGAGATATTCATCAATCCGCCGACGAAGGCAGGTGCAAGACCTTCACACTCTTCCCAACCACCCCTTGCCCTTACCCATTCATCATTCATCGCTTGACTAAAATATACATGATAAGATGAATGATTACGGTCAATTTTATCCACGCTTTTCTTGTCACTAAATCCGAGCAATAGCAAGTAGCACAACTTACCGAGAGATAGAGTACGTGCAGACGCGATGTGGGCGTCGCAACATCTGCACAACACCGCACAATGAGAGGGACATCGCAGAATTTTTGGATGTGGATACCAATTTTGTGAGATTTTATAGATTGATTGGGGGTATGTGGGGGTATGTGAAAGGCCCGTTCTTCTTCATACGAGATAAAACACAACATATGCTCTGTCAAACGTCATTGCACCCTTTACCGTGAGACTGTAGGGAAGACATTTCATTATTCCGTGCGCCCTCCCGCTCCGTCCAGAAATGATGAGCGTTGCTTTGGGGAACACGGAATAATGAAATGTCTTCCCTACAGTCTCACTCGTTCTGGTGCGAAAATCTGAGCCATACCTATCCCCCCATTTTTCCCTGGAACACAGTTTCTGTCGGAGAGAGAGGTGACGCCCCTACGCAATTCCGACGGTTTTCCCCTCGAAGGATGCAGACGCAAATCCCACAAATTATTGACAAATATCACTCCATGCTTTATTTTTATGTAAAACTAATAGCTCAGTTCTAACGAATACAATTGCATGATTACATATGAAGAAAGGTATCCTCTTATGGTTTTTGTTCCTGGCGATGGAGGGGGATCACGTGATACTCTCTCGGTCGATACCGAAGCGTTACGGACTGTGGCCCCATCATACTTCCATGTTGGACAGCAAGTAAATACCTTACAGCAGAACCTGCAAAACATCGTACAATTAGCCAGTGGAGATATGTTTCTGCTCATCGAATGCGCAAAGATGGCCAGCATGTTAGAACAACTGCAGGAACGTATCGGGATCGCCATGCAATGTGCCTCCGTAGGATTGAGCCGCATAAGCGTCTCGCTAGAAATCGCCGCCGAATTATACACAGAGAACGAGAAGAACATCGGTAGTGCCTTCACACGCATCGAAGACGATACCCACCCATGGAATATTCCTACCATTGCCTCCACAGTAAAGCCCGGAGATATATCACCAACACTCCCTATCCAGCAGCCGCAACCAACGCCCGGCACAAACCCTCAGAAACCAATCGTTCAACCTGAACCAGTAATCAATCCATTCATATTGCCAGATACCCTGCTCTAAAAAACAATACAAATACATAAAACATTCATGACATGTAGGGACCACGTTTACGGCGTCCGCGTCCGGGCCCAATTTATCGCGCCCAACCTGTAGGGACCACGTTTACGGCGTCCGCGTCCGGGCCCAATTTATCGCGCCCAACCTGTAGGGACCACGTTTACGGCGTCCGCGTCCGGGCCCAATTTATCGCGCCCAACCTGTAGGGACCACGTTTACGGCGTCCGCGTCCGGGCCCAATTTATCGCGCCCAGGGGTGGAAGGAGACACAACATGTACAACGCAAGCGCAAACGACCTGGAACGAGTTGCCAGCGACCTGGACCGGATCGCCCAGAAATATCAGGCAGGTTCAGAAGAACTGGATCAGTACGTTATCACACTGGAAGGTGCCACCTCCTACCTGCTCTCAGGTGCAATTCAGCAATGGAGAGGCATCTCCAGCGAAGCATTTCTCAGCGCATGGCTCGAACGCAAAGCACGTCTACAACAGGCATCCATGCTCATGAGCGAGAGCATCGGGTACCTGCAACGGCTGTCGAGCACCATTGAAGACAACCTGCCCGCCATTCGCGCCGACCAGAATATTATGATGAGCCAGACGATTTTCTCTACGTTGGGAGCCGATGCTCAGGCATCGATCATGAACGAAGAATTGCAGGCCCAGAACGCTGTTTTCATGGCAATTGCCGCCCTCAATTCTCAGCTAGAGCAACTGATCGAAGAGGTCAACGATTGCCCGGAGGCAGATGAGGAAGGACCGTTCCCAGGTTTTGGGGATAATATAAATAGGAGTGATAGCAATGCAGGTGGTAGCGGCGATGCAGGAGGCAACAATGAAGGTGGTTCTGAAAGTGCTACTCCGCCATTGAATAACGGAGATGAGGCACAAATAGACCCTGCCAAGTTTGAACGATATTCCATGGATCCTGACAATCCCAATAATCGTAACAAGGAAGATGATCCTGCCACAGGGAAATGGGTAGCATTTGTCGATTTGGGATACGATGTTTATACGCCAGAAGGCCGCGCTGCAGGCGCACAAGATTTAATGAATCAGGTACGAAATGAACTACCTGATGAGCCTGCAACTTTTGAAAAAATGACATCGCATGGTCCACGTTATAGAGTAGAAATACCAGTCACAGGACCAAATGGTAAAACAGGAACATTAGTAACAGTCTGGCAGTATGATGATGGCTCTACAGAACCAAGGATGATTACAAATTGGCTTAAATCTCATCATTAGAGAGGAGAAAAAAGATGAAAGCAAAAGTTTATGATTGGATAAAAACTTTGGAGGACGTACCCGGTTTCGTGAAAAAAGTAATTCCTAAAGGAACTGAGGGTACTATTGTTGAAGCATATGATAATCCTGAGGAGTATGCTGTTGACGTAAATATACCCGATGAAAATGCGCATAATGGTTATGAATACGATAATGTTGTGCTCCTACCAGATCAATTTGTTGTCCTGAAAGAGTATAAGAGGGAAGAGCCAACAAAAACATGAGTTTTTTTGTAAATCTTCTCGTTTCTTTTCGCTGTGATGAAAATGAAGGCGTCGCTGAGTTAGCGAAAAATCACCTTCCCGTGATCCGTGAGAAAGGCGAGAAAGAGGCGATATATTTCCTTGAAGAACTGAGCCAAAGAACAGGAAGCAATTTTGGCCTCAAGGGAGGAATGAGTCTATGGGGAATGGTGGAAAACCACACAGACCCTGACGCGTTTGTAGCCTGTTTGAACCCATTTTGGGATGATCTTCTCCGATCTCGGATTGAGGGAGGCCCGCTCTGGTTTCAGCACATCGTCGTATTCTATGAACTTGAAGATAGTGACTCCGCGAATGTATTGGAGATCTATTTAGATGGTGATTTTCGTGAACAGATGGCAAATCGTCATCTGACTGTTAAAAAGCATGAACAGTTGCCATTTCATTGGAGGTAATCTTACTCTGGTATTTCCATCTCCAACATATGAGGATATTGGTTGACCTTGTGAAGGAGAGAAGTATGCTGGAACAGCATGAGCTACCCCCGTTAGGTACACGCATATTAAGCTACCGAGGTCATAATATGGGAGAAGATGTTGGTGGTTTTGTCGATCAGGTTGTATGGTCACCTGATGGGACCCGTATCGCCTCTTGTGGGAGTGGTGATAATGCTCAGATATGGGGTGCTCAGAATGGCGTGTGTTATGTTACTTACCGTGAAGCAGATGAGATTTCTATCTATTCACTTGCCTGGTCGTCTGATAGCCAGTATATTGTACTGGGTATAGCCTCTAGTTGTATGGCGGTAAAGGAAATCAGTAGCGGCAAAGAACTCTTTCGCTACGTCTACTTACCCTTTGGCATGAAGTTGTATATTACCTGGTCACCTGATGGTGCTTATCTTGCGGTTGGGGCGAGAGACGGGACAGTGCATATCTGTGATGCACATACTGGCAGGTTAATCACTATTCTGCGTGATCATCAAGGACCTATTTACACCTTAAAATGGTCGCCTGATGGGATGCGATTAGCCGCTGGTGGTGAAAATCAGACCGTCACCATCTGGGACCGGCAAGGCAAGGTTGTGCTGACATATCAGAGTGATCGTGAAGTGCGCACGCTCTCCTGGTCACCGGATGGAACCCGTATCGTCTCAGGAGGGTCCAGCGAAAAGGGTATTGCTCCTGTTCAAGTGTGGGATAGTCGGACCGGAGAACCAGTGCTCACCTACCTGGGCCATTCCTACTCCCCAGATGGTGTGATCGTTGTCGCATGGTCCCCGGATGGAAAGCGCATTGCTTCAGGTTGTAGCGGAAAATCAAATGATCTCTTACACCTATGGGATGCAGCTACAGGAGAACACCTCTACTCCTATCGAGGGCATCAAGACCGCGTCACCGCCCTGGACTGGTCGCCAGATAGTACCCGCATCGTCTCGGCTGGCACAGATAATACCCTGGATGTCTGGTGGGCTGTCTAAACTGCTGTGAGATGGAAAGTAACCTTCACTCTTTTCAAATATCAAAACAAAATCCAGACCTGTTCTGGACACAATATATTCCTGGTCGAAAGGAACCTTGATAGAAAAGAAGATGGAATAGTTAGGACAACAGATGAAAGCGAAGGTTTACGATTGGATAAAAACGCTTGTAGAGGTGCAGGGTTCTATTATAAAGGCTACAATTCCAGCGGGAACTGAAGGTACCGTTGTTGAGGTGTACGATAATCCCGAGGAGTATGATGTTGATGTGAACGTGCCTGATGAGAAGGCATCAAGTGGTTATGAATTTGACAATATTACGCTCCTACCAGATCAATTTGTTGTACTGGAAGAGTATAAGAGGGAAGAACCAAGTGATGAGATTGTGTTCTCGCCTTTTGGGGGATGTGTGGGCCACACACATCCCCCCATTTTTCCCTGGAACACATTTTCCGTCGGTGAGAGAGCTACCCTGTTCCCCCTAATGGATGGAGACCCGGAAGATGCTATGTTGGATCAGAACAAAACAACAATTGCAAGCATTACTAGAGTAGTAGCGTTTTTTGATATCGCAGCTTACGTTGTGTAACGATCTCAAACGAGAAGGCCAAAAACAGCCAATTCTCGCCTACCGGGGTTTCTGAAAAAGAGGTGTCTCAATGTGGAACAACAACAGGACAAGGAAAACAATCGTCATCATAGTCTGTTTTTTCGTAGTAGGAATAGTCTTCTTTGCAAGTGTCATAGGGAACCATGTAGCGAATGCATCAACAGCTTCCCCATCTCACTCGCACTCAGCATCTTCAACCAATGGAGTCACGACGAACGCTTCAACCTTCAGGGTAACAAGCATTGATATGTCTGTCACCCCAGGCACCCTTTCGCTATGGACATGCGGCTCTTCCATTCAGGTCGTCTACAATGCTGTCTTTCATATCGTCTCGGCCCAAACGAAGGGCCTTGTGTTATCCTATACCATCAATAATGGGCGTTCCCAAACAATGGAAAAGCTAACTATTCTGCCGGGTCAGCGTCTCTCAAACTTCACGTTCACATGGCAAGGAAGTCTTCCGGGTGACCATACCTATCCAGAGCCAGGAGGCGTTTTGGTCACAAGCCCAAACAGCCTGCAGTCTCAGATGGTCGTGCCTGCCGGGAAGTGCCGCTAATCAGAGAAGGTTTCGAGCGTTCCTGCCCAAAACGCCCTCAAG
>CAVQVR010000017.1:0-135610 GCA_963717195.1 uncultured Chloroflexia bacterium
TATGCACATACACACAAAATTATTCATCGTGACATCAAACCAGAAAATATGTTGCTTAGCAATGAAGATACTATCATGTTAAGCGATTTTGGCATTGCGATTGCCTTGCGCAACTTCCATAACGCGAATAAACTGACTCTGCCCGGTCAGGAAATCATGATTGCCGGAACGACAACCTATATGGCTCCCGAACAATTAGCGGGCACACCGCATTATGCAAGCGACCAATATGCATTGGCAGCCGTGGTATACGAGTGGTTCTGTGGTACGCCACCTTTTAGCGGTTCCGACTTCCAGACTGCGGTAAAGCATATGTATATACAACCACCATTAATAAGAAACACAATACCAACATTGGCACCAACTATCGATAGGGTCATGATGAAAGCCCTCGAGAAAAATCCACAGCAGCGGTTCGCAAGTATACAACATTTTGCGGATGCGTTGGAGGCAGCCTGTCAGCCCATATCATCGCGTATTTATCCGGTGACAAAAACCCCTGTACCTTCTATCCATTCAGCAAATACCATCGGGGATCAGTGGCCCTCAATGATAGGAGCTATACATGAGAGAACTTCTCAGTTTATCACAAATCACCTTCTCCTATTTTCTAAAACCCTCTCCGCAAGTATGAACCCTGAACAACGCACGCTCATGTCCTTTCGCCAGTTATCTGCACCATCATCCATACAATCACAAAGTCTGGTTCTCAAACATCCTGCAACACCGCTTCCTACACCTCTACAACAAACGACAAATGGCCAGTTCACGGCGGGATCAAAAAAGACGGCGTTACTGGCAATTGCTATTTTTTGCTTGAGCGCAGTAATTGCCTTATCCTTTATCCCATTTATCCAGGCAAACGTACAAACGCCAGAAAAACAGACACTGACTATAATTACCTCACTACCGACGAAAACGAATACAAGCGTCATAGCAGTCTCTCGGCAAACGAAAATGCCATCCCCCGTTACAAAACATTCATCTCCAACTCCTGTACAGACCGCCTTGCCAGTGGCCAATCCTACACAGGCAGTAACTCCTGAACCAACTCTTCCCCCTGCAACTCCAGCTCCTGTAATACCAATACTCGTAGTTGCACCATCTGCCCTCAATCTGGCTAACTGTCCACCTCATTATCGTACTTATCGCTGCACCGTTACACTGACCCTCAGCTCCAGTTACAACGGTCAGTTATCATGGCGGGTGTCCAGCATTAGTGCGCATGCATATATTGATCCAAAGCACGGGACGCTTTCTCCTGGTCAGTCGCAACGGATAATTATTGATGCCTTCAACACATGTCCGGCAAGCGGTTTCTTTGTCTTTAGTGGATCTGGTGTTAGCGCCTTTGTATCCTGGAATTGTTAACATAGTTCATCTGTTGCCACACGGGCTGGTAAACGGTGCCCGTGTGGATGGCTGTATCAATCACCTATAATACACCAGCAAACTTGAACTTTTCTTTTCCAGTCACATCAACCTTCAGATGAAACAGATCCCCTGAGAAAGGATAATGCTTGAGCTGCTCGTCGCTCAAACCTGTTCTAGCTGAGGTGATATAGAGTTCATCCATGTTCGGACCACCGAAGACGCAACTCGTGGGACGTAGAGCTGGAACCTCTACCACACGATCTATGCGACCATCAGGAGCATAACGTATAACCTTCGCACCATCCCAACAGGCACTCCAGATATAGCCCTCGCTATCAACAGTCAACCCATCAGGCGAACCAGAACCCGGCGGAACTTCGACGAATGCACGGCGGTTCGCAATACTACCCGTTGCCGCAGCATAATCAAAGGCATAAATAACCTGTCGTGGTGAGTCGGTAAAATACATAATCGTATCATCTGGACTCCAACCAATGCCATTAGGTACGTCTATATCCGATACCATTGCGTGCACGGAACCATCGGGGTCGAGCCGATAAAGGACGCCCTCTCCCGGTCCACCCATCGAACCCGCCCAGAAACGCCCTCGGCTATCTACCGCCCCATCATTGAAGCGGAGGTGGGGCCTGCTGGCCTCGGGATTTACAATCGAATGTAGCTGCCCCGATGCGTTATCCCAGAACACGAAGCCATTCTTCGTTGCCATAACAAGCCCGCCCGAAGCTCGTAGAGCAAGCACTCCAATGGCAACGCCAACTTCGATTTTCTCATACATACCACTTGCCGGGATCAAACGAAAAAAGCAGTTGCGCTCAATATCCACCCAGTATAAAGCTTGCTCATCGACGCTCCATAGAGAGCCTTCTCCCAGTTGATTGTGTACAGACAGGACATGTTCAACTTCGCTCATATGAAAACCTCGCATCTCAATACCTTTGTCTCCCTTCACAGAGAAACAGATTCAATTTGCAAACGCGCCATTATACCATCTACAGCACAAGTTTCTTCAGCAAATCCTGTAATGCAACCTCGGGATCACTGCACATTCCAGAATGTACCGGCGAAGGCTGAATAATCGTACTGCGTGGCGCAACCAGCCAATGAAAGCGTTCGGACTGTGGGAGTTGCCCAATTGGCCCGCTTCCTTCTTTGCCATAACAGACATGAAGCAGGTGCTCAAGCTGTTGTTGCATAGCAGAGAAATCCAACTGTGGAGAGAGCACACTCAGACGCTGTTGATCCACATGGAGCAACGCACCAAGAAAACGGCGCGTGCGACAGAAGAGAATGACGCCTACATTGATGCACTCACCACGCTCGACGTAGGGAACGATGCGGATGATGGCATAATCATATGAGCTGATCGCGGGCACGCAGAGCCTCCTCTACAAAAATCTGTGAATGCGCAAGGCGATCTAGCAGGTAGTCGAGGTAAGCCGCACGATGAGCAACAGGATCAGCAAATTCTGCATCATTCCCCAACCAGGCATCAGGGACCATGCTCATAATGTTTTGTAGCGTTGTCGCAGTCAACCGCGCTCTCAAAAGCTGATCAACTTCTGGCAATGCGCTTGCTACTGGTAATAAGACATGATTTTTAATTGCGGAGAAAGGAAGCTGGCTACGTTCCATATAGTTCGCGTTGACATGATGAAAATAGAGCGAGGCACCATGATCAATCAACATGAGGCGACGATGCCACCAGAGCATATTGGTGTTGCGTGGCGTCCGATCGACGTTTGTTACATACGCATCGAACCAGACAATCGATGATGCCAGCAGCGGCTCCAGCAGACGCACATCAAGAGGATCAAACGCCAGAGCAGCAGGTAGAAAATCGAGTGCCAGGTTCAGGCCCGCACTCGCTTTGATCAAGCTTTGAATCTCAAAATCTGGTTCTGAGCGACCAAGCACCGGATCGAGCTCCATGAAGACGATCTCTGGCACAGGTAATCCCAGAAAACGCGCAATTTCGCCTGCGACCAGTTCAGCGATCAACGCCTTCAGCCCCTGGCCAGCTCCACGAAATTTGAGCACATAGAGCCCATCATCGTCCGCCTCGACGATTGCTGGAAGCGAACCGCCCTCACGTAGCGGGGTCACATAGCGCGTTGCAGTGATTGTTCTCAACATGACGCTATTGTAACATACCAGCTATATATAAGGGACAATGTTTTCCCCAAGTCGAACTCCAACCTGTCGCTCAAGCGGGATAATCTCCTATCTTAGCAAGGGGAAGGGCTTTTTCAGAAGAGGAATGGAGACCCTTGAATTTCTCACTTGCTCTTACTTCAACAGGCTGATATTTCATTTTTGGAAAACTTGACCTATCAATGTTTATGTAGTTACACAGGTTGGACAATATAGAATCCCTCAAAGAAGATAAGGCGATATTTTGCTCGGTTTTGCTCTACCCAATGTTTTACTACGACCTTATACTCACTGTAGTTAAAGACATAAGTTGAATGAGGATCAGCTTTAACAAGGTCGTAGTAGCGGTGGTAACGATTAGAGCCAGGGCGTAGATTGCCGAAGACGACTCCACAAATGATCTTTTCCTGGCTCAAGAATGCCAGCTTGTTGCAGGTCCAATATCCCCCATAGATGTGAGTCGCTCCTATACTTTCCAGGCGTGCTACGAGAGCCTGATCTTGCTGATTATAAGTCTGAGCGGTTGGTATTTCTTGAAAGACGATGATGGTACCAGTCAAGGAGAGAATGCTGATGATGATGATACAAAGGGCACTAACTATACTTCTGGCACGAACCCAGCCGCCTGTCTTCTGAGTGATGGTGCAGGCATTCCGCCAGAGTGGCCAGAGTAGTGTTGGTGTCGCAATCAGTAACCCGATGATGTAACGAGCATGATTGGCTGGCGTGCCTAGCGAGGCCGGGCTTATTGCGAAAAGGAGTAAGGCGAGTGTTGAGCTCGTGAGTAGGAGGAGGCGTGCGATGTGGCGAGCCAGGTTTTTGCGTACCTCGAGTTCTTCTTTCCGCCGATGCCAGTTACGCCAGGCTTGCCAGGCTTGCCAGGTAGCAAACACAAATGCACAGGCAAAGAGCGCAATGTAGACGAAGCTCCAACCGCTATGAACGATTGTGCATGACAATGTATGGGGTGATGTCGGGTCGCGTAGAACCGGTACTTCGTTTATTGGACAGAACGGGTTGCCTGTAATAGTAGGGATACTGGCCTGGAATGTTGAAATTATCTGGAGGACCAAGTTAGGGTGAATTCTATTATACCCTTGCAGTCGCAGGAGTATATGGAGGCTATTCTGTCCAGGTAGTGCATGCAGGTTATAGTAGATCAGGGGGAAGATGCCGATAGTGAAACAGATCAGCATGCAGAGTACAGGGATAACACGTAGCAATTCGCGCCAGCAAAATAGGAGCAATAACAGGCCTGACAATGCCACAAATGGTAGGATGATCTGATCGCTCCAGATACCAAAGCCAGCTGCGAGTCCCCAGGCTCCATAGCCGAGGCAGCGCTGAAGTATGTAGCGAGATGAAACCACTGGCATTGAAGAGATAGCTAGCCAGGAAGCAATAAGAAATGTCAGTGTACCAAAAAGTAATATATCAGGATAGCCACCGTATGAGCGAAGCTGGTAGGTTAGCAAATAGTTTGAACCAAAGCTTAATATGGCTATTGTAACCAAGGCCAGTCCTTGTGAGTAGAGTGCACGCGCCAACAGATAGAGACTGACGAGAAATAAGACAAATAAGAGTAGCAAGCCGAGGCGTAGAGAGAACAGAGATGGTCCGAAGAAATGAAACATTACTGCGCCAAGATAGGCTTGTAATGCACCCATATAGAACGCGCCATACATAAAAATAGGATGAGCTCCTTGATAGGCAATATGCCGGGCCATTATTCCAAATGTACCCTCATCGCTATCGGTCCAGGGCCAGTTGTTGCTTATCAATGCGAGACGAATGATCACACTACCAACGATGATGGAGAGGGCTATCAGTTCATAAATAGTTAGTTTCAGATATTTCATGATAGTAGTTTAAAATCTGAGTGAGACTCAGATTTCATTATTCCTTTCAAAATTTGTCTATAGATTGTATAGACATACTTCACTACCACTTGACTTATTGCTTTATAATAATGGATTTTTTTTGTATCGTCAAGCATAGGAATCTTCAGGTAATGTATCCTTCTCTAATGGTCTGATTTTGTAGGAGGTATTTCCAGCTCAGATTTGTAGCGCAAAGCACTCTACCCTTAGAAAAGGATACATTATCAATTTTTAGGCTCTCCATTCTCCCTCTCCTGATGCGGCCTCTATAACGTATACTTATAGGTAAGTGTTTAAAACAAACTACGAAAAACGGAGGAGTATATTATGCACTATCGGCCACTGGGACGTACCGGTTGGAACGCTTCCGAGATGGGCTTTGGATCGTGGGCCATTGGTGGAGATGCCTGGGGTACCACAGATGATAAAGAGGCCATCGCGGCACTCCATAAAGCTATTGAACTCGGCGTGAATTTTATTGATACCGCCGATGTCTACGGAAATGGTCATTCTGAGCAGCTCGTCGCACAGGTGCGCAGATCGCATAACGAGCGGGTCTTCATCGCGACCAAGGCCGGACGACGGCTCAATCCACACACAGCCCCTGGCTATAATCGGGAGAACCTGACCAGCTTTGTGGAACGTAGCCTGCTCAACTTGCAGACAGAAGCGCTTGACCTGTTACAACTGCACTGTCCTCCAACCGAGGTTTACGATAACCCAGAAGTTTTTGCTATTCTTGATGATCTGGTTCAACAAGGCAAGCTGCGTAACTATGGTGTCAGCGTGGAGAAAGTCGAAGAGGCGCTCAAGGCCATTCGCTATCCCAACCTGCAAAGCGTACAGATCATCTTCAATATGTTCCGTTTCAAGCCTGCAGAAGAGTTCTTCAAGGCCGCACACGAGCGCCAGGTCGGTATCATCGTACGTGTTCCACTGGCAAGTGGCATGCTTACAGGCAAATTTAAACGCGATACACAATTCGCTGCTCAAGATCATCGCAACTACAATCGGCACGGAGAGGCGTTTGATCAGGGCGAAACATTCTCCGGCGTCGATTATGAGACGGGCCTTGAAGCAGTCGAGGAACTACGCTCACTGGTGCCTGCGGGAGTAAGCATGGCCCAGTTTGCGCTACGCTGGATTCTGATGTTTCCGGAAGTAACAACGGTCATAGCAGGGGCCAAGAATCCGCAGCAAGCTGGAGACAACACACATGCCGCAGAATTGCCTCCGCTCAGTGAAGAAACAATGCGCCGCGTGCAGGAGATTTACGACAAATACATACGAGCACAGGTGCAATCGAGATGGTAAGTACAGACAGCGCTGAGTTGTTGGCACAACACCCGCTCGGCCTTGTATTTGACATCGATGGCACACTCAGCCTTATTGCAGCGACACCTGGCGAAGCACAGCTTTATCCAGGTGTTGCAGAGCTACTGGATAAAGCAAAACAACACGCTTACGTCGCGATTATCACCGGGCGTGCTGTAGTAGATGGAGCACGTATGGTCAATGTCGATGGAGTGACCTACATAGGGACGCACGGATTAGAGTGGTCCGATGGACTCCCTTCTCATACACCTGTACAATTGCTGCCCGAGGCAGCAGAGTACGTCGAAGCGGGAAAATACCTCCTTGATCTTGCCGAAAAGGAAAAGGCACCAGGAGTCTTCGTAGAACGGAAACGTGTAGGAGGAGCAATCCATTATCGTCTCGCACCTGATCCTGAGTGGGCACGACAGAACATACTGGACCTGTTAGAAGAACCTGCACAACGCGTGCATATGAAGTTAAGTGAAGGTAAGCGTGTCATAGAGGTACGTGTGCCATTGCCCATTAATAAAGGGCATGCGTTACGCAGTTTCGTAGAACGATACAAATTACAAGGTGTTCTCTTTGCAGGAGATGATAGAACCGACATCGACGCGCTTCTAGAGATAGAACGTTTGCGGCATAAAGGTGTAAAAGCGCTAGGTGTAGCAGTACAGCATTCCGATACGCTGGCGGATTTGCTCAACCATGCAGACATCATTGTCCAGGAGGTTGAGGGTATGGTAGAGCTACTCTCTCGAATCGTAGAAGATTTAGAGGAATGAGATCAACGATGGGTGCCCTGGTGGGATCCAATGATCCCACAAGAGGTACCCAACAGGTCACTTCTAGCCAACATTAGCAACGACCATTCCGTCATCGGTAGGTTCAGAATTTGCTTTTACAGGACGAGGTAAGGGAGAGGAGAGATCGAGCAGATCATTAATATCGGATATCTGACGCGTTAGCCACACATTGAGATCGCTACGTTCTACAGTTTGCCGGGCCATCTGGGCCTTTACACGGCGTTCTTCAGGCGATAAGGTGAGCGCTCGATACAACGCCTGAGCCGTCTCCAGCACATCTGTCGGCGAAGTAGGAATAGATCCCTTACCTAATTGTTGGAATGCACCAGCAG
This sequence comes from uncultured Chloroflexia bacterium, assembly GCA_963717195.1. Lineage (GTDB taxonomy): Bacteria > Chloroflexota > Ktedonobacteria > Ktedonobacterales > Ktedonobacteraceae > JACDAE01. The sequence continues at coordinate 7,879 of CAVQVR010000017.1, forward strand.
TACGAGAGAGCACAAGTACACCATTGCACTGATTAACCACTGGTCCCTCTTTGGCGACCAGGTTCATACCATCAACTATCGGATTAACGAGCAGTACATCATAATACTGCATAGCAGCCAGAGCACGCGTCCGGTCATTATCGGCAAAGACGGTGATCGGAGTCCACTCTTCAGAACCATACTTATTGTTAATCTCTTCAACGAGAGCAAACACATCGCCAGAATAGCGTCGATAAGCAGGCAACGTCTGGCGAGAGGGAACCAGAAAGGCCAGAAAAGCAACCTTTCCATATAAGTCGGGGCGCTTTTCAAGGACATAATCATATGCTTGAAAGCCTCGAATGATATTCTTGGTAGGCTCCAGGCGATCCACACGCATGATCGTATGTTCACGCAAAAGTGGCTTGATCTTTTCAGCGGCACGCTTGCCCGCTGCACTATTGACGATCCGCCGTTCCTCGGCCACAGAAATGGAGATGGGATAGGCACGCGCCCGTGTACAATGCCCCTGCCACCAGACAGCGCCCTCTTCAAAATCGACAACCGCACCATCCAGGAGCGTGCGTGCACCCTCCAGGAAATTGCGAGCATCGCGATCGGTCTGAAAGCCAACAATATCATTACCTACCAGGCCACTGTAGATGGCCTGCGCGATATTGCTGGGTAAAAAGTGCCAGCAGCGTACATCGGGCCAGGGAATGTGAATAAACTGCTGAATAGTAATCGAAGGATGTTGCTTGCGAATCATCGAAGAAACCAGGTAGAGGTGATAATCATGTAACATCACCACCGGCATTGTTTCTTCACGACCAATCTCAATATTTACCGCATCAGCAATCGCCTGGTTGGCCACACAATAACCATTGGTCCAGGCATCCTGCCACTGTACATTGGCTTCCTGATCCTGAGCGGGATCATACAGGTAATGCTGTAGAAACCATAATAATTCGTTACTAATCTTCTCGTAATGCTTGCGGTATGCAGCCTTTGAGATAGTCACATAGCGCAGTTGCATGTCCTGCCCACGTAAGGGAGACTGAAGCAATCCTCCATGCTGCTCTGCCTCCTTTACGGCGACCCGATCTCCCTCTGTCATTGTCATGGCAACCCAGGTAACATTCATGCTGTTGCCTGCATCGATCAAAGCCGTAACCATACCACCAGCACCACGACGTGGCTTCAACTTTTTATCTTTACTCAGCTGATACTCAACGGGGCCACGATTTGACGCAATGATGAGGCGGCGGGCATGCATCAACTGCGGAGGATGGACATCTGTCGTCATCCGCGAAGGCATGTGTTTATCCTTTCTAACAGGCGCTTCCTGTTCCTGCCAATAGGGTTATGCAATATACATAATCTCTAAAGACACATTCCACATATTTATACATTTCTGTATAGCATGTCATGATACAGAAGCACCTCAGACCACTAGTAGACGATACGAAGGTCTCACTAGTAATGTTACCATACAACGAGGTAAAATTCCTAGGAGCCGATGATCTGGGGTAGCGCAACCTGGCTCACTCTAAATTATAATGCCTTAGAAGGCAAAAAGGTTTCCTTTCTTATGAACACGAACGGATGAGGCAATTAGACTCAACTCAGCTTAATCCGCTCTCCAGGAGATCGTTCTCGCTGCCATCAGAACTCCTCATCCTGTAGCGGATGGTACGAGAGCGGTACATTAGTACCGTCCTCTCTACTTGTGATGCAAGAAAACGTTTTGATTAGTGAAGTACAGGGCAAATATAATTTCGTAGGATGAGATTTACATAAACGCATTGGCATGTTGAAACGCCCGATTCTATCACCCATAACTACCTGTACGCCTGCTAAAACTTGCGAATAGGGAATGCACATGCTAGAATGCCCTGCGAGAACTGGAAAAGTTGTAACATCCTGCCGAACCAGCGGCAGAGTCGAGAGGAGCGCACATTGGAAGAAAAGACAGGCAGGAAGTGGCTTTGGCGCATTTTAGATTTCATCAATCCACTACGCGACCCTAGCCTGACAGTGGCCGCTGTACTGACCTTCATCGAGGAAGCGGGGCAGCATGACATCTGGTATTGGATTATCGTCATTGCGCTCGTCAACTGGCTGGCTGTACGCGGAGTAGTATGGCTCATTGTCAATTTCACCTTTGCATCTACATTTATCAGTCGTCGGATGTTATGGGCTCTCAGAAATCCGAGCCTCGCCTGGCGTATTCTGGATGCCGTCGGGCACGAGGAGATCGTTATCGGTGGTCTACCCGCCCTTGGCGAGGCCATGATGTTGCAGGACGGCAGCTCTATTATGAGCCCGGCCCTCAGCGCCAGTGGCATTCATATCATTGGGGAACTTCCGGCCGGCACCGAACTGCCTGTTCTGGGCATGCCTAATGGACAGGTTACAGCAGATCTCTCCTCTTTCGCAGGAACGGGCTTCTTCCCAGGTGTGGGTGGCAACAGTACGTTCCCTGGCACAAGCAACTTCGGAGTTCAACCAGGCTTCGCGAATAACTACGTCAGTCAGCAGAGCACTGATGGATTGCCACAGAGCTTTCCCCAGCGACCTTCTGAAGAGGAAGAGCACCTGCGTCAACAACTGGCTGCTTATGGGCGTCTTCTTGATGACTGGATTCAGTTCACTGAAGAGAAATGGCGTACCGTCAGTGATAGTCAGCTCGGCTGGAAACCTCTGCGCGGTCGATGGAATAGTTGGGATGATATCTTCCAGGATGCCTACGCCGCAAAAACATCCGATCCGATGGCTCGGGCCGCTCAAGCCGCTGGAGATGCAACAGCCCGACGCTATGAAACCTCGAAAGATAAAGGCTCAGCAGCTTCAGCCGTTGCCTGCTTTATGCGTGATATGATGACGTTGCGCCGGGGTGTTGAAATGATGCAACAATCAAGCGATGCTCTCGTGGATACAACCAATAGACACACAGCAACGGATCCGCAAGTACGCGTCGACAGGCGCTTTGATAGTGGGAATAATGGTTCAGCCAGTGGCAGTGCTCCTCGCAATTCTCTTATCCGGCGTCCGGCACAGATTTTTGTGGACGCAGACTCGGAGAAATAGGATAAATCATGTATATGTATCCTCCCCGCCTCGTTCATGTGCGCCCAGAGTTAGATCGTATGGCCGCATATATTCCTGGCGAGTCACTGGAGACCTTTAGTGCGCGAACAGGCATACCCGAACACCAACTTATTAAATTAAATAGCAACGAAAGTCCCTATGGACCCGCTCCCCAGGTGCTTCAAGCGCTCGGTGATCATGCAAACTATAACAATTATCCCGATACTAAATCAGCCGCTTTACGTCAAGCTCTTTCCGAATATACTGGCGTTGAGCGCCGCTCTATCGTCATCAGCCATGGTAGCAACGAACTTATCAACCTGCTCTGGCACATTTTCCTTTCGGTTGGCGACAACATCATCTGCTGCCCTCCAACATTCTCGCTCTACACCTTCATCACCACATTCTGCGGTGCTTACGTCCTGGAAGTGCCTCGCACGATGGATTACGAGGTCGATGTCGAGGGCGTTCTGATGGCTCTGACGCCGGAAACCAAGATGATCGTGCTCTGCTCACCCAATAATCCTACTGGCAATCCCATCTGCGAAGAGGACCTGCTCGCCCTACTCGAAACCGGGCGCATTATCGTCGTCGACGAAGCCTACGTTGAATTCTCTGATCAACCAGAAGGACTTGCCCATCTTGTACAGCAGCACAAGAATCTCATCATCATGCGCACTTTTAGCAAATGGGCCGGGCTGGCCGGCTTGCGCATCGGCTATGGCATCTTTCCCGAGTGGATCGTTACCTATATGCGTAGAGCGCAATGCCCTTTTGAGGTCAACGTGGCCGGTCATATCGCTGCGATTGAAACACTCAAACACCTGGACTACACTCTGGACAAAGTTCAACTCCTCAAAAAGGAGCGAGAGCGCCTCTTCCAGGTACTGTCCAGCTTTCCCTACCTGGAGCCCGTCCATTCACAAGGCAACTTTATTCTGAGCCGCGTGTGCGAAGAGGATGTGAAAATGGAGCGTATCCGCTCTACCGTTGAAGCACACGGCATATTGCTCCGTTACTTCCATCATCCCTATTTGAGTAATTTCATGCGCGTAACCGTCGGTCTACCCGAACATACAGATCTCTTGCAATATGCCTTGTCGAAGATTGAGTCGTGGTAGAGGCCCGAAGAGTTCGCGCCCGTCATACCCCAAAAACAGATTTGCAACACTATCACTAAAGATCAGATGGTTACAAAACGAGTTCATCGGGCAGGGCGGGCGCGAAACTCTTCGGGCCCCTACTTTTGTGACATAGTTCATATCTTTTCGCCAAACAATAGGATATTATTGACCTGGTACAAAACAAAATGCTGGATCTATACGATCTATTTAATATGTGAATGTGAATATACAAATTTAATAATGCCGTCGGCAGAAAGAGATTGCCTTATGTACAAATCCATGCCAATATCTCAAAAACACTTAAATCGACGTTCATCAACTCTTCTTCTGGGTCTACTCCTGGCCTGTATGCTTCTACTCAGTTCCTGCAATGGGTTGGCCAGGGCAAACAACGTTTCTCAGAAGGGCTCTCTGGCTGCTTCCATGCCCATGCCTACTCCTACGGTCAGTCTCACGCTACAACAGCAGGGGAGCATGCAGTTAGAAACGTTCCAGCAATGGATCTCACTGATGCAGCAGTATGGTGGCAATGCAGGTCATTACCAACAGCAGTACCTCGGTGACCAGGAAGTATTGAATGCGGCAACCTCGGATGCTACCTACCAGACGACGCTAAAAACACTGAAGGGACAGGTTGCGGCAATTCAACTTCCTGCGCTGCAAGCAGAGGCAACAAGTCTGCAACAGAAGTTGGGGCAGGAAGCTAACGCCTGGGCAAACAAACATACATATTATGATAGTTATGATGGAGTGACCTACAATCTGGGATATGAATATCAGGCGATCGTTAACTATCCTGCACAGGGGTTGATAGATGGCTCACAGACGGTGGCCGATTATCGGTATGCCATTGGGCAATTGGACAACTGGTTGACGAACTTCCAGGCCTATCAGACGGATTTCAGCGACAAAACAGCGTATAACCAGGTCCATCAGACTGATACTCAACTTATGCAAAAATATGGTGATACGTCTGGCAAAGTCATTGTAGTCTCGCTGGCTGAGCAGGCTATGCGCGTCTATGAGGATGGTAAAATGGTGAATGCATTTCAGGTGGTAACCGGCATGCCTGATCATCCTAGCCTGCCCGGTACATGGTGGATTGAGACGCGTCAGACGAATATACAATTTACCTCGGGCAAACAGCCGGGTCAGGATGGTTACTATCCTCCCACACCGATTGCTTTTGCCTTGCAGTATCATAGCGAGGGCTACTTCATCCATCAGGCCTGGTGGCGCACTATGTACGGGCCTGATATGCAATTCCCGCATATGGACCCCGGTGGAACCTCATTCGCTTATGAGGGTTCGCATGGTTGCGTCAATATGAGCACACCTGATGTAGAATGGCTTTATAACTTTGCGACAGTTAATTCGACAAAGCTGATTATCTATTAATCAGAACCGGGCGTAGGGGTGGCATATTTAGCGTATGCCTACCCTACCTGCTGTAACAGATTTTCAGTTGGAGATAACGACTGATCCGTAAGAAGTGTCGAGAGCACCTTGACAACGATTGGATCGAACTGCGTACCAGCACAACGTTGCAGTTCAGCCAATGCCTCCTCAGGGGAACGTCTCTTCTGATAAGGGTAATCTCTTTGCATTGCGTCATAGGCCTCGGCCACAGCTATGATGCGAGCAGCCAGGGGAATGTCTTCTCCGGCTAAGTGCTCAGGATAACCGCTGCCATCCCAATATTCATGATGATGACGTACGGCAGGCATCAAGTCGTATAAAAAGGGACTACCTTCAAGGATACTGGCACCCAACTCCGCGTGATCCTGCAACAACGTACGTTCATGAGAGGAGAGAGCTCCGTTTTTTTGCAGAAGCGTATCTGGTACCCCTACCTTCCCAATATCGTGCAACAAGGCTGCCATGCCAATCCTGGAGATCTGTGCTAGCGGCATTTGCAATGCTTGAGCGATACGTGTTGACAGGTCACTTACCTCATGAGCATGTGCACTCAGATTCTCATCGCGCCCTTCCAATAAAGACAACAGTGAGCTGATCATGCGCACGGTATATGTTTCACGGAGTTGCTCTGGCACGATCTCTTCTCGCTGCGCGGCCTCACGTTGCCCTTCCCGTTGCAATAGGGCCATCAGTTCAAGATCCGTACTCATGTGTCTGACTTCCTCCGCCGTTCGGACCTGGTTGCGCCCCAATCGCTTAGCCATATACATTGCCTCATCCGCCTGCGACAACAATTCCTGCCCTGTATTTCCATCGTCTGGAAAGGTAGAGAGGCCAATACTCACAGTTATTGAGAGTCCATCAGCCACCTCTGCTTTTGCTACAGGTTCCGAGGCAATAATAGCGCGTACGCGTTCAGCAACCACACTGGCTTCATGGGCATTAGCTTCAAGCAATAGAATGATAAATTCTTCTCCACCAAAGCGCCCTAGAGTATCTCCTTCTCGCAACACATTGCTGGCTTGTTCACCAATCTGGCGCAAAACCGCATCACCTGCAGCATGGCCATAGGTATCATTGACACGCTTGAAGCGGTCGGCATCGAAGAAGAGTAACGAGAAAGAACGGCCATAACGACGAGCGCGATTTAATTCCTTCTCTAATTGACTCATGATGGCACGATGATTCGGCAGATTCGTCAGTCCATCGGTCAGGGCTTGCTTCTGGATAGTGTCATGAGTTGTCTCTAACTGCGTATATGCGACGGTTAGAGCATGATTAGCTTGTTCCAATTCGATCGTATGGTCCGCTTGAAGCACTGCTCTTTTCGTCATTGCAGTCGCAATAGCAGAGAACAGCGCTATGCAAATCATAAATAACCCGATAGCGAAAACAAACATGAGCTGCTCGGTGGGAATTTTCATATAGAGAGCAAACGGGCTCTCGCGTTCGACAAGCAAGAACCAGCCCATAAATCCCACCTCGCAAAATGCCATTAACAAGGGTCCCCAGAATGGAAGAAAGAGTCCGGCCTCCACCGGCAAAACAAAAAAGATTGGCCAGCAACTAATTAAAAGTATAGGTATGTCGAGAGTTAAAATACTCACTATCCCGGCTATCTCAAGAAACGTGGTAAGAAGATAAAAAATGGCGGCACATTTCAAATATCCATAGCGATTTAACAAAAAAGTAAGCGCTATAGTCACAAGGCAGAAAACATTCAGCTCCATCTCTATTCCATATTTGCCAAAGAAAATGCTTATAAGCATAAAGGACAGCATCGTTACAAAGTTAATAAACAGGATGACACTGAGAAGGCAGCGTTTGCGCATCCCCTCCCTCGCCTCGATGGTCGTAAGAGGAGTCAACACAGGGGCCATAGTAGCAAACCACAAGGAGCTCATCAAATGAAGGAAAGGTCTCATCATACACCTCGGAAAATTTCTTTATCATATGCATCTCTTTTCTTCTTATCGACTGACATTGCAAATTCTTAAGGACAGGGAAAAGTCTGTCTTTTTTCTAAGCAGAAAGATTGATGGGGACAATTTCTCTTTATTTTGCCCTATAATAGAAGATGTAAGCCATACAGGCTTATATTCTTATGCATTGCGAGAGTATAAAAGGAGTTTCTTAGCCTATGACTTCCCCGATCTCCGCACAAACATTGCAAGAAATGAGGACATATTATCAAGAACGCGCTCATGAGTACGACGAGTGGTTCTACCGTCAGGGACACTATAGTCAGGGTACTGAGATGGATGCACGCTGGTTCGCCGAGGCTGATGAAGCCTTCGCTGCACTTGACACGCTGGACCTTACGGGAGATGTGCTCGAACTTGCTCCTGGTACAGGGATCTGGACCGAACGCCTTGTACGCACGGCTACTACCATTACAGCCGTCGATGCCTCACTGGAGATGATTGAAATTAATCGCGCGAAAGTATCGAGCGACCGCGTTTCGTACCTGCAGGCAGATCTTTTCTCGTGGCATCCGGAACGAACATACGATGGAGTCCTTTTCGGCTTCTGGATCTCACACATCCCGCTGGAGCGGCTTGATGGCTTCTTACGCTCAGTTGCAACAATGCTTCGTCCCGGTGGAAAAGTGTTCTTTGCTGATGGAAGGCGTACGCCCGGTGGCAGTTTCGCTCACGATCAGCCTCCTGTTCAAGATAGCCAGCTTACAACTCGCAGATTAAATGATGGACGAACCTTTGAGATCGTTAAAAACTACTACGATCCCGTTGATCTGGCGGCACGTTGTATGGGAGCGGGGTTGGATATTACGGTACGGGAGACGGCTACCTATTTTCTCTATGGATATGGTACGCGGAGCGCATGAAATTTTAGGGATTGTACCGGAGTCATTTTAGTTGTCACATTTCTTAAACGTAGGGCCAGGATATTCCGTGGCTCCACTCCGTCAGCACGGTTTGTGATGGGGCTACGGAATAATAAATGGCTTCCCTACGGTGATACGGTTCCCTCACGATCTCTGGTATTAGGAGAGGGGGACGATGGCGAAGCGGCCTATTACGATAAAGAGGGCCAGGAGGAGTAGAATGACCGGAGCTGCGACGCGAGAGGCTTCGTGAAGGCGAAAATGGACGATAATCGCGCCGACCATGGTTAATACCAGGCCTATTGCTGCGACGGCTGTGAGCCAGGGCAGGATGTGTGTGAGAGCGGGTATAATGAGTCCGATGCCGCCCAGTATCTCTAAGACGCCTATCAGCCTTACAATGCCGGGAGTTGTATGCTCAACCCAGCCCATATTAGTCTTGAGTTTTTCAACCGGCTGAGTTGCCTTCATAAAACCAGCGGCAAGAAATGCGAGTGCTAACAAAATCTGTACAATCCAGAGTACAACGTTCATGATCTTTCTCCTTGTCACAATAACAGAATTTCTATTGTTTGGAATGATGGCTTACAGGGAACACCTTTTTATATTTCCATCTGCACACTTATTTCCCTTTAGGAATTAATATACCATAAGGAAGTCACTTTCGTCAAGGGAGATTTTGTGCTATAATAGAAGGCATGGATAAGACTACCCAATCCTCTATAGGTAGAGAGGAAGCAAACTGTGAAGCGCATTCCTCTATGGACCGAGCGATGCGGTTGATAGGTGATAAGTGGACGCTTTTTATTGTTTACAATCTTTTAAGTGGGCCCAGACGTTTTGGTGAGCTGTTGACGATGGGCAATGTCAGTCCTAAGACGGTCTCGCAGCGTCTCAAGATGCTTGAAAAGATTGGTTTTGTGGAGCGTCATGCGTTCGCGGAGATTCCTCCTCGTGTGGAGTATCATCTGACGGAGAAGGGGCAGGCACTCGTCGATATTCTGCAGGCGATCAGACAATTTGGTGAGAGCTATCTTGCAGACGATGAAACGGGCTCTATTACTCCGCTTACTTCTCCAGAGTGCGACACTCACTAAAGTTTGTCTGATGCCTTCGAATGTGCTTACTCCTATGATCCACTCACTGCCCAGCGAATGATGAGCGAATGATGAGCGAGACAATCACCAGAAACCATGCGACGAAACCCAGCACAATTCCGGTGATAGCTTTATTGCGCCCCGCATTGCCTGGTAATTGCTTTGCTATTTTTAGCGCGGTGAATCCATAGATGATGGCAAATGTTCCTGTGATGATGCCAGCAGCCCCAACCTCTTGTAAAAGTGTAATCATGGCGAGAAAGATTGAGATGAAACCATAAATCATCGCGCGATTTGCTCGCCTGTTTTGTATTTTTTGACCTTGTGGTACATAAGAACCCTGCGGTGGATAGGGAGCGATTCCTGGTGGGGGATATGCTCCTTGCGGTGGGTACGGATAGGGAGCCATTTCTAGTTGTGACGGGTAATAGGGATATGGGCCTACTTCGGGCGGTGCATATGCCCCTTGTGGTGGGTATGGATAAGGATTTGCTCCTGGCTGTGATGGTGGATAGGGATAGGGAGCATCTCCAGATGGTGGATAGGGCTCCATGCGAGGCTGTGATGAATCAGGTTCCTGCGAGGAATACATTATAGAACTCCTTTTCATAAATTCATGTGCGGCAAAGTGCAGCGAATAATAATAAGCTATCCAACAATAGTTTAGTGTACATAATGTCTACTATTTAAACACAAGAATAGTCATCTGTCAAGCAAACAAAGATTTGATTAACACGCCCAGGTGATCGTATGCGTATTGATCGGTCCCTGGAAAAAGAATAAACCGGGTGTGCAGACAGTAAACGGAACGGTGATGGTTATGAGCACGCTCTGACCAGGCGCAAGGACTCCACCCACGGGACTGAAGGCAATATTCCCTGGCACGTTGGTGAAGGCAGACCAGTGCAGATCACTCTGATTGCTTGAACTGGAAAGCACGCGTGCGAAACAGACAAAGGCACCATTTTTATTGCAGTCGAGATGGCCGACGATACTCATCGACAACGGTTGCAAATCGAGCACGGCAGGTGCGGCCTGGGCAGGTGCTGAAGTGGGAGCTGGCACTGGCGCTAATATTGGTTGAGGGGTTGGGATCGGCTTCGGCGTTGGAAATCGTGTTGGGATCGGCCTCGGCGTTGAAGTAAACGTCGGCCTTGGAGTCGGAGTTATTACATGTGTCGGAGTTGACGACGGTGTTGACTTCACTGCTGTAGGCGATGTACCACCACAGGCAGCAAGCATGCTGCTGATAAAGGCAATGCCGAGTACAACAACCGCTATTCTTGTTCGCATTCCAGTGCGAAAGTGGCCTGGAAGAGGACACAGATTAACAAATGTTTTTTGCATCATTTCATTCCTTGATGATAAAAAATGGGTTCTCTCGTTACTCATAATAAGTAGCACTACTACACAATAGTTTTTAAAAAGTTATTTTATTGCAATAAGTGAGAATACAATGCAAAACCTTGCGTGGTATGGGAGAAGTTCTCTTAAAAAGATATACGGAGTGTGTTACAGAGAGGCTCTGGGACGAGGAAGTCAAAGAGTTTTCGATTTCCTCAGTCAGAGTAGGCACAAGAGATCAGGTGGGAGGCTGTAAGAGTTCTCCAGTGGGGTTTTGCGACATTCCGGCATTCCGGTATTCCGGTGTTTCGTCTTGTGGTGTTTCGTCTTGTGGTGTTTCTGTATAGGTGGAGTATTCGGTATGCCGGATCGAGGGAGAGGTATCGCATTCGGGGTAGAGGATGGAATAGAGGAAGTTTTCGGAGGAGGTTTCACCTGGAGTAATCAGGGGAACATAGCGGCTTGTTTCGACGGTGTGGACGAGGCCAGAGCGAACCATGCTATAGAGGAGGCGACTAATGCGGGCGGGTTCTCTATTCAGGGCGACAGCGATTTCGGAGGGGGAAAGGGGATGTCCAGCTTTATGGAGGGCGTTGAGGATATCGATACGCGGGGGTGTGAGGGTGTAGCCGAAGAAGGAATTGTGGGAAAGGGTCCAGCGGGAGTCGTTGGTGTCGAAGGTGAGGGTGAGGGTACGAGGTTCGAGGTCGTAGCCGGAGAAGTGGATGGAGGCGGTATGGTTGGCGTAGTCCGGGTGCAGAAGCATAATGCAGTCGGGAATGGAGGCGAATGCGGGAGTGCCAGCCAGAGCACCGAGGGGATCTTTAGGATTGGATTGGCGGATCTGGTGGGTGAGGAGGATGGAGAGGTGATAGGAGTCGGCGATGCGTTTGAGGGAGGTGAGGATGGCTGCGTTATCAGATTTGTGGGTAGAGGGGTGAAGGTGGGAGAAGGAGTCGATGATGATGAGACGGGTTGTAGGGTATTGTTGGAGCCAGGTTTCGAGGGCGTCGAGGCCGCCGCTGGCGAGGAGGGGCCAGGCGTTTTGCCAATAGAAGGTATGAGGAGGAGGGCAGACCTGCAACTGCTGGTGGGAGTGTTCGACCATGCGACGGGGAATGTCGTCGAGGCCGAGGTAAAGAACGGTCGCGCGGGTGGTGGGAAATTTGTTAAGGGCGGGCTGACCGGTAGCGACGGAGAAGGCGAACTGGCGGGCAAGATGGGATTTGCCGGTTCTGAGTTTGCCTGCGAGAAGGGTGAGGCCAGCCGGAAGGAGGCCCTGGATGATCCAGTCCGTGGGAGGGAAGGTGGTCTGGCAGAGGTCGTCGAGGGCGATGGGTTGTGGGAAGTGGGTGGTTGATTGGATCATGGTGGAATGTTCCTTTTGTGTGTTGGATTGAGATAGGTTGTTCATGGAGGGAAACGATGAGGTGAGATGGGTCTTGTCTGGTGGGAGTATAGCTGATTGGGAACGGAATTACAATCAGGCATGGGATTTGGGGGATGGTCACACTGGCAGCGTATGGGGGGGAGAGGCACAGCACAGCGGCGCATGGGCTTGTTCGCTCCGCTCATGCATTGGTTGATACAAAATCGTTGGCAGAGCGAAGTTCGATGTGTTCAGATGACCCACGGTATTCTGGCACTGATTTTGTATCAACGGATGTCCGCTCATGGTGCCCCTACATTTTAGCATAGAGGTTGCTAAACGGGAGTCTCGATGTCGTCACTAAGAACATCACTCACTTACCTTTTTTATTATCACGCGTATAGTAGTATTTGATTTGGTCATCAAAACTTTCCAATATATCAAGTATCTCATAGTACCGTAGATTCTGCCATAACTGAGGAACAATTCTTAATGTTTCATCATCGGGAAAGTACTCAATATAATTTTTGATTAGATAGCGATCAAGGGGCATATCTACAATACGTTGTTTGATATCATTATCACTGACTTTATCCGGCTCCCGCAAGATAGACGACCTTATTTCTGCTGGTAAACCAGCATTAACACGTTGGATGTAGAACTCTCTAAATTCTTTAATGAGATCTTCCATCCTCACTTTTCCCTCTCGATCAGCAAGCTTAAATATAGCTTTCATCATTACAGGTTTATAGGACCGAACCAGACTATGACTCCTGGCATAATCTAGAAACTCCTGTTTCCATTCATCACTCGACGTAGGATTAGTTCCCAGGCTCAATGATTTTCGAATGTGTTCAATACGATCACGCCTGAAATAGTAGGTAGTGCGTCCTGCCAATTTCTGCTGATCATCAGCTAACAATTTCCCACTATCGAGCCAGCGACGAACTCTATTGGGATCAACGCGCAAAGCGTAGCCTAATGCGTTTATTGATATAAGGTCATTTTCAGGTTTTACCTCTATCTCTTGACCTTCAAGTGACTCGTCAGATTGAGTTGTAGACGCTAAAGGATCATAGCACTGTGATGATTCATGAATTTTACGCGTCAACAGTTGTTTCTGAGCTTCAAATGTTGCAAAATAATCCGTATCGATGCCCAAATTTTGCGTGTTGATTGGCGAAAGTTTCAGACCTAAACTGTGTCTTAGCATTACCGATACAATTTGATCACCATTCAAAGTCATTATCCGAGGGATAGAAGTTGTAGCCTTCTGCAACGCATTAGGTCGATAATTAGCCGTAGTCATGAATATCCCTTGTGAGAAACGACCAGATAAGGCACCTATAAAGTTATCTATATCTGAACGTGGAACATTACCTTTTTTATAACGCTTTACCTGCACTCCTACAGGAATACGAAATAGGGTAGCAATAAGATCTCCTTCCGCATCAATTCCTCCATCTCCCTGATAGGTTGTGACTGAAATTCTCTCTAAACCCGCGTATATCAGAAATTCGCCAGCAAAAAGCTCAAAAGCTCTAGGAGACATATTCAAGAGCTGATCTTTTAGTTCGCGTTTCAGGTCAGGATTAGTCGGTGGAAAAGACTGTGCGCCAGTAGGCATAATCAAAATTTCTCCAAAAGCTTCGATCTATTGCCCTATAACATTTACAACGAGAGCATCTATCTCAATAATATCCTGTCCGAAATGTTCTGCCATCCTTCTTATCGCCAATTTTCTCAACTCCCAACGCACTTCATTGGTCAAATCCTCAATCAATGCAGGATTGACCAGGAAATATTGAGCATCCTCGCTCAAGCCGAGTAAACCCTGCCTTTCAAAGCGTGGGAAAGGGCGCGTTTTCACCATCTCGCATAGTTCGGCCAGGCTTGCATGAGGATTGTCTACTACTGCGAGTTTGGAACCCCGCCTCTTCTCAGGAGGCAATCCTGCTTCTCTGCGCAACCTATAAAACTGCATGAAGCAGCGAGCAGCTTCCTCCACTGAAAAGCAGCCGTTCGCATCACTTTTACTGAGCATAACAAGAAGCAGCAACATCTGATAGGCATATTCCAATCGGGTAGTTCTGGAAAATCCATAAAGAGTTTTACGGGCAACGCGCCGGACTTCATCAGGTATGATCAACTCCAATCTTTCTTTAGGTTTGATGCCCGATGCCACAAGGTACTCGTCGTATTTGCCGGGTTGCTGATTTCGTGTCAACTTACGCTCAACGTCCAGAAGGCTCTTCTCAAACGCGCGGTCAAAGAGATAAGATTGTTTAATGAACGCTTCGATACGCGCTTCTATGGAGCTAAATGGTTCTATATGGCGCTGACCAGTGATGAAAAGGTTGTGTTCTATATTGGTAAGCATGCCGCTTTCAGTGAGATTAGAGGAGCCGATCATGGCCCATGCTTGCGTTTCTGATACTCCAAAGTAGATTTTAGGATGAAAAATTGTTCGAGTTGGTGCAACGTAGACATATACTTGCACACCCAGACCACGTAGCATACGAAATGCATTTATACGGTTGGTATGGTTCAATCCCACTATAGCTCGTGGAGTGCGTATGGATTTAAGTGTGTCTTGCAATGGAAATATACCATTGGTCGATATGTAATCTGTGCAGATATCCAGAGAGGCGTATGGAAACTCTTTTGTGGCCTTCAATAGGAGATCAAGCGCATTATCTACAGTCTGGACGGTTGTCATGGCTACCTCACCGTTTATATAATCTTATTCCCCTATTATACCTTGTATAATAGAATTATACAAACGTGCTATTCCTTTGCAGGTGCGGTTTATTTTTGCAAGGAATACACGTCGATGAATCGCTGGACGCCGTAAACGTGGTCCCTACCTTGTCTGTGTGGTTGGTACATAGCCCTGTTAGATCCTCATGAAAAAGAGCGTTACCTTTGACTTCAGGCAAAGTATTCAGTATACTGAATTTGCATACATATAACTGTATGCAAATTCAAGAGGGAAAACAAATGACATCCTCACCCGATCCTATCCGGGCACAGCTCATCGCGGCGCGGCGCAACCAGATTCTTGATGCGGCCACAAAGGTATTTGCCGAAAAAGCCTTTTATCCGACAACGATCAAGGATATCGCGAGCGAGGCAGGGATTACAGACTTGACCGAGGATTACATTAGTCGGCGACATGGAGCACAATGCGTCCTCGGCCATGGCCGCTCTTGCTATGTTCGTGCGCCTGACCCGCATCGCTGATGGGATATGTGGCCTCGATAGCAACCTTCAACTGCCCCTCTGTTATTAATTGAGCAAAGGTAGTTAATAGTTTGCTGGAGACTTGAGCAGCAAATCTCTCAACGCGTACGTTCTTCTCGCGTGCTTTCTGCTCATCTGGCTGGCCCGCTATGGTGACAAGCGTTCCACCGTTTTTCACTGCCTTTAATGAAGATGTGAGCGTTGGAGCGCCAACGCCATCGAATACAAGATCTACGTCATGAACGGCCTGCTCAATTGGTGCGGTGGTATAATCAATGACCGTGTCAGCACCAAAGGAACGCACAAAGTCAACATTGGCCGTTGAGGTGGTGCCGATGACATGCGCACCTTTCCAGTGAGCAAACTGGATAGCGAATAGCCCGACGCCGCCAGCAGCACCCTGGATGAGAACGGTCTGACCCGCCTGGAGGTTGCCATGATCAAAAAGACCCTGCCAGGCAGTTGTCGCACCTACGGGTATTGCGGCTGCTTGCTCGAAACTCAGGGTTTCCGGCTTCAACGCAAGGGTGTTCACAGAGGCAACGGTATATTCAGCATAGCCGCCTTTTGCGCTCTGGCCGAAAACCGCCTGTCCTTTCTGGAATGCAGTCACGCCGGGGCCAACCTCTTCTACGATGCCAGCGATGTCACGACCGGGTATGTAAGGAAATTGTATCGGTCGAAAGTCTTTCATATACCCTTCAGTAATCTTCCAATCTACCGGGTTCACTCCCGCTGCAAGCACACGAACCAGCACCTCGTCTGCCTGTGGTTCAGGAGTCTGTACCGACTCAAGCTTGAGTTCTTCTGATCTTACATAGTTGTGAATGCGTATGGCCTGACTTTGTTTTGCCATGGTAAATGAAATCCTCTTTTCTATTTGGGGGTATGTATTCTGATATGTTACTTGTATTTCGTTGGCAACTTCCATTTCGGAAGAGAGAAATACAACATCATGGTACGATTTACACGTGGAAACTGTCAAGGGAGTTCATGACGGGCCCGAATATTTCGTGCCCCTATCCTGGCTTTGAGGGATTCTTCGGGCTCGACGGGCGCGAAATATTCGGGCCCCTACCCTGGCTTTGAGGATTTCTTCGGGCACGATGGGCGCGAAATATTCGGGCCCTTATTCTTTGATCAAGCATCTTTTGATTTATTTGTATCTTTCACGTACCATACTACTGTAGGGGCGCGATGCAACGAAGTGGAATGGGCCTGTGTTTCCTACGTGGATGTTCACATCCTCCCAAGGGCATGTGGTTCCCTTAAAGTTTTCAAGGGAACCACATGCGTCAATAGTGATGGAGGTTTTAGAAGGCAGCAATTCCTTCTGGTGTCCCAAGCCCGGTTGGACCGTTGTAACCATGAGCGATGGCACTACAAAGATAATTGGGTATACAGATTCCGTTGCTGCCACCAGTGACAGGATTTAAGTTTGTGCTATGGTGATATAGGTATGAGCTATTCACCTTTGCCGCATTGCCTGCCAGGGCATAGATGCTAGCGATGATGGGTGATGATGCGCTGGTGCCACCAAACACGCCCCAGCCATCGCCGCCATATGTGTTATAGACCGCGACGCCGGTAGCAGGATCTGCCACGGCAGATACATCAGAGACGCTTCTTTTGTGGCATCCTTTGTCTTTCTGCCAGGCAGGTTTGCTGACATACTGGCTGCACCCGCTTCCGGTACCACTTCAGACGGCCTCGGCCCAACCACGAGGATTACTTGCACGGCTCAGTGAGGTGCCACCGACAGCTATAACGTTTTTGAATGCAGCAGGCAATTGCACGCCATAACCCTGGTCCCCAGCGCTCGCAGTGATCACAACGCCAGGATGATCGTAATAGTGTGCAGCAGATTGTACGGTCTCAGCATCTTCACTGCTGCCATAGCTATTGCTGACAACATTTGCTTTCAGGTGCACAGCAGTATTAATAGAGTTCCCCAGGTCTGGGAATGAGGCACTGTTTGCTTCCACGAGTAAGATGTGGCATTTAGGGCAGATAGAACTAACCATGTCGAGATCAAGCGCAATCTCGCCAGACCAGCTCTGATCGGCACTAGGATAGTGTGTGCTGCCATGCTCATCGACTTTTTTGAAGCAGCCATTAGCGACGGGACAGGGTGGGAGACCAAAGGTTGAACGGTAGACGGCCAGATCAGCCCCTGCATTCGGATCATCGTAGGCATCAATAAGGGCGACGGTCTGTCCCTTACCAGCGGTCGCGGATGGTAACCCATAGGCATCTTGAAGATCCTTCGGTCCCAGCCCCTCAGGAGCATCAAGCATCGGCTGCGCATTACTAAGCCCATTAGCCCGCTCAAACAAGGACCAGAACGCTTTATTGGTGGCACGTATATCACCGTGACCGAGATTGACTGTCAAACACCCACCCTGCAACACATTGGCATTCAAAATGGATGATCCTCCGTGCGAAAATGTGAGCTGATATTGAGCAATCACATACATAGGGCAGATTTCATGTTTTGGTTGCCCAGGAAGAGAAAGGATATTATGATAAATACCTTGCACAAGTTGAGGCTGTGTAACGTTCGCTCCCTGGCCAGTGGAAATAGCTGGTGTACGCTTAATCTCTAGTATGTTTGGTGCTATCCCTGCAGTGTGAGCAGAAGATGGCGGAGCATATACTCCTAAGAAAGCTATCGTTATAACGAGCGGTAGCATGAACGAAGTTCTTGTTTTCATAAGATTTCTCTCTATCTTTGATATTATGTCAATATTCAGCACGGGCGCGATAAATCTGGCCCCTACGGGTTAGTTGGGTGTGACACCTGGGCGCGATAAATCGCAATACCGTTCAAATACCGAAGAATTTCTCCTTCTGGGGTAGGGGCGTGAGCTTGCCTCCGCCCAGGCCGCCACATCGTCTTGTTCCCCCACCAGGGCGGAGGCAAGCTCACGCCCCTACCCGAATTTCCTTCATTCGTTTTATTTGAACGGTATTGCGATAAATCTGGATCCTATGTATAGGGTATTGCTGGATACAAACACATCAATGATGGTTACGAAGGTAAATGGAAGGGAAAAGGGTGGGAAGTCAAGAGCTTGTCTTGTTCTACCTCTTATACAATCTTGTCTTCTTCTTCCAAGTTATGGAATGTCATGCTACAATGCGTGCATCGCCAGATGGATATTAAAAGGAGATTATTACTTTGACTACTTCCCATCCTCTACCACGTTGGGATATGACTGCGGTCTATCCAGGGCTAGAAACGCCTGAGTTTGAAGAGGGGTGTGCAAGAATGGGGCAAGATATTGCCAACCTTGCGCACCTTTTTGACCGGTATAATATTACAGGACAGCCATTTCAGGCCATAGAGCCATCCATAGTGCAGGTTTTTGAGAGGATTACCACACATTATAATAGCGTTCAGGAACAGATAAGAACGCTCACCGCCTATATTAATAGTTTCATCCTCACAGATTCTCAGAACATGATTGCCCAGGCCAGAAATAGCGAGTTGCAAAATGCATTGGTCACATTCTCACTCTTAACAACACGCTATACGGCATGGATCGGCTCATTGAATATAGAGAAGCTTATCCAGTGTTCGCAGATTGCACGCGATCATACCTATGCTCTCTATAGAGCAAAGGAGCAGGCAGAGCATCTCATGTCGCAGGCAGAAGAGTCGCTTGCGGCAGAGCTAAACGTAAGTAATGGTGCGGCATGGGCCAGGTTGCATGGGAATGTTACATCACAGCTCACCTTAGAGATGGAGATTGATGGGCAGAGCAAAGAACTGCCAATGAGCGCGATACGCAATCTGGCCTATGATGAGAAGCGCGAAGTAAGATCGCTTGCCTATACTGTCGAAATAGAGGGCTGGAAACGGGTTGCGCTCCCACTTGCAGCGGCACTTAACAGTATCAAAAGCGAAGTGCTGGTGACCACGCATCGTCGTCACTGGGCTTCTCCCCTGGATGCATCGCTGTGGACAAACAGTATTGACCAGCAGATACTTGATGCAATGCTCGTAGCAGCACGGGCGGCGTTTCCCGATTTCCGGCGCTATTTGCAGGCAAAAGCGAAGGCAATGGATTTAGCACGCCTCGCCTGGTACGATCTGTTCGCTCCCATTGGGAAAAGCAAGCGGGTATGGGAATTTGAAGAAGCCGCCGCATTTGTTATTGAACAGTTTGGCAGCTACTCGCCCCGGCTCTCCAACTTTGCGGCACGTGCATTTCATGAACACTGGATCGATGCCGAACCACGAGCAGGCAAGCGAGATGGTGCACTTTGCATGTGGCTGCGCGGAGATAAATCGCGTGTAATGGCAAACTTTAAGCCGGTTTTCGCAGGTGTCAGCACACTGGCGCACGAGCTGGGACATGGGTACCATAACTTGAATCTGGCACAACGCACTTCATTACAGCGTAGCCATCCAATGACGCTGGCAGAGACGGCCAGCATTTTCTGTGAGACGATCATCAGGCAGGCTGCATTGAAACAGGCAAGCAGACAAGAGCAGATCGTTATCCTGGAGGCAGCATTGCAAGGAACCTGCCAGGTAGTAGTAGATGTGAGCAGTCGTTTTCTATTCGAGCAACGCGTTTTTGAGAAGCGCAAACAACGAGAATTCTCTATCGATGAACTCAACCAATTGATGCTAGAGACACAACGAGAAACGTATGGTAACGGATTAGATGAAGAAGTGCTGCATCCTTACATGTGGGCTGTGAAGCAACATTACTATAACGCAGCACGCTCATATTATAACTACCCCTATATGTTTGGGCAGCTCTTCGGATTGGGCTTGTATGCACGCTACCAGCAAGACCCGGAGATATTCAAGCAGGGCTATGACGAGTTGCTTTCATCTACGGGAATGGCCGATGCTGCAACGTTGGCCGCACGTTTCGGAATCGATCTGCGGGCCGAGGAGTTCTGGCAACGTAGCCTGGATATCATCAGGCACGATATTGACTTATTTGCTGCGGCGGTGCAGGAGATGAGAGAGTAAGAGAGCCAACTTGTTACTCCCGTTGTCCTGGCAAAATAAACATGTTATAGTACGAATGAATAACAGAACTGGCGCTCATCACCACTTGCAAATCAAAGGACAAGGAATAGTATGGCAATACCAGACGAGAAGTGTATTAATGGCGATAGGGCAGGAGAGGTGCGACACACCATCACGGAGATCCAAGGAGTTGATGAAGAGCAAAACAAGCTGCTTCTGCAGGAACGGGCTGCGCGTATAGAAGCAGAGGCTGCTTATCAACGACTATATGATCTATTTATGCAAGCTCCAGCTTCTCATCTGTTTTCTACGCGGCCCGCAGCATGTCTACGAGCTTGCCAATCCTGTCTACTTACAGACGATAGGTCACCGGAACCCTATCGGAAAACCAATTCGAGAAGTATTGCCGGAATTGGAGGGCCAGGGGATATTTGAGTTGCTTGATGGTGTATATACAAGCGGGAAACCATTTATCGGCAACGAGGTAAAAATAGCCCTTGATCGTTGCAATAATGGGATACTGGAAGATGTCTACTTCAATTTCGCCTACCAACCATCACGCAATAGCGATGGCGTGATTGAAGGTATCCTGGTCCACGCCGTTGATATTACTGAGCAAGTTCTGGTGCGTCATAAAGTGCAAGAAAGTGAAGCACGCCTGAGACGACTGGTAGACTCCAACATCATTGGTATCATCTTCACTGATATACATGGCGCTATCACGGAAGCAAACGATACATTTCTCCGGATGGTTGGTTATACACGAGAGGATTTGCACTCTGACCGTATCAACTGGGCCGATATGACGCCACCTGAGTACGTAGAGATAGACGAGCAAGCTATGCAAGAGATGCAACGTCATGGTGCGGTTGCCAGCCCATATGAGAAGGAGTATATAGCCAGCGATGGGAGGCGCATTCCGGTTCTGGTGGGAGGTGCGCTCGTCGATATAGCGAAGGGAGAATGCATGGCCTTTGTTATCGACATCTGCGCTCAAAAGAAGATGGAGGAAGAGCTACGAAAAGCGAAGGAGCAATTGGAGGCCATTTTACACACGGCAGCCGATGGAATTACGGCACAAGACATTGATGGTACCATTCTCTATGCCAACGATATAGCGGCCAGAGTGAGTGGCTTCTCCTCCGCTGAGGCAATGTTGGGAGCCTCTCCAGATATATTGAAGCAGACGGTGAACAAATTCGTCATGAAAGATGAAGAGGGAAACCTTTTGCCTACTGAGGAGCTACCTGGGCGTCGAGCATTACAGGGCGAGAAAAACGTTCAGGTCATCATTCAATATGTCAACAAGGCTACGGGACATATTCGCTGGTCCCTGGTTAAAGCTGAACCTATCTTCAATGAAGATGGGCGCGTGCAATTTGCCGTCAATGTCATAACAGATATTTCTGAGCAACAAGAGCTTGAGCAGCGCAAAAATGAGTTTATTGGTATGGCAAGTCACGAGCTCAAGACTCCGGTCACGGCCTTGAAAGGCTTTACAAATATTCTGCAACGACGGGCCACAAAACAAGAAGATGAGAAGGGATTACACTACCTTGCGCGTATGGATAGCCAGTTGAATAAGCTCACCAAGCTTGTCAGTAACTTACTTGATATCTCAAAGATGCAGGCTGGCAAACTCGTTCTGCAAGAAGAGGCGTTTGATCTGGCAGGGCTTATTCATGAAATCGTAGAAAATCTACAAGAGATCTCCCCAACGCATCAACTGCAGATTGAGGAGATGGCGGAGTTTCCGATCATTGGTGACAGGGATCGCATTGGGCAGGTGCTCATAAATCTACTCACCAATGCCATCAAGTATTCGCCGCGTGCGGACAAAGTGATTGTAGGTGCCTCAACAGATGGCAAGCAGGTAATAGTAAGTGTGCAGGATTTTGGAATAGGGATTGCGGAAAACTACCATCAGCAGATCTTCGATCGTTTTTATCAAGTTACCGATCCAGAGGAAAAAACCTATCCGGGCCTGGGTATTGGCCTCTATATTTCTTGTGAAATCATTAAACGGCATGGAGGCCGCATATGGGTTGAGAGTGTTAAAGGAAAAGGGGCGACCTTCTTCTTTACACTTCCACTCTAAAAGGGAAAAGAATAGATGGAGATGAACACAAAGAAAATTCTTGTAGTTGATGACGAACCGGATATTCTAGAGGCGCTGCAGGAGATCCTGGAGGAAGAGGGATATGCGGTCATGACAACAGAAAAGGGAGACTATGTAGAGAAGCTTCATAACGGTGGCCTCCCTGACCTCATCCTCCTCGATGTGTTCCTCTCGGGAAAGGATGGCCGATCAATTGCCAAACAGCTTAAGAGCCAGGAGGAGACAAAGCATATCCCCATTATTATGTTCTCGGCACATCCAAATGCTGAAAAAACCGCACGAGAAGCCGGTGCAAATGATTTTGTGGCGAAACCATTTGAGATAGATCAATTATTGGAGAAAGTGGCTGCATACCTCTAAATTCTCCTAAAAAAGAGATTATTACCAACTATACACGAAATTTGTCCACTTTTTTGAGATAACAATATCTGACACTTTTAAACTGCAAGTTGCATCCTGAGGATATGCTCTGACATGCAATTGCTGTTCACCGGGACGGCCAACAACATCCCATGCTATAATCTGCTGCTTCAGTTGCTGAGTAAGCATAGCGGCTGAACCGAAACTGCGTAGATAGAGATTGAACGATGATCCATCAGGAAGAGCATCAGTAGAAGCCTGGATGGGATTCCGCATGAGGACGCTCAAAGCATCTTCAGTAAGCAAGCCAACAGTAGTAACGGTCTTGCCAGGGAAATTGATAAGGCCAGGGATAATACCTTGCTCAGCCAGAGACCCATAAGCGCTCAAAGAACAGAACAACGGCTCGTGCAGAGCAAGCCAGAAGCCAAGTCCGAAGAAGAGCCCTTGAGGTTCCAGCGAGATCGCTAACGGCAGATCCTGAGCGGGACTATGTAATAAATCATAGGTAGCCTGAGCGTTGATGGGACGAGCTTCACCAAGGCGAAGAACGAGTTGACCAGCTTCGGGTGAGAGCTGAACTACGGTATCAGCTTCGGCAAAGGCTCCGCGCAAGCCCACAAAACCACAGGCACGCACTGACAGGCTCTCTAGATGATCCTCGACAGGTGTAAAGGCAATTGATGCCTGGGGACCGCGTAACACTAATGGGAGTAGCAGACGACCGTGCGGCTTGAGTTGAGTGCGCCAGGCGGGAGTGATATCAGCAGCGTTAACGGTCAGAATGATGCGGTCATAGGGAGCCGCATCTGGATAGCCCAGGCCGCCATCGGCGCATATGACATGTACAGAGCTAAAGTCAGCGGCGGCGAGATGTTCGCGTGCAGCTTCCACAATATCTTCATCGATATCAATGGTAACAACCTCGCCCGTCTCACCGACGATGTGCGCCATAAGAGCAGCATTGTAGCCGGTACCAGAGCCAATCTCCAGCACGCGATGACCGGACTGCAAGTGCAACTGCTCCAGCATAATCGCCATAATTGTTGGCTGCGAGGAAGAGCTAACAACCTGGCCATTGATAGACCGGGTCGCAATAGCCTGATCTCGATAGACCTCATCTAGCGCGACGCCAGGCAGGAAGAGGTGGCGAGGTACAGCACGAAATGCAGCCTCTATGCGTGCATCTTGAATATGCCCGTTCTTTTTCAACTGGTCGACAAGCAACTGGTGCATTGCTGGAATATCTGGTTCTTTGGGTGTTTGCATGACATATTCCCTTTTAGACGCCTGGGCGGCGTGAACCACGGGCTTGTAAACGCATTGGCTCCAACAAATTACAGAAAGGCAAGAGAATCAAGCATCGTGTGCCTGAAATACCCCCGTCACCGTAGGGACCCGATTTATCGCGTCCAACGATTCATCGAGAAGGTTCCCATTCGATAAATCGTTGGACGTGATAAATCGGGTCCCTACGGTATTTGCGGGAGTGTGTAATAAAATGTTCGCATCTTGTCAATGTCCTTCCATAATTTGTTGGAGTCAATGCTTGTAAACGGCATCCCTACGATGCGGGTGGGGGCATTTCACGATGCCAATCCGTCAATTGTTGATATGCATGAGCGATACGCAATACGGTTGCCTCTTCGAAGGGCTTTCCGGCAATCTGCAAGCCAATGGGGAGCCTGTTGGAGGTAAAGCCACAGGGACATGAAATGGCAGGCAATCCGGAAAGATTGAAAGGCATGGTCATACGCAACAGGGCTACAGTAGTATTTTCAACAACGCCATCGATCTCAATATCCTGTCCGGTCTGCTCAAGCAAAGGGGCAGAAATAGGCAGCGTGGGAAGGATAAAGGCATCGACACGCTGCATAATTGTACGCAGGCTGCTAGAGAAGATGCGGCGCTCCTGTTGTGCACGCAGGTAATCGACTGCTGGAATAGTCTGGCCTGAGAGCAGGTTGGAGCGGACCGTGTCGCTGTACAGGTCTATGCGTTCGCTAAGCCAGCCTTTTTGTGCATGGGCAAGGCTGGCTTCTGGACGCTGGATGGTGCGATAAAGGTCCATAGTTGGGCGGGGCAATTCTACGTCGACCAGTTCCGCGCCTTCCTCTTCCAATACACGCAATGTTGCTCGCCAGGCAGCACGTACTTCCGGATGCAGCGGTGTGACAAATGCTTCTTGCGGGACGCCTAATTTTAAGCCTTGTAGCGAGAGCGGACCACGCCCCTCGACACCTCCAATGAGCGTTGCGGTATAGCGACTGGGCGCGATTGGTGGGCCTGAGACGCTATTGGGATCGCGTGGATCGTACTTAGCGATGGCATCGAAGAGAATGGCGCAGTCTTCCGCGCTGTGTCCAATGGGACCAACGTGATCAAGCGACCAGCTAAGGGGAATAACGCCATAGCAACTGACACGTCCGTAGGTTGGCTTGAGTCCTGTAACGCCGCAGCAAGCAGACGGAATACGGATAGAGCCTCCAGTGTCGGTACCAATCGCGCCCACGCACATTCCGGATGCCACTGCGGCTGCCGATCCTCCGCTGGAGCCTCCAGTTGTGCGTGTGGGGTCCCATGGATTGTGCGTGGGTGCTGAGTAGGGACCGTACGCAAACTCGTGGGTATTGGTTTTTCCGATGATGATGGCACCAGCTTTACGCAACTGTTCGACCACCATGGCATCTTCGGGAGCGATGTAATCTGAGAGCACTTTGGAGCCTGCTGTCATGCGTACGGCGCGGACGGAGATCAGGTCTTTGATCGCGATAGGGATTCCGTGGAGTTGGCTGCGATAGAGGCCAGTGCGCTGTTCGCGCTCAAGCTGTTCTGCGTCTTTAAACGCCTGCTCGCGTATCACGGTGATAAAAGCCTGGATGGACTCATCGGTTTCAGCGATGTACTCCAGGGTTTCCGCAACCAGTTCGGAGGGCGTGATGAGCCCTGAATGAAGCTCGTCTGCAACTTCTCGAATGGATGTATATGGCATAAGTCCAGTACTCTTTCCTGCGCACAAACTATAAATTATTATACTGCATTATTGTATCAGGTTATGCGTAGGGAGGTCATGGACGGGGTTATTTGAACCGGGCTTTCCATCTTCTGGGGAAACGTCGGGATAATGCGTAGTTCTCCGGCCAGGGTAAGCACATATTGGTTGATACAAAATCAGGTGCCAGAATGCAATCAGGGTGGTGAGCGGCGGGTTTATAAATCGCACGGGCTTATAAATGGTGCCCCTACACCATGGATGATCTGCGATGATGAAGGGTACGTTTCACTCGAATTACTCCAAATACTGGTGTAGGGGCTGCGATGACACGCAGGCGCACGCAAGGTGCATTGACTCCAACAAAATCAGGAAAGGCATTGACGAAGCGTGAACGTTTCCATGCTCAATACTGCAAATGCCGTAGGGACCCGATTTATCGCGTCCAGCGATTCATCGAGAAGGTTCCTATACGATAAATCGCTGGACGCGATAAATCGGGTCCCTACGGTTTCAATGTGTTTTATGCTTAATTCGATGATCCTACGTATTTTACCATATTCGTCTTATTTGAGCATTATAGGTGTTGACGACGCCTCTACAAATCAAACAGGTTCAAGAGGAGGCAACAAATCAGGCGATACAGTCGGGAGTTGTTGATACAGATCTGCACCTGAGAGGTGAGTACGCCAGCTTCTGGTGGTGCGGAGGTCGTGAACAAAATCTTGTTGCAGATCAATGCCCAGAGTTTGCCAGATGAGGCTGATGGCTCGGCGAGCAAATGCGATATCGTTACGAGGCTCGATGCGATCAAGATCCTCAAAGAAGAAGCCACAACTGGTGAAACTGTATTGCAGGTAGTATTGAGCTTCTAGCAATTGCTGCGTCTGGTGGGCCTGTTTGAGAGATTGTATATCTGTCAGTGAATACTTGCCGTGCCGGGCCCAGAAGCTTTCCAGCGTCTCCCAGTCATTATGTAATGCGAGGTAATCATCGCGGGCGGCCCAGGGATCTTTAAGCGTATTGCGTGTATACTGCTCGAACAGGAGGTTGCTTCTTCCAGCGAGGCAGACCAGGGCCATGCGTAATGATCCTTTCCAGCTACTATCGCCCTCGGTACAGGAGCAGCCGAAGTTCCAACGTGCGACTCCATGGGCACAACTCCAGGCGCTGGGCACGTGAAGCTGAACTTCTTTGCTACATTGATACATGCCCATATAGCGCTCTAGAGAGCATATCTCAAAGCCGCGATTGGGGGCGCCATGATTCATCAAGTAATCGAGAAACTTATCGCGCCAGGGTTTGTGATGGCCGTAGAGTTCGCCGTCGGTCGCGATGAGAAGCAATTGCGAGTCTCCATCCATACTTTTGCCTGGGGTGAGGTGTGTGGGCAAGTAGGAGGAGGCAAAGACATCCGCATCGTTCGTTACATTCCAATCGAAGGAGATGCCGCCGGATAGTGGTGCGTTATAGAAGAAAACAGTCATGCGACGACCATTATGCAGTGGCACGCTATAAGGTTCAGTGCAATCAATCCCGGTTGCGGCCTGCCATGGTGCCAGGACAGTGTAAGTAATGCCGTACTGCGCCATGATATCAAGGCTCTCGATATCCACGGCGGTTTCTGCCAGCCACATACCGTGCGCGTCGTGACCATAACGATGATGGTAATCTTGCAAGCCCCAGAGGATCTGAGTGCGTTTGTCGCGTGTGTTTGCTAATGGCAGGATAGTATGGTTATATGCCTGCGCCAGAGCATTGCTGACGCCGTAATGCTCCATATGTTGCTTTTCGGAGGCAAGAATATGCTGATAGACAGTGGGATGTGATTGCTCCAGCCAGGAAGCCAGGGTGGGACCCATATCATAGCTCATGGATGCAAAATTGCCCGCATCGGCATTTGGCCTATAGCATTCGGCAGTGATTTTTTCATTAAAGTTGGCAAAAGGTGCTGCCCCCGGCTCGACGGGAAGTTGTCCCGTGAATGGATCTTCGCGGGGGGGCTGATAAAAATGACCATGCATACAAAGATAGGTAAGACCTGTCTTTGGACGAAGAAGAGGTTCATTAGAAAAAAGTTGCGTAACCATGAAACCACCTTTACTTGCACCTGATACGTTCTGGAATAGAATGAAACAGAATGCTTATCCTTTTTCTTTTATAACGCCAGACAAGGCAATAAATTACGGGGAGAATAAAACGGGCTATTGTAGCAAGTACTGAATTCCCACCCAGGATATATTCTTACTGTTTCTATCTAATTATGATTACGCTTCAAGCAAGGGGAGTGGATGCAAAAACGTAGGGGCGTGTCCTGGCGACCGCCCGCGTCGGGGAACGAAATTCTCTTCCCGACGCGGGCGGTCGCAAGGACACGCCCCTACGCGGATTGGGAGTTATTGCGTAGCAGCGCATGTACTTATAGGCTTAAGACAGTTTATTACGCGCTCATACCGTGCATACCGTGTATATGGTTCCCCTGAGCGGTTGTGAGAAATTCCTCGTAGGCCTCACGGAGCTTAGGGTAACGCAGGAGGAAGAAACCGGCATACTCTTGCGACAACGGGCGGGGTTGACGCAACAGGCGCATACCTACATCTTTTAGCTGGCGATTGCCCTTTTTGCCGTTGCAGCTCTTGCAGGATGCCACCAGGTTCTCCCAGGTGCTCTGTCCACCACGGGAGCGCGGGATGATGTGATCAAGAGTCAGATCGCGGCTACGCTTGCCGCAATACTGGCAGGTCTCATCATCACGTAGCAGAATATTTGCACGTGATGGCTGAAGGGCGACGCGAGGAACGCGCACATTGGCAAGCAACTGCACAATGACGGGGCGTTCCAGCTCAAGACGTCGAGCATCGATACTCTCTTCGATCAACTGACGAACGTTCTCATCAACAAAGGTTACTTTTTGCTTAGAAAGCAAAACGATGAGACGACGCTCTGGAATGACCGAGAGAGGCTGTAGTGAGGAATTCAATACAAGAACAGGCATGAATAGCTTCCCTTCCTCTCTGTCATAGCCGATAACAGGTGCAGACAGCGAGGGGAAGCACTTGAAGGAAAGAAAGAGGATTAGACGCTCTTTTTCCTTTGCTTCACTGCCGCCTGCGATGACTGGGCGGATAAGGGTGGAGGCGTATTGCACGTCCAGGTGAAACAGGTACAGCAGGGCCGTCCACCGCCCATCCAGTACGTTCATGGTTCCTCGTACTAGACGTAACGTGCGGAGGAATCAGAAAACCCGGACAATCCACCGCAGAGGTGGAGAGGGAAATCTGATAGTCCTGCATTTGTGAACTCCTTCTTTGTACCTGTGAGTTGAAAGATCAGGCACGCAATTTCTTGTGTGTCTCCTGGTCGGGGTGAGAGGACTTGAACCTCCGACCTCAGCGTCCCGAACGCTGCGCGCTAGCCGACTGCGCTACACCCCGGAATGACTCCATGCAAACGACTCATTGGGCTTATCCTCGAACAAGTACCGTGCGAGCCCATTTGCACCTTGCTGAGTGCCGATGTTGCCTGCACTTACTGTGTCCACGACTAGTATAGCATACCCTGATGAAATTTGACAATAGGTTTAGACAAATTTTCTAAAAATTCGTATTTTTTAAAAATGAAAGAGACGAACGATGGCTTGCTTTACGCTATATAAGAATTGGGCAGGTTGCTTCATCTTGACGGTAGATGCTGAGAGCGGCAGCCCAGCATCTGAGCTGATGGCTGGTTCAGGGACAGTTAAAGTCCCGCCAGAAGATTTGAGGCTATAAAATGCTTTACTCAACGCTCGATGGGTCTGCGCATCAGTAGGATCAAGGCGTACGGATTGTTCATATGCCTCCATTGCTTCCGCATAGCGTTCCAGGCGGTACAAGACATTGCCTTTGTTATAGTAGACGCGTGCATCGTGGGGTGCGAGACGAATGGTCTGCTCACATACAGCTAGAGCTTCTTCATAGCGCTTCAAACCATAGAGCGCCTTGCCTTTGTTAAAATACGTGCGCACATCCTGTGGATTCAGGCGAATAGCCTGCTCGTATGTAACCAACGCCTCTTCGTAGCGTTTCAAGCCATAGAGCGCATTGCCTTTGTTGTTATAGATGCTGACATAGGAGGGTGCCAGGCGTAGTGCCTGCTCACAGGCGACCAGAGCCTCTTCGTAACGTTTGAGTCCATACAGTGCTTTTGCTTTGTTATGATACATCAGGGCATTATTCGGAACAAGATGGATGGCCTGCTCAAAGGCGGAGAGAGCTTCTCCATAGCGCTTGAGCCCATAGAGCGCTATGCCTTTGTTGTAAGAAGCACCGGCATCATAGGGCGCAATCTGTAACATACGGTCAAATGAGACGACGGCTTCCTCATAAAGCTTAAGCGTTGATAGCACTACACCTCTACTATACAGTGCTTCAGCATAGTTTGGATTGATCCGGATGGCCTGGTCAAAGACGTTGAGCGCATCTTTATACTTTTTCAGACGATAGAATGTATTTCCCAGTCCTTGATATGCAGGGGCGAAACCAGGTGCACAGGCAGTGGCTTGTTTAAATGCTGTTACAGCTTCTTCATAATTCCCAAGGCGATAAAAGGTGTTGCCCGATGTGTAGTACTCCTGGGCTAGATGAGATGATTGGACCGCATGCTCATGAGAAGTGCTGGCCTCTTCGTATTGCTTTACCTGTGCGTAGGCATGACTTTTTCCTTGTTGGGCATGCATATTATTTGGGGTAAGGCGCAATGCTTGCTCGTATGCATCCAGTGCGGCTTGATACCAGCCGCTTTTATAGTGAGCGTCCCCCTCCGAGATCCATTGCTCCGATGTCTTGCGAAACTCCTGAGGTGAATTGACCGAGTCATTGTTGTACTCAATATCTTCAAAATTCATAACATCGTCCCCCTCCTTTATACATATAACGTATAGAGGACGCATTCCTTTGCTCTTTGCCCCATAGTGTCTATTTCCCCCGACCCTTCACCTCTTATGAAAGGAGCAGCTTTGCCAATTTTTCGGCCTGTTCGAGCGAATAGTTCTGTCCCCGATCGTGCGGATAAACCTGGAACATGTTGGCGACCCACAGACCATCAATGGGCGTATGCAAGGGTGGAATATGCTCTTTATAATCGGTAGTCACGATTGGTTGGGCGAATGGTGCCTGAAACATCCAACTCTCGGTGACAAGCGTTGGATCAAAGTCAGGGATAATGCGTTGCAGAGCGGGGAAGTACGTCGGCCATGACTTCTTCCTTGCTCATAGTGAAGAGTGGGTCGTTCATTGGTCGGTAACTACCGAGGTAGAGAAGGTGGCGTCCTCCATATTCAGCTGGGCGAGCGGAAGTTTGTGTGTTCAAAGAGGCCGGTAAAGGGATAGCCACGATCACAAATATTGATCCAGTAGCTATCGGTCAGTTGCTTATTCACTGCTAAGATGAGGCAGTGAGCTCCATACGCCTGTCCCCAATCGTATTTTGCGCGGTAGCTGTCAGGCAATGCGGGAATAAGGCGGCAGGTAAGGCGGGTTGGGAAATGTGGAGACCACACGGTCAAATGTCCACGTGCCCTGGCTGCTCTCTATGCGCCAGCGTCCATCCTGCTGTTCCACTTTCTCCACGCGCGTTCCCAGCAGAATTTTGCCGCCTGATTGGTGAATGCGTTCTGCCAGACGGTCGTATAAGTGCTGGAAGCCACCACGCAGATAGCCCAGTTGTGTCGTGCGATCATGGAAGCGGGCCCAGAACCAGGGGAGTGCGATCTGGTCATATAGAGGACCAAACTTGCCTATAAAGAGCGATTCAAAGAACATTTCATAGACGTGCTTGCCCAACCAGCGCCGTAGCCAGGGATCGGCCCTTTTGCCTTCGAGCAATCGGGGGGGAACAAGTTTGAGGTAGGATAGGACGGCCCCCACGCGTAGACGCTCATCGATGCGCCAGGGCTTGAATTGGAGCAGTGTCAGGGGTGAATCCAGCTGGTGTATCTGTCCTCCTACAAGACTAACGGTGCGGGGTCGGAGCCACTCGAGGCGATCTCCCAGTCCCATTTCCTGTATGACGTTGATGGCTGTCCTGTCGGTGCGGAAGAGATGATGGTAAAACTTTTCTAGCCAGATGTCGTTCCCTGCCTCCACCTGAAAACCGGATGCGAGTCCACCGGCAATCTTCTCCTGCTCAAACACGATGACGGACTGGCCTGCTTGAGCGAGTCGGTAAGCGGTCATAAGGCCGAGTGCGCCGCCGCCGAGAACTGCATATTCCATAGATTATTTCCTTTAATCGTGGGCGCGATAAACCTGGCCCCTATGCGGGCTTCGTAGCAAATACGCAGATGTATTGTAACATGAAATGGGCAAGTATGATATAATTGTGATCTGTCTGAACAAAAAAGGACCAGATTATGTTGTGTACCGACCTGCTCACTTGTCCCATTTGTAATGCTTTGTTGGAACAAAATGGCACTCTTCTGAAATGCTCTCATTCTCACTCCTTTGACATCTCCTCTGAGGGTTACGTCAATCTCCTGCGCAAAAAACTACCCGGGGATGCAAAAGAGATGCTTGTGGCACGACGTGATTTTCTGGAACAAGGACATTATCAACCTTTATCAGATCTCATTAACGAACTCGTTTCTGCTCATTTTTATACTCATTTGCCTTCATCCGCGTCTCCACTCAATATCCTTGACGCAGGCTGTGGTGAGGGCTACTATCTTGCTCGCTTGCAACAATCTCTCCTCGCACGGAATTATCAGGCGCGATGCATCGGGCTGGATATATCTAAAGATGCGATTAGAATGGCTGCCAGGCGCTATAAACAGGCTTGCTTTGTGGTGGCGAATATTAAAGAGTGGCTGGTGTTTGACGATGACGCGATGCGGGTTGTGCTGAATATTTTCGCACCTAGAAATCCTGCTGAATTTGCACGTGTGCTTGCTCCTGGGGGGCTGCTAGTGGTTGTAATTCCTGGTTCTGAGCATCTGCAGGAGTTGCGTGCGAAGTTGCATTTGCTGAATATTGAAGAGGATAAAGAGCAGAAAGTTGTTACGCTATTGTCTCCTTTCTTTGATTTTGTGGCGTCTTCGCCTCTCAGTTATACATTGGAATTCGGTCAGAAAGAGATTGTGCAGGCGGTGATGATGACACCGAATTACTGGCATCTATCGCAGGAGGTGCGCGAGAGGGTGGAGCAGATGGATATGGTGGAGACGACGGTGAGTTTTAGTGGGCTTATGTTTCTTCGACGTTGAATGGTAACACTTTGAGATATGGATGCCCGTCAATTTTTGCCGACACCCTCGGTGCGTTTGAGATATCATCACCTTGACATCTCTGATTAAACACAAGTACACTATATAGGAACCATGATATCTTTCTGGCTCACTTTTTTTAAACAGACGGAAGGTTCGTATTTACATTGAAAAACGTTAAAGAAACGGTGAAGTACGAAGACCTCTTATTTGTTTAACGTGACGTGCATTATACTGTTTTAACCAGGGAAGGGATTTTACAATGACAAGGAAGCTATCTACTACGAGTTTTTTCTACAAGCATTGGAAATGGATAATGCTTTCTGTGCTATTCTGCATGCTGTTCGCTGGTGCATTGATCTTTCCATCGTTCGCCAGTACTACTGCTTCTGCAAGTGGACTTCCAGCCTCAGCTTCATCTCATAGTTGCAAGGCAAGCTATACTGTGGCTGCTCAAGATGCTTTTTTTACTGATGATTTTACGATTACGAATACCAGTTCAAAGGCTCTTCATAGGTGGAAAGTGCAAATTTTATTTGCGAGCAAACAGATAATAATCCAGAGCTGGAATGGGATCTTTACCCAAAAAGGCAACAAGGTAATCATCAAGAATACCTCGTCCAATGTTGTTGTAAAGCCCGGCTCTTCCATCAAACCAGGCTTCAATGCATCGTGGAATAATAATACTCCTACTCCATCCTCTATTAAACTTAATGGAGTAACTTGTAGCTTAAGCTTAGGATAAGAGAAAACGACCAGCATGGTGTCCGGAGTGGGCGGTGCAAAAAGTTTTGATTGCACCGCCCGATTGTCAGCGGGCGCGATAAATCATTGCCTCCAACAAATTCCAGAAAAGCAGAAATCAAGCATCGTGTGCCTGAAATACCCCCATCACCTACGGTATTTGCGGGAGTGAGCAAGAAACTGGTCGCACCTTGTCACTGTCCTTCTGCAATGTGTTGGAGGCAATGGCGATTTATCGCGCCCCTACGAACAGGGGTACGTGAGATGTCGTCGACTTAATGCGTAGCTTCTTGCCCTGATTTCCAGCGCAGATTGGGC
This sequence comes from uncultured Chloroflexia bacterium, assembly GCA_963717195.1. GTDB lineage: Bacteria > Chloroflexota > Ktedonobacteria > Ktedonobacterales > Ktedonobacteraceae > JACDAE01. Next base: position 42,155 of record CAVQVR010000017.1, read on the forward strand.
TTGCGTGCCGCCAGTGCCTGGTCTAAGCGGCCTACCACGGTTGTGTGGGGCGCAGTTTTGACGATTTCAGGGTTGGTGCGGCTTTCTTCGGCGATCTGGTGCATGATGGTGACAAAGTAGTCCAGCGTTTCGCGCGTCTCGGTCTCGGTTGGCTCGATCATCATTGCTTCATGCACGATTAAAGGGAAGTAGACGGTGGGTGCGTACATGCCGAAATCGAGCAGGCGTTTGGCGATATCGAGGGCTGTGACGCCGCTTTCTTCTTTTTGACGCTGGGCTGTGGCCACGAACTCGTGCTGGCAGGTAAGCGGATAGGCGATCTCATAAGCGGAGTGCCAGTTCGTGTTTGAGATAGTTGGCGTTGAGGATGGCACTCTCGGCAACATGGCGTAACCCATCAGGTCCGTTGCTGCGAATGTAGGTATAGGCACGGACCAGGACACCAAAGTTGCCTATGTTGGCACGCACTTTGCCGATTGATTGGGGGCCGACCTCTTGCCAATAATAGCCTTGCTCGTTCTTAGCGGGTAAGGGGCCGGGCAAGAATGCTTCCAGGTGCTCTTTGACGCCAATCGGGCCAGCGCCGGGTCCACCACCGCCATGAGGCGTGCTGCATGTTTTGTGCAGGTTGAAGTGGACAACATCGAAGCCCATATCGCCGGGACGAGTGATGCCCAACACGGCGTTTGCATTTGCACCATCGTAGTAGAGCTGGCCACCTACCTCGTGCACTCTTTGCGCAATCTCTAGAATGTTAGCGTCAAAAAGCCCAAGCGTGTTGGGGTTGGTCATCATGATCGCGGCAATGTTGCTGGCATGCGACTCTAGAATTGTCTGGAGATGGGCCATGTCGATGCCGCCGGTTTTCGCGTCGCTTTTGACCTCTACAACGCGATAATCGGCTAAGGTTGAACTGGCGGGATTGGTGCCGTGCGCGTTATCGGGGATAATTACAAGGTTACGATGCCCCTCACCCTGGCTCTGATGATAGGCTTTGATAAGCATGAGACCGGTCAATTCGCCATGAGCGCCTGCGGATGGTTGCAATGTGACGCGTGTCATGCCAGAGATCTCAGCGAGGTATTGCTCCAACTCGTAGATCAACTGAATAGCGCCCTGTACTGTGCTGTCAGGCTGCAATGGATGGATGTGGGCAAATCCTGGTAGGGCCGCGATATCCTCGTTGAGCTTGGGATTGTACTTCATGGTGCAGGAGCCAAGCGGATAAAAGCCGGTGTCGACGCCGAAATTGCGCTGCGATAAGTGGGTGTAGTGGCGCACGACCTCGATCTCGCTTACTTCGGGTAAGGGAGCTGGCTGCTGACGCAAGAGATTGGCTGGAAGCAGATCCTCCAATGCTTCGACGGGTACATCCATTTCAGGCATGGTGGCCGCTCGTCGTCCAGGGGCACCCTTTTCGAAAATTAATGACTCTACGCTCATGCCTGGACCTCCTTCAATGCGTTTACCAGGAGATCAATATCTTCTTTCGTGCGTGTCTCCGTGACACAGAAGAGCATAGAGTTCTCCATTCCGGCATAACTTTTGTCTAATGGATATCCACCAAGAATGCCAACCTGCTCAAAATGCTGCTGCAACCGGTCTGTAGAGATGGGCAATTTGATGACAAATTCATCGAAGAAGGGGCTGCTAAATGCGGCTTCAAAGCCTGGAATGGCTGTGATCTGGCGGAAGGCGTAGTGCGCTTTTTGGAGGCAGAGTTCGCTCATTTCACGGAAGCCCTGTTTGCCCAGTGCAGCTAGAAAGATGGTGGCACCAACGGCCAGTAACGATTGATTAGTGCAGATATTTGAGGTAGCGCGTTCGCGCCGAATATGCTGTTCGCGCGTCTGTAGCGTCAAAACATAGCCGGTCTGCTTAGCGCCGCCCTCCTCAATCGTTTGTCCGACGAGGCGTCCAGGCAAAAGGCGCATGAATTTCTGTTTCGCAGCCATAAAGCCCAGGGCAGGTGCTCCATAACTCATGGTATTACCGAAGCTCATCATCTCGCCAACAGCGATATCAGCGCCATACGTTCCGGGCGGGGCAAGAATGCCGAGCGAGGCCGGTTCGGTAATGGTGGTTACGAAAAGTGCTTTGCCTTTATGTGCAATCGGTTCAATGGCGTGTACATCTTCGACGTTGCCAAAGAAGTTTGGTTGTTGGATTACCACAGCGGCGGTGCCTGGGCCAACGGCTGCATCAAGGTCTTCAAGAGAGGTGACGCCGTTGCGAACTGGAACCTCTTTTACGTTGAAGCCACGCGCGAAGGCGTAGGTCTGTAACACGCGACGGTATTGTGGATCAACCCCCATAGATATTACGACCTCTCCACGCCCACCTGGACCGAGGGCCAGTAATACGGCCTCCACCAGGGCGGTTGAGCCATCATAGAGGGAGGCATTAGCAATGTCCAGTCCGGTGACCTGGCAAACCATAGTCTGAAACTCGTAGATCGCCTGCAACATACCCTGGCTCACCTCGGGCTGATAGGGAGTGTAGGAAGTAACGAACTCGGAGCGGCGCTGCAGATGGGGAACGATGCTGGGAATGGCATGATCGTAGGTGCCTGCTCCGAGAAAGGAGATGGTGGTATCAAGATTTTTGTTGCGTGCCGCCATGCTACCTAGCAAGCGTTTCAGGTCTGGTTCGGAGCGAGCTGGCGGGAGGGCAAGTGGACGGGCCAGGCGTACATTGTCCGGCACTGTTTCCAGCAGATCCTCCATAGAGGAAAGCTCCAGGTGCTCCAACATGGCCTGTTGTTCTTCCCTGGTATTGGGTACATAGCTCATAGTGAGTGAACTCCCCTTAAAATCTAGGAACTCCCCACGGAAGGAATGTTTCCTTATCCATTGGTATGTAAGGGGAGCCATTGTGTGACAGTTATTTGTTGCAAGTTTCTTTTGCAGGGAGTCAAGGTACAGGTTTGCCCTGGTTGTTTAGCTAAAGTCCTGGGCACCCGCAAGAGATGCCCTGCTTAGTGTTCTCACTACATTATATCGCGTTTTAAGGTTCTCTATCCAGGGGTCCGGTATTAAGGTTTCTATCCTTGGGGGGTAAAGAGGGCTGGGGTATTATACAGAGAAATGAGAATAAGTGTAGAAATATGCATGAGTACAAATCTTATAAAACTTCTCACAATCATTTTACATTATTGCGCTCTTTTTTTGATCTTCCAGGACTATCTTATATGTGTGGGACAGAACAAATACATGTACAGCGGAAAAACTAGTGTGCTTGAAAGAGAGAATTTCTCACTCCTGAAAAGCACTTCAATTATGAGAAAACACGCTGACCGGGGCAAGGGCAAACAGAGTAGATGCAAGCAACTTTTTGATGATCAATGAAGAAGATTCTGTGTGCATCATCGACCTCGAAATGCCCACCCCTGGTTGTCTCTCTTGCCGATGTCAGGAGAAGATCTTCTCTGACATGAATAAAATTATGAAAGAAGTGTGCGACAACAGGAGGTAATCACTCATGAATAGCGTTACGATACAGAATAAAAAAGAACAGTTGGCTCTCTCGTCTCAGCAGATATTTCCTGCCAATTCTTATCCACGAAAGTATGTCCATAGTGTGTTCGATGAGCCGCAAGACGCGGCACAAGCTATTCAAGAGTTGCAAAAGCTTGGCTATGATGCTCAGAACATCCACTTCTTGATGAGCCAGGACTATGTGCGAGCGATTGAACAGGGCGATCCTCAGCAGAGCGGGGTTTTCAATGCGCTCGTACACCTGATCTCCGCATTCGATTACGGCTTTGCCGATGTGTATATGAATGAGGCGCTGCGAGGAGGTCATCTTCTGGCAGTTCGTCTTTCTCGGTATGAGCAGATAATACAGGTGCGTGATCTAGTCGTTTCTCATCATGCACGCCTTGTGAAATATATTGGCACATGGACATTTACGGATCTTTCGCCTTCTCTCGCGCATCCAGGTTAATAAGTTGCTTCAAATGAGGGGTTGAGAAAAGCCTCCCCACCTCCGCTCTCCTCGACACTTTTTGGCGGGAGAGCGGAGTATTAAAAAACCCGTCTCTGAGCGTGCTTTCAGCGGCCCTGGAGATATTTGAGATAGGCATCGGCGTCCAACAAAGCGTCTATCTCGGCGGGGTTAGCGATTTTGACGCGGAGCATCCAGCCTTTTTCATAAGGGTAGTCGTTAATGAGTTCGGGATGATCCTTCAATTCCTGGTTGACGCTGATGATGTCGCCGCTGATGGGGGAAATAAGTTCGGAGGTAGCTTTTACCGATTCGATATCGCCAAATTTTGTTTCATGAGTAACGTCCTGTCCGGCATCCCAGGGCAGTTCAACGTAGACGATATCGCCGAGCTGGTCCTGTGCATAATCGGAGATGCCGATTACTGCTTCAGTGCCCTCGACGCGAACCCATTCGTCGGATGTACTGTATTTTAGATCTTTTGGATGCTTCAGGCTTGCCATTGTGTGTTAACTCCCTTCGTCTGACTTCTGCACGGGCGCCGTAAACGCAACCCCTACCTGGTCAGATGGACGTTGATAGAACAATAGTTGTTTGTTGATCTTTATTTGGACTCCTCTGGGCGTCGTAAACGCGGCCCCTACAGTGGCGAGGTTTCAAATGACGATCAACAGAATAGTAGTCACCTGGTGCGTTTGTAGAATGGCAGGGCTACGATCTGGGCGGCGATGAGCTTGCCACGAATGTCGATCTGTACCGCGTTTCCAACAATAGCATGTGCGGCCTCTACATAACCCATGCCGATATTTTTGCCCACTGAGGGGCCTGGAGCACCACTGGTGAGTGTGCCTATGCGTTGCTCCTCGTCGTAGATAGCGTATCCTCCTCGTGGTATGCCGCGCTCACGCATTTCGATGCCGATAAGTAGTTTTTGCGGACCTTGCTCTTTTGTCTGGAGCAATGGATCCCTTCCGATAAAACTGCCTTTGTTAAGCTTGACCGTCCAGCCAAGTCTTGCTTCTAGCGGGTTGGTCTGCTCGTCAAGTTCGTGCCCATATAAGCACAGGCCGGATTCCAGGCGGAGCGTATCGCGTGCACCTAATCCTGTGGGAAGCAGTCCTTGAGATTTGCCTGCTGCCAGGAGAGCGTTCCACAATCCAGGGACATCGACGGAAGCGCAGTAGAGCTCGAAGCCGTCTTCGCCTGTATAGCCCGTACGCGAGATAATACAGTTTACCCCATCAACGGGTGCGGCTGCACAATGGTAGTAGCGTATGGCTGCAAGATCGATCTGTGTGAGAGGTTGCAGGATAGATAGCGCGGCTGGTCCCTGCAAAGCGAGCAATGCGGTTGTATCCGACTGATCGATGACGGAGACATTGTGAAAATGCGTCGACTGCCCCTTTACCCACTCAAAATCTCGCGCGATATTGCCCGCATTGACGACCAGCATATAGTGATGCTCGGCGAGGCGGTAGATGAGGAGATCGTCGATTACGCCACCTGTGGGAAGACAAAGCTGGGTGTAGAGTGCCTGGTGAATGGCGAGGCGTGCAACGTCGTTGGGGACAAGATATTGTAGAAATGCCAGGGTGTCGTCGCCCTCAACTTTGAATTCGCCCATATGGCTAACATCGAAAAGACCAGCCTTTGTGCGCACCGCGTGGTGTTCTTCTAAAATGCTACTGTATTGTACGGGCATCTCCCAGCCACTAAACTCGACGATGCGGGCACCCAGGGCAAGATGTTGCTCATAAAGTGGAGTACGTTTGAGGTGCGCTGCTGCGTTGTTTTGTGTTGTCATGAGTATACTCCAGTGTGTTGAGAAGACGGTGTGGCACGTGTATGTCTTGAATCACTATAGCAGATTTTGGTGTTGACGACAATGAGGATGAGGGCGAGGGATGTTATTTTTCTGAAATCGGTGTTTTTTGTCCGACACCTCATACACCAATGATGATAGGAGTGGATGGGCGACAGGAGACGATGGGATGAGAGGGAAGAGAACGTGTTGTATCCTCATGAATGATACTCGTTGTCACATTTTGAAGATTTATCCGTCTTCTTCAATAAGATCTTCTTCAAGAACAAAAATAAAAGGATTTCTACGAGGAGTTGACCATGTTATTACGTCATATATGCCGTCGGAAAGAGACGAATTCCGAGAGCGAGCAGCAAGAAGGACTCATGCATGGAGAAGAATGTCAGGCAAGGATACATGAGGAGCAAGTTCAGCTCGGCACGATTGATCCAGAACAGACGAGCGTTTCTTATCGGGCCAGATCTCAGAGCCGTTTAACCAGGATAAAACGGATGACATGTACGGTCAGGTCACTGGCCGCCGTACTGATGGTAGGTACATTGATAAGTAGCATGTTTTTGCTACTTACACTGCGTATGCATTCTGCGACAGGATCAACAAATCCGTCAACTCAAGTCAAGCCAGCAGGTAAGGTAGTTGCAAAGGTGGAATGGAACGGGCTGACAATGTCAATGAGTCTTACAGCCGGACCATACTTTTTGGGAGAGCTTGTGGCCGCTGATTTTTCATTAACCAATGGAACGCATCAAACGCTAACTCTGGATGGCGTGTTTAACGGTAACGGTGCTTCCCCTTGTCCCTTTACATTTATTCTCGCTCAAACAGGTGGGAAGAGCCCGCATTATACACCGTTTACCATGCCTGTTTACATACTATGGACCGGAGCTTGTACTATAACTCCACCGCTTGCTCCAGGACGAACTATCACCTATCAATCCTATGAATTATTGACAAGTAGCGGTGATATGACGCTCGTAGGCAAAGCGAACATCCATTCCGGAGTGCTATTCCCAGTAACTAATCCTGGTCTTCTTTTTGGACACTTCCCAACGCTTCATATTCATGTAATGTCACAGGTACCAACCGGTAAGATGCTCAAGATCCATCAGAAAAATTCTGGGGTCGTAATCGATGCCCCACCGGGGATTCATCCGCTGGTTCAGATGTATGTTATCTGCTACGGTCCCATCCAGGCCTTTGCTTATGGAAGCGGACATAACTATTGGGACACGACTTCAAGGAATGTGCTGCCAGAGCCAGAATGTTCAGGGAGCGTGCCGGTTTTGCAATGGAAGTATGCAATCGGAGCTGAAGGGTATGAGGTTGTGCAAGGGCAGTATTCTGGACCATACAATCTATAGAGAGTTCATTCTCCTGCTGTTTGCTGCATTGTAGGAAAAGGATCGGTATGCAAAGAGTGAGCCTCAAGTTGTGCAACCTGAGGCTCACTCTTTGTGGTAACTCGTTGTAACGCCCGCGTTGGTGTTACTTTCGAGCAGCTTCCTGGAGTGAATGACCCGCATGTTCAAAGGTCTCGATTGCCTGTCCAAAGCGCTCGAAGCTCTGTTTGGTGGCGTTCTCCACTCCTTCGAGCATCTGCTGATAGGCGATGAACGGAGCGTTGAAAAGGCTCATGGAGGACACGGAGACCTGGGAATCCTCTTGCTGTCCCCACTGCTCCATCAGGAAGCGTGTCTCTTCCATCTGGCTCTTGAGCAACCCGATCGTACTCTCAAAGAGATTTTGGGTATACTTCAGGTTACGTTCTTGAGCGGCAGCAAGATGCTTTGCCAGTGCCTGGGTATTACGGACGTACTGTTCTTGTACCGCTGCTGCGGTGTTTGTGATGTTATTTGCTGATGTGGTCATCTTGTGATGATCCTTTCTATGTGGTAAGTCAGGGGCATGGCATACGGTTTCTAAACGGTCAGAGCGCCGTGGTCGTATCCCTGGCTCCTCGTCAAATCGAGCGAGGAGATGTGAAGTGGCATTGCTGGGAGAATACAGAAGCAGGGAGTGCCGAAGCTGTTCCTGGAGGAGGTAAGAGCGACGATGCTCTTTTTCCTGATTACAGTATAGCATAATTAAGTACTATCTGTCAAGTAGAGCAAAAATATAATTGTCATATAAACGATGCTCAACAATTGCAAGGAGCAGAAACGGAAGATGATACCTCGAAAATTGAGACAGCGATTTTGTGGAAGTGTATTTCCGGGGTTTAGATCTATTTATTTTGCGATTTTTTCCTGCGGAAGGAAGAGCGAGACGGCAACCGTTCTTTCCCACTTTTATTGTATCACTTCCTGTCTACTAGCACACTGCCCTTTTGGACGATTTTTTTTGGCGTTCTTTCTCCTATACTCAGATGGAAGCGACGCCACTCTGGCTCACTCGCGGTGAAAGCTCTCCTTAAGCGAGAAATCTGTTCTATTAAAGGAGGAAACGTATGAGTTCCTTTGTCCTTGGTTTTCAGGATATTGACAAAACAAAACTCATGGTTGTTGGGGGGAAAGGCGCGAACCTGGGGGAACTTTCCAAGATTGAAGGAATACGCGTACCGGATGGCTTTTGTATTTCCACTCAAGCCTTTAAAAGAAGCATTGGGGAAATGTCGTCGATGAACGAATTACTGGATCAGTTATCGCTTCTAAAGGTGGAAGACCGGGATAAAATCGGTGAACTTAGCGGTGAGATTCGCAGCGTCATCGAAGGGATTGCCATACCTCAAGACATTCAAGAAGAGATCACCCGCCACCTCTCCAGGCTTGATGAAAAAAATGCCTATGCAGTACGATCCAGCGCAACTGCAGAGGATTTACCGACGGCTTCCTTTGCCGGCCAGCAGGATACGTATTTGAACATTATCGGAGAGGAGGCAATCCTAAAACATATCAGCAAGTGCTGGGCGTCGCTCTTTACGGACCGTGCGGTGATTTACCGGATACAGAACGGGTTCGACCACAAAAAGGTCTATCTGTCTGTGATCATCCAGAAAATGGTCTACCCGGAGGCAGCAGGGATCATGTTTACCGCTGATCCGATTACTTCTAACCGCAAGCTGCTCTCAATCGATGCCAGTTTTGGACTTGGAGAAGCACTGGTCTCTGGCCTGGTCTCTGCCGATAATTATAAAGTACAGGAAGAGGAAATCGTCGAGAAGATGATAGCAACCAAAAAATTGGCTATCTATGGACGAAAAGAAGGCGGAACAGAGACACAGCAGATCGCTCCTGATCAGCAAAAGACGCAAACACTTACCGAAAAACAAATTTTACAACTTGCACGCATAGGAAGACAGATCGAAGCTTATTTTGGTTGCCCACAAGATATCGAATGGTGTCTGGCCGATGACACATTTTCTATTGTCCAGAGTCGGCCAATCACGACTTTATACCCGATCCCGGAAGCGAATGATCAAGAAAATCACGTCTATGTATCTGTTGGTCATCAACAAATGATGACCGATCCCATAAAACCATTGGGGTTGTCTTTTTTCCTGTTAACAACCCGTGCACCCATGCGTAGAGCTGGTGGAAGGTTGTTTGTTGATGTTACACCTCTGCTGGCTTCACCGGCTAGCAGAGAAAGTATATTAGATGTTATGGGAAAAGGCGATCCGCTCATAAAAGACGCACTCATGACTGTCGTAGAGCGAGAAGATTTTATAAAATCGTCACCAGATAGTAAAAATGTACCGAGTCCCGGTAAAAGCAATAAAGTTATATCGACTTCGGGCTTTCGCACACAAATCGAAAACGATCCGACAATCGTTTCTAATTTGATCAAGAGAAGTCAAGCATCGATAGAAGAGGTAAAACAAAACATCCAAATGAAATCAGGAGTGGACGTATTTGATTTTATCCTGGAAGATATCCAGCAATTACAGAAGACTTTATCCGACCCACAAAGTTCGGCTGTGTGGAAGGCTGCTATGGATGCTTCATCATGGCTCAATGAAAAAATGAAGGAGTGGTTAGGTGAAAAAAACGTAGCAGACACGCTTTCCCAATCGGTACCAAACAATATCACTTCGGAAATGGGTCTGGCGCTATTGGATGTCGCAGATGTGATTCGTCCTTATCCAGAAGTAATCAATTACTTACAGCATGTAAAAGATGATAGCTTTTTGGATGAACTGGTTGAGTTTAATGGAGGACAGGAAAGCCGGGACGCTATCAATGCTTATCTCAACAAATACGGAATGCGATGTGCTGGGGAAATCGATATTACGAGACCTCGTTGGAGCGAGAAACCAACTGCACTTGTTCCCCTGATACTTAGTAACATCAAAAACTTTGAACCAGGTGAAAGCAAGCTAAGATTTGAGCAAGGGCGACAGGAAGCTTTGAGAAAAGAACAGGAGTTATTAGACCGATTGAAGCGATTACCGGATGGTGAACAAAAAGTCGAAGAAACGAAACGAATGATCAGCCTGGTTCGGAATTTCATCGGTTATCGTGAATATCCAAAATACGGCATGATTAGTCGCTACTTCGTATATAAGCAGGCTTTACTGAAAGAAGCCGCACAACTCGTACAAGCCAACGTTATTCATGAAAAAGAAGATATATACTATCTCACTTTTGAAGAACTGCGCGAAGTCGTACGCACAAATAAACTGGATTACCAGATCATCAGCAAACGAAAAGACGAGTACAAATTCTATGAAAAACTCACTCCCCCACGTGTTATCACGTCTGATGGTGAAATCATTGCAGGTGAGTACAAACGAGAAAATCTCCCAGCCGAAGCTATTGTAGGTCTCCCTGTTTCTTCCGGAGTGATAGAGGGACGAGCACGTGTCATCTTAAACATGGAAGATGCTGATCTAGAAGATGGAGATATATTAGTCACCTCCTTTACTGACCCTAGCTGGACACCATTGTTTGTATCGATAAAAGGCCTGGTCACCGAAGTTGGTGGACTGATGACCCATGGAGCAGTTATCGCACGTGAATATGGTTTACCGGCAGTAGTAAACGTAGAAAATGCCACCAGGCTGATCAATGACGGACAGAGAATCCGGGTGAATGGAACGGAAGGCTATGTAGAAATCTTATCTCAGGAGGTTTCACTTGAAGGGATGAAAGGGCTCTGACGCTTTGATCGGAATGCCAGTAAGCCGCTTTTCTCTCTTCTTGCAGCAAAAGCCGCCGCTGCTGCAAGGGCTTCTGCATATGTACGTTCTTCACCGGCGTAAGAGAGCAATATCGTAGGTATATGAAGGCTTCTTCCCCATGGCACGTCTCCTATTTCAAAATCGCTTCTGCCTGTGCGCCCACCGCACACATCAATATATAAATACTCATCTATTCACTGAATGCGTATTTTATAGGACATAATCAAAAGTTGCACGTGGAGGTGGTAGGGCACACGAGCGTAGTAGCAAATTTTGCATATCGCTTTTGCCTCGTACCTCAACCATTATTGTGGGCGTGTTGGTGTCTGTTTTTGAAATGTGTAGGATGACGCGGGAGATGTTTCATCGATAGATACGATAGTTCCTTTATTCAAGCCAATCATTTCCTCATATCGACGAATGATACAAGCAGATAAATCGCGTGACGCCATAAATGTGGTCCCTACATATGAATGGATTACATGACCGTCAATGGGGTGCTGAGGGCAACATTTATATATATGCATATATCATTTTGAGAACGTAGTACACTAATAAAATGATAGTAGTCAATTGTACTATGGATAATATGCGTAGAACCCATTAGAAAGTTACAGGGAGGAGTGGTTGGAATGGCATCACGAACAACGAGCCCAAAGACGCATGGGATATTCATAACACGTCAGCGCAGTATAGGCATTTTGCGCATTACGTTTGGAGTTGCGTGGGTGGTTGCCGCATGGCTAAAGTGGCAGCCAGCATTTATTAGCGGGTTTGCCGATAGTGTGAAGGGAGCAATGGAGGGCCAGCCACATCTTGTACAGGTGTGGATCGGCTTCTGGCTGAACATTATTAACGTCAATCCGACGCTCTTTGCTGTTCTGGAGGCAACGACGGAGACACTGCTGGCGGTGTGCTTCCTGCTGGGCTTATGTACAGACGCTGCCTGTATCGTCGGGATGTTTCTAGCGCTTGGCATCTGGGCTATTCCAGAAGGTTTTGGTGGACCTTATATCGCGGGTCAGTCAACGGATATCGGTACCGCGTTCCCTTATATCATCCTCAGCGCCCTTTTATTGTGTGCGCGTGCAGGTAGGTACTATAGTCTTGATAATCTGCTGGCATCCAGGTTGAAGCACCGATCATTCAGTGAAAAGGCCAGTGAGGTTGAGGAAAAAGAGAGGGTTCCAGTGCTTGTTGGGGGACGTAAGAAGAGTTCCTGATTGAAGTTCCCTTAGAACACTCAGTGAAATACCAGAGTCGATTGCACACTCCATTGGAGCCACCTCCATTAGCCATAATCAAGAGTTGCTCACTCGCGGGATAGAGGATATTCCGATTTTGGCTGCACTCAGACGAGCAAGAACAACAAGCGGTGGAACTATTTCATCTGCTCATTCGTCTGTATTAAAATAAGAAGAAAGGTCTCTGGAGGAAGAAATGGAAAAGCGGCGGACAAGGATGTCGCTCAAGAATGTGGGAGCTATCGTGGCGCTTTGCTGCCTGATCGCGCTGTTTTCCGGGATTGTTCTCATCGTCAGGGAAGGGATACGAATCGCTCGAACAGGTCCGCCATGCCAGACTCCAGGCCCGGATAGGCCCAGCACCGTAAATCTTCAGTCCGCATCCGGCCAATCTGGTCTGTATGTGAGCAACGATGCGGGGCTCTATCGCCTCAGCATCCAGCAGAACCAGCTTACACCTGCCTGGATCTACAAGATGCATAATTGTCTGATCCTGCCCTCCACGCAGGTTGGCAACGTGGCATTTCCGACGTATCCCTCGCCCTACATCGTTGGAGCAACTGCCGTTGCTGATAACATGGCCTATCTCCTGGTTCAGAACCAGAATACACAGCAAACTTACCTCTACGCCCTCAGCGCTCCAAATGGACAGATGGTCTGGAAAATTCAGATTCCCACAGGGGAGCAGGCCTTTGGAGATATCGATATAGGGGGTCGCCTTATGCTCCAGGCGGCACGAAATACGGTCTACGTAGATACAATGCTCGACAGCGGTGCATCGCTCATCCTTGCTCTCAACGCCAGCGATGGCTCAACACGCTGGAAAGCTGAATATCGCAGCGCAGGGCTCAATGACGTGAGCAACCAGATGATCTACCTCGCTCAAGCTGGTCGGAGTGAAAGTACGCTGAATCTCCTGATCGCGCTTAACCCCTCCACAGGCGCACAGGTATGGGACAGACAATTCCCCAACACGCTGCAAGTTAATGGAGCACGCCTGTTCGATGGGGTGCTCTATGTTAGCGCAAATACCGCATGCAGCAATTGCGATAACTCGTCTGGTGCGCTCTTTGCTTTCGATGCCACAACCGGCACCCAACTCTGGCAATCCCAGATGTTCAACGGCTATCTGAGCTTGCCTTCAGAAGCCAATGGGATTGTCTACGTGGGATCGACAGATGGTATGTTGCATGCTCTGAACGCGAACCGTGGATCACAGCTCTGGCGGAAGAATCTGCATGCCGAGGTGCTCTATCAACCAGTGATAAGCAACAACATGGTTTGTGTGCGTACGAATCTGTTTCTCTCAGATGATAGCAATACTGTTCACACTCACCTGATCTGTCTCAATGCTGCGAACGGCGGCCAGGTCTGGTCCTACGCCTTTCCCACGCTTGCCTCACCCATCAACCAGTATAGCAACATTGCGCCACTGTTTACAGAACATGGCATGCTATACGCTGGCACTACCAGCTTAGATAGCTATACCATCGATATCCTGCAGGCAGCGAGCGGCAAACGGGTTGGGACGTATTCCGCGACGATTTCGGGTAATCTGTACAACCTGACGCTGGCATTTTAGTTGGAGCTTGTGGTGTAATGAAACATAAAAAATGTGGCCCCTACTCTGGGTTGGAGTCAGGGGTAGCGTTGCTGTACCATGTCGAGGGTAGGGATGCCCTGAGTACCTGGTTGCTCAATGGAGAATGAGGCGATGCGGTTGGCGAAGTCGACGGCCAGTTCGGGGTTGCTATGTTTATAGAGGGATGTCAGGAAGGCGGCGGCAAAGACATCGCCAGCGCCAGTGGGATCGACTTCGTTGGCGGGATAGGATGGGAAGCGTTGGGTGCGTCCCTGGCGGAAGAGGGTTGCGCCGTGGCGTCCGTCGGTAGCAACGAGCAAGGGGACATGGGTGCTCCATTGGGCTAAGATGGCGTCGGCCTCGCTACGATTTCCGTTGGAGAAGGGGAGCAGGTCATCATGGCTCAGGATCAGGACATCGAGCAGGGGAAGTAGTTGAGCAGCAGTTTGCCAGGGGGTGGGCCAGACGCGTCCATCGGCGTCCCAGCGGCGCAACCAGCCCTGGGGAGTGGCGGCAATAATAGCTCCGGGACGACGAGGGAAGAGGGTGACAAATTCGGGCGCAATCTCCTGTGCGAGAGGACCAAACAGAACGATAGGAGCACGACGCCAGCTATCCGGTACATCCGTAAGTTGGATCTGCTCGGCGCGTGCATAGAGGTATTGTGTGCGGAAACCATCTTTGTACTGATTGGCGAATGTGGTTGTCTGGATAGATGGAAGCATATGTAAAGAGATGGCGGGAAGGAAGGTTGGTAACAATGCGCTTAGTTCGGGGTCTGCGCGTGTAATGATGCCAGGTGTTAATCCCAGGCGGTAGGCGGTCAAGGCGGCAAAAGTGACAGTGCCACCGGGAGAGGAGGTGCCGTTGGCGTGTATATCGCGGGTGACGTGGCCGATGGCGAGGAATTCAGGGGTGGAGGGCATAGGATTGGACTCCTATTTCAGATATTTTCTGTCTATTTCTATGATACACAAAAAGCGTCGTAACTATTCGGGTCTCCTCGCCACCTGTGGTGGCTCGCCCAGGTTTTGTGAGGACGGTGGGATTTGCGGCCTGGGGCCGCAAATCCCACCGTCCTCACAAAACGGCTTGCGAAGCGCCGTAGGCGCTGAGGAGTCAGGCCCCTACTGAATAGTTACGTTGTTTTTTCTGAAATAGTTGGATTCAATGCACCGGACGCACCTGGGCGGCATAAATGCGGCCCCTACATCCCCCGCGCCCACCCAATATATACAAGATTAGCGGCCAGGTCGTTTCAGGGAGATGACCACGCGCCGTTCGTCGCCTTCGCCAATGCTCTCAGTGCTGATGTCTCTACTATCGGATAGGGCTATGTGCACGATACGTCGTTCGTGGGGAGGCATCGCCTCCAGGGCTATAGAGCGTCTGTAGTTACGAACCTGCTGAGCTACGCGCAGTGCCAGTGAGCGCAGATTTTCTTCGCGGTGCTCACGATAGTTTTCTGCATCAACAACGATACGCATACGATGTCGGGTGCGATGGCTTACAACCAGGCTAACGAGGAGCTGGAGTGCGGCCAGGGTTTCACCTCTACGCCCGATAAGCAGACCAAGGTTTTCGTTGATGCCGTGAATATTCAGTATTAAGGGATTGGCGGAGCGTACCTGGACGGTTGCATGAATATTCATATAACGCAAAATATGTTGCAATACGTCAACGGTAATCTCGACATCCTCGCGCGAAGGTACTTCGACATCCTGTAACTCGGCGCGGGTCGCGTTGCCATTAGCCTGTTCTACGACCTGTAGAGAGGGGAGAGAAGGCTCGGGGATCAGGAAAGGAACAGACGCTTCATCCTCAAACTCTTCACCGTCCTCTAATTCATCGTCTTCAAGTTCCTCTTCATCCTCAAATTCTTCCTCATCATCTTCTAGATATTCCTCCTCCTCCTCGTCTTCGTCGTATGCTTCTTCCTCAGGCAAGGCGATATCAGGGCCATCAGGGCCAAGAATCGCATCAGCCAGTTCGGGGGTAATGACAGCGCTTTTGCTGCCCAGGCGAACGGTGACACGAACGCGAGCATCTTTGCTACCCAGACCAAAAGTACCACGGCTGGGTTCCTGCAAGACGGAAATGTCCACTTCTTCGCGGCGTTTGCCCAGGCGTACTAATGCTTGCTGCACCGCATCATCAATACTTTTGCCGCTAACCTCTATGCTTTCCACAGTTCCTTGCCTCCCTATGAGAACTTCTTGTAAATATTACGTTCTGTGGAGACCATCCTCTCACAGAACGCAAGCGGGTTCAACTGCGGGACCTCTGAGTGCTACTACTACGACGACGAGCAGAGGCACTATTGTTGCGCTGACGACGACGATTATAGGGAGTGCCACTCGGTCGTGATTGACTACCTATAGGACTATCGTTGTCATTACTGCTAGTATAATTATCGCTCTCAACGACATTGTCCTCGTATGTTTCCTCTTCTCGCTCTACCGGGCGACGTTCTTTGCGTCGCTCACTGGTATAGTTTTTGACAGTGCCATTGGTCTTGCCTGTTGAAGTTGCGCCTGCCGGAGCCAGTTTGAAATCTGGTTTGACAAGCAGAGAGCCCCAGCCGGTGACGAAGTACTGCTGAATCGCCTGGAAGATCGTTGAGGTGGTCCAGTAGAGAGCCAACCCGGCGGGGTAGCTCCAACCCAGGATGAGAATGAAGACAGGCATGATATATTGCATCATTTTCATCGATTGGGTTGTTGGATCCGAGGCGGCACCTGGTGCGGTTCTGATCTGAGACATACGTAACTGTATAAACGTGGCTACTGCTGCCAGGATAGGTAAGACGTGAGTCCAATCCGGATGGCTCAAAGGAACAACCCATGAGTGGTTGATAAAAGCGAACCAGTTAAGATTGATGTTTGGGAAGCTAGTGAAATGTCCAACAAAGGGGTAAAGGATGTTGTTGATATCGGAAAGCTTGCTTGCACCCAGTCCAGTCTTTAGAGCAAAAAACAGGCCATACAATACTGGAAGTTGAATTAACAAAGGAAGGCAGCCAGCGACTGGATTCACGCCGTACTCTTTGTAGAGAGCCTGCATTGCCACGGCCTGGCCCTGCTGGTCCTTCGCATATTTTTTACGAATTTCCTGCATTTGAGGCTGCAATGCCTGGGTGGCCTTCATAGATTTAAGTTGTTTTAATGTAAGGGGGAATAATACGAGTTTGATGATCAATGTCAGTACGATAATGGACAGGGCAAAATCACCAAAAAGGTGATAGAGCAGTACCAGGCCATTGAAAATGGGGAATGTGAAGATTAAATTGAACAGGTAACCTATTTCACCCACGGGAATTCTCCTGCCTTCCTCGACCTAGTAAGCCCGGCCATTGTTCCGGAACCGGATCGTAGAGGTCGCCGTGATAGAGGGGATGGCAGCGTCCGATGCGTTTGACGGTCATCCAACCACCACGGAAAAATCCAAAGCGGTCTATTGCCTCATATCCATAATGTGAACATGAGGGGGTAAATCTACACGATGAGGGCAGGATTACCGACAGCGTGCGCTGATAGATACGAATAAGAATAAGTGCAATGTATTTCACGGTTGTGACCTTCTTGCGTCTTTAAATGCTCTTTCCCTTCTCTGAAAGGGAGGTAAGCAAGCCCGCTCGACGTAGCAGCGTGGTAATATCTCGTCTTAACGTAAATAAATCAACACCTATAACCTGGACTCGAGCACTAAGAACAATGTCATAGTTTTGAGGCAGGTCTGCAAGAGCAGGCTGTATGGCTTCGCTCAGTAGACGTTTAATATAATTACGTTGGACGGCTGATTTTGAGATACGTTTACTAATAACAAAGCCAATACGTATACCTGCAACGTTATTTGGTGCCCATGCCAGGATAAGCAGCCGAGATGCAGTACTCTGCCCCTGCTGCCTTACTCGCTGGAAATCACTACTTTTACGTAAGCGTAACGCACGATTGAGTGCCACAATATCATAAGACGATTAAGCTAAACCGTCAAGCTCCAACGCCCTTTTACGCGGCGAGCTTTGAGTACACGTCGACCGTTGCGGGTAGACATGCGCTTCATAAATCCATGTTCACGTTTGCGCGGAATGCGCTTTGGTTGCCAGGTACGTTTCATCTAATAAAATCACGGCGCGGGTATCGCGGTGGGCTGCACGGGCATCGTAACCCGGCTGCTACGTCATTGGATACACTCAGGAAGCGCCGTCCCCTTTCTCTCTTTGCTGTCTCCTGCCAGGAATTTTTCAGGTTTTTTTTCCTACGGGAGGTCAATTCTCTTTCTTTTCCCAGTTTGGGATATCTCGTAGATTATAACGGGTATACGAGGTACTGTCAATTCTGGTAGGGACGCGATTGATCGCGTCCCTGGGTACAAATGGGCGGCCAATCTCGTCCTAGGCGGTTTTGAAACGTAACAGGACACGTCCAAGTTTGATTTCATCATTGTCGTGCAGGGGCGTGGGTGTTTTGGCCGCGAGTCGCTGTCGATTGAGAAAGGTGAAATTGGTGCTGTTCTCGTCTTCCAACAGGTACTGACCATTTTCGGCAAAGATGCGTGCGTGCAAACGTGAGACGCCGCCCTCTTCACCGCTGTGAGGGGTCAGATCGACATCAGGGAAGATATTGCTTACGGCATCTTCACGCCCAATGGTGATATTATCTTTTCCGCTCAGGTCAAATTCCTGGTTGTCGGCTTCAACAATGAGTCGGGCCGATAGTGCATGGACATCTGGCGCCTCGGGTACGACAGCAATGACAGGCTCTGCATCGGGTGGTGCAGGAGGCGGTGCGACAGGTGCTGAGCTTGCGGGTGCGGGTGCAGGTGCGCCCAGAAGACTCACGCCACAGTTGGAGCAGAATGCTTCACCTGCCGGATTGGCTGCGCCGCAAGATGGGCAGGTCTGTGTGCCGGTAGGAGCACCTGCCGGATCTGCTACAGCGACCGCAGCAGGAGCCGCCGCTGCATCTGGAGTAGCTGTACTCAGTGGTTCACCACATTCATCACAAAAGGCTGAACCATCAGGATTTTCATGGCCTAATGAACATCGTACTGACATAATTATGTATCCTTCCTCCGTATACGCATGTATTATTTGCTCTGTTTTTGAGTTTCCGTCCTTCCAGGTGGACCAGGGTAGGGGCGTCACCTTGCGTGCGGCCACTGCCAGCCTGGTTCACAGGAAAGATATGCAATCATTGTATTCTTTAGGGTAACAGATCATCAAGGCGCTGTGTCAGTTTGCGCGTCTTGTTACCGATTGATTTCACCTGTTCCTGTGAAATCTGCTGGCCCTGATTGATTTGTTCAATGGCGGCCTGAGTTTCTTCATCCAGAACTCGTGTGACGTTTGGTGCCAGGCGTGTCGTTGCTTTCCCTGTGCGTTTGTATTCATCGAGCACGCGTGTTACCAGGCGCTGAGCATTGGCTTTCTCGGCGAAATTCATCACCAGTGCATTTACCTGTGCGGCCTGGTTGGCGTCATTGGTGAACGTTACCTTGATGTCGTCGCGCACACGCTCATTAACGATGCCGGTGACAGGTACATCGTAAGAGAGTTCGGCCTGTGCGATACGGAATAGGCCAGCGGGACGTGGATCGATCATCAATTCAACCAGGATCGATTGCGCTGTACCTCTCTCTAGATCGCCAAGTGAGACCGTTACCTGGCGGTCAGAGAGTGCGGATTGATCGACATCGCGAATGAGTGGCAGGACCTTGACGACCTTCCTGGGTGAGACGCCTGCGGGCAATCGTAGCGTTATGGTAGCGTTACGTACGGCCACGGCTACGGCACTTTGAACCTGTTGCTCAAAGATGGTCATGGCATCAGCGGGGGACCTGATAAATTCGGCGGGCGAACCACCACTAAGTTGACCAATGTCATCAAGAAGAGCTTCGTCCCAGTCAGAACCAATACCCAATGGATAGATGGAGACGCCATTTGCAGCGGCATCTCTGGCGAGTTGGCGGCAACGGTCGGTGTCGCCATAGGTCACGCCATCAGTCAACAGGATCATACGATTGATGGCATTGGGAATATTCCAGCGCCGTAGTTCGCCCAGTCCCTGAATCATCCCAAGTGACATGGTGGTACCGCCAGCGTCCTGGATGCGATCCATGGCAGCTTTCATACCAGGCTTGTCGTTACAGGGCATAGAAGGGATAATGACCTGGGCAGTATCGTCGAAAATGACGACAGAGATGTAATCGGTTGGCTCCAGGCGGTCAATAACCATTTTTACCGCCTCTCTCACATTTTTGAGCTTTGCACCTCTCATGGAGCCAGAATGGTCAATGACCAGGGCGAAATTCAGCGGCATACGTACCTGCGCCATCAGGTCTGAGGGCTTGGCCTCTAATAAAACATATGCAACTTGACTTCCACCAGTTACTGGCATGAAGTCCTTTCCTAACTGATGTGCCAGTGTTACCTCTCCAGGCATAATTTTATAAGCTCCTTTCGCATTTGGCTGGCTCTAGTGCAAAATCGATGAAATTTGTTTGCCATTGCATGTATATTCTTCCTCACATAGAGGGATTGCGCCGGCGCAGAAACAGCTCTTGTTTAATCTGCATTGAGAATACCGCAACCAGTATACCATCTAGTGCACAAAAACGACTACTGCGCTGACATTATCCTCTCCACCGTTTGTATTAGCGGCTTCGATTAATTGAGAACACACTGTTTGCGGGTCGGGTGCGTTGCTAAGCAGCTCCGTAATCTGTGGATTACGCACCATTTCCCATAAACCATCGGAACAACTTAAGAGAATATCGCCTGGATAGACCTGCTGCTTAAAGATGTCGATCTGCACATTCAGCTTATCACCGAGGCTCCGATAGATTTGACTTCGCTGCGGGTGGGTGTACACATCGTCTGGCTCGATCAAGCCACCTGCGACCAGTTGCCCGACCAGCGAATGATCATTTGTAAGTTGATGAAGTTTTCCTTCACGTAACATATACGTTCGACTGTCGCCAACGTTGAGAATATATGCGTGATCTCCTGCCATCATAAAACCGGTAATCGTTGAGCCCATATCTGATTTGTCGCGTTGATTCGCCTGGCAGAGGGCTGTGTTTGCATCTTCAACGGACCCCTGCAAGAGTGCAATCAGGCTATCTTCGTCTGAGGGCGCTGGTGGCTGAGCGTTCTTCTCGGATTCTAGTGGAGGCATTAACAATTCGCGCACCATGCGTTCCGAGATGACATTAATTGTCATACGACTGGCCCCTTGCCCATTGTCATGCCCGCCCATACCATCGGCAACGATAAAGACACCGACGGGAGATGACTGGGACTCATGCACACGTTGCAATTGTAATACAAGGGTGCTGTCTTCATTAGGCTCACTGCGGCGCACATTGCCAGCGTCAGAGTCAGTCGCTGCCAGCAGGTGAACGCCATTGGGGAATACTACCTGTTCCGCGTGCGGCTGTTCGATAACATAAGTATGGCCCTGGTCAACAAAGGTATTGATAATAGTGCCCTGTAGAACGTGGGCTTCGTTGTCTTTGCTTTGCTCTGCCGGATACTCATGCATATTGTATGAGGCGTTGAGGAGTTCTGCACCGCAATCGATGCAAAATTCGTCGCCCTCAGCATTCTCTTGTGAACCACAGTTCCAACAGCGTTGATAGCCTTGATGATCAGTAACCAGGTAGGTATGTTCGTCTACTGCGTCACTTACGACCTGTGCGACCTCGTAGCGTCCTGCGATAACCGTCCCGACGGCCTGGACTGGAAAACTCGTGGAAGTTTCCTGAGTGCTGGTATCTGTGGTTTGAGATGGTTGAGCCTCTGAAGGCGTTTGAGCCTGATCCTGTTCAGGTTGGCCACCGGAAGTGGGGGTCACCTGCTCCATTGCATCCTCCTGCCCGGCGACTTCATCCGTTGGAGAAGTTTGTGCCGTTGTTGTATTAGTAGCAGCCTCTGTCGTGGCATCTGTCGTGCCTGGCGAGGTGCTTGCATCTGCGGTCGAAGTTTCCTTATGTGTTGACTCTACCTCTGGAGATGCGTCGGCAGTACCTGGCGCAGGAAGCAAAGACTCTGGAGGTGGAGGTGGTGGAACTGGTATGGGCTCATGCGTGTCACTACTGACGGGCGGCACCAGTATCGTTGGCATATCTGCGATGTCCTGCTGTGCCGTTGAGGGTGTAAAGAGCATTGTTGGCGAGTCTGCGATATCTGGCTGTTCTTGATCTCCTGAAGAAGTCGCCTTCGTCTGTCGTTCGCGTTCTAATTCCTCCTGCCAGCGTTTCGCATGATAGGCCATCATCTGTTGGGGAGTCAAAATCTGTGTTGGAGCCAGTGCAATATCGTCTTCTACGCGGCCCTTAGTTCCGTTAGCGGGAGCCTGCTGCGTTTCTGTTTCTGTGGCATCCTGAGGAGGAGCAACGGAAACGGGCGTAGGCTGCTCCTGGCTACCCTGCCCGGGAGAGCTCTGCACTTGCTCGGCCTGCGTGGCCTCTACAGGTTGTGTTGCAGCCGCCAGTACCTCAGGGGTAAAGGATAGGCCACAACCCTTGCAAAATCTGGCATTCTCACGATTTTGCGTATGACACTTCGGACAGAGCATTTCTGCCCTCCTTTAGTTTCTAGTTTCTTTACAATTGTTTTTGTAAGCGTAGAGCCTCAGCATTCTTTGGATCAAGTTGCAACGCTTCGTTGACCATCTGCCGGGCCTCGACCTTTTTATTGGTCTTGAGATAGCTAGTTGCCATGGCACTGTAGGTTTCAGGGCTATTGGAATTCACCTGTCGTGCACGCTCCAATGCACTGAGAGCGGCCTTCCATTCTTTTGCTCTCATGTGGGCACGTCCCAGTTCATACCAGGCTTCCCAGTGCTGCGGGTCATGCTGAGTCGCCTGGCGTAAGGTGCTGATTGCAGCCGCATACTGTTTCGTCTCTATATAGAGGCGGCCCAGCGAGAGCAGAATCAAGGCATGGTCGGGATTAATGCGCAAGCCATCCTGAAAGTATGCCTCCGCTTCACGATAGTTGCCCTGATCCATGGCAAGCAGACCAAGCTGGTAGTAGCTACCGAAGTCTTTCGGCGCCAGTGCCAACGCTTTTTTAAAGGCGCTGATTGCCCGAGGATAGAGCTTCAAATCGCGATAACAGAGACCGAGTTGGAAGTAGCCATCGAGAGCATCTGGTTTCAAACGTGCAGCTTCCTCGAACTGCTCGGCAGCATATTTCAAATTATCGGTGAAGAGTTTTTTATCTATGTCTTTCACTGACATGGCATATTGCCGATAAGCACGTCCCAGGTTGCTGAGCAGATCGTAGGTTGCGCCTCCTTGACTCTGTGAGAGCTTAAACTGGTTAACCGCCCCGGCATAATTTTTGTTCGCCAGGTACTGCAATCCCAGACGATAAGGGGCCATGGGATCACTGCGTACCACGCCATTCGTCGCGCCAGGCCGAGCTTGAATTGGCTGTACGGGCCGAGCCTTAATCGGTTGCACGGGCCGAGCTTGAATTGGCTGTACGGGCCGAGCCTGAATGGAGCGTCCGGGACCCACGGGTCTTTGAATGGGACGAGCGATAATGGGTGAGCGAACAGGCGGGGCAGCTGGAATGCCCTGTACCAGTGGCTGTCCATCGCGCTTGCAGAATTTTGCACCCGGGCGGTTTTGAAAGCCACAGCGGGGGCAGATCAAGCCTGCTCCATTATTTGGTGACACCAGGATAGTAGCATTGGGAGACGGTGCCGGGATCTGGATCGTGGAAGCAGTTGCGTAACCAGGCAAGCATTGCTGTAAAGCCACACGCATTGCCTCGGCACTCTGAAAGCGCTGAGCGGGAGCCTGCTGCATCGCCTTGATTACCACCTGTTCCACAGGGCAGACCAATTTGCCACCAATTTGTACCGTACGCAGGCGAGGATTCTTGGCGAGCATGCTTCCTGGTGCAGGTGTTTGAATGGGATCGGGCTCATAATTGGTGAGCACGTGATACATGGTCGCGCCGAGCGAGTAGATATCTGAACGCGCGTCGGTCTGTACCAATTGGCCGGGATTCTGAGCGCTACGTTTCTGACCGGGGGCAGTAAGTGAGCCCAGGTGTTCGGGAGACGCATAAGAAATGGTGCCCAGGTTTTCAGTATTGGTACGCTTATTCGGGTCAAAGCGGCGTGCAATGCCAAAATCGATCAATTGTACTTCATTATCGGGGGTAATCATAATATTCCCCGGCTTAAGATCGCGCAGAATAATCGGCGGTGTGCGTGAATGAATATAACTTAAAGCTTCACACACCTGCATCATCCACCTGATCACCAGCTCTTCGGGCATGGGCCCTTTGCTATCCTCGAGTTTCTTCTCCAGGCTACGCCCGGGAACAAACTCCATAGCAAAGTAATAATTGCCTTTATTTTGAAATGGCAGAGCCAGAGCAGCGATGCGGGGATGTTTCAGGCCGCGCAAAAGGGCAATTTCTTTATTAAAGCGCTCGATAGCGGCCTTACGATCCTCTTCACTTGTATTCGGGCTGATGAGCAGTTCTTTCACGGCATAATAGTATGGGGGGTTGGTGCCCACCTGTTCGACTTTATAAACAGTCCCCATGCCACCTTCGCCAAGAACCTGTACCACTCTAAATTTGCCGTCAAGGACATTTCCTATAGGGAGAGCCATACTCCAGTTTTCTCCAAACGTGCTCAGTGAGCACTGACATGCACTACGACAGCGGTAATATTATCTTCGCCACCGTTCGCGTTCGCCATGTCAATCAGCGTATCACAGATCTTCTGCGGACTACTCTGCGTACTGAGCATATTCAGCAGATCCTGCTGGCGCACCATCTCCCACAGGCCATCCGAACAGAGTAAAAGTGCATCGTCAGCATGTAGTGTTTCGTGGAAGATATCAACCTCGATGTTTTTATGCCCGGCCCCCAGGGAACGATAGATGAGATTCCGTTGTGGGTGAGTGTAAACATCTTCAGGTTCGATCTGTTTTGATTCCACCAATCGTGCCACGAGCGAATGATCACGCGTCACAGGTGTCAATTGTTTATCTCGTAATAGATACGTACGACTGTCGCCAACGTTGGCAATATATGCCTGATCATTTTGTATGAGTGCGACGGTTACAGTACTGCCCAGGCCACGAGCTGCCGTTTGCTGTTCGCCATAGCGCAATATGGCTCTATTCGCCTGTTGAATAGCAGCTTTCAATTGTTCCTCAACGGCGGTAACGACTGCCGTTTCTGTCAATTTGCGCGTTTTCTGCGTTACTGATTGCTCTACTGATGAAAAGGAAGGTTGTTTAATTGTTTGATCCAGAGATGCGCTATCAAGCTTAATGGTCGGTTGTTCGGGGAGGGGTTTGAAGAAACTATCCAGTGCTTTACTGATGGTCTCGACGGCCAGGCGACTGGCTACTTCTCCTGCCTTATACCCACCCATACCATCAGCCACAATGAACAGGCCTCGGTCCCCATCCTCCGACAATTCGACACGTTTATAAGCGCTATCCTCATTCTGGTCACGTTGTTTCCCAACATCAGTTTTATCAGCCGCAGTAAATTTTAGATGCATAGATAAGTACCTCACAGGAGCGGGAATTCTTCGAAGTTCGTTCCACGCTCACTATAGCATATAGTGGTATTGATGACAATTGAATTTTTCTACTTACATAAGGTTATTCTGTATTGTTTCTAGTTGTTGAAAATTTTTGCTCTTACATTATTCGTGCTTTGCTTTATATACGAAATCTATGGGAATTGAGTTGCGAAAGGTAGGGACACGTGGGCATCGTCAACGTGCGGGCTTATAAATGGCGCCCGTACGTTATTTTCCTTTGATGTCTTCTTTTGTGCGTGCTCTGAATTGCAGGCGAATGGCTGTACCACTGAAACTGAACGCTTCGCGCAGGCGGTTGTCGAGGTAGCGTTCGTACGAAAAGTGGACGGCTTGCGGATCATTGACGAAGAAGACGAAGGTGGGCGGATTGACGCGTGCCTGGGTTGCGTAAAAAATCTTCAGCGGTTTGGAGCGAATGACGGTGGGATTATGACGACGGATGGCATCCTGAACCACCTCATTCAGACGCGATGTTGGGACACGCAGGTAACGCATCTCGGCGATTTTCTGTGCCGCCTCAAGAATTGTTTTTACATGGTAGCCGGTCTTCGCTGAGGCAAAGATGACGGGGGCATATGGTATAAACTTGAGACCTTCAGCAACGATCTTGCGATAATACTCGGCACTCTCAATCTCATCGTTGGGGTGAGCAAACTGTCCCTCGCGTTCGGCCTTGCGTTGCTCCTGAGCCAGATCCCATTTGTTCACGATCACGATAACGCCTTTCGCAGCCTCGTGAATCTCGCCTGCGATATGGGTATCCTGTGCGGCAAGACCTTCGCTCGCATCGATCAGGAGCAGGGCGATATCAGCACGATCAATGGCGCGTATAGAGCGTAATACGCTGTATTTCTCAATGCCAACGCTTACGCGTCCACGGCGACGAATACCTGCGGTGTCGATCAGTTTCAGCTTGTGGCCTTGAAACTCAATCTCCGTGTCGATGGCATCACGTGTCGTGCCCGGTACATCGCTAACGATGGAGCGCTGCGAGCCCATAATTGCGTTGAGGAGAGAAGATTTGCCGACATTTGGCCGACCGACGATAGCGATGCGCGGAACACCTTCCTCTTCTTCGTCGCCCGTCTCATCGACTGGCGGCAGTTCTTCCACGATGCGGTCAAGCAAGTCACCTGTACCGGTACCTTGAATGGAGGAGATATCAACGGGTTCGCCCAATCCCAGGCTATAAAACTCGACGGCATCCATACGGCGGGCGGCGTTATCAGCTTTATTCGCGGCCACAATTACGGATTTATTTGCCCGTCGTAGGAGGTCAGCGACCTCTTGATCGGCGGCAGTAATACCAGAACGGGCGTCGACCATAAAGACGATGACATCCGCCTCTTCGATTGCCAGTTGTGCCTGGGCCATGACGTGTTCCATCAAATCGCCAGGTTGCCCGTTGAGACCGACCTGGCCAACGGGAGCTTTGGCGCTCAACTCCAGACCGCCAGTATCTATAAATGTGAACGTACGGCCATTCCAGTCGGTATCACCATACAAGCGATCACGAGTTGTGCCTGGCAGATCTTCAACGATAGCCATGCGTTCACCGATCATGCGATTAAAAAATGTAGATTTGCCGACGTTTGGTCGACCGACTATAGCGACAAGAGGTTTCATATACGCCCCTCCACCCTTTCCTGAGAACAGATTTTTTATGATTGGGGGTTATTATAACACAAAAGCGGGCGATGTAAACGTGGGCGCGATAAATCGGGCCCCTACCGGAACAATTCAGATACCGAGCGCCCATCATGAATGCGACTGATAGCACCCGCGAAGAGTTCCGCGACCGAAAGTGTCGTCATGTGGGGCAAGCGTTTATGCTCTGGGAGCGGAATAAAATCGGTAACCACAACCTCTTTGATGGGAGCGTCACTCAAACGATCAAGGGCCGGGCCAGAAAAAACGCCGTGACTGGCACAGCAATAAATGTCACGCGCATTATGTTCATGAACAACGCGTACGGCCTGCAGCAACGAGCCACCGGTATCAATCTCATCATCGACGATAAGCGCGTGACGCCCCTCGACGTTTCCAATAATTCCCATTGCCTCTGTCAGGCCATTGTTATCCAGGCGGCGCTTCTCAACGATAGCGAGCGGGGCATTGAGGCGATCCGCCAGCATACGACCTTTTTTCGCAAAGCCTTCATCAGCCGCAACGACGGTGAATGGCTCCAGTTTCTTCTCTCCAAAATAACGGGCCTGAGTAATCTGCGCAGTCAATTCATCAACGGGAATATTAAAAAAGCCTTGAATCTGACCAGCATGCATATCCATCGTCAAAACGCGCTGTGCGCCCGCGACCGTAATGCAGTCAGCAATTAAGCGTGCAGTAATGGGGACGCGCGGTTGATCCTTCTTATCGGTACGACCATAAGCATAGTAGGGGATGACGGCAGTAATGCGAGCGACGGAGGCACGCTTGAAGGCATCGATCATAATGAGCAATTCCATGATCGAGCGATTGACTGGTGAGCTAAAAGGTTGAATGATAAATACATCGTGGCCGCGCACATTTTGATTAATCTTCACAAAAATATTTTCATTACTAAATTGGAAAACGTCTGCATCTCCAAGTGGAATACGTAAATGCTGGCAAATAGCTGCGGCCAATGGTCGGTTTGCGTTCCCGCTAAAAACACTTAAGTCGTCCAAGGTGCACCTCCTGATTGCCAAAAGTATATCACAATTGAATAAGCATGTGGGATGTGTTTATTACACCAGTAGGAAATTTGGGATGGAAGAAATTACAATGAGTGAGGTGGCTCACTCATTGCGCGGCAACACGTCGATGATTGAAAGGGAGCCAACGGAGAAGTACATGTGCAAGAGAGAGGTGCCAGGCGATTGCGCTTCAAAAATGACGTGTTTCCTTTTGGCAACGCGACGAAATGTGGCAGTATATTTTGTTGTTCTCCTGATACTATGTGATGCAGGAGGAGGGGCATACTTTTGTCCAATTCAGGCGATGAGACATTACTATTAGATGAAGGTCTCACAGATTGCATATGATGGCTCTTCCATTGTTGTTTGAGTCGGCCCATCATTATCCAGCCAAGGTCAATGACGTAGAGAACAATAACGACGTCCCCCAGGGTTGTTGCAAACCAACCCTGGGGTAACAATTGATCAATTCCCCAAAAAATAAATGCGGAACTCACGATCAAAGCTTTGAAAAGATCTAAGAGCGAAGCACGAATGAGTACCTGAAAAGCGAGATAGGCAACGCCAATCAAGAGAAGGGGGGCTGAAGAAATCGGCACATGAGGCAATCTGGTTGCGAAGGTATCGCTTGCGAGAAGAGATGCTCCCATTATGAGCGCGAGGATAAGGATGCCCCAGGTGATGGGATACAAGAATTTATATATAAGGGGTAAACGTTGCTCACGAAAAGGCGTAGAAACGTCGATAGCTATTTTTTTGCAAAATTTGCCCATAAGTTTGTTTAAGTCCTCACGAAAGATCGGATTGGTATATAATAGATTATTCGGGCACGACGGGCGTGAACTATTCGGGGCCCCCGCCCTGGCATCTATTGGTTCAATTTTCTCTATCTATTATAAGCCCAAATATCTATATATTTGCTCAAGAAAACGCCTGATAGAGAAAAGATTTCTCTATCAAGTCTGGAATTGGTACATTATTGATGAGTTAGTTCACGGGCTCTTCTGGGCTTGAGATGAGAATGCGCAGGAAGCGACCGATAGCCCAGAAGAGCAAGGCATAAATTGCCATAGCGATCAGGGTTGACCATTCAAATGCCTGGTAGGGAGGATGAATGGAAGCTGAGCGTACAATAGTTCTAAATGGGAAGAGAATAATATCTGTTAGAGCGTAAAGGAAGCCTGCGAACAGATTGTTCGGGTCAGCTCCAATCAGCATCAGGATAAAGCGAATTGCCAATGTCACTTCCAACACGGCGATAAACCACTGGATAAAATCATTGAGTTTACCAATGGCGTATCTAACCGTCAGTGCCTCTTCATGACGTGTCTCTTCGCTATCCAGATCAGGACTTACATTAGTAGCCAGGGGTGGCTGCGGGACCTGAGGTGCGGGAGCCCGTAGGGGTAGATCTTCCATACGGTCTGGGCGAGGAAAAGCACTGGCTGGTTGTGCATGGGGTTCGTTGGGATTGGGATTATTATACATCCTTCATTCCTCCATAAAACCTCGCGCGATGGGAACCTACCCCGCTGACGGGATCAGGAGGAGTCGCGCCCTCCTTCTGGTTGTTTCCCCTTGCGGAGGAGCCTTTTAAGCTCACTTGAATAGAGTCAGTCAGCGGTAGCTGTATCTGATCAGATTATAACATGCAATATATGTTTTCTGCTATGGGCAATTGACAACATCTCGCCGTCCTAATAGTATCACGTCATCGGCCATCTTCAGGGTACAGAAACGTCCTTGACTGAGTTCATTTAAGGCTTTCACTGTGCTTATCTTATCCTCGGGAAAGACAGTACTCAGATCAACGATAATATACGTCACCGTTTGATCGCTTCCTGGAATGGAAGAGATTGTAATGTTAGGAAAGATGGTAATGTATTGTCTCTCGGAGAGGTGCGGATTTAAGCTGGTTCCTGCAGAAACAGGAGCATTGGGAGGGATCTCTGCCAACAGTTGCTCGATACGTGCCTCATGAGTTCCGGGCACACTTGAAGCCATAAGATTAGTGAGTGTCGGAGCCATGAAGGTGAAGTTGAGCAGGGACATTGCAATAATCCATGCGCACATTAGCCATTGAAACGTTTCTAACGGGAGCGTTTTCACGAGTGGCCCCATGCGGTCACGAAAGCGTTTCCATTGAGATCTTCCTTCATAGGCAACAAGAGAGAAATGGGGTTGAGTCAGAGCCAACGAGCGTGTCACAACAGGTCGCGTGCTCAGTGTCTGAAAGATGGAATGGTAGGTCAACACAACTCTGTCGGACAAAGACGTATATCCTGGCCTTTTTTGTCCCTCCTGAACCTTACCAGAGGAGAAACTATCAGATGGTAATACAAGAACTTCACCTCGCCAGCGTGCCCAGAGTTTGACGACGCGTTGCAGGCCGATGATTGAACTCATCATGAGAAATGGAATGATAGCAGCGTTATACTGATATATTCCCGTGTAGAGCAACTTATCGCCGCCAAATAAGTTAATTGCGAACTCGGGCAATGTGGGCAGCAACCATTCGGGAGCTAACAAAGCCAGAAAACCAGTGGCACGGAAAATATTCAGCAGGTAATAAATACGGTCGAATGTTACTAAGGTGGTAACAAGCACCCATGGATGGAATAAGATATTGACAATGGCTGCACCAGGAGAACTGCCCAGAGCCTCGTAACGATACCAGAACGTGTTGTGCTGTGTGCCGGGATAGAAATGTGGCTCAATGATCACTACAGCAATAAGTGTACAAAGAATGCCACCAATAAACAATATCGAACCCAGGCGAGGAATTTTATATTTCCAGATGGCCAGGAAGCCTAATAAGGCGACAACCGTGGGGATCTCTTCCTTCGTTGCAGCGGCAAGCACACAGGCAATTACAAACCAGAAATAGTGCTTGTATGTAATTGCCAGGATTGCATACAACAATAATGGAGTAGCAAGGGCAAGTGGGTGGAAATCGAAGATGTTCACACCAAGAAGCGCGGGTGAAATGAGGTAAGCGAACGTCATCACAACGGCAAGCATGGGCCAATCTGGCAAATGCTTACGCGTAAGCAGAAAAACAGGGAGTGCGCCCGAAGCCAGTACGAGCGTTTGAAAAACGAGCAAGATACGCGGATCGGAGTGGAAGGTATAGAGGAGTGAGAGCAGCAAAAGGATCGGCTCTACGTGTTGGGCGAGACGTGTTGGAGGGCCAAAGTAGTTATCGCCCTGATTGGTCCAGACAAGGAAGCGCCCATGCAGCGTATTCCAGATCGCCTGGTCCATATTGCCCAGGTCGAATGCGGTGGCCTTAAACATATCGTAACGTAGCACTGACTCATAGCCCATTACGATAGCATATACAAGCGTAACAAGGATCAGGAGCAACCATGCAACCCGGACCCAATTAAGTTGCCGTAAGTGTAGATGAAATTTTTTCATGTTTTCATAATCTTCATATTACAATAACAGATTGCCAGATACCGATAGCGACGAGAAGCATAAAGGACCAGACGATCACAAATTCGGGCCAGGTTCCTGTACGAAAACGCCAGTGTGGATCGGGAGGAAACCCGAAACGTCTACGATTAGGCCAGAAGAGTGGTACGCCTCCTAAAGTAAGAGCATCAGCCGCAATATGCATAATGCAGCCAAATAATACGCCAAAAAAGACCAGGTGTGAAGCGCCCACAAATGCAGCCGGGACAGTTAAATTTTGTTTGTCTAGCAAATAGATTACAACTCGTTCAAGGCCAATGGCAAGTAAAGAGCCAATAGCTAGCCCTAAAAGACTGTGAAAGATGGTACGATGGCCCGCAATCCGCTGAATCTCTCTACTGACGATGCCAAATTTATGTCCCATAGTACTACGAGCATTATCGATGTCCGGTAACAGTGCACCAAAACCGACTGAAAAATAGTAGATAACCTTTCTTACAATCAACACCAGGGGAACCGTCTTTGCGACAGTCAACGGGTCGCCAGATAAATGAATAAGACTATCTAAAACAACGCCTGCGGTTAAGCCTACCAGTAAATGCGACCGACCTTCCATGCTCCTCCTCAACTCCTCCTGAATAAAATGCGTATTTCATGGGCATTGTAGGGGGTAGATGAACGAATGTCAACATGCGTTCTGCTGTAACACAAACCAATCACTGGACCTTTCGCATCTTGTCTATTAAGAATGTTTGTGGTTACAATTAAGAACTAAGTGGCCAGCTAATTTATGAGTAGTAATGCGCGGGTCAAACTTTTGTCCGACGCGCATAGGCACAGCCAACACTGGCAAAGGTGCCGTGAAGGAGTTTTATGGCAGATTATCAATATATCCTGACCGAGCGTGACGAGCGCGTCGGAATCATTACGCTGAATCGGCCCAAAGAGTTGAATGCACTCAGCATTGCGGTAGTAGGTGAAATAGCTCAGGCGATGGAGGAATTTGATCGCGACGAGGGGATAGGATGCATCGTTCTCACGGGAGCGGGTGAGAAGGCATTTGCCGCTGGAGCAGATATCAAAGAGATGTCGGATAAATCGCCGATAGATATGCTTAAGGCGGGTTTTGATAATTGGGATCGTATCCGGCGCATTAGCAAGCCTCTCATTGCGGCTGTGTTTGGCTATGTGCTTGGTGGTGGGTGTGAGCTGACGCTCAATTGCGACATTATTATAGCGTCAGAGAATACACGCTTCGGACAGCCTGAAATTCTGCTCGGCATCATTCCTGGTGCGGGTGGTACGCAGCGTCTGGCTCGTACGCTTGGGAAATATCGTACGATGGAGATGGTCCTGCTGGGAGCTCAGGTAGGTGCGAAAGAGTTGGCTGAACATGGGCTGGTGAATTATATCGTCCCCAAAGGTGAACAACTTCCGGAAGCCATAAAGCTTGCCAAAAAAATTGCGGCTCAGGCTCCTATTGCGGCTCGCCTGGCAAAGGCTTCCGTCCTCGCTGCCTTCGAAACTTCGCTGCAAGAAGGATTGGCTATCGAACGCCAGAACTTCTTCCTACTCTTTGCGAGTGAAGACATGCGGGAGGGGATGCAAGCATTTATTGAGAAGCGACAGGCGCAATTCAAGGGAAGGTAGGGGCCGCATTTGCCATTGTAGGGGCCGCGTTTACGCCGCCCAGGTGTCAAATGGGGATGATTCACCTGGGCGGCGTAAACGCGGCCCCTACACGATTTCTCCACTGATGGCAGAGGCGAGGGCTTCTGGCAATTTTGGTACGGTCTCATATTGGAGTAACTCGGATGGTTAAATCCAGCGCATTTCGGTCGCTTCCCGATCAATCTTGATGTGTTCAGATGCCAACACACGGAATAGGAAGGGATGGATGTAAAAGTGGCGTCCCAGCTCTTCATCGCGATGCTCTACGACTTTTCCCCGTTTGAGCATACGAACCTCTTCAGGGAGTAGCGCTGTTTCCTCACTAATCTCAACGTACGCCTGCTCATCAGGCGTTACATTCGGTTCCACAAAACCACTTATGCCGGCCCAGCGTCCATGATAGCTCCCTACACGCTGGCTGCGCCTGACAAGCAAAATACGCGGCGGCTGTTCATCGACTCGTTCTAAAAAGCAGGTTACGACGTGCGTTGGATGCAACGCTTCTGATGTGTTCAATGAAGTACCCCTTTCCGGGTCATCAGGTGACAGGCTGGTATATTTAAGCTATAATTTGCTACTATAATCTACGAAGAACAAAAACATTCAACGGAAAGCCGATGCCCCTACCCCAGATCCCTCAAAGGGACAGGTATCCAGGCGAAAGCGATTGTACCTAAATAGGTACGCTACGATGCCAACAGTAGTTTCGCTCGTTATAATTTAACAGATGCAGATTATATAATGGCAACCAGAGTAAAACGTATAGACCCGAGAACTATGCAGGAGTACCCCAATTATGAAAACAAAAAAATCAGTGCAACCAGAGAATGATGCAGTACTATCTACTGATGAAATAGCGCCTCCCAACGAAACGGCTTTGCCTGCTGATGAAATAGCGCCTCCTACTGATAAACCAGTAGCGCTGACGGGCGAAACAATCTCTCCATCCACCGATAGAGCTTCATCCCTTGATGATGCGGTAGCGTCAAATGCTGAAATAACTGCGCCAAACGCTGAAACAATCGCGCCAATTGATGATGCTGTACTGCCAAACGCTGAAACAACTGCGCCAATTGATGATGCAATATCATCTCCTGACGAAACGCTTCTTCCAACAACGGAAACAGCCTCGCCTTCTGACGAGATAGTGCAGCAGGCAAAAGAAACAGCGTCATCGGTTGAGGTACGCAAGACGACATGGCGTGCTCTTGCTGATCCATGGTGGAAAGCAACGCTCGCCATTCTACCAACATTTCTCATCACGCGTTTCATTTTCCTGCTGTTGTCCTACTTCGGCGGCGTTCTCTTTTTCGTAAAAAACTACGCGGGCACCGTTATTTCCTTTCATGACATTCTCTATCGTTGGTATTATTGGGATGCTATACGTTTTACCACGATTGCAACACAGGGATACCCCTCTAAAGACTATGCGGCCTTTTTTCCGCTCTATCCCACGCTAGTACATATACTCACGGTTCTGACACATCGCAATGTTCTTGAAGTAAGCATGTTTGTCTCAAACGTTGCCTTTTTAGGGATGCTAATCGTGCTTTACCGTTTTGTGACGGTGGAATTTGATCAAGAGACGGCGAAACGCACGGCCCTCTAC
This sequence comes from uncultured Chloroflexia bacterium, assembly GCA_963717195.1. Lineage (GTDB taxonomy): Bacteria > Chloroflexota > Ktedonobacteria > Ktedonobacterales > Ktedonobacteraceae > JACDAE01. The sequence goes on from CAVQVR010000017.1 coordinate 76,830, forward strand.
ATTTCAATCTTCCCTACCGCGCTCTTTTTCTTCGCGGGCTACAACGAATCACTATTTCTCTTCCTTACGTTGCTTTGCTTCTATACGGTGCGACGCGGATCGTGGTGGCTGGCGGGACTGTTTGGCCTCCTCGCAACCTTGACACGTTCATCCGGCATCTTCCTGGCCCTGGTCTTCGTCTGGGAATATCTGCGGCAGAACTGGCCGCTATTGCGAGAGGAGTGGCAAAGTAAAGAGCTGTCTCGTATGGTACGTCCACTGATAAATCTATCGGCCATGCTCCTTATTCCGCTCGGTCTTGCTATCTATTCCTTCGCACTCTATCGGCGCTTTCATGATGCATTCGCGTTCATCCATGCTCAGAGCTACTGGCGTCAGGGATTAACCTTTCCACTGATTACTCCATTAGTTACGCTCAAAAAAATTGTGACACTACCGCTGTTCTCTTTCACTACAGCACACAGCATCATTGATCTCACAGCGGCTGTTCTCTTTGCGGTACTCCTTGCGATGTGTTTCGTTGGTCCATATCGCCTTGAGCGTTCACAATGGACCTTACCATTATTCGGTATACTCATTCTTCTCACCCCCATGCTTTACCCTAACCTTCCTCGTTACGGAGGTCTATTTGATCCGCTGGCATCAACACAGCGCCTGGTGCTAGAAGCATTTGTGGGCTTTATTATCCTGGCACGCCTTGGTCGGCGTCCATGGTTTCACCAGTTCTACCTGCTCATCTCGTTGCCCATGCTGGCATTCCTGACATTCCAGTTTATGACAGGGCATTGGACGGTATAACAGTATAAATGAGCAGGAACGGCTACACGGGCGTGTGAACGGGACACGGGCTTGTAAACGGCGCCCCTACGGATGGGGTGGGGGTGGGGTTTCACGAAACAAGACAGACATTCAGGCGTGAACCTGAATGTCTGTTTTCTATATGTAGACAACTTTCCCATAATTTGTCCTTGACGTATCCTTAACACTCCTATATAGTATGCTTGGCGCATAGTATGTTTTGCACACTGTTCGCTGGTTACTGAAATATACACTACACGTCAGGGGTCAGAGCACTTATAAACAGAAAACCCGACCCTGAGCGCACAAATTTTACGATTTTCATTTTCCAAGCCTTTACAGGCCTGTTCGCCTTACTAACTGGAGGTAGGCCGAAGTGTCAACGACTGTCATTGTAACGGTCCTCATTATCATCATCACCATAGGAGCAGGATTTGCTGTTTATATTGGCTCTTCCCTCGGAGAATCGCGTAGTAGAGCTCGTTACGAAGAAGGTCTTCGCCTCGAAAAGGAGATCAGTGAACGACGACTGTTGGAGGCGCAGAATCAACAACGGGAAGCACTACTGCAGGCACGTGATGAAAATGCACAGTTTCGTGCAACTATGGAACGAGAAAATGCGGAGCGGCGTGCTGAATTGCAGCGCCAGGAGCGGCGCATACAACAAAAAGAGGAAAACCTTGAGCGCAAGATAGACGCACTGGAGCTACGCGAGCGTAAAATCAGTGCGAAAGAGCGCTCCATTGAGGAGACACGTGAGGAGGTAGAAGATCTCAAGCGCCAACAATTTGCTACGCTTGAACGGGTCGCGCAGCTTACCGAAGAGCAAGCGAAAGAGATGCTCCTCTCGCATATCGAGAATCAGGTGCGCACTGAAGCGGCGCAGCGAGTACGCATGATTGAGGAGCAGACCCGTGAAGAAGCTGAAGCTCGCGCCCGTGAGATCATTACGCTGGCTATTCAGCGGTGCGCCTCCGACCAGGTAGCCGAGGCTGTCGTTTCGGTCGTACCACTCCCGAATGATGAAATGAAAGGCCGTATCATCGGGCGTGAGGGCCGCAATATTCGAGCGCTTGAGGCCGCAACCGGCGTTGACCTGATCATTGATGACACGCCTGAAGCAGTGATCCTCTCCGGCTTCGACCCCGTGCGGCGCGAGGTCGCACGTATTGCTTTGACAAAGCTGATTCTTGATGGGCGCATTCACCCGGCACGTATTGAGGACGTTGTCGCCAAGGCGCGGCAGGAAGTCGATATCATTGTGCGTGAGGCAGGGGAAAATGCGGCTCTGGAGGCCAATGTGCATGGACTCCAGCCAGAGTTGCTCAAAATTCTGGGGCGGCTCCACTTTCGCACCAGTTATGGACAGAATGTACTGTCTCACTCGGTTGAAGTATCTATTCTGGCTGGAACCATGGCTCATGAGTTGGGGGCCGACGTTACTATATGTAAGACGGCAGCTCTGCTCCATGATCTGGGCAAGGCAATCGACCAGGAGGTTGAGGGGCCACATGCTATCGTAGGCGGTGAAGTGGTACGTCGTTTTGGCAAATCGCCTAAGATCATTCATGCGATGGTTGCACACCATGCCACGGAGACGGAACCTCAGTCGCTGGAAGCTGCGATAGTGCAGGCGGCGGATGCTATCTCAGCTGCTCGTCCCGGTGCACGACGCGAGACGATAGACCTCTATATTAAGCGTCTGGAAGCGCTTGAAAACATCGCTAATTCGTTTACTGGCGTTGAAAAATCGTTCGCCATCCAGGCCGGGCGAGAGGTACGTATCATTGTAAAGCCTGAAGAGGTCGACAAGTATACCGCCAGCCGCCTGGCCAGCGACATCGCGCATAAAATTGAAGAGAGCCTTGATTATCCAGGGCAAATCAAGGTCTGCGTGGTGCGCGAAACGCGTTCGGTGGATTACGCTCGCTAATTATCTTTTGCCTCTCTATTGCGAGTACTCGCTCGCCGACCGTGGGTGGGGATGAACGAATGGGTAGGGGCGGTGCTTGCCACCGCCCCCCGGTTCCCTGCATGATCAGTTCCCCCAACCGGGCGGTGGCAAGCACCGCCCCTACCCATTCGTGCAATCAGGTTTGCCCGGCGATCTTTAATGTACGCGGAACATGACCACTCCATGAGACGGCACGCTTGCTGTGATAGTGCCGGTTGTAGTTGTGCGAGAGCCAGTCCACAGGTTCTCCAGAGTATAACTTGATTTATTGGATGCTCCGACAGCGGAGGCGCTTGTGGTGATGGTCTTCGTCGAGCTATCGGCATTGAACAGTACCACTGATACATCTCCATTGGAGAGCGTCCTGGTTAGAACCTGCAGCAGGCCACCATCGGATGTGGTAACGACGTGTCCCTGCACTCCAAGGCTATCCTGATCAACCGCTATAACTGGCTGTTGTTTCAGTATGTTAATTGTTGTCTGACTCGCGGTAAGCAGATTTGTGCCAATGAGTAAGGGAGCAGCCATCTCCGCCCATAGGCTCAAGTGCGCCTCTTCTTCGGTCTGAGACAGCGTGCCGTTACCGATCTCTAGCATATCGGGATCATTCCAATGACCAGGACCGGCCTTTGCATAGAGAGCAACGTTTTTTGTGTAGTTGCTATAAATGTGGCTCCAGGTCGCAGTAATATCGGGTGTGGTACGCCACAGATTTGATATCGCAGGTCCCCAGTTAGAGGGATGGACAGAGGAATCTGAGCCGTTACACATGCTAAAAACGATAGAGCGCCCGGAGGCGTTAAGCGCGTTACTCATCCTTGTGTAGAGCGTCTGAGCGACCTGGTCGCGAGACTGGCCGGGAAAAGCGCTAAAGGGAACGCTCTTACCGCTGCACCAATCATATTTGAGGTAGTCTACTCCCCAGGAGGCAAAGGTATCGGCATCATGAGTTTCATGATTATAGCTGCCGGGCAGACCTTTACATGTTTTCGTTCCCGCACCCTCATAGATGCCAAACAGGAGGCCATCCTTATGCACATAATCAGCCAGAGCCTTGATGCCATCTGGAAACTTTTTCGCGTTGGCGACCAGGTTACCATGCGAGTCACGCGAGCTGGCCATCCAGCAGTCATCGACATTTACATAGTTGTAGCCAAGCGACTTCAGACCTGAGGAAACCATGAAATCGGCTGCCTGTTTGATCTTCGCCTCGGTAACATTACAGGCGAAGGCGTTCCAATCATTGAAGCCCATCGGAGGCGTGAGCGCGAGCCCGTTGCTTTCAGCATGAGCTGGCGTGCTTTTACTTAAGGGGGAAAATAGAGGGACGATCAGAATTGTGGTACAAATAAACGCGATGGCTAAAGGTGATAAAATCCCTTTCCGTAGCATTCCTTGCATACGTTTTGTTTCCTTTCACTCCTTGAATGGTGGTACTCTCTGCGCCAACGTCTTTCGTTGACGTTTTTTTTGCAAACAGAGGGCTCGTGAATTCCTTTTCTTTCCTTTCCCTTTCTCATTGATAAATTTGTATACTTTCTTTACTATAATACTTGCAATCATAGTTGTCAAGTTAATCTTATATAAAAAAACAATCAAAGCCTGTTATAAACCAATATCAATGGCTTAAGACAATTTAATAATCAAAACTGTCTTTATAGAGTATCTCGAACTTCTGAGAAATTTCGGGATGGTAACTCTTCTGAAGACGCCGTTTTCATCCTGGGTGGTGAACCCGTTTCATGAGCGTCTATTCAGAAGAGGTCTGACTCCTCAGCGCCTATGGCGCGTCGCAAGCCGTTTGATATGGACGGTGGGATTTGCGGCCTGGGGCCGCAAATCCCGCCGTCCATATCAAACCTGGGCGAGCCACCGCAGGTGGCGAGCAGACCTGAAGAGTTACTCGGGATGACTTATAGCCGATTTATCGGCCTGTATCCTCTGAAATAGGGGCAAAAAGGCTTCCATCGTCTGAATCTAGAGGCCTGAACCATATTGTCACCCCTAACCTTGAAAACCGTTTCAAAGTAATGTATAGTTATTCTAAGTAATGCATAGTCCCTCAAAATACAGAAAGGAAGCTTTTATGGACCGCTTACTAACAACCGAAGAAGTGGCAGAATATTTACGCGTAGAAGTAATAACGATTCGTCGTCTCGTCAACCGTAGTGAACTTCCCGCCTACCGCATTGGCGGTGAATATCGTTTCACCGAGGCTGATCTTGAAGATTACTTACAGCGACAACGCGTACCGCCCGCCAGCATCCGTGTACCAGGAGAAACCATAGATGCAGGCCCCCTCTTCGGCTTCATACACAAAGCACTCGCGGGGAAACAAACCTCGCCTGGCGATGTCATGAAAAATGACCGTTTCGACCGCTTCAACGATCAGGCGCGTAGAATGCTAGATTTGTCACAGGAAGCGGCACAACGCCTTCAACACAATTATATAGGCACTGAGCATCTACTATTGGGTCTTATAGATGAAGGCGAAGGCATTGCTGTTCAAGTATTGCATAATCTAGGTGTTGAGCTGGAAAAAATACGCAAAGCTGTAGAATTCATTATCAGTCGTGGTGATCGGACTGTGCATGGTCAGATTGGATTGACACCGCGTGCGAAAAAGGTGATTGAGTTGGCAGTTGATGAGGCGAGGCGACTCGATCATCATTATATCGGAACTGAGCATTTGCTCATAGGTCTCTTGCGAGAAGGGGAAGGGATTGCCGCCGGTGTATTGAGTAGCGTCGGAGTTTCGCTGGAGAAAGCACGTATAGAGACGCAGCAGATACTCAGGCAGCGTCAAGAAAGTGAGACAGCGGCAGTTCCGCCGGTCCCGGTGGAAGCGGCGTCGCTACTTAGTGAGGGGGAACAGGGACTGATATGTGGGCGTTGTGGGGCGCATGCACCTGGTTACTTTCATTATTGTTTCAACTGTGGTCGGACGTTGAGTCAACAATAGGAATATAATGCGAGTTTATACTAACGAGTTTATACTAATAGGAACAGATTACAACAACAGAAGGATGAGGAGTCCATGGCAAACATTGTAGACCTTCATACCCATTCGACCGCTTCAGACGGTCTTTATTCTCCTACAGAGCTCTTTCAACGGGCCGCTGATGCCGGATTACGCGTAGTAGCGCTGACCGATCACGATAGCACAAATGGGCTTGAAGAGGCAGTTCAGGCGGCTCAGAAACACGATATCGACTTTATTCCTGGCATCGAGCTTAATACGGATATTCACGGCGGCGAAGTGCATGTCCTGGGGTACTTTCCTGAGTATACGCGCCCGGAGTTCCAATCCGTGCTGCAAGTATTACGCAATGCGCGTGTACATCGTGGGCAACGTATGGTAGAGCTGCTTAACGAACAGGGAGTACACATTCAATGGGAGCGCGTGCGCGAGATCGCCCAGGGATCGGTAGGACGCCCACATGTCGCTAAAGCGCTGCTGGAGGCTGGTTATGTCAAAAGCATTCCAGAGGCATTCGATAAATATATCGGCTCGGACTCCCCTGCATATGTTCCACGTTACAAGCTTACACCCCAGGATGCGATACGCCTGATCGCCAGCGCCAATGGTGTCCCTGTAATGGCACATCCTATAACGCTGCCGGGATTAGCGGAACTACGGAGCTGGCTTCCAGAGCTGCATGACGCCGGATTGGTTGGGATGGAAGTTTACTATGGTCCTTATACGCCGGAGGAAGTGAAAGAGTTAAAGGCATTCGCTGACGAATATCACTTGATTGCTACTGGAGGGAGCGACTATCATGGCCCTGGTATCCATCCTACGCCATTGGGGGGGCGCTACGTCCCTTATGAGGCAGTCGAGCAGTTAAAGGCGGCAGCGGTCGAACGACACGGAAAAACTCCGCCCGCGTTTAAGTTACCACCACCCAGCCAGGAAAAGTGAGATTGTTGGTGTAGGGGTTTAAAGCCAACGTTTTCCATCAAGAATGTATCTTTTGAAAAAGTGAGATATATCATAGCATCGGCCCTTGTAGATTCTGTAGAATGCTGATATGATCAAAGCTATTGAATACTTCAGCTCTAGAGAAGGAAAGCCCTGTGGCGCTCAGTACTCAGTACGATAACAAGGGAGCATACAGGGTGCCATGTTTAAGGAGGTCAGTTCATGATTTGCCCCCGCTGTAATAGCCAGGTTGCCGATGGAGTTAAGTTTTGTGGAACCTGTGGAGCGCCGATGCCGATGCCACAATCAGTCGGTCAGACTCCACCGCCGCCACAGGGACAGGGTTCTTACGGAGCACCGCAAGGTGGCTACGTTCCCCCCAATCAATATGAAGAGTACAGCAACAGTATGTTCGGAGGTGCTGTACCTAAGGCTGAATTGCACAATCCGAAGGGACCACTGAAGATTGCCGATATGACCATCTCGATTGATGGGGAATTGGTACCAGTAGTCGACATTATGTTAGGGAACCAGATGCCGATCTACTTCGAGCACCATATTCTATTGTGGAAGCATCCCGGTGTACAGATCGGTTTTAAGTCGATTAAGGGAGCGGCGCGGCGTTACTTTGCAGGCTTACAGATTTTTATCAGTGAGGCTCAGGGGCCCGGCAATATTTCGTTCTCGCGCGATTCAGTTGGTCAGATTGTTGCGCTACGTCTGCAACCTGGTCAGATGGTTGAGGTGCGTGAGCATCAATTCCTTGTAGCAACGGGCAATGTTGATTATGGCTTTTCATTTGTGCAGGGAGCAGCAAATATTCTCTTCAGCCGTACGGGTCTATTCGTCGACCAGTTCACGGCACGGGGAGGTGAAGGACTGGTCCTGTTACATGGTTATGGTAACGTCTTTGAAAAGATGCTGGCTCCAGGCGAAGCATTAGATGTTGAACCGGGGGCATGGCTGTGGAAAGATCCATCGGTCCAGATGACAACGACGACGGTAGCCGGTTCACAGCGTGGAGGGGGCATTCTGGGTGCAATCGGAGGTTTTGTAGCAGGTGCATCGATCATCCTGAACCGCTTTATCGGCCCGGGCCGTGTGGGCATTCAGTCAATGACGTATCATCCACCCGCTCCAGAAGGGGCGCAACAGGCTGGAGGGCAGAACAATCTTAACCTGGGCAGCCTGTTCAACTCCTAATTTAGGATCAGGTCTGACGCAACACAGAAACATGCATCCGCGCTGGATGCATGTTTTTAAGTTGTTTGAGGTTTGTTTCCCTTTTCCTTGTTGATGCGCAAAATCTTCAGCATATACTGTTCTGAGTTCAGGTAATAGGGATTGCGCTTGATATACTTGCCAACAACAGAGATTGGATGCAGCTTGAGCATCTCAACCACCAGGCTTGGAAGGAGCTTACTATGATCGTAGTGCATCAAGGCAATAATGGGGGCATTCTGAAAGGTAAATACAGCATCAGAAGCGGCTTCATATTTGAGAATTTGTTCAGGAGTCGCGATATCTTTTGCCAGCCACGTCATATCGATAGAGATACGTACGGCCTGCCAGCCCTCACGCAATGCTTGAGCGATAAAGGTCTGGTGAGATGAGAGCAAGAAATAGGGGTCAAAGCGCTTCCCACCTGCCAGGAACATTTCGCGTTCCTCGTAGAGCACTAGCTGTCCAGAGGCAGTATATTCCTCAACGTCGACCTGTAATTTTCGCAATTCATCGCGCAATTCTTTCACCTGGGCGGGGGCAGCAGCAAAGAGACATTTCTCGGAAAGAGAGAGGCCCACTCTTAGCAGGCGTGCGGTCACAGCAGGAATCTCTGTCACTTTGCTATAAAGCTGGCAGATATGCGAACCAGGGGGAATACGCTCCGATTTACCTTCAACACTAAGATCCATACCTACCTCCGTTGGTACTACCTGTCCTGGCAGCTTTGCGCTGCAGTATAATTTGGGCTGCCCGGTTATTCATAGCGACAACAAGCCAGGCCAGAGCAGCAAAAATAACAACTTCTGAAAAAAATGTGATCAGGAGGAACCCTGCTATTCTCATAATGGGAGCAGATCCTACATATGCCAGAGCAATTGGAAATGTGCACACGAAAAGTGCACACGAAAAAAACAATGCCCAGATGCCGATTATGCGCAAACCCTGCTTCCGTGTGAGTGGTTCTTCTCCACTGTAAGGAAAGAGAATACGGCGCGGCAGTGAATACCGGGGTTGCTTTTGCATAAAGCTACTTTAGCCCTTCTTCCTTGCGCCGATATTGTAACCAGCGCTGCAGCATCTCTTCAGCATGGTAAAGAATATTTACCTCATTCTGATAGGTCAGGCGGCGGCAAGCTTCATGAAGCGAAAACCATTCTACGATATCATACTCAGAATCATGCAAGCGGGTATCGCCTCCGATAGCCTCTAAGAGAAAGTGGCGCACCTGTTTGTGATACCGTATCTGGTCACGCACAAAAGAATACGAGATGCTTCCAATATAAGCAATCAAGCGAACCTGTAGGCCCGTTTCTTCCTGCGCTTCACGTACCGCGACCTGTTCGATTGTTTCGCCAGATTGAGGTGTTCCTTTGGGTAAGGCCCATATTCCAGCCTGGCTTCGCCCCACGAGTGCCACTTCTATGAATACTATGTCTGAGCAATCTGTAGTATCAAACTGCATACCACTAGATTGCACGGCAAAGTTGTTCTTAGGAGAGCACATTGGAGAAAGGCGAAAAACGACGCCACCTGCAGAATAGGCCCGCATTGTTCGATATCGCTCCATTTCTCGCGATGTACCTTCTCTCTATTCCCGAAAGCGCGGCGCGAGTCTCCCTGCTTCACTCCACAACTTTTAAAGGAGACATGCATTTTCCTCTGCCTGACATAACATCATTGTTTTGACTACGCTGCAGGGACAGAATGCACTGTCCTATACATTAACATGTACTATACAACATTTTTGCCCTCTGATGCTTTGTCTCTAGCTATCGCGGGGAATGCCATCTATTCTCCAGGTGTAGAAAACCTTCCATGGCCTACGGACACGCCTGCATCTATTTCAATAAACGCCACGAAAGCGCTTACAGAATGTTGCTTCGATGAGATTTACGAGAGAGTATAACGAATGAGTTTGTCAGTGTCAAGATACGGTAGAGCCCACGTCTGCATCCTCATCAGAATCTGCCAGGATATAACTCTGATATTTAGCTACTTTTAATTGCAATTTCAAAAAAAGACATGTTACAATATCTCTAGCATATTAGCGACTCATCCCAAGAGAACATTAATCGCTTTTTTAGCGTACTCTTGAAAAACCTTGCACTGAAAACCGGGGATTGGTTTAAAATGGCTCTATAGTCTCTACTATAATAGAGCTTTTCAGACGTTTTCTCAAGAAACAGGCCCGGGTAGGGATATCCGGATAAATAGTAAGAATTAGTATCTTCACTGCTGATCAAAACGATTATAGCGTGGGAATGAGGACCAGGTAAATGCGTAATCGGAAGACGTATTTTCTCGATCTGCAAACGTTACTTATGTATCTTAATGCCCAATCGTGTGAATTGACCACAGAATTGAAAGTCTCAGGAAACGCTGCCAGAGGTTCTATCCTGCTTAAAGAAGGTAGGATTGTTTATTGTCTACTCAGTTTCCAGAATGGTCTTCAGCTTACAGGAGAACAGGCATATAAGCAGATTGAAGCATGCACCGAATGGCAAGTGGAACTGGAACAACCGGATGAAAAGAAAAAAAAGTTCTCTCCTGAACAATTCTCTCCACGGCCTCAGTTTGCGCCATTTCCAGCGACACCTTCTGCCTCAACTGAAAATCTCCACTACTATCCTCCATTGAGGCAAAAGAGAGCGCTCGATCCAGCCCTCCTCCAACCTTTACCCTTGAGGGAGCGCTTAATTCTCCGCTCTGTATACGCGATGATCAATGGAAAACGCAGCAATGAGGAGATCAAAGCCCAGTTGCGCTTATCGGCCAGCGACATCGATGATGCTTTGACCAGGTTACGTGTGCTCGATTTGATTGAATGAATGTTGGTAGTTTATTGTGTAAGGATACAACTCAATGAAAACTTTGCTCGATTGGTGGTATACCGTCTCTCTTCCCAGGCGTCCATTACCCGTAACTCCGCTGGAAAGGGAGCAAGAACGCTATGCTCATCTTACGGCAGCCTTATTGCTCTTGTTTACCTGTGCAATTCTGCCGCTTGCTCCAATCATGCTCTTCTTCTCACCGACAAGCCCATCAGCTCGGCCCGATGCCATCGGTATACTCTGCTTGCTGACAATTTCCTGGACCACTGGTCGCCTGGGACGCCAACGATTTTCGGCCACCTGTATCATCGCCTGCACTTTTCTGGCTATCACTGGCCCATTGCTCACCGATCCGCTCAATTCCGCATTGGTGCCGCTTTTCAACGTTTTTACTATTTCTATTATTTTAGCAGGTGCATTGATGCCGCCTGTCGCAGCATTAATCACTGGCCTCTTCAGTGGTCTCTACACCTTCCTGGTCGCGTTGCTCTCCCTGAACATAAATACCTACAACCGGGGAAATCAAGTCCATTATCAGACCATTAACACACTTGCTATCGCCATCCTCCTCCCTATCGTCATCCAGATAATTGTGGCAGTTATCGTCTATGCGATTATGCGCAATCTGCTGGTCGCTATCCACCGGGCTGACCGGGCTGAAGAGATTGTTGCGCTACAAACATCGATCGTGGAACACGAACGTGCACGCCTGCGTGAACAAAAACTGCTAGAAGATGGTCTGGAGAAAATCGCAGAAGCACATGCTCGTATTGCTAATGGCGATTACATGGCCCGCGTCTCGCTCAGCGAAGGTGATGTGCTCTGGTCCGTCGCTATACCACTGAATAATCTACTTAACCGCATCCAATCCTGGAAAAGCGATGCGGATACGCTGCTCACGACCCATCGGGCCGCAAGATATATCGCAGAACAAATACGGATGAGTCTCCAATTCGAGCAAAGGCGTGATCTGCCTTTGACGAGGACACCGCTCGATCCAGTTATTGTGGAAGTCAACAAGATGATGGCTACCCTACCCTCGCGTTCGTCCAGACCGCTATCATAATGCTTCTACGAATTATTTTGTGACTTGCTTAATACACTTCTCTGGCTTATTTAAAATGGAAGGCTGCACATCCTTGCTAAGGTATGCAGCCTTCCATTTTTACGGGTGCATGGGGTCTGTTCTTAAACCAATCGCTGTTCGTCTCACCACCAATGATGAGGAACTACCACTAACGGCGAATGAACGTAATGCCAGATCCGAGGCGGACCTGAATGTAGACAACTGAGTACGGATTGACCCCCCAGTTCATTGAACTGGCAACGATGGTTCCTCCATGAAGAATCCGTTCTACTACAGCAACATGTCCACCTCCATATGCTCCCTGAACCCAGGGCTGCATATCGACAATAGAACCTACACTTGGCCTGGCCGAGACGTTCCAGTGAAATTGATGCGCCCGAGCAGTCCACTGCCACGCCATCGCATTTGTACGCCATGGCACAAAATACCTATGTAACTGATAATAGCGCTGGTCAGCCCACCAGGTGCAAGCAGGGTAAGGAAAAACGTTACGATAACCAACCAGCGCTGAATTCCTCGCGAGAGCACGACGTTTATGTACAGAAGCGATATGCTTATTACCATGCCGCGACGCCGAAGCTCTACCAGGGATACAAATAACCTGGCTGGAATAAATTAAATTGGGGTGGGCGAGATGATTATGTGCCGCAAGCGTCGACCAACGCACGTGGTACCGGAATGCAATTTCACTAAGTATGTCACCCCGAACTACTTTATATATACGGTCACCTCGTGAACAACGGTTACTTAAAGCATGAGCTGAAACTCCATCAGTATAAGCTCCCAGTGTTAAGGCAACAGCCAATAACCCTGAAGCCGTCGCTATGCTTATTTTTATAAAGAAACGCGAGAGCTTATGATGCTGAAAGGACTTCCAGACGTATAGATGTGTTTGCAACGTATCCTCTTTCGAATATACAACTTGCAGACCCCTGCAAACTGTTGTTTCTCTTTCACATAAATGTGCAAGATGCTATATCATTCGTAAATGCCACAATGGTATAGCGTCTAACAAATATGTAAATTGGGAACAGACGCATAATAATATGGTACACCTTGAATTACTATGATACATTCTGATATACAACATAAAATATATATATAAATGTAAGAATATGTCCTCAATTAATAATAGTAGCTGCTGCTATGCTAAGAAACGGTTCAGGGGTTTCAAGTGTGAGGTAGCCTGATTGTTTTCTTTAGGAGGTCACTGAAAGAAGAAATTTGAAGGAAAAAAAGAGTGGGATGTGTGAATTGGCTTTGGTAGAGGCATCACCTTACGTGTGCATGGTTCCTGGCAATTGGCTCATCAGGCTATGAGCACACGCAAGGTGATGCCTCTACCAAAGGAATATACCATCAGAATGGTACTACCAGCTATTACAAACGCTCTTTCCGCTTTTTTAAACTCTCCTGGGCCGTCTCCAGTTGATCAAAACTGGTAAGACCCTCCATTGAGGCATCGGGCATGGAGCGCAGTGGACTTTGTGTACCCGGTTCGCCCGTCTCCTGGTTGTAGCCCACTTCCTTGAATTGTTCGGAGCGAATGGCGTTTATCGATCTCGTTCCTGGAGCAGGAGGCGTTGAGCGCGGGCCAGGTTTCGAGGTCGGCCAATTGGGATATTGCGGCTTCATGCTCTCTTGAACAGCTTTGTTAGTAGCAGGTGTGCCTTCCTGAAGAGCTCTAACATCATCCTCAGGAGGCAGTGTCTGCGATGTTGGATTTTGCGTCATCTATATAGTTCCCTGCACTTTCTTAACGTCTTCCTGTATCTTAGATTTCGCGTTTTCCCATATAGAAATCCTTGATAACTTCTATGTTCTATCAATGATACGCCAGTATATTGCAAGTAGTTTCTACTGACGGGGGTTTACGCCAGACACAGAGATTGTCTCGTTAAATTTATTATACCATCAACAGGCTCTAAAGCCAGTTCTCCAGAGCCTGTTGGAAGACGAAAGCAGGTGATAGATCATGGATAGTACTTCAGTTTGTAGAGTACCTGAGACTTATGGTTTGTTCGTTACATAATATGAGAGGCTCGCTTTTCATGTATACTGTACAACGTTTTGTGCATTAGAATTATTGAAATCTGGAGGGAATATAGTGAAAGTATTGATTACTGGAGCCACCGGCTTGCTTGGTGGACACTTGATAAAAGAGCTACAGGATCGTGGTGAGAGTATTCGCGCTCTGGTTCTACCTGTTGAAAATGCGGACAGGTTGCAGGCGCAGGGAGTAGAAGTGGTACGTGGTGATATCACCGATGCCAGCACCCTCGCTCCTGCTGTGAAGGACATTGACCTTATTTTTCATCTCGCCGGTATGATGGGTGTGTGGCGTCCATTAGCAGACTATCGCCTGGTGAACGTTACCGGTTCAGAAAATTTATATAAAGCAGCGCAAGCCGCAAAAGTGCGGCGTTTTGTGCATACCAGCTCGCATACTGTTTATGGGCTCGGCTATGGGCGTTTTATGACGGAGAATGACCCGCTACGACCTGATCCCGATCCTTATAGCCTGACTAAAGCGGAGGGGGATCGCCTGATGCGCCGCTTGATGCTCGGTAGCGATGTGGAGACCGTCATTATTCGTCCCGGCACTTTCTTTGGTCCTGGCGACCGCCTGCACTTTGGTCGTATGGCCCAGAAGGTGAAAGACGGTAAAGGTCTTATCATCGGCAAGGGCGATAATGCGCTTCCATTCTGTTATGTGACCGACGTGGTACAAGGCTTTCTGCTGGCAGCTTACCATAAAAATGCGCCCGGCAATGCCTACAACATCACTAATGACCGCCCTCTGAGTCAGTTAGAGATGTTCAACGAGATTGCTGATGCCGTGGATGGTAAACGACCGACCCTTCATCTTCCCTATCTGCCCATTTATTATGGCAGTATCGTTGCTGAAAAGGGTGTCGCGCGTGTTACGCGTACCAAACCGATTGTGACACAGCTTGGCGCTCTGATGTTTGGCTCCGATAATAAGCACAGCGTCGAGAAAGCGCGTCACGAACTGGGCTTCGAGCCGAAAGTAGACCTGCGCGAGGGCATTAAGCTGGCTGCGGAATGGTTTAATGCTGGCGGTATGCAGCAGCCCTCAGTCACACTGGCAAGTCAGAATGCTCCCCTGGCTGGTGCCGTGAAGTAGCTAATAATCAACGACCCCGCTTGATAGCTATTTACGCTCTCCTCATTGTTTTGACCTTGAAACGGCTCTCCGTCCATATAGGGGAATAAGCGTAGGAGGGCTCTCCATCCTTTAGAGGGAATAGGCATAGGGGCGTCACCTTGCGTGCGCCCGCTTGCCTGAGAACATTGCTCATCAGAAGGCGGGCGCACGCAAGGTGACGCCCCTATGCCTATTACGACTAAGAAAAGGTGAGCCATTCTTCCCATGAGAATGGATGCCATGGCTCTCTCCTGCGAACCGTTTGCTGGATGAGCGTTAATTGCTCCTGGATATGATCAAGATCACGAGCCAAATGTATTATGCATCAGGAATGAGCATAAACGGATGTGCCCTACCTCAACCATTCGGTTCTTTTGGGAACTCTTTGCGTTTATGATGCGTAGATAGTATATAACGGGAAATGTTTATTCCTGGATATTTGCTTACGTATACCTGGAGGAAAAAATGGCAAATAGTGATTTCAGGCAAGTTATCGTTGACCATCTATCTGTACCTGCTGTAACGGTCTCAGATAAACCATCTGGCAGTGGTTGGCGTGCCATAGTCTCCAGAGGTGGCATAGGAGCGCGACCAGAGACGATACAATTTGGCAAACAATGCGCTATTCCAGGCAAGATAGTTCAGTTTGTAACATTCGAAGATATGCAGGGAATGAAGAATCACTTTACATATTACCTTGTACAGGACGATGAGGGGATGTGGAAATTTGTGGGTGGTGCAGGTGGAGGTGATGGTGACAGAAAAATGATACGAGAGCATCCTTGGGCCAATTTAGGGGGTGGTGGCTGGCCTGATCACTTCTACGCTGGTGGTCCTGTGATTGATAACGGGCTGGATATTGTACGTGTGCGCCTGATCGCTAACAATGGGACGATACTGGAGGATACTGTGCAGGATGGTGTCGTGCTTTTTGTGACTGATGCTAAAGTAGAATTGCCGCTACAGGCTGAATTGTATGATCGAGAAGATAGGCTTGTTAGTGGTCATAAGGTCTTTAACCACAAACCGATTCAGTAGAATAAAAGCGGATACACAACAGCGACTGTTCTTCCCTTTGTGTATTCGCTTCTCTTTGCCTGTTCAGTTATGCGGTTCCTGACAGGGCAAAAACTTGAGTATCGGCTCACGCAGCGGCATCAATTTGCAGTGGTTGTCCCGACTCTAGAATGTGCACCGCTGTTCGTGCGAGGAGCGTATTTTTCCTGCTTATCTGTCGCGATGACATTGGTCACATGAGATCGGACGCTGCTTTCTACGTAAAAGAAATGTTCCGAAATTCAGCAATTATCAACATCTATTCAGCCGTGGTACTCACCTTTTTACCTGCACCCTTGAAACCAAATTTCTTGATTGTCGTACGCAGCCAGTTCGCAGTCGGCCCATCGTCGATCTTCTTGCTGGTTTCTACCAGGAACGGAGCACTCTGGGGACGCGTTGGCAATTTATTCGCCTCACGCAATGCCGCCAGTTCGTTATAGTGCTGGTAGGCCCAGTACATATTCACGCGACAACTCTTACAATTCTTGCTGTCGTCATCATTCATTGTTCCGCATTGAGGACACTCGGTCATATGTTTTCTCCCATAATCGCTGTAGGTGGTGCTTTTTCAGGGTACTGAAATTATTTAAATCAGGCCCATACGCATAGCTTCGGCTACTGCCTGTGCCCGGTCGCTTGCCTGTAATTTACGATAGATATCTTGCATCTTACGCTTCACAGTCACTTCACTCCAGAACTGGCGTGAAGCAATTTCTTTGTTGCTATGTCCTTCTGCCGCCTGTCGTATCAGTTCGATCTCCAACTCTGTAAGACCAGAACGGCTACGCTCCTGTTCTTTCGTCAGGCGGCTAAACTCTGCTCAGGACCTGTGTGACGGCATGCGGCTCACCGATTACACGCTCACCTTTGTATATCGCACGCAATGCTGCCAGCACGTCATCGAGTGGTAGAGATTTTTGCAGATATCCATGTACACCAATGCGCATGGCACGCAGAAGATAATCTTCTTCAGTAACACCTGTAAAAATCACGATGCGTGTGTCTGAAGAGGCTCTTTGCAATTGCTGGGCCAAGTCTAATCCATTGGCTCTCCCCAGGAAAATATCAAGCAGAACGATATCAGGTTTTAACTGGCGAGCAAGCGTAATTGCTTCATTGCTGTTATCGGTCTGCCCGACAACTTCAAAGTCTTTTTCTTCCGCCAGAATTGTGCACATACCTTTGCGCACGACATCATGATCATCAACTACCAGGATGCGGATGCGCGTTTCACTACAAATTTCTTCCCTTTGCTCCTGTTGCGTTTGTTCTGGCTGAGAAGTACTCTGAGATGTTAAAACTCTCGCTTCTACCTTCTCCACGTCAATTCCCTGCTTTCCTTTATATATGAAGTCAGATACATCATTGTACGCCTCCTGAATTTCATGTGTGATGAGGGCAATATATAAAATGGAGATACTTCCATCTTGAGAAGGTAAAAATGTGGACATCATAGCAGCTCCGCTCCATTCTACATACACATATTACATGTATCATTTCTCTGTTTACTACATGGCCAGTTCAAATAGAGAGTGTTTCCTCCCTGACTATTGAACGATAAACACAGACTTTCTTCTATTTGACTAGTATTTATTTCCTAAACAAATAGGAGTTGTAGTAATTATGATACGTGCTGCTACACTATCAACCTTCATACGATCCCTACCAGAACGGCCCCTTCCCATTGTAGGGGCGCCGTTTACAAGCCCATGCCGGCCCGTTTTATACCTCAACTTCCACTGGTTCCTCAGAATGAGTTTCGTGTGCTGCATTAATCACTGGCAGGGTCCGTATCTTAGACGATTTGCCTTTATTGCCAGTCAATGCAGAACTGATAATGCCACCTGCGACGTTCATGCCTACGCGGGCCACCGTTGGCGTATGGCAGAGCATATTGGTATAAGATGCATTTGCCAGCGGACAATAACATTCGCCAGCTTTGATACTACGCCGCATATTATTGGCTTCGGCTGTGTTCCATACAGAACTGAAGTCGTAGTTGTGGTCGCGCAGGTTTCCAATCGACTCAGCACGAATACAGCAAGTCCATACATCGCCGTTAGGAGCGATCTGTGCCGATGCAATGCCCGCGAGGCAAGGAATGATCTGGCGCTTCTCGGTCAGTGTGCGCTTAACGATATCATAGTAGCGATCACGAAATGACTGAGTGATGCGCTCAATTGTTCCGTCGTACTTTGCCGTGCGAATATCTTCTTGCAGACCTTCAATCACAGGCTGGTACTTATTGATGGGGGGCGTAATGCCCATACCGACGGTATCAAGCTCGACGCGTTCTTCCGCAATCTCGCTGATGAAATTGTCTGGCTGGAGTTCGTTACGTACAAAGCTATGGATATTGTCGAATTCATCGATATTGAAATTAGAGATAACGGTATGTATGCCGAGCGTAAAGTTTTTGTAGCGTCCCTTGAGTTCCTTGAGTCCCGCGTATGTACGCATAGCACGCTCGAAGTTGCCTTTGACGCCGCGTACACGGTCATGGTTTTCACCAACGCCGTCCAGCGAAAGATTGACGATAACATCAGATGTAGGGGCGGCTTGCAGAACGCGTTCGATGCGACCGGGGATAATCTTATCCTGAATACCATTGGTAGGAATATTAATGACGCCCGGACGGCAATATTTATAAGCCAATCCGATCATTTCCGGCAGATCCTTACGTAGCGTTGGTTCGCCACCGCTAAAGGTGAACCAGTAGGCGGCGCGTCCGACCGATGCAAATGTCTTTTCGTATTCTTCTAACGTAAAATCATCATTGGGACGTTGCCATACATTGCATGTTTTACAGCGAGAATTGCAGCGATAGCTTACGCTTATGGTCAGATTCATCGGAAGAGCAAGGGGCTTTCCAAGTGCATATGACGCTTGCATTTTCGCAATTTTAGGTAGGACTTCTAGCATGTGTGTTTTCCTTATACTGTATAGAATGGTGCCTCACGGTCTAGTGTATAGAGGCTTGTACCTCATCACAAGAGACTATGGTATACCCGGGCGCATACTATGGTATCTAGAAATGTAAACGTGAACGGGCTTATAAATCGCGCCCCTACACCATAGGGAGCACCCCTACAACAGGAATGGGCCTTTTCCCACAGCTATATTTCTGCTATGCTACTTCTCAAAGCAAAAGTACCTCTCGTTTCCGCTTTTTGGTAGACCGGAAGAATATAATAGTAGGAGCCACAAAAGCGAAACCACCGAAGCAGGCGTACGCAAGGTGACGCCCTTTACGTTACTTTTGGGGGGATATATGATCGACCTGAGTGATCCTACGCTCGATGAGCGGCTGCGTCGTCGGACACCCGAGGGGCGATACGAGATAAGTGAGATTGAACTTGTTATAAATATTCGACAGTTGAAGGGGCAAGGGAACATGGCCGGGGTGCAGCAACTTTCTACCGTGTTGCTGTACCGTTGTGCACCAGCTTTTCAACGCCATTCGCAGGGATTGCGCCATCGTCCTGAACTGCGCGAAGAGGTCATCGCCAATATGGGTGAGCACCTGGTGCGCGAGGCCCAGGACCCTGATGAAGTATTTATGACACAGAATTTCGTTCATTATCTGCGCTGTCTCTGTGCCGACGAGTTTAATCGTGTATTGCGTCAGGAAGGATTGTACTACCGGCGCGACGAGGAGGGACGACCGTCTGGGCGTCCTCAGCATGTTCCACGTGCGCTGGTAGAGTCACTGCGACCAGCTGCACCGGATGATGAGGGAACGCAAGTGGCGGATGTGGCCGATCCGAATGACCAGTACGAAGAGATGCATGCTGAAGACGAAAGCATGCGTATCCTGACCTATCTGCATGATCCACTGGACCGCATGATTATGGTTCTGCGGGCTATCGAGGGCATGAAATGGGATGATATCGCAGTTGTCTGCAAGCGTACAGAGCGCACTGTACGTTTACGTTATGAACGTGCCCGTAGCTACCTGCGCGAATGTATCAACAAAGAACAACATAATATAGCTTACACACCTATACACCCGTCACACCTGTAGCATAACAGTAGTAAGGGACAGAAAGGCATAAACAGATGAATACTCCCGAAGTGCAGGGTCTGAAAATGGCATGGCTGGCAGCGAAAGAGGCTGGCGATACTCCCACTCAATTCAGCCTGCTACGCGATCATCCGGGGGAACAGGCGGCATTGATTGATTTTATTGCCGCCTATCATGCCACCGTTGGAATACAACTGGCAGAAGATCAGGACAAATTATCAGCGTTAACGCAGCGTGCCTGCCAGAGTGCCTTAGAGCGTGTTTTTGCGCCACAACTGGTTGCCGCCAGCCTGGTTGAATTACGCAAGAGTCGCAACATGAGCAAGGTCGATGTTGCGCAGGGTCTGCGCCTGAGCGTCGATGTATGGAACAAATTTGAGGCGGGGGCCATTGAAATGGTCAGCCTCAGCCAGCGTCAACTGGAGCGGCTGGCACGTTTCTTCCAGGTCAGTGTCGAGCAGTTCGGCAATTTATTGAATAGTAGCCAGCCTGCGGTGAGTATGAATCGCCGCCAGACACGCGGTGCATCGCGTAGCCAGCGGCAGGGACCCCAGAAGCAGAGCTTTACAGACGCTATTGAGCGTAGCGCTATGTCGAAGGAGGATAAGAGCTTCTGGCTGGAGAAATAGGTTGTTCCTTTGTTGCATAACCGACATAGGAAACACCTCTGAACCAACCAGGAGCAAGTGTCAGGCGTCCTTTCCTGAGCGCGGGCATAAAACCAGTCATCTCGTGTACTTTGAGGCCATTTTTCACAAGAAGCGCCTGTAATTCGGCTGGCTTGATAAAGCCGGAATAGTTGTGCAATCCAGGAACCAGGCCGTTCTTCTGAAAAAAGCGTTCGCCGATCCAGAGTAGTGCGATGCGTGCCAGGAGTGTGCGATTGATAGTATCAAAAATAAAGATGCCTTCTGGAGCCAGCACGCGTGCAATTTCTTTGATCGTTGCCGCCAGATCGCTGACATGCTCCAATACGTCCATGCAGACGATGACCGAGAAACTGCCAGCGGCGTAAGGAAGCGACTCAGCATAACCATGTTGTAAATAGACGATATGTCCCAGTCCGCTACGCCTGGTGTGAACACGTGCAGTCTGGAGAGCGTCCTGGGAAGGGTCGATGCCTACGATAATTGTGCCGCGTTGTGCCAACTCTTCACTCATCAGGCCACCACCGCAACCGATCTCCAGTATTTCCTGCTGCCCCAGAGCCTCTCTGCCGAAGATCCTATCTACGCGGGACTCGATATAATCGCAGCGTTCGCTGGTGATAGTGTGCAGGAGATTGTGCTGATCCCACCAGTTGTAGGCGTTAAATATCTCTGCCTGAGAATGTTTTTGCAATCCTTGCAATTTGACCATATACACCTGCCTTGACTTTATACAAAAAACGACTCAACGGGAGCTACCACTATTTTTGCTTCGTCATGGTTGTTCGCAAGCCCCTTCCTCCAATATACATCTCCTCCTACGTTCTACGATGATACCATATTTTGGCGATGCAAAAATAGTGCGTTTTTAAGATGCCAATTTTAAGATGCCAGAAAGAACAGGTAGGAGTAAACTGAAACAAAAAACCTTGCACGAAAGGAGCAACCAATGACTGAACAGCAACAACAAGCATCGATCAATGATATCCAGCACCTGCATTTTGAGTTATTTCGGCGCATACGATATAACCTCCTGGATGGTGAGCGCGTTGTCAGTGATCTGCTTGAGTGGCGAAATCTCTGGTATAGCGTGCTTCCGGTGCGCTTTCCATCCTTTTTCCCTTCTTCTGAGAAGAACGAATATCATCCACATGCAGAGTTTGGCATGCTGCGCTGTACGCGCTGGAATACCTGGCCCGCCGATACATTGTATATCTGGACAAATGACAATGCGTTACCAATCCTCCGGCAACGCATTGAGGAGCACTGGATGCCAAGCGAAATTGACGTAACTATGCCTGATGCGCAAGAAATGAGTTTTGCCAATATCAGGGATGAGGGGGATCGGGTGCTGTTTGTGTGGTGGGATTAATAGAAACTTTTTTCGCATTGTACCAGGTCAGACTCACAACATCAGGGTTCTACCATGAAACATTGTTCAGCACGTACATTCGTAATTGTTGGCACGATTTGTGAGACGAGCGTATCCTGTCCGCTGAAAGTACCAGCGGATCTATACGCTCCGTCCTCCAAAAAAAGTACTTCAATGGTGCAAGTGGTAGTATCGACGAGCCAGTATTCCTTGATACCTGCATGTGTGTACGCATCTCGTTTGGTTGTACGATCACGTTTTCTGGTACTTGGAGATGCTACCTCGACCACGAGATCAGGTGAGCCTACAATGTGCGTTCTCTTCACTTTATCCAATCCTGCATTCAGGATGACAGTAACATCAGGTTCAAACACATTTTTAGGAGATAGTTCAACGTCAACAGGGGATACGAATATTTGTCCGAGTCCAGTGTCTTCGATACGAGCTTCCAAATGCCTCAATAGCTTCTGTACGGCTTTCTGATGGGGAATATCGGGTGCGGGCGTCATAAAAAGCACTCCATCTACAATCTCGTAGCGATGCCCGTCCTCTGGTAGGGTGGCATAAGAGTTGTAGGTCCAGTTTCCTTGTCCCGGCCCTGGTATCCAATTAGCGGGAGTTATTGTCATATATCTCTCCACATCTATTGTCATTGTTCTGCCCCTCCTTCAGCGCATCATCTACTACTTACAGTATAATGATACCATGGAATCGCCGATTATGAGCTAGAAGAGAAGGTGCCAAATCGCTACCTCGTACGTATATGAAATAGCTACCTTTTATTTCCAGGCACGTCACAGGGCTTGTGAATGATCTGCCCTCCTCAGCGCCTACGGCGCTTCGCAAGCAGGTGGCGAGGAGACCTGAATAGTTACATATCTGCCATATTATTTTCAGCTATTTTCCAGGCACGTTGCCTGAGGGTTGACACTCTCCACTCCAGGGGGTAGCGTTTAACAAGAGTGGAGAAAATAATCATTCAATCAGGAAGGAGGAGAGAAGGAAGATGCACGATGAATTGAGCCAACCGATGCAAGTAGAACTCTTTGCCTCGTCGCTGCGTGCCGATGCAACCGACCTTAAAGCCTTTATGGAGGCACTGGCAAACAAGCTATCTGGTTCTTTACCTGATCATACGCAGGTGACGCGCCACAGCGGCCTCTTCTCGCGCGAGCACCCTGTCAGGGAGATCGCAATCACGTTGGGTGACTATCAATATCGGATTATACGTGAGCGTCAGGGGTTTCCCGCCACCTCGCGTGCCAAAGTTGTGCGTGGCATTGTGCTTAAGACCGACGCAATACCTATGGAGCAGTGGATTGAAGAACTGGCGACCAGCCTGGCACAGATATCCATGCAGAGCGAGCAGAGCCGTGCTGCACTGGAACGCTTTCTTTTATAATGGCAAGCATGTTCTATGCTATGTATTGGATACATAAGATTGACGGAGGTGTTTATGCCTTTCTGGCAACGCTCCTCACCTGAGGAAAAAGAGCGACGGCTCCAGCAACAGCAAGCGGACGAAATCAGTCGTCAGGCGCTGGAGGCGGGCGGATTGCCCACGCGGGCAAGTCAACGCCTGGCCGAAGAGCGGGCTGCCGGTCATCCACTTTTCACCAGCGACCTGAGCACAAACGAGTTCTTGCTGACGCGTGAGCAGGGCTACCAGCCTTTAAGCCAGGTAATGGGTAGCTCGATTTATCAGGTTGGTTGGCAATATACGCGCCAGTATACCTGGGATACAAGTTCACAGGAACTGGGCAACGTATCGCAGGCACATCAGCACGCCGCTACGCTTGCGCTGGGACGGCTGGAGCAAGAGGCAAAACTCCTGAATGCGCACGGCGTTATTGGGGTACGTTTCTCCTCACGCGGCTATGATTGGGGTAGCAATTTAATCGAATATACCGCCATTGGCACCGCTATACGCCTTCCCAATACGCCATTGGGTGCGCGTCCCTTTCTTAGCGACCTTTCCGGACAAGAATTCTGGACATTGCTCCAGGCCGGCTACTATCCCACAGGCGTTGTCTTTGGCTACTGCTCATATTATGTTTCGTTAGGAAGCCGTATGACGCAGCGTATACAGGGCTGGTGGAGCGGTGGTGGCAATAATCAGGAGATCATCCCTTTTTCGCAGGCCATCTACACTGCTCGCCATCTGGCTATGACGCGCGTGAACACGATGGCGCAGCAGCAGAAAGCTCTGGGGATCGTCGGCATGCATATCGACAACCAGAGGCAGATTATGGAATATGAAACCGAGCAGCCCCCTGCCAAATATCTTGATCTCTTTGTGCACTTTTCTGTGGTTGGCACTGCGATCACAGCGGTAAAAAAAGACCATATTATTCCCACGCCAAAGCCAACACTTACACTGACCGATCTGCGTCCTGGACGCTATGGGCAACAGCGTGAATTGACATTTAGAGGATAAATCATTTAGCTATAGAAGGTAAGGAGCACCCGTTATGTCTCAATCAAATAGTGACCTGCCTGTACACGCGCGTGAGCGTCTCTCAGCCATGCGTAATGATGCCACCCATAAGGGACTTTTCACCAGCGATCTTAGCGTGAACGAATTTCTCTTAGTACGCGAGGCAGGTTTTGACCCGGTTGGCCTTGTCGTGGGAAGTTCCATCTATCACATTGGCTATCAATGGGCCAGTTGGAGCCAGAATCAAGAGATGACAGTGCTCACACAGGCGATGTATCATGCACGCGAGCTTGCTATGACACGTATGGAGGAAGAGGCGGACGCGCTGGGAGCTGACGGTATCGTTGGTGTGCGACTTGAGGTAACACGTCACGAGTGGGGAGAATCGCTCGCCGAATTTGTCGCCATTGGTACAGCCATTCGTGCACGTAGCGGTCAACACTTTCGCAATGCACATAATATGCCCTTCACTTCAGATCTTTCGGGGCAGGATTTCTGGACGCTGTTACGTGCGGGGTATCGACCGGTTGGAATGGTTATGGGCAACTGTGTCTATCACGTCTCGCGGCAGGGTCTTGGGCAGTGGATGAACCGTATGGGCCGTAATGTCGAAATGACCAACTATACCCAGGCGCTGTACGATGCACGTGAGCTGTCCATGGAACGTATGCAATCTGAAGCTGTCTCTTTGCAGGCTCAGGGAGTTGTCGGGGCGCAGATCGTCGAGCGCAATCATGGCTGGGGTTCGCACGTCATCGAGTTCTTTGCTGTCGGTACCGCCGTCATCAGCATCTCCGATGACCACGAAATCGCAACGCCTTCGCTCTCGCTACTGCTTAACGATTAAGCCGTAGGGGCCGCGTTTACGTCGCCCAGGTGCGTCTGGCATGATTAATGTATCAGACACCCCTGGGCGACGTAAACGCGGCCCCAGCAATCAAGGGTTCCTACACAAAAAACTGCTTGACAGGAACCTCAGCAATCGTAGGTACCACTTGTGAGATAAGCGTATCATCTCCACAAAAGCTGCCCAAAGAGGAATATGTGGAATTCTGCAATGACAATGCCTCAATAGTCTCCAGTATTGGATCAACGAGCCAGTATTCTGTTACTCCGGCAAGGGCATAAGCTTTGCGTTTGGTCGTCTGATCAAGCTTTACGGTCCGGGGTGATGCTACCTCAATTACCAGATCAGGAGCACCGACGATATGTGTCGTTGTAACTCTATCAAGTCTTGCATTCAGGACAACTGCGACATCAGGCTGGAAGACCTTTTTAGGTGTCAATTCTACATCAATGGGAGACAAGAATACTTTTCCTATTCCTGCATTTTTGACATGGATTATCAGATAATAGGAAAACTGTAATACAGCATTTTGATGGGGAATACCAGGGGCAGGCGTCATATCCAACAACACTCCATCTACAATCTCATAGCGATGCCCATCTTCTGGTAGGGCGGCATAATAATCGTAGGTCCAGTTGCCTTGCCCAGGTCCTGGCACCCAATCTGCGGGAGTTAGCATGGTCTGTCTCTCCACGTCTATCGTCATTGTTCGACCCCTCCTTTAGCGCATCATCTACTACTTATATGTTAATGATAACACAAAGAATCGATAGCACGGGCTTGTAAACGGTGCCCCACAGTTGAGGTCAACTGTAGGGGTGCCGTTTACAAGCCCGTGTGGGTCGTGTGGATGCTCACTATTTCTGTGACCTTTTCCCTTCCTGTAACGATTACAATAATAAGAGTAGCAATTGGCCTGCTTGCCCGCCCTCGCATTTCTCATTCTCAATATGCCGATATATATGTCTATTGATCTGGTACAATTGATTTAATGAGGCGAAAATCGATGAGAGACGTGATATAATAGGGGCCATATTAGGACGATTAGTGCACGGCGGAGAGAGGTAGAGCACTTATGGCAATGTTCGAGAGTTTATCGAAGCGTCTGGAAGGCATATTTAGTAATTTAGATGGACAGGGAAAGCTAACTGAAGAGGATGTCAATGCGGCACTGCGCGAGGTGCGTATTGCGCTGATCGAAGCTGACGTAAATCTGAAGGTAGCGCGTCAGTTTGTCGAGCGCGTCAAGCAGAAGGCGATAGGCACGAACGTGGCGGGGAGCCTTTCTCCGGCGCAGCAGGTTCTGTCGATTGTAAATGAAGAGCTGGTTGAGGTGCTTGGCGGGACCGATGGGAAGAATACGCTCGATCTCGGTGGTAGTCCCCCCAATGTGATTATGCTGGTTGGTTTGCAGGGCTCCGGTAAAACGACGACGGCGGCAAAATTGGCAAATTACTTGCGCAAGCAGGGGCAACGTCCCTTGCTGGTGGCGGCTGATATGTATCGTCCCGCCGCTGTCAATCAGCTCAAGACGCTGGGCAAGCAGTTGACGATTCCGGTCTACTCCGAGCCGATGGGGGCCGACCCCGTCGATATCACTGTACGTTCGCTTGAATATGCACGTGAGCAGGCTAGCACGGTTGTTATTCTCGACACCGCTGGCCGCTTGAATATTGATGAGCGCATGATGAACGAGGTCATTAATATTCGCAAGCGTGTGCAGCCGCGCGAGGTCTTGCTGGTAGCAGATGCAATGACCGGGCAGGAAGCGGTACGCGTGGCTGGTGACTTCAATCAGGCCGTCTCATTAACCGGTATGATTCTGACTAAGATGGATGGTGATGCGAGAGGTGGCGCGGCGCTGTCGATCCGTTCGGTAACGGGCGTTCCAATCAAGTTCATGGGTGTGGGTGAAAAGACCGATGCGTTGGAGCCGTTTTATCCTGATCGCCTGGCTTCACGTATTCTGGGTATGGGTGATGTGCTCTCTCTGATCGAGCGAGCGCAGGAAAGCATCGACGAGGAAGAGGCGCTCAAGGCGCAGGCCAAGCTGCAACAGGGCAAATTCGACTTTGAGGATTTTCTCAATTCGATGCGCCAGTTGAAGCGTATGGGGCCATTGCGCCAGGTGATGGAGATGCTGCCTGGTTTCAATAAGCTGGCAGCGACTCCTGAGATGGAAGAGGCTCTAGAGGGCGATCAACTAAAATATGTAGAGGCCATGATTCTCTCAATGACGCGAGAGGAAAGGCGCAATCCTGACATTATTAATGGTAGTAGACGTAGGCGTATCGCCGGAGGTAGTGGAACAAGTGTCGAGGAAGTCAATCAACTGATCAAGCAGTTCGGCGAGATGCGTACAATGATTCGCCAGATGAGTTCTGGAAAAGGTCCATGGGCTCAGTTGGCACGTGAATATGGTGGTGGTGAGGGTATACCTGGCCTGCCTGCTGCGCCTCGCAAAGGCGGAGGCAAGAAAACGGGCAAGGCCGCACGCAAAGAAAAACGTAAACATAAGGCGAAAAGCGGAAGGAGATAACCTTCAATGCGTACACCACGCGTCGGTAGCCTGCGTCCAGGGGCGCAGGTCTTGCTGACTGTCCTGTTCCTCGGCACACTACTCTTAACCAGTGGCTGCGGTGCAAATCCGCAGATACAACAACAGGCCAGCCAGAACCAGACAAAACTTAATACTTTATTGCAACGGGCGCAATCGATTGGCGTCCCTGTTTCACTCCTACAATCGATTATAAAACAAAAACAACAATTAGCAAGCACACAAGCGCCTTCTAATCCTTTCGATAGTACGGCGGCGAACAATTATTATCGAAATATTGGCACACGCTATGGGCAATTAGCGACGCAGACGCAGAGCATTATTGATACGACAACTACGCAGGACCAGACCAGGGCGCAGTATACCGTAGATAGCTTCAGTGAATCAATCTCACAGGCGCGTGCTCAAAAACTTCCTGTACAGTACTTTACGCAGCAACTCAATACGCTACAGGCCTCATTATCTACTGCTCAATATCCTAAAGATTATACTGCTGTAAGCACGAAGGTACAGGATTTAAGCCAGGCGCTTACTTTGATGGGGGCGACGAATAGTCAATTAAAAACTTTCAAAACGACGATTAGCCAGATGCAGGCTGCGAACCTGGACGTAACGGCGATGAACATGCAGTACCAGAATGATCAGCAGCAGTTTACAACTGGCGAGACCGTATCTACGTTCCAGAAACTGGGAATGTTGATCAACGCTCAGTATCTTCAGGCAGTGGTCAGCACCAATCTGGCCTTGCCTTATGTTGTTAGTGCCAAACTGAGTGATATTTCGAGCAAAGTCCAGTTTCTGAAGACTAATGGTATTGATACAACTACTTACCAACAATCGCTTGATACGGACAAAGCAGCCGCACGTAAGATCAAAAACGTGCAACAATACATTCAATTTTCCAAACAAGTAGATGCAGATATAGCCTCGATGCAGACTGATCTCGTAACCGGTGAGGCAAATGCTGTGTTGCAGCAGTTCCATAGAGAGGCCGATGCCTGGAGTAAGTTGCACATGTACCATGACAAGTATGATGGCAAGAACTATTCCATGGATGCGGCTTATCAGGAGGTTGGCGTCGGTTCAAATCTCGACGAGGAATTGACCTGGAATTACTCGGTTAGCGATTTCCAGAGCTTTATTGAGACGGTCAATGATGAGCTCTTCAACCTGCATATGTTCGAGGCTAATTATAGCGATAAAACGCCTTACACGAAGGTGCATGCGACCGATATCCAGTTGCTTGATCACTATAAATTGCAGAAGGGACAGGTTATCGTCGTTTCAACATCTGAGCAGGCACTGCGTCTCTATCAGGATGGGAAACTGGTAACGTCTTTCCAGGTAACAACGGGACGTGCGGAACTGCCTGCACTTGCTGGCGAGTGGACCGTGCAAAATCGCCAATCGCCGACCGAATTCACGTCTCCTGATCCTCCAGGATCGCCCTACTGGTATCCACCCACGCATATCAATTATGCAATTCTGTACCATCACGGTGGTTACTTCCTGCATGATTCGTGGTGGCGTCTAGACTACGGTCCTGGTACGCAATTTCCACATGTGGATTCAGGTGGCGATGCATTCTATTCAAATGATGGCAGTCATGGTTGCGTGAATTTGCCAGAGGATAAGGCGGCGTGGCTCTATGCCCATACAGATTTCAATACCACGATCATCATTTATTAGGGTCGAAGAATGATGGTTCCCTGGGTAGGAGCGTGTGCTTGCCACCGCCCGGCCTGGGGGAACAGTGATTCCGTTGGGAACCGGGCGGTGGCAAGCACACGCTCCTACCCGGGAACCATCATTCTTCCCCTCATAAATATGAGCTCTTCCTTTTTATCAGAACATCAGGCTTCTATAGTACTCTCCAATATCTGGTTTTCTGTCGCTATTGCCTCCTCCTCGCGTCCCAGTTCGCGCAAAAGGTTTGTATAGGCTGTACACGTTGCGTTGGTTTTGGGATGACGGGGTCCCAGTGCTTTTTCGCGGATTGTGAGTGCTTGTTGATAGAAGGAGAGTGCTTCGGTACTGTGCTGCTGTAGTTGATGGTAGCAGGCAAAGTGATGCAAGGTGTCTGCCAACAGAGGATGTTCGAGTCCAAGCGTTTGTTCTCCGATCTGTAGCGCACGCTGGAGGAGAGGATTTGCTTCTTCATACTGTCCTTGCTCGAAGGAGAGTCTTGCCAGACCTGTAAGCGACTCGGCTACCGGAGACTTTTCGGGTCCCAATACCTGTTCTCGGATCCGTAAAGCACGTTGGAAAAGTGGCGTGGCCTTCTCATATCTTCCTTGCTCCAGGTAGAGAGTGCCCAACCCATGCAGTACTTCAGCCAGGAAGGGATGCTCGGACCCTAGCGCTTGCTCATCGATGGATAACACACGTTGATAAAGGGGTTCGGCCTCTGCGTATTTGCCCTGTTCTCTATAAAGCTCCGCCAGTCCATTGAGTTGGTAACTGACATTGGGATGGTCGGGACCTAGCGCTTGCTCGTTGATATGTAAAGCACGTTGGAAGAGCGGTTCGGCCTGCGCGTATTTGCCCTGATGGAAATAGAGGTAGGCCAGATTATAGATGGGATAGCTTGTCTGAGTATGGTCGGGGCCCAGGACTTCTTCCCAGATATGTAAAGCGCGTTGGAGAAGTGGTTCGGCCTCCTCATATTTGCCCTGCCTTCCATATAAGTTTGCAAGACTATTGAGCGAAGCGGCTAACTTAGAACCTGGAATTTGTTCTCGGATGTGTAAGGTACGCTGGAAGTAGAGTTTCGCTTCCTCATACCTATTCTGATTAGAGTAAAGAACAGCTAGCTTGTTAAAAGCTTCAGCTACATCAGGGTGCTCAGAACCCAATATTTGCTCCCGAATGTGCAACCCGCGTTGGAAAAGTGGTTCGGCCTTCTCATATCTCCCCTGCTCTAAGTAGAAAGTGCCCAATCCAAGTAGCACTTCAGCCGTCAAGTGATGCTCGGCATCCAGGGCCTGCTCGCTAAGCTCTAACGCTCGTTGATAGAGTGGTTCGGCTTCTGTAAAACGGGCACGATGCGCGTGATAGGCTGCCAGATGGCTCATCAGCGCGATGTAGGATGCCTCATTTTTTGTCCATTGATCATAGTGCGTGACACATACCAATGCATGTGGTAGCAACTGTTCCCCAAGCTGGACATAACCAGTTTTTTCTTTCTCTAGTGGAAAAAGCTGACTCATAGCATGTACCACGCGCACTACCCAGATGCGCTGTATTCTTTTCACAAGGCGTTCTTTGAGCACCGCTTGCACCAGCCGATGAATGGTCATAGTCCTGTTCGCTGCATTGCGCTGGATCAGAGAATACGTCAGCAATGCTTTAATTGTAGTATGGAACTCAAGAGGATCAACCGCTAATCTCTCAAAAGTTGGTCCCAGATATGTGGCACCCTCAATGAAAAACGTTTCAGGGATAGCCTCCGGTGCAAGGAAAGCACACACCGTCAACAATTCTGCCGCTGCAGGGTTATTCCGTTCAAGCTGCTTGAAGGCAAGTGTAAAGGTTCTAGCCACAGACGAGGGGTGATCGGCATAAGTATCACGCTCGTCAAGCAGGCGCAGTTGCGAGGACTGGAAGAGTTGCAGGTAATCAGACAGGCTGCATTGAGTTGCTTCGATATATGCGCCAGCCTGATCAAGTGCAAGGGGCAATCCATCCATAGCTGCCACGATTTCTCTGGCAATAGCGATATCCTCAGGAGCAAGGGAATCCAGAGATGCGGTCGGATCAAGCCATCGTGCCCGATGCAGTAGAAAGTGCATTCCCTCCTCTGGTGTCAACTGTTCCAGATCGAGAGTCTGTGCGCTAAATCCCAGTGCCTGGCGACGAGATGTAAAGAGCAAGGAACCAGAACGGGCAGGAGGTAAAGCGCCTTTCACCAGTTCGAGGTCTTCCACATTATCGAAGATCAGCAACCAGTCGCTGTGACTGGTGAGCCAGCGTGTGACCGCTGCCATGACACGGCTCTGCTCCTTGTCCTGCTTCTCCGGCAGGTTGAGCAGTTCAGCAATGGCCACAAAGCTGGAGACGAGGCTCTCATTGGTTTCGGCGCTGATCCAGAACACGGCTGCATAGTCATTGGCGTATCGATAGGCATATTCAATGGCTGTCTGAGTCTTGCCGATGCCTCCAAGACCACTGAGGGAATAGGATTGGCTGATGACTGCGCTGTGTTCGTGGGCGAGAGCTTCATGTAATTGCTGTAATACGCTTTCTCTTCCTGTGAAGAAGGGATTGCGTTGATAGGGAACTTGCCAGTGTGGGGAGAGTGCTGTCAGGCTGGCTTCAAGTAATCGTCGGGTGTCGTGCGTATCGAGATGCAACAGGCGAGCAAGTTCCAGCACGGTAGTTTTGCTCTCTGGAAGAAAGCTGCCATTTTCCCATATGCCGATGGTATTACGATGGACGCCCAGGCGGCTCGCCAGTTCTTGTTGGGTTATTTTGCGTTGTTTACGAATTACTTTAAGAAGATCTCCGAAGGTCGAGAGGGTTGGATCGTCCATGTTTTTGGTCTCTCATTCATAAAATTTGAGTAACCGTTCAGAAAGGGCTTGCCTGCTCAGTGCCTACGGCGCTTCGCAAGCCGTTTTGTGTGGACGGTGGGATTTGCGGCCCCGGGGCCGCAAATCCCACCGTCCACACAAAACCTGGGCGAGCTACCGCAGGTGGCGAGCAGACCTGAAGAGTTACAAATTTGATTTTGTTATAAAATGCACGGTTATTTCTTGTATTGCTATCTTATCATAGGAATGGAACAAGAAAAAAGTATGGCGATGCCATAGAACACCTACTCCTCACCACACTTGCGATATAATTATAGCAATCGCTTTCCTACTCTCCTGTCTTGCCAGGAGGGGGCTCGCGCAAAGAAGAACCATCAATAACGTGTTACTTTACAGAAGCATAGCTCTCACGCCTGCATAATAATCATCATACACATATATCTTAAGCATATATAAAATTAACTATATGTCACTGCATCGATCCTACTATCATGGAGCTTTAGTATGCAGCAGCAAGCACAACCGATAGCATACGCCCTCCAGCGTATCGTGGCACAATATCAGCTCGGCACTCCCCAGGCCATCTATGAAACAAGAAAAGAGACCTGGCTGCACCGCTTGCCGGGCGTTGTTGCTTTGCTCATCGGTGGCGCAGTTCTGGCTTATTTCTTTCATGCCTACGATAGCCTCTTTGCCTTCTGGCCTGTATGGCAAACGGCCCTGGTACCACTGATCGGTGTTGGATGGATCATCGTTGGCCTGTGGATACTGCTGGCTCCCTGGCTCTCTCCTGAAGTGCGCATCTTCGTCTATACAGAAGGGATGATTTATGTCACCCATAAATTTGAAGTCATACGCTGGAACCAGATGGAACGCTTCTGGAAAGATATTCACGTTGATAGAAAGCAGCATAAGATCAGTTCCTATGTAATACGGCGCAATGATCAGGCGTTTTTTGAGATGAAGCCCAATCTGCTTGAGGGCGAAAAACTGGGAGCACTACTAGAGGGAGAGATCACACGTCGTTTGCTTCCACGAGCGATAGCAGCCTTCGATGCGGGCGATGCTATCGTCTTCGATAATATTGCCATCAGTGTACGCTCACTGCACATAAAGCAGGGGAGTAAGAAGCTGTCGTGGAACGAATTTGAGCGTATCCACATTGATGAACAGGTGATAGAGATCTATAAAAAAGGCCAGATGGATGTGTGGGCGTCCTTGAGAGTTGCGGCTATTCCAAATGTTGAGATTCTCAGAGGGCTGGTCAGATATGCACAACAAGAGTTGAAATATCGTCAAGTACCTGCTATTGCAGCCTATAGAGCAGGACTTTCGGTTGCCTTTGGTCCTTTAACGATCAGCCAACGCGGCGTTATAATCAATAACGGAACTCTTCCGTGGACTGAGATTGCGGGTATCGGCGTGGGCGAGAGCGAAGTGATGATTAAACGCAAGGGGAATCCTGCCATCTGGAATGTATTTCTCCTCTGGAGAATTCCCGATGCCTCTTCACTGAAAGAGTTGATCGATTATATTATGCGCAATGCCAGTTAATAGTTAATACTACGTTGTCTCCACGAACCCGACTATCCCTCTCTATCTTGATAATTCTGGAGCATAATCTGCACTTCCTCGGCCATGCGTTGACGTAACGAGTCAGGTTCCAATATTTTCACATGCCTACCCCAGCCCAAAAACCATTGCAGAACTTCGCTCTCATGACGTATCTTAAGCGTCACTAGAAAACCTGCAGGAGTTTCCTCTTCAGCAGCAACAAAGTAAGTGCGTCCCTCATGCACCCAGCGTGCTATTTCCTTGTCGAATAATGCACGTACGATAATATCTCTGGGTTGGCTCTCCTGATTATGTTTCATCTGGAAATTCGTGGGGCGTATAAAGGTGCGCGGCAATAGTTCCAGGTCTTCCATGCGGTCGAGGCGAAAATTGCGAATGTCCTGGCGCATATGGCAGTACGCCACCAGGTGCCAGGTATTGAGGAAATAGGCAAGGCCATAAGGGTCGGCCTCGCGTGTCTGGGAAGCACTCTGCACATCGTTGCTATAACGTGCGTGGTAACAAAAACGTATTGTGTTGCGGTCGAGAAGCGCCCGACGCAATAGTTGCAGTTTCTCACTCGCATCGGGAGTGGTAAGCGTAGCAATAAAGCGAATGTTGCTCTGCAAATAATGCACATCATGGCGCAATGTCTCAGGCAGCACACTCTCAATTTTGCGGCTGGCTGACTCCGCCGCCAGGCGATACTGAGCGTCAAAGTTGCGCGCCATAAAATCACCGCCCAGGAGCAGCATCGTTGCCTCGTCCGTCGTGAAGCTCAGGGGTGGCAAAAAATAGCCCTTCATTAGTGAGTAACCTTGTCCGGGCACGGAGACTATCGGCACACCAGCTTCACATAATGCCAGAATATCACGATAGATGGTGCGTTTGCTGGTCTCAAATGTAGCAGCCAGGTCTTCGGCGCGTTGGCGACCTTTGCGTTGTAGCTCCAGGACGATGGCTAACAGGCGATCAGTTTTATTCATAAAAAGTTACCGGCAAGCTTTTCACTCCATAGACGAACGAGCTAGCGACGGGTTGAAGTGGAATAGCTTTGACGCGTTTGATATTTGTAAAGCGCATCAGTAGTGCTTCCAGCGCGATCTTTGTTTCCAGCCTTCACTGTCATTTGCTCTCCAGTATAGCAGCAAACGCGTTAAACGGAAACATGCTATTTTTGTGAGGTCTCCATCCATCAGGTGAAAAAGTGAGAGGTGACTTGCATCACCTCTCACTCAATAGCAATAAACGATATTCAAATGTACCTCAAAGCGCTACGGAGTACTACGCTTCGAGCTATTGAGGCTAACTACACTTCGAGCCATTGAGGCTAAAGGAAGTCGGACTCGGGTTACTACCGCTCCAGGAACCATTGAAGCCAGGATTGACCGAAGCCCCGGCAGGTAGCGAGCCATTCCAGGTGGCATTCGTGACGGTTACGTTTTCTCCTTGTTGCGAGAAGATTCCGTTCCATCCTTGCGTGATCTGCTGAGTACCTGGGAAGGTGAAGGTCAGGTTCCAGCTACTAAGGGCGGTTGTGCCGGTGTTGGTGACGGTCAGGCCGCCCGTGAAGCCGCCAGGCCACTGGTTCACCGAATAGCTAACTTTACAGGTCGCACTCGATGTTGAGGTCGGCGTTGGGGTTACCCCGGTAGTAGGTGTTGGAGTGACGCCAGTGGTAGGTGTTGGAGTAACACCCTTTGTTGGGGTCGGAGTCACACCAGTAGTAGGCGTTGGAGTGGTACCTGTAGTAGGTGTCGGGGTCGTACCAGAACCACCGCCGAACAGAATACCGATATCAGCATTTGCCATCGCAACATCAGCCTGGGCCCAGAAGCGATGGTAGGTGAATGTCGGTGCCGCGCCACCGTTGAGGTACGCCTGTACCTTCGGGAAGGCGGGATCTTGCAGGTATTTGGGACGCTCGGTGAGGAACGTCGTTGACGAATTCAATGTCGCGCCCTGAGCATTCGTGCCTGTCCAACCAGCAGGGATAGAGACCGAGTCGTTGAACTGGCTATAGTCAGTACGAACTTCTGGGTTTGCAATGCCTTTGCTATCTGTGTATAGGGCTGCCATGCGATCCAGCAGTGCCTCGGCCAGTGTAAGTGCCGCGGTATCGCCAGATTTGGCAGAGTAGAACTCCAACGTTTTCGCCAGTGCAGCAGTTGTACCAACGTCGGTTGTGGTGTTCACAACCGTTACATGGAGGCCCGTATTAGTGACAGGAGCGACAGTAGCGCTTACGTTGTTGGCTGGCTGGCCGCTCCAGTTGAGCGTTGAAGGAATGGAGTAGGTACCATCCGCGTTCAATGTTGTGACGGATGTTGCCCAGGCGACCCACTTATCAAGGATCGTTTTAGCTGTAGTATTGCCCGTCTCGTAATAATACTCAGCGACACGTTCCATTGACCATGCCTGGAAGCCGAACCAGTTGTTGCTAGGTGGATCATGGTATTCTGGCTGCCAGTCGTAACCCATGCCATAGAATGTGGCATCGCCAGCAGGAGGTGCTCCGTACTGACCATCCCAGCCATTGGTTGCACCACCAGCAATAGCCCCTTCCGAGGACTGGAGCCATTGGTAGAACTGCAATTGGCGCTGTAAGCTTGTACCCCAGTCACCTGCTGCGGTTGGTGACAATGGTTTGAGAGCAGGTACGCTGCTCAGCGCCCATGCTGCCAGCGGATTCTGATAGCCTTGATGTGCATAACTGGAGCCAATACGCCATGCCCAGCCTGAGCCTGACGCAGGATATGAGCCGCCCCAGGCGTAGTACCAATCTAGCAGATAGCTAGAACTATTTTTGCCAACTCCAGGCGCACAACTTGGACTCGTGCAACCCTGCTGCTTAAAGTACTTGTCATATGTTGCATAGCGCAGATAGTCACCCATCTTTGCAGCTTTTGCGACGGTGGCGGCGACTGCACTGGCCTTGCCCTGAGCACTTGCCCAGGTTTCAGCCCAGAAAGCGGCCTGAACGGCACGAGCATCCGCATCAGGAGCATCGGTATAGCGCCACTGCTCCGCATAACTGCCACCAGGGGCCGGTGTCTGGAAAAGGCTCAAGAAGCCGGTACCGTTGGTGTTGCCCCACTTGAAGGTTTCACAATCGGGCTGGACGACGGTTTTCCAGACCGACTCTGATGGTCCGCGCTGGTATGAATTGACGAAGGATGGTTTGGTCGTCCCGTCGCCACAAGAACCATACCCATACCAGTTATCGGTATCGAGTAACCAGACCATACCATAGACATCAGACGTGCCATAGGTAGCAGTCAACTCATTATAGAGTGGATCCTGGCCTGGTGTGACACTGGTGGTCAATTGTGTGGGATAGGCGCTGAGGTTATCCGACTCGGGAGCATATTGAGCCGGGCTATTGGGATTATAGCTAGAGGCAGTGGGCTGCTCGGCGGCGGTTGGAATCATATATTGTTCCATCGTCGACCATGCATTGTTGAAGGGAGTCCAGTTCCCTGTATTTTGACCATAGGTTGCCTCTAACTCAAGCCAGAAACTGAACGCTTCCGATGTTGTTTCGTGCCCGTAATCGGGCGCTTCAACGATGAGCGTCTCCACCGAGTGGTAAGGGATTCCTTGCGGACTGAAGTACCCGTTTGCCGGATTCTTGATCTCGTTGTAGAGAGTCAGGAAGCGCTGGGTGTAGGTAGACGTGGCGCTGGCAGCACTACTGCTACTTGATTGCGCAGGTGCTGCCAGAAGATGTTGAGCTCCTATAAATGAGGTAGCCACAAGTATTAATGCTGTGGCTGCCAGCCATGCGGATCGAAAGATCCTTTTGGTCATCCTTAACCTGCCTTTCGGACTTATGAAGCAACAGAAACCATTTTCTGTTATGTTTTTCTACTTTAAAGTTGACTGAAACCAGCGGTCTCTCATTCAACTTCAAACTTAGTAGATTCTACAGGGAAATGGGAATGTCGCGCTACTTTGCACTTAACTATCACGTTCACTCATTTCGCCTCTGCTACGATGTCCATGCGCAGGAAAAGTTGCGTCCATGCCTGATCACATCCATGCGATCAGGTCGCGTCCATACAATCTAGTCACGTCCATACGGCCAGGTCGCGTCCATGCCTGGTCACATCCATACGGCCAGGTCGCGTCCATACATTCCAGTCATATCCATAAGACCGGATTGCATCCATGCCTGGCCATATCCATATGACCAGAACGCGTTCTATGCAGGCCACTTCCATGCAACCAGATCGCGTCCATACAGGTCGCGTCCGTGCAACCAGAGTGCGTCCATGCGGTCACTTCCATGCGACCAGATCGCGTTCCATGCAGGCCACTTCCGTGTAACCAGATCGCGTCCATGCAGGTCACTTCCATGCGACCGTAGTGCGTCCATGCAGGTCGCGTCCATGCGACCAAGTTCTGTCTATGCCTGGTTACTTGCCTGATACTTTCGTGTAGCTAAATAGCATCCATACGCAGCAATCGTGTATCTATCTTTAATTAAAGAGAGCGAGGCGTGAGAGTTCTCGAAAGCTTACTATTGTGGACTCTAGTTTGTATGTCCACAAAGATTTACCTCCTTCCCTCATTGTCTTTCGTAAAGATAGTTTTTTACCAGCTCCTTATTGTAGAGAGACAGACCTTATAGTACCGTCCTGCAATGCTGCTTTCTTCAGGTTCTCTTCCTTACAGAAGTAGCAGACGTTACAACATGTTAGATGAACTGGTTCGCATAATTTATATACACGAGTGCTGTCTTAGTAGTCAACAAAAGATGGTTGCTGACCAAAAACTGGAGAAAGACTTCGTCAGACTATTCCTGCTACCCGTAAGGAAATGCTGATAATCTTTCTCTTCCTGCCCTTCCAGGAGGCGTAAAGCAGTTTCGACGAATTGAATTGCTTTGGTATGTTTCCCTGTTGCGTCTGCCGCAACTGCCTTCCAATTCAAATCCTGAGTCTGTTCCCAGATATCAAGCCTCTCCTGTGAGGCTTGATATGCTTTTTTAGAAGCTTGCCTGCTGACATCGCTGCATTCCTGGAAGAACAAAGCTGATCCAATCAGATCGGTAATAGACTCATGAAAACTGCGGTAGCTCTCAGAAGAGAGAAATTGCTGAGTTTGTCGTAAGAGATAGAGCAGTCCTTGCCCCACTATCAGTACCTGCATGGGACTGGCATTACGACAAAATTGTTGGCTCTGTGCAATGCTGATATTCAATGCCTCTGTCACCTGGCTACATTCCTCGTCCAAAGGGCGTTTGCCGCCTGATGGGAGTATGTCCGTCCTAGACAACATCCCTAACAGCAATGTGTGTTGTAGTCGTGAAGGGAGCAACTGAAGCCCCTGAAACACGATACGTAGCGTATCCAGCAGCGTATCGAGCTTCCAATTAGTA
Source organism: uncultured Chloroflexia bacterium (assembly GCA_963717195.1). GTDB lineage: Bacteria > Chloroflexota > Ktedonobacteria > Ktedonobacterales > Ktedonobacteraceae > JACDAE01. The sequence continues at coordinate 116,227 of CAVQVR010000017.1, forward strand.
TCAAGCAATGCAGCAAGGCCGTTCATTTCCAACACCGAATTTGTATCCTGTCGCTCACGTTGAGTAAAGAACTGCCGGGCATCTGTTCCTTCAGATAGCATCAGCAGTTGAGCGACGGACACCTTTTCGGCCACATAAATAGGAGGGCAGGGCTCTACAAAAGAATACTGTGCAAGATGTTCCTGCTCAAAAGTAAGGTTCTGCTTCGCATGACCTAGTAAACCCAGTTCCTGGGGGGACATATCGAAGAAGGTGCACAGTCTGCGACGTGATTCAGCATTAATCGAATAATGATGTTCAGCACGCCAGATGGTCGATGCCCCTACTTTTGCTTCTTCCGCTAATTCTACTATCGTTAAGTTGTGTTGACAACGCTCGATACGAAGCGGATGCATCTCTCCTTTTTTCATTGGCCATCCTATTATGTGTAAATAGTTACTTGCTTTTAGCGTAACAATCACATGGGACTGTTGATTAAGCAGCCCCTGTCTTGTGTGCTGGGCATATTGTAACTGATGGCATGGCTGTACACAATGACACATAGTGGACATGTACTGAGCATCTAGAGAGCATAGCAAAACGTAAAAGTCAGAGTGATTATAGCGCTTTAGCAAAAGTGGAAAATCACACCCCTGAAGTAATCTATAGTAATGGGATGAGCAAGGAAGGATAGTCGTAAAGAGGTGGTTATGGTATGCTACTCCTAACTGCCAGCCTGGTGCGTTAGTCAGGCAAAAGATCCACTGGAGGAAATCATCATGGCACCAAATCGTCGCTTGAAGCAGGCGCGAGAACTACGAGGGTGGTCTCAGGCAAAGGTTGCGGAACTGATCGGCACTGATGCAACTACTGTGAGTCGCTGGGAACGAGGGCTCTTTTTACCAACCCCTTACTTTCGTGAAAGGCTGTGTGAGCTCTTTGGTAAAAATGCAGAAGAGTTAGGATTATTAGAAGCGACACAATCCTTACATCAGCCAGATATAGCTACACTCCCAAGGGATCTGGGTAGCACCTATACCCATATGGAAAGTGGATTATCAGGACAGACTGGAACATCGGGCCGGGGTGAAATGATCGCACTGAAACCTCGCACGTTGCCCGAGGAGGTCGATACCTTTACTTATATACTCCAGCGCTCCTCACAGGAGCAGCAAGCATACATGCTTTGGGAACATGCCTATGTTCAGGCGTTGCAGGATCAGCGTGCTGAGGCTCAAAGGTTGGGACAGGCAAGCGTGAGCGTATTTGAACAGGTAAGACACCCTAATGCGGCAGTTGTACGCGCGTGGCTTAACCAGCAGGGGCTACTATCAGCATCCACCCCCTCTACCGATCCTGCACTACCATCAGCAATCCGCCACAAAAGATCATCCCGGCCATGGCTGCGTGCAGGTGGCGCAGGTGTATTTGTCATGCTTGTGCTTGTTGGGGGTCTTTTACTGGCAAATTTTGCCTCGGATCATCCAAAATCCTCTTCTCCCTCAGGTGTTAACTTTGCCCCTCAGGTATTAGGGGAAAATAATACACCCGCTGCATCTCATCACGTTTCCCCTGCAGTACCTGCACAACCCGATGCTGCCCATATAGCTCCCAAAAGCCCTATAACCCCATTGCCTTCATCTTCACCTTCACCTCACTCTGTTTCACCGACACCAACACCATCACTCCTTATGACTCCTACAAATACTCCTGCTCCTACAAATGTTGTGGGCTCTTCTATCATACCAACTATTGCTCCATCACAGTTGAATCCAAATACCTGCGATCCCGATGGGACTGGCTATCGCTGCACAATTACTCTGGCTGTCTATGCCAATACGAACGAAATGGTCTCCTGGCAAGCATCAAGTACAGGCATCCCGGTAAAATTCAATTCGTTGCAAGGGACCATCACTACCGGCAAAAACTTACAGGAAATTGTGTACATTTATGCTGCATGTAGCCAGCATGGCACGCTCTCCTTCGCATTCAGTGCTCCCTCTTCGACTCACTCAAACTCTGTTTCCGTACCCTGGGGGTGCTGACCAAAAGTCTTCTCTTCTTGTAACTATTCAGGTCTGCTCGCCACCTGCGGTGGCTCGCCCAGGTTTGGTGTGGACGGTGGGATTGGCGGCTCGGGGCCGCCAATCCCACCGTCCACACCAAACGGCTTGCGAAGCGCCGTAGGCTCTGAGGAGTCAGACCCCTTCTGAATAGTTACCTCTTCTTTTCAGTTACAATCCCTCCATTGGAGGAAGGTGGGTGACGCCCCTATCTGCTGCTTGTATCGATGGCGTCAAACTCTTCCTGGCTCAGCTTGATAGTTGCGCCTGCCACGTTCTCCTCCAGGTGTTTCACCGAAGAGGTTCCGGGAATTGGTAACATTGTGCTGGAACGCTGGAGAAGCCACGCGAGAGCGATCTGGCTGGGTAGAGCGTTGTGTTGCTTCGCAATCTGATCCAGCGAACTTCCCTGCCTGGTAAGCTCTCCCATCGCAAGCGGCGACCACGGAATAAAGCCGATGCCCTGACGTGCGCATATGTCTATCATCTCTTCCGATTGGCTAATCGTCATCCTTTCAGACTCACGATGTGCCAGGTTATAGCGGTTCTGTACCGTAACTATCGGGACGATCTTCTGTGCTCGTGCCAGCTCGTCGAGCGTGATATTCGAGAGTCCAACATGACGAATTTTGCCTTCTGCCTTCATCTTCGCAATTTCACCAACAGAATCCTCAAATGGAACCTTTGGATCAGGACGGTGGAATTGGTAGATGTCGATACGGTCGACACGTAGACGGCGCAAACTTCCTTCCAGGGCTTCACGCAGATGTTTAGGGCTCCCGTCCGCTGGCCACTGGCCTGGACCTGTGCGCAAAAGGCCGCCTTTGGTTGCAATAACAAGCCCTTGTGGATAAGGGTAAAGAGCCTCTGCAATAATTGACTCGCTCACCTCAGGCCCATACGAATCAGCAGTATCTATGAGATTGATTCCCAATTCAAGCGCACGGTGCAACAGGGAAATGGCTTCTTGCTTGTTCGCTGGTGGACCCCAGATACCTTCGCCTGTGATACGCATTGTTCCTAGACCGAGGCGATAGACCTTCAAGTCTCCACCCAGGGTGACCGTTCCACTGGCCTGTGCTGTTTGCTGCGTTGTATCTGCCATCGTTGTTTCTCCTTGTCTTTTTATCTATACGGTTGCCTGATTGATGTAGCTTTCTCCCCGACACCGTTTGGAAGGACGAACAAAAACGGCTGGGAAGCCATTTATTATTCTGTGGGCCGTCACCACGCCCGTCAGACCCCACGGAATAATAGATGGCTTACCTACCTGTTATGCGCGTTTTACCTGTGGCGAAAAGTGTCAGTGAGAGAATACATGACCATTAATTAAGACACCCTGTCGGTGGCATACTATGATTCTCACGTACAGCACCATCAGGGCGTTTCATATGTTCTTTGAATGCTCTTCAGCGACTACTTACTTTGACCATCCTGTCCTGGAGTAGAAAGGGCAGGTGTGAGGCCGATGCCACTGGCAATCCTTGTGCCAAGTTCACTGTCTGCCTGGTACCAGTTTTTGAGTGCACGCTCCTGAACAAAGCGATCAATGCCCTGACCCAGATGGCCAACGATGTTGCTGACAAGGTGATCACGATCCGTTGCGGAGAGCGCATGGCGGTAGAAATTGCCTACCTGGACAAAATCGTTGTCCTGCGCGTGCAAGGTATATGCACTGCGCACAATCTCTCCGCTTGTGGACCAGCCTGGATCGGAAAAACGCTCCGGGTCCGCTTTGGGGCCGCCATAGCTATTTGGGGCATAAACAGGCTGCTTTCCATTGTGGCGGTAGCGCATGGCCCCGTCTTTATTGTAGCTATGCACCTCTACATGCGGCTGATTGACCGGCAACTGCAAATAGTTGGGACCAATACGATAGCGATGTGTATCAGGATAGCTAAACAAGCGGCCAAGCAGCATTTTATCCGGGCTGGGACCGATGCCGGGAACCATATTTGCCGGTTCAAAGGCAGCCTGCTCGATCTCGGCGAAGAAGTTCTCCGGATTGCGGTCGAGCACCAGGCGTCCAATTGTCACAGGTGGATAGTCGCTGTGTGGCCAGACTTTGGTGAGGTCAAAGGGGTTGAAGCGGTAGGTTGCAGCATCCTCGAACGGCATGATTTGCATCTCCAGCCGCCAGACGGGATAGTCTTTTTTCTCAATGGCGGTGCGCAGGTCGCGGCGATGGTAGTCGGTATCTTCCGCCGACATGGCCTTTGCCTCGGCATCGGTGAAGTTCTCGATGCCCTGCTCTGTCTTAAAGTGGTATTTGACCCAGAACTTCTCGTCCTGTGCGTTGACCCACATAAAAGTGTGGCTACCGTAGCCGTTCATGTTACGATAGGTGCGCGGTGTGCCACGATCAGACATCAGAAACGCCACCTGATGCAGCGATTCCGGAGAAAGGGACCAGAAATCCCATTGCGCATTGTTGCTGCGCATATCGGTATCGGGCATGCGCTTCTGCGAATGAATGAAATCGGAGAACTTTGAAGGGTCACGTATGAAGAAGATCGGTGTGTTGTTGCCGACCAGGTCATAGTTGCCCTCTTCGGTATAGAATTTGATGGCGAATCCGCGCGGATCGCGTACGGTGTCGGCTGATCCTAGTTCGCCAGCCACCGTCGAGAAGCGGAGAAGCACTGGTGTGCGCTTACCAACTGTATTGAGGAAAGCAGCCTTTGTCCACTGAGTGACATCGGCTGTTACTTCAAAATAACCGAATGCACCGCTGCCTTTTGCGTGAACAACGCGTTCTGGCACGCGCTCGCGGTTGAACTGCGCCATTTTTTGAATCACATAGTGATCTTGTAATAGCAGCGGTCCATCAGGGCCAACTGAGAGTGAATATTCATCGCTGGTGGCGGGAATGCCAGCATCGGTTGTTGTTATGGGTTTTTGTTCGTCGCTCATGGTTACTCCAATTCTGGTCTAACACTTGTTTCTTCTAACACTCGTTCCTAAAGTACTGTGTCTTTTTGTGTCAACGAAGTATTCCAGTCTATTGTAATCACATAGGAATGGAAGAAGTCCACCTCTCTTGATGAGTTCTACCGTTTTTTCTCTGTTTGAAGCGAGTTTCGGAGTGAGATCCGTTTTTTGAAAACAAGCTCAATGGTCGCACTCGCCGTTGCTCCTATGAATCGTGACTTTATGATATGCTTACACTATATAGTAAGGAGGATCGCTAGATGCAAAATAGAGATAAAACTTCTACAGATGCACAAATACCTTCTCAGTTGCTAGCACAAGAGCGAGTCGGGCTGGCCGTATATGGAGCAAATGCAGCCTTATCTGTATCTGCCATTGTTGCAGCAGAGTCTGCTGGTGTACGACAGGCGTGGATGACTCAGGGAGGTCCATCTCCAGATACCCTCAGCATCTTTGCGGCGGCGGCAATGCAGACAACCAGTATACGCCTGGGAACGGCTATTATCCCTACCTATCCGCGTCATCCGCTCGCACTGGCGCAGCAGGCATTAACACTTGGCGATCTTGCGCCTGGGCGGCTACGCTTAGGCATTGGTCCTAGCCATCGCCCAACTATCGAGGGAGTGTACGGTATTCCTATGACGGCACCTTTAGACCACCTGCGCGAGTATGTAGCCATTCTACGGGCCGCACTCTGGGAAGGCAAGGTCGATTATCACGGGAACTTCTTTACTGTCAAGACGACGCTGCCACGTACTCCACGCACCCCTATTCTGATCTCGGCCCTGCGTACTGGTGCATTCCAACTGGCAGGAGAGGTGGCCGATGGTGCTATCTCCTGGGTATGTCCTGTTCCATATCTGATCGAGAAGGCATTTCCTGCTCTACAAGCTGGTGCTGCAAAAAATGCGCGTACAGCCCCTCCTCTGATAGCGCATATTTCGGTCGCACTTAGTCAGAGGCGCCCGGCAGTGTTAGATGCGGCACGTAAGCGACTCGGTATGTATGGAAAACTTCCTTTCTATGCTGGTATGTTTGCCGATGCAGGTTTCCCCGTCTCCTCCGATGGGACAATGTCCGATGCTCTTATAGATAGCCTGATTGTCTCCGGAGATGAAGCAACCGTTGCGGCGCGTCTTACTGATCTGTTGGCACAAGGATTGGATGAATTGCTCGTTATGCCTATAGCAGTCACGGACGCTGAAGATGAGCAGACGCGACTTGCAAGGTTGATTGGGCAGCTCTAAATCTCTGAAGGTAAGAGCCATACTATACTTGTTGCTAATCTGGCTATTCTTGTATCCATCGCGTATGATACAAAGAATACCATTCTATCAATCTGCCAACGAAGCCAGTTTGCAAAGGAAAGCATCATGATTCACGGCAAAGGTTCAACCTCAGCACTGATAACGACGGAAGACATACAACAACTGCTTGCCCAATCTTTCGCTGAATTGTCACTGGACGGCAAGCGCGTGCTGATCATTATCCCGGATGCGACACGTACAGCTCCCATCCCTCTGCTCTTTCGCTTGCTCTATAAGCAACTAGGACATCGTGTGGCGCGGCTGGATTACTTGATTGCCCTGGGGACACATCCTCCCATGCCTGAGGAGGCCATAGAAAAGCTTGTGGGCGTATCACAAGCCGAGATGACGGAGCACTATCCCAACTCGCGGGTCTTCAATCATCGGTGGGATAAGCCGGATGCACTGCAGACAATTGGCGTGATCTCATCTCAGGAAGCACATCATCTGACGGAGGGGATACTGGCGGAGGAGGTGCCTGTCACGCTCAATCGTATGATCTTTGACTATGACCTGCTGGTTATCTGTGGACCAGTTTTCCCCCACGAGGTCGTAGGCTTCTCCGGCGGCGCGAAATATCTTTTCCCAGGCATTGCAGGTGCGAACATCATCGATTTTACGCATTGGTTGGGCGCACGTCTAACCAGTATGCATACTATCGGTGTCAAAGATACACTGGTGCGCCGGGTCATCCACCGGGCAGCAGAATTTGTACCGCGCCAATCCTCTGTATGTCAATGGTGCTTAAAGGCGAGGCGCTGCATGGACTGTATATAGGTTCTTATAAAGAAGCATTCAGCCTTGCTGCCGACCTCTCGGGCCAACTCAATATTATCAAAGTCGAGCATCCTTTCAAACGTGTTCTCTCAATGCCAGCGCTGCATTATGATGATCTATGGACCGCCGCCAAGGCGATGTACAAGACCGAACCGGCCATTATTGATGGTGGCGAAGTGATCATTTATGCACCCCATATTAGCGAGATCTCTTACACACATGGCAAGTTGATTGACGCTGTGGGATACCATGTGCAGGAGTACTTCCTCAAGCAGTGGGAGCGCTTTAAGGATGTACCGGGAAGCATTCTGGCTCACAGCACGCACGTCAAAGGGACCGGTACATATGATGCGGAGCGCCAGATCGAACGGCCACGCATTCAGGTGACGCTAGCAACCGAAATTCCTGAAGAGCGTTGCCGACTCGTCAACCTTGGCTATATGGATTATCGTACGATTGATCCGCGTGAGTGGGAGGGGCGCGAGCAAGAGGGTATCCTGTGGGTTCCCAATGCAGGTGAGATGCTTTATCGTGCAGATCTGGAAATTGCATCTCTACCTTAGAATACTATCAAGGTTCTTTTGGATGCGCACAGGCGTCGTAAACGCGGCCCCTACATAGGGTAATGCCGCTTCACGAGGCGCGTGCGGAAAATAGTAGATCAGGAGGAATGAGTGATGACTATCCCAACACTGCCATTTGGACGAAGCGGGCATATGAGTACGCGGACCGTCTTTGGAGCTGCATCTCTGGGTGCAGTCTCGCAAGCGGAGGCAGATCGTACCCTGGAAGTGCTACTCCAGTACGGCGTGAATCATATCGACGTGGCTGCGAGTTATGGTGATGCTGAACTACGCATTGCTCCCTGGCTCAAGCAGCACCGGAACGCTTTTTTCCTTGCGACCAAGACAGATGCACGAACGGCGAAAGAAGCACGTGAAGAGTTGCATCGTTCATTGGATCGTATGGGTGTCGACTCCGTGGATCTGTGGCAATTTCATAATCTTGCCGATCCGATTGAATGGGATGTAGCGTTAAGTCCCGGTGGTGTACTTGAGGCTGCCATTGAGGCAAAGCAGCAAGGGCTGATACGCGGTATCGGTGTCACAGGTCATGGGCTCCAGATTGCTGCCAATCACAGGCGCAGCCTTGAGCGTTACGACTTTGACTCCGTTCTGCTCCCTTACAACTACATCACGATGCAGAATCCCTACTACGCTGAAAATTTCAATGCCCTCGTCGCGACCTGTCAGCAACGCAATACAGCCGTAGTGACGATCAAATCGATTGCTTACAAACCCTGGCGAGGACGCCAACATACGCGTACTACCTGGTATGAGCCATTGGAAGAGCAGCACGATATCGATCTGGCGGTACAGTGGGCACTTGCGCGACCAGATATTTTCCTGGCAACGGTGGGTGATATCAACCTGCTTCCTAAGGTACTTGATGCCGCCAGCCGCTTTCCAATCCGGCCCATCTAACGAACAGATGCAAGAATTGCTATCTCGCGTGCAGATGGAACCTCTGTTTGTGTAGGGGGCGATGTTCACTTTACGACCCCTCCGACGCACGGTACACGTGAATTACGCTGTTGGTTTAGGATGTTTCCGACATACGGTTTAGATAAAAAATTGGTGAAAAGACCTCCTTTACTGGTTACTTATTGGTAGCTGGTGGGAGGTCTTTTTTACTGTGTGGAGCAGGTTTATGCGGAAGAGTTTATTTTGATGGGGCTGGGCGGACTCGAACCGCCGACGCACGGTTTAGGAAACCGACGCTCTATCCACTGAGCTACAGCCCCGCAAAGCCAATAATAACACATAGAGAATAGGTCTTCAATCCCCCTCAAAAAGCTGCTCTCCCCCTGATGCACAAATTTCAAACAACCACATATCTTCAAACTCAAACAAAGGTGAGCATTTCTTGATAGAAGAGATGTCATTACGTCTATGGTCTGGTCATAGGGGTACCACTGAGTCCCAATTTCTTCAATACACGTGTTAGAAACAGATGATAACATTCATCATAATTAATTTATAAGGGAGAGTTCTCTATGGCTATTACCTTTACCCAGCTCATTGTCTGGATTATCATCGCCGCCATCGTCGGATTTCTGGGCGAGTTCCTCGCTGGCCGTCGCGCACCCGCTGGTATCCTCGGCGCGATCATGGTTGGCCTGTTTGCCATTTTCCTCATTGTTGGCTTCTTCCATTTTCATATCGTTGGTGAACCAACCCTGGAAGGTGTACCAATCATTAGCACCATTATCGCCGCTATCATGCTTGTCGTTGTGTGGAGTAGCGTGGCCTCCTATCGTCGTCATGTATAACAAAGTTTCCCTTATGCACGCAACACCGTAGGGATCTGATTGTATCGCGTCCGCGATTTATCGATTTGGGGCCACCATCCGATAAATCGCAGGCCAGATACAATCAGATCCCTACCTTTTGTAAGGATAATGCAATGTCTTATCCCCCTCCCAGTTCTCCCTCAATCCGGGAGTAGAGAGCTCCCAGTCGGGTCGAACTTTTTGCGTTACGGCACGCAGGTCTTGCCACAATTCCCCGGTTGAAGGACGTCCCCAGAACCAGTAACCATTATAGATTTTATAGATGACCAGTCCCGGTTCCAACACAAGCGTATGGGGAATCATCGGATTGTGAAATGGATCGGTGTATTCCTGAATATCGAGATCCTGCTGCACTTTGCGCCCAAAATCCGAAAGAAAGATCCACTGCGCTCCTACTGCGGCCCGGAATTCGTTGCTCTCCAGGATATTATCTGTCGAGATGGTCACTATCTGTGTATAAGCTACCGCGATTTTTGAATAGAAGGCGGCAAGTTCAAGATGCTGCTGATGATCCTTGGGACAGAAATGTCCACGCGAGAGGAGCAGGATCATAGGGTCATTGCCTTGCAACTCGCTGAGCTTGCGGCGTGTTCGGGTATGATCGGTCAACTCATAATCGGGAAAGCGAGCGCCGGGTTGAATATCAGCACGCATAGCAATAGTTCCTTTCCGGAAAGTCTAATCATTGTATCCATGAGGATGCGCCTGCAGCCAGTTCCAGGCATCTTCAATCATTGTAGCCAGTTCAGGCTTCTGAGGCTGCCAACCAGCTCCTTCTGAATTTTCTCACTGGAAGCAACAAGTACTGGTGGATCGCCTGCACGCCTGCCAACTTCATTTGCCTTGATAATTCGCCCGGTTACCTGTCGCGCGGTCTCAATGACTTCCAATACCGAGAAGCCCCTGCCATTGCCCAGATTGTAGATCTGATGTTCACCCTGACGCGCTGCATTGAGAGCTAGAATATGAGCTCGTGCCAGGTCTTCGACGTGAATATAGTCCCGAATTGCCGTCTTATCACGCGTGGGATAATCGGTCCCATAGACATCGATTGACTCGCGTCTGCCAATCGCCGCACTCAATACGAGCGGAATAAGATGTGTCTCTGGATGATGCACTTCTCCTAAATCTCCACTCGCTCCGGCAACGTTAAAATAACGCAGACTCACCGCTGCAAGTCCATGTGCTGCAGCTTCAAAGCCAATCATCTGATCAACTGCAAGCTTTGAGCCACCGTAGGGATTGGTCGGACGCGTCACTGCTGTCTCTAAAATAGGTATCTCTTCAGGTGCACCATAGACCGCTGCCGTTGAGGAGAAAACGAGGCGTTTGATATCCGCCTCACGCATAGCGTCAAGCAGATTGAGCGTACCAATGACATTGTTGCGGTAATAGCGCTCGGGATTCCCTACCGATTCTCCTACCAGCGATAACGCCGCAAAATGGAAGACGCCATCGAAGCCTACACGTAGAATTTCTTTCAGGCGTGCGCTATCCAACAGATCACATTGCACAAAATGAGCTTGAGGGCTGACCGCCTGGCGATGCCCTTTGACAAGATTGTCCAGCACCGTCGTCTCATGTCCGCCCTCTATAAGCTGAGCAGTCATGACGCTACCTATATATCCAGCCCCACCCGTGACAAGAAGTTTCATTCTTTAATCTTCCTCGCTAACAAATTAAGGATGTTTTTACTGCTGTAATAATACGACAGGCAACGCGTGTTCAGCTATCTCCACTATAGCAACCTATATAATCTCTGGCTCCCTGGGATGCACTGCCCATTTATCTTACAAAGCATCCAACTTTTTAGCGCTCTCTTCTATCGCATACATAATTCCCAGTTCCTGTGCAAGGGTGTGGGCATGTTGAAAATTTTCGCGTGCCTGGACTTTGTCCGCCTGAACAAGCTGGACATTTCCGATAGCAAGCAGAGCATGAATAAGTGCATTCTTAATTCCCATCTCCTCAGCCAGGGCCTGAGCATTCTGATAATTAATTAATGCATTCTCAGAATCTTCCCGTGCCAGATAGATATCCCCCACCAGTACATGAGAATGTGGCAGATAGACTCTGAAACCGATCTCTTCGCGCAAGGCCAGGGAAGTCAGAGCGTAGTTGAGAGCAGCATCCAGATCACCCTTATGCGTAGCCAGTCCTGCAAGGTGGCGGAGCGCATATGATTTTTCCAACTTGTGATTATAAAGATCAGCAAACTGCAACGCTTCAGTATAGGACTCCTGCGCCCTGTCAGAGAGACTACGCTGCTCATAGGTTAATCCACGGTAGAATAGCGCCTCACTTATGCCTCTGGTATCGTGCAGTTTCTCTCTAAGCGTCAGCGCCTGCTGGCAATAGGTAAGCGCTTTCTCATAATCACCCTCTCCCGTATTTAGCCTTTTATAATAATGAGCCTGCCCGATCAGACACAATGCATCGGCAATGCCTTTTTCATAACGAGCAGTTTCGGCAAGCTGTTTTGCTTCAAGGGAGGTAGCAAGCGCCAGCTCGAAATCTCGGTTTGCGAGATAATAGTTTGCAACAAGAACTTTTCCATACTGAAGCGTAAGTTTGACTCTGTCACGGAGGTGCACCTCTTTCACTGAAGTCAGTTGCAAGCCCGCTTTCAGAACATTTACAGCTTCATCTAATTTAGCAAGATAGTAGTATAACTCTGCTACCTCACATAAAGAATAGATTACACTGGTGAAATGATCGGAGATGGAATGAGAGGAATTTGTTGATTGCATCATAATCGTCTTCGCTTTCCTGCTATTTATTTTAGAATAAGACCAGTTCAAAATGGTTACGCCTGTTATATCATAGTTCCCTCCATATTCCAAATAAAGCAACCAGAGTGTGCTATATCTGTATAGCCACTCTGGTTTTTATGGTCATACAAACCATAACAAAAGGGAATAGAATAGATAACTTTCAGTGTTATTTTTTTATAGTAAGTCATCATAGTAAGTCCTTATATTTACATATGCTTTCATTTTTCAAGGAGACCCCAATGGAAAACATTGCTACGATTAGCAAAGGGTTGCGTGTAGACGCTCATCTGGCAAAATTTTCGCAGGCAAGCGTTGCTGTCTTGACGGCCATTGCATTCATCTTGCAATGGCCAGTTCTCACATTGATTGCCACATTATGCCTGGGTATTAGTGCTCTGGCTCCTGCGGCAAGTCCTTTCCGGCTGCTGTATCGGTATATTATCGTGCCATTGCATTTGTTGAAGCCTCACATTGTAGAGGATGATCCGGCTCCTCATCGCTTCGCGCAAGGAATTGGAACAATATTCCTCATTGCGTCTACCCTGATTCTGTTTTTCACACATGTAACCACTCTGGGATGGACACTCGACCTTATCGTCTTTGTGCTCTCAGGCATTAACTTCACCGTTGGTTTTTGCGCAGGCTGCTTTGTCTATTACCACCTTGGGCGTCTGGGCGTACTGCCAAAAGTGCGCTATGAAGGTAGCTTCCACTGGCGAGGAGTATAACGTATTATGTCCGCTCTTACTATCAGACTGGGAATACTCGTCCTGGTTGCTCTCAGTGCCTGGTTAGTGGTCTTGATGGGAAAGCGCTTTGTAGCAGAAAGACGCCAACGCGCACTTGCCGCTGCACCAGTAGCAATGTTCACGCCATACACGGCCACTCCCAGCATACGTATTCTATCCTTTAGCAGTGAGGATTGCCATCAATGCAAGCTGCAGGCACCTATTCTGCAGCGCATCGTTGAAGCCCGAAAGGATGCAGTCTCTGTTACAGAGATCGATGCACCCGCCGAGCCAGAACTGACTACGCGTTACCAGGTTCTTACTGTACCCACGACGGTTGTTCTGGATACAAATGGGAAGGCCTATGCAATCAACTATGGCTTCGCGAACACACAGAAGATCCTGGGACAGATCGATGCCTTACTTGTTAACATGGGCGTGTAAACACCCGTGTTAAACTATTCCACATTGATTTTAAATGGTAGTGCCATGATAAACATGGGGCACAATTGCCCACGTTTACAGAGAGGGCGGCCAGTAAAGTTAAGTTCAACCGTACCGGTACCCTGAGCGACAAAGCGCCATACACATACTTTACTCTGTTTTCCAGGCATAGCCAGCCGGCGACTGAAGGTGGAGTATCCCCTGAGAGGTTGCCGGCCCACCCCATGCATGACCAAATGGCAAATCAACTTCGACCACATTACCACTATGGGCGGTAACCGTCGTATTGATATCAGAAGTCTGTATTATCACATTTGCTTTCGGCAGCGCGGAACCTACTACCATATCGCTAGGGCAGCCGTTAGCACTGCCATAACCTTTTACAGAAACAGGAGTTGAGGTAGTAACAGGAACCGCAGGAGCACTGGAACCTGCTGTACCACTTCCTCCTGTACTTGTACTCGCCTCACCACAAGCCGCCAACAGGAAAGCAAGTAGCATGAACATAATCAGAGGAATAAGAACACGCTTTTGTACCGAATAAATTGTGGGCATTTATGAACTCCTTCTGGTTACTCTCTCTACAGCGTACCGTTACTGTCAAAACGAATTTGCTGTGAAAAAAGTTCCCCATCCGGCAGTACTATTTTCTCTCGTCATGATTAGCACAACTATAGCCTATATGTCCCAGTTTAATCGGCCTGTTGGAAGAGACACGCCAGCAGAGTGACGCGCTCACTAACGCAACCGACCACCTCTTCTCAGATATGCGTGTGGTAAGTTCAGGATGAGCGAGGTACTCGAACTGGCGGGAATTCGCTGCAACAGGGAGGATCGAGACAAGATCAAGCAGAAACTTTCGGCATGTCCTGATGTGGTTCTGCCTTATTGTAGAGCAACTCTTCCCGGACAATAGCGATGTCGGATGGTGCGCTGATGCCAATTTTTACTCGATCGCCTTCTACAGCGAGAATTGAGACCTTAATGACGCCAGCAATCACAATACTTTCCTCAATTTTCCGGCGCAAAACAAGCATAGCAATGTTCCTTCCTTTTTTACTCCATGCCCATATCCGGGCACAAAAAAATCCTTGTGGGGAAAGGTTCTTCCGTTTCATCCTGTTCTTCTGGCAGCAGTTCGCGTCAAAGAACATGTTTGTAGTATAATCGGCAGATCAGGCAGATACATCGGTCGGTAGATGTATTTCTGCTTCAATCCCAGGGCCACTTCTGCTAAGCCTCAGGTACGATGACAAATAGGTCTGTAGGATGAGTTTCTTTCTAAGCCGACCAGCCAACGGTAGCCAACATAACCAGAAGTTCTTCAGTATCGAGGAGAAAGCGGCGGGTAGGTACGATCTGGTGCGCCAATCCAAGCCGCAATGCTTCATGAGCAGTCAACGTTTCGCCATTTTGGACCAGGCGGTCTGTTGTCTCGCGCCCAATCATAGAGGGAAGGCGTATTGAAACAGCATTGGGAAAAACCTTTGCATTGACAGCCGGCAGGCGGAATACGGCATCGTCACGCGCAATTACAGTATCACAGAGTGAAGCAAGTTCACAACCGGGGCCGAATACGTTCCCTTTAATAAGGGCAACCGTGGGAATGTGGTGAAGATGTAACTCGTCAAAAGCGAGCTCGGTATTTCTAGCGGCATGCAGCAATGCTGCCCGTCGCGCTTCAGAATCATCAGGCAGATCAACACCTGCGCAAAAAGCCTGCTCTCCCATTCCAGCAACGACGATCAGATGAGGAGACAGTTTTATAGCCTGATGGATAGAAAGGGCTAACTTTTCCAACATCTCAGTAGTTAGAGGATTGAGGGGTTGGCGGTCGAGGAGAAGCCAGAGAATATCATTGCGCAAGCGAACGTGAATATCTGACATGCTATACTATCCTCTCGTCCCTATTTCAGCCGGAGCCACAGGACATTAATAGTATAGCATGTCGATAGCCGTTCGTGACGGGCTAAATCCCCATAATTTTAAGAATATATTGCTGCGTTTCATAGGGAAGGAAATTCATCCAGTTAGCGCCACCAGCAGCAACAGCGTATTGTACAGTACCACCGCCAGCATTATAGGCAGCGAGGGCCATAGCATAGTTGCCATTATATTGCCTTGCATAGCTGGCCATGTAACGAGCCGCACCAGCAAGCGCCGAGATCGGGTCATAGGGATTGACGCCAAGTCCAGCTGCTGTGCTCGGCAGGAACTGAGCAATGCCTACTGCACCTGCGGGAGAATACGCATTAGCATTGAAGCCACTCTCGACCTGGATCTGTCGCACAAAATAGTCTGGACTGATACCATTAGCTATCGCATCCTGACGTGCAATGGCGACATACGCGCTCATTGATAGAACTATAGGAGGCAGTGCGGATGCCGGATTTGTAGCGGCAGCAGCCGGAACCGCGGCGGCGGCGGGTGCTGGATTAGCCTGTGCGAGAGTCACAAATGTCTGCCCGACAATATCCCGATTTTGCTGTTCGGCCTGCATCAATTGGAGAGTGCCGCCGAAAAGAGTTCCTGAAATTCTGCCCACCACCCAACGGCGTCAAGGAGACCAGCGTCGTAATCATGACGGCAATAATTGCACCCAGAGCAATACCAAAACGAAGGTGCGGAGACACGCGCCGCACCGACTTTAGCTCCTCTGTCGTCTTTAGCCGTTTGCGCTTCCTCATACCAGGGATAACAACTGGAGACCTGGTTGCAGAAGGCGTCATTGTTGATTGTAAAGCCGCGATAAGCGACTGCGTAGTTGGCACATCTTGCAAAGGGCCTGAAGCTGGAATACGCTGGTCTGTCGTTAATGACCGCATCTGGGTAGCAGTTGCTAGATGTCCGGTAGTGCCGGGCGATAAGTGTTCTAGCAGTGAACCTGAAGACGAAGTCGTAATGGGAGGGGGGACAGGAGTAAAGTCGGGATAGTACCCCATCGCCGAGTCAGTATCGTCATACTGGAACGACGACAGAGAGTTCTTTTGTGACATAACCTACCTCATTACTTACATCTACATTGTACTTCTTTGTCTTGAGTCTATCTAAATAGACCCCGCTCGTCAAATTATTTGCCTATAAGGGGGTGAAAAGTAATAGAGAGCATAAGCTTTTCTTAACCATCACGCTTTCTCCAGCACCAGAATACATGAGATAGAAAGATACGAGAAGATACATGCTGATACTATCAATCGGGTTCAAACTCGTGGAAAAACGCGATCATGCACTTTGAAAATTGATCTGGATATTCGATGCCATGGGCCAAAAGGAAACCAGGGTAGGGAGACCATTTGATATCTGGATTGTAACTCTTCAGAAGGGGCCTGACTCCTCAGCGCCTACGGCGCTTCGCAAGCCGTTTGGTGTGGACGGTGGGATTGGCGGCCCCGGGCCGCCAATCCCACCGTCCACACCAAACCCGGGCGAACCACCGCAGGTGGCGAGGAGACCCGAATAGTTACCCTGGATTTACTCTTTTTTAAAGAGCATCATCTGGCCCCCTAAAAGCTAAAACACAAGGTAGAAGTTATATCCGCTGAGCAGTTGCGAGTTGGCGTAGAGGACGCGTCGTGCGGCCACGTGGATTCCTGCGCTTTGCCTGACGTACCAGGCGTGCGGGTAGATAGGGCTCCATAGCTCGCAAAGCGTTGATGTACACCTGTTGCTGCTCATAGATAACACCGTTCGGCCCCAGTTCCCACCATTCATCTGGTGTAAAATAGGCAGAGACTTCGGCCTCGGGTCCAGTGCGTCCATACCACTGAATGAGATGCAGGTTATCGGATTGCGATAGCCAGATTGCGAGATCGATCAGTTCAGGATTTTCGGTCAGCTTCGCCATACCATACACATGACCCATCAGTTGCAGGATGGTCTGCTGCGCACTATTTCCAAGGAAGAACTCCATACCTCCGCTACCAGCCCATGTCGTGGGGAAAATAGGAAGTGGAAGATGATAGGAACGTTCGCGGTGACGCTCGATAAGCGTACTGGCTGTGTACGTTGTCACATTGCGTTGCGCGAGCTGTTGTGGAAGGGCACGCATAAAATCGAAGATACCACTATCACGGCGATGATGTTCACCAAAGGTCTCAAAATCCCAGCCGAGCAGTAGAAGATCGCCCCAGGTGTGCGCAATCCAATCTGCGTAGGTATCGGCATACAGTGGGTAGCCGGACCAGCCGCGATTGGAGAAGCGATAACCCACATCATCACTCAGCTCCAGGTGACGTGTGAGCAGGTAGGGAGGATTGCTCCGTGCCTCCTCGGTCTGCATTTTACGTTGAGAACGAAGTGTGCGCGTCTTTGCCATACCACCATCAATAGGAAGCGTGTAGGGAGCTTCGTCGCCATTGCGATAGAGGTGAGTACTTTCACGCCAGCCCATCACCCAGGGTCGTCCATCCATGAACGCGCCCCGAAAGCCGGCTGCATCGAGCGCATTATACAGAGTTGCCGACATGCACATCTCTGTCGTATCCGTCACGACCGGGCGCTTGCCAAAGAAGCCTTCCAGTTCGCTGACCATCTCTTGCATACGTAGCACAAACGCAGGCATATCGAGCAGAAAGAGAAAACTATGATAGGGCTCAACGCCGATCAATTCCACATTCTCCTCAGCTACCAGTTCGCGGAAGAGAGAGAGCAGATCCGTATCCCATGCAGCCGCCTGCCGCAAAAACGAGAGAGAGAAACCGATAGACAGGCGCATACCTTCCTGGCGTACCAGGTCTAAAAACATACGCGCTGCCGGATAATAACTATATTGCGCCACTTTTCTGAAGTAACGCTCGTTCATACGTTCATCAAAAAGGCAATGAATGATATCTTCAACCGAGGCACCACGAGGAATCGGCTGCGCAGGCAGCTTGAGACGACGGGGCTGGTGCACGACGGTATAGATTGCCAGGTCCGCAACCATGTCAAACCTTCCTCTCAAGGCTACACAGTGAGCTTCCCAAATATGGGATCATCAATAGATTTTCCACGCGTTCCATCCTCGCCTGTAGCCTCCGCGCCACCGCCCTGCACGGGAGATGAGAAGACAATATTTTGCTTACGCGCAAGAAACTCCAATTTACCGAGCAAGATTCTCGATCACGTGATCCCATGAAAATTGTTTAGCGGAAAGATAGCCATTTGTACGAATGCGCTCCTGCTCTTCCGGGTGGCGGCGCAAGTAGAGAAGGTAGCCCACGATCTCATCGGGGTCTTCGGTCTCGGTCACAATGGCATTCTCAAAAGAGACGGCATAGTCTTCACCTGTGCTACCGGTGACCGCAATCCCTTGCGCGGCCATCACTTCGAGAGCAACCAGGCCGAAAGGTTCATGTCCACTATTCGCCAGGGTTGCATCAGCGGCGGCATAGGTCGTACGCACAAACTCTTCGGGCAGGAAGAAGCGCAGATTGTAGATGTCGGCAAGTGGCGTCTGCTCAAGAGCATTAAAACACTGATCTAGAGTAGGACGCTGCGCCGTCACATCCTGAATAGTCAGGCCAAGATGATAGGCATGGCGAAAGACATCAATGCCATGCGGCTCAATACCGCCGCGCACAAACAGAGTCACAGGATGGCCGCTATTCTTCAGTCGTGCCACCGCCTCAATTGCCATCATCCAGCGCTTATCGGGATCGAAACGCCCTATTTTAAAGAGAAAGAGTTGCTCTGGATTTCCACGACGCACAATCGACCGCAAGCGGCTCACCGCCTCCGTGTTTACAGGTTCGAGGTGACGTGAAGGAATACCATTAGGGATAACAAGGGGGTTGACGCCCAGGCTCCACATCTTATGCTTCATATATTTGCTTACGGTGCAGAGCGTGGTCACAAAATTGAGGCGGCCCCAGTTGATGCGATGCAACGACATCAAACTATTGAGATTCCACAGCATCAGAACGTTGTTACGCACACCAAACCAGTGTAACACATCAGAAGTTCGGCACATCGCCTCAGCGGTATGCCAGTCCTCACCCATAATTACCACGGTCTTGCCTTCAGCTAGAGCCGGGCGCACAACATCATT
>CAVQVR010000018.1:0-135148 GCA_963717195.1 uncultured Chloroflexia bacterium
GACAACGTATGGACGCCAGGTAACCGAACATTTCGCCAGCCATCTTGCGAAAGGGAAAGTGACGATTGTGAGTGGATTGGCTCTGGGCATTGATACTGTGGCACATACAGCGGCTCTCGATACTGGTGGTCGCACGATAGCTGTTCTGGCCAGTGGCCTGGATACGATCTATCCGCCCTCCAACTACGCGCTTGCACGCCGCATCGTTGAATCGGGCCAGGGTGTGCTCATGAGCGCATTTCCGCTGGGTATCAGACCCGAAACTGGCAACTTTCCCGCTCGGAACCACCTGATCTCTGGCCTTTCCCTTGGCGTTCTGGTTACTGAGGCACCTCCAAAAAGTGGGGCGCTTATTACGGCTAATTCGGCCTTGAACCAGGGACGTGAGGTCTTTGCAGTACCTGCTGGCATCTTTTCTCCTGGATCTGGGGGTGTCAATAAGCTTATACAGGATGGAGCTCACCCGGTTACCGATGTGAATGATATTCTGGAAAGCCTTAATCTTTTTATGCTGCCACAACAGTCGGAGGCGCAAACACTCCTGCCAGCTAACGATGAGGAACGTGCTCTGCTCGACCTGCTCAGCTCTGATCCGCTACATATTGATGAGATTATTCGGATATCAGGGCTGCCCGCCAATCTCGTCTCATCCACTTTGACGATGATGGAGTTGAAAGGTTTTGTCAGGCATGTTGGCGGTATGCAATATGCTCGTTGCTGGTAGGCGTCTACGCGGGGTTGTAAATGGCACATCTACGCTTGGAAACAGGTATGAAGAGGCACGGCGGGTGCGAAATAATCGGGCCCCTACCTTGCTACCTGATTTTGTATCAACGTTTAAATCGTGCACTTATGTTTAGATTATAGTGTTGTGACCCATCATATATGTGAATTGTAAGACATATGCCCCCAGGTGCAATTGCTCACTGGGGCCTTCATCGTGTCCTCTAATTTAGTGTTTTACAACGTTTATATCCGGCACATTCTGTCCAACTCATATGCCGGATATGCTAGAAAGGAAAAACCAGATTATGACTAGCGAAAACACATCTCACGCGGTCGATCTGAACGAGGAAACACGCAATCTCTGGAACCAGAACGCTGCATTCTGGGACGATAAAATGCGTGATGGTAATGATTTTCAGCGTATACTTGTTGGTCCAGCCAGTGAACGTTTGCTCGACCTGCAACCGGGCGAAAACGTGCTGGAGATTGGTTGTGGCAATGGCGTCTTTGCACGGCGCATGGCTCAACTCGGCGTCTCCGTCGTCGCCACTGATTTCAGTGCACAGTTGCTTGAACTTGCCCAGGCTCGTACAACTGAACACAATGATCGCATTGAATACGGTCTCGTCGATGCTACGCACGAAGATGAGATCGTTGCTCTCGGTAAGCAGCGCTTCGATGCTGCCGTCTGCAATATGGCAATTATGGCTATGAGCGAGATTGATCCGCTTATGCGTGGCGTTCGCCAGGTCATCAAGCCTGGTGGTCGCTTTGTTTTCTCTCTCATGCACCCCTCTTTCAATAATATGGCTACCGCTTTATGTGTTGAAGAAAGCGACAACAATGGTGAAATTGTCAGCACCTATTCTGTTAAGGTCGCGAAATATCTTCATCTCACTTATCAGAAAGGTCTGGGGATCATTGGTCAGCCAGCTCCTCATTACTACTTTCATCGTCCTTTGCATATCCTTTTCAATGCCTGTTTCCGTGCGGGTTTTGTCATGGATGGGTTAGAGGAACCTGCCTTCAATTCTCCTCATGATGATTTAAAGAGTGGGCGCTTGCTTAGCTGGGTTAACTATAACGAAATTCCGCCAGTGCTGGTGGTGAGGTTGCGTATACCTGGTTAGACGGGCCTTTGTCGTTTTGGAGAACGTGTGCCTCTGTCTATTCACATTGGGTTCTCCGTCGATAGGTGGAAGGGGCATAAGGTGACGGACGTCCTACGCCTCTTCCACCTATCGACGGCTACCACAAACCGTCTTATAATAAACACCAGACACCAGACCTGGCATGGAAAGGATTGCGCTCAATGATCTACCTGGACCTCTTGCTTAAGGCTACGAATGGTCAACTCTTTGTTCAAGGCTCACCGACACAGTTCACGGCCTTCAGTCACGATAGCCGCCAACTTCTTCCGGGCGAACTATTCGTAGCGGTGCGTGGTGAGCGGAGCGATGGACACGATTACTTACTTGATGCAATCCAGCGAGGTGCCACGGGTCTGCTGGTTGAGGGGCGTGTTCTCAACTCACTTCCACAGGATACGCTCACAAGTTTGGTGCAGTCCAATACCGCTACGGTCGTTGTGGATGATACACGTGTGGCCTTGCGCGAGTATGCAACGTTTATTTTGCAAGAATGGCATCCGACAGTCATTGCTGTAACAGGCAGCGTCGGAAAGACCAGTACTAAAGAGGCCATTGCTTCTGTGCTCGCCAGCAGTTTCGCGACCTTCAGAAGCTGGCAAAATTATAATGATCTGCTCGGTCTACCACTCTCTCTTGGTCGTCTGGAAAAGCGTCATGAATATGCGGTCGTAGAATTGGCCTGTGATCATCCAGGCGAGATTACGCAACTCTGTCAGATTGCCCGGCCGCATATCGGCGTTTTGACCAATATCAGCTCTGTACAGATGCAGTACTTTGCTGATATCGAACAACTTGCGCACGAACTCCTCACGCTCTTTACTTCTCTTAGAGAGCAGGGAAGCGCCATTTTCAACTCCGATGATGAATGGACGAAAAAGCTTCTACCACAACTCACAGCATATAAGGATCATGCTTACAACTTTTTCCCGTTTACTCCTTCGCTTGCACGTGATATTCAGGCAACGTGGGATGGTGTGCAGTGTTCTCTTCCACGTTCACCTACAGAGCAAGAGGGTGCAGAAGATAGTATGCGACTGACCTCCCATCTGCTGGGGGTGCATTCCGTCTCTACTTTATTGGCAACATATACGGTCGCCCGCCATTGTGGCCTGCAACCAGGCGAATTCAACGGGCACTGGCACAATTGCAGCCACTGGCAGGGAGGCTCAATCCTTTAGAGGGGGTATATAGCGCACGATTGCTGGATGATACGCATAATGCTTCGCCGCTTTCTACCCATGCGGGACTGGAGACGCTCAAAACGCTTCCGGCACTTCGTCGTATTGCGGTACTGGGCGATATGCTTGCGCTTGGCGACTTCTCCTCTGAAGCTCATATTCAGGCGGGACGAGAAGCGGCATGCGCGGTCGATTACCTGGTCACACGTGGCGAACGGGCAGCCTTGAGCGCTGAAGCCGCACTGCAGGCGGGACTTCCAGCAGAGCGTGTTGCTGTGACCTCGACTCATGAAGATGCCGCCAGGGCTACACAGGGTTTTCTGGAACGATCAGGAGAAGACCACTCTCCTGCTGTTGTGCTCATCAAAGGTTCTGAAGAGACACGTATGGAGAAAGTGACTGAACTGCTGATGGCTCATCCATCTGAGGCACCCGAACGGTTGGTACGCCAGACGCCGGGTTGGAAACAGATCGTGGTGATGCGGCCTGATCGTCCAACCTGGGTGGAGATTGACCTGAGCGCGATAGGCAATAATACGCGTCGCATCAGGGAGATTGCTGGCCCTCATGTGCGCGTCCTGGTAAGTTTGAAAGCGGATGCTTATGGTCATGGAGCTCTCAAGGTTGCACGTACCGTTCTGCATAATGGTGCCAGTATGCTTGGTGTGGCGACGGTGAGCGAGGCGGCCCCTCTGCGCGAGGCAGGCATTAGCGCTCCTATTCTCGTTTTTGGCTATGTGCCGCCATGGCAGATGCGTGAGGCGGTACGTCTCGGCGTTACTGTTACACTCTACGCTCCTGAAGCGGCACAGGCTCTTTCACGAGCAGCCCTTGCGCTTGGTAAGACGGTCAAAGTGCATGCCAAGATCGATACCGGTATGGCTCGTCTGGGTGTACGCGCAGAGCAATCAGAAGAGGTGATGAAGCTTATTGCTAAAATTGTTGAGCTAGAAAAAGAGGGTCTGGAATTTGAGGGCATCTATACCCATCTGGCAACGGCAAATTTTAGCGATCAAACGCACTCCCTGATGCAGATCAGTCGTTTCCAGCACATCCTGCAATTATTAGAAAAAGAAGGATGGCGTCCACCTATCGTGCATGCCGCCAATAGTGCTGCTACGCTTAGTCTTCCGCAGGCGCGTTTTGATATGGTTCGTCCCGGTATTGCGATCTATGGGCTGGACCCTTCGCCGGATGTGCGTTTGCCACAGGGCTTTCGTGCCGCGCTCAGCTTCAAAACGCAGGTTTCGCAGGTAAAAATGCTTCCGGCAGGCGAATGTATCAGCTATGGTTGCACCTATATTACCGAGCGCCCTACAAGGATCGCCGTTCTGCCTGTGGGGTATGCTGATGGTTTCAGGCGAGCACCTGAAAATTGGGGTACAGTTCTTATTGGTGGGCAGGAGGCTCCTTTGCTCGGTCGCGTGTGTATGGATCAATGTATCATCGATGTCACGCATATTGCGCAGGAGGTGCGCATGGGTGACGAAGTTGTGCTGATCGGGTGCCAGGGCTCGGCAACTTTGACGGCAGAGCAGGTAGCCGAGCGCCTGGGCACAATCAATTATGAGGTGGTTTCTGAGATTCTGGCTCGTGTGCCACGTGTTGATTGATAAGTGCCTCTATAAATTCATTTTCCCCATGGAATATGCACGCCACTTTTCATAACCTAATCTAGCATAGAAATCGGTCAGGAATACCCAATCGATGTAGCAGGAAGCCAGTCCCTGGTCTCTCAGCAGTTCGGAGGCTCTTGCGACCATGCCCAATCCTATGCCACGACCACGTTCTGCCTCGGCTACACCTACACAGGTTATTGCACCAACATCATTGCCTGAGAAGGATTGCCACAGCACATCGCACCTTGAAGGATGAGACAGCTTGCTATAAGTTGTGAGGGTAGCAACTATTTCACCCGTAGCATCCCGCGCTATTACTATATCGCTATAATCGCCAACACCCGCCACACGCTGAAAGTGATCGGCCCAGCCTGAAAACTCGTGCATCTCGAATGCCAATACTTCATCAATAGTTTCGTGCGTGGCAAGCTCAAAGCTCACCTGCTCTCTTACTATGCGTGATTGTATGTCTGGTGGTGTTACATAGTTGTGCAGGTTCTGCAACAGGTCATAGACAGTGTGGTCAAAATGCCATCCCTGAGCCTGGAAGAAAGCCAATCCTGCTGGCAGATTAGTGGGTACTCCAGGCCAGAAGCGGGGCCATCCTCCGCCCACCTGTACGTGGTGTACTCCTTCAGTTTTAAAATGCTCAAGCGCCGTGTGATATAATGCTGTTCCGATCCCTCTTCTCTGCCAGTCGGGTGCCACCAGTAGAGCGGCAATATGTGCCTTCTCGGCCTCTTCTCCGTAGCGCTTCAAACCTGCAAGCAGGCCCACTATCTGCCCATCCTCTTTCGCCACAAAATGGCGTGCTTCGGGGGATGCAAGTGTCTGGCGAAAGTGCGTCACAGAGAGAGGCCATTTCTGCCCTACTGTCTGTTGCCATAATTCAAAGATGGACGTAACGTCCATATCAAAATCATACGTCTCAATTCTGTTAGAAGTTTTTTGCATTGTTGTTTCCTCTTCTTTGAGTTTTTTGGGGGAAGCAGTTCCCCTGGGCGAACGTGCAGTTTGCCTCTACTATAATATACGAATGAAACCCTGAATAAGGGTG
The DNA here is from genome assembly GCA_963717195.1 of uncultured Chloroflexia bacterium. GTDB lineage: Bacteria > Chloroflexota > Ktedonobacteria > Ktedonobacterales > Ktedonobacteraceae > JACDAE01. Next base: position 5,732 of record CAVQVR010000018.1, read on the forward strand.
GAATTTAACCGCATTATGTGAGACACTCTAGCAAAGAAGGTTGTGATACGCGACGGGAAACCTCTATTGCACTTTGAATGCCTCACAAGGTACACTATAGCAGTGCATACCCTTCAATTAAAGAACCTCATATATCATTCAGAGAGAGTAACGATGCAAGAAGGTACGTTAGAAAATAGCAGTACGTTGCAAGACGCGCAAATTGCCTCAATTATGATTGCCAACCCTACAGCAGGTAGCTATACACAACACACCGATCAGATTTCCGATACTATTGCGTTTTTGCGCTCATGTGGTTGGAGGACCGAACTCAAACTGACTCAGGCAGCTGGAGATGCGCGACGTCTGGCACGCGAGGCTGTGAAACAGGGCATCAATGTGGTTATCGCAATAGGGGGTGATGGAACGATCAACGAAGTGATCCAGGAACTGGCAGGCAGCGAAACTGCATTGGGTGTTATTCCCAGCGGCACCGTCAATGTGTGGGCGCGAGAAGTTGACATTCCTTTGGATTTTGCAGGCGCACGCGATGTGTTGATTTCTGGACAGACCCGTCGCATCGATCTTGGCAAAATTAACGATGACTATTTTCTGCTCATGGTCGGTATTGGCATCGATGGTGAAGTGACACATGCCGTCGAAAAGAAGTCAGCCAAACGCTTTGGTGTGCTTGGTTACCTGCTCGTCGGCACATGGCTGGGCCTCGGCTATCCCGCCTTTCGCGCGATCCTTCAGATGGACAACCAGGCAATCAGGACGACAGCGCTCCAGATCGTCATCGGCAATACGCAGCTTTATGCTGGTGCCATCAAGTACACCTGGCAGGCGAAGTGCGATGATGGGTTGCTCGATATCTGTATTGTGCGCAAGAGCAGTATGTTGGGACGCATCATCGTTGGCATCAGCTTCTTGCTCCGTAACAAGGATCGCAAACGCTGGGTGCGCTATGAAACAGGCGCGACTATCAAGATTTATACACGCAACCCGGTTGCCATTCAAATTGATGGTGATCCGAAAGGCTATACTGCTGGTGGTCCTCTTCCCACAATTGTAAGCGTTGCTCCTGGTGCGCTTAAAGTCATCGTGCCACAAAAAACGCCGCCTGGTCTCTTCTCTGATGGTCTCCCTCCTTCGAAATGAAAACCGCCGGAACTGAGATAGGGGCGTCACCTTGCGCGGACGCCCGCGCAAGGTGACGCCCCTATCCCGATTTCTCCTACTGTAACTACGAGTGTATGTCGTTAAATGCAATATCATCAACGTAGAAATCGGTTGTCGACGAGGAAGATGTTGTCGTCTCTTTGAAGTAGATTTCTATCTGTTTACCAAGGTAGCCGCTCAAGCCTGTTGTCACATCGAAGGTATACTGGGTCCAGCCATGAGCGTTTGTGTTAGATTGCGATTGTACTGTTGTGATCGTTGAACCATTACTGGTACGAATGACCGCCGTGAACTTATCGGAAGAGGTACGGCTAGTTTTATTTCTGGCGGAGAGAGCTTCTTGCATCTTATAATTAAGGAGGATTAACGATCTCATATACTCACTATTAACAATTAAAGATAATATTGATGCAGGTAGCAAGCTCAGGAGAGGGATCCATTATGGCCAAAGCAGTTTTACAAAAACGTCAGCGTTCACTGTTTCAACAAGAGCGTCGCATCGCTAATGAGCTACAGGTGTGCCTGGCCAGTTTTGAAGGTGTGGATGCCCATGCTTCTACCTTGCGCCAGGTAACTGACTCCCTGGATGATCTCTTTCTGCTGGTCATCGTCGGCGAATTCAACGCAGGCAAATCAGCCTGTATTAATGCACTTTTACATAATAATGTGTTAGAAGAAGGGGTGGTGCCTACAACGCACCAGGTGACTATTGTTCGTTATGGTCAGGCTAAAGGGCAGCGTCTGCTCGCTTCGAATATCCTGGAGATAGATGCGGTGGCTGACTTTTTGCGTGATATCAGCATCGTTGATACCCCTGGCGTCAATGCCGTGCTACGCGAACATGAACTGTTGACTGAGGAGTTTGTGCCGCGCAGCGACCTGATCCTCTTTATTACCTCGGTTGATCGCCCCTTCACGCAGAGCGAGCGCGTCTTTATGGAACGTATTCGTGCCTGGGGCAAAAAAGTTATCATTATTCTGAACAAGATCGATCTACTGAGCACGCCAGCCAATCTTGACGAGGTACTGGACTTTGTGCGCGAGAACTGCAAAAATCTGCTAGGCTTTCAACCTGAAATCTTCCCTGTCTCGGCGCTGCTGGCGCAAAAGTCACGCAGCGCTATAGGTCACGACGCTATAAAATTATGGGAGACGAGCCGTTTTGGAGCGCTCGAAGCTTACCTCTTTCGTACTCTGGACGAAGCGGAGCGTGTACGCCTGAAGCTACTTAGCCCCCTTGGTGTGATGCAGCACCTGCTTGCTGAAACACGCATAGCGATGGAGCAACGGGCTGGTCTACTAGCTGAGGATGCACGCACGGTAAGTACCATTGATGAGCAATTGGGGCTTTATCGCACTGATATGGAAAAGAACTTTGTGCATCGCCTCAGCGAGATTGAGAATATTGTGCTGGATATGCGGACACGAGGCGACCATTTCTTTGATGAGACTATTCGTTTAGGGCGCATCATTGACCTGATTCAGGGCCAGCGTGTACGTGAAGAATTTGAGCAGAAAGTGACTGGCGATAGTGCGGCACGTATGGACCAGGCTGTGCAAGAACTTATCGATTGGCTGGTGGAGCATGAGCATCGATTATGGCAAGATGTAATGGAATATCTGGAACGGCGGCGGCAGATGAGTGTGCGGCGTGACGATGCGATGATCGGCTCTGTAGCTCGCCAGTTCGATTATAACAGGCGTACACTGCTGCAATCTGTTGCGCGTACGGCTGCGGGAATCGTGAGCACATATGATCGGCAGGCAGAGTCGATGGAGCTCTCGCAGGATTTACGCAATGCCGTTACCCAGGCGGCCATAGCGGGTGCCAGTGGAATTGGACTTGGCGCGGCTATCGTCGCCTTTGTAGGAACAGCCGCTGCTGATGTCAGTGGTATTCTGGCAGGTGCGCTTCTGCTCAGTCTGGGTCTTTACATCATTCCCGCGCGTCGTAAGCATGCCAAACAGGCATTTACGGTCAAGATGGAGGAATTACGCACGCGTCTGCGCAGTGCCATGACCGAACAATTCAACAAGGAGCTTACCAATTCTATCACACGCGTGCAGGAGGCTATCACGCCCTACACACGTTTTGTGCGTTCGGAGCAGAGAAAGACAGCCGCCATGCAAGAGCAGGTGGAGAGATTGGATACATCGATTACGGCGCTCAAGAATGAGATAGGCACTCTCTAAAAACGCCATTAATGGGTATCATTAAACACAGCATTAATCAGGAAAATAGCCAGGCACGCAGCGCCAAAGGAGATTAACCCTGCTGTTCCGCCTACTCCACCCATCAGTATGGCAGCAAGAGGGACCAGCATCACTACTGAGACTATTGCCAGAGCCAGACGCATACCAGCAGAAACTCTATCTTTCGCTCCTGTGGGTCGTATCTTGCCCTGTGGTCCCTGCGCCATGCGTTGCGAGAGCCGCTGCGCCAGCGAATCTACATATTCATCATCATACGCACTACTTTGTGGCCCCTGACTATACTGCGGAGGTGGAGCATAGTTCTGGTTGCCTTCGTATGCTCCATAGCCGGCTCCTGGTGCTTCACGTATTGGCTGTCCCGGGTCCATTTGTGGCATCATATTACATTGCCCCTTGCTTCGATTTCACTGCTAATTAAGAAAACCTGCCAGTACTGTGTTATCTACGCATCAGGTAACGCAAAGTTGTAGATGAGATATCAACTTTTATGAGATTAGCTTGACAACGAAATCGGATATTTCATTCCCTTTTCGCACGGACTTTTTGTTGCAAAACAGCCATGATCATGCTTGTGCACTATCAACTGGTTCGAGCAGGCGATAATCCTCGGTTTCCTCAATACTGAGACTTGCCTGGGCACGTTCAATTTGTTCAGCCATGCCAGAAAGGATACTCAGGCGGTGCTCGATTTCCTGTGCCTGTTGGTGCAGTGAGCGAAGTTGAGCGGTGAGATTGGAAAATTCAGTAGTAATAGTGGCAACCTGAGATTCCTCTCTTATGGCAGGCAAGTGTTGGCGTGCTGGTACGGGTTTTTTGACCAGTGGAGGAGTTGTGGTGGAGGATGCAGTTTTTGAAGATGCAGCAGTTCCGGTTGGAGGTGTTTTGCTTTCACCCATTGCCAGGAAGATGGCTGTGCCAATAGCTAAGAGTCCAAAGGCCATGAGTCCAGCTACGATTAACATGTTCATAGGTCTGTTCCTTTCGCGTAGGGATAGTCGTTAACTATATATGATTATGCCACGGATATTACCATCCGTTCTTCTACGTTACCATATTTATCAATGAATAGATAGAAATTGTGCTATTTGTAGCGAGAGCGGGACTATTGTGTTGATCAGTCAAGGTATTATCTCCTGACGATCAGACCAAGCGCAGTGAGAGCGGCTATGGCGAGGCAGAACCATCCCTCTATCGGCTGATGGATAATGTTAAGAAGATAGATGCCACCGATCAGAGAGAGAGTAAATACGAAGGCAAGCGAGAGGCCACCTCCGCGCTTCCTGTTTGTAGGAAGATCATCATTTCCTCTTCTGCTACGTTTGCGTGGGTGCCTGCTAAAGGAGCCGACGCCGACCTGAACTTCAAGCTGGCCCGCGTCGATTTTGGAGATGAGCTGATCTAATGAATGGGGTAGCGTCAGGAGTATTTTCCCGGCGTCAAGCAGTTGGCCGAGCACTTGCTGTGCTGTCTGTCCGATACCGGCTGCATCAAGGCCCAGGAACTTGCGTGCGTAGGGCATTGCAACTTCGACCAGGTTAAAATCAGGGGCCAGTCCGGTTGAAACACCAACGAGGGTACTTACAGCCCGCCCGGTGAAGGCGAACTGCGCCGGAATCTGAAAAGGTTGGTCGTAGAGGAGTTGCTGGACATCATGAGCGACCTCAGAGTAATCCATCTCACGTACCTGGCCCAGTGTCATGCCGTAGTATTGATCCATCATTAAGGCTATGCCACGTTCAATCGTGATCAAATTGGCACCTTCGCCTATAAAGCCAAGGTGCACCAGGGCATGAACGATTGCACGTGAGTCGCGTAAGAGAAAGCCCAGGAGGATATCTTTCAAAGCGCGTTTCATCGATTTGGAGACTCTACCCACCATGCCAAAATCGACAAAGGTGATGATAGGATCATCAGGTGATGACCCCTTTCTAACGAAAATATTGCCTGGATGAGGGTCTGCATGGAAGAAGCCTTCATCGAAAAACTGGTGAAAATAGGCTTCTACGGTGCGAGAAGCGACCTTCAGGCGATCAATACCCAGTGCATCGAGAGCAGGATAGTCGTTGATCTTGATGCCCTCAATCCACTCAAGAACCAGAACACGGCGCGAGACATATTCTTCATGCACACGTGGAATATAGACGGTGGGATTATTGCCGAACATCTCTTCAAAGCGTTTCGCATTAGCCAGTTCGGCGACATAATCAATCTCTTCATAGGTGGTACGCTTGAAACTCGCGATAGAAGCCCATCAAGTCGATAAAATCGCTCGGATCAAACAGGCGATTAATGATCTGGATAACAAACTTCAGAGTACTTAAATCCATGCGTACCAGGTCGTCAATATTGGGACGTTGAATTTTGACTGCTACCGTCTCACCGGTTGTTGCCAGGATGCCTTTATGAACCTGTCCGAGCGAAGCGGCAGCAACGCATTTGCGTTCAAGAAGAGTGAAAATCTGCTCGACTGGTCTGCCCAGTTCGGACTCGATTACTGAGATCACATGGTCGAAGGGTTCAGGAGGCACCTCGTCTTGTAAAGAACTGAGCACGAGAAGCGCTCGATCGGGTAATAGATCGGCGCGTGTGCTGAGGAACTGGCCCAGCTTGATCATCAAAACGCCGAGCTCGATAGCGGTCTTGCGAAAAGCGGTCAGTACCTCGACTAAGACATCTGTATCAGGTTGTACGTCATAGTGACCACGTGCATGAGCGCGTACTACTCTACGTCGCTCACGATAAATAGCCCATATAGTCCAGAGCAATAGCCGAAGTACGCGCCATGCTCTCCACCATTTTCGCCACCATGTAAGCCGCATGTTTGTTTTTTTGCGCTTTTGTTGTGAGCTTTGCAGCGCTCCCGACATAATCTAAGCCTTTCCATGAGCTCGTGTGAATTCCTTCTCGACATTCCGAGTCGGGACCAGTGGGCTTTTTTACAGTGTACCATCATAGTTTAGCGAAGAATGTTTATTAAATGGAAGACTCTGACTTCCATCCTATCTTCTACGGTTGGAAAAATGAAAGGTTGTCGGCTTACTCCTTACTCCTGGCAGGAACGATTGGTTGGAGTAATGGATATACTTTTATTAAATAAGTGAAGAAAAGGACCAGGATAACGTATGCTATACGTATATATTAATATATCTAATAAAGGTTCAGGGGTTGATCAATTGACGAGATCTTTACAAGGAGATGCCCCTACTTGCACCTTTGCAGGTGCAAAACCGAAAGTGTTCGTGTGAGATGAAGGAGAGGGTGTAAAGTGGCTTATTGTAATCGTGTGCAGGCTCTCGAACTGGGCAATGGCTATAGTGCGCTCATGTTAGATACGCTGTATGGTACGGGTAGTTCCTCTGGTTTGCAGAGTATGCAGCCGGTACCAAAGGCGCGTTCATTTGAACTTCCTGATGACTCCGTGCATTATGCCCCCGACCGTCCAGCAGATGTCAGGCACGTAAAACTGGAGATTGAACTCGATTTTGAGCGGGAAATGGTGAGTGGGACGGTATATACGACGTTCTCCGCGTTATATGAACAGGTCAAAACAATTTCGTTTGATGCAATAAATTTGAATATCAGTAAGGTTGCTCTTGCCGATGGAAAGCAACTGGCCTATCATACGAGCAGAAACAAATTGAGCGTGACGCTGGATCGTCCCTATCAATATGGTGAAAAGTTTGTCATTGCAGTGGTGTATGATGCACATCCGCGCACGGGGCTTCATTTTATAAAGCCAGCAGCGGAAGATCCAACACGTCCGGTGCAGGCATGGACTTTTGGGCAGCCACGCTATCACAGCCACTGGTTCCCGTGCCATGACGCTCCCAACGACCGCGCCACAACCGAAATTCTTGTGACTGTACCTGCACAGTTTTTGACCGTCTCCAATGGTAATCTCCTCAGTGTGACCGAGCATGGAAAAAAGAAAACGCATCATTGGCGGCACGATATTCCGCATGCGATGTACCTGCTCTCGCTAGTTGTCGGCGATTTCGCGGTGATTGAGGATAGCTATAATGGCAAGCCAGTCACCTACTATGTGCGCAAAGATCGCAAGGATGATGCACCGCTGTATATGGGCAAGACGCCGCAGATGATGCGCTTCTTCTCGGAATATACCGGCGTCGAATATCCTTATGACAAGTATGCGCAGACGGTCGTCGAGGTCTACACGGGTGCGATGGAGCATACCACGTGCACGACACATGGGTTTACGTTGCTCCTCGATGAGCGGGCGTCGTTAGATATGGGAGAAGAGTATAGGGCAGTTGTTGCGCATGAGTTGGCACATCAATGGTTTGGTGATCTTGTAACTTGCCGTGATTGGCCTAATGGTTGGCTCAACGAAGGCTTTGCCACCTACTTTGAAGAGCTGTGGAACGAGCATGATCTGGGCACCGACTACTTCAAGCAATCGATGCTCACACTCAAAAAAGGGTACCTCAGCGAGGATCGTGAATATCGCCGTCCGATTGTCTATCATGTCTACCATGACCATGGGTTCGAGTTATTCGATAGACATATGTATAACAAGGGTGGCTGGGTTCTCCATATGCTGCGCCATCAGTTAGGCGAGGCAACATTCAGGCGTGCAGTCAAAGCCTATCTGGCGCGGTATCGTGAGAAAGAGGTCATCACCGCTGATCTGGAGCGCACATTAGAGGAAGTCACCGGGCATAGCCTGGGACTCTTCTTCCAGCAATGGGTCTATAGTGGTGGCTATCCAGCATTCGAGGTCAGTTATAGCTGGGACAGTGAGCACAATCTGGCAAAGATCAAAATCAAGCAGACGCAAAAAGTTGATGAGTTGACGCCCTGTTTTGTAACCCCGGTCGATCTCGCGTTCACCGTACCTGTTTCGGATGAAGCGGAGAGAGATGGAGGAGAAATACGTATAATTCCTTTGCATATAGTTGTAGGTGAAGATGGGCAGGTAGAGCAGAGTTTTTATATACCACTGGAACGTGAGCCGGTGATGGTGCGCTTCGATCCTGATGGCTGGCTGCTCAAGACATTGAAATTTGAACGTTCGGCAAAGATGTTGCGTTACCAGCTGGCTCATGATGCAGATGTATTAGGGCGTATTGAAGCTGCCGAGGCTCTGGCGGATAAGGACGAGGATGAGGCATTGGAGGCACTTACTACCGTGCTCAATACTGATGCTTTCTGGGGAGTGCGTACCGTTGCTGCTACCTCACTGAGCTCATTCGGCAGCGAAAAGGCTCAATCGGTGCTCATTAAAGCGTTACAAGAACTTGATGAGAAGAAGTTTCCCCGTGTGCGCCTGGTTATTGCTGGAGTCTTAGGAAAGTTTCAAGCTCCCCAGCAAGCTGAACTGGCCCAGCGTTCGGCCAGGGTGTTGCGGCAATTGCTTGAACGGGGCGATGCCAGTTATCGCGTCGAAGCGAACGCGGCAGAAGCCCTCGGCAGGACACGCGGAGAGGGAGCTGTCGATTTCTTGTTAACGTTGCTTACAGAGCGCAGGACATGGATGAATGTTGTGGAACGCGGCATATACAATGGCCTGGGAGAGTCAGGTGAGGATCGCGTAGTTGATGTCATCGCCAGTTACCTGAATAGTTCCTCTTATTCTCTTACTCTACGGTATAGTGCGATTTCCGGGTTATTAGCTGTAGGACGCAATCGCTATCTCTATAGTGAAGGGGCGCGACAAAGAGCGGTAACAGCATTAGAGAGCGCCGTAGAGCATGATACGTGGGAACAGGTACGTAGCCTGGCCGCCAGAGCCCTGGCATCTCTTGGTGAGAAAAGTGCGATTCCTGTATTAGAACAGACTGCCAGTCATGAACTGAGCTCAGGAGCTCAGCGTTCTATGCGTGTTGCCGCGTATAAACTAAGTACGGGTGAGAAGGGTGATGAACAGATCAAGCAGTTGCGCAAGGATCTTGATGAAGTGCGTGAAGAGAATAGGAAGTTGAAAGAGCAGCTAGGAATGCTGGAAGCAAGAATGCCTTAAAAAAGACGCCCTTACCCTTATGACCCCTAATATATTTCGATACTGCATGCTCTATGATAGCGCAAGATGTCCTGCGCCTCTTTTTGCTGATCAGCAGCTTTTATAGTAAGAATAATGCTACCTGCCTGGAATTGTTGTGCGTAGTAATGTGCTTTATGCTCTGGTATACCCATGCTCAGGAATTTGGGTGTCATACTTGCTGGGATGGCGACGCCCAGAGTAGCTGCGAGGGCTCCTCCTGCGACAACCAGGCCAATACCAGGGAGTAGCAATGTTGTTACTGTACCCAGCGTTCCACCGATGATGCCGCCGATAATAATCCTTGCCTGGCTCTTTTCCTGCGTATTTTGGGGCTCTTCCTCTACGATCAGAGCGGATTGACTATACTCTATTGGTATGCTTGTTTCTAAAACTGGAAGAAGGAGTGTATCGCCATCTCCTAGCAAGTCGCCTATAATGTCTCTGGCAAGGGGGTTGATGCCATGTTCATCTGTATCGTAGCGTACTACAAAACCAAGCTGATCATCGCTACAACTGGTCCGTCGTAGTTCGTGAATGGCATCGACTGCCGAGCCAGCATCGTCGAATATAGCGGCTACAAGCGTACGCTTTTTCATAACCTGCGCCTCTTTGTTCTGGTGATTTTTTGAATATATAAATCTGATCAGCGAAAAGTTCTACGGCTAGAGTATATCACCTATGGAGAACAGGCTATTGTGTAAAAAACGGTGGCGGCCCAGAAGTCCCATTCATTTGCCCGCTAGATAAACAGATGTTATGATTTACAGGTATACGGTATACATGAAAGGCCATGTACGAAAGCTGATCACTAATGGGCAAAAAAATATTGTTTCTGCTCACACTCGCGGCACTGATCGTCTTCTCGTTTTTCTACGTCGCTGGTGGAATGCAAGCCTACTCGCGTTATCGGCAAAGTAGCCTGGCTAACGAAGAGCATTGCGGCGGTCAATCACCGGTTCGTATCTGTGTACGTTCACCACAGGCAGTCTTCAGCGCGTTCTATCCCTCCTATGTAGCGACACAGTTTCCACTTTTCACCGTCACCTATAGTAGTGGTAACCCGATGACGTTACTGATCAGCGTCTCAATCGATAAGTTTAGCCAGGTACAAACGCAAACAGTAAATGCAACGAAAACGACGCAGGATATCTCGTTTGTTCCTTCAATGCAAGATCAGGTTTTACGCGGACTTACACAGGAAGATCCTACCTCGTTGCATGTGCAGGTGAAAGATACACGAACGCAGGAATATTATGTAAATGACATTCCGTTAGTATTGCACTCGCGCTGGTTAATGCAGTGGATACCTGCTAATCGATTACAGATTGCAGCCTGGGTGACGCCCGACAATCAATTTATTGCCCAACTTCTGAAGCATGCAGGTGCTCATTTGCCAGATGAGCAACCGCCAGTACCGCAGGCGATGATTGGCTATAACAATGCAACGCCTCAACAAGTTACCGACCAGGTAGATGCTATTTACGATGCTTTGCGCCTGGATTATCATATGCAATACGTGCAATCTACCGTCCCTTATAGTGCGAGCGGAGGTGGAAGCAATATAGGACTGGAAACTATCAAATTGCCTGCCGAGGTTTTGCAGCAACGCAGTGGAATGTGTGTGGAGCTGACCATACTGATGGCGGCGGCGGTTGAGCGTATCGGGTTAAATGCTGAGATTGTTGTGATTCCTGGCCATGCTTTTCTTGGCGTAGCGCTCGCTGAAAACAGCACACGGTTTTCCTATTGGGATACAGTGGACGTTAATAACAATGTTGCTGCTGATTCTGCCAATATTGCAGCAACCAATCTCTATATGCAGAATTTGCAACAACGAACACTTGTGGACGTGATAGTGGTGAGCGATGCTCGCGCTGCTCATATTGGTCCAATGCTCTGATAGAGGCGATTAGGAGGACGACAACGATCAATGCGGTAGATTTTCCGACCTGGTTTAGTGCTGGTTGTTATAGCGGTTTAGCCTGTTGTATGTTTGCTGTTGCTGTAAACGCGCTATTTACCAGCCTATGTCGGCGTGGGACGACCCGGCAGCTTGCAGGAGCGATAGTCATCTGTGTTATTGCCGCTCTGCTGCTGATGCTGGCCCTCGTCTGGTACAATCTACGCTTTAGCGCCGGGCAGGGACAGATAGCAGCTGCGGAAGTCGAACTTGCGCTAGTATATGTGGCGCTCTGGGGATGGGGAATGCCGTTGGGGGTCACGGCTACATATTGTCTCTTTACTTTACCGCGTAACACAACAACGGCTATGCATATCCCGCGTCAGAAATCTGGGGTCGCAACAATGCCAAAGCCGCCGAGGTATCAGCAAGGGATGGTCCCGCCTTATGTATTTGACGAAGAGACGCCATGGGGTTGGCTGCAGTATCGGAGTGGAAACTTTCACGGGCAGCACCTGGCATTAAAACGGCAGGTGGCGACACTTGGCAGAGACGAGGATAGCGATATCTGGATCGACGATGATATGGCTTCTCGTCATCATGCAGAGCTGGCTTACGACAAGGGGAAAGTCTACCTGACCGATTGTGATAGTCTTAATGGAGTCCTGCTCAACGAAAAGCCTATACGAGGCTCAATGGTGGTGGAGGCAAATGACCTGCTTCAGATCGGGGAACACTGCTTCAGCTTTATTCTGGCTGATGTGCATCTTGCTGATCAGAGTGACCCGCTTGCTCACCATACATTGCGCTCATCTCTGCATGGATTAAGTGGAGATAGCGATATATTGCCGAGCACGCCACTGCCGGATGAAAAGTTCTCTGCCCCGGCCATTTCTGTTGAGACTGTTGAAATTGGTTATAAGGTGCCGCAATTGCCCTCAATGCGTCCTGGCGGTGCAGTGATTATCCGCAATGGTGAGATGGCGAATCAGAGTTTCTCGTTGGATCGTGCTACTATCAGTGTTGGACGCGGTCTGGAAAGCGATATTGTGATCAACGATACTTCTATCTCACGGCAGCATGTGCAGTTTCTGCGTCAGCCAGATGGCGATTATGTGCAGGATCTGGGCAGCCGTAATGGGACTCTCGTGAATGGTGAGCCGCTACGTACGCCGCGGCTCTTGCAGGTAGGCGATGCGATATTGTTGGGCAACGTTCACCTGGAATATGCGGCTTTGCCGACCCCTCGTACTATTCCTACCTCTCATAGCGTTGCACCTGTGTCTTCCTCCGGCTTGATCAGTGGGCCTACGCCGTTAAGATTGCCAAGCAAGCGGAAATAGTTCTGATAACGCTTCCACCCATAGTCCTCAAAAAGAACGAAGGGCCAGATCAAATGAAGTCAGTGCCGTAGTTATTTCTGTTCTCTACAAAAGGGGGTGATATATATTTTTGGGCCTGTCAGGTAATGCATTTTTGGTGGGTATATGTTACAATGAGACTGTGGTGAGGGAATATGTGTCCCATCTGGTACGTAATCTCCGAGGCCCCGGTTTCGTTCCGCATCCGGATTCCAGGATTTCACTACCTGATAGCCACCAGGAGATAATTTCCTCTGTATAAAGGATATTTCTTGCGCGACCAAACGATACACCACCGAAGGCTATTGTGTAAGCGGAACGAAGATACCAAGAAGGGGAAATACCACCCATGATGTCCAACGAGGGCTACCGGGATCGCATCCTTACCTGCCGTGATTGTGGTAATGATTTCACGTTCACTGTAGGTGAGCAAGAGTTTTATGCGAACAAAGGATTGACGAATACCCCCAGTCGGTGCCCAAGCTGCCGTGCACTCCGCAGAGGCGGGCAGTCGAACAGCGGACCACGAGCTCCACGTGGCGAGCAGTATGATGCAATTTGCGCTACTTGTGGCCGTCCAACCTCAGTACCTTTTATTCCTCGCGAAGATCGTCCCGTCTATTGCAGTGAATGTTTCCAGGCTCAACGTGCTTCACGTCCCCCGCCGCGATGACTCCCGCAGTTAGCAGTGGGAGCTACAGTGGACGGCGGTTATGGTGGTGGTCGGGGTCGTGATCGCCGCGATAGTGGTGGTCGTGACCGGCGTGATAGTCGCTGGTAAAAAAGATAGTTTTTTAGGCCAGAGGGTAGTCCACCAGGTGGATTGCCCTCTTGTTTTATTTTCCGTCGGGGCAAAAGAGGCGTGGGAGCAAGATGCTGCTCCGACGGTTTTCTTAGCCATTTGAAGAGGGCAGATGGGACTCTAGCCCTGGCATTGAGGAATTCCTCGGGCGCGAAATAATCAGGCCCCTACCCCTGGCATTCTAGCATATGCTATACTAATTGATGGTTGCAATATATCCTCATGATGGAGGTCTTTTATAATGGCAGGTACCCCCGAGAGTCAGTGGCCGCACTATTCGTTTATTGTGCCGCAGACTGCTATGAAGGCAAAAGTGCGCCTCGTTGGCCTGGGGAATTATGCCCCCAGGGGCAGAATTACAAACGAGTTCTTCGCCTATATCTCAACGCGCCTGGGTGATCCACGTTCGGCAGATGATCTGGAACGGGTCACCGGTCTTTCAACACGTTATGTACGCGCCAGCACGCTTGCGCTCTGTCGTAGAATGACGGGAGAGGATGCTCCTGGCCTGATTGATGATCCCGAGGCGAGTCCCGATGAGTCGCTGGTTGATATGGCCGTGATTGCTGCTCAACGTGCGCTTGCCAGCGCTGGACGCAACGCCTCCGAAATCGATGCCATCATTGGTGCCTCTTCCTCTGATAATGATGCTTTTCCGACCATTGCTGGCTGGGTTCAGATGCGCCTCGGGTTGCCTCCTATACGTGCTACCATGCTGAGGGGAGCCTGTGCCTGCCAGACTGAAGCATTTCAGATATGCAGTGAGATTCTGGAAGCTCGCTCGGCGAAGCTGGTTTTACTGGTTACCTCTGAGGGTCTGCTCCCCAATATTATGAATGTGTTGGACTGGAAGACCAGTTCGCTTTTTGGCGAGGGAGCGGCGGCCTTTCTCTTAGAAGTGAGCGATGAAGATACTACTTACCTTATCAATGGTGCTGATGCCAGTAAGTCCGCGTCGTTAATTTATCAGACGCCGCTGCGTAAAGATGTCATCGAAATGGCCGAGATTGACATGAAGATGCAGCAATTATATCGCGAGGGCAGAGGGAAAGAGCTGAGTCAGGTGCTCTCACAGTACCTGGTCGGTTACACAAAGATGAATGGCAAGGAAGTGTACCGTGAAGCGCCGCGTGCGATGGCCGAGTGTGTCGATCTTTTATGTCGCTTGGCAGAACTAACGCCCGATGAAGTGACACATATCGTACCTCATCAGGCCAATTCGCGCATCACACGCCGTATGGGCGAGTTGCTGGTGCATGATTTTGGCTGGCCCGCTGTGACAATGGACAAACTTGTCGATAATTTCCGCAATTATGGCAACCTCTCTAATGCCAGTATTGCTACTGCGCTCGTTGAGGCATTGCGCCAGGGGCTCTTGCAGGATGGTGAGTGGATGGCGCTTCCTGCCGTTGGAGGTGGACTGAATTATGGCTGCTGGTTGATGCGTTATCATGATTTTAAGAATCCAGAGGCGATTCTGAAATCCAGCGTAAAACAATTGTGCAGTGCCAGCTTCCTTCTTGAAAACTGGCACTACAAGCATCTTTCACCTGCTCATCGGCCAATGTCTTTGCGTACAAAGCGCACCGACGCCAGCGCCAGCGCCGCGAGGGCAACTGCCAGCACGCCCAGTGTATCCAGGAGCGGTAGGCCATGCAGCAGCGGCGTTCCATAGTAGTAGATGGCGGAGAGCCGCAATATCGCATTCGACCAGTTCAACTCTGGGCCAACAAAGGTGATGAAGAACCAGATCGCCAGCAAAAAGCTCAAGAGGCCGGTATCCAGTGCTGTACGTAGCCAGCCGGAGAGCAGATAGCCTATGGCAGCGATCAGCAGCCCCAGTGGAATTATCGAGAGCGTCGCTGCGGCCATATCGCCCGCATCGAGCTGCAAGCCTGTGGCGGCTGAGGCCACCGCCGTAGCGGCCAGGGTCAGCACCCCGATCATGATCGTCGCAGTAGTGAGCGCAGCAAAGCGTCCCAACAGCACCTGCAAGCGTGATTGCGGCGTAGACAACACCAACTCCAACCGTCCATCCTCTTCATCGGCGGACCAGCGGTTGGCCTGAGTGACTGCAAAAGCCATCAACAACAGCGGTAGAAAAACAAAGAGCGAACTCAGAAGGGTAGCATTGGTAGTAAGGTTGCCGCCCCCGACTTTTGTGATAAACTCTTTCAGGATCGGTGAGTTTGAGTAAAAGGAGCGTAACGTTGTCTCAGTTTGCTTGACAATCACCACCATCCATGCGGCAAACCCGGCAATAGCCAGCGTCCACCAGCATGCGGGAGTCACGATCATCCCCAGGCTGCGTGTATAGACCGAGCGCAGCGACCAGGCGTTTACTGGTAGCGCACGTTCTGGCTGCACAGCTCGCTCTGGCAGGCGCAGAAAGCTGGGCAGTGCAATCGTCCCTCCGATATCGCGCCGCACAAAGAAGCCCAGTGCCGCTCCGCTCAGCAGAATGCTCAGGGCCAGCAGGACCAGCATGGCACCAGGATTGGTACCATAACTCGGGACCAGTGGTTTGCTCAGGTTATAGTAGTAGACGGGAGAAAGGCGACTGAGCCATTCGGTATTGGGGATGACCCTATGGACCATGTCCAGCACGATAAAGATCAGGAGCAAGGCACCCGTCAGGCCAGATGCTGTGCTGTGCTCCTGGGTGAACTGGGAGAGCAGGAGTGCGATGGAGCCGAAGACGCCGCAGATGAGGATAGATTCAGTCCATAGAGCAAAGCACCGTCCAGGCCAAAGTTCGCGTGGGCAGTCTGGCCGCCCGCAAAGGCCAGCAACGCGATGATCAGGCCCATCCCCAGCAGGGCTGTCCAAACGGCGGACAGCTTTTCCAGCGCGACGCGCCCGCGTCCACGTGGCAGCGAGAGCAGGGCATCCAGAGAGCCACGCTCCTCTTCGCCACGCAGCAAGCGGCTGCACGCCAGGAGCGGCCAGATGGCAATGATCAAGATCGTAAAGCCGTATTTCCAGGTTGCGTAGCCGCCGGGGGTGTCCACCGCGATTGGATCAGCAATCCAGGCGAAAGAACTGGCCAGGCTGACAAGCGAGGCTCGTGCCTGTGGCGTTGTTATCAGCGAGGGAACGGCAGCCAGGATGGCATACAGGAGCAGGCCCATGCCCGCGCCCCATCCCAGAATGGCAATGCGGAAATCGCGCAAGGTTTTGAGGTAAATGCTCTTAAACCACATGGCTCGCCCCCTTGACGGCCTGACCGTCGCTTTCGTAGTAGTGCAGGAAGATGTCTTCCAGGCTGGGTTCGTGGCTGGTCAAGGTGATCACAGAATGCTGGGCCGCCGCTTTAACCACCGCATCCGCCGGGCCCTGCACAGACAGGCGCAGGGTGTGTCCATCGGCCAGCGTTTCCACCTGCTCCACGCCATCAAGCCCTTTGAACGCTTCGATGGGTACCGCATTGGCAAAGGTGATGGTAATTTCGTGGTGTTTGATGTCCTTCAGTTCCTCTACGAGACCCACACGCACGAGTTGGCCCTGGCGGATGATGGCGACGCGATTGCACGTTTGCTCCACCTCGGTCAGGATATGCGAGGAGAGAAAGACGGTGCGCCCGTCGTCGCGTACTTCCTTGACCATGCGATCAAACTCCTGCTGGTTCAGCGGGTCCAGGCCACCGGTTGGCTCATCCAGAATCAGCAGGCGCGGGCGGTGCATAAAGGCTTGAATGATGCCAATCTTACGCTTGTTGCCGCTAGAATACTGGCGGAACTTGCGGCTGGGATCGCAGTCCAGCCGGGCAATCAGTTGCTTCAGATACGCCTGATCGATGCCGCCACGCAGATGCCCAAAATACTCCAGAATCTGGCCGCCAGTCAGGTTGGGGTCAAGCGAAAGCTCGCCCGGTAGATAGCCGATCAGCCGCTTGATCTCCACTGATTGCTGCCAGACATCCAGCCCGGCGATGCGCGCTGTGCCCGCGTCGGCGTGCAGCAGCGCCATCAGCAGGCGAATCGTGGTCGTTTTGCCCGCGCCGTTGGGGCCAAGAAAGCCAAAAACCTCGCCCTCTTCCACCTGGAAGGAGACATCGAGAATTCCGCGCTTGTTGCCGTAGCGCTTGGTCAGGCTGCTTACTTCGATAATCGCTGTCATGTCCACCGTCCTTTTCCTCTTTTGAGGTTACAAAGCTCGTTTTTCAGATTCTGGGCCGTATGGGGGTTGAACCCGTTATTCTTCCTTCTTCCCAGAAGGGCGGGCCAGCCACTGCGAGAGTTCTTCGTGCGAAGAGCGCTGCAAGCAACCTGCTGGCGCTCCCAGCACGCGTTCCAGCGCGTCAACACAAGCCTCGACGATCCGTTCGAGGCGGGGCAGGTCGTCTGGCGAGCGTTCCATCGAGAGGAGCAACTCGACTGTGGCATAACCAAAGTCTTCAAGCAAGGAGATGACCATTCTGGCTGCTTGATCAGGGTAGGGGGTCGTCAAGACACCGTCCTTGACTCCCTGACTGATGATCTCCTCCAGGCAAGGAGTGAGCCGTTTGACTCTGGCGGTGTAGAGTTTTTGGCGAACGATGGCGTTCTCATCAGCATACCAGACGCGCAGGTATGTGAGCACAAACTCTTTGTGCTCGAGTTTCCCGCGGTCGAGCGTGGCAAAGAAGCGCCGGAGTTTATCGATGGCACCAGGCGTTGGATCATAGACGATGGGGAGCACGAGCTGTACTACCTGGTCCCCTATGCGTTCGACGAGTGCGAAGAGCAACGCCGGTTTGGAGTCAAAGTAGTGATAGAACGCACCGGAAGAAATCTGCAGCTCACCCAGCAGATCGGCAATGGCCATCCGCTCATAGCCTGTGGTTGCGATGGCTCGTTGGGCCGCGTCGAGAATGGCGTTGCGCTTGGCTGTGTATTCGTGTTCTTTGACGATGCGTGCCATGGCTTTCCTCTTCTTATTCACAAACAGAGTCTCGGTTTATTTCTATGAGTAGCATAGCTCATCAAAGCGTCGTCGTCAATGGGAACAATTCACAGTGCAAGTGTTGAACCTGTGTCGTCTAATCTCAAAGCAGGAACAATATGAGAATGAGGCATATCCTATTTGGGTGTTATTCCCTACGAGAAAGTGTCGGCGAGAGCTATTCCATAGCTTCCAACGATTTTTTATGTTCACGTGCACGCTCACAATAACCCGCCGCGCTCTTTGCGAGTCCCTCCGTTTCGACCTCGCTCAGCTCACGCACGATTTTCGCAGGCACGCCCATCACCATCACACCCTCCGGAAATTGTTTGTGCTCACTCACCAGGGCACACGCACCAACGAGCGTGCGTGCACCTATGCTGGCATGCGATAAAACTACGGCGTTGATGCCCACCAGCACACAATCCCCCAAGGTCGCTCCATGGACTACGGCGTTATGTCCAATGGTACATGCGTTTCCAATAGTAAGTGGTGCATCTGGATCGACATGGAGCGTGCAATTGTCTTGAATATTTGTGCCTTGCCCGATTACTGATGGGGGCGCTATCCCCACGAATTACCGTGTTATACCAGATGCTGGCATTGGCATGAATTGTTACGTTGCCGATGATCATAGCTCCGGGCGCAATAAATACGTCAGCGGCGATAGTTGGCCAGACTCCTTTGAATGGCAGAATTGGCATGTTTTCTCTCTCCCTTCCTCCCTTACTTATGCTGTCATTGCCTGCCTGATGTCATTGTAGATCGTTCCACCCAGACGGGCCAGTGTATAGCGCGTTAATGGCTCATCCGTCACCTCGGAAGTCAGCACGACGATTATAAAGGGAGTTTCGATCATATCGGGTGGATAGAGGATACCGGCATCATGCAAAATGCCCGGCAATTCTCCTGTTTTATGCGCGAAAGGAACTTCTTCTCCCCAGTAGGCAGGCAAAATTGTGCGATCATTCTGGCACAGAAGCATACTGAGCAGGCGCTGATGGTCGGGCAACATTCCGGTACAGAGATAGGAGAGGAGTAATGCTATATCGCCTGCTGTTGTCCAGTTGTCACGACCTGCCTTTCGTGCTTCGAAGTCGATAAAACGACGCTCTAACCATGTTGAGGTCAGGCCCATTTGCTGCATCGTAACATTTACCGCCTGCATGCCAACCAGGTTCAGCAGCATATTGGCGGCAGTATTGTCGCTGATCGTAATCATCAGATGTGCCAGATCGTGCAATGTGGGTTGTAGATCAGGTAAGAGGTCGGCCAGCACACCGGTGTTGTTCACGCTGGCCATTTCTGATACCTTGTAGCGCGTCTCCCAGGATAGGAGGCCCGATTCTACCTGTCGCGCTACTTCTACCAGAATAGGTAGTTTGGCAAGACTCGCCGCAGGGAAGGACATGTCAGCGTTGATCGTGACCAGTTCCCTTGGTGCGGCTTTATCCAGTTGTATCACTATACAGGCAAAGCGCCCACCCAGTGATGTAAGGCCCAGCTCGATAGTTTTTTGCATTTACGACACCACCCGTTTGATTGCCCAGACAATTGTAGCCAGCCGTGCGTTATAATGTGCATCAATAGGATCAAAACTATTGATTACAACACGTCCGTAGGTTACGCCTTCAGCATGTATATATTCTTTGTTATTCAAGGCCAGCGCTACATGAATAATGCTTTCTTCGCCAAAGAAGATCAGATCGCCCTCACGCATCTCTTCCCGTTCTACACACTGAGAGAGCACATCGTGCTGTTGGTCGGCGTCTCGTGGTAACGGATACCCCGCCATGCGATAACAGAGCTGGATAAGAGCACTGCAATCAATACCTTTTCGGCTAGTTCCACCCCATAGATAAGGCACATCTTGAAATGCATGCGCATATCTCGTTACGATACTGACTGGCTGAAGCGGATAACAATCCTTCTGCTGCCGCATATTCACGTCTTCGCATGCGATCCAGGCGACACGTTCATCTGGTAAAGCGATCTGTAAACGCTTAGGATGCATCGTATCGAGCAGAGGTAGAGCGGTCGAGAGATAGATTGTATCCAGTGGCTCATTGTCGTCGGCATCACTATACAGAGGCACATCTATCTTCGCCACTACAGCCACGAGGTTCAGCGGAGTTCCACAGCACTCACCTACCTTGCAGAAACCCTTTACAATTGGCGCGGCCAGTTCATCACTACGTATCCAACCTACGTAATCAGAGAGGATTACATGAGTCCAGGCACCAGAGATTTCTTCAGCAAGGGCAGATACATTCATTAGTGCCTGAGTTACAAGTTCCGAGGTAGAAGCGGGGTCGTGGCGTACATCAGCAATTCCCACTGAGACAACATAATTGTTCATGTTTCCCCGCTCCTCTCGTGCTCATTGCTCTCATGTATATAAACTATATTTTACCATACAACCAGGCAAACTGCATAAACAATAGGATTGTTGGTTAACGATCTGGCAAGCAGACATCTTATGGAATATGTAGAATGCTATGTATTAACGGAATGCATTGCTCAGGATGAAGATGAGATTGGCCGGACGTTCCGCCAGGCGACGCATGAAGTAGGGATACCACTGCGAGCCGTAGGGAACATAGACGCGCACCTTGTAGCCTTCTTTCACCAGTTTATCCTGCAGATCACGTCGTATGCCATAGAGCATCTGGAACTCGAAGGCATCTTTACTGATACCGTAATCGCGCACAAACCTGAGTGCGGCATCGATAATTGCTTGATCGTGTGAAGCGATGGCGGGGAAATTGCCTCGTGCCAATAGCATTTTCATAAGCAGCATATAGTTGTAGTCGACATCACTCTTGCTTTGATAGGCGATAGGATGTGCTTCTTTATAGGCACCTTTTACGAGGCGCACACGTACGCCGCTTGCGATCAGTTGTTCAACGTCTTTCTTACTGCGATACAGGTATGACTGGATAACGGTTCCTACGTGCTCGAATTGTTGGTGCATACGTAGCGTCATATCTAGCGTCTTTTCAGTATAGTTTGATCCTTCCATATCGACGCAGACAAAAATTGGATAGCTATTGGCACGTTCCAGAATAGTGTGCAGATTTTCTTCACAGAGTTCTTGTGAGACATCCAGCCCGAGTGCGGTGAGTTTGACGGAGATATTAGCGCCGATGCCGGTCTGTTTGACCAGGTCGATGGCAGCGATATAGGCATTAGCAGCGGCTTTGGCATCTTTCTCATCTGTGACATTTTCACCAAGATGATCGAGGGCTACCTGTATGCCACGTCGATTGAGGACACGCGTGGCTTCAACCGCTTCATCAAGTGCCTCTCCCGCAACAAAGCGATGCGCGATTCCACGTGCAGCTCCGTTCTGGACAGCAAAATTTTGTAACTGCTGGTTACGGGCGAGATACAATAGTGTATCTTTTAACATATCTGCCCCCTTTCTTAAAAGCTCTACACTATCAGGAAAAATGTTCCAGGATACGATACTGTGAATTGTAATATTCCTGTAACTATCATAGCATAAATCGAAGCTGGAGGGGCACTTAGCCCATCGCAAAGGACTCAAAAGTTTACACTGAATTTATTGTACTACCCGATGCGATTCCATAGTCCA
The DNA here is from genome assembly GCA_963717195.1 of uncultured Chloroflexia bacterium. Taxonomy (GTDB): domain Bacteria; phylum Chloroflexota; class Ktedonobacteria; order Ktedonobacterales; family Ktedonobacteraceae; genus JACDAE01. Next base: position 27,692 of record CAVQVR010000018.1, read on the forward strand.
AGGCGGATGAGTTCATTGCGGGCTTCAAAGCCGAAAAGGTCCGGGTTCATCGTGCGGCCATGACGTAGCACCAGACTGCGCAGCATCTCAATCTGTTCTGCTTTACTCGCACTGTCGCGTTCAAATGGGATATGCTGGGCCAGTTGTTCGATGGCCAGTCGGTTATACCATTGTTCCTGTGTTTCTTCCATAAAGCATTTACTCTCCTGAGTAATGGTAACATCTGATAGCTGCCTACTTCAAGAGAATACAGCCCGACAAAAATTTAATTTGGACCAATAACGTTTCTGATACACGTTTATATACGATGGAGAAGAGAGATATATAGCCATTTTGCCCTAGTGTCTGCTGCGATACTTGATTACCAGGGAATGGAATGATAGGGTGAAATATAACATATACAAAAGAAGAGGTAAGCGAAGAAGATGTTCTGTAACTATTGCAAATCAGCAAGACCTGAGAACGAAGCACCTTGTCCGAGCTGCGGAGCGCCTTCGTCGCTACTGGGACAATTTCAGACGGAAGGTTGGGGGACGGAGGGACCAGTAGCGACGGCATGGAACGCCTCTGCTCCATCGTTCAATCAACAATGGAATAACCAGGAACCTCAGTTCCCCCCTGGCTCACAGCCTTCTTTTTACACCGGTCAATCCTGGCCGCAAAATCCTGGCTTTCAGAATCAGCCGATGTCCCAACAACCATCCTGGGGTATTTCTATGACGGCTCCAGCACAGGGGCAAGGTGCACAGTCTCTGTTACCAGTGCCCTACACTGGCAACGCTCAGGAAGGCAATCAACAGGAGCAGATGCAGCTGGTACCGTTTCAGCAGCAGATGCTGCCTGCGCTTCCCGGTGAGCAAGCTGAAACCGTTTATGTGCCACCGATGTATACGAAACCTCGACCCATTATTCCACGGTATCGTATTATCAGTGGTATGTTGAGCGTCTTGATTGTATCTTTGCTCCTCTGCGGAGGTGGCGTTTACCTGGGTCAATCAAAAGGCCTGTTCACTACTATTGGGCGCATGATAGGGACCACCCTCCCTCCCAATGTGAGCGCTGCGTCAGCTCATAATATACCGGATCCCCCTCAGCAATCAGAGGTTCCTGGCCCGGCAAGCGCAATTATTCCTTCGGCCACCACGACAATGTTTATTGACCAGAATTCGCTCACACCACGAGAACAGGATAAAATTTTTCAGGTCGGTACAACCTTTTATGTCACTTACAGTGCAAAGGCACCTAAACCGGGGAACGTTATCATCAAGTGGTACATGAATGGGCAACATTACAAGGATAGCGTAAGCCCACTCATCGATCCTAAAGTAAAGCCACTCGTCAATGGTGCTCAGCCAATGGTCTATGCTATTGCGGCCCCTGAAGTAGCGGAAATTTATTGGCAAAATCAAGGTGGGGCTCTACAATTGGCACAGAAGCTCTACTTCGTTGTGAGGTAAACTGTAGGGGCCGCATTTATGACGCCCGTGGGATCGATCACGCCTGTGGATCGCATGAAAAAGACTGGGGCACATTTGTGCCCCCACATCTCCGGTATTATTTACACTGTGTCTCGACGGTGACATCGCCAAAAGTTTTCACCTGGCAGGCGAGGCGCATAGCGGGATTTTTCTTCAGATCGCCACGCAACCAGAATTTCTCCATAAAGGTCAGGGGGTTGGTATTGACTGAAGGAGAGACGGCAACACGATCAGTCCCACACAGGCCATTCCCATGGCAATTAGCAAATTTCCACATCCCGCAATAGACAGGGACATCATTCTCTAGCGCGGGATAGCGGACGCTATCACCCTCTGGCACATCAACCTGGACATTTTCATGTACATACTTAATGGTCGGCACGACTTATCCTCCGTTACAAAAACGTTCGATAGTAAATAGAAAAAGGTATAACCATAACCTTATGCAGGCTCTGTCAGAATATAGCATAGAAGGTAAAGGGCGTCAACCAGATGGGTACGATCCGTGATAAATCACATGGGCGGCATAAATGCGGCTCCTACGATACCGTGAGCGAGATCGTCACCTGCAGCGTTGCGCTGCCAGGGCCAGTTGAAAACGTCAACACCCCCTGATAGGAACCGGGCTGTAGTCCCTGCACATTAACCTGCGCATTCATGTATCCCTCGCCGCCAGGATCAAGCGTTCCTGAAGGTGGTGCGGCGCTTAGCCAATGGCCTTGATCGTTTGTAGAAGCGCTGGCACTCCAACTGAGGGATTGGTTACTGCTATTCTCCAGAATAATAGCCTTCAGTACAGGCTGTTGTTGTCCAGTAGCCATACTAAATAGGAGCGTTGAAGGTGAGATTGTGAGCGGCGATGAAACAGAGACAGCCTCAACTCCCATCGTCACGGTTAATGTTAAAGGGGAGATGCTACTGTCATTTTCAGGAATAAACGTAATGTGCCCGGTATACGAACCTGGAGTGAGTCCACTTCGGTTAACCATAACTTGTACACTCGCGCGACTGGAGAATCCTCCCTGACCCGGAGAAGCCGTCAGCCATAGCTGATCACTGCTCAAGCGCCAGGTGATCTGTCCTCCACCACTATTCGTGAGCAAAATTATCTTGTCCGAGGTCACGCCGGGAGCATCCATACCAAAGGACAGGGTGGAAGTCGATAACTGTAAAGCGGGCGGCGTCGTTGGCGGCTGTTGTATAGTGATAGTCGAAGAGACGCTCAAATTCGCTGAATCGTCTGTTGCATGAATAATGTGCGGCCCGAAATCCCCAGTCATTCGGAATACGCAGTTGCAGCGAGAAGGTACCCTGGTTCCCGGTTTGTGTTGCTAGAGGGCGCTGATTTTCAGCGAATATCGTTCGATTCGTATCATAAGTAAAGGCTACCATGCTGTCTGCGCTAAAACCTCTGCCATTCAACGTCAAGATATCATTAGCACGTAATGTAGATGGTGAAGTCGTTAGCCTGGCCATTACGGTTGAGGAGGACTTTCTTATCAGGACAACGGCAAGAATGCTGCTTGCAAGCAAAAAGAAGATGCATGAAATGGCGAGCAGGATAGGAATAGCACGCCGTGGCAAGAGCCATCGCTTACGTTCATAGAATACAGGTGCCGGGACTGGAAACTCTTCAACGGACTGTTCGTCATAATTTACGCGTCGTCGCATCGCTGGATCAGTTACGGGCAGAATAATATGCCTAGGCTCAGGGAGGCTTGAACGCCAATTCTCATTATCTTGCGGTGTTGGATGGTGAACCGCGATCTTATTTGATTGGTATGGCTGATCTTCGGGATGCAGACCTGAATAATGTCCCGCCCGATGCGGTGATGCAGGAGGAATAGATGGTTGTGTCCATTCGCGTGTAGAGGGTTGAACTCTTTTTTGCACGAACATATAACCACAACGACTGCACACCTGTGCATCAGCTCGCTGTAATTTATGGCAATAGGCGCACCTTTTAGTTCCCATGTATCTCATTCCTGGCGACGAAACTCTTGAATAGGCATCATATCTCACCCACCTGCATTCCGATAAGCTACATAAGTAATCATGATAACAAGGTATGTGGATTTATAGACGTTGGCGGATGATTATTCTCAAATGGGTCTCATGATGTATTGTTATTTGTCTGTTTGTTTGTTTCTTGTTGTTTTTGTTGTAGTATTGCCATTGTATCACATGTGAACAGTCTGATAGGAGCTACATTGATAATGCCCGCGTCGGTCATCACAAGTTGATCTACGCGGGCATTATCAATGTAGTTAGCAGAGGCTCATCATTGCCCCAATGTATTTATGATGACGCCCTGTTGGTCGCCTGTAACATTCAGGGAAGTATTGCCAGTGTAATTGACAGTTCCGTTGGCGCCAGTGGCCGAGATGGTACAGGAACCCAGGGCTACGCCGCTAAAGGAATAAATGCCGTTTGCGTCAGCAGTAGCTGTGAATTTTGCTCCACTGCCATCGATCAACGTAATGGCAGCGTTGGCAAGCGGTACAGAGGTGCTACAGGCACTATCAGCACATGCGTTCACGGTACCCGATACGTTGAAGCCTGTTATGGTCAGTGTTACAGGGATCGTCAGTGGATTTCCTGATAGGGTTGCCCCCCCGCTATTAGTAGATGAGATAGTAATTTGAGCCGTGTAAGTACCGGGTGACATGCCCGAAATACCAGGCGCAACAGTTACAGAAGCAGATTGACCATCGATAGTAAACGAGCCAGAGGCAGGCGATGCGCTCAACCAGGGCTGGGAGCTGTTTAGATTCCATCCTACAGGCCAGGCACAATTACCGGTTGCGCCGAAAGATTCTGTTTGGGGAGCAGGATTGCTTCCTCCCTGCACAGCCGTGAAAGCCAACGCATTTGAAGTAGGTACAGGCAGGGTGCAGGGAGCCAGCACATTCATAGTGACTGTGACGTATTGCGGACTTCCTTGTATTATAGTGCCATCTGCATTTTGAGCATTAATTGTAATCAATCCTGAGTACGTACCTGCAGCTAATGGTCTAACTCTGACCGTCAGCTGAACCGTTTGACCGGGTGGAATATTACTATCTGCCGTCGTCAAGCTACTAACCAGAAACCACACTACTGGGGGTGGTGGAGTACCATTCTGGGCTAGATTCTAACGCTTAGACTCAAGGAGGCGATTGGACTTCCACCAGTATTAGTAATCGATATAGGCTGAGACGTGACTGCTGATCCTTGTGCTACATTGAAAACAAGGTTCAGTGGTGAGACTGCCATACTCGGTGCGCCGGGTGTAGGAGGGGGTTGTACAGTCAGTTGTACAGCCACCGATTGTGTATTCTGGGTTGAAGGCATTGTCAGGGTTATCGAACCTTGATAGGTGCCAGCAGCCAGGTTGGCGATATTCACCGCTACTGTCGCTGTTGCACCCGTCACGCCCTGCAATTTACCACTCGTAGGAGTGGCTGATAGCCAGGAGGGCGCCGTGGAAGTTGCAGTCCACGAGGGAGTTCCCGAACAGCTTGAGTTAGCGGACAGGTTTATTGTCTGAGTAGGCGGAGTAGTATTAAGAACCGTTGTAAAGGAGAGCGCGTTCGTACTGACTTGTAGGGCACAGCGCGGTTGTACTGTCAGCGAGACGTTCACGCTCTGTGGATTATTGACAGCATTCTTGTCGGCGTTAAAGTCTAATATGCTGGTATACGCTCCTGGCAACAGGCTAGTGCTTTGTGCGCTCACCTGTATGGTGGCGGTAGCATGTGGGGCAACAGTACCTTTGGTTAGATTAGTTTTCAACCAGTTTTTAGAAATGCCGCTTGCAAGTGCGAATGCTCCATTGCCATCAGTTGTAGGCGATTGGTTTGCAACCGACCAGTGTAGCGGCTGTTTGCCAGGATTGCTTACTAACAGGGACAGTGGTTTTGGATCTGGGCTGCCATCGATAGCAACGAACGAGAGCAATGCAGGTGTTATCTGTAACACAGGCGTTCCGGTGACTGGCAATGGGAGCACCGTCATATCTACTGGAACACTTGCGGTCGTACCAAGGTTGGAAGTGATCGTAATTGTCCCATTATAATCACCGGGTTTGAGATTAGCACGCTGGCCTGCCACTGAAATTGTTTGATTATCGCTGAAGGTACCTTGATCAGGTGCCACGAGGAGCCATGGCTGATTGCTACTTGCCGACCATATAATAGAGCCACTACCATCATTATGCATACTCAATGGACGAACGGAATTTGCGCCCACGGCATAACTCCCCAGATCAATTACCTGAGTATCAACAACCAGGTGTGGAGGGCGTGTTGGACCGGCCTGCCCGATATGCAAGGATGTCTGAGCAGTAGCATGCATGGCGATATCTTCAGCATCAATAGTATGAAAGCCAGGATTCCAGGTGCTTTCAACGTACATCGAGGCATCAGCTTTCCCATTGGAGCCTATGACGATTATCGAACGATCAGGTCCGGAGGACTGAGAAGAGTTGAGCGTTATAGGTTCTTCTACATCACGAGTCACATAGACCCACGAAGATGGTAAGAAATTTTGCATATGCAGGGTCACTTCTTGACCATAGATCACCTCAGTCGCGGAAAGAGTCAGAGTGGGAGCACCGCTAAAATTAGATGTAACATGCTTTTGAACAGTTGGTTTTTTAAGGAAAGCAACAGATACAAGAATGCTATCAATAGTTAATGCGAGAATTGCGAGGATTGTGAGGCTGGCAAAAACCATACGCAGGCGAGAGTGATGTTTACGAGGCACGCGAAGAGCAAAGGTGGGAAGACCCTCGGCGGCGGCGCGGCGCATATCTTCCTCTTCGATAAGGGCTGCTTCGGCGCTATCGGGGAAACGACGTGAGATCAGTGGATCGGTACGATTTGACCAGCTTTCAGCATTAATCTCACCAGAATCACCATCGTTGAGCCAGGGCCATAGATCAGGAAGGCTCCCATCCAGGTCGTCGGTATGCTCATCGTCAATGCTGAAAAGTTTTCGCTCGTGCATTGCTGGCAATGGGGTACTTTCACGTTGAATATCAGCCGAGATGTCACGTAGAGGAGAGAGGCGCGAAATTTTCGGCTTGTGCTGATTATCAGGTTCGGCGGCTGCAAGGCGTCGTGCCGCATCACTTAAGCGATGCAGAGCCTGTTCCACACGATTCGTTTGTACGCTATAGGACGATTGCACACCAGGATTAGGAGCGGTTATACGTTTCGCGATATCGTCATTTTCACCAAAAGATCTTCCTTTATCCTGTACAGGCGATATTGTAATATGTGGAGATGTCGCCAGTGCAGATATATCCTTCTCAACATGCGATGCAGAGCGTTCCTGATCCTGGAAAAGCGTTTCGCATGTATCACAAAATAGAGAGGTTACACTACATTGCCTTTTACAACGCAAACACTGATTCATATCCCATCTCTTCTCAAATAATCTAAGTCTACTCTCTTCACCTCGTCGCTTATTCCACTTCCCAGATACAAAATACACATTGCACTGGCTGCATTCCTGCCGCACTTCCTATACTACATAAGCTCGACTGCCAGTAGACCTCTACTGATAGAACGCATTAATGTGGTGTTTGTCACATCTAATATATTACGGTACTATTGCTCTGCTAAATAAGGAAGAAAAAATTGATCTGAGCATCATACCCTACAATAGTAAACGTATAGCTGGTTAACTTTTTTCACAGAGGAGCACCTGTCTGATGCACTCCTCTGTGAAAATTATGAAGATGGGAAGATGTACTAGCGCAAGATGGCTCCGAATTCCCTTTGCAGGGCTTGAAGGATGCGTTCCTGAAGCTCATTGGCCTCTGCATCCGTGAGTGTGCGCTCCTGTGATTGGTAGACGAGCGAATAGGTCAGGTTTTTCTTACCAGCAGGAATAGGATCGCCCGTATAGATATCAAAGAGCGTTACCGAGCGTAACAATTCGCCACCATGGCGGACGATAGCCTCTTGAATATCTTGTGCTGGAACCTGTTCATCTACCACGATGGCGAGGTCGCGCGTGAGTTCCTGATGGCGTGAGATGGACTGATATGTCTGACGCGTAGGAATAGCTGTGTAGAGTCGTTCCAGGTCAATTTCACACAGGTAAGCACGCTGGGGCAGATCATAGCGCTGCTGCACCACAGGATGCACCTCGCCCACTATGCCAACGGGACTAAGCGTTTCCCCATACAATGGCAACTCCAGGAGCGCACAACGACCGGGATGGAATGTGGGATGCTGCGTTGGGGTGAAGCGATAGTGTGTGATCTTCAAACTGGCCAGCAGCGTTTCCACAATGCCTTTGAGGTCATAGAAATCTGCCGGGCGTGATAATTCGCTGCTCCACGAAATCTCAGCGGGGCCGCAGAGCGCGATACCCACTGTGCGTCGCTCGTCGGGAAGACTTGCAGGATGACTATCAACTGGCAGATAGCGTCGTCCTATCTCAAAGAAGCGTAATCCGGCTCTGTTGCGTTTGCTATTCTCCTGTACGGTCTCCAGCAAGCCACTCATCAATGTCAGGCGCATCGCTTCCATATCGCTACTGAGCGGATTTGCCAGTACAACTGCCTTTAGGGAACGTGCGTCAAAGGTTGCTACAGCTTTAGAGGCTTTTTCTTTTGCAACACTACCTGTTTGTGCCTTTCCCGTAATGCCAACCGGGGCTTGTAGCAGGTAACGTGCAGAGGCAGCATCAGCCTGTGCCAGCAGATTAACCATGCGTGCGCGGCTGGTCATCGAATACGTTACAATCTCATTGAGTCCAGTTCCTATCAGGAGCGTGCGTACCTCCTGTTCACGCTGAAACCATGTATCAATTGAAGGTTCAGGTAATGGGCCGGTTGGAATCGTACTGGGAATCTTATCATAACCGATGAGCCGTACGACTTCCTCAACAAGATCCGCTCCCTCCTCAACGTCTGAACGATAGGTTGGGACGGTTACAAGCATCTTTCGTCCCTGCTCATCTGGCGTAACAATGAAGCCAAGGGCTGATAGCGTATTCACGACCTCATCCTGCGTTACTTTCATTCCTATGAGCCATTCGATCTCATCAATCGAGAATGAAATTGTATGCGGCTGTGCTGGTTGGGGATAGACATCCACGATGCCAGGGTGCACGGTTCCTCCGGCCAGTTCTTCCAATAACTGACAGGCACGATTGGCACCAGCGATAACCAACTCGGGGTCAAGTCCCTTCTCGAAACGGCTGGAGGCATCGGTACGTAGCCCGAGCGTAACCGAGGTGCGGCGTACACTGCCTGCACGGAAATTTGCGGCCTCCAGCATGACGGTTGTTGTATTTGCGTTGACCTCGCTTTTGGCTCCTCCCATCACGCCCGCAATCGCCGTTGGTCCCGTGGGGTCGGTAATCAGCAGCATCTCAGTTGTGAGCTTGCGCTTCACATCGTCGAGCGTCGTCATTTCCTCGCCTTCGTGGGCACGGCGCACAATGATGGTGTGCTCAGGAATAAGCTCGTAGTCGAAACCATGCAGTGGCTGCCCAAATTCCAGCATCACATAGTTAGTGATATCAACGATATTATTGATCGGGCGCATGCCTGCTGCTAACAAGCGCCGTCCCATCCAACTCGGAGAAGGCGCGAGCTTTACATTACTTATCACACGAGCACTGTAGCGTGGGCATAGATCAGGATCCTCCACTTTGACTTTCACTAACTCAGAGGTGGGGGTTCCGCGCTCATGAAGTACAGGCCGGGGAATCCGCAGCTTCTTTCCCGTGAGTGCAGCCACTTCGCGTGCAATTCCAATAACCGACGAAAGGTCGCCACGATGGGCTTTGATGGCGAAATCTAGCACGACCTCACCCAGCACGTCAGCCAGCTTTTGACCGATCTCTACGTCTGGATCGAGAATATAGATCCCCGCATGATCGTTTCCTATGCCCAGTTCGCGCAGCGAGCAGAGCATTCCCTGTGAGAGGTAACCCAGTGTGCGCTTCTCGCCAATAACCAGGTCGCCCACTTTAGCTCCCAATTGCGCCAGGGGTACCTTGTCTCCCTGCTTGATATTTGGTGCGCCACAAACGACACCAAGTTCCTGGGTACCAGTATTGATGCGCGTATAGCTCAGATGATCGGAACCAGGAACCTTCTCCAGGTGATCGATCTGGGCGGTGATGATTTTGTTGCCCCATTCTTTACCCACGTAATCGATGGCCTCGACCTCTAGTCCGGCCATGGTCAAAGTGTGCGCCAGTTCTTCAGGCGTCATTTCTATATCTACATAGTCTTTGAGCCAGCTCAAAGGTACTCTCATCGCATGTTCTCCCTATTAAAACTGACGCAAGAAGCGTAGATCATTACCAGAGAAGAGCCGTATTTCGCTGATGCCATACTTTAAGATTGCGATACGCTCTACGCCCATACCGAAGGCAAAACCACGATATTTGGCAGGATCATAACCGACTTCGCGCAACACTTTAGGATGCACCATGCCCGATCCGAGTACTTCCAGCCAGCCACTATATTTACAGAGGCGGCATCCCACACCGTCACATATTGGGCAATCGATATCTACCTCGGCGCTGGGTTCCGTAAATGGGAAGTAGCTACCACGGAAGCGTACGCGACGTTTTTCACCAAACAGCGCCTGTGCGAAGCGTTCCAGACAACCTTTGAGGTCGGACATCGTGCAATATTCGTCGATCAGTAGCCCCTCAATTTGATGGAACATGGCTTCATGGGAGGCATCGATGGCCTCGTTACGGTAAACTTTGCCCGGAACGACGACGCGTACTGGTGGCTGCATCTGCTTCATAGTGCGGATCTGCATGGGCGAGGTCTGGGTGCGCAGAAGAATCTTCCCCGGCTCAACCCAGAAGGTATCCTGCATATCGCGGGCCGGGTGATCCTCGGGAATATTGAGTGCCTGGAAGTTATAGTAATCGGTTTCTACCTCCGGCCCCTGGACGATCTGGAAACCCATTTCGACAAAGATCTGCGTAACTTCCAGAATGGTGCGCGATATGGGATGCATATGACCGGCTGGTAGTGCACGCCCCGGCAATGTCACGTCGATGCGTTCTTTCTCTAGAGACTGCATCAATTCGCGCTGGTGAAGCGTTTCGCGTTTGGCCGCCAGTTCTCGTTCCAGTTCGGCCTTGACCGCGTTGATCTTCTGCCCTACTACTGGACGCTCCTCTTTCGAGAGCTTAGGCATTACGGCGGAGAGCGCTTTGAGTTCGCCACGATTGCGGCCCAGGTAGCGCACGTCCCATTCATCCAACTCAGCGGATGTTGTGATTGGCTCCAGTTCTGCGATGGCGCGTACTCGTAGCGCATCGAGTTGGCCAAGTAAATCTCCAAGTTGATCTATCATGATAACTCCAAAAAAAGAAAAACCGACACATCGTCAACAGGGACGAAGTTGTCGGTATAGCAAGCTCCGTGGTACCACCCGTATTGAATTCTAACGTTTATAGCCAATCAGTCATGCTAACTGGAAAAGACCATAAGATTGAATTCCACTTGGTTTGTCTGGTAACGGAGACGATCCGGGGCTGTCTACTCTTTCAATCATTCAACAGCCAGCTCTGGGGTGAACTTCGGCGTATGTTCTGTTAAACGGGCGCGATAAATCTGGCCCCTACGACAGAATTGTGCATGGTCTTGCAAAAGGGTTTGCAGTCGGTGACCCTTTCTTCCTGGACAATCCCTATGCGCTTACTCTCCCCATCCCTGCTTTTCTACTCTGATTGCATATATTCTATGTCAGGGTAGAGTGTAACAGATTTCGCGTCGAAAGTCTAGCTTTTTGAAATCTGGGAAATCAAGGTTATGGCTGGCGTAGGAATAACAGAACTATGAGCAGGTTTTTTGTATGTCAGGGTCAGGAAGATATAGAGTGCCAGCAGCAGAACGATAATAATGCCTAAGACAATTGCCGTTATACGTAAACCTCTGCCAGATGAGCGCGGTTTTGGAGTGACTCCCTTTGGTGAAGGAGAAGCCTTTCCACTGGTTTCTTTGTTGCTGTCATCCTTAGCGTTTGTATCAACAGAGTATGAGATGTCATCATCCTTCATAGTAGCCTACCTTTCTAAAATAAGAAGCAAAATATTTCGTTTTATGTGGAGAGCATCGGATTCAGAGATATTTTAGCATAGTCTTGTTCATGCCACCCGTTCTTTCTCAACAGAGTGGAACAAGCCCGTATGTCCTACACTGGTAGCCAGGTATCTTGTAGATATAAGTACCTATTATGAGGAAGAAGATTTGTAACTCTTCTGAAAACGATGGTTTTCATCCTGGGTGGTGAACCCGTTTCATGAGCGTCTCTTCAGGTCTGCTCGCCACCTGCGGTGGCTCGCCCAGGTTTGGTGTGGACGGTGGGATTTGCGGCTCCAGGCCGCAAATCCCACCGTCCACACCAAACGGCTTGCGAAGCACCGTAGGCGCTGAGGAGTCAGGCCCCTTCTGAAGAGTTACGAAGATTTTTGCTGGCTATTTGCCCTCTCTTGCCTCTTTTCGTGCCACTTTTTCCCATATTACAGGCACAAGAATAGAGATAGCGGTAAATGCTGCCACGGCCGCGTATGTCCAGCCTATCATTTTAGGGACAGGTGACTTCCTGCTCATTTTAATTGCTCCTCTGAATAAAGACTACTTACCCTTCTATACGAATGGGCAGATCAAAAGATGCAAGCACAGGGAAGCCACCTGAGGGAATTTGTAGGGGCGCCATTGATAAGCCCGTGCGATTGATAAACCCGTCCAATTCCCCGTCAGCATTATTGAACGTTGTGAGCCTTAATAAAAGCCTGGACATGTTGCCAGGCATCGGTTGATGCGTCGGCGTAATCAGTGGCGCGGCGATCAAAGAAGCTGTGTGGGGCATCTGGGTATGTGATGATCTCGTGTTCGATGCCTGCTTTATCCAGGTTTTTAGCGAGTGCCTGTACGTCGCTGGTGGGAATACCAGGATCGGCACCGCCGAAGAGACCCAGGATGGGACAGGTGATGTGCGTAGCTTCATCAAGCACGCTACCTGCACTACCGGGCAGAACCCTGCTCAGACCTGCATAGAAGGCGATGGCTCCTGCCTGGCCGAAATTCTGGGTTGCAGTAAGGAGCGAGATGCTACCACCCAGGCAGAAGCCGATGGTAAAGATAGGGGCGTTATTCCCGTCCTGGCGTAGATAGGCAAGTCCGGCAGTCACGTCACTAAACAGATTCTGGACGTTGATTTGCTGGACATGAGGCCAGAACTTGAATGCGTCGTTGCGTGCAGTGAGGCCAGCGGTACGACCGAAATAGTCAATGGCGAGGGCTGTAATGCCCGTTTCGGCGAAGCGCAGGGCCAGCTCTTTATAGAATTGGTGAAGCCCACGTACGTCGGGGAAGATAAGAACACGAGCACCTGTTGGATGTTCAGGTTGAGCAACATAAGCGGCGAAGCGGTTCCCATCGGTTGCTTCCAGTACAAGATCTTCGCCCTTTGCCCCTCCATTCGCGTCAGGTGGAAGCGGTGGGCGAGCATTATCGTCATAACACATGTATATGTCTCCTTCTTTTTTGACAAGGTAATTCCCTTCGACATAATTATAGCCAGTGGCTTGAAGATATGCCAGCCGAACGTGCGATGATGGGTGCTAGTGTAAGATCAGATCGCGTCGGTTCAGCAAGAAACTCGCCAGGAACGTCAGGCCGACAATGTAGCCAATAATCACAAACACCATGCCAAGACTATAGGTGTCAACTACGCCCCCTGTCCCAAGACTATAGCAGACAGTAAGTGGTATGAGGGGAAGATGTGTTACTGAGAGATATTGCGCAATGATATTGATGTCAGCATTGGAATAGATGGTAGCGGCACACCATGCCAGGAAGATAATCTGCAGCAGGCGTGTGGCGATAGGACGATAGAGGACGACGGTCAATGTTGAGACAAAGATGGTATTGAGTAGGAGCCCAAGCGCACCGGGGAGCATGTTGCTAAAGGTCGCGCCTTGGATGCCAAAGATAGGAATATGACTATGATAACCCAGCGCCAGGAGGAGGGCAAGCAAGAAAGACGGCACGCGGAGAAATGCTGTAGCCAGGATCAATCCCCGGATGTAGGCAGAGCGGGAAGAGAGTCGGGAGAGTGGAAGATACATACGCGCAGTCATTGCACGTTGCATCATCACAATAGTGCTGAGAACAGCCAGGACGGACAGCGCCTGGTTCATTACGCCGTAGAAGTAGGCCACATCGCCGCCGAACTCAAAGAAGAAAGCCGCATAGAGAAACCAGATAAAGACGATATCGCCTAGAATCCAGCCACTACGTATATGACTTTTAAGCATAAAGCGTGCGATCGTGAGCGTAGGGGAGTGCCACAACGACGTTGACGAAAGAGATGGAGATGATTGAAGAGATGTGCTCATTTATATACCTCCCTGGACTGCACTGCTGGCCTCCGGCTGAACTACGGCCTGCGTTGTGGATACATAGACCTCTTCAAGCGTTCTGCTTACGGGATTGAGCGAAACAATACGGATATTGGCGGAAAGAAGTGCAGATAGGACCGCCTGTTGGGCGGAGTCAACGATACGCAACAGGTTACCTTGCGTTTCTACTATGTGCTCATTCAGTTGCAAGCGCGTTGCTATATCAGCCGCTGATAGCTCAGAAGCGAGCGTAATCTCAACGATGCCCTGCGAATGCAACAGGTCATCCACCTTTCCATGCAAAAGCAGTGTCCCGCGCCGCAGAATACCGACAGTATCGCAGAGAGCTTCTACCTCAGCGAGGTAATGAGAGCAGATCAGGAGCGTCTTGCCCTCTTTCCGTAAGGAAGCGAGTATCTGGCGCACCTCCCATTGGCTACGTGGATCAAGGCCACTGGTAGGTTCGTCCAGAATGAGCAGATCGGGTTCGGTCAGTAGAGCCTGGGCGATAGCTAAACGTTGGAGCATGCCCTTTGAGTAGGTGTCAAGTGTGCGATCAGCAGCTCCGGATAAGTTGACGCGTGCGAGTAGCTGGGAGACACGGGAGATGTTTGCAGTTTCCCATAGACCGGAGAGTTGTGCCAGGTAGGTCAGGTAAGCGTGGCCAGAGAAACGGGTTTCGAAGATAGGGCGTTCATGTACATATCCAATGCGTGGGTGTGCACGCACGACCTGAGTTTCGCCCAGGATGCGGATAGTACCCGAAGTAGGATAGATGAAGCCCATAATGATGCGTACCAGCGTTGATTTGCCTGCGCCGTTTTCGCCAAGCAGGCCGAATGAAGTGCCCTCGTTGATGTTCAGCGTCAGGTTGCTCAAAGCAGTGACGCGCCTGCTATAGGTTTTCGTCAGGTCCGTACATTCTATGACAGGCATAATTTCTTCCTTACCTTTCTGAAAAATTGGCAAGTACTCTACTTATTGCATAGTGTATCTCATTTCATGAGTGCGAGGCAAAGACTGCAACAAAGGTAATGGAAAATGCTGAGGTACTGCAATTGACCAGAAACATCAATTCGTGCTATCATAGCCCAACGTCATTAATTCAAAGGATATAATGTAGAGTAGCGTCTATGCAAAATATTGTACCGGGCGCTTTACAACGTCTAAGGGCTGCGGATATTATCCGTATGGCGGGATTGGGGGCGGCGGCAGCGGGACAGGAATATTATCGTTCTGGGGCAGTACACAATACACAGCGCCAGGGGGCGCGTCTCGCAGGCGTTGTCGAGGTTCCTCATAGTAATACATCTGCCGCTGAAGTGCCAACAGTGGAGAAGCATTCTTATTCTGTTGAAGTGGAGATACAGAGTGTATCCTCATGGGTTGGAAGCTGTCAGTGTGGACAGAGTACGGAGCTGGTACTTTGTGTACATGCGGCTGCTCTTTTATATCAATGGTTGGCGCGTCCCGTTGTATTTGTTGCATCTAGTACTGCTAAGCAAGAGCCAGATTTTAGTAATGAGGAGGCGGAAGCTTTGGAGCATATTTTAAAACCTGAGCATACGCCAGTCGTTACAAAACCACTGGTTGCGCTGCGAAGTCCGGTCTCTTCTGGAACCTTGCAAGATATGCTGGCCCAGTTTGGTTTAAGCGAGCTGCGCGGCATTGCACGCGAATACGAGATTGTGCCGAATGGTATGAACAAGCCGCAACTGGTAGAAGCGCTCAAAGAAGCGCTTAATCAGCCTGAGGCGGTACGTAGGGTGGCAGCTACATTGGAGAAGCCACAGCGTCAGTTGTTGGCTGCTTTGACGCTTGCTGGTGGCTCGATGACCGACGATGAACTGCGAGGTTTGTTTGAGCGCTTCTCGTTAGGCCAACCTGGCCAGTTACAGAGTGTGTTATTGACGTTACAAGGAAGAGCGTTGTTGTTTCGTACCAGCCTGAATAGTGCGCCTCAGCAGCGTATAGGCTTGAGTGGTTCATTGCTTGATATTGGATGGTATGTGCCTGTGGAAGTGCGTGTGGCGTTGCGTGTGATGGTTCCTATAACTCCTTTTCGGATAAAAGGGGATGATGAGAGCGGTGAGGTTCCTCTTATTAAAGAGCGAGAACCTTATAGCCTTTTGGCTGATCTGCTCCTCGTTGCGCGTGTACTGGATGGTTATCGCTTAACTTCTGCTGATGAGTGGAAGGAGCGCAATACATCTGCCCGTTCAGAGACATTTGCGTTGGTGCGCTCAAATGCTCCACTTTCCATTGATGGCTCTGTACCTGTGCCGCCGCCTGATGATGTGCCTTCGGAGTCGCTTCTGGCAGCGATCCAGTCCACCATCGAGCGCTCACCTGCTTTTTTACGTTTTGCTATTCAGTTGTTGCGCCTGGCCGATATTCTCCATAAAGACGATAACGGAACGCCTTATCTACGTGTATTGCCCAATGCCGCCCAGTTGTTGCTCGGACCGGGGCGTAAAGATGCCGCACGCGACCTGTTTGAACTGTGGTTAACGCAATCCTCTTATATGGAACTGTTTGATTTACGGGAGGATGGTCTGCGTTTGCGTTGTCGGGCGACCTCTCTCAATATTCCTGCGTTGCGTCCAAAAGAGCTGGATGAGGAGAATAGCGAGGCGAGGCGGTTACTGGTTGCTTTATTGGCGCAGGCACCACTTAATCAATGGATCAATTTTACCGCTTTCGCACGTTTTGTCTATCGTCTGAATCCAACATTTTTGCAGAAGCGGCAGCGTCAGTTCTCCTCACCGCACTGGTGGCTGGAAGTGGAAGAGGGGCATCCCTTACGACCATTGCAGTTGAGCGACTGGTTACGTGCAGAGATCTACTACCTCGCGCGTTTTCTCTCTGGCCCGCTACACTGGTGGGGCCTCTGTGATACTGCACTTGCCGCTGATGGACGTTTGCTCGCCTTCCGTCTCACACCCCTGGTAGGATGGTTGCTTAATGGCGTAGAATTAGATGAAGGATTTCTAAAACAGAATTACCACGATCTTGCCAGCCCGTTAAAGATAGTAGATAGTGAAGTCCTGCTCGTTTCCTGTTCTCCGGCTGCGTGGCCCCTTATTGAAATGATGGAGACATTTACGGAGGCGGTAGGAGTACGGCAAGGGTGTCTCTGTTACCGTTTCACGCCGAGAGCATTTGGTGAGGCATTGAGCCGGGGAAAACGCCCGACAGAATTGTTGGAATTGCTGCGCACCAGAGTGGCTCAGGAGCAAGCAAATGGAACAGAGAATGCATTAGCGCAGATACTGGCCCAAATCGAGCGCTGGATTGCCAGTTATGGGCGTGTTCGTATCTATACAGGGGTAACATTATTGGGGACGGCGGATGCGATAGGAATGCGCGAACTTTCTGCGACAACCTCGCTGGAAGGGCAGATTGTGCGAACGGTGCATCCTACCCTACATATTCTTAAAAAGGCCGGGAGTGAGCGTATTCTGGATGATCTCAAACGCCGTGGGCAATCCCCTCTTGTCCATGATGAGGAGTTGTATGGAACAGAGTGACCTTGATTTGCTGCAAACGGTACCGCCTTATCACCTGCAAGCGGTGGTAAAGGCGAGGCATGTTCAGCCATTTCCAATAGTACAAAGCAGCGGTTCATCTTCTGATATTCCTTCACTCACATCTTCCAATTCCCTGAATACCATAGAAATTGCTCAATCTCTCTTTGACCCCGTATCTATTCAAGAGGCTCTTGTTTCCCTGAGTGACCTTGAGAAAATCATATTACGTGAGCTTGTTCTCTGTGGAGGACGTGCGAACAGTCGTGATCTTGCTCTGTATCTTACCTACGAGGGTGTGCTTATCGCTACAAAAAAAGATGAGCCAGTGATCGGTCATGAAATGCTAGGATTGTCCTCGGTTGAGCCGCGAGGATATCAGCCAGGGGTTGTATTGCAATATCCGGCGGCTCATCCACATGGACTCTTCGAGTTGGCGTTGCGTCATCTTCTTCTGCTGGGTTTGCTTTTCTGGGGCAGGCAGACCAATTTTGCTGGACGAGATTATACCAGCGGCACTCATGACGGTGTGTTGATCGTCTCTTCTACGGTGCGTACGGTTGTGCAAGAGGAACTGGGGACGGACGAAGATCAGATTGCAGCTCATTCCGGTGAGGATGTTGGCGATACTGTACGAGCATTTCAACGTATCCTCTATCTTTACTGGTCGATGGCGACTGCTACGCGGGAGGGTCTGGGATTGGTGCACAACGGTCTGCTGTCACGTTCTGCTCTCCGTCATGTCACAGAGGCCATGGGAAACAAGATACATGCTGAGCAGGTGCGTTCAGAGAGCGATGTTCCGCGCCTGTTATTCATACGGCAGTTGCTGATGAAGCTGGGGCTCCTGCAAGAGCGGCGTGGTACTATCTATGCTGCCCCCGCCGAAGCCTTCTTTGCCCTATCGCTCGTTGAGCGAGCTCGTCGCTGTTATCAACTGTACCTGGAGACACCATTCTGGGATGAGCTTCTCTACCTGCCCGAGGTAAACGTACGTCCTGGCCCGGCACCGTTAGATGCTGTGCATGAAGAAGTAGTGCATTCGCGTCAGGCTGTGGTGGAGCGTATGATTCATGAAAGTTTGGGGACGTGGCATGATATCTCAGCTTTTGTTGCACGTACGAAATTGTACATCCCTTATTTGCTCTTCCCCCGTCAGTATGGGGCACGGGCAGAGCGCTACTCAAGCAGTAGTAATCCCTATGGCTGGGATTTCCGTCTACGTCGAGGATGGCTGACACATCGTGAGGGTTGGCATATGGTCGAGGGTGGTTTTGTGCGTACGGTGTTGACGGGACCATTATATTGGCAGGGTATAGTAGAGCTGGATCATGAAGATCATCCTGGCCGCTTTCGCCTGCCTCCGGGCGTTGCGACCATTCTCAGCCCAGAAACGCCAGCAGGTGAAGAGATCCCAGGGGGACGGTTGATTGTGCAGCCCAATTTTGAATTGATCGCGCTGGCACCAGTTTCTGAATTGTTGTTGGTAAGCCTGGATCGCTTTGCCGATAGGGTGAGCCTGGAACATATCGCTCAATATCGTTTAACGAAGGCGAGCGTCACACGTGCTATTCAGACTGGATTGCGTGCAGAGACAATTCAAGAGCAATTAGAACGCGCAGTTGGAGGAGAGATCCCTCAGAATGTGCGCTATTCACTTCAGGAGTGGGAGCGGCAGGCACGGCGCGTGGAGGTGTGGCAAGGGGCTACGCTGGTGGAAGTGGGTAGTGCTGACCTGTTGGATGCGCTGTTTGCTGATGAGGAGACACGTGCACTCTTTGGTCGTCGCCTCTCACCCCTGTTGGCCGAAGTTGCCCCATACCAGTTGCTCGCGGTGCAGGAGGTGCTCTGGAAACGCGATTACCTGCCTGCCATGACCGAGGCATCTTTCCGCGATGGAGCGATAGAAAGTAGAGTACGTGAGCCGCAATGGCGGCTGCACGATGATGGACTTCTGCAACCCTTCTATGCCGTGCCTGATCTGTATTTAGTAGCGGAGGTTGAGCGTTTCAGTGAACTGGACGAAACAACAGGCTGGTACAAAGTAACGGCGGCGTCGTTACAGCGAACCCTGGGGAATGGGCTGGAGCTTGACTATATTGTGCGCTTTTTGCAGCAGTATTGTGAGAACGGGATTCCTGGTTCTTTGCTTATCCGCCTCAAAATATGGGGGAATGGATATGGAGGAAAGCAGAGTATTCGTGTGGAGCGTTCGCCGTTGCTGCGCCTCTCAGTACAGGTTTTGCAGGATCTCCAGGCTGATGGAGAGCTCAAAGTGTTGCTTGGCGGTGAAGTGGAGCAACAGAGTCGCCTAGTGCGTATCGATGCGAGTGACCTGGAGCGTGTGATAGAGCTATTACATGAGCGTGGTTTCAATGTCGAGGGATAGACACCCCGCACAGCCCGAATGTAGGGGCGCGGTTTACAAGCCCGTGACCGTTTACAAGCCTTGAAGGAATTTGTACAAATCCCCATGGATACCTGTTGACAAATCGCCAGAGGTATGATATTTTAGTAGCGCGAACGGAGATACACGAAGGTATTGAAGATCGCATAGTCAATCAAGGCATTAGCGGGAGTGGCTCAGTGGTAGAGCATCTCCTTGCCAAGGAGAAAGTCGCGGGTTCGATCCCCGTCTCCCGCTCCCCTTTTCAATCAGCGCGGCGACGTCGCCAAGTGGTAAGGCACGGCTCTGCAAAAGCTGCACCAGCGGTTCGAATCCGCTCGTCGCCTCCCTATAGAGACGTGATAACGGTCACGTCTCTCTTTGTCTATCAGGATAACCCACATGCGCCAGCAACGAAGCTACTCCACTGAAGCAATTATTCTCAAACATACCGATCTGGGTGAGGCGGATCGGGTCCTCGCGCTATTCACTCCACATAAAGGGAAGATGCGCGTTATCGCTAAAGGCGTGCGCCGTCCCACGAGCAAAAAAACCGGACACCTGGAACTGTTATGTCATAGCCAGTTACAGGTGGCACAGGGACGCAACCTTGATATTGTCACCCAGGCTCAGAGTATTGAGAACTTTTCCCACCTGCGTACCGAGCTCTGGCATATGACGTGTGGCTTCTATCTTGCCGAACTGGTTGAACGTTTCATAGAAGACGATACCGTCCACCTCGATGTCTACAATCTGCTCCTGGAGTCATTGCGCTGTCTCGACGTTGATGCACAGGAATTGCATCAGCGACGGGCGCAGGGAGTTTTGATGGGGAATATGCAGGAGCAAGAGCGCACCCGGCTGCTACTGCGCTACTTTGAGGTCTGCTTGCTATCGTATGTAGGATATGAACCAGTGTTGCGTACCTGCGCTCATTGTAATGCCGAACTACGGCCCGAGGAGAACGGCTTCACGCCAGCTCTTGGTGGAGCGCTCTGCCCCAATTGTGCCCATCTCTGGGCGCAACCTCTCTCGATGAACGCGCTCAAAATACTGCGCTTGCTCCAGCGTACCGAGTGGGCACGCGTGCCGCACTTTCACCTCGATGCACGCCTGCAAGCTGAAGTTGAAAACGCCATGCATGGGTTACTGCGCTTCCACCTGGAACGTGACCTGAAATCGTGGAGCTTTCTGGAGATACTCCGTTAAAGCACTACATGGCTTTTCCTTCTTGCCCTACACAACCGCATAGGGCAAGAAAGTGCAACTTTAGGGTTTCCTGAGAAGATGGCCATTGTCATTGGAATGAAGATCATCAGTCTTGCCATTGGAATGAAGATCATCAGTCTTGCCATTGGAATGAAGATCATCAGTCTTGCCATTGGAATGAAGATCATCAGTCTTGCCATTGGAGTGAAGGTCGCTGGTGTTGCCATTGGAATAATGGATACTACCGTTGCTATTGGAAGGATGGCTGCTGGAGTGCGAAGAGCTGGTGTTGTACGAAGCCTCACAATCATTGTAGCCTTGCTGGAAGCCATTTTGATAGCCTGCGCCATACCCCTGATCGTACGGCGATGATTTCTTGCTATAAAGGCTTTGTTGATGTTCCTGCTCGCATGTAGCATAGCCGTCCTGGTAACCATCCTGGTAGCCTTTAATGTTTCCTTGATCTTGTTTGCTCTGACAGAACTGATAACCTGCATTGTATCCATCGCTGTAGCCAGGCCCCTGACCGAAGGTATCGGCAGGTGGAAACTGTTGCTGACAATCAGAATAGCCGTCCTGATAGCCCTGCCTGTAGTTTTGACTGTAGGAGCCATAATTGTAGTGAGGATGAGGATGAGGATGAGGATGAGAAGAGGATGGTGGGTAGAGAGAATGACTAACATGAACGTTGGTTTGAGAGTTTTGAGGCCATGAAGCCGCAAAAGCCTGGGATGATCCGCTACGCACAAACACAAGAGCGCTTAAAAACATTGCTCCAACTAGCAAATTTCGTAAGGTATGGTGGTGCATAAAAGGCTCCTTTTAAGCTAAAAACACTTTTCAGCAACTTATAGTGGGAATGCTACTACGCATGGCAAAATACTGGGTTGGCGCTACGTAAAAGGACGGTTCTCATATTAGGATAGAGGGGATGAGAAATGATGTTGGTCTATATGCTATTCGTTGTAATTACTAGGCAACCAGGCCAATCTGTGGTATTGTACTCTCGAAGCTCGTCCAAATCTTCCTCTTAGCCACTATGCATCCCAATGGAGGGTATCTATGAGTGAAATCTCCTCAGACCTGAAGACAACTCCGCGTATTAAGGCAAGCTATGCTCGTTACGTCTTCTGGGTCATGTTTTTAATTAGCTTTCTGAACTATCTGGACCGTTCTATCTTGTCTGGTGCTATTAATGTGGTCGCCAAAGAACTGCATTTCGGCATCGAAGGTATTGGCTTTATCTCTTCTGCATTTCTGGTGGTCTATACACTTGGCATTATGCCCCTTGGTATCCTGGCTGATCGTAGGGCACGCAAGAATGTCGTTGCGGCTACTGTTGCTGCCTGGAGCGTTATTACTGCACTTACCGCGCTATCCACGAATTTTGCGACACTCTTTATTTCACGTATGTTGCTGGGTGTAGGTGAGGCAGGCTATTTCCCTGCTGGCACCGCCCTCATGAGCGACTATTATAGCCGCGAGAAGCGCTCACGCGTTCTGAGCTGGTGGAATGTTGCTCAGGTGGTTGGTATCCTCTTCGGAACAGCTATCGGGGGTATTGTTGCTGGTCTCTATACAGGTGCGTGGCGACTGGCTTTTATCTTTACAGGTATCCCTGGCCTGTTATTTGCATTCATGGCCTGGCGCTTGCGTGAGCCAAAACGGAATCAAGCTGATGAAGAGGCGACAGAATTCGATCCGTCGTTTATTGCGACAGAAGTGGAGAAGGAGCCTCGTCATACAATCAAGATCTCACAAAGTATTACAGCGCAGATAAAGTCACTGCTTCGCATCAGATCGTTAGTAGTATTGACCGTTATGCAGATATTTGCCTATTTTGTTGTGTCTGTCAATCTCACATTTTTACCAACCTATCTTCAGCAAAAAGACGTTTTTGGCCTCAGCTCTGGTAGTGCAGGTCTCTTTTCCGGTGGAGTGATTGCACTTGCCGGGATGGTTGGGACTGTTGCGGGCGGCTATCTCGCTGATGCCCTCACTCGTCGTCATGCTGGTGCTCGTATCTTGATCTGTGGCATTGGTTTTCTATTGAGTGCACCATGCTTTATCGTCGCCGTTACAACACATAACATTATCTTATTCACCATCTTTTTTGTCATAACGACAATCTTGCTGACATTCTACCAGGGTCCCAGTACAGCCGCTTTGCAGGATGTCGCACCTTCTTTCTTACGTGCTACCGCATTGTCTATCGTCTTGCTGATTGCTCATTTATTGGGCGATGCCTTTTCTCCTTCAATTGTCAGCGTGCTGGCTGCTACTTTTGATCCGACACATGGGCTGCATTTTAAGGATGCGCTTGCGGGAGGTGATTTGAGCTTAGCACTACTTGTTACTTGCACACCGGCCCTGGTAATTGCTGGCTTGATTGGTATCTTTGGTGCTCGCTGGATGGGAGCCGATGTTGCTGCCGCTGAACAGGTAGACCGTGCTGCACGAGAAGCCAGGGGATAGCCTCTGCGCGAGACTATCTCTTCTGGGCAAACTGTGCACGTAAGCGCTGGTGTTCTGCATCCGATTCGCGTTGATATTGAGCTAAAACGTCGTCTTGCTCGTTGATCGGCTGCGCAGATTTGAGTAACAAGAGAAGGTTATCGTGCTCCAGACTAAAGCTGTGACCGCTGAGAATAGTCTTTTCTCCTTTGAGACGAAACAGGGAGAGCTGTTGTGGCTGTGACCAGGAGTAAATTGTGCCGAAGAATGTCGTCTCAGCAATGATAATCTCGCCTTCCCAAAGAGAAGGAGAACCAAATTGCGCCCGTTCTAACTGCCGATAGTACCGGAACAGGTTTTCTATAGCAAACTCTGCATTGTATATAAGGTTGCGTTCTCGTGGTTCGGATGAATTAAGTGTAAATGTATCGCGTTCTTCTGGATAGCGTGGGCTGGAGAAGTGGAAACTGATGTTTGTGATACCATGCCAGACTCCTCCTCCCATCCCAAGGCTACAGAGCGAAAGTTCAAGTGGATTGTCAATGAGTCCGTAGATGGGGAAAGCGGCAAGGCGAACGAGGGCTGGTATGAGAATGGGGTGATTTTCGTCACGATATTGCCTGATAAATTTCTCCTCAATGCCAGTTGGATCAGGATTGCCCCAGAGATGAGCGATTTCTGCCTGATATGGTGCTGGTCGTATGCCTTGTAGATCATCTATAACGACATCTTCTGACACATCAACGAAACGACGTATCTCTCCAGTTCGCGTATTCACAATCAGAGCATCTCCTAACCTGCTCTGATATCGGATACGAGACTTTTTTCTTTTATTTGCTTTAAGTACAACTGTATGCCTGTTTCTGCGAAATGATTGTAGAATGCTGGATAGTATTACTCCCGCCATTGTCTTTTGCCCATTTCTTACTATGTAGGAGCGCATGAACAGCAGCCAGTCTTCGTGTCGCAGATGGAAGAAGAGCAAAGAAGAGAATGGCTTTTTGCCAACTTCATGATCAAGTTCGATAGGACGTTCACGCCAGTTATCGAGCGAGTCCAACCATTGGACATCGAGTTCGCTGGTAATAACGCCGTCTCGTTGCCGCATTTTGTATTGAGCGGAATGCTCTTTGCAGAAGCAGCGGTCACTTATGATAATCAGGCTTTTGCCAAGTGGAAGTTCACGTTGGCAGATACGGCAGGTGGGACGATGCATATTCCTTTGCTCCTTTTTCTTGAAATATCTTTATGTTATGCATATTACAGTATATGGATATTAAGGTCAAATGAGGCAGAGCTACAAAATAACAAGTTGCATTACCTTGCCCTACAATGGCACAATAAAAGAGAGAGTCGCAGGTACATCGGCTATCGTAAGAGGCGTAGGGGCATCACCTTGCGTGCGCCATTGCGCCTCTTACGCCTGCAAGAAATACATAATAAAGGAACACCATACATGATTCACTTCTATGAGTTAGCGCAACTTGACGTTATTCAACGGGCACGTCTAATGAAGCGGAGTGGGGAATCCGACATCGATAATCTACTGGATTATGTACGTCCGATTGTACGTGCAGTACGCGAGCGTGGAGATGAAGCGGTCGTCGAGTTCATGGCCCGCTTCGATCATGTACAGCTAACACCAGAGCGTTTCCGCGTGGAGCCAGAGGCGATAGAGCGTGCACACAAAATCCTGGATAAAAATGTTCATGCCGCTATTGAGCACGCGATACGCAACGTACGCACATTCCATGAGCGTCAGATGCCTCACGAACAGTGGTTTACGCAGATAGCGCCAGGCATTATGGGCGGCGAGAAGATCACCCCGATCAGCAGCGTTGGACTATATGTACCACGTGGCAAAGGCGCGTTTCCGTCAGTGATGTATATGCTTGCAACTCCTGCCAGTATTGCCGGAGTGCCACGCGTCGTCGTTTGCACACCACCGGGGCCGGATGGCGAAATTGACCCGGCATCGCTGGTCGCCGCTGATCTCTGTGGTGTTCATGAGATCTATCGCCTGGGAGGTGTGCAGGCAATAGCTGCACTTGCTTACGGAACCGAGACTGTCGCGCGTGTACATAAGGTCACAGGACCGGGCAACCCCTATGTCTCAGCGGCGAAACGCTTGCTCTATGGAACTCTTGATGTGGGCCTGCCCGCTGGACCGAGCGAAGCAATCTTGTTGGCTGATGAGAGCGCCGATCCTGAACTCGTGGCCCGCGATGTATTAATTGAGGCCGAGCATGGACCCGATTTTACCAGCTTGCTGGTCACCGATAGTCGTAAACTGGTAGATGCTGTTCTTGCTCTCTTGCCTGCTAAAATCGCAGCCTTGCCACAGTGGCGACAGGACTTTTGTCGTGCAGGTTTTGAGGGAGAGAAGGGGACTGGTGGCGTCATTCTGACGAGTAGTATGCACGAGGCAATAGCGTTCGTCAATGAGTTCGCTCCAGAGCATCTATCGGTGCAGGTGCGTGAACCCTTCGCCATTTTATCCGATCTAAAGAACGCGGGCGAAATTCTGATTGGGCAATATACGCCGATCTCTAGTGGGAACTACGCCATCGGGATCAACGCTATTCTGCCAACAGGCGGTTTCGCGCATACATTCTCATGCACTACCGTCTTTGATTTTCTCAAGCGCACAAGCTTGTCCTATCTTACGGCTGAGGGCTATGCGGCTCTGAGTGAGACGACGCGGCAACTGGCAGAGTTCGAGGGTTTTCCCGCACATGCCAATGCGGTAACAGAACGCCCAGTGTCGATCCCACAATCGTCAAAAACATGACAATCAGTGTCAGGATCATGGCAAATTGGAGGAAAGAGGCGGTCTCATGAGCC
Source organism: uncultured Chloroflexia bacterium (assembly GCA_963717195.1). Taxonomy (GTDB): domain Bacteria; phylum Chloroflexota; class Ktedonobacteria; order Ktedonobacterales; family Ktedonobacteraceae; genus JACDAE01. Next base: position 53,971 of record CAVQVR010000018.1, read on the forward strand.
TTGAGAACTTGACCCGATGTATTAAGTAAAGTAAGAGGCAGGTCGGTACTATCAGCAATTTCTACCACCGTATTACTATCTTCGACGGCAATATAGACGCGGTGCAGGGCCGGATCTGCCTCAACACCATCGGGACCTTGTCCAATCTGCATGGTCCCAATAACCGTGAGCGATTGTCCATCGATAACTGTAATCGTCGTACCGCTATCAGACTGATTACCGCCTTCTTTATCTCCTTCGTCAGCGACATAAAGCTGACCAGTTGCTGTATTAAATGCCATGCCTTCGGGATAGGGAGCGACCGGTATACGCGCAATCACCTGATTCGCTTTGCCATCTATCACATCCAACTCCTGTCCCGTCGAGCAGAGCACATAGACGCGACCGGTTGCTTCGTCGACGCGTAAAGGAGGGAGAGGCAAGGCCGCGACCGGAATCGTTGCAAGCGTGCGCCCATTGTCTTCGTTGATGACGGTTACTTGATTGGAGACGCTATCAGCTACGTAGAGGCGACCCAGGCGACTATTCACACCGATTGCCTCTGGATGTTTCCCACTGGAGAAATGGGAACTCTGAATAGAAAGCGGCCCGTTCTGCCAGCCAGATAAAAACATATACTTATAGATAATACCCTGATCTATACTAACCGCGTAAGCGATATGGCGACGAGCATCCAGTGCAATACTATTATCACCGTTACCTGAATAGAGGGTTGCTATTATTTTACCGCTGGCACCATCCAGGACATAAAGGTTACTGCTCCTTGTGGAATAGGAAACAGCAGTAGCGAAGACGTGATGGCTACTGCTGTCGACCTGCACATCGGTAGCAGAGTCGCCGAGAGGTGTACGCCAGCGTACGGTACCACTGATGGGGTCAAAGCCAACAATGAGGCCAGGGGATTCATAAGCTATATAGAGCAAATGGGTCTGCGTATCAACCGCCAGGGCTTCAGGTCTGCTGCCGGCATGGAGAACGCCAATAATAGGGAAATTTTCGGCATGTGCTGTTGCTGGTGGGATAAGAGAGAGCAAGAGGAGTGCCATAAAGGAGGTCGCCAGACGTATTAGAGTAGCGGAGCAATGTTTTGCCATAATGTTTGTAATTGCTTTCTATCTTAAGCGTGTTTTATATACGCAGTCTATGCTATGTGTCATACATACTCTTCAATGATATCATATGGAGGTCGATGAGCAATTCAGATTTGTGTTGGCAAGAAAGGAGTAGTGGGGATAAATTTAAGGTGGTAAAACTATAGAAGAGTAAACAAAGGCATGTTATTATTAGGATAGGCATATCTGGCTGTTCTATCAAACGTATTATAGAATGGGGTTGCCAACGTAGGGGTGCCATTTATAAGCCCATCCGTATCGGGTAGAGATGCAGATGATAAACTCGTGACAAGTTGGCTACTGCTCATCTGGGGAAAGATATGTTATAATGCCTCCAATATAGGTCTAAACTTGAAAGATGGAGAGGAAGTTTTCTGGACTTCACTAATTATGTATAGCGAAGAAGAGCAGAGTTCAGATTTTGATGGAGCGGTACGCAATATATGGCAAACAATTATTCGTCTGATCCTGAGCATATAGTACCTGTAAACGATGCTGTGATGCCGGGGAGGGGGCCGGATGGTTTGCCATTAACGCCTGCGGCGACGCCCGGGCTGGCCTATTCTTCCGCTCCATCTGGAGGGCAATCTGTGTCAGTGCCATCTTCTACTCCGTCATCTGATGGAAAAAATGCAGTTTACCAACGCCGTTTAATGCCGGGCGCAGTACTTTCTGCGAACCGCTACCAGATTGAGAAGCTGGTGGCATCTGGTGGGATGGGCGCGGTCTATCGTGCGGTAGATACCCGTTTTAATCGCCCGTGTGCTGTAAAAGAGATGCTGGATGAGTTTCAGCAAGAGAGTGATCGTGTGCAGGCGATAGAATGGTTTTCACGCGAGGCGACGCTGCTGCTGGAGCTCCATCATCCATGCATTCCGCGCGTGCGCGACTTTTTTCGGGAGAATGGTAAGCATTACCTGGTGATGGATTTTATCGAAGGCCAGACACTGAGCGATGTGCTGGAGAAAGAGGGGAACGTGCCTGGTGTAAATGGAGCACATGGCGTTCCCGAAACACGTGTGCGAAATTGGGCGCAGCAGATCTGCAACGTGCTTGCGTATCTCCATCGGCAAAAGCCTCCGATTATCTTTCGCGATCTCAAGCCATCGAACATTATGGTAGATGACCATGACGAAATTAAATTGATCGATTTTGGCATTGCGCGTACCTTTCAATCGCAGCGCCAGTCGACCATTATTATGACAATTGGCTATGCGCCTCCAGAGCAATTACATGGGATGCCAGAGCCGCGTAGTGATATTTATGCGTTGGGAGCGACATTGTATAGAGTGCTGACCCATCATGATGCCTCTAATAACAAGCCGAGTATTTTCTCATTTCCGCCGTTGCGCTTATTGCGTCCAGATATTTCGCCAGCCTTTGAGCAGGTTGTGGTCAAGGCGTTGAGTCCTGATACCACACAACGCTGGGTCAGTGCAGTTGAGATGGAACGTGCTCTGACGAATTTGCCGCCAATAACTGTCGTACCCCCGATGATACAGGCGAGCGGTCAGGGAAATCCAGCTCTGCATTCAGCCAACCCGCAGACACCAGCAAGGGGCGGACCTATATCGGGACCTGGCCAGGGAGCTACACCATCCAACCCTGGGGTAACGGGACCGGCAGGCCCGCATATTGCTGCTGCACGTGGTCACCTGGCGGGCGGGCGCATTGACCCGGCGTATGCCGAGGTGCAACAGGCATATGCATTAGAACCAAACAATCCCCACGTACATAAAATTTTTGGGCAGGTTTTTGCACGTCGTATACCGGCACAAACAGAACTGGCTATGCGTGCGTATATGCGTGCTCTGGAATTGAAACGGGATGATGCTGAAACCCATAAGTTGATAGGCGATGTTTCTCTGTACCTGACGCAGCAGCCATTGCAGGGGATTCCGGCGTATGTAGAGTCGTTACGTTTAAATGCCAACGACTTTGAAGCTCACCTGCGGCTAGGGCAATGTTACGAGAAAACAAATCAGCTTGATTTTGCGTTACGAGAGTATCAAGAAGCTGCACGCCTGGTACCAGGGCAACCTCCACATCCGGAAGTTCATTTTTTGCTTGGCCAGATGGCTATGCGCGTGAACAAGTTAATGATCGCGGAGCGTGCTTTTGTGCAGGTGCTTTTTATCAATCCTGCTGATCACCAGACGCGTTTTTTACTGAGTCAGGTGTATGAGCAAGAAAACAAGCTGGAGGAGGCGTATCGCCAATGTGGTTACGTGATCCAGCCTCTGGCGGCGAATCCGCTAGTGAAGCAGACGTTTGAGCGATTACGAACAAGTTTAGGACGATAAGAGGCAAGTTCTATGAGGTGTCAATCTGGCATGAAGGGAAAGTGTCAATGAGTATGCATGGTTTCATCCCCAGAAACCAGGGGAGAGGCAGGCTTGCGGCATCTGTTTTCTCCATACTGAGCGGGTTTCTTGTCGTCCTGCAGCTGATACTGGTAACTTCTCAAACCGCACATGCGTCCTCTCTGAGGAGCGTGGCTACACCTGTTATAGGTACGTCACGTGCAGTAGATTTTGCGCAGGTCTCTGTCGTACGCCTGGTCGCAACGTATCAGCCACCTTCGGGCCAGGTGGCTAAACCGCTTTCCCCTGCTATTGCACAATGTACAGGGCTGGGTGTGGTGGTATCAAGCTGGATGTCTGAGAGTGGAAGCGATCAGAACAACTGGCTTCTGACCGATGGAAGTCTCGTCAATCCAGAGAAACCATCTTGCGTGTCCGTACCATCGAACTCCAATCTCGCATTATTACGCGTTGATCTCTATTTCAATAAGACGTTTAATCCTGCGATGGTGCCAGCATTTCCTGTTTCCCCTATTTCTGTGCATTGCCTGGTTCCTGTGTGTAGTGGAGGCCCGGCTTTGTTGTCATTTGCGACAGCTTCCAACCAGACCTTCCCGCATATTGATCTGGCAAGCAGCGATTTAGCACCAGCTATGGCTCTAGGATTGCATCTACAAAATGCTTCAGGGCCAATAACTTCTCTGCCAGCTCCATCCAATACCAATGCACCAGTGAGTGACCAGTATGTCAAAGAGGCTCAACGCTACCTGACCCCACAGCAGGCAAAGCCCGCAGATGCAAAGAATCCACTGGAAGCAGGTACGCCGATTTTCAACCAGGCAGGTGAACTCACAGCGATTGAATTAAGTGATAAAACACCTTTACGCGTTACTGACCTGGCTACAGTGATAAATGCTTTACCAGCACTGCAGCCGGTGACCGCTATAGTGAGCCAGCCAACGCCGACGCCCTTAGTGCCATCTGCAATAGCACCTCTCCATAACAATCCAGTGTACGAGAATTGGAAAACGGGTATTAGTAGCTACTATCAAGGCGATCTTACGACGGCTCGTACTGCATTTCAAAAGGCTGAGAATGGAAACGCGTTATTCGAGACCCCTGTAGCTTTTGAGCAATTGATCAATAGCCGTCTCGCTAAAAATAGTGGGAGCAGCCCGCAGGGATCTTCGTCGTCTATCTCTATCAAGTTCTTTGGCGTTCAGTTGACGATTCCTGATAAGAAGATGCTTATTGTGCTCATTCTTGCCATATTGGCTGTTCTGCTGGTACTGGTGGTCGTGCTTCTCATCCGAGCCAGGCTACTACGCAGGAGGCGCGTGCTCAAAGATTATGCCGAGGCGGAGCGACGAGGGGAACTGGAGGCACAACGGATCACTGCAATGGAGGAGGCACAGAACCGACAGGATCGACAACAGGCAGCCTCATCACCTGTGATATCCGCTTTTCCACCTGGAGCGGTCAGAACGAGTCCTTTAGCACGAACTGCTACTTTGCCCTGTCCCAATTGTGGAGCCCCTGTGAAACCAGATGATCATTTCTGCTCAAATTGCCGTATGGTACTTTCAGCAACAGAGTCTGGTTATCATGTGCGTGCGATGAAAACAGCGCTACCACCTGTTCAGCAGTCACCAGCACTTCATACTTCCTCGCGTTCTATTGCGGAACAGCCAACGCTGGATATGACGCCAGGTCTACCAAACGAGCAGCCGACGCTAGAGATGTCGCCTGCAGCACCAAATGGGCAGGCCGATGCAGAAAAAACGGTCCCTTATGGTTTTGCTGCGCAACCACTAAAGGGCCAGCGTCTGGGAATCGCAGTAGGAACGCGCTCGGATCCCGGTATTAAGCGAAAATATAAGCCAAATGAGGATAACTTGTTCGCAGCCCACTGGCAACGCGAGGCAAACACAGAAGCTGTTCCCTTTGGATTGTTTGTGGTGGCCGATGGCATGGGTGGGCATGCAAATGGGCAGGATGCCAGCCGTAGCGCGATCCAGACTATCATCGATTTTATGTTGCCAAAACTTTCTAAAACCGTAGATCCACAGAGTAAAGACCTTGACCAGTTGCTTGCTAACGCGGTGCAGCATGCAAATCTGGTCGTACATCAGCATAATATGGAACTACGAGCCGACATGGGAACGACGGTGACGGCAGCCCTCCTCGTCGGTGCGACGGCCTATGTCAGCAACGTTGGGGATAGTCGCACCTATCTGTATCGCCCGCCAGACGGCCTGAAGAAGGTCACCAATGATCATTCCGTGGTGGCAAGCCTGGTTGAAGCAGGAATTATCAAGCCGGATGACATTTATACTCATCCCAAGCGCAACCAGATCTATCGCAGCCTGGGTGAGAAGTCTTCGGTTGAGGTCGAATTCGTTTGTCGTGCATTTGCAGCCTGGGGATAAACTGTTGCTTTGTTCAGATGGTTTGTGGGATATGGTACGCGATCCGAAGATCGAAGGCATCCTGAAGAGTGCGGTCCCTGATCCAAAGATAACTGCCGATGCTCTGATTCAAGCCGCGTTAGAGGGTGGTGGCGAGGATAATGTAAGCGTCATCGTCATTTCTCTTACCGAGACGCCCCAGCATACAGTGGAGCACGGCTTCCAATTGCTTGCCAAACCCGACGCCGTCCAGATGCCGCAATTGTAGGGGCCACGTTTACGGCGCCCAGGCGTGTCCAGCATTGTGAATGCAATTGGACACGCCTGGGCGCCGTAAACGTGGCCCCTACACATCGAACGACATTCGAATCAACCCAAATTGTCGCACCTTCCTCCCTGTGCTATAATCAATGCAGCATCTTCTAGCCTTTGTTAAGAGGTTGAAGGTAAATATAGGGAGTGACGCGATGGATTTAGTACCACGTTCAAAAAATGTACCAAGTGCAACTACCGGATATCGCGACGAGAATGCAGCTCTTGCGCGAGACCTGGCTCCGATAGCTCAAATTACAGGCAAAGCCCTGACACCGAAAACGCTGAAAGGTGATTTTCTTGCCCTTGATATTGATCGTGAACACCTGGTTGCCGTATGTCGTTTTTTGCGCGATCAGCTAGGTTTTGACCTTTTGAGCTGTATTTCGGGCGTTGATATGCTTGATCACCTGGAGACGATCTATCACCTACGTTCAATATCACGTGGGCAGTTGCTGCAGCTCAAAGTGCAGATAGATCGTGAAAAGCCGGAAGTGGACAGCATCGTTTCGGTATGGCCCACAGCTAACTGGCTGGAGCGCGAAACCTACGATATGTATGGCATTCATTTTTCTGGCCATCCTGATCTCAGACGAATGCTACTGGATGATGACTTCGAGGGCTACCCATTGCTCAAGACCTTCCATCAAGTTCCGTTGACGGTGAAGCCGCGTGCCACGACACAGGTAGAGCCAAATATGGCTGTGGCCGGTAAGTTCCAGCAGCAACATGTGGAGCACGTGGTGCAGAAGAAACTGGGGCAGGGCCTGGAGGAACGCCTGCATCCTGGCACCCCTACCTTTGGTCATGCCTTTAGTGACTATCAGGAAGAAGCGAACCAGAACGAGGCGAATCCGGAAGGTGAGTCTGTACCGGGTAAAAGTGATTCTGGAAATAGCAAAACTTGATACAGTATATTTGAATGGAAGTGGGTTCAATGCCGAAGACCAGTACGCGTAAAAAATCTACTGCAACGTGGAACGGACAGCATGTTGCAATGGCTCCAGACAAGAATGCAGGGTCGCCGAATGGGACGAGCGTGGGCAGACAGGCGGGAGCGCTGGCTCAGCCTTCGACAGGAGCAACAGGTATGGTGGGGCTGCTTATGCCTGCAATGGTAGCACTGGGCTGTTGGGGGATGGCGTTCACGTTCGCCGTATTTTCTACTGATTCCAATCACCTGCTGTTTGGTGGTATGGCGGCATTGATGGCCATTATGTGGTCGGTTAGCTTTGGTATTCGTGTGCGTAAAGTATTACGTCAAAAATAGCTCGAACATGCTTGAAATAAATAAACGAGGAACGTATGGCAACAAACCAGGATATAGATAGTGAACTGCTGCAAACCAGCGATACAGCCGAAGGGATATCGTCTCAGGAGATGTTGCTGAACCTGGGGCCTCAGCATCCCAGCACTCATGGTGTACTTCGCCTGGTTATAACGCTTGAAGGCGAGACCGTAACAAATTGCACTCCCGTGATTGGGTACCTGCACCGTGGCATCGAGAAGATTTTCGAGAATCGGCCTGTGATGGGGGGTATCCGCTATATGGATAATGCCGATTATCTCTCTCCTATGCTTAACGAGATTGCATATGTAGGAGCTGTGGAGCAGTTGATGGGTATTGAGGCTCCACGGCGTGCGCAATATATTCGCCTATTAGTTGGTGAAATGCAACGTATCGCCAGCCACCTGGTAGCGATTGGTACGTATGGATTGGATCTGGGCGCGTTTACTCCGGTTCTGTGGACATTCCGTGATCGCGAAGGCATTCTTTCACTATTTGAAGCATTGGGTGGGAGTCGCTTCAACGTCAACTACTTGCGTGTGGGTGGCGTTCTGCACGATTTTCCTAAAAATTGGCTCAAAGAGTGCGAAGCCTTCTTCGACGTGTTTGAGAAGAATATAAAAGAACTGGAACAATTGCTTACAGGCAACGAGATCTTCGATGCACGTACTCAAGGCGTTGGTTATATTGATCCGCAGCAGGCTATAGCCTATGGATTGACCGGGCCGATGCTACGAGCATCAGGCGTCAATTGGGATCTACGCGTGCATCGTCCCTATATGGCTTATCGGGAAGTACCAGTGAATATCCAGGTACGTCAGGAGGGAGATTGCTTCGCCCGTTACAAAGTGCGGCTGCAGGAAATCTTTGAATCTATGCGCCTGTGCCGTGTTGTTCTGGATAAGTTGCCGGGTGGTCCAATTGGAGTAAGAACGCCGATAGCGTTGCGTCCTGTTCGTGGCGAAACCTACTTTGCCATTGAGGGTAGCAAAGGCGAACTCGGTGTGTACTTCATTAGTGATGGGAGCGAATATCCCTGGCGGGCTAAATTGCGCGGTCCATCTTTTGTCAATTTGCAAATTCTGCCCGAATTGCTGCGTGGCCACAAAATGAGCGATGTAATAGCAATTATGGGAAGCCTTGATCTCGTATTGGGGGAAGTTGACAGGTAATAAGTTCTGTCATAGACAGAAATTGTGTTCCAGGGAAAAATGGGGATGTGGGTGGCCCACGGGCTTATTCGCTCCGCTCATCGCGCCCCTACTAGTGGGTCACCATCTCTTTTGAAGGATTTGCATCTCGTGCATGCCATGGTAGGGGCGCGATGAGCGGAGCGAATAAGCCCGTGCCATGCTGTGCTGTCGGCGAGAGAGTGACACACCCTTACGCTAGTCTTCCAGGGGCGTTTCGCCCGGCAATAGTTCTCCAACTGCTGCTGTCAGTTCTTCAATCACCTCAATGTCTTCTGCACGCAGAGCAATCTGTTCGGTAGTATCCAACGGCCTTTCCGCAACTTCCACTAGCAGCATTGCATCGTATCCTGTTTGCGTACTCAGAAGCTGAAACTGTATCACTCTGACTACTCTATAATCAGGAAGTCCTGGCATTTCCTTACCGATGAGATCATTGGCCCAGGTTGCGATTTCACTTACCGTATGCGCGGCTTCAAGTCCTAGCATTCGTGTTTCCATAAGGTACTCACTTTCTGTAGGTCGTTCTATCTTTATAAGCGATTCTGATGGGGTTTTGGATGCAGTTTGGATGTTATTTACATTAATTATTAGGGGTGGCTTATTCTACATATTATGTATAGTCAGAATAAGCACCGTAAGTGCAATGATCAAGATCGCACCAGCAGTTACCTGGGCAATTGTGTGATGGCGCAGTACCACGCGCGATCAACTCCCATATCAGGGCATAGCCTGTTGCGCCAGGACAGGATAGCCAAGCAATTTACTGGCAACCTCGCTGAAGTTGGATGCGTTGCCACTGCACCAGACCAGGAGTTGTCCCGCTTCGTGTGTGTGATTGGTTGGGCGATTGATGCCTTCTGCGTCCAGTATTGCACATGTACGGCGTGCAATCGCAGAGCTGCTATCGATGACGAGAATATCTGGACCAACCACGCGTTCAATCGTCGAGCGCAGAGCCGGAAAATGCGTGCAGCCGAGAACCAGAACATCGATATCATTTATAAGCAGAGGACGTAATGAATGTTGGAGCGTCTCCTCGACCAGTGGACTATCGAAATCACCGTGTTCGACCAGGGTTACCAGTTCGGGGCAGCCAACCGCGTACACTTGAACTCCGCTGGCGTAATCATCGATCAACTGGCGCAGATACGTGGCTCTTGCAGCTTGATTGGTAGCAGCGACGCCGATCCGTCCACATTTCGTAAAGCGTGCTGCCGGTTTCACGGCGGGAACGACGCCAATGAAAGGAAGAGAAAACGTTGCACGCAGCGTATTAAGTGCCGCCTGAGATGCCGTATTGCAGGCTATAACTATCAACTTGACACCTTGCTCGATCAAAAAGCGGCAAGCTCGCGTCGTCAATTCAGTGATCTCTGCTTCGCTACGGGTGCCATAAGGGCAGTGACCAGTATCACCGAAGTAGACAAAATGTTCCTGTGGTAATTCTTTTCTGAGTGCAGAGAGGATGGTAAGTCCACCTGCACCTGAATCAAAGACACCAATGGGAGCATGTGCATCTTGCTTTGCCCAGGCATGCGCCTGGGAGTGTAGGGGATCTAAGCTATCTTCCTGGATATGTTCAATATGAAAGAGATGTTCCTTATGTTCACTATCACGCATAGGAGACATACCCCATGTCTCCTCATCTTCATCTAAACCCCAGTAGTCCATAATTTACTTCTATCTATTGCATACTATGAAACTCATGCTGTTCACCAAACACACGACGCAAAGTGTCACTGATCTCGCCAAGTGTTGCGTATGCTTCAACTGCGTCGAGAATCAATGGCATGAGATTCTCACTATCTTGAGCGCCTGTTTCTAATGCCTGTAATCGTTGTTGTACCAGTTCATTGTTGCGCCGTTGGCGTAAGGCCGCCACTTTTGCAGCCTGCTGTTTGCCTACCTCTGCATCGAGATGGAGATGGATTGCAGGTTCCTCATGTTCCAATGAAAAGCGGTTGACGCCGACCACAATTGCTTGTTTTTGCTCCAGGGCGAGCTGGTAGGTATATGCAGCCTGCTCGATCTCAGCCTGCATATAGCCCTGTTCAATGGCGTATACACTCCCACCCAGTTCATCAATTTTGTGAATGTAGTCCCATGCCTGTGCTTCAATCTGATTTGTAAGAGATTCTATATAATATGAGCCTGCTAAAGGATCGACAATATCAGGCACGCCTGTTTCATAGGCGAGAATCTGTTGTGTGCGCAGAGCGAGGCGTGCAGAATCCTCTGTAGGTAGGGATAGCGCCTCGTCTCTTGAGTTCGTGTGCAGCGACTGCGTGCCGCCCAGAACTGCTGCCAGAGCCTGGTATGAGGTACGTACGATATTATTATCGGGCTGCTGAGCAGTTAGCGTCGAACCGGCTGTCTGGGTATGGAAGCGTAGCATCATTGAACGTGGGTCCTGTGCCTGGAAGCGCTCACGCATAATATGAGCCCACATACGACGAGCGGCACGAAACTTGGCGACCTCCTCAAACAGATTGTTATGGCTATTGAAAAAGAATGAGAGCTGACCTGCGAAGCGATCCACGTTGAGGCCAGCATCAAGGGCTCCCTGTACATAGGCTATCGCATTTGCCAGTGTGAAGGCAACCTCCTGGACCGCAGTCGAGCCTGCTTCGCGGATATGGTAGCCGCTGATGCTGATCGCGTTCCAGTGTGGAAGTTGCTCGGAGCAGTAACGGAAGATGTCAGTAATGATACGCATCGAATGCCGGGGTGGATAGATATAGGTACCACGGGCTGTGTATTCTTTTAAAACATCATTCTGGATGGTGCCTGAGAGCTTATGTATAGCCATGCCCTGCTTTTTCGCCACCGCAATGTAGAGTGCGAGCAAGATGCTGGCTGTGGCGTTAATTGTCATGGATGTGCTGATACGATCAAGCGGCAGGTCGTGCAGCAGAATCTCCATATCTTCCAGGCTGGAGATAGAAACGCCGACCTTGCCCACTTCTCCCTCGGATAAGGGATGATCTGCATCGTAGCCCATCTGTGTTGGAAGATCGAAGGCAACCGATAGGCCAGTAGTACCCTGTGAGAGCAGATAATGATAGCGCTTATTCGACTCTTCTGCCGTTGAGAAACCAGCGTACTGGCGCATAGTCCAGAAGCGAGAGCGATACATTGTCGGTTGTACGCCACGTGTAAACGGGAACTCGCCGGGATAGCCCAGTTGCTCGGGGGCATCGAAACCCTGGATATCATTAGCGGTCGTAACGTCTGGTACCTCGATGTCCGAACTGGTTACGAATCTGGATTGTCGCTCTGCAGCTTTGGCGCGAGCGCTTTTTAATGTTGTGTTGCGCCACTCTTCAGTATTATTACTTTTATGCAGATCCATATTTCTGTGGCTTTCTCCTTTACTGCCACAAGAAATTATAACACATAGATGATCTTGTTGAGCGTAGATATGGTGCAACTTTTAGGTACTATTGTCCCTCATTTTTAATATCTCTGTGTTAGGAGAGTTCCTGGGATGAAAGAGGCTGTATCTGACCGCCAACCACATGATAACTATGCGCCTGTGCGAGGATCTCTGAGGGAAAGCCAGTCAGGTCAGTGGAGGTAAGGAGAACCTGTTCGTGCTGAAGCACCTGGCGAAGCAGGTACTCGCGGCGTGTGGAGTCGAGCTCGCTAAAGACATCGTCAAGCAATAAGACTGGTTCATCACCGGTACTGGTACGCATAAAGGCCAGTTCCGCCAGTTTGGTAGAGAGCGCGGTGGTGCGTTGTTGGCCTCGTGAGCCATAGGTCAACATGTTTACATCGTTCACCTGAAATTCCAGATCGTCGCGATGGGGTCCTAGCAGACAGACGCCTTGCAGAATCTCTTTTTTGCGTGCGGCGCGTAGTTGTTCACGATAATGCTCAGGGGCTTCGGTGAGGCTCCAGGCGGCGTCGACCTTAAATGAGGGGCGATAAACGATCTGCAGGTGCTCATGCCCGCCGCTGATAGCTTTCTGAAATTCTGGCGCATGCTCGTTGAGGGCAGTGATCATACGTTGACGTTCGTAGATGATCAGGTTTGCTAACGTTGTGATTTGCTCATCCAGGTAATCAAGCATGCGTGGATCCTCTTGCAGATCGCGCACACGCTTGAGCAGGGCCGAACGTTGTGTAACGATTTTGCGATAGCGGATAAGCGCCTGGCAGTAGCGCGGCTGTACCTGGCAGAGCGCACGATCAAGGAAGCGGCGACGTTCATCGGGAGAGCCATCGACAATATGCAGATCGGTAGGCGCAAACAGAACGACCTTCATCTGTCCGATAATGTCCACCGTTTTTTTCGGCACGGTATTGAGCTTCAGCCGTTTGCGTGGCGTGTTGGCCGGAAGCTCAAGGGGATGTTGTGACGATGAAGCATTGTGCGCAAGATCAGGTGGAGTTGGATCAAAGATAACAATCTCGATCTCTATTGTATCGCTGTGCCGTTTTACGTCTCCGCTCACACGTGCAATATGGTCGGGCGCATACCAGTTGACGACCTCACGGTCGTTGCTGGCATGAAAAGAACTTGCTGTCGCTAGTAGTGCCGCTGCTTCGAGCAGGTTTGTCTTTCCCTGGGCATTATCGCCGTGGAAGAGGAAGAGTCCTGGCCCGAGCTTCAATTCAAGTTCTCGATAGTTACGGAATTCGCTCAAAGAGAGACGAGAGAGATACACATGCACCCTTCCACGAAAATAATTGTGATGACCATTATGATCAATACAATTAAATATACATTACTGACGCACATCCGCACGGACCATCCGCACGAGCCATCCGCACGGGCTTGTAAACGGCGCCCCTACACCATGGGTGGGATGGTTAAGATGTGTGGCATATTTCGTGTTGCCCATGGTGTAGGGGCGCCGTTTACAAGCCCGTCGTTTAGCGGTTGGTGCTCATGGGCATGATCACGTAGGTGTATTGTGCACCTATGTCTCCTACTGGTTTAATCACGCCGGGGCGAGCCGCGCTTGTCACTTCGATAGCTACTTCGGGTGTGTCCAGCACGGAGAGCACATCCGCAAGATACTTCACGTTGAAGATGATTTGCTGCTCGGGACCATCGATGGCGGCATTGATCGTGCTAACGTTGCTGCCGACATCTTCGGCGGTGGCTTCGATGGTGAGAGAGCCGCCTTCAGTCCCGTCGCCACTATTCAGTTTCACGCGTGTGATATTTGAGCTGTCGCGTGCGAAAGGTGCGACCGACTTGACAGCGGCGGCGAACTCTTTAGTTTCGACCACGGCGCGTGTTGTATGCTCTTTCGGGATAACGCCGCGTACATTGGGGAATGTTGCCTCAATCAGGCGCGAGACGAGATCAGTCCCGTTGTCGCTATGGAAGAGCACCTGGCTACGATTGGGCGTTACAATCATCTGCACTGCGCCCTCGCCTGGTAGGATGCGTGCCAGCTCGGTCAGAGTGCGAGCGGGAATAAGAATGCTGCCATGTGCCTCATCGTGGCCGGGGAGAGGAGCTTCACGCACGGCAAGACGGAACGCGTCAGCGGCTGCGAATGTTATCTTCTCGTTGCTCACCTCGACCTGGACGCCAGTAAAGACAGGGCGCGAATCGTCATCGGCTGCGGCGAAAGCAACCTGGTCGATCATCTCTTTGAGCAGTTTCGCATCCAGAATAACGGGAGCCTCACCACCCTCCGCGCTTGGGATCAGGGGAAATTCGGAGGGATCCATGCCCTTAATGCTGGCGCTACTGCGCAGGCTTTTCACATTGACGGTATGAGTATCATCCGGAACAATGAGCTCGACAGAAGCCTGTGGGAGACTATTGATAAGATCAGTAATCAATTTTGCGGGAACAGTAGTCGTTCCCTCTTCTTGTACTTCCGCATCGATCCAACATTGAATGCCGATCTCCAGGTTTGTTGCAGAGAGTTTAAGGCGGCCAGAATCGGTCGCCAGTAAAATATTGGCAAGAATAGGAAGAGTGCTACGGCTTGATACCGCATGCCCTACCACGGATAGACCACGGCTCAAGTCTTGTTGTTTACAGGTAATTTTCACTGGCATTTTCCTCCAGGCACAACCAGAACACAAACAGAATTTCCAGGCTAGTATAACGTATTATGCCGGGAGTGTAAACTAGGCGTGGAGCGTTGAGCGAGCTCTACAAATCTGGACTTCCGTAAAATCCAGGCATGGAAATTGACTTCGCCACCAGTGTCGGAAGTGGCCATGAGCCCTCTTATGAGTACAATATGGTACTACAGGGTCTATTCAGCCAGTTGAATGCACATCTTTTTCTCATTTGATGATATTTATGATATCCTTTACGAGAATATTTAAGCTTGAGGCGACCCAGAAATGAGCGAACTGTGGGTAATAATGTTGCAAATTTTGATGTAACCTGAACAGTGTTTTTCCTTTAAACAGAAAGACACAGACATCTTTTTCTGGAGCAGTGAGAGAATTGCAGTGCAAAAAAAATATTTTGGTTCTCACAAACAACCAGTATGACTGGTTGGCGGGCATTCTTATTCTCTGTGCTATTCTATTTCGCATTTTCCTTATGACACATAACTGGCCACTCACGGATAGTGAAGAGGGAACAATGGGACTGGAGGCAATTCATATTGCATTTCAGGGGAAACATCCGATTTTTTTCTATGGTCAAACCTATATGGGCGTGGGTGAAGCATATCTTGGAGCGGTCATGTTTCGACTCTTCGGTGTCTCAATTTTTTCCCTCCGTTTAGGCATGTTACTGCTCTTTTCCACGTTTTTAGTACTGGTCTATCTTTTAGGAAGTTTATTATATGGGAAGAAAGTTGCCTGTGCCTCATTGCTTTTAATGGTAGTTGGCGCGACAAATGTGTTGATACCTGAAATGAAAGCTGTGGGTGGTGCGGTTGAAACATTAGTGTTTGGCACTGCGGTTATGTTGCTTGCCTCATGGCTTGCAATAAATAGTGAAGGAGAAAGAGAAAATAAAAGGTTCTTATGGAAACGTACACTTGCATATGCCGGATGGGGAATAGCGACCGGGCTGGGATTATGGAGCCATTTACTTGTCGTACCATTTGTCGTTTGTAGCGCATTATTGCTTTTTCTCTTTTGTCGACATGATATACGCGCCAAAAACATAATATTCTTACTTCTGAGCTTACTCATTGGGGCAATACTGTTAATTAAATATAATATTACTGCGCCCATCGCGGACAATTCACTGGCTATATTTCTTAAAATTCATAATGCGTCCTATGCTGGCGCTCCTACTGGTATCATGCTCTGGTTAAAACAATTCTCGGGCACATTCCTCTTTACGCTTCCTATAGCGACAGGCGTGCCACAAATTTTTCTTAGTGACGCTTTGCCACTCTATGATCACTTCCAGATAGGATTCATTTTGCCTATTCTGCTCTATGCAGCCTGGAGCCTTGGTTATCTGGTTTTGTTGGCATGTTCGAGCTGGAACGCTCTAAAATCGATAAGATCGCTCAGGAGAAAAAGAGCATTACCTCTGAAATTGGAAGCACAACAAAGGCAAGCATTGATGCTGCAAACGGCACGCCTTTTGTTGTCAGGATGTGCATGGCTCACTATTCTCTCTTATGTATCAAGTGCGACAGCGGCACAACTCCCCTGGAGTTATCGCTATCTGATCGGCCTTATGATAACAATTCCAGCGCTGATTGCTCCATTGATGGATAATCAAGGTTGGCTGAAATCGAATAATGCACGTAGAGAGCAAATACATCAATATATTTTTATTATCGATTGTGCTGATAATGCCATTCCTTGGAATAATTCAGGATATACCTGTGATAACAAGCGGTGATAAATTAGTGCAGCAGCAAGCCGAACTCGTCGATGCTATGTTACGCATGAGAATAAGTACAATTTATTCTGGTTACTGGGTATGTGATAGCGTTATTTTTCAGAGCGATGAGAAGATTATCTGTGCGGCACTCAAGCTCGATATGAGTCCAGATGTTACCCGTTACACTCCTTATAAATATATTGTGGAAAAAAGCAAGAGAGTAGCATACGTTTTTACAGTGAATAATGTTTTTCATCCGCAAGCTACAATAGAGAAGTTCGCCAGAGATCATAGGTATTCTCAAGTACGCATAAACAATTATATTGTATTTATACCTGTTCAGAGCTAATAGCATGCTATATCGCCAGGTAATCCTTTTTCTGACCACTAATCAAGAGAACGAACTGGTACAGAGCAAAGAGTTCCAGAGCGAATGGCAAGTAGCCGCTGTAGCCGAGCAGAGGCATCTCGAAGATCTTCCAGAAGCCAATGTAGGGTACAGTATAGTACCATTTGGGAAGCGCAAAAAAGTTCCACATTTCCCAGAAGAAGCCGCACCAGAGGCCAGCCAGCGGGAGAACGAAGAAGCGCCAATCATGAATTGCAATATGGGCGAGTGCTGATTTACGTCCCATGAAATTATTGATAGGATCAAGGATGAGGGCGAGGCAGAGCCAGATCAGGCCAAAACAGTATTGTGGGAAGACCCATGGCAGGATAAAGCATGCAATGCCCAGTAATTCGACAAACACCAATGTTGTGATTGGGAGACGAGGGCCGGGATTATCGGCAGGGAGTTGTGGGTGCAGGCGTTTGAAGCTGGAGAGGAACTTGGCAGTCTCCATAACGGCGGGCAGGACGGTACTGAAATTCAGGCTGGCGATCAAGAAGTAGGCCAGAGGGGTATAGGGCTGATCCATAATGTAGTGCCAGTTATTGACTGCCACGTTAAGTCCTTCAAATATCCACCAGAATATGCTGGAGACCAGAAAGAACGAGGTGTAGCGCCAGCGCATACGTTGGAGTAGTGATGTACCGCGCCGGGCGACGACCAGGGCATCCATCGTAAGGATGTAGCCGAACCAGAGCGGAAAGAAACTATAGCGATAGAACGGCTCGATGCGGAGCCATGAAGCGGCCCAGGCACTGCAACAGAGGGTGAGTGCGACAAAGCCATAGACAGGAAAGCGTTTTGTATACACTAGTTTTTGTTCTCTGAGCATTCTATAACCATACAATGTAACTGAGTGACAATATCCTTGAGATCTCCGTTGAGATGGATGCCGGGAATTTGAGGAATAACATGCGCATAATGAGCAAACACCTGTCCCCCAAAAGAGAGGATGGGACGGGGAGCAGGTAATTGCTGCACCTGTGTAGCCAACCGGGTTAGAGCAGGCAGATACTCCGGCATGGTCACCGAGATGCAGACGAGCGCAGGTGAAAGTTTTCTGATGGTATGGAGCAGTCCACTGATTTCGATGCTCTGCCCCAGATAAGCAACGCGCGTATATTGACGACGTAAAAAGAGTGCAAGCATGAGTGCAGCCAGTTCATGTGGTTCACCGGGCGCACAGCAGGCAAGCGTTAATGGGCCTTCACGTGGAACAGGTGTCACATAGAACAGATTTGTCAGCAAGGCTCGAAAAAAGTTGCTAGCGAAATGTTCAATCGTCACGGTGATCTGTCCACTGGCCCAGAGCTGCCCAACCTGCCAGAGAGTAGGAGTAATTAATTCGGTACAGACCTGTTCTACAGAATAGATGGTCAGCAGTGAACCCATCATCATCGTCGCGGCAGCTTCATCGAGGTAACGGAATGCCTCGATGAGATGTTCCCGTATCAGGGACATATTGTGTGTGGCTGGATAGTTTATACCACTGTAAGAAGTGCCAGGCCAGTTGTGTAGTAAAGGAATTTCTTGCACCTCTTTTGCCTCAAAAAGGGGATTTGCGGATGCGGGCAGTGGCGTGAGAGCATCCATCGTAACCCGGAAAACAGAAATATCCTCAATAAGCTCGTCAGGCTTTTGCTCAGCGGCGAGAATAGCTATTAAACGCTGGCGTTTCTGGCTCAAGTGATGGAAAAGAGCGATTGCCTGACTGATTGACATGCCAGTATCAATACGAACTTTGAGCCAGCGAATGAGAGCAATATCACGTGCTGAGTAGAGACGATAGGTGTTATTGGCACGTTCTGGGGAGAGCAGGTCATAGCGACGTTCCCATGCGCGCAACGTTGGCGCGGCGATGCCTGTTTGCTGTACTACTGCTTTGGTATTGAAAACAGGCGTATCAGAAAACAGTTCCAGATCGGGCCATTCGATAGAGTCGTCGCGCGTGGTCATGAATGCTCTCCGGTCTACAAAGATATCCTGGAAAAGTGGCAGGTGCCTTTGTTGCCCTACGGGTATGGATAAAACGGTATAATATACCATAACATACTCTGGTTGTTTGGGTCCAGAGTTTGCATATACTTTGTTCCACCTTCTCGTTATATGCCCCAGATTCTCGTGTGCTTGTAAGACGTAGGGAAAGGTGAGTGTGGGTAATAGTGGTACTGGCATTGCTCTCTTCATCAATGCAACCAGGAATACACCAGTAGTTAGCTAGACTTCTTAGCTAACTACTGGTGTATTCCTGGTTGCATCACTATCTTGAATAGTCTTTGTAAACTCTTTTTACCCAGTTTCCGCCTATAGAATCTGGACAGCTAACATCGTATATCCTACATTGTCGGTACACACCCCCCAACCATAATAAGTTGGGCCAGAATCTCCTGCGTACCATATGTAGCCATGATTCTTTCCTGTGCAGACAAATTGAACGTCGTAGAGAGGATATGAGGTGTAGCCTGCATTAGCAAAACAAACCTCGCCACCTTCACTATATACCTGAAAGAGATCTGTTCTTCCTGCACACGGTGCTGTGTTAATCTTTGGATGAACTGCCGCTACTGTTTTTATATCTTGTTTCATATATGCATGAGCACTAGCAACATTTGTTGGTATAATAAAAAATAGTAGCGTAACACTCAATAATGATGCTGTAACTAGCATCGGTAAAACACGCCATCTCAATTTCATCAATAATCAACCCTTTCTCATAAACTGATACCTAATAGTAGTAATGTTTCTCTGTTTACACTGTTATAAACAGAAGCATTAAAAAAGCCTATATAAAGCAATTCTAACGCAGTATTCAATTTGCTCTTTTGCAAAAACCATGTTTTAAATTCAGGCAGCAGAAATAGCAAAATTTAAATGCATGTATATATTAACATAAAATAAGCCAATATGCAACAAGAACGTAAGGTAAATAAATTTGTTGCTAAAATAGCAAGGTTGTATTTTGTGTAATAATTAAAAAATATAATTCGTAATAATAATAACGTTATGAATTATTATAAAACCTGGAAATCTCTCTATTCCTAATGGTTCATATTTATAAATTTTCAATCTCTATTACTGTAAATACGTACTTTATTCAGTTAACCTGAGCGGCGAGGACAACCTCGCCGCTCAGGTTAACTGAATATAATCGTTCCTCATCTTTTGATTGAAGAACAAAAAGGAGCAAGGCTCACATATATGTTGCCTTGCTCCTTTTCCATGTAACTTATTTGACTAACGGATATTAAAAACCCGGTCGGCGTGCAGATTACCCGTGAAACTAAAGGATTTCATGCCATTGATGGCACTGGCATCGACATTGAGCACGAGTGTAGGAATATATCCTCCTTGCTTCTGAACGAGCAAGGGATAGACCAGATTTTTCCCACTATGCTTCACTGCGTTGGGTACATACCATGAGAGCATGATAGTGGATGTGCAGTCTGATGGAGTCACAGTCATACCACCAAACATACCACGCCCAGGAAGATCGCTCGTCGTGGCTGTTGGTGCACCCATTACATCTGCCGTTTTAGGCAGGTTATAGCTACGAACTCCAAGGCTGTAATTTCCACCAGGGCAGTAAAGTGTCTGGCTGGGAGCCAGTGAGTCGCAGCCAGACACTACTGGCTGGGTGTTAGTATTACCTGCATTACCTTTTTTGTTCGTTGGAGACGTGAATGTACATAATGGGTGCCCAGTATCGAAACCGTCGCCACTGATCAATTGTGACGATTTGGGTGTATAGACACGCATATAGTCCGAATAGGTATCGTAACCGTACACGTCGCGGCCAGCACGATTATAGTCGAGCGTAATTGCCAGATTATGTGTCGCGCCACCCTGAGCGTCCAGCGTAATATTATCCTGCTCAGTTGTGTGGACGTACTCGCTGGCTTTACTGATACTTATATTCGCCTGCACTAGCATAAAACCATCCTGTTTACTGAACGTACTCGTGCCACCGCTATAGCCATTATTAACAAGCCATTGTTCAGCAGCTGGATTGGTGAAGTAGATCCCCAGGTCGCGAGATTGGATGTCTTTAATGGCGTTTTTGACAAGTGTGATCAGTTTCGTTGTTGGCAGGTGGCTCACGCGACTAAGCAGCAATTTGCCTAATAGCGTAGTAAAAGCTTTACGTGCCGAAGCCTTAGGGTTATTGGTTTTTGCCTGTTGTTCTCTAATAGCATTCTCATCTTGCTGGTAGTAGTGCAGCTTATCTTCCAGATTTGCTGAGGTAATAGTTTCTTTATATTCAGAGACGTAAATTGGTCCTGTGGCATCAATAATGTGCCCGATGAACGCTGGTGTGAAATCAATAACGCCATCAACGGGACCACCACCTTGCTCCTGGAATACCTGCATGTTGATCTGAGCCGTGGTCGGATAGTCAGCGGAGAGGTTTGAGTCACGCAGACCCCAGTTGCCGAAATTCATCCAACTACTATATTGCGGTGGTGCTTGACGACCGAGCTCCATACCATTGCTATTGTAGTCGAAGTACCCTGCGTCTTGCAGGCTGAAAGGAGTTACATGCCCATTCTCAATACTCAGGACGCCATATTGGCCTGTGAAGCCACCACCAGGACGAAGCTCACCAGTATCCATCGTCTGGACGAGAAAACGTCGTGGCTGACCGACACCCAGTAGCCATGTCACCAGATCAACCATGTTCTGGTTTTGCACGATCAGATTACGGATCGAAGGTAGCTGTGCCAGGACCGCGGAAAGCTGAGCCTGTTGTTTTGCACTAACTGGTAGATCCTTCATCTGTACCTGGCTCATATTTTGCTGGATATCGTCCATGTAGTAGAGCGCATGCGTGATAGCAGCCTTAATGTTCGAGACATCCGCTACAGAGATCAATGGTTTCGCTGAATTAGCAGCCAGAGGAGAGCTGTGTACGATGTTAGCAGCTATGACGCCGACGCCGCTTAGTTCCTGTCCCATGCGTGACACATCCAGGGCGACTTGAAGCAGGTGTTTTGCCATGACGAGTTTGCCCGCGTACTGAGGGGCAACCTGCTCCACTAGCGATTGAATATCGGGTCGATCCGCCAGTTGTTGCAGTTGTACAAAGTCAGCTTCAGCCGCCTTCAACTGGCTTTGAGCCTGTTGTAGCTTGCTGGCATTGAGCACCGACGTAATATCATTTTTGGAAGTTGGGAGTAGATCTTTGACCGTCATCAAGTGATTGATGCCATCATGGGCCAGGCCACTCACGTTGTTATAGACGTTATAAGCGGCCAGGCCGACACCCAGAGGAAGCAGCAAACTGGGTAATATTACCGCAACCATAACGATGCTTACAGTGCGATACATGCGATGACGTTTTGTTTTATCTTGCGCATCACGTAGCCAGCGTTTGCGCACAAAACGCCGACGCTGCGCCGTATGAGCAGTCGTTGTATGCCCGGAGCGTTTCGCATATTTTGGTAAGAGATAGATGTCGACCGGCGAAAAGACACCGGGCTCAGGTAGAAGTGGCACTGTGACGCTGGCACCCTGTAGTGATTGAACCTGGGCGTCGCCGATGATAGCAACGGCAGTTATCCCATTCTCAACATATGGCTCTTCTTCCAGGGCTGGTCCTTGTTTTTGCTCATCAAGAGAGGTATTCAACTCCTGTATTTCTATGAGAGTCGGAGCGTCCTCAATTTCACCTGCGTCCTCAACTTCCTGATCATCATGTTCCTCAATTTCCCTTGCCTGATTGAGAATGTTTTCTTCAATTGGCAAATCTTGAGGAACAGAGGATGACAACTCGTGAGTTGTAGCGTTGGTCTCTGTAGCAGAAACCTCAGTTGTGTCCGGTGTAACTTCGGGTTCTGTAACAGGGACTTCGGCAGCAGCAGATGTAAGCCCGCTTTCTGACGCAGAAGATTGAGTGTCAATGTCATCAGATGGAGAACTGGCATCGAGACCAGAGATCGCTGTTTCGTCAGGCAAAGTAACATTTTCTGGGCTCAGAAAACCAGTTTCATCAGCTTGATCAGATATTTCCGCCTGTGCATTCTTTGTTGCAACTTCTGACGAAGCAACCTCAGAGCTCTCTGATACAGGAATAGGAGATGACTCAACAGCTTGATTTTGTAGATGATCAATGCTATCAGTTTCGTTGGAATCAGCAGGTTGAGCAGGTACGACGGCCACCACTGGCGTTTCTTCTGGCGCGTCAGTGGGCGTAGTTGTAATCGCCCGACGTTTTGCAGTGGATTTTAGATTGTCCTGATCATCTACCACTTGTTCCTGTTTTTCAGGCTCCTGGATAGCAGGAGCACTGTCAATAGTAGCGTCCTGCACCTCAGTCTGCTCAGGAGCAGAACGGGAGGCGTGATCCTTCACCAGAACGCCTGGTAATAGTGCACGGTAGCCCCATGGAGATCCATCTTCATGCTGCTTCAAACAATTTTCGGTCATTTTTAGCAGTTGTCCTGTCGAAAGGTTGTATTGTGTTGCGATCTCCTCGATGGGCTTATCACCAGTAAAGTATGCAATAATAGCAGACTTATTTTTAGAAAAACGTTTTTTCGCCTTAGAATTCAATCTGGTAATACTAGCTTCCTGCCACGAGGAGATATTTTGTTTACGCACCTCAAGTGTTGAGGCGCTTTTATCTCGAATTTCGAGCAATGTTCACCCCCGCCATTGCTATACATTAAATACAAAAGAGAACGAACTGGTACTATTATGCACCCCTCAAAAATTGACCGATATTAATCATTACACAAACTATGCGGTTGCAACCTACGACGGACGAATAGCGGCTCACGAGATAGGTAACAATCTATATATTAATGGAAGAGCTGCAAGCTTCATTAGAAAGAAACCTCTATCATAAATGACGCATCAGAGAGGTAATTAGTTGCGCCTGTGTAAAAATGGGCTAATATTCGTGACTGGAAAGGTTCTATTAGCGCGTATATGCATGGTTATCCGTTGTTAGTATAGGGCGTAGTACGTCAATATGCAAGGCGTCTATGAGAAAAAGGTATCTGCATATTTTGCATTGTGGGGGTAGGGGCTCGCATGAAAGAGAATTGAGATGGGAGGGAATTTGGCAGGGCGAGCACAAGTCGGGGACACGGGCGATCATAAGGTACCAGCATTTCAGAATAATGGACAATGGAGAGCATGCAGAGGAGGAAAACCAGACCACAGACGAATAAAGCGGTAGAAGCAACCCGGCGCGGGTGCTTATACACGAGCGGTTTCCCGTGACGCTGTGGCTATTATACTCCGTTGCATAGCTCTGAATATACATTGCTCAGTTTCCTATTCCTGTTGGTACCTGATACTCGCCCTGGAATGGTATGATCGCCCAGTCCCGGACTTGTGGGTGCCCTGAAAATCTCCTGATCTTCACTACCTGTTACCTCACATGATCGAGTGCCAAACCCTGCATGGTTTGCTGCATCAAGAAGTGAGTGACAGCGAGAGTGCTGCCAGTTTCTTGATAGACGGCGATCTGGCGGTCGGCACCTGTCCCACGCGGGTCTTCAAGTAATGCGCGGAGGTAGCTTATCTCGCGCCGACTGCCCAGGTCATCAATCACATCATCTACAAAATCGAGCGTTTCATGGATAGATTCGCGCATACTCAGGCGACAATTCTGTGCAAAATCGACCACCTCAGCATCCAGGCCATAACGCGCCACGAGCCATTTGTTCTCATCGATAAGGTGAGCTGGGAGCACGTGTGTTGTCATGTTATGTCTATGGAGCCAGGTTAATTTGGCCACCAGTGCCTGACAGAAAGCTGCGATAGCCAGGGTATCTTCAAAGGTTGCGGGCATATCGCAGATGCGGAATTCGATAGTACTAAAAAAGGGATGCGGGCGAATATCCCACCAGATGCGTTTGCCGTTGTCTATGCATCCAGTTTTAATAAGGTGTTCGACGTAATTATCAAATTCGTTGGTTGAAGCGAAGAGAGGGGGCACACCTGTGCGTGGAAAGCGTTTCCAGACGATAGAGCGATATGAGCGCAACCCCAAGTCGCGATTACTCCAGAAAGGTGAGTTGGAGGAGATTGCGAGCAGATGGGGAAGCCATGTACGCAACTGATTCATTAAGGGAATCGCCAGTTCATGGTCATCGATGCCCACGTGGACATGCAGGCCAAAGATCAAAATTGAGCGTCCGACATCCTGGTATTCATCTTCCAGAGCTTCATAACGCTCGCTACGAGTACGTTCTTGATCCTGCCAGTGTGCGTTGGGATGCGTTCCCGCGCTCACCAGTGCCAGGCCTTCTGAAGCGACGATATCTGCCAGAGTAGTGCGCAGATGGTGTAATTCCTGCCGGGCGGCAGAAATATGGGCGCAGATACCTGTTACAAGCTCAACCGTCGACTGGAGCATTTCTGGCTTAATGCACTCGCCGAGGAGAGGTACTCCTTTTTCTAAAATGGTATGGATGCTGGAAGCTAACTGGCCCGTATGTTTGTCTACCATTTGAAACTCTTCTTCAATGCCAAGGGTGAAGGGCCGGGTCATAGCGCATGCTCCTTTCGTAAGGGATCACGTATCCTGATATGAAGCATACAATAATGCGGGACCAACGCGCAGGAGGGGGCGAACTGCATGAAAGTCCTGACTATACAATGAAGGAAGTATATGTAGAGAGAGCAGATCAGATAGACGATACGTACAGGGCCGAACAGAAGGAACGAAGGGATATCCACCGCCGCAGGGAATTGTTGAGAGGGACGCGGCGGTCCATAGGAGTGCGCTGTCGCGCCTTCAAGCATACACACACCTCAGTAAGCGTTTCTTCATGAAAGAACGCACTAAGAAGCCCATCTACTCCACAAATGTACCAGGAATCATAGCGTACCCAAGTCTGATAGAGATGTCAAGGGGAAAAACTGAAAAAATGAGCTGTTTCCCCTTCCTTTTCAAAATGAGAGAAAACTGAGTTACTATGATTTTTTAAACGTGCAGGTGATCTTTCCGAATTGGAGCGTATCTCCATCGTTAATAGGCGTTGCTTTATCCGGCTCCAGGCGTTTACCATTGATGCGCGTGGCGTTGGTACTGTTCAGATCGGTCAGTGTGCAGGTGCTGCCGATGTGTTCGATTGCAGCGTGAATACGCGAAACGGTGTCGGCACCCTGGATCTGGGCCAGGTCGATCTCTGGCTCAATACCACCCAGGTCGTGATCGTAGCGTCCTACAACTGCACGTTCGCCAGCAAGCTGAATTTGTGGGCCATCGTTGAATTGCAACGAACCCCAGGGAACATTGGCGTCACTGGCAGGCTTAGAAGCAACCTGGGACTGGATCGGCGTTGCAGGTGCAGGTGGTGACACATGCAATCCTGCGTGTGGCGCAGATGGATTAGCCTGGGCCTGTGAGGAGGATGGTATATAATACTGCTTTTCCGGTCGTGGTGGCGCAGGCTTCTCTTTCTTTGGCTCGTTTGATGGAACCAGTGTCACTTTCGGTTGTGGAACCACTGATGGATCCTGAGTCGTGGGTGGCACATATAGCGGGGGCTCAGGAGCAGGGGTAATCTGAACTGGCTTTGCCTCAACCGTTGGCTGTGAGGTTGGTGGTGTATAGACTGGTGCTGGCGGTGGTGTATAGACCGGTGTCTGTGGGGTTGGTGGTGGTGTATACATAGGCATTGCCGGTTGCGTATAAGTAACGGTTGGTTGTGGCGAAGCAGACGGCGTTGGCGGCGTATAGGGTGCCGATGGTGGCGGTAGGGGCCGACTGGGAACCGCTGGCGTCTGCTGAGTATTTGTCTGGAACGTCGAAGCTCCACATTTTGGGCAGAAGGAAGCGCCCGGCTTAATCTCGAAGTTACAGTTACTACAATATTCCTTTGCAGGTGCTAACGAGCGACCACAGCCGGAGCAGAACGTATCACCTGCTTCATATGGCGTATTGCAGTTTGGGCAGTGCAATTGTCCCCCCGTAGGCCTTGGAACTGGTCGAGGTGTTACAGGTGGTGCAGGCACAGTAGCCTCTGAAACGATGACGCGCGGTGGTGGTATATATGCTGGCGTCTGTTGTGGAGGCGGAATATAGATTGGTGTCTGTTGCTGCGGAGGACTACCCCAGCGTTGCTGAACCTGTGGCAAAAGTTGCATGGGGATAGGGCCTGCGACCAATCCTGGCCGTTGCTGCCGTACCAGGCCATCAACTATATTCAACACCTGGTTGCTCAGGCTTGCCTGGCGCAGTGCACCTACGCCAGCGGTCAGAGCGAGTGGCCATAGTATCGGAAGAGCCACAATACCAACGGCTCCCACAGCGGCCTTATCCAGCCATTTCTGTTGACCAATCATCGCAAGAGTGCCATTAGCAGTTTTCTGTACTGTCACTGTCAGAGCAGCCTGCATACCAATGATGGCCTCGAAATCGCCACCTTTTTTCAACTGTACCAGCCGTTGCTGCTGATCGCCAAACTGCTGAGCCTGATAACCCTGTGCGATGTATACATTCACAAGATCATTTGCTAACTGCTCGATATCAATATCATCTGTATTATAAAAACGAGCATCCATTCGTTACTCCTCCAAAGCGGCTGTATATCTTTTTGTCATCTAGTTGTTTGTAATTGTCTATAAAGTTCTCAATGCACATTACCTGTGTGGGGTTATCACGTTTTAGTAATGTCACAGTGCGATGAAATCAAATGCATCATCTATGTTTCTCTACGTTTGCATTGAGATAAGGTTAGATGCCTCTATTGTAGGTGCCTATAGAGTATATCATATGGGAGAAGATCCTCAAGAAGGAGAAATTGAACCCTTTTTTTCGCCAGAAGCGCTGCTTGTTCTAGCGTAATCAAGCATGCCTGCATATAGTCTCAAGTAGCCTCAACAACAAGAACTCGGTGGCATCTTACCCACCGAATTCCTCACCTTTCATGTGAAAGGTGCTACAGAGGTCGTTCGTTGACCTGTCACATCGTGGATAAAGGAAGGAGCACGAATGTTAGGGTTTGAGCAATCGGTGGACGGGCCAGACCTGTGGTTGGGGAGTCGCTAAGCCTGCTTCTTGCAATGCCTGCCCTAGTTTCTCTTGAAAGAACTTATTGGCGGCTTCCTCCGATTCCCATACATCGACCACGCGCCACCCTCCTTCCATCGGACCTTCAACGTGAAAGAGTTGCCCTGGAGCGGCTTTACTGCCAAGCTGTAGTTTCTCTAAAACCTGGTCAAATTGCTCTTGCCTGCCACCAGGAAACTCAAATAGAAACGCCAGTGCCATACTGATTTTCCTCCTTTGTGTGTTGTTGAGTACAAATTGCCTTGTCCATCCAGGCGATAATACGGAAAGACTTCTGTAGATCAGTCAGCATTAGTATACCACAACTATCAATAGTGGTATATCATATTAGTATATCGCTGTAACTATTTAAGAACTCTTTTGCTAAATCCTCACCGCGATGTCGCTAGCATCATTCTTGTGTGATCAGGGGGACCACCATACCTCTTCGCGCATCTACTCCATAATATGAATATCATATTGATCCATACCATTGTGAACCATTAATTCGGCAAAAATACTAATAATATGCTATTGTATTTCTGTTTAGTATAAGGTATAGTATGCTTGAAATGATTGTGATGATGATAGTTGAGTATACAGGGCGCGGGATGTGAAGAAGGAGTGTGAGATGGGGAAAAGTGGCTTGCAGGTGGATAGTGGGCTGGCAATGATTGACCGGGGGCCATTTGTTGGACGTGCAACGAAGATGAGCAGGTTAATGGAGACCTATGCATGTGTCCAGGAAGGGCATACCTGGATTATGAGCGTAAAAGGCGAGTCCGGTATTGGCAAGACGCGGATGGCGAGCGAATTTTTAGACTGGTCAGTTGCGCAAGGTGCAGATGTATTACAGGGGAGAGCATTTGAAGGTGGTGGGTGCTGGCCTTATCAGCCTCTGGTCGAGATGCTGGAACGGCGTCGGGCGCGTGCAACGAACGAGCGGCAGAGGCAAGACACGCTTCTTGATCCGCTCGCTGAAATGCTGGATCATGTGCTTACGGAGATGCGCACCTATACACTCAATCAATTCCCGAGTGAGGGGCCAGGGAAGACGGAATACAAACGGCTGTGTGAGTCATTTACGCTACTAGGCCAGGCATTGGCGGAGCGGGCACCAGTTGTTATGTTTATCGACGATATCCACTGGTCCGATTTTGCTTCGCTGGATATGCTCCAGTATGCCAGTCGACGTTGGATAGAGAGCAATACCCCCATATTAATACTTCTGGCCTTACGCACAGAGGCATTGGTCATACTACCGGCCTTTGCGGCCTGGCTTGCTCATCTCGAACAAGATCTGCATGCCTCTAGCTTCATTGTAAATCCACTGACACTTGAAGATACAATAGAATTTGTGCTTGCTATTGCCGAAGAAGATGCAGTGTATCTCGCAGGATTTGGACACTGGCTCTACAGCGAAACGGGAGGGCAGGCTTTTTATATGGTAGAGCTGCTCAAAATGCTCTTTGAACAAGGATTGCTTACGGCGCGTGAGAGAAAGGATGGTGGATGGAGAATTGGTTTTGCGTCAATTGCGGGCGGTGCATTAGAACGCATGGTGCTTCCAGGTGTGCGAGCTGTTGTCGCTATGCAGTTCAAGCTACTTACACCGGAAGCCAGGATGCTGGTAGCTGCCGGAGCTGTTCTCGGGCGCAGTCTGCCTTTTGCATATGTATGTTATGTCGCTGGCCTGAGTGATGAAGAGGGATGGGAAGCCCTCAGCGAATTACTGATGGGGCGTATTTTTTGTGAAGAGGGGACATGCTACTTTTTTATGCATGACAAAGTTCGCGAAGTTGCTTATGCGGACATAGCAGGTGTCCAGCGGATGGAGTTACATGCTCGTGCACTAGAAATATTGCATCGCGAGGCTGTTCCTCTTTCGTTCCAGGCGTATCATGCACAGGCGGCAGGCCTGTATGAGTCGGCACTCTATCTCTATATTACTGCTGGTGATGTAGCGTTACGCCTTCTTGCTTTCCGCGATGCTATCGCCTTTTATGAAAGTGCATTACATGTATTGATGGAACAGCAAGTACAGGAAGGAGTATTACCTGCTGTGCCATTGCCGACTATTGAACATCTTTACCTTCAATCGGGGCATGTCTACGAAGTTCTGCATGAGCGAGAACACGCGTGGGCTACCTACCAATCCATGTTCTTACTGGCGAGGAGAATAAATGTAACAATACTGATCCATGACGCTTTGTGTCAGTTAGCGACAGTCACTCGCTATAAGACGTTTGATATGCAAGAGCAGGCTCGTATGCTTTTTCAGGAAGAAACTGGTCATGTCGGTGACTCTGCGCTGCTCGCAGAGAACGAATGGCAGTTGACGCAATTCAACTTCTATCGCTTTGACGTTGAAGCGGCATTACAACATGCTGAACAAGCGCTCCAACTGGCACACGAGGCCACTTTGCCAGAACTGATAGCACGTACACTCTCGGCATTCGCCAATGTACGTATGCTGGTAAGTGCCTGGGAAGAGGTCGAAACTCTGGCTGAGGAGGCTCGCATGTTCTACGAACAACAGCACAACGCTGTGATGGAAGCAACCTGCCTTCTACAGGTTGCCCAGGCCAAATTTAGTCGAAGTCAGCCGCAAGAAAGTGTCATCGCTGCACGTGGAGCGTATCTGGCATTTACTCAGGCCAAGTATCGTTGGGGAAGGATCTATTCCACTTATCATCTGGTAGCAGGATTGCTGGATATTGGGGCATATGGAGAAGCACTGGCTCTGGCACAGGAAGCGCTGACATGGGCACGAGCATACAATGTAGCCCTGCTATTGTGTCTTTGCCTGAACGCGTTAGGAAGAGTACAGCGGGCGCTGATGAACCCGGTTAGCGCCTACTCGCTTCATCGTGAGGCAATGAGCGTCTTCCCCACTGATGTGCCGCAGCCTGTTCTGGAAATGCTGACCGCCGAACTTTGCGCCGATTGCGTCCTTGCTGATGAGTGGGCGGAAGCTCAACCATATGCAACGCAGGCGCTAGCCTATAGAAGCAATAGCACTTTTCTGTATGTTGGTCTGACGCGCTGGTATGAAACAGAGATTCTGGTACGTACAGGATATAACGAACGTGCGACTGCTGATACTGAACAATTTGGGAGTTTGATCGGCCAGAGCCCTCGTTACCGTATTCCTTACCTGCGGATGCTGGCTGTATTGGCCCTCTGGGGCGGTGAATTTGAGCAGACGCATCTTTACCTGCAAAAAGCGGGAGAACTGGCTGAGGAGATCGGGCTACCAGGAGAACTCTGGTCTATAGAAGCTGCACGCGGCGATTTGTATCAGGCACAGGGCAACGAAGTCGGGGCGTGTATAGCTTTTAAGCACGCAAGTGAAATTGTATATGCTCTTGCTGAGAGGATAGAGGATGGGCAGATGCGGACGAAGTTTCTGGCTGCGCAGCAGGTTCAGCGTGTGATAACTATATCCTCAGCTAATATCTAGCCTTGTTGCCATCCATGCTGACGATACATAGCCAGTGCCTGCTGATCGCCGGGAACGTAACTAACCATCGAATAGCTGGCGATACCGGTGAACCCGGTGGTAGCTGTGCGCAGAGTCAGCCGACCGAGTTTGCTATGCTGGACCTGGAAGACGAAAGAGGGCGCAGGTTTTCCTCTGGGATATGTGGCTGAAGCGATGCGTCGGAATTCGGGGAGTTCGCGCAGGCTTTTCCACAATGTCTTATATTCAGGAAGGTGCGTCATGGTGCGTGTATCGTAGAGAAAATCGCTCATCAAGCGCCGGGCCAGGTTCTCCCAGCCATGAAAGCGGGGACGCTTAAGGGGATCAAAAACCAGTTCTAACAGATGTAGTTTCTTCCCTTTTCCGAGTTCTTCCTGTATCTCGAACAGAGTAGTTGCCGCTGCATTCCAGGAATGCAGAAACCAGAGGCGATCCAGAGAATGAGCAGGGTACGAAGTATTGTGCACCAATAAGCGTGCCAGCTCTCCCATATCGAGCAGAGTGCCCTCAAACAATTCGGAGTCGATATAGTGCCCGGTTAGTTGAGTATAGGCATCATAAAAACGGTTGCGCTCTTCAGGTGTGAGCTCCAGAGCGCGTACAATGTTTTGCACAACAGCAGATGAGGGATTCGTACGTTGTCCCGTCTCAAGATGATAGACATATGTACGAGAGAGACGGGTGGCCTGTGCCAGTTGTCCCTGCGACATGTCGTGTTCCTGACGGAACCGGGTTACCAGTTGCGCGAAATCTGAAATCTGCTTTGTGTGATATTGAGTTTCCACAAGAGATTCCTCCTCTCAAAACCATTTTTTCATTCACACAGGCGTTAGCTACCTGTACATTATGCCGCAAAATTTGTTAGCTGGCAACATGTCCATATTCCATAGCATAGCTTATACTGATGCCAGTGGGTAGTTTTATTACTTATAATCGCGACAAAGAGGTCGCCTCAGGTACCTGTGAGGGGTACTGCTATGGAGAGGAGCTATCGCTACATGTCCGACCCATCTCTCATCAATAATGCACAGACGGAACCACACAATGATGAATTATTAGCAACTCGTCCCTGGCTACGTAACTATGAAGAGGGTGTTCCTTTTCATCTTGATATTCCAGATCGCCCTTTGACCTGGCTCCTCGATAACACCGCACGTCATTATCCAAACAATACCGCCATAATTTACTATGGTCGTAAGATTACCTATGCTCAACTCTCAACCCTGGCCAACCGTTTCGCCATTGGTTTACAGAAGATCGGCGTGAAAAAAGGGGATCGGGTTGCTATTGCACTGCCAAATATTCCTCAATACCCAATAGCTTTTTATGGAGCCCTGAGAGCCGGAGCAGTGGTTGTGCCTACCAATCCTCTTTACACCGAGCGCGAGTTATCTCACCAGCTCATTGATTCAGGATCTACGGTCATCGTCATGCTTGACTCGTTCTACCCATCGGTACGCAATATTCGTGCGCATACGGCATTAGAACACATCATTGTCACCAGCCCTTCCGACTTTTTGCCTCCGCTGTTGCGCAACCTTTATCCTCTGAGCCAGCGCGGAGTCAACGTACCTGAGCCAAGGCTAAGTGAGAAAGAACTAAAAAGTGACCCGACACTGCATACAGTACAGAGTTTTTTAAGTGTACACAAAGGGAGTGTTGCAGCTTTCAACCTGCCAGTGCCAGTAACAGGTGATGATCTTGCGGCTCTCCAGTATACAGGCGGTACAACGGGACTTGCCAAAGGAGCGATGTTGACGCATCGCAACATACTATCCAATGCCATGCAGACGCGCTACTGGACACCTAAAGCCAGGGATGGTAAAGAAGTTTCTCTCTGTGTCGCGCCCTTCTTTCACTCATACGGCCTGACGGTTGGTATGAATTTCTCCATTCTTGCTGCGGCAACTATGGTTTTACTGCCACGTTTTAAGGCAAAAGATGTTTTGAGCTCCATTCGTCGTTACAAGCCCACTCTTTTCCCCGGTATTCCAACAATGTACATTGCGATTATGCGTGAAGTCGGTGAACAAAGTGCTCAACTGCAATCTATCACGTATTGTATCAGTGGCGCTGCCCCACTGGCTGCTAAAGTGCAAGATGATTTCGAGAAGATGGCGGGGGCTACTCTTGTCGAGGGTTATGGTCTGAGCGAAGCCTCTCCCGTCACACATTGTAATCCACTTACAGAAAAGCGGCGCAATGGAAGCGTTGGTCTACCATTACCGAATGTCGAATTGATTATTGTCAGTCCACTGACCGGTGAACAGGTGCCTGTTGGTGGAGTGGGTGAGATTCTTGTGAAGGGACCCAATATAATGAAAGGGTACTGGAAACGAGAGGATGAGAGCAAAGCTGTTTTCTATAATGGCTGGATGCATACTGGCGATCTTGGCAAGATGGATGAAGAGGGATACTTCTACATTGTGGAACGAGCCAAAGATATGATTATTGCGGGCGGCTTTAACATCTATCCACGCGAGATAGAAGAGGTGCTATTCCAGCATCCTGATGTAGCTGAAGCAGCCGTTGTTGGTATGCCACACGAGTATCGTGGCGAGACGGTAGCCGCCTTTATCGTACTGCGATCAGGTATTAAGCCATCGGAAGAAAAGCGAGAGGCGATTGTCGCATTTTGTAAACAAGAACTGGCATCATACAAGGTGCCAAAGTTGATAGAATTTCGTGAGAGTTTACCCAAGTCAATTATTGGTAAAGTCTTACGCAGAGAGTTACGTGTAACGAAATAATATGTAGGGGCCGCATTTACGGCGCCCAGGTGCGTATCCAATGCGGATAACCAAATTCACGTAGGGGCCGCGTTTACGACGCCCGTGCGTGGCCTGTGCCGATAATCAAAGGAGAAGCAGCATCCATGTCAACAACGATCAAACCAACGGAAGAAGGAACAGCATTTCTCACCACACCTGTAGGAGAGAGCGCTGAAAGAATATTTACTCTGGAGCAGCGAGATGAGGAGCAGCGGTGGATTGAAGAGTCGGCGGCCACTTTCATCGAGCGCGAGGTAATGCCGCATCTGGATGCCATAGATCGCCAGGAGCCTGGCCTGTTGCCGAGCCTCGTTAAGAAGGCAGGTGAACAGGGTCTATTAATGATCGATATACCCGAAGCCTATGGTGGTGCTGAGTTGGGTTTGCTGACCAGTGCCCTGGTTGGCTCTGAGTTGAAGGAGGCATCGTTTAGTGTTGCATTTGGCGCACACACCACCATCGGCACATTGCCCATTGTTTATTATGGAACTGAGGAGCAGAAGCAAAAATATTTACCAAGGTTAGCGAGTGGTGAATGGATTGCAGCTTATGCATTAACCGAGCCGGGTGTTGGGTCGGATGCCATGTCGCTGAGTACACGCGCGGAACTCGCTCCGGATGGCAAGCATTACATCCTTAATGGGACCAAGCAGTGGATCTCCAACGCGGGTTTTGCAGACATGATGGTTGTTTTTGCTCGCATTGATGGAAACAGGCCCTCAGCGTTTATCGTCGAGACCACGTATCCAGGAGTTTCGACGGGAGCTGAAGAGAACAAGATGGGGATTAAGGGTTCATCTACGCGCCAGGTCTACTTCGAGGATGCACCTGTGCCCGTCGAGAACCTGCTGGGTGAAATTCACAAGGGTTATAAGATTGCCTTCAACATTCTAAATATTGGGCGCTTGAAGTTGGGGGCCGGGACGGTTGGTGGTTCACGTACCGCATTGAAACTGGCTGCGACGTACACTACGGAGCGCAAGTCCTTTAGTAAGTTCCTGCATGAGTTCGGCATGATCAAAAAGAAGCTGGCACGCGTCGCCGCCGAAATATACGCGGCTGAGAGCGAAGTGTTCCGTACCGCTGCAAATATTGCGCAGGCCCAGCGTAGCGCAGGTGAAGATACTGAGACTGTCTTCAAGTCAATCGAAGAATATGCTATTGAAGCCTCGCTTGCCAAGGTGCATGGTAGTGAAGTATTGGCGCTGGCAGTAGACGAAGGTGTGCAGATCTTCGGAGGTTATGGGTTCATGCATGAGTATCCGATTGAGAAGGCGTATCGCGATGCACGCATTCAGCGTATCTTTGAAGGAACCAACGAGATCAATCGGCTGGTTGCCTCGGGCACATTGTTCCGCCGTGTGCTGGCTGGTAAGATTGATTTGATGGCGCGTTTCCCCGCAATTCAGGAGCGTATCAAATCCGGTCAGGCACCAGAGGGAGCTGACGAAACCATTCCTGCCGAATTGCGAGGGGCCGTCAATGCCCTTGAGCGAGCCAAGGATGTGACCATTTACAGCGCAATGAAGACCGCCATGAAATATATGCAGGCGCTTGAAAATGAGCAGGAGTTTATCGAGTACCTGGCGAACCTTTTAATCGACCTGTATGCAGTCGATAGTGCCCTTGCCCGAGCTATTCAGTCGGTGCGGCGTGGGGATGAGAATAGTGCTACACATGTCAAACTGGCGCAACTGGCGACCTGGCTGGCCTTCTCGCGCATTAGGAGCAATCTGGATCAAATGATTATGACGAACACTGATGCGGAAAAAGTAGAGAAAGAGCTGGCACGTGTGCGTACCTACGTTGGCGATTATGTGTTCAACGGAGTGGCGGCGCAGCGGGAGATCGCGACGATAGTTGTTGAAAAGCAGGGATATCCCTTATAAGGTTGGAGATAGACAATGCAGGTGGGTGATACGAGTGCATGGGAACGCAGCTTTACTGAAGAAGACGTGCGCCTCTTTGCCCACCTCTCAGGGGACCAGGGCGAACATCACGTCACGGCGGATAGCCAGGGACGCTTGATGGTGCATGGTTTGTTAACAGCCACCCTTCCTACAAAACTGGGCGGCGATCTGAACTATATTGCGGGTAGTATGAACTTTGAGTTTCTGCGTCCGGTCTATGTAGGCGATACGGTTCGCTGTGAGACCGTAATTACGCGGATTGAGCAGGTAGCGAAGCGTCTACAGATGGAGATCAACTTTAGCTGCTACAATCAACAAGGCAAAGAGGTGCTGCGAGGATCGACATCTGGTATTGTGCGGTTGGAATAAGGGTAGGGGCGTCACCTTGCGTGCGCCCGCGTTCCGATGAACAATGCTCCCAGGCAACGCGGGCGCACGCAAGGTGACGCCCCTACCCTGGAGAGAACCAAATTTTATTGTTAATATGATACCTATTTGAGGAGAAATAGAGATATGTCAGAAGCCGTCATTGTCAGTGCGGTACGCACTCCCATCGGGCGAGCGAACAAGGGAGTTCTCAGGGAAGTACGAGCTGATGACCTTGCCGCTGTTGCCATTAAAGCTGCTGTCGACCGTGTACCACAATTAGATCGTTCGTTGATTGAAGATCTTATTCTCGGCTGTGCCTTCCCAGAGGGGGAGCAGGGCATGAACCTGGCGCGTATCGTTGGTGCTCTGGCGGGATTGCCAGAGACAGCGGGCGGCGTCACCGTGAACCGTTTCTGCGCATCCAGTTTGCAGGCGGTCAATATGGCTGCCCAGAGCATTATGCTTGATCTGGGAGACGTGATTGTAGCTGGTGGTGTCGAGGCTATGTCGCGTGTACCTATGGGCGGCTTTAATCCAAGCTTTAATCCGCGTTTGATCAAGGCTCGTGAGGGAGAAGTGAGCAGTTTATCCTATCCTCCCTGTGAGCTTGAGTATGGCTATTCGAGCTATATTCCGATGGGCATGACTGCCGAGAATCTGGCACGGGAATATAAGATCAGTCGCGAGGCACAGGATGCCTTCGCGTTGCGCAGCCACCAGCGAGCTCTTGCTGCTATTGATAGCGGTGTTTTTAAGCGAGAAATTGTTCCCGTACCTTTGCCAGATGGGCGTTTGATGGAAGTCGATGAGGGGCCACGTCGTGACACGTCACTGGAGAGGCTTGCCAGCCTTGAGCCAGCTTTTATCAAAGGTGGTTCGGTAACGGCAGGAAACTCCAGTCCGCTCAACGATGGAGCCTCAGCCGTCGTCTTGATGTCCGCGCAAAAAGCTCGTGACATGGGGATCACGCCACTGGCAAAGGTACGTACTCTGGCCGTAGCCGGTGTCTCGCCCGATGTAATGGGGATCGGGCCTGTACCGGCTATGCGCAAACTTTTACAGCGCTCAGGATTGCAACTGAGCGATATCGACATCATTGAGCTTAACGAAGCCTTTGCGGCCCAGACGCTTTCCGTTGTACAGGCCATGGGGATCGACGAAGAGAAGCTCAATCCTCATGGTGGTGCCATCGCGCTGGGTCATCCGCTGGGAAGTAGTGGAGCACGACTCATCGCCACACTAATCAACGATCTGCAGACAGCCGACAAGACGCTGGGTATTGCCACACTCTGCGTGGGTGGAGGCCAGGGAGTCGCAACACTTATCGAGAGGATGTCATAGCCATGTCGTACCAGATTCGCAAAGTAGCGGTGCTTGGTGCTGGCGTCATGGGAGCTGCCATCGCGGCCCATCTCGCCAACGTCGGCATACCCAGCCTGCTACTCGATATCGTACCTCCTGACGAGAAGAAAGACCGCGACGTTGTGGCACGCACGGGCCTGGATAAAACGCTCAAATCCCGACCAGCCGCTTTTTATAGCAAACGTGCTGCAAAACTCATTACAATAGGTAACGTCGAGGATGATCTGGAAGAACTTGCCGATGTCGATTGGATCGTGGAGGCCGTCGTTGAGCGCATTGATATCAAGCGTGCGCTCTACAGCAAGATTGAAACAGTTCTCACGCCGGGCACGATTATCAGCTCTAACACCTCTGGTCTGCCTGCGCATATGCTACTGGAAGGACGCAGCGCGGATTTCCGCCATAACTTCCTGATCACGCACTTCTTCAATCCCGTGCGTTATATGCGCCTGCTCGAAATTGTGCCCACGGTCGATACTGATCCTGCGCTGGCCCAATACATGCAACGTTTCGCAACCGAAGTATTGGGCAAGGGCGTTGTCTTTTGTAAAGATACACCGAACTTTATTGCCAACCGTATCGGTACTCATGGCTTTATGTCCACCATTCAGCGCGGGCTTGCCGAGGGGTACACTGTAGGCGAGGTTGACACGATCCTGGGACCAATCATGGGGCGTCCCAAATCGGCTATTTTCCGCACGGCTGATCTTTCGGGACTGGATACGTCGCTGCATGTGGCTGACAATCTGTATGAAAATGTGCCGAATGATCCGTACCGCGAAGCCTTCCGAGCGCCTGAGGTGCTGCGCGAGTTGGTCAAACGCAAGTGGCTTGGCGAAAAGAGCGGACAGGGATTCTACAAACGCGTCAAGGGTCCAGATGGTAGATCAAGCATCCTGGAACTGGATCTGAAAACATTCGAGTATGTGCCACAAAACAAGGTGCGTTATGCCTCAATAGGAGCCGCCCGCAATTTCAGCGATCCGAAGCAGCAGATGCTAGCAGTGCTGTCAGGGGATGATCGTGCCAGCGTGTTCGCACGTGAAACCACGGCAGACTCGTTAATTTACGCCGCTGAACTTGCCGAAGAGA
This sequence comes from uncultured Chloroflexia bacterium, assembly GCA_963717195.1. Classification (GTDB taxonomy): domain Bacteria; phylum Chloroflexota; class Ktedonobacteria; order Ktedonobacterales; family Ktedonobacteraceae; genus JACDAE01. The sequence goes on from CAVQVR010000018.1 coordinate 92,751, forward strand.
TTGCTGATAGTATCGTCGCAATTGACGAAGCGATGCGCTGGGGCTTCAACTTTACTTTTGGCAGCTTTGAAGTGTGGGATCTGCTGCTGGAGAATCCCGACGTGCTGGAGAAGGTTTTCCAGGGGCGTGAGCTACCGGCCCTGGTACGCCGCGTCACCAGCAAGGGGCTCGGCACATTCTACACTGGCAGTATTGGACAGCGTAAGTACTTCGACTTTGTCACGGGGGAATACAAACCTGTATCAGTGCCTGAGGGTAGCATTTCCTTGCAGGCACTCAAGACACAGAATACCAACATCGTGCGCGATAATGGTTCAGCAGCATTAATAGACCTGGGCGATGGTGTTGCCTGCCTCGAATTCCATACAAAGATGAATACCATCGATGAAGGCATCATCGAAATGTTGCACTATGCTGTAGAAGAAGGTCCGAAGCAGTTTCGTGCCCTGGTAGTTGGAAACGAAGCCGATGACTTCTCCGCTGGTGCCAATGTCTTGCTGGTACTGATGGGGGCCAGGAGTGGTGAGTGGAAGCAGATAGAGGGTGCCACCAATGGTTTACAGCAAGCGCACCAGTTGCTCAAATATAGTCCGATCCCGGTTGTAGCGGCCCCAACGGGTCGAGCGTTGGGTGGTGGCTGTGAGATCATCATGCACTGCAACCATACGCGTGCCCTTGCTGAGTCCTACATAGGTCTTGTTGAGGTTGGAGTTGGGCTGATACCGGCTGGTGGTGGCTGTAAAGAACTACTGCTGCGTCAGGGAGCAGACCTGGAAACACAGAAAGCTGGCAAGACGGGCGGATCATTTACGCCTGTACGTAAGGCATTTGAGACCATCGCCGTTGCCACTGTTTCCACCAGCGCTGTAGAGGCCCAGGAACTGCGTTTCCTGCGCAAGACCGATGCCATTACAATCAACCGAGACCTGTTATTGCGCGATGCTAAAGCTGATGCGCTCAAACTGGCGGACGCTCAAGCGGCGGGTCAGTGGAAGCCTGCTCAGCCGCAGATGCTGCTCTTGCCGGGAGCGGGTGCTCGCCTGGTGTTGGAGCAGCAGGTAGATGGCCTGCTCTTTACAGGGAAGATCAGTGAGCATGATGCCGTGATTGCGCGATTGCTGGCCCGTGTTCTTTCGGGTGGAGATTGTTCGCCGGTTGATCCTGTTACCGAACAGTATGTGCTCGATCTGGAGCGCGAGGCATTCCTCAAGTTGTGTGGCATGGAGAAGACGCAGGCGCGTATAGAGGCCGTTTTGATGACGGGGAAGCCATTGCGTAATTAGTACGTTTATGTTCAGTGTGGTGCTTCTGTCAACGTTCATACGACGCCCACCACGGGCTTATAAATCTTATAAATCGCGCCCCTACACCAGTGGCTCGTTTTGTGCAAGGAAGCGCTCTCCTGCCTTTTTGCCACTGGTGTAGGGGCGCGATTTATAAGCCCGATTTCCCCATTCCCTGCGTTTCCTCTCTTATCACACGCCAGGGCAAAATGACGATCAACAGAGCACCACAGTTATGTTATCTGTTGATCGTCATTGACAAAGTAATTACATTGTAAAAAATAACACTGGTCCAGCAATGTTACTCCTCACATTGCTGGACCAGTGTTATTTTTTTAGTTAGAAGATAGACTTGCCAGTATCCGAATCGAAGAGGTGGATCTGATCGCTATCGACGTAAAGGCGGACTTTGTCGCCGGCTGCAACCTGTGAGCGAGGATTAAGGGTTGCTACTGCGTTATGACCACCAGTATTAAAGTAGACCTGAAGTTCGTTGCCCAGGTTCTCAACCACATCGACAACCGCATCGATGGTGGAAGGGGTGGAACCATTGCGATTGATGAGAGCGGCGTCTTCCAGGTGAACTGGGCGTACGCCGAAGGTAAGATTCTTGTTGCTTGCGGCACGAGCGCGTTCCACGAAAAGTGGAGGAACAGCGACCTGACCGATGCCTTCGAGTACTACTTTAGTGAGATCGCCATCGCTCGCAATACGCGCACCGGGGAAGAAGTTCATCGCAGGTGAACCAATGAAACCGGCCACGAAGATATTGGAGGGATGATCATACAATTCTTGCGGTGCACCGAGTTGCTGGATGATACCGCCATTGAGGACAGCGATACGATCACCCATGGTCATCGCCTCGACCTGGTCGTGTGTGACATACACAACCGTTGTCTGAATGCGCTGGTGCAGCTTGATGATTTCGGCGCGCGTGGCGACACGCAGTTTGGCATCCAGGTTTGAGAGTGGCTCGTCCATCAGGAAGACCTGGGCTTCACGCACGATGGCACGCCCAAGTGCGACGCGCTGACGCTGACCACCAGACAACTCTTTCGGTTTACGTTTGAGAAATGGCTCTAAGCCGAGAATACCAGCGGCTTCTTCCACGCGTTTTTTGATATCATTCTTTTGGAAGTGGCGCAGCTTCAAACCAAAGGCCATATTATCAAAAACAGTCATGTGGGGATAAAGAGCGTAGTTCTGGAACACCATCGCGATATCACGGTCTTTAGGGTCGACGCCGTTTACAAGGCGGTCGCCGATATAGATTTCACCCTCGCTGGGCTCTTCAAGCCCGGCAACCATACGTAAGCAGGTGCTCTTACCACAACCAGAGGGGCCAACCAGGACCAGAAATTCTTTGTCCTTGATATCAATACTGACATCATGAACGACTTCGACTTTGCCGAAGCGTTTGTAGATATGCTCAAATTGGACACGTGCCATGAAGGACTACTCCTTTTCGCTTCTGTAACGGGCTCGTTCCCGTTACCCTTCAACAATAAATGAAGCAAATTGCTTGGTGCTAACGTTGCAACCGACATACAAGTCAGAAGGGAGAACAACGTAGCCTCTTCACGTCAGGTTAAAGCTTACATAAAGATTGGGTAAGCAATGAATTGACGCTAAAAGAGAGTATACCATATCGAAGAAGAAAAATGAACCATGCCCCTTCCATTTTTCAATTTCCATAACAAATTTCTAAAAAAGTATTTTATCTGTGGGGATAAACGCAGTCTCTATAATTAGAGGCATATAAAGGCTGCTCTTGTGTGTAATCTAGAAGAACGAATGAGAGATGGATATAAAGTGAGAGTTAAGCGAGGCGATGCTACAAAAGTGACGCAGATGGCGGTACGAAATCAATCCAAATGTGTTATCGATGTTTATACATTGAGATAACATGTAAGAAATTTAGTGAAAAGTACTAATTTTGAAAAATAGGAGGGATAACCACTAGACAAAGGCATACATTTTCGTGCATACTAGGAATGTGTATTGTACATCGTGTTCTACAAACGATACACATTGTATTTACATCTTACTAGCTTTATGTATTAGCGCAAAAAAAATATACGGCTACAGGCTCTGTAATCAGGAAGGAAAAGAAATCATGCTCGGAGCAAATGAACAACGCAGTGAAGTTGCCCGTTTGTTGTCACAGATCAGCGAGGAGTACGAAGCCGCTCAGCGAGGCCTTTCGGGGCTTTCTTATGGCACCTCGCAGCACGATTTTATTACTGCACGCATGGAAAATATGGGGCAACTTCACAATCAGTTACACACGCTCGTCGGTGATGTTGCTATTGCGATGATCGCGGACCAACTGAACAGCAGTCGCTAATATCTGACAACAAAGTTTATCATTTGTTCGAGCGTCAGGGCATGCCTATAAATAAAGGGGAGGACAAAGTAGAGGTAGTGTTAGAGATGCAATTATTATGTTATATCCTTTGTGTAACAGGGAGTTCAAATAAAAACTCCCTGTTATTATTTTTCCCTCAAAAAGAGGGAGGCTCACACTCGGGTTCATTCGCATGGGCGCTGTAAAAAGCGGGCGAACGAGAGTGCGAGCCTCCCTCATGTTCCAGCACTGACGGTCGCGAAAGCGCTAAATCAGTGTGGAGAGAGGATTACCTGGAGGTGACCAGGAGTGATTCCGCCAGGGGAGATACCTCTTTCTGCATATCTATGTAGAAACGTGGTGTGGGGCCATGCCATGTGCCGGTGACCACGAACTCAGTTTCTTCAAAGACGAAGGTATCTTCATCAAAAACAGTATTGCTTGCAGAGAAAAAACATTGTAGCCACTTTGTTACATCTTCATTGGTAAGAAATTGAGCACCTTCACAGACGAACCATTCAGCAATACCCTGGAGATAGCATCGAAAGTTGGTAGGTAAGGGAGAGTGTCGTACGATGCGATATGTTTTCTCTTGTACATCTTCGTAACCGGCGGCACGCAGGTAGCCGACAAGTTTTGAGCCTACCCAGCTATCCTCGAAGGCGTATCCCTGGTTGATGCGTTCCTTTTCCCACTTTGCACGAGCTTGAAACACATGAGTCTGTAGAGCGGAGTTGACACCGTGGAAGTGCATGGTACCAAAGTCGATATCTTTGATAACGAGGCGTCCACCGGGTGCAAGATAACGTCCCATGGCAGCAAATGTAGTGATTGGATCAGAGAGATACTGACTGACATTTGCGCTAAAAATCGTGTCAGCGGCTCCATATTCAATGGGTAACTGCTCCAGATATGCACGTTTGTATTGTACCTGTTGGCGATATGAGCGATGGGCGCTCCGCCGTTGGGCTGTAATCAGGGCCTCTGGTGAGATATCCACACCAAGAATATACCCGGTTCGTCCTATTGCTTGAGCGAGAAGGGGAGTCCACAGGCCAGGACCACAACCCGCATCTACCACAAAACTACCCCGTTGAAGTTGCAAGTCACGAATCATCCGCTTACGCTCGAAGGCTTTGCTCTGATGATGTGTTTCCAGCCAATTGATGGCATTCAGAGGGAGCCCACACTTGTTAACGTGCACTACATTGTTTACTGCCATAACACCGAATTATTCCTTCCAGCCAAGTAATGGAGAGTACTTTTCACTGATATAAGAGCTATTCTTCTCCGTAAGACATATATTACATGTTGTTATCTGAAAAATCAATACATGTATGACATTGTGGTACTTTCGTACGAACATTGTATAAAATAAATGCGATACGAATCAATTTGTTTCGTCATGTTTGTATAACAACCGATGATTGATAGAATATTTGTAACTCTTCAGAAGGGGTCTGACTCCTCAGCGCCAACGGCGCTTCGCCAGCCGTTTGGTGTGGACGGTGGGATTTGCGGCCCCGGGGCCGCAAATCCCACCGTCCACACCAAACCTGGGCGAGCCACCGCAGGTGGCGAGCAGACCTGAAGAGTTACAAATATTTTTCAAGAAGATGATTTCTTATGGTGCCTGTTTTGAGGGTAACAAGTAGAGAAAAGGGGAGACACAAAGCACATCTCTACAACTAGAGATGTGGGAAGAGAAAAATTGTAAAGATTTTATTAATTTACAGAGATTTTCTAAAATTATAATTCTTGCATCCGTTTTGTATGGTATAATGTTAACTAAAACGTCTTGTAGATGTTACGTTGTTTTCAATATAGTAAGGAATGAGAGCGATGCGAAATGGGCAAGATGCGGCTGAATTGCCTCGCAGGAAGCGGGGCCGTCCTCCAGGCTCGCGAAAAACAACATCTACGTCTGAGCTGAAGGGTTCAGAGCGCCAGGAAGAACCGCTTGTTGTTACCGGCGTGCCTGCTGGTGAGCAGAAGCCCAGTCCTGGTGGGGTAGTATTTCCACTTGAGGTGAATGAGGGACAACTCATGTATGAATTGGCGGAAGAGAACCTGACATCGTTCAGTAGTTTCTTACGCACTATTTTGCGTCGTGATCATACTGAAATCACACGTGTAGCCAGGGAAATGGATGTTGCTGAGAATACTATTTATCGTTGGATGAATGGAAGTTCTGAGCCTCGTGCTACGCATTTGAAGCGCTTGCCAGATGTTTTGCCAGAGCACCGTGGCAATCTTTCCTACGTGATTAACCAGACCTTTCCGGGAGTACTGGATATGCAGATGGCAGGGATTCGTGAGGTACGTAAGGATGTGTATCGTCGCGTTCTGGACCTGGTTGCTGTAATCAGTGAAGAAGACACACGGTTCTGGCAGGTGTCGCAAGCTATTTTTGAGTATGTATTGCTCCATCTTGACGCAGAGCGGCAGGGTATGGCTATTACGTTTGCCCGGCTGATGCCTGCACACAAAGATGGGATTCACTCGTTACGCGAATCGGCGATGCGCGGTAATTCTCCCTGGCCGTTTGACATTGAAAGTAAAGCATATCTGGGTAGTACCACCCTGGCTGGAGCATCGGTAGCTATGCAGCGCATGCTTGTATGGAACAATGCGGGCGGAGGGGATCGCCTCCAGGTTGAGGTTGACGATTATGAAGCCAGCGCCTGTGCCGCCCCTGTGCTGCGAGGTGGACGTATTGCAGGAGCATTGATCGTCTCCAGCACGCAATCAATGTTCTTTAATGATCCAATGGCCTGTCAGGCCGTCGTTGAATATGCTCAGTTGCTGGCAACAGCTCTGGCTGAGCAGGACTTTCAACTCCATACTCTTCTGAATCTACGACCTATGCCTGAATTAAGAGTACAGCGAACCCTGATTACTCACTCATATGTAAACCGTATTCTTATATATGCACGTAAGTATGACATTTCTCGTCGGGAAGCGGAGGTACGTGTGAGGAGAGAGATGGAATTGGAGTTCGAAGAACTGGCTCGTACTCAGGGTGAACAGAGATCAGAGCATGAAAAACAGTTTGGAGTTTCACCATCTGGACAGAGTTGAGATAGTTTATGCAAACCTCTAACCAATTTCCGGAGGAGCCGGAAAAAGCAAAAGAAGGAAGCGAAGCGGAACAGCATTCGCAACCATTCTATGAGTTTCCCGTACCATATTCTGCATGGCCTGAGGAGAAACAGAACGCTGCAAGTAGTGAGGCAGCAGTTTCTCAACCAACGGATGCACCTGCTCTCAAGGTGCCTTCGGAAGCCGGGGGGCAGTATAGACCAGAGGAGGATTTAATTCGCCAGGGGCTGGTCTATCCTCCACCGCCCTCATTCTATCAGCAGGCTCAGCCAGCTCGTAACCCGTCTATTCCTCTATCATCGGTATCGCCTGTGTCGGCGCATCCGGGGAGGGAAGGCGTCGGCTCATTGCCCCCTCAACCGGCCGGTTACGTTCCGCCTGCAGGCTATACGCCTCCGTTTGCTCCTGTTCCGCCAATGCAGCCACCGGTAAAGAAATCTTACAAATGGGTCTGGATTAGCATTTCTATTCTTGCTGTTTTGCTGCTTGCCGCCTGTGGGCTTTGTGGATGGGCCATTTCCCAGATTTTTACCCCGATAGTTCAATCGGAGACAGACGTGATGAACGTCACGAACAATTATTATGCAGCTCTTCAAGAGAAAGATTATGCTGGAGCTTACCAGTATTTAATGCCCCAGGGGTCGATCCAGGGGATGACGCAAGCGACATTTACGCAACGTGCACAGGATGCAGATAGCCAATATGGCGCAGTACGTTCCTACACTGTAGGAACAATAAATGTTGTAACCAGTTCTGATACAGGATTGAGCTTCTCAAGTTTTACTGTGGTTGTAAATGTCGCACGCGTCAATAAAAGTTATAACGTATTACTGACCTTGCAGAAGAGTGGAAATAATTGGAAGATCGTAGACTTTGATAGGGTATAAGCTTTTATTATAAAACTAGCTAAAAAGTGACATGCGCGAACAGCTTTCATGCGCACTTTAAGACAATACAAGAGAGAAACAAGAAGAGCGGAACGGTTTAATAAGCCCGTTCCGCTCTTCTTGTTTATGCATAGAGTATAGAATTAAAGCATAGTAATTGATGTGTTGCTGAGAACAGCATCTGCCGGAATAGTTACTACTGAAGGCAAGACGTCTGTAGAGATAGAAACCATAGGAGGTAGAATATCTCTAGAGATGGAGACTACAGGAGGCAGAATTGTTGTAGGCAGAGCTGCCACTGAAATCTCACGACCTACGCAGGCGCGGAGGTCTTCGCGATAAAAACGCCACGTGCTGCCAACTTTGTGACCGGTGAGTTGCCCTGACCACATCAGGCGATAAAGCGTCGAGCGGCTGACGCGCAAATAGCTCATAGCTTCTTTGAAGGTAAGCAGAATATCGTCTTGAATTCATCTGAACTACCATGTGTTTTCTCCTAAAAAGTAGATTATTAGCACTGAAAGGAACAATAGAAAATTATAAGAATCTGCCAATGAGAAAAAAGCTCTATTCGGAATCGAAATCCTATCGAATCCTTCATAACACGAACAGTGTCTCATCGAGTGTTATACTAACCCACCGTGATGAAGTTCCAGGTTAAGGAATGGTTGCGAAATGGTTAATTTTATGTCAGGATGAGTTTGATATTCATCACTTTCTATGTGAAAATGGCGCAAGAGGCAGGCATTCTTTGCTCACCAATCTTTGGTGAGTAGGGCATAAAGTTCTTCCAGATTGCAGGAGACGGGGAAGATGGTCAGGCCGGTGGCGTGTTGCAGGCGTTGAACGTGCTCGTTGTTGGTGGGGTCTGCCATGGCGACGGTGAGGCAGTGATGATCGCGGCCAACGGGTGCGCAACGCAGTTCTGTCGCCAGGGAATAGGGAATGAGGTGTTGTAAGCGGAGGGGAATAGTTGATGGCAGGTTCATAAAAGGGAAGCCGGGTTGTCCTTTCATATTTTGTATGTGCTCATCTTTGGATGCGGCCTCCTGTGTGAGCGTTGAGGAAGCATTCCAGAGATGAGTTGTGATGGCTGGACGCATTGTAAAGCAATGAGCTGGAAGGCCGGTGCAGTGGAGAAGTTGTTCCATTGATGCGGCAGGTTCTGGGTAGGTGCTCATACTCATAAGAATGATGGTGTTGAGGGTTAGGGGGGGAATCAGTGTTTCGGCCTGTAGCAGGCAGATGCTATGATAGATGCGCTCCAATATAATATATGCGCCCTGTTGATCAACGTCAGGAAAAATGATGATGGCACCAGCGTGTTCTTGTAACAGAATCTGGTCATCCGCCCGCATGACGCGGCGTACATTGGTCATAACCTGTTCCAGTAGACCTGGTGAGGCATGATACTTTTGCCGCTGATAGGAGTGTGCTGGCTGTTGATCGGAGTGGGTACGCTCCCATTGTGATATGTGGAGCAAGAAGACACTTATAGGAGTTGAGCGTGGAAAGAGTGTTTGTAGGGTAGTACGTAGTTGAGCGCTCAAGGTTGTTGATGTCGGCACAACCTCTTCGCCCTCGATCTCTGACTTTTCTCCTCCGGTCTTTTCATAAAGTGAAGAAAGCGGCAGGCACATGCAATATTCAGGTTCAGTTGTATTTTCCCGAATGGGTTTTATAGGATTAGAAACGCATAAATCGCGTTTCTTTTGGTTCATCGGCATATCGCTTATTGTGCCTCTACTTTTGATATGCATTGCTTTCCAGGCAGAAACGCCTTGCATTTCTTCTACTTCTTACACGATCCAGGGGTGTTAATCTCATCACAAGTACCCTTTTTTGGCCATACTAGAAACTCTCTTGCCAGGGCAGATTGGAAAGTCTGTTAAGATTATACGCAGTGGAAATAAAAAACATATAAAAAAAAGGTTGCAGTGTGGTTAAGATGTGGGTGAATTGGTTAAGAGGAAAACATAGGGAGTCACTAAGGGTGTGCTGGTCCCCCGTTTCTAGCAGGCAGTGGGAGACCAGCAATGCATCCTTATGGTTCAATGGTAACAGGGGCAGTAAAGGTATAACCTACGCCAGGAACAGTCATAATGAACTGTGGACTATTAGGGTCCGGTTCAACTTTCTGCCGCAAGTGGCGAATGTGAGTTTTCACAAGACCAGAATCGCCAGCTTCATCATAGCCCCAGACGCGCTCGATAATCATGTCTGTTGTCAAGACCTGCCCGGTGTGAGTGATGAGCAGGTGCAGCAGACGGCTTTCGGTTGGAGTGAGTCTGACTTTGGAGCCATCCCTGGTAACTTCGTGTCGCATTGCATCCAGCGTAACTGGACCTACGGTCGTTGTCGACGATCCAGAAGTGCCATGGGTGCTGGAGGAGCGTCGCATAATAGCTTTAATGCGTGCAAGTAATTGTCGGGGACTGAATGGTTTGCGCAGGTAGTCATCGGCACCCAGTTCCAGGCCACGCACTTCGTCGTCTTCGCGATCATGTGCTGTTAGAATCAACACCATCGCGTTCGTTTCACTTCTCATCTGGCGACATACTTCAAAACCATCGAGTTTAGGCATTTGAATATCCAGGATCACGAGATCGGGTAGTGTCTCGCGCCAGCGTTTGATAGCCTGCTCTCCGTCAAATGCCCGCACCACGTCGTATCCGTGCCCTTTGAGCCAATAGCTCAGCATGTCTACCATGTCGCGGTCGTCGTCCGCCACCATGATTTTCACTCGTGTTCCTCCTAACAGGCTTGCATTACAATACAAGGATGTACCAATCTATATCAATAGATAAGTTCTTCAGAAATTTTCTTCTCAACTTACGTAACGGGACGTAGTATGAGCAGTAACATCATGAAACATTATGGGCTATCATCAGTTATGTTCTCCCATGGATAGTACTAATGATCTATCCCTATACCTGTTTATTTCTATTACTTGTTTATTTCTATCGGCCAGAGTAAGAAATTCTTTAATTAATACTGCTTATCAAGGATCATTGCTGTCTGGTTTTGCGTCCATTGGGACACACCCAACGTTCTTTGCATCGGATAGCATAACAGAGCCGTGTAGTATATATACTTTTGCCTATAGTGAGTTATGGAGATATACGATGCAAAAAATGACTCATCCTAAAGGAACATTGCTGCCATCGAGCGCAAAAGGATCTACTGCAGGTGGCGAAAACAAAGCTGATGCACGCAGACGACATGTAATTGAGATCGTTTTATGGGTGATAGGTTTTGTTGTGTTAATGGTTGCATCGATCATTGTGCATGGTCACCTCGGGCCGTGGCCATTCGATCTACAAACAACTATCACGCTGCAACATATTCCGTATCCAGGCTGGCTACGTACCTGTATTGATGCTATCAGTCATATTAATGATCCTGTACCTGCTGGTGTAGCGCTCGCTCTCTGGTTTGTCGGTCTGGCAATCTTTCGCAAATTTCAGCAGGCGATCTTTCTTGGTGGTGGCGTTATGTTGGCCGATGGGATTGATTTCGTGCTCAACCATTTTGTGAATTGTCCACGTCCCAGTTCTCCTCTGATTTACATTTACCAGCCCGAGCCTGTTCCCAGTTTCCCTTCAGGTCATACCGAGCACGATATGGTTTACTATGGCTTTCTGCTCTACCTCAGCTTTGCGAAGCCCGTGCGTCAGTGGCGCTACTACCGTTTCCTGCTGCCATTAACATTCTCGCCGTGGTGATTATGTTCACGATTGGTTATTCGCGTGTTCTTGAGGGATCACACTGGATTACGGATGCGCTGGCAGGCTATCTTGCGGGTGCGCTTCTGCTGTCGGTGCTGATCTGGCTGTATCGCTGGACGACTGTTAAGCTAGCCGAACGTAAGGTTAAGAAATCTTAACCGAGGTTGAGATTTCTTAACCTTACGTTGGGAAATTCTGGCTACAGTGGGCACGTCTTATGGATTGAGCGCCTTGCTTGCCGTAATCAGAGCTTGATTGACCTGTATTACCTTGCTAGCGTCTGGCTTAATCACCGCTCGGTCGTAAGTTTGCAGCCCATAGACTTCGCCTTCGACATCAGTGATCTGATTGTAAATGCCTGCGCTCATACCAGGGTTGTTCATCAAACTCTGGGTCTTTTGGATCAGGCTGACATATTTGTTGGTCAGGGCAGTGCTATCGCTTACAAAGCCACCAAGCGCAATGGCTTTCGCCGGCCAATCGTGACCACTAAGCGTTAAACCTACGGCACCAAACTCACCACAGTAGGCCGCGCGTGTAGCGGTAGGTGCGGGTGAGGCTGGTCCAATATAGGCGTGTCGATCGAGAACATCGCCTGCACCAGCGTCACCATCAGGGCCGGTGTTATAGCCGCTATCCTCGTCGATGAGGCGGCTGGAGTCCCAACTGCGTATGTTGGCGACGATCTGCCGTACGGTAGCAGCGTTGGCTGGTTGGCCCCAGTGTTCGTTGAAAAGGGTCCATTGGATGATTGAGGTATAGCTCTTATGCTGTGTGACCATAGCCTGTAACTCAGTCTGGAAATTTGCCAGATCGGATGCGCTAGAACCATCGATAGGTGTGGGGAACATAGCGGGCATATCTTGCCAGATCAGCAGGCCAAGCTTATCGGCCCAGTAGTAATAGCGTGCTGGCTCGACCTTCATATGTTTACGGACGGTATTAAACCCAAAGGCTTTGATCTGCTGTAAATCCCATTTAAGAGCATCTTCGGTTGGTTGCGTGTAGATGCCATCGGGCCAGTAGCCGTGGTCAAGCAAGCCCATTTGAAAGACGAACTTGTTGTTGAGGAGAGGTCGTAGCACGCCACCAACTTTGCCCAGGCTAATCTTACGCATGCCGAAGTAGCTGCTTACCTGGTCGGTAACGGTTGAGCCATTCACCAACGAAACCTGCAGGTCATACAAAAAGGGATCGTCGGGAGACCACAGGTGTGAGTTGGGAATGGGGACGCTAATCTCGCTACCAACTGCTCCTGTCGCTCGTCCCACCTGTACTCCATTGCTGGATGCGATTGCTACTACGGTCTGGCTACTGTTAGTAGATCCCTCGACAGTCAGGCGCAGAACGTGATTATCAATGTCGGGTATTGTATTCAGGTTGACGATGTGGTCCAATGGGACTGGTTCAAGCCAGACGGTCTGCCAGATACCTGAGCACGAGGAAAAGTAGATCCCACTGGGGTGGACCCGTTGCTTGCCGATAGGAAGATGTGGATTGGTAGAGGTGTCAGTTGGATCGTAGACGTGTACAATCAACTCGTTCGAACCACCGTTGAGATACGACGTGATGTCCCAGCTAAAGCCATCATAGCCGCCCGTGTGCTTGCCAATCTGCTGACCGTTGACATAGACGGTAGTCTGCCAGTCGACGGCACCGAAGCGAAGGACAACACGGCGTCCTGCCCATGAGGAAGGTACAGTAAAGATGGTGCGATACCACATATAGGGCTTGTAGGCCATGATGCCGGAGAGTGCTGACTCAACGGGATAGGGCACCAGAATGCTCTGCGAGAGTGTTTTGCCAAAAGGCGGAGCATCGCTACCAGTGCTCCAATCAAACTGCCAGACGCCGTTGAGGTTAAGCCAGTCGGGACGGGTCATTTGGGGCCGTGGATAGAGAGGCCAGGCATTGGTTGGGGAGACCTGGGAAGCCCAGCGCGTCATCAGAGGTGCGGTCTTGGGAGACCATCCTGCCGCTCTTGCCTCAGTATTGGACGCTAGTATACTCCCTCCGAGAATGCTAGCCGAAACGCCAGTTGCACCAGCCCATTTTAGAAAATTCCTGCGGTCAATCTGCTGATCATGCAGCAACTTATACAACTCATTCTGCTTTTGCATAAATAAACTCCTTATTGTAGTATGTTACCAGCATCGATATAGTCTGCTATCACGCAAACCTTGCAGGGTGAGCAATTAACAACATACGCTTCTCCTGCAAGGATATGGTCGAGGCTTCAATTTCATAGAATTTGCCGCTTCTCGGCGTTGATGGTTATCTCTTCGTGCTAGAGACCAAATGCGAACATCCTACCATCCATGTTGCCCGCAAAGATCATGCCTTCGGCTACTACTAGGCCTGACCAGAACAGCGAACCAGGAGCGGTACCCTTATAGGTGTAGAGAACGTTCCCGTTCGATGGGTTGAGCAGATTGATAGTGTTGCCGTATGCAACGCCAAGCACACCGGGAAACTCGACGAGCGATCCTAAGACTGGCGCATTCAGACATTTCCGCCAGAGAAATGCACCGGTTGCCGGATTCAGTTCGTTCACGGTTCCTGGGCAGGATACTCCATTAAGCGTGGTCTGGCCGGCAGCTACGTAAAGGTGCGTTCCATCAAATGCTGCCGAGGAGATATTGCCACCTGGAATACAATTCGGGCAATCGGTGCTTACTGCAAACGATTGTGTCCATACCGGCCCCGCCGACAGGTTATTCTCGTGGAAGGCATAAAAGCTTCCATTTTTGTTGATTGCACCAACATAATTGACGCCGTTGACCGAGAATGGGGTTACTGAGGCACCGAAATCGAGATCTTGTGCGGGATTGATGTTCAGGTGCCAGTAACCCTTCAGCGCGAGATTTGCCGGATTGAATTCCAAAATGGCAAATCCATACTGCTCAGTGGTTGAGCAACTTCCAGGATTGCCAGTTGTCAGGTAAAGGTTACCATTGATAATCGTAGGTGTGCTCCACACGCCAGAACCGTTACAGCCCGGCGGGACGACATTGAAGGTTGCCTGGATCTGACCAGTGGTAGCATTTATCTTGAGCACCTGGCCAGGAATGACGGGACAATCTTGCAGGGACGTGATGCCGAGATACAGACTGCCGTTGTAGAGGGTGGGTGAACCCCATTGCAGAATGTTGGGAGAGGGTGTACTTCCAATATCCGTTTTCCAGATCACTGCTCCCGTTCTGGCATTGAGGGCCACTAGATTATCGTGCCCATCAGCGTTGATATTGCCGCCAGCTCCCACATAGAGGACCGGAGTTGATCCAATGTTCCCTATCACTGGGGTATCGGCGGTGCCTGCACTGAGACACGGACCCTTTGTCGTGCCGAGCTGCGTCTGCCACAGGACTTGACCTGATGTGGTAAAAGCATCCTCCAGACCGTTATAGGAGCCCCAGTAGACGACCCCGTTGGAGACCACTGGTTGTGAACCGATGGTTCCAGACACATGTGACCACTTCAGTGCCAGTCTGCCCACGTTGGACGCGTTCAGTGTTGTTTCTGTGCTTTGATAGTCGGTATGCTGAGGACTACCGAGATAAGTAGGCCATTCATCGACTGCTGCTGCCTGGGCGCTGTGCTGGAAGGTCGTCGTGAGGAAGAGCGTGCTAGCCAGTGCTAGTAGTAGGAAAAGCGATGTTCCAACAAAGATAAATTTTCGTCGATGCATGAAAAAGCTCCTTCTTTTTATGCGATATGGGTCATTTATTTCTAGACATCTATCCTTGATATCTATCCTATTGTGTATGAAGCTTCGATGTGCTTCACCTGCTATTGACTGCTATCCCTTCCTCGTCGCTTGCAATGGTGAGGAGAAAAAAGGGAAGAGCCGAGAAATTATCCCTTACGCGAAAGGCATATGTGGGTAGCACTGGTAGAAGCAATTGCGAAATAAGTGCATCGAAGCCTTCTAGCCCTGATGGCATGATGTCATTACTCATGTGTGGTACATCAGGCATTCCTGCCGAAAATAGATATTTGTAATGCAAACGCTGTCTAGAAACAAATTATCATCGTTATACTAGCATATTTGGGATAATCCTGTCAATGTAATTTACAAAAGGGTAATGTAGCTCATACTTTTGCAGCGAAAGAGACGAACCATGATGTGGCACTTGACTCTGGGAATAATCCAGTGCTTGACAATTGTTTCAGTACTCGATAAACTGACTTTAATGAATAGAGATGACGAGGAGCAGGAGGAGTAGGTGCGGGTACCAAAAGAGAGGGAAGATCAAAGGCTGCAAATCTTCCTCGGGAGCAACGCACTGAAGGTCGCCTGTAAGTTTGTTCCCCATAGCATTGTGGGGTGCGGTTGATCGCGCCCGTCCGGGGTGTGCCCGTTAACGCACTTTTGAGGATCAATCTCTAAAAACGCTATATTTTTTGATGAAATTGATCGAAACAAGGTGGTACCACGAGCGTGTCCTTTCTCGTCCTTGACGGGAGGGGCTTTTTTTATGGGCTCAGATTTTCAGGAGGAAGATATGATAGAGCAGGAGAAAAATAACGAAGCGGGCAATAATACACCGTCTGGAACGGCATTACCGAAAACGTATGAGCCGCAGGCCGTCGAAAGCAAATGGTACCGCTTCTGGGAAGAGGGTGGCTACTTCAAGCCGCGCCCTAATCCTACGCGCAAGCCATTTGTGATCAGTATGCCCCCGCCCAATGTAACGGGAGCGCTACACCTGGGCCATGCGATTACATCTACCGTTGAGGATATTCTGATTCGCTATCATCGCATGAAAGGTGATGAGACGCTCTGGATTCCTGGCGAAGATCATGCAGGCATTGCCACTCAGACCGTTGTTGAGCGCTTGCTTGCGAAAGAAGGGACGGATCGTTACCAGATCGGACGTGAAGCCTTCTTAGAGCGTGTCTGGGCATGGGTTGGACAATATAAGAGTCGCATTCAGGACCAGCACCGTCGTCTGGGAGCCTCGTGCGATTGGTCGCGCGAACGCTTTACTCTGGATGAGGGATTATCAAAGGCAGTGCGCGAGGTCTTTGTGCGCCTCTATGACGAGGGATTGATTTATCGCGGAGAGCGCATTATCAACTGGTGCCCTCGCTGCATGAGTGCTATCTCCGACCTGGAAGTGAATCATGTCGACACTCCAGGAACGCTGACCTACGTGCGCTATCCTTTAAAACCACTGGAGGGGCATGAAGCGGACCCGACTGAGTATATCCATGTTGCCACAACGCGTCCCGAGACTATCCTGGGCGATACTGGAGTAGCCGTCAATCCTAAAGATCCACGCTACAAAAACCTGGTTGGTCGTAAGGCTATCTTGCCGATAGTTGGGCGCGAGATCCAGATTGTGGCCGATGAAGCCGTCGATGCTGCGTTTGGTACCGGCGCGGTCAAAGTGACGCCTGCTCATGATCCGACAGACTTCGAGATTGGGCAGCGTCATCACCTGCCCGCGATTCAAGTGATCGGGTTTGATGCGAAGATGACGGTAGAGGCGGGCCCATATGCGGGACAGGATCGTTACGAGGCACGTAAGAACCTGGTAGCTGACCTTGAGAAGCTTGGCCTGATCGACAAGATCGAGGATTATATTGTGCCGCTGGGCCATTGTCAGCGCTGTGATACCGTCGTTGAGCCGCTGATCTCGTTGCAATGGTTTGTCAAGATGATCCCGTTGGCAACGCCCGCACTCGCTGCTGTGAAATATAGCCTGCTCAAAATCGTGCCGGAGCGCTTCGAGAAAGTGTATACCGACTGGTTGGAGAATATTCACGACTGGACGATATCGCGCCAACTCTGGTGGGGCCATCGTATTCCAGTCTGGTACTGTGATACCTGTGGTCAGATGACTGTGAGCCGCGAGGATCCGACCAACTGTGTCCACTGCGATAGTACCAATATTCACCAGGAAGAGGATGTGCTGGATACCTGGTTCAGTTCGTGGCTGTGGCCTTTTAGCACCCTTGGCTGGCCCGATGAAACAGCCGATCTCTTGCGCTACTATCCCACTTCGGTGATGGAGACAGGCTACGACATCATCTTCTTCTGGGTCGCACGCATGGTTATGGCAGGCATTCACTTTATGGGCACCATTCCTTTCGACACCATCTACCTGCATGGTCTGGTGCGAGACGCGAAAGGTGAGAAGATGAGCAAGTCCAAGAATAACGTCATCGATCCTCTGGAGGTGATGGATAAGTATGGTACCGATGCGTTGCGCTTCACCCTGGCAACTAGCAGCACGCCAGGCAATGACATGAAACTGGTGGAGGAGCGTATTGTTGGCAACCGCAACTTTGCCAATAAGATCTGGAATGCTTCACGCTTCGTACTCATGACCACGGCGGAGACTGGTGGTGGCGTACCTGCGCTCAATGAAGTGCAGCCGCAGACGCTGGCCGATCGCTGGATATTACATCGATTGGCGAAGCTGGCGCAATCGGTAACGCGCCTGATCGACGAGTTCCAACTTGGCGAGGCTGGACGCCAGATCAACGAATTCTTCTGGTCCGATTACTGCGACTGGTATGTGGAGATCGCCAAAGTGCAGATGCAGGAAGATGAACGCACGCGTCACTCAACGGCTGGTATTCTGCGTATGGTGCTTGATCAGAGTATGCGCTTGCTACATCCGTTCATGCCGTTTATCACTGAAGAGGTCTGGCAGCACCTCTATCAAACTAGCGAGCCAACACCTGAACGTTGGCCCGCACCTGCGTTAATCGTTGCATCCTGGCCATATGCCTCTATGCTCGCGATTGATGATGAGGCTGAGCAGCAATTCACTTTAGTACAGGAGGTCATCACGCGCATTCGCGATGCACGCAATCAGATGAACGTTGAGCCTGCAAAGCGTATTCCGGCCATTTTAGCTGTAGGCGATTTGCTTGGCGTGTTTGCTGCCCAGGCTTCCCTGATTGAGTTCCTGGCGCGAACGGAGAAGCCGGAACTGCATCGTGTTGTGACCGAGAAGCCGCAACAGGCGATGAGTCTATTGGCGGGCTCCGTAGAGATATACCTGCCGCTTGCCGGTATGCTGGATATCGGCAAGGAACTGGAACGTCTTGATAAAGAGATCGCCCTGGCCCAGCAGGAGATCACGCGATTACAGGGCAAACTGGCGAACGAGAATTTCGTCACGCGAGCAAAACCCGAAGTGGTCGCGAAGGAACGCGAAAAACTGGCAGCGCAAGAAGAGCGTGTAGGTAAATTGCAGGCGCGGCGTGCTGAACTGGCCGGGTAAGCTGTTTCTTCTAGAAGGGTTATTAGGAGTCATCCCGAACTTTTTCAAAAGTTCGGGATGACTTATAATAACCCTCAACCGTTTTTTACTCAAAATCGTCGTCAGCCTCTTGCTCTTTTAGCTCCTGCCACAATTTGTGTACTGTGCGTGTGGTGATCTCGTAGCCAAAGCCACGTCGCTGTAGAAATGAGCCGAGGCGCGTGCGAAAGGTTGCATAATCGATGTTGGGCAGACGTACGAGCGAGAACGCTTTTTTTTGTCCTGCCCGTAGTGCTCGCTCCTCGTCTTTCTCATCGTTGACCAGTTCATCAGCAACCTCGCGCTCTACCCCTTTCATGCGTAACTCATTTTTGAGGGCATGTGATCCTCTGGGGTTGAATTGTTCGCGTGACTCAATCCAGAATGAGGCAAACGCACGATCATTTACCAGGTCGAGATGGTCCAGGCGTTCCATAACGCGTCCGATCAACTCGGGCGGCGTCTCTTTGCGCCGTAGATAGCGCCGCACCTCTTCCCGGCTGCGCGGACGAAATGAGAGATAATTAAGCGCACGATCAACGGCTCGTTGTAATGCTTCCTCGCTGCGTAATTGTTCCAATAGAGTTGGAGAGAGCTCCTGCCCTACCTCCAATCCTAACTGGAGCACAATCAGTCCATTGACGCCCAATAGAAAATGATCGTCGGCAAAGACATTTATTCGTTCAGGATTTGTAGCCTGGGATTGTAGTGAAGTAATACGCATGTGAATATTATATCACTTTTCGAGCGTTCTGTCTGGGAGGATCAGGATGGAATATCATGTTAGAGTAAGATAAGGTCAGGAAGAGAAATTTGTGGGAGGAGGGAAACCTTACAAACGTTTGGTAGGAAGGGGGTAAGCAGTAATCCACTCAACCGCTCTGGTCGAATGAAGAACTACTAGAAGTTAGGAGAATATCATCTCAACTTCGTGCTGGATTTCTATAGCAGGCTCGGGTAGCATTTCAATTAATGGTACTTCTTTTTTCTCAGTCAAGCGATTATTCTCATCAACAAAAACGATATGTGGAGTCAGTGAACGAATTTCCTGTTCAGTATAGTCTGCATAGCTAATGATGATCACGAGATCGCCGGGAGCATTCAAGCGAGCAGCAGCACCATTCAGGCAGATTACGCCGGAACCACGTGCGCCAGCGATGGTATAGGTCTCCAGGCGGGCTCCATTATTAATATTGACAACCTGTACTTTCTCATAGGGGTAGATGTTGGCGGCATCCAGCAGATCCTGGTCGATAGTGATACTCCCGACGTAGTTGAGGTCTGCCTGGGTAACGGTGGCGCGATAAATTTTTCCTTTGCACATAGTACGCATCATAGTGACGATATCCCTTTCATGAATAGACAGGACATAGTGTATATCCTGGCAGGAAGGCCGATGACGACCCGTTTCTTTCCTACCTCTATTATATAAACGGCTCACAAGGCAAATAGGAAACAGACAAGGCGTAATGTCCTGTTACTGTGAAATATTACCTATGAAATCAATGCCCTCCTTCCTGTTTTTGGGTAACACTGGCGGTGAGTGTGGCCAGTAATCCCAGTGCATACGCTTCATCCGCGCTTTGAGCATCGTACAGAGCATCGCCCATCATGAGGCGATAACGGCACTTCCAGCGCCTGGCAGCCCACGGGGCCAGCTTGATGAGAGTATACGTTTCGACATGCGTCTCCAGTGCTTCGCGCAGAGCTACTTCGCCGAAATCATTGATGCCCAATCCAGCAAGTTGCGTATGTAATAGTTCTGGGAGCATACACCCTCTCAGTTCAAGAAGCAGCTTTTAGAACTGTTGCCGCCTCATCCGGGCTCAGTTGCGCAAAATCTACCTGCGGCAAAAGGCGTGGCATATATCCAAAGGGCCCGGTCCACTTCTTTGCATGCTCTTCCAGACAGTCCAGCGCCTCATATGATTTCTTGCGCGATTGCTCAACAATCGGAAAGCGCCGGGCTGCCCGGTCGAAAACTTCGTGATCTTTCGTGTAAACGCTATAGTCCTCGCGTACCACCACATCTATATAAAGGTCGGTATATATGAGCTCTCGTATACTATTGGTATAGTCGGGATTTGGGAGCACAACATCGCAATAACCGCTCACAAAGTGGCCTGAAGTCTTGTTGTAGCCAATATGGATGGTAAACCAGGCGTCACGCCAGAAATAGGTTAGCTGGTGCTTTTGTGAGATCCAATCGCCCGGCTTCCAATGCATTGTTGTTCCAGCCGGCGTCCAGATCACAAAATATTCCTCGCTTACGGGAATATGATATCCACTCCAGCTCGCCCATTGACTACCATCTACCAACATCTTCCTGATGTTTGCTTCAAGTAACATTACATACAACTCCTCTCTGTCAACGTTATGACTACGATTATAACCGAAAAGTGCAGATGTGGACAAGAAATGAGTGAAACGTAGGGTTGCCCCTCTTGCAGCGGTCCGCTTCTCAGAGTTCTCAGTGATATAATACAAGCGAACATCGTGCTCGAAGAGGAGATTTTTCTATGACTACCATAAAAGATACACGCACTGAACGCGATTCGATGGGTGAGATGCAGGTTCCCATCAACGTTTATTATGGAGCTAGCACTCAACGTGCGGTGCTCAATTTCCCCATCAGCGACCTGCGTTTCCCGCGTCAGTTTATCCGCGCACTTGGGCAGATCAAACAGGCGGCAGCCCAGGTGAACGAAGCGCTCGGAACCGTCGATCCTCAGACTGCCGAGGCCATTGTACGAGCTGCACAGGAAGTTATTGACGGCAAACTGGATAGCGACTTTGTGCTCGACATTTTTCAGACCGGCTCCGGCACGTCGACCAATATGAATGCTAACGAGGTTATCGCCAATCGTGCCAGCAAGTTGCTAGGTGGCTCCCTTGGGTCGCGCAAGGTCCACCCCAACGATCATGTGAATTTTGGGCAATCGTCGAATGATGTGATTCCGACGGCGATGCACCTTTCCGCTCTGATGAGCATTGAGCAAGAGTTGCTGCCCGCATTACAGGGCTTGCAGGAAGTGCTGGAAGAGAAGGCCGCAGAGTTCATGCCGGTGATCAAGACCGGGCGCACTCACCTCCAGGATGCAACGCCCATTCGCCTGGGTCAGGAGTTTCTAGGTTATGCCGGTCAGATCGAGCGTGGCATTGCACGTGTGCGCCACGCTCAGGGCGAGCTCTCCGAGGTTGCTCTAGGCGGAACGGCAGTTGGCACAGGAGTAAACACCCATCCAGCGTTCTCTGCCCGTGTCTGCCAGCGTCTCTCAGAACTAAACGGCGTTACCATACATGAGACGAGCAACCACTTCCAGGCACAGAATACGCTGGATAACATCGTGGAGGCCAGCGGAGCGCTCAATACACTGGCTGTAAGCCTGATGAAGATCGCTAACGATATCCGCTGGCTTGGCTCCGGTCCGCGTGCTGGTATCGGCGAGATTGATCTGCCTTCCGTGCAGCCAGGAAGCTCAATTATGCCGGGGAAAGTCAATCCCGTCATTGCAGAGTCTGTTTGCATGGCCTGTGCTCAGGTGATTGGCAATCACGCCACTATTACTGTTGCAGGACAATCCGGCAACTTCGAGATCAACGTAATGATGCCTGTTACCGCCTATAATCTGCTGCAATCTATTAGTTTGCTTGCGGCCGTCTCGCGTAACTTCACGGAACAGTGCATCAAGGGTATTCAGGCAACGACGAAGGGACCGGAGATGGTTGAGCGTGGTCTTGCCATCTGTACCGCGCTGGCTCCTGTGATTGGTTACGATGCTTCGGCTGCAATCTCGAAGGAAGCCTATAAAACAGGGAAGACGGTACGTGAAGTGGCCCGCGAGAAGACGCAATTGAGCGAGGAGGAACTGAAATCGCATTCTCAATCCTGAGAATATGACGAAGCCGGGTCTGGAAGGTGGTCCCGCCGGAGGATAATACGAGGTCAGGCAGCGAGGTTTCCCAACTGAGGACAATAGCTTCACGAAAATCACTGAGGAAGAGGTAACGGCTTTGATGCAATGGCTAGAACAGGGCATGCCTGACAATATTATATGAGCTTTCAGTTTCCTCCCGCAGAACAGTGCAATGCTAGAATGGAGCATCGCGCTGTTCTCCCGCAGAAGACTATGAAGGCTGAGTTTGTAAAGTATTATCCGCTTCATCTGTAGCAGCAGGCACACCCTCCTGTTTTTGCTCAGGTGCATGATGAAGTTCCACCGGTAGCATGAACAGGTTCATATGCGTGATAAGCCTTGCCCTACGCTGGAAGGTCAGGAAGGCCCATGCCCACTGCATTATGACGATGATGCGATTCTCGAAACCAATCAGGTACATAATATGCACGGCCAGCCATGTGACCCAGGCAAAAAAACCGCCGATCTGGAGAGGGCCCAACTTTACAATGGCAAAGGAACGCCCCACGGTTGCCATACTTCCTTTGTCGTGATAGCGGAAAGGCAACACAAATTTACCAGCCACATACTGCTTGATAGCGGCGGCTACATAGCGACCCTGCTGCATGGCAACGGGGGCAACGCCCGGTAGTGGTCGACCCTCTTGTATACTCAAGGCTGTATCGCCAATCACAAACACTTCTGGATAGTCGGGAATGGTGAGCCGCTCAGAAACTTTGACGCGCCCGGCACGGTCAGTCTCAACTCCCAGCCACTGGCCCGCCTGCGAAGCCTGGACGCCAGCCGTCCAGATGACTGTTTGAGACGCGATACGCTCACCAGCGGCTGTCACCCCCTGCGCATCGACATCTGATACTGCCAGCCCTACATGTACCTCAACCCCCATTTTGACGAGTTCTCGCTGTGCTTTACGTGATAGAGCTTCGGGAAAGGCTGCCAGTATGCGTGGTCCCGCTTCGATAAGAAGGATACGTGCCTGCTTCGGGTCAATGTGGCGGAAGTCAGCAGCTAATGCCTTGCGGGATATTTCTGCTATGGCTCCAGCCAGTTCAACACCTGTCGCGCCCGCACCAACTACAACGAAGGTCAACAACTCTTTTATACGCTCCGGATCGCTCTCCTGCTCCGCGAGTTTCAAAGGAGAGCAGAACTTTGCGCCGGATCGTCGTAGCATCTTCAATTGACTTCAGACCAGGTGCGACCTGCCTCCATTCATTATGCCCAAAGTAGTTCTCGCGTGCCCCCGTCGCAATAACCAGGTAATCATATGCAATGGATTTATCATGCATTAGAACACGTTTGTTTTCTGTATCAATTCCTGTCACTTCAGCCAGCAGAACATTAGTGTTTTTCTGCTTCCTGAGTATGTGCCGAACAGGTGAGCTGATATCTGCCGGCGATAGGGCAGCGGTTGCTACCTGATATAACAATGGCTGGAAAAGATGGTGATTTGTACGGTCGATTACCGTTACTTTTACGGGCGCATTGCCCAGAGCTCGCGCAGCTTGTAAGCCGCCGAAGCCAGCTCCAATGATGACTACATGGGGCAGAGACGTTTGATCATTTTCACCTGAAGTCGTATTTACAACTCCTGAGGATGTTGAGGAAATTGAGTTATTTGACATGGCAGAATTCCTCGCGTACAGATAACAACTGCAACATTTTTAAAACTTAATTTATTCTTCTCTCATAATATTGTAACGTCTGGAGCTAGAGAAATCATCCCTTAATAGGGAGTCATTGTCTGCCTGACCCTGGGTGGGGACGCCACTTTGCGTCATTGACTCCAACCAATCGCAGAAAGGCAAGAGCATCAAGCATCTTGCGCCTGAAATACTCCTATCACCGTAGGGACCACATTTATGGCGTCAGGCAATTCATCGAATGGGAACCTTCTCGATAAATCGCCTGACGCCATAAATGTGGTCCCTACGGTATTTGTGGTAGTGAGCGATAAAACGTTTGAACCTCGTCGATGCCTTTCCTGATTTTGTTGGAGTCAATGCACCTTGCGTGCGCCCCTACCCAGGATCAGGGATACTCCAGATTATTCTTCAATAGTTGTAAGGTCACCGGGGGCTATCCCTAGTTCACGAGCTTTGAGTACGCGGCGTAGAATCTTGCCAGATCGCGTTTTGGGTAACGAGGCGACAAACTCCAGTTCGGACGGTGTTGCGATGGGGCCTAGTTCGTGTCGCACGTGATCAATCAAGCGATGTTTGAGTTCGTCGCTCGGAACCTGTCCAACTTTGAGCGTAACGAAGCATTTGATGGACTCGCCTTTTATGGCGTCAGGCTTACCGATCACTCCTGCCTCGGCTACCGCTGGATCACTTACCAGGGCGCTTTCGACATCGGCGGTACCAATGCGATGTCCAGCCACGTTCAACACATCATCATAGCGACCGATCACGGCGATATATCCATCTTCGTCCATCGAGGCGACATCGCCGGTTGTATAGTACGGCGGTAATATTTCCCAATAATCACGATAGCGGTCAGCATCGCCCCAGATGGTACGAAACATTTGTGGCCAGGATCCTTCGATTACCAGACGGCCTCCTTGATAGGGCGCGACCGCTTGCCCGTCATTATCCAGAATCTTCACGCTGTAGCCGGGGAATGGTCGCCACGGATCGCGAAAGATGTTCACGTTCGGCGCCCAGAAGTCGAGGCCTTCAAAAATGTTTGAATGGCCGGCCCGCACATCCTGAGCGTGTTTGATTCGGCCCTCGATGCCGATCGCAGTTGCCATCTCGTGAATCCGCGGCGTATCGAAAGTCGCGGCCAGCCCAACCGGCTCAGGAAATTCTGTAGTTCCATTCACCGCGACGCCATGCAAGGCTTCACTCCACCAGTCATAGGCGGGCACATTCAGGCGCGGAATCGCCCGTGCTTGATTCACCAGTTGCGAGGCTTTCTCTTCAAGCGTCATGCGGTGCACAAGATCAGCCGCGCGCTCTTCCGGCGAGAGCTTTGGATTCATGTAGGGCAAATTGGAGGTGTCTTGCGCGGCAGCGCCACTGCAAGTGATGAGAGTGATAAGAATAGCGAGAACCAGGCAATCGAAGTTTCCGAAACGATTCATCTCTTCTCCGTGGGAATTTGCAGATTAACGGCAGTCTGCCTGAAAACAAAGATTCTTGCTGAAAAACGAGATCACATGATTTTGAAAACGGTCCGCGACTCTGCTGGTGTGAGTTCCGGAATATATCTCGAAGCTGTTCGCGATCGCATATTTATCGAGAACGTCGCGCAACTTGCCGGTATCAACTTTCAGACCATCCTGATCTCCCACATCAATGGCAATCGCGCGATAGCGGCGAAGATTTCCGATGTATTGATCAATGAATGCCAGCGGCGCATTCGCCGTCCATTTCGCCAGCACATCCGGCTGAGGCTCACCATTCTTAGTAGGCAGATCAAAATAGAGCGGAGGATTTTTCGGATCTGGTGACCATGCTGCTGCACTTGCAAGCATGGCACGCTGGAAGAAACCCAGCTTAGCCATATCCTCGGATGTCTTCACTGATTCAAGAGTCTTCTCCAGTTCAGGATTCGAAGTATGCGGAGAAAGGCAACAGGGGCTCATGATGTACAGCGCTCCAAACACATCCGCATGCTTCATGCCAATGCGGGTCGCACCATAGCCGCCCATCGAGTGGCCTACCAATCCGCGGCTCAATCGATCGGGAATTGTGCGGTAGTGAGCATCGATATAGGCGACGAGGTCATGTGCGATGAAATTCTCGAAGTCTCCTGTGGTAACCGAGCTTGAGTACATCGAGCCATTGTGTAGCGTCTTCGAATCGGGCAGGACGACAATCAGCTCTTTGCTGCCTTGCGCGAACGCGCCTTCAATCGTTTGCGGCACGTGAATTTCATGCGTCCATTGCTCGGCGCCGATCCAGTAACCATGCAGCGCATATACTACCGGGTATCGCAGCTGCGCTTCTTTGTTGTAGCTGGGCGGCAGAAACACGAAGACATCGCGATCAACAGCATCTCCCTCCAGATTGCCTTCTAGTGCAGTCCCGTGAACTTTTATATGTTCTACCGTGACCGGCTTCGCACCTGGAACAGCGGCCGGCACATCGGTTTGCACTTGGGCGGC
This sequence comes from uncultured Chloroflexia bacterium, assembly GCA_963717195.1. Lineage (GTDB taxonomy): Bacteria > Chloroflexota > Ktedonobacteria > Ktedonobacterales > Ktedonobacteraceae > JACDAE01. The sequence goes on from CAVQVR010000018.1 coordinate 119,388, forward strand.
GAGCTCACCACTAAGAGCGGCTGCCATAGCCAGAGTTAGTATTCTCAACCATTGTTTTCTTAGCATCGACTTTCCTCCCGGGCCGTACCAGGTCTATCGAAATCGACTCGCGCGATTCTCGAATCGCAAGGAAGTCTATTACGCTAGCGGCCGAAAATGAAAATATGAACCGTCTCGTTGCTTACTGACGTTGAGAAACTTGCGAGTTCCAATCATCAAAAATGTTTGTGATTGGTTGTGTGCGTGAAGTTACAGCCGCGCGGTTTGCGGCATGGCCACTGTATACTAAGTCGCTATGGGGTCAGGGGGAGAGCGGACCAAAAATCCGGCGCAGCGCGTTACGCTGAAGTTCATCGCGGAGTATCTTGGGCTCTCCGCCACCACGGTATCCGTTGTTCTGACCAATTCGCCGCTTGCAAGCACGATCGCGAACCGGACAAAAGTACGCATCTGGGAAGCGGCAAATAAATTCGAATACCGGCCCAACCTCTTCGCGCGATACCTGCAAAATAAACGGTCTTACAGCATCGCAGTTTTAGTGCCGGAGATCGGTGATGAATTTTCGTCCATGCTGATCAGCGGTATCGAATCGAAACTTCGTCGAAGCAAAATTCAACTACTTCGTCGAGAGCCATCGTTTCGCACCGGTTCAGATTGAAAACTCTCCGGATACGCTCATGGACCGTCAGGTTGAAGGCATGATTTTCATCAATACTCCTCTGAAGAAGTCCATGCCTGTTCCGGTGGTCGCGATATCCGACATCACAAATGCGCCGGGCGTAAACCGGATCGTGATCGACAACTACGCTGTGGCGCGCGCCGGCCTGGAACACCTTAAATCTCTGGGACATTCGCGAATCGCCTTTTTCAAAGGCCCGGAACATAACGGGGACACCGAAGCCAGGTGGTCCGCGATTCTGCGGGTATCGGCAGACCTGGGCCTCGAAGTCAACCCTGAACTCACGGTCACTTTAGGCACATATTTTTCGATCAACCAGATGTCCATGATGCAACGCGGATATGATGCTGTCGTGTCGCTGCTTCAGAGAGGTCGTCCCTTCACCGCGCTCATGGCGTTCAACGACAAATCCGCAACTGGCGCGATTCGCGCCATTCAGGACCGCGGGTTGGCGGTGCCAAAAGACATTTCGGTAATAGGAATCGACGATCTTGCATTCTCCGCGTATCTATCGCCTCGCCTGACCACAATTCGCCAGCCTTTAATCCATATGGGCGCGACCGCGGCCTCCACCCTGTTGCAACAAATTGGGCACGAAGAGGTGCCCGAGGAGACCATTCTCCAACCCCAGCTGGTGATCAGGGAATCCACCGGACCCGTACCCAACTTGTAGGGGAGTTTCGACCGTAGCTAGGACTACTTCTACTAACGAATCAGGTGAGTGTTCGGGTAGTCAGAGGTCAGTCAATCTCCGGCGTCGTTCCTTGAGTATTTTCCATCGGGCCATTCAATTTACAAAAAAAGCTTGACAAACCATCTTGCAAGATGACAAAGTCTCAAACGCTTTAGTAAAAGACTGAAAACGCTTTAGGCTTATTAAAATCTGAAACGTTTTAGGATCGAGTTTAAAAAGGTCAGGTTCTTATTTCTCTGTGCCTTGTCCGTATTTTTAATCGCTCAGTAAGTTTGTTGGCGCTTTCGTGGGATTTTGCTCCGCCCCCAGGGACGGGGAAAAAACTGACAGACGATTTAAGGAGGTCGGCCATGAAACTCTCGTATGTAAAGAGATTTGGTTTACGTTGGAACAGCAGTATCGCCCGCCTATTCGCGATTTTGTGTTTCTTGCTGTTTCTTGGTTCGTTCCAGGCGGTAGCCCAGGAAGCCACCCTCTTGGGAACGGTAACTGACCCTTCCGGTGCAGCCGTACCCAATGTCTCGGTCACGATTATCAATAACGACACTGGCACCGTCACTCATCTGACCACCAATGACGTTGGCCAGTACCTGGCCGCGGATCTTCAGATCGGCCACTACAACGTTCAAGCCAAGGGTGCAAATTTCAGGCTTGCACAACAGAAGATGTCGTTCTGCAAGTCGGCGACCGTCATCGGGTCGACTTTCAGCTGCAACTCGGTAACACTCAGGAAAGCGTTACGGTTGAAGGGAGCGCAGTGCAAGTCCAGTCGGACACAGGCGAGATCAGTGACGTTATCAACGGCGAGCAGGTTACAAGTCTCGCCACGAACGGGCGCAGCGTTGCCGAATTGGAAGCTTTGGTTCCCGGCGCTTCCAGCGCACAAGGAGACTTCCAGGTTCCGACTTCCGCTGGCGGCGATTTCAACGTGAGCTTCAATGGCCAGCGAGTGGTCCACAATCTCTGGTTGGTTGATGGCGGCGAAGCTGCTGATCGTGGGGGTGGCGGCGGAGCGGACGTACTTCCGTCTCTAGAGGCTATTGCAGAATTCCGCACTCTGACTTCGAACTACAGCTCGGAATACGGTTTGTCATCCGCGGGCACGATGAGCATGGTGATCAAGTCTGGTACCAGACAGCTCCATGCGTCGGCTTTCTATTACGGTCGCAATGATGCTCTTGACGCGCGTAACTATTTCAATCCGGCCCCCGCAAAAGTCCGGGAGCTGCGATTTAATGACTGGGGATTCAACGTCGGCGGCCCAGTGGCATTTAAGCACACTGAAAATCCCAAGACGTTCTTCTTCTACAACATGGAATGGCGCCGTTACGTACAGGGCGGCTTGTTCAACGTAAACACCCCTCTTGCCAGCATGTATCCGGATGCGGGCGGTGCAGGTACGGGCGTTGTACTTCCAGCTACCGGCGCGGATGGCAATCCGATTAATGCTGTGGCTCCGTCCAACATCGGCAGTCTTTGGGCGGCTGGCGGTTGCAGCGGGGCAGCGCCGGCAATAGGTTCGGCTTTAACGGTGATTCCCGACTGCCTGGTTAGCCCCAACGCAGCTGCTCTGCTGGCTGCGGGAATTTTCCCCAAGCCGAACAATGGCTGGGCATTTATCGGCGGCGCAAACCAACCCACAACCGGAAAAGAAGAGATTGTCCGTATCGATCATACGTTTTCGGACAAATTCTCCGTTTTTGGTCGCTTCATCGCTGATCAGGCGATCCAAACCTACGGGACCACGCAGTGGAGCGGCGATAACGTTCCCAGCATTGGAAACACGTTCGGGAATCCATCCTCCAGCTACGTCATCCATGCAACGCACATCATCCGTCCGAATCTGTTGAACGAAATCTCGTTTAACTATGACGGGAACCGGATTCACATTCTGCCCCAGGGCGTCTATCAGGCGCCTTCGGGTTTCACCTTCAACCGGATTTTCACCGGGACCAACGTTGATAACCGAATCCCTGACATCCACCTGGCGCAGTCTACGGGATCGAACTACACGGTCAACTGGCTTCCCTGGAACAATACTGCCGACGATTATCAAGTCAGGGACGACCTCTCCTGGACTACAGGTTCGCACCAGTTCAAGATCGGCGGCGGCTGGGCCATTTACAAGAAGGTGCAGGACTACTTCGCCGAAACCCAAGGTGGTTTTAGTTTCGACGGATCGGCTTCAGGATTTGATTATGCGGATTTCATTCTCGGCGATGCTCAGCACTACGCCGAGAATGCTTACAAAGGGACGGGCACTTGGGATGCTATTTCTCCCGATGCTTACATCCAGGATAACTGGCGCGCCACCCACCGTTTGACTCTAAACCTGGGACTGCGCTGGATGGAATTCCGCATACTTATGAAGCCAACGGTAACCAAACCAACTTCTATCCCAACCTGTATAACCCGGCTGATGCTCCAGTCTGGGTTCCCGGTAGTGGCGATGGGCAGATCGCGTCTAATAGTCCGGGCCTGGGCACAAGCCCAATTGCTTCTCTGCAGGGTTATCAGTTTTACCTGAACGGGATGGGCTTCTCAGGCAAGAACGGAGTTCCGAAAGGTCTCGGTAAAGATTCTTGGTTGAACTTTGGACCCCGTCTCGGATTTGCTTACGATCTTTTGGGTACAGGTAAAACAATTGTACGTGGCGGCTACGGCATCATGTACGAGCGCATTCAGGGCAATGACATGTATAACGGCGCCACTAATCCGCCCTTTGGATACTCATTGGGAGCAACAGACGTCCTTCTCTCTGATCCACATGTTCAATGGGGAGGCGGAACTGTAACCGTGCCAATCGTACCCGCGGGCGTGGTGGGAATTAACGCGTACTACTCCTTCACCGCGTGTATCTCAGTACAGTGCGGGCGTTCAACAACAAATAGGCGGGAACGGGGTATTGTCCCTGTCTATGTTGGTAGCGTTGACAGGCATCAGAGTTACTGGCAAGAAGTCAATTTGCCAGCTCAAGGTCTGCTGACCTGCCTTCAGGATAAAACTACGTGCGCAGGAGGCCCCACCAGCCAGCCTGCATTCAACGGGGTACTCCCTTACCAGGGCTATACCTCGATCAAGCAGGCATTTAACGGCGGCAACTCGCATTACAACTCGCTGCAAGCCGAGTTACGTGGGCGTCGTCGGCACGGGACCTTCAGTTGCAGGTCGCGTACACTCTGGCGCGCTCAATCGATCCCACAACCGGTAATGGCGGAAACGGCTTCGACCTGAATTACGTCACCAATCCGTATGTGGGCTGGAAATACGACGTCGGTCCATCGGTCTTCGACCGTACCAATGTCGCATTCATTAACTTCATTTATGACATCCCACTTGCGCGGAACAGCTCCAGCCACTTCATGAAGACAGTTGTAGGCGGATGGACGCTCTCCGGCATCGTCACTATGGAATCGGGTATTCCTTTCAATTTGGGCATCAATGGTGGCAACGTCGCCAGTCTCTTCCCGGGCGGCGATGTCGCGAACCGGCCAAACTTGGTAGGGAAAATCTCTTACCCGAAGACGCCAGTTTCCAGCAACGGAGTTGTAACCGGAATTCAGTGGGTGAACCCCGCTGCATTCGCGACTCCGGCTACGGGAACCTGGGGCAACCTCCCCTTCGACGCGCTGCGTGGACCCGGACGCGATGATTGGAATCTCTCGCTGTTTAAGAGCTTCCTGATCAGCGAGTCTCGCGGCACACGGTTTGAGTTCCGGGCTGACGCTTTCAATGCGGGGAACCACACGCAATTTGGTGGCGGCAATCAGAACGGCGGCTTCAGCAACAACTTTGGATCCGGGAACTTTGGCCAGATCACATCGGCCTTCGATCCTCGCGAATTCCAATTAGGAGCGAAGCTCGTTCTCTAAACAACTCTAACCACCTACGGCCCCGCTCCTTTCGGAGCGGGGCTTTTGTTTTCAGATCCAAGATGCTGCGCGGTATAAGCTATCAACAGGCGAATTCAGTAATGACTCAAAAACATCGTACAGAGTCGGGACGATGGTGTTGCTGTGCTGCGCCATCGTGGCCGCCCAGGCCCCGAACGCCTCCGACGCCATCTCTCTGCAACAGCAGGGTCGGCTCGCAGATGCGGAAACGGCGTGGCGAACTGTGTGGCGACGATCCAAAGATGCTGCGGCATTTGCCAGTCTGGGAGTTGTGCTCTCCAGAGAACAAAAATATTCCGAGGCGGAGACGGCTTACAAAAAAGCGCTTGCCCTGGATCCGACGCTGCCGGGCATCCAACTGAATCTAGGCCTAGCCGAGTTCAAACTCGGCCGATTTGCCGCAGCCATTCCGCCATTGAAAGCCGCCTTAGCACAAGATCCTTCAAACTCTCAGGCTAGGGCATGCTTGGAATGAGCTTTTATGGAGCGAGACGTTTCCGGGAGGCGATAACTTATCTTCACCCGTTGGTGGATGCGGATCCGGATAATACGGAGCTGCGCCAAGTGCTGGCCCAGAGCTGCCTTTCGGCGAAGAACTATGCTTGTGCGGAAGAACAATTTCGCAAGATCGTGGAAAGAAATCCCGACTCCGCCTCGGCCCATATTCTTACCGGCGAAGCGCTCGACGGATTGAAGCGCACCGATGAAGCGATTGCCGAGTTTCAGAAGGCAGTGCAGCTCTCGCCACAAGAACCGGACGTTCACTTTGGACTTGGTTACCTATATTGGAAACTTCAGCAGTACGCTCAGGCAAAGATCGAGTTCGAAACTGAACTAACCATCAGCCCTACTCACGCGCAGGCGCTTGCATACCTCGGCGATATCGAACTGAAGCGCGGGCACCTCGATGCCGCATCTGATTCCTTGAAAAATCAGTTAAGCAGAGCAAGGTTCTGCGAATCGCATACATGGACTTGGGTGAAGTCAGAAGCCGGCAAAAGTCTTATGCGGCAGCTGCGAATGCCTACCGCCGGGCGGCTGAACTGGATCCGAGCCAGCCCGACGCAGCCTACAGTTTGGGACGAACTTATCAGGCAATGGGGAAAACTGCCGCAGCCAAGGTCGAATTCGAGAAAGCGCGCAAGCTGCACGAGCAGAACAATGATTCAGCCGTCCTGCAACTCAAGACCCCACCAGTTTCGCCTTCGAATTGAAATGCTGTTCAGATGTGAGCCTAAGCTCAGTTGCAAACCTTACCTCTGGGGCTCGACTACTTTGAGCACCTGATCGACGCGATACTCTGAAGTTTCCGAATTACCCCAGAGGGCCAATGAATCTCAATCGAATCGGCGCGGGTATCTGACCCAGCCCGAAATGTACCGGTCCATCGCTTGAGGATGCGTAGCCAACACTGAGTAGTCATGTGATTGTACTGGGCTCCAATCGACTTGCTTACGACTTTGACCGTCGCGCCGATGCCGTCGCGGTTGCTTTTGGTCCCACTTAACGCAATATCCAGCCAGTGTCCAGAATTCTGGACTTTTGTTCATCCAGACCTCGGCAGGTTTACCGAGGGCGGTTACGACAACGTCTATACGCCCGTCTCCGTCCAGTTCTCCAAATGCGCAGCCGCGGTGCCTGGCCTTTGGCCCCGCATTAAGCCCTGCTTCGTCGATCAACGCAGTCCACTTGCCGCTGGCGCCGGGATTATTAAACACCACGTTGTAGTAGTCGGCCGGCTGCCCGGGGATTGACTGCGACTCGACGTGTCCGCCGGTGACGAATAAGTCTTTCCAGCCGTCGTTGTCAAAATCGTAGACGCCCGGCTCCGAAACCAGCGATATGCGGCTCAACTCGCGCCATTCCGGTTTCCCCGGTTACGTCTTTGAAGTCGCCTTTGCCTGTGTTTTGAAACAGCGGAAAGGTTTGACTTGGCAACGCAGGAAAGCAATGTCCGGATAACCATCATTATTAAAGTCGCGAAAATCCAGGCCCATTCCCGAGACGAACTGGCCATTTTCAGGCAGCGCGACCCCAGCCTCGAATGCAGTCTCCTCAAACTTCTTACCTGTATTGTGAAATAGGAAGTTGTAAGACGCGTCGTTGGTCACGAACAGGTCCGGTCGTCCCGTCGCCGGTGGTTCACGACCGCGACGGACGACCGGACCTGTTAGGAAGCGTCTTACAACTTCCTATTTCACAATACAGGTAAGAAGTTTGAGGAGACTGCATTCGAGGCTGGGGTCGCGCTGCCTGAAAATGGCCAGTTCGTCTCGGGAATGGGCCTGGATTTTCGCGACTTTAATAATGATGGTTATCCGGACATTGCTTTTGCCGCGTTGCCAAGTCAAAGCTCGCTGTTTTTCAAAACACAGGCAAAGGCGACTTCAAAGACGTAACCGGGGAAACCGGAATGGCGGAGTTGAGCCGCACATCAGCGGCTAGGGGCTCTACGATTTTGACGACGACGGGTACAAAGACTTATTCGTCACCCGTGACACGTCGAGTCGCAGTCAAAATACCAGGGCAGCCGGCCGACTACTACAACGTGGTGTTTGCGTAATCCCGGCGCCAGCGGCAAGTGGACAACGACAAACAACTAAGTTGATATGAGACCAAAGGCCAGGCGCCGCGGCTGCGCGTTGAAGGAGATTTGGATGGAGATGGGCGTGTGCGAACATTCATCATATCATTTGCCCTCTCTCCGCCGAGCTCTGGATGAACGAAAAGCCCATAGAGGGGGGGGCACTGGCTGGATATTGCGTTAAGCGGAACTAAAAGCAAGCACGATGGCATCGGCGCTACGGTCAAAGGTTGTAAGCAATTCGATTGGAGCCCAGTACAATCACATGACTACTAGTGTTGGCTACGCATCCTCAAGCGATGGACCGGTGCTTGATGCCCGCGCCGATTCGATTGAGATTCATTTGGCCTGGGTGATTCAGAAACTTCAGAATATCGCCGTCGATCAGGTGCTCAAAATTAGTGACCCCAGAGGTAAGGTTTGCAACTGAGCTAAGCTGCAGCATCCGAACAGCATTTCAATTCGAAGGAAAACTGGTGAGGGTGCTGAGTTGCAGGACACTTGAGAATAGATTTCTCTGCTGGTCACTTGCGCGCTTTCTCGAATTCGACCTTTGGCTGCGGCAGTTTTTCCCCATTCCCTGATAAGTTCGTCCCAAACTGTAGGCTGCGTCGGGCTGGCTCGGATCCAGTTCAGCCGCCCGGGCGTTGCGAGCTCCGCGTAGTGAGCTCCGGCTTCTGACTTCGCCCAAGTCATCTATGCGATTCGCAGGAACTTCTTGCTCTGCTTAACTGATTTCTCAAGAAACTCAGAAGCGGGCGTCGAGGTGCCCGCGCTTCAGTTCGATATCGCCGAGGTATGCAAGCGCCTGCGCGTGAGTAGGTTGATGGTTAGTTGAGTTTCAATGTGGACACCGTACTGCTGAAGTTTCCAATATAGGTAACCAAGTCCCAAAGTGAAGCGTCCGGTTCTCGTGGGCGAGAGCTGCGCTCCTTCTGAAACTCGGCAATCACTTCGTCGGTACGCTCAATCCGTCGAGCGCTTCGCCGGTAAAGATATGGGCCGAGGCGGAGTCGGGATTTCTTCACGATCTTCGATTCCGCACAAGCATAGTTCTTCGCCGAAAGGCAGTGTGGGCAGGCACTTGGCGCAGCTCCGCATTATCCGGATCCGCATCCACCAACGGTTGAAGATAGTTATAGCCTCGAAACGTCTCGCCCCATAAAAGCTCATTCCAAGCAATGCCCTCGGCCTGAGAGTTTGAAGGATCTTGTGCGTAAGGCGGCTTTCAATGGCGGGAGTGCGCTCCAATTCGGCTAGGCCTGTTGGAGATACCCGGCAGCTTGAGTCGGATCTGGGCAAGCGCTTGTAAGCCGACACTCAGGAATATTTTTGTTCCCTGGAGAGCGCAAGCTCCCAGACTGGCAAATGCCGCAGCATCTTTCGGATTGTGCGCCACCACAGTTCGCCACGCCGTCTCCCGAGCCGACCCTCTGTTGCAGAGATGGCGTCGGGAAGCGGTCGGGGCCTGGGCACGATAGCGCAGCACAGCGACACCATAGTTCGACTCGTGGATGTCTCCTTTTTGAGTCATTACTGAATTCGCCTGTTGATAGCTTATACCGCGCAGCATCTTGGATCTGAAAAATAAAAGCCCCGCTCCGAAAGAAGCGGGCTGTAAGGGTGGTTAGAGTTGGTTGAAAACCAGGCTTCGCTCCTAATTGGGATTTCACGAAAGGAGTCAAGGCCGATGTGATCTGGCCAAACCGGATCCAAAGTTGTTGCTGAAGCCGCCGTTCTGATTGCCGCCTGCATATAGGTCCGCGCATTGAAAGCGTCAGCCCGGAACTCAAACCGTGTGCCGCGAGAACTCACTGATCAGGAAGCTCTTAAACAGCGAGAGATTCCGATCGTCGCGTCCGGGTCCACGCAGCGCGTCCGAAGGGGAGGTTGCCCCAGGTTCCGGAGTCGCGTCAATGCAGCGGGGTTCACCCACTGAATTCCGGTTACAACTCCGTTGCTGGAAACGTCGGTCTCTTCGGGTAAGAGATTTCCTGCAAGTTTGGGCCGTGCGCGACATCGCCGCCGGAACTTGGCGACATTTCTACCCATTGATGCCCAAATTGTAAGGAATACCCGATTCCATGGTGACGATCCGAGACGTCGTCCGCCTACAACTTGTCTTCATAGAAGTGGCTGGAGCTGTTCCGGGCGAGTGGGATGTCATAAATGAAGTTGATGAACGCGACATTGGTACGGTGAAAACCGATGGGCGAAGACGTCGTATTTCCAGCCCACATACGGATTGGTAACGTAATTCAGGTCGAAGCCGTTTCCGCCATTACCGGTTGCAGTGGTTGGACGCGCCAGATGTGTACGCGACCTGCAACTGGAAGAGTAGGTGCGACGCGCCCACGTAACTCGGCTTGCAGTCAGTTGTAATGCGAGTTGCGGCCTTGCCCACTTCTGATCGAGGTATAGCCCTCGTAAGTCAGGCTGGCTGGTGGGCCTCCTGAGCAGCCTGAAGGCAGGTCAGCAGACCTTTGAGCTGGCAAATTGACTTCCTGCCAGTAACTCTGATCCCTGTCAACGCTACCGACATTGACAGGAGGACAACACCCCGTTCCTGCAATTTGTTGTTGAACGCCCGCCTGTACTAGATACACGGTAGTACGCGTTGATCTCCACCACGCCCGCGGGCACGATTGGCACCGTAATAGGCGTACCATCCCATCCGATGTGTGGGTCAGCAAGAAGGGGCGTCGGTTTGCTGTTAGTGAATGTAGGTCGCTACGTTATACATGTCATTGCCCTGAATGCGCTCGTAGGCATGATGCCGTAGCCGCCGCGTACAATTGTTTTACCTGCTTCCCAAGGATCCGTGAGCAAATCCGAGACGGGGTCCAAAGTTCAGCCAAGAATCTTTGCGAGACCTTTCGGATTCCCGTTCTTGCCTGAGAAGCCCATCCCGTTCAGGTAAAACACAGTAACCCTGCAGAGAAGCGACTGGGCTCCTGCCTGAGCCGGGGCTCTAGGTGGGATTTATCTATGTAAGCACGTTGCCACAAGGGAGCGTTGGCCGAGTTGTAGAAAGGTAGGGATAGAAGTTGGTTTTTTGGCTACCGTTGGCTTCATAAGTATGCGGAATTCCATCCCAGCGCAGTCCCAGGTTTAAGTAGAAACGGTGGTAGCGTGTGCTGTAAGCATCGGGAGAAATAGCATCCCAGTGTGCCTGTCCCTTTTGTAAGCATTCTCGGCGTAGTGTTCTTAAGCATCACCGAATGAAATCCGCATAAGAATCAAAATCCGCAATTGGTGGTCTGAGAATTACAAGTGCCACCATTGTTTGCCGGGTTGGTAGCCGATCGTCCAAAACTAAAACCACCTTGGGTTTCGGCGAAGTAGTCATTGCACCTTCTTGTAAATGGCCCAGCACCACCGATCTTGAACTGGTGCGAACCTGTAGTCCAGGAGAGGTCGTCCCTAAACTGATAATCGTCGGCATTATTGTTCCCAGGGGAAGCCAGTTGAGCCGTCCTACTGCGATCCCGTAGACTGCGCCAGGTGGATGTCAGGGATTCGGTTATCCGTTGCGCTCGGTGAAAATCCAGTTGAAGGTGAAACCCGAAGGCGCCTGATAGACGCCCTGGGGCGGAATATCGGTTCCCGTCATAGTTAAACGAGATTTGGTTCCAACAGATTCGGACGGATGATGTGGGTTGCATGGATGACGTAGCTGGAGGGAGTGCGTTTGCCGAAAGTGTTTTCCAATGCTGGGAACGTTATAGCGGCTCGCTGCATATCCAGTTTGGACCGCCTGATCAGCGATGAAGTGACCAAAAACGGAGAATTTGTCCGAAAACGTATGATCAATACGGACGATCCTTTCTTTTGCCGGTTGTAGGAGTTAGGTTTGCGCCGCCGATAAATGCCCAGCATCCTCGGCTTGGGGAAAATTCCCGCAGCCACAGAGCAGCTGCGTTGGGCGGTAGAGAATGGCCGTAAAGCCGAGTACCCGCTGCAACCGCCAGCCGCCCAAAGCTCCAATGTTGGACGGAGCCACAGCATTAATGGGTCCCATCCGCGCCGCTAGCTGGAAGTACAACGCCCATACCTGCACCACCCGCATCCGGTACCGTGCTCACAAGGGGTGTTTACGTTGAACAAGCCGCCCTGTCTCGTGTTCCTAGAAGAAGAACGTCTTGGGACTTTGAGGTGTCCTTAAATGCCACTCGGCCGCGTTAGTGTCATTAAATCGCAGCTCCCCCGCACACTTGGGGCCGGGTTTAAATAGTTACGTGCGTCGAGTTCAGCGGGGCCTAATAGAAAGCTGACGCATGGAGCTGTCTGGTACCAGACTTGATCACCATGCTCATGGCCCGCGGATGACAAACCGTATTCCGAGCTGTAGTTTCGAAGTCAGAGTGCGGAACCCGATGACCTCTAGACGGAACATACAGTCCGCTCCGCCGCCACCCCACGATCAGCAGCTTTCGCCGCCAACCAACCAGAAATTGGGACCACTCGCTGGCCATTGAAGCTCACGTTGAAATCGCCGCCAGCGGAAGTCGGAACCTGGAAGTCTCCTTGTGCGCTGGAAGCGCCTGGAACCAAAGCTTCCAATTCAGCTACGCCCGTTCGTGACAAGACTACACCGTTGATAACGTCACTGATCTCGCCCTCTGTCCCCGACTGGACTTCGCCGTGCTCCCTTCAACGGTTAGACGCTTTCCTGAGTGTTACCGAGTTGAAGCTGAAAGTCAACGAGAATGACGGTCGCCGAGCTTGCAGAGCGAACATCTTCTGTTCTGCAAGCCTGAAATTTCAGCCCCTTACTTGAACGTTGTAGTGGCCGATATTGAAGATCGCGGCCAGGTACTGGCCAACGTCATTGGTGGTCAGATAGCGTGACCGTGCCCGTGTCGTTATTGATAATCGTGACCCGAGCATTGGGTACGGCTGCACCGGAAGGGTGAGTTTGCGTTTCCCCAAGAGGGTGGCTTCCTGGCTACCGCCTGGAACAAACCAAAAAACAGCAAGAAACACAAAATCGCAAATAGGCGGGCGATACTGCTTATTCTCCAACGTAAACCAAATCTCTTTACATACGAGAGTTTCATGGCCGACCTCCTTAAATCGTCTGTCAGTTTTTTCCCATTCCCCTGGGGGCTAACGAAGTCCACGAAAACACAGACAAACTTACTGAGCGATTAAAACCTACGGACAAGGCACAGAAAAACAAGAAACCTGACCTTTTTTGACTTCAATCCTAAAACATTTGGTAATAAGCCTAAAGCGTTTTAGTCTTACTAAAGCGTTTGAGACTTTTGTCATCTTCAAGATGGTTTGTGGAGCTTTTTGTAAATTGAATCAGCCGATGGAAAATACTCAACACCAGAGATTGACTGACTACCCGAACACTCACCTGGAATTTGTTAGTAGAAGTAGTCCTAGCTACGGTCGAAACCCCTACAAGTTGGGTACGGGTACGGTGATTGCCTGATCAACTGGGGTTGGAGAATGGTCTCCTCGGGCACCTCTTCATCCATTCAGACGGTGAGGCCGCGGTCAGCGCCCGTATGGATCAAGGCTGGCGAGTCCTAGTAGGCGAGGCGACAGATACGCGGAGAATAAGATCAGTCGATTTGGAAAATGTGTTTTCGCGCGCCAATATGGCGCGAATCGCGCCAGTTGCCGGATTTGTCGTTCAGGAAGCACCATGAGCGCATGAAGGACGTCTCTCTGAAGCAGCGGACGCGACAGCATCATATCCGCGTTGCATCATGGACGTCTGGTTGATCGAAATTGTGTCCTAAGGTGTTGAGGGTTGACTTCGAGCCCACACCGATCCCGCAGATCGCGGACCACCTGGCTTCGGTGCTCCCGTTATCTCCGGGCCTTTGAAAAAGGCGATTCGCGAATGCCCCCTTAAGGTGTTCAGGCCGGCGCGCGCGACAGCATAGTTGTCGATCACGATCCGGTTTACGCCCGCTGCATTAGTGATGTCGGATATGGAGCCGCTGGAACAGGCATGGACTTTTTCAGAGGAGCATATTGATGAAATCATGCCTTCAACCTGACGGTCCATGAGCGTATCCGGAGAGTTTTCAATCTGCACCGGTGCGAAACGATGGCTCTCGACGAAGTAGTTGAATTTTGCTTCGACAAGTTTCGATTCGATTCCGCTGATCAGCATGGCGAACAACTCATAACCGATTTCGGGCACTAAGACTGCGATGCTGTAAACCGTTTATTTTCCGGTATACGCGAAGAGGTTGACCGGTATTCGAATTTATTGGCCATTTTCCCAGATGCGTACTTTGTCTCGGTTCGCGATCGTGCTTGCAAGCGGCGAATTGGTCAGAACAACGGATACCGTGGTGGCCCAAGATACTCCGCGATGAACTTCGGCGTGACGCGCTGCGCCGGATTTTTGGGTCCCAGCTCTCCCCCCATAGCGACTTATAGTACGGTGGCCATCCGCAACCGCACAGTTTCACGCACACAACCATTTACAAACTTTCGATGATTGGAACTCGCAGAGCTTCTCAACGGCAGTAAGCAGACGGTTCATATTTTCATTTTCGGCCGCTAGCGTAATAGACTTCCTTGCGATTCGAGAATCGCGCGAGTGGGTTTCAATGACCTGGTACGGCTGCGGGAGGGAGAGTCCGATGCTAAGAAAACAACGGTTGAGAATACTAACTCTGGCTATGGCAGCTGCTCTTAGTGGTGCGCCGCCCAAGTGCGACCCAGCGTGCCGGCCGCTGTTCCAGGTGCCTCCGGTCACGGTGCAACATATAAAAGTTCACGGGTCTGCACTAGAAGGCAATCTGGAGGGAGATGCTGTTGATCACGATGTGTTCGTGTTTGCGGCCCAGCTACAACAAAGAAGCGCCAGCTGGATGCCGTAGTATATGCGCTGCATGGTTACTGGATCGCACGAGCAATAGAAGCACATGAAATTCGCGTCCGCGACCTTCGGGCACAAGGCAGCGAAGCTGATTGTCGGTAGCCCGATTCGAACGTCCGCGACATGGCTCGATGTACTCAAGCTCGGTTACCACGGAGACTTCGAATTTCATCGCACATGACCTCGTCGGCTATTATCGATGCTCACTACCGCACAATTCCCGATCGATTGAGCCGCGGATTGGTCGGCCACTCGATGGGCAGCTATGGTGCAACCGCATTGGCATGAAACATTCGGAATGTGTTTTGAGCGCTGTACATCATGAGCCCCTGTTGCCTTTCTCCGCATACTTCGAATCCTGAACTGGAGAAGTTTCTAATCAGTGAAGACATCCGAGGATATGGCTAACTAGTTTGTCCGAGCGTGTCATCCTTGCAAGGTTGACATGCACTGGTGCGCCCCTCTATCTTGATCTGCCTACAAGCTTCTCAGCCGGATGTGCTGGCGAAATGGACAGCGGAAATACACTTGGCATTCATCATCGGGAGTATGCGTCGCTATCGCGCCATTGCCATTGATGTGGGAGATCAGGATGGTCTAAAAGTTGATACCGGCAAGTTGGGCAACATTCTGATCATACTGCGATCGCGAACAGCTTCAATATATTCCGGAACTCACACCAGCAGAGTCGCGGACCGTTTTCCGAATCATGTGATCACATTCAGCAGAAAAAATCTTTGTTTTCAGGCAGACTGCCGTTAATCTGCAAATTCCCGCGGAGAAGAAATTGTTTCGGAACTTCCTCCTGGTTCTCGCTATTCTTATCACTCTCATTGCAGTGGCGCTGCCGCGCAAGAACACCTCCAATTTGCCCTACATCGATCCAAAGCTCTCGCCGGAAGCGCGCGGCGAATATTGTGCACCGCATGACGCTTGAAGAGAAACCTCGGCAAAGCTGGTGAATCAAGCACGGGCGATTGCAGCACCTGAACTTGCCCGCCTATGACTGGTGGAGTGAAGCCTTGCACGGCGTCGCAGTCAATGGAACTACAAGTTCC
>CAVQVR010000019.1:0-199513 GCA_963717195.1 uncultured Chloroflexia bacterium
ACCAATATCGGACGTGGACCGACGACATCATTCAGATCCCCGACAGCTTTGTATCCGCCGAACACACGCGCCTCTGGTTCCGCAATGGCGTCTGGTATGTTCAGGATGCTGGCAGCGTGAATGGAACCTTCGTCAATAGTCAGCCTGCCCGTGAAGCCACACCCGCAAAACCGGGCGACATTGTACGTGTTGGTTATATACAATTCAAATTAACGCAATAAGCAGCATTTTATCCTACGTTGAAAGGTGTTGATAGATGGCAAGTCGATCTCTTGGTCCAATCAAGCGTTATCGCTGGCAAGAACTAACATTACTCATTCTGCCTTTTCTCATCATGTTGATAGCGATGACTCAATTGCTTGTTGGCGGCCCAGGTGCAAATAAACAGGCAGCATTCAGTCCAAAGAGCCTCCCCGCTGTACAGGATATGATCCCTGTCTTTGGCCTGATTGGCGCATTACTGATTGTCAATGTCATTATGAGCCTCTTTTTCCGCAAGGCCGATCAACTTTTGCTGCCTCTGGTGGGATTGTTGAGCGCAATTGGTGTGTTAATGGCAACACGCCTGGGGCCCAATGAAGCTGTTTTCTATGATAGTACTTCCTATGCGACACATCAGCCAAAACAACTGGCATGGGTATTATTAGGACTCACACTTTGCCTCACTACCATTTTCCTTCTAAGAAATACCAACTGGCTTGAGCGCTATAAATATACCTGGATCGTCATAGGCTTCCTTTCATTACTACCCAGCGTAATTCAGGGAGTCAGGACGCTCCATAGCAATGCTCCTTCCCGCGATATTCTTGGTGTCGGTCCTTTCCAGTTACAACCATCAGAATTGCTCAAGGTCGCTATTGTGATCTTCTTTGCAGGCTACCTCAGCGAGAACCGCGATATCTTTTCTCAAGGATACATGCGCCTGGGAAGGTTGCGTCTCCCTCCCTTACGCCAGCTAGGACCACTCCTATTAATGCTAGGAATAGCGTTAATCGTCTTCCTGATCGTGCGTGAGCTTGGCTTAGCGATGCTCCTTTATGGCCTCTTCCTCTGCATGATGTACCTGGGCAGCGGTAAGATATCGTATGTTCTGGTCAGCCTGGGACTCTTCGCCATCCTGGCAGTTATTGGCTATAGTCTCTTTGGCTATGTGAAAGCACGCTTTGCTACCATTTCTTTCGATGTTGTTAACTGGCAAAACTGGACGGCAGCACAAACCGCTTTCGCGGAAAACCAGGGAGCGCAGGTATTGCAAGGAATAATTGCACTCTCCAGCGGCGGCATTCTCGGCTCAGGACTGGGCCTGGGGCATCCGGTACTGGTCCCAGTCGTCGAATCCGATATGATTTTTACAGGGCTGGGTGAAGAATTTGGCCTTTCCGGGCTATTCGCTATCCTGGGTATCTACCTGCTGATCGTCTATCGCGGCTACCGTATCGCCATCGAGGCCACTAATCCTTTCAACCAGCTCCTGGCTGCCGGGCTCACCAGCATCTTTGCTATCCAGACGTTGATTATCTGCGGTGGGAATATAAAATTTTTGCCACTGACAGGTATTCCCTTACCATTTCTGAGTTATGGGGGCAGTTCAATTTTTGCCAACTTTATTATCATCGGTATTCTCCTGCGCATCTCCTACAACACTGCGGTGGAACAGGAAGGCACAGAATAAACATTCCAGCTTGTCTCTAGACGGTGTGCATGTTATACTCACAACAAATACAACTACTTAATGTCATAACAATGCTCACAACATACAGGAATGGTCATGGGTCAATACAGTCAATGGTTATACCACCGTGAAGTTGATCAACAGTTGCGAGAACACCTGGAACTCCTTGCGCAAGAACTGCATGCTCTACACGAGCAGGCAGCTTTGCTAAAAGATGCTGCCTCCTGTACCGAAAATCCAATCCTCCAGGCCATTGCAATGCAGCAAAGCGCTGAAGTCTTACTTGAGGACATTTCCTCCTCATCTTCTACAGAACAATTACACCCTATACACATAAACAGTAAGGAGCAAACTTTCAAAAGCGTCTCGTCTGCTCTATTTGCCTGGAGCCATCTGCCGAACCTTGATACCCAGAAAGTCCCATTAGCAGCAAAAGCGCTCAACACGCCTGAGCCGGAGAATGGACAGCAACTATCACTTCCTCATCCGGAAATAAACCTCTTGCCTGCTGATATGGCAACTTTTATTGATACTCATGAGCAGACCTTACCGCAGATGCAGCTCCCCAAATGGCTACGTCATCCTACACTCGCTACATACACAACTGGCGAAACTAATTTAGTCCCTTCAGCCCCCGATGAACGCACTGATGCCTCTATTCGACGCTGGCTCGAACGCTGGGGCAAGCAGCTACCCAACTCACCATCCACACCACAGCAACAAAAGCCACAAGAGGTTCAGAAACATGAGTGAAATCCGCACTACAAACGGAAGCAACAAAGACACCTCCAATACCCTCAACAGTGTCGATACAGAACTGGCAAAGAACATTTATTTGCCCGACTTTATAGATACTATCTTTCAACGCATTGACGCCCAGGACATAGAACAATTTTACAAAAGTTATCATCTCTGGTCCCTCCAACAACGTTTAAAAACGTTACATACTGAGATCGAAGCTATGCAGCAGGCTATAACGGATAACAACACGTTAATGCGACAGAAGCAACCTTCCGCTATAGCACTTGCCAGTCTTGCACAACTGCAAGCAAGTGGCGTCAACAATCTTGCTCTCCTTGATAGAATGTTGGAGCGCGGTGAAACATGGCTTGATCATACTATGCAATTGCTTGAACACTGTGAAGAACTGGATCTCATTGGTGGCGACTATACAGAATGGTGCGAACATGCACTTGAAGGAGCATACGACTGGATTAAATCGATAAATGCAGCAGATACGCTAAAAACACAAGAAGACGCAGTAGAGATACTAGAAGCTTCGCTGACAACCAGCAATGAACAACAAATGGAATTGCTGGCAGCAACTGAAGAACAACTCTTACAAAAACTTATGAGTGATGAAGATATAACTGCAAAAATACCTGCTCTGAGTCAACCACTTAGCGAAACAGAGCAAGCAGATATCGCATCTACCCTTCCAGTCAAAAAAACCACACAGCCATTGGAACAATATGAACCAGAGGCTATTCAGCCTGTCTCCCTTCCAACCAAAAAAATCACACAGCCATTGGAACAATCCGAGCCAGAGGCTATACAGCCTTTCTCTCTTCCAACCAAAAAAATCACACAGCCATTGGAACAAGGAGAAATTCTCGCAGAGATAGAAGTACCAGAAACTCCTCTTCCCCAGGAACAGGTAGAAATTGAGTCCGAGTTGCTCAATGATCAGACAGAAGATGAGCACAAAGCGGCTCCAGATGGTGCAGTAGCAGAAACCGCAGAGGGTGCAATCGCATTAGATCAGCCCGCTAACAGCTCAGATACTCTCATTATCCCTACACAAGAACACGATACAGAAAATGATACCTCCCAGACAGAGAAATTGCGCAGACTCATCAGCAGCCAGATTGGCGAGACAGAAGAGACGGATGAAAGTATCACACAAAAAGTGGTTGTACGCCATACCACGATAGTTGCTACATCCAAAGGTGCAGATGTTCAAGAAGTGGAAGACGCATCAGAAGAGGTGGCTACAAGCGAAGGAACTTCCGCTCAAACGAGAGTCGCATCAGTTGAAATTATAGAAAGCCCACTAGAAAGCAAAAAGCCGCAGACCCGAAAGGTGCGGCAAAGAGGTTTCTGGCGTTTGTTGCGTAAGTTGCTGGCCATTATTCTACGCAGGTAGAACTCCTTTTTAGTATTTTGGAGGAATAAACATACCCGGCATTTGCAGCGTTGAAGAGTTTGTGTGCATAGGAGGCATGGGGGATATATTGGCTGGTCCCTGTTGCATGACCTGCTGTTGCTCTAATTCTTGTATTCGCACATGCAGGCCTCTCAATTCACGTTTATCACTCCAGGCTGAGAGAAACGACACAAGGAAGAGCAACAGGGCACCGAGCAGGAAGGCTGAAAGGACAAGGAGCCCCAGGGGTATTTCTGGCGTTTGCCAGCTGAAGAGGATGAGATGGACAGGAGTTGTCAGATTTTCAACTGTGATCACAGCAAATATTCCCCCTGCCAATAGAAATAGCAAAAGTACCAAAAAGAACATGAAACACCTCCTCAAAAGAATATGTAGGCCCGAGGGCAAGCGTCACACCCTCCCTCTCTATTATGAACGAGCAACTACCCCAATTTATTTCTAATACAACAAAGAGGCCCATCCTAGTATAAACGCTCCTAAGGTAAATTGCAAAGAAACTATTAAATTAGTGGCCCTATGCCCCTACAGGTTCATTGACGACATCACAAATCAGGCATATACTGGAGCGGAGCTTGAGGAGGTTGAACGACGTGTTATTCGATGAGTATGCAAAAGAGAATCCTATTCATAGCCCGGTGCGTGCACAGTACCTGCACATCAAGCGGCAAAATCCTGACGCTATTCTTTTCTTCCGCATGGGCGATTTCTACGAGATGTTTGATGACGACGCCGAGATTGTGGCACGCGAGTTGGAGATTGCGCTCACGCGGCGCGATTTTGGGCGTGGCGAGAAATCGCCGATGGCCGGCATCCCCCATCATGCTGCCGATGGCTATATAGCACGCCTGGTCAGTAAAGGCTACCGCGTCGCCATCTGCGAGCAAATGAGCGATCCCGCTTTATCTAAAGGACTGGTCGAGCGCGGCGTCATTCGTGTCGTCACACCAGGCACCGTCATCGATCCGACGATGCTGGCGGCCAAGCGTAATAACTTTCTGGCCGCCGTGATCGTGGGGCGTAATGCATTGGGCATCGCCTATATTGACATCACCACAGGCGAATTCGCCGTCACCCAGATCAACACACCAGAACCAGAACTGGCCTTGCAGCAGGAAATCGCCCGCGTCGGACCCGCCGAGGTTCTTGTCGAAGCACACTACAATCGTATGGAAAGTCGCAAGAGGCGCTGGTTAGCTGCTGTGATGAGCGAAAAGCAGGTGACAAAACTTGGCAGCAACGGCAATGCCAACGCCGAGATTCCTGAGATCGATGAAGAGGATGATGGCGATGATTTCGCTCCCCTGGCAAAACTGCTGGATGGGCTCGCTGGACACGTCACCCCTTACGATACACGCTATTTCGCGCAAGATGATGCACACCATCGCCTGCTCACACAATTCAACGTAGCCTCGTTGGAGGGATTCGGCTGCGCACAATTGCCACTGGCGATTCGAGCTGCCGGCGCCGTTCTCGCCTATGTTCAGGAAACGCAGAAAGGCCTCCTGCAACAATTGACAGAGCTAGAGACCTACTACACCGACGGCTTTATGACGCTCGATCCCTACACCCGACGCAACCTTGAGCTCTTCGAGACCGGGCGCAGCGGCTCCAGCAAAGGCTCACTCCTCTGGGTACTCGACAAAACGCGCAGTCCAATGGGAGGACGCTTGATACGACGCTGGCTCAGCCAACCACTGCTCGATATTCCCATTCTGCAACAGCGCCAGCAGACAATTGCCGAATTATTGAATAACACATTATTGCAAGCACGACTGGCAGAAGGACTAAAAAAAGCTGGCGATGTCGAGCGCCTGATCAATCGGATACGACAGCGCATCGCCTCACCACGCGACCTGATGGGATTGACCAATGGGCTACGAGCAGCAGCAGAAATTCGTTCCAGCCTGAGCGAGGACACTACCGCATCCATGCCTATGCTCGCACGGATTACGCAAAGACTTTCCGACAACGATGACATTATCACCCTCATCGAGCGAGCCATCGTTGAGGAGCCACCGGTCAGCATTACTGAAGGTGGCATAATCCGTCCTGGTTTCAGCAACGAACTGGACCAGTTGAAAGATATATCTCAGAACGGGCGCAAGTGGCTGGCCGATATGGAGCTGCGCGAACGCAAGCGTACAGGGATTACTACGCTGAAAGTTGGTTATAACAAGGCCACGGGCTACTATATTGAAGTCTCAAACGGCCAGTTGAACCGCGTGCCGAAAGAATATATCCGTCGTCAAACGCTGGCAAACTGTGAACGCTATATTACCTCGGACCTCAAAGAGTACGA
This sequence comes from uncultured Chloroflexia bacterium, assembly GCA_963717195.1. Lineage (GTDB taxonomy): Bacteria > Chloroflexota > Ktedonobacteria > Ktedonobacterales > Ktedonobacteraceae > JACDAE01. Next base: position 6,139 of record CAVQVR010000019.1, read on the forward strand.
AACAACCATACTCAACGCCCAGGAACGTATTAATAAAATGGAGAACGAGTTCTTTGTGCAGCTACGCGCAGATATCGCTATCCATGCTTCCGAGCGCATCATGGACACAGCCCATGCCCTGGCAGAGATCGATGTCTATCTGAGCCTCGCAGAGGTTGCCGCAAAGTATAATTATTGCCGACCGCAGTTCAGCGAGGGCGACACTATTCACATCGTTGCCGGACGCCATCCCGTCGTTGAGCAGGCACAGACCGACACGCCATTTATCGCCAATGACAGCAACATCTCCAATTCCGAGGCGCAAATTATCATCATCACGGGTCCCAATATGGCCGGTAAATCGACCTACCTGCGCCAGGTGGCATTGATTACACTCCTGGCTCAGATCGGCAGTTATGTACCTGCAGAAGCTGCTACAATCGGTATCGTCGACCGCATCTTTACACGTATCGGCGCACAGGACGACCTGGCGACCGGGCAGAGTACCTTCATGGTTGAGATGGTCGAAACCGCCAATATTCTGCACCATGCCACGCCGCGCAGCCTGATTATTCTCGACGAAATCGGGCGTGGAACCAGCACCTATGATGGACTGGCTATTGCACGAGCAGTGATCGAATATCTCCATAACAACAAACGTTGTGGTGCAAGAACGCTCTTCGCCACCCACTATCACGAACTGGTCGAAGTTGCCCAGTTGCTACCACGTATTCGCTGTATGAATGTGGCCGTGACCGAAGAAGGAGGCAAAGTCGTTTTCCTGCGCAAGATCGTGCCAGGAGGAGCGGATCGTAGCTATGGCGTACACGTCGCACAATTGGCCGGTATCCCGCGCCCGGTCATTCATCGCGCCGAGGAGATTCTGGAGGAACTCGAACACAAAGGAGATGCCAAAGCACGCCGTAAAGCGATGCGCGACATGGCTATGCCTGCCGCCTGGCAAATGACACTACTGGCCTCTGAACCGCATCCTTTACTGGAGGAGATCAAAAACCTCGCCATTGACGAACTTACACCGATAGAGGCCATCAGCAAACTCTATGAATTGCAACAAAAAGCAAGGCGGGAATAATAGTGGGTTCTCATCCTTGCATGGGAAAATGGTCGCGTTCCTGGGTAGGGGCGTGTCCTTGCGACCGCCCGGCTGGGCTGGGAGAACGAATTTTCGCTGGTAACCGGGCGGTCGCAAGGACACGCCCCTACCCAGGAATAAGCAATAAAACAATGCGATTTCATGTTATAATTAGAGGAGAGAATGTTAGTGTACAAAATACAACACAGAAACAGTGTACGCCCCCCTCTAATATGCTAACTATTTTCTTTGGCGAACAAATTGTGTCAAGAACATACACCCATTCGTGTACTAAGTAGACTTAAATGAATGCAGGCAAAAATATAAGCACGCGGTACAATGAAGAGTACCTGGTGAGGCGAAAACAACGTTCCGTGTAACCAGGACATTGCACCACTATCTAAAAGGAGACAACTTCTCATGACTAACCCATTACTTCAATTGCAACAACAGGGACAGAGCGTCTGGTACGACAATATTGATCGTTCACAGCTCGCCTCAGGCCAGTTTAAGCGCATGCTCGATGAGGATGGCGTTCTAGGTGTCACAGCAAACCCGACCATTTTTGAGAAATCTATCAGCCATGGTCAAGCTTATGACGACCAGATCTCGCAGCTCATCAACGAGGGCAAGAACACCAATGAGATCTATGAAGCCGTCGTCATTCAGGATATTCGTACTGTAGCTGATCTGCTGCGCCCAATCTACGAGCGCACAGACGGTAAGGACGGCTATGTCAGCCTTGAGGTCTCACCTGATCTGGCCAACGACACACAAGAAACCGCCGCTGAAGCAGAACGTTTCTGGAAGATGGTTGACCGCCCGAATCTGATGATCAAGATTCCGGCCACACCAGCAGGCATTCCAGCCGTCTATGAGACATTGCGCAAGGGCATCAATGTCAATGTTACGCTCATTTTCTCGCTCGATAGCTATCGCGCCGTAACCGATGCCTACCTGCATGCCTTGGAAGATCGCAACGGCGAGGGGCAGGACATCAGCCGCCTGGCCTCGGTCGCTAGCTTCTTCGTCAGCCGCGTTGATACACTCGTTGACAAGTTGCTTGAAGACAAGATCAAGGCTGGCAGCAATGCAGAGCAGCTCAAAGCATTGGAAGGGAAGGCCGCCATTGCCAACGCGCGGCTCGTCTATCAGGAATTCAAGCGCATCTTCAACACGCCGCGCTTTGAAACGCTTAAGCACGCAGGCGCTCATGTACAACGACCCCTATGGGCCAGTACCAGCACAAAAAACCCTGCCTATCGCGACGTACTCTACGCAGAGGAACTGGTCGGCCCCAACACAGTAGACACAATGCCATTAGAGACAATCGAAAATTTCCGCGATCATGGACGTGTACGTTACAGTATCGAGGATGATATTCCTGGTGCACATGCTACTTTCGAGGAATTGGAGAAGATCGGCATCCATTACGACCAGGTCACGCAACAACTGCTTGATGAGGGCGTAAAGAAGTTTGCGGACTCTTTCCACCAGTTGTTTGCAGGCATTGACGGTAAGAAGAATGCCATAAAAGAACAGAAGGCAACACGCTAAACCCCGTCGTGAAAAGGTTATAAGTCATCCCGAACGTTTGAAAAAGTTCACGAACCTGCTCGCGCCTATGGCACTCGAAGTCGGAAATGGTGGTTTGTGGATCGGCTGGGCCGGCGGCCCAACCGATCCACAAACCACCTGGAAGAAAAGTCGAGCCGCTCGCGGCATAGCGTCCAGCCAAACCTCCCTGATCACATTATCTAATAGTGCATCTTGAGTAGAGAATATGGTATGCTACAGGCGGATACTGCGAGGTAACAGTGTTGGGTAAGAAAAAATATAGCAGTATAGTAGGAGATATCGTATGCCTCAACGTGGCGTAGCCGAGGCGTCTAACCCCTTACGAGAGGGGCTACGCATTAAACAGAGTTTAGAACCATGCGTCATGGTTATCTTCGGAGCAACAGGCGACCTGACGCACAGAAAACTGCTGCCCGCGCTGTATAACCTGGCGTTAGAGCATCCACTGCCCGCGGGATTTTCAGTGGTCGGCTTCGCAAGACGTCCCTACAGCACCGAAGAGTTTCGTGAACAAGCGCTCAATTCAATCAACGAATACTCGCGGCAAAAACCAGTCAATCCCCAGGTATGGGAGAGCTTTGCAGCTGGTATCCACTACCTGCAATCCAATTTTCACGATCCTGCAGGGTATGAAAAACTAAACATACTACTTAATCAGATCGATCAAGAGCGTGGCACCAGCGGTAATCGCATCTTTTACCTGTCGACACCACCCAGTCAATACCCTGAGATTATTCAGAACCTGGGCGCGGCAGGTCTAAATCGTAACCGTAAAGGCTGGACACGTATAATTATAGAAAAGCCTTTCGGTCATGATCTTACTTCGGCAAAAGAACTGAACCGCCAGGTTGGGAAAGTCTTCCGTGAGGAACAAATTTTCCGCATCGACCACTATCTTGGCAAAGAGACGGTTCAGAATATCCTGGTATTCCGTCTGGCAAATGGCATCTTTGAGCCCGTATGGAATCGACGGTATGTGGATCATGTACAGATCACCGTCGCAGAAAATCTGGGCCTGGAAGGTCGTAGTGGCTACTACGAAGAGTCGGGTGCGATTCGCGACATGGTGCAGAACCACATGTTACAGTTGCTTACACTGGTAGCAATGGAACCACCGATAGCATTCGACGCCAATGCAGTACGTGACGAGAAGGTCAAAGTACTGCACGCGCTGCAGCCGTTAGTTGGACGTGAGGTAGCGCTCAACACCATTCGTGCACAGTATGGCCCCGGCTGGGTCGGAGGACGCCAGGTACCTGGGTACCTGGAGGAACCTGAAGTTTCGCCAGACTCGACAACAGAAACGTATGTTGCACTAAAATTGTTTGTTGACAACTGGCGTTGGGCAGGCGTACCATTCTACTTACGAACGGGCAAGCACTTACCAAAGCGTGTCACCGAGATCGCTATTCAGTTCAAACAGGCACCTTTAATGCTTTTCAAGCGCAGTGAAGCGCAAGGACAGGTCGAGCCGAACGTGCTCACGCTGCGTATTCAACCAGACGAAGGCATCTCGCTGAAGTTTGGAGCCAAGGTACCGGGTACCGACATGCAAATTCGTGCAGTCAATATGGATTTCTTCTATGGCTCCTCATTTGTTCGTGAGCAACCCGAGGCATATGAGCGTCTATTACTTGACTGTATGTATGGTGACTCCACACTTTTTACAAGAAGAGACGAGGTCGAGGCGCAGTGGGTATTCGTTCAGGGCATTCTGGATGAATGGAAAACCGCACCAAGATCAGACATCCTGACTTATAAATCGGGCACGTGGGGACCACAAGCATCAGATGAGTTTATCTGGCGTGATGCTCATAGGTGGCGTCGTCCCTGATTTCAGATGTCACTTCACAATAATAGACAAAAGAGCACATTGACGTTTATACGGACAAAGGAGTTCAAGACGATAAAGGGGGTTGGGAATTGGCAACGGATAACATCGATACCATGGGACCACGTCTCCCCTGGGCCGGAAAAAAGGTGCAGCTCCAAAACGTCGAGGAAGAGCTTTCTCACCTGTGGCGTATGTCGGCTGACAATCTCCGTACCAGTCAAAATATCAACGTACGCACCAGTGTGCTCAATCTCGTGATCTGCGCACCTGATATTGAAACCGCGCAACGAGCAAGCAAACTTATGCGTGATTTACTGAGTACTCACATTGCCCGCTTTACACTGCTGGTTCTTGATAGCAACAATGATGCACCTTCCAGCGTTTCCAGTTGGGTAACACTGCGCTCTTTCCCTATTATTTCAGATGTTATGCGCCACAACTTTGAGCAGGTTACACTTCTCATAAGTGGTAACGCTGTCCATTCCGCTGCTTCTATTGTGCAACCGCTGCTCAAACCTGATCTTCCCATCTATTTATGGTGGCTCAACGATCCTCCGCAGAATAGCCCGACTTTTACAGATCTTGTCAAATTGAGTACCAGGGTCATTGTTGATTCACATACCTTCTTCCAGGCTGAAGAGGGCATCCGTTTCCTCTCTTCATTCATGCAGCAAGAAGACACCAGTGCTATTAGCGATTTGAACTGGGGGCGCGTCACTCCATGGCGTGAACTGGTTGCGCAATTCTTTGATGTCACTGAATACCGACCATACCTGGCAGGCGTGCACCTTATCGAAATTGAGCACGCTGTTACCCCCGAAGGTGGACACATTCGTACCGAACAGGGAGATGTTTCGCCTGATCCTATTGAGGCACTCCTGCTTGCAGGCTGGCTAAAGACTATCCTCAATTGGAAACTTACCAGTGATACTACCAATAATCTTACAGATGCGGTAACGGGTACCTACACGTGGCGCGTCGCACGCCCCACTGGCATTTTACCGCTACCAGCATCTGGTATGAGCAACGGCTCTACAGGTCGGCTTCTCACCCATGAAGAGGGAAGTATCTCTATTCGCCCACGCACCCAGTCCAATCTGCGCCCAGGCAATATCTGCCTTGTACGCCTGGTAAGTGATATGGATCAGAAACGCGCGATTTTCAGCCTGAACCGGGGCGATGACACTGAACTGGTCTTTACTTCCGTCGAATTATCGGAAGGAACAAAGTCACAACGCACAGTGCAGATACCTACAAGCAACAGCCCTATTGAACTACTCCATGATGAACTGGAGATTATGGGACGAGATCATCTCTACGAAGATACTCTCCACGAAGTCACCCGGTTGCTTGCATTCTAAATAGAGGAGTCTCGTATGTCCGTCGCAATTTATCCTGATAGTGACACTCTCAGTCATGAAGCGGCACGCTATGCAGTACGTGTCGCCAGTAAATCCATCACAACACATGGTCGTTTTACATTGGCACTCGCGGGTGGTTCCACACCGAAGAAGCTCTATGGGCTACTTGCCAGTGAACCATATCGCGACCAGATCGACTGGGCGCTGACCGAAATATTCTGGTCGGATGAACGCTGCGTTCCGCCAGATAGTGAAGATAGCAACTATTACCTGGCCCACGAGGTTCTATTGAGCAAAGTACCAATTCCAGCCAGCCAGATACACCGTATGCCTGCTGATGCAGAGAAGCATGATGAAGCGTCCCTGGCATACATCCAGGAAATCCAGCGCGTCTTCGGCACCAACGGCATCCCAAGCTTTGACCTGATCCAGTTGGGGATGGGGCCCGAAGGACATACTGCGTCGCTCTTCCCACACCAGCCATCCTTACACGAACAGACCCGCCTGGTTATACCAGTAACCGTACCGAAGCCACCACCACCCCGTCTGACCTTTACGCCTCCTCTGCTCAATGCCGCCATCCATATCCTTTTCCTCGTCACAGGTCAGGATAAAGCAGATGCCCTACAGGCCGTTCTAGAAGGTGAATACAACCCGGACGAATATCCTGCACAGATTATCCGTCCAACAAAAGGTGAAGTTACCTGGATGCTGGACCCGGCTGCCGCCAGTAAGCTTCGTGCTCAACACCAATAATATGTCTATGGGGAGGATGGTCGCATGATTGAACTTGTACCCTCAATCCTATCTGCCGACTTCACGCGCCTGGGAGAACAGGTACGAGCGGTCGAGGAGGCGGGAGCTCGACGCATTCAGATCGATGTAATGGATGGACATTTCGTTCCTAATATTACCATGGGACCCATGGTCGTCGAAGCGGTGAGGCGCTGCACAAACGCAACGCTAGAAGCACACCTGATGATCACAAACCCACAGGACTATATTGAAACGTTTGCTAAGGCAGGAGCCGATCTCATCATCGTACACTACGAAGTCTGCCCACACCTGCATAGCGTAATTCAACAAATTAGAAAAGCGGGCAAGAAAGTCGGTGTAGCGCTCACTCCCTCTACGCCCGTTTTTATGCTTGAAGACATGATCTCTCTCCTCGACCTCGTACTGGTAATGACGATTAATCCAGGCTTCGGAGGCCAGGAGCTGATCCCAGAAACGCTGCCCAAGATCACGAAGGCCCGTCAGATGATCACCGCACGTGGCTTACATTGTGACGTCGAAGTCGATGGAGGGGTACACGCTGGAACAGTGCCTCAGGTAGTCGGAGCTGGCGCAAACCTGCTGGTTGCAGGCTCAGCAATCTATAGCGATAGGGAAAGCGTAGCACAGGCAATGGCAAGGCTACGAGCAGCCTGGTAGGGGTCGCGTTTACACCACCCAGTAAATCAAAAGGCGATGATTCACCTGGGCGGCGTAAACACGGCCCCTACGTAAAGGATACCTATGAACGAACTATTACTGGCATTACAGCAAACGCTCACGCAGGACATTCCTATCACACGACATATGGGAATTACCATCGAACGCTACGATGAAAAAGGGCTCGTCCTGAAGGCACCACTGGCAGGAAATACCAACCCAAAGGGGACGGCATTTGCAGGCAGTATTAACTCATTGATCACGCTGGCCGGATGGGGATCGATCTGGCTACTTCTAAAAGAACTGGGTATAGACGGGTATGTAGTGATTCAGAGTAGCCAGACCAGTTATTTACACCCAGTCGCCGATGATTTCACAGCGCTCTGTCATCGACCACCACAAGATGAAATTGCTAAAATGGAGCAGGCATTGAGGAAAAAGGGGAAAGCTCGCATGGAGCTGATCGTGGAAATCAGACAGGGAGAAGAGTTGGCGGTGGAGTTTAAGGGGAGATATGTGGTGCGGGCTTGAGTTTCCAGTTTTGACAAAGCAATAAGTACATTCAAGCTACAAACGCGGGATAAAACCTGCTCAGCAGGCACAGATACCCCCCAAAAAAGCTGCTTGAATGTACTTAGAAGCACCACAAAGCACTACAAAAACTGTTCCATACGGCCCTCTTTCAGTCATGATCCTCCGCACCTTCTGATCCAATCAGCCAGTATTGCGACCCATCGCGCGTTCGATTCATAAACCGATATTCATACAGTGCACGTCGCAGAGCAGCCGCATCCTTGACCGTACTATGCAGAAGGAGCAGTTCATTCACCTCCTTCTCGTTATAGACACGCCCTGGCTCAAAAAATCCCACCAGGTATTCGAGAATGAGCAATTTGTCCCGTTGCTTAGCTGGCGGCCAGAGTGTGAGCTTACCGCTTCTATCCAGGAAACGCCTTAGCTCATGAGAGTGCGTTCCATCCTGGGCTTCCTCAGGGCGTACCTCTTCTCTTGCTGCCAGTTGCTCAAGGGCGCGAGCGGTCCGATCAAGGTAGAACGAACTCAGGCGATAGGTTTTGTTCGCACCCTCACCTCTACGCTCATACAGGTACCCGAGAGAAACGAGCTGCTTGAGATGACGCGAGACACTCGATTGACTCAGTTCGAGCGCGGCGATAATGTCTTGAGCAAGCATCTCATCCTGTTGCGCAAGCAGTTCAAGAATACGCAGGCGTGCCTCATCAGCAAGTGCAGTGAGCCGCGCCCGCAACTCAGGACGCTTGATAGGAGTAGAACGCAATAACGCGACATCATAGTTAGGCGGTTCGCTAAAGAACAACCTGACGCTTCCGTTGTTCTCCCAGAGCGTGACATGGCGTCCATTGTGCCACGAGGAAACAAGAATTACCTTGTCCATATCTGCCACGCGTCTTACAATATCTTGAGGCAACTTGCGCCCGGTTAGCGTGTAAAAAATCTCGTCAAGCGCTGCCTCCTCGTCAAGACTACGTGCAAACATCTCAACCTGCCAGCGAAGAGAAGATTGCACGCGCTTCCACTCCAGCGCGAACATTTCCCACAACGTTTCAAGATGAGAAACGAGCAATGTATGCAGAGTAGGAGCATCGTTAAGCAATCTATGAGCTTCGGCCTGCAATACAGGATCAAAGGGCACATCTATCTGAGTGTACTCCACACAGGTCAGGTAAGCCTGCACATCATTAAGCAAACGCTCTCTATCCGGCGCAAGCAACGTTTCCTCAGACGAAACGCGGCACGCGAAACGCACACGCAGTTCATCGAGAACGAGATTACGCATCTGAACAGGATCCTGTTCGCGCAATTCCTTCAAGTAGCTCGGAAAGTCCAACACAGAAGGCTCCAGCGTCAAGGCATCGCGCAAGGCATCGAATAGCAAGCGGTTAGTATGCCAAAGTTCAGGAGTAAGTTCCGTGGTCATCTGCACTATCCACGAGTTGAGGCCCGGTAATTGCTCGCCTGCCGTCAATAATGAGAAGCTATTCAGCGCATTATAGACTGGTTCAAGGGATGTGCGTATGATAGTAGCCGAACGCGGCGGCAACTGAAGAGACATCAAGAGATCTCCTTTTATTACTTGTTTATGCGCATATTCGCATAATCAGTTAAAGGGAGTTTACACTAGAAACAGTGAGTTGTCAATACCGATCACTCAGTATGGCAGGGCTTGTGAAGTATCCGCTCTCCTCGCGCCTACGGCACTCACAAATGGTTTTCATTGTATGTTTTTCAGGCAGAGCCCGAAAAACATACAATGAAAACCCAAAAGGCCCGCGCAGCGGGCCAAAACGCAGAGAAAAACGCTCATTCACAAGCCCTGCTCAGTATGGATAATAGTAAATTAACATGTGATATAATTTCTTCTAGAAGAGCTTTCCGAAGATTGTTTTGTCTTCAAGAATGAAGTCTAAACGTGAAATATATGCTTTTCATTTTCTTCATCTCTTTAAATCGATAGATAACGGATACGTGTTTTCCTTTGAAAACGTAATAGTTAAAAAGAAAGTTTTTCCGATGAAAAATATTTTACCAATTCTTTTAATTATCTTGGGTATTTTTGCCATCATTACATTTCTGGGTCTTTATCCTGTTCCTGAAGCAAGAATTTATGTGTTTTTCTCTCTTCTTCTCTTCTTTGGATGTGAAGGAAGTGCTATTGTACTCATAATTGCCAATGCTAAAAGCTGGGATGGCTCCAAGTGATAAATTGGCTCAAGCAGATACTGCTCTCCAGCAAGAAACGAGGTAACAGCGTACAATGCACGACGACATCACCGACATCCCAGGCATCCGCGTAGGGCATGACACCAACCTCGAAGCCGCGACTGGTTGCACGGTTATTCTCTGTGACCTGGCTGCAATAGGAGGTGTAGATGTGCGCGGAGGAGCTCCCGCAACGCGCGAAACCGATCTTCTCAGGCCGATGCATATGGTCGAGGAAGTGCACGCAATACTGCTGACAGGGGGAAGCGCCTTTGGGCTGGAAGCAGCCCATGGAGTAATGGCTTATCTTGAAGAACAAGGAGTGGGCTATGATGTAGGAGTTGCACGAGTACCAATCGTGCCAGCAGCAGCTATTTTTGACCTCAGCCTCGGTTCAGCAAAGATACGGCCTGATTTCTCAGCAGGATACCGGGCATGTGAGCATGCAACCGCTGGACCAGTCGAGCAAGGAAATGTAGGAGGAGGGACAGGTGCAACGGTGGGCAAAATGTTCGGGCCTGCCTCTATGATGAAAGGAGGTCTTGGTTCAGCAAGTATGCAATTGCCAGATGGAACAGGAGTAGCAGCGCTCGTCATCGTGAATGCGTTGGGCGATATTAGCGATCCGCAGACGCAACAGATCATCGCGGGGGCACGCAATCCCAGCGGGAAGGAATTTCTCAGCGCCAACCCGTTCAGCAATACAACGCTAGCCGTTGTAGCCACCAGTGCATCACTCACCAAAGATGAGGCCAATAAAATGGCGCAGATGGCACATGACGGCATGGCACAGACAATTCATCCTGCACATACGATGTTTGATGGCGACACCGTATTCGCGTTGGCGTCCGGACCGCGTTTAACTGGCCGACCAGATGCCGCAACAGCAGCAGTTCAGATCAGTATGTTGGGTGCAGCAGCAGCAACGATACTCGCGCGAGCCATTGTTAAAGCAGTATATGCGGCACGTGATCTGCACGAAATACCAGCAATACCACTTAAGAGCAGTTAAGTATCAAGATACGGGCAATGAAAGATCTTCCATGTGATTAAAGGCTCCAATTCTGTTTCTGTTAAGGTTGTAGCATAAAGAATAACACAATACCGGCACCGACCAGTGTCAACACCAGACATACAAGGATGATCAAGGCAAACAGGTAGCTACGTGACATCTCATCGGGCAAGGTATCGGCTGAGCGCCGATCAGGTCGCATGGGAAGTTCCCGTTTCGCAGTCAACGTTTTCAGGCCACCGGTTGCTAGATCCCAGGAGTGAGTTGCGAAGTCGATAGCATGCTCGTGAGCAGACTTATTCGGAGCACCTGCGCCGACTGGGGGGAAGGTAGAAGATTGGGGGGGAGCAGGGATATAGGATGTGTTTGCGGGCATCGAGTGAGATGGCGGGGCCGCATGTGGTCGGCGTGGTAGGGGCCTCGAAGATCGAGCATCGGGTGTTGGTGGCGTCACAACATTTCTCCACAGAAGTCCTTACAGACCAGCCTCAACTTCAAAAAACTGTATACAATAGACGCACTACAGAATAGTTTTTCTTGTCTCTATTGTAGTTAACTCATTTTAAAAAATCGAGCGCCTTCTGACGCTCCATTTCTTAAGTTTGTAATAAAACCACCAGGACACAGTTAAACTAAAAAGTATTCTATAGATTTACTTTAACAGTTCAGACAACAGCGTGTCAATATATAGCGCGGAAAATAGCCAGAAGATGCTACGCAGGTAAGCCAGAGAGGGCCTGTAAGAACTGGTTCAGGATGCGACCGGTTGCGCCCCAGATACGATACGGACCATAGTCATAGAAATAGACGATACGCGTCCGATGATCGCGTATCCACCGTTCTGTATGCAGAATCACAGGATCGTTCAGGGCATGTACGGGAGCAACAATTACTTCCTGGACTTCGCTTGCCTGCAGGTGTAACTCCCCCAGGCCTTGAGGTAAAAAAGCGACGACTGGAGTAATCAAAAAGTTGCTCACGACGGTAAAGACGGGAGAGAGCACACCAAGAACCTCCACACGAGAAGGAGCAAGGCCAATCTCTTCTTGAGCCTCACGCAGAGCGGTCATGACCGGAGAAGTATCGGTGGAATCGACACTACCACCAGGGAAAGCAATTTCTCCGCTATGGGAACGCAGAGTGGTAGCACGGCGAATAAAAGCAAGAGAAACTTCTCCATCCAGTTCAAAAAGAGGCAGAAGCACAGCCGCCTTGCGAGCTTGAGGAATAGAGCCCTCAATTGCATCCACCTGCGCCCCCGCGTGTTCAGGCGAAAACAAACACTGGCGCAAGATCATAAGCATCTCTTGAGTTTCCATATCCGTATTGTAGCACATCATCGTGATCCACTGACTGTCTGGATCCAATTGGAGCCAGCTCCAGGCAACGAATTCAAATAAATGAGCCTGATACAGAGAAAAATTGCTCGATTTTGGCTGGTATCCTTTACGCCAATGTGCTACAATGTATTAGATAGAAAATCATCGGAGAGAATTGCGAATGGGCTGTGTATTGTCTTGCATTCCTGGGCGGCTTTTGGTATAATAAAAGCATCGAGTGGGGTATGCTTTGTTCAGGCGCTCATCATGTTCGTAATGTATACTATCGGCCTGCGAATATCGCTTCGTATCACCGTTCTGTAGAGCAGACACATGGGTAACAACGAATCTTTTTCTTTCAACACGCAAGAATTACAGAAGGCCGAAACGATTAACGCCTAAGCAGCTCCTCCGACAAGTCCATGTCCTGTGGAACACTCCCCATGGTTCTAAAAGTGAATTTCTTCTCGCGCTCGATTTGAAACCAGATGGTCATCAAAAGGAAGTCGTAGAGGAGTAACGCACTCATCCCACAAGGATGCAGACCGAAGTAGACGGCAGGACAGGACAAAAACCGTGGATCGAAGGGGGTTTTTTACCCATGCAAGCACAACAGCACGGCGACCTTTCGACAATGCCAGCGGAAAATCTTAACAGCGGGCGGGTACAGACGATGATCGAAGGAAATGACCCACAAGGGCAAAACAACACCAACCCTGAGGAAATGGAAGACTTCAATCAGAATGAGATGGAAGCGTTGCTGGCTGCATCAACCACTCCCATCAACATTAAGCGCGGCGATGTGGTCGAGGGCGTGATCGTGCGTATTGACCAGGACGAGATTCTGGTTGATATTGGCCTCAAATCTGAGGGCGTCCTTTCAACCAAAGAATTGCCAGCCAACGGCTATGGCTCCTTTAGTGAATTACACCTCAACGACAAAGTACTGGTCTATGTGATCCAACCGGAGTCGTCAGAAGGACACGCAATCCTTTCGCTCAAACGGGCGAACACTGAACGACAATGGCGCATTGCAGAAGAGCAGTACAAAAACGGCGAGTTGCTCAGAGCCAAAGTCATTGATTACAATAAAGGTGGCTTAATCGTTGACGTTGCCGGCATTCGCGGCTTCGTGCCCATTTCTCAAATTCTCAATCTCAAACGTGAAGAAGTTGCCTCAGGCGGTGAAAACCAGGAAACGGCAGCCAAGCTGCAGAGCATGAAAGACAAAGAGCTGCAGCTCAAGATTATTGAGATCAATCGAGCACGCAATCGCTTAATTCTCTCGGAACGCCTGGCGGTTCAAGAATGGCGTCAGCGCCGCCGTGAGGAACTGCTCGACGAACTCAAACCGGGTGAGGTACGCAAAGGTGTGGTCAGCAACCTGGCCAATTTCGGTGCCTTTGTTGACCTGGGTGGTGCTGACGGACTGGTGCACATCAGCCAGCTCGCCTGGAGCCGCGTCAATCATCCCAGCGAGGTTCTCCACGTCGGCCAGGAAGTCGAAGTCCAGGTCTTGAGCGTCGATAAAGAGAAGAAAAAGATCGCGCTCTCGATCAAACGAGCCGAAGTCGATCCCTGGACCACCGTCGAACAACGCTACACACCCGGTCAGGTGGTAACCGGAGTCGTCACCAAGATTGCCCCATTCGGTGCTTTTGCCCGCATCGAAGACGGCATCGAGGGACTGATTCATCAATCCGAATTAACTCCGGGAGCGGATCCCAAATCTGTTCTGCATGAAGGTGCCCAGTTACAGTTGCGTATTTTGCGCATCGATGCAGAACGTCGTCGCCTGGGCCTCAGCCTGCGTCAGGCCGACGAACTGGACCCGCCAAAGGAAACAACAGCGGAAGAACCTGCGAACTCTGAGCCTGAGACAAATGCTACCGCTCACGAACCTTCTACCCCATCGCTGGAGGCCATAGCTCCATCGCTTGAGACAACTGCTCAACAACAGGAGCACGCCAGGAGCAATAAACGCGAACGAACTGAACGCGAGCGTGAAAATCCTCTCCTGGGTGGCCTCTCAGGCGAAGATGAAGGAGAGTTGACCGCCATGGCTGAAGCATTCCGGGCAGCAGCTCGCCAACGCACAAAAGAAGGGTCGGAAGATTTTGAGTAACAGATAATTCCAAACAAGGGTCAAAAAGCCTCCATGCAGTTCAACATAAATACTGCAAGGAGGCTTTTTGGGCTCTCCGTCCATTGAGGAGAAAGTAGGGGCATCCCCTTGTGGGTGCCCGCTTCCCGAGCATTTCCACCGGAAGTCGTCGAGTAGGCATTCCTTATATATGCGATCAGATATATGTAATTAGAGAGGAATTTTTGCAAACAGAGAAAATACGCCTTGTTTCTCCCAATCTGAAGTGATATACTCTTCTTACAAGCATCTTTTCAGGAGAACCGACCCTGATAGGGGGGATGTTTTCCCTAAAGAGGCTACAAATCGTCGCTGATCCTATCGAGAGCTACGTTTGCTCTAGTCAGGAATCCAATCCTGCAAAGGAATGGAGTTAGAAGGTTTTATAAGCATGCGCTCCTGGTCGCCGTCTCTCTATCCTTAGAGCAACGATGACCGATTACTAATAGAGTCTAAGCAATTCGCTTACCAGATATTGCAGAAGAGAGAAACCTTCTGTTATAAAGAAAGAGGAGAGCCAGAGACTATTTGGAAGCATCTAAAAAATGATGTTCGCCGCCTGCTAAGCACATTGTACCTGAACAGACGATTACGTGGCCTCTACGCTGCCGACACTCTACGTTCGCGCAGTGTTGAGGTCAATTGTTTCTCAGAGAGAAGTAATGAGCGTATATTGACAGACAGACGGGAGGCACAGTTGTTATCCTTGACGCTGTATGAAGAGTGTTGTATGATGAATTCCATAGTTTACCTGAGCGATACAGAGGGCTCGGTTCCATCCTCTGCCAATGAAAGGGGGGTGACAGGTGAACGATAGAGATAGGTTTGATAAGTTCACAGAGCGAGCCAGGAAAGTCTTGAGCCTCGCCCAGGAAGAAGCACAACGCTTCCAACACAATTATATTGGGACGGAACACCTCCTCCTCGGACTTGTTCGCGAAGGCGAAGGTGTAGCCGCAAAAGTATTAGCGAATCTCGGCGTTGAACTCAATAAAGTTCGTAGCGCCGTCGAATTTATCATTGGTCGTGGAGATCGTATCGTCCTTGGCGAGATCGGTCTGACACCACGTGCCAAAAAGGTGATCGAGCTAGCAGTTGATGAAGCTCGCCGCCTAAATCATCACTACATCGGGACAGAACATCTCTTGTTAGGACTGGTACGCGAGGGTGAAGGCATCGCGGCTGGTGTCCTGGAAAGCCTGGGCGTTAACCTCGAAAAGGTACGCACTCAGACGATTCAGGTGCTCAGTCAATCAGGGTCTACACACGAACGTGACGCCAAGCACTCAAAAACTCCCACCATTGACCAGATGGGCATCGACCTGACCGCCGCTGCTCGCGCAGGAACTCTTGATCCCGTCATCGGTCGACACCAGGAGATTGAGCGCGTTATCCAGATTCTTTCCCGCCGTAACAAGAATAACCCGGCCCTGATCGGCGAACCAGGTGTTGGTAAAACAGCTATCGTGGAAGGTCTGGCACAACGCCTGATTTCAGGCGAAGTACCAGAAACACTGGCAAACAAGCGCCTCCTGACCCTTGATGTCGGTTCCCTGGTAGCAGGTACCAAATACCGTGGTGAGTTTGAAGAGCGCCTGAAGAAGATCATCGAGGAGATCCGCAATAGCCGCGACTGCATCATCTTCATCGACGAGGTCCATACGCTCGTTGGTGCCGGTGCGGCAGAGGGTGCGGTCGATGCCGCGAATATCCTGAAGCCCGCCCTCGCTCGTGGCGAACTGCAGTGCATCGGCGCCACCACGCTTGATGAGTACCGCAAGTACATCGAACGTGACGCCGCTCTTCAGCGCCGCTTCCAGGAAGTAATTGTACGCGAACCAACGGTTGAGGAGACCATTGAGATTCTCAAAGGTATCCGCGAGCGCTACGAACAGCATCATCGCCTGATTATCACCGATGAAGCCCTCAAGGCCGCAACCGATATGGCTAGCCGCTATATTACCGACCGCTTCATGCCCGACAAAGCAATCGACTTGATCGACGAAGCAGCCAGCCGTGTACGTATGCAGAACTCGCTGGCTCCTCTGAACCTCAAAGAGGCTATGAAGGGACTAGAAGCAGTATTACACGAGAAAGAAGCGGCCATCCAGCAACAGGAGTATGAACTGGCTGCGGAGCTACGAGATCGCGAGGTTAAGTTGCGTGACCGCATCTCCAAGCTAGAGTCCGGCTGGCACCGCGAACGTGGTACCGACAAACCCACCGTTGGAGAAGAAGAGATTGCTCAGATCGTCTCCATGTGGACAGGTATCCCCGTTATGCGTATCGCCCAGGAGGAGTCACAGCGCTTACTCCAGATGGAAGGAGCACTCCATTCACGGGTCATCGGACAGAACGAAGCGATTGAGAAGATCGCACGCGCCGTCCGTCGTGCACGCGCGGGCTTGAAAGATCCCAAGCGTCCAATTGGCTCCTTCATTTTCATGGGCCCTACGGGCGTTGGTAAGACAGAACTTGCCAAAACCCTGGCCGAGTTTATGTTCGGTAGCGAAGAAGCCCTCATCAAAATCGACATGTCAGAGTTTATGGAGCGACACGCAGCAGCTCGCCTGGTTGGTGCTCCTCCTGGATATGTCGGCTATGAGGAAGGTGGTCAGTTGACTGAAGCGGTACGCCGCAAGTCCTACAGCGTGATCCTGCTCGACGAAATCGAGAAGGCTCACCCGGATGTCTTCAACATGCTGCTTCAGATTCTTGAGGACGGTAAGTTGACCGACGCCAAGGGACGCACCGTGGACTTCCGCAACACTGTTGTCATCATGACATCAAACGTCGGTGCCTCACTCCTTAATAAGGAAGCAATGATTGGCTTTAAACAGTCAAAAGACAAGGTCAAGGCCAATCAGACCGAATATGATAACATGAAAGGCAAAGTGCTCGGCGAACTGAAAAATACCTTTAAGCCTGAGTTCTTGAACCGTATCGACGAGGTTATTGTCTTCCATTCACTGCGCATGGAAGAGATGTACTCCATCGTCGATCTGCTCCTCAACCGTGTACGCACACAATTGACCGAGCAGCAGATAGAACTGGTCGTCCCACAGGCATCCAAGGACTTCTTGATTGAGAAGGGCTTTGATCCGCAGTATGGTGCGCGTCCTTTGCGCCGCACTATTCAGCGCATGGTTGAAGATCCACTGGCCGAGGGCTTGCTGCAAGGCAAGTTCCATCCAGATGATCTGATCGAAGCTGTGGTGATCGATGACGACCTCATCTTACAGGTTCGTAATCGTATAGAGCAATTGCCCCCTCCCGCAACACCAGAAGCGGCCTTATCAGCCGGTGGTGACAGCGGCCCCGGAGGCAACGAAGTATAATACCAGAAGGGGGCGTGAACATTCACGCCCCCTTTGGTTTTTTCTATTCTGTATACTTAACGTAGGGCGTCACCTTGCGTGCGCCCGGTTTGTGGCCACGTGATTAGTGTGGCATGGGCGCACGCAAGGTGACGCCCCTACGCATTTTCCCAATGGTTCCATCGGAAGATGGAGAATCGTAAAATAGAGACACTCAGATTTGAATAATGGCAAAAGTACGCACAAAATACATCTGCCAGCAATGTGGTGGAGAGCAGAATAAGTGGATGGGGAAATGTCCCGACTGTGGTACCTGGAATACGCTTGAAGAAGTGGTTGATGTTCCACAAAGCCCCGCTCAGCAACGTCGTCAAACCCTTACCAGCAACGGCGCTCTTGCTCAGGGCACTCAAGTACCAGTCGTTTTACCACAGATCAAACCACTGGCACAACCGCGCATCTCCGTGGGCTATCCAGAGATGGATCGTGTCCTTGGTGGTGGGCTGGTTGCCGGTTCATTGATCCTCGTTGGGGGCGAACCTGGTATCGGAAAATCAACTCTGCTGCTACAAGTCTCCGGGGCTATCGCACAAAATATTGGCCCCGTTCTTTACGTATCCGGTGAAGAATCAATTGAACAGGTCAAGATGCGCGCCGAGCGCCTGGAGATCAGTGGCGAACAACTCTACCTGCTAGCTGCCATTGAGCTCGATATCATTAGCGAAGCTGTTCATCGCCTCAAACCTTCACTGGTGATCGTTGATTCAATTCAGACCGTCCTTGCCAGCCATCTTACAGCGGCACCTGGAAGTATCAGCCAGGTACGTGAATGTACGCTTCAATTAATGCAACTCGCCAAAAGCACACATATTCCTATCTTTATCATTGGACATGTTACGAAAGAAGGGACCGTAGCTGGTCCAAAAGCATTGGAGCATATCGCGGACGCAGTACTCTATCTGGAAGGCGAACGCTATCACTCCTACCGTCTGCTACGTGGAGTGAAAAATCGCTTTGGTGCCACACACGAAATCGGAGTATTCGAGATGCACGGCGAGGGCCTGCTGGAGGTTCCCAATCCCTCAGCAGTCTTCCTGGCCGATCGTGCAGCAGGTGCTACCGGCTCGGCAGTCGTCGTCAGTATGGAGGGAACACGCCCCCTACTTGTAGAAGTGCAGGCTCTGGTCACACCAAGCAACTTTGGAAACGCACGCTGCACTACCAATGGCATCGAACACAACCGCCTCCTGATGCTCCTGGCGGTGTTGACCAAGCGCGTCGGCCTGGCAGTAAGCAGCCACGATGTCTACGCAAATGTGATAGGAGGCTTCACCTTAGAGGAACCAGCTATCGATCTCGGCGTGGCAGCCGCTATTGCATCCAGTTACCGCGAGAAAATTATTCCGTCTGATATGGTCTTGATCGGCGAAGTCGGACTCTCCGGCGAACTGCGTGCTGTCAGCCGCCTCTCCCTACGTGTGCGCGAAGCGGCCAAACTTGGTTTTAAACGTTGTATCATTCCAAGTGCAGGTCGTGGCGCAAAAGTACATGCGGAATTGACGGATATAGGACTTCCTGCGGATTTTAAAGTACTTACAGCCAGTTCTCTTGCAGTTGCCCTGGAAATTGCCTTACACTAAGAGCGAGAACAGGCACACACCCTTTTTATAGAGCAACATTTACAAGCACTCTCTCGTAAAGAAAGTTGAAAGGAGGAGAGCAAAGAAGAAGAAATAGCAGGGCTCTTGATTCCTGAAGCGGAAAGAGGTATACTGCATAATTGAAATGCTGTTTTTGCGGCTCAACGGGTACGTTTTGAACGTTTAGCAGGTCAGGCGACATAACACAGGACTTATCATTTTGTATCATCACTGCTCTCACCTGCAGACTGCGCCCCTCGTCGTCCTACTGAGCCTATTAGGCACTCTTATGTGCACTGCGTTGGAGGATGCAGGGATGTCAATTAATACGATTTCCCGTATCGTTGGAAGTGTGATTGCCATAGGTACGGTTGTAGGCATTCTATTGTTCGACCGCACTATTCTTGATGAGCGCAAAATTTCGCTCGAATGGGGTATTGCTATCGGCGTGGCCTTCGTTATTGTGGCTTTTATTATCACTCCCTATATCTCAGTTATTCCCTACCGCTGGATGCGCGAAAAGATCAGTAGAGCAGCCGCCAGTGATCTTGTTGCTGCTGCGATAGGCCTCACCATCGGACTTATCATTTCTGCGTTGCTTGCTATTCCATTGGCGAATCTGCCTGCAACCTGGGGCCACCTGTTGCCATTCGTTGGCGCGGTCCTCTTTGGCTATCTGGGCGTAACCATCGCCGTCATACGCAAAAACGACATCGCCCATCTCTTTCAGGGCGCGATGCAACGGCGCACGCGTGACCGCGATGAAGAACGTGAGCGAGGAAAAGCCCGCGACCGCGACCATGAGCACGAAAACGAAGATGGCACAGCAACACCCGGCGCTTCCACACAGATACTGCTCGATACGAGCACGATTATTGATGGTCGCATCGCAGACATCAGCCTGACAGGCTTCATCTTCGGCACGTTAGTTGTACCCCGCTTCGTCTTAAACGAGCTGCAACGCATTGCTGACTCCGCCGATACCATGCGTCGCAACCGTGGACGGCGTGGACTGGAAATTCTCAACCGCTTGCAAAAGGACGCCACCGTTCCCATCGAGATTATCGACACCGATATCGAAGGCATCGCCGATGTTGATGGCAAACTCGTCAAAATGGCAAGAAATTTCCATTGCGCGATCATCACCAATGACTTTAATCTCAACCGAGTCGCCGAGTTGCAGGGAGTCAAAGTCCTCAATATCAATGAGCTCGCAAACGCGATTAAACCAGTCCTCTTACCAGGTGAGGATATCCACATCAAGGTCATGCAAGATGGCAAAGAACTCGGACAGGGGGTAGGCTACCTGGATGATGGTACCATGATCGTCGTAGAGAACGGACGCCAATATATGAATACGATGATAGAGGTAACCGTCACACGCGTGCTGCAAACGGTCGCAGGTCGTATGATATTCGCTCATCCCAAACAAAATGGGAGTATCATGTCACCTTCACAATCACCCGCCAAACAGCGCCAGTTGTAAAACTTATGATACTCCGTCCATGCAGGAGAACAGGTGACGCCCCTACCCTTGTTCCTAGCGTTTTTCCTGCAAAGATGGAGAACCAAACCATGTAGGGACACCTATGCAAGAGAAAGCCGCCGTCGTAATCGTTGCCGCTGGCGCCAGCAGACGTATGCAAGGCAGAGACAAACTCTGGCTACCACTCGCCGGACGAATTACGCTCGCTCACACCATTGATGTCTTCCAACGCTCACCTGTCATAGACACCATCATCCTCGTCATAAGTGCCGAACGGCTCGATGACGCAAGGATACTGTGTAAACATGAAGACTGGTCTAAAATCTCTGCAATTGCAGCAGGCGGCACACGACGGCAAAATTCTGTACGCATCGGACTTGCTATGTTAACACAGAAAAATTCCGCCTGCCGCTGGGTTATGATTCATGATGGTGCCCGCCCCTTTATCACAGAAGAGTTGCTAGAAACGGGACTACAAGCGGTACAAGAACACCAGGCTGTTGTCGCGGCTGTTCCTGTCAAAGATACGATCAAGCAGGTTCAAAACGGACACATCTACGCCACACTGGATCGCGCTCAGTTATGGATGGTACAGACGCCCCAGATCTTCTCATTTCCCCTGATTCTGCAGGCCCATGCCAGTCCTCTTGCGCAAGAAGATGTCACCGACGACGCAACCTTACTCGAACGCATGGGACATCACGTGGCGGTCTTTCCAGGCTCCTATACCAATATCAAGATCACAACCCAGGAAGACCTGCTCTTCGCGGAAGCATTACTACAAGGATATAGAGAAAGATGACAACACGCGTTGGCTCCGGTTACGATGTTCACGCCTTCACTCAGGGCCGTTCCCTGATTCTGGGCGGCATCACGATCCCCTTCGACTATGGCCTCGCCGGACATTCAGATGCCGACACCGTTATTCACGCGGTAGTTGACGCCCTGCTTGGTGCAGCTGCGCTCGGCGATATCGGTAGCCACTTTCCCTCAAACGATCCACGCTGGAAAGATCAACCCAGTGCCGTCTTCCTCGCCTACACCATCAACTTGCTCCGTCAACACAATTGGACTATAGGAAATATTGATACAACCATTGTGGCCGAACGTCCGAAACTCAGCCCCTATATACAGGCTATGCGTGACCATGTCGCTCAGCATCTGCAACTGGATAGAGAGCAAGTCAGTATAAAAGCAACGACTACGGATGGGTTAGGCTTCGCAGGAAGACGCGAGGGGATCGCCTGCTATGCAGTTGCTCTTATTGAACGTTGATCTGCTCCCCATGCCTGAAAGGGCAAGAGATTGCCATCATCCAAACATGGCTCGGTGCTACAGCAGCAACTCGCCGTCCTGGAGCCACCCTCCCAGACCGCCTGCAAACGCTGCGACATCCGCTCGCTCTGCCGCCGGGAACGCATTATCGGCTAGCCAGACCTGCTACAGATACCGGCTGGTCAGGGACTGTTTAGCGTTGAGCAGGTCGCGGGGAGTGCCTTCGAAGATGACGGTGCCGCCCTTGTGGCCGCCTTCGGGTCCCATGTCGATGATCCAGTCTGCGTTGCGAATGATGTCGAGGTGGTGCTCGATGACGACGACGGTGTTGCCGCCATCGACCAGGCGGTTCATGATGGTGAGCAGGCGACCGATGTCCGAGAGGTGCAGGCCGGTGGTGGGCTCGTCCATGACGTAGATGCTGCCCCGCTTGTGGAGTTCGCTGGCGATTTTGATGCGCTGGCACTCGCCGCCTGAGAGGGTGCTCAGAGGCTGTCCGAGGGTCAGGTAGTCCAGACCCACGTCGCTCAAAGCCTGGAGCTTTGGTTGCACTGCTTTGATCTTCAAAAACGCCAGTGCCTGGTGAACGGTCATGTTCAAAACATCAGCAATGGATTTCCCGTTCAATGTGTAGGCCAATACCTCGTCCTTAAAGCGTTTCCCGCCGCACACTTCGCAAGGAAGCTTGACCCCCTCAAGGAAGCCGAGGTCAGTGTAGGTCACGCCAAGCCCCTGACAGTTAGGACAGGCACCTTTTGAGTTAAAACTAAACAGGCCGGCATCGGCATTGTTGGCTGCTGCAAAAGCCTTGCGCACGTCATCCATGATGCCGGTATAGGTCGCAGGATTGGAGCGACTGGAAGTGCTCAGGGATGATTGATCAATCACCACTGCTTCCTGGTGCTGACTGAGAAAGGCTTCGTTGATTAACGAGCTTTTGCCTGAACCAGCTACGCCAGTGATGACCGTCAGCACGCCAGTAGGGATATTCACGCTGACATCCTGCAAATTATTCACCGTAGCGTGGACGATTGGCAGAGCCCCGGTCGCCTGGCGAAAGCTCTCCTTAAGCGGCCTCTTGCGCAGCAAATGGTTGCCGGTCAGCGTATCGGCTTGGAGCAGGCCGGTGAAATCGCCTTCATAGACAATCTTGCCTCCTTCGCTCCCGGCATATGGTCCTATATCGACGATGTAATCGGCCCTCTTAATCACATCAGGATCGTGCTCTACTACAATGACCGTGTTGCCTTTGTCGCGCAATTTTTCCAGGAGTTCGTTCAGACGATGGACATCGCGCGGGTGAAGTCCGATGCTTGGCTCGTCAAAGATGTACATGACATCTACCAGGCTGCCGTTAAGATGCTTGACCATTTTGACCCGCTGCGATTCACCTCCAGACAGTGTATCGGTGAGTCGATCCAGGCTGAGATACTCCAGGCCAATCTCCACCAGATGTTGCAGCCGTTCGGTCAACGTACGAACGATTGGCGTCGCCGCCGGTTCTGTGATACCCTTGACTATCTCTAAAAGCTCATCAACCTCCATCGCTGCCATGTCGGCAATATTGTGCCCCTTGACCGTACAGCTTAAGGCGGCCTGGTTGAGCCGGGCACCCTTGCAGAGCGGACAGGGGCCGAGCTTCAAAAAAGGCTCGACCTTTTGCCGTATGCGAGGCGAGAGGGTCTGGATGTCCCGCGCAACGAACTTGCGATTGAACTTGTACACCAGACCCTCATAGGTGTTGTACGCCAGACCCGTATGTTTGCGCGATTCGCTGTAGAGAAGCAGGTCCAGTTCCTCTGTTGTATAATCAGCTATCTTCTTATCGTTGTCGAAGAAGCCAGAACGCACATAAAGATCGCTTTCCCAGCCGGCCAGTCCTGGGGCGATGACAGCTCCCTCGTTCAGCGATTTTGTTGTATCAATCAGCGCTTCCGAGGTAATGCCGATCTTACGGCCCAGGCCATTGCATTCCAGGCACATGCCCTGTGGATCGTTGAAGGAAAAGGCGTTGGCAAAACCGACATACGGTTTGCCGATGCGCGAAAAGAGCAGCCGCAGCACTGACGCGATGTCTGTCACTGTCCCCATCGTGGAATGGGAGCCGCCGCCCAGGCGCTTCTGGTCAACAATCACTGCCATGCTCAGGTTCTCAATCGCATCGGCGTCTGGTTGGGGATAGCGTGGTAAGAAGTTGCGTACAAACATACTAAAATTCTCAAACAGGAGCCGCTGCGCTTCATTGGCAATGGTATCAAAGACCAGAGAGGACTTGCCCGAACCCGACACACCCGTAAAAATGATTATCTTGCGCTTGGGCAAGCGCAGCGAGACATCCTTCAAATTGTTCTCGCGCGCCCCCCAAATCTCAATATATTCCTGAGCCATACTCATGGATACTCCCTCTCATATCGCCAGCAACATGCCAGCCAGATCGGCCATTCTCGTACTAACAGCTTACCAATTGTTGTTCTTTTTGTCCAGAAACCCAGGAGGAGTCACAGGGCTTTCCAATTCTAGAATTGGAAAGCCAGGAGTCACACCATAGGCGCAGCTGCGGTGTGATACTGACGGTAAAAATCTCTCCGGTGGAACCCCCTCCGGTATACTTCTCTCACCGACAGTTTTTGAAGCACTACCCTGATTAGGCGGTTAGTTAAAAAGTGTCAGGGAGAGAACTCCGGTATACCCCTCTCCAGAGTAATTCGTCCGGTGGGGATTAAAATCGGTAAAGATCACATAACGCTCACCCAATGGTACTAATGCTTGTGCGTACGCTGTCACGAAAAGCACGTCAGATGCGATGTTTATGGTAGGGAACCTTCTGTGACTTTTGAAGATACCTTGAACGATGTTGGTTCTAATGGAATGGAGAAAACAATGCATCAGCTTCCAGGAATAAAGACATGTTGCCTGACAATGTCTAGAAGTGCTACGGCTTGAGATCAAGCGACGCTTTGCCGCTCTCCCCGTCGAAAGGCACCGAGCTATGCTCATGCGTGACCATCCACTTGCCGTCAACCTTGCGGTAGCAAACGGTCGCACGCCACCACATCTCAAGTTTCTTGCCATCTGCCCTCATTGCGCTGACGTGGTTGAGGCTGTGGCTGAAGGCCACGTCAGCGCCCGTAGTGATGTTCAGATCGCGAAGCTCGTAGCCGATTGGACCCTGGAACGAAGAGAACCACTCCTCCGTGCGTTTTCTAGACGCATCTGATCCGATATATTGCAGTGAGTTTACAACATCGAACGACAGGATATCCGGCGCGATGTTGGACATAGCCATGTTGACGTCTTTGCTACGGACTGCCTTGACCCGAGCATCGATCAGCCCACGGATCTGGGCTTCATCAATCGCTTTGCTATTTTCTGACATCATCTCCGACATAGTAGACGCTCCTTTTGTGTTATACGTCAGGGTTTTTTGGGGATCTCGGGAATCCTGGATCACACACAAGCTACTTCTCAAACTGAGCATATATCTCATCAGTTTTCGCAGCCATAATAAAATCGTTGCGATGCAAACCATCAACACTGTGCGTCCACCATGCAATGCCAACACGACCCCACTCGGTCAGCAGCGCAGGATGGTGGCCTTCTTGCTCGGCAATTGCCCCCACTTTGTTCGTAAAGTCCAACGCAGTGACGAAATCCTTGAATTGAAAGACGCGCTCCAGACGCCTGATGCCATCACGCTCAATAATGACCCAATCAGGAACCTGGGGCCGAAATTCTTTCAATTCCTCGTCGGTCACCTGAGGTGAACCGGGCCCGCACGCTTCACATGTCTGTTGTTTTAATTCTGCCATTATCTTCTCCTTCTTACATATTTGTTTGGAATATGTTTTTTGTGCCTCAAGACACTAACACGCTTGAACAGTTCTTCCTGTAAAGTCAGTTCTTCCTTCCATATTTTCCTATATCCCCATATAATGCCCTGTTGGGATGTTTGTTGAAAACATAGCACAATCTTGAGCTGAAGGCAAAGTATTTGAGGAAAAATCGAGGGATATCCATCTTGAGATACAACCAGGATCTCCGAGAAAATCGCTCATTGGTCACCTGCGTGTTGGGTAGATGAGTAAATACTCTCACCTTGTCATCTCTCTTTCAGTGCATATGGCCTATCGGTGCGTCAGTTTTACGCTGATAGGGCAACAGTTCTTACGTCTGCTGATACACTGTTGTTGTTTTCCTGCATATGGTACAGACAAATGCATACACAATTCCTTCGATAGATGCAGGAGCACTGACATCAGCTGCTGGCTCAAGTTGTCCCACAAAATGCATGGTCTGCTGACAAATGGGACAGCGAGGATATTGAGGATCCTGAACCCATGCTGGATATCCACCGAGGTGTGAACCTTCGTTCACATATGGTGTTTTACGTATCTTCCCAAGAACAAGCTGTTGTTGTGGCCAAGGGGGCATTACATCATCCTCATATAGTGTGAGTAAACGAGGAAGCTTTCCATTGCTCTCACTCCAATGTGACGCTCCATCTTCATCCACATCAAAAAACACCCTCTCCTGAAGAGAGCAG
Organism: uncultured Chloroflexia bacterium; assembly: GCA_963717195.1. GTDB lineage: Bacteria > Chloroflexota > Ktedonobacteria > Ktedonobacterales > Ktedonobacteraceae > JACDAE01. The sequence continues at coordinate 32,892 of CAVQVR010000019.1, forward strand.
TTGATACAGATAGGAATATGCAACCTTTTCCCTTGAAGAGGGAGAAAGCTCAGGCGACGATCATGGAGATGCAGGTCAAAAAGGGTGACGAGGGGTCGACCACACCAGGGACAGTGATCTTCGCGTGGTGCAATAACGGCGATTGGATGTTGGATGCTGGATGTTAGAGGAGCATCGACTGAAAGCAGGTCATAGCACACCTGAGAGCACAGATTGTGCCGCTTCCCTTCTTCCGTCAGTTCCCACCCTGCATACCTGGCGTATTTCTGCATTGAGTCGTTACCAGTAGTATGCCATACTGGAGGTGAATGACGCCAGGTATCGAACTGCTCACGGACCTTCTCATCTCCGATCCAGGCCAAGGCACAAAGCAGGTCATGGCGTTTCAGAATATCTTGGAGGTCTGTTTCGAGGAATGTCAGCAGCAGATCACGTGCCCCCGAATTTGCTTCCCAATAGAGCACTCCATCCCCCCAGAACAAGTTCCGGGCGATCAAATGAGTGTAGAGCCCTTGTAGCGCACCTGGCACTGTCCTGGCCAGGTTTTCAAGGATGATGTGAGGGAGGTATTGGAATCGACCCTCTACCCCCACATCAAAAAGCTCTACGGCGGCGAGCGCGATAGTACGTCCCTCTCCTCTAGTAAATTGCAGGTAGTTCGCATAGTTTTCACAGATCTTCTCGGCTTCTTGCAGTTGTTGCCGCTCTGCTTCATAGTGCTGTTTCTCCTGTTGGGATAGTAAGTGGCTCCGTGTCATCATATATGAAATATGGAAGACCCTAATTGCCTGAGGGATGTCCATACACGCGTCTCCTTAATTTTAATATTTACAGCTAAACAGATACAATGAAATGGAGCATAAATTCATGGTGAGCGTATGGGCTGTTATAATCACATACGCTCACTACCTGTAATGTCATGGATCAAATGAACCATGACTAAGTACTACGGAATAACCACATCCTGTAGTACTACAGGATTATGTTTCGTATAATCCAGCTCATCAGCCTGACTAACCCCCGGAGGAGTCAACACATCCATAGCTTTAGGAACGGTTGCTGGATCTACAGTACAGTGAGGATCGCTACTCACAGTTGCACACACTCCGAACGTGTAGCTTCCAGGAGTCGTAGTAAAGGCACGTGCGTTATCTGGACTGAAGCCATCCTGGCCCATCAGCACGACAGTGAAGCCCCAGCCAGATTGCGGCGTACCACCCAGACTGGCCGTCGGCACACTGAAGGTGATATAGCGCGAGATCGCGTTCGCACTGATCGCAATTGTACCAACCGAATTGCCGGAAGCATTTGTGTACTTCTGCCCAAAGCCCTGTACCTCAAGCAAACGACTCCAGGCCGCACTCTGCGCAATGGTATAGTTGCGCGATGTATATACCGCCGTCGTCGCTGTATTGCCTGCCGCCGCTACTGGATTATGAACATAAACATCAACCAGTTGCGCTCCAAGTGGACTACCAAACGTTGGAGTCAGGTCACGCGTCTGGAGCTTGAAGGTCGTGGTTGCTCCATCAGGACTGATAATGACGCGGAAATCCTGAATATCATAGGCACCGGCATGGAAATCAGCCGCCGTTGGATATACATAGTTTCCAGGACCATTATCGTCATTTGAAGGATCTACGACATCAAGAACAGTGGTTCCAGATGTGTAGTCATAGACAATATGAAGTGTGACATGAGCGGTAGCGCCAGATGGGCTTACAGCAACAACATTTAACACCGTCGTTCCACCTTGTACAGGCAGCGCTACACTAAATGTACCATCGGACTTCACGTCTGTGCTAAGAGTTGTCGTCTGACTATTCTGATCCGTGTTCGTCGCGGAAACAACAACGGTATTGTGCGGCAATGATGTTCCCTTGACTGTCACCGAACCGGTACTTACCGGCGACGAGTCAGTTGGTGCCGTGACGGTAAGAGATGTCCACCCTTGATGATGGGCAACATAACGATTATAGGTATCGGCGGGCTGCTCCAGTTGCTTGTTCGCTGTGATATCGAGCAGGAGACGTGTGTAGGAAGCTGCCGACCAGGTTAATGGCGCTGCTGATCCAGCAGGCTGTCCATTCGCGAAACCAATCGAGGCAACTGTAGGATCTGTACCGTAAGGTGATGGTGCAAGATCAGGCAGTTCCCAGTCCTGTTCGGGAATCAGGCCGACACCAGAGCCAAAACGCTGCATAGTAGCAAGCAAGTTTAAAGCCGTAGTAGTATCGCCCGCTGCCAGATCGTATTGACCACGCTCCTCGGTCAAAATCGGCCAGTCATGACCCGTGCCTTGATCGGTAGTAGGCCAGGGTTGGCCAGTCGTTGCATCATCACCATATCCATCGCCATTATAGCGATGCCAGCCTGGACCACTGGCCGTATCTGCCTCAATTGTTTGATCAACAACAGGCAACGACTCTGTAATCGCTGGATCATTGTACGGCTTGATACCAAGGCGCACCAGTTCAAGGAAGCCCGCATCAATTACCTGCCGCTGATCCAGAGTAGGACCACCATTCCCAACATTATAGCTGATCGCAGCGTTGGGATCGCCAGTCTTCGAAAGACGAATATAGTAAGGATGGTTTGCCAGAGGCCCATTCGTAGTCACATCCCATTTCTCAATGGAACGCTGCCAATCGTCCGCAACGCCAAGCCATACCTGCTCGCTCTTCTTGTCGTTATTGACGCGAGCGATATCCGCAGCCGCAACGAGGCCAGCAATCTCAGCGGCAATCGTCGATGGTGAATAGCCCGTCTGCTCCTCCCAACGCTCAACACCGAAGGATGGACCATGACTGATCACAAAATTGGCTGCAGGTTTGATATGCTGCTCATAGAGATTAGAGTCAGTCATGTGCAATTGATAGGCCATAATAATGGGATAGCTGGCCTCATCAAGCTGAGTATTGAACGAGTCAGGCGCAATCTTCCCATTCAGCAGGCTATTACGCGGCATAGAACCGTCTGGCTGCTGCTGCTTCTCGAACAGGAAACGCGTCAGGTCACGCGCCGATTGCATGTCGCCATCAAGGTAGAAACCAGTCCAGGCTTCATAGAGATCACGTGCGAAGACTTCACGATAAGAACCAAAGTAGGTATTGTTGGGGTCACCAGCTGAAACAGCCTGCCCCCATGGAGATGCCAGGCTGGCAACTTCAGCTCCCGCAAAGGTCTTATCCTCAGAAGCTCGGATGACATTGGCGCTCAGGTAATATTCGTCAACAAGCGTCTGCCACTGTTTCTCGGCTACCCCTTTAAAATGAGATGGTGGCGCGACCAGACCTCTATCATAATCTTGCCACTGCTCCTCATAACGCCGTTGCATAGCACGGAATGATGTCATAGCGCTCCCTCGCGCGGTTGCAACTGCCGCGTTCTGCTTTGTAGCAAAACCAAGGGCCAGCGTGAAATCGTCGCTACGAGCAAGATCTACCTGGGCCGTCTGCACAACATTGCCATTGTTCGCCTTGTCATAGATATTCGTCAATGAATGTGCGTTGTCGAGCTGAACCTGGCCATCGCTGGGCTCTCCTACAAAGCCACTGCTGACCTGTAAGAAAGGAGTAGAGGCTGCAAGTGCGCTATAGACAGGAACCGCATACGTACGATTGACCGCGTTCGTCTTCGTATTGGTATCATAGGCAACCGGAAGCGGATGGCCAGTAGAGGTATCGGTAAGCGCCGTATCCGCTCCACCATTGCCGCTACCACCACCACCATTACCATTGATTGTGGGATCGTAACGAACATAGAGTTTGTAATCAGATACCTTGCCCACAAGTGGCTCGAAGCTGACATGCATAGCGACCGAGTTACGGCCAGGGTCGGTGAGATAGTCGGTCACGATACGGTACTTGCCATTCTTTGCCGTCGTTGTCACACGGCAATCCAAAGCATGCGTATCGAGCAACTGAACTGTGTAAGTAGTATCGCGGGTCTGTAGATCAGTAAATGTGCGACCATCAGTCACAATATACTGAAGCGTTTTGACGTTCGTATTGTCGATGGTGGGGTAATAGACATCGCTCAATACGCCATCAGCGAGCGTAAACCAGACCTTTGAGGTTGTATTACGCGCCGTACCAAGACAATCCTTGCGTGCCAGATCAAAATAAGAGAGTGCACCTGGCCCATCAGGGGCCACCATCTGAGACGAAGCTGCGAAGGCGGCTGTATGAAAAGAAAGCGAAACGAGAAGGGAAAATAAGATTGCCAGGGGAATTACTCTTACGGTGATGGTCCTGCGCCAACGATGGCGCGAAGTTGTTGATATTGCCATAGAAGACTTCTCCTTTGAAAGACTCTACACACATAATAATTAATGCAGCATACTATAGCAATATGCCGCAAGAAGTATGCCAGAAAGTGTGCTAAGTGTGCTAAAAGTGAAGAGAGGTAGCCCCATCCTTCTACAGGAATTTGTGCTATGGCATAGCACGTATGTATGGCTATGAAGACGGCACAATTACTGTGCGCTCAGATCAAGGATCAGGAGAAACGATGTTTACAGCAAACAAAGGCACGCGACCAGTTGCTCAAGGAGCTGTAGCATTGCGTATGTGGCATAGGTAAGCAACTGTATTGATAGCAAACCTCAGGAGTTATGCATCAACTTTTGTTTCAACGGGTTTTTCGGCAGTCATTGTTTCGCGCCCTTTTTTGACGGCCTCTTTCTGCTCGGGCGTCATGAGCATACGTACAGCCTGCTTAGGATTGAGGGGAACCTGGGGAATACTCTCGGTTACCTTCGAAATCTCTTCCATCGGTAGTTCAGCCATGAGCTTATCTTTAGCCCCTTTTACCTGAGAGACACCTTTTCCAGCGTCACGTGCCAGTGATTGCAGTGTTTTGGGACCAAACAGAGCCAGGACGATAGCGGCAAGCGCGATAAGTTCTGGTAAATGAAAACCCATAACAGGCTCCTTCCAGGAAAATTTGTATACTTCTTACTGTAGATTTGTACATATTTCTTCCATTGTACCATAGAAATTCGGTTGGGGCAAAAATTAGGCATAGTGGATGGGTCCTCATTAGTTTCAGGATAATACGAAAAATAGCAGAGGACCCGTTTATTGAGACTGAGAGCAATACAAGAAGCTGGCAAGTGGCAGGATGGCTCGATGGCGGCGGAGTATGTGTGGCATGGAGCGTACGCTGGTGCCATCGAGTCATCCTGGCTGCTTCAGCGAGAAGTATTCTGACCCAGGGCTTCCCCCATACCCCTTATCTGGGTTATGCCGGTCGTGTCTTCCCCAGGATGACGACCGGTCTCTTTTTCTCAGGCGAACAAAGCCACCCGGAGATACCCATTCTGGCTATTGCGCACCTATTCAGGCAGGAAGATAGCCAGAATGGTGATAAGATAAGAACAAGTGTTTCGTTTATAAATTCAAGATAGAGAGCGATAAGATATATGCAACAGTTCGCATCCAGACCACGACCGGACCAACAGGCAAATCCAGGAGGAGCGCCACGCTCTCAGGTCATCCTCATCGTTGCGCTTCTACTCTTCTCGGTGGCGGGCCTTGCCAGCGGGTTTTCGCTTGGAGCTCTGAGTAGGAAGACTGGGCAAACACCGCCACCAACGTCAATCGCAAACGTTGTACCCGCTCAAAAAGGGCAAGGCACAACACCGACACCTCAGACCTACAGTTAAGATAACCTCCCTGGGATGCCCACAACCAGCACAAGGTCAATTTCGGTGATGCTTCAACAATCAGATGGCACTACATCCTATACATTTGTAGCACAGGCAATAGATCAAACAAGGTAAGACTTGTAGTGCAGGTCAGCCGATCCACAGCGCTGGTATCACATTCAAGCTTTGGGTTACTAAACATATACCAGGAGGCAAATTCCTCGGATTTTCAGATAACGAGAAGAAGGTGCTCTTACAACCAGATCAACTTACAAAGGCTATAGATGGGAAAGTCGGCAACAAGGATTACCCAGAGTTAACAAACACGTTCCAGTTTGATGGAAATACACCTCAAGTTCTGGTATCAAATAACCAGGGCCAGGGAACCTGGCATTATAAAATAAATCAAGGGCTCCCTGATGGAAAGTATAGTCTGGTTGATACTGGTTAGCGCTCAGGGAAAATATAATTGGAGTTGGTACGATCTTGAAGTTAAGAAGCAGGGGTAAAAAGTTGCCCATTTCATTCAACAGGGGCTATCGAGTCTATGTTCGATAGCCCCTGTGTCATTCATACCCAAAAGAGAATCAGTACAAAGGTGTACACATTAAACCCGTGTCTCCACCATAACGCTCATCGTTTTCAGCGGACCAAAGAACATCAATACATGCCTTTGCTTTGAGCACTGGCGCGTATACCATATTAGTGTATCCTTCACTTGCATAAACATAATATGGTTCGTCTAATCCATCTGATCGCACAATATCTACCTCACGAAGAAGAAGATCAAATACAGTTCCAGTAGTATCAGTAAATTGTTGATCTATCGTATATCCTTTTGCCCAATTTGACTTACAATCAGTTGAATATTTCAGTTCAGCCGCCCCAAACTCTACGGTAACTCCATTTGCCTCTCCATCAAATACAACTTTTGTAATAGGACGTACACTGGGGATACACCCCTGATAAATTGGGTCTTGCCCATCACAATTATGATCATTAGGCACAGCAGCACATGCATTTGCAGCTATAACGTTAGGTATTAATGATACATGACTATGCAGCCTATCATGTAACACATCCAATTGAGCCGCAGAGAGAGGCTTCATATGGAGGAGGTCCACCTTTACATGTGCCACCTTCACCACAGGTTGGCCGCCACCATCCGAGGCATGTGCTGTAGATGGGATGGCTATGCAAACAGAAAGTACTACTAATAACGCAAGAAAGATCAATGTTGCTCTTTTCACTGTGATACTCCTTGGTAATACTATTTGTTACATCAATGAGAGTTTATCCCTATCAGGCATACACATACCTTGCCGAGGCTATCCAGGAATTCCATAGTTAGCGAAAACTGTTTGTTGGCAATAAGAGGATTATTAGATAGAGAGCCATACTCCTTTCTTTGCTCCTATTTTTATTGCTCTGCTAATATAATAGTATATTAAAAGCATTATGTCAATCAAAAACAAAATTGGAAACAGTTACGATAGGAGGAGATTTTGATGGTTGGTTAGTTGAAAACATCGAGTAAGTCGATTGCGCTCTAAAGCTACTGAGGTATCGATGATGATTAATAGGATTATATAAATATAATTTCTGTACAAATTAGTAATTTTACCATTAATGTCTTCATAAATACATTCAGGCAATTAACTAATACTATCAAGCAATTCTGGCTTTCGTGTATTAGCTTCTTATACTTCTTACAATCCCCCGCACCAACATAGCAAAATAAGGACGGACGGCGTCAGCGATAGCCAGCACATCAGTATGGTTCACGGTGCTGGCATCGTCCGTCTCAATCCCTGTAGCAGGGTTCGTAATCAGGCTCAGACCAAGCACGCGCATCGCCATGTGACGCGCCACAACCACCTCCGGCAACGTAGACATACCCACTGCATCCGTACCTATGATGCGCAGGAATCTGAGTTTCCGCCTCTGTCTCAAAACTGGGGCCTGCCACCATGGTATAAATACCTTCGTGCAATGTAATCTCCGGAATTTCAGCGGCCACGGAATGGGCAAGAGCACGCAGTTGTGTATCATACGCCTTTGCCAGCGGAGGAAAACGCACACCGAAGCGCTCATCATTTGGTCCAATCAGTGGATTTCCGCCAGCCAGCCCAGGGAAAGCGATATGATCGTGGATCAGCATAAAATCTCCTGGACGATAAGTAGGATTGACGCCGCCAGCGGCATTCGTCACAATCAGCGTCCGGGCACCCAGCAAAGACATTACGCGTATAGGGAACGTCAGCATCTGGGGAGTATAGCCTTCATAGAGATGAAAACGCCCCTGCATCGCAACAACGGGAACCTCTTCCAGATTACCGATGAGGAGGCGACCTGCATGTCCAGCTACGGTTGAATGAGCAAAGTGGGGAATCTCTGTGTAGGGGATAGCAATGGCATCCTCCAGTTCCTGTGCCAGATCCTCCCAGGCCAGAACCAAGAACGAGTGCAACCGAAGGCTTGCAGGCAACGTGGGCCAGGATAGCATTTGTCGCCTCTACAACTTGATCGTAGAGCATAAAAAATCTCCTGGTTAGCTTTTTGACGCTACAAACTCCATGGCCTCTCTCGCTAGAAGCAACCATTTTTCGGCAGAAGTTGGTTCTAAAGTGATCCACTCCTTCATAAGGCGCCCATCGTGGCGAGGATCGAAGCGTTCTCCGTCTCCAGAAGCAATAAGCGCATCAACCCGCAGCTTAGGAAGTTTGACAACGAGTTTGCCCCTGACAAGCATGGCAAAGATTTTATTATTCACCTTCAGCTCTGATGAACCAAACCTCTTCTTTGCTTGGGGCCCATCCATTGGAGGAGTCACGTTCGGATTATTAAGCAGTTCACCAACAATCGTTGCAAAGCGCTCTTCTGGCGTAATGGATGGATGACTCATGACAAAGAACACCTCCTCTATGATAAGCAAGAGCATCAACTAGTATTGATATTATTGCACATTAGCTCGTGCCTTGCGTTATCCGGAAGCTCGCACGATAGGTTCCCATACATCTTCCAGCGTTTTTCCGGTCAGGCAAGACATGAGCTAATGGAGCCAGTTATAGCGACCCATCAAACTAGCGATTAGATTGATAGGCGTGGGTCAACTGGCAGTAGACCTGCGTCGTGGAAATATGAGCATGCCCCAGTAGCTCCTGAACGGAGCGCAACTCCATACCTCCATCTAACATAAGAATAGCAAACGAGTGACGCAGCATATGTGGCGTAATAGTCGTGATGCCGGCATGGCGAGCGTAGCCCTTGATAATGAGCCAGAAGCCTTGCCTCGTCAGGCGCTCTCCGTGATGATTAAGAAAAAGCGACTGCTCCTTCTCGTGTCTGGATAAACGAGGACGCCCCTCCGCCAGGTAGCGTTGTACAGCCTCCACTGCCACTATAGGGAGAGGAAGCAGGCGTTCACGGCGCGTCTGCCCATTGCGACCAGGGCAAAGTATCGTCGCATGGTCGATATCCAGATCGCCCAGATCCAACGAAATGAGTTCGGAGGCACGCATACCTGTCGCGTAGAGCATATGCAACATCGCCAGGTCCCGTAATCCGCTTGGGGTGTCGGTGTGGACCTGGTTGAACAGGCGATTGATCTGCTCAACATTTAATACCTGCGGCAAGTCTTTCCGAATACGGGGAGTATCCAGATCCTCAATGGGATTAGAAGAGAGAATCTTCTTGCTATTGAGCATATAGCGAAAGAAAGACTTGAGAGCAGCAAGCTTACGGGCAATCGTTGTAGGACGATAGCCCAATCCCTCGCGCATCTCCTGGAGATAAGCGACAATATGTTCATGGGTAACCTGTTGCCAATCCTGCACTCCCTGAGAGGGGAGATAGCTACACAACTGGCTCAGATCGTTCCGATAGGCCATGATCGTATTGGAGTTATTGCCACCGCCAGTATACTCTCTAGTAGAGAGGGTAGCAATATAGTCATCAACAACTTCTTGCAACATAACACACTTCCAACCAACTAGTCAACATTTATTGAGGTTCGGCACGAAAACTACGAGGTCTTCAGCCTCGTGGTAGCTTACTATCAACTACCAGGCAATAAACTAGGAACCTCGCTTATTATAATCGATACGTGGAAATAAAGCAAGGTTATAGGAAGAATGCTCCACTGTATACAAGATGCCCTGCATGCCTCTGAGAGAGCGCGTGCTGGAATGTGCTTAAAAATGGTATAATGAACTATCATTTGTACGCTGGTACTTCCGGTGTACAGCAACCACTATGTCACGGCACAGATTGCAATTCCAACCTGTGCTACAATAGATCTTCACTACGCATAATGGAGATACCCGATATAAGGAGATTTAGTAAGAATGGCAAAGCTACAAGATTTGTTTAGACAGGCACAGCGAGCACAAAACAGTGGAGCTATCGGTTTCCTCGGCAAAAACAAGGCCGAGTCTAAAGCTCACGCTGCCGCGCTTGTTGTCGAATTTCCCAAAATTAGCGCAGGGAGTTCCGAGGCCGTTTTGAAAGCCGGAGCCGATGGCTTGCTCTTCAACTGGAACGGCCAGGACGACGCTCAATTGGAAATATTGAAGAAAGAGCTCGACTCTGCTAAGGCCAGCAATGAGAATCTGATTTCCGGGTTGCGTCTTAGTGGAAATTTAGAAACATTGGAACGTGAGCGCCTTTCAGCTATCAAAGAGCTGGGGATACAGTATGTGATTTTACCCTTTAACGCGCCAGTTCGTCTTCTGGCTCAGGAGAAAGAACTCGAAAAGGTCGTGACTGTGCCAATGCGTACAGACGACTTCTATCCGCTCTTTATTCACAACCTCGCCGCCTTTGATGGCATCTCAGCTGTACTGTTGGATTTCGGAGTAAGCGAACACCTGGGCACCCTTACCATCGAAGAGGCATTAAATTATCAAGCTGTACGCGAGGCAGTACGTTTCCCTGCCTTCTTCAGGGTAGCAGGCAGCTTGAGCGAAGACGATTTTTACACTCTCAAAACAGTGGGCATCCAGGCTGTGCTCCTGACTGCCAATGAAAATGGAGGTACAGCACCAGTTAAAGCCTTGCGCGAACTCCTGGAACACGTCTACCAGGAAGAGAAAGAAAAGGAATCAACTGGACCGGGACACCGGAATTGACCTGCCCCCTATGCCTTTCCGGGCATGGGGTCTTCTAGCACAAGGAGATAAAGGCAAATATGAAAAGAGGGGCCATCTCGCATCTTTGAGATGGCCCCTCTTTTTTCAGCGAAATATTATTGCTCGCTTCCATTCTCGCTATTAGCAGCGAGATGAACAACAGGGATGCGAGGATGCGTCTGCCAATGCAGTTGACGGCGCGGGATACGGCGCACGAGGGAACGTGTCGTTTGCCACACGCTCTCGGGATCAACGTTATTGCGCCAGTAATAGTAACAGGCAACATCATCGGGATCGCAACGTAGCACACTGCTAAAAGTCGTTTCCAGCGCTTGCTCGCCCTCTGCATCGAGATGAAAGTTCTGAAACCAGAGCTGGCTACGTTTATTGTGTTGTCGCGCTGCCTCAACCACGGTACGCCCCCATGGTTCCACCATCGTGACCTCCTCGTTGAGCAATTGCCAGAAGAGATGGCAGCCCACAACATCGAGGTGCGGCAACTGTGCTATTTCATCGACCATGCCCAGATCTTGCGGCAAGAGGACTATCGCCGTTTTTGCATCCTGGTCCGTTCGCTTCACACAGGCAAACAATTCACCCAGGAACTCAAGCATGGAGCGCCGCCGGAAATGTTGCAGGTCGGTGATATCCGGACACAGCGCACGACATACTGAACAGAAACAGGTGATATCCGGTCCACGAGGCTCATCAAGCACAATGCCATTGATGGGATAGGTAGACAGGTAATATTCTATTTCTTTAAACAGCCAGGAACGAAATGCCTCGTGATTATAGCAAGAGATACCATGAGAACGCCCATGACGGTCTTTCACACGCGACTCTGGATGGCGGAACGTATACCAGCTCGGCATCAGCGTAGGGCCGGCGAATAAATTGCCAAAACGCCCAAGGCTGAGATAGACCTTTAAACCAGCATCTTGTGCCTGAGAAAGGCCACGCTCCAGGTCACGTGACCAGCGCTGCTCCTCTTGTTCATGTATAGCGCAGACAACACTTCCAGCTCCCACAGCCCGGATCTGTTCAAAATCGCGCTTGACGATCTCCGGATGCAGGAACGGATGATAATAGGCAACGGTTATATCCATTATCCTCACCAATGAAACGAAGTGAACAACAAAAAGGAGTTGGCGGTAAAACACTCATGTGTACTTGCCTCCCAGTATAGCACAAGCACATGTCCACCTTCTAAAAAACGAGCATCCAGGTTACTTTCTTGCTAAGCTCTGGCTATCGACCAGGCAAAAAAGGGCATGTTGATACGACTTTTGGCATAAAAAAACACAATGAGCTTGACAAGTCTTTTCTTTCTATGCACAATGCACGCATGAGTTATGCAGCACAGCCTATCTTTACCTCTGGCGCGACGCGTTTTGTGCGTTCATACGCCAAGATTAATCTGACACTTGATGTGTTAGGACGCCGGGTCGACGGCTATCATGAGTTGGCGACAGTCATGCAAACTGTTGACCTCTATGATACCCTCAGTCTCACGACTACCGATGATGGTCGTGTACGCATCGTCTGTACACGACCAGAACTCAATGGCGAAGACAACCTGGCTGTGCGAGCAGTGCAAGCGCTACGCACGCGATGCGCACTTCCACAAGGGATTGGAATTGAACTCCAGAAGCGCATCCCGATGGCAGCTGGATTAGGCGGGGGCAGTAGCAACGCAGCAGCGGTTTTGCTGACACTACAGCAGGAATGGCAACTTCCTTTATCCTCGTCGGATCTACTCACAATCGCAGCAGAACTCGGTTCCGATGTTCCATTTTTTCTTAGCGGGGGGCTGGCATTATGCGAGGGACGAGGTGAGCGTATCACACCTCTTGCATCACACTGGCCACACACCATGCGCTGGCTTCTCCTGCTCAAACCCATAATCAGTGTCTCCACGGCGGCAGTGTTTCGCTCTCTGCCTGCCAGCGATTACACCGATGGAACACATAGCCGGGCAATCAGTGCTGCATTACAAGCAAAGAGAGAATTACCACTGGAAGATCTGCACAACGGACTGGAGCGTGGGGTACTGGAGCGTTATCCTGAGGTTGCTCGGGCACGGGAAGAGATGCTCCTGGCCGGTGCTGCACATGTACATCTTTCTGGTAGTGGTCCTACACTCTTTGCTTCTTTTTCTGAACTGGTGAGTGCGACACAAGTGCAGCAATACCTGCATGAGCGAGGTTATGAAACCTATCTCACGCGGGCAATTCATCCTACTGTCGAGAACGTAAGTTTTTACTAAACGGAAGTAGAGGTACAGTCATGTCAAGCGATCTATATTATTGTGTCAAGTGCAAAAAAAAGACAGAACTGAAAGATGCACAGCGCATCACTATGAAGAATGGCAAACCTGCCTTAAAGGGCCAGTGCACCATCTGTGGTACCACTGTTAATGCTATTCTTGGTGCTGAGAAAAAATAAGCTTCGTCTCCATCCCTTGAGAGACATCTGGGCAAGGGTCACGCCCCTACCCAGATGCCTGCCATGTCCCTCCTGAAGGCGGGAGAACTCATTAGCTCATCCCTCGACTTCCCATCTTCCCTTTGCTATAATGGATACGGTCTATGAGCGTCTTGAGATGCCACTGATAACATAAGAGGGAAGCGTCATGAACATCTGGGATTCTGTACAACGCGGTCTGGAGAAAGCGACACAGGAGGCGACACGTCGGGCCAGAACGCAGCGTCTACGTTCTACTATCGATAACCTGACACAACAGATCCATACGCAGGAAGACGATCTTATCGTACGCACAATGGAAATATTTGCCGCAGGACAACTTACACAGAGCGAACTTCTCCCTTTGTGTGAGGAACTGGTGAACTTACAAAAACAACTGGAACAGGCTCAGCATGAACTGAACATTGTTCAGAGCCAGGGCCAGGCACAAATCCCACCATCAACGGTCCCCACGAATACTCCAACGCTACCTGCTTACACAACACCACCATCTAGCTATCAACCTTACGATCAGACGATGCCTGCCCCCCCACCTCCGCCACCCCCTGATGTGACGACACTCAGTTCTTTTAGCACTGTTCTGATGAGCACTCCAGGGGCGGAAAAACAACACTGTAACCAGTGTCATATTGAACTCATTCCAGGTGACGCTTACTGCCATAATTGTGGTGCTCCTACCGGGCATAGCGAGATCACGCAGCAGCCAACAATGCTCGTCGAGTCACCAGAAGAAGAAAAACAGAATACCCCTCAAGCGGAAATGCCCTCATCAACGAAGATCCAGGAGACTCCACTTGACAATCTTCCTACAGTAGAGACGAACGAACCAGATAGTCCAATCCGCTCGGAAGAAAAAGATGGAGGAGCCTGAAACTGCGCCAACATATTATTACCTCACTATGCCTATTGCTGCGCCTGCCGTTTGCGCTCCTTGACTGGATACAACGACCATTTGTGCACCGCGCCAGGACGCAGCCACGTTCAATTGTTGTCATCAAGCCCTGCTGCCTGGGCGATCTGATCATGACAACGCCACTGTTGGAAGTACTTCACCATAATTACCCCCAGGCCCGCATCACTTATGTAGCGGGGAGCTGGTCAAAAGTGATTGTGGAACATGTGCCAGCAGTCGACCATGTCATCGATTGTGGAACAGTCGGTATCCCTGGTCGCTACACGTTGCGAGATTATCTGCGCCTGGCACAACTCCTGCGACGCGCTTCCTTCGATCTGGCCTTCGTGCTTGATCGTTCGCCAATGTTGACTCTGTTGCCCTGGCTTGCAGACGTGCCACGCCGGGTAGGGCCAGATAGTCTGGGTCGTGGTTTCTCATTAACGGATCGAGTAGTAGTTTCAGCAGCGCCGCAACAATTGCAGCATCAGGCCGAAATCTACCTCGGCCTGGCACGCGCAATTGGTCTGTTAGTTGACTCTCCACACATGAGCTTCATTCCCACACCCGAGGAGCGGCAGAAGATCTCACCGGATAGTCATCTCAGAGCCGCTGTTTTCCCTGGAGGAGGAAGCAATCCAGGTATGCAACTGACCGCAAAACGCTGGCCGCTGGAACGCTACAGAGAGATCGTACGCCGCCTCGTGCTGGAACGCGACATGCACGTGCTCCTGATTGGAGGACCAGACGATAAAGTACTCACACAAACACTCATGGAAGGCCTGGACGTGCCAGATGGAACGGTAACCGATCTGGCAGGTAAAACCAGTTTCGGTATAATGGCCGCGTATCTTGAAGCCTGTGCGCTCTTCATCGGCAATGACAGTAGTCCTATGCATCTGGCTGCTGCTGTTGGCACTCCAGTCATCGCTATCTTTGGTCCAACCAGTCCACAGGAATATGGTCCCTACCCTCCCAACGATCCGCGGCATATAGCGCTCTGGCGTCATCCCACTGGCCAACCTTGCTTTTTCCTGGGGAAAATGCAACCATGCGTCAACTGTACCTGTATGCAGGCAGTGACCATTGATGACGTCTGGGCCGCTGTAGAACGCCTCATCCCCACTACGCACAATGAGGTGATGCAATGAACGCAAAACGGATATTGAGAACACTGATACTTTTTCTGGTTCGCATCATAGGTGCCCCAGGAGCCTATCATGCCACAAGGCGCATACGCCGTAAAGCATCTAGCAGACCACGCATCTTAGTCATCCGTCCCGATCATCTTGGCGACCTGGTACTCACGACACCTGTGTTAAATGCCTTGAAAGAGCATGCGCTGGACGCCCATATTACGATGATGGTGGGCCCCTGGTCACGTGATGTAGTCGCCCAACACCCGGCCATTGAGCATATTCTCACCTGCCCATTTCCCGGTTTCCAGCGTGCAGCCCAGCAACCGCTGGCCCCTTACAAATTGCTCTTTCAGACGGCCCGCCAACTCAAAAGTGCACAATACGATCTTGCCATTAACTTACGTTACGACTTCTGGTGGGGCGCAGCACTCATCTATCTGGCTGGCATTCCGCGCCGCGTTGGCTATGCTATTCAGCCCGGTAAGCAGTTTGTTAACTATGCGCTGGAGTTCCCACACCCTGAACATGCCACTGCTTCCAATCTGCGCCTTACCAGTGCAGGGCTACAAGCTATTGGCTACAAGAAATTAGAAGAACCTTATACCCCGGATCGCTATCCTCTGCACTTTGCAGCGACGGATGAGGAACATAGATGGGTAGATGAGCGGCTGGCAGAAGCCAGTATTCCTCCAGAAGTACCTGTAGTTGTCATTCATCCTGGAACAGGTGCAGCAGTCAAACTATGGCGCACTGAAGCATGGTCGGGTTGCGCCAATAGAATTACCAGCACCTGGCCATCTTCGCAACAGGTACACATCGTGCTCACAGGCAGTAAATCAGAACGCCCAATGCTCGAAGAGATCGCACACAGAATGGAGACAACGCCATTGATCTTGAGTGAGATGACCGCCGGGCAGTTAGCGGCGGTACTGAAACGTGCAGTACTGGTACTCGGTGTCGATAGTGGTCCCCTCCATCTTGCAGTAGCGCAGGATACACCGACAGTACAACTCTTCGGACCAACTGACGAACGTGTTTTTGGCCCATGGGGTATGCTAGAGCAACATATCGTGATCAGGGCAACACAAAAATGTCCCGGCTGCCCGGCAATACCATGTGGGCGTCTTGACTTTAGGGCTGAGGAAGTGAGCCTGCATCCTTGCGTGCGCCTGATTCCGGAACAGCAAATCGATGAGGCTATTACGCAATTGATCGCCAGGACATGCCCCCTACTCCAAATTCCAGCGGTTTTCCCCTCGAAGGATAAAAACTCGCACGAGCGAGGGTCTTGAAAGTTTCTTGCTATACCTCTATAATGCAGGCGAAAGGCTTCTTGGCCTCCTATTTCTGAGGGTTAAAAATGGCACAATTACCACAAGCAACTTCGCTTGACGAATATGGCTACCCGCCGCGTCCAGATGCGCAGCGACAATTGCGCAATAGAAGCGTTCGTATGAGTAAACGCATTTTACGCATCGGCATTACTGCCTTTATGAGTATTGTGGGGACATTTCTATGGCTACGTCGTATTGGTAAGCGCTATCCATCACTACGATCACAAAGCTTTTCTCCCAGGCGCATACTGGTGATTCGCCTTGATCTGATCGGCGATCTTGTTCTTTCGCTGACCGTCGTTCACCTGCTCAGGCGCACCTATCCCGATGCAGAGATTGATCTGCTGGCACTTCCTTCAAGCGCGAAGATTGCAGCCAGTGATCCAGACCTGGATGAGATCATTACCTACGATCCTAATATCTGGCGGAGGCCACAGGCACTGTTACGTCCCGAAAACTGGAGCGCATTGGGAGCATTGCGCAAACGCCTGCATGCACGTCACTATGATCTTGCGGTGAACGTTTTTGGGAACTGGGGAGCTGTGCTGGCAGTACTCAGCGGAGCACCACGCAGCGTTGGCTTCGCGGGCGAGGCATATCCAGGTTTCATAACTGATAGTGTGCCCGGTCGCCACTGGGACAATCCCAGTATACCCTTGCACGAGGTAGATTATTGTCTCCAACTCGCCCAGGCTGGCGGTGCCAGTATTACTCCTGCTGATCGTATTCCACATCTTGCAGTCGATCCCCAGGCACGCCAGCAGATTGAGCAATTACTATCACAAGAAGGGATACAATCCGGTAACACACTCATTGCTTGCCACGTCAGTTCAAACAATGGGCAATCCAAGCGCTGGCCTGTTCCATATTGGGCAACATTGATTGATCGCCTGATCCGTGAAGATGGAGATAGCGTTGTACTGACGGGCGCACAGAACGATTTAGCGCTTATTGAATTAATCCTGCGGCGTACCCATGAACGCCCCATCAACCTGGCCGGAAAAACCAGTTTGACGCAGCTCGCGGCACTCCTACAACGTGCCGATCTAGTCATCACAGGCGATAGTGGACCTATGCATATTGCAGCAGCCGTTGGTACTCCTCTCATCGCCATTCACGGTCCTACCAATCCGGTCCATAGTGGCCCTTTGAGTCCGCAGGCAACGGTACTACATAGCGACATCTGGTGCAGTCCATGCTATGATGCAAAAAGCCCGGCGGATTGCCGTTTCTTCACCACGCAATGCATGAAAAATATTGTACCTGACCAGGTACTCACCGTTATTCACGAGAAATTACAGGACAGACAAGTTGCTAGACAGGAGGCGATTGATTGAACGAGATCAGGCAAGAACTTTCAACCGTAGAACAAAACAAAATCATAGAGGCCATGGAAGCAAACTTCGCTGAAGAAATGGCAAGCATGGCTCGTGCGCTCCCAGAGGGTGAATTGCACGAGGATTCCGAAATGAGCTGGTTCTTCACCGGACGTTCCGGCTTCAACGGCGTATTGCGCACCAGCATAAACAGTACCGACAAAACCTCTATTGATGCCCGCATCAGCGAGATGCTGGCTTACTTTCAAGAACGAAAAGTACAGATAGGCTGGCCCGTTGGTCCCCTGGCACAACCCACCAATATCACCTCTTTTCTAGAAGCTCACGGCCTTACCTATAGAAGCAGCCACTATCCCATGGCACTGGATATGCTTACGCGTTGGGGACAGGTCAACGTACATGTGCCAGGGTTGACTATTGAGGAGATCGTGGACTACGAGACATTAAAGCAGTGGCGCTCGCTCACAGTTCTCGGCTTTGAGAGCTCAGAAGAGATTGGACAGACATACTACGAAGCGTACTCTAGAGCAGGCTTTGGTGACGGCCATCCATGGCATCATTACATAGCGTGGCTGCATGGTCAACCTGTCGCCATCGCTTCGTTACTCCTCCATGCCGGAGTTGCAGGGCTTTACGGTATCACAACACACCCGGATGTACGACGCAAGGGCATTGGCACCGCTATAACCACCTACCTCCTCCACGAGGCGCAAAGATTCGGCTACCGGATAGCCATCCTTTCGCCCTCTGAGATGGGTATAAACATCTATCGCCATCTTGGGTTTCAGGAATATTACAAAACCGATTTTTACCGCTGGAGCCCTGGCAAATGAGTAAAAAATGACTACACCATCTACCCATCATCACAAACATATTACGTTGGCAGCCGACGCCCACATCCTGGTAGTCAAGCTCGCAGGGATCGGAGACCTGCTCCTGGCCACACCTGCACTGCGTGCACTGCGTGAGACCTATCCGCAGGCACGCATCGACCTGCTGGTCACTCCCGATTCGGCGGGCCTACTGGATGGCTGGGAAGTCATCAACAACATTATCGTGCTGGATAAATATCTCTTCGACTCGCCACAACAAATGGTTGTGCACCCGGCGATCATGCTGCGCCTGGCAACGCTATGGAATACGCTCCGTGCAGGTCACTACGATGCCGTTCTCCTGCTGCATCACCTCACATTGCCTTTTGGCCGCCTCAAACACCAGGCGCTCATGCGTGCAACAGGCGCAAAATGGCGCGTCGGGCTTGACAACGGTCACGGCTGGTTCTTAAATGTGCGCGTCCTGGACAACGGTTTCGGAGCCATGCACGAGGCTGAGTACAGCATGGCAATCGCCGAGGCGGTAGGAGCAAACATACTCAATAAGAAGCTCCATGTCCCCATGAGCGAAATAGAACGGGCGCAGGCGCATCTGCTCGTCTATGAAGAAGCTATACCCAACGTTCATCAGGGGCCTCTTATCGCCTTTCATCCCGGTAGCGGCGGCTACAGCACCGCCCGGCGCTGGGAACCAGAGCGTTTCGCGCACCTGGCCGACAGGCTCTTTTCTGATGTGGGTGGACAATTGCTGCTGCTCGGTGGGCCTGAAGAAGCCGACCTGCATCAACAGATTATGCGTATGATGCAATCAACTATGCCCGTGCGCAGCCTTGCTGGAAAAGGCAACATCAAAGTTGCAGCGGCAGTGCTGGAACTGGTAGACCTGTTTGTGGGCAACGACTCAGCTCTGATGCACCTGGCTGCTGCCGTTGGCACTCCAACCGTCGCCATCTTTGGTCTCTCGAACTTCAAAGCCTGGGGACCTTATACTGGAGATACAGCGCAAAAACACGCTGCCGTCGTGCATCTTGATTTACCATGCATGCCCTGTTTCTATCATGGCCACCTCCTGGGAACACCAGAAGGATGCGCCACCCGCGACTGCCTGGCGCAGTTGGGAGTGGACCCGGTCGCGGTAGCAGCAAGACGATTGTTGAAAGAGAACGGAACATGGCGCGAAAAAGAAATCTCGAAGTAGATACCAGCAAATATGAACTTACAGTATTCTTAGCAACCTACACACCAGAAGAATACGAAAAACTGTTACTTGTGGCTGACGATACAGACGATCTAGAACCGCTATGGGAAGATTGGCGTAGAGAAGTGCAAAAGGTCGTCGGGTCTTTACTTGCACAAAATATGAAGTACGTGGAAGTACCTATCAAGGTAGATAAGTTAGCACAATTTTGTCTAGAAAATAACTTGCCGAATAATAGCGAGACGCGTTCCAAATTCGCGATGTATCTAGGAAAGAAACAAAAGCAACCAGAGCAAATAACCGCTGATATTCCCCTCATTATCGATGCTGATCCAGTACACGAAAATGATGACGATACGATACATTCTTATCCGGAACCTTTAGACAAACTACTTACCTACGGCACACCAGAATCTGTAGATGTGGAAAACTGGCCTGACTATCTTGCGCCAGGCATCACAAAAGAACATATTCCCGCTCTGCTACGTATGATTGCAGATCCGGGATTACGTACCAGTGACCCGAAAGAGGATGATCCGAAATACTGGGCTGCCGTCCACGCATGGCGAACATTAGGGCAACTCCGGGATGCTTCAGCAGTTGAATCATTATTACAACAAACAGAAGATTTATTTGACGACACAACAGGCTTTGGCGATTGGGCAATAGAGGAACTACCAGATATCTACGAAGCTATTGGCCCAGTTGCTATTCCCATCCTCACTAGATGTATAGCTGATCCATCATGGCCAGTTAACACACGTATCAACGCAATGACCGGACTGACGAAAATCACTACAAAGTATCCTGAGCACAGGGACGAAACCGTTATCTTTTTGACTGAACAGCTGGAGGACTTCGCACAAAACGATCCAGAGATTAACGGTTATCTTATCGCAAACCTGACGGAATTAAAAGCTGTAGAGACATTACCGATTATCCAAAAAGCCTTTGTAGATGGAAATGTAGACACCTTCCTGATCGATCTGAAATACGTAGAAGAGGAATTTGGACTAAGGGAGCGTCCTGAACCTGCTTTTACTGATTTGAATAGCTTCCTGCAAAAACTTTCTCAGTCACAGGGTCAGGAAGACGCTACGTCTGTCAGCCAGGCTCCTCCTCAGCCTCATGTTCATAAGAATTTTCCACCTACCCGTAGCAGTTCTCCACCCCGAGGAGGCAAGAGCAAAGTGACGAAAAAGGCGAAAGCGAAGATGGAAAAGAAGTCGCGCAAGAAAAATCTTGGGAAATAGCCTGGAACATCCTCAATACAAGCAGAACATGACAAGCCTCTCTTGGATCGGTTCTCCGTCCATTATGAGGAAAAGGCGTAAGGGCGTCACCCTGCGTGCGCCCTTACGCCTTTTCTCAACACATCCCCCTGAAGCACGAAGAGCCCCTCCTCTCAATCGCAAGCACATAGCACTCCCCAATCAATCAAACATGCATAAGATGTAAAACACGCTGCTTGTTGGAAGTCTCAGTATACTGCATAGAGTAGAGCATTTTTCACTTTATTCATAGCTACAGAAGGATATATGCACGTACCAAAGCGTCAGATTTTTCGCGAGAGCGCAATTCAGCATTATATACGAAACAGAGAAAAGGATGTATTGCTACGCATTATTCCTTTGCCCATGGCTGTTTTTCTCTGGGTATTGCTGAGTATATTCCTCATGGCCGGCCTATTTGCCTGGAATGAGCGCATTCCCACCTACGCTAGCGGAGTTGGCATTGTACAAGCAGACAAAGGAGGAAGCTGCATTGCAGTAGTGTTCCTGCCGGCTGGACCATCTACAACGGTGCATGTGGGAGAGTCAGTGGGAGTTCAAATTGGAAGCTTGCAGGTACAGGGCAAAGTGATGCAAGTTGAGTCTGCAACGATGAGTCCTGATAATGCACGGGGCCATTTCCAGTTGCAAGGGCAGAATTCTGCCCTTGTCACGCAGCCTTCGCTTGTTGCACTTGTCAGGCTTAATACCATGGTTCCAGCTTCTACCTATGCAGGCAGTGCATTGAGTGCTCAAATTGAGGTTGGATCGGAACGCATTCTTTCACAACTACCGTGGATAGGGCAGTTGATTGGCAATTAATTCAGGAAAGATAGAGACCTTGCAAACTATGCGTGAAAGACAATTTAAAAACCCGGCATACTGGCCTGCGATCCCTTTTGACGAGGATGATATATCTGAAAAACCAACGCTGAAGATGGTAAAGATAAAACCGGAGGAACTCTCACGGAAGCGTCCCAGGCGCTCGTTGCGAGAGAAATTACGCCGACGACGTGTGCCTCCATTGAGCCAGATGAGCATGGTTGAATGCGGAGCAGCCTGCCTGGCAATGATTCTCAGCTATTATGGTCGCAAAACTTCTGTATCAGAGGTCAGCACGCACTGCGATATAGGACGCGATGGACTTTCAGCGCTCAGCATCGTTAAAGCTGCCCGTAGCTATGGCATGCGCGTACGGGCTATATCCCTGCCGCGCAATGACTTTCGCTTTGTACGGCTCCCTGCGATCATTCACTGGGAGTTCAATCACTTCGTAGTTGTTGAACGCTGGTCTTCCAGGCAGGTCGATATCGTCGATCCAGCAGCAGGCAGGCGTCGCCTCAGCGCGGAAGAGTTCGATGCAGGTTTTACAGGCATCGCCATTATGCTCGAACCAGGAATACAGTTCAATCGCAAGACGATGCAACGCAAGATCACCCTGCGTGGTTTCCTGATCCAATATATACATCAGACTCCGCTCACTCTGCTCCAGAATTCTGGGTACCTCGCTCTTCTTGCAAGCGATCGGTCTGATGTCTCCGCTCCTCTCAAAATTTCTGATCGACGATGTGCTCCCATACAAACAGGCCAGTATCATGACATTGCTGGCCGTGGGTATGATCTTAATCATTTTATCACAGATCGTCACATCGCTCCTGAGAGAATGGCTCCTCGCATACCTTCGTGCACGTCTGGATACCCACATGATGGTCAATTTCTTCGAGCACCTGCTCACCTTACCATATAGCTTCTTCCAGAAACGCTCCAGTGGCGATCTTCTGACACGGCTCAGCAGTAACACAGTAATTCGAGATACGCTCAGTAGTCAGCTTATTTCGACAATTCTGGATGTGAGCACGGTTGTAACCTACATCTGCATTCTGTTCTGGCAATCACGAGCATTTGGCCTGCTGACTATCGCAATTGGAGCCGTAGATGCAGTGCTCCTTTTGAGTACTACGCGCCCTATACGTGAATTGATGAACCGGGAACTGGCAGCCCAGGGCAAAGCTCAGGGCTACACAGCCGAGGCATTGGCTGGAATGGCAACGATTAAAGCAGCAGGAGCAGAACAACGAGCATTAGAGCGCTGGTCAAATCTCTTCTTTGACCAGTTAAACATTTCTATACGGCGCAGCTATATCTCGGCCATCATTGGCGCTGCAATAAGCACACTGCGTTCGTTTTCCTCGCTAGCTCTACTCTGGCTGGGCGCGACCCAGGTACTCAATGGTTCAATATCCATCGGTACTATGTTCGCACTCAACACTCTGGCAACCTCGTTTCTGAGCCCACTCAGTTCGCTGGTCAGTAGTGGTCAGCAACTCCAACTCATCCATTCGCACCTTGAACGTATTGCGGATGTCACAGAGACTGAGCCAGAACAAAATATACAGATCGTAGAGCGACCACCAAAGCTTAGTGGAAGCATTCAATTGTCTCAGGTCTCCTTCCGTTACGCACCTGATACGCCGTTAATACTACATTCGATTAACCTGATGATTCACGCAGGACAAAAGATAGCTATTGTCGGTCGTACTGGCTCTGGGAAAAGCACCCTGGGAAAATTATTGCTGGGTCTGTACCTGCCAACAGAGGGACTTATCTCCTATGACGGCATTCCACTGCAAACGATGAACTATCAGGAGGTACGACGCCAGTTTGGTGTCGTCATGCAAGATAGCAGCGTCTTCAGCGGCTCGGTACTCCAAAATATCACACTCAACAACCCCAACATGGGAGTCGAACAGGCCGCTCAGGCCGCTGAAATGGCTGCCATTCACGATGATATTATTCAGATGCCGATGGGCTATGAAACGTTTGTCTCCGAAGGTGGAAGCGCACTCTCCGGCGGACAGCGCCAACGTCTCTCACTTGCCCGCGCATTGGCAAGTTCCCCAACTATCCTGCTCCTTGATGAGGCAACGAGCCACCTGGATGTGATTACAGAGCAAAAAGTGGATCAGAGTCTCCAGAGACTGGCCTGTACACAGATCATTATCGCGCATCGTCTGAGTACTATTCGCAACGCCGACCTCATTCTCGTCCTCGATCAGGGAACAATCGTAGAACGAGGCACCCACCGTGAACTACTGGTCCAAAATGGCTACTATGCCCACCTGATGCAACAACAACAGCTCGAAAATGGTCGCCTCAAGCTCATGTAGAGAAACGAAGCATAACGAGCCATCACACGGGCTTGTAAACGGTGCCCCTACTGATGGGGTCCGCGTAGGAAGGCGGCACGCTCCCACATATCCCATCAGTAGGGGCACCGTTTACAAGCCCGTGTGGCAGCCTACTAACACATTTACATCCCCACCACGATCATCACCGCTTCTTGCTTAAATTATAAATATATATATTGATTTATATATTTATGTCACACGAGTATAATATATTTAGGCACACAGAATGGTGTATAAATGACGCAATGATTGCATAAAACGATGCATATTTCGTTTATGCAGCCAGTCTAAAAGAGTGAAATACTCTACGTATGTATACGTTTATCTACTCTTTGCATCTATCCTGCTGTGTCCGAGCTAACAATCATTAACGTCTCTCACGAAGAGAAAGGAAACATTGTATGAACTTTAACGAAGAACTGGCTGTAGCCGGTGCACTCGAACTGACTGATAGTGAGTTGGAGACCGCCCATGGCGGCGGATGGGAATGGATCTGGGATCCCCGTTACGGCCAATGGGAATGGGAATTTGTGCCTGACTACTGGGGCGGCGGCTGGGATCGCGACGACAGAGGCGGCAGAGGCGGCTGGGATCGCGACGACAGAGGCGGCAGAGGCGGCAGAGGCGGCAGAGGCGGCAGAGGCGGCCGGTAGTACAGAAGGAACTGCGAGTGACACTGGAGATTAATCATGTATATAACAGTGTTATCATGAACTGTAACAACTATTACGTTAGTTACCCTTCTTCATTTGCCTGCTACTAGAAATGCTGAAGAGTAATCTTCAGACGCTTGCGGATCCATAAAGGACACCGTTACTCCTGGTATACAGGCAAGTGGCACTGTTTAATACATGTGGATGGTCAGGATATTCGTAAACATCCTGACCATTTTCATTTCCACGAGAATTTATCGTAAATCTATCTATAAATGCAAGAAGTACTACAAACACATTTTGTTCACTCTCACCCTCTATACCAGGAGAAGATTTCTACGATGAAAGAGATATTAGCCCAATCTAACGCACAAGCTCTACAAGAACTGGCCACATGGTACCGCGCCCTCTCACTTCCCGAACGTATCAGCTCAGCAATTCCCCATCCCCATGAACATCCCACCACCCCTCCCTCCAACATTGACCTGGGACGCAAACGCCTACAACGCTGGAAAGAACAAATAGCCTTCAAACAAGAAGGCTGCTTTGCCGAACGCCTGTCAATGGATGGGCTGACAGAAGAAAATCTGCTCGGATTGCTGGCAGAACCCGTTGAGGCACTGCAAGATCGCATCCCTACATCCCTTCCCTGGGTAGAAGAACTTCTACAAGCCTTCGATGATACAACAGATAATGACATTACATTACCACAAGAAGGCTTTGATCCTCATCACATAGCTTTTCTCAGCATTCTGAAACCACTTTTGAACAGTGGCGCCAGGCGTATACAGGCGACCATACAGGCACTAAGCACAACATATACGCAGCTTCCATTCGATCCAGAGAGCATACTCCCTTTGCTGCTTATTTCCATCATCGAACAACTTATGACATACTTTATTAAAACTGCAGTGCTGGAACTCAATGTCGCACGTGTAGAGGGGCGTTTACACGGTAATACTCCAGAGGAACGTTTTCAAGATTTCATCTGGCAGGTCATACAACAGAAGAGCATCCCACCTCTTCTGGAAGAGTACGCGGTTCTTACACGCCAGCTTGTAGAATGCATAGAAAGCTGGACAACGCGTGAGCAGGAACTACTAACGCGGCTCTGCAGCGATTGGGAAGAGATCAGCCATACATTTTCACCAGAGCGAAATCCTGGACAACTCGTCGAAATTTACGAGGGTGCCGGTGATACACATCGAGGTGGACATAGCGTTACGATACTAACATGGAACTCCGGTTTTCGCCTCGTCTACAAACCGCGCTCCATGGCTATCGATAGCCATTTTCAAGAACTGCTCATCTGGTTGAATGAGCGTGGACAGCAACCACCCCTGCGTACCTTCGCCGTACTCAATAAAAGATCCTATGGCTGGGCCGAATTTTTGTATGCAGCTACCTGTGCCTCCCCCGCCGAAGTAAAGCGCTTCTATCAGCGTCAGGGGAGCTATCTTGCCCTCCTTTATGTGCTGGAAGCAGTGGATTTTCACGCCGAAAACGTCATCGCTATGGGCGAACACCCCATGCTGATAGACCTGGAATCGCTCTTTCACCCACGCATCAACATACCCGCCAGAGAAAAGTCCGAGTTGCCCGCCTTTGAAATGATTGGACGCTCGGTACAACGCATTGGTCTGTTGCCGCAACGCATCTGGGGTGCAGGCGATAGCGAGGGCATCGATGTGAGCGGCCTGGGAGGTCAGCCAGGCCAACTCACACCAGAACCCGTTTCCAGGTGGACAGAAGCCGGAACCGACCAGATGCGGCTTACTAGCGAACGCGTTGAGCTGAGCACCTGGCAGAAATCGTCCTACCCTGGATGGACATGAGATCAATACAATCGATTACAGCGCCAGCATCAATGAGGGCTTCAGCACAACCTATCGATTACTCATACGTCTACGCATCGCATTGCTAGAGGAGATCCTGCCACGCTTCGCCGCTGACGAAATTCGCTGCCTGTTGCGCCCGACACGCCTCTACGCCCAATTACAGATAGATAGTTTTCACCCGAATGTATTAAGGGATGCACTGGAGCGCGATCGTCTGCTTGATCGTCTATGGATAGGAATTGAGCATCAGCCACACCTGCGCAAAGTTATTCGAGCCGAGCAAGCAGATCTGCGCCAGAGAGATATTCCCCTTTTCACCACGCGAGTAGATGCACACGATCTTTCCACCTGCGATGGCGAAACGATTGAGGCATTTTTCGCTGAGTCCGGCCTCGAACTGGCAACAAAACGCATACAACAACTGGACGAGGCAGATCTGGAACGCCAGAACTGGATCATTCGGGCCTCATTCACCAGCATGATACTGGGAACCGATCAGGCAGTACACAAAACGCTCCATTTACAACCCTCGAAGAAGAGAGTTTCGCAGCAACAGATACTATTCGCCGCTCAGACAGTCGGAGATCGCTTGAACAAACTGGCACTCACCAACGAGGATACAGTGACATGGCTCGGCGTCAATGCTGTAAAAGAACGCGAATGGTGCCTCACAGTGGCAGAAGAAGACCTCTATAGTGGTGCATCGGGCATAGCACTCTTCCTGGCTTACCTGGGTATAGTCAGCACAGAAGAACGCTACACCATCCTGGCTCGCTCAGCCTTACAGACTATAAGACATTTCGTAACACAGAAAAAAAAGCATGCACATCTCAGTAGCATTGGTATGTTCTCAGGCATAGGCTCCTATATCTACCTGCTCTCACACCTGGGAACGCTCTGGCATGAACCCACCTTCTATGAAGAGGCCGAAGAGATCGTCAAACTCCTGCCTGCTGCCATTGCACGGGAAAAGAGCTTCGACGTAATTGGCGGATCTGCCGGTTGCATTGCTGCGCTATGTAGTCTCTACGCGGTTGCTCCATCTAACGATATACTCGTATGTGCAGGACTTTGCGGAGATCACCTGCTTGCTTGCGCTCAACCAATGGTAAAGGGGATTGGCTGGAGCGTCAAAGATGGAGATCCTCCACTGACGGGTCTTGGTCATGGTGCAGCTGGCATAGCCTTAAACTTGCTGCGCCTGTTCAAGCTCACGAAAGAACAACGCTTCAAACAGGGAGCACTCGCAGCAATCGAATATGAACGCAGCCTGTTCTCATCCAAAGTGCAAAACTGGCCTGATCTACGACCTGATCCCTCTTCCAGTGCAGCACCAGCAGCAAGCAACCAGCAGGAACAAAAATACATGGTTGCCTGGTGTCATGGCGCTACCGGAATTGGATTGGCTCGCCTGGGAACGCTGAACATCCTTGATACACCAGAGGTCCGCAAAGAGATCGACATTGCCTTGCGGACCACCTTGCTCGAAGGCTTCGGATTAAATCATTCGCTCTGTCACGGCGATCTTGGCAATCTGGACCTGCTTCTGACAGCAGCTCGGATACCTGGCAAATCAGAGTACAAGCAAGCAATTGAGCGCATCAGTGCAATGCTCCTGGACAGTATTGATAGGCAAGGCTGGGTGACTGGTGTTCCGTTGGGTATCGAGACGCCTGGGTTGATGGTCGGACTGGCTGGCATTGGTTATGGCTTGCTCAGATTGGCCGCCCCGGAGCAAGTGCCATCAGTACTGCTGGGAGAAACGCCGATACGTTCTCAAGGGGATAAAGGGTAGGGATCCGATTATTTCGCGCACGTCATATTCAGAAAATCATCTTCTCTCACTGAAACATCTTAACAGTTAAAACGAGCAATAGAGGTAGGGAGGCCATTTATTATTCCGTGGAGGCCATCATCGCACTCGTCAGCCTCCACGGAATAATAAATGGCCTCCCTACCTTGGTTGGATGATTGCTTCAAAAAGTGTCAGCGAGAGAAACGTACATGTCATGGTAGGGGCGCGATGGAACGGAGTGGAATAAGCCCGTGTGTTCCTCGCTTCACTGGTCGCGTGAAATTGCCAATCTCCACATCTGGTGCCTCGCGTTTGATAATCTCGATCATCGTACGCATACCCAGCGCCTTACCCATTGAATTCAGATCAGGCATACGTGGCAGGAACACCTCAGGATCAATATTCAGATTGCGCAATTAAATCAGGCACAGGCCCGTTTCTTTGATAAATGTGAGCAGGGCTTCAACCTCGCGTTCACGATCAATCATACCGGGAAAGCTCAACAGGTTAATTGAGCTATAGAGTCCTGCATCGTGTGCGCGTTTAAGCGACACTTTGACATCATCAAACGTATAACCCAACGGACGATAGTACGCAGTATAAGTCTCGGGATGACCGGAGATAGTACTGGCGCGAATAGTATCCAGACCAGCGTCATAGAGACGTTGCAGCCAGCGCGGATTGCTTGCATTGGTATTGATGTTGATGATGCCCTTAGTGGTACGCGCACGAATAGCTTTGATAGCTGAGGCGATGCGGTGCCATTGCAGGAGCGGTTCGCCCTCGCAGCCCTGACCGAAGCTGACAATGGCATCTTCGGCGGACTCCAGGTGTGGTACAGCCACTTCGACGATTTCATCAACGCTGGGAATGAAGGTTAGACGATCCTGTGGCGAGATCAGATCTTCCTCTTCTTGTTTGGAGATACAGCCGATACAACGCGCGTTACACCCAGGCGAGACCGCTATCGCCATCTCCCAGCGTTCGAAAAACAGGTTGCTGGCGGTTGGACAAGAGTAATCAAGTGCACAGTGAGCATGCTGGGCAATAATCCTGTTCTGGGGATAGGCAGCCTGTTTCTCACGCACCAGGCGTTCCAGTTTCTGACGATTAAAAGCACGCGGATGCCACTTACGCGGATCGTCCGTTTTCAATGCAGCAACGTACATGCGACCATTCAGGCCCGCGACGGCGCTATAGCCAAAGAAGGGGAGTGGCTCGGTATCCGGTACTTTCTCGTATGCTGGGAGCAGTGTGCGCGTGTAGCCAATAGGCAACAGGGCAGCAACAGCCCAGCCGCGCGACTGCGGGACCACCTGCTGCTCACCATTGCGTTTGCGCCCTACAGCCAGGCGATCTGGCATCATTGAGAGCGTCACGCCATCGGGTAGGGGGATTAGATCGTCCATCGTCAAGAGGCGGTCTCCGAAAGCAAGCGCTTGTAAACGTGGGTCCTCACGTATCTCTCCATCGAGAGTCACATAGATCAAGTACGGATATGGCATGATTTTCCTTCAATCAATGTAGGGGCGCGATTTATAAGCCCGTTTGCGCGATTTATAAGCCTGTTAGTGCATAGGAGGAGGCGTCGCCGGAACGCGCGGGCTGGTGGGACGATCCTCGTTCAATTCTTCATCAAAAAATCTTGGGAAGCTCCCGGTAATTCCTGCCTGTGTCTGGGCCGTCACGCGCTGCTCCAGTTCACGCAAGTCCTCGTAAACAAAGCTCAACAGAATATGCTCACCCCGCATGGTCTGGCACATCTGACGGATACGCGGACGATCTCCATCTATCCAGGCATTGACCATTGCCTCAAGCGCAGACATGCTATCGCCGCATTCAGCGCTATCAAAGCCTTTAAACTTGTACACTCTTTCTATCCTTTCGCCTGAGTCATAGAAAAACATCTCAGCATATCCTGAAACGCTCTCCCCTTCCGCAACGGTCGTAGGCTATTGTATCATCATAGTAGACATTTTTCCATAGCGACAAAAGGGAGTATTTGATGCAAGAAGGGGAGGAAATACAACGATGAAAATAGAAGAGACAACAATTAGTGAACTACAATCTGCATTATCCAACGGACAACTCACAGCTCATCAATTGACAAAGATATATATTCAGCGCATTCAGGAACTTGATTGGCAGGGTCCACAGCTTCATTCAATCGTAGAGATCAATCCTGATGCACTGACCATCGCCGAGGAGCTCGACAATGAGCGACAGGCAAAAGGGTCGCGCGGCCCACTACATGGTATTCCAATCTTGTTGAAAGAGAATATCGCCACCACTGATCGTATGGAGACGACAGCCGGATCGCTAGCCTTGCTGGGAGCACGCCCGGCGCACGAAGCTTTTATCACTCAAC
The DNA here is from genome assembly GCA_963717195.1 of uncultured Chloroflexia bacterium. Classification (GTDB taxonomy): domain Bacteria; phylum Chloroflexota; class Ktedonobacteria; order Ktedonobacterales; family Ktedonobacteraceae; genus JACDAE01. Next base: position 64,001 of record CAVQVR010000019.1, read on the forward strand.
AATTGCGTGCGGCAGGAGCCGTCATACTGGGTAAAGCAAATCTCAGCGAGTGGGCCAATTTTCGCTCCAGTGGCTCTTCCAGCGGATGGAGTGCACGAGGAGGGCAAACACGCAACCCATATGTCCTGGACCGCACTCCCTGCGGCTCCAGTTCAGGATCAGCCGTCGCAGTTGCAGCAAATCTAGTTGCCGCCTCGATAGGCACCGAAACCGATGGCTCCATTCTTTGTCCAGCAACCATGAATGGTATCGTAGGCATTAAACCAACTGTTGGCCTGACCAGTCGTTCAGGTGTTATTCCCATCGCACATAGCCAGGATACAGTTGGCACCTTTGGGCGCACGGTTGCCGATGCCGCAACACTGCTAGGCACTCTGACAGGCATAGACCCACTTGATCCCGCAACACAGACAAGCGAGGGAAAGTTTTATAGCGACTATACGGCATTTCTCGACCCAAATGGGCTACAGGGAGCGCGTATCGGGGTGCCAAGAGAGACATTCTTTGGCTACAGTCCTAAAGTGGATACTATTATCAACCAGGCAATTGAACGCATCAGGGAACAGGGGGCCGAGATTATCGATCCAGCCAATATCCCTACCGCTAAGCAAATTGCTGCATCTGAGGCTGAAATGAAGGTGCTTCTGTTTGAGTTCAAAGCTGACCTTAATAACTATCTTTCGACAGTAAAGAATAGTTCTGTACATAGTCTGGAAGAGATTATCCGTTTTAATGAGCAGCACGCGGAACAGGAGCTAAAATATTTCAACCAGGATCTCTTCCTCATGGCTCAGAAGACAACGACCCTTGACGATCCTGAGTACCTGGCGGCTCTGGCCGAAAACCATTTCCTTGCTAAAAAGGATGGCATTGATGCGGTTATGGATACGTATAGGCTGGATGCTCTGGTAATGCCGACCAGTAGCCCTGCATGGAGTATTGATCAGGTTAATGGTGATCACAATCCTGGTGGTGGCAGTTCGCAAATTGCGGCTCTGTCCGGATATCCCGCAATCACGGTACCAGCCGGCTTCACCTTTGAATTGCCGGTCGGAATTACCTTTATAGGCCGTGCCTTTAGCGAGCCTGCTCTTATCAAGTTTGCTTATGCATTTGAGCAAGCCACAAAAGCGCGAAGAAGCCCCAAATTCTTACCAACGCTATTACCGTAGTGCTCAGCCAAACAGCATTCGACCCCTCTTCAGAAATGACCGATCCATTGTAGGGGCACGATGCAACGAAGTGAAATAAGCCTGGGTGGGAGTCGACAGAAATTCTATTTTTAGCATAATTATGACTCAAAATCATCAGGGCTACAATTTCCCGAAGCACAAACCACGCTCATTGTAAATTATTTGGCAATACAAAGTCGAGCAAGAAAAATATTTCTGTCGCTATTTTACTGAGCACAAATATTCATCTTTGTTACCATATGCCATATATACACTCTTACATCACACGTACAAATGAATTTCACTGTATTTAAAATATAAAAAATAAATTAATATCGCATAGATGTGTATTTTCCTTTAGAAAGAGTGCTGATTTTTCTTGAACTTCTCACTTGCCTCTGCTATACTCGATGTATGCACACATAAGAATAGGAGGCAAACGAGTATCGTGTATCAGCAACGCATCGTCATTGTAGGTGCGGGAATAGTCGGACTAGCAACAGCCTATGCTTTGTTGAAGCAGGGAATGCAGCAAGTAACAGTGCTAGAACAAGCAGCCGTTGATCATTGCAGAGGCACATCCCACGGTCTCTCCCGTTTACTACGCTTTGAGTATGGCAACGATCAGTTCTATTCGGAGATGGTACAATTAAGCCTTAAGCGCTGGAAAAATCTAGAACTTGTCTCTGGACGAACGCTCTACACACGCACGGGGCTGCTAGTGCTAGGCAATGAGGATGATAACTTTACCTTGCCCAGCTACCATACCCTTCGTGAAGTGGGGCTCTCTCCTGAGCGTCTTTCACACCATTACTGTTTACAACATTTCCCACAATTTGACTTAGATAGCTACGACTTATTTACGTATAATCGAGATGCAGGACTCCTGAACGCTTCGTACTGCTTGCAGACGTTGAAAAAGTTAATTTTAGAACTTGGTGGCAAAATATTTGAAGCTTCGCGTATCACCTCTTTCTCACATGAGAACCCATTACGCCCTATTCGCCTTCATTTTGCTAATGAAGATGAAATGCTGGCAGATCGCCTGGTTCTGGCAACCGGTCCATGGATCCATCACTTACTGGATGACTTACATCTTCCGGTACGCATGACGCGGCAGTACTTGCTCTATTTCTCCGGCCTGCCAGCTTCATCGTTTGCATTGCACAAATTCCCGGCTTTTCTTGCCAACGATATGTATGGCTTCCCACTTCATAATACCTGCGTGGGCAATGGACCCTGCTGGCTCAAGGCAACATCGCATGATTTTGGCGCTCCTGTCGATCCCGATGCCACCCCCATTGTTGATTCCGAGATCATTGGCCGTATCGTCGATAAACTATGCAAACTTTTGCCTGCCCTGGAACAAGCAGATCTGGCACGCGTCGAAACCTGCATGTACGATGTGAGTCCCGATGAAAACTTCATCCTGGACCATCTACCTTATGATGCGCGCATCGTCTTTGCAACGGGGTTGAGCGGCCACGGCTTCAAATTCGGCTTACTATTGGGCGAAATACTGAGCAGCATGGTACGCGATACCGTACCACCAGTAGCAACTGAACGCTTTCGTATGGCTCGCCTCGCTCATCCCTGGCTCGCTCAGACCACTTCGGTCGCGTAACTAATAGCCGCACGGGCTTGTAAACCCGTGCGGATACGGCAATATTTAGACTTCTTTTGAGAGGGCTATCAAGGTCGAGACATCCTGCTCACTCAAGTCCTGATTTGTGCGTACACGTCCCTGCAACTCCTTATGAAAGGATAAAAATGCGGCAAACGCTTGTGCATTTCTCTGCGCCGGAGGCTTTTGCATAACATTCAAGAACATTGCATTTTTGAGATGATAAAGACGCTCCTGGTTTTCCTGGTGGCCCATTGATAACATAATGACATTTCTCCTCGCATAAACATAAATTCGCACCTCCCTGCGCTGGGGGAAGAGAATATAACAATAGTATACACAACAATTGAGAAAAAACAAGGAAAGTAGCCCACACATCCCACACCCTCTGGCCTTCCTTTCCCCCATATACATAAAATTCCGTGTGCTTCCTACACCTATACATCGACAAATACGCCCCAGAAAATAGGGAAAGTTCTACCAGGATTTTTTTGCTATACAAAATGAAACACATTGCTACTTGTCGGCACAGTTGGATATAATAATTCTGCGAAGAAGGTTGCAAAAAGAAGTCTTTTTATTTTCATACAGACCAGGCCAGAGAGGATACTGTCCAGGTGAGAAAAACAGGAAGCAGCAGAGCGCAAATGTTCATGGGAATTACGCTCATTCTGCTCGCCACATTGCTTATTTCCTGGAAATTGTTCCAGAGTCAGATCGTAGGTTCTCCACAGTTCCTGCTCAACTCTCAACCCATATCAGATATCCCGCCGCAGCTAACCACGGCCGACGATCCACGGCTCTTACACGGAAAAGCGCCAACGCTGAGCTGGATCGTGGGCAAAGAATGCCAGCAAGGAGTACAGGCGTATCTGCGTACGGCTGCCGCTAATCCTGATGCCGCCCTGGTTGGCACTGGATGGGTCGATCCAACCAACGGCCATCTTATTCAGGGCGAGAGCAATAACTGTGTTCGAGGAAGCCTGAGTATGGATTCGGTCGTACAACTGATCCATAGCAAGGGTGGTATGGCCTATCTCACAATCACAATCGAGACAGACACTGGCTCCGAAGCATGGACGGCACAGCAAGAGACTGACTACATTATCCAGGGCACGACTCATCAGAGCTACGTTACTAGCATAGTACAGGAAGTGAAGCGCCTGAACTATGACGGCGTGATTATGGACCTGGAAGGCGCTGATTCCAATACATCCTTTATCGGGCAATACTTCGCCACCTTTAATCAAAAGGTATGGGCCGCGCTCAAACCCTTGCATAAGAAATACGGCATTGCGCTCATCCATAAGTTAAACGACCACGATGACTACTTCGACATCAATGGTTTTGAGGATTGGCGCTTGCTTGGTCATGCAGCAGACTTTATTGTCATTATGGCGCTGGATCAGTCGTATTTCACGCCCGGACCGACCGTCAGCGTGCCCTGGCTCAAACAGCTCCTCGCCTACACGCTGCAAACCATGCCCCAGATGCTTCCGCATATTATCTGGGAGTTGCCCTTCTATGGAGCCACCTGGCGTTTAGATAATGGCAACTGGACCTTCAATAGCGGCATTAACTACAAAGATGCGCTAAATCTGGTGGCGAATATCCCCGCTTCGAGCATCGATCAAGCTAACAGCGACCTAAACGATGCCGCCTCAGCCCATCTTACGTACACAGACAGTTCTGGCATTCAACGAACCATCTGGTATCCAAGTACAAAAGATCTCGTGAACATTGTCACTGAGTTCCGCCAGGTACTCAAGCAGACGCCACAATTCCAGAATGGGCAACTGGCAATTGCAGTATGGTATCGCGCCAGTTGGGAGCCCGATGATGTCTGGTCCCCACTGGATGCGGCACTACTAAAGTGAAAGCAGAGCAATTGATGAGATCGAACCTGACACCGGGTTACACGTCTGCTGGTGACGAAAAGAAGTCCTGCAAAACCAGGCAACCGGCACCACACGCCCAATTAACTAAACTGCAATTATCTTCAATAATCAGCTTCAAATTCTCACCCAATCGAGAAAAAATATGCTGCTCCATGGCAGCACTCATCGATTTCAATAAAGGATTAACCTGGTACCCAACCCCATTAGTGACGATAACACAGGTAGGATTGAAGAGATTTACCAGCGTAGACAGCCCGATGCCCAGGTACGTCCCGGTCAATATCAGTGCTTCATGCGCATATGTATCTCCTTGCTGGATGCGATTGAAGAGATAATCAATCACCGACACCTCGGAGCCAATTGCTTCCATCTTGAGTTCCAACGCAGACGATGAAAGTTCGCGATAGGTGGTGAAGATACCATGATCGGAAACATAGGCTTCAAGGCAGCCTCGATTTCCACATTCACACAGCCTTCCATTAACATCGAACGGGATATGCCCAAATTCAGCTCCCTGCCCTTGCGCTCCACGAAATAAATCCCCCTTCATAACCGCCGCCAGACCCAGTCCACGCCCTAATGTGATCAGCAAAAAATCATGATAGTTGCGCCCGCTTCCATAGAGCTTTTCATAACAGGCCAGACAATTTACCGAATTATCCACAAAAATAGGAGTACCCAGATGTTCTCTGAGAGGTTCACCTAATTCAACGCAATGCCAGTTTAAAATCCAGCTCTCGACGCTGATACCTTTCTGGGCATTCACAATACCCGAAACGCCACATCCCAACCCAAGGACTTTGTTGCGCGGCACCTGAGAACGGCGAATAAACGCTTCAATACTTTCAGCAATGATATCAACCGCCCGTTCAGCATTACTACGCAGCACCACAGGCCACATTTCCTCGTAGATAATGTCTCCATGCAGATTTAATACGACCCCTACGATCTGGTACTCCCTCAGATCAAGACCAATCACATAGCCACCCTCAGGATAGATCTCCAACAACCCCGCTTTACGCCCCCCGGTCGACCTGGCGACTCCAACCTCTACAACTAGCTGCTGCTCGATCAGCACTGTCGTTATGCCAACAATCGTGGCAAGGCTTAAACCCGATATCTTCTTTAACTGCGTTCGCGATATCGGTGCATGTGTGCGAATGAGATTCAGCAACATATTTTGATTCATCTCTCGCATCATCTTGCGATCCATGGGCTGTACGGTATTATAGTCCATCTCTCGTCCTTAACAACTATCAGAAGCTTACTTCCATTCGCTTCAAATCACAGCGCCGTGAGAATCAGATGCCAATTCTGGTGGCACAACAGGTCCCATAACAAACCAGAAGGTCTTTTCCTGTCTTGCTATACCTTTGCCTTTTTCGACGTATGGCTTTCGAAGTTCTGCGCTCCTAACTTTGATCATTGACAAAAGTTAGTATAAATGTTATCTTTTTATTTGACAAGTGGAAAGAAAAACAGGCAGGCTTAAGGCGAGGTAGAACAGGTTTCCTCCTGGTTTTCACATAGATAATTATTGAATATTTTATTGCCCGTGAAATACCTTTATTAGTCTGCTATAATCATTGACACTTTCTAATGGCTAGGTAGCTGACTGGTTAGCTAGTCTTCCTACACATTAACGGGCGGCTGTGATAAATAAGCATAGCAATTACGTATAACTAGTGTAGGCTTTCGTTTTTCTCTGCTCTTCCAGGCTGGGTGTTATTCACTTATGAATAACATCGCACACTTGCGGAACTTATCGAGGTTCTACTAATTCGATGGAACGAATATTGGTACTAGGGTGTACCAAAAGAAAAGGAGAACAGACACATGACTCAGGATCAGCGTTTCCCCACAACTTTCTCACGCAGGCGTTTCCTCCAGTATAGCGGTTCAGCTGCACTGGGCGGTTCCTTGCTCGCGGCTTGCGCAGGTGGTACTACCGGCGGCGGTGCCACGAATTCATCCCTTCCGTCCTTAAGCCAGTGGTACCACCAGTATGGTGAAACAGGCACCCACCAGGCAGTGGAGCGATATGCTAAGGAATACAGTAAGTATGCCAACGTGAGTGTAAACTGGGTTGGTGGCACCGGCAACGCATATCCAGATGCAGTACGTGCAGCACTGCTTGGTTCAAAGCCACCCGATGTATTTGAAAACTCAAGCATAGGAGTCGATCAGGTACAGGCTGGATTGCTTGAGCCTCTCGATGATATCATCGCCGATGTGAAAAGCGATTTCAAACCAGCCTCCCTCACACCGTGGACCGTCAATGGCCACATTTACGCGATCAAAATGATCAATGATCCAACCTTCATCTACTATCGTAAGAGCATGTTCCAGAAGGCTGGCCTGCAAATACCTACAACGATAGACGAGCTGATTGCAGCCGCAAAGAAGTTGACAACCGGGAACGTGAAGGGCATCTATCTTGGCCCGGACAGCGCCGTCTCTGCTCTTTACCAGATCGCTGCCTGGTCTACTGGTGGTGATCTCCTGAGTGCAGACAACACCCATGTAACCTACAATACTGATCGTATAGCAGCCGCTTATGAGAAAATCTATGAACTGAATACCTCTGGCGGTGTGCTACCTGATGCTCCAACCTTCTGGTGGCAGGCTGATACATTCCAGCAGGGATTAGTTGCCATGCAGTGGTGCGGCCTCTGGGCTATGCCTGGGATCAAGGCAAGTGCTATCGGCGATGACTTCGGTGTCTTCCCCTATCCAGCTCTGGATGCTCAGGGTACACCGGCTACAGTCAATGGTGGATGGGCCGAAATGGTCGCTGCCAAGGGCAAGAACGTGGCAGCGGCGAAAGCCTACGTTAAGTGGTTGTGGATTACGAACACCGCAATTCAGACGGACTGGAACGTCGGTTACGGTTTCCATATTCCACCACGTGTCAGTGCTTCCGCAGCAGCGGACAAACTCAAGACTGGTCAGGCCGCTGATGCCGTCAATATCTTGAACCAGTATGGTCATTCCCTCTCGCCATACTGGGACGCCGCTATAGACACGGGGTTACAAAATGCCGTCAGTAGCATTGCGAAAAATGGCAAAAATGCCCTTTCCGTGTTGAACCAGGCAGCCGATAAAGCCAATGCGGAACTGCAAAAACTTCACGGCTAAATGAACGTACCTGGGATGCATCAATTTTCCAGGGATAACGGAAGTAGTCACAGCATGTTGCGACTACTTCCTCCTCTGCGCACATGGTTTGTATGCATTTCATGGTCAATGCCATTGCATCTCTGGACATCCGCGTGTATGCTACTCTCTGTCGGATGTCCACTGTGTATTTTGAGGAAGGACGAAGCAATGAAGTCTCTCAGTACTACTCAACCAGCAGAGAAGCTGGTTTCTCGTCGGGGAAAACAACAGAGCGTGCAGAAAGTGAGAAGCCGTTCACGCAAAAATGCACTGACATTCTGGAGTTTTGTTCTCCCCTTATTGCTCGGTGTGATCGTATTTTTCTATATTCCTATTGTCTGGGCTTTCGTACTTAGCTTTTCCACCGCACGGGCAACGCTTACGCCTACAGGATTTGTCGGGCTACAGAACTATATCTCAATGCTCCAGGACCCCAATTTTACTGGATCACTAGGCACCTTTACTATATTCGCCGTCTTCATTGTTCCCACGACGTTTATTTTCTCGTTAGGTCTTGCTTTGCTGGTGAATAGCATCAACTTTGGGCGAGGCTTCTTCCGCTCGGTCTTCTTCTTACCAACAGCATGCTCGTATGTTCTGGCTTCGATCATCTGGAGAATGAGTATCTTCAACGGTATATTTTACGGCCTTGCGAATACAATCCTTGGGATTTTTCACATCGCTCCCGTTCAATGGATATCGAATCCCACGCCTCCCTTGTACTGGATAGTGCTGGTGACGGTGCGCCTCTGGCTCCAGGTCGGTATCTATATGATTATTTTCATTGCAGGTCTACAAGATATCCCGCGCGAACTCTATGAAGCCGCCATGGTTGACGGTGCACGCAAAGGTTGGCAGACCTTCCGCAATATTACCCTCCCTATGCTACGCAACGCATCTATCGCAGTTCTCCTGCTGAACATCATCGCCGCCTTCCAGGCGTTCGACGAGTTCTGATAACATCATGTCTGGCGGTAACGCGATCCTGGCACGTCCTCCACTGGTCTACCTCTATACTGTTGCGCTAACCAATGGGGACTATGGTCTGGGTAGTGCGGGGGCAATCATCCTGACAATCATTATTATCATCTTTACCTTGATCCAGGGACGTTTCCTGGGCTTTGGAAGAGCCGATTAGGAGGAAGACTTTATGGCAACTTTAGTTACACGCCCAACATCGTCTCGTCAGACGCGCCATGTACAGATAGGAGCTACCGTCGGCACCATCCTACGTTATACTCTGCTTATCATCCTGGCGTTTTTCTTCCTGATCCCGTTCTATCTCATTGTGAGAAATGGGCTTTCAACCGATCTGAACATTACATCACCTCATTGGACGCTCTTCCCAAGTACACTCCACTTCGAGAATATCAACGAACTCTTTAACGATCCTGATGTTACATTTCTCTCCGGCCTGGAGAATTCGGCCCTTGTTTCCATCTTGCAAACGATAGGGCAGATCGTTCTTTGTGGCATGGCCGGCTATGGTCTCGCCCGCATTCCATATCGTTGGGCAAATACGATTTTCTTCGCTATTCTGGCCACCTTGATGATTCCCAGCGCTGTGATCTTTGTACCCACCTATGTCGTTGTCTCCTACCTGGGCTGGGTCAGCACGCTTCAGGGCCTGGTTGTTCCTGGTCTCTTCAGTGGCTTTACAACCTTCCTCTTCCGCCAGTTCTTCCTCAGTTTCCCTCACGAACTGGAGGAAGCTGGACGCGTCGATGGTTTAGGTGCCTGGGGCATCTTTCTGCGTATTGTGATACCAAACTCTTATGGCATTATCGCCTCCCTGAGCGTTATCACGTTTATCGCTAGTTGGAACGCCTTCTTATGGCCTCTGGTCATTGGTCAGGATCAATCAGCATACACCATCCAGGTTGTTCTCTCCCAATTCCTGAATGCCCAGGTGCTCAACCTGCACGAACTCTTTATCGGTTCCGCTATCGCCATCCTTCCCCTGGTGATCATCTTCTTCATCCTACAACGCTATATCGTTGAAGGCTACAAGCAGAGTGGTCTGAAAGGCTAAATCAAAGGCAAACCACACCCATGTAGGGGCCACATTTATGACGCCCAGGTGCATCAACTACAGTTGATGCACCTGGGCGTCATAAATGTGGCCCCTACGCCTTTACAATCGTTCCCGCATCCACTTCCCCAAACGACTTATACCCACTCAACGCCAGGGTCAGGTCTAGATCGGCCAGGAAATTTGATAGCACCTCGCGCACACCCTGCTCACCTCCCAACGCCAGGCCCCACATATAGGGACGCCCAAGCAACACGGCCTCCGCGCCTAAAGCTATCGCCTTGATTACATCCGAGGCACAACGGATTCCACTATCAAACAGGATCGGCGCTCTTCCCTGCACCACCTCGGCAATTCGCGGCAGCGCATCCAGCGCCGCGATCGCACCCTCTATCTGACGACCTCCATGATTGGAGACAATGATGCCATCCATCCCAGCATCAAGCGCTTTGAGCGCGTCGTCAGGATGCAGAATACCTTTAAGCAAAATAGGAAGCCTCGTCTGCTCTCGTAAAACTGCCAGATCCTGCCACGTCAATGAGGGATTGGTGAAGATCTGCAGAAAATGTTCTATTGCCGCCATCGGATTCTCTTCCGGCGATTGTGCCAACCCTTTGCGGAATGCCGGATCGCTCAAATAGTTGCCGAGACCCTGGCCAAGCAAAAATGGCAAATAGGCATTCTGGATATCATACGGTCGCCATGCCAGCAGAAACGTATCCAGCGTGACGACGATAGCTTCACAACCGGCTCGCTCCGCGCGTTGAACTACGCTGGCATTGAACGCAGGATCTTTACTCCAATAGAGCTGAAACCAGCGCGGAGCCTGCCCCATAGCCTGCGCAACCAGTTCCAATGGCATCGTTGAGGCTGTGCTGAAAATCATTGGGACGCCCAACGATGCCGCCGCACGCGCTACCCCAGCCTCCGCATCGGAATGTACAATCGAATGTACTCCGATGGGTGCCAGCAGTAAAGGAACCTGATAGCGCTTCTTGAATAGCTCAATGCTCAGGTCACGTTCTGAGACATCGCGCAACATACGTGGCACAATGCGCCACCGTCGAAACGCCGCCAGGTTGGCTTGCATGCTATCCGTCATGCCATTCAGATAGCCGCTCGCTTCTGGGCTCATGGCCGCATTTGCCGCCTGCTCTAACGCTTCTGAACCTACTGGTAATTGAGGACGCTGGCCTCCAAGACCTCCCATGTATACCTGCAATTGCCGTTGTAATCCATAGGAAGGAGGTGGGGTAAATTGGGAACTCATAAACATCTCCTTTAAAGCAGTTCATATTACCTCTAGCGGAAACTAGTAAGTGTCCATCTCGTCGTCGAAGAGCAGAATGAATATACTATCCCTGGCCTGCAAACTAAATCAAGTAGTCTCATAGTAACACATTCGACCACGCTGAGAAGCTGCGAACCAATATGATAGAGAAACGAAACGAGAAGGCGAAACGCGTTAAATTATCCTGGAAGCTAGGTATAATATAGGAGAAGCTATGTTTTATTTTGAGAATATTATCCTTTGAAGGAGTAGAATGTGGAAGATATAAAAACGATCAGTAAACAGACAGGCAAAATAGTGCTATTGCTTATGGGAAGTGCCATCGTCATTACGCTCCCGCTGGTTGCACTGGCACGTATCCTGGTGGTCATGCGAAAAATGCGGCGAGCAACCAGACCGGGACGTGAGGTCTCCAAAGTGGCCGCGTCTATCACGACAAATCTGACCACCTTTAACCATGTGGGCAAGGCAGGTGATCCGATCAACTTCCAGCTTCAAGGAACCGATGGGCAGATTGGGGCCGCGTTCGCCCTTGCCGGTTGGGTGCGTGCCGACGAGATCGACTTTATCACCTCTGCGCGTATCAGTGCCGACTCACTGCTCGGACGAGCGTACTCGACCGCACCTGTCAGTAATCTCTATCTCTATGGTCGCAAGGAAGATCTGGCATTTGAGCGACCCGGCCATAACGTGCGCCAACGCGACCACATCCGCCTCTGGAATACTGGCACTAACGAGAGCACTGATGGTCGTCCCGTCTGGATTGGTAGCGCCACAAGAGATGTGAAAGTAGAGCTTTCTAAGACCAATCACCTGCCCACTCACGGCATCGCGCCAGACCTGGACGCCGAGCGTGCTCTCGTCGTCTCCGAACTCGCTCAGACGGGCTATGTTGTCAAGGACACGATACGCCCTGGCTTCGGCAAAGAGACGCACGGCTTCAACGGCGGCGGTGATCCTTATTTCACAGATGGGCAGGTCGTCGTGCTTACCCTTGCTAACGTCTGGACATCTCCGCTTGCCAAACAGGTACGTAGCCCCCTGCTTGCGAGCATTGTCAAAAGCATGGCGGGTATCATCCGCAAAACGTTACCGCAAGCCGGACGTGAACGTGCCGCACGCGAGCAAGGGCGCACCGAAGCTAGCGCACATGCAAGCGTATAGCGTTCTTAGCACAACTCATAAACTTTATCAAGTGGGATCAGCAACCACACCAGGGCTTGTGAATTATCCACTCTCCTCGCGCCTACGGCGCTCGCAAAAGGTTTGTATGGTGTGTTTTTCGGGCAGAGCCCGAAGAACACACCATACAAACCCAACAAGGCCCGCTGCGCGGGCCAAAACGCAGAGAAAAACGATAATTCACAAGCCCTGGCAATCACACGGTTATTGCGGTAGCGTGTGAACCATTGCACAGCAAAATCAACAACCGCTCGTTGATGCAATAGAAATGTTAAATAGTTCACAGAAAATTGCTACTTTAAAGGTTATAATTAACTTATCCTAATAAAATTTTGAATATGACTCGTTTGGTTCGTTAAACGGCGGTTCTCTGACCCCATATACCACTAATGATAAGATCAGATTAGTGGGCTGGACAACGATGTAGGTGAGGTGAAAAAGCTCGCTCAAGAAACTACCAGTGTTGCACCATTTGAGAGGACGCCACTTTTTGCGTCCTCTCTTATAGAAAGATAAACACAGACACCGAAATTAGCTATTTTTCGGATAGAGTAATAAGGAGAAAAATATACGAATGTAGTCTACCCTGGCATCTTCCCCTTCTTTTTCTGTGGAATAGGTATTCTTGTTATTCTTGCTTCGGTCTTCTGGATCTGGATGATTGCCGACTGCGCAATTAAAGAGCCCCAAAACACCAACGATAAGATCATATGGTTACTTGTGATCATCTTCATCCACTTTGTTGGTGCACTTCTCTATTACCTCATCAGACGCCCCGAACGCATCAGGCTAACCGGGCACTAATGAGCAAGCAAACTGATACCCAACATCAGGATTCGTACTAACATAAAATAACGAAAACCGATAAAGTTGGCCCTTTCTTGAACTGAAGGGGCCAGCTTCAAGAAACCGAACATATAATACTACCTGCGAAAGGAACCGTAGCAAGAGCATACGGTGATGACATCGGCAAATTCAATGATAACTTGTATTCGGCTTGAGCATCCCAGGGTAATACAGCAGATAAGGGATGACTACCTGCGCACCCTTATCGCTCCTATGGATGGGATGTGGGAGAGTATGGAAATTACCCATGCGACTTTTTGGGAAATACAAGACCAGTTTCAAAGAAAGCCATAGAGAAAGCGGGTTTTATCAGTGAGCAGAGCATGGTAAAGGTACAATTAAAATTGGAGTAGGGACGCACGCAAGGTGACGCCTCTACCCCTGTTTATGGTGTTAAATCGCCTCTTCCTGTAAAGCGCGACCCGTGAATTGACTGTTGTACAGATCGGCATAGAAACCGTTCCGCTCCAGAAGCTCTTCATGTGTGCCCTTCTCGACGATTGTGCCATGATTCATGACCAGGATCAGATCCGCGTCGCGAATAGTGGAAAGCCTGTGCGCAATCACAAAGCTCGTCCGGCCCTTCATCAATTCAGCCATCGCCGTCTGAATCTGCATCTCAGTTCGCGTATCCACACTACTCGTCGCTTCATCCAGAATGAGGATCTCAGGATCAGCCAGGAACGCACGCGCAATGGTCAACAACTGCTTTTGACCCTGCGAGATGTTACTTGCCTCCTCGTTGAGAATCGTGCTATAGCCCAGCGGCAACGTGCGGATGAAGTGATCGGCATACGCAGCTTTCGCCGCCTGGACGATCTCTTCCTCTGTCGCATCCTCACGACCATAGGCGATATTCGCCTGAATGGTTCCATTGAAGAGCCACGCATCCTGGAGCACCATGCCAAACATTCGTCGTAACGCTCCACGCTTGATCTGTGTAATATCCATACCATCAACCAGAATGCCACCACTGTTGACTTCATAGAAACGCATCAGCAGGTTGACCAGCGTCGTTTTGCCAGCACCGGTCGGTCCCACTATCGCGATCATCTGCCCCGGCTTGACATCAATGTTCATATCCTCCATCAGAATAGCATCTTCGCTATAGCCGAAGCGGACATGCTCGAACTGGACCGCACCATCTGGATGCTCAATAACCAGCGCTGTCGTCGTCTCAGGAATCTCTTCTGGTTCATCAAGCAATTCAAAGATACGTTCAGTTGAAGCCATCGCAGATTGAATCACATTGACGATATTGGCAAGCTGAGTGATCGGCTGCGTAAACTGCTGAGCGTATTGAATAAACGCCTGCACATCTCCAATCGCAATCGAACCTCTTGTGACAAGAATACCTCCTGCGACCGCAACAATCACATATCCAATATTACCTATGAAACGCATCAGCGGCATGATAATGCCTGAAGCGAACTGTGCCCGCCAGCCAGCATTATACAATCGCTCGTTGCGCTCGATAAATTCGGTGATGGACTGCTCTTCGCGCCCAAATGCTTTCACAATCTTATGGCCCGTGTACATTTCCTCGACATGGCCATTGAGTTCACCAAGCACTCTCTGCTGCCTGCGAAAGTACTCTTGCGAGCGTTTCGCAATCCCTATCGTGACGATCAGGCTGAGTGGGAGGGTCAGCACGACAACCAGGCTCAAAAGTGGACTGATCGTCAGCATCATCACAATCACGCCTAGCAGCGTCACTACCGAGGTAATCAACTGTGTAAGGCTCTGCTGCAAGGTAGTACTCAGGTTATCCATATCGTTGACCGCACGGCTCATAACTTCTCCGTGCGTATGCGTGTCAAAGTACTTAAGTGGGAGACGTGAAAGTTTTTCATCCACCTCTTTGCGCAACTGGTACATTGTGCGCTGCGCCACCCCCGCCATAATATATTGCTGAATGTATATAAAAATCGCGCTGATAATATACAATCCAAGCAAAATCAGCAAGACCGTCGCGATATAGTGAAAATCAACTCCAGGTGCTGGCTGGTGCCGCAGAATCGCCTGGTACTTCGCTAAGATGCCATCAAACAATTTGGTAGTCGCTAATCCCAGGATCTTAGGGCCGATGATATTGAATACGGTCCCTATAATGGCCGCACCAAGCACGATCATCAAACGATATTTCTGTGGGAGAAAGTAGCGAAGCAAGCGACTAAGCGTGCCACGAAAATCCTTGGCTTTCTCTACCGGCCTACCCATCGCACCCCAGCCTCCTCTCCCCATCGGGCCGCCTCCCATACCACCCTGCTGTCCTTGACGCTGTACACTCATGCTATGCCCTCCTCAATCTCCGCACTTGAAAGTTGTGAGGAGACAATTTCACGATAGACATCACTGGTCCTCATCAACTCCCGATGCGTCCCGATGCCTGCAATGTGTCCCTCATCTAAGACAATAATCCGGTCTGCATCCATGACGGTCCCCACGCGCTGTGCGACGATGAGGACCGTCGCATCCCTGGTCTCATCTTTGAGCGCAGCTCTTAGCCTGGCATCGGTCTTAAAATCCAGTGCAGAAAAGCTATCATCAAACACATAAATTTCAGGTTTTCGCACCAGGGCACGGGCAATCGAAAGGCGCTGCTTCTGTCCACCCGATACGTTTGTGCCTCCCTGGGCAATCATAAAATCAAAGCCATCTGGCATGTTCTCAATAAAATCCATAGCCTGCGCGATATCTGCGGCATGCCTGATCTCTTCGTCTGTTGCGTCCTCTTTGCCATAGCGAATATTGTCCGCAATCGTTCCCGAAAAGAGGACGGCCTTTTGCGGCACAAACCCGATCTTCGCCCGTAAATGCTCCTGCGCCATTTCACGGATGTCCACGCCGTCAACCAGCACCAGACCACTATCTACATCATAAAAACGTGGAATGAGATTAACAAGAGACGATTTACCAGCGCCCGTGCCACCGATGATCGCGGTAACTTCGCCAGGAGCGGCATTGAAGGAGATGTGAGAGAGCGCAGGCTCTTCCGCACCAGCATAGCTGAAGGTCACATCCTGAAATTCAACGTATCCTCTTGTGATTTCTGTGTGATTCACCTGTTCTGGATCGTTGATTTCTGGCACGACCGCCAGCACTGCATTGATGCGTTTGGCCGATGCCTCAGCACGCGGAAGCATAATAAACATCATCGAAACCATGAGGAGTGCAAACAGAATCTGCATCGCGTATTGCAAAAACGCGATCAGTGCCCCCACTTGCATATCCCCATTGTTGATGCGGATCGCTCCAAACCACAGAATGGCAATGCTGGAAAGGTTCAAAACGAGCATCATAATCGGCATTAACGCTGCCACCATTCAATTCACTCTGACGGTAACATCTGTCAGATCGCGGTTCGCCACGTCAAAGCGCTGCTCTTCATAGCGTTGCCGATCAAATGCACGCACCACGCGTACACCTGTCAGACCCTCATCCAGAATGAGGTTGAGCTTATCCAGTTTTACCTGCAAAATGCTAAAGAGCGGGATGGCCCGGCTCATAATAAGAAGAATAGCACCTACAAGGACTGGAATGACCACCACAAAAATCCAGGCAAGCCCGGCATCCTGATTGATAGCCAGAATAATCCCGGCCACCAACGTGATTGGGGCTGTGATCAGCATATTCAAGATCAGGATCATGACCTGCTGCACCTGTGTCGTATCATTGGTGGTACGGGTAATCAGCGAAGATGTACCCAGCAAGTCGAAACTCGTGCAACGAAAATTGTCCCACGCGCGTAAAAATCTTGGCACGGACAATTTTACCAAAGCCGGTTGCCACCTGGGAAGAAAAGAAAATGCCAACGACCGCAGCAAGCGTCCCCCCGATAGTGACCAGCAACATAACACCGCCGGTGCGCCAGATGTAGCCCGTATCACCTTTGATAATTCCATTATCAACAATATCAGCCATCAAGTTAGGTAGATACAGATTGGACAGAGCCTGCACACAGGCAAGCACTATCACAACAACAAGTATCATACGATACGGTTTTAAAAACCGCGCCAATTTTATCATAACTCTTCTTCTCCACCCCAGTGCGCAAAATCCACACTGGCCGCTTTCTCATTATAGTAACGTGATACTTTGACTAAAAGCTCGGCAAGCTGCTCGCTCTGTCCCTCCCCCAGATACTCAATCAATCCACTGATTGAAGCTAAAAAATCGTCGCCAGCCTGGCGGGTGATTTTTTCGCCTTTCTCTGTGAGCTTAATGCCAACTGCTCTTCTATCCACCTGATCAAGGTTGCGCTCCACTAACCCGTTTGCTTCCAACCCCTTAATCAGTTGCGTCACCGTTGGAGGCGTCACATGCAGACGCCTGCTAATCTCCGACACCTTCATTTCATGTGTATTCTGCATGCAACCATCTTCCATCGCATGCGTATCAAGCCACAGACCTTTTCCGATACAAAAAAGAACACGGAGTTCGCTGGGCTTATACCCCGTCGTCGACATCTGATGCCAACCAGCTCTTTTGAATTGCATCAACGCACCCAAAAGCTTCTGCGCAGTCGCATTGTTCTGAATATCCACTTCCTCACCTTTACTAGGAACCAGTCAACGAATACTTAGGTATATAATTTATTAGGCAACCTAATTATAATTCAAAATATGACTCATGTCAAGAGCAAGGCTTATCAATCGCCACTACTTTCAATATATCGGCAAGGAAATAGCGGATCCGCATTCTTTTTCTCTCATATTGCAATGCGATATATCGTCTCATAGATAGAGAATAAACGATATATCGTATTCTTGTCAAGGCTAAAAGGGCTGAAATTATTGTCTGCTAGCGAGGTAGAGGTTCGAATATGTCTATTGGGCAAAGGGCACACAGTATCTTTATGGATATTTCATAAATAGTTATATTGTATCGATATTCCCATTTTATCACCTATACACATCCATCTATAGATGGAGATAGAAATGCGTCTCCAGGACAATCCATTTCTCTTATTCTTCGATTATACTATTCACAAGTTCTTTAATTATGCATAATTGTCAAAGAACTGTATGCAATGGTCCGATTATCCACCGTTCATGTGAGATGATCTGGATAGGACCAATAAAAAAAAGGAGATTCACTCATGTTTCAATCTATAACGCAACGCTTCTGGTTGCGGAGCCTTCTGATCTTGTTGGTCTTGCTCTCAGCAGCGGGTACAACTACGTTCATTGCCATGCATCAGAAAGGTGCACAGGCAGCAGGTACACCCAACTCAAGTTTCTCCATTACCAATGGTGATACCTATACCTTTACAGACAACACGCCCGGATCTTTCGATGGTGCCACAGTAAACTTCGGAAACTGGACCGTTACAGATACTACAACGAACACTAATCTCGGCCAACTGAGTGGCACCACAAAAGCATCGGTTTCTCCTAACGGCAAGATTACGAACTTTCTCACCCTCACAGCTCCCATAATCGCACCTTCTGGCGTGAATGGTTCAGCAGGAACAACAGCATATCAACAATACCCAAATTTTGGCTCGGGTACTACCTTATTATCCTCGGAAGGCGCTTTTGGTGAAATATTAGTCCAGGGTTGCGCAGACCCTCTGGCTCCAACAGTATGCGGTCCCTACCTTTTTGCACCTAACGAAGATCCAAATGCATCAAATGACGCCGGTATGGTATTACTCCAGGCCAATGATCCCGCTTACCAGGCAGTGCAACAAGCCATAACATCAGAGGATAGCGGGATCTCAGCTCTAGAACAGATTGCATCTATTAAGCCTTCTCAGGTAATGGCAAGAACTCATGGCGGTGGCCCACTCGCGGTTTCTCAATCTCAGCGCCCGGCACTCGCTCCTTTAGCAACCTTCCTCATCGGAGTTACAGTAGCAGTGACAGGATTAGTCGTATCTAATGTCTGTACCATTGCCAGTTGTTCAGATAAGGCGAAAGGTGCATTGGCCATCGTCGGTGGCATCATGACATTGGTAGGGGGATATATGACAGGAGCTTCTGGTTACCTTGGCGTTGCCAGCAGAGCGGCTTCGGCTGGACAAGTGGCGCAAGGCTTTGAAATGACTTCAGCTGCCGTCGCTGAAAATACAGCTATGACCACTGCTCAACTGACAAGTATTCAGCAGTCGCTGGCAAACTTGTCTGCAGCGGGTATGACAGCGGCAGGTGCGTAGCTAAAAACGTTGTTTGCCTACACCATAGATCAAGAAGAAGATGAGGCACCCCGAAATTTCAGGGTGCCTCATCTTCTTCTTTGATTGCAGATATCATGCTGTGCGTATCCCACACAGCATGATATCTGCAAATCTCTTGATTTCTCTCGTCATTCCTCCCATTTTTGGAAAATGCTGGTGATGATAGTATAATGTGCTGTAGCAAGATCTTAAAGAAGCAATTCCTTTAAAGATCAGACATTGGCCTGCCGAGAGAAACGCGATAATGGCACAACGAGAATACCCAAATATCATAACATCTAGAGGTCGAAAGCCTTGCTATCCACTTCTCCGTCATTGATGCTTATGAGAGAACGAGCCTGCTACGAAAAGCGACTGAAGAGCAGCAATAGGTCTGAGATGCAGGAACTCGAACCCCGATCGACTGATCCAAAGTCAGTTGTCCTACCATTGGACGACACCTCATTACTTGTTCTATAATTACGTAATAACCACCATATTGCTAATTGTCAATATGTTTTTTATGACCTGGAGTTCTTTACAGTTCATAAACCTATACATAAAGCCGCTGAAAATATGACAGGCATTATACGTCTGTATCTCTAACAAACCAAACAAGTTACGGATATGACAAAACAATTCCATCCAGCCAGGATCTTCATAACGCGCACCTCTATGAATTACGACAGGCACTTATCACAATAACAATTCTGAGTACACCCACTATAACTCCTAAACCAGTTGGCGGTGGTGGAACCGACTTTCGCCCTTTCTTTGCGCAGATTCTAACGGAGCATGCCGATCATTCCAGTGGCATATGTGTCTATCTCACCGATGGCTTCGGCACCTTCCCATCCGAACCACCATCCCTACCAGTGCCCTGGGTTCTCTCTCCCGGAGGACGTGACATAAACACAATCCCTTTCGGAGAAGCTGTTCGACTGCTTCCTGAAGCAAGCTAAGCTTGCTCCACCACTACCATCTTTGCCCTCTTCCTACCCCGCTGCAGCAACAAAAAAAGCAACAACCCATACAATGGAATAAAACCGATCAACCAACCCAACCATTGCGGAATGGCAGGCGGGGCAGTCGCCACAATAGGCACGATCGCAACACCCTGCCCGGCAGGCCCATGCACAATCACCTGCAACTGCCAGGAACCTCGCACTGTAATCTCTGCCGCCCCCTGCACACCATCTGCAATCGAAGTAAGACCTGCACGGATAGGCGTGGCATCTACTCCAGGGGCTGGAATAGATGCCACAGCAAAGCTCAATCCACCAGCCTTTATTTGTGGGGTTATAATGCTAAATGGTAAAGCAAATCCTGCATTGGCTGGATCCTTATACAGATTCACCGTCAGCGGATAAGGGCCAGCATTCACATGCACCACCCGTGCCGGAGTACTACCCGGTTGCGTCGCCGCGATTGAAAGGCCGATCTCTATCACCAGAACGAGGAGAGCAATTACTCCAATAGCAAGCAGTACACGCTGCAAAATTTTGTTCATTATCGAGCCTCTTCCACCTGCTGCACCACTGGATTGTCCACCTGTTGTAGCGCTGTCCCGGTCCGTTGCCCAAACCACGCCCCCAACAACGAGCCACCCCATCCCAGGAGCAAAGAGACAATGAAACCCGCAGCTCCCAGGCGATAAAAGAGCTTTATAAAAATTGTTGAATTGGCCAGCGTGAGTGGAATAAAACCAACCATTGCTAGCGTCGCTTCAGTCAGCATCAATTTCTTGAACGACCAGTTGCGCTTTCGGGCAACGCGCGTGACTAGATCGACGATCAGCGCCGCCAGGATAGGCAGAAGCGGCCAATCAAAAGAAAGGATCGCCACACCTGGATTGCTCTGTCTCAAACTTAGACCTTCAGATACCATCAAGGCAGCGGTAGCAGGCGGGACATAGAGATCAACAATTAGCGCAAAGAGGTAGTAGATCATCACAACTGTGGTTGCCGACCAGCGCCAGGGGAGAGCGCTCTTTACAGCAACAAATGTCCAGGAGCCCAGAAGCGCTGGTAGGAACATGAATACACTGATGGTAATAAAACCCAGATGGATAAAGTGGATTGTACTGGGTGCTTCTATAAGAAAGAAGCTGAGGGCGCACATGACAACTGCAAACGCCAGGGCTACTCCCGTATAGCCCACGTGCACGATACGCTGGACGCCTGCACCAATGGCAAGATTAGTAGCCGACATCAGCATATAAGCAGCACCAAGCGCAACGATTCCCATACCCATAATGATCATTACATGGAAAGGTGCCCAGATAGAAACATCAATACCATAGAGTGAGTGCCAGTAAGCATCCAGAGGAAAAGCAATGGCCGAATTGAGGGCCGCAAATCCAACAACGTAAGCTCCCAGAGAGCCATGAAAGGCATCGGCAAAACCAGTACTGTTACGAGCAACAAGCGGATTACGACGCGCCCACAACGTTTCGATGAGGATAGCAGCTAACCCGGCAAAACCACTTAATCCAACCCCACCTAGCATTATAAGATGGGGGGAATCAATGTACGATCACGTCCTATTAGAATATGCCACTGGACATCCCAACTGGTTCCAAGTATAAAAATTATCGACCCTAGCAAGGCCACAAATCCAAGTGTCATCCGTAGCATCCAGACTGAACGTAGTGATTGCATCTGAATGGATGAACCACTTAACGCGTCACTTCTTCCCAATGCTTTCGCCATACTTTTCTCCTCTTGACCTAAAATATACAATTCTGAAATAGAGCGCTTAAGATAATGGGTTCAAAACAATATATATACGTTTTATAAGCCAATTATGTTGGCTTTATAAGCCTCATCCTTATCAACCATTTGGAGTAGCCTTGATCGGCGTTCTGGTCTATCACAAAAAAAACAATCCCCTGGCAGGTAGCTGACCTGATACTGGAGATTGCCACCATTGTCTGTCTTTCTGTTTAGGCATACGATTAATGAAACACTAGGACTTCTCTTTGCCATGCTTTCCAAACATGAAGCTTACCATCCCAATTATAGGCCACTTTACACTCAACGTCCAATTGGAGTTTTGCTTCTGGCTACGTCGCGCCCGCTTATTTTTCACGATGCGGATCACCAGGGCTATAGCTAGAGCTAACAGTGTGACATCATAGACCTGCACAAAATAGAAATTCAGGTTCCCGAAGTATGAGGTGATGGTAAAACAAGCAAAATACCAGGCAGCAATGGCAGCCAGACTGCCTTCATTGAAATTCTTTTGTCGCGTCCATAGGGGACCGATCAGCAGGGCTACCCACGGCAAAAACGCAGTAGTATACCAGGGAAAGAGATTTGAGGAGACAGCAAAGATTGTGCCTATCACCAGCAATATTCCAGCCTCCGTACTGATACGCTTTTGCCAACGCCAGCATAAAATTGCAATTGACATACCACCTACCAGAGCCACATCAAAGGCGTAGATAATTAGCTGGATCACGTTTCTATTGAGTGAAAATAGCTTGCATATCCATATAATTATCAACTGAGTAAAGCCATATTGTTGGCTTGCATACGTGGAAAAAAAGCCAAATATCTGCCCATGCCCCAGTATCCAATAGGGTATGTAGCCAATTATGATGGTAGCGAAACAGGTAATCAGTAGCGCCCAATCGCGGCGTCGCACCACGACCAGCAGGAAGAGGATAGGATATATTTTTGTAAGCACCGCCATGGCAATCAAAAAACCTGTGACGACGCGGCTCCCACGCCAGGAAGCGCCTGCACACAGAATTGCCAATACCATAAATGCAACGGTCAAGGCATCCACATGTCCCTGAATGGCGAATTCGATGATTGGCAGTGGACACCAGGCATAAATGATGCAGCGGCTCATATCCAGACCCTTGCGCCGAAGAAGCAAGGCCAGCGCACCACAGGTCACCAGGTCAAACCCAACAAAGATACCTTTCAGGACAAAAAGATTGCTGGGAGCAATTAAATAACTCAACAGGTAGATAGCTTGAGCACCTGGAGGATAGATGGTGGGCACGTTGCGAAAGCGACTGTTATCATAGACAAAATCATGTAAGGATTTAAAGAGCGGGTCGGCTGGTGCATATACATAAGGACTATAGCCATGCAATGTAACACGTGCATCCCACAAATAGCGCCAGGAATCATGCGAAAGGTCTGGTGGCACGGGTAATAATAGGACACGTAATACCAGCGCTCCAACCAGAAGCAATCCCAGTTCGACCCACCTGAGCCTTCCCGTTTGGGGTTTCATGATCAGAACAAGTATACAAGCCGCCAGATAGGGAAGAAAACTGATCAGCCAGGCGGTAACAAATGGAACTTTCCGGATATCAGACGGAGGAGCCGTCAAAAGCAAATACACATTAAATGCTATCGATATGGATAGGAGAACGCAGAGCAGAATAAGACGCCGCCAGGGATGACCAGATGAAACAGGTAATGCTCGCTTCTCATCGGTATACAATGATGGTGTAAAAGACATGGTAGTGATACTTTCTTAGTTTTAGAACAAAGCCTGGCTCATTATGATGTTTTTACACGCAAAAAGCAAGAGTTTTTTACATATCTTGAGCAAAGAAACCAGGCCAGGAGAGTCCCTGTTTTCTTTCACAATTTACAATTCATATTTTGCACAGTAATGCATTCAATGCATTTGTAGGTTTATCTCCATTTTAACTGAACAATAATATGCTTAACTCTGAAATGAAAACCAGGAATAGACTGAACTATTTAAAAACTAGATCTTGATAAATCTGGCATCATATGCTATCATCAAATAGTGATGTTACTGTTGAACATTATTGATGAGAATTGAACACGCATGACTCCATGCAAAAGTTCCCTTATAAGGGAGTACGTGTACGTTCTTCTCTTGCATGAGCCAGGTTTTATTTGTGAGACCAGACCTTCGAGATGCTTTTCTTAAAGGCGGCATGTGCCAGGCGGTTGTCTGGCCTGTTTTGGACAATCTGCATCGAATGTAATTCTGGGGGATTGCTCCATCATACCTACTTTTGTCGGTCTAATATTCCCCCATTCGTAGGTATCCTTTCGTCTTGTAAGGCGAGTATACTATATCGAGGACAATAAATACAATATACTATTTTCACACCATAATCTCCCTCGCAACCTGTTGTATGTTTGTAATGAAGCACACGACCTGTGCTTTAACGGTGTTGGAGGTGTCACCTTGCTTCCTGGTTCTTTCGATTATGTAGTGGCAAACACCATCCCGCAAGCGATTGCCCTGTTCGAACCGTATGGCAACGACGCTAAAATCTTGACTGGTGGTCAGAATCTTATCCCTCTTTTGCGCTTTTGTCTGGCCGGAGCACGTTTTATTTGTGAGGTCAGGAATTCGATATTCTTATTATAAACGATATGCGCCAGGCGGGTTTCTGGCCTGTTTCGGACCATCTACCTTGAATATGATCCTGGCGGATTGCAGGGTATGGTATATACTTAAGAAGTGTTACTCATCCCGGTCATTGATAGAACGGGCAAGAGATCACCATTCTAGCAACAATCGCGTCATACCCGGCAACAATATCGACTAAATGCTCTTCCGAGGCGGCTGTTTGCCTCATCGCGATCTACAACCGATATCAGTTTAGTGTCTCCTTTTTCTGACTGCAGCTATTGCATGAATAGTTGCAATTACTCTTGAATGCGGATTACTGATAAGCCAAGGGCAGAATTTGCCCGAGGAGGTACAGTATGGCGACCAGATCACGTGTTGAGGAAGTCCACATACTCTGGATAACGGCCGGATTGGGCTGCGACGGCGATACCGTCTCGATTACCGCAGCGACCCAGCCCAGCATTGAGGACATTTTATTAGGAGCCATCCCCGGACTCCCAAAAGTTCATCTCCATAACCCCGTACTCGCCTTTGAACTTGGCGGCGACAGCTTCATGACATGGTGGTATAAAGCTGAGCGTGGTGAACTGGATCCCTTTGTGCTTGTTGTCGAAGGCTCGATTCCAAACGAGAAGATCAAAAGTGAAGGCTATTGGGCTGCTCTCGGCACCGACCCGGTCACAAATCAACCGATTACGACCAATGAGTGGATAGATCGTTTAGCGCCAAAAGCCCTGGCCGTGGTGGCTATCGGCACCTGCGCAACCTATGGCGGCATCCACGCCATGCAAGGCAACCCCACTGGCGCAATGGGACTCCTTGACTACCTTGGCTGGAACTGGCAGACCCCCGCCGGTATTCCGATTGTCTGCGTCCCTGGATGTCCTGTGCAGCCAGACAATTTTATGGAAACCCTTCTCTATTTGCTTTACCAGGTCGCGGGCATGTCCCCCATGATTCCCCTGGATGACGCCCATCGACCGACCTGGCTCTTCGGCAATACAGTGCATGAGGGATGTGATCGTGCAGGCTACTACGAAATAGGCGATTTTGCTACTACATATGATTCTCCTAAGTGTCTTGTGAAACTGGGATGCTGGGGGCCTGTCGTCCAGTGCAATGTGCCCAAGCGCGGATGGATGGCAGGCATAGGTGGTTGCCCCAACGTTGGTGGTATCTGTATCGGCTGCACGATGCCTGGATTCCCCGACAAGTTTATGCCTTTTATGGATGAACCTCCCGGTGCCAAGGTCTCGTCGAGTATCATCGGTGTATATGGTGCGGCTATTAGAAGGCTGCGCAAGTTGACGCAAAGTACTGTCAACAAGGAACCATCCTGGCGGCATACGGGTAAAGAATTAACGACTGGCTATCAGCGGAATTGGTGAACCTGGTATGTAACGCATCTATGTAGAGCGCCTCAAGCAAAGGAGTTAGTTTCATGGCGACACAGGTCAGGCGAGAAGATTTTAAAAACCCACCCCCACAGTTGGTAGAGATGTCATGGGATCCAATAACACGTATTGTTGGTAGCCTGGGCATTTATACGAAGATTGACTTCCAGAATCGCAAAGTGGCGGAATGCCATAGTACTTCTTCTATCTTCCGTGGTTACAGCCTTTTTATGCAAGGCAAAGATCCGCGCGACTCTCACTTCATCACCAGCCGCATCTGTGGTATCTGCGGCGATAATCATGCAACCTGCTCGGTCTACGCACAGAATATGGCGTACGGAGTCAAACCTCCACCTCTGGGCGAATGGGTTCTCAATCTAGGCGAGGCTGCCGAGTACATGTTCGACCATAACATCTTTCAGGAGAACCTGGTCGCTGTCGACTACTGCGAGCAGATGGTGAAGGAGACCAATCCAGGTGTGCTGGAGCTGGCAAATAAAACCGAGTCTCCGCATGCCCGCGAACATGGCTATCGCACCATTGGCGATATTATGCGGGCATTCAACCCTTTCACAGGCGAACTCTATCTCGAAGGACTCCAGGTGAGCCGCTATACGCGCGAGAAATTCTGTTTGATGGAGGGACGTCACGTCCATCCCTCAACTCTCTATCCAGGTGGCGTTGGCACCGTTGCTACCGTTCAGCTCTTCACCGATTACCTCGTGCGCCTGATGAAGTATGTCGAATTTATGAAGAAGATGGTGCCCCTGCACGATGATCTGTTCGATTTCTTTTACCAGGCGATGCCCGGCTACGAGATGGTTGGCTACAGACAGACGCTGCTTGGCTGTTGGGGATCGTTCCAGGATCCTGATGTGTGCGACTACGATTACCGCACCATGAATAAATGGGGCAATGCGATGTTCGTTACACCCGGTGTTGTTGTGGACGATGAACTGGTCACGACGAACCTGGTGGATATTAATCTGGGCATTCGCATTCTGCTGGGGAGTTCTTACTACGATGATTGGCAGAACGAAAGGACGTTTGTTGATCGCGATCCACTCGGCAATCCCGTCGACAAACGCCATCCCTGGAATCAGACGACGATCCCGAAGCCACAGAAACGCGATTTCAATGGCAACTATAGCTGGACCATGTCCCCGCGCTGGTATGATAAACGCACAGACAAATACCTGGCGCTGGACACGGGTGGTGGTGCTATTGCTCGTCTGTGGACAACGGCCCAGGCTGGCCTGGTAGACCTGGGTGGTTATATCAAGGCTACGGGTCATAGCGTGAAGATTCGCTTGCCCAAGTCCGCTACAAAGCCAGAGGTAGAGTTCGAGTGGAAGATTCCGCAGTGGAGCAACGCTATCGAGCGTAACCGTGCACGAACCTACTTCCAGGCCTACTCCGCAGCTGTCGCTCTCCATTGTATCGATAAAGCGCTGGCTGAGATCAATGCTGGTCATACCAGAACGTGGAGTGATTTTACGGTGCCGAAGGAGGCTATTGGCTGCGGATTCCACGAAGCCGTGCGTGGTGTTCTTTCGCATCACATGGTCATTGAGAACGGCAAGATCGCTAACTATCATCCCTATCCGCCGACACCCTGGAACGGTAGTGTACGCGACATTTATGGTACACCTGGCCCATACGAGGATGCCGTGCAGAACACGCCCATTTTCGAGGAGAATGGACCGGATAAATTCAAGGGCATCGACATCATGCGTGCGGTACGTAGCTTTGATCCCTGCCTGCCATGTGGTGTCCACATGTACCTGGGTGAAGGGAAAGAGCTTCAAGTCACACACTCACCGACATTTGGCGTGTAGCACGGGAAGCGCGAACGGGCTTATAAATCGCGCCCGTACACCATCGGGACCATGTGCCTGGTCTGGGAGCAACGTCGCGCCGGGCATGGTGTACGGGTGCCATTTATAAACCCGTGTCGGGGTATCAATTGATGATTGACAGCGGTCGGCTCGCAATACGCGGGAACGAGGAGATGAGAGAGTATGCACGAAGATATGCAGGCGCAGCAGCGCATCGCAGGACGTATCGAAACGCTCATCCAGGAGGTTGAGGAGTTCACTGATGCTCATACCCGAGCAGTTACTGGGGAGCTTGTTCAGTCCCTGCTCGATATGTACGGCGAAGGGCTGGCACGCATATTTGAACTTATTACTCAAGTAGAAGCGCCTGACTATAAGCTCATTGAGACGTTGGCAAATGATGATCTGATCAGTTCTCTGCTTCTGCTTCATGGGTTGCATCCAATAGACATCGAGACGCGGATCATCCAGGCGCTGGATGGAGTACGCCCATACCTCAAATCGCATGGTGGCAATGTCGAGTTCGTCGGTATTGAAGATGGCGTGGCTCATTTGCGCCTGGAAGGGAGTTGTCATGGCTGTCCTTCCTCAACGATGACCCTTAAACTGACCATCGAGGAGGCCATCTACAAAGCGGCCCCAGACCTGGACAGGCTCGAAGTGGAGGGCGTTGCTGATCCCCCACGTCAACCAGGACGAACTGGCATCCCTGTGACATTCGTTCCTTCTCGTCGGCAGAAAGATGACGCAAACTCTGCTTCTAAATCTGCTTCTAAGGAGGAAGGCAATGGATGGAATATAGTGCCCGGGCTAGAAGCACTTCCTGCTGGAGAACTCAAGGCGATCACCATAGCACAGGAGTCGCTTATTTTCTGTCAGATTGAGGGCACCTATTACGCCTACTATAATCGCTGCTCCAGTTGCCAGACACCACTCGAAGATAGCAGGTTGGATGGTACTATCCTTGTATGTGCTTCTTGCGACCAACAATATGACGTGTACCACGCGGGAAGAAGCGTGGATGCTTCCACTTTTTTCCTTGAGCCGGTCCCATTGCTTGTAGAGGATGGTAAAGTGAAAGTAGCGTTGGGTGATAGTGCGGTTCTGTCCGCTCATGCAAGGTAAGAGGCGTGCAACTATGTCTACATCTTTCCCTTTAGATGATCGTGGGAGTCGTTCTGCGGCACCAGTCGGTGCGTTACGCCGTTTTACCCAGAAGCGTGAGCCAGTGCAAGCACCTGCAAAAATGGAGCATTGTGAACTGTGCAGCGAGCCTATTCCCAAAGAGCATCGCCATTTGCTGGATCTCTCCAGCCGGGCGTTGATCTGCTCATGTCAGGCATGTTCAATCCTCTTCAACGACGAGGGAGCTGGTGGCAAAAAATACCGATTGGTGCCGCGCCGTTATTTATCTCTCACCGCTTTTCAGATGACGGATCAGCAGTGGGATGAACTGATGATCCCGGTCAATATGGCCTTCATCTTTCGCAGTTCTGGATCAAAGCATGTCATGGTTTTTTATCCCAGCCCAGCGGGAGCTACGGAATCCCTGCTCGATCTCGAAGGATGGGAGACGCTTCTGCATACTAACCCTGTTTTAAATGGTTTGGAAGCTGATGTTGAGGCACTCCTGATCAATCGGGTGCAAAACGCGAGCGAACATTATATCGTCCCGATTGATGCATGCTACCAGCTTGTCGGACTGATTCGCATGACATGGAAAGGACTGAGCGGTGGTGTGGAGGCCAGGGAAGCCATCGCCCAATTTTTTGAGGAGATACGCGCAAAGTCTCAACCTGTGAGAGGAGATCAAGATGCCTGACCTGAGCTTCGAGGTTATTAGTGCTGAGGTTCCGCCCTTTGCAGCGGTTCCGACGCTCATCTTCAAACTGCGCGTCACGAATGCTGATGAACAGGAGCGCATCCATAGCGTCACCTTGCGCAGTCAGGTACAGCTCGCGGTCACACGCCGCCGCTACAGTCCTGAAGCGCAGGCGCAATTGTTGGAGGTCTTTGGAGAACCTGAACGCTGGGGCGAAACATTGCGCACTCTTCTGTGGACACACGTGAATGCTGTCGTCCCACAGTTCTCAGGCAGCGTTATCGTCGATCTCCCTATTGCCTGTACGTATGACTTCGAGGTCGTCGCGACAAAGTACTTCAACGCTCTGGGTGATGGCGAGATACCGTTGCTGTTCCTGTTTAGTGGAACGGTCTTCTATGAGAATGAAGAAGGAAATTTACAGGCCGGGCAGATTTCCTGGACGAAAGAGGCATCCTATCGTTTCCCGGTCACTGTCTGGCAAGAGATGATGGCGCGTTATTATCCCAATAGCACCTATATTCGCCTGCACAAAGATGTCTTTGATCGCCTGTATCAATACAAAGCCACGCATGGTCTTCCAACCTGGGAGGATGTGATTGGGCGTCTCCTGCAAACCAATGAGGAGGAGGTTTTATCATGAAGATAGAGCAAGTAAGGGAGATCGCCAATGCTGTGCTCTACGAGGGCTACCTTCTCTACCCATATCGCCATTCAGCCATCAAAAATCGTCAGCGCTGGACAATCGGCGTTGTGTATCCACGTGAGTATAGCGAAGCGAACGGCAGTATTGAACCCTGGACAATGCAAACAGAGTGCCTGGTGGCAGGACAGGGGAACGAGGACCTGTCGCTAAATATCCATATCAGGTTTCTGCATCTGCTTCTCCATACTACGACAAATGGTGCGCCTTCAACTGCTCAGAGCAATCCATCCTATACTGGCGAATGGAGCCTGGCGGGTAGTATGGCAAATGAGCCATTCGAGGAAGGCATCGAGCGTGAAATTAGCATTGTAGATTGCTCTCTGCGTGACTTGATCACCGGTGATCGGGTCATAGAGATCGATTTTCCCGGTCAGCGTCTAGTCGAAGATACGATTGATGCCGCAAGTTCAACCATCGTGCGTGAGCAGTTGCCTGTGTCAGGGACCATCGTGCTGTCGGCAAAAGCCGTAGATAAGGATCTCTTCAAGCTTCGTGTGCACATTGAAAATCGGACGCCTGAAACGAGCGCATTGTCGAGCCGGCATAACGCAGTATTGCTCCAATCGTTTGTCTCCACGCATACTATTTTGCAGGTGCCGCAAGGCGCATTTATTTCACTGCTGGAGCCACCTGATGAGTTACAAGCACCCGTCCAGGCATGCCAAAATCTGCATACCTGGCCTGTGCTGGTGGGTAATGAGGGCGAAAGAGACGTGTTGCTATCGTCGCCCATCATTTTGTATGACTATCCGCAAATTGCGCCCGAAAGCCCTGGAAATCTTTTCGACGGCACAGAGATCGATGAGATTCTGACGCTGCGTATTCTCACATTGACTGAAGAAGAGAAGGAACAGATGCGGCAGGGAGACAAACGCGCACGGGAGATACTGGAGCGCACAGAGGCAATGACGCCTGAACAATTTATGCAACTTCACGGCACCATTCGCAGCATGCGCCCGATCCCTGAAGGAGAGATATAAAATGGATAGCGCGAACAGGGGATATCCAGGTGAGGACTATCCACCACCCACCTCTATAGTGATCGATGGGCGGGAGGTGAAAGCAGGCGATGCTGTACGCTTGCGACCGGGACGCCACAGACGACAGGGCACACTGACAGATGCTATGGATATGATGCTGGATGGGAAGACCGCACGCGTCGAGATCCTCCATCAGGATTTTGAGAATCGCATCTACCTGGTCGTGACGCTGGATGATGATCCAGGGAGAGACCAGTGGGACGAACGGGTGATGCCCGGCCATCGTTTCTTTTTCTTTCCAGAAGAGATAGAGGTGCTGGAGGTTGCGCCATGAGCCAGATGTTGCCCGTTGAGCATCCATCCAGCCGCATATTGATCGCGTGTATAGGCAACATCTTCTTAGGGGATGATGGATTTGGCGTTGAAGTGGCCCGACGCTTGATGGACAGGAAGACCCGGTGCTATCCTGAAGGCGTGCAGGTTATTGATTTCGGTATTCGTGGCATGGAACTGGCATATACGCTACTTGATGATGGCTATGACACCCTTGTCCTGGTCGATGCGGTTCCACGAGGAGGCTCACCTGGGACCGTCTACTTGATCGAACCAGATCTTTCAGGTATCAGTCCTCAGCAAGGAGTGGAAGCGGGCAGAGTCGCGCTTGATAGTCATAGCATGGACCCGGTGAAAGTCCTCGCATTCGCTCACACTCTTGGCGCACGCCCGATTCGCACCTTACTGGTAGGTTGTGAACCATCAGCAACCCCTGAAAGCGAAGGCTACGAGGAGATGCAGATGGGCTTAAGCGAACCAGTACAGGCAGCTGTAGATGAGGCAATTAAGATGATCGATACACTTGTCGATCAACTCTTGTTAGTAAATGGGGTCTCCATCCCTCCGGGGAAAACCGCTGGAACAGGGTAGGGGTGTCACCTTGCGTGCGCCCCGTTTTCCCGATGAATGGCGTCGCCAGGCCACCGGGGCACACGCAAGGGTGACACCCCTACCCTGTTCCACATAATGCACAGAGATCCAGTGAGATGATAGAGAGAAAGGAACAAACACATGTTAAAAGCACTTTTTGTTGTTATTGTCCTTGGTGTAGGAGGTGCATGGCTTATCAGCCAGATGCTGCCTGATATTCAACGCTATCTGAGAATTCGTTCGATGTAATCTGTATACACAACGTTCAGGGTAGGGGCTCGAATATTTCGCGCCCGTCGTGCCCCAGAAATAGCGCATACTAAGATCATGAACGAGGCCAGTTATGCATGAACTTGCAATAGCCCAGAGCATTGTTGAGGCAATAGAAGCCAGAGCGCTTGAGTGCAACGCGACTCGAGTGAAGGAAGTACACCTCAAGATTGGTGAGGCAAGTGGCGTTGTTGCAGATTCGTTAGCGTTTTGCTTTGAGATGCTGACGAACGAGATACCGATTTTAGCGGGCGCACAGTTGTCGATTGACACGTTGCCACATCGTGCGAGATGCCATCACTGCGAAAAAGAGTTTGCTATAGAGAACTATATCGCACAATGTCCAACGTGCCATGAGTGGTCCACCGATGTTATTTCCGGTACCGAACTACAGATTATGAACATGGAGATCGAAACATCGGCGTAGGGGCGTGTCCTTGCGACCGCCCTGGCCAGGGATGGGATGGTGCTCGGTGACGTGGGCGGTCGCAAGGACACGCCCCTACGCCGATGTTTGTTCGCATTCTTTTGCTTTTGTATCAATCAATGCGTTAAAGACGCGCTCGTTAGAAAGAATGGCACCCATGCCAAAAATAACTATTGCGCAAAATATCCTGGCGGTCAACGAGAATATAGCCCAGGAGATTCGTCAATCGTTAACCGCGCGTAGTATTCGCACCATCAACGTCATGAGTTCGCCGGGGGCGGGCAAGACCACCTTGCTGGAGCGCACAATCGAGCGCCTGCACGAACGGCTCGGCATTGGAGTAATCGAGGGCGATATCGAGACAAGCAACGATGCCGAACGCATTGAAGCAGCAGGAGCGGAGACCGTTCAGATTAACACGCGTGGAGCCTGCCATCTTGAAGCGCACATGATTAGCGATGCACTTGCGCAGATCGATCTTGCCAATATGAATCTGCTTGTGATCGAGAATATCGGCAACCTTGTCTGTCCTGCCGCCTGGGATCTTGGAGAAGACGTGCGTGTTGTGGTTGCGAGTACCACCGAAGGCGACGATAAACCCGCTAAATACCCGCAGATGTTCGCGATTTCGCAGGTTATGATCGTGAACAAGATCGACCTGCTACCTTATGTAGACTATGATCTGCAAAAGGTCAGGAAGCAGGCACTGGCAATTAATCCCAACCTGCGCATCTTTGAGGTGAGTTGCCGAACGGGAGAAGGACTCGATGCATGGTGTGACTGGCTCATGACATTCGTTCATAGCGTATAAGCGCAATTTCATCGATAGGGCCACATTTATGACGCCCAGGCGTAGGGGCCACATTTATGACGCTCGTAATTTAAAGGACACAATTATGTCATCCGTGATGGGCACAACAATTCAGAGGAGACGCATCATTGTCCAGGGCATTGTCCAGGGCGTAGGCTTTCGCCCATTTGTCTATGGACAGGCACAGCGTCATAGCCTGGTTGGCTTTGTGCTCAACGATAGCCAGGGAGTGACCATCGAGGTTGAAGGAAGCTTAGATGCTCTAGATAGCTTCCAGCAAGCACTACGTAAACAGGCACCACCACTGGCACGTATCGATTCAGTCATCACAGAACTGATATCACCTCGCCATGAGACGTGCTTCAGCATTACCTACAGTCAAAAGGGAGCTGAGCGGCAAGCGCTCATCTCACCTGATTGCGCCATCTGTGAAGACTGTCTAAACGAATTATTTGATCCTGCTGACCGACGCTATCGCTATGCATTCATCAACTGTACAAACTGCGGACCACGTTTCACGATCGTGCAGGATGTCCCTTACGACCGTGAAAAAACAACCATGCAGTCCTTCCCCATGTGTCCGGCCTGCAAAGCGGAATACGATGATCCACTCAACCGACGCTTTCACGCCCAACCAAACGCCTGCCCCGTTTGTGGTCCACAGGTGAGCCTTCTTGATGGAGTGAATGATAACGCCGCCGATCCAATCGCCGTAGCAGCTCAACAACTGGCACGAGGAGCAATATTTGCTATTAAGGGATTGGGAGGCTATCACCTTGCGTGTGATGCCTTAAACGCTGATGCTGTACAGCGACTACGGCAACGCAAACATCGTGAGGCCAAACCTTTCGCGCTCATGGTGCCAGATTTAGAGACTGCCCGTTTGCTGTGTGAAGTGAACGAGGCTGAAGCCGCGCTCCTCCAGTCACATCGCAGGCCTATTGTGTTAATGAAACGGCGTGTTGAATGTCCAATAGCGCCTGGCGTCGCGCCATCCCATGATAACCTGGGATTGATGTTACCGTATACACCGTTACATTATTTGCTACTGGATACGTTCGCATCTGTCATTGGGGTAGGGGCGTCACCTTGCGTGCGCCCGCATGCCAGTGACAGCATTCATCAGGACGTGGGCGCACGCAAGGTGACGCCTCTACCCCAGCTTCCGAGCACAGATCGACCAGCCGTGCTGGTGATGACCAGTGGCAATTTGAGTGATGAACCAATTGCTTACCGCGACGATGATGCACGACAACGACTGGCATCTATCGCCGAAGGCATACTCACACATAACCGTGATATTCACATGCGCTGTGATGACTCTGTGATGCGCATTGCGGCTGGCGGTGAACAATTCTTCCGTCGTGCGCGTGGGTATGCTCCTGAGCCTGTTCCGCTCTCTTCAGATCTTCCGGTACCGTTGCTCGCCTGCGGTGGACACCTCAAAAACACTTTTTGTCTGGGAAAGGGGCGACAGGCATTTATCAGTCATCACATCGGCGACTTAGAAAATCTGGAGACCCTGACCTCGTTCCGCGAGGGAATTGAGCACTTTCAGCGTCTCTTCGATATCTACCCACAAGCCATTGCTTACGATCTGCATCCCGAATATCTGGCGACAAAATATGCCCTCGACACAGATATCCCGCAGAAAATTGGTGTCCAGCATCATCATGCCCATATTGCAAGTGTGTTGGCCGAACATGGATTGAGCGAGCCTGTCATAGGAATCGCCGCCGACGGCACAGGATTTGGAACCGACGGAGCCGTATGGGGCTGCGAAATTCTGGTGGCAGACCTCACCGATTTCGAGCGATTGGCGCATCTAACGTATGTGCCATTGCCCGGAGGTGAGCAGGCCGTACGTCAACCGTGGCGCATGGCAGCTACTTACCTTGCTCAGGCTTACGACGATGCTTTCCTGGAAATCGATATTCCATTTGTGCACCAACTCGATCGTTCAAAGTGGCGCACGTTAGCACAGATGGCCGTGCGAGGTCTCAATAGTCCTCTGACATCCAGCCTGGGAAGATTGTTTGATGCAGTCGCCGCACTGATCGGCCTACGGGGTGAAGCGATCTATGAAGGTCAGGCGGCCATTGAGCTAGAAATGCTAGCAGCTAAAGATGGTCAGGCGCAACTCTATCCATTTGCGATGCGGAGGGAAGAGGGAAAACCAGTTACGTTAGATGTAGCACCAACGATCCGCGCTATCGTAAGCGATATACAACAAGGTCTGCCTTTGCCACAGATCGCCAGTAATTTTCATCATACAATCGCCGAGTTGCTACTGGCGGCCTCCGTTGAAGCACGCGAACGGACCGGGTTGAATAGTGTCGCTCTCAGCGGTGGTGTATTTCAGAATCGCCTATTGCTTGAAACGCTGCTTACACGATTGGAGGAAATGAATTTTCAGGTATATATCAACCGACGTGTGCCATCCAATGACGGTGGCCTGAGCCTTGGTCAGCTAGCAATTGCGGCTGCTCGCCTGACGTAGGGACCCGATTTATCGCGTCCAACGATTTATCGTCGTATATAGATAAAAAACGCCAATCACCGTAGGGACCCGATTTATCGCGTCCAACGATTTATCGGCGTGTATGAAGAAAGCGATAAAGGAGAAGCAACATGTGTCTTGGTATTCCAGGTCAGGTTGTAGAAATCGTGGACGATGCCAATTCCATTGCCAAAGTAGATGTTTCTGGGGTAAAACGCAACGTAAGTGTAGCGTTGGTGCGTCCAGAAGGCATTGCACCGGGTGATTGGGTATTGATTTATGTCGGCTTTGCCATGAGCAAGATCGACGAGGATGAGGCGCGGGAGACCATGAAAACACTCCAGATGATGGGAGAAGCGTTTTCCGATGAGATTCAAATGCTACATTCGAGTCAGATTGAATGACCGTAGGGGCCAGATTTATCACGCCCGCGATTTATCGATCTGGTGCCCGCATTCGATAAATCGCGGGCGCGATAAATCTGGCCCCTACAGCGATGCATATAAAATAAGAAGGTGGATCGATGACTGCTGAAACGGATTTACCAGAACTAAAAGCACTTGTTACCTCGCGTTTCCAGCAAAGTATGAGCATCCCTGAGACATTCTTTGCCGCCGAAGAGGAACGAATTGCTCAGGCTTGCTGGCAAATGGCGCGTCGCTTCCACCAGGGAGGTCGCCTGCTCGCCTTTGGCAATGGCGCATCCGCAACCGACGCCCAACACGTCTCCGTCGAGTTCGTGCATCCCGTAATCGTCGGCAAACGAGCCCTACCCGCCCTCGCCCTGACCAACGACGCCGCCACAATCAGTAGGGGCCAGATTGATCGCGCCCAGGTGTCGCCCGATAGCACTCACGAGCTACCCGATCTTACCCACGAGCCGCCCATTGACACCCCCTTTGTGCACCAGATCAAAGTCCTTGCCCGGCCCCAGGATATCGCCATGGGCTTTACGCTAGATGGAAACTGCACAAACGTCGTCGCTGCATTGGAAACGGCCCGGCATATCGGCCTACTTACACTAGGCATGGCTGGTGGCGATGGAGGGCTATTAAGGAAAAGCGAAGTCGATTTCCCGTTCATCGTCTATGCTAACGATCCCATGGTAATCCAGGAGACACATGAAACGCTGTATCATGTTTTATGGGAATTAGTACATATCTTCTTTGAGCACGAAGGATTGCTTACATGAATGAATTTTTGGAGAACGGCGTAGAGGCACGATACGACGTAGGGGCGCGATTTATAAGCCCGTCACCTTACGTTGACAACAGTGCCACCTGCGAACTCGATGCAGAAGGACATTGCATAACATGTTCCGACGAGGCATTAACCGCTAGAGTACTACGTGTCGATGAACTGCTGGGATTTGCGTCCGTAACTATCGAAGATGCGCAGGACGAGGTTGATATTACCCTGTTGGACGAGGTTGCGGAAGGAGACCTGATACTGGTGCATGGTGGCATAGCAATTGCCAATATGGGGAAAAATTCTGCTTCAGATGAGGCTGGCAATGCATGATACAGAAGGGTCCGAATACGACCGGCTCTTTTATCCTTATCTCTTTGAGGGTGGTAAAGCGAATATAGAAGATGTGTTGGCGCAGGTGCGTCACTCGACTCTTGAGAAGTGTCGCGAGGTAATAATGCTGCGTCGCATGACGCTTGAAGCGTCTATTGAGCAAATCATTGCAGCAGGACGAGCGATGGCGCGAAATTTCGCGCATGGTGCTGCATTGCTGGCCTTCGGCAACGGGGGAAGTACCACGGATGCACAGGATATCGTGACCGAGCTGCTCACACCGCCTTTTCCTGACTGGACGCCACTTCCAGCGATTGCGCTCACTAACGACATTGCGGTGGTCACGGCTGTAGGTAACGATGTCGGCTTCGACAATATCTATACGCGCCAGGTGATTGCATTTGGGCGACCGGGTGATATCGCCCTGGGTATTTCGACGAGCGGCAATTCAACGAACATACTGGTCGCGCTTGAGCAGGCAAAAAAACAGGGATTGCTAACGGTCGGGTTGGCTGGTTACGATGGTGGAAAGATGGCACATTCAGTAGCAGTAGATTATTGCATCACTTCCCCAAGTGATCATATCCCACGTATCCAGGAGGCGCAGGCCACGGTCTATCACGCGCTTCTTGAAGTGATTCAGGCACTGATTAAGAAGGAGAATCCACATGAGCATGAAGTACGTTGATGAGTATCGCGATCCCGAACTGGCGAAGCGCATTTCCGAGGAGATTGCAAAATTAGCAACTTCCCACACGCTCAAGTTGATGGAGGTGTGTGGTGGTCATACGCATACTATTTATAAGCATGGCGTTGAGGATGTGTTGCCACCCAATATCGACCTGGTGCATGGACCCGGTTGCCCGGTCTGTGTGTTGCCAATGGGTCGCATCGATGATGCCATTGCGATAGCGCGTATGGATGGAGTCATCTTCACCACCTTTGGTGATATGATGCGTGTGCCGGGCTCAAAAGGGAGTCTCCTGGATGCCAGGGCCGATGGAGCTGATGTACGTTTCGTCTATTCGCCGCTCGATGCCTTGAAGCTTGCTCGTCAAAATCCTGATCGTCAGGTGGTCTTCTTCGCCATTGGCTTTGAGACAACTGCTCCCTCGACCGCCGTTACGCTCCTGCGTGCAAAGGCTGAGGGCCTCAAGAATTTCTCGATTTTTTGCAACCACGTCACGATCATACCAGCCATGAAAGCGATCCTCAATTCGCCCGATCTGCGCCTGGATGGTTTCGTAGGACCGGGTCATGTCAGCATGGTAATTGGGATGCGACCCTACAACTTTATTGCCCGCGACCATCACAAGCCTGTCGTGATTGCAGGCTTCGAGCCGCTTGATATTATCCAATCCGTCTATATGATTACAAAGCAGATCAGCGAGGGTCGCGCCGAGATTGAAAATCAGTATGCACGCGTGGTGCGACCAGAAGGCAACGTAAAAGCGCTCCAGGCGATGGCGGCAACGATGGAACTGCGTCCATTCTTCGAGTGGCGCGGCCTTGGCTTCATCACGCACAGTGCGTTGAAGCTGCGGCCAGAGTTTGCCGATTGGGACGCCGAGTTGCGCTACGAGGTTCCCGGTCTGCGTGTGGCAGATCCCAAAGCCTGCCAGTGCGGCGAAGTGCTAAAGGGAGTCATCAAGCCCTGGGAGTGCAAAGTCTTCGGGACTGCCTGCACGCCTGAGACACCAATTGGAACCTGTATGGTTTCGCCTGAGGGAGCCTGCGCCGCTTACTTCAACTATGGGCGCTTCTCTATGGCATCTGAGCGCTCTCGTCTCAATATTCTGCCAATGGCGAATACGCAAGTACAATAACAATTACGATGCTGTGAGGAGGTTTTAATGGATACATCTGCACCACGCGATACAGACCGCGTTGATGACATCTTAAAGAAGATCGAGCGCACAAGACAAGCTCGTCGCCATAAATTCTATTTACGTGATGAGAAGATCACACTCAGTCATGGGAGTGGCGGCAAATCCACGCACAATCTGATCGAAGGCGTTTTCGCCCCTGCTTTCTCCAATCCCTTGCTCGATCCCATGGATGATGCTGCAACCTTTGCAATCGAAGGAACAGCACAACGCATGGCCTTTACAACTGATACCTATGTGGTCAATCCACTCTTCTTCCCAGGTGGAGATATCGGGAAACTGGCGGTCCATGGCACAGTCAACGACCTGGCGATGGCTGGTGCGACTCCCTTGTATCTCTCGGTGGGCTTTATTCTGGAGGAAGGCTTTCCCATCTCTGACCTGCGCCGTATTGTTGACTCGATGGCGGCTGCGGCGGCAGAGGCAGGCGTCTCCATCGTCACGGGCGACACCAAGGTTGTCCAGCGCGGCAAAGCTGATGGATTGTTTATCAACACGGCTGGTGTGGGAGTTGTTCGCACTACGTGGCCTATTGGGCAGACCCGCTTGCAGCCCGGTGACAAGGTGATAGTAAGCGGGCCTATTGGCGATCACGGCATTGCCATTATGCTCGCACGCGAAGCGCTCGATATCGAAACCGATGTGCAGAGCGATACCGCGCCTCTCTATTCGCTAGTTGCCTCGTTGCTCGAAGCAGTCGGTGATGGTATCCATTGCCTGAAAGATCCGACCCGTGGTGGTGTCGCGACCTCGTTAAATGAGATGGCTCTCGGTTCGGAGGTTTCAATCGGGCTGGAGGAACATGCCATTCCTGTGCATGCGGGCGTACGCGGTGCCTGCGAAATTCTGGGCCTCGATCCTCTGACGATTGCCAATGAGGGCAAACTACTGGCAATTGTGGCTCCGGAGAAGGCAGAAGGTGCATTAGCAACTATGCGCATGCACCCCCTGGGCCGTGAGTCTGCAATTATCGGCACTGTCCAGGCTGAACCTCCAGGAATGGTTTTCTTACGCACCGACATTGGTGGAATGCGTGTGCTGGATATGCTGGTTGGAGATCCTTTACCGCGCATCTGCTAGGGGCGCACGGGCTTGTTCACTCCGTTCACTGCACCCCTACATCAGTGGGATGCATGGATCATCGTGCCACTGGTGTAGGGGTGCAGTGAACGGAGTGAACAAGCCCGTGCTCTCACTATGGACCATGCGTTCTTGTATATTGTCGATCCAGGTGACCCATCAACCGAACAAAAAAGTTCTTCCTCTCAGAAATGCAAAGCCCCACTGGCTGATCCTCCGCCTTGACATACCTTCATAATATGATACAGTGGGTATTATTAAGAGAGTGAAACAATGGGCATGGGCATCATTGTTTGGTTGGAGGTAGCTGGTGACATTACAGGGATTACTCGCACTATTAACACAGAGACCGGAATATCGTCGCTTACAAGAACAATTACGCAACGCCGAAGGAGTACCGGCATTGACTGGTATTACTGAAGCAGCACGTCCTTTTGTGGTTGGCGCCCTGGCCTCAACATTGAAACAACCACTTCTGATCGTCGTTTCTAACGAGGAACAGGCACAGCAGATGGTTGAGGCTTTAAAGGCATTCCACTCTACTCCGGATGAGATATTCTACCTACCCGACCGCGATGCCCTTCCGTATGAGCGACTCATAGGCGATGCCCAAACAACCCAGCAACGTATGCAAGCCATGATTACGTTGGTGAGCGGGAAACGCACACCCATTACAATCTGCTCTGCCCGTGCCTTGACACAACCCATCATTCCACCTAAAGAACTGGCAACTTCCCTATTTAGCCTGGAGCCGGGACAGGAAGTCGACCTGACACTTATGCTGGAACAGCTCTATAACCTGGGTTATGAACCAGTTACAGAGGTGGAAGAACCAGGACAATTCAGCCATCGCGGCGGCATCATCGATCTTTTTCCACCCTCGTTTCCCCGTCCCGTACGCATCGAATTCTTTGGCGACGAAATTGAATCTCTGCGTACTTTTGACCAGGAAACACAACGCTCTCTTAATCCCATCAACGAATGCACGATTGGACCAGCTCGCGAAGCCATCCCCGTACGTGGCCCTGAAGCCGTCAAAGAGCTGGAACAACTCGACAGCAATATGCTGCAAAAAGATGCTGAGGAACGCTGGAAACACGATCTGGAAGAGCTACGGCAAAAGCGTTCATTTCCCGATATTGCCTTCTACATTCCTTACCTGCACAGCCAGGCAACCATCCTGGACTACCTGCCTCGCACCGGACTGCTCATCCTGGATAATCCAGCCAGCATTCAGAACCACAGCACCGATTTCGATGCCCAGGCCCAGGAAATGCGAGAGCGCCTCGAACAGGAACACGAGAACCCCACTCACCTGCGCCCGGCACACGTAAGCTGGAAAACACTGGAGCCGCAGATACAGCAGCGTCGCCAGTTACGGTTCGCGGATATCCTCTCAACGGCTGAGGGTGATTTCGATGCACGTGAGCATGATGGTACTGAACATTTGATGCCAGTTTATAGCAGCGCCAACTCGTATGGTGGACGCCTGCGTTCCTTTGTTCAAGACTGCCGCAAAGCACTAGATAACAGAGAACGCGTGATTATCGTCACCATGCAGGCACGGCGCATGGCGGAAGTGCTCAGCGACGAAAGTATCCTCCACGAAGCCACTATTCATGCCAGCCCCGGCACAAACATCCAGCAAGCACCAGAAGCCGGGACGCTCACCCTTATTCAAGGACAGATGATCGAGGGATGGCAATCACACTCTCTGGGACTCTATGTCTATACCGACACTGAGATCTTCGGCTGGTCAAAACGGCGCGGCGTACAGAGGCGCCGCCCGATCACTCCTGCCTCGTTCCTCTCAGAGGTCAATCCCGGCGATTATGTCGTTCACCAGGAGCACGGCATCGGACGCTTCGAGGGTCTCGTCAAACTTAATCTCACTGGCGTCGAACGCGAATACCTGCTCATTCACTACGCCGGTACCGACAAACTCTATATTCCTACCGACCAGCTCGACCGCGTGACGCGCTTCATCGGCATGGGCGATTCGGTCCCTGGCCTCAGCAAACTGGGCACAACAGAGTGGACACGTGCAAAATCAAAGGTCAAAGAAAATGTGCAGGATATTGCACGCGAACTCCTGAGACTTTACAGCGCACGCGAGGCCGCACCCGGCCATGCCTTTCCTTCAGATGCAGAACAGCCATGGCTACAGGAACTGGAAGATGGCTTCCCGTACGAGGAGACCCCCGACCAGGAACGCGCGATCCAGGAGGTCAAAGCCGATATGGAACGCCCACGTCCAATGGATCGACTCGTCTGCGGTGATGTTGGTTATGGTAAGACTGAAGTTGCTTTGCGTGCTGCCTTTAAGGCTGTACTCGATCAGAGGCAGGTCGCTATTCTCGTGCCCACAACCGTACTCGCCCTCCAGCACTATAACAACTTCAAAGAGCGCCTGAAGGCCTATCCTGTACGCGTGGAACTGCTCAGCCGCTTCCGTTCGGAGAAAGAACAAAAGCAGGTTCTGGAAGACCTCGCCTTTGGCAAGGTGGATATTGTCATTGGCACACATCGCCTGCTGCAAAAAGATGTTGTCTTCTTCAATCTGGGCATGTTAGTCGTTGACGAAGAACAGCGCTTCGGCGTATCACATAAAGAGCGCCTCAAACAGTTACGTACGGAGATTGACGTACTGACCATGACAGCAACGCCTATTCCGCGCACGCTGCACATGTCGCTCGTCAATCTGCGTGACATGAGCGTTATCGAAACACCACCCCAGGAACGTCTACCTATTCGCACGGTAATTCGCGAGTACGACGAACAACTTATACGCGAGGCCATTCTGCGCGAGATTGATCGTGGCGGCCAGGTCTTCTTTGTGCACAACCGCGTCCAGGGCATTCAGGTTATCGCCCAGAAATTACAACGCCTGTTACCAGAGGCACGTATCGCTGTCGGGCATGGACAGATGAACGAGGAACAACTGGAACGTGTGATGATTGGCTTTGCCAACGGCGACTACGACATACTTGTCTCAACTACCATCATCGAAAACGGACTGGACATTCCTAACGCGAATACAATTATTGTAAATAATGCAGCCTTCTTCGGACTCTCCCAGCTCTATCAGCTACGTGGTCGTGTTGGTCGTGCCACTCATCAGGCCTACGCCTACTTCTTCTACGCTAAAGATGCGCGACTGACGCCCATCCAGGAAAAACGCCTGCGTGCCATCTTTGAGGCAACAGAACTGGGCGCAGGTTTCCGCATCGCCATGAAAGACCTGGAGATACGCGGCGCAGGCAATCTACTAGGCGCGGAACAATCAGGCTTTATGAACTCAGTCGGTTTCGATCTCTATTGCAAATTGCTGGCTGAGGCGGTCCAGGAGATGCAAGGGCAAAAGGTCGAGGCTACAACATCTAATGCCAGCGTCGATCTACCTCTTGACGCCTATCTACCGGATGAGTATATTGGTGATCGCACCCTCAAAGTCAACTTCTACCAGCGCCTGGCGAGCCTGAACCGTCCCGAGCAGGTGGAGACGATGGCCGCAGAATTAAGCGACCGGTTCGGCGCTCTACCCAAACCGGCACAGAACCTGCTGGCTATCGTGCGCCTGAAAGTGGAGGCATCGCAACTTGGTTATGAGGCCATCGCCATCAAAGATAACGAGTTTGTCCTCACAGTGAAACGCAGTGTTATTCCCAACCGCATCGTCTTGTATAGACGCTTCCGCAACGAAGCTCGTGTCCAGGCAGGAGTCATTCATATCCCACGTCGTCTG
Source organism: uncultured Chloroflexia bacterium (assembly GCA_963717195.1). Classification (GTDB taxonomy): domain Bacteria; phylum Chloroflexota; class Ktedonobacteria; order Ktedonobacterales; family Ktedonobacteraceae; genus JACDAE01. The sequence continues at coordinate 108,630 of CAVQVR010000019.1, forward strand.
CTTGGGTCAAACTGGTTGGGGCAATTACAGGAATTGCTGCCGACCATTACGGCTCCGGCTTCCTCGACGGCTTAGTGCGATAGAGACAGCCTAGACTCAATATGATTACGCCTCGATGTATTAAAAGCCAATCAATCCCTGCTGCTTCAATTCCATCAGCAACTGTTCCACATCCTGCATACCCTTACCAGTGCAGCGTACCAGGTCGGCAACCGTTCGCATCCCATCGACCAATAAATAAATTGAACGTTGCGGACGTGTCAATGGAAGAGAAAGAACATTTTGCTCGTTGCTCAGTCGGTGCGGAACAAGGGCTCCAAAGCCCCAGGTATTGCCGCTGTCAGAGGGTGGATTATATCCAGTCGTACGTTCTCGCGCGGTGCCCCCTCCTTGTGGCTGGAACTGCTGCGGCGACGTCTGGCGCATCGGCGGCTGCGGGCCCGTTGGAGGTTGCAACTGAGATGAACGTCTCAATGGAGAAGTTGGGGTGAACTCATTCGTCTGCCGCACTGGCCTGGTTGTATGGTACAGCTTTGCTAAAGGTTCTGCCGTAGAATAGGGAGGAACGCCTCCAGAAATGTTTCCAGGCGACAGAGGGGGAGCCGCAGGAACAGGCACATCGGCTGTAAAAGAATAATACACATTGTGCCAGCTCGCAAGCGCCGCAAGTGCCTCCTGACCAGACATCATTTCAAAGAAAGCCTGAACAGTACGCCCCTTCTCGAAGTAGATTTCTCCCTCCTCAAAACGTCCAGCATTGTAGCGCTCCAGGCTCAACAAACCACTGCGTCGTCTTGAAGAGATCATCTGTAAAATATCACTCAGGCTCTCGGCAACCTTATCGCGCCCTTTTGACATCAGCACTTATAGCATAGAGGCTCCCCGTCTATGAGAAAGCTCCTAGCTTCTCCTTTCTCAGGCTATAGCATTCCTCTTTTCCCTCTAGCTTTTTAATCTACACTAAACATTACATAATTTCTACTTCAAACCCACAAAGGTACAAACTGGCTAGTGGCGGGTGTGCATGAGATGAAACATCAATGCCTGCTTGTAGTCAAGAAGACTGACAGTGCCAGTCTTGATAATCTGGTTTGATAGATTGAGCAAGGTTGAGACCACCTGCAAACGCGTCTCATCGAAACGAGCCTGTTGCCGCAGCATATCCAGCAACTGCACAGGAGTCTGGCCGGAAACCTCCAAGCCTGCTCGTATAGATTCCACACGTAGCCAGACAAGCAATTGATGACGCATCTGCTCGAAAATAGCCATATCGTCCTCACCCACTGCCATCATGTTTGCTTCTCGTGGGCCAGTAGCCACCGCAGAGGTTACCGGCAGCGAGTTCTTTGATACACTCCTTGACTGAATTGGTACAGTAGAAGCGTTAGAGGCATTTGCTACAGAAGACTGCATTGTTTCAGGAGATGCTAACGGTCCACTCGCTCTTGCTGACAATGGTGGTAATGGACTACTTACTCTCGCTGGAGAAGCAGTGAGCGGCCCACTCTTCATTGCCGGTGACGCTGGCAACGGCCCACTCTTCATCGGTGGTAGTGTTCCATTCATCGGATCAGACAGGGGAGGCGGCGTAGAAATAACTGGAGCTTCTGCAGGCTTCATAGACGCTGCTATTGGCTGCTCTAATTTCCGAGATGGAGTAATCGGCGCACCTGGGCTTACAGCAGCGGGTCGCGTTGAAGAGGGTGCGGGTGTATTCACAGGTAGAACTGAAGCAGGTGTCAGCACAGTAGCGACCTCGTCGTGCTCACCGAATCCATTAGGACTGGCTGTACCTGCTGTTACCTGCGGACGCTGGGACTGAGGTTGGGGCTGGGAACGTCTGCTAGCGCCATTAGTAGAACGCGCATCCCCACTGGTAGCTCCGGGCCTGACTTCACCGCGCAGTTCCTGCAACTGTTGCTGTAGCAGCATCGTCGTAGAGGCAATCTGCTCCCAGAGAGGCTCAACGTAACCTGCAATACTGGATTGCGACCAGGAAACACCCGGGCGCGGACTTCCAAAAGGCGGTGTCCCCTGGCGTTGACCGGTGAGATGATTACGCAATCCTTGTACCACAGACGATGCAGAAGAATTAATGAGCATGCGCACATCAGACATTCGCTTGCGTCCCTGATCTCCAAAGAAAGCCCGGTTCCGCTGCACAAACTGAATAAAGAGACGTTCTATCTGGTGTTGGAAATCGGGCGACATCAGGTCGACACGGCCCCACGACGTAAAATCGACCGAACTGAGAAAGAGCCAGACCTCTTGCCTCTTGGCACGATCTACCGGTCGCATTCGCAAATCGTCAATGCGATTATCAAAAAAGCGTGGGTAGCAAAAATGAGCGATCAGCGTCTCAGCTAATTCCGCTTTCAGGCGTGCAATCTCAGCTGGCGGAAGCTGACCCAGGTAAATGCCCATCACTACAATCCCTTTCGTTCTGTTATTGTATATGTCATGTCGACCATATGCACCTCTTCTACATCTCAGTAAGAAGACTATGGAATAATTTTCATCGACTTCAGTTGCAGTGCATTCGTATTTTGCGTCGTTGTAACAGTGCTAGAAACATTTTCAACCTGCAATGGTAGCCGCGCCTGTCTATCCATTATTTTATCTGATGATTGCACCAAAGGTAAAAGGGATAGGGACAAATGTGCTAGTCCATATGGGACTTTACTATCATTGACCGTAAATGTTCTACTCGTCAAACGCACTATTGAGCCAGCCTGCCAGGTATTCGTCTGGCACCAGAAGAGTTGCGATACATCGTTACTGACAAAATATTCTTTACCATCGCTACCCGTCATCAAAAAGAGCATTTGAAGTGGCGTTGTAATCGAAGCATTTACCCGCCATTCCGTAGTGACCGTTATACCGCTGGTCCTGTTAATAGTACTAGAAGTATTTACATTGAAATCCAGCAGACTCAAGGAACCTCCACCTGGACTCGTAAACGTTGCCTGTACCTGATGCGTCGCATCCTGTGGCGCTACATAAATATCCGAGCAAAGACTCCCTGGCAGATTGGGCAACAGCAGGTATTGGAGCAAGGGATCCTTCGCCCCCGCTGCAGACACAGCAGAGTAAGGCGAGATACCTGGTGAGGGGAGACCGCGTTTCAACAGTAAGTAGCCATCCTGTGCGGCAAGGACTCCATAATCCCCGCTGAGCAAAACTGTTTTCACCGCACTAATATATTCCAGCGACGTATCGTATGGATAGTAATCCCCTTCCAGATCAAGCAAAACATAGTCGGCCTTATCCGTAGACACTGTTGCGGGTTTCGTGGGATCAAAAGGGGTACCATACGGGAACATGTAGATAGTTGATCTGTGGCTGAGATGGGGTACCAGTTTTGTCTGCGCTGAAACTGAAGCATCGGAAGGGATCATATTGATAAAGTGTTGTGCAAGTTGGGTATGAGCGGAAATCGTCGGCCATTGAAAATTCTCCGTAAAAGGCATCTTGCCAAAGAATGTATCATCACGACGAATAGTGGTAAACAGCACAAAAAAGAGCATTAAAAAGAGAAGCGCTATATGCAGCACACGCACAGGCTGCCAGGAAGATTGCGCTTGAGCAGAGGAAGTAGCCTCTGGTGATGCCTCAGCGGCCTGTGTTTGTAAACGAACCAGTACCCACTGCACAACCCATAGAATAAGAACAAGCGCCTCAATGATAGAGAAGATCAGGACAGGCACAATCTCCGCGTTATAGTGGAAAAGTCCCGTATATTGCTGCACATCAGAACTAAGCAGGTTAATAGCAATTGAAGGTACCGCCATCACCAGAACCCACGGGGCGAGCAGTGGCAAAAAGGCACCTGGTGCAAACAGCGAACGCAGATATGCAAGATGGGCACGCTCCAGCAGATAATGATCAAGAAACGTCTTTGGGTGCAGCATCTGAACAAGGAGGGACTGTCCTGATGCGGCTCCATAACGTGCAGAAAGCAACGGGTGACCAGTCGGACTAAAATGAGGGATGATGACCAGGATTGCCAGGGCAGACGCGAGGCTTCCCATTACCACCATCACTAGCCCGATCTTCCAGCGCCGTTGAAACAGCATCGACCATAGCCCAAACATAGCGATCACGATGCCGATCTCCTCTTTACAGAGAATAGAGAGCAGCGCGAACACAAAGAGCCAGACCGTACGACGCGTATACATAAAGTATAACGTGAAGAGGAGGAAAGATGCGGTGAACGTTACGGCATGAAAATCAATTCCAGTAGCTTGCTGTAGAGCGGGGTAGAGCAAATAAAGCAATGCAATGGCAACGGCAGTCAGGTCATTACGTAGTCGCAAGCGAGCCAGCCAGAAGGCGGGATAGGCTCCAGTAGCGACGACCAGCACCTGTAGGATCAAGAGCATGCGGGGATCGGCCCAGATCAAATAGAACAATGAAACCGGGAAGAGAATTGGCTCAAAGTGCAGTGCAAAGCGCGAGATGCCAGAAAAGCCGCCGCAATTGGTATCATTTATAATATTGCAGACCGTTTGATGGAGTATCTGTCCATGGATTGTACTCCAGATCGCCTGATCCATGATACCCATATCTTCGGCGTTGAGCTGAAAGGCATTTTGCAGGCTGACTAGATAGACAATAAAATAGGTGCTGAAGGCGATAGCGGCCAGCGTTACCAGTCCCATCGCCAACCAGAAAAGTCGTTTGCGAGGCATCGGTTCAGGAGCGGGATAGAGATAGAGGCGATTTCTCAGCACGGAGAAACGCTTACGCCAGATTGCATTAATCACCGACCACTCCCTCTTCAACAACGCGTTGGCGTTCGGAAGTATCCGTTAAAAGTAACGCAGCGGCATCCTTCCCGGCATCCTCTTGCCCATGTACCTGTTCAGCTTCTCGTTCCTGCTGCACTGCACGCGCCTGGCTGCCACCGCTCAGGTAGGCGATACTTACGCAGACCAGTTCAGCAAATGTCGAGACCAGGCGTGACAAGATAGCGATAATTGCCGCTAGAGCGCCGGGAAGTGGCAAGGCCAATAGAAATAGTCCCGTGATTGCACCTTCGCGAAAACCCAGACCGCTGGGAGTGATAAAGCTCACGAAGCCGATATCCCACGCGATAGCGTAGATACCGATACAGATGGGCAGCGCAATCAGAGGAGTATGCGGCCAGAGCGCCAATAACAGAACATAGAAAGCCGAGCCAGCGACTATCCAGCTTACACACCATGCAAATGTTACAAGCAAAATATCGACGTACTGCAACGATAAAACAACCAGATTACGTTTTAGCAGGCGCAAGGCAGTATTAAGAAGAGCATTCAGAATGCGAGGATGCAGCACAATCAGCATGGTTACAATTGTCAACATGCCCAATGCCACAACAATCGGCGTCCCATAGAGCAAAGAACGGACCGAACCCAGATCGCCCCAGAACAGCAGGCTCACGGCGAAAATAAAGACCCCCGCCGCCAGTTTGGTGATCAATTCAATCATCATACTGGCAAAAGCGATGGGACGTGGAACACCATATTTACTGACCCAAAGGACACGTGTTAGAACATGCCACACGTTGCCAGGGATATAGCGTACAAACTCCGAAGCAAGATAGATGCGCAGAGAGATACGCAGATCGAGTTTTGAACCGAGGCGAGCCAGCACTGAGCGCCAGATCAATCCATAGGAGAGTTCCTGCAAGCAAAAGCCTCCAAAGGCCAGTACCAACAAAGCAGGATTCCACTCAAATGTATAGGCCGTCAGTTGATTCCAGTCGCGCCTTACATAGATAATGATAAGAGCCAGTATAATCAGTGGCAGGCCAATCTGGAGTATAGGCTTGGCAATCTTTTTCGCCCGCTGCATTAATCCAGTTCCTGCTTGATACTATATTCCTCGCCTTTTTGGAAGGCATAATTGCGGATCATCTCACTTTGCAGGCCCGTCAGAATAAATTGGATGCCAAAGATCATCAATACGATACCGACGAAGAGCAGTGGCTGATCATGAATCTGCTGATTGAAGAAGATTTTACGTATGACCACAAAGATGTCGACCAGAATGCCCAGGAAAAAAGTCCAGAAGCCCAGTGGGCCAAAGAGACGCAAAGGAGTACGCAGGAACGAGGTCAGGAACAAAACGTTCAGCAAATCAACCAGGCCACGGGCAAAGCGACCAGCGCCAAACTTCGATACACCTGACGTACGTGGATGGTGGACAACCTTAATCTCTGCCACACGAAAACCGCGCCAATGGGCCATGATGGGCACAAAACGGTGAAATTCTCCATACAATTTCAAATGAGGATCTTCGATGATCTCATGTCTGTACGCCTTGAACCCATTATTGATATCATGCAGGTGTACCCCGGTCATCGTACTGACCATACGATTAAAGATGCGCGATGGGAAGGTCTTTGAGATGGGGTCCAGGCGCGGGAATTTCCAACCTGTTACCAGGTCATAGCCCTCATCCAGTTTCGCCAGGAAACTAGGGATCTCTTCAGGGTCATCCTGCAGATCACCATCCATCGTAAAAATAACTTCGCCACGGCTGCGGCTGAAACCTGCTACGAGAGCTGGCGTCTTCCCAAAATTGCGGCGGAAGCGAATGACGCGTACGACGCCAGGATGCTCCTGGTAGAGTTTTTGCAACTCGGCAAACGTCTGGTCTGTACTGCCATCATCGACAAAGATGATCTCGTAATTTTTCTCAAGCTTTAAGAGTTGGGTCGAAAGTTTCTCAAAGAGGGGACGCACGTTCAGTTCTTCATTCATTACCGGAACTACAATAGTGATAGCGATCCCCTGGGACGCTAAATCTGGCGTGAGTTCCTCAGGTTTATTCTCATGTGGTGGTATTTGTGTCTGTTGCATCGTTAACGATCTCCGCTTTCAAACATAGGTATGGTAGAGTATCGGGCCATTTGCTTCGGCTGGGGCCCATTATAACATACAGTTTTTTCAAAAATACAGGCAATAGTACCATGGCTGTTCTAGCTAATAAAAACGAATAAACATCTGAAACAGACACATATCACAAGAAATTAACACAAAAGTCTGGTCTGATAGGAATTATGGCGAAATAACCTCAAGCATAAGCGAGAAAACGCTCTACAATTCCGCGAAAAGGTCTGGTCGATCCGTTGTTAACAAGTCGACATGCATAGAGGCAAAACGACGCATATCTTCCAGCGTATTCACCGTCCAGAGACCAAGTTTCAGATCTTGCGCATGGACTTTAGCGGGCATCTCTTCCGTGAAAATGCGACTATCCATATTCACCCAGCTGCACCCAAACTTTCTCATCTGCGAGAGAAGCGTCGCAAAGGCATTTTCAGCATCAGAATCCCAGATCTCTTTCGAGACATTTGCACCTGTGTATAAGCGTGGTTCCAGTGATTTTATATGCAGCAACATAGGCCAATCAAAAGAGATGATCAATACACGATTCAGCATACGAGCGCTGCGTACATCACGCAGTACTGCTTCAGCAATGCGTGGATAGCGACCATAAACGCCATCCCGTTCGCTCGTCTTAATCTCGATATAGACGCGGGCACGTTCCTTCATAAGGGTAAGTACCTCGCTCAGCGTAGGAATTTGCTCGGTTTCGGGCCAGTTCCCAGCAAAATGGCCGGCAGTATTCAGGGAGCGCAATGTTGCAAAGTCGAGATCGAGAATGTTACCCTTGCCATCGGTCAGGCGCTCCACAGTATTATCATGAAATACAATCAACTGTCCATCGCGGCTCATCTGCACATCAAGTTCAACTGCATCAATGGGCAGCGTCAGCGCATTACGAAACGCCGCCAGTGTGTTTTCAGGAGCCAGGCAGGAGCCTCCTCGGTGAGCAACACGCTGAATACGGATAGACATAAAACGATGTGCCCTTTCTCATAATAATTGTCAGGTTTATTTTTATGATCAATCATACCATTTAGAGCAACAGGTAGAGACCACGCCCTGGCGGCGATTGACGAGCCACAAGCAAGGAGGCTAGAATGAAAAGAAAAGAAAGGATGCCTACAATGGAACTAAAACCGGGAATGACAGGAGAAGCAACCACCATAGTTGTCCATGAGAATACAGCCGCAGCCGTTGGAGCGGGAGGAGTCGAAGTCTTCGGGACACCAATGCTCATCGCACTGATGGAGAATGCTGCATGGCAAGCAGTAGCTGCTACATTGGATGAAGGGTATGTCACAGTAGGAACGCATGTTAACATCAGTCACCTGGCAGCAACGCCATTGGGGCAGCAAGTACGAGCCAGCGCGGAACTGATTGAGATCGATGGCAGACGCCTGGTTTTCAACGTTGTCGCCTACGACGAGCGACAAAAGATCGGTGAGGGCCTGCATGAACGAGCCATTGTCAATCTGGAGCGATTTTTAGGTCGCATCAAAGCCCAATCATAATCTCCAGACCACTTTCGCGCAGGGCACCCAGGATAGCAGGATCAGCAGAGCTATCGGTAATCAGCAGGTCGATTTCGTCAATGTTACATGTATTGGCCAGTTCGACCTTGCCGATTTTAGAACCATCGGCAACCAGAATGCGGCGTTTTGCAGATCGGAGCATATGACGTTTTATCTCAGTCTCGGGAAGATTGATATTGGTGACACCAACGACAGGATCGATGCCGTTGCAGCCCAGGAAGACGGTGTGAGCCTTGATACGATCAAAGATTAACATACCCAGTGGATCAACAAGCGAGTGCTGTAAAGGCCGTAATGTGCCACCTGTGAGCACTACCGTAAAGCGAGGAATAGCCTCCTCCAACTCCAGAGCAATGTTGAGAGAGTTCGTGAAGACGATAATATCGCGCAAGTCATCGCGCTGCATCAGAAAGCGTGCAACCTCTGTTGTGGTTGTACCCACATCGAGAATAAGCGTCTCACCACTACTGATCAAACTTGCAGCCAGACGACCAATACTCGATTTTTCGCTGGCTCGCGCATTTTTCATCTCCTCGAAGGGGCGTTCCATTTGAATCGAAGGCTTGGGCATTGCCCCACCACGAATACGCCGAATCTCTCCCCGCTCGGCCAGTACATCGAGATCGCCGCGTACCGTGACTTCTGAGACACGAAATCTGGTACTCAGGTCGGCAACACGCGCAAAATCTCTGGCTTTGATAAAAGTAAGGATCTGTTCCCGGCGTATCTCTGCAGGCACATCTCCCTCGCTTATTGTTCCGTCCATAGCTTTCGTTTTCCTCGCCATTATATGTCTATCTTTTGAAAACCAACCATCAAGCTACTGATCACTTACCGCTGAAAGATCATGAACCGCCCCACGAGGGACCTCTACTATCCATCTTACCTATATTTATATAAACTTGTCAAGGTTTTTCTATTCCTTTGAAAACACAAGTAACAGCAGAGAGAAAAAGAGAATACTCAGCTCATCTTTCCACAGTAGGTTAAGAACAACGATTACCTTGCCTTACTACTATCCTAGTACCGTGCATAAACGTTGACAAACCTTCTTTTCCTATGTAGGCTTTGATAAGCGAAAGGAAAGGAAAACCTTTCTATCTATAGGCAAGTGACTCATTTCCAAGTGACTCATTTCCAAGTGACTCATTTCAAGGAGGAACAACGGATGTCCCATACACGACGACGCTCCACACGGATGTGGGCCTCGCTCATCTTCATCCTGGGACTACTTATCTCAGGAATATCGCTGTACACATCACACCAGTTTCAGGTGAGCGCAAGCCCTACCAAAAGAAGTGCAGATGCAAGCGCTGTCCAGCTTACAGTATCAGGTATGAACGCAACGGTCTCCAATGGCCTCTACACCATCAAGTTCAACAGTCATGGGACCGGCTACTCCCTCGTCTTCAATGGCAAAGAACTTATTGGGCATGCAAAAGGATTTTACAGTTCAATTAACGGTGGAACAGGTTTCAGCCCAACGCAATTGCAGGTCACTGCCAATACCTCAACGATGGCTGATATTGCTTACATTAGTAGTTGGGGCGAACTGCACTATGTCGTACGCAGTGGTGTCAGTGGCCTCTACTCTTATTTCGTGGCCACCGGTATCGGCACTGTGGGTGAATTCCGCACCATCTATCGTCTGGACGGTAGTATCTTCGGAAATGGCTATAATGCTGAACGTTCGGGGGCATTTCCTGTGCTGAGTCAGATTAAACAATCGCAGGTTCTGCAAAACGAAACATTTAAGCTCACCAATGGAACAGTCTATACAAAATACGACTGGGCGACCTATGAAGCAGAAGATAAGGTCCACGGCGTCTATGGCAATGGGTACGGTGCCTGGCTCCTTCCAGCCAGCCACGAGTATATCGAAGGCGGCCCGATGAAGCAGGAATTGATGGTTCACGTTGAGAGCGCAAGTGGGGATGGCACGGTGCTCAATATGCTGGTGGGTGGTCATTTCGGAACACCGGCTGTGGCGATACCCAACGGTAAGATCTATGGTCCCTGGCTGCTTTACTTCAATAATGGGAGTATTACGGATGCACAGGCTCAGGCTGCCAAAGAAGAAGCCCAATGGCCTTACAGCTGGTTGTCCAATCCGCAGTATCCTCTTGCGCGTACGACAGTAACCGGAACATTGACACTCGCCGACGGTCGACCAGCTGCCGGGGCAACGGTAACGCTAGCGCAACCCGGCGGTGACATCTACGAACAGGGTGCAGACTACATCTTCTATACCCAGGCCGATGCTACCGGCCATTTCACTATCCCGAACGTGCGTCCGAACACCTATAGCCTCTATGCCTACGCAAATGGAGGGAGTATAGGCGATGTGACGGATCAGTATGAGCATGACGACATTGTAGTTAGTGGATCAGCTCTTGATCTGGGAACATTGACATGGTCACCTCCGGAATATGCAAATTTGCTCTGGCAGATTGGCACTGCTGACCGCAAGGCGAGTGAGTTCAACCTGGGGAGCGCACCTCGTCAATACGGTCTATGGAACCAGGTGCCTGCTAATCTAACCTATACGATTGGGCAAAGTACTCCAGCCAACGACTGGTATTATGCTCAAACGCAGGTAGGTACCTGGAAGGTGGATTTTACGCTCGACCACGCCTATAGTGGTACGGGTCATTTAACTGTTGCGCTGGCCGGTCAGAGCCAGATCGCGGACGTGGTTATGGGAGTCAATGGCACTTCATTGGGACGCCTGGCATCCTTCCCCAACGACCAGACCATTTATCGTAGTGGCAACCAGAGTGGTCACTACCACCTGGTGCTCATGACCTTTCCGGCATCCCTATTGAAGGCAGGTGCCAATACGGTGACTTTCCAGGCTATTAAGGTGACCAATGGTGGTGGAAGGATGTACGACACGATCAAGTTAGAGGTGGGTTAATCTTCGAATGGCCACAGAGAAATCAATGGCAGAGCCGCCAATGCGATCATGGTGATAATATCGAGCGGGTTACGTATGTTTGGTATATAATCCGCTCTTCACATTTCAGGCAAAAAGGATACAGATGTGGGGGGCCGACAAATTTTTGGGTGCAGTTCATTTTGTGGCGCTGATGTAGGGGCGCGATTGCATAAGCCCGTGCATCAGCGCCACAAAATGAACTGCACCCAAATTTTCAGATTGGCTTGTTATTTGTCAACATATGTGTTATAATGGAGACCTGTCAGGGAGAAGCAACTGAGAAGTTGTGCTGGCAAGATTCTTCATATGGGGATGTCGGGTTTCGACAGGCGGGCAGATTGAAGAATTGCAGGTCGAGGTGTCGGTACGCACTCTCGTTAAACAACCGACAAAACAATAGTTGCCGAAAAACCAGCAACACCCGCGTTCGCTCTCGCTGCTTAATACCCAGTGACGAACCGTCCGTCCGGCTTTTGCTCCATGGGGTCGGGTACGGGCGTAAAAAAACATAGAGATGCTATGGCGATGACCGTCTTCTAGTCGCCATCTAAGACCAGAGGGCCAGCGTCCAGGAATCCTGTCGGTGGGAGATCTGGACGAAAAGCAAAAACATCGACTAAGCCTGTAGTACATTCTCCGGTAGGTCCGTTTGGACGGGGAGTTCAACTCTCCCCCATCTCCACCAATCACAAGGCTAGAAGTAGGGAAGTAAACCCGCTTCTAGCCTTGTTTTATAGAAATTCTCCTAAAGAATTTTTCCCATAAATCAGGAGCCTGATAGCAAAAGTGATAGCAAATAAACCTTGCTAACTCTATAGTTCAGAGCGTCTAAATGATGTCGTAGGACAGAACTCATTGTGCTGAATATACCCTAACGTAAATGAAAAATTAGGAGGAATACTCTCGATTAACTCAAAAAATTTGGAAGCTTCTTGAGCGGAAGACTCATCAGGAAAAACTAAAAAAACAAGAAATTTATCGGCACCTGAACTGCGGTTTAGTCCCTGATACAATCTTCCTATGCTGCCTTTCAATGATGAGGAATCATTATAAGACTTTACCTCTATTCCAAACATGCTGCCATCTTTATCTCTGGCCCAAAAATCTGGCACTGCATTTCCGCTATTGTGATTAAGCCTATAAGGAGTGTTTTTCTCTAGCCACTCAAAGACTAGACTTTCCGCTCTCAATCCTACATTACGTTTTAAAACAAAATCCGAAGACGCATTCAAATCGCGTAGAAGCCGACGAAATGCTTTCTTATAAGCATCTGGTTCCTTCCACAGAGAAAAATCACCAATATGGCGCGTACGTTGGATTTCTGAAGCCCATCCCTGATATGTTACCATAAAAGTATTATCTAATCTAATAGGGAAAAGGACTGATTTATTCTGTGATAGCTCCTTATCAAAAGCCACTTTAACTTCTCGCTCTACCCAAGAACTCTGCATTGAATATTGAGAAAGTATTACAATCAACTTATCATAAATTCGCAGCGACTCATCAATACGTTGCCGGAATTTATCACCAATTTTTAGATCATTAGGAGCAAACCAACAACGTATCCCACTCTCCTGTAAATCATTATACAGTCTCTCTGCAAATGCATGATCTTTGCTAGAATAGCTAATAAAGCAAGTATAGTAGTCAATTGGTTTCTTCACAAGAGACCGAGTATAGACTCGAAAGGTATCATCAAGACCGATACCTTGAAGAAACACATCTGGAATATCAGCATCTGAACGCACGAGAGTATCAACCCCTATGGTTGAAGGGCCAATATGACGAACCAGATCTAGTCCTTTGACCTGCCTCAAATCAATGTTCCCAAATATGGTATTTGTTGCTATAGATTCGCTTAGATCCACATCATTCAAATTTGCACCAGTAAGATTTGCACCAGTAAGATCCGAACATCTCAAATTTGCCTTACTCAGATTTGCTGCACTAAGGTTAGTATTACTTAGATTTGCCTCCCTTAAATCTACATTGCTTAAATCTACACCACCGAGGTAAGCTTCACTCAAATTAGCCTTTTTCAAACTGGCACCAGACAGCTTAGCACCAATAAGATAAGATCTACTCAGGTTAGCAAAATCAAGAATAGCGTTATTCATAACAGCCTGACGCAGCACAGCACTACCCAGATCAGCATTGCTAAGATCAATACCCGTAAGATTTGCTCGCGAAAGATCAGCACCATTAAAATTTACGCCTTTAAGACTGGCATTAACAAGATCGACACCCCTAAGAGATGGATCGATTTCTAAATGTTCTTCTCTCCATTGATTCCATAAATCAACCCCTTGCATAAGAAGATCGAGATGACTCTGAAAGGATAGAAGTTGTTCTAAAGGAAATGATCCAGTCTGTGATGATTCAACTAAGTGACTTATCTGCCCACCTTCAAGCCCCAAAATACTTTCATAACTATTGATCAACTCATTGGTAGGTTGCTTATGTCCATTCTCTACCATCGACAAAAACCCCTTGCTATAACTAAGCCGCTTCGCCATCATAGAAAGTGTGAAACCTTTTGCCTGACGACTCTGCCGCATTAATTGACCAACAAGTATATTCTCTCCATTTACTAAAGAAATCGGATTATCTTTTCTTCCCATTGTGGCTGGCCTCGGTAAACAATTGATAACAAAACTCGACAACTTTTTCTTGCGTCATCTACTGGTTTATGCTATATTTGCAGCGATGAATAATGGCAGAACCGCACAAGAGTGATCATACAACCATTTCATTCGTCATTATACTACACCCAGGTGAACAAATCAAATATTTGGTAAACAAAGGAGGTTAAAAACAAAATATTATTAGTCATCGTCAATCAAATCCAAGCCTTCTAGCAGGTTTTAAAAACCAGGAACAGCAGGGTTGCCAGCAATAGGCCGCTTCACAACCCCACTGCCAGATGAGGCTACGCACTCGCAAGTTAATAGCCTCCGTATCCCTCCAGAGAAAGGATACTCGTGGATAATAATACTCTATTACCAGAAGAGAAGCCAGACCCGCCTGATGAGAACGCTATAAGGTGGTTCCTTGTCAAATGCACCGTACTTCTCATGTTCCTTGACCTTCTAATATATGCATTTGTCAGAGACGCCAATCTATTACTTGCAAGTTCCCTAGTAGGAATAGCAGTAACAGCAGTCTTCGCTTTTTACTTCACCAAAAGAAGATAGCAATCTAAAGGAAGATCGAGATATATAGTTAATTTATACACCTCGATCTTCCTCATCATACCCAAACACATCATCCCATTTATCAGTAACTTCCTTCTGCATCGATGGAAGCAAATGCGAATACAAACCTAGCGTTATTGCTATATCGCTATGACCTAACAACTCTTGAACAACTTTCATATTTATCCCCATACTCAACAATATAGTTGCTGCACTATGACGGAGATCATGAAAATGCATGCCGGGGAAACCCACATCAGCAAACAACTTCTTAAACAACTTCTCCAGGTAACGAGGGCTAAAATAGCCTCCGTGAAGACTCGTAAAAACAAGATTACGATCCTCCCACTTATCGCCTTGATCTAACTGCTGCTTCAACTGATTAGCACGATACTGTCTCAACATATCCATAAGAAAGGACGGCAAGCTAATCATTCGCTTACCAGCCTTTGTTTTCGGCTCTGTCTCAACATATCCATAATGATGAATATAGTCCACAGTATGAAGCACCATAAGAGTCCGCCGCTTGAAATCGATATTTGACCAACGCAAGGCCAGTAACTCACCACGACGCATACCCGTTACAACTGCCATAGTTAACAACATCTCTAAGCGATGCTCACGCACACCAACCAGGAAAACTTGCGCTTGTTCAAGGCTCAACGGCACAGCCTCACGACTTACCACACGAGGAGGATCTACAAGGTCACACACATTCCTTGAAACATAACTCCAACGAACAGCATTATCAAGCGCCAGATGCAAAACACCATGCACCTCATAAATTGTCTTTGATGAAAGCCCCTTTCCTCCCTTCTCTTTTCTCGCACCCAACTTCGTATAAAATCGCCGCACCTGCTCAGGAGTAAGTTTTTGCAACCAGACATCTCCCAAATCAGCAACAATATATTTGATCAACTTCTTGTACTTCACATAAGTACTAATTCTAACCTTATCCTTATGGACGTTCTCGATCCAATTTTCCAGGTAATCCCCAAGCTTCTGTTGTGGGCCAGTAGCTAATGTTCCTTTCTCCAACTCACGCAGAGCATCATTTTTCTTTTTAACAGCCTCCTGTTTTCTCTTATGTGAGCGTCAGAAACAGCACAGGATCAGCATCCCGAAACAATTGACGCCACAGGTCCACTTTACGAGGACCACAGTACAAACATTTCCACCGATTGCACCGAGCACGCTGGACCTCTCCTGTGTCTCGATGTATCCAATGATGACGGATAGCCCACGGATCAGCACAATAGAGCACCGTATCTATCCCATGCCGTTCTGCTATGTTGACCTGTTCAGGTAACGACGATTCCCGCCAGTGCCGAAGCTCACGCTTCACTGTTGCTTCACGGCCCATAAGCCACCTCCTCTATACTTGCACACACAACTTTACCGTGATAAGATACAGTTCAGAAAATCCTATCCGATTTTTCCATATACTAAGCATCCTAGAGCTAAACAACCAACTAAATATAAGATGAACTAAGAGTGAGACAGAAACGGTTTCTTGAGGGTCTTCTATCTAAGCCAACTACAGTACTTGGTAAGATATGAAGGTGGATAGGTCCACTAAAGGCACAGGCTCCTCTTTGCAAAGCTGAGTATTGCAAGGAGATCATTATGCCCAAAAACCAAGCAACTAAATCTGCGCATGCCGATTCGCGTAACAAAAGCACAAGAACAAATCAAAAAGAGCACAAACCCGAAGAAGTGCAAATGCGCCAAGCCTCTATGTACTTTGTAATGGGGCTATGCATATTATCAGAAATAGTAAGCCTCATTTCTCTAGTTTCCACAAAAGATTTCCAAGTCATTCTCCTTTTCCAAATGTTACCGTCGTTTTACATGTATCGAATACTCTGCTACCTTTTTCCCACTAAAGGAGATAGTTCACAGCCTCTAATAAGGTTTTTACAAATGATATTGAAGCGTTAAAAGTACTTGTGTGATATGTTCTTATAAGGGTCGAGACGACCTTTTAGACGCTGATCTAGAGGCCGAAAATATAATACTAACCAGGCTCCACAAAGGCACACCAGACGCTGGACTTGAAGGGAGTCAAAAACTCTATTGGATTACTGATCCTCTTGATGGTTCAGCAAACTTTCAACACGGAAGCCCGACTTTTGCCATTGCTATTGCCCTGGTAATTGAGCAAGTCACCAGAGGCAGCGTTATCTACCTACCTACCTACAAGAAATAAAATGTTTACAGCTACTCAGAGCCGGGAAGCCTATCTCAACAAAAAAACCATCAATGTTTCCCCTATCACCCATCTGGAAGAGGCTATCACCCATGTAGGAGATATCATGAAGGAAGGCGACCCAAATATTACAGAAGCACGTATAGAAGACGTGTCTAAACTACTTATGCATGACAGAAGGATTAGGATGATAGGTACAGCCGCAACTGATCTAGCATACATTATATGAGTAAGAGCAGATATACTTGTAAATCATGCTAAGACCCGTGGGATATCGAAGCAGGAAAACTGCGCGTAATAGAGGCAGGTGGAATAGCTACAACAAAGGAAAATCACAACAATGGAATACTGTCTATCTATAGCAATGGGATTATTCACGCAGCAACCGAAAGCTGTCGACCGCACAATATTTACCCATGCCTTTCCCTTAGTTCTAGCAAAGTAGGCTTATCTCTGTATCCCCACACTTTACCCTCCATAAAAACCTCCTGTATGCCGATACAAAGTAGCATCAATATATTGATGCTACCGTCAACCCCAAGAGCCTGCTACAATCATGCTCACTATAGATAAAGGTAGGCATCATGATCAGACTGAGAGTAAAAGAAGTTGCCGAAGAAAAAGGCATGAGTATGAGAAAGCTAGCGGCATCGGCAGATATCACCTACAATACACTCAGAACGATCTATAGAAACCCCTACCGACAAGTGACCACTACAACACTTGAAAGACTGGCAAGAGCGCTAGATGTTCCTGTTATAGAACTCATAGAAGAAACACTACCAGAAACTAAAAATAGCATTCCAAACGATTTATTGTAATCTTTCTACAAGCATCACGAACCTATTCAGAATCACGACTTTTTCATACCACGAAAGTTGAATTCTGATGCCCCTTAATATAAAATAAGATCTATGTAAAACAATGCCTCTAAAGTAGTCGGTCTTTGTTTCAGTCGGAGAAATGGTCAAATGCTATCCAAAAGATATACCTACACTAGCGACCAATTAAAAGAGAGGTACTTAGAAAATGCTATCGACCACCAAAATTACATGGCCTCACTAGAAGAACTAAAAAATGCAGAACTGAATCGATTGACTTACTCATATGAAAAAACCAGGACAGAGGATGAAATATGGGCATTCGAGATATCACAATGGAATAGCGTCAAATCAATAAAGGAGCAGAATTATAGAGAAAAGCTGGAGAGAGAAGCAAGATTTAAAAGGCAAGAAGAGTTGCAAACAAGGTTAAAGGAGGAAGAAGAAAGAGAAAAATTACTAACCCCTGAACAGAAACTTTATAACGAGAGGGAAAAATACTATAAAAACGATGTGCCTAAAATAATCGAAAAATATAAGGATGAGTCAAAAACAAACAGAAATACCCATAATAGATTACAGTGGATTATAATCATAGGATCAACAATTGTCACAAGCACCACAGGAATAAACATATTTACAGGTTCTCCCATCATTTCCTACATTTTAAAAATCACTGCTGCTATTTTCAGCATAATAGTTAGTATTGCAGCCAGTTTCATAGGATACTTCAAATATCGCGAACGCAGCATGAACCTTCAAAAAGCAGCGGATGACATTGAACACGAATACGAAGCAGTAAAATTAGGAACACATCCATATCTTAATAAATCACGAGAACAGTCCCTAGGACTTTTCGCAGATACAGTCCTAAATAAAATAAGAGAACAAAAGGAACAACAACAAATATTAGAACAGCCACCAGAAACTAAACAGCTTCACCTAAACACCTAATAACCAGAAACCAAAATATATATTAGGCATGGTTCAAAGTGAGCTCAGATCAATGTGACAATTTTGAACAATCCAAATTGTACAAAATAAGTTCTGATATGTCTTCCTGAGCGGCTTCAGGATTTATTTTGGATTGGCTTGATTGTTCAAAACTGTCACATTCATTTGAACCATGCCTTAGCAAAACAAATACAGCAACCCTCACAAATAAACCTTGGCTCTTATACACATGTTTGGTATGCTTGAAAGAGAGCACGGTGAGAATGGGAGGCCGTGTTGCTGAGATCAACAAGCGAGAGAATTGCTCAGTTTTTCTGATCAAGCCGCCTGAGAGGCGGTTTCCCCCTTTTTGCGAAGCTCAGCAGAGTGCTTTTTCTCTTTAAGCTTTCTATCACCTGTTCATGCGACAGATTTTTGTCCTTCCAGAACTTGTGTATAAGAGCCAACAAATAAACCAGGGAGCCAACCAATAAAGACAAACAAAATACAACAATTTGAGCTCAGAAAGGACGACGAAGGACGACAACAACCAAGTAGTTTAGTATCCCGTATCCGAAACGAAGCTGCCAATGTAATCGTTAAATCTTTGGCACACCTTACCAGAGTCTTAGAAATCATATATCAGAACTCATCGAGAGTCCACCAGACGACAATAATGGCAAAGCCATGACTACACAAATCATGTTATAATAAAACTCATATACAGGCCAAACACCTAAAGAAAGACAGCGCAGTATGCCAACACAAGAAGAACGCATCAAGGCACTGGAACAAACAACAACAGAATATCGACCCGTCCTACAGAACATCGCCTATGAATTCACAATGGTCAAAGGTCTTACTATTGACCAGATCAGCACCTCACAAGAATTAAAACGAGATATGAGCGACATTAAGGAACGTTTAACACACATTGAGGAACAACTCAATGCTATTCTTACCCTTTTAAAACCATCTTAAACCAAGTTCAGGTACATTTGATCGGCCTGCAGAGTACAATTAGAGCATAGCTTAAAGGAGATTATCAATGAGCAAAAAAGACTCCTTAGAAAGAAATATAAGTCTTGATCATCACATTCCTTCTGCATCACTACTATCATATAATGAATACCATAAAATCCCTAAGTCCGAAGAGGCTCAACTACACAAGAAAGATAATTTAGAATACCGCGACTTTCTTCCCGATGATTCTGGACTAAGTATATGGGAAAGGCTTCGAAAGCCTGAATTCCAGAGGGCAACAAATGGATGGGATGATGATAAAATTCTAAATTTACTTAAAACACTTCGTGAGAATCAAGTTATTCCAGGTGTAATACTTTGGCTCAATACACAAACTGGACATATTTTTGTACTTGATGGAGTACATCGTTTATCTACTATCCGAGCTTGGATGGCAGATGATTGGGGAAACACTGCATCTGCTTTAGATTATGGATACGTAGAGGATGCCGAAGTTGAAGCTGCAGAACGGATACGAAATAAAGTCGAGGAGGCAATTGGAAGTTTTAAAACATGTATAGATGCAGGAAGACGTTTTAGAACATTAGTAGATGAAAATAAAAACCCTTCTGATTATCTTGATCCCTCGACAGAGTCACGAGGTAAGTTTACGTATAATCTTAATACAGCCCTTCGTATTCCTATTCAATGGGTAACAGGAGATTATAAAACAGCAGAGCAATCATTTATTAACATTAATACTGGTGGAACTCCTTTATCAGATCAAGAAGTGAATTATCTTAAAAATAGGCGCTCACCAATTGCAAGAGCAATGACTGGTATTGTTGCGAATGGTACAAAATCTTCCCTTTGGTTAAAATATAAAGATGAATGTGATAATTTAAGTAAAGATTTATATTCAATAATTTTAGCATCTTCTGATGCTGCAATGCCTGATCGTGTAGCAGAATATCCTCTTTGTTTATTAAAGAAACAGAAAAATTTTGAAAGATTTCTTGCTCCTGCAAAATCTGTTTGCAATCTCTATATATGGGGAAACAGGAGAGGAAAACCTTCGAAGTGCTTTGGCAGCTTATGCAAATGAAAAAGATGATAGCGTTGTAGCAAATACGACACTTGAAAATTTGCGGCTAGTCAAGAAAGTGATTTCCAATATACATGGAAATCAATCTCAAAGTCTGGGCCTATATCCTGCTTTTTATTTTTATACAAACAAAGGACAATACAAAGATTTCTTGTTCCTCCTATTCCTTGCCTGGGCTTCAAAAGGAAGTTCTAATGAAATCTTATATCGAAAAATCAGAATTCACCTTAGCTCGTGATCTTTTTGAGGAAGTATGGATGTTAGGAAAAGAATGGATATTTCAAGCTTTTGGAAGAAAAGGTGCTGGACCTGCTAGATTGACAAGTAGACACGTAGAAACTTTACAGAGCCTTATGGATGCTACACTAGATGCAAAAGAAAAGCTTCTTACAGCATTTGATGTTCTTGATAATTTTCTTAAAGATATAGATCCTAAGATACATTCTGATTTTGTGAAACAATACCAACAAGATCAAGGGAAGCCATCTGGACGTTTCTCTGAGTCTACAAAGTTATATGGTGAGTTCCTAGCACTTTTTCATAGTGGAACACAATGCTGCGCAACTTGCGGTGGAAGAATTTTACTTGGATCACATCAAGTCGATCACATGAAGAAACGAAGCCAAGGTGGTACTAATAGCCACAAGAATGCAGACATAAAACACCCTTTCTGTAATAATCATAAAGATCGTCTAGAAGGTTTAAGAAAGTACTTTGCCGATACAAATACGAGTATCAATGAACAAATAGATTTACATTTACCACAGCCAAGGCCAGATACAGATCCAGTAACACAATTAACCTTTAACTTCTGAGAACGAGCCATACTGACACAATTCGACTTACAGAAATTTCCGATTTGTCTAACTGATAAATATAATATGTAGATTATTCAAAGGAGAAGATTGATCTACACTTTTAGAAGGTGTCCAAATTACAAGGTACCAATTCAGGTCTCAAAAACACACCTCACACTTCTCTATTTTCTCTACAACAGTGATGTGATTTCAACAACCATGGTATCCTGAAATCACATCACAGCTAAGACCACTACAAAATGATAGCAGAACTGCTAGCAGATACGTTTGACCAGAGCCATCCCTGTTAGACAAGAATAGACAAAACGCACAGCAACCTTACGCTCAACAAGCCTATAAAGACCGACCCAAAGCAGCACGAAAAAAACCTACTGAGGCGTTCAATTCTCCCCCATCTCCACCACTCAACGCGCCTGTGAAGCTGCTTCACAGGCGCATTTGTTTTGCTCTCGTTGCTACATGTGTACGGATTGACACCAAACCCAGAATCTCTTCCATGCATGTCAAAAACCTCAGGTTCTTGCAGAGAAGGCATCAGGACAAGATGGCAAAATCCGAGAAGATTTTTTCCTTTTCAACATGCTATACTGATCGCGTGAAGCATTTGGGTGATGATAACTGTCGCCTGACAGGCAATCAAGTTGCGAGGCCGAATATACTGGCAAGGAGGGGATAAACCTATGACAGACGAAAAGCCCTTCACGACTATTGACGAATACATCAGTACCTTTCCGGCGGATATCCAGGTCATCCTTGAAAAGGTGAGGCAGGCAATACACAAAGCGGCACCTGAAGCCGCAGAGACAATAAGCTACGCGATACCTGCCTTCGACCTCAATGGCAAACACGTCGTGTTCTTCGCTGGCTGGAAACACCATGTTTCCTTGTATCCGCTCCCAGCAGGCGATGAAGCTTTCCAGCAAGCAATAGCGCACTATAAAAGAGCAAAGGGCTCCATACAGTTTCCTTTAGATAAACCGATCCCTTACGATTTAGTGGAGCAAATTGTGACCCTCCTCATAGAGGAAACCCCAGAAAAATGATCTTGACCGTTTTCCAGAGTGCGAGATTCAGATGAACGAACAACACAGGGAGATGCTATGAAGCAAGTTCAATCAGCCGATGGCACAACCATCGCATACGATCAAATTGGAAATGGACCTGCAGTTTCATGAATACCACAGCAGTATCGCTGGCAAAGGCTATCCCCCATGGCGAGCATTGTACCCTGGAAGGTCAGACCCACGAAGTCGAGGCAAAAGCCCTTGCTCCCGCGCTGGTGGAATTCTTCAACACGTAAAACCGCTATTGATCCTGGCGGATGGGCTTTCTCTCATAACCTGGCGTGTTATTGGCACCAAAGCACAGATCGGCTCGTTTTCCTCAGCAGCAGGTGATGCCTCATGATTGTACTAATCTTGCACCTTGACTTCTTTCGTTAAAAAAACTATTCTATTGGCTGAAAGTCATTTTTATCACTCAAATGTCAAAATGGCTCAGCCTACGGATTAACAGTATCACGAGAAAGGATTATCTATGCTGCATAAGCTCTCAACGTTGCAGGATGTACAGGGATTGTATGATTGGCTTGAGGAAATGCGCAACACACACCCGGTCTGGTTAGATGAAAGCAGTGGCTGCTGGCATGTATTCCGCTATGCAGATGTCAATACTATCATTACAGATTATAAACTCTTCTCGTCCGAACGTCGGCAGCGCAGATTTGCACCTGCACCATCCCTCACTACGGATCAAGCAGACAGCGAACAGCGAAGTGGTCGTAGTCTTCTCACAATGGACCCACCTCAACATCGCCAGTACCGCAACCTGGTCTCTCCTTCTTTCACACCTCGCGCTCTATCGCGCCTCTCCGACCGCATTGCCACCATCACGCAAGAACTACTGAATCAAGTCTCCTCAAGCGGGCACACGGATATTGTGGCGGATATCGCCTACCCACTGCCCACAATTGTCATTGCAGAGATGCTAGGCGTCCCCACCTCCGACCGCCCTTTATTTAAACAATGGGCCGATGGATTGCTCTCCAGTCAACTCAGCGATGCCGAGTTCTTTAAGCCAGATGAGCAGCAACGCAATAATCCTGAAATGCAGCGCCTCTCACACCTCTTCAAGGAGATGTCTGACTACTTCCATGCAACGCTAGAAAATCGTCGCCGTCAACCTCGCGAAGATATGATGAGCGAATTGATCACCGCTGAAGTGGATGGAGAACATATGAATATGGGAGACGCTATTAGCTTCTGCATTCTGCTCCTGCTGGCTGGTCACGTCACCACAACCAATCTCATCAGTCAGGCCATCCGCTGCTTCGACGAGCATCCCGCAGCCCTTGAGCAGGCTCGTCAGGATCCCACGTTGATGCCCGGCGCAATTGAAGAGGTCTTGCGCTACGCCTCTCCAGTCTGGCGTCTCTCCCGTACTACAACTGCCGATGTAACATTTGATGATGTGACGATTCCAGCTGATTCCCTGATTTTTGCCTGGTTGGCATCCGCAAATCGTGACGAGCGACAGTTCCCTGAACCGCAACGCTTCGATATCACCCGTAACCCGAATCGCCACATCGCTTTCGGACATGGCATCCACTTCTGCATTGGTGCACCGCTCTCACGCCTGGAAACCTCTATCGCACTTCCCATGATAGTCGAACAGCTACGAAATTTTCATGTCGTCCAGGACCAACCACTGGAACTATTTGAAGGTCGCGTCCTCTTCGGCTTCAAACATCTTCCTGTCGCCTTCAATGCAGCAACATCGATGGTGTAAGATTATCTTATGGCTGAAAGATTTTTCAGATGTTCCTTCTGCTGGCATGCGGATGCATTCACACGGGCTTGTAAACAATCCGTGTGAATGCCCATAAAGAGGTTTGAAAATGACTGCATTCCTATCACTATTTCGCGGCATCAACGTCGGAGGGAACCGTAAGGTCAAAATGGATGACCTCAAAGCGGTGCATGAAGCTCTGGGACTACGAGATGTTCTACCCTATATACAGAGCGGCAATGTTATATTTAAAAGCGATGACACAGACTCGGCACAACTCCAGAAGCAGATCGAGGATGCCTTTGAAACAAAATTTGGATTTCACTCAGAAGTCATCATCCGCACTTCAGATGAGTTAAGCGCGATCATTGACAAAAACCCATTTCAGAACCAACCAGACAAAGAGACAAAGTGGGTTGCCGTTATGTTCCTGGCAACCCTCCCCGACATTACAGCACAGGAAGCTCTTCTCAAGGCATACATTGGACCTGAGGAAATCCTCTTCAGCGGCAAAGAAATGTATATCTATTATCCAGATGGCATTGGACGCTCAAAGCTGTCCCACAGTTTCATCGAGAAAAAGCTGAAAACTGGTGCAACGGCAAGAAATTGGAATACCATTCTTAAATTGCAGGAAATGACCCGACAATAAGGAGCTGCAAGATGCCAATTGACGATAACAAGACGATTATACGGCGTATATTTGCTGAAGCCCTGAACCAGGGTAAACTGGAACTGGTAGATCAGTTGTTTACAGCCGATTTCGTTGATCGCTCGACGCCCGAACAAGCCACAGGGCCAGCAGGAGTCAAAGACTTTTTCTCAAGCGTGCATAGCGGTTTTCCAGACATTCACGTCAATATTGACGATATCATTGCCGAAGGCTTTAAAGTTGTCGTGCGTACGACATGGCACGGCACTCACCTGGGAAGGTATGCTGGCAATGAGCCAACTGGAAAGCAGGTAAGCGGAACGTTGATCCAGATCTTTCACCTGGAAAACGGTCAGATTGTAGAGGAATGGAATGAAGGAAGCGGGTTGGAAAAAACCTTGACTGCATAACGAAATTCTAGTAGATGCAGCCTTTACCTCATTTATTGACAAGATTAAAATAAGATAAGTTATAGTTTACATTTAGCTTAGAGTCTCTTTTTAAAATCATTTTACCTTGTATTATATAAATATTTCTGTTATTATATAAATGTGAAATATGATTATTCGCATCGATTGAATGGTTGATGAAACTTTTCATCGAGATAAATTCTACCAATTAGAGAGTTTTCGCATAGAAGAAAGAGAAAGTAAACATGTTAACAGCGTTGCTTTTCTGGGTTATTGTTGGCCTCATTGCCGGTTTCCTGGCAAGTGTCGTGATGCGTGGCGGCGGTTATGGCGTTGTTGGTGATATCGTTGTTGGTATTATCGGTGCCCTTATCGGTGGTTTCATCATGAACGCCCTTGGTTACAGTACTGGTGGGAACATCATCTATAGTGTCATCGTCGCCTTCATTGGTGCCTGTATACTGATTGCCATCCTACGTGCAGTCAGCGGCGGCACTCGTAGTAGACGTAGGTTATAACACATCCATGAACAGGTATCTCTCAGAGATGCCAGGGCAAAAAAGAGAAGGGATGATACGGAAACGTATCCGCCTTTCTTTTTTGTTAAAGAGGCAGAGTAAAATGAAAAGTTGCGCCATGGCCTTTCTTACTTTCTACCCACAACTTCCCACCGTGGCGCTTGATAATCTCACAGGAGATATAGAGACCAATGCCCAGCCCAGGATAGGTTTGTTCTTCGGTATCAGCGATCTGATAGAAGCGCTCAAAAATCTGCTGTTGATACTCTTCAGCAACTCCAATACCGAAATCCTGGACGCTAATGTGGACCCGATTTTGATCTTTTGCGACACGTACCAGCACGGTATCTGCTTGTTGAGAATACTTAATTGCATTATTCAGAAGATTAATCAGCACTTGCCCGATACGATCCCGATCCCCAAAAACTTCAGCATGAATTTGCCCTTCAAGTTGCAAGTGATGCGTCTGTGTGGTCTCCTGAACGTTTTCTACGATCTCTTGCACCAGTTCATCCAGCGCAAAGCATTCTTCTCGATAGATGAGTTGACCTGTTTGCATTTTAGAAAGATCGAGCAAATCGTTGATAAGTTTGATTAACTTATTTATCTGAGCATCCATACGGGTGAGATAATGGAGCGTTTTTTCATCCCCTTGCATGGTTAGACGCCGTTGCAGGAGACCGAGAAAGCCTTTGAGACTGGTAACCGGCGTTTTGAGCTCATGACTGGCCATACTGATAAATTCATCTTTGCGCTTGTCCAGTTCTTTGCGCTCGCTGATATCTAGGACAAAACCAATGCAGGTATTGGTGCTCTGGTCAATGCGCGTCACGGCAACCAGGACAGGTACGCGTTTCCCACTTTTATGCAGGTATTCTTTTTCATAGGTACCCGACGACCCTATTTCTTGTAAGGCGGTCACTGCATCTTGACTCAAGGAGTGAAATTCAGGAGGAGTGATGGCATCGCGCTCCACTTTTCCTGCCTGCAATTCTGCTCGTGTGTAGCCAAGTAAATCGAGAAAGGCATCATTCGCATCCAGAAAAACACCAGAAAAATCCGAGACAAACACGCCGATGAGGTTAGAATCAAAGAGCCGCTGAGCCCTGGCTTCTAAGCGCTTTTGCTCAGTGATATTACGGGCAATAGAAGACGCACCTATAATGGAGCCTTTACTATCCTTGATCGGAGAAACAGTGATGGAGACAGTCAGGAAGGTACCATCCTTGCGTACACGTGTCGTCTCAAAGTGGTCAATGCGCTCACCCCGATAGATGTGCTCCATGATCTGCTCAAATTCATCTTGGCGGCCCGGCAAGAAGAGAAGTGCCACAGGCTGGCCCACGATTTCTTGAGCGCTATATCCGTACATGCGCTCTGCCGCAGCATTCCAACTCGTGATACGGCCGTTCAAATCTTTGCTAAGAATGGCATCATCAGAAGACTCTACAATAGCAGCCAGACGAAAAAGTGCCTCTTCCGCACGCCCGTGTTCGGCCAGCGCAGCTCCGAGCGTATTTGCCTTTTGCGGCAAAGGAGCAATGGTACGAAAGAGTTCATCTGGGCTCCCCAGTGAGATATCACTCTTACCGGGAATAATCAGGGAGTGTTGCTTGCAAATATCGTTAAACGCCCCCCTACAAGTCTCTCCAGCAAAACTGTGCATCGAATAAGCACAAAAGAGCGTAAAAGAGGCTATAGTATGCAGGTTGTTCCAGAGTTCTTCCAACTGGATTGCGGCCACCTGATTTTCCTCGGCCCAGAGCAACGCGACCATCTCCCCAAAGACGCGCACGGGGCGTCCACCCCTCGCTGCTTGCGCAATGATATTCCTAAAGACCTCGGCAAAACGCTCTGGATCTGGCAATCCATCAACCATGAACTTCGACAGCATCTCAACCGCACTTAGCGAGATATACTTACCTTGCATATGAGAAGCAGTCAGGAGTCCATTTGCTTTCAAGCGATCCTCAAGGCGTTCCTGGTGGGTCTTCGTACTCACAACGATACAGACATCACCTTCAGCGAGACCAGAACCAATAAACCCACTTACTGCATCCAGGAGAAATTCATCAGACTCATAAAACTGGACGAAATGCCCGGACGGACTCACCTCGCTCCAATGCAAATCTGGCACCAGTTTCTGTTTGATAGTCGCACGAAAATTGGCAATGATGGCACCCGCACCAGGCACGGAGAGCAGATTGGTAACACTGCCTTCAAACCATTGCCATGCGCCATCTTTACAACGTAGACGATATTCAGCACTCAGGCTTTTTCCAGGTGCCTGTCCTATTTCGCCTAACATCTGCCGCATGGTAGCAAGATTATTAGAATGAACAAGAACAAATACATGGTTACCAACAATTTCCTCAGGAGTATATCCCAGAACAGAGCTGACAGAAGGGCTCACATAGGTCGCAATGTGCTCCGCATTGAGAAGCACAAAAATATCTGAGCTGTTTTCAATGAAGGGATGAGAACATTGTTCGTTTTGTCCAGCGGTTTTTTCTTCCTGGGGATTCGTGTGAGTTTTTTTCGATGTTGTTGACATGTAATTGATCCTTATTATCCCACCATACTCTTTCTCAGAAACTATACCATCTTTGCTCCGTTTAGACAACATCAACCACTTACCTCCAATCAGAAGCTATTGACCTGCAAAGAAAGAGCTTGAGGAAAACGTGAGAGTGTATACTATTTTCACTCACACAGGAACAAATGAATGTACCAGAATGTTGATATTGATAAGAAGGTACGAACCCTCAAGGATATGTAACGATTGACAGATCTGGGATTATTCCCCAATCTTAGAACGTTATCATTACCCGTGATCCCTTTATAAAGACAACAGATTTCAGACAAGCGAGGCAAATAATGGCTCAGTATGAGACTGCTACACTGGCAAGTGGATGCTTCTGGTGTACGGAGGCCGTGTTCAAAAGATTGAAGGGAGTCGTATCCGTTCTTCCTGGATATGCAGCGTCCAAAGTAGAAAACCCTTCCTATCAACAGGTGTGTACTGGCAAAACTGGTGCTGCTGAGGGTATCCAGATTACCTATGATCCCTCTGTGATCTCCTATGAAAAGGTGCTGGAGATTTTCTGGCATCTGCACGATCCAACCACATTGAACCGGCAGGGCAATGATGTCGGAACACAGTATCGCTCAGCCGTTTACTACCATAACGATGAGCAAAAACGTATTGCCCAGACGGTAAAAGCAGCCCTGGAACAATCTCACACCTATAAAGATCCTATTGTGACGGAGATTACTCCTTTCACTAACTTCTATCACGCCGAGGACTATCACCAGGATTATTACGACAACAATCGCTACCAGCCCTACTGTAGAGCTGTGATCGATCCAAAGGTACGCAAGTTGCTGAAGGAATATAGTAACGAGGTCAAAGAAGTAGGCATCAAGTAGGGTACCCTTTTTGCAGAGGCCCCAAATTGAGCGTAGGGTGCCTCTCTTGCAGGAACCTAGCTCACCTATCGAGCATGGTTTATCGGGAAGCGGGCCCCTGCAAGAGAGGCACCCTACGTTCATTCCCCTAAAGGAACAGGGGAACGTATTTCCCGTTCTTTGCATGGAAAGGAAGATATTTGCATGTCAGGTATATCTGACGCGCCTCGCTCCAGGATTGATACCCCAACAGTCATTGCACTTGTCGTTACTTTATTGCCCTGGGCCTCAGCCTTTGCCGGTATTCGAGCCGGGCTAGAAGGTTATTCTCCAGGAGCTCTCGTCCTCTTCCGCTTCCTCATAGCCTCCACTGGACTGATTCTCTATGCGCTCCTCACCCATATGCGCTTGCCAGCTTTACATGATCTCCCAGCAATGTTTTTCCTTGGTTTCGCAGGCATTACTATCTACCAGATTTGCCTGACCTTTGGTGAGCAAAGCGTCTCTGCCGGAACCGCCAGCTTCCTGGTGGCCACAGTTCCCTGTTTCACTGTACTGATGGCCTTCTTCTTTCTCAGAGAACGCCTGAGCCCACTGGGTGGCATAGGCATCGTTGTAAGCTTTGTGGGCGTGGCGATTATTTCTTTTAGCGGCAAGAGCGGCTTTAGCTTTACGCCTGGTACGCTCCTCATTGTGCTGGCTTCGTTCTCTGAAAGTATTGCCTTCATTGTGCAAAAACGTTTTATGCACAAGTATACGGGCCTGGAACTAGCTACATACATGATGTGGACGGGGACGATCTTCATGCTTGTTTTTACCCCTGACCTCTTGCAGGAAGCACCCACTGCCCCTCTTATTCCAACGCTCTCCATTATCTATCTTGGCCTCTTTCCAGCAGCCCTCTCTTATGTTGCATGGTCGTATACATTATCACGTGTCCCAGCCTCGACGGCTACCAGTTTCTTGAACCTGTCGCCTGTGCTGGCACTCTTGATCTCCTGGCTCTGGTTGAACGAAGTACCTGCTTTTCTGGAGATAGTGGGTGGAGTCGTGGTTATTGTTGGAGTATTGATTGTCAACACATGGGGAAGGGCATCTTCAAACTGAACGGTTGATATTTACAAATATTGGTATTTACCAACAATAGTTATGGACACGTGTATTGAGGTAGGAATCTCTCAGATTTTCCAAACAGTTGTTTCCTCTTCTCCTACCGTTCGTGGCCAGATGCCTCGCCGCCAGCGGCTCGCCTCTTCTTACCAGTGTTTTTGTGGCTCGGTTGTCCCGGCGGGGCAACCGAGCCACAAAAACACTTCTTCCTTTTGCGAGCGCCGCTGGCATGAGGCGTCCGGCCACGAGCGGCTGCAGCGGTTTGACGAACTTTTAAAAAGTTCGAGCTGACTTATATATTGATCCCTTTTCTAGCGACGATAGAGCGTATGGTCATCTCCTGATTGTGGAGGCATATTCTGCGGGGGATACTGAAATGGAGATTGTTGCTGCTGCCCCCATGCCTGTTGGGGCTGCTGAAACGGTGCTGGTTGTTGTTGCCATTGCTGTGTAGGGGGCTGTTGTGAGGCAGCGGCTTCGGCAGCAGCATGTTCGGCACGCGCTCTACGGTCATTACGGATATGACGCCAGATATAAAGAACAACCAGGATTACCACGAGTACCAGAATCACAGCATCAAGATCATGGAAGATTGGGCTTAGTTTATCCGCATTCTTCCCTAGAACCGTTCCAACATAGGCAAGCAACAGACACCAGGGGAACGAGCCAAGGAAGGTATAGAGACAGAACTTCCCAAAAGGCATTTTGGTAATACCAGCAGGGAGAGAAATATAGGTGCGCACCACAGGAAGAAGACGAGAGAAGAAAGCGGTTGCGCTTCCCCAGCGCAGAAAGAAACGATCAGCTTTATCTGCATCATGTTGAGAGATAAGGACATAGCGACCGTATTTGAGCATCAGTGGACGGCCACCCGCATAACCGATACCATAGGCCACAATCGATCCTATCAGACAGCCGAGAGAGCCGGAGAGAGCCACCAGCAGCAGATTGAGCCAGAGTGGAAAAGAAGGGCTGGTGCCGGGCAAATGTTTTTGCACTGTTGCCTGAGAGAGCAAGATACCCGCAATAGGCATAACAATTTCACTGGGAAGAGGAATACAACAACTTTCGATAGCCATAGCAACTACTATACCAAATAGACCAGTTGCAAGGTAGAGATTAGTGATAAGCGTTGTTAATGCGCTTGTTAAATTTGCTAACAATGAAAAAGCCTCCTTTAGAAAACCTACACGTCTAGCCCATAGTAGCATAGTTTGTCAAAAGAGACCAGGACCAATAGTACGAAAATGATATACTCTAAAGTCTTATTCTTGATCATGTTGTTGCGGTTCCAGCCGTGAAGAACGACGGATTCTTGGGGGATGGAGCTGTTGCGACATTTCCTGCCGTATAGGATCGTCATCATACGTGTAGGGTGCACGGCGCACCAATGGTCGTCCCAGAGAACCTGACGGATTCTCTGTCTGTTGAAATGCGCGATCAAGCTGTGGATTACGCGCAAATTGTCCCGCAGGACGCTGCATGGGCCCTGTTTCTGGATAAAAATCGCCCAGGTTTTCTGTTTCAGGATCATTCAGGTAGGCAGAATGGTGGAAAGAACTGCCACCTTCAGGCGGGAGAGAATGCGACATACCATTACGGGAGGGTTTTGATTCAACTACGCGTGGTCGCCTTTGAGGCTGTGGAGTCTCTGGTGGAAGTTGGCGTGCAGAGCGTGGACGCGGTAGTTGTTCATAATTGTCTTGCTCGGGGCGCATTGATGGCACGCGCCGAGAAAAATGAGTTGGCAAGACCTCGACATCATCTTCGTACTGCTGTAACTTTTCCATGCGAGCAGCCCGCAAAGCGGCTGAACGATGATGACGCATAACGGAACCGGGTTCGTAGCCAGGCAAACCGGGATAGTTCATATGCCGGGTAGTGGTACGACGACTGCCAGCATCCTTCGAGCGCGTGGCTGGCATATTTTTTGTTCCGGGTCTGGGCAAAGGAGCATAGTTACCCCGTCGAGAAGCAGATGGCCTGTTTAGAGAAGGATTTTGTTCCGGCACACGTTGAGGAGCTGGCAACGGAAGATTGCGTACCTGCTGGCGTGGTGGTTGATAATACTCCTCATCCTCGTTCCAGAATTCCTCTTCTTCAGCCTCTTCATATTCTTCGACTTCATAGGCACCACGTA
Source organism: uncultured Chloroflexia bacterium (assembly GCA_963717195.1). Classification (GTDB taxonomy): domain Bacteria; phylum Chloroflexota; class Ktedonobacteria; order Ktedonobacterales; family Ktedonobacteraceae; genus JACDAE01. Next base: position 141,046 of record CAVQVR010000019.1, read on the forward strand.
TTGCTCTAACAGGGCTCTCCTCATCCTCATACTCGTACATCTGTGAGAGTTCGGCTGCGGTCCATTCAGTCTCGGCATGCAATTGTTCATCATGACGACGAGAAAGGTAGGAGAACAACGTAAGGGAGATTGGAATACTGAGAAGCAATGCGGCCAATCCACCTATAAGTCCACCCAAAATCCAGGAATTCAGCGTATTACCGAACCAGAGAACCACAGCGGCACCTGCAATAAGCACCAGTGCTGTAGCAACAGCTTTGATCATCCTGTTCTCCAACTGCGGATACCCCCGCGTTCACGCATGGGGAGGAAACAATTGCCACCCGAAGGCAGGAGTGTTTTTGTACTTGTATGGGAACGCTCAAACCCACATCGCTCGCGCAGGTTATGTACCCACGCCAGGGAAGATACCGTGGCAAAATTATACCAGACTTCGGGCAAGAGTACAAGAGGGGGAAAGAAGAGAGCGGACCCCAAAAAGAGATTTTACGGCAAAAAATAGTATAAGAAAATGTGGGCAGCAAGTTATACAGCAAAATGTTGCGTTACCGGATTGGCACGCAAAAACAACGTTGCTCTTTTCTTGACTGCCTCGTCACACAAAAGCCTACAGATTAAGGCTAAGCAGCATTTCCGCACTGGCGGAAGATCGCGATAACCTTTCCCTGAACCTGCCATTCGCGGTCCCAGACACTGCGGGGAATCAAGATTGGTTCCAGCTCTGAGTTCGCGGGCTGCAGACGTACGCGATCATGATCTTTCTCTTGATAGAAACGCTTGAGTGTCGCGCTCCCACTGACGCCTTCCTGCATATGGACGGCAACGACAATATCACCATTCTGGCAAGTACTTTGCGGTTTAATCACCACATAGTCACCATCGCAGATATGATCTTCGATCATAGAACGGCCCTTCACGACCAGGGCGTACGTTTTCTCGTTCTCCACCAACTCACGGCCCACATCCACCGTCTGGGCTGAGTCAGAAAAGATATCGAGCGGCTCACCAGCAGCAATAGTACCAGCCACCGGGATGCCTACTGTTGGTTTTGTCGTTAGCTTAATACCACGGCTTTTCTTGGCCTGGCGTGAAATAAGCCCCTTCTTCTCCAGCATGGTAAGATGATAATCAACATGGCCAGTGCTGGCTATTTTCAACTCGCGTCCAATCTCACGATTGGTGGGGGGCATCCCCTCTGAATCCATGTATGAAACAATAAAATCATACATCTTGCGCTGTATCTCGCTAGCTTGCTCCAATGACATAGAACAACCTCCTGCCTTTCTAACACGTATGCATGCATTCCCCCACATCCTCAAAACTAGAACGGCCATTCAAGAAAATAATACCACAAGAGCATGGGCAATACAAGCATTTTGGAACGTAATTTCCGAATTTTTTTTCGTATTCCCTCTTTTCCCTCTTGCGGCAACGCCATCCCCTTTGCTATACTTCCTCATATCCGTCTAAATAGACAGAGGCAAACCAGTCACTAAGTAAGAGATAGTAAAATCTCATTTGCGCCAGACACTCCGATAGGTGTACAATAGAGGCATTGGATATTCGACGGACACAGGCACGAAAGAGGGTCAAGTAAATTATGGTAGAGATGACAGTTGAGAGCGTGCGAATTAATCTGGCTACGCAACAGCGGGTGGTCATCTTGAAAGCAACGAAGCAAGAGCGCTATCTCTTTATCTGGATAGCTCATGCGGAGGCGTACGCAATTGCCGTCGAGCTACAAGGTACTACCTCGCCCCGCCCACTGACACACGATCTCTTGAAAAATATCATCGGAGAACTGGGTGCTAAGATTGTAAGCATCGTGATATCCGATCTGATCGATGAAATCTACTACGCCCGCATCGTTCTGGATGTCGCAGGACGCCACGTCGAAATTGACTCACGCCCAAGCGATGCTATCGCCCTGGCAGTACGAGCCAAAACACCCATCTTTGTTGAAGAAAGCGTCCTGGATCGCGCAGGTGTCGCACTAGAGCAGTCTGAAGAAAAGCAAGCACCAACCAATCGACCCGAGCCAAAGCGGGAGGAAGAGGCAGATAACCTGGATGCCTATCGCGACTTCATCAATACGCTGGATGTATTAGACGAATTCGGGAAAGATTAATACATCATCCCGTTTGCTACTTCTGACGCTACCTCTCCGCTATACTATGCCTGACGCGAATGGAGAAGGAGCTTTAAGCAGCGAACCACGATACGAGAGATCACACCATAGAGCAGAATCGTCAACAAGGTCACGATTTGCGCTGAAATGGAAAATGGCAAAGGGAGCTGATGCACTAACGTCTGCACAGGCCAGACGAAGATATCACTGATTGTGTAGAGTACATTCGCCCAGAGTGTACTATCCCACTGCCCTACTATCTTGAGTCCAAAGCTCACCAGCAGCAGCAACTGGACAACCACAAAACAGAGTCCAACCAACGCTGGAAAAACCTTGCGCAACCTTCGACTAGTTGGAACAGAGCTTTTGGTATCACCAGATTGAGGAGGTGTTATACTCCCCACGGGAGAAGCTGCCTTGCCATTCGGATGCGCGGACGCTGGTGAAAGGAACGGATACGCGCCGATTAAAGGTGGCTGTGTGGGCACCTGTTGTTGAGATACTGGACGCACCATTGCTATCGGTGGCGTCTCGGGCGGTAGTCTATCACCTGTTACTGTTGGTGCGTAAGGTGATACGCCAAAGTCAAATGGTTCCGTCGCTTGATTATGTTCATTGATCTCTTCAGCACCATTCTTCTTCGGTCTTTTCATATTTCTGTTCTCCCTTGACAAAAATCAATGCGCTGGCGAGTAATAAACTCTCTCCTACTTACTATATAGTACACTATGGGAATATAGATTAGCACATCCCAGCTCACCGTTCCATATTTTTTCATTTCAGTTACATAAGACTATTACGGATTGGGCCGAAACAGGGTTGTAAAGTACAGTACACTACCGCGCAAACCGTCAAAAACCGCTACACAGTTGCTAACAGCTATGTTACAATGGGGCGGAACGTAGTGACGAAGAGGAGATACTTTGGAAGATGACACAGATTGATAATCATACACAGGAGCAGCAGGGCTCATCCCCAACGGACAAGCCGCGTCTCCGTTTTGCTCCCAGTCCAACAGGCTTTCAGCATATTCGGGGGTTTCGTACTGCCCTGTTTAGCTGGCTTCATGCACGCCATAGCGGAGGACAATTTATCCTGCGCATCGAAGATACTGACACTGCACGCACGGTGGATGGTGCCGTCGACGATCTCATCAAGGGACTGAACTGGTTCGGTATGGATTATGATGAGGGTCCCGTCATAGGCGGTCCCTATGGTCCTTATTACCAGGTACAACGCAAGGCATTATATCAACATTACGCGAACCAGTTGATCGCGTCCGGTCACGCCTATCGCTGCTACTGCACACCTGAACGCCTGGATCAGATGCGCAAAGAACAACAGGCAAAAAAGCTGCCTCCGCGCTATGATCGCCGTTGCCGCTACCTTACAGCAGAGGAACGAGCTGCAAATGAGGCCAGTGGTCTTCCCTGGACGGTGCGTTTTGCTATGCCACTTGATGGCGAAACGGTCGTCCATGATCACCTGCATGGTGACATGGCCTTTAAGAATAGCGACCTGAACGATATGGTGATTATTAAATCGGATGGTCTGGCACTCTATCACCTGGCCCATATTGTGGATGATCATCTGATGGGCATCACCTATGTCCTGCGTGCCGAAGAATGGATCTCCAGTTCACCACTGCATGTACAGATTTATAAAGCGCTGGGCTGGCCTCTTCCACTCTTCTACCATGTACCTGATGTCCTGGGTAAGGATAAGAAGAAATTAAGCAAGCGGCGCAATGCACCATCATGGTCCGACTTCCAGCGCGAGGGCTATCTGCCTGAGGCTGTTTTCAATTTTATGGCACTGCTTGGCTGGTCGTACGATGACAAAACGGAATTCTTTACGCGTGATGAATTAATCAAAGTGTTTACGCTGGATCGTGTTGGCATTTCTGGTGGTATCTATGATCCTGACAAGCTTCTCTGGATGAATGGTGTCTATATTCGGCAGTTACCTCTGGACGAACTTGTAGAGCGCACTCTCCCTTACCTGGAGCGCCCTGCTGAAGAAGGTGGCCTTCCTGATAGTATCAAGCGACCATTAGACCGGGAATATACGGCAAAGGTGCTACAACTCGAACAGGAACGCATGAAAACGCTGGGTGAAGCAGCCAGCCGTATCGCGTTCTTCTACGTCGATGAACTGACCTACAGCCGTGCTGTCCTGATTGAAAAAGGGATGGACTCGACCCGTACACATGAAGCGCTTGTTCAGGCTCGTGATCTGCTGGCCAGTCTGGAGTCCTGGGACGCCACGTTAATGGAACCTGCTATGCGGGAACTGGCAAAGACACTTGGATTGAAAGCTGGCCAATTGTTTGGCCCGGTGCGTAGCGCAGTAAGTGGACTCACAGCAACCCCTCCACTCTTCCAGATGATGGAAGTCCTGGGGCGCGACTTGACATTGTACCGCATTGAGAAAGCAATTGGACTATTGTCGCAATAAGAAACATTTACGAGAAAGGTCCAGTTCTCCGTCAAATTGCAGAAAGGCAAGAGAAGCAATCATCGTGCGCCCGCTTTCCTATGAGCACAGTCCCTGGCAGGCGGGCGCTCATGTTCGGTAGAAGCGGTTTCAGCGTACTTTTGTTGACGGGCGTTTGAAAAAGAAGGTGTTGTTTTCGACTGCAACCAGTTCCCATCCCTCCTGTCCAAGGCGAGCAATCGCCAGTTCCCAGGCTTCTGGTTTGAGAGGAAATATTTGCGTTTTTGTCGTCTTATAATAACAGAGAAAACCATCTTTACCCTCAGCAACGCTCCCTATGAGCTTACAGTATTCCCATGTATTCACGCCAAACACCCCTTTCTCTTCAAGTAACGTGCTTCTCCTATCACTCTTTTTAAAACGAAACAAGGTGAAGCTTTTATCATTTTTGGGATCGATATTGACATAGTGTCCTAACATAGTACAATAGATACACTCTCACAATCTCATAAGCCTCACAAAAGGATTTTTTATGATTAATAAAGACTACCTCCTGCGTATAGCGGAGAAAGTAGGCAGAGCGTTAGCTACTATTATCGGTCTGCGCGAGTACAATAAGGATGAAGAAGCGCTCATCTACATTGATGATCTGCTCCTTCAAACGGTAGGCCTCACCTCTCGCTTTCTCAATTCTCTTTCCGAAGAGATGCTGGTAAAAACAATCTCGCCTCTCGGTATCCTGAACGTAGAGGCATGTATGTGGATCGCCTCGATGCTCAAGGCTGAAGGCGAAATCTATGAAAGCCAGAACAATGCAGCGGCAAGTTATTATCGCTACCATAAAGCATTATACCTGTTCCTGGTCCTGATCCTTCAAGAGCCTGTTCCAAACGACTCGGACGTGTATGGCAATATCGATATATTACTAAACAAACTGACAGACTACGAACTTCCAGCGGCCACAAAAAATCATCTTTTTGCTTATTACGAGCATATCGGGAACTATGGGAAAGCCGAAGATACCCTCTTCGATTTATTGGAAACGAACTCTGATACTCAACAAACCAGCCCGTTACACGAACGTGGTCAGGCGTTCTATACACGACTGGGTACGAAAAGCGATGCTGATCTCGCGGCCGGAAATCTGTCGCGAGAGGAAGTTGAAGAGGGATTGGCTCAGCTAGGAAAGATATAAATACCACTGGACAAAAATGGGCAAATTGATTACACTTACTTAACATGATTTAAGCATCCGTTAACGTACATGGAAAGTAAGTGCCATCAATGTCAGCCACCCAAACGAAAGAAGTCTTTTTACCCAGAAGAGGTTCACGCGTGTCATCGGTCAAATCACCTCAGGTTGTACGCTCCACCGTCGCGGATTCGTGGCGTTGGATATGGCGCGATGTCTTAATGCGCATTATTCCTATGGGTGCCATTCCTTTCATCTACATCGTGATTTTCCACCAGCCACTCGCATTTCTTGGCCTGACATTGCACGACGTTCCCCAACAGATTGCACTTGGTCTGATTGTTGGCATTGGGATGGCAGCTTTTGCCGCTCTCTACCGTATGTTTATCGTCGGTCCCTGGTTTCGCTGGCCCACACTCAGTGATCAGCTTGTTCAAAGCTCCTTCTATCTGTTTATCAATGCCCCTATAGAAGAGCTTTTCTTTCGTGGCTTTGTGCTAGGGGCCATCACCTATTGGACTGGCTCCTTAGGTCTGGGCTGGCTCATCAGCACGGTTGCCTATACGCTCTATCATCGCCTCGGCAAGTGGAACTGGCGCAGCGTTGGCGGCGTCGGACTGGCTGGAATCGTCTTTAGCCTGGTCTATCTCCTACCCACAGGCCCTCACACCTTACTTGCCGTCATTATTGTGCATGGATTTGCCACCAGTGGTTTCCTCAGTTGGGGCGACGAAGTACTCTATCGACGCTGGAAACATAGACAGTCTAGAATAATAGAGTCCTAATCAAAGCCGCGCCGTTACCTGCTGGCTTCCGATTCGTCTAGCCAATAAGGTATGATAAAGAGAGATACCTTAAATTACTCTCTATTTCTGGAGGTCTAGTTCTTTGAACACTGTTGTTACTGGTGGAGCAGGGTTTATCGGCTCTCATCTTTGTACGCGCTTACTTGATCAAGGCCATACTGTGCTCTGTGTAGATAATCTTCTTACTGGCTCTATACACAATATAGCACCATTATTGCATAATCCCCGCTTTACATTCTTGCAACACGATGTCACACAGCCATTTCATTGTGAGGCGGAGACTATTTTCCACCTCGCGAGTCCGGCCAGCCCGATTGGCTACATGGAACACCCCATTGAGACAATCCTGGTCAATAGCCAGGGGACATATCAGATGCTCGAACTGGCACGCAAACAACACGCACGCTTTCTTGTCGCCTCCACCTCTGAGATCTACGGCGATCCGCTGGTGCATCCACAAACCGAAGAGTATTGGGGCAACGTCAATTCTATTGGCCCTCGCGCCTGCTATGATGAAAGTAAGCGCCTGAGCGAAACATTGACGATGGAATTTTATCGCCAGTATCAACTCGATGCACGCATTGTACGTATTTTCAATACCTATGGACCAAATAGTCAGATTGATGATGGGCGTATGATCCCCAATTTTATTACGCAAGCACTAAAAAATGAACCTCTCATTATTTATGGTGATGGCAACAAGACACGCAGCATTTGTTATGTAAGCGATATGGTAGAGGGGTTGCTCCTGGCTATGGCGACTCCCAGGACGGCTGGAGAGGTCTTCAATCTCGGCAATACGGAAGAGCACACGGTCCTTGAATATGCACAGACCATCATCCGCCTCTGCGGAGCCTCTTCCAACATCCTTTTCGAGACGAGCCGCGTCGATGATCCCGAACGCCGTCGCCCCAATATTGAGAAAGCACAGCGTGTGCTAGGTTGGCAATTGCAAGTGAATATGGAAGAAGGGCTAAAACGCACTATCGAATGGTTCAGCAACCATATTAATCAATTATCTATCATCTCTTAGCCAAAAAGTGAAATAGCGCCAAAAACTGACAAATAAATGGGTCTTCTATGGTAGGATTGATAGCAGTGCTTCTCTCCATCTGTATAGAGAACCAGGAGGATGTTTTGATTACGGATAACGTTAACGATTCTAGTATGTCTTCTGCTGATATCAAGCCGCAGATTGTAGAGGAAAAAACCTCCGGAGCACCTCCTGAAACAATACAGGATGCAGCCGAAATCACGCATGAGCAACTCGCGCTCAGCAAAAAACTGCTGAACTGGCGCACATTACTACCGCTCGTCGTCGTTATCGTGGCTCTGATCATCTTCGCACAAAAATCAAATATCAATCCACAGAAAACATGGAATGTTATTCGTAGCGCCAATCTCTTCTTCTTCCTGGTAGCATTCTTTATCTATTATTGCTCATTTGCGATACGTGCACTGCGATGGCGACTCCTGTTAGAAAATGTGGGTTTTACACGTGCAAATGGCATCCAGTTGCCAAAGTTCTGGAAACTTGTAGAGATTATCTACATCTCCTTCTTCGCTAATAGTGTCATACCTGCAAAACTCGGTGATCTCTATCGAGCATATTTGTTACGTCAGGAGATAGGGGTATCCACGACGCGCAGCTTTGGCACCGTTCTGGCAGAGCGCTTGCTGGACCTTATCGTGCTTCTTCTCCTGTTTATTCCAGCGCTTCTCATTAGCCTTCATGCAAACATGCCTCCCCAATTGCATTTAAGCCTGGAAATTCTGCTGATCGTCGTCGTTGTCGGCATCGCCGGGCTATTTGTGCTACGTATGGGTCGTGAGCCCATTGCGAAACTGGTGCCCCCACGTTTTCGTGAACACTACTATCATCTTCAAGAAGGAACGCTTGGCTCATTTCGGCGAGTACCTGCATTGGCAGGACTGACGGTTGGCGTCTGGACCTGCGAAGCCCTACGTTTCTTCTTCGTAGCTGCCTCTCTTAGCTTGATAGGTGGTAGTTTCATCCATATTCTTGCAGCGGCAGTCGTAATTGGCCTGGGTGAGGCATTGCTCACTGCCCTTCCCACAACAGGCGGCGGCATTGGACTCGTCGAGGGCGGTATGGTGGCAATGATCGCTCTTTTCTACCATGGACCAGACGCCGTCAACCTGACTGCAGCCGCAATTCTGCTTGATCGCACCATCAGCCTGTTTAGCATCCTCCTTATCGGCCTGGTTGTCTTTCTAATCGAGTTTGGAAGGAAAGCTACGCAAAAATAAAATTATCTTATTTACACACAAGCTCGCAAGATCAGGCAAAAAAAGTTGATCCCTGCCAGAAGTTCTCTTGCAGGGGTCTTTTTCTCGGTTGAAAAACATACTTATGTTAACATGGGGCACCTTTAGCAAAAAGGTTGAGCATCTGAGCGCGATACTGAGGATCTTTGATTAGGTTCTCCAACTCAAGGACTTTCCCAATTGAGTTTTCCTCGGTCATAATCCACTGATCTGTGTTTGACCAGAGATCTATGAATACGATTTCATCTTGTATTCGTATTGTGATCTTTTCGGGATGCCGATGTTTTAACTGGGGGAAACGCGCCTTCATAATCTCTTTTAGAAAGTTGAGAACATCTTGTGATGGTTCGCGCTGAAGAGGTTTCTCTAAAGTCATGCTTATCTCCTTGTGAAGTTCCGCAGGAATACTTCCCGTCCTCCTGCTTCCAGTTTAGCCTGGTGATAATGGTAGAGAGAGCGAAGCCAATATGAGTAATACTGGTAAAATCCACGACGGTGCGTCCATGGTATAGGACTTACCGAAGCAACCATTAGAGCCCCTTCAACTTGTTATAAACAAGGGCTTTCCAATAAGGAAAACTGGCTATCTGGTTCTTTGTGTATATTATACCATATTGGCTTTTTAAAAATTCTCTTTTCATAATTATGACTTGAAGTTTAGACAAAATTGCAATAACTCTTCTTCAATTGAAAAAGGTCTAGCCTCTATCAGGCATTGGGAAAAAGTCAATTATGACGAAACATCCCTTATATTTTTTTACTGTCAGCACGTATGGAATAACCCATGCGTGCCGACGAGATGATGTAGCAGATCAGCGTTAATTTACTTGATTATAGTCGTAAGGTTGCAATCCACTGCATACATATCCATATGCTGTAGTAACAGTTAAGTTCTTTAACACTGCATATACGTCGTAGCTGGTACCAGTATGTGCAGTAGTGGTATTGGACCAGGTATCTCCAAAGTATCCTTGTGAACCGCTGTATCCACCGCCGTGATTCGAAGCAAAGTTGTACCATGTCACTTGCCAACTTATATATACCATGTACCCAAGTGAAGAACTGGCACCAATATTGATCGAGGGATATCCATTGTTGTAATTGTCGATAAGAGATAGCCAACTCGTTCCACAGCTTCCACTGACAGTGTTATGAGGGTTGACAGTGTTATGAGAAGTGGTGCCTCCCTTTGAACAGAGACCTGCTGTCTGAGCTTTTTTTAGCACAGTCGGTGAGAGTTTAGGACAGTCTACGATAAGCCCAACAGCAATCTTTGTAGCTGATACTGAATGTGGAATACTGCTCGCATATGCTGCACCACTATTTATGATGAAGCTAAAACCTACGAGAAACACTAAAGTGGTAACCACAAACGCTAGCTTGTTAGAGAGCATAGCCAAAAAAACAGGTTTTCGGTACATGTGTAGAAATCCTTTCTCTTAAAAGACATAGATCTGCTTGAAGATCTTGGAAACATAATAGGTAGTAACATCTGTATTGTTTTGAATACTTTACAGAATGCTTGTACCCTATAAGAGCAGTAATAAATCTGCCCTGTGAGATATTTGCAGTTCATCTCTTACATCTGTATTGCAAGGGTGCAGTACTATACCCATGAGGTAATTTTAATAGTTGCATACTCATTAGCAGAGAGATAAGATCAACTATAGCTAATACATCTACCCTGCAACTATATACATCTATCTGCGACTATATCTTGCTTTGGCTTATCGTGCCAAATAATCGCAATCTCCCGATAAAAATATCTAGCATGCTAGATATTGCTTAATCTAGGTTCTTAATCTAGGTTCTTAATCTAGGTTAAGGAGCACATACATAAGATGAAACTTGCAAATATCCTTTACGATTTACATAATACCAAATTACCTACTAACTTGAAAGATCGTTTGGTATCGTTTAATATTGATAGAGGCAAAGAAGGTATTTCTTCTTTCTATCATAAAGTGAACATGATAAATCACCATCTTAATCTGCGTAAAAAATGAAAAGGAGCAGAGACATGAATGCATCTTCTTCACATCATACTAATAATCGCTTGCGCGAGGAACGTATCCGACAGAATTGGCGTCAGCGCGAAGTGGCAGAGCAGATAGGAGTCTCAGTAGTTACGATCAAACGATGGGAAAAAGGTAGCCAACAGCCCAGTGCGTACTTCCGTACGAAACTCAGCGCCCTCTTTAGTAAGAGCGACGAGGAACTGGGGTTAGTTTCAGAAGAGCTATATCCCTCTATCTCCGCGAACACAACAACATCATTGTTAGAAGAGGAGCATTTCACTGAAGCCCTCCATCCTCTACACAAAAATCTCTGCCAGAACGTCATGGCTCTTACGCAATCCTGGGTCTTTGATGATCTGAGCGACATCGATATTAATCAATTTGGACTCGGATATGCTGATCAGCATCGACAACACTATCGCAACATCTTACGAGTCAATGCCGCTACACGTGAAACCCTGCTTTCTAGCCTAGTGATGATTGCTAAACCCTTGCAATTACTCGAGAGGGATGAGTGTGATCAAAACTGGGTGATCCATGCTATTAAGCAGTGGTTAGCCACTCATCAGGGATGGCTGTTGATTTTGGACAATGCGAACGATATCGCGATTATAAAAGACTTTTTGTCGGTGTAATATTTAGGGAATCTACGCCGAGATGGAACTGGGATGTTTAATTTAAACGGCATTCAAGTGTTTTTAGAATAGCAACAAAATGAGCTACTTCGGCGATGTTATGATTTAGTAGCCGAAATGATGTGCTTTCTGTATGTTTTTATATCTCATTAGAGGGATCATCAGGCACGGACTTCCGACTAGTAAAAGCCTATATCACCCGTTTTGCTAGAAAAATGGGTATCATCTCAATAATTAGGGGTAAATGGGCTGCACGTGTTGATCTTTGAACCGTGAAGGCGCTTCAATCCTGAATTCCATCAATGATGAATTTTTGCCCCTAATTATTGAGATGATACAAAATGGCTCTCAGACAGATTTTTGCCGAGAAATTCGTCTGTTTTTGGACTTAACTTTTTTGCAGAAGCTGTGGCTAATCAGCTCAAGCGTTTGGAATGAAAGAAAGAGAAATGGATAGATATGACAATACAAGAAGATCCTGCCAATCCATCGCGTAGCATTGATAAACCTGCAGGAGAGAACTTGAATCCGATCAAGGCTGTACCAACAGTTTCTCCCCAGCGTCAACCAATTGTGTTTTCTTTTCCCATCACCATCACGGGTGTCTCCAAGCGCTATCACGGGGCGAAGTCAGGGGTATGGGCGTTGCGCGACGTAGATTTGCGCATTGAGCCAGGTGTTTTTGGTTTGCTAGGGCGCAATGGTGCTGGCAAAACAACTTTACTCCAGATTATGGCAACGCTCCTCAATCCTACAAGTGGTACTGTATTGATTGGTCCTTACGATACTCGCCGCGACCGTAGGACCATACGACGTCACCTAGGTTATCTTCCCCAGGAACACGGGTTTTACCCAACCCTCACTGTCGCGGAAACCCTGAGCTATCTGGCTGTCTTGAGCGGGCTTCAGCCTACGCGCCCGGCAATTGAGCATGCGCTGGAAGCAGTGGATCTGGTCGATCAAGCAAGGATGCGTGTCAATTCTCTGAGCGGAGGCATGCGCCGTCGCCTGGGCCTGGCTCAAGCGCTGCTCAACAATCCGGCTGTTCTGATTGTAGATGAGCCAACTGCTGGTCTTGATCCAGTGGAGCAGCAACGTTTTCGCAAGCTTCTAGGTACTCTGGGCGCACTTGGTGATCGTACCGTTATTCTCTCGACGCATATTGTTGCGGATGTAGCAATTGGAGCCAGTCATCTCGCGGTGCTGGAACAGGGCCATCTACTCTTCCAAGGGGCAGTTGCAGAGTTAACAGAGCGTGCAAGGGGAAACTCCTGGCTGTGGCGCACCACTCTCACCGAGATCGAAGCAGCCCAGCGGAGACAATCTGTCGTGGTCACGTCCCTAATCCCCATCGCTGGATCGAGTCAAGTGGTGGATGCGCGTGTGGTGGGTCAGCAGCCTGACCCTATGGCAATAGCACAGGAACCATCGCTGGAGGATGGATACTTTGCCTTACTTGGGAAGGAAGCAGAACAATGAATCCAGGCAAAAACTCTTTCGGGCAGTCGGCGACCCCAATAGTTGCCAATAGCAAGTCGATGCTGGTCGCATTTCGAGCACATCTGGGAATCGTCGCAGTCGTAGCTCTGTACGAGATACGCCTACACCGGCGTTCCCCTGCCTTCTGGATTATCCAAGTCTTTTTTTTGTACGCTGCAGTAACTGCAGTAGTGTTTGAGGGTAGTCTAGCAGCAACGACTACTCCCGCAAGCGGGACAGCCAGCAGGGCCATTTTTCTCTCGTTTTTCTTCCTGCCCCTTCTTTTCTTTCGCACGTTTGATCGGGATCGAATGCGGCGTTTTCGCCCACTGCTCTGGAGCCGCACGATGACTCCAGCGGAGTATGCGTTGGGAAAGGTATTGGGCACGAGTTTACTGGGCGCGTGGCTCTCGTTTACGTTGCTCTTTATTGGATGGATCACGCTAGCTTTTGTCGGAGAGACCATTCCCCCACTACTGCTCTGGCTCTCGTTAATTCCGTTTGTCCTAGTAGCCCCAATACTAGCAGTTTGTCTCACGCTGTTTTGTATCAGTATAATACCACCACTCCTTGGAGCCTTGCTTAGCGTAATTTTGCTCTGTGGCCTGGATTTGTTCACACCTCAAACATTATTGCGGCTCAATCCGGGTGCATTGACCGATTTCTACTACGGACCCACACTGGGTTTCGGACCTGACCTGTCGTTGATGCTTGGTGAAACATTCTTTTTTCTCTCTGTTACGATATTGAGTTTGGGACTGCTTATGCTGTTCTTGCAGGTACGCGAACATCGTGGGGTAAGCTTGAAAGTGCATTGGTTGGGTTCAGCGGCCATAGTAGTAGTGGCAGTGACGATGTTACTATCTTCGTTTCTCCGCTTCCCAACCAGTGCAACCTCTTACCAAGCACTTGGTCCCGCGCCAATGCCGCAAACTGGCACCGTCGACCACTATCAACTAGCGCTCACACTTGATCCAGACCATGGTGAACTAACAGGCCGCGCAATCTTTGCCCTTACTCTCACGCAACAGTCAACCATTCAGTTCTCGTTGGCGCTGAATCCTGGCTTGGCGGTTAGCCATGTCTTCTTCGCTCCGGCAAATATCTCACTGCCTTTTCGCTCGTCTCTCGGCTGGACCACAGTCGATGTGAGCAAACTATCGCCGGTTGCTCGCCAGCCTGTGATCCTGACTATTCTTTATGCGGGACACCTGGAACTCGATCGCGATGACTACGCTCCGCAACCTTTCCCAGGCTTGCAAGTTTCTGGCTCTTCTTCTCTCTCGTTAGCATTATCCGGGATTCAGGATTACAGCGGGCCGGGGATCGCGTTTCTGGAAGGCGCTGGCGACTGGTATCCTCAGCCATGGCTGAAATCGGCAGCGATTGTACAGGGCAATCGCCAGATCTTCGAGCACCTTTCGGTCCGGATACCCGCCTCTTTTCGCATTTTTTGCACGATGGGAATCGCCCATCTTTCACCAGATGGGCAGTGGAAAGAACTGGACATGCGACTTGCAGGTCCATTACCATCAGCCTTCCTGGCTGCACTCGCAACTCCTGAACAGGAGATGATCCATGGTAGAGTCGTCTACTATCAGGGCTTACAGCCCTCAGGTATTGCAGCAGCAGCAGATAGTGCCTGGATGCAACAAATCCCCTTGCTTGACGCCTGGCTGGGTCCAACAACTACAACCTGGGTAGGGGTGGTAGTACCTTTCATTAACCAGGTTGTGATTGGCCCAGGTCTGCTTCTGCTGCCAGACGCGCTGACTAGTGAGAGTGGAAGTGAGATTACTTCAGCATACTATACTTCGCAGACGGCACTGGCACGCACAGCCGCTGGGGAACTAGCCAAGGCGTGGTGGAGTAATGCAATTCAGGTGCATTCGCCCAACGCAGGTACCTTTTCTAATGTGCCTTCGTCGTTGCAAACTCCTGCTGGCCGCGTTATCTTGTTTACGAACGAGAGTCCCTTGTTAGAGACTCTGGCAGCTTTCAGCGCGGGCGAGATCGCCAGTCGCATGCTGGGATCGGGCTTCGCCGCGCAGCAACTCATGACGTTGCGTAGACTTGCAGTATTGCTGAAAACTTTCTCCAATGAACCGGACAGAGTGCCAACTCCTGCTCAGATTGCCGAGAAAAATGCTCTCGAAACCCGGATAACATCTCTTGGCCTCATCAATGTCAATCCCGATGCAGACCTAGCCCTCGTACATCTACAGAGCGAGTTAGGATTACCAGCTATGACTCATCTGCTTCATCAGTTCACTCGCGACTATGTCTACACATCTGCGACCTTACAGGACTTTATCAAAGTCGCCAGCTTAGCCCTTGGACATGATTTTGGGCCGGAGATCACACCGTATTTACTATCAGACTAACGAAGGATAAATTGTTTCTATGAAAAAGAAGAATGAGGCGAAAAATTCCGTTGCTCGTTCCCCCTGGCTACCCTGGCTAGCCTACGAGGCACGCTTCGCTGTCTCATGGATCTGGCTCGTGCCCTTGGTCGGTGTGGGCGGAGCACTCTATCTTTTGAGCCGGAGTAGCAATCCTCCTTTTGCCTATCCAATTATGCTCTGTACTTCGCTGGAGTTTGCTTTTCCGGTACTTGGTTCCTTCCTCGTCATCCCGTTCCTCTCTAGAGAATGGGAAAGAGGCACGCTTACGCAACTGGCCTTGCATAAACCGCTTTTTCGCGTTTTACTGCTACGTCTCATGCTGTGCCTGGGCTATCTCATAATTCTCGCTGCCGTCGCTGCCGTTGTTAGTTTGTCCATAGTGCATACCTTGCCTGTTGGCTACAGCACGCTCCAGTGGGTGGGGACTGTATTGCTAGTCAGTATGGCTCCTACGCTCCTGCTGGCAGGATTGGCGCTTTTCTTGACCCACCTGTTCTGTAGTGCACTCTCTGGCTATCTACTCACGCTTGGATATTGGCTGCTCAATGTGATTGTCGGAACCATTTCGCGTTTGCAGATATTGCGCTCTTATCTTCTGTTCAGTTGGACTTACCCACCAACCTCTGGAGCATTCAATTGGTTGAGCAGCAAGATACTTCTCTGTGGCATTGGACTCGCGATAATTTTGCTACAAAATCCTCTGCTTGCAGAGGAAGCACGCCTGAGCAGCAATAAATGGGAATAGGCAAGAGAGAAATACGAGCAGAGATGGTCATTTTGCTTTTCTTGCAAAAGAGAAAAGAATGCAAAAACAAGAAAATGGACAAAAAGAGTCTCGCTCTCTTTTTGTCCATTTTCTTGTGACGCGCAGCGGTCGGGAAGGAAAAGCTGGTATGTCCTGCCCTTGTATGGATTACTCACATCGTGACCGGCGAAGGACAGGACATACTAGCTCTGGAAACAGAGTCATGATGGGTTCCCAAAGAGAATGTCAGGTCACGATGTGAGTAATCCATACAGTGACGTCCCTACCCCGTTCCCCCTAAAGGAGTGAGACTTGAGCCAATTCCGTCAAGTATGTTGACAATTAAATATTTTCAGACCCTTCCGCAAGGTTAGTGGTCTGATCGAGTAAAGTTCCGATCATCAAACAACAAGGAATTTTACAGCCAACAAGCCAGAAAACCCTGCATTTTGAAACTAAGGATGAAGGACTTCCCCTTGATGAAGGAAGAACCCTCGTGTATTTCTACCGGGGAAGGCCAGTCAAGTGGACAATAACATCAGTAGAACTACCTTGACACAGTGATATGACTGCACTATAATTTTTTCGCAGGTCCACGCAAATAGGTAAATACAGCTACCATACCCATCTTGCCCGCGTAAAATTGGCCCGGAGAGGGGGAAATTCTGATTGTCGGAAGTTAAAATCAGCGAACACGAGTCGTTTGAAAGCGCATTAAAACGCTTTAATCGTAAGATACAACAGGACGGCATCCTCGCCGAGGCACGCCGCCATGCGTACTATGAGACGCCCGCCGCTAAGCGTAAGAGAAAAGAAGCTGCTCGCAGACGCAAAATCGCTCGCCGAGGCTAGGACGAATGCTCAGGGCACCTCAACTACGGGGTGCCCTACATATTTTTTATCGGAGTTTGATGCATGCAAGAACATCCTCTAGTAGAGTTATATATTACCATTAATGATAGCGCACAATACGCTACCATCGAAAAACTGCTCGCTTCCGTCAATATCGACCAGGTGATTTTGCTGACATTACAAGCGGTCGGTATCTTCCAACAGGTTATGTTGACAGTGCTCATTACAGACGATGAAGGGATTCGTGAAATGAATACGCAATATCGCCAGCAGGATAAACCTACCGACGTGCTTTCATTTCCCCTGCTCGAAAAACCACTGGTGGATGCACCCGCCGACCAGCTATGGAGCGTACAGAGCGACGATACACAACCAACACAAATGACGCCCGACTTCGTCACCCCACCTGGTATGGTTACCAATCTGGGTGATATCGTTATGTCATGGCCCACGCTTGTGAACCAGGCGGCGGAGGCCGGTCACAGCTCGCTTTACGAACTCCTCTACCTGCTCTCCCATGGCGTGCTGCACCTCGTTGGCTATGACGATCATACTGAGGCCGGTTATCAGGCCATGGTGAGCATTCAGGAAGCAGTTCTGCGCGCGACTGGACAAAAGGCTTAACTACTATGGGTCTGCCACCGCAACCTCCTACGCCTCCCGGGCGTCGACCGCCTCCCAACACTGAGTGGGGGAAATTTATTGCGGGATTTGCATATGCATTTCAAGGACTGGGATACGCGTTCCGCACACAGCGGAACATTCGCGTTCATGCCACGGTCGCTGCACTGGCGATAATCCTGGGCACCGTTCTCCGTATCTCGGCCATCGAGTTCGCTATGGTTTTCATCGCAATTACAAGCGTCTTTATTGCTGAGATGTTCAACACCGTCATAGAAACTCTGTATTGATCTCTCCACTCCCCAGTATCATCCCCTGGCAAAGATAGCAAAGGATGTTGCGGCAGGTGCCGTCCTGCTAAGTGCCTTTATCGCCATCATCATTGGCCTGTTTATATTTGGGCCACACCTGTGGGTGCTTATCAACAGGCATTTCTAGCATTTTATACAGGATTCCTCGGGCGCGGCGGGCGCGATAAATCGGGCCCCTACTTCACGCGCTCAACATATTTTCCCGTGCGGGTATCAATGCGGATCTTATCACCGGGATTCACAAACAGGGGCACGTTAACGACTGCACCACTCTCTAGCGTTGCCGGTTTCGTCACGTTGTTCGCGGTATCACCACGCACCCCTGGCTCGGCGCTCTCTACTGTCAGTTCGAGAAAATTAGGTAACTCGATAGCGATTATTGTTTCTCCATCAACCAGCATCTCAACCACATCCTGCTCCTTGAGAAACTTCACCCCATCGCCTAGACGCTCTTTCTCCACGGGCTGCTGATCAAAAGTTTCGGTGTTCATAAAGATGTAGTTATCATCGCTATCGACATAAAGGAACTGCCAGTTCTGGTGCTCCACGCGGACTAATTCAACCTCTTCTGAGGCGTTGAAACGTTGCTCCAGAATTCTCCCGTTTTTCACGTTTTTCAAGCGCACTTGATAGAACGCACGCCAGTTACCAGGGGTGATATGGTCTATCTTTTGAATAGTATAAAGGACATTGTTGTAACGAATTACCATACCGTTATAGAAATCTGTAGGGGTTATTGTTGCCACGTATAATGCCACCTTTCTGCTTTAGAAATACGATATCCTTTACCAATGTCAATAGCCTTCAATTCACCGTTCCTAATCCATGTACAAACAGTTTCAGTAGACAATCCCGTTACGAAAATCGGCTGTTGTTGAACTACCCAATGGAGTCTCTCCTCTCAACTTCTTCGACACCGCAGGTTTCTACGGCCTACAATGCTCGTTCCGTGACAAAAATACTGGCCGGTAATCCCAGCACGACGAGCACGACTTTTTTCAAAATCTTCCAACCAGCCTCGTGCAGAGCCGCATTCCAGAGACGATCCTCGCTGGTGAGCGTGACCATCAATCCGCCAGAAGCAAGGACACGGCCAAACTCCTGGATGAGCACTGCATAAAGCTCTTCATTTGTTTCATGAGAACCGATCTGCTTACCAAAGGGCAAGTTAGTCAGAATACGCGTTACGCTTGCATCGTCAAGTGGCAATGTACGTGCATCCCATGCACGCAGAGTCGCAACCACATCAGCATTTCTAGCATTGCGACGCGCCATCCCTACCGCTTCATCCTGAATATCGCCCCCAATCAAGCGATCAAATGGGGCCATTAATCCACGCTCGACCAGAAGTGTGCCAGCACCACAGAGCGGGTCGAGCACAATATCTTGATCGGTTGGATTCGATAACCGACTCATAGCGGCTGCAATTGTTGGTCGCAACGAAGCCGGGAGATGCTCACGCTTATATTCCCGGTGCCGCATCGTTGCATCGCTCAAGCGAACTCCAATCAAGAGTTCACTTCCACTAAGCCAGAGCCAGATTTCCATATCGGCGTCATCTTTGACCTGGCGCATAGAGCGTGGCAACGCACGCTGCAAAGCATTAGTGATAGCACGACCAGCATCGACACGCCGAAAATCGTGCGAGCCAGACTTTTGACTTACCACGCGCCATGTCTCGGGTGGCACCCCACCATGAGCTCGACGCCACCTCTTTAGAGCAGAGGGGATATCGGCGTTCAACGTGGCACTGTGGAGCACCCGTAAAGCATCCGGTCCGTGCCCCAGGCCCTTCACATGAGCCAGAGCGAAAAAAACATCCTCAACGGTGCGTAATTCCAGTAGCTTCTCAGGAGTTGCGGTAGTACGAAACAACGCAATCCCGCGTGCAAACTTGACCAACTCAGCATCGGGGATCTGCTCACGAACCTCGCTAAATGCTACTGTTTCCAGCCCCGGCATGGTCATTACATAAAAAAGATGCGACATCCACCTGCAATTTCTTCTTCAACCGGTATGGACGATACAGCAAATAGAGAGTTTTGTGTCGGTCCCAATACCGTCATTTTTTTAAGCAAAAAGCACGTTTATGGTCATGCTTCCCGCCGTCTTCCAACGTGCAATGATAGCACAGACCACCTGATATCGCAATCTCTTCTGTGCAGGCATCCGTGAAGACGGGCTTATAAATCGCGCCCCTACAATCGCGCCCCTGCACAGAACATCAAGCAAGGAGATTGGATACAACACGAGCATCCTCAACAAATTTTGCCAGGCGCTTCTTATTTAAGTTCTCACGCAATATCCACCTGATATCGCTATCGTTCCAGGTAGCACACTCACGCATCAAGGCAAAGCCCTGCTCCGGAGCGGAAACAGTGATCACACTTAACGTAAAACCCAATGTACGTTTTAATGTCCGAAAATCCTCACCTTTACGTCCATCGATGGGCGCATGATGCAGACGCTCCAGAATGATATGCTGTAACTGCAAGGCTGTAGCCAGTATATCCGGCATATACAGCAACGTCTCTTCAGCAATCGTCGTGATCGCGGCACATTGTTGCCAGTAGTTCCCTTCGCTGGCTAAATACATAAGATGTTCGCCAGTTTCGTCAGGGACCGAGGCCAGGAGATGCTGATAGGCAGTCGCTACCCCCCGCCGTACGCGCCAGTGTGGGCTACAAGCATAACGACCAAGCAATTCGAACGTTTCTGCCTGCCAACCACGTTGTAAAGCTGCGCAGGCGCCAGAAGCGACAAGGCCACAAATCATGACAAACTCCGCTGGTGTATTGCTCACCACTTTTTGGGAGTCGCCATTGGTAAAATAATTCGTAAGAAATCGTACCGCATCAGGATGCCGGGAGACGGATGCTGCAAGAAGATAACTTACATCATTCGCAAGTTCCATATTTGCACGTGCTCCTGGCAGCCGACCATTCTCACGCAGATAGAACTCTAGAGGCCGTTGACTACCTTTCAACGCCCTCTCTACCAGAGAAGATAGAGTGTCGTGCATGCTTACACTTCCTTGCACCCATAAAAAACTGCGTCCCGTCTCATTAGTGAGACGGGTAGGAAGTCACATCCTCCTGCCACCATTTTATCACATCATTTTCTGATCTACGTTCATTTCTTATGCTACTGCACCCACGAGGATTGGTGTTCCGAAAACCTGCCAGCGTTCGAAGAGCCGAAGTCGGACAAGAATCTCTCAGGCTTGTTGTGACCGTTGTTGAGGTAAGCCCAGTATTGGGCCAGTTAGGAAGAGCGCCCTCGAAGTTTTGCTTGGATGCTGCCTACTAATATAGACACTTTCTGATTAAAAAGGCAAGTATCAAACCACTTTAGAAGGCCAAAACTAGCCAATCCGATAGAAATAATGGTCCACCAAAATTGGAGTTGATCGTTATAGCTCAGTAGTTTTCCATACCATCCTTGTAAAGTTGGGAAAAGTTGTACTAAGGGGATAAATCGGAGAAAGAGGCTCAGAGAAAGTATACTAAGGAGCATGACAAGGAGATTTCGCTGACGTCTGGCATTTCGTAGAAGTTTTTGCTGTGTGGCCACACGAATAGTAGCATATCTATGCCAATTATATAAAGACCAAAGAGCATAAGCGGTAGTAAATGAAAGGGCGTGCCCTCTTGTATGTCCATAATTTTCGTGTCCCCAGCCCTGTTCTTTTGTGAGCCTGTTGCACTGAAACCATTGAATAGGAGCAAAGCAAATATCATCGAATGGATCACATTTCATTGCTAGCAAAGGAATCACGAATGAGGGAGTAAAAGTCACGATAGTCATAGCAGGTCCATGTACAGGAGCTCTTACAACAATGTGTCTAAATGTCCATATACCTGGATGTCTCATCCGAGCAGAGTCGTGGAGTGTTTGTCTCAGATAGATCTGTCCCCCCTTAATCAGCTCTTTATCTTCATCTTGAGGATCGTTAGCTTCGTTAAGTGCCCAAATTGCACAAAGGGTTGCGGTTGGATCTGCTTCACTTCTCTCCTCTATTTGTTCTTCCCAGTAAATGGATTTCCCACTTCTATGCCCAGATTTACGAATCAGTTCGATCGTGTTAGTACTTGCCTTGTTGATTTTTCTCAGTTCAGTTTCCGTCAAATTGATACCGGAGGAAGGTGTAATAACACATCGAAGGGCATGTAAGACTATGCCCGTTGTAAAAAGATTTATAAGGTCATCAGGGTACCGACCCCAGCCACCATTTTCTTGGCGCTGATCAACCAACCACAGCGCACTTCGCTTAATCTCATTAAGTTGATCACCTTTATATCCTGTCCCTAACAAAGCCCAAATAGCTAACCCTGTAATCCATGGAGACGCGCCTTCCGCGGCATCCCATGCGGCTTCTTCTACATGTTCTACTCGACCGCTGTAGACAACATTAGCTTCGCTCTTTAGCAAAAGAATTGTTTCTTGGAAACGCCTACATAACTCATCCGAGAGCTTATCGATATAATGAAGAGCGAGCAGCGTTGTCGCTGTTGTTGAGGTAAAGAAAGCAGAATTTCCTTCTTTTGCACAAGTAAGACAAAGAGGAACTCCTTTCCCATCAACAAAACTTGTCCTTAGTGCATCTACACTTTCTATAAATGCCCTTGAGGTTGGGGTGATCCAGATTGAGCTACGGCTGTTGGTAGCCATTATATGCTCCTACTCATGAGATAATGAACTATGACTATATACGACAGTTCAAATGTCAAGGCGAAAAGCAAATGGAAGGAGATCATCTAGGTGCAAATCTTTGTCAATACCATCTACATAGTACACAGCTTCAGGAGCAAGTTCTGCCAGCCATTGTCGGCAGGCACCACATGGAGAGCGTGAGGAGGGAGGATCCTCAGGAGAGGCATCAATACATGCAACTGCTACTTGGCTGATAATTGGCGAAGTTCTCAACTGTTCATTTTGAGACGAATCGTTTCTATAAGATGTACAAGCCGCTGCTAGAGCATTTCGTTCAGCACAAAGGGATAATCCATACGAAGCATTTTCTACATTCACCCCGGTGACAATGCGAGGTCCCTCAGTTGTTTCTACTACAAGCGCTGCACCTACACGGAAATGCGAGTAAGGAGCATACGCGCGAAGTGCTGCCTTGCGTGCTAAAGCTAGTAAGTCTTCTCGATGCATATTGTTCTTCCTTGGAAGCTCTATTGGGGTTCCGTTCTACGAACCCTATCTATATAAACCAAATAAGTGTATTCATTATACTCTTTCCCATCTTATTATAGCATTTCTCTTCCTTGCAAGTTCCTGAGCCCAAATAGTCAGCTCACCGATCTGCTGGCCAGTACTCCGGAGTAGCGCGATCTGTGAGAGCGGTAATCAGCCTTGGGATAATGGTGTGATAGTTGGTTACAACAATGTGACAACGCCATGATAAACTTTTACGTGTATCCTAGCCTTTCTCATTGTTCTGTCTGATCAAGGATGTTGATCATATTCTTCCCACCAAGTATATTTACTATAAGCAAATAGCACCTGCTTGTCAGATGTACATGCTTGAGCCTGAAGAGGAGTGTATCACATCTTCGGAGAAATGAGCAACTTCTCAGGGAAAAACGGACACATTTTCAGGAAAGCTACCACACATGGTAGTTTGCATGACCCCTCGAACAGAAACGAGCGTGAAAAGAAGGAATGTTCGATAGCTCATGCAAAAATAGTTGTGTGAACCATCGAACACTTTTGCCAAAGTTCTCTCGATAGGAAGTTGTCGGCTCCGTTTTTCTAGCTAACGAGAGCCAACAAAGAGGCAAGGATGTACTCTATGTTTCGTGAAGTAAATTTTTTCACTCCACGTCACCACGCCAAACAGCTTGACCTGGGGAACATTACACCTCTGTCAGTAGCATCCATGATGAAGGGGTGTGTCATACGTTTTGTGGAGTAGACCTCGTTCCTTTGAATGAGTTGTTCAAAACGGCTTCATATCAGCCATGAAGCACTTCTGTCAGTGGCATCTATGGTTCTATCGCCAAAAAGGGTGTGTCATACGGCACACCCTTTACGCTCAAATCCCTGTAAAGGGTATGCCGTGACGGTTGCCCCTTTGTAACTTCAAAATCTAGTTAGGGACAACGTAGAGTTCTTTAAGGCTTCGATTCTTGTTGAGAGGAAGCAGTATTGCTTCCACCTGGATCAGAGGGCGGTATATTCTCTTGAGCAGATGGAGCCAACTGAGATTGCATATCGTTGCTTTGCGGTGGCGAGGAAGGTACAACGGAGGACTGAGATGAATTGGTTGTAGAGTCTTCATCAACGATGGCCCCTTTTGCTTTACAGGCTGCTAACATCTCTTCCGTCAATCCTTTAACTCTCTGTAAGTTGGTACCTTTAAGCAGAGCCCCGTTCAGATTGGCTCTGCTGAGATCAGCTCCACTCAGGTCAGCCTCACTAAGATCAGCTCCACTGAAGTAGACCCCGCTGAGATCGGCCTTACGGAACTTAGCCCTGCTGAGATTAGCCTCGCTGAGCATAGCTCCGTTGAGTTTGGCCAGGTGGAAATTGACCCCACTAAGGGTGGCACCGCTGAGATGCACCCCACTGAGGGTGGTCCAACTGAGGGTGACTCCGCTGAGAGTAGCCTTGATGAGTGTAGCTCCACTCAGGTTAGCCCTACTAAGATCGACTTTACTGAGATCTGCTCCATTAAGGTTAGCCCCACTGAGATCTGCTTCATTAAGGTTAGCCTCACTGAGATCTGCTCCATTGAGATCGGCTTCAACAAGCCTAGCTTTCATGAGCTTAGCTCTACTGAGATCAGCCTTTTCAAGATTAGCCCTACTAAGATCAGCCTTTTCAAGATGGGCACCGCTGAGATTAACCTTTTCAAGATTAGCTTTTCGTAAGACCGCTTCAGGCATCCAAATTTGTCTGAGATCAGCTCCACTGAGGTAAGCAGTATCTAATTGAATACCTGTTGCATCAAGAGACTGAGGTTCTCTCTCCTGATGACTTCGAGCAAGTGGGAAAGCTTCTTTGAAGACAACAATCAATGCTTGTCTAAGCGTGGTGAGTGGAATGGCAATAGTTGGATCTTTTGGGGGGTGCGGTGTTTTCGGAAGACGCAGATGCGCAACGGCCAGATCAAAGGTCTGGGTGTAAAACTGTTCATAGCCTGATCGCAAGAAGGTTCGTAGGAGAATAGCAGCACCAACCCTAGCCCCTTCCTTATCGTCTCCTAGTCCCGTCACAGCGGCCTGGAAGCGCTCTTCTGCTCGCTTTTCCAGCTCAATTTGGCGCTCTTTCAATTCTTTGTCTTGCGCATCTCGACGCTCTTTCAATTCTTTGTCTTGCGCATCTCGACGCTCCCTACGCCACCGCCAGAGGCCCAAGAGTGCGCCGATGACAATCACCAGAGTCGAGAGGAAACTGGAGAGAATCGTTGCTGCATTGCTCCACAACCAATTGCCCCATGTATGCTGCTGTCCAGTAACCTGTTGGGTGAGTTGCTCTTTGTTCAATGCGGTGGCAGTCGCATCTTCAGTTGGTGTTACCTGCACCATGACTACGTTTGGTGCCGCTGTTTCCCGCGTGGTTTCTTGTGCGTTCGCTGTTGACAGTGGAATCAAAGTCAGGCACGTCAGAAGCAACAGTATGTTGACACTAGCAATGCCAATATTCCATAGATGTTTCTTGAACCAATGCATAGCCAGAGCCTCCACAACATATCATATTTCTTCAGATATTCTATCTGAAAAGACGCAAGTTATCGAAGAATCTCCAATGCAGAATTAGGTTGCATGTCAAACCTCAGTATCTAGTTCTCATGCTCCTAGTGTTGCATCTGCAGCTCCAGTGGCAAGAAAGTGCTAGCGGAGCGTTTGAAGATCAAGGCTGTAATTCAGCACTGATATCCTTTGGAGAAATGCCGATACTTACCAGAATGTCAACAACATAGCTAAGGGAAAGATCCATCGTGAAGTTTGTCACTTCCTTTGTCCGACCATGAGCAAGTTTCAACTCAAGAGGTTGTTGCCTGCTCATAGAACGACGAGCAAAAGACAAGATGTCTGCTTTCAATTCATATGTCCCTTTCGTAAGAAAAAACTCATAAAGAGCGGAGAGTTCGCATTCTAACGTCACACGGTCCGGCGAGATCTGAAGACAAGGCAACTGTGCCCAATCCAAACCACATGCAAAGCACGCAAACGGCGGTCTTCCTTGGAAGAATAGAATGAGTGGTCTTCCACAGGTACAATGCGTTTGGAAGGCGACTTGGTGCAAAGGACAATAGCTCAGATGGAGTAAGGTCACAGTACGCCTGATAGTATGAGCCTGCTTCATACATACTGGGCAGATCCGAAACATCAGACCAGGAGTCATTTCTTGATCAGGACGACTACGAAAACGCAGTAAGGAGAGGTTGGCACTCCTTCGACGACCAAGCAACAGTCCTGGATGTGGATCGTGAGAAGCATAGAGTCGCGCGAGTTCCATGGCATAGGTCGTAGCAAGAAGGCATTCCTGGGAAACCATGAGCAATTGAGCGAAGTACGCAAGAATTGATGATGGCACTACAATCAAGGAAGAGCCAGGGCCAAAACCTGGGTGATCAGTCGAATGGAGAAGATACCGAAAGGTGACTCCACTCTCCCAATGATTGGCCTCATCGCAGCGAAGGAGCACGCTAGCAAGCCATTCATCTTGATATGGTGTCACCCGATGCGGAAAGGTACCCTGCCAAACCGATTCAGATATATGGACATGTTGCATCATTGCGCCGCCCACGGAACAAGGTCCAAACTCACCAGTAAATCAACCAAGTAGCCAAGTGAAGCTTTTGTTAACTCATAGTGTTCCACTGCTTTGACTCTTCCATCAAGACACTTCAAACGGCTCACTTTTCCCCCCTTTAAGTGCAGACGAATACGTTGCAAAGATTGCGAGAGCAGCAATGGTGTTCCTTCAGCAAGGAAAAATGCATACCAAGATAAAATTTTTTGTTCCAGTGCGATACGCTCAGGCGAAGCTAGTTTGTGAGGGAGGGCTGCCCAGTCCAAACTACACGTTGGGCAGGTGAAAGGCCGTGTCTGTGGAGAAAAAAGATGCAAGAGGGAGCCGCATTGGCAGGCGTTCGCGAGAGTAACGTGGTGAAGCGGGCAAAGCGTGATATGAGGCAAGACCAATACGCGTCTGAGCAATCGTACTTCTCTCAAGCATACAGGGCACACGTGAAATGAAAACCTCATGCTCAATTGCCTCGCATGAGGAGTTGCAGTCCCAGAGAGGCGGGCGAGTTCGGCCTGATAGGTCGTGGCAAGAAGAAGGTCTCTGGAAACAGCCAGAACCTGTGCCAGACAGTCCAAGATCAGAGAAGACACCGTGATCATACTGGAACTTTTCGATGAGGATGTTCTGCCAGTTGTACGAAAGAGGTAAGACAAGGTTGTCTTACTTTCCCAATGATTTACTTCATCACAACGTAGGAGAAGCCCAGGCAGCCACTCATCTGGCAGTGGCATAACACACTGTGGGAAGGTGTTTTGCCAGGCAATCTCGTTCAGGAATATCTTGTCCATCAACCGCTTTCTTCTCCCCAGAAGATGACCTTTGGATCATTGTAGAGATGATATTTGACCAGATTGAGCACAAGGAAACAGAGCGAAGGAACCTGATTTGACGCCAGACGCGGATAGGGGCTTTTTGGGTCGTCACTTCGCTTAGGAGGGAACTTCCTTTCCCG
This sequence comes from uncultured Chloroflexia bacterium, assembly GCA_963717195.1. Classification (GTDB taxonomy): domain Bacteria; phylum Chloroflexota; class Ktedonobacteria; order Ktedonobacterales; family Ktedonobacteraceae; genus JACDAE01. Next base: position 168,681 of record CAVQVR010000019.1, read on the forward strand.
GATAATCTCTTCTTGCCATGCATACACTACTGCATGAAATGCTTTGTCCATGAGAACAGGATTGCCACAAAAGTAAAAGTACTCGTAACAGGAGAGGATTTGACGGGTAACCGCAATTCGCTCAGGGGTTGGAGAAACTTTGGGGAGATCAGCCCAAGCTTTTCCACAAGCAGAACAAGTAAAGGGCAATGCTTGCAAGTCGAAGAGACGTAAAGGGGTCCCGCACTGACAGATCGAGAGCAAAGTGACTTGATGCCAGGGGCAGTACAACACATACAGCAAAGCCAACGTTCGCTTGAGAAAATGCTTCTCTGCGAGACATGCCGGACAAACCCGAAACGTCAAAGACGGCCTCAAGTCTCCTGGAAGTGGATGGAGGAGGCCATAGTAGCGAGTCAGTTCGGGTAGATAGGTGGTGTTACGAACTTCTTGTACAGGGAGATCTAACAACGAAGCGATGTACTCGACTTGCTGATGAGTAGGCACACTGAGAGAAGGGAGCATTGGTGGTCTCATCGAACCGGTGGCTTGTTTGAGAGAGGTCCAGGTTGTTCCACTTACCCAGTGGTTGACCTCATCGCAGCGAAGTAACAACCCAGCAAACCATTCCTCGTACAGTGGAGTTACGCGATGAGGGAAAGTAGCTCGCCAGCCAGGGTCACTGAAAGCCATGGTATTCATCAACCTACCTCCTGATTTGGAGGCAATTCTTCAGGAGGAAGAGCATCAATGATGGTCATCTCATCACGCCGCAGAATCATCAATTCAGCCGCCGCCTGGAGCGTCTCCGCCGTGACATTCGTGACCCCTTGCTCATAGGTACGTCGAAGCGATATCGTCACCAGTCTGGTCAAATGATCCATAGTCACACGACCCGTTGCATCAGGGTCAAGGATGGGGTGAGTTAACCACCCAAAAATGGTGTCAGCCCAGAGACGCAACTGGAGATCGGGCAACTGGCTCCGATAAAGATCTTCAAATGCCGTCAAGATCAATCGCACCTCATCAGCAGTGTGACCTAGAACGGTACAGATCGGTCGTTCGGTATCCAAACGACGACGAAATTGCCGCCAGAGGACTTCAGGTCGCGCAAAGACCTCTTTGAATGGTGTCACATTCCCACTGTGAGCAACCACTAAACAGAGACCGATTGGGTGCTCATACGGTGGAGCGGCAAGGTTATCGGTTAGTTTCTTGAGAAAGGCGAGATGATGCCGTGAGAAATCCTGGGCATCATCTGCAACAATACATTCGACCCCTGTTGAAGCCATGATCTCAACAAGCCAGGTACGACGCGCATACCAGGGCATCTTGGGAACCACACCGAAGGCATCTGAAAGCGCATAGCCCAGTGCCTGCTCAGTTGCTCCATCCTCCGGTGCCCGGATCGAGAGCACCGGAAGAAACGTTTTTCCATTTGCTTCTTTGTACGCTCCACTGTGCCTCACAAAGTCATGGATTCCCAGCGACTTCCCGCTACCAGGGACCGCAGCGATGATATGCCAACTCCGATTCTGTCGCGCATTCTGCAATATTCCTTGAAAACGTTTCTCAAAGGGGGTCAAGATGAAATTCCTCTGCAAAACAAAGGGAGGGCGTTCCTGCTCATCAGCAAGTGGCATCGTCATCATCTCCTCTCAGATCTCGTATGGGCAGATGTTCAATAGAGGCTCCAGGAGGATCTTCTCTCGGCACCGCAGGAGCAAGCAGTCTGGAGATGGATGAGGAGCGGCTTAGAGGCGTTGCTTGCTCTTTCGCCAGCGCTTGTAAAACCTCCTGAACGTGTTCTGGATGAATCTCTTGCCTCTGCCGATCAAGCTGACGCTGCTTTTCGAGTCGTTTCGTTTCGAGTGAATGAATGCGCTTTCCAGCTGAAGCTTTCTGCTGAATTTCTTGCCGATTTTCCAGGCTCTCCGCTGTTGCGGTCTTCTTCAGCGTGGCATCGGCCCGACGTTCCGCTTGTGCTTCCCACCAACTGACCCGTCGATTGAGATAGTGGGTACAGTATGCTTCCCCAACCAGTTCTCCCTCCAAAAAAGATAAATGACGGTAATATCCCTTCTATCAAAATAAATCTCGATCTCTTTGCCCCGCAAACGGTCCAAAATCCCTGGACCAACATAGTGGCGTCCCAGAAATGACAGACGATTTTCAGTAATTGCATATCGCCCAGTTTCTGGATTGTGGCGGTTTTGAGCTTTCATGAGCAACAATTTCAGATCATCTGGTGATCTCAGCCAACGGGGAACGCCTTTTTCTCGCACGCTCTCCTGCCACAAAGTAATGGGCGTTTGTCTGCGGAGTTCGTTCCATTCCTGCATATATCCATCAACAATTGCTTGCGTGAACAACTCCTCTAGCACATCCAAAGTCATGCCAGCCTTTTTGGCTTCCCGCACGCTGTCGTAAGCACCACGATCTTTCGGAGTCGATTTTGCCGTGCCTTCCAATCGATGCTCAAATTTGCAAGTGGTCCAGGTAAAAAGTGCTTCCACGGTTCCTTTGGCTGATGGAGCAAAAGGAGGAGCTTGCTCTGTAGTAATCTTGAGGCGATCCACGATCACCTGGGTTGCTCGCTCAGAGGTAAAAATCTTGCCACGATCATGAAAAATCACCGCTGGCTTGCCTGTACAAGGCCAAGAGTGTTTACATCCATAGCGGATCACCAGTTCATCCTTGGGCTCTAACGCTTGCTTCAGTAACCGCATGTAATCTTCCTCTGTCAATGTATCAAGTGAGAGCACCGCGCCAAGTATGGCCGCAGTTTTGACGCAAATCAGGACCGCTCCATGAACACGGCGTGTGATTGGTGTTCCATCGGCTCCAACAATGAATTGATCGAGAGTATGCTCATCGACCTGACAAATGAAGGCAGGAAAGGGAATGGAAAGCACATATGACTGTGGAGAAGTTCTTCCTCGTGGGGGATGTTTGAGACCAGAACGGGCGTGGACCACCTCGGGTTCTTGCTCAATAGCTTTGAGATAGTAGTACACCTGCCAGTAACTTGGCGTATGAACCAGCTTGCCCTCACGTTCGCTTAGCTCACGAGCACGATCTTTGAGGCGAACATCTTCATAGACGGCCATGATCGTCGGGCGAAGCGTTTGTGTATACAATTTTCGTGCAAGTTGTTGGAGGTCAGGATGCATCTGGCGATCACGGTGATAGATGCCCATCGGAACACAAGCGATCTGCCCGAAGGTCTTGACGTGCTGTTGCAGACGTGAGAGCGTTGACGGAGCCATACCATGTGCTGAGGCCGCTTGGCGAACACTTTTTCCCTCGAAAACATCGGTTACTGCGGCCAGATTGCGCAAGAAGCGCGTTCGTAGCTCTGGCTCTAAGGTAGAATCATCAAAGGTAGCTCCGAGGAGGTTGGCTTGAACGACCGGAGGAGAGTTGTTGTCTTGAGCCAAAGAACCGGGGCTGCTCTCGGCATCGACGATTTCTAACGAAGAGGGTAGAGGATCAGGAAGGATTGGTGGGAGTTCAAGATCAAGCAATGCAAGAGGGGTGGTGAGAGACAGTTCCACATCGGTCAAATCAACGAACAGTCGCCCTTCAGCCGCAGCATCACCGGCGATTTTCCATACCGCAGCCTCGACTTCATGATTCGACCAACGACCGCCGAACAGCTCTACCAGTTCATTCACACTGCGAAACTCGCCTCTGGGCCAGGAAGTAAGCAGAACAGTCTTGATCTCATCATACGTGCGAAACGCCTCGCGTCGGATATGAAGAAAGAGCAAATTACGGTGGCGTTTGAGGGAAAGATTCTTTTCCGTGCCGAGCCAGTAGAAGCCACCTTTAAGTTGAACCAGACGCCGAGCGGCTTCTGCTTTCGCCAGAGCCTGCCCTTTGCTTTTTTGCTCTTCTAGCCCGGCCTCACCAATGAACAGGCTCCCGTCACAAAGCTTTCCCACGAAGTCTGGCAAGTATTCATGCGGTTTGTCCTCATAAAGATAGGAAATGGGGTAAGGAGTTCCCAATGGCGTATGCAAACGCCGTGCTCGTGCAAAGGCTTCGCTCGCGTCACCCCGCTGGTAAAAGCTCACATGTGGATGGTACTCCAGGTAAAGCGCAAGCATTTGCTCGGGAAGACTGGTATACGGGCAGCGAATTTCTCGTGTGTTTCCCGTTTTCAAGCCTGGAATGTAGCCAGAGATCGATTGGCCTGCAATTTTAAAAATATCAAGGCCAGGTGTGCCAGTACGTTCTAAATTTGTATCTGTTGATGGCTTTTTCATACCAACCTCTTTTCATGGCTTGGAACGACCGTTGTTGACACTAGCGCCTTTCTAACTCCTGTGCCTTCTGCTCAGCGGGTGCGATAACCTGTTCTTTCAGTGTTGCGAGCAAATGGACTTGATCGATGTAGTAGTGAGTAGGCAACACCCAATGGTATGTATTCAGGAAGTCTACAAACATGGCATATTCTCTTCTCCCTTCAAGCAGAACTGGTTGCACAGGGACGGCAAGGGTTGGGACAATAGCTTGTAACTCCTGGGGAATACTGCTTGGGTCAGTGAGATCAGCGATGATGAACCGTGAAAGATGGGCAAGCGTTCTCACGGTCTCGGTCAAATTTCGGCTACTCGGTTTGTCAAAGTCAAACAAAATCGGGATGTACCCGTGTGTGCGAAGAGCTTCTCTTAGAGTGTCCAAAACAGCTTTCCGTTCAGGAGTAAAACGGCCCAAGATAAGTACAACTTTGGATGTAATGGTATCAATAACATCGCGGATCTTTTGGTTGTTCAACAAAAGGTAAATGAACTGAGCAACTTCAAGCTCATCTACTGTGATAACAGGCTCATTTGGCAAAGTAACGATTAAGTTGCGCTGAGTTGCGCCTGTGAGTTGGACATTCCAGGCAGATACTCCATAAACAGAACAGTTCATCAAGTTTGCCCTCGTCAAAATTGTGCGATCTAAGAGTGCTTTCGCTAGATTTGCTCCCTCAAGATTGGCATCAGAGAGCAGCGTTCCGCTGAGATTGGCCTCAAAGAGATTGGCTCCACTCAGATCTGCGCCGCTCAAGTCGGCTCCACTCAGATCTGCTTTCGTTAGGTTGGTCTCTCTCAAAATCGCCTTCTTAAGCGTAGCTTCCTCAAGGAAAGCTCCAGCCATCGTCGCGCTGCTGAGATTGGACTCGTTCAAATTGGCTTCCTGGAGATTCGTTCTGATAAAACCTGTATAACTGAGATTCGCTTTACTCAGGTCGCTTTTCCAGAGATTCGTCCAATCAAGATTAGTATTCATAAAGTTGACTTCGCTAAGATTTGCTCCTTTGAGCTCATCAGGTATATTGGTCAAATCTGCAATAAACCCATAATGTTGTTTTCTCCACTCATTCCAGACTTTGACGCCTTGTTTGAGTACGCTGAGATGGTCTTGATTTGCCATACAGTGCCTTTCCTCTCCATTGCAGTTGGTTGACACTTTCACTACTTTCCCCTCTGAAAGAAAGTATACCCCAAGCATTATGCTATTTGAGCGAATTTCCAAAAATTCGCCTGAATATCCCTCAGTAGCCTTTCTTTACTACTGGCTTCTCAAGGCATTTTAGGTGTATTTCTCAAGGTTCTTTTCACGAAGATTTAACTGATCTGTTCGAGGAGTCATACAAGTGTTCGAGGGGTCATACAAAAACTGTTCGAGAGGTCGTACAAATTACCAACACAACGACCAGGCAATTGCCTTGAGATTATCTCACAATGACATTGACGTTAACGTCAATGTGTGGTATACTCTATACATGATCTCCACAAACCTGCTACGAACACCCCAGTAGCAACATTGGAGAGAAAGAAGCATTTCTTATGATGAAAACAGATGGAAACGAACCCATAGAACAACAGACCCCATCAGAGCAAGCATTCTATACCATCGAACAGGTCGCACAGCGCACGGGCATGACCAAACGCACCTTGCGCTACTACGAAGAGATGGGCCTGCTCCCTCCCATGGGCCGTACCGAAGGAAATTATCGACGGTACAGTGAAGAGGATATCAGGCTACTGAAGCGCATCAAAGAACTTCGCGATCTGCTCGGCTTCTCCCTGACCGATATCAGCAAGCTTCTGGATGCCGAAAACGAACGCGGCCAGATCAAACAAGCCTATCGTCAGGAGACAGAAGCGAGTGGAAAACTGGTTCAGCTCGAACGCTCTGATGAATTGATTCGCAAACAGCTCCAACTCATTGAGCAAAAAGTCGCTGCGCTGGAGCAGATGCGCTCTGCCTTATATGAAAATTTAGAGCGCCATCAGCGTATTCGCAACGAAATGCAAAATACACCTAATAACGATTAGAAAGGATTGGCACTTTCTTTCCATGTTCTCTAGATTGGATACCCTACCCCTATGCAACACATAATTTCTCATAAAAATCAAGGATTAGAAGTCAACCATCGTATAACGAAAAAGCTAGAAGAATATCACAAAAGCGGCTTTACACGTGCATTTATAGCCCTCAAACACCGCAATTTTCGCCTCTTCTGGACCGGACAGATGATCTCGCTCATCGGCACCTGGATGCAAACGACTGGACAGGCATGGCTGGTGCTACAATTGACGAAAAGTGCGTGGGCACTTGGCATTGTGGGAGCCCTGCAATTCCTTCCGGTTATGCTTTTTTCCTTATTCGGCGGCGTGCTGGCCGACCGTGTTCCCAAGCGCACAGTAATACTCTTCACGCAATCATTCGCTATGCTCCTGGCAGCTGTACTCTGGCTCCTTGTAGTCACTGGCACCGTTCAGTTGTGGCACATTTTCGTATTAGCAACGCTGCTTGGTATCAATAACTCGGTTGATATGCCGACACGACAGGCATTCGTCGGCGAGATGGTAGGACATGAGGATCTACCAAACGCCATCGCGCTCAACTCATCCGTATTCAATATGGCACGTATCATTGGGCCTGGACTCGGTGGTCTCATCATCGCCTTGTTGGGCATTGCACCACTCTTCTTGCTTAACGCACTCAGCTTTATTCCTGTCCTGATTGGATTGGCGCTGATCAATACAAAACAACTGCATACTATTATTAGACCAATCGTACAACAGGCAACGGTAGCAAAAACCGGAACCATCAGGAGTATTCGCGAGGGGCTTGCTTATATCAGGCAGAAGCCATCAGTGCTTCTAATCATCGTCGTAGTTGGCACCATCTCGCTGTTCGGCATTAACTTCAATGTTGTCCTACCACTGTTTGCGACCACCGTTTTGCATGCTGGTCCAACTGGATTTGGCTTCATTTCATCAGCATTTGGTGTTGGCTCATTGCTCTCGGCGCTCTGGCTGGCCTGGAACAACAAGAAGCCAGACATTGCTTTCCTTTTGCTCGCTTCAATGGTGTTTTGTGTGCTTGAAATGCTCTTCGCCATCTCACACTGGTATCTGCTCTCGCTTGTGCTGATCGCCTGCGTTGGTTTCTCGCAGATTGCCTTTTCCGCCATCTCGAACACAACACTGCAAACAGTGACGCCCGATCACCTGCGTGGTAGAATTATGAGCGTCTACATGTTAGTATTCGCCGGAAGTATCCCTATTGGAAATCTGCTTATCGGTGGCCTTGTAAGCCTGTTCAACGCCCCTATTGCACTCCTGATATGCGGTGGTTTGAGCCTGATCGCAGCCGGAGCAGGTTGGATATTCCGGAAACCAGCGGAGAAGGATATTGCACAAAGTCTCTAGCGTAAAGAATAGCTGGCGCATCTACCCACTCACCATAGCAGATCAACGGCAGCATATCGAACAGAGTGAGCAGCTCTTAAGCAGCATTCAGCTGGACGATCCTCCCATTCTGTACTGGTCGCTGGCAAACCCGCCAGGACTGGTATTGGGATTTTCGCAAAAGCAGGATGTGCTTAATCAAGCAGAGCTTACCAGGCAGACGCTACCACTCTATCACCGACGCGCTGGCGGCACAGCAGTTCTAGTTGGTCCGCATCTACTGAGCCTGGACGTGATATTACCAGGGAATCATCCCCTGGTGCTGCTCGATATTGTCGAATCATATCGCTGGTTCGGCGAAGCATGGGTAGCCGCATTGCTCCAACTTGGCATACGGACGCGGATCGTCCTTCCCGCTGAAGCACGTGCTCAACAAGCATTGCGCAAACAGCCGGAGACACAAACCTATGAAACACTGATGAACCGTGCTTGCTACGGCACACTTTCACCTTATGAAGTTGTTGCAGGTCAACGCAAAGTCGTGGGATTGGATATGATTCGCCGCCGTGCAGGGAGCCTTTTGCAGGCTGGTGTCTTATTGCACTGGGATACGACAACGCTTGCCCGGCTCCTTGGACATACCGGGGAAGAGCAAGCACTGTTACGCCAGGGTTTGCAAGAACGTGCAGTTGGCTTAGACATACTGGCTGGTCGTAGCATCGGAATAGAAGAAACAATAATTGCGTTTGAATCAGTGGTTGCTGCAATAGTATAAGACCAATAGAGAGGTTTTCCTTTATGGCAGATAGAAATGTACCCGGCGCTTTAGCCGTCATCACCGAGCCGGATTTTGAAGCAATGGTGATCGGTGCCCATCCTGACGACGACGATTTTGGCGCAGCCGCTACCAGCGCCTTATGGGCCAGTCAGGGCAAAAAAATCGTCTGGGTGGTTATGACTGATGGCACCGAGGGAAGTGAAGTTCCCAACATAGATGAGAACGAGTTTATCCTCACGCGCGAACAAGAACAACGTGCCTCGTGCGAATTATTGGGCGTCAAAGCCGTCGAGTTTCTCCGTTTTCGCGACGGTCATCTCACCAATAACGAGGAGACGCGCAAAGCTGTAGTCAGGCTCATTCGCAAATATCGCCCGCGAGTGGTCGTCACGCATGATCCTTCGCAGCACATCTTCGCTCCTGATCCCGATGAGAAGCCAGATGAAACTGGCTACCTCAATCATCCGGATCACCGTGCTACAGGCAACATCGTTCTCGATGCGATCTTCCCAGCTGCTGGCAATCCTCGTTCATATCGCGAATTGCTCGTGGAGGACTTACCGCCTTATAAAGTGCATGAACTGTATCTCTTCGGCACGATGCAATCCAACACCTTCGTGGATGTGAGCCAGACTATCGACCTGAAAGCTAAAGCAATTCTCTCTCATATAACACAATTTGGTCCCGAGGCTGAAACACAGATGCCCGAGCGTATACGTGAAATGGCTGGCAGGACGGCAAAGATCGCCAGAGAGAAGAAGAATAGCGACATTCAATATGCAGAAGCATTTCGCCGCATCAAACTGCATGTACCACCCACCCCGAAAGATGAAGCGCCAACCGAAATCTCGTAGGATTGCGTTTACTATGCCCAGGTGAGTCGCCGTAATTTGACTCACCTGGGCGCGCTAAATCTGGCCCCTACGCTGGCATTGCGACGACGGCAAAGCCTGCCCAATATTTCATAAATGTGGCACGGGCCATCGTCTGCATATTCAGGCGCGAGGAATCGGCCAGGTAGACGTACTGGCTATTCCCACCGCGCACAACCAGCAAGTGCCCACCAGACCAGAGAGCGGGCGGAAATCCAACAATCACTGGATGCCCCTGGTTCGCTGCCTTGATCACATTATCAAGTGAAGTATTGCTGAGCCAGTAGGTCTTAAAGCCAAATTGAGCAACCGTACGATCAATCCCAGTCGGTTCCAGCAGACCTAGATCAGGCGTAATCTCATGTATTCCTGCTTCCACCTTCAGGATATCGGCAAGGCGATAATTATGTCCATAAGAATTAATGACAGCCGTCATTGCGGCAGTAGAGCAGGTTGAGTAGGCCCAGGTGCTATAGTCTTGTTGAGAGTTATACTGGGCAGGATCCAACTGATTAATACGCACCAGGGCTTTGGATGCTCCGGAGAGGCTGGCAAGAGGATTCGCATTCGCGTTACTTGCACTGGCACTGGCAGCAGGAGGAGTTGCAGCAGCAGCGGCGTCGGGCCATGATGTAGCTACAAGCATTCCCGAACCGGGAAGAAACGTTTTTAGCATAAAGAGGCTAAAGCAAAAGATGGCGACTAAGATCAGGGTGAGACCTATCCAGGGAGCTTTATCTCCTCGATTTGAGCGGAAAATACGCCCAACATTGAGGGATCCGGCAAAACCAGCCCAGGGTTCCGGCCCAACCTCCATATATGGGTGACGCATCCGTGCAGTAACTTGTGAAGCTCGTCGTATAGGCGGTTGTTGACTGCTTCGCCGAACTCCACTCCCACTCCGAGCAGCATATGATACACTCCGAGGAGGTGAATCAGAGGTTCTGGGAGAGAGAAACAGGCCAGCAACAATGAAACACAGAGCAATTGCGAGGATCGTGACCAGGAGAATGATCATCAAAGACTCCTATCCAATCTCAATCTCAAAAACAATCTCAGCTTTGGCACATCCTGAGACGCTATAGTATCCACACCATCATCTACGAACGAGGACACGAGTACAAATAGATCGCTTCTTTTAAATATATCATTACGCGTCCTCGTTCTGCAACTTTCTGGTACAGAAGTCCCCATCAGCCGCAGCGTGTAGAAAATAGCGTTTATACCTCTCAGACGAGTGCGACAAATATGTTTTACCTTGTACTGCTAAAAGCAAGCACACCAGAATATATCATATTGTATCATGCATCAGAAATGGGCGTGGTCTATCGAGTGCTTGCTGTGTCTTCAGTTTCTATTCACCCAACAAAATTCCGTTGACTTCTATCCCTATCAATGGTACATAGGTACTTGAACACTCTGACATGCTGCGGAAGGAGTCGCATCTTGGCTACACGAAATACTGGTATTCCAGATAGAAACCGTCACATTCTTTATGGATTCGCCCTGTTTCTCACAGCAATCTTCTTTTTGCAAACGCTTGTGGGATGCGCTGACTCCTCTTCCCCGGCTAAGCAGGCAACTTCACAGGGACAGCATGCACAGTCCTATGGACCAGTAGCGCCAACCCCGACCTTAGCACCATCCGCACTGCACGGACCAACCAATTTTCAGTTGCGTACTCCACTCAACTTTTCTGCTGTCAACGGCACAAGCACAGATGATAGCGGAAATAGTACGCCAATCGATGCACAAACAATTAAAACGGGTGCTACTACTGAACTTCAAGGCCTCCTCTTTGAGGTAAACAAGGACAATACTGTCAACGTCTATCTTCCGGGAGACAGCTCTCCTATAAAAGCTCAGGTTACTCAACGCCCCGACGGCAGCACAGCCATTAACTATACGCAACAGATAACTTCCATCACTATTAACTTTGCTGCCGCCCTGTATAAAGACCAGATTATTGCAAACTATGAGCAGCAATACACCCCTCTCATCACTGAGAATGCCAACGCAACTGATGTAGTCGTTTCCTTCACAACCCATGTCAGGTGGATATTAGCAAAGCAGATACCCACGGCACCCGATAATGGGCAATATCAAATCACGAAGAATGGTGCAGTCGATCTCTCGTGGGACCCAGGGCAGAATGCAGTTGCATATAACGTCTATCGCATATTTCCTGATCAGGATCAGCAATTCCAATTGCTGGGCACAGTAAAAAATACGACCTACAACGATAAATCAGCGCAAATCCCACAAAAGCTTTCCACAATGGGGATAGCTTATGCCATCTTCTCGGTCGGGCCTACGGGTATTGAAAACCCTGTTGATGCGGTTATATCAATAGGTGCACAATAATATACTCTGTTATACTTATATACTTCATTTGCTATCCAAAGTGACTGGTAAACACATGCTTGATACTATATCCATTGTCGAGGTAGGGGTCCGATTATTTCACGCCCGCCATGCCCGATAAATTCCTCCATGTCTGGGTAGGGTCCGATTATTTCACGCCCGCCATGCCCGAATAATGCATTTTGTAACAATCCAACCTCTGATATGCTCTTTAATGGTAAAACCATGACAGCAACAGACAGCAACACATCTTGATAGAAATAACCATATATGACTATCCACGACAAAAACAGTATACATCACTCGATTTCTATGTTATAGTATTTTCAGGGTAACTTAAAACTTTAGTGGTTATATGGTTGGTAGTGAGGTATAAACAAATCATGCATAAATCATTTGTTTCTCCTGCTGAAGCAATACAGCATTTGTCACCTCTCCAATACCTGAAGCCACACACGTCTGACCACATGCATGCCAATTGCATCATAACAAAGGTATTGATGGGTATAAAGGAGGTTTTTCAAACAATGACAAACACCATCGCATCTCATGAGCCATCGACTCAAGATCTTTTATCCCTTTCCGAGATGATCGAGCCCCAATCGGCCAATGATAACCGCTTGATACGGCTCTGGAATACGCTTACTGCTATTCCGCAAGTCCCGTCAACCGGGCAACTTGCGCATCGAGAAGCCGCACGTCAATCGCAATTGACCAGTAATGTCCTGTTCTTCTTTACTGTCACGGTTATAGCGCTGCTTCCAGCCTGTTTCTTTGCCCCAGGACACGCCTACTTCTGGTTGGATCTGGGATTGGCGGCGGCGTCTTTCCTCGCTCTGGTTCTCAATCGGAAAGGATATACACTCGCTGCCGGGATCCTTATCAATCTTACGGGCTTCCTGATCCTGACGATTGCCCTTTTTACAACCGTCCCATTTGACGAAACAACACTGCAGGGATACGACATGTATGTCATTGTGGAGCTCCTGGCAGTTTCATTATTACCCATGCGCAGCATCTTCCTCGTCGCAGCAATGAGTACGGTAGCCATCCTTGGCACGTTAGTCTATATGCCTCACACTGCCGTACTTAACATGGATCTCCATGATCGCCTCCTGATTATCATAGCACGGCCTGTTGGTACGCTATTCCTGGTGGCAGGCGTTGCTTACATACTGGCTTCCACCATGGTAAAAGCCATCAAGCGTGCAGATCGTGCAGAGTTCATTGCCCAACTACAGCACGAAATTGCCGAACAGAAACGCGAACTTGATACAGGCATACAGCAAATCTTGCAAACTCATGTAGCTGTTGCGAACGGATCCTTGCAAACCCGTGCACCTCTCGCGCAGGATAACATGCTCTGGCAGATCGCGCGAGCATTAAATAACCTGCTCATACGCTACCAACGAGCAGCACAGGCAGAAGCGAATCTTCATCGTGTTGATCAGATAGTAGCCTACTACGTTAGCACTATTCAGCACGCTGAGCAGAAGCACCAGGTTCCTATCTTGCCCCTTGCACACTCCAATATTGATCCTTTAATTGCAGCGCTCCAGGGCAAGACGTTCGGCAACAGCCGGGTAGTCTCGCGTGTTTCTACCCCGCGAACTATTCATGAAGCATTCATAAAAGAATAATCATCGGAGGATATATGGAATCAATTGCTATCGTTGGCATAGGCTGCCGTTTTCCCGGTGCCTCAGATCCACACGCATTCTGGAGACTTATGTGTAATGGCACCGACGCGATTACAGAGGTTCCGCACGACCGCTACGACATCAATGCGGTGTATGACCCACGTCCTGGCACTCCTGGCAAAGTGATGAGCCGCAAGGGAGGCTTCTTAGACCAGGTTGACCAGTTTGACGCCACATTTTTTGGCCTTTCGCCGCGCGAAGCCTCACGCATGGATCCACAGCATCGGTTGCTACTTGAGGTCGCATGGGAAGCGATGGAAGATGCAGGCCTGGTGCCAGAGAAACTAACTGATGAAATCGCCGGTGTCTTTATCGGCATCATAACAGGTGATTATTGGGACTGGCAGTTCCACAATCCTGCCGACCTTGATGTCTACAGCACTGCTGGAAGTGCACGTAGCGGTGCCGCGGGTCGCATTTCTTACGCTCTCGGACTACGAGGGGTGAGCGTGGCGCTGGATGCGGCCTGCTCTTCTTCATTAGTCGCGGTACACCTCGCCTGCCAGAGCTTGCGTACGGGTTCATCCACAATGGCACTGGCGGGCGGTGTGAATATCATCCTCAATCCTGACCACACAATCGGGTTTTCGCAGGGAAGAATGATGGCTCCGGATGGGCACTGCAAAGCGTTCGACGCACAGGCCGATGGCTACGTGCGTAGCGAAGGTGCGGGTGTAGTGGTGTTAAAATTGCTTTCACGCGCTCTTGCCGATGGAGACCCGATCTACGCAGTCATCCGTGGGAGCGCCTCTAATAACGATGGACGCTGTGAATTGTTTATGGCTCCCAGCGTGGAAGGGCAGCAGGCCGGGCTGCGACAGGCCTACCGTGACGCGGGTGTTGATCCATTGGATGTACAATATGTCGAGGCACATGGTACGGGAACCAGCGTAGGTGATCCTGTGGAGATCAAGGCTCTGGGAAGTATATTGTGTGAGGGACGATCAGCAGATGATCCATTACTCGTTGGCTCAGTTAAAACTAACATCGGCCACACTGAAGGTGCCGCCGGGCTGGCCGGATTAATTAAGGTCGCGCTCTGCCTCAAACACAAAATGATCCCGCCCAACCTGCATTTCCACCAGCCCAATCCAGCAATCCCGTGGCAGGACTACGCACTGAGAATTCCAACGCAACTGACACCGTGGCCACAGAGCGGCGCTCCATGCATAGCAGGAGTCAGCAGCTTTGGCATTGCGGGAACCAATGCTCATATCGTGCTAGAAGAGGCCCCAAAATCAATACAGTTAGCTACAGAACAAGACAGTTCCCAACCCACGACGCACCTCCTGACCTTATCTGCTCAGACTCATGAGGGATTGAAAGATCTGGCACATAGTTATATGCAACATCTGGTGGAGGAAGAGTACGCCGATCAGGTACTGCGTGATATCTGTTACATGACCAATCTGCACAGAACGCATCACGACTACCGGCTGGCAGTCATCACCCGTTCACGGCAGGATACTCACAACAAACTAGAGACCTTCCTACATGATGAGGCAGGTCTGGAGCTAATCAGCGGGCACAGAAGCGTCAACAAGCAGCGAAAGATCGCCTGGATTTTCCCCGGTCAGGGCTCACAATGGCCGGGCATGGGGCGCGATCTGCTGGAACAGGAACCGGTTTTTCGCGCAGCTATCGAGGAGTGTGATCGTGCAATAAGCACTTATGTTGACTGGTCGCTGCTTGATCAGTTGCAGGCCGACGAGGAACACGCTGATCTGAAGAACATCGATGTGATCCAGCCAGTACTCTTTGCAATCGAAGTGGCCCTGGCCGCACTCTGGCGCTCCTGGGGTATCGAACCCGACGCCGTCGTGGGTCACTCCATGGGCGAGGTAGCCGCAGCTTATGTAGCCGGGGCACTCAGTCTGGATGATGCCGCCTGGATCATCTGCTCCCGTAGCAAGTTGCTTCTCCGCACCAGAGGCAAGGGAGCAATGGCTGCCGTAGACCTCCCACTTGACCAGGCAAAGGCAATCGTCACTGACTACGAGGGGCAGGTTTCTGTGGCAGTGAACAATAGCCCACGTTCGACAGTATTATCTGGCGATCCAGAAGCGCTCAGTGAAATACTGGACACTCTTTCGCGCGATGGCGTATTTGGCCGCCTCATCAACGTAGATGTCGCCTCACATAGTCCACAGATGGATCAGTTGCACGATGACTTGCTCATGCTCATGCAACGCGTGCAGCCACGCAGGACAGAGCTTCCAATGTATTCAACTGTTCACGGTCGCCTCGTAGATGGTAACGAACTCTCCGCCAGCTACTGGGTCGACAATCTACGCGAACCAGTGCTCTTCCTTACAGCTATACAGAACCTGCTGGAAGATGACTTCGACATTTTCATGGAGATGAGCCCCCATCCAATCCTGGTCGGCCCAATCAGACAGACCATCGAGCACAGCGAAAAGTCAGGGCTGGCCCTTGCATCGATGCGACGCGATGAGGCAGGGCGCGACGTAATGCTGGCTACGCTTGGCAACCTTTACACCCGTGGATGCGAACCGAATTGGTCCCGGCTGTATCTCAACGGAGGGCATCACGTCTCCCTGCCTGGCTATCCCTGGCAACGCCAACGCCATTGGAACTCGACACTTGATCGTCCTCAATCAACGTCCTCGACACGACGCAACAACGGCATGGGGCATCCCATCCTGGGCACGAGCACGCAGTCAGCCTTACACTCTATGACGTACTTCTGGACAACCGACATGAATACTGAGATCTTCCCTTATCTAAGCGAACACTGTGTACATGACATACCAGTACTCCCCTGCGCAGCATACATCGAGTTGGCTCTGGCAGCAGCGACTGAGGTCTTCGGAGCACAACGCTTTAGTATAGAGGATCTTGAGCTCAAAAAAGCTCTCTTCTTCCCTAAAGGGATCACCCAGACCCTACAAGTAATTCTGACGCAAGAGGCAGCAGCAGGGAAGATAACCCTGCACTTCTTCAGTACTCAGGCCATACAGAACAAACGAGAGGCTGAGTGGATACTTCACGCCAGCGCAACCGTACGACGCGAGAAGGAACCCATTACAAAAGAGGAGATCATTCACCCTGCACCGGAGCAGGTTCAGCGTGAGTGGACGCTGGCGATGGAGGCCGAGCCCTATTATCAGGGTTTGCGGGGTCGCGGCATTCAGCATGGTCCACTCTTTCAGGGTGTGACGCATGTCTGGCGGCATCCGGATGAGGTGATGACGCATCTTACTATTCCAACGGGCGTGACGAACGACTCGTCCAACTACCAGATTCACCCGGCGCTGATCAATTCCTTCTTGCAAGGTATCATACCGTTTCTTCCGGAAGAGCAAGAGGAGGTTGCATACGTACCCGTAGCAGTGAAGCGGATCAAATTTCACCAGAGACCAGAGCCTGGCAGTAAGCTCTGGACGCATGCAATTGTTCAACATGCAATTGTTCAACATGCAATTGTTCAAAAAGAGAAAAACAGCGCTCAAAGTACCCTTGAGGGTGACATAATTCTGCTCGATGAGCAAGGGCAGGTGCTGCTGGAAGTACTAGGATGCCGCTTACAATCGCTGGATGGTGAGACACCAGATTTCGTACGCCAGCGTCTGAATCAGCTCCTGTACACCATCAAGTGGGAAGCGCAGATCCATAACAGGCGACGCGAGAAGAGATCACCACGTAAAAACTGGCTGGTCTTCAGCGAGAACGACGGGATTGGGCAGCGATTGGTGAAACACTTACGAAACAGTGGTGCAGATTGTGTGATAGTAACCACAGGCCAGTCTTACAAGCAGGTTGGAAAACAGCATTATGAACTCTCTCCACAAGCTCCAGCAGAGTTCGACCAACTTTTCGCAGAGTTATCCTATCAGAGCAATGAGCAAGCTTTCGGCATTGTGTATCTGTGGGGTATGCAGGCACTATCGATAAACAAGAACATACAGCAACCCTTGCACGTCGACCATGATCTGGCAAGCATCGGTGTCATGCACTTAATCCAGGCACTGGCAGCAGCAAAACAAGAGAGATCTCCTCGGCTCTGGCTGGTAACGAGCGGAGTCCATGCTATCAAAGAGCAAGATCGGACGACTGGACTGTTGCAAGCACCACTGTGGGGATTGGGACGTGTGATCGTCTATGAGCACCAAAATCTGCATTGCACCTTAATCGATCTAGAAGCGGCACCTTCAGAGGTTTGCCTTGCAGCACTCTGTAAGGAAATCTGGTCTGATGAAGAAGAGGACGAGGTTGTGCTGCGCGGAGAGAGGCGCTACGTAGCCAGACTAGCCCACTACACGTTACCAGATAAACAGGTGCAGGAAGAGCTTCTCTTCCGCTCCGATGGTACCTACTTAATTACAGGAGGACTGGGCGGCGTAGGTCTGCGCACGGCTCAATGGATGGTCGAGCAGGGCGCGAGGCATCTTGTACTCATGGGGCGCCGAGGGATTCCTGAGGAAGCCAAAGCATCGCTAAAGATCATGCATGAGGCTGGCGCGAACGTGTGTGTAGTGAAAGGAGATGTCGCGCGAGAAGATGATCTGGAGAATGCGCTGGCCCGTATACGACGTGAGATGCCACCACTACGCGGTGTCTTTCACTCCGCCGTCGTGCTAGATGATAGCACCCTGCTGCAACTAAGCCATGAGCGCTTTCTAGGCGTGATGCCACCCAAAGTAGATGGAGCCTGGAATCTCCATCGCCTGACGCTGGATGAGCCACTGGACTATTTTGTCCTGTTCTCTTCGGCGGCTTCGCTGATCGGTTCACCTGGTCAAGGGAACTATGCGGCGGCTAATGCATTTATGGATATGTTGGCTCACTATCGCAGGCAACAAGGCTATCCAGCTCTCTGCATCAACTGGGGCCGCTGGGGTGAGGTCGGTCAGGCCATGAAAGAAAAGCGGGGTGAGCGCCTGGACGCCCGTGGTTTCGCAAGTATGAAGCCCAAAGAAGGGCTGGCAATCCTGGGAACCCTGCTACATCAGAGTCCACCGCAGATTGGTGCGATGTCATTTAACCTGCCTAAATGGAGTCAGTTCTACCCCGATCTGACCCGATCCTCGCTCTTCGCTCACCTGATCGAAGAAAATGGAGCAAAGGAAGAGAATGAAACAAGAGCATATCTGACGAGCGAGATGCTGACCAATCTGGACGATGTGCAGCGTAAGCCTCTGCTGACGCAGTATCTCAGCGACCAGATTGCCAAAGTGCTGGGTCACGCTTCTCTCAGACTCGATGCTCATCAACAGCTCAACCGATTAGGCATCAATTCTTTGATGTCGGTCGAACTAAAAAATCGCATCGGATCAGATCTAAATGTAGTCACTCCGGTCACGACGTTCCTGCAAGGCACTACCTTTGAACAGCTCATCACCCAGATTATGGAGCGTATCTAGATATTGATATGTAAAGGCGCGAACGAGGTCCATAGATACCTGGACTCCGTTTGCGCCGTGTAAGATTCGCTCTATAGAATAGGCAATGATAAGAGTCTATTACCCGCGTGAAGCCAGGAAGCGTAGGGATGGCACAAGTTTATACAGAAGTTGTTCCATCATTCTATGACTATAAGATACGCAGAAAATGAAGAAGGACGGTGTGATATGATAAGCATCGAAAGTTCGATAAAGGGAAGAGCGAATGCAGGGAGAAAACGGCATGTCGTTGGTCAAAACCTTAACCGTCCTGCGATGCGTCCCCTTTTAAGCGTTATTCCTCCAGCCAGATAGAGGGGTTCTTCCATGGACTCGATAGTTGAGGCAGTATCTCGGTACGCACAACAGTATCCACAGCGCCCGGCTATCTTTTTCGAGGACCGGGCTATCAGTTACGCACACCTGTATAGAGATGTCGCACATTTCGCCCAGGCGCTCGTCGCGTGGGGAATGCAGCCTGGGGAGCGTGTCGCCATCTTCCTCGACAACTGCCCTGAGTTCGTCGTTGCGTACCTGGGAACACAGCTTGCCGGTGGTATCGTCGTGCTGGTCAATTCGCAGTACCGCCAGGTCGAGCTACGTCATATCATGACCGATGCAGGTGTGCGACTCTGCGTGACAAATCATGTGGGCAAAGAAGCATTGCAGCGCCTGGCACTCTCGTCGTTGACGACGCTCGTCGTGGTCAATGACGAAGGAGGACCAACCACAACCCAAGAGAGCACCACCTTCGCCGATTTCGTTGCACACGCTACGGGTTCGAGCCAGGCATCCTTCGCTATGCCTGCTCCTACCGACCCCGCTATCATTGGCTATACATCGGGTACCACAGGCCAGGCGAAAGGTGCACTTCTGATCCACTCGAACCTGACCTCCAACATCGCCGCGATAACAAATGCATGGCGTTGGAGCGAGCGTGATCGTTTGCTCCTGGCGCTGCCCCTCTTTCACGCACACGGCCTGATGGTTGGGATGAACGGAACACTCTTCAACGGGGCCAGCGTCATCTTGCGACGCAGGTTCGATGCCGTCGACATCCTCACAACACTCCGCAACAATACCAGCATTACCCTCTTCTTCGGCGTGCCAACCATGTACGTCCGGTTGCTAGCAGAGGTCGAACGGCAAGGGATCTCGTCGCATCTTCTAAGGCTCTTCGTCTCCGGGTCCGCGCCACTTAGCCCGCAGGTCTTCAACGATTTTGAGCGGGTCTTTGGCCAGCGTATCCTCGAACGATATGGTATGACAGAAACGATTATGAACATGACCAATCCCTATGAGGGAGAGCGGCGTGCTGGCACCGTTGGGAGCCCCTTCCCGGGTCAGGAAGGGCGCATTGTAGACGTTCTCACCCGTGAGCTATTGTCAGCCAACGAGATCGGCGAGATCGAAGTGCGTGGTCCACACGTTTTTGTCGGCTACTGGAAGCGGCCCGAGGCCACTGCAGAGTCATTCAGTCCCGACGGCTGGTTCAAAACCGGCGATCTCGGTTGGTGCAGCGATGATGGATACTATACGATTACCGGCCGAGCACGTGAGCTGATCATTAGTGGAGGCTACAATATCTACCCACGCGAGATTGAGGACACGCTTGCAACGCATCCGGCGGTCGCCGAAGTTGCCGTGATAGGTACGCCCGATCTCGAACTGGGGGAGCAGGTGGTGGCGGTAATTGTACCGAAAGAGAATACATCGCCTGAAGCAATTGAAATCATTGCGTTTTGCCGGGAGCGCCTCGCCGGCTACAAAAAGCCGCGCCGGGTCATTTTCGTTGACACACTACCCCACAACGCGCTCGGGAAGGTACAGAAACATCTACTCAATGCTCTACTTACTTCATAACGAGGAAATCAGCCACCTGATCGTTTCTGGCTTTTCCAGGGCATCGGGAGTGGCATGTACCTCTTTATGACGGTTCCCTTGCCTGGAATAACGTTTTTATGGACGCAGCATGGCACTGCTTCTTGACCCGCCTCAAAAAATGTGTCAAAATCAAAATCTCAGTTTCTCCTATGTGATTGATATGTGAAAGAAACTGAATCACCCACATAATTATCGAATTTCTGCTCATGAATTTCAAAATTTATAGGCGAGGAGAAGGAACATATGAATAAATCCATACTACGGCTTCAACGAAACACAACTGCCGACACGCGCGGCGGAGTTGCTCAATCTCTGCATCTTGGAATGCAAACCCTAAAAAAGGTTCCGGAAATTACTGTCTACTTCTGGATCATGAAATTGTTAACCACCGCGATGGGTGAGTCGACCTCGGACTACCTGGTCCACCAGCTCAATCCGATGATCGCGGTAGCTCTCGGGGGCATTGGACTGGCTGCTGCACTGATCCTGCAACTCACTGTCCGTCGATATGTCGCATGGATCTACTGGTTAGCGGTCGTCATGGTTGCCATATTCGGCACGATGGCCGCCGATGTGCTACACATTGGGTTGGGTATCCCGTATCTCGTCTCAAGCGTGTTCTTTGCAATCACCCTTGCTATCATCTTCATTGTCTGGTATGCGAGTGAGAAAACTCTGTCTATCCACAGTATTTCTACTCGTCGCCGCGAACTGTTTTACTGGGCAACGGTCATGGCGACGTTCGCGCTCGGCACTGCGGCAGGTGACATGACCGCAACTACCCTTGGATTGGGGTACTTCTCCTCAGGTGTCCTGTTTGCCGTCTTGATTGCTGTACCGGCTCTGGGCTACTTTCTGTTGGGTTTGAACGAAATTCTTGCTTTCTGGTTTGCCTACATCGTGACCCGACCACTTGGCGCATCGTTTGCCGACTGGATAGGGAAACCGCGCAGTCTGAGTGGCCTTGGCGTGGGTAACGGACAGGTCAGCCTGATTCTCGCGATTATGATCATCGCCCTCGTCGGCTATCTGACCGTCACCCACAGGGATAGTAAGAGCGACTGACACAAGCTTCCTCAGTGTATATGTGCAAACGTTATCCTGGGAGAATTTGCCTCATTCTCCTGGGGAACGACAAATGGTAAATGGGACGGAATGCATTGCGTTTCTAAGGGAGCCTGCTCATCAGGATACTTATGTGATTTACACCTCTCTACGCGGACTCAAAGCAGGCTCGCTTGCGATGGGTTCTCATTTCTCGGTTCTCATTTGTCAAGGAAGGGAGAAAGAACTGGGAGGAGGAGATCAGTCCGGAACACAATGTTGTAATGAGTGGCGCCAGGCAAGATGGCGAGTTGTGATGGGATGAGGTGTTCACCATTCCAGCCAGCATCCTTCAGTCCACCGCCAAGGAGGGTAAAAAACGCGACTACATGGGAAGGAGGAAGACCATCAGAATCGCCAGCGATAATCAACGTGGGGGTTCTCAAAGCGGAAACAGGCTCTGTCCAATCATAGTCCTGACTCATGGCTTCCTTCATGTTGGCGACCAATCGAGGGAAATCTTCTGGTTTTGGCGCAACACGTAGATAGGCATCATAGATGGGAGTACGCATAAAGAACTCCGGGGCAAAGGTTGTCATACCTGTTTGCATTTCAGGATGCCAGCCAGTCCGTTTGAAAGGTGTGGAGATCACCACGAGTTTGTTGACGCGTTCTGGATGGCGAATGGCGGTCTGCAGAGCCACGGCCCCACCAAGAGAGAAGCCAAGCAGGTCGGCTTTTTCGAGTCCGAGATGCCCTATCAGGCCAGCAATATCGTCAGCCATAGACTCAAAACGCAGGGGGCGATCCGTGAGGGCTGTGCGTCCGTGCCCATACAGATCGACGCCAATGACTTGATAATTCGAAGCCAGTGCGGGCGAAAGAGCGGCGAACATCTCAAAAGACCCAAAACCACCGTGAAGCATGATTAAAGGCTTGCCAGTTCCATGAATCTCATAGTACAGGTTGATTCCGTTGACAGCAGCGTATTTTCCTGCTGGATTGTTTGTGGTAGTTGTCATAAACAAATACTCCTTCAATATCTTGCATTTCGCAAGCAACGTTGTTATAGATAGGTTCTGATTGCCCGCTGCAAAACCGGAAATGCAAATGCACCTCCTCTGGGAGAATTGGAAAGCTCTGGACCCGGCAGGTCGTGACGAGGCTTCCCCATTATTAGGCTCTCTAGCCAGGCTTTCACGTCTCCAACGCCATGATGACAAAGTGTGGTTCTCTGTGACTGCGTTTTGGGGTCTTTTTGGCTTTTGGAGGGGGTTTGTAGGTTTAGCGCACCCAGAGGGACTCGAACCCACGACACTCGGTTCCGAAGACCGATGCTCTAATCCACTGAGCTATGGGTGCATCGCTCCAATACTAGCAAAAATCTTCTACATTGTCAACTCATTTAGAGCTCGATATTACGCAAGCGACTCTGCAACCACTGCACAGCAATTAAGGTCTTGGCATCGGCAAGATCATTATTTTCTAATGCCTTCCAGAGTTCAGGCAATGTCAGTTCAACCTGTCGGATATCTTCGTGTTCAGAAACCTTCCCGCCACCGGGTGAGACGCGGTCAGCAGCACCAACTTCAGCATAATAGAGCAGAATACGCTCCGATGATCCCCCGGGCGAGACATAAAACGTCGCAATATGCGTAAGCTCGTGCGCCTGATAGCCGATCTCTTCGTGGATCTCTCGCCGCATGGCATCTTCCGCTTGCTCACCTTCATCGATCATCCCGGCCACCACCTCATAGAGCCAGCCCGGCCCTTTCTCATAGGTGGGATAGCGGAATTGCTCAATGAGAATTACTTGCTGCGTATCCCGGTTCAAGAGGAGTGCCGCTACAGAGTCGCCACGCTCAAAGATCAGGCGGCGCACAGACTGGCTCATTTGCCCGTTGAACTGCTCGAAACGCAAGTTTGTCTCTGTAATCGTAAAGATATCCTTAAAAAGGACACGTTTGTTCTCAATCTCTACTTTTTTCATGTCTGCTCACTTCCTCATTTACAATACGCTTGAGGGTTCTGAAACTAACACGTTTGAGCACCTGTGAATGATCCAGGCAAGCAGCATTACAACGATGATATGCCTATACCAATTCACCACGCAGTACAGTAATAGCCTGCCCCGCTAATCTCACGCGCTCACCTGCAACATTTGTGCGCACAATACCACCACGAGCCGAAGCTTGATAAGCCTGCAGCGTCTCTTTTCCGAGCTTGCTACTCCAATAAGGCGCAAGACAACAATGGGCCGAACCTGTTACTGGATCCTCGTTTATACCCACGCATGGAGCAAAGAAACGCGAGACGAAATCATAGCCGGGCGTACTGGCACGACTGGTAACCATAACGCCACGCGTCGAAACCGTTAATAGCCGCGCATAGTCAGGTTGCATGCTACGTACAATCTCTTCTGAGGCAACTTCGACCAGGTAATCGAAGCGATTCTTCCCTACATATGTCGCATCAACACCCAACGCCTGTAGCAAACCATCAGGCGCATCGGTTGCCTCAGGAGGAGTTGTAGGGAAATTGAGTTCGATCCAATTCCCCTGGCGCTCAGCCGTGAGCAAGCCGCTCCGTGTGAAAAAACGCGCCTGCTGGTCAGGTTTAAGCAGACCGGACTCCCATAATACGTGGGAACTGGCAAGCGTAGCATGCCCACACAGATCAACCTCAACCAGAGGAGTAAACCAGCGCAGGTTGAACCCATCAGCCTGGCGCAAGAGGAAGGCGGTTTCGGACAAATTCATCTCACTCGCAACATTCTGCATCCATTGCGCATCGCGCTCCTCCGGCAAGACACAGACGGCTGCGGGATTGCCCTTAAAGGGAGTATCTGTAAATGCATCAACCTGGGTCATTGTCAGTCCCATGATCTCACCCTTCTTTCATAATTGTACCAATTTGATCATCTCTTGAAGAGAGAATAGCACTGAAGTGGGTACATTTAGTACATCCAATAGGTATTCATCATGCAATTGAACACATCCAATTTCTCTTCTATGCTTCTATCAAGTAAAGAATTTCTGTTAAGTATGCTCCCGAAGAGAACTACTTTCCAGAGTTTCGCTGGTCTCTGGTGAACGTTTTTGCTTGTAACCCAGGGACGATAACAGAGGAGATGTCATCATCGTCGTCACTAGAGCCATAATCACCAGCATAGAGAAGAAGGTGGGTGAGAGAATCCCCTGATCGAGTCCAATATTGAGAACGATCAATTCCACCAGTCCACGAGTATTCATCAAGATACCCAGGCTGAGAGAAGTGCGCCACAATTCACCCACGAAACGCGCCACAACCATACTTCCTGTGACTTTGCCTATACAGGCAATTCCCAGAACCAACAAGCAGATGAGCCATAACCAGGGCGTACGAATTAACCCGATCTGAGTATGTAACCCACTATACACAAAGTAGAGTGGCAGAAAAAGCACTGAATTTACCCGCTCTACAGCCTGTACAAGCTCAACAAACAGCAGTTTCCGTGGCAGAATGAGCC
Organism: uncultured Chloroflexia bacterium; assembly: GCA_963717195.1. GTDB lineage: Bacteria > Chloroflexota > Ktedonobacteria > Ktedonobacterales > Ktedonobacteraceae > JACDAE01. Next base: position 193,909 of record CAVQVR010000019.1, read on the forward strand.
CCAGCAAGAATGCACCAAAGGCCGGGTGAATGCCTAACACATTCGTTACATATGCTGCTAGCAGGAGCAGCACTATACAGAGAGTTGTCAGTAACTCTTTTGAACGTATATGTTGACTGGCGTAGGCGAACAAGGGACGCACAATCATCAGCATGCAAGCGATAAAAATCAGTGTGAGCCCGACTGTCAGTACTGCTGATAACGGACCTTGAGCGTGAACAAGCGTAACCACTACTGCAAGCAAGCACCAGGCAATAACATCATCAATTGCAGCGCTTGTTAATGCAAGTGCTCCGATCCTCGTTCCCAACATGTTTTTTTCAGAGAGAATGCGGGCAAGCACAGGAAATGCGGTAATCGCCATGGCAGTTCCAACGAGCAACGTGAATGAAAGCACATTGGCATCTGGCCCTGCAAAATTGGGAAAAAGAAAGAACGCGAAATCCTGCGCCTATTCCCAGGGGTAAGAGAATGCTACTTAAGGATATCGCCGTAGCCATCCTGGCCTGACGGAGCATAAGGTGAGTATCTAGATTTGCTCCTAGAGCAAACATGTAGAGTATAAGGCCGATATCGCCCAGCGTCTGTAGTGTTGGGAGTGCTGAGGCGGGAAAGAGAAATCCTTTGACGCCTGGCAAGAACATCCCTAAAAGCGAAGGACCCAGCGCAAGTCCCGCTAAAATTTCGCCGATGACCCATTGCTGACCAATTCGTTTGCACAGGTAACCGAAAATCTGTACGACGATCAAAATAACAATGAGTTGGCATAGTATCAGTCCTGTCAACATGCTGTCTCCTATTCAAACGCTACAAGAGTTAAAACAATAAGAGGTCTTTTGCAAAGAAACTCCATTGGTGTTCTTCTGAGAAAGGTTGCTGAAGCCAACGCCCATCGACCAAACACCTATGCTTCTTGCAGGAATAATAAGTTCATATTCAGAGAGGAGGAAAGAGAAATTCACCCCGAGGATTATGCTCTTTATAGCGTTGTAAGGCCAAATCGCGCTGTTGAACCGCATAGCAATAGACGCAGCCATGGGGACAGGTGTCGTAGGCTCCAATATCTTTTGAGGCCGCACAGGCACATTCTTTGCGATTGCCTTTCTGGCGTGCTTTATTGAGAATAGGGTGACCCGCCACACGTTCCAGGCGTTCGGCATCGATACAACTTGCCTCTGCAACGAGACCGGGAATCAGGAAGGCTTTCTGCGAACAGACTCGCAACTGCATACCATGTGAGGCTGCAATCTGGGCCAGTTCAGCCGCGAGTGCACGAGCCGTTGCTATAAAGTTTGGGTCATCAGGATTATGTTCGTGCCAGGTAAAGTCTGACTGTTGTGCGGCCTTACGTAGATTGCGCTCAGTTTTGCGATAGATCTGGGCAAATGAAATGACGACTTCATTGGTGATACCTTCTAACTCAGTCGCTAACTTCTCAAAGTTAGAACGATGCCAATCAGGCGGAGTTAATGATGTGAAAAGAAGCGGGTCGTAGCGCCAGATGAGTCGCTCAGGGCCATACTCCTGTGCCAGTTGTCGCATAGCATTGAGCGTATGTGTATAGTTGATGACTCTGGATTCAAGTTGGGATGGGTAGCCATTGATGGTATGTTGGATAAGGAAAGGGTACCCAAGCTGCTGTATTTCGGGCAGGTATGGGAGGAAGGGGCCAATGTTTTTTGTCCAGAACACGAAGCCATCGACCTGCTCTGGTGAGAGGGCAATGGTGTAGACCTGGCCTCCATAGGGATTGACCATTTTGCAGAAACCAGCATGCAGGCGGTTCATGAACCACTCGCCGTAGAATGTTGGTATGTCGGTTTTGTAGCTTGCTGAGATGATCATGGTATATCACTATTCGTTTATTATTTGTACGGGCTGCTTTTACGACGTTCAGGTGTATGATGTTCCCTCCATTCCTGGATGCTGCACACACCTGGGCGCGATAAATCTGACCCCTACAGTGCAATCACATATCCTTCATTCGCACGCAAATGCACCTCGGCCAGGTCAATGCTTCCTTCACGATCCATATGTGTCGAGAGTACGATACGTCCCTGTCCTATCCCTCCTGGCAGCTTCACCACCTGCTCGTGAGATGAAATGTTGAGTGCGATAAGATAGCGCTGTTCATCCTGTTCGCGCGTGTAGACGAAACAGGAAGTGTTCTGCTGATTGATAGACTTGTAAGAGCCAAGAAGCAGAGCTGGCGCAGAACGACGCAGCTCCAGCAGCCTATGTATCAAGTCCAGGAACGAACGCGGATCGTCTTGTTCGGTTGCTACATTGTAGACCTGATAATCAGCGGCAACCGGCAACCAGGGAGCCACATCAGGAGGGCAAAAGCCTGCATTGGCGCTACTATCCCATTGCATAGGCGTGCGGATCGGGTCACGGCTATGCTCTGGATTATCTTTCCCCTGTGGATCGTGTATCATCTCAAGCGGCACATACCCGTTCTCCATGCCCAGTTCGTCACCATAATAGCAGGTCGGCGTGCCACGCAGGGTCAGTAACATCATCTGGGCAACACGGGACTGCTCCCGGCCTACGCGTGTGGCAATGCGAGGGCGATCATGATTGCCCAGGACCCAGTTGGGCCACGCGCCTGTAGGAAGTGCCCGTTCGTACTCATCAACAATCTTACGAATGGCGGTGGCATTCCAATCTGGCATGGTCACAAACTGGAAATTGAAGGGTAGATGCGCCTCATCAAGCTTCTCACCGTAGTACTGCATCAACCGCATAAGTGGCAGATAGAGTTCTCCAATAAATACACGCTCATCATAAATGTCTATAAGTTTGCGTATATCCCGTACAATGTCATGCATGCCGGGCTGATCTTCGGTGTAGGTAGAAAACTGGCGCGTATAAGGGGGATCGCCCGGTTTCCAGTCTGGATTCATGATATTAGCACGGAACTGATCATCTTTAATGAGCATCCAGAGCACATCGACGCGAAACCCATCTACGCCCCGGTCGAGCCAGAAGCGCAATACAGCATACATCGCCGCGCGCACGGCTGTATTGCGCCAATTGAGATCAGGCTGCCTGACATCGAACAGGTGCAGGTAATATTGTCCAGTGTGTGGATCGAATTGCCAGGCAGGACCACCGAAGAGACCCAGCCAGTTATTAGGAGGACCACCATCAGGAGCTGGATCGCGCCAGATATACCAGTCGCGTTTCTGATTGGTACGACTGGAACGTGACTCCTGGAACCAGGGATGCTCGTCGGACGTATGGTTGGGCACATAATCCAGAATAACTTTGAGGTTGCGGCTATGCGCCTGCTGAAGCAAGGTATCAAAATCCGCCAGGGTGCCGAAGAGGGGATCGATATCGACATAATTTGCAATATCATAGCCAAAGTCCGCCATGGGAGATGGATAGATGGGTGAGAGCCAGAGCGCATCGACGCCGAGCCATTGCAGGTAATCGAGCTTCTGTGTAATGCCTGCAAGGTCGCCGACGCCATCGGTGTTGCTATCCTTAAAGCTGCGCGGATAGACTTGATAGATTACGCCTGTTTGCCACCAGGGATGTATTTGAGCCATGTATTCTTTCCTTTTTGGGGGAATAATCTTCCGTTTTTAGCTATCTTGCTCCAAACATAGTCACTATCAATTATTCTACACGCAACCACGCACATTCGGTAGGGTATGGGTGCACTCCAATAGGATATCTTTCAACGGCAGGTTTTTGGCAGGAGGAGGTGGATCGTAACATTCCGGCCTTCCGTATATTCCGGTCTTCCTCATCTTCTGGTCTTCCGGCATATTCCGGCCTTCCGGCTGATAGGTTCTAGTGGAGATGGAGAATTTGATGTTGGGTTTGGTGAGAGTGATTGATGGGGTCATGGGGGAGAGCTCCTGTTGTCTGATCGAGATGGGGTGGGTTCTTTCATCTTTCAGGGGGGAATGTTGAAAGCGGGAGGGTGATAGAAAAGAATGGGTGGTAGAGAAATCTCGTCTGATGAGAGTATAGCTGAGAATTTGTGGAATTGCAATGCAGGTGTGGAACAATGAGATGGGGTTCACATTGAGATAGAGAGTCTTGAGACCTATCGTCTGACACAAGTGTTCTGTACTCAAGCTCCTGGGCGTTGAGTGGGACCTGTATAACTGCCCAGGTCGTCGTCTATTTGACGAAACCTGGCCTGTATTTTTCTAAACAGCCAGCCACCCAGGATGCTACCAAGGATAGAAATACCAAGCCAGAGGCCTAGGGACGTACTGCTAAAATCCCTTATCAGGCTCAGGATGAATTCAATGTCGGGAGGGCCGAGTCTGGAAAGAAAACTGAGCGAAACTGCAACGCCCAGGGTAAGAAAGTAGCCAATGACGATTCCCAGACAGGTCCCGATGAAGGCTCCAATACTTGCACTCCCCACTCCTAACCCACAGAGCGCAAGGCCTGTCAGTACCATCCAGAACCCCTGTCCAACGACAAACGTTGGAGAGGCTGCCGCACCGTCAGGCGAAGCAGCAAGATTTATGAATATGGACTCGAAGGATGTCAAAGATGAGGAGAGCTATACAGGCAAAAGAGAGCAGAATGCGTGTCCTGTTCACACGTCGCGTACCTTTCTGAAACAGGAGCAGAAGACAGGTATACAGGAGTATGACGGTTGCTACAAAGACAAACACGAGGAGAGTACCCGCGCTGGGTAGGGTGCTTATCGCCTGCCATCCGTTCACGACAGGTGGATAGGGATTGGAGAAGGTGGTATTTGTCGGTGGGGAAATGGTGTAGATAGGGAGGAAAAACCCACTACCTATCAGGAGGGTTCCCAGGATGCTGATGCTCAGACCCACAGATGAACGGATGCCTGCTAGCTGCATAAACTGCCTCTCTTTCGCTTCCCTATGGAAGGACTCTAAGAGGAAGAAACGAAATGGATGAGTGTTTCGTCACAGAGAAAAATATCCTTCAAGCCGAAGAAGTGAGGGAGGATGGCTGAGAGCCGAGAAGGAACACACCATCTTTCAGTCTCGACTCGGCTTTGTTCTGATTCCGGCGATGACGAGATCGAGCATGCGGTTGACCCCATCAGGGTCGGATGCATGTTCGTTCACCATGACAATTCCGTAGACGAGGCGTATCACATCGACAAAAGAGACATCCGTGCGGATTTGTCCTGCGGCCTGGGCGCGGAGCAACAGAACATTTCCCGCCTCGTGCATAGCTCTGTTTGCAGCATAGAATTCTCGTCCCCGGAACCTGCTTGGCCGCCATGATGGTTGCTCCCATGCTCCGCCCTCAAGCCGCGAAGTCCATCTGGAGACGAAGCAAGCTGATCAAGGCGTCGAAAGGAACTGGAGCGCTTGCGAGTTCTTCAGTGTGCACCCTCAATTCATTGGCCTCATCCAGAAACACTGCCTCTAGGAGGTCCTGACGCGTGGGGAAATGGCGGTACAGCGTTCCGATTGCGACCCCTGCCGATCTGGCAACGTCCTCAAGGACGATGTCAGCGCCGCGCTCGGAGACCGCGACGCGTGCCGCGTCAGCAGGCTGGCGTAGTTACGCTGGGCATCAGCCCGCATAGGGCGGCTGACTTGTGTTGGCTTGTTCATTAGATACGACTCCTTTTCCCCCAGGGAGA
>CAVQVR010000020.1:0-216729 GCA_963717195.1 uncultured Chloroflexia bacterium
CTTCGCTACTGACTAAGTCTACGTATTGCTGATGTCACGATGAATAATTTTGTGTGTATGTGCATATTGCAATGCTGCTGCAACCTGTTTCACATAAGAAACTATCGTAGATGGATTAAGGACACTTCCAGCAGGATGCCGTTGACGCAGCGTTCCATGAGGAGCATAGTTCATAACCAGGAAAGGAATATTGTCCTCTATGCCGAAGTCCAGCACCTGGACAATATTCGGATGGTTGAGCCGTGCATGATTACGCGCCTCGATCAGAAAGTTTTGCCGCAAATTGCTCGGAAAATGATCATGCAGCACTTTAACTGCTGCCTCTGTCTTAAGATAAACATGCTCTCCCTGATAGACATCGGCGAAGCCACCGTGACCCACCAGGCGAACGAGACGGTAATTCCCGAGTTTTAGTCCGATGCGATCAAACATGGTACCTCTCGTACGATCAATTGGCTCTGCACTTCCAGTTTTCATGAAAAATAAGACCTTTATAAGCGGTCTGGTCAAAAAAGCTTGATCATTCCAGCCACTATTATGATGAGAATACAAGAAAAAATACAGAAAAAATATACCTGGCCTCATTTCACAATGGAAGAGAGCCGTCAAAGCGGATAGTAAAGCTATTCCTGATGATTATTATAAACGTAAATGCTGTTCTTGAAAAGCGATAAGGCGTAAATATTATGTGAAGATAATCCTGGTGTGAATGAATTATGTGGGGATATTGAGGTGTGCTAATATGGCTGTGTTAATAGTGCACTCTATCAACTATTTTTATCTGATCATATAAGAATATGCCTCTCGTACCCGTTTGAACATTACTCGTATAGCGTTGTAATCCTTATCGTGTACAGGTACAAAACGTTCGATGTGGCCTTTGGATAGTTCTTTCGCTATGTGAGGCTCTTTGTGCATGGAAATAAGCGCTTGCCGTATTTGATGCTTACGATTTTCATCCAGTCCTCTAGCGACAACGAGTGGAGGAATAGTGGAAGGACCGAAGCTATCAACAATGCGTATTTTTGCCGCTATTTCCGGCCTTTCCTGGCGGAGTACGTCGAGCAGATGTGAGTCGATAGCGCTGACATGGGCTTTGTCGTCCAGTACTGCTTGCAATGACTGTAGATGAGAACCTGTCGCCAGTGTTTTCCCAAAATAGTGAAGTGTTTTGTGGCGTTCAAGCAAACTGTAGCAGACCAGATTATAACCTGAGTGCGAAACAAGTTCATTATAAGCCCATGTGCAGCCCTCTAGCTCCTCAAAACTGCTAAAAGGGCTATCGGTACGTACGATTACGTCGGAGTAGTAGATGGGCCTGTGCTGGTAGCGCTGTCCTTGTAGCACGGGCGCGACCAGCAATTCAATAGGGCAGGCAGGTCGATTTTGCATATGCACATACTGAAGCCCGCAAAGGAAGCCAACATCTGCTGTATTGTGTGCGAATTCTTCTAATGATTGTCCAGTGTGCAGGGGAGTTGAGCAACCAATATATTTTCCCACATACTCGGCAATATACTCATATGTCCGATAGAGGAATGGCGAGAGGAAGGTTGTGAAATGGATGGGTGATGATGACTTTATGGATTGCTGCATATGCTATCTCCGTTTCTTGTGATCGCTTAGTTGATATGTGGTCAGGGACGTCACTCATAGGTAATCTCGTACATATCTGGATGGCGTTGGTCTTCCCGGAAGGTATAGTATTTAGTGCTCTGCAACAAGAGCTCCTGTTGAGCCAGGCCGCCGGGCATAATCCCGTTGTGCAAGCGTATCCATTCATAATACTGTGGGGCCAGTTGATAGGCGGCGTAGGAGTGGGTATGACAGTTTTTGAGGTGAGTTTTTGTTTCGGCGTTATGAAATACGACCAGATTGTACCAGCGGCCAGTGCGAATTTCGAGGGAGGAATAACTGAAAATACCTGAGATATTTACCAGTTCTGTTACCATGAGTTCATCTATTCTCTCAATTTCATTGACAATGTTCGGATTGAGAACGCGTTGAGTTCCACTGACAAAGCCAACGAATGAGAGACGATGGGGTAGCAACAACTCTTGTGGTTTATACAATACGATGCGGTGTTTACGTTGCTGACAATCCTCTAGAGAGTAGCGTAAGGGTTCTGTTGTTATGGCTGGTGAGTCTGGTTGCTGAAGAGTGATGTATAACTGTTGCGCCAGGTATTTGAGTATAACGAGATCCGGTTTTGCTTTGCTGATACCTCGACTTATGACCGAATTTAGCGTTGCCGTTGTGTGTTGATTGTTATCTTTGTGCATAACCCGGTTCCTCTCCTCGCTAGAATATTGATACAGGCAAGCGCCTGCGAATTAGGTAAATGACGACCTGACATGACGAGGTCAGGTAGATATGTAGAGAGCATAGTAGCATAAGCTATAAAAAGTGTTGAAAGTAGGCGATTGGATTAGTAGAGGCAACAACAACAACTGGATGCATGGGTGGAGGAGCAGAAGAGAGGTCGCATTGAAGCAGTGATGCTGGTAGGAGTGAACATCATTGCATTAAAGTCAGTAGATTTGCTCTGAGCAGACTCTAAAATTGAAGTCGGTAAAATATCTAGCACGATTGTGTGTAGACGTGCTAAAAGCTGTGAGAATGCTGGTTGTCTTCTCTGTGAACCGAAATCATTTGAGATCGGACCGGGTAGTGTATCGAGTATAAGCTTCATCTCTACATGTACTCCTGATACTAAAAGTGCTTACCATCTTTTACCTTCATGCCGTTGCATCTAAGGGACAGATGCTTACTGTTATTGTAAGGGCAAAGGAATGCTTTGTCAATATCCTATAACCTTGAGATATATAAATCATTCTTTTTTATTATCAAATTGACCTGTCATTATCAACCTAGCAACGACGAGAGTACAGAGACGTTGACTGTTGGTGACTTTACCTGCTGCCCGTTCTGATCTGTTGCTACTGCCGTCACATGTGCTATCAGTCCAGTAACTGTTGTCAGCAGGCCAACCTGCCAGTTGAGCACTGCCTGTCCGTTATTGCTGGTTGCCTGGGAGGGACTGTTGGATATAGCAGAAAGCAGATTGTAGGTGACCATAAGCTGTATTTCTACGCCTGCTGCACTGGCGGTAACGGTGACGGGTACATTCGTATTGTTATGTACCTGTGAAGGGATGCCTGTGATCTGTAGCGTCAATGGTGGTGTGTCTGATGCATGCGTTGGCATTGGCGTTGGATTGGTACTGCCCGACGCTGGGGGCGATGGTTGTACGCCTGGTGCAGGTTGTGCAGGAGAGCCAGTTGTAGATGTTGGTTGTGTGCCCGGCGTAGTGCGTCCTTGAGCTGTTGCGCCAGATGAGGATCTGGACGATGAGCTGGAAGAGGTTGAGCGAGAGGCTGGGGGAGTTGATGTTGTGCTAGATGGAACATTGCGTGCTGATTGTCGACCTGGATTCTGTCCGGTTGATGGCTTCAATCCTTGACTCGAAATGGCGCTCTGTGTTCCGGTATTTCCAGCTTCCAACAGGGTATATGCAACCGTGCCGCCTCCCGCCAGCAGGGCTATCCCACCAAGCAGAACAGCCCGGCGTGGAAGAGAACGTTTGCGCGTTTGTGGATCAGTCTGCGTTTCTAGCGCTGGCATCAATAGATCGGGTACCAGTTGAGGAGTTAGTGCTTCGTTGTGTGAGGATGTAGTGCTCGAAAGTTGGATGGATGGACTGGTAGCCATCAGTCTGTCTACCCTAAGGTTTGTTGTGATTGAAGGAGAAGAAGCTTCAGCCAGAACGGCCTCTTTATCGGCGTTGAGTTGTAGTGATGCACGATCAGGTGCAGATAATGAATCTGGCATCAAAGCACCCATGCGTATTTCTTCAGGTATCTCTGTAGTGCAAGGCAGAAGATTTTCTTGACACGCCTGCTCCAGATTATGCGCGAACTCCACTATGCTAGCAAAACGCTGCTTAGGCTCCTTTGCCAGTGCCTTGAGTACAACATCTTCTACAGCCTGGGGAAGAGTAGGAATTATTTTCCGCAATGGTGGCGGTGGAGCAAATAGATTCTGGGCCATGATCTCGGAGAGAGAGCCTTGGAAGGGGAGAGAGCCGCTGATCCACTCATAAACGACTGTACCTAACGCATACTGATCGCTGGCTGGACGAGGCTTGCCCTGCATCTGTTCTGGAGCCATATAGGGAGGTGTGCCCCCATGCCCTTGCTGGTCAAGTGAAACGGTCTCGTGGGCGATAGCGGCGAGGCCAAAATCACTGAGCAAGAGCTTTTGCTGGATATCCAGTAGCATGTTCTCAGGTTTAATATCGCGATGTACCAGTTTCTGATCGTGAATATATTGCAAAGCAGCGGCAGCCTGTTTGACATAGACGAGAATAGTTTCGAGCGTGAGCTGCGAACCTCCTGGATGCCTGGCTCGCAAAGAACCGTTGGGTGCGTACTCCATAACCAGAAACGGAATATCATCTTCAACCGCAAAATCAAGCATGCGGATAATATGCGGATGCGCTACATCTACCAGGCGCTGGGCCTCAGCCAGAAAATTGTTGCGCTGCTTCTGCCCTAATGTTGTGTGCAGGAGCTTGACCGCTACCAGGCGCTTAATATAAAGGTGCTCACCCAGATAGACCTCGGCAAAGCCTCCTTTCCCCAACAAGCGTGTAAGACGATAATTGCCAAACTGTTGCCCGATACGATCACCCATAAACAGTTCTCCTCAGACGTATTCTACATATTTCAATCACCCTATTGTTGAGTATAATATATTTATATCAATGCACCATCTATTATAAAATTTTAAATAAGAATGAGACATAAATAACGAGAAAGGTACTATTAGTTGAAGCGTAATGGGGGTCGAATATGCGAGCTATGCTGTGTTGAAGTGGGTCATCGAGAGGCGGCAAGTTGAAGAAACGGGAAAAAGAATCAGTAAATTTACATTTCTCTTGCATCTTTTTGAAATCTCGCCTGTATACTTCGTTATGTGGAGTGAATAGTAAAAATATGCATATGTATCAACGCTCTATGTTAAATGGTTTGTAGAGCTTCTGAATATATGTTAGAGGAATAAGTTATGAGGAGCCATGTAGCATTGCCATCATTTAGTCTGCGCACAAAACTGATCGTGAGCTACCTGGGTGTGGCTCTAGGGGCCATTTTGATTCTGAGCATCGTTATCACGCAGGTCGTACAATATAATTTTGCTCATCAGCAGCAGGGTATGTTTAACCTGGAAGAAGAGAGCAAGGCGCCGCCCCTTGGAGTAATCTATCATAATTATCAGGATAATTGGAACAATATACCACCATATATTCTTAGTCTACCTGCTTCAGGCTCTGATATGGGATCTTATTCAGATCCCCAATCACACGCTATCGTAGTATATCCTTTTAATGGTAATTACAGTGTAGAGCCCCTGAATGGTAATTACAGCATAGATCAGCAAATCGTAGCTTTATTAAATGCAGATTTAACCGTTGATCAGTGTATTGGACGGGCTTTGCATGGAAATAAAACGGAAGATCGATTGCAATTGCCGAGTGATGATGGTTCTCCCTCTTCCGTGTATTATGCTTGTGAGCCGATACATAATGATGGGCAGTCGAATGAGCAAGTTGTTGGGGTGCTGTTTGCGATCACGCCGGTGCAGTATTCAAGTGCATCTCTATCTGCTATTTTCCTGGAAAAAGTAGATCTGGCGATTCTAATTACTGGTGGAGCTATAGCGCTTATTGTTATCCTCTTTAGCCTGTTCCTGGCGCGTGGGCTGACGAAGCCACTGAAATCGCTTACTACAGCGGTAGAGCGCATGCAGAGTGGAGATTATACTCAACGTGTAGAGCCTCCCAAATCTCAAGATGAGATAGGGCACCTGTCGTATGCCTTTAATGCGATGGCGAGCACTATTGAGACCGATGTGACTGAGCTACGTCGCCAGGATGAATTGAGGCGCGACCTGATCGCGAATATTGCGCATGATCTTGCCACCCCTCTGACCTCTGTGCAGGGTTTTAGCGAGGCATTGGCTGATGATGTCATAACGAATGCGCAGGTGCGCCAGGAGACTGCGCAACTGATCGGACGTGAAGTACAGCGTCTGCGCCGCCTGGTTGGTGATATACAGAATATGACCTCGCTGGAGTCTGGACGCCTTCATCTCGATCTGGCTCCTCTGGATCTGTATGCCCTGGTCAATGAGACACTTGAGGTCGTGGGATTTGAATGTGAGCAGGTGGGAATTGTGGTGCGCAATGAGATGTCGCCGGGAATGCCCCTGGTCCTGGCTGATAGTGACCGTATCACCCAGGTGCTGCTCAACCTGGTGGATAATGCGCGTCGTCACACGCCTGCTGGTGGTACTATCACCATTGGAACAAGGCCAGATGATCAGCGCCTGACTGTCTGGGTCGGCGATACTGGTGCAGGCATCGATCCTGCCGATCTCTCTCACATCTTTGAGCGCTTCTACCGTGCGGATCGTTCGCGTACAACGACGACGGGTGGTAGTGGTCTTGGTCTGGCCATCGTCAAAGCAATCATTACTGCTCATGGCGGGACGATCCGCGCTGAAAGCCAGCCTGGCCAGGGAACACGTATTACGTTTACGCTTCCCCTGGCACGTGGATGAGAGAGGATTGAAGGATAGCGGTCCATACGCTACTGGGTGTCGTAAACGCCAATACCGTTCAAATACCGAGAATCTCTCCTTCTGGGGTAGGGGGATGAGCTTGCCTCCGCCCTGGCCGCCACATCGTCTTGTTCCCCCACCAGGGCGGAGGCAAGCTCACGCCCCTACGCGAATTTCCTTCATTCGTTTTATTTGAATGGTATTGTTGTAAACGCCCCCTACGTTATTCGGACAATGATCCTTTGGGTTGGGGATGGACTAAAGGATAGAGATTAACGGTCCAGCCTACCCCAAAGGCTTGCGGGACCAGGACGTGAGCGGTATCCTTATTCCAGAAGGTATCGCGTAATTTGTCAGGGGTGGGCGGACGAAAGTCGTATGGAACGCGTGCGATAGTGCCATGCCACGTACGTTCGCTCAATGGACGGCGCAATTGTTGAGCGAGTGCACCTCCTAACAGGGAAGCTACTGCTACTCCGGCAACGAGATTTAATGGATTGGCACGTTTATTTTTCTTACTCATAGGATGGCTCCTTTATAATGTCAGGATGTGCAAGCTAATGAAAGCTTTCTGTTCACCTTTTATGATATGTTGCCTTCAAAATGATTGCAAGGAAATTTCATGCAAAAAGCGTAGCTTCTCAATTCTGTGATGAGATTGTGCTAACTTTTCTATTTTGATGACGAGAATACTGGAAAAGGAGTATGGCTGCGCTTAATGATGGATCTTTCTCAAAACCCATCTGATGATGGAATCCAGGTATGACCGTCAGGAAAAAGTATGTTAAGTACAGAGCGTAGTTCGTCTGAGATTGCCTGTTTTCCCCTTTCTATGGCCTGGTTTATAGGATGATAACCGAATAAAACTTGTGTGAATTCCTGCATAGTAAAGTGTATGCTGTGAGTCGATGGCCTGCTCAGTTCTACAAGTGTAAGTTCCGGGCCATCAATATGAAGCGTGCAGACCTCTCCATCAACAATCAGAGAGACCTCGCCTGACCAGCGTGCCAGCGAACGTTGCCAGCGTGCCCGCCATTCTGGAAGTATTTCCTGGGCCAGTGTCGGTAGATGAACGAGACGTGCCATCCACCCTGTATAGCGATGGTGGAAGGATTGGCTACGCACTCCCCATTCGTCTGCTGGATGCCTCCACATGGTTGTGTCTGGTACCTCTAGATTATCAATCATCCATTGAAGCACAGGGGCTGTCGGTGGCAGGCGGTAATGAAGCGCTTCCGGTGCATCCGGTCCTGCAAGCAGGCGCGCATGATGCTGAAGGAGTGCCACAGTTGCTTGCCAGTTATCCGCCGCCATCTCCAGTGCTTGAGGATACTCTTCGCCGCGTGACAGCGTAAGATATCCCCGTGCTTTTCTCGCTGGATCGATTGCCAGCAGAAGCGGATTTTGGGACGAACGCTGTTGCAGCAGGTGGATCTGTCGTTCGAGTGTGCGCTTGAAACTTCCTGTGTAGAGGCTATATTGATGTTGGTACAGAGTAAGTACTGATTCCGCATCATCGATGGTAGCTGGACGCACGTTATAAGTGCTGGCTGGATGTGCCAGGATTGCGCTACGATTGATATCTTGCGTCGATAGGTCGAACATATCGGTATAGCCGAAACGATAGTAAAATTTGGGAATGCCATCCAGCATCAGCAAAGTATGCCTGTGAGCAAGTGCGTAGTTGATGGCATCTTGCATCATTGCGCGGGCTACTCCCTGGTGGCGATATGCCGGGTGTGTTACGACGGCACTGATACAGCCAGTGGTGAGTTGCGCCGCGCCCATACATAACTTCCGTTCGTAGATAATATAGCCTCCCAGTTGCTGATTGTCGCGAAAGGCTCCGCGTATCTCTTCAGGACGATACTCGGGCGAACTGGTGATGAACTGTTGCCAGCGTTCGGCACTCTCTGATGATGGCTCTGGCGCAAAGGCCTGGTCTGCCAGTTGAAGTTGTAGTGTCAATTCAGCGGGTGTTGCTACGGGTCGCACGAGAATGGATGCCATATAAAATCTCCTTACTACTCACTCGTTTGATTTTACCACCATTTCAGCGTATATCCTCCCTATCAGGTGAAGATGGCATAGGTTCGACACGCACCGTGCGTATTTTCCCTGGGGGTGGTGGTGTTGACAGGCGGGTAGTATTTGTGGGTGACGAAGTAAGTGGCGTGGACCTCTGTGGCGATGGCGCAGGCTGCACGTTCATGCTGGATGAAGCAGGGCGTAGAGAGCGCAGTGGTGGTAGTGATGGAATAGGAGTAGAAATTGGTGGTGTGTCTGGAAGATTGACCAGCTCAGGTGAGATAGGATGTGCTTTATAATCGAGGGGAGTGGTCAGATCACGCCCAGCCGGGACGTTCATAGCATGGAAAAGCGGAGTCAGGACCCAACTCAAGAGCAGGTTGATCAGCAGAGCTAGCAGAGCGGCATAGAATGGGAGCGTAAGCGAGCCAAGGTGCAATGGAAAGACCGATGCAAAATTCTGCGTTAATACAATCCAGGTACCTGCAATCATCCCTGCTATCCAGCCAGTAATGAGCGCTGAACGATGAAACCAGTTGGTGTAGAGACCCAGGAACACGGCTGGTAACGTTTGCATAATCCAGACGCCACCAAGGAGTTGCAAGTTATTTGCAAACGTATAAGTCGGAAATGCCAGAACGAATATGAGTGCACCAAATTTGACGACCAGGGAGGCAATCTTCGCGATCCTGGCCTCTTCCTCTTCAGAACAGGAGGGGCGAAAATACACACGGTAAATGTTGCGTGAGAAGAGGCTAGAAGCCGCAATGGACATAATTGATGCTGGAACCAATGCACCGATGGTGATTGCGGCAAAGGCAAAACCTGCGAACCAGGAAGGGAACATTGCGCCGAAGAGTGATGGGATGGCGGTATTCGATCCGTATATTGGTGATGACTGTACGCCTGCTGCTATCGCGACATATCCCAGGAGTGAAAGGAGACCAAGCAAAATGGTGTTGATGGGGAGGAGAAAGGTCATGCGTTTCACCACTTTGTGGCTATTTACACTTAACATGCCAGTAAGTGTATGTGGATAAAGGAATAAAGCCAGTGCGGACCCCAGTGCCAGGGTGGCATATGCGCTGTATTGGTTGGCTGATAGTGTGAGCTTTGTTTTGGGCACTGCGGCAAAGACATGCTGAAGTCCGCCCAGGCGTGTTGGGATATAGATGAATGCGACCAGGACGACGAGCCATATTAATATATCTTTGACCATGGACATTAGAGCAGGAGCCCGCAATCCGCCAAAGTATGTGAAGGTAGCCAGGACGACAAAAGCAATTACCAGAGCAAGTTCAACTGGAAGGCCCATCTGAGAAAGGACAACTTCCATTCCGAGAATCTGGAGAGCTATATAGGGCATGGTTGCCAGGATGCCGGTCAGGGCGATAAGGAGAGCTAATGTCTGGCTGCCAAAGCGTTCACGCACGAAGTCGCCAGCGGTGATATAGCCGCGATGGCGGGCAAGTATCCAGAATCTGGGCAGCGTCATGAAAACAATGGGCCAGAGGAAAATATGGTAAGGAATGATATAGAAACCCAGTACGCCTTGTCCAAAAACAAGACCGGGAATGGCAATCAGTACGTGTGCTGTATAGACATCGCCACCCAGCAGAAACCATGCCATCATAACGCCAAAGCGCCGTCCAGCCAAGCCCCATTCTTGTATTCTATTTAAGTCACTGGAGCGCCAGCGAGCGGCCCAGAAGCCCAGGGTGCTCACTGTAACAAATACCGCTAAAAAGACAACAAACATTGGCCACTTCATCGCTCGTATTCCTTTACACTATTTTAGCAATAGTCTGGTCGTCTCCTCATCAGGTTATCGGCAGGAGAGCCGTTCGCGCGTGCGTTTTTGTTTTACTTGAGGTTGCTGGCCTGGTTTTCATGGAAAATGGCGCCAACGAAAGAGGCATTGGTGATTATGGCTCCTTCAAAAGTGACTGCCAGTAAGTTTGCATAGGCAAAGTTACTGGCACGCACATTTGTGCCGTTGAGGTTGGCTCCGCGCAAATTAGCTTGCGTGAAGTTAGTCTTGCTCAAATTGGCCTGAGTGAGGTCGGCACCAACTAGATTGGCTCTGCATAGATCGGCCCGGCTCAAGTCAGTTCTGGATAAAGATGCCTTAAATAAATAAGCCTGGCGCAGGTCGGCTCGGCTCAGTCTGGCTTCAACGAGGTTTGCTTCGACCAGATTTGCCCCATGTAACGTTGCGTTATAGGCATATGTATTAACCAGGTTCGCGCTTCCTAGATTTGCATTGCTTAAGTTTGCACCAGCCAGATTTGCCCCCATCAGATTCGCCTTGTAGAGATTTGCGCCGGTAAGATTGGCACTCGACAGATTTGCATTACTTAAGTCTGCTTTGTTGAAGAGAGCATTTTTCAAATTTGCCCCACTTAAGTCGGCCTCACTCAAATTTGTCCCGGTCAGGTTTGCTTTGCTCAGGTTTGCTTCGATCAGGTCAGCCTTGCTTAAGTCAGCTCCCATTAAGTTGGTTTCGATGAGAAACGCGCCATTCAAGTCCGCGCCACTCAGATTAACGCCGCAGAGGTCTGTTGTACGCAGGTCGGCCAGTTGCAGATAGGTGCCCCCGAGGCTTGCTCCGATGAGATTGACTCCAATAAGAATGGTTCGATTCAAATTGGCTTGATTGAGGTTGGCCCGACTCAGGTCGGCATGACGCAAATAGGCTCCGCAGAGGTATGTTCGGTAGAGGTTTGCTTCTGATAGATTTGCCCCACTGAAGTTTCCGCCACTCAGATCAATACCTTGCAAATCAGCTCGACTCAGATCAGCATTTTCGAGTATGGGTACACGTTCTTCGCGTTGAGACTCTCTAATTTCTCTGAGTGCCTCTTCCCTTGTCATGGTAAAGTTTATCTGTGCCATGCTTTTTCCTCCTCGTGTATGTTATGCTCTTTATGCTCTTTACAGTGGGAACTTTCTGTTCGCTCCTCCTAAAACTTTTCTACTATCTAAAGTTTTTCTACCATGTGAACAACCGCGGCTTTTTCCAGGTCCTGTAAGCGTTGATAGACTTCATCTTCATTGGAAGCAGTGAGACGAGCCAGTTCGGCCACAGAACGCTCTCCATTGATCAACAGAAAAAGCCTGCGATGCCCGCGCGTCAATCCCATTTTTTCGAGAGCTTGCAGCCCATCAGAGAGTTGATGTCTACTATGATAGGGGACAATAACAACAACTTCTGGCGTCCTTTTCTCCGTAATCGATGGGTTAAATTGCAAAGAAGCGGGTATCGGTGTTAAAAGAGATGGGGGAGTGTCTAGTGATCGATATTGTTCCGATACGGGAGGGGGTGAAGAAAAGAGCAACGTTTTCCCATCAGACGTTCGAAGTGAGAATTCATAGTGTTCCCATGTACACAAATATTTGAACGCATCAAATTTTGTACGTCGGCCAACTCTGGCTTCCTCCATCTTGCCATTGGCAAATAGAATAGTTCCTTCTTCTAAATTACTTCCTGTGCCTCGTTTCACGATGAGGAGACCGTTTCTGCCTTCCATCTGGAAACGTTGAATGATGGTCGCCAGTTGCTGTTGCGCCATTGCCTATCATCCTCTTGTATTGAAGGTCTATCCCTCGACTACAGGTTGAGATGTAGAAATCCTTAACAGCCGAATAGAGTAAAAATAACCATGGGAAACCAGGAGATAGAAAACGTTTATCAGGATAGCGCTGCCTTAGAGCTAAATTTACTCATCTCTTACCAATTCAGCAGAGGAGTTCATTCTCCCATAGCTTAATAATAACTTATGGTAAATAGAAAATTTACTAATCATATTAAATGTAGGCTAAAAGTACTGTGTAAAGTATTGTGAAAATCTGTGCAAGAGCACTTTTGCGACAAATGCTGGGTGAAAAAGTGCTGTGGGTGGCCTGATCATATGTAAGACTTCAATGAATGTTATGCTCACTGATGGTGTTGTAGGCAACATTTCGATGATGCTGTCAACATAGCGATACATCATATCTGGTGTCTCTGTAGAGGTGCGCTTCATAAACCTCTACAAAGACTCAGATGAAAATCGGCAAAGTACTACTAATGCTGGAAACTTCTCGTCAATGGTATTGTTGCAGAGTTTGTCATCAGTATAACATTTTCTATGCTTCAGGTGTCAGGATAACGATAGGGATTTCGCGCGTGGTGCGTTGCTGATAGCCTACGAAGTTTTTATAATTTTCGGCAATGATGGCCCATAGGCGCTTACTTTCCTCCGCGTCTGCCTGTCTGGCGGTGACGGGAATGATGCGTGATCTAATCTGTATCTTTGCATGTGGGTTGCTCTGAAGATTGAGCCACCAGGTGGGATGCTTAGGCGCTCCTCCATTGGATGCGATGATAATGAAATTTCCTTCGTCGGGAAAGAAAAAGAGTGGCGTATCTCGTTCGACACCGCTCTTACGACCAGTTGTTGTAAGAATGAGCAAGGATTTTCCCGCTCCTACTTTTCCTCCTGTAAGGCGGTAAAGGGAGACATGCCCTTTCGTAAAGAGGCGTTGAAGGCGTTGTCCAACTTTTCCTGCTGGTTTAGATTGTTTAGTTTGAGGCTCGATTGACATTAAAAAAACTCCTTTATGGATAGGTATATAGATACTTTATGTAGTATAGCACAGGTAGGGGATAGATTGATTGCCATGCGTTTTTTTGCGGAAAGGGGAAGGTTTTGCTACTCGTGAGTGGTAGGAGTCGTTCCATTTTCAGCGCTTTGAGCGGTCAGAGTAGTGGTCGCCTTTGTGAGCAAGTCCTGATATTCCTGCTTCTTGAGGCGTGTGGCGACCTCTGAGATGTTCGCGAGAGCGGTAAGAAGTGTCTCGATGACGCGAACGTTGCCACCTGCATAGTGTCCAATCTCAAGGAACACTTCGAGATACTCCTGAAACGCAGGTTGGCGGATCTCCAGGCCCCCGTTCTTGCCAACAAAGTGATGAATGCTCATTTGTGGTGTGTGCTGAACAAGATGTTCAAACACTGCCTGGAGATATTTGATGCAGAGTACGCCTGTGGTTGGATCATTCACTGCTGGTGAGAGGGCACGAAGCGCAATATCTGCCAGTTGACGAATGCCAAAGCGGATATCCTGAGTGATATCGCGTTCACGTTCAATTACGATATTCTTACGAATAGCTTTTCTACAGTCCTCGTTAAGCCCCTGAGCGGGCCGGATCTCCGCGATGGTCGTTTCCTCCGTCACAAAATCTCCTGGACAGACGAGTAAGCGTAGGTGCAACCCGATGAAGAGAGGGGATTTGATGAGATGAGCAAATTCTATTCTCTGGACATAGCCCGGATGCGTTGCGCGAATGCGACCTGTCACTTCTTCAGTGTGCCAGGTCTGGATCAGGCGCGAAACCTCTTCCTGAAGCACTTCACTCTCCCATTCCAGGTAGGGCGGCTGATGAATGGCTTGAATTGTCTGCGCGGTAAGATGTGCCGCGATATCCGAGACCTGGATAACCCGCCCTGTATGATGCACAAAGATCAGTAAGAGCACGAGTCCGAGAAAACCTAGACCAATAGCAATGGTGATACTGAAGACGGGCAGAAAGCCAGAGTCTGTGGGGGAAGACTCGTGTACGGTAGCGAGCACGATCAAGGAATACGCGAAAATGGCGAAGAAGCCTCCGGCAACAACTTGAGTGACACGATCTTGCAGGAATCCCCGTAGTGCGCGTGGTGTATACTCGCTGGCGACGAGCTGCAGCACAACAATAGTAATCGAAAAGGCGAGGCCAGCAACGGTAATGAGCGAACCCGCAATGGTGGAGAGGATGGTATTTGCTTCCGTTGCTCCTCCACTGAAGATGAACATCACCCGACCGGGATAGAAATAGTGATCGAGGTTCAAAAAGAAGAGGGCAAGCAGTGGACCAGCCAGAGAAACGAGGCCTGGTACAAACCAGAATGTGTTAAGAAGTATTCTCCAGTAGTCAGCGAACATTCTATTGAAGTCATCAAGCATGCTTTTCTCATTTCTAGATACTTAAACTGGACGTTACCAGTCTTGTCTGTTCTAGAAGCAGCTCTAGTGGGTCATTTTTCCCTTATCGGCAGCGGCAGCGTTCGCCCGTGCCTCTGCGCGATTAAGAGTCAGTTCTTCAACTGAGCGTGTCTTCAGCCTTGCAGCACCTGTCGTCGCGCGTAATTTGACACGCGTCCCATTACGTTCTGCTTCTTCCAGGCGTTGACGAGCCTGGGGAATAGCTTCTTGATAGGTTGCAAGCCACTGCGCTTGCGCGACCAACATTTCATCCGTCATTTGCCAGACTTCTTCGGGATTGCAAACAGCTCCGACCAGGGGATCATGGAGCATGGCCTGTTTAAGCAATGTCACGTTCCCATGGACAGCGGCCTCCGTCCCCATTTCCTGTACACGTACACTGGCCGCACAGGTAGCAGCACATGGCAGCGGCAAAGCGCCGATTACAGGCATATTGATACCGTTCCTGTCTACATAACCAGGAATCTCAATTACGCACCCATTGGGCAGATTCGGTAATATGGTTCTGATTCACAACGTTGAAATGGCCGCGATAGACGCGTCCAGTCTCCAGTGCTTCAATGATGTAGGAGCCATGTTCCTCGCTGCGTGTCTCCGGTGTAAATCGCGGGGGAGTATCCTGGAGCCAGTGAGGAAAATCTGTTTCGAACCAGTTGCGACCTTCAGTACACACACGGAGGTAGCCACCCGTTTCACCATTGATCCAGTTGGAGAGGTCGATCCACTGCTCAATTTCAGCGGTACGTTTGCGATACCAGGGCAGATATTCGCTCAAGTGACCATTGGATTCTGTACTATAGTAGCCGAAGCGGCGTAACACATCAATGCGAACTTTCTCGGTTGTGGGAAACGTTGGATGGCTTTCAAAGAGTTCTAGCAAATGGGGAAGCATATCTCTACCGCGCCACTGGACCTTCACAAACCAGGTCTGATGGTTGATACCTGCCGCAATCACATCTACATCGCGACGATTTAAAGCTTCTTTGGGATTGAGCAAACCTTTGAGTTTGGCCCAATGTTCGATCACACTGGTGATCTGCCAGTGTGCTCCTTGCACACCATGACAGAGGCCAATCGTAGGAACACCGCCGTACTTGTTGCATGCCCATACGTTCATAGCCATCGGGTTTGCATAGTTGAGCAAGAGCGCACCCGGTTTCGCCACTGCACGGATGTCTTTACAGAAGTCGAGCAACGCTGGAATTGTGCGCTGTGCATACATAATACCGCCGGCGCAGATCGTATCACCGACGCACTGATCGACTCCGTACTTCAGGGGAATGTCGATGTCGGTTTGAAAAGCCGCCAGTCCGCCCTGACGGATCGTACAGAGTATATAATCAGCGTCAGCCAGTGCATGGCGTCGGTCTAATGTTGCCTCAATGGTAGCTGGTAAGCCATTGCTAACGATATCACGCTGGCAAAGTTGTGTGACCATGTCGAGATTTTGTTGTGAGATATCGGTGAATGCAAAGGTGGTATCAGCCAGTTCAGGTACAGTCAGGATATCTCCCATCAGCTTTCGTGTGAACCCTATGGAACCAGCACCAATGATTGTAATCTTGATAGGCATGAACCTCTCCTGTGTCTAATGGAAATACACTCAAGTAGGGGCATCCCCTTGTGGGTGCCCACGTGCCTGCGATGGTTCATCGAGCACCCAAGTTCATCGAGAAGCGGGCACCCACAAGGGGATGCCCCTACTTTAAGAATTCGTCCCATTCTCGATCTGTCCGCCTTGAGCACGAGCAATACGCGCCAGACCATCCTGTGCGAGAGCAAGCAACTCCTGGTCGCCTTCTGGAATTTGTTTCATCATCTCTTGAAAAAAGGTGATCGCTATCTCAAATTGTCCCTGCTTCCGGCGCAACGTTCCTAAATGAAAGAGAATCATGCAGAAGAGGCGCGGCTTTTCAGGTCGATGCACCAGAAGCAGTGCCTCTTGATAATAGGCATCCGCCTCATCGTATGCTGCTCTCTTCTCTGCTAACCACCCTAAACTGGTCAGCAAACGATTGACCAGTTCGTAGTAGTTCGTGTTGCGTGCAAGCACTAATGCTTGCTTCGTATACGTTTCCGCATCACCATAGTTTTTCAGCTTGCCAGCCAGCCATCCTTGCCCTGCAAGCAACAAACTGCGATTGTATATGTGGTGGATCTGATGCACAAGTGTCAGCCCTTCCTCAAGGTAAGCCGCAGCCTGGGTATAGTTACCCAGATTTGTCTCCAACCATCCTAGCTGTGCAAGTAAACGGCAAACATATTCCTGGTTGTGGTATTGACGAGCAAGAGAGAGTCCTTCCAGGCAGATTATTTTTGTGCGTGCAAAGTCTTGCTGTTCATACACAACCCATCCTAATGTTGAGAGCAGAACGATAATCTGTTCATGGTTTTCCAGGCGACGTGCGATAACTAATGCTTCCTGGCAGTAGACTTCAGCTTTGACATGATTGCCTCTCCATGACATACGTGCGCCGATTCCCATGAGCAGGTAACATATTTGTTCCTGACTGCCCTGTTGCCGCGCTAAAACCAGAGCTTCTTGTAGATAGTCTTCTACCGGTATATTTGCACCAAGCGTCCAGGCAATCTCTCCTAAGCGACATGCGATGTTAATGATATCTTGCGTACTCTCCAGAAACTTAGCCGCCATATAGGCTTGCTGGAGAAGTTCAGTTGCCAGGGTATATAAACCACGGGCGCGTAAGAAGTAGACGAATGCATATACGCCTCTGATCAATTCCCTATGTCGCCCGGTCTGGCGGGCGGCCTCAAACACGGCCAGAATATTATTGATTTCAGTGTCCATTAACTCGTAATCAGCTACATGCGTCTCTATGTAGGTTATGCCAAAATTGACCAATCGTTCAT
Source organism: uncultured Chloroflexia bacterium (assembly GCA_963717195.1). Classification (GTDB taxonomy): domain Bacteria; phylum Chloroflexota; class Ktedonobacteria; order Ktedonobacterales; family Ktedonobacteraceae; genus JACDAE01. Next base: position 17,547 of record CAVQVR010000020.1, read on the forward strand.
AAGCGCCGGGCATCTCCCTATCCATTTTTGCGTAATCGGCGATAGTCTGGTGCAATGTATAGCGGCCAGGTCCATGGCTTTCCAGTAATCCTGCGTCACTGAGTTCATCCAGTACTTCTACCGTTACTCCTGTTATGGCGAGCGCTATTTCTTCAGAGAAGCTATTGGGTTTAGGTGGTAGGATAGACAGGGCTTGCAACGCTCCACGTGCTTCTTCGCTGATGAACTGGTCACTCACAGCAATGGTGGCATGCAAGGAGAGGGGAATCCCAGGTGGCAGGCTGGGGGAGCGTGCGACAAACGGGGTTGGCACGGTCAAGAGTAAGCGTTGTTCAGCGTCGCGTAAATGGGTTATTGCGGCATGCAGGCGTCGTGGCTGTCTGGTAAATGCCTGAGATGCCAGGTATTTGCCCATAAGCGTCAATGCCAATGGCAATGCTCCTACTGAGTGGACGAGCGTATAGGCATTTTCAGGTTCTAGAGTCATTATCTCCGGAGAAAAGCGTGCCATCAATGCAAGCCCATCAGTTTCTTCGAGCTGAGGAAGTTCTGTAGCACCTTCTCTGGCAAAGGTAAATGCGACCTGTGGAACGCGCGTGGTCAATAGATAAGCACAATGGGGTCCCCCGACTTGAAACGTTAGAGCGTCCTCTGTTTTCCAGACATCATCAATGACGAGGAGCATACGGCGTGTACCAATTGCAGTACGCAATGCCATGCCCCAGGCTTCCCGGCTGCTTACATCTCCTACGCCAGTCGATGAGATGTCTAGTAGCGCTCCCCAATGGGCAAGCAGGCCCAGTATATTTGGCTGTGTTCCTAACCCAACCCATAATATGCCATCATGAAACTCCTCTTGTACCTCTCGATTAGTCGCCAGAGCTACCGCCAATGCTGTTTTCCCAATCCCTGGCAACCCGGTAAGAGCAATTAAAGCAGGGTGGCTTCCCCCTCCGCATATATTCTCTTTAAGCTGCGTCAATAAGCCATCACGTCCAATTAAGGAGGCGACTCCTCCCAGCATTACAGGGATTGTGGGATCATAAATTCTGGTAGTTTGCTGCATTTCTACTACCGGCACAAGCTGAGAGGGAGGGGATGGAGGGGATACATCTGCTTCAGCAGGCTCCTCGGAGTTTTGATCATCTCCTGGCACCAGGCCTAGTTCCTGGGCATTTTTACCAAATAGAGCGCAAAGTTGTTCACGGAAATAAGGGTATGGCATGGCGATGCCCCGCTCCCAGCGGCTTACGGTTCGTACCGTAGTTCCAAGTTTTTCAGCAACCTTTTCCTGCGACCATCCGCGCATCTCTCGCTCGTATTTTAATGGATGCGTTTTCATACTATCGCTCCTACCGGTTCCCTTACCAATAGTAATTCAGAAAGCGACCTCGTGTCCTGTGACTCTAGACGAAAAGGGAGGCACAAAGCTTTCTGAGGAGAGGGGACGGATAGCAAGAGGCCTTGTTCTTAATTCATCCGCTATCTTCTCTTAGACGTTCCCCTCTTATGCTAGATTATGACTGTGTTACATAATGGACTGATTCGTTCGATTAAAAGAAGATGCAAGTAAAAACGAACAAAGTTGTCTGGTGGTTGACCAATCCCTGGCATTGTATCATATACTCCTCATCCTTCATACTATGATACTACAAAGTCCTGGTAATGTTCCATCCCACTAAGGAAAATGATAATTATGGCAAAAGAACATCGCGTCTTTACACTGGAGTTTAAACGCGAGGCAGTTCATTTAGCTCAAACCAGTGGAAAGCCTAAACTACACATCGCTCGTGATCTGGGAATTGCCGCTAGTACCTTACATCGTTGGTGTAAACAGTTCAACAAACAGAGAGAAGAGCCCCCTCCTGATGATGGATGTCTGGCTCCGATAGAGGAGAAAAATAGTCAATTGACGCAAGAAAGTGAAATCAGAATGTTATTAACTCAGATCGAAGCTGAGTATCAAGCTGGAAAATTGGGGTTATCGGGATTATCCGAGGGTACGAGCCGCCACGAGGTGATTGAACGACGTATGACACGCATCGGAGAATTGCATTCCCAACTGCATACGCTTGTCGGTGACGAAGCCACGATGCTTATTGCACATGCATTGGATGCTTCGCCAGAGCCTCCTACTTCAACGTCGTCGTAATCTTTTGTCTCATGTATGACATCGAATCGATGTGTAAATGTTTAGATTCTATACATTTACACATCATCCGCAACTACTGGAGTTTTCGATAATAATGGAAGCATTGACGTTCGCTACCGTGCCCCCAGCTAACGTCTGAAGAGTAACCGCAGCCGCAGAAGTATAATTCCTGAGAGTAAGAACATCGCCAGCAGCTAAAGTGATGATAGTTTGTCCATAGTTTTGCTGGGTGCCTGCTCCTGAACCATATACGGTTCCCGCAGCCGAAGCTCCATTTACAAATAGTGCAAATTGGTTCGGCTCTACACCCGATACAGAAAATGTAATCTTGTAGTCGCCCGCATTGGTAACGTGTATCTGAGAAGTTCCAGGTGCATGTGTGATTCCAGTTGTGAGAACACCATTTGTATCAAAAGTAATGTCACTCTCTACTGCTACAACCTGAGCACCCAGGTTATAAATGTATCCGTATTGGGATAGCCCGCCTGCTGATCCAGTAGCTCCTGTTGGTCCAGATGGTCCAGTAGCTCCTGTTGGTCCAGATGGTCCAGATGGTCCAGATGGTCCAGATGGTCCAGATGGTCCAGATGGTCCAGATGGTCCAGATGGTCCTATCGGTCCCTGAAGTCCCCGTGGCCCCGTAGCTCCCGTAGCTCCCTGTAGCCCTCGGGGCCCCGAAGCTCCTTTCGGTCCCTGAGGTCCTGTGGGTCCTGCTCCCGTAGCTCCTTGTAGCCCTCGGGGCCCTATTGGCCCTTTCGGCCCCTTCGGCCCCTGGGGTCCTGGCGGGCAAAAGCATCCTCCAGGACTACCACCATTCAGATGAGAACGCTGGCTATTATGTGCTCTATAAGAGCTACTATTCGCCTTGCATGTACTTTTTTCTATTTTTGTATGCGATGAAGCTGCTACTGCTGCTGTCGTCCATGCAGCCAGGCTAATCAACAAAATCAACAGGGAAAAAATGCTTACTATAAAGCGCCGTTTTCTGGTTCCACTTTGATTGTCGTTCACCATAAAACGCATTCCCATTCTCCTTCTGCTCAGCAAGAATCTCTGTATGTACAATCATAGCTATATTTTTTACTATAGTGGTGTATGCAATCTATATTTTTATATATTTCGATTTAATTTTGTATATTAAAAAAGTATTGCTGATTTTTGCCTGAGTGACAAATTTTACCATTATGTGAGATAATACTAGTTCTCTTTTTCTCTTCTTTATTCAGCGATAATAAACGCCTGGAGGAAACTTTCCGCCAGGCGTTCATACTGTAAAAGAGCTAGAATACCGTTTGAGAACGATTGGTCTTCACGACATCACATTTAATAGTTCAGCTCACGTTATCCATCACTGAACTCTGATTATTATGTTCCTCTTCTGCCTCAGACGCTTCTACCCAATGCCTACCATGACGCCAATACGCCTCGATCTGCTCCAGCGACTTGCCTTTCGTCTCTGGAACGATGAACCATACAAAGGCAAGGGTCACTAGAGCCAGGAAGGCATAAATCCAGAATGTCAGTGCATTGCCTGCCACATGCAGTAGTGACAGGAAGGTGATGCTGATCAGAAGATTGGCCGTCCAGTTTGCAACCGTCGAGAGGCTGGCTCCTGTTCCACGCAATCGGTTAGGGAAGATCTCCGAACTCATCAACCAGAACACGGGTCCCATGCTGATGGCAAATGAGACAATGTAGAGAAGCACACAGACTAGAATGAAGTATGCAGCCTTTGTGGGACCAATAGCGAAAACAATGCCAATTGCCGTCAGCGTGATCAACATGCCAGCAGCACCAATCAGGAGCAGAGCCCGCCGACCAAGGCGATCAACAAGAAAGATAGCAACAACGGTAAAAAGGACATTAACTACTCCAACGACGGTAGTCGCCAGGATAGCGGTCGACGCCGTTTTAAAACCTGCAATCTGAAAAATGGTGGGGGCATAATAGATGACCGTGTTGATGCCAACAAACTGCTGCAAGATGGCCAGACCAACCCCTACAATTAACGCCCAACGTATTCCCGGACGCAAAAGTTCGCGCACGCGGACAATCCAGGGTATTGCCTTTTCCTTTTCCAGGGACCTGCGAATACCACGTAGCTCTCTTTCGGCCGCCTCTGACCCAATGACGCGTGTCAGTGCGTGTTGTGCCTCATCCCAACGCCCTTTACTGGCAAGCCAACGTGGAGTGTCGGAGAGGAAAAGCATACCAATAGCGAGGAGTGCAGAGGGGATCACTGCAACCGCGAACATCGGTCGCCAGCCCATCCCGGCTGCCGCAAAGGCCAGGTCCACCAGATAGGCTACCAGAATGCCAATGGTAATAGCCAGTTGATCAAAGGAAACGAGCGCTCCCCGGATGGATGGAGGTGCCATCTCGGCGATGAACATGGGAGCCACTACTGCCGCTGCGCCGATGCCGAATCCAATCACAATGCGGAAGGTGACAAAGATCACTAAGTTGGGTGCGAGGGCCGTCAGAATGGCCCCAACAGCAAAAACGATAGCCAGCATGATAAGGGTCATCCGGCGACCAAAAGCATCGGCAAGCTGACCGGCAAAGGCTGCTCCAACAATAGCTCCAATCAGTACTGCACTGACCGCCAGTTCCTCGGCCCCCGAACTCAGATGAAAGTCCTTTGTGAAAAACAGTTCTGCCCCCGAAACGACACCTGTGTCATACCCGAAGAGTAATCCCCCGAGAGCCGCTATTGCTGCAATAAGAATGGAAGGACCGTTTGAAAATGCTGCCCCTGCCAATTTCAACTCGATGGGAAGATTGTGCCACAATGCACCTCCTTTGAGTCTATGTGTAACGCCTGTTTGCGCTGCACGGTTAAAAAACGTAGGACGGTAATTTCACAATAAGATGGATCTAAGAAGCGTCAAGAGTTCTACCATCATGGGAGTCATCATCGTTTGTGCGAATTTATTGCTTCTCTACAGAACCAGATTGCGTGCATCGGAGCTCTGAGATGTATAGAATTTCATATATATATCACGTGAGCAACAAATAAATAGATGACATCTCTCAACCTCTATAGAGACCTCGTTCACGGTTCTCTCCCTAACACATGAGAGTGTAGGCGCTCAAATATTCTACACCCGCTGGCGGCTTCCTGCTTGTTCCAAAGCTAAAGTTGAACCATTGTTCGGTACCAACATACTACCTTGATCAATTCCTGATTGCAGGATGGTGTATTGCTTGACAAGGTAATATCTAGTACGTATACTTTTTCGCAACATCCACATTTTTGAAGCAGGCAACAGGCCGAATTAGTACAGAAATTATTGAAGAACACTTGTACGCTCACTCTCTTCAGGCAAACTCTCAATAAATGGATTTAGTGCAGGCAACATTTGGTTAGTACACGCTCTGTGCAATACACAAAACGTCTGCGTTCAGGAAGGAATCAAAAGACATGATGTCTTTGCAAAATGGCTCAATGAGGAGACCGCAATCATTTCAGCGCTTTGCAAGAACGTTCAGTATTCTTGCGCTGCTTCTCGCCTCTCTTGTACTCTCTTTTGTTGCAGTCCAGGCGAAGACTGCGGCTGCAAGTGGCCTGGTGCTGGAATATGCCGATGCCACTACCAATGCTACTACTGGGAGTCCCGGTCCTCACTTCGAGATTATGAACAACGCCAACGCCAGTGTGTCTTTGAGTAGTCTGACTATTCGCTACTGGTACACCGCAGATGGCACTCAATCTCAACAGTTCTGGTGCGACTATGCGCAGGCTGGTTGCAGTAACGTTACCGGATCGTTCACCTCGATGACGAGTCCAACCAGTACTGCGGACACCTATCTACAGATAGGCTTCACCAGTGGCGCTGGCAGTATTGCCGCAAATGGCAACAGTGGAGATATCCAGGTACGCTTCAATAAGAGCGATTGGAGCAACTATAACCAGGCCAATGACTATTCCTGGAACCAGAACCAGACGAGCTATGCGGCCTGGAACCATGTCACGCTCTACCTCAATGGGCAACTTATCTCGGGTACTGAACCTAACGGCACCAGTGTGACGCCAACACCTATACCTACCGCTACGGCAACATCCATACCAAGCGCAACGCCAACGCCTTTACCAGGTAGTACAGGCAACTGGACAACAAGCGGCACGAAGATTCTGACTCCCAGCGGAGCGCAGTACATCATCAGTGGTATCAACTGGTATGGGCTTGAGACACCTGATATGGCTCCGCATGGGTTGTGGTCGTATGACATTTCGACCGTCCTGAACCTGGTCAAGTCTTATGGCTACAATACCTTGCGTATTCCCTACTCTAACCAGATGTGGGAATCCGATCTAGTACCACAAAATGTTGTTGGATGTACGTCCTGCGTTGGTTTGCATGCACGCGATATCCTGGCGAAGCTCGTCAACTACGCTGGCTCTATTGGCCTGCATGTCATTCTGGATGATCATCGCTCAGAAGCAGGCAAGTCGGCAGAGCAAAGTGGATTATGGTACACCGCGCAATATCCTGAGAGCAGTTGGATTAACGACTGGATCAGCATGCAGCATTGGGTCCATGGTATTGCGCAAACTCAGGGCTCAACTGATACTGTCGCGGTCAACTATCTGGCTTCGGACGGCCTTCCGATTGTACTGGGCTATGATTTACGCAACGAGCCGCATGTTCAGGGCGGCTATCCGAATGAGTATGCGGCGGGTGCACAGTGGGGATCAGGCGACGGCATTAATCCCGCGACTAATCCTAATCCCAACCCGTTTGCACCCTCCTGTGTGAGCAGTTCAAGTTGTCATGACTGGCGACTGGCGGCAGAGCGAGCTGGCGACACCATCCTGGGTGATGCAGCTTCCCATCATTGGAGCAATCCACTGATCTTCGTAGAAGGCACTTCCAACTTCCCCACCGCTAGCGGAACACAGGCCGCAGGTCCTTATGCAGGTACATGGTGGGGTGGCAATCTGCAAGGCGTTAATGGTAATAGTGGCAATGCAGGTGCACCAATCGTATTCAACGCCGGAGGTAGCGCCAGTAGCCTGGGCGCGGCAGTCAATAACCAGATCGTTTATTCGGCGCATGAATATGGGCCAACGCTATTCCAGCAATCCTGGTTTAACAGCAGTACATGTTATAAGAGTGGGTGTTCAAGCTCCAGCCTGGTCGATACCTGGGCAAGCAACTGGGCCTACATCGCTACTCCCAACGGGGTCAATCCGACCTGGCCCGGTCATTCTAGCTATCCCTGGAGCAATACTGGAGCGACGGCGTACAGCTCGGCACCCGTGTGGATCGGAGAATTCGGCACCGGCAATGGTAGTGGTGATCTGGCCTCGACCGGAGCTGGTTCGCAGGGCCAATGGTTCACGGACCTGCTCAACTTTATCAAGAGCAGCTACGGTAGCGGAGGTTCCGGCATAGCGGTAAGCAATCTGGACTGGACTTACTGGGCTCTGAACGGCGAGGATAGTTTTGCGCTCCTGAATGGTTCCTATAATGGGCTGGCCAATCCGACCAAGGAGTACACTTACCTGTGCTCCATCGAGCGGGGTCCGCTGGCAATACCTGCGGGCAGTGGTAGTGGTCAATGTGGGTCTACGGGCGCGTTTCCTGCTCCACAGTAGGGTCCTGACACAGATCCATAGGGACGCTGTTGACAAACGTCTGTTGATACGAAATAGCTCATCATCGGGTAGGGGCGGTCGCAAGGACACGCCCCTACCCGATGATGACCCAGGCCGCTAAGATGAAGTCTATTTCTAATAGACTTCGATCTCGGCAAACTGCATACGATAGAAATTATTCTCGTTTGGAATCGGACGGAGCACTGTGCCTTGTATGCGTACGTATTGTGCTGTTTGAGCTGTGAAGGCGAAAGACTGCACGGCCCCCGTGGCAGGTAATGGATATCCCGTCTGGTTTGCCACCGTTGTCCAATTGACGCCATCGGTCGATATGGCAATGGTAAAGTTGATGGGGAAGCCCTGCCCGACGTTGCCAGCATCGCTGCGTGGATAAAGATCGATCCTATTCAGTGATGCATTTGTGTCCAGATCGAGCTGCACCCACTCTGTGTGGTTGCTTCCCGTGCTATTGGTGCTGCTCCAGCCCATCGACGAGGGCATCGATGTGCGTTGCCCATCATTGATATGCGCTAATCCCCAGCCGGAACCTTCGTAGGAACTGCTTGCCGTCACAGTTGCCCCGGATGCATAGTTGGGATTGGGCGCATTAAGCGTGGTGAAGAACTTTAATGAGCGATTCATCTCAACAGAGAAACTAGCGCCAGTATTGTTGCTGTAGAGCTCCTGCCCCCTACTATACAGATTGGCATCGTTATAGTTCATTCCATAACATCCCTGTGTCGTCGCTGCGTGAAGCAGGATTTCGTAGCGCTGGCCAGCCGTGACGGCGATATTAGGAGTGATGATGACATTACGTGGAGACCAGCTAATACTACCGGCTGCAATACTCCGCGTGCTCAATGTTCCTGTTGGCTGCCCTTGCGCATTCACGTTGACAATATCGATAGTGAGATTTGCGTTGGGCGACCCGGCTTGAAACGTCGTTACCGCAACACTCGTGAGGGTTCTGGACTGTGATGGGGTGAATGTTTGCAACCGTTCTACATTGTTGCCGATATCACAGAATGAGATAAAACCATTGACGCCGGACGATTGATCCAGGCCAGCAATTGGGTTCTGGCTACCGGGCTTTCCCGTCGTCAGCGCGATCTGAAATGAACTCGTGCACGAAAACGGTTGAATACTTCCATTACTATTAAAGGTGAGCGGTGTCCAGAAGTAGTTCGCCAGCGCTTCATTATGAGCACCGTTATTCCAGAGATCGCTTGCGTACATATACGTCGTCCCGGTAGTGGTTGGCAGAAGAGCGACAAACGAAGCCTGACCAGCGCAAGAATTGGCATTGAGCGTCGTAGGAGCTGACCAGGTACCCGGTAGACTGGTCGCTGTACTATACTCGGTCTTCGCATTATTACAATAGGGGCATGAAGGTCCGTAAACGAGATAGTACGTATTTTTGTACTTGAAGATGTCAGGCGATTCTACACCAGACTGTCCAACACTCACATTGTTACCAGTTCCGCTGGTGTAGCTCGCGTTGAGTTGTTCAACATGCAAACTGGCCCCACTGGCGATATTGGTATAGACGATATAGGCAGTTCCATTGCTATCAACGAAGAGGCCAAAATCTCCATTGTTGACGCCTTTTCCTGTTCCCTGTACGGCCAATGTCGGTTCGGCAACTTCAGTGAACGGTCCGAGTGGGCTGGTTGAGGTGAAGACGTGATAGCCACTGGCGTTATCATAGCTGTTGATCCAGAGGACATACTGCCCTGTGCTGGCATTATAGATCACATGTGGGCGAAAGCAGCCGTAGGTGGATCCGTTACAGCGTGCTTGCCAGGTTGAGGTTGTGGCATCAAACAAAAAACCTCTGTCGGTCCAATGAACGAGATCGGTGGACGTATACACTTTAAAGCCGCAAAATGCTGTTCCGGTGGCCAGCCAGGTGAAGCCACAACTATAGCTGGTCCCATAGAGATAATAGGTAGAGCCAAATAACGCGATCATGCCATCATGGGCATCGATGGCATTGCCATTAGTATCGTAACGGGTGATTTGATGTCCAGAGGCATCAAAATTGGTGATGGTCGATGTTACGCCTGCAGCACTGGCAGGGGTGGCAGCGACGAAAGAGATTGTTGCCACTATCAGGAGACAGGCAAATGCCGCAGAGTCCCACTTTGATAGCTACCTTCGCTGTAGAGTTCTTCATTGTCTTTGTTGTCCATTCCAGGACATGAGAAATACTGTCATTTTCGAGTCCTTTCTTTTGCTCTGCATTGAGTTCGGCAGTAAATACACACCTGCAACAAGTGAAGTTATGTAAATTCTACTCGTTGCAGGTGTGTATTTACTACACCCTTGCCAGCACTATCTCCCCTGATGAGGGTCTGAGACCGTCCCATCCATGGTACCTTTTCGTGTTTGAGAGATATACTTTCCCCATCGGAAGTGGCTGGAGCTACCATTCTTTCTCAACCCATTTGAGGGTACTGAAACAAGTATACCTGATCACGGGAATAATTGTACAGGTTTCTCCTGCTTCCGGGTGTGCATCATTTTTAGGCACCCTGGCTAGAAAACACTTAAATGAGATGTACCACCCGCAAGGATGCAGATCCCAGAGAATCAGGTACTTGAACGAAGCAGAGTTTGGTTCTCATCGGTACTCTAAAATAGGGAACAAATCAGCACATCTTTCTATATCACTTGTGCTCTGCCGGCTTTTTTTTGAAAAGGAAACCTGTACCATTAAGAATAAAAACTTTCTTCCTTCTTCCTAGATTTACATTACGGGTCGTGAGCATAGAGAAGAAAGCGGTATAAAAGCTGGCGGTTTCTCTTGTAACAGACTGAGAAGGGCACAAATAATATGAACACGACTACCTTCCTGAATCGAATAAGTATCGTCATTGCCTGTACGCTCGCTATGTTTCTTCTCTGGACGAAACTATTTCCATTGCTCGTGGCAACTAGTGGCTTTTCTCCCCATGGCGATTGCTTTCTTTGGAACCAGAAGTTGCTCACCCTCTTTGTTGGGTCAGACACTTCTATTGGGCTGTCGTATATTGTCATTTCAGCCACGCTTGCTTACCTTGTGGGGAAAGTGCGTCGCAGTCTGCCCTTTCCGTGGGTTTTTCTCGCATTTGGCATATTTATCGTCGCCTGTGCGGGGACGCATTTGCTTGATGTCTGGACTCTTTGGATACCCATGTACTGGCTGGTGCTGTCAAACTGGTGACGGCCATTGCATCCATCGCAACGGCTGCCATCCTGCCATTTATGCTTCCCAGCGTGTTCGCATTGATTGCAACGGCGAACAGCGCGGAAGAACATAAACGACAACTGGAACAGGCACATCGCGAACTGGAGAGTCTCTATGAGCAGAGCAAAGAGCTGGATCGCCTCAAGACCAGCTTTTTTGCCAATATGAGTCACGAATTACGTACCCCACTCACGCTTATTCTGGGACCGGTCAAGAGTCTGCTGGCTCAGGAAACATTCACAAATCGTCACCATCAGACCTTGCGGATCATCGAACGGAATGCTGATCTCTTGCTCAGGCGCATAAATGACCTGCTCGACATTGCCAAACTAGAAGCTGGAAAGTTGGATCTGACGTATACCCAGGTTGATCTGGTTCAGCTAGTACAAGAGAGCGAGGCATATTTTGAGGAGCAGGCCGAACAACAGCAGATATTGGTCTCGATAGAAGCACCTCTCTCGCTTCTTGCAGATGTGGATCAGGAGAAGATTGAGCGTATTTTCTTCAATCTCTTCTCCAACGCGTTTAAATTCACGCCATCAGGTGGTCAGATCCGCTGTACGGTCTCCTCTGAAGGTGAATGGGGCATCATCAGGCTCCAGGATACCGGCCCTGGGATCCCGCCAGAATTGCGCCAACAGATCTTCAAGCGCTTCCAGCAAGGAAGCTTAGAACTGTCGAAGCGGATCTCTGGGACCGGGTTGGGACTGGCTATTGTGAAAGAGTTTGTCGAATTGCATGGTGGGACGATAGAAGCCGACGAAGCTCCCGGCGGGGGCGCACGCTTCACAATTCGTATGCCACTGCTCGCGCCTCACGCATTCGCTATTACAGAAACGCTCCCATCGAGAATTCCTCTGCCCCAGGTTTCCGCCTACAAAGAAAAAGAACGGCCTGAAGCAACACTTGCTGCCAGAGAAGAGAAAGACGCTCTGGCAGAGATTCTGGTCATCGAGGATAACCAGGAGATGGCGCAGTACATTACTAGTGTTCTGGTTCCCGACTATCATGTAAGCCTTGCAGAGGATGGGCAAGATGGCCTGGAGAAAGCGCTCAAAGTCCCCCTCGACCTCGTACTGTGTGACATGATGATGCCACGGATGAATGGGGAGCAATTTCTCACGGCGTTTCGCCAGCATGTTGAGTTTGACGCTGTCCCAGTAATGCTCCTTTCGGCACAAACTGACAATGCATTACGTGTGCGTCTCTTGCAACTGGGTGCACAGGATTTTCTTCTCAAGCCGTTTCTGCCTGATGAGGTACGTGCTCGCGTGGCGAACCTCATTAGCATGAAACAGGGACGTGAGGTTCTCCAGCATGAGGTCGCACAGCAGCAGCATGATCTTGTCTCCCTGGCCAACGAGGTGATCCAGCGTAAGCATGAAAGTGAGCAGGCAGTGGTAGCCATGAGTCAAAGCGAGCGTGATTTCAGTCTTCTTGCTGATGCGATGCCTCAGATAGTGTGGACCAGTCGTCCGGATGGTTGGCTAGACTACTACAACCAACGCTGGTTTGACTACACAGGCATGACACTTGAACAAACCCAGGGATGGGGATGGGGGCCGGTTCTATACCCCGATGACTTACAGAAGTGTCTCGATATATGGGCACATAGCCTCCAGACGGGGAAGCTATACGAAATCGAGTATCGTTTCAAACGGGCCAGTGATGGAACCTATCGCTGGCATCTTGGACGCGCCTTACCCGTTTGCGATGCAGATGGTAAGATCATCAAATGGTTCGGGACCTGTACCGATATTGATGACCAGAAACGAAACGAGGAGGCTCTGCGTGAGAGCGAATACCGCAAAGATCTCTTCCTGAGTATGGCAAGTCACGAACTAAAAACCCCTCTCACTAGCCTGCAAATCTTTGCTGAGATCCTTCACGAAGAGTGCGATGCGCGTGGGCTGCAATCGATGGTCACCCCCCTGGTGCAGATAGAAGCACAGATTCAGCGAATGCTGAAACTCATCACCAATTTGCTGGATATCTCGCGGATACAAATGGGCAAATTGGCACTCTGCGAAACATGGTTTGATGTAGACGAGTTTCTCCAGGAGATTGTATCCTCCGTCCAGCCAGGGTATCCGCGCCATCCTATCTCTGTGAACGGCGCTGTCTTCCGACAGATCTACGCCGATAAGGATCGTCTGAGTCAGGTACTTATCAATCTGCTCTCTAATGCTGTGAAATATTCACCTCAAGGCGCTCCTGTGGATGTGAGTGTCGTCGCCGACCAGGAAACGGTGACCATGACGGTTCACGATGAAGGGATTGGTATTCCCAGGGAGCACCAGGCCCATATTTTTGAGCGCTTCTATCGGGTCTATAATGACCAGGATCGCAAGTTTCCCGGGTTAGGAATTGGACTGTATATCGCTGCTGAAGTGATTCAGCACCATGATGGCCAGATCTGGGTAGAGAGCACGGAAGGCAGCGGCTCAACGTTTTGCTTTTCATTTCCATTTTCTCACAAGAACGCAGAAGAAGAGGCCAGGATTCAGTAGCAGAAAGCTAATGATCGGAGTATATCTCTTATGAAGAAGACAGTTTTGGTGATTGATGATGATCAGGCGATCCTGGATGCAGTTCGCCTGGCTCTTGAGCGGGCAGGATATAACGTGCAGTCGTCTACGAGCGGGCTGTGTCTTGGAGAAATCAGAAACGACCAGATGCCAGATTTGATTCTTCTGGATATTCTGCTCTCGGGCGAAGATGGGCGAGAGTTGTGTGTGCAACTCAAGCAGCGAGAAGAGACGTGTCATATTCCGGTCATTCTCTGCTCGGCGCACTTCAGTGGTGATGTCATCACCTATCTTACAGGAGCCAGCACCTATCTGCCCAAACCATTTCACGCACGTGAACTGGTGGAAACAGTCAAGCACTTCCTGCCGCCAGTCTTGACTGGGCCATTGACTACATTACCAGATAGCTCCCCTTTGTAAACAGGAGAAGACGGACACACATCTTATGAAACGACACTCCATGGCAGTATCGCAACCTGGCAGCGAGACGCTCAATTTTATTACCACGCTCCTCGATGCATCGACAGAATATGCCATTATTGGCCTGGCACATGATGGGCGCATCCTGTTATGGAATGAAGGTGCACGCCGTATCTACGGCTATGAGCCTGCTGAGGTCGTTGGACGAGCGTTTCTCGACCACCTTTCGCCTCCAGAAGAGGGAGCACATGAAAACATGGTGGCACTTCTGAAACAGGCCGCCCATGCCCAAAAATGGGAAGGAGTCATTACACAAGTACGCAAGGATCGACAACATTTCCCCTCATGTATGGTCATTACCGCACGTCAGGATCAAAATGGAAAGGTAGTAGGTTTGCTGGTCATCGCTAAAGATATCTCAAACGACGTGCGCCTGGAGGAACTCAAAGTCATACAGACCTACACGCGTACCCTGATTGAGGCCAATATTGACGCGTTGTTCACGACCGATCAAAAGGGCATCATCACCGATGTCAATGCGCAGTTCTGCGAGATGACGGGACACCATTCTCTGGATCTGATCGGGACACCATTCAAACAGTACTGTATCAACCCGGAACGCGCCGAGGAGGCCATTCGCACAACGCTTACAGTACAGCGGCTTCGCAACTACGAACTTGATCTCCACGTGCCGGGCACACAGAAGTTGACAGTTGCCCTGAACGCAACAACACTCGATGCAAAAGAGAATCAGGTGCTTAGTGTCCTGGTAGCGGCACGCGATATTTCAGAGCAGAAGCGTGTTGAAGAGGCGCTGCAACTGGCAATGCAGAAGGTAGAGTCTCAGTATCATCACCTTGAGCAAGCACATGGTGAGAGTCGCGCTCTTCTTGATGCTACCAGTGAAGCAATACTACTGCTTGCCCCAGATGGAGAAGTGCTCGCGTTCAATCGTCGTTTCCGCGAGTTTTCCTCCCGATACCCACTGACCTGATCCACCAGTCTCTCGATAGACTACGTTCCTGGTGGCTTCCTCTGTTCACCGACCATGCCTCCCTCTCGCTCTGGCTGGAACACAGTCTGACCGATCGTGAGGAGTCTTTTTCGACAGACGTGCTTCAAATCACCCCGGTACGTCGGGATCTCAAGCTGTATTCTGCCCCGGTTCGTAGTAAAGCAGAGGTATACCTGGGACGGCTCTATGCACTGCGCGATGTCACACAGGAACACGAACTGGAGCGCATGAAACGAGACTTCGTGGCTGAGGTCGCCCATGAACTGAGGTCGCCGCTTACCGCCATTCAGGGCTTTGTTGAGCTGGTGTTGGAGGAGCAGGTCGGACTCAGCGAGGCACACCAGGAGTTCTTACTGATTGTACAAGAGAATGCTGTGCGACTGGCCGGCCTGGTTAATGATCTATTGGATGTCTCTCGCCTTGAGTCAGGCAACATCAATCTGGAACGCACCTCTGTCATCCTTCATCCACTCATTCGCCAGGTGCTACAGTCCTTTGTGCTCCAGATCACCGGCAAGCACCAGCACATAGAGATGCACCTGACAGATTCATCGCCAATAGTCTTCGCCGATTCTGATCGTGTGCAGCAAATTGTCAGCAACCTGATCTCCAATGCGCACAAATATACACTGGATGGTGGAACTCTACGTATCAGTACGCAGGTAGAAGAGCAGCAGGTCTGGGTGACGATCCAGGATAGCGGGGTTGGCATGACCGCTGGTGAGTTGGGCCAACTCTTTACGCGGTTTTTTCGGGCGAAGAATCGGCTGACCAGAGAGGTGGGTGGAACGGGACTGGGACTCGCCATTACGCACTCCCTGGTAAACTTGCATGGTGGCGTCATGCAAGTCGAGAGCGTGCCTGGGCAAGGCTCCATCTTCCGTTTCTCGCTACCTCTCATGGCAGCATAGTCAATCCGCATATTCCAACAACGTCAAACCAACCTGTTTATGCGTGCGCAACTCTCCACGATAGGGCGCTCGATACGTTCCTGAGGTTGGGGCAACTTCATAATAATCACGTCCGACCGCAATCGTCAGATAATCCAGACGAGCCAGCCTGCCATGAGTCGGATCGAACGGTACTACCAGCGCTACGTCAGGCTCATCAGCGACGGGCAAGAGAACCTCCACCCAGGCATGCGTTCCCCCTTCACCAAGCATATGACCGGAAACATAACGTGCAGGCAGATCGCAGAGCCGACAAAGCGTAAGCATGATATGCGCGTAATCCTGACAGACACCATAACCCAATGCCAGGGCTTGAGCAGCAGTTGTGCGAATATCAGTCACATCATGCGCGTAGCTTAATGCTCGATAGGTCCATGCATTGATCTGGTGCGCCAATATCAATCCCTGAGCTCCATCCGCTATGAAGGTTGCTGCTGTGCGACGTAATGTTTCATCAGGATATGTTAATATAGATGGTTCCAACATGCGTGAATCCGTCAACCAATCGGCAGACACAAAATGTGGTTTGCCATCACCAGCATTCCGCTCGACCAGGATATGAGCATCAAAGGCAATTGAGCGCTCAACGACTGGAATCAGCAGCTCGATCACCCTATTCCCATAATCATCATCGTAACAATTCACTTCGTAGTTAGCTGACGAGACATTCAGATGATAATCAACCAGGTGCTGATCTCCATGCTGTTTTGGAGGAAGTACCATCAGGCGCTGATTGAGATCGTAAATTGGACCGGGATAATCGTAGCTCAGATGTTGATGGATTAAGTAACGTGTGCGCCTCACACGTTGCCATTCCACTCGCTCGTGATCAAGCAACTCAACAGGTGATATCAGCGCTTCCGGATCAAGCAAGCCTTCACTCATAGACGAGAGCTATCCTCTTTCTTTGCGTCATCCTGTGCTGTTACATTGCCAGCAGACACAACTTCATCTGCCCAGACAATCATCTGTTGCAAAAGTGGTCCACCATACGTCGTGACCATCGCCACATCCAGCGCATCGCGCCCGCGCCCAATTAATACACGACCGATACGTGGGGCATTATTACGCGGATCAAAGGTCCACCAGCGCCCACTCAGGTATACCTCCATCCAGGCACAAAAATCCATTGGATCATCAGGAGGCGGTACGTTAATATCAGGCAGATAGCCAAAAACATAGCGCGTCGGAATATTCAACGCACGGCAAAAGGTAACAGCAAGGTGCGTAAAATCCCGGCACACGCCTACGCGCTGTTCATATATATCGACAGAAGTCGTAAGCGGCGTACTGGTTCCATACTGGAAACGAATATTGCTATGTACCCAGTCACAAACTGCCTGCACCCTGGCCCATCCGGGTTGTGTCTGTCCAAAAAGCTGCCATGCAGTATTGGAAAGCTCATCGGAAAGACAAAAACGGCTGGGGAGAGTATATAGCAAGACCTCGTTCGGCAACGCCTCTACCGGCATCTGCTCTGCATTGGGAGCAACCTCGTCGTACTCATCCTTTACAGCAACGGTCGCATCATAGCGGAGCACGCTTTCTCCCACAGGAAGCACTAAACGCTGGCACAGATTCCCATAAATATCGTAATACGCCTGCATCGAAAGATCTGGAGCGGTCTGCCACTCCTCATGAAGCACCTGGTGGGCTCCATCACGTAATGGCTGAACTAACATCACCGTTGGAGTAGGCCACGTTGCCTCATAACGGAATTCGCAACCAACTCGAATGTGCATAATGTCTCTTGTCCCCTCCCGGCTGTGGCCACTGTTTGACCGACAAACAAAACTCTTCGCTTTATCATGTGCTTATTATACGATATACAAAGCCCGGTAGTTACACTTCTTTGCCTTCTGGCAACGCTGTAAAGCAAACTTTTAGGCAATTTGCCCAAAGAAACCCATCAATTCTCTCGAATTCAACTTGACAAGCTGGTATCTTGCCAGATACTATTATAGATAGTTCTTTGTTTTAGTAAAGAATGCCAATGGCTATGACGCCTCACACAACGGTTGTGAGGTTTTGCATTTTTCCGCTGCTGTTTACACAATTTGAGGGCTGCCTGCCATGCTATTATCTGATACGCCTGGAAGTTCTACCTTGCCTCCGCCCTTCTCTCAGTACCCTCTTGATAAGGCATATGATGAGATGTTCGGTGCAGATGGCAAGCCGCATCCAGCTTACAAGAAACTCTACTATCGCTTGCTCGAAATGCCCCTGGATACATTACAACAGCGCCAGCAAGCAGCAGATGTGACTCTCATGAATCAGGGCATCACCTTTACCGTTTATGGGAGTAGCGAGGGAACGGAACGCGTCTGGCCTTATGATCTTCTGCCGCGTATCATTACAGGTCAGGAATGGGAAACGATCGAGAAGGGTCTGACGCAGCGCATTATCGCTCTCGATCTTTTCCTCAAAGATATCTATCATGATGAGCGCATCCTCTCTGACGGTGTGGTTCCGCGCTGGCTGGTTTATAGCTGCCGCCATTTACGGCGCGAATTGCGTGGGTTTCGCGTACCACATGATCGGTATATCACGATCGTTGGCTCAGACCTGGTGCGGCTTCCCAATGGGCAATTTGCTGTCCTGGAAGACAATCTACGCGTTCCCAGTGGTGTCTCCTACATGCTCACCAATCGCGAGGTGATGAAGCGTGTTCTGCCTTCCCTGATCGATAGTTATGGCGTACGACCAATCAGCCATTATGGGCAGGCGCTACTCAATACGCTGCAATCGCTTGCGCCTCCCAGTTATAACCAACCAACCATCGTTTTACTCACGCCTGGCGTCTATAATTCGGCATATTTTGAACATACCTTCCTTGCCCGGCAGATGGGCATTGAACTTGTAGAGGGCCGTGATCTGATCGTTCATGATAACGTTGTCTATATGCGCACAACCGGTGGCTTGCGTAGAGTCGATGTCATTTATCGCCGTATCGACGATGATTACCTGGATCCTCTGGCTTTCAATTCACGCTCCACGTTGGGTGTGCCAGGTCTGTTAAATGCTTACCGCGCAGGTAATGTCGTATTGGCGAATGCTATCGGCACGGGTGTAGCTGATGATAAAGCGGTCTATGCCTATGTGCCTGCAATTATTCGCTACTACCTGCAAGAAGAGCCGATTCTGCCAAATGTTGAAACACATCTATTAAGTGATAAGCAGCAGTGCCGTTACGTGCTTGAGAATCTGGATACCCTCGTGGTGAAGGCGGTCGGCGAATCGGGAGGCTATGGGATGCTTATCGGGCCATATAGCACTGCTGCCCAGCGCGAGGAATTCCGCCAACGTATTCTTGCTGATCCGCGTAATTATATCGCGCAGCCTACGCTTGCACTTTCGCATGCTCCCTGCTTTACCGATGGACAGATTGAGCCACGCCACGTTGACCTGCGTCCCTTTATTCTTTATGGCGATAGCGTTACCATTGTGCCAGGGGGTCTGACACGCGTTGCCCTCAAACGTGGTTCCCTTGTCGTCAATTCGTCACAGGGTGGAGGTAGCAAGGACACCTGGGTTCTCGATCTCTAGTCGGTGTGCAAAAGGACAAAAACCATGCTTTCACGAGTTGCAGATAATCTGTATTGGATGAGTCGCTACCTGGAACGAGCCGAGCATACAGCGCGGTTAGTAGATGTGAGTCTCTATCACCTGCTCGACCAGAAGACTGATTATGCTGCGCAGCGCTGGAAACGCCTCTACGATAGCCTGCGCATTCCCACTCCCGAGCAGAACGTAGATGATGCTTATAGTGTTACGCAATCGCTGGTCTTTGACACTGTAAACACCTCTTCCATCGTCTCTTGCATCTCTTCGGCTCGCGACAATGCGCAACAGGTACGTGAGCGCATCAGTTCGGAGATGTGGGAACAACTCAACCGGCTCTTCCTTAAAGTGAAACATGCAAACATGGAAGATATGTGGTTCACGGCTCCACATGAATTTTTGACGGATATAAAAGAAGGCGTCCAGTTGTTTCAGGGTCTCACCGATTCCACTATGAGCAATAACGAAGGCTGGCATTTTATTCAGGTTGGTCGTTATATTGAGCGTGCCTGGGCGACGGCGGCACTGATCGATGTTCATTTCCGTACTTCGTCGCTGATACAGCAATCGGAGCAAACGGATTCGCTGCGTTCCGATCACCTGGATTACCTGGAATGGGTGGGGCTGTTGCGTTCGTGCAGCGCCTTCCAGGCATATTGTGGAGTCTACACGGCCAACATCTATCCTGATCGTATCGCAGAATTTCTGCTCTTTAACACTGAATTTCCGCGCTCGATACACTTCGCGATAGATATGTTGCAACGGGCGCTCCATTCTATCGCCAGGGCAACAAATGCCCGTCGTGCGCAGCGCCTCGAACGTCTTGTTGGTCGCCTGAGTGCTGGACTAGATTATGACCAGGTCGAAGATATCATTGAGGATATCCATCCTTACCTGGAACATATTCAGCTGCAATGCACGCAAATTCATAATGCTATCTACCAGACGTATATTTTTTACCCGGTCGATGTTGCGCTCTCGCTTGAAGGGGCTGCGCAATCTTGAATTGTAAACGTGGGGCACCTACGAGAAAGGTTGATGCAGGAATGTTGTATTATACAGTTCATCACACCACACGCTTCCGCTACAGTGCGCCCATTACAGAGAGCGTGATGGAGGTTCGTATCCAGCCACGTAGCGATGGTTTTCAGCACTGCCTCGACTTCCGCCTGTCCACCAGTCCAAAGGCGCTGATTATGTCATATCGTGATGCATCAGGCAACAGGGTGCACAACTTCGATATCCCTAATCGGCATTCTCATCTTACCATCAACGCCGAAGCGTTA
Organism: uncultured Chloroflexia bacterium; assembly: GCA_963717195.1. Taxonomy (GTDB): domain Bacteria; phylum Chloroflexota; class Ktedonobacteria; order Ktedonobacterales; family Ktedonobacteraceae; genus JACDAE01. The sequence continues at coordinate 38,290 of CAVQVR010000020.1, forward strand.
GTAGAAGTTACTACACCACCTGATCTCCCCGTGGCGCTGAGCCCCTCTGCCTGGGAGGAACTGGATGCGATGACGGCCAATGATGAGTACTGGGATGTGCTTAAGCCCAGCCATTTTGTGCGGCCTAGCGAGTTATTGTACGACCTTATGCGCGAACTGGATGTGCAGCGGCGCGACGATCCACTGACCGTACTGCGCGATTTAAATGTAGCCATCTACAAGCATTTTGAATACGCCAAACAGAACACAACGGTCAATTCGCCAATTGACGATGCTCTCCGTATTCGGCGTGGAGTATGTCAGGATTTTGCCCATATTATGATTGCGCTGGCACGCGAGCTACAAATTCCTTGCCGCTACGTCAGTGGTTATTTATTTCACCAGCCAGACAACCAGCAAGATCGTTCGACAAACGGAGCCACACATGCCTGGGTTGAAGCCTTCTTGCCAGAACTCGGTTGGGTAGGATTTGACCCCACAAACAATACTGTCGCAGCTGAACGTCATGTTCGTGTAGCCGTTGGGCGCGACTACGCGGATGTGCCGCCAACGCAAGGCGTATTTCGTGGCAAGTCTGAAAGTAAATTATCCGTTTCCGTGCAGGTGCTACCGGCAGAGGTGCCTTCCATCGGCAACGAAATTTTCCTTAAATCTGATTGGATAACGATACCTGCCGATGATCATGAGCGCGAAGAACAATCGCAGTGGCAACAGGGGCAACAATAGTGCAGGAAGTAGTATTAGAGAGTAATGTTTCCGACTTATCACTACTCAATCATAACCAATTAGACACGTTCTTTCCTACCAGAGTAATGGTATACTCCCTTTCTGTAGAGAGTAATGGTATACTTTCTATAGGAGATGTCATAGTAAATATCGTTCTGGATAGTAGCGCATGGGCCGGGCAAGAGGAGGATGCGCCGGTTGACGAGGTGGAGGCCGTTCGGATTGTCAGCGGGGAGCCTCCAGGGTTGATCACGATCCTGAGAAGAGAACGTTCAAAACTGGTCAGTAATGATCGGCACAACACGCTCTCGGTGATGTAGTAGCAACATCGTACTGGAATGCAGCCAGCAACTCATCTGTACGGGTTTAAGCATTTTGTATGGGTTTTATAAATCGCGTCATACAGATGCTCTATGAATTTTTACAGAGCAGTCTATTACAGTCTGGCAAGAAGCATTTCTTTTGTTCCTACTTCAAAAAGAAGGGTACCCGACTAACATGTGCGGTATTATTGGCTACGTCGGCCCACAGGGCACCGACGTCACTTCTATATTGCTTGAAGGCTTAAGCAAACTTGAATATCGCGGATATGACTCCGCTGGCATCGCAGTCCTCACCTCTACTGGCCACCTTGAACTCCATCGTCGGGCTGGCAAGATTGCTAACCTGGTCGCAACAGTTGAGAATGGCACCTATCCTCATCCTGGTCCTATTGGGATCGGCCATACACGTTGGGCCACACATGGTCGCCCAAGCGACGACAACGCGCATCCACATCCTGATTGCAGCGGACTCCTGACTGTCGTGCATAACGGCATCATCGAAAACTATGTCGAATTGCGCCAGGAACTGGAAGATGGCGGTCATACGTTCCGCTCGGAGACCGACACCGAAGTGCTTGCCCATCTGATTGAGCACACCTACTTCGGAGATGCGCAACACGATCTTACCCTGGCCGTACGCATGGCCCTTAAACGCGTCACGGGCTCCTACGCTATTGCCGTTGTGTGTGGTGAGCATCCCAACGAACTGGTCGGCGCACGCTGCAATGGGCCGTTGATCGTCGGCCTGGGCGAACACGAGCAGTTCCTCGCATCCGATATTCCAGCCATTCTCAAGCGCACACGACGCATCATCATTCTGGACGAAGGGGAAATTGCCACTCTGCGGCCCGATAGTGTTTCCATCACGACCCTTGACGGTACGCCAGTGCAGCGAGATCCAATACAAATTGATTGGGATGCAGAAGCCGCCGAAAAGGGCGGTTATCCTCACTTCGTCCTTAAAGAGATCTTTGAGCAACCTGAGGCATTGCGGCGCTCATTGCTGGGCCGTGTTTCCAAAGGGCATCTCTACCTGCCAGAACTGGAGCAGATGCAACAGAACGGCCTGCTTGATACGATACAACGCATCGTTATTGTTGCGTGCGGAACTTCGTATCACGTTGGTATGATCGCCAAGTATATCATTGAAAAGTGGGCGCGTATTCCGGTCGAAGCAGTTACTGCCGCCGAGTTCCGCTACAGCGACCCGATAGTGGGACCAGAGACGCTCTGTATCGCCATTACCCAATCAGGGGAGACGGCGGATACACTGGTGGGCATCCGGCAGGCACGTGAGCGAGGAGCCCCGGTAATTGCCATTACCAATGTTGTCTCCAGCGCCATCACCCGTCTTTCTGATGCAGTTCTCTACCTGCAGGCTGGACCAGAGATTGGCGTTGTCGCGACCAAAACCTTCGTTTCTTCGGTCAATGTCCTCTACATGCTTGGTCTATACTTTGGTCGTCTGCGTGGACGCATCAAAGACGAGCAGTTGCAAGAAATGCTTGCGGCTCTTGAGCAATTGCCCGACCAGGTACAGAGTATCCTTGACAAAGCCTCAGGACCAGATGATGAGATTGAGAAACTGGCAAAAGAACTTTCTAAGGTCAGCAGCATCATGTTCATCGGGCGTGGCGTTGGTTTCCCTACGGCTCTGGAGGGGGCGCTCAAGCTCAAAGAAATCTCGTACATTCATGCTGAAGGTTTTCCGGCTGGCGAACTCAAGCATGGTTCTATCGCGCTGCTCGACCCGGAGACTCCGTTAGTAGGGATCGCGACGGCCTCGCATGTTTATGAGAAGGTTGTGAGCAATATTCAGGAAGTGCGGGCACGGGATGCACGCGTCCTGGTCATTGCTACGGAAGGGGACGAGAAGATTCGCAAGCATGCCGACTACATTTTCTATGTGCCCGATACGCTGGAAGCATTCAGCCCGTTGTTGGCAATCATCCCATTGCAATTGTTCGCGTACCATGTTGCGGTGGCGCGAGGATGCAATGTGGATCAGCCGAGGAACCTGGCGAAGTCGGTGACGGTGGAGTAGAGGTTATATCTCTACTGAAGAGTTATTGTACCACTAAGTGCTCGATTTCACAGGCAGCTACTGAAGAGTAAATCAGTAGTTGCCTTATTTACAAGACGGTAAAGTTATGTGTAAATGTCAACCTATGCTGAATTGTTTGACCAACTCAACAAGAGCTTAACGGGCAGATTTTCTACTGACAAAATAAGTTTACTCTCAAACGAGAAGAGCAAGGAGAAGTAAATGAATCCATCTGAACGTATCGACAAACAGATCGCTGAGCTTGCCGACTGGCGCGGCCAAATGGTCGCCCAACTGCGCACACTTATCCTCGAAGCTGACCCAGATATCACTGAGGAATGGAAATGGGATACCGCAGTATGGTCTCACCAGGGACTTGTTTGTGCTGCCGCCACTTTCAAGAAAACAGTAAAAATGAACTTTTTTCAAGGCGCTTTGCTGGAAGATTCACATAAACTCTTCAATGCTGGACTCGATGCTAAAAAAACGCGATCGATAGACTTCCGTGAGGGCGATGCAGTTGACGAAACTGCATTGAAAGATCTCATTCGGGCCGCCGTAGCTCACAATGTTGGATGAAAAATACCTGGCGCATTCGAAAAATCGGCTCCTAAAATCAGCTCGTAAATGCATGATTGTGTCAAAAACCCTTGAAAATAAGCTCAGGTAATGTTATACTAATTTAGTCAGTAAAATAACAATATACCCTCATGCAATTCAGAAAGGAGATGCACAATGAACATACACCATACTCAAATTACAACTGAGCGAGATTGTGCATTATCCGCCTCAATCATGCCTACCTCCCTTTATCTGCATCGTAATGGCGGAAAACCAGGATTTAGCGTCGATATACGCTAGTACTCTGTTGATGATCATTTAACCCTACCATACCATAGAATCACATTCATGGCGTCTTGATTTACCATCTGAGGGTGAAACGATGCCAGGGGTTCAATTAAAAACCAACAAAGTACTTAATCACATTAAATTTCTTTTTCCTGAGCTTATTCAACTCCAATTCACACTGATGGCTATTCGTCATGACGACGGCATCACCGGCCTTAGATAAGCAGAAAATTACCGGATTTGAGCTCAAAAAAAGAATAGTATGGTAGGAAAGTACAAAACCTTTCTCGCAATCAAGGAGGTGCCTCAATGCAAATCTTCATCTTCAGTTTCTGTGTAATCACCGTCATCTGTTTGATCCAGGGTTTCCGCATGTCATCTTTTGGTCCAGTCGGTAGCCCCAAACAGCACTGTGCAGTCTGCGGATGGACAAAAGAAAAAGTACAACTCTGCCAGATTGAGCAGCACCACAAAACAACGAATACGCCATTGTGCTTTGATTGCAGCTTGAAATGTGACGCGATCCCCATCCGCGACAGCGATGATACCACGCACACAGCCTGGGCGTAGATAAAAAAACGTAGGTAAGATTATGGGGCTCTATTGCAGTTCAGATAGAGCCTCTGTTTTTTGTGATCAAGCCGGGCCACTCTACCCGGCTTTTCGCATAGATGCATAGACTCCAATAGCCAACACAGAGTGGAGTATGCCAACTTGATGAGATCAACTTTCTCTCTATAAAGCAACCATAGAAATGTGTCACTTGCTTGTTGCGTATATACTATTCCTAATATATATAAATTATTGCATAAAAAGGGAAATCTAAGTTGGAAAACGAAGCAAGGTCATCATGATAATAATAAGGTAGCTTAATTTGTGAGCAGGAACATCGGTCAAAGGATTAACGTAGTAGTACTAAACGCTAGACAAAAGACCAACGTTTACAATATTATTGGAATAACAATAGTGTGCTAATGTTGGATATTTTTAATTTTCTTATTAAAAAAGCGCTTCTTTCCTTATAATACATGTTATGGTATAGTAATATACTTTTTTGCTACATGTGAGAGCAGAAAATATTTTCTGCTCCTATTTATTTTTGTAACTGGTTTTGCTTTCACGTTTCATCACGGCTACTACATTTGTACAGTGACGGAGCCAGATAAACATCTCCGTTGTTGTCCTAGTTAATTGTTAGGAATGTTTGTATGGTTGTTTTTTCATCAAAATCATTGTCAGCAACGAGTAGGCAAAGGTCCGAGGCTAATGCTTCCGAGGTTTATACATACCAGATAAAAAAGACAAGGTTGTCTGAGTCAGCACTGATTTTTTTCGCTCTCCATCGCGATACACAGCAAAGAGTCGTCATTAAAATACTTTGTGATTACGAAGATACAAGGTATAGTCTAACTGACCCTCAAAAACGCTTGGCATGTCAAATTGAAGCACTACAATGGAATCAAAAGTTTACGCCAGGAATATATCTTGGTCTGGGACGCATTGTAAAACCAGATTTAAAGAGGCTCAAACAAATTGCAAAAAAGGGCCAGCATGATAATATAATCATTGAAAACATTGTAGGTGATATCCAACAACTCTCCAAAATTACCGACTCAAACGCTGAATATGCCCTTGTTATGGAATGTTTACCGAAAGAACGACAGCTTGATTACTTACTTAGACAGAAAAATAAAGATGCCATAAAGAAGATTTTAGAAACGCTCATCCAGCGTGTAGTAGAGATGCACAAATTATCTCCTTCCTGCGAGGATCTTTCTCTCGACGAGAGTGGTAAAGTCTGGGGAAGTTATGAACAGCTAAAGGATAAATTACTTCACAATATAGAACTTTTTAATAACTTAGCGCTACTCGATGACCGATCATTCTATGAAACGTATTGTTGGTTGAAAAAGGATCTCAGTAGAATTATTGAAGATCCAAGATGGAATTGCTATTTTAGTCAACGTTTGAAGCAAAATCACATAAAACGTTGTCACGGGGATTTAAAGGCCAGGAATATCTGGATTGAGCAAGAAGATCAGAGCACAGATAGTGCACAGCGAGTAAGAATACTCGATGCCATTGATTTCAATCCTTCTTATTGTAACATCGATGTGTTGAGCGATATCGCAATGCTTGCTATTGATACTCAGGCAGTTGATATGCAACTGCACCAACATGATGGTTTAAAAGATCGTAAACTAGAACTTGCAAAGTTTATCACGAAGACCTATCTCTCTCTTACTGGGCAAGAGAATGATCCAACTGCGCAAATGGTGCTTACCTATTACCTTCTAGAAAAAGCTCTTGTCCGTGCTTCAATAAGCCTGTTTTATGACCGTAATGAGTATCCTCAACTGGGAACATTTTTTTTGGAGATAGCTACTCACTATATGGCGAAGTTAAAACATTTATTAGACCCAGATCCATCCCACTCCGTTGATGGTCCTGTGATGACACCACCATCCGAAGCTAGCTGTAACCGGTAAAATAAGCACTGCTTTTTTATGGACAAAAAGGCAGTGCTTATTTTGTTGTAAGTTTCACTCAGAAAATATCTCATTAAGTGTATATTTGTACCACCATGGTACCTTGTGTTTCTATTATTTCTCCGTTACACTGTTACTAAGCCAATTTCCTTGTTAATCTGATTCTCTACATTTATATGAAGAGGAACTTTTGGTACCTCTTTCATAAAGGATTATGGAGGAGCTTTGTCTAATTCCAACTCCGAGGAGTTTCTAGCTTTTAGCGAAGGTGTCTATCCTGTCGAATATCCACTGCATCCATCCTCTAGCAGAGTATTCCTTATCACTAATAAACAAAGCAAACCATCCATATGTATAAAGATGTGGGAACCACCAGTTAACGATTGGCATCAACCAGAGATACCAGAGCTACAGAGAGAGTATTTAATAGAAGGATTAGGCTTCAACAGAAAATATGCCCCTGGCGTCTATCTCGGAGTTGCGCCTATTGAGCTGATTAAGGATAACAAGAAGGACAATGAAACAGTAAAATCTGTTTACCTTAAAACATTGTTGCCATATCCACAAAAAAAAGATTTGCATGAAAAACAAAAATATGCATTGATTATGCGATACCTTGATGAGAAGTGGCAACTGAACTACCAACTGGCTCACGGTTTAGCGAATGAAGATGGCATGAAGTTTCTGGCATATGAGATTTGCCGCATGCACAAACAGCTATCGTCAGATATAGTGGAGTTAGAACGTTCAAGCAAAATAGGTAACAATAACACACTATTGTGGAAATTATCCATAAACAAGCGTCTTTTTAATGAAGCATTATCTCTTCTTTCTCTATCAAAAGAAGAGCGAGAGCGTTATGAAGATATAAATCAAATTATGGAACAAGCTTACAAGTCATTTCAGGAATTGTTTTTGCAGCGCTATGCCAACAGGCACATAAAACGTTGTCATGGCGATCTAAAAGTAACAAATTTATGGATACAGCCAACTTTAGATACAACACCTGGTTTACCAGTGCCAGAGCCTCAATTACTGGCACTTGATTGTATCGATTTTCAACCTGAATTTTGCCATATCGATACATTGAGTGATGTAGCAATGCTCGCTGTAGATATCGAGTCATGTCTCAACAGCTTTGCAGAAGAAGAGAATGTAGAGAGAAGCAAAGCGCTAATACAAATTTTTCTTGATAGCTATATCGATTGCAGTCAAGAATCACATACAAACATATGGCCTCTCTTGGAATATTACATGACTGAAAAGGCAATGGTATGTACTTTTATGAATACCAAATACGATAAACACCCGGAGATAGGCAAACGATTTCTACCAATCGCCTTTTCCCATGCAGAAAAATTGTCTTCCTTGTAAACACCCTGGATTGTCTATCAGTTAACCAAAAACACTTTTCATAAAAAGGGCATTCAGAGCCAAAAACTTATTCCAAAAATTGAAGCCATTCGGGATAGAGGAGCGAGTATAAACCACCATAATGGTTGATAATCACGTCGGTATCACTATTTCCTTTAAGCTTTTTACGCAGTTGATACATCCTCTGCATAAAAGTTTTTCCTTCGATTATTTTGTTCCATCCTGCCTTCATCAGCTCATCCTCTGGACAGCGCTTTGGATGCACCTGTAATGCCTTGATAATCCGATACTCCAGCTCAGAAAGTATGAGCGGCTCACTAACTCCCTCGGGAAATTTGATAACCAGCTGTGGTGGACGGACCGTTATCAAATCTGCTTCTGTAACTTTCTGTAGCAGGTAGTCACTCAGAAGTGTACCAGGAAAATAAACAATCTGGAAAGGATCATAACGAACAATACCTTCATTGTAAAGAATATATTGTACTTCAGTTCTTAACTCATTCCATCCTTTAGCTGTAATAGCTTCCCCTGGCAGCTTTTCTGAGAGAGATGTAACAAACTTGAAAAAATTGTCTCTTGTCTCCGGGCCTACCGTAGTCAATGCTACGCGCAGACGTTTCCACATACGATTAAGAAAAGTGATGATTTGTGCTTTTACATGCTCCACTAGAGAAGACCACGCTTCCTCTTCCAGATCTAACCATCGATTATACTGTTCCGCTCGTAATTGTTTAAAATGAAATGTTTGAAGGCAAAACTGCTGAAGAATATAGGGATGGGAACCAGCCTGCTCATATATCCATGCCTGTTCGGTTGGTGAAAAGATAACCTCACCTGCTTGCTCTTTGAACTGTTGAGCCCAATCGTCACCAAACTGTTCTGGTGTTTGCTTGAGAAATGTGAGTGTATCATCACGAGAAAAAATTTGTAATGTTGTAGTAGCAAAATGTGTCAAATCTGCTGAGACATGGGTAAACTGTGCGTCCATTCTAGCACGTGGCAGGCTCTCCAGAGACAAAATCACGCCGAAATTCCTAAATTCTTCAATTAACCACGTCAGTGCCCGTATAGCACCACAGTCATTTAGTACTGCGATACCACGCTCCTGTGGTGTCTTTGCGTTGGTATTACCCAGGAAAAAGGAAGGTGTATCCATACCCAATCGATCAATGTTATCCAATATAACAAAACAACGCGTATCTGATCGATTGTGCTTCGTGTATCGCAAGAATTCGCGTAGACTTTTCAGATCAGAAGGAGGTGGCTGATTATCAAGCTGATAAACTTTTTGTAGCGCCTCTCCGCATTGTTGCAGAAAACGGGGATACACCTCTTTCTGATCTGTATTTTGAGAGATGTTTTCTAACGGAATAAGATCAATTTGTACAAAGTAGGTAGCATTTAATGTTTTCTTATCTAGCAACCTTACTAATTCTTCCTCCTGACTCCATGACCATAATTGAGGTTGTAGCGTCGTTTGTAGATAACGTAATAAACCAGTTTTCCCGATCCGAGGCGCTCCCGATAGGATAATAGCGCTTTGGTCATTGTAGATAATATTCATTATGTCTTTGCTTCTACCAGAAACACGACCAATAATTCCACTACTGGCATTCGTATCATTATAGAAAAAGGGATTAGGCAACGTCCGCCATTTGTAGGAGGTATCTTGCATCTTTTACTCCTTAAATATCACTTGATGGAAGAAAAAATTCGTTATTCTGGGTCATCCACAGACGTACTAACTCTATGGTAAAAGCATAATGTGGCTGAGATGAGGACCACTGTGTAGTTCGCTCATGTAGGATAAGACCCTCCTGTAATCGCTTGAGCCAGGGTTGAAGGGCTTCGGGAGGTTTATGTAGCCGTGTCGCGATTTTTTTTAGCGAGGTAACAGGCTGTCCACTGTGTTGTGTAATATTGACGATAGCCTCTATTATAGGAAATTCTTCTACATGAAGTTCATCATGGTAAAAGTAGAAATTTTGCTTCATATTCCCTTTTACCAATTTTTCCACTGCAACGCTGAGATCTTCATTATTCAGCACATGCTTGTGGGGATCGAGGTTGAGCTGAGATATGAACTGGCTGCCAATGAGCGTGAGATAATAGGGATTACAACCTGTTAAATCAAGTGCCCCCTTGACTGTATCTGGATGAACAACGACATTCTGTTCTCGTAGGGGATTGATCAGTAGTTGTTGAGCACTCGCCTCATCCAGAAATTCCATTGAATGAGACTCCATAAAGCTAAATGCACTTGAGAGTTGACCAGAAGTCAAAAAACTATGTGGAATAGTAGGTAGGACAAAGATTAAACTGAGCTGAGGAATCTCATTCATCAGGTTACGCCAGTAGGTAAAAAAGCGCTCATCTAAAAACTTTTTTTGATATGCTTCGATGGCACCTCCAAATTCATCAAGCACCAGCACCAGGCGCGACCCTGAGATGGACGATAAACATCCTTGCAAAACACTCTGAAAACTCATCTGCGGATCATCCGTCTGGTAATCTTGCCACCTGGCGGTCTTTGATTAAAACGCTCCTGAAATGCCCAACACACCTCTTCGGCAAGCTGCATTAGTATCGTTGTTTCATTCTGTCCGGTGGCACCTTGTAAGGAGTAATGAACGTGCCAGTAAGGAGGATGTACATACTGCTCAAGAAAGTGATTACATAATGAAGATTTGCCCGATCTGCGCGGCCCATACAGAAAGATAGCTTTACCTCTCTCGTCTGTACAAAGTTCTCTTTGCAATTTTTTGATCTCGGAAGTACGTCCAAAGAACATCTTCTCGTCAGGTGGGCGAGAGATATTAAACGGATTACGAAGAACTGGACGACGTGAGCCAAGTGCGGCTCGTGCCTCTTCCCACGCATAATCTGCTTCTATTTTCTCTCTCGATAGTAGAGATTCTTCTCGCAAATATTGTAATTGTTCATATACTTGCGGAGATGTCTTCAATGGATCAATACCAATATCAATAATACCTTTTACTCTTTTTATTTTTTGTAATATATATGCTACTTCTCCTGTATCATACGTCTCTATAATAAAATGAAGCCGTGCATCTCTGTAAACTGCCTGGGCATAAATAGAAACAAGGACACATTGGTGATGACGCAACTGCTTGCTCACATCAAAGACAAGACCACGACGATCCTGGGCTGTGGCGGAAAAACCAACGCGGAAAGTCGGCAGCAAATGCCATGTTAAAGAATAGAACGGCGCTCTCTGTTTATGCTGCCTATCGATAAGGCGAGGACAATGAGCGCTGTGAATAACAAGTGCCTTCTCACCCTGGGAAACATACCCCACAATATTACTATCACGTGGATAGGTAGGCAGGCAAACATTACAAGAACTTTTTGGCAGATAGTAGATATGCTTATCAGCGAATTGGGGATCAAGCTGCGCAACCCAGTTTGGTTTGCCCGCAACCACCTGTTCATTACGCTCCTTGATCTGCTGCATAATCTGCTGCGCCGCCCAGTCAGGAGTATACCGCAGATCCGCGCCTTCATCGAGTTGTTTCAGATATGCATTTACTGTACCCAGATGATGCCTTTTCACAAAATCATAGAGTTCTTGTGACAATTCATCTTCAGCCAGCTTGTAGCGATTACGTTCCAACTTTTGACGTAACAATCCATATCCTTTGTACTCAGAAAAGCGCTGCTTTTGTATAGCACTGAGAGCGCGGGAAGTGGTAACATACTTGCGTTCTATCCAATACTCTTGTGTCTGAGGATCATCCGAGGTTCTGATATCAACAATATCCCCTGCATTGAGCATGCGATAAAGCGGTTCTTTCCGACTATTAACAAATCCCTCAACCGCATGTTGGCCTATTTCCTCATCATATGCAAAAGCAAAGTCGAGCACAGTAGCTTCTTTGGGAAGAGAAAAAGGACGTAACTTTTTATCATATACTGTAATGGGTGCATTAGTATTTTTTTTAGCCTGGCTCCTTTTGAATAATTCTTATAATGCTCGTATATATTTTCCCTTCTTCACTTGACCACAGATTTTCATTCACCACCACCTCCTTTGCTTCCTCTAGAGATGAACCTGTATACAGCTTATAGCACTCTGGATAAAGACAACCATAATTGGTCACTGCATGCATAGGATGAGTTGCGATTTGTATATGACACGTGTAGAGGCCAGATGCAAGCCAGGTTAGATGTTGTAAAGGTGGTTCTTGTTTAAGAATAATATTCAATGACAGATAACTGCTGCCATTGAGTTTCGGATTAGCGATACGATCAGTGAAGCTATCTTGAAAACCTAGAAAACTTACCAGACCTAGCGCCACATAACAATCTTTTACTGTTGGCACGATAATATCAAATATAACAAGATCAAAACCCGTAAGCTGAACTTTTTGCGAAGTAACCTCCGTCTGTCTCTCCTGTCTTCGCCGCAAAAATCCTTCAAGACCACATGCGGAATAAGTAATACTGACATTTTTTTGCATCATATGCCGGAAAAATTCTGTCATTGCAGAACAAAAAACTATCAATTTTTCTTTGTCTCGTTGTAATATTTGTTGGTATTCCTCTTTAATATCCATATATTGACTTGGATCATGCAACTGTAGAATAAGATCTTCTACACAGCGTTTAAAGAGCCATAAATTGATCTGTTTCGTGATATGTAATAATGTGCTGCCTATACTTTCAATACGTGATAAGTCGTGTTGGTTGGAAGGCCGTTTACTTTTGTGCTGGAGCAATCCCTGCAGAGCAGCATGGTAGGTTGCTACAGCGATCAACAACGCTCCCAGATCATCATAGGGTGAGGAGAGTAGCGTTGAGAGATCCTCATCTTCAATACAGTCTATATAACGCCGAGCCTGACGAATATGAGAGAGGAGGTGTGGTATATTCGCAGCATCCATGCCGCGAAACTCTTTCTGGTTATGGAAGAGAAGTGCTCCTGCAACTACTACTGGCCACGGTAACCCCCACTCGCGCAAGAGCTTCGCTGTCCCTTGTCCATCATAACGCAGACCTGCTATAAGGTTGGCTGCAACCTTCGTCTTGCGAACAGGTTCCTCCAGATGTTTTTGCCACTCGGGTGGGATCACTGTCGGTGTAGGTTGCCAGGGAGTTACATCAACGCCGGTACTCTCTTGAGCCATAGGAACAACCTTCTTCCTGATAGAGGTAACCAGGTTTCTTTACTATGGACATTCATCTTTCTGTAGCTTAGTACGTTATAGGGGTAGTTGTCAAGCATTGCTTTGGTACAATTTTTAACTAAAATTTCTGAGAATTCACCCTTCATTCATTGCGTGCAAATATTTGATTTTCGCCGTAGAACTCTCGTCTTATTAGATATACGTTCCTTCTTATCCCTTTTTCACGGGATATTCACAGAAAACGGAGCAAACTAAGAAATTGCTAAACAAAACATACTTGAATATTACGCAAAAATATATTAAGATATCTATGAAGCAAGATGCGTACGTAGTCATCGCTGACCACATTGCGAGGTGAGGCATGAATCATGAACAGAATTACTCGTCCCCGTTCTCTCCGATTGTAGTTTCCACCTTGATAGTCTACGACATGTATATTGTTGGCTTGATGAAAAACGCTGCCTATGCTCGCCTATCCTTCATGGATCGTGATGACATTACTCAGCAAGTTCGTCTCAAAACGCTAGGAGTTTTGCAAGAAAAGGATATTCGCAACCCTTATGCGTATCTGAAATCTATGGTTCATAATGAGTATGTCAGTTATATCAGGCGGCAAAAGCCTGTTATTCCACTACTTATGACCGACGATGGAGAGATACGTGATGAGTTAATTGTTGGAAGGCAAGGCTCCAGTGATCCTCAAATTGAATTCGAAGAAATGAGCAATTTCTTCGAATTATTAGAAGTTGTGGTACATCTTATTGTAAGGCTGCCAAAAACGCAAAAGAGAGCTGCAGTTTGTGTTTTACGAGATCGTGTTGATGATCCGATTTTACTCACTGAAGTATTCTGGCAGCATGATCTGGATATATCCACTCTGCAATGGCCCACAGATCCAAGGGAGAAACAGCGCTTGCAAGCCTCATACGCACCCGTTCGTCAAAAATTGGCACAGGTCTTGAATATTGACCTAACGCTGTTTAAGGCAAGAGGGACTTCAAAAGTGCCTCAAATGGAGCTGTTAGAGAACATTTCGTCCTGACATAAGCGCGAATAATACAATTTGAGCCAGCAAAAATATTGTCGCCCTCAATTCCTCCATACAGCAAACCGAAAGGAGAAGCAGACAATGAGGTCTCAAACTCTTAAGTATCATACCTGCCCCCGTTGCAAAAAACAGGCTATCGTACTCGTAGACATTGAAGACAATGCAAATTTCTACCGTGATAGTATGGGAAACGTTCAGTATCAATGTACTAATATTAAGTGTCGTACTACCTTTTCCATCGACAGGAACGGCAAGGTAGTCACAATAAAGCTTGCTTTCTAGCTAAAAACCGATGAAACAGAGACACAGGATAGCATACGTTATTACTTGTGACGCATCTGGCAAATCTCGTTGTCGCAGTCCCTCTTGATTACACATCTATGCATGTGCTTTGTTTTGAACCTGTTCACACGCGCGTATCAAACCTCTTGCATTTGGATTTATCTGATCAGCTTTCTTTGCATAAAATTAGTATTGACATTTCGTGAATAAGTCTGTTACAGTATTCACATCCCCTATTTGATCTACTCAATGAGAGGGGCGTCATAGAATTTAATAGATCAATCCACAATGACAACTATTAAGTAGAGGTTTAGAATGACGACGATCTATGATGTCGCAGAAGCAGCCTGGATCACCACACCGTTCGTAGATTGGTTGCGCCCCTTGCGCTGAAACCCACGCAGGTTGCTAGTCTTTCAGGAGGTAACGCTCGTTTTTTATCTTGTGTGTCCGTTGAGTATCTTTCTCTGCTGACTCTGTACAATCAGTAGTACTCTTAATGGTGAGAGGAGATCATGATGTCGGACTATTTCGCTTTTTCAAAGATGAAAGTAATACCAGTACTGTTGTTGACTGTAATAGCCCTTGGAGGACTAGCAGCATGTAGCAACAGCCCCTCAGGCTCAGGAAGTAGTGGAACATCGAGTGGTCCAGTAAACTTAACCTTCTGGTCCTGGGTAAATGGTATCGCTACGTCGGTTGCAGACTTCAACCAGAGCCACCCCAATATTCATGTGACGCTGGAGAATGTCGGTTCAGGCCCTGGCGAATACAACAAGTTGTATACGGCCATCAAAGCCAATAATGAGCCGGACCTTGCCCAGGTCGAGTACCAACTCTTGCCGACTTTTGAGACGACGGGAGCGCTTGTCGATATGGCTCCTTATGGAGTAAACGGGCTGAAGAACCAGTTTGTGCCGTGGGCCTGGAAGCAGGTGTCTCTGGGTAATGCTGTCTATGCCATTCCACAGGATACCGGCCCCATGGCTATGTACTACCGGGCAGATGTCTTCGCGAAGTATCATCTGCCAATACCTACTACCTGGGCACAGTATGCTGATGATGCAGCAAAACTCCATGCAGCCGATCCCAACGAGTACATCACCGATTTCCCTCCTAAGGAGCCTGGATGGTTCTCCGGGTTGGCGTGGCAGGCGGGTGGACAATTGTTCAGCATCAAGGGGCAGTCCTGGAACGTGTCGATCAATAATTCCAGTGCACAAAAGGTTGCTTCCTATTGGCAAAATATGCTCAACAAGAACCTGGTCAAGACCGAGCCGGACTTCACGAATGGCTGGTACTATGACCTGCAGACTGGGTTGGTAGCCACCTGGATCTCTGCTGTCTGGGGTGCCGGTACGATCGAGGCAAATGCTCCTCAGACTGCCGGAAAATGGCGCATCGCCCCGATCCCACAGTGGCAGACGGGCCAAAACGCCGATGGTAATTGGGGCGGATCCACTACTGCAGTGTTCAAGAGCACAACGCATCCTAAGGAGGCAGCCGAGTTTGCCATGTGGCTCAATACCAATCAGCCGAGTCTTGATGCGATGATTAAAGGCAATTCCATTTATCCAGCCTATCAAGCATCCTTAAATTCGCCCCTTGTAAATGGCCCTCAGCCCTTCTTCGGAAACGAGAACATTGGCATGTTGTTCAAGAGTGAGTCGCAGCATGTGAACGTCAATTTCCAGTGGGGACCTACTATTGACCAGGTCTATAACGACTTCGGTGACAATTTTGCGTCAGTGGTCAATAATCAGAGTACCTTGACTGATGCGCTAAATACGGTTCAGCAGAGCACCATCCTCTTCATGCAAAGTCAAGGCTTTACACTCAGTTCGTGAAGTGGGCAGTTCTATATGGTGTTTTCCTCAATTGGCCGGTGTAGGGGCGCCATTTATAAGCCCGTGCGGCTTCATAAACCCGTGCACCAGTCTATACACCTACCGTTTTCATGTGGATCGCTGCGTCTCACGGATGTGAAGGCGTAGCAAGGCAAGGAGAATGAGCGATGGCGCTTATGCAGGCGAAAGCCTTACCAGTATCCTCACGTGCACGTTGGCGATCCGCCACCCAGCGGCGGAAATTGACGCCCTATCTGTTTATTCTGCCCTTTGGAGTGCTCTTCATCCTGTTTTTTCTGGCACCCATCCTCTACGCTATTTACCAGAGTCTGTTCCACTTCCGGCGCATTGGGCTGGGTCTGAGCGGAGCGACAGTCGGTTTTAATGGCCTGGGCAACTATGCCGATGTCATCCGTGATCCCAAGTTCTACACAAGCCTGGGTCGGGTGCTGCTCTATGGCGTTGTGCAGGTCCCAATCATGCTGATTTTAGCCCTTGTGCTGGCTCTCTTACTGGATTCGGCTGTTGTGCGCTTCAAAGGTTTCTTCCGGTTGGCCTTCTTCGTGCCATATGCCGTTCCGGGTATTATCGCGGCCCTCCTGTGGGGCTATCTCTACCAGCCGCAGCTCTCCCCCATCGTCAAAGTGTTCCAGACGCTAAGTTTGCCCGCACCAGATTTTCTGGGGTATAACACCGTCCTCTGGTCAATCGCCAACATCGCTATCTGGACCTGGACTGGCTACAATATGCTGATCATCTTCGCAGCTCTGCAAGCTATCCCCGGCGATATCTACGAGTCAGCACGTATTGACGGCTGTTCAGGGATTAGAATCGCCTTCTACATCAAAATCCCTCTGGTGGCTCCTGCCCTGGTTCTGACCGGAATTTTCTCGATCATCGGTACCTTGCAGCTTTTTGCTGAACCACAGGTACTCTCGGCGATCTCGAATTACATCTCAACTGCCTATACACCGGTTCTTTATGCTTATAACACGGCCTTTGCCTACAACAACTACTACTTTGCTGCCGCGCTGTCGGTAGTGCTGGCCCTGGTCACCTTTATCTTCTCCTTCGGTTTCTTACGGGTGACACAACGACAAGCAGGAGTCTAAAGATATGAGCCAACAATCCGCAACTGTTCCTATAACGACCAGACAAGAAACTCGCGACGACACGTACTAACCGCCTGGGCTCTCCCAGGGGTATGGGCAGTGGCCTGGGAGCAATGACCTTCCTGGTCATCTGTACGCTCTACTTTCTGGTGCCTTTTTTCTGGTTGGTTGTCTCCGCCACCAAGACCACAGGCGACCTGTTCGGCAGCTTTGGACTCTGGTTCGCACCTCATTTTAATTTATGGAGCAACTTGCAGCAACTGTTCACTTACAATGATGGAATCTATGTGCGCTGGCTGCTCAATACGTTGCTCTACGCGGGAGTGGGGTCGCTGGTCGGCACGTTCCTGGCTACTATGGCTGGCTATGCGTTGGCGAAATATTTCTTCCCAGGCCGCAACCTCATCTTCTCGCTGATTTTGGGGTCGATCCTGGTACCTGCTACGGCTCTGGCGCTACCATTGTACCTGATGATGAGCCAGTGGGGCTTGACGAACACCGTCTGGTCGGTGCTTTTACCTAGCCTCGTCAGTCCTTTCGGCGTCTATCTCTCACGCATCTACGCGGCGTCTTCCGTGCCTGATGAGTTACTGGAGGCAGCTCGTATCGACGGAGCAGGCGAGTTTCGCACCTTTGCCACAGTTGCAATGCGCCTGATGGTGCCAGCGCTGGTGACGGTTTTGCTCTTCCAGTTTGTAGCAATCTGGAACAACTACTTTCTTCCGCTGATCATGCTTAGTGACCCGAAACTCTTTCCAATTACGGTAGGTTTACAGTCCTGGAATGTGACGACGGGCGGAGCCAATAATTTTCTCTATAGCTTGATCGTGACCGGCGCACTCGTCTCTTCGCTGCCATTGCTTGCTGGCTGTATCCTGTTGCAACGTTTCTGGCGTGGTGGTCTGGGGGCAGGGAGTGTTAAGGGTTGATCGATTCTCTCACTGGCACTTTTTACCTGACACAAAAAGTGTCGGTGAGAGAAGGTTAATTCAGGAAAGGGGAAGCCATACTGATGTCTATGAGTGAAGCGACACAAGGCGACAGCAGCAAACTGTTGCCCCATCTCCGCAAACAAGGAAGCGCAACTCAGCTTGTTGTAGACGGCAAGCCATTCCTGGTTCTCGGCGGCGAGCTGCACAATTCCAGTTCATCGAGCATCGAGTATATGAGGCTGATCTGGGAACGACTGGTCATGTTGGAGCTTAACACTGTGCTCGCTCCCGTCTCCTGGGAGCTCATCGAGCCGGAGGAAGGGACGTTCAATTTTACTTTGGTTGATGGCCTTATCCAGAATGCTCGCCATCACGGCTTGCGACTCATCTTTCTCTGGTTCGGCAGTTGGAAGAATGGGGTGTCTAGCTATGTTCCAACCTGGGTGAAGCGGGATTACCATAGATTTCCGCGCATTCAGATCCAGGACGGAAAGAGTGTTGAGGTTCTTTCGACTCTGGCAGAGACGAATTGGCAGGCAGATGCCCGAGCGTTCGCGGCCTTGATGCGTCACCTGCGCGAGGTAGATGGCAGCGATCATACAGTCATTATGATGCAAGTAGAAAATGAAGTTGGTGTATTAGGCGATTCACGTGATCGATCCGATGTGGCTAATAAAGCGTTTGCCGGACCAGTACCGCAGGACCTCCTTGCTCAGCTTAAGCAATACGCACGCGAGTCAGGTGCTGGAGTACGGCGGCTCTGGGAGTCGTCTGGCTTCAAGACTGCTGGAAGTTGGGAGGAGATCTTTGGTAATGGACCAGAAACCGATGAACTTTTTATGGCCTGGAATTATGCCTGTTATGTTGAGAAAGTAGCGGCAGCGGGCAAAGCTCAATACGACATCCCAATGTTTGTTAATGCATGGTTAGTTGGCCCAGAGCAACCACTCGCAGATTGGCCACGTGATGGCAAAAAACCGGGGGATTGGCCAGCCGGTGGTCCGTTGCCTCATACGCTTGACCTCTGGCTCGCAGGTGCCCCGCATCTCGATCTGCTGAGTCCAGACATTTACTGGAGCAACTTTTCCTGGTGGTGTGAGCAGTACACACGGCGTGGCAACCCGCTCTTCATTCCCGAGATGCGAGGTAACGAAAGAGGGGCGAGCAACGTCTTCTACGCGATAGGACAACATGATGCAATCGGTACCTCGCCATTTGCTGTAGACTCAATCGAGGGCCCGGCGGGTGTCCTTTTCAACAAGAGCTATACGCTCTTGAGGCAGCTTGCGCCACTCATTCTAGAGCATCAGGGTAAGGGAGAAGTCGTTGGTTTTGTGCTTGATGAAGAAGTTCCCAGCGTCATACGCGAAGTGGGAGGCTACGAATTGGAAATCGGGCTGGATTCCATCTTCGACTTCAAGAGTGAACATGGCTACGGCCTTATCATTGCCAGTGGGCCGAATGAATTTATTGGGGCTGGTTATGGGTTCCAGGTCAGTTTTCGGCCAAAGTCTCCAGGTCCACCTCTCTCGGGTATTGCAGCGGTTGATGAAGGGGAATATCGTCACGGGGAATGGATTGCAGGCCGACGCTTGAATGGTGATGAGACGGCTCAAGGGCATGTATGGCGCTTTCTCGCTTTAAATCCCCAGGCTGGCGGACTCATTCCTTCTTCGCTGTCGTTCAGCGGTATCCAGCGCTGCACAGTGTATCGCTATGAGTAGGAGATGAGTAGCACCAGCCAGATGACTCTCAATCGTCGATTGCCTGGTAGGCCAGCGTCCAGAAATCGAGACAGACATTCGGCGGACTGGGGGAAGTCCAGGCACGTTGGGTCATAATAATGGTGACCATGTTCTCTCTGGGATCTGAATACCAGGAGGTGCCCAGGCCCCCATCCCAGCCGTAACGTCCGGGCACCGCCGCCACGTCGTCGCGTCTGGTGACCACAGATACGCCGAACCCCCAGCCGTGGCTGTCAAAGTAGCCAGGGACCAGGCCGGACAGCGCTTTCTGCTCAGGCGTTAGCTGGTCAGTCGTCATAGTCTCAACCGAAAGCCGCGATAAGATGCGCTCGCTGCGGTGTTTGCCCTGGGAAAGCATCATCTGTCCAAAGGTCAGATAGTCGTCGATGGTCGAAACCAGTCCCCCAGCAGCGGACGGGAATGCAGGCGGGCGACTCCATTGGCCACCCTCGGCAGCATCATAGAGTTCGAGTTCTCCACTTTCAGGATTAGTCCAGTAGCCGGTTGCTAGCCGATCGAGATTGGGAGCGGGCACGCTGAAACTGGTATCCTTCATACCAAGCGGCTCGAAGATACGTTCTCGGAAGAACGTCTCAAGCGGCTGACCTGAAACACGTGCAATCAGCACGCCAAGCACATCGGCTCCGGTGTTGTACATCCACTTCTCACCTGGCTGATGCATGAGCGGCAGGGTTCCCAGGCGGCGGATCCACTCATCCGGTGCAGGAAGCGTCGATGGGCTCGGCGGCCCCATTCCAATCTGCTGTTTGTTTGCGGCCTTCAGGATCGGATATGCGTCTGGCAGCGCCATCATCTGCCCGAAGCCCATGCGGAAGGTGAGCAGATCACGCACCGTGATTGGTCGGTTCGCAGGCACGGTGTCGTCGAGCGGCCCGTCGAGTTGCTTCAAAACCTTGCGCTCGGCCAGTTCAGGCAACCACTGATCCACAGGCTCGTCCAGTCGCACTCTGCATTCCTCTACCAGGATCATCGTCGCCACAGCCGTGATTGGCTTAGTCATTGAGGCGATACGAAAGATGGTGTCGCGCTGGATCGGCGTGGGGTCTTTGAGCGCCTTTGTGCCAATCGCATCGACATGCACCTCGCCTCGTCGGCTGACTAGCGTGACGAGACCGGGCACTTCGCCGCGTTCGACGTAGCTGGCCATGACATCGTGCATGAGGTCAAGCCGCGCCCTGGACAATCCTCCAGTACTCATGTTGGTTCTCCTTCGTTGCAATTTACACGTGTAGTTACCCTCCTATTCCAAAACCATAAAACGAAATCGGAAGCGCCCATTTTTTCACGTTTTGCTGTCAGGAAAAAGCGAATGCTGAAGTGTAAAATCCTCTACAAGATAGAATAGTTTGCGAGACCTGCAACGGGAAGGGTAGAATGGGTTCTTTACAATCGTTGTATGCTATCATTGAATGAGGCGTTTGCGCTTTTGGAGCAGTGATCCATCTCTCATGAGATCACGATACAAGGACAGGTGGAGCATCCTATGAAATTACAGCAACGATGGTCGGACGAAAGCATACTCAGTACTAAAAGCATACTTTGTCTATTGAGTCTCTTTAGTGCTGGCTGCATCCTGAGTATTGGAAGCGTAGGGAGTATTCTCAGCATCGGGAGTGCAGGAAGTATTCTCAGCATTGGGAGTGTCGGAAGTATCCTGAGTATTGGCAGTTCCGGTTCTATTCTGGGAATTGGTCGTCGTGGCGCGTACCCTGGCAAGAAATAGATCTGGTGAGTGTCTGTGTTATGGTATGTATCAGGTATATTAGGGAAATTTTTTTGAAGGAATATTGCGAGAATGATAGAGGTTTATCCAACTGATCGTGCGTCGTTAGAGCGAGATTGCGACATGGATTTTTTTATTGCCAGTGGACCAGGTGGTCAGCACCGGAATAAGGTCGAAACGGGAGTCCGCCTCGTCCATCGACCGACAGGGATCACGGTGACGGCAACCGAGAGACGATCCCAAAATGCCAACCGCGAGATGGCGTTTGAGCGAATGGCAGCCCGATTACAGGCCATGCAGGAAGTGCCAACGCCGCGCAAACCAACCCATTCCAGCCCTGCTAGTCGGCGTCGGCGTCTCAAAACCAAGCGGAGCACCTCACAGGTAAAACGGCTGCGTTCAACTCCACACCCAGAATAAGCAGAACTTTTTGGCAATGCTCTCAATCCTATTTACCTATGTTTGAAGTTTGCAGGAAACAGCCATCTACTACCAGCGTGGGTAGTCAGGTGGATCCGATCTATCTAACTCAAATTGTAGTTCTTTCATGAAGGGAGCCGTAAGCCTTGACTCACCCGTGTAAAGAATACGTGCTCCAGATGTTTCAATCGTAGTACGATCATAGCTCTTTACCTGCGTACCATGGTTTTCCAGGTATCTCCCAAGTTGACGAACCTTTTCCGGTGTTTCTGTTCTCTCTTTCCAGGCCCAGTTTGGTATGTGATAGGAGATGACTAAATCGTTAGTATTAGTCAGTTCGGGAAACCCTGCTGCTGTTAGTTGCTCCTCTGTGATGATAGTTCCAAATGCTGCTAACTTTGCTGCTAATTGCTTCATCGTAATTATATTCACATTCGCGCCTAGCCCTTTTGCCATTAACCCTTCTACGAATTGTCTTTTCTCGGCCCCAACCAATCCTAGCTCTTGCACTAAATCTTCTATCTGCTTTTCTATCGTACCAAGCGGAAGTATGAAACTCATGGAGGCTTTCTGGATGTAGGCTCCAGTCAGATTTGCCCCTCTAAGGTCTGCCCCTTTTAAGTTGGTTCCTACGATCATTGTCCGGCGCAAGTCGACACCTCGTAAGTCAGCTTTCTTGAGAATGGCGTTGCTTAAATTTGCTCCGCTCAAATCGGCGTCGACCAGGTTCGCGCTACTCATTTGGGAGTTGCTTAAATTCGCCCCTCTAAGGTCCGCCCCGCGCTCATATTTGTTAACCTGTTCAACTCGTCCGGAGGCTCCTCTTTTATTAACCCGGCCAATCCGTCCTAAGAAGGCTCCTCTCAAATCGGCATTGCTCAGATCGGCAGATGACAAGTCAACTTCCCGGAGCACAGCCTCTCTCAAATTAGCACCTTTAAGGTCAGACATTACTAGTTTTGCTTTCGAAGCGTAGACTCCCCGGAGATTCGCATTATTGAGTTCAGCGGACTCCAGGTTAGTGTTGTCAAGCCAGGCCTCACTCAAGTCTGAGGAGTCTAACTTTGCAACATGGAGATTCGCCTGATCGAGCTTAGCTTCCCGCAAGTCGGCTCCCCGCAAGTCAGTTCCTTCCAGGTTAGCATTCTGCAAGTTGACAGCGCGTAGCGCGGCATTGCTTAGTCTGGCGCGTGCCAGGTCAGCTCCGCTCAAGTCGGCCCCTTCCAGATCGATGATTGGCCGTTGCGCTTCTAGAAGGCGGCCTTTATGCAGGAATTGGAGCACCTGTGCTTTTTCCTTGCCATTTAACTGTGACAGTACTATCAAGGTTTGTTCCCGAACTGCGCTCCGGGCAGCTTCGTTTTCTAGTGAAAATTGTTTATTTAAGAGAGTTGGCAACATCTTATCAATGTATGTCTGGTAATTCGTAAGCTTTTGATTATCTGTTGGTGAGGAGCCAATGTACACTTTGGTTTCATGGTGATTACCACCATACTGGGTATACTTATGATGGTCACCAGTGCTCTGGATTATAGGCTGGTTTCCACCGATGTTCACGTTGCTATATTTACCCTGTTGCTGTTGTACCAGTCCCAATATATAGTGTGCAGCAGCGAGTAGCTCTCTATCCCGCTCTGCTCCCATGGCAGCAATCTCCTCCTGAAGGGTCTTTTTGCGACCATCCGACGTGGGTTTAGCCTCCAATTTGGCAAGAGCCTCTACCACGTCACTCCTCGACCCTAATTTCTTCGTGAGCACCTTCTTGAGCTTGTTGTACCCATCGGTGATGGCAGCCTTGCTTGTCTCTGTGAGGCCACTGGTGGCTCCTGCTGATATCGCTGCAAGTGCAGCGATGATAGCTTTGGTAATTGGATCCATCGAATTATTTCCTCTCTTATTTTGATTTTCCTGAGGTGCGATGGTAGAGTGTCATATTCTCTCTATACCATAGAGAGCATTTCCTAACTTCTCAAAAGCTCTTGAGTGGATGGGAACTCAGTCCTCGCCAGTGGGGACACTGGCAAAGTCAAATAAGTTATCTTTGCTAGATCTTCTAGCACCTGGAGTGCTCTATAGATGTTGTCGTGTCAGAGGAACCATTTCACTCCCTCCAGAGCCTTCTCGAACTCCTCTCCTTTATCCTGAACAGATGCTCCTTTGGCCATCTGGTTCAGCACGGTTATACGAAAGCAGTTGAGGATATACTCAATAAGGGGTTGAGGTCCTCAGTTACATCGTGAACCGTGTCTCCTCCATTGCAGCAATGGTCTCACAGTAGAGTATATCGGCATCAGTTGATGAAGAAAAGTGTAATGGTACTTTTATCGCAATCATTCGGCTTGTTTCTATTCAGGAGGCGCAGCAACGTTACATAAGGCGGATGTAGGATTGCATCTCCGGTCGTGTCAGCAGGTCTTTGGTTTCCTGTTCAATACGGAAAGATGGGAGAGGCAATAAACAAGTACTGATGTTCGGGAAGCAGTGCTTAATTGTTGAGTTTCTAAAAGTGTGAGTTTATTCACTTCCGCAAGATGTAATTCTTCCTTAAAATGGGGCAGGCAAGCGGCTATACTCAAAACAAGCGAAAAAATAAGAGCCAACTTTTTGCAAGGGATTTATGGAAAGGATTATTGAATCATGAAAATGCATTTCAAACGTACATTATTCTGCTCATTTTGTCTAGCAGCCCTCTTGCTGGCGCTCGGTACCGTTCCCAAGAGCTATGCGGCAGCACTCGCTCCCAGTAAAGTGCTCTCCGGCGAACCCTGCGACCCGAGTGAACCTCAGAATACGGGGATTTCCTATGACGCCAATGCATATATCACGGCCCAGACCGATGATACACTGAGTCCCCGCTCGATGGGGATGTTTAGTATTGCAGGATCGAGTGCGCCAACGATCGGCGCGTGGGCATGCATGGATGATGGTACGGTTGCCCTGGATGTGGGCAATGTAGGGGCTGGCTGGTACAATGTGCAGACCACCGTGAATGGGATAACAACTCAGACGACACCGAACTCCAACGTATTTAACTTTGTTGACCATATGCAAATCGAACTCTATCTGCAAACGGACCAGCAATATACCTTCCAGGTTCAATCCTGTTCGCGTGTGTACTTCCGGTGGGCCATCTGTAGCGCGTGGTCGCCCACGGTGAGCCTGGCGACGGCTGCGAACTCGTATTGTCAGAATGGGTATGTCTGGCGCGAGGCCGCTGCGTTTGACCATGTGTGTGTAACCCCTGACCAGCGCTCACAGGCTGCGTATGATAATAGTCAGGCCCCATCGCGTGTGAATCCTTATGGTGCCTATGGTCCTCAATCGTGCGTCTCTGGCTATGTCTGGCGCCAGGCGTTCGGCGGCGACTATGTGTGTGTGACTCCCGGCGAGCGCTCACAGGCTGCGTATGATAATAGTCAGGCCATTGCTCGCATCGTCGCGCTATAGGAGAACAGGGCAAGGCAAGCGCATCCATCGTACGCGATTATTGCTAATTCTTACAAGATAACATCTACAATGAAAAGTGACGTGCCGGGAGTAGGGATAATACAGCTCAATAGACCCGGCACCAGAATTGACTACTTCAGAAGCGTGTCTTCTGATCCTACTTGGGTCCAAAGACGCCGAACTGGTCTGCATTCTGCGGAGTGACCAGCACGCAGTCGATCAATTGTCGCTCAGGTTGCCCCGTTGAACCACTTGTAATAAATTTGTTCGCTTCATCCACCGCCGTCTTCGCAAGTTGTGACGCTGGCTGCAAGACGGTTGCCTTGATACCACCTTGTTTAATGGAAGCAAGGACATCAGGGCTACCATCGAAACCCACAACGATCACTTTCGTCTTGTGAGCGTTGCTCAGGGCGGCCCATACTCCCAGGGCCATCGTGTCGTTTCCTGAGATCACGCCTTGAATATCGGGATGTGCCTGTAAGATGGTCTGCATGACCTGGAATGCCTTTGTCTGATCCCAGTCGGCCCGCTGATGGGCAACCATATGCATGCCGGGATACTGGTCAAGGATGCTATGGAAACCATTTGAACGCACCGCTGCGTTGGTATCCGATGCCAGTCCAAGAATCTCAACATAGTTTCCTTTTTCTCCCATCAACTTGGCAAACTGCTGCCCACCCAATACAGCTCCTTGTGAGTTATTGGAGACAATCTGAGCGGCGGCTACTCCGTTGGCATTGATTTCACGGTCGATCAGGAACGACGGAATGCCCGCTGCTTTGGCCTTTTGCACGGCAGCTACCGATGCATCAGCGCCCGCGTTGTCCAGGATAATCGCGGACGCATGACGTGCTATAGCAGTATCGATCTCCTGGTTTTGCTTATTCACGTCGTCATCGTGTGAAAGCACCAGTGTGTCATAGCCTACTGCCTTTGCTTCAGCATTCGCTGCATCTGCCTCGGCTTTGAAGAATACGTTGGCGGGTGAGGGGGTAATGATGACAATGAGTTTCTTGCTGCTGGATGTGCTCGGGGTACTGGAAGAAGATGACGTTGTGGTTTGTCCACAAGCTGCCAGTAGAAGCACCGCCGCTATAACAAGCCCATAGATAGAAAATGTTCGTCTCTGCATCATGATCACTGCTCCTAACTTTCTGCGTTGAAATGTTGCGCTCAACTCATATCCTGTTGACTAGTCAAATACTCTTACTAATGTTCTTTCTTTACGTGTTCCTCCTTTTCCTCCTATGTGCTTCTCTTGAGCCTGGCTATGCTTGTGCAAGCGAAGGACGCTTTTGTAATCTCACCTGGATCTGGTCAATGGCGACTGCCAGGATGATGACTACTCCTTTTACGATCATCTGCCAGAACTCCGAGACGCCTATCAGGACCATGCCATCTCCTAAGACACTGATGACGAAGGCTCCTATAATGCTTCCGCCTATAGAACCCCGCCCCCCAAAGAGCGATGTTCCTCCTAGCACGACGGCAGCTATCGCAGTCAACTCATAGGTGTTCCCTGCGTCTGGCTGGGCGGCTTGCAGTTGTGATGCAATGATGAGTCCCACCAGCGCTGCACAGAAGCCCGAAATCGCGTAGACAAAGAGTTTTATGCGGTTGACGCGTATCCCGGTAAGTATCGCAGCTTTGGGATTTCCCCCCACTGCGTAGACGCGCCTCCCAAAGGGGGTTCTGGCCGCTACGAATGCCGCTATAAGACCAGCTACTGCCATAAGCCAGATTGGCAGGGGAATTCCCAGTATCTGCCCGGAACCCAGGAATAGAAAGCCAGTGTTTCCCAGGCTCGGATCTCCTTGCAGATCGGGAAATGTTGCTCCATTGGAGGTGAGCAAGGCAAATCCACGGGCGACATACAGCATACCCAATGTGGCAATAAAGGGAACGACGTTGAAGCGCGTAATGACCCATCCGTTCACCATTCCTATCAGCATGCCGATGATGAGCGTGATAAGAATGACGATCCAGATGTTGAAATAGACAATAACGCCAAACATTGGCAAGGCGAGTCCCTGGTAGATCAGGCTGCCAGCAATCATTCCGGCCAACCCTACAATGGACCCTACCGAGAGATCTATGCCCCCGGTCAGGATGGTAAACGACATGCCTATCGCCAGAAGTGCGTAAATCGAGGCATGCTCTATTGAGATCACTATATCGCCTGGTGTCAGGAAATTCGGTGAGAGAAACGAAAAAATAATGATGATCAAAAATAAAGCAATAAATGCTCTTAGCTGCAACAAGAGTCCTCCCAACCGTTTCCAACGCGACCCTTGCCCCTTCTCCCCTGATTGACTGGTTGACTCCTCTTTTAAATTTGGTCTGGGAGTTGATGACAGCTTACTCATTCTTCGCTTGCCCTCCGTTCTGTGTCGGCTGCTCATATTTCGCAGCTGAGGCGGTTACTAATGCCTGTTCTGTTGCTTCTTCGTGCGTGAATTCTCCCGTTATGCGTCCTTTCGCAAGCACGAGGATACGATCAGCTACCGCAAGTACCTCTCGTAGCTCCGATGAGACAAAGACAATGCCCAGTCCTTCTGCCGCAAGCTGGCTCATGAGCTTGAACATGTCGGCTTTGGCTCCGATGTCGATTCCGCGTGTTGGCTCATCCATGAGTAACACTTTCGGGGCGGTGAGCAAATTCCTGGCGACAACAACCTTCTGCTGATTCCCCTCCGCTCAAAGAGGTAATAAGCGCCTGGGGACTGGCGGCTTTGATGGTCAGTTTGTCGATCATCTGGACGACAGCGGCCTTCTCTTTTCTGGCTGATAGGTAGAAGCCTTGCAGGTATTTCTGCAAGCTGGCAAGCACAATATTGTTGGTGACGGAGAGCTGTTGAACCAATCCCTCTCGTTGCCGATCCTCCGGTACTAATGTCAGCCCCTGCTGGATACGTCCAGGCACAGTCCGTGCTGAGACCTGTTTCCCTTCTATCCATATCGTTCCGCTCGCTTCTGGGTGGAGTCCCATCAAGCATTCCAATAGCTCTGTACGTCCAGCTCCCATCAATCCATACAGGCCCAGGATCTCGCGACTGTGTAATGAGAAAGAGACCTCTTCGAGAAGAAAACCACCACCGAGGCGTGGCAATGTCACATTTTCAACCCGTAGTAATTCCTTCCTCTGCGTATGGTTGGTATGAGCGTAAGTCTCATTTACATCGCGTCCAATCATGCGTTGAATAACCCAATCCGTGTCGATACTCACGATTGGCGCTTCGGCGATAAAATGGCTATCGCGTAGCACTGTAATATAGTCACCGATGCGTTGTATTTCATCCATCTTGTGTGAGATATAGATGATAGAAACTCCCTGCGCTTTTAGTTCTTTTATAATAGTGAAGAGTATTTCCACCTCTGCATTCGTCAGGGCTGAGGTGGGTTCGTCCATGATCAAAATGCGCACATTCTGCGCGAGTGTCCTGGCGACTTCGACGATCTGCTGTTGCCCTAAGCGCAAACTGCTGACAAGGGTTCCTGGATCTATCGGTTGTGCCAATCGCTCCATCAATTTTTGCGTCTGCGCGAATTGCATTTTGCTATCAATAACAACGCCGTAGCTTGTTCGCTCATGATTGACGAAGATGTTTTCCGCCACACTGAGATCGGGAAAGAGGCTGAGTTCCTGGTAGATGATGCCGATATGGTGCCTGTCAGCGTCTCGTGGTGATTTGAATTCTATTGGCCTGCCTTCCAGTAGAAGCTGCCCACCCGTTGGCTGTTCCGCTCCCGCCAGAATCTTCATTAACGTTGATTTGCCAGCTCCGTTCTCGCCTACCAGGACATTGACCTTCCCTCTGTAAACATTGAAGTCAACTTTGTTCAACGCGACTGTGGCATCGTAGATCTTCGTGATCTGCTCCGCCCGCAGAATAACCTCGTCCGCTATTGCTGGTGTGTTCTCTGAATGTGTCGCTGTCTGCATTAAGTACTGGCTCCTCCGGGCGTGATCTTCATCGGCATAATCGTAATCTGCTGCAAATCCAGGAAGGTAAATGCTCCATAGAACGTGATCATCTTCCCCCGCAATTTAGCAAAGTCGATACCTTGCAGGTTTTGTACGGCATGGGCATTCAAAGCATCGGCGACCTGGGCATACTGTACCTGGTTCGTGAATTGACTAAAGTCGATGAAGCCGACACTGTCGCGCAGAGATGTTCCGAGTACAACCGGTCCGATCTGTAAAATAATGGTTGATTGCCCTGAGTATGCTGGCAGTTGAATGCTCATCGTCCCGTTGCGCGAACTGGTGTTGACTGCTGTGACCTTCCCCTGCCCTTTGACCATAAAATTGTAGAGGCCATCTGATGATTGCACGGCATATTGCTTTTGCGCTGCACTGCTATTGCTCTTCAACGCTGTCAGCACGGTACGAATGTCAACGGCTTTCTTGAGAACGGTCGGTACGACTTTGCTGGACCAGATGGAGTTGGTATAGGTGGTCGGATCAAACTGCTGATCAAACTGATTTGACTGGTTGCTGCCAGTCGTTGCGTTGATAGGTCTGACCGTATAGAGGCTGCAGGCGGCAATGACTTGCATGAGCACCAGGGCTGTAACCAGCAGGATCCATTGGCTCTGCCAGGAATGTTCCTGCGCTGCCAACGGCACATGCATTTGTGCTCTTTTCCTTATCTGCTCGTTTTGCTTGAACATATCATTGACTCCTCGCCTGGTCTAAAAACGTAGAGACACCAGTTCCGCAACGGGCCATCCAGGACTCGATGAGAGAGTCCTGGTTACGAGAAGAATTATAAGATAAAGTGCTGAATAAATATTCCAAGATGAAAGTATATTCCTGATGAGCGTAGTATACTCGGAATATTGAGATGTGTCAAGTTTTCCATTGGCGATTGTCTTGTGAAAAGCGGCCCTTGACATTGATTCCGACTACCTATTATACTTGCAGTAAACTTAATATAATTTCATCGGTGAATAAATATTCTTTAAGGGTCCCTGAACCCTGGGAGGATAAGAGACGGGCTCTGAAGCAGGTATGAGGCGTATGAGCCTATCGGAGGAACCAACAACAGTGTTGATTGTTGTTATTTGTTTGCATATTTGTTCTGGAGGATGCCATGAGCGATTACGAATTTGGAGCAGGTATCTGGATGTTTCAGCAATTCATTGATCGTTATGCCACTGATGCCTATGGGCCCCCGGTGGGCACTCTGGAAGCTATCGAGCGAGCTGCAGAGGTCGGTGCTATTAAGGTGTTGGACATCAATTATCCGTTTGCAGGTGAGGATGTTACTATCGAGCAGGTACGCGAAACCCTTCAGCGCACAGGGCTACGTGCTCAGGCGATCACCCCACATATCTATATGCGCGAGTTCCGTATGGGAAGTTTCACCAATCCGGATGCTGCTATGCGGCGCAAGGCGGTGGATCTGGGAAAACGAGCTATCGAAGTAGCGCGTGCTCTTGATGCAAAGTACGTGAAATTCTGGCCCGGGCAGGATGGATTTGACTATCCTTTCCAGGTCGACTACAGACGCATCTGGGATTATTCCGTTGACGGCATTCGAGCCGTGGCCCAGGCTGACCCGCACATGCAGTTTGCTATCGAATACAAGGAGAAAGAGCCGCGCACGCATATGTTTTTCAGTTCGGCGGCTCGCACCCTGCTAGCGATTGAGGACATGGGCGTAGAGAATGTTGGCATCGTGTTCGATCTGGGGCACTCATTCTTTGCCAAAGAAACGCCTGCTGATGTGCTGCAACTGGTGTCACGACGTGGCAAGCTGGTCAGTGTGGAGTTAAATGACAACTGGCGCGATTGGGACGATGATATGGCTGTTGGCTCGGTACATCTTATCGAGACACTGGAATTTCTCTATGCCCTGCGCCAGATCAACTGGCAGGGTCCCTTGCTGCTTGATCAGTTCCCCTTTCGGGAGAACCCCATTCACGCTGCCCGCACCAGCATAAGAACAATTCGTAGGCTCAACAGTTTGCTTGATCGCTTTGACCTGAGCACCCTCGTCGCTGCCCAGGATCGGCAAGATGCCCTCGAAGCTCAGCAAATTGTGCTCGATATACTTCTTGGAACGGATGTTATAAAGGACTGATCCTAGTGGATATACAGAAAGTCGATACATTGTTTAAGCTGGCAACTGCCGTTCGTCGAAGAGATTTGCAGATGATCTACGACGCCAAAATCGGTCATATCGGTGGTGATCTCTCTGCCATCGATATTCTCGTAACGCTCTATTTTGGTGTTCTCCATATTGACCCTCGTGTGCCCAATGCTCCTGACCGTGATCGCTTCATCTTGAGTAAAGGGCACGGTGCGGGAGCGCTCTATACAACGCTTGCTCATGCTGGCTTTTTCCCACTTGAGGAACTCAAGACATTCGCACAGCCTCTC
This sequence comes from uncultured Chloroflexia bacterium, assembly GCA_963717195.1. Taxonomy (GTDB): domain Bacteria; phylum Chloroflexota; class Ktedonobacteria; order Ktedonobacterales; family Ktedonobacteraceae; genus JACDAE01. The sequence goes on from CAVQVR010000020.1 coordinate 70,210, forward strand.
TCGCGCCTGAACGGGCATCCTGACCGTAATAAAGTGCCCGGCGTGGAAACAAATACAGGACCTCTTGGGCATGGTTTGCCCGTTGCAGTAGGATCGGCGCTCGCTGCCAAATTGACTGATGCACGCTGGCGCGTATTCGTTCTGACGGGCGATGGTGAGCTGCAAGAAGGGAGCAACTGGGAGGCCGCTATGTCAGCCGCACACTTTCAACTCGACAATCTAACCGTAATTGTCGACCGCAACCGTCTGCAGCAGGGAGATTGGACCGAGAAGACGATGCACCTCGATCCGCTTGCCGACAAATGGCGGGCATTCGGCTGGTCGGTGCAGGAGGTAGATGGCCACGATTATGCCTTACTGCTGGATACCTTTTCTCGTGTGCCATTCGAGTCGGGCAAGCCAAATTGCGTCATCGCCAATACCCATAAGGGCAAGGGGGTCTCGTTCATGGAAGATAAAGTGGGCTGGCATCACAGAGTCCCGACCGCTGAAGAACTTGCCACCGCTCTAAAGGAGTTGGAAGAGGTGACCGTATGACTCAGCTTTATGATTGCCGTGACGCGTTTGAAGATACGCTGCGCAAGTTGGCCTCCCAGGACCAACGCATCGTGGCCGTGGTCAACGATTCGGTTGGTTCGAGTAAACTGACTCAATTCGGCAAAGATTACCCAAAGCGTCTTGTCAACGTTGGTATCGCTGAGCAAAACATGGTTGGCGTGGGGGCCGGGCTGGCAAATGGAGGACTTATTCCCTTTGTCTGTGGTGCAGCTCCCTTCCTTACCGGGCGAGCGCTTGAACAGATCAAGGCCGATCTCGCCTACTCGAATGCAAATGTAAAGCTTTGTGGTATGAGTAGCGGTATGGCTTACGGCGAACTGGGCCCGACGCATCATTCTATCGAAGATATTGCCTGGTTGCGGGCCATCGCCAACATGACGGTCATTGTGCCAGCCGACCCGGTCGAGACCACACAAGCTGTTCAAATGGCTGCAAGTACCAGCGGGCCGATGTTCCTGCGCATCAGTCGTCTGCCTGTACCGATAGTGCATGAGGCAGGGTATCGCTTCATGCCCGGCAAGGCAGCGCTTTTGCGCGATGGTGGTGATATTACGCTGATTGCTATCGGAGTGCTCGTTTCGCGAGCATTGGAAGCCGCTGATATGCTTGCTGCTAGAGGTATTCAAGCCCGTGTCCTCAACATGTCTACCGTCCGTCCGCTGGATAGGGAGGCTGTGCTGGCGGCTGCAACCGAAACAGGCGGAATTGTCACAGTGGAAGAACATACCGTGTTCGGTGGTCTGGGTAGCGCAGTGGCAGAAGTGGTTGTTACGACCTGTCCCGTGCCCATGCGTATTCTGGGAGTACCCGGCGTTTTCGCCCCCACAGGCTCGGCTTCGTGGCTGTTACAATACTTTGGTCTCACCGCGCAAGGTATCTTCGATGCGGCCCTGGAGCTGTTAGAAGTAAAGGTTTAGAGAAGATGAAGCGCAAAAGCGGCAATATATTAACGATCGATCAGGGCACGACCAACACAAAGGTGTTGCTCGTCAATGCGAGTGGGGAAGTAATTGCTCAGGCCGTGCGGGCGGTGAGGCAGAGCTATCCTCAACCTGCCTGGGTGGAGCAAGATGTGGATCTCCTCTGGCAGAGTGTACGCGAAGCGATTGACGAGTGCCTTCTCGCTAGCAGCGATCCGCGACCAGAGGCTATCGCTATCACAAATCAGCGCGAATCGGTGTTACTGTGGGAGCGCGAGAGTGGGCGAGCTGTGAGTCCTGTTATCGTATGGCAGTGCCGTAGGACGGCAGACTTTTGCTCGCAGTTGCGCACGAGAGGGCTGGAGCCATTTTTAAAGGAGCGGACCGGACTGGCCGTTGATCCTCTTTTCTCGGCAAGCAAGATGAACTGGCTACTCAATCATGGAACAGGCAATCATCAGCGAGCCGAGCAGGGAGAATTGTGCCTGGGGACGATAGATAGCTGGCTTCTCTGGCATTTAACAGGTGGGAAGGTACATGCTTGCGATCTCACAAATGCTTCCCGTACCCAGGTGTTTAATATTCACAAACTGGATTGGGACGAAGATTTGCTCAATCTGTTCAACATTCCCCGCGTAGCTCTGCCAGAAGTACAGCCTTCCCGTGCCAACTTTGGCAGCAGCATAGCGCTAGGGCAGCTAGCGGAAGGTGTACCCATTGTCGCTCTCATTGGTGATTCTCACGCTGCATTGTTTGGTCAGGCTGGCTTTCTTCACGGTTCGGTGAAAGCTACCTATGGCACCGGTTCCTCTTTGATGGCACCTACTCCTGCTGCGGTATTGTCAAAACACGGCCTTTCGACTACAATAGCCTGGGCGCTTGATCGAGAGCGCATAACCTATGCGCTGGAAGGCAATATTTCCGTAACCGGGGCGGCTGTGCAATGGCTGGGCGAGTTTCTTGGCTTAGAGAACCCTGCTGAGGAGGTTGCCAGGCTGGCGGAGCGCGTCGAAAGCGCGGAGGGTCTCTACCTGGTGCCAGCCTTTGTGGGCCTGGGTGCACCCTACTGGAACCAGGCGGCACGTGGCATCATCAGTGGGATTACACGCGGTTCGACAGCCGCACATCTGGCCCGTGCAACCATCGAAGCGATAGCCTACCAGGTCCGTGACGTTTTTGACATTATGCAGCTTGAAGCAGGGGCAGAACTCAAAGTGCTGCTTGCTGATGGCGGGGCCAGTCGCAACACTCTGCTGATGCAGTTTCAGGCCGACATCATCGAACGTCCTGTGCTACAGAATACGTCGACTGATGCATCCGCTCTTGGTGCTGCGTATCTCGCTGGTCTTGCAATAGGCTGGTGGCAGACGCTCGATGAGATCATGCAGCTACCCAGGCCGCAAGCCAGATTTGAAGCGCGTATGTCTACGCAGGATCGCGAAGTGCTTTACGCGGGCTGGCAAACGGCTGTTGCCCGTGCAACTCTTGAGAGCACATAGTTTCACTCGAAAGGAACAACCAGAGTGGCGCGAATAGACGAACTCCGCCTGATGACAAAGGTTGCTCATCTCTACTATGGACAGGATATGACACAGCCAGAGATCGCCGCTCAGCTAGATCTCTCGCAGGCCACGGTCTCGCGTCTTTTGAAACGCGCCAAACAGGAGCAGATAGTGCGTGTGACGGTCAATGTGCCTCATGGTATTTACTCCGGGCTGGAGGAGGAACTACAGAAAATATACGGATTGAAAGAAGCCGTTGTGGTGGACAGTGTTGAACATAACGATCAGATATTGCGCGACATAGGCGCAGCCGCTGCCTACTACCTGGAGACGACACTGCATGCGGGCGAAATGATTGGTGTCTCCTCCTGGAGCGCAACACTGCTGGCGATGGTCGATGCATTGCAACCACTCTCCCGTCCATCACGCATACGGGTGTTACAGATACTGGGTGGTCTGGGCAACCCTTCAGCCGAAGTGTATGCTACTCGCCTCGTCGGTAGGCTGGCAAACCTGATGCGAGGCGAGGCAATGCTCTTGCCTGCTCCTGGCGTCGTCGGTTCGCCTGAAGCCTTACCTATATTGCTGGAAGACCGCTATGTTCGCGACGCTATGTCTTTGTTCGACCAGGTAACCATCGCACTGGTTGGCATTGGTACGCTAGAACCATCGGGCTTGCTTGCCAGTAGTGGCAACATTTTCTCGCCGGAGGAATTGAACATGCTGCGTGCAGCCGGAGCAGTTGGTGATATCTGCCTGCGGTTTTTTGATGCCTCTGGCATTCCTGTCGCAACATTACTCGATGAGCGCGTGATCGGCATGAAACTGGACCAATTGCGACACGTGAAACGATCGGTGGGCATTGCTGGTGGAAAGCAGAAGTTGAACGCAATTCGTGGAGCGTTGCAAGGTCACCTCATTAACGTATTGATCACAGATAGCTTCACTGCTCAGCATCTGCTTGAGAGCACCAGAGTCGTCGACCCTGCACCTTCTCCTATTCAATCTCCCTCGCAACCTGTGTAGCACTCATAGGGCAGAATAATGTCGGCCTGGGCGTAACGCCATTTGCAGGGTTTCTTGCTCCATCTACTCATCAAAGAGATCTCTTCCGCTCTTTTCTCTCCACTTTTTGAACGTGTAAATGGCAAGGCCAGAGGCGGGTTCAATCACTCACACTGCACGTGCAGTCAGACCCTTGCTCCTGTAAATACCAGCAGATCAGGGTCCAACCCTTAGTGAACCTCGCCCCTACAAAGGACAACTGAACCTTGAGAGAGTAGCTACGCGCTATAACACTTTGAACGCTATGCAGGGTCACCTGAGCTACCTGAGAAGCGCTATATGCATTTACTGTCTTGTGGAGGGCACCGTCGATATAGACATCGACCTCCCCGTGATCAGGGTGGGTTTCCGTAATGTACTCGATGCCTGTCCCGTTAAAGGTGTAGGATACCGAGCTCGTAAGATTTCTGCACAGACAACACATTATCAGGGCGACAAAGAGAGCTATCCGCTTTTCATGTTCACTATCCTTTCTTTTCCTGAACTATGTAGGAATTTCTAAACCTTTCTTCGGTTACTTATCCTGGAAGATTTGAACCCCTTCCCTTTAGAAGATAGCAGATGAAGCGAAAGAATGACATATCATAAACCTGACAGAGAGTAGTCATCAATTATCATCAGGTCACTATAGCTTCAGAGCATGTAACAGCAGTTTGTTCAGCAAGAGACCATTGAGAAACACCAGATGTCCCGATCTTTAGGATCTGTTCCGCCCATTGCCGGCATAGAGACTCATCCAATTGCCCTTTCAGTACAGTTTGTACCAGGCGATGGATACCCAATGTTCTGGTTTCACTCGTGCGACGGATGAGGGAGGAGGAGAGCAGTTCTTTGAGGAGCATATTGAATTGCAACGCGTTTGAAATGAGCGGTTGTAAAAGTGGACGAGAAGCATGTTCCAGAAACATTGCTTCTGGAATGGCATCGGGGGCCAGGAAACAACAAAGGGTCAAGAGGTCGGCAGCCGCAGAATTTTTTTCTTAAATCTTCTTAACTGCAAGGGAAAAAGTTTCTACGACAGAGAGAGGATGATCTGTACAGAAGCCTCGTTCGTCTAACAACTGGAGAGGATGCTCCTGAAAGAGGTGAAGGAACTCAGCGAGGCTACACTTATGTTCGGCAATGTAAGCTCCAGCTTGATCGAGCGCAAGAGGAAGACCATCCATGATTTGCGCAATTTTTTGAGCAATAAGCGCATCGGCTGGCGCGATCTGTTCTGGAGAAGCTCCTCGTTCAAGAAACTGTGCTCGCTGAAGTAACAACTGAGTTGCTTCCACCTGACTCATCGGCTCAAGTTCAAGAGGCAAAGCGATCATTCCCAGTGTTGCTCTCTGTGTAGTCAGCAGAAGAGTACTATTGCGTGCAGCAGGGAGAAATCCTTTGACGAGCTCAGGATCTTCGATGTCATCAAAAATCAGTAACCAATGTTTATGCGTATGAAGCCAGCGTTTCACGGCATTCAGCATACGGTTCTGATCCTGGTCATCCTTTTCGGGGAGATTCAACATAGCAGCGATAGAGGAAAAGTCGGCGAGGATATTTTCCCTGCTGCCCGCATCAATCCAGAAGATGGCGTCGTATGCTGAGGCAGAACGATAGACATATTCCAGCGCGATTTGCGTCTTGCCAATCCCACCGGGACCAGAGAGAGCATACGATTGGGCAAATGCCCCATTTTTCTTCTTTTGCAACATTTCATGTAAGAAAAGTAATATCTCTTCATGACCAGTAAAGAAAGGATTGCGCTGATAGGGAACATGCCAATAGTGAGGGGCATCTCCGAGGGAAAGTACAGGTGCATTCTGAACGCCGTTCTGCTGGAATGCATGGTCTGGGCTCTCTTCCTCTCGAAATAATCCTAATTCCGCGCTACTTTTGCCAAAGAGTTCGCAGAGTTTTTGGCGATAGTGAAGACAGGGAACGAGAATGCCCCGTTCCCAGCGGCTTACATTCAAGCTGGTAGTGTTGATCTTTTCCGTAACATCGGCCTGAGTCCAATTCCGCATAAGGCGCAAGTTTTTCAAGTAGTAATTTGGCTGGGCTTCTTCTACCTTTTTCATAGTTGCGTGCTTTCTTTCATAACGATTGTAAGAGCCTTCGAGTGAAGAAGGTGTGATTTTATGTCCCAAGTATGCATTGAGGAGGTAAAAAAATAGACTCATCTGGGGTCTGTTATGGGGCCATCTTGCGAAGGAGGGGGTCACGCAAGGGGTCACTTTGCCTATTTTGCCTTTTTTAGCTATACTGTTATAGAGAATACAACAGAGAACAACTGGAAGGAAAAGGATGTCCCCGATGGAACAGCCCGAGAAGAAGCGAGCTAATCAGCAATTGCGTGCAGAACGCCTTCGTCGGCACTGGTCACAACAAGAACTGGCAGATCGATTGGGAACCCCCGTTACCTCAGTCAAGCGCTGGGAACGAAAAGCGAACACCCCAAGTGCCTATTTTCGCATAAAACTCATGGCCCTTTTTGGCAAGAATGCTGAGGAACTGGGCTTTTTCCTTGCCATTTAACTGTGACAGTACTATCAAGGTTTGTTCCCGAACTGCGCTCCGGGCAGCTTCGTTTTCTAGTGAAAACTGTTTATTTAAGAGAGTTGGTAACATCTTATCAATGTATGCCTGGTAATTCGTAAGCTTTTGATTATCTGTTGGTGAGGAGCCAATGTACATTTTGGTTTCATGATGATCACCACCATATTGGGTATACTTATGATGGTCACCAGTGCTCTGGATTATAGGCTGGTTTCCACCGATGTTCACGTTGCCGTATTTACCCTGTTGCTGTTGTACCAACCCCAATATATATTGTGCAGCAGCGAGTAGCTCTCTATCCCGCTCTGCTCCCATGGCAGCAATCTCCTCCTGAAGGGTCTTTTTGCGACCATCCGACGTGGGTTTAGCCTCCAATTTGGCAAGAGCCTCTACCACGTCACTCCTCGACCCTAATTTCTTCGTGAGCAGCTTCTTGAGCTTGTTGTACCCATCGGTGATGGTAGCTTTGCTTGTCTCTGTGAGGCCACTGGTGGCTCCTGCTGATATCGCTGCAAGTGCAGCGATGATAGCTTTAGTAATTGGATCCATCGAATTATTTCCTCTCTTATCTTGGTTTTCCTGAGGCGATGGTAGAGTGTCATATTCTCTTTTACATCGTGAACCGTGTCTCCTCCATTGCAGCAATGGTCTCACAGTAGAGTATATCGGCATCAGTTGATGAAGAAAAGTGTAATGGTACTTTTATCGCAATCGTTCGGCTTGTTTCTATTCAGGAGGCGCAGCAACGTTACATAAGGCGGATGTAGGATTGCTTCTCCCGGGTGGGTCAGCAGGTCTTTGGTTTCCTGGTCAACACGGAAAGATGGGAGAGGCAATAAATAAGTACTGATGTTCGGGAAGCAGTGCTTATTTGTTGAATTTCTAAAAGTGTGAGTTTATTCACTTCCGCAAGATGCAATTCTCCCTTAAAATGGGGCAGGCAAGCGGCTATACTCAAAACAAGCGAAAAAATAAGAGCCAACTTTTTGCAAGGGATTTATTGAAAGGATTATTGAAGCATGAAAATGCATTTCAAACGTACATTATTCTTCTCATTTTGTCTGGCAGTCCTCTTGCTGGCGCTCGGTACCGTTCCCAAGAGCTATGCGGCGGCACTTGCTCCCAGTAAAGTGCTCTCTGGGGAACCCTGCGATCCGAGTGAACCTCAGAATACGGGGATTTCCTATGACGCCAATGCTTATGTCACGGCCCAGACCGATGATACACTGAGTCCCCGCGCGATGGGGATGTTTAGTATTGCAGGATCGAGTGCGCCAACGATTGGCGCGTGGGCGTGTATGGATGATGGTACGGTTGCCCTGGATGTGGGCAATGTAGGGGCTGGCTGGTACAATGTGCAGACCACCGTGAATGGAATAACAACTCAGACGACACCGAACTCCAATGTGTTTAACTTTGTTAACCATATGCAGATCGAACTCTATCTACAAATGGACCAGCAATACACCTTCCAGGTGCAATCCTGCTCGCGTACATTGTGGTGGACATTCTGTAGCGCGTGGTCGCCCACCGTCAGCCTGACGACGGCTGCGAACTCGTATTGTCAGAATGGGTATGTCTGGCGCGAGGCCGCTACGTTTGACCATGTGTGTGTAACCCCTGACCAGCGCTCACAGGCTGCGTATGATAATAGTCAGGCCCCATCGCGTGTAAATCCTTATGGTGCTTATGGTCCTCAATCGTGCGTCTCTGGCTATGTCTGGCGCCAGGCGTTCGGCGGCGACTATGTCTGTGTGACTCCCGGAGAGCGCTCACAGGCTGCGTATGATAACAGTCAGGCCATTGCTCGCATCGTCGCATTATAGGGCATGCATCCTGCGACCTCAACACTAGAGAGGTCGCAGGAACACACATCAATGTCTAACGATACTTCACAAGCCCTGAAAAAAGTGCCCACTAGACTTGATTATGCAAAGCAAAACTGTTATATATACATGTATATGTCTATTTCACTATTTGCCTTGCGAATATCTTCCTTTTATTTATACCTCATAAGGAATTATGCACGATAAGGAATTATGCACGATTTTTTTATTCAGTCAAGGAAGCGGCTAGCTTTTATTTTTGACAGGCACTATTATTGCTCAAAAGGAGGGGCTCTCCCTGATGCAGAAGTCCTTTTTCCATCATTATTATCTCATGCAATTATTGGATCAACAAAAGTTTAAGTCTACATATCTTGCCTATCCACAAGGAGATATGAAGCTCAAAGTAGTTGTGAAGATATTTGATGAAGAGTGTATGATTCCAAATCATGATTATGCGAGAAGCCTGACTACAATGAAAGGTTTCCTCGCTTTGGATCATCCTCACATTGTTCCTGTGCTGAATATGGACATAGAGAACAGGCAACCTTATATTGTGACGCGCTATATGTCACATGGATCATTGCGCCAACGGTTGGATAGTTTGTCACCAAAGCTCATGTATTGGACGACGGCGGTGAATATTGTGATCCAGATTGCGCAAGCGCTCATGTATGCCCATGAGCGTCACATTATCCATGGGAACATCAAGCCGAACAATATTTTTTTTGATCTGCTGGGAGAAGCACTGCTCACGGATTTTCGCCCGTCTCATTTTATTGATATTTCTAAACTAAGCTACAAAACGGATCTGCAAACCACCTCCTATATGGCACCAGAACAGTTTATGGGGAAGAGCACCCCCTTTAGCGATCAATATGCCCTGGCCTGCCTGACCTACGAGTTGCTTACGGGCCATACGCCTTTTTTTGATGCTCAAAACTTCTCTTTAATGTGGCAGAAGCATGCTACTGTACTCCCTCCTCCCCCTACAACACAGGTTCCTGGATTGCCCGTAGCAATCGAGTCAGCAATCCTCAAAGCGATGTCCAAAAACCCGGAGATGCGTTATCCTGATATCGCAACGTTTGCCCACGCACTTGAAAGCGAGTTGCCTGCCTCTGCCGTCCGCAAGGGCAGGACAACTCTTCCTTCTGAACTTGAGCTTGAGTTTCCGCGTCCCTTTTCCCCTTCTTCCTCTCCTCCTCAGAAGGAGACCCATACTATAAAGTTATCAGCCCTTACGGGTTCAGTCCCGATTTTTGAAGATGCACGTGCTGTTAGGGAAACACCTCCTGCCGGTTCAGTCCCGATTTTTGAAGATGCACGTGCTGTTAGGGAAACACCTCCTGCCGGTTCAGTCCCGATTTTTAAAGATACACATGCTGTGAAGGAAGCAGCCCTTACGGGTTCAGTCCCGATTTTTAAAGATACACATGCTGTGAAGGAAGCAGCCCTTACGGGTTCAGTCCCGGTTCCTGTGACGCAGGATATCGGGTCTGAAGAGAAGCTAACCTCAGGCATGTCAACGACTCTCGTTGCGAAGAAGAACTCTCATCCTGGTAGAAAGGACACCAAACCACTGGCGCTTGCTCCGTCATCGTCGTCAGATCAGTCCCCGCAAAAGACCAGTGTAATGCAACAAATCCTGCAGAAGCAGCCGGTGATGCTAAGTGCTTTTCTCGTACGGTGGAGAAATCAACGCTTCAGACCCTCAAAACGTTTTGTGATATGCACATGGGCCCTGGCTATCATGGTGATTCTTTCCACTGTACTTTTTATCTTCAACGATTTAAGTGCAGGTATTCATACGAGACAAGCGATAGTTGGGAGGATCGCTACAGCCACACCGAACATCACTGCTAAGGCATCGGCGACCCCTGTAACGGCAGCAGCGACCAGCACGCTAGCTACAGCTCCTGGTGCATCCGGTGGGAATGGTGGTAAAGGTGGAAGTAGTGGTAAAGGTGGGAACGGTGGTAAAGGTGGAAATGGTGGAAGCAGCGGTAAAGGTGGAAATACAAGTACTCCACCACCTACTACGACCTCTATTACACCGGTGGTATCAAGCACAAGTACCCCACCAACTCCTACGCCAGCGATATCAAACCAAAATCGTGCTCGCTATGCGACTGTAAGTGCGAGCAGTTCCGTCGAAGGAGGTGGTTGGGGTATAGCATATATAAACGATGATATCACTGCCTCAACTCCCAGCTCGATGGGCTGGAGCAGTGATGGCGATTTCGTTATCAATCACACCGAATGGATCTCATTTGATTTCGGTTCCTCTTTATCAGTTGGTAGGGTTGATCTTTTTCCTCGTAGCGATCCAGGTCATGTTGGACAAGGCTTCCCAATCGATTTTACCATTCAGCTATCGTTCGATGACATGACTTGGAGAACGGTCGTCACTGAAACGAACTATCCATCGCCAGGTTCAGCAGAAAATCAGGTATTTTTCTTTCCGGCACAAGAAACCAGGTATCTAATGGTACAAGCCACAACATTACGTGAGATTCCCAGTGAGTACAATCGATATCGTATGCAATTTTCGGAAATTTGCATTTACTAATGTAAATGCAAACATTAAACTCCGAATTTATACAATTTATGTCATTGACTTGATTAATGGATGTGGCACACTTTTGTGATGCTTATTGGCTCCCCATGTATTGATAGATCCTTCTACAGGAGGAGTTCCCTTCCTGTAGAAGGATCTATCAATACATGGGGAGCCAGCACTGGCCCTGCCAAATGTTGCTTTCGAGTATGCACCATTAGATACCTTGTGGTAAACGCTTTGCGAGCGGTTCACTGTATGGGCACGCATTTACCTCAGGCAGTATTGGAATAGCACTATCGAAATCAAGTCTGAGCATCGACTGATCTACAGTGAACCCTATGTATTGGATGCCTCATAAACAACCGAAGGTCGAAGTTGCCATGTTCAAAAGTATAGGAAAAATGGGCTATTCAGGACATATCTACTTATGCCGAATAATAAATACGAAGGCAACAAGAATATAAACAATCTATAGTGTTGGTCCATATGAACAAAAGCTCTTCTATGTCTCAACCTGATAAAGGTATCTAACTGTCAAGGAGAAATAAACACGTTATGCAAAATAATACTCTCGTGAGAAAACTTATGACGCTGCGTCTGCACAAAACTGTCGTTTTTAGCTTCATCCTCTGTCTCAGTGCTGTCTTCGGGATCCTGGGAACAATTCCTCAGGCACAGGCTTTGTCTGTATGTAACGGTGATCCTATTGTTACGTTTTCAAATGGCATCCAGGTTCAAGCAACAGTATCCATTGTTGTTGATCCCACGCAGTTAGGAAACTTACAAGTGAACTACACGTTTCATGTCCCCGTTGGGGTAAGTGTACAGAGGATCATCTATACTGGTGGAAGCCTCGCAGGCAGAGAAAATGTGCAGGTGGACGCCGATAAAACCAGCAATTCCTATGCAGAACAGGTACTTGCCACAGCGAGCTACAGCGCCAACGTTATCACTACAACTGATTATAAAGGTCAGTCTGTGACTGTCACGGGGATGACCAACCAATCCATACTCATAACACCGACCCTCATGAGTAATAACACATCTCAGTTCTAGCCATGTGTGCACATGTCAGAGTGAAATGAGCGAAACTAATACACGTATGGGGTGGCTGCTCCCTCAAATAAGGAGCTAGTCGCCCATATAATTATCAAAAATGCAAGCTCTGCCCTTTCTGTCGCTGAAGAAGTTTTGTTGAATGACATGCTTCTTTGCGTCTCTTCTAGCGTTTCTGGGTTATGTTCCTATCATGGGCAAGGCTCTATTATGAGGGAGTAAATCGTTGAACTTTTCAGCTTCTCTTCTGCGCCGCCGTGTCCTCGTTCTGGGGAGTCTCATGGGTATTGCTGCTTTGACGCTTGTTGTAGGATGGTGGCATGCTTTTGATAACGGAAACCCGTTCATTTTACAACATCTGTTGATAGCACTCTATCTCGTTGCGGCAATTATCATCTCCTACTACTTTCCTATTAATGCACGGCTCCATACCAAGATCCAAATGACAACGATAGCACTCTATCTGGCCGCTATTCTCCTTCCCCCTGTGTTTGCAGCAACCATCGTGGGAATAGGAGTCTTGATAGCTGAGATACTGGTATCCTCGACGCGCAAAAATAACGCTGTTGATATAGCGATGCAAACGGTACGCAGTATTCTCATGATTCAAGGGGTAGCGATTGTAGCGCATCTTCCTTCGGGTATGGGAAGCGTCCAGGCGTTGTTTTTGATGGGTATAGCGTTCCTCTTGTTTGCCTGCGATATGCTGACATTTAGCCTGCAACTCTTTTTTCTCTTTGGAGATCATCCGGGGCACATCATCGTTGCGAGTGTGCGCGAAGTAGGAATTGCCGAGGGTGCTCAATATCTGCTGGGAGTGTTGGGAGCACTTGCGGCCATGCAAAGTCTTCTGGCACTTCTCCTGCTTAGCGTTCCTGCCGTGATATTTTATATCGCATACAAATCCATCAAAGAGATACATGATGATACACACCATTTGCTCGTGGCGATGGCTGATGCCGTTGACCTGCGTGATCGCTATACGGGTGGACATTCGCGTCGTGTCACTAACTACAGTGCCCAACTGCTTCAGCAGTTGGGATTGCACGGACTGGAAGTAGACCTGATTATCTCTGCGGCTCGTGTGCATGATATTGGGAAGATCGGCATTCCCGATAGTGTCCTTCAGAAACCGGGACCGTTAACGCCAGAAGAACGAACCATTATGGAGTCTCACTCCGTACGAGGAGCTGAACTGTTAGAGCGTTATCCCGATTTTTCTCGTGGAATGGCGATAGTGCGCCATCATCATGAAAGTTGGGACGGAACTGGCTATCCTGACCACTTAAAGGGAGACACTATTCCCTTTGGATCACGTGTTATTGCCATTGCCGATACCTTTGATGCGATGACCAGTGATCGGCCCTATCGTAAAGGAATGCCTGTAGAGAAAGCCGCGGCACTTCTCTGTCAGGGACGTGGGCAGCAGTGGGAAGCCTCGCTGGTGGATGCCTTTCTGCAGAGCCTCAATCATTTAGTACTGGCCGAGGTGACTCAAGAGCAACCATCTCAGCCCGTCGCGGTATAGCTGATCATCAAATACCCAGCCCTTCTTGAATAACCCAATCAAAAAGTCACTTACTGGAGGTCGGTCTTTCCTTACCGCTCTTTATAAGCAGGGACAGGTAAGGGGTTGCGCTCGGCGAAAGGCCGTTGATGCCAATAGGGGTAGATCGTTGGCATCTCGCTCACCTTGTCGAGCTTCACGACCTGCTCGGCTGTGAGATTCCAGCCGACTGCGCCGAGATTGTGTTTGAGTTGCTCTTCATTACGAGCACCAATGAGGATACTTGCCACGGTGGGACGTTGCAACAACCAGTTCAGGGCGATCTGAGAAACCGACTTGCCCGTCTCCTCGGCGAGTTCGTCGAGCGTGTCCACAATCTCGTAGACCTTCTCGTCAGGGATGCGTGATCCTTCCGAGCCGATCTGTTGCACGCGGCTGCCTTCAGAGGCTGGCTGGTTCCGTCGGATCTTCCCTGAGAGAACCCCCGAAGCCAGAGGACTCCAGACGATGGTACCAACCTTCTGGTCAAGGGCAAGTGGCATCAGTTCCCATTCGTATTCGCGTCCGACCAGTGAGTAAAAAGCCTGGTGAGCCACATAGCGTGTCCAGCCGTAGGTCTGTGCAGTCGCAAGAGACTTCATCAGGTGCCAACCGGAGAAATTGGAACAAGCGATGTAGCGGACTTTGCCGCTCTGTACCAGGGTATCCAGTGTTCGGAGCGTCTCTTCGACAGGGGTGAGCGCATCGAACCCATGCATAGTGTAGATATCGATATGATCTGTCTTCAATCTGCGCAGACTCTCCTCACAAGCTCGGATCAGATGATACCGTGAGGAACCCAATTCATTAGGGCCATTGCCCATGCGGAAGGTTGCCTTCGTAGAAAGAAGCACCTGGTCTCGTCGTCCTGCGAGGGCCTCACCAAGAACTTCTTCTGAGAGACCGCCAGAGTAGATATCCGCCGTATCGAAGAGATTGCCCCCTGCCTCCAGGCAAATATCGACCAGGCGACGTGCTTCTGCCACATCGGTCTTTCCCCAGGCGCTAAAAAAAGCATCTCCCCCACCAAAGGTGGCCGTCCCAAAGCTCAGCGCAGAAACCTTCAGACCAGAACCGCCAAGTTGCCTATATTCCATCAGATTGTTCCTCTCTTCTCAGAAATTACAACATGGTCTTTGAGCGTTCAGGCGAACAGACCTAGCATCCTCACTCCTTTGGAGGGTCCAAAAAGTAGAAGAGAGCTATGGTCATCTCTCAGTAGGCCGCTTGCTCCTCCTCGTGAAAATTATTGGGTACGCGGAGAATAGGTTTTGTAACTATCAGGTCTGCTCGCCACCTGCGGTGGCTCGCCCAGGTTTTGTGTGGATGGTGGGATTGGCGGCCCCAGGCCGCCAATCCCACCATCCACACAAAACGGCTTGCGAAGCGCCGTAGGCGCTGAGGAGTCAGACCCCTACTGAATAGTTACTAAGTTTTTTCCTGAACCTTTATTTTACAATAAATCAGCATCAGGTGAAAGCACACCATAAAAACCCAAAAAGGCCCGCACAGCGGGCCAAAACGCCGAGAAAAACGATAATTCACAGGCCCTGCCTTTAAGAAGCGGACCAGGTATACTGATTATCGTATGTTGAAATCGTTCGTATTGGTAGCGGTGTCTGTACCTTCCATGTGACCATCTTCGTAGACAAAGCCCTGGATGTCCATAACATAACTCCGGACTTCCTCTTGCGTGCAATGAAGTGTGAGATTTCTCGTTGTCGTTACTGCTCCCTGACAGAGGTAGTGAGCGAACTTTTGCGGGTTATCGACATGTTGAAACAGGATTTCCATGATGATGTTTCCCTGCTGATCTTCTGATTTGAGGGTGAACGTCATCGTCGCATCGAGGCTTCCGTGAGCACTGCCACTATAGAACGCCTTTAATTGTACAGATGAATTGGATGTTGGTGGTACAGATGTGGGTGTTGGTGAAGGGAAAGGAGTAGGTGATGGAATGGCAGAAGCGGTTGGTGGAGTTGTAGGGGCTGGGGAGAGAGTCGTGCGAGAAGAATGTGTAGAAAGGGGTAGCGGTTTGGAATTGGCACCAGGAGGGGTTGTGAGAGAGCCTCGACGAATAATCGTCAGCAATGGAGAGAACACAATCCCGGCAGTAAGCAATATTCCTAACAAGACTGCCAGCAAGATAACCTGAAGCAGAGACTTCATGCGTGGTTGCTTCTCTTGCCGATATTGTTGTGTCGGTAGCAGCACAGGCAGCCCAGCAATTTTTGTTGGTTCTAAGGAAGATGCTCCTGCACTGGCGAATGGTGGCTGCCCTGCTGAAATAAAGGTGGACTGGGATAACTCATCCGCTGGGAGAGAGGTTTCATTGGGAAGGAGGAGCAAGGTACCTTGATTAGCCTGTTCTAAAGCAAGTGCAAATGCTTTGATGTTGGGAAATCGTTGAGTTGGATCTTTCTCCAGCGCTTTCATGACGACTTGCGCAACAAAGGGCGAAACGGATGGGTTTTTTCCCTGTAGAGGAGGTGGTAGAGCAAATGCATGTTTCGCCGCAATCTCGGAAAAAGATCCGTGAAAAGGGTAATCTCCACTCAACCATTCATAGACGACAATTCCTAGTGCGTACTGATCGCTGGCAGGACAAGGATGTGACTGGATCTGTTCAGGAGCCATATATGCAATTGTGCCCGCAAGGTCTTGTGATCCTTGATAGCGTGAACTCTGGGCCACCACCGCAATACCAAAGTCACCGAGGAGAATTTCATCGTGTTTCCCAATCAACATATTCTCCGGCTTGATGTCTCGGTGGATCAGCTTTTGTTGATGGGCATAGAGCAGTGCATCAGCGAGCTGCTGAATAGAGCTCACGATAATAGGAAGTGGCAAGCGCTCACCTTTGCGATGTCGTTGACGTAAGGTACCATTGGGTGCATAGTCCATGACCAGATAAGGAAGTGTGTCCTGTATGCCAAAATCCAGCATACGTATGATGTGGGGATGAGAAAGAGAAATCAGGGTGCGTGCTTCCGAAAGAAAGCGTTCTTTATCGTCATTGGTCAATGAGGTCCGTAATATTTTCATAGCTGCGAGGCTTTTTAGATAGACATGCTCACCAAGATAGACATCTGCAAACCCTCCTCCGCCAAGGAATTCGATCAAGCGATAGTTCCCAAATTGTTGACCTAAATAATCCATCCCGTTCTCTCCTCCTTATCATATAGAACCTTCGAGCAATAGGGGACATTGATGCGTATGGGTAGGGCTGTTTTGCTATCAGGATTGACGGTGTGAGCAAACTCAGTTGAAAACGGTTTTTTATCTCTGCTTTCTCTCTAGAGTCAGTGATTCCTCTCTTTTCTATCGTCTCCATAGTATTATATCTTGAGTTATCGGGTTTGTCTGTTTTTTCTAGAATGATTCTAATTCTAACAAGCCAGCGTCGCTCAGGGTGTCCAAAACCTCGAAAGCGGCATCATTAAAGAAAATTGCTGTTTCTTTTTCTCGCATAACTTTTCCACGCCGTGTTTGTGACTTTGTTTTCGGCAAACGAGGCTGTAAGGCTATTTTTTCTCACATAACCTTTCGTTTACTTGATGAAAAAGGTCGTTTGCGCGATCTTGGCAGACTATTGTGGTACCGTTTGTTTCTCGTTGCACATCCCGATCCAAGGGATGTCTTGATCATGTATGACCTTATTCGCATTGCCATGGGACCAAAGTCTCCGAGTGCCATCTCTCCTGTCTTCACATCTTTGCAAACATGTCCTTAAGACATTCTCATAAATATTTCTATGGGGTAAGCTTCTTCAAGAAGCACAAAATTGGTGATACTTGGAGGTATAGTAAGTATGAATGCTGATAAAAAGGCAAACCAGGTATTTATTGCAGATACCTGGTTAAATCATTTCAAAGAGAAACTCTCGTCAACGTCAGGTGATTCCTTGGGAACGCTCGATCATCGCAGACCAGCATCTGCATAAATCCCTTATCCGCTCACTGCAGCGTTTTCAGATTGGAGAGCAAGGAGATGGCCTCCACCTACGTAATGCCGCAACAAGGACACATGATCCCGCATACATAACCGCCATAGAGCTCTTTGTTTGAGAAGAGCAGGAACATAGCCGTCTACTTGCGCGATTAATTGAAGGCATGGGGGGAAGTCTCCTGAAATACCATTGGAGCGATACATGCTTTGTCTTTCTAAGACGTTTACTTGATCTGCGCATGGAATTGCTTGTCCTGCTGGTCGCTGAGGTGATTGCCCAGGTCTACTACAAAACGCTCTATGATGGAACCACAGATACGGTACTACGCGCTGTCTTTGCGCAGATCATTCACGATGAGCACGCGCATGTCGCCTTTCACTGCGCTTATCTGCGTCAGGCTTTCGCCAAACATTCAGTGTTGACCTGCTGGCTGATTTACAAAAGTTGGAAACTCCTCTACATGCTCGTTTGCCTCATTGTCATCTACGATCATCATACTCTCTTTCATGCCATTGGAGTGATGCCGCGTACATGCTGGCACGATTGCATGCAGGCATTTCAAGCAACGCAAATTTTTACGTATCAATAATCCAAGAAAACAAGAACGTTTCTTTAATCAGCTAAGACATATTTGGGAGGACCATCGCTGCCTTGTCCCAACCCTGGGAGGCTGTAAGGAAACTGAATGTGGTACTGCAAGGATGAAAGGAAAGGTTTTGCTGTCATGGTTATAGCTTGTAAAGCAAGGCCAGAAGGGGGTTTAGAGAGCCAGAATGGTGCATCTGCTGTCAGCCCGATAATCAGACTAAATCCATGTTTGTCTACGGAGGTGTCAATTGAAGAAAATGGTGGTAAATTGGCCATCAAATCTGTTTGCAAAGCCATCTTTTTACGTTTTGCTGTCAGTTTTGCTGTAGAATGGCTAAGTAAATATACTGAAGCCAGGCCACAGGGGGTGCAGGGAATGTACGGAGGAGGTGGGATTCGAACCCACGAAGGCTATTCACCTTACACGATTTCCAGTCGTGCTCACTAGGCCACTATGAGACTCCTCCAGAAGGGGCGGGCGGAGAGAGTGGGATTCGAACCCACGAGGGCTTGCACCCTACCGCTTTTCGAGAGCGGCACATTCGACCACTCTGACATCTCTCCGCTGTGGAGTATAGCATATCTCTTAAGATGTGACAAGCACTAATCTTCGCGTATTTCGCCGTTCTCGTATAACCAGCGCACAAAGAGCATACGACTATCGTCGGCCATGCGTTCATTCATCTCATCACTAACGTAGAGATGTTCACGCAGGTCAACCAGCTTCACACACTCCTCCCAATTGAAGCCAAGATCGAGCAACTGCTCAATCTGGCGCTGCTCTTCTGGCACTTCACTGAGAGGATACTCGGCTTCGATATCCTTAATAAGTCGCTCGTAAGGCTCATTGATGGGAAATTGCTGGTTATGCATGGCATATTCTCCTGAATATATTTTATTATTTTGAGATTGTTTATCTCTTTTTTATAGATGATATTTTATTTTTTGTCTGGCTGTCCTTTACTATTCTTTATCGGCATAAACATGCTAAAAAAAAGCACCATTATCAGCAATTCAAGAAGGTAAAAATGTCAAAATTCGCTGAACAGACCAAATAATTCGCGTACCGGCGCAAAACTTCTTCGGTGATGAGGAGTAGCCCCATATTTATGGAGCGCAGCCAGGTGAGCCGGGGTTCCATACCCTTTATGCTGATTGAAACCATATTCAGGGTACTGAGCATGTAACTGAACCATCAGGCGATCACGCGTGACCTTGGCAAGAATAGAAGCAGCTGCGATAGAGAGACAGCGTGCATCACCTTTGATAATAGAGCGTTGTGGGAGAGAAATATCGGGCAAGAGCAGGGCATCAAGCAGTAAAGCCTGGGGGGATGGCGAAAGTTGCTTGAGAGCAAGGCGCATGGCATGTTTGGTTGCCTGCAAAATATTGCGCTCATCGATCACTTCGACCGCACCAATGCCAATGCCAATAGAGATTGCATGGTGCATAATTACGTCATAGAGACGTTCACGCATTGCTTCGGTCAGTTGTTTAGAGTCGTTGACACCAATCAGGCGCGTCATAATATCCGGGCAGTTATCCGTATCTTTCTCAGTTAGGAGTGGAGCGAGAGGCAGAATAACAGCGGCAGCAACGACCGGACCCGCCAGGCAACCACGACCTGCCTCGTCAAGTCCAGCCACAAAGCAATAGCCCTGCTCGAACAGGGCCATTTCTTCTAGTAGCGTCGGCGCTGATTTTTTATTCGTTACCACTGGCGGTATCGCTGGAAGTCGTGCTACTGATAATTGGTTTTGGCTGCGCTTCAGTTCTTGCAACACGAGCGGCTTCTTTCGCTGCCAGTTGCTTGTTTGTCATAGGACGAAGTTCTTTCAAGCGAGCAGCTTTGCCGGTGAGACCGCGCAGATAGTAGAGCTGTTTGCGGCGTACGCGAGCGTGACGAATAACTTCTATCTTCTCGATGCGGGGAGAGTGAACCAGGAAGGTACGCTCGACTCCGACGCCATTGGTGATGCGACGCACCGTGAAATTGCGATTGATGCCACCACCGCGCAGACGCATGACTACGCCCTCAAATGGCTGCAAGCGTTCGCGACTGCCTTCAACGACCTTTACTTGCAGGCGTACGGTATCGCCTGACTTAATCTCTGGAATATCTTTTTTAAAATGAGCACTTTCGACAGCGGCAATGAGCGCCCGCCCTGCCGACTTTGTTGCGACCTGTTTGTCGGCCATCCTATTTTCCTCCTGGTGCGCTCAGTGCTCGACGCTGCAAACAGAAGTCTGGCGGAGCAATGGGCGCGTGAAACTACTTGGTGTTGAGCTGCTTCATTAAACGTGATTTGCGGCGAGCAGCGTTATTCCTGTGAATAACGCCTTTTTTAGCGGCGCGGTCAAGCTCGCTGACAGCAGCGCGTACAGCAGCTTCCGCGTCTTCTGCATTGGCGGTAGTGCTGGTAATGGCCACGCGTGCCTTAGTGACCTGTGTCTTCACAAGCGATTTAACGCTGCGGTTATGGGCGCGGCGCTTTTGCTCCTGGCGCATACGCTTCTCCGCAGATGCATTATTTGGCATATAAGTATCAATCCTCTCCGAATTGTCTGCCTTTTGACAACGGCTTCCATGAAAAAATGCCGACAGAAATGTCGGGCTGAGTGCTCGTAGATTATAGCAGAAGCTCCCAGTTGTGTCAAACGATATGTCCAAAAATCCTTTAAACTGGGGTAGGGGCGCACGCAAGGTGACGCCCCTACCCCAGTTCCCCGAATGGACGAAAACCCATCTATCATGACAGTTTGCCAGTAAGTTCCCTTAGTGTTATGTTAGATGTGTTTACAGGATACACATCCTGTGCCAGTGCTTGATCCAGGTCGGCGATCAGATCCTCGGCATCTTCGATCCCCACGGAGATGCGTAGAAGTGTATCGTTCACGCCTCGTGCTTCGCGGATCTCTTTTGGAATCGAGCCATGGGTCATGGATGCAGGATGGCAAACCAACAATTCGACACCGCCCAGACTTTCGGCGAAGGAGAAGATTTTGAGGCGACGCACAACTCTATCCACGTCTTCTATGGTACCCTTAAACTGGAAAGAGACCATGCCACCAAATCCGCTCATCTGCTGTTTCGCCAATACATGATCGGGATGCGAAGCGAGTCCTGGATAATAAACGCTCTCGACGCGTGGATGTTCGCTCAAAAAGCGTGCTATGGCCCAGGCGTTCTGCTGATGTTGGCGCATACGAATCGCCAATGTTTTGATACCTCGCAATGTCAGCCATACATCAAAAGGACCGGGCACTGCACCCGCAGCATTCTGGTGGAACTTGAGCTGTTCGTAGAGCGCATCGTCATTCAAAATTAGCGCACCGCCAATCAGATCGCTATGCCCGTTGATATACTTGGTGGTGCTATGGACGACGATATCCGCTCCCAACTCCAATGGTTGCTGGAAGTAAGGCGTGGCAAAAGTGTTATCTACAACCAGTAGCGCATTGTGCTGGTGAGCGATCTGAGCGACAGCTTGAATATCGGCCAGACGCAGCAATGGATTCGTGGGAGTTTCCAGCCAGACCATCTTTGTGTTGGGGCGCATCGCCCTTTCATAACCGGCTGTGTCACCCATCTCAACATAATCAGATGTAATATTATAGCGACCGACGATGCGTTCAAACAGACGATACGTGCCACCATAGAGGTCATCGCAAGAAACAATATGGTCGCCTGGATTAAGCAAACTGAGTACCGCGCTCTCCGCAGCAAGCCCGGATGCGAAAGATAGACCGTGCCGCCCATTTTCTAGCTCGGCCAGACAGCTCTCCAGCGCCGTACGCGTTGGATTCCCGCTACGTGCGTACTCATATCCTTTATGTTCACCAATGCCCGACTGGACATAGGTAGATGTTTGATAGATTGGTGTCATGATCGCACCCGTTGAGGGGTCCGGCTCCTGACCTGCATGAATGGCCTTTGTTGCAAATTTCATCATATGCCTCCAACACCCTCGCGAAAGTGAGCTGTGTCGTCTATTCTTGATTTTATAAAGCGACTATATCATCATTGTAAAGGATTGACAATGATATGACCCTGTCTTAGAGAAAAAAGTCCAAAATTGAGATGAAGCATCCCCTTTTGCTTGTTTTGTGGAATGGAGGAGTAACAAAATATTCCCCTGCTAATAACAAACGCGAAATCCAGCAAATTATTCCGGAGAACTGTTACGGGCCGTGGTGATACCGTAATTGGCTATGCTGTGTAACTGGCGCTTCTATCAATCCGTTGTAATAAGATATACTGTCTGTTGTGTAAAAAACGAGTTTGCATATCCAGATGAACAAGGAATGCAGGTGAAGAATACATCTCAAGAGCAGGAACTTCATTCCAGTTCTCTCTCTTCCCTTTCGCAACCAGGAAATCGGTGCCTTGCTGGTCCATGGCTTAAATGGAAGCAGGCACGATATGGACGAGATGGAGGAGGTCCTGCGTGTGCATGGCGTGGTAGTGGAGAATATTTTGTTGCCGGGCCACGGAAGTCACGTGCGTGATATGCTTCCTCTAGGGTGGCCTGAGTGGTCAGCAACTGTGCGCAGTGAATTCTATGCACTCAAGAAGCGTTGTGAGCATGTGTTTCTGATCGGACATTCTCTAGGAGCTGCTCTCTGTCTGCATATAGCCTCTATTGAGGATGTAGCTGGCGTTGTAGCGATGTGTGCTCCTTTGCATATGCGCCCCTGGCTCCGACCAGCAGTGCATATAGCTAAGCATATTATGCCACTTGTACCGACTCTGCGCGAGGATGTATGGGATCCTGCTGCACGTCGCAAGCATACGCGCGATGTCTACCGCTGGACACCTATGGCTCCAGTATCAAGTATGCTGAAGTATCTGCCACACTTGCGTCAAGAGTTACCGCAGGTGACAGTACCTGTACTGGTGATAGCGGCTGTCCATGACCATGTTGTTCCCGTGCGCGATGGACATGAAATTTACCGCTTGCTTGGTTCTCAGGAAAAGCGCCTTATAATATTGCATCACTCATATCATGTCGTGATGAAAGATCATGACCAGAATGAGGTCTTTAGCAGGACGCTTGCTTTCGTGCAGCGTTATAGTAATGGAGAGCATTCACAACAAGCGGTTCCTGATACAGAATAAAAGGAACAAGAGATGTAATAATAATAGGAGGTGTGTCTATCCATATTCATTACAAAGAAAACAAAAAGAAAAATACGTAATTATGCGGATAAATATACTTTTAAAAAGCCATTTTTAGTGCAGACGCGTTCATGTATACTGGTCTTGTGAGCCAGAGAGAATATATTGGAGTAATAGATAACCGTGACACAGCAAGTAAGCAGTCCACCAGAAAAAACTGAGCAACATCCTGGCTCGCAGTCGTTACCACCAGTACGGGAACCGGATTTTTCCAGGCCCACCATCATTATCTGGCTGGCCGCTCTTGGTGTGCTACTGCTCATATTTACAGGCCAGGCGATTCGTTACTTACCGCAGTTGATGATGTCACCTTTGAACTCAATTGTTCCCGCCCCCCATATAGCGGGGCTTGTCCCTGCCACCGGCTTAGATATTCTTCAGGTGCCAGGGCAATCCAGCCAACCTTCAATCCAGCTTCCAGGGAGTTATTATGTAATATACGAACAGCAAAATACTATCTCGGTGATCACCACCACCCATAAGCAGCCTCAGGTACTAAACACACCTGGCTATATTTACAACCGTTCCGTATCACCACTCCTGACATCGGATGGACACATTCTCTATAGTGGAGATGGTCTCTGGTTAGCCTCCATCTCTGGTGGCACGCCACAGCAGATTGCCACGCTTCCCGCCAATCAGGTGATTACTTCTCTGGTACTCAGTCGCGATGGTACAACCGTGGCATGGAGTACCGAACCGCTTGCTGGTACAGGCAATGTAACAATCTATGCCGGACCTCTGAAAAAATCAGTTCCAGTCTATCAGCATTCAGCCACTGATTGTCCGTGTTTCCGCGTCTTTTCTTTCCTACAGGGGACGCATAAACAGGGAAATTCGTCTCTTTTGCTTGCAGATGACCGGGGTAGTCACCGGGCTGTTCAGTATGGCCTGTGGTCTCTTAACCTATCACAAAAGCCGCTACAAAACCCTCATCAGGTCTTGAGTTCAGCACAAACATCTGGCCCACAGATACTTGCCCCTGATGGAAATACACTTCTCTATTCAAGCTATGAGGGCTTTGTGCCTTTTCCAACTAATGCAAGTACTCCCGCCGATATGGAATCGCTAACCTATGCTAATAGTCTGGATATAACCACTCTTTCTGGTAATACCCCTGCATTGAGTACAACTCAGGTTATCCTGCCAGAGCAAAATGAACTGAGTAATAGCTCGGCATATCGTTGGGTAACAACACCCAGGTTTACACCCGATGGGCATACGTTGCTTTATGTTGAGTTTTCCAGTGACGCATATCCTCCTTACAACCGTCATAGCGCTCTTTACAGTGTTCAGATAGCAGGCTCTGGTACTCATCTGAAGGTAGGGACGCCGCGGCTCTTAGCGACGACATCAGCCTACTTGATCGAACTGGGCGCATGGCTTAACCCGCATGTTATCACGTTCTATGCTGACGGTTCCTTGTATGCTTTTGATATTCAGAATGGCGCGTATAAGCAACTTATAAATACTAGCTTCTATACCCATATTGCTGCTGTAGGAAGTCAAGGGTCACATTGATGGGTTACCACCAGGGACGTGTTGTCACTTCTGATACACGTCCCTCTGTACTGTATACTCTGTTACGTCGCCTGCTCTTTGCACTATGCTGCCTGTTCTGCATTGTCTACCCTATCGCTGTGACCGGGGTAGCTTTTGATGTACAACCTCCCTTTTCACTCCACTGGGCTGGTAGCGTTTTGCTTTTCCTGGAGGGTACGCTGCTTATTCTCTCTGCCGTGCTTATTTATGGCCTGTTAGCTGCCCTGGTCACTGGCTTGCTTGTGTTTGTGCTTTCCTATCTGGTTGAGGCTATTGGAGTCAATACTGGCCTTCCATTTGGCACGTATCACTATACTGATATACTGTTCCTTCATCTTCCAGGAGGCGTCCCACTGGCCGTAATGTTTGCATGGATCCTGATCGTCTTTGGAAGTTATGCCTGGGTGCGTTCTGATACGCGCTATTTGAGGATTGGCGCTGCTCTCCTGGGCGCTCTCCTGGCGACTCTGCTGGATATGACTATTGAGCCGGTCGCTGCTCACGTCGTGCGCTATTGGGCATGGTCACCTCCCGGTCCGATTAACTATTATGGTGTGCCATTCGCCAATTTTGTTGCCTGGTTCCTGGTCACATTCGTGCTGTTATTGCTGGTTGGCCGATTTCTGGTGAAGAGGACACCAGGAGCGATAAATCGGGTGGACGCGATAAATCTGGTCCCTACGATTTTGTTCGGTAGCAGCTTCTTTATGTTTGGTCTGGTTGATCTGACACATGGTTATTATATTGCAACTGCACTGGCGGCTTTGGCTGGTTGTTTGCTGGTTGTATTGATTGTGAGAAGCAAGCGTAGACTGGTGCCTGAAGAGATGTTATGAATAATAACGCCCCTTCCAACTTGTTCCTGCCTTGCGATAATGCCAGCGTATCGAGTTGAGCAAGATCAAGCATTCCAGCAGAATAGAGATCGGGTGGAGTAGACAAAGCAGCAGCATCAGCCCTTTCTGAGCATGTGTGAAGCGCAATGTAAGTACTATTCGCATCACAATTGGAAGCAAGTAAGCACCGAGCGCTAAAAATATCGTCTCGAACGATAGTGCTGTAAATGGTGCGGTCAGCAGAAGCAATAGGGGCAGCACAAATAGTGCCAGATTGAGTACAAGTGCGCACAATGCAAGGAGGAGCGAGTAGTTGTAGAGGGCAAAAAGATTCTCTGGAGAAGCCTGCCCATACTTCCGCGAAAGAATGATACATGCGGCAGTGTACCAGTTCCTGGGCATCGACAAAGATCATGCGAAACCCCGCAGTTTTCAGCGCTCGGGCCAGCAACACATCTTCCAGAATATATTCCTTCACGCTTCCATGGGCGCCTATCTTCTCATATGCCCGCCGCTCAAAACAGAGCAACTGCCCATTTCCTGTAGCCAGACTCGGTTCTGGTCTTTTGAGAATAAGCGCGACAGGGAGCAGGGTCAAAATAGTGAAATTGAGCAATGGCACCACCAGCCGTTCAGCAGGGCTTTCCATAAGATGTTCAGGTTGTGCTGTGAGCAATTGAACGTTGAGTTGGTGCATGCAATCGATGACTGCTCTTGCCATGCCTGGTTTGTGAACCGTGTCGGCGTCGGTGAAGAGGAGATAGTTCCCGTGGGCCTGTTGCGCCAGTTGATGGCAGGCGAAGTTTTTGCCAACCCATCCTTGAGGCAAATTCTCTCCATGGAGCAGGCGCAGGCGTCCTTTTTGAAGCTCTGGCAATTCAGCCAGAAGATGTTCTACAATCGCTACTGTTGCATCAGTGCTTTTGTCGTCAAGTACGAGGACCTCCAACCGTTCATAATCTTGCGTGACCAATGAGTGTATGCAGTCTTCAATGCATTGTTCCTCGTTACGCGCTGGCACAAGTATAGATAGAAGAGGCATAGGTGATTGCGTAGGCCCGTTATGAAGGCGGTGAAATGTACACAGGTTCACTAGCAGAATCAGTAGGAGTACACCTGAAATACTTAGAAGAATTTCCAGGCCGATTACAAGGAGGTCGAGTTGCATCTACTGTTTGCCAATCTGCTTTCTGAATAACACCGCATCGAAGATCCTATTCATTGACGATCTGCCACGCATAATCTGGGTAAAGCTGGAGAAGTCGCTGGCAAGAACATCGTTGCGTAGCTGGTCCAGTTCGAGCGTAACCCGTTCTTCCAGTTGCTTTGTACACTGTTTGAGGAAACTTCGCGCCTGCGCATCCTCTGCATTAACTAGAAGTGGTTCTCCAACGCTGATAAACAGATCGGGACGTTGTTCGGCAAGATATTCGATACGCGTTGCCACAGGATAAAGCAGAACAGGAGTTGTCAGGCGTGCCAGGTAAGCTGCTCCTGTAAAGAAGGTGAGTGGGCGCTTATCGTTGGGAAAGATCTCGCCCTGTGGAAATAACCAGACAAAGCGCTTTGGGCCGTTTTTCAACAGGCGTGCTGCATATTGCAGCGATTGCAGGGCCGAACGTGTATTTTTGCGCTCAACCGAGAAGCATCCTGCCCACGAGAAAAAAAAGTAGCGTCGGAGCTGTGCTTCTTCCATCATCAAATAGGCATCAAATCCCTGCGTACGCTCTATCAGCATCGCTATATAGCCATCCCACCAGCTTGAGTGATTGGCGCACATAATCATTGGCAGGGCGCTTTGTTCAGCGGTACGTTCGCCGCGCATACGCAAAAACACCCGGTCAAAGTGTTTGCGTAACGAACTATCGATAAGCCACCAGACAAGCCTCTGGCCGAGGAGAAATTTACGGGCGGGTATCATTGTATTTATCTTCTTTTGACCCATAATTGTGTATGGTAACATCCTTTATAATAATATCATAGCAAGGGAAGAATATGGCTCACTCGAACAAACATGTTATAGTCATCGGTGCGGGTATTGGTGGCCTATCAGCGGCTATTCGTCTCGCTACAAACGGATATCATGTCCGAGTTTTTGAACGCCAATCACAGGTCGGGGGCAAGCTTAACCAGCTTAAAATGCATGGTTTCAGCTTCGATACTGGTCCTTCGCTGATCACAATGCCCTATGTATTTCAGAAGCTTTTTCAATCTGCCAATCGCCGCCTGGAGGATTATCTCGATCTCATTCCGCTCGATATTACCTGTCGCTATTTCTATCGAGATGGTCTGATTTTGAATGCGTGGCGTGATACTGAACGCCTGGTTGCTGAGTTTGCGCGCCTCAACCCGCATGATGGTGAGGCGCTCTATCGCTTTCTCGACTTCACGCGGAATATCTATCAGGCCGCTGCTGATCCGTTTCTTTATCATAGCCTGGGCAACCCACTGGCCGTTCTCAATACCTTTATCCAGTATGTTTTGAAAGGACGCCCGGACGTGGTTAATGAAACATCTGGGAGTAGCATTCTTTCACGTTTGCGAGCTGTATTTGCCGCGCTCTCGCCCGCAACGCTGGATGATTGTGTGCGCGATTTCTTTGCGGATGAGCACCTGCGCCAATTATTTGATCGTTATGCAACGTATAATGGTTCCTCTCCTTACCGTGTTGGTGCAGTCTATAGTATCATTCCTTACGTCGAACTTGCCGATGGTGGCTGGTACCCACGGGGAGGTATCTATGCGCTGGCGGAGGCGCTGCAACGGCTGGCACACGAGCTGGGTGTGAATATTGAGACGAGTTGTAATGTGCGACGTATTCTTGTAAAGCATGGTAAAGCATGTGGTGTGGTGTTGGCGGATGGATGCGTCATACACAGCGATGCGGTGATTGCTAATAGCGATGTTGTCACCTCTCAAAGCGAACTTCTCTCGCCCGCTGTGGTTGCTAAATCTACATTACGGAAGCTCAAAGCTTTAGAACCATCCTGCTCCGGTTTTGTTTTGTTGCTTGGTACCGATAAGCTGTATCCACAACTTGCGCATCATAATATTTTTTTCTCCGACGACTACCCTGCCGAATTCGAAGATCTTTTTACCCGCCATGTTCCTGTGCGTAATCCAACGATCTATATCTGTGCCACCACGCGTAGCGATGCCAGCCAGGCTCCTGCCGGGCACGAAAATCTTTTTATCCTGGTCAATGCTCCCTATCTCACGGAAGCAAGCGATTGGGAACATGCTGCTCCTGTTTATCGAGAACGCGTTCTTGCTCTGTTGGCCAACTATTCTCAGATCGATCTGCATGATCTACGTGAGCATATTGTCTGCGAAGCTATCCTCACGCCTGAGGACTTCAAGCAAAAATATGGTTCCAACGCTGGCTCCATCTACGGGTTATCGTCAAATGCAAGAATGGCACCCTTCACCCGGCCAGGTAATCGTTCAAAAGAGATACATGGTCTGTACTTCGTTGGTGGAAGTACGCATCCAGGTGGGGGAGTGCCGTTGGTGATGTTGTCGGGAAAGATTGTAGCTGAGATGGTGAATGAGGATTTTGCGCGTGTTTGATTTTTATTCGGGTCGTTTGTTCCATATGCCGTTCCTACAGTACCTCTGATAGAGTTTGGATAAACGTTATTCAATCTGTGGTATAATGAGTGCTAATAGTTAGAAGCTATTCCTTGGGCACAACCGGGGCACAAACATTTTTAGACCAACGAGTGAAAAGAAACATGAGCGATAAAGCAACCGTACAGAAATATACAGAGACGCTTATTCAGATGACCAATGACTTCTGTGACCAGCATCTTGACGAAGAGTATAAAGCGCTTTGTGAGAAGATGATACGGAAGATGTCTCGCAAAAGGACGGTGCCATTTCTATCAGGTAGAATAGAGATCTGGGCTGCGGGGATTGTTTATGCTATCGGCGGTATAAATTTTCTTTTTGACAAAAGCTTTCAGCCATATATTAGCCCTACTGATCTATGTGAATATTTTGGCACTTCAAAAAGCACGACCGGGCAGAGAGCCAAAGTTATTCGCGATATGTCTAAGCTCCATTATTATGATAGTGAGTTTTCGACAGCGAATATGAGAGAAAGTAACCCATTTGCCGCCTTTCTAGATGGAATACCCATACCGTTTAGCGCTCTTTCACCAGAGTTGCAGGAGATAGCGAGAGAGCACCCTGAGAAGCCGCTGATGCTCTGGAGTATGAAAGATAGAGAGCCGTAACCATGCTTAATAATTACGTTAATGCCGTAATACAAAATCAGCAGGTAAGCCAGCCTAATTGGAGGTCTGGTTTGCTACGCATACCTTTCAGTACCTGGAAGCAAACGTAGAAAACGTACGGGACATCAACCGGAACGTCGCCAGACCCTGACAGACAGGATCTGGCGACGTTTTTATGTGTATCAAAAACCCCAAAACTTCAGGAGGAGAAAAGAGAATGGATATCAGTTTCTTGATACGAGGTTTGCTTATTGGTCTTTCAATTGCCGCAGCCGTTGGCCCGATCAGTATATTATGTATTCAACGCACATTGGAGCGCGGACAACTCTATGGCCTTGTATCAGGCCTGGGGGCCGCGACAGCCGATGCCTTCTATGGTTCTATTGCTGCATTTGGTCTAACCGTCATTTCAACCTTCCTGCTCAACCAACATCTCTGGATTCGCTTGCTTGGAGGGATTTTTCTGCTTTATCTGGGCATAAAGACCTTCACGAGGCGACCTGCCGAGAAAGCTGCTGTGGCACAGGCCCATAGTTTTCCTGGCGCGTATCTCTCCACGCTGCTGCTCACGCTCACCAATCCGACGACGATTCTCTCGTTTATCGCCATCTTTGCCGGTATTGGGGTAGGTGGTGCCAGCAAAAGTTACCTGTCGGCTGCAACTGTGGTTGGAGGAGTATTCCTTGGCTCGGCTTTGTGGTGGGTTATTCTGACTGGTGGTGTCAGTCTGTTGCGCAAAAGATTTACTCCTCGCTGGTTATTGTGGATCAATCGCTGTTCGGGTATTGGGATTTTGCTTTTTGGGATTATCGCGTTGTTTAGTGTATTATGAGGATCATGGTCTATCTGGGGTCCATTTATCTTTCCGGGCGGATGTAACGAGATTTTTCTCTATCATTCGGCGTTTCCTAATATAGAAGAAATTATTTCTTCAAAAGAAAATTGATATATCGAGATATATTACAACTCGATAGGAAGGATGTTTAGTATGAAGTTAGATACTATGGGGAAATGGTATAATCGTAGGCTAATTTTCTCCATTTTTGGTATAGCGTTGCTTTGTCTATTGGGAACTATTATGGGCATCTCGAATATACATACGGCTCGGGCGGCCTCTTCTGCGAACCGTTCCACGCTGGCAAGCATGCCAGTGTTACAGTCTATTCGTATGGTGAACCAGACAGGCGGATGGGCTACTGCGAATACGACAATGATTTTGCACACGGTGAATGGTGGCAATCATTGGACCAATGTGACACCGCACTACAGTGTTGCGAAACCGCAGTCGTTTGTCGCGACCTTTAAGGATGCTCAACACGGGTGGGTTGCCTATGAGCCAATGATTGGTGGTAGTACGTTCACTATACTGCGCACGACGAATGGTGGAGTGAGTTGGCAGCGTTCTACAGTCTCAACGGGCTCTTCTGGCTTCGGGATTTCATCACTGACTTTCAATGGTAACTTAAACGGTTGGATGCTGGTTGGTGATAATGGCGGACCCGGTGCAGGATCTGAGTCGTTCGCTTTGTTCTCGACGACGAATGGTGGGGTAAGCTGGACTGTATTGCCCGATATCCGTACGAGTGATCAAATGGTTTATGTTTCGTTTGTCGATGCGAAAGATGGGTACTTGACTCATGGTGGTCCCTATTCAACTCCGCATATGTCCGTCACGCATAATGGTGGTCGCTCCTGGCAGGAGATCGCTCTACCAGCTGTAAAGGGAGCAAGTGGTAATATCACGACAACGGCACCTGTTTTCTTCGGATCTACGGGTTTCTTGCCTGTAGGTGTACAAGAAATCACATCTGGTTTTGAGATTTACACGTCACAGAATAATGGAGCTACCTGGCATGCAAGTGGCTCATTCCTGAGACTTGGGGGTAACAACGTTGGTTTGGGAGGGGTTGGCGATCTGTATATTGTTGATCCCACTCACTTCTATGTGACCAATCAGCAAGGTCAGACATGGGTGAGTACCAATGGAGGTGTGAGCTGGCACAAATTGGCTGGGACAGTTGGTTTGGACGTCACCTCACTGAGCTTTATCAATGCTCAACAGGGTTGGGCGGCGGGCAATGGGTTGTTACGCACGAACAATGGTGGCAATAGCTGGCAGAAGGTGAACTATACAGTTCAATAAATCTGTATAGATAGATAAATGATGCTCATCCATGAAAAATCCGTTTTTTCATGGATGAGCATCATTTTGGATTGCTGAGGTGATGGATGGATGAGATTGGTGTAAATGTAGTCACACAACAAGATAAAAAAGAAGTCGAGCCGGGGGGTAAAGGGCATGGATAGGATCAGTGACTCAGCCGGGTCACAGCGAGATTGCAAGCTCGACTTCTATTAACAGTGTACAGAACCTTCCAACAGGCAATGGGTGATCGATATCAGAGCATCCTGCTTCGCCGCCTCTGGCGCGGCATAAGAATCAGCGCGATCAGCATGCCCGCGACGAGTCCTCCGATATGGTCCAGGATACCGATGCCAGGCGTGGTGAAACCCCAGATCAGGTTCAATCCCAGCCAGAAGATCCATTGCCCGATAGCACCATTGCCATACGCTCCCAGGGCACGCCGATTGACGATAAAGAAAACACCGAGGGCTCCGAAGACACCGAAGATGGCACCGGAAGCACCTACCGATAGTACATTGAGAGGTGTGAAGAAGAGGGTAATGATGCCGCCGAGAATCCCTGAAAGCAGATAGATGGTGAGGTAGCGCCATTTTCCATACAATATTTCGACGGTACGTCCAACCAGGAATAGAGAGAGCATGTTCAGACCGATATGCAGAATACTGAAGTGAAGGAACATAGCCGTAAAGATGCGCCAGTATTCACCTGCCAGTACCTGTTGTCCAACCTGTCCCCATGCCTGGAGTAAACTATTATTCGAATTGTCTATGATATTACCGTTTACCCCTATAATAGAAATGAGCAGATAGACAATAACATTAATAGCGACGAGTAGCGTTGTGACCAGGTTTGGATATTGACTCAGGGCAAAGCGAGTGCGGACCACCTGTCGCCGCATCGGGCTGGGACGCGACCAGGTTGGAACCTGCTCCTGCTTCGCTGTTGAGTTGCTGGTCTCTGTTGCGGTTTCTTCCTTGGGGGATATGGGAGATATAGGAGGTATCGGTGGAGTTGAGTTCCCTTTATAACCTCCATAGACAGGTTTTTCATCAAGTTGTGGAAAGCAGCCCTCGAAGCGACCGCCGTAAGAGAGGCGAGCAGCTCGTGCTCGCGCAAGGTTCGCATCATAGTCCTGTCCCAGCGCACGCAACACATAAGAACGCAAGGCATGAGCGTAGGCAGTACCAGGATCCTCGCTGATGACTGCATCAATATTTTGCAGGGCGCGGTCGTAGCGGCGGTCCAGCAGGTCCAGCAAAGCCTGAGCGGTCCATCCTTCTTTTCCGCCAGCGGGCTGCAATTCCTGGACGCGTTTGCACGCCATATGGACGACGCCATAGTTGCCCAGGGCAAGATTGGCTTCGGCGAGGCCCAGGTGTACCTGCGGATTATCCGGGTCCATCTGGGCACCATGCGCGTAGGCAATTGCAGCCTCACGTCCCTGGCCCTGCGCTAAGGCTTGCCTTCCCTGTTCCAGGTACGTCTGTATATCGGTCTGTGCTTCCACTCGAAAAACCTCCAGTTGTGCGCAGGTGTTCCTACGCTTACTGCTTTATATAAAATTAAAGCAAACTTGCGTTCTTGATGCCCAGTTCTTTCTCTCTCAGAGTCCCTAACAACCGTTCATATAATCAATACGAAGCATGATCTGAGTGGGTTAGGTTTACATTTTGGCTACAGTTTTTGGCTTCCAGTAAGACTTGAGAGAGTTTGCCGAAGGCTTCTGACAGCAGCAATTTTATGAAAGTCTCTCGTTACTGCCCGGCCTATTTTTAAAGAGTGCAGGGAGTAACAGAGAGACCAGATATGAGCATTCATATAAGGATAATCATATGACAACTATTGTACCTCGTCAACGGGAATGAACATTTCGATGCATTGTAAAGGCTCTCTCATCCTGTTTGCGGTTGCGGGAAGCGTCAACCGGGCCGTGCTGACTGGCGAAGATGGCTACTTCCAATGCAAGAGCCGCATTGCTATCTGATCCCTTAACGGTGTAAGGCACGAGAGTAAGGGATATAGTATCCACGCAAAGATTGCGGAATGCGGCCAACGATAAAGGTACCTTCAGCTGCGTGTTCCTCGGAGTTGACAGAGCCGCGCCGATGAAACAACTCAACGAGGTCGCCCCTGTTAAAAGGGAGCAAGACCTGTACAGCTTCCATACTGCTAGCCAGCACCTCACCAATTTTCTCGCGTAATGCATCTAGCCCCAATTTTTGTAATGCGGAGATGGGAACAGCGTTGGGATAGAGGCTGATATCCAGTTCATCAGGATCATCGAGTAGATCAATTTTGTTTAAGGCGCTGACACGTGGTTTGTCGGTTGCTTCCAGTTCAGCCAGAATCTCATTGACAGTTTCGCTCTGCTCAATGGCATTTTCATGACTGGTATCGACGACCTCCAGCAGTAGATCGGCGTCAACGACTTCCTCCAGAGTGGCACGGAAGGCTGCGATTAATTTTGTGGGCAATTTTTGTATGAAGCCGACAGTATCAGTTACCAGTACTTCCTGGTTGCCGGGTAAAACAATATGGCGTGTGATCGGATCAAGAGTAGCGAAGAGCTTGTTTTCTGCCAGGACATCGGCTTCGGTCAAAGCATTAAAGAGGGTAGATTTGCCAGCGTTAGTATAGCCTACAACTGCTATGACGGGGATAGCCTGGGCAGCACGTTGCTGACGATGAAGCTGGCGTTGTGTGCGTACCTCCTCAATATCTTCTTTGAGCGCCGAGATGCGGCTACGAATGCGGCGGCGGTCAATCTCAAGACGGGTTTCGCCTGGACCGCGTACGCCAATTGCGCCACCCGCACCACCACCGACACTGCTACCACCGGCTCCACGTGCGCCACCTGCCTGACGGGAGAATTCAGCTCCGTGCCCGGTAAGGCGTGGCAAACGATACTCTAATTGAGCCAGTTCCACCTGTAAGCGTCCTTCACGTGTGCGAGCATGTTGTGCGAAGATATCGAGAATGAGGGCTGTGCGGTCGACGATGCGTGCGTTGAGTTGCTTTTCCAGGTTACGCTGTTGCGTGGGGGTGAGCTCATCATCGAAGATTATCAGGTCAAGGCCGAGTTGCTTTTCCAATATACCTAATTCTTGCGCTCGGCCTTTTCCAACGTAGGTTACTCCATCGGGATGAGGGAGGCGCTGAATCAGCGTGCCAGCCACTTTTGCTCCGGCAGTATGCGCCAGGATGCCCAACTCGTTGAGAGAATCCTCGGCGCCCCACATTGTATCCCGATCGTCAGCTTCGACGGCGACCAGGTAAGCAAGTTCTGGACCGCGCTTCACACCAGTATCAATGAAACGATCTTGCTTTGTCGTAGTTTCCTCCAGTTCATCTCTACTAGTCAAACAATCCCTGTAAGTATTGTATGTAGTCGGACGAGGAAACGCAAGAGGGAAACGATTTCGGTGCCCATTCATACCATGGCAATGGTGTAGGGGCGCCGTTTACAAGCCCGTGCGTTTACAAGCCCGTGAGCCGTGGCGCATTGGGAAGTTGCTTCACAAAGAAGCTATTCACATGCGCAAAAAGGCTATTTGTCACGGCCTGATTATAGAAATCGTGCCAGGCTGTGAGCTGATCGGGCTGAATGTTCACGCCTGAGATGATATGAGTGCCCTGCTGGACGCTACCCAGAAAATTGCCGAGTATGATGAGTAAAATCAGCCAGATGAGCCAGGCTTCAACAAAGCCGATGACACCACCAAGTATCTCGTCGCCACAGCCAATGACGGGAATATGTTTTAATGTGCTGTGTAGGGAGGTACCGATCAGGTGTAGGACCAGCACGACACCAAAGAAAAGTACGATATAGGAGATGAGTGGAGTTGCAGGCAGGTTGTTGCCAGCCAATACAGAAGTTAATTGGGGGCCAAAGTAGACGGCGGCAGCAATGCCGAGTGGGATACTGATTAAATTGATCAGGCTAAACACAAATCCGTTACGAAAACCATTAAGCACCAGTAGAATAACGGTAACGAGGAAGAGGATATCAACCCAGTTTATTGACATATTCTTATTTCTCCATGAGAGACGCGCTACATTGTACGGAGCCCCCGGTGGGTAATGGATACAACATTCTATACGTTGAACGGATGACGTTGTCAGACATATACAGAGACGTTCGAGTGAGCTGCAATGTAACGGTATGTGAATATACGGGTCTACAAATCGTACCCACCGACAGGGGGGATGAACAGCAGGTTTTTTGCCGGGGTGCGGGAAGAGATTCCCTACGTACGAAAAAAGTTTTGAAGATATATGTTTTATGAGTCATCGCGAACTTTTCAAAGAGGGGTTTGTGCCCGTCTGGCCGCTTCTCTCCGGACGCCTCGCCGCCAGCGGCTCGCCGGTTTTTCAACGTGTTTTTGTGGCTCGGCTGGCCCGCCGGGCCAGCCGAGCCACAAAAACACTTCTTCCCCTTACGAGTGCCGTAGGCGTGAGGAGTCTGAGCACGAGCGGTTTGGCGAACGTTTCAAACGTTCGGGATGACTCATTTCAATTCAATCATGGAAAACGATGGTCGTTATTGAATACGGAGCAATCGTCTGTAGCAGAGGCTTTTCTAGCCCACGTTCCTGCTGTACAGCGATGCCCGTGCTATTCTCGCCATACGTATAGACCGTTGCCTCATGGCTGATCGATGCGTCCTTGAACGACAGCGAGACATTATAACTGTTCGATGGATCCTTGTTCACCAGTAAGATTGATAGAGTTCGATCTTTATGGCGTACAATATGCACTTCAACCAGACTTTGATCGGACGTGTTTGCTAGCATGGTGCCACCAGTACCGATGAGGTAGTGCACCATCTGTAAGCCATAATATGCCGGGAATGGAGTATCTGCTGGCGGCTCATTCAGGCCGTTAGATGAACCTCCTGCCGAGAGGACGCCATAATCACCGTATTGCGTTGTGCCGTAGAGCGAGGGACTATTGTTGCCATAGGTGACGATGCCGTTATGGGTATCCCACCAATCGACATTTGTAACGCCATTCTCTAGCCAATTCATATAGTCTGTAGGCACGAACAGCGCGTTTACCAGGCTGACCGTTTGTTTGCCGGGGTTATAAGGAGCTGAATTGGTCTCAGTAATCATGATGGGTATTGATGCACCTTTGCTACCACAATACTGAAGCAATTCTGCCCGTGTTGCCGCAATTTTCTCAGGAATTGCCTCTGCCGCATTGCGGAGCAGGACCGGATCAGACTCGGTGCCGGGGGCAGTGTAGTCGGCGTACCAGTGCTGGTCAGCGAAGTCCACATTTTTCCCTAGTATTGAGAGTACGGTATGGTTCCAGTCGCCGGGGTCGCCGGAGGCAATGATGTTGTCGGGCCAATCACCTGGTACCGTCAGCACAACCCCGATTTTAATGGATGGATCAACTGCCTTCATCGCCTGAATGAACTGTAGCGCGTTATTCGCGTAGGCTGTGGCACCTTTCTGTGTGTGAAGGTCATATTCCCAGTTTGCCCCATAGGTTCCATTGCCATAGAGTTCGTTGCCGATCTCCCAGTATTTGACGTCATAGTGCTTTGTGACATTGGCATACTGTACCCAGGCCGCAGCCTCGGCAGGAGTACCAGAACCGTAGTTTACCGTAATCATCGGCCTGGCCTCTACTTTTTGTACCACACTCATGAACGCATCAAAATTGGAGGGACCCGCACTCGTTCCACCTGGCTCGATGGTGTTTGTCTGCCAGTGGTACGTGTCCGCCGTTGAACCACCGGGATAGCGCATAACCTTGACTCCGGCATCTTTGAGTAAATCTGGCACAACCGGATCAAGGAGATGGCCATCCCACACTGCATTGTTGATACCAATTGCCGTAGCGGGAAGCACTCCCAGCGATTGGTGTCCATCGATCGTTACCTGTGCAGTTATCCCGCTGCTCGCTGCGAGGGTGTTGAGCGAAGATATGCTCAACATACACACAATTGCCAGCAGCGTCGCGGTGACACTCCTGACACACGTGTGCCAGAAGTGTGGCCGCACTAAATTCCTGACTTTGTACATATCAAATACTCCCTACGTCTAGCTATAAAATACGATGCTCCATCCTTGCGGGGGAAACATTGGGGAAAGGCGTAGGTGTGTGCTTGCCACCGCCCTTACGCCTTTCCCTCTTTATCTACACTTTCTGATAATACCTGTTGATATACGGGAGAACAATAATTCTCTAAAATTTTCCAGTTTTTATTCTCTATAAATTATCTGTATGAAGATTGGCAATTCTGCCCATACTACTGTGCTGGCACCATGGGGTAGAGGTGGGAACAATCGCGCCTGCGTGGAGGCCAGGGGTAATTCTTGTGAATCCTTAATATTTTTTATATGTAATTTGTACTATTTCCTATGTTAGAATAGCTCAGAGATAGGGGGTTACAAGAATTATTGGTGACCAGTAGTATGCAAGGAGATGGGCAAAAGATGCTCATGCAGAGTGATGGCGCATATTTTGCGGCTTTCTGTACCCCTCCGGGAGGAATACGTTTATGGTTTCTATCTATAGCGAATGGATAAGGTGAATTTATGCCTCCAGATAAAGTTTATAACCTTGATCTACAGACGCTCATAAATTCTCTGCAGGACCAATCGGCCTTGCTCTATACAGCGGTTGATATTCCTAACGTGCGGGAACTCTGTCACGGATACATATTTCTTAGAAAGAAAACGATTATTGGTTGCCAGATACAATCCCAGGATGGCGTCTTGCTGCTCAAGGATCAGGAGGCATACAGGTTGTTGGGCGCGAAGATGCAATGGCAGATTCGTATTGATCCCAATATCGATTTGACTTTCAAGGCGATGAGGCAACGAATTACTCAGAATTTGCTACCTTCGAATACAGATTCCGCTCAGTTTTTCTCTGTTTCCTATGTGCCCAAAGTGATCGGATCCCTGGAAGCCTATCTGCTGAACGGATATACTTCGAAACAACGTCTGGTTCTGCGTACGGTCTTTGCAATGGTCAATGGAGAACGTAACGTTGAACAAATTAAGATGCAGCTCAATCTGTCTCCTGAAGCTATTGATGAAGCGCTTAACTATCTGAGGACGATTAATGTAGTCGAGTGATGAAGGAACAAGGATGTGAAGGTATTACTCACAGGAGCTTTTGGTAATATTGGTTTTAGTGCCCTCCAGGAACTGCTCTTGCAGGGACATACTGTTTGCTGCTTCGATCAGCAAAATCAACGTACTGAGAAAAAGGCACGACTGGTTGAAGGGAAGGTTCAGGTAATCTGGGGCAATCTCTGTTGCTCCGAAGAGGTCACTGCCGCCGTACAGGATCAGGAAGTTATTGTACATCTGGGGTATGTCATTCCCCCATATCTCGATGAGGACCTGGAAAAGGCGCAGCGGGTGAACATGGATGGCACTCGCTATATTCTGGAGGCGGCTTCACTGCAATCTCAGCCACCAAAGATCCTCTTCGCCTCAAGCCTGGACGTGTTTGGCTTTACACAGAACCAGCCGCCGCCACGTAAGGTGACTGACCCGGTCCAGATGACCGATGAGTATACAAAACATAAACTGTATTGCGAGGCGCGAGTGAGAAATTCGGGCCTCGCCTGGTCTATATATCGCTTCGCTGACGTCCCTCCCCTTGCCCCTCGTCGTCCACACCCTATTATGTATAGAATACCTCTAAATACCCGCTTCGAAATGCTTCACACGCACGATGCCGGACTGGCAATTGCTAATGGTATTATATGCGATGATATCTGGGGCAAAGTCTGGCTTATCGGCGGTGGCCCCACCTGCCAGGTGCTCTATCGCGATTATCTGGGTCGCATGCTGGACGCAATGGGCATCGGTATGCTGCCTGAGCATGCCTTTGGTCACGATCAGTATTGTACCGACTGGCTGGATACCGAAGAGAGCGAGCGTCTCTTGCATTACCAACGTCATTCCTTTGATGATATTATTCAAGACATTATGAAATATAGTGCTCCTCCGCCACCTGTAAAGCTGATGATGCCACTGCTCCGCCCTTTAGTGAAGCGCTGGATACTGGGATTGTCACCTTATGTTATTGGGTAGAGACCTTCCGTAGTATAATAAGATGCATTCATATTCAGGAGGTTTCGGTGTCGATAGAGCAGATCAACGAAAAACATCCTCACAGGGGGGATTGGTTGCGCGAAATAGTGTTTGGTCTTAATGACGGCCTGGTGACGACTCTGGTGTTTGTTATGGCGGTGAGCCAGGTTGCCCCAGGCCACTTACTCCTTGTTGTGCTTGGTGAAGTGCTGGCTGGTGCCATTTCGATGACTCTCGGTGGCTTTCTCTCCGCACGAACCGCCAGGCAAATTCTGGATCAGCGCATTGCTATCGAGCGCTACGAAGTTGAAAATGAGCCCGATGAGGAACGTGCGGAACTGCGTGCCATCTATCATAAAAAAGGCTTTAGAGACCCCCTCCTGCGCCAGGTCGTTGACTATCTTACTTCTAACCGTGAGCGCTGGCATCAGGCGATGATCCATGATGAACTAGGTGTGGTCGAAGACACAGAAATTCGTCCACTCCAACAGGGCACCCAGGTCGGCCTTTCCTTCTTAATCGGAGGCCTCATTCCTGCTCTGCCAGTGATATTCTCTCTACCATTTTTGCAGTGGTGGGCCTACGGACTGACGGCCCTGACGGCTATGACGCTTGGAACGGTCAAAGCTCGCTATACCCGCCAGGGACCGCTGCGTGCCGGCCTTGAATTCCTGATCATTGTTACTGTTGGTACGCTTGCCGGTGTAGGAGTCGGACTGCTACTGCACGCGGGATAAACCTCTGTACGGGCTTGTAAACGGCACCCCTACACCATGGGGGACAAACATGCGGGTTTGTAAACGGTGCCCCTACAGTTCTATCCTCTGGTCTTCTCGTATGAGACGACATCGACGAGAATTTCGTCGATGGAGTGCAGAATGTCCTGTGAGAGCGTAATTTCGCTGGCTTTGATGTTCTCCTCTATCTGTTGGGGGCGCGAAGCTCCGATAATTGCTGAGCTAACGTTCGGCTGACGCAGAATCCAGGCCAGCGCAAATTGTGAAAGAGTATAGCCTCCCTGTTGCGCAAGCTCCTGAAGCCGTTGCACCGCTGTTAAGGTTTTGTCGCTCATTAGATTGCCGCCCATGAAATTGTTCATCTCGGCATTGGCGGCCCGTGTGCCCTGCTGAGGCTGCTGTCCTGGCCTGTACTTGCCTGTGAGCACTCCCTGTGCCAATGGCGAGAAGACGATCTGCCCAATACCCTCTCGTTCGCACAAAGGAATAACCTCGCGCTCAATATAGCGTGTCAGCATATTATAAATTGGCTGGTTGGATACAATCTTATCCAGATTAAGCTCCCGTGCTGTATGCACGGCATCGCTAAGCTGAGACGCCGACCATTCCGAGACACCCGTGTAGAGCACCTTCCCCTGCGTCACAAGATCGTCAAGCGCACGCAGCACTTCCTCCACCGGAGTTTCGTAGTCATAACGATGGCACTGATACAGATCGATATAGTCTGTATTGAGGCGGCGCAGGCTGGCATGGCATTGCTCCATGATATGCTTGCGCGAGAGCCCACGATCATTGGGGCCGTCGCCCATCGGAAAATACACCTTGGTTGCCAGCACAAAAGATTCACGCGGGAAGTCGCTTAAGGCCCGTCCTACAACCTTCTCCGCCTCACCACGATTATAGACATTAGCCGTATCAAAGAGGTTAATACCTGATTTATAGGCTTTGTGGATACAATTGGTGGCAATCTCTTCCTCAATTGCGTTGCCATACGTCAGCCAACTCCCCAGGCCAATCGCGCTGACACGCACTCCTGCACGCCCTAGATGTCGATATTGCATAGTTTTCCTTCACTTTTTGCTTGGAACGTGGGCGCACGCAAGACGCCCCTACCCACATTCTCCCTAAAAACAGAGACCCTTTTAATAGACATATGTAAAGGGTATGACAGCCTGCAAGATTACGTCAAGGCAGTCAGGAAACACTGCCTCCTGTCGCACTTGCTCCCTTTATCTGCTTCAACTTCTCCAACTCTTCTTTCCCTCGTGCCTCCAGTTGCTGCTGCCATTCATCTTTATACTTTTGCATTGTATGCACAAGCGTATGCGCTATCGCTAAATTTCTAAACCACTTATGATTGGCAGGCACAATATACCAGGGAGCCTCATCTGTACTGCATTTACTCAGTGCATCCTCATACGCACGCTGATAATCATTCCAGTATTTGCGTTCAGCCCAATCGCTGGCCGATAACTTCCAGGCTTTATCCTTCTCCTGCTCGCGTGCTACCAGACGGCGCTCCTGTTCATCATAACTGATGTGCAGGAAAAATTTGAGCACAATGGTTCCATCATTGGCCAGCAGCTTTTCAAAGGCATTGATCTCCTTATAGTGCCGACTCCACACCTTCTCTGGCACCAGATTATGCACGCGTACGACGAGCACATCTTCATATTGAGAACGATTGAAGATGCCCATAATGCCTTTCTGTGGTGCCACCTTGTGAACACGCCACAGAAAATCGTGTCCCAGTTCTTCCGGTGTCGGCTCTTTGAACGCATGGACCTCGCATCCCTGGGGATTGACCCCTGAAAACACATGTCGAATCGTGCCATCTTTGCCACTGGTATCCATCCCTTGCAGAATCATGAGCAGGCTCTGATGTTGGGCGGCAGCCATAAGTTCCTGTAACTCGCTTAACTCTCTGCTCAGCTTTTCTAGTTCCTGCTGTGCCGCAGCATGGTCGGTATGCTCATCGGTATAGCCTGGATCGTAATCCTTCAAGGAAACCCTGCTTCCCTCATCGATTTTCCAGACAAGATTGTTGCCCATTGAATTGACCTCCTGATCTTTCATCCCTGTATTCTAATCTTATGGGATAAGAAAAGAGCAAGCGCAACAGAAAGAAATGATATACTCAAATGAGCACACTTTAGAGGAGAACGACTATGCACGGACTACCCAAAGCAATGACCTTTGATTGTTATGGAACCTTGATTGACTGGGAAGGCGAGATCCAACGCTTCTTCGCGCAACAATTGGCGGCCAGGCAGCGTACTGATGTAGATGTACGTGCCTTGCAAAGGCATTGGGAGGCCGTACAGTTTCAATACATCCAATCCTATCAACCCTACCGCTGGGTATTGCGTGCAACAATGAAAGTGGCATTTGAAGATTTTAGGCTCCCCTATAGCGAAGAAGATGTTGAACACTTCGCCTCCTCTATGGGACAATGGCAGCCGTTTCCTGATACCCGTGCCGCACTATACATCCTCCAAAGGTACATGAAACTTGCCCTCATCACTAACACCGACGACGCGATTATTGCCCAGACCGAACAGCAGCTTGGCATAACATTTGATGCTATTATTACCGCTGAGCAGGCAAAGGCGTATAAACCGGCGCATACTGGCTTCCACCTGGCACGTCAGCACCTCGGATTGGAGGTCAAAGATATCTGGCATGCCGGATTCGGCTTTAAGTACGACATCATCCCGGCCCATGAACTCGGCTATACCACCATATGGATCAATCGTCAGGGAGAAGCACGCCCAACTGATGTAAAAGAAACATTTCTTGTTGGTGATATGGCAACCCTTGTCCACCTTATCAAAGGTATCGCCGCTGGCTAATGAAATAGTAGCCCTTTTGCATCGCTATATCCTCACCAAACGTGCTATTTGTAGGGGCCAGATTTATCGCGCCCAGGTGTCCGGGCCAGATTTATCGCGCCCCGCGAACCACCACCAACATCGCACGAAAAAAGGGACATGATGACTATGCAAAATAGAAGAACAACCGTTCCCCTGGTAGAACGTGACACACCCCTACAGACTATAAACGTGGGAACTCCCATGCAGGGAAA
Source organism: uncultured Chloroflexia bacterium (assembly GCA_963717195.1). GTDB lineage: Bacteria > Chloroflexota > Ktedonobacteria > Ktedonobacterales > Ktedonobacteraceae > JACDAE01. The sequence goes on from CAVQVR010000020.1 coordinate 114,150, forward strand.
CACCGGGCCAGGAAGCAGCCCACAGCCTTCTGCAAGGCAAGAACTGGCGCAACTCCTGAGGCAGCACAAAGGATTGAAGTGGCTACTGATTCTGATTTTGCTCGCTATCATAGTGCTTTTTATCGTCGTTTGCGCCAACTGGATTGCCTCGGATGGAGTTTTCTTCCCCACGCATGATACAAATCCTGCTACCGTAGGGCCAGTCACACGCAGCTTCCAGGTCGGAGATCATCCTGTGGTTGTGATAAACGGCCATGGAAGTGACGTGGATATTCGCGCTGGCAATGCGGGCAGCGTCATCATAACCGCGAAAAGCCATGGAAGCAGCCTGGGACCCAATCCCAACGACACAAAAATACTCTACAATCAATCTCAGGATAGCCAGGGACGTGATCACCTCACCATCGGAGCTGACCCGGCCTTTCGCGATATCGATTATGATGTGACGGTACCAGCCAGCGCCCAGGTTCAGGTAACTGTCAACTCAGGCTCAATTGCCGCCAGTGGCATCAGTGGCATTACCATAGATACAGGCAGTGGTAGCCTGGATGTCGAGAACGTGCAGGGTCCGGTCAACATTCATACCGACAGCGGCGATATCACTGCCCACAACCTGACGGGTCAGATGACGATGGATGCCGGTAGCGGCTCAATTCACGCCACCGGAGTCAACGGCCAACTCAAAGCTACTACCCTTAGCGGCGATGTTATCGTAAGCGAAGCATCCCTGAGCGGCCAATCTGCCTTGAAGACTAATAGCGGCTCAGTCCGTTTTGAGGGTGCCCTTGATCCAAAAGGAACCTATGAAATGGCAACGAATAGCGGCGATATAGATCTGACTTTACCAGCCAATGCCGCGTTTCAGCTCACGGCCACTACTGGTTCAGGCTCCGTCAATAACGCATTTGGCAATAATATCGTTGGTGCAGTGCCTCGGGCGCAGATTACGGCCACGATTGGTAGTGGCTCTGTTACGGTGGATAAAGCTGCATAGTGTGCCTGAAATACCCCCGTCCCTACGGTATTTGCGGGAGTGAACAAGAAAATGTTCGTATCTTGTCAAGGTCCTTCTGCAATTTGTTGGAGTCAATGCACCTTGCGTGCGCCCAATACCGTTCAGGTAAAAATCCCGTCTCTGGCCAGGGTAGGGGCCAGAGACGGGATTCTTACCTGAACGGTATTGCATCGCGCTTCTACCAATCCTGCAAAGCTGCTCTTCCATCCCTCCAATTCCATTCTGTATCATGTAGAAAGCGCACAATCGTCTGATCGTACGATATGCCCCAATTATGGAATGCATTGATACAATCGCAGAACGCCTGCGCGTGCTCTTTGCCGGGCTGTGCCAACAATTGTTCCATCAACTCTAAAAAATGCTCTGGCATCTTTTCCGCGTGTCGAAGCTCATACATTAGCCACTTATGGTAAGGATAAAGGACGCGATTGAATGCCAAAATCAGCCGACCAGCGTACAGCGTCATATGCGCAATAGCCTGTGCCATAAGATAGGCATCTTTACGTTTCTCCGCTTCACGCACCAACCAGTTAGCTACCACAACCTGGCTATAGAAGGAGATCAATTTTGCTTGCTGATCCTGATCCTGGTAGATGGGAATGCGTTGCACCAATGCATCCAATTCCGGAATGCGTGAATACCCCACAAATGCCCTGGAGAAAGCGGCACGTGCTGGTTCACTGCCATGATCGGCAGCATCGTAGAGAAATTGCAGATCAACGACTTTTCCTTCCGCATAGCCACCTGGATAATCACATACTTCAGTATTCACATACCAGAAATCGTTTTTTGTGGCTCTCCGTGCGTATTCTTCATCGCTGGCGATCAGTAGAATATCCACGTCCGAATTCGGAAGCGCTCTCCCTTTCGCTACTGAACCTCCGACAATCATGGCCGGGAAACGAGGATCATCCTTGAAGAGATCGATGAGACGATCAATCACGCGTTGATGTTGAGGGGCAATCATACAAATTCTCCTTTTTCTTAATCTTTGCAAAGGGATGTAGAGCAAATCCGTAAAAAATATATCAAGCAAAAAAACGTTACGAATGAAACATTCGGACCGCTTCACGCGTTTTACTAGTGTCAATACTAATATTTAACCTGTAACAGAAATAGGATGTAGTTCATTTGATCACACACGAGCATATAAATCGCGTCCCTACAACCATGAGAGACGCGAACTATGCACTCATCTGAACCATGGGAACATGGTTGTAGGGGCACGATTTATATGCCCGTCGTGCGTCCCATTCTATTTTTAACTTCTATACTTCTATTTTAAGAGGGATTTAATGTCCAGCAGCATACCAGCCGATAGCGATTCGCCAGGAATGTCTTCTTCTAACACCAATTCTGTATCCAGCGAAGAGTATACGTCACCACATGGCGAATCGGATAGTGATGTCAAGAAGCTTTCTCCTGATCATGTGCTCTTATTAGAAGAGCAGGATCGAGAAAGTAGTGCTCCTGAGCCGGAAGCATCGGGACGTGATGCAGCAGAGACGAAAGTAGAGGAAGGTGAGGAGAAGACAGAGAAACCCCTTGCAGCAGATGATGTGCCGGTTAGCGAAGAGGAAACGAAGAAACTTGTTTCAGCAAATGATGTGCAGGCCAGTGCAGATAAAATAGAAGAAGAGACAGAACAACTCAGCTCACCCGAAAAACAGGCTGCAAAAAGCGAAGAAGAGCAAAAAAAAGTTGTAGTAGTTGGAGCGACCGGGCCATCACTTGATAAACAAGCTTCATCTCCCGTATATGAGCTCAACTCTCCGCAGAAGCGGCGCTTTACACGCTACTGGATACTCTCCGTTGCGCTCCTGTTATTGTTAATGGCCGCTATTCTTACGCCACTGATCATGCTAGTCAGCTATGGAGTCAATGCCTATGCTACTTATAATCTCTTGCGTGCTCATGCCTATGGTGGCGTACAACATCTGCAGACGGTCAAAACCATCTTTACAGGGGCATCGTCTCATTCCACCAGTGTGCTCACTCAAAGCAAATTGATACGAGCTCGCCAGGAGATCGTGGCCGCTCATGACGATTTTGTGCAGGTGCAACTTATAATCGATACTACTTCTTTAATTCATACCGTGACACAATATCTGCCTCAGTATCGTCCTCAGGTGACTAGCGCCCGCGCTGCCAGCCAGGTGGCTATCGATGCAACACTGATTGGTGAGCAGGTTATGGCAACTGCAATCAAACTGGCCCCTAATTTTCAAGGTCCGCTGTTAAGCACTACCTCTCATACTCCATTGATAACTGAAAGCGATCTTAAGCTTATCGGTAGCACCATCACTGCAGTTATGCCGTACCTCAATGATATTCAGGCGCAGTCGCGTACTCTCTCTTTGCAAGACCTCCCAATTAGCAGTACTCAGCGTACACAATTGCAGGCAGTCTTGCAACTCCTACCCCAGGTACAGGCGCTACTGCAACGTGGGGGCGAGCTACTGGGACCGGCAAACTGGCTGCTAGGTGTTGATCAGCCACGTGTTTTCCTGGTGCAGACGATGGATCGTGCTGAGCTGCGTCCAACAGGTGGTTTTACCGGTCAATATGGTGAGCTTTCGATCAATAGTGGCCGCGTTGGCCCCTTCTCCCTGCATGATATCTCCGGCGTCGAATATGCTGATAACAGTCCAACTGTCGGACAATCGCCACCCGCTGCCTATAGCTCCTGGTGGCCGTTTGTGAACTGGGGTCTGCGCGACTCGAACCTTTCGGCTGATTTTCCCACCTCAGCTCGCATCGCTATCGCCGAATATAAGCATGAGGTTAACCGCAATGTCGATGGCGTCATCTCGTTTACGCCTTTTTTCATCGAACATATCTTACAGGTGATTGGACCAATTAAAATTCCAAAGTTTAATGAAACGATCACCGCAGAGAATCTGGAACAGAAATTACACTATTATCAACTGGATAATGCTGGTATTCGCAAGATTGAGATTGTTGATCATGTGAGCGCTAGTGATCCTAATATACGTAAACTGTTTACCTCTGCAGTTGCGAGCGTGCTGATGAGTCGAATCCGCCAGGCTACGCCTGGTGAACTCTTGTCGCTGGGTACGCAGATGCTCTCTGATTTGAAGACGAAAGATCTCCAGATCTATGTGACCAACCCCCAGGTCGAAGGCTTGCTAGAGCAATACAACGATGCGGCTGAGATAGATCGCTCAAATACGCATGATGGCCTCTATATCGTGCAGGCGAATGTAAGCGCAAGTAAGGCATCGCAATATGTACAGACTACTTTGCACGATACTGTCAAGTTGGATTTTAAAGGTGGAGCCACTCATACGTTGCAGATGCAACTGATCTACGACCAGATCGGTCCTGTGTATGGCCTGGATACCTATCGCGATTATATACGCTTCTATGTCCCTGAGTCGGCGCAACTACTCTCGGGCGATGGTTTTGATACTGGAGTACCTCTTTGTGGCGGACCCCTGGCAGCCTGTCCGGCGAATGGAATTTATCCTCATCAGGAGATGGTCTGTCCAACCGGGCAATATAACGCGGGAGCGTCTGCTCCGATGATTGGTGATCCCTATACGGGTGAGTGGCATCCACTCGACCAGATCGGGCCACCAGATAATACAAAGAGTGACATGCCAGGAAAAGGCATGTTTGGTGGCTATGTTGTGATTCCGAAAAATTGTTCCATGACGCTAACGCTCTCGTGGTATGTGCCACCGCTGACCCAGGGAAGCTACGACCTGTTGTTTCAGCGCCAGGCCTCGACGTTCCCTTCTCTCGACCTGACAGTGATTCCGCCTGCGGGAGTCTGTGCCTCCAATAATGGTGGATTGCACTATAATGGGATTGTCACATTGGATACCTCGTTTCAGTTGAAAGGCACCTCAGTTTCTCAACCGAATGCTGGAACATGTTCTCTGGTAGAGTCAACAAACACGCCTATTGTGTCATAACATAGGGTTGCAAATTTGACGGGCACCCAGGCGATACTATTCCAATTGACAAGGTTACAGAGAAGTCGTATACTGCGTTTGCCTTGAACTTGTGTTTGTTTTATTGCAATCGTGTAGTCGCGATTGCCGGGACGCTTGTGGAAGAGAAGTTTCCATGGAACAACCAGCCCTGTTAAGTATAGTACGTACCGATACTCGATATCGTTTTCGCCTGGATCTTCCCGATGGTCCAGCACCCACAGGCCAGGAATATAGCAACGAACTCAATGTAGAGACCCGCGAACGCTTGCGACGTGTTTTGCAATCAGCGACTCAGTCTATGCATTCGCTGGCGGCAATGGAGATGAAGCGTCAAACAACTAAACTGGGTGTCGTCAATGACTCACTACTCACATTAGGACGCTTCCTCTTTGAGTCGCTGTTGCCGGTTCCTCTACAAGAGGCTTTGCGCCACCTGGACTCAACGCTGATTATTAGTGCCAATACGCCGGATATCCCCTGGGAACTGATGTTTGATGCCAGCGCAAAACCAGGGCGTTATCTCTGCCATACACTTTCTATCGGACGCCAGCTTTATTCCATAAATCGAGAACGGGATACGCAGATGCGCCCTGCTCTTTCCGAACGCCCGCTTCGTAAAATGGGACGACGCGAGGCGCAGGGGCTCACCATCCTGTTCCTGGTGAATCCAACGGGAGAGCGTGCCAGCGCTGAAGAGGAAGTTGCCTCACTCTGCACAACGCTGCCCGAGTCGGTCTCACGTATTATTCTCTATCGTCAGCAGGCGAACCAGCTTGAAATGCGTATGCGTATCAATGCTGAAATGCCCAACGTGTTGCATTATGCCGGACCACTCCCTCTGACAGCGAATGCTGGTGATCCCGTACTGGCCCTGTCTGGCAATTCTCGTCTGGATAGTAATGCCATTGAGCAGATCTTACAGCCTCTCCCTAAACATCCGCTTATCTTTCTCAGTTGTCTTGAGGATGAACGCCAGGGCCGTTCTAGCGTCAATGGGCAGGGCCAACTGGATCGCGATGAACTCATGGAGCGCCTGGTCGGTAACTTGCTGAAAGCAGGTGCTGGTTCTGTGCTGATGTTGCGCTGGCCTGTGAGTATGCAACGCGTTTCTGAGTTTGCTGCTCTCTTCTACCAGGACGTGGTTGATGGCGTTGCGCTGGGCGAGGCTCTGCGCCGAGCACGCGTAACCATGGCGCAGCACTATATCGATGATACCTCCTGGATGAGCTTTACCCTCTACGGCGACCCTATGCAACGACTCGTGGCAAGTTCTCTTTCCGAGAAAGAGCGTCCCATAGAGCCGCGCCTTGACCCTTTCGAAGATACGCATATCATGGCTCCCATCCTCCCATCGTCCAGTACGCCTGATCGCCGTTTTCTACGCGCCGTTCTGGAGCTGGCTCTCGGCGAGGCACGCCGTATGCACAAAGACTACCTCGGTACGCCGCATCTCTTTATTGCTCTTACCAAACTGGATGGCGGCTGTACTCAAGATGCTCTCCGTAGCCTGGGCTTCTCTCCTAAACAGGTGCGCGATGTGATTCGCCTCGCCCTTGGCACCGGGAAAGCCACAAGCGATACCACTATTCTCCCTACACGTCGCTGTAAAGAGATTCTGCAAACAGCAGAGCGCAGTGCCGCCTCCTCAGGCTCCTCAGCGGTGGATGAACGCTCTATCGCTCAGGCCGTTTTGAGTGAAGGCGATGGCGTAACCCATGAATTACTTACCAAACTGGGCATTAATCCAGCTCAATTGATTGAACTGATTATGTCCAGTAACGCCCGTGCCCTGTTGGAACTGGTTCCTTCTGTTGGAACAAGCCCCGAGGTTATTCAGGAGGAATTGCCGGGTGCAATTGGACCTGATGGCGTGGCAAGCGCGAAGGGAGCTGGTAGCTCCGTGCTGGAACGCCTGGGCCGTGATCTGACAAAACAGGCCAGCAGCAAGCAACTAACTCCACTCATCGGACGTGATAAAGAGATTCGTCTGTTGATGCAAACGTTGATGCTCAAGGATCGCAACAATCCTATCCTGATCGGCGACTCAGGCGTTGGCAAAACGACGATTGTGGGCGGCCTGGCGCAACGCATCGTGGATGGTAAGGTGCCTCCCGAACTGCGTGGCAAACGTTTGATCGAATTATCCGCCAGCTCGCTTGTGGCCGGGACCAAGTACCGGGGCGAGTTCGAGGAGCGCCTGCTCAAAGTCCTGGAGGAGGCAGAGGGAGACGGCAGTATCATCCTCTTTATCGATGAGATGCATCTGCTGATCGGGACCGGGCGTGCCGCTGATGGTAGCATCGATGCCGCCGGTATTCTGAAACCAGCTCTGGCCGGAGGACGCCTGCGCTGTATTGGCGCGACGACCCCCCAGGAATATCGTACGATTGAGAAGGATGCTGCAATGGAGCGCCGTCTGCGTCCCATTCAGATCGAGGAGCCATCTACCGAAGAGGCTCTAACGATCCTGACCGGCATGCGTGAATTGTATGAGCAGCATCACCACGCCACAATCACCGATGAGGCATTGCAGGCTGCAGTTAACCTCTCCATTCAGTACCTGCCCGATCTGCGCCTCCCCGATAAAGCCTGTAGCGTGCTGGATGAAGCCTGTTCGCAGGCGCGTGTCTTCTCAGTGGAGAATGAAGATCAGGATGATTTTGACGAGCCTGATCATCCCGTGATTGACGCGTCGATGATCGCCGAAGTAATCTCATATCGCACCGGTATCCCCGTTAAAGCACCGGGACGTGAAGAACGAGATCGCTTGCTAAGCCTGGATGCACGCCTCAAGTCGCGCGTGATTGGACAGGACGAAGCGATCAGCCGCGTCGCGCAGGCCATCCAGGTTGCTCGTGCGGGCCTGAAGCCGCGTAACCGACCATCCGGCGTCTTCATGTTCCTGGGACCAACTGGAGTTGGCAAAACGGAACTGGCACGTGCGCTGGCGGCGGAGGTGTTCGGCTCCGATGAACACCTGATTCGTGTCGACATGTCCGAGTATATGGAGAAGCACGCCGTTTCGCGAATGGTCGGGGCACCTCCGGGCTACGTTGGCTACGATCAGGAAGGCCAGTTAACTGGAAAATTGCGGCGGCGTCCACATTGCGTGGTCTTGCTCGACGAGGTAGAGAAAGCCCATCCAGAGGTCTTCGATCTCTTCTTGCAGGTCTTCGATGCTGGCCGCCTTACCGATGCACAGGGTCACACCGTCGATGCTCAGCACGCTATCTGGATCATGACCTCAAACGTCGGTACCGATATGCTTGGACGCTCGATGCCCAGTGGTTTCCGCGCCAGCATGAAGGGCACTGCGGAAGAGATGCAGCGTGATCGCATCATGGAACGCCTGCGCGATACCTTCCGACCAGAGTTCCTCAATCGTATCGATGATATCGTGATCTTCCATCCATTGGAACAGGAGCAGGTTCGTTCTATCGCACGTCTACAACTGAATGAACTGGCTGCACGTCTGCTCGATCAGGGCTTGATTTTAAATGCGGATGACAGTGTTATTGATCTGCTCTGCAAAGAAGGGTTCAGCCAGACACAGGGTGCTCGTCCTTTACGCCGTGCCGTTGAGCGTCTTCTCACCGTCCCGCTCAGCCTGCGCATCCTGCTGGCGAATATTCCCGAAAACGGCGAAGTACATGTGAGCGCTGTGAATGGCAAATTGGAAATTGATATTCGGGAGCCCAGAACGTGTGATGCTGATGAGGTTGAAGAGGTAGTTGAGGAGGAACCTGTTATGGATGCAGAAGTGAGCGCGGGTTGATAAAGGGCCTTATCTGTGTGCCTCTATTAAGTTATGTAACGAGGCACACAGATAAGGACATTATAGAAATTTAACTATGGATCTGCCAGAGATGGTCAGCAGTGCCGTTATCGGACCATTGTAAGGCGAGCGCTCCAGCGGCGGTAGATGCATTCGTAATAGCTAACACCAGGTCGCTGTTCTTATTGACGATCTTGACATAGCCGCCACCAGCATTAACAATCTGCCAGAGATGGTCAGCAGTGCCGTTATCGGACCATTGCAATGCGTCGGCTCCAGCGGTGGTTGAAGCACCCGAGATACCAAGCACCAGGCCGCTGTTCTTATTGACGATCTTGTCATAACCTCCACCGGCATCAACAAAGCGCCAGAGATGGTCGGCAGTGCCGTTATCGGACCATTGTAACGCGTCGGCTCCGGTGGTGGTTGAAGCACCCGAGATACCAAGCACCAGGCCGCTGTTCTTATTGACGATCTTGTCATAAGTTGCTGTGCTGGATGGAGTAAGCAGCAGGTGATACGCCCCAGTAGCATCCATATTGTTGATCGGAACAGTGATCGATCCATTGTTTAGTGTGTAATTAGTTGTTGAAAGGATGGTCGTGCCTGGGACAGCGGTGGTGCGTCCAAGGGAAGGAACGTATTCCAGGGTAACGGTTGTATTGGAGCCAAACGATGAGAGCGCGTTAAGGCCATTGATTGTAACAGCATTGGCACCACTACCACCACCCACGATGACGCTCACTTGCGTTTTTGCACTATTGATGGCGGCAGCACCATCCAATCCGGTCTGTGCGGGTGGCGTCGTGGACACCATATTGCCCGTCATATCGCCGTACCATTTGTAGAGCCACCATGCTCCATTGGGTTTATTATTGCCGACTACCATGTCGTTAAAGGTGCCATACTGATTCCAGAAGGCCAGGTCGGCACTATCGACGCCACCACGCTCAAACTTGGCGATATAGCCCACAAGTGAACCGGGGATCCCAACTTCGGTCGTCCTTGCATATTCGTCAATGGCTATTGGGCGTGGACTGATACCAAGACTGGCCTCAAGTGAGCGATAGGCGCTGATGTCTCCCGCAATATGACCCTGACCTTGTAACTCATGCCAGGAAATGATGTTGGGCAATGCATTATTCGCTTTTGCATAGGTCAGGAATGATTTCATATAGCTTGCATCGTAACTTGAGATACTGGGACCAAGAATCGGTGTATTTGCGTCTTTCGAGCGTACTTCCCGGTATGTGCGCACCCAGCCAGCGTTGAAAGAACCGGCGTGGGTGGTATCCCAGGTCCAGTTCGGCTCGTTCCACAGTCCCCATGCTTCGATGTTGGTCACATTGGTGGCGGCTTTGCGTGCGGCAATCTCACCATCGACCACGCTGAGCCAATTCGACCAGCTCACCCATTTATAGGGAAAATTGGGATAGTAGTCGGGCATGCGTATCGTCACCTTCGCACCAGCCCGCGCGGCCTTTGGCGCAACGACAAGCGCGTCGCCACCAGGAGTAGTCTCTCCATTGGGCAATTGATGACCGCCTGGAGCCATCTGCGTAAAAACCTTGGGATGTAAAGGGATAACCATACTATCGGCAGGTGTGGTGTCACTCCCAAGCCCATATAAGCCGCCTGATGCAACATGAGTAACTGGCCGGAGCACCTGGTTGGTATTGACCACCAGTGTTGGTGTCGCACTGGCGGCGGTTTTCGTAGTGATGGTGTTGGTGGCAGCTCGTACCGGTGAGTAAGGAGAAAGGAACAGCGCGACTGTTGAGAGGATCGTCAAGCATATGACCATCCAGAGAAAACCTGAGAAGTGTTTCCTTACACTCTTTCTTTCTGCATTCATTTTAATTCATCCTTGCCATTCTAATTTTTGGGTCTCGTATAAGCCTGCATCCTTCAGGAAAAACTACCGGACTGGGGTAGGAGACTATCATCTTCGCTTGCACGCACCCATATGCGCATTTCACCGGGTTCGCGCTGATCCCAGGCATAATAGGGGATCGCGGTCAGCGTATAGGGTATAGATGCAGGAGGTGTAGTACGATAGAGCGTATCAGTCCAATCGGAGGTTTCTAGCGCCCGGACCACGCTTCTGAGCAAGGTGATCCCACCCAGAAGGTCGGGTACAAACTGTTTCTCAAAAGTCGCGTCAACTGGAACGTAAATCTGGTGCAATGGGAGCGCATTATCGCTGCTTTCCAGGCAGTAGAGCAATGGGCCTGAGCGCAGAGCGATGTTTCCTACATTCTCGCCTATGGCCGGATGCGGATAGATACGCTCAACAGGCATATCCAGGGATAGAACCAGGATATCGCCGTGTTGCCAGGTGCGTGTAATGCGTGCATAACCTTTACGTACCTCGAAGGGTATGTCCTTGCCCCCCAGTGTCAGGTGAGCATTCGGGCACCAGCCTGGAATGCGCAGGTGCAGCCCAAATCTGGTGGGTTTGTCCAGCTCTATCTCAAAACGCACCTCTCCATCCCAGGGATAGTTGGTCTGCTGGTGCAAGATGACCTGGTGGGGGCCGATGGAGAGCGTGCTGGTGCACTGAGCGTACAGATGCACTAGAATATCGCTATCGGTAACGCCATAGAGGTAGCTTCCCAGCGAGAGCAGCAGGCGGGCGATATTGGGTGGGCAGCACGCGCATTTGTACCAGGGTTGGCGATGATGCTTTCCCTGGCTCGCCAGCGGGTTCACATAGAAAAAAGAGGTGCCATCGAGTGAGATCCCACTCAAGACACCATTATAGAGTGCCTGTTCCAATACGTCGGCATAACGGTGATCAGCGTCCAGTTGCAGTAAACGCTGGCTCCACATTACCAGACCTATCGCCGCGCATGTCTCTGCATACGCGGATGAGTTGGGCAAATCGTAATCGGCGGTAAAGCCCTCGTTGCCCTCCGAGGAACCCAGACCGCCAGTGATATACAGGCGTTTTGAGTTGAGATGTTCCCAGATATCTTTGCAGGTCTCGTACAGGCTTTCATCATTCAATTCACACGCGAGATCGGCGACCGCGCTGAACAGGTACATCGCGCGTACGGCGTGTCCCACAATCTCATGCTGTTCGCGCACTAGCACATGCGACTGGTTATATTCGTATGTGTTGGCCCAGAAATCAGCGGGTGGCTCCCCGCGCTCCTGAGCCTCTACATCAAAGTAATGAGGAGGACGTTTGCCACGCTCTTCAACAAAGTACTGGCTCAGGTGCAGGTAACGCCGTTCCTCTGTAGCGTGATATAACTTGATCAGCGCAGAGTTCGATCTCCTCGTGCCCGCAATAGCCACGTCGTTTGCCTTCCTCAACGCCAAAGGTCGCGTCAATATAATCAGCATAGCGACAGACCGCATCCAGCAGTATACGTTTTCCAGTCGCTTGAAAATGTGCTACTGCGGCCTCAATCAGATGTCCAGCACAATAAAGTTCATGATAGTCACGCAAATTACTCCAACGTTGCTCCGGCTCAACCTGGGTGAACCAGAGATTGAGATACCCGTCAGGTTGTTGCAAAGTAAGTAGAAACGTGATGGCCTCATCAACCTGTGCCTCAAGTTGAGCATCCTGATGTAGCGCCAGGCTATAGCTCGCAGCTTCTATCCATTTGGAGATATCAAATTCCCAGAATATATAAGGGATGGGGCGCATTCCAGCATGCCAGCTCTCGCGAAAAGCCGTAAAATGCCCGTCCTGTTGCATCTGTTGATAGATCGCAGGCAAGGTCTGCTCACGGAGAGACTGCAAACGAGGCCCCCAGAACGCTCCCTGAAAGAGAGTCGCCGTGTGTGAGACAGGTGATGAGCGCAAAGGTGCCTGAAGACGAGGTTGTTGCTGCATTGCTGTACCTCTTTCTGTTCTCCCTTGACTATTAAGAATAGATACATACCAGAGTTAATTAACTAGATTGGTTATTTGTGCGTGTGGTGTCGCTTGATTCTCGGATGATGAGGTTGCATGGTAGACGCACCGTCCCCGAGAGCAGTTTCCCGGCCAGCAGATCCAGCAAACATTGTCCAACATAGTGCCCGACGGCTTCTAAATTCATGTCAACGGTCGTAAGCGCGGGACGCGTAGCGCACGCTATTGGCTCCCAATTATCGAATCCCACGACCGCCACATCAGCGGGAATACGTATGCCTAGTTCATGAAGCGCCTCGACCGCCCCGCGTGCCAACTGATCGCTGCCACAAAAGAGCGCGTCGATGGAGGGATCCTGCTTAATGAGATATTGTGCCGCCGTGTAGCCCCAACTTTCCTGCCAGGGACCTGATAGTACGCGCTGTTCGGAAAGAGGAATGTCATGCTCGTCCAGAACCTGACGCATAGCTCCCTCGCGTAAACGCACGGCTTCGAAATAACCTGGACCAGTAATATGCGCGAATTGACGCCTGCCACTATGTACGAGGTGCTCAACGGCCAGGCGTGCGCCCTGAGCATCGTCTGGGAGTACACAGAGCGCGTGCGGATCGGTCACCCGCGTATGGGCGTAGACCACGGGCAGGTCTATCTGTCCCATGTCAATCGACAAGCGCGGATCTTCGCGACGTGCTGAAACTACGATGCCATCCACTTTCCGCTCCAACAACATCTGAAGATGTGCCTTTTCCTGCGCCTGATCGCTCGTCGTGCAGAGAACAGCGGAGGCCGGACGCGTACCGAAAGCCTTCTCAATTCCCGTGAGTAATGGGAGGCTGAAGCGCCCGTAGATATCCGAAGTCAGCACCCCGATCATTGCCCTCCGGTCCACTGGCACATCCTGGTCCAGTTCGCGAAAACGGAAACCGAGCCGGCGAGCCTCATTGCGTACCCGTTCGCGCGTCTCCTGGCTCAGCTTGCCGCGCCCATTGATGGCTTTGGATGCCGTGCCAGGCGTCACACCAGCCGCATGTGCTACATGCTGTAATGTTACCCCCCTGGCTGATAATGACGTGTGTATCTCAGTCCTGGCATCACCGGGACTCTGTTCTTGTTCTTTGTGTGTAGACATATTTTATCAGGAAAACTTTCCTTTGTTTGGGAAAAAGATTGATGGCGGAAGTATAACATGGTTTTTTGGGAGGGTCAAGAGTTTGAGCAACGTTTTTTTTGTGCAATAGAGGGAGCTTTTTTGCCTGCGAGGAAGTGATTCGCAAGGATATGTTTTCCTGAAAAGGAAAACTTTCCTTGTGTTAGCTTTTCGCCAGTGCCGTCCACAAATGTTGTGTGGCATAAGCACGCCAGGGACGCCATGTCTCTGCACGTAACGCAATGCTTTTAATGTCAGCCGCCAATCCCTGTTGTTCAAAAGCACGTCTCAGGCCCAGATCGCTGACGGGAAACGCGTCGGGATCACTTAGTGCACGCATAGCAATATAAGCGGCAGTCCACGGTCCCACACCGGGAAGTGCTTGAAGACGTGTTGCCGTCTCTTCCCGGTCGGTGCTGGCATCCAGGACTAATTCTTGCCTGACAATACTCTGTGCCAATGCTTGCAGCGCTGTGATGCGGCGTTGCGTAAGACCCAGTCCGCTCATATCCGCTTCAGCTATGACCTCAGGAGATGGAAATGTGTGTGTCAGTTTACCATCGGGAGATGGCAGAGGTTCTCCAAAGGATTTAACGAGCCGTCCCACCAGTGTTCTTGCGCCCGTTACTGAAATTTGTTGTCCAATGATCGCACGTACCGCGAATTCAAAGCCATTGATTGCTCCCGGCACACGTAGCCCTGGACGAGCATCGACCAGAGGAGCAAGGAGAGGATCAGTTCTCAGCACGCTGGTAATCGCGACGGGATCAGCGTCCAGATCGAACAATCTACGGCAGCGTTGCACCAGGAGGTTGAGGGCGCTCAGATCACTGAGTTGTACATGAATACGTACTGCATTTCCTGCATCCATAGGCTCGACCTCGACGATACCTCTGGATTGTGCAAATGCAACCGTACGTCGATAGCGTCCAGACGCGACCTCTTCAACGCCTGGAATAGTACGTTTCTCAAGATAGGTGAGAAGCGCTGCGGCATCGAAAGGAGGACGATATTGCAAGCGTAGGGATAATTTCCCTTCTCCATTGCTTGCAGGCTGAGTGTGCCGACGCAATTCGGAGGGAGCGCAAGCAAAGACCTCCTGCATGGTATCATTGAATTGGCGCACGCTCGCGAAACCCGCAGCAAAGGCAATAGTCGTCAATGAAAGGTTGGTCTGATCGATGAGTAGACGTGCAGTTTGAGCGCGACGGCTACGTGCTAATGCAAGAGGCCCAACGCCTATCTCTGCCACCAGTTCACGATGCAGATGCCGCTCACTCACAGCCAGTCGACCAGCCAGACCTGAGACGCCTTCACTATCTACAATGCCGTCAGCGATCAAATGCAAGGCGCGTGCCACCAGATCGGCGCGTACATTCCAATCCGGTGAACCAGGGCTGGACTCAGGATGGCAGCGACGACAGGCGCGAAAGCCAGCCGCCTCCGCCGCCGCTGCACAGGAATAGAAGCGCACGTTCTGCTCATACGGTGTTGGTGCCGGACAGATGGGCCGACAATAGATCCCGGTTGAAGTAACCGCTGTAAAGAAACGGCCATCGAAGCGGGCATCGCGACTACAAAGAGCGCGATAGCAAAGATCAAAATCATCATGTATTTGTGGTGTATTCATAGTCCGATCATACGTCAAAATCGCCTGAATTACTAGCGCTTTTCAGACATGATCATCAAATTTTTTGCAATGGTAATGTCCGAAAAGCGCTAGTAATTGCTTCCCATTCAGGTTATCATACCAGGGTATGAGTTCGAATATTTCGCGCCCATGGTGCCCAGGAGAAAGACCATCATTGAAAGGACGAACTAATGAAAAACCTCCAGCTTGACCGTATAGCTTCTCCCATTGGGACGATCCTGCTTGTTGTTGACGATAAGCAACTCTGTTCACTCGATTACGCTGACTACGAGCCGCGTATGATGAGCTTATTGCAGAGGCGTTATGGTGCAGTACAACTGGAACAGGTGAGTGATCCCTGTGGTTTTAGCAGTCGGATACGTGCTTATCTTGCCGGGGATTATGCCAGCCTGGATGCCATTCCGGTAAGCACAGGTGGAACGGCCTTTCAGCAACAGGTCTGGTTAGCATTGCGCAGCATTCCGCCTGGGAAAACGCTCACCTATGGCGAACTGGCCGCTCAATTGGAGAAACCAACTGCATATCGTGCTGTTGGAGCCACAAATGCGCTTAATCCTGTAGCGATTGTGCTTCCCTGTCATCGTGTCATAGGCGCAAGCTCGTCTCTCACGGGCTATGCGGGTGGATTGGAGCGGAAACGCTGGCTGCTGCAGCATGAAGGGTGGGGTGCGTAGGGGCCAGATAATGCTGTTGAACTATTAAAACCGGATATGATCGGGGGTAGGGACCAGCTTTAGCGCGTCCATCCGCTTGCCCCATTCATGGGGGAAGGTAGCCGGGGATATCCGGATTTATTCATTCAACAGCATTATCGCGCCCGCCTGTTCTTGTTATTATGGGACACAACCTGAAATAGACGCAGGTTGTATTGAAGGCCAAAAAGTAGGAGAGGGAGAGACTGGCCCTACATCCAGTCTCTCCCTCTCCTACTGAGGGGGTAAGGTAGGACCCCGTTGACGGCAGTCCGTGATTTATCAACCTGCTGTGAAAGTGGTAATCGAAGTAACGTCTGAAGCACTGCTTGTACGAAGTATGGCAGAGAAAGCTCAACGCGTAAAAACGGAGCCTCGCTCAACGTTTTACCCGGAGCACTACCTGCTGCCAATATTCGGAGCAACGCTCATCAGAACACGGTGGCACCCCAACGATTACCACTCATCACTATATATAGTATACCCGTGGCCGCTTTACTCCAACTTTTTTTTTGCTTTATTCTATCCATGCTCCTTTCTGCCTTGAAATGACTTCCAAAGGGGCATAAGCATAGAATTACATATAATCGTTAACCTGTTTGTAAGTATTTTAGAGAAGATTTTCTTTCTGTCTTACATAAGACAAACAAGAGGAGTTGAGGAGCAAAGGGGCGTTCGCTGTATGTAGTGCTCGGTGAAGGGAAATACTTCCATGGTAGCAGGGGTGTGATACACTAAAGCAAGAACTTAAAAAGACTTGCCTCTATTTTTCTATTAAAGGATAATTGCGCGTTATGATTGAACGGTACTCTTTACCAGAGATGGCAGCGCTCTGGTCGGCGGAACATAAAACGGATAAGTGGTTACAGGTTGAATTGCTTGCCTGCGAAGGATGGGCGCGGGAAGGCGTGATCCCTCAGGATGCGTTGCAGAAGATACGGCGGGCAGACTATAATGCTCAGCGTATGAAGGAGATCGAGCAGGAGACACATCATGATGTGATCTCTTTTTTACGTTCGGTACAGGAGCAACTTGGTCCGGAAGGTCGCTTTATTCATCTGGGCCTGACCTCTTCTGATGTGCTTGATACCGGGCTGGCGGCTCAGATCAAAGAAGCTGGCCAACTTCTCACTACAGCGTTATCAGAACTGGCTGAGGCGTTGGCACAGGCGGCATTACAGTATAAATACACGTTGATGACAGGTCGCACGCATGGCATTCACGCCGAACCGATCACCTTTGGTTTGAAGCTGGCATTATGGCTGGATGAGACGCGTCGTCATCAGCAGCGCCTGGCAGCAGCATTGGAGCAGGTCACGGTCGGTAAAATCTCCGGTGCCGTTGGAACGCATGCCACCGTACCGCCGCAGATTGAAGAATTTATATGTGAGCAGATGGGACTGGGTGTTGCACCGATCTCCAGCCAGATTGTGCAGCGCGACCGGCATGCTCACTTTATGACAACGCTGGCACTGATCGGAAGTTCATTAGAGAAGATGGCGCAGGAGATTCGGCACCTGCAGCGTACGGAATTGAGCGAAGCATTTGAGCCATTTGGTTCCGGGCAGCAGGGTTCATCGGCCATGCCACATAAACGCAATCCCGAATTATGTGAACGTGTGTGTGGGCTGGCACGTGTTATGCGTGGGTATGCCGTAACCGCGATGGAGGATGTTGCGCTGTGGCACGAACGCGACATCAGTCATTCGTCAGCCGAGCGTATCATTATTCCCGATGCCTGCACGCTTCTCCATTATATGCTCTCCATATTTACGAAGGTGATGAAGGGGCTCCAGGTCGATGCCGAACGTATGCAGGCTAACCTGAATATGACTGGTGGGCTTGTCTTCTCTCAGCGTATTCTGCTCGCTTTGATTGATAAGGGCGTGGGGCGACAGGAAGCCTATAAGATGGTGCAGCGTAACGCAAAAAAGGTATGGGATATGGCAAGTGGGGGTCCAATTCAAGGGCCAGCCTTTCTCGAAGCGCTTAGCAATGATGCCGAGGTCGCCAGTTACCTCTTGCCATCAGAATTGCAGGAACTCACAAGTACCGATTATTATGTGAAATACATTGATGTTGCGTTTAAACGAGTGGGGCTATAAAGGTTATAAGGATTTTCGTGTTTGGCAACTGACCAACAATCTAAAACTGAAGGGATTATTGTACAAAAGGAGCCGCGCCGACTTGTTCCGTGGCTGTTCCTTATTGTATGTATTTTCGAGGCGTTTTACCTGTTGATTGTGGGGCTTTCGCCGCTAAGGGGACTTCATCTGAGCAATTCACCGATGATAGCAGAAGAGCCCTGGACGCTCGTTCCTTTTAACTTGCTGGTATCAGTGTTGCGACCCCTGGTTGGGTCCTTGCTGAATCGTACAGGGTTTGTTTCTATGCTTCTTAGCACGGTATTTTTGGGTGCGCTTGCTGCGTATCTGATAGCTATCGTCCTGGTTGTACGCGGGCGACCTGGGGCGGCACGCGGGTGGCTTTATCTGTTGCTGGGAGGAGCGTTACTTTTTGGCATAACGCTGCTCTTTCAGCCGAAGCTCTTTTCGGATGATGTCTTTACCTATATCTTTTCCGGGCGTATTCTGACCATCTATGGGGCTGATCCGCTGAATACCGCACCGGCTCACTACCCAACTGATCCTTATCTGGTCTGGGTTCTCTCGGGACGCAACGCACCAAATATCTATGGCCCTCTCTGGATCAGCGTGGCAGCATTCCTTGCCGGGGTAAGCAATGTTCCTGTCCTCTCATTGCTTCTCTTCAAAGGACTTGCGCTGCTGGCACACCTTGTTAATTGTGTACTGATCTGGGGCATTCTGAGTGAGATTGCGCCTTCACGCCGCGTTCTGGGAACACTGCTCTATGCCTGGAATCCGCTTATCGTCATCGAACTGGCGGGTAGTGGGCATAATGAAGGCTTCCTGCTCGTCTTACTTCTGTTAGCGACATGGCTCTATATTCGCTCTGTACGTACCAATAGGCGCTGGCTTTTTCTCATCATGCTTATTGTGTTTGGGCTGGCAATCAGTACGAATTTGCTTGCTTTGTTGCTGGCACCACTCTATCTCTGGTTCGATATGCGTAAAGAGCGTTCTATTTCACGTGCCACGTGGAGCTTCTGTGCCTGTTTGTTGCTCATGCTAGTGCCGGAAGTATTGATCTCGTTACCGTTCTGGCGTGGTGCATCCACCTTTTTTGTGATTACTTCAGCAGTTGATATAGAACATTTTGTGCATTCGCCCGTTGGTACACTGGTGATACCCATACGTGCTTTTTTTCAGTTCGTGGCTACTATAGGGCATTTCCCTCCTTTTCTGCAACCAATCTCGGCTGCTGATGTAGCTCTGCGGGCCTCGGCGCTCTTCATTTTTGTTTTGATTTATGCAAATCTTTTTGGGAAAGTGCGGCATGCGCCTGGAAGTGCGGCCCTTGTGCTCCAGAAAAGGCGTACGGGAGTGATTGATACTGAGATGTGCCTGCCTGCCTTTGACGTGCTGTTTTATAGTTGTGGCATTGCAGTCTTCTGGTACCTGATTCTGGTCTCGGGCTGGTTCTGGCCCTGGTATCTGCTCTGGTCATTATGGATGGTTGTATTGCGTCGCCTTGATGAATTTACCATTGCTATACTGATATTGTCAGGCACAGCACTTTTCCTTTATTCCTTTATAGGATTTACCAGAGGACCTATCGCAACATACCAGGCTGCGCTGATCTTTGGCATCCCTCTTATCTTCCTGATTATAGCGAGAATCAGGCGGCAGAAAGGACCGGTAGTATCGAATGAGCGACGAGGTGAAACAACGTAAGATTGAGCATGTGAACGTCGCCTTGGAGCAGGATGTCTCAGCTCCACAGCGTGCCAACTGGCAGGACATTCAGTTTGTGCACCAGGCCTTGCCAGAAGTAGACCTGGACGCAATTGATACCTCGGTTAGCTTTCTTGGTCACACATTGCGCTATCCCATCTTTGTGTCTTCACTCACGGGAGGACATCCCGATGTAACCACCATTAACCGCAACCTGGCGCGGGCAGCGGAACAGTACGGATTGGCGCTTGGCGTTGGAAGCCAGCGAGCAGGCATCGTTAATCCTGATGTTGCTCCCAGTTATGCTGTGACGCGTGAGATGGCTCCCAATGCCTTCTTGATTGCCAATATTGGTGCCCCACAGTTGATTCCACAGACGCGTCACGAGCCCTTTACTCTTGAACAGGTGCAGCGTGCCATCGATATGATCGGAGCTAATGCGCTGGCTATCCATATGAATAGTTTGCAAGAGGCGGCGCAACCTGAGGGAGATCGCCGTGCGCTGGGCGAAGCGGCGGCCCTCACATTGCTCACCGGGCAAGTGAATGTGCCGGTGATTGCTAAGGAGACCGGAGCAGGCGTCTGTCGAGAGCAGGCGCTTCTGCTGCGTTCGTGTGGTGTTGCGGCTATTGATGTAGGTGGTGCCGGTGGAAGCAGCATGTCGGCTATGGAGGCGGCCCGCTCTCAGGCGCGAAATGATGTGCAAATGATGAATATTGGAACGCTCTATCGCGATTGGGGCATCGCAACGCCCATCGCAGTTGTTGAGGCAAGAACTGCACACCTTCCGCTTATCTCTACTGGCGGCGTGCGTAATGGCCTGGATGTGGCGCGTGCGCTTGCTCTGGGTGCGACTGTCGTAGGTATTGGCTTCCCTTTCCTCAAAGCGGCCAGCGAGAGCTACGAGAAGGTCTGTGAGTTATTGGAGGGTATCGTGGCGCAGATGAAGGTTGCTATGCAGTTGAGTGGTGCAGCGAATATTGCGCAGTTGCAATCAACTGATGTAGTGGTTACAGGAGCCACACGCGAATGGCTGATGTTGCGCGGCTTCGAGGAAGACCTGAAGGGGATGGCACAGAGACGCTGGCGCAATATGTATAGGCCAGCATTGTAAGATGCGACGTTTCCAGTCCAAACAGAAAAGGAAGCGCTTCTACCGCATAATTAATGTCTCACACTCCTCTTTTTAATATTGCTTTAACAGAACGATAACGTGTATGATATATATATATTCTTGATCAGGCTGTTTGTGTCTTACAGACAGCGATCTTCTGCTAAGGATAATGCAGAAAAAGAAGTATAAATCAAACAAGGAGGCGATTAAATTATGCATGAAAGTATACGTGCTTCACTATTACACTCGGACAAGAGTACAAGAGGTCTGCCTGATGTCACTTCTGTAGCTAGAACCAGGAGCGTAAAAATGTCTTTGCGAAAATTGCTTATTTTGGGACTGGCACTCTTCTGGATTAGTGCCGCCCTATCTGGTCAGTTCTCTTCACCAAAAGCCCATGCGGCAGTGAGTCCGAGCTTTCCCGATCAAACACGTGTTGGTATCCATAATACGTATGATAAATCAAAATTTACCTATCTTGTCGATGCTTTGAACTCTGGCGCTGGACTCATCGAAATAGATGTCTGGCAGAATTTCCTCTTTTCTGGGCATTATTGGGTGAGCCATGATCCTGTTAGTCCCCTTGGAAACGACAATAATTGTGAGAGTGCAACGAGTTATTCTCAATTCGGAAGCCAGGATCGCAACCAGGATTTTCAGAGTTGCCTGGATGATATTCGTTTGTGGAGTGAACAATTTCCCAATCATGCGCCATTGATTGTGAAGTTAGAGTTGAAGAATGGTTTCGATACAATCGACGGTTATGGACCTGCTCAACTCGATACATTGATTGAGCAACATATTGGACGTAGTAATCTTTTCACTCCATCAGATCTCATGGGTAGTAAATATCCAAATCTTGATAGTGCTGCCCAGGCCAATGCATGGCCTACCGCTGCCCAACTCACCGGAAAGATTATGTTCGTCATTCAGGCTGGCACCTTTGAGCTTGCTACGAAGTTTTATCACTCCGACGAAGAGTACGTGGATTATATGATCAAGCTAGCAAGGTGGGGAAATATTAGCCAATCAATGGTATTTCCAACCTATCTGGGTGCAGCAGCTTATGATCCACGGCCAGCAGCACGTAAGCCCTGGTATATCGTCTTTGGTGGAGATGCTACAACCTACTCGGGGTTAGATACCAGTCCCTACTATACCAATCATTATCTGGTCATTATGACGGATGCTCAAAGCGTACCACCGTCCATAAATGATACCACTCCTTCCGTTGCAGACGAACAAAATCGTGTGAATCAGCTTGCTGCTCATGCAGCCACTATCGTCTCTAGTGACTGGACGGCTGCAAATCTTGTCAGCTATACCACAACTTGTTCTTAGCTGAACCAGGTAAAGGAGAGACCGTAGAATGAGCTTTGTGACGACTCCCCCAGCTCCCGCGCAAAGGGCTTCTGGAATGACACGGGTGTATCGTCCTACACCACCGTTCGTTTTCATTCACGCGAGCGGGCGTTACTCACAAACTCACGTCTCGAATGGCACAGCAAACGAAAGAAACGTTCCTGCTTTTACCCACGGGAACGATTTACCGTAGAACCTGCAAACAGGATTACCGTGTTTGTGTACAAATGAACGATAGTAACAGTTTAGCAGAAAAGAGAGTATATGCAAAGAAACAGTACTTTTGCGAATAGAGGTGGTATCCCCATCGCGCCGCCAAAAGGAGGAGCCATTCATCCCCAATTTGAAAACGCGGGACTTTCTGGCTCGTTCAGTGTAAACAACCGTAGACAGGCGTTGTCTATCTTTTTCTTTTTGTGTACCATACTGCTTATAAGCAGTTCGTTTTTGTTCACTGGTCACGCTCTAGCACACAGTGTTCAGAATCGATCAGCCACCTCGACCACAAATTATGCTGGCCTGGTTGACCCTCTTATCGGTACAGGTCAACAGGCTCTGGCATTTCACGGTGGCGATACTTTTCCTGGTGCCGATGTTCCATTTGGCATGGCACAATGGAGTCCCGATACCACGAGCAATCCCGATGGCGGTTACCAGTACTCCGATAACACCATCAAAGGTTTTGGCCTTACTCATATCAGTGGCGCGGGTTGTAATGCATATGGCGATATTCCATTTATGCCTTATGTTGGTAGCGTTTCAACTTCGCCTGCAAGCAATTCTTCTAACTATACATCCACGTTCTCGCATGCGAACGAGACGGCATCCGCCGGGTACTATCAGGTCAGGCTCGATAATGGTGTAAACACGCAATTAAGTGTGACACAGCGTAGTGGTGCAGGCAGTTTTACCTATCCTTCTGGTCAGACTGCTACAATGCTTGTTAATACCTCAGGTTCGGCAGATGGTGTAAGTAATGCTCAAGTCAATGTGGGTTCTGATACGATCAGTGGATCGGCCAGCAGTGGCAGTTTCTGTGGTACGAGTGATACTTACACAGTCTACTTCTGGGCCCAATTCAGTCAATCATTTGCGAGCAGTGGCACCTGGAGCGGTAGCACGGTCACTGTGGGAAGTACCTCCGCTTCTGGTTCAGGTTCGGGTGCGTTCGTGACGTTTAATACGAGTGCCGATACCACGATAGGCGTACGAGTTGGGATCTCCTTTGTCAGTGTCGCAAATGCCCAGGCGAATGTCAATCAGGAAGATCCCACGGGTAATTTCGCAACGGTTCAGGCCCAGGCAGCGCAGACCTGGAACAATATTCTAGGCGAGATTCAGGTGAGTGGGGGCACGGCGAGTCAGTTGACGACCTTCTATACTGCTCTGTATCACTCGCTTCTGCATCCTAACGTTTTCTCGGATGTGAATGGTCAGTACATAGGTTTCGATGGGCAGGTGCATTCTGTCGCAAGCGGACATGCACAATACGCGAACTATTCTGGCTGGGATATCTATCGTTCGGAGGTGCAATTATTGACTTTGCTGGCTCCATCTCAGGCCAGCGATATTGCGCAATCAATGGTCAACGACTATGCCCAGAGTGGAATGTTCCCGAAGTGGTCGCTGGCCAATGGGGAAACATATATTATGATCGGCGATCCAGCCGATTCTATTCTCGCGGATATCTACTCCTTCGGCGGCACAAACTTTGATACAAAAACGGCCTTGACCGATATGATCAAGGAGGCAACACAGGCCAATAACATTCGCCCAGGTCTCAGTTGGCTTGAAAGCTCTGGTTATCTGCCTCAGGATGGTTCTAGCAGTTCGTATGGTTGTTGTAACTTCAATGGTACGACGGCTACCACCCTGGAATACAATACTGCCGACTTTGCCCTCGGCGCATTTGCTCAGGCACTCGGTGACCCAACGAATGCGCAGACATTTATCAATCGTGCGCAGGATTGGAAAAACCTGTTCAATTCGTTCAATAAGTATCTGGAGCCGCGCAAGATCAATGGTTCATACCCGTTTATCTACATTCCCGAAAGTGAGAGCAGTTGGGTTGAAGGCGATGGAGCACAGTATACCTGGCTGGTTCCATTCAATCTGCGTGGCCTCTTTGATGCTATGGGCGGCAACGGTAATGCTGTCTCACGCCTCAATACATTCTTTACGCTGCTCAATTCCGGGCCTGTTTCGCCGTATGCCTATCTTGGCAACGAGGTCTCTCTGGAGGTACCATGGGAATACGATTATGCAGGTGCGCCATATCGGACTCAGAACGTTGTGCGGCAGGCCGTAAATACCCTGTTTACGACCGGTTCTGGTGGATTACCAGGCAATGATGATCTCGGAGAAACCTCTTCGTGGTACGTTTTTGCGGCCTTAGGAATGTATCCTGAGACGCCCGGCACTGCTAATCTGGCCCTGGCCAGTCCTCTCTTTCCGAGTATCACCATAGCACGTCCGAGTGGCCAGGTAATCCAGATCAATGCACCTGGTGCTTCAGCCTCAACATACTATGTGCAGGGTCTTATCGTGAATGGTCAGCTTAGCACACAACCCTGGCTGGCACCATCTTTTATTGCGCAAGGCGGTACACTCAATTATACGCTCTCCTCTACGGCCAACACGTCGTGGGGGTCTGCTGCATCTGATGCACCACCGTCATACGGGTAGGGACCCGATTTATCGCGTCCTGTGGGTACGGGACTGGATGGACGGGATAAATCGGGTCCCACGCTTAGGACGGGATAAATCGGGTCCCTACGGCCTTGTACGAAACGTGACAGGCAGATGTTTGACTCCATAGACGACATCGCTTCCCGTCGCCTCCAGAGGAATATCGCGTACCCGACGTATATCCTGTAAGCGTTCAAACAGCAGTGTCAGTGCGATTTTAGCTTCCAGGCGTGCCAGGGGAGCGCCGAGGCAGAAGTGAATGCCATGTCCGAAGGCGATATGGCGGTTCGGCGTGCGCCTGATATCGAAGGTATCCGCGTTGGGAAACTGTGCCTCATCACGATTGGCCGAACCGATCTGGGCCATGATCATCTGTCCCGCACGGATCTTTTGATCTCCCATCATCACATCAGACACGGCATGGCGATACATCATCTGCACGGGCGAACGATAGCGTAGTACTTCCTCGACTGCTGATGGCATCAAGTCTGGTTCTGCCCGCAGTTGATCCATTGTTGCGGGATGCTCATCGAAGCAGAGAAGTGCATTCCCAATCAGGTTGGTCGTGGTCTCGTTGCCCGCGACCAGCAGCAGGATGCAGAAGCCAAGCAGTTCGCGCTGATCCAGGTGTACGCCATCTATCTGAGCAGCCAGTAGAGCACTGATGAGATCGTCCTCGGGATCCCGGCGACGCTGTTCTATCATATTGAGGAAGTACGCGCCCATCTCTTGTTGAGGATTATTGCCCCCAGAAGATGTTACACCAACAATGGCATCGGACCAATGTTTGAAGCGTTCGCGATCTTCCTGAGGAATGCCGAGCATCTCCGCGATAACAATAACTGGTAATGGATAGGAGAGATCATCGATGATATCCATATGCCCATTTGCTACCACGTTATCGAGGAGTTCTGTAGTGATAGTTGTAATGCGCTCTGCTAGCCGGGCAACGCTACGGGGCGTGAATGCTTGCGTCACGAGATTGCGTAATTGGCGATGGCGCGGCGGGTCCATTGAGATTAGACTATTGCTTAACGGATCCTGTCCCTGCCCGCCAAAACTGGAAGAAAACGTCGCATAGTCGGAGAGAACGCGTTGCACATCGTCATAGTGGAATACCTGCCAGATACCATACTGCTCGTCGTAATGGACCGGGTCGGTCTTCCTCATCATACTATACCAGGGAAATGGGTTGAGGAGTCGATCCTCTTTTGTATATTGCATCCAATTGGTCCTTGTTTCGCTTTCGTGATAGATCCTTCTACAAACACGGAGGGTCTGTTTTCCTTATAACTCTTTGTTTAGTACGCTGATACTGTTGTGATACATCACGTACACTATGATATACTGTATATCATAAAAGAGGGGTAAGTCAAGGGAGAGATGGGTGGGTCTCCGTCCTTCGGGAGAAATGCTCGGAAAGTAGAGGCATCCCCTTGTGGCTGCCCGCGTGCCAGCGACTGTCCATCGGGAAGAGGGCACCCACAAGAGGATGCCCCTATTGTAGGTCCCCAGGTGTATTCACATTCACAAAAGAGCGCAACCCTGGATCAACCTTGCGCAACTGTGTTTCATTTATATAATGAACGGGTGCGATCTCTAGTAAGCTGCGCAGGTCGCGTCGTCCTCGTTGCAGGCACGCTTCGAGCAGAGGAAGAAGCGTGCGTGGATAGATGGCCAGCAGTACTTGAGGAACGTTGTCCACGACGGGAACCAGGAGTTCCTCGTCCAGGGGATGGGAGAGCAGGAAGCAGAGCATCTCTTTTTGCACGAACGGCATATCCACCGCCGTTACCAGTGCATGTGAAGTTTGCAGTGTGCTCAAACCGCTAAATAAACCCATTAATGGGCCAGCGGCGGGCACCTTATCGTTCACGATACGTACAGGGTTTGGTTCCTGCACTACCAGGTATTTTGTGTAGGTAGCAGCCTGTTCCTCGTCGCGTGTGACCAGCACTACTTCGCTACATAATGTCGTTAGCAACTCCGTGAGATGAGCAACAAACGGTACTTGCTCCCGACCGGGCATGGGTAGAAGCGCTTTATCGCTCCCCATGCGCCTGCTGGAGCCACCGGCAAGAATAATTCCTGCGCTATTGAATACCATCTCTTACCTGGAAGCCACTTTTGCCTTACGCTTGTTGCCTTTAGGAATATATTGCTGCCGATTCTGGTACGCGATAAAGTTGGCTTGCTCTTTGGGGTATTTGCGAACCATGTAGATCACCCACAGGACAGCCCAGACGAGCAGGCCAACCGCCCAGAGATAGCGCCAGATGGGCCAGGCGAAGAAGTACCCATCTAGAGTCACGCGTGCACCAATGATGGGCAGGCCGATAAAGCAGATCACGGCAAACCAGCCGAGATAGCGGTCCAGCATGTATTTAAGAATAGGCTTGTCCTTTACAAAGCGCTTACGCCCCTCCACCGAATAGTAGAAGCAGATCAGCAAGCCAGCGAGGCAGAAGATCAGGTATGGCCAGAGAAAACGGAATGTTTCCGGTGTAGTGCCACCCCCAGCGGTAAGCGGATCTACAAAGAGCCTGTTAAACATGAGACATCAACTCCCTTCCTGGTATATCTATTGAATTATTGCAGTTAATGATAGCATGGATACGCCAAAGAGTCCAGATTTTTCCTGAGTATGATTATTTTCAGCAAGTGTATCATGGAAATAGTGTTTCATCAAAAGTGGATATGGAGGATATGCCAATGACGACAGTTGCAACTGCCGTGAAGAAAAAGGAAAAGATTTTACCCCACGAAGACCTCAACCAATCGGTACTGTTGTGGCACAAAGTTGCTCTGGGAGCCGTGCTCGCTATTTCTGTCTTTTTCAACTTTTTCGCTCTGGATAAGCAAGACTTTTTTGAATACTATTATGGGGCTGCGGTTAAAAGCATGCTCACAAACTGGCATAATTTTTTCTTTGCATCGTTTGACCCTGGTGGCTTTCTGGCGATTGATAAACCACCGCTCGGCTTCTGGGTACAGGTGCTTAGTGCCAGGCTTTTTGGTTTCTCAGTGTTTAGTGTACTACTTCCTGAAGCGATAGCAGGAGTGCTGGCGGTCGCGCTGATTTTTCACCTGGTGCGCCGTATCTTTGGCCCTCTCGCGGGCTTGATTGCAGCTCTGGTGCTGGCCCTCTCGCCCATCAGCGTAGTCACCAATCGTAATGATCTCATAGATAGTCTGCTGGTCCTGACTTTACTGCTGGCGGTGTGGATGGTGAGCAAAGCCGCAGAGACTGGCCAGCTACGCTGGCTCTGTCTGAGTGCGGTCATGGTCGGGCTTGGCTTCAATATCAAATATCTCCAGGCCTACATGGTAGTGCCAGCGCTTGGCCTGGTCTATTTGCTAGGCACATCGGTGCGTTGGCGGACTAAGCTCGGCCATCTCGCACTTGCACTGGTAATCTTGCTGCTGCTCTCACTCTCCTGGGCAACAATCGTTGATCTAACCCCAGCCAGCCAGCGACCCCATATCAATTCAATCGCAACAGACTCGGAGTTGGGCCTCGCCTTTGGCTATAATGGTACCTTCCGTCTGAATGCCGACAGTCAAGTTGTAAACAACTGGGCATGGGAGATAGGCAGGCCAGGAGTAACACGTTTCTTTGAGCAGCCTGTGTCCGGGCAGATTAGTTGGCTCTTGCCGTTAGTATTGCTCAGCTTGTTGGTTTTGGCCGGCCACAGAAAGTGGCATCTGCCTCTTAACAGGCAACAGCAGGCACTCGTGCTCTGGGGAACCTGGTTATTCACTATGCTTGTTTTCTTTAGCACCGCACATTTCTTCCACCTGTATTACCTGTCGATGCTCTCTCCAGCTATCGCCGCCCTGAGTGGAGCAGGAGTAGTGACGATGTGGCAGAATTATGTTCATCGTGGTTGGCGTGGCTGGCTGCTACCCTATGCGTTGCTGATGACGGGACTCGCTCAGGTCTATTTTCTCACCCCTTTCCCAAAATGGAGCATCATACTTACTATAAGCGTTATTGTTCTCTATGCCCATATTGAGCTTACACTGGTGATCATGCGTTGGCGTTTCCAACCACAGTTGCGGAGAGTTGCCATGATCATCGCGGGTCTGGGGTTACTGGGCCTCTTATTGGCTCCAATGGTCTGGATTGTCATTCCTATCAGACAACCAGGTAGAGCCTTTCCTATGGCAGGACCACCAGAACGGCTGACTCACCTCTCTTCAATTCCTGTTGATCCAGTATTGGTAGATTACCTGTTAGCCCATAAGGGTAAGGCAACGTTCCTGTTCGCAACCGTGTACTCGGAAGAGGCGGCCCCGTTTATCATGGATACAGGGTTGCCCTTCATGGCACTGGGCGGCTATAATGGCGGTCGCAGCTATCTAACACGCGATCAACTCATCCAGCAAATTAATCAAGGCATCGTGCGCTTTTTCCTGCTGCCTTGGAGCCGTGATCCAGCCGTATACTGGGTTATCACCCATTGTGCAATAGTGCCAGGGAACCACTGGCAATCGCACAATGCAGCAAGCTATATTGTGGATGAGCTACCCCTATATGACTGCGCTCGGCACACCTGATCTCCAGGGAATTCACCGCAAAAATCGTATCCTCCCGGGCCTCGAAATTCCCATCATACGCGTCAATCACCCGGCTAATCAATACAATGAAATATATCCATTGCGTATCTTTCTATACTGGCGAGTAGATAGGAGTAGCATGAGCAGGGAAGATTTTTGTTTTAGTAGGAAAGGTATGAGAATGAGGCGTCAGATAATGTTCCTGGCGAAAAGCGTCATAGCCGTCGTAATGTTCATACTCTGTATAGGAGTCCCGGCGTATGCCAGTCATGCAGGCCACCTGGTCAGCTACGCGGCTCGGCCTGCTCGTCATGCAGTTCGGCCTGCTGGCTCTTCCCCCTGGACTTCGCTAGATATTGGCACGGTGGGGATGGCAGGTTCAACATCGTCAAATGGAGATACGGTTACGGTTCAGGGATCGGGGACAGATATCTGGTCTACCGCCGATCAATTTCAGTATGCGTACCAGTCGTTGCAAGGCGATGGGGTATTATTTGCGCGTGTTGACAGCCAGACCGACTCCGATCCGTGGGCTAAGGCCGGGATCATGATTCGCAACACGCTCGACCCGAACTCGGCCTATGCCTTTGCGCTGGTGAGTCCTGGCAATGGCGTTGCCTTTCAGTCGCGTGTGAGCACGAGCGGTGTGAGTACCCATCAATTTGGAGCGTTGGTGCCGGCTCCCTACTGGCTTGAGTTGGTCAGGTCGGGGAATGTCTTTACGGCCTATGCGGCCAGCGATGGACAGAACTGGACGCAGGTGGGCACCCCACAGACCATCAGTATGAATAGCAATGTTTATATTGGTCTGGCGGTGACGGCGCATAATAATGCCGCGCTGAGCACGGCGGTGTTTTCCAACGTGAGTCCTTCGCCTAATCCCCTGCCAACGCCGTTCACGGGGGTATCCAATCTGGCACTCAACGGGTCAGCGAGTGCATCGTCCTCTCTGCCGACGTTTGGAGCAGCCAATGCCATCGATGGAAATGGGGCAACATACTGGGCCAATGCGCCCAATGATATCCATCCCTGGTTGCAGGTGGATTTAGGTACAGTCTATCCCATCAGCGAGGTCACGGCCCAATGGTTGGATAGCAATACGAGAACCTTCCGTGTGGATGGTTCAAGGGATGGAAAGGTGTGGACGACGATCAGTACGGTTACAAGCGATACCAATGCAACGAACAATCTGCCATTGAGTCCAGCCGTTATCGTTCGTTACCTTCGCCTGGTGATCCCGCAAAATGTCGGCCTGGTCTATCAGCTTGCTGAGTTTGGAGCCAGCGGAGGCGTCTCTGTACCACCAGGACCACAGGGGGCTCAAGGACCATCGGGAACCCAGGGACCACAAGGGATTCCGGGACCACAAGGAACAGCGGGACCACAAGGAACAGCGGGACCATTGGGGACTCAGGGACCACAAGGGATTCCGGGACTGCAAGGAACAGTGGGACCACAGGGAACAGCGGGACCATCGGGAGCCATCGATCGGGCACTCAATCAGTTCGCTACTGCTTCTTCTAATTCTAATGACCCAGAGTCTAGCCCTGAGAATGCAGTAGATGGTGACATGACCACGTACTGGTCGTCAGGATCAAATAATCCAGTTGAATGGTTGCAGGTTGATCTGGGAGCCCCGTATGCGGTCAACGAAGTGAAACTGGACTGGGTAGGGGATAATTATGCCCATAATTACCAAATTCAGGTTTCCGATGATGGAACGACATGGTCGCCGATCTACAGTACCAGCAATGGTGCTGGCGGAGAAGAGGATTGGACCGGACTGAGTGGCTCAGGACGCTACATCCGTCTCTATATCACTGATATACAGAGGAGTAGCCATTGGAATAACAGCCAACCTGACAAACCTGGCAACTGGTACCGCTATTACTCCGTTGCAGAGTTCCAGGTATACGGAAATGAGTTGGGACCACAGGGACCATCGGGAGATACAGGACCACAGGGACCACAGGGACCAGTGGGACAGCAAGGAGCGATTAGTTACAACCTGGCGCTCGGTCGCAACACAAGCGCTTCCAGTGGTTCCTCGACCAGTAATGCGGTGGACAATAATCTCAACACCTCCTGGTCCTCAGGCGCAAATAGTACTCCTGAATGGCTGCAAATCGATCTGGGGGCCAGAATGACATCAGCAGAGTGAGGCTTTTCTGGGGGACGGATTATGCATCAGGGTACCAGGTGCAGGTTTCTGATGATTCAACGTTCGCGACGTATACCAGCATCTATATTACCACAACTGCTATTGGCGGGATAGATGATCTGACTGCGTTGCTTCCTGGCTCAGGGCGCTACATCCGTGTGAATATGACTGCCCACCCGAATGCAGCTGTTACGCTTGACGAGGTTGAGGTGTATGGGTCTTACTCGGCTGTACAAATGAACCCAATACTACCTCCCAACCCATAGTCGACTCTGTATTAGTATGGATTAGAAGGGACATCTGTGCATCCATAAAACCCTCCTATTGTTGGAGGTAGAGCTTAGCAAGAGATAAGCTCGCAAAAAAGAGATCTCTGAAAGACCTTTGAAAGACCTTTGAAGGAAGATTGAACGAGTTGAAAGCCCGCTTCAGTCCCCTTTAGAGGTCTTTTGTCTGCCAGAAGCGTATACCGCGCCTGCCATTTGTCCTCAATTTCTCCTAAAAATACAGCAGAGAGGGAGCATGGATAGAAATGTATCCATTGTATATCTTTCTATACTGGTGAGTAGACAGGAGTAGTGTCAAGCAAGGAAGATTTTCATTGTATAGTAGGAAAGGTACGGGAATGAGGCGTCAGATAATGTTCCTGGCGAAAAGCGTCATAGCCGTCGTAATGTTCATACTCTGTATAGGAGTCCCGGCGTATGCCAGTCATGCAGGCCACCTGGTCAGCTACGCGGCTCGGCCTGCTCGTCATGCAGTTCGGCCTGCTGGCTCTTCCCCCTGGACTTCGCTAGATATTGGCACGGTGGGGATGGCAGGTTCAACATCGTCAAATGGAGATACGGTTACGGTTCAGGGATCGGGGGCAGATATCTGGGCTCTTGCCGATCAATTTCAGTATGCGTACCAGCCGTTGCAAGGCGATGGGGTATTATTTGCGCGTGTTGACAGCCAGACCGACTCCGATCCGTGGGCCAAGGCCGGGATCATGATTCGCAACACGCTCGACCCGAACTCGGCCTACGCCTTTGCGCTGGTGAGTCCTGGCAATGGCGTTGCCTTTCAGTCGCGTGTGAGCACGAGCGGTGTGAGTACTCATCAATTTGGAGCGTTGGTGCCAGCTCCCTACTGGCTGGAGCTGGTCAGGTCGGGAAATATCTTTACGGCCTATGCGGCCAGCGATGGACAGAACTGGACGCAGGTGGGCACCCCACAGACCATCAGTATGAATAGCAATGTCTACATTGGTCTGGCGGTGACGGCGCATAATAATGCCGCGCTGAGCACGGCGGTGTTTTCCAACATAAGTCCTTCGCCTAATCCCCTGCCGACTCCGCTCACGGGGGTATCCAATCTGGCACTCAACAGGTCAGCGAGTGCATCGTCCTCGCTGCCGACGTTTGGAGCAGCCAATGCCATCGATGGAAATGGGGCAACATACTGGGCCAATGCGCCCAATGATACCCATCCCTGGTTGCAGGTGGATCTGGGCACACTTTATCCCATCAGCGAGGTCACGCTACAATGGTTGGATAGCAATACGAGAACCTTCCGCGTGGATGGCTCGACGGATGGGAATGTGTGGAACACGGTCGGCACGGTTACAAGCGATACCAATGCAACGAACAATCTGCCATTGAGTCCAGCCGTTATCGTTCGTTACCTTCGCCTGGTGATCCCACAAAATGTCGGCCTGGTCTATCAGCTTGCCGAGTTTGGAGCCATCGGAGGCATCTCTGTACCATTGGGACCGCAAGGAACAGTGGGACCGCAGGGAACAGTGGGACCGCAGGGAACAGTGGGACCGCAGGGAACAGTGGGGCCGCAAGGAGCTCAGGGGCCACAAGGAACAGTGGGACCGCAAGGAACAGTGGGACCGCAGGGAGCTCAGGGGCCACAGGGAGCTCAGGGGCCATCGGGAGCCATCGATCTTGCGCTCAACCGCCCTGTCGAAGCTTCTACTGACGGCGGTGAAGGTCTTATTGCCCAGAATGCAGTAGATGGTGACTTCAACACGTACTGGCAGTCAGGATCAACTACGTCACCTGACTGGTTGCAGGTTGATCTGGGAGGCATGTATGCGATCAATGAAGTGAAACTGTACTGGGGAGCTTATGCCAGGGATTATCAAATTCAGGTTTCCAATGATGGAACAACATGGTCGCCGATCTATAGTACCACCAATGGTGCTGGCGGAGAAGAGGATTGGACCGGACTGAGTGGCTCAGGACGCTACGTCCGTGTGTATATGACTGGATATGATGTCGATGATCAATATTATTCCATTGCAGAGTTCCAGGTATACGGAAGCCCAATGGGAACAGCGGGACCAGAAGGCGATGCAGGGCCACAGGGAGCGCAGGGAGCGCAGGGACCACAAGGATTGATCAGTCACAACCTGGCGCTGGGTCGCGACGCAAGCGCTTTCTCAAGTAGCATTGACGCCGGGCCTGGTAATGCCGTGGACAACGACATCAATACCTCCTGGTTATCAGGCACAGGTAGTACCACCCAGTGGTTTGCAGTCGATCTGGGGGATACGTACAACATCAACGAAGTGAAGCTTTTCTGGAATGGGCCGAATTTTGCGTCGGATTACCAAATTCAAGTTTCTAACGATACCATAAATTGGACGACCCTTTACAGTACCATAGATGGTGCGGGTGGAATAGAGGATCTGTCCGGATTGAGTGGTTCAGGGCGCTACATCCGTGTGTACATGACGGTCCCAGTGAATGCGGCTGTTGGGTTTGACGAGTTTCAGGCGGATGGGACTCCTATAATGTCACCAGTAGTGTCACAACCAACTCCGACGCCAACTGTTGTGTAGTTGATCCTGCATAGATATGGATCGGAGAGGCTCTTTGACCTTGCGGGGGAAACGTTCCCCCGCAAGGTCTTTTGTCTGCCAGAAGCGTATACCGCGCCCGCCATTTGCCCTCAATTTCTCCTAAAAATACAGCAGAGAGGGAGCATGGATAGAAATGTATCCATTGTATATCTTTCTATACTGGTGAGTAGACAGGAGTAGTGTCAAGCAAGGAAGATTTTCATTGTATGTTAGGAAAGGTACGGGAATGAGGCGTCAGATAATGTTCCTGGCGACAAATGTCATAGCAGTTGTGTTACTAACACTATGTATGAATGCTCCGGCGTATGCCAGCCATGTAGTTCGGCCCGCTCATCATGTAGTTCGGCCTGCCCGCAATGCGGTTCAGCATGCCCATCATGCGGTTCGGCCTGCTGACTCTTCCCCCTGGAGTTCACAAGACATTGGCACGGTGGGGATGGCAGGTTCAACATCGTCAAATGGAGATACGGTTACGGTTCAGGGATCGGGGGCAGATATCTGGGCTCTTGCCGATCAATTTCAGTATGCGTACCAGCCGTTGCAAGGCGATGGGGTATTATTTGCGCGTGTTGACAGCCAGACCGTCTCCGATCCATGGGCCAAGGCCGGGATCATGATTCGCAACACGCTCGATCCGAACTCGGCCTACGCCTTTGCGCTGGTGAGTCCTGGCAATGGCGTTGCCTTTCAGTCGCGTGTGAGCGCGGGTGGTGTGAGTACCCATCAGTTTGGAGCGTTGGTGCCAGCTCCCTACTGGCTTGAGTTGGTCAGGTCGGGGAATGTCTTTACGGCCTATGCGGCCAGCGATGGACAGAACTGGACGCAGGTGGGCACCCCACAGACCATCAGTATGAGTAGCAATGTCTACATTGGTCTGGCGGTGACGGCGCATAATAATGCCGCGCTGAGCACGGCGGTGTTTTCCAACATAAGTCCTTCGCCCAATCCCCTGCCGACTCCGCTCACGGGGGTATCCAATCTGGCACTCAATGGGTCGGCGAGTGCATCGTCCTCTCTGCCGACATTTGGAGCAGCCAATGCCATCGATGGAAATGGGGCAACATACTGGGCCAATGCGCCCAATGATCCCCATCCCTGGCTCCAGGTGGATCTGGGCATGGTTTATCCCATCACCGAGGTTACAGTACAATGGTTGGATAGCAATACGAGAACCTTCCGCGTGGATGGCTCGAATGATGGGAATGTATGGACAACGCTCAGCACGGTTACAAACGATACCAATGTAACTGATAGTCTGACGTTAAGCCAACCAGCCGTCACGCGTTATCTTCGCCTGGTGATCCCACAAAATGTTGGCCTGGTCTATCAGATTGCCGAGTTTGAAGTCAGCGGAGGGATCTCTGTACCACCAGGACCACAGGGAACCCAGGGACCGCCGGGAGGTCAGGGACCACAGGGAACCCAGGGACCGCCGGGAGGTCAGGGACCACAGGGAACCCAGGGACTACCGGGAGATCAAGGACCACAGGGAACCCAGGGTGCTCCAGGAATTCAGGGTGGACCAGGGACGCAAGGGCCATCAGGAGTGATTAATCTGGCGCTTCACCGTCCTGCTATTGCTTCAACAACGCGGGGTCCAGATTATGGTGCCGCTGAGGCAGTAGATGGTAACTATGAGACGCGTTGGTCATCAGCAAAAAGGAGTAATGATGAGTGGTTGCAGGTTGATCTGGGTGCCTCATATGCCATCAACGAAGTGAAACTGTACTGGGGATGGCAGGCATATGCCACGAATTACCAGATCTGGACCTCCAACGATAACATGAACTGGTCGTGGATCTACAGTACTAGTAACGGCAATGGCAGAGAAGAGGATCTAACGGGACTGAGTGGTTCAGGGCGTTACATTACTCTCAGTTATTACCGATCTGAACTGTAAAATTACGCATGCGATTGGAAAGAATGCCCCTAATGCAGGAATTGTGGCTGCATGCGACCTAAAGAATAACGCGAAAGGTCTGCCAGGGGTTGGAAAGACTGGTCCAGCCAATCCGAGTACGGATCCCGAGCCCAACTCGGCGAATTATTATTCTGTCAGAGAGTTCGAGGTATACGGAAACGCAGTAGGAGCAAAAGGCTCAGCGGGCGATTTAGGCTTCCAGGGGCCGCAGGGAGATCAGGGACCGCAGGGACCAGTAACTCCCAATCTGGTGCTCGGTCGCAATACAAGCGCATCCTCGACGTTTATTGATAGCAGTTCCAGTAATGCGGTAGATGGTACTATCAACACCTCCTGGTTATCAGGCGCAAATAGTACTCCTGAGTGGTTGCAAATTGATCTGGGGGCTACGTATACTGTCAGGGAAGTGAAGCTTTTCTGGGCTGGGGGGGACTATGCGACGGGTTACCGGATTCAAGTTTCTGATGATCCGACGTTCACGACGGATATTAACACCATCTACACTACCACAAGTGGTAGTGGTGGGATAGAGGATCTGACCTTACTAGAAGGTTCAGGCCAATATATCCGTGTGAATATGACCACCCATCCGAATGCGTCTGTCGCGCTTGCTGAGGTTCAGGTGTACGGGTATCCCACCTCAGCGGCAGTAGGATGGTAGTAAGGTCAGGAATGTTCTGGAGATAGAGGATCTCACAGAGTCTAACAGGTACACACAAAAACATGAGGCACTCTTCGGAGTGTCTCATGTTTTCATACTCACTCGACGTCTGTATGCTAACCTTTGTATAATAACCTGGGTCTCACTTTTTCACAGGCAAGGAGTAGCAGGCGTATGCGACGAATAGCGATACTGGCTGAAGGCTTATTTGAAATGCACTATGGGAAGACGGCGACCGGTGTCATCCGTTATGGGAAAGATACCGTTGTGGCTGTTATTGACAGTACGCGTGCCGGGCAGGATGTCTCACAGGCACTTGCTGCGGCGATTGGGCAGGGTATCCCTGTTGTGCAAGATATTCATGAAGCCTTGCACTATCAGCCTGACACACTTTTAATTGGCATCGCTCCCCAGGGAGGTAGATTACCAGAGTCCTGGCGTTGGCAATTGCTTGCTGCAATTGATGCTGGTCTGAACATCATCAGCGGCCTCCATATGTTTCTTTCTGAAGATGAAGAATTACGCGCTGCAGCCGAGAAGCGTGGTGTGACGATCTGGGATGTACGCCGTCCTCCTGATCGCAACCGCGTCGCTGCTTTTACACCTCATCGTTCTGGTAGCCATACAGTCCTTATGGTTGGCTCCGATTGCGCGACCGGGAAAATGACGGTGGCGCTCGAACTGGATCTTGAAGCACGTCGGCGCGGCCTCAATAGCACTTTTCTGGCGACCGGGCAGACCGGTATTATGATTGCCAATAATGGCCTGCCCGTTGATCGTATTATCAGCGACTTTATTGCCGGAT
Source organism: uncultured Chloroflexia bacterium (assembly GCA_963717195.1). Classification (GTDB taxonomy): domain Bacteria; phylum Chloroflexota; class Ktedonobacteria; order Ktedonobacterales; family Ktedonobacteraceae; genus JACDAE01. The sequence goes on from CAVQVR010000020.1 coordinate 152,204, forward strand.
TGGTGGAGGAGATGGTGCTGGATGCCTGCAATCAGCACGAATGGGTCTTTGTCGAGGGCCAGGGAGCGCTCAATCATCCTGGCTACTCCCCCGTGACACTGGGATTGGTGCATGGAGCTATGCCCGATGCTATGATCTTTTGCCATAAAGCGGGCGCTCTAACAATTGAAGGCTATGAGCATTGTCCTTTGCCTTCATTAAATCGCCTCATTGAGATCAATGAAGAGGCCGTGAGCTGGCTGCGACCGGAGCGGAGCAGCAAAATTGTAGCTATATCCCTCATCACGCATGGTCTTGCTGAACCTGTTGCCCATGATGCTATCAAACGTGTGGAGGATGAGACCGGGCTTCCTGCAACGGATGTCTGGCGTTTTGGAGTGGATGTATTAATGGATACCCTTACCGGTTTCGCATGGGCGTCGTAAACGCGGCTCCTCCTACCATTTTACTGATCATGTGACTGTATAGTACTTAGAAGAGTCTAAATAAGGGAGAGAAGAGGGTGCATACATCTCGCTATCGAAAAATGATGTGTTTTGGAGCAAGTTGATGAAAAAAGATTGGGTCGCTCATATCAGCGACCGTATAGAACAGTATGTGCAAAGGACGAAGGGTGAAGGTGCGACGATTGTCTGTGCCTCGGGTATCAGTCCTTCGGGCCCTATTCACCTGGGAAATCTACGCGAGGTGATGACAGTACATCTGGTGGCAGAAGAATTATTGAGTCGTGGCCGACAGGTCGAGCACCTGCATTTCTGGGACGATTTTGATCGCCTGCGCAAAATTCCCGCTGGCATATCTCCTACCTACGAGACTTATATTGGGTGCCCGCTGGCGGATATTCCTGATCCCTTTGATACCTATGATTTCGTATGCCACACGCTATATGACCGATTTTACGCAAAGCCTGGCACGTCTCGGCATCTATCCCCATTTCATTCGTCAATCGGTCGCTTACCGTAGCGGGAAGTATACTGCTCAGATTAAAGAGGCTCTGGCCCGACGCTTCGAGATCTTTGATATTCTGGCCCAGTTCCAGACGTTGCAGGCTCAAAAAGAGACAGCGGCAGAGCGCCGTGCCGCGTATTATCCGTTTCGTGTCTATTGCGAAAATTGTCATAAAGATACGACAACTCTTACACAGTATGAAGAAGCAAGCGCGACCATTGACTATAGCTGTCAATCTTGCCAGCATGAAGGCAGGTTCAGCCTCGATGAAAAAGTAGAGGGGAAGCTGGTCTGGAAGGTTGATTGGCCGATGCGTTGGAGTTTTGAGCACGTTGACTTTGAGCCGGGCGGTGAAGATCATTCCTCGCCGGGTAGCAGCTTTACCGTTGGGCAAAAAATCGTGCGCGAGATTTATGCAGCACCTGCGCCGCAATATGCCAGCTATGCATTTGTGGGAATGGATGGACGCTCGAAGATATCCAGTTCGGCTGGCACTACGGCAACGCTCTCTTCGGCGCTTGATATTGTTGAGCCATGTATTCTACGCTGGCTGTACACGCGTCGTGCCAACAATCAATCCTTCAACATTGATTATGGCCAGGGTCTGTTGCGCCAGTACGACGAATGGGATACGCTGGTGCGCCAGGTCAACGAGGACAAGGTCAGCGAAGTCAATCGGAAAGCTTATGAACGAGCGATACGTACCTCTCATGGCGAAGTGCAGCGTACTCCTCAACCTGTCCCATTCTCGTTATTAACCTCGGTGCTGGATGTGACGCAGGGGAACGTGGCACAAACGCTGCGAGTGGTTGCGCAATCGAGTCAGAAAGAGAGTTCTGAACTGCGCCCAGAAGTACTGGAGCCGCGTCTGACCTGTGCTCTTAACTGGGTAACCAACTATCTGCCGGAAGATGAGCGTACGCACATTTTCGCATCGTTCAACGAAACGGCATATAAACAGTTCTCCTCTGAGGATTGTGCGGGTATTCAGCTCCTCGCCGCGAAGCTTGATGACGCCTGGGATCTCGCTGCATTGACACAACTTGTATACGGTATTCCGAAGATGGTGCGTGGTCTCCCTCTGGACATGTCGCCTGATGATGAGTTGAAGCAGGCGCAACGTTCTTTCTTTATCGCGCTCTACACGCTCATCTGTGGAAATGATACGGGACCACGTATACCAACGCTGCTACTCTCATTGGGAAAAGAGAAGGTGAAGATGCTGCTTGTGCCTGATGCCGTGGCGAGTGGCAATCATATTCAATAGTTGTAACACGCTTTGTAAGGCGCTAAAGAACGCTCAAAGCGTGGAAGAATGCGTCCATTCAAAGAAAACCTTGAGCGGACCTTGAAACTTCCTTTTTAACCAGATGCCACGCCAACCAACTATTCTATCGGTTAATCCTGCACTGGGGCCAGCTTCTACGCCTTAACCGTCAGGGCTTGTGAATGAGCGTTTTTCTCCGCGTTTTGGCCCGCTGCGCGGGCCCTTTTGGTTTTTAATGGTGTGTTTTTCGGGCTCAGCCCGAAAAACACACCATTAAAAACCTTTTGCGAGCGCCGTAGGCGCGAGGAGAGCGGATAATTCACAAGCCCTACGGTTAAGGTAGTGGGCGAGAAACCATAGATGCCATACCCTTTACGGTCCCGTTTGCACGCACCCATCCTGTGCATTATCCCATTCCTGCTGCACAATATAGGGATTACCGTTCCAGTTCTCGTTTGAGCCATCGGAAGCGGTCTGGCCGTAGTTATAGGCGCATTTGTCGCCGATCTCCTGCCCACTAGAATCTATCCATGCTGTGATGAGGGGATCGGTCGCAGCTTCCATCTGTTCATGTGAGGTTGTACTGATCTCCGCATCGGCATCCGCATTATTATTAGGGCTACCACTGGGGAGCGGACCACAGCCTTGAAGATCTGTCCCATCGTAAGGCATGGCTGCGTAGATTGTATTCGTCCCGAAGTAGTTGTGATAGGCACAGAACTGCGAGAAGCTGCAAGAGCCACTGGCGCAGATATTCTCACTTTTCGCAGTAAAGACAAAGAACATGTTGGTGATGCTGGGCGTCCAACCGTTTGTGCTCAGTGCGTTGCTGACCTCGTTCTGAATGTCCGAATCCTGAAGTGTCGTGGACGGATACGGCGTCGTATCGACCCAGGTGCCAGCGAGAGTCGCGTTATCAGGAGCATTGCCACTGGAGTCGGTATACTGCGTGTTGTTCTGGTAGAGTCCTGAGCTTCCTACATCATTAAAATAGCGTTGGATCAGGCTGTTGTAGGAGTCGCTCACAAAAGAACCGGCGGGTTCCCAGAAGATCAGATATGCCTGCATAGTCCCGGCCATCACAGGGCCACCATTATAGACAAGGTTATCGCTCGCAGCCTGCCTGGCATTTGAACCGAGGGCGTATCTTGATTTGAAAAAGTGAGGAAGATGTGTGTTTGCGTCTGGATGAGCAGCTCGAACTGCCTGGGGAATCAGGATTCCTGTTGTCAGCAAGGCAAGAGCGATTGCTGAAAGTGCGAAGATCCTGGAGACGCGTGTGGTCATGAAAAGCTCCTTTCCCCATAACGTGGCATATCTGTGCCACAGACATAAATAGTGATAGCGAAGGTGTATTCTATCGTCTTCTCTGGGTAAATAGACGGAGTTGATAGGCGTTTTTGCTTATATTGGTATTGTTCTATCAGAGATGGGGGGTAAAAGGTACTTCGCATCGTTTTCCCTTTCAGCCACAAACGTAGCTTCGTCAACGCAAAGCATATTGGTTGAGACAATGAAATAGCAGTAAGATTATTTGTCAGGAATAAATCCAGTATTATTGATTGTCTGAAAGAAGATTTATATATTTATACTTTAGTATTTTATAATTGAAAATTGGTGAGAAAATCACTTGAAAATAGAATGAATATTGCTTATACTTTCTCGAGTGAACCATAAAGTGAGGAAAATTCTTAGCTGTGCCTCTCATACTTTTGGCAACTTTTATTTTTGCTTTATTGTCTGGTCACACGTTTTTCTAAGGATTTTAACTTTTTGAACCAGGCTGCATTAGATTAACGCCTGAGAAGGAGAAATACCATGTTTCGCTCTTTGTTTTGGCGAAAACTGGTCATTGTAGGCTCATGCATGCTAGTTATGACCATGCTCTTACCCTTGATAATCTCTCCCCATATAGTATTTGCTCAAGCTTCCGTAGTCTCAATAAACCCTACTCAAGGGCCAGCAGGTACAAAGGTAACAGGTACTGGAACTAATTGGACAGGAGGTGATCAGATGCAGGTTTCATGGGCTGATGATGGGAGGGTTCTTGGGAATACTACGGTTCAGTCCAACGGTACTTTCACAGTCAGTTTCATAATACCCACTAGTGCAGGGCAGGGTGGGCATAATATCTATTTTACCGACCTGACGAGCCGTTACTTCCTCATTCCGGTATACACGGTCACGAGTTTATCTAACGTGGTTGTACAACAGGTCTGGACAGCAGATAGCAATAATAATGCCAGGGCTTCCTTTGTAGCTGGTGATGCTATCCGTTACATGGTGGCGGCTCAGAACATGAGTAGCACACCAGTAACTGCTACGGTCACATATCGTGTCACAGGGCCGCAACAAATCTACTACTGGTCAGGGTCTGCACCGCTTGCTTCAGGCCTTCTTCGCTTCTATTCTGCCCCAACTATTCCAACTAATGCAGCGTCAGGGACATATACTATCACCGTAACGATAAATTATAATGGGGTGAGTTCTTCAGCTCAGAGCCATTTTACGGTGGAGACTAAAGCTAGCCATGCTATTGCCTGGGCTAAAAGTCAACTCGGTAGCCAGGACTGGAATGGACAGTGTGAACTATTTGTAGAAAACGCCTATGGCACTAGTGGGCAATTCCTGACTGCTCAAGCTGCCTACGTCAAACTCCATACGTCCGCTAACTTGTCGCCACATATCGGAGCACTCGTTTGGTTTAAGCCGAACAATGGTAACGGCAATAATGGTCATGTAGGCATCTATATTGGGCATAATCAGTTTATTAGTGCAACATATAAAGGCGTCCAGATAAATGATATGTCTAATTGGGGCAACAATGTAGCCGCCTATGAAGGGTGGGGCAATGCTCCATCAAGCTGGCCTGGCAGGTAGTCTGGTGCATCTTTTGGGTGAGGGGCAGAGGCTGACTACCTCTAGTCTCCATCCAACAAGTTGAGCAGGATGTACCTATCCATATATGATTTCACACACTCTCAACTCCCAGGCCGGGCGTATCTGGTAGCACTAATTTTCCATTGACCACCTTCACCCCTGTATATGGGTCATTGTCAATTAACAAATTTCCATCAAGATCAGCATAATCGACAAGCGGGGTCAAGTGGGCAGCGGCAGTGATCGCCAGAGAGCTTTCAATCATACAGCCAAGCATAATACGCAGATTATGAGCACGAGCGACATGTATCATCTTAAGCACGTTACTTATGCCGTTACTCTTCATTAGCTTGAGGTTTACTCCATCAACACACTCCGCTAACCTGGGAATATCTTCGACTGTGACGCAGCTCTCATCGGCAATAAGAGGAACAGGGATGTTATCACGAATAAGTTTTAGCCCTTTCAGGTCATGGGCAACAATTGGCTGCTCGACAAACTCAATGTTATATGCTGCCATTGCAGTAATATTCTTAATCGCCTCTTTCGGCGTCCAGGCGGTGTTCGCATCGACACGAATAAGCGCGTTTGTGACATCACGGATTGCTTTGATGCTATCAAGATCATGCCTGGTGCCAACCTTGATTTTAAGAATGCGGTAGTCTTGCGCCAGCAATGCTTTTTTCGCCATTTCTGCTGGTGTATCAATGCCAATGGTAAATGACGTATAACGCGCGTGTTTGGGATTGACTCTGAGCAGTTTGTAGAGCGGCACACCAAGTACTTTCCCTATAAGATCATAAAGTGCCATATCGACGGAAGCTTTAGCAGATGGATTTAGGCGTATCATTTTGTCTAAACTGCCCATAATATCTTCAATCAGAAAAGGGTCATCGCCAAGATTACCCGCAAATAGCGAGATGCATGCGAGCACAGTCTCAACGCTTTCACCATAATATCCATCAGGGGCAGCTTCACCATAGCCTGTATATTCGTTATAATTAATTTGCACAATGACATTAGGTGAGGTATGTTGTACTCCTCGTGAAATACGAAACGGTGTTGTCAGTTTGAGATCAATGGGTCTCGCATCGATGTGAAGCATGATTGTTTCCTTTCTGTCAAGCTTCCATTGATCTCGGCTCTCCATCCTTCCGGGGGAAATATGGGTGAAATGGACGGAGACCCTTGATCTTTCGTCACTGCTGTAGGGGCGCGATTTGTAAGCCCGTGCTATTGGAAAAACTGTTTTAGCTGTGATTCCACAAGTGACCAGGGAATGATCATCGGTTTTTTGTCGACCGTTACGTTCACTGTATTCCCGCTGACGGTATAGCTTCCTTCAACGCCTCTGCCGGAGAAAGTGCCCTTATGCGTATCACCAGTTACCTGAGCACCATTGTCTGCTGCTGCCTTGCGTGCGCGTTCGAGTAACGATGTTGTGTCGCCGATAAAGGGAATGCTAAAAGATTTTGACATTTTGTTGCTCCTTAATAAATAGGTGTTTTTGTATATGTATGGGCTGTAACAAAATGGTTATCCTATGAGACACCACAAAACGCGCCGATAATTTCTTATTGGGCACGTTTTGTGTATTGTTTCTGCCTGGGAGCGCAATTAGCCGGGTTGACGAGTACGGCGTTGTTTACGACGTTGTGCAGCGGCCTTTCGTTTACGGCGAGCCTGGGGACTCTCGTAATGGGCCCGGCGACGAGCTTCGGAAAGGATTCCATCCTGCTGCACTTTACGATTAAATTTTTTAAGGGCAACCTCGAATGAGTCGCCAGGATTTACTTTTACTTCGCTCATGGGTATTACCAGCGCGATCTGCGATCGTTCGAACGACCAGCACTCTGGGTCTGGTAGCAATCGCTGCAATAAACGGGCTTGTCGCCTCTGGGTTGGAAGGGTACCTGCGCTTCATTCCCACAGCTTGAGCAGGTCGTGCTGTACATCTGGCGTGCTTCTCGTGGGGCACGGCTACCGCCGCCAAAACCGCCACTGGCTTTGCGTGCGGAGCGGCAAGATGGGCAGCGGCTGGGGGTATTCGTCAACCTGTGACTTTCGTAAAATTCTTGTTCTCCGATAGTGAAAACAAATTCCTGATTGCAGTCGCGGCAAACTAACGTCTGATCACTTAATGCCATGTTTCTCTCAATTCCCGGATGTTTTATCCTATATATTCTTAAACTCGTGTACGGCGCGGACTGCAGCGGCTTGTGGCGACTTGTAGCAGGGTCTCCTTTGGGCAACATTGCATTGCACTATACAACGTCCTTGAGTATATCATACATGCCTCGCCAAAAGCACTAAAACATTACCTATTTTCTCACTCCCTCACGAAATGCCTGTCTCTATCCTGTCGTTTTCCCTTTGTATGTTATAATGAAGGGCAGGTGGCTTAGTCCCTATTAGCATCTATCTGTGTAGTGAGGAGATTGTATGCCAACACGCAATGACGCTTATCTATTGATGACGACCCACGTGAAAAATGAGAATTTGCAGAAACATATGCTCTCGGTTGAGGCGGCAATGCGTTTCTATGCTCGTAAATATGGCGAGGATGAGGAATTATGGGCTATAACGGGCCTGCTGCATGATTGTGATTACGAGGAATACCCCGATTTACATGATCATACGCAGGTTGCTGCACGCTGGTTACAGGAAGGTGGCTACGATGAGCGGATCATTCACGCGATTCTTGCGCACAATGATCTCAACATGGCGACTCATCCCCGCAGTGATCTGCTCTCCAAGGGTCTCTATGCCTGTGACGAGGTGACGGGCATGATCACGGCAACCGCGTTAAAGTTTCCGAGTAAACGGTGCAACAGCTCGATTTCCTCCGGGCTGTCGATGATGCCAAGCTTTTCCTTTTTCGCTTCTAACTGTTCTTTGGTACGCAATAATTCGTCCGCTTGCGTTTGCAATTTGGCATAAAGAGGGTCTTTCTTGCTGGTGTCGAGCCGCTTTTCCGTGTTCTCGGAAAGCTGTACTTCAAGCCCTTTCAACTGTTCATGGATACTGACAAAGTCCCCGGATTGCTGGTCATATACCTGCTCCAGTGCTATCCTAACCCTGTCCTTCATATTGATATCCGCATGTTCAAGCGCTTTCAGGCGCTCGATGACGACCGTATCGAAGTGCGCGACGGGGATTTTAAAGAGCTTATCGGTAAGGATGCCGTCCGAGTGCAAACTGCGTCCTATGTAGCACCCTTCATCTATTGTGGTAAACGCCGTCCTGTTCGGCGCAGGCGGCGTTGCAATGAGCTTGCCGTGGAACAACGCGTCCGGTGGCGTTTCGCGTGTATTTCTGATGCGTGTGACACCACCCCGGTTGTTCGGGACGGGTTCGCCTTCCAGCGTATAGCCTTTAATCGCAGCATACCCCTCGGCGAACAGAGCGTAGTCCAGGATGGCGGGATGATGGTCAATAATAGTATCCGGCTTATCCGCATCCGGCATCCACCAGCCTATATACATCTCGTTTGTCAACCATTGTTTAATGACTCTTGGACTACGTGGTTTATAACCCACGCCTGGTATATGCCTGAGATTCGTCCTGAACATATACCGTTCCCTGTCTTCCTCCGGTATTTCCGGAAAAAGACGAACCATCCCTGCCACTTCCTTGTTTAATTTTCCCATGTCCCAGGAGAGCGCTTGCGCCCTAAGCGCGAGTTTCCGTAATTCTTTCGCCCAGGGTTCATAGATAATGATGGCCTGGGTTTGTTTTTTCCCTTTCAGCACCAGGCCGGGAGGCAAGCCGCGCCCATCATATCCGCCTTTATCCGCCTTGTTTTGCTTGCATTGATGCGCATGTTTTATCGGCCCCTCAATATACGCATAGGCTTCTTTCATCTTTTCCTGAAAGGCGCGGAGGTCTTGATACACGGTAAAATCGTACACCCTGGTTTCGTCATACTGCGCCACCGATGAAATAGGCGGCACAACCAGTTTAATCTTCTTTTCTTCCGCCAGCCGGGTAAATGTGCCGACTTGATCCATGTGCTTGTTTCTAAACAGCCGGTCTTCCCTGGCAACGACGATAGTGCCTATAACCCCCTTATTGATATCCTGGTAGAGACGGTCAAGCTCTTTTCTTTGGTCGATGCGTTTTTGTCCGGATACGCCCGACCCTTCATCATAGAGACGGACATCGGGTGTGTCATCATAGTAGAGCAGTTTGCCATAATCTTGCAGTCCTAACTGCGTTTCCCGGCTTTCCGCCTGCGCCGTATCCGCCCCGTCTTTGGACTGTCTCACTAACACGGCGGTCGCACGTTTCCTGTCAATCTCCGGCAACATGGCGATAGCGTTCCTCGGACGGTTCTCCGCCTGGCGGAGTTTGAATGCTCTGGGTTCTGGCATTCCTTTGCTTCCTTTCTCATCGGTCAATGTAATGGCGAATATAGACAGCATATTCTTATGTATAACTATACCATACTACCATTTATTTTACAATAGAACCATCAATATACCACTATAACCATTTATTACCGAATAGTAGTATTGACATTGCACGAGTACGAATGGCATACTAAGGGCAGAAATTTTATTGGAGTGTTTCCTCTATGAACCTTACAGATTACCGAGCCAAGCTCGGCTGGTCGAAAGCGCACCTTGCCCGCGAAGCAAGCATTAACGTCGGAACTGTGATTGATGCGGAAAAAGGCAAGCGCGTCTATAAGGCAACCGCCGGAAAAATCGCCAATGCCCTCTCTAAAGGATTAGGGGAAGGTAAAGAGATCACCTATAAGGACATTGAAGGGCTTAACCTTGCTGATTGACTGTTAGGCTTATAGGGATAATAGGGCCGCAAAGTTCTCCAGATCTTCGAAGACCACGAGGGAGGGGAGCTTACTCATAACCGTTGAGTCTAATGCGCGTCTCAGGTAGCTCCAGGATCGGTCAGGGTTTTCGTCTGCGAAAACATAGGCAACGTAGCTGCCTAGCCTCTGATGTTCGGCTGCAATCGCCTTCACCAGTGTCGTTTTCCCGGTGCCTGGAGGTCCAATCGAGAAAATTTTCGGAGTCGTGGAACTTGTAACGTCTCGTAGCGCTGTAAAATCTCTGGTTTAAAGATGATCTTCTGGCTCATAACACGTTCAATCACCTCAGATGGAAGAATAACATGCTCAAGAGTCGTCTTGCGGATTTCCTCTTTGAAATTCCACTGACCATCGCTTGGCGAACCGATGATGTCGATGCGGCATTTTCGTTCACGGCGCAGGATACGGTAGGCGTGTTTATACTATTGTTGATGAAAACGCTCGTTTGGTTGATAGCTGATTTGCGCTGTCGTAGTAGTTTTTGGAGACCATCGTTTCCGCTCTATATGATTGAAGTTGGCTGAAGCGCCAGAGATCCAGGGCAGATGAGAACGATGCTATAGAGGCGGCTTCTATGAATTCACCATCACCGTCCCAGTTCTCCAGGTTGCAATGGAATGTTCAACCGAGGCAATATAGGCTGCTTCGTCGTTATTGTCTGCGGCAGGCGCGTATTTCGGAATAATCTGACTCACCGTCGTAAGCTTCCACTCAGAGACATAGAGTGTGCGAATGAGGCTGTACCATGCCTCAAAACCGCTCTCCCACGTGGGGAACCAGGCGTATCCATCCAGGCATTTGAAGTTGGAAATACAACGCAGATTCCCCAGCGAAAGACTGAATCTTGCCACTCCTTGTGTGCCAAAAGAACTTTCGTGCATGAAGAACGCCAGGGCGAAGGCCGGATCTATCCCGTAATTGATGCCCAGATTGTAGAGCACCTGTCCTTTGCCTGCCGCTGGTGAGTTGTAGCTTGCCAGCACGCGATTGATAAAGGCTGCACTGATCGTCGGCTTCCCTAAAACGGAGTAAGAGCCTGTTGGTTGCGTTGCTGCTGTCTTAGGAGAAACCACAACTGCAAAGCCAGCCCAGTACTTCATAAAGGTAGCACGGGCCATCACTTGCATATTCAGGCGCGATGAGTCCGCTAGATACACATCCTGACTGTTCCCACCTCGCACCACCAGCAGATGCCCACCAGACCAGAGAGCAGGGGGAAACCCTACGATCACTGGATGCCCCTGGTTCGCTACCTTGATCACCGTATCAAGCGAACTATTGCTCAACCAATCCGTCTGAAAGCCAAATCGCGCAACCGTACGATCAATTCCCGTTGGTTCCAGTAGACCGAGATCAGGAGTGATCTCATGTATTCCAGCTTCCACCTTCAGAATGTCAGCAATACGATAGGTATGACCATAAGAATTCATCACTTCGGTCATTGAGGCCGTAGAGCACGTTGAGTAGGCCCAGGTGGTATATTCCTGTTGAGAGGCATACTGGCCAGGATCCAATTGATCAATACGCATCAGCACTTTCGATGCAGTAACAGATGCATTGGCGAAACTTACCTTTGAAGCTGCTGGCACGGTACCTGCTTTCGATGTCATTGCTTGTTGAATAGGTACTGCACTTGAAACAAGGAGAACCCGGTTGCTCTGTGCAGAGATGGTGAGCGTAATAATCACACTCACCAGGCATAGTATTGCTACACTCAGAATGATTTTCTGTTGGAGTCTGCCAGGGAGAACCATCCCAATCACGCTGTTGAGTGAGAGCATGCTTCCACTTCTTACTCCTGTTGCTTTACTGAGCATTTCTACCTATCCTCCTTACGTCAGTACGAAAACTGTTGTTTTCTTGACCCTAAAAACCTTCTTGATCGTTGTAAAAGTCCATGATTGACGAGACCGTTTTCATCGCCTCGTCCAGGTCGATTTCATCTTCTTTCGGTGTCGGGACTTCTTCCACCTCGTCTACCGGCTGCACCCTGGGGTACCAGAGTGATGGAGCTGTTTTGACTCCGTATAATGCGCGGTGACGATGAGACAACAGGGCCAGGATGTAGTCCTCTACCGACATCTCCAGGCTCTGTGCCTCCTGCTCTAAACGCTGCGAGACGTGCGACGCTTCCTTAAAGTGGAGAGGGATAAAGCGCCCCTCACGGGTGAGATCCAGAACCAGTTGTTTGACGTAGGCAGAGAGGGATTGCCTCCCCTCTCTCGCCTGCTTCTCTATCTGACCTACCCGTGCATTGTTCGGGTTAAACCCCATTGAGACGGTCACGGTTCCTGATCTTCCCCCGAATTTGTGGAGTAGTCAAAGCTTAGGATATACTATTCCAGAAGGAGGACCAGGGTCATGCAAAAGACCTACACAGCCGAATTGAAACGGGAAGCGGTGCGGCTAGCTCAGACCAGTGGCAAGCCGATTACGCACGTCGCACGCGATCTGGGGATTTCTGATACGTCGATTTATATGGAGGAAGGAGCTGGCTGAACACAATCAGGAAGCCTTCCCAGGCAGTGGGCATCAGCCAGGGGAAGTTGAGGAAGTGCGCCGTCTCAAACGCGAATTGGAGATTGTGAAACAGGAGCGCGATATAGTAAAAAAAGCGCTCGGCATCTTTTCGCGCAGCCCGCAATGAAATATCAGTTCATTGCAGAGTATCGGCAGGAGTATCCGATTACGACGATGTGTCGGGTGTTGGAGGTGTCTGTGAGTGGATAGTATGCTTGGTGCCAACGGACTCCTAGCCGACATAGCCGAGAAGATGCACAACTCGCCGAAAAAGTGAAGATGGCATTTGAGGACAATCGTTGTGTCTATGGGAGTCCGCGGGTACATGCAGAGCTGTGTGCGCAGGGCTTGCATTGTTCACGCAAGCGAGTGGCTCGTCTGATGCAGGAGCAAGGACTGTTTGCCAAACGTCCACGGCATCGCACGATCACCACCCAGAGTGTGCCAGGTGCTCAGGTGGCTCCCAACTTGCTCCAACGCGACTTCAGCGCGGATGAGCCCAACCGCAAATGGGTAGTCGATACGACCTACCTTTGGACAGCAGAAGGGTGGCTGTACCTAGCTGTTGTGCTTGATCTGTTCTCGCGTATGGTGGTAGGATGGTCTATGGCGACTATCCAGGATACTGCCCTGGTGGTTCAAGCTCTGCGTATGGCATTGGCTCGTCGCCGTCCACAAGCCGGGTTACTCCATCATTCCGATCGCGGGAGCACCTACACGAGCGAGAGATCAAAAACTTTTAGAGCAAGAAGGCTTGCGAGCGAGCATGAGCCATACTGCTGATTGTTACGATAATGCAGCCATGGAAAGCTTTTTTCATAGTTTCAAAGGGGAATGAATTGAGGGGGAAATCTCTAGACGCGAGCACAAGCCAGAAGCATTACCTTTGAATTCATAGAATGCTTCTATAATCGCACAGAAGACATTCTACCTTACACTATATGAGTCCACTTGAGTACGAACAAGTGAAGTGTTCACCCTAATGTTTAGGGTCTCCATAAATTCGGGTGAGGATCAGTCCGCCAGCGGGTGGGCACTATCCGGTTGTCCGCTATGAAACGAAGCCCGCAGAGCAAATGCAGTTCGACTGGGGCGAGTACAAGTACGAGCAGGATGGAGTGTCCCACAAGTTCTACGGCTTCACCGCTATTCTCTCGTACTCCCGTATGCGCTTTGTCACCTTCGTCAAGCGCTGTGATGTCCAAACGTTGATCCGCTGTTTGATGCTCGCTTTTGAATACTTCGGTGGGTTGCCCAAAGCCGCGCTGACTGACCGGATGAAGAGCGTGCTGCTCGAAATGGAAGACAAAAAGCCCCGCTGGAACCCTCTCTTTGCCGATGCGCATGGCCTCGATTGGGTAGCGCCACGAGTGTGCCGGGCATATACCCCTCAAACGAAAGGCAAAGTTGAGCGTTCAGTAGGGTTTTTTAAGCACAGCTATTGGGCAGGGGTCACCTTCAGCGATCTCGATGACCTCAATCGTCAGGCCCATGTGTGGTGTGAACGGGTCAATAGCCGTGTGCATCGCACCACCCACGAGCGGCCCAAAGATCGCCGAGAGCAGGAATTGCTTGCTCCCTTGCCAACGGCTTTTGCCTGGGAACGCTTTGGAAGCGAAGAACGCAAAGTCAGCTGGGATGGCTACCTGTCCTATGATGGAGTGCTCTATGGACTGCCCTCATCACCCCCGGTGGCAGGCTCAGTGGTCCAGGTACGGGAATGGCATGGGGTGCTCAAGATCTGGCATGCTGGACACCTGCTCGCCGAACTGGCGAAGCGTCCGCTGTCTCAGAGCCATGTGGAGCATCCTGATCAATGGCGTTCCATTCCTCCGGCCTCCTCCAGGCGGGCACAGGTGGTTCCCATCGGCCATCTGCGACCCGCTCCACAGGTCGTTGCACGAGCGTTGACTGAGTATGATCAGTTGTGTGGTCTGGAGGAGGCAACATGCAGCCCCAGTTGAAACAATTGGGTCTCACCCAACTCGAGAAAGCCCTGCCCACGCTTTATGAAACCGCCAGACAGGAACAGTGGACCTATGAAACCTTCATGAACCGAGCTCTCGCCTCGGAAATCGAGGGACGAGATCGGCGTGCCGCTGAACGGCGCATGACCGCGGCCAGGCTCCCAGCGATCAAGACGCTGGAGGCATTTGATTTTGCCTTTCAACCTGAACTCTCAGAACGGCTGTTGTGGGAGTTGGCCGATCTCGGCTTCGTGCAGACGGCCACGAACGTGATCTTGCTGGGGCCACCGGGCGTCGGAAAAACACACCTCTCATTGGCACTCACCGTCAAGGCGCTCAGCGCTGGGTATTCTGCCTTGTTTACCACCCTGACCCATCTGGCTGAGGCCCTGGATACGGCTGCCTATCCTGGCCTGGTTCGCCAACGCCTGCGTCGCTACATCGCCCCTTCGGTGCTTGTGATTGACGAAGTCGGCTACACCAAACTCTCATCTGGGCAGGCTCATCACTTCTTTGAGCTGGTCACCGCTCGGTATGAGCACGGCTCTATTCTGTTGACCTCCAATACCAGCTTTTCTGCCTGGGGCGAACTGCTGGGAGACGAAGTGCTCGCTACGGCGCTGCTCGATAGGCTCTTGCATCACGCCGAGGTGATCCCGATAAACGGCCGGAGCTACCGCATGAAAGACCGTCGAGAAACACAGCGCCCTGCTGGAGGACAAAAATGAAAGGAGGGTCAACTTCTAACGGGCGCAAAAACTGCTGGCGTTGGGGTCAAAACGGATTGGCGCATCCCATGCTGGCGTGAAGTCCCTCTGTAAGCAAGAGGGGTTTCTGAACAAATGGTTGAGTTGGGGTTACAATTATCCAGGCGCAGGATTCGGCGGACGTTGACAACAGCAACTCACCCTGTTTTAATACAACACACTTCAAGAGGAGAGACACGTGTATTGCGTGTCTCTCCTCTCTTTTTGATTTGAAAACATGAGAAAAGATCTGTCCTGGTCTTTACAGGAAAAAGAAAGGGAAAAGAATCATGCTCGATACTGATATCCTTCCAGACACCGCCAGTTTCCACAAGGAAGAACAGGGCGGGAAATGGTACATCGAGAGGCAAGGAGGCAACATCATCCATCATCTGCTGTTTGAAGGGCAAATACTCTCGGGAAGCTGGGTCGGGCCCCGTTGGGTTTTCAGAGCATTGACCTCGATGTCTCCCGAGGAACGAACACGCTATCAGACCCATGATGAATATATTGGGAGCAATTCGTGCCCGCTTGTTTCAGAACAACGGCGAGCGCCTCGAATAGCTCACAGACCTTATTGGCTTGCATCTGCTCACAACCGAGACCGTTCCCCCATGGCAAGCATGGACCCCACATCCCGCCGCAAAGCCTCCTGATTGCCATTCTTTATAACCATTTGAAGAGGGCAGATGCTTCTGGCAACAAGCATCTGCCCTCATTTTTTGTAAAAAAGGAGCGACCTATGCAACCCACAGAGATACTCCTACGCTCAGCGCACTTCTTTGCTGGTGCAGGTGGAGATACACACGAAAGAGAAAATGGAAGAGCTTGAATCTAAAAGCCACCTTCTATCGTGTTACCTTCAGAGAGGTACTCATGGGTCGCTCCTGTGAGTGAAGGCCCACAAAACCTTTGGTGGAGATTGAGTTAACCTTTAGCACATAACTGGGGGATGTGTGTGAAATCCTTCATACGCCTTTGAAGGACCAGAACAACTTTTCGTGTGTACCACTGGCGAAGTAGCATCAGAGACATTTCAGGTATTTGCGCCTGACCTTCCATACGCCTTATGTGTGGTTTTGACCAGGCGGGCGTATCGCCTGTGTTTGCAGTCGAGATCAATCGGTATCGATGTGAGACCTTGCGGCTCAATTTCCCGCAGTGCAAGGTGTTTGAGGGGCCAATCCAACAATTGCTGTTAGCCAACTACCCTTCAGGCAAAATACCTATCTTCTTCATTTAGACGAGAGTTCCAGGAAGTGCAAAAATTGCCGCCGCGGCAGGACTCGTGCCGCGAGTAGATATGGTTGCTCCTGTCTCCACGAATTCGAGACTGTACAAGACCATCCAAAAGACCAATCGCGACCAGTCACCACCACGAAGACGAACTGGGAGAACGGATGAAAAGGAAACAGCCGTACAAGCTACTTCATTATTCCCGCAACTGTTCCTCAATAGAGATGGAAGTTTCGTGCTTTCTCTTCTTTTTCCAGGATTCTAGCACTACTATCTGTATGCAAATAACAGTTACTACAACAACACATAGATCATAGTAAATTTTTCGTGTATATTAATTAGAAAAGGGAAATTGAGCACTATTAAAGTCATACCAATAATACTGGCTGAAAGCGAAAAATATACTCTTTTCCAGCGATTACGAATTTGCGCAGTGTTACTCCTCCTGTCAGAAAGAGAATGATACTACAGAGGAACAAAGCGAATAAAATGGTCCTACAGCGGTGATCAGAAAGATTGACCCACCCCTTTTAAGAAAAGTGAAAGAAAGGAAGCCTCCACAAAATGGTTCAAGACTTCTGCGAACCGCTGTAGATAGCGTAAAAACGAACAGTAATATGCTACCAGATCCAGCCAATCCCATAGCTCCAAAAGCGATCAAAGTACCAGTTTGTCCATTTGGATCAACACTTTGTTTTTCTATTCGAGATATGTAATTTCGTAGACCAAAAACGAAAATCACCAAGCTTGACAGAAACAAAACTATTAAAGGTGAAAAAATAAGGATCGTTTGAAGCATAGAATACCTCATTTGCAGATAAAGCAACGGCCTCAAGAACGCTCAAATTGTGTATTGTAGGGGCACGTTCGGTAGAACTACACTATCCGGTTACAGGTTCAAAGGATCCTATGAAAATGAGCTCGGACAAGGAGACCTTCACTACTTCATATGGCTCTAAACCAAATGTCTCTTAAGCAAGAATTATAAGAAACGCTTTATTAACTATTGTATCAAAATATTATAATTCTTGCTTAATGCAGCGATTGAATAGTTTTTTTATTGTCTATCATTGATTTCACCTTCTTGCAATTTAAGGTATTTAAGAATTGCTTCTGTCCCTTTTTTGATAATATCAAAAGAAAGATGCAATGAGGGCATAAAAGGTTTTACATTCAGGGAATTCCAGGGAAGGCAGATGACTCAATGCGCTTGGAAGCTCCAAAGATCGTTTCCACCAATCTCCAATACCTGCAAATGTTGTAAATGACCAATTTCTTTTGGAATAGAAGAAAGATGATTATTTGTTAAATCAAGATGGCGTAAATTGCGTAAGTGCCCAATTTCTGGAGGAAGAAGTTTTAGGTCGTTATCACTAAGGTAAAGGGTCTTCAAAGAAGATATTTCTCCTAATTCAGGAGGGATCTCAGTTAAGTGATTTGCTTGCAAAGCTAAAACTTCGAGATGCTGCAATTGCTTAATTTGCGCAGGAAGCTCATTTATATGGGTATGATCTAACCAAAGGGTACGCAAGTGAGGTAAATCCCATATTGATGGAGGGAGTGTTTTGAGGGGGGTATGACTTAAGTAGAGTTCTTGTAAGAAAGATAGCTGCCCAATTTTGAAGGAATACTCTCTAACAAAGTAGAGCGTAAATTGAATGAGAGGAGAGAAGAAAGCTGCCCAACCGCCGGAGATAATCGTGATAAAGGCAGCATACCCAAATTCAGTCTTTTTAGAGCTGATAATTGATAGAGTTCTTCTGGAAGAGACGCAATCAGGATTCAAGGCAATATCTACTTTTCGCAACTTCTGCAGTTTTCCAATAGTAGGAGGAAGATTAACAATCTGACACTGATTCAGAACAAAATTTTCAAGTGACTGAAGGTTACCAAACGTATCTGGAAGATGTTGAAGAGGAGCCTGTTTTATTATAAAAGTTTTCAGAGAAGATAACGTGGTCAGGGCATGAGGAATAAGGCTCAATGGAACATTTTCCATTCTTATTTTCTCTAAATGAGATAATAATTGGATATTTGATGGGATTGAACGAAATGCACAATTAATAATATGTAGTTCTTGTAATTGGCGTAACATCCCTAACTCTTCAGAAAGGGTTTCTGCTCTAAACCCTATAAGAATCAAACTTTTTAGTTCTGTACATTGCCACACTTCTTCAGGAATTATTGCGTTCTTGTCTCGTGCAACAATACTCAATTTACGCAACCTTCCGTTACTATTGTATTTATGCGGCGGATCCATGCCTAGTTGGCCAGTTATTTTCTCCAGCAAAATTTGATCAGGGTTTCTCATAAAATCCTCCTCTAATAATAGGTTTACCTACTCGCCTGGAATTGCTTCACCAGTTTCATTGCTAATATTGGTTTTTTCATTGTAAGATTACCTTTCTTGCTATTCATCTAAGCTTGAAAGGCAATCTTACAATGATTTTGCTAAACAGTGATTAAAAGGTCATGGCTATGGTTCAAAGATCCAGGACTGATCTCCAAATCCCATTACCACAATTTTCTGAGTTTCCTCTGCCAACAATTGGGTGTTTACCATACAAGCAATACAAGGTGACCGCCCTGCAACCTGTGCCATACCTATTTTAATAACATCTCCTCCATCTTAAATCGCGGCTCGTCCTCTCTCAAAAAGCCATGCAATTTGAGCGTTACATCTCGTCTCCGCGCAATGACCACTCCAAGCAACACCATCTTCAATAAAAGCATCGGCACTTCCAATCTTAGTGATAACTTGCGCTCCACTATTTCGCACAACTGGGTCGCCTGTAACAGTATCTATTACATTTGAAACAGCTTTCGCAGATTTACTTAAACCTTGCTCAGCCTGTTGCACTAAAGAGGTGCAATTAAAATTGTGTACAATCCATTGGCCCACCCCCACCGTATAGGTGTGATCCTGCTGTACCTCCAGATTGTACATTGTCTTCACACCCGACACAACCTTCCACCCGCTGATCACGCCCAGCTGCCCATCCGCCTCTACCACATGCATTCCCAGTTTGATCTGCGCAACCGGAAGGAATCCCTTCTCCACCGTCAAGAATGGGTGCTTCTTGTTGGTGTGGAGAACCTCACTGGTTGGCTTCGTTGCCTTTCCCTGCTTCGTGGTGTACGTAATCGTGAGATCCACCAGGTCATTATCGTGATTGACCCACACATGCAGGATCGGCTGCAACTCCATCTTCTTCGTCGAAGGATTGTAGGCCCACACCTTCTCTCCCACCTTCAGCGTCCCGATGGCCTGTTCCCCTTGCGCGGTCGCCACCTTCGTCGTGGGAATGAAGCTGAGACCGCCTCCGCAGGCTTCCACTGTATCTTCTATCCCATTGAGCGCCTCATCTCCACCTGCGATGAGTCCTTCTCCTGCTTCGACCTCTGGCCCACCGAAAAGCATGCCTAGCCCTGTCAAAATGTTGTTGATTTCATGCAATCCTGCTTTGATCTTATCTCCCAGGCTCGCTTTCGGATTCGTAATGGTGGAGAGACCGGTTGCACGTCCCAATTTCGCTGCCGTACTATTGGCCGTATCCGTCATTGGATCATAAGGGACATAGCCTGCCGGGTAGTTCACAATATGTTCGGGATAGCCCGGTTGAGCCATATCAAGAACCGTCGTTCCCCCCGTCACAGGATTTACCCAGGCCATTGACCCATCTGGCGCAATCCATCGCTGTCCTGTTGGGTCTGTTCGGGTTTCTGGATTTCCCCCTACATACGCATAGGGGTCCATTCCTTGCGCATTACCTTGCACACTATCCGTCGATAAGAATTGTCCTACTGCCGGATCATAATATCGTGCCCCATAATAATCAAGCCCGGTCACACTATCGGCCCGCTGCCCCGTGAACCCAATGCTCGTCGGCAACGTCCCCGTGTTATAGCGGCTCGATCCATATGGACTGTAGAGGTGTACACCCACCAGACTTCCCGTCGAGTTCAACACTGCTACCTGGCTGCCAAGGGCATCATAGCCAAAGTAGTAGAACGTCCCATTCACGTCGGCGGCGACCCGCCTGCCTCCTACCTGGTAGTACGTCGTTGTCTGCGTGGAACTGCCAGTTGTCTGCACCTCTTCGACGGAGCCAATGTAGGAGGTCAGCGTCGTCGTGCCATTCACGGTACTCTGCATCGCCACACGATTGCCCGAACCATCGTAGAGATAGTTCACGGTCTGCGTCGGTGAGGTGGGTTGGTTCTGCCAGAGGGAGAGCCGCCCCTGTGCATCGTAGCCCAGTTGTTGACCAGTGGGTGACGAGCCACTACAGGTCGTGGTCAACGCACGACAGATCAGATTCCCAGCCGCATCATAGGCTGCACTGTAGCTGTTGCTGGTTGAGGTAACGGCATGGGGATGGGTGTTATCTCCATAGGTATAGCTCCCGGCTGGCCCGCTCACCAGCCCACCATCGACGTTGTAACTCTCGCTCTGCTGGTACTGCGCTCCTGTCAATGTCCCTGGGGTGATGCTTTGCCCGCTACAGGGTGGCGTTCCGTTGGTGCCCGACCACGTGAGCCGCGACAGATCATCGTAACAGAATTGTTGGGTGTCCGTCTGGCCTCCAGCGCTGGTCTGCACGCCCACAATATTGCTCACGGCATCGTAGGTCGGTTGCGTTTGATAGAGCTGATTCCCACTACTGGTATTCGTGAGCCCTGCCGACGTCAGGCGCATCCCGGTATCGTAGCTAGCGGCGTAGGAGTAGATGCCATTGCCCAGACTCATTGAGGTAATCTGACCTGCTGCCCCTGCTTGTCCACCATACACCAGGTTGGATGCTATGGTAATATTACCACCTGCCGAGGTGGTCAGGCCCGTTAACCAGCCCGTCGAGGAATAGCCTGGCGTCACCGTTTCGCCAGTGGGATAGGTCTGTGTCAGCGGTTGCCCGTTATCGTTATAGGTCGCTTGTAGCTGATAGGCAGTTCCATTGACGGTGACGGTCTGGTTGATCTGTTGCCCACGCGCATCGTAGGTGTAGGCATACGAGCCGGAGAGATTGCCGCTGCCCGTAAAGCTCTCGCTGGTGAGCTGGCCGATGCCGTCGTTGCCGTTGGTGGTGCTATCGTAGCTATACGTGACCCAGGCACCCGTCGGAGTGTTGGTGCCGTTGCGCCAGAGCTGACGATTTGCGCCATCATAGCCTGCGTAGATGGTCCCTGCACTTCCACGGGCATCCACCGTTTCCGTCACGTTGCCATTGGGATCATAGGTCACCATCGAGGTGCCACTATCAGGATCATTCTGGCTGATCGCATGCCCCAATGCATCATAGGTCGTGGTGACCATCGTCCCGTCCGCTGATTTCGTGGAGAGCCGATCCCCTGCCGCATTGTAGATGTAGGCCGTGGTCGCATAGAGCGCGTAGGTGCTTACACTCGATCCGGTATACGTTTGTTGATAGTTGGTTTTTCCTAATCCTCCTGTCAGTGACGCCGCCTGTGCCCATTGGCGTCCTGTATCAGTGTCTGTCCATAACACCCGCTATCGCTGGTGCTAGCAACTCCACAGACTACACTGTCGGTCGTTGTGGTCACATGAGAATTAGGATCGGTGACGCTCGTCAGGCGCAACGTGGTATAGGTTGTGCTGGTTCCTGGCTGGCTGCTATCGGGAATGGAATAGGCTGACGGCCCGGACATGCCGGTATAGGCTGCGATCAGGTACGGGTTACTCTTGAAGATCTGTCGCCCCGACGTATCGTAGGAGGCATACGTAACCACATCCTGGCTCCCCGGTCCTGGTGTACGCGTCTCAATCAGGCGACCGTCGCCATCGTAGAATGCGCGTGTGACCGTGGTGGTAGTGCTATTGAGACGGTCGATCTCATCAATCTCCTCGCAGGGTGTCTGCGCCGCCGTGCCACTACACCAGTTGGTATAGGTCCATTGCTTCGTGAGCAAACCACTGGTCTCGCCCGGCAAGGTCTCGCCCGTCATACGTCCCAGCAGGTCGTAGTTGACGCTCGTGGTTTGACTATTGGCATCGGTGCTACTCGCAAGCCAGGTTCCATACCCGAAAGGTGCTGTGGTGTTGGCATAACTGGTCGTGGCGCTTTGATTGAGTGCGTTGGTTGCCGTGGTCGGGAACACGTCGAACGTGCTATCGTAGCTTGTACAAGCCGTGTATTGCGTGCTTCCGACCAGACAGCCGGTATGCCCACTGATTCCAGCATTGGCGTCGGCGTCGCTCGTTCCGATAACATTGCCATAGACATCATAGGACTGCGTGGTGGTACTCGGTCCACCGGGCGCGTAACTATTGGACGAGGTGCCACAATTCGCATCGCTGGTCTGGCTGGTTGCCTGCCCACCCGTCAGATTGCTGGTCTGCCCGGTCGCATAGCTCTTCCCATCATAACTGATGTAGCTACAGCGAAGCCGGTTGCCCGAACCGTCTTCCGTATCGCTAAAGGCAGGGGTATCGATGATATAGGTGCCCGTCGCACCCGTCCTGGTTGCTGTGATTCCATCATTCCAGACATAGGCGGTGTTCTTGACGACCTTGTTTGGCGTGCCTCCATTGGTTGAAGTTGTCGTTTGCGTCACCCGACCGTCGCTATCATAGGTCGACGCCGTTGTCGTGGAGACGGTGTTACTACTGCCATCGCTGATCTGACTGACGCTCTGGGTTTCCTCAATATCGCAAACCGCGACGGGATTGTTATGATCCAGTTCACTGACCAGGTTGCCATCCCAGGTATAGGTCTTGCCTGCATCCGTACTGGCTGGGGTCGGCGCAACCCCGGCAGGGGGACAGACCGCCTTATAGGTATTGGCCGTATGCTTGAGCAGGGTGGTGCCATCCGTGTCATAGGAGGAGACATCATACTCATGGCCATGGGCGGCGTTATTGAGATTCCACCACGGCGAGGCATGGCAGGGATGCTGTGCAAAACAGGTCACCTGGCTCGTATCGTAGATGCCAATGCCCTGCGTCGCATAGTACTTATGCACCTCTTTGGCCCCACTGGGCAGCGCGACGGTTGCTTGGGCAAAGCCCATAAATTGGTTATTGTAGTAACTCAGATAGTCCGAGTCGTTCTGGTTGCCCCAATCGAAGCCCGCCACACAATCTTTACACTGCTGCGAGGCCAGCGGGTAGCTCAACAGATACCCATAGTCCGTGGTGCTCTTGATGGGGGTTGAGGTCTGGGTTCCTCCCTGCCCATTCTGCGTGAGCCGCACCGTGTTGTCATTGGTCTGGGTGAGCACAACATGACTCCAGCTCTGATCGTCGGCTTCATTGCAGGGATAGCCGTTCTGGTGCGCGTTACAGTAGAGCGGATCGGCATTATTGGCTCCTCCACCGGGTACCCCATGCGTATTGCTGCGGGCCAGCGACCAGGCAAAGATCTGCGCCAACCCCTGTCCATTGCTGGCCGAGGCCAGGAAGCGACTGTTGTTGGCATAACTCTGGCTCCACAACAGACACCCACTGCCATTGCCCGTATTCCAGGCTGGTCCACATTTGGTGATGCCTGAAGAATTGGCCGTGAACTGATCATCCTCGTAATAGTTGGTGCGCGACGTGTAGGTAAAGGTGCGCATCGGCAGGGCGGCACTATCGGCATGCACCACTTCCGCACGAATTCCCAGTTGAGGAGCTGAGAGACCACAGCAGATGCCTCCCACACTGTTGATGTTGCCTGCTCCGGCTTCTGGACCACTATCCACCGTATCGGTCCACGTGGGTTGCGGATCCCCGCTCTCCAGACTACTGCTAAAAAGAGGCGTGGTGCTGCCTGGATTGCTCAGACTAATGTCATCGACATAGCCACGATACCCACCGGTATTGGGACCTTGATCATAGCCAATATCAATCTTACTGATGGTCCTGCCATTGACGGCTGCCCCGATATCGGAGGTGACCAGGTTCCACTGATCCATGGTCAAATGCCCGCATTGTTGCGCTGGACGCAGCGGGTTGCCAGACTGATCCACCGCCCCGGCGTCACGCAGATTGGAACCATCCGTGAAGATCATATCCACCGCGACACAGGTGCTGTTATTGCCACTCACACTTCCATTGGTCGCCTTGCTCTGCGGATAGATCCAATAGGACAGCGTGGTATTGGGTCCCACCACCACATTCTTGCTGCTGAGATCAAAGACCTTCATATACGCGTAGGATCGGGTCGCACTTTCATCGAGACCCGAATACATGAGTGCGTTGGCACCTGCCGTCCCTCCCTGCTGGAAACTGGTGAGATCAAGCATGCCTGCTGCTGATTCTGCTTTGCCAGAGGAGGGATCGGTGATGGTGCTTGGGCCAGACTCTTCGTAGCCCAGACGATAATCGTGCAAGGTGTTCCAGGACGCGGCACTACTTGTACGCACCTGCACCAGGATATCGTTGAGCACAAAGGTGCTTTGCACTTCGGGGGCGGCGATGCCACCACTGCTGGAGAGATCCAGGGGATCATCACAGCGCAGGTTGGCTCCCGTGTTACAGCCCGCAGGCGCCACGCCGCTCAAGCGGGGAGCGTGATTGGCCTGGAAGCTCAGGCGCACCAACGGGTTCCAGTTGGCGCCGGTACACATCGTCTGAGCATTATGGCAATTGGGCAAATCATACTCGATGGTGCTCAGAGCCACATCGCGGATCGCCTGGTGGGTGCCAGCCACGGTAGTGTTATCCTGCTGATAGGTGAAATGGATCTGGTTGCCTTGCGGATCGGTGATCAGATCCAGCAGCCAGCTCGAAATCAGGTGGGCTCCCACACTGGCCTGATAGTAGTGCTGCAACGAATCGGACGTGCAGCCAAACTCTTCCATCACCCCATTGGGCTCCCAGACGCGGAAACAGGGCGGTTTGGCACTCATCTGCGGTAAGCTATTGGGTCCGACATAGGCATAGATTTTGGTGTGCGTCTCGGTGGCGGTGTGCCAGAGAATGGGACAGGGATAGGGTGGATTGGTTCCCTTGGTGGCATCACAATAGGTATTGGTGGAGTCATCGTAATAGGTCGAAACGTTGAGATTGGGGGGAATGAGCTCGGAGCTGGTGCCATACGGATCACTCAACTCCCAGGTGTTCTCCCAGTTGACGCCTCCGCCACAGGCCGTCGTCGTACAACCCGCATAGACATTATGTTCGGCCCAGTCAATGGAACCCATGCTCAGGTTCCAGCCTTCGCCAACCCAGCCTGCCGCTCCGGTGGGGTTATGCTGGCCGTTGACGCCCTCGCTACTGTAGGAGAGCGAGACCGGAGGGGTCAGGCCACCAGGTCCGGCGGGAACATCAATGGGCAACTGTGACGTGAGGCCACCCGCACTCAGATCGACATTGAAGGGATCGGGCTTGCCAAAGGTGCCGATGGAGACATCGCTCTGCCAGGTCAGCGATGTGCTGGGCGTGCTGATCAACGGCGTGGCCAGCAAGGTCTGTTGTGTGGTGTTGAGCTGGACCGCCTGAGAGGAGAGGGCTCCAAAGGTGTTGGCAAGAGCCACATTCGCCTTCATCGATGCAAATTTGATGCTGCCTTGCGCTGGTCGTGGGCCGTTCTCCACAATGTAGGCATGGTCCAGATTGAGCGCCGCTTCACTTTTGCTATAGTGATACGTCACGGTAATGGGGGAGTGCAAGCCGTGATTGACCAGCACCCCATTGGCATCAACCAGTTGGAACAGATAGGTCCCTAGCGACAGATGGCCGCTGCCGCCTGCATGGAGCCGGCGGAGGCGCGATCTCGGAGACCTGCAAGTGCAAGGAGCCACCAGCTTGCAGCGGCTTGAGGGCTGATGGCAGTGGCGGGAATGCTCACCTTCAGATGCCCATCGCTTCCCAGAAAGTGGCTCGTGGTGGTGGCCTGCAGAGCCAGCGAACCCGCCTTCATAGACAATGGGACGGTGTGGGTGATCGGTTGGGGCTTGCCAATGGGAGCTGAGCCCTCCGGTGCCGGGTGATACGGTTGTGCTGAAGAGGTCGAACCAGCCGTGGGATTGACCACATTTGGCTTGGAGGGAGCTCCTTTGAGCACCACGGGTGGGCGAACGGCGGCGTAGGCCTGTGGCGTGCTCAAAATCGTGCTCCCCAGATTCAACAGGAGCAAAAGCAACCCCAGGCTGGCGAACCAGATCACTCGCCGGGGAAGGTGTCGGCGCTGACCTGGAGGACGGACAACTAATGGCGTATCAGGGAAACGTGATGGAGAAGAAAAGAAACGTGATCGATCTCCAAAATAAGAATCGGGTGGATACTGAGAAGGCATAAGAGGTCTACTCCTTGAGATAATTTTTCAAACATTTTTATAAAAAAAAGGATGGTACGCCAGAAGCGAGGAATTCAAAGGGTTCCCGCAGGACTGACGTCCTTATCCAGTCGTATTCTCTCAATAATGAAAATGTGCTTTACCCTCTAGGGCATATGAAGAGCAAGGGAAAAGCGTTCTCTGGGTGATAATAAGCGCTACAGTGATTATACTTGCTCTTGTCCTTGTTCGTCAAGAGCAAAAGATGAAATGGTAGAGCAATTCTACAGAATTTTATTTGGTGAGGAAGAGCTGCTTTCTTTCGCGTGGAACATAATGACATATGTAGAAACACAGAGAATAACCATGATACAATTTGATACACACATCTCTTTCAATAGCAGGCAAGCAGTTCGTCGGAGAGTCGCAATTCAGCCCACCGAGAGGAACGGCTCTTGCTACGTTCATTCTGTGTCTCGTCGCGGGAGTCATCTGTGTGGGTTGGTGACTGGCCTATGGGAGACGTGACGGTTGGCTTTGAGCTGATTGATTTGTCAGTCTTTTTTCAGAGATGCTAAATTAAAATTCCGGACTCCTCAAAAGAGGAAGGCGAACCGGCAGGCCAGAACCTGGTCAATCTGGCCACCTCCGGCGACGAGGAATGGTCATCTGGAGAGCAACGGACACACAAGCCAGCTGTTCTCCGAACGATGAGGACGTAGCGCTTCCTGTGCGATATACGAAGACGGCTTTTCTTCCTGATCGCCAAAGAGCGTGGGTGTTCTCTACCCTGTGCGCTTGATCGAGGCTCCGGCTTGCTTTGAGCGACAAAAGCGAGAAACCGAAAAAATAGGCGGTTTCGACACCCATTTTTTTGCCCAAAAATAGGATGTCAGTCTTCATTCCAGTCGTTTGCGTGCTTAATGAAAGGCGACAAGCAACCTGTAAGGCTCCCTGAGTAGTGAAACCATGACCTATCGCACTCGAGGAGCCTTGCCGCATAAAAAGTGGCCATGAACCAGGGTATCTGGCAAAGCACAACAGCTCTGCATAGTCGCCCTATTGATTAGCAGTGAAAGACAGGCAGAAACGTACAATCATTAATTTTGCTATTCCAGGCATAGTGCCTTGAAGATTGCGGCGTCAATACGAGCACGAAGGGAACATTTGGCGAGGGTATCTTATAGAGGATATCTCCTTCCTCTGAGGTACTATTCATCGTAATACCGTTAAACTCATCGTAGCTTACACGAGACGAAACATAGGGAAAAGGAACGGCTTTGTCTGGCACCGGATCGATTTCGTTTCCTGTGAAGGCATGACGATCTCCCGAGGCATCGAAAACAGGAGAGGTGTAGACAACGAGCGTTCCAGGTAAGTCTAGGATAGCGGAATCCTGTTTATTCTCACATGCACCACAAGATAGGTGGTGTCCCTATATTTCACAAATTGCATGGAACTCACTTGAAAATGTACATTTCCAAAAGACACGGTGTCGCCCACGTTTTGCGTATACGTCATGCTGGGATCATCGATAGTAACATATCCATAATAGATGCCTCGATTCCATTGATAGATGAGCCACGTAGGTGTGCCAACGCAAAGGATTCCACAAAGTATCACTGGGAGTGCGATGGCAAGAGTGATTGCAGTCACTTTCCCTGCTACCCCGCGAGAGCGCTGCTGAAGAACTGGCTGCGGCATGTCCTGGTTGTTCATACGTCATTTACTCCTTGCCTCTCTATAATTTCCAAGAAAAACTGTTTGAAAAATGATTTCCTTATGCTCACAAGAATAGCGGAGAAAAGGGCGGAGTGGCATGGGGCAGGTGACCTATATTTTTGAACTTTTGTCACTTTCGTCCGCACTGGATTGTGACTTTCGCCTGCACTGTCATGTAAATGGAAGAGCCGAACTTTTCTTCCATTTACATGACAATAAATGGTCAAGCTAAAATAACTGGAAGCACGCTGGTCACCAGAGCGTTTATATCCCTTCAAGAGGACGTACCTCGAACTCTTTACGATGGTGCTCACAGAGCCATAAGATCGTTCTATCATCGGTGATGACCTGGTTCAATCCATGCCAGCGTTGAGCTGGATCTGCGGTATTTAGGAAGTGACAGAGCACGCGCCGCGCTGATCCTTCCAGTTGTTGCATCGTCTGCACCTTCCCATCCAGTTGTGCATTGCTCAGGGCATCTATAACAGAGATCTCTGGTAGATCACCCAGAATCCATTGAAGACATCGATCTCTGGCGCGAAGCGCTCTATATCCACCAACTTAAAACCCTCATTGATCGTTTTCCCAAGCGGCATCCCCACCTCAAGTACCTTCACCATTCGTCGTAGCCACGGACTCATCGTATTCCACCACTCCTTCCCCTGACGTACCTCATACCCTTCTTCCCCTACAATGGTATGCGGCCCCTGTGGATACTGACACAACAACCGTAAACGATACCCACGACTCACCCGAATCATGGGGATTGATGCGTGAACGAGAAGTGCGTTCCAGCACAAAGAGACCAGGGCAGGTGTTGCCCAGTTTCTCTCTTTCCAGCTTCACATTCTGCTGGTCCTGATTGAGCATGGTACGATACAGAAACTCCTGCCCTTGATCGAGCCGGGCAAGCATGTGTAGCATCTCATGAGTTAAGATCTGATTCTGTTGCGCCTTCTGGTCAGGCACCAGGCTCTGTGTCACAAACTGCTGCGTCTTTTGCACCGTTGCCACCATCTGAGGGGCCGTGCTCGTATGGATACCATAGAGCAACGTTGCAAGGGAGATCCGCAGACCTTCTGGACAGACGATTTCGCTCTGTCCCCGTGCCTGTTGTTTCTCCAGATCTTCGTAGACATGATAGTGGGGAATCTGTTGCTGCAGAGAACAGCGACAGGGGATCTTCCGCCGCACGCGGAGTCCTTGAAAAGACTGCAACAGAACATCAAGCGTTTGTTTCAAGATCAGCAAGAAGGTATAGGGGAACGAACCCCACACTTTGATGGAGATCTCGCGTTGCTGAGTATCCAGTTCAATGTGAGCCTGTTGACCAGCATAGACCAGTCGTGCTCCCTCGCGCCAGTGTTGCCGCTGGCTATAGCGATGGGTACGCACCAGAAACCAGCTCATCAGGCCCGCCGGGACAAAACTCAAAGTGTAGCGCATCTCCACCAACACCTGTTCGGCTTCTGGCACCGTTGGGACGGGTAGTAGCGATGTCGGTGGCTGATGGGACAATAATTGCGGGAGCAAACTCTGGCTGATGGGTTGTCCTGGTCGCTCTGGTTCCAGTTGATAGCACAGCTCAAAACGTTCCATCATCCGCACAAAGATTGGGTAGAGTGCATGGGGATATGGTTTCCCCTGGTCATCTGTGGCCCAAATACGGGCCAGTTCCCGATGTTCCAGCACCCCACCCGCCTGCTGGACCTGGGGATCGACCAACACCTGACTGATGGCTTTACTGATCCAGTTGGGTTTGAGTACTATCAGTGTTCTCAGCACCGGATCATCATGGAAATAGAGAATTTTGCCCAGATCATGCAAATAGCGCCCGAATGTTTCGCGCTCTGTCTCATCGTTCATCTTTTGCTGGATACATATAGCGATAAAGGTAGCGGCATCAATATGATGCTCTGGACGGGCCAGGAGCTGTTGTTCTGCATTGACCCAGGTGCGAGGCCATTTCTGCCCCACAAAGGGTGTCTGTACAACAGCTGCCAAAATCTGTGTCTTGAGGTCATCCAGCCCATTGCCTGTACGATTGCTGATGGTACACAGCCCAACGATCTGCGGATACCGTTGCTGGTACAATGACCGATTGATCGTGGGGGTATTCCAGTCATCGCTATGAGTGGCGACGAGCAGGATCTTTGCATCAGGAGCATGTCCACGAATCGTATCGAGCCAGATGGAAAGACGACAGGCTTCTACTCCCAGGCGTGTATTCCAGACCAGCAGATACACCGAGTGCCGCGTCAGAAAAAATTGATGGGTCGCCTGATAGATCTCCTGTCCGCCGAAATCCCAGGTGTAGAGCGTGATCTGCTGGTGAAACTGTAGCGGATGGGGAGCATACAATGAGACAACCTCAATCCCCTGTGTGACCGGTAATCTTTCACAAAATCCTTTCCCTGAAGGACACGCAGCAACAACGTCTTTCCCATACCTCCTTCCCCCACCAGGATCACTTTCGCCTCAAAGCGTTCCACCTCCGCCTGTTGCAACATCTGCAAATAGGTAAGAATGGCTGGGACGCCCTGCGCAACAATTTCTGGGGGCGGTGTCTGCAATGGGTTGTTGTCCAGCCAAAGCCGTTGCAGAGCCGTGAGCTGGCCTACTTCCGCGGGCAGGGTGCTGAGCTGGTTGTTGTCCAGCCAAACAATTCCAGAGCCAAACATTGCCACACGTCCGCGGGAACCTGCATTAGCTCAAGTTCACAAAGATGCAGTCTGATCAGTTGCCCCAGTTCGTTGATTCACAATTCTGATCCCTGTGGTGAAATAGATATGGACACTGCCCATCAGGATCCCACTTCTGCAAACGTCGTCGCAACTGTTTCACTATGTCTTGATCGCGTGCCATAGTCATCCTGTACCGCCCTTTCTCCTCTGAAAAAGTCCTTCCCTACAGCTCAGGTTGGAGATTATCCGGCCTGAGCTATGGGTTGGCGTTCCACTTGATACCCTAAACGTGTCAGTTGATTGACGAGGCGTCGCTCAACCGACTCGCGATCTCGTTCCTCAAAAAAGGTTTCCCCACGTTCTTGATAGGTCGTTGCCTCACTCAGCAGATGATAGATAATGACGAGAATGCTGTGAGCGACGGCCATCGCTGCTCGTTTCACTCCGCGCCGAGCGGCGATGCGACGATATTGCGCAGCAAGATAGCTGTTCTTTTGACGTGATGCTGCATGGGCAACCTGGATCAAAACCCGTCGTAACCAGGGATTGCCCTTGCGTGTTTTTCCAGATAATCGCTTCCCAGCACTTTCATGATTGCCAGGACAGACTCCCGCCCAAGATGCCAGATGCCCTGCTGTGGGAAACTGTTGCATCTTTATCCCGATTTCAGCCAAAATAGCGTACGCCGCTCGTTCGCTTACACCGGGAATACTACAGAGTAAGACCATCGCTTCCTCCCAGTTTCCCACTGCTTTTGCAGAAGACGACAGTTCCTGTGAGGTGGGTTCCTGTCTGGGATCTCGGCCTGTTCTGTCCTGGCAGGTCCTGAATTTTTTTCGTCGGCAGAAGGGGCGGCAGTGAACGCTATTTCCTTCGTCACTCTGATCAATCGCTTGCTCAAGATGCTCAATCTGCGTCAAATGTTCTCGCAGTAAAAAGCGATGATGGTCATCGACATGGCCTGTTAATGCCGCCACCAATTGGTGCTCGTTGGCATGAACACGCCCCAGAGCGAAGCCTGCTAGTTTAACGGGATCGGTTTCCCCATCAACGATCGCCCCCAGAATTATCCGTGACGCTTTTCCGACAATATCACTCACGACATCGCCTAATTTCAGGTTGGTATCTTCTAGGGTTTTCTGAACACGATTGACTTCTCGGGCTCGCTCCTCCGTTAAACGAACACGATATCGCGTCAAGTCGCGTAATTCTCTTTGGGGGGCCGAAGGAATGAGAGTTCTGCTTTGAGTAACCCATGTTGAAGCAGCTCAGCAATCCATTCCGCATCTTTTCTGATTCGCTTTCGTCCAGGAACCGCTTTGATATGCTGGGCATTGACGACCAACAACTCAAAAGTTCCTTCCAACAGGTTATACACTGGTTTCCAGTACACACCAGTTCCTTCCATTGCCACATGCGTGCATCCCTGCTCTT
Organism: uncultured Chloroflexia bacterium; assembly: GCA_963717195.1. Lineage (GTDB taxonomy): Bacteria > Chloroflexota > Ktedonobacteria > Ktedonobacterales > Ktedonobacteraceae > JACDAE01. The sequence goes on from CAVQVR010000020.1 coordinate 184,659, forward strand.
TGAGCCAGTCCGAAAGTTTCAATAATTCCTCCGTTGTGGTTCCATACGTGCGAAATTCCTTCTGTGGCTTCCCCTGCTCGTCTCGAATGATCAGACAGACCTTAATGGTCTTCTTATGCACATCACACCCTGCGCACCGTGGATACAGTATTTCCACTGCCAGGCTCCCATTCCTTCTGCTTTTCTCCTTTGAAGTCGAAAGATGCATCTGGCATGGGTGAGCAGAAACAAAGATTTTCCTCTGCGTGCTCCATCGAAGACAAAACAGCTTCTGCGATGGGCAACAATGCGTGGTCCCACACTCACCCGGATCAAGTCTCCTCCACACTGGCTCGTTAGCACAAGAAAGGAACGATTTCTGGGCCAGGACATCTTGCCCCTATTCTACTCTTTTTCATTCTGGGTGGTGTACCCTAACATGACGGTCTCTCATCCTTTGCCTTATTCTAACGTATTGACCTGGTTCTGTACAGCAGGAAAATGTAGAGGTATTAACGACCGTTTATACCTCTACAGTTTGGCACGTGATAGATTGCTTAAAACCACAACAACCTGTATACTCTTTGTGGGTATAAAAAGGTTAAGAGGAGACAGAGGGAAATATGGGGAAAACAATCGCATATATCAGGACATCAACCGACAAACAGGATCTCAACACCCAAAAATTGGAGATTTTGGAGTGGGTCCGAAAAAGAGAACTCAAGGTCGATGATTTTGTTGAAATCACCATGTCTTCTCGCAAAACCAGCAAGCAGCGGCGTGTTGATGAGGTCGTACAAACATTAGCGGAGTTCGAATACACTGATTGTCACCGAACTCTCCCGCTTAGGCCGTAGTACGGCTGAAGTCATCACGTTGATCAGTGAATTGGTTTCCCGCAATATTCGAGTGATTATTCTGAAACAAAATCTCGATATCAACAAGCACGACATGAATAGTAAAATTATCATTACCCTCTTTTCCCTCTTCGCTGAACTAGAGCGCGACTTGATTAGTTTGCGTACCAAAGAAGCGCTCAAAGCAAAACGAATGCAAGGGATAATGCTAGGAAAACCAAAGGGAATTATTCAGCGAAGTAAATTTGATACTGACCTCTCGCGCATCAAGGAATTACTCATGTTGGGGCTTTCTGTACGCAAGTAGCCAACCTACTGGGGTATGCGAACCACTTCGCCCTCAACACCTATATCAACAAACGAAAGCTTCGTGAGCAACCCTAGTATGATGCTCTCGCAGCGTTCGGAAAGGGGCAATTTCCTTCGTGTGATTTTCGTTTGCTACTCAAGGGCCATTATTCTCTACTATTTTTTGAGGCAACAACCGTGCGTATAGGTGTACTGGTTTCGCTCACTTAATTCTCAATGGAGAGGTGTGATGTCACTCAAAAATCATATTGAAGCCGGAAGGAAGAGTCCTATTGGGCTTTTCTTCCTTCAACGCTTTCCTAAAACGACAAGCATTACAACAGAGGTCAACAAGCAACTCCGAACAGCCAGCACTCTCCTTCCTACCGACCAGTCTCTCCCAAATTGGGTCTATGGGATGCTTGGCAGAGCTATAGACTATCGCATTTGCTATAGTTTTGAGATGAGACCACACACAACGTTAACGGCTTGGGAGCTGTACCACTGCTCGCTTTTAGACCATTACAAAGCGAAGATGACATCCCTCTCCCTGAAAGTGAGTTCACAGATCTGCTGTTCTCTCAACATCTGGGATCGGATTCAATTTCGATCCACTCCATGGCGCGGCACAAGGTCCATACACGTGGAAGCTGCTGGAGGCATTCTTCCACAGCCTTGATACGACTCTCACCACCATTCAACCAGTTCAACGACATTTGTCCTTAGAAGAGGAACGTGTCTTAGCACGCTACTGTTTCGTATTGAGTCTTTTCGAAGAAGCCGCTCGTGCGGGGCAAAACTACCTTGGCCGAAATGGTATCCTTCTCACACCAGCACCCAGACAGAGCGTAGATGAACTCCTCGCCATACCTAAAGATGCATGGATAGACGATTTGTGTGCGATGTCCAGGTTGTTCTACGAGCGGTGCCATTTGTACTTGACACATCCTCACGTTCTCAACCCTCAGTTTGTGGGAGGAAACGATGTAGGTGGAGCAGATGCTGATTTGATTGTAGATAGGTGCCTTGTGGAATTAAAAGCAAGTATTCGTCCTAAACTTGATCCTGCTTGGTTACGGCAACTTATCGGCTACCTCTTGCTGGACTACGACGATAGATACCGCTTTACGCATGTGGGGACACCATCCCGTATTGTGTGTAAAGGTGGATGGACGGTAAACAAGCAAACAAAGAGAGAAACGAGATCCTTCCTCAACACGATGTGGCAGAACAGAAACATACAGTGGAGATATTCAAACGCCGTGAGAAACAAGCGTTTTGAGAGGCAATTGTTACCCAGGGAAAGCAGCAACAAGCATCTCCCCTTAGCCCACCCATTCCGGCTGGTTGCTTTGAAGCTCAATATCCCTTCTGGTTCAGCTTTTAGCCAATAGGAATTCTTGGCAAACGAATATCCTGCATAACGGCCCACACAATCGTGAGGCAGGATGTTTCGGTTGTGAACGTGTCAATCTGATCCGTTCGTTGTCGGACATTGCTAAAAAAACTTTCAATGGCATTGGTGGTGCGAATGTAACGATGCATCACCTGTGGAAAGCGTAATAGGTCAGAAGATGTTCCTCGTCTTCACAAAGGCCGCGGATGGCTTCAGGATAGCGTTTCTGGTACTTGGCCTTGAACGCAGCCAAATTGAGAAGTGCATCTTCTTTCTTCTCTTGTTTGAAGATCCCTGAAAGTTCGGTACTCACCTCTTTACGGACGCGTCTGCGCAATAGCGTTCATCACGTTCCGTTGTTTATGGACCACACAGCGTTGCCTGGGAGTCGCCCCAAAGAGCGCCGCCACAGCTGAGAGGATTCCCTCATGCCCATCGGTGACAATCAGATCGATCTGTGTTGCCCCACGCTGGCGTATGTCTTGCAAGAGACAACTGCACCCGTCCTTGCTTTCTTCGGCACAGGCACGCAACGCTAAAACTTCTTTGTTGCCTTCCAAATCAACACCGATGCCGTTAAAAGAACCGTGGAATCGGTTTCGTCTCCGTGGCGTGCCGTGAAGTACACCCCATCCAGGTACACGATCCGCCAGTGTTCTTGCAGAGGACGTTCACGCCAGGTTTCAAATTGTTGTGTTAATGTCTGATTGAGACGACTCACGGCGCTAGCGCTCGGGGCAACTCCCATCAGCGTTTGGGCCACGTCTCCCACCTTTTGAGTACTCACCCCAGCAACAAACATCTCTGTGAGTCCTTCTGCGACCTGGGCTTCATAGCGGTTGTAGCGGTCAAAGACCTGGGTGTGGAAGGTTCCCTCGCGATCTCTGGGAACTTCGAGATCTTTAATCGGACCTGACGACGTTGCTAAATCACGCGTGTAGATCCCATTGCGGTATCCCTTTCGCTCTGCAGTACACTCTCCCCATGCGGCTCCCAGGCACTGCTCAAGCTCCTCGCGCATCACTTCTTCAATGACCGATCGCATCGCACTGACTGCCAAGTTCCGCAGATGGTGGCGAAATTCCTGCGCATCTGGCATCGTGTGGTCCGATGACTCCACCTTTGCCGCTTCAGAGGTCGATGTGGTACGTTTTTTCGGTACAGGCATCTTTTCCTCCTTGTTTGGATAGAAGAATGTGATTGATACATTCTATGCCTGTAGTATCTCCTCAAATTACCCTTTTAGAGAAAGAAGCTCTACCGGTACACAACTCTCGGCATGGTGTCCAAACGGTATCCCACGTACAGGTTGGATTATCAATGTGCATAATGAGCATGGTCTTGCCTCCACCGCTCAGTCCCTCCCGAATTGCATGTGTCGTCATCCATAATTATGCTCGCAGTCATGGATTGCTGGTATTTCGTTATGCCCTCAATCCAACGCTGGCAGCTGATCAAAACGTATCAGGGAAGGCATGGCTTTCTGTTACGAAACACCAATTGACGATCAAAGTGGTTGTACACGGCCTCGTTCCTGGATCGGTCCATATGGAACATATTCACCTTGGCACCTGTGCCGCGCAAGGGCCAGGTGGTGTACATGCTGAAGTATCTTGTTGCAGAACAAAGCCGGGACGGCAACGACAACAACAATCGTCAACGGCGTTACTCAGATACCAGCGCAGGGGTGGTATCTCAATGTGCATCGAAGCGCGGTTCTGACCTCTGCGAATGGAGCGATCAATTCAACCAATTTCGATCCGATTGCGTGCGGAAATATCGGATAGGCCTACTTCATTCTCTTTCTCTGGCAACCCAAATTGAATGGGATGGCGAGCAAGATGAGCCCGGGGACGAAAGAATACGCTATTCACACCATTGAAAGGATGAAATTCACATGACACATTTCTTCCACGCTTCCATGCGTATCACGGCTGTCATGGCAATACTCTGCCTGATGCTGTTGGTGCTTCCTCACACAACAGCACAGGCTCAGGTGATCTCGCCACACCGCAGCGCGACTACAACAGGCACCACGCCCCGTCCCAAGGCGATCGTCCATCCGAATGCTTCTGGTGGAGGATGTAGTAGCACGGTGTATAGCGGAAATAGAACGAGATTTGTGGCCTATCTGGCTGTATCAGCTACTGGGGACTAAAAGTCTGGCCTGATGCTGATGTCTCCTTTGGAGCAGCAAACGCGGGTCTCTGGCGTACCTGCCGGGTCACGGTCTACCTGTATCAGCATAACAATTACGTGACAGGCGTCACCTTCGACTGCCTCGCGGCTGCAAAATCCAATGCGTCCATGTCTCCTACAATTTTGCTAGCGCTGGTTTTGTCTGGTTTGGACAAGCCTATCATACAGACGTGGTTGTCTACATTACTACAACCCTGGTCGTTCCGGCTCCTATGGCCCACGAATATCCAGCCCGATAGAACAGATTTAACAGGTCGAACGTCGCGAGAGAAATGAGGATTGCCTTCTCTTGAGGAAATCGGTTCTCTCCGACAATTCCGGCCTGAGTCATTAGAAACGCTGTCTCAGTGACTCTCTACACGTAAAACAGTCCATCCTTTGCTCCAAAATTCAGGAGGTTTCTATGCATCAACAACAACGATGGATAAAAAAGATGGCATGGCCGGTTGGCTCCTTCCTGTTCCTGGCCGTCATGCTCCTTTGCTCGTCAGTCCCAGCTCTGGCCTCAAGTGGCCCAAAGACGGCGTATCCAAAACCGTTTGCAAATCGGATTAAGGCAGCATTCTCTAGCAGTTACTTGTTCGGGAAATACCTGTAATGGACGTGATCCCTATCAGACAGGATGTGCCCAGTCATTTTACCCGGTAACATCGAAAGAAATATATCCCCTCCTGGTCGAATTAGAATACTCGAGAAATTGTCATACCAATTGGACGCAGGCATACTGGCTCAATGGTTCCACGCCCGCCGGATGGGGAGTCTCCATTGAGCGGTTTGCAGGACCGGATGGCCCTGACTGGTATCAGGTGTACTGGACTCCCACGCGAGAGTGGTGGATCAACGGAAATCAGGTCTACGCACCGGTGAACAAATCGCAAGCCTGCGAAATCGCGGCTCCCGTCAACCCTCTAACCATTTGCACAGATCCAAAACTCGGTTGATCGTGAAGGAAGGGCACGAAACACCTATTTGTGCCCTTCCTCCCATCACTTGAGAAAAAAAAGATACTGTTTCCCTTCCTGACGAGGCGTTTGAAATGCAAAAAGAGAGAAATCGAGTAAGCGATGCGATCCAGCAACTTCCACCGAAATACCGTACGGTTGTGGCACGTAGAACCTATCAGCATCTCTCCTTTGATCAAATTGGTCAGCTGGTATCCTGCCAAACCAGTGTCGTGAAAACGCGGTTCTATCGAGCGTATCCACTCCTACGCCGAGTCCTCGAAGATCGTCCATTGTCGTGAAAAAGAGAGGGAAAGAAGAGAGAGAGGTGTTATGATGAACCAAAGAACGTATGCTGGAATGATATGGGACGATGCATGGCACCGCATTGAAGCAAATGGTCATTTTTTAAATCTCACACCGACGCAATATCGAATCCTCCGTTTGTTTACCGAAGATATTGCTCCACGTCTTCTTCTTTCGGACAAAATCGCTCTTCTTTCCTATCGATCGAACAGGAAATTAGAGGCGGAAACTGGTATTTCTCGCAAATTACTGGTGAAGCATATTAGCAACATTAATGCTCGTACACTATCGCTAGGGCTGCAGCTCTGCTCCTTCCAAGAAGGGTATATTCTCACATTATCTTCAATCTCAGCGCAAAAAGTGAGACAATGTGAGTAAACAAGAAAAGAAAGGATTTCTGATGCTTCAGAGAAAAACTGCTCTCTTCACCAGTTCCCTAAAGATTTCTCTTCTCCGAGGTGCTCTTTTGGCTGTCGTGATCTTGCTTGTTTCCTGTGGAGGAACCACTCCATCACATCAGCATGCCCCCTCTCGTCCAGCACCAGTGCCACCTTCATTGTTTGTGCTTTCGTTCCAAGGGGATGTACAGGCATATCGTGCAGATGGAACCAGCCTCTGGCAAGCCAGCGCGGATGCCAATTCTGAGAGTATGCCTACGTTGAGCGGGACACATTTGGTTGAAGCAGGACAAATGATCATTGTCGCAACCGATGCAGTACGCGTGTATAGTCGCACGGGTCAATTGCGTTGGCAGCATACCCTCTCTTCGGGGACAGATGATAGTCTCGTTGTAGGATCCACGCTGTATATTGTGGGAGGGACGGCTACCGCCTGGAACCTTACAACAGGAACCCTGCAATGGCAACAAAGCAACACACTCCTCTTCCCGGTAACGTCGCTTACCAGCGATGCACACGATCTCTTCTCGAGGGGAACCAGGTCACCGCCTTAAACCTCCAGTCAGGGAGACAGGAGTGGAGCATTCAAGGCGATCCTGGCGAGATCATGAAGGCTCTCTTTCTTGAGGGCGATACGTTGCTTATCCAGACGGATGGATCGCTCACTGCCGTCCAGAAAACGACTGGGAAAATCATCTGGCATCGTGAAAGCCAGATCCAGTCGCTTTTCATCGACACGGCAGCAAAGCGTATCTACACCGCATATATTGATGTAGATATATCATCGCTTTCTAGCACCTCAGGACTACGAGCATTGAATCTGACCTCCGGCACACAGATCTGGAATGTCTCGTTTCCCATCAAAATCGGAGAGATCGGATCTATTTCCTCCGCTGGTATCGTGTGGGCTGGTCAGACCGTTATCACGGCGTGGGATCTCCATGGAAAACAGCGCTGGCAAGTTCCCTATGTGGGACAGCAGATCACCCAGGTGATGAGTGTTGAGCAAGCATCATTCTTTTTGCTTCTGGCTCAAGATGGGACAATAACCACGCTCGATGCGCTCACTGGCCGTCAACGCTGGCAAGCGGCACTAGGGTCAGGGAATGGCTTTCAAATCATCATCCAACCCACCCTGATCTGGATTGTCAATCAGGACACAGGAAACATCATCGCCTTCGATTTGAATGGCAAGATGCGCTGGTCTCTTAACGGCCCTTCCTCTGCGAATGAGGTGCTTGTCGAATAAGCGAGCAACGCTCAACGTCTCCTCTTGTTCTGAGAGAAGGTGTATCCAGATTCCCTCCTTCTCTCTCTCCAGGATATCAGGAGTTTTGCGTGATGAGAACGAAACAGTTAAATATATCGATATTAGAAGACTTAGTGGATTATATCATACAGCGAGCAGATGATGAACAGCATCCTATGAATGCTATTATTGTAGACCTGATCCGTGCTGATATCGTGAAGCGAAATGAGCATCTGACGGAAGAGACCTCACTCATCATGCTTCAAGAGATGATCACAGCAATTGTTCGTACAGAAGTTCGGAAGGCACATAATCAGCTGCGCCAGGAGTTGCAACAACTCCGACAGTGGGAAGAAGAGTCTTTTTTTGAACGTCTGCGCAGCTATTTAGATCGGATCGTCAGCTTGCAGGTTGCAGCAGCACGCAGTAGTGGTATTGCCAGGCGTCTTCTCTATATCGCACTTTCGAAGGACTATGGTGCACCATTTGCCAAAGCGGTCTACGAGGATGCCAGGGAGAAAGTCGCTCAAACTCTCGCGCAAGCAGGTTTCTCCAGGTGCAACAATACACGACCTTCCAGCCTTATGAGTAACTTTTTGGAGATCACATCGTCTTCAGTGGAGTGAGCCATATGATCCTACAAAGTACCACCGTCAGAGTATCAAAGATATCCGAGGAAAAAGCCATCGCCAGACTCAAAAGTCATTTGAAGTATCTCCAGTATCGGCAACACAACCGGGAGCAAGGACGGGCGAAAAAGCGCCATTTTTTCAATGGCCAATCAGACCACGTTGATCGTCGCTGGATTCAGCAGAGTATCATGCGTAGACGAAGCGGAAACGTATATCAAAAATACCGAGATGCGTCAGACCATCAAAAAAGCGCTTGATGGCACCTATACGTTTACTTTAGATGGCGGCAAACAGTGGCGCACTATTCACATTGAGATTGCCCTGGTGGTCATGCTCCATCTATCAGGAGTGTGGCGATCTGGTGAATGGCGTGGCGACAGGTGGCGTGTAGTGTGGATTGTTGACGCGCTGGATTGCTCGGTTGGCCTGTATGCCTCTGGTGCTGGTTGCGCTGGATGCGGATGCGGCTGGTGATCGATATGCAGCGGAGTGGGTAAGGCGACTCAAGAATGCGCGGCGGTTGCGTCCGTTGCTCAAAGATGTCAATGACATGTTGATGGGGTTTTGGGATTTGCGCGAGTGGGTTTTGAGTGGGTTGAAGGATGTGAGTGATGAGCCAGTGTTTGAAGAGGGGCAAGAGTCATCCGAGATGTTGCTTTGCTCAGTTTGTGGGGTAGATGCAGAGGTGGTGCTTGAAGAGGAAATTTTTAGTTTTGATGACCAGGGAAAACTGTTTTGCCTAAAGTGTTGGGAAAAACGACAGGGCATGATGTTACAAGGAGCATGAGAAATTTTAACAGCTTAATCGCTGACTCAGGACTTTGAGCCGGAAAGGTAGTGTGCTGCATTGAGTAGTGATCCACTGTCCCGATCTCGCAGGGGCGAACAACTACAGACATCCCCGCGAGCGTCAAACCAGAACAGAAAGGCCGCACGGGCCAGTACGGCAAAGAAAACTTACGAAGCCTTTGATAAAAGAGGTAAGCCATCTCCCTACCTGGAAATCCGGTGCGTGCGAAAACCGTCACAGACCCCGCAATCCCGGTATTTGATGGATGTAGTGTATAGCACGGATTTCGATGAAGGCTTTACTCTGCTGTACAGTTTCATGGCCGTCGAGGTAAAAGGCGCGAACCTGAAAGATATTCGCCGTGCTATCCAGTTTGGGGTTTGTGAATTCATCCAGGAGTGGCATGAGAATGAATTTGCGCGGCCTGCGCAGGGGGAGCCGGTGATTACCACTGTCAATTTCATTACTGGCGAAAAGCTGGACGATATCCTTTCCACCTTCAGAAAAGGACAGTAATCTGGCAATGTGCCGGATTTGCCTTCGAAGAAAGCTAGCGCAGGTATCCGACCAAGAGGAGTTGTTTTTAACTGAGCAGGGAACGCCATATTCCACAAAGACATTTTATTGGCATTGGTACAAGCACTACAAGTGTCTTCGGAGTTGCTGTCCCGTTCCGTTCTCTACACTAACATTCGTCACTAGATATTGCATAGGAAATGGGGTAACCCCAGAGTAATGGTAAAACACACAGTTATAACCACATTGCCTACTATATGCTGGGAGAGGTGTACCCATGTTAGATCCGCTGTTTTCTTTCACATATCCTATCATGGATACCGATGAAAGCGGTATGTTCTCTTTCCTTGTTAAAATGATGGAAGAATATTTTGATGTCGTTGAGAGAAGTGACATGGACAGGGCAGAGAGCTTGCCGGAAGGAGTACCCCTGAAGGCAGGCATGCCTTTGGATATTGCCCTGTCCCTGTTAAAACCGGATGAGCTGGAAAAGCTCAAAAGGTATGTCGTGTCTTACCTCGCGAACACTAACAGCAGTGAATGAATTTAAAATACGTGGAACTAATAAGAAGCGGAACAGCAGGAGCCGGTGACAGGATATGATATACTGGCACCATGAAAATCATTTCACTGGATTTTTCTGGAATGGAGATACGGGAAAATATGCCTGGTCGAGAAGATGCGTATCGGTTAATGACCGAGCATGTAAAAAACGAGAGTTTACAGAAACATATGCTCTCCGTTGAGGTTGCTATGCGCTTCTATGCGCGTAAATATGGCGAGGAGGAAGAATTATGGGCGATGACGGGGTTGCTCCATGATTGTGATTATGAGGAATATCCTGATCTGCGCGAACATACCCAGGTTGCTGCGGGCTGGTTGCGCCGGGATGGGTATGACGAGCGAATTATTTATGCGATCCTGGCGCATAATGACCTGAACGCGGAGACCCATCCCCGTAATAACCTGCTCTCGAAAGCCCTCTATGCATGCGATGAGATAACCGGCATAGTCACAGCAACTTCATTGGTTCGCCAGAAGACGTTGCCTGGATTACCAGTGGCTTCCGTGCGGAAAAAGATGAAAACCAAAGGCTTTGCGGCGGGGGTGAACCGGGAGGATCTGGTAAAAGGCGCAGCAGAATTACAGGTGGATCTGGATGAGCATATTGCCTTTGTCATTGAAGCGATGAGCAGTATTGCCGAGACGCTGGGTCTGGCCGGGACATCGGAAGTGGCCGCTGGTTAGCAGAAGTGTTTTCTCCAGGCGAAGGGCATAATCATACGCAGTTCCCTTCCTTGGAGTACTGCGTATGGGTACTATGCGGCCATGCCAAACAGGGAGAGGAGTTCGGGGAGGATAGTGGCCAATCTTCTTGAGTGGCATTTGGTGACGTGCGCAACGGCCCTGGTGCGTCCCAATAAAAGCGTTATTGGCCTGGAAGTTTCTTCTGTACGCAAGAAAATGAAAAGTAAAGGCTTCGCAGCAGGCGTGAATCGTGATGATCTTGTGAAGGGTGCGGCTGAACTAGACATCGATCTGGATGAACATATCGCCTTCGTCATCCAGGCCATGTCGAGCATCGCCGATAAGTTAGGATTGGCAGGTGTTCAAGCTCCCACGTCCGCGTAGGGGCACGATTTAGCGCGCCCAGGTGTGTTATGCAACAACGAGGACAACTGCAATATCAATCACAGCGCATCTTCAGCGCCAGCGAGGTCGCTGAGTTCGAATACTGCCCCCTTACCTGGTGGCATGAACAATTCGAGCCTCTGGCCCAGGCTGATACGGAAGAAATATTCGCTCGTCTGGTAGAACTGGAGGAAGAGCATGGTCCGCAGGCTCCTTCCTTGCCCGAATACCAGGTAGGAGAACAATTGCTGCTGCGCCGTGGTGCCTTCGAGCAAGGCATCCAGCAGCATCAGGAGCATGCCGACGAGGTGGCCGAGATCGAAGAGGAGCGTGTTAGTTTTGTCGGCAACGCAGACACTGCACGTACTTTAGGGCGCGTCGCCTTGATCGTGCTCTTGCTGGCATTGTTGCTGATCGTAGCATCTCTATTATTGACACTGGTCGCTCGCTAATTATTGATTATGATAAGCAACATCTTGTTTCCAGTTGGATTGGGAATGCTGCTTCTCGCGCTTGCCATCCTGCTGTTATTATGGAATGAACGAAGAGCTCAGCGCAATCGTGTGCTGGGAGAGCGACATCGTGCGTTGGGCCTGCCAATAGGTGAGCTGGTTTACGAAGATGCGGATGGGCAAGGGGAGGCACTCTCCTCCAGTCAGTATCCTCTAACGGGCAAGCCTGATTATGTCGTTCAGTTGCCTGATGGACGGCCTGTTCCCATTGAATTGAAGCTGAACGTGGAGGATGCAACTGCTCCATACAGCAATCACATCGTCCAGATTGGTGCGTACTGCCTGCTTCTGGAAGACTATTTTGAATTACCGCCCACGCATGGTATTCTGCGCTACGCCGACCGCGAATTTACCATCGAGTATACCCCAGCACTGCGTAAAAAGATTATTCGCCTCCTTGTTGAAATGGAACGTTGTAGCGAAATGCAACCTCCATCGCTACTGCGCCAGCGTGCATCGAAATGTCGCGTGTGTACATTTCAAGCGATCTGTCCTATTGGGAGAAAGACAGTCAGTTCGTCTTCTTCTTTGAAATAGAGAAAAGGAATATTTCCCATGACACCACCAGAACAATCGCCCCTACCGAAGAATAGTTATGTGCTTGATCCAGAAAGTGCGACCGAGATGGCACGCTTAATGCTACAGGACCGCATGGTCAACGAGGCAATAGGCGGGCTTTTTCCTGAGAGGCAAGATCTTGAAGGCATTGATAGCATTCTAGATATCGGATGTGGTCCGGGCGGGTGGGCACTGGATGTTGCTCGAAGTTATCCAGAGAAAGAGATTACTGGCATTGATATCAGCGATATGATGCTCACGTATGCGAATGAGCAAAAGAAAATTCATGAGCTTGGAAATATTCATTTTGAGAAAATGGATGCGCGGCAAAAACTGCTATTTTCTGATCGGTCTTTCGATCTTGTGAATATTCGTGGTGCAATGGGATATATGCCGAGGCGACTATGGCCGCCCTTGCTCAAAGAATGTGCGCGAATCACGAGAGTAGGGGGAATTTTACGCATTTCGGAGTCCGACCGCGCAGGGTTGACCAACAGCGCCTCATTTGAAAAATTTGCTCACTCCTTCACGCGTTTATTTGCAAAAATGGAGTATGGCTTTGCCATTGATGACTATACACTCGGTATGAGTCCAATGTTCGGAAAGTTACTGCAGGATGCCGGATACGCCGATGTACAGATGAGATCATATGTGTTAGATTTTTCTTACGGTACGGCATTCTACCCCATTCAGGTCCAAAATATGGAGATTAGCTTTCAATTGCTGCAGCCGCGTCTTATACAAATGGGAATTGTGGCACAGGAAGAGCTCGAACCCCTCTATGAAGCTGTGATACAAGAAGTGGGAGGTGAAAAATTTTGTGGAATAGTGTACCTTCTCACATTTTGGGGAAAATCAACCAGTATATAGATAAACAGGTATTGTCTTGCAAAGAAATGCAGAAAACGTCAACATAAGGTATAGTCAGAGAGAGATGTTTTAGAGAGATATGCATGGAGAGCATCGAAAGGGAGATTTTCATGACAATACCAGAACAACCATCCCAGTATGGACATGGATATGTATTTAACCAGGAAAGTGCAGCGGAAAAGGCTCGTCTATTGTTGCAGGATAGGCTTATTAATGAAGCCATTGGAGGACCCATTCCTGAGCAGAAGAAAGAGAATGTGCAGAAGTTTCGTAATATCCTTGATATTGGCTGTGGGCCTGGAGGATGGGCACTGGATGTTGCGAAAACCTATGAATACACGCACGTGATAGGCATTGATAACAGCAAGACCATAATTGCCCATGCCCGCGAGGAGAAAAAGCTGCATGGCCTCAAAAATATTGAATTTGAAGAGATGGATGCATTGCAGCCTCTTAGCTTTGCTGACTTCACATTCGACCTTGTGAACATTCGAAGCGCGGTAGGATATATCCTTGAACGCGACTGGCAGAGACTGCTGGAAGAGTGCTATCGCATAACGAAGGTGGGAGGGATACTACGCTTGACGGAAGGCGATGGTATGGGATTGACCAATAGTCCGGCCTATGAAGAGCATCAGCGCCTGGGTAGCCAGGCAATGCGACAGTTCGGCTATGGTTTTTCTCCCGATGGATCTACGCTTGGTATTACTCCGATGTTAAGTTGGTTGTTAAAACAGGCTGGATATGAAGATATTGGCTTGCAGTCCTACTTCTTCGATTTTTCATATGGGACTTCTCTTTATTCAAGTTATATACAAAATATTGAGTTTGTCTTTGAAATGGCACGTCCTTTGCTCGTACAAGCAGGGGTTTCGTCTCAAGATGAGCTTGAAAAGCTCTATGTACAGGTATTGGAACAGATACGAAAAGAGGATTTTCGCGCTATGGGGTACTTGCTTACTGCCTGGGGAAAAAGACGCTCGGGCGTGTAAAACGTTCTATGCAACCAGGAACCCATTTCTCGCGTTTCACTAAATAGGGTCCGTAAGCCAGGAGCGGTAGCGAGGTTTTACCGCACTGTTAGTACGGATGCCTATCGTATGTACGAATTTAGGGTAGGAAGACAAGTAAAATTTCCATTTATGAGTGGTAAAACGTTACTACAGTGAATGGTATACCGGGTACTTTATCTTCCTCCTTGTGAAACGTTTAAAGGGAGCAAAGGCAGTGAAAGATTAAAACATTATGCTAAAAATGAAACCTCTGACACAACATGTACAGGATAGTTCAAAGAGTATTTCTCCTACTGAAATCTCTCGACCTCAATGGTACCAGAAGCACCAGTCAATGCTGCTTTATCGGATCCATGAAGTGGTCGCTTCTGTCAGGCATTTATCGTCAAGGTGGAGCAAGCAACAGAATACACCACAGCTTACAGCGATGTCAGATCTTTTAGCTGGTCGTTTTCTCGTAGATGTTTCGCGGCATTCACTGCTTGAAACGAAGCCATCGCTGGATGACAATCAGACGGAGCAACCCCTTGAAGGTACTTCTTTTCCAGACCAGCGTGCGAGATTATTCGCGCAACTGGGGATCAGAAGCGAGAAAACGACGCTACTACAAGAGGATAGTGAGATGCTGATTGCATCATTAAGTCACATAGAAGTGAAGAAGAGGATAGATGCCGCTCACACCATCGCAGACCTTTACAGAAAACTTTCTCCGGAAAAACAGATGCATGCTCGCATCAATCTCATTCTTATGACGTGGCGTGATGCAGATGCGTATGCCCGCATTGCTGCGATAAAAGCGCTTGGAAGGACAGAAACCGCTGACGTTTCGGAAGCGCTACAGGTTGCCCTACGCGATGAAGAGCGCCATGTACGGGCGGCAGCCGCGCGAGCTCTGGGGAGTATACCTGGAAAGACAGCGGTTGTCGCCCTGGTTTCCGCCGCAATACGCGAAAATGAACACTGGAGCGTGCGAGCCGCCGCTATCCGAGCGATGGGTGAGTCAGGGCAGCGCACATTTCTCAATACAGTCAACCTCGCGCTAGATAACGAAGACGATTCTGTTCGTATCGCCGCAATACACGCCCTGGCGCAATTGGAGGATATACAGGCAGCGCCTCGCCTTGCCTTAATTGCTCAATGTGATAGGCAACCACATGTCAAACATGCAGCCATTCTAGAACTGGAAAATTTAGGTACAGGCGACGACGAACGTCATACATAGTGACAGTCTGCATGGACCTCATTCGTGGGGGTACCGTTTACAAGCCCGTGCGGACCGGTGCGAACTAAGAGTAAGGGTGGATGTATGACAGAAACAAATGGGGCAGAGAATAGCTACCTGTTTGAAACTGAAAATGCTACAGAGGTAGCGCGTTTGGTGGAAAGAAACACCTTTTTTAATGAGGCATTAGGGGGAGTCTTTCCTGAGCGAGCGAACCTTGATGGCATTACGCGTATTCTAGATATCGGATGTGGCCCTGGCGGGTGGGTAATGGATGTTGCGAACTACTATCCATCCAGAGAGGTTGTAGGCATAGACGTCAGCGATATGATGCTCCTCAGAGCGAGAAACGAAGCACAGAGGCGTACATTGAAAAACGTTGAATTTATTAAGATGAATGCCTTGCAGCCATTGAAATTTCCCGATCAGCACTTCGATCTTGTAAACATGCGGGCGGGAGTAGAATATATCCCGCGAGCTAACTGGTACGCCTTATTGCAAGAGTGCTATCGCATTACGCGACCAGGTGGTATATTACGGGTTGTGGAGGCTGATAGACTGTTGCTCACGAATAGCCACGCCTTTGAGAAATATCACTCTTTCTATTCCAGGTTGCTTCATCTCAGAGGTTATGGCTTTTCGCCAGATGGTCACACCTTCGGCATTACCCCGCTGCTTGGGGAGCTGTTTCATAATGCAGGCTACCAGCGTATATACATGAAATCGTATGCAGTTGACTATTCCTATAATACGCTGTTTCGGGCCAACTATCAGCATCTGATAGTGGTTCGTTTTGAGAAAGTGCGCTTACAACTCCTGGAGAGAAGACTGGTGTCGTCAGAGGAGCTTGAAAGCACCTATAGCGCTTTACTCGATGATATCACTCAGGAGACCTTTTGTGGAGTGGCCTATGTGTTGATCTTCTGCGGCGAAAAATAATCTGTTGCACACGATACAGGGATTGCTCTTCAAGAAGACACCTGTCACGTACACCATATCTAACAGTACTAGTCGCTTTTTTTTCATCAGCGTCGACCGTCATACATATATACATATATAGGGATTTGTCTCGACCGCGCCTGGCTCAGCGCTTTGTTGCATAAAAGGGAGAAGCAGTCATGCGCCCATAAGTACTGCAAGAGTGTTTTCTGTGTATAGGAGCGCACTCTTTCACAAGGAGGAGTACAATGCCCGCATATTTTGATAAAGATGAAGTCTTTAAACTACTTTATAATGCCCATAGAGAACGTCTACGCCGTTACCTGCGTTCTCTGGGAATATCAGAGAACCTCGATGATATTACCCATGAAGCGTTTTTGCGTCTCTATGATCGCATGGGCAACCTCGACAGGCCGATTGAGCGTGAGAAGCTGATTGCGTACCTCAACACCGTTGCAAGAAATCTCGCCTTTGATTACCACAGACACAATAATCGAGCAGGTCACATAGAGACAGGCGTTGACTATACTTTCTTTCAGGATATCGCCGATACGGCCCCGTTACCAGAAGAAGTATACGAGGAAGAAGAACTGCAAAAGGATCGTGCAAAGGCTATTGAAAAGTTGCCGGAGAAGATAGCTGAAGCCGTGAAAGGGCTTCTGGATGGCAAAACATTTGAGTGTATTGCACTTGAGATAGGTATCCAGGTGCCAGCCTTAAAATACAGGTTGCGCAAAGCCAGAAATTTATTGAAGAATAATTGAAAGCAGAGCAAAACAGCGCTACTTTCAGCGCATACCATATTTCAGAGTGTCAGGCAATATTATCTCTTCTCAAACGAGTAATATGGGTTACAGGAAGTGCATTCTGCAAGGTAACTGGTGCTGTATATTTGAGCAGACGCAGTGCTTCGAGATGGAGCGCGGCTGGGAACGATGCCTTATAAATGTTACAGGTGGGAGATTTTACGTCGTTTCTTCCTGTAACTTGGTTACCAGGGGACACATCCTCCTGCGCACCAGTAGCGCCACTCACAATCACAGCAACCCTCCCTCTCTTCAACAGCTATTCCCATTTTTTTAATAGAGGCTTTTTGCAACGTCAAGGTAGAGAAGCATGAAATTGTATGAACTATCCCTGGATTATCGCCTGGCTAATAGCGCCTGGGAGCTTGATACACTTTAGATCATGGTCATGCCGATCTTGCAACTATTTTTGGGGATCATCGTATTCTATTCTGAAATACAAGTAGAAAAGAATTATAAAGCAAAAGTATACTGATGGGAGGCCGGAATTGATAAACAATGAGTCACATCCCTCATGCCGCGTCTTTATCAGCCATAGCTCTAAGGATGTCGAATTCAGCACACAATTGGCAGAAAACCTGCGAGAAGCACTCGGTCAATTCCGTCTGGTACGATAGCGGGTTGCGTGCAGGTGACCGCTGGTGGCGCAGCATACAAGACGAACTGGCACTCTGTGATGTATTTATCTTGATCATCTCGCCCGCCTCAATGGAATCAGAATGGGTGCAACGTGAATATGAGATGGCCCTTCGAGACAAGAAACGCATTATACCATTACTCTATTGCGAGACTAAAAATATCTGGCATGATCTCAAAGGCATACATCATATTTCATTTACTGACCCCGAAAGATACGAAAGCGCCTTTTTAAAACTGTTGCAAGGCTTACCAGTTTTAAAAGCTAAGGACAGTTATAATGCACCCGCAGAAGGTGATCTGAAAAATATTCTTACTACAATTCAGACAGATTTTGTAGCCCAAATTTGGGGTAAACTCATCATTGAAATAGAAGAACTAAAGCAACTAAGCCCGGAGAGCATTACACCTCTTATTTACTACCAACAAGGAAAAGCCTTTCTCGCCCTCGATCATAAATCTGACGCCATTGACGCTCTGGAAAAAGCTCATGCAATGGAGGGAGATGAGACGCAACGCCTTACCATATTGACAGAACTGATACCTGTTCTTGCTTCACTTAAACAATGGGCCGCAATCGAAAAAAGTACCGCAATCGCGTTGAAATTATCTCCTAAGGATCGCAGGTTTCTCTCCCATAGACGAGACGCTCTCCTGGTGATACTGAAATCGACCAGCGATAGAAAACAGTCCCTCAAGCTCCTCTACGATCTATGTGCTACCCTTGCTTTACTCGGTCGCTGGAACGATATACTGCTCTATACTAATGACGCGCTGCAGTTGGCCCCTGGTAACCCTGAGTTTCTCATTCAACGGCGTGATGCCCTGTATGGCCTGCTCAATAATCATAAACGCCGCATTGAGTTCCTGCAAGAGCTATGTTCCATCCTGGCTGCGTTTGAGCAATGGAACGATATACTTAAATACACTGAAGATGCGCTCCATTGGGTGCCCGATGATCATCACTTTCTCACCCTACGACGCGACGTACTGGAGCGATTGCTCCTTGATGCGCATGACCAGGAGCAGCGCCTCAGATTGCTACGCGAACTGTGCCCCGTTCTTGTTTCGCTTGGTCAATGGGATGATATGCTTCTCTATAGCCAGAAGGCGTTACAGTTAGCACCTGCTGACTCTCATCTTCTCATACAACGACGCGATGTATTAAATCGGTTACTCTCGGACGTGCATTATCAAGAACAGTATCTCACGTTGCGACGTGAGTTATGTTTGGTCCTTGCCGCGTTGGGTCAATGGGAAGAGGTATTGCAATGCGCTACTAAAGTACGGCAGGCGAGTTTAAAGAGTACGACATCATAAAACTACAAAATCATGCGCGTATTCACCAGGGAGCACTCAAGGTTTCTGCCACATATGACCGGTTTTTCGATTGGACAAGAGTCTGTGCTGCTTATTGGGGAAGGTTTGTCCAAAATTTGTTGGGTGGTTTGCAACAATTAATGAGGCGCAGGTGGGTTATACGGGCTTCTTCCATTCTTCTTGTCCTGGTTCTCGTCGGTTCAGTGCTCGTTTTTTTACGACCGATACTCTCATCATCAGCATCATCCCCGCTGGTTATCAAGATCGGTGTGAGTGTACCGGGGAGTGGTGATAGCAAGGATAATGGGTTGCCCATTGAGCAGGGGGTAGACCTGGCTATGCAAAATGCCAGCATTCCTGGTTATAAACTGGTGCTTGATTTTCAGGATGAAGTACCTGCTGGCAGTTTCTCGCCTGACCCGGTCAAGGCAAAGAAAAATATGCAAAGTTTTATTGGTGATGCGCAGGTTGCAGGGATCGTAGGGCCATACGAGAGCAGTATTGCAGAAGAGATCATGCCTGAAGCAAACAAGGCACCTATCGCCTTGATTAGCCCATCTAATACCTATTCCTGCCTTACAAAAACCATCAGTGGAGAGGGATGTACCAGTAAAAATAATCTCCTTCCAATGGTGCGCCCTACTGGAAACGTAACCTACTTTCGCCTTGCGCCGACCGATGATTATCAGGGTCCCGCAATTGCTGACTACCTCTTTAAACATTTGAAGCCCAGAACCAGAACTGCCACCGCGTATGTGATAGATGATGGCGAGGTGTACGGTATAGGGTTAGCCACATCCTTCATGAACGAATGGCAGCAGCTCAAAGGGAGCGTGATCTCTTATAAACACGATGCAAACATCAGTGATTACCCATCTTTAGTACAGGCCATGACCGCACACCCTCCCGATGTCGTTTTCTTCGCTGGCCGAACTGACCTTGGAGCGGAAGATTTTTATGAGCAAATGAAGTTTAACCCTGCATTGCAACAGACTCTCTATGCAGGAGGAAGTGGTCTTGTGAGTCCCCCTGACTTTACTACAATCGTGAGTCCCATTGTTAATCCCATCTATGCTTCTTTTCCTTTCGCGGATGTTGAAAACCTACCAAAGACCGCAAATTTTAGAGTTCGCTTTGAACAGGTGGAGGGTACAAGCGATTACGGAAGATACACCGCTCCTGGCTATGATAGCGCTAATATATTGATTCAGGCTATCAAGACAGTGCTTAAACAAGGTGTACTTCCACCGAAGAATGCGGGTGATGCCAGAGGTGCTAAAGCGTTTCGCCAGGCCGTTATCGATGCTATTCAACACATCTCTTATAATGGTATTACAGGCCCTATCTCATTTGATGCCAATGGTGACACGACAAATCGAGCTCTCACCATTTACGATGTTGCTGATGTGAATGGACAGCCATACTGGAAGTGTCTTGAACAGGTAACAATCAACAGTCCTTCTACGGTAAAATGGCTTAGTAATCAAAAGTCTAATACGAATATGTGCCCTCTTGAGGTACAATAATGAAATAGCCTATCTTCCAAAGTAAAGTGAGAGCAAGAACATGAGTGCTACAGTACATGAAGTCGTTGAATTAACCGGTCACATTATCAATTCCTGGACCTTACCGCGTGCGTGGGATATCATCATGGATCGCGGCGGTAACTTTGAGGTCGAGGAGATGCACGTCGGCAGGCACAAAACCGAGGGAAGCTATGTGCGCCTCAAAATCCTGGCACCCGATAGCGAGGTACTCGACCTCATCCTGACAGAATTACAGCAGATTGGTGCTGTTCTCGCTCATGCTCAGGATGCCCAGACCGCCGTTGTTGAGCGGGATGGGGTCTTGCCTGAGAAGTTTTACTCAACCACAAATCTCCCTACCCAGGTGCGCGTCAACGGGCGCTGGGGTCGAGGTTGAAAATATCGAGATGGACGTTGCCGTTGTTATTGATCGAGGGGCAGGACGTGCCTGGTGCATGCCAATGCACGATGTACAGGTGGGCAATAATGTTGTGATCGGGCACGAAGGTATTCGCGTGCAGCCCTTTGAGCGTGATCGTAATCGCGAGGCTTTTGCATTTATGCAAAGCAATGTCTCCTCAGAAAAGGTCAAGGTGCTGGCGATCCATGAGATTGCCAACCAGATGCGTGAGACACGTGCTCGCAATGGCAAAATCCTCTTCGTCCTGGGTCCAGCCGTTATCCACACCGGTGCGGGCCGCTACGTAGCAGAACTATTGCGCCGTGGTTATGTGCAGGTCATCTTCGGCGGCAATGCTATTGTGACGCACGATGTTGAGTCCGCGCTCTTCGGCACCTCGCTCGGTGTTGATCTGCGTAGCGGTGAACAGGTCGAAGGTGGCCATCGCAATCACCTGCGGGCCATCAATGCTATTCGTGGCGCGGGTTCTCTAGAGAAAGCCATTGAAACAGGATTGCTACACGATGGGATCACCTATGAAGCCCTCAAGCGCAATATTCCCCTTGTGCTGGCGGGTTCTATTCGTGACGATGGTCCTATGCCCGGCGTCATCACTGATATGCAAGAGGCCCAGCATCGTATGCGCGAAGAAGTCCAGGGTGTCGAAATGGCCCTGATGATTGCCTCAATGTTGCACGCCATCGCTACTGGCAACCTCCTACCCTCCTGGGTACGTACCGTTGTCGTCGATATCAATCCAGCGGTCGTGACCAAACTTGCCGACCGTGGCAGCTTCCAGGCAGCCGGACTGGTCACCGATGCGGAACTATTCTTGCGCGAGTTGCTTGAAGCATTATCATAGAAATACACCAAAACCGTAGGGAAGCGATAAAGCTGATCCCTACGGCGCCTGGCGCAATTGGAGCAAGTAAAAGATAAAAATATTGCGGGACATTTCATGAAGTTAATCGCAACCTATCAGAAACTTCGTGGAGGATATTACACTCCAAAACCAATTGCAGACTTTCTCGCCCGTTGGGCAATTCAGACGCCCACCTCCCAGGTATTGGAACCAAGTTGTGGCGATGGTGCTTTACTGCAAGCAGCTACTGAAACGCTTGGGGAACTGGGAGCAAATAATAATGCGCTCATACATCTTCTCCATGGCATTGAATTTGATCCAATAGAAGCTCGCAAAGCTGGAGACAATATAGACGTTCTTACAGGTCTGACATCAACTATCGCGATTCACAATGGGGACTTCTTTGCTTACTGCCACACTCACCTGTCTGATAAACGTTATTTCGATGCTATAATTGGTAATCCTCCGTTCATTCGCTATCAGAATTTTCCTGAAGAGCAGCGCAATAGTGCATTTTACCTTATGCAGAGTGCAGGTCTGCATCCGACACGACTCACCAATGCCTGGGTTCCATTCCTCGTAGCATCAACTTTGTTATTGAAAGAGAATGGGCGATTGGCAATGGTGATTCCTGCCGAGCTGCTCCAGGTCAACTATGCTGCTGAGTTACGGTATTTTCTCAGCAAATACTACCGTTCCATTGCGCTTATCACGTTCAAAAAGTTGGTATTTGAGGGCCTTCAGCAGGAAGTTGTATTATTTCTCGGTGAAAGAAATGGCGGAGAACACACAGGCATCAGAACGCTCGAACTTGAGGATATGAGCGATCTGGCCACCTATGATCATATGTTGCTTGCGAGCGCCAGGGCGAAGGAGATGGACCATTCTACTGAGAAATGGACAATGTATTTTCTTGCCGAGGAAGAACTTCAGCTTCTGCGTATGCTAAAAGATCATCCGGGGCTGACCATCGGAGCTCATGTTATTGATGTTGATGTCGGCATTGTCACGGGCATGAACGAGTTCTTTGTCCTCACAGAGCAGCAGGTTGCACAACATCGACTTCAGCCATACACCCAACGCATTGTTGGACGTTCGGCCCATGTAGCGGGTGTTCTTTTCTCTGAAACAGATTGGATGACCAATACTGCAAACCAGTTGCCAACCTTTCTGCTAAACCCCCTGCCATGCCGTTTTACGACCTGCCCACTGAATTGAAAACGTATATTTCTGCTGGAGAAGCAAGAGGATGGCATACTGGCTACAAATGCAGGATTTCGGAATTCATGGTACGTTGTTCCATCGCCATGGACGCCTCAAGCCTTTATGCTGCGACAGGTACACCTGTTCCCCAAAATTATTCTTAACGCTACCGAAGCAACCTGTACCGACACTATTCATCGCGTGAAATTGAGGAATGGCATTCCCGCCAGGACGGTTGCTGCGGCATTTCTTAATTCGCTTACCTTTGCCTTTTCCGAGATTATTGGTAGGAGCTATGGTGGTGGCGTACTTGAGCTTGAACCAAAAGAAGCTGAGAAATTGCCTTTTCCGCTCAAGGGGGCTGATGAGCTAGATATGGATGAGCTGGATAGGCTGATACGGGCGGGGGAGGTATATGCTGTCCTTGATATAACTGATGAGATACTGTTACGGCAAGGCATGGGTCTGAGTCGTGAGGAAACGCAACGCTTGCGTACAATATGGGAGAAATTACGAGATCGACGCGTGAATAGGAAATAGGCATCTTCTACGTTGGCACAGTGTGGGTATTAATGTGCTCTTCGAAGAAATTCAGGACGCGCTGCCATGAATTGCGTGCGGCAGTTTCTGCATAACTGCGTCCCTGATCGTTGAAGAAGGAGTGGCGTGTGTTGGGATAAATTTTGATATCGTGAGGGATATTGTAGCGGTCCAGTTCGCCATCCAGTTTCTGGCCAGTACTGGCCGTAAAATCTTTGTCTGGATAGGAGCCCACGACGGGACACGCACGCGCGACAGCTTCTAGTGGGCGTGGATTGGAAGCATAATAGGGAGCGATGGCCTTGAGCCGATTATCGCTACAGGACCAGGCAATAGCGAAACCACCACCCATGCAGAAGCCAATTGCCCCCAGGCGTTCTGCATCTACGTCTGGTTGTTCGGCGAGAAAAGTCAACGCATCTTTGAGGTTCTCAATACTACCATTTTTGAGCGGATTGAGCATCATCTGGCCTATAAAGCGGAACATGCAGATCGCACGGTTGCGGCCAGCAAAGAGATCAACTGCCAATGCGACGTATCCCTCTGCTGCGAAGCGGCGAGCGATATCTTTGATGTTATCGTTAAGACCAAATATTTCGTGGATGACAACCACGGCGGGGAAGGGACCATCACCTTCTGGCTGTGCCAGGTATCCCTCGAAGGTGATATTTCCAGAATGAATTGTTACGATCTGTTCTGTTTGCGTCATTTATTAGCCCTTACGGATTAACTAATGGGCAGTAGTTAGAGTGTTGTAGAGGTTCTAACATTCTTTAATCTGCACCATATGATGAATGCTGGGTTTCTGCTCCATCAGGGGTAGGGGACTAATGTCTTTGACGCCTGGGTACTGGCCATTTGTTCCCCTGTTGAGAGTTAATAATAGCAGCTAATGGGGTTGCCTATCAAATGTTTGGGTAAGAAAACGAACTGGGTAGAAGCACGAATGATGGTCATGAAGCTGCTCACCGCTGACTTCCGCAAGCCCTGTCTTTTTTTTTTTTTTTTTTTTTTTTTTTTTTTTTTTTTTTTCATGGCCGCCACCGCCGCGCGGCGCGCGGCGCGCGCGCTCTGGTCGGAGTTGCGGCGGCAGGTCTCCATGACCATCATTCGTGCTTCTACCCAGTTCGTTTCTTTACCCAAACATTTGATAGGCAACCCCATTAGCTGCTATTATTAACTCTGACAGGGGAAAACGATGGTACCAGGCGTAGAGGCGTCACCTGCTACCCCTGATGGACGGAGACCCAACATTCATCATATGGTGCAGATTAAAGAATGTTAGAACCTCTACAACACTCTAACTACTGCCCATTAGTAAATCCGTAAGGGCTAATAAATGACGCAAACAGAACAGATCGTAACAATTCATTCTGGAAATATCACCTTCGAGGGATACCTGGCACAGCCAGAAGGTGATGGTCCCTTCCCCGCCGTGGTTGTCATCCACGAAATATTTGGTCTTAACGATAACATCAAAGATATCGCTCGCCGCTTCGCAGCAGAGGGATACGTCGCATTGGCAGTTGATCTCTTTGCTGGCCGCAACCGTGCGATCTGCATGTTCCGCTTTATAGGCCAGATGATGCTCAATCCGCTCAAAAATGGTAGTATTGAGAACCTCAAAGATGCGTTGACTTTTCTCGCCGAACAACCAGACGTAGATGCAGAACGCCTGGGGGCAATTGGCTTCTGCATGGGTGGTGGTTTCGCTATTGCCTGGTCCTGTAGCGATAATCGGCTCAAGGCCATCGCTCCCTATTATGCTTCCAATCCACGCCCACTAGAAGCTGTCGCGCGTGCGTGTCCCGTCGTGGGCTCCTATCCAGACAAAGATTTTACGGCCAGTACTGGCCAGAAACTGGATGGCGAACTGGACCGCTACAATATCCCTCACGATATCAAAATTTATCCCAACACACGCCACTCCTTCTTCAACGATCAGGGACGCAGTTATGCAGAAACTGCCGCACGCGATTTATGGCAGCGCGTCCTGAATTTCTTCGAAGAGCACATTAATACCCACACTGTGCCAACGTAGAAGATGCCTATTTCCTATTCACGCGTCGATCTCGTAATTTCTCCCATATTGTACGCAAGCGTTGCGTTTCCTCACGACTCAGACCCATGCCTTGCCGTAACAGTATCTCATCAGTTATATCAAGGACAGCATATACCTCCCCCGCCCGTATCAGCCTATCCAGCTCATCCATATCTAGCTCATCAGCCCCCTTGAGCGGAAAAGGCAATTTCTCAAGCTTCTTTTGGTTCAAGCTCAAGTACGCCACCACCATAGCTCCTACCAATAATCTCGGAAAAGGCAAAGGTAAGCGAATTAAGAAATGCCGCAGCAACCGTCCTGGCGGGAATGCCATTCCTCAATTTCACGCGATGAATAGTGTCGGTACAGGTTGCTTCGGTAGCGTTAAGAATAATTTTGGGGAACAGGTGTACCTGTCGCAGCATAAAGGCTTGAGGCGTCCATGGCGATGGAACAACGTACCATGGATTCGAATCCTGCATTTGTAGCCAGTATGCCATCCTCTTGCTTCTCCAGCAGAAATATACGTTTTCAATTCAGTGGGCAGGTCGTAAAACGGCATGGCAGGGGGTTTTAGCAGAAAGGTTGGCAACTGGTTTGCAGTATTGGTCATCCAATCTGTTTCAGAGAAAAGAACACCCGCTACATGGGCCGAACGTCCAACAATGCGTTGGGTGTATGGCTGAAGTCGATGTTGTGCAACCTGCTGCTCTGTGAGGACAAAAAACTTGTTCATGCCCGTGACAATGCCGACATCAACATCAATAACATGAGCTCCGATGGTCAGCCCCGGATGATCTTTTAGCATACGCAGAAGCTGAAGTTCTTCCTCGGCAAGAAAATACATTGTCCATTTCTCAGTAGAATGGTCCATCTCCTTCGCCCTGGCGCTCGCAAGCAACATATGATCATAGGTGGCCAGATCGCTCATATCCTCAAGTTCGAGCGTTCTGATGCCTGTGTGTTCTCCGCCATTTCTTTCACCGAGAAATAATACAACTTCCTGCTGAAGGCCCTCAAATACCAACTTTTTGAACGTGATAAGCGCAATGGAACGGTAGTATTTGCTGAGAAAATACCGTAACTCAGCAGCATAGTTGACCTGGAGCAGCTCGGCAGGAATCACCATTGCCAATCGCCCATTCTCTTTCAATAACAAAGTTGATGCTACGAGGAATGGAACCCAGGCATTGGTGAGTCGTGTCGGATGCAGACCTGCACTCTGCATAAGGTAAAATGCACTATTGCGCTGCTCTTCAGGAAAATTCTGATAGCGAATGAACGGAGGATTACCAATTATAGCATCGAAATAACGTTTATCAGACAGGTGAGTGTGGCAGTAAGCAAAGAAGTCCCCATTGTGAATCGCGATAGTTGATGTCAGACCTGTAAGAACGTCTATATTGTCTCCAGCTTTGCGAGCTTCTATTGGATCAAATTCAATGCCATGGAGAAGATGTATGAGCGCATTATTATTTGCTCCCAGTTCCCCAAGCGTTTCAGTAGCTGCTTGCAGTAAAGCACCATCGCCACAACTTGGTTCCAATACCTGGGAGGTGGGCGTCTGAATTGCCCAACGGGCGAGAAAGTCTGCAATTGGTTTTGGAGTGTAATATCCTCCACGAAGTTTCTGATAGGTTGCGATTAACTTCATGAAATGTCCCGCAATATTTTTATCTTTTACTTGCTCCAATTGCGCCAGGCGCCGTAGGGATCAGCTTTATCGCTTCCCTACGGTTTTGGTGTATTTCTATGATAATGCTTCAAGCAACTCGCGCAAGAATAGTTCCGCATCGGTGACCAGTCCGGCTGCCTGGAAGCTGCCACGGTCGGCAAGTTTGGTCACGACCGCTGGATTGATATCGACGACAACGGTACGTACCCAGGAGGGTAGGAGGTTGCCAGTAGCGATGGCGTGCAACATTGAGGCAATCATCAGGGCCATTTCGACACCCTGGACTTCTTCGCGCATACGATGCTGGGCCTCTTGCATATCAGTGATGACGCCGGGCATAGGACCATCGTCACGAATAGAACCCGCCAGCACAAGGGGAATATTGCGCTTGAGGGCTTCATAGGTGATCCCATCGTGTAGCAATCCTGTTTCAATGGCTTTCTCTAGAGAACCCGCGCCACGAATAGCATTGATGGCCCGCAGGTGATTGCGATGGCCACCTTCGACCTGTTCACCGCTACGCAGATCAACACCGAGCGAGGTGCCGAAGAGCGCGGACTCAACATCGTGCGTCACAATAGCATTGCCGCCGAAGATGACCTGCACATAACCACGGCGCAATAGTTCTGCTACGTAGCGGCCCGCACCGGTGTGGATAACGGCTGGACCCAGGACGAAGAGGATTTTGCCATTGCGAGCACGTGTCTCACGCATCTGGTTGGCAATCTCATGGATCGCCAGCACCTTGACCTTTTCTGAGGAGACATTGCTTTGCATAAATGCGAAAGCCTCGCGATTACGATCACGCTCAAAGGGCTGCACGCGAATACCTTCGTGCCCGATCACAACATTATTGCCCACCTGTACATCGTGCATTGGCATGCACCAGGCACGTCCTGCCCCTCGATCAATAACAACGGCAACGTCCATCTCGATATTTTCAACCTCGACCCAGTGCCCGTTGACGCGCACCTGGGTAGGGAGATTTGTGGTTGAGTAAAACTTCTCAGGCAGAACCCCATCCCGCTCAACAACGGCGGTCTGGGCATCCTGAGCATGAGCGAGAACAGCACCAATCTGCTGTAATTCTGTCAGGATGAGGTCGAGTACCTCGCTATCGGGTGCCAGTATTTTGAGGCGCACATAGCTTCCCTCGGTTTTGTGCCTGCCGACGTGCATCTCCTCGACCTCAAAGTTACCGCCGCGATCCATGATGATATCCCACGCACGCGGTAAGGTCCAGGAATTGATAATGTGACCGGTCAATCAACTATCTTCATGTACTGTAACAATTCATGTTCTTGCTCTCACTTTACTTTGGAAGATAGGCTATTTCATTATTGTACCTCAAGAGGGCACATATTCGTATTAGACTTTTGATTACTAAGCCATTTTACCGTAGAAGGACTGTTGATTGTTACCTGTTCAAGACACTTCCAGTATGGCTGTCCATTCACATCAGCAACATCGTAAATGGTGAGAGCTCGATTTGTCGTGTCACCATTGGCATCAAATGAGATAGGGCCTGTAATACCATTATAAGAGATGTGTTGAATAGCATCGATAACGGCCTGGCGAAACGCTTTAGCACCTCTGGCATCACCCGCATTCTTCGGTGGAAGTACACCTTGTTTAAGCACTGTCTTGATAGCCTGAATTAATATATTAGCGCTATCATAGCCAGGAGCGGTGTATCTTCCGTAATCGCTTGTACCCTCCACCTGTTCAAAGCGAACTCTAAAATTTGCGGTCTTTGGTAGGTTTTCAACATCCGCGAAAGGAAAAGAAGCATAGATGGGATTAACAATGGGACTCACGATTGTAGTAAAGTCAGGGGGACTCACAAGACCACTTCCTCCTGCATAGAGAGTCTGTTGCAATGCAGGGTTAAACTTCATTTGCTCATAAAAATCTTCCGCTCCAAGGTCAGTTCGGCCAGCGAAGAAAACGACATCGGGAGGGTGTGCGGTCATGGCCTGTACTAAAGATGGGTAATCACAGATGTTTGCATCGTGTTTATAAGAGATCACGCTCCCTTTGAGCTGCTGCCATTCGTTCATGAAGGATGTGGCGAACCCTATACCGTACACCTCGCCATCATCTATCACATACGCGGTGGCAGTTCTGGTTCTGGGCTTCAAATGTTTAAAGAGGTAGTCAGCAATTGCGGGACCCTGATAATCATCGGTCGGCGCAAGGCGAAAGTAGGTTACGTTTCCAGTAGGGCGCACCATTGGAAGGAGATTATTTTTACTGGTACATCCCTCTCCACTGATGGTTTTTGTAAGGCAGGAATAGGTATTAGATGGGCTAATCAAGGCGATAGGTGCCTTGTTTGCTTCAGGCATGATCTCTTCTGCAATACTGCTCTCGCATGGCCTACGATCCCTGCAACCTGCGCATCACCAATAAAACTTTGCATATTTTTCTTTGCCTTGACCGGGTCAGGCGAGAAACTGCCAGCAGGTACTTCATCCTGAAAATCAAGCACCAGTTTATAACCAGGAATGCTGGCATTTTGCATAGCCAGGTCTACCCCCTGCTCAATGGGCAACCCATTATCCTTGCTATCACCACTCCCCGGTACACTCACACCGATCTTGATAACCAGCGGGGATGATGCTGATGATGAGAGTATCGGTCGTAAAAAAACGAGCACTGAACCGACGAGAACCAGGACAAGAAGAATGGAAGAAGCCCGTATAACCCACCTGCGCCTCATTAATTGTTGCAAACCACCCAACAAATTTTGGACAAACCTTCCCCAATAAGCAGCACAGACTCTTGTCCAATCGAAAAACCGGTCATATGGGGATAAACCTTGAGTGCTCCCTGGTGAATACGCGCATGATTTTGTAGTTTTATGATGTCGTACTCTTTAGAACTTGCCTGCCGTACTTTAGTAGCGCATTGCAATACCTCTTCCCATTGACCCAACGCGGCAAGGACCAAACATAACTCACGTCGGCAACGTGAGATACTGTTCTTGATAATGCACGTCCGAGAGTAACCGATTTAATACATCGCGTCGTTGTATGAGAAGATGAGAGTCAGCAGGTGCTAACTGTAACGCCTTCTGGCTATAGAGAAGCATATCATCCCATTGACCAAGCGAAACAAGAACGGGGCACAGTTCGCGTAGCAATCTGAGGCGCTGCTCCTGGTCATGCGCATCAAGGAGCAATCGCTCCAGTACGTCGCGTCGTAGGGTGAGAAAGTGATGATCATCGGGCACCCAATGGAGCGCATCTTCAGTGTATTTAAAGTCGTTCCATTGCTCAAACGCAGCCAGGATGGAACATAGCTCTTGCAGGAACTCAATGCGGCGTTTATGATTATTGAGCAGGCCATACAGGGCATCACGCCGTTGAATGAGAAACTCAGGGTTACCAGGGGCCAACTGCAGCGCGTCATTAGTATAGAGCAGTATATCGTTCCAGCGACCGAGTAAAGCAAGGGTAGCACATAGATCGTAGAGGAGCTTGAGGGACTGTTTTCTATCGCTGGTCGATTTCAGTATCACCAGGAGAGCGTCTCGTCTATGGGAGAGAAACTTGGATCCTTAGGAGATAATTTCAACGCGATTGCGGTACTTTTTTCGATTGCGGCCCATTGTTTAAGTGAAGCAAGAACAGGTATCAGTTCTGTCAATATGGTAAGGCGTTGCGTCTCATCTCCCTCCATTGCATGAGCTTTTTCCAGAGCGTCAATGGCGTCAGATTTATGATCGAGGGCGAGAAAGGCTTTTCCTTGTTGGTAGTAAATAAGAGGTGTAATGCTCTCCGGGCTTAGTTGCTTTAGTTCTTCTATTTCAATGATGAGTTTACCCCAAATTTGGGCTACAAAATCTGTCTGAATTGTAGTAAGAATATTTTTCAGATCACCTTCTGCGGGTGCATTATAACTGTCCTTAGCTTTTAAAACTGGTAAGCCTTGCAACAGTTTTAAAAAGGCGCTTTCGTATCTTTCGGGGTCAGTAAATGAAATATGATGTATGCCTTTGAGATCATGCCAGATATTTTTAGTCTCGCAATAGAGTAATGGTATAATGCGTTTCTTGTCTCAAAGGGCCATCTCATATTCACGTTGCACCCATTCTGATTCCATTGAGGCGGGCGAGATGATCAAGATAAATACATCACAGAGTGCCAGTTCGTCTTGTATGCTGCGCCACCAGCGGTCACCTGCACGCAACCCGCTATCGTACCAGACGGAATTCTCACCGAGTGCTTCTCGCAGGTTTTCTGCCAATTGTGTGCTGAATTCGACATCCTTAGAGCTATGGCTGATAAAGACGCGGCATGAGGGATGTGACTCATTGTTTATCAATTCCGGCCTCCCATCAGTATACTTTTGCTTTATAATTCTTTTCTACTTGTATTTCAGAATAGAATACGATGATCCCCAAAAATAGTTGCAAGATCGGCATGACCATGATCTAAAGTGTATCAAGCTCCCAGGCGCTATTAGCCAGGCGATAATCCAGGGATAGTTCATACAATTTCATGCTTCTCTACCTTGACGTTGCAAAAAGCCTCTATTAAAAAAATGGGAATAGCTGTTGAAGAGAGGGAGGGTTGCTGTGATTGGAGCGGCGCGACCGGTGCAGGAGGATGTGTCCCCTGGTAACCAAGTTACAGGAAGAAACGACGTAAAATCTCCCACCTGTAACATTTATAAGGCATCGTTCCCAGCCGCGCTCCATCTCGAAGCACTGCGTCTGCTCAAATATACAGCACCAGTTACCTTGCAGAATGCACTTCCT
>CAVQVR010000021.1:0-1296476 GCA_963717195.1 uncultured Chloroflexia bacterium
GGTGCTGGTGTTCGGGCTTGAGGTGCCCCCGGTTGCGCCGATGGCTGTCCAGCTGGTCCGTGGCGTTTCCGTTGCCCGTGGCGGCGCCGCTTGAGTTGCTGGGGTATGTGCCATTGAGGTGGTCGCCCTGCGAACCTGGTGCGGTGAAGCTGCCGGTCGTGGGATCGCTGCCGCTGATGGAGGCGCCTCCGCTGATCAGATTGCCCGCTGTGCCGCAGGAGCCGGTGGTCGCCATCGCGGTACCTGATGATGGGCCGGACGCGTTGGTATGTTTGACCGTGACGGTGAGGCCGCTGATGTTGATCCCGCTTCCGCTGCAGACCGCGTAGGCAGCAGTCGTGTTGCCGGTACCACTCATGCCGCCATTGAGCGCGACCGCCGTCCAGGAGGTTGGGTTGGTGCTGCCATCAGAGGCCGCATTGCCGGAGTTGTCGGAGGGATAACTCGCGATCGCCTTGACGCTCTCATTGCTGGCCAAGGTCGACTCTGCGCCACCACCGAGCAACAGGGTGTTCGCTGGGCACTGGCGTAGACCACCCGGACAATAAGTAGTACAGTACTTACTACACACAGCACTTACTACACACTGGGCCGCTGCGGAGGAACGCGTGATTTTCGCCTTCAGTGAGGAACAGGAACAGCTGCGCGCGACCGTCCGGCGCTTCCTGGCCGACAAGTCGCCCGAGTCCGAGGTCCGCCCGCTGATGGAGACCGTCCCGGGTTACGACCCCGAGGTGTGGCGCCAGGCGGCCGGGCAGCTCGGGCTGGCTGGCCTGACTATCCCGGAAAAGTTCGGCGGCTCGGGATACGGCTACGTCGAGCTGACCGTGGTATTCGAGGAGATGGGCCGGGCGCTGCTGTGCGCGCCCTTCTTCGCGACGGTCGCCCTGGCCGCCAACCTGCTGCTGAGCACTGACGACGAGATCGCCAAGGCTGACTACCTGCCCGGCCTGGCCTGCGGCGATGTCATCGCCACCGTCGCGCTCGCCGAGCCGTCGGGCCGGTGGGACGAGGCCCTGGCGTATCGCTCGCGGCGGCCCCGACGGCCTGGCGGTGGCGTCATGGGAGAACGCCCCAACATGACCCTGCGCATGCTAACGCGTGGGCGTTCAGCCGTTCTCCCTCAAATCGTCGCCAATATCGGCGGAACATTTAAACTGATCAAGACCCTGTGGCCCCATATCGGAACTGACCCGTCCATCTGGACCAATCACAAGACATTGACGCTCTTCGTGAAACCTTTTATGGACGAAAGCGACATCGATATGAGCCGGATCGAACGTTGCTGTTTCCATAATGCTTCGCCGCGTGGTGTAATGTCCTTCTGTGCTCTGAATGCACATATGCGCCCGGCACAACCACACGCTCAGGAAAGTGCCTTTGTGCCGCTCCCCACGCGCCGCACCAGGCAACAAGCTGTACCAGTGGAGTAGATAATCTGCATGCGTTTCTCAATTATTATGCCCGTCTTGAATGAAGAGGCGATCTTAGCATCTCATCTTGCTCGCCTCATTCATCAATGTGCTCACCAGGACTATGAGTTGCTCCTCGTCGATGGTGGTAGCACCGATAGAACAGTAGAGATAGCACAACCGTATGCTCAGGTGCTCACTCGCTCCTCGCGGACGGGCACGCCAGATGAATGCAGGTGCGCTGGTGGCAAGCGGCGATGTGCTTCTCTTTCTCCATGCTGACACCGAGTTGCTTGATAATGCCTTTCTTGCCATAGAGCAGGCTCTCGCATCACCAGAAGTCGTTGCAGGTGCATTCCGTCTCTGCTTTAATTGTGAGCGTCCGCTCTACAGGCTGGTGGCATTCATAACCAATCTGCGTTCGCAAACATTTAGCGTTTTTACTGGCGATCAGGCTTATTTCATCCGTACATCAAGCTTTAAAGCCGTAGGAGGTTATCCTGATCAACCCTTGATGGAGGACCTGGAAATCATTGCACGCTTACGCAAAATTGGCCCGGTTGTGCTCCTGCCACACTATGTAAAGACTTCAGCACGAAGACACGAAAAAATCGGCTTACTGAGAAGTGTTATCTTCATGTGGTACCTGCGCACACTCTATAAATTTGGCGTCTCGCCTGGACGCTTGCAGATAATGTATGGGAATGTGAGATGATTGAAGCATAAATAAAACGACGGGCGTAGGGGCGTCACCTTGCGTGCGCCCGGTTCCCGATAAGCCATGTTGCAGTGAACCGGGCGCACGCAAGGTGCATTGACTCCAACAATTTCAGAAAAAACGCCGTAGGGACCCGATTTATCGCGTCTGCCGATTGATCGGCCTGTATCTTGCAAACGCGTGATGGTTGATCTGGGAAATGCCTTTCCTTTGGGAATTCCCGCACTCTCCTTGACGTTTTTGTGTATCACAGGAAATAGACAGATAATAGCTGAAATAGGTATACAGGCCGATAAATCGATGGACGCGATAAATCGGGTCCCTACGCTGATATCGGGTCTCATTTGTTGGAGTCAATGACGCAAGGTGACGCCCCTACGCCCAGGGTTCATGGAAAAAGGGCCAGGCCAATTGAAGATCAACAGAATATTAGATTTGGAGAAACGTCACTATGGCTCGCATGGATTACGATTTAACCATTCTTGGAGGTGGGTCCGGAGGACTCACCGCAGCTCGCGTCGCGGCATCGCTCGGGGCACGCGTCTTGCTCATTGATAAAGAGCGCCTTGGCGGCGACTGCCTGTATACAGGATGCGTTCCCAGCAAGAGTTTGCTTCATGCCGCAAAAGTGGTCCATCAGACCAAAACAGCCTCGCATGTAGGATTCCCCTTAACCTCCTTAACCAATATAAATATTGATATGGCACCGGTCGCCGCTTATATCCAGGGAGTCATTGCGCGTGTACACGAGGCAGAGCATGTCTATACAGATGATGTGACGGTCAAATTTGGTACCGTGACCTTTCAATCTCCAACAGCCCTGCTTTTAAAAACTTTACATTTAGATACTGGGAAAATAAATGAAGAGAAAATCAGCAGTCGCGCCACAATCATCGCAACTGGTTCGCATCCCGTCCATCCAGAGATAGAAGGATTAGAAAACATCGCCTACCTGACGAATGAAAGTGTGTTCCAGCTTACTCATCTCCCCACATCACTTTTGATTATTGGTGGTGGTCCCATAGGAGTTGAGATTGGGCAGGCACTTACACGCTTAGGTGTCCAGGTCACAATCATTCAGGGACCAGAGCGAATTTTACCGAAAGAGGAGCCCGACGTTTCAGAAGCTATTACGCGCGTGCTCCAATCTGAAGGCGTGAATCTGGTAACAGGAGCACATGTGCTGAAAATAGAACAAAAAGACGAAAAGAAGTACGTCATAGTAAAACAGGGGGAGCAACTGGTCTTTTTTGAAACTGATGAGATCTTTGTTGCGGCTGGCCGTCAGCCAAATGTCAATGACTTGAATCTGGATGCTGTCAATGTTGATTATAGTGTGCAAGGCATCAAGGTTGACGCTTACCTTCGGACCTCGACACCTGGTATATTCGCGCTCGGCGATGTAATCGGAGGCTATCTTTTTACCCATGTCGCAGCTTATCAGGCCAGTATTGCGGTACGGAATGCCCTACTGCCTTTTGCGAAGAAGAAGGTCGATTACCGCGTCCTTCCCTGGTGTACCTTTACAGATCCAGAGGCAGCACGTGTTGGACTGACCTACGCCGAAGCACAAAAACAGCATCATCAGGTACGTATCATCACTTTTCCCTGGGCTGACATCGACCGGGCGCAGGCAGAGGATGCAACCACCGGCTTCATCAAACTTATCCTCGCCGGTAAGAAAGATGAGATCGTGGGAGCCCATATCGTCGGTGCGCAGGCAGGCGAGTTGCTGGGCGAAATCGCCGTTGCGATGCAACATCATTTGACTATTTCGGACCTGGTAAACGTTATTCATCCCTACCCAACGCTTCATACGGGCCTGCAACAGGCCCTCTTCGAAGCATATCTGTCGAGTTCCGGGGCGCGTTCGAATAGATCCCTTGTCAGCAGGATATTGCGTTTCCGCAGATGAAGGATCAGAGAGATACTTACCATTAGAGCGTCGTTTTAATATATTGGCTCGCCCGATGCGCCAGGGCCATAATCGATAGCATAGGATTGACACCACTTGCAGCCGGGAAAACGCTGCCGTCACAGACAAATAATCCCTTGACCCCATGGACCTGACAGTTGCCGTCAAGAACTGATTGGGCGGGATCGGCTCCCATGCGGCAGGTTCCCATCTGGTGCGCTGAAAATATTAGCAGGCGATTAACTCCCATGCCATGCCGCTCCAGTTGCACATCAAACTCGCGCCACTCGCGCTCGCTGATGCGTCCCACCTCGGGATGCCTGAGTTGCGTGCGCCTGTTGTGCAGCGAAATCACCTCGGTAGCTCCTGCCGCAAAGTGAATACGAGCGGCCTGTCGCATTCCATGTAAGAGGTGACGACGATCAAAGACTGAGGTCACATAATCGATGACCGGTTCTCCATAACGATCCAGAGTGACGGTGCCTTCTCCCCGATCACGCGTCAATACAATAAATGTTGCAAGGTGAGCAGCCCGTGTCATCCGCTCACGATAGTCCTGCGCCGAGTACCAGGACGTTGATAATCCGATTAAACCAGGATGCGTGGGTGGAACCTCTAATTTGTATCCATAGTTACCGTTTAGAGACCCAAATTCATCCGTATAGGCCGATTGCATCACTCCCTCCCAGGGATACACCGTCTCTGGATACATTCCAGCCATCGTCGTCACAGGATGCAGTTTTAAATGGCGACCAATATGCCTGTTCTCCAGACATGATCGTAAGAGCAGCGCTGGAGAACAGATCGAGCCAGCCGCCACAATCACTGTCCTGGCGTGCACCGTCACCCCATACAGTTTGCCGTTCTCAGCATCGGTCACGGTCGCCTCAACTCCCACTGCACGTCCATTTTTGATCACGACTTCGTTCACACGACAACGCGTAATCAGCCGGGCTCCAGCATCATACGCGTCCTGTAAATATGTTTTGAGCGTCGATTGCTTACATCCATAGCGACAGCCGAAACCACAGGTTCCACAACGTTGCTCACATCCCACGGCATTGCGACGTAAACTACCTGCATTGTAGCCAAGAGCGCGGCAACCCTCGTATAGCAGTTGATTTGTCGATTGTGCGCACTGTTTTCCGTATTCACAGAGATGCGCTGCTCAACAGCCTCGAAGCTCTTTTGTAATTCGACTCCGGTAAAATCCTGCAGGCCAGATACTTGCGCCCACTCATCAAGAATGTTCTCAGGCGTGCGAAACGAGGTCGTCCAGTTGACGACCGTGCCACCACCAAGCGTACTTCCAGCCAGGATGACCACACCCAGGTCGTTGCTAGTGAGCGTGCCGCGTTTGAGATAGAGTTCGGGCATTGCCTGCGCTTCTTGCAATGTGAAATCAGCCTCGCTATTGTATCCACCCATCTCCAGCACAATAACATTTTTGCCTGCCCGTGCCAGTTCACTTGCTACGACGCCACCACCAGCGCCAGAGCCAATTACAACGGCGTCACAATCCAGCACGGTATCCTGTGCTATCACATATGGCTTGAGCGGTCGTGGGGCATCAGGCGGCGGTAACGGCGCTTCGTAGTCAATAACTTCCCAGTTAGGATTGATTCCTCGCGTATCAGGCACTGAGAAGAAAATAAAGCCCGTCAGCCGCTTCAGCGTCTGATAGCCCTGGCGCAATTGCGACAATGGACTATTCGCCAATGCCAGCAAGTATTTTTCACGTTGTTCTAAAGACAATTCGCTGAATGGCTTCGGCTTCCCGATCAGAAGCAATCCAGCAAGCGAACCTGCTAACAGGGTGAGCAACTGGCGAAATTCTGCCTGTTTGTCTACATTCTCGTGGGCAAGCGTTTCAGCTACCAGCATAGCCACATGCAGATCATGCGCACTGCGTCGATAATAAGCGGAGACCACATCCGAACTTCCAGGTGGTGGTTCTAAAGAAGGAAGAAACGTTTCGCATACAACTTCTAAAATTCTGAATTCTGCGGGAGAAAGCCAGCCAGCAACATGCTGCTGATCCTCAGAAGTCGTAAAGGTTGAGGTACTGGTCATAGAACCTCCTCATCTATCTTCTCTGATACCAGGCTTACTACACAACGATGCCGTTACCTGTCAGTGTACCATATATATTGGTAGGAACTGTGCAGACATTGTTAACGCATCCGTTGATACTAAGTAACTCTTCAGGTCTGCTCGCCACCTGCGGTAGCTCGCCCGGGTTTTGTGAGGACGGTGGGATTTGCGGCCTGGGGCCGCAAATCCCACCGTCCTCAAACCCCCTTTTCCTGCTTCGAGCGCCATAGGCGCGAGGCGTGCAGGCACGAGCAGGTGGGTGAACTTTTTCAAACGTTCGGGATGAGCCATAACCATCTGGACACCGTGGATCACATGAACGCTTCGCACCCCTCCCTGGCAAACAATTTAGTATCAACCAATAAGTCGTAAACGCGGTCCCGCCGACACAGCGTGCACTTCTAATTCAGCGAGTTGAAGGCGATAGTAATTTGCCGCGCTTTCATTAAGAGCTGGATTACCTAGTGTCGTTACTACGATGC
Organism: uncultured Chloroflexia bacterium; assembly: GCA_963717195.1. Classification (GTDB taxonomy): domain Bacteria; phylum Chloroflexota; class Ktedonobacteria; order Ktedonobacterales; family Ktedonobacteraceae; genus JACDAE01. The sequence continues at coordinate 6,622 of CAVQVR010000021.1, forward strand.
GCACATGGCGTGCGGTAGTCATAGCAAAAGAATATGTTTTAGCTAAACCTTTCGGATTTGCCTGATTGGTTATCGTGGCAACGGTTTTATAGCTGCCGCCATCAGGTGCCACCTGGATTGTAAACGTGACCGGGAAATCGGGAGTATCACCATTTGCCGTCTCCGCATCGGTACGTGGGAACAACGTCACCGCATTGAAGCTCTGATTCGAGCCAAGGTCTACATCGACATAAGGAGCATTACTACTGGCATTGGATGAGGAAAAGACATTACTGGTGTATCCCTCTGCACCCGAAATGCTCGTTTCAAAGCCATCGGTGAGATGTGCAACACCCCAATCACTGTTCTCGAACGAATTATTCGAGGTTACTGTCTTCTGAAACGCCAGGTTGCCTCCCTCCAGGTCACTGGTGAATGTGTAACTGCCAGAACCGATGCTGTAGATAGCATAGCCATTCTGGAAGCTCTGGAACCCCTGGCCCATTGTCGCGGTAGGTTGAATCGGGTTCACAGGCATCTGTACGGTAGCCGTGGTATTTACGGGCACCTTGACCTGCAGTTGCACGATAGAACCGTTTTTCGTCCAGGAACTACTGGCCTGCCCATAGGGAGTGTTGTACGTACTGGCTGCCTGTGTGAGATTCCCCACCACCGTCGGACTAATGATCAGTTTGTTATAGGCAACGGCACTGGGATCAGCCTGAATACCACCTAGATTGGAGCTGAACCAGTCTTTGATGGCTCCAAGCATGAAGTGATCTTGCGATCCCGTCCCATTGGCTCCATCCCAGTACTCCGTCAGGGCTGTGGAGCCTGTGGAGACCATGTAACCATAACTCGGGTAAGTTGTCTGGGTAGCTACGTCATAGAGCACATCACTGCGTCCACCTTGAGCAAGGGCACGCAACAACGAGGGAAGCGCGATCTCTCCAACGGTGAGGTGGTTACTATTGCTGCGGATGGCACCCACAAGGTGTTGCAGCACAGCTGATTGATACTGTGTCGGTACGATACCCATATCGAGCGCAAGGGCGTCGTCAGCCTGGGTGCCATTGGCATAGGTATTGTGCGTCGTCGTATTGAAGTACTTTGTATTGAAGGCGCTTCCAATCTGCTGAGCAAGCGTACTATAAGTAGTGGCATCGCTCGTGTGGCCAAGAGCCGAGGCGATCTTGCTCATCGTCTGTGCATCCTCATAGTAGGCGTAGGAGGCCGTAACGCCCACGGGAGTGCTGGTATCAATCGCTGCCCAGTCACCCAGACCATAATTGAGTAGATTGCCGCTAGCCTGCGATTGCAGGTAAGTCAGATACTTTTGCATGTTCGAGTAGTAGGTACGTAATGTAACACTATCACCGTATGTCTGGTATAACTGCCAGGAGGAGATGATCAGTGTGCTCCCCCAATTGGGATCATCGCGAAAGCCGCCACTGAAGACGATATACTCAGGAGCGATATCAGGCACGAGTCCGTTGGAGATCTGGGCATCAGCCATATTGCGGATCAGTTCGCGGTAGTAGGCCGCGACATCATATGTACGACTCACCGCACCAAAGACAAGATGATCCTCCTCAAGCCAACCAAGCTTCTCACGATGTGGGCAATCGGTCAGGACACTATACATATTATTCTGGATAGCCTGATCAATGATCTGATTGATCGAGTTGAGCATTGAGTTTCCGGAAGTGAACGTGCCTGCGCTGGCATTGACGGTGCTCAATTCGAGGCCCGTAAAAGTATTCGTTGTGGGAGCTGACGGCAGACCAGTAACCTGTAAGTAACGAAAACCATGGTACATGAAATCTGGATGCCATGTCTCTGTGCCCTTGCCAGACAGAATATAGTCATCGTAGATAGGAGAACCAGTTGTGGTCTGGCTGACTGTGCCATCGCTATTGAGCAGTTCTCCTGGCGTCATCGTGATCTTTGTTCCTGCTGGTCCGCTCACCTGCAGTTGCTCCCAGCCCGCAAAATTGGTGCCGAAGTCAAAGACATAGTTACCCGACTTTGGCTGCGTGATCTTGACCGGGTGAAGCGTGCCAACCTGTTGAATCGATGGGACCATTTGTGCATTGAGGACGGTCTGCGATGATGGTGCGGTAGTCTGGGTTGCCGCCTGCCACGAGCTCAGGTTGGCACCTGGATTCTGCCAACCGGGCTGTGCAAGGCGTGCATCGTAGTCCTCGCCACCAAACCAGTTAGAGAATGTGGTTGGGCCAGACGTTGTACGCCAGGAGTTATCGGAGACAATCCGAGCTACAGTGCCATCGCTGTATGTCACTTCAAGTTGGGCAAGCAACTGTGGTGTGCTCATCGTAGCGGTAAACTTCTCATAGCGTCCAGACGTTGACGGTACATTGGCAATGCCGTTCCCGAGTTGTACACCAAGAGTATTGGCTCCCTGTTGCAGCAACGAGGTTACGTCGTATGTAGTGTAGATGACGCGTTTGAGATAGTCCGTCTCGGGCGGCTGCAGCACGGCTTTGCTTATGGCCTTACCATTGAGACTGGCATCATAAACACCGAGGCCAGTGATGTACAAACGTGCATTGCTTATTGCTTTCGCTAAAGTGAATTGTTTGGCAAACAGCGGCAAGGCACCGGAACCAGGGTTAGTGATCCAATGCGCCGACCAGTCTGATGAAGCAAGCAGCCCCATCTCCCATTGTGCGACCGAACTCCACGCCGAAACGTTCCCGCTCTGGTCCCACACTTGCACGCGCCAGTAGACCTGCTGCCGCGAATGGAGCGCTGATCCACCATAGGTAACATTGGTTGAAGCGCTTGATGTCACCTTCCCGCTATCCCAGAGATTGGGAGTGTTCGCGCTTAACAGGGCGGAAGTGGTTGCTGCCTGCACCTCGTATGCCTGCTGGCTCTGGTTCTGTGCAGATGAGGAAAGCTCCCAACTGAGCTGCGGTTGCCTGTCATCAATTCCCAATGGGTTCACAAGATAGTCGACGTGCAGATTGCCAACGCTCACGCTGGATTGTGCAGTCTGTGCACGAACTTCGGCTGCGGTTTGTTGTGAAAGGGACAAGCCCAGTGTGAGACACAAACCAATGATGACAAGCCGGACAATTGCGATACGAGGAAACGCAGGAAACCGACGCAAGTAATGCGTAACCATTTTAGAATCCTTTCCGAAGCCACTATCCTATCGAGGAAAATAGACGCACACACGTCGTATTCATGCGATTGAGGTATAAGCCCGAATGCTTCGCGCTCGCTATGCGCCACATTGCGCAAGTGTACATAGAGAATCCCTCCTGCTAAAAATGTTCTTCAATGAAAATATGGTCTGGCTCATGCCAGGTAAAAGACTCAACAATGGGACGTGCCAAAAAGCTCCTTCCCTTATATTACTATATTACCTGTGCAACTTCCAAACCAAGCAGGCGAGCAACTTTTTTGATGCCTCTGGCATGATGACCAACACCTAATGCGCAATGATGGGTGGGTCCATGAGCACACCACTGATCCATAAAATCCGCTGGCGGAAGCGAGAACTTGAGACGTGAGTTCGTATTTCCAATATGCAGGATGGGGCCAGGTATGGTTTCGCCCTCAGCCACAATAAGCTTCAAGTGACCTGCCGCTGTCTGGGTCACAGTCAGAATTGTGACCGGGCCAGTCTTGACACGTGCTTCGACCGAGATACCATGACCGCGTTTGCCATGATATAATCCTAACCCACGTAGCGTTGGTTTGCCCTCGGCGATCTGCACATGAAAAGGACCGTCGTGTCCCATCAACACGAAATCATCTACGAAGTCCATGGCATAGAACTCGGTGTATGATCCACCCGCTCCCAAGCGATCCATGATGAACATTGCTACCGCATTTTTGAGATCACCCTCGCCAGCACAAGGAATACCGCGCCCGGTGAGCAGCGTATTTCCAAGGATCACCCCTGCACCCAGGCGCTCGTTGTCGTTGCCATGCAATCCGCGATAATAGTAACTGATGGCGTCCAGGGCAAAATCGTTGCGCAGGTCATCCAATCCGACTGCCACGCGTGCCGCCCATGCGAGATCCTCCTGACGTGGTGCCAGTGCAAGTGGATCGGATGGACTGTCCTCGCTGATCTCGAAAAGTTGCGCAGCTAATTCCAGGGTTGCCTGTACTTTACCCTGGTCCGCCTGTTCAACCCGTTGCTGCAGATCATCCATCTCCAATACTTCAATATGCACCCCGGTCTGATCCGTCACCATTGTAAAGTCGGAATACATATCAAGCATACCCGGATAGGTATGCCCAAGAAAACCGATGCGTCCATTGTAGAGCGCACGCTGTACCTGTGCGGCAACGATCCAATCATGGATCTCAGCCCAGGCTCGCGTACCTGCAGGGCCGTCTTCCTCTCTGAGAAGGCCACTCACAACATTGAAGAGAATATTACAACGCGTGAATGCCCCAGAGATCTCTGGTACACAACATGCACAACAATTCGCCAGCCATTCTCCAGTATCAGTCTGTTCATAATCAAGTGCAGCAACAGGCTGCAAGTTGAGAACCAGAACCGGTTTATGGGCATGCTGGACAGCTGGTACTACCTGTGATGATGTCGCGTACGTCCCAACATAACAGAGAATAATGTCAACGTTCTCCCGACTGAAGAGCTCTCCTGCCTCATGAGCGCGTGGTGCCGTATCGGTGAGCCCCGCGCTAACTACCGTACAACCCATCGCGCTTATTTTTGCCTCTATCCCACGCTGATATCCCTCCAACCGTTCTTTCAACCCTGAAAATTGCGGCCAATAGGCGGCTAATCCAATGCCAAATATCCCAACACGTGCAGGCAAGGTTTCCACATGGGGAAGAGATACAGACCATGGTTGGACAACTTCCTGTTGGGCCTTCTTTTGATCCGATAGAGATTCTGCCATAAATATTCGTTCTCCTGGGTCATTTGCTTTGTATAAGCCTACATCCTTTTGGAAGAACAGGGGTAGGGGCATCACCTTGCGTGTGCCCGCTCCCAGATGATGCTCCTACCCCCGTTTCGTTGCGACAAATTAGGATTTCGCGGGAAGGTTTGCACTGGTAATCAGATTTACCGGCACATAAATTTCACGGTTCGCTGCGTTGTCGAAATGAATTGGCTTCTTGTTGATCAGATCTGTCGCCAATTGTATCGTCATCTGACCCATCTTTTCAGGTACCTGTTGGATAGTCGCGCTCATTTGTCCGGCTTTGATTGCATCTAGAGCAATCTGATCTCCATTGAAACCGATAACAAAGACATCCTTTGAACCGCTCTTGTGCAAGTCCGCCAACGCCTGGGCTGCTCCGACGGCCATAGGATCGTTACAAGCAAAAACCCCTGATACGTCAGGATGCGCCGCCAGGATGTCCTTCATGACCTTATAGCCCTGTTCTTGCTGGCTGTTTCCAGAGATGCTCGCGACAACGTTATATCCCAACGTCTTCATTTCCTGCTCAAAGCCCGCGTTTCTGCGTGCGGCGTATACAGCACTTGGCTCACAGGTAATCGAGGCTACGTTTTTGCTGGCTCCTGGTTTTGCCTTGATCAGTTTATCCATCTGGTCGGCGGCCAGTATACCGCCTTTTGTATTATCCGAGATCACAATGGCATCATATGCAGAGCCACCACCGCCAATGTCATCCACGACAACTGGAATATTCTTCTGATGCGCCTGCTGCACAATAGGGCTGAGCGCATCTGGTTGGAAGGGAGAAATAATCAAGGCGCTGATCCCCTGGTTCAACAATGTCGTTGCACCTGAGACCATGGTCAATTCACTGCTCTTCTCGTCCTGCAGCAGGTATTTATAGCCAGCGGCAGTAGCTGCTTCATGGGTTCCTTTTTCCATCTGCTGGAAATATCCGTATTGCATATCGTAGACTGAGAAGCCAATAGTTTTTTGGGCGGCTGCTCCTGATCCGCCAGAGCCACTGCTACCACAGGCTCCTACAAAAAGCATAATAGTTGTTATCAGGATGATAAATGGAACTCGACTCCCTCTTAACCTGTACATCGTCTGTTTCTCCTTTGATTGACTACGTTACATCAAATAGTAAGACACATAATGACTAACTGATGACTGAACCTAAGGTCTGACGTGTTACCTCCCTTGCAAAAATAATATTTACGGACGCGGTGAATGGTCCCTACGGTGGACGCGGTGACCTGGTCCCTACTGGCGCTCGGCAAGGCGGGCGCGAATGCCTTCGATAGAAAGGGCGATTAGAAGTACTAATCCGACAATAACGCGTTGGACAAATGCATCTATCGACAGCAGATCGAGAATGTTGCCAATGGTTGTGAATAGAAGTGCGGCTGCGAATGTGCCAAGCATACTGCCTCGCCCACCAGAGAGCCGAGTGCCACCAAGCACAACCGTTGCAATGACATTGAGCTCGAAGTCTGGCTCTAAATCCGGCCCTGCCGTATAGAGCCGCGAGGCCAGTAATATCGCGGCTCCAGCCGTGAAGAGACTAACGAGCACGAAGGAATAAAATTGCGTGCGGCGCACAGGAACACCCGCTATACGCGCAGCCACAGCATTCGATCCAGTGGCGTATACATAGCGACCAAAGGGTGTATAGCGTAGAAGCGCTGCTCCCAGGAACGCACAAATGACAAAAACTACAAATGGGATAGGTATTCCCAGGAGATCGCCGCCGCCGATCTGCGTAAACTCCTGGCCTGTATAGAGAGCCGGGTTCCCCCCGGTGATTACATAGGTGTATCCACTTATGATGAAAAGCATACTTAATGTCACAATAAAGGCTGGAATACGCACGAACGCAATAAGTACGCCATTGATTGCTCCGATGAAGGAACCAAGCAATAAAGTGGCAACAAATGCCCAGATGAGTTGATGGCGACCCGCAATGGTGACTGCCAGCCAGGCACACAGTGCCAGCGTTGAGCCAACAGATAGATCAAAACTGCCAAGCAGAATAACAATCATCATACCAACCGCTGCGATACCTACAAATGATGATTGCCTCAGTACCTCAGTGAAATTATCAATATTTGAAAAATTTGGTACTAGAAAAAATGAGAGTAACCAGATCACAAGCAAGACAGCTGCGATTCCATAGCGCTCCCAGAGGATATCCCAACGTATGCGGCTTAGACGTGCACGGCGCTGCTGCACGACTACTCCTGTCGCTGAGTTTGTAGTACCTTCGTCATCTGCAGGTAGTACGTGCTTTGTTTCGCTCATAATAAAATCCTCGCAGGCATTCTATCTTTCGTCTCTCTTTCTAACTTCTACCAACTTTTAGTACCTGGCGCAGGTTATATCCACGACTGACCTCTATCAGGACGGCAATCAGCAGTAAGATACCTACAGTTAGTAGCTGGTAGGAATCAGGGACATTGAGCAAATTCAGGCCATTATTAACCATTGCGACCAGGATACTGCCCAAAAGTGTTCCTATGAGTGTGGCCTGTCCACCAAGTAGCGATGTGCCACCGATGACTACGACCGCAATAGCCTGCAATTCCAGGCCAGTATCAAGACGACCATTGGCTGTCAACACCTGTGCACTTACGATCAGACCTGATAAGGCTGCCGTTGCTCCAACGAGAGCAAAAACTCCCCAGGTGACGGCACTTACACGTATGCCTGAGCGCTTTGCTACCGCTGCATTACTGCCAATCGCCAGAATACGCCGTCCAAATGGAGTGTACTTTACGATTGCACCAAACAGAAGTGTGAGCAAAAATACGAGAATAATAGGCGTAGGAATACCCAACAAAGGACGACCGGAAAGAACCTTAAAACCAGTCGCGCCAAACAAATACAGATCTTGCCCCTTAGTATAAATAAGTGCTAAACCTCGTACTATCGTCATCATGGCTAATGTGGTAATAAATGCGGAGACGCGTAGCTCGGTGATGATGAGCCCATTGCAAAATCCTACCAATGCCCCGGTCACTATTCCAGCCACTATCGCCAGCGGAATACCCAGCGTTGATACCAGGGAAAAGGCAACACAACTGGAGAATGCCGCGGTTGAGCCAACGGAAAGATCGAAGTTGCCACTGGCAATTGCTAACGTCATACTCAGCCCAACGATGGCTACAACACTGGCATTTGTAAGCATGTTCAGGATATTATCCATACGCAAAAAGTGGGGAGTGAGCAGGGTGAGCACGATTCCTACCCCTAGTACTACCAAAATCATACTGGAAGATCGGCGTGCGACCCGTAAAAAACTGCTGGAAAGACGCAGGATACCCATAAATTCCTCCTATTACGACACAAGGTTCTCTGCTGCCGGCCCCTGCTCCACTGCAAGGCCCGTCGCAAGATGCATAATGGTGGCTTGATTAAGGTCTTCTCCGGCCAGTTCTCCTTGTGGCTGGCCTGCTGCAAAGACGATACAACGGTCAGACAGGCGCAAAATTTCGGGCAATTCTGAGGACTGCAAAAGGACCGCAACGCCCTCTTTGACCAGTCCTTCAATCAGGGCATAGATCTCTGCCTTTGCTCCAACATCCACTCCTCGTGTTGGCTCCGATAGCAAAAGTACCTTGCAATGCTGGGCCAGCGAACGCGCCAGAATAACCTTCTGCTGATTTCCTCCGCTGAGATTGTTGATAAACTGCGTAGGGTCGCTATAGCGTATATGCAGCTGCTCGCCATATTCTTCCAGCAGGGCTTTTTCTCTCTTCCTGCTGAGAATGCCCCTCTTGAGTACACGTTTTAAGACGGCAATACTCAGATTATGAAGAACAGAAACATCAGGTAAAATACCGCCATGTTTGCGATCTTCGGGCACAAAACCAATACCAACACGCAGCGCCTCTCGTGGATTCGTGAGCTTAACCGCTTTACCACCCAGCTTTATTGAACCCGCGGTGATAGGCCGTAGACCAAACAGCGCCTCTAAAACCTGGGTACAGCCACTGCCCATTAATCCTGCCAACCCCAAAACTTCTCCGGCACGTAGTTCAAAGGATACATGTTGCGCAGCTTTACCCGTAGACAGATTCTCTACCGTAAGCACAACCTCACCGGGATTACGTTGGCTTCGTTCAGTATGCAGCAACTCTCGACCGACCATGAGCGCCACAACCTGCTCATCGGTAAACTCGGACGTAGAAGCAGTCTTTATATGTCGACCATCACGTAAGACAGTGATACGGTCCGCAACGGAGAAAACTTCTGAAAGCCGATGTGAAACGTAAATAATGCCAACGCCTTGCTTTGCCAGAATGCGTACCAGCGCCAATAGCTGTTCAACTTCACGCTCGCTCAGTGCCGCCGTTGGTTCATCCATCACAATAACTTCAGGATGCATAGAGAGAGCACGGGCGATCTCTACAAGCTGCTGCTGAGCAACCGGGAGATCCCTTACTAGAGTTTTTGGATCAAGTGCGATATTAAGTTCTTTGATAACGTTAGCGGCCTGGCGATTTAACTCTTTCCAATTGATCACGGGACCACGACGCGGCTCCCGTGTCAGAAAGATATTTTCGCCGACACTCAGATGCGGCAAGAGGTTAAATTCCTGAAATATGGTCGCGATACCGGCATGTTGCGCCTGCAGTGGATCATGAAATACAGTATGCTGTCCATGTACCTCAAGCATACCACTACTGGGCTGAATGATACCGGCTAAGATATTGATGAGCGTACTTTTCCCCGCGCCATTTTCACCAACCAGTGCATGCACTTCACCGGGCAAAACGTCAAACGAGACGTTATCAAGAGCAAGCACACCAGGGAAGTGACGACTCAGATTTTTGACCGATAAGAGAGGGGGAGCTGTCCCGGCTGTATTCATCGTGCCTTTAGCCTCCTATGTGATGTAGTTACCTCTGAGCGCGTGAACGGAATGGTATCATATTCCAGAATAGAGATCATTTCCTCTGAGAGTGTCGAAAGATCAAGCGTCTGTTTCGTCTCCTCCGAAAGGACTAGCATATGGTGAGTGTAGACGGCTGGTGGCACATGCTTTCCCTGCAATACCTGTAATACAGTAGTAATAATAAGTTCTCCATAATGTTCCGGGAACGAGGTCACCGAACCAATCAGACGGCTACCCGGCCTCTGTAACTCCTGTCGCGCCATCTGATCAGCACCCTGCCCAATCGCGATAACACGCTCAATGGCTCCGGCATCGGAAAAGGCCGCAAGCGCTCCTATTGTGACCTCATCATTGATACCAAGAATGACGATATGATGCGCAGAGGTTAGCGTGGGCAACAGTTCAGTAACCACTCTATGGGCCTCAGTATAAGTATTTTTGCTGTCCAGGTGAAACACCCGCTCATCAGGCACCACTATTGACTCACGCAAGCCGTCTATCTGGCCTTGCATACGAGCGGCAGGCACCGGACCCGAGGAAGGCAATCCAAGCGAAAGGACTTTATCAACTCTCCCCTTCCACACCTGGCTGGCATAGGCTCCTGCGAGGCGTCCAGCCATTAAGCCGGCCCGATAGTTATCAACTCCAACAAAAGTCGCTCCTGGGATAGGAATATCAATGGCGATCACTGGTATATTAGCAGATTGTAAATGCTCCATAATCACATTGTTATAGCCAATATCTGTGTTAAATTCGACCACCAGGTCTACCTGTTCCTGTATGAAATAGTCGGCATTCGCCAGGGCCGTTGGCCCGTTATTGTGATTGTCGGCCAGAAGGAGCTCAATATTCGCGGCGGTCGCGGCCTGCACCAGTCCTTGACGAACCAGTACTGAGAATGGTGATGTATCATCCTGGCTGGCAAAGCCAATACGCAGCCGCTCCTCTCCATTTCCACCTTCCACAACACGCGTAGTATGCTCACTACAAATACTCACCTGAATGCCTGCATGCCTCAACTGGGCCAGGTGATCTACACTGACCTGGTCATCGGTAATAACCATTCCGACCCGGCTCATCGGGGCAAAGGTCGCCACACCCTGCTTCTCAAACTTACTTGAGTCAACCAGGAGGATTGCAAATTCAGTGGCATCAACCATCTCTTTTTTCAGTTGAGCCTCTAATAGATCGTCATCCATCAATTCCATTGTCGGAGACCAGCCGGTACAGGAGAAGAAGGCTTTATTGGCTCTCACTCCTTCCAACATTCCATTGCCGAACTGGCCTGTCAGGGACGCCGTTTCAGGGCGTAAGAGTCCTCCCGTCAAGAAGACTTTATTGGAACGGTTCTCCGCCAGTCGAAAAGCAACCTCTACACCATTCGTAAATACGGTCAGGCCATGATGATTTTTGAGGTAGTTTGCCATGTAAAAGGCAGTTGTACTTGCATCTAGCAGAATGCTATCATAGTTTTCTACCAACTCGGCAGCTCGGCGGGCAATCCAGAGCTTCTTTCCTTGATTTATCGACGTTCGCTCCTCAAAGTATTCGCCACGCGAACGTTCCATAGCAAGAATAGCTCCCCCATGGATACGAGTGACTTTCCCTTCATCCTCAAGGGCGCTTAAATCATTGCGGATAGTCACCTCGGAAACACCAAGAACACGAGCAAGAGAAGTAACATTGCAAAAACCTTCTGCTCGCAGGATTTCCTCGATTTTTTTGCGTCGTATTTGTGTGTTCATTTCTACTCTATCTTTCCAAAGGAAACAATTGGATTGTGGGTAGGGACGTCACCTTGCGTGCGCCCGTTTGCAGGGAACGCAGCTCATCGGGACGCAGGCGCACGCAAGGTGACATCCCTACCCACATATATACGTATCAAGAGCAGCTTGCTATGTGAAAAGGGAGAGATAGATAAGAATGGGAAATATCACGCACTAATTCCAGCATTGGTTAGCCTTTCATGATAAAGACAGTTGCAATGTTTCGGCACTATCTTAATCAAAATAACACACCCTCGTGTAAAGTGTTAGTGCACAGTTTGAAAGCGACAATACAAGCACAGGCAACATACATATCATACTTTGAGCATATTAAGGAGAACTTTCTCAAGCACATGATAGTATACTTCTTCGATGTAAACGTCGCTTGCACGTAAATGATGAACTTTCTAAAATATAACTGATCATAGATAAAATGTCAAGCTTTTTTACGATATCGTAAAAAAATCTTTCGATAAAGATAGTATGCCTTAAAATTGACCTCTTATAGACGCTCTTGTAATTTAGATGCTATACTGCTTGCGTAACCCAACATTGTTCATAAACACGGTAACGAGGAATTCCTATGACCACAAGTGAACGTAGCACACCGGAGCTCTCAGGTGAAAAAAGTACCGAGGAAAAGATTGCACAGCTACATGATTTGAAAGAAGCAGCCACACTAGGTGGTGGTGTGGCCCGCATCGAGGCGCAACACAAGAAAGGTAAGCTCACCGCACGTGAACGCCTTGATCTCCTGCTCGATCCCGATACGTTCAATGAACTGGATATGTTTGTTACCCATCGTGCTACGGATTTTGGCCTGGACGAGCAAAAAATTCCAGGTGATGGAGTCGTCACTGGCTATGGGCAGATTGAAGGACGCCTCGTCTACGTTTTCTCGCAAGATTTCACCGTCTTCGGTGGCTCGCTATCCGAAACGCACGCCGAGAAAATTTGTAAGATTATGGACCTCGCGATGAAGAACGGTGCTCCTGTGATCGGGCTGAACGACTCGGGTGGTGCACGTATTCAAGAAGGTGTGGTGAGCCTGGGAGCTTATGCCGATATTTTTCTGCGCAATACACTCGCCTCCGGTGTCATACCTCAGATCTCTGCCATTATGGGACCGTGTGCCGGTGGGGCTGTCTACTCACCAGCTATTACAGACTTTATCTTTATGGTAGAGGAAACAAGCTATATGTTCGTCACAGGTCCCAATGTCGTGAAAGCAGTCACCCACGAGGACGTAACCTTTGAAGAACTGGGAGGTGCCAGAGTGCATAACAGCGTTAGTGGCGTTGCGCACTTCTCCTGCTCCAGCGAACCGGACTGCATTCTTATGCTGCGCCAGTTGATGGGCTATATTCCTTCCAATAATCTTGAAGACCCTCCACGCAGCACTTCTGTTGACTCCCGGAGGCGTATTATAGAGGAACTGGACACCATTATTCCCGATAGCCCCAACAAACCTTATGATATGAAAAGCGTGATCGAGTATATCGTCGACGATGGCGAATTTTTCGAGGTCCAGCCACACTTTGCCCCCAATATCCTGATTGGATTTGGTCGCCTGGATGGGCGCTCAGTAGGTATTGTTGCCCAGCAACCACGCGCAATGGCAGGTGCACTAGACATTAATGCTTCAGATAAGGCTGCACGCTTTGTACGCTTCTGCGACTGCTTCAATATCCCCATCATCACCTTTGTCGATGTGCCCGGCTTCTTGCCAGGAGTAGGGCAAGAGCATGGCGGTATCATTCGGCACGGTGCTCGCTTGCTCTACGCCTATTGTGAGGCGACCGTGCCCAAATTAACTGTCATTACGCGCAAGGCATATGGGGGCGCTTATGATGTAATGAGTAGCAAACATATACGTGGCGATCTCAACTATGCCTGGCCGACGGCTGAAATCGCTGTGATGGGGCCCGAAGGGGCGGTCAATATTCTCTTCAAGAGCGAGCTTGAGCAGGCTGAAAATCCTGAACAGCGGCGCAAAGAGTTAATTGCTGAATACACGCAGAAGTTTGCCAGCCCATATATTGCTGCCAGCCGTGGGTATATCGACGAGGTGATCGAGCCACGCCTCACACGCATCAAGCTCATTAATGGATTGGAGATGCTAAAGAATAAGCGCGATACCAATCCACCGAAGAAGCATGGGAATATTCCGCTGTAACGTGATGGATTAAACATACAATAAACCTCGTATCTCCTGGCCTATACCGTTGTCAGCGATGAAGCTATCGATTTCCTCTCTGCCAATGAGGTATTTTGTTTCGTCAGGGCTTGTGAATTATCCACTCTCCTCGCGCCTACGGTGCTCGCAGAAGGTTTTAATTGTGTGTTTTTCGGGCTCTGCCCGAAAAACACACAATTAAAACCCAAAAAGGCCCGCGCAGCGGGCCAGAACTCAGAGAGAAACGATAATTCACAAGCCCTGTTTGTTTCGTAGACATGGATTGACAAAATATGTGACAGTCATTATAGTAGCTCTTGTATATAAATTGGCATGCACCCATTTATTGCTATGACAGCCTATTGTCTCGAAAGCGATCTCTAGAAAGGATATCAATTGAAAAGGGATTGCAATCAGTTTCGCTGTCCTATTGATGCTTCCTCTTATAGACATATTACACCTTTTTCTAGCACATGAGGAGATTAAATTTCGTGAAATTTTTTTTAAATCGTTTTAGCAAAGCGAAACAGTTGACTAATATGCGCCCTTTATTCTATTGGCGTTTTTCTGTAGTCATTGTCTGTTTGCTTTTCCTGGCCCTCGTCTACTCTATGGCACCTGTATTCCCTACCCTGGCAGCAAATCCTTCACATTCGCTCAATCAGCAAGCGCTTCGCCTGGCGCTCAAACATGCCATCCACGTCACTCATACCGGGTCTGTCTACAAGACACGTACCACCTCTATCAGTAATCCATCAGCATACAATAATATCGGTATCAGCGATAATGTCGATCCAGCTGCCGCCAACTTTGATGGGAATGGAAACAGCTATTCTGAAGAGGATTTCACTAATCCTTCCATAGCAGGCTGGAATCCCGGTGACGCACTCACCTATGAAGGGATCAATTATGTCTGGCCAGCTGTCCCGGCGGGACAAAGCGACAACTATGTGAACACTGGTCAGACGATCCCAGTCACTCCTGTTGCAGGAGCGGTTACCATCGGCTTTGTCGGTGCCGCAGATCATGAGTCTTCCAGTTTCTCTGGCACTGCCACTCTCAACTATACTGATGGCAGCACGAAAACCTTCTCCCTTGGCATGACAGACTGGACTATGGACAACGGAAATGCGATTCCACTGGCTAGTAATCACTACATCGCCGCCTTGCCCCATATCAATAACAGTCAGGGCCAGAAAACCGAGAGCGCCTATCTCTTTGAGCAGGAAACTTCCTTAACTCCTGGCAAAACACTCCAGAGTGTCACCCTTCCCAAGGCATCTAATAAGGGGCGTCTGCATATCTTCATGATCGGCACGAGGGCAAGTAACAACTTCATGAACAACATAGGCGTCTCCTATGACGGTAGCCCCATCTTTGCCAATTATGATGGCAACCGCGACAGCTATTCCTTTCAAGCTTTAGAGGCTAATAATATCACTGCTGGACAACCTTTCCTTTTCAACGGCGTCAGTTTCCCTCTGACCACTAGCTATTCCGTTATTCCAGATAATTATCAAGCCGCTGGACAGACTATCTCTCTCTCGTCAGTGTCAAATGCTACGACTCTGGCTTTCCTCGGATCAGCTACGAATACGAACTCTAAAGCAATCAGCTCAGGTAAGGCAACCATCACCTATACTGATGGTAGCACTCAGACCTTTTCTCTTTCCCTTACCGATTGGGGGAACGCAACTGCCCTCTCTGGCAATCTCATTGCTGCTACCTGCCCCTACATTAACACTCTTAAAGGAACCAGGGCAGGCACTTATCATCTATACTACACTGAAGTGGCCTTACAGACTGGCAAAACCGTCCAGAGCGTCACTTTACCTTCCAAAGTTTCATCGGGGAAAATGCACATCTTCTCCCTGAGTCTCAAATAACTCTGCATTTTGTCAATGATATTGTGGCTCTCCCTTACGTTGAAACCCCTTGTGCTGTGGGCGCATGGGGTTTCAACGTAAGGGAGAGCCAGGGCAACCAGAAGCATGGCAAGACAGTCAAAACACCGCTCAGGTTAATTTCTATATGTGATCACAATAGACGTTAGCCAATAACGTATGACGTTATCTGAAGTTTTTCTGCAAAACTATGCTTCCTGGGAAAGACGGCTAACAACAGAAAAGCCCCAAACCGTCGTTTGCTGTCTTTTTTCTCAAGCTCAGACGACCACAACTCCCTGCAAAACTATGGTCTCACGAATTTGCAAGACCGTGGGAATAATGATATTTGTTACCAGATGGACAGGAACTGCGACAGGTTTTCGATTGCTTTCAAGGCATCAGTCAACTGTTTATTGTACTCAACAAACAGTAAATCGAATTACTGACTCTCTTTCTCAATCAATTCCAGCAACACCCCATTTGTTCCCTTTGGATGCAAAAAGATAGCACGTCCCTCAGCGGCCACGCGTGGCTGTGCGTCCAATACGGGCGCACCCTTATCCTTCATTTCTTGTAGAGCAACATCGATATCGTCAACCTCAAGGCAGATGTGATGTAAGCCCTCGCCGCGCTTCTCCAGGTACTTCGTCAGGCTGGAAGTGGGCGTCGTCGGCTCGATCAGTTCGATCTCGCTACCACCTGAACCACCCATGGGCAGAAAAGCGATCCGTACCTGTTCGCTCGGCACTTCTTTGATTGTGCTGGGTAAGATGCCTAACGTATCGCGATAAAAAGCAAGCGCCTGCTCGATATTGCGTACAATAATCGCCACATGATCAATGCGCTTCGGCACGGAATCGCTCCTTTCGCCTGCCCGGAAATTTGTTAATCACCACAACGCGCAAGATGAAAATCGGTTTGCCGGATCTCAGATGGCACAGATGCAAAAACGCCAATGCTACGCTGAATAGAGCTGGTCAATGCACGCAATGCCATTAGAGCCCCAATACGCACCTCTTCACTATAATGAAAGAGATCGGCCATCTGCTCAAATTCGGCCTGCGTTAACACCTCATAAGAGAGATTCGGCTTTACCAGAATGCTTAAATCAAGATCGGTATATGATAGACGATCAAGCTGTAGAGTAGCTGGCTGGATAATCGCAGCATACGTATGAATGAGTGTTTGATTATTATAAAAAGCACTGAGCATATACCAGCGCTCCGGCCAGAATATTTGCAGACAATTGTTGCGTAAAGGTCGCGTCCCTGTCGCCCAATGCATCGGGGTACCGGCGGGCACCCAGAGTCGCAAAGCATCGTTTAGCGTTTCAGAAATCTCTTCATTCCCAAGCTGCAACCCATCATTGAGCCTATAAGTTCGCCAGGATCCACGTAGCCCCTGGTCATAGCTACGACTCTCAACCAGAAAGTCTTGTTGCATGGTTATACTCCCTTCCGTCAACCCTCATAGTACGCAAACTTGTTGGAATCGTCAAGTCTCTACACCTGAGAGTCTTTCGTCCGGCCATTATCCACTGTGTATTAGCATAGGACTGATAGCAATCGAAAGTTTGAGCCCCGACCCACAATCCAATCATTTTGAAAATGATGCAGACCTCCCTTACTTATATATACGTATATACGTATCAATGTTCATCTAGCATAGGCCGTCTAGCATAGGCCGTCTACGGGTTCAAGGCCCGTTACCTTACTTATATATACGCATCAATGTTCATCTCCTTCCCAGGCAATCTGCTGCTACGTTCACCAGTATTGCCTCAGGTACCTGATCTGGTCACATCCTCAATTTCGTTTCTCCCCGCAATGCTTGTTGCTGTTTCTATAGTCCAGACGACTTGACGTCCGGCTCTTCGTACTAATGATTGTCGCATCACATCCGTACAAACTAACTGGCCTATCACTGTTGCCTCTTTCGACACCCACTCATGCAAGAACTGTGGCTCGAAGTGATCCTGGTGCGGATGTGACACATACAAGTAGGTTGGATGTGCCAGTTGCTTACGATCGATCATTTCGTTGGGGGAAGTACTATGTCTTTCAGTAGACGGAAACATGTGGATCTACATATACAAGAGATTTTGTTCTTGAGTCCTCTCTATTTCTGGCGAGGCTTTAACAGCAAATGGAAGCATGATATGAAACAGGGAACCTTCTCCAAGTTGACTCTCTACCCAAATGTTGCCGCCATGTATAGTGATAATCTCTCGTACGATGGATAACCCAAGTCCCGTTCCACTGATATCGCGTGTAGCATCAGATGTGATGCGAGAATAGGGTTCAAATACTTGCTCTAGCTTGTCCTGCGGAATACCTATTCCATGATCCTGGATGGAGAGATGGAAAAAACCGTCCGATTTCTCGCTGATCACGACAATATTCCCTCCATTGGGTGAGTATTTACTCGCATTGTTCAGTAAATTCGTCACCACCTGGATTAATTTGTCTGAATCCCCTGTGAGTAAAGGCAGTGTGGTATCGAGGCGAAGCTGTATTTGATGAGGTATATTGGGACGGATTCGTGCGATAACCTCTTCAATGACGGCGTTCAGGTCAATACTCTCTAACGCCAACTTCATCTGCCCCAATTCCAGGCGGCTAAGATCCAACAGGTCGTTAATCAAGCGGGTGGTTCTTTCGGCATCGCTAAGGATCATTGTCGCAAACTCTTTTACTACCTCCGGGCTACATTCTGTGCCACGCATAAGTTCGCTGAAGCCCACAATACTGGTAAGCGAGCTTCTAAATTCGTGGCTGACAACTGAGACTAAACCTTTCTGCCTCTTATTGATCTTCACCAGCTCTTCATTATTATTGTCAAGCTCAACGTTCCGGTCTCCAAGCTCAATATTCTGGTGAGTAAGTTTCGCATAGAGCCGATTGACCTCGAAAAGCAATACACTCAAAACTATGATCGCCGCCCACAAGCTGTTCGAACGGGCCAGGTACCAGCCAAGAGCATAGCGTCTGGTGGCATATATATTGAGCACAAGTTCAAAAAATGTTGCTAGAATAGTGACCCCTAACCACAATTGCACGACGGTTAGTTTGCGTAATCGCAGGCAAATGCTAGCACCAGCAAGGGTGGTCATCACCCCGGCAATGAGACCAAAACCGATGGTGAAGTTGGAAGTATAGACAGTGTTCTTGATAAGTGTTGGCGGTGGTAGTCGGCGAGAAGGATCGATTGCAGCAATAGCGAGAAGCATCACCAGAAGCGGTATGCAGAGTAAGAAGCATAGAAGCAATGCGCGTGCTTTATGAGGTGGGATTGGTCTTGTACTATAACGTTGGTCGAGCAGCATATAGATAAAGATGCCACAAGGAAAGCCAGTATGCCAGCAGACAAATAGCCAGATAGCCGTTTGCGGATTCGCATCGAGGAGACCGGTTGGGGAGAATACACCAGGGAAGGTCAAGATATACAAAAGAATGGCTAAGCTCGAGTAATAGTAAGTAGCAGCAAGCGTACCAAGAGCGATAGTACGGATACTCATAAACTGTCCAAATAACAGATAGGCCGTCATAAGGTCAGCAAAAAAAGCGAGCATAGCATAAGTTGTAATAAATGCAGGTATCTTAGTTACAGGCTGACGTGCGTATGGCAAGATCAATACGGCTATAAGCGTAAGCAGGAGGCTGATAAGCAGCGCCTTACGATAGTGGTATGCTGTTGCTCTGCTGGTCAGGCTCTCAACACTGTCCGATTGGTATTTCGGCATTGATTTCATAAGCTAAGTATAGCCATTAGTGCAAATGTTGTTTGTTAGAATAATTTTCCGTATTCCAACAATAATTTTTCGTGTTTCCTCTCCACGTGTTGTAGAATAGAAGTATACACATCAGCTAGCTCATAATAGACACAACCAGATATCAGAAATAGAGAGCCCATGCGCTGCCCAAACTGTCAAACGCTCAACCCAGCAAACGCCAAATTTTGCCTTGAATGTGGCAATCGCCTGCTCATCTGCCCAAATTGTGGCACAATCAATCTGCCATTCGCCAAATTTTGTATTGAGTGCGGCACGGCTTTACAGGCAGGAAAAGTGAGTAGGACTTCTACAGCGGAAATACCACGAGCGAGCTCATCTGCCATCATCGATGCACTACCATCACACAATGGAACAGCTCGACCTGATCCAGAGATATTGCTGCCACCTGAAGAGCGGCGCGTGGTGACAATTATGTTCGCTGATATCACCGGTTCGACTCCACTGGCGGATCACCTGGAACCCGAAGATATGCGTGCCATTCTGACCGGGTACTTTAACCTGATGGCCGAGCAGATACGCAGACATGGAGGCACAATCGAGAAATATATTGGTGATGCGGTCATGGCCATCTTTGGCGCTCCTACCACTCACGAGGATGACCCTGATCGCGCCATTCGCGCGGCACTCGATATGCAGACCGCGCTGACACTCTTCAATGAGCAGAGACAGGGGCTCGATCCAGAGGCAAACCGCTTACAGATGCGCATCGGCATTAATACCGGCGAGGTCGCTATCCCCAACAATATACTTCACCAACGGCAGGATTTTCTCATCACCGGTGATGCCGTGAACGTTGCCGCCCGCCTGCAACAGATGGCAACACCCGACACTATCCTGGTTGGAGAACGTACATATCTCGCCACACGCGAGGTCTTCGATTTCCGCCCTATCGCTCCCCTGCACATTAAAGGCAAGACAGAGCCTATTATGGCAAGTGTTGTCCTGGGTCTGCGTAGACCAGCCGCGATTGTCACCCAGCATCCACGCGGCATTGAAGGACGCCAGGTACGTATGATCGGGCGAGCGCTGGAAACTCACACTTCTACATGCGAGCTATGCACGTGTAGAAGCCGAGCATCATTCACACCTGATTACTATTCTGGGCACTCCAGGCATCGGCAAATCACGCCTGATACACGAGTTTATTCAGCGTGAACAGGAACGCTTTAAAAGCACCTCGGCCCTCAGCAACCATCTTCCTCCCAGGGTGCTCTCAGGACATTGCCCGCCTTATGGGGAAGGTATTACGTATTGGCCCCTTGTGGAAATTCTGCGCTCGTTACTAGAAGTCCAGGATGATGATAGCATCGATATGCTCCAGCAACGTTTTATTGAACTGGTACATACTACATTAACAAATGCCAGGCGTAGTGAGCAGACGGAAGAGATTGCAAGCACGATCTTGCGCAGTATTGGACGCAGCCTGAGTGGCAAAGCGCTCCTTCCTGAACGAGACAAACTGAAGCGCGATAACCAGTTGAACACACATAATGTCAGCGCCAAACAGCCAGGCACTCAGATAGCGTTACTTCGTGCCTGGCGCGTTTTTCTTGAGGCATTGGCAGAACAACAACCGCTTATTATCGTCATCGACGATCTGCAATGGGCGGATGAAGCATTGCTCGACCTGCTGGAATATCTAACTGACCGCATCACATCGGTCCCTATTCTTTTTCTCTGCCCGGCACGTCCAGATTTCTTTGAGCGCCGTCGCGACTGGGGCGGTGGACGCCGCAACTTCACCACCATTGAATTAGAAGCGCTCTCCCACGAAGAGAGTAGCGAACTGGTTGACGCATTATTGAATACTACCGACCTACCCGAGATACTACGCAACACGATCTTAAGCAGGGCGGAAGGAAATCCCTTCTTTGTCGAAGAGATTATACGCATGTTTATCGATCAGGGCATTCTGGTCTGTGAAGATGACCACGAGCACGGTATCGAGTGCTGGCGCATCGGCTCCCGCAACGAAGCACTGCTGCACGAACTGATTTCGCCTGGCGATCAGCCTGAAGATACCCAGATCAATGCCCACTATGTGCTACCACTCCCGCGTGTCCCCGATACCATTCAAGGGGTACTGGCTGCTCGCGTTGATCTATTAAATTCAACCGAAAAGCTTGTGCTCCAGCATGCCGCTATAGCAGGTCGTACTTTCTGGCTCTCCGCACTCCATGTGCTCGCGCCGGACCTTAGCCTCGAAACATTACTGGAAGTGCTTGCCGCGTTGACCCAACGCGAATTTGTGGCAGAGACAGAGAAGGAAGTTCGCAGCCCGGTAGAATACGATTCTGTGTTTATCTTTAAGCATGTTTTGATCCGCGACGTTGTCTATAACAATATTCCACGGACACGGCGCTCAGAGGAACATGAACGCCTGGCGCTCTGGCTCGAAGAATTGGTGAGAAACGAGCTGGCAGACTTTGCCGAATTGCTCGCATACCATTATCAGCAAGCACTGGCAAACTGGTCCTCGGGTCTTGCTTTAGCAGCCATTGAGACAGACGATGTGCTTGATACCGCTACGCCGCCCATACGTCTGACGCGTCCAGAGTTGCGTCGTCGCGCCATCACTTATCTTTTGATGGCAGGCGATCAGGCACTAAATACATATTACGCCATCCGCGCTCTGCAAGCATACAACGATGTGCTTGAATTGCTCGGCGACAATGAAGCCGATCTTCCCGACCGTATCGCCATCTACGAGCGCCTGGGCGATGCCTATTTCCAGCGCGGTAATCTGGATGAGGCATGGCAGCAATATCGCAAATCGCTCCTCCTGGCGCAGGACCACCCGGACGCTGCCGCGATAAGAGGTACAACACTACTCTACCTGTATGAACGCCTGGCAGAACTGGCAACACGCTGGTTGGGCAACTTCGACACATCCCCAGATCTCCAGGAAGCACGCACTTATATTGATGCAGGCTTACAACTTCTCGAAGGCCAACCTTTAAGCCGGGAGAAAGTCGCATTTCTCACCTATCAGGCGTTCTGGTATATTCGTCAGCTAGAAACAGCCACCTACACCCAGAAAGCTGAACTGGCGGAACAGGCACTCACTAGCGGTCACAACGCCCTGCGCCTTGCCGAGGAACTGAACAATCCCAGCGCACTCTCCCTGGCCCTTGATGCCATGGGCTTTATTTATAGCGAATATCATAAATACAACGAAGTGCACCAGATACAGCACCGTCGTCTGAAATTAGAGAACCAGTTGAGCGACCGCGAGGAACTCTATGACCTTTACTACTCGCTTGGCAAAGCCCATGAGCAAATCGCCAGCTATTCCTCTGCGCTGATGTGGTTTGGACGTGCCTGGAGCAATGCACAGACCATGGAAAGTCCCTCCCTATTACTCTCCAGCATGACCGGGCGTATGCGTGCATGGCGACAATGGAATCGCTGGGATAACGCTCGCCAGGTAGCCCTCGACATATTACATCTAATTGAGCAATATCATCAGGACGAAAAGCGTCAGTTGTGGGCACTAGAGACGCTAGCAACCATCGCTTATCGCAGAGGTGAGCAGGAACAGGGCGACCACTATGCACGCCAATATAAACGCCTGATCGATCAGCAAATAGACCGTTCAGGTAAAGCTGACAGAAATGCGTCCTCTAGCACTCTGCACTCTATCTACCTGGCACGCGAAGACTGGACACGTGCGACAGTTGACTATAAAGAAAAACTACAGAACAGCGAACCGCTTCCTGCGCCAGAAGTCCTATCTACTCTGGCTGAGCTCCTGGTCATAACTGGCGAGAGCGAAGAGATGCAGAAAGATATTTGCGAACGAGCTCTCACTGTGGCAGATGAATCGGGAGCACGCAAGAGTCTTGCCATCGCTCTGCGTGCCAGGGGACGCATGTACACAGAACAGCAAAAATGGAAGCTTGCTCAGAATGATCTTAAACATGCGCTACACCATTGCGAGGTACTGGATCTGCCCTGGGAGCGCGGCAACACGCTCTATCAAATAGGACTGCTCTATAAGCAACGTGCACTCGCTCCCAAAGAGAGCAAGCAGAGCGGTCGCAATGCAGATATGGGACGAGCACATTATCACTTCGAGCAAGCGTTGGGTTTCTTCGAGTCGCTCAAGGCTGGACCCTCTATAGAGCGCGTACGACAAGCGCTTATGCAGGATACGACAACCCGCGTGTGATACTGGCTCAAGCCACACGCATATCATACACTTCGACGGCCTGTCCCATAGGCCGCTGGTAAATGCATATCCTGTACACCCGTTGATTGAGCGGCAATACCAGATACTCTATATTCTCACCATCAACATAAGGGCGAGTACTCAGCGAACCATGCTTGATCAGCTTAAACGTTCGCTGCTCTCTCGCATCAATAATACCCAGCTGATGATAGTCATGATAGACATACCACGAGACGCCCGTCTTGTTCTCCAACACCAGTTCATCATCGTCACCTGCCAGAGCCAGTTTCACCCGCCTCTGAAGCCATCTAAACCAGCCACCTGAACGGCGTGGAGAAGTTTGTTGCTCCTGTCTCACATCGGGATCATCAAGTTTTATCGCCATAGTTGTTTCATTACCTTCCCGTATAGACCGCATACTGCTGTTCTATCAGGGTAATACAGCGAAAGATATGGAAAAGGTTCTGGAACCTTTTCCATCGCATTGTTGCTCGAAGTCGCGCTTCAAATTGATCAGCAAGATGCAGCCGCTCAGCAAGCGTAGGATCTCTACCACAGTCTAATTTGTACATCGAACTCTACCATATTAGAGCCATTTCGTCACCTGTTTATGCTGTTAATTCTTCGCACATCAATATTCCCATTCGATGGTACACATTTGGAAAATTTGCTAGCAAAATGCGTTATAATACAAGACACTTAGCATTTATGATAGCCAATCAAGATTTCCTGAATATTGCATCGTTGTTATTAAATGCATAGTTATAATGAGAATAGTTATGAATTTCAGTAAGGAGGTCAAGGCAATATGGGTATATCATCTTCAACAACCGACAGTTTTCCCGTAAATGACCATGAAGTCACACCAGAGAAAAAAATACTGCATATCGGATGCGGTGTGCATAAAGTACCGGGTGCAGTAGGCTTAGACATCACAGCACTTCCAGGTGTGGATGTTGTGCTGGATCTTGATAAGGAAAAGCTTCCTTTTCCCGACAATACATTTGAAAGCGTCTATGCTCACCACGTCCTGGAGCACCTGCGCAATCTGCCCGATGTGCTGGGGGAACTGCATCGCGTCTGTAAGCCAGGAGCTATTATTGATATTTTAGTGCCCTACTACACATGCGTCGGCGCATTTGGCGATCCCACACACGTACGCTTTTTCACGTACCGGACATTAGAACATTTTGCGGATACAGAAGATAAAGAGCGCTACACATGGTTCTCTGAGACGCGTTTTAAGATGGGGAAGCGCCACATCGGTTTTGGCAAGCTTTTCCGGCTTATGCTGGTCGAGTTTCTAGCTAATCGTTTCCCTAATATCTACGAGAACTTTTTCGCGTTCGTTTTTCAGGGAAGGACTCTATCTGCTCAGTTGATTGTGACGAAGGGTGCTTCAAATTAAATAGATACATTTAATGTAGGTACATCCGATGTAGGAGGCGCGGGCCACGGGCTTGTTCCACTCCGTTGCACCGCGCCCCTACAGCTCGGTCAATGCATTGAATTTCGGGATTCACCCGCAACTATAAAACCTGATAAAGTTCGTCCAGGTTAGTAATCTGCGTATGGAAAAGCGAAGCGTATCGAGAAGTATACGGCCTTCCATCCCTATTCAGCCAGATACCCTTCAGGCCACTCTGGTATGCACCCAACATATCGCGCTCAAGGCTGTCTCCAACCATCAGAGCAGTGTGAGCAGGAACAGCTAATTGATCCAGCACGGCTTTGAAGACTGCCGGATCAGGTTTGCCAACTCCAACTTCGCCCGAAACTACGATAACATCAAAATAGTGTGCCAGCCTGTTATACGCAATCTTCTCACGTTGCAGATCAGGTGCGCCATTCGTCAGTATTGCCAGTTTATAGGTTGAGCGCAATTCGCTCAGTATCCTTTCAGCCTCCGGGTAGATCTCCTGGCTTGCACGACGTTCCGCGCGGAAAATGGCCGCTAATCGCTCTGCCAGTATTCGATTTGTATGTCCCTGAGCAGTCAGGGCATATTCCCAGGCCTCTACACGATAGCCTGGCACCCAATCATGCAACTCCTGCCATTGCGAACCACTATTCTCAAAACGCCCCCACAGGCCCTCTGAGGCGCTGATGCCCAACGACTCACAAAAGGAAAAGGTTGGCGATGATTGCCACGTCTGCTTCGCACGTGTATATGCAGAGTGCCATAACCGTTCTGTATCAATATCATACTGCTTCTGCGCATAACTGGCGGTTTGTTTTAATGCTTTTTTTGTTGCATCATCATCAGTAATCAACGTTTCATCCAGATCAAAGATTATCGCAGCAATAGACATTGTATCTCCTAAATTCAAATGTTTTTTTGATGGGAAATCCCTCATCCACATGCCACTACCATTCCCAGGTTCATTCTATCATGACACTTATGATCTCTGGCATCGTATAGTAGGAAAGTAAGACATATCGCTTAATGTAGCAAGTTGGCACTTCTGAGATGAAACAGTATCGAGAGAGTTTAATCTCAAGCATTCATCTCCCACAAACTCTCTGAATGCCACAATCGTGTGGAATCCCATACGCTCCCCATAGCGGGTGGCAATGTAGAGATATGAATATGGGCGAGATTTACACCCGCCGCCTGCAAACGTGCACGTACGCTTCTGAGAGCAAGCGATGGCGTATTATTGGTGCGACTGAGGTGCGCTAACCACAGCCAGCGCACACTGTCTGAACGCCACGTGTGCAGAACAGCATCGGCAGCCTGGTCATTGGAAAGATGCCCGTTAGAGCTGAGAATACGCTGCTTGAGCATTTGAGGATAGGGACCGCGTATTAGCCGCTCACGATCATGATTTGCCTCCAGGATGAGCAGGTCAGCCTGACCAATTCGTGCCAGCATTTCGGGTGTTACTTCACCACTATCGGTGACAATACAGACACGACACCCACCCGCTGTTAACAGGTAGCCGCATGGAGCAACTGCATCATGGGAGATAGGAAATGAAATTGCTTCGATATCACCAATTCTACGACATGTTCCAACAGGAAAGTGCTGCATACGCCCGGTACCTTCCGCGTTGAGCAGTATCTCTCTGCTCTCCTGTGTACTAAGCGCATCCAATCCATTATTCAATGTCAGGCCAGCCGTCGTTTCAGCTACATTATCAAGAGGAGTCGCAACCAGAGTGCCCGAATTTGTGCGCCAGGAGCCCGAAAGTAAGCCGTCTTCTATGGCTTTACAGGTACGGGCATCGGCAACGACAGGAATGGAGTAACGCTTCATCAACAGAGGTAGGCCAAGGGCATGATCGCTATGTTCATGTGTAATCAGAATGGCCTGTAATTGTGCGGGATGGACGCTCAACTTACGCAGGCGTTCATGGATCAGGCTCCCACTTAGCCCTGCATCCACCAGCAGTTTTGTACGGCCTTGAGGGCCCGCCTCAACAAGTAGTGCATTACCACTGCTACCACTTCCAAGAGAAACTACACGCATGGAAACATACCTTATAAACCAGACAAACCCAACAAACGCTGTGCATTGCCTCCCAGGATACTCTCCAGACTACTTGTATCCAGGCCAGATTGCTTGATATGGTCAATCACACGGCGCTGACGCAACAGAGCATAATCGCTGGCGAAGAGAATGCGATCCGCGCCGACCAGTTGTGTTACCATGGGAAAGATAGCCGCGCGGTACAGATAGATCGTCGCAGCCGTATCATACCACACATGAGTAGAGATACGCTGGATCTCTGGCATGAGGCTGTAGAATGGCAAGCCGCCTCCCCAATGAGCTGCGATAAAGCGAACGTCGGGGAATGCAGTTAAGAACGCCACAATGTCTTGTAACGAGACATTCCCCTTACCTGGATACATATGTCCTACAGGTTCGCTACAATGTGAAAGCACCAGCAATTGATGAGTGCGTACAACCTCCATCAATGGTGTAAGCAATTTGATATCACTGAGCCTGTAACCCTGTCCATGAGGCATGAGTTCACCCAGACCAATCATACCAGAGTGGCTACAACGCTCCAACTCGTATACGGCTTTTGTCCCTGCTGTGGGTTGAATGACCGCCATTCCATGGAGACGCTGGGGATAGCGACGCATGGCGTCGATAACATAGCTATTTGTCTCTTCTATCAGACCTGTATCGGTCCAGCCAAATGAGAAGGTAACCGAGGCATCTACGCCGGAAGCATCCATTTCGGCGATCAGGTCTTCGGCAGTTGCCATACGCGTGCGTGGATCGGCATAGAGAGAGTGAAACCAGGGGTCACGATTGCAGTAGCGTTCCCGCTGCTGGCATATCTCAGGAGGAAAGATATGCGTATGAAAGTCGATAAGCATAATTAAATGTTTCCTCCTTACACACAAAACACGCAAAAAAGAGTTCGCTCTATACCTGCGAACCCTCTTATGTGGTGTGCCAATTGAACAAGAATAGGATGAGTCCTCAATTTTGCCGAGCGCCCTGCAAGAACAGAAGCAGAGGAACCGACGAAACGAATGATTGAAACAAGCCGTACGATCATTAGGGCGGCTTCGCTACGCCCGTTACCGGGTGTGCACGTGCCGTCTATCAACCAGGTCGTCTCCCTGGGATCTTGATCTCACAAAGAGATGGGACTACTCGTCTTGGGTGCGGCTTCGCGCTTAGATGCTTTCAGCGCTTATCCCTTCTCGACATAGCTATCCAGCGGTGGGGTGGGCACCCCAACTGGCACACCAGCGGTCGAGCCATCTCGGTCCTCTCGTACTGAAGATGACGCCCCTCAATAGTCCTACGCCCACGACGGATAGAGACCGAACTGTCTCGCGACGTTCTGAACCCAGCTCGCGTGCCGCTTTCATGGGCGAACAGCCCAACCCTTGGGACCTACTCCAGCCCCAGGATGCGACGAGCCGACATCGAGGTGCCAAACCTTGCCGTCGATGTGAACTCTTGGGCAAGATAAGCCTGTTATCCCCGGGGTAGCTTTTATCCGTTGAGCCACACTCCTTCCACTCGGGAATGTGGGATCACTAAGCCCGACTTTCGTCCCTGCTCGACCTGTCCGTCTCGCAGTCAAGCTCCCTTCTGCCTTTGCACTCTTACGGGTGGTGTCCATTCACCCTGAGGGAACCCTTGGGCGCCTCCGTTACTCTTTGGGAGGCGACCGCCCCAGTCAAACTACCCGCCTGGCCCTGTTCCCGTCCCAGCTCATGGGTCACGGGTGAGAAACAAAACACATTGAGAGTGGTATTTCACGGCTGCCTCCTCCACCCCCACAAGGATGGATTCTCCGGCTCCCACCTATGCTACGCACAATCCGCCTCGTTTCCAGGCCAAGGTGTAGTAAAGCTCCACGGGGTCTTTTTGTCCTGTCGTGGGTAACCCGTATCTTCACGGGTACTTCAATTTCGCCGAGTCCTCTGTCGAGACAGTGCTCAAGTCGTTACTCCTTTCGTGCGGGTCGGAACTTACCCGACAAGGAATTTCGCTACCTTAGGACCGTTATAGTTACGGCCGCCGTTCACCGGGGCTTAGATTCGTGGCTACGAACACCACTCCTCGTAACCTTCCGGCACTGGGCAGGAGTCAGCCCCTATACGTCCACTTTCGTGTTAGCAGAGACCTGTGTTTTTGGTAAACAGTCGCTTGAGCCAATTTCCTGCGGCCTGCTCACCCCCTCACCGAAGTGAGAAAGCTACTCAGGCACCCCTTCTTCCGAAGGTACGGGGTTAATTTGCCGAGTTCCTTGACAGAGGGTCGCTCGTTCACCTCAAGAGTGTTCTCTTCGCCTACCAGTGTCGGTTTGCGGTACGGGCAGAGATCAGTCTGGCGAGAGGCTTTTCTTGGCGGCCTGGGGCGAGGTGACTTCCGCCTGATTGCTCAAGCTCGGTCCTGCTGTCATGCTCCGGTGACCGGGATTTGCCTCGGTCACACACTTCAGTCAAGACGCCCGGCCTGTCCACTTGCCGGGTTCACGTTCCCTACCGCGTCCCCCCATTGCTCATAACGATTGTCTCTGGTGCAGGAATCTATCGCCTGCTTTCCATCGCCTACGACTTTGACGTCCTCGGCTTAGGACCCGACTCACCCTGGGACGATTGACGTTGCCCAGGAACCCTCAGGCTTTCGGTGTATCTGGTTCTTACAGATATTGCGCTACTCATTCCGGCATTCTCACTTCTCGTACCTCCACCAGTCCTTGCGGTCTGGCTTCTCAGGCTTGGAGAACGCTCCCCTACCATACCCCCTCTGCAGGGGATATCCATAGCTTCGGTGTGATGCTTGAGCCTCGATACGTTGTCGGTGCCACTCCACTCGACCAGTGAGCTATTACGCACTCTTTCAATGATGGCTGCTTCTAAGCCAACATCCTGGCTGTTTGGGCGAAATGACTCCCTTTGACACTGAGCATCGCTTTGAGACCTTAGCTGATGGTCTGGGCTGTTTCCCTTTCGACAATGAAGCTTAGCCCCCACTGTCTCACTCACGTGCACTCTGTTGTGGCATTCGTAGTTGGCTTGAGGTTGGTAACCAGCACTTGGCCCCTAGCTCATGCCGCGCTCTACCTCCACAATAGCTCTTCACGTGGCTGTACCTCAATACATTTCGGGGAGAACCAGCTATCTCCACGTTCGGTTGGAATTTCTCCCCTATCCACAGTTCATCCCCCAGTTTTGCAACACTGGTGAGTTCGAGCCTCGACGAAGTTTCACCTTCGCTTCACTCTGACCATGGATAGCTCACGTGGTTTCGGGTCGCATCGGCGCTACCTGCGCTCTGTTCAAACTCGGTTGCCCTCTGGCTCCCCAGCTATGGGGCTGGTTAACCTGCAACGCCGATGCACTCGCCGGATCATTCTACAAAAGGCACGCCATCAGTCCTTGCCTGCGCAACGCAGGAGTGACCTCTGACTGCTGGTGAGTACGTGGTTTCAGGGTCTCTTTCATCCCCCTCTCGGGGTACTTTTCACCTTTCCCTCACGGTACTTGTTCACTATCGGTCGCTGAATGTGTTGAGCCTTGGAGGGTGGTCCCCCCAGCTTCCCACAAGGTTTCACGTGCCTCGTGGTACTCAGGATCCCAGCCCATCGTTCGGAACCGTCCTCTACGGGACTCTCACCCACTCTGGTGGCGCGTTCCAACGCCTTTGAGTAGTTCCAATTGACTTTCTGCTGGTCCTACAACCCCGCCCTCTCCCGAAAGAGAGGATGGTTTGGGCTCCTCCCGGTTCGCTCGCCACTACTACGGGAATCTCGGTTGATTTCTTCTCGTCGGGCTACTGAGATGTTTCAGTTCGCCCGCTTCCCCCCGTCACTGCCTATGTGTTCAGCAGGCGGTATCCAGACATCACTCTGGATGGGTTGCCCCATTCGGATTCTCAGGGCTCATCGCTTGTATGCAGCTCCCCCTGAACGTTTCGCCGGTCTCCGCGTCCTTCTTCGGCATTCAGCGCCTAGGCATCCACCTCGTACTCTGTGTAGCTTGTTCTCTGTTCTTCGTTTCTGTACGCTGTATCCTCTGCTTCAAACTCTTGCTGGATTTCGCTCAGCAAAATTGAAGATTTATCCTATTCAGTTGTTCATGTACGGTTGCTAAAAGCATGTCTGCCCCTAACAACTCAAGAGTGGAAAACAGCCTCGCTCACGTGAGGTCTCCCTCATGTTTGTCTTGCCGTGTCTCTGACCGACCTGGGATCGAACCCCGAAGAGTTCAGACTCCCTAGAAAGGAGGTGATCCAGCCGCACCTTCCGGTACGGCTACCTTGTTACGACTTCACCCCAATCACCGACCCCACCCTCGACGTCTGCCCCTCCGAAGAGTTAGCCCGACGGCTTCAGGTGTTGCCGACTTTCGTGGTGTGACGGGCGGTGTGTACAAGACCCGGGAACGTATTCACCGTGATGTGCTGACTCACGGTTACTAGCAACTCCAACTTCATGCAGGCGGGTTTCAGCCTACAATCTGAACTGAGACCGGTTTTGCTGGGATTAGCTCCCCCTCGCGGGTTGGCAACCCGTTGTACCGACCATTGTAGCGTGTGTGTAGCCCAGGATGTAAGGGCCGTGCTGACTTGACGTCATCCCCGCCTTCCTCCGCGTTGATCGCGGCAGTCTCGCCGGACATTTTTAACCGACGACAGGGGTTGCGCTCGTTGCGGGACTTAACCCAACATCTCACGACACGAGCTGACGACAGCCATGCAGCACCTGTGCTCTCGTCCCTTGCGGGCACATCTCTTTCAAGATGGTGCGAGAACATGTCAAACCCTGGTAAGGTTCTTCGCGTTGCATCGAATTAAACCACACGCTCCGCTGCTTGTGCGGGTCCCCGTCAATTCCTTTGAGTTTTAATCTTGCGACCGTACTCCCCAGGCGGACCACTTATCACGTTAGCTACGGCACGGAAGGGGTCGATACCCCCCACGCCTAGTGGTCATCGTTTACGGCCAGGACTACCGGGGTATCTAATCCCGTTTGCTCCCCTGGCTTTCGCACCTGAGCGTCAGGTACTCCCCAGGACACTGCCTTCGCCTTTGGTGTTCCTCCGGATATCTACGCATTTCACCACTCCACCCGGAATTCCGTGTCCCTCGTGAGCCCTCAAGTCGTGCAGTCTTCAAAGGCCCTCCTCAGTTAAGCCGAGGATTGTCACTCCAAACTTACACGACCGCCTGCGTGCGCTTTACGCCCAGTAACTCCGGACAACGCTCGCCCCCTACGTATTACCGCGGCTGCTGGCACGTAGTTAGCCGGGGCTGATTCCTCGGGTACCGTCCTTACTCGTCCCCGAGAAAAGCAGTTTACGCTCCGAAAAGTGTCTTCCTGCACGCGGCGTTGCTCGTTCAGGGTTGCCCCCATTGACGAAAATTCCTCACTGCTGCCCCCCGTAGGAGTCTGGGCCGTTCTCAATCCCAGTGTGGCTGATCATCCTCTCAGACCAGCTACCGATCGGAGCCTTGGTGAGCTCTTACCTCACCAACCAGCTAATCGGGCGCAGGCTCCTCCTCCGGCGTCTTGCGACTTTGCTCGGTTACCCGAGCGTATGCGGTATTGTCGGCGATTTCTCGCCGGTATTCCTCACCGAAAGGTAGATGACCCACGTGATACTCACCCGTCCGCCACTCACTCATTGCTGAGTGCGTTCGACTTGCATGTGTTAGGCACGCCGCCAGCGTTTATCCTGAGCCAGGATCAAACTCGCCATCCAGTTGTTATATCATAGACCCACGTCGGAGCCTACAAAAAAGCATGTTGAGTTGCGACCATGGCCAAGTTACGTTGTTGTTGTTACTTGACTTGATTCGCAGATTAATATCTCTTCCCCCCTTGCTTGAGGCGGGAAAAGGGTTGACAGAAAACTGCTTGACAAACAGTTTGCTTGTTCTGCTTTCCACTCTTCAATTGTTAAGGTAACTTCGAAGCAATTGATTGCTTCCCTATCGCTTCCACAGAGACAAACATAGAAACCAGTGACGCTTTCCTCGTAAGAGGTCACGCAGCCTCTGGGTTCGTATTCTTCAGGGGGGATGAAACCTGCGAGAGGTTTTACCGACTGAGCGTTTTACCCGTCTGTATCGGCGACTTCGATATTATGCCACAGGTCCCCGGAGATGTCAATAGTTTTTGGGCGACTTTTTATAATTTTACAAAAATTCATTTTTGGAACTTCATGGTCGCGATAAATCTAACCCCTACCCTGGTATTGCGGGATTCTCCGGGCGGCGGGCGCGATAAATCTGGCCCCTACTTTCCAATACAAAATTCACTGAAAATTTTATCGAGCAGATCTTCACTTGCAGTCTCGCCCGTTACCTCGCCGAGTGCGTTATAGGCAACTCGTAAGTCTATCGACACAAAATCCAATGGCAGTGCCTGTTCGAGTGACACTAATGATGCTTGCAGATGTTCAGCCGTACGACGCAGCGCTTCCTGGTGCCGTGCGCTGGTTACCAGGACGCTTTCACTATGCACGACATTACCAGCGAGCACCAGTTCGGCGATGGCATTCTCCAATTCAGACAGTCCTTCACCTGTTAGCGTCGAAGTTCTAATGATCGCAGCATCAGGCCAGATACGCCCCAGTTCAGTATCCGCCAGAGATTGAGGGCGATCTGCCTTGTTCACCACAATAATTACAGGTCTTCGAGGGCGATAAGACGCCTCAGCAGAAATACTGGAAGCGCCAAAGCCCAGTGCCTGCAATTCTGCAGAAACACGTCGATCCTGTTCGACTAATGCTTCGGAACCATCGAAGACAACCAGGACCACATCTGCGCTTTCCGCTGCTGCCCTGCTACGTTGCACTCCAACCTGTTCCACAGGGTCATCCGTGGGAGTGATGCCAGCAGTATCGATCAAATGCAAGGGAATACCATGCAGATTGACCATTTCCTCAACGGTGTCGCGTGTGGTACCGGCTATCGGTGTTACGATTGCACGCTCGGTCCGTAAAAGCGCATTGAGCAAACTGGACTTGCCGACATTTGGCCGTCCGATAATCGCGGTACGCACTCCCTGGCGATACAATCTTCCCTGGTCAGCACCCGCAAGCAAGGCATCTACCTGGCGCTGTGCAAGAGCGATTAGTGGGCGTAGTTCTTCAGCTTGTGGTGTCGGTACATCCTCTTCGGGAAAATCAATGCTCGCTTCGATACGTGCAATAACGTTGAGTACAGAGTTACGCGCCTCCTGTACCTGCTCCGAGAGCCGTCCACGCAGTTGCTGCATTGCCAGACGTTGTCCAGCCTCAGTCTCTGCTCCAATCAGGTCCATCACCGCCTCTGCCTGAGCTAAATCAAGGCGGCCATTGAGAAAGGCACGTAGTGTGAACTCGCCAGGATGCGCCATACGCGCTCCCCGAGCCAGAACAGTACGCAAAATACGATGTAGAATCAGTGGCCCTCCATGGCCTTGAATCTCCACTACATCTTCACACGTATAGGTGTGTGGCGCACGCATGAACGCTACCAGCACCTCGTCGAGTAGTTCACCGGTTGGGAGATCGATAAGGTGCCCATACGTCAGAGTATGCGAGGGTGGGAGATTGGTACGCCCGGCTGGTCGGCGTAAGAGTGGCAGCACCAGACTAAACGCATCAGTTCCACTCACCCGGATTACTCCGATACCTCCTGCTCCTGGAGGCGTCGCGATGGCGGCTATTGTATCATTTTGCATAGCGCGATTATAGCGTATTGATGGTATGCCTACAAGTAGTGGGGTAGATCATCAGATGATTCTCTCTGGATGCGTATAGACATTCATCGAACGACCACGTAGAAAGCCAACAAGCGTAATGCCACTACTGGCGGCTAACTCAACGGCAAGACTGGAGGGTGCCGAAATGGCTGCGACATAGGGGATGCGGGCTCGTAACGCCTTCTGGAGAATCTCAAACGAAGTACGTCCGCTTACCAGAAGAATGTGCTTATCATAAGGACAGGCGTCATGAAGCAAGCCATAACCGATCAACTTATCAACGGCATTATGGCGTCCCACATCTTCGCGCAGAAGGAGCAGGTCACCTTCCTGAGAAAACAATCCAGCAGCATGCAGGCCACCTGTATGACTAAAGACGGCCTGTTCAGCATGAAGACGCTCGGACAATCCATACAACGTTCTGGCCGAAATACGCAAAGCATCTGGCTCTAGAGGTGGCGTTGAGCAGATCAGATCGGCAATACTATTCTTGCCACAGAGTCCGCAACTTGCAGAGACGGCAAAATGACGCTCGAAAGCTCCAGCCTGAACCTGTGAGTTTCCCTGTTGAAGCTCTTCGCGAAGCACGACATTGATGACATTTGCCAGAGGCAAACCATCGGCATCGAGCACGTCCTCAACCTTCACAACATCTTGAGCGCTCTGGATAATACCTTCTGTAAAAAGAAAACCCAGCGCCAGTTCGGCATCATTCCCAGGCGTGCGCATAATCACAGCAAGGCTCCGGCCTGCAATACGGATCTCAAACGGCTCTTCCACCGTCAGGAGATCCTCTCGCTGCCTCCGTTCCTGATCACACCAGGAATTGACTCCAACCTGCATTATGCGTTGTGGATCTTGTACCGAACGCCAGGAACCCTGCAATGTCATCGCGGCCTTTCCCTACGCATAGAATTCGTTGTTGTCACTACAGATTGCGCTGCAGTAATGGGAGCACGGGTGGATATCTGGGGACGCTGACGCTTAAAATAATATTTGCACACGCCAGGACGTACAGGGTCAGGCGGCTCAATCGCTACCAGACCCCAACCCTCTTGCTCTAACCAGCTCCATGCATCATATTCATCGTCGAAATCGCGTACCACATCCCCCGCAACCGTAAAAATCATTGTACCTAACAGGTATCGATGTTCCCAGTGTACCATATTTCCCTCGCACAGGACGAATGTCCCTTTATAGTATCTTTGCCGGAATCAACGCGCTTCCCAAGGATTATGGGATAGAGAATACCTCTTTTTACGCATGTTTTCAGAAGATTGAGCGAATGGGCTACTGCTCTGTTGACGCCCTTATTCCTTAGTGCTAGGATGTGCACGTACCAGACAACCCGTTTTATCTCAGCGAGGATTGAACTATGCATTCCTTTATACAATCAAGCAATGAACTACTACGAAAGCGCGGATACCGTTTAACTCCACAGCGCTACATGATTCTCAGTGTGATTCAGGAAGCGAACGAGCACCTGAGCATTGAGCAGATCACAGAACGGGTGCAGGCACGCAATCCTTACGTCAGCCTCTCAACGGTCTATCGCACGCTGGAACTACTTAAGAAATTAGACCTCATCCACGAAAATCACCTGGGAGAACAGGTACATTATGAAGCGGTGGATGGTCCCACCCACCATCACCTTGTATGCCGTAGATGCCACACAACTATTCATCTTGACGAGGCACTCCTGGGCAATCTTCACGAACAATTGGCGACAAAATACCATTTTTATGGTCTATCATTGAACCTGGATGCAGCTGGTTATTGCGCATCTTGCTGGCAAACGCTACAAAAAGAGGGGCAACTAGCAGAAATTCAAGAGTCAGCGCAACCTTCAGAGTGCCTTTCGCAGCCGCCAGAAGCTCATTATCAACACGGGGAGAGCCAGCAGATAGACCAGCAGAAGATAGTTGAGCACATCAATGTGGAAGAAGAATAGCAACGCAATTGCAGCATAGAAAAGCATGCGGCTGGGACGCACAATCCAGCGTGAGGAGACATGCAGCATACTATGAAAAACTAACAGCGTTACCAGCGCTGTATAGACATACACAAACAATATTGCCAGTACAGGATTAATGGAACTACGCCAGACCATACCCGCTACGCTAAAAGCCAGGGACATCTGATCACAAAACGCATCAGTAAACGATCCACGCGCCGTTGCAGCCCCTTTCAAACGAGCCTCAACTCCATCCAATCCATCACAGATAATCGAGGCAACCAGTAGCCAGAAGGCCAGAGTAAAATGTGTGGATGCAAGCAGACAAAAAGCAATACTCAGTGCAACAGAGACATATGAGAGGAGATCCGCGCTAATCCCGAGGCGTACGAGTAAGCGAGCAACAGGTGATAGCGCCGCCTGACGTATCTTTTGCCAGGGGACGAGAAAGCGTGCTTCGTCTTCGCTATAAATGCTCCCAAATTTTTGTTTGAGCTTTTGCATAGCTACCCTCTACCATTATTATGCCATACTCATCAAATATAATGGTAGAGGAAAAAATTTCATTCAATCAGAGCAGCAAAGGACACAAATCGGGGAGATCCGCATAATTTGAATCTCCCCTTATTAACATCATCCCCTACTGGAGATTTGCAGGCACATTAGCCACCACGTTTGGACATCCCACCTGTAACATCCCCGATTGACAACAATAATTTACATTAGCGGCAGGTGGTTGCTGGACCTTTACCAATCCCTGGCTGAATATATCGTTATACATATTCTTCACCATGGGAGCGTTGGCATTTCCACCTTCGCCACCATTCTCCTTCATTGCCACAATAGTAAGGGCAGGCATCGTAGTGGGATTCTGGACCGAATAGGGAGCCGATGTAATCAGCCAGGCATGAGCTGGCTGGTTACCACCCAACTGAGCAGTTCCTGTTTTCGCCACGATACCCCAGGGAGAAGCCTGTAACGCTACGCCTGCAATTGAACCAGAACCGCATTGAGAGACGCTATACATCGATTGTAAGACCTGCTGCGCCGTTGTACTCGCAACTTGCTGATTCCCTAATGGCTGCGCCTGATTTTGTAGAATCGGTGTTTTATTGGGATCAACGATCTTCGATACCAGGCGGGGCTCCATCAGTTGTCCATTGTTCGCTGGAATATCATCAATAAGTGACATCTGGAACGGCGTAACAAGAACCTGCCCCTGTCCAAACGCATCATCTACTAGCAGATTCGTATTGAGTGGAGTATCCGCATTATTCACCTGGCTCGTTGTCACAGGCAGATCAAACGGAATATTTTGAGTGACATAAAAACGTTTGATATATTGCAACCAGGTATCTACACCGATATCTGCACCAGTCTGAGCAAAAATGACATTATCGGAATGAGTATAACCATACTGGGTCGTAACAGGGACATGAATGGTATATCCTTGTACGTTGCTACCAACATGATTTGCTCCGACAATGTGGTTGCCGAGAAACAAAGGTCCAAAAGTCTGATCTTGATTAAACTGGTGATCCAGTGGCACCTTTCCCGAATCGATGCCGGCCATTAACGTGGCGGTTTTAAAGATGGATCCTGGTACGTAGGCATTTTGAGTAGGCCGTTCTTTCAGAGGATTATTAGGATCAGTATTAAGCTGATTGAAGTATGTTAGATCCCCAGCGGAGAGCGTCTGCACGAGCTTATTAGGATCAAAAGAGGGGCGGCTGACCATCGCCAGAATATCCCCTGTATGTGGATCGGTCACAATCACCGATCCTCCCTTCGGCTGAAACGTCAGATTATTATCTATCGGTACTGGCGTATCATAATCTTTATTGACGATGCGTTGAATACGCACATCGATGGTCAGGTAGATATTATCTCCCACAGGCGGG
Organism: uncultured Chloroflexia bacterium; assembly: GCA_963717195.1. Lineage (GTDB taxonomy): Bacteria > Chloroflexota > Ktedonobacteria > Ktedonobacterales > Ktedonobacteraceae > JACDAE01. The sequence continues at coordinate 45,235 of CAVQVR010000021.1, forward strand.
CGGTGTAATATCTTATTTACCGTATTATTCAGGGCAGTCGATCCGACCTGACCAGTGAGGTAATCATTAAATTGTGCCTCAATGCCCGTCGCTGGATAGGCTGGTACATAATAGCCGATGAGTCCTGCGAGCGATGGTTCGGTATAATGACGGATATACCCACAATTAGCATTGGCGTCGGGTGTCGAGTATGCTAGCAATACCCCATTGCGATCATAGATGTTTCCCCGCTGTGGAGCACTATCAGGCAAACAAGAGCGTGCGTTATGAGGATTTGACGTGACCTGCTGTGCCACTACCACTTGCCAGTAGACCAACCCGGCACTCAAAGCCATAAACAGCACAACGAAGAGCAATGTCAATTTACGTATACTTGTGCCCAGATTCATATCTTCCTCTGCTTATAATTACAAACATGTCTGGATGCATTGGGGGTCCAGCATCAAATAAGAAGCTGGAACATTTTCCCCTCCAGAAGCGTCAGGTTTTATAGGTCAAACTAGAAACATAGCGATACAAAGACGATCATCCGAGCAAAAGAAGCATCTCTGCTCTATTGCGCTTTGACACACATCTTACTAACAAGTGTACCATTGATAGTGATCAGTGGCAAGTGAAATGGTTCACAGATACCCTGTTCTCCTATTACTCATTACTAACGTGTCAACTCATAACAACGTATCAACTACGATAATTTTTCAGCATCTCATCTATACTATCCCCACCAAACTTTTCGATGACGGCCTCTGTGAGCATCGTTGCCATCATGGCTTCACCTACAACGCCTGCAGCGGGAACGACGCAAACATCGCTGCGCTCATAACGACTCTGATCGATATTTTCACCAGTCGCCAGATCTACTGAAGGAAGAGGATGAGCAAGCGTCGGAATAGGCTTGACCCCCACACGCACAACAACCGGTTCGCCATTAGTAATACCGCCCTCTATTCCACCCGCATTATTTGAAAGGTGAGACCATTGTCCGTTTTCGTCATGGCGCAGGACATCATGCACATGTGAACCAGTAGTACGCGAGGCAGCAAATCCCGCTCCGATCTCCATCGCCTTTACCGAAGGAATACTCATCATCGCCATGCCAAGGCGCGTACTCAAACGGCGATCCCAATGGCTATAGCTCCCCAGGCCAATTGGTACACCAAAGGCCACTACCTCAAAGACACCGCCGCAGGTGTCGCCATCGCGCTTAGCTTCTAGAATACGTGCAATCATCTTCTCCGTCAGTGCAGCATCAGCGCAACGCATTGGAGAAGCCTCAACGGCTTCCCACATTTCCTGTGAATAAGCATCACTCGTCATTGCACGCTCGGTTTCATAACCAATATCAACGATGGAGAGGACATGACTATAAATAGTAATGCCAAACTGTAATAAAAACTGTCGACATAAACTTCCTACTGCAACACGCGATGCAGTCTCACGCGAACTAGAACGTTCTATCACGTTGCGCACATCACTATGACCATATTTCAGCGCACCGGTAAAATCGGCATGGCCGGGACGTATACGCGTCACCGTATCAATCTCCGCTTCGACAGGTGCAGCATTCATACGCTCTTCCCAGTTGACCCAATCGAGATTCTCAATCTGCATGGTTATAGGAGAACCAAGCGCTTTGCCATGGCGAATACCTGACAGAAAACGCACAGCATCCTTCTCGATCTTCATACGTCCGCCACGCCCATAACCCCCTTGCCTCCTGCGTAGATCAGCATCGATGAGCGTTTTCTCTACTGTCAATCCAGCTGGCAAACCTTCTACAATCATCGTCAAAGCAGGACCATGTGATTCACCAGCCGTCAGAAAACGAAACATAAATCTACTCCCAACTGAATTTCTCTATTGTTTCAATACACTCTACTTGCTTTCGTGCGACTTCTTACCCTGAGGATGCATTATAGCATGCGCTTATTTCGTTCGCCACTCTGCTACAAGAGGTCATTCCTCTCGGTGCACAAGATCTTTATTTAGGGATCAGCAAAACTGTATAAATATTATTCTCATATTTACTGTACTAACGTATTGACACGAAACATAGTTGTATTTTACAATACAAATAACCATGCATTTTGTGTATTTGTTGATTAGCAATTTCGATAACCGTTACATAGAGGAGGTTAACAATGTCCCCTGAACAAATAACAGGCAAAATTGGGAAATCGGTAGGGGAAAAACTTCGAGCAGCACGCGTCGCACAGCATTACACTCAGAGTCAGCTTGCCGCTCCCGATTTTTCAGTAAGTTACATCTCTGCCATAGAACGTGGACAGATTCACCCTTCACTCCGCGCACTAGAAATTCTAGCAGCACGCCTTGGTCTCTCTTCAACTCAATTATTACCAACACGTTCGCAACAAGATGCTCACATGAACACTACACTAGATATCGCTGAACGTGATGATGATGAAGTAGAATTGGCTCTCTTAGAAGCACAATTGCTCATTCACCAGGGCGAGGCAGAGCAAGCAGCAAATCAGATAAGCAAAATCTCAACGAAACGCCTGAAGAGGCAGCAACTCCTTCTCCACCGTTATTTGCTGGGATGGGCCTATTTTGCAACCGAACGCTTCCAGGAATCAGAATATACTCTTTCCGAGGCATTGCAGATCGCGAAAGAATTGAATACGAGCTACCTGACGCTGCGCATCCTGAACATTTCGGCGCTTGCTCATGCAGCCATGCGCAACTACACGCAAGCCCTCCTTTCACACGAACATTGCATTAACCTCCTGGCAACGACCCAGCCGCATGATCCATTTTTCGCCGCCCAGATCTACATGTATATGGGCCAACATTACACTCAGTTGGAATATGTTGATCGAGCGATAGAAATGTTTCATAAAGCCCTTGCTATAACCGAAGAATTCGCGACGCTAGAGGACGCCCAGGCTATCTACCGGGATATATGTGCTTACTATGCTAACGCTAAAGAAGATGATCTCGCTATACTCCATACATACAAAAGTTTATATCTTTCCATACAAAAGACCAATAAACATCTGCGAGGAGAGCTTTATCATTATCTCGGCCATGCTATCATGAAAGGTGATCAGGAACAGGCTCGTCTCTATATTGACCAGGCATTGCAACAGAATAGCGTTCTGCGCGATCCGCTTGCGCTGGCCAGTGTCTCTACACGCAATGCGGAATGGTATGCTAACCGTGAGCAGTTCGATGAAGCTGTGAAATACGCACGCCAGGCACAGGAACTTTCCCAACCAGCTGGTGGTACTATTATTGCTGCGGAAGCCCTCGTCGTTCTGGGGCGCATCGAATATGCTCTTTCACAATATGAGCAGGGCGATCAACATTTTACGGCTGGCCTGGAGATGTTTGAACGCCTGGAAAGCCACCAGGAATTAGCGAACGAATTTGTTCTCTATGCGCAATTGTTGGAGGAACGTGGCAAGGAACACGAGGCATTTACTCACCTCAGACGTGCATTTCAGAGCCGTCAACGTATAGGAAGATAGACATATACATATGCCACACCCTATAGATTGGTCCAGGAGGACACCACACCGACTCACGCGCCTTGATACAAGTAGTGCTATCGACTTCCAACAAGATTAGTCGATAGCACGCACCTCCAATAGCATAAACATTGCTTCTAGCAGGTTGCGTTCCTCATGATTGCTCAGTTGCAATTCTGTTTCACCCAGCGGTGTTGTCAGTTTCCCCGTCATATCCACCGGCACCACGCTGCGAATAGCACGTGGATTCCCTCCACGCCAACGCACTGGTTCCAGCAACGCCCCTAGAGGGACTATTATCTTAACATAGCGCCCGCGCAATTCCTGGTCGAGATCTTGCAAATTCAGGAAAAGAGTCTGTCCACTCTGAGTAATGCGTCCCTCTAATGCTCGCGACTGGATAAGAATAACTGGTTGCCCTGCTGGTGTCCCTGGAGAACGAAGAGGCATTTCAACGTGTCGCAGCGCCTTCTTTCCTCCACGCATACCGCCTGCACCACTGACTACTGGTGTATATATATATGAGTGCGGATCATCCTCCAGGGCATCACCGACTCCCTCAAAGAGGTTTGCGACACGCACAAGATCATACAATGCCTTCTGTCGAATTCCGCTTTGCCCAATATGCGCACTCATACTCAAAGCCTGTTGTAGTAGCGAACGGGCAGGCGCGTTATAATCTTGATGGTCCCGGTGCCCCTGTTGGAACAGTGCTTCAGCCTGACTGATTAATGCCTGGCAGAGGTGCCTCAACATGCGAGGAGGAGTCGCGGCCAATGTTTTCGTTCCCTGTCCAAGCTGTGGGCGGGGTCCTTGAGGGTGTACAGCTTCCCGTAACGCATCATAGAGTTCCAGGTATCCGTTATGACACTCGCTACATCCCGCAAGATGATAGAGGAGATGAGCATATTGGAGCATTGCCCGGGTATTGTTCTCTAAAAGAGCTATAACAAAATCAGGGAGTTGTTGATAAAAATGAATATGGTAGTTACTATCCAACATCAGTTCCAGAGCTGTATCTTCATCACCCGAAGCAATTCCCTGTGTTTTTGTAGGTGGTAGCTTCATTACTTGCTGCAGCCAGGAAGACAGCCGTACAGTATCAGCGTGGGAATCGGAAGACCCCTCGTAATGGTTTGAGCCGTTCATTATTGCCTCCTCTCAGTCAGTGGCTACTCACATTTATAATAACGTGTCAGGCGCTTCGCCTGATCCAGAGTCAGGTGAAGATCATCCGCGCCATCCCAATTGAGTAAGCCTTCTGCCGCCAGTGCTTGCAAACCCGTACGTACATCGCTTTCAGAGAGATCAATTCCTACGAGGGTTTGAATTTGCACAGTATCTTTTTTCTTGACAAGGTCCGTATACTCTGTCAAACGCAAAGCAACTCTAACTGCCAAATTGGTACTTTTCTGCTGGAGGCAATGCCGTAATTTTTTGTGAGCATGATCTTTATGTTGACTCATATGCTGCGGTGCAGAAAAAGAAGATCCGGCTGGCTTAAGAACTTGCGTAATCTGGTCAAGCAATTCATCGGCTCCGATAGCTTCCAATTCTTGAATAACCGCTTGAAGCTGATGTGGGGCAGCATTCAAAGCCAGAATACAGTGTTTTAAAAGGTCCAATAGTTCCTGATGTGAAACGATAGCGAACGTAATTTCTTCGGGAGTTGCAAACGGAGGCGACCCCCATGGGGTTGCAACCACCTCATTAAAAGGATCATAGTCGGAATCCTCACTCTCCGACACTTCTAGTTCGGCCAGAGTGCTTACCTGTAAACGTCTTTTACGCAGGCGGTCGATAGCTTTATTGCGTACGCTATGACTGAGAAATGCATAAAACTGGGCATCAGTCAGGCGATCAAGGGCGGTCAAAGGCAGCTTATCGCCACCACCAAAAAGCCCGAGGCGCACCAACTGTTCAACAACATGGCCAACGACAGTATCTACTTCGAACGCGTCATATTTGAGCGCACCTAGAAAGCGTTGCGCATGGCGATGAAGATAAGCATACAGCAAAGGATAGCTTTGTTCAGCATGATATCTCAGATCATGCGCTGTGAACGGCATGCAGGAAAGTCCTCCCGATAGCCCTTAACTATGCCCATCCCGCCAGTCGGCAGAGACAGGCAAAGATAAAGAAGGCACATAGTAGTATGGGCATTGTTATTTAACAGCATTTTACCTTGAATATGCAATAGGTGCAATGTTTTCTCTTCTTAATTGGAAGCATCTTCTCTGTTACATACACGAATAGAGGGCATCCCTTCGGATACCCTCTAAAACACATGAACGATTCTTATTCGAGATCGCCGCGCTTGCCTAAGCGCTGGTGCTCATAGGCTTTCTTGATTGCGGTCAGGCTACGTTGGACCTCACCGCGCTCTTCTAGCAGATTTGCATAACGGAAGTAAGCGCTGGCAGCAATCTCATGCGCATTCGATGTATCGAGCAGTACGAGGGCATCTGAGAAGAGCTGATCAGCCGCATCGAAATCGCCTCCCTGGTGACCAATCTGGGCCAGAGCTATCAGAGCCTGTCCCTGCGTCTGTGCATCACCACTGGAGCGAGCAAAAACGAGGGCTTCTTGAGCCTGGTGTTCCGCTTCCTCCGTCTGCCCACGTTTGAGCAGCAGTTCAGCCAGAGCTGTATGACAGATGGAGGCTGAAACCTCGTCATTCAGGTCACGTTCGATGGCTATCGCTTGCCTATACTCTAGTTCGGCTCCATCAAGATTGCTCTGTTTCTCCAGAGCTTTCCCCAGGCGCTGATGCGTCAATCCGACCAGGCGTTGCTCATCTCTCATTTCGTAAACTGCCAGGCTGCGTAGTGCATACTCGCGAGCCACGGGCAATTTCCCAACACCTTTATAGTGCTGGCTGATCTCCATGTACTTATGAGCAAAGCTTTTGCTATCGCGATTTATGCCATCAAGCGTTTCCAGAGCCCTGTGGTAGAATACAATGGATTTATCAAGATCACCGAGTCTAAAGTAGTCATTTGCCAGACTACTGAAGACATCGAGGGAGAAAACAGGGTCAGTAATCAGGCCGCTTTCAATAGCAGAATTACAGCGGAGATGATTTTCCATAGCAAGAGTATAGTTATACAGTGAAAAGTATGCCTTACCGAGTAGATTCCGTGCACGCTCAATATATTCACTATCATTGAGGGCTTCGCCTTGAGAGACTGCATTACGCAGTTCCACGACGGCTTCCTGATACTCGCCCGATCCAAGATGGACCTGACCGCGTAGTAGATACAAACGATATACCTGATCGGTCGTAATACGCTCTGCCTGGATAGGTCCGAGCAGTTCTTCGGCCTGAGCATATTCGCCCTGCTGTACAAGCACTTCGGCTTGCAGCAGATCGACATCGATTCTTTGATCAGGACCAGAATCAGTGGGGGAGTAACCAACGGCACGCGCCTCAGCAGCGCCAGCAGGAGAACCCTCTAGGAGGAATGTCAAGGGTACATCCAGACGACGCGCAAGGATAGAAAGCGCTTTCAAAGAGGGACGAATTTTCCCTCTTTCAATAGCCGATATGTAGGAGATGGAAAATTCTGGGGCAGCCAATTGAGCTTGAGTCATTCCTAACTTTGTACGAACCTCGCGAATATTCGTACCGACTCTCGCTGCAACAGCCTTTCCTACATTGGCAGTTTCTAGGGATGGCATGGAACGATTTCCTTTCAAACAATAGTAGGATATGCACTTTGCGTCATATACATCAGCACGCTCTAGAAATTATCCAGCTCACTCAACCCATCGCCTACATCCTTGCTCGCGCGACGCTTCTGTACTGAAACTCTCATTAGTAGAGTGAGCAAGTATTACGAGGATGCGTCTTGCTAGATAATTCTTCACATCTCGTAGTTTAGCATATGCTGCGATTTCTAGTCAATAGATATTATACTTTTGTCACAGTCTTAGTATAGAATCTTTCCTCCTAATGCATTCCTTAGACATACAATATTTTTTGATTTAAAACCTCAGTGTTTTACATTTATATTGATTTCTTAGATATCTGGCTGCACGAAAAGTTACGACTCATGCTTACATTATCATATAAAAATAGAAGATGGCTACCACTAGTTTCTGGTATTGCTACGCGCGAACCTCTATCGTAATGAAACTTTCTCATTTTATAAAAGCTACGTGTGCTCTCATGTATCCGCTTCCAGCTCATCAAGAAAAACCCTCTACCTACTAGCCAAAAGTTGCGTTCTCCATTATAATGCACACTCGTTACCATCACTTTTCCTGCAGTTTCGTGTATGCAGCACTCCTGGCAATCATCAACCACTATACAGTGACGGTACCGTCAGAAAGGTTCAGATTATGGAAACCATTCCCCTTCTGTTCAAGGACTCCGTTGCACGCTCTGGTACCCGCCTCGCACTCATCGAACCCGTTGAGGGAAATCAACTATCTACCCTCACTTACCAGGCTTTACAGGAGCACGTTTTCACTTTCGCTGGCTATCTACAACAACATCTTGCCGTAGGAGAACGCATTATGATCTGGTCCGCCAGTCGCTCCAACTGGATGATCGCTTACCTGGGAGCTTCGCTCGCTGGCATGGTTGTCGTTCCTCTTGATAATAATAGTAGGGAAGACTTTCTACAGCGCATCGCGACGGCGACCGACGCAAAATTTCTGGTAACAACACATAAGCAATTCCAGGAATTACATGAAACGCCTTTTTCTTTTATTGATATTGACGCTCTCCCCCAGGCCACGCTCGATGAGAGCAAACTTCCAGATATTCAGCCAGATGACCTGGCTGAGCTCGTCTTTACTTCTGGCACCACCGGACAACCCAAAGGTGTTATGCTGAGTCATCGCAACATCGCTTCCAATGCAACGGCAGCCCTCAAGATGATCGATGTGCGACCCCAGGATCGTGCACTTTCTATTTTGCCATTATCGCATATGTTCGAGCTGACAATTGAGATAGCGCTTCTCTGTGCTGGTGCCAGCAATGTATATGCTCGTTCGCTCGCTCCTGAAACACTGCTGAAATTGTTCTCGTCGCAGCACGTCACCTGTATGGTTCTCGTTCCCCAGGCACTACAACTTTTTATGCTTTCTGTCGAGCGTGAGGTGCGCAGGCAGAAACGCGAGAAACAATGGGAATTGCTCCATCGTATCTCGGCCCACCTTCCATTTAGCCTACGGCGTTATTTATTTAGTGCAGTTCATAAGCGTTTTGGCGGTCACTTTCGCTTTTTCGTAAGCGGAGGGGCATACCTGCCGCCACAACTGGGCATCTTCTGGGAAGATATGGGTTTCCGCATTATCCAGGGCTACGGAGCAACCGAATGCGCTCCTATCATCTCAGCAAATCCTATGCACAATCACAATATTTACTCGATTGGCAAACCTCTGCCCGGCGTGGAAGTGCGTATCGCCGAGGACCATGAAATTCTCGTCTCCGGTCCAAATGTTGCGCTCGGCTACTGGCAAAATCCCGAAATGACCGCCCTATCTTTCCGCGCAGGCTGGTATTATACAGGAGACCTTGGCTCTTTCGATGCACATGGCAACCTCTATCTTAAAGGGCGCAAGAAAAACCTGATTGTCCTGGCTAACGGCATGAATGTGTACCCTGAAGATATAGAAAATGTCCTGCAAAGTTTCCCAGATATTAAGGAGGCAGTCATTGTCGGATTGATGGAAAACAACTCTGGCCCCGACATACACGCTATTCTCCTGCTGGAAGATGCGAGTAAAGCCAAAAGCATTATTCAACAAACCAACAAACGCCTGGCTTCCCACCAGCAGATCAAGAGCTTCACGATCTGGTCCGAACAGGATTTTCCTCGTACCAACACGCTGAAGGTCAAAAGACAAGAAATACTTACCGCCTTACCCGAGATACGCAAACAGAAAAAAGAAGGTTAACACTTTATGCTCTATCTAGTAGCAACTCCCATCGGAAATCTGAATGACATCACCTTGCGTGCGCTCGAAACACTACGTACGGTTGATATCGTTGCCAGCGAGGATACGCGCAAAACTGGCTTGCTGCTCAAACATTTCTCCATCTCGAAACCACAGTTGGCCTTCCATGAACATAATGAGCAGCGAGCAGGCGAACGCATTGAGGAGCTACTAAAAGAGGGCAAATCAGTAGCAGTCGTCACGAATGCTGGGACGCCAGGTATCTCTGATCCAGGCTTTACCCTTGTGCGCAGAGCCGTCAATGCCCAGATAGAGGTCACGATGATTCCCGGTCCCACAGCATTTGTGATGGCGCTGGTTCTCTCCGGCCTCCCCGTGCACAGCTTCACCTTCCGTGGCTTTCCTCCACGCAAATCGGTCGGTCGCCGCAAATTTATGGAAATCGACCGTAATGCTCCTCACACGCTCATCTATTACGAGAGCCCGTATCGCATCGCTGATTTTCTCAGCGATGCCCTGTCCGTCTTCGGCAATCGGCAAGCCGCGCTCGCCAATGACCTCACCAAGATGTTTGAGAAAGTTGAACGAGGGTCACTCTCAGAGTTGCTCACTTCGGTCGGTGACGCAAAACTTAAGGGCGAATATATTGTTGTGATCGCAGGCATAGGGAAGGAAGAGAAAAAGGAGATTGAGGCACAGGATGACGATGGTGCTTAAATACATATAAAGGCAAGTAAGGCTTATCCCTCTTTATAAAGACAGGGCTTACTTGCCTGGGCTCATATATATCAATTACTTGTTATGCTCATTGCGTTTATGCCTTACCTCCCGCATATCTTTAATTGGTTAATCTCGCAAATGCGTTTACCAGGCGAATGATTCTTCTGCTATTACATACATAAGAACTATCTTTCGATAGGTCCTATTCTCTCATTAACCGATCACTCATTCCCAACGTTCCTAAAACAAAGCACGTCCAGGTTGTCATAGAACACCTGGGCGTGCTTTGTTTTCTGAGCTTGTTTGTCAAACCAAGAGGTATATAAAGAAAGGGAACTAAATCCCCATCACCTGAACCAGTTCTTTCACAGCGTCCGCTGACTTGTGTAGTAGTGCCTGTTCGCCTGTCGTCAATTCGACTTCAATGACCTTTTCCAGACCCTTCGCGCCTAATTGAGCGGGCACGCCAACAAACAGATTGCGAATATCATACTCGCCCTGAAGATACACGGCGCAGGGTAGAATCATCTTTTTATCCAACAGAATAGAATCGACCATCTGAAGTATGGAAGCTGATGGCGCAAAATAAGCGCTACCGGTACCAAGCAACTTGACAATCTCAGCGCCACCATCACGCGCTCGCTGTACAATCTGCTCGATACGCTGAGCAGGAATCAGCTTCTCGATTGGCACACCGGCAACCGTACACAAACGAGCAAGCGGCACCATCGTATCACCATGACCACCGAGCACGTATGCCTGAACATCACGGACGGAGGCTCCAACCTCCTGCGCGATAAAGGTGCGGAAGCGAGCTGTATCCAACACACCAGCCATACCAATCACGCGCTCACGTGGAAAACCACTAATATGAAGTGCAAGTTGCGCCATCGCATCAAGCGGATTGGTAACCATGATGATGATACTGTTGGGCGAGTATTTAACAACCTGTCCAATAACTTGTGTAATAACTTCCTGATTCTTCTTAACCAGATCGTCACGCGTCATGCCGGGCTTACGTGGAAAACCGGAGGTAACCACAACAATATCCGAGTTCGCGGTATCTGTATAATCATTGGTACCAATCACCAGTGAATCAAACCCTAACACAGGACCAGCCTGAAGTATATCGAGCGCCTTACCTTGAGGCATATTTGGTACAATATCAAACATGACCACATCGGCGTAGTCGCGTTCCGCCAGGCGTTGCACGAGGGTACTGCCCACAAAGCCAGCACCAATAACACTGATTTTACTTCGCATTGATATATCCTTTCGCCATTTACAGGAGATTTACCTTCCCGGGTCGTTATGCATGACCATTATCTAGTATTGTATGACCTGAGAAGGAAAAATGGCAATTGACAGCCTGCTACCATCCCACCAGAGATGCTCCACAAAAATTTTCTGGATGGCTCTTCAGCGGAACAATCGCAGAAATTCGCTGTTCAGAGTGCTTGACAATCCGCACGACCTGCGGTATTATATGTCCCACGAACGGAAATTACAGCGTTCGTACAGATAATGGGGTATCGTTCAACGGTAGGACGGCTGACTCTGGATCAGTTAATTGAGGTTCGAATCCTCGTACCCCAGCTATATGGATTGGCTTGATAGGCCAATTTAAAGGACACCACTAAGAAAATAAGTCAGTTGCTTTTACATCTTTTTTTGATGTAAAAGCAACTGACTTATTGTTTTTCTTGCGTTATACAAGAGAGCTAATAGCCCGTTCCAGCGCTATTCCTACATCAACTTCAACCTTTGCACACCCTTTGTCTACTCTTTCCATGGCTAGACTCTTCCACACCCAAATTCGTGAGCATGCACACCTTGCTTTGCACGTATCCTATGTTATGCTTTTGTACATAGTTTGTATAAACATAAAGGGAAATAGGAAAGGTACTTGCCATGTCCACACTCGTAGTTCAGGAATCTCAAATCATCTTTGAGAACGAGGAGACAACCAATAATTCCGTCATGGAACCACCCATCATAGCAGAAACCGGGCCCGAATTAGAAGAGGAACAGGAAAAAGAACAACTGGTCAATCGCGCGTTGCAAGGCGATCAACAGGCGTTCAGTGACATTGTTGATCAATATAGCACGCTTATGCTGCGTACCGCATCCATGATTGTAGGCGACCGCGATATTGCTGAAGATGTCGTGCAGGACGCGCTCATTCAAGCATGGCATCACCTGGCCGATCTGCGTAAAGCTGGCGCACTTCGTCCCTGGCTGATGCGCATTGTCGTGAACCAGTGTATTAGCTTTAAACGCCGACTGGCACGCACCACCGCGTTTATGCGCCAGACACTTTCTGAACAAGAAACCGACCTCGCTGCCCAGATCGCGGACAACTATAAAGGACTCATGGAACGAGATTGGGACCTTGCCCATGCCATCGAGAGCCTGCCTACGAAACAACGGGTTGCGATTATGCTCCATTACTACAATGGCATGACGCTACCAGAAATGGCCGCGACACTTAATATCTCAGAGAATACCCTGAAAAAACGCATTCAGGCAGCGCTGACGAACCTGCGACGTATGTTGGGAACGCCTTCTTTTTATACGTGCTGACCATTGCTTTTTTCTCCCTGGCAACAGACGGTATTCTTCCAATATTTCAGTATATCTTCGATCATCTCAGCTTCACAACGTACTTGAAATATATTGTGTTGAGTAACGTCGTGAAAGTGTGAGATGAGATTTTGACCAAGCCGCTCGCATGTCGCCAGCGTTAATATTCCTCGCTCGGCTCCCACAGGCACGCAACGATGACGATAGGCCAGTTCATATGGGAACAGATGCAAGAGACGAGGCGGAGGATAACTGGCAAGGAAGGCCAGGTAAGGCAAACTACTTTGATTGGTGCTATAGGGTGTCACTGATACAGGTTCCCATCCTATTTCGCACTCCTCCACTATCGTAAGCGGTTGCTCGTTTTGCAGACGCTGCACCAGGGCCACTGCTGCATAATCATACATAATCTGCATCTCGAACTCAACATCTGCCAGCAGGGCATACACACGCCTCGCAACCGCCTGCGCTCCTTCTGGAAGCGTTGCGGGTAAGAGAATAATACAATTCGTGCCGCGCAAAAGAACACTATCACTCCTTCTCACGTTACACCTAATACGCAGCGCGGCACGCTGCAAAATAAGGCACGATTGCTGAGAAGCCTGAATATACAACAATGCTAACTGGCTATCCTCTACCACTTCCAGGGAATATCTACTTGCCCGTTCCACTTCTCCACCTCCATCTCTTTTTCTTTCACAAAATATATATTTTTTTCAATCAAAGATATTGAACTATTCAGTAGGGGCCTGACTCCTCAGCGCCTACAGCGCTTCGCAAGGCGTTTTGTGTGGACGGTGGGATTTGCGGCCTGGGGCCGCAAATCCCACCGTCCACACAAAACCTGGGCAAGCCACCTGCGGTGGCGAGGAGACCTGAATAGTTACGATATTGATAGGCATGACATTGCATATCTACCCCTATGATACAGGCAGTATATACGTACTTCCGTTAATCTTCCGGTTGTAATCAGGTTAAAAGCCCAGAAAGCAGGTAAAGAAAATATGTATATTGATCATTTTCAACCCTTAACACGCATCAGGCTAATTTTACATGTTCACAACCGATCTATTACCCGAATATTCATCACACTATGATACCTTTTTCGCATAATCACATCTTTTACTAAAATTTTTCTTCTCTGATAACGCTCAATTTTGTGTAATTGCTACAAGGGTATTGGGAGGGTTTTTAATGACAACCAGACAACCGCTAAAACCCGATTATAATAGTCAGGATGCTCGCGTGCTTATGCAAGCTTCTCGCACTGCTCCTCCTTTACGTTTTAGCATTATTCTCTGTACCTATAATCGTCGTAATATGGTACTCTCAACTCTTGCCTGCTTACGCCGTCAAACGCTCGCTTATACACTTTTTGAGGTGATTGTTGTCGATAATGGTTCCAGCGATAATACGCTACAGGCTGTACACGCCTATGTGAATGCTGGCACTGCTCAGGGCAGGCCGCCTGAAGATACCTGGCAGGTACATTGCCTCGCTGAGATGCGCAACGGTCTCGCCCATGCACGCAACAGGGGACTGCAAGTTGCTCAAGGTGAGATCGCAGTCTTCCTTGATGACGATACTCTTCCGGAACCTTCTTTTCTTGCTCACCTTCTCGACGCTTATGAGGCAACAGGAGCGGATGCCATAGGTGGTCGCGTCGAATTACATTGGGACGCCTCGCGCCCACACTGGCTCTCCGACAATCTCTTAGAAATGCTGGGGTATTTCGCGCCGTCTTATACACGTATGCCTCTTCCTGAAACATTGAATTTTAGTGGCTGTAACTTTTCTGTAAAAATGGAGGTGCTACACGCCATTGGCCCCTTCTCCCCATTCCTGGGCAAGCGTCTCCAGGTTCCCACACGTGCAGAGTGTGCCGACCTCGGGCAGCGTTTACGAAACAAAGGTTACACATTGTGGTACGAGCCACATGCCATCGTCGCACACCGCGTTCCAGCCGCACGAATTCAGCGGGCTTTCTTTCAGGGTCGTGCCTACTGGCGTGGGCGCTCTGAAGCAATGCTGCACTATGTGAATTCACCTCAGAGTAAAACTGGCATCCATATGATGACATTCGCCATATTCTGGACGCTCTTCTTCGAACTCTGCGCACTTCTACAGCTAGCCTTGCTTCATCGCCCTTTACTTTATCTATCCAGTCGACCACCTCAAGAACAGTTACAGGCTGCACTGGCCCAGGCTGAAATCTGGGGACACCTGTGTCAACAATTGCAGTTTATTGAACATGCACCGGCCTTGTTCAGCACACCCTCTGTCCTCTTCGTTCGTCCCTCAAAACAGGATACTTCTCTTCTGGAACAGGGGCTTATAGAGCAAGATGTGCACTATGCTATGAGCTGCGCCGCGCTTCCTCTCTTATGGCTCTGGCGACATCGCGCCTACCGCGCACAATCAATTGGAATTATACATATCTACCAGGCTGGAGCATTTCAACTGAATTTCTGGCAGCGGCAACATTTCCACTTACGGCTCTGGCTGGCACAACGTCTGAGTATTCGCATCGTTACTACAGATACAGGCGGTTGGTGGTATAATATCCATAGCCTGCGCTTTCTGCTACATCGCACCTTTGAACGTAAACTGTTCTATTGCAGCGATATTGTGTTGACCTATACACGCCAGGTCGCTCACCTCTATCCTGATAACAGGCTACGTAGCCACGTTCGCTTCCTCGTGCACCCGGGCTATCGCGGCTACTCCCCTCCTCCCATTGCTCGTGAGCAGGCATATCTGCAACTCGGCATTCCTTCAAAAGCTAGCTTTGTCTACCTCTGTATCGCACATCTCCATACTGAGCATGAGCTACTCCTCTTGATCGATGCCTTTACAGATGCTGTAGAGCAACAACAACGAAAAAAAGAAAGCTCCTCACGCAAAAAACTTCAACTACTACTCGTTGGTTCTCCTAAAAACAGAAAAGTAGCGCAGTACGTCCTCCAAAGAGCAGCGATGGACTCCGCTATTCACCTTTTCCTGGATCCTTGTGAGCAAGACCTGTCTCTGTTTATGGGTGCAGCTCATAGCGTCGTGTTTCCCTATTTCGCTCTCTCGTCGGTCGGTATGCTGGAAATGGTACTCCTCGCCCTTTCCTATGAACGCATCGTTGTCGTGCCCGACCTACCACGCTTCCAGGGCGTACTCCCTCCACATGCCAGCATATTCTACGATGCCCACAAGCAATCAGACCTGGTTCAAGCACTGGTGAAGGCTCAGTCCCCGCGCTGCCACCTTAGAGAAAAGGATCTACGCGCTCTTGATGTCACACCTGGCTGGCAGCAACATGGCAAACGCCTGCTCGAAATTTACAGGATCCTGCTCAGCCAACAATAAAACACGAGCTACGAACACACATCCTGCGCTATCGTCTTATTCGTCGCATTCCAGACGATATAGCCCTTCTGGAAGTTCTGGCGCAGGTAGCTACCCGAACCGAGGTTAGTATCCTTATATGTCACCAGGGCAAAATCGGGATAGCCATGACAGCTCACTACACCATGATCAACATTTGAATATTGCGTCCAGACGCTCCCAAAGACCCGGTACGCAGTCGTTGCCCCATTAGCCAGCATGATTTCACCTTGTTGAGAGGAACCGCCTCCGAAGTCTTGCACCCAACCATTTCCTACCGGGTGAGCTCCATCTCCCCTCCCGGAATCGCGTGGTAGTCCCACAACATCCTCACCACCATTCCTGTTAAAAGCGGCCCTGATAGAAATAGACCTCTTTGCATCAGTACCTCTTCCAACCCACTCACGATCATAGGTGCCAGTTGTCCAATCCGGAATATAGCAGGTTGAGCACGACACATAACTATCACTCGTGCCAGTAAAGTCCGATTGGGGAGGCAAGAGGCCACTTCCTAGCGCGGACTGGTAGTCATCGGTTGTACTTTGTGGATGAGCTGCGTAGTACCAGACATATTCTTCATAAATTGAACGAAATGGGGCTCCAGGATACCAGTGCCCATATACCGACGATGCAACATCGTTTGGATTGTTGCCATATGATCCGTTATATGCCCACACAGCAAAGAACCAGTCATTGGCCTTGTATGGATCGTTCGTGTCACTTTTGGATGAAACGCCCGCCGTCGTATTCCACGCGCTGATCAACGACTGCGCTCCCGTCCCGATATTATAACCCTGACTATTCTCGATCTTGCTGGCGTCGCTGCGACAATTCCCGGCACTATTACATTGAGGCGGCATCGCCCATGTCTGTTGATATTCGCCCCAACCGCCATCAAAGCTCATAATTGGTGAGCCGATAGTGCCGTTGAGGATGCGATAATCGCTGGTATTGAACTGGTGCCAGTTGGATTCGGTAAAGGCCACACCATGCAAAATCGCCGCCGAAATGTGCGGATTTCCAGTAAAACCATTCGGACACGTCCCGTAACACATCTTTGACAGTACCGGACCACCAGACAGATTGTTTCCATGCACCTCAAGCATCCATTCATCTTGCTGCCTGGGATCAGCATTCGGGCTCAGATCAGGCTTCACCGCCAGGCTGGGAGTAGCCAGCAAGGCGGTAAGCAGATGCGGAGAAACGACGTGCAGTTGCTTCGCCGGAACATGCCTTGTCCAAAAAGTTTGCACGATCTGACCACCTGGTGGTAGCGTCATTTCCTGAGCTGCACCGGTTTTCTTGTCCTGAAGAATTAATGCCTCCTGAGATGGGACATTGGATATGCCTTGAGCCATGAGATCAGTACGTAGACTTACTACACGCGCCATCACCTGCACCCTATTGTCAGCCGATATACTTAGCATGTTCACGCCTTTGCTGACATTGAAGGTGTTGAAAGGTTCCGCAACCTGTGCCGCCACACTACCACCAAAGCTGATACGTACAACTGTATATCGTAGCGGCTGCCAACTTTGTACGCGCTCACAATCAACCGAATTACCGTCGCTGCCAATACGCAGTACATTGCCAGGCAGGATATCACCTGGTAATGTCGTAATGATATCGAGATCACTGATATTTTGTACTTGCTTCTTATTCGTAGGAACACGCACCAGCGCAAGCGGTTTTCCGGGGCGGGCCAGCGTAAGAATTAAGGCGCCGGTACGGTCAATACCAACCATACGTAAAGAGTTATTACCCGCCACTTGATGCAGTAGTACGCTATCATCCCCCTGCAAATCGATGCGATAAATCTCATCATACCCATTATTTCCGACAGCATGCGGCCCGGTTCCTCCGAGGTACGAGCCTTGCGTTCCCGTCACAAGCACGCTGCGCGTCGTACCAGTATGATAGTAGAGCGCCTGGTTATCGCTGGACCAGACGGGTTGATCAGTGACGGCGGCTCCTGAGGACAAGAGACTGGACTGAGTACCACTCTCAGTAGAAATGACATCAAGAGCCGCAGCATTGAACGTGTTACGCAACGGATTCAAGAGCGCTACATATCGTCCATCTGCTGAAGGAAAAAGCATTGGTGTTACAGGCGAAGAGTTCCGTGCTATCACAGCTACGGGAACGGTCGTGCTCTGATCAGTCCCCGAAGCGCGATAGATGACCAACGGCCCGTTCGGCTGCTGCTGACTACTAAATGCAACAGTGTAAACAAGGTCATATGTATGATCCTGCCAGTTCCCCTTCACAACTAACGGTTGTTCAGGAACAGCCTTCCCCACATGAGCTCGCGCATCAATAGACGGAAAGTGAACAAATTCAGAGAACAACAAAAACGATAGCAATATACTCATAAGAAAAACTGTTCTTTTCATTATCGGCCCTCCTGAAACCATTATTGTCAGGAGGAACAATCCATACATTTATACGTTGTAATTTATAAAGGTGTAGTACATAGCTTTTTAAGGTCAGGTTTTGCTGATGGTTGAACTGAAAGACTCGATTATCCTTCTATTAGCCTCGGTCTGCTCACGGGCGTCCGTACAAAAATCAGGGGAAAGAAACGTTTTTGCAGTGCAAAACGTTATCAGTTATAATGTTCAGTATGGAAAACAAAGCATTACAAAAATCTATCTTTCGTCATTTCATTGCCAAATATTATGAATAATAAACAGAGAGGTTTAGCTTGAAACGTTCACATCTGACCCGCGAAGTTATTGAAACTGTTGCGTTAACACTTCTTATCTTCCTCGTCATCCACTTTCTCATCCAGAGCTATCATGTCGAAGGTCCAAGTATGGAGCCTGGATTGAATACCGATGAATATGTCCTGGTCAATAAAGTATCGTATCTCTTTCAAGCTCCGGCGCGGGGAGATGTTATTATCTTTCACTACCCGAAAGATACTACACAGGACTATATCAAGCGTATTATTGGCCTCCCCGGTGATACGGTGAAGATCGACCAGACACATGTATGGGTTGATGGGGTTCTATTAAATGAGCCATATATCAGTCAGCCTCTTAACCCCGATGTCAACCAACAAGACATTTCCTGGAAGGTTCCCCCCGGTGATTATTTTGTGCTGGGCGATAACCGACCAGTGAGTGATGATTCCCGCTACTGGGGGTTTGTGCCTAAAAGTTTAATTGTTGGTAGGGCAATACTGGTTTACTGGCCAGTTACTGAATGGGAAATAGTCAATAGCCACCAATCGATATATGTGAAGATTAAGGCCAATAGTTAAACTAAAAAAGGAAGTAGCAGAGTAGCATGCAACACCCTGAGAGACAGCTCTTACCTCACCCGGCACACCGTAGCGTAGAGAGAAGGCTGATATGAGCAACAAAGATTATAAAGAAAATGAAGAATATAACCTGTATCCAGAGGACGACGAATCTATGTCGTCTGCATTCACGCTACCTGGAAACCGTTTAAGCATTGCCCTGATCATCGGGATAGCGGCTGGCATCGTAATGGCACTGATCTACTTTCTGGTTCCATTTTTGAACGCCCAGGCATTCCAACAGGCAGCAGCGCTGGGTGGAAAGATGAGCTATAAAACGGCTGTGACGGTGACCGAGTTAAGATGTGTGGGTATTTTCCTGGCGATAGTGATCTGCGCTTTGGTGGGCTACTTTGTAGGGAAATTTGCAGTGCAACGTCGTCTCGGTTTTCTCGCGGGCTTTATCGCAGGAGCTATCTTCTCCCTTGGTGAGACTATCGCAAGCTATATTCCCAGTTCCCCAGGCAGTTCTGCCACACCGCCTTTCTCACCTGCCTATATTCTGCCCTTCCTGGTCATCACCTTGATCCTCGGCTGTCTGGGAGGACTGATTAGCATGCTCGTTACGTGGATGAAGACGCGCAAACATCCTTATTATACAGGAGCCTGGGAATAGAGATAGACCCCCTCTTTTATTCATGAACAAGAGGCGTAAGGACCCGATAATGCTCTTTAAAAAATTAAACAACATTATCGGGTCCCTACCCCTTTTGGATTCCAGTCAGAATGGTGGACAAGCTGGACGTTTCTATCAAGTTTGACAGTACTTGCCTTTACGCGCAACGTTGTAACGCTCACCTGTATTACACAGTGAAAAACAGCAGGATCGAAGAAAGGAGCCGATCTAATCGCCAAACAGCCTCCCTACCATGAGAACAGACCTGATCGCCTGATCTGGCTCACGAAAATGTATCGTGCCTATGCACCCGATCTCCAGCGCTATATCTATAGCAAAGTTGGCGATCCATTCCTGGCTGAGGATCTGACCAGCACGGTCTTCCTCAAAGCACTACGTTGGCTGAAGGAGGATCAGAGCGAAGAAAGCGCTCGTGGCTGGCTCTATGCAACTGCTCGCTCGTCCATCGTGGATTCCTGGCAGGCATCAGGTCAGTACGAGACTCTTGCTCTGACTGGCATGGAGGATCAGCTCATCCCGCAAATGGAGAACGCGGATTTTGTCCAGCAGCAGGCCGAAATCCGTGTACAACTGCTCCTGAGCCGCCTATCCGAACGCGAGCGGAAAGTGCTCACGCTACGCTATCTTCAAGGCTATAGTGCCGCTGAGGTCGCAGCAGCTCTGGACACAAACGCGGGCCATATTCGAGTCTTGCAACTACGCGCATTAAAACATGCTGCTCAACTGGAAAGACAGGAAAGGAACGTTCACGCCATGCAAGAACAAGAAGCACCATTCGACTCATTTGCCCAACTCTTGAGTCCGGAAAGTCTTCGCGTACTCTCTCTAGCCCGTGAGGAAGCTTTGAACCTGAAGCACAATTTTATTGGCACCGAGCATCTTCTATGGGGTCTCGTAAGTGAAGGGAGCCTCACCTCGTTTTTGACTCCACTGAATATCACGCCTGAAAGTATACATAAAGGCATCGTTTTCATCTATGATCGGCAGGCGCAATGGACCCAGGCGGCAACTCAGACAACGTCATCCGCCGACATGTCACCTGACCCGCTCAAAATACTCACACCTCGTACCCAACAGACGCTAATTCTGGCTGGAAACGAGATGAAAAGTCAGGGAGAGCAGAGCATACGCCCGGCTCATCTCCTGCTTGGTCTCATCAATGAAGGTTCGGGTATTGGAGTTGGACTGCTTCGTTCAATCGGCGTGAACCTCTTGCAGGCACGTTCAGCACTGATCCCTTCCACTACCGCTCAAGCATGTTCCTTCTGTGGTCGAAATGGATCTATGGTGAAACGCATCTTTATTGCAGAAACGAATGCAGGCAATGCTCTGCCATCTGCATTTATCTGCGATCAATGTGTGGAACGATTTCATGGAATGCTCTATTAATCATTCTTTATTCAATATGTACCCCTTTTTATTCCCTCTCCGTTCTGCTAGAGTAAAATAATACTGGCAACTACGTGGACCACAGATAAGAAAAAGGAGTAATTTCATGCCTCGATCAGCCGCGACGAGGTCGCATGGACAGCGAAAAAAACGGCGTCAGCAGAATCTCACCCAGGCTCCAAAGCCACCTGTAGAGATTGTGAAGGCCAAAAAGCGCTGGCCCTGGCTTATCGTATTGATCGTAGCCATTATTCTTGTTAGCTTCGGCATCTGGCATGTTGCATCCAGCTCAGCCTCATATGCGAGCACATCCGCGAAAACATCCACAACGACTGCCTCAACGCCCTTGCCCACAGCAACGCCAACGCCACAACGCATCTGGAACACATTTCTCACTGTGAGCGGCGGCAATGGGACAAAAAACACCCAGAAGTTTAAAGTGCCCGCCGATTGGCAATTCACCTGGAGTTGTAAAGGAGTAGATGGCGTTGATGGCGGACTCTATATCGTTATTTACAATGCAAATGGTAGCCTCTATAACGCAGGTGCACAGGTTACATGCCTGGCTACCAAACAGGTAATCGGCAGTGCGGAAGAGCATCAAAGCGGCGATGTCTATCTTAACATTAATGGCAACGGCCCCTGGACTGTGACCGTCCAGAAGCCGCAATAATGGTGTGCGTTTTCTGCATCCTTTCCTGCATGAAATACGTATTTTAAATAAATCGCACCATTACAAGATAATGCAGCTACTCTAAAACTAACTCTCCACAATCTCCACCGAATAGAGAGCGTCGCCAGGCTGGCGATCACGCTGCGGATCACGCTCGCGAATCGCCTGTAGCACATCCATACCTTGAACGATCTGACCGAATACACCATGTTTACCATTCAGGTGGGGAGTTGGCCCATACGTGATGAAGAACTGCGACCCATTCGTATGAGGACCAGCATTCGCCATCGACAGAATACCAGCCTTATCATGCTTGAGCGCAAGTGCGCCAGCCTCGTCACGGAACTTATAACCAGGACCGCCAGTTCCCGTTCCCGTCGGGTCACCAGCCTGAGCCATAAAGCCACCAATCACACGATGGAACGTCGTATTATTGTAAAAGCCCTCACGTGCCAGGAACACAAAATTGTTCACGGTAACCGGTGCCTGGGCTGCAAACAACTCAACACTAATATCGCCCTTCGCTGTATGCAAGATCGCCGTATATCTCTTCTTCGGATCGATCTGCAATGCAGGCGCTTCTCTATACTGATTTGCCATAAATACCTCCTGATATGAAACAACGTAGGAACCTGATTGCTAAACCTGTGGATTGATAAGCCCATGCGGTTTGATAAGCCCTATACAGGTTTAGCAATCGGACACCCTACACAACATTTTCTGCGAACCCTGACAACAGGGTATTAAGATGCTGGAACTACTACGACATGATTCATAACGTCCGGCTTAATACCTTTAATAGCTGCATCGGTACTGCTAGGATCGGGTCCCTGAATCTGTAACGCGACATTCATTCCTTTTACGATAATCCCAAACAGATTATACGACTTTGCCAGCGCCTTTGAGTTGTCACCCAGGTTGATGAAGAACTGACTTCCATTCGTATTGGCACCAGAGTTCGCCATCGCAAGCGTACCGGCATAGTAGTTGTATTTGACTGGCTCATCGTTAAACTTGTAGCCAGGCCCACCAGTACCAGTTCCCAATGGATCACCACCCTGCGCAATCTTCAATGAACCCGTTGGTAAGACGCGATGGAAAACGGTGCCATCATAAAATTTGTTCGCGGCCAGGAAGAAGAAATTATTCACCGTCTGTGGTGCCCAATCTGGCCTCAATTCAACCACGATCAGACCACGATTCGTATTGATACCCGCGCAATACACCTTCTTGGTATTAATCACCATAGGAGGGGGACTGGCATACGTGTGCTTATTAGCATTGAACTGTGCTGTCGTTGGTGCCGCTGAGGTATCGGTAATCTTGCTGATAATACTCGAAGCAAGGCACGGTGAAGCTGCAATTAATGTCTTCTGAGATGCTGGCATAGCTGCCACGACCGCGGTGGCATTCGCAACAGCCGTTGCAGCTATCGCCGTGGCCGTTGCGGGCGCGTGTACAGCTACTGCCGTGGCGGTCTTCTGCGCACTGGCTGTAGCTTGTGCGCTCACAGTCGGCTTTGTTACAGGCTTCGGTAGTGCGAATGGCCCGACATGGTCCTTATACAGTGCAAATATACCGACAGCAATTAAAACAAGCACAATTGCGGTCGCCCAGGGATAACGCGCGATACCACGAGCTGGCGGCTTGTAGCCAGGTAAACGCCGCTGCTCGGCTTCCTTAACCTCAAGCCTCGGCAGCTCGGTAGCATGCGCTCTAGCAATTTTCGCGGCGCGTTTACTCGCAGCACGCTTTGTCGTCTTTGGCATAAGTCCTTAGTGATGCTCCTTCTACGATTACAAGACCCATAAAACCCGTGCATGTCTTTGTGCTATAATAGCGTCCTCGCTCTCTCTGGTCAAGCCCTCCACCTCCTCACCCATATTTCCCCCCCTCTCTTGATCATTTTTCATCACTCTTAACGAATTTCGGTGGATAACTCGGTGGATAAAGATGTGGATAAGTAGGGATAACTCAACTACGTTGGTGGATAAGTCGGGGATAACTTGGAATTATGTAATGTCAGCCTTAATCCTACGCTCAGGCCAGTTTTCCACTTATCCACTTATCCACATAGCACAGCCATTGCTACCATTTGATTTCCCACGCAATATTCGTTAAACTTTGGGAACACGAGATTTGGGAAAGCAATTATTCAACCATTAGCCGCGCTCACCAACGTATCGAACGTATGTGCGAATATATGCTATAATGCATGGTGCCGCCACACATATCGAACGTCGGGCAGACATTTATGCGCTATTATTTTATGAGAGGATTCCGCGGCTCATGGTTGGATTCTGGTGCTAGAGGGAACAAGCACTATCAATTAACATTATGGAATGGTTACCCATTGCCGTATTGTCATGCCCTCATGGGCGAAGCGAGCTGGAGCCTGAGACGTGGAAAAACAATTACCACAAAATATAGAAGCTGAATTTGGTGTCCTTGGCAGCATTATCATTGATCCTGAAGCCATAATCCAGGTAGCGGATTTCCTGCATGGCGAGGATTTCTATCGCGATGCCAACCGCACCATTTATGAGATTATCCTCCAGCTCTACGAGCAGCGTATCCCTGCCGACTTTATCACGATCTGCGACGTGTTAGAGCGCCAGAATAGACTTGAGGAGGTTGGCGGTCCTGGCTACATTACCGCACTGATCAACCAGGTTCCCACCAGCGGCAACGTCGAATACTACGGGCATATCGTCGAGCGCAACGCGATCATGCGCCGCCTTGCCCATGCCGCTGGTGAGATCGCCACCATCGCCTACTCAGATGCCGAAGCCGAAGAGGCGCTCGACAAAGCCGAGCAGGCCATCTTTACCATCAGTCAGAATCACACGCACAGCGACTTCTCGCCCATTCGCGACCTTATGGCTGACTACATGACAAAACTGGATCAGTTACATGAGCGCCGTGGCACCATCGTCGGCGTCCCAACTGGCTTCACTGACCTGGATCGTTTGACGGGAGGGTTGCAACGGTCTGATCTGATTATTCTTGCTGCGAGACCTGCGGTCGGGAAATGCCTTACCGCAAGGACACTAATCGATGATCCCACCACTGGCGAACGACTGACCATCGAAGAGTGTGTCAAACGTCGCTTACCCAGCATATACGGCATCTCAGAAGATGGCAAAGTACGCTCAACGAATATCAGTGATTGGATAGACAGTGGCATACAGCCATGCTACCGCGTACAAACACATAGCGGTCGAGTAGTCGAAGTCACGGGACATCATCCATTCCTCACCGTTCAAGGTTGGATACCACTACATGACCTGAAAGTTGGACGGCATATCGCCGTTCCTACAGCAGTACCCGCGTTCGGTACAGATGAAAGTTGGCCATTAGACAAAGTACGCCTTCTGGCTTATTTGATTGCTGAGGGAGGGTTGACTGGTAACTCACCAGCATTCACGAACACAGACTCTATACTAATAGAGGATTTCAAACGGATTATCGCAACACATTTTCCAGTATGCTCATTGAGACAAGAACATATTACATACATAATCGCGCAACAAAAGAACGCATACACACAAAAAGGCGTAGCCATTCTACCAACAAATCCTGTTACCGCATGGCTCAGAGAACTGGGCCTCATGGGAAAGCTGGCAAAAGACAAGTTTTTCCCCACTTGCGTCTGGAAATGGAGTCGTCGTTACCTGGCTGAGTTCTTAAGAGTGTTAATGAGCTGCGACGGAAGCATCTATTCAGCTCAAGGTTGCCCACGTATCGAATTTGGTGTTGCTTCGCCACAATTAGCCACAGACGTATATCATGCATTCATTCGTTTCGGCATCATAGCAAAATACTACAAATCTGGCCTTAATGCATGGCGCGTTGCTATAACCAACCCTGAAAGTATCAAACGGTATCAGGACGAAATAGGATGGATAGGGGAAAAAAGCAATCGCTTCGCCGATTATCAGCACATCATATCACAACGGATTGGGAATTTAGGACATGCACCCAAAGAGATCTGGCAAATCGTACGTAGTGGTACCAAACGTGAAGAAATGCCTCTTATAGAATTGGCACGCAGATGTGGTGAGACGACGGGGTATGGAAAATATGCTGGATACAATGCACATGCAAAAAGGAGTATTCCTCGCTATCGCCTGGCAGCCTATGCAGAGGTACTAAACGATACATCTCTACGTCTTGCCGCCAGCCAGGATATTTATTGGGACGAAATTGTCTCCATTGAACCCATCGGCGACCATCAAGTATATGATCTCACGGTAGCTGATGGAGCAAATTTTGTAGCGCAGGACGTATTTGTCCATAACACCAGTCTTGCCTTGAGCCTTGCTCACAATTCAGCCATGAAACACGGCCAATCTATCGCTGTCTTCAGCCTGGAAATGAGCAAAGAACAGCTCATACAACGCCTGCTCTCAATGGACGCCGCCATCGATCAGCAACGCCTGCGCACTGGCTGGATCGAGGACGACGAGTGGGACCGCATCATTGTAGCAATGGAAGGTCTATCGCAAGCCAACATCTGGATCGATGACACCCCTGGCATCTCCTCAACCGAGATGCGCAGTAAAGCCCGCCGCCTGCAGGCCGAACACGGTGTCGACCTGATTATTGTCGACTACTTACAGTTAATGCAATCCACTGTAGGCAATAAACGCAACGAGAACCGCGTGCAGGAAGTCTCTGAGATCAGCCGCAACCTAAAAGGGTTGGCGCGTGAACTCAATGTGCCTGTGCTGGCACTGGCACAGCTCTCGCGTACAGTTGAGAGTCGGCAATCGAAGGTACCGCAATTATCAGACTTGAGAGAAAGTGGTTGTCTGGCTGGCGAATCACTTGTATACTTGCCCGATGAGGGTATTTATCGACCCATCGAACAACTTGTAGGCATGAAAGATTTCCGTGTACTCGCGTTAAACACAGAAACATGGCAGCTTGAACCGGCGATGGTGACGAATGCCTTCTCAACTGGTTGCAAGCCTATCTATCGCCTGACAACGCGCCTGGGCCATACTATTCGCGCAACGGCTAATCACAAATTTCTGACTATACATGGCTGGAAAAGGCTTGATGAGCTGATCGTAGACGAAAGAATAGCAGTGCCCGCAATGCAAATTTCGGGAATAACTACTCGCCAGATGCAAGCAGCCTTAGGCAATGCATATTGTGGCACAGGCATTTACAAGCAAAACCTGAGTAGAGAGAGAGCAACAAAACTTGCTCAGATCGTTTCTTCAGAACAGCTTGCCAAAATAGCACAAAGCCATGTTTACTGGGATAAGCTTCTAAGTATAGAACCCGATGGCGAAACCGAAGTCTACGATCTAACTGTAGACAATCAGCACAATTTTATTGCGGACAATTTAATTGTACACAACTCGATAGAACAAGACGCCGATATCGTCATGTTCATTTACCGAGATGACGTGTATAATCCTGACTCTGAACGCAAAAATATTGCCGACATTATCGTCGCTAAACATCGTAATGGGCCGGTTGGCGAAGTCAGTCTCTACTTCCAGGCCAGTCAGACGCGCTTCCACGATCTGGAAGCGACACCACCGGCAGAATAACGGAGGGGTGGATGACGATGGTGAACTTTACAGGATTCCCAACGGGCAAAAGCCCATACGTGCCCATACCAGAGGTCTTCTTTACTCAGGTTCTGCCAGGGATCGAGGACCAGGCCGAACTGAAAGTGACACTGCACCTGTTCTGGCTACTGGCACGCAAACGCGATACGCCGCGTTGTACAAATGAACACGAATTATATACTGATCGCGTCCTATTACGTAGCCTGAATTTTCAGGACGACGTACGCACATTGGAAGAACGCCTGCACCAGGGACTGGACAAAGCCGTGGCTCGTGGTACACTTCTAAGTGCAGACCTGACCGTGGTAAATACCGATAGAGAAGAGGCCGAAGTTATCGCGTGGTACTTCTTTAATACCACTCGTAACCAGAAAATCGTAGCAGAATTGCAAGGAGGAGCTGTACTTCCCGCCCACGTTCTCACACTTACGGGAGGACAACATGAAAGCACTACCGTCGCAGGCAATACCCCTGCGCGTACCTATACACGAAGGATTACCAGTCCTTCCCCATCTGCCCCTCCACAGGCAGAACGTCCTAATATTTTTACTTTATTTGAACAAAATATTGGCTTTCTTGGTACAACGATTGTAGAGGAAATCAAAGATGCGCTCGACATGTATCCAGAAGAATGGGTCGAGGCCGCAATTCGCGAAGCCGCAGTTCATAATAAACGCAGTTGGAGTTATATACGCGCCATTCTAAGGCGTTGGGAAACGGAAGGCAGGCAACAATGGAACGCCTGAATAATAATCTACATACTATAGTGGGGAGAGTATCGTCGCAGCGCCGCTATCAAAACGAGCAGCGACCGGCTCCAAATACAGAGGAACAACGCTCCCAATCAGCGCCTCAGCGGCGTTCTTTGCCTGAACAAAGGGCTCACCTGAGTACGCGCAATTCTTATGCTTCTGAACAACCCTATACGCATACAAACTCTGCTAAAAAGACACAAAATTTTTCTGAGCAAGAGGAGCCAGGCAATTATTACCCTGATCGCTCACGCCGGACAACGCCTGCTATATCCTCTTCACCTGCTACCTATCCGCAGCAGGCCAGTGAATATATACACCCGGCAGGTATCAATCAGCCGCCGACAGTCGATGAAGCATATATACACCCGGCTGTCCCACCGCATACTCAAATGCGATCACGCGCCACATTTCACCATTCGGACGACTTCGGCTCTGCACCCATGGATGAAGCTGATGATATAGCAGGCATACGAAATGATGACTGGGAAGAAGGTTTGATGATGAATGCGCCCGCATCAAGGCCACCATATCAGTATGCCGGGGCGATTGTTAAGTACTCCCACTCCCAGGGGCAGCATGCTCCACAGCAACGTGACGTTACACGTGTTGAGGAAATCAATGATATGCGTGAAGTTTCCAGGGGCCGCACTCCCAGACCAGTTGAAACACGCCCCTCATTGCCCACACGTACAGCCACACCTGTACAGCGTTCACCATTATCCCCCGCACAGACTCAGGCAGTCGGGCGCACTCAACAGCGCAATACACAACCTTTGAATTCGCGCACGACGATAGATCCAAGGTTGGCACGCGAATATCCTGAACGTCCTCTGCCAGAAGCACCCAGACAGGCACGCGAATACCCTGAGCGTCCTCCTGTACAGGAAGCACCCAGACAGCAACGTTATGTACCTGCTGTGCGTGAGCCTATGCTGCCATATGTCCTTCCCGCGACACCAGCCCCAATCAGCCAGAAGAGTGTTTGCCCAAAATGTAGAGGAGCTGGCTACCTGCGTGCCAACGTGCCCTTTGGACATCCCAACTTCGGTAGACCTATCCCTTGTGAATGCAAAGAGATTGAACGAAAAGATAAACGCCGTCAGCAATTACGCGACATATCGAATCTGGATGCTTTCCGCGACCGCACCTTCAGAACCTTTAACTCACGCGTTCCCGGTGTACAGGAAGCCTACGAAGTTTCACATGACTATGCTCAGGAGCCCGAAGGCTGGCTGCTGCTCGTTGGCCCGAACGGTTGTGGCAAGACACACCTGGCTGCCGCTATTGCCAATCAATGCCTTGAGGATGGTGCGGTCGTGCTGTTCCAGGTCGTCCCCGATCTGCTTGATCACCTGCGTGCCGCCTTCGCACCCAATGCAACCGAGGTTTTCGACCAGCTCTTTTCTAAGATGCGCGAGGCCGAGGTTCTAATTCTCGATGATCTCGGGTCTCAGCAGAGCTCTCCCTGGGCTAACGAGAAACTTTTCCAGCTTCTCAATTACCGCTACAATATGGGCATGCCTACCGTCATCACGGCCAATCCTAAGGGACTCCAGGGCGTCGACGAGCGCATCCGTTCCCGCCTGATGGATGTCAGCCTCGTCGCTCAAGTAAACTTTGAGCGAGCCCGTGACTATCGGCCCCATCATCCAAGACACGACTGATCGTAACGGGCTTGTAAACGGCGCCCCTACATACACTTGAGGTATCACCTTTCAGCTCATATCCCAATTGTATGTAGGGGCACCGTTTACAAGCCCGCATAATTCTCCCGTGTGGCTCTCCCATATGTCTCTACGCCGCTTTATTATCCTTACCTTCAAAAGCAGGCTTACCAGCAACAATTGCACATACAATCTCAGCCAGTTGTGGCACGAAATCAACTTCATTATCCCAATAGTTGTGCGCCTGCAGGCCACCACCACGACTATGCTCAATATTATTCACTTGACGATCATCGACCTTAATGTAAGAAGGCTTCTCGCTATTGAGATCAATGCGACAGAATAGTTTCTCGGCGGACGCTTGTAGTGCATCACCCAAATGCCAGCTTGCTGGTGGATCCAATGGATCTGCCACGGGATCGTACGGCTCCCAGAAGTTGTACCAGGGCTCGACTGGATAGAGACACTGCACCTGACCGCCCCAATCGAATAGATCAACATACTTACGCAAAGGACTACCCGCTGTGACAAACGCCTTGATCTTGGCGGTGGTCTGTACTGGCAGGTTACGTAAAACATCGAAAGCGATTACCGTTCCATTGCTATGGGTATTAAGAATAATCTTATCTACATCATCTCGATAGGCAAGACGTGTGAGTGCTTCACGCACAAAACTCCGCACTCGTTCACGCTCCTCATTATAGCAGACATAACATGCCACATCGTCCTCAAGAAGTCTGAGGCCGGGTGCCTGGGGATCAACTGGTGCTGGTTGCCCTTTATGTATGCGCTTAAGATCACTACGTGGCTTAGAGCTAACCGGTAAGGTACCATTCTGGACGTTATGTCCTCCAGATAAGGCTTTGATACCATCTTCAAACAGATGTGCCAGCCCCAGAATGCGAGCATAATGCCCGGCAGAAATGAGGCTCATTGCAGTAGTAATAAGCGTTGCGCCAATTTCAGGCCCATGTGGTTCCAGATTTGAATAAACGAGTCCAATATGAGCAACCGACTTACCATCGACAACAAGAGGCGCATCATCTCGCTTAATACAGGTCCTATCGTCCGACCAGACACCAAGGCGCTTCATTCCCTCTTCACAACTGGCATTCCCCTCTTCATCGATCCAACGACTCTGCACATAAATGACGCCGTTGTCGCCAGGATGAGGATGAACGCGCTTAGGATCATCACAAAGCATCACACCCATACCTTCAGCATGATACAAATGTTGATGCAGTGGATCAGCATAACCTGAATTATCTACTCCCACTTTAGGAGGAGCCTCAAAACCAATACCGTGCAATGTAACAATACAGGTAATCTTGGAGTCCATAGCTTCTCTATTCTCCCTTATTAGTATATCACGACATACGCTTGTCAATACATAGGTATGTACTGTATGACCTTCACAATACGTTTTCCAATAACCCTACATGTCACCTACAATTGATTCTTTCTTCTGATTCTTTCTTCCTGGGGAAATCTACGATTTTATCTTTATTAACAATCCGTAAACGTCATAGTTGAAAAGATTTAGCATATGAGCATAGACTTAATAACTAGAAAATTTTATCTCTTAGGGATTCAGGGGAGAGGCATCATCTGGAAGGATAGAGAGCCTGCGGATCCCTGTCCATTAAGGGGAAGAGCGCCTACATATTCGCATTCTTGCGTTTGTTTCTCGCAGGTGCTATCATATCGGTAATGTTCCCCATTCAGTGGGTTTCCTCTGCACATTCAGTTTTACTAACGGTCACTCTCTCCTCGTTTGTTGAGAGGATCGTGATAGATAAGTAAGGAGCAAATATGGGAAGCGTATTCAATCCACGTGATACAAAGTGGATTAAAGAGTCCCGAGAAGTTCTGGAACCAAGAGGGATTATCCCGGCAGTTATCGAGTCAACGCCGCGCGGTGAGCGCTCCTGGGATCTCTACTCGCGCCTGTTGAAAGAGCGCATCATTTTCATTGGCACCCCGATCGATGACCAGGTAGCCAACAGTATCGTAGCACAGTTGCTGTACCTCCAGAGCGAGGACGCAACCAAAGATATTAATATGTACATCAACTCCCCTGGTGGTAGCATCTATGCAGGACTTGCCATCTATGATACGATGAAGTGGCTCCGTCCAGACATCTCTACGGTCTGTATGGGCATGGCGATGAGCATGGGCGCTGTGTTGTTGACAGCGGGTGAGCATGGCAAGCGCTATAGCCTGCCAAACTCCACAATGCTGATCCACCAGCCACTCGGCGGTGCGGAAGGTCAGGCAGCCGATATCGAAATCACTGCCCGCGAGATTTTGCGCTTGCGCCGCAGCATATATGAAATCCTCTCTACCACAACCGGGCAGACGATGGAGCGCATTATGCAGGACTCCGACCGTAACTACTACCTGACAGCACAGCAGGCAGTTGAGTACGGCCTGATTGACGACGTGCTTACTCCTAATGAGGACAGCTCGTCTCGTTAACTGAGATGATGTAGAGGCTCGATTGAACGTCCTGAAACCCGCGAAGACGGGATGCAGGACGTTCAATCGAGCCTTTCCCTATGCCTACAAAAGGGAGAATACAGGCGCAGTGAGACCAATCGCACGCAAGTGGGTATTTGAGACGCTCTACAAAAACCGCTACCTCTATCGCTTTGCCAGCACGATCCCTTTCGCGGGCCAGTGGCGTATCTGGCAACGCCTGGTACTTCCTCGCATCTATGGCAAGGACGTGCTGGAACTGGGCTGTGGCCTGGGTGATCTTCAGGCCGATATGTTGGAAGCTGGCTACACCTGCCACGCCATCGAACACTCACCCGAAATGGTTTCAGCCGCACGGGCAACGCTCAAACGCCGCAGAGTTGGTAATGAGTTACAGATTATCCAGGATTCCGCACAACACCTGCCTTTCGACGCTGCATCATTCGATACTATCGTGAGCACATTTCCATCCGAGTATATTTATGATCCTGCTACGATCGCAGAAATTGTACGCGTGTTGCGCCCTGGCGGCCGCTTGATTGTGATTGAGGGTGCGAACCTGTTGCCCGTTGGTTTTGTGCAACCCTTTCTCGTTGGTGTTCAGGCACTGGTGTATGGACCTGCTGCTGTTTTCGGTCCACGGGCACAACGCAATCTGGATGAGGAAGTTGCACGCAGCAAGCAAGGCAAGGCTGAAACTGATGTTATCACGGATGTTGTGCCTGACGCATGGTTTGGTCAACATATTCCTCTGGAGTTGTATGGGTTGCGGAGGAGGTCTGAGCGCGTGAGG
Source organism: uncultured Chloroflexia bacterium (assembly GCA_963717195.1). GTDB lineage: Bacteria > Chloroflexota > Ktedonobacteria > Ktedonobacterales > Ktedonobacteraceae > JACDAE01. The sequence continues at coordinate 78,595 of CAVQVR010000021.1, forward strand.
AATGTAAAGTGGGAGGTGTATATTACGATTGGGGAGAAAGGGTGATGAAGGCACACATCGAAATCGTAAGAAAAACTCTAAAAATCTCTTGACGAGGCAATGCTTTTCTGCTATACTTGTCTCGTTCCAAATTAGCGGGGTGTAGCGCAGCCCGGTAGCGCACTACAATGGGGTTGTAGTGGTCGGAGGTTCAAATCCTCTCACCCCGACCAGCGGTGACAGTATTGCCACCGCTTTTTTATTCTCTCTCATCTAGGCGCGATAAATCTGGCCCCTACGCCTTCTTCACTGCCGTTATCAATGCAGCACCAGGCAGAATCAAACGATGGTTGCGCACCTGCTCCATACCAGCTTGCTTCAACCATTCCTTCACGGTCTGGAAGGGATAACACGTCCCACCTACAGTCACCATGGTCAGAGCCATAAACTGAACCATCAGCGATGCCAGGTGCGATCCGTGCATCTGATCCGTGACCTGATCAACAAAAACTAGCATACCACCAGGCCTCAGCGTCTGCACCACCTTCGTCAGAATAGCCTGGTTCATCTCCGGTTGCAATAGATGTGCTATATGAAAGTACAGGGCAACATCAAAGGGCTCGGAGAAGAGCGCGGGAAAATCGTCTTGCACAATGTCGGCACACACAAAGTCTAGCCTGTTCTTCATCTTCATATATTTGGCCGTCCGCTGACCGGCCTCAATACCCGGTTGAATATCCATAATCGTAGCTTGCAGGCGCGGATACTTGCGACAAAACAGAACGCTATAACCAGCATGTGAACCACCAACGTCGAGCAAGCGCACAGCTCCCTGTGGCACAGAGACGCGTTTGACAACCTCGCTCCCCAACGCAGTAGCCAGCGACGCAAGGCCAGCATAATGACGGGCCAGCAATTGCTGGTTTTCGGGCAAGTTGGCATCTTCCTCGTAAGGCATACGCATAGCCTGAGCATCGGTATAGACCACCTCGGAAATATGCTCCCAGATGGCTACAATATCAGGACTATGCAGAATGTAAGGCGCAATGCTGACAGGAGAGCTAGAGACGAGCCAGCGCTGAGCCATACGTGTGTTTGTATAGTTGCCATCACGATATCGCAGATAGCCAGCCGAGACAAGCAACTGGAGTAGCAACTGCAACCCCTGAGGGTGGCACTTCAACTTCTCGGCCAGCGCTTCTAAGGTTAGCCTCTGTTTACTTAAAGTGTCGAAGACACCCAGTTCACAGGCTGTGATAAGTACCTTCGCAATTCCAGGAGCCAGGGGTGTATCAAAAAGCGGCGTGGGCAAGATATTCAAACGCGATAAGACAGCTTCAAGAGGCGTAAGACGTAATGGCACAACTTATAACATCCTTCACTAAATTGCAAAATCCACATCGATACTACAAGCATAGCAAATTATTGGAGCGTCTACAATGGATCAAACGACCGCTGATAGCAACCATCCGGCTCCTAAAATGAGGGAGAGGAGCACAACGAGATAGAAATACAGTTTGCGCAGAGGCGCAGATGGCAGCTCCGGGCCAAAAAAGAAGAGCAGAGCAAGCACTATCAGGACGGAGACAAACAGCGTTGGACCGATAAGCTCTTCACGCGCCGGAACAAGGTGAGTTATCGTAAGTAGCGCAACCAGGATGATGCTCAGGAGCAAGCAAATGGAGCAAACAAGAGAAGAGCGCCTCACCCCAAGGACGACGGCTAGCGTACGAGCATTATTAGTAGCATCATCTTCTACGTCCGGCAATGAATTCGCTAAATTGAGGGCGATACCCAGCAAGGCTGCAACCGGAACCAACCAGAAAATGACAGGAATAATACGCCCTGCACCAACAAAGGCATAGACAGGAATCAGAGGAATGGCCAGAGCGAAGACAACTCCGCTCAATGGCGTCGATTTTAATCCAAAATTATAGCTCTGCCCCAACAGCAGGTAAAGTAACGAGATCAGCAGCGCTAATGGATTGAGAGGCAGCAACAGAAGTATCATTGCAACGATGAGCAATAGACCGGTGATCAATGCTTCTCCTGGACGAACGAGCCCGCGTGGAATAGGTTTATCTTTCTTACTCGCTGCATCCGCTTGCCGGTCACAATAATCATTCAAAACGGCAATAGAAAGTTGCATTGCAGTATGGGCCGCAACAATCAGCCCGATGATATTCCAATCGCTATGCGGCCATGTAGCCAGCAGTGCAAATACAGCAACAGCCACAAGATGAAACAGTACAGGAAGAGGATGACAGAGCAGAAAAAACCCTGAAACTACATCGGTCAGGCGACGCTTTTTAGCAATCTGCATACCAGGTACACACTCTCTTCGTTAACATCAACCTGGGTAGGGACCAGATTTATCGCAACCCTATCACCATACAGGCAAGCGATCCATCATTGCTTTCAGCCACTGGGAACGCACCTCAGCTCCAACTAGAGCCAGGGTGATCCAGATGCCAAGAATAGTACCCACAATCCAGAAGATCCCCATCAACATTTCACTATTTACATCTATAAACAGATGGGCGAAGTTAAGAAACACCTGGGAGAGGATATCGTGCCCGTTGGCAATCGGTAGCAGTCCACGTACCGACGGCTGACCCAGAATTACACCAAACATCGCAATTGTAGAGAGGCAAATAATTACCAGCAATTCCGCCAGCGATGGACGTAACAATGCATAATTTGATTCCGGTTCCTGTTGCACACTGAGCGCAACACGCTGCATTATATTAAGAGTAAGATTAGATGGTTCGTAAACCATTTCTATCGCACGTAAATCTTGTACAATTGCCTCTAACAAGTAAAGCTCTCTCTCACAGGAGGTACAGTTTGCAACATGAGCCTCAAGCATACGCATTTGATCGAGCGTAAGCTGTCTATCAATATACAATTGTAGCAATCGGCTGGCCACTGAACAGCGCATACCTACCCTCCCGATTTCCGCTCACTATCAAAAGCTTCCATGCGTTCCTTCAATAAATTGCGTGCACGAAACAAATGTGTTTTAATAGTACCGATAGGCATAGTGAGTATTTCAGCCATTTCCTCGTAGGTCATTTCTTGTAGATGCCGTAAAACCAGTACAATTCGATACTTTGCGGGCAACAGAGAGAGCTGTTGACGCACGAGCGCCTGGCGTTCATGCACTTCCATCTCTGCTTCGGCACGTTCATCACAACCTTCATGTTGTAATGATTGCTCTGCCTGAACTGCAACTTGTAACGCACTATCCCGTTTCTTTTGTTCTATTTGTTTCAAGCTACAATTGTAAGCAATACGATACAACCAGGTAGAAAAACGGGCATCACCGCGAAACGAAGGCAGGCCTTGCCAGGCAGCGAGAAATGTCTCTTGCGTGACTTCGTTGGCGTCTTCGTATTGTTGAAGCATGCGAAATACAAGATTAAAGACGCGTCTCTGATGACGTTGAACCAGCAGAGCAAAGGCTTCCTGATTACCATTCTTGCTCGCGGCTACAAGTTCTTTATCATCCTGTCCCGTCCAGGTCGATGTAATCGAGACAGGTATTCCAATGCTTTGTGGTGGTTGCACGAGATACTCACCCATTATGCTAAGTTAGAGGGTAGAACAAAGTGGAATGTTTCACAAATCTTAACGAAACATCTTCTTTGCTATATCTATCATAACATAGATTGAATGTTAGATAAAGAGGTACTCAAATGTCTTTCGACGTTCTCCTGGTTCTGATCGGCTGGTTAGTCGCTATGGCCATCTTTTTTGCTTTTATCGTTATGTTACGCTATCTTCATCATCGCGAAAGAATGGAGCTTATCAGGCACGGCATCAATCCTGAAGGCTTACGTCGCCAGCGACGAAGTCGGGGAATGTTGCGAGCTGGCTTGATTATCACTATGGTCGGCCTGGCACTCACCATTGGACTCTACCCCGTTGGATTTTTTCTGCCGCCAACGTTTGCCACTCCATTTCACCTGGGTCCATGGCTACTACCTGGACTCATTCCGCTAGGTGTGGGTATCGCGCTTAGTGGGAGCTATTACCTGGAACAGAACGCGCTGATCAGCAGTGATGATGCCAACGACAATGTTATTCCCTTGAAAGAGCACCAGGAGAAAAAACAGAAAGAAAAGTATTAGCCCATTGAGCTATCTCAAACCTCGCACCTATTTTGCCGTCAGACCATTAGAGATGGATAGATGAGAGGATTTGAGATAGGGATGGAAGCCGCTGAGAAGCCTTTATAAAAGCAATTTTTTGAGATCTTATAAAAGTCCTAAAAAACCTATTGACAGGATGCCACTGTAGTGATATTATTCCCCTTGCGCCGGACAGTAAATTGAAAAGCGCACCCGGTGCGAAGGCATCAGAAGGTACCTGAACAACTGAAGAGTGGTAAGGAAACAAGAGTACAGTAATATAGTAAACCTGTCAAGGATTTTGATAAGCTTGTCACCAACAAAAAACATAAATCTCCGTTGAGAGATTTGTATAAATAACTGGATGGCGAGTTTGATCCTGGCTCAGGATAAACGCTGGCGGCGTGCCTAACACATGCAAGTCGAACGCACTCAGCAATGAGTGAGTGGCGGACGGGTGAGTATCACGTGGGTCATCTACCTTTCGGTGAGGAATACCGGCGAGAAATCGCCGACAATACCGCATACGCTCGGGTAACCGAGCAAAGTCGCAAGACGCCGGAGGAGGAGCCTGCGCCCGATTAGCTGGTTGGTGAGGTAAGAGCTCACCAAGGCTCCGATCGGTAGCTGGTCTGAGAGGATGATCAGCCACACTGGGATTGAGAACGGCCCAGACTCCTACGGGGGGCAGCAGTGAGGAATTTTCGTCAATGGGGGCAACCCTGAACGAGCAACGCCGCGTGCAGGAAGACACTTTTCGGAGCGTAAACTGCTTTTCTCGGGGACGAGTAAGGACGGTACCCGAGGAATCAGCCCCGGCTAACTACGTGCCAGCAGCCGCGGTAATACGTAGGGGGCGAGCGTTGTCCGGAGTTACTGGGCGTAAAGCGCACGCAGGCGGTCGTGTAAGTTTGGAGTGACAATCCTCGGCTTAACTGAGGAGGGCCTTTGAAGACTGCACGACTTGAGGGCTCACGAGGGACACGGAATTCCGGGTGGAGTGGTGAAATGCGTAGATATCCGGAGGAACACCAAAGGCGAAGGCAGTGTCCTGGGGAGTACCTGACGCTCAGGTGCGAAAGCCAGGGGAGCAAACGGGATTAGATACCCCGGTAGTCCTGGCCGTAAACGATGACCACTAGGCGTGGGGGGTATCGACCCCTTCCGTGCCGTAGCTAACGTGATAAGTGGTCCGCCTGGGGAGTACGGTCGCAAGATTAAAACTCAAAGGAATTGACGGGGACCCGCACAAGCAGCGGAGCGTGTGGTTTAATTCGATGCAACGCGAAGAACCTTACCAGGGTTTGACATGTTCTCGCACCATCTTGAAAGAGATGTGCCCGCAAGGGACGAGAGCACAGGTGCTGCATGGCTGTCGTCAGCTCGTGTCGTGAGATGTTGGGTTAAGTCCCGCAACGAGCGCAACCCCTGTCGTCGGTTAAAAATGTCCGGCGAGACTGCCGCGATCAACGCGGAGGAAGGCGGGGATGACGTCAAGTCAGCACGGCCCTTACATCCTGGGCTACACACACGCTACAATGGTCGGTACAACGGGTTGCCAACCCGCGAGGGGGAGCTAATCCCAGCAAAACCGGTCTCAGTTCAGATTGTAGGCTGAAACCCGCCTGCATGAAGTTGGAGTTGCTAGTAACCGTGAGTCAGCACATCACGGTGAATACGTTCCCGGGTCTTGTACACACCGCCCGTCACACCACGAAAGTCGGCAACACCTGAAGCCGTCGGGCTAACTCTTCGGAGGGGCAGACGTCGAGGGTGGGGTCGGTGATTGGGGTGAAGTCGTAACAAGGTAGCCGTACCGGAAGGTGCGGCTGGATCACCTCCTTTCTAGGGAGTCTGAACTCTTCGGGGTTCGATCCCAGGTCAATTCTCACTACTCGTGAGATACGATGAGCAAGCTTGTTCCTGACAGGTCCACATACTGATACTTTTGTCCTACCTTACCACTCTTGAGTTGCTTAGATACTCACGATCCTTCGCAACAAGGGCTTTTAGCTCAGGTGGTTAGAGCGCAGTCCTGATAAGACTGAGGTCCCTGGTTCGAGTCCAGGAAGGCCCATTATCCCATCACGGGGACGTAGCTTAGTTGGAAGAGCGCCGCCTTTGCACGGCGGAGGTCAGGGGTTCGAATCCCCTCGTCTCCACCAGGGGATTTTACCTTGAAGCCCGCTTGTATATGCAGGTGGGGTGGTGACTATAGCGGAGGGGAAACACCCGTTCCCATCCCGAACACGGAAGTTAAGCCTTCCAGCCCCGATGATACTGTGAGGGCAACCTCATGGGAAAATAGGACGTCGCCTCTCCACCCGCCTGTATAGGCGGGTTTTCCTTTTAAGAGAGGCTCGATCAATCCATTAATAGGTGACCACCGTCGTCCCATAACTCGTATCCATGTACATCCAGGCTGCTGCCCTCTCCGATAAATTGATACACCCATGACTACCAGTGCCCGCGAACTCTTCACCCTCCGGATCATAATGCGGAAATTCCGTTCCGGGACCATAATAGGTCCTCCACCAGCTATCATGCAGATAGTAGCCACCCGTACGATACTCCATGGCATAGTTGATAGGCGTATCAGGATACCAGTTGGGCGACCCGACCGGAACGCGCGACTTGAAAATAGTATGCCACCTACGCCGCGAAACGTGCCACACACCAACCGGGGATGGATCACCAACACGACCACTGGTGACGAAAAAAGCCTTCACCAGCTTCCCATCCTGATAGACGCGAGCCGTCTGCTCAATAAACGATACCACAATAACCTGCCCGGAAAGATGATGATATTGGATTAACTCCAAATCAGTGGCATGAGGCTGATTCCATGCAGTCTTATCGGCGTAGTCAGCCTCCATAGCTTGTAGATGAATAATATTCGTGTTGATAAGTTTGATGGCTGCTTGATAGTCATTTATAGTATGAGCACTCCTCACAGCATCGGTGCCATCCAGGCTAGAACTATCACCCTGGTTATACTCGTAGTCAGGCATATACGTTTGTTTATTATATTCATCCCGATACTGATGCGCTTTACCCCAATCAAGTATTTCCTGATGATACTGATCAAGCAAACTCTTTGCCTGAAGCTGTACCTTGAACATTTCGGCTATATACTCTATCTGCCGTTGGGCAAACCCACGCTCAACTTGCCACATATCAAGCACAACCGGGCCCTTCAGTACATGCATTCTCTTGCTTTCTCGATAATGCACTACATGATCATTGCTTCTATGGATAGCAAACAAAAACATAATCCCAATAAGCATGCAGGCGGCGCAGATGCTGCCTCCGATCAACCACCTGGATACACCTTTTTTCCTCTTGTTCACACACATACTCCCTTTTTATTTCGATCCCCTATCCGGCCCGTCCTCCACTTCCTTTTTCAGTGTACCAAAGGGCATGTAAACACGTTTTTGAATATAGGTGACTATAGAAGCGGAACATCATGGCGGAGTTGTATCAACTGGAATTTCCCCTTTTGCAGAGCTAACAAAAACCTGGCAAGATATCTGAAAGGTGATGAATACTTTTCTTATTTCATTCATCATCAGAAGATTTTTTTAGAGGGCTCTCTCTTCTTCTGGCACCAGCTCACCCAGAACAGTTGCGTCCTCTGCCTGTCTCATCTCTTGCACAAGGTGTATATAGGCGGAGCGTGTTGCGCACGTCTTCGGATGGTGGGTTCCAAGCTTTTGTTCGCGAATGAATAACGCTTGCTGATACAGTGAGAGCGCCTCTCTGTTTTGCCGTTGCAGCTGGTGGAAGCGGGCCAGGGGATGCAAGGTTTCTGCGACAGCTGGATGCTCTGGGCCAAGGTAGTGTTGGCGAACAGCCAGGGCCCGCTGATACAAGGGTTCCGCCTGCTTATATTTGCCTTGTTCAGCGTAAAGTTGCGCCAGACCGGTGAGTAGTTCAGCGACCTCGACATGCTCAGGACCCAGCGCCTGTTCCCTGATCCGTAAGGCTCGCTGATACCACGGTTCTGCCTCTTCATACTTTCCTTGCTCTCTATAAAGGTTAGCCAACCCGGCTAGTGCGTAGGCAACATTGGGATGCTCAGAACCTAACGCTTGCTCCGAATTGAGTAAGGCCCGCTGATACAAAAACTCCGCATCCTCATACTTTCCCTGCATGTAGTAGAGGGAAGCCTGGTTATTGAGTAACTCGGCTACCAGGGGATGTGTCAGCCCTAATGCCTGTTCCCGAATGCGCAGAGCTTGCTGATATAAGGATTCTGCCTCCTCATACTTCCCTTGCTCTCTAGAGAGATTAGCCAACCCGATGAGTGGATACGCAACATGTGGATGTTCAGAACCCAATGGGCGCTCCCAGATACACAAGACACGCTGAAACAAGGATTTCGCCTCTTCATACTTTCCCTGCTCGTAGTAGAGGTAAGCCAGGTTGTTGAGCGGGTAGGCAAGTTGGGGATGCTCAGAACCCAATGCGTGCTCCCAAATGCGTATGGAGCGTAGATATAAGGGTTCTGCTTCTTCATACTTCCCTCGCTGGTAAGAAAATAACGCCTGATTATTGAGCGAATAGGCAAGTTGGGGATGCTCAGGCCCCAACGTATTTTCCCAAATACGCAACGCTTGCTGATATAAGGGTTCTGCCTCCTCATACTTTCCCTGTTTAAAATGGAGAATAGCGAGATTGTTGAGTAGCTCGGCAATCCGTGGATGTTCAGAACCCAATGCATGCTCCCAAACATGCAAAGCCCGCTGAAACAAAGGTTCCGCGTCCTCATATTTTCCCTGTTCAAAGTAGAGTTTGGCTAAATCGTTGAGTGAATTGGCGACTTGTGAATGCTCAGGACCCAACTCATGCACTCGAATGTGCAAAGCCTGTTGATACAAAGATTCCGCACCCTCATATTTCCCTTGCTGCCAATAGATCTCTGCCAGTCCATGCAGTGAATAAGCGACCAGGGGATGCTCAGAACCCAACTCATGCACTCGAATGTGCAAGGCTCGCTGAAACAAAGGTTCCGCATCCTCATATTTTCCCTGTTCAAAGTAGAGGTGAGCCAGACCGTGAAGCGCCTCAGCCACGAGGAGATGCTCCGTTCCCAACACATCCTCTCCGAGGCGCAACGCTCGTCCATAAAGGACTTCCGCCTCGGCATATCGTGCATACTTACAGAGATAGAAAGCGATATGACTCATCAATGTGATGCACAGCGCCTCATCTTTACACCGCTGTTCACTGCGTGTGAGGCACACCAGAGCGTGTGGCAGTAGCCGTCCACCGATCTGCCAGTAGTCAGCTTGCATTTCCTCGGCAGGAAAAAGGTGCGTCACGGCACGGAGCACACGCGCAGCCCAGGCGTGCTGAACCGCGTTTGAGAGGCGCCCTTTGAGCACCGCCTGTACCAGCCGATGAATTGTGACAGTCTGAGTGACCGGGTTGCGTTGGAGCAACGAATAGGAGAGTAGCGCTTTGAGTGCCTGCTGAAACTGAAAAGGATCTGCGGCGAATGTCTCAAATGGTGCTCCCAGGTGCACAGCGCCCTCGCGAAAAAAGGCCTCAGGAATGGCTTCAGGAGCCAGAAACGCACACACCGTCAGCATTTCCACAGCTGCTGGATTGCTCTGCTCCAGTTGCTCGAAGGCCAGCGCAAAGGTTCTGGTCACCGACAAGGGATGATCAGAGTGAGCCTCACGCTCGTCCAGGAGGCGCAAGTGGGAAGACTGGAACAGTGAGAGATAGTCGGACAAACGACATTGCGTGGCTTCGAGATATGCGCCAGCTTGATCGAGGGCCAGCGGGAGGGCACCCAGAGCAGAGACGATCTCTCTAGCAATCGCCTCCTCCATAGGGGTAAGAGAATCCAGGGCAGCAGTCGGATCAAGCAGCCTGGCCCTGTGCAATACCAGGTGCATTCCCTCTTCTTGCGTCATCTGTTCTAGCGCCAGCGTCTGTGTGGTAAAGCCCAGAGCCTGTTTGCGGGAGGTCAAGAGGAAGGACCCACAGCGAGCGGGAGGCCAAAAACCCTTTACCAGTTCTGCATCTTCCACATTGTCGAAAATCACCAACCAGTTGCGGTGGTTAGTTAGCCAACGGATAACCGCAGAGACGACGCGGCTTTGCTCCTGTTCTTGCCTCTCAGGCAGATTGAGCAGAGTGGCGATAGCGATCATGTTGGAGATGATATTTTCTGTAGTTTCCGCACTGATCCAGAAGACGGCAGCATAGTCGTTGGCGTGCCGATAAGCATATTCGATGGCCGTCTGGGTTTTGCCGATACCCCCCAGGCCGCTCAAAGTGTATGACTGACTCAGAACAGCAGTGTGTTCATGGGTGAGGGTATCGTGCAACTGTTGCAGCACACTCTCGCGGCCCGTGAAGAACGGGTTGCGCTGATAGGGCAGATGCCAGTATGGGGAGAGTGCTGTCATACTGGCTTCCAGCAAGCGTCGCGTCTGTTGGGTATCCAGATGCAAATGATGAGCTAATTCCAAAACGATGGTTTTGCTCTCGGGAAGAAAGTCCCCGCGTTCCCAGCTTCCAATGCTATTACGATGGACACCGACACGCGTCGCCAACTCGTGCTGAGTGATCCGGCGTTGCTTGCGAAATCCCTTGAGGAGTTCTCCAAAGGTGGAGAGCTGAATATCTTCCATATTTTCTCCCTCATGCAAAAGCGCTGATATTGACAAGGAATGTGCACCGCTCATCTAGCCACGCAAAATCCCATACGCTTGCCTCAACCCCTCCAGAGGCAAATACTGATTGACATATTGAATTTCAGGAATAATGGGAGCCATTAACTGCGCCAGACCACCATGCGCGATAACCTTTACATCACTATCATTAGTCACACCCGGAATCTCCTTGCGCAAACGACCTATCAACCCCTGCACCAATCCCACATGCCCATAAATAATGCCTGACTGCATGTTCTCTATGGTGTTCTTGCCTAGAGCCGAACGCGGAGGAGTCATATCTACACGATAGAGGCGCGAAGCAGCACTACTGAGCGCTTCAGCGGAAATCATCAGGCCAGGCGCAATCGCGCCACCCAGGAAATCGCCTTTGGAAGAGACAACATCAAACGTTGTTGCGGTACTGAATGCGATGACGATAGCTGGACCGCCATAAATATGATGTGCAGCTAATGTCGTCATAATACGGTCGGAACCAAGCTCCCAGGGATTATCAACCAGTAACTTCACGCCCAGATCCAGCTCGTGACTGATCACATAGGCTTCTTTATCACAATAGCGCAGAGCCAATTCTTGAAAAACGGGGGTCAATGGAGGAACCACACTGGATAAAATAAGATCATCTATATCGGTAAGGTAATAGCCAGCATGACGAAATAAATCAACCAACACCATAGCATATTCATCGGTTGTACGCTGCCTTGCCGTCGACACCACCCAATGCTGCTTCATCTGGGTGTCATCATACAGTCCAAACTTGATGTTACTGTTACTGATATCAATGGCTAGCAGCATTCTCTTACTCCATTTCGGCAACGAACAGTACTACTCATTCAAGGGTATCTGGTGAAGATCTGTTGCGTAGAGGCTGCATATTGTTTCAACAGAGCAGCGATATGGAACGTATCACCAAACGATTTATCATTGGTGACGATCACTTCACGCTCCGTACGCGTATCGATGAATGCCAGCGAGGTAGGCGTACGCCTGCCTCTCCGTCGTGTATTCCCTCCTGAACGCCCACCAACGCTGCTCACCAGACGTCTTCCAAAGAAAAGACTTGCCGTGTTCTCTCCCACTCCCGACACCTGTTCGACCGCACTCCCAGTTGGAGGCGTACGATCAGGAGGAGGCGTCCCTCGCGCCGTCACGTGACGTATATTGACGCACGGCACATGCACGATTTTATTCCCTTCCTGCTTCACAAAATCATCTGGCGTAAGCACCATAATATGTCTATCAGCATGCATCAGGCGTTGTACATCAGCGATTAGCGCCCACAGGCTTCCCAGGCCAATAAACAGAAAAATACCCAGGAGGATGGTAGTAAAGATAGCAGGCCCAACCCCCAGTTGATAATTCTCAGGGATGACTATAGGCACTACCAGAGCCAGAAGGAACAGTCCTATAAAAATACCAAACGCCCAACCAGCAATACTGAGCCGCACGTTGTTGCGCAAAAGCGGAAAAACTATCCAGCCCTCGGGCAATTCTGCGCCGCTTCTGGCCTTTGCCAGTATCTCTTCTGCTTGCATTTTATGGGTCTCCATCATTTAGTGGGAACGTGGGTAGGGGCGTCACTTTGCGTGCACCCACTATCTCTATTCTATTGCCCTATTATACCAGACAGAGTGGAGCTTTGGGAAAGTTTTGTTTCCATGTACGGCCTGCTCCGTAAGAAACAGAGAAGAGCGACCCATCATGGGTTATAATGAAGCAGGATATGCACATATTCGAGGTTATTTGAGGGTCGCTATGGATACAGGTATGCGTTTGATGGCAGAGGAAGCAGCACGTTTCCTGCTTCAGCGTTTTCGGCAAGAATACACGTTCGCAGACGAAGACAAAACGCCACTTGATGAGCTGGTCAATTGGCTTGGTTTGCGTATAGGGACTTTTCACCCCGACGATGAGCCAGAGGGAACGTATGGTTATGTAGATCCTGACGAAAGCGAGAATTTGATCTGGCTCTGTCGCGATCTCCCTGAGACGTTCCGCCGCTTCACACTCGCCCATGAATTGGGACACGTGGTACTGCATTGCCATAGTAATGAACAGATACAATCCATACTTGGCAATCTCACTACCTCGATCAAGCTCTACGACGAACAGCAACACACTCCTGCCCTGTCACATGAGGATCCCTGTCATAATACCGATGTGCAAGAGAACATGCTGCTTGACAACGAGCAATTTCAAGATGTCCTGGGCAGCGGCCAACATTATGATCCACGCAGTCAGCGCGAGATTGCCGCCAACATTTTCGCCGCCGAACTGTTGATGCCATTTGAGCGCGTACATGCTCGCTATCTCGCAGCAGGGACACAGCCAGCATCCCTCGCCAACATTTTTGCGGTATCAAACTCTGCTATGTTAAATAGGCTGGTAGGAATGCTCAGAGGTACAAGTCAAATCACTTCAGCCATGAGTAGGGGCGTGAGCTTGCCTCCGCCCGGCACAGAGCATGATGCGATGTCTCCCCACCAGGGCAGAGACCAGCCCACGCCCCTACCCACTACAGAAGGAAGCAATCAAGGGAAGAAGCACTATGATGAATTTCAACAGGCGGCAATTCAGGCTCCTACGCCTGCTCTTATTGTTGCGGGACCGGGTAGCGGCAAAACCAGCACTCTGATTGGTCGCGTCGAACATATTATCCAGAAACTTGGAGTTCCTCCACAGCGTATTTTAGCACTCACGTTCTCGCGTAAGGCTGCACAGGAGATGGAGGAACGCCTGCAAGCTTTGCTAGGAGATAGCGGACAGGCACCCTACACGCTACCGGAAGTGAGCACCTTCCATGCTTTCTGCGCCAACCTGCTGCGTCAATATGCTACGCGAGTGGGACTTCGTGAGGATTTTACGCTCATTGACGAAGCTGAGGGCTATTTCTTGCTGCGCCAGATGTCCAACGAGATGCGCTTACGGCACTACCAGAAACTGCAAGCGCCCGCTTACTATTTTCCAGATATTTTGAAAGCTATCTCGCGTGCGAAAGATGAATTGATAGCGCCTGACGAGTACGCCCACCTGGCACAACAGATGCTTGCACAGAACTCTAACGAAGAGATGCAACAAAAGGCCGAAAAGGCACTGGAGATCGCCCACATCTACGCACTCTACCAGCAGGCATTGGCACGTCGGGGCGATAGCGACTTTGGTGGTCTGCTTGCATTGACGGTACAGCTTTTCCATGAGCACCCGGAAATCTTGCAGGAACAACAACAGAAGTATCAGCACATCCTGGTCGACGAGTTTCAAGATGTCAATCGGGCAAGCGGCGTGTTGCTACGCGAGTTAGCAGGCGCAGATCAACACGTATGGGTCGTGGGCGATTCTAACCAGGCAATTTATAGATTTCGTGGCGCTTCTCCCGCTAATATCAGCCAGTTTACCACGGATTTCCCTGGCGCGGTTGTACTACCCCTGAGCCGGAATTATCGTTCGCGCCCTGATCTCGTATCTATCGCAGAAGCGTTTCGCTGCGTACAACTGGAACTGGGACAGGAACCGGGGAAAAATGAACCGGTACGTCTCACACATCCAGATACCTATGTGACCCTGGCTAAGGCAAGCGATGAAGCCAGCGAATTAGCAGGTCTGGTTAAAGATATTCAATACAAACATAGTAGCGGCTTTGCATACAAGGATATGATTGTGTTATGTCGTACACGTGCCCAGGTACAAAAGATCTCGCGCACGTTAGCAAAAGCAGAGCTGCCAGTTATTGAACGCAGCGGTATGCTTGAGCAAGAACACATCAAGGATGTACTCTCTCTCCTCTTGCTGCTCACCAATTCCAGCGGTATGGGTATTTTGCGTGCCACACGCTCGTCCGAGCATCCCTTGAGCCAGGACGATATCGAAACGTTACTTCTGGCAGCCCGTGAGCTAAAGACCAGTCCGGCTATGCTTATCCACAACGGTGAAGCGCCATCCAGTATGAGCGTACAGGGACGACATACGCTGCTGCAGTTGGCCGATACTCTACAGTCATTACAACGTGTCCCCGATCTCTGGTCGCTCCTTGCACAATATCTCTTCATCGAAACAGATCTGGTACGAAATCTACTCAACAACCGAGAGAACAAGCAGAATAGCGCTCTTCTTGCCGACTATGACGCTCTCTTGCAACTGGCACGCCATTATGATCAGCAAGCTCTTCGTAGAGAACACCATGACCAGGAAATGGATGGAACCGTTACCTCGCCTGCTATACCACTTTATGAACGGATAAAGGGCTTTCTTGAGTATATCAGTCTGCTGGTCTTGTTACGACAAGATGGTAGTACCCGGCAGGGGTCGGGCGAAAGCAACGAGGCCGATAATGACATCATTCGCGTTATGACCGTCCACGCTAGCAAGGGATTAGAGTTTCCAGTCGTCTACATGCCAGGGCTGGTGCAACGCCGTTTTCCCTTGCAGGCCCGCTCCAGTCCAGTAGAAACTCCAGCAGGCATGTTACCAGAAGAGGCTGCGGGCACTACCGCCCACGAAAGCGGCGAATCTTGTCTTTTCTACGTAGGAGTAACCAGGGCACGTGACCAGCTCGTCCTCAGTTATAGCGAACGTTACGGCAAAATTAAATACAAACGTTCTCCTTATATCGATGCGCTTGAAGCCGGATTGCCAGCCGAACGCATTACAAAGTTACGCTGGGAGAGTGCGAGTTATGAAGAAACAACTGAGGCAGCTCAACCCTCTGTCGTATCATCGCAACTCAGCGAGAACTTCATCAACGCGACGAGGCCACAGACATTTAGCGCTTCGGCCATCGAAGCCTATCAGCGTTGTCCCCGCCAATACGCATATAGTACCCTTTACCGCTTTGAAAGCGAGGCCGATACCTATCAGCTTTTCTGGCAGGCAACGCAAAAAACAGTCGATGTTCTACGCCAGAAGATGCAAGAAAGCAAAGGGACAGGGAACAAAACGGACGTACGCAAGGTGACGCCCCTACCCACGCAACAGGAAATTCAGGAACTTTATACACAGCACTGGCAAGAATCGGGTGGCCACAATGCTCCCTTCGCTCCTATGTACGAGGAGCATGGACACGAAATCGTAGAAGCAGTGCGGCGTACATTGAGCGTGCAAGAAGACGTAACATGGGACGTGCGGCCTAAATTCAACGTGGATATCGCAGGAAAAACGGTGCATGTCACTATCGACCGTATCGAGGCATCGACGCAATCAGCAGAAAAACCTCCGCGCTTCGTACGTACCCGTTTTGGCGCACGCAAAGACAAGCCATCCGCCACGACGCGCGAATTATTTTACACTCTGGCCTATCGACAATCACATCCTGGGCAGAATGTAGAACTGCACAGCCACAATATGAGCACAGGCGAGGTAGATCCCATTACGCTCAGCGCAAAAAAGGAACAGAGTTTGCGCGAGGAAGTGGAGCAGAGCATCAAGGGACTGGAGCAAAATGCATACCCGGCACAGCCTGCCGAGCCATTTCGCTGTCCTACCTGTCCATTCTTCTTAATCTGTCCGGCTTGAAGAGAAGGGTTGAACGAAACATAAACAAGGACTGGTTGTGTGTGATATCATAGTGCACAGTTCGATATTGGTGGCCTCTTACAAAAAATGCTTAGAGATATATCAGAGGAGGAGACAATGGACGATCAAGAACTTCTGCATCGCATCCAGACGCTGGTCGATGAAGAACATAAGCTTTTGCAACTTTCCGAGGAAGGCCAACTGGAAGGCGATCAGCATGCTCGTATGCAGGCGCTTGAAGTGAACCTGGATCAATGCTGGGATCTGTTACGGCAACGACGTGCCCGCCGTAACGCTGGCCTCAATCCCGAAGAGGCACAGGTACGCCCGGAGGGGATAGTCGAGCATTATCAACAGTAACACAGCGCGAGATGGGAGCATGACACTTCCCTCTGGCATAAGGCGAGAGAATCAATCATCGTGCGCCTGAAATACCCCCCTCACCGTAGGGACCCGATTTATCGCGTCCAGCGATTCATCGAGAAGGTTCCTATTCGATGAATCGTTGACCCGATTTATCGCGTCCCTACAGTATTTGCGGCGCAGGAGCCTTACGGCTCGCTACCCGACCATACCCAGATCTCTAAGCAGGAGTATCTGACTACCGAGTGGTGTTCAATGATCGCAGGTCCACATGGTCGTCTGCCAGGGAAGCTTCCGATAGTTGGATGCGGCCACGAATCAGATCCTGACACGCGTGTAGTTCTGTATCTACGTCGAGCTCCGGATCGCCACCACGGTTCAGCCCGAAAGCCGCTTGCAGGATACCCTGCGTCAGGTAGAAGGCCAGGAACTTTCTGCCGTTGTAGTCGCCGCGCAGAACAATGCGCTCCCATCTCCTGGCAAACCCCACATATTCCAGGTTATGCTCGTACTGGTCGGACCAGAAGCTGTAGATATAATCATATGCTCGCAGGTTGCCGAGTACGGCGCGGGCCACCGCACGACCTTGCTTCTCAGCGTTGTTGTAATGCTCCACCCGCACTCTGCCGAAGATCGGGTGTTGCAGGTTGGCTACATCCCCTGCAGCATAGACATCGGGCACGTTCGTCTGGCAATATGCGTTCACGAGGATTCCGTTGTCCAGGGCAATTCCGCTACCAGTGAGCGCGTCTACGACTGGCTCAATCCCGATACCGACGACGACCAGGTCGCAGTCTAGCCGTGCTCCCTTAGCGGTCAATACGTGCTCCACTCGGTTGTTGCCCTCGAAACTGATCACGTGGTCATTCGTCACAAGGTGGACCCCATGCTCACGATGAATCTCTGCAAGCACGCCAGCAACTTCGTTACCGAGGACTGTGGCCAGCGGTGCCGCTCCAGGGAGCACAACAGTGACCTCAAGGCCCATCTGGCGTAGCGAGGCGGCGACCTCAGCTCCGATGAACCCCATGCCAACCACCACAGCACGCGCACCAGGCCGCGCTACCCGACGGATGTCATCACACTCCGCTATCGTGCGCAGTTGATAGACGCCTGGCAAGGTCGCTCCGGGCACCGTCAGGTGGCGGTTTCTTCCACCGGTACAGAGCACCAGCTTATCGTAGTCCAGCGTCATACCACTTTCGAGTCGCAGTTGCTTGAGGGCTGTATCCACCTGCCGCACGATGGACCCGGTACGCAACTCAATGTCGTGAGCGCCATACCAGTCAGCGGGTTTGACATACCAGCCACTAAGCTCTTCCTCCCCTCGCAGGTAGGTTTTGGATAGTGGTGGACGACCGAAAGGGATGCCCGGCTCCGCGCCCAGGAGCACGATGCGGCCTCGCCATCCCTCTTCTCGCAAAGTCACAGCCGCATTGCCGCCAGTGAGTCCCGCGCCGACAATGACGACAACTTGCTCACCCGTTGCATCTGCATTCATCGTAAATAATCCTCTCGTTCAGTCAATTCATCATTGCTCCAAAAATGGACATCAAAGATCGGGAAATGCGCTATCGTAACCGTTGCTTCACTTAGAGTAGCATTTCAAGCGGGGAAAATCAATCGTTGATAAGAGCTGGGTCTCTGTCCATCCGGGGGAAACGTCGGGGAACGGCGTAGGGGCGTCACCTTGCGTGCGCCCGCTTGAGGCAACGATGATTGTGTAGGGGAGCGGGCGCACGCAAGGTGACGCCCCTACGCCGTTCCCCCCGAAGGATGGGGATCCCTCTTAATACTCTCCATACACTCCCCTATACCTCTCAGGCAGCATACTCGCAATGCGCCTCATCACCTCATCTGTAGTTCTATCGACATCTTCACGCGTCACCTTCGCGCCTGCGGGCTTCAAAAGCATGGGTTCGCCATAAGAGATGGTGATCTCGGCCCCAAATTTCTTGAGTGCATTTTCGCTACCCCAGATAGCAACCGGGATGACCGGCACATTGGCACGCAAAGCGATCATGCCCAGGCCTGCATGACCTTTGGCCATCATTTTTGTTTTACTGCGCGTACCCTCAGGGAAAATAATCAGCACTTTGCCCCTTTTGAGCTGCTCATTCGCGGCCTTTAAAGCCTGGCGATCAGCCTCGCCACGTTTGACGGGAAATGCACCAAGGAAACGTGCAAGCCAACCAAGGCTACCGGAAAAGGACTCTTCTTTTGCCATATACACAACTTTGCCAGGCAGGTACATTGGTATCAGAGGAATATCCGTCCACGAGAGATGGTTAGCTGCGATGATATAGGGGCCATGTTTGGGCACATTATGCCGATTACGCAGGTGTACACGTGCGATCAGTGCAAATACGCAGATGGCAAACCAGCGTAGCGCATTATAGAGAATGCTCGGTGTGTTATAAGGTTCATACAGGTTTTTGTGCGCCTTTTTAGGCTTCTCAGGTGAACCATCTACCTCAGGGCTAAGCTCCTGTTTCATCAGAATCCTCCACATACATGTAAATAGTTTCTAGCACCTGCTGAACACTGAGGAAATCGGTCTCTACGACAATGGCATCGTGGGCGGGCTGCATATTATCGTGATCAATGCCATCGCGCTGCCAAATATCTTCTATCACCTCAGTTAGAGAAGGCAATGCAGGGTTATGCTCGCCCAGGCGCTCCAGCAGTTCGGCATGGCGGCGGCGACCACGCTCTTCCAGGCTTGCGGTCAGATAGATCTTGAGCTCGGCATCCGGAAGCACCACCGCGCCAATATCGCGTCCCACCATGACCACACGCCCCTGTTGAGCCATTGCACGTTGCTGGGCAATAAGGATACTACGCACCTCTGGATGTGCGGAGACAGGTGAGACGGCATGCGTTACTCCCGAGCTGCGAATATCCCAGGTAACATCGCGCCCGCGTACGGCTACCGTATATTGCCGTCCATCCGCAATCTGGGGTCGACTGATTACGATCTCCGCGTCCCGTGCCAATTTTCCCAGTGCGGCTCCATCGTTGACATTTATCCCTTCATGGATCGCCAACCAGGCAAGGGCGCGATACATAGCACCCGTATCAATATAGAGATACCCTAGATGACGAGCCAGTTGTTCGCCTACTGTGCTTTTGCCTGAACCAGCCGGTCCATCTATAGCAATACGTCGTGACCCTTGCATGAATCCTCCACTTACTGGTCGGTATCAGTTCAGAAGGGAGTATATCACCTTTTGGCTCACCTTTGCATCCTGGTGCTATCCTGGCTGCTCTTTACCCCACAGCATACTCACCTCCTCCTCAGTCAGATAGCGCCACTTACCCGTTGGAAGCTTCCCTAGCGTGAGCGATCCCACACCCACACGTTGCAAGCGTAGAACGGGATACCCCACTGCCACTAGCATACGCCGTACCTGGCGCTTACGCCCTTCATGGATAGTGAGAGATAACCATGTATCAGACCCCACCCGGCGCAAAATACGTACCTGGGCAGATGCGCTCTTATGTTGCACACCATCATCTTCTGTAAACAGAACACCGGCACGCAGCGAGGCTAGCGTTGCAGTAGAAGGATAGCCGCGCACAAGTACTTCGTAGTGTTTGTCAGTCGTGTAGCGCGGATGGGCCAGGCGCAAAGCAAAATCACCGTCATTGGTGAGGAGTAGCAAGCCCTCGGTATCAATATCCAGGCGACCGACAGGATAGACACGTAAACGGCGCACTTCTTCCGACAAGAGATTGAGCACAGTTGGTCGCCCTTGCGGATCATATGCGGTACTGACGTAGCCCACTGGTTTGTTGAGTAGAAGATAGACATGCTCTACTGCTGCACGCACGATCTTTCCATCAACGCTGATACGATCACGAACAGGATCGATACGTACTCCTTGCGTCGTGATGATTGTATCGTTCACACGGACACGCCCGGCTGCAATGAGCTCCTCGACATGGCGGCGCGATGCAATACCAGCATGGGCCAGGAAACGCGATAGGCGTTCTCCTTGTTGTTGCTCTTCGGGTTCTTTTCCTGTCATATTTTTTCCATGTTACATTCGATAAATCGCTGGACGCGATAAATCTGGTCCATACATTATACGGTTTTTCTACCTATAATACACATGTCACAGCACTTCTCACGGCATGTTTCCTGATAAATATAATGTAGCCCCTGCTGACGACAACTGCCATGCGGTTCCGAGGGCAACTGCAACTGTGCACTCATCATACGTGTAATCCAGTTTGAGGACAGGCCAGGGTGTACTTTATAGAGCTTCAAAGCATGTTCACTCAGCAACGTATCATGTTCTAACAAAGCAATAGCAGCGGCAAATGGCAGAACAACGTTAATGATGAGTATATCAGCACGCGCAAGACTCACACCGACATCGCCAAATAGTGTACGTAATGTCCTCAATGTTTGATACACATTATCATCTGCTTGCACTATCGCACGCAATGTCTCCCAGAGGCCTGCACGGTACCGCTCAACAAGGAAGTGAAGACTTTGCAGACGCCCGGCGTCGAGTGGTGCGGGATCAGGCGCACGTCCCAACGGTTCAGGCACAGACGTTTCCTGACCTGCCAGCCGCAGACCAATAGCACGGAAGAAGTCGCGATTGCGCCCGTAACCCAGTCCCTCTGCAAGCGCTGGTATCAGGCAGGCATCGTACATAGTAAGCGCGGTCACCGGTGGAATGGGCACGCTGGCATGAAGTTGCTCAACAAAAGCATGCACCTTCTGCTCAAAACGCAGTACGCCTGCATCTTCCAGCAATCTATCCCTTGCTTCGCCAGGCACCTGCAGCAATACGCGCTGGCAAGGCCATAGCGTTCTATCTCGGAGAACCCCAGCGAACGAGGACGACGCCGTTCCTGCAGGCAGATCACTCAGGGAACAGATCGGGACGCTCAAACCATCCTGCCGTATTGTAGGTGCGGTATCATCACAAAGCAGTACAACATGCAACACAACATTATTATAGCGTGCATCGCGATGATGCCGATGCCCAACCCAGTCGCTGAGACACACATGAAATTCTACATCACCGGTATACTTTCGTGCATGTATTATTCTCCTTATACCTTGATCAAGTAGAGGGCGACGAGGAGAGATGCTACAGAGAACCGCCGCACGCACGTCTGGTCCAGCCGCACCACCTGGACGCCCGGCAAAGAGCAATTGATATGCATCACCATTGGTTAAAGGCAATATACTTCCACGAGGAAGCGACCACCAGTAACGAGCAATAGCTTCCTCATCGGGAAACGTTGAGCTGTATATTTCGTGTACTGAACGTATACTCATCTCTCTTGCGGACGGATAACAGGCACTTCTAGCGTATCTTCATCGTCGTCATCATCTCCATCCTGTTCAGCTCCAGAGGTGTGTGCAGTATTATATGATGCAGACTGAACAGAAGCATTTTCGCGTCTTTTCTCGTCACGCTCATCACGGCTGCTGGCAGCGAAAGCCATGCCTTCCGCTACTTCTGCTTCTGCTTCTGCATTCATTGCTGCATTCATTGCACGTTCCTCGGCTACCTCGGCATCTGCCAATACGGCGTGTGCATGTGTTGCTTCTCGTTCAGCAGCTTTCAAAGCAACATCGGCTCCCTCACCACTCAGTTTTTGCTTACGAATAGCCATGCGCACGGCTTCTAATGCCTGATCAGCTTTGAGCGCGAGCGCCCGTGCTTCTCGCGTGCGGGCACTACAGGCTTCGGCCACTGCTTCGGCGCGAGCTGCTGCGATACCCGCAGCATCCGCGATAATCATCGCAGTGACCGTCTCCAGATTCTCTTCCTCCTCCTCGATCTCTTCTACCTGCGCAATCTCTAATGGAGATGGATGCTCGCCCGGTTCACTCGATGATGCAATATCATCAATATCCATTTCGCTTGTTGGCTCCGTTCGTTCAATGTCTATTATGACTGCAATTTCCTGCCGCTCCTCTTCTTGAGGAGAATTAAGCAGGCGCTCCACAGCACATGCCGCCTCTTCCGCCTCACCCGCTACCACGGTTGCTTTGCCAGCTTCAGCATGCAAACGTTCAAGCTCCTGCATCAGGTGGCGGGCTGACCCGAGCTGCTCAAGATACTCTTCCGCCTCAGCCACACGTTCGATAGCATCACGCGCGGCCTCTTCTGCCGCTTCGGCGACTACACGAGCCTGACGAGCCCGCACTACAACATCATCGACTGGAACCTCCAGAGTAACCTCATCCTCTCTATCAGAAAATACTTCCCTGGCTTCCTCTACCTCCTGCCATTCAGCAACCTTGCTTATATTCTCCTCTACAACCGACTCTTCAATCACGTGTATAGCAGAAAAACGATCCAGGTATTGTGGCTCCGCCTCTCCCATCTGAGCAGATCCCACATCACCTTCATCTTCAAAGTTCTCAACCGTACTGGATGGAGATGTGTCGATAACGTTTTCTGTAGATGTCTCAGATAACGTCTTATCCACCTGATAAAGCACTGGCTTCTGAGGAGAAGATGGAGCCTCCAGCAAAGGTGCTAACACCTCTGTCCCTGCCGTAATCATTGTGATAATAGTCGAACGTGGAGCTTGCAAAGCCCCCAGGCGCTGACGCACACTACTGAGACGATCCTCCAACTCCTGCACATGAGCCATACGCCTACGCATTCGTGCATCGGCCTGCCGCAAACGCTCTAGTGCATCAGTCTGCGCCCGTTCCGCCTCCCGCAAACGCTCCCTCAGCTTTTTTTCACGCTTACGCAATTTCTTTTCGTCATTCACCCTCTTCTCATCCTGAGGAGAATTTTCCCGCTCGCTCATTCCTACCCTCCAGCACAATAAGTGCTACATCTACTTTGCCTCTATTACAATAACCGACATCATCGTCACTTGCAAGCACTTATATAGAAACTATACGCACATACATCTGAATTCCGGAATCTCCTATCCCATTTTCACCTTTTTTTCCCACCCAGGAAGACAGAATACGCAGGTACAGGTCCCTATCCCCAAAGTAACATTACTATTTTTTGAAAAGCAAGACAATATGGATAGACAAAACCTCCACAATACTGTATTATATCATCAATATTATGCAAAGTATCTCTGATTTGCAACAGATGAAATGCGTTTCTAAGGTATTACTCTTTTTTTTGCTTTACTATATAGGGAATCAATAACTGAAGGATTAGGAACCCCGATGATTAGAAAACATTTTAAGCGCCTGCTATTCTCCCTTCTCACATCCGCTATGGTACTTCTTTCTATCCTCTTCGTGGTTGCAAGGCTAAGCAGTGCCAGTGCTGAAGGGGGCATTCCAGGTGGCAATATTTCAGACCCGGTCGTGCGTGCAGTTGATGTCGCCAAGCCTGCAATTGTGCGCATCTTCACCACTATCGGCGGTCACGTTACGGTGCACATCACAGCGACACAAAGCGCGACGTTTCCTCTCAATGGCGGGAATTATAAACTAGAATTTTCGGGTAGTGGAGCGTTCATCACGGCTCACGGAGATATCCTCACCGCAGATCATGTGGTCAATCCTCCACATGATAGTGGCCTTGATGAGGCCCTGTATGAGATGGCGGCACAGGATGTTGCTGATTATGTAAACAATAATTTCAATGTCACTACCCCTTATACGGCACAAGATACCCTCTCACTTATGGCAGATGGAAACTTTCGCACGGAAACTCACTATGGCCAACCCAGCAGCGACGTCTATCTGAGTACGGACTATACTGGCCCTTTAGTACAAACGAATTTTAAAAATTTGGGCTCAGATGTCTGGCAACCCGTCACTAAAATTGAGCAGCAAAGCCCGACTGATGAGCATGACATGGCTATTATTCATGTCAACATGAGTGATACCCCTGGCATTCAGTTGGGCGACTCCTCAGGAGTTGAGCAGCTGGATGAATTGACGATCATTGGTTTTCCTGGTAACGGCGATATAAACGATAAAAATGATCCCACCCAGTTGCTTACCTCTTCCGTCAATAAAATCTATGTGAGTGCACTGAAGGAAAACGATATGAGCTCGCCTCTCATCCAGGTGAGCGGGAACGTCGAGCATGGTGACAGTGGCGGCCCTGCCCTCGATAGTAACGGCAATATCGTAGGTGTCGTCAGTTCTTTCAGCTCAATGGCAGATGATCCATTGGGAACCAGCTTCTTGCAGGCGAGCAACAGTGCTCAGACGCTGATCCTGATCCAGGGTCTTGATACAACGCCCGGACCATTCGAGAAAGCATGGCGTCAGGCGTTTGCCGATTATGCTTCAACGGCTCCGGGTCATTGGCATAAAGCACAACAAGAACTTCAAAAACTATCCAGCCAATACAACAGTTTCAATGCAGTCACGCCTTATCTGAACTATGCGCAAAATCAGGCCATGCATGAGCAATTGCCCACACCTGCTTCATCTTCAACCAATTATGCACCCTGGGTTATCGGTACCGCCAGTTTTGTGATGGTAGCCTTGCTTGCTCTCGGTTGTCTGCTGTTCTTTATCTCAAGACGCAACAAAAGTCTTTTTGCCACTTCTGCTGTATCGTCCACACCCTCATCTACATGGTCACGCTCAGCGGGAACCGTACCAGCGAATATACCAACCTACGGTTTTCCAGAATGGTCGCCTCAACGCATTAATGTTGAAACAGTACCTTCTCAATCCATATATCAACAGAACAATGCTATACCAGCAGAAACAGCTCCCACCTGGCCCCAACAGAGCTTTATAGCAACTCCACCCGCAAACCTACCGCCGCAGAAGGATTTTCTGGCTCAGCCACCCGTTCCCGTAGCATGGCAACAAGAAGCTCAGAAGGATTTCCCGGCTCAGCCACCCATTTCTGTAGCATGGCAACAAAAAGCACAGAAGGATTTCCCGGCTCAGCCATCCATTCCTGTAGCATGGCAGCAGGAGTCATATAGACCCGCCAATTTTCCCCTATCCTCGCCTTTCGAGGAGCGTCGGCGCCCCTTCTCGGCTCCCACTGCTCCTTCATCCTCACCTTTCGAAGAAGTGCAGAAGTCACATCAGTTCTCAACTCCTCTCGTACCTTCACCCACCAGGGAGATCGAGCAACAAGAGGGCGAGACACCTACGGCGAAGCAAGCAGCCATCCGGAAGCAAAGGATAGTTCCGGATACAAATTAAAAACGATAATATGATCGACACAAAAAAGAAGGCGACCTGCTAATTCCTATTTTTTGCTTTTCGCCTTCTTTCCCTTTGTACGACCACTGCCATCATTAGTGCCATCAGAGAGCGCTCCGGCCAACTCTTTCGAATCCACTAATGGATCAGGTATTTTCTGCCGATCCTGCAGCATGGTGCCAAAATGGAGTCGCTGGTAGAGTACCTCGGTTCGACGCGAGAATAGAGAATGTTTGGTAATACGCAGATCATCCTCGATCTCGATCTCCAGAAAGCCATTATCTTTTTTACCTGAGGTATCCAGCAACGAACCAGCATTGCAACAAAGCAAGCGATGCCGACCATCAGACAGTTCCCAGACGTGGCTACGATGAATATGCCCACAGAGGAGCAGATCGACATTTAATTCGATCAACGTTTGCAGAATATCCGCTGACCGAGGCACAACATCACCCGGTCTGAGCTTCTTGGTTGGAACCGGCAAAAAGCTATGATGAGCACAAAAGATACGTAACTCACCGGTTTGCCCCTTATTAAAGTGCTGCGTCATCATCTCTATCTGGCGTGCTGTAATCTCAGGCGTACTGTTCAGCCCCACCGCTGCCACATCATGAGCACGATAGAAAAACTCTGTCGTGGCAAAATGATCAAAGAATTTGCCCTGGCGCCCATGGTTTACATCCTCCAGCCCATCCATTTCATCAAAAACAGATGCGGGTTCCGGGTGAGTGAGCAAAAAGTACTCAAGGTCACTACGCTCGGCGGCAACGGGGACAAGCGTTTTCGCCAGGTCACGGTTACCTGGAATGATCAACACAGGACAAAAATCAAGCCAGGATACAAAACGCTTTACACGCAAAAATTGTTCATCCAGCCCATCATTGGTGAGATCGCCCGTAATCAAAATAAGATCCGGGCGCATCCCTTCAAACTGCCGCGCCCCTTCTTTTAAAAGCACCCATGTCTCAGGTGCCTCCCGATAGTGAATATCAGACACATGCAAAATCTTCATTACGCGATGAGCTCCTTCGCCGCTTCCTGTCGTCTGCACCTATCATCCTTGATATCTTCATGACAATAAGAGATGCATTACCGCACGACGTAACATTGCCTGCACGCGATCAACCGATTGGCTACCCTCTACCACAACAAAATCAAATTCTTTTTGCATACTTTGATACTTTTCATACATTTTCATTTCAAACTCATGGAAGCTCTCCATCCCTTCCGCTGTTAGAGACACCAATGGTGCTGCTTCCTGACGTCTTTTCTTCTGCTCTTTGCCTCCATGTTTTTTCGGTTGTCCATCCCGCAATTTTTCGCGCTGCTGCTGCAAAGCAACGCGGCGTCTAACCGCTTCACCTGGACTGATGTGCAGATAGAAGACAACGTCGGGTTCAACGGTAAAATGGTAAAGATTGCGCACCCAGTCTTTATCCAGACCACGAGCCTCGTCACGTGCGAAGGCTGTATAGGTATAACGATCTGCCAGCACAATCTCGCCACGCGTCAGGGTCGGCTTGATTACACGCTCCGTACGATCAAGATGATCGGCACAATAGAGCAGACTATAGGTCAAAGGATGTAAGGGCGACTTCGTGCGTGCCTTCGCCAGCACATCTGCAATAAGGGGAGAGGTTCTCCAGGCTGTGGTGGTTACATAATAGCGTTGCGCACTTAGCCAATCTCGTAGGAGCTGCACCTGAGTGGTGCGCCCGGAAAGGTCAATGCCTTCCAAAACAATCAAGTAAGCACGTTCGGGACGAAGGAGCGAAGGGGAAAAGAGTGAAGTGTCACCCTCCCTCTGCTGCTCGTTTGCCATAAGATCTTCCTCTTCAATCAGTGGGCAATATACGCTGAACGGCGTCACGGAGTTGCTGCTGCTGCTGTTTTACTGGCAATATAGCATCCAGGTACAAAAACGCAAAACGCTTGCTCATCATCTCGTAAGCGTGTAGAACGCGCTGCTGAAATGAACGAAAATTGTCCATCGAATTCACATGTTCGGTATGCGCCATTCCCGCACGTCGCTCATACTCTCCTAATGGATTAGTACTTAGTGAACGCTGTAGAGCTTCTTCTGCACTGATCTGGAAATAAATACTCAGGTCTGGACTGGCCGCGAATTGGTAGACGTGCTGTACCCACTCCAATTCAACCCCGCGTGCCAGATCGCGTGCCAGTGCTGTATAGATATAGCGATCTGCCAGTACAATCGCGCCACGCTGGAGTGCGGGCACAATATCGCGCTGGTGTATCTCGGCAAGATCGGCAGCATGCAGAAGACTGAGTAGCTTCGGATCGGATGTACCCTGCTTTCTACCCGCTTTGAGGGCACGCTTGATCATTTTGGAGGAGATCCATTCGGCAAGAATCACTTCGTAGCCTTCTGCCCGTAGCCAGAAACTGAGCAGATGGAGTTGCGTACTTTTACCCGAGCCATCCAGTCCCTCAGCTGCGATGAGCCGCCCCGGATAGCTGTGCGGTACGAGAAATGAGGAGTTTCCTGCTTGCACATTCAGATCCGCAACCATTAACAGTTAGCCTCCTACCTAAGAGGATACCCCAAAAGTAGGAGGATTGCAACATGCTTCTTTATCTCTTGCTTATCATCAGATCAAACTGCTTTATTTATCGTGACTGAGCCATTTGTAATAGTAGCCATAATCTGCGCACGTGGCTCATATCCTACTACATCACTCCCAAATTCATTGCTGACTGAGCCAGATCCAGTAGTGGCTTCGAGTTGAAACGCCGCATTGTCCGGTAACGTCAAATTGACATTCCCACTAATCGTCTTCAGTGTGTACGTTCCCTGAGGATCAATGGAACCGTCGAAGAGCACAGAACCATAATTCGTTTCCATAACCGATGTCCCACTTAGCGCCGCACCCCTCACAACGACATCTCCATTGTGACTTACCGCCTTTAATGACCCATGGACGTTGTTGAGGCGAATCGAACCACCATTGCCCACTTCCAGTACCATTGAGCCCGTCAGAGTATTACCTGTTATATCACCGTTTTCTGTATGCACATCCACTGGTCCATGTATATCCTCTATATCCAGATTTCCACCGCCAGTATCTATTGTTACTCCGCTGATACCGTTGACCGCCATCGAACCGCCATCGACCTGCACCTGTACCTGGGTGGCACGCGGGGCCGTTATATCATAGTCCACGTTTCTATTCCCTGGATTTGTCGCTATGCTGATGCGATCATGACCCTGCCCATCGTTTGCCTGGTTATAAACTACTCCCGTGCCATTGATATTTCCCTGCTGCCTCGCCGTCACCACCACTATACTCATACTTCCCGCCTGAATATTTACATTACCTCCATGCCCATTTATCACGATCAAGGGGTACGCACCAACCTGAAAGTTCCTGGTGCCAGCAGTGGCATTATTAGCAAGAGCACCATTCGTGTTACCCTTTACAGGACCACTCTGCGCCCCACCACTTGTATTCCCTCCAGCAGGAGCTTTTTGAACTCCTCTACGGGCTGAAAGAGAGTTCACACCTTGTATCGCTGCTTTGCTATTTACATACGCAAAAACGCCAGATAACAGCAGGACAAACAATAGCAAGATAAGCACAACTGGAAGTACCCACTTCCTTCTTATAAATGCCGTTCTCTTCTGAATGGGTGGTTGGACACCTGGTTTTTCCAGGCGCTTCACCAGCGCAGGCCGTATCGTGACATCAGCAACTGTTGGCTGAGAAGCGAACGAACTGCCCACACTCCCCTCACCAGGCCATGCCCAGTCCGGCAAACTTACTGGCATTGGCGGTGGTGGATTGTTCTTTTCTTGCTCAGAACCTGCTGGAGACGACTTAGGCATCGTAAGAGACAAAGACAAGGGCTGCTCCAAGAACCCACTCATAGAAGGCAGAGTAAAACTGTTTTTTTTGACAACATCGCTCCCACTCAAATTCCTGTTCGAATTTAGAACAGGTGGTATGGGCGTGGACACCTGTGGAACACCATCGAGGCTATCTTTATCCGATCTGGTAGATGCCTGGGATACCATCCGTGCCAGAAGTTCTAAAGAACTAGATGGCTTCCCAGAATTTGTAGCTATCGGTTCGATACTTGCAGGAATAATGTTGGCGGGATCAAGTATTACACGAGCATCTAATAGAGCCTGACGAAAAGCGTTAGCAAAATTCCCCGCACGCATATATCGATGTGCTGGCCGCGCGGCCAGCGCCTTCAAGATCACTTGTTCCGCTGCAATAGGAAGGTCCGGACGCACTAAGCGCGCTGAATATGGTTGGGTATATTGATGCTGCGCCGCCATACTACTCTGAAACGGTACTATACCAGTCAACATCTGATACAAAACCACACCGAGAGAATAGAGATCTGCGTGTACCCCTATTTTGTTACCAATAACCTGTTCTGGTGCCATATAATCAAGTGTCTCGATTGGCATATTGGCTCGGGTGAGGAATGAGCCCATGAGATTCCCTTCATAAATCACCTTCACCATGCCAAAGTCAGTCAAGACCAGCTGGCCCTCCTGCTG
This sequence comes from uncultured Chloroflexia bacterium, assembly GCA_963717195.1. Classification (GTDB taxonomy): domain Bacteria; phylum Chloroflexota; class Ktedonobacteria; order Ktedonobacterales; family Ktedonobacteraceae; genus JACDAE01. The sequence goes on from CAVQVR010000021.1 coordinate 108,943, forward strand.
CAACAGAATATTCGCAGGCTGAACATTCCCATGAATCACTCCATGCTCATGCGCAACGTCGAGTGCCGCCGCCATCTGTTCCAGGTAGGACAGAGCTTTCTCTAATGAAAATAGCCCCTCTCGCTCCATCTCATCGTGTAACGTGCCACCATTGATATAAGGCATCACCAGATAGGTCATGCCTTCATACTCTCCACATTCATATATCTGAATGACATTTGGATGCTTCAATGATGCAACGGCGTCTATCTCATGTTGAAACCGCTTGAGAAATGCAGTGTATTGATCGGACGATAGAGGAAACATCGGCAGGAGCACCTTCACTGCAACCTGGCGCTCGGGACGCGCTTGTCGGGCCAGAAATACTACCCCCATCTCCCCTTGCCCGATCACCCTCTGCAGTGTACAAGTTCCCAGTACTTTTCCTATTAGAGCATCGACATCCATGAAAATACCCTTCTCTCACCTCATATTCGCTTGAGTTAAGCCCCCTTACTCAACCTTACCCCTAACACGTTTGAGCTCACTTGTTTTTGCGAATCATGCGGGAGAGCTGGCATCTCATATGGCGGCACCAATGAATTTATGCCTTCGACACAGAATCCGAAGTAATGGTCGTTTTTGCACGAACAGGTCGCTTGCGCGTCATTCTGGCAAAGATAGACCCGGCAATGATCAGGTAGCCAATGTAGAGGGTAACCTGGAGGACACTGGGAGCGTCAGCATAACCAACGAAGGTATGCAGGATATCACCCAGAGTGCTGTCTTCACTCAAAAATTTGGCAGAGTTCCAGAGGTGCATAGTACCGAAAGAGATCCAACGTAGTTCTTGCATGTTTTGTACTGCGTTCGCCAGCAAGCCTGCTGCAAAGACCAAGAGGAGGATACCCATCACGCGGAAGAAGATACGAAAGTACGAGCCGATAGCCCAGGCGGTAGATAAGCCAGCACAGTACCATTGAGGTTGCCAGTCCAAGCAGGGCACCTATGAGTAGCCAGAAGCCACTCGTCTGAAAAGCCAACGCCAGTGAGAAGACAGCAGTCTCTAATCCTTCGCGCCCAACTGTAAAGAACGCGAGCAGGCCAAGTCCGAAGGCTGAGCCAGCCATCGATGCCTGTGAGACTATTTCTTTCTTCATATTACGTGTGTGGCCCTGCATCCAGAACGTCATCGAGGTCAGCAGGACAACAGCGACAAGATAGGTGATAGTCTCAAAAATAGTCTGGAATGTTGAGCCATCATATTCACGAATGGTGATATAAATGACGACGCCACCACCAAGCGATGCGAGCACAGCAAGGCCAATGCCAATCCACACGGCACGCATTTGCTCTAACTGACCCAGCTGGCGCAACGCGGCAAATAGAATGCTGACTATCAGACTTGCTTCAAGCCCTTCGCGTAAGAATAGTACAAATGAAGCAACTAATCCGGCTACCATAATACAAAACACCCTCTACTACACTGAGAGAGAAACCTCTCCCAGAACAATGCAATTCCTAGTCTCTCACTCAGATATTAGCACGCCCTAACCTATAAAGTCAAGAGGGTAAACAATATAGGCAGGGCTTTCCAATTCGAAGAATGGTGTGGGGCCACGGGCTTGTCCATGTCCATCCACAGCCAAATGAGCATCAACAGGCCACTTACCGCCGATTTTTCGCACGCATCTTAGCGGCATGCGCAGTTACAAGGCTGGCAGTGCTACTCGGATAGGTTATGAGAAAGCCATCATAGTTAGGATAGGGCGTACCATCGTCCTGCAGACCCGTTAGCAACCAGAACTGATCGCCGTTGCCACCTTCCTTGTAGATTGTATTGAGCCAGGCACTATAAATGCTATCCCGCGTGGCCATATTAAGCCAACCAAACTCCTCTAGCACAACTGGTTTGTGAGCCGCACGCGCATCGTGAATGTGATCTTTAATCCATTGTAGCGCCCACGCCTCATCCTTACCCCAACCATCAGGATAGAGATGCACCGTACCGTAATCAATGGTCGACACAGCAATAAACCGCTTCCAATCATCCCCGCTCCCACCATCATACGTATAATCAGTACTCCCTGGATTGTTATAAAAGCCCTCGTCGCCAACCGCTACCAGGTGATGTTTATCGATACTCTTAATGTAAGCACTCATCTCCTGCACCCAATCGACGAGCGTATCACCCGTAGGATCAGACTGACAGCGTGGTTCATTTGCCAGTTCCCACGTCATGATTGCTGGTTCATCAAGCATCCTACGACCAGTGTAGCGATTGGTGCGACGGATGAAATTTTGCACATAGTTCTTGTAACCCGCCCTGGCTGCCGCGTTGGTAAAAAACTTGTCGTGATCTTTCCCGCCAACCCAATTGACATACTGCTGCATACCATCCCAATTGTTGACCAGCGGAACCACCAGCTTTATACCCAGAAGTCCTGCTTGCCAGATAGTATAATCGAGCTGAGCATACTGGTCTTCAGGAAAGACGCCGAGCGAAGGCTGCAATGAAATACCCCTGTACGTCGGACCATCCTGGAACCCAAAAAAACGCAGAACAGGTAACTGCATGGCAACCATTTTTTTGAATACATCGTCAATCATGAAACGCGAGGCAGCTTGCATGTAGTAGTTGTTCGTACCCGCAAAGAAGAATGGCTTCTCATGCAAGGTAAAGTTTTTGCCATCCCTGCCCACAAAGTCCGTTCTTCTGTCACTATCCGGTTTATCCTCAGCGGCCAGCGCAGAGAGCGGAGTCGCAAGAGATGCACCTGCCGCACCTAGACCGACAGCAGCGGCACTACGCAGGAATGAACGTCGACTAGACTGATTCCCTCCAGTTTTTTCCTTCATCGGAATAACTCCCTTTAACCATATCGATATTTATCAATTAACAGATCGTGCAGGAATATCTGCATGATTTCCACCTCCAGCTGTATCAATCATTAGCGCAATATATGCTACTAATAATTAAAACATACGTTACTAAATGAGGTGTTGTATGAATATGTATTACCATTTTTTACATCATTTGTCAACAAGCGTAATATATGATTGTAGGCACATGCAAGAGTAGGGGCGCGATGCAACGAAGTGGAATAAGCCCGTGCGCCCCACATCATGCAACGCCCGTTCCCCTCCATCACCATGTTCCCCACAGGGTCAAACACAGTTTCTGTCGGGGAGAGGCCACACATCCAGGTACATCGTGCCCCTACGCTACATAGCCATACTAATTACACAACACACCATTAAGGTAAAAAGCCGTTGGAGATGGATTACTGGTACCACTCCACGTTCCATTAAAACCAGTACCAGTCGAAGCCCCCGCCGCGATGATGTCATTATAGCCAACATCCCGCGCAGTTACCGCCGTTCCCTGTTGCGCCCAGGTGGCATTCCAGCCCGCTGTAACTGTCTGGCTGGTACCAGGAAACGAGAACGTTAGTGTCCAACCAACAATGGGAGACGAGCTAATGTTGCTGATAGAGATGTTCGTTGTGAAGCCACCAGCCCAGGAGGTAGCCGAATAGATCACTTTACAATACTGACCAGCAGGCGGTGTCGGCGTTGGGGTTGGAGTCACACCGTTAGCCAGGTCGGCCAGGTGATTTTTGAGCCCCACACCGTAGGCCGTAGGTGTGCCGTCATAGCTACTAATCAGCGATGGGAAGTTGCCGCAGTTATAGACATTCCAGGCCCAGCCGAGATAACCAATATGGTACTGATCCAGCCATGCCATTGCGGTATCAATGAAGCTGTGGGCACAATCGTTTTCGCCTATCTCGCCCGCAACGACGGGATACTGAGCAGCAACCGAGGCGACATTCAGATACCAGCAATTAGCGTAGTCACACGCATTGAAGTTGTAGAGATGGAACGAGGCTGCTATATTGTTCAGGGGATCGGTAGGCTTATTCGCCAACCAGCCGGATAGATCGTTCGAGTAGGCGAGGCCACCTAGCATCAGCACGTTCGTGGCTCCCGTTGCACGTACCGTATTTACCATCGTCTGCATGCCAGCCACGGCAAAGGGAACGTCGCTGCAAGGACTGGCACTGGCAGCCGTGCTACCATTGCGCCAGCAGGACCAGCTGGTTGTGAAGGGCTCGTTGAACAGGTCAAAGATGACCGACGAGTTGCTCTTGAACGTGTTGGCCACTGAGGTCCAGAACGCCGGAGTGTGGTCGAGATCGGGCATCGCCAGTTGCCCTTTAGATTGTTGCGTTCCCGGAGCTGCCCAGTGCAGATCCAGGATCACTAAGATGTTGCTTGCTGTGAGCATGTTCACGTAGTTAACAATCGTTTGCTGGTAGGTTGCTGCTGTATACGAAGCAGCGGGATAGCCATTGATACCCAACCAGCAATCTTCGTTGAGCGGTAGCCGGACGGCCTTGATATTCCACGATTGGAACGTAGGGATGGTCTGATTGTTGGCATAGGTATCCAGGGCGGCCCCCGTCAGACCAGTACTACCAGGGTTCGTGCCATCATCGAACACCGTATTGTCACCCGCGGCATCACACATGTACTCGCTTCCTGCTCGATCTACTCCAAGGGGCCGCACTACCTGGCCAGAGGTATTGACAATCTGATTACCGGAGACATGTAAGCCACTGATGGATACGGTTGCTGCCCGCACAGTCACGGGGGCATGCAGTAGAAAACCTGCCATAACAAAGAGAATAACAGCCAGTAACGGTAAAGCCAGAAATCGTTTGTCTTTCACCACAAGGTCTCCTTCCTCGTTAAGCTCATCTCTGAGCAGGATAATACTATGAATGCCTCCTCCTTAAGCATTCAGAAAACTGCTACTGATGAGATTGCAGCTCCTATCTGCTGGTAAATTATGAATGCCTCTCATCTCAATGCTTACTCGTAGTTTAGTCACATAAAAGGCAAAACAAGAACTCAACAGGCTTTCTCATCAATTATTCGTCACTGGCGATCCTCATCCGTCTCCACCCACGCGCAACTCCAACAAAAGGGAACCGCGATCCGTATCGGGACCCGATTTATCGCGTATCACGTCTATCTTACTTCTATTACCCTCATATTTCTCTCTTTGTTGGAGTCAATGCAGCACCGAAAGAACAATCCCCGAAGGATATTCGGGATCGTGGTAGACCGACTGGTTGGCGACAGGCAGTTTTGTAGCACTACCCAGGGGTTCGCCGCTGCCAGTGTTACGAGCATAGCGCGGATGTGCGCCGCTGGAAGACCTGCACACGCAATCGGTGACCAGCACGAAAGCGATGTGCGGTAGGCCAGAGATCATTGATGAGATGCAAAATGCCATCAGAATCAACGTCAGGCTTGCCAGGAGAAACACGCAACAAGGCATCACACACATTCATGGATCTACCTTTTTGATCGACATCACAGAGGCGCGCGAAGAAATCGGTGTGCTCCAGACTGGATTTAATGTAAAGATCGGCCTGAACCGGCCCGATGACTTCCAGATCCTGTTCTAGGGGCGCACTTGTATAGATGAGCACGTCCGACCGCGCCTCTAGCGAACGATTATCGGTCGGAAGGGCAGCGCCATTGAGTACCGGACCAGCCACGGCGGGCGTAGGATTGGCCGGATCATAACGATAATGATCAGGTTCCGAACCCGGTGGGAGATCGCTTGCCAGAGTAGCGCCGGGCTGAAGATAGAAACGCTGATCCTGTACACCCGCTGGAGGCCAGTCGGGATAATCGCGCCACTCGTTTGCCCCGGTGACAAAGATACGTACTGGAGCTGCGCGCAACTGGCTACGATCATCGCGCAAGTAAGCATTACACCAGGAGAGAGCTTCGCGTACACCGTAGAACATGCCCTCGGGGGTGGCATGAGCCCATGGACCAATCGTCAGATAAGGCTGTCTACCTGCATCACGCAATGTACGGTAATCGTGCAGCTGCCAGGGTAGGAAAATATCATACCACCCGCCCAACAGGTTGATAGGTGCTGCAATATCCTTGACGGTATGTTCAAAATTGCGTACCTGCCAGTATTCACTGCCGGGTTCGTTGTTTTCCAGCCATGCTTGAAAGTACGGTGCGTGTTCGCCTGTCGCAAGCTTATCGACATCCTTCAAAGGCAGGTGAGAGAAGATGGGGCGCAATTTGCGCTTTGCCGGAGACAAGATCTGCTTGAGCGGCGAGGTGTGCTCTTGATTGGCAACAAGATAGGTCCAGGAGAGGCCCGTATCCAGCGAGAACGCTTCCCCAGGATAGGTCTGACTGCGGAACTCCGCTGTGCTCACCTGAATAGCCAGCGCCTTTAGCTCCGGACCAGCCTCGCTGGCGATGGCCCATTGGACAAAGCCAAGATAGCTGGCACCATTCATGGCAAAGGCACCAGGAAACCATGGCTGCTCTTTGAGCCAGGCCACAGTTGCCAGGCCATCATCGTGTTCATCTGCAAAAGGATTGAATTTCCCACCCGAACCAAAGGTGCCGCGCGTACTCTGGACTACAACCTGGAAGCCTCGCTCGGCGAAAATTTCTCCACTGAGAACCCCAAAAATGCCTGTGCGACCATAGCAACAGCGCACCAGTATCAACGGTGGCTTCTCGACCCCACGCGGCGCATAGCGGTTCGCCAGCAATACCACGCCATCTGCCATAGGCACTTTCAAATCGCGCTCTACGAGCACATCATGCGTCTGAGCTGGCGGCAGTTTGGCAACGCTGCCAAGAATACGGCTCAAAATACTCATAAAGTGGGACTCCTTACGGACACTATTCAGAAAGCGTATCTGCTTATTCTTCTATAGGATTATACTCCAGTTTCCGTAACGCCTGCTCATAAAGCGGGGTTGCCAGGGCACGAGCCTCTGGTATTTTGATGCGCTGATACATCCAGTCGAATTTGGCGTGTACCTGTTCAAGCGTCCAGCCATTTTCAGGCGCATTAATGAAGCCCAGGAACAAGTCGATGTTGACTTCCAGGAAACTCAGGCTATCAGCGGCCTGTACCCAATCCGCTTCCGGCCATCCTCCTACCTCGTGAAATTCGATGAGGCGGGCTACTTCCACCACCAGTTCTTCAGGAGCATGTTGTTCATGTAAGAATGCGCTGACGATACGTGCCGAGCGTTTTGAGTGTGCCTGGTTATAGATAGGATCATCGGAGCCAAGAGAGGGATCTTGCTTCGGGCTGTCTGGTCCGGGAAAGGCTCGCTCCATATCATGCATTAGAGTTGCCAGCAGCATTGCCTCGGTTGCAGAAGGATTTATGCGCCATAACCACTCTTCGGCTTTGAGCAGGTGTTGCGCATGTCGAGCATAGTTTTCGCTGACCCAGATGCGTGAGAGGGTAATTAAGGTAGGGGCGGCGGACGGGCTTATAAATCGCGCCCCTACACCAGTGGGTGATATGTCTGTATTTGTATTGCCGATTTCTGGTATGCCCCAGGTTACGGTAGCGATGACGCTCAATGGAAGCAGACCATCAGGGAAATAACGTAACAGAAGCGATCGGGCCTGTTGGTCAAATTCGGTTGCCTGCTGCTGGCCCATGCGTTCCCTGGAAAAGCTGCTTCTGGAATGCAGACCTTCGATAAAGTCATCGATTGATTGTACGAAAGGAACTGGAGTGGTTTCTTTCTCACCCTGCTGATGAAAATAGCCGCGTGCCTCTAACTCTTTAATGGCATTAGACCCTCGGTGAGCATGACGCGTTGAAAATTGAGCACGAAACTTGCGAAGCTCGTCGTCCCAGGGCATAGGTAGTGTGCGCCGATAAATCAGCGCGAGGTAGCCGTTGGGAGTCAGCAGAGAACGGAAACGTGGGAATGCAACGGGCCAATCCGTCCAATGTATGCTTGATCCCGCCGTGATCAACGCGTAAGGAGGTGTCAAAGGTACTTCTTCTGCCCTGCCATAGATCCAGTTTAAATGAGGATGATTGCCATTGGGAAGCTGCTTGCCACGCTCAATCATATTTTGTGAGAAATCAACGGCGTCGATGCGCTCAACAGAGTCGATAAGGTGGCGGGCAATGTCACCGGAGCCTGCGCCGACATCTAGAACGGCGCGAGGCTCATCAGTAATCAGATGCGCGAGAATGTCGAAAACTTCCTGCGGATATGGCGGACGGTAACGATATGCGTTTACGACCTGCTGTTTTTTGAATTCTTCGGCGTAATGGGTACCAAAATTCTCTGGTTTTGGTTGCATCTCTTTCCTCATTCAAAGTCTGTTAATGCCGATGACTCTCCTGGGCGGCGTAAACGCGGCCCCTACGCGTGAATGCGGTCACGACGGTTGAACCATGCAAACGGGACGCGCCATAGTTGTAGGAAAATGGTGTTGGTTATCAGGGTTACGATGGCAAAAGATACTGGTGGGATCTCGTGATCTATAAGGCCACGCAGGAGCAATCCAATCGGCCATGCAATCAACCATGCCAATGCAGTGCGCAGCGACATTTTTCCGGGCTGGTTGGTAATGCGACGGCGAAATGCACCAACAAAGGGAGAGACAAGAAACCAGCCAATAGCAAACGGGGCCGCCACCTGCAAAACCGAGGGGACCGTCAGCGATTCTTTATGGCTACGCATACCAATGATAGCGAAGATCACAAAGACCAGCGCGTCACCCATGACAAGCAGAGCGATGCGCGATACCCCTGAATTCTGCTGTTCTTCAGGCGTGTTTATGTTCGAGGTCGTATCGGCTGTGCGTTCTTTGATATCCATTTTAGTCTTCTCCGGCCATATTCGTGTATGTTTCTGCTTGCTTGTCTACTTCCCACGAAGCATGTCCATTGTTCTGTGCTTTCCCTCGCTCCTGCTGCTCACGTACCAGTTCGGTAACGGCGGCAAGTTCGGTCTGTACGCCACGAACGCGCATCATCAGAAATGCCAGGTAAGCGAACAGGCCAATCCAGGCTATGGCGTAGGCTGCGATAAGATATGTATTTCCCATAGGATGTATCCCTCTTTTCTAGTGCTATTCGTCAAGCCCATATTCAACACCAGCTCGCAAACGCTCGGCCTGTACCTGAGCCTTCTGCAAGTGGTAGAGCTGTATCATCAAAAAGCTATAGAACAATGTAAAGGTGAGCAGTGAAACCATCAGGGTTAATGTCACAGATGCAGGCAGATCACCATTCCCAACCTCGGGGCCAGGATGAAGCGTGCGCCACCAGACGGCAGAGAGGTAGATGATGGGCACATCAATGACGCCAACGATAGCCAGCACCGCACCAGAATAGGCGCTACTGATAGTACGACCCATGTAGCTGCGTAGCATGATATAGGCAATATACATAAACCACATGACCAGCACAGCCGTTAATTTGGGATCCCACGACCACCATGTCCCCCAGGTTATCCTGCCCCAGATCGAACCCAGGATGGTTGCCAGTGTGATGAAAACGGCTCCTGACTCGGCGGCGGCACGTGCAAGCAAATCCCAACGCTCATCTTTAGTAATGATGTAAGCGATGCTAGCCACGGCAAGTATTACAAAAGCAAGCATACCGATCCAGGCCATCGGGACATGAAAATAGAAGATGCGCTGCGCATTGCCCTGTACTGCGTCTGTGGGAGCATACAGGAAGATCATCCATAGCGAGATCATCATGCCTATGAATGAAAGTGCGCCCAGTATCAGAGAGGCGACCGACGGTTTAGCCGGCGGCGATGTCTTAAATTTGGCGCTTTGCTGCTCGATGCGCGTTTCACGCTTCGCTAAGGCCATATATATTTTTCTCCTTGTCGATAAATCGGTGGGCGCGGTAAACCTGGCCCCTACATTTTACTTATTCCTCGATAACATATTGAAACAGGAGCGTTGAGATGCTCAAGAAAATTACATCAAACGCGATCATCAGCCCTATCCATGGCGGCTCGTTAACTGGTGGTAGCAAGAGAGAGCCGGTGGCCCGTACTGCGGCGATGACGACAGGCACGATCAAAGGAAATACCAGTAACGGGAGCAGCAATTCGCGTGCCTGCGTCGCTGCGGCCATTGCTGAGAACAGCGTTCCGATGGTGGCGATACCCAGTGTACCAAGCAGCACAATGGGGATGAGCGATCCCACTAACAGTGGCACATCGAACAGTGCAGCGAAAACGGGCAGGGCAATGATTTCTACTACTCCGATAAATAGCAAATTGCCGAGCAGCTTTGCAAGATAGATGGCCTTGCGGTCGACGGGACAGAGCAACAAGCGATCCATCGATCCATGTTCGCGCTCGGCTGCAATAGTACGTCCAAGACCAAGCAGGCTAGCAAAGATAAAAGCGACCCAGAGTGCGCCGGGGGCTACGGCAGCCGTGTTATCGACGCGCAGGTCAAAGGCAAAATTGAAGATGACCAGTACCAGCAAAGCGAACAGGCCCATACTCGTCCACGTTTGTTTGCTGCGCAGTTCACAGCGAATATCTTTCTCCAGTATTGCTCCTACCTGAGACCAAAAGGTGTGCATCGTACTCATTGCGTCGCCTCCTGGTAGATACGCTGGAGCGTCTCCAGATCTAATGCCGCTGTTGAACGTTGAAAAACGATGCGGCCAGCGGTAAGGATGATTATGCGGTCGCTTCCCTTGAGGGCACGCTCAAGCTGGTGCGTAGTAAAGAGCGTGCAACCTCCTTGAGAAGTGTGCTCATCAAGCAACGTATCGATAAGTTCGTGGCCTTGCTGATCCATGCCGGTATCGGGTTCGTCCAGCAAAAGTACCTGGGGAGCATGCAATAGAGCACGTGCCCAGGCAAGGCGCTGCAACATACCACGCGAGAACGTGCTGACACGCTCCTGCGCACGTCGCTCCAGTCCCACACGCTGTAACAATACGCGAGCACGCTCAGCTCCATGTTCTACGGTATACATACGAGCAAAAAAGAGCAGGTTTTCCAGCGCGGTCAATTCTTCATAGAGGTAGGGCTGGTGAGCCACGAAGCCAATGAGACGACGTATCTGTTGAGCGTCACGTGTACTGTCCAGGCCGCAAATAGAGACGGTTCCTTTGCCCGGTTGTGTCAGCCCGGCGATGATGCGTAGCAGGGTGGTTTTGCCGGTTCCATTGGCTCCTAGCAGGGCAATGCGTTCGCCCTGCTGTATTTCGAGGGTGATGCCCCGCAGGATTGGTTTCAGGGTGAAGTTTTTTTTGAGATTCGTGATTTGTACCATAGGAAAGGAAGATGGTGAGGTAGGCGATGAATCACTGGACGCGATAAATCGGGTCCCTACGGGATGCATGGACGATGGGAATTGGGAGATTGGTTGAGTGTTCATCGGCGGGACGCCTCCTGTTCGCTGATCAGGGTACGTAGATGGGCTTTGGTTCGGGCGCGACGTTCTTGATAGATAGCTTTGCTTAACTTGCCAGCTTCAAACTCTTTGTCCAGCTCAAGAAGTTCGTGCATAAGCACTTCTTTACGATCCTTCGTTGCTGATACAGGCTTTTTATGATCGTGCTCGTGTTCGCTATGATCGTTTTTACTAGCATGCCTGTTGCTCTTGCGACGACGATCTTTGCCATCCCTCAGGCGCGAAAGGACTGAAGCAACGGTAATAATTGCCAGTAGAAGCAGGAAGCCCACAATGAGCCAGATTGTTTTGAGATCAATTGTGGATGCAGAGCTGGAAGGATGTGGCAGTCCTTCAAAGTTTACATGGATTTCTTGATTTGTGAGAAACTTACTTCCCGAGAAGACACGGTATGGATGCTGCTGAGCCGTGACGATGCCTTGCGAATTCAAAGCAGCTGCACTGGCATGAATGGATGGATCGACCATAAATGACAGGCTCACTGTTGGATACAGCGCTGTATAAGCGAAATCATAGACCGACGAGAGGTATGGGACTTCAAATGAGAGTGAAAACTCGGTATTGCCAGGATAGACTGCCGCATTTGTTGCAAAACCGCCCGTCTCCTGAATAGCCTTGTAACCAGTAAACCCCTGATCCAGGCTGATGCTACGTGCATCCTTTGGTAATGAGAAGTACAGAGCATCCGGCTTACCATGGCTAGCATCCAGGGAGCCAACAAATGTCTGCAGGCTGAAGTTCTCGAAATCGAATAATTCGGAGACAGTAAATGTGCTTTTTTTCGCGTCCGGTGCCTGGACCAGCACCGTAGACTGAATTATAGCAATATTGCTGGTGCTTGCAGTCGCGTCATAGACGCTGAGATTTGTCTGCTGTACAGGTTTGCTGCCGAGCGTAACTAGATCAGAGGTATATTGAGCTCCCTGATAGTTAATATAGATGGCATAGCTGATGGTCTGATCGGTTGCCAAGTTAGTGAAGATATATGTGCCATGTGCATTTGTTTTGGAGGTTGCCAGATCGTGTGCGCTCCCATCTTGCGACATCTGCAAGGTCACGGTCTGCTCTGCCAGAGGCACATTTTTACGCGAACCATCCAATAATTGTCCGCTGATACGTCCATTTCCAGTCGCGATAACATGAGCTGAGGCATGTGTGGTAGGGAATAGCAATATGATAGAACAAAGGGCCAGAATAATAATTAGAAATTCTCCCATAGACGTAGGGATGTGGGGCGTGGGTCGATAAATCGGCGGACGCGATAAATCTGGTCCCTACGTTGTTGGGTGGGGTGTGGGTCGATAAATCGGCGGACGCGATAAATCTGGTCCCTACGGGGTCCATATTATTGTGCCACATCATCATTTTTCAGTTCCTTCATCTTGCGCAACTGTTCTTCAATCTCATCATCAAGTGCCTGTTCGTGCTCGTAGCGAGATTTCAATGATAACAGAGCGCGACGCATGTAACGTTCGCGCAACGCTCGATAGTCTGTTTCAGCGATATTGCCGAGTTGAAAATCAAGCTCGACCTCCTGCAATGCACTACGTGCCGCCTGTTCGCGCTCACGCTCTTTAGGCGATGTTCTCTCTACAGGAGAGGTCTGGGTTTCAGAACGAGGAGCTTCAACGAGGCGAGAACGAAACAATGGGTACAGGACGAAGGCAAGCGCCAGCACGCCTAGAGCCAGAGATATCATGATCGAGATGTACATCAGCGCCCCTCCGTGCCCAATCTTCTGAATAATGGGTCGTCGGCTGCAAGCTCTTGCTCAAGTTGTAGACGATAACGCTCCATTTCCGGTTCGTCGATAGCAGCCAGGGTCTTCTCGTCCTCGTCCGTAGCCGCTGGAGCAATGGTTCGCCACTCGCGTAAGGTAAAGAATAGAAGGGCAGCACCAATCAGCACAAGCGCGATGGGAACCAGCCAGGCCAGGAGCGTAAAACCCTGCCACGGAGGCGACCAGGCGATCTGCTCACCATACGTATTGATAAAATACTGGAGTACCTGCTGCTCTGATCTGCCGGACTGGAGCTGCTGACGAATGACACCACGCATCTGCTGGGCTATCAATGCGGGCGAATTGGCAACCGACTCGCTCTGGCAAACGGGACACTTGAGCTGAGAACCAACCTCGTATACCTGCTGATCCAACGTCTTATGCGTTGAAGCGTTAAACGCTAGAAATGACCAGAACGCAGCCACGAGCGCAACGATACCTAATAGAAGGAAGACTGTACGCTTCTGTCTCATACAATTACTCCTTCGTTCTCTACATCCGATGACTGTGACGGCTTCACAGTCTGAGTTGTAGCAGCGTTTGTTGCAGCAATAGCCCGTCGTCTTGGTGGCCACCAGCACACGATTCCTCCCAGGAGCATAAAGAACCCACCGTACCAGACAAGCGGTACCAGCGGATTTACAAATACATTTATGGTTGCCTGCGATGCGCCAGTCCAATCGTCCAGGTAGACGTAGAGGTCGGTCAGGCCAAATGTCGTAATCGGGATCAGGCTCACGGGTTGATTTTGAAAGCTGCGATAGATTGTACGACCGGGATAGATATAGGTCTGCAACTGCCCATCGCGCCAGACCTGTAGCTGTGACACTACTGTTTCATGATCGCTCTCGTTGCTATCGAGGTTGCCAAAATAGACGAGGCGATAGCCTGCGACGCTCATCTCCTGTCCACTTTTCAGGATTGCATCCTGCTGAATTTGAAAGAAGTGCGAACCAATTATACCTATAACAAGCGCAATCATTCCCAGATGAACCAGATAGCCACCGTAACGTTGGCGATAACGCTGGAAGAGCATATACAGAGCAACGATATAGGGTTCGCCATGGCTGTGACGCACACGCATCCCACGCCAGAGTTCATAGAGAATAGCAGCAGCAGTGAATGCACAGACCGAGAAGCCAATATTGGCCGCCACATCGGTAACGCCAAACAGAGGCAGCAGTAGAGCACAGAGGGCAGCACCAATGACAGGAATACTCAAATTACGCCACAGGGCCCGTGTTGAGGTGCGACGCCAGGCCAGCAGAGGTCCAATACCCATTGCCAGAATCAGGACAACAGACAGGGGACCAACCACCTGCTCATAAAATGGAGGTCCAACCGTCATAGTCTGACGACGAATAGCGGCAGAGATAAGCGGAAAGATCGTGCCCCAGAGCACGGCGAAGGTGATACCAAGCAGGAGCAGATTGTTGAACAGGAAAACCCCTTCGCGTGATATAACCGAATTGAACTCTTGCTCCGGGCGCATATTCGGCAGACGAAACAGGAACAGGCTGCTTGAAAAGGCAAGCACAATCGCCAGAAATACCAGGAAGTACGCACCAATATCGGAATAGGCAAACGAGTGTACGGAACTGATCACTCCGCTACGCACTTCAAAAGTCCCAAAGATCGAGAGCGCAAAGGAGGCAATAACGAGACCAAGATTCCAGACCTTGAGCATGCCGCGTCGCTCCTGCACCATTGTCGAATGTAGGAATGCAGTCGCCGTCAGCCAGGGTAGGAGAGCGGCATTCTCCACTGGATCCCAGCTCCAATAGCCGCCCCAGCCCAGTACATGATAGGCCCACCATGCACCCAGGATCAGGCCCGTCGTCTGAATGGACCAGGAAGCTAGCATCCAGCGACGGATAGCACGCAGCCAATCACTACTTAGCTGTCCCGTAATCAATGCGGCAATCGCAAACGCAAAAGGAACAGAAAAACTCATATACCCCATCAACAGCGTCGGTGGGTGTACCAACATGCCAGGATCCATCAGCAGAGGATTGAGCCCGTTGCCATCACCTGGCGCAATCGGTGTACGCACGAAAGGGTTGGAGACGGTCGAGAGCATAAGCAAGAAGAAGATTTCAATGCCCATCAGTGTCGCTACGATATAAGGAACCAGGGCTGATGGAGCGCGTTTTGACGTAAATACGAAAATAGCGGAGAAGACTGAGAGCATCAACGCCCAGTAAAGTAAAGATCCTTCTTGCCCACCATAGAACGCCGCCGCTGTGTAATACCACGGCATACTCAGGCTAGACTGTTCTGCCACATAGCTTACACCAAAATCATGAGTGAGAAACGAGACGACTAGAGCAGCGGAGGCCAGGAGCAGGAAGAAGGTTACAACCAGGGTACTACGCAGAGCACTAGTGATCAGTTGCGGCATATTGCGCTTCGCCCCAAGCACGGCGACCAAGATTGTATAGAGGGCAAAGCCGATGGCAAGAATAAGAGCGATACTACCTAAATCTGAAAAGTACACGGTTCTTCCTCATTATTGTGCAGTTGGAGTCGCCGACTGAAATTTAGAAGGGCATTTTGTTAGTAGCGTCTGCGCATTGAACGCTCCCTGACCGCTGTAATGTCCTTCTACAACGACCTGGATACCGGGACCAAATATATCGGGCACGATCCCACTATAGGTAACGGGCAAGGTTTGCTTACCATCGACGATAGTAAAGGCAATCTGCTCCTGTGCATCGTTACGTGCAACCGAACCAGCCTGCACAATCCCAGCCACGCGTACCGATTGTGCGGTACAGGTAGTGCAATGCTTCAACTCGGAGACGGTCATGTAGTAAACGGCGCTGGCCTGTGTATTGGCAAATACCAGGTAGACGACCGCACCGAGGATAGCGATACCGGCCAGAATGAAGCTGAGCGGGATGCGCCGCCTGCCGGGAGTAGGAATAGCTGCCTGCACGATAACGACCTCCACGATAGTAACGTAAATAAGTGCTTAATGGGGCGCGATGCTCATCTCAAACAGGCCATTGAGTAGCGCACCCAGAATAAATACCAGTATACCAAGAGCTAACATCAATTGTGGTGCCGCCCTGGACAGACGCGTTGAGCGTTTTGCCAGGCGACGAATATTACTTTGCGCCATATAGATTGCCAGGACAAACATAGTAATTGCCGCCACAATCTTGATGCCCAGGACAATTAAGTAGGGCATACCCAATGTTGTCTGTGACAGGCGATCAAAGACGAGATAGCCACCAGTCAGCAACAAGACAGCGACACAGATATTCACTATGCGCTTAAACTCTTCCGCTATTTTAGCAGCCAGCGCGGGAGCCGGGCCAATGGCGCGTAGAGCGGGCATCAGGACCAGTAAGTAGAATATATTTCCACCTACCCAGGTCGCACCCGCTAATATATGCGCAACACGTACAAGCGTGAGAATCTCTAGCATCATTTCGCCTGTATCAACTATTACACCGGGCGCGACAACTTCGCCAATTCAAACTGCAATCCCTGTTCGGTGAGCGGGTTAATCCATTTTGCAGCCACAATCCCATCCTTATTAATAAAAATAGTCGTGGGAAACCCGGTACTACCATAGCTGATTGCAGTCGCACTGTCAAATGTGTCCTGCACGTTGGGATACGTAATACCATTTTGTTTTAGAAATGCAAGCGCTTCATTGGATATGTCACCACTATCAACGCCAAGAAAAACAATTCCTTGTGAGCGCAATCCCGGCCACGCTTTTTGTAGGAAAGGTACCTCCTGAGTACAGGGTCCGCACCACGACGCCCAGAAATTGAGGATAACGGGCTTCCCTTTAAAATCTGCCAGTTGCACTTTATTTGCATTATTTCCCAGTGTAGATAACGTAAAATCTGGGGCGAGCTTGCCGATCAAGGGGCTGGTGACATCGCCTAGAACGCTTGTATTATCTACCGTTATATCGGATTTATTGTGGACAGGTGTCAATAGTTGTGTGGCGAGCAAAACCAGGAGTGCCACATTCACAACGCTAATTATGACAAATAGCTTCATGTGTTTGCGCGAGCCTTTTTTGCTGGCAGTGGCTTCCTGCCCTGGTGCTCCATCGGACGAAATACCATCAACTCCCATAATTTCTCTTCAGCTTCTCCTTCTATGGCGGGAAATAATACAGACAGATTATGGTGGAAGAGCCTGATAGTCAACTTGCAGGGTGGAAGGAGCACCTTACAATGACCTGAACGTTTTTAGGAAGCGAGTAGGGTAGGATATAAGGAAGGACAGGATGAGATGTGTTTCATCTGATAGGAGTATAGATGGTTGAGTGCGGAATTGCAAATTGGGAGAGGGTGGAGAGGTGGGGGACGCGGGCTTGTTCACTTCGTTCACCGCGCCCCTACCCAGGGTGAACATCAGGTTATGCAGTGATCGTGTTCTGACGTTGCTGCAACTTCTGAGTTCTGTATTCGCTGAATAGAGCAACCATTGCCGGATTAAAGGCACCCAGGTCTTTAGGGCTGCGGCTGCTTACCCAGTTGTGGTCACGCACCATCTCCTGATCGACCCAGTTCCCTCCAGCGTTGCGGATATCGTCCTGGACGCTCGGCCAGCTTGTTAGAGTGCGGCCTTTGACGAGGCCAGATGAAACGAGCAGCCAGGGTGCATGACAGATGAAGGCAATTGGTCTACCACTACGGTCGATCTGCTTTACAAACTCCTGTGCTTGCGGATTCATGCGTATGAAATCGGCATTCAGGGCACCGCCGGGGAGAAGTACAGCATCGAAGTTGTTTGGGTTGGCCTGATCTAACGTCATGTCTACGTTGAAGGTATCTGCCTTTTGATCGTGATGCATGCCAGTGATTTGTCCCGGCTGAGGCGAGATGATGGTTGTTGTCGCTCCTGATTGTTCAAGCGCTTTTCTAGGCTCAGTCAATTCTGCCTGCTCAAAATCAGTTGAGACAAGAATAGCGACACGCAATCCATCCAGTTTATTACCTTGCATGGTAAATTTCCTTTCTCTATCGTTACAAAAATCACATTAATGTGGGCACTTAAAGTACACGTAGCGAGAAAAAAAATCGTTTCTCAAGCATTGGGAATTTATGATAAACTCAGATAAGATTCACACGACTGAAAGGAAATCTTTTTATGCCGACAGCAGCTTTGAAGCGTCTACCCTGGAAGCCAAAAGATATTGCACGTGTAGCATTAGGGGTCTTTTTTATTGGGGCTTCTTTACCTCATTTCATCGCTTCCGATACAGAACTACAGATCATTCCCGCTGTTTTACCCTTGCGCCGGACTGCGTTATATATTAGTGGTGTATTTGAATTACTAGGTGGTATAGGAGTACTTATTCCACGTTTTCAGCGTGCTGGAGGATGGGGACTGGCTGTATTGTTGGTTGCGATCTTTCCTGCTAATATTTATCATGCGGTACGGGATATTCAGACTGATAGGTTTACAAAAACACGTATTTATCATCTGCTACGTGCTCCTTTTCAGGGTTTGTTCATCTGGTGGGCAGTATGGGCTACGAGCAAAAATTAACGTGAAGGATAAAACATTGGAGAATAACGAAATGACTCTGCGCTATGGCTTGAATCCTTACCAGAAGCCTGCGCGTGTATTTATGCAACATGGACAACTCCCATTCAAGGTGCTGAGTGGTGCTCCCGGTTATATTAACCTGTTGGATGCCTTTAATTCCTGGCAACTGGTGCGTGAATTAAAAATGGTCCTGGGTCAGCCTGCCGCGGCATCGTTTAAGCATGTCAGCCCGGCTGGTGCAGCCATTAGCGTTCCCTTAAACGACGTTCTGCGCCAGTCTTATAGTGTCGAAGATCTTGAACTATCACCGCTAGCCGTTGCCTATGCTCGCGCACGTGGGGCCGACCGCCTCTGTTCGTTCGGCGACTTTGCTGCATTGAGCGATGTCGTTGATGTACCCACCGCACGTCTGCTTGGTCGCGAGGTTTCGGATGGCATCATAGCTCCCGGCTATGAGCCTGAAGCGCTGGAGATATTACGTAAGAAGAAGCAGGGGAAATATCTCGTACTAGAAATAGATCCCGCATACGAGCCGGGCGAAATTGAGCGGCGCGACGTTTTTGGCGTGACTTTTGAGCAGCAGCGCAACATGCTCATTCCAGATGTCAGTCTGCTGGAGAACATTCCAACCAGAAAGAAAGAGCTGACTCCAGAAGCGATGCGCGACTTGATTCTAGCGATGATCACGCTCAAGTATACCCAATCCAACTCGATCTGCTTCACTTATGATGGACAAACGATTGGTATCGGGGCGGGCCAGCAATCGCGCATTCACTGTACGCGGCTGGCGGCCTCTAAAGCGACCACCTGGTACCTGCGCCAGCATCCGGCGGCCCTTCATCTGCCCTGGAAGAGTAGCGTCAAAAGGCCAGACAAGGCCAATGCTATCGATCAATATTTGCGTGATGACCTGACGCCAGCAGAGGAGAAAGAGTGGAGGGCATTTTTTGCGCAAGTTCCAGCACGCCTCACAGCGCAAGAAAAGGATGAATGGCTGAGCAACTTGCAGGGCGTCACTCTTGGTTCCGATGGCTTCATTCCCTTCCGCGATAATATTGATTGTGCTTCTCGCTATGGCGTCTCTTATGTTGTACAGCCCGGCGGCTCTTTGCGCGATGGAGATGTGATTGAAGCCTGTGATGAATATGGCATGCTGATGGCGTTCTGTGGGGTACGCTTCTTTCATCATTGAGGTAATTTGGTCAAGCGACACGGGCTTGAGAGGGGTCTCACGCGGGCTTATAAATAGCACCCCTATACCAGTATTGACCAGTATTGGGCGCCATTCGGGTGAAACATCCTTTTCATCATCCCGTGCCAGCCATGGTGTAGGGGTGCCATTTATAAGCCCGTCCGCGTTTACATGCCCAACACTTTGAAAGCGAGATGGCGGCCTTTCTTCTGACCAAAGGCTAATGTGAACCAGAGAGAAGTAATGGAATCAAGCAATCCCACCTGCTCACTCCCTCCAAGGTAGACCGGGCGCAAGCCGACATCGGAGATCAGTTGTGCGACTTTTGTGCGTGGTTCGCCGTCTGGTCCGCAGTAGAAGAGGTCGGCCTGTATACCATCAAAGTTGGGTTCAGCAAAGTTTTCCCAGCCCAACGAATTAAACGCACGATACAGGTGCGCCTGTGGAGCATGTTGCTGAAAATGGGCAAGGTTATGCATTGAGTCCTCACCCATACGATTTGCCGCATCGATAATAATGCGACCATTCAACTGAGTTCCATATTCCTGAGCCACCATTTCAATAACGCCTCCAGGAAGCGCGATCAGTACAACATCAGGATTACTTTGTAGCACATCCCCAATTGTGCCAATCACAACTCGATCACCGGACTCTGCACGTAATGCTTGAGCATTCTTACCAGCAGGATCATTAACACCGAAACGTACCTGATGGCCTGCAATGCTCCACTTTTTACCTATGGTGCTACCAATATTACCTGCTCCGAGCACTGCAACAACCAATTTTTCTTCTGCCATGGTGTCTCCTTCAAAACTGTTACTAAGTGAGATGAAATAACCCTACTTCCACTTTACTCTTTTCCTCACTTCCTTCCAATACAACGTTTGGATCCAAACATTTATTCCGACGATATTATGTGTTACTATAGTAGGGGCCAGATTTATCGCGTCCACTGTCAGGAGAAATCCATGCAAGAACCCTCCATATCAAAACAAACACCCAGTCATCTAAAAGATCACATAGATTGGATCATCGAAGGATGGAAAGAGGAACGACCGGATCTCGACGTTTCACCAATCGCTATTATCAATCGCCTGGAACGGCTACAGACCTATCTGCGTTCGGAGACTATCGCCGTCTTCGAGCGCTTCGGCCTGACCGGTCCGTCATTTGCAGTTATCGCTACATTGCGCCGGGCTGGCAAACCCTACCAACTTTCGCAACGCGCATTGACGGATGCGTTGCAACTGACAGGGGGCACCATTAGCGTACGCATCGACCGGCTCGAACGCGATGGCATTGTTGAACGCCTGCCAGATCCCAACGATCAGCGCGGTGTTCTTGTGCGCCTGACTGATACGGGTGAACGTCTCTTCGAGCAGGTTGCGCCTATCCACCTTGCCAACGAAGACCGCCTGCTCTCTGCATTAAACACTGAACAGCGTGAGCAACTAGCCGCACTGCTACGTATCCTACTCCTCAGCTTTGATCGCATTGCGCCTGAAGATCCACATCATCCATCACGCTTGATTGGTGCATCGCTGGCACCAGCGCACAGTGCCAGAAAGATGCGTCGTTCTTCTGGCCTGCCTGATATTCCTGGCTTGCTGGTGCAGAGCGTTGCCTCAGCGAGTCCTGCTGCTGAAGCAGGCTTACAAGAAGGTGACCTGATCGTGTCTGCTAATGGGACTGAGATGCGTTCTATCGAGAGCTTGCATGAGCAATTGCTGGCAATGCATGGTGAGACGCTCAAGCTGGAGATTCTACATGGTTTAGAGAAGAAAAGCGTCTATCTGTATGTTAGTGAACCGCCCGATGATAGTAAATGACAAGGAGAAATCAACTATGTCTCACGTATCTCATGTTTCATCAAACCATGCATCTTTCACTAACCCTTTTCCCGTAGCTTATTCTATTCTCTCACCGACAGCTCTGCTAAAAGAGGTTCTTTCCCACTACGATCTTGAGAAGCCAGTCAACTGCATCTTTCTGACGCGAGGAGTCAATGATACTTATCTTGTACAGACAGAAGCTGGAAAGTACATTCTGAGAGTTTACACTGCTGATCTGCGCTCTCTCTCGGATATTCTCTATGAGATCGATGTATTACTTCACCTGGAGAGAAATGGTGTGCCCGTATCTACGCCTGTTCCTCAGCATGATGGAAATTTCATCAGCATACTTCAAGCTCCTGAAGGAAATAGACAGGTTGTCCTCTTTACTTATGCTCAAGGCAAGGCGCTGAAGCGCCATGATGAAACGGATAGTTATTATCATGGTAGAGCGGTGGCTACTATGCATAACGCGACCGGTTCATTTACAAGTGCTCATATACGTGCTGCACTGGATCTTCCATATCTTCTTGACCAATCGATGCGGAATATCGAGTCATTGCTTGCTTATACTTCTGCCGATTGGAGCTATCTGCAAGGTTTCGCAGCGCGTTTGCATTTCCAGATAGAACATTTCTCGGCGCAAGGTCTGGATTGGGGAGTGTGTCATGGAGATTGCCATACGCTCAACGATCATATAAGTAGCGACTCTGTGATCACTTTTTTTGACTTTGATTTCTGTGGAACCAGCTGGCGTGCCTACGATCTCGCGATAGTGCGGTGGAGCGAGGGATTTTATAAGATGGACCCGGACGACAAACTGTGGCACGCATTTCTCAAGGGATATAGAGAACGAAGGCATATTGAGGAGAGAGATCTAGCCAGCGTCCCTACATTTGTTGCCGTGCGGGAGATCTGGCATATAGCGCTAATAGGTGCAATGCAATTTTATTCAGGTATTCAAGATTTTGATAAATTTATGCAAAGAACTGTCAGATTATTACAGGAGTGGGAGACAAGTCAATTCTGACGATACGTCCTTTTTCTCTGCACGGCCCTATTATACAACAATTGTCAACCCTGCACATCGTCTCATTGTACGATTTTTTTCTGCGCTTTTTCGTGTATGCTTGCAATAGAAAAATCAGGAGTAGCATACAAGGCGATAAATCGCCAGGTACGATAAATCTGGCCACTAAAGATTTTGTTCCATTTCACGAAAATATCTGTTTGATTTGCTGCCATACCATTTGATCAGCTGCACGTACATCATTGCCGCCCAGGGTTACCGTTTGACAACCACCAGTATCTGCAGTTGCTGTAAGTATCGTCGTTTCATCACGAAAAAATGTTAGTTGGTATTTCGTTCCAGCAATTGTAAAACACCCCTGATTTGCGGGTAAAGTGGGTAGAGAAAGTATGTGCTCGTATAATTTCTGCACAACGTCGGCCCGTCCCTCTGTTTTCTCGGCAGCTGGATAAATAGCCAGTGGTTCACGAGTAATATGAAGTTTGTTCGGCTCGGAAGCCGATGAAGTAGCACTACCGCCACACCCGGTTAGAAGCAACGATAGCAAGACCAGCAATATTCCCAGATGCTTTACTTTCATTAGAGCTCTCCTTTTCACTATTCTCCAGGTCAACATGCTTGTACGCCGAGAAATAAAAGTACGGAACACCGTTTGTAAGAAATACTATAGAGAAGACGTTCTTACTCAGCGATTTGTTCCCTTCAATATGAATACCGTAGCGGAAAAAAGGTGGACAGTGAGGATTGGAGACATATTCTCCAATCCTCACTGTATTATCTCCAGGTGAACGGCTAGAATACGTTTTGTGCGCTGTTATAGACGTTAAACCAGTCACCATCATAATAGGGTGAAAGTATTACGGTTGAGGCCGCAGGATTGTCGGACCAGTCATTATGACCGTTCACGTAACCAAAGTTACCATTAATCGAGATAAACCAGGGACCTCCACTTGCTCCACCAGTCAAGGTGCAGGGAATGAGAACCCATGTTCCATCATCCAGGCTATAAGGAGTCCCTGTTCCTAGACAATAGTAGATCGACTGGCCGTTGAATGCGCCTTCGGCTGGATAGCCAAGTGCGATGACGTTCTGACTTGCAGGATAATTATAAGCCCAACCAGAACCACCAGCGAAATCTGTGAGATTACCCCGGACATTTGGCCAGACCACGATCTCGCCAAAATCATCTTCGACTGAGCCGGAATAGATCCAGTCATTCGATGCCCATGCCTGACGACCAGACCAGCAATTGCTGGAGACGATTTGATAATAATATTGTGGGCAGAAGAGCCAGTTGCTATACCATTGGTTCCCTGAACCACGAGCGATGACACAATGGCCGGCAGTATCAACCGTATTTCTGTTATTACTCACGACTGCTGTACCAGAGCACTGGTAACCGTTCCCATTGCTGTCAGTAAAGAATATCTTTCCGATCGTTGAATAAGGGAATATGTTATAGAGACTGGTTGGTAACGGATATGCAGCCGCAAACCTGGTTGTTTTGGGCTTCACAGGTGCATGCGAAGCAGCTGGTCCCCTTTTAACATTGGTTGCCTCATGAGTTAGTGTCCGTAAGGAAACCACCGGGTTGCTCATAGGACGGGCAGCTTTCATACGTGCAGGAGTCCAGTAAGCTTGTATCTGCTTACTTGTTTGGGTAACCTGCCTTGCTTGAACTATTTGGCTTCCTGAGGCGGGTACGGTACTGGCGAGTTTCTGATCACCAGTACTATGGGCAGACACCATGCTACTATTAATAGCAGTAAACCAGAGAGCCAGAAGTGCTACCACAAGCAATGACCTGAAGCGCTTTGTTTTTCCTGACATTGAATCGCGTCCTTTCTCTTTATCAAATAAATTTCGATATATCGTTTTTATTTACCATCTTGTACATTTTTGTCCCTGGTGAATGTGGAGCCTTTGCTCCTTTTTCCAGTTTTTGATGGACTAACTACAAGCTGAATAAATAAAAACTCCTCAGAGATGTATCAAAGTTTGCAGCTCGATAACATCTTCTTCAGACAAAGGAAATCCTGACATTCTAAATGCTTCAGCCGTACGACGAAAATATTATGCATATGATGTATATGAAAATATAACATCCAGCTGAGCGTTTATGTAATGCAGAGATAGTATACCTTCAATTCGGCAGATAAGAAGGGTAAAAAGAGGGCAGCTAGAGGGCAGCTAGAGGGCAGCCAGAGGATAAATTGGTAAAAACGGGTACAAACGATCCTTCTCCACCACGTCAGGGCGGCATTGTAAAGAGCGCATCTAGATCTCAATCAGGCTGAAAAGGGCGATTAAAGCTTAGGTGGCGGCGGGCCGATCGGGAATTTTTGAGGTTTCCGTATATGGTGAAAGATCCAGGCGGGCAAAGTAATCGAGCAAAATACGATGAATAAAGAGGTAGCCTCCACCAACTCGACGTAACAGAATGCGTTCTACCGCAAAGTCCAGGGAATTCTGGATAATTCAAGGGGGCATTGTGAGTCTTCCAGAGGAGGGCGCGTAACAGGATATGCTGGATCCAGGCATAGCCACCGGTGCGTAGTCCGGTAACCAAGAATGTAGAGATCCCGAAAATAACGCCGTAGACTACCATTGCGTTTACAGAATAACCAAAGAGCAAAAAAATCAAGCTGACAAACAATCCAGCAATACTTGCGTTCATTCCTCCCAAAAAGAGGCTATTTCTGATAGAGCGATGAATGCCTTGATTGGGAGTTACATGGCATTGCTTATCGAGTACCTCATTAGATAATCCAGCAAAGGCCAGTGCGAAGATACACACGAAGCCTCCTCCAAAGAGCAATCCCATGAGCAGGGCTTGCGGCATGGCGAAATCAGGTAGAAAGAAGAGCCAGAGGACGAGGCAAAGGATTATTCCCCCTCCCAAACATTGACCAGAGCGTCGTTGCAAGTTTTTCCATGACCAGACAACGACCTCGGCAGGCTGGATGATCGTTGGCATTTTCCCAAGCAACATAAAGCCGAGCGTTATGATAAAGGTACTATACAGGCCGAAAGTCAGTCCATCGTAGATATTACCAAAGGCATTTCCCATAAGCAAGCAGGAAAACAGCCCAAAAGGAAGCCCAAAGCATAGTCCATAGGCAAGCCGACTTTCAGCGCAAGAAATCAAGCTATGCTGAAATCCTCCCTATCTGGGAAGTCTCCTGCGATGATTGGCTATGTTTTTGCAGCCGTTTAAGCCATGTAAGAAGAGGACCGTTCACAATTACATACAAGATCAGAGCAAGAAGGCCAAATAGCCCACCTTTGAGTAAACCTGCACTGATCCCAAATTTTCTCCAAAAGAAGATTCCATAGTCAATTCCGCAGCACATCCCTATAATTGGCCCAAAAAGAAGGGCATGTCGGCCATTCGTTTTTTGGGTTAACCAATCAAATTGCAAAGCGTCAATATAAAATACTGTTTGATCGTGCCATTTCATTTGTTTAGCTAACCAGGAGAGCCAGGCTTGCGTTTGTTCTTGCGAATATGGCTTTTGAGACCCCCGGCGTTGAAACATACACTTAACGTATGTATGAAAAAGATGTTCCCGCTTCTCCTGAGAGTTCCTTGAAAGATGAGATCGTCTAGATGTCCTTCTTGAGAGGTCAGAATCAAAATACTCAACATCAAAGGAGTTTTTACCAGATCCTGTAATTCAGAATCGGCAGTAAGAACCTGGCGCAAGAGTGCAAGTTTTTCTCCTCCACTATTCAAATATGCATCGATCTGTTGAGGTGTCAATGCCTGCACGATGATTGCACTATGCAGCAAAATACTGGTTTTCTGGCTGAGATACTCTGCCTTTCGGCAACAAATAACCAGGGGAACAAGACCATGGGTTTCGCGATAGCTATTGAGAGTATTTATACATTCCTCACGTGCAGCTGCGTCTACTTCGTCAAGCCCATCAAGCAGCAGAAGGAGTTCGTCCTGCTCAACCCACGCTTGCCCAATTTGACGTGGCACCTGGTACTTCGTAGTGAGTTCCTCAACGAGCCAGAGGGAGAGCGGTTGGCGTTTAACTGCCCATGAAGAGAGATTGAACACAACAGGTATAGGATGTGCTTCATCTTGTGTTGCCCGTTCTAAAAGAACTCTGGCCAGTTCAAGGAGCAAAGTTGTCTTGCCCGCGCCGGGCTCTCCAAGAATTAACAGTTCTCCATTGGAGGAATCATACACCTGGGTAATAGAAGTACCATGTGGCAGTTCACTTGCCTGCACACCTGCTTCCTGGACAACAAGCTGCCAGGGATTCTCTACCAGATGAGGAGCTTCATGAAGTTCCAACCCCAGAAGAGAGGCGTTTTGCAAAGAATGTTCAAGCAGTCCCTTGATCCAGAAATGCCTGACACGGTCAAGCATGCGCTGGCGATTTGTATCTTTCGTCGTATTGTGAGCTAATTGCTTTGTAGAATGTTGCAAAGAAGAATTTGAAACTTCGCTGTCAATCGGTGCTGGGAGCATGTCGGGAACGGAGGGCTCTCCTGATCGGGCGGGATCGTTTTTTTGTGTGGATTGCTTCTCGGGCACCTTTTTGTAGAGCTCTTTGAGCAATCCAAGTTCTTCAGCATTTTTTGCGAAGAGCTGACATAACTTCTGGCGATATTCCGAGCCAGGAAAGACATCACCACGCTCCCATCGCCTCACTAAACGTACATCCGGGCATGCAATACGGTCGGCCACATCTTTGAATGACCAGCCGCGCAAAGCGCGCTCACGCTTTAACAGATCATTTGGACAAACTTTAACCTCAAAGGATTGGTCTTCCATGACGTTTCTATTTCCCCTCTTCATTTATCTCAAACAGCTTCGCCATCTTCTCAGTGTAGCCGTCAATAAAACAAACATTTATTTCTTTCTACTACGTTGCTGGTTACTCCTATCCCGATGCTTTAAGCAGCTCGTCGATCCGTAATAGATGATGCGCCAATATGGAGTATATAATGAATCCAAGAATTAAGACAAGGAAAGGACCAGAAATAAAATATCTTAATGGCATGATGAGAAACAGAAAGGAAGAAGTGTTTGTGTGGCTCTTGTAGATATAAGCAGGAATCATCGGCGGCGCTGGTGTGATATGGGGAATGTGACAACCGGGCAAAAGCGTGGCGGCATTACAAGCATAAGAAACATTCCCGAGCTGGTGGACCGTTAAATGAAGCTTGACAATCCACTGGCTCGGGAAGCGCATAAGAAGCTCTAAAAGGTTGCCTGACCTGTACTGGTATCAATTATCCAGGAGGCGTGGAAAGTGGGCATTGAAAGGGATGTTCCTTGCATATCAATATTCTCCTTTGGAGTCCATAATCTTTATGGCTCGTGAGCACAAACCTTTTTTGCCACTGAGAGTGCTATTGCGCTGCTCCAATGCTGGGACTTCCAGCAGGTAGTGCCGTTCCAAAGAAATCTATGCCGCCGTTGTTGGAGATGGCGGTTCCGGCGTTCTTAAGCGGCGAATTGGACTGTAGTTTGTAGCCACTCAATGTGCCAATCCCTGATCCGCCCGTCCCCGGATCGACAAGTCCTGGTCCGGAAGTAACCGCATGGCTATCTCCACCGGTTCCTTTAGGAACGGCGACACCATAATAGGCATTGTAGGCGTACTCCATTCCTGCGAATAAGTCGAGCCGGGCACCAGATTGAGCTGAGTAGAAAATGTTGTTACGCAAGTACCAACTTCCGGTCAGATTATCGTAATTTCTAAAATACACCAGCACCGGTTTTGTGGTCTTGTTGTAGATGGTGTTATTGTAGAAATAAACAGGACCCTTTTTGTTCCCGATATCCAGCACACGATTTTTGTTGTTCTGGAAAATGTTGTAACGGATGACGTAATTCATGCCGAAATTAGCACCGTAGAGCAACATGCCGGTGTTGTTATTGTGAATATAGTTGTACTGAACGGTGATATTGGTGGTTCCTAAGTCCGGATCTATCGCGTTGCTATCGCCGCCACCAGCTTTTACCACGACGCCGGAAATTTCGTTATGTTGAACGGTAATGTTGTCTCCATACTCCATCTCGACACCACTGGTGCCCGCCCCCACACTGACATTAGAGTCAATGAGCGCGTTCTGTGCGCCAGCCAGGAAAATGGTATCACAGGCATTGGGATCAGACGTATGGTTGAGGTAATTTCCGCGAATGATAATGTTGGTGTTTGGATACCAGTTACTGTCAGTTGCACTGGATCGAGACCACCAGTTGGAAGCTTGCTTGATAATGATGCTGCCGAAGGAATTATTGGTAAAGGTACTGTTCTCAATCAAGATGTCGTTGAACTTCGTTTTTACCGAGTTCGTTGTTTGAACCTGGAAAACGATGCCACCTGTCTTCTTAGCGGCGTCGATCCCGACGTTTTTAATCCATTTCACTTCGCCGGTCACATTATGGACATTCAGGCTGTGGAAATAGAAGTGATTTAAAACGCCGGCATCCTGGCCCAAAACATACACTCCCTGGTAATCGCCCAGCGAGGAGGCGGTATTGGTCACTTCGAGATTACTGACATCCCAATACTGCTGATTAAAGAAGTAAACGGCGCTATGATGTGCACCGCCTTCCGCGATGAGTGGCTTCTGTCCGCTGCCATACATATCAATATAAATGGGATTGCCAGATATACCTGACCCTTTGGGAACAAGTTGCTGACCAGTCCACTTGCTACCAGCCTTGAGTAGAATATGGTCACCAGCCTGGAAGGTTTCCTGGTCCAGTCTAGTTAAACTCTGCCATGGAGTGCTAGCAGAGATGCCATTGTTACTATCATTCCCGCCAACAGAGTCGACATAAAATGTTGTCGCTGAACGCGCCATCGTTATCTGAGGCGAGGAAAGGAGAAAAAGCGAAATCGCGGCCACAAGAAGCGGGAATAGGATGCATCTTGACCATGTGGAAGTGGAAATAGTTTTCATGTTTCGCGAAACCTCGTGCCTTTCAAAATGTGGGAAACGTTTTCTACACAAAAGAGCACAAAGGTGTTTGCGGGCGACCGTGCCCAATATATTCGTGGCCAGGGAGGAACGTCCATGTTCCACTTCCTTTCGTGGGAGGCCCAATGCAGTATTTAGAGTTGCTGACGAGGTGATTGTCATACATAATGACAATATCAGTATAGGCAAAAAGGAGGTGCATGTCAAGGTGACGCCCCTACCCACGATTGGATGAAGTCTGCAAAATCTGATGACCACCCTTTGGGTAGAGTTTCCATCCTCTGACCTTGCCGGTTTACTAACGAGAACGGGGGCGATCAAGTGCAGGCGAGGTAAACGCGGCACCTACGATATGATCGGCCTCAGGTCTACTACCAAGTGTCCATAATAGCAATGCAATAATAACCACAAGGACGCCAGCAATCGTTATGGCAAGCTGTAGCATCATGCCGATAAAGGCCAGGAGGAGACCAGCTGCAGTTACTAAAGGCCAGATACTCGGCGCAGTATGTTTCCTGTAAGTTGCCAGAAGAAGTTCTTCGGCTCTGGCCTCAAGAGCCGCTTCGTCGGCAGCGCGAACGAGCAAAAACTGGTCGAGAGTTTTGTGCAAGATGCGGGCATCAAATGGTTTGGTCAGGTATTTTATAGATGATGAGGTGGCTACTGCCAACTGAGTTGCCCCTATCGAGGATGGATACTCCCAGGCCAGCAGAATGGTTGGTAGAGTGGAGAAGTGTGGACCTGCGAGGAGAGCATAAGCTGATGAGAGAAAAGTGCGGTTACGCCCTGCCCCCCCATCCAGATCAAGCACAAGCAGATCGAGCTGTTGTACCTCAAGAGAGGGCAGATGTGCAGGAGAATTTGCCTCAATGACGCTCATACCACGATGTTCTAACCCGAGGGCGATGAGACGGCGCAACGCTGCATCAGGCTCAATGAGCAGGACGATTGGCTTCTTCTCGCTAGACATATATAGCTCCTTCACACTCTCATCAATTCCATATTCACACATTGAGCATATACGTTCTACATTACAAAAAGTTTCTACCTTAGGGTGCACACCTTACAGAAACCTTAACAGATTTGTACCAACAAATAAGCCCGTCCTACCCGGGTGTAAGGGCCAGGTTTACAGCGCCCACGCGGTAAAAGTTACATCTTCGCCAGTTTATAGCCAACGTCGGGCACGGTAAGGATATATTTGGGGTGGCGCAAATCGGCCTCAATCTTACGACGCAGGCGACTGATATAGACCCAGATGAAATCGACATCGCGGTTGTACTCAGGCCCCCATACCTTTTCGAGCAGGAGTTCGTGCGTGACAACCATACCAACGTTTTGAGCAAGGACACTGAGAAGTCTGTACTCGGTACGACTCAACTGCACAGGTTCGCCCTTCATTGTCACAAGGTGTTGTGCGTGGTCGATGGCAAGGTCACCGGTAGTGAAAATACTTTGAACCGGGGCCGAGTGCTCAGTAGATGAGGCATGACGACGCAAAAGGGCACGTACGCGAGCAAGCAGTTCTTTCATGCCAAACGGTTTGATGACCAGGTCATCGCTGCCCATGTCAAAAAGGTGCACACGTTCGTCTTCGTCACAATCTTCGCAGAGCATGATCACAGGGATCTGGGAGAATTCGCGCAGGCGTTGCAATAATTCGATGCCGCTCATATCGGTGAGGCGCGTCGAGAGCAGAATGACATCAGGCTCTTCTAGATCCAACTGGCGCAAGAACTGGACACCATGGTTGACAGTGTGTACACGATATTGCTGCTCCTCCAGATTAGCACGCAGGTAACGCGTCATACGAGGATCATTCTCGGCCAATAGGACATGCACACGCCGATCCGACTTAAGTAAAACCGCTCGTGAAGGAGTCTGTTGTCTGGTAGGAAGATTGCTGGTTATGTCGGTCACAATGGTAGCAGTCTGGGCCATTGCAGAAACGTGGGAGGTGAAAGGCAGCGTGAAATAGAAAGCAGAGCCCTGTCCTGCCCCCAGTGAATCGGCCCATATCTTGCCGCCGTGAGCTTCAATTGTCGCTCGTGCCGAAGCGAGACCCAGGCCACTGCTATTACTAGACTCGTCTCCTTGCTGAATGCGATAGAAACGATCAAAGATCGGCTCCAGATGCTCTGATGCAATACCGATACCTTCATCAATGATGCCGATACGCAACTCTGCGTCATTGGTCTCTACCTTTATGGTAATGGTGGTGCCGGGAGGGGAATATGTTAAGGCATTGTTGAGGAGATGGTTTAATGTCTGCTCAATCCGCATAGCATCACAGACTACAGGCGGAACTGGTTTAGGAAGTTCTAGAATAAAATAGTGGTCAGACGCCTGTACCTGTCGACGTTGAAGGAGTTGTTGCAGCAGCTCGGGTATGCGAACCTGAGCGAGACGGAGAGTTTGCGCACCGGCATCCAGACGCCATACATCCAGCAGTGTATTAAGTACATCATGAAGACGATCAGACTGGGTATCGATCATCTGGAGCATCTCACGCTGCATGGCCGGATCCCAGCGAGCAGAACTGCCCAGTAGAGTCGTAGCGCAACCTTTGATGATGGCAAGGGGTGTTTTCAGTTCATGTGCCGCCAGAGCCAGCGTTTCGCCACGAGATTCAATGAGCGAACGTTCTAATGTGATGTCATCGAAGAGGACGCCGCGCCCCAACAAAATCCCCTTATTATCGCGGACCGGGAAACTGCGTACACGCAACCAGCGCACGGCTGCGTCAGTGAGCGCAACATCAGTCGAAATTTCTTCTTCGGGATGTTGCCACACGTGATCTAGCTCGGAACGTGCAATTTGCGGTTCAGAAGTGAGAGAAAGCAGATGTTTGCGCATATCAAAATCGTGCTCGGCAACAAGCTCCTGTTTATTTATACGCAATAAGCGTAGAGCACTTGGATTGGTATAAATTACGTGTTGCTGGTTGAGCAGCATAAAGCCGCTGCTCATACTCGCGCATATCTCAGAGAGGATATGATATTCACGGGTGAAGGCGGCAGGAACCCTCTCTACGTTTTTTTCTGTTTGCTGTGTAGGGATTTCGCTGTTCACTGCGTCTGATTGCGATTGTCTGGCACGGAGTTGATTAGCATTGCCCGCGTCGCCTTTGAAGTGCATCCGAAAACTACCCTTTCCCGCCTGTCTTTTGTGATGTTTTTTTGCCGTGCAGAACGTTAAAACAGGTAGGGACCACATTTATGGCGTCCTGCGCTTCATCGGCCTGTATGATTACTCCTTCTTACTGGATGATGGATCCAGTTGAGCGCAAGGATAATCCCTACACATCTATTTTAGCAAAAAGAGTCAACAGCGAGAAAGAAAAGGGACCAATAGCTATTATTTCATGCCTGCAATCATAACAATCAGGGCAAGGTGGCCCAGCATCGCGATAATGAAGCAAACGGCGATACCGACAATCCACTTGCGATCACTGATGTAGGCTCGAACTCTGGTTGGATAAGCGCTGGGCCAATAGTGGGAGGCAACCATTCCCATAGCAATACGCAGACGCAACGGCGAGAGAACAGGGGAGCTCTGCATTTCGAGAGAGAGCGCATTATTGCAGCGTTTACACAGTGTCCAGGAGAGACGGGGCTCCGGGACTCCCTCGGGTTCGGTGAGATATGTTGGTGAGAACCAGACGCGATGTGTACAAATCGAACAGCGTTCGGTAGAGAAACGTATCTTTGTTTTACGTGCCCTCTCCTGATGAACTGCATAGGCGGAGCCACTCATACCAGGTGCTTCTTTCATCACACTGTCCTTCCTGGTGATAGAATGCTTACTTTTTGTGTCACAAAGCTATTTTCTAATTGTAGCACATTTCTTTGGATAGGTTATTCAGTAATGAGAGGCTTCAAATGGTGAAGGTGGGTAAGAGGAAAATTTGGATATGAGTCACCCCGAATTTGAAACCTCATGCGCCGCAGGCGCATGAGGTTTCAAATTCGGGGTGACTCATATCGTTTAGCCGCGCAGCAGAGGCAGCAGATACACCAGGCTGAAGACAAAGATCCAGACAACGTCAACAAAGTGCCAGTACATTTCGCCAGCTTCTACGGCAAAGTGCTTTTTCTCGGTGAAGTCTCCACGTAAGGCACGAATGAGACAGATCGTCAGGAAAATGAGACCAATCGTCACGTGCAGGCCATGGAAACCGGTCAGGGTAAAGAAGGCCGAACCGAAAACTCCATGCTGAATACTAAAACCTTCATTGAAGTACAGGTTAATATATTCATACACCTGACCACCAAGGAAAATAGCACCCAGGATAATAGTACCGATCAGACCAATTACTAGATTGCGCCTATTGCCCTTTGCAATACCTGCACCAGCGAAACGCACTGGGATGCTACTACCGAGCAAGACGAAGGTATTAAACAAAGGATAACGCCAGTCCAGACCCGCGCCTGAAGGTAACCGCCAGACGGAAACGGGATTACGAATTTCCAGGTAGAGAAATGCCGCAATCAGATTTGCAAAGATCAACGCTTCAGAGGCGATAAAGAAGATCATACCCCACCAGTTGAGGCTACGACCTACTTCTGCATGCTCTTCAAGGATTCTGACCTGCTCGCCGTGAGCAACGCTCATAGCAAAACTCCCTATCACTACAGGCGTGTGTATAATGTAGCTGTTCTCAGGTTATACACGCGCCAGATATTATCGACGTTCCAGGTTCCAACCGATAACGGAGGCTATCACCATTATCACGCCTACACCCAGGATAATAAGATTGAATGCAAAGCCACCGAGCATTACAGCGATTGAGAAAGCGAGTATTAAGGGCCAGATGCTAGGACGGGGCATCAATTCCGCTTCCGTCGGCTGCCGAACCTTCTTTACACGCTTTTTGCCAGGGCCAGGAGAATTTTCAGCGCTTGTTGCATCATTAGCAGCAGCCTTATTCTCCTCAGCGGCAACCTGCTCAGTCTCGTTATCCGCTTCGTGCACCTGAGACTCTTGCTGATCTTGTTGTTCAGGAGCAGTAACTTCGTCCATCTCTTTTTCCTTTTGTGAATTTCCTGGGTCTATCATTATTTCTTCCTATTTAGGACACCCACAAGGGATGCCCCTACTAATGGCGGGAGACCGTCTTCCAGTCAGCGATATCGGGATTCTTCTTGTCATAGAATGGGCGACGGCTACGCACCACCGGAATTGTCAAGAAGTTGTACTTCTTAGGAGGAGAGGTCGTATCCCATTCCAGAGTAAAGGCATCCCAGGGATCGGAGCCAGCTTTCTGACCATTCTTCAAACTGCCAATGACGTTGAAGATAAAGACCATAACCGACAGGCCAATCAGGAAAGCCCCAACAGTTGAGAGCAGGTTCAACTCGCCCCACCCACTATTTACCGGGTAGGTGTAGATACGGCGCGGCATACCGAGCAATCCCAGTATGTGCATGGGGAAGAAAGCAAGGTTCATGCCAACCAGCATCATCCAGAACTGAACCTGGGCCATGCGCTCACCCAGGAATTTGCCGGTCACCTTCGGGAACCAGTAGAAGAAGCCTGCGAAGATCGCGAAGACACTACCACCGAAGAGCACATAGTGGATATGAGAGACCACAAAGTACGTGTCGGTTATCTGGTAATCGAAAGGCACAATCGCCAGGGCAGCGCCATTTAAGCCACCAATCAAGAACATCGCGATGAAACCGAGAGCGAAAATCATAGGAGCTTTAAAACTGATCTTACCACCATAGACGGTTGCGATCCAGTTGAAGATCTTCACGGCAGTCGGAATAGCGATTAACGTCGTGCTGGCGGCGAAGAAGCCCTGCGCGATGGCGGGGAGACCAACGGCGAACATGTGGTGCGCCCAGACCGTAAAGCTCAAGAAACCGATAGCGACGCCCGACCAGGCGATAAAGGTATAGCCAAAGATAGGTTTGCGAGAGAAGACCGGCAAGACCTCCGAAATGATACCGAAGGCAGGCAAGATCAGGATATACACCTCTGGATGCCCAAAAGACCAGAACAGGTGCTGCCAGAGTAGCGGATCACCACCAAATGCATACTGGTAGAAATGAGTACCGATGCGGCGATCGAGCAACAGCAATACGCTTGCAGCAGTCAGGCTAGGCAGAGCGAAGAGCAACAGGAATGAAGTTACCAGCGTCATCCAGGTAAATAGAGGCATGCGGTTAATGCTCATTCCTGGCGCACGCAACTTCAGAATGGTCACCACAAAGTTCAGACCACTGGCGATAGATGCAACACCGAGCAGCATAATGCCGAGCAGCCAGAAGTCATCATTCATACCGATGGTACACTGAACGGCATGAACGCCGCAGGTGACTTCGCTCAAAGGTGCGTAGTTGAACCAGCCGCCATTTGGTGCTGATCCAAACACAAAGCTTGACTGCAGGAAGACGCCAGCGAAGAGCGTTGTCCAGAAGCCAAACGAATTCATGCGTGGGAAAGCCATATCACGAGCGCCGATCATTAACGGCACTATGTAGTTACCGAAACCAGTCAGCGTTGGCATGATGAACAGGAAAATCATCGTCACGCCATGCATAGTAAAGATCTGGTTATAGACATCAGGGCTGAGTATCTTCCCATCGGGCCTGGCCAGCTCCGCTCGAATTAAGAGAGCCTCCAGACCGCCTACCAGGAAGAAGAAAAAGCCTGATATGATATACATCAAGCCGATCTTTTTGTGATCGGTCGTCGTCACCCATTCACCGACGTAGGTCTCGCCGAATGTCTTACGACGAACCGCTATTGTTGCGCTATCACCGATAGTGCGCGTTGCCATGAGCAATTCCTCCAATATCTAGCCCCACAGGTACAGGGTAGATGGCTTACTTGAGAGTCTCCAGATAGGCCACCAGTTTACTAATATCACTCTGACTGAGCTGGCCAATGTTCATATCGTTGCCCGGTTTTATGACCTGCGGGTTATGCAACCACTCCGCCACGCCACACTGCTGCAATAATTGTGGATTATCTGGCTGACAGGCTGCATCATTCAGGTTGTTTTCCAGCACACCACCTGCGATCAGGCCAACCTGGCTTCGATCACCGTTAGTGGCACGGCTCGCGAAGTGCGTCAGATTGGGTCCGACGAAACAGGGATCTTTAGTAGTTCCGTTGGGAGCATTACACGCCACCGAGGGATCAACAAAACCCTTTGTATCAACGCCAACAATACCATGGCAGGTAGAACACTGATCTGTAGTGAAAAGCTTCTGACCTGCGGCAGCGAGGCTACCAGAAGGAGGCGCTGTAGCAGCCTGCTGCTGCGAAATCGCCCAGGTATTGAAATCAGCCGCGTTCTCGGCCATTACATTAAACCGCATATTTGCGTGCTGCAGACCACAGAATTCGGCACAGAGCCCTTCATAGTTACCTGCCTTATCGGCCACAAACCATCTTGAATTGTCGTGTCCGGGGATCACATCGGTCTTGCCACTAAGTGCTGGAATCCAGAAACTATGGATCACGTTATTGGAGTAGAGTTTAACATTAATGGTTTCGCCCACAGGCACATGTAAGGTATCAGCAGTTGTAATATTGTAACTCGGGTAATAAAATTCCCACCACCACTGATGACCAATGGCTTCCACTTGCAGCGTCGTCCCGCTGGTAGGTATATTCTCAGGCGATACATACCACAGACCACGGATGGTAAAAACCAGCACAATCAGGAGAACAACTGCGGGAGCAGCCGTCCAGGCGACCTCAAGTGTGTTGTTTCCATGCAACTGCCGGGGAGCTGGAGTTCCTGGTCGCTCACGAAATCTCCATGCTGAATAGATGAGAGCGCTCTCAACGAGAACGAAGATAACCCCTGCAATGATCAGAATCACCCAGAAGATAAAGCTTTCACTCTCAGCGACTGGACCATCTGTATTCAGAATGGAGGTAGAGCCACCACATGCGGCAAAAAGAAGCGAGGACAGTAGAGCGCCGACGACCAGACAGAGCAAGCGCTTTTTTGTCCCACGAAATAGAGGCATCCTCACGTCTAAATCTCCTAAAACAATGTTTGACGATGGACGATAATGTCATATTAACAGGCGACACTCTCGCCATATTACTGACGTAGTGTAGTGAGGCTCCCTGAAAGAGAGCTTGCAATCTTTGAGGCTCACCTTACAGAAGCCTAAACGTTATAGCACGATTGAATAAGCCGCATCGAGCATGATTGATCGCACACGCGGGTTTGTAAACGGCACCCCTACACCATTTGCACACACGGGTTTGTATCGCGCACACGGGCTTGTAAACGGCACCTCTACACCATCTCAACATTATCAGCGTCTTCCAGGGAGGCTGCATCTACCTGGGCCTCTTCCAGGCGCTGTTTTTCGTCCTGTATCTGCATCCAGTGAATAAAAAGGGCACTGACGACGATGATAAAGATGATATTGACAGGTACCCACATGATCAGGCCGCCCAGTTGTTGATCGGTTGCTGGAGAGAGCCCCCAGGCACGTATGGGTTGTTGGATATAAGGAGCGTACAAAGGCTGCATAAAGGTCAGGCCAGCACCCAGAGCAACCGAAGGCATACCGCTCAGGAAGAGGTAGAGTACCTGACCACCAAGCGAGAGGCGCGGCAACTCCTTAACAGGACTCAAGACAGGCCACCAGTAGAGCGTAGCGGTGACGATAAATAACAGATGCTCAAAAATATGCAGGTTTTCATTCGCGAGCGTCGCGTTATAGAGAAGTGGTGCATGCCAGAGTCCGAAATCAACATTAAAGAGAAAAAAGGCCACAAAAGGATGCGTCAAAACCTTCCCTATTAGCAAAAGAGTACGATTACGCAATAACAGTTGAAGCAACCATCCGGGCGTACCGAGGAGCAACAAGGGAGGTGCTACCAGCGTAATGAGCAGGTGCTGCACCATATGAGCGCTAAAGAGGTACTCATCGCCCAGTTCATCCAGAGGTGATGCAAGCGCCAGGAACATAACCAGCATCCCAACCACAAACAGAATAACCTGGCTACGCTTCACAGAATCGGCAAGGTGATACTTTCTACGCAATGGGCCAACTGCGTAGAGGTACGCTGCTATAAGAAGAGCTACGCCGATATAGAGAGAAGGAGCAGGGTTCCATTCGGTCAGCCAGAAATGCAGGTCGAGATTTGCTTCCATAGGTACAGAGACCTTTCCAGTGATGGCGTTTTACAAAGAATACTATAGCATAGGAATGCAATGCCGCAAAATATATCGCATTAGCAACTGATGATATTAGTGAAGGTCCAAGATGCGGTAGAGTGCCCTTAAGATATTCTCCTTACCTTTAAGGTTTCAGCCATTTTGGAAGAGAGCGTATCTAGACTGCAAGAGTACCATGTGGTAGACTCATAATGAGTATGAGAAACCTTGAGGAGGACTGATGAAGACGCAGCAGAAGAGAAGCGAAGCGCTTCTCGAATACCCTCCTTTCATTTTGACACGTCGGAGTATTGCAAGCGAGAGCCATCCAGAACGCAATGAAGACAGCCTGATTGCTAAAATGATTATTCCTTCCGATACTAGGAATATCATCTTTTATCTCAAAATTATATTTTAGATTACATAACGGGATTCAGGCTGTAGCCGCAAAAGGAGGATATCATGTTTTTAAGAAAAACCATAGATTATAGTATTATGCCTCTTGGCAAAATAACGAAACAGGGGAGCATTAGCATATGTGAACGTTGTGGAAAACGGGGAGCCTACATTAAATTTCCATTTCCCCAAGGTCAAGGCTATAATGGCTATCTTGAAAAATGGCACCATTTCGAAGAGGTTATTTTTTTGAGCCACGGCTCAGAGGCTTCATGTGTCCGAACGGTAAGAGCTGTTAATGATCATACTGTGAGTGATTGGGGTTGGTCAGATTAGTCAAAGGCGTAATCTGCTCCCTTGACTAATCTGATCGACGACAAGACTAGAGGCTACTCCCTCGCACACTTCTTTTGGAAAGTTCCAGGAGAGTCCTTACTTCCTAACCCGTAATGTTGGCTGAAGCCAAAATCGGGTTAGTCAGGGTGCAGTTGCCAAGCAAAACGGTCTGAGCTACCTCAGCGGCAATGAGCACAGTGGCTTCCCCTGTATCCATATAATAACTCAGCTTCGATGTCCAACTAAATCTAAAGCTTGTGGAGGCATCACTGGTGTTTCCACTTAATCCTGAACTGCTGTACCATGTGCCGGCATAATAGGCTGTTCTCATTCCTCCTGAGTACCAAGGAACTGAAACGACAACAATGGATTGCCCTATACCTCCGCCACGGTTGGCGAGGGTATTAGTGACCGTGCCACAATTCCCTTGCGAAACCCCGTTAGAGAATCACAGTCGTATTTGGAATGCTACCATAACCACAGATGTGATATTTTTCCCAATTCTTCAAAATGGTTGCACTTGGATGTTGTTTGCAATCCACGTACAAGGGCATTGTTATAGTAACTGATGCACGTATTGCTTTCGAAACGCTGTTGGCATAAGCTGGGGATCCAAAGAAAAGCTGAAACATGCAAATTACCAAAATGGTTGCTAATCCTAAGCTAGGGCGAATAAGTTTCAAGGTATTTTCCTCCTAGTATACTGAATAATACATCCATTTACATACGTAAAACCGTAGTATCCAAATTATACTTATGAATACTAAAATATGCAAGTGTCTAGGATAGCAATTTTTGCTTTTTAGCATATTTATAAAAGATTTAGCGATATTATATACATAAAAACATTCATTATTTTTAAAAACCGACAATAGGTTTTAAAAACAAAATTAGTTTTTATGGTATAAATAATTGTAGCATATTTCAAAAATAAATTACATAGTAAAAATACGGTAGCACTCCCTTAACTGGTGAAAAGGTAAGGGGGGTTGGAAAAAACAGCGTTCGTTGGCATGCATTGAATATAAAAAAACAAAGAACCTATCAGTCTACCACATGGTACTCTTGCAGTCTAGATACGCTCTCTTCCAAAATGGCTGAAATCCTGTTAAAGCGGTAATAAAATACTATATTGGACTCAATTTTAGTATTTTTCTTCTTAAATACTCTTCTGATTTTTAACTATTTATAAATTATACATATTTATAGTCTAAAAATAATTTAAGTATGATAGTAACTATCATACTTAAATAAGGAACATTATGCGTACTGTTCAGGGCTAAAATTGTTTAGTGAATAGTAGTTGCTACCACGATAGGCAAGACCTATTGTTTCTTCCATATACATATGTCCAGCTTGGGCATGAATTGCAGGACCATAATAATGTCCTGTGAAACTACCTCTCAATGCACTAAGACAATTGAAGGATACAGAACCAACGTAATTATTATTGTCATAGAGCTGAACAGCACCAGAACAAGATGTCCATCCACGGGCACTAGCCCCATTTGCGCCTCTGACATAGGTATCAGGGTAAATATAATAATTACTTCCTTCACTAATACATGAAGCAACGAATGCGTAGACATCGGTAGAGTCATAACAACCACCACCACTTGCATTTGGTGTCACATGTGAGTCTGACAAATGAGAAGAATGAGCAAATGCTGGAGTTGCCATAAAGAGGGAAAGACAAACACAGATCAATCCGAAGATGAGACCCACTAAATTTCTTTTTGTGTTAAGCATGTAAATCTCCTTTAAGTATACTAATGTTGAGAGAATGTCTATAATCATCTCACAATTTGATGAAAATCGTGCATTTCTAAGACATTCTCTAAAGAAGCTAGAAATGGATCTTCTGCTTCAAAGACATCAATTCGTAGGAAATGGTCTATGAAGATCTTAGCCTTGCCATTGTATTTGTTAAAGAGAACATGAGGTATCTCAGAAGAATATCCAAATCCATTAAGCAGCAAGTACAACACTGGTGATATCAACTTCTATCTTCATGTTTTTTCCTATACAAAAGCAAGTTTCAGAGAGAACCAAATGAAAAGCGTCCTATATAGTCTCCATATGGTCTTTCTTTCAGAAACCACACACCATTCACTAACTATTGATATGATACAATAGGCATATCACAAAGTACCTATGATTTTTCTAGAGATAATTACTTCTTTTAAAGGATGAACAAAATATGAATGAATGGATTTCTTTTGGAGAAACACTCAGAACATTTCGAAAAAAAAGAAAAGTGAGCCAGCGTGCTCTAGCGATGCAAATTGGAGTGCACTATAATACCATATGGGCCTGGGAACAAGGAGACTATCTTCCCAATAGCAAAGGCATTATACTTGAATTGGCTCAACATCTGCATTTAAAAGAAAACGAGACACATCTTTTGCTCAGAATCTAGTCTAGCAAGCCTCTCACCTTACTGGCAGATACCTTTTCCACGAAATCCTTTTTTTACTGGTAGAGAAAATATCATGCAACAGATACACGAAATACTTTTTTCAAAAATTATTACTTCTTCAAATCGTCTTTGCGCTTTAACAGGACTTGGAGGGAGCGGCAAAACGCAAATTGCACTTGAATATGCCTATCGACATTCTCATGACTATACAGCTATCTTCTGGATTAGAGCTGAAACCAAGGAGAGCCTCTTCTCCGATTTTATGATGTTAGCTCACTTGCTGCGTCTTCCAGAAGAGCAAGAGTCAGACCAGAACTGCCTTGCGGCTGTGCAACGATGGCTTTCTAATCATAGGGAATGGCTTCTGATCTTCGACAATGTCGAAGACATCGAGCAGTTGAAAGTGATATTACCAGCAGTACGCAGTGGTGCAATTTTACTAACCATGCAGCGGCAGGATATCGATATAGCAACATCAATCATCAATCTGTGCAATATGGACATAGAGGAAGGGAAGCAATTTCTATTACATCGCACACGGCTCTGTAATATTGGAGAAATATCAACATGTGATGCACAAGATGAGTTTGTAGCGAGCCAGATCGTAGAAGCCATGGATGGGCTCCCTCTTGCACTTGATCAAGCAGGAGCCTATATCGAGGCAACGCAATGTAACTTATTTGACTATCTTTGCCATTTCCAGTCTTCGCAACTTCGCCTCCTTGAAGAACGTACATCACATACGTATCATCCCTTCTCTGTAACCAAAACTTTTTTAATGGCCTTTGAGCGTGTTCAGCAGAGCAGCCCATTGGCTGCTGAGTTACTGACAATATGCACCTTCCTGGCTCCTAAGCCCATCCCCGAAGAGTTCTTTACTAAAAACACAATATGGCTTGGACCTGCCTTCGTGCAACTTACAGAAGACCCTTTGCGGTTTGATGCCACCATCAAAGAACTTCTGGTCCATTCGTTGCTACAACGTAATATAGCTAGTCGGACCGTGACAGTCCATTGCCTCTTGCAAGCTGTCCTTAAAGGATGCCTATCTGAAGTAACCCAACGTATATGGGTTGCACGTATAATACAGGCAATGTCTCAATTATTTCCTTCAGAGCAAACGCAACCTGACTACTGGCAATTATGCAAGTTGCTGCTACCACACGCACTAATGTGTGTTACATTAGGCGAGCAATGGGGTGATAATATTGTTGAATGCATCACCTTGATGAGTCATGTAACTACCTACCTCTCTCATCTTGCACGTTTCTCTGAGCGTGATTGCCAATTCAGCCTAATATAGGAAAACCGGGTATGGCAGAGTAATTATATAATTGTGCCAATGAGCATTCCGTTATACGTCTGAGGAGGTCTTTCCGCTCCTCTCGAACTTTATTGAAAAGGGTAATTATGAAAGGTGCAACAGAAAGGATGCTGCTCAGGCGTCATCCAATTTATCTTCCACGCATACAATTTACCACTTCCTGATCAAAAACTATATTGCACAGTCATGAGAAAGAAATAAGGTATAATCATACAGAACAGTACCTTCTCAGGAGAGATTAACAGAAAACAGCGAGAAAGGGGCCTTAAAAACTACCTATGAATGCACAAAGTATAAATATGGAACCGCTTAACGACGAGCATCCAACCTACTCTATCGTTGCACCAGCTTTTAATGAGGCGGAGACGCTTCCTCACTTTTATGAGCGGGTGACGCAAGTGATGGAAGATGTTGGTGAACCATTTGAAATTGTGCTGATTAACGATGGGAGCCGTGATAGAACCTACTCTATCTTGAAAGAGCTACACGAGAAAGATGCACGCGTGCGCGTAATTGATTTCTCACGCAACTTCGGGCACCAGATCGCTATTTCGGCGGGTCTGGACTACGCACGAGGTGATGCGGTAATCATTCTCGACTCCGATTTACAGGATCCCCCTGAGGTTATCCCTGAACTTATAGCGCGTTGGAAGGATGGAGCGGAGGTCGTTTATGCACAACGGGCGACACGAAAGGGAGAGACATTCTTCAAACTGGCAACCGCAGCGGCCTTTTATCGCTTAATTCGACGTATCACCGCAGTCGATATCCCACGTGATACCGGGGACTTCCGACTACTAGATCGGCAAGTTGTGGATACGCTGGTGAAGATGCGAGAACATCATCGTTTTATGCGTGGACTCTCAGCATGGGTTGGTTTCCGGCAGGATGCGGTGCATTATGAGCGCCATGAGCGCTTTGCCGGTACAACCAAATATCCATTGACCAAGATGATCCG
Source organism: uncultured Chloroflexia bacterium (assembly GCA_963717195.1). Taxonomy (GTDB): domain Bacteria; phylum Chloroflexota; class Ktedonobacteria; order Ktedonobacterales; family Ktedonobacteraceae; genus JACDAE01. The sequence goes on from CAVQVR010000021.1 coordinate 153,082, forward strand.
TTTCTCACTTGACGCAATTACCAGTTTCAGCCATGTGCCACTACAAATTGCTACCAGCCTGGGCTTTACCCTGGCCCTGATCAGCTTAATAGGCATTCTGATTGCGATTATATTACGTCTCTTTACCGATGCTATTGTGGGTCAGGCGACGACACTCATCATGGTACTCTTCATGGGTGGTATTCAGCTGATTTTCCTGGGTATTATTGGTGAGTACCTGGGACGTATCTATGACGAGGTACGGGCGCGTCCGCTCTACATAGTACGCAAAGTGTTAGATTAATGTTGCCCGCTGGGGATTGCCCCCAGCGGTCAACATCAATCCATGAGTTGATACGAAATGAAGAAATCGCGTCGGGACCGCGGGGATGTAGGGGCCGCATTTATGCCGCCCCTACAAATACCCCTGAGATCATATCGTGAGAATTTAGCATGCTTCATTCAGGTATTTGTAAGGTGCTACCTATGTGCTGCAAGGGAGGTATCAGGAAAGACGACGACAATAGAGAACGTCGAAACGTCTATCAAAGGGGATGCCTTCAAGATGAAGCTTACATATCTAAAGCTTGCGCGTTATAAGGCGTGGATGAGGATTGCACTTCCATATTTTCCAAACAAAGGGGACGGAAACAGGTGAGTATCGTAAAAAGCAATAGTGAATTTGGCGAAACGCCTTCACTCGAACTGTCAACCGCTCCTGTAAGCGTAGAACAGCCCGGCAAGATGCGGCAGGTGCTTTCCAGCTACATGAAATCTTATGAAGCCGCATGTAACAGTGCTCCTGTTAGGAACGACCGTAGCGGCAATGGCGATTGCGGATCGAGGTCTGCCCTCACTGAGCCTGGTACTTGCGACATTACTGGGAGGCGCAATGGCTGCCGGAAGCGCAAATAGCCTCAACTGCTACATTGATCGTGACATTGACCAGATTATGGGGCGCACTCAGCGCCGCTCATTGCCATCAGGCAAAGTGTCACCCCAAAACGCTCTGATCTTTGGCCTCGCCCTGGGTATTGGCTCGTTTGTCGTGCTGGCGGTCTTCGTCAATCTGCTCAGTGCAGCATTGGCGCTAGGTGCTAATCTTTTCTACGTCGTCATCTATACGATGGGGCTGAAGCGCACATCCTCACAAAACATTGTAATTGGTGGTGCGGCTGGCGCGGTGCCCGTTCTCGTTGGCTGGGCGGCGGTGACCAATAACATAACACTACCCGCAATCTGGCTGTTCGCGATTATCTTCTTCTGGACACCACCGCACTTCTGGGCGCTATCCTTGCTCATTCAGAAAGATTATGAGAAAGCAAACATACCGATGTTACCGGTGGTGATGGGCGAACGAGAGACGCAAAAACAGATTTTGCTCTATTCGTTCCTGTTGCTAGGTGTCACGCTGGTCCTTTTTGCAATGCATGCTATGGGCTACATCTATCTTGTCGCAGCGCTCGGCCTCGGTGGCGTCCTCATCTATATGGCAATACGCCTGGTACTGGATAAAACTAAGAAATGGGCACGCACACTGTTCTGGTATTCCAACTGTTATCTCGCTGCTATCTTCGCTGTGATGGTGGTGGATCGGGTCATCCATTAAGAGAGAAATGTTATGAGTATGAACTGGCGCCTTGCATCACGACTTTCAGTTGTTACGCTGGCTGTGCTGGTGATTCTGGTAGTCACGCTATTTCAACAACGTCATATGACGATACCAGCAACTAGTAGTACCGGTAGCAGCATTGGTACAAACGCTTCTAGCCTACAAGGAACTGATCTTGGGAATAGTCCAGCGCCAAATTTTCTTCTAACAGACCAGTTTGGGAAGCAGGTTTCGCTCGCAGAGTTTAAAGGGAAGCCAGTGGTGCTGACATTTCTCTATACAAATTGTCCGGATCTGTGCCCGCTAACAGCCGAGAAACTGCATGCTACGATGCAGGATCTGGGTAGTGCAGCTCCGAAGGTGGGAATACTGGCAGTCAGTACTGATCCAGTGCGAGATACCACCAGCGCTGCCCTCAAGTTCTCGCAGGCACACAGGATGCAAGACTACTGGCATTACCTTATTGGGCCACGAAACAAGCTAGCGCCGATATGGTCGGCATACGGTATCTATGCTCAACAAGAGCAGCAAACGATAAATCATAGTCTGGGATTATATATTATTGATAAGCAGGGTCATGAGCGTGTCTTCCTCGGCAATGATTTCACACCTACACAACTCGCTACAGATTTACAAGCATTGCTAAAAGAATAGAGGTCCAGTTTTAGAACATTACCATTATGATCGGTGACTAAGATTGAGATTTGTCCAGTCCCTCTGGATATTGCTTGCGGCAGTTGTATATCCAGAGGGACTGGACAGTGCTTTACCCAACGACTACTACGTTGAAGGAAGCACCTGCGGGCATTGCTTTGCCATCTTCGTTGAAAATGATCCACTTGCCATTGCGGTACTGTACACCAAAAGAGTGCTTATCGAAGACACCAGTGGTGCCCTTAGGGTTCCAGTTCGGTGTGACCAGCAACTTAAAATTGCTCTGCCCGTTAGTATACAGGCTATTGATTGTCGTGTAGTTGCTATGACTATTGGATGGCGTGGCTGTTTGTACAAACACATCACCCAGAACTGTAGCAGCGGGGACCGCATAAACGTTGAAGGAAGCACCTACGGGCATTGCTTTCCCATCCTCGTTGGAAATGGTCCATTGGCCTCCCTTATACCGTACACCAAGGGGATGATTATCGAAGACCCCAACACCGCCATTAGGATTCCAGTTTGGTGTGACGATGATAATGGCATTTGGATTGCCGGGTGTCGTGCCGTCGCTCAAAGCAGTTGCGTTGCCAGCAATATTAGCGGTTGTTGCGGTCTGCACATAGGCGGAAACAAGACCACCACCGCTAGCGTGTATGAGCCCAGGCGCGTCAACAATCCCAGAAATGAGTGCATAAACGTTGAAGGAAGCACCTACAGGCATTGCAGTGTTATCCTGATTGAAAATGGCCCATTGGACCCCATTATATCGTACACCGAGGTGATGATTATCAACGACTCCAGTGACACCTGCAGGATTCCGATTTGGTGTGACGAAGATGATGGCATTTGGATTGCCAATTGTAACATGGTCGCTCAACTCGGTGCCATTGCCGAGAATATTAGTGGTCGTTACAGTCTGTACATAGGCAATAGAAAAACCACCGCTGTTGGGTCGTGCTGCAACCTTTGCCGCTGCGAAAGCTGCCGGAGCCGGAAGCAGTGCACTCAGAACAAGGCTTAGTGCAAAGATACCTGTTCCCATTACACCTGTCCGCGTGAGAATCTGGCGGAGCGAGGCACGTAAAATCAATAATCGGTTCATTGTAAATCCTTTTCCACACTAAAATTTAGTACGCTTTACACAAAAAGAGAAGGTAAACATTTTCTTTTGTATGCGCTGTATACGATGAACTTTCTTATATGGTGGAATACCTCTTCTTCTTCTGAAAACGCCGTTTCCATCCTGGATGGTGTACCCATAACATGAGCGTCTCTTGACGTTCGTAGTATAACCTGAGGTGGAGGCGGAAAACTGTGAAATAGTTCATAAATGAGGTGTGAATTAATGACAGGCTCCATTCTCTTGTGAGTACCCATAATCGTCTGTTAGACTACCTATAACAGTACCAATTATTCGCTAATGCAAAGGAGAGTGCCGTAGTGGAATACTCACAGGAACAAATCATTGCCTCGATCAACAATAGCCGGCAGGGCTCTGTCTGGGATGTACTTGATATAAAACTGGTACAGGCGGAGAAGGATCGTGTGGTGGCGACAATGCCAATTGGCCCTAATCATCGGCAGCAGGTTGGCTACTTGCATGGGGGAGTTTCAGTTGTGTTGGCCGAATCTATCGCCTCTATTGGCAGTGTGCTCAATATCGATGCAAACGGGCAGATGGCGTTCGGGCTGGAGATCAACGCCAATCATCTACGCCCAAAGCGCGAGGGAATGCTTACAGGAGTAGCTACCCCTATCACCCTCGGGCGTACCACACATGTCTGGGATGTGCGCATCACTGACGAGAATGAGAAGCTGATCTGCGTTTCGCGCTGTACCATTGCGGTTGTGGATCGCCCACCAGATAATGGCAATCCTCTGAGCATAAACGCATCTACTAATTCCTTAGATTGAGCTAACGCTCAAGCGTACGCACATCAGCCATGACAGCTGCAAGATTCTCGTAGACAAATTCAGGTTCGATGCCTGCTTTTGCCAATGTAGTCCGCGTATCTTTACCGGAAAGCACCAATAAGGTATGTGTGCCAGCAGCTTTGCCAGCCAGAATATCGGTATCCAGACTGTCGCCAATCATAATCGTTTCTTCTGGCTTGCTCTCTAAGAGGCGCATCCCTTCGAGCAGCAACCCTGGCTCAGGCTTGCCAATTACTTCAGGGTGGATGCTGCTTGCAGCTTCAATTGCGGCTACCATTGCTCCACAGCCAGGGATGAGGCTACCAACGATGGGTAACAGTGAATCCCGGTTAATGGCGACGAAGGCTGCTCCCGCCATCACTGCCTGCACTGCCTCAGTGAGCGTAGTGTAATTGAAGGTGCGATCAAGTCCGACCAGTACAACATCAGCAAGTGTCTTGTTTTCATTCGCGATCTGTAACTTGTAGCTTCGCGCCAGTTCAAAGAGTGGTTGTTCGCCGACGATATAAACATTCCCAGCCGGGAAACGGCGAGCGATGTTCTGTATTGCGGCCTGACCAGCTCCGAGTATATGTGAACTGCTGGTAGAGATACCCAGGCGCGTCAGTTTCGCCAGCACCTGTGTTTCGCTGGCAAAAGAATTATTGGTAAGAAAGAGGTATTTTTTCTGACTTGTATTGAGCCAGGCGACAAATTCTCTGGCACCTGGAACAATCTCCTCTCCCCGATAGACGACTCCATCAAGATCAATAAGGTAACTATTGTATATCGTTAACATGATTTTCCAATTACTCTCTCATCAACTGCTCACGGATCGCTATCACCTCGCGCCTTAAAGTAGGATTGACGTTGATTTCGCGATCAATTTTTTCACAGGCATGCAGAACGGTGCTATGATCACGCCCACCGAAGAGCTGCCCTATTTCGAGCAGTGAGACCTGAGTCTCCTGACGAATCAAGTACATGGCGATCTGCCGTGGCATTACAATGTGCTTGTCGCGCTGTTTCCCACACATCGCCTCCATTGAGATGCGGTAGTATTCCGCTACGGCCTGTGCGATCTGGCGGCTGTTGAGGCGTGTTTCCCGCGTGTCGTTGCCTAGCGAAGACATAGCGGCGCGAGCAACGTCCATAGTGAGATCGGTACGATGCAGTTGCTGGTAAGCCATCAAGCGATTCAGGCAGCCCTCCAGCTCACGAATGTTTGTCTGCACGCGTCCGGCAATATAGGTGATGATATCGTCGGGAACGCGATAATGCAGGATATCAGCTTTGACACGTAGAATAGCCATACGTGTTTCCAGATCGGGGGGCTGGATATCGGCGATCAGCCCCCATTCAAAGCGTGAACGCAGGCGTTCTTCCAGACTCAGAATGGCTTTAGGAGGACGATCACTACAGATCACAATCTGCTTGCTCATTTCATGCAGGCTATTGAATGTGTGGAAAAACTCTTCTTCGGTTGATTCCTTACCGGCGATAAACTGAATATCGTCGACCAGGAGAATATCGACCGAGCGATATTTGGCGCGGAACTCCTCGGTCGTACGATAGCGAATGGCGTTAACGATATCGTTGGTAAACTGCTCTGATGAGACATAAAGGACAGCCAGGCCTGTGTGCACTCCCTGGTGACCGATGGCGTGCAGGAGGTGCGTCTTGCCCAACCCCACGCCTCCATAGAGGAAGAGCGGGTTGTACGACTCCCCTGGTGCCTCAGCGACGGCAAGGGAGGCAGCATGTGCCAGGCGATTGCTATTTCCAACGATAAAAGCATCGAAGGTGTAGCGTGGATTCAGCCGGTTGTGCATCAGGATATTTGCGCGTTGCTCATTATCCCGATCTTCAAGCGAATCGGAAGCCCCTGTATCTGTATAGCGCAGGTCAGGACGGGGAAATGATGACTGAGCAGACATGCCCGGCTGCACATCGGAGTAGGAATAGGTATTTTTCGGTGCGGACGAAAAAGACGTGTGTTCAAATGGCTCTCGCCCATTCATAAAGAGAGTGTCCGGGGCGTCCTCTTCAGGTTTGTGGGTTACCGAAAGAGCGACGGGTTGGCCGGTGAGATCGGCCAGGATCTCTTCAATTGGGCGTCGCCAGCGTGTGTTGATAATATCATAGGCCAGGTTGTTGGGAAGTTGCAGCGTGAAATAGACCTCTTGCTCCTGTCCAATGGTTGGGACATCGATGTCGTCGTTGTCGATATGAGGCAGAGCGGCAAGATGGGCTTCCTGTAACCATGTTTTGCTAACCGCATCAATCGATGTATGTTCCAGTCGCTCAAGAGCAGTGCGCCAGATAGTAGCTGTGTTCACCGGCATTCTCCCATGGTTAGTCTTCGACAAGTGCGACACACTCAATCTCGACTAAAGCCTTGCGTGGCAATTCTGCGACGGCCACCGTCGAACGAGCTGGCGCTGTATCCGTAAAATAGCCTGCGTAGATAGCATTCATCGCTTGAAAGTCGCTCATTCGTGCAAGAAAAACAGTTGTCTTAATAACACTCTTGAGAGATGCTCCCGCGCTTTCCAATACAGCTTGCAGATTCTGTAGGACGCGATGCGTCTGTCCCTGCACATCTTCACCGACGATCTCACCAGTGGCGGGATCAAGCGGGATCTGGCCAGACGTATAAATAAACTGACCGTAACGAATTGCCTGGCTATAGGGGCCAATGGCTGCAGGTGCATGAGGTGAGATAATTTGTTTCTGTTCCATATACTTTTCCAACGTTAAACAAGCACATACCTGTTATATAAAACAACGATTTCAGGAGGTTTTGTGTTACAGAGAGGATAAAAGGGAGCTGTCTTTCTCATCTCTGCCTTTATTATCTCTGTATATGTTATATGTAAGTTGCGTAGAGACGCACATCGGTTCCGCATTCAACCTTGTGAGTTTACATTATGGTGTATATTGTCCACGCCCCGACCCATCTTTCCCTAAAGAATAATTGCGTGGGTATGCCTGAGCGGATGGTCCTGCTGAAGCTACAGATCTCCCTCTCATAATTTCTTTGGCGCAGTGACGTAAGGCCTGCTGCATTTCAGCTGCAGAACTGAAACGATCTTCGGGTTCCTTCTGCAACGTGCGTAGAACAAGTTGCTCAAGGGCGGGTGGAATAGCCGGATTGAATTGGCGTAGGGATGGTGGGTTTGTTGATGCATGCTGCATGGCAATGGAGACGGCGGTCGGGCCCACAAAAGGTGGGCGCCCGGTCAACATCTCAAACATCACAACACCGAGCGAGTAAAGATCGGATGATGCGGTCAGCGTCTCACCACGCGCCTGCTCCGGCGAGAGATAATCAGCAGTACCAAGCACAATGCCGCTATTCGTCAGGCCCGCATCCTCGGCCACACGTACAATACCGAAATCGGTCAGCTTGACCCATGCTCCAGTGTCACCAAGATTGCCGCCGTTGCTACCACCACTCCACGTGAGCATAATGTTCTGCGGTTTGATATCACGATGAATAAAACCGCGTGCATGTGCTACTTGCAGAACTGAGCAAACCTGGACCGCAATTTCAATCGCTTCGCGTGGTTGCAGTTGACGCCGCTGCCCAATGAGTTGCTTCAATGTCGGACCATGGATATATTCCATAACCAGGAAGTACTGGCCCGACTCCTCAACAAAATCATAAATGGTAACGGCATTGGGGTGAGCAAGCGCCGCCGCTGCACGCGCTTCACGCCGGAAGCGTTCGACAGCCCGCGCGTCGTTCTTATCCAGAGATCGCAAAATTTTGATTGCCACAATCCGCTCCACGCGGTGATCCCAGGTTTTAAAGACGCTTGCCATACCACCCGTGGCGATATGCTCGCAAATCTCGTACCGGCCAGCAATCAATGTGCCTTCAAATTGGTTCAACGTTCCACCTCAAGCGACCTGGGCGATTACACCACTAGGGATAACAGTCTCAGTGGCTAGTATACCATTAATGGGTTATGTCGTCGAGTTCTGCATGACCAATACACCCCAGTACTCTTGTATTTTAGAATTGATAACATATACGCCATTATTTATCAATCTACACACTTAATATAGATTTATCTATATATTATTAATCGCTTCGCCTCATTCCGTCCTAAAGAACCTCTTTGGTATAATGGCTACGCAGCCCATACCCTCGGATTTTTACAACTGCAACGCATCAAAGGACTGAAACACGGCCAGAAACAACAGGTCCAGCAGGCTATGAATACTATCGGATTGAGAAGTGCTATCACTCCGGTTCATAGTAACGTCTGATAGGGTCTGCTTAAACAACTGGCCGGCCAGAACAACTGGATTATCAATAGTAGCATTGACATTGCTCACAGGTTGCTGTGTTGAAGCCATTACTGTCGAGTTGTTAGAAATGCTGCTAGCCGTTTGTGTAATACAATTAGCCTGACTGCCCAACCCAAACATCTGCGTGATTTTTTCCTTGATCGGCTCACAATATGGCAGTAAATTCGAGCTTGCTTGCGTTGCGGTTGCATAGGTAGGTGGTCCCAGCGTCACACGGTCAACTTTATTCAAGTCAACGCTACGTGCATAGTTTGCTATCTGGATGATCTGATCTGGCTGCAGGTCAGTAAAGAGTGATCCATCCAAATCTTTCAATAATGGGGCCGATTCTGCAATGATATTAGGGTTAGCCAACTTTTGCTTTAACGCACTCAATAACTGCTGCTGTCTGGCTGTACGCCCGATGTCACCAACCAGGTCTGCATGACGAGAACGCACATATTCAAGCGCCTGCTCTCCATCCATATGTTGAGGTCCGGGAGCTATATAGAGCCGTTTGTAGGCGTTAATATCTTTTTTGTTACTCTCATCAGGATAGCTATTGTCAACTATAGGATGAGTGGCATCGACATCAACGCCACCAGCCGTATCCACAACTTTAGCAAATCCATAAATATCTACCCAGGCATAGTAGTTGATTTTAATGCCAAAGTTAGCCTGTATGGTATCTTCCGCCAGACCAGCACCATAACCGACCCGTTTGGCAACTGCGCCCGGTCCCCCACCTCCAACACCATCCATAAATGCCATATCCATTTTATTTCCCTGAGTATATCCTGGTATATAGACCTGCAAATCACGCGGGATCGAAAGCATTCCAACATATTTTGTCTGCGGATCAATTGTTATGATCATATCCGTTTGTGCGAGAGGGGTGCCAGTAGCTATGTCGTTTCCGTTTTTACCATCAGTATCGCTTCCCAGCAATAAAATGTTAATACGTCCACCGTTTAATACGCTGCTTGTGTTATCTACAGGGGCCTGGTTTACAGCACCATCTTCTTTCTTACTATTATTGAGATGGTAGGCCTGCTGGCCAGTAATATGATTGATAGAATTTGCATAATTGACCTGATAATATGCAAATGCACTACCACTTCCGACTACTAAAACGGCGAGCACTGCTACCACAATTCTTGCCCACATAGGAAAACGCTTTTTCTTGTCGCGCTTGAGTGCTGTTTTTGCCCACGGGGGCATTTGCTGCATTGCGTCTCCCGTTTGAGCAAGGCCACCAGTCTGCCATGCTGAGGTACCGGGCATTGGAATTCCTGCCTGGGAGGCTGGTCCCTTCTGTACTGCTGGCACAGGAAGTGTATTGATCTCGGATGCAAATACATCAATACCTGCGAGAGACTGGTGCGGAGAGACCGGTCCTGATGGATCTAACATCGGTGCAATGCCCGATTGGGACCACTGTGGTGCTCTTTGTTGCGGTGTAATGCCCGATTGGGACCATTGTCCCGGTGTAATACCCGATTGGGACCATTGCGACGCTTGCTGTCCCGGCGTAATGCCCGATTGGGACCACTGTGGTGCTCTTTGTTGCGGTGTAATGCCCGATTGGGACCATTGCGGCGCTCTTTGTGCCGGGGTATTAGTGAAAGGGTTAACGCCTGCTGCCGATTGCTGCGGCGAGATCGGCCTCACAGAATTGGGAAAAGGTGTAATGCCCGCCTGCGACTGCTGAGGAAACTGCTGACCCGGTGCCATAAATCCCTGGGGCATAGTACCATTGGCAAAAGAAGCTGTATCCCTGTTTTGGGTGATCTGTTGTTTCGTAGTCTCTTGATGAACTATTCCCGCTGATGAAATCTGGTCATAGCCTGTTTGCACCTGCTGCCCTGGCTTATCAATCAATTGTTGCTCTGGTAATGGCTGCTTCTGTACTGAAGGCCCGTTGCTTTGAACTGATGGCGCTTTTATAAATTGGCGTTTCTCCATATATTTACCTGCTTCCTGCTTCTTTTTTAGAATAGGTGAGGACCTCTTGGCCAGCCTCACTCATCTATAAGTACCCCTTCCACTTTGCTCCGCATCTATAACCCGAATATGCATAAGCGTATTCAAAAATATGACTCTTACTAAGAGTAACGGGCCACATAAGCAATGTTCACTCACATTGGCACTTTTCTACTCATCTATAGTAATTTTGGGGGTTCTTCGCTGTCAGGCGGCTGTAAGGGGAACAGGGTTTCCATTATTTATTGCTTATACACTCCAGAATGGGCGTGAGTCCCCATCAAGTGCCCCATTAGCACTGGTCAGTTGTACAGGAGCACCAACCATTTTGTACTTCCCTGTCTTATCAGCTTTTACAGTTACCAGCCAGAGATCGAAAACATTATTGCTGTAGGACAAATAGACGATCTGCTTGCCATCAGGCGACCAGATTGGGTCGCTGACGTATTGCCCGCTTAAAATCAATGCTGTCTTCTTGAATGGCAGTAACGCGGCTTTCTCAATGGCAGGATTGTTCGGATCATTTGTTACGTTATTGGCAACTGGCATAATATAGAGTCCCATGCTGGTACTGTTCTGGCGCTGTATATAAGCAATAGAGGTGCCATCGGGCGAGAATGCTGGCTCCATGCTCTGTTGGTTGGTATTTGCTGGCGTGAGAGGAACTGCTGGATCATTCACCGGGCTGTATGTACCGGAATTATTGGCAATAGCATTGGGATTTTCCAGGAAGAGCTGGATAATCTGCTGCGTACCGGTTTGATCGTATTCATAGTGGGTGAATATAATTTGATCATCGTGATGAGGACGATACATGGTATCACGATCACCACCATCACCGAAGGAGGCATACGCAACGGCCTGGACTGTAGTACTGACATATTTTGCAACAAGCATAGGATGCCCGATAGGAAGCGTGAAGATTTGCAGATCTGAAAAGTAAGCCTGGCTAAATAAGCCACCCAGGCTTCTCCAATAAAACTGCTTTTGGAGATCGCTGAGGAAAAGCAGGTTTTTGCTATCAGGTGACCATGAGGGCTGTACACACCAGTAATAATCGTTGGTCCCATCGCCATTTGCTGCGTAGAATTCTCCCTTGCCCGTAATAACAGTATGGATCGGACCACCGTTCACAGACATATACACGATGTCAGAATAGTTTGGATAACGTGTACTAAATGCAATCCATTTACCATCTGGCGAGACCACCGGATCTGACACTACTAAGTTATGCGTTAACTGGTGCGGAACACGCGTCCCATCCAGCATATACAGATTATGGTTAAGAGTAAAATAGATTTTCCCTTTGAAGATGGCCTGATCGGTACTATTGATACCTATCGAACCATTTGATCCTGTATTCTTAAAGTCACTGCTGTTCGTCGCACCGCCGCCCAGACCCAGACAACTTTGCAGGCTCAATGAGAGCAAAAGGAGCGAGCAAGCTGTATATAAAAATCTATATTTTTTCATAGCAATCCTACAGATTTGAGTACTTTCTGACAACCATTAATAATGTCCTGTCAGAATATATGACATATACAATTATACTTTTGTTGCATCCAATGAGTTGAATACGACCAGAAACATCAAGTCGAGTAAACTGTGTACTCCAGTTATGTTCGCTTCAGTAGGTTGAATTGGATGAAGCTGGCTCAGCAATTGTGTCGCAAGTCTTGCTGAGTTAGAGAGAGCCGTTGTAGATACTGCGCTGGTCGATGTGTGCGTACCGAGTTGATGCGTAGCGAGCATTGTATTGCTGGGGTTGACGCTGGCAGTAGAAATGCAATTCGCATTATTGCCCAGATCGAACATTTGCGCAATTTTTGGGGTGATCAAGCTGCAGTTGGGCAAATAATCGCCAGTAGTATCAGAAGCCATCGAGGAATATGGCGGACTCAGAATAAGACGATCGACCTTCGTTATGTCGATGTTATGCGCAAAACCCATAAAATTGATGATATCCTGTACCGACATATCTGTTTTAACGCTGTCTCCAAGGTCGTTTGCCAGTTCAGGAAGCTTTGTGATGATTGAAGGTGTGTCCAACCTGGTTTTCAACTGGCTCAATATTTGCTGCTGGCGAGCGGAACGACCGAAATCTCCTACCAGGTCGGCATGGCGTGAGCGTACATATTCCAGTGCCTGTACCCCATCCATATGCTGTGGACCAGGCAGGATATACAGACGCTGGTAAGCAAAGGGGTTGGCACTATTGACATCATTGGGGTATGCATTATCTACTATGGGATGAGTAGCATCGACATCAACCCCGTTGGCCGTATTGATGACTTTGACGAAACCTTCCAGTCCTACCCACGCATAGTAGTCGATGTGAATGCCAAAATTCTTTTCGACGGTGGCGATACTGAGGCCAGCTGCATTTGAAAGTTGCGTGGCACCACCGAAATTCCCTTGCCAACCGTAAGAAAACGCGGCATCCATTTTCCCTGTTCCCTCATCAGGGATAACGACGCGCAGGTCGCGTGGAATTGAGAGCATGCCCACATAATTTGTCTGCGGATCGATGGTGACCACAATATCCGTTTGTGCAAGAGGGGCCGCGTTTTTGCCATCGTTGTCGCTGCCAAGGAGCAGAATATTGACGCGTTTATTGCCGATACCATTGCCCGTTGCGGCCATCTGGCTCGTGCTCTGGCCGTCTGCGCCAATCTGGGCAGCCTGTTGACCGGTAATTTTCTCAAGTGGGTTCGCAAAGTTCGCCTGATAGTATCCGAAGGCTGTTCCACCTCCTACAAGAAGCACCGCTACTAGCACCACAACAACACGTGCCCAGATAGGAAAACGTCTCTTCTTACGGATTGCTTTTCCTGATCCGACCGGTGGTACTTGCATAGGCAGTGCATTATTCTGAAGCGTCGGATCGCCTGAAGGACGTTGTCCAGAGGACATATCGGGATGAGTTGGTGGACCATACAGCGGCATACTGGGCTGCGTCGGACCATACGGCGGGTACATTGCCGCTGGTGCATTATACGGACGCTGCCCCGAGGGCATACCGGGATGCATTGGTGGACCATACGGCGGGCGAGGTGCAGATGGTGGAGGAACAATACCCTGACTGGGCGTCACAAGCAATTGCTGTGCGGGTGGTCGGTTCGCAGGTGGCGTATACGGCACGGCACCTGAACCGGTCGGGCCAGGCGGCAACTGTCCGGCTTGCCAGGATGCATTCATGGGAACCTGTTTCGCTCCTGCTTGAGAATACCTGGTAGCGTTAGAAGATGTTCTTGCTTCCTCTGGTTCCTCTCTGGCCCAATATGACGCAGGGCTTTTTTCTGTAGCATCTTGCGCTGCTGGTGGCGTTGATCCCTCAGGAGGGAAGGTCGAAGCCTGCCTGGCCTGAGCCTTCCCTGGCAACTGCTCTTCTGATGAAAATTCCTGTTGAGGAGCACCATCTGATCTTGAGGGTTGTATCCGTACGAATTGTTGCTTCACCGTAGATATACCTGCTTCCTTCTTCAATTTCAGGAGAACATCAGCCTAAGTTCCCCAACTGGCATATTCTCCTTTTTCCTCCTCCTGCTTCCCCTTTCAATTTGAGGCATTAAGATACAAAAAGACGCTTTTTTTTAGTATAACGAATGGTTCTAGCAATTTTCACGAGTGTACACGCTTTGCCGCTTGCAATAGGACATTTGGGATTGCAGCCACACAGTTATTTAACTCCCCCTTATCCTCAGTTTTACATACCCGTAAACGTGTATTAACGGCTCGCTAACTATAACGCTTTACTATTCTATATAGATACATGCCGAACTTATTGGTCACATAGGGACATGCTTATCGGTACCCATATTGGCTATATCAGTCCTGTCCCACGAGCTTGTAAACGGCAGCACGGGCTTGTAAACGGCGCCCCTACATTTGGGCTCAATAGCAGGTTGCCCTTGTTTATCTGGGAGGCCATGCAGCGAAAATGCGCATCGCAATTATTACTGAGAACTTTCTACCAAAACTTGATGGTGTTACACGTACGTTAGCCCGCCTATTGGAGCATTTACAGACAAACGGACACGATGTTCTCTTGCTCGGTCCAGATTCAGGGATGGAGAAATATGCCGGTGCTGAGCTTATTGGTACTGCCGGACTTCCTTTTCCCTTCTATCCCGAGCTCAAATTTAATTTCTTTCGCCCACTCTTTATGCGCCGCCTGAACGAGTTTCGGCCAGATATCGTCCACCTGGTTGATCCAGTTATTCTTGGTGCTACCGGGGTTGCGGCGGCCCGTTTCTTTAATATACCGCTCATTTCTTCTTATCACACCAATCTGGCGGCTTATTGTGAACATTTTGGGTTTGGCCTGCTCACACGTCCCATGTGGTTGTATAATCGCCTTATTCACAGCCAATGTGCGTTGACGTTCTGCCCTTCTCCCTCTACAGCTAATATGTTGCGCCTCCAGGGCTTTGAACACCTGCGGATCTGGCCCCGTGGGGTTGATATGGAACTCTTTCAGCCAGAATGTAGAAATGAGGACCTGCGCGGCTCCTGGCTGCCTGGAAGAGAGGAACCACGGAATAAAACGATCTTGCTCTATGTCGGTCGTGTATCCTGGGAGAAAAATCTGCGCCTTCTCATTCAAGCCTATCAGAATATGGACCATTCTAACTGCCACCTGGTTATCGTTGGTGACGGTCCTGCTTATGCCGAAGTACAACAGGAACTATCCGGCCTGCCCGTTACGTTCACTGGTTACTTGCGCGGTCCGGAATTAGCAACCGCCTATGCTTCTGCGGATGTTTTTGCTTTTCCTTCATACACTGAGACGTTCGGCCAGGTTGTATTGGAGGCTATGGCCTCCGGTTTGCCCGTTGTGGGCTTGCTCTCAGAAGGTGTCTGTGACCTTGTGGAGCATGGTCGCACTGGTTTTTTGTTGGACACGCAAAAAATGGGAGAACAAGAGCACGTTGCCATGTATCAGGAACTTCTGCAACGCCTGGTTCAAAATCAGCAGATGCGCAATGAAATGAGCCTTGCAGCATCCACCTCCGCTCGTCGTCACACCTGGCACGAGGCAATGGAACGTCTCGTACAGGGCTATCACGAGGTAATTGAAGCGCACCAGCCGCTGGTGGCAGCCTGATCATGGAGGAGGGCATGACGGGCGCGATTGATCCATACGTTGATACGAATTCCTTTTGCGCGGGGGATGTAGAGGCCGCATTGATGCCGCCCAGGAGCGGGTGGCCTGTTCAATGCACCGGACGCTCCTGGGCGGCATCAATGCGGCCTCTACGGACAAAATTTAACTTTTCCGCTCGCCTTGCCGGGCCTGAATGAATGAGAGAATGAGCGAACCTACCATTACGCCGACCAGAACGATTTCCATTGTGCTGAATGTTTTCTTCTTTTCCATGTCTGTTACCTTCCATTATCTATTACACTATAGCGTTCCTGATTACAATAACTGCCGGAACAGGGTAGAGGCGTGATCTTGCGTGCGCCCACTTACCCCAGGACATTGTTCATTGGAACACGGACGTACGCAAGGTGATGGCTCCCGTGTTCCTCTAATAGACGGAGACCCCTTAAACATCAAGCGAGAAATCTCTATCTATCATACCTTAATCCACAACTCCTTGCCACTCCCATAGCGTTTCGCCAGGTGAAAATGCTGGCTGACCCAGGTATGGAAAGCCGGTACCTCCCATGCCAGGCGCCCGGTGTAGAAAAGCACGGCATGAACCTGTGGCTGTTCCGCAACCTGAACGAGTTGCTGGTATGTAACGTAGTGCGTGCCAATGCGTACAGACGAAGTATCTACAAGCGCTGATGGCGTATTGCGGTCCGCGAGAGCAGCAATAAACTGGCCATCGGTCACGACAAGCTGGCCTGGCTGTGTCGCAGCTTGCAGGTCTTTGATAACCTCGTTTTGCTGCTGACTGGCTGCATTGCTCAATTGTTGCGTATGATAATATTGTACGATGCTACTTCCTCCCTGCATGCTCGCCACTAGAATTAATAGCAGGCTTACAAGTGAGAGTATTACGCCTGTACTCATGATACTTTTTTTATCTACTGGCATCTGAGGCAACGGTCCGATCCCTATCACAGCTAGCCCGATCAGAGGAGGCACTAATGCGACAAGATGATGTGAGAAGAGAGGTGCCTGCCTCCATAGGATAAAGAGCGTTGCCAGGAACCAGGCCAGCAATGGAAGTATGCGCCAGTCGCGCCTGAGCAACGCTACAATAGTTCCATAAAGTGCGGCAAGAGTGGTAAGCGAGAGCAGCATGTTTCCTATTAGCCCAGGATTGCCCGGTAGAGAAGCTTTAAAGGTTACTCCCGCCACAGTATGGAAGGTGACTACATCTTGCCAGAACTGTTGAAATGAAGCGGCAAAAGGCAAAAGCAGGAGAGCAAATACTATGATGAAGGCAGCTATTCCTGCGATCAGAGAACGTGCGCTCCTGAACCTCGTTTCAGGTGCCTGTTGCAGAATTTGCCAGCCACGTGCAAGCATCAGCAATCCAACGGGTACAAGTGCAGAAACGGCGAGTAGCTTAGAAAGGATGCTAAAGGCTAATGTTATAGCGGAAAGAACAGCCAGGCAAAGACCCGTTATGTCGTCTGGTCTCTCCCACCAGAGATAAACGAGTCCAACGGCCAGCAACGAGAGGGCCGCCGAAGGTGCTTCCGCTTGAATGGTCTGAGATTCTCTGAGATAAAGAGGATTCATCACAAGCAATAGCAATGTTGCAATAGCTCCGATACGCCCGCTTACTGCCCTTCCGAGCAAAAAAGCTCCGAGCAGTCCTGTCAAAGAGACAAGAGCGATACCGAGACGTGCCGCAGCAAGTGTCTTTCCGAAGAGCAGAAATGTGGGAAAAATGGAAAGTAGAAAGAAAGGGGGCTGCGAGTAGAAAATCTGCTGGTAGAGGGTCTGTCCTCCGCTCATTGCGCGTAGCGATTGCCAGTAGACTCCTTCATCATAGCCGTCGCGATCAAATGGCAGGTATAGCTTATGCATGCGCATCCAGATACCGATGCCAAGAAGTACCAGTGCAGCCAGTCCAAATAGGATATTTTGCCTGTTGAGAACGCTTTCAGGGGCAGCTTCTCCAGCCTGTGTCTTTTTTTGTACAAATGTGTTTGCAGCCATAAATTTCTCTTTAGTGCTATATGAACAGATGCATTTGAGTTCCGGATTTCTACCCCACAATAGCAGAATTATGCAAAATGTTCAAGCACTGGCGTAGGGGTCACCGGGGCTTGTGAATTCTCTACCCTCCTCGCGCCTGCGGCGCTCGCAAACGTTTTTTATGGTGTGTTTTTCGGGCGATGCCCGAAAAACACACCATAAAAAACCCAAAAAGGCCCGCTGCGCAGGCCAGAACTCAGAGAAAAAACGCTCATTCACAAGCCCTGTAGAGGCCACGTTTACGACGCCCAGGTGAATCCACTTGTGTGGATCACCTGGGCGTCGTAAACGTGACCCCTACGCCAGCCGTAATACATCGTCGCGACGAATAACACCGCTATGTACCACCGTTGCATATACTCCAACATGCGCCTGATTATACTGCACAGCTGCACGTAGAATACCAAGATCTCTGGGCAGGTCTCCCTGGGGCAGCGTGGTCATTACACAGCGTGGGCAGGCATCGGTAATACTCAGAAGCACTTCTTCGCCAATAGCGAGCGTACGGCCAATCCAGGAGTTTTCAATAAAATCTTTCTCGCTCGCTTGAACGACGATGTTGGGACGAAAGCGTCGTACTTCAAAGCGTCCTTGTGGATAGAGTTCATGCAAGCGGTCGATAGTAGATGTGGTCACGATATGGATAGGAGCCAGGTCGAAAAAAGTATTGGCTGGCATCGCTTCGTCTGTTACCACATTATTATAGGGAATACCATCTACCTCAGGCCAGAACTCTTCGAGGCCAGGGGCTGACATGGTGGCACTATTGAGCATCACTTCACGGTGAAGAGCCTTTGACATAATCTGGTTAAAATCGCTCTGGCTGGTGTTGAGTGTCCTCCCATCAGGTAGTGTCACACGTACAGGAGGCAACGTGGCTCCGCCTTCTGGCGGTTCAACAAAAGAGGCGCGAAAGTTAAAGAGCGTTGGCCACTTGCGCGGGTTCTTGGCACTTACGACTTTGCCCGTCTCGGCGTCAACCAGCGCAAAGGAACGATCGCCAAGCAAAGAACTATCTGTTACAACGGTCGCATTTAACTCTTCACCCATCATTGATTTAACTGGATAGCGCCAGAGTGAGGCAACCTGACCCACGGTAGTCAGCGTTTCTGACATAGTTGCAATCCTTTCGACTTTTGCTCAATCCAACTCCGGGACCATATCGGTATTCACTATCACTGGCTCTGACGCTTTCTCAGGTTGGAAGAGCTTATGCACTGACTCCAGGTCGCGCTCGATCTCTTCAATCTTGCCGGGAGAGCGGCGACTGACCACGAAGAGCCATGCAGCACCTACAGCCATATAGACCAGGAAAATGTAGGGGAAAAGATTGACCGGGAATGAAGGCTGTGGATAGAACAGGCTGACGGCTGGATATAGCAGGCACAGGATCGCAAGCACTGAGACCACAACATTGCCGAGTTTTAGATTGCCATCGCGGTACAGGTAGACAGGGGCAGCGATGGAGATGAAGAAGTAGGCAGTAAGGAACCCGATGGCTCCAAAGGTACCAACGTCGTTATAGGCGTCCTGCGTGCCCATTCCGGCCAGTGTCAGTATTGTTGGAACAAGCACCATGAGCACAATCGTCACGGTGACGGCTACATGTGGCGTCTTGTATGAACGATGTGCACTGCCAATTGAGTCATGCAAGACTCCGTGGCGTCCCATTGGAAAAAGAATACGTGCACCGGCATTCAGACAGGATAACGAGAGCGAGAAAAAGGTCAACATAGCTCCGATTGAGAGTGGCACCTTGAGGAAGCCAATTCCCATCAGGTCGGCCAGGACGTTGAGCGGAGCGGTAAGCTGATCGAGAGAAGGCTTGTTGCCACTCAGCCCCGAGACCTCCACATACGCAATAAATACGAAGAAAAGGCCGGTTAGAATAAGGCTCCAGATAACCGCGCGTGGAATGGAGCGTAACGGATTTTTAGCCTCTTCACCCAGAGCGGTAGCGCTCTCAAAGCCGACGAGGCTAAAAATGGCGGCAATTACACCCAGACCGATGCCTGAGAACGTAACACCTTTAAGGCTTGTCTGGTTGGTGTCAATGGTCAAGCCATGATGGAAGAGCACAATGAACGCTAATATAACGATCAGCGTGACTGAGAGCCCCTCAAGTATCAGCATAAGCATGGCTGAGAGCTTGATATCGCGATAAGCCAGGTACCAACAGACGGCTCCACTGATGAAGAAAAAGACGACGGGTGGGACGTTGATGCCTATGAAGCTCATCAACTGACCGCCAAAGATGGCAAAACCTGTCATGCCAGCCATACCAATAAATAAGTATGCCCAGATCAACGTCCAGCCAGACAAAACGCCAAAACGAGCTCCAAGGCCACGACCGGTGTAGGCATACATTGATCCCGGAGACGTTGAGCGACGAGCAAACTGGTTCAGATTGAAGACGACGAAGAGCAGCATGATCGTGCCGAAGAGATAGGCCAACCATGTTCCCTGACCTGCACTCGCGAATGCCAGCGGAATGAGTAGCGCGGCAGTCATGGTTGGAGCAATCAGAGCAATCGATTGGGCCAGGACTTCGGGGAATGAGAGACAAGCAGGGCGGAGACCAGTACGGTGATTCTGTTTCTCAAGTTGCATGGGAAAACCTCCAGATGGATGAGCTTATTGCCACGATGCGAAAAACAGTTCTGTCGTCTTCGACCAGATGTGGATAGAGCCAGGGTCACTATAATTGATAGTATTTAGTATAGCTGACCTTTTATGAGAGAAACAAGAACCACTATGGACAAAAGTGTTCATACCACTTTCATTATATGTATATTTTATCCATACGATTTGACGGGTGCAGTTCATTTTGTGGTGCTGATGTAGGGGCGCGATTGCATAAGCCCGTGCATCAGCACCACAAAATGAACTGCACTCCGATTTGCCTATCTAAATCTGCTAACACGCCTTTTTGCTGTACAATAAAGACACTATTGTATTCACTATCTTCTGAATGGTTCAGTCAGGTAACGAGATGAGCAGGCAACAAAGCAGTGTATTATTTTTACCATTCACATTTGATCCAACGTCGTCTATTCCACTCTATCGTCAGCTCTATGATGAACTGCGATCGGCCATTTTGCGCGGCCAGCTAGCGGCGGGTACGCAGCTTCCTTCGACCCGCGCACTGGCGAAGCACCTGGGCATCTCACGCACGACGGTCGTCATCGCCTTTGATCAGCTCTTTGGGGAGGGATATGTGGAGGGTAAAAAGGGAAGTGGAACATACGTTGCCTCTGTACTACCTGAAGAGTTGCTTCACAAAGCGGCCTCCACTCCTGCCGTACCAGAATTGAAAACACAAACGGAGGATGATGGACTGTCGCAACGAGGTAAAATCCTGGCGACAACTGATGTAGCAACTGTACACTACTATAGCGAAGCGCTAGCATTCAGGCCCGGCATTCCCGATCTCAACGCATTCCCATTTGACACCTGGGCACGATTAGAGACCCTGCACTGGCGACATCCGCCGCGTGAACTGCTAGGGTACAGCCATCCGGCAGGCTATTATCCCTTGCGTGTAGAGATAGCCAACTATGTAAGAACCGCGCGAGGAGTGCAGTGCACAGCGGACCAGGTTATTGTTGTGTCTGGCTCACAACAGGCCATCGATCTTGCCGCACGGTTGTTACTTGATCCAGATGATGCCGCATGGATAGAGGATCCAGGTTATCCGGGGGCACGCAGTGCACTTCTTGCCGCTGGAGCGCGTCTCATTCCTGTACAGGTAGATGCAGAGGGTCTGAATGTCACATCCGGTATTGCACGCTGTCCCGATGCACGTATGGTTTACATCACACCTTCTTATCAGTTTCCATTGGGTACAACCATGAGTCTTACACGACGCCTGCAATTGCTGCAATGGGCTCAAAGGACGCGAGCCTGGATACTTGAAGATGATTACGACAGCGAATTTCGCTACGCCGGACGCCCTCTCTCGTCTTTGCAAGGACTCGACACTACAGAGCGGGTCATCTACATTGGCACCTTCAGCAAAGTCCTTTTTCCTGGCCTGCGTCTGGGCTACCTTATTGTACCATCGCACCTGGTAGATGCATTTACTGCTGCGCGTGCTGTTGCAGATCGCCACTCACCTATGCTTGATCAGATCGTACTTACGGACTTTATGGCACATGGGCACTTTGCGCGCCATATACGTTCTATGCGCAGGCTCTATGCCGAACGGCAGGCCCATCTTGTCGCTGAGGCAACACGTGAACTGGCCGGGTTGCTCACTATTCAGCCAGCGGATGCTGGTATGCATCTCATCGGCATACTCAACGATGGTCTTAACGACGAGGCCGTTTCTCAGCAGGCTGCAAAGCAGCATCTCATCACACCTTCCATGACGGCCTATAATATCGCGTCACCTCATCCTAATGCGCTTCTACTCGGCTATACAGCCGTTACGCGGCAGGAGATCAGCGATGGTGTGAGGAGATTGGCAGGGATATTGTCACAATGAAAATCGTAGGGACTTCGTTGACGATGCCCAGGTGAATCATCATCGTTTGATTCACCTGGGCATCGTCAACGAAGTCCCTACGATTTTCATTGTGAACAGCTTTACAACCAGTACGGCTCATCTCCTATGAAACGAGAGATGTCATCGTTTTCAGGGGAAAGCTGGAAATTGTTTATCTCACTATTGAGCGTCGAATCGACGATACGAGGAGTCGGAAGCGCGTCATTACCATTGTCATGACCATTACCGTTCGTAACAGCGGCATGGCCATTTTTGACCTCAGGCAGGCCTAACAATGGCTCAAAATCGCTCAGAACAGACTTGATCGTCTTCCTGGCATCGGCCTCATCGATCAATTGCTTGATCTCATCGGCAACCAGTTCTTCACGCTCTATCAGAGCCTCTGCAACTGCAATGACGGCTTCGCTATGTTCACGGAAGAGTTGCTTGACTTCCTTCATCTGGGCTTGCAGTAATGCTTCCACACGCTCAGCCATTTTAGGGATAGGCATACCACCCCCACCACCAATGCCCGAAAGTTGCTGGAACGCGAGGATGGACGATAATGTGCCATCCATACCATAGGCTCCAACATACATAGCCGCCAGCCGCGTTGCGCTTGCAAAGTCGCCAGTAACTCCATTCAGGTTTACATCAAGGAATAGTTCTTCTGCTGCACGTGAGGCGAGAGAAACCTGGATACGAGCCTGGATATCTCTTTTGGTACTGGTAATAATTGTCTCTTTCTGACGCCATGCAGCGAAGGCGGCTGCCCCTTCGAGATCACCATGCATATGCAGCGTGACAAAAGCAGGGAAGTAGCGATCCATCAGGTAGTAACAGGCAACCGTGTGTCCAGCCTCGTGATAAGCCAGGCGACGACGTTCAATAGCAGTCAGTTCGCTCAACTGGCGTAGTCCAAATTCGTGCACGTCCTGCGCCTCAATCAGATCGCGATAGCTTATCTTGTCTCGACCATCAAAGTGTGCAATAACGGTCGCTTCATTGATCACGTGCTTGATAGCTACAGGAGTGTACTCCACCATACGCGCTGAGAGTGCGGCGATGGAGATATTCGCCTCGTGTTGTACCTTGTTGAGGTAGTATTCGATGACCTCAGGTCGGTATTTGTCGGTTGGTGCGGCAACATGAACTTTACGGTCAAAACGGCCTGGGCGCAGCAGTGCACGATCAAGCGTGTCTGGAAGGTTGGTAGCACCGACAGTCAATACAGGCTGCAATTGTATGCGTCCATGACCAAGACCAACTGTGCGCAGAACTTTCTTGAACCAGCCGGTTTCAATATTTGGTGGGTCCATCTCCATCAGCAACTGATTGAGAGCGCCGCCTCCCATCATACCGCCGAACATGCCCATGCCCATGCCTCCTGCACCCATGCCTCCACCACCACCGCCACGAGCCATACCAATTGCGTCAATCTCATCCAAGAATATGACGCAGGCTCCGTATTCTCGTGCTAGCTTGCGTGCCTTGGTGTAGAGCCTTCTGATCATGAGGATATCCATGCCGATAAACATGGCTTTGAAACTGGCGGCGCTGGCGTAGGCAAAAGGAACACCCGCTTCTGTACTCATACATTGGGCCAGGTAACTTTTTCCGGTACCAGGATCGCCAGTCAGCAGGAGACCACGAATAGGCGTGCCACCGATATCCTGGAATTCTTTGACGCCTCGCAGCAGTGTGACGATGCGGCGTGCAGCTTCAAGCACTTCCGGGTTGCCTTTATAGTCGTCAAATGTGACACCGGTTTCGCCTGGCAGAACCCAGTAGAGGCGCGGACGGCCCAGAAACCAGAAGATGGCAACGAACTGCATGATGCCAAAGAGGACCGCAAACATGATCTGGAAGGCATAGACTAAGACGTTTCCAGGTGAGGGCGGGCTCAATTGTGGCACTATATAGGCAATAAAATACCACATGACGATAGCGAGAATGACGAGCCAGATCCAGCGCAACTTTACGAAGCGCCCAAACTGGTCCATTCCCAGATCTATCGAGCGGTCCAGATTATTCGGTTTCTTCTTGGTGTCGTCTTTTGCCATTGTTTTCGCTTCCTTTTGCTCGTGTAACAAATCGTTCTGCTATTGGAGAGGGGCACGTGGACCGCCGCCTACAAGATCAATGGTAAGGATACGTCCTGACAAGGTGGTGAAGTGCCACATCAGTATACCTGTAACGCTGCCACCGGGACCTTTAGTTGAAATGTCAACTTCGACGAAACTATCCGTAGTGGTATCTGCCTCGTTATATGATGCTATGAAGTTGATAGATTTCCAGCTTACATGTCCTTGTGTCTGGCTATATTGTGAGATAAGCGTGCCGACATCAGGTGGCTGTGACATGATAAGCTCTTGCTGGATCAGTGACATCTGGGTTGCATTTCCGTCTCGGAGAGCATAGAGCCAGTTTTTAACGTGATCACCAGCGCTATCACCGCCATTTGTTTTAAAGTTGAACGGATCAGTCCCAATGCCAAAGGAAACACGCCCGTCGATATTTTCATTGTGGCTGAAATGCTGGCGACCAGAAGTACAATAACCAGTAAGGTGTAAAGCTTATGGGTACGTATTCCATTGATTACGTAATAGAAGACCTTGAAGAAAGGACGAAAGATGGCTTTAACAAAGCGGGCGGCTGGAGTTTCCCCAGTCCTTCGTCGAACAGGCGTTGATGCTCGTTGCGCCCGTTCGGGAACTTCCGGCGATGGGGATGGTTGAGTGGGTGAAGGGCTTATCATAGAGTGTCTCTCATCTCAACTTTCTCGAATGTTCGCGATATTTGAATTGGTCGGCATGAATTTACTTGATCGCTGCCACTTTGTAGTAGCACGCACGCAAACGATAATACTTACAAGATACCATACACTAGAACGTGCTATTTAGCAAGAGTGATACATTCTTTTGATGGAGTTTTTCCATACGGGCCCGTGTGGGATCAAATGCCCCCATCCTGGCGGGTTTTTGATATAATGGACATACACACCCCTACGGGCGCGATCAATCACGCCCGTATCCTTTATATAGACCTGGTAGAGCCGTATGCAGGAGGTATCGATGGATGCTAGAGGAAAGAAGTTAAATGACTTTGCAGAGTCGGGCGAATATATCTGGTTGCGCTATGGGACCCAGCTCACTGTGAATGGACGCTCGTATACAATAGAGATGAATGTTCCTATGCCCATAGGTGCCAGCGAGGAGGCTCGTGAACAACTCTTGCGCGAGGCCGATGCTGGTATGAACCAGGTCGCTAATCACGTGGAAAACCGTGTGGCACAGTTGCTGCAACGTATACAGCCGACGCAGGGAAAGATACCCTCACCGGCCCCGACTGCCAGACCAGTTCCTCAACCGCGACCAGCCTCTGTACCTGCTCCCCTGACGGGGCCACAACCGCTACAACCCGCACCAACACGAGCACAGGAGAACACTCTTGAACCTGCTTCATCCGCTCAATCTGTGCAGAATGTGCAGAATTCGCAAAAAGAACCCGTAAGCGTCCCACCAACACGCCCCAACATAGGAGCGAGTATGCCCTCCACACCTGCTCTAGGTGATAGTGGCAACCTTTCGCTACAGCAATTTATTGGCTACATTCGCGAAAATATGGGCTTGAGCCCAAAGCAGGCCATGGATCTGCTCAAGATTAAAACACTCACCGGCGTGAATTTGCGTGATGCCGTGGAACAGCTACAGAAGATCGTCGGACATGAGTCTGCAACTACAACACAAACAGAACAACGAGCGCGTGAAACTGTACCGCCAGCAACCGCTCCCACACGTCAGAATGTGGGTCCACCTTCTGCTACTTCCTCAAGACCACCTGAAACAGCGAAAGCTTCTGCGCATCCCAATAGCGAACGTGCCAGAACGACGAGAGAGGAAGATCCCATCTATGCTTTTGAGGAAGAAGTTGAGCCAGGCGAAAATGATGATCTTGAAGATTTCGATTTTCCGCGCGAGTTGACAGTGCAAGAGCGTGTGCAGGCAAGAAATAAATTAGACAATCTGCGCGAGTACCGTGGCGCTACTCAGTCCAATCCAGGCCGCCAGCAGGCCTTGATGAATGTAGTAGATTCACAGATCAGCGCAGAACAGTTACAAGATCTGATAACAGGCGTGTGGAGCGTCACATCAATAAAAAAACTGAAAGTTGATCAGGTCGAGGCATTAATCTCGTGGGCAAAGGAAGATGATTTTGTAAGCGAAGTAGAGGCCGCCCTGGCAGTTCTGGAGGAGGAATGAGATGCGTGTAGTGGCTGGTGAAGCCAAAGGGCGCAAACTAAAAGCGCCGGAAACGCTGGGCACACGCCCGATTATTGATCGTGTGAAGACAGCCCTCTTCGATATTCTCTCGACAGAAGTGGAAGACACACGCTTCCTGGATCTCTTCGGCGGAACTGGTAGCGTGGGCATCGAGGCGTTGAGCCGTGGCGCAGCGCATGCAACATTTATTGAAATGAATTACAAGGTGCTGAAGCTGCTACGTGAGAATTTGCAGACTACTGGTCTGGCTGATCGTGCAGAGACGTTACATGGGGATGCCTTCAAGTTCTTACAACAAAACAGAACCACTTATGATATCATCTATGTTGCACCGCCTCAGTATCAAGAAATGGCGGCCCGGGCTCTAGAGCTATTGGACAGTTCGCCCCTGGTAGCCGATAATGGACTGGTGATTGTGCAAATTCACCCCAAAGAGCGTGCAGGTGTCGTCGCAACACAATGCAAGCATCTCGCCCTGAGCGATGAACGACGCTATGGAAGCACGCTCCTGATGTTTTACCGTGTAAAAGAGGAGTCTACCGATGTCGATACAGTTTCAGAAACCTGATTATATTATTGTCTATGTGAGTGATATGGATCGTTCGCTTGCTTTCTACCGGGATATCCTGGGTCTACCCTTGAAATTTACTTCGCCGGGCTGGACCGAATTTAACACTGGCACCACAACGATTGCGCTCCATGCCACACCTGCCAGCAAACCAGTGGATCAACCAGGGCGTACTCCTGCCGGCGTCGCCCAACTCGGTTTTATGGTTGAGGATCTCCAATCCGTTTACGAGACATTGAAAGTTCAGGATGTTGTGTTTGCAATGCCACCACAAAAGCAATCATCGGGCGTAACACTGGCCGTGCTGCGTGATCCCGATGGGCTTGGCATTACCCTCCAGCAGTCTTAAAAAGGAATACAATTTATGACAAGTAAACCTGGTGGTAGGGGCTTTGCCTTTATCGATGCTGGCGAAGCGGCACGTCGTCTGGGAATTGACCGTGTGACGCTTGATCAATGGATCAAAGAGGGACGCATCAAGCCTCATCGCGGCGTCGGGCGAGATTCTTTCTTTCGCAGCGGCGATGTTGACGCGCTCTACAACGAATTGCACCCTTCTACTGAACTGGCTGAGGCAATAGCAGCTGACGAGCAGGATAGTGCGGGTACTGCTCCTCAGCCGGGTGTGCGCAAAAAGCAGGATCCGCAGATGCGCGTCTATCTGCGTTTACAGGCCGATGCCAAATGGTACGACATCTCTGAAGATGATATTCGTTTCTGGTTTCAACAACTTGCCCCCGACGGCTATGAGCGCAATAAACGGAATGCGCAACATACCATCCAAAAGCTGCAGTATATGGTCAGCCTGATTGAGGATGCCCAGCAACGTAGTACTACTCAAAGTTAACTTCTGCAAGCTCCATTTCCCCATATCCAGGTTGAGATTTCTCAGCCTGGATAGTACCTCTATACTAATTTGTAAATGGTATCCCCACTATTTAAGAGTTCCGTGATACTATCGTTTCTAGAGACACTAATTCCAAATAACATTTCAATAATGATCACTGCAAATCACAATGCTCTATTGTGACTCTCTTCTATATCCGTATATTTAAGGAAACCACACAATGATATCGATGGTGGGCATGATGCCTCTCGATAGAGTGTGTCTTTTATCTTCCTGATGAGTAGATGTCTACGACACAAGACATCAGGTAGTGCGGAAGGATCTGCGTTCAAAAATTGAAAGGTGTTTGGAAACAAGATGCTCACAAAACCACGAATTCCTTCAAGACCACTGGAAACTTCCATGTACGCCCGCGGACGTCGTCGCCGCCGCTCACCGCTGTTACTAATTGGGCTAAGCGTTCCAGTTTTGCTCGTCCTTATTGCGGGAGGGGTATTTGTTTCGTCCTACATACGCTCACATGCGGCTGCGGCGGTCAATCCTAATTGTTCGTTGCGTGTACCGAATAATCCTTTAACCGCACAGGGACTGGCAACGCCCTATCAACTCTCTGCTACTGATGCGGGACAGGGACCATGTAATGAAGCAAACGCCGGACAATCAGCATTTGTGCAGGCAGTTATCTTCGATCCTGCTACCAACACGCTTTCCGCTTACGAACCACTGGTGGTCGACAAAGGTACGAAACCGGCTATTGCTCCGGTTGTGCCCCAGATGCCTCAGGGAGCTATCGTCGGCCTCTGGTTTGGTTTCAACGGTACTTTTCTGCATCTCAAAGGCGACGTGAATGATGGTCATTGCGTCAATGGCCTTGCGGGTTCGGACTTTGGACAATTTGCTTACTGTAATGCGCCGCAATTTTTTCAGTCTGTGAATGCTGCAATCCAGGCGAATAAGGTCACAGTTCCACCTCTAGGAACGGCAAATGATGCTCAGGTCTGTCCCACAACACGCAGCTTTGCTATTGTCGACATGGATCAGAGCGATAACGTACAAACACAATATCTAACAAACGCAAATGGTCAGACAGCCCAGTTCTCTACTACCAATCAGGGTACGTTGCCGAATGCAACTACGATAGCGAATCCAAGCGATAACGCGTTGCTCTCTCGTTTTGTTGATCCTACCCTTGGCTGTCAGTCCTGGCAGATACCGGACCTGGTGAATAATGGCGCAATGACTGCTACGCTGGCGACAGACGAGTTGCAGGCAGCTGCTAACCAGGCGGCACCGATAGCGTTGGTACCTTCTGGCGATGAAATGGTGCTCGTTAATAATCAACCCAGCCTGGCAAAAGTGAACGCGTACCGTATCGGTGTCAATCAGCAGCCTGGTGCTACACTCAACGATGCCAATACGACTACATATTGTACTAATCTGATCAATGTGTCCTTACCGCGTTTGCAGCTTGACATGCAGGCGTTTTTGAAACAGCCCTCTCCAGATGGGGGGGTGGCGGCCAACTCGCTCTTTACCTTCCTGGCGAACCGTCTCAACGCGTCTTTAGGGGCTAATGGCCTCAACTGCGTAGGTCTGCTCAACATCCAAAATCCTGTTACGCTGACCACAGATGGAAATGGCGTGGTTACCAGTGCTACTCTTACTATTGCTGGCACCGGTACTGGCACCGGCACCGGTACTGGCACTGGCACCGGAACCGGAACAGGCACCGGAGCTACCACACCGAATTGTAATGTGAATGGAACAACGGTTGCTGGTTGTATGGGAACGACTACGATCAACGGGCAGACCTGTACACTGGCTTTTGCTAATGGTACTGTGACTCTGACTTGTCCTAATGCTGGAACAGGGACGGGCAACGGGAACCGGAACAGGGACGGGCACGGGAACCGGAACAGGGACGGGCACGGGCACTGGCACCGGAACCGGCACGGGCACTGGCACACCAAACCCAAACGGGCTAACCTTTAACAATAGCGGGATCAGTAGCGATGCCAATATGGCTACGTCCAACTTTGATACGGTGGGTTTCAGCTATTCTACCCAGGCTTTGCAGAATGCGGGCCTCGTTGCAGGGAAGACAATCAACTTCAGGGGAGTCTCATTCGTATGGCCAGCCTCCACAACTGGTACTCCTGATAACGTTGTGGCGCAGGGACAGACTATTGCTGTTACTCCTGTTAATAACGCGACTACGCTGGCGTTCCTAGGATCGGCAAGCTTCGGTCCCTCGGCGGGCAACGCAACAATCACCTATACAGATGGCACAACGCAGGCATTTATGCTAGCCTTTAGCGATTGGACGCTCAATGGTGGTAGGGCGATGCCAATAAATGGGAATCAGATTGTCGCAACCACGCCTTATCGCAATTCTCCAAATGGCATTGAGTTGGGACAGATGCCGAATGTATTCTACACGTCTGTTCCATTGCAGGCAGGCAAGACTGTTAAAAGCGTCACGCTGCCTGCTAATGCCAATCATGGGCAATTGCACGTGTTTAGTATTGGCACTAAGTGACATCTCCCCACGTCTGGAAGGGTGGGGGTTTCTCATTCTCACGATTGAGAGTTTCCGGCTTCAGTGGAGGTTGCCCGACGAGCTTTCGCCCGAACAGGTCTTACACCCCCTCCACAGGCCATAACCGAGAGCCCCTCGGCAGGATGTTTCTTGCAGCGTTGGTATCTCTCTCATGGACGGTATGACACTTGGGACATTGCCAGGTGCGTACGTCCAGATCCAACTCTTCTAAGACATACTTACACTGATGACAGGTCTTAGAAGAGGGATACCATCGGTCAATTTTCACCAGGGTTCGCCCGTACCACTGCGATTTATATTCTAGTTGATGGACGAACTCACCCCAGCCTACATCGCTGATGGATTTGGCGAGGCAGTGATTTTTGACCATGTTTTTGACTGCCAAACTTTCTAAACAGATTGTTCTCCTTATGCAGCCAGAAACGAAGCTATCGCTTCTAGCTCCGCTCATCTGGCTGAAAGGAAGTACTTGGTTTTCGTGAATGATGCGGGTAGAAAGCTTGTGCTGATAGTCACGACGACAATCATGGATACGAGCATGCACACGTGCTACTTTTACGCGTGCCTTGTGGCGGTTCAAGGAACGCCCTTGTATCCCCATGCGTAGAAGCGCCGGAGTTTTACGGGCGGGTTAGATAATCCACTATTACGCGTGCACCTCTATACTTTTCTTGCGTCGCTGCTCATCGCGCCACCGTTTCACATCAAGCAACTTGCGGTAGGCTTCATAGAGCAAGGGATTATAAACAAGATCGTGCGTCTCCAGAGAGCGCATGGCATAACCACCAAATCCACGCTTGAAGACATAGACGCCCCAGAGTTCCTGTCCCTCTTCCAGAATGTCAGGGATGCCACGGAAGTTGTAGTACCAGCAACCATGCTCCTTTGCCCATTGCATGCCGGTCCATTGCAAAAGGTGATTGGGCATACGCTCACGCTGCTCATTGGATGACGCACCAAACATGTACCAGCTCCAGCGTCCGAAACAGAGCACTATTGTACCGGCGATGGCCTGGCCCTCATATTCCGCCAGAAAGAGCGCTGCATGGTCGCCTTCGCTATACAGGCGCATGATATCTTCGTAGTGCGCTTTGCTGTTGATATGAAACTGATCTCGCTCACTGGTGGTTTCGTAGATTCGATAGAACGTATCAAGATCGGCCTGACCCTGACCACGTCGCACGGTCACACCCTTACGACCGGCGAGGCGTATATTATAGCGCCACTTCTCCTTCATACCTGATAGAAGCGTCTTCTCATCGGGCCGAATATCCAGCACCCATTCGTGCCGAACATGCTTCGCATAGGGAGTGGTGCGAAAACCATGCCGCTTGAGCGACTGCTGCCACTGTGCATTATCGTCCAAAACACTCGGCTCAACCTCAAGCAGGAACGCGCCGCGCTTGTGTGCTTGCGCTTTCACAAAGTTGAGGAGCACAGTCATGGCTGGCGAATTGGGATCATCGATAACGGGTCCACGGGGTGCATAAAAGTAGATCCTGTTTAAAACGGGAGCACGCGTGACAAGAATGAGCATGACGGCACAAAGGTGGCTCTTTTCATCCACAACACCTACGCGTAGTGGCTCAAGCGCACCCACATGCTGAGCGAGTTCTCCCCATTCGTATGATTGCGTAATATTGCAACACACCGATGCTGCGACAAAGTCATTCCAGAGCTGACGATCAGTAATAATTTGAGCTTCCATGAAATTTCCCTTTATTGATGAACATTATTCTTTTTCAGCTTTACCGCGTGCCGCACGCTCCAGTTCAACCTTCTGACGTTCCTTGTGACGCTGGGCGCGGCGCATCTCTACCATTTTGCGCCAGCTATTGTAAATGAAAGAGCGATATACATAATCTTGCGTGGGGATATTCAAGCGTGAGAAGCCGCCGAAGCCTTTTTTGTATTCGTAAACGCCCCACATCTCTTCGCCGGGCTCCAGAATTTCGGGGATGGTGCGGAAATCAAAATAGGAACAGCCGCGCTCTTTAGCCCACAGGAAACAGCGATATTGCAGCAGATAGGTTGCCTTGAGATTGCGCTTATTATTGGACGAAGCACCGAACATGTCCCAGCACCAGTCGCCAAAGCGGATCAGCATCTTGGCTGCCAGGGCTTCACCCTCGTACTCCGCCAGGTAGAGCACAGCATCGCCCTTGCTGGCAAAGTGACGCAGGATCTCCTTGTGATATTCTTTGCTATGTATAAAGAAGGCATCGCGCTCGCTGGTGACGGTGAGAAGTGCATAGTACTTATCAAAATCCTCTTCACCGTTGGCCTCACGCACAATAACCCCTTTACGCTCGGCAACGCGTATATTCTGTCGCCACGTCATTTTGCAATCAGCCAGCAATTTTTCGGCGGATGGAGTGAGATCCAGTACCCAACTCCTGCGCCCATGTACCGAGGTAGGATTGGAATGGAAGCCCAATTTATGGTAAGCTGCAAGCCATACATCCATATCGGGATCATCATCGGCGATATTCGGTTCAACACGCAGCACTACTGCGTGTTCTTTGCGTGCAACTTTATGTGCATGCTCGATCAGGGCTGCCAGTGCTGGCGAATCGGGTCGCTCAACTGTGGGTCCTCGTACGCTATAGAGCCAGTTAAAATGTACGCCGGGCAATGATGCTGGCAATGGGACAGGTGCAACTGAAAGCAACATCGCGCCGATCAACCGCCCATCTTCCAATGCACCCAGGCGATAGATGCGACCGCCGAGATACTTATTCAGCTCACCCCACTCGTATGATTGTAGCAAGTGCCCACGTGGTTGACTGGTCAAAAACGCGTTCCACTGCTCCGCATCAGTAATTTCTTGAATGGTGATACTCATAATTTGTGATTTACTCTCCACTCATTTCGGTGTACTATTACGTTCTTTATGTGCATATTCATTAAGGGCTTTATATGTCATTTCAATTATGATCGATGTTATGGAAACCGTTATACAGGATTTTCGTAGGGACGCGATAAATCGGGTCCCTACGCGGTGGAAGCGATAAATCGGGTCCCTACGGATTCTCCAGGAATTCGCTTCTCAAAAGGCTATAGACTTTTACGTTATGGAATTTGCCGAAGCGAGGGATGACCTCGCGCAGGGTTCCTTCGTATTTGAAACCAGCCTTTTCGTCGGCACGCCAGCCGCCGATATTGCCTTCCATGTCCTGGGTCTGGATGCGATTCAGATTGAGTTCCATAAAACCGTAGCGCACCATCAATTTTGTCGCCTCAGTCCCATAGCCGCGCCCATGGGCAGAACTGTCGATGATGACATAGAACTCGGCGCTCTGATTGAGAATATTGATATCTTTAAGACCAACCAGGCCAATCAGGCGGTTATCTTCTTTGAGCACAACGCCAAAAATAATATGCCGAAAATCTTTATAGAGATTCTCCAATCGCTCCTTGCCACGTGTATCGCTGGTCGGATAGACGGAGAAATAGCGTCGAATCTCTTCATCGTTGAGCCATGTGGAGTACAGATGGTTATCCTGAGCTGGCTCCAGTGGACGCAAATAGATACGCTCACCAACGATGAACGGGTTTTGCATGTTCGATGTATCCTGGGTCAACTTGAAATCTCCCTTCTTTTTGAGGCAGTATAGCATAGCGTGCCAGGAGAGGCAATTGAAGTTTCTACATGGGCCATTCCAGCCTGCGTAGGACCGCCCCTCTTGTAAGGGCCCGGCTCACCAATCGAGCACGTTGGCTTGACGAAGAGTTTCCCTTCTGCTAATATAGAACATAAGTTCTATTTAAAGGATACAAAAGTATGAGTCAGCAATTCAAAAATTTTCAGTTGCAGCCCCTGTTAGCAGAGACGAGCCATTTAATTTTGAACTATGACCAGGGCATTCTTTCGCTAGTCACCAGTGAGGAGATTCTCGAACAGCAATTGCTCAGTCCGAGCGAGATGTATGTGATCGACGCACTACTCCAGAACTATCCCGAATATTGTCCTTATGAGATTGTCCTGTCTGCGATGACGGGCAAGAGCGTTGACGCGTGCCGTGAGAAGGTTCTGTGGGGTCTCGAAGAAGGGACGGTCGATGTTGTCATGCGTCCGGTGAGAAATCTCCTTGGACGTTGTCGCATGAAATTACGCCCATTTGGGATTGAGGTAAAGTCACTAGTCCATATGGGCTATCTTCTGGTACCCCTGAAGCGCAAATCCGGCACGAGAGTAAAGATTGGATAGGATTGCCTGCTATTGTGGGCCCAGTAGGGTATGCCGAATGAGTGTCAGGTGCGTGAGAGGACCCAGGCCACCCGGTACCGGTGTAATAAACGAGGCTACCTCTTCAACACTGTCAGCATCAATATCTCCCACCACTCTGTCATCGACCATATTGATCCCGGCATCCAGCACGACGGCTCCTGGCTTTACCATATCGGCATTGATCATGGCTGGACGCCCGACGCTGACCACGAGGATATCGGCACTCCTGGTAATACTGGCAAGATGCTCGGTATGAGAATGGCAGATCGTCACAGTGGCATCGCGCTGCATCAATACCAGGGCAACAGGCTTGCCGCCGATGTTGCTGCGTCCAACAATTACCACGTTGCGACCTGCGATAGGGATATTGGCATCATCTACTATCTTCAAAACTGCATCGGCGGTTGAAGGAATAAAGCTGGGAAAACCAAGCAGCAGATTACCGGCGTTACGTGCACCCAAACCGTCAACATCCTTCTCTGGACTGAGCACATCGGTCACAATACGCTGACGAATATGAGATGGAAGAGGGAGTAGAAGCACAACGCCATCGTTTTCGGCGTTGTCATTTAAGGCCGCAACGCCTGATCGTAGCCCCTCTTCATCAGTTTTGAACGGATATGCCAGTGTCGTGCAATCCAGGCCAATGTTATAGCAGGCACGCCCTAGTTGACGGCTATACACTTCTGCGGCATCATCATGTCCCACGATCACCTGAGCTAAGCGAGCTGGACGAGAGTGTTGTTTGCGAAACTCAGTTGCTTTACCTTTTAATTCTTCTGACAGGCGGGCTACAAGCGGCTTACTATTATAGATAGTTGCTGGCATGGACTGTTTTCTTCCTCTGCAATGTGGTTGTTCTCGCTTATAATATCACATATCAAAAGGGTATCCTTTGCGAGTGCTTGTTCCCCCAACAAGCATTCTGCATACCAGCAGACGTCCGCAAAGAATACCCCTTGAAAGTGGCGCAGCCTCGGATTAAAATGCACTAAAGGTGTACTAGAGGGCTAGCGAAACCAGGTACCAGACTTTATCCATGCCTCGTCCAGTAAATTGACCCGCTGTCATATCGCCAGCATAGGTATAGAGCACATGATTATCGTACGCCACCTGATTGCCGTTCGCGGTTTTAACAATCGTCAATTTATGTGGAAGTTGCATGGAGCTAGTGACCGCCATCATATTCATATTGGTCGCAAGTACTGGAGGCCAGGCTGCAGCACACATTCCTGTACAGCCTGACATGCCTGCCGGATCATCGAGCTTATAATACAGGATCATTCCTTTTGCATTCGTGAGGACAGTGATCTTTGTCCCGTTGAGGGTAACTTGAGTTGTATGGATGAGTGCGTTACTAGTGCCCATGTTGTTGGTGCCCATATTGTTGTTGCCCATGGCGGTTGTGGGAGTGGCCATGGTGTTGCTCTTGCCCATGGTGCTGCTGGTCGGCGTGGCCATTCCCGCAGAGTTACCGTAGGTCTTTGTGCTCCCACTAGTAGTATTTGTTGTTGTGTTACTGCCAGTAGTTGTGCTTCCCGTATTTGCAGTATTACCACTCAGGGGGTTGCTACAGGCGGCAACGAATACAGTAAGAAGCAGGCCGAACAGAAGCAATGAAAAGCGTTTAAGGGATACCATGTTTTTCCTCCTTTGGTATCATTACCAGCACTATATTTTAAATTCGTCGATGCTTGCAATTAGCATCGAAAATAGTAGAGGCGCATGTTACAATCTGTTGGAGCGCCGCTAGCCACAAGATGTCATTGTATGTTGGTATCCACGATCAAAATTTACAATATATACAAGCTATACCTTTTTTCCTATACAGACAAAAATAGGCGGATACGCGCTATAAATACCGATGAGGGAAGTTTCTAGATATGACTTTCATCCTGAGAGGTGGAAATATACTGTGAAATACGCTACAATGGCTCCAAACGCGGATTTTTGTAGTCACCAGACATGTAGATAATTGAAGATGAGTATGGTCTCCGCTAGCCCTTTTGTGCTAACGGATATAACGAAGAGGAGATTTCAATGGCAGGTGACTGTTCATTTGATATAGTATCGCAGTTCGATGAGCAAGAACTGATTAATGCAATCGATCAGACACGACGAGAAGTGCAGACTCGCTACGATCTGAAGGATACGAAAACAGAGATTACTCACAGTAAGGATAATATGACTATTCTTACTGACAGTACGCTCACGTTGAAGAGCGTTCGTGATATTCTTGAGACAAAGGCTGTACGCCGCAATCTGTCTCTGAAGATCTTTAAACCAGGCAAAGAAGAGCCTGCGGCAGGCAGTCGCGTACGACAGACCATTGACCTGCAACAGGGCATCTCGCAAGAGTTGGCGAAGGAAATCGGTAAATATATTCGCGATAACTATCCAAAGGTACGGTCTCAAATTCAGGGAGATACAATTCGTGTCACCGCCAAGAGCCGTGATGAGTTGCAAGGGATAATTGCATTACTGAAGCAAAAGGAATACTCCGTCGCTTTACAATTCATCAATTACCGTGGGTAGCCCATTATAACGAGATCACACTTTTGGCATAAGAACAGATAGTTGTTTTCCTTCCAAATGGAGATGGCCAAAGTACTTTAGTACTAAAGAAGTGTTGAGATTGCAAATTTGTAGTACCCTAAATTTGATTGAACCAAGCCTACCGGCGTTTTGGTAGAGGCTTTTATGCCTTTACTAGATGTGCTCGTTCGAGAAAGTGACCTTTCATGTCTGGGAACCAGCAACTATTTAGTGCAGCGCTTAATGCAGCCGACCGTCATCGTTGGGATAGCCAGTGGAGGGAGGCAATGCTCGAGTACCAGAAAGCACTCGCAGAGTTCCCAGAGGATGCGACTGCACGTGGTGGGATGGGCTTCTGCTACATGCAGACGAAGCAGTGGCAATTCGCCCTGAATGAATATGAATATATACTAAAGCGCGATCCCGGAAATGTAATTGCCCTGAGTAAAACGGCGGAATTGTACGGCATTCTCAACCGACGTGAAGCTGCTTATGGAGCCTATTTACATCTAGCAGATCTTTACTCTCAGGCAGGTCAGGGAGCACGCGCCGAAGCAGCATGGCAAAAGGCTGTCCAGTTGTCCCCTGGCAATCCTGAACCTCACGAGCGCCTCGCGGGGTACTACTTCGAGAAAAAAGATATTGCGGCAATGATCCATGAACGCCTCGCGGCGGCTCAAGGCTATTTGCTTGGCAACCATTCTGGACAAGCACGTGTTCAGTGTGAAGAAGTACTACGTGCGGACGCACAAAATATACAGGCCCAGCAGTTGCTCACACAGATATCTGGGCCGTCTGGAAGATCTTCTGGTCCGTTGTCATCAGGATCAGAGGCAATGTTTTCGATTGAAGTGGGCAGAAATGCAGTTGATCCTGCGACATTCTCGCCTGCAACGGGCTACGAAGCCTCAAATTCGCAGCCTCTCACTGGGAATTCTGTAGCCGAGACAATGACATCGGGAAATAAAAGCGGAGGTAATACTGGCATCATGGGTAACATGGGTAGCGCGGGCAACTTCGGTGGAGTGAATAATTCAGGCTCTTCTCTGGCGCAGCCAGGGCCGGGTAATGGTATGAACTCTGCCCCTCGTAAACGGCTTTCCGCCAGCCAGGTCACAGGAGTGTTAAAGCAAGCGCAGACGTTTCAGACCCAGGGTCGTTTTAATGATGCTATCGACCTCTGTGAACAAATTCTGGAAAGTGGCTTTGATCGACCAGATGCCCGCTATTTTTTAGGCTGGCTTTACCAGGAGCAGCAGCGCTGGGACGAGGCAATCCGTCAGTTTCAGTTGCTCTTGAACGATCCTGATTATGCGCTCTCTTGCTATTATGCGCTGGGTCAGTGCTATCGCGCTCGTGGCGATCTGCGCACTGCTACGATCCATTTCGATGAAGCCGTTGATCGTGTGAACCTGGATGCTCTGACGGTTGAGGAGTCTGACCAACTGGTTCAACTCTGTCAGGAAGCGGCTGAAGCACATCGTTTGTTGGGTGAACAGGAACAGGCACTCACTGTCTATAATGCGCTTCTTGGTTTCTTGCGCAGCCGTGGTTGGGCTGATAAAGTTGCTCAGGTCGAGTTTATGCTCCAGCAGGCGCAGAATGGTCCTGCTCCCGCTCGCCCTATCACTCCTCCCGTTAGACCGCCAGAGCAGATGGCAAACATGGCACCACCTACGATGGTAAATCAATCGCCTCCGCAACCTTCAATGCCTGAAGCTGCGACGATGGCCTTTAATGCCAATAATATTGGCAATGGATCACATTCTTCACCTCTGCCTGTACAGCAGTCGCTACCCGGAAACTCTTCTGTAGGCGATCTGCCGGACTGGCTAACCGGTATTTTGAGCGATGCGGATAAAACGCAGATGGCTAATAAGTCTGCGCCACCACAGCCCCAGCAGATGCAACAGACACAGATTGTGTCTGCACCTCTGCCTGAGCCTCCTGCTGCTGAGCCTCGCCGCCCATCAGTTCCTTTAGAAGCTCCTGCACAACCTCCGTCGCCATCCTGGCTTACTGAGAATGCGACGGCTGCTAATTCAACCCGTGCGCTTCCACCTGATCAGATGCCATCCGCGCCAACGCAGGCCGTGAGGCAATCGCAACAGGTGCCTCCACCTGCTCCCATGTCTCCGGTACAGTCTACTCAGCCGGCACCATCACCCCTGGATACGGTCTACCCAATTGTGCCACCTGCTGCAAATAGATCTGCAGAAACAAGGCCAGGTGCTGAAGACCTGCTCACCCAGATTGCTGGTGGCAGAGGAGAGAACTTAGAGCACGTCACCGAAGTTGTCCTGACCAGCACAGCTTCATTACCGGAAAACATTCGCTTACAGGTCGTGCGCTCCATGCAGGATATCCAGAATTATATCAATCATGGTCTGTTAAGCACAGCGACTGAAGAATGTCTGCGCGTCATTGATATGGCTCCGCAGTACCTGGATGTACACCAGGTATTGTGCGAGATCTATGTGCGCCAGGGCCAGATTGAGCAGGCCATTACCAAATATGCCATTCTGGTCGACACCTATATCGTCAATGGCCGTACCGATGATGCAATTGCAACTTACCGGCGCATCTTGCAACTGGAACCAAATAACCTGACGTACCGTATGCGTCTTATCAATCTGCTCTCCTCACAGGGGAATAAGGAAGACCTGCTACGTGAAAGAACTCAGGCAGCCGAGTCTTACCTGCGCCTGGGCTATATGGATCGCGCTCTGACAGAACTGGAACAGGCTCTGCAGGAAAGCCCGACGAGCGTGGCAACCCGCCTGAACTATGCTCTGGCTTTACAAAAGTTAGGACGAACACAGCAGGCAGTGACAGAATACCAGCGCGTACTACAGGTCGATCCACGCAATATTACCGCGCTTGTCCGCTGGCATATCGCCATGATTACAACGATTGGTTCAGCACGTTCGACCTCTCTGGAGGTACTGACACGTATTCAATGGCAACTGCGTGGCGAGGGTCAGAAGCATGCCGATGCGGTCATTCGCGAGTACAACCAGTGCGTAGATATCTATCCAAATAACGCCGATGTCCACTTCGCCCTGGGGCAGATCTATCATCAAGCGGGCCAATTTGATAAAGCCATCGATGCTTACATCCTGGCAATGCGCGATAGTGCAGTAGAAGTGCTAGCTCGCGTCAGTGCCGCTCAATCATTGCTAGTACAGGGCAAACCGGAGGCTGCAATTCAGCAGCTTGAGCAGGCATTACAAAGTACCCGTCAAGCGCCTGGTTTGATGGAGCCTGCCGTCTGGGCTGCGCGTCCTCGTGCAGAGGGTGAACAGCACCGCGCACCAGAAGTCGAGATCGCGCAATTGCTGGCAAATGCCTATGCCCGTACAGGTCGCCTGGACCAACGCGATGCCATTTTGCGCCAGATCAAACAGTCTCAACCTGTTCAGAATGAGGTTGCTTCGACCCTGGCGGAAATATCCTCGCGTCAGAGTGATATTAACGGTGCATTGCAGGAATATATGGACCTGGTGCATCACTATCGCAACAATCGCCAGGCCGATAATGCCCTCAGCGTCCTTAATGAGATGGTACGCCTTGCACCTCAAGATCCACGTGCCCATGACGAACTGGCCGATATATACGTAAATCGTGGTCTGCTTGATGAAGGTATAGCGGAGCTACGCCTCCTTGCAGACATCTACCTGCGTCGCAATAATCTGGAGAAGGCTGGTACGGCTCTTCAGCGTGTTGGCAACATCTATGCTGAGATGGGTAACAACGAGGAAGCGCTCGCAGAGTCTTCGTCGCGCCGCCGAACTGAGCCCTACATCAATGGATCTGCTGCGCGAAGTGGTCAGTTTCTGTCTGCAACTGGCCCGTCAGATGGAACGGCAGGATGAGCGCGAGGCCGACCGTTACCAATCGATCGGAGCGGAGTATCAATTAACCATCGCCCGCCACTACTTCGAGACAAAACAGGTGAAAGAGGCGGTCGCAGCTTTACAGCAGCTCATCACGATAGATCGCACGAACTACGATGCCTATGATATGCTGGGCCAGACCTACCAGTCTGTCGGCGAATATGAGCAGGCCAGCCGCGTTTACAAGAACCTCGCCAGAGTCAATTCGGGCAGTTCTGTCGCACGTGAACGCCTCGCCGCTCTACAAGAATTGCGCACACGCTAGCAACATAACGGCATAGACATCTTAATTGCCTGGGTTTGCGTCAATTTTTGCAAATAGTCAGCTTTTGACCTGGCAGACCCGGTGTAGTGCTCTGGCAAACTTCATTGCGCCTTTTTAGCGACGCCGTAGGGAAGCCATTTCATTATTCCGTGCTCCCACCGTAACATCCACCATTTCTTGAGCATTGCGGTGAGGACACGGAATAATGAAATGGCTTCCTTACCGTGTCACCTGTCCTGGGGCGAACATCTGAGCCGCGCCAAAGGGGTGCAATAAATCTTGACACAGTATAGTGGTTGAGGTGAGGCCAAACAATGAACTGTGCTCGCTCCACGGGCTTATCAATCGCGCACCTGCATCTCTAGATTTTCCCATCATTTTATGTTACACTTCTCAAGCTACCATAAGACCCCATTCACCCAACGGAGGTCAGCCTATGCGTGCAGATCGACTCTTATCGATTTTG
Source organism: uncultured Chloroflexia bacterium (assembly GCA_963717195.1). Classification (GTDB taxonomy): domain Bacteria; phylum Chloroflexota; class Ktedonobacteria; order Ktedonobacterales; family Ktedonobacteraceae; genus JACDAE01. The sequence continues at coordinate 194,828 of CAVQVR010000021.1, forward strand.
ATGCTTCTCCAAACAAAAGGACGTATGACCGCGCATGACCTGGCGGAGCAACTTGAAGTCTCGGAACGCACGATCTATCGTGACCTGGAAGCGCTTAGCATGGCCGGAGTTCCCGTCTATGCAGAACGCGGACCAGGTGGTGGTTGTGCATTGGTCGACGGCTACCAGACGCGTCTTACAGGTTTGACCGAAACCGAGGTACAGGCGCTATTCCTTCTCAATATCGCTGGTCCCCTGGCAGATCTTGGCCTGAGTAGAGCACTGGCTGCTGCTATGCTGAAGCTAACGGCAGCTCTTCCTCAATCATCGCGCGAACATGCTGATTTTGTACGTCAACGCTTCCATCTCGATACAACGTGGTGGTATCACGCCGACGAACCTACCTCTTGCCTGCAAATTCTGCAGGAAGCACTCTGGCAGGATCGCAAACTTGTTCTCTTCTATCATGAGGATGATGGAGCCTGGAGCGAACGCCTCGCCGAACCATATGGCCTGGTCTCGAAAGCTGGCGTCTGGTACCTGATTGCTTCCTGCCATGACGAGAAATGCGTATTTCGGGTAACGCGCATTCACCACGCAACGATCAGCGACGAGGCGTTTATACGCCAGCAAGGCTTCGAGCTGGCCAGCTACTGGGCCGATTATTGTATTCATATAGAGACAAATCGTCCCGACTACGCTCCATCCTTGCGCCTGGCTCCCGATGAAGCAGAGAGACTACCTCAACTGTTGCATGATTGCGGCTACATACTTGTTGAAAATGATGAACCCGCTGTACCTTCTTTGACCGCCTGAAACGTCCCAAAAAGAATAGTATAAAAAGAAATACTATTACCCCCTTTGTTTGAAAGGAGACCATCCTATGTGCGGTCGTTTTACGCTCACTCATGATATAAATGCAGTGGCAAAAGCTTTTAATGTTCCGGTGCCTCCGTCGCTAACAACGGCACCACGCTATAACATCGCACCGACGCAGAACGTTGTGACCATTCTCTCTAACGGGACAGCCCATCTGGATGTTTTACGTTGGGGCCTGATCCCTTCGTGGGCAAAAGATGAGGGCATCGGCTCAAAAATGATCAATGCTCGTGCTGAGACGCTGGCCGAGAAACCGAGCTTCAAACGCCTCCTGAATACAAAACGCTGCCTGGTCGTTGCGGATGGTTTCTACGAATGGCGCAAAGAACCGGGCGGCAAAACGCCGATGTATATCACACTCAAAGATAATGAGCCATTTGCCTTCGCGGGCCTGTGGGATACCTGGAGAAGCCCCGATGGTGAGCAGATACGCACCTGCACGCTTATCACCACGCAACCAAACGAACTGGTTGCATCTATTCATAACCGTATGCCTGCTATTCTCTCGTCTGAGGCGCAGAAAGAATGGCTCGATCCATCCCTGCACGACGAACATGTGCTTCTACCTCTGCTTGCTCCCTATCCAGCTGCGGAAATGAACGCCCGTCCTGTGTCGCGATTGGTGAATAATCCGCAGTATGATAGCGCAGAATTAATTGCATAAGGGGCAGTAACTTAAAATGCTGCATTTACTGCCATGGAAGAGGCTTTTTGCGCTATAATGGAGATACGAATGGAGTTCGTGTTCATTGTATCTCTCTTACCAGTAAAGGAGTAAGCTTTCATGGCTATCGCCCCCGGTTCGACACTTGCAGATTATCTTGTCCCTTCATCGCACTCGTCTCGTAGTTTGAATTTACTTAAAGATGCGCTTCTGATTATCGGATTCAACGTACTCATGATTTTAAGCGCTCGAGCCAGCGTCCCACTATGGTTTACGCCCGTCCCAATTACGCTGCAAACCCTTGCACTGATGTTGACGGCTGCTACATTAGGAAGCCGACGTGGAGCACTGGCTATGCTCCTCTATCTCGCTGAAGGGGCCAGCGGATTGCCCGTTTTCGCCGTTGGCGGGGGATGGGCATATCTTGTAGCAGGACCGACGGCAGGCTATCTCTGGTCTTATCCTATCGCGGCATTTGTAGTCGGTTTTTTATGTGAACGGGGTCTTGATCGCAGCTTCCTGACTTCTATTTTTGCCATGCTTCCCGGCACAATCATCATTTATGCTTTTGGCGTCTCCTGGCTTGCCTTTATGATCCATATGGGTCTTAGCAACGCCTTTCTGGCAGGCATGTGGCCCTTTATCCCCGGCGACCTGATCAAAATGGTATTTGCCGCTTTACTGTTGCCTACAGCATGGTCGATTGTACGAGCAGTAAAACCTGGACAGAGAAGCAGAGGGCCGGTCGATGGCGATTTTCTTAAATGGGAATAACCACGAAATGTGACAAATAGTTAAAGATGGCGGGCTTATAAATCGGGCCGTTAATGGTGTAGGGGCGCGATTTATAAGCCCGTCCGCGATTTATAAGCCCTTCTGGTTATTCCGCCAGATCCTCCAATAAAGGCACAAGGCACTCATTTGCAACAGCATTCCATTGACGATACTTCTCAACCGTCTCAGCCATGGCTTGCAGTTCACAGGGATCGGTGCTCAATCGTGTCAGCAACATACGTTGCTGAGCGGGATCGAGGGCGACCCAGCCCAGTTGATGGCGACGGATAAACTTCAGGTTAGCTTCCTCCTGGCCTGGAATGTAGGCTGTGACGATAAAGGGCTTACCTAATGTAATAGACTCAAAAAGCATGTTCGGCCCAGCCTTGCCCATGATAACATCAGCGGCAGCCATGAACGGGGCAATCTCTTTTGTGAATGGGAGTGCATAGAGATTGGGCACGGATTTGAAACGAGCGAGGAGTGAGCTGTTTGTACCTGTTGCCAGGATCACCTGCAAATTCTCGCCGCTTGCCAGCACGCGTTCTACAGTTCGTCCAAATTGCGCAGCTCCTTCGCCTCCACCCTGCAAGAAAATAGTAAAGCGAGCGGCATCCAGGCCCAGTTTAGCCAGTATCTCGTCACGTCTCACTTCGGTTGCAGCACGGGCGAATTGAGCGCGTACAGGCCAACCGACCAGGTGGAGACGTTGGGGATCAAAACCTGCCGCTAACGCCTGCTCATAGGTTTCCTGCGTCGGTGCTAGAGCAGCTGCTGCACGACGTTCGGTGAGCCAGGATGCATGGACGCTATTGGGATCGGCAAAAAGCATAACAAAGGGAATATGCTCATCCATGTTCGTAAGCGCCTGCATGACCTCATAGGTTAAAAAAGGATAGGTTGTGATAATCATAACAGGGCGCAAACGCTCTATTGCTCGCTTCAGTTCTCCAGCAACCAGAGGAGTAAACAGGCGATGGGCGAAGAGAGCCTGGCGAGGCGTATCACTCAAACGGAATTCAGCCGACCAGAGCCAGAGTGCATAACGGCTCAACAGGCGATAATGCAGATGAAAGAAGCGTGGCTGCGGATCAACCATCTCAAGGGTATAGTTTTGTTTCAGACGATCACACAACGCTTCCGAGAGACTAATGTGTCCCCCACCCGTCTTAGAAGTGAGGAGAAGAATATTTCGTGGCTCAGTCATAAAAAACCTCATTCCTATTATACTATAAAGGATAGATATGGTGTCCTTTCCCATAGGAAAAACGTTGAGATATATGTCTATGTCCTTCTATTACCACATACAAACAAGGACGAGAGGACTGCATTATGTTAAATTATCGTAGAGAAGGTAGTGGTTCACCACTTTTGCTTATTCATGGTTGGGGTGTGACGTATGCGACGTGGGACAACCTTGCGCCGCTGCTCACGCCACACTTCCAATTAATTATGATTGAACTACCAGGTATCGGTGGTTCTCCTCAGCTAGAGCCGGGGCAACTATACTACCCGACTTGTGCTGAGGAGATCGAAGAAGTGCGCCTGGCGTTAGGAATAGAGAAGTGGTCGCTTCTCGCTTATTCTTCGGGTACACGGGCGGCAGAAGCTTATGTACAGCGCTATCCCCAATCGGTTCAGAGCGCCATCTTCCTCTGTCCTATCTATCTGGTAGAAATCTGGACCCTCTTCTTGCATTTGTTAGACAATACGCAAAACCTGACGATCAGGCACTGGATACTCTCACATTGGCGTCTGTATAGTCTGATTCTGGCGCTGGGCTTCAATGGGCGTCCGCACACGTATACGCGTACGTGGAAGCACGAAATTGAGCTCCAATCACTAGACATCCTCATTCGCACGCTCTGCGAGATACCTGGCAAAGGACGTACACCTTTTGAATTGCCTGAGGTACCGACGCTCTTCATCTGGGGCGGACGAGACGCGCTTACCGCACGTCCCCGTCATTTACGCCCAAATGATATCATCATTCCAGCTAATCACAGTGCGCCTATGCTTGCCGCTAGCAGTGTAGCCGAAATCGTCGTTCCTTTCTTGAAAGATGGGAAGCTTATTTCAACCCACAGGCAATGGAAGCGCTGGCACCTGCAACGAAATAAGGATAAAGAGATGGCCCATACAATCAAACAGGTACAATCGTGGAGACGCAAAGTGTCCCGGAAGCGCTTCGTTCTCCGTAAAAAGGCTGCACAGAACGAACACCAGCTATTGTAAACGACACGGGCTTGTAAACGGCGCCCCTACATTTGGATTCGAGCTGAATGCATGTTACACACATAATTCAAATGTAGGGGCGCCGTTTACAAGCCCGTGTCGATTTTTCAGGTGCACTTCAATCTCTTAATGTGCTGCTGTTGCCAATTCAACGGTGGCCTGGTTCGTATCCAATGTACGTAGAAGTGCCAGTTGCTCTTCTGAGACAACTGTGTTTGTCTCGGGATTAAAAACGGCATTGTCACGTGCACAATAGTATAGACTTTTCCAGGTGTCCATGGCGCGATCCCAGGCTGGAAATTCTACTGTGGCCTCAGCATCTCCGCGCACGACACGGTTAAAGGCAATATATGAGATCACCAGTGCACTAACCACTGAGATAAACGTGAGACAGACGATGATCCATTGGGCGATACTCCCAACGCCGGGTGCCTCTGATCCAATGAGGATGATGATTAGAATCACACAATTCCTACTGTCACCCCACCGAAAATAATATACTTCATCATAGAGATTTTTCGTGTTGGCATATCCGGTGGAGCGCAACGGGCCACCCCCAAATCGTACGCAGCCTCCATCGTTTTTACTTGATCAGATTGATCACATATGGGGCACGTTGGCTTTTGGTTTTCAGCAGACGCCATATATGAGACCTCCTTAAAATATCGCTCGAACTGATGTATAATGATGAGCGCATTGTGATTACTATGTCACTAGCATAACACGTTGTTATCTATTCGACAATGTTCTTTTTTGTCAGAGCGGCAACCCGTTCCACACCTGACACCTGGGTGCGATAAATCTGACCCTACGTTGACTAGAGAGGATCTTTCTTAGATGACGCAGAACAATCCAGCGGCGATTACGCTTCTGGGGCTTGGTCCTGGTGGTATCCAGGATATGACCCGTGAGGCTCTGACACAATTAGAGCAGGCCGCTTCCGATAATTTCCCGGTCTACTTTCGTACAATTATCCATCCTACAGTAGAGCCGCTGAAAACGGCTCTACCTGCATTACGAATAGAATCGTTTGACCGACTCTATGATGAGTCAGAAGACTGGAATACACTCTACCAGCAGATCGCCGCAGAGGTCTGTAGTCTGGCGACGCAACGACCGGTCATCTACGCGATACCGGGACATCCTCTTATTGGTGAAGCTTCTGTGCAACTGATTTTGCACATGGCGCGTGCACAAAAGCTAAGCACTACTATTATAGCAGGGCTTTCCTTTTTAGAGCCAGTCTGCTCCATACTGGAACTCGATCCATTCGAGGCCGGACTGCAACTGGTTGACGCAACTAATCTTGCGGCACTGCGAACGGACGAAATTGCGGGCAAGATTATTCCCACATCTCCACTGCTAATTGCGCAGGTCTACAATCGCCGTCTCGCCAGTGAGGTGAAACTGGCCTTGAGCGAATGCTATCCCGACAGAGTGGCGCGTAAAACTGGTACGTGCTGCTGGCGTGAATAGCGAAGAGACGGTGATAGAGATGCCGCTCTATGAACTTGATCGTAACACATCCGCCAATCATCTAAGTACGCTCTATGTACCGCCTCTCCCTGAAATGACGGCTCTGCGCCTGCCGGAGACGTTGCGCTATATCACAATGCGCCTGCGCCGCGAACCGGATGGATGCCCATGGGATCGCCAGCAGACGCATCAGAGCCTGCTACGCTACGTCATCGAGGAGACCTACGAGGTCGTGGAGACGCTGGAAGAGAACGATATGGGCAAGCTGGCCGAGGAACTTGGTGATTTGCTGCTCCAGGTCTACTTGCATGCCGAGATCGCTCGTCAGGATGATGACTTTTCCATTGGCGATATCTACGAACACATCAACGCCAAATTGATCCGGCGTCACCCCCACGTCTTCGGAGATGTCGAAGTGAGCAATGCCGGACAGGTCGTGCAGAACTGGGAGGAGATCAAACGGCAGGAACGCACGAAAGAGGGCAAAGATGTACACAAAGAAAGCGTCCTGGATCGCGTACCCCCTGCACTACCAACTCTGATGATGTCCCAGGAATACCAGAAGCGAGCGATCAAAAAGGGCTTCGAATTCGACGATGTGCAGGGTGCCTATGAGAAGTTAGCGGAAGAATTGCTTGAGGTGCAACAGGCCACTACGCCGGAAGAACGATTGGAAGAAATGGGTGACCTCTTATTCGTTGTTGCCCATCTCGCCCAGTGGCTCAAAATCGACGCGGACGAAGCATTGAGGCGTTCCAACCGCAAATTCAAAGCTCGTTTCCAGGCAATGGAAGAGATGGCACAGGAGGAGGGACGAGAGATGACAACGTATGGAAGAGAGGAGTGGATTGAGAGATGGAGGAGAGCGAAGGAGCGAACAAAATAATTGAACAAATGTTGTAAAATGGGTACATGCGAAACGAACTCCTTTCCTGGTTTGCACGCGAGGGGCTACTATTGAGCTATGCCCTGACGGGAGCGGAAGATCCGGAGAACGATGAGATCAAGGTCACACTTAAAGCTCCCGTACTGGCCCTCAGTCGCGCCAGTGCTGATTTTCGAGAATGTCCCGACCCGGTGCTCTTCGGCTATCCCGAATCATCTCTGGAGATGATGGAACTGGAAGACATGCACCAGTTCGTCTATGAATGGTTCGAGAAGGCCGTACAGGCTGGCATAGCGCGTTGCTTTGTGTGCAATAAAATGCTGGATATGGGCGAAGAGAAGCCGTGGGACGCTGTTTTTGTAACAGAGCAGTTATATTGCTGGCTGCTGGTCCATTACGACTGCAAACGCTATCTAAATCGTGATATCAAAGGGCGCAATCCCCTTGAAGTACACGCTCAACCACCAGAATTCTTCGATATAGGCGTAATATAATGGATAAAAATCAATTAGCACACCTTCTAGAAGACATCGCGACGCTACTCACCCTCAAAGAAGGGAGCAGCGTCTTTGAGGTGCGAGCCTATGAGAATGCCGCCCGTACCATCAGTTCCCTGGATGGAGACATCGAGCAACTGGCACGCGAAGGCAAGCTCAAAGGGCAACCGGGCTTAGGACCAACTCTACTGAAACGCGTCGACGAGGCCATCGAGACCGGACAGATCGCATTTTACGACGAGTTGCGTGCAGCTACTCCACCTATCAAGCTTGAGATGATGCGCATCGCAGGACTTGGCCCGAAAAAGATCAACGCCATCTACGATCAGCTTCACGTCACAAGCATCGCAGAACTGGAGCAGGCGTGTAAAGATGATCGAGTAGCGCATCTGCCGAGCTTTGGCAAGAAAACGCAGGATAAGATCCTGCAAGGCATCGCTTTGCTTGCGCAACATGCTGGTCGCTTCTATTACCCGGTAGCCGAGCAGGAAGCCGGACAGATTCAGGCAGCGCTGGCAACATTGCCGGGCATTGTGCGTTTGCAAGTAGGCGGAAGTTTGCGTAGGAAGCGCGAGACGGTAAAAGACATCGATATGGTTGTCAGCGTGGATGACAGCGCAGGCGACGATGTGCGCAATGCAATCATGGATTTCTTCACGAAACAACCATCAGTTCAGGCCATCACCGGAAAAGGCCCCACGAAATCAAGCGTCGTCTTGAGTTCAGGCATCGCAATGGACCTGCGCGTGGTCAGTGATAGCCAGTTTCCTTATACGCTGCACCATTTCACTGGTTCGCGCGAGCACCATATTCCCCTGCGCAGGCGTGCACTGAGCATGAATATGACTATCAATGACTATGGACTCTTCAAGGGAAAAGATGCTCAAGGTGAATTGATTCCCTGTAAGGATGAGACCGATATCTATGCCGCGCTTGGCCTGGACTATATTGAGCCAGAATTACGTGAGGACATGGGAGAGATCGAAGCGGCAGAACGGCACACACTCCCTAAACTGGTGCAGGAGAGCGACCTGCGCGGCGTTCTGCATGCTCACACTACGTGGAGCGATGGACAGAATACGCTGCGCGAGATGGCTGAAGCCTGTATTGAGCGAGGTTTCTCCTACCTGGGCATTACCGATCATAGCAAGCTTGCTGCCTACGCGGGAGGATTGAGCGAGGACCAGTTGAAGCAGCAGGGAGAAGAGATCGACCGCCTGAACGAGGAGTTCTCAGGTCGCCTACATATCCTCAAAGGGAGCGAGTGCGACATTCTACGCGACGGTTCGCTTGATTACAGCGATGAGGTACTGGCGAGTCTAGATTTCGTCGTCGCCTCTATTCATAGTAACTTCAACCTTTCGCGTGAAGAGCAGACGAAACGCATGATACACGCAATTGCGAATCCCAATGTTGACATTATCGGGCATCCGACCGGGCGTATTCTCCTGGGACGGGCCGGATATGACCTGGATATGGATGCCGTGATCGATGCTGCCGCCGAGCATGGAGTCTGCATCGAGATCAACGCACACCCATCACGACTCGATCTGGATTGGCGACTGGTCCGTCGAGCGCGTGATAAAGGCATCAAAGATTCCCATCAATCCCGACGCTCATGCACTTGCGGGAATCGACGATATGCGCTATGGTATAGCGATAGCACGCAAAGGCTGGTTGCGTACCATTGACGTACTGAATACAATGGAAACAAACCAGTTGTTAGAGTTCTTGTCAAGAAGGTAGGGACCAGATTTATCGCGTCCGCCGATTTATCGTATCGCGCCCGCGATTTATCGTATCACGTCCACCGATTTATCGCATTCACTGGCTTATCGTGTCTGACGATTGATCGAGAACCATACCAGGATATGTATAGATGATACATGCCAGTTGATGAGAGAAGAGAGGAATTAGTAGAATGGCCGAACAAACAGAACTGGAAGTTGCTCCTCGTACAATTGTAGGCAAAGCAAACAAACGCCTACGTAAAGAGGGTTTAATCCCCGGCAATATCTTCGGGCACAACGAGGAGGCCCAGGCAATCCAGCTTGACGCAGTAAGATTTGATTATCTGCGCCGCCATGGAGCATTGCATAATATATTGACGTTGCGTCTCTCTGATGCCACTACGCAAACAGTACTGCTACGTCACGTACAGCGCAAGCCGAGCACAGGAAAAATCTTACACGTCGATTTCTCCCGCGTCAACCTGACCGAGCGCGTTACCATGCGGGTGACGCTGCGCTACGTAGGGGAATCACCTGCTGTGAAGAACGAGGGAGGGGTTTTACTACACCTGATCGAGGCACTGGAAATCGAATGTAGCGCGTCAGATATCGTTGATGCGATTGATGTGGACATCTCCTCTCTGGCAGAGATTGATGCGACCCTGCACGCGAGCGACGTCAAGCTACCGGCAAATTTCACGCTCATCACGAACCCGGAGGAGCCAATTGCCAAGGTTGCCCCCACACGTGCGGAGACGACAGCAGAGACGGCAGAAACAACGGCCACGCCTGCTCCCGCCGCGCCGGAAGCATAAGCGTTTTTATACACCGCCACAATGTCCTATTTTTCAGGACCCTCAAAGGGGCCGTGAAAGGACAATGCTCCTGTGCTTCCAGATGGGAAGGATACAGACAAAACGAGTGAAATTGCGCTATGGACACGGCAACGGTTATGTGACATAGTAAAAACCAGGGAATCACAAAGATCTCCCTGGTTCTTTCATGCGGGTGGGGCTAGATTTATCGCGCCCGCCGTATTAGATAATGGGCAATACAGTATGCGTATTATGATTGTGACGGATCAGTATCCACCAATGGTCGGGGGTGTGCCTACAGTTACCTATGGCCTGGCGATGGACTTCGCGAACCGGGGGCATCAGGTGTGGGTTGTCGCGCCCAGTTACGGAGCGCATGACACACGTAGTGTGGAGGATAAAGTACGGGTCAATCGCTTTTCCTCCTTTGAGTGGCCTGCCTATGAAGGATTACGCATTCCCTTTTTACCATTTGTGCCAGTCCGCAACTTGATTAAAAAGACCGATCCCGACATCATTCACATCCATTCACCAATTGTACTGGGAAACATCGCACAAATTCTGGCTGGCGGTCTGCGCAAACCAGTTATCGCCACTAATCATTATATGCCCACTAATATAAGCAGTTCATTGATGTCGGACCCCTTCATTGGCAAGTATCTCAATAGTATTACCTACTCGTACCTGGTCCATTTCTGCAATCGTTGCGAGTACGTCACGACGCCAACGCAAACAGCCTTGAATCTCCTCTATGAGCATGGACTACGCGCACCAGCACGGCCAATCTCCAACGGCATCGACCTGCAGAAGTTCTCGCCCGGTGCCAGAGAGCCTGAAGTGCTCCAGCGCTTCAAATTGCCAACCGAACAACCATTATTGCTACATGTCAACCGTCTCAGTGAGGAGAAGCGCATAGATGTACTGATCGATGCAATGGCAAAAATAAAGAGCAACACGCATCTCGCCCTGGTTAGTACCGGTCCTGCGGAGGCGGAATTGCGTGCACAGGTAGAACGCTTGCATTTGCAGGAACGCGTCAGCTTCCTGGGCTTTGTGCAAGAAGAAGACCTGCTCCTGCTGCGTCGTGCGGCAGACTTCTTCGCGATCCCTTCGGAGGCCGAGTTACAGAGCCTGGCAACCATGGAGGCAATGGCCTGTGGTCTTCCCGTAATTGCCGCCAATGCGTGGGCACTCCCCGAACTGGTCCATAATGAAGAGAATGGATTTTTGTTCCAGCCCGGCAATAGCAACGAACTGGCACAGTATATCGATATTCTCGCGAACGATGCACCCCTGCGGAAACGTATGGGAGTAGAGAGCCTGCATATTATCGCCAGGCACGACCGTAGCAAGGTATTAGAAGAGTGGGAAGAGTTGTACCGACGATTGGCAATAGAATTTCACGATGCGAAAGAACGCAGGAAACAACTGCGGCTAGCGCAAAAAAATCGCCTCAGGATTCCACAAGAGTTGCAGGATGTCCAGTTACCCCATATTCGGCGCACTGGCGACCTGGCATTTGACCAGTCACAGGGGAATAGAAGACAGCGCAGGAAAAGTAGAACGGACTACGTGGAAGAGCCATAATTTCAGTATCCTGAAGCGGGTCGCAAAAGAATGGTAGCTCCTACCGCTTCCGGTGGGGAAAGTATACCTCTCAAACACGAAGAGGTCAAATGAAAATGCACTAGAACTAATCTCCCCAGCGACGGTGGAGTTTGCGGGCCAGCCGACGTTCGACATCCCAGCGCATCTGAATATAATAGTAGCGCAACCAGGCAGTGAAGCGTTCCCAGAATGAAGGTGGTGGGGGAGTAAAAGAGCGACGGGTATGTTCGTAAGAGTCATCTGTCGGTACAGGGACAGGTGAACGCGGTAGCATCCACCTTCCAGGGTGCTTTTTTTGATGATCATTCGATGAAGGAAAGGCGTCACGCTTCTTTTTCATCAAACCTCCAGGGTAAAGATCCCACCAAAGTCATTGCAACATTACTCTTCTCTTGTAGTATAGACGCTCTTATTCTATTTGTCCAATGCCTTTCTAAGAGGGGTGCCGTTCATTTTGTGGCGCTGATGTAGGGGTGCGATTGCATAAGCCCGTGCATCAGCGCCACAAAATGAACGGCACCTTGTAAGGAGAGCAAACACCTGTTTGGAAAAATTTGGGATGACTCATACGGGGTTTTGGGATGTCCCCAACGCTTCTCTTTCTTCTTTCCATTAGTACTTTTTACATGTGATTTGGCTTCACACACATGTTTTGTTATACTGGACTCTGAAGCAAGGGATTTAGTTCACTTGTTGGGGCATCCTCAGATGCCCTATTTTCAATGCGCTGTGATAAAGAAGGATGAGAGATCAAACGATGCTCCCAGATTACTTTATATATAAGCGCCCACAATTTTTGCCTGGATTTAAACAGGGAAAGGGGTTAGACATGTTGTCTGAAGACGAAGACGAAGAGAGACTCACCCCCATGACCACAGCGGAAGCGGGACGTAAGGGAGGAAGTACGGTACGTGACAAATATGGCGAGGATTACTATCGCCGCATTGGAAAAAAGGGAGGCACGACACTTAAAGAGAAGAGAGGGAGTGAATATTACCGCGAAATTGCTCAGAAAGGCGGCCAGGCCAACGTAGACAAGTATGGCCCGGACCACTTTTCAGAAATGGGCAAAAAAGGCGGCAATACGACCAAACAACGACAAGATCCGGACTTCTATAGTCGCATCGGTAAGCTGGGCGGTGCTGCCAAACGGCAAAAGAAATCGACGTAGCGTCCTGACAATAGTGCGGGCTTATAAATCGCGCCCGTACAAATCGCGCCCGTACACCACCAAGCCCATCAATCATCTGGTGTGCGGGCTTATAAATCACGTCCGTACACCATCAATGCCCGTCAATCTGCTCAATGGACGGCTCTTTGCTTCTCGTGTGAGATTGAAAGATTGCGCTGGCAACGCCGGTCTCGGCGGTCTGGCGAGCGACGCGCAGGGCATTCTTGATTGCTTTTGCGTTAGAGCGGCCATGGGAGACGATAGCAGACCCATTAATACCCAATAACGGGACGCCACCGTATTCGGCATAGTCCAGGCGTTTCCCGAATCTTGCGCAGACCAGGGCGCAAGACAGCGGCAGCGAGCTTATTCACTAAAGAACTGGTCATCTCGGTGCGGATCAGCCCGAGCAGCGTTTCGGCCAGCCCCTCGCTCAGTTTGAGCACCACATTCCCCGTGAAACCATCGCACACGATCACATCAGCTCCACCTGTAGGGATATCGCGCCCCTCGACGTTGCCAATAAAGTTGAGGCCTAGCGTCGGGGCCGTATTTTTGAGCAACTGATGCGTCTCAATGACGAGCTGGTTTCCTTTCAATTCTTCTTCACCGTTTGCCAGCAGGCCGACGCGAGGAGATTGCACGTGAAAGATGCGCTCCATATAAATAGATCCCATGAGTGCAAACTGCTGTAAATATTCGGGTTTGCAGTCTGTATTTGCGCCGATATCAACAACGAGGCAGATACCGTCTCTGGTGGGGAAGATACCGCCGAGAGCAGGACGATCAATGCCGGGGATGCGCTTCAGAGTGAAAAGCGCAGCAGCCATCATTGCGCCACTATTGCCAGCAGAAACGGCTCCCAAAGCGGCACCATCGCGTACCTGCTGGAGGGCAATGGTCATTGAGGCGTTCTTTTTGCGGCGCACAGCATTGGCAGGATGCTCATCCATCTCAATCATTTCGTCAGTGTGGATGATAGGCAGATCGAGTCCACTGGTATCGTGTTTCGCAAGCTCGGCACGAATAGCATCCTCGCGTCCGACGAGGTAGACGCCCATATGATACTCGCGGGCGGCCTGTATGGCCCCTAGCACAACTTCGCCAGGAGCATTATCACCACCCATGGCATCCAGAGCAACGCGAATAGGAGCATTCTCGGTGCTCATGCACGTTTTCCTTCTGGCTCTCCGATAGTCTTTCTCACAAGGTCAACCAGTTTGTCGAGATCAAATGGTTTATACACAATGTGAACGACGCCAGCTTCGCGGAACTCTTGCTCTTCGTTCCCCGCGTTTAAGAAGGCCGTAACGACAATGACTGGTATCTGGCGATCAACGGCCATCGCCATCAACTTTAACTCATCGCGACCATCCAGGTAAGGCATCATCAGGTCAAGCAGGACAAGGTCTGGTTGATGCTCGCGGATAGCATCGTAGAAGCGCAGGCTCTGCGTCGACATGTACGTTTCATAGCCCTCATCGGCAAGAGCTTCAGTGAGCAGGTCGGCAATAGTCGGATCATCGTCCATAATCAGTATTTTTTTCGCCATAAAGCGGTATTCCCCTCATCTCAAAAACAACCAACGGTTTGTTCACCATTATAACATCCGTATTATAACACCTTGTTGTGAGAGAGTATATGCTATTTTGTTTGGGGCTATCATCCTTTAACGAGCACCCACAAGGGGATGCCGCCCCTACTTAAATTGTTAAACGCGTAATAATTATTATGATACGCAACATGCACGCCTCGCAATTTTATTTACAGAGCGACGATACATAGGTTATACTACTCACTATTAGATAGTCAACCAGAAGAAACGATAGGCGTATGGTATCTTCATCTCTTTTTTGCCCCACCTGCGGTGCCGCTAATTCTGCGCAAGCGGACGAATGCTTTACATGCGGGCAAACAATAGGAGCAACGCTTGCCAACCCTCTCCAAAGAATATTAAGACAACGCTACCTGATTCTGGAACAGATAGGGCAAGGCGGGTTTGGAGCGGTATACAAGGTGTCTGATTCTCAATTGGGAGATCGCCTGCTGGCAATTAAGGAGATGAGCCAGAACGGGCTGAGCGGGCAAAATATACAGGAGGAATTAGAACAGTTTAAGCGTGAAGCAATGCTGCTAGCTGGATTGATGCATCCCAATCTTCCACGCATCTACGATTCTTTTACGGAAGATGGCCGCTGGTACCTCGTCATGGATTTTATTGATGGGCAGACGCTGGAGGACTATCTTGAACAGGCTGATGAAGGGAAGCTACCGATTGAAGAGGTACTCGAAATTGGTATTCAGTTATGTTCGGTACTTGATTATTTGCACACGCGCCAGCCACCGATTATCTTCCGTGATCTCAAGCCAACGAATATTATGCGTACATCTTCGGGGCAGCTTTACCTGATTGATTTTGGTATCGCGCGCCACTTCAAGCCAGGACAGGCAAAAGATACTATTGCTCTCGGCTCGCCTGGTTACGCAGCTCCTGAACAATATGGCAAGGCGCAAACAACACCAGCCGCCGACATCTATAGCCTGGGAGCCTTGTTGCACTCGATGTTGACCGGCAGCGATCCTTCCATAACGCCTTTTTGTTTCGATCCTTTGCACCTGCATGGCATCCAGGCAGCGGAATTGGAAGCTCTGCTGGAACACATGGTTGAGATAAATGTAAGCAAACGTCCCGTCAGTGCAGCTATTGTGAGAGAACAGCTACAACAGTTGCAGAAGATAGCTACAAATTCAGCACATAGAGCAGCGTTGGATATCCCTGCTGGGGGAAAGTCCATACCTGCACTGAAGCCACAGCAAACGATCTACCGCAACCATACAGACAGTATTACCAGCCTGGTATGGTCGCCAGATGGAACGAAGATTGTCTCAGGTGATAAAGATACGAGAGTCCATATATGGAACGCACTGAGCGGAGAGCCTCTGGCACAGATTTATGGATTTAGCGGACAACTACGCTGGCGCAACGCTATAGCATGGTCACGCGGCGGCATACACATTGCCCTGTTTGGCGAAGGTGATGAGAAGACAGCGTTGCGCTGGGACGCAGCAAGTGGAGAGCGTATTTTTTGCTACTATGAGCGACGAAAGAGAGTCGGTGCGGTCGCATGGTCGCCGGAGAGTCAGTACCTGGCATTAGGGAATAATGATAGAATGGTACAGGTTCGAGACATAAGACGAGGAGAGATTATTTTTACGTACTGTGGTCACCGCGAATCATTACGCCTGAACAGAGTCAATGCGGTTGCGTGGTCGCCCAATGGCCTTTATGTGGCATCAGGTACCAGGAGTGACGGCGTCCACGTCTGGCAAGTTTCCACAGGCGAAACCATTCAGATTTACATAAGCCATGCGGCTGAATTAACGACGCTGGCATGGTCGCCCGATGGCAAATACATTGCATCAGGTGGTGGCGACGATACGGTACAGGTATGGGAAGCGGCAACAAAGAAACGTATTTTCACCTATCATGGTCATGCAGGCATCGATACTGGTGCCGGAATAAGCGCGATTGCATGGTCGCCCGATGGAACATATATTGCATCAGCCAGAGGTGGAGATGATACTACAGTGCAGGTATGGACGGCCTTCACCGGCACGAATGCCTTAACATATACAGCACATACGGAGCAGGTCAATGTGCTCACGTGGTCACCCGATGGAACGCGTATTGCTTCGGGTAGCAATGATAGAACTATCCGTGTGTGGCATATAAACTCTTAATACAATTTTAATTGACATTTGATCCTATTGTATATACATTTTCTCTGGTGACAGCAAGAGCCAATGGCCTTTCACGGCTCGTTTGAGGATACTGAAACGAGAAGTTTTTAAAAATGCTTGACAAGGATGCAGCATCTGTATTAATGTACATCCGTTGCACCAACAAATACAAATAAATCAAACCAGGATGTATAAATTTGCTTTCCTCCATACTTTATTGTCCCCATTGCGGGGCTAAGAATAAGGCACAGGCTGCAAATTGCTTCGTCTGTCGACGGGCGTTCTATGATATTGGTATTGGTACAGCAGGCCTGGCGGCCATACAACCCCTTCTGAAGCAACGTTACCGCATAGTGAGTCTGGCCGGGCGGGGTGGTATGGGTGCCGTCTATAAAGCTACAGATATTGAATTGGGCAACCGACTCGTAGCGGTCAAGGAAATGAGCCAGCGCGGGTTGAATGGACGAGAAAAAGCAGAGGCGGTCAGAGGCTTCAAACACGAGGCGCTCTTGCTCGCAGGTCTTCAGCATGCCCATTTGCCACGTATTTATGATCACTTTTTGGAGAATGGGCACTGGTACCTCGTCATGGATTTCATTGCCGGCGAGACGCTAGAAAACTACCTCGCGCGGATGCCCGGGCGCAGGCTCCCACTTGAGGAAGTACTCGACTATGGTATTCAGTTATGTACAGTCCTGGAGTATCTGCACACCCGGCAGCCACCCATCATCTTTCGTGATTTAAAGCCAACCAACATTATGCGCTCCACCGAGGGACAACTCTACCTGATTGATTTTGGCATTGCGCGTCACTTCAAGCCAGGACAAGAAAAAGACACGGCGGCATTCGGGTCACCGGGCTATGCTGCGCCGGAACAATATGGTCAGACCCAGACGACCCCTCGCACCGATATCTACAATCTGGGCGCAATCTTACATCAGATGCTCACTGGAAAAAATCCTGCACAAACGCCATTTTTCTTTGCGTCACTACCACTAGAGTTGGAAGGAACCGGCATACAAGCATTGTTGGCAAATATGCTTGCGTTACAAATGCAGCAGCGGCTACCCAATGTGATAGTTGTGAAACAGGCATTACAGCAGATTGCCATGAAAGCTCCACGCGGCCACAGCCGGGCGCTCGTGCTCAGAATTCAGGCACCCTCGCCGCAAAAAGTACGTACGATGCCTTCCTCTGTAGGAGCACTCATTTCCACCTTCGCAGAACATAGTGATTGGATCTCGAAGGTTGCATGGTCGCCGGATGGACAACAAGTTGCCTCAGCCAGTTACGATGGAAGCGTCCAGATCTGGAATGCCTTTACCATCAGGCCCGTCACAATATACAAGCAGCAACGCCTGAAGGTTTTTGGGCAACCGCGCGTCAATGCTGTCGCCTGGTCACCGAGTGGACAGGAGATCGCAATTGCCAGTGATAACAAAAGCGTAGAGATCTGGAACGTTACGACTACAAAAAAACTCTTTGCGTTCCGCGAGCACTCTGATAGTGTGCGTTCCGTGGCATGGGCACCGGACGGTCGGAAAATCGCGTCAGTGAGCGGCTACAAAACGTATGTGTGGAACGCCAGGAACGGAAAAACGATTACCATGCATAGTGCATCCAGAGACGAGATTCAAGATGTAGCATGGTCGCCCAACAGCAAGTATCTTGCCACCGCCAACAAGCTACAGATTGTGCGTATTTTTGAGCTTTCGACGCAGATGGAATTTTTACAGGGGACATCCTATGGCAATCATAAAGGTGCCGTACAGGCTGTGGCATGGGCTCCCGATGGTATCCGCATAGCCTCGGCGGCTGATGACAAAACGGTCCAGATCTGGAATGGGTTGACTGGCAATCTTCTTCTGACTTACACAGCCCACGAGACAACCATCAAAGCTATTACATGGTCGCCTACTGGGAAGTACATCGCATCAGCAGGTAATGATGGAACGATACAGATCTGGGATGCGCTCACCGGCAATCATCTCTTTACGTTCCAGAAACATAGTGCTCCCATCCATACCGTAGCCTGGTCGCCGGATGGCAGGTACATCGCCTCGGGAGGTGCAGACAAGGTCGTTCATATCTGGCAAGCTACCTGATCAATAAGTTAAGAAAGGCCTGAGCAGCTCTAGATAAGTGTATTTTCTGTGAGTACACAATGTAAATAAAGGTATCATCGTGTCGCCAGACACGTTCAAAGAGAGTGGGTTGTGTCACTCTCTCTTCAAGAAAGAGCAGTTCGACCTCTTGCGCCTCCAGCTTTTCCACAGCCATCTGAGTATCGGCAATAGAGAGTGTCAATTCAATATTTGGATAGAGCATTTTGTAGCGATCGACGAGATGAGAGAGCAAGAGTGCGTTAATAAATGTGCTAGACGCGACTGCCAAGTGGCCACGACGCAGATTTCGCAATTCATCCAAAACTGTCTCTACGTCCTCATGAACTGGTTGTTTCTGATGCGCTGAGAGCTTCTGCATTTTGCGAAACGCTTCCTGTTCCTCCAAACTCTGTCTTTCCATCAAAAGTCCTTTGGTCCGCTCAATCGTTTTGCGTGTCTCCAGTTGCTCGGACAGGAGACGTATGCGTTCCTCCATAGCAGACAGCCGCTGATAATGACTCAGCGCCATCTCAACAGCGGGAACGACCTCGCTTTCTTGCAAAGGCTTAATAAGATAATTGATAACGCCAGCATCTTTAGCGCGTTGTATGAGCGCCTGATCGGTATAAGCAGTGAGTAATATAACGGGGGCAATCTTCTCGTGCACCAGTATCTCAGCAGCGGTGAGGCCATCCATATCTGGCATATGAATGTCCATAATCACAAGGTCAGGGCGTTGTGAGCGGGCCATAGCAACCACACTCAGCCCATCCATAGCCTCGTCAATCACCACATACCCACGTCGCGTCAATACATCTTTCAGATCCATACGTTGAAGCGGCTCATCGTCCGCAATAATAATACGTGCTGCCATCGCTCCCTTTCACAACCCGTTTGAGTGTACTGACACGGGCTCCATAAGCGCTTTTTTCGCTCTCGAAAAGTATAGCATACATAGTAGCTAAAATTCGATACGATTAAACGTTTACTTATTCCTGATAAGATTAGATTTGCTATTTCCCCATCTACTGGAATTACGTTGGGCTGCGGGGAGACTTCTGCAAAAAAGGCACTTGACAAGCGCATAGCAAGTGGACTATTGTACAACATACATCATAAGCATATATATTTATAAGGATATAAGATCTATTGTGACATCTCCACCTCTTTTCTTCTGCTCCCACTGCGGAGCTGCCAACGACGAGCTGGCAACAAACTGTTTCGCGTGTAATCAATCATTGCATGCGCCTCTGCCACAACAGCAGACGCAAACGCTCTTGAAGGAACGCTACCATACAATCAACCAGCTTGGTCAGGGAGGCATGGGCGCGGTCTACAAAGCTGAAGATATCGAACTGGGAAATCGGCTCGTCGCGGTCAAAGAGATGAGCCAGCGCGGGCTAACGGAACAGGAAGCGCTTGAGGCGACCGAAGCCTTCAAACACGAAGCCATGATGCTTGCGGCTCTGCTTCATCCACACCTGCCACGCATCTACGATCATTTTTCGGGGAACGGGCACTGGTATCTGGTCATGGATTTTATCGATGGTCAAACGCTGGAGGACTATCTGGGAAAGCAACCCGGGTATCTCTTGCCCTTACAAGAGGCGCTTGAATATACTATGCAGCTCTGTAGTGTGCTGGATTACCTGCACACGCGCCAGCCACCCATTGTCTTTCGCGACCTCAAGCCATCCAACGTCATGCGCACAAACGATGGGCAGCTCTACCTGGTTGATTTTGGCATTGCGCGTCACTTCAAGCCGGGACAGGCAAAAGATACCATCGCCTTTGGTTCGCCGGGCTATGCTGCACCGGAGCAATATGGAAAAATGCAGACGACGCCAGCCGCCGACATCTATAGCCTGGGCGCTCTCTTGCACCAGATGTTAACGGGCAACGATCCATCGGTAACGCCATTCTTTTTTGCGCCTCTACCATCTGACATTGGATCAGTTGCCTTACAAAATCTGCTCAAGCATATGCTCGATATGGATGCACTCAACAGACCCATAAGCGCGGCGGCAGTGAAGCAGCAATTACAACGCATCGCCACGCAGGATAATATGCGCCAATTCTCCTCTCCTGGCTCAACCGTGAGTAGCCCTGGTGCATCATCATTGCAGGGATCTCAAGCAAAACCCATCTCGTCGTACCAGGTCACTGCGTCTGCATCAACTGGCTCATCCAATTCCAGTAGCAAGCCCACATCAATACAACCGTTGCCGCCTCCTGCACAGCCTCAATCTCAGCAGGGGAGACGTGTGTGCACCTATAGAGGGCATATCGACCTGATTACTGCGGTGGCATGGTCACCTGATGGACAATACATTGCTTCTGCAAGCTACGATAAGACGGTACAGATCTGGGATGCCAGAACAGGAGGGGCACAACAGATCTATGAAGGGCATGTCAGAAGTTGGCGTTCCAGTCAGTTGTACGCTCTTGCGTGGTCACCAAATCAGAATCGTATTGCATCGGCAGGAGAGGATAAAGTTATACAACTCTGGAATGCACATCTCCCCAGAAATCCCAGTTATTACAATCAGCATAGCGAAAGTGTGCTTGGCGTGGTATGGTCGCCCGGCGGCACACGAATTGCTTCCATCGGTGGCAAAACGTTACATATATGGAATGCAGCCACATGTGCGACTATTGCGACTTATAACCATGAGGATATCATCCAATCAGTAGCCTGGTCATCTGACTCAATACATGTGGCTAGTGGTGGCAAAGATGGCAAAATCTGTATTTATAAGACAAATAAGGCAAGCTCTGACAATAGTCATGTCACGCACCTTATCCATAATGCAGCCATACAGGCAGTAGCGTGGTCGCCTGATGGAAAGTTTCTGGCATCTGCGAGCAATGATACGACCGTGCGTATTGTCGATCCAACAACTGGAACGATTAATCTGATCTATGCAGGTCACACACGTCCGGTTAACACTGTGGCATGGTCGCCTGATGGGACGCAGCTTGCCTCTGCTGGCGAAGATGAGACGGTGCAGATCTGGGATCTCACTGGCAAAAAGCTGTTTACCTATGCAGATCACTATGCTGCCATCTTTACGGTTGCATGGTCGTCCGATGGGAAATACATTGCTTCAGGGGACGCGCATAAGTTGGTACATGTGTGGATGGCCCGATAGTTTCAACCGCTGTTGCCAGAGTATGATCTATCATTTGGACCATATCTACAGGATTTGCCTCCCGATAAATAACAAGAAGTATACTTTTCAAAAAGTACCATACTACTCCTTTAAAGGAACAAATACTTGACAACCCGCTCCCATTTGTACTAATGTACAAAGAATATCACTGGCAAGAACATATGTTTGTATAAGGGTTGTTATGACGCTCTTTCCAACACAATTTTGTGATACGTGCGGTGCCGCGAACCGCGTACAGGCGCAGTTTTGCCGCGTCTGTGGGCGGTTACTGCAAGATGATGCCCGCACAATCAATATCAGCTCTACACTGACCGGAACGCTAACGCAGCATATATTGAAGCAACGTTACCTTATTCTCGGCCAGGCGGGCCGTGGTGGCTTCGGGGCAGTCTACAAAGCATCCGATACCGAACTCGGCAGACTGGTAGCAGTCAAGGAGATGAGCCAGAGCAACCTGGGAGCACAAGAGCTGGTAAATGCAAATGAGGCATTCCGACACGAGGCAATGCTACTGGCAGGATTGACACACCCCAATCTGCCACGCATCTATGAGCAATTTACCGATACGGGCCGCTCATATCTCGTTATGGACTTTATTGAGGGTGAGACGCTGGACGAATATCTGGACAGACTGGGGGGTCAGAAGCTGCCGTTTGAAAAAGTGTTTGATATCGCACTCCAGCTCTGTTCTGTGCTGGACTACTTGCATAATCGTCAGCCCCCCATTATTTTTCGTGATCTCAAGCCAGCCAACGTGATGATTACAGCCAGTGGACACGTCTACTTAATCGATTTCGGCATCGCGCGTCACTTCAAGCCAGGACAGAGCAAAGATACAACGGCACTCGGTTCATCGGGATATGCTGCGCCCGAGCAATATGGCAAGTCGCAGACCACACCGCGTGCCGATATCTATAGCCTGGGCGTGACACTACACCAGTTGCTCACAGGAAACGATCCTTCGGTCTCGCCGTTTCACTTTGCCCCGGTACAACTACCCAATGTGGCCGCGCTAAAGGGGTTGGACACTCTGATTATGAGCATGGTGAGCGTAGATATTGACAAGAGGCCAACAAGTATAGCCATCGTCAAGCAAGAATTAGAGCGCATTTCGTTTGAATATAGAATAACGCATCCATTGCAAAATGGAGTGCCGAACTCCTATCAAATCCCTCGGACAGGAACGATACCAGGGATACCAAACATTCCCCGAACGCCTCGGCGCTCCGCACAATCGAGGGTTATTCCCCAGGCGAACATGTGGTATGTATGTGTAGGCCATAGTAGCCGTGTGACAGCGATTGCATGGTCACCAGACGGGAAATACCTGGCTTCGGCAAGCTACGACAAGACCGTCCAGCTCTGGGATGCCAGCAATGGGCAAAATATTCTCACGTACAAAGGACATCGCCAGCATGTTAATGCATTGGCATGGTCGCCTGATAGCAAATATATTGCTTCGGCGAGCGACGACGGGACAGTACAGACGTGGGAAACGAAGACGGGGAAAACATGCGTTACCTTTCGTGGTCATCTCGAAGAGGTCAACGCCGTGGCATGGTCACCCGATGGCTTCTATATCGCCTCCGGAGGAAGTGACAAAACGGTCAAAGTGTGGAAAGCAAAGACCGAAAAGCTTATCTACATGTGCACAGAGCATAGCGACAAGATACAGAGCATTGCCTGGTCACCCAATGGCAAATGGGTTGCATCGGCGGGTAAAGATCGGAAAGTACACATCTGGGATCCGACGAAAGAGCCAGCACGGCATTCATTTTTCAGTAGCATCCTCTCCTTCACACGCAAAGTAGAAACCCTCAACGAGCACAACGGGCAGATCTTCTCCGTCTCGTGGTCGCCAGATAGTCGGCGTATCGCCTCAGCAAGTGGTGATCGGCGTGTGCTGGTTGGAGACATCCAGACGAAAAAAATTCTATTCTCGATGGGTGAGAATAGTACCAGTATAAAAAATGCCGTAGCCTGGTCGCTCAGAGGTGAACATATCGCTATTGGCGGCAACGATAAGACCGTCCAGCTCTGGAATGTGAACAGCAAGAAATTGATCTTCACCTATTCTGGGCATACAGGCTATGTAACAACCATCGCGTGGTCCCCTGATGGTACAAAGGTCGCCTCCGCGAGTAGTGATCGTACAATACAAATATGGCAGGCCATGTAGAATAAGGTGGAGCAAGAACAGAAAATTTACAAGGCTCTAGTAAAATTTTCCAATTTCCGTGTGATTAGCGCGTGGAAGGGGTCTCTGCATGTTATAATATGATGGTAGGCTAGCACTCTATCATTGTCAGGCACATTATCAGAGATTGCTTGCAACTGAATATCGTCCCGGGGAGGGGCTACTGCTATGGTATATTGCGAATCATGTGGCGCAGCCAATGAAACAGTCACCGAAAAATGTTTTGTCTGCCAGCAACCAGTTGTAGATACCGAAGAGCTAGAGATTGTGACTACACAATCATTGGCTAACGCGGAGAACGGAAACAGGAACGAAGAGAAGAATACTCCCACGCTTTTACAAGGACGCTATCAGCTAGTGAAAGAGGTGGGAACTGGCGGTTTCGGAGCAGTCTATAAAGCTATTGATACAAAGTTTGATAATCGAACCGTAGCGATCAAAGAGATTCAACTACAAGGATTAAAGCCAAACGAGATCATTGATGCAACAGATACCTTCAATCGCGAAGTAAATATCCTATCGGATCTGCGCCACCCCAACCTGCCCCGCGTTTATGATCACTTCACCTCACCTGAGCACTGGTACCTGGTGATGGACTTTATCGATGGCCAAACACTGGAAACATACTTGGATTCCAGAAGTGGTCGCCTTCCCCTGGACGAAGTCTTCACGCTCGGAATACAGATATGCACAGTATTGGACTATCTGCACACACGTCAACCAGCCATTATCTTCCGCGACCTCAAACCAACGAATGTTATGATCACCAGCAACAAACAGGTCTACCTGATCGACTTCGGGGCCGCACGCTATTTCAAAGCCGGACGCACAAAAGATACGATAGCCTTTGGCTCGCCGGGCTACGCAGCACCAGAACAATATGGGAAAGCACAGACAACAGCACGCTCCGACATCTATAGCCTGGGCGCAACTCTTCACGAAGCACTCACAGGAAAAGATCCTGCCGAAGATCCATTTCATTTCTCTTTTGTACGAGCCGCAGGACTGACGATTCCTACTGACTTAGAAGCACTGATCTTGCGCATGGTCGAAATGGATATGAGTAAGCGACCAACCAGTGCAGCCGTTGTGAAGGCTGAATTATGGCGTATCTCGACGCAGCACACGCAACGCCTCTATGCACTACCCACCACTCCATATGGAATACCACCGTATCGAGCAACATTTGGTGTAGGGCAACCACCGCCAGCAGCATGGTCGAAATCCGCTCCCAGCGTACAGCAGGCACAGATACAACTGGGCTTTACGCCAACGCCCTTACCACGCAAACGCGGCTTCTCACGCCGCGCCGTTACATCAATGATCATCCTGGGTATAGCAAGCGTGGCGTTTTTAGAAAATGCCAGATCGTTGTTGGTCAGTCCTCCTTATATGCAAAATGGTATGCAAGGACCAGCGCCAGAGCAAATAATGCCGAGTTATACGTTCAAGCAACAGGTTATATTCCCCTATCATCAAAATACCGTCACCTCGCTAGACTGGTCGCCAGACGGATACACTATTGCATCTGGCTCCCTGGACAAGACATTACGCATATGGAATGCGGACTTCAACGGATTAGAGACCATTCACAGCATGCCAGATGGTGTGCGTACAGTTGGTTGGTCACCTGATGGATACAATATTGCAGCTGCGAGTGGTGGTAAAACGGGAGAGTTACTGATATGGAAAACTTCGGCAATAGCAGGGGATAAGCCGATACTCACGTTCAGCAAACCAGCATCGGGTGCTATTAATGCCCTTGCCTGGTCTCCATCAACTCAACCGAACACATATGTTGCTATAGGAAGCGATGATGGCAATGTGCGCGTGATAGACATTTCAACGTCTGCCACGAACAACGTAGCTGCTACCTACAAAGCTCACAAAAAGCCTGTAGTAAGTCTGGCGTGGTCGCCCAATGGAGATTACCTGGCAACTGGAAGTGCAGATACAACTGTTTATATACAACCCATAAGTTTCAATAATTCCCCGCCATCTGATTCCACCATCGTTTTCTCTCAGCATACAGGGAGCGTCACGGCTCTCACCTGGACACCTGATCAGAACTACGTCATCTCTGGCGGTACCGATATGCAGGTACTGATATGGGACTTAAATGGACAGGTTGCACAATCCTATCCGACAACAGCGCCCGTAACTGCGCTGGCTTTGTCTTCACAAAACCTGCTCGCTGTCGGAACTGAAGATGGGACCGTGTCGATGTATAATTTGAACAATACGAACGATACGAATGCATCTCCTAACATTTTACCAGGAAATGGCAAGGCCATACGCTCAATTGCCTGGTCGCCGGATGGCACATTTTTTGTAGCGGGTGGCGATGACAAACAGGCAATCATATGGAGTCCAGTAGAGGAGAATCCCGCTCCCTGGCAGGGTGGTGATCAACGACGACATTGGGGCGGCTAACATTATGAAATTTGATCTCGACGAGGAGCAGACAGAAATACGCGACATTGTCCGTCGCTTTACTGCTCAGGAGATCGCACCACACGCGGAATCCTGGGATGAGCATAGCTATTTTCCACGCGAGATATACACGCAAATGGCCACGCTGGGTCTGATGGGTATGACCACACCGGAAGCCTACGGAGGGAGTATGCTCAGTCGCCTCTCAGGTGTGCTGGCCTACGAAGAGTTAGCAAAGGGCGAGATGGCTACGGCGGTTGGCCTCTCTGTCCATAATATGGTGACTGGCTCTATTGCACGCTTCGGCAATGAGGAGCAACGGCAGCGTTGGGTGCCCCAACTTGCGGCTGGTGAGTTACTGGGTGCATTCTCCTTAAGTGAAGCCAGTGCAGGTTCAGATGCCGCCAATCTCCAATGCCACGCCAAAAGATGCGCTGAGCACTATATCCTCAACGGTTCCAAACTGTGGGTCACAAACGGAGGCGAGGCCGATATCTACCTGCTGATGGCACGCACCAGCGACGGGCCCGGCTCATCTGGCATCAGTTGCTTTGTGGTAGAGAAGGGAACGCCCGGTTTTTCCTTTGGCAAGCAAGAGCGCAAGATGGGGTTACACTCATCACCCACGCGTGAACTGCTCTTTGAACAGTGTGAGCTTCCTGTTACCAATCGCATCGGCACAGAGGGTCAGGGCTTCAAGATCGCGCTATCATCGCTTGATGGTGGGCGCATCAATATCGGCGCAGTTGCCGTCGGAGTAGCCCAGGCCGCTTTTGAAGTCGCCAGCAACTATGCAAAAGAGCGCCAGCAATTCGGTCATCCGATAGGTGTCTTCCAGGGCATCCAGTTTCTGCTCGCCGACATGGCCATGAAGATCGAGGCTGCTCGGCTGCTCGTCTACCAGGCCGCCTACAAGCTCGATGAGGGCCAGAGTGCCAGCATGTATGCCTCAATGGCCAAATGTTTCGCCACCGATGCTGCTATGGAGGTCACGACGAACGCAGTGCAGGTATTGGGCGGTGCAGGATATGTGCGCGACTACCCGGTTGAGCGTTATATGCGAGATGTGAAGGTGGCACAGATATTTGAGGGGACGAATCAGATACAGAGGATTGTGATTGCACGGGCAGTGTTGGGGAATTTGAGGTAAGCAGTTACAATCAGTAAGATTTGGGGAACGTGGGAAAGAGGTATGGGTAATATAGATCCAATCAAGTTTAAAGTTCAATTAGAGATACAAAAAGAAAAACTTAAAGGGGAAGACGTGTTTTTGTGGCTCGGCTGGCCAGCCGAGCCACAAAAACACGTTACTTACTTCACGCCAGCAGTAGCAAACTCTCTCACGAGATTATTGAAGCTTGCGGGCTGCTCCTCTTGCAGATGGGAGCGGCTCCTATCAAGAATGCGTACTTCCATGCGCGGGTTGACACGCTTGAAGGCACCACTTGCCTCAGAAGGCGCAAGTTCACCCTCGCGGCCCCAGACGGCGATGACAGGCACCTGCAGGCGAGCCAACGGCTCATGTACGTCCAGCACCAGATAGTCGCCGAGAAGAGCAGAAGCTGGATAGCGACCATTCGACTGATGAGCGCTGGTATAAATATACTCAACCAGGTCATCGGTAATCAGGCCGGGATTGTGGAAGCCCAGTTCGTCATAGTAGCCTCGAATGGCGCTACGCGAAGTGAGCAGGTTATAGAGAAACTGGCCAACGATAGGCAAGCGCAGAACAGACTTCACGGCTGCATTGCGCATGCCGGGGAAGGTCTCCTGCAGTATAGTAGAGGGAGGCGAGACCAGAACCAGGCGCTCAAAGTACTGCGGACGACGATAGGCTCCCGCGATAGCATAAGCGCCAGAAAGTCCATGCGCCACCACAACAGTCGGTTTGCCGATCACTTCCTTAATGAAATCGTTCAGCAGGTCCGCGTATGTTTCAGCGGTATAGTCGATAGCAGGGCGATCAGAGAGACCAAATCCCAGCAGATCGATAGCGTAGACGCGGAAATGCTCAGAAAGCGCTTCAATATTCTTGCGCCATTCGTACGAGGAAGCACCCGGCCCAAAGCCATGCACCAGCAGAAGTGGCTTCGCATCGCGCACGCCCTTCACCTCGTAAAACATGTCGCCATATTTCCACGGGTAGCGGCGCTCCTCACCCGTCAATACGGTATCGAGTTCACCAGCTAGAGATTCTGTCAACTTGTTGTAAATAGCCATTGCTCCTACAGCACCTGCAACAACAGCGCCTGCAACAAGCAATTTTTTTGTAAATGCCATGGAATTCACACTCCTACATTTTTGTTTTTCACAATCAGCAACGTCATTTATACAAAGGACAACACATGGCCACATTGTGCACATCCATTACCACGTGGCACATACGCTCCAAAAGGTTTCATCCTCGGAGTCCAGAGATACTATAGCATGCACCGACAACAAGGTGCAAACAGGTTACCAGGTATTGGAGCATTACCTCTGCTATATTGAAATACTTTGATATTGCGATAAATATGTAGAATAGTCAGCGTGCAAAAGAGAAAACATTCAGCGTCCAGTGTTAAAAAGAAGATTATTTAAACCAGGACTTTCTAGTACTTCCTGTTTATCTGTGTGGCGAATGTTGAAGATCGAAAAATGATTGGATAAAGTCACCAGAGGAAGCAGAACAGGGCAACGAACATTGAGGACAGGGAAAAGCAAAAGAGCGCTCCATTGCACCTCTGTCTGGAAGAGTTTCCAGTCTCCTGATAGCGCCGGCAGCAGGGGATCCCTGTTTTACCTATGTTCTATTGAGATTTCCGCTTTCAAGGCTGGAACGAAGAGAG
The DNA here is from genome assembly GCA_963717195.1 of uncultured Chloroflexia bacterium. GTDB lineage: Bacteria > Chloroflexota > Ktedonobacteria > Ktedonobacterales > Ktedonobacteraceae > JACDAE01. The sequence goes on from CAVQVR010000021.1 coordinate 224,019, forward strand.
CGGGAGTGCAGCGTAGAGAGATTGCGCCAGTACAAGGAAAAAGGAAGAAAACAATGAACGTTGAGCTCATTAAGTACCACACCTGCCCAATCGATGACGAAGATGGAGTTCTGCTGGTCGATGCCGAGACCGAAATGGAACCCTCCACAGACGGTGATGGGAATCTGCAGTACTACTGTATGGCCGGCCATCACACGTTCAGCGCCGATGAGGACGACGATTAGTAGGAAGTTCAATACAGGCTCGAAGAGTGCACGCATATTTGTCTTTTGAGCATATCAAGTGTATACTCCTGGCAATAGCACCAACCAGTCACATTGCGTGGTGCTACCTGGAATATCTCTCAATTCTTGCTTGAGAATGGGTTGAGGTAGGGGCCAGATTTAGCGCGCCCCGACGCTCACCAACCATGGCATAAAAAATTGAGAGACACCTATCCCGAGGAGTTACGATATGCAGATGGCAACAGCGCTTGCTATACTCAAGAGAAGTAGTATGCTTTTTGAGCCTGGGGCAGTAAGATGAAAGAGCGCTCGATTTGATGATACGTCAAATCGAGCGCTCTTTCGCTCGTTTAGAGAACAGGGGTGAAAGGTGATCATATAGGCCAATAAATCGGGGGACGCGATAAATCTGGTCCCTACGGTTTTATGGTATATTCGGGCTGGTTGCGCCAGTGAGGTTTAGCAATGCAACAACAATTAACAAAGCATATTCTTCTCTCCGACGAGGTGCGGACAGCGCTTCATGAGCAACGTCCGGTCGTAGCGCTCGAATCGACAGTTATCGCACATGGCTTGCCGTATCCTTCCAACATTGAAGTTGCGAAGGCCATGGAAAACACCATTCGTGCAGAAGGTGCTACGCCTGCTACAATTGGTATTTTCGATGGCAAGATCAAAATTGGGTTAAGTGGAGACGAGGTTGCGCGACTGGGAACGGCAACACATGTACAGAAAGTCAGTCGGCGCGATCTGGCAATTACGCTGGCGACGAAGCAACTGGGAGCGACTACGGTTGCCGGAACGATGTTGTGTGCCAGCCTGGCTGGTATTCACTTCTTTGCCACTGGCGGTATCGGTGGCGTACATCGTGGAGCGGCGGCCAGTATGGATATCTCAGCTGATCTCACAGAATTTAGCCGTACCCCGGTACTGGTTACATGTGCCGGAGCAAAATCTATCCTCGACCTCGATCTGACATTGGAATACCTGGAGACGCAAGGTGTGCCCGTGATTGGTTGGCAGACCGATGAGCTGCCCGCTTTTTATGTACGCTGTAGCGGCAGGCAGCTACCTCATCGTGCTGATCATGTTGACAACATTGCCGCAACCGCGCACCTGCAGTGGGAGATTGGCCTTCATGGACTGATCGTCGCCTGTCCCATTCCGGAACAATATGCCATGAATGCAGCACCATTAGAAGCTGCAACCGATGAAGCGCTACGGCTGGCGCGAGCACAGGGCATACGAGGAGCCGCTACCACCCCATTTGTGCTCTCGCATGTCGCCAGAATCACCAATGGCGAGAGTGTTGAAGCCAATAAAGCGTTACTGGTCAATAATGCGCTGTGGGCGGCAAGATTCGCGCAGGCGTATTACCGATAACTCAGATATTGATTTATTCTGGCATAACGACTACAATACAAATACGTACGAGAGTACTTTGTATGCGTACGGGCTGGTCTTTATAGAACATATCCTCCTTGAAAGGAGCCTTATCAGTGAATAATCCTTTTGAAATACGCAAGGTCGTCGGGGGGGTCATTCTTGCTATATTGTGGGTATGCACCTTTTTATTTATCCCAACGGATCTTGTTATCGATTGGCTAGGAGACGGTAGCGTCACCACAAATTTTAAGATGGTCGTGGTGCTCATTGGCCTCATCGTCATCTTTTTCTATCACCTCCTCGTTCGCGCAAGTCCAGAGACGACCAAATTAAGCTGGACTTCCGTGCTCACCATCAGCTGGCTTGCACTGATTATCTTTTACCCATTCAAAGATCCGACCAATACTGCCGCCGGCGCAATTGGCTTCTTTACCCTGATCGGCGGACTCGCGGTCTGCGTATTATGGGTGCGCTTCTTCTCTGATGAGATAGTCGCGTAGTTCATTTAAACCCTAGAGCGTCCACGCGGTGAGCGCGGGATTATAAATGGCACCCCTACACCAGTTGGTTCAGGGATGGTCTTACCCCTGTTCACCTTCAATGCGACTGGTGTAGGGGTGCCATTTATAATCCTGCGCTCACCACATGGGTGCCAAAGGTCCGAATGATGCTTGACAGGGCAATAGGAACCCCTTTTCTACCCTGGCGCATAAAAAATTATTAGTGTCTGAAATGCCGTTGGCCCGTAAAAATCATAGCGACGGCGTAACGATTTGCCATCCGAATTGTTTCCTCATCACGTACCGAGCCACCGGGTTGAATAATGGCAGTTACGCCCGCTTTAGCTGCCGCCTCGACTCCATCGGCAAAGGGAAAGAACGCGTCCGAAGCCAGCACCGCACCGCGTGCACGATCATCGGCTTTCTCGACAGCCAGGTGCACGCTGGTAACGCGGTTCATCTGTCCCGCGCCAACGCCCACCAGCATCAACTTGTGCGCCAGTACAATTGCATTCGATTTTACATGGCGTACCGCTTTCCACGCAAACATCAGATTTGTGACCTCGTCCAGCGTCGGCTCACGGTCAGTCACTACGCTATACTCGGTCTCGCGCTCGCCGACCGCATCGGGCGTCTGAATAAGCAATCCTCCGCTCACAGAACGTACATCGGGGTGCCCCGTATGGAGCATTTGCGTGCTGATGCTTCTCGGCTCAATCGGTACATGAGTAGCCAGCAGACGAATATTCTTTTTCTTGCGCAGAATAGCCAGGGCATCAGGAGTAAAACCGGGCGCAATGATTGCTTCATAGAAAAGCTGCGAAATCTCCTGGGCCGTCGCCTCATCCAATAGACGATTGGAGCCAATAATACCGCCGTATGCTGAGATGGGATCGCCAGCATGTGCCCGCTTGTATGCTTCAACCAGCGAATCATCGCAAGCCAGTCCGCAGGGATTGGTATGCTTGATAATAGAAATCGTGGGAGCGGTGAAGCTCTGCGCTGCTGCCAGAGCGGCATCTAGATCCAGCAAGTTGTTGAAGGAAAGCTCCTTTCCATGCAGCACCTCGGCCCCGGCTACGGTTGGCAACGCAGGAGAGAAGGAAGTATCAGCCCAGCGGTAGAAGGCAGCCTGCTGATGCGGATTTTCGCCATAACGCAGCGTCTGGACACGTTCCAACGGAAGCGTCAGTTGTTCCGGAAAATAATCGCCAGAACCCAGGCGTAGATACTCGGCAATGGTAGTATCGTAGCTGGCGGTATGTTGGAAGGCAATTGCGGCCAGATAACGACGAGTCTCGTTGCTCACTTCACCCTGTTCACGCCACTCCTGCAAAACGGCGGCATAGTCCTGAGGGCGTACCAACACAATCACATCCTGAAAATTCTTGGCGGCGGCACGTACCAAGGTAACACCACCAATATCAATCTGCTCCAGTGCCTCGGTCAGCGTAGCATTCTGACGCGCCACCGTCTCCGCAAAGGGATAGAGATTGACAGCGACGATATCGATTGCGGTAATATTGTGCGCACGGAGCTCTTCCTCGTGCGAAGGGAGATCGCGGCGTGCCAGGACACCTCCCAGAATAGCCGGGTGCAATGTTTTGACACGACCATCGAGAATCTCAGGAAAATTCGTCAGTTCGCTTACCGGGCGGGCTTCAATACCCTCGACACCAAGCGCAGCCAGAGTGCCACTGGTTGAAAACAGATCGACATCATGGCTCTGTAGCTCGCGTGCTAATTCCGTGAGGCTATCACGATTAGCAACACTTATAATTGCTCGCATGGAGTTATCCTTTCAGAATGAAATGCAGAGACTGATTGGCGAAACCTCTCATTACAAGTATATATCAAAGTACTACCTTGTATGATGCAAAGCATCTCCGTCATTCAGGATCAACCAATCGAGAGGTCAAACGAAAAACACGACATCCAGTTGGACATCGTGTTTTTCGCTTGTGTATTGAGTTTCAGCCTTATGCTTCAACAACAACCGGAGTTTCTTCGGCTGCCGCCAACAGCTCAGCAATCGAGGGGCGGTCAGGAAACTCTGTAAGAATACTGACGCTGCGGTTGGTGCGTGAGGCATGTCCAAACTTGACGTAGCCATCGATCAAAGCGTAGAGCGTGTGATCGCGACCAACGCCAACCTGCACGCCGGGCTTAATCTTCGTGCCGCGCTGGCGCACAATAATGCTCCCGGCAGTTACCAACTGACCGTCGTAGCGCTTGACGCCAAGCATCTTTGGTTTGCTATCGCGACCATTGCGCGAGCTCCCCATTCCTTTTTTATGTGCCATGATTTACTCCTCTGTGCTACTTTCGGTCTCTTCCGCGCTGGAGCGACGGCGGCGACTTCTCTTACCGGTATCAGGTGCTACCTCTGTTTCAGACTCTACAGGCGCGACCGGTGTTACCTCGGTCTCCTCTTCTGTGGGAGCCTGTTTCGCTACAGGTGCCTCACCGGTCACCAGGCTTTTACCATCGGCTACAATATCATCGATGATCAAGGCGGTTAGTTCCTGGCGATGCCCGCGACGATGACGATAGCGCTTTTTGGATTTGTACTTGAAGACGATCAACTTCTCACCGCGAGTCTGCCCATCGACGGTTGCCAGTACCTGGGCGTTGTCGATGAAGGGCGAACCAAGCTGTGTGTTATCGGCATCGGAGATAAGCAGTACGTCGAGCGCGACCTGTGCACCTACCTCTACTGGGAGCCGATTCACTTCGAACTTCTGGCCCACGGAAACCTTATATTGTCGTCCACCACTTTTAACTACTGCAAACATGTCTTTTTACCTTCTCCTTTTTGATCCCTGCGCCATTTCTGGAGGATACGTGGGAGGCATAGGTGGAGAGCCATCCATCACAGTTCCTGGTTCCAGAAAATATGCATGTTCAACTTCAAAATACTGTCAATCTGAAACTGAATATGCGGTACCATATATTGGCACGCTTCGCTTCGTCGTGAGGCGCAGGAGGTTGACCACACACGCATCGCCGTGGTCCATGCAGCGTATTGTTGCATAACTTATACGCATACTGTTACTACTGTAACATGAAGCGTGGATATGATAGCAGTTGCGCTGGAAGTTGTCAAGCGCTAGCTCGTGGCGGCGTGCAGCAGACAGGGTAGCTACACTACAACCATTGGAGGTACAATAAGGAAGGCTTGTCGCCTACCAAAACACCCTCATCTTTCACTATACACGACTATAAGATAGAGATGAAAGGACAGTCATGACACAGATTATCCACCAATCCTTTGTCACAACTGGCGCAAGAGGCTTACGCCACGATATCCTTCCGATGCGCCTCTATCACAAAGCTAAAAAACTGGGCATCTGGGATCCGCGCAACATCGATTTTGAGCAGGATCGCCTTGACTGGCTACGTTGCGACGAAAGAGAAAAGAAGGCCATCCTGGTACAGACCGCTCTCTTTCAGGCTGGCGAGGAGAGTGTCACGCTTGACCTGTTACCATTGATGATGGCCGTTGCGCTGGACGGGCACCTGGAAGAAGAGATGTTCCTCACCACGTTCTTGTGGGAAGAGGCCAAGCATACCGAGTTTTTCCGCCGCTTCCTGGACGAGGTGGTACAGACACCACAGGATCTGCACTCCTTTCATACGCCAAGCTATCGTAAACTTTTTTATGAAGAATTGCCGCAGACGATGTATGCGCTACTCAATGATCGCTCTCCAGCCGCGCTCGCCCGTGCTTCAGTGACCTATAACATGATCGTGGAGGGCGTCTTAGCAGAAACAGGCTATCAAGGCTATGGCGATATGTTGGAGAAAAATAACCTCATGCCAGGCCTTCAGCAGGGCATAGCCTATCTCAAACGGGATGAGTCGCGCCATATCGCCTATGGCGTCTACCTGATCTCGCGCCTGGTCGCCCAGGACAATGCTATCTGGTCGGTCGTCGAAGAGCGCATGAACGAACTACTCCCACTTGCGCTGGGTACCATCCAGGAATTGACCTCACATACGGCTGACGAAGGTGGCGCACTTCCTTTTGGACTACAACTGATGGATTATGTCATCTATGCGACAACACAGTTCCAAAAGCGGGTTGCACGCATCGAACGAGCACGCGCACAAACGCTAGAGGAGCTTTACCAACTCGATGAGGTTGAATAGTAGCCATCGGCTTGGTACGAGCATTCGACCCACACGGGTATTCGACCCACACGGGCTAGAAAGCAGGATTATCCATGAACAATACATCCATCGCGTTACAATTGTACACAGTACGAGATGAAACCGCACGCGACTTTAAGGCTACCATACGCCGTGTAGCGAAACTGGGCTACAACGGAGTGGAATTTGCAGGCTACGGGGATATTCCCTCAGATGAGATGGCCGCGCTGCTGGCTGAAACAGGACTTCATGTAGCAGGTTCACACACTAGATGGGACGCATTAGAGAATGACCTTGAACGTGAAATCAACTATTGCCTTAAGATTGGCAGCCATCATATGACGCTTCCGTATCTTGGAAACGAATGGTATACAGGAGAAAAGCTTAAAACGCTACCATCCCGATTGAACGAATTTGGCCGCCTTGCCCAGGAAAGGGGCGTGACATTCTCCTATCATAACCATGCTCACGAGTTCGCCCAGAATGAGGATGGTCGCTATTTACTTGATCTGCTCCTGGATAGTACTGATCCGAATTATGTCAAACTTGAATTGGACACCTATTGGGCGGCTTATGCAGGTGTTGATCCTATTGCGTACCTTCATAAGCGTGCAGGGCGCGTGCCGCTAATCCATCTTAAAGACATGACGCCTGAACGTACTTTCACTGAGGTCGGCGACGGTACACTCAATATACAGGGCATATGTAAAGCGGCTGCAGAAAGTGGGGTAGAGTGGTACATCGTTGAGAATGATGCGCCTACGCTTCCTTCGCTGGAGAGTGCAGAGCGTTCGTTGGAGAATTTGCGGAAGTTATCAGGGTAGTGTTCTGTCAAGGTTTACAAGTCCATGTGGATGCCATGAGAAGAGTACCAGGAGATGAGACTATACTACCTGAAGACTTCCTACAGCGTATAAAGCATAGTAAGTATGTCTTTATCATCCATGAGGAGTAGGATATGGAGATCGATGTGGAGCGCCAGCAAAAGGCGCGTGAGTATGCAAAAATACGCCGACGCCTCTCATTTGTAGACCTGGGGATCGCGGCGGTTGGCTTGCTCATTATATTTGTAGCGGGCCTGGATAAGTGGTTACGCAATGCAATACAAGGGATATCATTTCTCGGTTGGCAACCTGTGCATGGCTGGTATCCTTTGCAGATACTCCTGTACTTTTTGAGCGTAATCCTGGTCTATCAGTTGATCACTTCGCCAATCGCTTATTATAGCGGCTTTGTGCTCCCTCATCGTTATGGTATCTCAACGATGTCATTTCAGGCATGGCTGAAGGATCTTTTCAAGGGACTGGGGCTTGGTCTGGTATTAGAGGTTGCCGCTATTACATTGATCTATGCCCTGCTCGCATTGCAACCGCTGACGTGGTGGTTGTGGGTCGCCGTCATTATGCTTTTCTTCTCCGTGATCATGGCAAATCTCGCGCCAGTACTCCTTTTTCCACTGTTCTACAAATTTGCGCCCTTGCCCGAAGGTGAACTGACGCAACGTTTGTTGGCCCTGACACAACGCGCCAATACGAGAGTACGTGGAATATATTCCATGCAAATGAGTAACAAAACCACAGCCGCCAATGCTGCTTTGATGGGCCTGGGAAATACACGTCGCGTCGTAGTGGGCGATACGATGATCGACCGCTACACGGTGGACGAGATTGAGGTCGTACTAGCACATGAGTTAGGACATCACGTGCATGCCGACATCTGGAAGTTGATTATCAGCCAATCGCTTCTGATGCTGGGTGGCCTCTATGTCGCGAACGTAATTCTACACGCCGTGGTTGCAGCAGGTTTTTATCAATCGCTCACCGATCCTGCCACGCTACCTTTCTTTTTCCTGCTCACCGGCATCTTCAGTCTGATCGTGATGCCCATTGGAAATACTTACAGCCGACTCATCGAGTACCAGGCCGACGAATATGCACTGCAAACGACACGTAAAATTGAGGCGTTTAAAAGTGCGATGACGCGCCTCGCCAATCAGAATCTGGCCGAGGTCGAGCCATCGCCCATCGTGGAGTTTCTCTTCGCCTCGCATCCTTCAATCGGCAAGCGGCTCAAGCACGCCGACGAATTCGCGACGCGTTCCGGCTACACTTTCAATGCATCCGCAAGCGCACCCAGTTGAGAGGCAGCTTCCTCGACCGTGCCAGCAGGCATAGCGAGGAGCGGCTCATCGACACCCAATGCGCCCCATTGATCGAGTTTCGCAACCACCTCGCGCGGGGTACCAATAATGGTGACGGCATCGAGCATACGCGGACTTACCGCCTCGATAGCCGTCTTCATACCCTGCTTCCAGCCCTCGATGACCGCCTGTACATCTTCACCGAAGCCGTTGCGCGTCAGCATCTGCGCGTAGTAGACTCCCATCTTGCCAATATAATAGGCCAGTGGTGAAGCAACCTGGACGTATGCAGCCTTGCGCTCTTCTGCAGAAGCGTTTTCCTTCAGAATTGCACTGGTAATATATGGAGCTATAGCGGCACTGTGAGCGGCGCGACCAGCAAGCGCAGAGCCTTCGTCAAGCTGTTCGCGCAATTCGCTCCATCGATTGCCCGGCCAGTACACCGGGAGCACGCCATCGGCGACCTCGCCCGTCTGCACAACATTTTTGGGCCCCATTGCCGCAATATAAATGGGCAGGTCGGCACGTAGAGGAGTAAAGCGTAACTTAAAACCACGCTCCAGGTGAAAGAACTCGCCGGAATAGACCAGTTTTTCGCCGCGCAGAATCATTCTGATGATCTCAACATACTCGCGTGTACGCTTCACCGGCTTCTGAAAAGGCACTCCATGCCAGTGCTCAACGACGTTTGCGCCCGATGGACCCAGGCCGAGCAGAATACGCCCACCAGAGCGTTCGTCCAATGTTGCGGCAGAACTGGCGATCAGAGCAGGCGTACGCGAATAAATATTCGCGATACCCGCGCCAATCTTGATACGCTTCGTAGACCGCACGAGATCAGCCATTGAAGTAAAAAGTTCATAGCCCCAGGATTTGCCTAGCCAGACGGAATCAAATCCCAGCTCATCGGCGATCTTGACCTTCTCCACCACCGCATTCCACTCGCCAGGAAAATTCGGGGAATCGGCCACGAAGCCAATCCGTGAACGATACGCTCTTTCAGGAGTCGCGGCAACTACACCAGACCCGGAATCAGTCGTCATACGAAGACCCATCCTTCCATCGCGAATAGCACATTTTTAGCCCCACCGCTGACGCAAACGGGGTAGAATTTCTTTGAGTACAACTCAATGAAATGAGACTGGTCCTCACCCGGCGCATGGAAGATCAGGTGAGTAAAGCCCAGTTCGATGTAGGGACGCAACTGTTCAATGTGCTCTTCAGGATCGCTGGAGACCAGCCAGCGACGATATGCCTGATCGGCAACCGTTTCAGCTCTTTTCTCCATCTCACGAGCATCATGAATGGCAACTTTATCTTCAGCCGGTAGGGCCAATGCAGCCCATATGCGTGTATCGGCCAGAGCACGGTTGCGGTCCGTATCGAAAGAGACTTTCACTTCAATGGTGCGTTCAATAGAGCCTGGATCTTTGTGCGCGGCCTTTGCGCCTTCTTCCACTGCCGGAAGGAGTTTCTCTTGATACAGCTCCATTCCTTTCCCAGAGGTGCAGATAAAGCCGTCGCCAGCGCGCCCTGCAAATTTTGCTGCGACTGGCCCACCCGCACTGATATAAATGGGAATGAGCTGATCTGGTTTATCATAGATGGTTGCATTCTTCGTATTGTAGTATTCACCTTCGAACGTGACCAGGTCTTCCGTCCAGAGTTTTTTAATCAGCGCAACGGCCTCACGCAACCGCGCCAGGCGTTCTTTTGCTTCGGGCCACTCTCTACCAGTCACGGCTACTTCGTTAAGGGATTTGCCCGAGCCGACGCCCAGGATAAAGCGACCGGGATTAAGGGAGCCCAATGTACCGAATGCCTGGGCTACAATCGCTGGTTCATAGCGAAACGTTGGCGTAAGGACGCTGGTACCAAGCGTCACGTGCCGGGTACGTTCACCAACTGCGCCGAGCCATGCAAAGACTTGTGGAGCATGTCCATTGGTATGACGCCAGGGTTGAAAATGATCACTGACCCAGACACTATCAAAGCCAGCATTTTCCGCTTCAACGGCATAATCGAGCAAACGTCGCGGTCCAAACTGTTCTGCTGAAGCTTTATATCCTAATTTCAAAGCATGTTTTGCGCTCATAAAATCTCCTAACATAGACTGTCTTATTGCCACCTTCCGGACCCGGAAGGATGGAGATCCTCCCTAATCAGCACTCTATCATAGTATCACGTCTGAAAGGGAAGTCGCAGGAGAGACGCAAAGCGGGTTGCAATTCTGTCCTCCAGAAAAAGACTTTTACGCCTGCGATATCTGTACAAATGCACCATCCGTTGCCTTCAGACTGCTCCTCTGTGTTAAAACCTCAATTGAGGTGACGAAGCGCGTATTGTCAGGGGACCATGCGGCAAAGATTGAAATAAAGGGCCACTTGAGCGTGCTATAATGCAGATACATGCCTATCGCACAACGAAAAGAGAGCATATCCCATCAATAAGAAGCTTAATGGAACTTGCTTTCTTTTTGATCCCACAGACAGTGCATGAAGTTTACTATCCAACACATAGAGCTGTTTTTTGAAGAAAGAAGGTATTTGTTCATGCCAATGAAATATGGTGTGAGCCTTCCTCAGGGCTGGATGATGGATCTGGTGGGTATTAAGGACCCTGTAGAAGCGTATGAGACGATGACACGTGTCGCTCAAACTGCTGATGAAACTGGCTATAATTCTGCCTGGCTTGTTGATCACTTCCATACCGTTCCGCTGCCGACGCAGGAGGTAACGTTCGAGTGCTGGACGACTACAGCCGCCCTGGCACGCGATACGAAACGGATTCTGTATTGGTCAGATGGTTAGCTGCAATAGCTATCGCAATCCGGCGTTACTGGCAAAGATGGCGAGTACCGTCGATGTGCTGAGTCACGGACGGCTCAATTTCGGCATTGGAGCTGGTTGGTACGAGCACGAGTACCGCGCCTATGGTTACGAGTATCCCGATGCCCCGGAACGTCTGCGTCAGCTGCGCGAGGCCGTACAGGTCATTCTGGCCATGTGGACGCAAGAGGAAGCCGTCTTTGAGGGCAAGTATTACCAGGTGCACGGCGCAATCAATCAGCCAAAAGGTGTGCAGAAGCCACATATTCCGCTGCTGATTGGTGGCGGTGGCGAGAAAGTTACGCTCAAGCTAGTCGCGCAATACGGTGATGCCTGTAACATTAGCGGCGACATAGCCACCATCAAGCACAAATTCGATGTTATCAAACAGCATTGTGAGACCGTGGGACGCGATTACGACAGCATTCATCGCACATCAATATCTATCTGCTCCATTGGTGAGACCGATGAAGAGGCTCTTGCGAAGATTCCTGCACCTGTCAGAAGTCGCTTCGGGGATCGTATAAATGAGGGTCTAATTGGCAGTCCTGCTACCATTCGTCAGCGCCTGGCTGCTTATGAAGCCGCTGGCGTACAGGAACTGATATTAGGCTTCCCCGATATTACCACCCTGAATTCTCTTCGCCTTTTCGCGAAAGAGTTCATCGTGTAATCTGATACGGATTGGTATAAAGGATGTGCTTATAAATCCATCCGTTGATACGAATTCCTTTTGCGCGGGGGATGTAGGGGCCGCACTGATGCCGCCCAGGTGCGTCCGGTGCATTGAACAGACCACACACTCCTGGGCGGCATCAGTGCGGCCCCTACATCCCCCGCGGTCCCAACGCGATTTATAAGCCCGTCTATCCTCCAGCCATTAAATTTCCATCATCAGGCTGATGCAAAGCCCGATCAGGCTTTGTTTCATCGTCGTAATCTACAGCGAAGAGGGAATCGTTCTTTTGAGCCCATTCATACAAAATTTGTGCTGCACGATCCGCATCAAAGCTTACAGCGTCCCTGGCGTTGGGATCCTGCGCGATCAGCTCAAATTTTGCCGCAATCCCCCGAATAGTACTGGGATCCGTAATTTTGCCTTGCTGTACAGCCTTGTAAGCTTCAATGAGTACTTTTTCGTTTGGAAGCTCAGGGGTGGCAGGTGCAGGCGGATCATCATAAATGGGTTGAGGTGGTGGAGCTGGAACTGCCTGAGTCGTTTCCTCAGCCAGTCTCGCATTTCCAGCGGTTACACTGGCCTTTTGCACTTTTGGTTGGCTACCTTGTGCCTTTGGTACAGGCGCTTTAACCACTGCAGGTTGCGGAGCAGAGCCAGTAGGTGGGGCTGGATTCTCTATAATAGTCGTTGGCATATCAAAAACGGCATCGGTTTCTACAATGGTAGCACCATGAGGCGCGAGCGAGACATCACGAATACGGACCCAGTTCACCATCACGCCCCAGAGCGCAACATGCTCGCCTACCAACTCTTGCAGATATTTGTTGACACGCTCCCAACGCAGTTCTCCATCTCCTGCATCATCATATGTGAGCGGACGCGAGTGCAACCCCTGAGGCCAGGCAATGAAATCGTCAGGCGCAAATGTAGTAGCGATACTTTGAATGGTAGATATAACCAGTTCCTTAAGCATCTCTTCCCATTGATTAACCTGCGTAACGGCGATATGGGCATCCTTCGGCATCAACTGGTATGAGATAGTGGAGCGTAAAACAACATCCTCGTCACGTGACAACTGCACCTTTTGCAACGGGCAGACCCACTGCTTCTCACCCACATTCAAGGAGGGGCCAGGCTTTTCCCAGGGCAAGAGAATGTTAGGGCCTGCATAGAGGGTACGACGGTATTTCCCAAACGCGAAAACAATATCGACATATCCCTCCGCAACCGGGTGAAAAGAGAGCCGGATGATAACTATAAAAAGCAGCACAAAAAGGCACAACACAATCAGCGCAGAAGTAGGACCAAAAAGAGCAAACGTCCCTATGACCAAGAAAAGAGCAAATCCCCCAACCGTAGCCAGAGCCCACATACCATTATCAGCATCTGAATCTAAATAGGAGAAGGAGACAGCCGCCCCTTGCGCGACTGCAACAGCGATGATCACAATGATCGTGGGCAAAAAACCGGCAGGTGAAATATATGGTCTGTGTAAATTAAGCGCTAAAAACACGAGAAGACTGGTAAAGACAGCAAAAAGCAAAGGAACAACGAAAATTGGAATATAGCGCCCCGGCTCTTTTAGAAAGTCGAGCGGAGAAGAGTCTGACTCGAACGGACCCGCCTGATCTCCTCCATCGCCCCAGCCACTCATATCCTCAGATGATGCAGGCGTGCTCAAATCGAAAACCTCCTCTTCCCCTGAAGCAGGGAGAGGAGGCAACGCATCATGATCTACCTGGCGAGCATATTCAAATGACTGGCCCCAATTGGTATTGTCAGATCTCTGCCGCGGAGGATCTGGTTCATTCCCATCTGGCGACATATGTACAAACACCTTCCTCTCATCTCATCACCAAAACTAAATTTGTACGTCTCACTTCTTATTTATACCACAAGAGCCACAGCCATTGCTTTTACCACTGGTACTACAGGCGCCGCCTGAACCGCAACTACCACATCCTCCGCCTCCTCCACTGCCGCACCCACCTCCCTTGCTGCTACAACAGGCACCACCGGAACCACAGCTTTTTTGTTCCTTTTCTTCATCTACCGGAACTTGAATTGTCACACCGCTTTCCAGCATTACCTCAACCGAATTTTGGGGCACATTGACCGAGACAACCTTCCCAGCACCACTGGGCGTCGTAAGCATTGTTCCAACCTGGGGCATCTGTCGCTTGGCCTGAACATAATTATCGTTCTCATAAGAAAGACAACAGAGCAGGCGTCCACAGACACCTGAGATCTTCGAAGGATTGAGAGGAAGTCCCTGTTCTTTTGCCATTTTAATCGAGACGATGCCGAATTCTTTGATCCAGGAGCTACAACACAACGTTTTGCCACAAATGCCAACGCCCCCTTGCAGCTTCGCCTGGCCGCGTGCACCGATCTGACGTAGCTCAATGCGTGTACGGAAAGTTGCGGCAAGATCGCGCACGAGGGCGCGAAAATCAACGCGTTCGTCGGCAGTAAAGTAAAAAGTCAGGCGACTGCCATCGAATGTGTACTCTGATTCTACAAGCTTCATCGGCAAGCTGTGCTGCTGAATGCGTTCAGCACAACGCACAAGCGCCTCTTTCTCCTTGCTTTTGAAAGAGAGCATCATACGCAATTCATCTTCAGTTGCCAGGCGCAGAACAGGTTTTAGCGGATCGCTGAGGTCACTTTCCGCAATTTTTTTCGGAGCAATGACAACACGTCCGGCCTCTACACCACGTACCGTCTCTACAATAACATACTGACCTGTGTTAAAGGCCTGCTCTTGCGGATCGAAGTAATAGATGCGCCCGGCTGGTCGAAAACGAATGCCGACAATAAGAACAGTCTTTTCTGTACTCGTCGCCAGTGACATTTTTCCAGTATCCTTATTTTCAGTATCCTTATTTCAGTAGCCTTATGCGGGTCGTGAAAGGATACAAGTGAAGATGCGCCACAAAACGGAGGATGAAGGGCGCAGCTTCATTGCTATCATTCATTCAGCACCCCTTGCATCCTCTGCATCCCCTGCATCCACCAGCCTTACATTGCGTCCGTTAAGAGAATGGCCTCTGCAACCTCACGCATAGATTTGCGATTATTCATGCTGGCCTTCTGAATCTTGCGGAACGCTTCTTGCTCGCTAAGCCCCTGCTTTTCCATCAAGAGTCCTTTGGCACGCTCGACAATCTTACGTGCTTCCAGTTGTTCGTTTAATGTACGAGCCTTCTCTTCCATAGCACGAAACTCGTTATAACGCGCCAGTGCTACTTCTATCGCCGGAGTAACCTCGCTCTCACGCAACGGCTTCACGATGTAGTTCACCACACCGGCTTCCTTAGCACGTTCAACGAGTGGCTGGTCACCGAAGGCGGTGAGAAGCAGTACAGGAGCGATCTTTTCCTGTGTCAGCGTCTCAGCGGCTGCGATTCCATCCATATCCGGCATACGGATATCCATAATCACCAGTTCTGGCCGCAACTTGCGGGCCAGGTTGACAGCGCTTACTCCATCACCTGCTTCACCGACCACAAGATAGCCTTGTTTTGTCAGCACATCTTTCAGATCCATGCGCTGAATTGCTTCGTCATCTGCAATAATAATACGTGTTGGCATAGTCTCACCTCAAAACCTTTGGTCTCGTCCACCCTTTAGCCTCAATTCACTTCCCACGTTAGAGAGTATATCATACTAGACCGGATGAGTCGATAGGACTTCCATCCTTCGTGTAAAATTGACACCTTTGACAAAGGACAGTGTCGTCAATCGCACGGACGCGATCAATCGCGCGGGCTTATAAATCGCGCCCCTACACCATTGGCGGCATGGGCTTGTCAATCGCGCTACATAACTATGCTACGCGTATTATTTCATCATCCTCTTGCATGATTTCTGCCATTATGCGGGCTTCGCGTACGACTTTCCGCAGTTGTTCAGGTGTAATAGATTGGCGGCCATCACACATCGCGCTATTAGGATCGGGATGCACCTCGATGATTAAACCTTCAGCCCCGGCTGCAATGCTGGCCCGTGACATGGTTGGCACTAATTCGCGTCGACCAGTAGCGTGACTGGGATCAACAATAACGGGAAGGTGAGTAAGCTCGTGGAGCAAGGGAACACAGGAGAGGTCAAGTACGTTGCGCGTCTGAGAGTCATAACTACGGATGCCACGTTCACAGAGGATGACGTTGGGATTACCTGCCGCTACAATATACTCCGCTGCCAATAACCATTCGTCAATCGTAGCCGACAGGCCCCGTTTTAACATCACGGGTCGCTTATGACTATCTCGTCCGGCGGCGCGTAAGAGCGGGAAGTTCTGCATATTGCGGCTCCCAATCTGCAATATGTCGGCATGTTCTGCGACAACATCGACCAGTTCTGGCTCCATCACTTCGGTAATCACGGGAAGCCCTGTGAGCTGGCGTGCTTCTGCCAACAGATGCAGCCCTTCAACGCCCAGACCCTGGAACTGATAAGGAGAAGTACGCGGCTTGAATGCTCCTCCACGCAAAATATGAGCACCAGCTTCCACAACGGCCTGCGCCGTCGAGAGCAACTGTTCGCGATTTTCTACTGCGCATGGCCCTGCTATGATGACTGGTAATGCGGATGCTCCCCCAACCGTAATTGGCGTGCAGTCATGTCCATTACCCACAATGATGCTTGTGTTCTCTGCCTGGAAGACTCTGCTTACAAGCTTATAAGGAGTCTTTATTTGCATAACCCGCTCGACAGCTGGCTGCTGCTCAAGTACAGTCTGTGCCTCTGATGAATGATGTTCGAGCACAATTACCTCTCGCCCTCCCATGTTCGTTGTCGTGATAGGATGCTGGCTGTCAGTGATACGACCCAGAAGTGCGATGAGTTGAGAACGTTCAGTACTGTTTGCCTGACTACGAATGGTGATGATCATGATCTAAATCCTCTCTCTGCAATCTACAATAAAAAATTTCGGGAAACAAAAAAGCAGAGGTTTTTTCCTCTGCTTCTCCAGCACGCTGGTGGTCATTTTTTGCTCAGCCCAAAGGGCCCACCATCATGCTGGAGGGCTAAACCAATAATAAAAGCTAAATTGTTTGTTTATCTGGTCGCTGAGCATTTGTATATCCGGTTTCTTGTTTTTATTTTTGCGGTGACTCTAAGTCACACAACTCATGTACTGATTATAAAGGCTTTCTATGTCTGATGTCAAGGGGGGTGACTGGATAGTTTTGCCATAAAGTAGCCGTGAATATATTACATTGTGACAATAAGGGCTTAAGCCCGCCGCAAGCCGCAGGGTTTGAACCCCTGGGGGTAGGGCATCTGTCGGCTTGAGCCAGAAGTCCTCGTATTTTGCATCGCCCCTCACGCTATTCCCTACCCACTACGGACTCAAATATACTTGCTATCAGATGACCAACCCTGTGTATTTCTGCTTGATAATGTCAGATATTGATAAATTACAGATGGCCTTACCCTTTATGCTTGACATTCAGTGTATCGGTGCTTTCTAATAAAACCAGTTCCACTCGCATTGGGGTGGAGATGGTTCTGATGAAAGGAAGCTGATATCTACCCATGAAACATCTGCATCTTTCGCATAATTGGTTATTTAAACAACGTTCCTCTACCCACTCTCTATCTGACGACTTCTCTTCCCCACATGAATGGTTACCAGCGACGGTCCCCGGAACTGTTCATCAGGATCTGCTCACGGCTGGCCGCATCCCCGATCCTTTTCTGGCATTAAATGAGAACGAGGTACAGTGGGTCGGCGCATCAGACTGGCTCTATAAGTGCACATTCGATCGCCCACCGGATTTTGAAAATGCAGATGAAATTGTGCTCTGTTTCGATGGACTCGATACTTTTGCTACTGCCTGGCTCAATGGCACGCAGCTTCTTACCAGCGAGAATATGTTTGTACCACAGCGGATTCACATCACTTCTTTACTTCGTCCAGGTCTCAATGAGCTACGAATTTTGTTTGCATCAGCCTTGCAGCGTGGTAAAGAACTTGAAATGCAGTATGGCGAACGCTTTGTCTGGAACGGTGATGCCAGCCGCGTCTATGTGCGCAAAGCTCAGTATCACTACGGCTGGGATTGGGGTCCGACGCTGCTCACGGCTGGCATCTGGAAACCAATACACCTTGAGTCCTACAGCGCTCGGATCGCGGATATTCATTGTCCAGCTACCGTTGCTGACGATCTTCAAAGCGCAACATTCCCTCTGCATGTGGCTCTCGAAACAGGCAACTTATTTTCTGACCTGACAGCACGCATAGTGATCTACGCACCCGATGGCGAAACTGTTGCCGAGACACAACTCCCGGTCACCGATACACGCATGCAGCATACCTTCAACCTCGCTTTACCTCAGCTCTGGTGGCCAAATGGTTATGGAGAACAGCCATTATATCGGTTGGAAGTAACATTGCTGCGGCAGTCAGAGGAGCTTGATTGGCAGGAGATACGTCTCGGCCTGCGTCGCCTGCGCCTGATACAACACCCCTTTGAAGATGAGCCTGGAACCAGTTTCTTTTTTGAGATCAATAATACGCCTGTTTTCTGTGGTGGTGCAAACTGGATCCCCGCCGATTCGTTTACTCCCCGCGTGACGCCTGAAGGATACCGCGCATGGGTGCAGCTCGCTGCTGCAGCCAATATGACGATGCTGCGCGTCTGGGGCGGTGGTATCTATGAAGACGAGGCATTCTATACAGCCTGCGACGAACTTGGCTTGCTCGTATGGCAAGATTTTATGTTTGCCTGTGGACTCTATCCTGCTCACCCAGAATTTCAGGAAAGCGTACGTGCCGAGGCCGAAGCTGCTGTGAGGCGGTTGCGTCACCATCCCTCCCTTGTTATCTGGGCTGGCAACAACGAAGATTATGGAGTTGCGAAATCCAGGCATGTGTATGATCCAGAGTTCGAGGGTGATTTTACGCAAACGGGATTTCCCGCCCGTGCTATTTATGAGCAACTTCTACCAGACATCTGCGCAAAGCTTGATCCCACACGTCCCTACTGGCGTGGTAGTCCCTATGGCGGCGCAGATGGCGGAGATGACCGCACTATTGGCGACCAGCATATCTGGAGCATCTGGCATGGCGCGGTCCCTTACCAGGATTATCCAAATTTTGCAGGACGTTTCGTCAGTGAATTCGGTATGGAAGCCTTTCCGGTGATGGAAACCATCGCGCACTTTGCCGCCCCACCAGAGCTCTATCCACAGAGTCGTACACTGGATTTCCATAATAAAGATGCTGGCGGCCCCAGGCGGATCGCACCCTATCTCATTGAAAATGTGCGTATTGTTGCCGACCTCGAAGGGTATAGCTATCTGACCCAGCTTGTGCAGTCGGAGGCCTTAACTGCTGCATACCGTGGTTGGCGGCGGCGTTGGAATGGACCTGGATGCGAATATACGGCGGGCGCTCTGGTCTGGCAACTCAACGACTGCTGGCCCGTAACAAGCTGGGCCATTATAGACTATTACCTGCGCCCCAAGCCCTCTTACTACAGCATACGCCGCGAACTTGCACCCTTTGTCGTCGGATTGGCACGCACTTCACAGAAAACCATTTCTGCCTGGACCGCCAACGGTTTGCATAGCGTCGGAAATGCGGAACTGGAGGTACGTGCCTGGGCGCTTAACGGAAAGCTGATTAGTGAGGAACGTCGCCCGGTAGTACTGGCCTCCAATCAGAGTGTAGAACAGGGAGAATTTGCCAGCGAGCGCAACGATACATGGGTCGTTGCAGCGCGACTCTTCAAAGATGGTAACATCGTCGCGCGTACAACCCTCTGGCCGGAGCCGTTTAAGTATCTGACTTTGCCCGATCCAGAAATAACTATTGAGCGCCTTGGGATGGACACCTTGCGTCTGCATGCAAAGCGACCGGCGAAAGGTGTATGGCTCTCAACTGGTGATGGCGTCATATGGAGCGATAATATGCTCGATCTGATGCCAGATGATCCTCAAATAATCGTCGCGCAGGGTCTCAATGAAACCCAGATACACGTGAAATGGCTCTCATAGACGTAAGGGCGCGAGCGCTTGCCTCCGCCCTGTCTATTCTGGCTATTAGCGTTTCTTTTCGCGACGCTGGTTGGTGCGGTATGCCAGATAAAGATCATCATCGGCACCCTGCACGCCTTGTTTGATGGTCGGTGGCTGGGGTCTAGGGCCATCTCCACCATCGCGGACCATTGTATTTTTTGCTGTTGTACCTCTTCTCGCAGGCTGTGTACCCGCCATTGCATTCAAGTTGGTGGGCAGGAAGTCCATGCGTACCAGGAGGATCAGGATGATGATGAGCGTGGCAATGAATGTAAGCCCAGAAGGTGTAACAGCAACCGGGAAACCGAAAAGGTTGAACTTTGTGAGGACTCTCTCCACACCCCAGCTGGTCAGAATATTTTTCTCGAAGCCACCAAGAAAATCGGCGGCAACCAGATAGACGAGCATACCAAAGATGTAACGTGGCTTGAATAGACTGGGCTTTTTCAGTGGTTGGCCGGAGCGTGCCACTGCTGCTGCTTTGCTGGCTGCTGGCTTTTTCTCTTCCTCAGGAACCTCTTTACTGACGGCCTTTCCTGTCGTTGTTTTACCATGAGTGGCACGTGCGATACGCGCCTTTGCAATATCCGTTTCTTTTGTTTGTGTTGCGGAATCATCTTTACCGACCGTAGAGAAAAAGCCCGCAATCCGTCGTTTAGGAGCCGGAGGAGTATCGACGAGCATAATCGGTTCTATATCTGGCACTGGAGTCTCCTCAACTGGCAGTTCTTCCTGTTCGCCTGCACCTGGAGTAACAAGCACGGGTTGATTGCGTTGAGCACGCGTTACCCGTTTAGACTTTTTACTGGTCGTGTTAAATTCCTGGCTCATTCCTGGCCCTCCGGACGATTTGAATTAGATTGATCAGAACTCTCTCCATTATACCCGCTATTCTGATCAGAAGGAAGATGCTGGGTCGTAGGCGCATCATAGTGTGGTAGCGGTCGATCAGCCAGTGAGGCCGATGCAACTGAGTTCGTAAGTGACGATTCAGGTACAGGAGTTACTCCTACCGGTGACCCTACTACGACAAGTCCTGCGCGTGCGATCTCTTCATCACGTCCAGGTGCATTGCCACCACTTACACCTATACCACCGACAGTCGTCCCCTCGATGCGAATAGGCCACCCGCCAGATGCCATAATAAACTTCCCTTCAGTCATCGTTGCCATACTGGAAGCAAAGCCTGGAATGCCCGATCCCCACTGGGCAACTGCATCCGTTGGTTGATTGAACATCACCGCTGTATTTGCCTTGGCTATACTGATATTGCCGGTCGCCCAACCATAAGGAGACATCATTCGTTCAAAGAGAACCAGGTGCCCCCCCGCATCAACTATGGCAATGCTGACGGGGCTCCGTAACTCTTTCGCACGCTGCTTACTAGCCTCTAATATCCGACGTGCCACATCTATCGATATGCTCACACTCGCCTACTCCTTCTGACTCTATTCTATCCTTCTGCATTTTCTCGTGTTCAACTTCAAATAGTAATATATCTATTTCTAGAATACTGGTTCGATCAGCCGTGCCCATTGTACCGCACTCATCATGAACATACAAGCATACTCGGATGTTGCGACTCCTCTACACCTGGGCGTCGTGAATGCGGCTTAGTGTGATGCGTTCTTTGCGCCAGACCAGTTTACTGTATTTTTCCTCAGCCAGTTGTTGTGCCAGTTCCCACTCCGAGGCACTGATTTCTCCCGGCACAAATGTCTCGTGCAGGGCAAGACTAAAGCCGTTTTTAAATGCCAATGCCACATCATCCCAGCTTGCACCAGGAGCAAACGTATGTAACGGCGTCGTTTTCTCACAATAGAGAGCCAGCGCCTCCGCTCGTGCACCTGCATTGGGATAACGTAGCAGCTCAAAAAACTCGCTGGCCCGGTCATCCAATGGCAACGAACCCTGCTGAAGCAGTGACTCATCTTTCCACACCTGCGCACTACCCACAAGCTTGAAACCGCCACTGGTTAGATCGGCCTGCGTCGAGGATGCAAAACAGGCGGCAGAGGGATGCTTACTCACACGTTCGTCACTGAGCTCGGCCTGCACTCCCAGATCTTTCAATGCCGCGAGAAGCCCCTGTGCAAGATAGGCATATGCAGCAACAACACCAGTAGGCACACCTTCTCGTTTGCCAATGACGATGCTATAGGTAAATTCATCCCGGTGATAGACTGCTCGCCCTCCCGTAGGACGCCGCACCAGGGCTACCCTTTGCTGCTGACAACGTTCGCTCTCAATTTCACGCTCGATACTCTGGAAACGCCCCAGCGAAATTGATGGCTGCGACCAGCGAAAGACACGCAACGTAGGTGGCACTTCGCCTCGAATATGATGCAGGAGAATCGCCTCGTCGAGTGCCATATTGAGTGCTGCATCTTGAATATCTGTGTTTACAAAACGATAGTTCGTTTGCATGCGTTGATCCTCTCAGGAAATCGTTGGAACCGACGTGACGTGAAACCAACGTTACGAAGATTGCATCCTTGCCGCCTTCCATTTTGCGCGTTGATCCTCACGTACCTGTTCCGAGGCCGGGACATATTGGGCGAGAAACTCGGCGCGGAAGGCTGGATATGTTCCCGCAATAATTGCAGTTCGCAATTGAGCTGCCAGGCGTAACATAAAATGGATATTATGGATAGTACCCAGGCGATAGTATAACTGCTCCTCGGTGCGCAGAAGATGATGAACATAGGCGGCACTATAGTTCTGGCAGGTATAGCAAGCGCAGCCTTCTTCCACCGGCCCATGCACAGTGCGAAAGCGTGCGGATTTGATATTGACGCGCCCTTTATAGGTAAAGAGCCCTCCATGACGAGCCACACGCGTTGGCAGAACACAATCAAACATATCCATACCCAGTCCGACCCCTATAACAAGGTCTTCAGGTGAGCCAACACCCAGCAGATGGCGCGGTTTCTCGCGTGGCAGCTCCGGGGTAACATAGTTTAAGATGCGCCACATCTCCTCTTTAGGCTCACCAACTGAAAGCCCACCGATGGAGAGACCTGGAAAAGGCATATTGCCGATGATGCGTGCACTCTCCTGCCGCAGTTCCGGTTCAAAGGCTCCCTGCACAATGCCGAAGAGCGTCTGCTGCGGATTGTAGCGCTCTTTAGCAAGCAAGGCACGTTCCTCCCAGCGATGAGTGCTCTCCATAGCTTTTCTGGCTTCAAGTGGAGGACAGGGATAGGGTGCGCAAATATCGAGCGGCAGAATAATATCCGCGCCCAGTTCTGCCTCAATCTGCATCACACTCTCGGGTGTCAGTACATGCATCGAACCATCAAGATGCGACTTAAAGGTCACGCCCTCCTCGCTCAATTTGCGGAGATGGCCCAGACTCCAGACCTGGAATCCACCGCTATCCGTCAAAATGGGACTATTCCAATGCATAAAATTATGCAGTCCATCAAAAGAAGCGATCAATTCGGAACCAGGGCGCAACATCAAATGATACGTATTCGCCAGAATAATCTGCGCACCAGCAGCATGCAGTTCTTCAGGGGAGAGACTCTTCACTGTAGCCTGCGTGCCAACCGGCATAAAGATCGGCGTCTGAATCACCCCATGAGGTGTATGAATGGTTCCCGCACGCGCCCACGTCTGGGAGCATTCGGCATCAAGAGCAAAGGTAAAAGATGACATCAACTTCTCAACTTAGCGTGGGCCCATATTCTGAGGATTTCTCTGAACCTCGTGCCAGGAACCCATAATTTCTCTTTTCTATTTTCGCATAGGAGGTCAAGGTTGTTCCTACCTGTAAGATCATTTATAAATTCATGAATACGTTTCCCTATAGTAGACATAAAATATGCATAAAAATGTGAAGAATATTCATAAAAATACGGAAGATTAGCTTGCAATGTGGTAAAAGATAGTGTATGCTTTTCTGCGGTATCCCATCTCGGTCTCGCATACAGTGCTCGTCCAGAGTATCCAATCCCACGCTGGTAGGGGGAAAGAATGACTGGTGACTCTGCTAGGAAATGGACCTGGAGGCTTACCGATTATCACAAGGAGGTCCCTAGTTGAGCTTCGTTGACAAAACCCTAAAGTGCCGTGAATGCGGAAATGATTTTGTGTTCACTGCCGGTGAACAAGAGTTCTACCAGCAAAAAGGCTTGATGAATCAGCCTGGTCGCTGTTCTTCCTGCCGTGCTGCCCGCCGGGCCACATCTGGTGGTAGTGGCACTCGTTCTGAACGTGCCCCGCGAGAAATGCACACAGTCATTTGTGCTGAGTGCGGTTCTGAGACGCAGGTACCATTCTTGCCTAAGAATGATCGCCCCGTCTATTGTAGCCCATGTTATGATAAGGTGCGTGTTGCACGCGATTAAGCGTGGAGAGGTGCTCCTGCGTGTGTAATAAGCAGTAGGGGTCTGCAATCCTCAATTTTTCAGAACGAAAGGCAAAGCCGAGGTGTGTTCTTGGCTTGGCCTTTCTTTTTTATTTCTCGGACTTCTGCCTTCGGAATAAATGGTTACTCGCTTCTTGTTACAGTCAGTGGCAATGAAGGCGCCTTCTCCCAACTATAACCTATTTTCGCCCCTCCATGTACCATTTTATGGGCTATGAGGCTATGAACATTGGCAATTTTGGGAAAAACGCTGACGAAACTGTATATTTGCTTGACAGTCGTTCGTTGCACTTTATAATAGAGAATAATATTTGTTTTGCGTATGTATGCACCCGGCTTCTATGTGCTTTCTTATAAAAGTGGTATGCTATATTTATACGCTCTACTTTTGAGAAAGCGGAGCAGGCTAGAGCGAACACCTCATTATAGGCGAGAATGTCATCCCGATGGATGAAGTGCAGTTCGTTCGTACGCGGTGTAATGAGGAGTAACCAGGTATATGTAATGGCTACTGATTTTGATAAATTTGCTGATGGGTCTTTTGCTTCGTATTCGTCCTCGGTGCTTAAGACAAGTGTTTCGGAGAGAGATTTGACGCCTTCTCATCTGACTCTTGAGGATTTACTGGCTGAGACCCAGTTGTATCTGACTCCCCAGGATCAGGAGAAGATTCGACATGCCTATGACCTGGCTAATCAGGCACATCAGGGAGCTGTACGGCGCTCGGGGGAACCTTATATCCAGCACCCCCTTGAAGTGGCTTTGCTCCTTGCTGGTATGCGCATCGATGCGGACGGAATAGTCTCTGCGTTACTACACGATGTCGTTGAAGATACTCACTACTCCCTTGATGAGCTGCGCGTGCACTTTGGTCCTGCCGTCGCGAATATTGTAGACGGAGTGACGAAATTTGATGCCCTGGCCGAAAGGTCAAAAAGTGATGCCGCGACTGCTGAAAATGGGCTGGGAGATGCTCCTCCCCCACCACCTTCGATTGTCGATAAGCGGCTGGAACGTACTGAGACAGTGCGTAAGATGCTGCTGGCGATGGCCGAAGATCCACGCGTTGTGGTGCTCAAACTGGCCGACCGCTTGCATAATATGCGTACGTTGAGTGCCATGTCCCCTGCTCAACAGCAAAACAAGGCCCGCGAAACCAGCGAGATCTATATCCCCCTTGCACGCCGTCTCGGTATGTACATTGTGCAGGCCGAAATCGAGGATCTGACCTTCAGTTACCTGGAACCGGAGAAGTTCACGCGGCTCAAACGTGCCGTTGAGCAGGAGATCAAAAGACGACAACCCTACATTGATGAGGTGTGCCGTATCCTGCGCGAAGAGATGGAGCGAGCAGGACTCAAGGCCGAGGTTCTTGCCTGGCAAAAGCATCTGGCGAGCATCAATCGTAAATTGAATGATGTGCCGCAAGAGATCAGCGACAACGAGCTGAGCCATATTCACGACCTGGTCTCCTTTCGTATCCTGGTCGACTCAGACTATGAGTGCTACCTTGCTCTGGGACACATTCATGCCCTCTGGCGTCCCAAAGATGGGCGCATCAAAGATTTTATTGCCACACCTAAATTGAATGGCTACCAGTCGTTGCACACGACCGTCTTTAGCCTGGAAAACCGGCTCGCCGAGATCCAGATCCGCACTCAAGAGATGGAGCGCACCGCTGACTATGGCATTGCCAGTTACTGGTACTTGAAGGAACGTCTGGGCAAAGATGACACCTCGACGAGTAGCTGGCGCATCTCGTATCGTGAAATGGTCGCCTGGATCGAACAGTTGCGCGAATGGCAGCGTGGCCTTCCCCAGGGAGCCGACGAATTCGTTGAGGCCGTCAAGGATGATATCTTTCAGGAACAGATCTTTGTGTTTACGCCCAAAGGGGAGGTCAAAGATCTACCGCGCGGCTCCACTCCACTCGATATGGCGTATCGTATTCATACTGACATTGGAGATCATTGCGCGGGTGCACGCATTATTACTGATATGGATGATACCGGCCATCTTGTCACGCGCCTGGTTCCACTAGACTACGAACTGAAGGGTGGCGAGATTGTCGATATTATGGTCAATCGGACCGTTCATCCGACACGCGACTGGCTTTCTTTTGCGCGTACAGCTGCGGCCCGCAACAAAATCCGTCGCTACTTAAAGACATACGAGCGAGAGATCAATCTACAATTGGGACGTGAACGCCTGGACCTTGCATTGAAGACTGCCGGGGCGGCAGGCGTGAATGAGCACATTGATGAATTGGTGCAACAGCTACACAGCGATGAGGATATTGCAGAAACGATATTCAAAAAATACGCAACCCTTGATGATATCTATGTCGCGTTAGGGCGTGAAGATCTGCAAGTAGAGCTCCTGATGGAGCACCTGTTGCCTCTCTTACGGAGTCAAGGAGAACTTCTACGTAAAGGCGTTGGGGCCAATGAGCATACAGGCGATGGAGAAAATCAAAAGGATAGTGAAAACGCAAGCCTGCTAAAACTGGCACAGTGCTGCTGCCCCATTCCCGGTGATGCCATTATGGGCATTCTCAATCCAAATAAGGGGATGTATGTCCATCGTGCCGATTGCCGTATCCTGCGTCGCTACCGGGATAACAACCCTTCCGCGCTTGTGGAAATCAACTGGTTGCAGATCGAGCCTGAGACATACCTTACTCCCATTAGCATTGTCGCTCATGACCGCTCTGGCCTGTTACGCGATGTTGCGGCTGTCGTCGCTGATGCTGGCATCAATATGATCTCTGTTGCGTCAACGACCAACGCTGCATCACAGAAAGCCGTCATCACTGTCACTCTGGAAATAGCAGCCGAAGGAGGCGTCATCGACCAGATCGAGCGGATTCTCCGTCGCTTGCGCCAGGTCAGAAATGTAGTAAGTGTAGAACGCGCAATGAGTACGCGTTAGATTTCGGTTTCTCAAACCCATAGGAACCAACCACCAATACAGGGGCACGATCAGGGGTGCCATCAATATGGGGCACTGTTTACAAACGTATGGGAAAGATGGGGACACTAGATATCCTATCAAAACTGCCGATTTTTAACAATAGGTCACTTCGCGCGTATACTATACTGATTATGAGAAAATTTGTAGGTGAACGTACACGTTGTTTCACTGCGCAAGTCCCCTTTGAGGACAAGCTAGCGGCCCATGTATAGACGATCATGATGACAATAAATGGTTTTGTAGAAGAACATTCCGTACCACAAGAATTCTCTGAAGCTGTCGCGCTCCTCCTCGCGTGCCTGCGTCAATATATGACCTCTTCGGAGATCGAACGTGTAAGATCTGCCTTGCAGCTTGCACTGGATACCTGTATCGGTATTTCCGGTGAGCATCCTATACCCCCTCTTGAACACGCACTAGCCGTGACAACTATTCTTGCCCAGATGCACATTGATGCCATCGGTGTCTCCGCAGGCCTGGTCTTTGAGGGCGTTGACGCGGATCTGCTCCCATTGGAGCGTGTGGAGCAGGAGTTGGGCTCAGTAACCGCTCGCGTTGTTGGCAGCATGGCACGCCTCAATATCCTGGAGCGCCAGAAGCAAAACGTTGCAGAGGGAGTTGCCAACGGACAGATCGCTCAATTGAGTGGCGTGCGAAAAAACCATGATGATCATGAAGAGTCCAACACCAGGCCGCGTATCCGTGAAGCCATGCGCAAACAACAGGCAGAAACTGTACGTAAGATGTTCATAGCAATGGCGGAAGACCCGAGAGTCGTTCTCCTCAAACTGGCTTATCGCCTGCATGCCATGCGCAACATGTGCCAACCTTCCTATCAGGGAGACCTGCAAGAAATGCTCACGATGGCCCTGGAAACACGTGAAATCTACGCCCCCTTAGCCGGACGCCTGGGGATGTCACGCGTCGAGAGCGAACTGGAGGACCGCGCCTTTCAGATTATTGAGCCGGACAAATATGCCTGGGTGCAAGATATTGTCGAATTAGAAAGCAAACAGTGGCGTTCCTATGTTGAACGTGTTTGCGGCATTTTACGCACCGAGATGGATGCTCTCGGCGTGAAGGCTGAGATATCAGGACGCGTTAAACATCTCTACAGCTTCTACAAGAAAATTCAGCGTAATGTTGACAATATCCAGGATCTAGAAAAGCTAAAAGAGAACGTCGATATTAGCCAGATTCACGACCTGATAGCGTTCCGCATTCTGGTCAATTCGACGCCTGATTGTTACATCGTGCTAGGACATGTCCATAGCCTGTGGAAGCCAAAAGAGGGACGCATCAAGGACTTTATCGCCAATCCTAAACCCAACGGCTATAGTGCCCTGCATACCACCGTTTTCTGCCTCGATGATCAACTGGTAGAGATCCAGATACGTACATTCACCATGCACGAGATGGCCGAGTATGGGGTTGCTATGCACTGGCATTATAAAGATGTTGGCGATCATGCCTCCTCCTCTGCCAAAGAACTATTAACCTGGCTGCGTCAACTCGCTGAATGGCAACGCGACTTACATTCTGTAAACACTAGCGATAGCGATTTCGTTGAAGCGGTCAAGGATGATATTTTCCAGGAGCAGGTCTTCGTCTTTACGCCAAAGGGCGAGGTGAAGGATCTGCCAGTTGGCTCAACTCCGCTCGATTTCGCGTATCGAGTTCATACAAAGATTGGCGATAAGTGTGCCGGGGCACGCATTATTACCCAGGTTGGCAGTGACGATGGTGAACGCCTGGTGACACGTATGGTCCCGCTAGACTACGAACTCAAAAGTGGTGAGATCGTCGATATCGTCACCAACCGTACCGCACATCCCACGCGCGACTGGCTGAATTTTGCGCATACCGCTGCCGCGAAAAGCAAGATACGCCGCTATATCAAGACACACGAGCGCCACATCAATATACAGATTGGTCAGGAACGGCTGGATCGCGAGCTCAAAACGGCTGGGATCGCGCGTGGCCTGGAAGCTATGACCGAGGACGCGGAGAACTGGCTCTGCTCAGAATATCACCTGGAAGAATTTGAAGATATCCTCTCCGCCATCGGTGCTGACGATATACGTCCTCGCGCTATCATTGTGAAACTGAACGAGTTATGGCGCGAAGGCAAGGAGATCAAAGAGAGCAAAGAGACCGCAGAGCTTCCTGTCGTGTCGCCAAATGCCAGCACGAAGTCGACAACGGCTGCCCGTTTACAGGTGGCTGGCATGAGTGGACTATTAACAAAGCTTGCCAATTGCTGTTGTCCTCTGCCAGGCGACGAG
Source organism: uncultured Chloroflexia bacterium (assembly GCA_963717195.1). GTDB lineage: Bacteria > Chloroflexota > Ktedonobacteria > Ktedonobacterales > Ktedonobacteraceae > JACDAE01. Next base: position 253,589 of record CAVQVR010000021.1, read on the forward strand.
GTTGTAGGCTTTGTCAGCCGTGGCAAAGGTGTAATCGTTCACCGCATCGACTGTCAGAATCTCGCACGCTTCCGCGAACAGGATCGTGAGCGTATCGTCGCAGTCAGTTGGGTCAGCATGAGCCAACCGCGCTACCTGGCTCCCATTCTTATTACTGCTCGCAATCGTGTGGGCCTGATTCGTGACGTGGCCGCCGTTATCACTGATGTCGGCGTCAATCTGATGTCGATCAACTCTCATGCCCATAAGAACCGTGAGCAAGTGCTTGTTACTGCTACGCTTGAGGTTGACAATCTGGATCAACTACACCGCCTCTTCACACGCCTGGAAAAGGTCAAGGACGTGCTTCGTGTCGAGCGCGACCTGGGGAAACCAAAGTAACGTTCAATGATGAGCAGGTGTGTGCTATAACGATTCTATTCAATAGAGAGTCAAAAAGCGTGAGAGGTTGAATGCATGGATACCAGTACAGCTCCAAACGATATCACATGGCCCGAAGAGCGCGTCTTCCCACTATTTCAGCCATCGAAACATTTAGACATATATAATGTGCATTCCGCCTCACGTGATGTGCAACTCTCTATTGCAACACTGGTTGGCTTGATTAATCGTCCACAGCCACGCGTCTACCTGCTCGATAGAGCACACGATGCGTTCTGGTTGAAAGAGGCTCTCTCCTCTATTCCCCAGACGCTTTCTGCATTGACTCAAGACGCTATCTTGCACGATCTGTTGACAAAATATCGCTCTCTGGTTCATGGACTGGTTATTTATGATCCTGCACTTATCGATACAGCAAACATTGCTACGATGATAGCCGCTCAGCGCAATGGCATCGCGGTGGCACCCGACCAGGCGCATGAGTTGCAACAAGTTCCGTACAATCTTTCAATTCTGACCGATCTACGTATTTATAAGTGGTCCAACCGCCTGCAAGCCTATCGTTGGGCAAAAGCTAACCTGCGCAATGGAGCAACTCATCGCCTGGTTGCTGGTCTGGACCCTAATATCTCTCTGGGTATACGTCCCTTTCTGGTTGCCACGCGCTCATTCATCTACTGGCTTGATCCGCTCGGCATCCTGCCTGATCTAAGAACTGGCCTGCTCTGTGAACGGGGTCTGATGCAGCAGATTATACAGAGTTATGCACCAGATACAGCGGGACATTTCGGCTGGTTTATCCAGGAAGGTGCAGGAGTGAGCATCACTTCACGTGCAGCTATGCCAGTCTTCGCTACCGATTTCTATTCCAACCTTGAAGTATGGGGAAGTGTAAATACTATACAACCCGCTTTACCCAGCATTCAACAGGCCACACCGACGCCTGATCCTGGCAAAATCTATGTTTCGTTTACCATGAGCGAAGGCGACAATTTACAATATATTCAGGAGCGCCTCTTGCAATTGTGGCAGGATCCCAGACGTGGAACTCTTCCCATCGGGTGGCCTATCTCTGCCGTATTGCTTGAAGCCGCCCCCACTCTGCTAGATTACTATGCACGTACCGCAACTCCTGTTGACGAATTTCTCGCCGGACCCAGCGGTGTTGGGTATATGTATCCTGCCGTCTGGCCGGACAATCAACTTTCCTCATTTCTTGCCCACACTGGTCGCTTGATGCAAAGTATGAACCTGGTAGCGCTGGAGGTGTTAGACTCAAACTTTCGCCAGAATATCGGCCTCGCGTTGCGTGCTCTCCTCAAAGGTTCAGGGATGGCATTGATAGATAAAAAGATACAACAGCGCTACGCCGAGGAATTGAAACCCGCTGGCATACAGGGCATATTCAGCGGTGCGGGCCAGAAGAACGTCAGATGGAACATGTTCTCGAGTGTCCCCGTTTATCAAAATCTGGGTGTTGCCAGCAGCATTGACGAGGCGCTCACTATGATCAAAAAGGGTATTGACGATTATAAGGGGCGTCCTGCATTTCTAAATTTGTATGTTCTGGCCTGGAAGGTGACGCCCTCTGATCTGGAGCAAGTAGCGACAAAACTGGGTGAAGGTTATGAAATTGTAACGCCAGGTGCATTGTTGACGCTGCTGTCGCACACGTAGGGGCCGTGTTTACAACACCCAGAAGAGTCCAATGATGAGACTTCTGGGTGTTGTAAACACGGCCCCTACGTTTATGTTTTATCCACGCAAGCGGTCCAGCACAGGTGGCTGGCGTAACTTTGCTAGAGCGCCGGCCTCAATCTGGCGAACACGTTCGCGGGTGATCCCCAGTTCGCGTCCGACCTGTTCAAGAGGGTGAGCCTGGCTGTTACCCAGACCAAAGCGCAATTGCAAAACTAATTGTTCGCGTGGTGTCAAGACTGATTCTAGAACACGCTGCACTTCGTCTTTCAGCGTCTGAGTAGTTGCAAGATCTTCGGGAGAGGCAAATTCGGTATCAGCCAGTACATCGCCCAGTTCCTGCTCCTCATCTTCGCCGACAGGTAATTCCAGGGAGACGGGAGCTCCGGGAGCTGCCTGAAGTTCGATCATGCGAATAGGATCAAGGCCAGTGGCTTCGGCCAATTCCTGTTCTGTGGGTTCGCGTCCTAATTCTTGCAAGAGACGTTGGCGTTCGCGGCGGATCCGGTTGAGGGCGGTATTGACGTACACGGGCAAGCGGATAGTACGGCCTTTATCAGCGACGGCTCGACTGATTGCCTGACGAATCCACCATGTTGCGTGCGTAGAAAAACGGTGTCCGCGCCGCCAGTCATAGCGTTGAACCGCGCGGATCAAGCCGATGTTGCCTTCCTGAATCAGGTCAAGCAAAGTCAGGCCACGACCCACATAGCGTTTCGCAATGCTAACAACCAGGCGGAGATTAGCCAGAATGAACTGTTTCATTGCATCCCGGTCGCCACCTTCGATGCGCTTGGCAAGCTCGATCTCGCGCTCATGAGTAATCATTGGCACGCGTCCGATCTCGCGCAGGTAGGTCATCACAGCATCAGACTCGCCTGCATCAGCGGAGTTTACTGGATTCTCTTCCTGGTCGTCCGAGCGACGGCGTCGTGCAGCGGAGCGACGCGCGGGATGCTCTTCTTCAGACCCAATCTGAGGAATTGCAAGGACAGTGTCGGCCTCTAGCTCAGATGCACCGGGCAAAGGAGTTAGATCTTCATGCGGATCTGGCATCTCTTCCAGTTCCAGAGGCCCGGTCTCCAGATCAAGAGGTCCCGTCTCCAGACCACTGAGGTCTTCTTCCATCTCTTGATCATCTTTTGGGGATGACCCCTCCACGTCATCCTCAGGTGTATAGCCAAGATCCTTCCTAAGGAACGTATTCACGATATCGAGCGGTTCCTTCTCAGGACCTTTACGTTCTTGTGACTTGTGTATGGTAAGCGTTGTTCCCGTCATGGCACGCTCTAAGTCGATCATTGTGCGCCTCCATGAAAAGTAATATCCTAAGCAGCAAGATATGTCTATCGTTCGTCGGTCTGGTCCTACACTCAGGGAAAGCTAGCTTTCTCCGTTCGGACCATGTTGTCCGAGTGCCGAGTGGGAGGAAATCAATGACGTGCATCCTGTCTCTACTAGTAGAAACATGGCCAGGTCGGAAATTATTCCTACACCAATTATAACGCAACTCTCTCTTTCATTCTAGTGTTTCCGACGCTTTTTTGACATATCATTAGAAATATGCCTGTAGACAGACTCCCCTTTCAATCTTATACGTTTGACACCCCCTTAAGGTGGCAACGAGTCCGGCCTTTCCCGAATAATAGACACAGGCACCCGTAAATTCCTTCTTTGCTTCTTATGCACTGTAGATGTGCCTCTCATTCTTTGCATCATACGTATGAGTCGGTAAGCAAGATAGAGTGCGATCAGGAGAACCAGGATAAACAATGACGTGGTACCGATGACATCTCCTATCCCCTCCCAGCTTGCTCCAAATATGTAACCAAGGGCGAGGAAAATAACTACGCCCGCCGCCTCACCACTGATATCGAGCAGTAAAAAACGCCGGTAAGGATACATTTCAGCTCCCGCCAGCAGATTTATTGTTCCGCCCAATGCCGATACAATAAAACGACTGAGAAAGATTGCCCATCCTCCTCGTTTGCTAAAATAAAGGCGCGAGTTCTGCAACGTTTGTGGCGAGATAAGATTGAAGCGGCGCGAGTGCTCAAGCCAGGCGAAGATACGTGTACCTACCAGATACCCGATCAAATAACCTGCACTATCGCCACAGACCGCCGCCGTCAGCGCAACTCCTCCCAATAGAAAAACATTGAAATCCCCCAGCGCCGCAAATGCACCTATCGCCAATAGCACAAAGCTGATCGGAAGTGGAATACCCACGGCAGCCACAAAAATGCTAAGCCAGAGCGCCGGATAACCAGCCTGTTCGACCCACGAAATCAAGACGGGAAGGAATGCAGTCATTGTTTATTCCCCCTCACCTGATCTTTCTTATTCATCATAAGAGCAAACGCAGGCATAGCTGTCAGAGAATGAAGCTTTCGGTACGCGAGAATTGCCTGTTGAACTTCGCTAATAAGATGACTGGTCGGCTGTTTATACCGTGTGGCAAGCACTTCTAACGTCGTATGACGCAACGTACGTGAATTGGAAAGGTGCAACTGACTATAAAGATATGTTTCGGGAACGCGATAGGTGTGAGCAATATAAGGAATTGTCATCCATTGATCCACCGTGCGTACATCACCAGAATTTGCCATAGCATTTTGTTGGCGAAATTTTTGCACTGTTTGCATAGTAGACTTCGCAGAGAAAGCTACACAAAAAAGTGCCAGTAACAACAAAATGAAAGTAAGGATAAATTTTGTACGCAAGCTCAAAGGACAAACTCCACAGTTCACTCACCCTTGCACATCTCTTTTATAGACTGAAAGAGATATGAATATAGTAAAAGAATAACAGATCATCTCGATTATATCAATGTTCATCTCTCACATATCATCTACAAACTAAAACGTTCCCGCACCCGGTTACGGTTCATTGGGTCTCAATGATGGTAGAGGCCTCACCCTGGCGGGATGCAAACCTCAACTCATTCCATATATTGACGAGTAAAGCAAGAAGCTGTACACTAGATGAAATATCACTGCCCTTCTTGATATTACTCTTTGCTATCAAATATGGTACATAATAATGGAAATGAGCACACCCATAGAGCCTTTAAAGGTGGCGATCAAACGTATTGATCCAGCACTGCCTTTGCCAATGCACGCAACTACTGGATCAGTTGGCTTTGATCTGTATTGCCGCGCGGAGATGGAGGTCATGCCACGCCAACTGGCACGTATTCCCGCCAACCTGGTCGTCTGTACTCCACCTGGTTACATGCTCTTGATTACAATGCGTAGCAGTACGGCACATCGCAAAGGGTTACTGATCCCTAATGGTGTAGGGGTCGTCGATCAGGATTACTGTGGAGAGGGTGACGAACTGCTAATATCGGTGTATAATTTTAAAGATGAAGCCGTGTTCGTCCATTATGGAGAACGTATTGCACAGGGAATCTTTGTCCCGATTATGCGCGTTGCCTGGCAAGAAGTCGATGCTATGGGTCAGGCGCGTGGAGGCTTTGGAAGTACAGGTGCATAATGCCGCTAGCTGATTATTATGCCATTCTGGAAGTTCCCAGAAACGCGTCGCTTGAGCAGATCAAGCGCTCTTATCGTCGCCTGGCTCGCCTGTATCATCCAGATGTAAATCAACAGGCCCAGGACGATCGTATCAAACAACTTAACGAGGCGTATAATGTGCTCGGCGACCTGGCCCGGCGTGCTGCTTACGATGCCATGTTCCTGCAAGAACTACGCTATGCAGCTCTGCAGGAATTAGTGCGCCGCCAACGTGAAGAGGCGCATCGCAGGCAACAGGAGAAGATAACCTGGACGCAGGGCGTCGTCGGTTTCGTAAAAGAATTTAAAAAAGCCCTGCGCGAAGATTAATCTCTCTATTGCTCTTCAAGCAAACTAATCAAAGTCTGCTCATAGACCCCATAGTCATCGTTACTGAAAAGCACGAACATTACTTGCTGCACACTGGTCGGGCTCTTAATATGATCGATCACCGTCTGTAAGGCAATAGGTGCTGCCTCTTTAAGAGGATAACCGTAGACACCTGTACTGATCGATGGAAAAGCAATGCTGGCAACGTGATGCTGTTCCGCCAGATCAAGACATGATTGGTATGCGCCGGCAAGCAACTGCGCCGCGTCGCGATGATGTCCGTAAATAGGGCCGACGGCATGAAAAACATATTTTGCCTTAAGCCGACCAGCCGATGTCGCAACAGCTCTCCCGGTGAGGCACCCGCCAATCTTGTGGCATTCCTCCATAAGAGTAGGACCAGCGGCACGATGAATTGCGCCATCGACACCACCACCCCCCGCGAGGGCAGAGTTCGCCGCGTTCACAATAGCATCAACCTGCACATCGACAATGTTTCCACGCAGCAGGACGAGTGTCGTCCCACGAAATTTGTATGTTGACATAATAACTTCCATTTGTTTATCTCATGTTGTGTGTATCTTGAACTATTGTACCCTGTAGAAGAAGAAGATACCAGGGGGTGAGGAAACAGGGGTAGGGGCGTCATCTTGCATGCGCACGCAAGGTGACGCCCCTACCCCTGTTTAAAATTGTGGCAGTGAGGAATACATCACAACAAACTACTTTTTGACAACGGCCTCCGAAAGTTCTTTGCCTGGGAAGAAGCGTACACGTTCTTTCGCGGGCACCTCGATTGGTTTTCGGTCGCGTGGATTGACCCCCTTACGTGCGGCACTCTGGCGTACTTTGAAAGAGCCAAAGCCCACTAGACGTACCTCTTCACCATCCTGAAGTGCTTCACGGATGACATCAAGAGTTGCCTCCAGCACTTCAGAAGCCTGCTTTTGGGATAGTTTTGCTTGTTTGGCAATGCGCTTGGAAAGCTCTTGCCTACCGATAGTTGTTACATTTGCTTTTTGAGTCTCGGCCATAGGTTCGAAATCCTCCTTGCAACAATCAACACACGTCGCTTTTCATCCCAATTTTTCATTTGTTGGGCCTGTAGAGCGGCATTACAACCTCACTGCCGATAGGAGTATAGCATGTGAATTTAAGAAATACAAGCATACCACTATCTCTAAATAACTACTAGAGAGAGTAAAACCGCCCCAGAAGCCAATCTAAACCTATCAAGCAATTTAAAAATGGCTTCACAGGCCAATCGAGCGAACGCTATTTTTTATCATATAATTGAGTAGAGAATCGTTTCGTCTTTTGTGTGACGCTGTTCAATCTTTCTTTGAAAACGGAGATATTCAAGGTGCGCCAATACCTCAGCAACTGCCATACGCCTTGCTTCATCGTTCTGCAATGTACGTTGCTGGAATAGTTGATTCGTCAGTTGATTGGCATGTTGGGGCTCTAGTGCGAGCAGGTCTAGTATCTGCTGCAAACGCACTGCATGATGCGCTATAATTTCTCCCACACGACCTTCCAGATCAGTAAATGGCTCTCCATGGCCGGGCAACACTTTACTAACGGGCCATTTTGCCACCTTGTTGAGCGAGTTTAGATAATCATCCAGAGGATTCTTTCGTTCCCGATCCGAGTAAAGACCAATATTCGGTGTGATACGTGGCAGGACATGATCAGCGGCGAGAAAGATTCCATCTCGCTCGCGGAAGAGGCAGATCTGTCCATCAGCATGCCCTGGCGTCCAGATAACACGGTAGCTTTCACCCATGAGCTCAAAATCCTGTCCATCCTCAAGTGGAAGAAATGCCTCATGAGGTGGAACATTAATAAGATGGCGTATGGTTTCTTGATCGGTCTGGTTATACCACAACCTGGTAGGCGGAAGTCCGTGTTGCTGAAAGAAATGCGAAACATATTCAAAGCGCTTCGGCATAGTGCCTGACCAGATAATTTGCAAGGTAGCTTCGTCAATGGGGTGCATATAGACAGGAGCGCCACTTTGTGCCTGCAGCTCGCCCGACAATCCAACATGATCAGGATGGTGATGCGTCAATATAATAGCCCGTAGCGTGTCAATTCGTAAACCACTCAGATGTTGCCATTCTTCAAATGCTGCACGCGCATCTGGCGTTCCCATCCCTGTATCAATTAATGCCCAACCATCCTTTCCTACCAGTGCATAAGCGTTAACAGTTTTTAGCGGAAACGGAATGGGCAAGGTGATTTTCCAGAGGTTCGGCACTACTTCACGCGCTACAGGTAACGTTATGTCATTGGAACGGGGTGGCTCCGGAAATGGCTGGTGCATGGTAGGGGTATGTCCTTTTTTGTACGCTCGATGAGGGTCATTAAGATCCCCAGATGATTCTAGTTGATTGTAAAATTTTATGTAATGCTCTGTCAAATGGTCAGAACGGGGTAGGGGTGTCACCCCGTTCTGACCATTTGAATTGTGTCTAGCTATTGTAGAGTATTCTTTATAAACTCATTCGTAGTACTTTGCCGCTGGCCAAAATGAAGTTTTATAGTCACAACAGTCTTCCACAAAAAAAGATATGCGCCCGTAAAGTTTGTTATACCCTGGTACAGAGTTATATATGAAAAGTTATCCACAAGTTATCCACCATTCTTAAGGAAATTGGTGGATAACACTCTTTTCCCAAAGCGACAGAAATGGTACAATGAAGTGGGGGGAAGTGGGGCGTTTTGGTGAACCTGGCGAGTTGGTGGGGAATATCGGTGAAGATTACAGGAAAAGGGTGCGGCTTCTGCGGGAGTCATCTCCATGGCTCAAGGAAAAAGGCACATAATTATGTTTCTTGGCGAGTATGAACATACGATCGATGCGAAAGGGCGCATGGCGGTCCCAGCAAAATTCCGGACTCAGATGGACCGTGGTGCGGTTATTAGCAAAGGCATGGGAACCTGCCTTTCGATCTACACCATGGAACGCTGGGAGCAGAAGTCCGATGAGCTGGTGGCAGGCAAGGCCAGCGACGAGTTACGCGACTTCGAACGACGCATCTATCCAAGTGCAAGCGAGGTGGAACTGGATGGACAGGGACGCATTGTTATTCCCGCCAAGTTACGGACCTATGCAAATCTAGAGACCGATATAACGATAGCTGGCGTGCGTGATCATTTTGAAATATGGGATCGCACCGCCTGGCAAACTTATCAAGAACGACTGGATGCCGAAGGGAGTAGAATCCCCTTCTAAAAATAGAGAAATTTCTTTTTGATGATGAGAGAGTATACACAGCATGTGCCGGTGATGCTGGACGAGGTAGTGCGTTTCCTGCAACCTCGTTCGGGTGGCCACTATATCGATGGCACAGTTGGCGGAGGAGGACATACCGCAGCCATTCTTGAGCACTCAGAACCTGCTGGTACGGTTCTGGGCATCGATGCAGATGAACAGGCTCTGACACGTGTGCGTACACAACTCTCTCATTTTGTGGATAGTGGACGACTGGTGCTGGTACACAGCAATTTTGCTCACCTGGCTCGTATCGTCGACGAGACTGAGCCCGGTTCTATACAGGGTATTTTGCTTGATCTAGGATTCTCGTCAGATCAGATGGAAAATGCACAACGTGGCTTCTCCTTCAGCTCTGACGGCCCCCTGGATATGCGGCTCGACCAGTCCCTGGCTGTTTCAGCCGCGGATCTGGTGAATACAGCGAGCGAACAGGAACTGGCAGATATCTTCTGGCGCTACGGCGAAGAGATCCGTTCCCGCCAGATAGCAAGGCGCATTGTACGCGAACGCGCAAAGGGTGCCATTACTCGTACAGCGCAGTTGGCAACAGTAGCCGCCGCTGGAGTTTCATATAAATCAAGCGCGATCCATCCGGCAACGCGTGTATTCCAGGCATTGCGCATCGCCGTCAATGCTGAACTGGAGCAACTGACAGCAGTGCTCCCACAGATGGTTGAGATACTACAGGCAAAAAAAGGAGAAGCAGCAGGGATAGAGGACGCAGGAAGAATGGTGATTATCGCTTTTCATTCGCTGGAGGACAGGATTGTGAAAACATTTATGCGCCGCGAGGCAAACGATTGTATCTGCCCCCCCCATACTCCTGTCTGCGTCTGTGGTCATAAGGCGACTCTACGTATTCTCACACGCAAGCCGCTGACCCCAACCAGTCAGGAAGTTGAGCGAAATCCTCGCGCTCGTAGTGCCAAACTGCGAGCCGCTGAAGTCATTGTTAGCTCGTAGCGCGTCAGATGGGGTTGAGATGAATACGTTTGCTAAATCAGAGAGCATGTAATTAGTCAGTATCTCGAGGAACGCAAGAAATGATTGGCCTGAAAGAGCAGAACAACACTTCACAAATATCGCCCGTCAGACGACGGCGGCAACTCTACCCATTCATCTTTTCTATGGGGCCGGTCGCTTTATGTATCACCAGCGTGCTCTTGATCGGCCTCATGGCAGTGTTCTACCTGAGCCAGGTAAACCAGGCTATCGCTGCTAACCAGCAACTCCAGGACATCACAGCCCAACAGGCCACTCTCAACCGGCAGAATCAAGACCTGGTGGAAACTATTGCTACCGAACAGTCACCAGAGTTTATCGCTGAGAATGCTCACAAACTTGGGCTTGTGCTGGCTGATCCGCAAAAAGTACAGATACTGATTGTAAAACACCTTTTACCTTTTATTGATAACAAACAGAATTATTCGTGAAACAAGGAGTATTTGAATGAGTACAGACTTGCAAAGAGCACGTAACCGGCAAATGGTTATCTTCTTGCTGGTCTGTACTTCTATGCTCATTCTCCTGGGTCGCCTTTACTACTGGCAAGTAACACGTTCTGATTTCCTTACTCAACTGGCAAATGATGAGCATATTCAGAACCAGCTCGTCGCCGCCCCTCGTGGCTACATCTATGATGTTCAGGGAGATATTCTTGCCACAAATGTGGTGCGTGACGACGTCTATATAGAACCGATCCAGTTTGCAACAGATAATTCCGGCCAGGACACCCAGGACACCCAGGCCAATCTGACGCTCTTGTGCAGTAAGTTGCACCAGGTCTTACCACAACTCTCTGTGGAAAACCTTGTGTCTCTCTTCTCTTTGCACGTTGCCGCCGTGCGTATCGCCGGACCAATCGAGCCAGCACAGAGCCAACAATTGCACCAGTTACAGCTTGCCGATACGTTCCTGGAGCCTCGCACCTTGCGCATCTATCCAGGCGGCGACCTGGCTGCACAGGTTCTGGGTTATGTACAGGAAGGACAGGGAGGCGTTTATGGGATTGAACAAAAATATAATCTGTTGCTCGCTGGCAAACCTGGCACTTTAACTGCCGAGACCGATCTCGAAGGCAATCCATTGACAGTGGGTATCAACTCAGGACAGCAGGCCGTTCCTGGCGCGAATATAACCTTGACGATTAATAGCACGGTTCAATATATGGTGCAGCGTGAACTGGCCAATGCCATTACAAAGATGGAAGCACAAAGCGGAGCCGTCATCATACTGAATGCACGGACAGGGGCAGTAGTGGCAATGGCTGGTGAGCCGACCTTTGATCCTAATAATTATGGTGCCGCCGCTACTCAAAAAGGATGTATCGGACAGGAAGAGGTGTATTTTAACCCGGCACTCTATTGTGCCTACGAACCGGGCTCGACGATGAAATCTGTGACCATGGCTGCGGCTCTTGATCAGGGTCTGATTACTCCTGATACCACGTTATACGATCCTGGCTATATCAACTTTAGCGATGGGACGCAGGAGGTCACAAACTGGAACAACCAGGCCCATGGCACAGAGACGATGACGCAGGTACTTGAATATTCTGCCAATGTCGGTGCAGCCCATGTTGCGCATGACATCTTACATGCGCAGCGTTTTTATCCTTATCTACAGCGCTTTGGCTTTGGACAACTGACGGGGCTGGCTGATCCAGAGACTCCTGGTACGTATCGAGATCCGACCTCTCCCGGTTGGTCACCCAGCGACCTGGCCCGGCAAGGCTTCGGTCAGAGTATTCTGGTGACACCGCTTCAGATGGCACTGGCCTATCAAGCCATTGCAAATAGTGGAGTGATGATGCGGCCTTATCTGGTGGCTTCTATTAATAATAATGGACATATTACGATGACACAGCCGCAAATTGAACGACGTGTAATCAGTGCAAATACGGCAAAACTATTGACAGGTATGCTGGTCAGTGCAGCGAATTACAACCAGGAGGCAACCTTTCCTGGATACAGCGTTGCGGTAAAAACAGGAACCGCTACAACGCAAGGCATCTCGGCATATCAGACGGTGGCTTCCATGATTGGCTTTCTGCCAGCATCGAATCCCCAATTCGTCATTTTAGCGAAACTGGATCGACCGCAAGCAACCATTTATGGTGGTACAGCGGCAGGTCCGCTCTGGAAAACTATTGCTGAACAGTTGATGTGGTACTACCATGTCGCACCGGATCAGCAATAATGGAGTAGTTGTATGGTACAATAGTGCGTCAAAAAGGTATAGCATGCGACAAGAAGATAAAGATATACGGCGTCTTATTTCAGCTCCAATGAGCGACATATGGTACGAGTTGTTGGGAGACTCTCGCATCCAGATAGAAACTACATTACCTGAAAGTGAGGCAACTTTACCCACGTTAAAGAGTGACCCATGGGGCGAACTCTTGCAGACAAGAGACGTTGAAATAATTGATCTGCAACAGTTGCACTTACACATGAGCGACCAGGATGTAGAGATGGCCTTGCAAATTATGCAGGAACAACCTCCGCAGGATGTAAGGCACGACCAAAATTCAGGTCTATAAAACAGTATATTCGAAAATATGTTCTATGTCAAGTAGAGAAGACAGGTATACATGCTACGAGATCGGTCGAAACAAGGAGCCAATGGTGGCGAGCGAATAGCGAGAGAGAGAAAAAGAGGCGAATTTTCTCCTCCTGTTATGCGTTCCCCTGCATTGGAAGCGGCAGAGCGCCAGAACCGGCAGGCTCAACAGGCAGAGAAACGCGCACCGCAGAAAAAGGTGGCAACGCGTAATGTCAGGGTGAGCTATGCGGTGGAGGATACCTTGCTGCGCCCTGCAACGCCGCGTAAAAGCTTGCCTCCTGGAAATCGTCCTGGAAATCGTCTCGGAACTGAAAAATCGCGCACCGGGTTGACTGCCAACTGGCGACGGCATTCAACTCCTATGCCTGTCATGCCCAGCACGCCCGTTCAGGTGATTAGCAAGGAAGAGCAAGAGAAACTCTCAGAGCTGGAGATGCGTCTCCCTCGCGTCGCTGGCAAAATCGATGCATGGCTACTGGTAATTGTTCTGATGCTGTTGTGCATTGGCCTGGTGATGGTATACAGCGCCAGTTCATTTCTGGCTGAGCGGGATTATGGAGATGCTTCTTATTTCTTTCAGAAGCAGCTGATATGGGCCTTGCTTGGTATGGTAGTGATGTTTGTAACTATGCGCATAGACTATCGCTACTGGCGACGTATCTCTCTGCCTGGTATGGTTATTGTGCTACCGTTGCTCGTTATCGTGCTGGTTGCTGGAACCAGCGTTAATGGTGCATCGCGCTGGTTGGGCTTTGGTTCATTTTTCTCGTTTCAACCAAGTGAGCTTACCAAACTGGTGCTGGCACTCTATATCGCCGATTGGTTAGCTCGTAAGGGAAAACAGGTGGGGACGTTTCTCTATGGTCTGGCTCCCTTTGTTATTCTGGTTGGACTGATCCTGGGACTGGTATTGCTGGAAAACGATATGGGAACTGCGGTCATTATTGCAGGGCTCGCGACAACGATGTTTTTTACCGCAGGAGCCAATCTGATTCAGTTCTTCCTGGCCATGGTCTGCGGGGGAGGAATTTTTCTGACGCAGGCGTTGCGTGGCTATCGCTACTATCGGCTGATGGGCTTTCTGGACCCATTTAAAAATGTGACAACCATTAATCTGCAACTCTATCAGTCATTGCTGGCTCTGGGATCAGGTGGCTGGTTCGGCCTGGGATTGGGGGCAAGCCGTCAAAAGACGGGATACCTGCCATTTCCATATATCGATTCAATCTTCGCCATTATTGGCGAGGAACTGGGGTTTATTGGCTGTGCCATTATCGTCATATTGTTTCTGTTTCTTGCCTTTCGTGGCTTCCGGCTGGCGCGGCGTACACAGGATATCTATGGCGCTCTATTGGCAACCGGTATCACTACCTGGTTGATCTTACAGGCGATGATCAATATTGGGTCAAGCACTGGCTCGATCCCTTATACAGGAGTGCCGCTGCCGTTTATTACCTACGGCGGCTCTTCGCTGGTCATCACAATGGCAGCTATAGGAGTATTGCTCAATATCTCGCGCTATATCCAGAAACCGGAGCATCCGGCTCTCTCGACGCGCACAATAACCAAAACAATTCAATTCAAAGGAAAACGTAAGGTCTGAGTGTTCGCTTTTGTACAGGAACCTTACACGGTGCAAGGAAATATATGCGGGTTTTAATATCAGGTGGGGGCACCGGAGGCCACATCTATCCGGCTCTCTCGGTGGCAACTCTATTAAGAGATACATATAACGCAGACATTCTCTATCTCGGCAGCGATGATGGTCTAGAGACAGAGCTGATCCCTGCTGCTGGTTTTCGCTTCGCGCGTATTAAAGCTGGTAAACTGCAACGTTTTGTCTCCTGGCGTACGATGAAGGGCGTTGCTCGCGTCCCCGTCGGTATGACGCAGGCCGTAGGCATCGTACGAAATTTTCATGCCGACGTGGCTTTTACCAGCGGCGGCTATGTCGCGGTTCCAGCCGGGCTGGCCGCCAGAATCAATAGCGTGCCGCTGCTGATGCATCAACAGGACGTGCCACCGAATCTATCAAATAAATTACTTGCGCCGTTGGCAACGCGCATATCGGTAGCCTTTGCAGACTCTTTGCACTACTTTCCGGCACATAAAACAGTGCAACTGGGCAATCCTGTGCGGCAGACTATTCTGGATGTACGCCAGACTTCACCCCAGGACGCGCGTGCCGCGCTCGGCCTTGCGCCAGATGTGCCGCTCTTATTGGTAACGGGAGGCAGCCAGGGAGCTCGCTATCTCAATCAAACGGTATGTCGTGCCCTGCCAGAACTGCTTCTCCACTGTCAGGTTTTGCAGATCAGCGGGAAAAATCTGTTTGAGGAGACACAGGCGCTTTCTACCAATATGCTGGCAAATGTGCCTGCTGAGACAAGGCAACGCTATCGCCTGGTTCCCTATATGGACGCGCAGATGCCTTTAGCCTTGCAGGCTGCTGAAATAGTCGTATGCCGCGCAGGAGCCGCCACGCTGAGCGAACTGGCAGTCCTGGGAAAACCCAGCATCCTGATACCGCTGCCGCCAGCGCTTGGCGCATCTCCTCAGGAAGCTAACGCTTCTATGTTCGAACACCAACTGGCAGCAGAAGTAATTCAAAATAATGAGTTGAAGCCAGCACTACTGGTTGATCGTGTAAAAATTAACATTTCAGATTATGTCAAGTTGAATGCGATGGGGGTGGCGGCAAGGAAGTTAGCGAAACCTGATGCTGCGCAGGAAATCGTAGAAACTATCGTTAAAATGGCTCAGAAGCAGAGTTTAAAAACGCTTGAGGCTAGAAGTATTTGAAGAAGTTGCACTTGCATTTCATGGGTATTGGCGGACAAGGTATCTCCGCTGTAGCACAGATGGTGCTACAAGGCGGCGATACGGTGACTGGCTGTGATCGGCAGGCATCGGCGACGACTCGTGCTCTGCAACAGGCGGGCATAGGCATCCAGATCGGTCATAGCGCGGACCACCTGGCGGGTGTCGATAAGCTGGTGATCAGCCCAGCTGTGACGGCTCTCAATCCGCATAATCCAGAATTGCTGGAGGCGCAGCGTCGCGGCATCCCTGTTTCTACCTGGCAGGAAGTGCTTGGCTCGTTGATGATGCAGAAATGTGTTCTCTCGGTCTCTGGCGTACATGGTAAGGGTACGACGACGGCAATGCTCTCGCTGATGCTGGTTGATGCAGGATTAGATCCGACTTGTGAAATCGGAGCCATCGTGCCACGTTTTAATGCGAATTATCGTCTGGGCAAGGGTCAGTATTTCGTAAATGAGGCCGACGAATTCAATCACAATTTCTGGCATTATCACCCGCGTGTGGTGGTGGTAACGTCGATAGAATTTGAGCATCCAGAATTCTTTGCCGATTACGAAGCATTTCTGGCTGCCTTTGAGCACTTTATTCGCGGTATGGACATGCAGGGGAACTGGCCCGTTCCACCAACCTTGATCCTGAATGCTGGCAGTCCAGGTTGCCTTGAACTACGCAATCGGCTTACGGATTGGAATGGACGCATCGTAACGTACGCTGCACTGGCACCTTCTGCTTCTAGCTGGGACGAACGACCAACATTTGAAGCGTTTAATATAAAGCTGGACAATGAAATCAGTTTTCGTGTCAAAACACACGAAGATCTGCCATTTCCAGAAGACCGCGTAATTCCCTTGCAGTTACCAGGTTTACATAATATAGAAAATGCACTGGCAGCGCTTAGTGTTGCAAGTATCATTGGTATAGAGGCAGAGATAATCGTACGCAGTCTGGAAGGATTTAATGGGACTCGGAGGCGTTTTGAGATACGTCATCAGGGGCCATTGACTATCGATGGGCGCAGGGTCGATGTCGTGCTGGTAGATGACTATGCGCATCATCCAACGGCCATTGCGGCGACGCTGGAGGCAGCACGAAGGCGCTATCCAGGGCGGCGACTGATTGCGGTCTACCAACCGCATATGTATAGTCGCACAAAGACCTTTTTTCAGCAGTTCCTGTCCGCTTTTGATGCGGCGGATGTCGTCATCATCGCGGATATCTTTCCTGCTCGTGAGCAAGATACGGGGCTGGTGCATGCGCGTCAGGTGGTGAATGCACTGGCGCAGCAGGCACATTTTGTCGGCGGAGGGGGGCTGGTACTTTATGGAGGGAATCTGCAAACCACGCTGGAGTTGTTAAGTAAAACACTGCAAACAAACGATCTTGCTGTGATAATGGGTGCGGGAGATATCTATACTGTTACTGAATTGTTGCTATTTCAGTACCCTCAAGCGGGTCGAAAAGGAATGGTAGTCCCCGCACACAGTGCGGAAAGTATACCTCTCAAAACCGAAGAGGGCAAGTAGGAATGTACTAGAGGAATTTTATGATGACGTTCGATGTTGAGACTGCATATCGCGAATTACGCTCACACTTTGGAAAGCGCGTACATCGCAATGAGCTGCTTGCACGCCATTGTACCTTTGGTGTGGGCGGTCCAGCTGATATCTGGATCTCACTCGAGACGCAAGAGGAATTGGGTGGGCTGGTTACGTTATGTAGTGAGCAGCGCTGGCCACTGTTACTCACTGGCAATGGTACAAACGTATTGTACGCCGATGCTGGAGTACGTGGAATTGTAGCGCGTATAGCCTCTAATGGCTATTCCATTGAAGATTCTGGCGATGGTACTGCACTGTTAATAGCGAGTGCAGGGATAAGCTGGCCTCGCCTGCTGAACGAACTGACGCCCCGTGGTTGGGGTGGACTAGAGTTTCGGGCCGGGTATTCCGGGGACACTTGGCGGCGGTGTCATCAGCAATGCAGGTGCGCACAAGAGCGACCTGGGGCAAGTCCTGGAATGGGTCGACGTGCTGGATGCACGGGATGTAGAGGAACGAGCAGCGATACCGGTGACGCGGCGTTATCAGCACGCCGAACTTCACCTGAAGTATCGGCACAGTCGTTTCCGCGCACAAAGACGTGTCCAGTTTGATGAGCAAGGCTATCCGATAGCAGCTCCACGTCTGTTAATTGAGCCGTCTGAAATCATTATGCGACTGGGTGTACGTCTTCATCGAGAAGATCCTCAAACGTTGCGAGCGCTCATTGATGAGTATAAGCAGCACCGTAAGAGGACACAGCCGCCACAGCAAAGTGCAGGCTCAATTTTCAAGAACCCGGAGGGGGATTACGCTGGACGGCTGATAGAAGCCGCTGGCGTAAAGGGGAAAATTTCTGGTGGGGCGCAGATTTCAGAGCGTCATGCCAACTTTATCGTGAATGTAGGAGGAGCGAGCGCCGCCGATATCGCGGCGCTTATCAGGGAGGCACATAACCGCGTAAGCGAACGGTTTGGGGTGAAGCTGGAACTGGAAGTCGAACTGCGCGGCGAGTGGAGGGTATCAGCACCATGACGGAGAAAAGACAACTACCAGAGCAGATGGCGTCGCATACGTATAAAAAACAGAATGCCAACAGGCAATCTTTGCATAGAGAAGCAAACAGAGGGGAGAGGCGTGAAGTCCAGCGCTCCTTGCAGCGGGTCGTGACGATACCAGATGCTGATCCATCGACAGCCTGGAACACGTTTGCCCAGCGTCAGGAGCAACGGCGTCGTGCGCGTGGCAGGCCCGTTTACGAAGAAGTGCCCGTCGCACCACGTACTTATGCGCAGACAGGAACACACGCTTCTAGCGGGCGACTGAAGGCGATTCGACGCCTGCCAGCCTATTCTAGCTCACCTGTGCCAACACGCAGTGGGCAACGACAGGAAAGGCGCGGCTTCCTCTGGAAACTCTTAAGTCTATTTTTCGGAATTGTCGCACTTATCTTTGTGGCAAATCTGGTACTGACTGGGAGTGCATTTCGCGTTGAGCAGATCACTATTCTGGGTGTGCACAATGTTGTGCTGACCCATACTATTCAGCATCTAGGGATACAGGGACAAAACATCTTTCTGCTAAATATTATGGCTCTGGAAGGACGTATCGAAGCATCTTCCTTCGTTGCATCGGCACGCATCAGCAAACAATGGCCGAATCAGATCACGGTCAGTGTGGTTGAGCGTACTCCGGTCTTGCTCTGGAAGACGACACAGGGAACATATAGCGTCGATAATCAAGGAATGGTGATTGCTCCTGCTGATGAGACGCCAGGGGTTGATCATTTGAACACTGTCATTGACACTGACAGCCAGCTAAAAGCGCAGAGTTCAAACAGGAAAACAGGAATACGTCCTGGCGTACGCTTGAATCAGGCGGACATTGCGTTCGCTATGGATGTATTCAATCGCTTACCGAAATTCACCGGCATCGGCAGCTTTCAGTTGCGTTACAGTGGAACAATATATGCTAATACCGGCACACAATCAGGGCGGTCAGGTGGTAAGGGATCATATATTGTTGAGAGTCAGGCAGGTTGGTTAGCCTACCTGGGAGGCTCCAATGATGCCAATCCGTTAGACAACCGTCTGATTGAACTGCAGCAAATTCTTGCTCTGGTGCAGAAGCAGCAGTCCAATTTAGCAACTGTTGATCTACGGTATGGCCTGGATCCGGTATACACTTTGAAGTCTTGAAGTGACGGGTCTTGCTGGATGTGCTTAAGCGCGTCCCTATCCTATTTATGTCTTTCGTAGTGCGTCTCACAAGTGTACCGCCCAAGAGGAGCGTATCGTGCAAGAGCGGGTGATCGTCGGAATCGACGTTGGAACAACAAAAATCTGTGTCCTGGTCGGCGAGCTAGATCGTGACGGGAAACTGAATATTGTTGGCGTTGGCACCTGCCCTTCACAGGGGTTGCGTCGCGGAGTGGTGGTGAACATTGAAGAGACCGTCACTTCAATCGCTGCGGCGCTGGATCGTGCAGAACGCCTTTCAGGTAAGAAAATTGTTTCGGCATACGTTGGCATTGCAGGTAGCCATATCGAATCGGAGAATAGCAAAGGCTTTGTCGCCATCTCGCCCAGTCATAGCGACATCGTGCAGAACGACATCAGCCGCGCTATTGAGGTGGCTCGCGCTATTGCCATCCCTGCCAACCGCGAGATTATTCACGTAATTCCTCGCGGCTACGTTGTAGACGGGCAAGAGGGCATTAAAAATCCTATTGGGATGTCTGGCTTCCGCCTTGAGGTGGAGACGCACATCATTACGGGTTCTGTGTCCTCGATCCACAATCTCATTAAGTGCGTCCACAAGGCGCATGTTGAGATTGAAGACCTTGTGTTGGAGCCTCTTGCCTCTAGCGAGGCAGTCCTGGCTGACGGTGAAACCGATCTGGGCGTGGTGCTCGTCGATATTGGCGGCGGCACCACTGATATCGCCATCTTCTCCGATGGTGCTATCTGGCAAACTGCCGTCCTGCCAATTGGTGGCAACCTGGTCACAAGCGATATCGCTATTGGCCTGCGTCTGCCTCCTGGTGTCGCCGAAGAACTGAAAATAACCTATGGGCATTGCGACCCGTCGACCATTGATGAAGATGATATGATCGACCTCTCGCAGTTTATGCCCGACTGTGATGACCTTGTTCCACGCAAACTGCTGGCTGAGATTATCCAGGCGCGTACGGAAGAACTGTTCGCTATGGTTCATGAAGAGATCAAAAAATCGGGGTACGATGGGTTACTGCCCGCAGGTATTGTCCTCACTGGGGGAACCGCCGAGTTACCAGGTATTCTGGAACTCGCGAGCCAATCCCTCGACTTACCTGCTCGTATTGGCTCTCCGCTCGGCCTGCATGGCCTGGCGGATTCGATCAGTAGACCGGCTTATGCAACGGCGGTGGGTCTGTTGCTCTGGGGTCTGCGTCACACTTCGCTTATGGTCGAAGAGGATGAGCCAGAAGATGAAGGGCCAATAGATTTTATATCTCGCTTTGGCCGTTGGCTGCGTGCATTTATTCCTTAGCAGTTTCTCATCTGTAGCAATTGCTTCATTTCGTCCGTTCTATACTACAGAGGAAACTTGAAAGGGGGCCACGAACTATGTTACCAATGGGAAATCATCAAATTGAAGGCTTCGCTCAGATCCGTGTTATCGGTGTCGGCGGAGGCGGCAGTAATGCGGTGAACCGCATGATCCAGGCGAATATGATGGGCATCGAGTTTATTGCCATTAATACCGATGCTCAGGCCTTGCTGCTCACCGATGCTCCACATCGTATTCGCATCGGCGATAAACTCACTCGTGGCCTCGGTGCGGGTGGCAACCCCAGCGTCGGGGGTAAGGCCGCTGAGGAAAATGCTGAAGAGATCTATGAAGCCCTCAAAGGCTCAGATATGGTCTTCATCACCGCTGGCATGGGTGGTGGCACCGGGACAGGTGCCAGCCCCATTGTAGCGCAGATCGCTCGCGAGGTCGGCGCTCTGACCGTTGGTGTCGTCACCAAACCCTTCACCTTTGAAGGCAAGAAGCGCCTGCTCTCTGCCGAAGAGGGCATCGCTAACCTCAAGCAACATGTGGATACGTTGATTACGGTTCCTAACGACCGTCTCTTACAGGTCGCGGATAAACGTACTCCCCTGTCTGATGCCTTCCGATTGGCCGACGATGTGTTGCGCCAGGGTATCCAGGGCATCAGTGACCTGATCACAGTCCCTGGCTTGATCAACCTTGACTTTGCCGACGTGAAGACAATTATGTCTGCTGCTGGCTCCGCTTTGATGGCAATCGGCGAAGCTGAAGGCGAAACACGTGCTATCGATGCGGCTCAGATCGCTATCGCCAGCCCATTACTGGATATCGATATCAGTGGAGCACGTGGTGTGCTCTTTAATATCACTGGTGGTATGGATATGACACTCTTCGAAGTGAACGAGGCGGCAGATATTATCAGCCAGGCTGCTCATCCAGAAGCAAATATTATCTTTGGGGCCGTGCAGGATCCCAGCTATGATGGCAAAGTCAAGATAACGGTGATTGCAACCGGCTTTGAGAATGCTCCGGGTCGTTCTCAGTCTCCGGCTCTGGTTCAGCCTCACCAGTCTCACCAGTCGTACCAGTATGTGCAACCGCGTCCAGAGTATGATCGCAGTCGGATCTATCAGACGTCATCTCCAAGCGCGCACAATATGAATATGAACAACGGTAGCGGCAATCATAGTAGTCAGCCGCGTTCTCAGCAGCCTGTGCAGCCGTATAATACGCCGCCAGTGATGAACAATGTTTCAAATCATCCAACCGGGCCGCTACGGTCAGATCGTGCCGGGCAACATGTGCCATCTCTGGCCTCGGATACCGGGCGGCAGCGTGTGGTAGCTCCACCAATGCCATCTGATGCAAACAGATCGCTTATGACGCCACCACCACAGGCACCTCTCGTGCGGGAGGCTATGCCAGTAATGAATGATGTAGATGATGACGACTTTGAACTGGACCGCGATCTTCCTGGCATGGATGGTCATCGCGATCTTCCAGTGCCAGAGCCGGAAGCTCAGCCTTTGCAACGGCAGAGTACAGGTCAGCGCCATGTTCGTCGCCTGGATCGTGGCTCAGACATGCAACGTGGAAATCGCAATTCTCCGTCCGGCGATGTGATCGATATTCCAGCGTTTTTGCGCAAACGCTAAAAACACCCGAACCCGTAGGACGTCATAAATGTGGTCTCTACGGGTTCGGGTGTTTTGCAAATCAGGCGGCTACAACTGTTTGACGTTTGGGGCAGGCATAATAGCTAAATCTTGTTACGGGTTCTACCCAGGTTGCCTGGAATATCCTCGTTGAGACCAATATGGTTCACTACAACGCGCACGCCAGGAATACCAATCATTTCGCGTTCCAGCATCATGCGCATATCCGTTGTCGGAACAGTACCATACAGGTTCAAGATGTAGTTCTCGGCCAGGATACGTATATCCTGTGCATCTTCCAGCTTGCCCTTGCTCCTGAGATTTTCAAGACGTGCATACGCAATATTTAAAATCTCATCTTCAGCAATAATAAAGTTGCGTACATCGAGTACATTGGGCAGTCCGCGTAGATCTTCCTCGACGCCCCTCCGCTGGGCCTCCAGCTCAACTTTTCCGTACAGCGCCAGAATAAAACCATCATCCTTCACCTGGTCGATCTCCACTTTGACCGGGTGCGTACTATAGGCTGTGCTACTGACGGTAACGGTCTGATCAACAATGGCTTCAGCTTGCTCTAACACATCCTGCGCGGTAATCTTCGGGTCATACCTGTAGGTGTTGGCCGTTGGGTCAAAAGGGGCGGCCATGGGATCTTCCAACGCCCATCCCAGGATACCAACCAGTACAAACGGGGCTGCAACAACGGACAGCCAGGGATTTGTGGGAAGAAACAATATTCCTATAACCGTCACCAGAATGGCTATACTCAAAATAAATGGCCATAAACTGGGATTCGGTAAGTGAATATGATGTTCTCCCTCCTCTATCTGTTCTTCCGCAAGGGAATCACTCACTGGTAGATGAGTACTTTGAAGAGA
Organism: uncultured Chloroflexia bacterium; assembly: GCA_963717195.1. Taxonomy (GTDB): domain Bacteria; phylum Chloroflexota; class Ktedonobacteria; order Ktedonobacterales; family Ktedonobacteraceae; genus JACDAE01. Next base: position 276,791 of record CAVQVR010000021.1, read on the forward strand.
TGCTTCCATATGCTCTCGCCTTCCTCCACAAATGGTATACAATAGCGAGGACTAATAATTTGCATAGTGTCCTTGTACTAAGCATACCAAATATACGCCACTCGTGCAAGCATAGCACACCCTATTCTATACCGATACCTCAACAACATCACGAAACACCGACATATATACCATATTAGATCCATGCTTCACCATCTGACCAACCCACTCTCCCTGCTCAAGAGAAACAATGCTCAATCCCTGCGACCTACTATCAACTATATAGTCCCAGGCAAGATTCGATGTTGCCTGCATGAGATCGATACGTGCAGACTCCTCTTGCAGGCGCTTCTCAGCGAGACGCTGCTTGAGATCATCTAGATCGACCAGACCATCCAGATTGACCACATTGCGTGCGGTCTTCAAATGATGACGCTCAGCGAGCAGAGCGGCTGAACCGTAGCAGTAAATGTTGAGAATAGGGCCGATATCGTTCCAAGCAGCCCATCCTTCGCTGTATACGGTGACAAGCACACGCCCCTACCCATGTTCCCTCGTAACTTTTCTCTTTACGCTATAATCGTTCGTTTATCCTGTACTTCGGTGCACGTAGTGCTCACAACGAAAGTATAAGCGAATATTTATTATGTAAGGAGTGTCAAATGACCCATTGTCTCGCGGTTCCCCAATAACAGGCTACAATTGCTCCGCTTCCAGAGCTTCATCCGCCTTATGCTCTACTTCCCAGTTTACTTGAGGGCGAGGTGGGGCCAGACGTTGGAACAGCAAAAAACCAGCATAGAATCCGACCAGCCACATGACTATCGTAACAGGGGCAGCGAGCGGACTTTTCCATACGGTATAGGATGAATTGGTCGTCACACCTAGAATGTCACGCAGAATACAGAAGACAGGTACCCCGAAGAGCAACAACAGAGCAAACCAGCGACCACGACCGGTCCAGAAGCGCCAGATCAAAAGATAGACGATACTACCATAGACCAGCAAGGGCGTGATATAAAATGGGAGGGGGACATGCAAAGTCAGGCCATTGAGGTTATAATACCACCAGCCAGCATAATAGGCGACGAGATCAACCAGCACATTGATCAGCCCCATCACCAGACCACCAAGCAATGATGCAAGCAAAGCCGGGCGTGTTGGATGTATAAATAACACAAATCCAAGATAGATCACAACAATAAAAGGGACAACAAGGGCTAAAAATTCCCGAATTTCCATATGAAAAATACTCCTTTGTAAGGGCGCGATTATAGGGGCCGCATTTATGGCGCCCGTACCCATGCCAAATGTGCCCGTGCAGATATGTCTCTGATGTAGCGTAATGCGTTCTACCAATTTCGTCAAGACCAGAAAGGACCAACCCATGAATATAGTACCGCTGCGCGTTGCACTTGCCCAAATCAATCCAACCGTAGGAGATCTGGATGGCAATACACACAAAATTCTAGCGGCCATGCAAAAAGCGCACGCAGAAGGTGCACACATCGTCTGTTTTCCTGAATTAGCGCTTACTGGCTATCCACCGGAAGATCTGCTACTCAAGCCAGGCTTTGTTGACGCTAATATGCATAAGCTGGAGATACTGAGAGAAGCCAGCAAAGAACTATCCGGGCTGACCTCTGTCATCGGCTTTGTTGACCGCGATCATGATATCTATAATGCAGCAGCCATCATCCATGAAGGAGCGCTAAACGGCGTTTACCATAAGCACTACCTGCCCAATTACGGAGTATTTGACGAGAATCGCTACTTCCAGGCAGGTCGTAAGGCTCCTATCTTCCTCATCCACGACATACATGTTGGCGTCAATATCTGCGAGGATATCTGGTACCCTACTGGTCCCCTCACACAACAGGCACATGCCGGGGCTGAAGTAATTCTTAATATCAACGGATCGCCTTTCTATACAGGCAAAGGTGCAGTACGTAAAGAAATGATCGCCACACGTGCAGCAGACAACGGTGTTATTATTGCCTACCTGAACATGGTCGGAGGACAGGACAAACTCGTCTTCGATGGCGGTAGCATGGTCTTCAACGAACAGGGGGTGATGATTGCGCGTGGAAAAAGCTTCGAGGAAGATATGCTCATTGTTGACCTTGATACCGCTTCCGTCTTTCGTTCGCGCCTGCATGATCCCCGGCGGCGGCAAGAACGTTGGCAGACGCATATGGAGGACGCGCCGATCATCACCGTAGATACACGCCCACTCACGACGCCAACGGTCAACACACACACGCCATTGGGAAAACCCCAACGTGTGGAACCGGAGATGAAACATCTACAAGAAATCTACTCCGCGCTGGTCCTCGGCGTTGGCGACTATGTACGCAAGACTGGCTTTAAGAAGGTTCTGATCGGCCTTTCCGGCGGAATCGACTCAACTCTCACTGCAGCTATCGCCGTTGACGCGTTGGGGGCTGAGAACGTCCTGGGCGTCTCCATGCCCTCGGGCTACTCATCGGAAGGCAGCAAGACCGACGCACAGCTCCTCGCCGAGAATCTTGATATTCAGTTTCTGACTATTCCTATCGAAGATACATTTCGCACTTCACTCAAGATGATGCGACCAGCTCTGGGTGACGAGTATCCTGGCCTGGCGGCAGAGAATCTGCAGGCGCGTATTCGTGGCAATATTCTCATGACCATCTCAAACAAGCTTGGTCACCTGGTACTCACCACGGGAAACAAGTCCGAGATGGCAACCGGCTATAGTACTCTTTATGGTGATATGGCAGGAGGCTTCTCCGTACTGAAAGATGTGCTCAAAACGCTTGTTTACCAGTTGTGCGAATATCGCAACACCATTGGCGAGAAACTAGTGATTCCGCAGTCGGTCATCGACAAACCGCCCTCCGCCGAACTGCGACCGGAACAGAAGGACGTTGATAGCTTGCCACCGTATGACAAACTTGATCCTGTTCTACAGGCATATGTTGAAGACGACCGCAGCTTTGAAGAGATGATCGCAATGGGCTTTGATCGCGCCACCATTGCACACGTTATGCGCCTGGTCGACATTAGCGAATATAAACGCCGCCAGGCACCTCCTGGCGTCAAGATAACGGCGCGTGCCTTTGGTCGTGACCGCCGCCTACCAATCACCAATAAATTTAGAGAAGGATTCTCGGGCTTGTAAACGCATTGGTTGATACGAATTCCTTTTGCGCGGGGATGTAGGGGCCGCATTGATGCCGCCCAGGTGCGTCCGGTACATTGAACAGACCACCCGCACCTGGGCGGCATCAATGCGGCCTCTCTCCCCGACAGAAATTGTGTTCCAGGGAAAAATGGGGGGGATGTGTGGCCCACGGGCTTATTCGCTCCGCTCATCGCGCTCCTACAATGGCATGCACGAGATGCAAATCCGTCAAAAGAGATGGTGAACCACTCGTAGGGGCGCGATGAGCGGAGCGAATAAGCCCGTGCCGTGTCGTGTCGTTCATCCCCCAAAAGGCGAGAACACATTTTCTGTCGGAGAGAGAGATCAATGCGGCCCCTACATTTTGACCACGCGGGGGGATGCTATAAAGGGTACGCTCAATCTGACCCCTCCTCCTCCTCTTCCTTCTCAGGTGTCAGTGCTCGATTACGTCGCGCCTTTTGCAGTATAGAGAGCCAGTGGGGATCCTGGACTGGGAGATGTGGCTCTCCATTCAATTGCTCAATCGCTTTTTCGATCCAGCTAAGCTCGGCCTCTAGCCTGGACTGGATATAGGTTAGCACCAGTTCCGTGTACTCATCCACGAACGATTTTCCATTGCTTTGCCAATCGCGAATATAGCTCAGCAGATCGTTAGATTCGGTGCGGCGTGCCTGTAAATGAGCTACGAGAGTCTCACGTCTCTCACCAGATGCACCCCAGAAAAGCATTTTGAGTAAGAGGTCGTCATGCATAGGAATAGGATAGGTCGGCTGCTGCTCCAACCAATTTGTTAGCTCCTGCCAGCCCTCTGCCGTCAACTCATACACCTTTTTACGGCGACCATTTTCGTTTGCCTGTACCGCTGCAATCAAGCCACCCTGCTCCAATTGCTTCAGGTGTGGATAAATACTACCGAAGCTCAAAGCAGAGAGCATACCAGCACCTCCCTGCTCGAACTCCATTTTCATATCATAGCCGGAACACGGATTCAGGCTGATCAGACCAAGCACAATATGGTCAATAGACATATAACTTACCCACTTAAGAGATGATTTCTATATATCGGACTGATATATTATGCCTTCGATAAAGGGAAGTCAAGGATGGAGTGCATGGCGTCCAGGGCCTGTCCTCAGCAATAGTTTTCAATCCCTGACCAGAATGGCTACTTACCGACACACACATAATGAAATATGCTATTCTTAGAACAATAAAAGCCCTTGATTATCTGGAAACGAGAGCACATCCCATGTCTGAACGAAGAATATCAAATAAAGTTCCTTTGCGTGTTCGCTTTCGCTCGCCCGCTGAACAGGTGCAGTGGGAACGTGAAAATCTCCTTCCGTCTGCCAGCGTCCCGCCTTCCACACTCTCACAGACCTCCGACCTGACAAATGCTACGGAAATCCAAAAGCGTATCCAGCAGACCAGAGAACTCATACGCCTGGGACAACTATTACGCGCCGATCTTGGGCTGGCCGAAGTTTTGCAGCAGGTTGTAGCCACGACAGTACGTTGTACCGGCTATCGCAACATGGTTCTCAATTTGATAGACGAGGATGAACAGCATATTTCTTCAGTCGCTTTCGCTGGATTAACTGAAGACGAAGAAAATTTACTGCGGGAAGCGCATGACCCCATGGAGAAATTAAAACCCTATGTCCGACCAGAATTTCGCATCAGTCAGAGCTACTTTGTCTCTCACAAACAAGAAATCGAGTTGCAAGGGACAATACTCTACAACACAACTGCTCATTATGAGGAAGGCGGCTGGCATCCAGAAGATCTCCTCCTCGTCCCTCTGTTTAGCACACGAGAACAGAAATGGGTTGGCTTTCTCTCACTGGATAATCCTGAAGACGGCAAGCTACCAACAGAAGAGAGCATCCAGATCATAGAGCTTTTCGCCAGTCAGGCTGCAATCGCCATCGATAATGCTCGCCTCTTCCAGGAACGCGAGGCCGAACGAATGGCATTGGAACAGGGTATCGCACAACTACGCTCAGACCTGGAACCAATTCAGCATGGCGATCTGAGCAAACGCCTGCACCTGACCCATCAGAAGCTACAGCCAATCGGTGAAGCTATTAACATCACGCTCGATGAGATCAGCGGCATCTTGAAAAATGTACAGATGGTCACCCAGGCCGTTGAGGAACACACGCGTAATGTACAGCGCAGTTCCGAATTCCTGGTACGTGATACCAGCCAGCAGGAACGACAGGTCAATCAGATCTCAAAGGTCATCGGCGATCTTGCGGAGATGATGCGTCAGATTTCGGAGCAAACCGCTCATATGTCAAGGACAGCAGTTGATGCTGTGGAAGTTACCAATAACGCTCAGGATACAGTAGCGCGTGCCTTCGAGGGCATGAGCAAGGTACGAGAGGCTACCATGCAATCCGCACGTACCATGAAATCGCTTGGCGAACGGGGGCAAGCCATCAGCGAGACATCCCTGGAAGTCAGTGACCTGGGTACGCGTCTCCATCACCTGGCGCTCAATGCCGCGATTGAAGCAACGCGTGCCGGTGAGTATGGAAAAGGATTTGCCACGATCGCCCAGGAGATACGCACGCTTGCCGTCAGTAGCTCTGAAATAGCACGCAACGTTGTCACTTATATCCGTACCATTCAGAGTGAGACCAATGCCGCCTCACATAGCGTCGAGCAGAATACGCAGCAGGTGGTAATGCAGAGCGAGTTGGTAACCCAGACTGGCGTGGCACTGGAAGTTATTAGTGAAGTCACGGACCAGTTGAGCAGGCTTATTGAAGATGTTTGTTCTACAGCGGAGAATCAGACACAGGGCTCACAACTGGTCGTCAATTCGGTGGACGAAATTCTGCGCATGACCGCTGATATCACCCGGCATATGCGCGAGATGCAACAATCAATGATTATTATGGCCGATCTGACCAATTCACTCCGTCAGCGCATCTCGGTTTTTCGTATCGCTGAGCACTGACACAGACACGGGAACGAGGAGTGGCTGCGAAAACTTAAGAACGTCTCTCCTCGTCAAATGAGGATGCAAAATCATATCCAAGTCGCTGTGCCTCTTCATAAGCTCTCTGAGCTTCAGCCATCCTGCCCATCTGTTCGAGCGCATGACCACGATGCAGGTGAAGAATAGCTTCGTGAGGCGCCAACTGAATCGCCTGTTCATAGGCAACCAGCATAGTCTCTTTTAGATCAAGATCAGAAAATACACCACCTTCACGGAGAAGAAGCGTTGCAAGTGATCCCTGATGCGCAGGACTCCAGTCGGAGTTTCTCCTGCATAGTTCAACTTCTATCATACCTCAGAACCTCAGTAATTAACACGCAATACCAGTGCAGCCCAGAAATAAGGGTTCCTATCTACCAATATATACGATTGAACGTTACATTGCTACAAAAGATGACTGATTACCTATAGATCTCAGAGAGGCTTTACCCGATCTTTGGAACGATGCACGCGATTGAGTGGTCTCTGGCGAACACGCCACTGTTGTTCCGCACGCTCCAGACGCGCTCTACGTTGCGGGCTCAACTCATATTCCCGATAGATCAATTTGCCAATCTTCCAGCCTGCATAGCCGCCAGCTACCGCGCCGAATAGAGCAACTGGCCCTGTTGCCCAACCAAGATACCCTCCATTCCCAATTGCGACAGAAATGAACAGAATCACTGATAAGGTGAGAAACAAACCCGCGACGGTACCCAGACAACATCCAAGAGGACCGCCATTAATCTCTCCCTGCGCTTCTGGTGGCAGCGTTGATGTCAGAGGATCGACAGGTGCTTCAGACGCTGTCTCAGAAGCAGGAGATGACGTTACGTCAGATGTTTCCAGGTCAGTTGCTTCTGAGACAGGTAGTGTTTCTTCCGCGTCCTGAGTTGGCTCATAATGATCTCCATTAGTTGGATCAAAAGGTGTGAACACGATAACCAAATCCTTTGTCTTTAGAATGTACCAAACTGGCGGTCTCCCGCGTCACCCAGACCTGGTACGATATAGCCAAGATCATTCAATTCCTCGTCGAGGGCTGCGATGTAGATATCGATATCAGGATGCGCCTGCGCAAGCTTCAACAGCCCATAGGGAGCTGCGATAATGCCTACATAGGAGAGACGAGAAATGCCGCGCCGCTTGAGAATATTGATAGCGTCTATCGCGGACCCTCCCGTCGCCAGCATAGGATCGACGGCATAACACACCTGAAGGTTGACCTTATATGGCAACCGGTTATAGTACTCGAGTGCCTGTAGCGTATTCTCATCACGGCGCAATCCCAGATGCCAGACCTGTGCATCGGAGATAACCTCGCGGAAGCCTTCTGCCAGCCCCAGACCTGCACGCAATATAGGAGTAATGCCGATACCGCCCGCCAGTTTATAACCCTGCATCGTTGCCAGTGGCGTCTGCGTCTCGCAGGTTTCCAGCGCCAGTGTGGCCGTGGCCTCGTACGCCAACAATTCGCCAATCTTTTTCACCAGGCGGTAGAACTCCGGTGATGGTGTATTCTTATCACGTAGGGCCGTGAGCTTATGCGCCATCACCGAGTGCCGTGAAATGTGGACGCGCGGGAGGCTGAGCACTTCGTCCCTGTTCGGTTGAGCAACCCCTTCCATAGGAAGTCTGGGCTGTCCACTCTGGGCACCTGTATCGATCATGCTAATTTCTCCTTGCATAGAATTGATCTTCTTTAAATGAAATTGTAACAGACTTGTGAAAAGGCGTCGAGTAGGGGCCAGATTTATCGCGCCCAGGGGTCCGTGTAGAGGGCAAAGGGTTGCAGCCTCAGCCTATCTCCCCTATAATGGCAACAATTCTTCCATCGAACTTATTTGCGTACAAAAGGATTGAGGCATGAATATTGAGGGGACATACACCTTTCAGTCGAAGCTGACTGAGATACGCCAGAGCCTGACGAAGCAAGAGGTGCTACAACAAGCTATACCTGGCCTGGAAAAGCTGGAAATGGTTGCACAAAACCGTTACACAGTTATCATACATATTCAATATCCGCCACTGGCCGGCACCTATCAAGGACAGGTCTCGATTATAGAAGACCAGCAACCAGCTTCTTATCGCCTTTTTATTGAAAGTAGCGGGGGGCCTAATACCATCACGGGCGTTGGCAGCATTCAGTTGAATGAGCTTGGTGAGAACACTACCGTTATCTATAAAGGGACGTTGACACTTAGCAAACGCGGCACACGCCTGACACCTGTCGTTACCAGGGGAGCTGTAAAGCTACTGATTCAACAATTTTTTACTTCCCTATCCGACCAGGTGCGTGCAGATCATGCGAGCTTTACAGAAGACGGCACAGACGCAACTACAGAGATGGTTCTATCCTATTCCACACCTGTCGACCAGAAAATACTATCTTCTGTCGCACACAAAATTGTGCGCCTCCTTGGATTAGGCAAGGACAATGTTCTACAGGAAGAGATGTGGACGGAACGCATACGACGAGTTAGCCTCATCGCAGGCTTCTTGCTATTGGTATGGATTGGAACACGATTACCACGCAAAAGGTGATAGCGCCTACTTGTCCATCATTGAGCGCAGGCGGGCCTTCCAGTCATTGTCATTATCGGAGGAGGGTTGGTCGGGAGCTTCCACACTCCAGCTCCGTGTACCATCCGCCGCCTTGATACCGGGAGCACGTCGGAGCTCTCCCCCCTTATCATTCAGGTTGCGCAAAGCGGTCCACGCGGCTTTGCGCACATCCTGTACGGGGTCATTGAGCAACGAGCGAATAGCCTCTTCCGCCACTTTTACGTCCATACGTCCCAACGCTCGTGCGCTTGCCGCCCGCTCGTCTGAGGTTGCAGCTTGCAACAGAGGGATAATATCAGGCACCAGCTGGAGCAATACCAGATCGCTGATCAGTCGTAGCAAACGATTCCGGCGCATAGGATGCGTGAGGTGAGCCAGAGCTGTACGACAATCGCTATAGATTTGCGCTTTGTTTTTAATGATACCCTTTGCCCTTGCTTCAGCCACGGCCACCTCTGGAGAGAGAGATGCAGTCCCACGCAAAAATGGCTCAATCCACACAGCGACTTCGTCTGGTTGATCGCTATTTTCATGGAGCTGTAAGATAGGATGAAAATACTGATCAAGCCAGTAATAGAGAGCCAGCGTAACTTCTGCGTCACGAGCTGCGTAAGCGATCATCGCAGGAGGCAAGGGACGACGCGTCCAATCTGTACGTTGCAAGCTTTTATCCAGGCGCATATGAAATGCACGCTGCAACATCGATGCCAGAGACGATTCATGTTGACCAAAAATCGAGCGACAGGCCGCTTCCAGATCATAATAATGGACAACATTTAGCCCCCGCTCGGCCATCACACGCATATCCCCCCCTGCACCATGCAGTAGCACGACAATAGCAGGGTCACCGACTACATCAATTAAAGGGGAAAGATCTTGCAGACGCAACGCATCCACCACGAAACAGTGCTTATCAATCGCAAGTTGCAGCAACGCCAGACGTGGAACCATCGTTCCCCCCGCTCCTTGAACACGAGAACGTGCCTGGGTAAATTCGGCGTCAATTGCTACCACATGTGACGTTGTGAGAACGTTGACGGCATGCAATAATTGCTCTTTGCGGTCAACCCAGACACGCTCCCCCTTCGGTGGTAGCTGGCCAGGAGGAGGCGTAGGCCCAAGATACCCCGGCTGCACAGGATCCTGGTCCTCTGGCTCTGTCAGCGGTACATCTTTGCTCAATGAGCCACCATTCTACCTTCTAACGTAAATTGATAATGCTGTGTATACACTATAGCAGATTTCTCAGCAAACGTATAGAGTATCTTTCAAGACATAGTTTGATGAGGTCGCTTCTACCCGATCTTTACTTATTGCCCATTCAATTGACCATTCAGCTTTCCCCGTGTATACTAAAGCACGCAAGAAACAAGTTAGTTTTGAATGTTTCTTTTGATCAGTTTAAGAATACTACAATTTTGAGGATATTGCCATTGCTTGACGAAATTTTAGCAAACAACACACGCTTCCTTCAGGAACATACATTGTCGCCTATCGGCCACGCTCCACGCAAACATACGGCTCTGGTAACCTGTATGGATTGCCGCCTGGTCACGATGTTTGAGGAGGCTCTGGGTCTGCAACGTGGAGACGTGCTGGAAGTTACGAACCGCCGGTGCTACTATTCCTGAAGCTGACCGTCCCCACGCAGCAAACGACCTGATTCGCTCACTTGCAGGCGGCATTTACCTGCTCGGTGTACGCAAAGTTCTGGTCATTGGCCATACTGAATGCGGCCTGGGCCATGTCAATCCAGTTGCATTGACTGCTTCCATGCAAGCTCTGGGCGTAGATCCACAAAAGCTGATACAAGAAGAGGGCCTTAGCGATATGAATGGCCTGATGCGCTGGCTCGGTGCTTTCCAGGACGTGCATGTGAATGTCAAAGAGGTTGTTGACGCAATTCGCAACAGCCCCTATCTACCACGCATTCCGGTGCACGGACTGGTGATCGATATCAACAGCGGTAAATTGACACTCATTGATCGCGATGCCAGAGAGGCAGGTTTGACGTAATACATGCTAAAAAAGCATAAAAACATCCGCTTTTATTCAAGCGGATGTTTTTATGCTTTACACATTATTTAAAACCGAATACTATTCTTTCCTCAATTTTGTCGAGAGTAAGAGAAGCAGTTTCACGATTGAAACAAGCCGTACGATCATTAGGGCGGCTTCGCTACGCCCGTTACCGGGTGTGCACGTGCCGTCTATCAACCAGGTCGTCTCCCTGGGATCTTGATCTCACAAAGAGATGGGACTACTCGTCTTGGGTGCGGCTTCGCGCTTAGATGCTTTCAGCGCTTATCCCTTCTCGACATAGCTATCCAGCGGTGGGGTGGGCACCCCAACTGGCACACCAGCGGTCGAGCCATCTCGGTCCTCTCGTACTGAAGATGACGCCCCTCAATAGTCCTACGCCCACGACGGATAGAGACCGAACTGTCTCGCGACGTTCTGAACCCAGCTCGCGTGCCGCTTTCATGGGCGAACAGCCCAACCCTTGGGACCTACTCCAGCCCCAGGATGCGACGAGCCGACATCGAGGTGCCAAACCTTGCCGTCGATGTGAACTCTTGGGCAAGATAAGCCTGTTATCCCCGGGGTAGCTTTTATCCGTTGAGCCACACTCCTTCCACTCGGGAATGTGGGATCACTAAGCCCGACTTTCGTCCCTGCTCGACCTGTCCGTCTCGCAGTCAAGCTCCCTTCTGCCTTTGCACTCTTACGGGTGGTGTCCATTCACCCTGAGGGAACCCTTGGGCGCCTCCGTTACTCTTTGGGAGGCGACCGCCCCAGTCAAACTACCCGCCTGGCCCTGTTCCCGTCCCAGCTCATGGGTCACGGGTGAGAAACAAAACACATTGAGAGTGGTATTTCACGGCTGCCTCCTCCACCCCCACAAGGATCGATTCTCCGGCTCCCACCTATGCTACGCACAATCCGCCTCGTTTCCAGGCCAAGGTGTAGTAAAGCTCCACGGGGTCTTTTTGTCCTGTCGTGGGTAACCCGTATCTTCACGGGTACTTCAATTTCGCCGAGTCCTCTGTCGAGACAGTGCTCAAGTCGTTACTCCTTTCGTGCGGGTCGGAACTTACCCGACAAGGAATTTCGCTACCTTAGGACCGTTATAGTTACGGCCGCCGTTCACCGGGGCTTAAATTCGTGGCTACGAACACCACTCCTCGTAACCTTCCGGCACTGGGCAGGAGTCAGCCCCTATACGTCCACTTTCGTGTTAGCAGAGACCTGTGTTTTTGGTAAACAGTCGCTTGAGCCAATTTCCTGCGGCCTGCTCACCCCCTCACCGAAGTGAGAAAGCTACTCAGGCACCCCTTCTTCCGAAGGTACGGGGTTAATTTGCCGAGTTCCTTGACAGAGGGTCGCTCGTTCACCTCAAGAGTGTTCTCTTCGCCTACCAGTGTCGGTTTGCGGTACGGGCAGAGATCAGTCTGGCGAGAGGCTTTTCTTGGCGGCCTGGGGCGAGGTGACTTCCGCCTGATTGCTCAAGCTCGGTCCTGCTGTCATGCTCCGGTGACCGGGATTTGCCTCGGTCACACACTTCAGTCAAGACGCCCGGCCTGTCCACTTGCCGGGTTCACGTTCCCTACCGCGTCCCCCCATTGCTCATAACGATTGTCTCTGGTGCAGGAATCTATCGCCTGCTTTCCATCGCCTACGACTTTGACGTCCTCGGCTTAGGACCCGACTCACCCTGGGACGATTGACGTTGCCCAGGAACCCTCAGGCTTTCGGTGTATCTGGTTCTTACAGATATTGCGCTACTCATTCCGGCATTCTCACTTCTCGTACCTCCACCAGTCCTTACGGTCTGGCTTCTCAGGCTTGGAGAACGCTCCCCTACCATACCCCCTCTACAGGGGATATCCATAGCTTCGGTGTGATGCTTGAGCCTCGATACGTTGTCGGTGCCACTCCACTCGACCAGTGAGCTATTACGCACTCTTTCAATGATGGCTGCTTCTAAGCCAACATCCTGGCTGTTTGGGCGAAGTGACTCCCTTTGACACTGAGCATCGCTTTGAGACCTTAGCTGATGGTCTGGGCTGTTTCCCTTTCGACAATGAAGCTTAGCCCCCACTGTCTCACTCACGTGCACTCTGTTGTGGCATTCGTAGTTGGCTTGAGGTTGGTAACCAGCACTTGGCCCCTAGCTCATGCCGCGCTCTACCTCCACAATAGCTCTTCACGTGGCTGTACCTCAATACATTTCGGGGAGAACCAGCTATCTCCACGTTCGGTTGGAATTTCTCCCCTATCCACAGTTCATCCCCCAGTTTTGCAACACTGGTGAGTTCGAGCCTCGACGAAGTTTCACCTTCGCTTCACTCTGACCATGGATAGCTCACGTGGTTTCGGGTCGCATCGGCGCTACCTGCGCTCTGTTCAAACTCGGTTGCCCTCTGGCTCCCCAGCTATGAGGCTGGTTAACCTGCAACGCCGATGCACTCGCCGGATCATTCTACAAAAGGCACGCCATCAGTCCTTGCCTGCGCAACGCAGGAGTGACCTCTGACTGCTGGTGAGTACGTGGTTTCAGGGTCTCTTTCATCCCCCTCTCGGGGTACTTTTCACCTTTCCCTCACGGTACTTGTTCACTATCGGTCGCTGAATGTGTTGAGCCTTGGAGGGTGGTCCCCCCAGCTTCCCACAAGGTTTCACGTGCCTCGTGGTACTCAGGATCCCAGCCCATCGTTCGGAACCGTCCTCTACGGGACTCTCACCCACTCTGGTGGCGCGTTCCAACGCCTTTGAGTAGTTCCAATTGACTTTCTGCTGGTCCTACAACCCCGCCCTCTCCCGAAAGAGAGGATGGTTTGGGCTCCTCCCGGTTCGCTCGCCACTACTACGGGAATCTCGGTTGATTTCTTCTCGTCGGGCTACTGAGATGTTTCAGTTCGCCCGCTTCCCCCCGTCACTGCCTATGTGTTCAGCAGGCGGTATCCAGACATCACTCTGGATGGGTTGCCCCATTCGGATTCTCAGGGCTCATCGCTTGTATGCAGCTCCCCCTGAACGTTTCGCCGGTCTCCGCGTCCTTCTTCGGCATTCAGCGCCTAGGCATCCACCTCGTACTCTGTGTAGCTTGTTCTCTTATCTGTGAACTTACTTCTCTTTGTTACTCTACGACAAAATTGAAGAAAGAATAATATTCAGTTGTTCAGGTGCCGTTGCTAAAAGCATGTCTGCCCCTAACAACTCAAGAGTGGAAAACAGCCTCGCTCACGTGAGGTCTCCCTCATGTTTGTCTTGCCGTGTCTCTGACCGACCTGGGATCGAACTCCGAAGAGTTTCAGACTCCCTAGAAAGGAGGTGATCCAGCCGCACCTTCCGGTACGGCTACCTTGTTACGACTTCACCCCAATCACCGACCCCACCCTCGACGTCTGCCCCTCCGAAGAGTTAGCCCGACGGCTTCAGGTGTTGCCGACTTTCGTGGTGTGACGGGCGGTGTGTACAAGACCCGGGAACGTATTCACCGTGATGTGCTGACTCACGGTTACTAGCAACTCCAACTTCATGCAGGCGGGTTTCAGCCTACAATCTGAACTGAGACCGGTTTTGCTGGGATTAGCTCCCCCTCGCGGGTTGGCAACCCGTTGTACCGACCATTGTAGCGTGTGTGTAGCCCAGGATGTAAGGGCCGTGCTGACTTGACGTCATCCCCGCCTTCCTCCGCGTTGATCGCGGCAGTCTCGCCGGACATTTTTAACCGACGACAGGGGTTGCGCTCGTTGCGGGACTTAACCCAACATCTCACGACACGAGCTGACGACAGCCATGCAGCACCTGTGCTCTCGTCCCTTGCGGGCACATCTCTTTCAAGATGGTGCGAGAACATGTCAAACCCTGGTAAGGTTCTTCGCGTTGCATCGAATTAAACCACACGCTCCGCTGCTTGTGCGGGTCCCCGTCAATTCCTTTGAGTTTTAATCTTGCGACCGTACTCCCCAGGCGGACCACTTATCACGTTAGCTACGGCACGGAAGGGGTCGATACCCCCCACGCCTAGTGGTCATCGTTTACGGCCAGGACTACCGGGGTATCTAATCCCGTTTGCTCCCCTGGCTTTCGCACCTGAGCGTCAGGTACTCCCCAGGACACTGCCTTCGCCTTTGGTGTTCCTCCGGATATCTACGCATTTCACCACTCCACCCGGAATTCCGTGTCCCTCGTGAGCCCTCAAGTCGTGCAGTCTTCAAAGGCCCTCCTCAGTTAAGCCGAGGATTGTCACTCCAAACTTACACGACCGCCTGCGTGCGCTTTACGCCCAGTAACTCCGGACAACGCTCGCCCCCTACGTATTACCGCGGCTGCTGGCACGTAGTTAGCCGGGGCTGATTCCTCGGGTACCGTCCTTACTCGTCCCCGAGAAAAGCAGTTTACGCTCCGAAAAGTGTCTTCCTGCACGCGGCGTTGCTCGTTCAGGGTTGCCCCCATTGACGAAAATTCCTCACTGCTGCCCCCCGTAGGAGTCTGGGCCGTTCTCAATCCCAGTGTGGCTGATCATCCTCTCAGACCAGCTACCGATCGGAGCCTTGGTGAGCTCTTACCTCACCAACCAGCTAATCGGGCGCAGGCTCCTCCTCCGGCGTCTTGCGACTTTGCTCGGTTACCCGAGCGTATGCGGTATTGTCGGCGATTTCTCGCCGGTATTCCTCACCGAAAGGTAGATGACCCACGTGATACTCACCCGTCCGCCACTCACTCATTGCTGAGTGCGTTCGACTTGCATGTGTTAGGCACGCCGCCAGCGTTTATCCTGAGCCAGGATCAAACTCGCCATCCAGTTGTTATATCATAGACCCACGTCGGAGCCTACAAAAAAGCATGTTGAGTTGCGACCATGGCCAAGTTACGTTGTTGTTGTTACTTGACTTGATTTGCAGATTAATATCTCTTCCCCCCTTGCTTGAGGCGGGAAAAGGGTTGACAGAAAACTGCTTGACAAACAGTTTGCTTGTTCTGCTTTCCACTCTTCAATTGTTAAGGTAGCAGTGGCAGAGAAACCTGCGAGCATTGCTGCTCTTTGGTGTTCTGCGTTCAAACGACTCATATCGTTCGTTTGTGTACTGTAGACGTAGTATCGCATATCTTTCGCACGATGTCAAGAGGTTTTCTGACGAATTTTTCTTGACTTCAGAAATCTCCGATCCCTGGTTTATCGCTGTCACCAGAAGAGACAACAAGGTCACACATGAGGCCAAAAAGGCCACAGGAAAACCGCGAAGGTTTTGTGTGTGACAGAGGGTGATTGGTAATCCCTGAGGAGCCACATTAGCGTGGCACAGGCTACAAGCGTGCGTCTGGACAGGAGCACCTACTCACAGGGGAGCACGGTGATTGTCTCTCGTAGCGGCTTTGATACTATGCCATATCTTGCTAGATTTGTCAAGGGTTTTTTGATGAGTTTTTGAAATCGCTTCAAGCGAGAGGATTATTCCCCTCGCCTGAAAACAAACGCACAACAACACAACAACAGCATCCCCAATAACGAACTTCCTAGAAGTAGATCAGAATGCTGTCCTGCCTTCAGCACAGTTCCTCTACTACTATCTTTATGAGTAGTACTTCTGCCACATGCCACATTCCCATGTACATGGTCATTCTTCTTATCACTACTCTTTTTGCCACTCTTAACTAAAGGCGAGACAGGATCTCTCAGCGTTCTCTTTTGCCGCAGGCTGCTTGTAAATTGAGTCGTAGGAGTCGCCAACGTACCAGGCGTATCACCAGTAATTACAATGGCTGGCATATTGCTGACGGCGGTTGCGTCAGCAGGCGTCGTTGTCGCGATCACCTCAGCAGTTGCAACTGGCACTGTTGTTGGTTGAATGATTGGAGTCGCTATCGGTAACATAGGTGGAGCTACAGGAACGGCCTCTGTAGCTTGTGAAACGGGAGTTGCGACTACCTTCTCTTTTAGCTTATTTCCAGAATGCAGCTTACCTTTTTTTGCCAGTACAGCTTTTGGATGCACATGTCTCCGTTCGCTGCGCCTCTTTCCCAAATCATTCTTCCCAGAATATGCCACTACGTTCTGAGGCATAGCCGTCGTCCCTTGCGACGCAATAACCGCAGGTGCCTGGACACATGATGGTTGCATAATCACTTTTGTTGCCGTAGGCGTCACGCCTGCAGTTCCAATAACACTCATGGGTGTATTCTCTGCTACTACAATTCTACGAGAATTACTCATTGCTGGCAAGCGTGCTCTTTTTATCCCTTGCTCCTGCGCTCCTGCAAACGGAGACCAGGCCGAACTATTGAGTGCAAATAGAAATAAGGATGCGCTACTACTGATAAAAAGGATTGTAAAAACTACCTTTACCATCCTCTGTCTGCTTTCGCCAGGATCCTGATTCCATAAAGCCATAATTGTATTGAGCATAGTTAGCTTCCTCTCTCCACACAACCAACCTACTTATTAGAAAACTCGATGAGCGCCAGTGGGTCAGAGTTTCGGATTGCGTATTATTAGCAGTTATATGCATATCGTAAGAACTGGTCTTTGTAGAAGGATAGAGCTGACGAACTCTGGCATTGGTTCGTTCATTCCACGGTTCCTTGTGATAGCGAAGCAAAATGGCATCCAGGTACATAGTGCATTCTAGCGGGAAGCGTATCTCAAATAGTTCACGTTTCGCCCAGCTCTCGCTCATCACCGCAATCGCTCCTGGAGGCGCGAGACATGCAAAAGACGGCTATAGTCAAGAACAAGTTGGCGTCGACGCCCAATATAGATCATACGCCTGTCTGTTAGAATCAGCATTCCCTGGTCTTTGGCACGATAAACGGGTTGCCTCGCACCTGGAAGTGGTTCTTCGCATAATGTCGCATGGGTATAATAATGGGCACATTCGTCAGCGAGTAAGCGCGTCGGCACATAGACTTGAGGCAATGTCGTGGCTTGCAAACGTAAGGCTAATTGCTCGACATCAAAGCCATGTTCACGCCGCGCTCGCTCGGCCTGTATGCGCTTCATTCTACGCTGGCGTTGCTCCTGACCTATCAGTTGCCAGCGTGGTATCTTAAACGACGAGGCCTTTTTCTGCCCTTCCTGGCTATTCTCCCTGGTCACACAATCAGTGACACGGGATGCCAGTTGAACCTTTCCAACCTGGAGCACTTCATCGGTATGACGATTCTCTTTTGTCACATCCATGAACCACTGAGATTGACCAACGCGGTTTTTATCGACAACAGGGACCCCCGCTTCAGGAGTCTGCAGGCAACAAAAAGCATCCAGGTATGACGCTGCCCGTTGCGCTGTCTCAGTGGATGCAATACCACGCAATACCACTTTCTTCTGTTTGAAAGAGAGATCGAGACGTGCAGAGGACACTCCCACCATACGATAATACATTGGATGCACGGCGATGAGGTCCATCAACGCATAAGAGGTGCCTCCAATATCCAGGTGATCATCATACAGACGCATCACCTGGCCCCACCCATACACACATTCGATTATAGGGTCAAACAACATCTTACCACCTTTTCCCCACGGTAATACAAGAATAGAGAATTACAAACATTGTCTTCTCACATAAGGAAAACGAGGTACTTGCTGCTTCGTAACATACATCTATATATCCGTAGATGTAATACAACTACTTACGTATTATTTCTTTACTCTACGTAATAGCAACCGTAAAAATAGGCTACGCAACGGTGATGCCAGGTGTCGCTTCGTCTCATTCTCTGGCGCGAAAGGCATTTGCCTGGCTGGCCCCCAACGGTCATGTACGAAGAGCTGTGTCAAATGCCAGAGGGAAGGCGCTTGTTGTGGGAAGTGATTGCCGAGCATATTACTATATTCATAAGGAGTCTGAGAGGCCTGGGGGGCCAGCCCTGCCCAACTGGCGATACGGCATAGACGCCAAAACATGGCCGCAACAAAGCCATTTTCGGCGTAAAGGTTGCGCCACCAATATGAGACCATTGCCGCCAGAAAAATTATGATGGACACGAACAAAACGAGAATTGACAGACCCATCAGTACACTCTGATTGATGGCCGCACTTTGCCCTTTCGCAGGTTGGTTCACTGGAGGTTTCATAGATGGTTGAGGCGTTGGATGGGGCTGATTCTTCGGCGTAACGTTAGCTGGTAGTGGTGTTGCGGTTGCGAGCGGTGTGGGTCTCGCCGGGGCCTTCGTCGAGGTAGGCTGCGTCGAAGAAGCGGGGGTAGCGTTGAAGGCAAAACCTGGCGTCGGGTCAAAATTCACCCAGCCAAAACTGGGCAGATATGCCTGCACCCAGCTGTGAGCATCCTGACCATCCACCGACCAGACATGGTGTGCCACATCTAAATGTCCCTGGCTAAAGCCATTCACTATACGTGTAGGAATACCCAGTTGACGTGCCATTACCACCATAGCAGTTGCATAATATGTGCAATAGCCACTACGCGTCTTTAATAGCCAATCGACGACATCCGTATTGCCAGGAATTGGGGGATTACTAACCGAATACGTGAACATGGTCTGGTCACTCAAATGTGCCTCCAACATCTTAAGTGCGCTATAGGCATTCGTCGCACCTTGCGTCCATTGTTTCATCACATTCTGTACATTGGACGACAGATCCTGCGGCACCTGCATATAATCCATGGCAAGGGTTGCGTAGTTTTTATCATCATGCCAGACATTCGGTGCCACTGCAGGCAATGGGACTCCTGATAATGCGGCACTGTTGTCTGTCGTCATTAGCGAAACAACATTATAGCTTTCTTTCTTTGCCAGGGGGCTCTGCTGCACCCATGCACCAGCCGTACCATCGCTGTATAGCACAGTAGCAGTATCAAAGCTTATTGGCTGAGGTGGACCAAAAATATAATGGTCTGGTCCACCTGGAGGCTGCACAATAGTGATGCCAGTCGTCACCTGAATATTATCAGCTCGATCGATATCAACTGGCATCAACTCGTTTGCATTGTAATTTTGTGTGTTGATCAACGATGTTGTCCAGGTATGCCCATCAAAATGATTGTAGGTAAAACCTTCGAGATAGCGCGGCTGCATACCCGTGCTGGTATAGTACAATACTTCACCCGTTGGAAGGCGAACGTTGCCACTGATTGTTAATTGGTTGCTGAAAAAATTGCTTGGTGCCTGGTAGGGCTGTGTAAGCGAACCAACGTTCTGCAATGTGGCATGCCCATTGAGGATATTATTCCAGGCATTGTCCAGCTGATTCCAGAATACCTTCCCATTTGCAGTTTGATTCTGCATCGGTAGGAACCAGCTCACCAGTAGCACAATCAGCGTTAACACAGAAGCAATCTGCATACAACGCCGTACCATACTACGCATCCAGAGAGCGTCCGTGTAGAGCCCCTCCATCACCCAATTCTGGATCTGAGAGACCAGCTGCACGCGTGCGATCAGCAGAATCAGAGCACCTGCCAGGATAACTACCAGAAACGTCAGGTCTTTCCTGGCATAATTGAGATTTACCAACAGAATAGAACAATAGACCAGAGCAACCAGCCACGGCAAATGCGCACGGTAGACCAGCCAGCCGCCAAAGTACCCAAGAAAGAAACAGAGGAAAGCAAGGTAGAAGAAAAAAACAACCTCACTGTTAGGAATCATGCCAGCAACTACGGTGCCAGTAATCGCAGCACGCAACCCTCCCAGTACACGTATCCAGTTCATGTGGAAAGCGACAACGCTGGTCAACCAGACCGCCAACCAGTGCCCCAGGAGACATGCTCCCAGATGTAATACTGCCTGTGGCAATTTAGAGAGTTTAGCTACTCCAAGACCTACCAACAGACCAATTGCGGGGCTCCATAGTAATACCATACTATGATCCACCCAGTTCGCAGCGATTATCGACCAGACAACACTATATAATGCTATCGCTAGAAGCAATAGAGGCAACCAGCCTTCAGCAGGAGCTAGATGGCGTGATAAGGATCGTGAAGGCACTTTCGCCGTATGTTGCCCGGTCCCTGACATGTGAGGTTGGAAGACCACTTCATACTTTACCCGACTTTCCCCTCCCGGTACTCGCTTTTCGTCAACGACACCTGACCGCATCAAGTACTCCTTCAGAATGAATATAATTCATACCATTTTTTGAATGTATGGTCATGCAGTAATATTCTTAATGCATTTTCTCACTTGACCTTTTAGAACTTCGTATATATACTTTTCCTCTGGGTGCAGAAAGCATATCCTTTTCCGGCCCGCTTAAAGGTACTGCAATTAAGTATACAATGTAAACTGCCTGAGAGGGGTGGTTTCGCCTATTACTGGGACAAAATATTCATATATCCCTATAACAAAAGACGTTATGATACCCCCAATTGTATCGGACAGTTATTAAAAGTTACGCCAACGTGCCTGTTCCCAGCCGAGATGTGCATGACTATTCATTAGCCTTACAGTAGGACGCAGCTGCTGCCAATCGATGACACTGATGGTTGCCGGATCAAGAAAAATGTTGAAGATGGAGGTCAATGGAGCTCCTAATGCCGCGCAGAGCAATGCCTTGATCGGTCCTACATGTGAAACAAGCACGATTTCTTGCCCTGGATGCTGTTGTGCCAGGCGCTCAACCAGGCCGCTGATCCGTGTCTGCACTGCGGCAAAGCTCTCTCCTTCCGGTGGTGCAATCGTTGGGTCTGCTTCCCAGGCACGCAACTGCTGTTCATCGAGCGGGCTACGTGTCAGCACTTCCGCCCGGCTCAATCCCTCCCATGTCCCGAAGTGTCCTTCGACCAGATCTTCCTCCAAATGCACTTTTAACCCACATCGTGTTGCAATAGGTAATGCTGTATGATACGCACGCTGCAATGGACTACTATAGACTGCTGCAACAGAAAAAACGGAGAGCGCGTTAGCCAGGGCTTCTGCCTGGGTCACTCCGTGTTCCGAGAGCGCATCGTTGCGAGCGCCGATATAGCGAAATTCGCGATTAGCAAGCGTTTCGCCATGACGCACCAGAAAAATACGCAGTTTTGTCATCAGGTACGGTACCTCCTCTCTCCTTCGCTCATTGTAAATACCAATTCAAACGTAAGATAAAGATACCATATTCATAAATTTAAAAGAACACAGACGCAGAAAAGATAGACATTTCTCAGCAGGTGTAATAGAGATGAAAGATCAGTTGGTATCTGCTAAGTTTTCTGAGAAGGCTTAGAGGCTGCGAATACAAATACACAAGATATACTCCTTACAAACGCCGGTGAACGTACACATAGCGCTATGTATTCATCTGGAGTGCGCCAATGGACAAAAGAACAGGCGATACATTGCCCATCAGACAAGGCAAATGGAAACTTATACATCATTTATTAAGAATATTAGAGAAAGATTAACTGTAGTTTAGCTTCTTCTTAGAATTGTTTCAGGTGCCCATTTACACCTTGTATTCTACAAATCTTTCGGTTATTATAGAAAAGGCGAATGTGATTAGTCCCAAAGCTTACAAACTAAGCAACAATTTTTGCTAGAAACACATTTGTCCAAGGTATAGATTAGTTTACAAAAGAAGGAGAATTTACTATGTTAACAGCACTACTTTTCTGGATTATCGTTGGCTTGATTGCAGGTTTCCTTGCAAGCGTTGTGATGCGCGGTGGCGGCTATGGGGTTGTTGGTGATATCGTTGTTGGTATTGTCGGTGCTTTGATCGGTGGTTTCATTATGAACGCCCTTGGCTTCAGCTCCGGCGGCAACATCGTTTATAGTATCATCGTTGCGTTCATCGGTGCCTGTATCCTGATTGCCATCCTGCGTGCTGTCTCTGGTGGTACGCGCCGAACTCTATAAATAGTGCGCCATTTCCTGCACTATGTCTGTTAAGAAAAGTGTCTTCTAGAGAGACAACAGGCATAGGAAAAAGAAGAGGGAGAGATCATAGTTGATCTTCCCTCTCTTTTTATTTATGCAAAAACATTTCATATACCCATTGCTCATTAAGCAGGAATGGAGTACAATTGATCCTGCGAGAAGTGATGGGAATCTTGCTATCAGGAAAGGTGGTAAGGCTTATGGCAAAGAAAAAAAACATGTCTGTATCTGTCTCGCAGGAAGACAATGTGCAGGCACAGAATATACTTACACAATATCATCAGATTGCAAATAACTTGCATGTGAGTACCGATCAGAAGAGGGCTGAGACGGTATTGAGCGAAATCAACAGCCTGCCAGAAGGCCCTCAGATCGCTTTACTGAAAGCGTTGTCAAAAGAAAATCACGTTGATGCGGCTGATGTCCTGACAGCCATTTATGAGTTAAGTCCTTTGAAAAGTGTGCGGAAAGAGGCAAAGCGCTCATTGATACGGCTTGAAGGTGCCAAAATCTACCCCGGTTGGGAACCGCCCATTGATCGGACGCTTGCCATCAGCATGTTCCAGTCCACGACCAATCCGCCCCGTTTCTGGAAGGGTATTGTTACCGATTTAATGGACATAGGCGAAGTCCAGCTTCTTCTCTGTTGGGAACAGGGAGATGATTACAAAGAAGTACGCGTCCTTGGTTTCTTGCTTGAATTCCGACGTGATGGTGTAAAAGACGCATTCGTTCAGCTTGAAAGCAAGCGTAGCTTTGAAAAATTCCTGGCTCAGATGACAGCAAGTCTGGAAGATATAGAAACGAAAAATTGTACTCTGGCCCAGGGACGCCGCTTGCTCCTGGACGCTCTAGCCATCAACAAACAGTATGGCACAACTCCTCATAAAGACTACCGCTTTAATCTTTCGCTCATCAACCAGCTGATACTGGAGGTACCCGACCTCGATGATGACGATGAGCCTCTGTTTAGTGATGAGGAGGAGGATGACGATGATATCGACTTGCACGACTTACAGCCCACAGCGGTCGTCTCAATGTTTGTTGAATATCATGTTGCTGGCGATTTTGGCATATCTTATGACCTCCTCACACAGGACAGCCCTTTGCGCGAAGGTCTCTCAAGACAAGAATGGATCGAACGCCGCGAACTCTGGGAGCAAGAAGCCAATCCAGGTGTTGTGGAGCCGAACCTTATCTTCGAGCACGAACAACCAAAATCCCGCCTCTGGCTTCCCGGTCCACTAAGTGCCGGTCGCAAGGCAACGTCCATCACCATTGAAGCAGGCTGGTCTGCTGAAATGGATGAGAGTCCACTCGGAGATACCCTGCCAGAGCTGCCTGAAGCAACTGCAGTCTACGAAGAAACCAGGCGGCATTGGTTCTGGGCCAGCTATTCACTCGTGAAGGAGAATGGCGAATGGCGCATTCAAAGTATAAGCGACGAGGGATTAAACGCACAGAATCTTTCCATTGAGGAACTGCAAAAGAGAATTGATGACATCGACACCCATCTGAACGAGTTCACAAAAGAACACACACCTGAAAATGTAAAGCAAATGAAGCCGGAAGAGGTAACGAACTATGTTGCAGGAACCGTCAGGTATGCTATGCAGTCTATCTATTATACCGATGCTCTGATCAAAAAGTTACCCCTCGACCGCACTCTTTATACAGATGCCGCCTCACGTGCAATCATATTTCAAGAATATGAGCGCTGCCTGGTCTATTTATTGCCTCTGACACAACGTTTCCCAGAGCAGCACGGTCCATTACTCAGGCAAATTGCTGAGGTGTATCGAGAGCTTAGCCGCAAATACTTTGATAAGGAGGATGATGAACGCGCTGAACGCTTCGATGAACTCGCTGAGGAAGTACTGCACGAGTCATTGGCTATTGAGAATAGTTTTGAGGCACATATCTCTCTGGCCGAGTTGCTCATAGAAGAAAACGAGCGGCTCAATGAGGCAAGGGATCATCTCCTGCAAGCAAAAGAGCTGACTAACGATCCGGACGAAGAGGCCCATGTCGAACTCCACCTGGGTGAGATCGCCACTGAGGAAGATGAACATCTGGAAGCTTTGACACACTATCAACGGATCATAGAACTCCGTCCACAGGAAGGTGAAAGCTGGAGCGATATCGCCCAGGCTCACGAGAATCTCGGCAATATTGAAGAGGCTGTCACCAGTTACCAGCATGCCATTGAGTTGGACCCGGATAATTCGGATTACTACTACAGGCTCAGTAGATTGTATACAGATAATGATCAATTCGAAAAGGCTATCAAATTACTTGCAGACGCTCTACTGGCCAATCCCGATTCCGTTGCGCTCAATGCCCTTCTGGCATCGTTCTACATGGAAAAGGATGATTATGGGCATGCTGAAATATACTTGAAAAAGGCCGAGCGTATTGATCCTGAATCGGAGTTTGTCCAGATATTGCGCCCGGTGCTCGAACTCAAGAAATCCGGGCAAGGACTTGCTCCCAATCCAACGCGCAAATTTTTGAAGCAGAAGAAGGAACGAAGGTAAATGTAGGGGCCGCATTTGTGTTATACCGACGGCGCATAAATGCGGCCCCTACACCACCGGGCTAATCAGAAACGTATTTCTGACTGACCATAATAACGCTACCTGGCTTTGCTTCATTAGATTGCGCATCAAGCCCCGTCCACAATGGCTTTTGAGTGGCTACTGCAAGAAGAGCCTGGCGCACACTATCACCGGTAGACGCCTGATTTTGTAAGACACGCGCCGCCAATGCACTCATGATTGGAGTGGCAAAGGATGTTCCAACCCAATAAGCCCAGGTTGTGGGAGAAGTTGGCGCGTATTCTGGATAATCCGGCGGCTGCGGTGAAGGCGGTGACAGAAGATCATCCATAGAAGGTGCCGGGAAAAGGCTCGCCGTATAAACACCACGTACAGCATCAATAGGCACTACAATCTTCGTGGGCGAGCCATAAGGTGGCGCAGGAGACGGCGCAGGTGGCGCATCTTTGGGGTCAGGAGTCAGCAACTCACCACCATATGTGGCAATCCCCACCGTTCCAGGATAATTACGATAGGAAGCCGCGTTTTCTGCCTGATTCACGGCACCAACTGGAATCATAGTCGGAATACCAGGCCGTGTCGGTTGTCCAGGAGCCGACTCATCATAAGCAAATGCAGCAGGATAACGTGGCCCAAAACGTTTCGACGTCGTAGTGCCATCTGGTAACGTGATAAGTGAGCTATTATCACGCGGATCAGAATTGTTACCGGTTGATGCGACAAACACAACTCCCTGGCTTGTCAGGCTCTGAATTGCCTCGTATAATCCCTCCCGTAACTGATAAATCTGGGTCTGATCCAGATTATATGGAGACGCCAGTAGCACCTCATCAGACGGCGTGCCCACCAGGCTCAAATTTACTACGAGAGGAAGATTTAGCGGGCTTCCGGCTCCTTCCACATGAAGCAAGCGATTCTGGATCTGTTCCAGAGCGTCCATCAATCCGGTGGTATTACCAACACCAAAGTCGTTAAGCACACGTATACATTCAATCTGAGCACCAGGAGCAAGATCACGCACGATGCCTGCCACAAAGATACCATGATCCACCATGGGAAAGCCAACCAGCCTTCCGTATATATCTTTTCCGGTTCCAGGCTGCTCTGCATTTGAAGTATCCAGCACATCAGGCAAGTCATTATAGTTGAATGTGACATTCTTGACGATATCTTGCAAAAGAGAGTTACTTGCGCCAGCAACACTGGCTGCTACAGCAGAAACATCCGTGTAGGAGCGAAGTGTGTCCAGCACAAGCACCGTAACTCCCATACCATCGGTCTTTGCGAAAGGCGTAGGGACTGGCTCAGGGAGTGTAATCTTCCAGCGACCAGGAACGCTGGCGGCATCTACGGGGAGAGGAGGAGCAACCGGACAACCATGAGTTGCACATCCCAAAACGGTACCGCCTTTCAACCAGTTTGGCATTGCAGAGACGATAGGAACTCCTCCATGTCTGAGATCGTCTAGATGCTGATTGATCAGATGAACAACTGCCGTGGTATTATCATCTGCATAATATCCACTTTGCGTTCCAGTTTCTCCTGTAGCATAGATATTCTGATAGGACCCGGTATTTGCTCCTTGCGCCTGTGCAGAGGATGGCGTTATAGATTTATCATTCGTGGCTTCGATATGGAAGAAGCTGATAACACTCGTTCCTTTGCTACCAGGAGAAAGAAAAAGATATTTACCTGAAGTGCTGTTGATATCATCTGCGCTCTGGCTAACAGCATGAGAGCCGCTTTTCTGATCTCCAACTGATATTGCTGGCTTTGCAGTTTTTGGAGGACGAATAACATCTACTTCTTGGAAGGACTTAAGAGTAAAACCATTGCTATTAAGTAGTTGATTCAGATGATCTAGTTGCAGAGATGCAAGCACGCGTGTTGTACCAGTTGACAATTGCTCATCTGAACGAAACGTAATAGCGACCTGATTTTCATGCCAATAGACCACCATTGGGAGAGTTTCTTGAGTCATATTTACACTGAACCTCCATGATTTCATACATTTCTTTGCAAGTATTAACTTCCTCGTCTAAGAAACGCTGCCCTATCATTTTTTTAGAGGCTCAATAGTATAATGCAAAGGACTGATATCACCAATCAGGCGAAATGCCGCCCAGAAGTATGGATGGGCATATGCTGAATTTCTTTGCAGCAGAGCGCACTGTGCCGCCCGTAAAGCCTGTATCCTGGCGTCTCCGTTTAGAAGATGTTGATAAAATATGCGCATAAGCTCACTAGTAGCATTATCCTCTACAGGCCACAGGCTCATTACCAGCGAAGAAGCTCCTGCCGCCAGAAAAGCTCTACCCAGGCCTAATTGCTCGTCTCCTCCTCCACTTAATGACAGGCCGGTCTCGCATCCACTTAAAGTAACAAGTTCACAGCTACTGAGATCCAGATGAAACGCATCGATGGCATTGAGTTGTCCATCAGCAAGCAGTATAGAGGAAAAGTTAGGGGCGTCTAAGCGACTCTGACCATGCGTAGCAATATGGAGAATTGAACTTTTCACAGCTTGCTCATTCAAGCAAGCAATCGTTGCCTTCTCCTCAAGATAGTAATCCCCTTGTAACATGTCTGCCAGGAATTTAGCTTCTTCAAGCGCTCTAAGCAATCGATGATTGCCAGAATAACCAAATATTATAGGATGCCTTTTCGCCTCATTTTCTGTCTCACCTGTCCCCTGTTCGCTTCCTTGAGAACGCAACGGTACGATCATACTGGCAGCGGGAAGATAGCTAATTTGAAAATCCTCAATTAAGAAGTGAGAGCCATTGTAGAGCGCATGAAATGGAAGATTATGCAGGGGCCCAAATGGCACAATAGTTATATAACCAGATGGAGATGGTAACAAAGATGCGATGGGCTTTATCAACAAAGCATAAAGCTTTTGCAATAGGCGATGAATGATATGTACAGGAGGTTGCTGGGAATCAGGCCATCCACTCGGCAACAGGCGTGCATGAAAGATAGGTAATAAAGTCTCCAACTGCTCCATGCCATCAGGCAGTTCATGAAGCGCTAAGTGATCTCGCGTTAAAGCGAAAATAACAAGCTTCCCTTTATAAAGAAAATATGTCAGCAGTAATTGATCCACTGCCAGATGTTGACGGAAGTCTTGCACATCAACAGTATATGCACTCCGCTTTATACGTCCATTTATTTCTAAGCCAGGTGCGCGGGAAAAAGATTGTCTGTCTAATTCATGTAGCTGCACACGCTCAAAAAGTTCGCTTAATCTTGTTTCACATTGCTTCATTTCAGCCTGAATCGTGGTGCGGTCTAGCTCCGGTACCACTTCAGTATCAATTTTTGCCAGAAGTGCGCTGTAATCATGATATTTTTCCTGCCAGAAGTGCATCTGATGTTGCATTCTCAATAATACAGCATTACTTGCTTGCCATGAAGAAGGCTTGCTTCCCTGTACCTGTTGCTCTTTCCTTGATTTATTAAGATATTGACGCAGCGCCATCGAGCGAGCTCTTTCCAGATAGCTCAATGCATAATCAGGCCGTCCTTGTTTCAGACAGAGATCAATCATATCTTCATAGACGTTCCATGTTGTATGCAGAAAAGCAGGCCCAAGGTCATACACCAGGCCATCTAGAATATGTTCTATACGATTAATAGCAGCTCGATAATGCCTTGAGGCTCCTTCCTGATCTGCACTCATAGCAGCTAATTGTCCAGATAAATGCTGCGACCGATAGACCTCTTCATGTAATTTATAGTGACGTGCCTGCAAGGTGACCATCTTACAGAGTGCCCTCGCCTTTTGGAGTACAACCGTCCGCTGGCTCTCTTCTTCTTTACTCTCTAAGCGTTGCACATCAGCAATTAAAGCTCCAGCCATAACAAGGCTTGCTCGAATAGAGCGCGAAATTAGACCGTGCGTATCAAAATATGCTTTGAGATCACATGCCTGCTCATAAGCCTCTACCACAGCTCCTATTGCTAAAAGAAGTTCGGCATGTTGCAGTTTCGTAGTGGCCGCATGATGATCAAAGAGACCTTGCGTAAACAGCGCATATGCTTCATCGAGTACCGTCAAAGCTTCCTTTGCTCTACCAGCAGCGACCAACACAGTTGCATATTCCCGCAATGCATAACCACTCTCTAATGAGGTACCTAGACGTTGATGAGCCTCAACAGCTTCTCTAGCTAATTGATATGCCTCCACATTTCTATTGAGTTTTACTAAGCAAGTTGCCATTCTTAACATAACTGACGCAAGCATGACGGGATGATCTACTTTTTCTTGTATTAGACTGTCACGTGCTTGATAATAACGACGCAGAGCCGCGCCATAATAACCTGACACGTAATCAAGATCTGCCAGATTAGTATCCACCCAGATAATAAAGGCTGTTTGCCCTAAAGAGACAAACCTTTCTTTTGCGCTCATTAAGAGAAGATACGCCTGCTCAAAATCGCCTAACCAGGAGAGGTTTCTCGCTTTATTTAACTCAACCATCGCCAGGGCACGCTCAACAAATAGCTCGCTACGATCCTTCAAGGTGGGATAAACAGAAAGTAATCGCTCATATACCTCAAGTGCTTTCCTATATTGTCCCATTTGAGAGTAAATTACAGCAGTGTTATGATCAATCAAGCATGCCCAATACTGTTCATTATGGTTTAACAATATCTCCCGCGCCTTGACTGCTGTTTGTAGCGCCAACTCAATCTGACCCTTCCACGCGCATGAAACAATCCAGGGCACACGTGTATAGGCCCAGTTTACTTCATCTCCCATGTGCAAAAACGCTTCACCTGCAGCATCCAGATATTCCATTGCAGCCTGGTGCTGCTCAAAGTAATTCAGGATACTCCCTTTCGCTTTAAGGCCAAGAGTACGGGAAAGATTATGACTGGTGTGTTCGCCTAAAAAGATCAGGAGTTCGGCCAGCTTCAGCGAAATTGATGGACTGATATCCCTTTGGCGACGTGCTTCATCGGCCATAAGCGTGCTGATTGAGGCATAATCGGGTAATTTGGTGCGGGAATCTCTGCATAAAAATACACCCCTCTTCAAAAGAGAGGTCACACAACCGTTGCAAAAAGGCTTGTTCATCCATAGGTCGATGGTTCGCCTTCCCAAATATGGGCGTCGTAAAACGTGGCCCCTACTCGATATTCAGACCCTCGATTACTACTTCGCTCTCTGGCAGGCACGCAACCATGACATATTCTCCTGGCGGGACAGCTTTGAAGACGACATTGCCCAGATCATCTATCTTCGCCATCATTACAGGCTCAGTAGAACTAACTTCCCGTTCGCCAGTAGTGAAATCTGATGCATAGTATAAATTGACGACCACGCCCTCATGCTCTTCAAGCGTCTCGTCAGGATTACCGCTGGTAAAGAGGCCGAGCAAGATGATCTCACCGCCACTTCCACGCGAGAGATGCAATGAAATATTGATCTCTTGTGCACGATACTGGCGTGGCCATGGCGTGTCAGAAACAGGCCCACGCGTGACTAACTGAGGTTTCCAGGGGACGAGTGCGGCAATAATACGCTCGACAATACGTTGAGGTGCTGCAACCGTTGCGGGAGTCGGAAACGGTTCAAAGTCGGCAAGCACCTGGCGGGTAGCAACAATCTCATGAGCACATAACGGGCATTCGGCAATATGATAGGTAATGCCTATCCCTTCATCACCACTCAGCATGCCAGCACAATAAAGATTGAGCTGCATCGTTGTGGGACATGCGCTACGATACAACTTTGAGAGTATTTGACGATTGGCTTGCTTATATACCATAAGCCGCCGTTGGCAAATGGAACACCATCCAAGGTGCTCTCTTTTCCCCTCTTGCAAGGGTTCTTCGTCTAAAGCGAGCCTCAATAACTCCTCAGCACCAGGAGCCATCGAGTTTGTACAATCGTCCATCATGCGTACTTCCTCATGTTATTTCTCGACAATGCTACGTCGTCCACTATCTACTCACACACACTCATTTCTTATCGCTGTATAAACGCTGATGGCACCATTTTTAGGGCCTCTGTTCGCTAAAAAAATAAAAGGGAAGAGCAACACAGTACCTTTGCTCTTCCCCCATGAATTGCTCTCATTTTTCATCACCACTGAGCCGCCAGCGAATTCTTGTCGACGTTACGAAGGATACGCTCCATAATATTCCGCTTCAGGCGATAAATTTCGCCCTCGCTACTAAACTCGCCGGGACAATAGCGCATAATTTCGCGGGGCTTAAGGTTACAATGAAAATGTAAATAAGCAACCCGCTTTTCCTTCTCTCCTGACAAAAGTCCTTCAATGACTTCCCATAACTCATTCTCCTGGTAGGAATCCTCGACTACGAGTTTCTTCCTTATCAGATTGCCCATAGTCAGGAAGAGGCTCCTCCCTGGGGCGCGAGAATGCACGCAATGTATCCATGATAGCACTATTGAGACAAAAATGTAAGTAGCTAAGTGCGCTTGCTAATGTAGTAAACATAAGCTGATGTTCACTTAGCGCCTGCCAGAAGCGCCGGAAAGCTTCATCGATATAGCTCTGCTCATCATCATGACGTAACGCTGCATCCCGGCCAGGGTGGCGACTAAGCCAGATGCGTGCATTTTCACTAAATTGCCTTTGTAAGAAAGCCCAGGCATCTTCGTCACGGAGTACCACTGCGCGGCGGAAAATCTCCAGACAATACCGATCATTACTCGACTCTTTGTTACGATATTTGCTCATCTCGTATATTGAGCATGTTACGAGATCCGTTAAACTCATCTCTCCAGGAGCTCTGTCCATTCTGATACCCATTACTCTTCACTACTTCCCCTTCAGCAAAGGCTGAAGTATGGTACCACTTACATTGACGTTCCTGTACAGTATTAGACGTATTGCCTATCTGAATACCAAATGTATTCAACGATGGAATTTTCTACGTAAAAAGGATGAGAGGCCACTAAAACTACTACCTTCCGCCAGTAGCCTTCAATTCAAGGTAAAAAACAACTTTAAAATACTCTCATTCTTAATAGAATGAGCTATGCGCCAGGCGCAACTCTATTTCAGCATCTACTTGCTTCACTCTACACTATCATAACTGATATGACTAAGTATAGACGATTACCTTGCCAATCGAACATGTCATTTGTCCCATTTTTTCACCTCATCCAGATTTAAGAGGTAAACGCTCTATACATGTGTAAGGATACATTGTTCGGCAGAGTTATACAATGTTTCATGCAACCATTTCAGTGTGACCAGATACACAAAAACATCTTTGGAGAATTGGGAAGAGAAGTAGGGGCCTGGTTCAGGGCTTGGTTCCCCATAAGCCATGTTCCCTGGGTATTACCCTTCCGCGCTCCCATCAATGACAACCAGGATAGCTCCTAGATCAACCGTTTGCCCCTTGTTCACAGAAATCTTTTTGATCTTCCCATTTATAGGCGAGGAGAGATCGTTCTCCATCTTCATGGCCTCTAGAACAATGATCGGCTGTCCCGCTTTGACCTCAGCTCCCATCTCCAATAGGACGCCCACAACCAGCCCGGGCATAGGAGCATAAATAGTCGCTTCACCACTATGAGCAGTTCTCTTTATCAGCCCTGCTAGAGCTCTGGCTCGCTCATCTTCTGCGGCAATTTCAAAACGCTGACCATCGATGTAGATTTCATAGCTCTGACCAGTTTTTTCTTCAGGGTGTGGAATACGTCGCGCAAATACCTCGTAGGACCTCCCTGCAAGAATCAGACTGTAACGCCCACCAACATCTGCATGCTTCTTTTCATCTCTCGCAAGTGGAGCAATTTGTTTCCAATCAATTGCGTGCTCATGCCCATCCAACGAGACCTTCACGGTGGGCTCTTCTTCATTTATAGCAACAGCATAGGTCTGATTCTGAATTGTGGCAACCATAGATGACATATATGGCATCCTCTCAAACTGGTTCTAACCTCATGACTATTGTACCATACATTTCTAACACTTCTCTAACACTTCTCCTACGACAATCTAATAGTTCTTATGTCATACTTATCTACAGAGGCTAAATAAAGCAAGATGACCTGGGAAAAAGGTATGTACGCAGAGGGCAATCAACCACAAGATGCAGAATTTGAACAAAAGCGGAACTGGTCTGAACAAAGACCACCTC
Organism: uncultured Chloroflexia bacterium; assembly: GCA_963717195.1. Classification (GTDB taxonomy): domain Bacteria; phylum Chloroflexota; class Ktedonobacteria; order Ktedonobacterales; family Ktedonobacteraceae; genus JACDAE01. The sequence continues at coordinate 310,012 of CAVQVR010000021.1, forward strand.
GCTGCTCAAACTGCGACATAGAGATCCTCTGGCCACCTGTTGTGGTAGGAGAAAAAACCTACTGCTGCCGTGGCTGTGCCAGTGGAGGTCCCTGTAACTGCGATTATTCACAGTATCGTTCTGTGAACATCGCCGGGGTAATCCATTATGGCCTCAACTGACCAATCCCAAATTATTTATCGTATTGAACGATAATTTATGAAAAAGGAGTATACGTCGTGGCAAACATTCGTCCCGTCGGCGACCGTGTGGTCGTAAAGCCTGCCGCCAGAGAAGAAGTTACCAGAAGCGGTATTGTAATTCCCGATACAGCGAAAGAGAAACCCCAGGAAGGAATTGTCATTGCAGTAGGCAATGGACGTCTTCTGGACAACGGCGACCGCTCACCCGTCGATGTACAGAAGGGTGACCGCGTTCTGTTCGCCAAATATGGTGGAACCGAGTTCAAGCTGGATGGTGAAGAGTACCTGGTTCTGAAAGAAAATGACATTCTCGCCATTGTTGGATAGAGATTAAGAGGAAGGATGAATACAAATGGCAAAACAGATTGTATTTGATGAGGAAGCCCGCCGCTCCTTAAAGAGGGGCATCGATATTCTGGCCAGCGCGGTCAAATCGACGCTTGGCCCTAAGGGCCGTAACGTTGCCCTTGACAAAAAATTCGGCGCACCCAGCGTCACCCATGACGGGGTGACTGTTGCTAAAGAGATTCAGCTTGAGAACCCTCTTGAAAATATGGGCGCTCAGCTTCTCAAAGAAGCCGCCACCAGAACCAATGATGTCGCCGGAGATGGTACCACTACCGCTACGGTTCTGGCCCAGGCAATTGTTAACGAAGGTCTGAAGAACCTGGCCGCTGGTGCCAACCCTATGCAGTTGAAAGCCGGTATCGACAAGGGCACACAGGCCGTTGTTGAATATATCCGCCAACTCGCTATTCCGGTTGAAGATCAGAAAGAGATCGCTCAGATCGCCTCTATCTCGGCTGCCGACGAGCAGATCGGTAACCTGATCGCCGAAGTAATGGACCGCGTCGGGAAAGATGGCGTCATCACCGTTGAAGAGTCCCGTGGTATCAACTTCGAGGTCGAATACGTCGAAGGTATGCAGATCGACAAAGGCTACATCTCGGCCTACTTCGTCACCAACACAGAGAAGATGGAAGCCTCCCTGGAAAATCCCTATATCCTGATTACAGACAAGAAGATCAGTGCTGTCCAGGATATCCTGCCCATTGTTGAGAAGGTTGTGCAGCAGGGCCGCCGTGAGATTGTGATCATCGCAGAAGATGTCGATGGTGAAGCTCTGGCAACCCTGGTCGTGAACAAGCTGCGCGGTATTCTCAACATTCTGGCGGTTAAGGCTCCTGGCTTCGGTGATCGCCGCAAAGAGATGCTGCGCGACATCGCCGTGCTGACCGGTGGCGAGGTTATCAGCGAAGAGATGGGTCGCCGTCTCGACTCCGCAACCCTGGCCGATCTTGGTTCCGCTCGCCTGGTCACTTCCCATAAAGAAGATACAACGATCATCGAGGGTCATGGCGAGAGCGCCGATATTCAGGCACGCGTACGTCAGATTAAAGCCCAGATCGAAGAAACGACCAGCGACTACGACCGCGAGAAGCTACAGGAGCGCCTGGCAAAGCTGTCTGGTGGTGTGGCAGTCATTAAAGTCGGCGCCGGCACCGAGGTTGAACTGAAATATCGTCAGACCCGTGTTGAGGATGCGCTCTCCGCCACCCGCGCAGGTGTCGAAGAGGGAATGGTCCCCGGCGGTGGCGTTGCTCTGTTGAACGCCGTTGAGGCCCTGGACAATCTAAACCTGACTGGTGATGCCGCAACTGGTGCTTCTATCCTGCGCCGTGCTCTTGAGGAACCTGTTCGCCAGCTCGTCGCTAATGGTGGACGCGATGGCTCAGTCGTCGTCGAAGGCATCCGCCGCGCTCAGAAAGAGAAAGGCAGCAAATACATCGGCTACAACGTCCTCACCGATCAGTATGTCGACATGGTCGAAACCGGTATCATCGATCCTGCTAAGGTAACACGCTCTGCTCTGCAGAACGCCACCAGCATCGCAGCGATGATCCTGACCACTGAGGCACTTGTCACCGATCTGCCCGAGAAAGAGAAGACCAGCGCTCCGGCTATGCCTGAGTACTAATCTATCCTGCTCAAACTAAAACAAATGGCCCCTCGTGCTTGAACACGAGGGGCCATTTGTTTTAGTTGTTTATGACAAAAACTTGAACGAGGAGAACATAGGCTGAATGTCCTTCTGTAGAGCCTCTGTATAGTAGGAGGCCGGGGCAGACACGAGAATGTTATAGTAAACCTTATTATGTTCCACTGCTATTGACATCAGGTCTATCTGAACATTGTTGCTGTTCTCAAGAGTAAAATCCTGTTCCATCCAACTGGCCCCTCCGATCGTAGGTGCACTACCAGTAGAAGGCACCGCTTGCACATTGCTTACTCCAGTTAGAGTGCCAAACCCCTGTACATTGCTCTGATTGATCTGGTCCGGGCTGGTAATGGTGGCTGATATACTGGTAGAGTAACGCATCAAAGAGAAACCAATAGTAACTTGTTCTGTGGTCGGTGTGTGAATACCCAGCAAAGTACCATCAGATGTTGTCTGCAGCGCATCCTGGACCCAGTCCGAGGGATACTCTAGAGCCGCATTTACATCTTTGACAGTGGTTGCCTTAAAAGAAGTAGGAGCTGGCAACTGGCTCCCTTGAGCAGACGTAGTAGGAGCTGGCGTAGCCTGAGCCGGGGTCGGTACCACTACAGCTTTTTTCGTTGCTGCTGCTTGCGGAGAGAAGCGGCCCTGGCTTGCCAAAACACCTAATGTGCTTCCAATTCCTACCAAAAGTGTAATGAGTAAGATCAATGCAAGCGTCATCAAGGTGCGGCCTACTGAGCGGCCCGACTTCTCCGTCAGCCGGGGTGCTGTCGGCTGGACTGGCGCTGGGGAACCCGCACCATAAGAATACCTTCCTGGAACGCTGGCTGGCCAGGGAGGAGCCCCGGCAGGTAAATACGAGAAGCCTGATGTCGTTAACTGGGCCGAGGGGTTCGCTGCTCCACACCTGGAACAAAAGGTGGATGTATCTGGCAGCTCAGCTGCACAGCGAGAACATTTCATAAAGTCGCTCCCTATTATTCTGGTATCTTGATCAAACGACAATCAAAGCGCACTACTCCGTTTCGTCGTTCAGTTACCACTTTGACCACTTCAAGTTTTATTGCTTCCCCAACAGAGTTGGGTATGTCTTCTTCATCTATTACACGGCACTCGAAGTAACGCTCAGGGTCGACCATATCAGCGATTACACATCGTACATAAAAATGCTCTTCGCCTTGAAAAACTGTTCTCAGGCCAGTCTCTTTCTCTAAAAGAATTCCCTCTCGCGTCATCACGATTTCTCACTCCCCGGTGCATAGTAAGCTGAAACCTCGTAGCAAGAAATGATTACAAAATCTATGCTATAATTGAACTATAGAGAAGACTAAGCAAATTGTCAACCTTTTTGAGGCTACCTTTACAAACTATTTGCACCGTTTTTACAAACTGTCAATCTAGACTCTTGTTCCCCTCGTTCTGGCTTATACCCACACCTGAATCGTCCCATCTGTAAGTGCTACTACCAGTTGCTTGCCTGCAAAATGCAACGCGCTAACCTGCCATGGATGATAGAGTTTCTGGATCACCTGGCCCGTACTCACCGACCAGAGATCGATCACCCCTTCATTAACCTCGCTGTCTTCACGTGCTATAGCTACCCATTCCCCATCAGGAGAGAGCGCTAAGCGGGAACTACCCCCCATCACTCCGCTCATCAGTTCGCTATACGTGCCTTCTATGGTATCACATAGTCGCAGTTTCCGTCCCTCCTGCACAAAGGCAACCACTTTTCCATCAGGAGTCGCCACGTAGGGAGGGCTACATTCCTCGCAACGCCCAACGACAATTGAAGACACAATCTGTGGTCGTATCTTCCCAAGGCGCGTCTTTGCAGCGAGATTCCAGCGCCGCACTATCGTTATCTCCCGCTGATCATCTGGTAAACGTGCACAAGAAAGCGTAACGAGCGTCCTGACATCCCGTGATAATGCACGCATGCGGATAGCCCAGAATTGCCTGTTTTCAATTCCTTCTTCAGCACAAACCAGTGGTTCACTCAGGCTATTCTCGGCTGTCTCCATTTCGTGACTGACAATATCACTTCCACGTACTCCCCAGGCTCGCGGAGCCCGTGCATCATCAACGAAAAGAGGTAACGCCATATATGCCAGGCGCTTCCTCTCCGCTGTTGACGAGAGTGCCATATCCAGGGAATAGTGCGCAGAGATCGCTCGCCGCTGTAAAGAATAGCTCCAGAGCCGTGTGCCATTCACCCCATCCCACACATGCAGCCCTAATCGCCCCCAACCTGCAAGTAAAGCGCCTGCCTGCGAGAAACGCAACTCACGTAATGATTCGACCGTAAATGCAGGGTCCGCAACGAAATTGATAGGTTCCGCCACTCCTCCGTTGACTATTGACCAGAGAGCTCCCTTACCATCCAAAGAGCCTGCCGCAACGATTATGCCATGCACCGCATGCACACAACTCAGTGCGGAAACAACGCCTAAATGACTGGAAATAACGGGACCAGCGCTCAATGGACCACGCGTACTAAAAATGTTGAGGCCAGAAAACTCTACATCCTCGGCAGGATCAAAGACATGTGGTTGCGGACGCGGATGTACACGCCGCAGATCGATCACCCCACCGATCACAGTATCATAGTTTCGACGCTTCTCAGCATCGCTTAGTACTGCATAGGCCCGATTAATGCGTTTCATCTCTACTTCGCTACCAGACCCTGCCAGATCAGGATGATAGCGCCGTGCCAGTTGACGATAAGCTCGCTTCAGCGTATCAGCATCGGCATCAAGCGGCACGCCTAAAATGGCATAATAATTCTCAGGTCTATCCATATATCGCTACATCACCAAATGATACAATGCGCTTTCGCTCACGTTCGTTTGTTGTCGTCATAACGTGATTTCTTTCTAGCCAGTATTGTGAGTATTGTACAACATGAGATCGTCTGGTTATGACAGACCCCAACCATATTTTTCCCCTGGCATAAAACTGGCACACCGAAGACTCTACTTTTCATAGAAACAGAGCTATAGTTAACAACATAACGAAAGAATCGCTAGAAACCAAAATCAGTCTTTATCTAGCAAAGTGAGGAGCAAGACCATGAATCATTCTCAATGTAGATTGGATGCAAACATTGTCCATACCAATGAAAAAGAGACGAATATCGAAGTGATATTGTCTCAGTACGACTCATACCTGATCAGGCAGGTGTACGATTGTATGCGTTTACATCCAGACATCATACGACCCGAGGTGCTTGACCTCGAAACGGATGAGCTCGTGCAGCGGGTGCGCATCAAATTCTGGCACGCACTGGAGGATAAACACATCGAATACCCCAAAACGTATATTAAACGTATAGTCAATAGCGAGTTTATCGACCTGGTACGTCGCATCAAACCTCACTACATGCTCGAACTGCCCGTGGATGAGGAGGGAGAACTCTATCAAGGTCACATGCTCATTACTCCCAGTTCTGGAATGGCTGATCCCTCTATAGAGTACGAAGAACAGGTTGCAGCCAACGAACGTCTGCAAGAGATAGTTGACGCCGTACTGACTCTGCCAGCACGCCAGCAACATGCGCTTATCTGCGATATGCGGGAGCGCGTGGATGATCTCGCTGCACTCACAAAAGCATTCAAAGAGCGTAAAGCTGATATCGAAAAATGGCAATGGCCCCAGCAGAAAAATGAAAAGCTCCTGCTGCGTGCATCACTCGCCTACGCACGGCTTAAAGTCGGCAAACATATGAAAAAACAGGAATTCAAGCTAACATACAAGAACCGTAGAGCCACATGTTAAGCAGTTCTATTAGCATAAGCAGGCCATTATATGTCGCCCTCTGGCCGTTTATTGTCACAGGTTTACCTGACGCCATTCTCTCTCGATGCCGCTTCGCTGGAAACTTTTTGCATATGGATCAGATGCGAGTTCCCGTAGATAATCCACAGTCAGGATCTGGGGTAGCTCTTCCAGATGATCAATCCACCAGTTCGCTTCAGCATGTCGATTTATCGCACGTATGCACGCGGATAGGCCACAATGCAGTATTTCCTCTGTAGCATCAGGCAAGCTACGCCGTTGTTCAAATCGTCGCACGATCTCCGCGAGACATTGTGCACGAATACGCAACGCCCAGATGATCATTGTCTCTGATCCTCTAAGATCCACCAGTCCACGCACACGGGCTTCTTCGAGATCCCTGAAGGTCTGCCTGATACGCAAATCTCGTTGACGTTGACGCTGGCAGTCTGCACATAGTTGCGTGACCAGCCATTCCTCTTTTTGCTTACGCTCCGTCTTTACGCGGGGAAGAGCGACCCATTTTACGTGACCACAACGGTATCGCACATAATTGCGTATCGCCATCCTCTTCCACTCCCTCTTTACCAACTATCAGCAGTACCCTGATCAGCATAACAGGATAGCTGACACCTGGCCCATTTTATGCATGCATTCTGCTTATTCTCTTCTCTATATACATTATACTGATAGCTTATTATTTGAGATAATTACCGGATCATACATAATTTGTTATCCGCAAAATTGCCCGTATCGCACGCATAACGCGCAATACGGTAGGGACGTGATGGATCACGTCCCTACGTTGTTTTGGTGTTTTAAAATGGGCTTGCCCACGCTTATCTTACTAATTACGTTGTTTTACGTAGTTGGCAAATCTCGTTTATTAAAAATGAGCAGACCCGCAATACCACAAACCAGGCCCGCAACAACCAGTACCCACGGATACCAACCGGTGAAAGAATGCTCAGCCAGCGCCTGTAAGCCCTGCGTGTAATAAATTGGCTCGATTTTTAACATCCAGTTCAGCTTATCGGAGAGTGAGCCGAGCGTGTTCATCAGGTATGCAAGCGCAATAATACCAATTGCTGCACCACCCGCTGAACGGCTGGCACTCATAAAGGATGCAAAGAGCATACCGATACCACTCGCCAGAAACATAAACGCCAGCTCGATCAATTCTGCGATGGCAAGCCAGTTCCAGTTAATATTAGCATTGTGCACAAAAAGCGAGCCGATCCAGACTGATAAAGCAGTCGTCAAGCTTAAAAAGAGTGCGGCCAGCACTGCGCTGAACCACAGCTCCAGGAAGTAGCGTGTGCGACTGGTAGGTCGTGCAAGAGCAAGATCAATCGTCCCATTCTCGATAGTAGCAGGCAGTGATGCACCAGCCATATAAGCAATGATTCCGCCCCAGATTAAAGCATAAAGCGAACTATACAGCTCGACCCCTAAAAAAGCGGAAAACGTAGAGGCGTCCTTGAGATGTATGCCCATTAAGCCCGATACAGCATTTGAGGTCAGGTATCCATTGAGATTCAAGCTAGCTAACGAGGGATACAGGATGCCAACCACCAGCGCGATAAAAAAGATGTAAAACGCACCAGCAGATAGCAGCGTTTTGGCATTGGAAAATGAGACTGCTGTTATAACCAGGCCATGCGCACGTTTCTTTGGCGCAGCGCTGGTTTTCGAAATGGATGTGGTAGCCATTTTTAGCTCTCCCTTTCATCAGCACATACATTAGTGTGCAACAGACGTTGATGCTTCCGCCTGTGGAACTTCATAGAACTGCAAGAATACTTCTTCAAGCGGAGCCTCCTCGGCCTGCAAGCGCACTACTTCATGACAACTGAGTGCTTTAATAAGTGCATCCATACTACCGCCCACATTGAAATGATAGGAATGGTTGTGGCTGGTTACATTACTTACCCCTGGTATACGCGACAGCTCATCCGCACTGACGGGATCGCCAAACTCAACCACCACACGCTGACCCGCCTTCTGGCGCAGCTTCTCCACTTCTTCAATCGTCACAATCTCACCCTGCCGAATAACCGCCACGCGCTGGCATACCTTCTCAACATCGCTCATGATGTGCGAACTCATGAAGATGGTCTTCCCTCGCTTCTGTTCTTCTAATAGAAACTCATTGAATGTACGCTGCAAGAGTGGATCAAGGCCGGATGTAGGCTCGTCCAGCAGCAGTATCTCAGGATCGCACATAAAGGCCAGCACAATCCCTATCTTCTGACGCATCCCTTTGGAATAGCCTTTCAATTGCCGCTTCATCTCAACATCAAAGCGTGCTACCAGATCATTCAGCAGCACAGGCTCAAGTCCCTGCAAGCGCGAGAAGTAGTTAATGATCTGCTTGCCAGTCATATTTCCAGGCAGACGCACATCACCAGGAAGATAGCCAATGCGCTGATGCAACTCCTGTGTGTCGCGTTGCGCATCAAGATTCAGTACGCGAATTGTGCCTCCTGTAGGACGAAATCACGTCCAGCATGCAGCGAATCGTGGTGGTCTTGCCCGCTCCGTTCGGTCCCAGGAAACCAAAGATCTCACCGCGCTCTACACGCATCGAGATGCCCTTTACGGCCTGGACCTTACCATATGTTTTCTGCAATCCCTCTATCTCAATTGCAGGGGTTGAGAGTGTTGTCATAGTCCCATCTCCTTTTGTAGTTGCTCTTTGACTACAGTCAGGTATTGTTGAAAAAACTGTGTTAATAAGATCCTTATTTCCTGTAATGTACTGGCTGAGACAGGCTCATCCGGCTCAAACATACGTCGAACCGTTTCGGCCAGAACTTCCACAGCCTCCTCAAGAGATATGGTATGCTGCTCCGGTAAATACCCATCTACAGTCATAAAGCCCATAACGATAGCCGTATATGTATACATCTGGGTAGGGATGCTCATATCGGTGCGTACCATTCCCTTACCTCTCAGCATTTCAAAAAGGCCATTTGAGGCCACTAACTTACTCTGAATGAGTTGTGATAGCAATGCGTTATCGCTATGCAATAATTCGCCCAATATTTCGCTATCACCCAGATACAAAGCTTTGATGAGAGGGCGGCTCATAGAAACATAGATCGAATGCTTCGTCAGGTTATGCAGTAGAAACCCCTCTGGATCATTCTCCATGCGCTCCTGCATCTCGCTGGCTGCATCCAATCCTTCACGCAGGAAAAGCGCTACAAACAGATCCTCTCGATTCTTCCAGTGCAGATAGATCGTGCCCTTCGCTACTTTGGCCTGCTTTGCAATATCGTCAATGGTGGTCTTTTTATAGCCCCAGCGCTGCACCAGTTCGCCAGCGGCATCCAGGATACGATGAGCACGCTCCTGCCGCTTTGATCGCTCCTCACCCTGCGAAAATCGCTCCATTCTCTGGTCTTGAGCCGACAATCTTATACCTCCTCTTTCCATTTTGAACGCTTTGACTAATTAATACTTTCTAGTCATTTATCCATCTAGTCATAATTATAATGATGGGATGAGAAAAGTCAAGCCTCTCTCAACTGACATCTCCTCATAATAGCTTCATGGTAGATGTCAGTTGAGAGAGGCTTGACTATTATAGATGCAGCAGTCACAATGTCAAAGGTGGGAATTGCAATAGAGTAAAAGGGTACTCAATATACATGAAAGTTCGTGAGGTGATGAAATTGCTCGAAACTGACGGATGGTATTACGTTCATACAAAAGGAGATCATCGACAGTAAAACATCTGATAAAACGGGGTCGTGTTACTTATGTACCTGGATAATTTACCGGGAGGCACCAGAGGAGCAATGTATCGTCTCTTGATCATTATCGAAGAAGGCGAGCATAACTACAGCACATATGTCCCAGACCTTCCAGGCTGTGTTGCCACCGGGCACACACGCGAAGAGGTTGAAAAGAACATGCGTGAAGCTATCGTTCTACATTTAGAGGGTATGGTCGAAGATCAGGAACCCATTCCTACATCGCATACTAGCGCAGAGTATATTGATGTATCGCTTCCGCATTCAGCAGCCTGATAGAGCTACATTATCAAAACCACGATCAGTGATTCAGGGCGTGCGCTGGTTTATTTTGATATGAACTGAGCTCTATATCAATTTGTCAGTTCGTGTCTGACATCTCCCTCTAACTCAAGAAAGGCTTTCCTCCAATTTTGTGAAGGCTGACCCCTCCCAACAAGTTATGAGTGGATCTCAGTGTTGGTCCGTTGGCTCTTTGTTCCTCTGTACAATGTCGTACAATACCCACAACACACTAGTTGGCAACACACAGCAAGGAGCATATTGATGGCTGATACACATACAGGTTCCCATAAGCACACCAATCGCCTCAGCAACGAGACGAGCCCATATCTGTTACAACACGCCCATAATCCCGTCGATTGGTATCCCTGGGGTGAGGAGGCATTACATAAAGCCCAACAGGAAGATAAACCAATTCTGCTCAGCATCGGGTATTCCGCCTGTCACTGGTGCCATGTGATGGAGCGCGAATCCTTTGAGAACGAGGAGATCGCGTCGTTTATGAATACTCATTTTGTTCCTATTAAGGTGGATCGCGAAGAACGGCCTGACCTCGACACTATCTATATGCAGGCAGTCCAGGCTATGACGCGCCAGGGTGGCTGGCCGATGACGATGTTCCTGACCCCTGACGGACGCCCCTTCTACGGCGGCACCTATTTTCCGCCTCGTGATCGTCAATATGGCAGCCAGGTCATGCCCGGCTTCCCTCGCATTATGCAAAGCGTTGTCCAGTTCTATGAACAGCAACGCGAGACCGTCGAGGAACAGGCCAATCAGCTTGCCGACTACCTACAACAACACAGCGAAGCTCCTATTCGTGGCAAAGGCGCTATCACTACAGAGACACCTCTCGATCTACTCGCCGCCGCCAGTCGCGAACTCAGCGCCAATTTTGATCCAGTACATGGTGGCTTTAAAGGCGCTCCTAAGTTCCCTAATACGATGGCGCTGGAGGTTCTGCTGCGGGTGCACCTGCATCGTCTCAAAGGCGAACTTCCTACCGAGCAATCAACGGAATATAGCGAACTGGAGGTCGTCGAGGCGTCGCTACAACATATGGCAAATGGTGGCATCTACGATCAGTTAGGCGGTGGTTTTCATCGCTATTCGGTAGACGACGAGTGGCTGGTGCCACATTTTGAGAAGATGCTGTATGATAATGCTCTACTTAGCCGTATCTACCTGCACACCTATCTCGTGACGAATAAGCCGTTCTATAGTCGCATCGTTGAAGAGACGCTCAATTACATTATGCGCGAGATGACCTCTCCGGAAGGTGGCTTCTATTCCACACAGGATGCCGATAGCGAGGGCGAAGAGGGCAAATTCTTCACCTGGACTGCTGAGGAGGTTAAACACCTGCTACCGTCCGAGATTGCGCCACACTTTATGCAATACTATGATATAACGCCGCAAGGCAACTTTGAGGATAAAAATATTCTGCATGTCGCTCAGGATGTGCAAAAAGTTGCCGATGACGCTCAGATCAGCCTGGATGAATTGCAGAGCCGCCTGGCGCTTGGGCGTAAGATTCTCTTTACAACTCGTGAATACCGCGTGAAACCGGGCCGCGATGAAAAGATCCTCACCGCATGGAACGGTCTGATGTTACGTAGCTTTGCTGAGGCGGGACGCTATCTGAATCGTCCCGATTACCTGCAAGCCGCCATCAACAATGCCAGCTTCTTACTCACTGCTCTACGCAAAGATAGCCGCCTGTTGCGCACCTATAAAGAAGGTCATGCTCACCTGAATGGCTATCTGGAAGATTATACTTTCCTGGCCGATGGACTCTTAGCCCTCTACGAAGCTACTTTCGATGTGCGCTGGTTTAATGAGGCACGCACGCTGATTGATCAGGCCATCACACTCTTCGCCGACGAACAGAACGGTGGCTTCTTCGATACTGGAAACGACCACGAGACGCTGATCACGCGTCCGAAAGATATTATGGATAACGCCACTCCAGCTGGCAATAGCGTCGCCGTCGATGTCCTGTTGCGCCTGGCGGCTTTCACTGGTGAGGCCTCCTATCGTGAACGAGCCGATGAGTATCTGCAACCGCTTGCTAACCTGATGGCCGAGCATCCACAATCGTTCGGTCATGCCCTTGGTGCACTGGACTTCGCCGTCTCACCCGCCAAAGAATTCGCGATTCTCGGCAATCCCCGTACAGCCGACGCACGTGAGCTACTGGAAGTCATTAACAACCATTATCTGCCCAATAGTGTGCTCGCCTGCTCTGCACCTGAGAATAGCCAGGCCATTCAGAGCATTGCGTTGTTGGCTGATCGGCCTCAAAAAGGAGGCAAGGCAACAGCGTATGTCTGTCAGAACTTTGCCTGTCAGGCACCTGTGAATGAAGCAGGAGAACTGGAACGGTTATTGTAACCCATAGGAGCTTGTAAACGGCGCCCCTACATCAGTGCTCTCTCACCGACACTTTTTAGGGCATGTAAAACGCGAAAAACTGTAGGGACGCGATAAATCGGGTCTCTACGGTACTTACGCATTGTATTGGTTCTAAAAAGTGTCGGTGAGAGAGCTACATCAGTGGGAACGTATTCTCCATGAGGTGAGGATGTAATGGCGGGACATGAGGTGCATGTAAATCAGCCCCCATCCGATCATCGTGTAGGGGCTACGCTTTGTGCCCACCACCGACCATGCACTCTTGATTTTGTACGTCCACATAACCTGTCAAAGATGTCAGGGAAAAGAGCTGCATTATCTGATCAATGCGCTGACACTGTCGGTGTGGGAATTGGTGTTACCGTTGGCATCGGAGCCGGAAACACAGTGGGTGGTGGTGTCGGAGCCAAGCTTGGCGCTGGCGTCGAAGTCGGCATTGGAAATCCGCTGGAATTACAGGTCTGCTCATTTCCCACACAATTAGCCAGTTCTAGTTGCCAGGAGCTGTTTTTAGCAACTATAATATTGATTTTTTCCAACACATAAGCTCCTTTCCATACATCAATTACACCATTAGATACCGAACGGCAAGTTGCTCCCAATCCGATTTTACCAATAACAAGATTTACATTCCCTTCTCCTGCACAGATAAAATATGCTCCTAAAGCATATTTTGATTTTAAATGCAAATTTTGAATATCAGTACTTCCCTTTCCCTTGAAAGTTGCTAGAATCTTCCAGTCGGGGCCATATATAGAGGTAGATACGGGAGTTATTGTTCCTCCACTAGCAGATATGTGTGAGTTACCTGATCCACCAGTGTTGCTCTGATAAACACGTGTTACTTCAAACAAGAGCGAACCAATAATCAATGCGGCAACGATACTCGCGGCCAGTATATTGAGGTATCGTACTTTTTTATGCGCAATAGGAACGTGCATACTATTCATAGTTTGAAACCTTTCTTGCTGCGTTTTTCTCATTAATTGTCTAGTAGGCTGTATAGAGTTGAAACTAGAACTGTGTTCTGTTGCAAGCAAGCGATTGCGTATACGTTCAAGAGATTGAGCTTCATCAACAGGTGTATACATGTGCTCCAGGTCTTGTAACATAGCCTGATTGCGTACATCCGCCTCTTCGGGAGTAAGCTTTTCATGATCTGCCATAATCTTTATTCTCCCTATCATGTGAAAAATAGTTCGTCCGCAAGAGGGCAAGGGTGCGCGAGAGCAATTGGCGCAACGCATCCTCGCGTTTGTTCAGCAAAATAGCTATCTCGGCAAAGCGTAGACCGCGACCAAAGCGCAGTTGCAACAGATGCTGCTGCAATTCAGGCAAGGTACTAATCGCCGAGTGCAATTGTCGATATCGCTCCTGGCGCAACGCTATATATTCAGGAGATCGATTCTCATCTTCGTACAGCCGCTCAGCCACGTTCTCTAAAGCCACAACAGGATGGCGCTGCGTACGCCGATAGATGTCAACCAGCTTGTTACTGGCAACTCTACGCAGCCACATCAACTGTTCCTGAGCACTCAATCCCACCAGATTCTCATGCTCTAATGCAGCTACAAAGACCTCTAGCGTCACATCCTCAGCATCTTCAGGTGAAGAGAGATGCAGCCGCACATACGCAAAGATGACATGGGCATAGCGATCATAGAGCTCCGTAGTAGCGTTTTCGTCAACCTCCATAATGGACTCGTCTGATTTTTGAAATTGCATATTCTCTTTTCTGTCGCTATTCAGGATAGCCTTCCCCGTAAGGCTTCATATTGTTTATCGTTGAGGGTATAAAAATGTGACGTAACTATGCAGGGTGCCAGAAAAGTTACTGGCTCAATGGCAATTTCCCCATGAACTACAAAGTGGAAGTTCAGATCAAACTCAATGGCCCTAATAATAGCTGCACAGGCTTTACAACGCGTAGGGTTAGCCAGGGAGGAGGTTATGGCTTCTTCATCAGCTCGGATGGTACATGGTATATCATACAATATGACAACGTCAGCGGAAGCCCTTATGTCTTGAGAAAAGGCGAGGTGACTCAGCGTTCATCATATACAATAGAAGCTATGTCCAATGGCTCCCTACAAAGTCTTTCACCCGACTGTGTTCAGGTAATGTCAGTAAACACTACGACATTCACGACAACAGACCATATTGATCTTTCTATGTATACCGACCAGGACATGGAAGGAACCGTTGTTTTCTCGAACTTTGTTTTCACACCACTGCCCTGAAGAACTTCCACCATGGCAAGGGCTTCAATACTTCCCTTGCCATATCCAGAAACGCACTGATCACAGGCGATATCCATCTCTACCCTTGCGCATCCACAAATTCAGTGAATAGCGCCAGCACCTCAACGGGCTTTTCAACATGCGACGAGTGACCACAATTCGCTAGAGCAACTTCACGATATTGACCACCATTTGCCCGATATCGATCCAGCACATTGCGCACCTGCGCCTTCATAGGTTGGGGAGGATAAACCTCTTCTCCAGGCCAACCTGGCACAAATCCTAATTGCCCGAGATACCCAAAATCGAACAACGAGGTATCTGAAACGATCTGATCGTCAACGCCATAAATCCACAGAACAGGCAGCTTAACATTGATCGTCGCGAAATCACTCTGATTCAAATACTTAGGCGCGAGTGCGTTATTAACGCCATGTACCCCCGGCGCAACATCAGGCCAGTTGGAAGAAGGCACCATATCGCCAGGATAATTGCCAGGCGTTATTTTAGTGGAGAGAATAGAAGTTACGTAAATCTCTTCACGATCAGGAAGCGCACGGAATGGTGGCTTGAAATAAAAGGTGTTCATAACAGTACGTGGCGAATTTTGATCACTGCCCCGGTCTCCCCGTTCTATACGCTGCACAAAATCTGGATTGGCCGTACCACCACCACTTCCAGCAAAATCGGGCCATGTCGGCGTTCCATCAGCATCCTTCGTGCCGCCAAAACCAAACGGCGAACCAGGAGCAAGCAAAGTGAGAGAACGTAGCAGTTCTGGATAGTCGATGGCATATTGCATTACGACGTTTCCACCTAACGACCAACCCAATAAATGGAATGGAGGCAGAGCAAGGGCACGCACAAAGGCGGCCAGATCATCCGCATAATCGCGCACTCCACGCATCGCATCAACCGGGAGCGTCTCACTATCACCATACCCACGCATATCCGGAGCATAGATTCTGTAGCGTGCCTGAAATGCTAGATCCAGCATCAGATCCTGGAAGAAAAGCGACGAAGAAGCATTACCATGAACCAGGACAAGCGGAGTAGAACCGCTACCAGCTTCAAGATAGGCCACCGTCAAACGCTCTGTCTTCACCGTATTCTGCACAATACCAGGCAGGAACTTCGTTGTACTCATGCTCACAAGCATTCTCCTGTTCTCAATAGTACGCCCACAATATACAGAACAAAACTGGCAAGGGAATCAATCTCTCCATGGAGATATAGCATCTGATCTCTAGCTACTTATATCATAAAAAGGGAGCAACCCGAAATGACGATTTATAATAGTGCTTTGCCGTGCAAAAGAGCGCAAAATCACTCCATTTTCTAGTTTCTCATACAGGGGGATACTCAAAACGATAGAGCATCCATCTGGCATTCTATTGCTTTTGAGTATCTTTTTTTAACGCGAAGAAAGCGCTTTAAAACATCATGATGGAAGAAACTTACGCTGCAACGATGACCAGTCCGCCTGCGCACGTGCTACCGTCGTCTCATCGGGCACTCCACCTCCATAACGCAACTCAGTATATGCTTCCGTCAGATCGCTCAACTCGGGTTCGCCTTGCGGAATGTCTTGCTGCAAGCGATCTTTGAATTCATAAGGCGTCTCTTCCCCTTTACGCCCATAACCACGATTGGCCGCCCAATGCAGCAAAGCCCGATAAATCGCACGAATACTGAGTACCGTTGCCTCTCCACCAATCTCTTCCTCGCGTGCCACCTCCTGCTTGCCAGAACGCCTGAAAAAGAAACGCAACCAGATCGCTAATAAAAATCCCTTCAGTTGTGTCAGAAAGAGATCCCACGACCAGATGCTCTCAGAGAGATCCTGCTGCTCCGTACGCACCAGCCTGACGCGCCTCCTGTTCAACAACACAAGAATTAAGCGCATCATGAATATTATAAAGAGAACAGGTAGTACAAATTTCAGCACAGGCACTATAATCACAGTCACCGGATCAGACCCCTGCACCTGAGAAATCCCTTTCGTAATTGATAATTTAATAATAGTTATTTTCGGTAATTGTGTCTTAATATGTATCAATGAAAACAACCAGAAAAGCGGATAGAGCAAAAATGTGATCCCATAAGCTATTATACTTATCAACCAGTCATAGAATCTTCCTACAGGTTCCAGTCCCCGCTGCACATCTATCAGAAAAGCCGGGCTGGCAAAGATGCCTATTCCCAGAGTCAGCAAGAGGATAATCAGTCCAATAATGCTCATCATCATCAAGATTGCGCGTTCCTGTCCTGCAACGCTTCCCTGTAATCCTCCAGGAGAACTGCGCCGCAGAAATAGAGCTTTCGCCAGTGCATGTGCAATCAAAGCAAAAAAGAGAAAGAGTGGTACAATGCCGAACAGGATGAGTTCGTTGAAAGAGCTCGTTCCACTTGCGACATGTATAATAATGGCTACAATGATAATTCCCATTCCCAGGCGCAGGCTCCAAAAAACACTACTCGGCTCTATTGCTCTGCGTGCAAGACGAATACCACGCCAACAGAAATAGATTGAGAGCACCAGTAGTAACAATACATAGTAGAAATTGCCATCAAACTGAAATAAATCGTTAAGTAATGCCAGCAACCAACGAGGATCAAAGAGCAGAAATAACGATGCATAAATACTTGCCCACACCACTATCAACACCAATAAAGCCATTAGCAGAATAAACCACGATGAGCCGGAAACTCTCTTGCCTCCATTCTTCGCAGCCTGCTCCATAACAATCTCGCGTCGTTCCAGGAAAAGCATCAACCAGCAAGCGCTCACGATCAACACAAACGGTGCCCACAATGGTATCAAGGGCGTACGACGTTGAAAGAGATTAACGCTCGCCAGTGCGATCAACACCGCATCTACCCAACACGTTTCCATCGCTGCAACCAGGTAAGGCAACAAACGCTCACCCCAACCAGGCGTCGCCGAAAGCATAGTCGTCTCCATGGCTAACCGATCCTGCCGGCGCCTTTCAGCAGCTCGGCTCGCCCGCGTATTTTCTTTTTGTTGAGGTGGTATATCCATCCAGAAAATCCTTCTTGCACGGAACCGGTTATTGGTTCAATTGACATCTCGTATGCATAACACAGGCGTCATAAATACGGCTCCTACCTCTGTGTCACTATAAATTGTATGTTGTCTGACATCCCTTGTCAATTTCACACTATATAATTGCTGAAATTTTATCTTTTTTCTGGAAACGTTTCTAAAAAGATGGGGTTATCCACTCTCCTTCTGCCCTTTACACAGAACGCTAAAGTATGCTATGCTCATGATGTCACGAGGGTAATTTCTTTACACTGTTTTGGAAACGCTTCCATTCTTTTACTGCCTTAGCATATCAAAATGCATGCAAAAACTGCTGAAGAGGCTAAACAGAAATAGGCTGGAGCAGATATAGTATCCTGGTACATTCATATGATAATTTTTTTATGAAGAGATGTGGAGATGGAGTACACAATCCACGACGTTGCACGCATTGCAGGAGTCGGCATCGGCACCGTTTCACGTGTCCTCAACAATAATCCCAATGTCAAACCGACGACACGCCAGAAAGTGCTCTCAGTGATTGCTGAACTGAATTATAAGCCTGATCCTATTGCTCGCAGCATGATCTCACGCCGCACCAATTCGATTGGCGTCATGATTCCATTTTTTACGCGCCCATTCCATATTGAGATACTTAGAAATATTGAAGCCTCTCTTTATCATACAGGCCATCAACTCGTACTCTACAATATCGAGACCAATGCTCAACGCGATATGTATTTCTCGGAACTGCCGATGCATCGCAGGGTTGATGGCCTGCTCATCATCTCGCTACCAGTGGAGGAATCTGTGGCGCAGAGCTTCAAAAAGGCTGCTATCCCCACTGTACTGCTTGATACCTATAGTCCTCTCCTCACCTCCCTGGTTGTGAATAATGTTGAAGGTGCTTACCAAGCCGTTAAATATTTGATTCAGAAGGGGCACAGGCGCATCGGCTTCATTAATGGTCTCACAAATGAAGGCAATTTCAAATTCAACCAGGCGAATGACCGCTTGATTGGCTTTCATCGTGCTCTAGGAGAGGCCGGTATTATGTTTGACCCGGAATTGATGTTGACCAGCGAGTGGAACCGAGATGCTGCACGAACGGCTGCACTCCAATTACTTTCACATTCGCCTCGTCCTACGGCCATCTTTGCAGCCTCTGATGTGCAGGCAGCCGGGGTGCTGGAAGCTGCACGTTCTTTAGCTATGCGTGTACCTGAGGAACTCTCTCTTATCGGTTTCGATGGTATCGAGCTTTCGGAATTACTTGACTTCAGCACTATTCAGCAACCCATCGAGGAAATGGGCACGCTGAGTATACAGAAACTTATAGAACACATTGATAATCCTGAAAAACCTCCGGAGTTGATTCGCTTAAACACAACACTTGTAGAACGCCACACTACGGCCTTTTTATCGTAGGGTATGCTAATTTCAGTATCTCTTCTTACCCCATGGAGGTTCCTTGAAACAATTTGATGTTCTGACAATTGGCGAAACGCTCGTTGACTGCATAGCGCAAGAAAAAGGCTCTCCTCTCAGCCAGATCACGCACTTTAAGGAGTACCTTGGCGGTTCACCTGCCAATATCGCCTGCGCGGTCTCTCGCCTGGGTGGCCGCTCGGCTCTCATTTCTAAGGTGGGGAACGATTCAGCTGGTCAGATGTGCCTGGACGAACTACGAAAAGCAAATGTAGATACTACCGCCGTCTCCGTCGAACCAACTTTACCTACCTCAAGAGCCTACGTTTCACGCACTGAAGGCACTCCCGAGTTTCGCATGGTTCGAGGTGCTGATATCACATTGCACTCCTCTGAATTGGATGTCAATATCGTCACACACGCCCGGCTCATTCATGCATCTACCTTTTCTCTTTCCGCTAATCCACTGCGCAGCACCGTTATCGAGGCTCTCACCTGCGCTCATCACGCAGGTACGCTGGTCTCACTCGATCCAAACTATCATCCTCAAGTCTGGCCTGACCACGAAGAGGCTCTTCACGTCCTACGAGAACTCTATCCTCTGGTCTCTCTTACCAAGCCCTCGCTCGATGACGCTATCCGGCTCTTTGGATCAGGATTGACACACGACGCCTATCTGGATAAATTCCTGGATATGGGCGTAGAACTCGTTGTTTTAACCAGTGGACCTGAGTACGTTCTTATCGGCGATCGCCACGACTATCGCATCTATATCCCTGTCCCCCACACACAGGTTGCTGATGTAACTGGCGCAGGCGACTGGTTCTGGGCTGCCTTCCTCATGGCACACCTCGACGGTCTCCCTCACCTGGAAGCCGCGCACTTCGCTACGCAGATCGCTGCCTACAAGATAGGGACCATTGGCCCTATCTCCACGCTGGTTGACCGCAAAACCCTCTACCCAAGTATTTACAACTGAAAATTTTTATGGTATTGTTAAATCATAAATTGGAAACGGTTCCAAAAAACCACAGCCTTTCTAGCGTTCTCCTTGTAGCTTCAGTTTTATAATGAGAGTTCTTCAGTCAGAGAAGCGTAATAATATCTACAACGATGAAGCACTACTAGAGCCGGACCTCTTCCGTTGCAGAAAGGAGTGATCTGAACTCATCAGTGAGTAGCCAGGAAACAATTTGAAACTTATAAGCGAGTATTCATCGTATTAATCCTGGAGTGCTTTCACTGTGAGATCACCCAACCAGATACGCTATCATTATCAGGGACGTTATGATGCACCACTTCTGAGGTATTTTCTCAGACATGGAAGTTCCAAAATAAACATGGTAACATGTAATTGTTCTCGATTGTATGTTCATTGGCAAACAGTCCAAAGGAGGACTAGCACATGATCCCTGAACACCCCGAAGCCCGCGAAACTCTTGATGAAATTATCAGTAAAATCCGTTCCGGGCGCCTCAGCCGTCGTAGTTTCCTTGAACGCGCTATTGCTATAGGTCTGAGCAGCACCGCAGCTGTGTCACTCCTTGAAGCCTGTGGCGGTACATCCAGTAGTGGTGGTCCCACGACTGTTGTCTGGCAGACTGAAAATGATACCTCGGGTGCCTATTCGGCAATTGTAGACACCTACAACAAGACCAACAAGGATAATGTCCATGTTACCTGGCACAACGGCCCATCTGACACCTCTACCCTCATCACTTTGTATGATAATACGCTGCGAGCGCGAAGTGCATCTTTTGATGTGTTCAGCATAGACGTTGTCTGGCCAGCACAATTCTCCTCTAATGGTTGGACATTGGATCTCTCGAGCCGGTGGCCTGCCAGCGACCGCGCAAACTATCTTCCAGGTCCAATTAAGTCCTGTACATACAATGGCGCGATCGTGGCTGCTCCGATGCGTACAGACCTGGGCGTCCTCTACTACCGCACAGACATCGTTTCAACTCCCCCGACCACCTTCGCCGAACTGACGAGCATGGCTAAGAGCGCTCTATCCAAGACCAAGATCGGCTATGCATGGCAGGGAATACAGGGTGAGGCATTGGTGTGCGACTTTGTCGAGGTGCTGGCTGGTTATGGCGGCTCAGTACTTGATCCCAACAACTCGAAGAGTGTGACCGTCCACAGCGCGGAGAGTGTAGCGGCACTCACGGAGATGGTGAGCTGGGTCGGCACGATCTCGCCAATTGCTATCACTACGTATGCTGAGGAAGCCTGCCGCCAGGCCTTCCAGAATGGCGACGCCGCCTTGATGCGAAACTGGCCTTACGCATACTCTCTGGGTAACGCCAGTGGTTCAAAGGTCGCTGGCAAGTTTGATATCCATTCCATCCCCTATGGTGGAAGCAATACCACTGGACATTCCTGTGTAGGTGGCTGGAATATGGCAATTAACGCATACTCCAAGAATCCAGATGCATCGTGGAGTTTTATGAAGTATGTGCTCGGCGCAGACGCACAGAAACTGTTGGCAACGAAAGGCTCATTTACGCCTGCCCTTAAGAGTGTCTATGACGATGCCGATGTGCGGAAGCAGCAGCCGCTCTTCACAAAATTGCAGCCAATCCTGCAAAATTCGCTGCCGCGCCCTGTGTCACCTGTCTACACCGATCTTTCGAATCTCATTCAGGTCAATGTGCACCAGGCGCTCACCAAACAGGTCACTCCTGATGCAGCGCTCAGTGCTCTCCAATCTCAGCTGCAAACGCTCGTAAGCAAGTAATGCCTCAGAGATTGGTCGCAGCTCAGTGAAGCCATGAGACAAGCTTTCGAAAGCTTGTCTCATGGCCCTGAATCCAAACGTGGGTCACTTGTTACTAGCTGTCATTTGGAAGTAGTACAAAGAATGAACGAAGAGGAAATGCATTATGTCGACGACGATACGAGCAGATGCTCTACCCACCACTAAACCAACCCTGCGCGAGCGCTTAGATCTGGGCAGTGGACTATTCCCTTATTTTCTGGTACTCCCTACCATCATCATCATTGCGCTGGTAGCTGTTTATCCTATCATCAATTCAGTACGTCTCAGCCTTCTGAATAATCCATTAATTCCGTCTGGCTCGACGTTTGTTGGCTTAAACAACTATCTCCATGATATCGGTGATCCCGCATTCCGTAATTCAATTAGCGTAACCCTCATCTTTAGCGTGGCGAGCGTCGCACTGGAGACCATCTTAGGCTTTGCCGTCGCTTTACTAATGAACCAGGTCTTTCCTGGTCGGGGGCTGATACGCACAGCCATTCTTATCCCCTTTGCATTTCCAACCGTTGTTTCTGCGCAAATCTGGACATTGATGTTGAACGCCCAAAACGGTGTACTGACATACCTATTCCAATCAGTGCATTTGTTGGCACAAGGAGATTCCTTGTTGCGGACGACGAATGGAGTGATAACTTCGGCGGTCTTGATCGATGTCTGGAAAACAACGCCATTTATGGCGCTCCTGATCCTGGCCGGTCTGCAAGTCATTCCCAGTGAACTCTATGAGGCAGCAGGCGTGGATGGTAGCACTCGCTGGCAACAATTCTGGACGATCACTTTTCCCTTGCTCAGGAGTGCGCTTTTAATTGCGCTCATGTTTCGTCTCCTGGATGCCTTGCGTGCATTTGACCTGTTTTATGTACTCACAGGCGGCGGTCGTGAGATACAGACAATGGCGCTTTACTCCTATGCCAATATGTTTGTGGGGACGACCTTCGACTTTGCTCCCGGAGTTGCTGCCGCTGTCATTCTCTTTCTCATCTGTGCCGTAGTTGGCATCGTGGTCGTATCAGTGAGCCGTATCAGCCAGAATTAGCTACATCCAAGGGAAAGGGGAGATACCTCATGGCAAAACAAGCGCTTGCAGTTCCTTCAGGGCAGACAAGGATAAATACAACAGCACCAACAAAAAGACGAGTAGACTGGGGAGGAATTGGCCGCTACATTGCTCTCGTCGTTGTGCTAATCATAGCCCTTGGCCCATTCTACTGGACGGCGATCACCTCGATAAAGGTTGATTCAGAGATCAACGCATCGCCACCCACGCTCTTGCCCCATTCGTTCACGACGAAAAACTATTCTCAGGCTTTCCTCAGCGTTCAGCCCGCTTTTGCGAAAGATCTGTTGAATAGTACCATTGTTGCGATTTTGACGACCATCCTGGCTTTGATCTTCGGATCGATCTGCGCGTATGCGATCGCACGCCTGAAATTCAGGGGGAAAGCGGGCGTCCTGGCAATTATCCTTTCGGTCCAGATGTTTCCGCTCATTGCGCTCGTCGGGCCGCTCTTTGTATTTTTTACCAACACGATCCAGGTCTATAATACATACGTCGCACTGATCATCCCCTACCTGGTCATTTCCTTGCCCGTGACGGTCTACTTCTTGACATCGTTTTTCCGTGATTTGCCTCCGGATCTTGAAGAGTCAGCCAGAATAGATGGATGCAGCCGCCTCGGGACCTTATGGCGCATCATCCTCCCACTGGCTGCGCCAGGCGTCTTTACCACTGCGATTCTTTCGTTCATTACGGTCTGGAATGACTTCCTTTTCGGTTTGACACTGACGGCAGATTCAACTGCCCAGACAGTGACAGTGGCTATTCCCCTCTTTAACGGAGAGCATCAGATTGCCTTTGGTGAGGTCAGCGCAGCCGCGATCATCGTGACAGTTCCGCTAGTGATTATGGTACTGTTCTTACAACGACGCATCGTCTCCGGCCTGACCGCCGGTGCCGTAAAGGGATAAAAATCCCTTTGTAAACGTAGGGGCCCGATTTATCGCGCCCGGGTGAATCAACACCGATTCACCCGGGCGCGATAAATCGGGCCCCTACAACCCTTACACCATCCTCAGCACAGCAACACCCTTCGCGGGCAACTCCAACTTTGTCACTCTTCCTCCTCCTTTGAGCAACTCATCCATTGCCTCCGGGAGGGAAATCTGTACTGCATCGTCGTTATAGTTGAGCACGAAAAGATAGCTTTGCCCATTACCTTCCCGCTTTGTCACCTCTACACCAGCAGGCACACTCAAAGGCGCGACAATCTTCAACTCGTCAAGCAATCTACCGAGCAGATCATCTATCAGCTTCTTCTCCAGACGAGTTGCTACATAGATGGCTCGCCCTTTTCCAAATGCATGCTCGGTGATGGCTGGACGACCCGCGTAGAAATCCTTCTCATATGCAGCCAGAGCAACTGCCCCTTCTAGATGCACCAGGTCACACCACCTGTCGCAACGATAGCTTCCTGCTGGCAACCTGCCTCCATCCTCGACCACAACGGCGTTCGCCTGTCCTGGCTCCAGTGGATCAAACTCCTCAACCCAGATGCCTAGCGTTTTGCGCAACGGTCCAGGATATCCCCCTAACCATGCTCGCGTATCTTCGTCGACAATGCCGCTAAAGTAGCCGGTCACAAACGTTCCACCTTGCTCAACATATCTCTCAATGGAAACTCCCTGCTCCTTGCTTACCATATTCAATAATGGCGCAATCACCAGCTCATATCCGCTCAGATCTCCGTCAGGCGCAACTACATCAACCGCAATGTTCCGCTCCCACAACGCTTGATAATACAGCAATATCTCTTCGACATAATTAAGTGAGTTACTGAGTCCAGGCGTGAATTCGACGTTCCACCAGTTGGACCAGTTAAAGATGATAGCAACACGCGCCGGTAACCTCGTCCCCAGAATTCCATTGCCCAGTTCCGCCAACTCCGCTCCTAGCCTGGCAACATCGTTAAAAACACGCGTATGCTCATGCCCCACGTGACTTACGACCGCACCATGAAACATCTCAAACGATCCACGCGATTGACGCCATTGGAAATACATCACCGCGTCCGCTCCATGGGCTACCGCCTGAAAGCTGTGCAGGCGCAAAACTCCTGGACGCTTAAGTGGATTATGTGACCTCCATTGCGTCTGGCTAGGCGTCTGCTCCATCAACAGCCAGGATTGTCCAGCCTTCACACCTCGCGTCAGATCATGGGCGAACGCTACCTCGGCAGGGGGCGTGGTTCGCGTAGGATATGAATCCCAGCAAGCAACGTCTATATACGGTGCCCAGGCGAAATAGTCTATTGGCTTATAAATGCCCATAAAGTTCGTGGTGACAGGAACGTCCGGCGTCACCTTGTGCAGAATATCCGCTTCGCCTCGATAACATTCCAGGTACATATCAGAGATAAAGCGCCGATAATCGAGCGCCAACCCCTGCACACTTGACTCGGTTCGTGGTCCAGGCGGAATAACCTGCTCCCAGGCAGTGTAGGTATGGCTCCAGAAGGCTGTACCCCAATGCAGATTCACTGCTTCCAGAGATCCATAACGTCTCTGCAACCACTCGCGGAAACGGCTCGCACAGCGCTCACAGTAACAACCACCACCATAATATTCGTTGCTCACATGCCACAATAATAATGCAGGATGATTGCTATAACGCTCGGCAAGATGGCGTGCCAGGTTCTGGCTCAAACGACGGAAATCCGGGCTGGTGGGACAATAGTTCTGTCTTGCACCTTGACCACGACGAATTCCCTGTTCATCAACTGGCAATACATCTGGATAGGCTGCAGAAAGCCATGCGGGCTGCGCAGCCGTCGCCGTCGCAAGGCAAGCAAATATCTGGTTCTCGGCCAACAGATCCATCACACGATCCAGCCACTCAAACATGAACGTATGCTCATCGGGTTGCAACGAAACCCAGCTAAAGACTCCAACCGTGGCTACATTGACATGTGCCAGACGCATCAGGCGAACATCTTCACGCCATACCTCTTCCTCATCAGCGCCAAAAGCTGCCGTCCATTGTTCAGGATTATAATCCCCACCATAGAAAAAGCTCGGTAGGCGATTGGTGAGGGGGTGCGTTTCTGAAGACTGTTCATTCATTACAAGGAGTATCCTTTCTGTTATCGTAAGGGGACTTCATGTATGATAGCACTGTGATATACTGAATTACAACAGAACAATTACACATGTAGCGGCTTGAAATGAGGTACGTACTGCATGCCTTTTGTCAAAAAAAACATCTCCAAAGGTTCCCTACTCCCCGATGATTCCCGCAAGATCTTCGTTGGCCGCGCCAATGAACTCTATTTCTTTATAGAACATATCCTCAAACCCGACGATCCCGCCTATAATATTATCTCTATCTTTGGCGATGGCGGCGTTGGTAAATCAACACTTGTCAATCGCTACATTGAAATGGTGAACTCGTCTACATTTCAAGAGTATTGCCTGGCCGCTAGCGTAGATGAACGCCAGGCCACACCCGCCAGTATGATGGAGAAGTTTACCACGCAACTGCGCATGCACCAGGAATTCAGTCACGCCCTTACACACTATAAGGAAGCTCTACGTAAACAGCAGGACGAACAGGAAACGATGCAGGACGCCGTCTTGCAACGCGCCCCCGATTTTGCAGGCGCTGCCGTTGAGGGCGTTCCTATTGTTGGTCCACTCTTGCGCGAGGGTCTTAAAATGACGACCTCCCAGGTACTGGATCACTATCATACCGGAAGGGCTCACCTCGCCTCAGCACGCCTGGAAGATCCCATCGGCGATCTAACCCGCGCCTTTATCACGGAGCTCAATCGCCTGGCCGAAAGCCTTGTGACCACAGGCAGTGGAGAAAAGACGAAGCGTCGCCGCAGAATTCTCTTGATCTTCGATACCTTCGAACAACTGGCCGCTGAGGCCGCTCCCTGGCTGCTCGATTACTTTCTCAGCGCCGATATCAGTAACAGTATCGTTATTCTCACCGCAGGACGCATCCCTATCGACCGCTCGCTTCCTGACGATCCTAAGCGCTGGCTTCCTTATCGCGATAACAATGTCATCTCTTCTATCTCGCTCAGCAGTTTCTCATTCCAGGAGACGCAGGCCTACCTGGCGCAACGCGGTATCACCGCTCCTGAACGCATTGACAGTATCTGGCAACTCTCACGTGGTCTGCCTCTCTACCTGAGCCTCCTCACCTCCGATCCCCGCTCAGATGTCGATCCAACAACCGATGTGGTTGCTAATTTCCTGCGCTGGATACCACAAAGCGAAAGCATCAAACGCCGCCTGGTTCTCGACGCATCGCTCTTCTCGCGCCCCTTCAACCAGGATGATCTTGCCGCTTTTGACTATATACCAGAGAACATGCATACGTACTTTTATCACTGGCTTATCCAGCAACCCTTTGTTCACTCCGCTACTCCGGATGCTCGCTACAGCTATCACGAACTGGCGGAAGATCTGTTTAGCCGTCACCTGTACCAGCGCTCGCCCAATGCCTGCTATACTGCACGCCGCGCTCTGGCATCCCATTATCAGACCGAACTGATCGCGCTTCTGGCTCAGGGGCATCCGGAATACTATCGTAGCGAAGAATGGCTGAGCCTGACCCTCGCCCTATCACAACAGTTGTTCCTCTTACCCGATGGCTCCAATCATGCGGCTGCCGGAGATCAACTACTCCACGCCTATGAATTGACGAAACAGGACGAGGAGATTACGCGTATTCTGCGCTCCATCGCTCAGATTGAACTTTACAATCAGGCAAACGCCGATGCACGGCAGGTCGCCACTCTGCTCCTGAACTACATTGAGGCCGATCCTAAAAGCCAGGAGTTCGCCACTGCAGCGACTGAACTTTTGCAGAAATTTACTGGTATGCACACCATCTCGCATGTGCAGTTAGCCCACATCTATGGTAACAGGGGTTTGGCATACCGCAGGCTCAACAATTATTCTTCCGCTATCGCAGATTTTGATCGCGCCATCACTCTCGTTCCAGACTACGCCTGGGCATATGCTAATCGAGGTATCACACATCGCTTCAACCAAAACTACGAGCTTGCGCTACAAGACCTCAACGCGGCCATTGCCCTTGACGACGATCTTGATTGGGTCTACGCCGCTCGTGGCGAAGTCTATCGCCATCTTAGTAATTACGATCTTGCTATCCAGGACTTTAACCTCGCTATTGCTCTCGATCCCAAATATGCCCCGGCTTATGGCAGTCGCGGTCGCGTCTACCATCACCTCGAAAAGTTGGAGCAATCTATAGCAGACTTTGACCTCGCCATCGCTCTCGAACCCGAACGCGCCTGGTTCTACGCTCAACAGGGTGAAAACTACCGCGATATTGGGCAATATAACCAGGCCATCGAACTCTATAACCAGGCGCTCGCTCTCGAACCCGGCTCATTCTTCTGGGCTTATGGCTCACGTGGCTACACCTATTTCCGCCTCAGAGACTACCACCGTGCTATTGAAGACTTCAACCGCGCTCTTGAGCAGGCTCCAACTTATACCTGGGGTTATGCTCAACGCGGGCGCGTCTATCGACACCTGAATATGCTCGATAAAGCTCTGGCCGACCTTAACCGTGCGCTTGAACTTGCTCCCACTGATGCATGGGCCTATAGTCATCGTGGACTCGTCTACTCCCACCTGCATGTTTATCAACTGGCCCTTGCCGATAGCAACCGCGCCATAGAACTCAAGCCCACTTACGCGAACGCCTACGGGCGACGTGGAAGCACCTATATTGACCTGGGAGAGCTTGATCTTGCTGCCGCCGATTTCACGCGCAACCTTGAATTAGTACCTGATGATACCCTGGCCCATTGGATGAGCATATGGCTCATCCTGTGCCAACAAGATCCAGATGCCCAGACCATAAGCCACCTGGAAGAGGCTGCTGCCACGCGCCCACAAAGCTACTTCGCCTACCTCTGTCGTGGCGTGGCATTCTGGCTACATGGACAAAACGAAGAGGCCCGCACCACATTGGAGCAAGCTCAAAATATGCATTCAAAACTGTGGGATGCTCCCTTCTGGCTCACTATGGCATGGGCACCCCATAATCCTACCCAGGCAATACACTTCCTGGAACAGGCATTAAAGCTTGCTATTTCACCATCCTTGCTCGCTCCATTGCGCTGGCTAGAACGCGATCATCCAACATTTTATGCGCAACATGTGGCATCTCTGCTCACGAGATATAATATCCCTTCATAGCTCCTTTCCACCGGTTCAAACCAAATCGCTCCGACTTTTACACACAACACATCGTTCCCCTACTGGCACGCTTCACATTAAACCAGTAGCAGAACCCCTCAACCATACCTCACTACGTTTAGCAACTTGCTTAATATAAAGCAATCAAACATACACTAAAATGTCTGCACGCATGCTATACAATAACTACCATTTCTACTAGCAAGATGATACACAATAACATTATTTGCCACAAAACAAGTTATCTTGATACAATGTCACTTATATCAATTCTCATAGTACTTTTTTCCGAAATAAGCAAGAACGAACACAACCCTCCCTCCATATGGTATTGTTCTAACATCACAATATTTATTTGCACGGATCTGTATACTGTTTTTAGTAACTATTCAGGTTCTGCCTGATTGTGGTCCAGAGGCATAGAGAAACGATCTAAAGAGATCAACACCTGAGCGATTTGCGCAAACCAAATTCAATAAGTGGAAAGTGTTTATGTATGGAGGAAGAAGTGGCATAATCAGCTATACTGTCCCGTCCCCCCCGACCTTCTACTTTAATGTAGCTTATGCGGAGCTGCATCAGTTCAATTAACCGAGTTGTATGATTATGTTCCTTTGTGCAAGGAGACATTCTATGCGGATCTTGTATCGGCTACTTGGCTTCATCATCGGAATGGGATTACTGCTAACTTGCCTTGACCTGTTTCATTTAGGTTGGGGTATCTGGCAATTCTCTCAGTTGACCGGTGCTTTTATCGGTGGGGCTGTCACTTTATTTGCAGCAGGGTCCCTCAAACGCTCATATGAGCCAATGGAACCATGGTTGGGCAGAGAACAGCTAGGATGGATACTGATCGGATGCGGCGCTATCATGTGGGGCATCGGTGAATGTTTCTGGCGCTACTATGCTCTGGTGTTGCACGTATCTCCATTTCCCTCCCTGGCCGACGTTGGCTACTCCGCATTGCCAATCCTGGTTTTTGCTGGTTTATTGCTTCAGCCCTCCTCGACCAAAGGGAATAATCGATCTTTTATCATCCTCGATAGCTTAATCGCCACGGGTTCTATGTTGGCAATCGGCTGGGCCCTTCTCCTGGGTTCGCTGGCCACCGCATCCAGCGAAGATATGCTCGCGAAATTCCTGGGCCTCTACTATCCTACTACTGATATTGCCCTGCTCAGTTTTGTCTTCTTCCTCTTACTACGAGCTCATGGCGCTTATGACTACGTCAGAGCACGGCGCTACGGCTTGCTGGCATTGGGACTTGGCCTGACCGTATTTGCGGCTTCCGATTTCCTGTTTAATGTACAACAGAATATGGGAACCTATGCCGATGTCAGTGATACCTGGGTGGATATAGGCTGGCCCCTCGGCCTTCTGATTGTTGGCGCTGCTGCCTCCTTACGCCGCTTTTTCCCGCTTGCTCCCGAAGAAGAACAGGCAAAGCATATGGCTTCTTCAGGTGCCACACAAAATCGCCTGGGCCTGCGCAATCTGGCTATCTATTCATTGGTAGCTGTACTCTTCCTCGTACTCTGCCTGAATATTTTCTCCACCAATACAGACCAGATTCAACAACGACCAGTCCTGGTAATCTCAGTCTTAATCATTGTGGCCCTGGTGGTCATACGACAGATCGCTACCATTATGGAAAACTATCGCCTGATGGATCGCCAGGCCGAGGTGCTGCAACAACTGGAGCAAGCGAATCAACGTACAGAGGAACAGGCGCGTATGATCACGCAACGCAATACCGATCTGGAAAAAGGTATCACCCATCTCAAAGAGGTCCATGCCCAGCTCGCTAACGGAAATATGCACGCTCGCGTCAGGATCAACTCCGGCGACTTATTACCTCTGGCTGGTAGCTTCAACTTGATGGCTGATCGTCTCTCACGCAACAATCAGGCTGATGACTATTTGCGCCGTCAAATAAAAATACTTAACGATCTTAGCGCCGCCCTTGAACGTCACCGCGCCGATCAACCTTTACTGCTCTCCTCTTCCTACAAAGAATTTCCTGAAGTCAGGCGTCTCTTGCAGGCTCTCGGTCTGAGCGAAAAAGTGGGAATACAACCATCCGTCCCACCTGTTGCTGAGGCACACTTCCCCCCTTTGCCACGCACACCCACGACGCCTCTTCCACCGCGACCGCTTCGTACCTCTGAGGCCAAACCAATGCCTCAGACAAGTATACGACGCCAAATAAACACTCCCCCGCCCTCTCCACCAGCGAGCCTACGCACGCATAAACTCTCAAAGCCGTGAGCATAGCGTAGGGCATCACCTTGCGTGCGCCCGCTAAGCTCTGTTTCAGGGCCAGCGGGCGCACGCAAGGTGACGCCCCTACGCACGCGTTTCTCGCGCAAAAACATAGACAGTTTGCTTAGTACCCTCCACGTGCCTGAGCGTAGCGCTTCGCAACCTCTTCCCAGTTGACGACATTCCACCAGGCATTGAGATACTCCGGACGTCGGTTCTGATACTTCAGGTAATAAGCATGTTCCCACACATCATTACCCATCACTGGATACAGTCCATCTATGAAGGGGCTGTCCTGGTTCGCAGTGGAGACTACCTGCAACTTGCCACTGTGGTCAAGCACCAACCATGTCCAGCCAGAACCAAAACGTTTAGCTCCTGCATCGTTGAATGCCGTCTTGAATGCATCAAACGAACCAAATGTTGCAGTGATGGCATCCCCCAATTCGCCCGTGGGTTGACCACCACCATTGGGCTTCATAATCTGCCAGAACATACTGTGGTTAAGGTGACCACCACCGTTGTTGCGTACCGCTGTACGGGCACCCTCAGGTACCTCGTTCAAACGACGGATTACCTGTTCGACCGACAAATTTTCGAAATCATGTCCCTTTAATGCATTGTTCAGATTGGTAACATACGTGGCATGATGCTTGTCATGGTGCAACTGCATCGTCTGCACATCAATATAGGGCTCAAGCGCGTCGTACGCGTATGGAAGTGGTGGAAGCTCAAAAGCCATAAGACTCTCTCCTTATTAAATAGTCTACGAGGTCGCGTACTCTATTCTATGTAGGGCAACAACCTTTTTCTGCCCGTAACCTGAGAGGTTACAGTAGTGGTTGGTGAATCTTTTATACTCACCACCCTTAGTTGTATGCGATGAATAAGACCCTTGTCAAGCAGAAGAATATTACCCGTCAAAGCGGGGAAATTTTCTCCACACATATTTATTCGTCAGGCCAGAGATCCGGCTCCGGCAACATAAATCCTATATTTTGACGCTCTTCAATCCAACTTTTGGCTGCGGCCAGTACATTCTGAGCTGCTTCCTCATATGTTTTCCCATATGCTTTACATCCATCTAGCTCAGGTACTACTGCAAGATATGCATCCTTAGAAACACTCCACCATATTTTCAGAGAATAATGTTTGTACATTGTATCCATCATCACTCTTCCAGAAAAGCTATCTGACGATATGAATAGCTGCATTCAACAAAGAACCAGCATAAATAATTATGCTTAAACCATTTTTTTATGCTGCATCAGCTCGCAAAAGTCTCGGTTCAGGCACTGGCTTTCCCCAGGCAATTCTGGCATCAATCCAGCTTTCAATAGCATCTTTTCCTTGTTTGATGGCCTCTTCGTATGTTTCACCATGCGTTATACAACCAGGCAATTCAGGTACAGTGACGATGAATACCTTGTCAAGTTCACTCCAGTGAAGCTCCATTGAGTAGTGTTCGTAGCTCTTATTCATCTTTTAGACCCTCCAGCATCTTCAGTACTCTCAGTACTTCTTTCTCTTGATACCTTCTGGCATCACTACCATCTGCACCTGATATCGTAACCGTATTAGACAGCCCTGGATGTTCCCAGACAGTATGACTTCCTTTTCCTGGTCGCCAAACAAAACCTGCCTTACGTAACATAGCCTTGAGTTCCCGAATCTTCTTGGGCATCTTTCACACATGACAAGTTTCCCTTACAACCTCTCACAACATTATACCTCACTAGCGTTCCATATTTCTATGTTGACGAGCTTGCACCCTTGCCATCCTCCTCG
Source organism: uncultured Chloroflexia bacterium (assembly GCA_963717195.1). Lineage (GTDB taxonomy): Bacteria > Chloroflexota > Ktedonobacteria > Ktedonobacterales > Ktedonobacteraceae > JACDAE01. The sequence continues at coordinate 343,222 of CAVQVR010000021.1, forward strand.
TAGTACACCTGATCCTATACCTATTATAACTCCCATCTTCTTATACTCCCATCTTCGAATTTACCCCTGTTCCAATAAACTCTTATTCACCTCACCGCCACAAGTCCCTCTTTTCATAAATTTACAACTATCTTTCCTTGCTCAAACGTGGTATAGTCAATGTACAATTTCGTTGTACAACGAAATTGTAGAGATAAAATGAACCCTGTAGTATTAAACTAACGGAGCGCCATATGGCTCAGCAGCAAGAACAAAGAACTGGAGACACCCCCCATCGCCTGAAAACAATCCTGCTTGTCGAGGACGACATCAATATCGGTGAAGTGCTGGTACAGGCCATCACACAGGAAACTTCCTACCTGGCCGTTCTAGCGGCTGATGGTTTTGAAGCTTTAAAGTTAGTCGAAAACATTATGCCCAACCTGTTTATCCTGGATTACCAACTTCCGCGCATGAATGGTATCGAACTGTATGATAAGCTGCACGCAATCGACAAGCTGGCAGATGTCCCGACTATTATGATGAGTGCACGCTTACCTCAGCAGGAGCTTACAAAACGCAATATCACAGCCATGAACAAACCTATCGATCTGGACGATTTCCTGCAAACCATCGATCAGTTCCTGACTTGAACAGGTGCATCAGTTATCGCTGTGCTGTGCCAACTGCTGTGCATAATCGCTATCAAGCGCACTCAACAGGTCTTGAAATGCTTTGACTACCCCTTTATTGCGCAGTCGATAGTATATGATATTCCCATCTCTACGCGAATGTACTACGCCTATTTTCGCTAGCTGCCGGAGATGCTCAGAGGTTGTAGCAGCAGAAAGTCCTATTGCCCTCGCTATATCCCCCGAACGCCTCTCCGGCATCTCTATCGGATCATCTTCCTCCGGTATCGTGAGCAACTCTAAAATATAACGACGACTGGTATCACAAACAGCAGATAGAAATACATCAACATATTTGTCTACTTCGACAGGTCGGTGCGGAACAGTTCTCCCTTGCGCATCGCTGGGTGTCGAAGACTTTGAGTTAGTCATACATTGTTCCCTTCCCTTTCTTAATGAAATTTCCCCCAATGAATGGCCTTTATCTGTGCAGTCTCAACAGCAGGCGCTTCTGCCCTCTCCTATTTCCGATAGAGGGTGCTTGATCGACTGATCCTACCCATTTATTATAATAGCCTCATCTGTGAATAGCAATTGGAGGTCTACGTAGCATTCCCCTACGCTGAAAATTCGTCAACGCAAATGTCTTCATCTGTGTTATAATGCCGCCAAACAATCATTTGTTCTAAGCGGGAAGAGGCATGCGCGATGTTTATCGGGAAGATCGTCAAGTCGGATTCGCATATCAATTATGTCTGTCAAATCTATGGGCCGCGCGAGGTTGAAGTGGAACCTGGGCCACCAGATTATGCCTTCGGTCGCTTCGTTCGCATCGCTGTACGTTCGAACCAGTATGATGACCCTGATACGACTCTCGATCTTGCCCTTGGCATCAGTCAGGAGCCGGTAACATATGCTGTGGGGGTGATCTACGATACCATCCTGCTCAATCCCGCCTTTGGCTCGCTTGGCCCTCGCCTCTCGAATGAAACGCAGGTCGAGCTCTTTTCTCCTGACTATATTTCAGAGAAGGCTGTACTGATCTATGTAATGGTGCTGGGCATGATGGAACTTCGTCCTTCTCCCTCCGGCTCTTCTAGCATCCTCTCGACCATGCATGGTGTTCCTCTCCTGTCTCTTGAGTTGGGCAGCGAGATTGAGACAATGACCGATGAAGAGGTGTGTGCCTTCCACTTTTTTAGTGACCCAACTGGCTCGGCTGGCTCCGATACGCAAACGCCCTACCTCCATATGGGCTATCTGCCTCACATTATCGCCCAGCGCAATAGCCTGCTGCCGATGGTGACTCTGCGCATCATCGATCAGCTTGAACGCCTCTTCCCACAAAATCTTTCGCTACTCTCTATCGTAAAGCGTAACTTCGCCTGGCGTCTCAAAGTGGAAACCACTGGTTAACGGAGCTTTTTCATGATCGAACACGATACGACTCTTCCTTCTGGCCCACTTCCTGGACACAAACCCGTTGGTATCACGAAAGGTCCTGGCGAAACTACGCATGAATATACCTTCGTCTCGCGCGACGATGCACAGGTGCTTAAAAATGGTGAGTACGTCTACTACGAACTCGCTGATCCCGAACAACCAGACCTGAATAGTCATAGCGCCCCTGTACGCCGCGTGCTCGGTCGCGTTATGAAACGCGTCCCCCTGCAACTCTATCCTGATACCTTTCTGGGTGAGCCAGAGATCTCGCCTACAGAGGTCGCAGCCATGGTGGGCTACAATGCTCACACTAATGAGCTGTTCGAGCTACATGTCGCGATTATGGGCTACTACGATCCTTTCACGGGCTCCTTTATCAATCCCTGGATACCACCTCAATCCGGCAAAAAAATATTTCTGGCCGATGATGCGATGCTCGCTCAGATTCTCAGTCGTAAACAGGATAAACAACCTGGCTCTGCTACTATCGGCTCCCTGTTGACACGCCCTCCCGCCGCTGTTCCTATCGTGCTCTCTGTGAAAGATATGGTCAGTACTCACCTCGCCATTATCGCCAGCACTGGCGCCGGTAAAAGCTATCTGGCAAGCGTGATCATTGAGGAACTGATGCAGCCGCACAATAAAGCTTGCGTGCTGATCATCGACCCTCATGGCGAGTACGGAACGCTTGACCAGATCGCCAATACACCCCAGTTCAGCGAGGATGGCGATGGACGTGGTAGCGGCTACCGTGCCCATGTGCGCGTCTACAAGCCCGAACAGGTCAAAGTTCGCCTCTCAACGCTCAATATGGGCGATATGCGTTCCCTCCTGCCAGAAATGACGGAGAAGCAGCAATACCTCCTCAGCCGCGCTCTACGCAAAGTGCAGGAAAACAAACGTGGTACTCCCTGGAGCGTTGCCGATCTCAAACAGGCTATCAAACAGGTATCGAAGCAGAAAAACGACGAGGAGAGCGAAGGGGCCGACAATTCTAGTACCGTCCATGCTCTTACATGGCGCGTGGAGCAGCGCTTTGAGCATAGCTTTACCTTTGATGATACGCAGCACCTGGACCTACCGGAGATCTTCAAGCCGGGCCAGTGTACCGTCCTGCAGCTCAACGAGATCGACGAACGCGACCAGCAGGTGATCGTCGCAACCCTCCTGCGCCGCCTCAATCAGGCACGGATGGATACCGAACGCGGCAAAATTCAGGCTGGCAGCGAGTCGTACCTGCCTTATCCCGTCTTCGTGCTGTTGGAAGAAGCTCACCATTTCGCGCCCGGTGGTACCGAGGTAGTCTCAACTTCAATTCTCAAGCAGGTTCTCGCTGAAGGGCGCAAATTTGGTATCGGCGTTGGCCTGATCAGCCAACGTCCAGGCAAGCTTGATGCCGATGTGCTCAGTCAGTGCCAGACACAGTGCATCATGCGTATCGTCAACGAGATCGACCAGAAGAGCGTGGCTGCCGCTATTGAAGGCGTGGGGCGCGATCTACTGGATAATCTGCCCGCGCTCTCTAAAGGCCAGGTCATCGTCGCTGGTGCGGGCGTCAATACTCCCGTCATCTGCCGTGTCCGTTCGCGCTATACTCAACATGGTGGTGAAAGTAAGGATGCGCCCGATATCTGGCAAAAATATTTCAGTAACGATAATCAGGAGAGCCGCCGTCGTAGCGAAGCTCCCCTGAGTAATAATAAGGGCTTTAATTTATTGAGGTAATATAGGCGTGACAAACCGTTCATCGCTCTTTCTGATGAGTATCATTGCGCTCCTGGCATGGGCCGGGCTGTTAACATTTACAGGCTTTGTACCACCACAAACGCTGCTGGCCTTTGTGGCCTTTTTTCTCATTCTGTACGTCGCGTTGATGGGCACATTTACTCCTATCACCTATGCACTCGGTCAGCTTTTTCTGACGCGCCGCCGCTACCTTGTGACCATCGGCTACGCCTTGCGGCAGGCTACGCTACTGGCCTTCGTCATCCTGCTCAACCTGATACTGAGTGCCCTCCATAGCTGGAATATTTTTACGGCTCTCGTCATCCTGGCCGTCGCTATCATTATTGAGATCCTGGCTCTGGCAAGGAAATAATAGTTGAGTCTGCATCCCCTTCCGGGGGAAACGGTGGGAAACAGGGTAGGGGCCCGAATATTTCGCGCCCGCCGTGCCCGAAAAACAGCGTTTGCCAGGATCTTGCATTCTTTCGCCAGAGATCAGATGGTTGCAGAACGAATTCTTCGGGCACGACAGGCGCGAAATATTCGGGCCCCTACGCATTCTCCTAAAGCATGGAGAGCCAAAAGTCCATAAAGGTAGCGAATTCCCTCTCTAGTAAACTATACTAAAACTGATGGAGTTAGATTTAGAAAGGAGGCTTATATTGATTAACAATCATCCTAATTTACCAGGCCAGGAATTTGCCCAGCAGAAACTGGTGCTGCCAGCATATTCAGAGGAGCAACACCAGCCAGCCGCGTATACACAACGCGTATTTGTCCATCCAGACCAGCTGCGCCCTCAGGTGCCACCGACATCCACTAACCCCATATCTAAAATCGGTGCACTCTGGCGTGCTGATCCCGCCTATAAAGTGCTGATCGTCGCAACTGTCATGGTCCTTGTCGCTGGTATTATATTTGCTACATTCCTCGTCAATACCTTCGCCCAGACAGCGACCCCAACACCTCAGGCTGCCACGCCTCCAAAAGCAGTAACGGCTCCTGCAACACCTCATCCCAACACACCACCTACATTTCCTACTCCCTCAGGTGGTCAGGGAAGTAGTCAGAGCAGCAGCCAACCACCCAAAAGCGCACCAGTGGTCCTGCCAACGCTGACACCTTCGGATGCCAACCCGCAACCAACACAACCACCTCAAAATCAGAATCAGAACTTACAGTTGCAGATCACCGACATCCCGCAGCAGGTACATAACAATAGCGACGTGCAGGTTACCGTCATGGCTAATCAACCCGGCGTCTCCGTACGTCTGCAAGTCTCCTTTGACAACTCCATTATCACAAACTCGGCGGGCCCTCAGCAGACGGACGCTGACGGCAATGTGACGCTGGATTGGCATGTAGCAGATATCATCTCGTTCAAGCAAAGCTTCGTGGCACGCGTTACTGCCTTCGCGACTGACCAGAACGGGCAACAGGTATCATCTCAGACAGTCTCCGTGTCGGTCAGCAACCGCTTTAAGTTCTAACCTGACTTACATCTCACTTCATAATCAACGCAGGGATCAGATTATTGATAAATCTGATCCCTTTAACAACCTGCGAGACCAACCCCGAGGGCCCATTCATCGCAGACAGTGTTAATATAACAACAAAGTGTTATTTCTATATAATATATTTCCTGGACACCACAAACACAGTCACCAAACATGTAATACCCCCCACCATCACAGGAGCAGGAGCAAGCAAAGGCGAGGCTCGTTGTGGGATTGAGAAACGGAAGGAGGATGGCTCCACCAAACGCTACTGCGCCTCGTGCAAGGAGAGTACGTCTTGTTGGCAAACTAAAAATCCAAAATCTTCTTGTTCTCCTAATATCTTCCCATTCTTCATTGACATAATGATTTTATTTTTTTATACTCAATATGTATATACGTCCATATACATGAAGCAAGAGACTTTCTTCTTCATTGTTCTGTAACTCGTAATTCAAAAGGAAACTTCATGTCAGTACATCCGAAGCCACGTTTTCTTCGTCTTCAGATTGTGCTTACCTCGCTGTTGAGTGTTTTGGCCTTCTCTGCATTGTTGAGTAGTGGGCCAGTCGCACATGCATCCACCTCGTCAAGTTCATCGACCACCTTCCACGGAGTGCTGGGAAGAGCCAGCAAGAGCGGAACGGTGATGGCTACCTCACTGACCAGAGCAATCAATCAAAAACCTCGGGGCATTGTTGCTCCTTTTCACGGACGTCCAACTCTTGCCACCTCGGCTCAACGCAGCAGCTCCGTCAACCGCCCGACAGCTGCAAGTTCGAAGTTGGCCGCTGGTAGCTTGCTTCATAACTTCGATGGCGTAAGCGCCATTGATAACTCAACCGCGCTCGGTGGCTTGCAGTTTGAGCCGCCAGACGAGTCTATTGCCACTGACGGCACCTATGTCTTGAACTTTGTGAACCTGACTGGTTCCATTTATACCAAAGATGGTGGTATCGCCAAAGGCCCCTTCGCGCTAACGGGCGTCGGCTCTGCTGGGGGCTTCTTCGGAGTTGACGGTACCTCCAATATCGTCAGCGATCCTCGCGCCTACTACGATGCCGCCAGCCATACCTGGTTTGCCTTTGTATGGGAAGATGACATCAGCAGTACAGGCGTAGCAGGACAGGCATACGTAGACCTGGCTGTGAACCACGGCAACGTCCTGACAAATCCTTTTACCATTTACAAAATTGATGTAACTGACGCAAATGCATCTGGATGCCCCTGCTTGCCCGATTTCACAATCTTTGGCATTGATGCCTATAATGTGTATCTCTTGCCCAATGAATTCCAGAATTCTGGCGCGTTCGGTTTCAACGGCTCCCAGATTTATGCAATCGCAAAATCGGACCTGATCAGTGGTGTGAGTACTCCCAACGTGGTGCATTTCGGCAATCTCAGCGTTGGCGGCGCTATTGCTTACCACTTACAGCCTGCAATCACCCATGGCAGTGCTCCGGCAGAGTACTTCCTGAATGCACTGGACCCGAACAATACCTTTGACAACCGCCTGGGCGTCTGGGCCTTGACGAACCGCGAGCATATCTCCACTGGCGTGATCCCTACGCTCTCAGCTACAGTGATCTCCAGCGAAGCGTATGCAATGCCTGTGAATGCACAGACGCCTCCTGGCTTCAGTTCTGGCGATGGATTAGCAACAACCGGGCTGGTCACGGCTGACTTCAATTCTTTGCAGGAGGTGCAATACATCAACGGACATCTCTATAGCGCCCTTGATACATCCATCACTGTTCCCGGTGATAGTGGAGCACGTGACGGGATCGCGTGGTTTGAGGTGACGCCGAAGCTTTCAGGTGGCGTTATCAGTACAAATAGCAGCGTGACCAATCAGGGCTACATTGCCGCACACGGTCTCTTCTTGCTCTACCCACACATTGAGCAAACTACTAACGGAACGACGGCTATAGTCTTCTCCTACGGTGGTCCCGATACCTACTTGAGTGCGGGCTATGTCTCACATACAAAGGGGAAATCCTTTGGGAGCATCCAGACCGCCGCCTTTGGAGCTGTCCCTGATAATGGATTTTCCTCCGTTCTCAGCACCGGTCGTTGGGGAGATTACTCTGCTGGACAGCTCGATCCCTCAGGAAAGGGCATCTGGCTCGCCACCCAGTATATTGCTGGCAATGGCGATCAGTTCGCAAACTGGAGCAACCGCCTGTTCGAAATAGCCGCGTAATACTCTTTAGCTAACAGGGCACTCCAGATACGTTCATCGCTGAATGTGCATCTGGAGTGCCTTTTATCTCTTCACTTACACACTGATCTTACTCCCTTCGGCTCTCCATCCTTCGGAATGAAACAATCTCCTCTAGAATGATATACTACACAATAAGGAATTCCTCCTGCCCGGGTAGAGGCCTGCGCTCGCCTCCACCCTGCTCACTGTTTAAGAAGGACTATCCATGACAATCAATGAAGAAGCCACCCGGCAGGTACGACAGGTACAGGCTGCAACCCGCCTCATGCGCCAGAATATCGGACGCGTCATCATTGGCAAAGAAGAGGCCGTCGATCTCCTCATGGTCGCACTGCTCTGCGAAGGACACATCCTGCTTGAAGATGTACCCGGTATCGGCAAAACAACTCTTGCCAAATCATTAGCTCGCTCCCTTGGTTGCTCATTTCAACGCATTCAGTTTACACCCGATCTGCTGCCTTCAGACATCACCGGCATCACCTTCTATAACCAGAAAAGCGGCGAATTCGAATTTCGTCCCGGCCCACTGCTCGCTCAGATCGTCCTTGCCGACGAAATCAACCGCGCAACTCCACGCGCACAATCGGCCCTACTGGAGGCCATGGAGGAACGTCAGATCAGTATCGAGCGCGAAACCATCGCTCTGCCACGCCCCTTCGTGGTGATCGCCACGCAAAATCCTATCGAACTGGAAGGCACGTTCCCACTACCAGAAGCGCAACTTGACCGCTTCCTGATGCGCCTGCGCCTGGACTACCCCAGCCACTCAGAAGAACGCCTGATCTTACAGCGCTTTAAAGAGGAACAACCTTTACAAGATCTGCAACCAGTTCTGGCAGCAGAGCAGTTACAAGATCTGCAAAAGATCATTCGTGCAATACATGTCGAGGCAGGCATTGAAAACTACATCGTCGAATTGGTACGTGCAACGCGTAATCACAGCGGCATCGAACTGGGCGTCAGTCCACGTGGTACGCTCGCCCTCTACCGCGCCAGCCAGGCTTACGCAGCCATTCATGGCAGGTACTATGTGCTCCCCGATGACGTTAAACATGTGGCACGCCCCGTCCTTTCCCATCGCCTGATCGCAACCAGTCAGTCGCGCCTACATGGTCGTATCATGGAACAGTTCGTGGACGAAGTGCTGCATACCGTAGCTGTGCCAGTGGAATCATGAGAAATTTCAGGACAGTAGAAATATTTGGCCTCAAACGCCGCCCAATACATAACCTGCGTGGCAGCCCCACAGACAAACGCTGGTACCTGCTGAGTATTTTTCTGCTTATCCTCGGTATCTTCCTGCACCAGCCTCTCCTACCGCTAGTAGCCATATTACTATTGCTGATCCTCACAATCACTGATGTATGGGCACTTTACTGCCTTGACAATCTGCACTATCAGCGCCATTTTAGCGAAAAACGCGCTCTCTTCGGGGAGGAAATCACGCTCTCGCTTTCTGTGGAGAATGCGAAACTATTGCCTCTACCCTGGCTGGAGATCGCGGACACTATACCACGCGCTCTTCCTATTAAAGGACACAAATTGTATAGTGGGCCGAGTACAACCTGGTTGCGCTCGAATGCCTGTTCAGTCCACGCTGGTATGAGCGTATAACGCGTCGCTACACCGTTCAATGCAATGCACGTGGCGTTCACACCTTTGGTCCCACAAAATTGAGTAGCGGCGATGTCTTCGGCTTTATCAGCCGGGAGATGGAGCTTTCCAATCGCCAGTATCTGCTTGTCTACCCACTCGTCGCTCCTCTACACAGTTTTGGCTTGCCCACACGCCACCCCTTCGGAGAAAGAGCGGACCCCTCAACGCTTGCTGGAAGATCCTTCGCGCATAGTCGGTGTGCGTGACTACGCATACAATGATAGTTTGCGCCGGGTCAACTGGAAAGCAACCGCACGCGTTATGAAGATGCAAAGTAACGTCTACAAATCAACTGCTACCCATAGCCTTGTACTCTTCCTTAACGTCATTTCGCAGCTCGATGTTTACTATGGCATCCGTCCCGACCTGCAAGAACTTTCCATCTGCGCAGCCGCCTCCGTTGCCGATTGGGCGCTAAATGAGGGCTATGCTGTTGGTCTGTACGCCAATACAACACTTTTCGCGCCCGATGAAGAGGTAATCATAAATGAGAAGACACAGGAGAACAAACAGGAAGAGATTACAGTCGCACGCTTGAAACGTCGCCGCATCCGTCTCCCTGCCACCAGTAACGAAGCACAACGCCAGCACATTATGGAGACCCTGGCTCGCATACAATCCTTCTTCGGCTCCTCTATTGAAGATGTCTTACAGATCGAACGTACGCATCTTCCAGCTGGAGCTACCATCGTTATAATCACAAGCACAGTTAGCGAACAGCTGATTGATATACTTAACTCTATTCGCCAGAGCGGCCATCCCGTAGCTATTCTCTTTGCCAATGATACGCCACCTCCTCTCCAACTTGCCAATATTGTCACCTATCACCTGGGTGGAGGAACAGCCTGGAAAGAAATCGTCAACGCATATGTTAAGACCGATGATGAAGAGGGGATTCAACAGACGCAATCTACGCTATTACCCTCCCCCGGTTTTCACCTGTAATCATCACGCATTCGACATCCACTCTTCAACGCGTGGCAATTCAACCCCATGCCGTTCACCGGCCTCTTCGGAAGAGAATGTCTGCTCACAGGGACGCAACTGCAATAAGGACTCTAGCTCCGCCTGCTTATACAGGCGTTGACGCTTAATCCCCTGCTTATAGCTCCTTAGAATTCCCCGACTGACATACGTATAGAGCGTCGATAGCTTGACCCCGAGCAGGTTCGAAGCTTCATCACCATTCAGATAATTTTCTCCATTTAATTCGATCATTGCCTGTTCCTCCTTCCAATCCTAAAGTACTATGGTCCTCAAATATTACAGGCTTCTTTTACATCATAAAAGGCTACACATCCTTTGTCAATTGTACGCCAGGGAATAAAATTTTTCGCCCTCCGGTTCCTCCCTACAGGCAACCGCAAAATAATACCTCTATCATGTCACCTCTATCAAAGAAAATCAAGTAGTGTCAAGTAATATCGAGTTTCATTGACTTTTCTGGCTCTTCCGTGGTACAACTTAAGTGGGCCAGGTTTCTTAAACACAGTGCTACAAAAAAATACACGAACCAACATATTGCAACAGCAAAGGAGCAATTACAATTATGTCAGTGACGCAAACTGATAAGGAAAATACCTCAAAAGATGGTCCTCCCCCAGCCTCTAAACCTAATAAGGGCGGATTAGAAGGTATTGTTGCTGCTACAACCTCCATTAGCAAGGTTGAAGGTACTGCGGGCCGTCTCATCTATCGTGGTTATAATATTCATGACCTGGCACGTAATGCGACATTTGAAGAGATCATTTACCTGCTATGGTTCGATAAACTTCCCAATGCCACAGAATTGGCACAATTGCATAGCAAGCTCGCCGCACAACGCTCTATTCCCGAGCCTGTAATGGCAACTATTCGCCTCCTTCCGAAAACCACCGAGCCCATGGATGTCTTGCGCACCGCCGTTTCCGCGTGGGGCGCGCTCTCCGCATCTGGCTCACCTACCCTCGATCAAGCTATCGCTTTAACCGCTTGCTTTCCCGTCTTCCTCGCCGCATTCCAGCGCCTGCGCAACGGGAAAGAACCATTGGAGTCTCGTCCAGAACTTGGTCATGCTGCTAACTACCTTTATCTGCTCACAGGCGACGAGCCTAAAGAAGAGCATGTGCAGGGTCTCAATTCCTACCTGGTCCTGCTCGCTGACCATGGCATGAACGCTTCTACCTTCACCGGGCGCGTAATAGCCAGTACTGGTTCCGACATCTCTTCATCTGTAACGGGCGCTGTCGGCGCACTTAAAGGTCCCTTACATGGTGGAGCTCCATCAAAGGTTCTAGATATGCTGAACGCTATCGCGCAGGCAAAAGATACTGAGCAGTGGCTACGCGATGCTATCACCCAGGGCGACCGCATCATGGGCTTTGGACATCGCGTCTATAAAACTACCGATCCTCGCGCCGAAGAGTTGCGCGAAATGGCTCGCGTGGCCGATCCAGAGGCATTCAAGTTGTCGCGCGAAGTCGAAGTCACCGCCATCCGTTTGCTCGAAGAGGAGAAGCCGGGCCGCAAGCTCTACACCAACGTCAAGTTCTACTCTGCCGCCTTGCTCTCTTTCGTTGGTCTGCCCGGCGACCTCTTCACACCCACCTTCGCTGTTAGCCGCGTCTCCGGTTGGACCGCCCACATCCTGGAACAGGTTAACAATAACCGCCTGATCCGTCCAGAAGCTGACTACACTGGCCCCGATCAGGCTAATTTCGTCCCAATTAGCGAACGCTAATCAGTGAACGCTAAATTCGTTCTGAGGCGATCTTTTTCATCTCCTCCTTGCAACAGGTGCCGTGAAAGCCTGTTGCAAGCTAAGCTCATTCTCAGGTGCTAGGGTAGGGGCCTGAATACTTCGCGCCCGCCGTGCCCCAGAAGCGCATTCACGCCCCTACCCTTCGACATATGATTTCGTATCAACGGATGCATTTATAAGCCCGTATCGGTTGCTTCTCCTTCTCACCATACACCCCCTCCTCCCGCCAACCCATTTAAAAGAGAACCCTCAAGTTTCTCGACCATCTGCCGATCTATAAAACAGAGAGATCGCATCCCGACTCATCTCTCATTTCATGCTTACTCTTAACCAGGAAAGAAAGCCGATAGGCCGAAATAGATATAGAAGGCATTAATTTTCACTAGTAGCCTTTCTCTGTGAAATACTATTTTTACAAGTTTTCACGGATTATTCAAGCAGAAAAGGTTTTATTCTATGCATCAAATAAGAAAAAATTGGAAACATATTCTCAGTGTGATACTACTGCTCCTCCTGCTCACCGATGGTACGGTCTGGGTACACCAGCATGCCTATGCCACCGGGGTCACCCCCAAGGCCGTCACAGTCTATGGACAAGGGGGAAGTTTTACCTCAAGTACCAGTGGGGCCACCAGCACTACCTTAAGTGGTATCAGAAATACCATTGTCGACAGTAGCGGCAACCTCTATGTTGCCGATTATAACAACAATCGCGTCCTCTATTATGCTGTAGGCAGTACAACAGCTACCCGTGTCTATGGCCAGAATGGCAGTTTCACCTCCAACCTGGTCAACAATACCAGTGGTGCCGCTAACACGGTGAGTTCCACCAGTCTCCACAGCCCTACCGGCCTCGCTTTGGACAACAGTGGCGATCTCTATGTCGTCGATACTGCTAACAGCCGTGTGCTCTATTATGCTGTAGGCAGTACCACTGCGACACGCGTCTATGGCCAGGCGGGCAGTTTCACCTCCAATAGCGCCAACAATGGGGGAGTCAGCACGAACAGCCTTAATTGGCCTAACAATATCGACCTCGATAATACCGGCAACCTCTACGTCGCCGATACCGGCAACAATCGCGTCCTCTATTATGCTGCTAACAGTACTACTGCGACGCGGGTCTATGGCCAGAATAGCAGTTATACCTCCAGTAGTGTCAATAACACCAATGGTACCGCCAATACCCTCAGTACCACCAGTCTCAATCAACCTTTCGGTGTGACACTCGACAATAGCGGGAACGTTTATATCGCTGATAGCGGGAACAACCGTATCCTCTATTATGCAGGCACGAGCACGACGGCGACAGCGGTCTATGGCCAGAGCCTCTACACGACCAATGCTACTGGTATAAGTCCCACTGCTCTCAATGATCCAACTTCCATCGATGTCGACGCAAGTGGAAACCTTTATGCTGCCGACTTTAACAACAACCGCGTCCTCTATTATGCTGTAGGTAGCACCACCGCCACCCGCGTCTATGGCCAGAATGGCAGTTTCACCTCCAACCTGAGCAACAACACCAACGGCACTGGCAGTATCATCAGTGCCGCCGGCTTCAATGCGCCCTACGGGGTCACCGCTGACAATAGTGGAAACATCTACGTGTCGGATGCGTATAACAATCGCGTGCTCCTATTCCAGACCAGCCTGAGTGTAACGACCCAGCCACCAGCGAGCCCATCATCACAGGCGACCTTCAGCACCGCCGCAACGCTGATCGATGTCGGTTCGGGTGCCACGTTCTCCGATTTCACAGGCACTGTCTCGGTGACCATCAGAACCGGGACCGGAGTCTCAGGAGCTGTCCTGAGTGGTACCACTTCGGCCTCTGCCAGTAGTGGGGTCGCCACCTTCTCCACCCTCTCCATTAATCTGAGCAGTGCTGGCTATATGCTGGCCTTGAGCAGTCCTGGAGTAGGTTCGGCCACCACCAACGCCTTTATCATTGGATCTCTTGCTCCCGCTGGATACTGGAAACTCGATGATGGCAGCGGGACGACGGCCAGCAATTCTTCAGGCAACAGCAATCCGGGAACCATCACGGGAAGCGGAACCTCCTGGACGACGGCAGGCAAGGTCAACGGTGCCCTCACCTTCACCGGGTCAACAGGCACCTACGTCTCGATGGGTGCTCCGACAGCCCTCCAATTTGGCACTGGTAGCTTTACCATTATGTCCTGGTTCCAGACGTCCTCGACTGCCTTCCAGCGCATGGCGGATATGGGGATGGACTCTTGGGACACTGGCTTCGAGCTCAGTTTCGATGAGAGCAATAGCTGCCCAAGTTCCACCACCGGATGCGTCACCGCGGCGATCGGCGGGGGGAGTTCGGCTACCTCCCTCACCTTTGGCAGCACGCTGCATGGACTCAACGATGGAACCTGGCACTCTGCCGCCCTGGTCGTTGACCAGACCGCCAACACGGTCCAGCTCTACATCGATGGCACGGTCCAGCCAGTGACTATACCCTCGGGCTTCTGCACGAGTTGGCACAGCAGTGACCAGCGTCAGCATTTCAGGGTGTACCAGCCTCAATGCCACCAGCAGCAGCCTCACCAAAGAGCCATTCACGCTCGGTGCCTTATATAATAATGGTAATGGTGGTAATACTCACATCGGCACTAATCCTTTCACTGGCAGCCTCGACGAAGTCCGCGCCTACAAAAGCGCCCTGAGCAGTTCCCAGATCCAGAGCCAGTATACTGCTGATACCACTCCCATTCTCTCCGGCTACTGGCCGCTCAACGAGGGCACCGGAACCACGACCGCTGATCTCTCCGCCAACAACAATACTGGCACCATTACCGGTGCTTCCTGGACTACCGGCAAGATCAACAACGCCCTCAGCTTCAATGGGACCACTAACTACGTCTCGATGGGAACCCCGGCAACCCTCAAATTAGGCACTGGCAGCTTCACCGTCATGAACTGGTTCAAAACGACATCGACTGCCTTTGGACGCATGGTGGGTACTGGAGTGAATAGTTTTAGCACGGGTTTTGATTTCGGGGTCAACACGACCAATACCTGTAGTGCGGGCTGCGTTGGTGCGGAACTGGGAGGAGGCAGCCAGGCGAACACCGTCTCATTCGGCACCACCGCGACGACCTTCAACAACGGCAACTGGCATCAGGCTGCCATGGTGATTGACCAGAGCGCCAATACCGCGCAACTCTATGTCGATGGGGTCGCCCAGGCACTATCGATCCAGGCAAGTACCTGTGGAACCGTATCGGGGACCAGCGTAAATATCACGGCCTGCACAAGCGCCAGCGCGACCAACAGCACCGATCCGTTCACTCTGGGTGCCTACCGCTCATCGGGTGGTACCACCTCTTATCCTTTCGCTGGCAGCATCGACGAAGTCCGCGTCTACGGCAGTGCCCTGACTGGTGCGCAAATTCTGAAATCAGTATGCCATTGATACCATGCCCTCTCCCGCTGGCTACTGGCACCTCGATGAGGACAGCGGGACCACTGCCTCCAATTCCTCTGGTAACAACAATACTGGCTCCCTATCCGCTACGAACGTCGTCTGGGCTCCTGGAAAGATTAATTCTGGACTCAGCTTTTCGGCCAAATATGTGAACATGAACACTCCCGCGACGCTCGAATTCAACAATACCAGCTTCAGCATCGTGTCCTGGTTCAATTCAACGTCGACAGCGAATGGCCGTTTCGTGAGCAGCGGACTCAACAGTTACGCTGCAGGCTTCCAACTCGGCCTCAATACCATCTGCACAGGATGCGTTGGAGGGGGTCTGGGGGCCAATGGAACAGCAGCCAATGCCGTGTTTTTCTCAACCACCGCGACCTTCAACGATGGAAACTGGCATCAGGCTGTGATGATTGTAGACCAGACGGCGAAGACCGCTCAGATCTATGTAGATGGAGTGGCCCAGACTTTGAGTGGGCAAGACTGTGGAACGGTCTCGGGGACGACCGACAACTTCTCGGCCTGTTCCTTAGCCAACACCTACAGCACCACGGAACCATTCACGCTGGGAGCCTACCATTCTGGCAGTACAGTACTCCAGCCCTTCACAGGGAGCCTCGACGAAGTCCGTGTCTATGGCAGTGCCCTGAGCAGTGCACAGGTCCTGAACCAGTATACCAACGACATCAATGCCTTCAGTGAGTACGCAGCCAATGCGAGCTTCTCAGGTATTGTGGGCACGATAGCAACCTACACCCTCCCGATCGCACTCACCTATCAAACCACTCCTGCTCCTGGCTGGTCCATCTCGATCACCTCGACCACGCTGACCAGTGGGGCCAATACGCTGCCCACCACAGCCTCAAACATCACCTCGGTGGCTGGCACCTGTAACACCAGCTGGACCTGCACCAGCAATACCCTCCTCAACACGATCAGCAGCCTCCCTATGGCTCTTCCAGCGGGAACGACTGCACCCACGGCGGCCAAGTTCTTCAGCACCGCGGTAGGCACTGGCACGGGAGCCTATACGGTCACGCCTACTATCTCGGTTACCGTTCCTGCCACAGCCAAAACGGGTACCTATACCAGCACCATTACTCTGACCGCTGCAACCGGGCCATAGGTGGCTGGCTCTACCACTCATAATGAACCAACAGGTAGAGGCCGCGTTTATGCTTGAATGAGAACCCTCAAGTTTCTCGACCATCTGCCGATCTATAAAACAGAGAGATCACATCCCGACTCATCTCTCATTTCATGCTTACTCTTAACCAGGAAAGAGAGCAGATAGACCGAAATAGATATAGAGGGCATTATTTTCACTAGTAGCCTTCTCTGTGAAATACTATTTTTACGGTTTTTCATAAGTTATTCAAGCAGAAAAGGTTTTATGCTATGCATTATATAAGAAAAAATTGGAAACATATTCTCAGTGTGATACTGCTCCTCCTCCTGCTCACCGATGGTACGGTCTGGGTCCACCAGCATACCTATGCCACCGGGGTCAGCCCTAAGGCCGTCACGGTCTATGGACAGGGGGGGAGTTTCACTTCTGCGACCGTTAATAATGGGGGAATCAGCGCTACCAGTCTCAGTGCTCCCAAGGGTGCCAAGTTGGATAGTAGTGGCAACCTCTATGTCGCCGATACGAGCAATAACCGTGTGCTCTATTATGCCTCTGGCAGCACGACCGCCACCCGCGTCTATGGCCAGAATGGCAGTTTCTCCTCCAATACTGCCAACAATGGCGGCATCAGTGCTAACAGCCTCAATACTCCAAATGCTGTCGCTTTGGACAGTAGTGGCAACCTCTATGTCGCCGATACGAACAATAACCGCGTGCTCTATTATGCCTCTGGCAGCACGACCGCCACCCGCGTCTATGGCCAGAATGGCAGTTTCTCCTCCAACACCGCTAATAACGGTGGCATCAGTGCTAACAGCCTCAGTGCTTCCGTAGGCCTCACTTTGGACAGTAGTGGCAACCTCTATATCACCGATTACAGCAACAATCGCATGCTCTACTACGCCGGGACCAGCACGACTGCCACCCGCGTCTATGGTCAGAATGGCAGTTTTACCTCCAATACCGTCAATAACGGTGGCATCAGTGCCAACAGCCTCTATACTCCCTCAGACGTCGCTTTGGACAGTAGTGGCAACCCCTATGTCACCGATGGGCAGAACAACCGTGTCCTCTACTACGCCGGGACCAGCACCACCGCCACTCGCGTCTATGGTCAGAATGGCAGTTTTACCTCCAATACCGTCAATAACGGTGGCATCAGTGCCAACAGCCTCGATTGGCCCGTAGGCCTCACTCTCGACAGCGGTGGCAACCTCTATATCGCCGATACGAGCAATAGCCGCCTGCTCTATTATGCCTCTGGTAGCACGACCGCAACACGTGTCTATGGTCAGTTCGGCAGCTTTTCCACCGGTACCTACGTTAACGGCGGCACCAGTGCTACTAGTCTTGTAGCCTTTAGCGTTGCCATCGACAGTAGTGGCAATATCTATATCACCGATACTGGCAATAACCGCGTACTCATGTTCCAGACCAGCCTGCGTGTCACGACCCAACCACCAGCAAGTCCAGCAGAACTGGCGACCTTCAGCACCGCCGCAACGCTGATCGATGTCGGTTCGGGTGCAACGTTCTCCGATTTCACCGGCACCGTCTCGGTGGCCATCAGAACCGGGACCGGAGTCTCAGGCGCGGTCCTCAGTGGTACCACTTCGGCCTCCGCCAGTAGTGGGGTTGCCACCTTCTCCAACCTCTCCATTAATCTGAACAGTGCTGGCTACATGCTCTCCTTGAGCAGTCCAGGTGTGGGATCGGGCACGACCAATGCCTTTATTATTGGATCTTCCGCTCCTACTGGATACTGGAAATTAAATGATGGCAGCGGGACCACTACCGCCGATTCCTCAGGCAACAGCAACGCAGGAACCATTGTGGGAAGCGGAACTTCCTGGACGGCGGCTGGCAAGGTCAATGGGGCCCTCACCTTCACCGGGTCAACAGGCACCTACGTCACCATGGGTGCTCCGATAGGCCTGCAATTTGGCACCGGCAGTTTCACCGTCATGTCCTGGTTCAAAACCACATCCACGGCCTTCCAGCGCATGGCGGATATGGGAATGGACACTTGGGACACTGGCTTCGAGCTCAGTTTCGATGAGACCGGGAGCTGCCCAAGTTCCACCACCGGATGCGTCACTGCGGCGATCGGCGGGGGGAGTTCTGCTACCTCCCTCACCTTTGGCAGCACGCTGCATGGACTCAACGATGGAACCTGGCACTCTGCCGCCCTGGTCGTTGACCAGACTGCCAACACCGTGCAGCTCTACATCGATGGCACCGTGCAGCCAGTGACGGTACCCTCGGGCTACTGCACAAGTGGCACGGCGGTGACCAGCGTCAACATTTCGGGATGTGGCAGCCTCAATGCCACCAGCAGCAGCCTCACCAAAGAGCCGTTCACGCTCGGTGCCTTATATAATAATGGT
The DNA here is from genome assembly GCA_963717195.1 of uncultured Chloroflexia bacterium. Classification (GTDB taxonomy): domain Bacteria; phylum Chloroflexota; class Ktedonobacteria; order Ktedonobacterales; family Ktedonobacteraceae; genus JACDAE01. The sequence continues at coordinate 362,075 of CAVQVR010000021.1, forward strand.
AATAATAGTAATACTCATATCGGTACTAATCCGTTCACTGGCAGCCTCGACGAAGTCCGTACCTATAACAGTGCCCTGAGCAGTTCGCAGATCCAGAGCCAGTATACGGCCGATACGACGGCCACTCTCGCTGGCTACTGGCCCTTCGAGGAAGGCAGCGGAACCACCACCGCCGATCTCTCCGGCAACAACAATACCGGCACCCTTGTCGGAGCCTCCTGGACCACCGGGCGGGTCAACGGGGCTCTGAGCTTCAATGGAACCAGCAACTATGTCAGTACGCCCAGTTCGGTCATAGACACCAGTCAGAGCTTTTCCGTGGGGGCCTGGGTCAAGCTCACTGCCACCATCCCGACGACGGTCAATCAAACCTTTGTCAGCATGGACGGGACTAACGAAAGTGGCTTCTTCCTGCAATACGATCAGAGCGGCAAGTTTAGCTTTCGACGCCCGACCAGTGATGCAGGAGGGACAAACTACTACGCCTATGGAAGCGGCACCCCTGTAGCAGGGACCTGGTATTACCTGGTTGGGGTCCAGGATACCACTGCGGCGACGAATAAGCTTTCCTTATATGTCAACGGAACGCTTCAAAGCACCGTCAGTGACACCCCCAATGACCCATCGATGTATAAAACGACGGGAAATCTTGTGATTGGGCGTGCTCTCTATGGCGTGAACACTAATGTAGATTTTGTGAAAGGCAGCATCGACGAAGTCCACGTCTATAGCGGTGCCATGACCAGTGCACAGATCCAAAATCAGTATGCCGTTGATACGACTCCCTCTCCTGCTGGCTACTGGCACTTCGATGAGGACAGCGGGACCACCGCCTACGATTCCTCCTCCAACGCCAATAATGGCTCCCTATCCGCTACAAACGTCGTCTGGGCTCCTGGAAAGATTAACTCTGGACTCAGCTTTTCGGCCAAATATGTGAACATGAACACTCCCGCGACGCTCGAATTCAACAATACCAGCTTCAGCCTGGTGTCCTGGTTCAATTCCACGCAGACTGCACATAGTCGTTTTGTGAGCTCCGGACTCTCCAGTGCCGCTGCAGGCTTTGAATTCGGCCTCAATACCATCAGCACAGGAGGCGTTGGAGGGGGTCTGGGGGCCAATGGGACAGCAGCCAATACCGTGCAGTTCGGAACCACCACGACCTTCAACGACGGAAACTGGCATCAGGCTGTGATGGTTGTAGACCAGACGGCGAAGACCGCTCAGATCTATGTAGATGGAGTGGCCCAGACTTTGAGTGGGCTAAACTGTGGAACGGTCTCGGGGACGACCGACAACTTCTCGGCCTGTTCCTTAGCCAACACCTACAGCACCACAGAGCCATTCACGCTGGGAGCCTACCATTCTGGCAGTACAGTAGCCCAGCCCTTCACAGGGAGCCTCGACGAAGTCCGCGTCTACGGCAGTGCCCTGAGCAGTCCTCAGGTCCAGAACCAGTATACCAACGACACCAATGCCTTCAGTGAGTACGCAGCCAATGCGAGCTTCTCAGGTATTGTGGGCACGATAACAACCTACACCCTCCCGATCGCACTCACCTATCAAACCACTCCTGCTCCTGGCTGGTCCATCTCGATCACCTCGACCACGCTGACCAGTGGGGCCAATACGCTGCCCACCACAGCCTCAAACATCACCTCGGTGGCTGGCACCTGTAACACCAGCTGGACCTGCACCAGCAATACCCTCCTCAACACGATCAGCAGCCTCCCTATGGCTCTTCCAGCGGGAACGACTGCACCCACGGCGGCCAAGTTCTTCAGCACCGCGGTAGGCACTGGCACGGGAGCCTATACGGTCACGCCTACTATCTCGGTTACCGTTCCTGCCACAGCCAAAACGGGTACCTATACCAGCACCATTACTCTGACCGCTGCAACCGGGCCATAGGTGGCTGGCTCTACCACTCATAATGAACCAACAGGTAGAGGCCGCGTTTATGCTTGAATGAAAACCCTAAAGTTTCTCGACCACCTGCCGATCTATAAAACAGAGAGAAACTTCATCTCGACGCATCTCTCATTTCATGCTTACTCTTAACCAGGAAAGAAAGCAGATAGAGCGAAATAGATATAGAAGGCATTAATTTTCACTAGTAGCCTTCTCTGTGAAATACTATTTTTACAAGTTTTCACGTATTATTCAAGCATTAAAGGTTTTATACTATGCATTATATAAGAAAAAATTGGAAACATATTCTCAGTGTGATACTGCTCATTCTCCTGCTCACCGATGGTACGGTCTGGGTCCACCAGCATGCCTATGCTACCGGAGTCAGCCCCAAGGCCGTCACCGTCTATGGACAGGGGGGGAACTTCGCCTCTGGGACCGCTAATAACGGGGGAACCAGCGCTACCAGTCTCAGTGGTTCCAGGGATACCGTGTTGGATAGTAGCGGGAACCTCTATGTCGCCGACAGTGGCAATAACCGCGTGCTCTACTTTGCCGCAGGCAGCACCACCGCTACCCGTGTCTATGGCCAGAATGGCAGCTTCTCCACCGCCCTGGTCAACAACACTGGTGGCACCGCTAATACCGTCAGTGCCACCAGCCTGGATTTTCCAAATGCCGTCGCCCTCGATAGCAGTGGAAACCTCTATGTCGCTGACGATACGAATAATCGCGTCCTCTACTATGCCGCAGGCAGCACCACCGCTACCCGTGTCTATGGCCAGAATGGCAGTTTCTCCTCCGCCCTGGCCAACAACACCTCCGGCACCGCTAACACCGTCAGTGCCACCAGCCTGTATCAGCCAAATTCCATCGATCTTGACAATAGTAACAACGTCTACGTCGCCGATTACAACAACAATCGCGTCCTCTACTACGCCGGGACCAGCACCACCGCTACCCGTGTCTATGGTCAGGGCGGCATCTATACCACTGGCACCACCAACAAGGGGGGTATCAGTACCACCAGTCTCGATTCACCCACTGGCCTCGCTCTCGACAGCAGCAACAATCTCTATGTCGCCGATAGTAGCAACAACCGCGTCCTCTACTACGCCGGGACCAGCACCACCGCGACCAGCGTCTATGGTCAGAATGGCAGCTTCACCACTGCCCTGGTCAACAACACTGGTGGCACCGCTAACACTGTCAGTGCCACCAGCCTTGACTTTCCCGCTGGCCTCACTCTCGACAACAGTGGAAACCTCTATGTTGCCGACGATTCCAACGAACGGATGCTCTACTATGCTTCTGGCAGCACCACCGCGACCCGTGTCTATGGGCAGGCGGGCAGTTTCACTACCACTTTCTACAACAATGGCGGGACCAGTGCCACCAGCCTTGCTCAACCCTTTAACGTTACCATCGATAGTAGTGGAAACCTCTATGTCGCCGACTTCGCTAACAACCGGGCGCTCAAGTTCCAGACCAGCCTGAGTGTGACCACGCAACCGCCTGCGAGTTCACCCTCACAAGCGGCCTTCACCTCCGCCGCCAGTTTGATCGATGTAGGCTCAGGTGCCACCTTTACCGATTTCACCGGCACCGTCTCGGCAGTCATCAAGTCCGGCACCGGAACCTCGGGTGCGGTCCTCAGTGGTGCCACCCCGGTCACGGCAGGGAGTGGGATCGCCACCTTCTCCGGTCTCTACATCGATCTAACCGGAACTGGCTATATCCTGACCTTGAGCAGTCCTGGGGTGGGCTCGGCCAACACCTCAACGTTCACCATTACGGGTGCGCTCGGTCCACAGGCCGTCGCCGTCTATGGACAGAGTGGCAGCTTCACCGTTGGGGCCAATGCTGAACTTTATAATCCCAGAAATAGTGTCGTTGATAGTAGCGGTGACCTCTACGTCGCGGACACGAGCCATATGCGGGTGCTCTACTACCCTTCCGGGGGCACCACCGCGACTGTCGCCTATGGTCAGTTCGGCAGCCTGACCACTACCGTTAAAGACAACAATGGCAGTGGAGTTGCCAGCTCTACTCCCAGCTCTGGCAACCTGTATCACCCCTTTGCTGTCGCTGTGGACAGCAACAACAATGTTTATATCTCCGACAACGGCAACAACCGCGTGCTTTACTACGCCGGAACCAGCACCACCGCCACCCGCGTCTATGGCCAGAACGGCAGCTTCACCACAGCTCTGGTCAACAACACCGGTGGCACCGCCAACATCGTCAGTGCCACCAGCCTGTATCAGGTTATTGGAATTAGTCTCGATAACAGCAACAATCTCTATGCTGACGATGGTAGCAACAACCGCGTCCTCTACTACGCCGGAACCAGTACCACCGCCACCCGTGTCTATGGCCAGAATGGCAGTTTCTCCACGGCTCTGGTCAACAACACCGGTGGCACCGCCAACATTGTCAGTGCCACCAGCCTGGACTCTCCTTATAGTCTCACGCTCGACAATGGAAACAATCTCTATGTCGCTGACCTCAATAACAACCGCGTACTTTACTACCCTTCTGGCAACACCACCGCCACCCGCGTCTATGGACAGGCCGGCAGTTTCACCTCCGTTCTGACCAACAACACCTCCGGCACCGCCAGCACCATCAGTGCCACCAGCCTTTCTGGTCCTTATGCAGTCACCATTGACAATAATGGAAACATCTATATCACTGACAACGGTAACGCCCGCGAACTCGAGTTCCAGACCGCTTTGAGCATCACAACTCAACCGCCTGCGATTGTCACCACAGGAACGGCCTTCTCCACAGGCGCCACCTTGATCGATGTGGGATCGGGGGCAACCTTTTCCGATTTCACCGGCACGGTCACAACAGTCATCAAGACCGGGAGCGGAACCGGGGTCCTCAGTGGCACCAGCTCGGTCGCGGCCAGTAGTGGAGTCGCTACCTTCTCCAACCTCTCTATCAATCTGACTGGGGCTGCCTATATCCTGACCTTGAGCAGCCCAGGGACTGATTCGGCCAATACCAGTGCCTTTGGCGTTCTCAATCCCGCTGGCTACTGGCACCTCGATGAGGACAGCGGCACCAGCGCCTACAATTCCTCTGGGAACAACAATACTGGAACCCTATCCGCTACGAACGTCGTCTGGGCTCCTGGAAAGATTAATTCTGGACTCAGCTTTTCGGCCAAATATGTGAACATGAATACTCCTGCGACGCTCGAATTCAACAATACCAGCTTCAGCCTGATATCCTGGTTCAATTCCACGCAGACTGCGCATAGCCGTTTTGTGAGCTCCGGACTCTCCAGTGCCGCTGCAGGCTTTGAATTCGGTCTCAATACCATCAGCACAGGAGGCGTTGGAGGGGGTCTGGGGGCCAATGGGACAGCAGCCAATACCGTGCAGTTCGGAACCACCACGACCTTCAACGACGGAAACTGGCATCAGGCTGTGATGGTTGTAGATCAGACGGCGAAGACCGCTCAGATCTATGTAGATGGCGTGGCCCAGACTTTGAGTGGGCTAAACTGTGGAACGGTCTCGGGGACGACCGACAACTTCTCGGCCTGTTCCTTAGCCAACACCTACAGCACCACGGAACCATTCACGCTGGGAGCCTACCATTCTGGCAGTACAGTAACCCAACCCTTCACAGGGAGCCTCGACGAAGTCCGTGTCTACGGCAGTGCTCTGAACAGTGCGGAGGTCCAGACCCTGTATACCAATGACATCAGTGCCCTCAGTGAGTATGCGGCCAATGCATCCTTCTCGGGCACCGTGGGCAGCACGGCAACCTACACTCTGCCCATCTCAATTACCTATCAGCTCACTCCTGCTCCTGGTTGGTCCATCTCGATCACCTCGACCACGCTGACCAGTGGGGCCAATACGCTGCCCACCACGGCATCAAACATCACCGCTGTGACTGGCATCTGTACCACGACCTGTACTCCAACCACGTTAACCAATACGATCAGCAGTTTCCCCATAGCCCTTCCGGCGGGAACAACTGCACCCACAGCGATCAAGTTCTTCGGAACGGCGGCGGGTAGCGGCACCGGAGCCTATGCCGTTACCCCGACTATCTCGGTCAAGATTCCGGCCACGACTAAACCCGGAAGCTATACCAGTACGATCACCCTGGCCACTGCTATCGGGCCATAGCAGATGCTTAAGAAGCGAGGGTGGGCACGGGCTTGTTCAATACCGTTCAAATACCGAGAATCTCTCCTTCTGGGGTAGGGGCGTCTCTCTCCCCGACAGAAATTGTGTTCCAGGGAAAAATGGGGGGATGTGTGGCCCACGGGCTTATTCGCTCCGCTCATCGCGCCCCTACAATAGCGTGCGCGAGATGCAAATCCGTCAAAAGAGATGGTGACCTGTTAGTAGGGGCGCGATGAGCGGAGCGAATAAGCCCGTGCCGTACCATGCCGTACCATGCCGTACCATGCCGTACCATGCCATGCCGTGCCATGCCGTGCCATGGCATGCCGTTCATCCCCCCAAAAGGCGAGAACACATTTTCTGTCGGGGAGAGAGGGTAGGGGCGTGAGCTTGCCTCCGCCCTGGTGGGGAACAAGACGATGTGGCGGCCAGGGCGGAGGCAAGCTCACGCCCCTACCGCCCTGCATATCTGAGAACTTACCCGATTTCAAAGCGTAGAGCATCGTACATCACGTTGTTGAGGGCAGTCGTCGAGCCATCGTTGATGCGGAAGGATAAGGTGTTTGTGCCAGCTTTAAGCAATGACGCAGCCGAAAACTGAAAGTAATTGAGGTGATAGCCACCAGAAGTGCCGCTACGATACGATGCGGCATCGGTAGCCTCCTTTGGGAAACCCCAGGCTGGCTGCTTGACACCATTGACAATTACGGTCAGACTCCCTGGCTGCGTGGATGTTCCCGGCGCTATCAGTGACCAACCCGCCAGAGCAACAGTCAGCGTTGCGGTGCTACCCGGCGTTGGCACATTCGCCAGATTGAATTGCACTTTCCAATCAGGTTGCGCCTTGCCATTGATCTGCTGATATTGGACGTAGTTCCAGTCGGTAGCAGCGTGGCTCTGACCAATAACGAAGTTTACGCCATTTGGAAACTGCTGTGAAAACAGGAGCTGGTTACCATAGTTACGGAAATTAGCACCGTTCCTGAATTCAACTGAGGTACGGTCAGGTTCGCCAATCTGCCATAATTGTTGGCCGAACGTCTCAGGCGTCCACAGCATTGCAGGCAAATTATCGGTTGTTGCGGCAGACACATTGACATTATCCACATGAAAGTCCCCAAAGTAGCGTGAACGATAGACAGAGAGCCGATACGTACCAGCACGCACACCAGCAATGCTAAATGTTCCATCGGCATTTACCGATGCCCAGTACTGATAGCCCTGCCAGGTATTCTGGAAATCAGTCCCATTGTCGGAAAGAACAACAGTGCTCCCGGTCATTGAGTCTCCGGTAGAGAGCGTTACTTTCCCTGTGACAGTGCTCCGCTGCCCGCTTGTGACATAACCAGGAATACCCAACGAGTCGTAGAACGCCTGGTCCCAGCTCACATTGGCGTACTGAAGAGCATCATTACGCAACGCAGTACCATTAGTGCCTGTGTTGAGGTACAGGAGATACGGCCCATACGTCTTCGTCCAATTGCCACTGGCAACAATAGTTGGACCACCATAATGTGCTCCCTGTTCCATATTTAATAACGCAGGTGCAGTGTTCGTTTGATGGACTGTCAAGTCCTGGTGCGTGGGACCGCCATTAAAAGCTTCGTTGTGCTCCATCGTCATCCACGCCCCATAGCCGTTACCGTAAAAGCCATGCAGCACATGATCGCGATAGTAGACCGCCCAATCATACTTGGTGTAGTACCGTTTTGGGTATTGTGAGTTTAGCCCCTGCAAATCATAGGTCGCATCCTGGACTGCCGGAGCCTTCGCGAGTTGCTGCGGTGTGGGAAAAGTCGTAGCATTCTGACGCCATGGTGTCCCAATGGGGTCATCTTCCACCGAGGCATTCGTGAAAATACGGGGATCACCACGCATCAAAAAACGAAATTGTGCAATGCTGTCGCTGGCCAGCGAACTGCTATGGCTAATAACGGTAAAGAGGTGGATAGCAGGCACACCCGGCTGCAATACGTAGTGTTGTGTGACGCTCATCGGTTCTACACTCGACCCCTTATGGGTGACGGATACATCGATGTAGCCTCCATTAGAGGGGCACCCTACCGCATATGTAGTGTTTGCCTTATCACTGGTACCAAGTACAAAGTACCCGAAGGCGCTATCGTTCATATCCCAGTAGGCAGACCCACCGTTACCAAGCAACTGATGACCATGCAATTGCAGAGAGGTGATACTACCAGAACTTTTGTTGAGGGTGAATGCGACTAGACCATTGGTCGCCGTAATAGCCGTTGTTGTGTTTGTGGCACAGGTCGTAGCAGCCAGTGCTGGTTGCGTCATCGGGCCCACAAACGAGCCAGAAATACCAATCAGTAGACCAAAACAAAAAAGCAAAACGAGCCGTCTCATTGACATCCTTGTCTCCTTCCAAAGAGCTATGATTTACATCTCTTGCGCATCAGTGACTACTCAGGCACGAAAATACATAAAGAGTGTATAATAGAAACACTTTCCTTGTGTCTATGATGAGTTTTGTTACGACGCTCATCCAATGAGGATTACGCACCAGCCGTTAATGGATTTCCGCGCCCTCCTTATCTCTAGAATATACTTCCAGATAACGTTTACTCCCGTTTATCTTTCGCAAAGCTATCCGTCAGGAGTTGCTGGAATGTCTGGAAGAAGTGAAAATGGAAGAATCGAAAGTATAATCGAAAGTATAATCGTACATGTATAAAAAAACTTACTATTCAGAATAGTAACATATACACTCGTAATTTGTCAATATAAATTACGAATAGGGCCTGCGTCCTTCCGAGGGAAACGGTGGGAAACAGGGTAGGGGCGTCACCTTGCGTGCGCCCCGCGTGGGGATGCACGATGCTGCTCAGATACGCGGGCGCACGCAAGGTGACGCCCCTACCCTGTTTCCCCCAGAAGGATGTAGAGCCTACGAATAAATTCTTTATCCTCTAAGCTAGAGATGCCCCTATCCATTGCATCCAGCCTCTGCGCGTCTTACAATGATACAGACCAGACGTAGAAGATCGTTCATTTCCTCATTATTAGGAGCTGGCTTGATGAAACCACAAACCCCCAATCCCAGCCCATGGCAGCTTTTTCGCATATGGGCAATCATCGGACTACAATCGTTCGGCGGCGGCGCATCAACAACACTTTTGATCCAACGCGCCTTTATTGACAAGTATAATTTAATGACCATGGATGACTTCTCTCATTTATGGAATTTATGTGTGATGACTCCGGGTATCAACCTTCTCGCCCTTACCGTGCTCCTAGGGCGAAAATTTGCGGGCATCCCCGGCATTATTGCATCACTGGCTGGCCTTCTTGTCCCCAGTGCAGCGATTACGTGTCTGTTGACTGCTGGCTTCAAACTGATTCAGAATAGCACCGCTGTTCAAGCGATTGTGCGCGGCATCATTCCTGCTACTGCAGGTATTATGTTGCTCGTTGGTCTAAACTTCGCGCAACCACTGCTCACACAGGCGCACAAAGAAGGATTATTCAGACTGGTAATAAGCACCGCCATCATCATGGCATGTGCAACGGCTATCATCGTCTTCCACATCTCGGTTATTCCAGTCTTGCTCGGCTCGGCGCTGCTGAGCATGCTACTCTTTACATCATGGCGTAAGCCGAAAATTGCGCTCGTCGAGAGTCTCAATCCCGCTATAACAGAAGCCGCCAAAAAAGAGGAAGATACCCATGATTAATCCCTTGCTCTACTTTCTGCTCTTTCTTAAAGCCTCTCTATTCTCTACTGGCGGCTTCAGCAATCTTCCTAGCCTGCACCAGGACTTGATCTCCGATAGCTGGGCCACGGATATTGAATTTGGGCAATCCATCGCCATAGGACAGATCAGCCCTGGACCCAATGGTCTCTGGGTTATTAGCCTGGGTTACCTGACATATGGCTTTCCAGGTGCGGCACTCGCTTTAGTAGCGATCATGCTTCCGGCCTTTTTTGTGCTGCTTGTTTCCGCTGGCTATTCCCATCTTGAACACCAGCGCTGGGTCCAGGGCTTTATGCGCGGCGTCTCACTTGCTGTGGTTGGTATTCTCCTGACTGTTGTCACCACTATCATCAGGCAACCGGGCGTTGACTGGAAAGGCTGGCTAATCGGCATCTCTGCCTTTGGGCTCGCTCTAAGTAAGCGCGTCAACATCCTGATCATCCTGGGGCTGGCGGGTGCTGCAGGTTATTTGCTTTATCGCTAACAGTGGCATTGTGCAATGAATATCTTGAAGCGGCCATTTAGCACGCTTTCCTCGCTCCTTTAATCCCATTTCTCACTTGATTGGAAACACCCTATAGAAAAGATGATTGGTGCCGATATATCTGTACAAAGGGGTCAACCGATCTATGCCGATTTGGTAATGAAAGTGAGGAATATGCCCATGCGTTTTTCGAATTCAAAAGTCCATAAAGTCCATAATACAAATCTGAACAAAAAAGACGCATATTTTCAAAAACGCTCAGTATTCTCTCATCTTCTCCTTAAGCTTTCTATCGCTCAGCGTCTGAGCCTGAGTTTTCTCATCCCAGCTCTTATCGCATCCATTGCTCTGGTCACCACTGCTCGCCAGAGCCACCAATCTCAGTTCTTCATCGTACTCGCCATCGTCTGTGTGCTGCTTGGCATTGGCATTGATAGTTGGCTCGTCTCCAGTACATTGGTGTATCGTTTGCAACAATTGCGTCGCGTCTTCCACACTGTAGAGACAGGGCAACTTAATGCCCGGATTCCCGTTGTCGGGAGAGACGAAATTGCCGCTGTCGGGCTCGTGGCGAATAGTATGCTCGACACCTTGGAGCAGGATCTCGCTGGGCACGAGAGGATGGAGCAAACACTCTGCAAGAACGAGGAACTGTTCCACACGATCGTCGCCAATGCTCCAATCGCCCTATTCGTGCTTGATTTTAACGGGATCATTACACTCTCAGAAGGTCGGGGTTTGCAAGCGCTTGGGTTAAAGCCAGGACAAGTGACAGGGCTTTCTATCTTTGATATTTGTGATGATTTTCCACCAATACGCGCTCAAATGCAGCGTTGCCTGACAGGTGAAAGTGTCTCAGCAATTAACCAGATTGGCGATCGGTACTTTGATACCCAGATCACACCTCTCTTGAAGCAAGAGAATGAACCTTTAGGAATCATTTGTGTAGGAACCGACATTAGCAAACGTATCCATGCTGAACAACAGCTACAACGCCAGGCACGGCGCGACACCTTGACCGATCTTCCCAACCGTATTCAAATACTGGAACAGGTCGAGCAGGCGATCCGGGAGACGGTTGATGGAGTGGCACTCCTGGTGATGGACCTCAATCGCTTTAAGGACATCAATGATACATTTGGACATCATTATGGCGACCAGGTTTTACAACAAGTAGGAAAGCGGCTCAGCCAGGTCATAGGCAATTCGGAGATGGTCGCACGGCTTGGAGGCGACGAGTTCGCCATCCTGCTTCCAAATGCCGATGCCGTGAGCACGGAAAGTATTGCGTGGAAACTTCTGAATGCTCTAGAGGAGCAATTCACAATTGGGGAATATTCTCTGTATGTCGATGCCAGCCTCGGTGCCGCACTATATCCCATACATGGCAAGGATGCGCTGACTCTCTTGCGGAGAGCAGATGTGGCTATGTATAGCGCCAAACAGGCAAAGGAAGGCTATGTTCTCTACAACCTGAATACCGACCTCTATAGTCCACACCGCCTCGCCCTGTTGGGGGCGCTTCAGCACGCCATTAACAACAATGAGTTGATGCTCTATTATCAGCCACAAAGCGAGATCACAACCCGCATAATTCAGGGTGTCGAGGCTCTTGTGCGCTGGCAGCATCCTATCTATGGTTTTGTGATGCCTGACGAATTTATCCCCCTGGCCGAGCAAACAGGGCACATAGCTTCCCTCACACATTGGGTTCTGAAGACAGCCATCCATCAGTGTAAGGAGTGGCTCGACTCCGGACGTCACCTGTGTGTGTCCGTCAACCTCTCTGCCTTGAACCTGCGCGAGGTGACTTTACCAGAAACAATTGCCGCATTGCTCGAACATGAGCAAGTTCCCCCAGCATTCTTGCGTGTCGAGGTGACAGAGAGCGCGGTGATGACCGATGTGGAGCGGGCACTCGATGTGTTAACACGTATCTCAGCACTGGGAGTCAGAATCTCTGTCGATGATTTCGGCACAGGCTATTCCTCACTGGCCTATCTCAAACGTTTGCCCACGGACGAACTGAAGATCGATCGTTCATTTATTCAACATATAACCGAGGTTGAGGCGGATGTGGCGATTGTACGATCTACCATTGCCCTGGCGCATAGTCTGGGAATGCAGGTGGTGGCAGAAGGGGTAGAAAATGAGGCAACATGGCATCTCTTAGAAGCTCTGGAATGTGACACGGTCCAGGGCTACTATCTCTCCCGGCCGCTCTCAGCCCAGAACTTTGAGCTCTGGCTCAGCGAGACGAAAGAGGTCGCGGTAGCATAATCCTGTCCTTACTAGATATTGCACAGGAAAAATGCCACCCCTATAGTGATGATACAGACTGGCACAATATGGCTACTCGGCGTTTGAAATATTCTCTTTCTCTTACTGTAGTGGTATGCTACATCATAGAGGTTTACTGATACGTAGATAGTATTTGAATAGCAGGGAGCGAAGGCACAAAGGCACACCATCAGGGTTATTTTTCCCTTGTGCATCACTCTCCATCTAGAGAAATGTGATCATGGATGTAATGCAGACAGGTTTGCGCTCAACGCGCTTAGTTCCCACACCGACTCAAGCTTCTCCACACCCTGGCATCCTCAATAACCATGAGGTTGTCAATTTTTCTCAACAGAGCTATCCACTCATGAGTATAGTACAGCCAGAGTTACAGTGTAAAAAGACACGCTCCTCTTTCATCTCCACTCATCTCCGCTCACTCGTCTCGCTGGGATTTCTGCTGATGCTTGGTCTTAGCCTTATCGGCACAAATACCCTGGGTGGTGGTACCCTACAAAACATTATCCATCGCATTACTCTGTTAAGCCAATCTCAACCTATCGATATTTCAAATATCTCGTTGGAACCCCACTCCACATTTCCAACGGATGCATCGCAACAACTAACGCGTATCTCTCAGCTCGATCCTAATGAGTACGCCTCTAACGCCGAATACAGTACCTGGGCCTATTCGGCCTGCTCTACCGCTTCTATGACCGAGGTCTTCGATTCCTATGGCTATCACTACCGCATTACCGATGTCTTGCGCATAGAATTCTCAGATAGGCGCGATTACTCCCGATCTGGGACTGGTTGACCCGAGCGGTATTGCAAGTACAGCCGCAAAGTTTGGCTTTAAAACACAATGGGGTAATGACGGTTCCCTTGACCAGATTATCAGTATCGCGAACTCTGGCAAACCCGTCATCGTCGGCTTCCCACCCGACCGATACGAGGGTGGCCATCTTCTTGTGGTGATCGGCGGAGATAGCACCAACGTTCTTCTTGCCGATACGTCTCTCTGGAATCGCCGCGTACTCTCCCGTGGACAATTCTCACAATGGTGGGGCGGCTTCTATGCGGTGCCTACTCCCAATAATTAAATGTTGTGCTGTGTCATTGACTCCTCAGCGCCTGCGGCGCTTCGCAAGTCGTTTTGTGTGGACGGTGGGATTTGCGGCCCGGGGCCGCAAATCCCACCGTCCACACAAAACCTGGGCGAGCCACTTTCTGATCACTGGCCGTATGCTTCATACCTGTGTTTCAAATCCCACCGTCCACACAAAACCTGAGCGAGCCACTGCAAGTAGCGAACAGACCTGAATAGTTACCGAACCCCTCCCCACCTACATTCCTACAAAGGATAGATCCCCTTCATCCTGCAAAAACTGGTGAAACAAATCTACCTTCCCCCTACTCTAAAATATGAAGCCATTTTTAAGATGGCATTTATGTGAAGGAAGTTTTTTTGATGAACAAAAACACGTCACTTAGCGCAGGCGAAGATCAGGCACTACTCGACCTCCCTCGCCTCACGCGGGAGACATCGAACAACGAATATGCTGCCTTGAAACAAATCATAAAGAAACGTGGACTGTTAGACAAACAACCAGTTTACTACACGTTCAGGATCGCCTTACTCCTGGGCCTGTTCATTCTGGGCCTCGTCTTCTTTTTGACCGTACACAATGGCTGGCTACAACTCCTTAATGCGGTCTATATGGCCTTTGTCTTCACCCAGATTGGCCTGCTTGGCCACGAAGCTGGACACCGCCAGATGTTTCATCGTTCCTGGAAACACGATCTCGTAGGGTTAATAGGCGGTAACTTACTGGTTGGGATGAGCTATTCCTGGTGGATGGATAAGCATAACAGGCATCACAGTAACCCGAATCAGATGGATATGGACCCTGATATCGAGATTCCGTTCCTCGAATTTACAGGCAAAGAGGATGTTCAAACGCTCGGAAAGTTCCGACAGTTTTTAATCAAACACCAGGCATTCATCCTGTTTCCAGCATTGATGACTGTATCGATTGGACTCCAATACAACAGCGTCTTATTCCTGTCACGCAATAAACCGAAGTACTATGCTCTGGAGTGGATTTTGTTGGGTGCTCACTTTCTGCTCTACATTGCTTTAGTGTTCGCCTTTTTAAGCATCTGGCAGGCGATCCTCTTTATTATCATTCACCAGGCGCTCACTGGCTTCTACCTGGGGTCAATTTTTGCGCCAAATCACAAAGGCATGCCTGTTCTGGACAAAGAAGATAAAATGGGCTTCTTGCAGCGCCAGGTTATCACTGCCCGCAACATTTATCCCAATCCCATTACGGATTTCTGGTACGGAGGATTGAACTATCAGATCGAGCATCACCTCTTTCCAAGCATGCCACGCAACAAACTGAAAGAGGCACGACAGATTGTGAAGGCATTCTGCCAGGAACATGACATTGCCTATCACGAGACGACTATGATGCGATCATTCAAAGAGATTTTGCAGTACCTGCACGAGATCGGTGCTTCACTCCGGAAAGCAACCCCCATAACAAGTTCTCTGTAGCAACACATCTCTTATCGTTTAGCGTTCCTGAGCACGTCGCTTCTCTAGCCACTGTTTAATGCTTGCTTCTTTGCCCTGCTGGCCAGGCTCATAGTAGCGACGTGCTTTCAAACTCTCCGGCAAATAGTCCTGAATTTGCAGAGCAGGTGGCCTGTCAGGATCCTCAATCTGCATCTCTTTATAATAGTCATGCGCGTACTTATAATCTTTGCCGTAATCGAGCTCCTTCATCAGTTGTGTCGGAGCGTTTCGGATCTGCAATGGCACAGGATCGTTGCGCGTCTTCTGTACATCTTCCTGTACACTACTATACGCGACATATAAAGCGTTGCTCTTAGGTGCCGTCGCCAGGTGTACTACCGCCTGAGCCAGCGCCAGGTTTCCTTCCGGCAGGCCAACAAAATGCACTGCCTGCTGCGCCGCAACACAGACAAGCAGCGCCTGCGGATCCGCCATACCAACATCCTCCGACGCAAAGCGAATCAGACGACGCACAATATATAAAGGATCCTCTCCAGCTTCCAACATTCTGCCCAGCCAGTACAGACTCTGCATCAGGATCAGAACCACGTAGCGACTTATGTAAAGCAGAGATCATGTCATAGTGCTGGTCACCGCTCTTATCATAGAGCAGAGCTCGATGTTGCATTACATCTTCAATAGTTGACAGGGTAATAGAAATTTTTGCGTTCTCAGCGCCCGTTCTTCTGCTCCCTTGTACAGCCAGTTCGAGCACATTCAATGCTGTACGCGCATCTCCATTAGCGAAGATGGCTATCTGCTGCAAGGCATCGTCAGCGATCTCGATGCTCAATGCTCCCAGACCACGTTCTTTATCGTGTAGCGCTCGCTGCAGGATGATGCCCATCTGTTCCTCGCTCAACGCTTTCAGCACAAATACACGTGACCTCGACAATAATGCGGCATTGACCTCGAAGCTTGGATTCTCGGTTGTCGCGCCAATTAGCGTAACGACTCCACGCTCCACATGTGGCAAGACAGAATCCTGTTGCGCTTTATTGAAGCGATGAATCTCATCAATAAATAGTATTGTGCGTTGCCCAGAAAATTGCCTGAGCCGTTTGGCCTCATCCACGACCTTGCGTAGATCAGCCACGCCGGCAGAGACTGCACTCAACGTAATAAAGCGTGCATCAGTAGAACGCGCAATTACTTCAGCCAGCGTGGTCTTGCCACTGCCAGGTGGTCCCCACAGAATCATAGAGGTGATACGGTCGGACTCGATTGCATGCCGCAACAGCCGTCCCTCTCCCAGAAGAGGCTCCTGCCCCACAATCTCATCTACCGTACGGGGCCGCATACGTGCAGCAAGTGGCTCCCCTCCTGTAGCATTATGACTCGCTTGAGGGGATGCGGACTTCTTTTTTCCCGCCGTATTCTCTTCTCCAAATAATGATGATTGTTCTGGCATACTATGCACTCTTTCTAATGTCTCTCCATTTTTGCGAGAAATGTGGGCGCGAGCGGGAGAATACCCATGCGTTTCCTTAAAATGATGAAAGAAGAAGACCTCTCTGGACACTATATCATAGATTACTTAGGAGCTCCAAAAAAGAGTTTCGGAACCGAACTGGACTGTGGATACGTGTAGATGATAGACAGATTTCCTGTCGCATCTGTAGGGGCCAGATTTATCGCGCCCAGGTGAATGCAAAACATCCTTGACAGAACAATAAACATATACAGAAAGAGGAAAACAAAATGGGTTTTGATCAGTATCACGAACCAGCGAATGAGCTTTCGCCTGAGGCACGCACCTTTGCCCGTATGATTGCATCCCTTACTGAGGAAGCAGAAGCGATAGGTTGGTATGAGCAGCGCTTAGCTGTCGAGCCCGATGCCCAGGCACGCGCCATTATGGCAAATGCTCAGCAAGAGGAATTCAAGCATTTTGGGATGGATCTCGAATTCTTATTGCGGCGCAAGCTGAAGTGGCGTATCGCACTACAAAATATTCTCTTTAAGGAGGGCGACATTGTCGAACATGGTGAGGAAGCGGAGAAGGAAGAGGATCTAGAGTAAAACAATCGCGCCTGGGAACAGGAAGTTTTGTCATGGTACCTATCAGAGTGGCATCGCCTTTCGGATGAGTATCGTGAAGCATATCGCCTCTGCTATGATGAATATAGGATCGGCAAGACGTTGATTGAGATGAAAGTCCGTCCAAAATCTCATGCTTGGTTTTTTGCCCTCTTGTACGTTAAACAGTGTGTGAGGTTTTCTCAAATAGTAAAGTCAAAAGTTCAGCTCATAGAGGAGGTTTTTATGCCAGGAATACGTAATGTTATTTCAACTTTAGGTGACAATGGCGAAGAGGTCATGGGGCCAGAGGTGCTGTTATGGCACTATCCCAACAATGATATTATGAATGGTTCACTGCTGACCGTGGAGAGTAACCATTTTTGCGTGCTGAAGTCGCGTGGAGCGATTTTGAACGTGTATGAGACGGGGCAATTTACGGTGCAGACACCTGATCGGCCCCTTTTGGCTCAGTGCAACAGGCGTTTTATGGTGGGCAGAGTCCGTGGCAATATGAAGCACTTTACATCAATCGTTCCAAGCTGGTCGTGAAGACAAACGGAATGGCCCTCTCACGTGAAATGGCGGAGATGGTATACAGTGTAGATTACTACATTCATGTTGAGACGCGCGAGGCTGCGGTGCAGCTTGTTCAACATATGCCTTATCGGGGACACGCGTTGACAATCCAGGAAGTGAACGCCTATGCCGGTCCCGTTATTGAGCAAGCAGTGAACCAGGTAGTACAGATCACTCCGCTTGAGTCTGTGAATGAGAAGATTTATGACCTTTCGCAGATTGTATTCCAACACCTGCAACAATTTTTGACTGATTATGGTATTGCACTCAATACAGTCAAAGTGTTGGTATTTCCGCGCGATGAGCGGATGAAAGCACTGATCTCGCTCAAAGCTTTTGGGCTAAGCGAGATCGACGCGGTACGTTATTACACTGCTATGATGATGGCGGAACGCGGCATCGTCTCCGCTCCCAATATGGCTATCGGCGAACCTTTTAATATCAATGGTGCGCAGGCAACGGCAAGCACAGAGCGTTATACAGCGAATGCCGCGAACACACCTGCCACAACTCCTACCCCGCATCCAGCGCAACAAGCACGCTAGAATGTGGGTAGGAGCGTGTTCTTGCGATCGCCCGGTGAGGAGAACGAATTTCTCTCCAGGAACCGGGCGGTCGCAAGAACACGCTCCTACCCGGATCCGGATGCGAATGACATCATGAGAATGCATAAATCCTATACCTGGGAGAACAACAATGACTTCAGAACCATCCAACAACGCATTAGTCCAACAGCTGCAATTATTGCTGACCGGTTATAGCTATAACTTTTATAACAAGGCCAATCAGGCGCGTACAGATGATATGCTGGTGCGCGAACGTGCATCTTACTACCTTGCCCAGGCGGTGAGCTCGCTAGCACAATTGCGCAGCGACTATTCCACCCGCTTTATACCACCTCTGACACGTGCCAATCCCGACCCGCCAGCGGAAGCTATGGCGCAGATACGTGAGATTGAAGCAGTGCAGCAGGCAATCTCTCATGTGGAAGCGCACATTCGGGGGATGTCAGTGCCAACGCAGGATAAGATATGGTGGCGCTTCCGGCAAGAGCAGGGACTCTTGGAGCAATTATTGAACTTTGATCTGATGCTGGTGCGCAGTAGTGAGCAGCTCTATCAATATGTTTCGCAGTTGGCCCCTGAAAATTGGAATGCCGTGGGAAGTGGTCCATTGCGTGGTATGACACAACAGTTGGGACGACTGGCACAAGATCGGGAGCGCTTTTTGCTGGTGCAATTGTAAGAGCGGGGTCGAGAAGACCCCACTATTTTTTAGGCCAGATGTTTGTAGGTACTTCAGAGAAGAAAATGTCTATTTTGTTACAGATCGTCACATTCGATAGAAATCATCAATCTTCCATCCTTGATCACTATTAGCAATAAGAGTGATCGCATCATTGTTAGTGCCTGCAGAGCCATGAACAATTTTCATGCTGGTTGTTACATTCTTCCCATTATCATTGGCAGGCTTATAAGTGCATGCAGTTACGCTATCCAGAGCGAAATCGTTGGCAAATGTGGATTTTGAAAATGTTTTTTGCAATTTTTGGGAGAACTGGTTGTAGGCTAATTGATAGTCTTGCTGCTGCAAAGCCTTACAAAAGGTTGCAAGCGTTTTGTTTGGAGTAGAACGATTGATATATCTGATGGTGAAAAAGGAAGAAATAGCAATAAGGAAAAGCGCGATAAGGCTTATAGTAATCCAGAGACCGCGCCGACTTTTTTTCTGAAGATGCAAGCTATCGGATACTACAGGCAATGACGGTTGAGCAGGAAAAGGAGTATTCGGCTCCTCAGGATGCCCGGCAGGAAAAAGGGGTACGTCCTGCTGCGATGATACTAAGGGAATGTAAGGAAGCGACTCCTGTGCTTCATATTCCAGTGGTTCTTCTGGCATAATAAACCTCTTCACGACAGATTGTTCTGATACAGAATAGCATTCTTTTAAAAAAATTAGTATACTACTAATACTAATCTCAATGATAGCCAATATACAATAAGGAGAAACGTCTCGTGAGTTCCCTTAACAGATTCTTTCGCTTGATGCCCTCCCTTATCTTGCTTAGCCTGTTGCTTTTTCTAGTAGGATGTAGTGATGCTTCTGACAGCGCTTTATCTACATATATTAATACATCTATTAGTTCTCTGCTGAATAATAACCATTCTTTCTTGCATACATTTGAGCTTCCGAGTCAGCAAAATCTTAGAGATATCAGCGATGATTTTTCTGTGCATGAGACGGGAGCTGATACGGGCATATTTCTTCTGCCGGGCGAAAAAGTCGAGATTGTAGTTTCTGGCTCAGCGTATACACAACCGGGGGGAAAGCAGTTGGGACCAGAAGGAGTTCCGACATGTCTCAGGTCGGACCTGCCTGAACCTGAGCTGTCCTGTTATTCGGTTGTTTACAGTATTGGTATTAGTGGTCGTGCGGGAGAAGTTGGCAGTCAAGTTGGCTTTAATCCGACGAACAGCGGAAATCTTTTTCTAGGAGTGAATGCAGTAAATGTTGCAGCCAATGCTGGCTCATTTTCTGTTAGTGTGCTTATCATTCCTGAGGGAAAGATGGGAGGATTGTGGATGGCACCAGAAAATGGATTTGCGCTGCAAGGGGTAAGCACTGTCCTCTCCGCTAAAGTCTTCGCACAGGACGCGATCATTGACGGAGTACAGTTTACGGTCACACTTGCGGGAGAGGCAGCTATCTCAATTTGTAATGCTCACCGAGAGAGCGAAGATACCTATTCTTGCACGTGGGCTTTCAAACGGCATGGAAAAATTCTTCACAACGGATCGGTTACATTTGGGTTTGTGCTCAAAGGTCATGCTCAGAGTGGGAGCGCACTCCCACCAGAGGTGAATCCTGCTGGTATACGTACAGGTGTTATCCGCTATGTTCTAAGCGAGAATGATGGCATTTATGCAGGATATGCTGCGACGGATTTAAATGGGACTGCAGCGTATCAAAAGGTTACAGGAAGTTGGATTATCCCACAGGTGGATTGTGCTCCAGGGCAAAAATCAGTGATGGGAGCCTGGGTTGGAATGACCAATGCAAATCCGGTTCCAGCCACTCTCGCCCAGCTTGGGACAGAGAGTGTTTGCCAGAATGGAGAAGCTTTTTATGCCTTGTGGTGGGAAATGTATCCAGCTCCAA
Source organism: uncultured Chloroflexia bacterium (assembly GCA_963717195.1). Taxonomy (GTDB): domain Bacteria; phylum Chloroflexota; class Ktedonobacteria; order Ktedonobacterales; family Ktedonobacteraceae; genus JACDAE01. Next base: position 382,967 of record CAVQVR010000021.1, read on the forward strand.
GTGTAGTGCTAAGACAATTCGTATCTCCAGGTGATTCCGTAACGGCAAGTGTTGCCTTTCAGAATGGTAATTTCCAGCTCAGTATAGATGATTCCCAACAAGGAATACATTTTTCTACGACGCAATCTGGCAAAATTGCTGATACGAGCATTGCCGAATGTATTCTAGAAGCGCCTGAGATCCTGGGTGATGCAACTACGAATAGCAGTTACACAGCGCAACTGGCTAACTTTGGCACAGTAAGTATTCAATGTTTGTTAAATGGTACGAACCCAATAGCCGATGGTCCACAGGATATTCTTTATCAGATGAATACGAATGGTGTTCCACAGGCAACAACATCCAATCTTGATCCTGCAGGGAGCGGGTTTAGCATAGAGTGGAAGCATGATTAACAGGTCATTATGAGGGTAGGGGGTGTTACACCCCCAATCCCAACACACCTGCCAATCGCAGAACCTCGGCCCCTGTATTGACATCGCGCGTCGAGGCAACCTTTTCGGCGGCTTCACGCAGCAATAATATAGCAGTTGGCATATCGAGATCATCATCCATTGCAGCAATGAAGCGATTGTGAAGCATTGAATCTTTTCCCTGGAGATCCTGGCCGACCAGAGAGCGCACACGCTGGAAAAGTTTGACAGTTTCGGCAGCGGATTGCAGATCTTCCGCGAAGCACTCCCAGGGATGGCGATAGTGATGATTTTGCAGCACGACGCGGATAGTATCCGGCGAGTAGTCCTTAAGCAGGTCGCTGACAAGGGTGAGGTTGCCCAGCGATTTACTCATTTTCTCGCCCTCCTGATAGACCATGCCGGTGTGCATCCATGTGCGCACGAAGGGGGCTTTGCCGGTGTAGTGTTCGGATTGAGCGATCTCGCAGGTGTGATGTGGGAAGGTAAGGTCAGCCCCACCACCGTGGATGTCTATCTGCTCACCCAGATAGTGAATTGACATGGAACTGCATTCGATATGCCAGCCAGGACGCCCTGGACCCCAGGGACTGGCCCACGCCGGTTCGCCAGGAGCCTGAGCCTGCCAGAGCACGAAATCCAGTGGATCCCTCTTGCGCGGATCGTTGGGAAAATTGCCCCGTTCATTGGCGATATTGAGCATAGATTGGTAGTCATTCAGACCAATGGCACGTGCAAGAGCGCCAAATTGCGGATCTTTATTCACCGCAAAAAAGACACAACCCTCGCTCACATAGGCGTAACCTCGCTCAAGCAATTTCTGAGCAAACTCGATAATCCAGGGAATCTCTTCGGTGGCTTTTGCATACACATCGGGACGACGTACATTGAGAGCATCCATATCGTGCAAGAAGCGCTCGGTTTCGCGACGACCCAGTTCATCCCAGGCCATACCCAGTTCGCGTGCTTTACGTAACACATCATCGTCGATATCGGTCACGTTCTGCACGTATTTTACGGGGTGGCCGCTGTATTCCAGATAGCGAATCAGCGTATCGAAAGAGACATAAGTAAAAGCATGGCCTAGATGAGTTGTATCGTAAGGTGTCACACCACATACATAAATGCGGACAGTATCATTGAGTGGTATAAAGGGCTCAAGGGATTGGGTCAGGGTATTAAACAGTTTCATGGTTTTCTCCTAGACCAAACAAACGGATGGCATTTGTTGTGGTAATGTGAGCGATCTCCTCGAAGGTCATAGTGCGCAACTGTGCCAGTTTCTCTGCAGTATATTTGACGAAGAGTGGTTCATTGCGCCGGGATTGGACAGGTTTAGGGACCAGGTAAGGGCTATCCGTCTCAACCATAATGCGGTCAAGGGGAGCCATGCGTGCAACATCAGGGAGCGCGTTGCCCTGTTTGGTAAGGGGTCCCGCAAAAGAGAGCATAAAACCTTCGAAGGTCAGGCATTCTTCGGCCTGAGCAACATCGCCAGAGAAACAATGAAAGACACCATGTAAACCTTTTCCATGCACACGTAGCAACTCAATCACATCATCATGAGAATCGCGTACGTGAATAATGCAAGGCAAATTACAGGCACGAGCAAGCTGGAGATGAGCACAAAAGACTGCACGCTGCACATCGCGAGGCGAGAGCATACGGAAATAGTCGAGGCCGAACTCTCCAATAGCCACCACCTCTGGTTCCTGTGCCATGGCGTGTAACTGTGCACCGACCTCTTCCGTATAGGTAGTAGCATCGTGAGGATGAACACCAACACCTGCGAAAATTGTGCCGGGATGCGTCCTGGCGAGTTCGAGCGCAGCGCGACTGGAGGCCAGGTCACATCCCGGATCTATCATGCGCGTCACTCCCCCGGCAATAGCTGCCTGAATGGTTGCTTCGCGGTCGGCATCAAAGCGAGAGGTGTCGATGTGTGCGTGGCTATCGATGAGCACTACAATGTATCCTTTCCAAGAGATTAAGAGGCAAAAGAAAGGGAGGCAGAAAATATCTGTTTCTCTCTCCCAGGTTACTTTATTTCTTTGTAGTATAGCCATCAGCGTACAGAGGTGTCAAATTGAACGACCGCCCGGTGCTTTATCCATCTACGGACACGCCCCTACCCAATATTACACGGCGAACCATTCAGGATAAAAGAAGCGGGCTGTGGGTTGCTACCATTCCAGGAACCATTGAAACCAAGAGTGGTTGAACTGTTCCCATTGAGCAAACTATTATAGCTAAGATTTGTGATTCTTACCCGGCTTCTATGCTGCGAAAAGCTCCCGTTCCACCCATGAGTAACCCGCTGGCCATGGGGGAAGACAAAGACCAGATCCCAGCCGTTGATAGCCGTTGAGCCAGTATTGGAGATAACAATAGTGGCTGTGAAACCACCAGACCACTGGCTGGTCACTACATAACTTACTGCACAGTTATTCACCGGAGTCGGCGTTGCTTTCGGAATCGGCGTTGCTGGTGGAGCTGTGATTGGAATAGAAGTTGGAGTTGAAACCACTTTCAAGGGCATGGTCGGCATCTGACTAGCGGCTGGTTGCTGTTGTGGTGTCGACGTCGGAACTGTGGATGTCGGTAGTGCTCCTGCACTTACCACAGATGGAATTGGCACAGTTCTATCTATTTGGGCTGGCACAGAATGGTCAACAGATTTGCTTGATAGCGCTGGTTGGAAGAGGTAAAACGCGGAAAGGATTAGAGCTACAAATAAAATGAGGGCTCCGCAAATCAAGCGCTTCGAGACAGGTATGTACTTTCTGCGTTGAGGAATTTTTATTGTGGCGCTATAATCTTGCGTCTCCTCTCCAGTATTTGCGTGGGAAGCAACAATTTCTGGTGTGGACATAGATAAGGTATTATCAAAGAACAGCTCAGGCTCAACGTTGAGCACATTAATAAAAGTAGCAACATTCTTAAAACGTTCATCAGGCTTGTCAGCCGTTGCTTTACGCAATGCCGCCTCTATACGGCGTGGTAGCCCTTGCGTGAAAGATGAAGATGTGGACGCCAAAATATCTTCCGCAAGCTGAAGTTCCTTTGCAGCTAAAAGAGCAGATGGAACAGATGAGCAGTGACCGGTCAAGATTTCGTAAGCGAGGTTGCCAAGAGCATACTGATCGCTGAGTTGGCTTACAAGCTCAGTCTCCGGGTAATACACATTGCGAGCATCAGCGCTGGAAGCAGCAGAGATCTTCTCCTGAATAACGGGAAAATTGAAATCCATCAGGAGTGCGACACCATCCTCATCAAAGACGATATTTTCCGGCTTTATGTTGCCATGCAAAATACCACGGGCGTGAGCATAGCGTAGTGCACTACCGACCTGTGAAATAATCTGGATACCCCTGGTAATGTTAGAAGGAGACTGACGATTAAGATATTGACGTAACGAACCACCAGATACATATTTTGACACCACATAGGGATGCCCATTCTCCACACCCACATCAAGGATAGGTAAAATAGAGGAGTGCTGCAATCGTACAAATACGCGCATCTTCCGTATAAAATCATCCTGCTCTTGAGAAGTCTCCAGGAGCACAGAATCAAATACTTTAACCACCTTATTCCAGCCGGATACGCCTGGAAGGCGTGCAAGATATACAGGGTGAGTTGTTTTTGCATCTATCACAGCAACAAGACGGTACTGCCCAAAAAATTTCTCCATAAGCCTCCTATGCATCGCAAATCGCCACATTGAAATGCGCAATTTAATAAAATAGGCATTATTGCGTTTAATGTATTCAATAAGAACCCATTAAGTCAAACGAACAGTACCAATAGGCTCTCTAAAGGACAAAGAGCCTACCAATGTATCAGAGTTTATGAAAAGTATGGAACAATGATGAAAGCAACCATGCGTTTTGCTATTTGCACATGATTGCCTTCATCAGACATAGTTACTTATGATGGTACGTAGCTATTGGTATTGAGAGATGCGCTGATGGGTTTCATGAAGTTCCGCCACAGTAGCTTGCAGTTGTGCCTGAATGTCCTGTAATTGCTGCCGGGCCCCCTGAAGCTGGCGCTCACGTTCCTGGATAGTATGAATTTGAGCTTCATGCTCTTTTGCGGCTTGAAGTTGCGCTCTGGCATCCTGCAGTTGCTGTTGAGCGGCCTGCAATTGTGCCTGGAGCTGCTGAAATTCGTCCTCATATTCAGTTGGTGCTGTAGTAGAAGGCGTATTCTGAGACGCAGAAGTGGAGTCAGGAACCGTTGCATCAGAAGGTGCTCCATCCATCTGCGTGCTTTGTGGCTCAGTAGCGGAGTCAGGAACCGTTGCATCAGAAGAGGTAGCATCCGTCTGAGTAGCCTGTGGCTCAGCAGTAGAGTCACGAACCGTTGCCTCAGAAGAAGTGGCCTGATATTCAGGAGTTGCATCAGGAACCGTCAATTCAGAAGGATTGGCCTGCGAAGTGGAAGCGGAGTCAGAGGCCACAGAATCAGAAGGAGTAGCCTGTGAGTCGGGAGCCGCTTCGAGAGTTCCGGCATCGTGTGATGATGTACTCTGAGACGATGAATGATAGGCAGGAACAAGTGACTCAGTAGACTGACTCTCTGTATTCTGAGCAGTAGGGTCTTCAGCAGACTGATAACTCTGAGCTTCTGAATCAGGAGTAGAGGTAACTATATTCTGCTGAGCATTCTGGAAGGGACGGTTCTCTGTATCTGATGGTTGTTCCTGAGTTGCCCAGGCAGGCGCACTATCCTGTTGCGATGAAGTCTCATCAGGCGTATAGGTGGTTTGTTGTGCGGAGTCAGGTGTATAAACAGCTTGCGGAGTAGAGTCTGAAGGCGGTTGAGAAGATGGTGTCTCCGGAGAAGAGTCACTTGTACGAACATTGTAAGCACCGTACTGATGCAGTATGTTGAGAGCCTCCTGTTCGCGACTTGAAGCTGAAACGGCAAGAATGATATTGCCATTCTTGTATTCATTAGAATAGTATTGAGCTTCCTCATCGGATAGACCCATATCGGTGAGATCATTGGCGATGTTTTCGCCACTTGCATTCTGTCCAGTGAATAGACTCTTGAGATCGGCAAGAATACTTCCAGAGGTACCTGGAACAGAATAGCGAATCTGCTCAGATGTAAAGCCAGCGCCATAAAGCGCATCGATGGCCTGCTCAGCCATTGAGCGATCCTTAAAAATGCCTACGATGGGAGAAGACGGTGTTACAGTCATGTGTTTGCTCCTTTGGTGTGCAACAATGCATAACGTCAAGAGAAAGGTGGTCAGTTAAACTAGAGTTAATTATTTTTATGTACATCTACATTTTTCACGAGATTAGAGGCCAAAAAGATGCACGCAACATTAAGGCATTTTGTAGAGGTTATACACAGTAATATTCAGGCAAGAAGATGAGGCAAGAAGGAGTGTCATAAAAAAACCATTGATCATGTCGGATTGAGACAAATTTGCGACACATTCATGTTTGCAATTTGACAAATGTAGGGTACTATTAATTTGTGATCTTTAGCTTCTATACGTTTCTACCTACGAGTATTCATTATGATAATGTTCTTTAATCATCGCGAAAAAAGAACGAGAATCTTTTTTTGAAAGGAAAAAGCTTTTTATGGTTGATAATGTTATGGCTATAGCAGCAACCGATGCGGCGCGTGTGCGTTCGGACGAGGTTGTGTTACGCCTGCAAAATCTCACTAAGCAGTATGGAAAACGTCTTGCCGTCGACAATCTCAGTTTAAACATTCACAGGGGAGACGTTTTTGGTTTTCTGGGTCCCAATGGAGCGGGCAAGACAACTACTATTCGCATGGTCTTTGGTCTCATTACGCCTACAGCGGGGAACGTCGAGATTCTGGGAAAGGACATTGCTCATCATCGCGCTGAAGTGTTGCCGCGCGTTGGAGCACTTATAGAAACGCCTGCACTCTACCTTTATATGTCTGGTCTCGACAATCTCAAGGCGGTCGCATCTACGCTTGGTGGAGTACCTGCGAAGCGCTACGATGCCATCCTGGAACTGGTAGGACTCAAGGGACGTGAAAAAGATCGCGTACGCACCTACTCGTTGGGAATGAAGCAACGTCTCGGACTGGCGATTGCCTTGTTGCAAGATCCCGAACTTCTCATCCTTGATGAACCGGCCAACGGCCTTGATCCTGCTGGTATTGTCGAGATGCGCGACCTGATGCATCGTCTTGCCAGTGAGGGGAAGACTGTGCTTATATCCAGTCACTTACTTACCGAAGTGCAACAGATCTGTTCTCGTGTCGCGATCATTAACTTTGGAAAGCCGATTACAGAAACCACCATTGAGGATCTCACACAGGGGCATGGCGAGTACGAAGTCAGGGTTGAACGTACGCGGGAAGCTTTGCATCTTATTCAGCAGCAGCCGTGGGGTCTGAGTGCTCGTTTGAGTGCGGAAGGTACAATCATCACACCGGTACCGGAGGGACGTGGCCGTGCACTCAATCTATTCCTGGGCCAGGCAGGCTTTGTTGCTGATACACTTGCCCCAGCCAGCCGTGATCTTGAGCAAGTCTTCTTACAGATGACCAATTACCATGCAGGAGATGTGAAGTGAGTACTATTGCAACAAGCCTTGCCGCCGAACAGAAATTCATTGAGACCTCGCGACCCAGTTTCTTTGGTATTGTGCGCGGCGAAATCTTTAAAGTGATGCGTATGTTGAGCATCTGGATCTCATTTGTGCTCATGCTGGGGATCATCTGTCTACCCTACCTGATAACACTCGCGGTCAAGTCTCAGGGCGATCTCCTGAAAGCAGAGCCACTCCAATTTTTCTATGATTTTGTGGGTCAGAACCTCTTCGTGCTGCGCGTCTTCATCGGATTTTTCCTGCTCATACTGACGGCCAGCGTTTTCGGACGAGAGTACCAACTGGGCACGATCCGTATTCTGCTAGCACGTGGCGTTGGACGTTTACAACTGCTGTTTGCCAAAATGTTCGCTGTTGTTGTGATTGCCCTTTTCGTTCTTCTCATCGGCCTGCTACTCAATGTGCTCCTGTCGGCTTTGCAGATGACCGTGCTGGCGGGGAACTTTGATGGGCTCAAGGCACTTGATGCTAATTTCTGGCATGATACAGGCGTCTATATGCTTACTGTATTGATCAGTATGGGTGTAACAATCCTGCTGACCGTAGCTCTGACCGCATTGGGGCGTTCATTTGTCTTTGGGTTGAGCGCTTCGCTAGCCTTCTTCCCTGCAGACAATATCGGCTCAGTCTTCATGCGCCTCGGTTACTCGCTCACGCACAATGATTTCTGGAAAAATGCAACTGCATACTTCCTGGGACCAAACTTGAACGCGATGCCTGCCTCTATTATGCCTCAGCATTTTTCAAACTTTGGTGCCTCTCCGCTCGTGGAAGTAAATGGTACACACACGCTTGTCGTTGCCCTGGTATACGGGGTCATCTTTCTGGTCGCTGCGACTGTTTTAACATGGAAACGTGACGTAAAAGAGTAGGGACTAGATTTATCGCGTCCATCGATTTATCGCGTCCATTGACATTCAATAACTTACAATCAGGGTAGAGAAGCCATTTATTATTCCGTGGGGTCCGACGAGCAAACGCAGTGACGGGCCCCACGGAATAATAAATGGACGGAATAATAAATGGCTTCCCTACCGTTTACACTCTTTCTTCCTGTAAAAATCACCGACGAGAGAAATGCCCAATGTTCCTCCCAAAGGATGCAGACGTTTTCTAAACATCCTCAGGAAGTGGCCCCATCCGGCGCATCCAGATCTGGCGAGCGAGGGCATGTGCATCATGGCGTTCTTTATAATAGTGCGCAAAGTACTGACAAACACGCTCGATATCACGTGCCAGTAGCGAGAACACATCCGAATTGTGATATGGATCAACAGCCTGCGCGAAATCGATCAGAGTAACCGCCCCTTGCCAGTAAAGGATGTTATAAGCTGACAGATCACCATGGATACGACCATGGTTCAGCGCCAGTTCGATGTTACGCAGAATGCTCTCAAAGAGCGGCTGGACCTCCTCTTGTTCGAGTATAACATCGCTGAGGCGGGGAGCTGGCTCTCCCACTGCACCAATATACTCCATCAGAACCGCATTACCGATCTGAGCCACTGGACGAGGCACATTAGCACCGTGTCCGTGAAGCAGACGCTGGGTCTGATACTCGTACTCGATCCAGGAAGCGACCTGGGCGGCGCGACCCCGTTCAGTTTTGCGCGTGGCAGCGCTACCGCGACGACTGTTACCATGCTCTGCCTGCCCCTGTTCGTCGCGCTGGATGCGGCTAAAGCGATAGACGGCATCATTGCGCAAACTACGGAACATACGCGGACGATAGATCTTCACAGCAAGGTATTGCTCTCCGGTTGAAGGATGGGCCTCACAACAGAAAACGTTCGCTTCCTTTCCGCTATACGCCTCGTGTAGCACATCCGTGATCAGGTGTTGATCGTAGAATGGCGTCAGCGACGAAAGAGTCCAGGGCGCATCACGTCGAGAAGCCAGCAACGTAGGATGGAACGCTGGCTTAGGCTGCTGCGGCTCGTCGTATGCCTGTTCACGCAGCCAGCGCTGGACAGCCGAGCTGCTTTCATAGCTGGTCTTGCGTGTTGGTTTGGTCTGAACATGGGATTGTGTACGGGCACGTTCGCGTGCACCCGGCTTTATTTTTACGAATGTCGTGGTCTCTTCGGAATTGTCGTCAAAATCTCTCTTCAAAAGAATTGCTCCTTTAGATGGGTAGCTGAATTCTATGCTGATAACATGGGTAAAGATTTTTCTGGTCCAGTTTCCTCTACATGTTCCTAAATGAGCGCCTTTAGAGAAACAAGCCAAAAAGGCATAGAAAGCACATAGTCGGAATAGAGAATGCATCATTTTATGCACCAGGGATCAGAAAAATGGGAAGAGTTGTTCCGAATGGGGTAGTGGTACAGGAAGCATGTCTGGTTGGAGCAAGCCAGGGCCAGAGAACATGAACAAACCATCATTGCGTGCTGCGAACAAAGTGTACATGTGCAGGCAATGAATTGAAGGAGCGAGCGTTAATGAGCCATGCGTGTGTCAATCAGCCACACCGGGCGTCAGTCACTGGGCATCGTAAACGCGGCCCCTAAGGATGTGTACCATACCCATTGGAAACAACGGGAACGATGGATACTGACATAATAAGCACCTCCAATAAATCATGTATTTGAAAAAAGAATACCATATTGTAGAGGGGAATGCAAGGAATTTTGCGGAGTGGAAATAGATACCTCCACCATTTTACTTTTCTCTTCCCAACTCGTCTTGTATATTACAGATAGTATCTTTAAAGACAACCATAAAAGCTAAATGTCCCGCCAACCTATATCATTTTTTCAGAAAAAGGAAAATTTCTATGCCAAACATCACGCAGGAAGCACAACGCCTTATTGAGAGAGATAACCTTGGTATCCCCACAGAAATCTACAAGCCAAACATTATTGGTAGTATCATTACTAGCATCATTGTCATAGTGATTGGGATAGGCTGGTCTATAGTTGCAGCCTTTGTGGTCAATGGTTTGGGCATCTTTATGGGACTAACATCTTCGCAAACTATCGACCCATCATCGTTGCCTCCTAATATCGATCCATCATCATTGCCATCTATTAGCTCGGCCCCATCTTCCGGAATAGATCTTTTCAGCTCAATGTCTACTATCCTTGGGATTGTCTTTCCATTGTTCGGATTGTTATTCGTTGCAATTGGCATCAGGATCATTGTAAAGGCTCTGCGTATTCGCAATAATCGGGCTGTGTTGTGTACTAATGGCGTGGTATATGTGACGCGCAACAGTGCGGACGCGTTTCGTTGGGAGCAGGTGCTTATGGTTTTCAATAAAACGTTTGCAAGTACAAGCACAACACACGATGAGCATGGATTTGAAAGAACCAGTACCACTATTCATCACCAATACGCTGTTCACTGCCACGATGGAAGGAAATTTGTTTTTGATGGTAGATTGAGCAATGTAGAGGATCTGGCAGAGAGGATAGAAGTTGAAGTGGTGCGTCGAGGTGGTATGGTGAAAGGATAGGGGCAGACAATCAACAGGTTTCACAGTTGATCGCTATCCAACCAGATTGTAACGGGGCCATCGTTCAGTAAATTCACTTCCATATGCGCACCGAAGACGCCTCCTTCAACTTGAATACCGTAGGTCGAGATGGCATCTTTGAAGCGTTCAACCAGCGGTTCGGCGAGAGCTGGTGGAGCTGCTTCAGTGAAGCTGGGCCGACGACCTTTGCGAATGTCGGCGTAGAGGGTGAACTGGGAAACGACGAGTGCTTTCCCATTAATATCGAGTAGGGAATGGTTCATTTTACCCTCATCGTCGCCGAAGATGCGCAGATGGACAATTTTGTGAACCAGGTTCTTGATCTCAATCTCACTATCGTTCTGTCCTACACCAAGTAGGATGAGGAGACCATGCTCTATCTGGCCTACGATCTGGTCTTCGACGGTCACGCTAGCTCTGGTAACGCGCTGTAATAATGCTCTCATATCTTCCTCAATCGAAATGATTCCCATGCTATTTTAGCACAGTGGGCTGAGGCTAAGCATTTCCCTTCTTCTCTATCAAGATGTATTATGAGTAATTTTATTTAAAAGTAAATAAAAATCATTTCGGCAAATGACATTGACAGTCACCCTTACGTCAGCTATCATTGCTACAATACATTTAAGTTCAGCAATTTCATTAGTATTGTTTGAAGCGTTTCAATTTTTCCTTTTTCCAATGGTTAATGCTATTTTTGCATACTTTTGCATACAAGGAGGTACATTCGCATGCAAGGACGTATCTTGCAAAAACCGGTGCTCTCACTGCTGAGCGCCATCGTATTTTTGTCGCTCCTATTCTCTCATCCAATATTCGTCAAAGCTGCAGCGCCAAATTGGAGCATTCAGAACGATGCGCTGAAGGCTCAGGGAGGCAATGTCGGACTCCTGGGTTTTGGCTACAATTGGACCGACTATACTATGACCTTTTCAACGCAGATCATCTCCAACCAGTCAGGATGGGTGGTGCGTGGACAGTCGGCGGGCAACAACTATCTGCTCATTCTTGACGCTCATAATGATACCAATGGAACACCTGATGCACTTCAGGAGGTAGTTGGAGCAGGAACCAACACGTATGACCATATCGCCACCGTTGCGCTTTCCAGCACGCTCCAGATCAACACCTGGCATACCATAAAAACAGTTGTGAAGGGGACCACTATCACCGTCTTCCTTGATGGTTCTCAGATCTCATCCTTCAACTCCACCTCCTTTGCATCTGGCGTTCCCTCCTATGCAACGGGCACGGTTGGTTTTCGCTCATTTACAGGCGAGGCGGCAAGTTTCAAGAATTTTCAGATCACCGATGTCAATGGCTCAACGCTCTATGCAAACCCATTGAGCCAGCCATCCAACCTCAACGATTTTTTTGTGCCGGGCAGTAGCACCAGTCCAAATCCCTGGCCATCCAATCCGAACTGGCAGCAGTATGTCCAGGCTCCTGCATCTCGCGATATTTATCCAACGGCAGTCACGAGTACTGCGGGAAATGTCACGAATGCCGCTGGCCTGACGCATCCAGGAAGCGGGCAGACAACCACACTGACCTGGTCTGGCTCAGGGACTGCGCCTTCGATTGTACTCGATTATGGCAAAGATATCGGCGGACTCCCCCAGTTTACCGTAACCGCTGAAACAGGCAATCCAACCTTATTAGCGACCTATAGTGAAGGTTTACAATATCTTTCCAGTTGTGGTGACTGCGCATCCCCTTACCAGAGCACCATCGCCGACCCCCAACGCTACGATACCTATACTGTGAGCCAGGCTGGCACGATTGTGAACCGCTATATTCAGGGTGGCGAACGCTACCAGGGGATCAGCCTGACAAAAGCTGGCAGTGTCACTTTGAGCTCCGTTGAGATCTACTACGAAGCCTATCAGGGCACCGACGGTACCTTCCAGGGGAACTTTGTGTCCGACCAGCCTCTACTCAATCGTATCTGGTATGATGGAGCCTACACGGTCAACCTCAATCAGTTACCGGCACATACCTCCTCAGGTGCCTGGAGCATTCAGCAGGGTGTGCTCGACATTCAGGGAGGCAATGCTGCTCTCTTAAAGGCTGGCAGTAGTTGGACCAACTATACCATGACCTTCTCGACCGAGGTCAACGCGAATCAAGCCGGTTGGGTTGTGCGTGGGCAATCAAGTAACAGCAACTATCTGCTGATCCTCAACGCTGACAATGATAGCGGGGGAACTCCAAATGCGTTGCAGGAAGTCGTTGACAACAATGGCACGTACATCTCACTTGCTACGGTTGCCCTTCCCTTCGATATCAAACCTGCTACCTGGCATACAGTCACGACTGTGGTACAGGGAACAACCGTGACAACATCCATCGACGGTCAGCAGATCGCTTCATTTAACTCCTCTCAATTCTCGTCGGGTACGCCAGCCTACTCCAGTGGCACGATTGGCTTCCGCGAGTATGGCAGCGAGGAGGCCAGTTTCAAGAACCTTCTGGTCGTTGATGCCAGTAATAACACGCTCTACCAGAACGCGCTCAGCCAGACATCAGCTTTCAACGACTTCAATGTTCCTGGGAACCCACTGCCCATTGTTCTGGATGGTGCAAAACGTGATCGGGATGTATGGGAAGGTGACCTTAATATCAGTGGCCCGACGCTCTATTACTCGTCGAATGCTACAGCATATATGAAGGGTTCGTTGCAGCTTATGGGTAGTTATCAGTATACCAGCGGCTTCGTCCAGGGAGTGCAGAGTGCCCTCAATCCGCTCAATACCGCAGCGCTACCGGGTACAGTCGGTCCCTACTCCGCATCGTATTCGATCTACTTCGTGCTCAACATGGCTGACTACTATCTCTATACAGGAGATCTGGCCTTTGTCAAACAAGAGTGGCCCATCGTGCAGAAAGAACTGGCCTGGAGTGCTCAACAGGTCAATAGTCAGGGACTCTTTGTGACGAACAGCAGCGATGGAAATGATTGGCATTACTATGATGGGAGCCTGAACGGGACCGTGACCGAGTTCAATCTGCTCTACTATCAATCTCTCATCCAGGGGGCAACGTTAGCCAGTGCCGTCGGAAATAGCAGCCAGGCGACGGCCTATCTTCAGCAGGCTGCGGCGCTCAAAACTGCTATCAACCAGAATTTGTTTAACGCTACAACAGGTCTTTATAAAATCAGTGATACCAACAGTGCAATCGCACAGGATGCTAACTCGATGGCCGTTCTCTATGGAGTTGCCCCTGCCAGTGCGGTCGCCGGTATTCTCTCCACGCTAAAGCAAGATCTCTGGACGAGTGCGGGACCACTGCCGTTCAGCTCCGATGCCAACTTCAAGCAGTATATCAGTCCTTTCATTTCGGCGTATGATGTGTGGGCGCGTATGCAGTCCAATGATACCGCCAATGCGCTCACTCTCATCACAACTGAATGGGGTGAGATGGTCAGCTCAGGTCAGGATGGCACTGGTACGGACTGGGAAAACATTGCGAGTAATGGGATACCCGTCTCGTCCTACACCAGCCTGGCGCATGGTTGGTCAACCGGGGCCACGAGTGCCTTATCAAAGTACGTGTTGGGTATCAGCCCGGTCAGCCCTGGCTATCAGTCCTGGCTCGTTCAACCGCATCCTGGTTCAGTCGCGTGGACTGAAGGTCAGGCACCTACCGCGTATGGCACGCTTTCCACACAATGGGGATACGATGCCAACAAGCATTTCCATCTGCAAGTGCAGGCGCCAGCCAGCACGACTGGTACTATCGCCGTTCCTGTAACGAACAGCCAGCAAGTCCAGATCAGCATCAATGGTTATATGGTCTGGAATAATGGCACATTCCAGGCAACCTCAGGCGTTACAGGCGCATCTGCCAACGGAGGATATGTCAATTTCAGTGTGAATGGGGGAAGCACCTATCTCGTGACGACGAATCCATAGTAGGCATCCACACGGGCTTGTTCCACTTCGTTGCACAAGCCCGTGTGGCCCCACTATGCCACGTACGGTCGGATATCAAAGGCCGCCAGGCGCTGCAGACTGGTGTAGATCCACAGAGCGCCTCCACTGGGTTGATTGGTAGATAGATCAATCTGGCCAGTGTAAGCATATTGCGCTTGCGTCGCCAGGTCGTTCAGCAGCACTTGCGCTGCTGGCTGTAACAACTGCGCATTGTTCATGTTCAATAGTTGCTTTGTATCTTGCTGTATCTGCTCGCATAGACGCTTCATATCATCCAGCTTCGTATTAATCTGCACAGCAAGTTTGCGCTGATCCGATGTCGTTTGAGGCGATTGGACTGCGCCAGCCATATGCTCGCTGATGAGGTAGGTATAGCCCGGTGGAACCTCGCTGTTGTAGGCGTAGCCCGGGGCATCGGGATTTTGTGGAGCGGGGCCTAGCAAGGCAATCTGCGAAGTACGAGCATCCGCAAGCAACGGGGTACCGGGCGGTAGGTCAGTCTTTGCAAATGATGCGCCATCAATATAATCCAGTATGCGTATGACCTGGTTATGGATGGTAGCTGTATCTTTATTGGGCCAGGCGTCTCTGGCGCTGTTCGCGAGTGCCGAGACGGTTGCTGAATTTCTTACAAGCCAGAAGGCTAATCCTCCATGTAAGTTGCGGTCGCTCAGTTCTGGAGAATCGACCAGCAGATGGCGCAAATGATCGAGCATACTAAAATGCAACTTATCAATGGGGCTCGGCATGAGGGGTATGAAAGCATAATAGCGCCATGAACTCGTATCAATCAAGGGATTATTCGTCGGATGGTGCGCGTCATCTACGGTAATCAAGAAACGACTTGTCACTCCCAGCAAGTTGATATGTTGCAGGTCTCCAGGATAGAGGAAGCGTACATTCCCCTGCTCGACGTGTAAGGAACCCAGCAAAATCGGCAAGGATTCGCTTACATTTTGATCCGCCAGTAACCACGCATAATAACTCTTACCAACCGGCGTGTCAGGAATGCCTGCTAGAGCTACCTGCAATTCATCATTAATTCCCTGTGGGCTGTTCGCATTGAACTGCCCACTACTGAGAAAGAACGCATGCCCTACTAACTGATTCGGAGCAGTGGCCTTATTTTGCGGAAGGAGCAAGAGGGTAACTATGGTTCCCAGACTCGCGAACAAAAGCACGAGGATACAGATAAGGTACCACGAACTGAGCGGATGTTTTCTTCGATTTCGCAGTTCAACTTCTGACGGGAAGGTTGTTTCTGTGCCAGTTCCAGCAAGAGGCGTCGGAGTACCTACACTGTTCTTTAGAGATGGTATCGGTTCTATAAATGGCTTCACATCGGTCTGTAATAGGGGCTGGTGTTCACCATTATTACTTACTTCAGGAACAGGCAAATTGAGCGCATGGGCCAGAGCAAGCGTCAGAGAAGAGGCGCTGGAGAACCGTTTCTCCGGCTCTTTCGCCAGGCTACGCAGAATGACACCGGACAGGGTAGAAGAGATAGTTGGATTCATGACCTCTGGTGGGGTAGGTGGCGCATTCAGGTGTTGCATCATAATGGCAAAAGGTCTGTTTCCTCGAAAAGGCAGTACACCGGTACACAGTTCATACAGAATCACCCCGAGCGAGTAGATATCACTTTGTTCACTGGCTGAATGCCCTCGTATTTGTTCAGGTGAGAGACCGTCATGTTAGGGTACACCACCCAGAATGAAAAAGAGTAGAATAGGGGCAAGATGTCCTGGCCCAGAAATCGTTCCTTTCTTGTGCTAACGAGCCAGTGTGAGAGACTGATCCGGGTGAGTGTAGGAACCACGCATTGTTGCCCATCGCAGAAGCTGTTTTGTCTTCGATGGAGCACGCAGAGGAGAATCTTTGTTTCTGCTCACCCATGCCAGATGCATCTTTCGACTTCAAAGGAGAAAAGCAGAAGGAATGGGAGCCTGGAGATGGAAATACTGTATCCACGGTGCGCAGGGTGTGATGTGCATAAGAAGACCATTAAGGTCTGTCTGATCATTCGAGACGAGCAGGGGAAGCCACAGAAGGAATTTCGCACGTATGGAACCACAACGGAGGAATTATTGAAACTTTCGGACTGGCTCAAAGAGCAGGGATGCACGCATGTGGCAATGGAAGGAACTGGTGTGTACTGGAAACCAGTGTATAACCTGTTGGAAGGAACTTTTGAGTTGTTGGTCGTCAATGCCCAGCATATCAAAGCGGTTCCTGGACGAAAAACGGATACGAAAGATGCGGAATGGATTGCTGAGCTGCTTCAACATGGGTTACTCAAAGCGAGTTTCATTCCTTCGGCCCCCCAAAGAGAATTACGCGACTTGACGCGATATCGTGTTCGTTTAACGGAGGAGCGAGCCCGAGAAGTCAATCGTGTTCAGAAAACCCTAGAAGATACCAACCTGAAATTAGGCGATGTCGTGAGTGATATTGTCGGAAAAGCGTCACGGATGATTCTGGGGGCGATCGTTGATGGGGAAACCGATCCCGTTAAACTAGCAGGCTTCGCTCTGGGGCGTGTTCATGCCAACGAGCACCAATTGGTGGCGGCATTAACAGGCCATGTCGATGACCATCATCGCTTTTTACTGCGAGAACATTTGACGCAGATTGAGCATCTTGAGCAAGCGATTGATCGAGTGACGAAGGAAATCGCGCGACGTTTCACTCCCCCACCTTCTCCCGACGACGAAGATTCAGGACCTGCCAGAGCAGAACAGGCCAAATCCAGGACGGAACCCACCTCACAGGAACTGTCGTCTTCTGCAAAAGCAGTGGGAAACTGGGAGGAAGCGATGGTCTTACTCTGTAGTATTCCCGGTGTAAGCGAACGAGCGGCGTACGCTATTTTGGCTGAAATCGGGATAAAGATGCAACAGTTTCCCACAGCAGGGCATCTGGCATCTTGGGCGGGAGTCTGTCCTGGCAATCATGAAAGTGCTGGGAAGCGATTATCTGGAAAAACACGCAAGGGCAATCCCTGGTTACGACGGGTTTTGATCCAGGTTGCCCATGCAGCATCACGTCAAAAGAACAGCTATCTTGCTGCGCAATATCGTCGCATCGCCGCTCGGCGCGGAGTGAAACGAGCAGCGATGGCCGTCGCTCACAGCATTCTCGTCATTATCTATCATCTGCTGAGTGAGGCAACGACCTATCAAGAACGTGGGGAAACCTTTTTTGAGGAACGAGATCGCGAGTCGGTTGAGCGACGCCTCGTCAATCAACTGACACGTTTAGGGTATCAAGTGGAACGCCAACCCATAGCTCAGGCCGGATAATCTCCAACCTGAGCCGTAGGGAAGGACTTTTTCAGAGGAGATAGAAAGGGCTGATCGTGCCACCAGTGTTTTGCAAAAGTCTCGTATAATCAAAATCGGTTAGGAGAGGTTCCCCTATCTGGCCTGGAGTATTACCGTCTCGCTTTAGTAGAATGCTACCTGGATTGAGGTTCCCGTGAATTATACCCTGCTGATGGGCATAGTCTATTGCCAGGCTAAGAGAGGTAAAGAGATGCACAATATCAGCTCCTGGCCGGATTTTACCTCCGCTCCTCGTATGATGCAAATAGTCAGCCAGAGTCTGCCCCTCAACGTAGTCCATCACAATGCAGACTATAGAGGCTATTGAGCCATCGGGATCGCTTGAGGGAAAGACAAGCGCGTCACGGATAAGTACAATGTTGGGATGCTTGATGGAAGCAACCAGCCCGACATACTGACGAAACTGTAGCATAGCATCAGAGTCAGCCTTTATAGTAGTATAGAATACTTTGAGGGTTACATAGTCACGCGACCGAGGATCGAAGGCAATCCATACCTCGCTCGTCTTATCACTAACCAGGCGTTTAGAGAGTTCATAGCGCCCGATGCGCTTCAGTGGCGTGCTCATACTCATACCCTCCTCTTTGTGGGATATGCCGTGTCTCTTCTCGCGTTCTATACAAAGTTAGACTCTAGCAATTTGTGAGTAGCCTACGTAAGTATAGGCTTTTGTGCTGCTCAATACAAGCAAATAGCAGCTTTCTCCCATGCATTCGCGACTTGTTGGGATGATTCGCGTTCCTGGATAGCTACTGACTTAGCAGCTAATTGGAGAGAGCTTCAGCACCACATTCTCAATCTGGGGAGAGATGTTGGATGCTTTCTCGCGCAACGGAGAGGCTTCAACAAACATATGCTGGCTTGCCACTTCAAAAAACGTGCCATGGAAGGGGCAACTACCCGTCAGCCATTCATACACGACGACGCCTAGAGCATACTGGTCGCTAGCTGGCACAGGCTTGCCCTGGAGTTGCTCCGGAGCCATATATGCAGCCGTCCCTGCCACCTCCTGCAAAGAACGCAAATTTGAGCTCTGGGCGGAGAGGACAAGGCCAAAATCGCTCAGGAGAACCGTATTGTTACTGCTCAATAATATATTCTCAGGCTTGACATCACGATGGATAAGTTTGTGATCATGGGCCGATTGTAGGGCGGTTTCCATTGATTGTTTTTACTTTTCTACCTCGGTTTCTATGGCTCCTCTATCGATTTAGCCAAAGAATCAATAGCTCTACGGCGAGCACCAGATTCCGTTGGAAGCAGATTATCTTCAGGTCTAAACCTATCTGGATAGAGCAGGCCATCTAAATGGTCAATTTCGTGTTGAAATATTCTAGCAAGCCAACCATCAGCATGATAGTCTTCCAGATTACCTTGCAAATTATAAGCTTGAACATGAACTTCTGTGGATCTATATATCTTGCCAGTACAAAGGGGAAGACTCAAACATCCCTCGAAATCTCCAACCTGAGTTTCACTTGAACTTAGGATAATCGGATTGATAAGGACATGAGGACCAAATTTTAACCGTGCCGGGTCCATCGTAACTAAACGCAGAGGAATCCCTACCTGAGGTGCTGCAATTCCTGCTCCATCAGATTTATACATTACTTCAAACATCTCCAAGGCGATCTTATTACACATTTTTAACATTTCAGCATTATCAACCTGAACATCAACTGCTTTCTGCCTTAAAATGATATCTTTTAAGGCTAACAGTTCTGGATCAAGTGTTACAAAAGATAGTGCGCCCAAGTGACTACCTCCAATTTATAGCCTATCTACAATCAATTGCATTATATTGATTGCATATTGATGCTACTTCTCTTGTAGATCAACCTGCACCCCCACCGCCACCGCAATCGAGAACGACGCCAGATCAGATATACTCACATCAAAAGCACTCAAGCCCAACTCGCGCGCACGCAAACTTGCATTCCCATACAACCGCACACTCGGACGCCCCGTACTCAACTGCACCACCTCCAGTTCGTGCCAGGAGATACCCTGCATACCCGTACCCAACGCCTTGCTGATAGCTTCCTTTGCCGCGAAACGCCCAGCTAATTTAAGCGGCTTACCACGACATTGCTGTATCTCTAGTTCGGTAAAGATACGTTGCAGGAAACGTTCACCGTGCCGCGCGAGGATGCTGCGTACACGCTCGATTTCGATGATATCGACGCCCACGGCAACATTGACGCCGTGCGTTGGAAGCAGAGGAGCGGGAAGACCAGCCATGCCCGATACACCAAAGAGTTCAGCAGATAGAGGAGATCCTGGCAGATTCACCAGGGGCGTAAAGAGCAATGGCCGGTCGTCGTTCATTACTTTCCCTCTTCTAAGCCGAGCGCGGACTGCTGAGGGAGAATACTGGTGGTATCTCCAGGTGCCAGAATGGAGGGGGACGGGTTGGTGCCGCGTCCCATGCCACGATAGATGAAGCCCTGACGCTCCATTTCGGTTGACTCGTAGAGGTTGCGGCCATCGATTAGTATGGGGCGGTGCATAGCGCTACGGATCTGGCCCATATTCAACGACTTGAACTCGTTCCATTCAGTCACCATAACGAGCGCATCGGCGTTCTGAGCAACCTCGTAGGCAGTTCCACAGAAGGTAACTGCATCCATGTGAACGCCAGCCCGTTTGAGCGCCTCGCGACCAGTCTCGGTAGCAACGGGATCATATACTTTCACGGCAGCACCCTGAGAGGTAATCCAGCGGATGATATCGATGGAGGGAGCTTCGCGCATATCGTCCGTGTTGGGTTTGAAGGCCAGACCGAGAACGCCGATGGTGCAATTGCGCAGTGAGCCGAGGATGTTGGTCAGTTTATTGACAACCAGGCGGCGCTGATCGTGGTTGATGTCCATTACGGCATGTAACAATTGAGGGTGTAGTCCTGCTTCATCGGCCATGTAAGCAAGCGCCCGAACGTCTTTTGGAAAACAACTCCCACCGTATCCCAGGCCTGCATCCAGAAACGCCCGTCCGATGCGCTTATCATAACCCATGCCTACCGCAACCTCTTTCACATCCGCACCCAGACGTTCGCAGATCTGCGCAATCTCATTGATAAACGAGATCTTCGTCGCCAGGAACGCATTCGAGGCATATTTGATCATTTCGGCGGTATACAGATCGGTAATCACGATAGGAGCACGCAACGGCAGGTACAGGCGAGCGACCGTACTGGCGGCTTCCTCCTCGGACGAGCCAAGTACCACGCGATCAGGATGCTGGAAATCCTGTACCGCCGATCCCTCGCGCAAGAACTCGGGATTGGAGACAACCGAGAAGCCGACATCGGGACGCTTGAGGTTATTGTAAATAACGCGCGAGACCACATCGCCGCTACCAACGGGAACGGTACTCTTATTAATAATGATCGTGTAGTGATCAAGTTCCTGCGCGATACTGCTGGCCGCGCTCTCGACGTAACGCATATCAGCACCGCCCTGATTGGCACCAGTGGGAGTGTTGACTGCGATAAAGATGAATTCGCTATTGTCCAGGGCTTCGCTATAGCTGGTGGTGAAGCGCAGACGACCAGCCTGGACGTTCCGTTCGACCAGTTCTTCCAGACCTGGCTCGTAGATGGGAAGGATGCCCTGTTTGAGGCGTTCGATTTTTTCGGCAACAATATCGAGGCAGGTAACCTGATTGCCCATATCGGCAAGGCAGGTACCCGTAACTAGACCGACATAGCCGGTACCAATAACAGAGATGACAGCCACAAGAATTACTCCTCTATATTTACAAACGGATTTTCATGTTTCTCTTCAAGGATAGTTGTAGGTTCGCCATGTCCAGAGAAGACCACCATATCATCATCGAGGGTATACAACTTTTTGCGTATTGAGTCTTCGATCTGTTGATAGCTGCCGCCGGGTAAATCGGTACGGCCAATGCTACGGCGGAAGAGCGTATCGCCGCTGAAGACGCAGTAGGGACGGCTCACAAGACTGACACCACCAGGAGTGTGACCAGGCGTATGGAGAACCGTAAGAGAAAGTGTACCGAAAGAGATAGAATCGCCTTCATTGAGCAGAATATCCGGCTTTCTTTTCACAAGTGGTGCCTGACGTCCATACATTTCGGCTGCGAGCTTATCGGTATAAAGGGGTACATCGGCGGGATGGATTGCCAGAGGAACGGGGTAGACCTCGCTCACAGCATCGATGCCACTGACGTGGTCGATGTGTCCATGGGTATTAATAATATATTTAGGAGCGAGTTTAAGTTCCTTAATCGTCTCCAGAATCTGCTCAGGCTCATCGCCGGGATCGATAATAACTGCTTCTCGCGTCTGAGGACAGGCGTAGAGGTAGCAATTCTCCTGGAACATGCCGGTCGTCACGCAGGCGACGATGGGCATCTGATCTTCATTATTCTCAATTTCGGGCATGCAATCAGTTCCTCCTGGCCCTACTGGGGGAGCGACAATACTGGAGCTATTATAACATAGCTGTCGCCAGGTGTATTGAATTGGAGGTACCTCATTTTTTAAGGTAGTGGCTCGAATATTGAGTTAAACGCTAGCATGAAGCGGATCTAAAGAAGAAAACGTATAAAAAGAGAAGGTCCCTACCCTGACAATCGTATGCGGTTGCAGCAGGGCGGTGCTTATGGTAAACTGTGCCACATAGTAAGCTTGCCGGATGGGTTGGGATTGATGCGTAAGAAAAAGGATATATAGCAGTTTATTACTACCAGAAACCAAATAAATTGAGTTTTATAAAAAGCACATATAGTCTGCACTATATAAGTCTGGACGAAGTGGAAAGCGTAATGTAAAATGGGTATTAGGAGTGGTTGTTTTATCGCTCTGTGGTCATCTACCACTGTCGCCCATAGTGTCAGCACGAAGCCGATGCAAGGTCAGGAGAATTAAAAAAGACATGTCAAAGGATCATTCGGAGCGGAGAACTTATCGAAGGAGTCCTGGACGCCAATATGGGTATGAGTATGATCCACTGCGTAGTCGTAATGAGCAGAGTCAGAGCGGAAGAATAGATAGTGATGGATTAAGAGAACATGGGACGACTCGCGGAGAGACGGCGAGCAAGTCTGGTTCTCTAGCCGCGCAACGCCCTGATCTGCGTAGAACAAGACAACTCCTGCGTCAAAATATTCTTGCTACCAAAGCACGCTTTGTCGAAGAAGGTAGCGAACAAGAAGAATTTCAAGAGATCGAGCAACCACTAGAGCGGATTCCAGAGTATGAAGAGGAAGAGGATACGACCCTCTATAGTAAGCGTTATCCCACACGGAGCGGACGACTGGTGCAGCGTCCAACACCAGGGCAAGAACTGATTGAGACGCAAGAAGATAACTGGGAAGAGGTTGGTGATGTAGATCCTGATCTTGGCTATGAAGAAGTCGATCCCCTTGATGCACGTATGAGGTACATAGAGGACCAACCACGTTATGCATCCAATCGACCAGTCAGAATACCTCAGGGGAGACCGACGCATAGTGTGCGCCCTATCGAGACTGAAGACGACTACTATGACGACGAGTATGGTGATGATTATTACGAAGAAGAGGTCAGGCGCCCACCAGCACAGCGTAGGGAAAAGAAGCGTAAAATGTCGCGTCGCGGCCTGTTGGCTGGAGTTGCTGTCGTTGCAATAGGAGGAGCAGGCGCGGCGGTGTATGAAATGGCACCGAAACTGCCACAGGTTGTAGGAACGGCTGCACAGAATGTTGAGCAGCAGGTGCAGGACGCGTTCCAGAAGGGAATAGCAAAGGGTGCTGATGATACGCGTAAAGAATTTATCACAGCCCTGGAAGATCTGGAAGGCTTCACATTAGATGGCGCTATTGCTACTGCGAAATTGACACGCGTGGCCTATGATGTCTTTGTCTCACCCATCGTGCAATTTGGTTCCACGATCACCGGTGATTTTCTCAATGCGATGCTCCAGGCCATCAAAACAGCCCGTGGTTGGCTCGCGCAGGTATATATGGATAATTCCACAATGATCGCCATTCAGAAGGTACTTCAAGCATGGGTGAGCAACGTATCGAGTATGCCCAAGCAGCTCAATGCCATTGCGGATACCGATCTTGATGGTGCACAGTCGTATCTCAACGCGCTACAAGCGAAGATAGCAGCGGAGAAGGCAAAATTGAATAATCCGCAAGCAACTCCTACGCCACAACCTGCGCCGAAGGCAAAGCAGTAAACGTAGAAATGAGGGAGCCGGGTGATGGGAGGAAAGAGATAGTGTCCCTGGTAGAGAGCGACGTACAGCCGCAATTGTTACGCATCGATGATCTTGCTCATCTCTCTGGAGTACCGAGCAGGACCATTCGCTTCTATAACACGCAAGGGCTATTACCTGCACCCATTATGCGTGGTCGTGTCGCCTATTATAACCAGGAACACTTACTGGTGCTGGGCATCATACGTGAATTGAAGGAGCAACAGAATTTACCGCTGGATGTTATCAAACAACTGTTAGAGATTCGAGCGCAGCAGGGAGATGTGCAGATGAATCTGGCGCTCAAGCAGCGTATGCTACGAACACTGACGAGTGGAGTTCAGCAGGTACGCCTCTCTAAAGAGGAACTGATACAGCAAGCTGGCGTGCCAGGCGCAGAGATCGATAAGTTGGTGGGCCAGGGATTGCTCTTTCCCATTGAGATAGAGGGAACGATACTCTTTAGCGGCGATGATGTCTTATTGCTCGACCTCTACCAGAATCTGCAACAACTAGGTTTGCCAATAGCCTTGCCCGCCCTTATACGTTTCCAGTTGCGTCAATTAGTACGTAGCGAAATCGCCGCCTGTGAACAATACATGCTCCCCCAATGGCAAGCCAACGGCCTCCCTGGAGCAACAGACGGAGCAGTTCGAGAAGATACTAACCCTGACCGACACGCTACTATCCGTAATGCACCGGAAATTACTCTATCAGGCGTAGGGGCCGCGTTTACGACGCCCAGGTGTGGGTAGATCAGATGGATTGTGCCTCCCACACCTGGGCGTCGTAAACGCGGCCCCTACGAAAATGACTACGAATTTTTTGTAGCCTTTTCTTCCGTATTCACAGCTTCTTCTTGAGAATCCTCAATACTTTCTTGTTGAGTAGGTGCAGAAGAATCCTCCGTAGCCTCTTGTTCTACCTGCTCATTTTCCACATGCTCAATTTTACCACCCTCAACATTAACTACATCACCATCCAATGTTTTAGGGACCAGTGGCTCACTCTTCTTCTGCGCAATGCCGTAGGTAGCAGCAACCTCACCAGCAGGAACAGGCTTTGAATAGCGTAAAACCAGGTAGGTGATGGGCAACAGGATGATAAACACGGCAAGCGAGGTCCATTGAGCCTGTTTCAGATGCCAGTCGATCACATTGAAGAGCTTCACATAGATGTTGTCGCGAACGAAGAAGAGAAGGAACTGGGTGATAGTGTAACTGAACAGGTAAACCAGCATAAGTATGCCGGGTCGTCTCACGCGCCGGGCCAGGAAGAGCATTGCGGCAAGCAGCACGAGATTTGTGAGCAGTTCGTAGCCAGCGGCAGGTTGGACGGGAATGTTACAGTTCGTCGGAATGACCTGACAGGCCCAACTGTTAGGATTTACGTAGACGGTCGACCAGGGAAGCGTGCTCGGGTAGCCAATGATATCGCCATTAATCAGGTTGCCGATACGGCCAAAGATCTGTCCAGCGGCAGCGAAAAGTACTCCGGCATCGATCAGCACCAAGGCATTGATGCGTTCAGCGCGTGCACGCCAGAAGAGGGTGGGAATCACCAGGAAGATAGCGCCATAGAAGGCCATACCACCATCCCAGGTAGCAATAATATTGATAGGATTAGGCAGGTAATACGAAAAAAGGTTGGGTTGCTGGATCACGAAATAGAGGCGTCCACCGATCAGGCCAGCCGCGATACACCACCAGAGGATGCGATAGACCATATCCTGATCGATGCCTTTACGCGTAGTATAGCCTTTAATGACCCAGAGCCCGATGATGATACCAACAACATACATCAAACCATACCAGCGTAACGCCAGGGAACCCAGGTGGACGATAACTGGATCGATATTGATATAGATATATGGAGGGCCAATACTTAGCCAGCCCCGGCTGCTAATGTCTGCGATGGGGAGATTAATCATAAAAAAACTCCATGCTAGCAAATTAGTACACAACGCCACACTGTCACCTGTACTATATGATAGTACGATATGGCGATACTTGCAAGAGGGTAGGAGTTTCCAGCAGGGCTTGTGAATTATTCGCCCTCCTCGCGCCTGCGGCACTTCGCAAACGTTATTATGGTGTTGTTTTTCGGGCGATGCCCGAAAAACAACACCATAATAACCCAAAAAGGCCCACTGCGCGGGCCAGGATCAGAGAAAAAACGCTAATTCACAAGCCTTGGACGTCCATGGCCGTATCTATTGCCCCAATTTACCCAAAAATCGCACAACCGTACGAATACCCTTAAAGAACTGGTCAAGCGAATATTTCTCGTTGGGTGCATGCAAATTATCGTCAGGCAGACCAAAACCCATCAGAACGACGGGGGCATGCAAGATTTCATCGAACAGGGCCGCAATAGGAATAGAGCCACCTTCGCGCGTGAAGATCGGGTCTTTACCATATACCTCCTTGAGGGCCGCCGCTGCTGCTTGCATCGGGAGGCTATCAGGCGAGACAAGCACACCATCACCACTATGGATGGCACGTATCGTAACGGTAACATCTGCTGGCGCGGCCTCTTTCACCGCACGCTCAAACAAAGGAAAGATCTCTTTTGGTCTCAGTTCAGGTGGCAGACGCAGGCTGATCTTGGCTCTGGCGACGGCAGGAATAACCGTCTTCGCACCCTCACCCGTAAAGCCACCCGCGATACCATGCACCTCCAGAGTGGGACGTGCCCCGATACGCTGCAGAGGAGGATACTCTAGCTCGCCGGAGAGTTGTTTGACGCCCATCTCCTCGCGCAATGCGTCATTGATATGCAAGGGATCATGCTGCCAGAAGTCTTTCTCGGCCTGTGCAGGTTTGTGCATTTTGTCATACAGGCCAGGAATATGGATATGACCATCAGCATCCTTCAGGCGAGAGATGATGATTGCCAGAGCATGCAGCGGATTGGGAGCCACGCCACCATAGCTGCCCGAATGCAGATCGCGCCTGGCTCCCTGCACTTCCACTTCCGTATAAACGATGCCGCGCAGACCATAGATAAGAGCGGGAATATCCGCTGCAGGCATGTGCGTATCGCAGATGAAAGCCGCATCACATTGCAGCCGCTCGGGATGAGCCTTCACAAATGCTTCAATCGATTCTCCGCCAGCTTCCTCTTCACCTTCAAGGAGCACTCTAACATTGACCGGAAGAGAGCCATTGACGCTCATCAGCGTCTCAAGAGCCTTAAACACCAGCATTGTCTGGCCCTTATCATCGCAGGCACCACGACAATAGATGTTGCCGTCGCGTATGGTTGGCTCGAAAGGAGGAGAATCCCAGAGCTCCACAGGATCAACGGGCTGTACATCATAGTGGCCATAGATCAGAAGCGTCGGTTTAGCAGGAGCATGCAACCATTCGCCGTAAACCAGTGGATGACCTGCCGTGGGAATAAGTTCAACCTGCTCAAAACCAATATGTTGAAGTTGTAGCGCGGCATACTCAGCAGCTCTACGAATATCAGCACT
Organism: uncultured Chloroflexia bacterium; assembly: GCA_963717195.1. Taxonomy (GTDB): domain Bacteria; phylum Chloroflexota; class Ktedonobacteria; order Ktedonobacterales; family Ktedonobacteraceae; genus JACDAE01. The sequence continues at coordinate 410,444 of CAVQVR010000021.1, forward strand.
ATGTTCAGGCAGCGTACTGATGCTCGGGATACGCAGCCAGCCCTTCAGATCTTCAAGGAAGCGATCCTCATGTTCAGTAATATATGTTTCTAGTTCAGCCATAATGTATTCCTTTCCCTGGCACACGAATATGTGTTATGGTAGCAGGGGAAAGGACGATTGTCCAGTAGGGGCCAGATTTATCGCGCCCAGCTGTCCAGGCTAACTCCCATCATCATCATAAGGGCTGGTGCTTCCCATATATTCATCGCCGAGAGACCAGCTAAAAAGCGCCTCTGAGCCAATGTGCTGAGAAGATGTATCCTTACGATCTGGCAAAAGACAATATATTGCCTGCAATGGGTTGAAATCTACGCCAGGGGAAGACTCTATAATATGTGGAGTATTCCTGGTGGATGTGAATGAATTGCGCATGTATGAGTTTTCCATAGTGCTCTTTCTATCCTCACATTAAATGACCACATTAAAGCTTTTTTCTATTATGCATTATTGAAGAATGCAAGAAAATATCATCCTCTTATCATTCACGACTCAAATGGACGATTTTTACTTATCAAATGTACAAAATTTTGTTTCTTTGACGCGATTGGTAAGGAAAAAGATCAGAGCTTTTCCATATTTTGCCATCTGAGATACGATATGGTATACTTTATCGTGAGTGACATTTTACTATATTCATGGCAAGATATATATGAGGTGCCATATGCTTGATGTAAGGACAAAATTAGCTGAGGGGGGCAGGATAGTGATTCCGGTTGAGTATCGACAGGCCTTAGGTCTACACGTTGGAGATGAAGTGATCCTCCATCTAGAGGATGGCGAAGTACGCATTTTCACTCCCCAACAGGCCATTAAACGTGCACAGGAATTGGTGAAGCATTATGTGCCAGAGGGACGATCATTATCTGATGAGTTACTACAAGAAAGAAAAACGGAGCGTGAAGGATGAAGCGGGGAGTTCTGGATGCCTCCGCATTGCTTGCTTTACTCAATGGAGAAGCTGGCAGTGAGCTAGTGGCAAGCGTGATTGCGGATGGTGCGGCAATAAGTACAGTGAATCTTTCGGAGGTCGTCACAAAGCTTTCTGAGATAGGAATGCCTGAAACACCTATACACGACGTGCTTGATTTGCTTGGACTGGAGATTATTAACTTTGATTTTGAGCAGGCATATCAGGTTGGATTATTACGTCCACTTACCCGCCATGCTGGTTTATCCCTCGGTGATCGTGCTTGCCTTGCCCTGGCAAAACAACTTGGTCTTCCTGCACTCACGACGGATCGAGCATGGGAAGGTCTGGCTGTTGATATAACAGTGCAGATGATTCGTTGAAATGTAAAATTCTCTCCCTTCAACAATTTATAACAAATAAAAGATCTGAACAGCCAGTATAAGGTAAATAATTATTCTCTTCGTGCAAATTTGATGATTTTAGCATTAAGCAGCTTCTGATGGCTTATTGTTGCGAGTGGCGCTGTTGTATGTTATCATGTGACCTGAACACTCGTTCTTATTACCAAAGTCTATTGTTTTGCGGGGGGAGGATGTTTTTGTTATGCCAATACGACAACTGGCACCTGATGTCGCAGCCAAAATTGCGGCGGGTGAGGTGGTGGAGCGACCAGCCTCTGTAGTAAAAGAATTAATTGAAAATAGTATTGATGCGCAAGCAACGCAGATTCGTGTTGACCTGGCACATGGGGGGCTGCAACTGATTCGGGTGGCTGATAATGGGAGTGGCATCACAGCAGACGAACTTCCCCTGGCCCTGGCACGGCACGCTACAAGCAAGGTGGAACAGATCGACGACCTGGAACATATTCGCTCACTTGGCTTTCGCGGAGAAGCCCTCGCCAGTATTGCCGCCGTAGCCGAAATAACCGTATTGAGCCGACAGCGACATGCAACCCAGGGAGCACAGATCGGAGCATCGAACGGACAACTCTCAGAGGTCACGACGGCAGCTTCGTCTGAAGGAACAACGATCACTGTACGCAATCTGTTTAGCGCAGTGCCTGCACGTCTGAAGTTTTTGAAGAGTCGCAACACCGAAGTAAGCCATTGTCACCACCTTTTGGAGCAATACGCATTGGCCTATCCCGAGATCCGTTTCAGCGTTTTCAGCGATGGTCGGCAGATCTTCGCCACACCTGGAGATGGACAACTCTCCAGCGTCCTGATCGAAGTGTATGGCCTGCAGGTAGCAGATCAGATGGTGCCTGTGGGAAGTACCGAACAGAGCGATGATACAGAACGCCCAGTAGTGAGTGGCTATGTCAGTCGGCCTACCTGTTATAAGAGCACACGCCAGTATATTTCGTTCTTCGTCAATCGGCGCTGGGTGTTGAGCCGCATGCTTACAGCAGCCGTTGAGGGAGCCTATCACTCGCTGTTGCTCACAGGCAGGCATCCGATTGCAGTGATCAATATCCAGATCGATCCGACGCTACTCGATGTCAACGTGCACCCGGCTAAGACGGAGATTCGCTTTTTGAAGGAGCGACGCGTTTTTGCGGCGATTCTACGCGCTGTACGGGCTGCCCTGTTGGAAGAACCGGAAATGCCCGAGTGGAAGCCACGCGAGATACAAGTGCAAGAAGTGGAAGAAAAAGACGAGGATGATGCATTGGCGGAACTTCAGCTTGAGGAGACCGAAGTGCAATCTGATAGCAATTCCAGATTGCCAACATCGGATTCTGAAGATAAGCAAGAAACGCGCTTTCCACAGGATAATCCCTGGTTGACGGTAACAGAGGAGGAGAGCGGCACACGTCCACCATTGATGTCACGTCTCTGGCAAAGTCATATTCATAAAACGCCGGATGTGTTTAATAATATGAGCACTCCTGTAACGGGTGAAAAAATAACGAGTGAAAAAAATTCGCATCAAAGAGATAGTGCGGATAAGGGTTCCGAAGCTTTCCCATCCAATGCTGTAGACATAGCGCGAAAGGCTACTCAGAGGAATGAGGGTTCCAACGGTTCCAACGTGCATACACCTCCCGAGGAGATTGTAACATCCGAGCAAGAACAGCCAGATAAAGAAGCGCGACGAGAGAGCGTGCGACAAGATGCATTGCCAGTGGGAAGCAGTATTGATCCCCGGCAGGAGCGGCGTCTACCTCTATTGCGCGTCATCGGGCAGCTTTCGCAAAGTTACATTGTGACTGAGGGCGATAACGGAATGTACCTGATCGACCAGCATGCCGCACACGAGCGCATTTTGCTGGAAAGGATGGTAGCAGCATTAAAGGCCAGAACGCCTTTGTCACAATTGTTGCTCACGCCGCTTGAAATTGAGCTGGCACCGACAGAACTGGAGGCGATCGAGGAGCATCTGCCGCAATTGGAAGCTATCGGCTTTTCGCTGGAGATAGGCGAGGATCAGCAACTGGCCGTACGTGCTATACCGAGCGTACTGGTGAAACAGATGAATGCACGCTCATTACACGAACTCTTGCTTGAGATGACCGCTCCAGAGAGTCTTGGACATACCGAGACGTGGGAAGAGCGTGCTCTGGCAAACGTCGCGTGCAAGGCCGCAATCAAGGCGAATTACTTCCTGACCGTAAGCGAGATGCGTGAAATGATCGAGCAATTAGAACAGACGCGGGCACCATATAGCTGCTGCCATGGTCGTCCTACAATGGTACATTTCAGTTTACCAGCATTGGCGCACGAATTTGAGAGGCGCTAAAAGCATGCTTGCAAATGTGTTAACCTCTGCCGCCAGTTGGAATAGTGACCAGCCACTTTTGACCTATCTCGTGCCAGAGCAAATGGAGGCCGAGCTGCGTCGCGGGCAACTGGTCTCCGTACCGTATGGAGAGCGCCTCGTCGAGGGCATTGTCTGGGAGATTCTGTCAGCAGAACAGGTAGAATTAGACCAGGATATTGTCCTGCGCCCACTTCATGAGATTCTCGATACTGAGCCAGCGCTTCTACCTCATCAGCAGGAACTGGCAGTATGGATCTCTGAATACTACATTACACCGTTAGCACAGGTTACGTTGCTTATGCTCACGCGCGGATTGATGCAGCGTTCGCAGTTTGTCTTGCGCCTGGTTGAAGAGAGCCTGGCGCATACAAACGAGCAAGAGGTCCCCTTGCAGGTGCGAGCGTTGATCGGGTTACTACTCGCCGATGGCACACAGGACGTGGAGCAATTTAAAAAGATGCTGGGCCCGAAACGTGCGCAGGCATTTCTTAAAGAGGCGCTGGCAAGCGGACTTATCGAACGTGAAGCTCGCCTGGAGGCTCCGAAAGCAAAGGCACGTGTAAAGCGCATCGTGCGCCTGATTGCACGCGGGGAAACGCTGGCGGCATGGCGTAAGCGAACAGAGGCACTATTACAACAAAGCACAGGTGATACGACTTTACATGATGCACCGGATAGCTCCTTGATAGGAAACAAAGGAAGTCGTAAAAGGCATGTCTTTGATCTCCTGGGAAGTTCGACCGTTACGCTGGCACCCATAGCTTTAGATAAAGCAGGCCTCGCCGCTCAACATCAGCTAGCAGCCGTTGACCTCCTACTAAACAGTGGTGCGAGCGAGAAAGGAACAGAGAGTTACTGGACGCCAAACAAGCTTTGCCATGCTAGCAAGCTCACAGCAGCACAGTTACAGCAACTGGTCACTGAACATATCCTGCTCATCGAGAAGGTAGAGGTACAGCGAGATCCCCTGCTGGGACGTAATATAGCTCCCAGTACCTCCCTATCGTTAACACTGGATCAGCAACTGGCTCTGAACTGTATACTCGAAGGTCTGGAAGCGAACGGTGAAGCTCCAAAGCCCATACTACTGCATGGAGTGACTGGAAGCGGCAAGACAGAGGTCTATCTCCAGGCGCTGGCAGAAGTCATTGCACGTGGAAAGCGCGGCATTGTATTGGTACCAGAGATTGCACTTACCACCCAGGCCATACAGCGCGTGGCAAGTCGTTTCCCTGGACGGGTCGCGATCATCCATAGTGCGCTCAGCCTCGGTGAGCGTTATGACGAATGGCGACGTATTCGTTCAGGCAAGGTAGATGTCGTTGTTGGTCCACGTGCAGCTCTGTTCGCTCCAGTGTTGGACCTGGGCATTATCATCCTGGATGAGGAACACGAAGCAGCCTATAAGCAGGAAGAAATCAGACCCACCTATCATGCTCGTGAGGTAGCACTGGTACTGGGACAGATGTTACGCATCCCGGTTGTGCTAGGGAGTGCGACGCCATCTGTGGAATCGTTCTATCGTGCTGAACAAGGGCATTACCAACTGGTTGAGCTACCCGCTCGTATCAATGCAGCGCTACCGCCTGTAGAGATAATAGACCTGCGCGAAGAGTTGCACTCAGGCAACACCAGTATCATCAGCCGACGCTTGCAGGAGGAACTTGAACGCGTCTTGAGCCTCGGCCAGCAAGCCATCCTCTTCTTAAATCGGCGTGGGGCGGCCAGTTGCGTGCTATGCAGAGATTGTGGCTTCGTCGCCATCTGTGATCTCTGTGATATGCCTCTGACCTATCATTCAACCGAGCGTGTTCTACTCTGCCACTACTGCGGAAGTGAGAAAGAGATAGTCCAGTTCTGTCCCGTGTGTAAGAGCTCGGGCATTCGTTATTTTGGGCTGGGCACGGAGAAAGTACAGGATACCTTACAGCGTAGTTTTCCTACAGCCCGTCTGCTGCGCTGGGACCGCGACACCGCAAAGAGTCGACATGCACACGAACAATTGCTTGATCGTTTTGCCAATCGCGAGGCAGATATCCTGGTTGGTACGCAGATGATCGCCAAGGGACTTGATCTACCGGGAGTCACGCTGGTGGGAGTCGTCTCAGCAGATATTGCATTGAACCTGCCTGACTACTCCTCGCCGGAGCGTACATTTACATTGTTGACGCAGGTCGCCGGGCGTGCCGGACGTGGTGAGGAGCCCGGAAGAGTCATTATCCAGACCTTCAACCCGCAACATTTTTGTATTGATGCTGCATCGCGCCATGATTACACTGGCTTTTACGCCCTGGAGATTGAGACGCGCCGTCGTTATGGTTACCCGCCATTTCGTCAATTCGTCAAATTCACTTATAGTCACAGCAACCGTTATCGCTGCCAGAACGAAGCTCTGCTATTGTCTGAACGCCTCACCGAAACAATTGAGCATCTTGAGCTAGAGGACACGGATATTGTGGGGCCAGCTCCGGCGTTATTGGGACGGCTTAAAGGCAAATATCGTTGGCAGATGATCGTGCGCGGCCCTGATCTTCATCCCTTGATGCGTGCGATCGATGCACCAGGGTGGCAGATAGACATTGACCCAGTAAGTACCATGTAAAGGAAAAGAGATGAAATTTAAGAACCGCATGAACACGTTTATCTCCAACCAGCAACACTGCCCAAGTGGCGTTCTACTTGCATCTTATACCATATGGGTAACGTTCGCTGTGGTTAAAAATGCATTGATGGGCTTATAAGTTCCCAGTGATAGCCATTCTCTGTTGGTATGATATGCCCCCAACCTGGGAAATAGGCATGCGCAAAGATAGCTGTAGCCTGCCTTGCGGCGACCTCAGGCAAGTATTTCTTACGCGATATCTGCAATTGAGCTTTATCGGAGCCACCGCGTGTCCAGTCAGGATGCTCGAATTCAGCAGCATGATGAACAAGATCTGCCAGTGCGTAAAAGGTCTCTCCGCTTGATTCTATACGCACGATGGAATGACCTGGCAATTCACCGGGAGCAGAAAGCATGGTGATGCCTGGCACAACCTCGTAGTCACCATCAATCAGTTCAAGGACGCCATGCTGTTGCAGGGCATCCATGCGTGCCATCTCCTCGGCTCCGATCTCCAGATGTGTACCAGTACCAACCCAATCGGCACGATTGAGCAAGTGACGTGCACGAGGATAGCGTGGTACAAACGTCCCATCCTCCTGCTCAACTGTAGCGCCGAGAACATGGTCCCAATGGAAATGGGTGAGCAGTACATGGGTAATCTCTTCAGGAGCAATTCCCATGTGTTCCAGACCATCCATCATACTAGCAGGACGTACCATGCCCATCTGCTCTTTATTGCGCCGACCCCAGGGTAAATCAGGCTCATCCATTCCAGCATCTATCAAAATCGAAGCATCATGATAGCGTACATGAATGCCAAGGTGATCAAAGCGTGCCCTTCCTGCAGGATCGATATCTACCACGTGTCGCAATTCAGCTTCTGGAGCCTGTAACACCCACTCAATAGGCACACGAATGGTCCCATCCAGAATAATGCTTATGAGCGCATCACCAATGCGCTTGCTGTCAATAAAAGTTGAAGAGATCATTTTGTCCATCGATTATCCTTTCTTTGTATTCTCCTGGAATTGCGCCCCAATTTCATCGTTCAGGGTGCTCCACCAGGAGCATGGCTTATTTGAAAGATACTCAAAGAAAGGATAATCGAGACAAAGCAAAAATACATCGGTCATTGGGACGATGCGCTCATCTTGACAATCGTGATATATTAAAAGTAGAACACGTAGGGGCCGCGCTTACGACGCCAGCACGCGGTTAATAACATCAATCAGCGTCTCAATATCAAATGGCTTACCCAGGTGAGCAACGCAACCAAGCGCAAGCGCACGTTCCTGATCGGCCTTAGAGACGTGAGCGGTGACAGCTATAACAGGTATCTGCGCCAGTGCTGGCATACGATGCAGCTGCGGCAATACTTCCCAGCCACTCATCTCAGGTAACGACATATCCAATAAAATAAGGTCGGGTTGAAATGCTTCAGCTTTTTGGAGAGCCTGCTGACCATCTATCGCGAATTGCAATACATAAGAAGCTTCCTCCTCTTCAAGGATCTGCTCCAGGAGAATGCGCATATCTTCACTATCATCCACTATTAAGATGCGCTTTTCCGGCTGCTGAGATGTCATGTGTACACTCCCATTATATGATACTTTCTAATAATACGATGTTCTTGCTCTGTTTTTTGTAACATATTCTCTTTACTTTTAAGTGGGCCTACATCATTCGGGGGAGAAAGGTTGGGAACCAGATGGATGCAGACCCATTTAAGTATCTTTTTTGTCAATGGTATTCTGCCGGGATTCTAAAGGTGGTAACAGGGTATAATGCTCATCCTTATCTTTGATACGAGGCAATCCTTCTGCCTGCTCACCCAATTGTACCAGGATCATGAGGAGATCTGGTGGGGCCTGCTCAATAATGGCTATCAGATCCATCTCACCATCCGGCGTTTTGAGGCTATAACCTTTTTCCGCAACAAGATGTTCGATGATATTATGAACATGAGGAGCACTGTTCACAAGTAAGATATGTTTTAAGTGCTCCCTGAGTTGTTCCGTATCTGCGAAATTATTTTCCGAGAGAGAGTTTGCCAGGTGTTCCCCATATATCGTTGCTTGCTTATATGGAGATGAAGCTGTGAGTTGGTGCAATGTAGCAAGCAAAGCATCACGCGCGACGGGCTTTACCAGATATTCGTCGGCACCTAGTACATAGCCAGCAGAGCGATCTTCCAGAACGGTTAAAAGGATAACAGGAATAGACGCAGTGGTAGGGCTGGATTTTAATTGATGCAAAATCTGCCAGCCATTCACTTTAGGCATCATAATGTCGAGCGTGATGGCATGTGGTTGTAGCTCCTGGATAATCGGAATTGCCTGCGTAGGGTCCTGCACGCCAACAACACGATAGGGCGTTTGCTCCAGCGAGCGCGTAATGAGTTGTAGAACATCAGGATTATCATCAATGGCTATCACTAGAAACGAATTGTGATCCTTTTCTTTTTTCTGCTCGTCTATGATAATACTCATTGAATCTGAAAGAAATGCGGTGATCCTCTTGTCGTGAAGAGTATTGAGTTGCATACCTTGCAGATTTTGCTCTCCTGTACAGAGTGGGAAGAACAATGGTAAAAGTAGATCCCTGGCCGATCTGACTTTTAAGTTCAACGATACCGCCCAGCAATGTCGTTAACTCACGCACGATGGAGAGTCCCAGCCCCGTGCCACCATAAGAGCGTGTATTGCTATGATCAATCTGGTAGAAGGCTTCAAAGATGTGTTCCTGTTGTTCGGGCGAGATGCCGATACCGGTGTCTTTTACAGCAATAGCGACCTGCTCTGCACCGACTTTACTATTCGTTGCAGGTCGGCGCATCGCTGACACTGTAACGCCCCCATTTTTAGTAAATTTGAGTCCATTAGAGATGAGGTTCAGCACGACCTGGCGCAATTTCGTCGGGTCAGTCTTCATCATCGTAATATCGTCTGACACGTCGACATTAAGCTCCAGACCGCCCTCTATAGCAAGGGAGCGTGTTTCATCAACAATAGTGGTGAGCAGTTCTTTCAGGTTCACCTCAGTCGTATTAACATCCATGCGGCCAGCTTCTATCTTCGCCAGGTCCAGGACACTATTGATAAGCGCAAGCAGATGTTCGGCATTCTTCAGGATGCGGTCAACATTGTCGCGTTGACGTGCACTCAAGGGAGATTTTGTGGAGGTGCGCAGGAGCATCTGACTGAACCCGATAACGGAGGTAAGTGGAGTACGCAACTCATGAGACATCGTGGAGAGGAACTGGCTGCGCACACGATTTGCTTCTTCAAGTGCCTGATTCAAAACAGTAAGTTCATCCCGCTGCTGACGCAGGGCTTGATTTGAACGTTCCTGCTCGCGAGCACGTTCAACTAATTCGTTGGCCTGGTTCTGGATATGCATATAGGCTTGAGTGTTACTGATGGCTGAAGACAGATTGCTGGCCACCACCTTTAAAACGTTACGTGTCTGTTCGCGCATGGGATACAAGGAACCCACAACCAGGACGCCAAGCAGATCTTTTCCACGCAAGAGCGGGAGATGATAGAGGCTCGAAGGCAGCGTGAAGCCCAGCATTGTCTGAACACGGAAATCAGATGCGGGTTGTTGTTGCGGTAACATAAGTGATCTGCGTTCGAGAGCTGCCTGTCCAACCGAACCTTCGCCGAGTGCAAAACTCGCTTGTATGTCTTCCTGACGCAGGCCGCGCGAGGAGAAAAGATGTAGCTGCTTTTTTTCAGCATCATACAGGTAAAGAACACCAATCTGAACATCAAGCGCGGTGAGTACGGTGCCCAAAAAGTTTTGCATAATCTCGGTGAGATCAAGACTGCCAGTAAGAAGCGTGTTTAGTTGCGATACCTGCTCAAGAATATCACGATCTCTAAGCGCAATCTGTTGCGCCTGCAAGGTACCAGCCATAGTATTGAAGCTGTGTCCCAGGTCGCTAAGATCCGCGTCGGTAACCCGTTCAACGCGAGCCGAAAGATCACCAGCCCCAAAAGCAGTCGTTGTTTCTTTCAATAAAGTCAATTGTTTGCGTTGAGCGCGTGTGAAGCGGGTAAAAGTGCGCCATAGCCAGAAAACTATAAGAATAGTAAGGAGCAATGAGCCTGCAATAGCAACGTAGTTAACAATGTTTTCCTGCGTCTGGAGATGTGCGAGATCAGTATCTGCAGCCGTCTCCAGCTGTGTGACAAAGGTTCTTAATCTATCGAAGAGAGCTTTGCCCTGGTCGTTAAAGGAGGTTGAACGAGCAGCTTTCAGACTTCCACTCTGCATATCTGCAATCTGAATATCCTCGAAAGCAGTAATCCAGTCGTTTGCCTGTGCATCAACATTGGTCAGCGATTTAGAGGTTGCACTAAAATTTGCTCCGGCGGTCTGACTTCTGAGTTTCTGAAGCGCAATACTATAATTGGCGCGTCCACTTGTCAGAGGTTGCAGAAAGGTGGTATTACCAGTCGTGACGTAGCCTCGCAGTCCTGTCTCCTGATCAACCATTGCCTGCAAAAGATCACTAATGTTCTGGTGAATAGACAATTTTTGTGCGCCAAGTTGCTGTTGATTCATGATCACAACAATGCTGATTGTCGAGTTAAGGACCAGGCAGCAAACAAGTATGCCAATAGTAACAATAAGCCGATCTCGTAATTGTGTGATGAGGCTACTTTGTGCTTTATGCACAGGTGGAGCTACGATCTGATCTTTCATTAGTACTCTTTTTCTCTTTTTCTCAAAAAGAAAGAAACACGCTTGAGAACGAAAATCAGTATACCATTTCATGAGCGTTTTTGAAATATATTGGTCTATAAATCTATAAGTATTAGAGGGTCACTTGTGTGACCCTCCTCTCACAATTATATAATTGCCCCGTCTTTCTCTTAACCCAACCAATTCTGGAAGGCGGCAATCTGAGCACTATGTTCACGTTTGTGTCCATAATACATATAAACAATAACGTCATCTAGCGCATAATCCATGCCATACCAGGGAAGAGTACCCGTTTGACGAAGCGTTTCTGCCGGTATGGTTGCAAGCTGCGACATCGCGGCAGAATGTGCCTCGTTGAACTCTTGCAGCACCTCCTGCATCGTTTTCTCTTTGCGCTTGTTGACCTCATAATCATTAAATTGACTGCCCAGTTCGACAAATCTGTCCAGGGCTGGGGTGGGATCCTTTACCGTAAAAGTGGTCACTATGTCTACTAGCACCTGTTCGTACGAAGCCAGGTGAGCAATGATATCTTTGACGGACCATTCTCCACATACACCTGACTGCTCCCATGCTGTTTCGGGAAAGCTAGTGAGCGCCTGGTGTACCGTTTGATGACTGTACTTTAAAATGTCTGTTGCGTTCATTGTATTCCCCTTTTGTCAATACGCTATCGTAGTCCTGCAAACAGGTCATTTTCCACCTGTCGGCCACCGTTTACAAGGCTGAAGACGCGATAATAGCTCGCAAAACTCCATAGTTGTTTACATTGCTCTTCTGAAAGATGTTCCAGTACATGATAAGCGGGCAGTTGTGTGCGATGGCAGACAATAGCCCGTAGGACCATACGCCAGTGATTCCATGTATCGATCCTTGTGGTCACCGACCAATCAGGCCACGAGACTATCCCCCGCCTCGCTCCATCGATCTGCATAGCCAACTCACCAAAGACAGATTGATATACAGAGAACACATCCTGTGTCTCTGCCATATAATACAATTTCGCGACACGATGTGGAGCCAGATTGATATAATACGACGAGTTGGGAGATGCGGCCTCGACAATGGCAGCAGTCGTGAACTGTGAGATAGCAATATGATCGGGATGTCCATAGCCCCCATATTGTCCAAAAGTAACGACCACGTCGGGCTTAATACGCCGTATATGCCCAACAATGCTAGCAAGAATTTCGGCGGGATGGGCTGTATCCAACTCACCGTCAAGATAATTGAGAAAGTTGATGCTGTGAAGACCGAGTACATCAGCGGCGGCCCTTACTTCGGCCTCGCGTATCTTCCCTAAAGCCTCTGGGCCGGGGTAATCTTGCTCATCACCAAACCAGCCAAGTTCCCCACGTGTTGCGACCACGAGATGTGTTTCGATCCCCTCAGTTGCATATCGGGCAAGAATACCGCCATTGCCTAAAAATTCATCATCCGGGTGAGCGAGAATCGCCATCAATTTTAGTGCCATTTGCCTACCTCTCAGTTCTGTTCTGCATACTTGTATGCAAGAAAGGGAATTCGACCTTCTTGCATACGTTTCAATTACGCGTGTGATTTGCCGTAAAGATGGCCGCCTTGAAAATCCAGTCCTATGTAAGGTTCGTCTCCAACTACCCATGCATCATGTCCCGGTGGAAGAAGTTGTGCGTCGCCGGGACCAATTTCACTCTCTGTTCCATCGTCCATACGGATGTGCAGGCGTCCGGAAATGCCATAGTTAAAATGTGGAACTTCGCAACTCGCAGTGCCAACCGCTGGTTTCACATGGTCCGACCAGTGCCATCCAGGTTCGAGGGTTAATCTCATAAGCGACACATTTCCAAAGTCGATCACATCGATCCGTGTCTTCGGCAGGGTTCTGACCTCTTCAGGAGCATTCAAACTTTTTGTTTGCATTGTAGCCATTGTTGTACCTCTTTTCTTTCCATCAATGTTTTCAAGCGAAAAATCAGTTACTGAGTAAAGGGAAGCAAATGTTTTCCTTTAGCTGACATTCTTAATTGTAGCCAGATAGCAAGGTTTTATCATCGTGGAAAATACGGAGATTAATGTGGTTGGCCCACGTAGGGGCCACGTTTACGACGCCCAGAAGGGTCAAATGAGGATGACTCTCCTAGGCGTCGTAAACGTGGCCCCTACAGAATTCCTTTCTCAACGGCCCAGACGGCGATCTGGGTACGCGAGGTACAGCCAAGCTTGAACATGATATTGCCGATGTGGGTTTCAACGGTGCGCCGGGTGACAACCAGAGTATCAGCGATTACCTGATTTGATTTGCCCTGCGCAATTAACGCCGCGACCTCACATTCACGGGCAGTCAAATTTCCAGGGCTCTGGCGGGTATTTTTATGTACTGAAGATGGACGATGAGGAAGGAGAGCAGTTGCTTGCCGTAGGAATGCGTCTCGTAGGGGAGCATCTGAAATTTTGCGTGCGAGCTCTTCTAGAAGGCTTCTGACTCGTGCAAACTCCTCCTCAGCTTCAGCCTCACGTTTCTGCATTTGATAGAGGTTGCCAAGCTGCAAGGAAAGACGCCATTGTTGCGGACGTACTCCTTGCGTTGTGGCGCTATCCTGTGCTGCTTTGAGTGCTGCTTCAGCTTCGGCTAACCTTCTCAATCCAATCAATGCTTCACCACGCAATTTCAAGACGCGTAAGCCATTGTGTCCCTCGGATCTGTTTGCATTGGATGTCATTAATTGTTCAGTAATTGCAAAAGCCGCTTCAGAATTGCCCCTGGCAAGCGCAAATTCCACATAAGCACATTGGACCATACGTTGAGCCATAGTCAGCGTTGTGGTATCGGAGCTGGGTAGGGCTTGTAGTACCTTTTCTGCCAGGGGAAGATCGTTGAGCTGAATAAGTGTTGAGGCGAGGTATCCTGTTGTCATACGCATCCAGAACAGGGAACCACTCTTCTGGGCAAGGGTCAGTGCTTGCTCGAAGTGCTGACGTGCTAAGGGGAGTGCCAGTATTGTGCAATACAGTCCTCCAAGCACGTTATGAGCTGCTACTTGCCATTGAAGATGTTCGATCTCTTCTGAGATTTTCAAACTTTGTAACCCGGCCTCTAATGCGAGCGTGTAATCTCCCTGTGACCCCAGACAAAGTCCTATTTGGAAGAGAGCGTAGGCTTCGGCTGAGCGTTGAGCGATCTCGCGTGCGATGTTCAGCGCCAGTTCAGCGTCCTGTCGTGCTGAAGCCAGGCTAACTCCAACTGAAACCATTGTATCGGTCTGATATGTTGCACCACGCAACGTCAATGTGGCCAGGCTAGAAGTTAGTCCCTGGCGGTCGTCGAGTTCACGAAAAATGGCGATAGCCTGCTGATAGTAGGTCGTTCCCTGGATGAGATCGCCACCCAGATAGCTTGTCATACCCAGCAAATCCAGCGTCTCCGCAATACCAGGTGAGTTTTGCAGTTGCTGAAAGATAGCCAACGCTTGCTGATGGTATTGGAGAGCTTCGAGCGGTTGCTCTTCATTCAGATACCAGTTGCCGATGCGATTGAGGCTGCGGGCATAGATGGTGGGATCATCAAGGGTTTGTGCGAGCAGTAGTGCCTGACGAAACCAGGGTTCAGCTTGCCCATAATCGCGTCCTGCCCATAAGAAGCCCAGATCAATCAGGCATTGCCATTCGGCCACGCGATCAATCTCCTTATGAGCGCATTCCAGAGCTCGTTTGTAATCATTGCTTGCATTTTCAAACTCTCCGAGGACATCATAAGCCTGGCCACGTAAGCGGTAAAGTGAAGATGTTGACGATTGAGACAGGGAATTCATTGCGTTTAATGCCCAGGTAAAATAGTCTACGGCGGCACGAGGAGTATAAAGTAGCAGCGCCTGTTCGCCAGCACGTTGTGCAAACTCTATGACTTTTTGCCAGACCTCTCCCTGGTAAAAATGAGAGGCCAGTTCTCCTAAGTGGGACTCAAGCACGTCTGCATAGAGAAGTTCTAAGGTGGCGGCAATAGTGCGATGTAAAGCGTGGCGCTCCCGTACCAGCAGACTCTTGTAAATAGCCTCGCGTGTTAATGCGTGCCGGAATGCAAACCTCTCAGCAGACTCTTCACTGACGAGTTGCGCGGAAAGTAACTCTCTCATACACGACAACAATTGTTCCTCATTAAGCTGCGTGAGTTGCTGCAGAAGGGCAAAATCGAAGTGTCGACCAGCGACAGCCGCCAGTGTCAGGGTATACCTGGCCTCCTGGCTCAAGTGTTTTGTACGTTGTTGCACTGCATCCTGAACACTGCGCGGGATGTCTATCTCTTGTAGAGAAGTACAATTCCAATAACCATGCACGTAGAAAATGTTGCCATTTGCAATAAGGGCAGTGAGAAATCTCTTCAACAAAGAATGGATTACCTTCAGTGAGTGCGTAGATAGCATCCAGCAGTTTACCATGCAGAAAGCGCCGCATATCCAGGGCTGTGTGTCTCTGCTCAAAGATGGTGGATAGCATCGCATCGACCTCATTACGCGAGAAAGAACTCAGTTGAATTTCCTGAGCCAGGCGCTCTCGATCAAGTTGCGCAAGCCAACTCCTCAATGGCGCGTGCGCCTCATCAGAGCGATAAGTAATCAGAAGTAAAAGCGGTTCTGAGGAAGAGCGCCGTGCCAGAGCATGCAGGAAGTCGAGGCTGGTATCGTCGCTCCAGTGAAGATCCTCAATAATCAGTAATAAAGGTTGTTGTCTTGCAAGTTGGATAAGAAGATTAGTCATAACCGCAAAGAGACGGCGTTTTTCTTGCTCCGGATTCTCGGGTAAGAAAGGAAGCACAGGACCAGAGACCAGCTCAGGAAGTAACGGAAAGAGCTTCTGAGCGAATTTTTCTGCGTCGATATCATGTGCTGTTGCTGGTGAGAGATGAGCAAAAAAGGTGCGCCAGAGATCGAGTAACGGGGCATAAGGATAATTAAGATCGCTCAGAAAACAGTTTCCTTGCAACAAAAGAAAGCCCTGAGCAGAGGCGTACGTTTTTGCCTCAACTACCAGACGCGATTTACCAATGCCCGCTTCTCCACTAAGAAGTAGCAGCCCTCCCATGCGTTCTTTTGCATGCTCGATGCGCTGCTGCAAGCTAGTGAGATGGTCGGTTCGTCCAATCAGGATTGGACAGATTGTTGGCGGTGTCAGCACTTCTCTCACGACATTTACCCACCCTGTAATAAGAACCCTTTATGTTTGTGTCAATGTAAAGACCCTGCCATTGTAGCAGAAATGTATCGATATCTGCAAGAGAGATCTCTTCAAAGTAGCAAATAACATAAACAGTGAAAAAGATTAAAAATAAACAAAAGTACCTGCTAATCGCATTCGACTATTACCTCATCATCTTACTGCTTACAATATACATAAGCATTGGCTTTCTTCTGTTTCTTATGTAATGCCACTCTTATACCACTCTCAATACCAATCCCTACTTCACCTATCTTCACAATCCATATGAAGCGCAAAATCTGTTTAAACTCTTCTATCATATTTTTGCTCGCTTCCTTAACACATTGAAGCGCTATTGAAGGCTGAAAGAAGCCGTTGATTGTATATTTATTCTTAAGGAGAAACAAGGACGGGCTCACCTACAGCCTTCTTTACGAGGTACATCTATGTCTTAAGCGTATTTTTCATTCTACGATACAGTTGATGGTGATCAACCGTATCGTGCCATCCCCGCAACACAGGAGTTCTCTCACACATGAAAAAACGACTGCTTCTATGCCTTGGCTTGTTTACGTTCGCCGTCATGATCGTTATGGCGCTGACTCCCTTGAGCGTTTCAGCGGCAAGCGTCCCAGCGACAAGCACACACATGCCTCATTTACTCCTACGCCAGTCGCTCATTAAACAGAGTGCTGTAATACCCTTAGCTTCAAGCAATCTCTCGTATCACGGTGGTCCAGTTATGACAGGTACAGCCAATGCCTATGCCATCTTCTGGGAACCCACTAACAATGTAGAAGCGAACTACAATAGTCTGATTCAACAGTATTTTGGCGATATTGGTGGCAGTAGTCTCTACCATAACAATGTGCAGTATACCAACTCTAGTGGCGGCTATCCTTCTAACGCTGCATTTGCAGGTTCGTGGGTGGATACAAGAGCCTATCCAAGAAGCCCCTTGCTTGATAGCGACCTCCAGAACGAGGTATCGCATGCCTTAAGTACAAAAGGATGGAGATCCAGCATCAACAATGTCTTCTTTGTCTTTACACAGAGAAGTGAGGATATCTGCATCGATAGCTCTCGTAGTGAGTGTGCCTCCAATACCTTCTGTGCGTATCATAGTAGCTTCGGCAGTAACACGCTGTATGCGGCGATGCCCTATGCCGCCAGTTTCCAGTGTAATCCTGGGCACAGTCCTAACCACAATGATGCAGACCAGACCATCAATGTGACCTCGCATGAGCAGATTGAGGCTGCTACTGATCCCTTGGGCAATGCCTGGTATGACTCCACAGGCTATGAGATTGGTGATAAATGCGCCTGGAAGTTTGGTTCTACCAATTCGAGCGGTGCTGATGTTACCTGGAATGGTCATGGCTATATCGTTCAGAAGGAATGGGACAATAAGGCCAGAGGTTGCGTCCTGAGTGGACCGTAAACGCTCTTTTGCCTGCACCTTGTTCTCTCCCTATACCGAACCCGTAGAACAATCTATAATGAAAACTGATAAATTTCCAGATTGAGAGACTTTAAGCTCCCGATCTGGATTTTCCACTTGTTTACTCATTTTTTCGTATTCTTACTATATCTTATATAATGCCATCCTTAACTCACTTCTTAATAAGATCACCGCTTCACTCCTTTAGACAACTCACAGAAAGCTCCGAATCTTCTTAAGCCCTTCTATTGCACTCTAGACCGCTCACTAAAGCCATAAAGGGCTACTAAGAAGACAAGAAACACTTGCACGATGTATTATTCTTAAGGAGAAACAGGATGGGCCCTCCTACAGCCTTCTTCACGAGATACACACAACATCTCAAATGTATCTCCCGTCTGAAGTACTGCTGATCTTAAATTAATATAGCCTCATACAATTATCGCAACAAAGGAGTTTACTCGTACATGCAAAAACGACTGTTCCTAGGGATGGGACTACTCATAGTCGCCATGATGGCAGTTATTGGATCGAATCTTTTCAATGCATCAGCCGCAAGCGTTCCAGGTGCCAGATTACACAAACCTCATTTGTTTCTGCGTCAGACACTCGCTAAATCAAATGCTCTAAGGCACCCGGCTACAAACAATCTCTCGTATCACGGTGGTCCGGTTATGACCGGCACGGCAAATGCCTATGCTATCTTCTGGGAACCTACTGGCAATGTAGCAACCAACTACAATAGCCTGCTCCAGCGCTATTTCGGTGATATTGGTGCCAGTAGCCTCTACCACATCAACACCCAGTACACCGACTCCACTAAAGGCTATGCTTCCAACGCTAAATTCGCTGGTTCGTGGGTGGATACAAGAACCTATCCTGAAAGTCCCTTGCTTGACAGTGACCTCCAGCAAGAGGTCTCCCATGCCTTAAGCTCAACCGGATGGAAATCTAGCCTCCACAATATCTTCTTTGTATTTACACAGAGAAACGAGGACATCTGTATTGACAGCTCTTACAGCCAGTGTGCCTCCAATACCTTCTGCGCGTATCACAGTGGCTTCGGTAATAACACTCTTTACGCTGCAATGCCCTACGCTGCCAGTTTCAGTTGCAATCCCGGTTCCAGCCCTAATCATAATGATGCGGATCAAACCATTAACGTGACCTCTCATGAACAGATGGAGGCCGCTACCGATCCTTTAGGCAATGCCTGGACCGATGCATCCGGTAACGAGATCGGTGATAAGTGTGCCTGGAACTTTGGTTCTCTTAATTCCAGTGGCGGCGATGTCACCTGGAACGGCAACAACTACATTGTTCAGAAAGAGTGGAACAACAAAGCCAGCGGTTGTGCTCTGACCGGGCCGTAAATTTTCTTTCCTGGTCGCCCTCGTTTTCTCCTCATAAGCCATTCTAAATTTTTTGATGTGACATAATGCCACATCAAAAAATTTAGAATGATGTACTTTATTTAGATCCTCTACCTTTTGCCTTGCCTCGGCCAACCAGTCAACAGAAGAATACTTATCACGACGTCTCCTAATAGAGGTACCGCGCCTAGAAGCAGGGCATGAGGTCCGACGAGGAAATACAGGATAGCCGCAAGGACAATGGCAAACAACAACAGAATGATGCCAAGAACACGATATGGACGAGGTGATGATTGTGTCATGATTTACTTCTTTCCTTTACTAAAAAGTGATGAAGGCAAACGCATTGTATACCTATCTCGCCTTGCATGACATATACGAGGCGACACTACAAACTAACGCAAGACCGTCCACCACACAATAATCGCAACAATAGTATACACTGCATGAGCCGCAAGTGAAACCCATGTATTGTAACGCCTGCGCAACCAGCCGTATCCCAACCCCTGGAGAAAGATAAACCCCAGGGCAGGCGAGAGTCCATACTGGCCGTGCAACACAGTAAAGAGCAACGCGGTTGGGAACAGCCCGAAAGATGGTTGCAGCAATCCACGGAAAAGCAGTTCTTCACCAACGCCGACCATGAGGCCTATTCCCACTGCCATCACTACAACTGTCAGCCCATTACCATGAGGAAAGGGCAACACATTATTGAAAGTAAAAAGCAGTGGCGCATACAAACCATATGCATAATGCTTGATGAAGAGAATACCCAGGGTTCCTAATGTCAGACTTCCGATAACCATCAGCGCTATGGCACCGATATGCTCTGTTGAAGCGTGTGTTTGCTCCTCAGAGATTGGCTTTTCTTCTCCCAATAATCCCAGGCGCTGAAGTGCCTCATGTGGGCTACGTCGGAAGTAGATGCCCGCTCCAATCAATGCAATAAGTGCATATGAGAGTGGTCGCACAATTGTATTGATCATCTGGTAGCTACTATCAAGACCAGTAGTAAAGATCGTGATAAAGTACGCCGAAAACTGGAGAAGCAGGCTCACGTTGATCAGAAACATCACAGCGAAGAGCCAGACACCAAAAATGTGTTCGGATGTATCCATTTGCCAACCACTCAGACGTGTAAGCAAGCGCCGTGCACCAGGCATTAAAAGAAGACCGCTTGCCACTGCCGCAGAGCAATAGGTAATGGCAAGGGCATGACGATTGTCCAGGCTGAAAGGCGATGTTTTCGCCATCGCTGGCGAGAGCATATTGATACCAATGTATCCCATATAGATGGAACCAATGGCCAACAAAGCAAAAAAGGCGTAGCGAACTAACCGAGATGATTGTGTTCGACTTCCTAACAGACTCCCAGATCAAGACAAGTCCTATTTGCAGGACACTAAGGCTTGCGGGTGGCATGTAATACCTCCTTCCAGTTGTGTAATGCGCTTAATGCGTGGTCTGTAGCGTTAATTTCAAGCAAAATCGCTGATAGATAACTCTCTTCAAATGGTATAATCCCCAGTCGATTGTTGTTCATATGCACGTAGTCAAAACACATATGGTCAACGGTTTCGGTGAGTTCATCCATAGCTTCTTGCAACGAGTGCACCATCGTAGTCGCTGCCTTCTGATATTGCTTAATAAACGTTTGCACCACCGGATCATTTAAATCGTTTGCAAGTTTCTCTATCAACGCGCCACGACGTGTGTGTGCGCTGCGTCGAAGCGTGCCCTGTAATGCTTTCCCCTCCTCTCTATCCTGCCCTCCCCAGTACCAGTGATAATGCTTCAGGAAATGATCACGCTCCTCCGCTGTAGTAAAAACGCTATTGATTACTACTTGCATGAGATGTAGGCTAAGCAAAACACGTCTTAAATCCAAAATGGGTGAGCCCATGATTGCTTGCACCGCCAACTCACTCGATGCCTCGAACAACTGCTCAGCAATTGTAGTGCCAACTTTACCACCATATTTCTGATATTCTGGGTGATACTCTGATAGCTTGTATCCTGGCTCTCCCAGGCGCGATGGCGGCGACAGATAAGCCGGTAATATATGTGGGCGTCTCTGATATGGCAGCCCAGGCAATACGCGCTCAATCAGATTTCCTATGTTCTGGTATACTTCCTTATGCTCCTGGAAAGGCCCGCATAGACGTAGCCGAATATGCCAGCCACGCTGATCCATGTAACGAATGAAAAACCAGCGCTCTAGCTCCAACCTGTTGCGTACCAACTCTACTGATGGGCTCACAATACACCGGATAACCTCGTCAAGCTGATCTGAGCTTTGTGGATAGATCTTGAAGTAAAGCCAGCTATTCTGCGTATGGCTGCTCAACATATGACTGTTCAACGTAGGAATATGTATTCCCACGGGCTTCTCAGTATGGGGCATCGGCCAGTGAAGTTGTGTCATAAATTCACTGGCATGCCCAGTATGCCCATCAGCCGCTACCCAATACTGGTGACGTGTTGGCAGAACTTCTGTAAAGCATACCGCTATAGCATCTTTGTCTATATACTGGCGCAATAGTTCCAACGTGTGCGGACTGCGAAAGTCGATCCAGATCGGTTTCCGCACCTTTGCCTCAAAAGAAAGCTGTGAGCGATCTGTAGAGACAAACAGCTCTTCAGGGAGCTGGTGCTCCTCACGCCAACTTTGCACCCTTGTGAAAAATTCGAAATCGTTCTCATTTTTCTGTCGTATAGGAATTTGCATGGGCGGGAAGCGCCAACGCGCACGACGCAACACGATACGTCCCTCTTCTCGCCGTGGGAAAAACTCAACTTGTCTGACAGCCTCAGTAGACACATTATGCCTTGTCGCTTGCCACCCCACATCATAATCACCGATCCAGGGATAAATCAGGGTAAGCATCAATCGCACCTCTCGCGTGAACAGGTGCATGGGAACAACCCCGAAGTATGCAGGTGCAACTACCTGACCACTTGCATCGACAAAGTAGAGCGTCTCGTCCCGCACATTGGCTCGTAAGTGCAAATCACACAATTCGAGCGTCTTTTCATTGTCCCCAGCGGTCGGTGTTTCAGCAGGCCAGCGTAATGTCTGCTCTGTCAAACCCAGATCACCCTGCAAGTTGTGCCAGTCACCAACTAGTGGCATCTCGACCACCCTACGATCCTTATAAAGCGAGTTCGTGCTCCAATCCCGTAGCCTGCCAACCAGATCACCATGTTCAGCATCCAGTAGACTATTGAAACGCCCCAGCAAACCTCCTTCGTCCGCAAGCACCTGGTTAACCACCAGCTTGTAATCCCCTCGTTCCAGGGCCTCTGGACTTTCTGCCGCGAGTTGATATAAGACGGTTACTGTCGGTGGTACAGAACTTTCACCAGCCGGTAAACTATTGCGCTTGTGCGTCTCATCCATCAGGCTCGTGTGATCGTCCGAAACAGCCCGCGCTATCAGTTCACTTGCATCCTCTCGCTGTAAAAAATCTGTGAAAAAGGCGAGAATATCGTTCGTTTCTCCTTCAGGCCCGAAACGCTGCACAAAATCCTGATAGAGGTAGTCATAGAGCCTGGTTCGCTTAATGCGAGGACGCAGTATGTTCGCCATATGCGTAAGATCTTCCTGCACCTGAGATGGTACAGGAATATTCTGCCCATTGTGTTTAACATCTTCGTAAAGCAGATTATTTTTCAGCCACTCAGGTTCGGGAATGCCAAATTGGGTGAACAGGTTCGCGGCTTGCTCACGAAGAGTCTCTAACTGTCGCAAGCGCTCAAATCCGCTGGCTTCCCTGTTTGCATCCGCCGTCTGCTGTAAAGCTCGCATCTGTAGTGCTAATGAAGCTGCCAGGGGATGTGTTCCACGCTCCAGCACCTTTGCCAGCTTCAATAGCGGTTGCTTGTCGCGACGAGAAAACGGAGCAACTGGCCGAAAAAGTTGCTTGTCGAGTAAGCGGAGCATTCTTAAATGGCTATCTTGCTTCTTATGTCCCTTTGGCAACAACGCAAGTAGTTCCTGATAGGTTACACGACGACCGGATTCTAGAAAGGCAAGAAACTCGGGAGCGACGCCACATCTGATCTCGTGATCAATTGTTACTTCTGCACGCCCTGCGAAATCGCCCGTAATATAATATCGATTAGAAAGTACCCGCAGCTTATCCGGTTCACTTGCAGAGCGCGTAATCCCTTTGTTTGGCTCAAAGTACAGCAATGGGGCCAGATCAGGATTACGTGCAATCAATGTCAGCAGTGCTGTAGGTAACATATTCACCAGGCGTACTACACGGTGATGCTTCTCACGGCTTATCAGGTCTTGCCCAGCTACGTCAATCCGTTTAGTCCCTGCATCGTCCCCAGGTTTCACAAAATCGGCAAGCGCTATATGAGTAAAGGTACTGAGTGGACTCGTTTTCAGCGCCGCACGCATCAGGTACGCCAGGCTTGAACGTGCCAGTTTGCTGGTTGGCCGCCATTCCTCCTCCGCAATTGGACGCTGCAGTTCTTTAAGTAGATCTGGACTTGCCAGGGCCAGACCTTGACGAAGGTGCTCATTCTCAACACCCGCTGCAATTGTCGTGTTAGCTGCAACAAGTTCTTCTTCATAGGCCTGTGTAGCAGACTGTAAGGCGTCTTCACGCATCTGTGCCTGACGAAACCACTCGCGCAACAGAATGCCACCCTCACCCATCGCAGATGCCACAATTTCTACATCTTGAATAGCATTTTCCCATAGGCGCAAGTTGTGTACATTTCGCTTGACAGCAAGAATACGACGCCGTAGCTCTTTCTGCTCCCCTACAAGGGGTACCAGCCGATAAAGCGCATCTTCTAACGGAGCCACGAAATCTTGCATATGCTGCTCGACCTGCAAGGCTTTGGTAATAGACCTAGTAGTGCGTTTAAGGAGTAGCGGTTCAAGACAATGAGCTGATACTCCCCCTATCCGCACGACGCTAAAAGGTGCAATAGAAGGTGCTCCATACACCTCTTTCGTTCTATTTTGCTGCCGGTTGCTTATGTGTATGTTCATACCTTCATTACTCCAAGTATAGTGCTGACGACAGTCCAGATGACAAAGAGTACGACAGTGCTGACATACGCAACCATAATCACACCATAGACAAAGTAGATGATTTGCTGCCGCTGACTCAGATCACGCAAGTACGCAGGAAGTTTGCGCAATGTCACCCGATGCAGAAAGAGTACGAAAGCCCGGCGGCGAAAATTGACTCCGCCCAGGAACGCTTCCAATGCATGATAACCATCACTAGGCATCAGCGGATTTAAATTTGAGATGAAGGTCATCGTTTGCAGAACAAGTATTACATGAAACGTTGATCCAGCCCATCCGCTGGTCGCTAAGGTGAGCACCGCCGAGAGTGCAGCTGCTGAGATATCGAATGCTGGGCCAGCGAGCGAAATGCACATCCGCTGCGCTGGATTCCGCAGTCGATAGCTGTCGGTACGATCTGTGTATGCTACTGGCAAGACATAATAAAGAAGCGCGACACCTATTTCACGAATTTTGACGTTATAGTATGAGCCAACCAGGGTATGACAGAACTCATGGACAGCCAGGTGCAGCAAAAATGCTAACACAACGAGCGGCCAGACTACGTTGCCAATATGGATATTCGTACCATATTGGACGATAACAAATCCCACTATCAATACAGCAATCATCAACCAGAGACCCAACAATGTACTGGTGGTATCGTTTGCCAGCGAGCTGAAGCGTCTAACCAGAGCATACGCAACAGGCCGATTCGGACGCCAGATCCCCAGGCGTAGCATGGGGCGACTCGCAGCTTTACCAACAGTACGTTTCATCCATGGCTGCCGCTCAGCATTGGGCAGAGCAAGAACCCTTGCATCATGGAGTTGTTGCAGAAATGATGTGAGCTTCTGCGCGATTTGCTCCTCTTTCCCCGGATAACGCGTGATTAATGCTTGCTCCAGATCCTCATACGACAATGAAGTGGGATGCTCTTGCAATATCCTGACGATATCCGCGCCCAGAGCATTAATACGAACGTAATTGCGATGCTCTCCAACGTATAAGAGCGGCGTATCATTAATGCCCAGCAGCAACTCTACCTCTTTCGCCAGGATGATTGGCTGCTGGTCCTCTTTTGCATCGACCGAAGCGACGACATTTGCAATTTGAATCTCCATTTTTTACCTGTCCTATACTCTTATGCACTGTCTTTCGGATGGAGCGTGGGCTAATTGGAGCCCGGCCCAGAGTACCATCGTTGGCACCGGACTTCCAATTAGCAACCAATCCTGGGTTACATTAGCAGGCACTCGAAACGCTGCTGCCTGTACCAACACTGGAAGCAGTGCTAGTCGCACTGGCAAAAGTGCTCGTTGTCCCAAAACTGCCTCCTGTGCAGAAACCAGCCGGATTCGCTAGCTCAGTCTGATCCGCCAACTCCTCTGCATACATGTCCAGAGCGTCATCGGAAACCTTCTCCTGCTCACTGTTCGCGTTGATCTGCTCATTCTCGGAAATCTCGCTCTGCTCGCTGATAGCATTGATCTGCTTGTTAGTCATGTGTGTTCTCCTCTTTAATATGACCGGTCGACATTACGCCGGTATGTCTCTCTAACTAATTATAAAACTTGTAGATGCCGTAGCCATCTACGAAAGTGGGTAGGCACTACGTATCACCTGTAAGTTGGCTTAACCGAATGTTGAAGCCGTTGTAGCTGTACCAACTGAAGATCCTGGACAACTACCAGTGGATACGCTGGAAAGGGTACCCCAGGAACTTGCCGGAGTAGCCAGATCGGTCTGATCGGCCAGTTCCTCTGCAAAAAGTTCCTCAATACCATCTTCGTGTAAAGGCTGCTCTTCGTTATTTGAAATTTGCTTCTGATTGTCGTATACCATGGTTCTCTCTCTTTCTGTAAAAATCATTTTTCTGTATTTTTACTTTTAATATGCCTATACTCTTTTGTACAGGTACAACAATGATTAACCTGCTGAGGAAGCTGAACTGCCCGTAGAAGCGGTGCTAGCTGTGCTGCCAATAGTTGATGCACTACCAAATGTACCAACTGAACCCCAGGTACTTGCTGGTGTTGCGAAGTCTGTCGTCTCAGGCAGTTCTTCTGCAAAAAGCTCCTGAATCTCATCAACCTGAGCATTCTGCTGATCGGCGGGTTGGATGTTGTTCTTCTGAATGTCGTCGCTCATGATGTAGTCCTTTCTGTTCTCTCTTCCAAGATTGAATTTATAATGCTACAGCTTTTGAAAGGCTGAATTAGCAATCGATTGACAATGGTGATGAAATCTTTCATCTTGTTAGGGGATACTTTACCCCAACGTCGCGCCTGTACTCACTGTAGAGGCCGTTGATCCCAATGTACCAATTGAACTTAGTGTACCAATGGTGCTGGCTGGATTAGCCATGTCGTGCTGCTCTCCAAGTTCCTCGGCATACAATCCATCAGAGGTCTCATCTAGCTCATTCTCTTGATCCTGAAGATCGTCTTGAAGATCTCTATTGTCGTTGCTCATGATGTAGTTCCTTTCTGTTATCTATTCTGATGTTACTTTATAGTGCGGCTGCCTTTATAAAGGTAGCATTAGCAGTAGGGTGATATTTCCTCTAAAACGATTTATAAATTTTAAATCGTTTTCAATCATCTATCCTACTGTTGCACCTGTACCGATACTACCAACAGTAGATGCTGTTGAACCAAAACAACTGACCGAAGACACTGAACTGAGTGTGCTTCCATTCGGATTCGCCAGGTCGTGCTGTTCCCCAAGTTCCTCGGCATAGAGCTCCTCGCCAGCCTCAAGTGACACATTCTCATGACCGAGAGAATCATCTTGAAGATCTTTTTTCTGAATGTCTTTGTTGTCTGTCATAAACTTTCTCCTTCTAAAAAACTATTCTTACATTCTCATGTGTATGTATTACTCTTCTGTCCTCTGTCCTCCTTTCATATCAGCCATGTGTTGATAGTCAGCATGGAGATGGCCGGTCGCATAGGCGAAGAGGCCAGCGTTACGATAACCATCCACACCAACAACACGATGAGCCGCTCGTGGTAAAAATCCGGCAAAAACGGTTCCTACCAGGCCAACTCCAAGCGAGGAGAGCCACAGGCGATGGCCTGCTGCTCCTGCTCGCAGCAAGAGTTGACGATGACCCCATGATCCATGACGTGTGCAGGCCGCTGCCAGGTTTCCCGTAATCAATACGATCACTGGTGCATCAGCAAACTCGGTCTGTAAGACAAGTTCTTTGCCTTCCGTTTGCTGATTCGGAGCTGTACCAACATATTCGAGCGTATGATCCACCGCCACATAGCGATATATTGCAGGAGCGAGGTCATGGACACGCCACGCTACAACTAGTAAATTGAGCGTCACCCCTGCCGCAATCTCTTGCGACCAATCTTGCTCATCGCCAGCACTCGCTACACTGAGGATTGTTGCGATCTGTGCTAGATCAACGAACTCCTCCGAATAGAAACGGAGCGATGTTCGTTCTGCCATAACTGCCTCAAGTGAGCGACTGGATGCGAGAGGGGCAGGCAGTTGGAAACGCGGGCCTGGATCTGGCTGATAGAGCAGATCCTCTTCCACTTTCGGAGGCGTACGCGTAATATCTGTCCTGTTCCTGCGACTCTCCTCATACAGCTTGAGCAAAATGTCTCCCGGATTTAATGATGCATAGTCCCGAATATCTGATCGACTTTTGGGTCGAGTGGTATCAAGTATAGAGATTTTCTCCATGATGATTTGTCCTCCTATCATCCTTCTGTCATGCTCTATAAAGCAAGGATAGCTGTGACCATCTCCTGGATATCTTCAAGATCAAGCAGATCCGCAATGGCATCATCGGCCCAACGCCGTACGGTTTGTGCTGAGATCCCCAGGCTATGCGCTACCATGTGCATCTGTGAGAGCGCAACGCCTGCGTCTAGATTGATCACCCGGTAGGCGAAAGTTGAGTATTTATGTCCAACACGGTGGTATGCTCCCACTAAGAGGATAAGCGCATTCGGTTGCATCCCACTATCTGTCAGAACGGCCCGTTGCAATAAGCTTTCATATTCCTCTCGTTCCATCTGCCTGAGATATGCCAGCGTATGATCCTGCGACTGGTAGAAGTAGACACCAGGTGCCAGTCCTTCCACCTTTGAAACCACAACATAGAGTTCGACCGATCCAAGATTGCCACCAGTCGGCGACCAGCGCTGCAATTTATTTGTTTTGACTCCATCATCATAGCGCACACCAGCTCCTTTGAGAAGCAGATCTGCCAGAGCGTCCACATTCAATGGTTGTGAAGGCGCTTTCGATCCTCCGCTGCCCGGTAAACATCCAAGCGTTGAGCCAGAGGCTCCCGCCAGTTGCTCACGCAGCGGCAGTGCTACATGCGGATTACCAGGATAGCATTTGCCTTCATGAGCCAGTTCCGTGTTACTCGCTCGATAATGAACCTGATGATCTTTTGGATCAAGCAAATGACGCGATGCAAAAGCGACTAAATCTTCATAGACCACAGCAGACTCAATAGAGCCCATCTCAACTGGAGCAGGTCGACAGATAGGACAACCCGGTAGCCTGGGATAGTCGATGCGCTGGTTGGACCAATCCTCCAACTGATATTGCATTACATGGATGCCTGTAGTGGGAGGACCGATCCGGCTGAGCAGATAAGCTGCCTCAAGGACTAGCATCTGTGCCCATAAACGCACTGTCAATTGTTGATTGAACTGGAAGTCATCGGCCACGCCTGGCTCTTCTACAAACTCTGCATTGGCACGGGCAAAGCAACGATAGCAGGCGGTTTCACCACGCTCAAAATAGGGACCCATTTCGGCTATCTGACGCTTCAGATCGATGCCAGCACGTAGCCAGGGAATGGAATAGCGAGCGCATTGCTCATCCAATTCCTGGAATAGCGCCTGGTCTTCATGTCCTTCGGCCAATACTACAACCAGACGACGACCTGCCTGTTTCTTAAACAGTACTCCCAGATCGTCCCCCCATTCAAGGGTACTGACCATCCCGACACCTGTTTGCTGGAGTTGCGCACAGAGCTCTGCATGAGCACCTTGCGCATACGAACCATACACTATAACCGCTACCTGGGCTGTTGCTAGACGCGCTAGGGACTGTAATGCACTACGGTTTACGCGCGTTGTATCCACATGGCGGCGGAAGTACGATAGAACTTGAGGATCAATGCTCTTTGCATCAAAGTCAGCCGGATCAGCTGCACTATCCTCCAGAAGCCCGCGCGTGTAAAGCAGTGCTATCATATTAAAGATTGCCCTGGCCGCTGTATCCGGTAGTGCCTGTGCCACTTCTTCCAATGTGTGTCTGCCATCCAGTAAAGGTAACAGGCGTGGCAGTAATCTTTTTGTCGCCTTGCCTCTCAACACTTGCTGGTCCGCTGCCCCTTCGATCAATAATCCATCCTTCAGGGGTACCACCATCAGATCTCTGGGAAAGTGCGGTCGCTGCGGCATCACAAACTGCGGATCAAACGAGACAGCTCTCCCCATATGTTCCGCCGAGATTAGTTTCTGTGCTACCATGTTTTTCCTCCATGACCATTCGCACTGACAAGAGCATGCACATCAGCACTTTCCTTCGTCGACTCAAGTACAGGTTGATACAACACATCTGCACCTGTCCAATAGAGAATATCTGAAAGTTCGCGCTGCATATCCAGGTAGCTACGCGTCGCCTCGTCACGCTTGAGGCCACAACGTGGGCAGCCGTTGATGCCAACAATCCGCGCTGTAAAGGTGTAACGTGTCATCGTATTCATATGCCAGATCTGGCCTGCTACACTGGCTGCGTCCTCATCCAGTTGTAAGATGTTTTGTGCCAGGCGAAGAGCGGCAATATGCACTAGCGAAGGCAAATACCCCTGTGGGCCGCTCTCAGGACACTGATCGTAATGGGCCCGCAATTCTCGATAGACTTCCTGCCTGGCTGAATGTTGCAGATAACGCTTCTCATAGCAACTATAACAGGCACTGCTACCCGGAACTACGACTGGACCAATGAGTAGGTATGGTGCATTTAGCACCGCCGTGATGCAGGGTAGTTTCCAGGCGAAGCTGATATCATCGATAAGTTTCTGCAACGCCGGGACAGGACGCCAGCTAGCCAGTATGTTCACCCGCGCGACCGGCCAGGACGCTGGATAGCATTGATTCTGTGTATCGACCCCTGTCTGTTGCACATCGGGCAGTAGTTCTTTCAACGCCGCTGCCACTGCATTACCAAAGGCACCTACCGAGATGATATGAATCGGTTCTTGTGGTGCATGTTTTGGATCGCCCATGAGTGTATCTCCTCTTTGCTGTCTGTCATAACTTGCTTTTAGCGTGACATACTGCGTACAAACATTCTGCCAGCTACACTATATAATTCTCGTGTATCATCATTCTCATGCAAACGGCTGGGGCCAGGAGTTGATATCCTCCTCAGTATGTACCGTATAACCCATGTTGCGTGGTGCCTCGTAGAGTCGTGAGTGACCCAGATAACGGGCACGATAACTAAACGAGAGCGGCTGAAGCCCGGGAATAAGCACCCGTACCACGCGCATCCCTACACGTAAAGCCTCATCAGTCGAGATATCAACAGCAAAAACCTCTTTGCCACACGCTTTGAGTCGCTGCAACAGCTGCACCAGATCATGCCGTGTATTGCCTGTCCCGATTGGCTTGATCTCACTGAGCAGACGCCGTCTGGGTGAATGAAGCAGGAAGTCAAACGCCGGAAGCCGTTCGCGGGAGGCCATATAACTCGCTCCATCAAAGACGTTCAAGAAATCGTCTACCTGCTCCGGGGCATCACGATGCACCTGGAGTGCGATCCGTGACGATGCCGAATTCACGAGCCACTTTTGCTATCGCAACTGCTGGATCAAGCTCAGTACTGCACATTACAAGTGCGGCCAACTTATCATTATGTGGCGAGAGATGGAGACTATAGATCGTCGGCACACCCAATTCCGTCGTCGCATCGAAATAGTGATGCTTAACGGCCTCTTTCGCACGCTCATTACGTTCCAGGTAAGGTACGAGAAAAGCGGGTACCTGGTCGATCTCAACACGT
The DNA here is from genome assembly GCA_963717195.1 of uncultured Chloroflexia bacterium. Lineage (GTDB taxonomy): Bacteria > Chloroflexota > Ktedonobacteria > Ktedonobacterales > Ktedonobacteraceae > JACDAE01. The sequence goes on from CAVQVR010000021.1 coordinate 441,554, forward strand.
GGCAGCGACATCTGCTGCAACCATGTAAGCGCTATTGCATCGCGCTCAATCACCTCACATATAGCCCCCACCAGGGCACGCTCTAACGTTGTATGGGCCGCACAACCCGTTGAAATTGGTAACCAGAAACGCTCTCCACGACTCATATAAGGAATATGCAGGTAGACCATCACGCTCGGAACCCATACAGCCCGTCCATTATGGAGTGAGATACCACGCACCCAGCGCATCGGTGCTTCCTTGTCAGGCGCTATGATTGGACAGCGAGGATGCGCAAGTTCTCTCTCACTGCTGCGTGGCACCGTATCCAGATCAAGCGCTTCAGAGCCTAATTCCCTGGCCGTAGCCCAGATAAACTGCCGCTCACTGTAGGCACAACTGGAGTAACGTTCCAGACCTTCTGCAATTGCCTTGAGTCGTGCCTCATCAGCGTCGATGGAACCACCAGCACCATCGAGAGAACCCGCTGCCGATTTACCCCCCAGTGCCTGAGCAATCGTGGCCAGAGGCTGCCCAATATCGCCCATAGAAGTATTCATGATTGGAAAGCGTGCTTCACCGGGATAGCTTGGCAATTGCCTTACTCCTGCAATCAGACCACCGACCGGCTGTATCAGCTCCTCAAGTGAGGAACGTGTCTTTTGCATTTCTGTTACCATGACTTTTCGGGCCTCCTATGCTGCTACGTTTACCGCATTACTAACCTTATGGCGTCGTGCCGCCTTCGTTTCAGGCTGCCCCCAACGAAACAACATAACCGCGAGAGCTACCAGGATGACCATCGTACCAAGTACCACCAGATTATCGACTAGCACCGAGGCAACCGGTAGATCACTGCCTGTCATCTGCTGCCGCAAAGCATCACCTAGATAGGTGAATGGAATAAACCTCGCTATAGTCAGGAAAACCGATGGCATGATACTCAGAGGAAGCATGAGACCCGTTAGTAGGAGAATAGGCGTCATCAGACCACCTATCAGCCCTCCCGCTGCCTCCGACGATGGAATAATCTCTCCCAGTACATATCCCATTGCCAGTATCATCAGAATACCCAACAATGCACTCAAGAAAATTCCTGGTAAGTTTGCCAGCGGAAACTTCCCTAATGCGAAGTAGCTGATCACCAGCACGATAGCCAGTTGGCCCATAGCCAGGAGAAAGCGGGCTATAATCTGTGCACAGGCAAATGTTAACGGTGAAAGCGGTGTCAGGCCAAGCAGGCGCAATGTTCCTCGCTGCCGCAGTGTGATTAACGGCACGGCTGTCCCGAAGAGTCCCAGTGTCAGAAAAGCCATCACCAGAATACCTGGCAAAGAATAGTGCGCTGGATCAAAACTCTGTTGGCTGCCAATGAGCTGGGTGGTCACTGTCGGACCGCTGGCCGGGCGCGTCGCTTCCACAATAACTGAGCGTAGCGTCGCACTCTGCGCTGCGCCAGCCGACGTATTCAGAATACGCAGTGTGGCCTGATCATTGAGGGCAGCTGGCAAAACAAGAACTACCTGCTCTTGCCCCTTATGCAACTGATCAAGATGCCAGGCTTCACTCCCTTGCACTACTTTTAGATCAGGGGTGTGCTCCAGCCGATCAACCAGGAATTGTACCTGTGCACTTGGATGAGCTGGAACCGCCAGCCCCATTTGCAGTGTGGTGTCCTTGTTCATGAGCAAAGAAATGAAAAGGAATATCAGGATAAACATAAAAGGGAATATAAGTACAAAGAAAAAGTTCATAGGATCGCGCATCAGTTCGCGCAGGTTTGCCAAAATCAACTGCCCTATTGCGCTCGGCCTCTTCGTAGATTGCGCCATTACTGCTACCTCCTTTAATCTCTAATCGTACGTCCGGTCAGAGCCAGAAAGACATCTTCTAAATTGCCACTCCGAATATCAAAGTTGTAGCCCACGGAAGCGGATAGCAATTCTTTGAGCGTCTCGTCACTGCGATCAGTCGTCACTTCGACATGGGCACCGCTGACCTTGACATCTTTCACACCGGTATAGTTATACCAATGTGGTTGGTCAGAAATATGGTAGCTATCAAAGCGAATTGTCTTAATTGGAAAGTGGAGACGAATCAGCTCTGCAGGCGAACCCAGAGCAATAATCGCTCCCGCGTCAACAATCGCAACACGGTCGCAGATCGCTTCGGCCTCTTCCATTGAATGCGTCGTCAGTACTACAGTACGCTCACGGTGACGGAATTCTTCTATTGCATCCCAGAGTTGACGGCGCGATTGTGGGTCAAGAGCTCCAGTCGGCTCATCCAGAAACAATAGTTGCGGATCACCAATCAATGCAAGGCCAATGAGCAAACGCTGACGCTGCCCACCAGAAAGACTCTTAACCAGGCTCTTACGCTTCTCAGTCAATCCCATCTGCTCTACAATGCTCTCCACAGGCAGTGAATGCGCATGAAAACTAGCAAACAGGCGCAGAATCTCTCCCACCTTGAGCGTGGGGAACAGGTTTGCTTCCTGTGGCTGTACACCGATCTTGCTGGTCAATATCTTACGATCTCTTTGTGGATCAGATCCCAGAACACTTATACGACCAGATGTAGGCGTGCGCAAACCGACGGCCATTTCGAGCGTGGTAGTTTTACCTGCACCATTAGGTCCCAGCAGCCCAAAAATCTCACCCTTATAAATCTCTAGGGATAGCTCCTTAACAGCTTGCAGATCTCCATACATTTTGCTGAGCTTATCAAGCACAACTACCTGCTCATGGTGCTGATCAGACTCTAACTGGTGTTGTTGATCAGACTCTAAACGATCGACCATTCCTTTTGATACCTCGTGAATCATAAATTACTCTCGCTGTTCCTCATATCTGGAAATGCTCTAGCTTTCTCCTGGCGCAAGTTCTGTAAATACGATCAGGCTAAATTCGTACAGATTGTCGGCAACAATCTTGCCCATAACCTCGCGCTCTCGATCGGTGAGATCAAAGTCCTTTTTGCATATTGCGTCAAGTGGCTTCTGAAGCAATTCCCGACAAAATTCCAAATCGATAGACGCCAGACCAAGTATTTCGTTCACCGTTTTCCAGGACATCTGTAGCTTCCAACTCTAGTCCATACCGGACTTAACTAACAGGACAATCTCTACAGTGCAGAGAAAGAAATGATAGCTTCAATCATTTCCCTTCCTGCAAGCTTCTTATGCATTAGTGTAACCAATAGGTTGTTTACAGGCGGTTCGCGCAACGAAAAATCAACAAAGATGAAAGCACTACCGTTACCCGCATCCAAAACGATCAATACTTCCACAAGGCCACTACGTTAATTAACCCCAGGGATCACTCTCTACTGAATAGACAAAACCAAAGCACATAATAATGAGCGATAATCCAGCAAGTAACACGCGCCAATATAGTATGAACCACTTCTGAAAGATAGCATGTGCCTGAAAGATAACGCAAAATTGTGTCTGTACCAGCATAATGTTTTCTCCTTATTGCTAACCAATAATTCGCACCGTTGAGATCTTTATGATCTTTTTATTCCTCATCCGTTCTTTCTGGTCTAATCATACATGGCTGAAGTTAACAGAGCGTTTGCGCGTGTTCGCAAATGAATGTATACTCAGTTCGCGTATTGCCTTAACGGAAAACCTTTAGTAAGAAAACAACTCACTTGTAGCAGATGGAGAATGCTCCTTCCTCTTTTAAAATACATCAGAGCAAACGAATAAATGTATGTCCATTCCATAATATTCAATTCCTATATTTACATGTTAATATTGTTTAAGTTATAATAAATAGTGGCTCTCCAAATATCCTTTCTTGATAGCAAGTAATAAAATTTGAATTGCTGTAACTATTGAGATTTCCCTAGTAGCTACAACACAGTGCTTAACAACTCTGTCTATAACAACGAGGAATCGCAAAGAGATAAGACCTGAATAACGCTATCCACTCTTTAAAATCAGGATATTGCCAGGAAATGCACACCTAAATTGTGCATTCGATACTTTATACTAGAAGTAGTATAGAAATATATGCAACCTCTAGCTGCTTCTAAAAGAAGCTGAACAATGACAATTACTGGCAATAGTAAAATCAATACTCTCAGAAAACATTTTCTCTTGTAGACTGGAAAGGGAAAAATCGTTGCAAGACGCTCGCATGTTAAGTAAGATTTCTGATCCTGCACTACCCCCAATAATACTACATCGTGAGTCTCTGATCTCTAAATTGCATGAAATAATTGGGCCTGCATCATCCCTGGCCGAAGGAAGAACAACTCGCTGCAAACTTGTTTTACTATGTGCACCTGCAGGATATGGAAAAACAACAATACTTGCTGATTATGCATACTCAACACAACTCCCTTGTTGTTGGTATTTTTTAGAACAAGTAGATACTGACCGTGTTTCTTTTCTCACATCACTGATTGCCAGCATACGGCTGCGTTTCCCACAGTTTGGAGCAGACCTCGACGAACTGTTAGAAGGCGCTATCGCTGCCAATTCCAGTCACTCCTCAAACAACTGGCAGTACTTCGAGCCAGTTCTAGATGCCCTGGTGGCCGCTATCAATAGCGAAATAACAGAACGCTTCGTGCTCTTGCTGTGTAATTATCATGAAATCAATACAAGTGAAAGCGTTAATCATCTGGTCAATCGCTTCTTACACAAGTTACCTCCTCACTGCGTAATTATTATAGAGAGTCGCTCCCTCCCATCTCTGGAAATAGCTGGTCTGCTCGCTCATCGCGAGATGGTTGGCCTCGGCAGCGAAAATTTCTACCTCAATAGCCAGCAAATTCAGCAACTGGCCCACCTCCAGCAATTGCCGATTCCCAGCGATACTGAGGCCGAACAACTGGCTCGCTTATTTGATGGATGGATCATGGGTATCCTGCTAGGAACACGTCTGGGGGGAAATGCACACTTGCCCCATCTGTATCAAGACTCTCAAAGGAAGACTGAAGATCTGCCCTGGAAACCTTTGGAAATGCCTGTCGATCGGCAACATCTACTGATTTACCTGGTCGATGAGGCTTTTAAATACGAACCCGAAGCGTATGCATTTCTTAAAGAAGCGGCGGTGTTAGAACATATAATTCCTGCGTCGTGTAATACCTTACTCGATATTACCGATGCAGAAGAACGACTACAATACCTTGAGCGCCAGGGTCTCTTTGTCACACATAGTGGGGCAGCCCCACAGATCATATACAAGTGTCACCCTATCTTACGCAAACTGCTCTGCTCTGAACTACGCAGCCAGAATCCTCAGCGTTTTGCACTGCTGCAACAACGTGCTGCAACGCTCTTACGCACTGCTCACGACTATGATCAGGCGATACAGCATGCCCTACAGGCCGAGCAGGAACTACTTGCTGCCGAGATCATCATCGAAGTCTATCAAGACATGATCGCTCAGGGACGTATAGAGATCCTTATGCGCTGGATGGATACACTTTCAACCTCTACCATTAGCCAGCACCCCACGCTGTTGCTCATACGTGCTCGCCTCTATACCCTCTGTGGCGAATTTATACAGGCGCTGCCACTTCTAGAGAACGTATCAGCAAAGCTCCTGGAACAAGGATCAGAATCTGGCGCGAGTGGAGATAACCTCTTGCAAGCAGAGGTTAATCTGGCACTTAGTCGCGTACTCTTTCGTATGGGCAAATATAGCCATACTCAGACAGTCTGCATCCAGATCCTCGAACTCCTACCGCTTGATGAGGTCATCCTGCGTGCAGAAGCTCATAATCTACTAGGCATTACCTCAAATGTCACCGGACAATTTACTTCCGGTATTGCTCATTTTCAAAAAGCCTTACAATTATGGGGGCGCAATACTGTGAATTGCGAAACAGCGGAACTTCATAGTATCCTGGCTAGTTCTTATGGCATAATTGGAAACTTCTCCCTCGCAGAACATCACCTCTCACGCTCTATTAGCTGCTGGAATTGTTTACATGACGAGTGGGGCAAAGTCTACAACTTGATTCGAATAGGCATGGTTAGATATCGTCAGGGCATTCTGGCCAAGGCAGAAATACTCTTCAATGAAGCCTTGACTATCGCCCGTGGACCTATTCACTTCTTACGCGGTGAGGCTTATGCGTTGAATAGTCTAGGCGAAATTTATCAAGAACAGGAACTCTACGAACAATCGCTAAAGTATCTTGAGGATAGCATCTCTGTGGGACGCCAGATCAAAGACTTCTTCATTATAAATACTGCCATCTCCGATCTGGCAATGACCTATCTCTTGATGGGCGATTCTGATACAGCTCTGTTGATTCTCTCGGAAACTGAACCTCGGATTGCAATTCAAGATGGCACCGGGTATGATAAAGTGCTCTGCAAACTGACTCTTGGAATGATTTTACTTTATCAACACTCCTACCAACACGCATATACAACTCTAACTGAAGCTGCAACAGCCCTGAACTCTATCGGCCTTAAACGCGAGTTATTACAGGCACGACTACGCATCACTTCATGCTTGATTGCACAGGGAAAATTGGACGAGGGCATCAGCCTCCTGACAGAAATCACCCCTGCTACAATCCTTGACAATTATGAGCAGACCGTGCTCCTCGAACTGAAGCGTCTGCCTGATCTGTATACCCTCATCATGAAGAGACCAGAATGTTCAGCCTTGCGCACAGCCCTCTACACGGATTTAAAAGAGCAGGCACAACAGGAGATAGAAACACAAACTCTAATCATTGCTCCTCCTCCATCCTCTAACTATTACAATCAACTCTGCTAAAAATAAGAGAGAAATGATCACTGAAACAGTTATTGGCCAGCCTCAACTTAACGTGTTGGCACTCGGCGAACCTGCTGTCTATCGCAATGGTACACTCATTACACACTGGCGTATGGCTAGAGCAATGGAACTCTGCTTCTTTCTGCTCGAATCCAGTCACCCGATGCGCAAAGAACAGATTATCTCTTCCCTCTGGCCAGAGGTCGATGAACCTATGGATCAAACCTTCCGCTCAACTATTTTTTACCTGCGCAAAACATTGGGAGAAACTTACCTACAGTACCAGGCAGGTACATATAAACTAAATACCGATGCGATCTGGTACGACGTAAATGCATTTTGTCAACACTACAAACAAGCAAAAGAGGCTTTACTGGTAAAAGATGACGAATTAGCCAGAGCTGCACTGCTAAAAATGGTAGATCTGTATCATGGCGATTATGTGCAATCATTTTATAGCAACTGGTGTACGTTCCGCCGTGATGAATTGAAGCAGCTCTATCTTGAAGGTAGACGACAATTAGCTCGCATTCACTGGCGTTTAGAACAGTTCGATGAGAGTACAATTCACTGGCAACACATGCTCTCTCTGGATAATTGTCTGGAAGACGCACATTACGGACTGATGCTTTGCCTCCTCAAACAAGGGAAAAGGGGACTGGCCTTGCGCCAATACCAACGGTGTATAACAGCTTTACGTGATGAAATGGGTGTTTCGCCGGGCGCTACTATTCAAAATCTCTATCAACGCCTGACCGAAACTTCCTCTACTCATTCATAAAAGTATCCAACAGATTTTGCGCTCCCCAGAATTTGCGATCAATCCTGCGTTTTCCAGGGGCCGATGCCCTGGATGTGTTCGACCTCGATATGTGTAACATACCCTGCACCAGAAGTACCCGTTTATCCAAAATTTTCCCCACAGAACGTTGATTGTTTTCAGAATAGACAATCTCTGCCAGCTATACCGATATTGACTGAACCCTATTTATCAGGAGGCATAATCGATGTTTTTTACACGCATTCCAGCAATACGCTCCCTTTCTTTTGCCATTCTTTGCATGGCCTGCGTCTTGCTGATCTCTGGTTGCTCATTCCCCTGGCGACAGCATAATGTCAATGCCAGTAGCGCGAATATTCCAAAGCCAACTACGCAACAATTACTGACCGCTCTGCAAAAAAATTTCCGTGCGGTCAGTTCGTTCCATGTCGTCTTACAGGTCCAGAATCCTGGTCCCGCTACAGCAAATACGATCCAGATAGACTCTGCTGATGGCGATGTACTGATGCCGGATAAAGTGAAGGCACAGGCTACCGTCGTGCTCTCAGGGCAATCCGTAACCGTCAACCTGATCAGTACAGGGAATAATGAGTACATCACTGATCCCATCACAGGACAGTGGCGCGTCGTCAAGGGCGTTCTCGATCCTCGCACGCTGACAAATCCAAATACTGGCCTGATCTCTCTTATCAGCAAATTACAAAATGTCAGCAGCCCGGTCTCAGATGTCGTCAACAATGTTCCTTGCTGGCGCGTGACCGGTCGGCTTGACGCGAAAAATATTGCCTTCTTCACCGGTGGCGGCGTTCCAGCAGGCACGATGTTGCAGACCAACGCCTGCATCGGCAAGCTCGATTCGCTACCCTACCAGGTCACCGTCACCGGTCAAGCTGCCGCTGGTGATACTGCTCAGACTGCTTATGATTTTGCTCTTTCCCAATACAACGAGAATATCAGTATCAATGCACCGGCAATTTAAATCTATCATTCAGTAAGTTCCGGGGGGAAAATGTATACACTCGAAGATGATCAAGAAACTTCCTCACGCTTAAATAAAAAAGAATTTCCTGCCTCGAGTGCGCAGGCTGGTACGCCCGGCGCTTCAGCACAGCAGGACTCGCCCGCTCAAACAGTTCCACGGAACTCTACAGGCAAGCACGCATTCTCGCCAAAGCAGGTCACCGGGTCGTTCAAACAGCTTACTACACCCGGCAAAGGAAGCGTGGGCAACCAGAAGGTAGCCCTGGCCGCCCTGACCATTGCCTGCATCAGCGTCTTTTTTACTGCGCTTGATCAGACGGTCGTAGTCACAGCTCTGCCACAGATCATTACCGATCTCCATATCCCTATCACCCACCTCGATCACGCCGCCTGGATTGTCAGTGCCTATCTGCTTGGCTTCGTGGTAGTAATGCCATTGATGGGCCGCGTCTCAGATATTCATGGACGTCGCCGCATCTTCCTGATCTGCCTGACTATCTTTGGCCTCGGCTCAATTCTATGCGGCATCGCCCCTATTCTAGGCAATACGCTCGATCTGAGCTTCCTGAGTATCTTCCAGATCGATACATCTTCGCCCAGCCTCACTATCTTGATTGCAGCTCGCCTGTTCCAGGCCATAGGCGGCGGCTCTATCGTTCCTGTTGCCATGGCTATCGCCAGCGATTTCTATGGGCAGGAGAGGCGCGCTCTGGCACTAGGTATCATCGGTGCGGTTACTGAGGCTGGCGGCGTACTTGGTCCCATCTATGGCGCAGTGATCGTACAACATCTTGGCTGGCAATATATCTTTTACCTGAACGTTCCCGTCGTTATCGCGCTCTTGATCGGTGTCTGGTTCCTCGTCCCTAGAGGTAAACACCTGCACGAAAAGATCGATTGGATCGGCGCTCTTCTGCTCGGCCTTACCCTGACGTGTCTCAGCCTGGGATTGGCTCAACAGGGAACCTCACTCGGTCCAACTTCAACGAGCAGCGCAACGCCGCAGAATAATCCTATCGCGCTTGCTCTGGCCGCTATCTTTCTGATCGCCTTCGTATTGGTCGAGCGCAAAGTACGCTGGCCCGTGGTTAACCTGGCGATGTTCAGGCGCATTCAATTCAGCGCATCCTCGCTGGTGAGCCTTTTTGTAGGCGCGGCTCTCATCATCGCCATGGCCGATATCCCCATTTTTGTCGATACTGTGTTGGGCGGTACGGCCCTGGATAGTGGCCTCGCTCTGATGCGCCTTACGGTGATGATCCCCATTGGTGCCCTGTTAGGCGGCTGGCTCTGCAGTCGCATTACCTGTCGCTTCACAGGTATTCTTGGTCTATGCTTCACAGCGGCTGGCTTTTTTCTGATGAGTCGCTGGCCCGCACAGGTCAACTGGAATCAGATCACTATCAGTACCATAACGGCTGGCTTCGGTTTCGGTCTCGTCATCTCACCCATCGGCACCACAGCGATCAATGCCGTCAAAGGCCGCCAGGCTGGCATGGGTTCAGCAGTTGTAACAGCTCTGCGCATGGTTGGCATGACGCTTGGCCTGGCCGCTCTGACCTCCTGGGCTCTGGCTTATTTCAAGCAACTGGCCTCAACCTACCCTTCGCTCCCTGTCAGTGCCACGGCAGCGCAATTTACTCAATGGTCAAAGGGCTACGCCGATCACCTGGTGCAGGCCGCTCACACGGTCTACACCTCTGTCTTCTTTACGTCAATGATCCTCTGCCTTGTCGCTATTATTCCAGCCGCCTTTCTGTGGGGCAACAAAGCATCGGTAGAAGAGAGCGAAGTGGAACCTGAGCCTTCTATTAATGAAGCAATGACGCTGGCCGTTGCGGATATCGCGACCGCCCCTACAGGTTCCATTCCCAAAATTACGACAAAGCTGTCGGAACTGCCGCCTTCATCTCCTGAGAATAGCGGCACAAAAGAAAAATGGTGGAAGAATCGCAAGCGCCGTCGGCGTGTCATTCTCATCTCCGGTATCGCTCTGGTAGTCCTTCTGGTTGGCGGTTTCTTTGCAACGTTCCTGCTGCCAGAAGACGACTCAACGAACCCGGCACCGAACGGAAACGGTATTCTACCGGGTCCCAGTACTGGAACAGCGACTCCTATTGCGGGGCCGCGTATGATGCAGCTCGCCCTCGATAAAGGCGCACTCACTTCGATCTTCGTATCACAGCTCAATCTGCAATCAGGTGCATTAACTGATCTAAATGTTGTCCCGATGCCCAACGATGGTCTTGTACTGAGTCTCAATCTACACATTGATGCCAACGGCATCCATCGCGTTATGCCTGTCGAACTGGATGGTGTTATTAGCATCGATCAGCAACAAAGCCTGCAGTTGCGCATCCAGCGTCTCCTGCGTGATGGGATCGATGCAGGCCCGGTTGCAGCTGCAAGTATGCAAACAGCCATCAACCAGATGTTAACAAGTTCTGTGATGCCAGCCTTGCGCGGACAACTGAAAGGCGTGAAGCTCATATCGGCCCACACCAGTAGCACTATTAGCTGTGGCAGGAACGTAGAAATGCTGGTCTTGCTCATCCAGGCACCCCCTATTCAGGGCATTGCCGCACAGCCAAAACCCGCATCATTCTGTTTCACAGGCCCTATTAACTTGAACAAATTATTGCCCGGTTAAATTATGGCTCTCCGTCCTTCGGGGAAACTGACGCCCCAACGCACATAACATAAGGGAAATATCATGATACAGAGAAAACAGCGCCAGATTGGCCTGGCACTATTCCTTCCAATCATCGCGCTAACGTTATTGGTAACACCTGCATACGCCGCCCAACAAATCGGCGCTCATGCAACACGCAACCTTGACGCAACACCCATCGACGCAACCATCTATCTAACCACAGGCACACTACAACCAATCTTCCAGGACCGTATCAATCAGCAAGTTCCGGAGGCCGTCAATAATGCAATCAATACAATCGTCGGCAATATGCCAGCCAACGATCGTACATGGGCGGGTCAGATGGCAGCGACGCTCATTCAGCCCTCGGCAACGCTCAGTAGCCTGACCCCTCAACAAAACGGCCTCGCCGCCAGTTTACGCATCAATCTCTATCCTGGCGATCCGCATCCTATCAATACCACCATACTCGTCAAATTCAGCATTATAAATAGCTCAACCGTCCAGGTCACTGCACTACCAGAAAAAGGCAGTCCCACGCTGGTCAGCGGTCCCCTGACGACGTTCCAGATTCCGCTTGGCCAGCTCAATGCTATTAACCCTACTCCTGCCTGCGGCGATGCAGCACTGGCGGTCAACCTGCAATTCCCGCTCTCTCTGGGTCAGAGTCAGCAAAGTAGCACTGGCACGACTGGAGGACTCGCCATTAGGGCACAAAACGTTCCACAGGCAGGCACAGGAGCCTACATCGCAATTCCCGCTACATCGCTTGCTTCGCTCGGCAGTAGCATCGGTACCATTCCCGTCAGCAATAGTCTGACGGCCCAAAACATTAATCTCACCGTCCAGGGAAGCAACCTTGTTATTACGTCAGATATCTACCTTGGCTTCCTCCAGATTGCTTCGGCGACCACTTATGTGCAACCAACTGCCGTCAATGGGAACCTGTCCGTGAACGTGCTGAAGACCAACCTGACCTTCTTGCAGTTCTTTACCTTTCCCAATAATAGTTACAATCAGCAGATCAAGCAGATTCTCAATGCGAAGCTCAATGGGGCCCTCTCTGGCAAATTCAACGTCACCAGCGCTGCTATTGGTGTTAATAACCACATTCCCTGTTCTAGCAGTAACAGCTTGATCTTGACCGGCACAACTACTCTAGTATAAGCACAACAAACAGGTAGGAACCCGGTGAAATTTCCGAAGAGCGAAAGCGGGTTCCTAACCTTTTAATGAGAACAGCTCGTTCTCTTCTTCATGGCTATCTATTTACAACCACCACAGACAAATTTATAACTCCCTTACCATTAGAAGTATGTAAGGAAACGCGCCGGGTATCCACATTATCATATATGACCATTTTCAGCGAACCATGATCATAGTGTTGCGGTATCGAGGTGAACTTCTCAATCCCCATTGTCATATGCTGCGGAGCATTCCCATTGAATTCGAACAGGGGTATAAGATCATCACCAGCCCACGTCCTTGATAATTGGCAGATCGGTGTTGTATTGTTAACAATTCTGCCACCTGTAATGCTGCTCTTAAATGTCACATTTGCCTGGGCAAGGAAGCGATATTTGTATACAATACGTGGCTGCGGTACTACTGTGTTTTGTACCTTCCAACGCGTCACCAGCAATTGTGTATGAGTAGTGCCCGTCGATATTACCTGTGCCTGTTGAGAAAATAGCTGCACGCCACCACTCAATTGTAATGCCGGTTGTGGCTCAGCTTTCCCACTCAGCACGTATAACTTGAAGGGCATTCCTCCAGGATGCTGGATCTCTCCAACCTGTGTGGCATTGGCATAGTGATTCAGCAGAGCATCAAGATCTGGTCGGTTAGGATCAGTCACATACACAACCGGGCCACTCGCGACATCCGGCAAAACGAGGCATTGATTAGAATCTAACACCTCTATCGGTGTATGCGCGAATTGCGCCAGGTAGCTCACTGCACTCTCGTCGTCTCCATGAATATCGATATAGGCACGCGAAAGGTGTCGTTGCTGTGCCAGGTGGTCGGCATCGTCCACTATTCGCTGTATTGTTGCCAGATCAAAATACTGCGGATAGGCATAATTACTGTTAAAATTGCCCCGAGCATGATCAACCAGCCAGCCAATACTACCCACTGTTTGCACTATAACAAGCAGGCTCACAAGCACATAAAGTCCATAGCGCACCAACCGTTCCCATGAAAAGTGCAGGCGTGGAAGCAACTTCAGGATATTAGCCAGCAAGAGTCCAATCAAGATAAAAGGACCGGGCAGCAGATAGATGAAATAGTGGATATAGAGAGGTATCGAATGGCGCAGAAGCAACAGAACCGTTCCCTGCCAGGCCAACAGTACAAGCAATCCCTTTCGCTGCGGCGAGGCCAGCAACCCCTTCCACCAACCTGACAATCCTCTTTGATCAAGAGAACGAAGAGGCAACAGGATTAGAATAGCGGCCATTAATACAGCAGTCGCCAACAATAACTCCATCAGCCTGCTCTCAGGCAGGCTAAACTGCGCGATAAAGTGCAGAGGTGTCGTGAGCAGAATAGAGTGTGCATTGCCCGGAATAAGATGCGTATCAAAGCTCAAGAGAGGCGGGGCGATCTGATATTGCAGCGGATTGAGTACAAAAGAGTGCATCCACACCCGATAAAGTAGTAGCGCATCATTATTGAACATAGCTGGATTTCTGGCCACCTGGAACATCTCAAGAATATCTACAAATTGTCTACGATATTCCAGGTAGATGTATGGCACAAAAAGTAGTAGTAGAGCCAGAACCGTTAAAGGTAGTTCTCTCCAGCGAATAGTTTTAAAGGCCAGAACTACCGCTACCAGCAAGGGCACCACCAGGTACACAGCTGTACTGTGAAGCTGATACATTGCAGCGATCAGCAATACCGAAGGCAAAAACCAGTAGCGCTTCTTTTGCACCACCCCACGAAACAGCATGAACAGCAGTAATATCATGAACAACGGCAACAGATCTGGCTGCCAGATATCCCGACTGAAGATAATCACATTCACAGCCGTGGCATACAGCAATGCCGTAATCGTACCCGCCGACCTTCCATAATAGCTACGTACAAAAATGTAGGTCAGCAATACTGCAACGATATTACATAACGCGATAAAAATGTTACCTGCAACTGGATTGGGCGAAATAGCCGCTGAAATCATCATCAAATAGATAAACAGTGGTGGAATCAGGGGTCCCGTCGACGATCGATTGCCGCTAATTGGCCATAATCCGTACGCTAGCGCATCATGAGCCATCCGGTAAAATGTATTATGGTCGATCATGTACTGTGCAGTATCAATACGATAAAGCCGCAATCCAACTGCCAACAAAACAATGAGATAGAATTCCCAACTCATATACCAGGCAGGCTCTTTTTTAGAATTATCAACCGGAAGCACTCTTTCCTCCGCTGGTTCCACATTGACCTGTAATCGGGAAGAACAATCCATCATACCTCTCTTACCCAATAGGAATAAATCGACAACTATTAATTATAATCACTTTTTAGATAAAAAGGTTGCATCTAGCACGAACATTAGCATTGGTATCAGCATCATAGCATGAACGAAACAACATACACATGCCACTTATATAAACAGGCCGTAGCTTCTATCGTAACAACTTTACCACAAAAGAGGAGATTTTTCTGAAGCGATGAAAAAGCGTGGAAGAGCAATTCGCCAACGGTATCAATTTTCGGGATGACTCATAACTGCTATTTACTGAAAACATAGGACTATTGGTAAAAAAAACATGCAATTTGGCACTGACACTACAAAAATATTTTATAGTATTAAAGGGTACCCTTGCATTGCATCCTTCAGATAAGAATATCTTCAAATTTATGACAATTATTTTTAAACGTACTTGAAAAGGATTCTAAATTTATGGCAAGACAACTCGCCACATCCCCATCGTTACCCCTTCAACCAGTAGAAAGCAGTAATTCAGGAAAATGGCTTCTTATCACTATCCTTTTTGCCATAACTTATATAGTGAGTGTTTTGGCAATAACAGTCCCAATCTTGCGCTTAGCAGAAATGTTACCGGGCACAACATGGATATCGAAAGCTATTATTAAGATTGGTAGCCTTTTCCATCTTCCCAGCGATCTACACATACTACAGAACCATTCCGGTTCTCAAAATGCGACAGGTTTCAGCGAATTTTTACTATTACTGATCATCATCTTTGTTATCTATATACTGTACGCATTCTATCTAAAAAGGCAGGAAGAACATCTACTCCAATCGCATCGACATATCATACTCCTTGTCATTAGTGCTACAACGCTTGTTGCAGCATTCATTTATATTTTTACTCCTGCTATCCTGTCAGGAGATATCTATTTGTATGCTGACTACGGGCGTATTCTCGTTTTCCATCATGCGAATCCCTACTTTATCCCTCCAATAAAATTCCCTCATGATCCACTCACACATATCATCTATTGGAAAAACCTCCGGGCTATTTATGGGCCGATATGGCTACTGGTCAGCGCATTGCTTACTTCGTTCTCAGGGACAGTTCCATTGAATATTTTTATTGTTTTTCGCATGTTTGCATCCATTATACATTTTATAAATATATTTCTAGTATTCTCCATTCTAAGGGCACAAGGCCGCTCGATCCGTATAATACTGCTTGGAACGTTCCTCTACGCATTAAATCCTCTTATCTTATTTGAAAGTAGTTTAGGTGGACATAATGATATACTGGTGACAACATTTGTACTTCTGGGCATTTTCTATGCGGTGCGTGCAGAAAAAAAAGGGGAAGTACACATTATTCACTATGCTCCTACGTTGATTGCATTGTCGTTAGCCGCACTCGTTAAATTTACTATCATTCCAATCATAGTCGTCTTCATTGTTATGCTTTTCTTCAAAGTCAGCTTATCCTCAAAAATCAGAGCACTTCCTATGAGCAAGCGCCTGCTCTCTGCTCTATCTACAACGCTTCTTGCAAGTGCTATCTGTGCTGCTGTTGCATTCATCTTCTATGGGCCATTTTGGATCGGTCATAGTATGAAAGCTATCACGTTTATTTTTTCTTCACAACCGCAAGTCTCGCATAGCCTCTACTCGCTGCTTGACATAGTACAACTCTGGAACTATTCCCATCCATTGCCTGCTGCCTTTGCTCCACTCACCAGAGTACCTGCCTGGAATATAATCACCTATGGAGGAATGATCCTCGTAATGATCCTGGGATCTATCTATTTACGTCATGCCCCAAGTATACAAAATGCAATTTTCGTCATGCTGGGCACAATGGCTGTATTTCTCCTGACTACCAACTGGTTTACACCCTGGTACCTCATCTGGCTACTAAGTCTCACTATAATATACTTGTTTATAACTGATAATCTCAACAAACAGGCAATACGCATAAAATTGGCACTCATTGCTTTCATATTTACCTTCTCGTTCTCCGCATTTATAGTCTATAACTTTCTTGGGTCATATGAATATCAAACGCATCCTCCACATTATGGTTGGCTCATACTGTCCTTTTTTGTAACATTCACCCTTCCAGTGCTAGCATTTCTTATCGTCCTTCTCGTCCCTATCGTCCCTATCGTCCCTGCGCGAAAACCAGGACCTCTTCACCATCAATAAAATTCTCTGATTTTTTAGATGATATACCGAGCCTGGATAAAAAAATACTCATCTGACTCCTAAAAATACGTAGTTATCTTTTATTCCTATTTTTGCGAATTGTATTTCGCAATATTTGAATGTATCATTGATTTTGGAATAAAACTGTATGCATCTTATATGTGAGGAGATTTTTCTGAAACAATGCTCGGTACATCATTAGAGAATGCAATTGTAGCTCCTGCCCCTCTTAAGATTGAATGTCATGCCACCGTCCATGATATTCCGGTGGATGACCGCCCACGTGAACGCTTGCAAAAGCATGGCGCGGAGTCACTCTCCAATCCCGACCTGATCGCTATCATTTTACGTAATGGCTCACAGCGCGATAATGTGATTGAACTTGCCAACAAGATCCTCATCAAATATGGGGGATTGAGCGGCCTTATGAGCGCTGGCTTTCACGAACTGTGCAATGAATACGGGTTGGGAATGGCAAAAGCGGCTCAGTTAAAGGCTGCCCGGAGATGGGCAAACGGCTCAGTATGGAACAACCAGACAAGAAATACCAGATTCGCTCAGTGGACGATGCTGCTAATCTGGTACGCATGGAACTGATGTACCTCGATCATGAGGAATCTTACCCGGCCCGAAGTCGCTAGATACGTCATTCGCATTACCATAGAACTCGCCGATATTCTGGGCATTACGCTCGGAGAGGAGGCAAGCCATGGGTAAGATTAGCCCACAAAATCTTCGCGCCAGCCATCAGGACGAACGTGATACGGCCACCACTTGTATGGAATATAATCGTAAATCACCCCTTGGCGCGGCTTTTTGTGGGGAGGATACAGAATCGTGACCCGCGTACCTATCTCCAGCATATTTCACCCCTTGTCATAAACGTCCACGAACGTATTACGCGAATTACCAGGCAGTGTGTCTCTGCCGTTGCCGATCTGGATACCAACGGTATGCACACCACGGACATGCAGGAGCAGCGTTGTCGCCTGCTCCCGGTTCTTTCCGGTAACTAATTCCTATGAAAATCAGCATTCTGACCAGGCTCTTCATGCAACCTCCTTGGGTACGAGCGTTACCGTATAGCCCAGAGCTTCAAGTTGCCGAACAGAACGATGGGTGAGTCGTGTACTATCTCGTTGCTCAAAATAGTCTGCTCCCAGATCGCAATAGGGTTTCTTTGTTGAAAGGACATGATAGATAATGATCAGAAGACTATGAGCCACAGCCATGCCGCCCTCTTCTTGCCTAGGCGACGTGCGAGGCGATGATACTGAGCCGAAAGATAGTTATCCTTCATATGAGAGAGAACCCAGACAACTTCTGTTAACATCCCCCGTAGCGTGGCATTTCCTTTCGTCATCTTCCCACTGAGTCGTTTTCCCCCGCTTTGTTTATTACCAGGCAGAGTCCAGCCCAAGAGGCCAGGTGCTTGTCGGATGGGAAACGGGTCATATCATCGCCAATTTCCGCCAGAATCGTTGCGGCGGCGATGGCTTGGATCCCTGGAATACTCATCAATAGCGTCAGAGCTTCCTCATATGGGGGGAGCCGTTCCTCAATATCATGCAGGAGTTCCTCAAGGCGTCGTTCGAGAAAGTCAATATGAGCCAGGATATGCTTGAGCAACGTCCGATGGTGAGTCTGTACCCGACCCTCCAATGCCTGTTGAAGTTCAGGAAGCTTCTTTCGGAGCTTGCCAAGGGCTAAATCTGCCAAGATCTCTGCATCAGTCGTCCCTTTGACGAGCGCTTCAAGCATTGCTCTTCCGCTCTTGCCCAAAACATCGGTAGCGACAGTCGTGAGCTTCACATTGGCTGTTTCTAGCACCTTATGTAATCGGTTGACCTCTTGCGCACGTTCTTGCACCAGGGTCTTGCGATAACGAGCCAGATCTCGCAATTCACGAATCGGAGCCGGAGGAATAAAGCTGGCTTGCAGCAGCCCATGACGGAGCAAATCGGCGATCCATTCGCTTTCTTTAATATCGGTTTTGCGACCAGGAACCGTCTTGATATGCTGAGCATTGACCAGAATGATCGTCCGGCCTTCTTCCAACAAATTAAAAACAGGTCTCCAATAGACTCCAGTCAATTCAAGGGCAATCACGACGACATCCATGCTTTCTAACCAATCGGAAAGCGCCAGAAGTCCAGCCGTCATCGTCGAGAACGTACGAATATGACGTTGCACCTCCCCAGTGGCCTAGGTGGTGATCAGGATACAAGCCACAACTGTCTTCTTATGAACGTCTAAACCACAACAGCGCTCATGGACTACGCGCATTGCCTTCTGCTCCTCTCTGGATCTCGCGAAACATTCTCCTTCTTCGGAAAGGCCAAGAGCAGGTGCGAAGTAAGACGCAAAATTCCTACGCGTGCTCAGGTCTACGCGACCAGGCGACAATCAGCTCTGCTGGACGCACCCAGATCAGCTTCGGGGACGGGTTTGACACACCAAATTTGGTCGATCTCTGCCTCTTGGCCTCACTCCTATTCTATCTCATTTTCATTCTCTTCTCTGTCAGCAGAGACATCAGGCTTCGGGGGAAGATCATCGTTGAACAGGCATGTTCAAGAGAGGAGTTAAACCAAAGCTTGACTCTTTCTTCAAAAGAGTTGAGAAAGTATAAATTGATGACGCTTCGCGTTAAGCTCAATTATTTTGACGGAAAGCTCTTTGTCTTTCATTTCTTGTAATTTCATTTGCGTCTCTTCGCTTGCAATATTACGCCTCCGTTCCTCTTGATTGAGATCAAGTTCCACAGAGCGAATAAACTTCAGTAATAGTACTCCTCTTATACCATTCACTTCCACAATCAAACCAATATTATGGATATCAACCACTTTTGCCGTAAGGATATCGCCTACCTTATATCGCTCTTCTAAAGACTGCCAAGCACTTTGCAGCTCAGGACTGGCAACTGCATCTGGTTCGGGTACGTAGTGAGGGTCAAAATCTTTGCGATCTTCTGATTCCATTAAAAAAACCTTTCTCATTTTTCCATTTCACGCTTTATCTCTTTACAATACACTACACCGTTATAATAAACAAGGGGAAATCTGATAACAGAACATATCTTCTATCTCCATTTATCTAAAAGACGTATAGAATATAGATTTCCATCTGTTTCTCACCTTGGTTGAGAGCAGTCCTTACCTTTGAATGAGCTAGCTTAATTAAACTACGTTTTTGATCTACGTTTTTGATCTACGTCAAGTATATAATTGATTTATCTATTATCAAAATGCATACTGATTTTATTTCTGCTCTATTTTTAAAAGAGGGATCTTATTTTTATCTACTATTAATCTTCACAGGTAATTGTGAAACAGCCTTTTCCAATAATAACTTTCTATCGGTCTTTCAAACATGGGTTGGCACACTATCCATCTTTCACCTATCTAGTAGCTTACGAATGTCTTTTGTCCTTTATGATCACCTCACACAAGGTGGTAGAACTAAAAGCAATTTATGCTGTTAGTCACATGAAGAACGTTCCACCTCACGCTGTACAAATCAATTTAACCAATGAGAGTTGCACTTCCTCGACTCAAAACTCCTATACTAGGCCATCGCACCGTTTCTCTTCTCAAAGAGACCATGGTCCTTTTGCCACGATATTCTATACGAGCAGATACATCGAATGTATTTAATATCAACCTGCGTTCAAACCTACAACGCAATTTGAAGCTCCCCTTTGCATAGTTGAAGGCTAGCCAGATTGCATACCAGAACGCAGGATAGTATAAGAGCCTTATATCTAACATTCCTGACAAAAACAGACAATGTATAACAATGGATATCGTATCCTTCTCTAAGGGTTGATATTTTCAAGTGCAAAAATGAGATCATGGGAAACCTACCACCAAGATGCCTTGGTCCATACAGCGTGGAGCCGTTGGACTTGGAGATACGCGGCAACCTCCGTACCAATTTGACTTCCGAAAGTAACGGCCTGCCGAAATTTCCGTCGCAGTTCTCGATTGGTGCGTTCAAGTAACGACATGGTGCGTATCCATTCGCGGGTAGCCGTTTCAAGCTCATAATAGACCAAGGTTTGCTCAAAATCCCTCTGCAGCGTTGCGGCCGCTTTCAGGGCGCATTCACGCCATTGTTCTTCCCATTCCTGAAGCCGTTGTTTGGCTTGCAAGGCGCTCGAAGCTCGATAGATCATTTTTGCTTGCTTCATCATCTGTTTTCTCTTTTCCCGCTTCTCCTCTCCTTTGAGTTCACTGCGTGCTTTGTCTGCGACATTCTTCAGTTTGTGGAAAACACACCGTTGATCCAAGACACTCTTCCCATAGACCAGAGCAATTGCCTCTTCTAATCCTCCACAGCCATCACGCACGATCATCCGGAGTCCTTTTTCGGGGTGCACTTCACGGTTCCAGAGACAATTCAACAAAACTTCCCACTGCGTGTGTTCTTCGCTAGGAGCCACCTGCCAATCGAGAATTTCACGGGTTCCATCTTCCCAGAGAAGCCCAATGCCACCAGGATCACGATCTTTTTGCCGGTTCGCTGCTTTCTTTTCCTCTTTCGCGTGTCTTGTTTGATCTTCTCTCCCTGGCTCTGCATCGTGACCCAAATCCCATCCAGTTGAACCACGGTGGGAGATGTGGGAAAAGATGTTCCCTGCATTTGCTGGATCAGAGGCTCTACCTGATTTATTCGCTCGTTAATCGTTCGTAATCCCACATTCCCCTCGATTTGCTCACTCCATCGCTCACTGATTACCCGCAAACTTTGACCAACCCCACTACTAAAAAGCACATCTTGATCTAAGTCGAGCCAAAATCGTTTGTATTTTTCGAGAATACTAAAGGTACAGATCACATCATGATGGCAGTTCTGACACTCAAGCATCGGAACTTGCACATCTGGGATATGGCCCCATCCCGTCTCCAGATTCCTTTTATAATGTCAATCGCGCGTAAATTGATTGGCATCCTGACATCCACAATATCCGCACTTCCAATCGATTTCTCTTTTCTGGTTACTGATTTGATGGTTGATGCCCTTTTTCCTCCCTAGCTTGAGTTCCACTTCTGCTTTCAGAAATTCCCCAAATACATGCCGAATCGCTTCTAACGCGGCTCTTTTGGTTTGTCGTTAAATCAGTTCGATGATCTCTTTACGTTCTTTCCCCTGGAGAGGGTTAATCGAAACTGCTATACTCATAAGTGTTGAAAGCTCCTTGGGTGTAGATTTTTAGTAGTAACCTACTTTACCACTTGGGCTTTCTTCAGCCTTCTTTGGCGGTTTTCTTCCTCCCCTCCCTTTACCTAACCCTTAGCGAGGGATACATTATCTAACAATGTCACTACTTGTAATTTCCGTATTTGTATGTTATAAATATGAATGTACTTCTTTCGAAGAAGTATTTTAGTCTTATAAGCATATTTTGCGATGCTTATAAATGTAATTGAGGAAGGAGGAGAAGGAAAAAGTGAAGTACGTTAGCAGAGATTAAAGTGTTTATAAAAATTGAAGAAGAATGAAAATACAAAATTCACGACGCTCTGATAAAGATTGCCGCCTTGAACAGAGCATCGCGAGCGGAAAGGACCGTATGCTATTATAGCACGCGGAAGTCTCCTATTGCAAGAAAGGGAAATCTTCCATGTCACGTTTTGCTAAGTTGGTAGTAGTTTTAGCTTGCCTCGCTACGTTTATTGGTATTTTTAATGCCATTCCTCAAGTAGCTCACGCAGCTTCTAGGACGTATTCCTCTTCAGCTACATCCCCTTCGGCTCTTCCTACTGATCGTTATGTTGTTCAAGATACCTTCGAAGCAACTAACTTTGGGTATATCATCCCAATACGTAGAGGATACCAGGGTGCTGTATGGGGTACGGGATTTGGAGTAAGGCATATAGAAGCAGAACATCCTCCATATAATTATACGGCGATGAATTATGTTCTGCATTATGGGCATGTAGCGGGAACACAGCTAGATGGAAGCTTGATAATAGAATGTTGGTATGGCAATTTTGATTATAGATTAATCCTCAGCTTCCAGAATACCAACGATGGTCTTGGTCTAGGAGTAGTTACAATGTTCCGCATTTAGGGAGTTCTATCTTTACCTCAAATTATCACGTTTGAGGTCACAAGACGGGAAAAGTGTACCATTTGAGGATAAAAGCCTGGGTGATTTTGACGATCACCCAGTGCATCTTTCTCGTTCAGAGAAAAGGATTCCAAGAAGAACACATGTAGTACTCATGAGAAGTTCCTTATCCTCTTTAACGGGATAAAGTACTTCCTACAAAAAGCTGCTTCAACGTCAATGTCCAAACCAAAAGGAGAAGGTAACCTATGCACATTTTTCAAAAAACTTGGGTAACTAGACTATTCCTGATCATCGTACCCATACTCCTACTTTCCATTTTTTCGTCCTTCCTGGGAGATACAGGAACAGCTTTTGCTGCACGTGTAATATCTCCCCACTCACCACCACTCATTCAGGGAGCAGGTTCAATTCATGTTCCTTCCCCTTCCCGTCTTGGGAGTCTCCGGCCCCATGGAGGAGCTTTTGGTGGAGGTTGTGCAAAGAATGTCTTCATTTCCTCGTGCATTTCTATAGACGGCTATAATGTTGTTAGGCCAGATGCCTATCTTAATAAAGCTGGTTGTGGTGTGGCAGTCTATCTGTATGAGGACAGTTCCTACGTGTCCGCTTTCTTTTATAATGGTTGTTACTTTCCTGGAAGTCACTTCTTAGGACCGATTGTAGATAGTGCCACCGGAAACCTTTATCAGACATACGCATCGGTATCCAGCAATAATGTTGGGCAATACGCTGGGCAATGGAGTCCCATTCAGTATACATAAGCAAGCTGGGAGGGAGCAATTCCTTAGGCAAGGTTCAAGGTGAGCTCAGATCAATGTGACAACTTTGAACAATCCGAACAGTGAAAAATTAATTCTGATATGGCTTCCTGGGCGGATACAGGATTAATTTTCGATTGGCTTGATCGTTCAAAACTGTCACATTGATTTG
The DNA here is from genome assembly GCA_963717195.1 of uncultured Chloroflexia bacterium. GTDB lineage: Bacteria > Chloroflexota > Ktedonobacteria > Ktedonobacterales > Ktedonobacteraceae > JACDAE01. The sequence goes on from CAVQVR010000021.1 coordinate 465,362, forward strand.
AACCATGCCTTAAATGTAAATGTTGGAATTAAATGGACGAAACAGGACCTCTTCACCATCAATAAAATTCTCTGATTTTTTAGATGATATACCGAGCCTGGATAAAAAAATACTCATCTGACTCCTAAAAATACGTAGTTATCTTTTATTCCTATTTTTGCGAATTGTATTTCGAAATATTTGAATGTATCATTGATTTTGGAATAAAACTGTATGCATCTTACATGTGAGGAGATTTTTCTGAAGCAATGCTCGGTACATCATTAGAGAATGCAATTGTAGCTCCTGCCCCTCTTAAGATTGAATATCATGCCACCGTCCATGATATCCCGGCAAATGATCGTCCACGTGAACGACTGCAAAAGCATGGAGCGGAGTCGCTCTCGAACTCTGACCTGGTCGCCATCATTTTACGTAATGGCTCACAGCGTGATAATGTGATTGAATTAGCCAGCAAAATCCTCATCAAATATGGAGGATTGAGCGGTCTCATGAGTGCAAGCTTTCACGAACTGTGCAATGAATACGGGTTGGGAATGGCAAAAGCGGCTCAGTTAAAGGCTGCCCTGGAGATGGGCAAACGGCTCAGCATGGAACAACCAGACAAGAAATACCAGATTCGCTCAGTTGACGACGCTGCTAATCTGGTACGCATGGAACTGATGTACCTCGATCATGAGGAGATGCATATTCTGATCCTGGATACCAAAAATCAGGTTGTGGAGAATGTTAAGCGTTATAAAGGCACAATCAACAGTTCCGTACTGCGTGCATCAGAGGTATTTCGCCCGGCGATTATACGCAATTGTCCCAATGTGATCGTCTGCCACAATCATCCAAGTGGTGATCCTACGCCTTCACCGGAAGATATCGAAGTTACAAAACAACTGGTGAATGCTGGACAGTTGCTCGATATTGAACTGCTCGACCACATCGTGATCGGAAACCCACGTTATGTCAGTCTAAAAGAACATATGCGATGGTAATGTCGGTGAGCCGGTTGCGGATGGGCTTATAAATCGCGCCCATCCGCAACCGGCATTACGCCTTCGCAGCGGCTTTCTCGCTCTTGCGGCGGCGAGGACGCGCCGCTCCATTATGCTCAGTGTGGTCATCTTCACCGGATTCGCTGGTGGATTCAAGTGCAGCATCGAGCACCTGGCGAATATCGGTTACGAAGACAAAGCTCATCTGCTCACGCAATTCTTTGGGCAGGTCTTCCATAAGATCCAGCTCATTCTTCTTGGGAAGAATAATGGTGCGAATGCCCGAACGATATGCCGCCAGAACCTTTTCTTTGATGCCGCCGATGGGCATAACCTTGCCACGCAGAGTGATTTCACCAGTCATGGCTACATCGGATCGGACTTTGCGCCCACTGGCAAGCGAGACAAGAACGGTAATCATCGTCACGCCTGCCGATGGCCCATCTTTAGGGATGGCTCCTGCCGGTACGTGAATATGCACATTCTGACCCTCGAAGACGTGATGCGGCAGACCAAGCGCAACGGCATTGGAACGCACATAACTGAGTGCAGCCGTCGCCAATTCTTTCATCACATCACCCAGTTGTCCCGTCAGAAGCAGACGCTCTTCCTTGCTGGGCATCGTTGCCGCTTCAATAAAGATGATCTCACCACCGACGGGTGTCCAGACCAGTCCAGTCGCAATACCTGGACGATCAATACGCTCAGCAACCTCTTCAAAGAAGCGTTGACGACCCAGATAATCAGACAGATTTTCAGCAGTAACGTGCACTGGCCCAGGTTTACCCTCCGCAATCTGGCGTGCAACCTTACGACAGAGCGCACCAACCTGCCGTTCCAGATTACGTACACCGGCCTCACGCGTATAATCACGAGCGACGCGCCGCAACGCATCATCGTCAACCGTCAATTCATCCTTTTTCAGGCCATTGGACTCCAGTTGCTTGGGCAGCAGATAATTGCGTGCAATATGCAATTTCTGTTCTTCCGTATAACCCGAGAGCTCCAGAATCTCCATACGGTCACGCAAAGGAGCTGGAATAGGCTCCAAAGCATTAGCGGTCGCAATGAACATTACCTTTGACAGGTCGAACGGCAGATCAAGGTAGTTATCGCGGAAGTTGTAGTTTTGCTCAGGATCTAGCACTTCCAGCAGGGCTGATGAAGGATCACCGCGCCAGTCGGCTCCGACCTTGTCCACCTCGTCCAGCATAATTACTGGATCGTTGGTATCGACACGACGTAGCGTTTGAAGGATACGACCGGGCATAGCACCAATATAGGTACGACGATGCCCACGGATCTCGGCTTCATCACGAATGCCACCTAATGACATGCGTGCGAACTTGCGCCCAAGCGCTCTTGCAATCGACTGTCCCAGCGAAGTTTTACCGACGCCTGGCGGTCCAACGAAACAGAGAATTGGCTCCCGATTAATGGCACGCGCCGCTTCTTGAGATTGCAGAGGCTGTGTTGGATTCACTTTCTCCACTTCCACACCATCTTCAATCGATACTTCCTCACGTGCACGCCGCAACTCTTCGGCCTTGCGCTCCTCTTTCAGGCGACGAACGGCCAGGTATTCCAGGATGCGCTCCTTAACTTTCTCCAGATCATAGTGATCCTGGTCAAGCACCTGACGTGCATGGGGAACATCGATCTTCTCGCCAGTACTCTTACTCCACGGCAGGCTTACCAGCAGCTCCAGGTAGGTACGAATAATGCTGTATTCTGGCGAGGCTGTAGGGAGTTTTTCGAGGCGCGAGAGCTCTCTATTGGCTTCTTTCAGTGCCTCTTCAGGCAATTTCGCTTCATCGATCTTGCGCCGCAACTCATTGACGGTGGCCTGCTCTTCGCTCTCTTCACCCAACTCGCGCTGGATTGCCTTGAGCTGTTCACGCAGCAGGTATTCCCGCTGCACCTTTCCCATCTCTTCCTGTGCTCGATTCTGGATACGTTTTCCCAGTTCAAGAATTTCCAGTTCGTGCGTAAGATACGTACTCAACTGAAGCAGTTTCTCACGCACCGAATCGAGTTCGAGCAACTGCTGACGCATTTCCAGTTCCATCGGCACAAAAGTTGCAATGACATAGACGACCTGGCGTGCCTCCTCCAGATTGAGCGCAGAGGCGGCAAAATGTTCGGGCATCGTCTGTACAAGTGCGACCATGCGCTGGAAGTAGCTGACTACGTTACGCTTGATTGCCTCGGTCTCATTATCTTCCTCTTGCGTATCGGGCTGCAACGCCACGCGAGCCGTGAGATAAGGCTTTTCTTGTGTGAACTCACCGATTACGACGCGTTCCAGACCCTGAACAGCGATTTGAAGCGTACCATCGGGCATGCGGAACATGCGACCAACACGTGCAACGGTACCGATCTTGAAAATGTCATCCGGTCCAGCCTGCTCCATAGCGGCAGATTTCTGAGCTACCAGCACAACGAGGCGGTCACCACGCATGACATCATCGATCAGTCGGATCGAGCGCTCCTGACCAACGCCAAGAGGTTGTACTGAGAATGGGTAAACGACCGTATCTTTCAGAGGCAAGACGGGCAAAATTTCGGGGATCGTCAGGCGCTCTTCATTATCCTGCGCAGAGCGCTGCTGATCTTGCTCAAAAGAAGCTAGTGGATCAATATCACTGGACTCGTCAAATTGTTCAGCAATACCGGGACGCTCTTCATTCTGTTTTTCCGCTTCATTTTCTACTGGTTGTCCAGGAGTATCTAGATCCTGCTGCTCATGTTCTACTGGCTGTCCAGGAGTACCTGGATCCTGCTGCTCATGAGGAGGATCAGCGTTATCAGAGCGGATCTGTTCATCTGCATTGACGGCAGGTTGGGCCTCTTCCACCAGTTCTTTCTGTTTCAATTTTCGATTGGTGTTTTTCTTCTCCATAAACTTTCTCGAATATCAGATCATATTCTTACTCTTTTATTTCACTACCTTGAATGTGGGCTGGTCCGGGTTGGCTAGGAAGCACGCCGGGAAGAGTCACCCAGAGAAAGCCATTCTCGTAGCGAGCTGTGACGGAATTAGGTTCAACTGGAACTGGTATAAATACTTCGACACGAAACGGGCCATAGCGAATTTGCGCCTCGTGATAGCACAGGTTTTTGTGAGTTTCGTCATGCTCGTCACGCCTCTCACCGCTAATCACGAGAGCGTTTTCATAAAGAGTAACGTCTATTTCCTCTTCTTTCATTCCAGCCAGCTCGACTTTAACGGTCATGCCCTCTGCCGATTCACAGATATCGGCCAGGGGACGCCATGTAGTAGAACGATGGAGTATGGATTGTTGGCTCTGGTGCAGAATATCGTTCAATAATTGACGATAACGCTGCTCCATTTGCTTCGATGACCCATCAATAGAGCGATAGGTTACCTGTCGATAGCGCATTCGCATGGATGGTTACCTCTTAATACAAAAAAGCAAAGGGTGCAAGTATGCAAGAGTCTGCCGGGCCCTTTGCCTTTTACGATTACAAGATAGCGCGAGAGAGTCTACTGTCCATTGATTATGACACGCCATTTCTGAAATTGCAAGATCATTTGACGTGTTCCAACCTAATATGCTACTATATTTCTATATCTTTCGTCAGTGTTCATGGTGATGCAAGCTAATTCATTGCTCTTGATGTAACCAATTGGTAGATACAATGCGTATTATCAGTAGAAGGTACATCATTTTCCACGGCTGGCGAGATATGTTTTATCCGATGCAGCTGTATGCTCTAAAAGGAGCGAGGAGGTGATGAGGGCAGGACCGCATTTTCGCTTGACTTTCCTCCGTACGAGGAGTGGCAGATCCTTTTCATATGCGAGAAGGAGGGTTTTGCCAATACCTGGCAATTAAAACGGATGATGGTGATTGAAGGATGGCCAGAGAGTCATCCCCAACGCGACGAGGGCAAAAGACGATATGATCACCCAAAAGATCAAACGTTGGCTGGGCAAGCTGTTTGCATGGTGGCCCTGGAGGCAATCCCCCGAGACCAGCTATGCACAGGCTGTCAGCAACATGAATCCAGGCGTAACACAGGAATCTATGGTACGAAATGCAGTGGATGGGCCATTGCCACAGATTGGCAATACGTCCGTAGCCGTTGAACAAGGGAGAGATGAAGATACCCCAGAGTCGAGTCGGCCCACTACCGAGGAACGCCCTGAATATGTTGTATCATCTCATCCCTCTCAGGCTGAGGAACTCCTCAATCCCCTGCTCCCCTCGGCCAAAGAGAAGAACCAGTCCCTAGAAGAAGTTTCCCCACCTTCACCCACACCAGAGCAGAAAATGGCATTTTTGCAGTACCTTGTAAAACGCGGCATCATTAATGAAGGCTTCGGCGAGGGGCAGCTACCCAGGCAGTACAAAAAGTCCCAAAAGTAAAAGGATTGTGCGGTTATTTCGGACAACAGGAGTAGGGGCGTCACCTTGCGTACGCAAGGTGACGCCCCTACTCCTGTTGTCATTAGAGACCGGATGAGTAGCCCTGTCTCTGGGCCTCTTCTTCAGTAGTGAAGTAGATAACGTCATTTTTCCCAGTTTCCGGTACTGCCAGTTGGTCGGGAGGAGTCGAGGCAGGATAGTAGCGGCGGGTGCCTACAACGCCTATAAAAGCCGCATTAGAGGGCACGGACAACGCAGCAGGCATCATCTTCTCCTGGTCGGCGACGGCGACGGCAGGAGTGCTATCTTCAGTCAGTGAAGACTGAGTCGACGGTTGGATAACTGGTGCAGGAGTAGAATGGATCGAAGCTTTTCCTTGAGCAGAAGTTGAAGGGTTCAAGTAGCCATTCTGCGGTAGCGAGAAGCTTTGTTCCGCTTCCTGTTGCTGTTGTACGCGCTGTCTGATGAGCAAGTAGGCAACAATTCCGGCAGCAGTCAGGCCCACAATGAAGCCTGAGATCACCCAGAACGTCCCATCGCGCTCAGAGATCTGACGTGTAGCCTGACGACTTCGTTTGCTCAGCTCTTTGGCAACCTTCTCGCTACGCCGGCTCAGCTCTTTTGCCACTTTCTGACTGCGCTTGTTGAGATCTTTTGCTACTTTCTGGCTGCGTTTGTTCAGCTTCTGGCTGCGTTTGCGCAATTCTGCGCGTATCTCTTCGCTACGCCGGAGCAGGTCTTGAGAAGCAGTATTTCCACGTTCCGCCAGATCATGTGTTACCTCGCCACTGCGTGAGATAAGGGACTGAGAGAGCTTCGTGCCACGCTCAACAAGCTCTTCCAGTTCCTGAACCAGTACCTCACCGCGCTCTCGTAAAGCATCGCTCAGCGGTTGTTTTACGTTGAGCTGCTTCTGAATATCTTCGACATCCAGTGCTTCCAAATCTTTTGTACGCTTTCCGCCACGCTCAAGGCGATCTGCCAGGCGTGCCGCCATTGTATTAATTACGGGACCAAGCACGGTAAGGGTAAGAGTTCCTATACGTAATAAGCGCTCGGTTCCTGACTCGGCCTGTTGATTATCTGTCATCGTCTAACCTCCACTAGAAATAATGAAAAGATTTTGCTGTCTTGTAATACGCAAAACAGGCAGCTTCCTCATGGCGTTGGTTTCTTAAAGCAATAGAGTTTCTACTCATCTTATTATAATCTCTCAACGAGGCAGGTGTGTATAAACTCTTACACGTTCATAGCAAACACAAGGGATACAATATATCGTGTCCGTGGGGTAGGAGAAATGGGAATGGACAAAAACCCGTTCACCAGACAAGGGAATAAAGCCTGGAACAACAGTGTACCAGAGCACTATTCCTGATGAGTTATTGGGGCAGGCAAAATGCCGATAGCTAAAAATCCTCGGTCGCGAACTCGCTCAACTGGAGGACGAGGCGGCAAAAGTGTAACATGGCCGAAACTGATTCTAAATAAGCTTCATCGCTGGCTGCCGCCTGCTTAGTAATTGCAGCGCGACGACGTAGGGCGCGTAGTACCACCATCACATCTTCTTTAAGGGAGGTATCGAGATCTCCACGTTGCATCAGAAGAACGACCTGGCTCACGATTAAATCAACTTCACGGCGCATCAAGGTCAAATCATTCATCCACTCTTCATCATCATCATCCCCATCGTAACCACCGTCCCAAAATAGTGCATCAGCAAATTGCTCTCGCCGTTTGACATCGCTGCGCATAGGCTTGCGTGTCGGTCGGAGGTGAGCTTTCGGTTCTTCTTGCTGCACACCCAGCTCACGCAGTAGCACGGCCAGTTCTTCTTCCCAGCCAGCCATAGAAGCACCTCCATGGAAAACAAGCGCAAACAGTGATCTGAGCCGGACTCTCAAGACCGCAGAGGCTGGTGCATTAAAGGAAGACGACGTATCCCACCATCGTGAGGTCTACCTGCTCACACCTGCAACTCTATCCGAAGTGTAACACAGTGTCTGATGCTTGTAAATGGGCTAAAGTGTTTTGAAAAAGGGCAACGATCAGAGAGAGATCCTCTCCGACCGTTATTCTGAGCAGTTTTAGAAAGGCAAAAAGTGCGAGGGCAGGTGGGGAAGAATGGGAAATAAGGCCACGGTGATCAGCGCGACCACAAGCAAGATGGTGAAGTACACCTCTAGCTTCAGTGTCTGCCGCATAACCATATGGATACTGGCCGGGTTATCAGTGCGCAAAATGCCACTGATGATAAGTACCAGCAGCGGAAATGTCCATAGAGCAATGAGAATCAAATGCGGCTCATGGTGAGGTATGGCCAGAAAGACAAGAACGGTATAAGCGCCCAGAAGCAGGGCCAGGAGCCAGATACGGCTCCATTGCACGCCGAGCAAGGAAGCGATGGTTCGTTTACCAGCATGCATATCGCCTTCGATATCGCGCATATTATTGATGTGTATGATAGCGGCTGCCATAAGGCCAAGAGGCAAGCTATAGACAAAGGGTTTGTATTCGATATGCCCTGTCTGTATAGCGTAAGCTCCCATTGTGATCAAAGGGCCGAAGAGCAGAAAGGCGACCAGTTCACCCAGACCCAGAGACGAGAGTGCACGCGGAGGGGCACTATAAAAATACGCACAGAGCAGACCAATCAGGCCAAACAGGTAGAGTACTGCACCTCCCACACTGGCAACAATCAGGCCGAACAGAACTCCCAGTACGAGCAAAACCAACCCGAGCGTCAGAACTCGACTTGGTTTGACAAGACCTTGTTGGATTAAGCCACCGGGCCCCAGGGTATTACTGGTATCGATACTGCGCAGATAATCATAATAATCATTCACCAGGTGCGCACCCAGTTGCAAGAAAAGCAGAGAAATGATCATACCGACAAAAGGCACAATATGCAAATGGCCAAAGGGAGTTTGAGCTGAGATGGTTTGTATCCATGCCAGCGCAGTCCCTAATAAAGCAGGCAAGAAGGATAAGGGAAGATAGGATAGACGTATGCCATCCACCCAGACCTGGAGCCACTCGTTGGGGGCACGTCGATATTCCGAAGGCTGCACAACGAGCGGGACGGGCATGCTTACAGATCTTGTGGAAGCAACGGAATGGACGAAGACTTCAGGCTGCAATGCATTGATAGTCTCCAATGAGCCTATCGGGATCGTGGGCACTTCTTCGGCCTGGACGGAGTCGGCAGTTACGACACGGGTTGAAGTCATGGCACGAAATCGTACAGGTCCAGAAGAGGTCTTTTCAGGTTTTGTGTTTACCTCAGCGGTTTCTGTTGCTACGTCGGATTGAGAAGTCGTCCTGGCAGGTGATTTTTTCACAATGTCAGAAGTCATGGTATCGGGTTGAGAAGTTGCAGAATCAATATGGTTCAGGTCTTTCTCCATACGCCCCCCTCTGTTAAAGTCATCATTCAAAGATGCTGATGGGATTTATTTTGAGTGCTCCTAGAGTACCGGTCAGGAGGTGTCTCAGCGAGCAAAGATACTGATAGTATCGATAATAATGTAAATGCACATACGCGAGTACATACGCCTTACGGCAAAGATGCCTTGCTTAATGTCTTCCTTAATAAGCCATACGTATAATACGGCCAACAATTTACAAAGTGCAGGAAATATAAGATTTCCAGCCTACTTCTGGCTATTATTTAACGCACATCGTGGTTTGAGTCAAGCCTTTGTAGTTCCTGCTGCAACTTCATCATTGACTGTTGCAGGTGAGCCTGGCTGATAGCAGAAGTGAGATCACCGCGTGTCTTCTCCAGAATCACCACGCGCGGCATCGGTAGTGCGTCTAAGGCCGCCGGTGATAGCATCTGGGAAATCCACTGAAATGAGTAGAGCATAGATGTCGTCCATGTAGCGTAGAAAAGTTTCGCAATCGTCGTAGTTACCATGGCGTAATTGATCAAGCACATAGCGTCTCAACTCGCCCACGGCCTCAGCGAGACCATTCAGATAGGCAGCATCGCTAATAGAAAGTTCATTGGGCAGAGGGAGGGAGCGATGTTGAGCGAGGGCGGTAAAGGTGATGGCTTCCGCATATTCTTTCTGTGCGTCCTGTACGAAGCCAGCATAGTAGATATCCTGATGATCGCGCAGGTCACTCGCCATCTCGGCAATGAGGGTAGCCGCCTGAGACATAAGTTCCTCGGCCAGACGAAACTCCTGGCGATGCGTCGCACGAATACTATTTGCACAGTAGCGAACAGCGGCACGAGATTTGGGAAGTGCACGTTCGCGAGCTGCATGTTTGAGCGCAAGGTGATCTATGGCTTCGCGGCCAATCGCATCTATATTATAAAGCATAAGCGATATTCCTTTCTATGATATACATAGTGTACCATAGAAAGGGAGTAGAACGCATCAGTAATGCAGATTTTGTTCAGCGCCATAGCAAGAATGGCGCTGAAGAGCCAGACTCAACGTTCACATGTGTCCGCCACGGCCACGTCGCGTCTTTTTATCGCTCTGCCAAGACAGAGGATAGACCTCAATTTCCGGTGGGAAGCTCATGCTTTGCACATCGCCTGCCCAGAAGAGCAACTTCATCATCTCGGCAACGGCGTACAACATATGTTGTAAAGTTGCTTCGCGTGCCTGTTCGTAGGCGGGGCTTCCTTCATAAGCGGCCAGTTCCGCAAAGCCAACACTAAGGGGAGAGATACCACTGAGGCGAACAAGATAGCTATCCATCATCGTGTCACCCTTATCGGTTGGAAGCATAACGCGTAATTCTGGCTGGCGGTCAATGATGTCCAGGCGATAGAAGACACCGTAGTGGTCGCGCGAGGCCTGAAAAATGGATACCTCTGGTACGGAGTCACTTTCATAGTTGTAAGATCGATCTTCTGGACGTTCCATTTCAACTCCTAAATCTGCCAGAAAGTTTTCAAACTGCTCGTCGATGTTCACGTCTATCCTCTCTCGTGTATGCAACAATGTATGTTTGACATTGATAACCTTTCACCGTTCTATTCCAAACAGGCTATGAGAAAGTGGAAACGCGGGTAGGAGCATTTCTTAGAAATTCCAGAAAATCGCCAAAAGGGTGAAATGCTTGTAGGGTGCGCCTGCATTGTTTATAATAGGAATGAGGACAGGGAAGGGGACAAAAGCAATGGCGAATCAAAACCATCTCTATATTCTTAAGCAGGGTATCAGTTATTGGAATCGCTGGCGGCAAGACAACCCGACAATCCAACCTGATTTGAGCAAGGCCCGCCTGGATGGGATGAATCTGAGTTTTGCCAATTTCAGTCGGACGGACCTGAGTTTTGTCAATTTTACGCGATCAAACCTTAGCGGAGCCATATTTAAAGATGCAAAGCTTACAATTGCAACCTTCAGCTCTGCTATTTTAGTAAATGCAGAGCTGAGCAACGCTGATTTAACAGGGGCTGATTTAACAAATACTGATCTAAAAGGCGCGAATTTGAGTCACGCCAATTTAAAAGTAGCGAAGTTTAATGGCGCAGACATAAGGGGAGCGAATCTCGACGCTGCAAATCTTGATGGGGCGGTTGGTATCAACACCAAGAAAGGGAAAGGCAGACGGAACTTCTTCTAATTATTTAAGAAGTGACCAGAGTCGATAGAGTGAGTGCAGCAGTACACAGACCGCCACACTCAGAATGAAACTAGACAACCTCGGCACTAAGGTATATTTCGAGAACGCGCTTGAAATTTTCCTGGGCTTCTGTCATGTGCTCCAACATAGGCTCAAGAGCTACCTCGTTTTTAATCGGTGATTCCGGGTCCATTTCAAAATCGTCCGTCCAGGTCATCAAAGTACCGCCTTCAACGGGTTCATAGCGCCAGGTAAGATGATGAAAGACATACGGGAACGATGGTGCATCGCGACGAGACATAGCCACACGCTCCTGAAAATCAAGAATACGCCACGCACGCCATGTACGACCTTCTTTATTCGTTAACTCGAATACCAGTTTGGCGAATCTCCCCTCTCTCTCAAATGAAATTATTTTTGCCTGGGCCATATTGGTATAGAGTTCTGTCCAACGGGGAATATCGTTCGTTAACTCGAAAACACGTTCAGGATCGCCTTTAACGAAGATTGAGCGTGATGCACGAGGCATAGTATATTTTCCTTTCTAAAATGGACGCGATCAATCGCGCGGACTTGTAAACCGCGCCCCTACATTTGATTTCGCATGGGCTTGTGAACGGCGCCCCTACTAGATCTGTTCTTCTTCTTTGACTTGTTGTACTAATTGAATTATTTCTTCAACAGTGATACAGCGCCGTAAATCGGACATGGGTAACTTCATCGCGAAGTGTTTTTCGATCTTGATACCTAATTCGACAAGTTCGAGCGAGTCTATGGCAAGATCGTTGAGCAGGTCTGACTCTAAAGGCACAGGTGTTTCGCTATCGACTTGCTGACGAACGAGCTCTTCAACGCGCGTTTCCACTTCTTGTTGCATAAGAACTTTTGACATGTGAAAGATCCTTCCTTTGTTTCTACTGCTGTGTTGATATTCAATTGAACTGACCTTTTACCCATGGTCCCAGGCGTAGGGGCGTCACCTTGCGTACGCCTGCTTGCCTAACACGGTGTTCTTCTGGACGCGGGCGCACGCAAGGTGACGCCCCTACGGAAAGTTAAATAAAGGTTTCGATGCAGCGTGATGGTCTAGGGCCAGCGCCGTAGCATCAACGCTGCATTTGCCCCTCCAATGCCACGAGCATTGAGGAGGCAATAATCAAGGCGTTCAACAGGACGGGGAGTATGCGGCACGTAGTCCAGATCACATCCCTGTGCAGGCTCATCGAAATGGAGCGTGGCCGGAAGCGTATGCTGTTGCATCGCCAGGAGAGCAATAGCCATATCGATGGGCAGGGCGGCCCCAAAAAGGTTGCCAAAAGCGGATTTGGGTGTGGATACTGGTATGTGCGTTGCTGCATTACCCAGGGCCAGGTGAATAGCTCGCGTCTCAGAGGCGTCTTCGTCTGGCACAGATGAGCCAGCGGCGAAGAGGCAATCGATATCTTCTGCCTCAACACCAGCACGCTGCATAGCACGAGCCATTGCAGTTGCATAGCGCTCACCATCAGGGGCTGGATGAACGAGGTCATATCCATCATTGGTCGAAGCCCAACCAGCCAGTTCCGCAAGAATTGCAACATCGCGTTTTTGGGCATCTTCGGCGCGTTCAAGCACAAAGAATGCGGCTCCTTCAGCAGGAACAAGTCCGTCATGCTCCCGATCAAAAGGACGATAAACTGATGTTGAGCCGCTCGAAGCGTGTTTTGACATGAGTCCTGATGTTTCGTAACAAAGAGCGGCATAAGGAGAAAATGGAGCTTCCGTTCCTCCCGCAATCATGATATCTGCTCGTCCACGTTGAAGGCAGTCAGCGGCATGCATAAGAGCAAATGCGCCGCTGGCACGATCACTGAGAAACGTACGCCCGACACCTTTGATGCCAAATTGAATGGATGCATTACCCTGCACAGCAGCTGGAAACCAGGCAGTAGCCATATAAGGACTTACTTCACGCGGTCCATATTGCCATAGATTGCGCAATTCCCGTTCAGCAAATTCCCATCCTCCCAGGTTATTTCCAACGGTAATTCCTACGCGATTGCCACCCTGGGACTGCTGGCTCCATACAGGCTTCTGGTTATCCAACAGCAAGCGTGCCTGAAGCAAAGCTAAATGCATAGAGACCAATGCAAAGGTTGAAAAACGATCTATTTTCCGTGTAAGACGAGGGCTAAAGTAGGTGTTAGATTGAAAATCTGTCAATTGACCACCGACGCGGCATTGAATATGGGATGTATCAAAACCGCTGATTGGTTTCAGCCCCGTTTCCCCCGCCATAAGCTTTTCCCAGAGGATATTGGGACCAACTCCATAAGGAGAGATGATACCCATACCTGTAATAACAATCCTTGTCATCCTCACAATAACGGCCCATAGACCCCACGAGTGTCTACATGGGGAGAAAAAGCGCCGTATCCCCTTTCTGGTCCTCTCAGGAGAAAATACCTATCTCTCCATTGCGTAAGCTTCCATAATCATAGCTGCATGTAAACCAGAAAAGCCACTCGCCGTTGTGAGTAGCCGGTTGATATGATGCGAACGTCCCTGCAATGGAACATAATCCAGATCACATCGAGGATCAGGATCCTGAAGATTGATTGTTGGATGAACACGCTGCGCCTGCAAACTCATCGCACAAGCGACCACTTCTACAGCACTTGCCGCCGCAAGCGCATGGCCGACCATAGACTTGGTTGAGTTAACAGGGATAGCGTAGGCATGCTCACCAAGCGCTGTTTTGAGTGCCAGCGTCTCAAAATAATCGTTTTGTGGCGTCGATGTTCCGTGCGCGTTCACGAAATCAATGTCATGGGGAGCAAGACAGGCATTGTCTAAAGCACCTGTAATAGCCCGCGCAAGTTCGCGGCCTTCAGGAGACATATCGGTCATATGCATCGCATGTTCTGCAACATCATAGCCCATAATCTCCGCATAGATGGGCGCATGACGTGCAAATGCATGCTCCAGTTCTTCAAGCACAACTATTCCACAGCCTTCAGAGAGTACAAAACCATCGCGATCCTTGCTGAACGGACGAGACGCAGTGGATGCTTCAGTATGATGTGAAAGGCAATTGATAATATCAAATGCGGCGATAGTAATGGGAGTAATAGGAGCTTCTGATGCACCGGCCAACATGATATCATGGTCACCGTAAGCCACACTATCGTAGGCATAGCTGATGGCATCCAGGCCGGCAATGCAACCAGTTGATAACGTCACGCATTCTCCCTGGAAACCATACTGTGAGCCCAGAGCCAGTGCAGCTGAGTTTCCCATTGCAGCCGAGTAGAGATGAGGAGAGATTCCTTCTGAGTGGAAAGCCTCCTGACCCCAATTCGTTGCTTTTGTAAACTCCAGATCAAGCATCTGGGTTCCACAGATCGCAGTTGCAAGAGTCACGCCAGTTCGGGACGCATCCCAGGTGTTTTTGTCTAAGTACGCATCATGAAATGCCTGATGGGCTGCCTCAAAGGCAAATTGGATAAAGCGGTCTGCCGAATGATAAGCCGAAGGTACATGGTGCTTTTGTGGATCGAAGTCAGAGGCTTCACACACAACCTGGGCACCAAATTCTTGCTTTCCAAAGAGACTGCAACACGTGACATCATCAAGCGTCTTTGCCCCCGATACTCCCTGGAGCAAATTCTGCCAGAACGTATCTTTACCAATACCAACAGGAGAGACTACTCCTAAACCTGTTATGACAACTCTGCGCATCGTATCCTTTCCCCAGATATGCGACTAGTGTTGGGAACCATTTCATCTACCGCATGCCTTATGCTCTACCGAAGTAGATCTGGCTGCTTTTTTTCACCCTATTCACGGCTAATTGTACCTGGAGGATTTCAGCTTTTTTCAGTAATAAGTTCTTCAATTTTGAAGAACTTCCTTTGCCTGTTATGTACTTGTCTAAAATATGGAGCCTTGCGCTTGACATCCCCCGGACTGGAACATACAGTAGAGATAGGTATGAAGTTGTCTATAGCGAGGAAATTTTATGATCTGGCAACGCCTTTCCCATATCTGGCAGTCATGTATAGAAGAGGCCTGGACTGCCTATTGTCATGGCTCACTACCTCATGGTGCAGTGGTAACGGATGCGCAGGGAAATATAGTGGGCAAAGGTCGCAACCGCATTCGCGAACGAAACGCTGAAGGGCGCCAATTCGCGGCCAATCGCCTCGCACATGCGGAACTCAACGCGTTGCTTGCAATGGACTGGCACGCTGTAGATGTCTATGGATGCAAGCTCTATTCGATCATAGAGCCGTGCCCAATGTGTATCGGTGCAGTGCGTATGGCCCATATGCAGGAAGTTCATTATGCTGTTCACGATGGGGGTGCGGGTGCAGTCTCGCTGATTGATAAGACGCCTTTTCTTGAAAGTGGGCACATTCGGGTTATCGATCCGGAGGACGCTGAATTAGAAGTTTTGCTTATGGCATTGCAGGTAGAAGCGACATACAGCCAGGCGCATCCCAATCCTGACGCATGGATTAACCTGCTATCCAGAGATGTCCCTATTGGTGCCACGCTCGGGAAGCAGCTTTTCGCAGCACAATTGCTGCCCAGGTGGAAAGAAGAAGCGAAAGAGGCATCATTTGTGCTGGATCAGATGCACGAAGAGTTGCTCAAGCAGTGAAGGAGACGCAATGGAACCAGTTACCTTGCTCACTTCGACGGGCAACCAACAGATAGATGATATTCTGCACGGGGCAATTGGCATCCTGCAAATCACCTTTCCTGAGCGCATCAGAGCGTATTATCTCCATGGCAGTTTTGTTGACAATACCGCCATTCCAACCAGTGACATCGATCTTTTTCTCGTGCCACATGGTAAGTTCAGTGCTGAAGAGCTGACGAAATTGCAGCGCATTATGTATTTTAGTGCGCTCTTCAGTCCTTTTATGGTTGAAATGATGGCACTCGATGAAGCGTCACTGCTCCAGAATGGGCATTTCAGGATCAAGTCAGCAAGCAAACTACTCTGGGGAGATGACATCCGTGAGAACATGCCTGAGCAGACACTTGAGCAATACTTACATACATATGCCTCTTTTCCATTTGTCTACAGCGCCAATATGCTACGTAACCAGGAAAGGGTAGTTTTTCCTCTATCTTATCCACAATCAGAGGGAGAATTTTACGGGTATGATCAGCAATTACTTCCGCCCAAAAACACACAACACCATAATATCAAAAAGCTCGTTACAGGCGTCTGCTGGGCAGCCACAGTACTTATTGCATGGCATGCGGGGAAGACCGTGAGTGGTAAAAGGGCCAGCATAGAGATGTATAGAGAATACATTCATGATGAATGGACGGAGTTTATTGAAGAAATGTACGAACTGGGCAACAGACAGTGGCATTATCTTGTCCCTCTCGCACATGAAAAGCGCCGCCATTTACGGGAACTCTGTGCTCAAGTAGTGGTATTTGAGAATCACTACCTGAGCCACTATCAAGCGTACCTACAGGCAGAATTACAGCAAAGTGAAGAGAGAAAGCTTGCTGCCATGCGTCAGTTGGAAAATATTGGCTTCTCCAGGTCCTCATTCTGAATAGGGAAATGGTTTATATAAGAGGAGAATATGGGACAAGATAGTATCCATCTTTTCTTGGACGGATCGTTATCCCTAACTCCTCCAATTTCTGACGAGAACTGAAAAGCGCATTGTATACCCCTCGCATCTCTTTGCGCAGCGTACCTCTCTCCTTCGCCTCAGAAAGGTGCTTCTGATACTCCTGTACCAACGTATTCCACCTGACAGTGGTACTGGTATCGGGAGATAAAAAAAATCGAAGCAAGACTTCGTAAGTACAATGGTAACTTGCTAGCAATACTTCCTGGGGGCAACAAGATGGAAAAGCGAGCAAAGGAAGCAATACTCGCATCTGTGTTTCATTGAGAATCCGTTGAGCGATCACCTGCCCCACAGGTTGATTCTCCCTCGCTAAAAGCGATATAACCGACATAGAAATATTCACAAGTAGCTGCCGGCCAGGAAGAAGGCTTCCTAAATCAAATATACAAAATGTATCAATCTTATTATCTATTTCGTTCAACTGAAGACTAGAAATCTGTTTCATACGTTCTGCTTCCTCATTGGGAGACGTTATATACTGTTTTTATTGTACAGGAAATTATGTCTGCTTGCAACTAGATAGGGAAATAATGTTTATAGAACATTTGTAGCAAGGCATTCTTTATGATTTTTTAATGTTTCAAGGGCGCGATGATAGCACATATGGGGAATAACTATAAGAAAACAATAGAGGCTCTGAACATTCAGGACCTCTATTGTTTTCAAAGATGAGTGCCTAAACAACGCTGCAGGATGCTCCGTTCAGGCTAAAGGCTGTTGGGGAGGGATTGCTCCCACTCCAGGAACCATTGAAACCAGGGTTGACCGAAGAACCTGCTGGAAGCGAGGCGCTGTAGCTGGCGTTCGTGACGGTTACGTTTGCTCCTTGTTGTGAGAAGATTGCGCTCCAACCTTGCGTGACCTGTTGATTAGCAGGGAAGGTGAAGGTCAGGTTCCAGCCGTTGAGAGCAGTTGTACCTGTGTTGGTGATAGTCAGGCTGCCAGTGAAGCCTCCTGACCACTGGTTCACGCTATAGTGCACCTTGCAGATACCAGATGTAGTCGGCGTTGTACTGGGGGTCGGTGTAGTACCGGGTGTCGCCGTTGGTGGTACAGGGGTCGGCGTTGGTGCCGAACTTCCAGGTTGTAGTACAACTGTCGTGAGTGAATACGGCGCGATCTGCTGTGTCACGGGTGACGTCAGGCCAGTCGCCTGTGTGGTAGTGATCGCGCTACTATTCTCGCCATACGTGTAGACGGTCGCATTAGTAGCGGGAGTATAGCCATTAAGCGCAAACGAGACATTGTAGGAATTGTTTGGATCTTTGTTGACCAACAACACCGCCAGATCACCGTTGGCCTGTTTCACTGCATGCACTGATACTAGAGTCTGGTTGGACGAGGATGAGACCATCGTATCCCCTGCAGTGCCCAGTTTACTCAGTACCTGCAGACCATAGTATGATGGGAGGGGCGTATCGAGCGATGGTTCACAGATACTTGCATTTGTAGTGGTACAGCGGCCAGTGGAGAACAGGCCATAGCTACCATACTGGGCATTGCCATAAAGCGAGGAACTGTCATTCGTGCCAGCCAGCGGACTATCATGTATGTCCCACCAGTCTACATTTGTTACTCCATTCTCCAACCAGTTCATGTAGTTGTCGGCCAGAAACAACGCATTGACCACGCTCACCGACTGCTTGCCAGGATTGAAGGAGACCGAGTTGGTTTCCGTGACTAAAATCTGCACCGAGCTAGCATGCGAACCACAATACTGATTGAGCTCGGAACGCAGGGTTGAGACCATGCTTGCGATCTGATTAGTAGATGACAATAGGCCAGAATCCGATTCGCTACCTGGATTCTGTGGATACCAGTGAGCGATAACGAAGTCGATTGAAGAGCAGGCTGTTGACAACACTGTTGTATTCCAGGGTTGCGGAGAAGAGGTGCTGGTCTGGCCATCGGGCCAGTTGCCCGGTGTAGTGAGTACAGCCCCCACCTTAATGCTTGAATCAACAGTTTTCATGGCTTTACTATAAGCAACAACAGCAGTAGCATAGGTTGAAGGACCCTTGGCATGGGTGTCATATTCCCATGGTGATGTATTATAGGTTCCGTTGCCGTAGATCTCGTTGCCGACCTCCCAATACTTGATGCCATAATTGTGGCCTGTATTGCTCCCTCCGGAATAGGTTGGTACGGGGCCATTATAGCCAGAGCCGCCTTTGTTAGCGTACTGCACCCAGCCAGCAGCTTCTTGTGGTGTGCCAGAGCCATAGTTAACTGTGATTATCGGCTGAGCACCCAGAGGCAGTATGTCGGTGTTCATGAACGCATCAAACGTATTAGCGGGATTGGCGTAGCTCTGACCCGCCACAGTCGTATTCGACTGCCAATGATATACATCTGAAGTGGAACCACCCGGATAGCGTATAGTCCTGATATCCGTACTCTTGAGCGCTGTAGTGGGTGCGCTATCAAGCATATCTGAATCCCAGACCGAATCATTGGTACCTTGACTGATATTGGTCAGAGCACCCAGAGACTGACCCGCATTGACTGTGACCTGGGCACTGGTAGCAGCAGGTGCAGCTAATACATGCAATGGACCCGTTACTATTGCTGCCCCGAGAAGTAGCATCATAGATACAATGGCAAAGCTCCACGCTCGCCATTTTTTGAACCAGTTCGTACTGGCTATCAACTTCATCATAGAAAAGTACTCCTTTACTCCGTTAAAACTAGCTCTGTTTCAGGTAAGATAGTAGAGCTGCTTTGCTCGAAACTTTCCTCGGAACCTCCCTTCAATCTCTCAATGCCTGGTTGACGGAAGCATGAGCGAAGAAGTCATTAATGGTTAGAGTCGATCAATAATTGTCACATACACGAGCATTGTTCCAGATATGCCAACAAGACATGTTGTCTTCTTAACAACATGTCGAGTGGAATGGCCTTTTCTGCTTGACCACATACATATTTCTGCGTAAATTCTATATATTCAAAGCAAGTGTATTAATCTATAAGGAGAGTAAAGAGGTGAATCCCATATTATTATCTATTGTTAACAGAGTACCTGAAGCGGAAGTGGTTGTCAAGTATAAATTTATTCAGTAATTAATCAGTTTTTTATCAGAGGAATTTAGTGAAGAATAAATCTCAATAGAAGAAAGAGTATTCACATAGACTAACGAGAGGATTGAAATGGATGAGCCAGAGGTGTCCGGAAAGGTTGGAGACGCTCCAACCTTTCCGGACACCTCTGGCTCAAATGTCGCATCAGTGCCTCACCCAGGCGAGGAAATAACATGTCAAAGCGGCAAATTAGCCGCCAGAACGTTTCACTTTGTAACCCATTGCGGCCAGTTTATCCATGATGATATCACAATGGTCGCCCTGAATTTCGATGTTGCCATCTTTGACAGTGCCGCCTGTGCCACAAAATTTTTTGAGTTGTTGGGCAAGGGTGATCAGTTCGTCCTGGTACGCCTGTACCCCGGTGATGACGGTCACCGTTTTGCCGCCGCGCTTCTTACGATCGCGCATCACACGCACAATATCATCACTTTTCTTCGTCGTACTTCCGGCTGGATGATCGCACAGACATTTTTTATATGGCTGTCCACATTCGGGACAGGTGGTTACGCGTCCACTATCGGTAGAATAAACGATATGATCGGACATAAGACGCTCCCTTCATCGGATCACCACATGTGCATCTCTCTGTATGCACACGCGAAGCCGTTGGCATATAGTAAGACAATGAGAAAATTGTATCATATAAAGGTTGGCAATGACTGCTACTGGTACATATGATGGAAGAAGCGAAAGCCTTTGGACAATAAAACGCAGACGAACAGGGTACATATTATTGCTGTGTAATAGATTACAAAAGTGAAAGTGGAGACCATCAAAGTCTCCTCAATTGTATCTATCTAGCTGCCTGGTTGCGTAATACAAACATATGAATAAATGAAAATGCAGTGCTCTTTCTTATTAAAAGGACTCTACCACAATGTCTGGATTAGAGGGAATAACGCTCGATCATTACCAGATTCGACGGCGCCTGGGACAGGGAGGAATGGCGGATGTCTATCTTGCCCACGATAGCACAACGCATCAGGATGTTGCAATCAAAGTGTTGACTGGCAGCCAGACAACATATCTTGAACGCTTTCGCCGTGAGGCCGAAGCTATCGATAAACTGCAGCACGAACATATTCTACCAGCCTTTGATTATGGTGATGAAGAACCATGGCATTACCTTGTCATGCCCTATATGGCCTATGGTACGCTACGCGAATTGTTGGAAGAGGGTCCCTTACCTTTACCCACTGCCGCCGATCTGTTTGAACAGATTGCCAGTGCGCTACAATTTGCTCATGATCACGGTATTATTCATCGCGATATCAAGCCATCAAACATTCTCTTAAGAGATGATAGTTATGTCTATCTGGCAGATTTTGGTCTGGCAAAGGCCGTCGAGGGAACAAATGAATTGACCCAGACCGGCGTATTGCTGGGTACGCCCGAATATATGGCACCAGACCTGGCTGATGGCCCTGCTACAACGAGCAGCGATATCTATGCGCTGGGCATCTTACTCTACCAGATGGTCGCCGGGCGTGTGCCTTTTAGCGCGGATACGCCTGTTGCAGTCTATTGGAAGCAGATTTGTGAACAGCCACTTCCTCCTTCGCAGGTTAATCCAGATTTGAATCATGCCATCGACAAGGTTATTCTACGCGCGTTGGACAAAAATCCAGCACACCGTTATCAGAGTGCACAGGAGCTGGCAGAGGCATTTCGCGCTGCGCTATCTGCTCCCGTTGTATTACCCAATACAGATGAGTTTTTCCCTTATAGAAATGGAATGCCACCGTTGCCAATGCATCCGCTACCAGCAGAAGTTCAAGAACCAATCTCCAGTCCCGCAGCAATAGAGCCGCCTGCTATTCTCTCCGAGCGTCGCAAACTCAATAGACTGGCAACCACAATTATAGCAGCAGGCCTGGTACTTTTCATTGTGCTGCCCATGACCTACATGTACTACATTTATAGGACACATAGCGGATCGATGATTACAACATCAGCTTCGATTGCCAACCCGGCCAGAGATGCAACGGCCAGGCCAACGCGACAAAATACGCCTCAAGATGCGACCAGCCAGGCAATGGCCGCACAAAGTGCCGTTCTTAATAGTCAACCATTGCTTGTAGATAACCTCACGGGCAACACGCTCAATCGCTGGACAGTAGATGAAAGTCATTGTGTGTTCGGCAATGGTGGTTATGTTGTCAACGCCACGCAGATAAACTATCAGCAAGCATGTCCCATGCTTAGCCCCACTTTGAGCAACTTGGCGGTCGAGATCGATGTTACTATGCTTGGAGGGACCAATGCAGGGATGCTTTTCCGCTTTAATGGAAACCAGTACTACGATTTTGAGATCACCAGCAGCAACCAGTTTTTCTTCGCGCGTCATGATACCACTAACACGTCCGGTTCCTCCTCCTCTTATCTCATCAAAAACACGTACAGCAACGCGATTTTAGCCATGGGGCAAAAGAATACACTCCTTATTATAGCTAATGGCGCAGATTTTAAGCTATACATCAATGGAAGCTTTGTAGGCGAAGCGCAGGATAGCACTTATGGGAGCGGACAACTGGCGCTTACCAGTGGTACATCTGGTCTGGTCACGTCCGGGCAAGCCCGTTTTAGCAACCTCAAGCTATTCAAGCCCTCTTTATCCTAGCCACCCAACGCCTGTTGGAGCGTATTAAGCTGGCTCAACATCCATGATTGATAAGTTTTGCCAGGAGGCATAGTCTCAGTGACTGCCACTATCGGGATATGCTGTTGTTTGGCAGCATTCTGTACATTCGTAGTGATAGCTGTGATCGTTTGCTCATTATAGATGAGTACTTTGATCTCTTTCCGACTTATCTGGACATTGACAGTTGCCACCGTATTAGCCGGCGGATCATTATTCTCTGCAATTGCCTTCTGGAACTTGAAAGGAGTAAGCACCTTGAGACCCAACAATTCAGTTTGATAGAGGAAGATTGTTTCAGTCAAGCCAACAGGAGTTCCAGCATATTTGGCCTTGATTACCGCAAGTTTCTGCTGAATAGCCTGAATGGATTGGCTGAAAGTAGCCAGATTTCTGTCAAAGGTTGCAGCATCTTTTGCGTCAGACTGTTTCAATGCAGAGGTGATGGATTGCGCAATAGCCAGTATATTCGTCATACTGTACCAGACGTGCTCGTTCGCAGGAAGTTTATGAGGAGCCACATCAAATGCTTTGATGACATGGCGCTCAGGATTAGAAGAGGATGAAAGCAGTTTATCCATCCAACTATCGTAGCCATCACTATTTTCGATGACAAGCTGCGCATCACTGACCGCTATTGCATCCTGGACATTAGACTCATATTCATGCGGATCAACATTGGGATCGGAAAGAATACTTGTCACAGTAACATGGTTTCCTCCTAACTGTCTGGCGATATCTCCATAGAAATTCTCCGCAGCAACCACTTTGATGGTCGAAGCACCTGAGGTGGCTATAATTGAACTGCTATTACAGCCACTCAGGAGGAGCAAGCCCAGGCCACAGAAGGCGAACCAGGGCAGATATTTTTTTATGATGAACATAATAAGTCCTTTCAAGAAGGGAGATTGCGTATTATGAAAGGGCGTTTCGATGAAGAAGCGCCCTGAATATGTTCTTAGCAATCCACCAGTTCGGGTTTTTGATTGAGAATCTGACTGCGTGGAGAAATAAATTCTTGATAGGTCTGGTCGAGACTATCACGACGGAAAAGAGCGACGCGATGACAATTCTGGAAAGCGAGTTTAACACCGAAGTGTTCCTCAATGGCACCTCGCATCGCATCACTGGCAAGCACACGTAATAGTTGTCCGCGTGCCTGCTCATCAGGAGGAGGAAGCAGGTTATCGACAAAACATGCCTGGCTCTGCGTGAGTCGCTCCGCCAGATCCTCAATCAGGTGCCAGGCATAAGGTAATGAGGTTTTGATGCAGGCAAGAAAATCACTCTGCTGAATCTCTCCCCGCCGAGCCCCTTCCAGTAATGATGGTGAAACCGTAAGAGACATTGTTTTTCCTCTTTCATTATTATAGACAACGACTAATGATACTTTGTATCACGTAGCAATATCACTATGCCATAAAACGGGACAAAAAACAAGAGGTTTGGAGGTCAATATTGAGATTACATCTCATTTTCTAAGGAAATGGGGTGAAGGGAGAGATGATTGCAGAAGCTATTCCTATTCCATGCGAAAACTTGACAACAAGTGACTCAAATCTTATAATGTAATACCAATAAAGCTTCCTTTGAAGCACACATGTGCTTCTTTAAATAATGTCATACTAAGGAGAACAGTGTCGTGATGGAAGAGCCTCAGGAGATGTCTGGAGCCGAACAGCAGGCAAAGGACAATGTAGAGCAGCAGCCCACTACGCAACCTTCACCCGAGGTGATGAAGATAGCTGAGTTAGAGGCGCAATTAAATAAGGCACGTCTGGAGGCGACGGATAACTGGAATAAGTATCTGCGCGAGCGTGCTGATATAGATAATATACGTAAGCGGCAGGAACGTGTAATCACGGATCGGGTGCAAAATCAGAAGAAGGCGATTTTTAATAAATTGCTCGATGTCATAGATAATGTGGAGCGAGCGCTTCTGTACCAGGAGACGATGGATAAGCAGCAACTGCAGCAGACGTTACGCATGTTCCACTGGCAGATGAACGAGGTGATGCGTAGTGAGGGTATCAATGCGGTGCCGACCGTAGGCGAGATGTTCAATCCCTATCTGCACGAAGCCATTGACGCTGTCGAAGACAGCGATAAGCCTGAGGGAACCATCATTGAAGAGGCTCGCAAAGGCTATACGCTCGGCGATGAGACGTTACGTCCAGCCCGCGTCAAGGTGAGCATGGGAAATAAATAGGTATCAAGAGGGACTCGTGTTCCAGGTGACATGGGTCCTGTCAATTCTTTCTTTCTTAAAGAAGAGGGCTGGGATATGGATTATAAAGATTATTATAAAATACTCGGCGTTGCGCGTGGAGCGAGCGCAGATGAGATCAAGAAGGCCTTTCGCAAGTTGGCTCGTAAATACCATCCCGATGTAAATCCCGGCGACAAAAAGGCGGAGGACCGGTTCAAAGAGATTAACGAAGCCTATGAGGTACTTTCGGATGCGGACAAGCGGAAAAAATATGATACGTTAGGCCCCAACTGGCAGGAACAATTTGGCCCGAGCTTTTCCGGTTCAAGGCATACCAATCCTTATGGCGGAGGACGTGGAGCGCCTCAGTTCGATTTTGATCCGAACGGTGCTGGCTTCTCTGACTTCTTTGAGGCTCTCTTTGGGCGCAGCAACGCGGCTGGAAGCCGTGGGAACGCCGGGAGTAGTACTGCACGCGATATACGTAGGCGTGCGGGAGATAATATCGAACAACCGGTGGAGGCTACTTTACAGGAAGCTTACCTTGGAGGCTCCCGAACTTTCAATATACAATCGACTGAAATCTGTCCTACCTGCCAGGGAACTGGCGAAACGAATGGGCGCTTATGCGCAACGTGTAGTGGGCAGGGAATGGTACCACGCAACAAGCGCATTCAGGTAAAGATTCCTGCTGGAGTAGACAATGGCTCAAAAATACGCGTTGCGGGCGAAGGGCAACCCGGCATAGGTGGTGGTCCACGCGGTGACCTCTACCTGGTGATCACCGTCAAACCTGACCCATTGTTTGAGCGTAAAGGTGATGATCTCTATACCGACGTTGAAGTCGAACTGGTAAAAGCGATGCTTGGTGGTGAGGTACCGGTACCTATTCCCGATGGACGGCGCATGGCTCTTACGATACCAGCAGAGACGCAGAATAATCGTACGTTTCGCCTGGCAGGCAAGGGGATGCCCAGGCTACGCGGCGAGGGCAATGGCAACCTCTATGCACGTGTCAAAGTTGTCTTGCCGATGCAACTCTCAATAGAAGAACGTGCGCTGTTTGAAAAGCTGGCACAGAGTCGAGGCGTCGAAGTACACCCATAGTCAGGAACCCCACGCCATTACAGATGTGGGCTTTGTAAGCATGAGGCGAAAGGAGAGTACTAGCATGCCTGAGATAAGTGAGGGCGCATGGTATATCATCAGCGTAGCTGCACAGAAAGCGGAGGTGCATGAACAGACGCTGCGTCATTACGAACGCCTGGGATTGATTGCGCCTGCCCGTAAGGGAAATAGCCCTCATAGTCCACGCCTCTACTCTGATCGCGATATCGAGCGTGTCGTCCATATTCGCAGCCTGATGCGTGATCTGGGTGTCAACCTCGCTGGTGTGGAGGCCATCCTGCATATGAAAGACCGTATGGAGCAATTGCAGGATGACCTTGCGAAAGAGATGACGCAGCTACGTGACCAGCATGCAGCTGAAATGCGCCGTTTGAAAGAGATCATCGAGCGCTTACAGCAACGCGGCCCTTCCTGATTTCAATATCCTCAAATTTAATCCTGAGGCGCTACTGCTGGCATAAGGTGGCTCTGCATCTTGAGAGCAATGATGCGCGTCGCAGCCTCATCAACGCGAGCCTTAGAGA
The DNA here is from genome assembly GCA_963717195.1 of uncultured Chloroflexia bacterium. Lineage (GTDB taxonomy): Bacteria > Chloroflexota > Ktedonobacteria > Ktedonobacterales > Ktedonobacteraceae > JACDAE01. The sequence goes on from CAVQVR010000021.1 coordinate 491,559, forward strand.
GCGTACCATTTTGTAAAGCAGCCTTGATAGCGTTCAGCATATCAAGCATCTGATTGGTTCCAGTGGCACCAAGTAGCATATCGTCGCCTGCGTTCAATGCCATTACAGCGGCTTGCCCCATATCAATCTGCTGACCATTAATCTCAACACCCTTCATGTAAAGAGCATCGGTTAATACCACGCCATCGTAGCCGAACTGTTTGCGTAGAATATCGGTCATAAAGATGTGCGAAAGCTCGGCGGGATATATGGGATCGATAGATGGCATCAGTACATCGGTCGGCATAATCATGCCAGGATTCTCCAATTTATCCGGCGATTGAATAAAGTACTTAAAGGGTACAAGTTCTGTTGAGTAGATCTGCGCTTTCGTACGATTAACGACCGGGAGGTCAAAGTGAGCATCGCTGCTGGCATCGCCCAATCCAGGAAAATGTTTGATAGTAGCAATCACTCCATCGCCTTGCATGGCTTTCATATAAGCTCCGGCATATTGAATCACAGACGATGGAGTGTAGCCAAACGTGCGTGTGACCACATCAGGAGCGTCAGGGGCTAATGCTACATCCACATCAGGAGCGAGATTGGCGTTGATGCCCAGCGCTTTCAGGTCGTGCGCGACCAGGTGCCCCTGCTGAGCTGCGTAACTGAGACTGCCTGAATCGTAGATCGCAAGGGCCGAGGGCCGAGGTGGATAGATATTTATTAATCTGTGTACAATTCCCCCCTCTTCATCCGTAGAGATTAGCAAAGGGAAAGTCGCATTCTTCTGCATCTGATCGATATCACTTCGTGTTTGAGCGGCAGTCATCATCTGAAATTCGTACATGATGACACCACCTGCATGTAATGTATTGACCATTGTATTCAGGTCGGCTGAATATGTTGTATCGCCGTACTCAACCATAATTAATTGCCCCAGCTCTTCGTCGAGCGACATACGTGAGACATAGAGGCTGGCCAGTTGTTTATATTGCATGCGGGTGACAAGATTTCTGAGGCTATCAATCTGTTGTGAGTTAAGCGGCGGTTGCGCAAAAGCGCCAACGTGTATGCTCGGGGTAGCTTCTGGGGAAGGTGTGATCGTCGTAGCTCCACTCAGCAGGCGTTGTCCAACAACGCCACCCAGTGTAATGATAACAACCAGCAGGAGAAGTGTAAACAGAAGGATCGGCCCCCTACGACGGGGAAGACGCTGTGGAGGAGCGGTGACAAATGACGTTACAGCGTTTTTCTGTTGAGATGTGGATTCAGTTGCAAACTTTGCTGGTTCTGATAAAATAGATGGTTTTTGGGCGTTACCCCCTGATGTATTGACTGAGGGTTGCTGGTCTCTCGTTGTCATGTACGTTCTCCATTTACGATATCGCAATACATGTATTGGATTGAATACAGGCAATAAATATATTTCGTAAAAAATAAGCAAGGCATCCAGGAACGAACGTTAGCGCTTTTCCACGGACGTACGGTTGTTTTTCTTGCGCGTACGAGGCCGTGGACGGTTTTGTACCTTTACAATCGTTGGTCCCTCTGTATGTAGTAACGTATTTTCTGTTCCTCTAGTTGCGTTACCAGCGTCAGTTTTTTCCTCTATAGCCGAATCTGGGGGTGATGATGCCTCCTGGGCAATCGGCGGCTCAGGAAATTCAGACGTTTCAGCTTGTAGCGTTAACTCCTCAGAAGTTTCGGCAGGTTCGGGTGTGATATCCGCAATATATTCTTCAGCATACTCAGGATTGTACTCTTCGGTCTCAGCAGGTTCGAATGTAATCTCCGCAATATATTCTTCAGCATACTCAGGATTGTACTCTTCGGTCTCAACAGGTTCGAATGTAATCTCCGCAACATATTCTTCGGCATACTCAGGGCTATACTCTTCAGTCTCAACAGGTTCAAGAGTAACCAGTACTACTTCATCTGTCTGTACTTCAGAATGCTTAGCTGCTTCCTGAACGTGAACTGATGGTAATTGAAATGTTTCATCACTATCTTGTACCGCTTCCGTGGAAGTTTCAGACGTTTCGTAAGTAGGATATAGGATATCTGCTGTTTCTTTAGAAGGCTCTTCACCCTCCGTTGATGACATTATGCTAGCTTCAGAAGGCTCTTTACCCTCTGTTGATGATATTATACTAGCTTCAGAAGGCTCTTCAGCATACTCCTCCGGTTCAATTGCATGTACTTCTATTGTTGTTTCAGAATATATGTCAGTTTCTGGCTCAGATGGTATGTCGTCTTCCTGTGAAATGTTTTGTTCATGAGGGATGGAAGATGGTACCTCGTCGGTTTCAAAAGGTTCGTCAACATGTTCAGTGGATGCAATAGGATACACTTCTGTTTCTTGTTCAGATACTGTGTCATCTTGTCGAGGAGCAGGAGCCTGCCTGTCGTACTTTATGCTAGCCAGAGCGGGCATAGTATCTTCCATCTCATCAAATTCATCATCCTCATATTGAAGAGGAGCGACTGTCTGTGATGACGAAAACAGTGGAGATAGAGGAATTGCTATGGCAGGTTCTGCGGGCTGCGCAGAAGATGGGACACTTTCCGGAGTAGCCTCATTCTCAGGAACGAAGGCACTTTCACCTATTGGGAGCGCTGGACGACGCTTAGGTGCTGCTGAGGCGCGTACGCTGGGTACGACGGATGGTGGTAGTAGTGAGTAGTCAAAAACAACTCTGATGGCATGGCTTTGTGCTTTGCCAGTGGCGGTGAGCAATGCAGTCTGATAGTTATTCAAAGGGAAGCGATGCGTGATCAGGTGCTCGGGATGAATCTGATTGTGATTGATAAGTTCCAGGGCGACTTCAAACGTTGAGCGGCGCTCGTTCGTAGCAGGAGGCCAGTTCTCTACACTGCTACCGACTGAGCCAATCAGATTGACTTCCTGATACCATACTGGTGTGAGATCAATATGCATGGGGTGGAGATTAACACCAACCAGCACAACTGTTGCCTGCGCACGCGCCCAACGCAGCGCATTATGCAGCGTTTTCTGGTTGCCAACGGTGTCAAAAATGACATCGTAGCCACCGAGCAATACCTGGTTCCCAAAGAGGCCTTTGTAGATTTGCGCGTCGGTAGCTCGTTGTACGCCAGCGTAACTATCTTGCGGATAGATAATATGTGCTGCCCCCAGGCGGGTAGCCTGTTCAATCTGGAAAGAGTGACGTGCCAGCACACTGACCTCTGCCTGTGGAGCCAATGCACGCACAATTTGTAATACGAGTAAACCGATGGCACCCGCTCCAGTGATCAAGATACGCTCATTCTGTTGGGGTAAACGACGTAGTACGGCATGGATAGCGACTGCGGTCGGTTCAAGCAAAACAGCCTGCTCATCACTGATACCAGTGGGAAGGCGAAAGAGTTGCTGCTCAGGCAGCAGCATTTCCTCGCTCCAGCCACCACCGATAGGATAAGGGCCAGGAAGCTTGCCATATTCGCAGAGATTATAATAACCCTGCGTGCAAGAACGACAAGGTGTCTGTACGCCCGTGGATATGCAGTTAGGACCATATTGAAGCACCACGCGATCCCCGACGCGAATACGCTGCACATCCTCGCCTACTTCCAGGACTTCGCCAACCACCTCGTGACCCGGATAAGAGCGTCTATGCAGAGGGAGAGCAGCAGGAGCGATACGAAAATCTCCGTCCCCCTGAACCAGGTGAAGGTCACTGCCACAGATGCCTGCCAGACGGTTGCGTACACGCACCCAGGTCTTCTCAGGGAGCGACTCGCGTGGCAAATTCTGCACCTGTAAAGGTGCCAGAGAGGAAAAGCTGGCCCCCGACCAGACGCGCCTGAGCAGTTGTGTTATCAGCACTCGTTTCGGATCAAGATCTAGCGTTGAGGTCCACATGGCTACGTTTCACCTTCACTGAAAAAGATATTCAGGCCGTTGCAACAATCATGCACTACAGGACATGTCACTTTTTATAAAATTAACGGAGTCTTTCGCTCCGTGGTAGTTCACAGACAGCGTTCACAATCGAAGGCAGTGTATCATGATAGACTACAAAAGGTCAATGTAAGTAGGAGAGACGAACAACACAACATATGCCATCGTAGGGGCCCGATTTATCGCGCCCACCGTACGGGCCAGTTCAGTCTACGCAGGGGAGGGTGATTGTGAATTCTGTGCCCGTGCCTGGTTCGCTTTTGGCTGAGATCGTACCCTGGTGAGCACGCACAATTGCGGCGGCGATGGGCAATCCCAGTCCCGTACCCACAACGGCTGTTCCATTTGACGAGGGAGAAGACTGACGACCTCGATAGAACGAATCGAAGATATGGGTCTGGTCTTCTTTCGTAATACCATCACCATTGTCTATGACACGTATCATGGCCTGACTATCCCTTTTGTCGAGCTGTATCGTAATTATGCCCTCAGAACCTGAACGACCATGTTTGAGCGCGTTATCAAGCAAGACAAACATAAGCTGTTTCAGGCGCTCTCTATCGGCCTGCACGCCCAGGTTTTCCTGTGTATTTAGCGAGAGCGTAATGGTACGTCCATCATTGATACGCTTTTTTGCTTGTTCTGTACTCTCTATTACCAGTTCGATCAGGTTCACATAATGTTTTTTGAGCGCATTTTGTTCATCTAGACGTGATAGCGTCAAGAGATCATTGATCAGGTATGTCATGCGCTCACTTTCACTCTTCATACGCTTCAGCACACGCAGGGCGGTCTCTGGATCGTCTTTCGCGCCGCGCATAAGTACTTCTGTAAAGCCGCGTATAGAGGTAAGTGGAGTACGCAACTGGTGCGAGGCATCGGAGAAGAAGCGCTGGAAACGTTGTTCAGAGGCGCGTTGCGTCTCTTCTGCGTGCTCAAGGCGCGTTACCATCTCATTAATGCTGCCTGCCAGGCGATCAATTTCATCCTGAGGAGGCAGGCGTAATGGGAGACGCTCGCGTTGCTTGAGATCGCCAATCGCTATCGCCTGGGCGGCATCGGTTACACGCCACAAAGGACGTAAGAGGAGCGAGATAAAGAAAAAAGCAAGTAGAGAACCCACTACCACTATGCCAAGGGCGACTAAAGCAACAAAAAGAGATGATACCTGCCTATAGGTGAGCATAGAAACGAGTATCACGGCCAGAATGAGGATCAGGCAGTAAGCAAACAGGAGTTGTACGCGCAAGCTAAAGAAAGGCCGAAGCCAGGGCGGTGCATCCCTTCCTGGGCCTCCCTCGGATGCCAGGAGCGGATGCTCCAGCGGTTTACCGGTGGCAGGACTTACCAGGCGCGGATGTGTTTGAGGAATATTCGTGCTGAATGACTGCCCAAACTCGCCCTCTTGAGGCTGCATGATTGTTGCTCACTCCTTTGCTACGACTGCTGCTAATTCAGATACACTATAAAAAATTACGCAAAATAGCGGAATGTTACCCCTTCAAAACATAGCCCACACTGCGTACGGTTTGAATAAGGCGAGGCGTGCTAGGTGAGTCCTCGATTTTTTCACGAAGATAGCGTACATAGACCTCAATAATATTAGTCTCGCCAAGGAAATCGTAGCCCCATACGCGATTAAGGATCGTCTGGCGGTCGAGTACCTGGCGAGGATGACTCATAAAGAGATGCAAAAGATTGTACTCGGTCGCGGTTAATTCGATCAGGCGGCCACCACGTGTAACTTCGCGCGTTCCCGTATTCAAGCGCAGATCGGCGAACTGTAATACCTGTCCACTCGTTTCGCCATCACCGGAACCGGTCACGGATGCTCTGGCTCTGTTCTGACGACGTAGAATAGCGCGAATACGTTCCAGGAGTTCGTCAAAATCGAATGGCTTGGTCAGGTAGTCGTCTGCACCGGTTTTCAGGCCGATAATACGATCTTTGACTTCATCTTTTGCCGTCAACATAAGAATAGGAACGTCGTGTGTGGTTGGATTGTCGCGTAAGCGCCTGCAAACCTCCAATCCATCAATGCCAGGCATCATCACATCGAGAATAACCAGGTCCGGATTGATACGTTGAGCCGCTGTTACCCCCTGTTCACCATCTGAAGCGGACTCCACCTGGAAGCCTTCGTAACGGAGTCCCAGACGAATGAATTCAATAATATTTTCTTCATCATCAATCACGAGAACCTTCTGTTTTTCCTGGTTGTTATTCTGCCAGGAATCGCCCTGTGCCATAGTTTTTCTCCCCTGGACTGCCAACACCTTTTAGTTAAGATAGATGAATGCTGGAATGATGGATATAAAAGTGCCTGAGTTTGTTAACCTCATTATAGATGTCTTGTTGAGTACCCGCAAGTAGACGATCAGTTTCTCGGGATATTCTCAGCAGATATTAAGTATTTCTACTCACTCACTCACTGATAGTACGATTGAGGAAGTGGTCTGGTGCCAGCGAGGGGAAGGATGCGCTTGCCAGGAACTCTTGCCCTGGTATGGATTTGATACTACCACGCGCTTTCTTATCTTGGATATGCCTCAACCTTAGACTCCCTGGTGAGGCATTTTTTCCCCTCGAACCCATGAGCCCTTTAAGCGAAAAGATTTATGAGAAGGAAGTGTTACCTCCTAAACATTTTTCAAATTTGGGACATGGTTCGACCTCCCAATAAGCATTAAAAAGCTATTAAGCCTCTCCAGATAACCCTATCTTTACTCGCTCACATCTTTTTTATTGCTCTGTTCCTATGATAAAATACTGAATGCACCCATCTGGTGGACATTCTGGTGCATTCTCTTCTATTCTGAAAAATACCTGTTTTGTGAGGGATAAAATTATGAATAACACGGATGTTTATACCTTTGGAGAACTTCTCACCACTTTACGGAAGCAGCATCACATCAGCCAGAATGAACTTGCCGCCAAATTGGATATACACCGCAACACGATTGGCAATTGGGAACGCGGTACTTACCTCCCCGAGAGCAAAACGCTTGTCCTGGAACTGGCGAAGCACCTGCATCTGAACGAATATGAAACACGACAACTCCTGGAAGCAAGCTTAACGGCGGCTTCACCGTACTGGCTAATGCCCTATCAGCGCAATCCCTTCTTCACTGGTCGCGACGAGGTGTTACAGCAATTGCACGCTGCCCTCACACATGAGCGCCGCGCCGTTCTTAGCCAATCATATACTCTCAGTGGCCTCGGCGGCATCGGCAAGACCCAGACCGCTATCGAGTATGCCTATCGCTACAGCAACGACTATGCAGCGGTTTTCTGGATCAGTGCCGAAACCAATGGGAATATCGCCGCCAGTTTTGTCGCCATCGCTGATTTGCTCAATCTGCCGGAGAGGCAGGAGAAGGAACAGAGCCGGGTCATGGCTGCCGTGACGCGCTGGCTCACCAATCACAGCGATTGGTTAGTAATTTTCGACAATGTGGAAGATCTCGAATTGGTGAAGAGCGTTTTGCCTCCCGCACGTTGTGGTTCCTTGCTCTTCACCTCGCGTCGGCAGGCTCTGGGCTTCACCACACAGACCCTGGACCTGGAACAGATGACCCTTGAGGAAGGGACGCGTTTTCTGCTGCACCGGGCTAGATTGCTTGACCCAACGGCTTCTCTGGATTGTTTTGCTCCAGAAAATGCAGCACTTGCCAGAGAGATTGTTGTTGTCATGGATGGACTCCCCCTGGCACTCGATCAGGCTGGTGCATACATCGATTCCTCTCAATGCGGACTTGCGGACTACGTGCGGCTCTTACAATCTTCACAGCTACGCCTTCTCGATGAGCGTGATACGTATGCTGACCATCCTCTGTCGGTGATGAAAACGTTTGCCCTGGCCTTCGAGCGGTTGGAGCGAGACAATCCAGCAGCAGCAGAATTGCTGACGGTCTGCGCATTTCTGGCACCAGAGGCTATTCCAGAAACATTCTTCCGCAAGGGAGCAGCACAGCTTGGGCCAACGTTTGAAGAGCTGGCGGCTGATCCTTTATTGTTCAATACAGCCATCAAAGCGTTGCTGGCATATTCGCTTGTTCAGCGCGATTCTACACAGCAAACGTTAACGGTTCATCGACTGGTGCAGGCAGTACTCAGAGAGCGCCTATCGGAAGCAATGCAATCTGTGTGGGCAAGGCGTGTGCTGCAAGCTATGAGTCAGCTTTTTCCTAGTGGTAGGTTTCAAGCCAGCTATTGGCAGGACTGTGAACAATTGCTTACACATGCATTGGTGTGTGTTACGTTGAGTGAGGACAAAGTTCTGCGCTTCACTTTGATGAGTAATGTGGCAACTTATTTATTAAATCGTGCACGTTTTGCCGAAGCAGAGTCCCTTTATCGACAAGCGTTAGCTATTGGAGAGCAAGAATTGGGCCTTGAGCATGCATTGATAGCGGATGTGCTACACGGATTGGCAGTGCTCTACTCCGATCAGGGAAAATATGAGGAAGCAAAGCCGCTTCATCGGCAAGCCTTGCAAATTCGTGAGCAGACACTGGAAACTACCCACCCCTCTATAGCTATATCACTCACTATGCTAGCTGAGGTATATAAAAACCAGGGGAGGTATGAAGAGGCGGAGCCGCTCTATGCACGAGCCTTGCACATCTGGAAGCAAAATGCGACGCGCAATGATCCTGCGAAAGCCATGCTGCTTAATAACCTGGGCACTCTCTATATCGACCAGGGGAGGTATGAAGAGGCGGAGCCACTCTATGCACAAGCCTTGCACATCTGGAAAGAAGCGTTAGGTCTTAATGATCCTCAAGTAGCCTATGCATTCAACAATCTGGCTGTCATATACGCGGAACAAGGCAAATATGGGGAAGCGGAGTCTCTCCTTAAGCAAGCCTTGCAGATCAGGGAGCAAGTATTGGGGTTGGAGCATCCTCAGCTAACATATCCTCTCAACAATCTAGCGGAAATTTCCGCGATACAAGGCAAGTATGAGGAAGCAGAGTCACTCTTTAAGCGAGCCTTGCAGATTGGAAAACAGACGCTGGGCTCAGAACATTCCCAGGTAGCAGTTTCTCTTGGTGAGTTGGCGGCACTTTATAGTAAGCAAGGCAAATATGAGGAAGCAGAGCCGTTCTATAAACGAGCCTTGCACATTTGGGAGCATATCCAGCATCCTCAGACAGCCCATGCGCTCACCGGGCTGGCGACGCTCTATAGTGAACAGGGAAAATGCGAGCAAGCAGAGTCTTTGTACCAGCGAGCTCTGACAGTTCGTCAACAGCATCTGGGTCCACTACACCCAGACGTAGCGGAAACTTTGCATCACTTCGCCCACTTTCGTCAGATGCAGCAGCAGACCACGGAGGCACTCTCGCTCTACCAGCAAGCTCTAGCAATTCGTGAGCAAGCTCTTGGATACAACCATCCAAAAACGCAAGAAACACGAACATGTTATGTTTCCTTGTTAAGAAACCTCGGTTTGGATGATGAAGCCGCTCTTCTTGAACAGCCTCAAAAAGAGTAGAAAGTGGAAAGAGCGGAACAACCTATCAATTTGCATCAAATCTTATGACGTGCTAGAGGATAATGATGTATGGATCTCTATCCTCCGGAGAAACACCCTCGGAGAAAGAGGGAGAAACATTAGGATCTGGATAGAGGCGTCATCTTCTCCATCGACCCCAACAAAAAAAGAAGCACTCGCGCAAAATATTCTCTCTTTTCATGAATCGCTCAAATTGTCGTAGGGGCGTCACCTTGCGTGCGCCCTGGCCGGGGACCGTGACTCGGGTCCGGGCCAACTCTCACTCTCACGACTCGGCTCCGGACTAACTGCCACGACTCGGCTCCGGGCGAGGGCGCACACAAGGTGACGCCACGACTTCCTCCCCAGAAGGACGGAGAGCCGTTGCATACCCATCCTTGCAATTCCTCAAACTCCCAGTTATACTCCCACCAGAGGAAACCTCCCCTTTTGCCATCCACCTCACATTCCTCTCACGACAAATTCATTTCAACCAGACCACCAAAACACCAAAATACAGGAAGACGGGAATGCAGGAATGCGGGAAGACCAATAGAAAATTTAAATTCAGACACAGCTTTTTCCACTTTACTGAAAAAAATTGATCAATACCTGAGCCTCACAAAATTCCCTTGACAGCCAGTAACTCCATCAGTATACTTACTTGTAACCGATACCGAAAGCGGTTACGTAAACGGTACCGTGCACAATTCTGTATTTCTATCCATCAATATTTTAGGAGAGGGTGGGATATGTGGGGGCGGCCAGCGAAGCGCATTGCAGCGGGGAAAGCAGCTGGAGTCAGCGGAGACGGAGCGATATTTATGGCGGGAAAGCGCACAATAGACGACATTGCGCGTCTGGCTGGAGTCTCGAAAGCCACCGTGTCACGTGTGTTAAATCATAAGCCGGATGTAGATCCTGCGACACGTGAGCGCATCCTTCATATTATGGAGGAAGAGGGTTTCGTACCCAGTATTACAGCCTCCGGCCTTGCGGGTGGTCGTAGTCGTTTGATTGGTGTTCTTGTTCCTTCATTTACATGGCCGTTGATTCCTGACGTAATGCGTGGCGTGGCAGAGGTGGTTGGACTTACACCTTATGAGATGGTGCTGTACAGTATTAATGATTCTCTGCGTGACAATGGGAGTAATGGTGATGTAATTGACCATATCCTTGCTACGAAACTGACGGCAGGTATTCTGGCTATTCTTCCAGGCCCGTCTTCGCGGCACGTGGTACGGCTACACAAACATGGTTTTCCCGTTGTGATGATTGATGATCAGGATTTACCTGGTGAGTTGCCGTGGATAGGCGCAGATAATCAAGGTGGGGCTTATGAGGCGGTCAGCCACCTGCTGCATCTCGGTCATCGTCGCATTGCCCACATTCAAGGGCCGATGAAGCATCTCTGCTCACGTGAGCGTTATCAAGGCTACTGCCAGGCATTGGAAAAGGCGGGGCTGAATATCGATCCTGAGCTTGTACTAGAGGGCGACTTTATGCCGAACGGTGGACGTAGCGCGGCGAGTAAGTTATTTGCACTACCCGTTGAGCAACGACCGACCGCTATTTTCGCGGCCAGCGATCCCATGGCGTATGGCGTACTTGCTGCTGCTGAGGAGTACGGCCTGCATATTCCCAGAGATATTGCCCTGATTGGCTTTGATGATATTGCATCATCCGCCCATGTCCGACCTGCATTGACTACTGTTAGACAACCCTTTTATGAAATGGGTCAGCGTGGTATCAAACTGCTTTTGTCCATGCTCAACACGCCTCGTGTTCCGACCCATAGTGACATTGCTATGAATGGATTCATGTCATCGTTTTCTTTCGCATCAGAACTTGATGCTACAGAAAATGGAAGCACGGATGGAAGCCCGATACGTATACAATTGCCTACGAGTTTGATTGTGCGAGCTTCGTGTGGCTCTCCTCATCATTTCTCGGATCTTTCGGTCTCAACATCTGGTTCGTCCTTTTAACTGTATTGCGGTAACTTGATGTGCGTAGCGTACTTCGGGATATCTTTGTCTTTAAAGGAGGAAATTATAGAAGTAGAACAGACAAAAACATTTCCAGTTGATGAAACAGTCACATTATTATTCTCTCAGCGCAGGCATATTTGGTGTCAGTTTCTTAGTGCGTAGGTCGCTGCTTTGATCCTTTTTCTGATTGGGAAACTGGTGGATTTCTCTCAGATTCCAAAGCCGACCATCAGTATCCGGGGACTTACAGTGACAGTTTTCGTGAATCAGTGGACGATTCATTCTATCTCAGTGTTAGGAGGCTCTTATGACTAGTCCTTCAGCCAAATTTAAGGTGACAGGCAAAGTACTCGCGTTGTTGTTACTCGCGTTGACCACTGTTATTCTTGCTGCCTGTGGTGGTGGCAGTACGCCGCCAGCATCGACGGCACCGAAGCCGACCATACTGCGTGTGGATCCAGCTCCGGGCAGTCCAAATCCTGATCTGTTCAACCCATTCTTTACCACGAACGGTGGTAGTGACTTTGGTTCCCAGGGTTTGTTGTATGAATCATTGTACTTTACAAACCTCTACAATGGTCAGACACTGCCCTGGTTGGCATCCAACTATTCGTACTCTACCGACCAGAAGACGTTGACCTTCACTCTTAATCCAAAGATAAAATGGAATGATGGTCAGCCTCTCACAAGTGCGGATGTCGTATTCACCTTCAATCTGATGAAGCAGTATCCAGCTCTTGATGGAAATTCGGTCTGGGCTACTCTTCTCAGTGGTGTGACTGCGCCAGATAACGAAACTGTTGCATTCACGTTGCAACATCCAGATAGCACGGCACTCTATCGGATTGGCACCCAGGAATTTATCGTGCCACAGCATGTGTGGAGCACCGTCAGCGGCGATCCATCCAAATTTGCCAATGATAAAAATCCTGTTGGTACCGGCCCTTATCTGCTCAGCAGTTACAGTGCAGCGTTGATTACCTACAAAGTCAATCCTGGCTACTGGGGCACGAAACCTCAGGTACTGGAGATCCAGGTTCCTTCGGTGAAAGATAACACGACTGCCATCACTGATATGATCACGGGTCAACTCAATTGGACAGGTACTGGTTGGAATCCCGCGCTCGACCCATCCTTCTCAGGCAAAGATCCAGCCCACAACCATACCTGGTTCGCCGCCAGTAATACCGTAATGCTGTACCTGAACCTGCAAAAGGCTCCGTTTAATAATCTTCTAGTACGTCAGGCAATCAGTGCTGCTATTAACCGCGATCAGCTACCACAGGGCGTTGCCGAGTATGCTAAAGTTGCCAATCCCTCAGGTGTCATCACGCCAACCTTGAGCGACTGGATTGCGCCCTCGCTGCAAAACGCAACCTTTACGTATAGTACCTCCCAGGCGAAAACCTACCTGCAGCAGGCCGGTATGAAACTGGGTAGCGATGGCTTCTACCAATTTAATGGGAAAGATTTCGGCATGACATTGGATGTCGTGAATGGTTGGAGCGACTGGGATGCAGACACGGCCTTCATCCAGAAAGATCTTGTAGCTGCTGGTATCAAGGCAACGATTAATACCCAGTCCGGCTACACTCCTTACTATACGGCCATCTCAACTGGCGATTATGACGCCGCGTTGAGCTGGACGAATAGTGGCCCTACTCCGTACTATCCATTCCAGGCACTGCTGTCTAGCGCGAATTCGGCTGCTGCGGGCAAAGCTGTCGGCGGCACCAATTTTGAACGCTGGGATGCGACGACCAGCAATGGCTATTCCGCTAAAGTTGATAACTATCTCCTTCAGTATGAAGAGTCTAGCGACGTCACAGCTCAGAAGGCTGCTATCGCTAACATTGAGCAGGTCATGGCCACTCAGTTGCCTGCTATCCCATTGACGGTTAATGTCTACTGGGATGAGTATACAACGACGAGCTGGGTAGGCTGGCCCGATGCGAGCAATCCGTACGATGCAGGCGCACCGTACCTCGCACCTGACAGCGAATATGTCATTCTTCACCTGAAGCCAGCCGCTTAGTTCTTAGTACATTCTACCCCTGAGTTTCGTCCTGTTAGTGCTCTTCCATCTCCTGCTTGAGCAGGAGATGGAGAGAGCTTTGTATCTGTGGATCTTTGTGGGTAGGGGCGTCACTTTGCGTGCGCCCGCGTCCCGACAAACTCTGTTTCCTGGCAGAGGGGGCGCACGCCCAATACCGTTTAGGGAAAACAAATTCAGGACAATAGCGTAGGGGCGTGAGCCTCCGCCCGGTTCCCAACGAAATCCTGTTCCCCCAACCGGGCGGAGGCAAGCTCACGCCCCTACGCCAGAGGGAAACATTCTCGGTAGTTAAACGGTATTGGGCGCACGCAAGGTGACGCCCCTACCCACGAAGTCCCAGCGTTTTCCTTGCGAGGAGGAAGAATGCCTCGCAGAGTGTCTGAAAGCCAGGCATTCATTGAGACCAAAGGAGAGATCTCATGCGTTACCTTTTACGACGTGCAAGCTTCTACGTGGTGGCACTCTGGGCGTCGGTGACGTTCAATTTCATCATTCCGCGTTTGATGCCTGGCAACCCTGCTGAGGCATATATCGCAAAGGTACGCGCCAATAACGTGACACCACAACTCATACATGCACTGGAAGCCGAATTTGGAGTGAATACCACTACTCCTATCTGGCAGCAGTACTTTAACTACCTGGGCGATGTCCTTACAGGCCACCTGGGCGTTTCTTCCTATCTATTTCCCACCCCCGTTGCAACGGTTCTGGCGCAAGGTTTACCCTGGACTATCGGCCTGGTTGGTGCTGCGCTCATTATTAGTTTTGCCATTGGTACGCTGATAGGCATATTAATTGCCTGGAAACGCGGCTCCTGGCTCGACATCTCTATCCCTCCGTTCCTGACATTTCTCTCGGCTATTCCCTATTTCTGGATAGCGTTGGGGCTGGTCTACCTGTTAGCTGTTTCTGTGAGCCTGTTCCCCACCGATGGTGGCTATGATGCATATACGACAACTATTGGCTGGAATATCCCTTTTATGGTGAGCGTCATTACCCACGCCTTGCTTCCAATCATTACGCTGGTTATTGGCACGCTGTCCGGTTGGGTGTTGACTATGCGTAATACGATGGTCACCACAATTGCGGAAGACTATGTGCTCATGGCACAGGCGAAAGGCTTATCTGAAAGGCGCGTGGTGTTCAATTATGCTGCACGTAACGCGATTTTGCCCAGCATCACCAGTTTCTCTATATCATTAGGCCTGGTTGTGAACGGTGCCCTGTTGACTGAGATCGTCTTTAACTATCCCGGTATTGGCGACGCTCTCTATCAAGCTGTGCAAAACAGCGACTATGCCCTGGTTGAAGGCTGTTTCCTGATCATCGCTATTGCTGTGCTCGTCGCAAACTTCCTATCTGAGCTGGTTTACACGCTCCTCGATCCACGTGTGCGCCAGGGGAGGAATTAGACCAATGCAATTCACAGATATAAGTAACAACCAGAATATACAGTCAGCCACTATCCTGGATAAAGCAAAGGGTCGTGGAAGTAGCATCCTTGGAGTCATAAGCGCCAATGCCAAATTTTCGGTTGGCCTGGCTGTCGTTATCTTTTTTGTTCTGGTCGCGATCTGCGCACCACTGTTAACACACTACAACCCTGACGCAATTGTCGTTGTTGGTGCAAATGCGCCGTCAAGTGCGCATATTCTGGGTACTACAGATCAAGGTCAGGATCTTTTCGCCCAACTGGTCTATGGAGCACGTATCACTCTGATAGTAAGCTTTACCGCTGCTATCGGCTCTACTGTGTTGCAGGTTCTGTTCGGATTGACTTCCGCTTACTTTGGTGGCATCGTCGATGATGTGCTTACAATGATCATCAACATCTTTCTGGTGTTGCCGAGTCTACCTCTTACAATTGTGCTCGCCTCTTTAGCAAACGCGAGTGGAACCGCTAATAAGTTGATCGTTATACCTCTTGTGGTGATGGTTACATCATGGAGCTATGGAGCCCGAGTTTTACGCGCCCAGACACTCTCCCTAAAAGAACGAGAATTTGTGTCGTCCGCACGCGCATCTGGCGAAACATCCCTGCGCATCGTCTTTGCTGAGATATTGCCCAATGAGTTAGCTCTGGTTGCTTCTAACTTTGTTGGCACTTTTGTGTATGCAATAGGCACGGAGGTTGCACTGGATTTCCTCGGACTTGGTGACGTGACAAAGAGTAGCTGGGGCGTAATATTATATTGGGCGGAACAAAATAATGCACTCCTGGTACATCACTGGTGGCTCTTTGTGCCATCCGGTCTGTGCGTAGCCTTCCTCTGTGCAGCCCTGACATTTATCAATTTCGGTATCGATGAACTCGCTAATCCTCGTCTACGCCGTGAGCCCAAACAGAAGCTGAGTAAAAAGCAGAAGGCGGTAGCGTGATGGTAACGAATGTACGTACAAATACAGTCCTTGAAGTCAAGAACGTTAGCGTAGACTACCTGGCAGGTAACGGAGCTGTACACGCAGTAGATGATGTCAGCTTTACGTTGAACCGTGGCGAGATTATGGGTCTGGCTGGCGAAAGCGGAAGCGGTAAATCTACGCTCGCTTATGCTATATCGCGTCTTTTACGTCCACCCGCTGTTATTACAGGTGGGTCGGTGTTCTACTATCCACATGCAAAAGAAAATAGCGAAGCTGCTCCGCTGGTCACAACAACGCCACTTGCACATAATGGCACACACAAGAGCTACAGGACAGAAATTTCTCCTGATGGCATTGAACGAACGGATATCCTGGCATTTTCACCATCCCAATTGCGGGCCTTTCGCTGGAATGAACTGTCAATCGTCTTTCAAAGCGCGATGAATGCTCTGAATCCCGTCAAGACCGTTAGCAGCCAGATCATGGATGTGCTAAAGACGCATCGACCCTCAATGGGACCGGACACACGAAAAGAGCGTGCCATTGAATTGTTACGCCTGGTTGGCATCGCGCCTGATCGCCTCAATAGTTTTCCTCATGAGTTAAGTGGTGGTATGCGACAACGTGCAATTATCGCTATTGCCCTGGCGCTGTCGCCCGAAATCATTATCATGGATGAGCCAACAACAGCGCTCGACGTGGTAGTACAACGTGAGATTCTGACTGAGATCATGCGCTTGCGCGAGAGCTTCGGTTTCTCTGTCATCTTTATTACACATGATCTCTCGCTGCTGCTGGAGCTCGCTGACAAGGTAGCGATTATGTACGCAGGGCGCATCGTTGAGATGGCCGGGCAGCAGGATCTTTATCATCACCCTCGCCATCCTTATAGCTATGGGCTTTTGAATTCGTTCCCAACTCTGCATGGACCACGGCGCAGGATGGCTGGTATTCCTGGCACGCCGCCAGATTTACGCGCAGTACCTCCAGGTTGTGCCTTTAATCCACGTTGTCCTTTTGCTTTCGACGAGTGTAGAATAATAGAGCCATCTTTACAGTCTTCGGCTCTGGATAGTCCTGAGCAGCTTGTTGCATGTCATCTTTACGATAGCAGATACCATGAGACGCCACCGGCTACCGCTGACCTTGCGAAGGGATACGAGGCGCTGGCAGAAGAAAGGAAGGCTCGATGAGTGTAATAAACCAATCTCTGGCAGAATTGGAGGGACAGACACATCCAGATGCTATTCTGGAAGCGAAAAACCTGCGCAAATACTTCCCTATCCACCAGTCTAATCCCTTTGTTGAGAAGCGCTTTGTGCATGCTGTAGAAGATATGTCGCTGGCTCTATATCCCGGGCGTGCTACAGCGCTGGTGGGTGAGAGTGGCAGCGGCAAGACAACGGTTGCACGTATGCTTGCTCGCATCTACAACTTAACTGCTGGCACACTGTATTTTCGTGGTGAAGAAGTACACCTGTCGCAGCGTGCTTCTGTACTACGCACCTATCGTCGTCATGTGCAATTGGTTTTCCAGGATCCATTCTCTTCACTTAATCCTATCCACAATGTACGGTATCATCTAAGCCGACCTCTGCGTGTATTCGGCCATGCAAAAAACAAGAGAGAAGTAAATGAGCAGGTACTGGCTTTGCTTAATCGCGTCAGCCTGACGCCGGCAGAGCAATTTATCGAGAAATTTCCCCACCAGTTGAGTGGTGGACAACGGCAGCGTATCGCTATTGCACGAGCACTGGCGGCACAGCCTGAAGTTCTGCTGGCCGATGAGCCAGTGTCAATGTTGGATGTCTCGATCCGCTTAGATGTCTTGAACGTGTTGCTGCGTTTGAAGGATGAAGAGAAGCTGGCACTGCTCTTTATCACGCATGATATTGCCAGTGCTCGCTATTTTGCTGAGGATACGCTGGTTATGTATGCGGGCCAGACGGTTGAAGGCGGACCAAGCGAGGAAGTGATTCAGAGCCCTAAGCATCCCTATACGCAGTTGTTACTCTCGGCGGCACCTGATCCCGATCGCCTTGGACCTGATGGTAGAAGCCTGACGAAGCTGCCAGCGCGTGGTGAAATTCCTAGCCTGATCACCCCACCCGGCGGTTGTCGCTTCCACCCGCGTTGTCCCCATGTCATGCCCGAGTGTCGCGATCATTTCCCTGGTAGAACTGATCTTGGTGGTGGTCACTGGACGCATTGCTTCCTCTATGGTGATGGAGTAGCACAAGCTCCCATTACTGTCACGAAAGCACCTGTAAAGACGAAGGTGGAGGCACAAAATGGATTTGAAAAGCCCGCTGAAAGGATGCAGGAGAATACATGAGCATTAGCGACGACGTACAAGCACAAACCACGATGGAGGCTGCTCTGGCGGCCTCTTTCCCGGCACATTTTCTCTGGGGAGCGGCAACCGCTGCATATCAGATTGAAGGAGCCGTCCATGAGGATGGACGAGGCTCCTCTATCTGGGATCAATTTGCTGCCACTCCTGGCAAAATTTACCAGGACGACAACGGCGATATTGCCGTGAACCATTATCATCTTACAGCAGAAGATATCTCACTCATGGCGCAACTGGGCCTGGGAGCTTATCGTTTCTCTATTTCATGGCCACGCATTCTTCCTACAGGAAAAGGAAGCGTGAATACCGCTGGACTTGATTTCTATGATCGTCTGGTGGATACGCTCTTAGTACACGGAATTCAGCCGTTTGCGACCCTTTATCACTGGGATATGCCACTTACGTTACATAATGATGGTGGTTGGCTACAGCGCGATACGGCTTATGCCTTCGCTGATTACGCAGAAATCGTAGCAAAGCGCCTGGGTGATCGCGTCAAAAACTGGATCACGCACAATGAGCCATGGTGTGCTGCATATCTTGGTTATGGCATCGGCATACATGCACCAGGCATAAAGGACAGGCAGGCCGCCGTAATTGCAGGCCACCATATTTTGCTTTCGCATGGTCTGGCGGTACCACGCTTGAGAGCTCATATAGTTCCGAGCGCACAGGTTGGTATCGCGCTCAATTTTACGCCGGTCTATCCCGCTGATAATCGTCCGGAAACGCTACGCGATGTAGCCCGCTCGGATGCTTTTGGCAATCGCTGGTTTCTTGATCCAATCTATCGTGGCAATTATCCTGAGCACCTGTTTGAGGATATGCAGCTCGCCCCACCACCTATACAGAATGGTGACCTTGCCACCATTGCAGTACCGATAGATTTTCTAGGTGTCAATAACTATAGTCGCTCGCTCGTTACTGGAAGCCAGGTACCGATGCTTGCGGATGGGTGTATTACGGTTTCACCTGTGCCCAGTGCCTGTTACACTGAAATGGCCTGGGAAGTCTATCCGCAAGCTCTGCACGATCTCCTGCTACGATTGCATCATGAGTATCATGTACCAGCGCTCTATGTTACTGAGAATGGTGCAGCATTTACAGATCAATGGGATGGCAGCAGTGCCGTGGTCAGTGATCAGCGCCGTGTTGCATTCTTACAAGATCATATCAGCGCCATTGCCGATGCGGTGAAACAAGGGGCTCCAGTTGGGGGTTACTTCGTCTGGTCGTTAATGGATAACTTTGAATGGGCCGAGGGCTACAGTAAACGCTTTGGCATTGTGTATGTTGACTTCTCAACACAACGTCGTGTGGTAAAGGAGAGCGGCCACTGGTATTCATCATTCATCACCGCCTTTCAGCAAAGGCATGCAGGATAGAATAGAAGGAGACAATGTAAGTCCCTCAATCAACTTTCGCCTGATCAACCAGGAGTCGCTGCTGACTTCTTTCAGGAAATGGTGCCCATGGCTTGCAGCATCAGCTTGCAATCAGTTACACACTATAGCTACAATACAGGAGAGCCTCGTGTAGGCCCACATTTTTGTTGACTCAAGCAAAAAGGATACTTGTTTATTATGGCCTGTACCTCTACTACTCATCCTATTCGTGTGGGTGTTCAACTACACCCACAGCATACCAGTTACGCAGACTTCGCACAGGCGGTGCGCAGGATCGAAGAAATCGGTGTTGATAGCATCTGGAACTGGGATCACTTCTTTCCGCTCTATGGTGATCCGCAAGGGAATCACTTTGAGGGCTGGACGCTGCTTACTGCCATGGCGATGTTGACGAAACGTGCACGTATCGGTTGCCTTGTGACCTGTAATACTTACCGTAACCCATCCCTGCTCGCTGACATGGCGAAAACTGTTGACCATATTAGTGGTGGCAGACTGACGCTCGGTCTGGGCGCAGGCTGGTTTGAGCGTGATTATAAAGAATATGGCTACGATTTTGGCACGCCAGCCAGCCGCCTGAAGGCTCTGGAGGAAGCGCTACCGCTTATCAAACATCGCTGGGAGGTGGATGTCCCTAAACCCATCCAGCAACCCATTCCTATCTTAGTGGGCGGCGGGGGCGAGAAAAAAACGCTGCGCATTACAGCGCAATATGCCGATATGTGGCATGGTTTCGGTGATGCTGCAACTCTGGAACACAAAATGGAAGTGCTCGATGGGTGGTGCAAAGAAGTCGGGCGTAACCCGAAAGAGATTGAGCGCTCTGCTGATACGAATGCTGATGCTTCAAATGAGACACGCGATGCACTCCTCAGAGTGGGTACCACACACCTGATTCTGGGCATGGGCCCACCCTGGAATTTTGCAGCGGTTGAGAAGTTGGTACGCTGGCGCGACAGCCGAAGCGGGTAAACCCCAATACCATTAAATAGCCCATGCTCCTGGCGGAGCACCCTGAATGATGACATTGGATCACCAATGTCAGGAGAATAAAACGAATGAAGGAAATTCGGGTAGGGGCGTGAGCTTGCCTCCGCCCTGATGGGAGAACGAGACGATGTGGCGGCCAGGGCGGAGGCAAGCTCACGCCCCTACCCCAGAGGAGAGATTTTCGGTATTTGAACGGTATTGGGGTTTACCCTACGTTACAATCGGAGGCGCGGGCCCGCCTCATGAAATACCCGCATAGCCAGCTCCGCCATCGCCAGATGTTCAGGCCGCATGGTTGGCCGCAACAGTCCAATGGTCTCCTGATACAGGTGTAGTGCGGCAACAGCTCGTACTTTAACGGGCGATACATTCGCAGGCACCATATCGACGCCTGCAACCAATCTATGATAACGTGTCCAGGCTGTCTCTGATCCTACTGCCGCCTCTACTTGCTGATAATAAACACTATCGCCCTTTACCAGCACGCCGCCCTGCACTGCAACGATTTCTGTTAACGAGGAGAGGAGATTTGTCGTAGCATACGCAATCGCCAGATCGTTGCGCCTGAGTATCTCACTCAGTATTTTGTGGACCAGCTCAGCGGCAAGCATCATCTGGAAACTGGCGTACTCATACGCTTTTTGCCGTAGTGAGTCCCACTGAAACTCGGCAATATCCTGCACCAGTTTCGTCACAGAACCATCCTTATCGAGTAGAATACGTCGGGGCGTGTTGACGAAGAAAATAGCCCTTTCCGGTCTTGCCAGATCAGTACGAAGCATTGCTACATTCATGGTAGCAACACTTACTAAAAGTCCATTCCTATATAATAAGCGTTTTGGAGGTAAAGGCATCTCCTCTTTATAGAAACAGCCCAGATCCACATCACTATAGGGCGTTGCATCTCCACGCACGTAACTTCCGCCCAGAGTGATACCCACAATATCGTCGTTAGCAATTTCAGTGATTAGCGCCTGTAAAAATTCATCTGACAGCATCACCACGGAATCCACTGTTTGCTGGTCGGATCCATCATGATTTGGAGAAGTCATAGTTATACTCCTTTGCTCGACCATCCTTTTTTTACCACAACAAGTCACCAGTATATCACGCTATGCATCTTGACAAAAGAACAGATATCACTGTATTTTTACATTCGGAGCACTACGAAAGGAAACATATACCGATGTTTAAACCTGTTCTGGCTACGCTGGGATATATTCTGTCACCAGATGGTAGCGAAGTTTTGATGATTCATCGTAATAAAAGGCCCGATGATCTGCATTTTGGGAAATATAATGGGCTTGGTGGCCGCCTGGAGGCAAACGAGGATATCGTGAGTGGAATGCGGCGCGAGATTCTGGAGGAATCGAGCCTGGTGGCGGAGCGTATAGCGTTGCGTGGAACTATCTCATGGCCGGGCTTTGGGAAAAAAGATGAGGATTGGTTTGGCTTCATCTTTCGTATTGAGAGCTGGCATGGTGAGGCTTCCACGGGTAACCACGAGGGAACCCTTGAATGGGTGCCGCTTGCTTCGCTCTCAACATTGTCGCTCTGGCCCAGTGATCATCATTTTTTACCGATGGTCTTTGACGATGATCCTCGCCCCTTTCACGGATATATGCCTTACCAGAATGGCGAGATGGTAAGTTGGAGTTACGAAAGACTGTAGTTGTATATGCGGTGCCTCACGGGCTTGTCAACCTCACGGGTTTGTAAATGGCACGGGTTTGTAAACGGCACCCCTACAGAGGCAAATGAACCATAACAGACTACTCTATGCAGAAAAATACAGATTTGCATTTATGCGTTGTGCTTGTTATACTGATAAGGCAACTTTATGAGGGAAGGTGGCCGTTACGAAGAGACTAGATTCCAGGATGAGGTTGTGCATGGCTGCATTGATAAAGATGGTTTTCCGACTGCCCACCAGGAGTTGAAAAGCGGTTATGGCTAATGGACGTCTGACAAGGCATAAAATTCCTGCCCCGCCATTATTACAAGCGGAACCCGTTATTCATGGTGATGAAGCTGTGTTGCAGCACTGGTTAACGCTCTACTGGCAAAAGCTGCAACTCCCAGCACACGAATTATGTCTGCTAGCGATCACGCAGGATCGTCAGGAGTATGTACTCTGGACAGGCAAGCGACTCAATACGATGACGCTGGGTTGTTATTGCTATATTCCAGCACTCTCCTTGCTTTCATCGCGCCAGCGTAAAGCTGCTGGATCTGAAGAGTTGGCAAGACACCGTCACATTATTTTTATAGAACCCGACATGCAACCGAAGTCAATTGAAGTGACTGTTGCGCATGAACTGATTCATCTGGCTGATCGTGTAAATGGGACGCCGCGCCGTCATCATCATCATGGCTATGATGCGATAGCAGCGGACGAGGCAGCGATTACCGGGTATGGGCTGGAAGAGTTGCGTGCCTTATTGCATGAAGAGAGTGTTTATAGAGAGCAGAAGCGACGTGAACGGCGTCCGATCCGCTATCTTTACGAGTGCCCAAGCTGTGGTAAAACGTATCCAAGGACGCGGCGTTATTCACAATCGGTATCCTGTGGTAGTTGTGACAAAAGCTACAATCCACAATACAAACTGTTATTGGCCCAGACATTGCTCTATACGTAGGTGCAGTATATCAACGCGTTGTAGCCAGTTCTGCCTGAAGTTCGTGTAACCATTCCAATAAAGAACGTGTCTGATGAATACGGCTACGTAGTACGACATGGTTAAAGAATGTTTCATCGTTTGTCTGAGCTGTTACAGGAAAATGTTTTGCTTCCAGGCGCTCAAGGAAGTGCTGGCAAGCATGTATCTGTTGTTCGATTAGATAGGTCGTCTGTGCAGGAAGATACTGCTGCACAAAGTATAGCTTGATCAGGAAGAGGATACGAATATCGCGCGGCTTTTCAACTGGCTGTGTCAGCCAGTTGAAAAATATGCTCTGACCATTCTCTGTAACGCGAAAGATTTTACGTGGGGGGCGTATACCCTGCGGCTCCAGTTCTGCCTCAATATAAGCCATACGTTCCAGCTTTTTGAGGAATGCATACAACTGGCTCATTTCGACGTGAACGATCTGTCCCAATGTAGTACTTTGAAAGTGCTGAAACATTTCATAGCCATGCATAGGTTTGCCCTTGAGCAATCCCAGGATGACATATTCGACTGGCTCACTAATTTGCATTACAACATGCCTTTTCCTTTGGTCTTCTATCTAGTTGAGATAGAGGATACCACAAGATTTTAGTTTGTTACAAGAAAAAATTGGATGGTCGTAAGTTGAATGGTCGTCGTAAGGTAGCGCTTCCCATTACGAAAGGGCATCTGGCTGTTCGGCAAGAGAAGAGACGGTATTTGAGCCCAGGTGGATCGAGGAACCCAGGCGTTCTAACTGATGATTGATGACAGCAAAATCCTCGGCAGCGATACCGTCGACGAGACGCCGGTAGACTGGATCGGCGCTTTTGCGCGTCTCGATCAGCGACCAGGCAATGATAGCTGGAAGATCCTCCGGTGAGATGGTATCGAAGAAAAGGTAATACATTTTATCATAACCTTCATCGGCCTCTTTCTCTGCTTCTATGAGATAGAGAGCGGTCTCCCGATACTCGATATCAGAATCGCTCAGCGGTACGAGATGGAACTTTTCCTGAAGTAATAGCGAAACTTTTTCGCGCTGCCACATATAAAAGGGTATGCCATGTTTCAATGGTGTGGAGGTACAGAGACCATTATCGATGGCATATTGAGTTGGTATATGCTTATGGTGGTCGATACTATAGATACGCAATTCGAGTTCGTTCAATTTTTGCCCTATCTCTTTGGCAGAGAGGTTAAACATATTACCCAACTGAGTCTGAGTTGCCCAGACTTCTGAAAATTTCCGCTTCTTACCACGTTTGCCCATCATATAAATCCTTTGTAAGTGTGATGTGGAGGAACAGATCACTATCAGGACATCTGTAGGGGCGCCATTTATAAGCCCGGCCATTTATAAGCCCATACGCCATTTATAAGCCCGTACAGATGCGGAATAGAATTTGTGTTCCTCCCTCTAAAAGAAGATATACGGGTGAAATGTAAAAAAGCGGAAATTTTTGAGAAATCAGAAGAAATAGGAAAATTAAATTAAAAATCTAATGCTATGATGCATTAAGATTGGCCTGGTGATTATAATTACCTACACTTCAAGGCCCGATTGAGTTATGATATTATCGGAGCAGGTTGAATAGCATACAAGGACAAAAAACATTTATGAGCACCGCACAACAAACAGCACCGCAACTGCCATCGGGTCCCAGGCCATTACCCGTTTTTGGCAACCTTCTGAGCTTCCGTAATGATCAACTGGGCTACCTGCAACGATTGCAGCAACGTTATGGCAATATGGCAACCTTCTATGTGGGAAAGACACCTATTATGTTGTTCTTTCGACCTGAGCACGTGCGTTATGTGCTCACAGAGAATCCGCGCAACTTCACTAATCGGGAGGTAGCCGGGAATCTGCAAGAATTGATCGGCGACGGCTTGCTGACAATCGATGGGGAGACACATCGACAGCAGCGGCGTATGGTTCAGCCCGCTTTTCATAAGAGACGCGTCGAGAGCTATACCGATATTATGGCGAAGCATACACTGGAAATGCTGGCGAACTGGCATGACGGTGAGAAGATGGATATTGCGCAGGCAATGCAGCAGTTGACCTTGCGCATTGTGGCGAAGTGCCTCTTTAATGTTGATCTGAGTGATAACGTTGGCGACCTCGGTTCATCCTTTACCGCGATGATTGCTAATCCTGTGACTCTGCCTGAAGGATTTCTTGGGCTACGCATAGACAAGCCGTTTACTTCCTATGGCCGCCGTATGGCTGCTAAACGTACGGTTGACACGTTCATCTACAAGCTCATTGAGCACAGGCGAACTGAGAAGCAGGATGTAGGAGATGTGCTTTCTATGCTTCTTACTACGCATGATGAGGAACAATCATTGACCGATACGCAGATACGTGATCACATTATGACATTTGTCGCGGCTGGTCATGAGACAACTTCTCTGGTGCTAACGTGGACATTTTATCTGCTGTCGGAGCATCCTACTGTGTATGAGAAGCTGCGGGCTGAATTGCAGAGCATATTGGGCGCTAATGCACCAACAGTTGATACCATTGGGAAATTGCCTTATCTGGAATGGGTATTGAATGAGTCGATGCGTCTTTATCCACCCGCCTGGTCACAGGGGAGACGGGCAATTGACGCGTTTGATCTTGATGGTTATCATTTTCCTGCGGGTACGATGTTAATGTTTAGCCAGTGGGTTATGCATCGCTTGCCCGACATCTGGGAGGCTCCAGATGAGTTTCGTCCTGAGCGGTGGGATCCTGTTTCCGGACAAAAGGTGCCGCAGTGGGCCTATTTCCCATTTGGTGGCGGTCCACGCATCTGTATTGGTATGCCTTTCGCGCAGTTGGAGGCGAAGTTGCTACTGGCTACCATATTGCAGCACTACAGGTTGCAGCTTGTTTCGGGCTATCGTTTGCAATTGTCGCCACTGATTACGTTGAGGCCAAAGCATGGAATGCCGATGATTGTACGAACAGCCGCCAATACTGTGGAACGAGAAAAGTCCGTAGAAGCCAGCGCGTAATAATTGAGAAATGTTGAGAAAGGGCTTGACTGTGACGTTACGTCATGATTTACACTCCTAAATAGAAAGGAGGAACACCTTGGATCAGCGTTTTTACCATAGCAGTCAGTTTGCTCAGAAGGCTTCGGTGACGGTGCGCACGTTGCGCTATTATGACAAAGTGGGGTTGTTATCGCCATCGCAGTATACTGAGTCGGGATATCGGTTGTATACCAACGAGGATCTATTGAGCTTGCAGAATATTCTGGCACTCAAGTTTCTGGGATTTTCGTTAGAAGAGATACGAGCACTGCTGCTGACAGGACCAAAGCGGCTCGAAGAGGTCCTGGCACAGCAAAAGGCGATGATGGAAGAGAAGCGAGCCCAACTCGATACGATTATCGAAGCCATTGAGGAGACTGAGCGGTTGCTACAAACGAAGCGGTGCAACTGGGAGTCCATTGCGCGAGTGATCCAGGTGATTCAAATGGGACAACAGAACGAGCACTGGTCGGCGAAATACTTTACGCCTGAGCAGCAGAAAACGATGGAAGAGTTAAATAGAAAATCCTATACCGAGGAAGCGAGTCAGAAACTCAAAACTCTTCATCCCAACGAGTGGACCGAGGAGGATCAGAAGCGTGTTGATGAGCAATACCGCTTCGTCAAGCAAGAATTGGGACGACTAGCTGCGCTGGGGGCCGATCCTGCCTCTGCCGAGGCGCAGAATGTGGCTCGCATTAAAGATGAGTTAGGTTTTGCGTTTGCGCAGGGAGATCCAGATATAGAGGCAAGTCTGGGAAAGTGGTGGGAGGGATTCCATGCGTTACCGGAGGAACAGAAGCCGTTTGATATGTCGCTTTATACCTATACCCAGGAGGAACAGCAGTTGCTTGATAAGGCGCTAGAAATTTATCGAGAGCAGCGGGGAGAGTAAGTAACATAGTAGTATCCGGTCCGCCCGGAGTGAACAAGCCCGGGCGGACCCCATCTCCTACGTTTCCTCTCTCAAACATCATTTCCTATTTTTTGAAAATCACCCGTATATATATATTGTGCCCTTACGTTTATGGGTGAATGAAGACATCAAACGTGTATCTGCATCGAATAGCTCTTCTTCACACGAGTGGAAATTTAAGGATATTTGTAACTACTTAGGTCTCCTAGAAGGAGGGAAGAAGAGGTTGACCTCGGTCAATAGCGTCAGGAAGCGAGTGGTGAACTCGGCGACTTCTGGTGGGGAGAGACCTTTGGCTTCATGCTGTTTATTTTACACCGTTTTTCGCTCTTCTACAAACCCGTAGGAGACCTGAGTAGTTGCAAGTCGTCTTCCTTTTTTTGACTCTCCTCGTGAAATGCAATCAGAGGCTCAGTTGCGTATCGCCGTTCGATTAGCCATTACGCTGAAGCCTGCTCTGCTAAGGCGTGTACCGCCTCAGCAGAGCAGCTCACCTCCTACTATCGTCGGTATGGAGACCGACGACAGAGGGTAGTTGCTACTAATACCCGGCTGATACGATGTTGGCCTGGACCGCATTGTCCGCCGCATCGGTCGGGTAGCCCGTTGTCATCACCCCTTCGAAGAAGGTTCCGACGGATTTATTGCTGTTGTCGCCACCAGTTCCCAGGAGAATGGCCCCTTCCTGGTGCATGGGCGAATAGCCACCCCGGTTCGGCTCCGCGCCGCTGTACCAGGTGGTCAGGGCACCCGATTGCGCGTTGCCCCCCTTGACGGCGTATTTGTTCTGCCCATTGTTCTTGACGAGGGCCGTGACGAACGCGCTGTGATTGCCTTTGTTCTTCAGGTAGCCTCCATTTCCTCCGGTATAGAGCCCATTTTCCAGATCGGCCTGCACCCAGGGACCTGAGCCGGAGCACGGTCCGACCTGGCACCAGGAGCTGAAGTTGACCGCGTCCATGTGGCCGCTACCGTTGGCTCTGTTATTGGTCTCGCCGTTGCCGTAGTCGAAGCAGCACTTGTTGTTGAAATGAGTGCCGCTGGTCACCATGTACATCCCCTCCGGGGCACCATTCTTTGCCACTCCCGAGGTGGAGTCGTCCCGATAGCCCACGCCAGCTGTCACGTAGAGTCCATAGACCTTATGACCGCCGACCGTGAGTGGGAGCGCGGCAGCGTTGGCACCATGATCCTGCCCACCATGCTGGCCCGGTCCTTCGATGGTGAGGTTGTTGTGTTTCGCAGACTGGTCGTAGATCATCGTGATAATACATGAGGTGCCAGCACAGAACTTGTCTTGCGCGGCGGCGTTGGCGTAGCCTCCCGCCGTGAGAGTTCCGATGTTGGTGGTCTTGGAATCCGACGCTCGCTTGACCTGGTACAGCGGTCCGTTGTAGGCGGAGAACAGCGCTCGCACCGTGCTATGTGCGGCGACACAGGGGGTGCCAGCGGCAGCATAAATATCGCAGGGCAGCGACCCGGCTGCCTGGGCCGGCATGCCAGAAATACTGAACGCACCGAGAACAATACCCGCAGCGGCAATAAGTGCCAGTACGGATCTCCAGCTGCGAGAGCTTAGAAATTGAGCGTATGAAGAAGATCGTTTCACGTCCTTGTGTCCTTTCCACTATCGGGAAACAGTACAACTCCTATCATAATAAGCAGATCAGTTGTTCGCACCATAGAGGCTGTACGAAAAGTCAGGCAGGATGTTTCCCCCTGTATTTGACGAATGCCTTTTCATTTTGTGTGAACATTGACAGGATGCGGTTGATTTTTTGCAATTCCTCCCTTGGGAAGACGGAGGCTCTTCCTTGACCAGTTCCCTAGAAATCGGCCTGAGAAGGCAGAACAGGAAAAATGCGCTCGCCAAAAAATCCATCGCATCCTTTGCTCCTTAAAGTGTAAGCGTTTGCAAACACTAAGAAAGATATACTCTATTTATGCCCATGCTGTCAACTCTCTTTACAAAAACCTGGATTTGTGATGCTTTGGCAAGTTCCCTGCTGATCTGAGTAGTTACGATATACTCTATTTATGCCCAATACTGTCAACTCTCTTTACAAAAACCTGGATTTGTGATGCTTTGGCAAGTTCCTGCTGATCTGGGTAGTTACGAATATTTTTAAGGAAGGAATACAATGAAGATGAAAATAACCAAAGCAATTATGTTTGACTGGGGTAGAACATTGTATGATAGTGAAAATCAGGCGTTATTTCCAGAAACCGAGAGGGTATTACAACTTTTTTCAACGCTATATCTGCTCATAATCGTTTCACTTACAAGCGATGGGAACATTGAAAAGAGGATGCAGCTTTTGAGAGCATGCGGTATTGAAAAGTATTTCACAGCAATTTATTTTGCACAGAAGGATAAAGATGCTTTATATGTTACAGCATTATCGCATCTAGGACTTCCAGCAGAGGAGGTTGCCATTGTTGACGATCGAGTCGTGCGTGGTATTCGCTGGGGAAATGCCTGTGGGGCTACAACTATCTGGTTGAGACGAGGGAAGTTTATGGACGAGAAACCGAATGAGGAGACGGGGGAGCCAACATATATTATTTCCAATCTGGAAGAAGTATGTTCCCTCCAACTTTAATGATTGATTTGATGGGATGAAAGATTGGTTTCTCAGAACGTACGAAACAATAATAGAAGCGTTGACCCGGTCGAGGGTGTATGGTACAGTGCACACACACTATGCATTGATGATTGAAAGTGGTTGGAGTAGTTACCATGGCATATCCTATTGTTCTCTCTTATATTCAGGCTGAGATGCTACTAAGTGCGAAACGACAGGAAAAAACATCCCTAGAAATTTCGCCAGATCTCGGCATTACGACCGTAAGAGTGCAATTGTCGGAAGAAGGCGTGGAATTTCCAGGAGGGGAGTGGCTGAAATGGCTGGATATAGAGAGAATTAAGAAGGCTACAACGAACTGCTTTATCCTCAAGGAAGGTGGCGTGCAGACTATTCAGACATTTTCAGAATATACCAATCGTGCGTGTAGCCTTCTGCCCACAAAGCGTACGCCGAGTATGCTGATCGCCGGTTTCACCATGCACAAAATCGTGGATATTGATCCTATGCAGGACACACTGAAGAAGATTGCCACGATTGCGCCTGTTACGGGACGTGTGCTGGATACTGCTACGGGGTTAGGTTATACAGCTATTGAGGCGGCAAGGACGGCTGATCAGGTAACTACAATTGAGCTTGATCCGGGGGCACAGGAGATTGCGCGACTCAATCCATGGTCGCGGAACCTTTTTAATAATCCTAAAATCAAGCAGGTGATGGGCGATGCATTTGAAGTTGTAGCAACATTTGAGGATAACAGCTTTGAGCGGATTATTCATGATCCACCAGTTTTTAGCCTGGCAGGAGAACTATACTCGGGTGTGTTCTATCAACAATTATATAGAGTATTGAGGCGTGGCGGTCGCCTGTTTCATTACATCGGGAACCTGGAGAGTAAGTCGAGTGGGACAGTAACCAGAGGGGCACTCAAGAGATTGCAGGAAGCAGGATTTACACACATAGCACGCAGACCAGAGGCATTCGGAGTCGTAGCGTATAAATAATCATGCAGTGCAAATAATCACGGAAAGTGGTGGTGAAAAGGATGGTAGTGCTTGATGTTATCTGATATGATAGGGATCAAACGAAAAAGAAAACTATTCAAATTGATGAAGAAAGAACATTCAAAGGAACTTCCATGGCTCTCACTATAGGTATCATCGGGTTGCCACAGAGCGGCAAGACGACATTGTTTAATGCGCTGACAAAGGCGAATGCTCCTATCGGCGGTTATGCGACGAGCACAGTACAGGCGAACGTAGCGATAGTACAGGTGCCAGATGCGCGACTGGAACCACTGGCAGAGATATTCAAGCCAAAGAAGACCACATACACGACAGTTGAGTTTGTGGATGTAGCCGGTATGGGGCAGAACGCGCAGGCCGGTAAGGAGAAACGCGAAGGGCTGAGCGCTGAGTTTCTCGGACATATTCGCAATGCCGACGCGTTGGCGATTGTTTTGCGTACGTTTGGAAATGATAATGTGCCGCATATCTACAACACAGTTGATCCGGAGCGCGACCTGGATAGCTTGAATGCCGAACTGGCATTGACTGACCTTACCTCAGTCGAACGGCGTATCGAGCGTACGACGAAGGCCGCCAAATCCGGCGATAAGAAGTACCAGCGTGAACTGGAGGTACTGCGCCACTACCAGGAAGCCCTCAATGAATTAAAACTGGCAAGCGAGGTAGAACTGGATGCACAGGATCGTCCACTGCTAAATGAGCTATTCTTGCTGACGATGAAACCACGCATGTATGTGCTGAACGTAAGCGAAGATGCACTGGGAAGTGCCAATGAACTGCTAGAGAAGATTCGTGCCGGTGAGCCGGTCGATAAGCAGGAAGGGGAACTGAAGGGGATTGTCGCAGTGGCGCAACGCGCAAAGGCAGAGGGAGCAGAAGTTGCAGCAGTTTCTGCACGATTGGAAGCTGAGTTGGCGGAATTGCCCACAGAGGACGCACATGAATACCTCGAGTCGCTCGGCCTGCCTGAACTTGGTGCGGATCGTGTGATCGAGGTCGGGTATCGCTTGCTCAACTTAATAACATTTCTGACTGCAGGCGAAGACGAAGTGCGTGCGTGGACAGTGACAAAGGGTGCGAAAGCGCCTGAAGCTGCAGGCAAGATACATTCTGACATCGAGCGCGGCTTTATCCGTGCCGAAGTGACGCGCTTTGAGGATTTCATGGAAGTTGGTTCCTTCGCAGCGGCAGTCAAAAAGGGCCTGCAACGTCTCGAAGGGAAAGAGTACGTTGTACAGGATGGAGACATTGTGCATTTCCGCTTCAATGTTGGCAAATAGGGGTATGCGATTTTGTAGGAACGCAGGGGATGTAGGGGCCGCATTTAGTATCAACGGATGGATTTATAAGCCCGTGCTACGTTTTGTTTTCCCAGCAGCATTTGACTCCATTTCGAGCAGAATAGTGTGGAGCGCTTCAATAGCCTTTTTCCGTTCACGGAAGAATTGCCTCGTACTTGTGAATTCCATGCGAGCGACAATCTGATCATTTTTCAAATGATGTTTGAAGTAGCGATAGTAGAGGATATTATATGCTTTCCAGGCCGGGCCTGTATCAGTACGATAGCCGTTACCACGCAGGCGCTCGAAGGCCTCAGTGAGCACTTCACGGATTGCCATGCCTTTTTCAGCAGGTGCCAAAGTCGTATGTCTGGTACGTAGAGAGACACTGCGCAGATGTTGCAAATCGGTTTCACCGAGAGCAGATGGATTTTGCAATTTTTCTAGCGCCTCCTCTACACCTTCAACAGTAGGGGTGTAGCGGCGCAATGAAAATTTTTCCAGAAGAAAGCGGCGAAATAAATAGCTTTCGCCTAATTCAGGTATTTCTATATGGGAAACATCATTGAAGATGAGCTGACTTTCCAACGTTTTTTGTTGTTCAGGTGCTAAACGCTCCCAGATACTACTAAAGTATGGTTCCAACTCAACATAGGCCAGATCCGTGAAATGGTCACAGTCTACCTGCGCATTATGAAGACGACATTTTTCTTCAAAAAGCACATAGCAGACCCGCTGAATGAAGAATGGATGACGACCCGCGAGCCTGAGGGCACAGGTAACTTCCGACTCAGAAAATGTTAAACCAGCGGCAGCAGCAGGCTGAGTTGCCAGTGCGTGGGCGTCTTCTAGATCAAGAGGCTGCAAAGTGTACTTGCCAAAGATATTGAAGAAAGGCGATTCCTCGATGCTACTATGACAGACTTTATGCAAAGGAGCGATAGTTGCAGCTACATAGGAGACCTTGCCCAGAGTTGCCTGAGAGCGCAGGAAAGAGAAGAAAGACAGATCGAAGTTGGGATTGCGTGTCACGTTATCGAAGGCATCCATCAACAAGACGGTATGGAAATTCTGCTCAGCGATTTGAGCCAGAATGGCACTGAACTCGTGTTCGCCACTATACTCCTGAGGTCGCAGTTCCAGACGTCCCCGGCTTTGTAAGATGACCTGCCTGCTCACAGCATCAAAAAAATCTTCGCTTTCTTTGTGTCGATATTCGCGCAAATCAATAAGAACAAAAATATACTGGCTGAAATCGTATTCAAACTGTTGCTGTAGTTCGGGCAAACGCAGGCAATGCAGCAAAGAGGATTTGCCCATGTGGCGTAAACCTACCAGGGAGACGCTTTGTTGATTTGCCAGGGCTGAGTAGACGCGACGCAGCAAATATGTACGTCCAAAGAGCATGCTTGTATTGCGTAAAGCCGAAGTATTATAGTAAGGATTATCCAGCCTGACATTCATTCTTGCCCTCCTGTTGATTTGAGCATAGCCTGACTATGCTATCTTTCAGTTGTTCAAGCTACTATATTTCATATCATTATATGCTTTGTCCGGTGCCTATCTCTGCCATTTTAGTGTCAATTGCAATCCTACTTTTTTAGCTGATCTCTTCTTGTAAAACTGCAGACAGCGGTTTTTCTTTCAAAAGCCATTGCCGAATCAAACCAACAGGTATCCTGAAACGCCCCCCAGCGACGATACGCTCGCGCAGATCATCCGTTATTTTTTCAATGACTTCAGCAGCCTCCAATCCTTTTAGGGATGCAATTAACTGCTCACGTTTATAGAGTATGTGATTATGTCGATAGATCTCCTCAATTTCTAGCAGGGACAATGCCCGTCCATCTTCTCGTCCGTCTTTTGCCAGGACGGCCAGAGCAATACGTTCCTCTGGCTCAAGCTGCTCCCAGAGCCAGTCGAAATGAAATTGTCCAGTCTCCATCACTTCCTGTAAAACAATATTCACATCGTTAATGGTGACATAGGTTTTGCGTTTCTCGTTACAGTGATCTACCAGCGATCTGCAAACGAGATGAAGCAGGTAAGGCTGATCGTCGGTCAAATCACGAATCTTATGGACGGCGTAGGGCTCATATTCCAGATAGCCTGCTACCGGATCGGTAATCAAACCAATTGCACTCTCTTTGCTCAGGCGTGAAAGACGATAATGAAGTGCGATATTGAAAAAAACCGACCAGTAGCCACGAGTAAGCTCTTCCATCGTATGAGTACCCGACAGCAAAAAATTGATGCTTGTATGGTGCTGCATCAGGCTACGCAGATACTCAAATAGTTCTGGATCCAGCGTTCCTTTTTTGACCTGCGCCTCCATAACCTCAAACTCATCAATAAGAATAATAATTTTCTGATCAGTGAGTTGTGCCTCCGCGTCATTTAAAAACTGGTCCAGAGCAAAAGTCGCCTGTTGATTAAACTCTTCCTTTCTGGGCTGTTCGAGGGCAATCCCTCGCTTACGAAACTCTTTGTAAATGTAGAATGCCAGGTTATGAAAGAAGGTATTACTACTGATCTGGTAGGATTCTTTTTGCATATCGATCAGAATGGGGATATGTCGACCTAATACAGGAGTATTCACCAGATGCAGCAGGAGTGTCGTTTTACCAGAACGACGTTGCCCATAGAGCACAATCATGGTCTTCGTCTTTATGTGCGTCAGGTTATCCTTCAGAAACTCGATATCCTTTTCTCGGCCAAAAACATCTTTTGGTCATGCGTGGGAACACCAGTCGAATACGCATTGGGGATAGGTATGAAATTCAGAACTCTTTGCCTGAAGTTGGAGCTGTTCGCCTGTCATCAATGTTTTCATAATCGCTTCGGCATCATCATAAACGATTTCAAAAATCAACCTCAGAATTTCTGTGCGCATATGCGGTCGAATGCTGAATTCCGCATGGACTTCTTCCTGCGCAAAAATGACTTCGGTTTCAAAAGAATTCGTCCCTACAATATCAAATTCCTCATTATGGAGCAGACTGATTTTGACGTTGTTGGCCGCACTACGCCCATCGTTGCAAATCATCAGCCAGATGCCAATCTGCTCTTCATAAGGCACACTTTTTGTCTTTAAGTCTGCCCTCAGTTCGGCTCGTCCACGTAATTCTTGTAATTGCGTAGAGATGATGTCATTCCAGCGCTGAAAAAGCAACGCGAAAAGCTGGTAATCTGGGAGATGCCTCGCGACGTTCCCAGAGAAGGTATTAGCGTATTCTCGTTCAGCAAAAGTCGCGCTGCTTTCTACGTTACGACTGGCTTCAAGCAAACTGGAGAGGCGATCGTTGAGACCTTCTCGCCTCTGGTAGATACGTAACGGGCGCGTGATAGTATCCAATCGCTGGTAGATGCGCAGAATAACAGAAGCATGGAGACCTTCCTCCGCAAACGCACTGCCTTCAAGCTGAAAGCGATAGTCGGCAATAGCACTTAACGTGCAGATACGAAAAAGGCGGCGGAACTCCTCGTACAGCAACCAGATTTCTTTACCATTTTTGAGCGATTTTACTTCATCGAGAGCCCTTACTACGTCTTCAATGCGCTCCAGTGCATTACTATCGTTTAAAGGGCCAGCTTTTTTGTCCTCTGGCGTGTTGCTATCGTTTAGAGGATCAATTATTTTATCCTCTGGTACGTTGCTACCCTTTAGATGACCAATTATTGTGCGCTTTGACGCATTGTTATCGTCTCGATAATCAACTAAAGGAATAAAAGCACGAAAAACATGCTGGACGATGGGAGCCTTTGCGTGATGTAAGATATGCCACAGAATGTCTATTTTAACTCCCTCTGTGATACATCTGAAAAGGTTAGCAAGCAAGTCACCGGGATGTTGATCCATGAAGTGAGCCAGGGTACGCCCGGCCTCTTGTTGGATCCATTCGGATTCTGAGTCCTGCGCAGCTTTGAGCAACATGCGCAATATTTTTTCCTTATAGGGAGTATTCGAATGGACATTGGAGCGGCTAATCAAGTAATGCAACTGCCGCAACACCGCATAGCGTCCATAGCGATCCATATTTTTGAGAAACTGGTTAAGGTATTCAAATATAACCCGTGGGCTATGTTCTAGTAACAAATGAATTGTATTCACAAAAGCAAGTTGGACTCCTGGTTCACGATCACGTGAGAGCTCTGCCAGAATGAGTTGCGACTTATCAGGATTGAGAGCGTAATTCTTCATGACAGCCGGAATAAGTGCTTTGCGCACCTCCGGCGAGGTATCCGAGAGCGCCTTCTCAAAAATACGAAAATCTTCCGGGGAGTGAAGAGAACGTTCCGACAATTTTTTCAATGCGAAAGCCCTTAATAGAGGATCGTGGTCTTTAAAAATTTTTTCGATACTATCCAATTCTTTGCTGGCCTGAGAATCTTTTTCGGATGATAATACTGTCAATGCAGACCAACATTGTTAAATCAGGTCCTGAAGTTGTAATTGATTGATCATCTGCAAAGCTTTTAAGCGATCGTCGAAACCAATCACGATCTCTGTATCATCCATTTTATCGATGTCACGTGCACCTACAACTGTAATTCTGGCATCGGCTTGATACGTCCAGCGTAAATCCCCCTCTCGATTGAATACATACAAACAGCTATCTTTGCAACTAACCAGGATAGACCATTGCTCATCTTCTAAGCGAGCAACGTCAACGGCTAGAACTTCATGAGGTAGATAGTAACGCCATTTTAAATGACCCTCATGGTCGAGAACATGAATATTGCGCTCACCATCGCCTACAATCACCTCTAAGTTCCCATCATTATCAATGTCTCTAATATATAGTTGAAAAGCCTGTGCAGTTTCTTTTACCTGCAAAGTTCCTTTTGTTCCAGGAATAGAGTACTTCCATAATTCATAGCCTCGTCTTGTATATGCATAAATAGTACTATTATCGGTTGTTTTATCAGCACCGGCGGCGATAATACTAAGGGAATGATCGTCTTTAGCAAGGTGGGCACAGAGAGCTGTTATACCACGTGGTGTTTCAATTATACCGAGGCACGTCTTCAAATCTGCTTTATAGATAAAAATCTTTTTGTCAAGAGATCCCAAAATAATCTCAACAGGGCCAGTACGTCCATAGGTGTTGACGCAAAAGCAGGATATGTTATTGGGCAAGTTCGCAAAGCTTAATTTTACTGGTTGTTTGCTGTTTCGCGGCGCATGGCCGAAGGAATGTAACTGGTTGTCAGCCGTGAGCACAAGAATCTTGGCCCAGCGTCCACGATCAGTGTAGCCTGTATAGACCTCCTTAATTTGATTCTCAACGGAGACGTGCCAGAGATAGTCTCCTTCAGCACTATAAGCACAGATTGTCTCTCTATCTGTGGCAACAATAACTTCTAGCCTCTCGTCACCAGAAATATTTCCAAAGCTAAGAGATGAAATGAGCCCTTCTGCGCTTTTTTGCCAGACAGGCTGTACTTTCTGCTGTTCTGATAACAAAGCATTAGAGAGGATTTTTTTGTAGTTTTCCGCTTTTTTCCCGTTTTTTATTGTTTGTTGTTGTTCTATTTCAAACTGCTGTTCTATTTGTTTTAGTTTGATTGCTTCGGCAGGAGATTTTCCGCCTTCAATGATCTCCGAGAGAAGCGTATATTCAGGGCCATCAGGCTTCACAATGTCATCAAATGGAGGCTTTCCTAAACGTTGGTACTCATCAATAATTCTATTCAGGAGACGCCCGATCAATCCAATACGTATGGCATACACGCGGCCATCTTCTGTACCATCCGCCCCGGCAAGTAGTTCAATGCGACGATCTTGATCAAAGTCGCTTGCTTCTATACAGCGGACGCGATATCCCAGACTTTCATGCCACAACTCTTTTCGCTCTTTATCGAGGATATACAGTTGTTTATCTTCTGTCCCAAGTATAATCTCGTTTGCACCATCACGGTTAATATCGGCGACACATAAAGAGAGGAGGCGGTGTTTCAACGGAAGATGAGAAGGATAATGCCATTTTTCTTTCAATGAAGAGGTGAAAGCATAGAGCTTTTTTCCCTCGATGACAAGCAGGATTTCAGGTTCTCCATCGCCATCCACATCACTCACAAAAATAGTATTAACCTGACCTTGAACATCACGATGGACAATACTGGCCCCATTGGCATCGAGAATTTCGAGACGTCTGGCACCAGAGCCAACGACCGTTTCCAATTTCCCATCAGCGTTAAGGTCGTAGGAAAAAACTGCATGAATCTCACCATTTATAGGTGATTTCCAACACTCCTGCTGGTTTTTATAATCAAAAGCATGTATCCAATGGTTATCGGTACCAATGATTATGGTGGAATCGTGTTCCGGATTCACTGCCAGGTAGCGGATACCATAATTGTAGCTTTGCCAGTAGGCAGCTTTCTCTGTCTCCCTTTGTAAGGCGATACCGCTACTTTCGTCAAATGCGTAGGTCGTTTTTTCATCTCTGTCAATGGTTTTGCCATCTTCATCCAGAACGTACAACTTCCCATCCTGGGTTCCTACAATAATTCGGGTACGGGGATCTCCCTGTGAAGTTGCCACAGCAATAGTTGTCACAATTCTTTTGTTTCCAATAATGCGTTCCCACTTGCGGTTACCTTCTTCATCAAGCGCACGTACACGGCCATCGTGGGACCCTGCTAATATTTCTATTTTCCCGTCATTATTTATGTCAGCGGTACGGATGCACATGATCCAATTTTTGGCTTTCTCATTCCACATTTTAGTAATGACGGAAAGCCCCAATCGCAGGTCTTCTCTAATTGCGGAATAATCAGTCATGTATTCCTCCTCGCTTCCATACACTCTCACTAATGAAGCCCCTGGCTTGTTGCCAGGGGAGTCGTCACTCAAATCATAGTATCATTTCTCTGCCTGAAAATGTCAAATTGCTGCCATTAACGGTAATGTATCCTTCTCTAAGGGTGGAGTGTTTTGCGGTATCAATCTAAGATCAATCACATCTTGTAGATAGGGCATAGAACTGGCACAAATCTGGCACACCTTAGCATATATTCAAAGCTATACTCAAGCCTGAAAAGGACATAGATTACAGCCTTTTAAGCGAGAGTAAGCTATAGATAGAGTCAGCACAAAAATGATACATGTCAGGATACATACGAGGTCATAAAATCTTAGACTCGATTACGTCTTGCTTGCTCTGCGTCTATTTTACAACCTCACTACTACAGCAGGGGATAGGAAATATGTGCAATGATATACGATATTCCACGAAAACCAACACTCATACTTATGGCAGGTTTGCCAGGCAGCGGGAAAACCACCCTTGCTACTAAATTGGAGCAAGCACTCGGTTGGGAACTGATTAACAAAGATAGCTTTAAAGCAGATTTTATGTATGCCGGGCTTTCCGATGAATATGCAGCATGGATTGCGTATGAGAAATCCTTTGAAAGAGTGGCTATTGCTCTTCAAAAAGAGAGACGCTCCGTCATTCTTGATACCTCTTGCCACCCTTTTTTTATCTTGGAGCGTGCCATAGAATTAGCAAATTCCTCCGATATAGACTTAAAAGCTTTATATTGTGTCGTTGACAATAACGATGAGCTACGTAAGCAACGGCTTTTTCAGAGAAAATCGCTTATCTCTCAATTGAATGAGAAAACATTTACCATGGTGCCCGACCCCACTCACTTTACACATCTAGCGTCAATAATGCATATAATAAATACAAATATGCCCCTCGAAGACTGCTTGAAGGTTGCTATAAATTATTGTAGACGTCAGCAGCAAAGGCTTTTTCCACTTGATATATCTTCCGCTATCTCCCCATCCCACTCAGAAGCTGCATAATGCAAATGGAGACGGGAAAGCAGGGGCGCGCTATATTTTCACGATAAGTAGGCAAGCAATAGATTATTCGTGAGGTGGAGGCTTTCTGATTCAGATGTGAGCTAATACGTAAAGTTCTTATCAGCCATATCAACCTCGACTGAACACAAAGAGAGACATATCAAGGAGATAAAGGAGGCGCTCATATGATATGATTTCTCTGTGTGTCTTCCGAAGGAGGTGCTGGATATGGCAAACTGGCTACCCATTCTGGGCGGTATTATTTTAGTTGATCTTGTACTTAGTGGTGATAACGCTCTTGTTATAGGAGCAGTCGCAGCAGGCATCCCCGTAAATTTGCGCTGGATTGCATTTCTCGTCGGTGGCAGTGGAGCAATCCTCCTACGTATAGTGCTTACTTATTCCGTCACTCTTCTGCTAGGGATACCATATATAGAAGTGTTGGGAGGCATCATTCTTGTCATTATTACGGTTCGACTACTTTCGCAACGTGGTGATAGAAATGAAACCTCTACCCCTAAAAATGGTGAGGAAGAGCATAATAAAAAAGAAACCAGGCGCTTTTTAAAAAAACAGAACATGGTAGGAGCTATTTTTACAATCCTTATTGCCGATGTGACTATGAGCCTGGATAACATTATTGCTATTGCAGCACTGGCCAAGCAGGAAACGCCACTCTTAATTATAGGATTAGTCATCAGTATTGTACTTTTACTGATAGGTAGTGCGCTTGTCTCGTTTATCGTTGATCGCTTCCACTGGATTATGTGGATTGTGGCACTTATACTGGCTTTTACTGCCGCCAGTATGATTGTGCATAGCAAAGACGTGTTTAACCTTTTGCCTAACGAACAGCCATGGTGGTCTATCCTTGTTTATGGAATAGTATTTGCAACCATAGCGGCATTGACTATTTTTTATCCCGGTTTTCGCTGGTTGCGTAAACGTCGTTCTCATTCCGATGGGTAGCAAGAAAAATGGGCTCATCAATCTCATCCCTACACCATCGGCAATACAGGCTTATCAATCTCATCCCTACGCTGATTTCTTTTTCTCCTCTTTTCCCCTGACGAGGGAGGCGAACACCCCAATAACTGCTATACAGGCACAGACGAGAAATGTCACCTGGAAGCTGTGTACAAATGTTTGTTGCAATGAAGCGATTTGAGTGGTCTTAGGATGCATGGCCAATATTGCCCCAGCAGCAGAACCTCCCAATCCACTGAAGATTGCGCCTGCGAGGGCAACGCTCAGACTCTGGCCCATGACGCGACCAGTAGCCAGGAAACCAGAGGCACTCCCTTGCAGATCGCGAGGAGCAGAACCGAGCAGGGCACTGTTGTTTGGTGATTGGAACAATGCCTGACCCAGACCAATGAAGACCAGGCGCCAGACGATATCAAAAATGGAACTTTGTGCATTGAGCTGGCTGATAAAAACCAAGCCGATACAGGATATGGCTAATCCTACGGCTGCCAGCCAGCGAGAGCCAATACGGTCGGCCAGCGAGCCGCTGAATGGTGCGACGATGGCCAGCGTAATTGGCAATGGAGTAAGTAAGAGTCCCGCTTCCTGAATAGGAAAATTACGTAGTTGCTCAAAGTAAAAGGGCATCATAAAGCTGACGGCAAAGAGGGCCAGGAAGCTCAAAATCAGGCTCAAGTTAGCTGAGACAAAGACGCGCCGTCGGAAGAGTGAGAGAACGATAATAGGATTGGCTACTCTCTGCTCAACAAAAGGCAGAATGATCAGCGCAAGTACTCCAACGACCAGCAGGGCAATAATAAACGGCGAACTCCAACCTAACTCCTGCCCAAATGACAGGCCAGCGGTGAGCCCAGCCAGGCCGATAGCAAGCAGAATAGCCCCTAAAGGATCGAAACGTCCAGGATTGCGGTGCAGGCGTTCAGTGAGCACACGCAGTGTCATGACAATCCCCACTATACCAATAGGAACATTGACGTAAAAGATCCAGCGCCAGGAAAAATAAGCGGTTATGAAACCACCAAGCGTAGGGCCAACGCTCACGCCAAGGGCAACGATAACGGCATTCAATCCGAGAGCGTGACCTCGTTCATTAGAGGGAAAGGCAGCGGTAAGTATTGCAGGGCTTACAGACATAAGAAGTGCGCCCCCCAGACCCTGGATGGCACGCGTAGCTATCAGAAATGCAAGAGAGGGCGCAATACCGCAGAGAGCTGAACTGCCTGTGAAAAGAACGAGACCCGTGAGCCAGACAGCTTTGCGCCCAATCATGTCGGATAGGCGTCCTGCAGTCAGCAGAATCGCAGCGGTTGCAACCAGATAGGCAATAATGACCCAGGAAACGGCTCCATTGAGAGGAACACCAAAATACGCGGCAATTGCAGGAAGGCTAATATTGACAATAGACGA
Source organism: uncultured Chloroflexia bacterium (assembly GCA_963717195.1). Lineage (GTDB taxonomy): Bacteria > Chloroflexota > Ktedonobacteria > Ktedonobacterales > Ktedonobacteraceae > JACDAE01. Next base: position 533,823 of record CAVQVR010000021.1, read on the forward strand.
ATCGAGTGTTGCCATAAAGACACCAATTGCAACAACAGCCAGCACCGCCCATTTGCCAGCGTGTTCACTATTGTTCTCACTCTTATGTTGCGGGTTCGTGGCATAAGTAGTGTTTGTTGGTTCAGTTTCTTGCTGGGTCATAGTCAATCCATCTTCTTGCAAGGCTTGATGATACCCCGGTTCCTCTATTACTATTACACAAAAGTTACACGTATAACCAGGGTTAATCGTTCTGAAATTACGCGTTATGTAAAATATATACATTGATAAAGAAGTATACACTCATCGCCAGGCCAACAACAATCACAAAACCTCGTATCAGTTTAGGATCGATCTTACGGGCATACGAAGCACCAAAGTAACCACCAATAATAGCGCCGACGATCATCAAAAGCGTTTCGGGCCAGTATACAGCCCCAGCAATAATAAAAATGATGGCAGCGATACCGTTGATGCACGTGGTCAGTACTGTTTTGAGACCATTCATGATGTGAATGTTTTCCATGCCCATCATAGCCAGAGTCGCCAGCATCAGTATACCGATACCACCGCCGAAGTAACCACCGTATGTAGCGATGATTAATTGTGCGATAGCAACAGTGATGAGAGTACGAAGAGAGAGGCGTGCTTTGGCTACATCACGCACACGCAACCTTGCTGTAATTGGGCCGCTGAGAGCAAAAAGCAAGGTCGCCGTCAACAAAAGATAGGGAATTAAATTTTGAAAGATTGATGCAGGCGTGTGGAGCAAGAGGAGAGCCCCAATAATCCCACCTGCAAGACTTGTACTAACCATTAAAATGAGAAAGCCTCGTTGCTGTTGAGCAATCTCACGACGATACGCTATTATACTGGCAACAGAGCCAGGCAAGAGGGCCACAGTACTACTTGCATTGGCCGAAATAGCAGGAACGCCAACAAAGATGAGAGCCGGAAAAGTGAAAAAACTCCCTCCCCCGGCAACGGCGTTAAGTGTTCCCCCAATGATTGCTGAGAGAAAGAGTATCAATATGTGCGGAAATGTCATGAGTAAAATCCTCTAGTGGATTGGAACTACACAATTATCCCTGAGTATATCACTTCCACGAGTGAATAATTTGGGTTTCCATTCACTATTTTTCTCCACAAATCCTCTGCAACATCTTCTCTTACCAACACTTTTGGGAGAAAAACATGCAAGGGAGGTAGGAACCACATTTATGGATGCAGAGCCTTTAGCATCAGGAAACTGCTGGCTGCTTGTGTAATATTAGCCATAAGCATGATTGAACGATTGCAAGTACTATGACATAAGGAAGTAGTGACCAGAGGCCGATATGCTGCGCCAGATTGCCAGCCAGCCAGGGAAACAATGAGCCGCCCATGCTGCCCAGGCTGGCGAGGAAGCCGATGGCGGTTGGGAGCACACGTGACGAGACGAGCTTCGACATCAAAGCTATCGTTGTGGGGAAGATTGGTCCCAGGCTAAATCCTGCCAGGCAGAGACCGATAGCGGAAGTAAGCGCGAATGGAAGTAGCCAGATCATAAGCAGGCTGATTGCCACACCTACCAGGCATAGTGCTATCAAACGCCTGTCGCCTATACGTTGTGCAACTTTTCCCAGTACCAGGCGTCCCATCATCAATCCAAACCAGTATCCACTAATGGTCCAACCCGAGATCAGCGTTGCGCCATGCCGCTCCTCGGTCAGGAAGCTGTAGCTCCAACTACCCAGGCTAATCTCCGTTCCGACATAGACCATCAGGAATATAGCTGCCAGCCAGACGACACGCAATTTGAGAACGGTTGTTAAAATATTCCCTTCCGAGGAAGTTTTTTCCTGATGAAGTGGAGTACTTTCTTTGAAGAGGAAGGCAACTCCAAGCAGTAATGCCAGGCTCATGCTGCCCCACACGATGTAGGCACTACTCCATCCTCGTTGTAGCGCCAGCAGGCTGGAGGCTACTGCTGGCCCAAGTAAGGCTCCGGCACCATAAAAAGCGTGGAGATAATTAAGCAAGGTCGTATTGTTTGGTAGACCTGCGATATAAGTGTTGAGTCCCGCGTCGAACATCGCTATGCTCAGACCTAATAACAGATATACCATGGCCAGCGCGACAAAAGGAGGCATCAGGCTAATCATTAGTGTCGCTAGCAGAAAAAGGGCGGAGGCAACCATCAAAAATAAGCGGTTACCCAGCTTCTCCATGAGCAGTCCATTGTTGAAGGAGCCGATAATGTAGCCAATACTACTACAAATAAAGAGCAGACCAATTGCTCCTTTATCAACATGATAATGGGCACTCATGCCTGGCAATACTATTCCGAGTGTAGCGTCGCTGGCACCGATCAGGATGAAGGCGAAGAAGGCCAGCCCGATTTTCAGACGCAGTGAAGAGGGAAGAATGTTTTTATGTGTTATCGTTTTCATATATGCCTTATTAGATGCTGGTGCACTACCATGAGCGTCGTCAACGCGGCCCCTACAACTGAGATGGAGAGGATCGTGTTACAGATATGACGTTGACAACATGCATACCTCCCTGCTACGCTACGATTATTAGCGCCTTTGTCCATATTCTAGCACACAAGGAAGACACGGATGGATTTACCTCTCAGTGGTATACGCATTCTTGATTTATCGCGCCTGGTGCCGGGTGCCTATGCATCGCAGATGATGGCAGATTTTGGAGCGGATGTTATCAAAGTCGAGGAGCCTGGAAGTGGAGATTATAGCCGTTCGATGCAGCCATCTGGTCCTGGTGGAATAGGACTCTATTTTCTGGCACTCAATCGGAATAAGCGCAGCGTAACGCTTAATCTGAAAAGCGAGCAGGGGCGCGATATATTTTTGCGCATGGTGGACAAGGCCGACGTGGTTCTGGAGAGCTTTCGACCAGGAGTACTGGACCGGCTGAGATTGGGATATGAGCAACTGAAAGAGAGGAATGCTGGCATTATCTATTGCGCAATCAGTGGCTATGGGCAAAATGGACCTTACCAGCTCCGGGCGGGGCACGATTTAAATTATGCTGGCTATGCCGGGCTAATTCATTATAATCGGAGTACACATGGTGAACCAGTAATGCCACCTACCCAATTTGGAGACCTGGCGGGAGGTGGTCAAATGGCGATGATCGGTATTTTAACGGCCCTGGTTGGACGAGCCCAAACAGGAGAGGGACGTAAGATCGACGCATCAATGACCGAGGGACTTCTGTCGTTGTTCTCGTTGAGCGCAACCACGTATCTGAATACGGGCAAGGTACCCAGACCTGGCTATTCGACGCTCGACGGTGGGCTACCCTGCTACAATATCTACGAGACGCAAGATGGCAACCACATAACATTAGCAGCACTGGAGCCGAAGTTCTGGCAAACGTTCTGTATGCGCATCGGACACCTTGAATTGCTCCCTTTTCATATGCCTGTGGGACCAGGCGAGAGCAATGAAGCCCAAGATGTATTAAAGGCAATCTTTAAAACGCGGACACGGGACGAATGGTTGGCGGAACTCGCCGAGATTGATGCCTGTGTCGGACCGGTATATGATATCAGCGAGGCGTTAAACGATGCCCAGGCGCAGGCGCGGGACGTGAGCGTGTCCGGCAATATAGATGGCGAACCGTTCCATTCATTAGCAAGTTTTCCGCGTATCTCCGATGTAACGATTGAGCAACGCTATGCACCTCCCCGCCTGGGTGAACATACAGAAGAGCTATTGCGAGAAGTCGGTTATAGCAATGCCGAGATCGCACGATTTCGCGGAGAGGGGATTATTTAAATGCAGAAACATTATCACGTAGAGCGTGCTGAGCAGCTTATAGAGCCGTATCTTGCCGATCTAAAAGCAATCGTGAACATTGATTCGGGTACATATAACAAGGGCGGTGTGGATCGCGTTGGTGCCTATTTGCAGGAGCGCTTTCATGCTTCTGACTTCTCGACCTACTTTGATACACAAAAAGAATATGGCAACCATCTTGTCGCTACCCACCAGGGAAGCAGACCTGATGGAGCACGTATCTTGCTGGTCGGGCATATGGATACAGTGTTTTCTGATGGCGAAGTTGGGAAACGCCCATTCTCTATCAGCGAACAAAATGGTGTGCAGGTCGCCAAAGGTCCCGGCGTACTCGATATGAAATCAGGTATACTGATTGGCATGTATGGTGTGCAACAGCTCATTACGGGACAAGAAGCGGATTATAAGAGTGTGACCTTCATTCTCAATAGCGACGAGGAGATAGGTTCTCCCGTCAGCAAGCCTCTTATCCAGGAACTGGCACGACAGGCTGATGCAGTGATCGTACTGGAGCCAGGACGTTTGATTAACCAGGTTGTCTCTTCACGCAGGAGTTCGGGCCTGTATCGCGTAGAGGTACGTGGGCGTTCCGCGCATGCAGGCGTTGAACCGCAGAAGGGCATTAACGCCATTCTCGAACTCTCCTACCAGGTGCAGGCGATGCAGGCGCTACAAGGGGTTATCCCCGGCACCTCGCTCTCCGTGACGGTTATACGAGGTGGTGAGCGCAGCAACGTGATTCCCGATACTGCCTATTTTGAGATGGACGTGCGAGCCAGCAGCATGGCAGGCATCCAGGTAATCGAGGGGACGATGCGCAGAGTGGCGTCACGCAAAATAATGAATGGCACACAGATTACGTTAAGTGGGGATATGCGTTGTCTGCCTTTCGAGCGTTCGGAACAAAACGCGCCACTGGTGCGAGCAGCGAAGGAAGTTGGAAAGGAACTGGGGCTGGAAATACGAGATCTGGCGAGTGGAGGTGCTTCTGATGCCAATAATACTGCACCGCTAGGTGTGCCCACTATCGATGGCCTGGGTGCGGCGGGGGGATTGGCGCATAATCCAGATGAGTATGTGGAACTGGATTCTCTGCCGACAAGGATCGCGTTGTTGAGTGGGTTGGTGAAAAGGATTGGTTTGGGGATGTCCGGTGTTTAGCATTTCATCAACAAGGAAGGGAAGCGTAACTTGACGACTCTCACCCTAACCCACTACAATATCTCTATGGTTAAAAGCACGTTGTTCCACTAACAGGAGGTACCTTTCGATGCCAATGTACGAATATTATTGCTCAGACTGCCAATCAAAATTCAAGTTGCTGGTCAGCTACAAACATGCTGATGATGTAGTCTGCGCGAAATGCCGGGGCGAAAAAGTGCGCCGCCTGCTCTCAGTCTTTGCCGCGCAACGTGGAGGAGGCGAAGATAGCTCTTATGACGACGTACAGCCCGCGATGGGAGGCTGTGCGTGCGGTGGCGGAGGTTGCGGCTGCCACTAAACACATACTATTGATTTCATCTCGCCATAATTCCGCTAACGGAAATCAGGTCTTTTACTATGTTTAATAAAGTGAGCTATCGACAAGGCGTGATAGAGGGCGTTATTCTCTACACGCTTGGTCGTCTTGGTGCATTGATCAATCCAACTATTTTTCCTGATTGGACATATGTAGCCGTTCCTCTGCTGTTCCTGTTGCTACAGTATCTCATTGCTCCCTATTGGGCTACGCGCCGCATTGCCTCGACAAAACGCGAACGCCTGAGCAAGCGTTTCTGGTTGCTTGGTATCCGGTTGGCGGCGATCTGTTTTGGCATTGATCTGCTGATTACACTTGTGTTCGGGATGGCTGTTGGTAGCTTTGGTATTCCTCAGGGACCAGTTCTCATGCGCCTGTTTGCTGCCGGACGCAATCATCTTACATTGCTAGATCTGGGAATTTATGAATTGAGGACGGGAGCGTTGTTATTTGCGCTCTACACGCTGGCTGTTATCTGCACACGCCTGGCGATGGGAGGATTTTTGCGTTTTACCATGCCAGCAGGCGGCGACCGCGTTACATTATAATGTGATAAAATGGGCTTTTCGTGCTTTGGATGGAGAACACGTAGGGGCGTGTCCTTGCGACCGCCCGGTGGGGGAACAAGATTCTCTCCCCGAAGCGGGCGGTCGCAAGGACACGCCCCTACGTATTTTGGCGGCGCATTGTATAACATCAGCAATACAATGCGCCGAAACCATATATAGGACTTAAGCCGACACGACAGAGATGTTGTCGAACTGAGCGTTGACCCATTTGCTCACCAGCAGAGCAAACTGTCCTTTGGTATATGTCGAGTCATTGACATTAGCAACTCTGGTCCCATTGATAAATGCTTGAACGTTACCACGTGCCATAGTCAGGGAAAGCGTGTGCCAGGTGTTCAGACTAAATGCCGCATTGCCCGAAGCCAGTCTGGTGTCGGCAATGGTATTGTTATTATTGGCCTCTCTAAAGAGGGTCCACGCACCCGTGTTCGTAATGCGCAGATGATAGCCCACCGCTGCACCACCCAGTCTGACCTGGCTAGTGAGGTTTCCAATCAATTCAACATAACCTGTGTGTTCGAGCAAAACGTCTACGCTGACCTTGTAGTTGGTCCAGTTGGGATCGCCTACGACAGTAATGGGCGGTGTTGGTGAACCACTGTGCCAGGCAATAGGGGTCGTTGTGATTACCTGACGATAGCTCATGCCGCTGCGTCCACCGCCAGCAGGAGCGGTTTCGAATGCGCCTGCAAGATCGGAATAGTAGCGGGCGAGCTTGCCAGCAGCATACTCGTCAAAATTCTCACTGTATGGCAATGCCAGACCAGATGAAGCTGGTGGAGTCGCGGTACCCTTGCCCTGACCAGTCGTCGTCGTCAGGCTATAGACATACCCTGGCTGTAATGTCAACGAGAACTTTCCACCACCGGGTGTGATATCTTGTTGGTGAACAAAATATGCACTGGAGCTCGCTGAACTAAAATTGGAGGCCCAGACATGCACGGCTCCTGTGGAAAGTCCGCCCGTCACTGTGAAATTAGCAGTCTGAGCAGCACCTACGTTCATCGTTTCGATAATTGTGCTATAGTCTTTGCCGTTGGTCGATTTGAGTGTGACATAGCTGCCATTAGCACTGTTGCCACCCAGATAGCCACACCCGCTATCGAGGTACTTCCAGCCTGGTTGCGTAAACTGCGCAGTGTGAGCCATCGCCCAGATGCTCTTGGCCACATAATAATTACCAGACCAGGGTTCCTCAGCGAGCATCAGTCCATCACCTGCGAATGGCAAGGTCGGATACCAGGCTGCGATCAAGCTCCAGTTGATATCAGCCGTCATCTTTCCCGCAACATAGTTGCGATTAAGGTTATGTGCGAGTGCATTTGCTCCTCTATCATACCCTTGCGAACCACTCTCGCTGGCCCAGAGAGGTTTACCCAGATTCAACGCTGCGGCAGGAGGAATGCGTGCGGCCGTTACGGGATAGTGCGACCCGACGATGTCAACGCTCCTGTTAAAGGCCGCATCGCTCGTTAAATCGTTCACCACAGCCCAGCCGGCCTCGTCAGAAGCTACAACCTTGGTAGCCAATCCATTGCTTATGAGTGCCGCTTTCAGGTTCTCATACCAGGTCTTATTGTAACCACTTTCGTTCCAACCACCTATGTAATCAATATCCAGGTTGTGATCTGACCTGGCATGCTTGATCCAGTTGACAATATAGGTGATGTTATCCTGGGACCAGAAACCACCGCTGAACCAGCCTGGAGCGCCCCATTCCAGCCCGTAAAACTTGATATTGGGATTGCGCAATTTGGCCTGTTCCATCAACCACCACTCATAGCCGCGATTATAATTCTGGTCGGTACGACTGCGCATGTGGCTGGCTTCGGCTCCGTTGGTAGAATTCGTATCGCCGCCAATTTCACATTTTAGGATTTGCAGACTTGCTCCATAGTTCGGCTTGAAGAGGTAATCGAGGATCTCGGCCTGCTGTGCTGAAGGATAGTCAAAGAGCAGACGTGAGGTACCTCCGCCTCCACTCAGGCCACCAACGCCATCGAATGTACGCCCACCGCTTGCCCCATCGATAGTGATCGCGGATGAAGCGGCTTGCGCGATACCTTCTCCTACACCAAGTGCTGCCAGCGCTGTTCCGCCAGCAACACCCAGAAATTTACGACGACCAATGTCTTTGCTCATGCTGTTACAAACTCCTTTGTTATTGTGCTTGCACTGGTACAAAAATACTGAAGATGCATTTCTTACTACCTAAAGACAAAAAAGCATCCAGGGGAACCTGGATAAGCGAGGTAAAACCTTTGATGCAAGAAAGAGAGCTTGAAAGTGGAAGACATTTGTCTCGCGCCGTCAGCAATTTGTAGGTAGTGGAGTGCGATGTGCCAGGCACATCACAATGAATTGAGTAAACCACGAAGAATGTCCTCCTTGACACAAAAGATATTGCCTTGTTCCTTCAAGAACGATCCTCCAGTTAAGGAAACAGCCTTTTCCCGTTAGCCATTTTTCCTTATTCCAATGAGTACTATAAGATTACACAATATACACTCTATCTGTCAATAGTATTGACAATTTGAGATCTCCATCCTTCCGGGTGAAAACGTTGGAGACAACCACGCAACAATACTGTTGCCACCACCCCCTTACTCACGGTATTATATGAAGACAAATAGAAACGAAACTCACACATACTTTTTTAAAGGATTTATATGCAGAACGATATATTTTCAGAGGATATCCCTCCCAGTAAAGAGACGACACGCTTTCTGGATGCGTGCTATCGCAGGCAACCCGACGCTACGCCGATCTGGTTTATGCGCCAGGCCGGTCGCTGTCTACCTGAGTACCGGATGCTGCGAGAAAAGTACGACATTGTAACAATGTCCAAAACACCAGAACTATGCGCACAAATTACGCTTATGCCTGTGCAGACCTTTGGCGTTGACGCCGCGATTCTCTATGCAGACATTATGTTACCAATGGAAGGAATGGGCCTCGATCTGGAAATTCGGCAGGAGGGACCAGTTATCTCCAATCCCATTCGCAGCCTCCAGGACGTTGACGCCTTGCAGGTAGTTGATACTGAAGAGACGGCATCCTATGTGATGGAAGCAACCCGCATAGTACATCGTGAACTGGAAGGCAAAAAAGCACTCATTGGCTTCTCCGGTGCACCATTTACGCTGGCATGTTATATGATCGAAGGGCATCCTTCGCGTGATTATGCTGTCGCGAAGTCATTTATGTACGAACAGCCTGAGGTATGGCATATACTAATGACCAAAATCACTAGCGTAGTAACCAATTATTTACTGGCCCAGGTCAAGGCCGGAGCTGACGTTGTACAGCTCTTCGATAGCTGGATCGGAACGCTGAGTCCCAGCACCTACAAACAATTCGTCCAGCCTTATATGCAACGTATCTTTGAGGCCATCTGGAGGAGCAATACACCCTCTATCCATTTTGGCACGGGTACGGCGTCATTATTAGATGTCATGACCGAGGCCGGCGGCGATATCATCAGCGTTGATTGGCGCATCGATCTCGACGATGCCTGGAAGCAGATCGGCTATGACCATGGCATTCAGGGCAATCTTGACCCAACGCTCATGTTGACTTCCTGGCCTACTATAGAAACAGGAGTACGCGATATCCTACGCCGGGCAGGCAATCGACCGGGCCATATATTCAACTTTGGACACGGAGTGCTGGAGGCAACGCATCCAGATCTGCTACGTCGCCTGGTTAATACTGTTCATGAAGAGACAGCGCGTTAATAATTATAGATGAAAGAGAGAGACTAATGACAAATACACATATTGGTGTGTTATTGATGACATATGGGTCACCAGCCACACTTGACGATATTCCCGTCTACCTTAAGCATGTTTATGGTGGACGCCCCGCATCATCAGAGGTCATTAGCGAGTTTCGACGGCGCTACGATCTTATCGGAGGCTCACCCTTGCTACGTATCACACGTGAGCAGGCGGCAGCACTACAAGAAGAGTTGAACAACGAGAGTTCTGATGGCACAACGTACCACACTGTGGCTGGTATGCGTTTTGCGCCTCCCTTTATCACCGATGTCGCGCCAGAAGCAGCCGCAGGAGCACAAAGTCTGGTCGGTATCATCATGTCGCCGCAATACTCACCAATTATTATGAAAGGATACGTACGTACGCTTGAAGACGCGGTCGCAGATCTGCACCGGGATGACCTTAACCTCAAGATGGCCACAGACTGGCACATGCAACCCTACTTCTTGCAGGCATTGGCGGAGCGTATACAGCAGGCACTCGACCGGTTTCCAGAGGATGTACAAGAGCACGTGCCGGTCCTACTTACAGCGCATAGCATGCCTAAACGTGTGATAGAGAACGAACCGAACTATATTAATGATCTTAAAGAGACGGCGGCAACCGTCGCAAAGATGCTTAACTTACCCGATGAGCGCTGGATGTTCTGTTATCAAAGCGCTGGTCATACCCCTGAAGAATGGCTCAAACCAGACTTTGCCGATGTTATGCCCGAGTTGAAGCAAGCAGGCCACTCTCATGTACTGATCGCGCCAGTCCAATTTCTAGCGGACCACCTGGAGATCCTCTACGATATTGAGATTGGTGCACGTGAGCAGGCTGAGGAGCATGGTATCCAGTTCGCGCGTATCGAATTGCTCAACACATCGCCTCTGTTTATTAAAGCATTGGCGGAAGTGGTCAAGGAAACGTTGGCAAAAGAGTAGTAGTCTAACCGCCTTCATCAGGCGGTTCCATCTGGTGTAGGGGTGCGATTTATAAACCCTTTGTCGATGGTCATCAGGCATCTCGTACCCCCACACCTGGGCGTCGTAAACGTGACTCCTACACGCCATGAGCGGCGATTGTATCACGATACCAGTAGCCGCTATCTTTAATGATACGCTTCTGATTTGTATAATCCACATAAGTAATACCAAAACGCTTCGAATACCCCTCAGCCCACTCGAAGTTGTCCATCAGCGACCAGGCAAAATACCCCGCCAGAGGAACCCCTTCGCTTATGGCAACGTGCGCCTGCGTGAGATACTCGCGATAGTAATTCACGCGGCGTGCATCATGGACATGGGCATCTGCGCTCACAGTATCAGGAAAGGCAGCTCCATTTTCAGTCACATAGAGACGTGGAACACGATATTCCTGATGGAGGCGAACTAACACTTCACGTAGACCAGCGGGATAGACCTCCCAACCCATCTCAGTATACTCGGCCCCATTAATACGTGTATGTTCAGTAGCGCCAGGAGCGGCCCCGGCTCGCTGACGTACCACATTTCTGGTGTAGTTATTGACACCTAGAAAGTCCACAGGAACGGCAATGATAGCAGCATCTCCATTCATGACCTGAGGCGCAATATTATTTTGCTCCAGCAAGTCCACGATATCGGAGGGATACGAGCCCCGGAAGATTGGTTCAATATACCAGCGATTGTTTTTTCCATCCTCGATACGAGCGGCAAATTGATCTCGATCAGAATCGGTTGCGCCGTGAACGGAGGCAAGATTGAGCGTAATACCAACCTGTGCATTCTTACTATTGGCACGTATTACGGGCACGGCCAATCCATGACCAAGCAAGAGATTATGTGAAACCTGCCATGCAAGGCGTGGATTACTGATACCGGGTGCATGCCTACCGTACTCGTAACCAACATGTGCTGCCACCTGGGGCTCATTGAGCGTGATCCAGTTTTTGACGCGATCACCCAGGCGTTGCGAGACGATATCGGCATAATCCACAAAAGCTTTAGAAGTATCGCGACTGGCCCAACCCCCAAAATCATCCTGCAACGCCTGGGGAAGATCCCAGTGAAACAGGGTCACAAACGGCTCGATCTTTGCAGTCAACAGAGCATCCGCAAGACGTTCATAAAAATCCAGGCCAGCGGCGTTTACACGCCCACGACCAGTAGGAAGAATACGTGACCAGGCAATAGAGAAACGGTAAGCTTGCAACCCCAACTCGCGCATAAGCTGTATATCTTCTTGATAGCGATGGTAATGATCGCAAGCTATAGCACCACTTTCATTATTGTGAATCTTGCCGGGAGTTGAGCAGAAGCGGTCCCAGATGGATTCGCCGCGCCCATCTTCATGAACGGCACCTTCGATCTGGTAAGACGCTGTTGCAGCGCCCCAACGGAAGGAAGCAGGAAATTGAAGCATGATACCCCTCTTTCGATGTAAGTTTGCCCAAGGTGGGAACGATGTTATTCATGTCAAGGATTTTGCAATAGCTACGGCCTGATCCTGACTCAAGCCAGTGATGTTGATGCCCACGCCTTTCTCGGTCCAGGCCAGTACACTACTACCACCCTGATCTGAAAAGAGCGCCGTCGTACTACGAATACTCACGCGCTGACCACCACTGGCGGAGAGATTGGCCAGAGGCTTTCCCTCAGCTATTGTAAAACTGGTACTGCCTTTCATATAATGGAGGGTATAGATCTGGCTACCGGGCGCTCCCAGCGTGTCAACACCCAACAATACATAATCAGCCTGAGCACCGGGAATGCTCAACAGGTGAAAACCGGCCTGTTGCTGAGCCTGGGATAGAGTGATGAGATTGCCGTTAGAAGTTTGCGTCGCCTGCTGCAATGGAAGCTCTTTTGCGCCAGCTGGAGCAACAAAGCTGAAGGTACTGGTGGGAATCGGTTGATCGAGAGTCAGTTTCTGGAAATCGAGCACAGTCTTTCCAAAACCTTGAATATCTAGATTTACTTCGACCGGTAGCTGAGTGGCTTTATCAATATAGACATCCCCGGAGTAATTGAAGGAAGCCCCAACATTACCAATAGAGCTGGTAGAGCTATCTTGAGGCACAACGCCAATATCATAGACGGCATGTCCATTGACGGTTGCCGTCGAAGACTTCAATGTACCATTGCTGGCTGTAAAGACGCTCTGGACGAAGTTTAGCAGGAACTGGCCCTGACCATCATTACCTGCTGTACCCGCGAAACCAAACAAGCCACCACCGCTACTCGGTTGAACAGGGCCGCTATAGACGACGTTCTTAGCAGGATCATATTGCCAGAGCTTCTTGCCATCAGTGACTGTGACGGTCCCGGCTGGCAACTGGGCAAGCGTCGACTGGTGCACTTCGGTACGATTTTTAGCGGGAGCAGCATTCCATACGCTGGTAGTAAGCGTACCATTTTGTGACTGCCCATGTATTGTCAGGTTTAACACGCCTTGTAATGTTTTTGCAGAATTAAGAGCATTGCTGGTCCTGGTAAGCAGTTGCTGGCCCTGTGGCAGAGTAGGAGAGGGCGTAGGAGTAGGAGATGACTGAGCATTTTGTGCACCTCCTTCACATGCAGCCAGGAATAATAGGGATAGGGATAGCGCAACAAGCGCGAACGTTCTATTCCTCCAACGAGAGGGGGCCATCGGGAACTCCTTGTATGTTAAGCTACGGGTATATAGGTATGGTTTTTGTGAAACTATATAAAGTATAGCATACCGTTGGGACCACATTTAGGTCGATCTCCCATCATACGCGCCAATGAACCTTGATTGAGCACTAGTGGGCAACTATTTCGAATGTGGCGCTTTCAGTCTGCGCACCTGGTACAGTTACGAGCACGCGCACTTGCCAGGTACCGTCCATACCAAACTGTACAGGAGCATGGTACATCCCGTTACTTTGAGATTGAGCATTGATGACATCGGTACCCATATCCATCGTTTCCATACTACTCTCAATGGTGACACGAGCATTAGTAACAAGTTGCTGCGTACTGCTATGCACAATCTGAAGGATAAGCGTTGCAGGTTTTGATGGAGGAGGGGGATTGGGGTCAACCTGCAGAGTGATCTGATAAGGACCAGCGGAAACCGTCTGCACCTGTGCGGAGGGACGAGCAGGCAAAATCTCGGTAAGAGTGGTTCCCAACCAGGATAGAAGGATAAGGAAGAGGACACCAAGGGCCAGTATGAGTAATTTCCGCCTCATACAGAAGAACCTTTGGGAACCATAACGTAGACTTTCCCATCTTTTATGAGCGTCTCCAGGCGTGGTAAGGCGGCAAGATACCGTATAGGGCTGGCCTTATCAGGTTGCCCATACTCGGTAAAGATTCCACCATGGCAGGGACAATGAAAACTATGATCTGCATCCTGCCATTGCACAATACAACCCATGTGTGTACAGGCTGCTGACATCGCTACGACTTCTCCTTTAGGCACACCGCTATCATCGCCATCGCTTAGTATTACATAACCAGTCAACGTATCCGTTGTGAAGCGTACCGCACTATTCCCTAGTTCCGCAAGAGTTGTAACAAAATACGGAATCGCAACATCTGATGGCACGATTGGCATGCTCGTTGGATAACGCGTAGAAGGTGTTGACGTAGCAGCCACTCCCTGCGTGCTTTGTCCAGTAGTGCTCTTTTCAAATGCAGCGCCGATGCCGCTACCAACCACCAGCGAAGCAGCCGCAACGGCACTGCCACCAAGCAGAGAACGGCGCGAGAAGAAACGCGCTTTCCGGGGCGCACTAGAAGGTTGACTGGTTATAGGAAGTTGTTCTTCCTGTTCTTTTTGCGCCGTAGAAGGCTGCTCAGGCAATCTAACCGAAGGCAGCCTTGGAGCGGTATTCTGGTCAGTTTCATCAGTTTCAGCCAGCAGGCGAGCATGCAGAGACGCAACAAATTCTGGACGCGGTTCGGCAGCTTCGGGCGAGGCGGAACGAAAAAGTGCGGCCATACGATAGATACGCGCACGCTCAGGAGTCAGGTCGGCGGGAGGGTGAGCGACACGGCCTGCCTGTAACTCTTCAATGTAGCGTTCGAGTTCGAGATAATCTTCAAATCGTTCCTGGTCTTCGTCTGCCATAGTTATCTTTCTCCGGTAAATTGCCTGTTACATCAGGGAGTCGACCGTGCCACAACTGGCTCAAGGTCTGCGGCACGTTTGAGAGCGCGAAACTGCAAAACTTTTACATTCGCATCCGTCAATCCCATATGCAAAGCAGTTTCTTTGATAGAGAGATTGAGCAGGAAGCGACAGTTCAACACCTCACGATACTGGGTGGGTAACGCCTGTAAGATGCGCTGTACACGTTCATTCGGTACGTCACTGGAAACAACTGCTTCTTCATCGAAAGGTCCCTCCCAACCGGCATCGAGCAATTCCTCCAGAGAACTGACGGAGGCACGATAATAGGCACGCCAATAGTCCGCGATGGTCGTGCGAGCAACCTGAAAGAGCCATTTTTGCATGCTCTGCGGGCCACGTTCAGCATCGACGCTACGTACAGCTTTCACGAATATTTGCGAAGTCAGATCTTCGGCTTCTTCCCGATTTCCGACCTTACTATATATATAGCGATAAATCAGGTTAAGATTTTCCTGATAAAAGCTTTGAAATTCTTGCACTTTCTGGCTCCGTTGCCTATCTACGGCTTCTGAGACCTGCGTTCCTTGCTGCTGTGCGGCCAGATGCTCCTGTTGATACCTTTCGTGTGGCGTATGCACAACACCCCCCTACCAGGACAGACTCTGATCGCTTCGCCCTTTAATATAGTATCCCTTAATGAGTGTGATAACAAGTGAGTATGCTAACAGAATAGTAAAGCGAGAAGTCCTGACAAGTATTACTACGCGCAAGGTTACAGGAAACATAGCAAGCGATCAACCCTGACGTCTGATCTCCTGAAGAGAGGACAGATACAACACAATGGCACGGTTTTAGTCAAGGTGAACTACAGTTAAGAATTCTAAACCATGATAGTTAAAATTTAACCATATCATATGTAAATTTTAACAATTACCTTCACATCTAAGTTATAGACTATTATCGATAAACCTATTGTAATGGAGCTCCATCCCATCATAATGCAGTGATGGGAGGTTAGCCAGGGAGTAACAGTGTTTAAAAGATTTTTGCGTTGGCCTTTCTTATTACTATTTGCTGCGCTTTTGCTCGCAGCCCTTATCCCTATCATACGGACAGGATATTATGGAATCGCGCATGCCGTCGGAAATACGCCTCAGGTTATGGTGACAGGAAGCGTTACGAAAGGGCAGGCATTTCAACTACAAGTAAAGGGTTTCGCAGCATCGGAGCAGGTGCAGCTCAGTTGGAATGGAAATGGAGGACAATTTCTTGGCATGCTGGCCACCGATGCGAATGGGACTGCGACCAATTGCGCAAGTAGTACTAATTGCATAGTATCACCGCCAGCACCCGCTGGCACGTATACGCTCACAGCAATTGGAGGTACAAGTAGATCACAGGCCAGTATATCAGTCAATGTCAACACAAGTACTATGGTCACGCCACAAAATGCCGGACCGGGCAGTACCGTTCAAGTGATTGGAAGCGGTTTTCCAGCCAGCGAAAACCTTACGATCTACTTCCAGACTCCTGCCAATGGAACGATCTCAACGCAAGCTGATAGCAGCGGCTCTTTTACACAATCACTCACATTGCCAAAGACCTATAGCCCACAAACGGGCTACAATGTTTATGTACTGAATGCACAGAATACAGTACTTGCAAAAGTGCCCTTTTCTTTTGAGACGTTATCGATCACATTCTCTGTCACAAAGGCAACGGCTGGAACATCGATAAGAATCAGTGGAAAGGGGTTTCTGGCGAACGAGCGCATCGTGGTTTCATGGGACATCCAGGGTTTGCGGCATACGCTCAGCAGTAAGGTAAAGGCGGATGCAGTGGGGAACTTTACACGGATAGTTACAGTGCCAAATATTTCCAATACGCTCAAGGCCACGCTTGAAGCAGCAGGAAGTAGTAGCAAGTTGCAGGCCACAACTAGCATTACAGTAGTGGGAGATTATGATCCCAAGAAGTCTGGAACGCGGACTTCCGCTCCACCCTCAGGATTCAGGGACCATTAAAAGGTTCATTCGGAACATGGGTAGGACATATGCAAGGTGACATCCCCTACCCACGTTTCAACAAAAAACGCAGACCCTGGCCTGCATATATTTTGCCCGTTCTCTCCTCAGCACAGCATACTCCAGGCATACAAGCGATAATGGCAAAAGGGTCTTCCCAGGGCGCGAGATGCCCAACCATAAAGATCGGTAACAGTTTGCACGCCCCCATCCTGTGCAGTATAATAAAAACACAACGCCGATAGAAGCTGGTACACAGAGTGGGGTGTTCGTTGTACAGAGCGTTGTGCAAAAGCTAGACGCATAGAGATTCCGTACTGTTAGAGATCTTGCGTTCGACAAGTGGGCTGGACGCAAATTGAGACAGGCTCATCGAGTTCTTTTGTTAGTCCAGTATAGTGACGCCCCGTATGGATGTCTGATGGGCGAGAACAAGAGCAACGAGGCCAAAGAAACAAAGCAGGATCAGCGCCAGGGACTGTTATTTTGTTGGAGGCCAGGCGCCCCTACACCTATTCTCCTTGCCTCCAGCCCCCGTCTCCCGCCCAAGAAGCGAGGAAAAGATGTATAAAGGCCAATCTGGCATGTGGTCCTGGTTGTTACACCGCATCACAGGGCTGGGTATTCTTCTCTTTTTATTTATCCACATCGTGGACATTTCGTTGCTTGGTTTTGGTCCACAGGTCTACAACGATGGTATACTGCTCTTTGACAGTGTAATTGTGCGTCTCCTCTCCCTGGCGCTGATCGGGGCCGTCCTGCTACATGCAACCAATGGTGTACGCATCATGCTTATCGATTTCTGGAGCAAGGGTGTACGCTATCAGCAAGTCATGTTTATCGTCGCGCTGGCGATCACGGTCATTGTTTTCATTCCCACGGCCTATATTGTGCTTTTGCCAAAATTGCCAGGGGTAGCCGCGTGGTTCTTCGAGATACCGACCACCACGGCCCACATCGGACATTAAGAAATGTTTTAGTGGCAGTTTAATGCGCTGGAATGAAAGTGTCGTAAAATATGCCCTTACGGAGGAGAAATAGTTTATGTTGCGTGTATCTACTGGTATTGGTCCTCGTCCATCAGCAGGCGGTTTCGAGACCTTTTCCTGGTACTACTTTCGTGTCTCTGGTATTTTGCTGATATTTCTCGTCATTATCCACCTGATCATCATGCATGTTTCCGATAATGTCGCTTGCACAACGTATATGTTCGTAGCAGAACGTTATTCCAACCCATTCTGGCGGCTCTTCGACTGGCTCCTGCTGACCTTCTCCCTGACGCATGGTTTGAATGGACTACGCCTTGTCATAGATGACTACATCAGTTCGCCCCGTACACGTCTTATACTGCTGTCCCTGGCCGCTGTACTGCTGGTAGTCTTCTTTATGTTGGGCACAATTACACTGATTACCTTCCACACGGTAACAGGTAGTCAAGGTGTCCCGTGTGTGCACTCTTAGAGAGTGTCTTAGAGACGCACAATTCTGACAATTCCAGACACTCTCTTAGGAACGAGGATATAGTATGTACTACAAGTTTGATGTTGTGATCGTAGGGGCTGGCGGGGCTGGCCTGATGGCGGCTATGCAACTTCCAAACGCCAGCGTTGCGGTCCTTACAAAAGTCTACCCGACACGCTCTCATACGGGTGCCGCTCAGGGCGGAGTTGCGGCTGCTCTGGGGAACCAGGAAGAAGACCACTGGAAATGGCACATGTACGATACAGTGAAGGGCGGCGATTACCTGGTGGACCAGCCTGCCGCTGAGGTGCTGACACGCGAAGCAATCGATGCGGTATATGAGCTGGAGCATCGCGGCCTGCCATTTAATCGCACCGAGGATGGACGCATCGACCAGCGTCGCTTCGGCGGTCACACACGCAACTATGGCGAGGGGCCAGTACGCCGCTCCTGCTATGCTGCTGACCGTACCGGGCACATGATTTTGCAGACCATGTATCAGAACGCCATAAAAAATCAGGTCCGTTTCTTCAACGAGTACCTGATGCTTGATCTACTGATGAACGATGGACAGGCATGCGGCGTAGTGGCGCTCGAAATTCGTACAGGCGAGATTCACACCTTCCATGCTAAAGCGGTCCTCTTCGCGACAGGTGGCTATGGACGAGCGTGGCGTGTGACCAGCAACGCGTTTGCCTGCATGGGCGATGGCATGTCGATTGCATATCGCAGAGGCATTCCATTGGAAGATATGGAAATGTACCAGTTCCATCCCACAGGCATCTACAAAGTTGGCGTACTGCTGAGCGAAGCGGCACGTGGCGAAGGGGGCAAACTTCTCAACGGCAAGGGCGAATACTTTATGGAACGCTACATGCCGACGCTAAAAGATCTGGCACCGCGCGATATCGTCTCCCGCTGCATTATCCAGGAAATCAAAGATGGAAACGGCGTCGACGGCAAGGATTACGTCTATCTAGAT
This sequence comes from uncultured Chloroflexia bacterium, assembly GCA_963717195.1. Taxonomy (GTDB): domain Bacteria; phylum Chloroflexota; class Ktedonobacteria; order Ktedonobacterales; family Ktedonobacteraceae; genus JACDAE01. The sequence goes on from CAVQVR010000021.1 coordinate 553,006, forward strand.
GTGCGCCATCTAGGAGCAGCGAAGATCGCTGAAAAGTTGCCTGATATCACCGATTTCGCACGTAACTATCTGGGAGTCGAGCCGATCACTGAGCCAGTACCTATTCAGCCAACGGCACACTATGCCATGGGCGGTATTCCGACGGATATCGATGCGCGAGTTGTGATTGATGAGAAATGGACGCCGCTACCCGGCTTCTATGCAGCTGGCGAGGTGGCCTGCGTCTCAGTCCACGGTGCAAATCGCCTGGGCACGAATTCGCTGGTGGACCTGATCGTATTCGGACGACGTGCAGGCAAACACATGGCACAATTCATCGCAGCGAACGATCATGCTCCATTGCCACCAGAGCCTGAGGCGCATTCACGTGAGATAGTTGATCGCCTCTACAGCTCAAAGGGTGGCGAATCAGCAGCCAACATCCGGAGCACACTGCAGAACGAGATGGACGATAAGGTCTTTGTTGAGCGTACGGAAAGCGGGCTGCATAAAGCACTAGACACGGTGGCGGGCCTGCAGGATGCTTACAAGAACGTGCAGTTGCAGGACAAAGGCAAACGCTTTAACACTGAACTGGTTGAAGCAATTGAGCTTAGCTTCTTGCTTGATTGTGCGGAGGCAACAACACATGGGGCGCTGGCACGTACCGAGAGTCGAGGAGCTCACTTCCGGCTGGACTATCCTAAACGCGACGACGTGAACTGGCTCAAGCACACGCTGGCATTTAAAGGCGAAAAGACTCATGATGTACGCCTGGACTACAAGGACGTGATTCTCATCGACGATCCGATATTCAAACCCAAAGAACGGAAATATTAGAACAGGGCCAACAAACGGGTCGGGGCCAGCCCGACCCCTACGGAGGAGATAAAATGAACGTACTGGTGCGTATCAGACGCTACGATTCAGAGCGGGATAGGAAGCCATACTGGGATGAATTCCACGTTGAGGTCGATCCCATTGATCGCCTGTTGGACACATTGAACACGATCAAATGGACAATGGACGGCACATTGACCTATCGCCGCTCATGTGCACATGGAGTATGTGGCTCCGATGCCATGCGCATCAATGGACGCAATCGCCTGGCATGTAAAGTGCTGATGCGGGATGTAGGCAACAAAGTCACAATCGAGCCGATGCTGGGCTATGCGGTGATCAAAGATCTCGTAGTCGATATGGACGCGTTCTTCGAGAAGTACAAGTCGATCAAACCCTACCTGATCAATTACGACAACGAGCCGGGAACGGAGCGGTTGCAGAGCCCGGAGGACCGGGCACGCTATGACGAAGGAACCAAGTGCATTTTGTGTGGTGCATGTACCGGCTCCTGTCCGTCGATCTGGGGCAATCCTGATTGGGTTGGCCCGGCTTCCATCGTAAATGCTCATCGCTTCATCTTCGATAGTCGCGACCAGGGTGGGGCTGAGCGCCTGGGGATACTGGCCCAACGGGACGGAGTATGGCGATGTCGCACGATCTTTAACTGCAGCGACGCCTGTCCACGCGGCATCCCGGTAACGGATCTGATCGAACAGGTGAAACGCACGATTGTATATAGCGATAAAAATTCCTAGCAGATTAGGTCGCAAACGTGGGTAGGGGCGTGAGCTTGCCTCAGCCCTGCCATGCGGCTGATCCGCGTTCCCTGAGCAGGGCGCAGGCAAGCTCACGCCCTACGTTTTCACATTTAAAACGGCAAAGGATACTTATAGTCTTTTAGGAACACAAAATGCTTACAACTGAAACCTGGCAGCACCATGATATCATCACGAATGGCATTCGTATGCACTATGTCACGCAGGGAACAGGGCCGCTGGTTGTGCTACTGCATGGCTTCCCAGAATTTTGGTATTCCTGGCGGCACCAGATTCTCTTCCTGGCCGAGCAAGGCTACAGAGTCGTCGCGCCTGACCTGCGTGGATACAACGACACAGACAAGCCACGCACGGGATATAACGTCTCAATTTTGTTGCGCGATATTGTGGGTCTGATCAAGGGATTAGGAGAAGAGAAAGCTATTATTGTGGGCCATGACTGGGGTGGCGTACTGGCATGGGCTTTTGCCCTCAAGGTACCCGCAGATGACTGAGCGCCTTATTGTCTTGAATGCCCCCCATCCAGCAGCGTTCGCACGTGAGTTGCGTACAACGCAGCAGCTACGCAAAAGCTGGTACGCCTTTGCTTTTCAAATTCCCTGGTTGCCTGAATTTCTACTGGGACGAAAACATGCTGAACTTATTGGCAAGATGCTCTATAGCTCGGCAGTACGCAAAACGGCATTTCCACCCGAAGTACTGGCACAGTATCAGGACGCCATGAGCAAACCAGGAGCGCTAAGAGCCAGCATCAATTACTACCGCGCCGCCTTTCGTCTTCCATTTATTACAGGAAGCAGGACGGGAACAACGATTAACACCCCAACACTTCTCATCTGGGGTGACCGGGATGTTGCACTGGGCATTAACCTGACCCGAGGGCTTGAGCCATGGGTTCCCAATCTACAGATCAAACACTTGCCGGATAGCGGCCACTGGGTCCAGCAGGAGAAACCGGACGAGGTTAACACGTTCCTGCTAGAGTTTTTAAGCCAGTAAGAGTTTTAACAGAAGACAGCCAGAATCAATCTCTGCATGCTCAGGACTTTTAGCTGTGGGGTACCTGATCTTTTACGATAGCTTCTTGTTCCTCAGACAGAGGATAACTCACCTGCTCTATCCAGAGCGTGCCGCAAACACTACACATTCCGTGGCTTGCTTCATATAATTTTGGCAGCGGCTGAGTAGAAACACGCTCACCCGCAAGATCTATCAGGCGCAAACACCATGCACACTGTCTTAACATAATTAATACATCCCCGTTCCGCCATCCTGCGATGAGCGAACGAAAAGCCTCAGCATCTTTGGCCTGTAGGCATGCTACCTCTACCACATGTACATTCGTTAACAATCTGGCCTTCCTGCATCCTTATTTATACCAATGCTTGCACATCTGTTGAAGTTTTTCTCCCTCTACTTACTTTAATTAATAAGCAGACCTAAAGCAGACAAGTTCTATATGTTTTTCTATCGTATTCATAAAATGAGCTATCTGGCGGCATATTTGTTCATTACACAAGGAAACACGACTACGATATTGTGATGCGCATTATTCAATCCTCTATTGAGAATAACGCAAAGCAGGTTCTAAAAGTTGCAGAGATACATAAATTAGTACATATGGATATCGCGAAGGATTTAAGGCTGGTAATCTGAAGCGTTGTGAAAGGCAAACCTGGCTCACTCTTCACCTCATGAATACCCTTTACAACTCCATCCAGAATAACACAGCTAAATTGGGTCGGCACATCATGATGTGCCGACCCAATTTAGCTGTGTTATTCTGGATGGAGTTCCAGTTATTAAGCTGAGACGGAGATCGTGTGATAGCCAGAGGAACCATCGGGAAGCGGCGGCTCCTGGTTCGGATCCTGTACATTTCCTTCCAGGTCGACAGCTCGCACAATGATAGTATGAGCGCCCTTCGCTGGTGTCCAGGGGAGTTCCCATAGCACCCAGGTCAGATTCGACAGTGGCTTTTTCAGGAGAGCGTGCAGCCAGGTATTTCCGCCATCCAGGCTTACGTCGACCTCACTGATGCCTTTATTGCCAGAGAAGGCGACGCCTGCGATATACATAGGTTTGTTGGCTCTAAGGACAGTACCATCAAGAGGTGTATCGATGCGGGATGTCAGGCGTATGGGTGCTGGATCGCTCCAGCCGCGCACCTGCCAGTAGCCCTGGTAGTCCGTATCCACGACCTCGATATCAGTTATCCATTTGACGTGTTTCATTCCATAGATGCCCGGCACAAGGAGACGTGCGGGGAAACCATGACCATCCGGCAACGTTACATCGTTCATACGCACGGCAACCAGCGTTGTTGGCTCCAGGGCTTTTACGAGATGGATACTATCGCTATAATCATCCGAGGCGGAAAGCACCACTTTAGTTGCACCGGGTTTCAGACCTGCCTTATTCAACAGATCCACCAGGGGCACGCCTTCCCACTTCGCATTACTCATATACTGGCCGCCGACTTCGTTGCTGATGCACATCATCGACTCATATTGCAGCTTTCTGGGTAGCGCCATCAATTCGTTGTAATTCAGGGTATAGGGCTGGTTAACCATGCCATGGATATGCAGGCTCCACGTACTACCATTAACAACTGGATCGGAAAAGAGATTTTTGGAGACGATGTAATACTGATCATTTGATGTGATCTCAGGCGAGAGATTTGGGACGGGCTGTATTGTTCCATAGTTGGGTACAGGTGGGGTTATCTTGCTTTTAAACTGCCCTACCAATTTGGCCGCAGAAGACGAAGCTGCCCCGGCGCCAGAGATAAAACGCCAGGCAACAACACCCACAACTCCCAATCCCAACACGATAGCGCCCCGTTGCAAGACAGCACGGCGCGAAAGGCTGGCTTCGCGTACATTTTCTGGGCTGGCAGCTTCCTGCTTCTGCACCTCGCGAAGGATCAGTTGATTATAGATGCCAACCAATAGAAGTCCAAACACGATAGCAACGGCGGCGAGGCTGAGCATGGAGCTGAGGAGCCCGGTAGCCAGGGCCATGCCGAAGATTCCTCCACCAGTCAAGGGAAGGAAAACAAGCCCGACAAGCAACCAGAGAAGTACTGCGAAGAGCAGACCATCTGTCCAGCGTAACTGACTGGAGGTACGGCTTGCGCTCAATTTCGCAGATCCGAACAGCAGGCTACACAGCCCTCCGCACACGGCAAACACGAGGCATTGCCCTACAAGGATGATGTAAAAGAGATAGAATTTCGCATCACCACCGATAAGTTGGTGGAGAAAGGCGAAAAGCGCTGGTGGCATCACCAACGTCAGTGCCGAACCGAATACCTCGGGGAGCGAAATGCCGCCCAGTGTGACGCTCAATACGAGCATCAACACGCTGGCTACTATTCCGGCTGCCGCACCAGAGATAAAGCCAATTGTAAAGCGCTGTTTGCGCGGTAATTGTGATGACCCCATTGTTTTGCCTCTAGATTAGTGCCACCACTAATAGATTAGTGCCACTAAATATAATATACCATTCTTAGTTACACACGCACAAAACGATATGGATTTACTGAAAAGAGACATGAGGCTTATGTTTCCTGTAGCGGAACTTCTGAAAAAGATGTAGAGGCAAGATAGAATAATCTTTTGCTATCGGCGTCTTCTCTGGTACGCCTGTCTTTTGAATAATAGAACAAGCACTCCAACAGTAGCAGCAGCGATAAGAATAGCAAAGATGGGATTGCCCTGGACGCCTACTAAGATAGCTATACCAAACCCCAATCCAGCGAGGAAAAGAGCGTAGTAGAGAGTCCAGAGGATGTTATGAAATCGGTAGATCTTTCTCAGCTTCTCGTCAGATGCGCTATTGCCCAGGCGATTTTCGAAAATTATAGGCATGATGGGTTCTACCACCTTAACTCATGTATTCGTAACGGTAACTATACATGCTACCTGGTCCATAGTCAAGAGGTATGCTTCAGAGAGAAACCGTTGGAATTGGCGTAGACCCACAATCGGTATTTCACCAAATCTGTGTAAGAGACAGTAATCAAGTCAAATGACGGGCCTCTTCGTTAATATGAGTCAGCACAGGCACAAATCCCTCACCCGGTCGATAATCGGGCGATTGATGGCGGAAGTAGGTATTGTAAAGTTGAGCATAGTGACCACCTTGCTTCATCAAGGTATCGTGACTACCCTCTTCAACAGTACGGCCGTGGCTCAGCACAATAATGCGGTCGGCATAACGGATGGTCGAGAGGCGATGAGCGATGATAATGGCGGTACGATCTTTGAGCAGAATATCCAGACCTTCCTGTATCTGAGCCTCGGTGAGCGGATCGACGCTGGCAGTGGCTTCATCAAGGATGATAATAGAGGGATTTTGTAATAGAACGCGTGCGAGTGCTACGAGTTGTCGTTGTCCCATCGAGAGCGCCTTTCCCTCTTCTCCAACCAACGTTTGCAGACGATCAGGAAGCGCCTCCAACCAATCGCCACCACCAATACGTTGTGCAATCTCTGCAACTTCATCATCGCTTGCTTCTAAGCGAGCATAACGGATGTTATCAGCTACTGTTCCTGAGAAAAGGAATGGAATCTGAGGTACAACGCCGAGGAGACGATGATAATCATGCAGGTCAAACGAGCGAATATCATGATTATCGATCAGCAACTGACCACCCTGGAACTCGTAGAAGCGTGCCACCAGTTTGCCCAGGCTCGACTTGCCCGCGCCAGTGTGTCCCACTAGCGCCACCGTCTCACCTGCTTGAATGGTCAGATTGAAACCAGCCAGCACCGTCTGACGATCATCGTAGCTAAAGTAGAGATCCTTAAACTCGACCTTGCCTGACAGATCAGGAACGGGCTGATCGTCAATCTGGCGCACACGAGGTTCGGCATCGAGCAGGGCAAAAACACGCTCACTCGCAGCTAACCCGAGCTGGAACTGACTCCAGAAGGAAGCGATACTCGTCAGGGGGAGCCATAGCAGGCCAATACTCTGCACAAAGAGGAACCAGTCGCCAGCCGAGATGCTATGGTCAAGTACATTTTGTCCACCAAAGTAGACCACAATGGTAGTACCAATATTCGCCAGCGCCACAAGGACCGGGAAGATACCATTATACAGGTAGCCCGCACGCAGATTGACCTGGTACGACTGCATGTTCACCTTCTTGAACTCGTCATACATGTTCTGCTCTTGACGGAAATTCTTGGCGACGGTAATGCCACTGACAATCTCCTGCACATTCGCGTTCACGCGTGCCAGAGACCGTTGAGAACGCCGTGTAGAAGTTCGTGCCAGACGACGAAAAGCCAGCGCCACGACGACAATTGCGGGCATAACTGAGAGAGCTAGCAAGGCAAGGTGCCAGTCCCTGAAGAAAAGTATACCTGCAAGCAGGAAGAACAGGAGCAACTGGCTAAGCAGGTTGAGAGTAAGCGTAACGACGGTCGCAAAGTTCTCGGTATCCGAAGTTATGCGACTAACGATCTTGCCGGAGTCAAATTCATCGAAGAAGGACATATCACGAGACATAACCGCACTAAAAGCATCACGACGCAATTGTAACACAACGTCACCGACCGAGCGAGCGGCAAACCATTGACGAAACAGGTTAAATATCCAGGAAAGTGCGCCTGAGAGTAGGATAAAGCAGACCAGCAGAAGCGCAATCTGGAATGCGTGCGACGAAACCAGAGTATCGATGCTGCTTGCAATCAGAATGGGGAACGCAGCATCCAGAAGCGAACCAGCCACCACCAGTAGTGCCACAATTAGCATCAGCTTCAATTTGGGACGGAAGTAGTGGAAGATGCGGCCTACCAGTTGTCGATCTTTATATACACGGTCGTATGCTTCGGCATCAAGACCATCCATGAAAAAGCCCATCTAATTTACTCCTTCTTCAGATAAAGAACCCGAGGGCGGAGGCAAGCTCACACCCCTACTATCGCCCTTTAATTGCAATGTCATAGGCAGTGGGGGATCGTAGTGCGAGAAGATACGCCGATAGGCAGGGCAGCGTGCCATAAGTTCATCATGTGTTCCCTGGTCGATCAACGCGCCTTTACTCAAGAACAGGATTTTATCTGCCCAGCGGATCTGTGAGAGGCGATGAGTAATCAGCAATGTAGTGCGGCCCTCTAAAAGGCGGTGGATGGCTTTCTGAATCTCATCTTCGGTCGCGCTATCAATTGCACTGGTGGAATCGTCCAGAATAAGAATGCGTGGATCGGTCAACAGAGCTCGTGCGATAGCGATACGCTGGCGCTGCCCACCTGAGAGAGTTACACCACGCTCACCAATGGCTGTTTCGTAGCCATCCTTAAACTCTTGAATAAAGTTATGAGCCTGTGCATCTTTCGCCGCCTGCTCAATTGCACCTCGATCAGCCTTCTGCCCCAGACCATAAGCAATATTTTCGGCCACCGAACGTGAGAAGAGAAAGATATCTTGCTCAATAGTAGAGATCTGTGAGCGCAATGAGTCAAGATTCCAGTCACGCACATCCATACCATCAATGAGGACACGTCCGGCATCCACGTCGTAGATACGATTGACCAGTTTTGTCATCGTGCTCTTGCCAGCTCCGGTCTGTCCGACGATAGCAACCGTCTGTCCAGGTTCGGCGCGGAAAGAGAGATCCTTTAATATAGGAGCGCTGCCATAACTGAACGTAACATGATCAAAGACGATATCGCCGCACATCTCAGCGCGGTAACCAGCCTCGTTCTCGTCCAGTTCCGTCTCTTCTTTCATCAGGTTCAGAATACGCCCGGAACCTGCCACGCCAAGTTGGACCAGGCTAAAGGTCCAGATGGAGAGGTAGGTAGGATAGCGCAGGATACCCATCAGGCCCATATACGCGACCAGGGTACCGACCGAGATCTGCTGGTGCAGGACGAGAAACAGGGCATGTAGAAATGCGCCGACGAGGGCAAAAGCCACCAGCAACGTAGGCAGGTAGCGACCTTGCAGCTGACCATTCTTCACAAAGTAATCGCGATAAAGAGAGGCATTCTTAGCGAACTTACGCTGCTCCTGCTGCTCCTGGGCGGTAGCTTTGACAACCTCGATCCCCGTCACCGCCTCATTGAGTACAGCATTCGTCGTCCCAAATTGGGCACGCATCTGATTTGATATAGGACTGAGCCGACGCGAATAGCCGCGTAGAGCAATGAGAAAAACGACCACGAACAGTGATGGTGCCAACAAAAGCTGGATATTGAGGAACGCTATCGAGATGAGCACCACCACGATAGAGAGAAACGAGTCAAAGATGATGTCGAAGCCAGGCACAACCATATCGCTAAGACTTGTCATATCATTGGAAGCACGAGCCATGATATCACCAACGCGCTGGCGATTGTGGAATGTCTGGCTCTTTCCCAGCAGGCTCAAGTATAACTCATTACGAGCGTCACGAGCGACACGTTTGCCCAGAACTTCGGCGGAGAGGCGAGCGCTCAGGTCCATAATTATGCCAAACAGTATAACACCCACCAGTGCGAGAGCAATATTGACCAGGATAGAACGTCCTGCTTCACCTCGTGATACGGCATCAAATGCTGAACCAGTCAAGATAGGAATAAACGCATTAATCAGGACATTCGCAAGTAATGAGGTAAGGATAAAACCTGTAGCATAGAATTTATAGTGTAGAATGTGTGAAGTAATCCAGCGTGTAGGGCTGGTGCGGTTGTATTGATATTCGCCGGTCACAGTAAATTCTTGTTTGGATGACAAGGGCTACCTCCTGAAAGAGTTTACAGGTAAGGACAGGAAGAATGACGTAAATTTGTTCTAAAGTACATTCATAGTTTACCACAAAGATCCTGACAGGAAGTGTCAACTTTTACGCAATTTCTACGAAACGCGAAACCGCTTCAATCCTCTGTCTTGTAGTGCAACCTCACTCCATATGCAAACTCTATCGTACATATAAGGGAAGACTGTGAAGCATATCTTCTATACAAAAGAGAGATCGTCTATAGCTGTTGGAGCGATTTTGTGCTATGCTCTTTTCAGAACGAGCTATCGCCAGATGCATTCGTCAATTCGCTAACCTGATGCCTCTGAGCGAAGCCGAGGAGTTTGAGGAATCATCGATACATGCACAACCTCAACAAATCCGCAAGAGGAGAATACTCGCTATGGATGAACAGAACGAAATGCCGATCGTTCCAGATTTTCTGGCATTGGGCCTGGGCGGGACGAACATGATGGCTATGTTGTGGACTGTAGCCATGGGCCGCCAGGCGGTGGGCGTCGAGATGCGCGGAGATCCCTTTCTCGGCGTGCACTGGAATATCCGTGAAGACTTCTATCATCAACTCGGCCTGATCGACCAGATGATGCTCGAACGCTATGGTGAGGCACGGTTACCACGTCGGGGAGATGGGCGAATATTTCGTCTTGCGGAGTGTTTCTACAGCCCGCACACCAGCGCTGGGGATATCGTCGCCGATGAGATCATTGACGGATTCGACGCCGACCAGCACATCGTAGGAACCATCCATCACGTCGAATTCATTGACGATCGATGGCGCGATGGTCTACCCAACCGTGTCATTACGCTGTTGGATCCACCTACACCACCAGATCACCCTGATCCCCGAAAAATTCGTACCTCTATGGTGGAGGTGCTTGATGGCCCGTCTACATTCCAGGCAGAGGCCGCCTCGATCCAGAAATTGCTGCGCCGCTACCTGGAACTGATCGAGCAGCAGGATCTGGAGACGAACAGCCAGCCCCGGATCCGGCTCTTCACTCACCATCGTGTCGTCTCGACTGAGGGTGATGGTTTCATCCACTGCCCCGATGGTAGAAAGCGGATTCGCATTGAGGCTCTCAAGGAATTCGATTTCAAGGGACAATTCGTCCGCGTGCGGGAACCAAACAGTGAGATCATTGATCTGGGTATACCTGAGGTGTTCATGATCGCTCAAGGATTCAACAGTACCGATGCGAAACGGCTAGGCTTCGAGCAACAGGATGTCAAGGTCGATCACGGAGATGGGCACGGGCAGGTGGTAGCGCAAGCGGATTTCCTGGCTGGCCTGGTCGAAGTACTCGTCGGTGGCCGCCTGCGACGGCGCATCTCCTCAGCGTTCGACCAGGATGGGAAGGAATACTGGGTCCGGCAGATTGCGGTGGGCCACGAGAATGATCCAGAGGTGGGGTGGGTCCTGGTACAGGTTCCTGACTTCAAAACCTTCGATCCCATCGAGTCAGGGCTCCTTCCAACAGGGTCTGACCCAGATTCGCCCCTGTTCTTCGCCTCCTACCAACAGTTGATTTATGACTACTACATTAAACAGGCTACAGAGATCCTTGACATTCCCAGGCAAGAACTCATGAAGGTCCAGATGATCTATGGACCAGCGTTGTTCAGCCTCATCGAACGAGTCGGAGACGACCCGTTGATTGCTGCCAACGGCGTGGTTGCCGGTGATTCCTTCGGCAATGGCCACTTCCTGACCAGTGGTGGGGCAATGACAGGAATGATCGGGCATAGTGCTCGCGTCCTCGAGTACTGGCAAGCGCGGGATACAGGTGCCTCGCCCGCCAATGCCCTCCGTCGACTCGCCGATAGCGTCAGAGAAGACACCCATGCCTGGCTTGAAGTGAGCGCGAAGGAATACAGTCAGGCCGCTCCGATCAACTTCGGTGCCGAACGCATCGAACAGATTAGTAAGGCAAGCGGGATCGACACGAGCGTACGCGCCAATGCAATCGACGCCGCTCGACGTCAGCGCCACACACTCATTCCCCTCGATCCATCCAACTGGAGAAGGTTATTCGTGCGCAATGGCAGAGTGCTCTCGGCACTGCCAGAACTTGATGCCGGGCACCCGCTGCAGCGCCCTGAGCGTGCTGCGAGTCTGCTTGCGGTGATGAAATCTTTGCCAATCATACCCAGCCAGGAGAGTTCAAAGTCCGGCCTAGATCAGGAACTGCCAGAAGGCGAGCAGACCCTGCTCAGACCCAAACTTAGCATCGGACCCGTGGCACCAGAGAGTGCAAAAATCTATGCATTCCTGGACATTCAGCAGAATAAGCAGGTTGTGCAACGCATCGTGATTACAGAGAACTCTCTGATCGTCGGACGGGCCGATCCCAGGCGCGGGACCACGCCAGAGATCGACCTTACGCCGTTCGACGCTTCCAGTACGGTTTCGCGCCAGCATGCGCAAATTCATCTTGAGGAAAACAGCTTCTTTATTAAAGATCTCGAAAGTCGAAATAAGACGCGGCTCGGAGAGATGATACTAACCCCGCACAAGCCAGAAGCGCTCCAGGATGGCGATGTGATCAGCTTTGGTTCGATCAAGGCCACCTTTCGTCTGCTCGGAACGAGCGAGCTTCCGGTGCCCTGGTCGCAGTCGTAGCGCCTTTGCAGGTCAAACTTGCAGGAGGTCGAAACCACGACCGACGCTTCCAGGTCGACTATGGTGCGGTTGATATCAATGCCGACTACCTCAAATATCAGGATGGGCAAAAGTTACATCTACATCCTTCTCGATTGTGCCACGACCAAAAAGAAAGCTATTTGGTGTCAACACCGTAAAGTAAATTGACAATGTGCACTTTCCATTGTATACTTACCGAGGATGGATCCTGAAAATGAGAAGTTTCTAGCACTTAGAATGCACAAATTCTTGTAGGCATAGGTGGGTATGATCCCACTATAATGTGAAAGGCAGGCAAAGGAATGCAAGTCAAAAAAAGATTGGTTTTCTTCTTTATTTTGCTCCTGGCTGTATCTCTCTGGCGGGTAAGCAGCCCACAGACACCGACACATGCAGAAAGCAATGGCCTCGTACCAACCCCCTTTATGGGATGGAGCACATGGAGCTATGTGGGGAAAAATCCGACGGAAGCCAACGTCGAAGCCCAGGCTCGGGCGGAAGCCAGTAAGTTAAAGGCCTATGGGTATAACTATGTCTTGCTGGACGATTGGTATTATCTTAATCCAGCGACAACGGTCGATCAGTATGGACGCTGGGTGATTGATTCCTCCAAGTTCCCGCATGGCATTGCGGCTGTTGCAAATTACGTCCACAGCCTCGGTCTGAAGTTTGGTTTCTATCTCACCCCTGGTATTCCAGTGGCGGCGGTCAACAAGAATACGCCAATTGAGGGTACTCAGTATCACGCGCGAGATATCGCCGATACCAGTAAACACGAGATCAACTATAACTTTGGTAACACCTTAAGAAATACCGTCATGTATTACATCAATTACAGTAAGCCAGGCGCACAGGCGTTCATCAACTCCTGGGCGGACCAACTGGCCTCCTGGGGCGTCGATTACTTGAAGGTCGATGGAGTTGGATCTTTCGACATCCCTGATGTGCAGGCCTGGTCCACTGCGCTCAAACAAAGCGGGCGTCCCATTGTCTTCGACCTCTCCAACGAACTGAATATCAACTACGCCAGCACCTGGCGTGCTGACTCCAATGCCTGGCGCATTGACGGCGATGTAGAATGTTACAACTGCGGATCGAGGCTGACCAGTTGGGCCCATGTCATCGGGCGTTTCACCGATGCCCCGAGGTGGGTTCAGTATGCCGGACCAGGAGGGTGGAATGACCTGGATGCGCTCCAGGTTTCAGATGGTGCCCTCAATGGAATCACCAATACCGAGCGGCAAACCTATATGACGCTCTGGAGCATCGAGGCGGCCCCTCTCTATGCTGGCGATGACCTTATCCACATGGATAGTTATGGTCTTTCTCTGTTGACCAACAAAGAAGTGATCGCCGTAGACCAGGCAGGGCATCCTGCGCATCCAGTCTCGCAGTCTTCGAATCAGCAGGTCTGGTTTTCCAACAATGGGAACCATACCTATACCGTGGCCCTCTTTAACCTGGGCGGTTCAACGGCAACAGTGACGGCAAACTGGAGCAGTCTGGGCTTTACTGGTTCAGCACCAGTACGTGATCTATGGAGCCATACCAACCTGGGCAATTTCACAAACAGTTTCAGCGCGAGCATTCCCGCTCATGGCTCGCGGTTGCTGACGGTTACCCACTAGGAGATAGGAGGGTGGGATGCCAGAAGAATCTGGCTGTCTCACCCTCACGGATTATTACTGCGATTTCAAGGAAGAAAGGAACACGCAATATGCGTAAAAAGAGTTTAGTAACTCTGACACTTGCATTCACCCTATTTTTCTTGCTCTTCTCCTTCTGGGAGGTGTTGTCGCCAGCTCATGCAGCAAGTAGTACCGTTAGCTACGAAGCGGAGTCCTCGGCAAATACCCTTGCCGGAGGTGCCAGGGTCGCTGCCTGCAGCGCCTGTTCTGGTGGCGACAAGGTAGGGTATATCGGTGCTGGTGGTACTCTGCAATTCAACAATGTCCTGGCAAGTAGCTCTGGCACAGCCACCGTAACAATCTACTATGTGGATGGCGATGCTGGCCGGTCGGCGCAGATAAGCGTCAATGGGGGAGCTGCCACGACCACCAAATTCCATGGTACGAACAATGCCAACTGGAATTTTGTACAGAGTCTGACGATCTCGGTCGCATTGAAAACTGGCAGCAATACTATCAAGTTCTCTAATGCCTCTGCCGCTGCACCCGATATCGATCGCATTACGGTGACCACCAGCACTACTGTGACCCCTACTTCTACTCCTGTGGGCGTTACTCCTACTTCTACTCCTGTGACTACTAATCCTTATGGAGACCCCAATCTCGTCTCCATGTTCGATGGCAAAACGCTTAACGGCTGGACTTCTTCCGATCCCAAGGGATGGGTCATCGAGAATAATGCCATCCATAGTACCGGAGATGCCAGAGGATGGATCTACTACAATAAACAACAGGCTGGAACCTTCCGCTGGATCTTCGACGTCAGGCAACAGGCGATAGTGGGAACGCCCCACAATCCCACCGTTCTCATCTGGGGTACCACGAACCCAATTCGCGATGCGCTGAGCGCTATCCAGTTTCAGCCACCCAGTAGCTATGGTTGGGATTACCGACCAGGAGAGAATAACGGCGGGAATGGCAAATTCAAGTCAGTAGCACACAAGGGCATTCCCATCACCAGTTGGGCACAATGCGAGATCGTGGCTGACCAGACGACTGGTGTGGCTAAGCTGGCCTGCTGCCCGCTCACCGGCACTGCAACTACCTGTAAAGCAGCCGAGCTCGTCGTTTTCACAGATAAAACCGCTGGCCGGGTTGGTCCAATAGCCCTCCAGGTTCATAACGCGGGCATCCAGGACGAGTTCAAGGGCCTTTACCTCGAATCACCTGTGAAGGACAGCCCTGACCAGTTCATCACGACCTGATCGTTCATCATGGGCTTGTAAACGGCGCCCCTACACATCGCGCCATTTACAAGCCCATGTCACCAATGAATATCGCGAAATGCAAGAGAAGTTTATGGTCAACAGCAAAAGTCTCACCAATCGACACAAAGTCCTACATCCTCTTCGATATGATGGACATGTGAAAATTGAGTGGCTCTCTGGCACATTGCGTGATAGGCTCCAGTATTCTGGAAGAAGCCACTGCCTTTATCTGAGCGCCTGTTCAGTAGAATGGAGCTTTTACTTATTCCCTCTACTTCTGTTCACTTCAGAAGGAGGCTCCAGCAGGCCACGATTAACCAGTTCGACTGTCACCATATCAAGCACAGTTCCACTATTGGCAATGCGTCCGGGACGCTGTTCCAGTCTGCCCTGACGTAAAATTGCAGCAAGGCGTTCAGCTTCCTGCTTTGTGCGTGCAAGTTCATAAGATTCTCGACGCAGTTGGTGGAGGCGAGAAAGAAGATTGTTGAGCATGCCAGCAACAGGCCAGAGCCTGTTTCTGTCATCAAGCGGAACTCTGGCATTCTCATCCCCATTAGCAATACGTCTGTGCGTCTCTGTGATGAGTTGAATGCTTCTTTCCAGTTGCTCCTTCTCCTCTGCAATCTCATGTTCCTGCTCGGCAATAGTATGTTCCAGGGCCGCGATAGACTCTGCACGGTCGGCCCGTGCAATAGCGCGTTCAGCGCTGTTTGCCCACAGATAAAGGACGCCAGCCACCATGATATTCAGAATTATGGGACGTATCATAAGCCCACTGACTTGATGTGAGGCAAGGACCGCTGCCAGGTCTGGAGCATGTTGGGCATAGGTAAGTATGAGCCAGATATAGATGGAGTTCACAAGAGAGAGAAGAATTGCTCCAATTGGAGGTAAGAATGCAATGCATAGAATAATCTGTATTATCAATGTATCAAGGCGAGGGAGATCACTCAGAGCCAGTCCTCCTGGTGTAAAGAAGATCTGGAAACTACCGATCTGAGCCAGAGATACAAAAATGATACCCACCAGTGTCAAATGCCCACGCCTATTCACCGTAAGAAGGACGAAAGCCGCTACGAGCAGAAAGCTAAAGGAAATACCCGTTATAAAATTCCGATTGAGAAAACCAGTGACCACCGAAAAAATACAATAGAGTATGGCGGCAAACAATATGATACTGGCGAGACGACCCCGACGCACCAGTTCTCGTTGGGTGACTGTCGCAGTAGGCGAAGGCTCAGAAGGTGCGGTCCAATAATACCACGCGTTCAGTATTCTTTGTAATTGTGCCAATATGCCTGATTGCTGCGCTGGATTTTGACGAAAGTGGGTTTGCTCCCATGTGTTAACGGAATTTTTCCCCTGGGGTTCTACGCTCATAATAGATGGTATTCCTTTCTAAAAAGATGCTCCTGCATCCTCTGCCACATTAAATTTTTAGGGTCTCCACCCATTTGGAGAAACGACGGTTTTCCCTGTGAGAATGGAGGGCCAGTTTTTAATGCAGATGATCTTACCGTAGCACAATGATTTTCAGTGCCTCCATCTCCTGCAATAAAGTAAGAACTTCCTCTGCTCCACTCTCAATATTGGAAGGGCTAAAGAGTAATGCGGCAATTTGAGCAATATTTCTTCTACCATCCACCAGGGCCAGGATTCGCCACTGTTGCCGCGTCAATGCATTCAATAAATGCTGTTCCACAGTTGTCAGGCGGCGAGGAACAAGAGCAAAAAGGAACGAAGATAGCTGGTTTGAAGTGTTTGAAGTGTCTGAATGATATGGAGAAATTGGCACAGATAGATAAGTAGGTGGAGAATCGTCTGCAAGAGTATTCATTGGCGAAGCAGGTGATCCTTTCAGAGGACCAAATGTCCACTCTAGCGGTCCTAACCCTTCTACCTTACGAAGTACGTTCTTATCTGCAACGATCGTCCCCCCACGGCTTGCAATAATTTGGCAAGCCGTGATTTCGCCTTGAAGTAACCTGAGCTGTATCCAGCATGTCTCTTGTGTATTCATGATGCCTTTAGGCAACTCTGCCCACAGCACACCACTACGTGGGAACTCCTTCAAGAGCTGAATGATCGTTGCAAAATCGAGATAATACATGTATTCTCCTTCTTATGAAGAAGGAAGGTGCTGCACAACAGACCAGACAAACTTTAGTCTTTGTACACTCCCAACCAATCTACCAACTAAACTTAGAAACTCTAGATGAGGTTCGAATCAATCAATCTAGACCATATGCACCATTGCACTCTTCAACTCCCATCCGTCGCTTCCCAGAAAAATCGTGAAATGCCAGGAAACATCGGATCTACGACCAACGGCGTAAGAAAAACCTGATGTTGGCGTAGTACAAGGAAGGCTTCGCCTGTAATACTGCCAGTGCCAGGAAACCCGGGGGTACTATAAAACACATCTGTTAAATATATAATCAAGGGTTGTATGAGGATCACATGCGAAAAGGTAATCTGCACAATCCATTTTGTGCAACAAAGCCTCATTGCTTTGATCTTCCCTTGGGGAGAACTATCAGAACAAAGATACAAGCATAAGTAGTTTACCTTTAAAATCAATAACTGTCTAGTATTATGTATAGTATTTAATCAAAAGTAAGGGGCCAATATTGGTATTTACGCTTTAATCAGATGGAGAGGAAATTATCCTTCCCAGTAGAAGTAGTCAGGTGCTTAAAATCTGGTTTGAAATAAAAAATTTGACGGTGAGCGTTATAACCTTTATAATCATACGGATATCTCTCTGCTTTCGAGGAATGTGCCGGTTTGTCTCCATAATTTTTCGTAACGTTATAGCCGTATGCAGATAGAGAGACGAGCCGTTGTCCCAACAAGGAATGAACCAATGCCAAAACTGTACGGGTGGGTGCGTGAGGTAGTGCCTGAGAGTCCTGCCGATAGAGCTGGTTTGCAGCCAGGTGATCTTATTCGCGCGATCAATGGAAAGACAATTCGTGACCTGGTAGATTATCGATTTTATGCTGCCGACGAAGAACTGATGATCGGCTTTGATCGCCAACAGGAGCAGCACGAAGTACGCATTACAAAAACGATTGATGAGAATTTAGGTGTGCTTTTTGGAGAAGAACCGGCACCTTTTATTCGCCAATGTGCCAATAAATGCGTATTTTGTTTTATTAAAGGGCTACCAGAACGCTTCGCGCCTGTACCAGGACTTGAGCATGGTATGCGTTCCTCACTCTATATCAAAGATGATGATTATCGCTACTCATTTCTCTTTGGCAACTTTATCACGTTGACGAATTTAAAAGAGCACGACTGGCAACGACTCGATGAGCAGAAGTTGACCCCACTCTATGTTTCCGTGCACACGACCGATCCAGACCTGCGGCGCAAGATGGTGGATGGACCGCGAGCTGGTGACATTATCGGTCACATTCAACGCCTGGGCACCCTTGGCATTACCTGTCATACACAGCTCGTGCTCTGTCCGCCCATCAACGATGGAGAACACCTTGACCGCAGTATTCGCGACCTGCTCGAATTGCGTCCAATTGTCGAGTCGATCTCGGTGGTTCCGGTTGGTCTGACGAAGTACAACAACATGATCAAGACGGGAGACCTGCCACCAATGCGCCAGTACACACTTGAAGAGGCCGAGGCGGTCATCGAACAGGTTGAGGTCTATCAGCGCGCGTTCGAGGCCAATAATCCTGAGGGCGATCCCTTCGTCTATCTCTCGGATGAATGGTATTATCTCACGCAACGCGAATTTCCGCCAGCCAGGCACTACGGCTCTTACGCGCAGATCGAGAATGGTGTCGGCATGACGCGTTACCTGATCGATCAATGGGCACGTACGAAACGTCGGCTCCCCGCCACTATAGAGGAACCGAAACGCATCACGATTGTCACCAGTATGATGGCACTTCCTGTTATCGAGGGGCTTGCGCAAGATATACGCAATATCGAACATGTTGAAGTTCAGGTATTGCCCATTGTCAATAAATTCTTTGGGCCGGAAGTGACGGTAGCCGGTCTCCTATGTGGACAGGATGTACTGGAGACACTGGAGGCGAATGGGCAGTTGGGCGACCTGGTTCTGTTGCCCCGTGTTATGCTGGACAACGAGGGAAAGCGCTTCCTTGATGATATGACCGTTGACGAATTCAAGGCGAAAATAGCGACTCATGTTGAATTTGTGCGTAATGCGCAGGAAACAATTGATGCAATTCGCGCCCTGGCAGGCGTGGGGCCAATGGCAAGGGAGCGTAAGCTGGTGAGAGTACAATCACGACTATAGACATTTCTTGACACCCAAATGGTCTTGTTTCCCTTACCATGGCTCAAGATACGATCTCTTGTGCAGGATGTGGATCGCTCTCGGTCACTCCTGCTGCTGTCTGCTCGCTCTCCTTCTGGAATGGTAACACCTTCTTCAGAGTAGCACAGAAGAGCCAGAGCAGAGCAGGCATGAAGACGATCAGGTACGCCAGACCATTACTAAACATAAAACCATCACCCACAGTAGTACCCAGCATTGGGTAGAGAAATTGGTAAACGCAATTGGAGAGCATTGCCCCATAAGTGAGAAGGAAGGCCGTTACTAGTATCGTTCTTTGTGATGTCACTGCTGCAAGCGCGGCAGGCCAGATAGCGTACCAGATCTGAAATTTTGGGGTGCCAAAGGCCAGGAAAAAGAAAAGAGCAAGAAAGCAACCGCGCAGCATCGTTGGCGTATTCCTGGTCGAGAGAAAGAGTGCGTAGAGGTAGCACAGGACAAACATGATACGCCCCAGCAACTTTCCCTGTTCCAGTTGCAGAGGCGTCGGCATTATCTCGAATAACATTGTACTGAACGAAGAGATATAGGATTGATCCTCGCTCAGCAAGCTTTCAAAGGTATGCGTACCTGACCAGAATGGGCCATACAATATCGCCACAAGCAGGAGAGAAATGCCTGTAACTTTCAGCAAATACATCAAACGAGCACGATGATCTGGCTGATGGACGATGCTGTGTAGCAAAAAAAGCGGCACAAGCAAAGCAGTAGTGTACTTGGTCAAAACGGAGGCAATAATAAATGCGAAGGCCAGCACAGGATGCTCTTTTACCAGCGCCAGTACAGCCAGCAACACAAACAGCATCACCACGACATCGTTATGACCATTGGCGCTAAAATCGAAGAGCATGAAAGGATTCCAGGCAATAAAGAGAGCTCCAACCAATGCGAATTTGGGAGCATAGTGTCTGAGTATCTGGTAAGCAAGATAGGCTTCAACCAGGAGCATCGTGGAGAACAGAAACTTCAGCAAAAGCAGATTGGCCAGCACATTTTTGCCGACGAGCAGCGTAGGGATAGCATCAATCAGGAGGGCTAGCGGTCCATACGGCGTGCCATGACTGCCCAATCCTCCTGCCAGGGCCATCATAGGATCGTTGGGAAAAGAGGCAGCCGGAGTAATCATTGGATTGGCATGATGTTGTAGCAGGATAAAGCTTTGCGCAATATAACTAAAAATATCAATAGCAGTACCAGGATAAACAAAGGCCATTGTGGCGGCAAACACTCCTCCAATGCCGAGGATCAGCCATAGGGTGCTTTTGTCAGCGTGACTGAACGTTCTCCATAGAGCCATACCAAATAGTGCAAAGGCCACGGTTAGAGCAACGACAAACCTCATGAAGCCGGTTGGGGAATGGTTAGTGATACCCCCTACATCGATCAGTTCCTGGTAATACTGAGTCAAAGGAAATTGACGGACGAAATAGAAAAGGTATAATAGCTCACAACCGATGCTTGCAATAATCAATAACGCATGACGATGAAACCAGGAAACTGCCTTTTCCAGATACATTTATGCGGCTCCTAAATCATAGTATTACGTGCATTGTACCAGAACTATCTTCATATGTAAGTACCATATCTGACACTTTCTCTACGGCAGAGATCCAACAGCTCAAATTTTCTTACTCATAAAGCCAGGATACCAGAAGTGCCAGCCGTAAGCAACGTGATCGACCACTTCATGATCAACTGAGCGCATAGTGCAGGCATTCTTCTTTATCATCATACAGTACTTTCCGGTGAATTTTCTAGCCACCGAGCGACAACATCTGCATAAATTATGTATACTATGATTGTAAAGAGAAATGTTGTTCTCGTAGGTCATCTTTCGTAGTGAGACTCTTGTAATGTGTCTTGTAATGTGTTTTTGTAGTTCAGTCATCTTGTAGCGAGATAGACTCTTGTAATGCTGATCCGTAGATCGATCCTGGTAGGAGCGTGCTTGTAGGCTAGTTCTGGTAGTGCGGTTCTGGTAGATCGGCTCCGTAGTAATATATTCCTCGTAGGTAGTGAGTAAATTTACTTTATAGTTTGCAATCAGTTTTAAGTTATATCGTTTGTTTGAAATGCCCTGAAGAGGTGACGATAGCCTGGATGTAGGTATCGTCACCTCTTCTTTTTGCGTCTGCACGGGTTTGTAAACGGCACCCCTACAAATGAAATGGGTCAACGACTAATGCAAGAAATCCAATGTGGCGCGTGTAAGCACCTCGACGGCTATGGGTAAGGCATCCTCGTCGATATTGAAGCGTGGGTGATGATGGGGATATTTCGCCTCTTTCGCCTCGTTATGAGCACCCACGATAAAGTAGCAACCTGGCACGGCATTGAGAAAGCAAGCCATATCATCGCTACCAGTAGTCATAACATCTTCTGAATCATCAACCTCCTGTGCGCCCACTGTCGCAACAGCAGCTTTGTGCACGACCTCCGTCATCGCGGGATCATTGAGGCAAGGAGGACATCCATCGATCCAATTGAGCGTGCAGGAACCGCCCATAGCCGTTGCAACCCCTTGCGCGACCTCTTGAATCCGTCGCAGGAGATATTCTCGATGTTCGTTGCTGAATGCACGCATTGTTCCCTGTATTACTGCCTTCTCCGGGATAATATTAAAGGCTGAACCGGCATGAATAGAGGCTATAGTAATAACGGCGGGACTAAAGGGAGAGGTTTCGCGGCTAATCAACGTTTGCAGGGTAGTAGTGACGTAGGCAGCGATCACAATGGGATCAACTGTGTCATGGGGTGATGCAGCGTGTCCTCCCTTGCCATGCACGGTCATTTCCAGGCGGTCGGCACTGGCAAAAACTGTTCCTGAGCGTACGCCGATGCGCCCCAGGGGATAGTTGCTTATCAGATGAAGGCCAATGATGTTATCAACCCCTTCCAGTGCGCCCTCTGAGATCATTGGTTCGGCGCCACCAATTACCTCCTCGGCAGGTTGAAAGACGAACTTGACATTCCCGTTAAGTTCGGTCCGGCGCTTACTCAAAATATCGGCAACGGTGAGAAGAATCGAAGTATGTCCATCGTGTCCACAGGCGTGCATTTTGCCATCTACGGTAGAACGATAATCGATCTCATTCAATTCATGGATGGGAAGAGCATCCATATCGGCACGAATGGCAAGAGTTTTGACATCAGGAGAGCTAACATCTCCGCGCAGCAGGCCCACGACACCTGTTTTCGCGATACTGGTCTGTACCTCCAGGCCAAGAGCACGGAGCCGTTGAGCAACAATGTTAGAAGTACGTACCTCTTCAAAGGCGAGTTCGGGATGTTCGTGTAGGTCGCGGCGCATAGCGACTAGATCGGGTACTCGTTCATCGATTTCAGCTTTCAGAGGATCAAGATTTGAGATAGCCATAGTTTCTCCTACAAACTCATCTTAGCTGACAGGTGGGAGACGCAAAATGCATCTCTCTCAGAATAGGATATTATCATACTATCACACAAGATCGCACCTGTGATAGATAACAGAAAGAAGATAGGATACTTATTACAAGCATCCGTGCTATTACATACAGTTTTGAGGCCACTTTATATGTAATAGTTGTAACTACGCGAGTAATCTTTCGACAGTATCCAGCAGTTCATCCAGTTCAAACGGCTTACTCAGGCTAACCAGTGGGCGCTTCTTGATCTCTTCTTCAGGTAAGTGGGCGCTCATTATAATGGCGGGCGTGCCAGCCAGGTCATCTGTTGATTGGAGGCGATCATACAACTCGATGCCATCCATATGTGGTAAGCGGTAATCTGTGATAAACAGGCATGGTTTAACATGATCTACGGCTTCGAGAGCCTGGAAAGCATCCGTAACTAAGAGTGCTTTATAGGGTGTCTCCTGTGAAAGTACCTCTACCAGCAGAGTACCAATACTATCATCATCCTCTATAACCAGGATAGGCATATTTAATCTATTTTTGCCCTGACGGGATTGTTCTTCTTTATGCAACATACACTTCACTCCTACACATACTAAGCGATACAATCAACAATTTGGAGAGTCACCTTAGTTTACAATACGTGGTAGCTCTCTACTTCGTTTCGCCTTGACGGCCGTTTCTCATTAATTTGTGCTTAGGATTTACATACAATACTCTATCTATTCTAAGTAATGATGAACATGAGGGTTTTTCAGCCTGGGACAGTCTAGAAATTTTTAGTTGGAAGCGCTATCAAGGGATATAGCAACCTCTTAATAAAATTTCTTCCTAATAGGGATTGACATCACAATGGCCTTCTGTTATCATTCATGATGAACAGCAGCGGTTTTGTAAACCGCAGTTATAAGTTCAGTATAAATCTGCTCTGTAAGCCGATGTAGCTCAGTGGTAGAGCAGCGGTTTTGTAAACCGCTGGTCAGGAGTTTGAGTCTCCTCATCGGCTCCCTGTGAACCCGCTCCACAAGCGGGTTTATTTTTTGAAGGTGCGTCCACGACATTGCTGCTTAACCTTTTGACATCTAATCTCTTACTGACGCATTGCACGTTGGCGCATTTTGACACGACATATACGAATGAGTTGGACGGGCACAAATAAACACCGTGGTCTGCTGAAACTCTCTCGTTTCATGGGTCATGCTAAAACCTTTTACACGCGTACACGGCTTGACGAAGCCAGGAAGTTACAACCATATAGGAGTAAGATCGTTCATTGTCAACGCCCCGCTGATGTAGAGGCTTTTTCTTTACGAATAATGAATTGAGCAGTCCCTAAAGTTCCGTCGATTGTTGATTAAGGAAAGAACATGGAGATAGACCAGGTAACTACCAATGTGAGTTGGATGCATCTTGCGATACTGCTCTGGTTAGGCCAAATTTACGAGTAGTTCTCAAAAGCATACGAAATTCTTGAAGAGGCTCATCGACTCCTTCGTCCATTCCAAAGGTTCTGGCTTCATTTGCGTGGATAGTCCCATTTAAAGAAAAGAGAAACTGAAATGATCATCAAGATGCAACCAAAAGAATTCGAGAGAAAACCGCTTATCAGCGAAAGCGATCCTCAAGGTGACTCTGAAGTGTATATGGGCCGAGTAATAATTGAGTTCTGGTGCAAGGAATCCAAGGCAAGCAAGGAACCAGCCTTTGCGTGGTCCGTTGACGATCCAGAGAAACCAGATGAGGAATGGCTCGAATACCTTCTCAGAGCCCTTAAAGGAGCAACAAGACATATCGAAGATGTGTATCGTTTTCAGATATCAGGTTCGACTTCATCTGACGAATGAACACCTTCAATTCACATCTCGTTTCCAGAATGTCATTGGGCTCTATTATTGACTGTGCTTCAGCCGTTCCTCCAGTTCTTGAAGGTTTGTGATAAACCACACGTCATTGCCACGGTTCGCTTCGTAGACAAAGTCTCTGAATGCACCGCTCTGAGCCACGTATCGAGAGATATTACCAAGGATCACGACGTGCCGTCTATAGGTTACGAATTTCTGAATGATTTGTCCTGCTAGACCTGTTTTCAAGTGGAAGAAATTCTCGTCAAGCCGTTCCATTGGGATAAGAACCAACTCAATGCCCTGTTGCATCGCCTCGCCAATCAGATCCAGGGCATCGCGTTCGCTGGTCAGTAGGTTCCCATGTGAGGCACAGATGAGAACCTGTCTATTATGAAGGTTATACACGTATGTATCAGACATCGCATCTTCTTCTAGAAATCACCCTCTAAAAACACTCGCTCATTCTTATCAGAACGAACCTGGCCACGTCTCTTGCACCACCAGTAGTAATATTGTGCCAGTAGATCCTTGCAGAAAATCTACCTTTTCACTCAGCAGCGGCGTCTCCTCAGGATTGACGAGCGCCACACGCGTCCCCGACGTAGTGCGACAAGAGGCAGCAACGCAGCGGGTTCGACGACACCAGACGTGCCAGTGGAGAGAAAGACATCACAGGCAAGCGCCGCCAGGGCCGCTTCATTGCAAGCCTGATCGGGCAAGGGTGCCTTTACAATAGATTATTTATGAGATAATCATTATGATACTTTCTTCAATACTGAAAGATGTAATTACGTCCGCTTGCTATGGTACGATGCTTATCATATGCATTTTTCGTTCTCTCGACATGCAGAAAAGGGTTGCTGCAGTGCTCCAGCAGAAAGGATTTTCCTCCATGTCACTAGAAGATAACAAGGCTCTTGCTCAACGCTGGCTTGATGAGGTTTGGAATAAGGGTGACTTGAGCTTGATAGACGAACTGATCGCTCCCAATTATGTCCTGCATGACCCGGTGCGGCCTGGATTGGAAGGGCGTACAGGCATCAAGGAAAGCATCGCTCTGTTTCGTAGGGCTTTTCCGGACCTCTCTTTCACGATTGAAGATCAGGTTGCCGAAAGAGAGACGGTTGTTACCCGCTATACAATACAAGGAACCCACCTTGGTCCTCTGCTGGGCATTCCTGCAACTGGTAAACATGGCACCATTACAGGCATTGATATTTACCGCATCACGAATGGACAGATCGAAGAGGCATGGAGCAACTGGGATACTCTCGGTCTCCTGCAAAGGATAGGTGCAATTCCGCCTTTAGGATAGAGCTGCCAGGGATTTCTAGAGGATTATACCACGCCGCCAGAAATGTGTTACTCTGGGATAACGCTCCTTCTTGGATCATGGGCGGATAGACGGTGCTTATATGTTAAAGTAAACCGCTATAGCGCTGTTCGTGGTATGGTGATCGAACGTCGAGAAAAGGTCAAACGTCTTCAGAAGAGGCGTGAAGCACGAAGATATCGAGCATATCAAAAAAGGACAGGGTGCGCATAGCTGTTCCATCAAAAGGAGGAAAGATCGCATGGCGACCTATCGTATCGAACCGACACGAGAGACCCTGCATGGCTCTTTTTCTCGTGAATATCCGCCAATACTCACCATTGACTCTGGCGATACCGTCCTTTTCCGCACCCTGAATTCCGGCTGGGTCCTTGAACCTCCATCATTTCAACAGGGAAAGGTGAAGTCATTCGAGCCACGTCTGAAAGGGCGCGATGATGGTCATGCGCTCTGCGGACCAATTGCCATTCGTGGAGCTCAGCCAGGAATGACCCTTGAGATACGTATTAATGAGGTGCTCCCGGGGAAGTGGGGCTGGACAGGTGGCGGAGGAAGGGACACTGAGATCAATAAGCGACTTGGTCTGGTAGAGCAAGAGGTCGAACTCATTTGGAACCTTGATGCAGACACGATGACCGGGAAAGATCAATACGGTCATACACTTACATTACGCCCTTTCATGGGAGTTATGGGATTGCCGCCCGCTGAGCCTGGTGTTCATTCCACCATTCCCCCACGCTTTTGTGGAGGCAATATCGATTGCAAAGAACTGGTAGCAGGCAGTACCCTCTTTCTCCCGATCACCGTCCCTCTCGCGTTCTTCTCTGTGGGTGATGGGCATGCCATACAGGGAGACGGTGAAGTCTCTGGAGTGGCTATCGAGTGCCCTATGGAGCGGGTTGACCTGACCTTTCATCTCCGCAACGATATGCATCTGACCACCCCACGAGCTCATACCTCAAGCGCGTGGATTACCCTTGGTTTCCATGAAAATCTGCATGAGGCATCGATTATTGCTTTAGATGCGATGCTTGACCTGATGGGGGAACAGTACCAATTACCACGAACGCAAGCACTCGCCTTAGCTAGTCTTATCGTGGATTTACGGGTGACGCAAATGGTGAATGGCGTGCTTGGTGTCCATGCTGTTTTGCTCCATGATGCGCTAAAATAAGGAAAATAGTCTTCATCAAGAAAGAGAGCATCTGCATGACCATTTTCTTTTACAGCTCTCATGAAGAACCATATGGATATCTCTTCGACGATCCGTATATCTCTCTCGCAATCTTCTAATCATGCTTCATTCTGTGTGAATGATTGAGCGTTGCCAGCACGTCCGATAGCGGTGTGCTGGCAACCGAGTACTCTGGCACAGAGGGAGGAGATCTCGCCCCCTAAAGTGCGACGATACGAACGATGGCCTGACTATTATCATACGCGACCCGTGAGCGCTCACCAGGAGTCACACAAACATAATCGCCGCCGAATGCCTCGCGCCAGACATACCCGTAAACACAGGATTGAGGACCATAGGCACCGGAAGGATCAATGCGTGACGCGGCCTGACTATTATCATAGGCGGCTTGTGAACGCTGACCAGGAGTCACACACACATGGTCAAACGAAGTAGCCTCGCGCCAGACATAGCCATTCTGGCAGTACGAGTTGGCAGCCGTCGTAAAGTGCAGCGTGGGCGACCACGCACTACAGAATGTCCACCACAAATACCGGGAGCAGGATTGAACCTGGAAGGTGTATTGCTGGTCCGCCTGCACAGAGAAGGCGATTTCCATATGATCACCAAAGTTAAACACATTGGAGGCTGGAGTCGTCGTGATCCCATTGGCCGTGGCCTTCACATTATACGAACTTGCCCCTACGTTGCCAACGCTCAAGGCAACCCCGCCACCTGAACAATTCCACGCGCCGATCGCTGGCGCATTCGATCCTGTAAAACGAAACATCCCCATTGGTTGGGGAGTGACTGGATTATCGGTCTGTGTTGTCGTATACGCATTGGCATCATAAGAAATTCCCGTATTCTGGGCATAGCTCGGGGGGCAGGGGGAACCAGAGAGCGATTTAGTGGGAGTGAGTGTTGCCGCATAGCTCTTGGGAATTGTGCCGAACGCTAGCAAAAGGGCGGTCAGACAGAATGAGAAGAACAATGTGCGTTTGAAATGTTTTTTCATGATTGAATAATCCTTTCAATGAATCTTTTGCAAAAAGTTGGGGCGTATTTTTTCGCTTGTTTTGAGTATAGCCGCCTGCCTGCCCTATTTAAAGGAAGAATTGCATCTTGCGGAAGTGAATAAGCTCACATTCAGAAATGTTTGACGATGATTTCTGGGAGAATAGCAGTGCTCTCCCCTTGACAACGTGCTTCTTTCTCATTACAATAAGCGTACGATACGCAACCAAAGGTTGCACATATGGACTCTCCTCTGGAAGAGGGAGTTGCGTTACAGAATGTTAGGAGTGTTTCTATGACCGATACGATTGAGCGAGAAATCAGCATTCAGGCACCGATCACAACCGTATGGGAAGTCATCACCAAGCCTGAATACATCAGCCAGTGGTTTGGGAGTCAGGTAGAAATAGACGTGCGACCAGGAGGAAAAGGCAAACTGATCTGGGGCGAGGACTTTGAAGCCCCCCTGGACATTGTAGAGGTAGAGAAGCCGCATCTATTCTCCTTTCTATGGGTCGCACCCGATGAGCAAACCAAACCGACCCAGCAGCAAACCCTGGTTGCGTTCAGGCTGACAGAGGATGGTGCGCAGACCAAGCTCTCCTTCACAGAAAGCGGTTTCGAGAAACTTGAGATTACGGCAGCACAGAAGGCCACTCTGATTGCCAACCATACCCCTGGCTGGGCTGACTTTCTGTCCAAGCTGCAGCGTTGTGCCCAGAACATCCCATCAGAGGCGTAGGTATGTCATCACCTGCACCTTTTAATGAAACGCTCTGGTTTGCCATGGCTGAACCGAGCCGACGGAAGCTCATCGAGGTGTTGCTTCTCAAAGGTGAAGCGACGGCAAGTAGGCTGGCGGATGACGTGCCGTTTAGCCGCCAGGCGGTGAGAAAACACCTGGCTGTTCTGAAAGAGGCAGGTCTCGTCAAAGAGCGCAAAACGGGAAAAGAGGTTCGTTTTAGCGTTTCGCCAGAAGGACTCCGTGTTGCAGCTCAGGAACTGTCACGGGCTGCAACACTCTGGGATGAACGGCTACAAAAGATCAAACACCTTGCTGAAACGCTTCATCAAGAAGGAAGCGTTTAAATACCACGCAAAGGAGACCATTCCATTTCGGGTGCTCACTGCTGTGTTTCTCACGCATCAGAGCCAGGACTCCGTGTCCATTTCATGCTGGAATGGACGAACATTGCAGAACAAAACGGGTGGTTTTCTCTCGTCTGGAGGGAAAAACCGCCCGTTTCATTGGACAGATTCTGTCTCATGCGCATGCTGGGATGGACATCCTGGCTCTCCTTTCCTCCTTGCTATTTCCGGTTTTGGGGAGATGAGGAAGAAGAGTACATATATGCAACCTTTGGTTGCATATATCGCAGGCAGAGTCTGCAAAAGAAGATCAACAGAGTACTGAAGTGACCAGCAAGCTTTTGATGGAGAACATATGAGCAAGTTACAGCAGTTGCCCCGATCTGGGACTCAACTTCAAGAGAGACCTACTCGTTTAGAAGAGCGCGTTCGGAAGTATGAAGCTTCTCTCCTGTCCGAAATATTCAGAAGGAATGGCAGAGAAGAGAGCGTTCAGGTAGCTACGCCGCCAGGGTATGGATATGAGCGGGAAACATCCAGGCTTGCTGCCACTGTTGACGCCAGCGGCCCCATTATGCAAATTGCCGCCCACCCGGGAGACGGTCCTGATTTTTTCTATGCCACCTCTCTAAAAATAGCCTCCAATACGCAGTATCGCAACAGCTATCATGAGGTCGTGTTGACAGATGGAGAAGGTGGAGTCGACGGGTGGCATCCTGAACGAACCAGGCAGGTAAGAATGAAGGAAGCGTACGCCGGGGCAGAGATCGTGGGAAGCCACCTGCACTTTCTGGGCTACCCGGATGGGGGTCTTTCAACCCTGGCGTTCAGTGAAAAAACGCAACTGGTGATGCAACTTGCCCAAAAGCTCGGAGCGATCCAGCCAGCTATCCTGGTGGTGCACCCTCCCAAACAGGATCACCCGGACCATGCATATAGCTTCCTTCTGGCCATCGCGGCATTGGAGTTCCATGCTCAGGTGGGCGGAAGAGCACCCACGCTTTTAATGCATGACGTGGAGTTCGGTCTTCAGCAACACAGTCTCTGGACATCTCCCGCGCCAGATCCACTCACTGAGACCTACTCCATGCATGTGCCCGGCCTGCTGGTGGACGTGACGTCAACGCACCAGGACGCTCAGCACGCGCTCCAGAAGCACCAGACACAGATGTATGATCCTGTGCTTGGACAGCCAAAATTGTACGTTGATCTCATCGATACATTGGCACAAGTTCGGGGGTTGCAGTTTATGGCAGAGGATGCCACCCGGCTACCACGCGGACAGGGCTTCAGTCAGGTGATCATCCCCGGCCTGACCAGCGAGTATAACCTTTTACCGCAGCGCCTGCCAGCAGGCAGCCTCTATAAACAGGTCAAATATTGAATCGCCTGTATAAGCAGGGGTTGTACAGGTGTAAATCCCAACATTGAGCGGGAGGAATCAGACAACTCTTTTGAGTGGACAGTTGGTCTGGAGAAAGACTTCTGAGCATCCAATGGCCCGCAAAGATATGCAAATTCTTCCCGCTCAATGTTGGGATTTACAAACAAAGATATGGCATATTTCTCGTTCAACGCGACGATAAAATGCTGAAGTGACGCATAGCCTCTATCTCACTCCAGCCCAAAACGTCGTCGCCATTTCTCCCTCCTGGCGGCTCTGTCCCGCACATTCCACAGGCGATCTTCCTCAGCGGGACACCACTTGGCCTTCCCACAGGATGGACAGAGGGGAAACAACTCATAGGGTGGGCAAAGCGAGCCATCACCGTAGTGGAGTGAACCAATCTCATACCGAATTTGCTCACTTTCGAAAACGGCCTGACAGTATTGACAGCGCAGCAGCAGATACTCGCGCCAATCGCGTGCCTGACACTGTGGACAAAAGACTGGCAGAGAGGCTGCTTGCCACTGATGATGGCAACGATGACAGTAATACGTGCCTGCAATAGACGCCATCTTCGCGCCACGCAGTATCCCTCGCTCTTTCAACCTGCGTATCTCACTGGGAGAGAGCAGATACGTGATCGCTCCTAGATCGATTTGAGCTGGTGCACCGTCGTTGAGGATAGGGAAGACAAAGGCTCCCTGGTGATCATAGCGAGTAGCAGAAAACCCGTTTGCGGTCTTTTCTGCTGGTAGAGAATTGCCTGGTCCGTGTTTCGCGCGGCTGAGATCATAGATGCGACGGCGCTCAGGATCAGTCAAGGTCTTGTAGGCAAGCAAGATCTCTCGTATCCTCTCCTCTGCATCCTCACCTTTATAGACATCCGGGTGGTATTGGAGCGCCAGATGTTTGAATGCTTTTTTCATCACATCTGGTGGAGCATTCACATCGACACCCAGAACGGCGTAGTAATCTGGTAACTGTTCCATAGTTTTTGCGTAGATATCCTTGAGAATTCATTGTTACTACTGAGACGATTGAGCTTTCAAGAAGTTGCGTTAGCAATTGATTGCTTCTGGTGCAAAGACGCTCCTTTGGTCAATTACGTTGTTGCTCATTGAAGACCCGGCGCAGATCATACGTGCACTGGATCTTCAACGAGCAACAACGCGAGAAAGGACGCGACAATAGGCATCAGCAGGACGCATGACCAAGCACATGGGCTTTGAGCCATGCGTTGCGGAATGCGCCACGCGGGTCGAGCCGTTCCAGCAGGCGGACAAAGTCGGCATGGCGTTTGTAGAGCGGAGCGATCGTCGTCGCGTCCGCATGGAAGACCTTGCCCCAGTGTGGTCGTGCCTCGAACGGGGCCAGGATGTCCTCTATCTGGACAACCATCTCCTGAACTGCGTCTGGCTCGCGCTTCCAGGTGAAGTGAATGCCGACGCAGTCTTCCTCGTAGTTCATGCTCATCCACAGCCGATCGGCGGCCACCCGACGAAGCTCACTCACGAGCAGGAGGGGACGTATCCTGTCTGCAAGGGCGCGCAGCGTTTCTATAGCTGGGAGGATGTGCCGTCTGGGAATGAGATATTCCGACTGGATTTCCTGGCCGTTGCTGGGCATGTGCCCCATGCGAAAATGCGGTAAGCGGTCGGACCAGAGACCTGGCCGTCCCAATTGAGGAGTACAAGGGCTCGGATCGAGTCCGATGATCGGATGCCGATCAACCGTGGCGGCAATAGCGCCAAAGAGGTCCCCTTCGATCCAGCCGGGTTCATCCATTCGACTCTTGACCCAGACCTGCTCGTTCGTCTGGCCCCAGAGGGTAAAGATGCTGACGCTGTAGCCACACGAGGTGATTTCGTCGAAGTGGTCGTAGAGCGCTTTCCAACTGAGGTCTTCAAACACTCGTTGTTTCACTTCGTAGGTGGGTTGTACGTCTAGCATGATACGAGTGACTGCACCGATAGCCCCGAGTCCGACCACGATGCCGTCGAAGTCGGGTTCGCCTCTGGATACCTTGATGATCTCTCCGCTAGAGGTCACCATCTCCAGCCCGGCGACTGCTGTCGCGAGGTTGCCACATGTGACGCCTGAGCCGTGTGTCGCAGTTGCCACTGCACCGGCGACAGAGATATGAGGAAGCGAGGCAAGAGTGTGCAAGGCCACTCCCTCGTCATTCAATGTCTTGATCAGATCGCCATACGTCACTCCACCGCTCAAGGAGACCGTTTGTGCTTTATGATCGATGTATATATCAGCGGGCAAGCCTGTGAGCGAGATCAGATCCGAGGCATCGGCGATGTCGTTGAACGAGTGCCGCGATCCCAACACATGCACACTGGCCGAGTTGGCGACGATCTGTTGTACCTGTTCAATGCTCCTCGGTTGATGCAGTTTCTCCGCACGGTACATGTAGTTTCCGGCCCAGTTCCTTCCTGGTGTCTGTACCTTAGTCATCGCTGGCCTCATTCCTCATATGCAGCGTCAGGGGAGTAGGAAGGCCATCCAGACTTTTTCTATTTTTTGTCCTGCGATATTCTACGAGTCCTTCTTCTCCCTGCGAGGTTGCCCAGCGCGTCAGTGTCTCCCGGTCCTTATGGATTTCCATAAGAGGCACCCCATAACCACAGGAGGTCTGTACTAGATGAATAGAAGCAAAGATAATTTGTCGTATGCCAGGATGGGCCGGGAAATGTGCTAGCAATTCATCCCACCGTTTTGATCCTGGCAGAACAACCTCTCCTTCTCCATAAAGGCGCAGAATCTGGGGGGGTCCATGAAAGGCGCAGAACATAAAAGTAATACGCCCATTTTCAGCGAGATGAGCAGATGTCTCATTCCCACTCCCTGTTAAATCCAGATAAGCGACTTGATTTGATGAGAGGACACGAAAGGTATCATAGCCTTTTGGTGAAAGATTAACATGCCCATGCTCTGAGAGAGGCGCTGTGGCGACAAAGAAGAGTGGTTGTGCTTTGATAAAGCTTTGAAGAGTTGAAGTTATCTGATCATACTGTTGGGCCATACGTTTGTTGCTCCTGCACCTACGTATCAAGAAATTTCCTTGTTAGAAGTATAACATGAAAGCGAAGGGTGTCATCGCACAATGTTGAGAAGTATGCACGCGAACCCTTGCTTTTTAAAGGGACGCAGCAGTACAATAACATGCAATTGTTGGAGAATACTACAAAGGAAAGGAAACGAATGCGCAAAAACCATGTCAAAGAAAAGCTCAAACGCGGCGAGGCCTCTCTGGGAGCCTGGTTAACTCTACCGGGTCCTGCCCCAGCTCGCGCCATAGCCCTACAAGGGTTCGACTGGCTGCTGGTCGATATGGAGCATAGCCCCCAGACACCCGCTCTGATGGCCGACATGGTTGCCGCTATTGCCGATACAGGCCAGAGTGCTCCCTTTGTCCGTGTTCCTACCAATAGCGTCGAGTGGCTGAAATGGGCGCTAGATGCCGGTGCATGGGGCGTGGTTGTCCCGATGGTGAATACTCGCCAGGAAGCCGAAAACGCCGTCTCCTGGTCAAAATATGCGCCAGAAGGCACCCGCAGCAACGGCGGCATCTTCGCCCCCTACAGCTTCGGCATCACGGACCGAAAAGAGTATACCCGTGAAGCCAATGCTGAAATCCTCGTCGTTGTCCAGATCGAGAGCGTCGAAGCCTTGCACAATCTGGACGAGATCCTTTCAGTACCAGGGATCGATGTTGCTTTTATCGGACCAAACGATCTGCGCGTCAGTCTTGGTCTCACGCCTGATACCGATGGCCCTGAACCTGCATTCGTAGAGGCGCTCGAACACTATAAAGCTGCCGCCCAGAAACATCATGTCGCCACGGGCATCCTCTGCGCCAATGGGAGAGGCGCTCGCCAACGCCTCGATCAGGGTTTCCAGATGATCAGTGTCATCACTGATATTACCGGCATGATCGCCTCGGCAACGGATAATTTGCGCGTGGCACGAGGAGAATAAATCCTTTCCTGAGAGGTGCCTTCTAACGCACGAGGGATTGCTATGTTACTCTGTTTGAAGCAGAGCCGATATATCGTATTCTGTCAAGACTTCGACAGCCAATTTTGCAGGCATGCTCAGGGAATATCTCTTCCCGCAAATGTATGACAAACTCGTACACTTCCCAACACAATTACTTTGACGAATATTTCATCATACTCTAGAATAAAAATATCTAATTTACTAAGAAAGAACTTCACCCATTCCCATTGCGGGTCTCACTCACGAAACCACCCTCCATCAAGGGAGAAAATGACCACCCCATACCTTAGTATCCAACATGCTTGGCTACCATTCTCGCCTCAGCCTCAAGGCTAGCCTCTGTAACCATACCTAATACCTCATCCAGGCCATTCAGAGGATATTTATCTTCCACTTCTTTGAAAAACTGGAGACCATCAACGACTGACTTAAAATGTTCTGGACTGCGCGTAAGATCAATTGCCGTTTGATAATCAGACAATGCGGCATCCTTGTGCCCTAATACCAGTCGCGCCATACCACGATCATAGTAGTCCCAAAAAGGGTCATAGGAAAGTCCAGAATCGATGCGCTTCGTCGCCAGTTCCTCAGTACGTTTAAATGCCTCTAACGAACTTGCTCTGTTTCCTTCATGCCAGGCCAGAATAGCAATATTCCCAACCGCATAGGATGAATCCTGATTGACATCACGCACTTGCTTATAATACATCAGTGCCCGCTTATAATCCTTTGCACGACGATAAATACCGCCCAGAGCTCCCAGAATTTCCTCATCCCTTGGCTGCAACTTGACGGCCAGCTTTATCTGCTCTATGGCCTTCTCATATTCCTCGTCCCGTCTCATCTCATCATCAGGAGCAAAATAGAGTTTATCTGCACGATTGCGATAGGCAATTCCTAGCTCAAAATGAGCCTGAGCAAAAGAAGGCTCCGCCTTAACAGATGTTTCAAGGCACGTAATTGCCTGATCATAAGAACTGATACCTCTATATGTCCGCCCCAGGATATAGTTGACCTGGGGATCTTCGGGCCGCAACACTTTGACTTTCTCATATGCCTCGATAGCTTCGCCAATCTTCTTTTGCTCTACAAGCTGATTTCCCAAAATAAGGTACAACAGTGCTTTATTCGTATCATCAACGCTGTTTGTCACAGCCTCCTGCAATTCCACATATTTTCTTAATTCTCCCACAGCATCGATTTTATCCTGCATTTCTTTCTGCAAATTCTCGATCTCTTCGCGCTTTTCATCCATTTCTTTCATACGACCAGCGGTATGCTCTTCTAAATCTTGAAACCTTCTAAAACCGACCGCACCAGCTAGCGTGAGTACAGCAGTAAAGATTATAGCAACAAAATCAATGAGATTAAGTAAATTCTGCATCTGTTGCGCCAATAGATCATTGGTAGGAGGCGTGCCCAGCCCTACACCCATCGTTCTATAGACCAGCAGCGTTACTATCTGCGATCCTAATGGTACTATCAACATAATGAGTAATAAGGTTATTGCTAGCCCGATCCCTACCCAGAGCCATTTCCTCTGCATACGTCCCTCTCTCGTTCCATTCAAAATTTAGCCTCAGGTTATACTGTCAGGTAATATACTGACACATAGATATAGGTGTAGGCAAGATAAGGAATTTATATT
The DNA here is from genome assembly GCA_963717195.1 of uncultured Chloroflexia bacterium. Classification (GTDB taxonomy): domain Bacteria; phylum Chloroflexota; class Ktedonobacteria; order Ktedonobacterales; family Ktedonobacteraceae; genus JACDAE01. The sequence goes on from CAVQVR010000021.1 coordinate 589,116, forward strand.
GCATATTGTCACCACTACCACAACTGCCGTATAATTGAGGACAGTATACAATGCTAAATCACTCTACAGGAGGCTTTCTCTATGGCTTTCATTTCTTTGTCCACGTTTACCTTCAATCCAACCGATGGTATTTTTATAGGTGACCTTTTTGGTTTCATACTCGCACTCCCTATCTCTCTCTTTCTTGCATACTGGTTGAGCGCGGTTAAGAACCATATCGCCGTTATTCTTGGCGCATTCGTAGGTACCCTGCTGGGTTTTCTGATTCTTCTCGCCTGGGCCGGTCCATTGATTACCAATACGGATCTGGATGGTGCCAATGGTGGTAGCGTCTTCTTCGGCTCTATTCTACTCTGCTCGATTTTAGGGGTGGTTTTTGCGATGACTACAGATCTGCTCATTGCCCGCCGTAACAAACGTGATTATGTCAGACAGGCTGCCGAGGCACACGAAAAACCTTAATCTTCTCTGGTATACAAATATGTTCTATATTCTACATGGTGACGACGAGTTTACCAGCCGCGAACAGTTGAAGAAATTACGGACACAGGGCGACTTCGGCTATAACCAGGACACATATGATGGTGCCGCAGTCGACCTGAACACCGTGATCATTACTAGTAACACACTGCCGTTTCTCTCTGAGCAACGGTTGGTTGTCGTTGAAGGACTCCCGAAAAAAAAGCGCGGTGAAATAGGTAAAACACAGGCAACTCCTCAAGAGAATACAGACGCAACGACGAAAACAGGCAAAGCCAAAAAAGGCAAGAAGGCCGGTAAGTCGGCAACGGCTACACGTGCTGGTTTTGAAAAAGCTCTCGCCGAACATATCGTCCATATGCCAGAAGCGACCGTGCTGATCCTGCTCGTCGATGAAGTACTGGATACATCAAACCCTTTACTTAAGTCTGCCGAACAAACGGGCAAAATTATTCAAAGTACGGTGCCTAAAGGCCAGGCTCTGGAGAAGTGGATCATCAATCGCGCAAAGAGCCTCCATGTAAAAATTGTGCCAGAAGCAGCTACTCTGCTGGCAAATTTCAGCGGCAACCACCTGCGCATGCTGGCAAATGAACTGGATAAACTGGCAACTTATGTAGGTAAAGATGCCACAATTACGGTTCAGGATGTGCGCCAGCTATCCACGCAGGTGCAAGAGGCACGCATCTTCGATCTGACCGATGCTCTTGCACAACGCAACCGCAAACAGGCGCTGAATATTTTGCACGATCTGCTCTCCGATGGAGAAACGGCGATTGCGCTGATCAGCATTATCATTATACAGACGCGTCGGTTAATTCTTGTAAAAGAGCTTGCTCAAAAAGGGATGCGTTCTGGTCAGATCGCTTCTACGCTTGGCATGGCTCCTTTCCTCGCCGATAAGTGCCTGCGCCAGGTCGGTAACTTCAGCGCTGCACAATTAGAGACCGCCTACCGACAGCTTATGACAACCGATGCGTCCCTCAAGCGCAGCAGGATGGCTCCGGAAATGGCACTGGATCTGCTGGTCGTGAACTTTGGTTTACAATAATTATGACAGTTTCACCTCTCCAACAATTAATCGTTGAACGTATCCAGCGTGAGGGTCCTATTACGTTTGCTGACTATATGCGTATAGCCCTTTATGAACCAGATTACGGCTATTATGTGACTGGTCCGGCGCGGATGGGCTGGGAAGGCAGCGATTACTATACCAGCACGGACGTTTCATCCTTCTTTGCACATTGCATGGGACGACAACTGCTTCAAATGTGGGAATTGTTGGGGCATCCCGCTCCATTCGTCGTTGTAGAACAGGGTGCGGGACGTGGCAACCTGGCTGCAGGTATACAGCAATGGGCAGAACAGGAAGCTCCGACCTTCCATGCAGCTCTCGATTATCGCACTGAAGACATCCGTACAGGTCAGAATGCCTTGACGCAAAGGGAGTTTTTCGCTTCTGTCATCCTGTCGAACGAGCTTGTAGACGCCTTTCCGGTCCATATCGTCGAACTGCATGAGCAAAAACTGTACGAAGTCTACATCGCTGCCCACGCTGATGGACGCTTATACGAAGTATTAGATGAACCTTCCAGCCAGGAGGTAACCAATTATCTCGCTGGCTACAAGATCCCCTGGACGACCTTCCCAGATGGATGGCGTGCGGAGATCAATCTGGATGCACTACACTGGTTGGCACAGAGCGTAAAGTACCTGGGAAGCAGTCAGAAGCGTGCACGCCACGGATTTCTTCTCGCTATCGATTATGGCGACAAAGCGCATACATTGTACACACCCTCCCGACCAGATGGAACGCTTGTCTGCTACTTCCAGCACCAGTTGACCAATCGCCCACTCGTGCGCCCTGGCGAACAGGATATTACTGCTCATGTTAACTTCAGTGCTCTGATTAATGAAGGACGACGACAGGGATTGCGCCTGCATACATTCACGACGCAACGCCTCTGGCTTACTGAAATGGGCATATATGAGGAATTGGAGCGTGTACGTGCACGCGATTTTGCAGTTATCGATGGTGCACGCGCCAGTGATCGTGGTCAAGTAGCCCTTCTTCAATGGCACAATCTTCGACAGGGCGTGATGGCTCTCACTGATGCGGCGGGTATGGGTAATTTTAAGGTTCTCATTCTCAAGCGCTAAGAGAAGGTCCAGCAGGCACATTCGGCTGGTAAAAGACACACCTGACATAAAAAGTTGTGCCGGTTTCATAAATAGATGGATCTGAAGGGGGAACTTCAGCAGGATAGGAGCAAGTATCACTGCGCCCAAGATCGATACCTTGCTTTTCTCCTACCGTTCGATCCATCAATTATGGAACCGGACTACTGCGATGGTAGCACAAGGGTAGAGGCCATATCTACAAAAAAGTTGGAAAATGGCTGGAAAGTACCGGTATATGGTTAAGATATCTTAACCAACTTTTGCTATTGAGCGGCCTCAAACCCCCATATAGAAGCCAACCTACAGAACTTCACCCCCAATTTCCTCATTTCTTAACCAATTCCCAACCATTCTTTCTATTACACCTGACATTGCCTTCACGCTCTAGCTTTAATAGATGAGCCTCAATGGTCCAGGCTGCAACCGGATGAAGGCGAGGATCCACATCAACATAGATATGTTCTACAATAGCAGGAAGCGTTGATCCAGGCGGTAATATACGTAATGCACCAATAACCTGCTGCTCCCTTTGCAAACGATGCGCGATATATTCAGTCAATCTGGTCTGCGCATCCAGCACTTCCGGGCCATGGCCCGGCACAATTTTAGCAATATCGAAGCTCTGAAGCCGTTTGAGCGAATTCAAATAAGCAACCATATCCCCTTCAGGTGGAATAATCACATTGGTCGTAATACCGGAAACGAGATCCCCAGCAAAGAGCGTGCGTTCACCTTCCAGCAAGAAGCAGAGATGATCAAAGCGATGACCAGGAGTATAAAGGGCACGCAACGAATCATCACCGAGAGAAAATAGAGTGCCATCAGGCATCTCTTGATCTGCAATGGGTGTTCCTTCGCGACTAAATGCATAGATAGGCACACTCAGTTGTGCACGTAGCCTCTCAGCGCCTCCAAGGTGATCAGGATGCCCATGAGTAATGAGGATGCGACGAATGCCGCCACGGCTGCTTCCCTCGCGTATAATCGCCTCCAGGTGCGCCAGATTATCATCGGCAGGATCAATAACCAGTGCGCCTTCCTCTCCTCCTCCCAGAACAATTGTGTTGGTACCTGGCCCCGTCATCAAAGAGGAATTGGGTGCCAGAATAAGTGTATAGGTAATTGCCATATTATCCTCACGGGTTTATAGTAACCACATATTATCTGGGTCTTCAGGCAGATATACATAAGATCTACCCTCCTTCTGTACAAGATGAGAGAGATGCATGGGTACATACCGTGTTTTTGCAATTTCCAGCGCCTCTTGAACGCTTTTGAAAGCGCTCAAATCCTGCAACTGGTGAAACGTGGGAAAAGCGACGGGTATCTCGCCACGTTGAAAACGCTCAATCGCTTCAGTTGGCTGAAACCATGTACCTTCACTGGTCTCAAGTTGATCATAGAGCGCCTCCTGCTCGGATGGTGCAACAGCCAGAAAGAAATGCGTATCAAAGCGTTTCGGCATCTCCTCAGGCGTGATCCAGTGCGCAAAATAAGCGAGGGTATCAGTTGCTAACACCAGTTGTTCCGCCTGGACGATAGTGCTCAACAAACCTTCATGTTTATTTAACGCCCGGCGATATACCCCAAAGCGGGACACAGCATCCTCCCCAATAGCCAGGATATGTTTATCGCGATAGGCCAACAACACATTTGCCTCTTCAAAAAGCTCACGAAGCGCGGCTACCCTCAAACCGCTTCCCAGCAAAGTACGTCCTTCAGGATCAGCAATTGAAGGTGCAACAGTTCTACATAAATCAGCGTTCTCTTCAAGCAAACGATCATCAGAAATAACCGAGCCGCCAGGAAATACGTAGACATCTGGCATAAACTCGCTCTGGACCACGCGCCGTACCATAAACACCTCTACTCCCCCTTCATGCGCAGACACATCGCGCAACAACATGACTGTTGAAGCAAAGCGCGGCTGAACTGTCATGGTATCTCGCTCCCAATCTTGATTCTAAACGATTGACTCTATTCTTGTCCTCACTTCTCTATACCTTCTGTATGGTACCATAATCCTGATGGGAAGAGACAAACCAGACGGTAATGAAGCAGGTCAATGCCCTATTTTTCTCTCGGTACCGTTCATTATGAAGAAGAGTACACTTCATACATACTATTCTCCTCTCAAGAAGAAAGCGGAAGCACTACAAATTTGATATAATTTAAGTAGTTGACCAAAGGGATAATGAAGTTTCATATACATCAATACTAGAGAATAATGGTGACTGGATGTTTACGCAGAATAGACGTTTGACGCAGCAATCTTTGCAACGTGTGTCAGAAGCAACGATGGGAACGCGCGTCGGTCTGATTGGCGACCCGGTTGCGCATTCTTTTTCACCACGCCTGCAGCAGGCCGCCTTCGATGCTCTAGGTATCCCTGCACGCTACGAGCTCTGGCACACACCTGCTTCACAATTGATTGAACGCGTACGTTCCCTGTGCGAGGACGGCTACCTGGGTGCGAATGTGACCATTCCACACAAGCAAGCAGTTATTCATTTGCTGGATAGGATCGATCCTCTAGCCGAGCGGATCGGTGTGGTCAACACGATTGTACACCGCGACGACTACCTGCATGGCTACAATACCGATGCACCTGGCCTCCTGTATGCACTACAAGAACAAGGTATCGGCACACTTCAGCAAAATGGACAGATCTCCCTCAAAGGATATAGCGCCTTGCTGCTTGGAGCAGGTAGAGCTGCTCGTGGAGTGGCCTTCGCCCTCACCAGTGCAGGAGTTGATCGCCTCATCATCTTCAATCGCCACCTGGAACATGCCCAACTTCTGGCCGCCGACGTACAACAGAGCTATGATGGTTCCGTCTTTAGCCTCAACGATTCCAATTTCCTCATTCCCCACTCCTCGTCCATCATCATTAACGCCACCTCTGTTGGCATGCATGAAGATATCAGCCCTCTACCACCCGAAGTGCTTGCCCGCTTCGATAGCGATACCTTTGTCTACGATATGATTTATAATCCAACACAGACATATCTGCTCTGCCAGGCTCGCATTATGGGACTACGTAACGACAACGGGCTCTCCATGCTCCTACACCAGGGAGCTCTCGCCTTTACACTCTTGACCGGAGAACCTGCTCCGCTTGATATCATGCGAGCAACAATGACATAAATATGGGTTTTCTCGGCGTGTTGTAAAATAAGGCTACGTACTCTGTTACAAAGGAGAATATATTATGAAGCTTGTTAGCTTTTCTACAAGCGCACTCCCGATGCCACATCTCGGTATTGTACGCGCCGATGAAGTTATCGACGTTGATCTGGCGGGACGTGCGTTGCAATTAGCGGTCCCTGATCAGATGCTTCCTCTGATCGAGAACTATGCACGTTATAAGGATGCTCTCTCGACTATTTTGAGCAAAGCGACCAATCGGCGCTTTAGCGATGTCAAAACCTTCACCGATGTTGGAGCCACGCATGCACTGAGCGAAGTACAGCTTGCAGCCCCTATTCCACAACCGCGCAAAAATATTATGTGCCTGGCTGTTAACTATAGAGAGCATGCTCAGGAGACGGCAAATGTGAGTGGACATAGTGGAGAAGTTCCTCAGTACCCCGTGTTTTTCACTAAGGCTACGACTACTATCAACAGTCCTTATGGCGATATTATCATTGATCCCGCAGTCTCAAGCGAGATTGACTGGGAGGTTGAGCTGGGCGTAATTATCGGCAAGACGGGCAAAAATATTCGTGCAGAAGATGCTCTCTCTTACGTCTTTGGCTATACTGTCCTGAATGATATTACTGCACGCGACCTCCAGACTCGTCATAAGCAGTTCTTTAAAGGGAAAAGCCTGGATGGTTCATGCCCGATAGGTCCATGGATTGTTACAGCCGATGAGATTGAGGATCCACATAATCTTGCGTTGAGTCTGCGCGTGAATGGTGTGACCAGGCAGGATTCCAATACAAGCTTGATGATTTTTTCCGTCAATCAGTCTATTGCAGTACTTTCTGCAGGGATGACACTCGAAGCGGGAGATATTATCGCCACCGGCACGCCCAGTGGCGTTGGCTTCTCACGCACACCACCTGAATTTCTCAAACCGGGCGACGTGGTTGAAGCCGAAGTCGAGAGCATTGGATTAATTCGAAATCGTGTAACCGCGTAGCCCTGGTCTCTCATCAGGCACGCACTTCTTCCCGTGTCCAGGATGGCATGGTACCCCAGAGGTTGAAAGCTGTCTCACGTGTATGCCACAGACGCGGTGGTGTAGTAACGTCGCGATCATAATATTGCTGCAATTCGGCTGAGAGTTCAATATGTAATCCCTCAGTGTCCGCAAAGCGCAGGAACAGATCGTTACCGGCACCATGGCGTCCTGGCCCCCAGAGAACCGGGATCTGGTTCCGACTCAGATAGTCGGCCCAACGCAACAATTCAGGACCGTCAGCAATACTATAACCAATATGATCAACTGCCTGTTTCCCCTGCATAAGCATGAGCGTGTGATGATTATTATTACAGCGCAACCAGGCACATTCGCGCAAGAGCCAATCCGAGATATCAAATCCTAAGGCTTCAGTATAAAAATCGACCATCTCCTCAAGGCGTGGTGTATACAGAGCGACATGTTGTAATGTATATGGACGTAACAATACACGCCGCGCGTTATTTGCACCTGCTGATAGATATTCACTGGACGCCACTGAGATTTCAATGAGGTTGCTGTCAGGATCACTAAACCAGAGAGTATCACCCGTCTCTGGATCGCCATCACGCGGTCCAAGTGCTACATCGATACCAGCAATATTGAGGCGAGCAGCTAGCGCCGCCAGCTCAGCATCGGTGTCTACCTCAAAGGAAAGATGATGGAGTTGCGTCCGAATAGCCGGTTTGCGTCCATTGCCTGCCGTGACACGCGTATCGTTGAACAGACCGAGCGAGTGATGCTCCTCCCCCAACGCAAGAAAAACGTTCGCCTCTTCCAGATCAATATCCCGATTGGCAGAAGTATCCGCAGGCAGGCGTAGGTCAAACCCCAGCACCTGGCGATAAAAACGTGCCTGTGTTGGTACGTCTGCTGCCCACAACCCTATATGTACTAATTTTTTAACCTTGACCTTCTGAATCTGTTGATTGCTCACGGTCGCCTCCTGAATACAAGCCCCCGCATCTGGGCGTGGGTACCTGGCGCTTAATCTGCCATTTTACTTGTCATCATACAGAGCACCAGCAGAAGGGTCAACGAAATTACCCAAAAGTCATGTATTGCCTTAATATTAGGGTGTCATATCCGCAGAAGGTGCCTGCTCCTTCCGAACTACAGAAATTTGTGTTGATGTTTGCAGTTTGCCTTCATCCTCAATAAATTGCTCCACATCCATCGTGGAGAGATCTATCGTCTCCAGTACACGGATCAATGGAGTAGCAGGCATAGGCGTTTCCGGAAACAGAGGTAATACGGAGAGAGGCAGACGCTGCAACTGAGAACGAGCCTTACGATCTAATTTTTTTAAAGCAATATAATAGAATTTATCGCACAGAAGACGAGTTGTAAAAACGATCAGTACCGACCAGATAGCGGCAAGAGCGAACAAAATCACCCAGTATTGGAAAATAAGCACTGCCAGAACAATGGCCGTCACCAGAAGAGCAAGTATCAGCAAAGGATAAAGGAGATGCAAGCACCGGATGCCACAGCGTTGGATGTATGACGGCCCTATCCCCCTCATAATGAAGAAGCGTCGCTGCTGAGCAAACCAGTTTGTCGCAACATAGTGCCGCTCATTGGCAGGCCATATGGCACTACTGACGCCACTCGCACAGAGTGTGACAAACTGTGGCTCTCTCCTATCCCCATCCCTGCTCACAACAACTCCTTTACAGTACAGAGAACTATGGCGGCACTGAAGTGCCGGCATGTAAACCGGCTAACTTCAGCGCCATGCGTGAAACACCTCCACCCCCCGACACTTCTGTATATAGCTACGCCCACCTCTGGCACAGTCCTCCCCCACCACTAGCACCCTCACACTGAACTCTCCTGGTAACTCTACTTAGCAGGTAGCAATTCCCATAAACTCCGATGCCCCCACGCACTACCTGCTCCCCCCACACCCCACTCCGGGACGAGTTACCTTACAGTCAGCCTGCGCCTCAGATGACCTTTCCCCAACTCCACACAACTTCACGCGCTACATACAACCCATTGTGCATCCTAACCTCCCCACACTTCCATTACTATGCACAATATGCCTCGTCGTGTTTCTCCACCGACACTTCACTACCGCCATAGAAAACCCCAGAACACTCAATGGACCAACAATAATGAAAGACCGACCGGAACGATCAGAATCACGTTCTTCCTTCTCATAACGGATACAACGCACTCCGTACCGACCACATGGGAATATTACAATCTTCCCAGTCTACTCTCGGTTGTGAACACGTAGAGATTAAGTTAAGGATTTTTATTCTTTTCATCGAATTCTTAACCTTTTTATAGATACATAACTATATTGCCATGTTTACTATTTATAATTATGAATACATAAACGCGCAATATTCAATTATAGAGTAATCAATATCATGCCGGGAGGTTGAGTGAGGGACAGCAACGGAGGAGAGAAAGAAACTGATCCTGGCATAATCAACAGAAATCTCTCCCGCTAACCTTTTCGGTTGTAACAGGAGGATAGCAAAAGATCGAAGTGTCCTGCTGGCAGGTCAATACGAGATGATAATCTCGTATAGAATCGCTGTCAATGGGGTTGGGATATAGGTTCCAACGCGTACTATTCTTCGTGACTTTCTTCAACGTGAATTCTGCCACGCACGACATTAGATGATGGCGTATATGCGGGCGGATCCCACTCAAATGTTACCCTCTGGCGTCTAATCGGGACGTCCGTTTGCAGTTTATCTGCGCCACCTTCGCGCGTGAGTAGTACCTGCATCTGCTGCTCATCGACCTCCAGGCGTTTCGAAATGACGGAGAGCACTTCCGCTCTGATCATTTCCAGCACCTCAGGGTTTACTTTGAGACGGTCGTGAACGAGTACTACCTTTAAGCGTTCCTTCGCCAACTCACCTGGAGTCGGTTTCTTCCGACCAACCATAAATTCAAAAACACCCATTTCTTTCCCCCCTTTACGACGACTGAGAGCGTACGCGGGCTGGACCGATACCAACCATGCGACGTAATCGTTCCAGAAGCGAGGGCGAGTCTTCGACTTCGTCGAGTGGAATCTCTTCTCCGAGAATGCGTTGCGCGGCATTGAGAAAGGCACGTCCGGCACGAGATCGTTTTTCGTAGACGGCTGGTTCACCTTTATTTGTCGCGACAATGATAGTTTCGTCTTCGGGAATAATTCCTAATAGATCGATGCCAAGCACTTCCAGCACATCGGCCACATCCATCATATCCCCACGCCGCACCATCTCTGGTCTCAAGCGATTAAGAATCAGGCGCGGCTCTGGCTTTCCTGCTGCTTCCACCAGTCCGATAATCCTATCTGCATCGCGCACAGAAGCCATCTCTGGATTTGCTACGATCACAATCTCGTCTGCACCTACGATAGCATTACGAAACCCCTGCTCAATACCTGCTGGCGAGTCAATCACCACAAAATCAAATTCCTGACGCAATTGCTGACAGAGTTGCTCCATCTGCACACTATTGACGGCATTTTTATCACGTGTCTGCGCAGCAGGCAATAAATACATTTCAGGCAAACGTTTATCTTTAATTAACGCCTGGCGCAAACGACATTGGCCTTCAACCACATCGACCAGATCGTAGACGATGCGATTTTCCAGGCCCAAAACAGCATCCAGGTTGCGCAGGCCGATATCGGAATCAACTACGGCCACTTTTTTCCCCTGCATGGCAAGAGCAGTTCCAAGATTTGCCGTCGTTGTCGTTTTACCAACCCCGCCTTTACCCGATGTAATGGTGATTACCCGGCTGTCCATACGATAACTCCCTACTGCTGCTTCCATTGACCTTCCAGACTTCCCCGTGTATGTAAGGCCCACGAAGAGCCAGCCAGTCCTGGATGCTTCTTTTAATCCTTTTTAGGATACTGCAACTATATAATACATGAAACAGGAACTACCTCCAAAGTAGCTCCCTGGCTCTTCGCTACAGGATACTAAATTAGTATACCATGAAATTTTTACTCGCAAAGAGTTTCTCATCTCATAACGGCAGAAGACTCCGAGGAATACCTGACCTATATCTTTAGTATACTGATCATATACAATTTTTAGCAGTATTCACCAGTAAGCAATAGGACCTCTTTATTATTTGCGCGGAGAACGCCCGCTGACCCAGGTCTCGACAACAATCTGTCCTTGCCTGATTATTGCAATCTCAGGGCGCGGCTGGGCGGTAAATCCTTCTGGTGGTCGCGAGAGCAGATGTGCAATACGCACCTGCACAGGTGATAACTGGAGTGCACATACCATCGCCTGCTCGTTATCTGGATAGCCCGCGTGGACCATCCCGCGCAATACTCCCCAGACGATAATGTCTCCTCCGGCCACAATCTCCGCGCCAGGATTTACATCGCCAAGTACTACAACATTACTTTTATGATGAATTGCCTGGCCGGAACGAATGATGCGTCTTAAGAAAAGTGTGTCCTCTGACTCTCTTGGATCTCGCTGGACCTGAATCTCGCTCGGTTGTTCCTGTGGTTCCTCTAATGACAATGTGATTGTCCTTGCCTCCTTGATAACCTCCGTCACTTTTTCAAGCGGTCGAACCGACATCTGATAATGTGCCAGCAGATTCTCAAGCTGTACGCGCTCACTGACGCGTAGATTCCGTCGAGTGGTGTCTACGGTAAGTGCCGCACCACGAAAAAAAGCTGGTGCCTCCGCCAAACGATCAGCCAGTGCATTTAGCAGATCGACGAAAGGCGTTTCAGGCTCCAGGGTCAAGAGCAAACCACTACGTGTTCCTTTGATGGCTATATATCCTTGCACGGACCGTGTTTCCTCCCTCTCCAGCCTGCCTGACGGTGTTCGTGCCACCGACATTTCTCTACCCGAGTTGTCCTCCATACACAAACTCCCCATTCATTACTGGAAGCAGGATGTAGAAAACGATACTTTTGTAGCTTCAAATGCAATGCATACGCGTACATATGCATCTCAATATCTACAGTATAAGCATGGAACTATCAAAACGCAATAGCGTAGGATGCCTTATAGCCTGATTGGAATATATACAAGATACACGCAGTAAAGAGATGTCCTTGCTGATCTCTCTCATAGCGTTACATAATAAAATAGGCTGTCCTAGAAAATAAAATGAAGAAAGAGAGTTGCTCAACCTTTACAAAGGTCGAGCCGTACATACAATGGCCGCTTTCATGAACTTTCCGACGTCACGTGAGCACGTACTCACATACGGCAACACAAAGATAGGCGTAATCCCCGAAATATGCCTCGTCTCACATTTCCAGGTCGGTCCCTGGGAAGTTCTCTATCGACCAGCCGAGACGGGCAATGTGAAACGCTGGGGTCTGCCTCTGATGATTCCTAACTTCTCTCGCCTCAAAGACGGTATCTTTAGAGAGAAAGGAACGACGCTACCCATTCACGGTTTTGGCCGTATTATGCCCTGGACCATCATTGAGCAGAACGCGTCCAGCATCACCATCCAATTGACAAGTAACGATGCTACACGTGCTGACTATCCTTATGAATTCGCTTTTACTTCTCGGATCGAGGCGGGCAATGGGTTACTTACCTATACATTGACAATGGAGAATCGCAATGACGAAGTTATGCCTATCGCTCCTGGCTTCCATCCCTATTTCGCCATTGAGCAATCCATCAAGTCCCACATTGAAACCACCGGCCCTGAGGGCTTCGCAGTTTCAGCATTTCAATGGGATACTCAGCCACCAGACACTCCTTACCCATTCCCTCATTCTATTACACTTCAGATCCCCGGACATGGCACACTGACGATTGCCGAACTTCCGAGCAATGGCCATTATGCGCTCTCTACCATGCAGGTCTGGTCGGAGAAGGTCACAGCACCAGATCATGCCTTTATCTGTTTCGAACCCATCGTTACTATGGAGGATGGCCTCAACCGTCCAGCCGATCGCCTGAACATTCCGCCCCGTAGTTCACAACAGATTATCTTACAGTTCATTGCGCAACCCGTCTAACATTCTGTGCAGGGAAGCGAGTTGATCTCTCCCTATATACGCGTCAGATGAGGGTCATTCCAACATGACAACAAAGAAACCAATGTTGAATGGCCCGGCAATGAAGCCTGGCATACAATTCACACCAGCAATCCCAACGCGATCTGCGCCCATTCCACTTTCTGGGGCGTCCTCGTTTCTTCTTGGCGGGTCCTGTTCCATCGCTCTCCACCACTCTCCTACACAGTTCTTATACCAGTACCCGGGGGGGTGCTTCTATTTCTGGTTAAGATTTTGCCCTTAAAAGTGGGTCCTATCACCAATGTGGGGGATATTGTCGCTTACAAATGAGTCATTATGGTATTATTGGGAATGGTACCCATTAGAAATGAGAAGAAATGGTAAGGATGACACACAAAACGAACTTATATTTATGACCGCGAGGGGAGACGTTGCATGTCTATAGATGAACTCCGCAATAGTCAACGTGGGGAGAAACGAGATCTCGTCACTTCTGCAAATGCGCACAATGGCGCAATGGGTAGAAGTTATCCAGCATATAGAAGTCAGAGCATTGCAACTGTTTCCGAACAGCCCGCTGTCAGACCTCCATTATCACCACAAGAACTGAAAGGACTCCATCGTGTACGCGTCAACCGCATCATCATGCGCAAGCGCCGCCAGGCTCGTGTTTCAAAAGATATGGTTCCACGTATCATAGCTACTACTATCATCGTGTTGGCAATTCTAACATTACTTGTTTCTGGCAGTGCAGGTGCGGGTTATGCTTATTATCAGAGACAATTACCCCTATTAAATGGCATCGCGCAGCACTCGTTATTTCAAACAACGCGTATTTATGATCGTAACGGCACCTTACTCTATGAACTCTATGATCACCAGGAAAATAAAGGACGCCGTACCTATATCAACTACAGTGATATCTCACCACTTCTGGTCAACGCCACTGTTGCAGCTGAGGATCGCACATTCTGGACCAATAATGGTGTTGATTTGAACGGTATCATACGAGCCGCTTTCTCAGATGCCCAGAGCAGCCAGGTAGTGGAGGGTGGCAGCACTGTTACCCAGCAGTTGATCAAAAAAGAGTTTTTCGACGGAGAACCGCGCACGGTTCAGCTCAAAGCCGAAGAGGCGCTTCTTGCCACGGGCCTGACGCAGCAATATCCAAAATGGAAAATTATGGAGATGTACCTGAATACCGTCTACTATGGCGACCTCAACTATAGTGCTGAGTCTGCCGCTGAGGACTTTTTGGGCTCCAGCCGAAGTGTAATCGTACTACCTGCAAGCCCGCTGTTGGACAGCTCGACCTGGCTCAGGCATCAATGTTAGCAGGCTTGCCACAAGGACCATCGCTGTACAATCCAATCATCAATAAACCTGCTGCACTCGCACGGCAGAAAGTCGTACTTCAGGCTATGCTAGCAATGGATACAATTACCGAGAAGCAGATGACACAGGCGGAGCAGGAGATGGCGAAGTATACGTTCACATCTCATTCTGTCAACAATGCAACCCTGGCACCTCATTTTGTGCGCTACGTGATCGACGATGTCCTGATCCCATTGATAGGAGCACAAAATCTGGAAGATGGCGGTTACAGTATCTACACAACGCTGGATCTGACTCTGGAAAAAAAGGTCGAGCAGATAGCTTATAACAAGCTTTATACTCAGCAATACTCTGATTATCTCGGCAATGTCGTATTATCAAGGGACTACAACGTCAACAACGCTGCCGCTGTTGTAATGAATCCATACAATGGCGAGATTCTGGCTATGGATGGTAGCGCCAAATATGATATGAATACGCCACAGATAAGGGGAGAAGATAACGTCGCTTTAGAGCAACGACAACCGGGATCGTCATTCAAACCAGTCGTGTATTCAACAGATTTCGAGATGGGCTGGTATCCTGCAATGGTCATACCCAACCATGCGACGACCTATCCAGTCAAAGATCCAACCAGTCCAAGTGGATTCTACCAGCCAGGGAATTACGGTAACACTTTTCTTAACAAACTTCCCAGTACCATTCGCAATACTCTTGCCAACTCATTCAACATACCTGCTGTCGATGCCATTATGTATGCAGGTGTTGGAAATGTGCAAAATATGGCCGCCCGCCTCGGACTTAGTGAGGTTGCAAATCTGAATCCTGTGAACGTAGGACCTTCAATGGCTCTTGGTTCTGCTGGTGTATCGCTTCTTGATATGACGAGTGCCTATTCAACTTTTGCTAATAAAGGTGTGCATGTGCCACCAACCTCTATTCTAGAGATTACCAACAACGAAGGGCAACCAATCTATAAGTACAATGAAGCGCACCCACAGGGAAAACGTGCACTGGGCGCCAATGTCTCCTTCTTAATGAGTAGTATACTTTCCGACAATGCAGCACGTTATGAGGAGTTTAGTCCTGGTAATCCGCTTGAACTGGATCGGCCTGCAGCGGCTAAAACTGGAACAACCAATGACTTCAAAGACAACTGGACGATGGGCTATACACCTTATCTGACAGTTGGAGTATGGGCAGGTAACAGCGACGATACTGCAATGGCTAATAACATCATCGGTATCACAGGAGCTGCCCCCATCTGGCACGATATCATGGAATATGCATCACAGCGCTACCACTTTCCGCCTGATGATTTCACGCGACCTGCCGACGTGCATGCTGGCACCGTCTCAGCAATAACCGGGCTCCTTCCGCGTCCCGGAGAACCAACCGTCACCGACTGGTTTATCGATGGGACGATGCCTACAATGATGAGCAATTATACTGTTCCTACCAACAATCCGCAAAAAAATTGCAAGAGGCGAGGTTGCCAGCAGCAACAACCGCCATTCTTTACGGGCGGCTAACCTTCTAACCAATAATTGATAGATCTCTGTTCTCCATCCTTCTCAGGGAGGGATGGAGATTTAGCGTTTCTTGCCTATTGTAATTTCTTCTAAAACATGTATACTGTTCCTATGCATTAACTGCGCCGGGACGTGGAGTACTTTCCATTTTATACGCAAAGTTTCTCCACGCACTGCGTCCGCACCTATTAAAAAACACGATGGAGGCTTTCTTCCTCATGACAGATACATCGGAACAGGGCACTACTGGCCCGGAAGCAGCAGGCCTGGAGAGTGGATTTCGTCCTTTAACACGGAGCGAACGACGCAATATCTGGCTTAAAGAGTACGGCTCACAGGATTTCGCACTACAGGCCTGGACGAGGCTGGTGGAAAAACAAAATCTGGAGATCGAAGTCATGTTTCAGATGCACGGGTTGCTGGTCTTTGGCACGATGGTCAGCACCGAAGCCTATGCTCAATTCTATATTAATTTACATGAAGAGATGTACCGGGAGCAAGAGCCAGAAACAGCAGATTTTCTGCAGGAGTACTATACAGCCCTGATACCTGCGCCCGAACAACCGGAAATTGGGCCGGAGGGTCTTCCCGTCGTCTTTCGCTATGCACACCTGCGCGACGTTACAATGATGAGCGCAGGTCACAAGGTAAAGGTCCCTTACTGGCGCGGCAAAATCAGCGAGATAGACGGCTTTGTGATAGGTGCCAGCGCAGGCGAGTAACAGGAGTACCAGGAGCATAGGTCGTGATGACTGGTGCTGGCTTTCGAGCGCACATTTGCCCAATCGGTTGTTTGGCCGCTCCTGGTGCTGGCTCTGGCCAGAGAAGCTGCTGTTGCTACATGAACCGAGGATAGGTGAGATGCAAGGATGATTGCCACTACCACAGCAATCAATCCAGGATAGAGAGCCCTTTTCATTGTATTTCCTGCATAGGCTCACTCGGATTTACGAATATTTCCTCTCTATTGGGAGTATATACGAAAGGGTGTTGGAAATACAAGGTATATAGGCCGCGTTTACGACGCCGGGGGGATGATGCATTGATCTACCACACCCTCCTGGGCGTCGTAAACGCGGCCCTACTAGTCTAGAACAGCGATAACTGCTGAGGCGGCTCTTCTCTGCTTTTGGGTGGCTCGGCAACCTTTACAGGAGACTCCACAGCCATGCGTTCGGCTTCCGCAACGACGAGAGGAATTTTCTTAAAGTCATTGCGAATGACATCTTTGAGACTTGTCTGGTGCAGACCAGCGGCTGGATGATACATGGCGATGCAGATGTATCCATCCTTCTTGCGAGCACGACCATGAATAGAGCTGATCTTCTCGCTGCCAAAGAACTTTGCCATGGAGTAACGTCCTAGTGTCACAATAACCTGTGGCCTGATGGCCGCAATCTGCCGGTCCAGATAATCATCGCAGGCATCAATTTCTTCAGGAAGAGGATCACGATTATTCGGTGGGCGACACTTCACGACATTCGTAATAAATACATTTGCACGTTTCAGATTAATGCTTTCAAGGAGTTCATCTAGAAATTGCCCTGCGGGGCCGACAAATGGCCGTCCCTGCTTATCTTCGTGAAAGCCTGGTCCCTCACCAATAAATAGTATTTTGGCGTCTATATTCCCTTCACCAGGCACCGCCCTTGTGCGACCTTTACAAAGATTACACTTTGAGCAGGTCGAGACCTCTACCGCAACCTCCTGCAACGTCTCCTCTGAGGACATAACACTTTACCCCTTCTCGTTCATCAATTTTAAAATTTCAGTACCCTCAAGTGGGTCGAGGAAGAATATGGCCTCCAGCCGCCCCTGATGGGGAAGATATACCCACCAGACCCTAAGAAGTCAAGTGGAAATACATCAAGGAGACAGGGCAACCATAATGGTTGCCCGCCTCTTGAGAGTTGTTAGAGAACCTACCAGCGTCGATCGGTGCGCTGTCCAAAGCCACCATCTCTTCGTGGGCCGGTACTTGGACCACGAGATGGGCCACCAGGGCCAGGAGGTGGGCCACCAGGGCCCATTGGTCGCCGTTGTCCAAATCCGCCGCCGCCACTGCCACTACCACCGCCATAGCTTCCACGGTCGCGTCCACCATTGTCGCGGTCACCATAACTGCCACGGTCGCGCCCACCACCGTATCCTCCACGATCGCCGTAGCCACCACGACTGGGACCACTATCGCGGTCACGATTTCCATATCCGCCGGGACGACCTCCTGGGCCACCACGGCTGGGACCGCCCCGACCGGGACCACGCTCGCTATCCAGTTCAGCCTGTGAAGGAAGTTCACCACTTAATGCGGCACGACGGGAGAGATTGACGCGTCCCTGTGGATCAACTTCGACCACCATGACCGTAATTTCATCACCCACGGACACCACATCCTCCGGTCGCATCACCTGGTAATCGGCGAGCTGAGAAGTGCGGACGAGCCCTTCTTTACCTGGAAGAATCTCAACAAAGGCACCGAAATCGACGAGACGACGCACCGTACCAGTATAGATACGGCCAACCTCAACCTCCTCAGTCAGAGCGCGTACCGCATCCATTGCATGCTGCATCGCGTCGCCAGAGGTTGCCGAAATGTTGACTGAACCGTCGTCCTCGATATCGATCTTTGCGCCGCTCTCTTCCTGGATCTTGCGGATCATCTTCCCGCCTGGTCCAATGACAGCGCCGATCTTATCCGGGTTAATCTTAATGGTCTGAATTCGTGGTGCGAAACTCGGATAGTTCCTCACGTGGAGCATCGATTGACTCAAGCATCTTATCCATGATAAACATGCGACCTTCGCGTGCCTGCTCTAGAGCCTTCGCCATGATCTCATATGTGATGCCTTTGACCTTGATATCCATCTGTAATGCAGTAACGCCATCGGCAGTACCGGCAACTTTGAAGTCCATATCGCCAAGCGCGTCTTCAATACCCTGGATATCACTGAGCACGGCCCACTTTCCGCTACGCTCGCCTTCACCTGTGATCAGACCCATGGCGACGCCTGCAACAGGCGCATGAATAGGCACACCCGCATCCATTAGAGACAGCGTTGTTCCGCAGACCGAACCCATCGAGGACGAGCCATTCGATGAAAGGACATCGGAGACCGCACGAATCGTGTAGGGGAACTCATCTTGCGCAGGAATAACGGCTGCAATTGCACGTTCAGCCAGAGCACCATGACCAATTTCACGACGACCTGGACCACGAAGAGGCTTGCTCTCACCAGTCGAGAAAGGTGGAAAATTGTAATGGTGCATGAAGCGCTTGTTCTCACTGTGGTTCAGCCCATCCAATATCTGCTCATCGCCGGGAGATCCGAGAGTAATCACGCTCAGTACCTGCGTCTGTCCACGCGTAAAGAGAGCGGAACCGTGAGTACGCGGTAGGAGTCCAACTTCGCACGTAATAGGACGGATGGTCTTCAGATCACGTCCATCTGGGCGTATGCTGTTATCAAGAATGTTATTACGCACATACGACTTCAGTTCTTTTTCATAGAACGTGATAATATCTTTCAAGCGATCGGGATACTGCGTTCCCAGTTCCGCAATCAACTCGTCCTGTACCAGCGATAGTGCCGTAGAGCGAGCCGCCTTGTTAGGATTATTCACCGCAGCCTCAAAACGAGGGAGTACGAATGCAGCGACCTTTCCACGCAATTCCTCATCAACCACAGGGGGAGTAAACGTTCGTTTGGTAACATTGACGACCTGTGCCAGTTTTTCCTGCATTTTGATGATGTCTTGCAGTGCTTCATGACCAAAACGCACAGCCTCTAACATCAAATCTTCGGGCAGTTCCTTCGCACCAGCCTCAACCATCATTACAGCATCAGATGTACCGGCAATAGCCAGGTCCAATTTGCTGTTAGGCATCTGAGACTCAGTCGGATTAATTACCAACTGATCATCAATATACCCGATACGTACCGCACCAACCGGGCCAGCAAATGGAAGATCAGACACGCTGAGAGCCGCCGAGGCACCAACAATACCCATAATATCGGAATCATTTTCCTGGTCTACAGAAAGGACGGTGATGACGACCTGTACATCATTACGATACCCTTTGGGGAAGAGGGGACGGAGAGGACGATCAGCAAGACGGCAAGCGAGGATAGCATGTTCGCTCGCGCGACCTTCGCGTTTAATAAAACCACCGGGGATCTTACCAGCGGCATACATACGCTCTTCAACATCAACAGTTAAGGGGAAAAAATCAATGCCTTCACGAGGCTCATCGCTGCCAACCACAGTTGCCAGGATAACGGTTTCTCCGTAGCGCACTAACACTGCGCCACTAGCTTGCTCTGCCACACGACCGGTCTCAATGCTCATAACACGGCCACCAATGACAGCTTCTTGACGGTGAATCATATTTCCTCCGACTATAGCACCCTATACAAATTGGTCCAATCCTCACGTGGAATATTTCACATCCATCTCTTGCAAAAGCCGGGTGCAAATCCTATTAACGTACTATACCTACCGCATGGATCCTGCTGCGGTCTGGTCAATCCCGATGTGTCGGTTCCTAATCAATGAGGAGAATCATACCCTTTACTTATCGTCTTCGTTCCGTTCGTCTCAATCTCTCTTCAACACAAGGCACTCGCTTCAGTATGTGGAGAAAAATGGAGCAGCGGTCGGGCAGAACGCACGTGATATTGCCGACCGCATCCACAACACCCCCCCGCAATTAGTGGCGCAGACCAAGCTTCGCGATCAATGCTCGATAGCGATCTGGGCTCTTCTTACTCAGGTATGCAAGTAAACGTCGGCGCTGCCCGACGAGCATGATCAAACCCCGACGAGAATGCAGATCATGCTTATGAATCTTCATGTGCTCAGTCAACTGATTGATGCGTCGGGTCAGAATGGAAACCTGTACTTCAGGCGAACCAGTATCAGTTTCATGTACGCGGGCATTTTCAATAATTCCCGCTTTTTCTTCTGTCTTTAAAGCCACGCTCTTAAATCACCTCCTAATGTACAAGGTGGAAAATGAAAACTACACGTCCGCATTATAACATGGATAAGATGGAGACGCAATAAAGGGCGTTCCCATTCCTATCCTGTTATAATACGGATAACTCTTGTGGAGCCCTCCGTTGAGAACTTGCAAGAGCATTATTATTTAATCTGAACTTTTGCGCCAACCTCAGCCAATTTGGCTGCGATCTTCTCAGCTTCGTCCTTCGAGACGGCCTCTTTGACAGCCTTAGGAGCCTCGTCGACAACGGCTTTGGCCTCTTTCAGGCCCAGGCCAGTGAGTTCACGCACAACTTTGATGACGTTGATTTTGTTAGGACCAATTTCGGTGAGAATTGCGTCAAACTCGGTCTTCTCTTCGACTGGTGCAGCGACTTCGGTTGGTGCAACGGAGGTGGTTGGTGCAGCGGCAGAAGCTACAGGTGCTGCGCTTACACCCCACTTCTCCTGCAAAGTCTTGGTTAATGTAACGAGTTCCAGTACGTTCAATTTTTCGATATCGGCAATAATGGTATCTACGGACATGATTTCTTTCTCCTTTGGTGAGGGACACGGGCGTCGTAAACGCGGTCCCTACGATTTTGGTGAGGGACACGGGCGTCGTAAACGCGGCCCCTACATTATTCGGCGGGTGTTCCACCGTCCTGTTGTTCAGCACGTGCTTGTAGCACGTAGCATAGATCTCGCAATGGCGCGGTTAATAGGCCATAGGTACTTCCAAGTGGTCCCTGGACGGTTCCAACAACTTCGGCCTTTGCTTGCAGTTTGCCGCCAGGAATCTTGCTTAGACCTTCAACCTGGTCGGCACTTAAGGCTCGACCACCAAGAATGGCGGACTTCAGCACCGCAACTTTAGAAACACGAACGTAGTCGGCAACAGCTTTTGCTGCAGTTACCTCGTCGTCGTATCCAAAAGCAACAGATGTCTGGCCATTAAAGATACTCTTGTCCAGTTCCGTCATGTTGTTGCGCTCTGAAGCAATACGTAGCAACGTATTTTTGGCAACCTGGAACTCAAGTTTGGCAGCACGCATTTTGCCGCGCAGATCAACCATATCTTTGACAGTCAGACCCTGAGTCTGTACCAGTATCGCTACAGTTGCACGACTGAGTTTCTCTGTCAGTTCATCAATCTTCTCCGCTTTTGCCTGTGTAGGCATAGATGTTCTCCTCCTTTCTGAGGATATATACAAAAACCTTCGGTCGTAATGCCGAAGGTCTCGAAGAAGCTATTCAGTTATGCGTAGTAAAGATATCCTTTGCGATAACCGGAACCCTCCATTCAGGTACGGATTATCAGGCATAGCAGCTACTAGCTACGGAATAGTCACTCCTCGGCAAGTCGATATGTAGGGGTCAATCGCAGGCGTCGTAAAAGCGGGCTTATAAATCGCGCCCCTACAGTGAAACAATATCGCTTAGATGCACGTTGGCATACTTGCTGTCTTCGGTTGACAATTGTTATGGGTAGTATATTCTATTATGCGTTCGGCTTCAATGCCGTCGCCGCTGGAATGTCCAGATGAACGCTCGGTGACATGGTAGATGAAAGCACAATGCTCTTTATATAGGTCCCTTTCGCTCCAGATGGACGCGCACGAACTACGGCATCAACGACTGAAGCGATGTTCGATAGCAAGGCATCTTCGTTGAACGAAATCTTTCCAGCAGGTACATGCAGAAGAGCCGTTTTATCGACTTTGAACTCGACACGGCCAGCCTTTACATCGCGAATCGTTCTGGCAAGATCGAATGTAATTGTACCGGCTTTTGGGCTCGGCATCAAACCACGAGGTCCAAGCTTCTTACCCAGGCGACCCACCTTGCCCATGACATCAGGGGTGGCGATAGCAACATCAAAACCAAGCCAGTCGCCTTCAATCTGTTTGATCAAATCATCGAGACCAACGAAATCCGCTCCCGCCGCCTCAGCTTCCGCGATCTTCTCGCCCTGTGCAAAAACCAGCACCTTCACTTCTTTACCGGTGCCAGCAGGCAGCATTGCAACACCGCGCACCATCTGGTCCGCATGACGCGGATCAACGCCGAGCTTCATGTGGATTTCGAGGGTAGGATCGAACTTCACGTAATTAATTTTTTTGAGGAGCGTAACGGCTTCCTGGGGCTCGTAAAGTTTATCGCTCTCGACTTGCTTCGCAGCTTCCAGGTATTTTTTCCCATGAGTTTGTGTTGTCATTATTTTTTGCCCTCCTTGAGGCTTAATAACCGCAGTGACTTCGGGCTGCACCTAAGAGATTGTAATACCCATGCTGCGGGCAGTACCTTCGATAGTGCGCTCGGCTGCCTCAATATCGTTTACATTGAGGTCTTTCATCTTCAATTCGGCGATCTCATGGAGTTTCTCACGTGTGATCGAGCCGGCCTTTGTTTTATTGGGGATAGCAGAACCCTTGTCAACACCAGCAGCTGTACGCAATAAGAAAGCGGCAGGGGGTGTTTTGGTAACGAATGTAAAAGAGCGATCTTCGTAGATCGTGATCTCGGCAGGAATGATCTGACCAGCCTGCTCAGCGGTACGCGCGTTATATTCCTTACAGAACATCATGATATTGACGCCGTGAGGTCCAAGCGCAGTACCAATTGGTGGTGCAGGATTGGCCTTGCCCGCCGGAATCTGTAGTCGCACTACAGCTTTGATACGCTTTGCCATTTTGTTTTTTCAACTCCTCAGAAAACGGGTTAGAATAGAAGGTAGTGTTCTCCTTAAAATGCATTCGGGAACGATGCTCTCGCATCTAGTCTTCGACTCACCCGAATGTAAGGAAGTACTAGATTTTCTCGACCTGGAGGAAATCCAGCACCACCGGAGTTTCACGACCGAAAAACGAAACCAGGACAGTCACCTTATTTCGATCCATATTAATTTCACTGACCGTACCGATAAATTCTGTGAACGGTCCATCGATAACACGTACGCTCTGGCCTTTAGAGAAACTGATCTTCGCTTTTGGTTTCTCAGTCTCTTTTGTGACCTGCTTCAGAATGGACTTAATCTCATGTTCCTGGAGGGGCACGGGACGGGTACCTGAACCTACAAAGCTTGTCACACCGGGAGTGTTACGCACAACATACCAGGCTTCATCGCTCATAACCATCTCTACCAGTACATAGCCAGGAAAGACCTTACGCTGCACTGTCCGCCTCTGCCCCTGCTTAATCTCCACCTCTTCTTCCATTGGCACGATGATACGGAAGATCTTGTTACGCATATCCATAGAGGCGATGCGGGCTTCGAGGTGGCTTTTTACTTTATTTTCATACCCTGAATAGGTATGAATAGCATACCAGGCACGCTCACTATCCGGTTGTGTAGGTTGTCCATTCTCACTGGTATGTTCAGTAACCACGGTATTTTCCCTCATAAACTTCCAGGTAACGAAGCCACTTAACGACCACTGATATACAGGAAGAGGTTATACAGACCATAGTCGACCAGGCCCAGTATTCCTCCAATTACAACAGATATTATAATTACTATAACCGTCATGTTGCGAGCTTCCTCGAAAGTAGGCCAGGTTACCTTGTGGCGGAGTTCATAATAAGCTTCGGTAATAAAACGACCCACGCGCCCACTACGTAAACGCTGTATCACACCAGGAGAACTCTTTGTATTACGCTTTACCTGTTTGCTTTCCTGCTTTGGTTGCTCTTTACGCTCTACACGCGGTGCGGCCTTCGCAGACGGTGTTTTCTCACTTGACGCTTTCTCACTCAGCGCTTTCTCACTTGACGTACGCGGCCTGGGTTCAGCCATCTGACTCCGGCTCGTCGTTTTCTTTTTGTCGGCCATCTTGTTTGCCACGTTAAACCTTTCTTGATCAGTAGTAACAGCCGCCAGCGCTCACCAGCAAGCTCCACCAGTGAAACGGTTCCCTACTATCCCTACTTGGTCTCACGATGAGGTACATGAACCCGACACGTTGTACAAAACTTCCTTAGCTCCAGACGCTCAGGATTATTTTTCTTGTTTTTTGAAGTGGTATAATTGCGGCTTTTGCAGGTTGTGCAAGCCAGCGTTACCACAATGCGATTCTCTTTGCTCTTGCTAGCCATACCTTCACTCCGTTCATGTTTTGAGCTGGACTTGCCACATCTCTAGTTGACATCCTCCCCTGCCTAAAGGCAGGGGATTCGCACTCTCACGAGTGCGCTTTTCTGCTTCAATGAGACAAGCCTTCTACGGTTCCATTCGTATCTGGTCTTACCATCTCTCCACAGACGTCTTCCTTCCCGCGAGCCCCGGCGGTAGGTTCTCATATCTTCTCATCATCAGGAACATGCTTCTTGTTGCTGATAAATAAATGACTCTGGTAAAGCACCGATGGGCGCAACTGGTTGCGCCCACTTATACAATAATTTGATCTTAGCTGAGCACCTTCGTGCAGACGCCTGCACCAACGGTACGTCCACCCTCACGGATGGCGAACCTGACGCCCTCTTCCATTGCTACGGGCTGGATCAGCTCCACCGTCATCTGAATGTTATCACCGGGGATGACCATCTCCACCCCTTCGGGCAGCTTGATCGCTCCGGTCACATCCGTCGTTCTTACATAGAACTGCGGACGATACCCATTGAAAAACGGCGTGTGCCGTCCTCCCTCTTCTTTGGAGAGCACGTACACCTCCGCCAGGAAGTTCTTGTGCGGCTTGATCGATCCCGGCTTGGCCAGAACCTGCCCACGCTCGATATCGGCACGCTCAACCCCACGCAACAGGCACCCCACATTGTCGCCCGCCTGCCCCTGATCCAGCGTCTTCTGGAACATTTCTACCCCCGTCACCACCACCGAGCGAACATCTTCCCGCATGCCTATAATCTCGACCGATTCGCCAACCTTGACGATGCCGCGCTCGATACGACCGGTTGCCACCGTGCCACGGCCTTTAATCCCGAACACATCTTCCACTGGCATCAAGAACGGCTTGTCGGTAGCACGTGTGGGGGTGGGAATGTAGCTGTCAACCTGATCCATCAACTCCCAGATGCAGGCTGCATCCGGATCGTTGCGCGAGAGGTCGCCTTTGCTTTCCAGCGCTTTGAGGGCTGAGCCACGGATGACCGGGACATCATCGCCAGGGAACTGATTCTTGGAGAGCAGTTCACGCACTTCCAGTTCGACCAGTTCGAGCAGTTCCTCGTCTTCCATCATATCGACTTTGTTGAGGAAGACCACCATGGCCGGAACCTCCACCTGCCGGGCCAGCAGCACGTGTTCGCGTGTCTGGGGCATCGGACCATCAGGAGCGCTCACCACCAGGATCGCGCCGTCCATCTGGGCCGCACCGGTGATCATATTCTTAATGTAGTCGGCGTGACCGGGGCAGTCCACATGAGCATAGTGGCGCTTCTCGGTCTCGTACTCCAGGTGAGCGATGGCGATAGTGATACCGCGCTCGCGCTCTTCTGGGGCTTTGTCGATCTGGTCGAAGGCCGTGTATTTGGCAAGCTGAGAGGCAGCCAACACTTTGGTGATCGCTGCGGTCAGGGTCGTCTTGCCATGGTCAATGTGGCCGATGGTACCCACATTCACATGTGGTTTAGTACGCTCAAACTTCTTCTTAGCCATTTCTTAAACTGTGGCTCCTTTGCAAACCTACTTGCGATCAAATGGCAACGGGTATAGACATGCAGCAGCCGCCCCCGATAGCTTGATCGTCAATTTGAGATACTATTTCTACTAGTATAACAAGAAGGGAGTGACGATCTTCTCAGAAGACGGCAGCGAAAGCTTTTTTACATCCTACGCGGATTTTCGTGAAGATGGAACTATGCTGAAGAGCATCGAGTTCAGACATCATTCAGAAACCACGGGAGCCCGTGATGGGAATCGAACCCATGACCCCAGTCTTACCAAGACTGTGCGCTACCGCTGCGCCACACGGGCCAACCTTGCCATACTCATACATAGCTCATATATATGTATAAGGTGGGCAGTGGAGGATTCGAACCTCCGAAGCTCTCGCAACTGATTTACAGTCAGTCCCATTTGTCCACTTTGGTAACTGCCCAGGTTGAGGAACACGCCAGTTCGTTCTGAGTGATCGACGGGACACATTATAGCCGACACGCCCGTTGATGTCAAGCATTTTTTTATGAGATACTTTTTGCCTGTTAACGTGTTAACGATAGAAATAAATTGGTTTACGAGCAGAGTAAAAGAAATTTTTGCCTGTTCTACAAAGTGGTGGCAAAAAGCATTGCATCTATCACAAATTGCTGGTATAATCTCCCACGTTGGAGAAATTTATAGCCCTCACCCAGCAGCGGTTCTTCCGCTACCCGGAAGTATGTTTTGGCAAATTGGACTTGGAATAAGAGGTAGCTTCTATGGCAACGACGAATTGTGACTTCAGCCGTTCACCTTTACTTAAGGAACAATATCAGCGTGATATGGAACTCATAGCTGTTGCCCTTCAAGAAGAAAGTCACGACGAACGTGAAGAGCGTCTCAGTCTCGTTGCGCGTTCCTGGTCACTCACCAGTGCTTGCTTTTATGCGCAACTTGAGAATGCTGATGCGCCAGTATACGCTCCGGTTTTGGTAAGGCCTTAGTGAAATAATAGAGACGTACACGTAAATAGCTATGCCACATCCACCTGAACTTGCACCGGATGCCCTGACCTATCAAACACCTGTGCAGTTTGGCATGGTGTATTGGGTAAGCTTTGGGTACCCGTCTCTTCCCCCCGGTATCGAAGAGAAGCGCATCCTCGACTGGCACCCCGCTCTTGTTGTGTCAGGCGAGCCCTTCTGTCGCCATGCCGGCGCAGTGAATGTCGTCGCGTTGACATCTTATCGCGGCAAACTGCGCCCCTATCACCACTTGCTCTTGAAACGGGATTATCCCCTCCTTGATACCGATAGCCTGGTGAAGACAGAATTAATGTACCCAATCTTGCGCTCGCTTCTTGCCGACCAGTATGCTATCTGTCGGCTCAACGATGCCGATCTACGGGCCGTCATGGGTAAGGTGGCAAACAGCCTCGCTATTACGATGTTCTACTCTTTGCATTAATTTCTTTCCGTAGGGGCGTCACCTTGATGGACGGAGATTCTGTATTAAGGACATTTGTTGTATGAGCCCCGACCAGAACCAGCTACGTCTCTTGCCTTCCATCGATGAACTTCTTCAGACCCCTACAGGTCAACATCTCGCAGCACAATTTTCACGTGATCTTGCTGTACGTGCTTTACGCACCAGCCTGGCTCAAGCACGTACCAGCATCCTTGCAGGTGTGTCCTGTCCCTCCTCCCCTGAGTTGCTGATACAGGCAGAGCATGCACTCCAGAAGGAGCAGCAACCACGCCTGCATTCTGTTATCAATGCAACTGGCGTCATTATTAACACCAATCTCGGTCGTGCCCCCCTCAGCCAGGAAGCGCTTCAAGCTGTGCAGTCTGTTTCCTGGGGCTACTCTAATTTAGAATATGATCTGGCGGCTGGCGAACGCGGTTCCCGTCATGTTCATACCGAGGCTCTTTTGCGCGAACTTACAGGTGCTGAAGCTGCTATCGTTACCAATAATAACGCAGCGGCTGTGCTTTTATCTCTCAGCACCCTGGCAAATGGACGCGAAGTGATCATCTCGCGTGGACAACTGGTGGAGATCGGTGGTGGCTTCCGCATTCCCGATGTGATGCGCCAGAGCGGCTGCTCTCTCGTCGAGGTCGGTACCACGAACCGCACACGCATTCAGGATTATGCAGCAGCGCTAACCGCACAAACGGCGCTATTATTATCCGTTCATCCCAGCAATTTTCTAATTACAGGCTTCACCGCATCCACATCTTTAGGTTCTCTGGCCGAGTTGGCTCACAAGCACGGATTGCTAGTTATGGAAGATCTGGGTAGTGGCTGCTTACTTAATAGCGAAAAGTATGGGCTGACACACGAGCCGACACCTCAAGAGCGTATTGCTCAGGGAGCCGATCTGGTTTGTTTCTCTGGTGATAAATTGCTAGGCGGTCCCCAGGCAGGTATCATAGTTGGAAAGTCTGAGGTTATTGCTCGCATTGGTCGTCATCCTTTGATGCGGGCCGTACGTATTGATAAAATGACGCTGGCCGCCCTCGAAGCAACGTTACGCCATTATCAACGTGGACAGGCTATCACCCATATTCCCTTATGGCGTATGATTGCCGCATCACCAGAAAAACTTGCCTCTCGTGCTGCTCACTGGGTAGCAGAGCTCAGAAGCCATGGAATTACGGCACGCACACAACATGGCGCATCAACTATTGGCGGTGGCTCCTTGCCCGGTGAAACGTTGCCTACTACCTTGCTAGCACTTGATGCTGCACATGTATCTCTTTCCCTGGATGAGTTAGCTAAGCGCCTACGTGTGCGCCAAACCCCCATCATCACACGCATCTTGCGCGACACACTGTTGCTTGATCCACGTACGGTACTTGAGGAGCAAGATGATGAGGTTATACTGGCTCTTACACATGAACTGGTTTAAGCAATAGCGTTATCCTTTAACGCTCCTCTCCATTATAGATGCGTACATAGCTCCTGTACCTGCGTTCATCAAGCACACTATCCTGAACAGCCTGAATAATTGCGCATCCCTCCTCGTCGATATGCACACAATCGGAGTATTCGCACTCCCCCAGGTAGGGACGAAATTCTACAAAACAGGAGGCCAGCTCTTCAGCCGGAATATTCCACCCTGTAAGCGCCCGGATACCGGCTGAGTCCGCCAACCAGCCACCACTCGATAGAGGATAGAGCTGTGAACCTGTCGTCGTATGCCTGCCTTTACCAGTGACATCGCTGATCAGACCTGTACGTATTGCCATACCGGGTTCGATGGCATTCACCAGGGATGATTTCCCTACGCCCGAAGGTCCGGTAAAAAGCGATGTGTGATCTTTCAACAATGCTGCTAATTGCGTGATACCCTCACCAGTCTGGGCGCTGGTTCGGATAACAAGATAGTCAAGTTTGCTATACAACTGAGCCGCTTCATCTACATAACGTAAATGAGGTAGATCAGATTTGTTGAGGCAGATCAACGAACGCAATCTCGTCGACTCGCAGATTGTCAGGTAGCGGTCAAGCATGCCAAAGTGGGGATCAGGTTGCGCACAAGCAAACACAAGCACCACCTGGTCTAGATTGGCAAGCATCGTCTGTTGAATCACTTTTTTGGTCGTTGAACCTGCATCCTTGCGTACCAATGCACTCTGGCGTGGTAGGATCTCTTCTATCAAGCCTGTCGTTGCATCAATTCGGCGCAATTTCACATAATCACCGACTGAGAGGCGGATGGGCAGAGGATTTTCACTACTATCCTGGCGCTCCATACGCTCCATACGTTGAGATGGAGTCATGTATAATAATTTATCGGGACGTAGCTGGCGAGTTTTGCCCAGAGATTTTGCGGATTGAGCCTGGGCGAAAGCCTTTTTGAGTTTTCCTCGTAACGTGCAGCGCAGGATACCGTCGTCGGTATGAACATCGTAAATGCCGTGTGCGCCACTTAGAATTATGCCGGTAAGTGTAGCCGGATCATTAATCAATGCTTTTATCCCTCCAGGAGAATAAAAAAACACGGTAATCAAACGAAATCTTAAGATGTGCTGTCTACCGTGCAGGAGGGAATAACTTAGAAGGCGCGAAATCAGCTAGAGACCAGGTAGCTATACCTTTATCAAGAACGAGAAAACCTGGCCGGGTGGGATTCGCCTCTTACCCTCATAGCGGGTAGACAAGGTGCATACAGGCACGAAAATGTGCTTCGCCATATACCTGCACCTCCTTTTGACTGGCCGAGCCAGAATTTGAATGAACGACTCTCTATTACTTTAACAGCATACTAGACTCCACAAAGATTGTCAACGCTACAAATTTTTAAATTTTATGCAAACCTGAAAATAGCGTCTGAACATAGTAATAAGCAACCTCTTTCTGTACAATAGAAGAGGAGCCTCGAAAATCGAAACTAAATTCCTTGACAAACGTGTCTGTATGTAGAAGATTAGAAATCTTCTACAGCGATATCACAAGAGGAAGGATATTATGTTTGCCGATGCTTCAGCTTTGATCGGTCAAACCATTGCTGGTTATCGTCTGCTTCGCATCCTGGGAAAAGGAGGCATGGGAGCCGTTTTTCTGGGACAGCGCCTTGATGATCTTCAGGCAGAGGCCGCTCTCAAAATCCTTTTACCTTCCCAATATGTTTTATCTGAAACGCGTACCGCGTTCCAGACACGCTTTATGCGCGAGGCGAAGGCTTTGAGCTCGCTTCATCACACGCATATTGTTCCTGTACTGAACTATGGAAAAATGGATGAGTTGTCCTATATTGTTATGACCTATCTTCCTGGTGGTACACTTGCAGGACGTATTCATCCTAAGCAGAAACCTCTTCCATTTGCAGAGATTATGCGTTACGTGACTCAACTGGCAAGTGCACTGGATTACGCCCATGCACAAGGAATTGTGCATCGCGATATTAAGCCTGGCAATGTCTTGTTGGATACTGATGGAAATGTCTTTCTTTCCGATTTTGGTATCGCACGCTTTTATGAGAGTAGTCCCGATGTACTCAGCACGGTTCAAGTTTCACTAACCTCGACTGGCGAAATATTTGGTACGCCTTCTTATATGGCACCTGAGCTTTTTCGTGGTGAGCAGGCCGAACCGCAGGCAGATGTCTATGCTTTAGGTGTTATGCTCTACCAACTTGTCACAGGACGCGTTCCCTTCCAGGGCAAAGGTCCTCTCGACGTAGGTATCAAGCATATTAATGAGGCTCCACTGCCTCCACGTGCACTACGCCCTGAACTACCTGAACCTGCCGAAGCCGCACTACTCCGTGCACTCGCCAAAACTCCCGCCGCACGTTTCGCGAGTGCAGGCGAGTTTGCAAATACCTTTAACGCAGGTCTTGAAGGATTATGGCCTGCTGGTATCTACGTACGTCCCATTCGGCGACTTAAAACGCGGGTACTAACTCTTACCAATCCAGGTCCACTCT
Source organism: uncultured Chloroflexia bacterium (assembly GCA_963717195.1). Taxonomy (GTDB): domain Bacteria; phylum Chloroflexota; class Ktedonobacteria; order Ktedonobacterales; family Ktedonobacteraceae; genus JACDAE01. Next base: position 620,823 of record CAVQVR010000021.1, read on the forward strand.
CTTCTACGCCGTCAAAAAATATCGGGGGATTATTCTCTTTCACGCGTTCCTGGCACAGTACGCGTGGTACTCTCGTCGCAGTCGTTCTCATCGTTGTTCTCTTGCAGGTGCTTGTAGTTGGAGTCATGATGGGTACACGGAGTTTTGGTTCACCCACATCCCTTACTGCCTTAAGCACCAATTTTCAGAAGGTTTCGTCCATACCTTCACCTACTGTCGTGCATACACTTCGATCAACAAGTGCTACGCCTTCTCCAACCCCTCATCTACCCTTTGCAGGTTCTTCGCCCTATGTCGCCGTCTACAATCCTGGCCCCATTCACTTCGCTGCCAGCAATACTACTTTGTATGCGATCAGTAACAATGGAAATGCAGTTCTTTGGACCTATACCATGAATGCTCCCATTGTTCTGCCGCCTCTGATAGCCGGCAATATCATATATGTGGTCACTAATAATGGTGCAGTCCATGCTTTACAACTTACCAATGGCGCTTTGCAGTGGTCCTATGCTACTCATGCACTCACCAGTTCTCCACTGACCATAGAGAACGATGTCGTTATGATGTATGCCAATAATGGTACGGTTTACAGCTTCTCAGCAAGCAATGGCAATTTGCTCGACGTTACGAAGCCTGTATCTAAAGTAACACCAACCCCTGACGTAACTCCGACTCCTCAGGTGATCCCTACGCCAACCCCTGACATAACTCCGACTCCTCAGGTGATCCCTACGCCAACCCCTGACATAACTCCAACTCCTCAGGTGATCCCTGCGCCAACCTCGACTCCTCAGGCGAGCATTACAGTTACACCAGATGCAACTCCTCAGGTGAACTGGAGTAACTCATAAAGCAGATTTTGAAGCTGTGAAGCATTTTGTCTTCTAAATATAAAGAGATGTTACAACCGTTAGCTAAAGTGCATTTTTCGATGTTACATCTATTTATTTATCTGTATTGTTGTACCAATAGGGGCCCATGTGTACAGCCAGGATGCAGCGCTATCAGGCATAGCAACACAACCATGTGTACCCCATTGCCAGCCATACACAGGATCAAGATGCCAACCATTCATGCCACGGCCATAGACCGTATACCACCAGGCATCATGCAAGTAGTAGCCCCCGTGCAAAAATTCAAGAGCATGATTAATGTGAGTAGGCGTATACCAGTACGGTGAGCTTTTAGGCCATGGTGAATAGAAGGTGGTGGGGCTGAACTTCGCAAAAACATGGAAAGTACCCGTTGGTGTAGGTAGTTCCGGACGGCCACTTACCACCTTTGTACTAAAAACCTGCTTGCCATTTTGATAGGCATAAAGTTGTCCCTGAGTGAGACTTACGACAATCATTTTTCTATATTTCAAAAGATCACTATTGGTATGAAGCAGGTTGTAGTTCATGAAGAGTACAATAATGGATGCAAGGATGGAGATTATTTTCTGACGTGTTTGCATGGTGTCCCTCTATGAGAAAAAATACCCTTTTTTTAAGTATACGCAGCACCTTGTATCCATAGGCGTTTCCACAATAGCTTAGAGGAGAAAATAAGCCGAATACGAATGCTTAGCACTCGTATTCGGCTTATAAGCGAACGAACGTTACTATTATTATCAATCCGCTAACAGCATACGGAAGGGATTATGAACGCTCTCTGGAAGCGCTAGGGCAGAGTTCCCATAACTGCCGCAGGGTTATTTGTTGGAGTGGCGTTCGCTGGTGGTGTGATTGTGACCGGGTTGTTAAATTTGCTCAGATCGACGATAAGGTCAAAAGAGGTTTTTACCGAGTTTGGCGCACCGTTACCAACGGAGCTTGTATCAGCAGCCAGGTTCACCTTCAATTCGCTGCGATGAACATAGAAGTCGGTTTCATCAATCCAGACATCAACCGTTGCAAGAAACGTCTTTGTATTGTTGAGAACTGTAGTAATGTCCTGCTGCCCAAACATGTTCTTCAACTGAGGATCGTTGTTGATTAGTTGCTGTAGGGCAGTCTTATCCAACTCAGCAGTGATATGACGCAGACTTACACCATTCAAAGACTGTGTGCCATTATCGGTTAGCTTGATGTTCTGCAGCAGCCCGAGCAGACTATTTTGATCAATGGTGATGCCGTTGAAAGGGTTGCCAACTGTATTCTGAAGTGCACTCTTATCCAGGACATACCACTGACCCTGATTATTCTTCACATAAACCTTATTGCCTTGCAGAATCTCCGCTACATTCGTGCTGTTGTTAAGCGTGAGATTTAATTGTTCCTGGTCAGGCAGTTGCTGATCACCGTTGCCCTTCACCTGTACATTTACATTTTGAGGCACTGCGGTCGCAGTGGAAGATGCTCCACCATTTGTCTGTACGTTTGTTGTAGATTGGAGATCAATATGGGACGACTTGAGCTGTTTCATCGCATTCGCACTCTTTTGCAGAACCTGACCTACAGTGAGTGAACTTGAAGAATTGTTACCAGTGCTCGTCGGCTGACTGCATGCACTCATTAGCATTATCAGACCCAGCATTGCCACTACCAGAAGCGGGACCTTTTTTTGTATAGACATCCAGAATACTCCTTGTATCATAATATTTCATTACAGTACTAGCACGCCTACATATACCATCTTTTTCTTATGAGAAACTGAGAAACCAGACACATAGAACCAGTCTACTTAGGAATACGGATTACTACCTTACAATAGTTTCGTTTAAAGAAATATCATAGTACCGTCTAAAACTTATGGCCATCAGGAAGAGCGCGATTTATAAACATCCGTTGATTCTAAATGATGCGTGAGGTAAAGACCCGAATAGTTCGCGCTCACCGTGCCCAAGGAATTGCTTCTACCCATTTCCCCCCACAGGGATGGAGACCTGGACGATCGGTAGCATTGACCATCACGAGCCTATCATGATACCATGTATGATACCTTAAAAAATAGGTAAGAAAGGATAGCTATGGGACCAATACGTTTCATCATTGATCAAGATACCGAACTGCATCTCCTCACGGAGTACGATGCCGCTGCTGTCTTCTCGCTGATCGAACAGAATCGTCTTTACCTGCGTGAATGGTTGCCCTGGGTGGATTACACGCGCTCCGTTGAGGACGAGCGTGCATTTATTCGTACATTGCAGGGACAATACCGGGAAAACAATGGCTTCGCCTGCGCCATCTGGTACCGGGGACAGATTACAGGCACCATCAGCTATCACCCTATCGACTGGAAGCGCCGCAAAGCCGAGATCGGCTACTGGCTCGCTGCCAACTATCAGGGCAAAGGGCTTATGACAAAATCGTGTAGAATAATGACTACATATGCCTTCGATACCTTGAAACTAGACAAGGTCGACATCCGTTGTGCTGTTGGAAACACACGAAGCTGCGCGATACCACAACGCCTCGGCTTCAAAACTGAAGGTATCATCAAACAAGGTGAATGGCTCTATGACCACTTTGTGGACCTGTTCCTCTACAGCATGCTCGCCAGTGATTGGAACAGACAAAAAACTATCCATTTCTAAGCAACCACGCTTTATACACCCCGACGGATCGCCTCGTCAGCCTTTCACTGCCTTTAAAAGATACAACTTATTTTCATCTCGAACGTAAATTGATTCTGTATGCTATATTAATCATATGTAAGTCCTTCTATCTACAAACGAAGGTGGATTATCCGGATATGCTCAGGGCAAGATTTATGCAAATAGACATTCATCATAAAAGTCGGTTGAGCTGCATGGTGTTAATGGCTTTCATGCTCTCTCTCCTCATAACTACAACTATCGTTAATCCTCTGACCACCTATGCCGATAGTATTCCTGGTGGTAATGTTAGCGATCCATTAGTGCGTGCCGTCGATATCGCCTTGCCCTCGGTTGTTCGTATTATTACATCTATCAGTGGTCACCTGAATGTTCAATTTCCGTCGGGCCAGACCGTTACCTTTCCTCAAGGAGGTCAGCTCTATCAGGAGCAATTATCTGGTACTGGTACATTTATCACATCCAATGGAGATATCCTTACCGCCGATCACGTCGTCAGTCCGCCTCCACAGGTTTTGCAGGATGCCGCTGCACAGGATGTTGCAACCTATATAGGTCAGCATCCCAACACAGGCCTTCAGGCAGCTTCCGCTACCCAGGTGGACCAGGCTTTGACAACGAATCAGTTGAAATCGACTGCTATTTACGATCAAAAAAGCAGCGAAGTTTTCTTGAGCACTGATTATACTGGTCCCTTGACCGCTACAACGCTCTCGGCGCTTCCATCTACGATGCACGGTACTGTGGATAAAATAGAAAAAGAGAGCCCATTTGATCAGATGGATGTTGCTGTGATCCATGCGCCATTTAAGGATACACCGAGCGTCCAACTTGGCGATTCATCCAATGTGCAAACACAAGACGCGTTAAGGATCATCGGCTTCCCTGGCAACGCCGATGTCAATGAACTGCCTCAGAACCTCTTCACATCGTCTGTGAATGATATTAATGTCAGTTCGATTAAGACAACCCAGAGTGGTGCACCTCTGATTCAAGTTGGTGGCAATGTCGAACATGGTGATAGCGGTGGCCCTGCACTGGACAGCCAGGGGAACGTTGTTGGTATTGTTAGCTTTGGCCTGTCTAGCACCGACTCTCCCGGCAGCACCAGTTTCCTGCAGGCCAGCAATAGCGCACGCAGCCTGATTACTGCGCTTAGTCTGAACACGACACCCGGCGCATTCCAGACGCTCTGGAGCAAGGCATTTACTGACTATTCTTCGAATGCGTCTGGTCACTGGCATACAGCGCAACAGGAGTTTCAGCAGATCGCGACAAGCTATCCACAATTTAAGGCGATTACTCCTTACCTCACTTACATACAGAACCAGGCAAAGACGGAGAAAGTTACCCGACCACAGGCTACACCCAGATCTAATAGTACATCTCCCTCTTCAAACGCGCCAGCAACCTCCTGGAAGCCGCTTGCCTTGACGATTGGAGTTATCGCTGTTATTGTACTGCTGGTCATCTCACTGTTCGTTGTTGCGGTACGAGGTCGAGGGCGTAAGAAAAAGGGGCAGGGCGCTCCAGGTGGGCCGCAGACTCCTGTTCCACCACAGAATTTCCGTCCAGGATATCCGATTACGCCGCCTGCTCTTGGGCCTATAAATAATAATATGGGTGCATTCGGTGCTCCACCACGCAGACCTCAGCCTGGGCCTGGACAACCTGGCATGCTGCCCCCATCAATGCAGAGACAGCCGCCTATACAGCCACCTCCGAGGCACCCATTCCCGGGTCAACCTGTTGTCGGTGGTTTCTCTCAGGGACCGGGAGCACAGATTAACTCTTCTCAGCAAGAAACAATGCGACCGTGGCCTTGTGGACATATGAATCGCTCAAATGCTCGTTTCTGTAGCGTGTGCGGTGAACTGGCTCCCCAACCGCCAACGGTGCGCCGAGTAGACCAGTAGGGGCGCTGCCGTGTGTGCTCCCCTACCCATAAATGCCTTAAAGAACGCACATGTTTACCAGGGCCAGAGATGCATATCTTTAAAACATGTTATTATCTGCTCATAGCGATTGGAAGCTTCCGTATGAGGAGTTTTCTCGTCGGGAGATTTCTGGGTCAATGCCTCGATGGAGCGCTGCTGTTCCTGTTTCCATGCCTCTTCATCCAGTCCCTGTGAAAGGGCACGTAGGATGGTCATGGCTACAGGATATTCCCAGGAGCGAAGTTCTCCATGTCGCATTGCCTCTTGTATATGGGCGGCATACTCGGAACCCTTACTCCTATTAGAAGCAGTTTGATTAGCAATTTCAGGAGGTTGGTTACTCATCTTTTCGTTCTCGGTTCTCTTCATTAATATATTTGGGATGTCACAGTAATCCTAATCCGGGACGGCCCATTGAAAATCGTCCATACATGTAACTTTTACAATCTCGACGCCGTATCCTCGTTTTTTCCACACGCCTATCCCCCGTGCCAGGCGGCTGTCTAAATCCAGGCGCGTACGAGCTTCTACCAAACCTGTAGCCATTGTGGGGGTATACTCAGGATGGGTAATGCTGTACGTGACATAGTATTTAATTCTCTCTGCTTTCTTCATTCTCCAAGTATACCACAAAAACCTGCCATATACTCTTACATTTTTCGCTAAATTGGTCAATTTTGGGGCTAGCGCGTGGAACTGGAATGTGATATACTTAGAGAACGCTGTAGAGTGCATTGTTGCTAAGAGCAAAAACTGACTTCTGTAATGTTGCGCAATACAGGAATATATTATTCGATCCGCACAGCGGAAATTGAGAAAGAGAGTTTTCATTGACTGACCAGACCCTGTATTGTCGAGATTGCAACCAGGAGTTCACCTTCACGACAGGTGAGCAAGAATTTTATGCAAGCCGCGGACTGACCAATTCACCCAGCCGTTGCCCCGAATGCCGCGCCGCCCGCAAACAGGCCGGTGGCTATCAGGGACGTTCCAGTGGTGGACAGCGTGGTGGGTTCCGCGAGCGCGAAGCACGCCCCATGTACACTGCCACCTGCGCAAGTTGTGGGAATGAAGCCACTGTCCCCTTCCAGCCCAGAGAAGATCGTCCCGTCTATTGCCAGGATTGCTACCAGCCACGAGAGAACAACCGTTACGCAGATAGCGGTAGATCGCGCTGGTAATCTTATATGAGCCAGATCATTGTGAGTCCCGGGGGATCGTTTGAGGTTGCGCTGAAACAGTTTAATCGCAAAGTGCAGCAGGCGGGTATCCTCAGTGAAGCCCGTCGCCGTAGCCATTATGAGAGCCCCCAGGCCCGGCGTAAGCGTAAAGCAGAGGCTCTGCGTCGAAAGCGACAACGTTCCTCTCGCTTCTCGCATTGAGTTGCCTGGCTTCATAAGCAAATTTTACAAAAGGCGTGTCTGGATATATGTCCAGACACGCCCTTCTTTATTACAAGAGTGCGCAGACACTGCCTTTATCCAACTCCGTATGGTATACTTATCAGTGTACACGTTTACCGTTAGATGGAGAAAACTCTACTAGAACAAAGAAACGATTACGATGTCTCGTTCGACAACTCATACTTTTACCTGTCCCTGTGGAGAGGTATTTACAAGTTCAATTTATGAATATGTGAATGTTGCGCATGATCCGCAATTACGCTATATCGTCCTGGCGGGTCTCCTCAATGTCTCCACCTGCCCAACCTGTGGACGCCGCGCGGCAATCTCCTGTCCCTTCATCTACTCTGATCCGGGCTATGATTTGCTGGCATATGTACATCCTCGCTCGGATGCTCCCGAAGAAGCACGCATGCTGATTTTAGAGCGATTGCGCTCCGTGTATATGGATGCTGAAAGTATGCAGGAGCAGCAGAAAGATGGCAACGGCGGACATACCGTCTCAATCACTCCTCGCGAAGCTCAAGAGATGCCACCCCTGCAAGTCGTATTTGGTCTCGATCAACTCACGGCCCTGATCAATGGCGTACTGCCACCGGAAGAGCGCCTGGGTCGCCTGGCTCTCAGTACGCAGAGTCGCGATGAGGCCGAGCGCGGACAATTCCTGCATATCACACGCAAACTGGCGACCGAGATGGGCTGCAACGTCGAGGTGGACGATATGCCCGACGAGTATATAGTCTGGCTCTACGGCGCACGACGCAGAATTGGCGCGTTCATGCGTGAACTGGCTCCTGGGGGCTAGTAGAATGATTACAGTTGGTGTTCTAACAATCAGCGATGGCGCAGCAAAGGGCGAACGACAGGATATAAGCGGCGAAAATATCCGCACACTGGTGACGCAACTCCCCACTGTTGCCATAAGTGCTGCTGCTATCATCCCCGATGAGCAAGAACAGATCTCCGCAACCTTACGTTCCTGGTGTGATGAAAAGCAGCTCAACCTGGTCCTCACGACAGGAGGAACCGGTCTTGCTCCACGCGATGTGACACCAGAAGCTACAAAAGCGGTGATCGAACGCGAAGCACAGGGAATTGCTGAAGCGCTACGAGCACTCAGCCTCCAGTACACACCCATGGCTATGCTCTCACGTGGCGTGGCAGGCGTTCGCGGTCGTACACTCATCGTTAATTTGCCGGGCAGTCCTAAAGCTGTCAAAGAATGCCTGGAATACCTTCTACCCGTGCTTCCACACGCTATTAATCTCCTGATCGAGGGACCAAAGGAACATTAGCAATGTTCACTTCCTATACCGGCCATACCGACAATGTTTTTGCCGTATCCTGGTCCCCGGATAGTCGTACGCTTGCCTCCGCTGGACGAGATCGCACAGTGCAACTATGGGATGCGATAACGGGCGCTTGTTGCCTCACTTACCAGAAGCATTCCTCCTATATTCTCTCTATCTCCTGGTCACCAGATGGAAAATATATCGCTTCCGGTGATACCGCTGGTGCCGTGCACGTGTGGCAAGTTGATACTGGTGCAACCATCTTTATCTACTCCAGACATGTACGCTTCGTGCGTAGCATTAGCTGGTCGCCAGACGGGCATTATATTGCATCGGGAGGTGACTACGGCGACAGTACCCTACAGGTATGGGAAGCCTTCAATGGCAATGTACTCTATGTTCATAGAGATCAGAATAGGATTTTTGCTGCTCCCTGGTCGCCGGATGGATCGCGTATCGCATCTGGCAGCTTCGATGCGGCAGTTCAAGTGTTGGATGCATTGCACGGAAATAGTATCTTCACCTATCATGCTCATCGCGGCCCGGTCTATACGGCAGGCTGGTCGCCGGATAGCTATATGCTCGCTTCTGCCGGACAGGATACCATTGTCAATATCTGGTCGTCTGTTAGTGGAAAAACGATCCTCAGCTATGCTAGCCACAAGCGACCAGTGAAAAGTCTGGCCTGGTCGCCGGATGGAAAATTTATTGTGTCGGGTGGAGATGATTTAACTGTGCAAATCTGGTGCGTAGAGACAGGTGAACAGATTGCCACTGGCGAGGTGCATAGTATGTGGGTGCGCAGTGTATCCTGGTCGCCGGATGGGAGATTGATCGCCTCAGCGCGTGGTAAAGTTGTGTATCTGTGGGAGTGGCTGAATTCAAAAAATCTGTAACTCGATACCATAGAAGCCGTGTTTACGACATCCGTGCGAATCAAACAAAATGTTGTCACCCCTTTTTTCCATGCCTGGTAGGGGCCGCGTTTACGACGCCCAGCTGCGTCCTTTTTCCTATGCCATGCCTGTAGGGGCCGCGTTTACGACGCCCAGGTGTGCCCTTTTTCCTATGCCATGCCTGTAGGGGCCGCGTTTACGACGCCCAGGTGTGTCCTTTTTTCTATGCCATTCGTGTAAGCTGTAGTAGGGACAACAACTGTAACATATCCCGTGACCCCTTTGTCAGACCTGGAATACGCAAGGAAGAATGTGCCGTGAAAGACCACGCAGTAACACAATCGCAATATGCGCAACATACATATATTCCAGCCATCGCTATAACGCGTGCGACGCTCAAGCATTCATGGAACAAAGTGCCTGTAGCAACGGTTGCGGCACCTGAGCAAGTGTGTGGCGAGGCCAGGCGCATTGGTTATACCGGAAAGCTTGATAGCGATTCGGCCCTTTACCGCTTGAAGATCAAGCAGGGGAAGGGTTTGCCAACGGTGACATTGCCAGGGTTGTATGTTATTGAAAATGGGATGTTTCAGGAGTATGAGTAGGCATAGTTTTGCTTTTTACACTTTGTTAGAGTCCTTTTAAGCCCTACCTTTTTTTGTGTGAAGAGGTAGGGCTTTTTTGTTGTCCTGGCTTCTCAAGGTCGTTGAACCGTTGTGTTAAATTTCTCATAACCTATCCTTTTGGAATATTTAACCCTCCGTTAACGTATCCATAAAGCATAGTTAACTATGGAGTGTTAACGTATCAATGTAAAGAGCAGCAAGCATAGGAATATTTAGCTATGCTTGAGGAACGCTCACCGTATCATTTGAAACTTACTCTGGGAGGGTCAGGAAATTTATGTTCAAACAATGGCGCGTTGCACTTATCATGATGGTAGTGATGGCATTCGGGATCTTTATTTCAGCATGTGGTAGCACTACGAGCACGGGAAGCAGTAGTACACCAACAAGCGGGGCCAGTACTGCCGGTACTCCTGGCGCATATAACTGTGTGCAGGGCTCTTTGACAACCAATGGCTCAACTGCATTAGGACCTCTGGTACAGAAAGTCGCGGCCGATTACCGAGCAAATGCTCATGGAGCTTCGATTACTGTTCAGCTTACAGGAAGTACTGCGGGCCTTACAGCAGCTTCAGGTGGAAACGCCGGTATTGGAAATTCTGATGTTTATGCCAGCACGTCAAAGTTCCCTGGTCTCGTTGATCATCAGGTTGCAGTCATACCTTTTGCAGTTGTCATCAATAGCCAGGTAACTGGCGTGACGAATTTCACTTCAGCTCAGATTACAGAGATCTATACTGGCAAAGTGACAAACTGGAGCCAGGTGGGCGGCCCAAATCTGCCAATCGTAGTTATCAGTCGCGCCGCTGGTTCTGGTACCCTTATCACCTTCCAGCAGTTCGTTCTTGGTGGCACTCCAGAGAGTGTTAGCGGCCCATCTCATCTTACGGAAAGTACGACTGGCGCTGTTCAGAAGGCTGTTAGCCAAACTGCCGGGGCAATCGCCTATCTTGCAGTTAGTGGTATCGGTACAATGAAAGCCATCTCGATTGATGGAGTTGCTGAGTCAGATGGAAACGTTCAGAATAATACGTATAAATTCTGGAACGTTGAGCATATGTATACCAAGGGTTCTGCCACTGGCCTTGCACAGGCTCTCATCGATTACATGACGAGTCCTGCTGCGAAGCAATTCGCTCAGACCCTGGGTTTTCTTGATATCACCACCATACCGCAGTCGATACTTGCTACCAGGAAGCCAGCTTAAGCCAGAGGGGATGCTGCCAGTTGGCTACCCCATTTTAGAAGGGAGACACCTGCGAGAGGTGTCTCCCCGCAGACTATGTAGCGGTTTTCAAGTAGCAGGAAGGAAATGGCTAGTGGCAGAACAACAGTTACGTGTGGCACCTGCGCAAACAGCACAGAAAGAGCATCGAGGACGACTTGCCGATCGAATAGCACGTAGTGCCTTCCTGATTTGCGCGGTTTTAATGATTTTAATTATTATTGGCGTTTTCGTTTTTGTTGGTGCCAACGGCTTTAGAGTGTTTGGCGCTGATACTCATGCAAGAAACTTCTTTACGAGTACTAACTGGGATCCACAGGGTACTGCTGGAACTCCGAGTTATGGTGCACTGGGATTTATCATAGGATCAGTTCTTACTACACTGGTAGCGGTGATTATTGTGACTCCGCTTGCATTTGGGATGGCCCTTTTCATGACCGAAATAGTTCCCAAATGGCTGGAGAATATCCTGCGCCCGCTACTGGAGGTATTCACTGGTATGCCTTCGGTCGTGATTGGTTTTCTTGGTTTAGTGGTTCTGGTTCCTTTCATCGGTAAAGTGGTAGGTCCCCACACACCGAATCCAGCTACTGCAGGTGAAGGTTGGGCAGCGGCAACTCTGGTACTGATCCTCATGATTCTTCCAACTGTGATCAGTATATCAATAGATGCTTTGCGAGCGGTTCCTGGAACTGTGCGTGAAGCAAGTCTTGCTCTTGGCTCAACACGCTGGCAAATGATGAAGAATGCCATCATTCCCGCTGCTACTACAGGATTGGCAACCGCCGTGGTCATGGGTATGGCTCGTGCAATCGGTGAAGCTCTGGCTGTCAGTATGGTACTTCAGGGGAGTACTCTTCCCTCCAACTGGTATACTCCCCTTGGTTGGTTTCAGCCGAATGTGAACCTTACCCAGCCTATTGTGCTCTATTTCCAGGAAGCGTTCGGGGCAGAACGCGATGCGTACTTCTTTCTAGGGTTTGTTTTGCTGGTAATCTCGTTCTTATTCGTGTCTATCAGTCGCTATCTAGCTAGCAGGAGTGTCTACAAATGAGCGTCTCATATGAAGAAGGCGATAGGCAGCGCCAGGCATCACTGAAGCGCCTGGTACGAAGATTACATACAAGTAACGGTATTGCTCTTACAGTACTATGCATTCTGGCAGCTATCGTTTGCTTAGTATTTATCGCTGTTATTACATATCTCCTGATCAACGGCTTCGCCTACTTGATCAATCCTGCATTCTATACAGCGAACGGCGACAACACTATAGGCGCACAGTTATTCAATACATTCTATATTCTGATCCTCTCAGAGATAATTCTGGTGCCGATTTCGCTGGCAGCCGCGATCTACCTGGTGGAGTATGCACGCCAGGGACCGCTAGTAACAATGCTTCATTTTGCCGCTGAGACTCTGGCCGGTGTGCCGTCTCTGGTGCTAGGGTTGTTCGGCTTCCTGGTTTTCGGAAGCGTGCTGGGCCTCGGAACGACCCGTCTGACTGGCGCTCTTACCTTACTTTGCCTGAATCTTCCCCTGGCAGTTCGCCTCTACGAGGACGCACTGTCGTCAGTTCCGCGCGACCTGCGTGAGGGTGGCCTTGCCCTGGGTTCTACCAAATGGCATATGATACGTACCGTCGTTCTTCCCTCGGCTTTGCCAGGCATTGTGACAGGGATTGTCCTGTCGGCTGGTAAAATTGTCGGTGAAGCCGCAGCGCTCATCTTTACGATGGGAACCAGTAATCCTGGGAATGTTTTTACATTAAACCCTCTTATCGGCAGCGATAACCTGACCATCCGTATCTGGTACGTACAAACGTTAGGTGCAGGGGCAGTAGCTCAAAATGCTGTCAATTCTGTCTCCGCCGGTGGAGCGGCTGTACTGGTTTTACTTCTACTCATTATCAACCTTGGGGCACGTGGCATTGGCCGCGTCGTTCAGCGTCGTATTACCGCCGCGTAATTTACACGAACTGTTCATTCTGGTCGACCGTTCCGGTCACCTACTAGAGAATCGAGGATAAAGCTCTCTATGAACGTTTCAGCCGACTCTCCGAACAACAGTGGGAATGTTTCACTCCCAGCCGGAGCAAACATCTTCTCGCGCAAGGTCGCACGAAGCGGCCACATCTCTTACGAAGGTCGTCCATACTTCATCAGTAAAGCGCTTGCAGGACGCTACATCCGCCTTGTGGTCCTGGCTGATCGCCTTATCGTCGATACATCTATCCCATTGCATAAGGAGTACCCGCTCGCGTATCATAGTTGAAGATGATAGTTAAGGAGAGATGTTATGTCAATGGAACCTTCCCGCTTTGGCCCGTCGCAGCCCGTACGGGAAATGCGGGCTACTGCCCAGGAGATTGGTGGTGAAATGACGGTACCAGAAGAGGAGGCACCCACATCACCCTCTGATCACATGGGTACCTTCGATCCGACGAAAACGCTGAAAACCGATGCACAACTGAAAATAGATGTCAGGAACACCGATTTCTACTATAGCGCCAAGCAGGCTCTGTATGGAGTAAGCATACCACTGCGCGAGCGCCAAGTAACTGCGCTGATCGGACCGTCCGGTTGCGGTAAATCAACATTTTTACGTACGCTTAATCGCATGAATGATCTGATCCCCGGCACACGTACCGTGGGCGAGGCGCTTCTCGATGGCCAGAACATATATGCTAAAAGTACTGATGTTGTCCTGCTCCGGCAACGTATCGGTATGGTCTTCCAGCGCCCCAATCCTTTTCCTAAATCAATCTTCGAGAATGTTGCCTATGGCTTACGTGTGCAGGGCAAGCCACAGCAGTATATTAAAGAAAAGGTCGAGCAGAGTCTACGCGGTGCCGCTATCTGGGATGAAGTCAAGGATCGCTTAAATGCTTCTGCTCTGGGCCTCTCGGGTGGACAGCAGCAGCGTCTGTGTATCGCGCGTGCTCTCGCAGTTGAGCCCGAGGTATTGTTGATGGACGAACCTGCCTCTGCTCTGGACCCGATTGCCACCCTCAAGATTGAGGAGTTGATTACTGAACTGGTTAAGGATTATACTATTGTTATTGTAACGCATAATATGCAACAGGCTGCACGCGTTTCGCATTTTACCGGCTTCTTCCTCAGTGGCAAACTCATTGAACATGGTCCCACCACTCAGATTTTTGAGCGACCTAAGAAGAAAGAGACGGAAGATTATATCAGTGGACGCTTCGGTTAAGCATAAGAAGCAACAGAAATCTGCGGGAAGCAACAGGAGGCAAGCGTGGCTCGTAAAATTCTGGTGGTGGACGACGAGGCAGTTCTGGTAGAAACCATTGCCTATAATCTGGAGCAGGCAGGCTATCGGGTGGTGACAGCGTCAGATGGAAATAGTGCCCTTGAGGCGGCACGTAGCGAGGACCCTGACCTGATTCTTCTGGATATTATGCTGCCAGGTATGGACGGCCTGGAAGTATGTCGTCAACTGCGCCGGGAGAGTATCACGGCTACGACGCCCATAGTTATGCTCACTGCCAAAAGTGATGAGATCGATAAAGTGGTTGGCCTGGAAGTGGGGGCCGACGACTATGTGACCAAACCTTTCGGGCGTCGTGAGTTGCTGGCACGCATCCGGGCCTTACTGCGCCGCGTTGATTATCCTCCTTCCAGTGAGGAGCGCCAGCCCTCGAATGACGCAACGTCTCAAGAGGTACGGCCAGCCACTCGTGAACTGGTTGCAGGCCCATTACGTATCGATCTGGCTGGCAGACGTGTGAAGTGTCGTGGTCAAGAACTGGAACTGCAACCTAAACAGTTCGAGTTGCTCACCTATCTTGTGCGCAATCGTGGTACCGTCCTCACGCGTGATCAGCTTCTGCACAATGTCTGGGGCTATGACTACGCCGGTGATACGCGTACGGTTGACGTGCATGTACGCTGGCTGCGTGAGAAGCTGGAGGAAGATCCAGCCAATCCAAAGCTGATTCAGACCGTACGCGGCGTCGGATACGTATTTCGCTGGTAGCACAGGCCAACACCCCCCGCGTACGGACCAGATTTCTCGTGTCCCTGTATGATAGATGAAAGGGACTATGATCCCTTTTGTTGCATTGCACAAAATTATACCCTCCCCGTAGCAATCCACGTTGCCCAATCGGAACGTCCATTATCCCGTGCCACACGCGCCGCCTTTTCCCAATCATACGGCACAAACACATGTTCCACCTGCCAACTATCCTCTATTTTGCTCAGTACAGCATATTTTGCATGTGGACTTCCCGACTCCATTCCATGCGGCAGGGGAAGGTCCGACGTGTAAGCAGGCATTCCAACACTACCAGGATTTACAATAAGCTTTCCAGACGGCAGAAAAATCGTACGTGGCAAATGGCTATGCCCACACAGAACAACTTGCTGATCAATTTTCGCCAATGCAGTTGCAATGCCTGTAGTACTACGCAGGAAAACTCCATTGGAGGTGACTTCTTCAAGTAGATACATCTCATCCTCAGAGAGATCACCATGGAATAAAAATACCTCATTGGCAACTACTGCCGTTGTCGGGAAAGTCCGTATCCATTCCAGGTGTTCCGGTTTCAGGTGCTCCAGTGTATAGATGGTGGCGGCTGAAGGATGTTCTGGTGGCGCGAGAAGTACACGATCATCATTTCCCTGAATAGTGAGAATGTTAAGATCAATGAGCCGATTGGCCGTTCCCGCAGGATCAAGTGGTCCTAGCAGGCAATCTCCAAGGTTGACGATCTGTTGAATGTTTTTTTGTTGAATATCGTGTAGAACGGCCTCCAGCGCCCAGCTATTGCCATGGATGTCCGCGATAATTGCGAGTGGAAAATCTGTCATGATAATTCTCGTTCCTTCTTGCTTATAGCATGCACATTTGCTACAATGTCTTTGCAGCGTGTACAACGTTTCGCGTTGTCTTTTTTGCCATGGCAGAGGAAAGGTACGGGAGCAGTCAGTGTCAAAAGTATATGCGATTGCCAATCAGAAAGGGGGGGTGGGAAAAACGACAACGGCTATCAATCTTGCTACCTATCTCGCAGCGGCAGGGCGCAAGGTGTTGCTGGTCGATATGGACCCCCAGGCAAATACCTCCAGTGGGATCGGCGTTCTAAAGAATAAACGTGCGTGTACGATTTATGATCTACTTGTACAAGAACAGGAAAACCTCACAATATTTGATGCGATAGTTCCATCCCCCAGGCGCGAGTTAGTCGTTGCCCCCTGTACAGTGGATCTGGCAGCTGCTGAGATCGAACTGGTGGGGACGCTGGCACGCGAGTATCGCTTACGCCAGGTGCTGGAACCTATTCGAAATCGTTGCGATTATATTATTATCGATTGTCCTCCCTCGCTTGGTTTGCTCACTATCAATGCTCTGGTTGCTGCAGATGGTTTGCTGATACCTATCCAATGCGAATATCTGGCCCTGGAAGGGTTAACTCAGTTGCTCAATACGTTCAATCTGGTCAAAAATAAGCTCAATCCGGCTTTGTATATCGTGGGAGTGGTGATGACGATGTACGATTCTCGTACGAGGTTAGCAGGGGATATCGTACGTGAGGTGCGTAACCATTTTCCAGATGAGGCATTTCAGACCATTATCAATCGTAACGTTCGTTTAAGCGAGGCTCCCAGCTTTGGGCAGGCCATTCTTGATTATGATCCCACATCTCCAGGTGCTCTGGCCTACCGTGCGCTGGCCGAGGAGGTAATGGCTCGTGGCTAAACAAAAAGCTGGCCTGGGACGTGGGCTGGATGCTCTTTTCTCCGGTGCTTCCGAAACGCGATCTGCGCAGGTATCATCCTCTTCTGCCACGGTGAATGAGGTCGTGCCTGAGGTGTTGCTTGAGAGTATTATCCCCAATCCACGTCAACCACGCAGAGCCTTCCGCGAAGATGATCCCAGGTTGTTGGAGTTAAGTACATCTATTAAAGAGCATGGCCTTATTCAGCCTATCATTGTTATGCGCCTGGATAACGCTCCTGCTCCACAAGATACTAGCAATACTGTCGGTTCTTCATGGTTGGCGGAGGATGTTCAGCCTTATAGTGCGAACAAAGAGGAAACGTCCTCAAATGCCATACAATACCAGATTATTGCGGGTGAACGACGCTGGCGTGCAGCACGACTGGCTGGCCTGACAAAAGTGCCCGTGGTCATCAAGGATGTCACACCCCTGCAGATGCTCGAAATGGCCCTGATCGAGAATATTCAACGTGCCGATCTCAATCCTATTGAAGAGGCTCTGGCGTACCAGGCCTTAATTCAGGAATTTGGCTTGACGCAGGAAATGGTGGCGAAACAGGTCGGCAAAGATCGCACCACCATTACGAACTCTTTGCGCCTCCTACAACTGGCTCCTAAAGTACGTGACGCATTGATCAACCAGCCAGAGAATTTTAGCGAGGGTCATGCTCGCACCCTGGTTGGAATTGCACGGGAAGAAGACCAGGTGACGGCAATGAACCAGATCGTGTCGTTGCACCTGAATGTACGGCAGGCGGAAGAACTGGCCTCCAGAATCAAATCGTCACAGGATATCGAAACAGCAGTACGGCAGGTCACGGCCTCGCCGAAGCGTGCACCCCAGATGACGGAACTGGAGACACATTTTCGCGATGCACTGATGGTGAAAGTAGACCTTAAATGTAATCCAAAGGGCAAAGGAACGCTTGTTCTGCATTTCAATAATCAGGATGAACTGGAGAATTTGTACAGCAAGCTGGTGAAACACGAAGGGTAAGCACCATGCGTTAATACTAAATGAAGAAATCGCGTCGGGACCGTGGGGATGTAGGGGCCGCATTTATGCCGCCCAGGTGTGTCCGGTGCATTGAACAGACCACCCGCACCTGGGCGGCATAAATGCGGCCCCTACGTCAATTCCCGCAAGGTATGGAGGAATAAATGGCGACCATCGAAAATCCATTTGAGAAGATCCGGCCCAAACTGGTGTCGGCTCGCATTGAATTTATGAGTCAGCTTGCAAAGTTTAGCAAAGATGAGCTAACGAAACAATTCACGCATGAAGAATGGTCACCTGTACAACTGGCCCATCATCTTTATATCGCCGATGGACTGGCACTGGAGCAGATGCAGCAGATACAAAGTGAGAATAATCCGCTGCTTGCTAATACGGCTGAAGTAGCTCCCCAATTGACGAGGGACGCGCATGTTCCAGCCTCACTTGATGCCGTGCTGGCTGGAATGGCGGCGCGACGCGAAGAGATTTTTGCCTATCTTTCCGCTCTTTCCTCTGAGTCCTGGGAACGCCCTTTCCAGCATCCAGCCTGGGGGCAATTGCAGTTCTACCAGTTTGTAAATGTGCTTCCCCAACATGATATGCAGCATGCACGTCAGCTTGGCAGTATTAAAGCCAGGTTTCAGGAACATAGTGTGGAATAAATTTAGCGTCAGTCTCTTTACCAGCTAAGTTCCTGGCGGAATTCGTCCAGATATTGACGCATGAAATCCATTCGTCGCTGTGCGAGCTCTCGCCCTGTCTGCGTAGTCATTGTTTCAGCCAGTTTAAGTAGCTTGGTATAGAAATGGTCGAGCAGATAGAGGGTATCGTCTAACGTATGTTCATTCCCAAATGGATCTGTTGGGTGATAAGATCGTGTAGAAGAAGTCCTGCGCACTGTACCTGTTATTGCCCAACGTAGAATACCAATCGCGCCAAGGCCGTCGAGACGATCTGCATCACGTACAATGCAAGCCTCAAGAGTACACGGCTCAACTCCCCGGCTGAAACTATGCGCGATTATCGCATGCTGGATGGCCTCTCGCTCAATCTCTGGTACCTGATAGCGCTCTAATAATTCATCTGCAAGCATGACGGAAAGATCTGCGTGATGTCTATGGTACTTCTCCCCGTTAGCTTCGTTCGCGGGTACAACACGGCCCAGATCATGCAGCAGGGCCGCCATACCTACAACAAAGCAATCAGCCTTTTCTTGATTGGTAATATGCAAAGCCAGTTGGTAGACGCGATTGACATGCTCCCAGCCGTGTGCCAGGTCATCAATACCTGTAAAACGCTGCTGTACCTCGTTATACGTTCGTTCAAGTACCTCTGATGCTACAAACACATTATCCATGCCATAAACCCTTTCTCGCTCAACGGCGTAGGGGCGTCACCCAATACCGTTCAAATACCGACAATCTCTCCTTCTGGGGTAGGGGCGTGAGCTTGCCTCCGCCCTGGTGGGGAACAAGACGATGTGGCGGCCAGGGCGGAGGCAAGCTCACGCCCCTACCCGAATTTCCTTCATTCGTTTTATTCTCCTGGAATTGCGCCCCAATTCCATCGTTCAGGGTGCTCCACCAGGAGCATGGCTTATTTGAACGGTATTGGTGACGCCCCTACGCCAATTCCTCCCAAACCCTCATGTTCTGATATCAGTCTACCTCAAAAATCACTCACGTGGGGGATGTATTCTATTGAGAGCTTGCTATACTAAAGAGAGTAAGTTAACAGATATATTGAATCGCGCTTATTACTGGTGCATTAAAGAAGTGTTGTTCCAATCAGGATCGGAGGGAGTCGTTGTGAACCACCCCAATGTAGATGATATAAAATATGCGGCTACAGGGTTTTTTTCTCCGGCTACAGCTATTAGTGAAAGTACTCATAATGATAAGCACATAGAAGCTACAAAGCATATAGATATAATCAACTTGCTGCTCGTAGATGATCATATGTTGATGCGCGAAGGACTGCGTCAACTATTGTCATTAGAGGAGGATATTCGCGTGATCGGGGAAGCGGTCGATGGAATAGAAGCATTACAAAAGATCCGTCAGTTGCGACCGGATGTGGTTTTGATGGATATTCATATGCCTGGAGCAAATGGAATTACGGTGACACAGCAGATTGTGCAGGAGTTTCCCGAGATTGCAGTAATCATATTGAGCATGCAGCAGCAAAATCAGCAGGTTTTACAGGCTGTGAAGAGTGGTGCCAGAGGATATCTGCTGAAGACTGTATCTGTGCATAAGGTGGCTGAAGCTATCAGAATGGTGCATGCAGGCAGTGTCTTTGTCGCACCAGAAATGACAGACGTGATCGTCAAAGAATATCGGCGCTTATCTGAAGGAGCATCGGGTCGGCAGAATATTGAGACATTGCAGGCGAAGGAAGTAGAGATCGTACGTTATGTCGCTATGGGCATGAGCAACAAGGAGATTTCGGAGAAGCTGTCCTATTCTGAGAAAACAGTGAAGAACTACCTCTCGACCATTTTTCAAAAACTCCATCTGCGAGATCGTACGCAGGTCGCCATCTTCGCGTTGAGGCATGGTTTATTGCCTGATGAAAATGGATAAAAAAGAAACCTTTTCAATGCTTCCATTGCAAGTTATAATAGGAGAACTAAAATCTCTTCACTGTTACTGCTGTAGGAGCAAAAAAATATGGCGCAGCGTTTTCTGGTTCGTTTCTGGGGTGTACGAGGAAGTTACCCCACGCCAGGATTCCATACGCTTCGACATGGGGGAAACACCTCGTGTGTCGAAGTACAGGCTGGTACACACACGCTTGTCTTTGATGCTGGTAGTGGCATCATTCGCCTGGGTGACGAGCTTCTACGAGGTATGAATGGAACGGGAATGGCACATCTCTCGTTATTTCTTACTCATGCTCATGCAGATCACCTGGTCGGCTTTCCCTTTTTTGCCCCTCTCTTCGATGCTCGCACCAATATTCACCTCTTTGGCCCGCAACTGGCAGGGCTAGCTATTGAGCAAATTGTAACCCCGGTGATGTCCCCACCGTATTTCCCTGTAGACATGCACAAATTACCTTCACAACGTACGTTTCATACCGTAACCGACGATCTCTGTGTGATCTGGCAGCCAGATCAGAGTGAGCCGTTGCTAAATGGAGCGCGTAACGGAAAGCGCGCTAGCGAAGAGGTGTGCGTGCAGGCAAAATTTACGCGCAGCCATCCTCTCAATGGAGCGGTTATTTATAGTGTAGAATATGCTGGTCGGCGCGTTGTGTATGCAACCGATGTGGAATGGCGCAATGGCTGTGAACCTGCATTCCTGACCTTTGTGGAGGGAGCTGATCTGTTAATTCATGATGCACAATATACGGTTGATGACTACCAGCAAGGCAAGTATGGCTTTGGACACAGTACTGTAGAGATGGCAGTAGAAGCGGCTCAGGCCGCTCATGTGCATGAGTTGATTCTCTTTCATCATGAACCAACATATACCGATAACCAGTTAGACGCTATGGAGGAGGAGGCTCAAACACATTTTGCACGCACACGTTCTGCATTTGAGGGCATGGAAATAGATCTTTTAGCTGAAACATTGAGTGAGGATAAGTAATGGATGGCATAAATGTTCTGCTGGCATTGATGATCGTTGGCTCATTTCTCGTCGCAATTATATTACACGAACTGGGTCACACCTTAATAGCTGGCTGGCTTGGCGATACGACACCACGTGCCGAAGGACGACTAACGTTCAGTTTACCTGCCCATATCGATCCTGTAGGGGTATTGATGTGCGTGATTCTGGCTTTCCAGGTCGTCACTGCCCCCGCAATGGGGCTGGGCTGGGGCAAACCGGTGAAACCCGATCCGTGGAAGATGCGTGTCGGCCCGAATACCGGTGTCTTTGCTGTCGCATGGGCAGGTCCCATCTTCAGCCTCCTGATTGGCTTGCTAACTGCGTTCATTGCACACTTCGCTGCACCCTTTTTGACGGGAAATATTTATATTGTTCGTCTACTACAGCTGCTCGTTGTTTTTGCTAGCGTGAATATCAGTCTCGCCATCTTTAATCTGATACCACTCTATCCTCTCGACGGCTATCAGATTTTGTATACACTCCTTCCAAGCAAGCAAGCGGTTCAATTCGCAAAATCAGCCCCCTATGGGCAACTTGCGATTTTAGCCCTGTTCTTCCTTTTACCCTTTCTGGGCAGCCTGGCAGGGCTTGGCAGCTTTCCGTTGTTTCGCCTGTCCTACTATATCTGGCTTGGGGCTATGAACCTGCTGGCCCTGGTACTTGGGAATATATCCCTCCCTCCAGGTATGCTGCTGCCCCTGGATTTTGGCATACCGATCAATCTCTCTTCGCTCTATATGTTTTAGATGGATATAAGCAACCTTGCATAGAAATATACATGGAAACATGTCCTTTCACGTGATCCGTTATCGTCTGACACAGGTATGTCAGCAACTCGGTTTTGCATCAGCGCTTTCTCCTGCAGATATTGTGGAGGCAAAGCGCTGGTTGCCAGCCTCGGCGTTTTCACTTTTCGCGAGTATGTCGCTCGCCGATCAGCAGCATAGCCTGCGCGTATGCCGGAGTCTCCAAAAACGTGGTTGTGTAGAGACCGATTTATTGGCAGCAGCATTGTTGCACGATGTTGGCAAGGCGCAGGGACGGGTTCCATTCTGGACGCGCCCCACAATCGTGCTTGGCAAGCGCTTCACACCGGCCCTACTTGCTCGCCTTGTGATACCACCTTCTCTATTTGGGAAGCGTCGTATTCCTGGATGGCGGCGTGCACTAAGTTATGCCTGGTGGCACGCCGATGTGGGAGCAGATCTTGCGGCTGCCGCAGGTCTTTCAGAACGAGCTGTCCTCTATATCCGTACGCATCATCAACCCGATGGTCCTGCGGCTCTGTTACATGAAGTTGACGAGGTATCGTAATTATGCTAGAGCAGGTCGGCGTTGAAGAACTTTCCGCACGTGAACAGGCACGTTATGTTGTGCGCTTGCCGATTTTTGAAGGACCGCTGGACTTACTGTTACATCTGATTGAGAAGCGGCAGATGGAAATTACGACGATCTCGCTGGTAGCCGTAACCGACCAGTATCTTGAGTATCTTCACCAATGGGAAGCTGAAAAATTGCCCCTGGCAAATATGGCTGCCTTTGTCTCCATTGCAGCCCGCCTCCTCTTTATCAAATCGCAAAGCCTGCTGCCCCAAAATAACAAAGAGGAGGCAAACGAGGAGCAGGAGGACGCTGTAACGATGGCCGAAGAGTTACAGCGGCACCTGGTCGAATATAAGATGGCGAAGGAGATAGCGACCATTCTGCGCCAGCGCGAGGAGTCTGGTATGCAAACGCATGGTCGTTCCGGTCTGCTTGCAGGCATCGAAGCGCAACTTGCCTGGACGCCACCCACCCTTGTAAACATGGAAGTGCAATCGCTATCGCGTGCCTTTCAGCGCCTACTCGAACTACAGGCACGCGACGAGGAAAACGACACCAGCCTGATGCCTGTTGCACGTGTGCGTGTCAGCGAACGTATCGAAGAGATCATGAGTCGTTTACAGGAGCACCCGGAGCTTCCTCTCGCCGCAGTTATCGCAAACGAGCGTTCGCGCCTTGTCATAATCGTCACCTTCCTGGCGGTTCTGGAGCTCTGGAAATGGCAGCGTATCAACGTCAAACAAAACGAGTTGTTGGGACCAATTATACTGGAACGTGGAGATCGGTGGAACGACGATGGGCAGGAAACGATGGAAGAGGTAGAAGATTAAAGAAAAAGGGAATGATCGAGGATCATGAACCCTGGTAAGGATTCCAGGGTGCGGAAGCAATGAAGTCTTGTACAGAGATCGTACCATACGTATTACTGACCACCTCTCCAATACCTATATGCGTCAGTTGGGGCATGAGAATATTGAGCCGGTGACCACAACCCTCTCTTGCATCATCATACATATATTCGTAGATTGGACCCACGCCTCCAACCGGGTTACCGGCCAGATTTTCAGCCGCTATAGAAAAGTGATTGCGCACAGCCAGGTTGCTATTAATGCGTTGTGCAAATGTAACACCAGTAGGGCTGGTGTGGCCGAAGAAGTGTTGCGTTATCATCTGCTGAGCATAGCTCTGAACCATCTGCGATAACGTCGTATCCAGCACTAAAGGATGCAAGCCACGATCTACCCGTTCAGCGTTCACCAGCACAAACTGTTGTTGGACTGACGAGAGCTGATAAAAATTGTTGGGCAAATGCACTACTTGAAGATGCTCCTGCTGACGAGCATTGTTGATTGCCGCTATCGCATCCGTCACACTCCCACTATTTACATAATTCGGAGTTGCTGGAATGTTGGTGCAGGTAATTTGTTGTGTCTGTGCAGTTGCGACAGGTTGTGTTTGTATAAAAGGAGTAGTGACAGATAGAGTGAATAGGAAGAATAGGGAGGGTAGAAGGCGCATGATTATAACCTTTCATAGAAGAATATAATAGACAATTTGTAACTCTTCAGGTCTCCTCGCCACCTGCGGTGGCTCGCCCAGGTTTGGTGTGGACGGGGTGGGATTGGCGGCCTGGGGCCGCCAATCCCACCCCGTCCACACCAAACGGCTTGCGAAGCGCCATAGGCGCTGAGGAGTCAGACCCCTTATGAATAGTTACGACAATTTTTAAATATCCTGGGTGTGTAACATTTTTATATTCTCTATTTTTTATATCGGCACCGAAATAGAGGAAAATAGGGTTGTGCGGTGGCCTCCTTTCTTCGAATTGGAAAACCTCCACACTGCAAAACAACCGTTGCAGCAAGACGTTATGCTCCTGTATAATGAAATTCATCAATATAAAAAGATAGCAGGAGGGTATAATGCCATACGAAGTTTTCATATCATATTCCCACGAGGATCGCCCTCTTCTCAACGAACTTGTTGCACACCTGAGCATCTTGCAGAAGCAGAAACTTATCAGTACATGGAAAGATATAGATATAAGCCCCGGCACTGAGTGGGAGAAGCAGATTATGAATTGCCTGAATAGTGCGCAGATTATTCTCCTTCTGATCAGTTCCGATTTTATAAACTCTAATTTCTGTTACAGTATTGAAATGGAACGAGCAATACAACGGCACAAAGCAGATGAGGCACGTGTCATTCCTATTATTCTACGTCCGGTCTACTTGAAAGGCGCACCTTTCGAGATGCTCGATGTATTACCTCTTGATGCTAAAAAAAGGGTAAAACCGATTGTAAGTTGGACTCCACATGATGAGGGTTATCGAAATGTTGTGGAAGGTATCGCGCATGCCATCGACGACCTGAAAAGCAAAGGCAAAGCGCCTTAGCCAGCTATTCATTCCTTCGTCGGGAGATAGTTACCCCTTTAGGCACTGGTTTTGCAGCTTCCTCAAGTAGCCAGCGCCGGGCTATCTCACCTTCTAGTCGTTGAGGAACGTTTTCCTCGCCAATATCGATCCACTCGACTATTGCGCTTTCCAATCCCGTTGCTGTGGCCAATTCAGCTCCCTCCAGAGATGCCCCAGTGAGGGTTGTGTGAGCCATATGTGCCGTATAAAAGCATGCTTCACGTAAATTGGCATGACTGAAATTGGTGTGTTCCAGGTTCGCTTTGATAAAATTTGCATCATAGAAATTGCCGGAGGTCAGATCGGCCTTCTGAAAATTTGCCTCTAGCCCTTCCAATGAGACTCCACGCACTGCACGCAGGCTAGCTCCTGAGAAATTGGTATGGTCGGCAACAGTCTCAACTAGCCACGCATCATCAAGTTTAGCCTCAACAAACGAAGCCCAGCGTAAGTTAGAATTGCTCAGATTGGCATTGCGCAACACGGCTTGATTCAGATTAGCTTCTGGCAAAACCATCATCACCAACTGGCGATTCGAGAGATCCAGGTCATGCAGATCCACATTTCCCTCGGCAAATTCTTGTCCTTCTTTCTTCGTTGTCTCTAGCCAGCGCTCATGTGCCTCTATATGTGCTAACAATTCAGGTGGGATTGGATGTGCCATGCAAATCTCCTTTTTTATTGTTTTACATGTTTCATTGCTTCATCTTCATGCAGATTATAGTATAGTAGTATCTGCACAACTTTCACCTGTTCTAGACTCCTAAAGAAATCAGTCAAAAACTGAGGTCTTGGTGCGAAAAAAGTGAGCTCCCGAAGGTAAATCCTGCGAGATGAGCGGCAGAGACGGAAAAGGAGTTTGCTCCTGTCGCCAGAGTTCTGCCAGTTCAGGCCCTAGATAGATCAGCCAATTACCTCTTCCCTTTAAAAGTTGAGGCAAATCTCCATGTTGCAATGCAGGCAAGATCTGATCTTCCAGGTAATCGCGTTCGCTCATAAATCCAAATAGGCTAAAGTAACCAAGCACGGCCTTGCCTTGCTCGCACAGGTGTAACCAACGCTCAGTAAAGGACTCGATTTCCTGGGGCCGTTCTCCGTATCGCATCGCTCTGTCTGCAACCCAGAGGTTGATGACCGGATAAGAAGCTGCCGTAGGCTCAAACCAAAAGACTTCTGAAATTTTAGCTCCTTTTCCCTCAATCACACCGCTTTCTTCCTGGGCTAAAAGGGCCAGTGCCCGCTCTGGGGGTTGCTCAGTTCGAAAAGGATAGCCATCTGTAGCAGTCCTGGGAAGTCCATCTTCAGGAAGCCTCACCTCAAATTCTTCTGGGCCTAACTCCATTGCTTGCAAGGTTAATGTAATTAAATTGGTCCGACTCAGGGTAGGAGGGAAAAGTATATAGCCTCCGACAAAATCACCCATAGAAACTACTCCTTTTTCCTTCTTGGTTAAACGGAATCCCTTTGATCATGGTAGATATGCTCCCCAATTAGTAGCAGGTGGATCAAATGGGATCTGCCAACGTGGATCAGATGATCCCATTCGTACCTCAAATTTCACACCGGGATATCGCCTCTCTAGATTACGCAAATTTTGTAGCTGTTGACTACTCGGACCAGGATTTCCGTGTATACCTTGTTGTGGTAACTCAACAATAACAGAATTGGCATGATCAACAGTGATATATTTTTCAACTTGTCTCAGTGCTTTCCCCCACACATTGTTTGGGCTTTGCACATTCTTGACTTCTACCCATTTTGTTACGAGAGTTCCAGTACCATTATCTTCTTTGATCTTGATATCAACTTCTCCACCGGATATTGGAATCGAGTAGTCAACTAACTTGCCTTGCTGATAATAGTGTTTAATTGTAGCCCACTCACCCCATACCCCTGTCAAATTAGCATACCATCCATTCAAGTCACTGTCATCTATTGTAAAAGGATCTGTGACCATCCCAATACTAGTTCCAACCTTGTCATCCAAACGTTGTTTTAAGTCTGCTGCCCTTGATGGAAACAGTCCGACAATAGCGTGAGACACAGGATCAGTGGGATCATTACCAGTTATGTTATTCGCTAAATTCGCTAATTGAGCTTTCATCTTCGTGTACCGCAGGTAATTATACACCTGATGAGCCGTCAAACCAGGATGCGTCTTTTGGTACTGCTCAACAATGTCAGCAACTTTGAGTTGTTGCGCATCCGTCAACGTATTCATCATGTTCGCGATAGTCGCATCATCGAAGGCTGCAAAGCTTCCATTTTTAATTATGGCCGCAATCGCATTGGGATCGAGATACCCTGCAAGGATAAGCGCTTCAATCTCCTTATCGTCGTACGTACCTGATCCCAGGCGCGATTTCACATCTTGCAGCAGGCGCTTCTGGGCATCGGTAAGATTCACAGGTTGACTATGGCCGTTACCAGAGGTAACAGTAGGCACCGCTTTATGTTTCACTGGTGGCACCGTCGTGTTTTTCTGCTGATTATTGTGGTCGTCAACCGCACTTTTTATCCAGAAGAAGATGATCAGAATAACCAGAAAAAGCGCCAGGATACCAATGATGACCAGAATAATCACCGATATGGGGCTCGGCGGCGTTGCTTCTTCATCTCCCCAGAGCGACTCAATACCTTGCTCAACCCCTTGCTCAATTGGTTGATCAAGCACAGGACTGGAAGCTTCAAAACTCAGAACTCCCAATGCTGCCATCGGCTCGGAGAGGCTATAGACTTTGCGCGGTGCCTCACTTAAAAAGTCACCTAAATGCCCACCCAGAGCTGCATACCGCCCCTGCTGGATCTGCGCATGATTGATCATCTCATTAAAGGAACTCAGGTAATCCAGATGCGTATCCCACAGCATCTCCGCTGCCTGACCACTATAGGAGAACGTGCCATCGCCCTGAAAAACATCAGAGATGTGCATATTGACCATCTGCGCAGTATCCTGGTGAAATTGGGCCATCTGCCCCCATTGCGTGGAGAGCTCCTCCACCAGCTCATTTACCGGTTTGAAGGGGCGGGTGATATAGTATAATAACTGCTCATGGGGATCCCCACGTAGAATAGTCACCATACTGCGCAAAAAGTCAACGGTCGAGAGTCCAAAACGCTCCCCTACAGAAAAAACATCAATGCCATTGTCTGCAAGATCATTGATCATGCTTTCGAGCTCATAGACGCCAGCTCCCACATCCATCGCCAAGCTCTCTACCGTATGTCCGATGGCATGCGCGATATCATCGAAGAGAGACATAAATACTCTTTTATCCTTCTTTATTCACTCTATGGTAGGACATTATATAATACTCCGTTGATCATGATTTGCCCCTGCCAGGAAGACCTCATTAATTGTAAGAGCGCCGTTTACAAGCCCGTGCGTGGCTTCATGCTTGAGTCAAAGAGATCTGGATATCTTTCTCCTCGCGCTCATAAGCATCAGCCGCAGCTTCCATACACAGAGCAATCTGGTAGTAGTTCTCGTAAAGCGTTTCAATTGCGCTATTCCAGGGAGCATTGGCGATCTCGTGCGAGGAACGTAAATCGGAAGGGAGCTCATCCGCATACCCCGAGAGCCGCCCCCACATGCTTTGATGGGCCGCCTTACGTTCGTCCAGTAGTGTACGCAGGGTGCGAGCTTGTTCGCGCAGAGCAGTGGTTGAGACCGAGAAGCTTGTCATAACAATCCTCTTCTTTTGGGTAAAAATGTGTCCATACAAAAATTGCAGCGTCACTATACATAACGTGTTATTGCTGAGAAGGTCACAAAATGAACAGGCCCCACGCAAGCCATCCACACAGGCTTGTAAACGGTACCCCTACAAATGAGGAATAAACTACATCCAGACCCTTCTCCATAATTGCAATTCTGCAATTTCTCGGCTATACTCTCAATAGATAAGATTTCTCGTCGGCTCATTCTTTTCTGGCGTTTCCCTCCTTCAATATCCCATCTCGATCAGACCTACGGGAACATATCACACCGGAATACCGGAATGCCGGAATGTCTCCGCATTTCCCCTGAAGGATGGAGAGCCTCTTACAACAACTTAAAGCTCGAGTAGGAAGAACCGGTACAAATCTGCCATTTCGCAAAAGGATCATGTACCCTCCGTGGTAAATGGGTAGAGAATTGGTAAAAAACAAACGCATCCTGGTGGGATATTCGGGCTAATCTCTCCCGCATCGTGCGGAATGAGAGCCAGCTTGATATACAATAATATATACATACATATATGTTTAGTATATGTCTTCAGCCAGGGTGCATATGTTTCTAGTGGGGGAAGTGTCGAAATGGCTTTTCCACGCATGTCTGCTGCTGTAGCTGTGTTGCTATTGATCGGTATTGTGTCCATCGCCGGTATTTTCGCGGTGATGACTATAGGTCCGGCATTGGCTCATGGTACCTCTGTGCAACACATGAATGGCAAGATTGTGCAAATGACCGGTCCCGATAGGGATTTTATTCTAAGGACGCCTGAAGGCACGGGGTTCCATTTTGAGTGCCGTGCTACATGCCGCGCTTCTGCTGGACATCTGGAGCGCCATCTTATAGAAAAGGCAAACACCGATGTCTACTTCCAGACAGGGCCAAACAATACCCTGCTAGCGATAGATGTGGATTGACGATCTATGATGTTTTCAAGATATAATCATGCCGGAAGTGTTTTTGCGGCCAATTTCGGTGTCTGGCTGGGAAGGAGGATTTGATGAGTACAAAACCGGAACAGGCTCTTGTTTCTGCATCACAGCCAAAAGCTACTCAGCCATCTATGGATCGTGCCGATATTGTGATTGTCGGTAACGGTATCGCGGGGCTTACCGCCGCCGTCGAGGCGCGTCGTCATGCACCCGATAAGCGCATTGTGATGATCACGGATCAGACACATCCAACTATCAATACGCCCGCACTCAAACAGTTCGCGATTGGTAAGCTGACGCGTGAGCAATTGCTGGCCTATCCAGCTGGTACAGAGCGGTCCGAACGCGTTCATGTCGTGAACGCACGCGTTGAAGAAATTCATGCGCAGAGCAAGTACGTGACGCTGAGCGGTAATCGTGGCTTTGGCTACGAATCCCTTTTGATTGCAACCGGAAGTTCACCAATGGGTCTGCCAGAAAGCACACCGGGGCGCAATTTTGATGGGGTGATGGTGCTGCACCGCCTGCATGATTATCTGGATTTCCGTCGTCGCCTTGCTGAAGTCAGTGAATGTGTAGTTGTTGGTGGCGGTGTGCATGCAATTGAGACGGTAATGGGCGTAGCGTATTGGGGCATTAAGGTTCACTGGCTGATCCGTGGCGAGACGTTCATGGGAAAGATGCTTGACGCGGTGGCCTCGGATATGGTGCTGGAACGTGCACGCAAAGCTGGCGTTCAGGTGCATACAAAAACCGAGGTTGCGGGAGTTGTTGGACGCGTTGGCTCAGTAGCAGGCGTCATCACAAATCACCAGGAGATGATCCCTTGCCAGATGTTGCTGACCTGCACGGGTACGCAGCCAGTAATGACATTGGCGGATCATTGCAGTTCGCCTTTGCGACGCAAAAAAGGTATTGTCGTAGATGACCAGTTACGCACCAGCGTCCCAAATGTTTTTGCCGCTGGTGACGTTGCTGCGCTCAAAAATCCTCAGACGGGCGATTATGAACCGCGTGCGGTATGGTACGCAGCAGTAAACCAGGCGCGTATCGTAGGTGCAATGCTGGCAGGAAAAGAAGAACTGGCAAAGCAACCGTTTGGTGTACAATGGCACGCGACCCACCTGGGCGAACTCTCCATGCTCACGGTTGGCGATCCCCTGGTTGAAAACAACAAGATTGAGACATTGACCGATGTGAGCCAGAGCGGCTACCGACGCATGACAATCGCAGGAAATCGCCTGATTGGTTATCTCTCACTTGGCTCTGAGCCACCCGATAGCCTGGCGATCAAGCGCATCATTGATGAAGGGCTTCCCGTACGCAACGTGATCAAACCATTGCTTAAAGGGAAACTGGATGCACGCCAATACGTATCAGAGCAGCGCTCACGTTTCGCTCAGGGTATGCTTTCAGGCCAACTATCCGCCGATCAGCTTCCGCGACTACAGGCGTTACCTATGAATGCTCAATTGACGCCCATGCCTCCCACTAACCCTGATGCATTACTGGCTCTTGCCGAAGTGCAGAAGCAAGAGCAACCAGTCTACGAGGAAATCAGCTCGTTTAGTGGCCAGCTTCCATTTATTCAGCAACCAGTTCCATCATACAAGCCCGAAGAACCGATTACCGAGGAGGTCAGTCCCTTTACTGGCAATCTGCCAACTATTGCTCGCCACCAGGGAACCGAGGAGTTGAGGCCGCTTTCTGGTAGAAGACCTGCTGCAAGAGTCCAGGAAAATTCTCCTTCGTTCCTTGTAGACAAGCCAACCGAACGGGATCCATTTGCCGAAGAGGTCAGTCCTTTTACTGGCAACCTGCCGACTATGTCAACCAGGAAGCGCACTGATACGGGCAATCAACAGTCCTCACGAAAATTTGTCGAACCTACACTGGTGCCAATTTCCTCTGATGACTGGCAGCCGGGCAAGATACGAGGCTCGTGGGGGTATGCCGATGAGGCACCTGAGGATAATAGCCGCAGAAATCAGGAAGATGCCAGAGCTGATCGCAGCGCTTTACCGAGGCGGCGTTCTTCGCGTAGCCTCTGGTCATACAGCGAGCAGGATCAATCGACCAGAGTAGAGAAGGGACGTTAAATGATCAAGTTGATGAAGCTCAAGCCCGCGCTGTTGCATAAAACTGGGCCTCAGGTGAGTCAGGAGATCAGCGCCTGTATTGGTTGTAATGAGTGCATGCTCGCCTGCCCGGCAGTATCTGAGCCCATTACGATTGATGTGCTCAATCGAGAGACACTCTCAGGACCGATCTCAACTTCTGTAGCGCGTTTTGCGCGTGCATGTTATCAATGTGGTGCCTGTATTCCCCCTTGTCCCGTTGGGCTACATCGAGAATCGATGATGATGTTGCTCAAGGTGCGTCTGTTGCAATCAGAAATGGAGGAGGGATAAACCATGCGTATGCGTGCTGAAGGTGAAAAAGGCTATCCGTGGTTCTCCTTTAACATGAGTGGCTCCTGGGTGATGAGCATGCTATCTGCCCTACTGGTCATTGGCATAAGCGTGGCCTTTTATGTCATATACAGTCGTCTCAGCTCTGATACCTCTCCTGATAGCGTCGCTGGCTATTCCTATGCCATTGCTGGAACAGGCTTTATGTTATTGGCAGCGCTCAGATTCAGTCAGTATCGCCATTCGCGTCAGCGTGGCGTAGGCAAGCTCAATGCTTTCCTGAACTGGCACGTTGCTTTTGGTGTCATGGCGCTCGTCCTGCTCTTCTTGCACTCGTTTGGAAACTTTAACCCACGTACCGGTACCTATGCCTTATATGCAATGGTTGCCCTGGCTATCAGCGGTTTTATCGGACGCTGGCTCGATCATATTATGCCCCGTCTCATCACGGAAGAGGCACGCAAAGCATTAACTGCTCAGGGTGATGACCGCATTGAGAGGATCTCGCAGCGTTTACGTTCTATTGTTTCTCATAACACGCGGGAGGAAGTACGTGGTTTCCAGCCTGATGGCCCTGGTCATAGTATGCCCGGCATTCCAGGCCTCACCCGCACACCTTTTGCTAACGCTGGTTCAAGAAGTGCTAAAGGAACTGTGAAACCCAACGATAAAGGTGGACCGGTGTTGCAGACCTCCTGGGATCTGGCCTATATCTCGTTGGAGGAGACTCCGCAGGAACTAAAGCGTGATAGTGCTCAATATCGTTTTGTTCCTGATCGCAAAAGTGCGCTTGCCAACCCCGTTGCGCTTATTCCAGGCGCTCAGGAGCATATTGTGGCTCTGGAAGACGTAAAGAAAGCATTGAAGCGTGAAGAATTTTTCCGCTATATCATCCGCTACTGGCGCGCGTTTCACATCAGCCTGGCTGTGCTCACTATTGCTTTGACTCTGTGGCACCTCGAATTTGCTGCGACGTTGTTGCTACCAGTGTTCTTCCACTTTTAATGTGTTCTCCATCCTTGCGGGTGAAAATGGATAGGGACGTCACCATCCCTATCCA
The DNA here is from genome assembly GCA_963717195.1 of uncultured Chloroflexia bacterium. Classification (GTDB taxonomy): domain Bacteria; phylum Chloroflexota; class Ktedonobacteria; order Ktedonobacterales; family Ktedonobacteraceae; genus JACDAE01. The sequence goes on from CAVQVR010000021.1 coordinate 653,960, forward strand.
TTTTCACCCGCAAGGATGGAACAAAAATTTATATTCACCACAGGTACATCTTCTTATCACGCAGATCATAGAGAGGGAGTCCCGTCTTCGCGGCAACAACCTGTTCTAAAGCCTCTATTTTCTTGCAATACTCATCATAAGGAATTGTGGGACGGAAAGGATAGATCGCGCGAAAACGCGCTTTTGGCACAATCCAGCGTACCACACCATCTTTCCCGATAATTTCAAAGGACAGGAAGCGCTTCGTTTTGCCGCCCCAGACATCGAAACATTGAATGTCATTCCAGAGCACGGTCGTGCTTTTTCCATAATAATGAGTGGTAATTCCCGGACCCTGAACAATTATTTCCTGCTTCAGGAGACGGTTCCAGAGCAATTTATTGAGGCCAATGCTAGCCAAGAGAACTACAACCATAAAAAGAAGCATTACACCTACGATTATCCAGAATAGTGGCTTTGATGGAAAACCAACGCCCATAACAGCGAATACAATAACAAGCACGAAAACATAGATCAACAGCATAAAACCTATTATTGCATACTGAAATCTCATACTCAGTTTCATCGTCATTGTGGTTGGCAATGACAAAGCGTTTTCATCGGGAACAGGTTGATGGCTGGCCAGCAGTGATTGATCGCCACTGAGGGCTCTTTGACGCCGTTCCTCTGTTCGTTTAGTAAGGCGTCTGATTGCATTAGCGGCAAGAGCATACATGACAATAGCCAGAAAGAAAAAGATTGCCTCCACAGGGAAAACTCTTCTGCCATTCGTATATGATTGGAATACAAAGAAACCCATATAAAGCATCCAAAAAAGTACTAACACCAGAAGAATGGCGTATTGTCGCTTGATAGGATCGTTCTTACGCATAGAGAACTCCTTTCCCGTTCTTGAACAAGCTATAGCCTCTTCATATCAGCATTATGAATACATGTAGCGAACATTTTTGCTAGAAAAGGCAATATGAATATCTATGATTTACACGTAACATCCATACATTTAGATGCGCAGGCTATTTTAGGGATGAATCGAGTGTCAGGAGTGAATATATTGGAACCGGGAGGGCTCACTACTTCAGAACTTAAGCCAGGGGTAATAAGTATATTCAAGCATGTATGCAGGATAAATTATACACAACTGGCAACGCAGCGCGAAATAGTATATGCTGTTGATGATGAGCATGTTGTAGCTCGTCTAGAAATCTCAATAGTTTACAGATGGAGTTTATATCATGGCTATTAAAGCAGTGATTTTCGATATTGGCGGTGTTCTCCTACATAATAATGGAAGCAAGAAAGCACAGACATGGGAAGTTCAGGCCGGGTTACAGGAAGGCGAGATATTTAAATTTATAAATAGATCAGGACTCGCAAATGCTGCTACCCGGGGGCAGATATCTAGACAAGAATTATGGAACAAAGTGGGTGAGCATTTTAAGGTTGATCCGACACAAATCCGCACCGTTGAGACCGATCTTATCGCCACTGAAACACTCAATAACGAACTGACAGAATTTCTCCTGAGCTTGCGTCCACGGTATAAAACCGCTCTACTGAGCAATGCATGGCCGGATACGCGCGAAGCTCTCAATCGGAAATATGGGTTGGACAAACTGGTGGATATGCAGCTTTTCTCATATGAAGAGGACACTATGAAACCGGAAACGAAGTTCTATCAACTCGCACTGATACGTCTACGCATCCAGGGCTATGAGACCGTGTTTCTGGATGACAAGCTTGTCAACGTCGATGGTGCTAGCTTGCTTGGTATGCATAGTATACATTACCGGGATAATGAGCAGGCTATCGCGGATATTAAACGTGTCCTGGATAGATAGCTTTTTAAGCAGAATGAGAGAGGCGACATTCTTCGCAGCGCCCAAAGAGCGAAAGGGAATGACCTTCAATATCAAAATGGGTCTGACAGCCAATCGCATTAATCTGCTCAACAGGCAGGCAGATATCAACCTCTATGACACGATGACACTGCGTACAGGTCAGATGATGATGATGCGTACCACCACAGACCCGGTAATGATGGGTGCCATCCGCGAACTCAATACGATCCAGCAAGCCCATATTCACCAGCATCTCGACGGAACGGTAGACCGTTGCACGCCCCAGCCGTGGCTCATTCTCGCGCAATTCCTGCCAGAGATCGTCAATCGTGAAATCGGCACCGCTCGCAGCGTATTCTATCAGCCGTTCAGCAATAAGCTGACGTGGACGTGTATGGCGCTGACTGGCTTCATCGAATGCTGCACGGATTTTATCCGCAATCACGTTGGCCTCGCTTTCTTGTTCCTTTACCACTAGACTTTTCTCTCTCTTTATTGATCCATTGTACCATATAGGAGAGTAAGAGATGGTAAGCACAAGAAAGTGCTCGGGATAACACAAACATTCGTTCAATGTTGGCTTGATACCTTTATCGCCCGGCGTTCAAGAATGCAGGTACCAGTCATCCGCCTGTAACCACATGTTTTTCATGCCAGAAAATCCAATTCGTACATTAACTGCATTGTAAGAACCAGAGTTAAATGTGAGCGAAATCAGATTATAGCCGGAAGGTGAAGGAGCAAAGTGGACCTCTGCAAGATTGGATCCATACACCCCAATAACATCAAAGATGGTGAAATTCATATTAATACCATTAGATGTGTGAATATAGACACTCAACGTATAAGTGGTGTTCGGCTGGACGTTCACAATCTGGCTGACATCTGTCCAACCATAGTCAATAGCGGGAGTGATGCGAACGTCATTTGCGCCAGATCGTGCCTGTTGAGAGTTGAGCTCTATAGTAGCATTTCCCACACTGCTCCAGGGAGGTGCCACCTGGCTTGAAGTCTGCATCTCATAACCTGGATCTTGTATAAGATTACCTGGAAAAGATTGCGGAATCGCCGATTTTGGGGACGCCGGGTTTGATGGAGGTAGCCCTGCGGTTGGCGATGGAGATGGCAATGCAGCGGGAGAGATAGCAGGCGTCGAAGAGAAGGATGGTGCCGGGGTGGTACTCTTCTTTGATTGCACTACTGCAGGCTTGTCGGTAACTGTATTGGTCGTAACGGTGGAAGTTTTTGTCCCAATGCCAAAATCAGCTGGACGGATAATCACAGAAGGTGGAGCAGTTTGCATCTGACCAAGTAGCCATGCAGCCGGTACAGCTATCGCGAAAAGCAGCGCTACAAGTAGAGGTGTCAGTATACGTATCCGTTTCCGGGTAGGTATTGGAGCAGAGGGTGGTATAGGTGTAAGTTGCTGATCGACCTTCTCGTCTGCCTGCCGTCCAGCCGATACCTGAAAATCCGCAGTAGTAGGAGTCCGTACAACCTTCTTCGCAGTGAGTTGATCGCGTACTTCTAGAGTAGAGTCAGGCACCTGTTCGGCAGTGGCAGAGATCATCTGAACCGCTGGAATAAAACCATGCTGCATTTTTGTGGCACGGTAAAATGCATCAGCCATAGCTGTAGCAGTAGGAAAACGGCGCTCGGGATCTTTTTCCAGCGCCTCCGACAGGACACGTTCGATGGCGGGCGAAACAGTTGGAACCAGGGCTCGCGCCAACGGAGGTGCATCATTGACATGCATCGATGCCAGCGCAACCTGATTTTCAGCAGCGAAGGGACGTTGGCCCGTAACCATCTCGAAGAGAAGCACACCCAGCGAATAGATATCACTACGTGTATCAGCTTTGTTATTCCCTATGAACAGTTCAGGCGCAATGTAATCAACGGTACCAAGGACGTTTCCGGTACTGGTCAGCGTATAAACATCATTAAGCAAACGGGCAACGCCAAGATCGGAGAGATAGCAGAGATCATCGGTACTCAACAAAACATTAGTAGATTTGATATCACGATGAATAATACCATGTTGATGTATATAATCGAGGGCGGTGGCAATGTCAAGCAAGTATCCACTGGCTTCGTCAGGGGAGAGAGCGGAATGACGGATACGCATACCTAGCGTTCCACCATCGATAAACGGCATCACAATATAATAGCGCGTCAGCCCATCTACCTCGCTCACACCTGTATCATAGATTGGCATAAGATGTGGATGACGCAGAGCAGCCATGAGTTTTGCCTCGCGCATAAAGCGCTGCAGCATATCGTCATTATCCTGTTTAAAGATTTTGATCGCAACGGCACGCTGGAAATAGGGATCGTAGCCAAGATACACGTCAGCCATACCCCCTTTGCCGACGCGTTGTCCCAGTACGTAGCGATCCAGAGTTTTACCAGCAAGGCCTATCATAACATCTCTCCATAAATGCCTAAAATTTTAAATAAATTACAAAAACTCCTATCGCGATGAGTGTTGCCTACTTGTACAAGGATAATAAAGATATGTTGGAATGAAAAGTGTAACAACGTTACAATCCGGTTAAGATTTAGTTAAGGTTGGTTGAGAGATTGTAACATCGTGCAAAGAGCTTCCGAAGTATGCCAATAGCCATCTTAATCTCTCTTTTCTTATGTACGAACGTGTTAAGAAACAGTAACCTTATAGTACAAAAAGTCCCAGTACATCTGTTGCAGTGTACAGTTTATAAAGGATCGCTTTATGGAACAGACACATACGAAACAGGCTTGTCTATAAGCGCCTGAGGGCCTCTTTACGGCTCACATCGCGCCAGCGGCTCCTCTCCTCGTCAGCATTAGAAGGGAGCTGGCGTTGTTGCTTCTCTTCGGCTAACTGCTGCTCATGCATCAACAAGCCGCCGACAATAGCCGCGACCTGGGCAGGCGTAAGTTCGGCATGCTGTTCATCCTGCATGCCGTTGCTCTCTTCATCTGGCATAGTAAGCGAAGATTTCTCTCTCGTATCCCACTCCTCTGCAATAAAATCGGTGGAGAGGTCGGCAGCGCTAAAGCGAGGTTGTTCCATTAACCAGCATGCAAAAGGTAGTGTGGTACGCACGCCAACGATCTGGTATTCAGCAAGCGCTCGCTGCATACGAGCAATTGCCTGTATACGATCTCGTCCCCATACAATCAGCTTGGAGAGGAGAGGATCGTAGAAAAGTGGCACCTGCATACCAGTAAAGAGACAGCTCTCAACTCGTACTCCTGGGCCAGTTGGTTCCTGCAATGCCTGGACTATACCAGTTGCGGGCAGAAAGCGGTTCTCTGGATCTTCAGCCGAGATACGACACTCAATGGCAGAACCACGTAGCTCGATCTGCTCTTGCGTAAAAGAGAGTGGCAGGCCAGCAGCTACACGAAACTGTTCCCACACCAGATCAACTCCTGTACATTCCTCGGTCACGGGATGCTCCACCTGGATACGAGCATTGACTTCCAGGAAATAAAAATTGTGATCCGGACCAACCAGGAACTCAGCGGTACCAGCATTCACAAAATGGATAGAGCGTACCAGGTTAATAGTAGCGGTGGTCATGCGTTCACGTAGTTCCGCATCAACAATTGGAGAGGGAGATTCTTCAACCAGTTTCTGATGGCGACGTTGGATGCTACATTCGCGCTCGCCCAGGTGTACGACGTTGCCATGCGTATCGGCGATAAATTGCACCTCAATGTGACGTGCTGGCGCGATTGCCTTCTCAAGGTAGACGCGACTATCACCAAAAGCGCTCTGTGCCTCACTGCGAGCGGTGCGTAATGACGCATGTAAGTCTTCCGGTGCGCGTACGAGACGAATTCCCTTACCTCCACCTCCTGCCGCTGCTTTCAACAAGATAGGATATCCCAGTTGTTCAGCAATCTCATCGGCCTGTGCGTCGTCTTCGATATCCGTCATGGCTCCGGGCACAATCGGCACACCAGCGGCCTGAGCAATACGACGAGCGGCTGTTTTCTCGCCCATAGCCAGTTGCGCGTGGGGCGGAGGGCCAACGAAAATCAATCCTGCCTCCTCGCAAGCCTCAACAAAGGAGGCATTTTCAGCAAGAAAACCATACCCAGGATGGACCGCCTGCGCACCTGCCCGCTTCGCGACATCGATCAGTGTAGGAATATGTAAATAGCTTTGTGCCGCCTGAGCCGGTCCTATAAAATAAGCTTCATCCGCCATACGCACATGTAGTGAGTCGCGATCCACCTCACTATATACAGCAACACTACGCAGTCCCAGGTCACGACAGGCGCGAATGACCCGCACGGCAATCTCGCCCCGATTGGCGATAAGTACTTTTTGAAACGGCCAGTTTGCTACAGACGATGTACTCATAAAAGGCTCCGACAAATTCTGATCTGGCTATCCTTCATTCTGACTTTAAGTATAGCACGCCAATGACAGAGTCATTTGAAAGTCAATCTGGCTTTAGCAGATTACAAACCTGTGAGCCAGGACCATCAGGTTACCCGTGATCTAAAACATGACGCAATGACAAAAGATAAAGTACACTCAACGCTAAGCATCTTTTATTTGGCTGATCATCCTTTGATCGACAAGTGTTTTTTATGTCTCGTACTGTTGAAACAGGTTATACGTGCCGAAAAGCTATTGGCACTCAGGAGGGAACGAAGCAGTATGTTCACGTTCGTTAGCAATATCCCCATATTTCGTCGCCTCTTCTACGCATTCTTGCTTGCAGCCATTATTCCAGGCATCATTATTTCTGCATTGGGTATTGTATTCATCAATACTCAAAATACACATAATCAAGCAGTGCAGGTCAATATGAACATGGCCAGGGATACCGCGACCATCAGTTCGGCGTTACAGAGAAGCAAAGACCTGTTTAACGGATTTAATGGAACACCTCTATTAAATGCGTCCGGTCAAACGCTGGCACTTGTGCATACTATTACTGGCATTCAACAAAGCATTGAAACAAACATACAACGTTACACACAACAATACCAGTTAGCAAGTACGCCTCAAATGAGCGATATTCGCAGCATGCTATTGGAGAACAATCCCGGCTCGAATATTGTTGCTAACCAGCAGGTAGCAATAAAACAGGTTGAAAAGCTCTGGCCCGCCTGTAGAAGTGCGCAGGAACGAGTTTTCAACAGTATTAATCAGCCCATAGCTACTCTTATTCAGCAGGTAAACGTACGCTGTGATGCAGTGCAGACAACGTGGACGCAAATTGCGCAGATAGCGGATCAGGTCAATACTGCTATCATGCAGGCTACTCCTTCTCAGGCCAATCCTATTATCCTCACCAGTATTATTGCCTTCCTGGTTACGATTCTCACGGTCGTCATGATCGGATATGTTGTGAATCTCACTATTACGCGTCCACTTCGCCAGCTTACAGCGCTGACGCGGCGCATTGCCGAGGGTGAAACGCGAACTCGCGCCGATATTCTGGGGCATGATGAGATTTCCACCATCGCCAACTCTATGAACAATATGCTCGACAACATTGTACGCCTGATTCGGGAAACACAATCGCAGCGGGATATACTACAGGGGCAGGTAGAAAAACTTGTCAGCGAAGTAAGCGGTGTGGGAGAGGGAGATCTGCGCGTCCAGGCGCAGGTCACGACAGACGCACTTGGAGTACTGGCTGACTCCTTTAACTATATGGTAGAAGAGTTAGGTAGTCTGGTCATTCGTGTCAAAACGGTCGCGCATGAAGTTGCATCTTCAACCTCTGCGACTCTAGATCGTATGACTCAACTGGTAGAGACTGGCGACATACAGATCCAGCAGATCTCAGGTGCCGCCGTCGAAGTGGAGCAGGTGGCATTATCGAGTCAGCAGGTAGCCGAACGAGCCCAACGTCTGTACGATGTTGCTCACATCGCACGCCAGGATGCTCGGATTGGACGCAAATCGGCACAACAGGCTATTGAAGGGATGGGACGCATCAATGACAATGTGCAGGAGACAGCCAGCAAAGTGCAGACACTAGGTGACCGCTCACGCGAGATCAATGAGATCGTGGATGTCATCTCCAGCATCGCCCATCAGACAAACCGCCTGGCACTTGACGCAGCAATTCAAGCCGCAATGGCAGGCGAAAATGGCAAAGGCTTCGGAGCGGTTGCAGCCGATATCCGCCGTCTGGCTGAGCGTGCGAAAGACCAGGCAAGCATGATTGCACGTATTGTGCGCAGCGTGCGTGAAGATATCGGTGCCGTGGCCGTTTCTATGCAAGATACCGAGCGAGAAACGGCCACAGGAACTACCCTTACGCAGGAAACTGGTGTTGCTCTCAAATCAATCTTCGCCGCCGTTGAACATCAGGCACACGAAATCGAAATTATTAACCAGGTGGCTATGCAACAACTCCACGCATCGAGCTCAGTAGTACAAATTATGCACGAAATTTCAGCTTCGACTCAGCAAAGTAGCCAGAGTACGCGTGACGCGTCACAGAATATGGAGCGCCTTACACGCCTGGTTGAACAGTTGAGTGCCTCGGTTGAAGCCTTCAAATTACGCGAAAATCCAGACTATCTGGCGAGCAAGAACGCTGTTCAGGAACGAGAATTCGCTAACCCCTTCACCTTCAGCAACCTTCTTCGCACGGTCAGTGCAACTGTGCATCCAGTGCGACCGGTTCAATTCGCCAGTATAGGAGCAGCCGCTAATTCCATCTCTCCGGATAGTCCTTTTGAAGACTATGACGAGGTAGAAGAAAACACAATATGGGAGTGGGGAACCCCAACTCCACAACCCGCTCAGCCCTGGTCTCCATTCGAGGAGCCAGTGCATAAAGGCAACTGGCTGAAAATGTAGTGGTTTGTTGATAGTCATTTGAACAACCCCACGAGCTTGAACTCGGACCCCCATCTGTAGGGGTGCCGTTTACAAGCATTGACTCCAACAAAATCAGGAAAGGCATCGACGAGGTTCAAACGTTTTAGCGCTCACTACCACAAATACTGTAGAGACTACGGTGATGGGGGTATTTCAGGCGCAAGATGCTTGCGATTCTCTTGCCTTTCTGCAATTTGTTGGAGTCAATGCGTTTACAAGCCCATGTCGATGTTTACAAGCCCTTGTTAACCTGGCGTACCGCTTCGTAAAGGATAATTCCTGTTGCCATTGCGGCATTCAGCGACTCTACACCATTAGAGATGGGAATAGTGACAGTCAGGGTGGCTCTTCCGCGAGCTTCGCGCGAAGGGCCATGCGCTTCATTGCCAATGACAAGTGCAAAAGGGGTCACCAGATCCTGATCATAATACAGGTGTTCGCTACGAGCCTCCGCCAACAATAAACGCGGTACACCTGTACAGTGGAGAGTAATCTTTTCTTCGATAGCATCCCACGACAGGTTAGCTTCCACAGGCAAGGCAACATGCGCACCAGCCGCTGCACGCAGGACTTTAGGACTCAGATAATCCGCACAATCTGGAGTCAGCAGCACCGTATCCACATCCGCCGCCAGAGCTGTACGCAAAATAGTCCCCATATTGCCCGGATCGGCCAGATCATCAAGGACAAGAAGCACTGGACGTTGTTTAGATGGACGCTTTGTCCGCATATGCTGTGGCTCGAAGGCGTTCAGCGGCAAAACGCTCACTACTCCTTGCGTCGTCTGCACATCGCTCACGGCATCAAGCACGCGCTCACTCACTTCCACCAGCCCGGATGCTATTTCTGCTGTATGCAACAGACGATCAAGCAGCATCTTTCCCCTGGCCGTACGCTGAAGCAAGGCTGGCTGATAGTACACTTCCAGAGGAAACAGGTGAGCATCAAGCAGTACCTCAAGAAGATTAAGACCTTCCATCAGGAACAGGCCATTCTTTTTGCGCCCACGCGGAGTGTACAAGGTCTGTAGCTTGCTAATGCGTGGATTGGATGGGCTGGTAATCACAGTCATGGAGCAACCTGCTTAAAAACAAAAATCAGGGCACTTTTTGAAAAGCGCCCTGATCCTTAAAAGATGCTACTTGATTGCTTCCAGGGCTGTATTGACAAGGGCCGTAAAGGCTGCTTCATCGTTCACAGCCATTTCGGCGAGGATCTTGCGGTCAACTTCAATGTTAGCAATATGGATGGCATGCATCAAAGTACTATAACTTACTCCATGCATACGGGCAGCGGCGTTGATACGTGTAATCCAGAGGCGGCGCATATCACGTTTCCGGTTTCGCCGGTCACGATACATGTACGCCATTGAGCGCATGACCGATTCATGCGCTGGCCGGAAGAGACGCTTGCGCGTACCACGATGGCCTTCCGCCATCTGTAACAACTTTTTATGTTTTTTGTGTGCGGGCACACCACGTTTCACTCTTGGCATAGTTTTAAAATTCCTCCATCAAGTCTCAGCGCATTAAAAAGAATAGGGGAGTAAGCGTTTCAGACGCCGTGTATCGTTAGTTGCGAGCGGAAATTTCTTGTCCGCAGCACGAACCAACTTGGGTGATTTGTTACGACGCAGGTGGTTGATTGCAACCTGGCGACGGAGAAACTTGCCGGACGCGGTGACGTGTACCCGCTTTGCCATTGCCTTGTGTGTTTTTAATTTCTGCTTCATGGTTCTTTCTTTCTTTAGCGAGGCCGAATTTTTTACTATGGACCCGACTGCACAACTACCCGCCTGTGTGTAAGACACATAACAAGAACAGGAGAGAAACAGTAGAGGGAGTGATTGAAAACCCTTCAATCATACAAATGCTCTATTAAAGGCGCAGAGAAGCCTTTTTCAGGAGCGTAGCCCCGCTTGCAGCACGATTATAACATAGCCTGTTCATGTATGCAACAGTACCATTTCCGCATTTCCGTTTTTCCCCCGTATTAAAAGAACAGACAATTGAAAGGTTATTAACACCTCGGCTCTCTATTGTCAGACATAGCGATCAATGTTATAATAGCGTGGTATTGGTGACTTCTCGCTGATGTGTATACTCTGTCCATGCTCTCTAAGCAGGAGGAGTGAGACACCAAAAGGAACATCATAGCCCACGGCCACCGTGGGACAATTTTTGTGTAAGCCGCAAAGAACTTATTGATAGAGCATCTAGCGGCATCTGTTATGCAGCGTCGACAGTTGTTGATGCTCCACCTGCTCTGGCAAAAGCGTTTTTCGCAAGCGCAATGACCAGAAGCATACCCAAAGGAAGGAGGCTGCTTCGTGAGTCGAGATTACGAACTTGCATTAATCATCAACCCCGAAGTCAGCGAAGAGGAGACACGCGCCATTCTGGATCGTGTCGAACAGATCGTCGCCACTTATGGCGGCCAGATTGTCAGGGTCAACCAGTGGGGACGCCGCCGCCTGGCATACCCCATCGAGCGCCACCGCGATGGTTTTTACGTATTCTTCGATATGATTCTGACCCCTGAGACTGTGATCGAACTCGAACGCACATTGAAAGTTTCTGAAACGGTTCTTCGTCATATGACCAAGAAACGCGATTCCAAAGTTGTCCAGAAGGAACGCGAGGAGCGTGAAGCCCGCGCCGCTGCCCTTGCCGCCGCCGCCGCCGCTAATGTAACGGAAAGTCAGGCAGCAGAAGGGGCACCAGTTCCAGCTGAAGCAAACGGCGAGGAGTCTCCTGATCAGCTAGAGGCAGTTCCAGTGTTGTCCGAGGCAGAGATGGAAGATGTTCCACCAGCCATTGACGACGACGTTCCGCCAGTCGTTGAGGAAGAAACCGTCGAAGCTTAGTAATTATACGTTTGGGGACGTTCATGTCACCTCTAAGGAAAGTAGAAGTCGGGGTGGGTTTATCACACCGAAGGGATTTTGAGCAATGAACAAAATTTTACTGATCGGAAATCTCGGGCGTGACCCGGAGATGAGCTACACCCCTAATGGAGTTGCTGTCACAAAATTCTCTATCGCCGTTAATCGTGTCACAAAATCGCAAGGCGGGGAACGGCAAGAAGAAACTGATTGGTTCAACATTGTTGCCTGGCGTCAACTTGCAGAGACTTGTAACACTTACTTACGTAAGGGAAGCAAAATATACGTTGAGGGTCGCCTCTCACAGCGTAAGTATACCGACAAAAACAACGTTGAACGTACAGCCCTTGAGGTTGTCATCAGTGATATGGAGATGCTTACACCAAAGGAAACTCGTCAGAGTGGTTCATCAGGCTTTGTAGGCGGCAATATCGACGAGAACGATGCACTTGGAGACCTGGACGAGCACCCCTTCTAAAATTTGAAGGAGAAGTTCAGTGCAGAAACGCAGTGAATCAAATTCAGGCCCACGCCGAGACCGGCGTGAAGGCCGTGGCGACCGCATGTCGCGTCGTAAAATATGTCAATTTTGTCACGATCATGTACGCGAAATCGATTACAAAGATGCTGGCCGTTATATGAAACGCTACATCTCTGATCGTGGTAAGATTGAGCCACGCCGCAAAACCGGCACATGCGCCAAGCATCAGCGTGGTTTAAGTACAGCAATCAAGCAGGCTCGCTTTATGGCCTTGCTCCCCTATACCGCAGAACATATGCGTGGCATGTAACAAAGTAACGCGGCTGCTGGGGCAGTGTTTTTTATAGTTTTTTTAAAGAGGAGGCAAGTGAACAATGCGTTTTTCTTGTCTCCCTCCTGGTACATTTTCGCTTGACCTTTTAGGGTTTCGTGTCCTATACTTTCCCTTGTTCCCTCTTCCCTGTCCTTCAGACAGAGGTATCCACAAAGGAATTTTGGATGACTAGTCAGACGGCACGCAGGCCCAATAGTCAGCGGCCCACGCGCTCTGCCAAAGCAAAAAAATATACGAAACAGACGGCACACGTCGAGGCACGTCGTGATGGCAAACCTCTTATTTTTGGATGGGGAGGCCACCTCTCTCGTAATGAGAAAAATCGACTTCAGCGCCGCGCGGTCTGGACTCTGACTGCACTTACTGCATTACTTATTATTGGCGTTGTCGTCGGTTTCTGGGTCGATTTCAATATCATTGTCCCCGCTGAGCCAATCACGACAGTCAACGGTGAGTCTATCCCACAATCCAACTATCGTAAGTACTTCGCACTTGATGCACAGTTTGAGGCCAATCATATCTATGGACCCAATGGACTGAACACACAAAGCGATAACCTTACCAAACAGGTATCCGCTGCGCAAACAGTGGTCACTAACTTAACTAAACAGGTCAATGCGCTCCCCAAAGGCACAAGCAAGCAGCGTACCAATCTGCAGAATCAACTTAATAGCGCAACGAGCAAGTATAACAGCTTGAATTCTCAGTCCCAGAACATGACGCAGAACATTATTCCTAATGAGATGCAGCTTTTTACGCAATCACAGTATGGGAACGATGCCGTAAATACCTTGCAGGATGATGTGTTCATTCGCCAATGGCTGGCAAAACAGAGTTCCACGGTGCAAAACCGCGTAGAGCCATCTAATAGTGCCATTAATAGTGCCATTAAATCCTTTACCTCTAACTTGCCAAAGGCCACTAGCTACAACAAATTTCTGAGCGATAACAGCTTGAGCAGTAGCGATGCCAGTGCAATGATGGCAGTAATGTTGCGCCGCATCAATATGCAGTCGTACCTGTCATCACTGATTACCTCACCGCTCTACGAAGTCCATGCACGTGATATCACGCTCAGCACCCAGGCAGCAGCCAACACAGTCCTGAAGCAGCTCAAAAGTAATGGCATCTTCGCTACGATTGCCAAAGCTCAGTCGGTTGATGCAACCACGAAAGCAAATGGTGGTGATCTCGGCTGGCTGGCCCAGGGCCAATATGCTCAGAACATTGCGTCGAATACAAGTGGCATCGTCGATAACTGGATCTTTGATCGCTCACGCAAGCCAAACGAACTAAGTGGCGTCTTGACGGAAAATGGTGCCTATCATATCATCCAGATTTTGCAGATCGATCCTGCTCGCAAGGTAGATGCGACAACCCTGAGCACGCTGAAACAAAATGCGTTGACATCATGGCTCCTTTCGCAAAAAGGGAAACTCGGTCTGTCCGTCATATCAAGCAACCAGAATATGTTGCTTGATCCGTCAAACATACCCAATATCACGCCGACACTCCCGGCCTCGCCGCCCGCGACTGCCACACCAGCCACTACTTCTGGCGGTAGTAGTGCCCCTGCTAGCGCTCCATAGTAACTCGTAGTATATCTCTTGTAGTCTTGTCCCCTGTACAGACTTCCAATGAAGTACAGGGGACAAAGATTTCTTAACAATGGTAAACAAACACTAAGGAATAATCGCACTTTCCATGACCAGTATCGCACCCATTAGTACAACTCAGACGTTCCAGACACTCTTACAGCCTTCAGAATCAATCCAACGGCTTCTAGAGACAGCTTCACTGTACCTGCATGTCCCGTTCTGCCATACGCGCTGCCATTATTGTGATTTCAATACATATGCAGGCATCCTTCCTTTGCGTGAACCATATGTACGAGCTCTACTCACCGAAATAGAGCTCGCTGGCAAGATGGTACAGATCGCTGATAATATGCCCCGCCGCTCACGCACAATCTTCTTTGGTGGTGGAACGCCTAGTATGCTCAGCGTTCCCCAGATCAGTCGCCTGCTCGAAGCTTGCTTCAAAGCATTTGTGGTCGACAAGAACGCTGAAATCACACTGGAGGCCAATCCTGGCACACTCTCTCAGGAGCAACTGGAGGGGTTACGCGCGGCTGGCATCAATCGGCTAAGTATGGGGGCTCAGAGCTTCGATGAGGAACTCCTCAAAACGTTAGGGCGCATTCACTCGCCAGATGAGATTACTCAAGCAGTTCATTATGCGCGTGCCGCTGGTTTCACCTCGATCAATCTGGACTTTATGTTTGGTTTGCCGGGGCAGACCATGCAGCACTGGCACGATACGCTTAAGCGTGCACTTGAACTGCATCCCGATCATTTCTCATTATATTCTTTGATTATTGAGGAAGGTACTCCATTTCATACGTGGGCAGCCGAAGGTCACATTACGCCCGGTGACGAAGATCTGTGTGCAGATATGTACGAATACGCTGATGAGCTTCTACAACACGCAGGTTATATCAACTATGAAATCTCTAACTGGGCCTTGCCGGGTCATCATAGCCGCCACAATCTGACCTATTGGCAGAATTTGCCTTATATTGGCATGGGTGCAGGAGCATATTCGAGTTTTGGGAACAGGCGTTTCTCTAATGAGCGTGATCCTCTTGCCTACATCAAACAACTCAAAGCAAGACACATTCCCGAGGTTGAGAGTGAAGTCATAGAACATGAGCAGGCCATGGCCGAAACGGCGTTCCTGGCCCTTCGTACCGCTATAGGGCTTCACCTTCCCACCTTCGAGCAGCGTTTCGCGCAGTCCTTTGCACAGTTTGTCGGCAATCGTCTACGCATAGTGGAGGAGGCGGGATTATTGGAACAAGAGGACGGATGGCTGCGTCTGAGCCAACGTGGACGCTTACTTGGTAATGAGGTTTTTCTACGCTTGCTGCCCGATTAGTGCAAAAGGAAACGCACGTGGACGTATCATCCCAGATGAAAGTACACCCTCTGCTCTCGAAGGAGCAATTTCACGAAGCAGAGGTAGCTGGTATCAGTCGGTTACATGCTCAAATATTGAGCAATCGAGGCATCGCGACCAGCGCACAAATGCGGACGTTCATCGCTGCAAAGTACGAAGAGACACCTGATCCGCTTACTCTCATCGATATGCCACGCGCCGTCGCACGTATACAGCAAGCGTTAGAACAGGATGAACATATTACTGTTTATGGCGACTACGATGCCGATGGTGTCACATCCTCTGCACTCCTGTTCCGTGCTCTGCGCACCCTCAAATCTCCAACATCTGTTCTCGATTATCACATTCCTCACCGTCTCCGTGATGGCTGTGGACTCAATATACAGGCCCTTGACCAGCTTAAAGCACGCGGCACACAACTAATCATCACGACCGATTGCGCCAGTTCAGACGTCGAACAGGTTGAATATGCTTGTGCACTCGGTATAGATGTCATTATTACCGATCACCATCATCCTCCCACTGAACGTCCTCGTGCTTTCGCAATGGTCAATCCCTGGCGTCCAGACTGTGTATACGGCGAACGTTATCTGTGTGGAGTAGGAATAGCATTCAAACTTACACAGGCCCTCTATCGAGCTTATAAACGCGCTACAGGGGACGAAATGCAGCTGCTCGATCTCGTAGCGATTGGCACGGTTGCCGACATTGCACCTTTGCTGGGGGAGAACCATACTCTGGTGCGCCTGGGGATGCAGCGCCTCAACGCAACACAAAAACCCGGCTTGCGAGCACTGATCCGCAACGCAGGTTTACAACCGGGAAGGCTTCGTGAGCGTGATATCGCCTATGGACTTGCCCCACGCATCAATGCAGCGGGACGTATGAAGGATGCAAGCATCGCCTTTGAGCTGCTTACTACAGATAGCGAAGATGAGGCCAACTCATGTGTAGCTGAACTGGAACATCTCAACCGGACGCGCCAGCAGGAGACCGAAGAGTTGATGCGAAGCGTGCGTGAGCAGGCTCAGCACCAGCCTACAAATTCAGTGATTCTGGTCAGCGGAGACAACTGGCACGAGGGTATTATTGGTCTGGTAGCGGGCAAGCTGGCCGAAGAGGTCAACAAGCCTGTGATGGTTCTCAGTACGGATAACGAGACACAATTGAGCCGTGGTTCCGCGCGTAGTCAGAAAGGCTTTAACATTATCGAAGCTCTAGGTGGTTTCGCGGGTCACCTGGAGCGGTATGGTGGTCATGCCCAGGCGGCAGGTTTTACTATTCGTAGTGAACGTATCGAAGAGCTGCGCGAACATCTTCTGCAATGGAAGCCTCAGAACGAGTCTACCAAGGCGTTTGTTGATGGTACAGAAATCCCGAACTTAACAGGAGTCGTCACCGACCAGGAGAACGCTTCACCTCCTGATCCACAGATGGTGGATATCGTCTTCACCAGAATGGAGCGCCTCAACTACGATCTCTATAAGACATTACGCGTCCTGAGCCCCTTCGGCGCGGGCAATCCCGAACCAATCTTCAGAATGGAGGGACTGCGCCTGCTCGCTATATGGTCTACCGCCAATGGGCAGCACCTACGCCTCCGATTAGGTGCAAACACAGGAAATAGCCAGCGCACGGCAACTTTGCTACGTGGTGCTTCAAGGCGTCAGGAGTTGGATGGCATAGAGCGTGTTAACGTAGTATTTAGAATTGAGTCGTCGGAGGACGAGAGCAAGCAAGAGATATGGTTGAAGATGTTGGATGTGGAGCCGATCAAAAACTAATTCTCAACAATATCTGATCCATCACTGGCAAGCCAAAAAGGTGTATGCATCCTGACGATCCAGTAGCAGATTCCTCAAATCAACTCAAAAACAGGAAAACCCTATATTGAAATTGCCGCTACATGGGCATTTCAATTTAACGTGAAGTAACAACGTATGGGGGCAGAGGACCGCAAGCCTCTGCCCCTACATCCTATGGATACACCCCACGCAACTCGGTCGCCTCAGCAACACGCGCCACTGCCAGCAAGTACGCACCCATGCGCAAATTCGTCTGCAGCTCCTTCGCCTTATGACGTGTCGCATAGTAGCCTCTTGTCATAATTGTTTCGAGCCGATTATTGATCTCGGGCTCATCCCAGAAGAAGCGCTGCAGATCCTGCACCCATTCAAAGTAGCTGACGGTTACGCCACCTGCATTTGCCAGAATGTCGGGCACAATCGTCACACCTTTGTCGTAAAGAATCGCCTCGGCATCTGGTGTCGTAGGACCATTGGCCGCTTCAACGATCAGGTGAGCCTTAACTCGTGCAGCATTGCGCACCGTTAATTGATTTTCGAGCGCGGCTGGAACGAGTATCTCGCAGGGAAGCTCCAATAATTCAGCGTTTGTCACTCTCTCAGTACCCGGCAAACCGCTCAGATTACCATGTTCTTTTGAGTATCGTAGTGCGGTATGAACATCGATGCCTGTTGGATTATAGACGCCGCCTTTAATATCGCTCAATGCAACAATCTTGCAGCCTAAATCAGCGAGTAAGCGAGCTGTCACGCTGCCAACATTGCCAAATCCCTGGATCACGACGGCACAACGTTCTGGCAGCATATTCAGGTCTTTCAGTGCCTCACGCGTCACAATCTGCACGCCACGCGCCGTCGCTTCCAGACGACCCTCGCTTCCACCAATTGCAAGCGGCTTACCAGTGATAACGGCTGGTACGGAATAGCCCTGATGCATGGAATAGGTATCCATCATCCAGGCCATCACTTGCGGATTGGTATTCATATCAGGAGCGGGAATATCGCTGTTGGGACCCATAATAATAGAGATCTCAGTCGCATAGCGGCGCGTCATACGTTCAAGTTCAGTACGGGACATCTTGTGAGGATCACAAATGACACCACCTTTCGCGCCTCCAAAGGGAATTCCTACTACTGCACATTTCCACGTCATCCACATTGCCAGAGCACGCACTTCATCGAGCGATACGGCCGGGCTGAAACGGATGCCGCCTTTGGCTGGGCCGCGCGTGATGTTATGTTGCACCCGGTAGCCCGTAAACATCTCTACGTCGCCATTGTCCATACGCACGGGAAAGTTGACAATCAGCTCACGTTTGGGCTTACGTAAGATAGCCCGCATCGCCTGCGGCAATCCTAGCAGTTCGGCAGCCTCATCAAACTGTGCAATCGCCACATCATAAGGATTCTCGATATCAATAGCCATTTTTAAAAACCTCCATGGTCGTAGCCTATCATAGGCAATTATGCAACACTGCAAAAATGCTTCATCGCTCCACATTCCCTACATTTCTTCAGGCAATCGCTCCACATTCCCTACATTTCTTCAGGCATATGAGACAACAAACAGGGCATATGAAAACCCGCCAGTTTCCAGGCGGGCTTTCCAAGCGATTATGCTATTATTATAGCATTCCAATACTGGCGATAACAAGCATGACGTTCTATCCTTTATAGACAAACACTTCCTGATAAGGCTATAATAGCTGTATTAATAACGCTGTTCAACGCTGAACAAGAGGTCCACACATGCAGATACGTATCATTGGTGCACCTATGGACTTAGGCGCAGACCGACGTGGAGTCGATATTGGTCCCAGCGCGATCCGTTATGCCGGACTCAATGATTCTCTTCATCGTCTTGGGTATACCACGCGTGACATAGGCAATATTGCTATTCCTCAGCCTGAAAGCCAGACGGAAGGCAACCCTCAACTCAAATACCTTGAACCAATCGTACGAGCATCTGAAGAGCTAGAGCGCGTGGTCAGTTCAGCATTTGCAGAGGGAGAGTTTCCACTTATCTTAGGGGGCGATCATAGCATCGCTCTCGGCTCGATCAGTGCCGCTGTACACAAATATAATTCTCTGGGAGTGATATGGATCGATGCCCACCCCGATTTCAATACCGCTGAAACCACTCCCTCAGGCAATATCCATGGCATGGTTCTGTCTGCATTGACCGGATTGGGCGATAGCCATCTTACTGCAATTGGAGGGCCGGCCGTACTCAATCCTGCACATATCGCCATCGTCGGAGCGCGAGATATCGATGTCGGCGAACAGAATTTGCTCCGTACGCATCATGTCCATGTCTTCACTATGTCCGATATCGACCGCAATGGCATCTCCGACATTATGCGCCAGGCCATCAACATTGGTGGACAGAATGACAATCCCATCCATCTTAGCCTCGATATGGATGCACTGGACCCACGCGAAGCTCCCGGAGTAGGTACACCCGTACGAGGAGGCCTCAGTTATCGCGAAGCGCACATGGCAATGGAGATGATAGCCGACACGCATCAGCTCAGCTCAATGGATGTTGTAGAGGTTAATGCCATTCTGGATCGCGAGAATGCAACAGCTCAACTTGCCGTCGAGCTAATTCTTTCGGCCCTGGGCAAAAAGATTTTCTAAATCCGCTTCCGGGAGTATCTGCACGCCAGTTTCCAGTGTGGCATTCATACGCTCCAGGACGTATACTATTAGGAACACGACAAAAAAGATAACTATTCAGGTCTGCTCGCCACCTGCGGTGGCTCGCCCAGGTTTGGTGTGGACGGTGGGATTTGCGGCCTGGGGCCGCAAATCCCACCGTCCACACCAAACGGCTTGCGAAGCACCGTAGGCGCTGAGAAGTCAGGCCCCTACTGAATAGTTACCAAAAAGCTTGAAAATAGGATCAAGTTGATTGCTCTATGGTGTGCGGATGTTATCACCGCAGTCAAACAAGTTTGAATACATTTTGAAAGGCAGGATAAGGTAAGGAGCAAAGACGCCACTTACCGTCAAAAAAGATGGATCCAAAAGAACTTTTTATGAACGGTGAGTTCATACCCACCGAAAAAGGCGTCATTTCTGTACGCACACACGCCTTTGCATACGGTACTGCATGCTTTGAAGGTATTCGTGGCTACTGGAACGAGGAAGATCAACAGGTTTATCTGTTCCGTCTGCGCGAACACTACGAACGCCTGCTGAATTCGTGTAAAATTCTTAAGATACAGCTCCCCTTTACTGTCGATGAGCTGGTTGATATTAGTATAGAGCTGGTCAGGCGAAATGGCCAACACGAAGATGTCTACCTGCGACCTGTTGCCTACAAGAATAGTCGCGTGATCGGCGTCCGGCTCCATGATCTGGAAGACCAGTTCCTCCTTACATCGGAGCCCATGGGCAATTATGTCGAAATCACAGGCTTGCAGTGTGGTGTCTCATCCTGGCGACGCATCGATGACAACGCCTTGCCCGCACGCGCCAAGATCTGCGGAGGATATGTCAATGCCGCATTTGCAAAGACAGAAGCAATGCAAAACGGCTTTGATGAAGCAATCATGCTCAGTCACGATGGCCACGTTTCTGAGGGCAGCGCGGAAAATATCTTCCTGGTTATGAATGGTGAACTCGTCACGCCCTCGCCTTCCGAGAATATTCTGCTTGGCATCACACGTGAAACTGTCATGCACCTTGCACAACGCGAATTCAATCTTGTCACTCGTGAACGCCAGGTGGATCGGACCGAACTTTATGTAGCAGACGAGATTTTCCTTTGTGGAACCGGTGCTCAGGTCGCTCCCGTTATCTCTGTGGATCGTCGGCCTGTTGGTACTGGAAGCATTGGCCCCATCGGTCAACGCTTGCAGGATCTCTACTTCGATATCGTGCGCGGTAAGAATCCTACCTACAAAGAATGGTGCACACCCATTTATGCAGAGGTTCCACAGCACAGTTAAAGGCAAGCTCTCATCTCAACACGTTTCCTTTGAGAAGAACAATTAATACAGGCGGGGATACATTTATTACATCCCCGCCTGTATTAATTGTTCTTCTGATAAAAGTGTTATGAGGAGAGGAAGATAATCGGGCATAATGTAATTATACGGGCGTGACGGGCGCGAAATATTCGGGCCTCTACCCTGGCATAGGGGAATTTTCCGGATGCCCAATGGACTTAACATAGTCCTACAAACTCGGACCACCCATATACGGTTCAACAACCCTCAACACATCCTCAACTGCAAACGGCTTGGGCATAATACCATTCACACCCAACGACTTCGCTATGGCAAGGTTATCTATAGCAGACATAAGAATGATGATGTGCTGACTACGTACCTGTGGCTCCTCGTTCAAATGAGCACACACTTCCTGACCATCAATACCGGGCATCATTAAGTCCAGAAAAACCAGGTAATTCTCCTCGCCATGCAGCTTTTCGAGGGCCTCACGACCATTCCGTACCACTTCGATGGGATATCCCTCTAAACTCAGAATATCTATCATCATATCGCGGATGACCGGATCATCGTCAACCACCAGTATGTTATAAGGTTTTTTGCTCACCTGTTTCCTGCTCTCCTGTCATATTAGGGGGATTGACACGTGGTAGGTAAAAACTAAATGTAGACCCTTCATTGGGTACACTGCGCTCAAGCCAGAGCTTACCACCCATCGCTTCGGTATAACGACGGCAGATGTATAACCCTAATCCAGAACCTCGCACCGGCGTTGTCAGTGAGCGTGGAGCACGTACGAATTTCTCAAAGATTCTTTGCTGGTCCGCTGGAAGAACTCCCTCGCCCTGGTCCTGTACCCGTATCAGAACGACAGGGGGATTATCCCCTTCGAGCATCGCCGGATCGAACTGGTCATCAGAGAGTAACGATACCGCTTCATCGAGAGTCATAGCGGTAGTGGAAAGATAGACATTACTCTCCGGTGACGAGTACTTGACCGCATTTTCAAGTAAATTCGACAATACCTGGCGAAAACGCATGATATCTGCATTAACCCATAAATCTGGATTAACATCATAGAAGATTTTATGTTCAGCATTAAGCGTCAACATCGTTGATGCAATCTCTACTGCCGAGAGTACATGGACTGGCTCCATCTCCATTACAAGTTTCTTATCCTCAGCCCCCATTTGTGCAGCTTCAGTCATGCTTGACACAAGATTGATAAGCTGTTCGGTTGCACCCGCAATCTTGGTTGCAAAACGTAGAATTTGCGGTGGCGAGATGCGTGAACTCTGCCTTCTTAGTAGACTGGAATACCCACTGATCGCGCTAAGAGGCGTGCGTAGTTCATGCGATGCTGTTACCAGGAACTCATCTTTGAGCTTACTTAGATGTTGTAGTTCAGCGTAGGCTTCCTCTCGCTGTTCAAAGAGTTGCGCATTACGAATGGCGCTGGTTGCCTGCGCACAGATCGCTAACAACGAGCCAATATCTTTAGGACGGAAGAAATGTGTATCCTTCGGCGTTGGTACTCCTAGAATGCCTACTAATTCGGCCTGGTAGGACATAGGAATCATCAGCATATGCTGAATTTGCGTTTCTTGCAGAAAGATGGTGACCGCTTCTCCTCCCTTTTGGCGAGTTCTTCCAGTTGTGCAGCTTCAAGATAAAAGAAGCCTTCGTTTAATCTCTGTTCTAAAATAGTGTCCTTGATGGGGAAACGGACCATATTGATTAACTCATCAGGTACACTTGTGTTATAGTTTGATGCCAGTGCTGACCGTGCACTTCCATCATCAATCTGACTAATGATGGTTGGAGCATGGATTGTGTTTGTAATCAGCTCTTCTCTGCTTGCTGAAAGCTGGAAGAATACGCACATATCGACGTTGACCAGGACGGCTACCGATTTAACCAGGTTGTTGAGCAGTTCTGTTACGTTCAAACCTGAACCTATGGCTTGTAGAGCGCTATTGATGGCCGCGAGTTGGGCTTCACGTTGCTTGGCTTCCTGTAATAGTACACGATCGCGCTCGTATAATTTGGCATTTTCAATATTTACTGTAACGATCTGTACCATCGTTTCCAGTATCTGTATCTCTGCTGGATGATAGGCATTGGGACGCATACTGGTAAGACTGAGAGTTCCAATGACACGGTTGAACATTTTCATTGGGAGCAGCAGGAACGACTCTGCTTGCCTCTGGTCGCCCCATGTCCCTGTGAGCAATTCATCATAGTCACTTGCTTTGCGTGGTTCTTGCGCAGGCGAGAAGTGTAGTAACCGCTTTTCTTGTTGTGCCACTTGCCACCAGACGGGGCGCTCCTCTTTATTTCTGATATGGGGATGTTCAACCAGACCCTCGACGTGCATCCCATTGTACATGGCAAACACGTCAAAAATCTTTTTCATATCGCGATCATAGAGTGTAAGAAGCATTGAGGAGACATCAACAACTTGCGATACGGAGTTATGAATATTTTTGACGAGTTCCGCCAATGTAACTGAGCTAGGAAATACTGTGCTGATCTCCTGTAAACGTTGTAGATACTCGCTGGTGCGATGCTGGGAACGCTGTAAGCGGTCATTTTGCAGGTAGAGAGTGATCTGTTCCGCCTGTATAGCGGCTTCTCTGCGTTGTTTCTGGTGAAAACCAGCGCCGAGGCCGGAGGTGACCTGGTAAAGTACAATCACACCCAGGATATTTGTTGTACGTTTTCGTCCTCGTAAATCATCAATGAGTGTTGATTCCTGGATGGGCACAGCCAGGTAGGAGGTGGGTATGATGTCTGTATGCAAAATAGGCACGCAACTGGCACGAAATGCAGCGTTGAGGTATTCCTCGTGCCGTAAAATAGAAGTTTCGCCTTTAAGCCATGTGTGACCAATTAAATCTTGCCCTATTGCATACGTACTCCCGGGTGCGAACAGATCGCTCTGTAGAGGCGAAACATCTTCTAGCTCGTCTCCTTGCGACTCTGTATGGCGTGTGCGCCCCATAGTAGAAGATATACCATTTTCCAGGTGAAGCGTGAGACGGCGTCGAGGCGCTCTATCGGTTGATGGTACCTGCATATTCAAGCTACGCAAACGTACATGCGCAAGTATCCTCATCTGGTCTATGCTCTCATCAAGTAATGCAATGCATGCTCCATGAGCTGCAAATTGGATGATCATTTGTCCCAGAAGATGTCTGAGCAGTGACGATGGATATGACTCATCGGCATGCAACTCAGGCTCTCCCCATGTAGAGGCAGACATACACGACCCCTCACATTTCTAGCAGAAGCATCGGAACACATGGACATATTCGTCGGGCTGAAAGCGGGCATTCACACAACAATTACGTGAGTCTAAGCATATCATACATCCTTGCCATATTCAACTCTACTACCATTGTACCAATTTGACAACGTCCTTACGATAAGGCTATCATGATAATATAAACCCATACCTGTACTACAGGAACAGGCCACCCATGCTTGATTAGAGGAGCGAACAATATGTCAAAATCCACAGCCAACGGTACTGTGTTTTATACCCATCGTCTCAATAACGGTTTGCAGATTGTTGGTCAGCCCATGCCTGACTTTGAATCGGTGGCCGTGTCGTATTACGTACACACTGGCTCGCGCGACGAGAAGGATCCCTCCATTGCCGGCGTCTCACACTTTCTGGAGCATATGGTCTTTAAAGGCACAAAGATGCTTGACTGGCAGGAGATTACGCTGGCATTCAATAAAATTGGGGCCGAATTGAATGCCTCTACCTCACAGGAGTCGACGATCTACTATGCTCGTGTGCTCGGCGAATACCTGGATCGCGCGGTAGAGCTGTTAAGCGATATGATGTATCCGCGCCTGGCCGAGAGCGATTTCGAGACTGAAAAAGAAGTGATCGTCAATGAGATTGCTCGCTCCGAGGACCAGCCTTATAACATTGCCTATCGGCGGATGATGCAGGCCTATTTCGGGGACCATCCCCTGGGACACGATGTCCTGGGATCTCGCGAGAGCATTCGCGGCATGCATGTTGAGCAGATGCGTGACTACTGGCAAAGCCGTTACGCCGCCAACAACCTGATCCTTTCGGTCGCAGGCAATTTTGATTGGGACCATATCGTGCAACTGGCCGAGCAGCATTGTAGTGACTGGCGGCAGGGCGATAGTGGTCGCGATGCCTCGCACTACGAGCCCGCTCATCCCATCAATAATATTATGGTTGATAAGAAACTGAAGCAGCAGATTATGCTTGTGGCAATGCCCGCAGTAGATGTGAAAGATCCCGATTACTATGCGGCTATGGTGGGAGGAAGCATCCTGGGTGATACCGATGGCTCACGCCTCTACTGGAATGTCTACCAGCGTGGTATAGCCGAATCTGCAAGTGCGGGCATCTGGGCGATGGAGGGAACCGGTATTATGCTGATGGAGGCAAATTCGACGCCGGAAGATGCTCCGCGTGTGCTAAAAATGCTCCGCGCAGAACTGGATAATCTGCTGGACGAGGGCGTATTCGAGGATGAACTGCAGCGTGCAAAGGATAAATGGATCAGCGGCATTGTTCTCAGTAGCGAGTCGACGTTCTCGCGCATGCGCTCACTGGCTAACGATTGGGAAACCGAAGGCCGCCTGGTAAGTGTTGAGGAAGAGATTGCACGTGTAGAGAAAATAACCGTGGACGATGTGATGCGTGCCCTTCATCGCTTCCCTATGCGGGATAAGCAGGTTCTTACGGCTCTTGGCCCCTTGAGTGAGGCAGAACTGCTTGCATAAATAAAACTGTGCGCGTTTGTGTAGAAAAATAGAAAAACGTTTTATACTACATAAACGCGTATGGTTATTTCCTTTTATTATCTTCCCCGGCTATACAATTTTTAATACAATTTCTATTTGACTACTGTCGGCAAAGATTATATAACAATAACAGAGTACAATGCTTTTTTGTGAGGTTGCCGTATGAAAAAAAACAATAGTATGTTGCAATTTGCTCGTGTGAAGAAAAGCTGGACGCCAGAATTTGTGAGCGAAAAAGTTGGCGTAAGCCTTAATACATATATTCGTTGGGAAACAGGTGTACAGACACCTCGCCCTTCATCGCTGAATGCGCTGTGTAAAGTCTTTGAAATGTCTCCTTCTGAGCTAGGCTTTGCCGATCAGGGAGGTGATATAGATAAAACAGGCAATGGTGGAGAGGCGCATTCATCTGATGACCAGCTTTCATGTTCCTCGCCATCGGAGGCTCTGGCACTCTGGTCGTTAGGTATCACTTCCTGTTGGCAACTGTATATGGTTGGAGGGCAGGCCGAGTTGGAACGTTTAGTGCCAAATTACCTGGAAAACCTCAATAAGCCAGCCCTTTACCCTGGTCCCCATCAGGCCATAGCTGCTCGTCTCGCTGCACAGGCATATCAACTACTTGCCCTGCTTGAACTGCAACGAGGAGATTTTGTCGCTGCCCAAAGGGATAGTACTCAGGCGCTGGTCTATAGCCAGCTCGCGAAAGACTGGAACCTCTATGTTGCCGCTCAACTCCGCCTTGCCGCTATTTTTTCTGTTCGCAAGCGAGTCGGTTCAGCATTGAGCTCCTATAATGATGCATTACACCATATCACAGCTACCAGCGATAAAATCTCTCCTATTTTGCATAGCTGGATATTTGCCGGCCTTTCAGAGATTCAAGCCTCAATGGGACGCGAGAAGGAGGCGTTACAATTCCTGCAACTGGCCTTTGCTGTTTTTCCTGATCAGCCAGAAGATGATCCCTGCTACGCGTATACGCTGTGTGATCGTTCATTTCTATATTTGTATGAGGGGCTTATCTTCCTGCGCCTCGGTCAGCCAAAAGTGGCGTGGGACGCCTTTGCTCAGGTCGACGATTTGAAACCTGCACCGCCCGGAAGAATTCGTGCTCAGTTCCTGCACCGGAAAGCCTATACTTCCTGCCTCCTCGGCAATATAGTGCAAAGCTGTATCTATCTGGAAGCTGCTGCCAGGGCGGCTCAAGAGATTGAGAGTGATCTTGCCTTTAGCGAGGTCTACACTCTTTATGAGCATATGCTGTCTCTCTGGGGTCAGGAAGCGCGCGTGAGAGCCCTTGCCCAACTTTTTCAGGAATAAGAAAGCAATAATCAAAGCAAGGTGCAGCAAATAAGTCATGTTCGCGCGTTTCCCTATTGCATCGCACGTCAAAATGCGTTACAATAGCAACGGTCAAGCGCGATGAGTGTTTGATCTGGTTGTAAGGTATCTTATTGGTACATTACTAAGTAGACCGCGTAGCTCAGTGGTAGAGCAATCGACTTTTAAATGTGCGCCACTGCGCTCTATGTATCCCTGTTGCGAGGAGCAGCACCACTGAAACCAGAGTGGTTAAAGCACAACTTTACCTGATCCCGAAAGGGAAAAGGGACAGTAGCATGGTTGTAAAAGTACAGTGAGGGAGAAACTGCTATCCCAAGATGCTGTGCAGCTAGGCCGTATATGGTGAGGATGAGTTTTTCGAACCCAAGACGCGTTGGCTTGTTCGATGGTCCATGTCCCGCAGCAATTGGACATGTTCCCGTTTTAGCAATCAGGATTAGAAGGGTTGCTAATGGTTTCAGCGGGAAAACCCCACAACGAGTGGGAAAACGTCGAAAGGGCACCTACGTACGGACCGGGATATATAGGGAACTGTGGGATCACCTAAGGGATGAACGTCCTATGGTGACGGAGCGTCCATAGTACTCAAATGATCAGGGTAATGCCTGGTACACGGGGAAGGGACGCAGGGTAAGTCGCATGTAGACTTCTGGGATGCTAGATAATATGCTAATCGGAAGTAGACAGTTGAATTACCTGGAGAGCCGTGTGCATTGAAAGGTGCACGCACGGTTCGGGAAGGGATAGCTGGAAACGTGATAACCACATGTGTTGTGGATAACACGCGCTGGCTAACTACTTCACTCGATTGGTCGTGGGTTCAAGCCCCACCGCGGTCATTTTAAATTTCGTAGTCCTTAGCCCATCGTATATTCTTTTCTTGTTTATTGATTGTAGGGGTCACCCGCAGCATTGCCTGGGTGACCCCTACTTGATCCACCGGCACTAAACTCCTCAAACCATTAGCCCCTATATAACGTTAAAGAAGTATGATCTCCCAACAGACTACCCGTGAGTTAGAAGTAGACGACCAAATGATACTAACGAGCTAGAAAATTTAGCGAACTTCTTGCGTACTGGTCTTGTTTGATGACCTGTAACGTGATACACTACTTGCGATAGTCACATCATATGCGACTTACGGTACCTCGACATGCGGTTTCTAGAGAAGAGGATAGCCGTAATCAATGGCGATGACAGGAGGCGGTGCTTCTCTTGCTACACAATGGCACCGGTAGAATTTGACAAAACGGATACTTGTTGTCGATGATAGGAATGAACTCCTGCACCTGATGCGTCGGGTGTTGGAAGATGAGCAGTACCAGGTCTCTATCTTACAGGAAGGTAGAGATGCTTTTGCACGGATCAAAAGCTCATTGCCGGATCTGCTCATCCTTGATCTGAAGCTGGGTGATATGTCCGGGCAGGATATACTCAAACAAATGAAGAGTGATCTTGTTACTGCCGATATTCCTGTAATCGTCTATACGGCAGCTGTACTTGAAGCCGAAGAGGTGACCAGGTTAATCGAGGAAAGTCCACAGCACTATAGGGGCGTATGCCTGCTTCGTAAACCATTTGAATTGACCTCCTTGCTGGACAAGGTAGAAGAATTGCTGGATAAAGCTGAGCATTAATAGCTCCGTTATACCTTGCTCTTCAATCTGGTCGGTTCTGGTGTTTTGTGTTGTAATCTGTCTTTTACTTATTTCAAACGTAAAGAAGGGAGAAACACTATGAAATTCATCTGGGGTCTGCTCCTGGGCTTAGGTCTGGGTGTCGTTATCGGCTTACTTGTTGCTCCTCAGCCAGGTGAAGCTACTCTTGCCCAGCTCCGTGAGCAGGGAATACAATTGAGCTCCGGCAATCTGAACGAACAATTGCGCGGTCGTGCCAACGAGGCTCTTGCTCAAGGACGCGAACTGTATGGACGAACGAAGGATGACCTGACTGATCGCTATACGAGGGCTAAATCTGGCAATCTGTAAGAATTGGACCTTTTCATTCTAAATATGGGCCTGGCATTCTACCGGGTCCATATTTATATTGCTCTTCTGTTAAGAAAAACTTTATCAGTTTTTATTCAATCTATACTATAGTACAGTTTTTCATTGACAATACGACCTCCAATGCTGCACAACTTATTTGTTAACGGTCACTGTACTGTTAGAGCACAGGTTAAATATTCCCGCTTGCCTGATATGCCAATGATAGCACACTATTTCTTCAGCCAGGTACAGAGGAGATTTTATTGCCTGCTTGCTAAATTTTGAGTTTGAGGAGGACACTTATGTCGCAGCAGCATATGCATCATTGGGTGCAAAACTCCAATGATAAAAATATCACCGATACATTCCCACTCCCTGCCTCAGGAACCATCGAACAGGTTATCGCCATGACGGCCGTTGATGATGACTCGCCAGATGACTCGCCATCAGAATACAATTATGCAGAGGCATT
Organism: uncultured Chloroflexia bacterium; assembly: GCA_963717195.1. Classification (GTDB taxonomy): domain Bacteria; phylum Chloroflexota; class Ktedonobacteria; order Ktedonobacterales; family Ktedonobacteraceae; genus JACDAE01. The sequence continues at coordinate 683,676 of CAVQVR010000021.1, forward strand.
GCAGAAATCGATTTCTTTCTACGAAGCACAAAAAGCGGGGCCAGGAGTGACTGGCGGTCACATCATATGGCGGGGAGATTGAAATCTTGGGGATATGGTTGCCCCACTTCGCCCTATCAGTTCTGATAGTATTGGTACCAACATGTCACAAGACTTTATTGATGCTCATCGCCAGTGGCTTGATCCAGAGGGAAAGGGAACGGTAGATGTAAGCGGCGGTTTCTATGACGCAGGCGATCATGTAAAGTTCGGCCTGCCTCAGGGTTATACCGCCTCGACACTTGGTTGGGCATTCTACGAATTCAGGCAAGCCTTCGTCGACACAGGTCTAGAAACGCATATGCTGGAAATTCTGCGCTGGTTCACAGACTATTTTCTTCGTTCAACCTTTCGCGATGACCAGGGAAACGTTATCGCCTTTGCCTATCACGTTGGTGACGGTAACCTGGATCACAATGTATGGGCACCGCCTGAGGTACAGAAGATTCCACGCCCCGTCTATTTTTCTACGGTGGAGACACCTGCCAGCGATGTTTGTGCCGATACTGCCGCCGCCCTCGTACTGATGTATTTGAATGTACAAGAAACTGATCCTGCTTACGCTGTGACCTGTCTGGAGGTTGCACAGGCACTTTATGCCTTTGCCAGTACCAATCGGGGTCTAAGCTATTCAGGAGGCTTCTACAACTCTACCTATGATGAGGACGAATTATCCTGGGCGGCTGTCTGGCTCTATATTGCCACAAAGCAGGCATCCTATCTCAACGATGTTATTGCGATCAACATAAATGGAGAGTATACAGGGTATCTGCAGAAAATTATGGCTACGCCAGCGGACAACTGGAAGAATATCTGGGTACATAGTTGGGATGCTGTCTGGGGAGGTGTCTTTTTAAAGCTGGCCCATATTACAAATGATGCCAGATTCTGGCATATTGCGCGCTGGAACCTTGAATACTGGTCGGGTATCCCTCATCAGGATGCTAATGATACAAACTACCTTTCACCTACTCCAGCGGACTTCAAGGTGCTCTCCATCTGGGGATCGGCTCGCTACAATGCGGCTGCTCAGTTATGTGCGTTGATATATCGCAAATATGCGGGCCGTACAGACTTTGCCGATTGGGCCAGGGGACAGATGGACTATATTATGGGGAAAAATCCCCTGGGGCGCTCCTATATTATTGGCTTCGGTGCAGACTATGCCAGTCATCCCCATCATCGTGCTGCACATGGTTCTTTCAATGGAAACCTGTTTGATCCTATAGATCATCGTCATATCCTATGGGGAGGACTGGTTGGTGGCCCCAACCCCCAGGATCAGCATACCGATGCTACCGACGATTTCATCTATAATGAGGTCGCTATTGACTATAACGCGGGGCTGGTCGGAGCTCTGGCCGGGCTCTACACCTACTATGGAAAGGAACAGCTACCACTAGATAACTTCCCACCAGGAGAGCCTGCGGTTGATCAATATTTCGTAGAAGCCATGGAAGATAATGGACGTATCACTCTTATTCTGCACAACGATTTTATTCATCCACCACATTTTGAGCAGAATATGAAGGTCCGTTATTTCTTCAATGTCAGCAAGCTCATTGCAGGACAAATTCCTGGCGATATCCTGGTACAGATTTTCATTGATGAGCAGCGAGCAAGTTATGATGGACCAATTGCGGTGCATGGTCCTTTAGCCTGGGATGCCAGAAGAGGAATATATTACTACGAGTTCGACTGGTCGGGCTATGATATATGGGGCAGACGTATGCTACAATTTGCCCTGACTATGGCTACACCTTCTCCTTCTGGACAAGAGTGGGATCCGAAGGACGATTGGAGTTACCAGAATCTTACATCTACTCAAAAAGTGACATCCTACATTCCTGTTTACCTGAGTGGCAAACTGGCATACGGCGAGGAACCTCCCCACTAAACGCTGAGCAGGATTGTCACATTACGTCCACCTGCATTTATTCACAAGTGCGTAATGTGACGATCCTGCTCAGCGTTTAGCTATTTTTGTCACGCAATCCTGTTTTATTCGTCCTCGCGGCGTTTATTTTCGACACGAAGCAAAGGAATAGTCTGGGTAACAAAGCTGCGTACAACCCTATCATGAGGGAACGTGCTCAGAAGCACATGTTGATATTCCTGGAAACGGTGTTTCAGCATCCGAGAATCTGCTGCCTGGATATCATGGGTAGCCTGTTCGGCAACAGCCAGGCTGGCCTCTCTCTCTCGTTTGTGTGCATAAGCCTCAGCGAGAGGAAGGAGGGAGAGTGCACGCCGCCCATGCCAATGAGTAGGAATACTCTTCAAAGATTCCTCGAAGTGCCGTATAGCAGTGTTGTAATGTCCTTCCATCAACACGCATTTCCCGGCCAGTTGATGCCAACCAGCCATGTCAAACTCTGGATCATTCTCGCAATCAAGATGGTCCAGCACATTTTTCGAGGAGCGGAGCTTTTCCTTTACGACCGCCTGATCCTGTAGCAGTCCGGCATTATATGCCCAGTTAGCAAGCAGATGGGCACGGGTGTGAGGGAAAAGACGTTCGTCGGCGCTCTCCAACAAGTAAAGCGCTTTCTCAAGATAATCGATAGCACTAAGATAACGACCATTAGCGTTTGCGATCACAGCCAACCAATTATTGCTCTGTACCTGGTGCCAGATGTCTTTTCCTCGTACGGCATCCGCAAAGGCGTGCTGGTACTCGCGTCTAGCAGCTTCATATTCACCTTGATCATAGAGAGCTGCGCCGATCAAATTACGAATTGCAGCGTGGTAACGCCCGCTTGTTTCAGGATCGAGCAAGGGATCGAAACGTTGCAACAGGCACAATTGGGCCTGAGCAACAACAAGTACCTGGCTTGATCCGCTTTCATGATAGAACTGCCAGGCATCACAGATACTTGTATCCAATGCCTGGTTGAGGTGTTGGCTTTCTTCCGCAGTAAGGGGCTTCCGGTTCGCCCTGGTTGAACCGGCGTGGAAGAGAGCGTGCCGCAAAGAATCGGGAAGGACCTGAAGACTTTGCAGGATAATATGTAACGACTTTAGCACTGTTTCGAGGTCCCAGTTCTCCTCAAAAAGTAAAGCTAACTGACCTGCTTCCCCTACCAGCCATGTTCCTGCCTCAGCCTGCAATGATGGGCGATGAGGGATTGCGATAGCTGCCGTTTCCTCTTGCAGAGGAACTGGCTTATCTGGAACATCTGGTGGTAGAGCATTCCATTCGGCCTCCTCTTTGTCACCTGACAGAGTAATAAGACCAAGTGCCTGGGAAGTCATACTAAAGTAAGTACAAAGGCGTCGTCGCGACTCGGCACTAATCGGATGATAGTGCTCGGCTCGCCAGATAGTCGCTGTTCCCACATTAGCTACCTTAGATAATTGCTCGATAGTCAGGTTACGTCGAGCACGTGCAATGCGCAACGGATGGAAACCCGTCTCTTTCATGGCTGACCTCATACTGATTATACAAGAACCTTTACCCTCTAGCGTATCCTCTCAACACTCACTTGTCAATATCTGATGACCTTAATCAGTTTTTTATCAGTAACTTGTTCAATATCTGATGATTTTAATCAGTTTTTTATCAGTAACTTGTTCAACATCATCCACCTTAACAAGATTTTAATAGTGCTCTGGAAAATCAAGGCACTTCTTAGTGCGTTCCCACCAGAGGTGATAGGAAATGTGGTACAATACAAGGTATGAAATTACCCATCTTTATCCGATCACTGACAGAGAACGAACGGCAAGAGATCCAAGCAGGGTTGCGTTCGTCGGATGCCTTTGTCCTGCGTCGTTGTCAAATTCTCCTGGCCAGTGCCCGAGGCGAACGGGCTATCGCAATCGCCAAACACCTCAGTTGCGACGACCAAACCGTTCGCAATGTGATCAAAGGCTTCAATGCCGCAGGATTGGCCGTGTTGCACGAAGGCTCCTCACGCCCCCACCGCCTGCATACCAGCTTTTCGGAGGAAGGGCTTGAGCAGTTACAAGATCTCCTCCATCGCCGCCCCAGCGATTTTGGCAAGTCGCGCGGCATGTGGACGCTCGAACTGGCTGCCCAGGTCAGCTTCGAGCAAGGCATCATCTCGGTCCCGGTTTCTGATGAAAGTGTGCGCCGAGCCCTCAAACGACTCAAGACCAACTGGAAGCGTGCCAAGCATTGGATTAGCAGCCCCGATCCCCTGTACCTCAAAAAAAAACAGCACGAGATCGGCTGATCGCTTGGGCGAGTCAGCAGCCGACCTGGGCGATTGGTTTCCAGGACGAAGTGTGGTGGAGCCGCTTTGCGCTGCCTCGCATGAACGCCTGGCAAGACGCGCAGCATCCCGTCCGTTTGGTGGAGCAGTCCTTCCAAAAAGGCGATCCTGATCCCAAAGCGTTGGCTTGCTATGGCGTGTTGTGGCAAGAAGGCCCGCTCGAAAAACCCAGGCGCCAACACATGTGGCTGCGTTTTGTGACGGGACGACCCGTCAGCGCGATCACGACCCAATTCCTGGAGTGGTGTTGTCAAGCTTTGCAACGGCTCGGCAAGACGCACTGGCTCTTGATTTGGGATAACGCCTCCTGGCACAAGAGCCAGATCGTTCGTCGTTGGATTCGCGAGCACAACCAACACGTCAAGCTGAGAGGGACTGGCATCCATATCTTGCCCTTCCTCTTGCCGACGCAAAGCCCTTGGCTCAACCCGATTGAGCCCAAATGGGTCCATGGCAAGCGCAATGTCGTTGAGACCAATGGCTTACTCACTGCTCAACAGTTGGCCGAGCGCGTCTGCGCGTATTATGGATATCCCTATGAACCTCATCTCGTCCTTCCCGAAAAGGTCGCGTGACTTTGCATTAGGAATACAAATTGCCTTATCCCATTTTGGTCGCTTTGGCTGCACATACAGACTGCTACGAGCAATCCTCAGTACTCGCGCGAGCTGGCTTTTGTTGATCGACTGTCACAGGTACGTAACATATGGGAGCGAGCCATTTTATTCCGACAGTTATAAATTGGCAAAGAAATGCACAGCTATTTTGTGCATTCGATCAGCTATGCTTGCAACAAGATGAAAAAAAGAAAACAGAAGGGACCTCTTCGACAACGGTTTGGCCGCTTCTCCTTCTTCCATCTAAGTTTATGCTTTTTGATCGTTTAGAAAAGAAAGGTACATGTATGTCCCGAAGGATTTTTTGCCTACTGTCATCACTTGGATTGAGCACCTTTTTGTTGTTCATGCTCGCAAGTACATCTCTGCCTGCATCTGCCCATGAGGTTTCAAACAGGTCTGAAACTTCTGTGACTCCTCAGATTTCTAGAACTTCTGTGACTCCCCATGATATAAATAATAGCGTGATATGTGCTCCATACTATAGCACCTGGTCCACTTCCGACCCGTGGATAGAGACAGGAGATGGTCCTGCAAGTTCTGGATGTGGCGGTCAAGCCTGGGAGGCCAGAACTCCGACGACAGACACCGCCTGGTATTTTGCGGGAACTATTACTGCGAATGCACAGTATCACTTACGGGCTTTCATCACTGGTCCTGCGAATGCACCAATGAACTATGACATCTACATAGATAACAGGATGATACAGTCTTGCTATTATAATCAGGCTCAAGGCTTTGCTTGGACTACCGTTGGTTGCTCGTTCTCGGTGAATATAGGCGACTATAGTCATGGATTGTATATCAAGATACGGTCAGGAGCAGCAAGTCCTCACACCCTGGCCGCCTCTGCCATTCAGGTTGTAAATGGTTGAGTGACGAACTGATAGGGGGAGTTCTTTATTAGGACTTCTCATCCTAAAGATGAAGAGAAATAGAGAGCAAGTCTAGAACCCTCCTCAGATCAAACAATGTACCTGTTTCTTCTCCTAATATAGAGGCAGGTACATACTTTTATCGGTGGAAAGTGAGATATGAGTATTTTAATGGGAAGACCTCATAACCGACCTGGCTATGAGGTTTATTCCCTTAAATCAGGTGTCAAAGTATCAAGTAATCCAGCCTCCAAACACTCTGCAATTACCCTCAATCTGACACCAAAAATGACACCAGAAAGGTTAGATTTGGTTCATTTCCATACAGCACAATTGGACAAAAATCACCCCATATCAAGGTCACTTCCCCTGGCAACTATGGTATATAATCATCTATAATGCTCAATGTGTGAGTAGTATACAACCGAAGAGGGATACCCATGAACACTACAACGATTTTTCAGGAAATTGAAGCCTCACAGCAACGTGGCGAGCGGATCGCGATAGCCACGGTTATCAAAACCGTAGGAGCTGCACCTTGCGGAGTTGGCAGCAAGATACTGGTGCATGCTGATGGCCAGTATACGGGCAGTTTTGCCGGACAGGTCACGGACGGGAAGGTGGTAGAGGAAGGGCTACGAGCAATACGTGAGGGGCGCACCTATCTGACGCATATTCACCTTGATCCCGACCAGGGTGAGGCCGTTGGCAGTTGTGGTGCAACCCTGGAGGTCTTTTTTGAGGTGTTGCGACCTGAGCCACGACTGATCATTGTGGGTGCTGGCTATGTTGCACAGGCCCTGACACGATTGGCGGCACACCTGGATTTTCACACAATCGTGATCGATGATCGGCGCGACCTGGCCGATCCACAAATTTTCGCTGACAGTGTGCAGCTTACTTTCGGCGCTATTCCGCAGACGATCCGCGAACTGGTACCGGACGAGTCGAGCTGGGTGGTGATTGTGACACGTGGGCACTCTCTTGATAAAGACGCGCTACAAGCTGCTCTGGAGAGTCAGGCTGCTTATATTGGTATGATCGGGAGCCCTGGCAAAGTCAGACGCATCTTCAAAGATCTGCTGAAAGAGGGTTTTTCACGCGAGCGATTAGCACAAATACATGCACCTATCGGATTGGATCTGGGTGCAGAAACTCCGGACGAGATTGCACTCAGTATCGCCGCTGAGATGGTAATGCTACGCAAAAAAGCGAGTGGTGCTTCGTTAAACACATTACATAACCTTTTACAGGAAGAGGCGACGCTATAGAGAAGGAATACGCGGCATGGTTTTGTATCGAGAGAACGCGAAGGGCCAGCGCAATAGATGCCCGACCCTCCCTGTTTGCCAACGAGCAGTCAAAGCACCACCTGCCCAGGTAATTCTACTTGCACTCTTCCTTTGCTTCGGTCTCCTGGCTGCCTGTACAACGACACCTTCACAGCAAAGTACTAAAGCCACTCCAGGTCCCTCAACAATTCCCAAAAATGTAACATCCACCACAACAATAGTGCCAACCATCCGTCCAACACCAACCCACTTGATACCTCAGCGCTACACGACACGCCTTTTACTTCAAGGCGGAAACAGGCCCGATGACCTGGCATTTGACAGGCAAGGACATCTGTTATTTAGTAATCCCCATAACGGAACAGTCAACCGTCTTAATGCCAATGCATCAGTTACTACTCTGTTAAGTGGTATTAACGCGCCCGAGGGTCTGGTTGTCCTTTCCGATGGAACGCTGGTGATTGCGGAACAGGGATTGAACCGCATCCTTATTCTGGCACCGGGTGCGCTTTCACCCCGCGTACTACGACAGTTGCCGGGGGTGCCCAGCACAGCCAATTGTAAAGATGGAGTTGATGGGATCGCCTTTGATGCAACAACAAATACACTCATCATCCCTGATAGTCCTATTGGGGAAGTCTACCGCTTAAGTCTGGACGGCAAAACCCTCACCTTACTGGCATCAGGTATTGTACGCCCGGTGGGGGCTGCGGTTGACGCAAAGGGTACTATCTATGTCACTGATGAATGTGGGGGTGCGCTATGGAAAATTACACCCGGTGGCCAGAAAACGCGCATAGGAGGTTTTGGGATGCTGGACGATGTGGCAATTGACAATGATGGCACTATCCTTGTCACCGACCTTGACCCCGCTATTCATGCTCTGATCCGCTTCAATCCAGCGGCGGGAACACGCACAACATTGGCAAGTAAGAGCTATATTGAACCCCAGGGTCTGGTTCTAGACCAGCAAGGCAACATCTATGTCTCAGATGATTTTGCCGATATTATCGTTGAGTACATGCCAGCATGAAGTCTTTGTTCTCTGCCCTGCATACAACAATTACAAAAGAGTGAACGGTACTCTCGTACAATATCAGAGAAAGGGAAGGATAGATCTAACAATGAACCATCCTTCCCTGCTCTGCATAGTCCTAACAAGCTTTCTATTCTACCTGTTGGGAGGAGGCATTTCAGGGCTACTTCTTATCGACGGGGTAACAATTTCTGGAATAATGGAGGGTATAATGTTGGCAGAGATTGTAGCGATAGCTGTAGCAATCATCAAAGTCGAAACTGACGTGAGGTCGTGTGCACTCATGGCTGAGAGTATGTGTATAACAGCCATTTCTGGTAAAGCTAATATCTGGGCGTGTTTCGTTAGTATGAATTTGGTCATGTCCCTGACCACCGAACACACCTTCCAGTTCGGCATCCGTCAGTTCCAACTCACCAACAGGATTTTCCGGCAGTAGAGCACGCTCTTCGTCACTGAGACTCTGGCGATAAAATTCATCCTTCCACGCACGAACGATGTTGCTATTCATGAGTATTTCCTTTCTCTTCACAGAACACTTCTACGTTAGAAGATGCTAATACTATTTTTTCATCGCTATCAGCACGACAAACCCTTTATAGCATCTTACACTTCCATATTACACGTCCTTCCAAATGAAAAACATCGATATAATCGTGATATGGATAATAGATGTAAAATTAGAGGTTGCGCCTTACCCATTCTGAAAAGATCGGAGTTGCCAGCCGATATATTTCATCGTGACATAATAATATGTCACGCTTCAGCAATTTTTGTAGTGTGTGGCGTGTTGTGATCTCATCCAGGCCGCTTTGTTGCTGGACCTGAGTAGAAGTTGCCTCTTGTAGCGACTGGAAGGCAAACAGGCAGAGGCGCTGCTCAGTATCGGTACGCTCCCAGAGATCTTTGAAATAGTTGTCGCCCCATTTCTTAAATACCTCCTCCTGTGCGATCTTCACATCATGGCATGTTGCCTGTTCGCGTTCGCTAGCATTGAGATTTAACACGATTATCGAGCAGAACGCCTGCAGAAGAAATGGGTGGCAACCAGTCACATGTAAGATCTCAGCGATGACTTCTTTGCCAAAAATATGCTCACCAGGAAATTCAGAAGTGGGATTTACAATCAACTGACGTGCCTCTGTAGTATGTAGAAAACTTACCTGCAGCGTTTCAACATTCACAAAATAGCCTGCCCAGTTCTGTCCCATCTCGCTCATCGTTTTCACACCACTAAATAACAAAGCCAGGCGAGGACGATTTTGAATCACGCTACGGAACCAATCAAGCAGAGATTTCAGATCGATATGCCCTCTCTGACCGGCCTCCTCAAGTTTCTCAAATTCATCGAAGGCGAGCAAAAGGATACGATTTTCCCGCTCAAGTAACTGTTCCACATCTCGCATCCAACGATTAAAGCGATGATATGCTACGGCCTCGTTCTCGCGCTGGTCCTCGCGCAATTGCTCATACTCCAGGCGTTTGACGAGCATCCCTTTTGTACTGAGTTGATCATAAACGCCCTCTGCGATGGCCGCCAGCAAGGCAGCCACACTGGAAGCTATTCCCGTACTTTGCAGATCGTAGAAGACGGAGAGATAGCGCGATCCCAGCAGGCCAGGCAATTGTTTGAGAATACTGCTCTTGCCCATTCTGCGCTCCCCGGTCAAGAAAAAGGTAGGGCGGCGGCTTCTGCCAAGGGCTTCACTCAACTGTTGCGCGACATCATCGCGACCGACAAACAGGGGTTTATGCAATTCAAGTGCCAGTCCAGGTGTATAAGGATTATCGATATGCCCGAAGTTCCCAGGCCCATTTTCGATATTATTCAGTTCGTGCCTGCTGATCGCCTGCCATTTCTGCACAATCTCTTCCAGGCGACGATTGAGCGTGGCATCTCTAAAAGTAGTTGCAGGGTGTATTTTCTTCAAATTTACCAGCATACTTTCAAGTGCATTTTGACGGCCATGCATATCCATGCGTAGATAGTAGCTGGCGGCATCCCGGCTAGCATCCTCTAGATAACTGAACAACTTGGCGAGCATAGGATCAAGTAAGCGGATCTCCTGTGGCAATATGATTAAAAGACGTTGATGAGCCCGGCTGATGTCGCGCAGACTTTCACGCATATGTAAATCAAAGAGGGCCATTTCCAGTACCGCTGCCTGGGCTGCACTTCTCTGCTGAGGACGTTCATGAATAATAAAGTCGATCTCCTCAAGTGTCGCTTCCTTATCTTGCTCAGCAGCGAGCAGCAACATCTTTTTGACGTAAGGAAGAGGCAAAAAAACGCATTCATCGCAATGGAGAGCGCTATGACGCAAATAGAACAGCACACGCAAGGGATCTTTCTGACAGTAGAAATAGGTTCTGATCATCGCAAGTGAACTAAGTGGATAAAGAGGGAGGCGATAATAGCCAGGGACATAACTCAGTAAAAAGAAGATGCCGATGATCGTCCCTTCGGTCCATCCAGCGTTTATACCACTCAGCAGGCTTGAACCGGACATTCCGGCATCGCCTGCCTGTATACCTACCGCAGAACCAAATGCACCTGCAACCATGATACCAAGCCTGGCTGCCACATTCACTATTTCTACATATCTCGCGTGTCCTCCTCGTAACAGGCTACCTCGTAACGGGATGCTCATCACATTCAGAATGAGCACCGCACTGCATCCTCCTCCAATGAACCCCACCATGCTTCCTACAACATTGCCGGAATTTTGTAGCGGTGGCCCTCCTAACCTACCCAGTAGCAGACCAGACCAGTAGGAACCAAGTGTACCAAAGATGACACCCGCCAGCATCCCAACAAAGATACCGAAAATGATGCCGACAGTCGTCTGCATTAAACCACTACGCCGGATCGAACCGATGTTATTAAATGTTAATCCAAGCAGCAGGCCGAACGAGAGGCCATAGATGATGCCAGCAGTTGTGCCATCAGTAATGTAAATAACAATGCTATTAGCAAGTGTCGATGCTATGCCAAGAGAAATACCATAGGGGATACTAAAAAGTCCCCCCAATAGACCTACAATGACGCAACTGGCCACGGCTCCCCATAATGCATCCCATACAAACAGTATGGCCACCGGTTCCAGCATGATATTTCCATGAAAGTGATAACTCGCATAGATGTTAGAATTCAGGACTAAAAGGCTTACGCGTATGAACAATGCCAGCGGAAAAGAAAAGACGAACATTGGCAAGAGCAACCGTGCCATCAACGATACACGTCTGGAAAGCTTCCTGGTCTCAAAATCATTTTTGAAACCTGCTGGTTGAAAAAAGCTGCGCAAAAGCCAGATTGTTGGCTCATCGAACCAGGCATAGCGTATTTGTCTCCAGCGTTTCATCTCATCACTACTCCTCGATACACATCTTCCAAGCGCTGTTCAAATTTCTGCCAGTATCCAGGGTCCTGGCTGGATTGCCCTCTATCCGCCAGGAGCATCTTGCCAACCAGTTGCAGACGGAGAGGCGGCCACTCCTGCTCACTCTCCTCTCCATATTTCCACATACACTGGTATTCTTGCTCTGTAAAATTTGCTTGCTTCCCTTTCGCCTGAATAAATTCACGCGTTTCGTGAATATCAAAGGGCTCAAGCACCAACGGCTCAAATATATTAAAAAAACCGCTCGTTTCAACATCTTTTCCAACAATAGTACTCAATGGACTACGGCTGACCGCAACCAGAACCAGATCGAATTTCTGCGTCATTGCACGCAGGGCTCGAAAAAAGTCGAGCGTAAATTTCTCTCTATTGCCAAAACCTTCAAATTCATCGATACAAAGAACGGGGACAATACTCTTCGCCTTCAACATCTTAAGACCCTTTTCGAGGGCAATTAAGCCTTGATGGGCCTTAGAGGAGGGCAAAGCGAATTCTTCGAGCACCTCGGACACAAATCCATTAACGGTGCTACAGCTGGGCATCGTTGCATCCAGATATTTAACAGAAAAACGGTTGCCAAGCTCTGCCTTTGCAACATATTGCAGATATTGAACAAGCCAGCTTTTTCCACTTCTGCGGGGACCGACAATAGAAGTTGAAGCCTTGCGATAAGCACGGCTAACCAGAATATCACGCTCACTTTTACGGCCATATAACTCTTCTGGTCCTGGCAATGGCTCATTAAATAAAAAAACCGGACCTTGACGAGCAGGCGAGATTGCATCAGAATGTGGATTCTCCAGTACATGCGAGGGATCAACAGAAATTTCCTGCTCTCCCTGCAGCCGATCATCTACATCTTCCTGCAAAAGCCCAAATTCCTGAATACTTTTGCCATAGAGGGTACTTAACCTTCTGCGAAAATAACGGCTGGGAAATGTAACACCACTTTCCCAACGACTGATAGTAACACCAGTCGTGCCGATTTTTTCAGCCAGTTCCTCCTGGGTCCATCCCTGGCTTTCGCGCATATTGCGCAACAAATACTTGGGAGTAGCTTCTTCCGGTTTCTTCACGCGTGGCTTTCTCCTGAACACACTACAGACTGAACCAAGATGACAAAGAGATGATAATAATGATATTTTAACATCCTCGTCCCTTCATGTACACTTATCGTTAACCGTCCATATTACAAACGTTTCATGTGCATTCTCTAGTAAAAAAGTATGCTACAAAAAAAGGTACAGATATTGGTTCATAATTATGAATGCTCCGGGTAATCCCTTTCCACAATTGAAATTATTGGCGGCACGAGCAAAGGGTTCTCGTCTCACTATTCTCCTTACAGGTAGTACTACTGTCTACACGTCGAGTATGACTAACCCTCTTTCCAATACCAGAATTATGCACGTGGATACCGGTAAACAAGGTATTCTTGAGATCGTTATGTGGGATCGCATCATCAACGATCTCCCGTGCCGCATTATCACACTGCCCACATTAGGCCATATTGCCCCCAACCCATCCCTGACTCAGACATGTATAGACGCGATTAAAGCCTGCATCACTCCCATCCATTGCATATGGTTCGTCGCTCGACTCAACGAAACAAGACTTAGCCATGATGAACAAAATGTCATACAGTGGATCACTACTATCCTTGGTGAACATGCATGGAACTACGCTATTCTTGTGCTTACCCACTCAAATACCATAAAAGATGCCTGGAAACGGGCTGACATAATGAAAAAACGTTCAGAAAACATTCGTGCCAAAATCTCAGAATATACGGGCTGGGATATCGCTACGAATATTACTTCTGTACCAGTTACTGCATTAGATGACATTATTCTCAACGGTAAAAAGTGGCTACCCGAATTCTATCAACAGATTATGCGGCATAGTAATCTCAGCGGATTTACCGTATCTTCCAGTGCAAATCCTTCTTCAAAGAATATTTCTGCTGCCGAAAAAGATCCGTCAGGGGAAATAAGTTACCAGCAGCAAGAGGTTGTGCAGCCTCAGGAAAACAAACTTTCTCAGCGCTCACTCTCGTTGACCTGGTGCTACCTTTCAAGTGCGCTCGTGGGCACCGTGTGTATGGGATTGTGGGGGCTAAATGGTTTTCTCATCGGCCTGGCCGGGAACTTCACATTGTGGATGCTTCTTAGATGGTTGCGAATTATCAAACATTTTGATAATTCGTTGGTTTAACTCCTGTACTCCTGTACTATTCTTCGTCAGGCAACTGAATATAAATCGCGTCATCCTCTACCCTTACCGGGTAAGTAAGCACATCCTGCCGGGCAGGACCACGCACGACTTTACCTGTACGTACATCAAACTGCGCAGCATGCCAGGGACAGGTCAGCACATACCCTGCAAGCTCGCCCTCGTTGAGTGGACCGCTGATATGAGTGCAGTTGTCAGTAAATGCATATACAGTGCCTTCGACTCTCGCAAGGCAGACGAGCTCGCCATCAACTTCGACGGGCAAGAGCTCGCCATCCTCCAGTTCACTGGATTCCGCTGCTTTGATAAAATCCGTCATCTATGCTCTCTTATTACCTATAACCGGCAGCGTTACGCCGTTCACTCCATCACTGGCAGAAGATACCAGAAATATGGCAGCCTCAGAAAGTGCTTCCAGGCCAACCCATTTTGTGCTCAGTTCTTCGTCAGAAGGTTTCATACTTTCCAGGTTTGATTGCGTGATGAGCAGTCCAGGACCGATTGCGTTAACATAAATACCAGACTTCTGTCCTTCTTTTGCGAAGGTTCTTGTGAGTGCATCAACCCCAGCTTTGGCGCTGTTGTAGGCTGCCATCATTGGACCCGAACTCTCGACGCCGCCTGCGCGGCTAAAATTAAGGATCTTGCCTGAGCCCTGGCTGCTCATTACAGACCAGACCGCTCGCGTGCATAGAAATGTTGTCAGCAAATTGTTATTCAGCTCGCTCTGCCAATCAGTAAAGCTGAGTTCGGCAGAGGGACCATATTTAGTAAGGCCGCCCGCGAGGTTGACCAGGATGTCGATGCGTTCATATGCTCCAAGTGCTTCATCGATCAGCGTTTTGGCTCCCTCTTCGGTGGTCAGATCGGCGGCAACCGGTAGAACCATAGGTGCCCCACCATCCCGCAATTCCTGAGCTCGCGCTTTGATGCGTTCTTCGTTGCGTGCGCTGATAACAAGATCGGCTCCCTCGCGGGCAAACGCCTGCGCGAGAGCAAAGCCTGCCTGACCGGGAAAACTGACGCCAGTGATAATTGCGGCCTTCCCCTTTAGACGCATTTATTCTTCCTCTTCTTCACTATCAGGTTTCTCAAGTCCCGCCATTGCGAGACCACGATGGAGCACGCGAAGTGCTAAAAACGCACATTTAGTGCGTGCCGGGCTGATTGGAATCCCCAATACATCCAGTACATCAGCTTTTCCTAGCGCGACGACTTCCTCTATGGGTTTACCCTCAATCATCTCTGAAAGCATAGATGCCGATGCCTGGCTGATTGCACAGCCGCGTCCCTGGAAACGTACCTCTTTGACCCGATCCCCCTCAACGATAATATCCATCCCCAGTTGATCACCACACAGGGGATTCGAGTCCTCTGAGTGAACGTCAGGCTGGTCTAGCTTCCCATAGTTGCGCGGATTGCGATAGTGATCCAGGATATATTCGCGATAATAATCCATTGCCATAATTTGAGCCTCCCAGGGGCATCTGGCCCATTCTAGAACTTGAAAATTTCTTGTGCTTTGCGTAGCCCCTGTACCAGTATATCGATTTCTTCTCTGATTGTATAGACGTAGAAGCTGGCACGTGCCGTTGCGGCTAATCCGAAACGCTCCATCAATGGCTGAGCGCAGTGATGCCCTGCACGAATAGCGACTCCGACCTCTTGATCCAGAATAGAGGCCAGATCGTGCGGGTGAATGTCGCCCAACGTGAATGAGATAACGCCTCCGCGTTGATCAGCCTCAGGACCATAAATGGTTATCTCAGGAATCGTCTTTAACTGCTGTAGAGCATAACTAGTTATCTCACGCTCGTGCTTCATTACGGATTCCATACCCAGCCCGTTAAGATAGTCAACTGCCGCACCTAGACCAACTGCTTCGGCAATTGCAGGAGTGCCTGCCTCAAATTTCCATGGCAGATCGGCCCATGTCGAATGGCGCAGGCCGACCTTGCGGATCATATCGCCACCACCCATGAAGGGGGGCATGGCTTCTAGCAGGTCACGCTTACCATAGAGCACGCCAATCCCAGTTGGTCCCAACATTTTATGCGAACTGAAACACAGAAAATCAACGTCAAGAGCCTGCACATCGACTGGAAAGTGTGGAACGCTCTGAGCGGCATCAACCAGCACTATTGCCCCTGCTGCATGCGCCTGGGCAATCATCTCTTGCGCAGGATTGATCGTCCCTAATACATTTGACATATGCGTGAAGGCGACCAGCTTTGGTTCCTGCTGTAATAGTTGAATGTAGATATCCTGGTTCAACAGGCCATCATCAGTTACGGGGATAAATTCAAGGCGGGCACCTGTGCGCTCAGCAAGCAATTGCCAGGGCACAAGGTTACTATGATGCTCCATCTCGGTCAGGATAATCAGGTCGCCAGCATGAATATGCGCGTTTCCCCAGCTATAAGCAACGAGATTGATGCTCTCAGTCGTATTGCGTGTAAATACTACCTGTTTGCTCTGACGGGCATTGATGAGGCGGGCAGTTTTTAAGCGTGCCCTGTCCATTGCTGCCGTTGCCTCTTCGCTGATTGCGTACACACCGCGATGAATGTTGGCGTTGTAGGTGCGGTAGTATGTGTCCATGGCCTCAATTACGGTCACGGGCTTCTGCGAACTTGCTGTACTGTCGAGGTAGACAAGTTGCTTCCCGTGCACCTGGCGCGAGAGGATGGGAAAATCTTTGCGTATTTCTTCTGTTGGACGGAGGCGAGCTCCGTCCTTGCGATTATCAGTTATTGTCATGTTTTCCCTTAATATTCTGTCAGCTTGATCTCTTCGTCAGCGTCTGCGGGATTGCCATCAAGATGGATCGCACCCTCGTCAACGCCTTCGATCTCCCAGCGCTCCTGGGCATCGACCCAGGTGTCGGCCTCAGTCTCGTATTCGCCACTCATGCGGCGTACGATGCTGCGGCGCAGGCGCACACGCAGATTTTCGAGTGGAATGCGCTGTAGCACTGGTTCAAAGAAGCCCTGCACGATAATACGTTCGGCCTCTGCACGTGGAATACCCCGTACCATAAGGTAGAAGAGTTGCTCCTCGTCGACCTGGCCGCTGGTTGCACCGTGGCTGGCGCTGACCTCGTTGGCCGCGATCTCAAGACCTGGGATAAACTCGCCACGTGCCTCTTTGCTTAACAACAGGCCATGAGCTGAAAGGTATGAAGCTGTTTGCTGAGCGCCGGGCTGTACGCGAATCATGCCGTCAAATTCGACGCGCGACCGATCAGTCAACACGCCTTTGATCAGCGTTTCTGCGTTCGTCGAGAGAGCGGCATGGTCCGAGAGCGTATTGATGGAATAGCGCTGATCATGATCGGTAAAGAAGACACCAACCAGTTCGCCCGCGCTACCGTTCCCCTTGAGTCCTAAGCCGAGAGTGGAGAGCGTAACTTTACTGCCCAGATCCGCCGCTACATAAGTGACGCTGCCATCCTTTTCGTAGATGGCATTCTTGTTCGAGATGTTCCAGGTATTCTGATCGAGATCTTGCAGGTTGCTGAACTCGATGCGTGCTTCGTTCTTTACATAGAGTTCGACAACGTCACTCAACAGCGTCGGTTGCTGGCTATTGATATTGGAACTGTACTCTTCGACGAAGCGCACGCTGCTGTGCGGTTCTGCGATAATGAGTGTGTGCGTAAATGCAGCAGCGGAAGAAGCATCTAGCCAGACTTGAGCCAGAATGGGAGCCTCGATCTCAATTCCATTTGGAACGTACAGGAAAAAGCCACCACTCCAGAAGGCCGCGTGCAGGGCTGTATATTTGCTGGTAGCAACAGGTATACAATCCGTCATAAAGTGCTTCTGTACCAGTTCTGGATACTCGCGTACAGCCGTATCCAGGTCGGTCAGAATAACGCCTTGCTGCTTGAGTTCGTTGCTCAGTTCGCTATAGACAACGGAACTATTATGTTGCACGATCAAGCCTGAACGCTCATTCACTAAAGAATGTTCGATAGCGGCTGGCAGAATAGCGTTTGTATCCGAGGGAATGTACGGGCTGAGTTCCTGAAATTTGAAGTTCGAGAACGTGCGTAGCGTGCCCAGATCTCCACGCCTTCCCAGTGGTGCTGGCGTGTTTTCGTAGATCTCCCAGGCATGCAGACGCTTTTGCAGCATCCACTCAGGCTCTCCCTTCTGGTGCGACAGTTCCTCGATAGCGCCGCGCGAGAACCCGGTTGCCAGAGGTTTAAGCATGGTTGCTCACCTCGCCCACTGAACTCACACTTGCCCCAGTTTCATCGTCTTTCGGCTTGAGCCACTCATAACCGCGCTCCTCAAGCTCCAGGGCCAGTTCTTTACCGCCGGATTTGATGATGCGTCCATTGAACATAACGTGTACGAAATCGGGTGTGATATAGTTGAGCATACGCTGGTAGTGCGTGATCAGCAGGATGCCCAGATTGGGACCAGTCAGTGCGTTGACGCTTTCGGATACGATCTTGAGCGCATCGATATCCAGGCCGGAGTCGGTCTCGTCCATCAATGCAATCTCGGGCTCCAGTAGAGCCATCTGCAAAATCTCGGCACGCTTCTTTTCACCACCGGAGAAACCATCATTGATTGCACGGTTAATGAAGCTATTATCAACCTTAAGCAGGCGCATTTTCTCCTGCAGCAGGGTGCGGAACTCCCGGGGGGGAACGCTCTTTCGTTTTGTCATGCGCCCGGTAGGATTCTCGCCTTCCTCAAGCGGCTTGTTACCCTCGCGCACGGCCTCCAGCGAGCGGCGCAGGAAATTTGCTACACTCACGCCCGGAATGGACATCGGATACTGGAAAGCAAGGAAGAGACGCATACGAGCGCGGCGATCAGGAGAATACTCTAGAATATTTTCGCCCTTAAACCAGATTTCGCCATCGGTCACTTCATATTTAGGATTGCCCATAACGACGTTTGCCAGCGTGCTTTTGCCGGAGCCGTTAGGTCCCATCAATGCGTGTATTTCACCCTGTCGCACAACAAGATCCACACCACGTAAAATTGGCTTACCCTCAATATTCGCATGAAGGTTTTTAATTACAAGTTCAGCTTCCATTACAAGATACCCTTCCTTATGACGAAGCAATATGATTTCACAAACTATTTGAAGAGATTGAAACTTCCGAGAGCGGAATAAAATGCGCGTTGTGGTCTTCCATAGACTCTTTTACCAGTTCTGCCAGCGTAATCGAGTCAAGAGTGTTGGCCACGGCATCGCGCACTTTTGCCCAGAGGTATTTTGTCTTGCATGCATCCAGGAAATTGCAGACCTGGCTCATCTCTCCTTCGGTTGCACAGATCATGGGAGAGATTGGCCCTTCCAGTACGCGTACAATCTCACCCATCGAGATCAAAGCGGGATCGCGGCTCAGCTTATAGCCACCATGTGCACCGCGTGTGCTGACAACTAGCGGAGGATCAGACTCGCGCAATAACTTCACGAGCTGCTCCAGGATATGCGAGTGGTAACATCTCTGCCTGCGAAATGTCGGTCAGCGAACGAGGGTGCTGTCCGTAATGACAAGCTAGATCGACCATAATCCGCACGCCATATTCGCCCTTTGTAGAAACTCGTAACATCATGGCCTCTCCCTTCTCGTCTTAGCAACTGGTAGCACGTTCTATTTCATTGGTATAGCATACCAAATTAATCCGACCTGCTTACTAGGATATATTTTAGCACTAGAAACAGGGGGCGTCAACTGGCAAGTACGGACCAGATCTACATAAAACCTACACGATCCTTTTCTTAATGGTGTTTGCGTCCCACAACAATTTGCCTTGTTCCCTTGCCAAAGGGCTTCCAATCATAGCTACCATAGATAGCCTCAATGGCGAAACCGCTTGCCAGGAAGAGCATTTGCAGTTCGCGCGGAAAAAAGACGTGCATATCGAGCTTCGTCAAGTAGCGTTCGTTCTCTCCAGTCTCGAAAAACTTCTCATGTGTCCACACCATATGTTGCAATTGTTCAAATGGATCAAATTTACGGCTGCTGTACAATAACATTGTGAACTCACCATCGGGCGCTATGATCTCGTCTTCCAGATAGACATGCGAAGGACTATTGAGTGCATCACTCAGGTAATCGATATCAGGTAGAAATGTATCAACGACAAAACGCCCATTGGGTGCAAGGTGGTCATAAGTATTCTTAAATGTGTCCAACTGTTGTTCGATTTCATAAAGATGAGTAATAGAATTAAAAGGAAGCAGGATCAGATCATAGTTGCCCTTGTGTTCCAGGCTATAATCGGACATATCACCTTGATGCAGCGTCACCCGTCGCTGTATTTCTTCCGGCTCACGTTCCAATTTGCGCTGATACGCAGCTAACATTTCCGGTGTAACGTCCAGTCCTTCCAGTTGGAAAGCGCCAGGGCCATGCAACAGTTCAAGGCCAATGCGCCCACTTCCACACGCAAGTTCCAACACACGTTGTGGAGTATAACGGATCACAAGTTCGCGCCAGAAGGGCAGATCCAGTTCTGACTGGCTCTGATATTCCAGATCATAATCGTCTACCCGCTCGTAATATTCTCCCATATCATAAGGCATTGTTTTGTTACCTCTTTTTTGTTACCTTTTTCTCGTTTTGTACCTTTTTAAAGAATGCGCACGTATGAAAAACACAAGTATTTCAACGTAGAGCTTAGCATAGGATGATGTGCCTATGCAAGCATACTTTTTCAGGGTGATCTATCTTGACAAGGCTTAGAAAGAAGCCTACAATCTGATAAAAGTAAGAAACGCAAGAAGAACACGATGTTCGAGAAAGGCGTCTTGTAATACTATGCTTCCATCCTCTTTCTGTGATGCGTGTGGAGCTGCGCTTCCGGGAGCCGCTACTGCATGCCCCGTTTGTGGACAAACATCACAGGTACCTCCACGTTCGTATGTTGCGCAAACACTTCCGAACCTCAAGCATCCACCAATGCAACGCTATAGCATCTTGATGCAGCGTTATCGTATCCTTGATAAGATCGGTGAAGGTGGATTTGGCCTTGTCTACAAAGCAAGTGACAAAAAGAATGGAAGGATTGTGGCGATCAAACAGATTAATCTTGCGGCTCTCAGTATGCAAGAGGTCATCGACGCAACCGATTCTTACAACCGCGAGATCACGCTCCTCCCCAGGCTCAGGCATAAAAGTTTACCTCAGCTCTATGAACACTTTACCGATCCTGACCATTGGTATATTGTCATGGAACATATCAATGGACAGACGCTCGAAGAGATGCTTACAAAAGTTCGTGGAGGTCGTCTGCCCGTGAAGAAAGTACTGGATATAGGGATAGCCCTGTGTGGTGTGCTGGCCTATCTGCACAACCAGCAACCAGCGATTATCTATCGTGATGTCAAGCCTGCGAATATCATGATCACGAATAAAGGAGATATCTATCTCATCGACTTTGGAATTGCACGGCGCTATCGGGCAGAACAGCAGCGGGATACGGGCCTGCTTGGTTCTCCTGGCTATGCAGCTCCGGAGCAATATGGGAAAGCACAAACAACGCCTCGAACCGATATCTATGGGCTTGGTGCAACGTTACAGACCTTACTGACAGGCAAGGAGCCATTGGAGATCGCGACGGCAGGTATCCCGTCCGACTGCAATATTCCCACCGAGCTGCAGAGGCTCATCACACAGATGATGAATAGCGATTCAACTAAGCGTCCATATAGCATGGGAACAGTAGGACAATCTCTGGAGAGTATCAAAAAGCAACTCACAGGCTTCCAGAGATGGTTTGTTTCTCCCTTTGCCTGGCTTGCAACGCTGTGGAGCCTCTTCATGCTCATGATAGCCAGTATTTTTCTCCCTTCCTCCACTCCCTTCCCGATATGGACGCTCTACTTTTTGGGAGCGTTATGCATCACGATAGGAATGGATATTTATTACTTTTATAAAGCAAAACGTAGCATTGCAAGCAAGCTGACAATAAAAGATATATGCACGATTATCAATGAAGGATTATTTCGTCCACTCAGGGCGATATGCTGGTTGCTTGCCTTTGGGTGTTTCTATTCTCTTCCTCCCTTGCTCTTTCGCCTGCAGATAGCATCATTTGCAGTTCTTATAGGGTTTCTCATCATAAGTGTAGGTGGTATGTTTGCGATCCTTAGAGGTCTTCCCTGGTTACTCAAATGGTTGCAACGGGTGAGAACGACACGACAGGGTCAGCCGCCTGTACAGACACCTCCGCTCCAGCAACACATGCACTGAAACAACTTCCAATGAACTTTCAGTAAAGAGGCCAGACTCCTCTCTGTTGAGCGGCTGCTTGTACCTCGGCACCAGTGATACGCTCCCGAATAATGATGGCGAAGCGACGCATTGCGTTGTCATGGGCTTGTTGACGCCTGTCTGGTGAGCTATCATTGAAGCTCTGGTGGTACGCGAGGGCATTTGCTAAGCGATCGACAATCATCCGGGCGCATCCGCTCCAGTGTGCATCATCGCTTTCTGCCGGGTCAGTAAGCATTTGTGGGGGGATGTCTCGGACAAGGTAAGTCAGCCAGACAGCAGCGTCGGCTACTTCGTCCGCATCTGGAGGAAGTCCCTTGCGGGGGTCCATGTGCGCGATCTGGTGATACGCATCCCAGCCTGAACGATCTACTTCGTCAGCTGATCGTTCACCCTTTATCCACGCACGTACTGCTTCAAGTACCTGAGCAGTCTCCTGGCCAGCCATTTCTATCTGCTCAAATACCTCTTCGAGCAGTTCATACGCTGTGACAATAATCTGTTTGGGTTCCACGCCGACTGCTGCCGCAAGCCACAGGAGGTCCGCTCCGTTTTCGATGCCTGCCCAGGTTTGCTCAAGGTCATGCCCAAACGGTTCGGCATCCAGGGCGAACTGGTGATAATCCCCCGTCACGTCAAGGTTTTCAATAAGACGACGAACGTTGGGCATGGACGTGGCTCCAAACTCGTTCTCTGTCAATTCATGAAGAAAACGTTCGTTTTGCTCTATTGTATCATCATCGCATCACCAAAACTAAAGAAGCGATACCGCTCACGAATGGCCTCTTGATAGGTCTTCTCCATCAACTCTTTGCCCATAAACGCACTGACCAGCAGGAGCAGGGTCGAACGGGGCAAGTGAAAATTGGTGATCATGGCATCCACAACTTTGAAAGAGTAACCGGGCGTAATAAAGAGGCGTGTGTGACCGGAGTACGGCTCAATTGGCCCATCATGCAAACTGGCTACGCTCTCCAGAACACGCACAGAAGTGGTACCAACGGCAACAACACGACCACCAGCTTTGCGCGTCTCGTTAATCAGTTCGGCGGTAGGAGCATCTAAGACAATCTCTTCGCTGTGCATTTTGTGCTCGCTCACATCCTCGTGCTCAACCGGACGGAAGGTATCAAGACCCACATGCAGGGTCACAAAACCGATACGGATACCTTGCTGACGGAGTTGCTCAAGCAGGTGAGGCGTAAAGTGTAGACCAGCAGTGGGAGCCGCTGCAGAGCCACTGATACGGGCATACACCGTTTGATAACGCTCTGGATCATTCAATGTTTCATGGATGTAAGGTGGAAGCGGCATGCGACCCAACTCATCGATAATGTGGCGCACAGTCAACAGGCTGTATGGGTCTTTATTGGGATGCACATTATGTTGATCCTGGACTGAGAAATGTACAACGCGTCCACCAGCATCAGTACGCTGCAATATGGTGGCCTGTAGTTTTGTTGTTCCTGCATCATCATTAAAGAGGATATGCGCTCCCTCACGCAGACGACGACCGGGGCGCACAAGCGTCTCCCAATAATCGCGTCCAAGGTCAGAGCGTTCGGCAAGCAACAATACTTCGACCGCGCCACCTGTCTCAGCTCGTCTTCCGAGCAAACGTGCAGGTATAACGCGGCTCTGATTGGCGATGAGCAGATCGCCGGGGCGCAGGTAGTCGCCGATATTGTGGAAATGCCGATGGGCCAGAGAGTCAGACGAGCGTTGTACGACGAGCAGGCGCGAGGCATCGCGCGGCTCGATTGGCGTCTGGGCGATTAATTCAGTTGGCAGATCATAGTCAAAATCGCTGATTTTCAGGGAGTCGTTGCCCACAGACCTCCACCTTCTTCCCCAGGCGGTATCAATCCCAGGTGTTGATATGCAGCACGCATGGCGATACGTCCGCGCGGTGTACGTGCAATGAAGCCAAGCTGCAAGAGATAAGGCTCGTACACATCCTCAATCGTCTCTGAGTCCTCGCTGGTACTGGCGGCAAGCGTATCGAGTCCGACGGGACCACCATTGAATTTCTGGATAATCGTAAAAAGCATGTTGCGGTCGGTCTGGTCGAGGCCAATCTCATCAACCTCCATCGCATCGAGGGCTTCTTGAGCGACATCTTTAGTAATTACACCGTTGGCTTTGACCTGTGCATAGTCGCGTACACGCTTGAGTAGACGGTTCACGATACGCGGTGTACCTCGTGCACGACTGGAGATTTCCTTGATGCCATCCTCTTCAGCCGGAACCTTAAGGATGCGAGCTGAACGGATCAGAATTTCTTTGAGCGATTCTGTATCATAATATTCCATGCGGTAGATTGCGCCAAAGCGATCACGCAGCGGTGCAGTTAACGAGCCGACGCGGGTAGTAGCGCCAACGACCGTGAAAGGTGGAAGTGTGAGGCGCAACGACTTAGCGCTTGGCCCCTTACCGATCATCACATCGAGGGCAAAATCTTCCATAGCGGAGTAGAGGCGCTCTTCCACAGCGCGGGCGAGGCGATGGATCTCATCAATAAAAAGAACCTCACCCGGTTGTAGACCGGTCAGAATAGAGGCCAGGTCGCCAGCATGTTCGATTGCTGGGCCCGACGTAGTTTTCATAGAGACGCCCATCTCGACGGCAATAATATTACAAAGCGTCGTTTTACCCAATCCGGGAGGTCCATACAGCAAGACGTGATCGACCAATTCGTTGCGGCGGCGAGCAGCTTCCAACAATATGCTCAGATTTTGTTTGATCTTCTCCTGCCCGATATATTCAGCCAGGCGGCGAGGGCGCAAGCTTCCCTCAATGATTTCTTCCTCTGCGCTCATCTGTGGAGAGACGAGGCGGTCCTTCATAGCACGCTCCAACCTGAAACTATTGTTCTACAACGGTGCGCCTTCATTATATCAGAGATACGCGCAGGCGTCGAGTAGTAACATTGAAAAGTTGTCAGCATACCTACGAACATGACGCTGCGATTTTTGTAGCCAGAGTCTCGTTTTGTCCTTGCACGCGAGCCTTGCGTTTCTCGGCATAAGCCTGCAAGCGCACTTTAATAGTGGGATCCCCGATAGCCAGTTCTTTAGCGGCATGGATAGCTGCATTGACGGCACCCGCTTCGCCGATAGCCATAACAGCGACAGGAGCACCCTCAGGCATCTGGACCATTGAGAGGAGCGCGTCAATACCCTTAAGAGCACCCAGATCGCGCGGTACACCAATGACAGGCAGGTCGGCACGCAGATCTGCAATGTTTCCGGGCAGGTGAGCAGCTCCACCCGCGCAGGCAATGACGACCTGAACGGACTCCGGAAGATTCTCAATATGCCGGACGACCGAACGCAGATCGCGATGCACGGAATTGATCTGCACCAGGCAAGGAATACCGAACTCGTGTCTAAGTGTATTGACTGTCTTCATCATTAATGGGAGGTCCGAATCGCTACCCATCGTCACCAGGACACGGGGAGGGCCTTTAGCATGGGAACCGACGCCTTCTGGCGAGACAAGAACTCCATGTTCTGAGCTTAGCATGGTCTGTATCGCATGTTCATCCTGCATAGACGTTTATCAAATTGAGAGCGCGGCTCTCACCTCCTGGGCATGTTTGTAGACATCGAACAGATCGTCACCCACAACCGTAATATGTCCCATTTTACGATCAACCTTTGTCTCACGTTTTCCATAAATATGTATAAATACATTGTCCGGATCATAATCGTCGAGCCAGTAGGGATCGGCAATACCATTGCGCTCACCAAGAATATTAATCATGGCGGCAGCCGGGTAGAGCATATCTGTTGGAGTCAGAGATAGATTGGTCACGGCACGCAGGAGTTGAGTGAACTGCGATGTTTTGCACGCCTCAATCGTATAGTGACCAAGATTATGTGGACGAGGGGCGATCTCGTTGAGCCAGATCTTCCCAGCGGTATCGAGGAAAAACTCAATGCCAAAGATGCCTATGCCCGCAAGATAGCCAAGCACGCGACGTGCAATTTCCTGAGCCTCCAACCGCAACGCAGGATCAATGGGAGCTGGAGCGAGCACAACCTGACAGATATCGCGAGCATGGATCATCTCAACGACGGGATGCGTCACAATCTCGCCTTGCTCATTACGTGCAATCATCAGGCCGATCTCTTTATCCAGCTCCAGACACTTCTCCACGTAGAGTTCGCGCTGTCCCAACTTCTCTAGAGCGGACGCAATATCCTGCGCCTGGTTGATACGAGCATTGCCGCGCCCATCATAAGCATCCTTTTTCGCCTTCAATACCAGTGGATAGCCCCATAATTGTGCCGCGTGCTCGATATCCGCAACACCTTCGACGGACATAAATGGCGCAACTGGAATATTATGTTGAGCCAGGAACTCTTTTTGTTGATATTTATTCTGGATAATAGCCAGAAGAGCGGGAGAAGGGAGAATTTTTGCTCCTTCGGCCTGCAAAGCACGTAAGGCATCAGTATTAATATGTTCTATCTCGTATGTCAGAATATCGGCATGATTGGCAAGCTTACGAATAGCCATGGGATCTTTCAGGCCACCAACGATCTGTTCAGCAGCAAGCGAGGCCGGGCTATGAAGGATAGGATCAAGCACAGTGATACCGCCATAGCCCATATCGCGTCCAGCTTCAGCAATCATTAAGCCAAGCTGACCGCCGCCGATAATACCGACGCGGGTAGAAGATACAACAGCCACTTCCTGATCGGTTAACATATGTTGCAATGGAACTCCTTTATTCTTCGCATCTCTATTGTAACCAGAAGGTGGGAGAAGTGTCAAACCGGTAACATTTCCTGAATAAGTAAGCTTGCGTATGCGAGCAATGTCTACTAGAATAAGAAAAGAGAATACATACTAGAAGGGAGGGAAGATGGAATATGTCACGCATTCCTCCAGACGATAACGCGCAGATACCGGAGACAGTGGGAGCCAACAATAGCACAATGGCCGGGCTATTCCGGGTTATGGCGCTGCGACCTGGCATTATGGAACAGACCGCACAGTTATTAGATACTGCAATGCGTACTGGAACGATTGAGCCAAAGCTAAAAGAGCTGCTTGCAATCCGTGTCTCGCAAGTCAACCACTGTGCTTACTGAATGGCTGCACATACTGCCTTGGCAAGGCAGCTGGGTGTAAGCGAGGAACTACTCGACGCACTTTACCATATTGATCAGCACCGACATTTGTTTACGGAACGAGAGCTGGTCGCGTTGCATTATGCCGAGATAGTGACGACGAGCGCACAAGATGTAGATGAAAACCTGTGGGATGACTTACAGGTATACTTTGACGATGGCGAGCTAGTGGAGATTACGACCGTGATAGGTCTGTTCAACTTTTTTAATCGTTTCGCCGACGCTTTACAGATCGACCCTCCCGCAAAGAATAGACAAAAGGACAGCGACAATGGCTAGCAGCGAAGAGAAACTGAACGCACTTTTAAGCGACCTGCAAGAGTTAACGACCTATTTGCATGGTCGTGGAGAAAAGACCTTAGCACTTTCAAAACAATTTGAGGAGCATGTGAAGAAGGATACGTCAAATAAAGAATTTGATTTGAATCAGGCAAAAATGTTGGATTATCAACATCACATCTGGCATGAAATTGGGAATCTCGTCGATAAGTTACTGAAGCAATATACATAAGGTTTTGAGCTCCAATTATCCTGATTGGAGCTCAAAACCTCGCCTCGGGCCTATGCTACGCTACAGACATTACCATTAAGGCTAAAGGATGTCGGACGGAGATTGCTTCCCATCCAGGAAGCATTGAAGCCAGGATTAACCATCGCACCTGCCGCAATGGTACTATTATAGCTGGCATTGGTGACCGTCACATTTGCTCCTTGCTGCGAGAAAACTCCGTTCCATCCCTGTGTGACCTGCTGACTACCAGGGAAGGTGAAGGTCAACGTCCAGCCATTCATAGCCGTTGTGCCAGAATTGCTAATCGTCAGATTCGCCGTGAAACCGCCAGGCCACTGATTCACCGCATAACCCACCTTACAGGAGCCATTCGCAGTTGGGGTAGCCGTTGGTGTAGGCGTAAAGCCAGGAGTAGCCATAGCTGCGGGCGTAGTTGTAGGCGTGACCCCAGAAGGTGTAGGTGTTAGTGTGCTTCCCCCCGAACTACTATCCAGCGGGAACTCGATAGGGGTGAGGTATGCCTGTTTAGCCTGATTGACGGTTACCCAGTCATTTTCCAGAATGCCACCAGTGTCACCCGAATCAGAATTCAAGGTCCAGAAGGTCCAGTTGATCCCCTTCACCCCAGTTCCCATGTATTTGACCAGCGCAGCAAGCCACTGTTGATCAGAAGTGGATTGCAAAAGTGTGCCAAACTCACCGACCCAGACAGGAGCAATATTATTTTTGTAGATATAACCCCAATATTTATCCCATATCGCAGGTAGGTTGTTGGGATAGGTCGAAGCGCCGAACCATGGCTGAGAAGCAACCGTAGAGGGATAGTCATGAGCAGAATACACTAAGCGATTAGCCACGTTCAACTGAACCGGATACTGTTGCACGCCTTCCAGGTTGCCTCCCCACCAGTAACAATCGCCGCTGGTTGAACCGCCGGGACCAAAACAATCAGTCCCTTCAACAAAGATCAGCCAGTTTGGGTTAATTGCCAGTATCGCATTGCCAGCTCTCTCAGCCGCCAGCCGCCAGTCAGTAGCGATATTGCCACAACCCCAGCAAGCAGGCGCATGGGGTTCGTTATGTAGATCAGCTCCGATAACCATTGGATTGTTTTTGTACCGCGTAGCCAGCATCTCCCAGTCAGAGAGCCAGCGCGACTCGGGGTAGGCTGCACTATACCACAACGCCGACTGTGCGCCAGAATCAGGTCGGTGCTGATCCAGTATGAAACGTAGCCCGACACTGCTACCGTAGGCGATGATCTTATCCATGATCTGGATGCCACTGAGACCCTGAAGATCGGGATTTTTATTGTAATCGATGCTATTAGGTATGCTACCCGCATCGAAGAGCTGATTGGAGTATGGCAAGCGAACGGTGTTATAGCCCAGGCTCTTAATCTGGTTAAGAACATCCTGGTAATTGCGCGTCCACAAACCATGCACGACATAGTTAGGAGTCTCGAAGCCAAACCAGTTGATACCAGTAATGCGTACAGGTTGATTATTACTATCAAGAATCTGGTTGCCATTGGTATGCCAGTATCCGGCTCCGGCTGCCTGAGCATGGTGTGATGTTGTAAGCTGAATCGTAAACGTC
Organism: uncultured Chloroflexia bacterium; assembly: GCA_963717195.1. Lineage (GTDB taxonomy): Bacteria > Chloroflexota > Ktedonobacteria > Ktedonobacterales > Ktedonobacteraceae > JACDAE01. The sequence goes on from CAVQVR010000021.1 coordinate 712,905, forward strand.
GCCACCATAGCAACAACAACACACAGAATTAAGACGTAGTGGTATACCTTCATCTGTATCCATGCAGGTGAAGACGTGTTTTTTTCTGACATAGAGCATCCCTTCTCGTTTCAAGGTCGTTCTCAAGTAAATTGCCTGCCTCTCTACCATGAGAAACAGATTCTATACTTACTTCACGATAAACAAGATCATCTTTTACAATGAATGAGACGGAAAGTTCCATTATAATTGGCCGAGGTTGGAGGATGCTCAGTGTGGATAACGGAAGAAATCTGGTCACATGTTTAAAACATAGTAACTATTGAGAAGGGGCCTGACTCCTCAGCGCCTACGGCGCTTCGCAAGCCGTTTGGTGTGGACGGTGGGATACCTATTTTGGAGTTGACAAAAAGAATAAGTCTTATGACCTTAACTTGACGAAACGTATCAATGCTAGTATAATAAAGTAGAACAAAATTTCTAAAAGGAGCAAAGGATGAGCGACCAGAGCAGTGGGCAGGTTCAACAAGAACAACAACAAAGTGCCCGCCAATTTAATCCGAATGAGCATTTAATGCAGCTGAAGAGTAAAGAGGGTCCCAAAGATTATCTGCCAGTGCAGTGGCGTCTCGTCTGGTTCCGCGAGCAATGTCCACAGGGCACTATTGATACGGATGAGCTTGAAGTTGACCTTGATCGTGAAGTTGAGGAAGAGGTCTACGTGTGGAACAGCGAGAAACGACGTAGTGAAAAAATTGTAAAGCGTTCTAAAGGGTATGCACGCTATAAAGCAATTGTCACTGATGGTAAAGGCGGTAGGTCAACTGGAACAAAGTCGGAGAATGCTGCCAACTTTCCCGATTATATTGAGAAAGCTGAAACTGGGGCTATTGGACGCGCGTTAGCAGGATTAGGATATGGCACTCAGTTTGCACCAGACTTGAATGAAGCCCATCGCATCGTTGATAGTCCTGTAGAACGGCACGTTCCTCTAGTAAATGGAAATGGCTATAGCAATGGTACCAGTAGTGCACCTCTTGCCTCGGTACGTCCCAACGCTGTGACCAGTAATGGAAGTACGCATGGTTCCAGTGATATCCATTCCGCTGTTGTTACTGAGAATGCTTCCGATGCACTCTTAACTGATCAGCAGTTGAGCAGTATTCGTAAACTGTGTGAGCATCTCGGCAAATCAGAGCCTGACAATGTTACTTCTATCAGTTACCTCAATGCGAAGAAGCTGATTTCAGCAGCTCACAGCCGAGTATAGAGAGTATAAGCAGGGCAACAAGGCTTCTTAGAAAGAAATGCTATGACTCCTACAGAGCTTGAATACGCCGAAAAACGTATGCAGCAAAAATGGTATGACCTTGCGATGGCTGAGCAGAAGGGCGCAACGGTATCAGTACTTGAGCGTATGTACAATGCATACATGCTGGCCGTAGAAGAGTACAACCGTTGCTCCTCGGAATATCAGCGTGAGCATCAGGAGCAGCCAATCCCCGTTCCTGTGAAACAGGAGAGGACAGCTTCCAGGCACAAGAAGAAAGCTTCCTGATAGATTCTCACGTAGGGGCCGCGTCAACGCGGCCCCTACGTGTATATTCATGCATATTCGCGATTTTTATAAGCCGCCAACAAAATCACTAATAGCGCCAGCGACAGCATCAGGCGTATCAAACAGAATCATGTGCCCCGCGTCAGGAACAATCACCAGGCTTGATCCCGCAATCTCACGGTGCAGGCGTTCAGCGTACTTAACGGGCACAATCTCGTTTTTGCCACCCCAGAGGATAAGCATTGGCTTGTTCAGCGTGTGTAAATCCGAAGCTACTGAGTTGACGTAACTGGGGTCCAATTGGCGAATGATCTGATAGAGCACCTCTTTGCCCACTTCGCTATCCCATTGCGTGACATAATCGTTGATCGCATTATTGAAACCATCGGTGTCCTGGACAGCCTTTGGCAGGGTCGCGCGTAGATCACGTATCACATCTTCGAGCGAGCTTTGTTTGGGCGCGTCGAAGTCCTGGCGCTTCTTCATATCTGGAAGAGGCCAGTCGGGGGCGAACGAGTATAGATAACAGATGGTATTGATAAGCACAACAGCTGCTATATGGCTACGATACAGGCGCGTCGCCAAAATCTGTGCCACACCACCTCCAAAGCCAGGACCCACCAGGATGATATTAGTGAGGTTGAGCTCCTGAAACAGATAAAGCAGTGTGTCGGCCTGACCCCAGACAGACATATCAGCGGGCCAGGGATGATCCGAGCTGCCGAATCCGAGCATGTCTATGGCATAGACCGCGCGGTTCAGCCCTGCCAGTTGTGGCATTACACCTTCCCAGGTGAAGGCTCCTGATGGAATATCGTGCAGTAGAACGATGGCCCCGTCGGTTCCATGTTCTGTCCCCTGAACGATGTAACTGATGTTATAGTGAATGGAACGCGTCACGCGCCGCTCCAGCGTACCTGCTACCTCGGATGTATTACTAGACATTAAAATCTCTCCTGTGACCCTGTATGCTGTAGGGGCTACGCGGGCGTCGTGAACGCGCGGGCTTATAAATTGCGCCCCTACATTATACTATAGCGTGTTTATGCCTTTGCGTACAGGGTTGGAACGTTGTAGAAAGCGCTGAAGCCTGCGTAGGTCGCTGTTTCGTCGCCCAGTTCGTCTTCGATGACTAGCAGGCGATTATACTTGGCTACACGTTCGCTACGTGAGGGTGCGCCGGTTTTAATCTGTCCCGCATTGGTGGCCACTACCAGGTCGGCAATGGTGGTGTCTTCGGTTTCTCCTGAGCGGTGAGAGACTACGGCGGTGAAGGAGGCACGTTTCGCCATCTCGATAGCGGCCAGCGTTTCTGTCAGTGTGCCGATCTGGTTAAGTTTGATCAGAATAGAGTTTGCCGAATGCTCAACGATGCCACGCTTCAGGCGCTCAGTATTAGTGACAAACAGGTCATCGCCAACGAGCTGAATGCGATTGCCCAGGCGCTGCCGCAGTTGTGACCAACCATCCCAGTCGTCTTCGGCAAGACCATCCTCAATTGTTACAATTGGATATTCGTTAATCCACTGCTCGTACAGGTCGACCATCTCTTTCGAATTCAGTGTACGACCCTCGCGAGCCAGCACATACTTGCCATTATCGTAGAATTCGCTTGAGGCGGGATCCATGCCGAGGAAAATATCTACGCCGGGCTTATAACCAGCACTATCAATTGCATCCACGATGACTTCCAGCGCCTCGCGGTTTGAACCCAGCGATGGTGCAAAGCCGCCTTCGTCGCCGACATTGGTATTCAGCTTTCTACCATGCAATACTTTCTTGAGTCCCTGATAGACTTCGGCGCACCAGCGAAGCCCTTCGCGGAACGTGGGTGCACCCACAGGCAAAATCATGTACTCCTGCATGTCGGTTGAATTATCGGCGTGTTTGCCCCCATTCAAAATATTCATCATTGGAACGGGCAGCGTGCGTGCCGAAACTCCACCTAGATAGCGGTAGAGTGGTTGATTGTGAGCGTTAGCTGCTGCCTTCGCTATGGCAAGCGAGACGCCGAGAAGCGCATTTGCGCCCAGTTTAGCTTTGTTGGGGGTACCATCCAGAGCGATCATTAATTCGTCTAGTGTTGTCTGGTCGGTGGCATCCAGTCCTATAATAGCGTCGCTGATAGCCTCATGAACGTTGCCAACAGCATTAAGAACACCTTTGCCGCCATAGCGGCTCTTGTCGCCATCACGCAGCTCAACTGCTTCATGCGCACCCGTCGATGCGCCGGATGGGACGGAAGCGACTCCACGTGCTCCACCCATTAAGAGAACTTCAACCTGGATAGTCGGGTTCCCACGTGAAATCAAGAATCTCGCGTGCTATGATCTCCTCAATTGTGGTCAAGTCTTCTGTATTATTTGACATACACCTATCCTCTGCAAAGCCATCAATACTATAGCTGAGCATCGTTTCTACTAATCGTTCATCCATCGATGGATGTAGTGTTGGTTATTACATCCTTTGCGGGCCTATTGTACATCGTTTATAGGGCATTGGGCAAGCTAAATCTTGAGGGGCTACCCTTACAGTTTCTCTAAGCGGGCAAAATCCATGCTCAAACGCTTCTTTCCATGCTTGCCCTGGAACTGTACTTCAACGAACTCGGTCTCACCTTCCATTTCACTTTTGAGAATCAGCCCCTCACCAAATGTGTTGTGTCGTACGTGATCTCCGGGTTTATATTGTTGTCCTTTAGCTTTCAGCGACTCCGCTTTCTGTGGTTTTGGTGCAGGAGAAATCTTTGGTGGAACAGTAGGTGATGAATAAGCACCGGGACGTGGCGTCCATTGAGGAGGTGTGCTGCTTTTGCGCGGGGTGCCGCTTCCGTAGACGTGTCCCGTATCGTGTGCTCCATAGGGATCCTGGTTATAGTCGTCCTCGCTCCAGTCCAGAATGCGATCTGTCTGACTGCGTGCTTTGCCGGTCGTCTGATGGGAGCTGCTACCACTACTCCCTGCAAGGGGGCTGGAAATGAGCATGGGCGGAATATCGTCTAGAAAGCGCGATGGTTCTGTGTATTGCGTCTCCCCAAAGATAGAACGGCGACGTGCGCGTATCAGATAGAGACGACGCATGGCCCGTGTAAAGCCGACGTAGGCCAACCGACGCTCCTCTTCCAACTGTTCCGGTTTGCTCACTGAACGCGAATGTGGTAGTGACCCCTCATCCATGCCGACGATAAATACCACGGGGAACTCCAGTCCTTTAGCTGCATGCAGCGTGATCAGCGTGACTGCATCGATCTGTTCATCACGGACCAGCTTACCATCCTCGCTCGTCTGTGTTGTATCCGCGCCACCAACAAGAGCAACATTTTCTAGAAACAGTTCCAGAGCGATAGTCGTCTCGATCTCGGAGTAATCTTCGGCCACGCGTCGTAGTTCGAGAACGTTGGCCCAACGATCTAACTCTTCGTCGGCGTTCGCTCGTAGTTCAGGACCATAACCGGTCCGTTCGGCAATCCTGTCCAGCAATTCAGGCAACTGTAGTTCCTCAATAGCTTCACGCAGGTCTTGCAGTAATTTGCCAAATGTCTCCAGAGCCATTCTGGCAGCTTTTCCCAGTGTGGGGTGCTCATTAATATGCTGAAGAGACTTGTAGAGAGAGAGATTTTGCTTGCTTGCCCATTGCTGCAATTCACTGGCGGTCTTGGGTCCAATTTTCCGATTGGGCACGTTGATAATACGCATTAAGCTCACATCATCGTTGGGGTTGGCTAACAGGCGCAGATAGGCCAGCATGTCCTTGATTTCTTTACGTTCATAGAACTTGCGGCTCCCAATGACTTTGTAAGGAATATTCAAGCGCATAAACTGTTCTTCCAGAGCGCGGGATTGTGCGTTCGTGCGGTACATTACAGCTACTTCGCCTGGCCTGGCAATATCGCCTCGTGCCAGTAAACGCTGAATCTCGTGCGCGGTAAACTGCCCTTCCTGTTCCTCGTTGTAGGCTTCGTAGAAGAAGACTTTCTCGCCTGTTCCCAGGGCTGTCCAGAGCTGTTTGTCTTTGCGCTGTCGATTGCGCCTTACCACGTGTTGTGCAGCATCAAGAATATTCTGGGTAGAGCGATAGTTCTGGTCGAGAATCACAATGTTTGTCTGCGGAAAATCCTGCTCGAAACGCAGCACGTTCTCCGCGCTGGCTCCGCGCCAGGAATAGATCATCTGATCATCATCACCCACCACGCATACGTTGCCCAGACCTTCGTGCCGATCATTGGTCCCATAGCCGAGCAAGCGTATCAGTTTATACTGTGGTAAATTACAATCCTGGAACTCGTCAACGTGCAGATATTGCCACTTGCGTTGATAGCGATACAGTAACTCGGGCTCACGCCTCCATAAACGTTCTGTCAGCATTAACAGGTCATCAAAGTCAACGGCGTTATTGTTGCGCAATAGCTTTTGATAGACTTTATAGATGCGTGCCGCCACTTCCTCGACATACTTGGCTGCCTGTTCAGCCATCTGCTCCGGACCAAGCATATCGTTCTTGGCACGCGAGATCATGGCTTGCATCGCACCAGCCCGGTACTGTTTCTCATCAATATCCAATTCTTTGATTGCCCGCTTGATCAAGGTTGCCTGATCATCGGTGTCAAAGATGACGAACGACTTTGAGAGGCCCCAGGGTGCGAGGTAGTCGGCCTCTATGCGCAGCACACGAGCACAGATTGCATGAAAGGTACCGATGGTCATTTCTTTAGATTCGTTGACGCCCACCAGTTTCTCCAGGCGTTCGCGCATCTCCTTTGCTGCCTTATTGGTAAAGGTGACGGCCAGGATACGCCATGGGGACACATGCTCTTGCTGAACAAGATAGGCGATACGGTGCGTGATGACGCGGGTCTTGCCGCTTCCCGGTCCTGCCAGGATCAACACCGGTCCCTGTGTCGTCGTTACGGCCTTGCGCTGTGGTTCATTCAGTCCAGCCAGTAGATTTCTTTGTTCCAATATCATCACGCTCCATAAAAAATAAGTGATTAGCGAATTGCGAATACCCGTATATAGACCCCGACAACAGATGAAATCCACGATATTGTACCACACCTGAACTGCCCGAGAAGAAGAATAGTCGAAATTGCATAGGAGTCCTCGCAATAATTTGACGTGACGCATTGTAATAAAATTAATATCTCCCATTTCTTATGTGTGTGCTACAATCAAACAGAAACACAAACAGAAAGAGGATCCCCTGGTGATTGGCACGTTGATCAATTTTAGTCTGGTGATAGTTGGAGGGCTGCTTGGTCTGGCGATTGGCTCACGTTTACCCGACCGCATCAAAGTCATTGTCATCTCTGCCATTGGTTTAATGACACTTATAATAGGTATTTCCTCAGCTATCAAGACGGAAAATCCGCTTATTCCACTCCTCTCCCTTGTTATAGGCGCGGTGATTGGTGAGCTTATCGACATTGATAAGGGCATCAATAAGCTCGGTGACTGGCTCAAGAAACGCTTCACCCGGCCTGAGAGCCAGCAAAATTTTACTGCCGCGTTTGTTATCGCCAGTCTGCAGTTCTGCGTTGGTCCTCTAACGATTCTTGGCGCAATCAACGATGGGCTTTCTGGCAATTTTAGTCTTCTCGCGATCAAAGCAGTGCTGGATGGCTTTTCCGCCATTGTTTTTGCCAGTAGCTTCGGCGTCGGCGTCTTATTTGCGGGCGTGACCATTCTAGTCGTGCAAGGTGGTATTTCACTACTGGCTGGTCTGATCAAGCCACTTCTCATCTCTTTCCCTGATGCCAGTATGGCGGCGCAACCACGGGTCATTGAGCTATCTGCCGTTGGCGGTGTGATACTTATCGGCCTGGCCTTTAATATTCTGGAATTGAAACGTATCAAAGTTGCAAACCTCCTTCCCGCTTTGATTATCGCGCCCCTCATTGTTGCGCTACTGAACGTTCTACACATTCCGCTGGATTTTGGATTAAGTGCCCACTAATCATAAAAAAGCTGACATACTGTCCTTGAAAAGATGTGCCATGAGCAACGCATCCAGGATGACCAAAACGACCTTGACCCCTGCTGAGCAGACCCCGGAAGATCTACTGAACGAAGGAAAGAGCTATGCTCAAAAAATGTGGAATGTGGAAAGGGAGACGTACGCTCCATGACACATAAGAAGTATATGATCTTTTTATTGCTTTAACATTAATATTCAGTGTAAATCAGGTTGAGAAATATAATAAATTGCGTTAATTGCTCAACCGATGTTATATCGATGTTTTTGTTTCTATAATGCTATACATCAACTTGAAGCTTTACTTCCCTCTTCTCGAGAATGTACGGAAATGTTTGTGTCAACTTCATTATAGGATGATGTGATACCATTACGGTGAATGATGTATCTCTATTTTCTCACAAAGGAGTTTACCTTGACGAGCTTGACGACGAATTTGGTGCTAGAACCATCTTCATCCATTGATTTGCATATGCATACGAATTACAGCGATGGGCGTTGGCCTGCTCAGCAACTTGTTGATTATCTGGTGGCTGAGCACTTCGACCTAGTGGCTGTGACTGATCACGACCGTGTTGATAAGGTGGCCGAGATTCAGACTCTGGCGGCTGAGAAACATCTGCCTGTCCTGGCTGGTGTTGAGATGAGCACGCAGTGGAATGGCAAAATGGCTCATCTGCTCTGCTACGGTTTTGATCCGGCTCAGAACTATCTTCAATCAGTAACAACGAAGGTAGTACAGCTTCAGTTGGAGAATACATATGCTGTAAACGATGAATTGAAGCGTCAGGGGTATGCTTTTCCGCGTCAGGAGGAGGTGTTGGCCGGAAACAATGGTAAGTTACGTTTACCCTTCGACAATATTCGTCTGCTACTTGATCATGGATACACTACCAATAATCGCGCTGGCTTACAGATGATTGAGAAGGCTGGTTTCCGCTCAATTCTGGCCGATATGGCAGAAACCGTGGATGCTGCGCATCGCAGTGGAGCTTTCTGTCTTATCGCGCATCCAGGGCGGCGTGAGAGTGGCTTTACATTTTACGATACCGAATTGTTGGACCAGTTGCGTGCCACTATTCCTATTGATGGCATTGAGATCTATCATCCCTACCATACACCTGACGTGATCGAGACCTATCTGGAGTATGTTCGTAAGCATGATCTGCTGTTGAGTACTGGCTCTGACTCGCACAGTATTCCCGGACGCATGCCCAGGAAACACCGTGCGGAGATCAGTAAAAAGCTACTCGAACGCCTGGGAATTACGCTTACTTCGCCAGATACCAGTCAGTCGTCGTAATTCCTGGATAGGAAATCGTCTTTTTGACTACCCCCGATGGGGTAGTAAAGCCGGTAACGGGGCGTCCCTGCTCCGCCATGAGCATACTATCATGCCAGATAGGTGCAGCTCCATCAACACCTGTTATATTTATCATTGCTGAGTTATCATTATTACCAGCCCAGACACCGACTGTGTAGTCGGGTGTATAACCTACCGTCCAGTTGTCGCGGAAGTCGTTGGATGTTCCCGTTTTCACGGCAGCTGGTCGGATCATTCCAGGATCTCCTGCATAACATTGCGTCTGCGTCTGTTCGTACAGGTAGAGGGCGCTACACTTGCCAAACTCGAACGTACGGGAGTTGTTGTCGCTTAAGACATTGGTTATCATAAATGCCACCTGCTTGCTAATAACCTGTGTTCCTTGCGTCTGGAAGTGATAGATCACATGTCCCTGTGTATCCATGACAGTATCAATGGAATGAGGCGTGATACGTACGCCGCCGTTTGCAAAAACTGAGTATGCAGAGGTCATATCAAGCAGGTGTACGCTAAGCGAACCCAGTACCATCGTATAGTTTGGTATACCTTCATAGTTGTTGCCAATGCCCATCACCTGTGCCGTGTGTAATGCCGGGTCTATTCCAGTCTGCATCAATAACTTCACGGCAGGAACATTGAACGAGTTCTGTAATGCATAACGGTAGCTGATCAGGCCGTGGTAGGTTCGATCATAGTTGAGCGGCGTATAGGCTGGGAGACCACAGCACATCTGTATTGTAAGTGGCCCATCCAATACTGGCGTGCCCGGACTAATTCCCTGCTCGAAAGCTGTCGCATAGATGAATGGTTTGAAGGAGGAACCAGGTTGGCGGAAGCCTTGGGTTGCGACGTCAAATGAACCATCAATCGGATTGTTCGGGTTGATATTGCCCAGCAGCGTGCGAATGGCTCCATTATGGTTATCAATGACGACCTCAGCCGCGTTAGACATATTATGTGCCTGTGCCAGTTGCGCAATATGTTGTTGCGCGTCCTTCAGAATCTTGTTCTGGAGCGACGAATTCAGAGTCGTGGAGACGATGAGTCCAGAGCGCGAAAGGTCTGCAATTTTGACGTGCATATCCTGGGCTAACTCAGAGAGTGAATATGCTACAAAATGTTGTGCGAGCGTATTGGGTTTGATTATTCCATGGTTCAGAAAATTCGGCTGCTGCACTTCGTCGAGTGCAAGCAAGTATTCGCGATAGGTAATGTAACCCTGAGTATACATGCGCTGGAGAACATCCTGCACGCGAGCTAGAGCTGCCTGTGGATGCAGAAATGGGTCGCGGGCAATGGGTGAGCTGGGAATTCCTGCTAACATGGCTGACTGGGCAATATCAAGTTGTGAAGCCGCTGTCGCCTTAGAGGTATCTTTTAAGTTAAAGTAGGTGAATGCCGCTGCGTCAGCTCCATAAGCCTGCTCACCATAATAAATCGTGTTGAGATACATGGTAAGAATTTGCTCTTTGCTGTACCTGCGTGTGACACCTGGGGCCAGGATAATCTCCTGTAGCTTGCGCATTACGCTTGTTTGATTACCAACAATAGCATTTTTGATGAGCTGCTGAGTGATGGTGCTACCACCCTCAACGACGTGCCCATTGGTCATATCAGAGAGTGCAGCACGTACAATGCCTGTAATATCATAGCCCGCGTTGTTCCAGAAACTCTGATCCTCGGTAGCGATTTCAGCATGTATCAGGTAAGGCGAAATCTTGGATAGTGGAACTGTGGTTTGCAATCCCTGGTCTATCGCCTGGTAGAGCAAGGTGCCCCTTGAGTCATATATCTTCAAACTATCCTTCGGTAAAATATCCTCCAGGGTGGTAATTTGTTGACCATAACGCTGCTGAGTTGCGTTGGTAAGCGCGGAGAGCGTTACCAGAAATGTGGCAGCGAGAAGAAAAACGATCATCGTGCCAAAAGCCATTGGTAGCATCGACCATTGCGTGCTAATACGATCAGCGGCGGCATAACGTCGATTGCTTTGATTTAACAGTTTGCGTTTGATATGACGTTTCGTACGCCACCCGGTCGGATAGAGACGGCGATGCGGTACTTCATAATACACTCCACGTGCAGGCTTTTCCGGAAGATCGTTCAGCCGCTGAGCCGCTGCCGCACGACTATAGGCCGGTAATTTTGCAGTCGCTACCGGTTTCGTCTCTTGAACCGTTGCATTATTTTGTTCGGATGCGAGTGAATTTTGTATGGGTGAAGACGCCGATTGCTCTGGCGCTGATCCATTTCTTTGCCCAGTTTGCACTTTCTTTCCGCTTTCTAAAAAAATGATCCAGGAAGATAGAAGATAAATATATTCAAAGCTCTTACCTTCTCACTTTTCCCCTCCCTAAATACAGATTTTTTATCTAATCGATAAGAATATTTATGTCAAATTGAGTATATAGTATCGGGTAAAAAATCATCAATAGTGAAAATGACATATTTTTACTACAAAGCAATATATTTTTGGCCAGAAGCCTATAACACGGTATATCTTCTGCTCTTAATTTGTGCAAATACCAGAGCATAAAATTGCTTATCATGGAGTACACCCATATATAGAAACGCAGATAATTGGAGAAGGGTAACGAGATCGGGGAGACGTACTTCCTGGTACTATTCTTTGCTTGTTGCACTATTATAAAACGGTGCTATATTAATAATAATATAGTTATACTGTTGCAAAGACTACTACTCAATCAAGGTTTCGGCCTACCACCAACCTGGATCAGGTGATGACGTTCCCGGGGACGGCGGTGTAAAAGCAAACGTGAAATCATTTGGACAATAGGGTGCTACCGCTGGTACTTTTGCCTGTGGGTTTGCGGCTGGTGTTGGAGAGGCTATGTGTGTTGACACAGGCGCTGGTGTTGCGGTAGGAAGAGCAAATGTTGGTACGGTGCCTGGAAGATACAGGTCCGTAGTTTTGACGCCGTCAGGATAGGTGACCGTTGCTGTTACCAGTCCACCGGGGTCTGTGAAGTCTTTGATTGGGCGTCCTGCCTCAGCTTGTAGCATAGAGTCATGCCAGATAGGGGCAGCACCCTGGACGCCTGTCACATCGATCATTGGAGTGTTATTGTCGTTACCAGCCCAGACACCCATGACATAATCAGTTGTATAGCCAACAGTCCAGTTGTCGCGGAAGTCATTGGTTGTGCCCGTTTTTACAGCTGCTGGTCGTATGCTTCCTCGATTGCCGTCCCAGCAATCTGCCTGGGAGTTGGAGTAGAGTTGAAGCACATTGCAATCATAGAAACTCGGGCAGGCGCGATGTATTATCGCTCAGTACATTGGTCATCATATAGGCCAGTTGTGGACTGATCTTTCGCTCGCCATGATTCGTTGGATGCCCATATGTTTGATGGGTACTGGCCATGACGACCTCATCAATCGCGTAATAGGGAACATGTACTCCGCCGTCGGCGAAGGTTCCATAAGCCGAGGTCTCGTCAAGCAGGTGCACACCCAATCCGCCGAGTACCAGCGAATAGCCTGGGGTTCCATTGTAGCTTGTTATACCCATGTTATCAGCCATCTCCATTGCCTGCTCAATGCCGACGTGTTCCAATGTTCTTACAGCTGGAACGTTCAGTGAGTTTTGTAATGCGCAGCGGATTGTCATATGACCGTGGTAACTAAGATCATAGTTTGTGGGTGTGAATGTCGATGGTGATGAACCTGGCGTAGAGATTGTAGTTGGCTCGTCGGAGATGGCCTGCCCGGGTGACGTCCCTTGTTCAAATGCTGTTACGTAGACAAAGGGCTTGAACGAAGACCCAGGCTGACGATAGCCTTGAGTCGCTACATCATACTGGCCATCAATACTCTTATCATTGTAATCAATACTGCCGAGCAGCGACCGTATCGCACCAGTGTGGTAGTCGATGAGTACTTCTGCGGCATTGTTCAGATTATGGGCGCTACGCAACTCAGCAATATGACTTTGTGCAATCTTCTGAATCTTATCTTGTAGTGCAATATCCAGTGTTGTGTGGACAATCATATCCGAGCGCGATAACTGCTGACGCGTCATATGGAAGGTCTGCTCTAATTGTGAGTAGACGAACTCTGCAAAATGGGGTGCTCGATTAATGAGCGTCGCTGGCCTTTTGAAAAAGTGAGGTTGTTGGGCTTCTTCGATTGCATTGATATAGTCAGTTCTATCGATATATCCGTTCCTCTGCATAAGGCTCAGCACGGTCTCAAAGCGATTGAGAGCTGCCTGAGAATGGTCTAACGGATCAAAAGCATCTGGTGAAGCGGGAATGCCTGCCAGCATAGCTGCCTGGGCAATGTCGAGTTGCTTAGATGCTGGTTTGCCGGGCTGATCTACTAATCCAAAATAGACGCTCGCAGCAGCGTCAATCCCATAAGCCTGCTCACCATAATAGATGCTGTTTAAGTACATTTCCATAATGTCAGTCTTGCTATAAAGATTATTGAGTTCAGGTACGAGTACGATCTCTTGTAGCTTACGAGCGACCGTGTTTTCATTTCCTACAACCAGGTTTTTGATAAGTTGTTGCGTGATTGTGCTTCCACCCGCTACCACATGCCCGCTGCGCAGATCATCTATGGCGGCTTGAATAATACGCGTGAGATCTATTCCCTGATTACTCCAGAAACTCTTATCTTCAGTTGCAACGGTAGCATTAACCAGATTTTTTGAGATATCTTGATAGGTGACGGCTGTATGTATGCCTTCATCTATCAATTGAGCGATCAGTACGCCTTTACTATCATACATTTTCAAATTATCTTTTGGCATCAGGTCATGTAACGTCAGAACCGCGCCTGTATATTGTTGCTGCGTTTGACTATAAAATCGATAAGCTGCAAATGCGCCTGCGCCAGTCAGAGAGAGTAAGATTGCTAGAAATGCAAATGAGATGCTGCTGATAGTGATCCAGAAGTGTTTCACCTCTTGATGTTTCTGTTTACGTGCCAGGCGAAGGTGTTTGCGTGAGAGGTGACGTAAGATTATCTTCCTATGTCGGCGATGGCGGCGAGATTGAACTGTTGCGACCGTCGGGGATTGTACAAGCTCGAGTGCCGTTATCGTAGCCTTTTGTATCCCTTCATTTGTGCGGAAAACTGGTAATGAAGGAGCTATATTTTCTTCATATGGCGGTGCCTTCACTGCGTTTTGCAAAATGCGTTCCTGTCTCGTGCGTTTCCGTTCCAGATAACGTAGCGCTCTTTCTTGCCGGTCCGTAATGATATTTCCTGGTCGTGGCCGTGGCGCAGGCAGAAGCAAGTTGCGAGCTTCCGTATGACGGCTGAAGTCGTTCTGTATATTCTCAGGAGCTATATTTTTTTCATCCTCTGGCTCGTGCTGGTCTGTTGACATATCTGCATTCCCGTCTTCTGTTGGCATCTGGTTTGCTGCAAAGATATATATGTATAAATATACGACGTGTAAAAGGGATAGTTATCGCGAATTTAGATGTGTCTGTTTAACCTTTCTTATTGGATGTGGATGGACTCAGACGGACAGGAGTGAAGTTGTACATCTTTGTTCTTACTCTCGTTAAGACGTTGTACAGGAAGAATTATTGCAAGGCGCGAGAATGTACCAGCCTAGTGCTGAGCAGCTTCAATGAGCGCAGGCAGAATCTCGTTGGTGAGAGCCTGTATCAGATACAGGCTTTCGCCCCAGGGAATATCCTGTTCGCGCCCGCCGCGTACTTCCACGAGTTGGAGCACGCTTTCGTCGATAAGTGTGCGAAAATAGAGAAAGGCGCGTACGGCATCAGCGACCGGGACGCCCGATTTGCGCGTAATCGAGCCATATTCGGTGCCAAGTTGGATTGCCTCGTGCTGCAATTCTTCCTTGTTTGCGTTATCATTGACGGTCCGTAGCAAGAGGTCGAGCAGGCGTCGTCCGAGCTGACGATATGCCATACGTGCATCTTCATCGAAGTGCTGATACCAGGGCAATGTGTCCAGTGTGCCGTCAGTAAAGGCAAAGCGGACGCGCCCCAATACGCTCTGGACGAGGAGTTGGGCGGCTGGATTTGGTTTCGGCTCTGCTTCCTGGCGCAGGCGTGCTTCAATATCTGAGCGACGGAAGCGGCGATGTCCTCCACTTGTACGGCGTGAGGGTAGTTCGTTGCGATCAGCCCATAGCCGTACAGTTGCCGGATGCATACCCAGCATATCGGCTGCTTCACGCAAACTAAGCCATTCTTCTCCTGCTTGTGATGATAACATAACTACCCCCGAATATGCCGCCTTTATCAAGAATAAACGTGCAGGATGATTGTATGTAATTCTCTACTTGCCGTCAAGTGGGGTATGCTTCATTGTGATGATTTTTGTGATGATTTTTTGAATGTCAGAGACGGTTCAAGGGATGTAGAAACATGGTTTCCCTTAACCATTTCTTTCTTGTGTAGAAGTGCTATACTTTTAAATGTTATAATAGTATGCTATGAAATGCTGATTAAGAAAAATATGCACACACAACCCGAAGAGCAACCACAAGAAACACCTTCTCTACTTGGTAGCAATCGCGACCTGGCAGTGCTTTATGCTATCGCAGGCTATCTCAACCATAAAGTCGATGTGCACGAGGCTTTACAGGAGGTGCTGGCCCGGGTGACTGAGATGCTTGGCCTGCGTACTGGCTGGGTCTGGTTGCTTAATGAACAAAGTGTTCCTTATCTTGCCGCTGCACAGGCGCTTCCGCCCTATCTCGCCAATCATTATGAACGCATGACTGGTTCCTGTCTCTGCCTCGATACCTTTTTGAGTGGCGATATGGAGACCGCCGCGAATATCGATGTGTTGCGTTGTAGTCGCTTGAAAAATGCGGAACGCGACAGCGATCCTTCCGCGCTAGGTCTGCGTTTTCATGCCAGTATTCCAATCTACGCGGGCGATACTCCGCTCGGCGTATTCAATGTTGCCAGCGAGGACTGGCGTGAATTGCAGGTAGAAGAGCTCCAATTGTTGCATATTATTAGCGATCAGATTGGCCTGGCGATGCAGCGTGCACGCCTCTCTGCCGAACATACACGCGCGGCTGCACGCCTGGCAACCATCGAAGAACGTAACCGGCTTGCGCGAGAGATTCACGATACCCTGGCTCAAGGATTGGCTGCGATTACGCTACAGCTCGAAACTGCCGACGCCCTGGCCGATTCACGCCCTCAACGTGCTCAAGCTGCTGTACAACGTGCATTGTCTCTGGCTCGTAGTAATCTGGAAGAAGCGCGTCGCTCAGTGATGGACCTGCGTGCGGCCCCACTTCAGGGCTATACCTTACCTGAAGCTCTGACAATGCTGATTGCCAATGGAGATCAGCCGTCCGAACAGAGCGAAGCAGGGGCTCGGGTACATTATACATACAGCCCTGCTTCAGACTTTCCGACACTTCCTGCCCGCATCGAGACCAGCCTCTATCGTATTGCGCAGGAGGCCCTGACCAATGTGCGCAAACATGCAAACGCGCAGAACGTCGAGATGACATTGATAGCAACTGACCAATTGCTACATCTGATCATACAGGATGATGGTCAGGGCTTCGATCCCGATACCGTCACACAAACAAGTGGGCAGGAGCATTTTGGGCTGACTGGCATAAACGAACGGGTCAAGTTGCTAAATGGGGCTATTTGTATTCAGAGTGAGCCCGAAGCAGGCACGCGCCTGGACGTACGTGTTCCTTATTGATTGAAAGGGGAAGAGAGCAATGATTCGTATCCTGCTGGTCGATGATCATCCTATTGTGCGCGAAGGTCTGCGGGCGCTACTGGAAACTCAGAGCGATTTTGATGTGATCGCGGAATGCGCAAATGGTGAAGAGGCTCTGCGTCTGGCCGCAACGTTGCGACCCGATATGCTGCTGCTCGATCTTGAAATGCCGGTTCTGGATGGCGTTGAGACAATTCGTCGCCTGCGTCAATCTTCGCACGTCCCTCGCGTCATCGTATTTACAGCTTTCGATAACGACGAGCGCATCATTCATGCCATTCAGAGTGGTGCGAATGGCTACCTGCTCAAGGAAGCTCCACGCGATGAGATCTTCAAGGCAATTCGCGTCACAATGGAGGGTGGATCACTGCTTCAACCTGTTATTGCCTCCAAGTTATTGCGCCATGTAGAGCAACAAAAAGATACCAATCAAGCAACAAACCGTATTCCTATAGAAGAACTTACCGAGCGCGAACTTGAAGTGTTGCGTCTGCTGGCCCAGGGTATGCCGAACAAAGAGATTGCTTCCCATCTGGTCATTAGCGAACGCACCGCAAAATTCCATGTTAGCTCTATTATGGGCAAGCTAGGTGCAACCAATCGTACCGAAGCCGTAGCCCTCGCCGCTCAGCGTGGCTTGATCACTCTGCATGCCTGATCTATGCAGGCTTCGTCATCCTCTCAAGAAAATTTAAATGTGCCAATGCGCCTTCTCTTGAGCGTCCACACATCTCCTCAGAAGGCTGTAGTTCGCTACACACGCGTGGACGTTCTGGTTTTCCGAAGAGCCTGCATCGATTATCTTCTGTCAACTGCACGCACCGCACTCCTGCAGGCTTCCCATGGGGCATTCCAGGAATTGGCGATGAGATCGACGGCGCGATACAACAAGCTCCACAGCCAACTCTGCACTCCATTTTTCTCTCCTTGCTATTTCTTTATAGTTCCATGTGTAACACAAAAATGTTGATCTGGCAAATTACTTATTATGGAAACAATGCTGCCCAAAAGTCATAAACTCTGCCTATTTCTTGCTAAATTAGAACTTATGATCTATATTTGGATGAGATGAAAGCAATGAGCTTTTATTGATTGTGGATACGATAATTAGTGCCCCCTTGTCGTCTCCTCTCAGTAAAGAGCCTGAAGAAAATTGCAGGTAATCTAATTTGTTGGAGTCGACGTAATCAGATACAGAAAGGGGGCTACAAAGCCATGAAAAATATCAACAGAACAGTTGCGTTAGTCTTCGGTATTGTTTTTCTCGTGATCGGCGTTCTTGGGTTCGTTCCAGCACTCACTCCTGGTGGGGCATTGCTCGGTCTCTTTATGGTGAATGGATTACATAGTATCGTCCACCTGTTGTTCGGCGTACTGGGTGTCGTAGCGGCACTAACGGGGATGAGCCGTCTGTATAACCGTGCTGCTGGAGTAATCTACCTGTTGCTTGGTGTGCTGGGCCTGATTCCTGCCCTTGTTCCTGGTGGTATGCTGCTAGGTCTGGTTATGATCAATCCAGCGGATAATGTATTGCACCTCGTTATTGGTGCTGTGCTGGCATGTGTCGGATTTGCTGTACAGTCGCGCCGTTCAGCTGTCGCGCAGGCGTAGTGCTTCTTAAGAAGTAGCAAAAAGGATGAAGGCACCTGAAATGTGCCTTCATCCCTTTAAATGACCCAGGCAGGGTCAGCCTTTCAACAGGTAGATTTTTTGGGAAATGGGCACTAGATTTATTATTGAGCGTTATCTTCTTCGTCCTTGACTCTGGCAAGTGCCCCTTTGAGCTGATGGTAAACGCTATCCAGATGCTCAGGCATGACCTTGATATCAGCGAGTACTGGCATAAAGTTTGTATCGCCATTCCAGCGCGGGACGATATGGTAATGAACATGATCGGCAAAGCCTGCGCCTGCAACTTTGCCCTCATTAATGCCCATGTTGAAGCCATCCGGGTTCATTGCCAGGCGTATTGCTTTCAGAGCAAGTTGCGCCTGTGCCATTAGCTCAGCAAGCGTATCCGCGTCGAGCAGTGAGATAGAGCCTATGTGTTTAAATGGTGCGATCATTAGATGACCGTTATTGTACGGGTATTTATTGAGCATCATGAAACAGAGTTCGCCCCGATAGAGGATGTGATACTCTTCATCACGATTGGCAGCCGGTTGGGTACAAAAGATACAACCGGGCGGAGGAGGCGTCTTTGGAGTAATGAAAGCCATACGCCAGGGTGCCCATAAATTTTCCATACAAATCCTTCATAAAGAGGCTACTGAAGATTTTCAATGCAGTCGACGTTCGTGCCTGCTTCTTCCTCTTTCGTTGAAGAATGCATTGAAGGTGCAAATTGCTCCGGCAAAGATATCCATTGCTGCGCCCAGGTATGAATGGCATCCACAACCGGCTTGAGGGCACGCCCTTTTTCTGTCAACTGGTACTCAACGCGAACAGGGATCTGTGGGTATACAATGCGTTGCACGATGCCTTCTGTTTCCAGCTCACGCAAACGATCACTTAATACACGGTCAGAGAGTCCCTCTACCAGAGAGGTCAATTCGCAGAAGCGACGAGGGCCCTCTAGAAGCGCATCCAGCAACAATCCGGTCCAGCGCTTGCCAAGTAATTGGGCTGCATGCTCATAGCGGGGACACACATGATTAATGGATGTAAAAGATGATATTGATTTCGATCGGCCTCGTTGCCATGTAAGCCTGCCATTTCCTGTTATGTTCACAGGGAACCTAAGTAAAGACGCCTATATTCCAACTCACTTAGTATAGCATGTTTTGCTATCTAAGGCAAGTAGCGGTACGTGTAAAAAGTAAGCAGAGATATAGCAGAACTGTCTCACCTGGCGATACCTTTTTGATTGATTCCCTCCAATAGCTCTCCTTGATAGGCTATTCAGAGCTTTTAGCGTATGAAGTTGTTTTTTGGAGTATAATATTCCTCACAAACCCGTGTGGATGCCTATCTAATGTATACTCACGAGACCTTTTCGGAAATAGCAAGAGGTGGTTCATAGCATCTCTGGTGGAATACTGGTGAGCCTGAAAGAGGATATGTTACAGGTTGATTTTGAAACTCATCTGAATACGTTTCACCTCTCACTGAGTTTTCCGTAGAACCGGGCAAAACGACGGTGCTTCTAGGGGAAAGTGGCTCGGGGAAGACGACGGTATTGCGGCTTCTCGCTGGCTTGCTATACCCTCAACGTGGACGCATATCTCTCGGTAAGAAACTCTATTTTGATAGTGAGATGCATGTTGCAGTACCACCGCAGGAGCGCCCGTTTGGCTACGTTTTCCAGGATTACGCGCTCTTTCCGCATCTGAGCGTCTTCGAGAATATAGCCTTTGGTTTACGTGCACAACATATACCGCGTCAACTCATTCGCCAGCGCGTGGGTGAAGCACTGGAGCAGGTGCATTTAAGTGGATTTGACCAGCGTCGTTCCTCTCAGCTTTCAGGTGGTCAGCAGCAGCGAGTAGCTATCGCACGTGCTCTGGCGCTGCAACCAGACCTATTGCTCCTTGATGAACCACTCTCTGCATTGGATGTGCAGACGCGCCGCGAAGTACGCCACGAACTGCATGGTATCCTCGCCGAAGTCGGCATAACCACGGTACTCGTGACGCATCAATATCTGGAAGCGCTGGTCTTTGGGCACCAGATACTTGTGCTCGATGGGGGTAAAGTAATTCAACAGGGTGAGCAACGCGACCTTCTGACATATCCACGTTCTTCGTACGTCGCTGAATTGATAGGAGTGAACTTTTTTCGCGGCCATATTGTGCGCCAGGAGACGAATGCGCTGTATGCTATTCAGTTGCAGAATGGCACTCAATCGATAGAAATCGTAGCTGCACTTAAAGAGCATACACCAACCGAAAAGGTGCCTGCTCTCGGCGAAGAGGCATATGTGATCGTTGATCCGCACAGCATCACGCTCTATCAGACTTCCCCAGAAAGTTCAGCACGTAATGTTTTTCACGGCAAGGTTGTGCAGATATTACGCCTTGGTATATCTCCTTTACACAGTAATGGCGAAAATGAACGTGTACGAATCAGTATTTTGCTGGATGAGGACATGCCACCATTGACTGCCGAAATCACTGAAGCCTCGGCTCTGCGTATGGAATTACACGAGGGTAAGATTATCTATGCCTCATTCAAGGCAACTGAGGCCAGCGTTTACACTTGATCGCTTCTTATTCGTGAACCGTTTCGCTTTCCCATATGCAACTTTCAGGAATGGTTTGCTTGAGCGCATCGGCGAGTCCGTCAATGTTGGTAACATCATCGCGGTAGACCGCCCATGCTTTCGCCTTCTGCTGTGAAGAGGTAACTTTGCGATAGGCGATCACACTGATGCGTTTGCCGTTAGGGAAAAATTCCTCTTTAATACGCGTCAGATCTTCCCAGGGGATTATGATGGTCTCACTATTGCGACTACGCTTGATCAAAGCTGTTGGCTCCAGTTCAATCGTGAAAGGAATAGGGGCGACAATGCGCAAATAGAGAATAAATCCGCTGATAAATAGGATGGCGGCAATAGTACTACCTACAGCAGAAACTCCCTGATGAATTGCAATCCAGAGTACAAGCGCTGTAATGCCCAACAACCCGAGCAGCGTAACAATTTTTTTAAATAAACTAAGGCCAGGCCCAACAAAAATTTGTCCTTGCATTGTTGGAGATGATGCCATGAGAAACTCTCCATAATTTTTGAGTAATATCTGATACATAGTGTTGCAAACATGTATCTCTATCGTGTATTGTAGCAACACTACTATTTCTCAGATCTACGCTTATTTTCGCTCTCTTTGTTCTCCATTGTAGCCGATTTTGTAGCCAATGATCAAGAGCTCTTTAATTTGCTCTGAATAACTGATCCATTTTATCCACTGCATCTTCTTGCATATCTAGCAAAACGTGGCCATAGCTATTTGCCGTACAGAATCCTACCACCATACCTCTTGAACCTTCTTGCCGTTGCGTTTCATTGTGAATTTCCTCATATTTCAATGAAATGATCATAACATAGTTAGAAATTAGAGTCAAAATCATTATTTTCCGCCTTACAATCAGAGTTGACAATCTTCTCTCCAAAATGGTATACACATAAATGGTACACATAATGAACCAATTTGATGAAAGTTTTTTGTATGTTCCCTTTAATTTCATCAAAGAAAGAGAAGCAGTAGTTATGAGTAATCCTCTGAAGAGGTCTTTCTATAAGACCTTCCAGCATAATAGTCGTGCTGGCTCTGTCACTCTGTTGGGCTTTCCTTCTCCTCTATTCAATAGCCAACTCATAGCCCTTGTTATCTTTGTACACATTGGCCATCAGAGATAATCCATTTCACAGGGTATGCACTATGCAAGGAGGCAATTATGACAAGCAAAGAACGCTTTAAAGTCTACTCGTCCAGTGATCATCAAGAAGTATATTCCTGACATGCAGCAAATTAAAAAGAGTGCTGTATGTTTATTTGTGTCAAAAGGAAGTTTATGGATACATGCATTATCAACAAGGAGGTTTCATGCAGAAAAAGCGGCTGGGATTGTTGATAACAGTCCTCTTCATGCTCTTTATGGCTGTATTTGCGTTCGGATTTAATACTCTCCAGGCGCATGCTGTCAACAATGCATTGGCTCTTACTCCCCCGATGGGCTGGAACAATTACAATCACTTCGGTTGTGACGTCGGTGCCTCGACTATCGAGCAGCAAGCCGATGCGATGGTCAGTAGTGGACTGGCCGCAGCAGGCTACCAGTATATCAATATCGATGATTGCTGGTCCGAGAAAAGCCGCGATTCGAATGGAAACATGGTTCCCGATCCCACCAAATACCCCAATGGCATCTCTGCCGTCGCTAACTACGTCCACAGCAAAGGCCTGAAACTGGGACTCTACACAGATGCAGGCACCGCTACATGTTCAGGGTATCCTGGTATGTACGGCCATGAGCAACAGGATGCCGATACCTTTGCATCCTGGGGTGTAGACTATCTGAAAGTCGATTGGTGTAGTAGTACCGGCATCGATGCACAGACCGAGTATACGAAGATTGGGAACGCACTGAGAAGTTCCGGACGGTCAATCGTTTTTAGCCTCTGTGACTGGGGACAAAGCAACGTCTGGACCTGGGGTCCAAGTGTCGGAAATCTCTGGCGCACTACTGGCGATATCAGTGATAACTGGACCAGCATGCTTAGCAATTTCGACTCGAGTGCCACACATGCATCTTCTGCCGGTCCCGGTGGTTGGAATGACCCGGACATGCTCGAAGTGGGCAATGGCGGGATGAGTACCACTGAGGATCAGACGCACTTTAGCCTCTGGGCGATCTCGGCGGCTCCTCTCATCATGGGCAACGATATGACCAACATGACAGCGAATGCGAAAACGATTCTGACCAATAGTGAAGTCATTGCCGTTGACCAGGACTCTCTAGGTATTCAGGGCACGAAGGTTGCAGATAATGGCAATGGTTTACAGGTGTGGGCCAAAAAACTGCACGATGGAAGCGTCGCGGTGATACTACTCAATCGGAACACTTCAGCCGCGGCTATTACCACGAACTGGAGCAACATTGGCATCTCTGGCAGTGCCAGCGTTCGCGATCTCTGGGCACATACCAATGTCGGTTCGTTCAATGGTAGCTATACGGCGAATGTGGCCGGGCATGGAGTCGTCATGCTCAAAATTTCCACTGGCAGCGGTGGAACAACGCCGACTCCTACTCCCACGCCGACCAATACTCCTACTCCCACGCCGACCAATACTCCTACTCCTACCACAACTTCAGGGAGTAGTTGTAAGGTCAGCTATGTGATACAGAATCAGTGGCTGGGCGGCTTCACCAACAGCACCACGATCACAAACACTGGCTCAACCGCGCTCAATAACTGGACATTGAAATTTACCTTCCCCGGTAGCCAGCAGGTCACCCAGGGCTGGAGCGGGAACTTCTCGCAACAGGGAAAGCCAGGTGACCGTCCAGAATATGAGCTATAACGGCCCGATCTCGCCGGGTGGTTCGACCTCTCTCGGCTTTAATGGCACCTGGACCGGGAGCAATTCTAACCCGACCTCGTTCACGCTGAACGGCACAACCTGTAGTACATCGTAGCCTGCTCAGTCAATTAATAAACGTACAACTGAAGCTCTTACATGTTCGTTTGCTTCATGGGTTGACCACCGTTATCGGTTTGCCAGGACTGCGATTGAAATTTCAGGAAGATCGCAGTCCATTGCTGGGTGGAGGCCAGGTAGATCAGCAGTGCGCCGTCCTGCCAGGTTCCATTTTCAGAGGCATAAGCAGCATCCTCGTCGCCTTGATTCATATGGATATCGTGGATGCCGTTATCCGGGACAAAGCCAAAGGGCTGATCAGGGGTATTTGTCTGGGGCCAGCGCTGACCAAAGGCACAAAGAAAGGCATTCGGATCGGCGATGGCCAATTGAATCTGCGCATCCAGCAACTGACTCAACTGGCTCTCTGTCGCGATGGCAAAAAGTTGATCCACTTGATCGAGCGGGAAAAGGCCAGAGCGGATATAATCCAGTGCGAGCCCACCGGCCTGACTGGTGAGCGCGGTATAGATGGATGGCAGGGTACGTAACTGATCCGTTATGGCATGCTGGAAATTTTGCACAATAGAATATTGGAGATTGGCTGGCTGATCCTGCGACTGCACATTGACTGCCAGGCGAAAGTGTGTCTCATTCTCATCAACTACCAGTATCTGGTAATGCGGGCTTGAAGCTTGTGCGTTGACTCCCTGTTGCGGACGCGCTTTCAACACTCCATAATCCTGTATCGGCATGAAATATTTCCTCCTTGTTCGTCTCACGATCACTGCTATTCTATGATGGACATTATCACGTGTAAAGCACCTTAGGCAAGCAGCATCTCGCTGTGATATCGTATTGGAGGTACGTGTTCGACGCCAATATTGGTTGATTCATGAGCCAGGTGGGCTAGACATAAATGGTGGGCGAATGAAAGAAACTGGAACATGCTCAGGAAAAGCCAGATATGCAGCAGAGAAAAAGGGGACAGCCTTCCTAACACCCTTTGCGTCGTGGACTCTGTATGATATACTACACCCGTTGTCCCAGTAAGGCTCAATCTTGCTTAAGTGATAGTACTGTAGTTCTGGTAATGAGATTGAACAATAGTATAAAGAGGGAGAACAAGCTGTGGCGTATACATCAGACGCATTGGCCGAAGCGGGGACATCAGTTTCTGGGCGGGTCACTGGTAAACTGCTGGCGACGCAGGGCTATGTAGTAGGGATCGAGATCAGCGGAAGCGGAGCACGACAATCAGTTACTCTAGCAGATTTGAATGGCAAAATTCTGTACAGGATTCGACGGCCTCTGGAATATGTCCCCGATACAGGAACCGTCCTGCAACTTCTGGATGATATGCTAACCGACGTTACTAACCCGGAACGCCTCCTCGATGGACGTATTTTGCGTGTGGGTGTAGCTATCGGTGGCCTGGTGGATGCAACTCATGGTGTAGTACGTACACTCTATCATGCTCATGGCTGGGATAATTTTCCCCTCCAGGATTATTTTACTGAGAAACTTGATGTTCCCTGTATAATAGATAACAACGCAAATGCGGCGGCATTGGCTGAAGTTCAGCAGGGAGCGGGCGTTGGCGAACGAGTAGTCCTGTATCTGGGCCTGGGACGGGGTATTGGTGGTGCATTGCTGGTCAATGGAAAGATATACCATGGCACAACATGTACAGCGGGCGAGATTGGACATATGTTGGTGAAAGAAGATGGCCCAAAATGCTCCTGTGGCGGCTTCGGTCATCTCGAAGCAGTTGCTTCAGCTCAGGCTGTTGTACGTAATATGCTGGGCCTGGCAGTAGAATACCCTGAAACAATGGAAGCTATCTACCGTATTACCGGCGGCCGAGCAGAACGTATAACGGCTGAACAGGTCTTTCGCCTGGGAGCAGAAGGTGATACAATTGCCTCACATATTGTTGATGAAGTGCTAAAATATCTTGGAAATGCGCTTTCAAATATCGTTCTTTTAGTAAATCCAGGTATGATTATTCTGGGTGGACCATTAGCACAGGCGGGCAAACTGCTCATCGATCCGCTACACAGGCGTATTCAGGAATTATGTCTTCCGGCCGCCAGCCAATCTCTACGCGTTGTGCAGGGCAGCCTGGGTTCAGAAGCGAATCTGGTGGGAGCGGTAACGCTGGCCTTACAAGACCTCTAAGCTCTATTAAACAGAATAGAAATTAGATAGAAATGCTATTCCTGCATTCTGAGTCGTTGTCTCAGTTGTGGTAGCATATATTTGAATGTGAGATAATAGTATAAATATACGCTTTTTTGAGGGGGCTATGGCGGAAACAGGCCGAATGATTTCAAGGCGCTACCTGCTGCAACGATTGCTGAAGCAGGGGCAGGCTTGTGCAGTTTACCAGGGATTCGATCAGGTATTGCAGCGCACAGTTGCTGTAAAGGTTGCCCCTGCCGAACATATTGCCGCATATAGAGCCGCACTTCGCGCCACATCTCAATTTTCCCATCCAAATATTATTGGCATCTACGATCTGATAGTCGAGCCTGATAGCCTCTATCTGGTTCAGGAGTATGTAGAGGGAGACGATTTTGCGACCTTGCTCCAGGCGCAGTTGATTCCCTATGAAGTGGTCGACATTGGAGTACAGGTCTGTCAGGCACTACTCTATGCAGGCTCTTCGTCACGCAAAGTGTGTCATGGTGATCTCACTCCTGCTTCCATTCTGCGTGATCGTCGCAGGACAGTTCGTATTAATAATTTTGCTCTGCCTACCGATCTCCATTATTTTACTGCCTGGAGTGCTCTAGGGGGCGATAATGTCGCGGTTTCGGATCGCGAATTGCCTTTGGGCCAGATTAGTGAGGCTCGACACAGTGATGATACGCGTGCTGTTGGTATCCTCCTCTATCAACTTCTGGCCGGGCGTTCCCCAACTACGACCGTCGTTGATCCGCCAGTTGATGGACGGTTACGTTTCATGCGTAACGTGCCAGCTGAATTGTGTGAAGTTGTTGCTCGTTCAATAATACGTCAACATCCTCAATATATTGCAACGGCTGAGGTACTTTTGACTGAATTGAAGGTTCTGGTAGAGGTCCTTGAGCCACCAACGGTAATTACTGTAGTAGGTTCTCCAGCGAATGCATATCAGACGGATAATATGGCTCCTCCCGTTCAGTTCTCTCCATCATTGTCTACTCCTGGTACGGGAAATCTTGTAACCGCTCTTCCTGTTCGCGAGGCGAATCAGGCGGGAATGGGTTTTGGTAGCTTCCGTTCTGATGCTAACGTTCAGCCATTTCCTGTGGAGCAGCAAATGTCGTCTTCCGCTTCCATAATTGATCCGACAATCGCTGACGTACCCGCGAAACTGGCTATATCTCGCCAGACTGATTACCCTCAATCTTTAGAGGAGAGCCGATCCAGGCGGCTGAATGTACCTTTTATGATTCTGCTGGGTCTTATTCTATTTGCCCTATTCTTTGCTGCTGGTTTCTACCTGGCTCATTCGCTTCTCTTCAGCAGATAACTAAAAACATCTCAGGAGGTAGTTATCTCGCCATTCGCTAACTGATGTTGAATTAGCCTTGTATAGTAACCATCTCGCTTAAGCAATTCCTCATGAGATCCACGTTCTACGATCTGCCCCTCAGAAAGGACCAGAATCAAATCTGCATTGCGAATGGTACTCAGGCGATGCGCGATAATAATCTGGGTACACGCTAAACGACTGATATTTTGCTCGACCACTTTCTCTGTCACAACATCCAGGCTGCTTGTAGCTTCATCAAACAATAGTACTACGGGTATGTTAGCAATAGCTCTTGCTATGGCGAGTCGTTGGCGCTGGCCACCCGATAGAGCATTGCCGCCTTCGGAAACCATCGTCTCATATTCCATAGGCATATTCATAATGTCATCGTGGATAGCGGCGATTTGAGCAGCTTTGATGACCTGTTCCATATTCATACCTGGATCGTTCAATGTGATGTTTTCACGAATCGAGCCACTAAAAACATTCGCATCTTGCATCACTACGCCAAATTGTGCACGAACAGCCTGGTAATTGAGCGCTCGTAATGGAATACCATCATAAAAAATGTTTCCTGTTGTTGGGGTGTATAAACCGAGTAACAGGCTACCTAATGTACTTTTGCCAGCACCTGTTCTTCCTACAATTGCTACTTTCTGTCCTGGTTTGATACTCACATTGATGTCTCGCAATATATGAGATGACTGAGAGTCATATTGGAAGAAAACATGCTCCAGTTGTATCTGACCTGCAAGTTGTGGTGGTTGAGATACTGACTGTATATCTTGTTCCGGTTCAGCTTCTATAACATCGGCAAGGCGTTCCATGTGTGATTGTACCAGTTGTATCTGCCTGCAACTGGCTACGAGCGAGGTAACAGGGCCGAGAAGGGATGAGCCTAGCGTATTGAGAGCCAGCATCGTTCCAACCGCCATTGTCCCATTAATCACCTGCTGCGTGCCTAACCAGAGGAGGATTAGTGGGGCAAACGTACCAAGCGTAGAGGTTGCTGTATCAATAAAACTGGAGATGTACGTATGTCTCACCGAGATATTCATCTGCTCGAAAAACAGATTGGACCATCGTTCTAATACTCTTTGTTCAGCTCCCGACGATTTGAGCGTCTTGATTCCGGCCAGTGCCTCTGTTAAGTAGCCCTGTGATTTTCCTGCAGCCATCAGTTCGCGCCGGTTCAAATCGCTTACTTGCTTCCCGGTACTCAGGAGCAAAATTGCTTGTAGCAGTCCGATAATAGCAATAATGAGGGTGAAAGAAGGCGATTGCGAGAGTAAGATAAAGAAATAGACCAGCACGAATGTTCCATCAAGGATCGTCGAGAAAAGCTGGTTGCTGATGGTATCGCGAATCACGGTGTTGCTGTTGATGCGTGTCAGAATATCTCCTGTTGAGCGTTGCAAGAAGAAACGTTGCGGTAGACTGAACATATGCTCTAGAAAACCGAATATGAGACTGGTGTCGACCCGTGCCTGGAGGTAGAGGAGGATCAGCGAGCGAAGTTGGCGGATGCCCATCTGCGCCAGTACCAACATGATCATGCCTATACCAAGGAGCTGCAAGGCATCGCTTCCTTTCATAGGGATCAGGTCGTCGATGACGATTTTAGAGAGGAGAGGGAACACAAGCCCAAGCACCTGTAAGAGAAGAGAGGCTCCAAGGATCTGCATCAAAGCCAGGGGAGCCTGGTGAATATAGGCTTTTGCGTACGTTTTTAAACTCAAGCGGGATATTTTGTTGGCGCGTGAAAACTGTACTCCTGGCTCCATCATGATCACGACCCCGGTGAAGCCCTCATCGAACTCTTTCGCGGTCATGCGTTTGCGCCCCAATGCCGGATCAACCACTTCAACATATTTAGGAGACCAGCGTTCAACCACTATAAAGTGATTAAATTCCCAATGGACAATAGCGGGTAAGGTGACGAAGCGAAAATCATTTTCTTCAAGTGAGGCGGCTTTCACGCGCATAGCATACTTGCGGGCCGATTTAACGATGCCTAGCGCGGAAAGGCCATCACGCCCAATTCCGCATTGTTCACGTATTTCTGAGATAGTTGTTTTATGACCATAATAACCAAGCAACATGGCGAGACAGGCAGCTCCACATTCAACCATACTGATCTGTTGCAGGACGGGAACGCGGGATTTTCTGCGGAAGCGTCTGCGCGATGCTCGCTCTGGCTCCGTTTCCCATTGCGGCGCTTTCGTGGCAGAACTGGTATCCTTTTTCTCCTGCTTGCTGGGGAGAGTGGCGGCATGCAACAATGTTGTTTCCTGGCTAGCTATTTGCTCTCTATGCTGGATGAGTCCGGCAAGTTCGGGCGAAACGCTGCTGCCTGTAGCTAGCCTGTGTGAACGCAGAACGACCCTTCTTGCTACCGTGGCACTGCGTGCTTCTGGATCGGTTGTTGGCAGTGGCTGTGTATCCTGTGCCGCCATCGCACATTCAGGTGGATTGTTTTTTCGTTGTGCATTGTGAGGAACTGCTAGTAAGAGCTTTGTTTCGGCATCCCACAGATCTGTTTTTTTCTGCTCCTGAGATGGAAGAACCGACATTGCCGCAGTATTTTTTTTATCGATGTCCATCTATTGGCCTTTCAGCAAGCTATTTACGCCAGGAAACAACGCCAGTAAGCTTTGCGATCCAATCTGAACCTGTGCCTGTATAGGGCTTCCTGAGTATAGATGCTCAGAGATCGTAGATCCTAATCCTACGGTCACAACTAAAGAGGGATCAGCAACCTCAAATCCATACTGCTGATGTACCTCGACAGGGCTGAGAAGATTTTGACTGACGCTGTTAATCGTGCGATGCACCTGAGGACCAGCCTGACCAATCTGTAGCTGAACAGGAAGTCCCGGTCGTATATAGGAACTATCACTGGCAGGTAAAAGAAGAGCGGCGGTAGCTCCATCGCCTTGACTAGCGGCGCTATTCGTGTCAAGAACGATGCCCGATGCAGTGATATATGATGGCACTTCTCCTAGCCAGGTAGCTATTCCAGCAGCTATCAATAACGTGAGTACGATCCAGCTAAAAGCAAAAATAGGCGGAGCGACAACGCGAGGAAGAACGCTTTTCTCCCTGTTCTGCATATATTTTTGCAGCGTCTTACTACGGAAAATCTGGATTTTAGGTGTAGCTGTTGCCATGCCTTCCCGCCTCCTTTGATAAATGGAGCAATTCTTGCTCTGTCATAAATCGACGCATAAATGGGGATGGGAAGCTATCACGTTTCCCATCCCTTTTTTCTTGTCTCTAGCTACTTTTTTGCCTGGCGCAGAGCCTTTTTGTACAAAGACAATACGTTTAGAGAGAGAGCGCGAAGGCAATGCCAAGAGCAAATGAGGCACTCTCTCCCTTGCGATTGACCACAGTGAATGCTTCCGTTGTGGCAAATCCTTCGTTGATATGGAGAAATCCCCCTATGGCAGATGCACTGGCGCTGGCACTGGCATTAGCAAAGGAGAAATGACCGCTACCACCAGCTACGGTTTCCAGGTCTTGATCGCTCAGTTCGTGAGCGTACTGAATATCTTGCATATGATCTCTCCTGGTTGATAAGAAAGGGCCAGCAACCTGTGTTAGAAAATCACCAGCCCGACTCTTCCGTCAATTTGGCGGAGAAGGAGATACAGGTTAGTGACCAGTGATGATCACACTGCTGGTGCTGATAGCTTCGCTTTGTACAGCGGCAGTTGAGCCATAAGCAAAGCCTTTATTCGCAGCAATGGAGCTTGAGGAGGCTGGTCCATAGGTCGATGAACCAAAAGATTGCGAATAAGCAATGCCATTGCCCGCTATAACTGCACCACCAGCTTGCTCGTTTGCTAGATAGGTGAATGTAAAACCCCTGCCACCTGCAACCTGCTCGAGTTCCTGTTCATTAAGTTCGCGCATAATTTTAATCCCTTTCAATCTCACTACCTGAAGTAGTGTCTTCAATGTTGTGAGTGTCCTCTGCCACGGCACGTCATGCACTTCTCGGAAGTTTGCCCCACTTTCCATAAAGAAGCAGCAAGCCCCAAACACCGGGAAGAGCTCACGTTCCTTCACATCGCAGCCATTTGAGTGGGAAATAGAAAGAAATACTATCAATTCCATTTCTAAATTTAAAGATCGCTATATGCTCTCTTATCTTTTATCCACTTTCTGTGGCGCAGTAGTATTATGCATCACTATGCATCTTTTGAAAAGGGGGAAAAGGTGATGAATTGGTTAATTTTGAGTGATGAATTTAAAATGCACATTTAGGAAATTTAACGTTAATATATTTTCTTGAGCACTAAAATATATATGTAAAGTAAATTATTTTAAAATTGTACTTGATAGTAATTTTATCTACCGTTCGCTTCTCGGCTATTTTGTGTCGTCGGCTACTGAACTTGCCCCCCACGAAACCACGAAACAGCTGCAGTTGTTATCTCATGCACAATAATAATGTGAGCTAGCACACTGCTTTCCACTGCTTTTTTGCTTATACTTACCTTATACGGAACGGTCACTCATAGTAAATAGTTCATCCATATAGTATGAGCGATACTATTTTTAATAAAAATATAGATGGCGTAAATTTGTGAAATTATGCAATATAAATAAAAGAGGAAAGGTCTGTATTATGCATAAAAAAGGATTGGCCTTGAGTTTCTTCACGCTCCTTGCCTGTGGTCTTATGATATTACTGTCTGCCTGTGGTCAACAATCTGTAGCTGCTACAATTCAGAGTACTGCCACTAATAGCAATCAGTCAGCTACCCAGACCACGCAACCTGTTGCTCAAACAGGTCAGAGTGGTTCAACACAGAATGCTACTCAACCTGTTGTACAAACGGTACCAATGCCTCCTACGCAGACGTCATGCCCGGCGGATGGTACAGCACGTGCAGCAGTGATGAAGCCTCTGGCATTGGGAAAGGATCAGAATCTTGTTTACGTTTATAATGAGATTCCTGTTAACACAACAATAGCTTATGGGCATTTAAAACGCTACGACCTGAACACGCAGCAAAAAACGGATATCGTCACCAGCGGCATCAGTATCGAATCGGCACAGGTTTCTGCCGATGGACAATGGATTCTTTTCCTCAGCACTCCGGATCCACGTGGCGATGCACAGCACAGTGCGATGCTCCAACTCGTGCGTATGGATGGCCAGGGCTTACAGACGCTCTATTGTTTTCCTGCTATCCCCGCTGGAAGTCAGATGGGTATGAATGTTCCGGTTGCACAATGGTCTGTTGATCAGAAATCAATTCTCCTGTCCTATGATGTGGATGCGTTCACCAGCGTAGTCTCGCTGCTGAATGTTGCCGCTGGTACACTGGTGCCAGAGTTGAAGTATACGGACAATCAGCTCTATCACTACAGCGTGGATTTCTGGCTAGATAACACGCATGCCTATGTGGAAAAGAGCGGTCGTTCCGCTCCTGCTCCACCTATCGAACTGGACCTCTTGGATATCACGACTAATAATAATCTCAATGGTGGAGATCTCAAAAAAGTGTTAAGTCACCCGGTACGTATGAGTTACCTGTCGACGGATAGTAGCTATGATGGATCTCATCTGTTTGTCTCATATTGTCTGCTGGCCTCGAATCCGTTTGATACCACCATCTCGGCAGGTACGGCAACGGGTAGTGTTCTGAATACCATCTATCACCAGGCACAGACCGTCTGTGTCCATGATCTGCGTGCAATTACTAACACTGATCTGCTGCTGACTGTGCAAAAGTATAATACCAGTACTCAGACGATAGATCGCAACCAGGTGTGGACTATGAAGCCCGATGCCTCCTATCAGAAGGTACTCTTTGATCTTCCCAACGATGGAAGCACCTTTTCGCTGAACCAGACTTCTCAGTGTCCCTGGTCTAATCTGTCACGCGATGGTCAGTCGTATGCTCTCGAATCTACCAATAACAATACGAAGCAATCGGCAATTCTGATTGCAAGTATGAGTGGAGGCAATCCTACAAGTATTGCGGATACTGTCAGAGGTAGTGTAAGCCTTGCTGGTTGGACTACAATGTAGTGGGTGGGTATGTCTGTAGCAAGCTTCCAAAAGAGTAGCTTGCTACAGTGTTTGTTTTTGCCACGAGTAACGTTGCGCTGACACCGTCGCGTGCATACTGAAGAACATATTCACCTCCATCGGTTCGCATGTGAAGATTATTTTATCATCAGTATTAATCCTGTGAAGGCTGTTCTCGTTTTTTCTCTAATCTTTGATTGATATCTATGAAAACACGTAGGATATCCTGAGTATTTTTTGCACTATTTATCTGAGTAAGTAAAATTTCTAACTGAGTTGGATCTGTTACACTATCGATTTGTTTTTTCGTCAAGTCTGCTAGTTCAGGAAATTTTGATTGGATGATTGCCAGGATACCTATACGTAATCCTTCAAGTTTGCCTTTCTGCATAGCCTCCTGGATAACCCAGGACTCATTGATGATATCGTTGTACATGGCAAATTTCCTTTCCAGCCACTCGTGGTCAGCTTTATCTTTAAACACAAGTCCAGCGAATATCTTGGCCCATTCTAACAATCCCGGTTGCTCAACAACGATTTTCTCAATCATTTTTTCTGTTGTTGTATATTCTTTACCATTCATAACTATTCAGAAGGGGCCTGACTCCTCAGCGCCTACGGCGCTTCGCAAGCCGTTTGGTGTGGACGGTGGGATTGGCGGCCCCAGGCCGCCAATCCCACCGTCCACACCAAACCTGGGCGAGCCACCGCAGGTGGCGAGGCGACCTGAATAGTTACTACCATTTTTTGTCAGTGGTATCAAGGGTAACAGTCCTACCAACCCCATTTCTATTCTCATAAATAACCATATACAACGTTACCACTAATAATTGTTGCCTGTACACCATTATCAGACATCTTATCCTGTGGCACACTAAGAATGTCTTCGCGCAAGACGACGGCATCGCCTAATTTGCCAACAGTCAGTGATCCTTTGCGCTGTTCCTCCGCTCCTGCGTAAGCTGCTCCAAGCGTATAAGCCCAGAGTGCGTCTGTGAGGGGAAGTGCTTGATCAGGTAGCCAGGCTGGTCGTTGTATAGCAGCATCGCGACGTAACGTTGCAGCATAGAGAATGCGGAGTGGATCGAAGATTTCAACAGGCGCATCGGAACCCATGGCAAGGGGAATTCCTAGATCGTGCATGCTGCGATAGGCGTAGGCGCGGCGGTGGCGCTTGCCCCAGTAACGTTCCGCGACATCCCGATCGGCGACGGCATGAAATGGTTGTATTGAGGCGATAACGCCGAGACGACGCATGCGTTCCAGGTCTTCGGGCGTGATCAATTGTACATGCTCCAGTCGGTAGCGCAGTCCGGATGCCGAATCAGAGGGTGTTCCTTGCTCGGCTAGCAACTGCTGGGCACGCTCAATGGAGTTGAGGGCGACCTGGGCCGCGCGATCACCGATGGCGTGAATGGCGATGATCAGCCCCATCTCGGTTGCGTCGCTCACGATATCTTTCATCTCTTGCTCTGGGACGGTGAGGATGCCGTAGTTATTTGTGCCCTCGAAGCTTTCAAGCATTGCGGCGGTCTGCGAACCAAGCGTGCCATCGGCGAATATTTTGATGCCACCTACGCGCAGTAGATCGTTTTCGTCGTTGTTGATGCCTTCAGTACGTAATTGTGGTAATGCCTGGCGCGGCAAAATCATCTGTACACGCACGCCCAGTTCGCCGCTATCACGCAGTTCTTTGAAGAGATTCAGGGAGGTATCGCCTTCTATGTTGTGGATAGTGGTGATGCCGCTTTTTTGTAACTCTTTCAAGGCACGGCGCATCAGTACGCGGTTGAGCTCGGCATCGTGTGGTGCAATGACTTTATATACAAGTGTGGTGGCATCTTCTTCTTGCAATGTTCCGGTTGGTTCGCCTGTACCATCGCGTAGAATAGCGCCGGTTGCTGGTTGAGGTGTAGCGGCTGTGATATTGGCGCGTTGTAGAGCAAGCGAGTTGACCCAGAGCATGTGCCCATCTTTGCTCCAGAGGGCGACGGGGTGGTCGGGAGCGGCGGCATCGAGTGAGGCACGAGTGGGGAAGTTTCCATCAGGCCAGAGATTTTTATCCCAATGTCCTCCCAGTATCCAGTTTCCTGGCGGCGTGTGTGTGGCACGCTCACGCACCATTTCGGCCACAGCATCCTCGCTGATACAATTCCCGGCATCGATGTGATGAGCGCGATGAGCTGTGTCAAGCAGGTGGATATGGGCATCGATAAAGCCGGGTAGCATCGTATGCCCATGCAGGTCTACCAGTTCGGTGTGTTGTCCGCCGCTGCGTCGTACTTCGTCGTTTGTGCCTACAGCGAGGATGCGTCCGCTTTTATTGTCTATGGCGATGGCCTGTGCTCGCGGTTGCGCTGCGTCCATAGTGTAGATATTACCATTCAGGTAGATTATTGTACTCATGTGCTCTGAAACCTTTCTGGGTCGTTCTGTTTCGGATTCACCGCATCTGGGCGTGATAAATCTGCCCCTACATTGGGCACGATTGGCCTGTAGCGTTATGCTTTGATAAAATCGGCGATGGCGTTTGCAAGGATTTTTGGGCGTTGTAGCTGAATGTCGTGTGCCGTATCGGGCATCCAGAATACGGAGCAGTGTTGAATTGCTCGCTGCACCTGAGCCGCCATGTGGCCTTTTGCAGCTGCAAATTCGTCGGCATCCTCCAGGCGCTCTGGTGGCTCCTCTCCTGGTTGGGGTTCTGCCGCTGCGGGTACGAGTAATACCGGGCTGGCAAGTTTGCTGTAATACGACAATGCGCGATCTTCCCAGACTGACTCACGAATTTGGCGCTGGTGTTCTGGTTTCAAGCGTTCTTCCACACGTCCATCAGGTAACGTTCGTACATAGGTTGAAATGATTGCTTCCACTTCAGGTGACCAGAATGCATCCATTTCCTGGCGCATTGTTGCGGTGAAATCATGGAGCGAATCGTAGATCTCTTTCGCCGATCTCTCGCGAATAAAGCGCTCACGTGTCATGCCGGGCCAGTGCTTCGGTTCAACGTGGGGGCAATCAACGAGGATAAGATGACTAATGAGCGCGGGATGACGAGCTGCAAGTGTCAGGGCTACACGTGCTCCCCAACCATGTCCGATCAAGGCAACCTGTCCAAGTCCCAGCACAGCCATACCACCTATGATATCTTCGGCGATGGTCACGAGGTCATAGCCAGTAGTTGGTTGGTCGCTCAGCCCATGTCCGCGCAGATCGAATGCAATAACATGATAGCTTTGATAGAGATGCTCAGCCACCAGGTTCCATGTATCGGCGGTCGCACTTAGTCCGTGAAGCAAGACGACTGGTACATTGTCGTTGTCCTGTTCCACGACAAGAGTCTCCTCGGGCCGATTGTTCTGCGCCAGTTTGCCATCCCATGCGAGGTAATGTAGACGCAGGCCGTCAACATCGACAAAAGAGCTGTGTGGCTTTATCATATGTATCTCCTCTCGTATAGAGCTCATGATTTCGAAATGACGTACACACTTATAATAATCAAAAGGCCTCCTACAAATGTCATAGAGGTAAGCTGATCGTGCAGGAGGATAATAGCCAGTAGAGTACCAGGTAATGACTGTATAAAGAGCGTTGAAGCGGCAACTGAGGCATCCACTTTCGATAGCCCTGGAACCAGGCCAGGATACTTGTACTGATCAGCAGAAACCAGGAAAAAGTAGCATGCGACTGAGATGAAGGTAAGCGACGCGCGTCAATCGGCAATGCAATGCTCCTTAATGAATAAGGTTTCTGCGTATGGATTCTTGCCTTTAGTATCTCACATTAGCATTTGACCAACAAGTTTGACCACACATGGGTTTGTAAACCCGTGTGGATAACTCTCATTGCAACCGGGCACGCACTACTTTATAACGTGTGTCTCCGCCAACCTCTTCAACTTGCTTGAAGTGTGCTCGCAGTTCTGGTTCATATTTCAAAAAACGGTTTGCTACCAGGTAGAAACGTCCCTGTGGGCGCAGAATCTGTGCAGCTTCACGTATAAATCGTTTAGCAATCTCCAGCGTCTGGATGCCTCCCTGGTGAAAAGGTGGATTGGTAACTACCAGGTCGAAGCACTGATTTCTCACTGCATCAGTTCCATTGCTTGCTAACACGTGCACATTCGTCAGGCCACTCTGTTCTGCTGTTCGTTGTGCTACAGCAACTGCGGCCAGACTGACATCAACCATCGTCACTGATCCCTGTGTTGCCAGGCGTGCAATATGCAGGCCGAGAAAACCCGCTCCACAGCCAATATCCAGGGCTTCATCGGTTGCATGCACTTCCAATGCCGCGCGCAGGTGGCGTGTGCCCTCATCGAGCTTACGGGAAGCAAATACAGTAACATCCTGTAACGGTTCTACCAGAGGCTGATCTGTCAATTTTTGGGCACATACCACGCGTTGCCCTTTACTGATCTGGAGCGTCTCGACATTGCCGAATATAGCCTGCATGCGCTTCGCTGTTGAGAGGATGCCGCGCTCTTTGGCTCCCGCGACATACAGGCGTCCTCCTGGTCGTAATGCAGAGGCCGCTAGCTGTAATCCATGTACTATCCAGGCTGTTCCTGGTTGGTAAAGCAGGTTCATCACCGCGACATCTAGTGTACCTGGCTGAAGGTATAAGATAGAGTCATGAAAGGCAACATGCTGGAGTACAGTTTTCTTGTCTGGTAAGGACAATCCTACAGCCTTTGCAGCGGCGATATTGTCTTCAGCCAGGAGCAAGTTCTTGATCTTTCCGTATTGTGCTATCTGTTGCACAAAAGGGTCTGGTGCTGAGTTAAGAATCAGCACAGAGTCATGTGCAGCGAGTTGTACTGTGTCGCATAAGAGACAGGATTGGAGTAACATATATGGCCCTCTACATTGTTAGTAATTTGATAGTGCTTTCTTAGATGATATCATCCAGTGAGAAGTTTACACGAGGTTGGCAGAAAATGAAAATGCTGTAATACTTATTTTTGTTTATCTCTCTCTAGTTATGAATAAGCATTCATGATAATGCCAGAGTGATTCATAGCTTCTTCATACCTTGATGGTATAGTTATTAGCGTAAACGGAAATGCGAGACAAAGCCCCAACAGCAGCTGATAGTGATGGGAAAGGGGGATGTCTACACAGCCAGTGGTGAGGAGTTGGAATGGGAAGGGTGTGTAGACATCGTTGGGGATGCATACATCTGCACATAATGGTGGCGAGTAGTTTGTGGGGAAAATGTGTAGATGTAGATACCGTGAGATATAGATGGGGTAGGGTTACGTGAGATGAGGGTGATGCAGCATGGAGGGAGGAAGGGAATGTGGAGTGGGATGAAAAAGCTGCTGTGGGGGAGCGTGAGAGGGACCGAGGAATTGAGGGAGTGGATCTGGAAGATGCACCTGTGTCGTTTCTAAGATGGGTATGGTAAGTGTAAGGGTTGTGGTACGAGGCGGTGCAGGTGCGGGGCATATGCTTATATACGACTATTGTAATGTGGCAAGGGAGATACAGGGTGAACGTCTCAATATAAGCTTGAAATGAAATAACGCGTAAGCT
This sequence comes from uncultured Chloroflexia bacterium, assembly GCA_963717195.1. Lineage (GTDB taxonomy): Bacteria > Chloroflexota > Ktedonobacteria > Ktedonobacterales > Ktedonobacteraceae > JACDAE01. The sequence continues at coordinate 751,628 of CAVQVR010000021.1, forward strand.
GTAAAAGATGTTGTTGGGGGTAAGTGCTGGGGAGGGAAAAGCCCGGTGGAATAATCTCCACCGGGCTTTTCGGTGCAACGTGACGCCCCTACGAACGAGGTACACGCCATTCTTTCAACCATTGCCGTGTGTGATGATCACGGACACGAATGCTAATTTGTTGGTGATAAATACGTATCGTAAAGGTTGCTAGCACATCTGGATCATCAGGAGTATATTGTACCGAGCCATTGGCATTGATGCGCGGACCTTTATGCCTTCCCGTGTACCAGGGAGACATCAGATTCACGAATGTCACAGGATGCCCCCCCAGATCTTCTGTGCTGACCAGGTCAGGCGCTTCCCATCCTGAATGTGTATGTCCACTGATATATAAACAGACATTTTTGTGACGCGCAAGGATACTGCGTACCTCCCAGGAGTTTTCTGGAGCGAAGAAGGATTGCAAGGAGTTGTAGTCACGATGCTGCTCAGGGTCGCGATCCAGTACCGTATTATGTAGAGGACAGTGGAGAAAGATTATTGCAGGATATGCAGAAAATTCTTTCAACGCATCATCTAGAAAAGTCAACGTTTCCTGCGAAATATAGACTTTGTTTGCTTCTGCCAACGTATGAGGATCGGGATAATCGAGCATAATACATGCTACGTTACCTGCAACCCACGCGTATCGTAAAGGTTTCTCCCACATCATCATAAAAGTGTCTGCCATCGTCGCGGGATCTTCGCCTTCCGGTCCATAATACTCGTGGTTGCCAATTCCTGCATAGAATGGAATGATGCCAAGTTGTGATTCTAGCCGGATACGTGCGAGTCGATAGTTTTCGGGTGCACACGTTTCTACCATATCGCCAGGCGAAACACAAAAAGCTGGCCTCCCTTCTTCCAGCCAGAGTGTATGCAGATCCTCAAACATAGGCGCGAGGCGTTGTGTATGAATTTCATTCCAGGCTTCAAGTGTGCGATAGTGCAAATCACCAATGGCCCAGAAATAAAGTAGCTCTTGATTGTTTGCGTTCGTTCGCATCATGCCTTTGTAAAACTCCCTTTTTTAAGTACATTGTAGCGCATTATTGTTGAGCAAGTACAACACTCGTCATTATCCTGATAATTATAATTGGAAGCTTATGATCAGAGTATGAACCGGACCACACATCTTTAGATATGATCTTCTGATAAATCTATCTCATAGTTTTTAGGATTTCTCAGTATCGACTATGACTGAGAGAAATGCTCCTGGTTCCTCTATTGGTCGGGAGTTTAAGCGCTTGCTTATAAACCTATACGTTACTCCTGTGTGAATATCTGTCCACTCGGCTTCAATATAATAACAGTAATTGATGCGTGGAAATTCTGTCGGCCCACGCTCTTCCACTTCCTGGCGTATGACTGTGACAATCGCTACAACTCGTTTGCCATTCTCTTGCAAGATGCTGCTACTGTGGCGCTGCAAATATGCAAGCAAACGATTGGTGATAAAGAAAACGATGGCGAGCAGCATAAAGACAAGAAGCACAAATTGCACCTGACTGATTTCCATACCATCTTCTCTCTATTCGTCAATCAAGCAGGATATCTTCAAACGATGCTAAATACTACTCACAATTTCAGTATGCTCTGTGGATCCCAACGAGCTTTTAAGGCTCTCATCAAATCCAGCCCTTCAGGTTGATATCCCCATCTGTCGATTTTGTTGTGTAGGGATGCTGGCATATCAATAACCATTGCATATCCCCCTGCTGCCAGAGCTGCTTTCCGCAACGCTTCTAGCCATGCACTTGCTTCTGCTAAGTCCTCAGCTTCCTTGATTGCATAGATCAGGCCACTGCTAATATCAATAGTGAAGGATCCGGTGTTAAGTAATGCGGCCTGATCCTGAATATATGCGGCTAGATCTCTGCCTGGTATGCCGATACGTACCTGCAACGTCTTTTGAGCTGTGCCACCAAGCATTGCGGCCCATATGGCGGTTCCTGTTGGTGCTTCAACTTCCACTGGTGCTGGCGTTCCTTCTTTCCGCAGCTCCTGGCATACCTGGTCGAGTTCGGCCAGTACATCTTTTGGCATTCCTTCAGCAGTGTAAGCCAGTAGATAATTGTCCCTGGCAACTTCTATAAGGGAAGAACCCTTGTTGAGCGTAATCGCAGAGGCATTTAAAGCCAGTGGTAGCAATCGTCTTCCCCAGATCAGGCCATAGCGCAGGTCATCTAGCGGGATCAGAAGTGTCCTCCTGGTGCGAGGCAAGGCCATCAGTTTGAGCGTAATATCAACGATCAGTCCAAGGGTGCCGTGAGAGCCAACGAAGACCTTGGTAAGGTCATAACCAGCCACGTTTTTCACAATGGGTCGCCCTGTACGTATAACGTTCCCGTTGGCCAGGGCTACTGTAGTAGAGAGCACAAGGTCGCGTATGGAACCGTAGCGCATGCGGAGCGGAGCATTCGTGTTACTTGCAACGATTTCTCCAATGGTCGCCTCGGGCCAGGGAGAGGCCAACGCAATCTGGCGACGATCTTTAGCCAGGAATGCTTGAATCTCCGCAAGAGGTGTACCAGCTCCAACGGTTATGTACAGATCATCAGGGGCATACGTCTTGACACCGCGCAGTGCATGAGTGGAGAGCGCAATTGGTGTTGATCTTGCATCGTTGAATTTTGCATGGCCGTTTCCATAGATATATACCGGGTGCCGTGCTTTCGCCAGGGCTAATAGGATGTGTGCAGCTTCCTCAGCGCTTGTCGGCGTGAAGGTTTCCCCTGGCTGGATAGCGAGCTCATGAGGCTGCTTATTGAAGGGGTACTCTTTGACATAACCAGCAAATGGGCCTGCGTCGTCATGAGCGGGTGGTGGGAAAAGTTTACCAGGATTAAGGATATTATTGGGATCAAAGACCTGTTTCACATCCCACATCGCCATCAATTCAACTGGTTTGTGCATCAGAGACATGTGTTCACGTTTCTCAATGCCGACACCATGTTCACCAGTCAGGCTGCCACCCATTTCTATGCTGCATCGTATAATTTCGCCAGCTGCCGTATGGATGCGCCGCATGAGATCCTGGTTCTCTGGTTCTGGGATCAGCAACATAGGATGCAGATTGCCATCTCCTGCGTGAAGAACGTGGCCCGCACGTATATTGTAGCGCTCACAAATCTTATTGACCTCAGTTAATATCTCGGCCAGGCGACTGCGTGGAACGGTAATATCGATGGAATAATAAGAAGGAACAAGCCTTGCGATAGCGCCACCAGCACTTTTACGGGCCAGCCAGATTTTGGCCCGTTCTTCCTCGTTGCTGGCGATGTGCAGGCCGTATCCATGCTGCTCTTGCAAAATAGCGGCAATCTCGTTCATCTGTTCATCAATGCTGACAGGATAGCCATCGATATCGATAATAAGAATAGCGCCTGCATCCAATGGTAGACCTGCATGTGCGAAAGGCTCAACCATTCTGATAATCTGCTGGTCCATCATCTCCATCGTAGCAGGCACAAAGCCGGTCGCGATCAGCGTCGATACCGCATTGCCCGCCAGTTCAATCGAGTCAAAGATTGCCAACAGTGTCTTAACTCCTGGAGGCATACGTAGCAAGCGTACTGTAATAGAGGTAATCAGTCCCAGCATGCCTTCGCTGCCAGTAATCAAGCCACACAAGTCGTATTCTGGATAGTCCAGGGCGTGACCACCCACGCGTATGCAGTGCCCATTTGCTAAAACGACATCCATCCCGATCACGTAGTTAGTGGTTACCCCATACTTGAAGCAATGGGGACCACCGGAGTTCTCAGCTGACGTTGCCGCCTATAGTAGACGCACACTGGCTGGCGGGATCGGGAGGAAAATAGAGGCCATGCGTTTTCGCCTGTTCATCCAGGCGCAGGTTGATCAATGCTGGCTCAACGACTGCACTCCGTCCGTGAACATCGATATCAAGCAACCGATCCATGTGTGAAAACTCAACGATGATTCCTCCACGATCAGCTACCGCGCCGCCCGAAAGTCCTGTACCTGCGCCACGAGCTACGATGGGAACTCGATATTCCGAGGCCCAGGAGACTACACGTGCAACCTCTTCTGCTGTACGCGGAAAGACCACCGCATCTGGCAAGGCTTTATCGATGCCTGCATCGGCCTCGTAAGCGACAAGTGACGCTCTATCCATAAAGACCTGTCCTTTGGGGAGGATGCTCTTTAATGAATTGAGGACATTCTCCTTTAACATCGCCTGTACCTCTTTCTTCATTGACGGAGTTTATTGTAAGCCATCCACACGGACGTCGTAAACCACGCGAGCGTCGTAAACGGCACGGGCTTGTAAACGGCGCCCCTACCGGTGGGGCAACGCTGCGATAAACGTTCCAGCAACCTTTACATCGCCATTCTGATCGACGGCTTGAACCTTACCTGCAATTCGTCCTTCGCCATCAGCTTCATATTTTTCAGTAACTGTGCCTGTGCAAGTGATTTCATCATTGAGATGCGTCATCCCTTTGAAGCGCACGCCGAACTTGCGTAGAGCATTTGGTCCTGCGTAGTCGCTCAGAAGCTGACCTACAAAGCCCATAATGAGCATTCCATGCGCAATAATGCCGCCAGTACCGATCTCCTCGCCAACTTTAGGGTCGGTATGTAACGGATTAAAATCGCCTGAAGCTCCAGCGTACCGCACCAGGCGGAGATGCGTCATAGGCGATTTCACTAAGGGCGGAATCTCCTCGCCAATCTGCACATCTTCATAGTAGCGTTTTGTTTGTTCTGCCTGCATTATATGTTCATCTCCTTTCGTCTTAGAAAATATCTATTTGCCATTACTCGCGTACAATAAGCATACTTTTAGCTATCAGTACGGGCTGGTGATCCTGATTTGTATAGCGCGTCGCTGTCGTGACTATATCCATAGAGCCATCTTTCATCTTGCGCGTCTTGCCATCTATAATCGTCGTTGTGCCTGTAAGTACATCGCCGGGATAGATTGGAGCCAGGTATTCGTACTCTTCCTCGCCATGTAAAATACGCATCACGTTGATACCAACCTGCTCCAGGTGATCTCCTTGCCTGGTATTCCCCCAGAAAGAAAATATCGTAGGAGCGGTGGGAAAGAGAGGCACATCTTTAAAGCCTTGCGCCTGAGCAGCTTCACGACTATGATAAACCGGATTATTGTCACCAATGGCGAAGGCCAGTTCGGAGATTTTGCAACGCTCAACTTCGATGGTAAAGGGTGGAAAGCTTACACCAATGTTACTTTTATCAAACATACAGTGCTCCTTAACGTAGGGGCGTCACCTTGCGTGCGCCCGGTACTAGATGAGCAACGTCCATGGAAAGCGGGCGCACGCAAGGTGACGCCCCTATGCATTTCTCCCGAAGGACTGAAACCCGAAATATTTCAATGCTGATTGTGAGAACAGTATGTGCCTCGTATTGAGGGCTTGTCAAGAGAGAGAAAATGTTTGAAAATGTGTATTGAGGTGTATAATACGTCCAGGCATAAGTCAAATGACGGCAATTTAGCCTTTATGTTTTCTGTAGCGTTGTTGTAATGTGGAAGCATAAGTTAGCTGCACCTATGTATACTATTTTAGCGCAGAATTGGATGCTTTAATGAATAATGGGAAAAATTGGATATTGAATCGTTTCCAGTCAGATCGTAGAAGATTGTTGAGGACGGCTGGAACTCTTTTAAGTGTATTAATGGTTGATAGTGCCTGCTCTACGCCTTCGCTAACGGCGGCGGCTCCAACTCCTACGAGCACAAAGCCAACACCTACGCCTCTCTCAATTCCAGGCAAAATCATAACTGAAGATGATCTATTAAATGCTATCGTTCAGCATATGAGCCTTGATCAGAAGCTTGGTCAGATGGTTATTGTGGAGTTCTATAGTTCTACATTCGATGCTCATCTGCAACAGATGGTTTTAAAAAACTTTATCAGTGGCGTCCTCATCGAAAATGGGAATGGCAATGCGCAAACACGTGCTCAACTGTTCGCGCTCAACCATGATATGCAGGCGCGGGCACATATCCCGCTGTTTATTTCTACCGACTATGAGGGAGGGGTGGTCAATGAACTACGTCGCATTACTGGTGAACGCCCATCGGAGTCGGCTATTGGTGCAACTGGGAATACTCAAGTAGCGTATGACGCGGGTCATAGCGCTGCTGCTGATCTCAAAGGACTGGGTCTGAACGTCAATTTTATGCCTGTCGTCGATGTTTTGACAAATCCCAACAACCCTGGCTTGCCTGATCGCACCTTTGGCTCGGATCCTACCCTGGTTACAAATATGGGTCGTGCATATCTCAAGGGATTGACCGCCGGTGATGTAGTTGGTTGCCTCAAACATTTCCCCGGACTTGGAAGTGCCAATCTTGATCCGCATCTTTCACTGCCAACGATGGATCGTAGTCTTGCCACGCTTAATAGCGTCGATTTTGTGCCATATCACACGCTGATCAATGAGGGCATTGTTCCGATGGTGATGGTTACACACATTTTGAATCCGCAGCTTGATCCCACTCTGCCAACCTCGCTCTCGCCCAATGTGGTTACGAAATTGCTGCGTGACCAGCTCAAGTTCAACGGTGTTATTATCTGCGATACGCTCTGGATGGGTGGTATTAGCAATACCTACTCTCTCTCACAGGCTGCTGTATTGACAGTTAAAGCAGGGACTGATCTGATCCTTGGCCCACGCGGTCCAGTTGAGGCCAACACTATGCTTGTTGGGTTGCGTCGGGCCGTCGATGGTGGTCAGATCTCTGTGAGCCAGATCGATGCTTCAGTGACGCGCATTTTGCGGATGAAGATGAAGTATAATATTTTGTCGCATGATCTGGCATTGCAGTTGGCTGGTATGACGGGCGCGAGTGAGCAACGGAATTAGAGAAATTTCTTTGATATAGTCTAAACCTCGTCACACATGGTTTACAAAACCTGGTAGCGACACCGACAGAGAGATAGGGACTTCCTTGTATCTCTTGAATTTGTTTGAGAAGCCCCTATATCAACTACTCTGGCATTTGTCGATCGAAGATTAATCAGCTTCTAGTTTGATAGTGTCATACATGATGCCTCCTCTGCTATTCACCTGGGTCATGTTGAAGGTGATGATGTTGCTCCCTACTTTCAATAAGGAGGCCGGGAAACTGATGGGAAGCAGATGATAGTAACCGCTCTGATCGGCATCGCGGTAAATGGTCGCGTCATTGGGATAGGATGGAAATGTCTCCACAGAAGTGCCATTCACTCGAACCTGAACGTTCGGGGTTCTGGTTGCCCCGGCAAGCGCTACCGTCAAATGTCCATTACCACTGTAGATTTGACTGAGCGAGAAATTCACTGTCCAGGTGCCTACTTGCGTCTGAGCATAATACCAGTTCTTTGCTGGAATGCTCTGACCGATGGTATAGGTCAGGTTAGCCGGAACATCTTTGAACAGGCCATACTGGCGCGGGAAGGTTCCAAATTTGAATTCGTCCGCCTTGCGGTCAGCGGTTCCGATTTGCCACAGGAAATGAGCAAAGTGCGGAGGGGTCCAGATGAGCGTTCCTAGAACGGTTGACGAACCGCTAATGGAGATATTGTCGTGTTCGTATTGATCGGTGATATCGCCAATACTTCCCCCGGTCGCGTAGGCATACAGGCTATAGTTCCCCTGACGTACGTTGGGGATACTGAAATGACCTTGAGAGTCGGCCTGAGCGTAGAAGATGTAGTCGGAGCCTTGCGCATACAGGTCGCCGCCTGGCTTCGCTAGAGTCACCATCGCCCCTGCCGCTGCCCGCCCATCTGCCAGGCGCAACGTGCCGGTGACCGTGGTACGCGACAGTGGATAGTTCGCGTTGGATAACCAGGTATAGGGCCACGCGGCCTCTTCAGTAGCGGCTTGCGCCTGGGCATTCGCAATGCTTCCATTGTTGAAATAGATCAGCCAGGGACCAAAAATTTTGCCGTTAGGAACCTGGACTGCAGGAGACCCGAAATGACTGCCCGTCAGGACATTGAGTACAGTACCGTCCCCGGAACTACTCTCGACGTGAACCGTCAATTCTTGTTTCATCGGCCCGCCATTGTTGTACTCGTGGCTGGCTGAGATGACCCAGACGCCATATCCTCCGCCGTAAACTCCATGGACGTGGTCTTCCGCTTCATAGGTAGCCCCGTCATATTTACTGTACACCGTTCCATCAGGCAGTTGGAATGTTTCATTCTGAAGAACCTTCGATTGTTGTATCTCACTCAGGGTAGGGAACGTACCTGAGCGCTCGGCATTATAGCCGTTCCTGAAGATGTTGCCATCTACCCGATACACGGTACGGAATTCTGTCACAGTTCCGATATTGGCGGCGACAAAGTAAGAGTAGAGACCACTCAAATTGTTCTGTATGACATAGTGTAGTTCACCCTGGCTACTGATGTAGGCAATATCCGCCATTGACGAGGTATTCGTGATGACTTTTAACCGGGTCGGAGTAAGACTACCCCCAGTCTCGAACAGGTTATAAAATCCTCTCGCCGATCCGATCAGTTCTTTCCCATTCCAGACAAGGGAGTAAGCATCCCCCGAACTGTTGAACTTGATAGTATAAATGCCGTTCGACATGACCGCATTCATCCCTGATACCTGGAGTTGAACAGAACTTGCCGCTGAGGCGCGTAATACATGCGGGAAAAGCACCAGCGCTGATAAAAGCAATCCAAACAGGGAAAAGGGTACAACCCATGTTCGTAATGCGCGTAGCTTTACAGAAACCATACTTCGCTCTCCTTGCGTAAATCGGTCAATTACATGTTCAAACGAGTATAAAAACAGCAAAGGTTCTCAGAAAAAGAGGGTGTGCAAACCTTCCTTGGCCAGCGGTTCAAGAAGTGTTCCCTGGCTTTGCCTCTTCTGAAGCGCTGCCAGTAATCGTTGACTTTATCGGTTAAAAAAGCAGCTTATGCAGTTGTAGAGTGATATTATATCACAGGCAGCTTCGACAAATGAAGCTGCCTGTGCTTTCCATTATCCTGAATTTCAGAAAACGACTGATGCTCTATATATTCTTCCAGGTCAGCCCCATAATTGGTGCAAGAATTGGTCCAAGCTTATTGGCAACCTTCACATGCCCGGCATCACTGGGGTGAGGTCCGGAGTTGTAATCAGATGCAACTAGCCATCCAGTTGTATCAATATATTGCACATGTTTGTTTCCGGCAGCTTGAACAGCCTGGACGGCGGCTAGAGTGGGAGCTGCTTTACTACCACGAAATGTCCTGAGCACAATAATATGGGCGTTAGGATATTTCGCAGTTATATTTTGCAAAAACGTTATGTAGGTTGATTGGAACGTCGCGTCGCTTACATGATAGCCAGCATCATTCGTACCCAGGTTAATTACCACTATGCGGGGATGGTAGCGCGAAAAGTCCCAAGTGGGAGAGTTCGGGAAGTAGACTGTCTGCAATTTGAAGAATGCCCGGCTCATACCAATTGCATTAGGGGAACCGCATTGCACATGATCAGTCAGGCAGATACCGCCTTGAGCGATCTGGGTATGTCTGACGCCTAAATTTTCTCCAATCAGCCAGGCGTAATCAGAGAGTGCCCGTTTGGTATCTGTCGCGCCTGCCGTAATTGAATCTCCCACAAATTCGATTAACTGCGAAGAAATAGGGGTTGCAAGCGTTGTGGCTCCAGCATCAAGAAGAAGTCCCTGAAACGCGATGTCGTCATGCTCAGTATATGCCGCGACCCGCAATGAGTGAGTTCCTGCAGCAAGAGGGGTGGGGGTTAAGTTCACTGTCCCAATCGCATTGGCATAAAAAGTATCTTTTCCATTATCGATCAGGGCATAGATATTGGCTGAATGCGCCAGCTTAATTTTGACAGTGGTACCTGTGAACGTTGTTTTGAAATAAGCTCCAGGCCAGTAACTCGTGTAGGTTGTACTGGAAGAGGTGTCCCAGCGTCCAACATAATTGATGTCTGGGTCGGTTGGTAGTACGCTCTTTTCGGCTGCGTAAACTGCTGTTGTGGTTACGATGCTGCCAACACAGGCAAGAGCTGTGAGAATTACGATGAGTATGTTGCGCGAAATCCGTTTTGGCGCTAACGCTGATGTCATCTTTACCTCCTTGTTAAGATGCAGACGAAATGAGAAAATAAACAAAGCGACCCAACAACGAGTCACTAAATTTCAACGTAATTATAAGAGGTTGCCAGTGAATTTGTCAAGGACAATAGTCTAATTTCTATAAAATAGGAGCAAGATGCGATTTTTAATTTCAGAAGTACTGAGATAGTGTTTGTGTTATAAAGTAGGGGCAATATGGAAACGTGGTCCGTACACAAGTCCTTGTAAAGTGAGATGGATTGTCCGCCAGGGGATGACCCTACTATACGGATGGTTACATATGCATGGCTGAAAGAAGGAATGAACACAAAGCGAGGTTCTGTGATATAATGCCTAACAACACTCCCCCTCAAGGGCTGAAGGTAAGAGGAGCATGGTGAAGCCTGTGATAAACGATTGCTTCATCTCTAAAATATGTTTAATAAGATTTTGATTGCGAACCGTGGTGAAATTGCGTTGCGTGTCATTCGAGCCTGTCGTGAGATGGGGATACGTAGCGTCATTGCCCATTCAGAGGCCGACCGGAATTCGCTCCCTGTACGTATGGCAGATGAGCGTATCTGTATTGGGCCGGGGCAGAGTGGGAAGAGTTATCTCAACATTCCAAACATTATCAGTGCCGCACTTATCTCTAATGCGGAAGCGATTCATCCCGGCTATGGCTTTTTATCGGAGAATACGAGTTTTGCCGAGATCTGCAACGATGTCAATATCACCTTTATTGGTCCCTCTGCCGAGGTGATGTCTGTGATGTCCGACAAAGTCTCTGCACGCGAAGCAATGACTGAGGCTGGTCTACCGACGCTTCCCGGCACTCCTATTTTGCGTACATTTGCGGAAGCGCAGGAAGCAGTGAAGGGTATTGGTTATCCCTTGATGCTGAAGGCAGTTGCTGGCGGTGGTGGGCGTGGAATTCGCCTGATCAAGCGGCCAGATGAGTTTGAGCGTGTTTTTAATCTTGCACAGAATGAAGTACGAGAAGCCTTTAAAGATGATGGGCTTTACCTCGAACGCTATCTGGAGCGAGCCAGGCACGTCGAGATTCAGGTTCTGGTAGATCGTTATGGCCATGGCGTTCATCTGGGTGAGCGCAATTGTTCTTGCCAGCGACGTAATCAAAAAGTACTTGAAGAGTCTCCCAGCCCACTTTTACCTCCCGAACTTCGTGATGAAATGGGTAAGAGGGCGGTACGTGCTGTGCAGCAAGTAGGCTATCGTAATGCTGGCACGCTGGAATTTCTGGTGGATGAGCAGAATCGTTACTATTTTATGGAAATGAACACCCGTTTGCAGGTTGAGCATCCTGTGACGGAGATGGTGACGAGCCTCGACCTGGTCAAAGAACAGATACTCATAGCAGATGGCCAACCTTTGCTATTACAGCAAGAAAAGATTCAGTTTCGGGGCCATGCCATTGAGTGTCGCATTACTGCAGAGGATGCCGACGCCGATTTCCGACCTCAAACGGGTGTAATTGAACAATATCTGCCACCGGGAGGGCCAGGAGTACGCGTCGATAGCCATCTCTTTGCTGGCTATGAGGTTCCGCCGCATTATGACTCGTTGCTTGCAAAGCTGATTGTCTGGGCTGAGACGCGTGAAGCAGCTATCGCCCGTATGCAACGCGCACTTGACGAGTTCATTATCGAAGGTATTACGACGACGATACCATTTCATCTGCGCTTACTTAAGCATCCAGGCTTCATTAGTGGTGATACGTATACACGTTTTATACAGGAAGAAGCCGGTGCGCTAGGTATTTAGACAATCTCGCATGTATTCTGGACACGCTCTGTAGGGGCCACGTTTACGACACCCAGGCGTAGGGGCCACGTTTACGACGCCCAGGCAGAGCTTAATGACATATCAGGAGGTGACTTTATGTCTCGTGTAGTTGTAACCGGATTGGGACTGGTTACCTCACTAGGTAATGACCTGGCGACTTCGTGGGAAGCGCTATGCCAGGGAAAATCTGGTGTAAGCGAGATTACCGCTTATGACACCAGCCAGTACCGTGTGCATTTTGGTGGGCAGGTAAAGACGTTTGATCCCGCATTGTATATGGATCGCAAAGAAGTGCGGCGTAATGATCCATACGAGCAGCTTGCTATTGCGACGTCAAAGCAGGCGTTAGCGCATGCAAAATTGCAGATTAATGGGGGGAATGCCGAAGATATTGGCGTCTATGTGGGTAGTGGTATCGGTGGTCTGGTCACATTACACGATCAATTCAAAGTGTTGCATGAAAAAGGGCCAGATCGGATAAGCCCGTTCTTTATTAATATGATGATCGTGGATGGCGCACCTGGTATCATATCGATCATGACGGGAGCAAAGGGACCAAACTGGGCAGCCGTTTCTGCTTGCGCCACCAGCGGAAATACAATCGGGGAGGCATGGGAAACGATACGACGTGGAGATGCTAAAGCGATGATTGCAGGCGGTGCCGAAAAGGCTATCACGCCTATCGCGATGGCAGCGTTTGACAATATGCATGCTCTATCACGTCACAACGAAAATCCACAGGAAGCAAGCCGCCCTTTTGATGCACTGCGCGATGGTTTTGTCATGGGCGAGGGATCAGGAATGCTACTTCTAGAAGACCTGGACTTTGCACGAGAACGTGGCGCACCAATCCTGGCTGAATTAGTAGGGTATGGTTGTACAGGAGATGCTTATCATGAAACTGCGCCTGCTCCTGGAGGCGCGGGTCTGGTACGTGCAATGCGACGCGCGTTACAAAAAGCAGGTATGCAACCGGAAGATATTGATTACATCAACGCACATGGTACCTCAACCCCTTATAATGATACGAATGAGACGCAGGCCATCAAGACATTCTTTGGAGAGTATGCGCATCGTGTCGCTATCAGTTCCACCAAATCGATGCTTGGCCACACGTTAGGAGCGGCAGGAGCTGTAGAGGCTGTGATCTCTATTCAGACCATTCTGACAGGGACAATCCCGCCGACCATCAATCTGCATAATCCCGATCCTGAATGTGATCTTGATTATGTTCCTAATGAGGCGCGACATGCAAAAGTAAACGTTGCGATGTCGAATTCAATGGGCTTTGGTGGCCATAATACCTGCTTGATTTTTAAACGATACGAAGAGTAGAAAATGGATACGCAGAAAAAGAGATCGTGGCTGGACCGCGTTGAGGATATCATCAATGTGCTCGACGGCAGCACAATCGGTGAACTTGAACTGACCGAAGGAGATACTGAGATCATCATTCGGCGTAGTCCGGGAATGGTCATGAGCCCCGTTCTCCAGCCGGGTGAGGCAGGTTATGCCATTGGACGTGCTGCGCATGGAGATAGCAGCCAGCCTGTTCTATCACCGATAACGGGGATCTATTATGCCGCAGCGTCGCCGACATCGTCTCCCTTTGTGAGTATCGGTGATGTCATTCATACGGGGCAGGTGGTCGCGCTCGTGGAGGCAATGAAGGTTTTCAACGAGATCACCGCTGAAATATCTGGCCGTGTTGTTGCCGTTGTAGCCACCACCGGCAACGTTGTACAAAAAGGCGACGTGTTAATGCGTGTAGAGCCTATGTAATTATAGAAACCACGTAATAACGTAGGGGCCGCGTTGACGCCGCCCAGGTGAGTCATCATATAGGATTCACCTGGGCGGCGTCAACGCGGCCCCTACGTTTATTCATCGTAAAGGGTTTGCGCCTCTTCTACCAGATAACCCTCTTTACGTAAGCGAAGCAGAAGTTCTTCACATTGTGCGCGATCACGCGTTTCCAGCGTAATTGTTTCTTCTCGTTGCATGATGGGCAGGCGACTGGAGATACGCTGGTGACGCACATCAATCACATTAATGCGCATCTCTGAAATAATTTCGAGCATACGCATGAGCTCGCCCGGACGATCTGTGAGGCGTGTATGAATCACAAAATAACGACCAGCCGAAGCCAGACCATGTTCGATGAAGCGACCAACCAGGTTGATATCGATATTGCCGCCCGTTAGAGGCACAAGTACTTTCTTTCCTTTAAGCTGAATTGCACCACTTAACAACGCGGCCAGACCAATAGCTCCAGCGCCCTCGACCAGCATCTTGCAGCGTTCCATTAACAACAAGACAGCATTGATAATAGCTTCATCTTTGACCAGCACAACTTCGTCAACCAGGCGTTTGATAATAGAAAAGGTCAGGTCGCCTGGACGCCTGGTGGCGATGCCGTCAGCGATAGTCATAATCGACGCGGAAGTCTTGATTTCGCCAGCCTCAAGCGAGGCATAGCAACTCGGTGCGCCTTCTGCCTGGACGCCGATGATGGTGATATCTGGTTTAAGCGCTCGTGCAGCGATTGCGATGCCTGAGATAAGGCCACCACCGCCAATCGGGACGACAATAGCATCGGCATCGGTCAGATCGTTGAGCATCTCCAGACCTAATGTGCCCTGGCCTGCGATGACATCGGGATCGTCGAATGCATGGACGAAGGTAGCGCCTGAGGCCTGCTGTAGTTCGAGACAATGTTGATATGCGTCATCATAGGTAGCGCCGTAGAGGACAACGTTTGCACCATAGCCCTGAGTTGCGGTAACTTTCGCCAGGGGAGCGATTTCAGGCATTACTATTGTGCAAGGAATTTTATGTTCAGCCGCAGCGATAGCAACGCCCTGTGCATGATTGCCAGCGGAGGCAGCAATTACGCCTGCATTGCGTTGTTCTTTTGAGAGGCGCGAAATTTTGTATGCAGCCCCTCTTGCTTTAAAGGATCCACCGCGCTGCATATGCTCGGCCTTTAGATAAATATCTGCTCCTGTCATTTCGCTCATTGTACGCGAAGGAGTGAGCGGAGTATGATGCATAATCGGCTTAAGAAATTTATATGCCTGCCAGACGTCGGCAATAGTGACAGATGCAGTTGCTACCTCAGAGGTAGTATCAGTGGGTGTATGATTATCAAGTAAACGCATAATGACGCGATGCGACTCCTTTCAGCCCATCATAGGACACCGCCACGGTCGTCGTGGTATATCCCATGCTCCATTGCCCGGGTGCTATGGAGAGGATTATAACGCATATGGTGAGGAGTAGCAACTCGTGGCTTTAGGTTGGGTCAGGACTCAGAGAAAAAACGCTCATTCACAAGCCCTGGGGATCGGATGCACTCAAAGTAAGACATGCTCTTGCTTTACCATGGACCCAAAGGTATAATAAGTAGAACATTATTGTCAGTTGAGAGGGTAGAGATTTACGTTTTGAGTAATAATTATACGCCCGGTCCCAATGATGGGCCGTCAAATAATGGTCATTCGCTTGTAAATCGTCACGAAATGCATGCAAGTCACACGACAGGTGCTCTTCCGATCATAAAAACGCCTGAACGAAGTGTTGGTAGCGGCTTCGATTTTGAGCAGATGCTCGAAGCTTTGCATGAACTCTTCGAGCATGACCGTCAGATAGCAAGCCAGGGTGATACGACACGTTGTGGTCTCTGCTACTTACATTTCGTCGTGAGCGAGTTGCATTATCGTGAGGAAGAAGGCTTTTATGTGTGCCAGAATTGTGAACATATTCTCGGCAAACATAAAATCCCTATGCTGAGGCAACAACAGAAATTGTAAAAAAATGTGGGTGGATGCACACGTAAGGTGACGTCCACACCCACATTTTGCCAGGCCAAAGCCAGAAGTTTTAGATAAAAATTTTTACTCTATTACTGCTGTCTCTTCCTCTTCCGCAATCTCTTCTTCGGTCACTTCGCGCAAATCTTCAGGTCGATCAAGACGATCAATAAAGAGAATGCCGTCGAGATGGTCTATTTCATGTTGGAGGATGCGTGCAAACCATCCCTCGGCAGGCACACGAATCGGTTTACCACGTGCATCCTGGCCTTTAACGAGCACCTTTGCAGCACGACGAATATTCTCTCCGACATAGCCGGGAATGCTCAGGCATCCTTCCGGTCCGATCTCCTCGCCCTCGGCTTTCACGATCTCTGGATTGAAGATGACAACCTTATGATCCTCATACTCGGCAACAAACACACGGATCGATTGCGCGATCTGGGGTCCCGCCAGGCCAACACCCCCCGCTGTGTGCATCGTCTCAAACATATCATCAACAAGCTTTTGTAACGATGGGTCAAAGCGGTGAACCTTTTTCGCTTTCTGACGCAGAATAGGATTTTCTGTTGTAATAATTTTACGAATAGCCATAATTTACTTCCCCTGCACGACACTGAAGCAGACAATACACCTCTCAACACACCTGAAATGGGCAACAGGTGCTATAATTTGGCATGTATCGTACCATACTCAGCATATGAAGCGCAAACATGTTAGAGATTGTTAACCGTGTCATCGCCTATATAGAGCAGCATCAACTTCTCTCGGAACAGAGTACTATCGTCGTAGCACTGTCGGGAGGAGCCGATTCTTTATGCTTGCTACACCTTTTAGCCCAACTCTGTGGTCCAGGCAAGCACTACTCAACTATCCGATTACATGCCGCACACCTGAATCACAAATTGCGCGGCAAAATAAGTGCTCAAGATGCTATTACTGTCACACAGATTGCCGAGTCGTTACGACTACCCATCACTATCGGCACTATAGATGTACACGCACTGGCTTGTAATGAACACCGCTCCATTGAGGACGCAGCGCGTGTAGCTCGCTATTCTTTCTTGCGTTCAGTAGCGCAGCATCTACCCCCGCCAGTAGCTATTGCGATCGCACATCATGCAGATGACCAGGCCGAGACACTTATCCTGCACTGGCTACGCGGCGGCGGTATCGCGAGCATGATTGGCTTACAACCGCGTCAACAAGACATCATTCGTCCTCTACTTGCTCTCACTCACGCTGATACACTGTCTTATTGCCAGTATTATGGCCTTCATCCATTGGAAGATGAGAGCAATGCCGATACACGCTTCCTGCGTAACCGTATTCGCCACGACCTCCTGCCTGCATTGGAAGCAATAAATCCTGGTATACGTTCAACCCTGCTACGTAACGCTGAAGTTATGCAAGTTGACGCCGCCTGGATAGAGGCCCAGGTCAGCGCCGCATGGCCCACAGTGATTACTGCTGAACACGATACATCTATCAGTTTACGTCGCGCTGCCCTCCTTACCTTACCACTCAGCCTGCAACGCCATCTCCTACGGCGCGTCTCCGCTCGTCTGAGTACAGGTCAGTCACCATTCGAGCTACGTCACTACAAACTGATTGCACAACTCTTGCAACAGGAAAGTAATGGAGAAGAGCTCTCGCTACATCTTCCTGAGCACATTCTTATGATACGTACAGGCGATACTATAGTCTTTACCTCAAATAAAATTTCTGCGATTACACGTATTACACGCCTACCTGTTATAAAGAACAAAGAGGCTATTCTCCCTATTCCAGGGCGTGTCGCCGTACCAGGAACACCATGGATCGCCATCGCAGAGATTGTCTCCGGCACAATGTTACAAACGGCCAGAGAGGCGCTACAACGTGAAGACTGGCAAACGCTGTGGCGCGTGCTCCCTTCTGATCGTTATGCAGTGTATATTGATGCTGACTATAACGGTGACCTGTTGAGGGTGCGTACACGATGCCCCGGTGATCGTATGCAGCCCCTGGGGATGACCCAGGAAAAGAAGGTACAGGATATACTGGTCGATAAGCATATTGCACGCACCGAACGTGAGCAGATTCCGCTCTTTTTCTCGGATATGCATTGCATCTGGCTGGCTGGTGTATCTCTTGATAATAGAGCCCGGTTGAACAGCACAACGCAGACGATTGTGCGTCTGTCTATTGTGCCAAATGAAGCCCTATAATTAATTGGATGGGTAGGGGTGTGAGCTTGCCTCCGCCCGCTTCAAGGAGCGATAGTCCCCTAAAGCGGGCGGAGGCAAGCTCACACCCCTACCCAGAGATGAGGTGTACATGCACAACGATATTGCTGAAATACTCATCCCTGAAGAGCAATTACAGGCTAAGATTGCCGAATTAGGGGAGCAGATTACGCATGACTACGCGGACAAAAACTTATTGTTGCTAGGAACGCTCAAGGGAGCAGTTCCTTTTATCGCGGATCTGGCCCGTGCAATCGCGCTGCCACTGGAGATAGATTATATGGCTGTTGCCAGCTATGGAGATGCTACCCAATCAAGCGGCATTGTACGTATCACCAAGGATCTTGAGGGACCCATCGACCAGAAACACGTCTTGATTATTGAGGACATCATCGATAGCGGCCTTACCCTGAGCTATCTGGTAGATATGTTAAGAAGGCGTAGTCCCTTGAGTCTGCACATCTGTACTCTCTTGAACAAAGAACGTGAGCGGATCAAGCCTATCACAGTTGATTACCAGGGCTTTAGCATTCCAGACAGATTTGTTGTTGGTTACGGGCTTGATTATGCGCAGCGCTACCGTAACTTGCCTTATATTGGGATACTCAAACCAGTGATATATGAGGGGCAAGCGAAGCCTGAAATGCAGCATCAAAGTCCGGCTGAGAAATAGATATCCAATTAGCATCTTTCTTTCTTTAAACAGGTGTGCTAAACTGACATAGAGCGTACTTCACTGAACAATTCTTCAAGCGGAGCCTGTTTCTATGTCCCTATCCCAGACCCAGCAAGCAGCAGATGTGCATGATCAGCTAACCATCCTTGTCGGAAGCGCTATCCGCTTGCTAGGTGGCGAATGCGGCGTTTTTGTCGTCTCGAATGATGCATTTGACCCGCAAAGCAGTTCTGAGTATACTGGATATCGACTGAATGAGATGGCCTGGCCACTTCTACTTTCACATGTTCAGAAGAGCATGCAGCCGAATTTGCGCAATCCTCTTATAGTGGAGAAGATTGCCCCGGAACTGGCCCTCGCGCTTGGAGTTGACGAGGAAGTAGTTGCTCAACAGGACATTGAACTCTGTTCGCTATTGTTATTCGATCTCGTTGGCCTTTTAGGAAAGCTTCATTACCTGCGACCTGCACATGCTCATCCACTCTTTGAGCGCAGTACATTGGTGACAGACGCCGAACAGAGTAGTGGAAATATGCTGCTTTTGTTTATTGCACAACTGGCAGCCGGCCTGCGTTTCGCTTTAAAGACGCAATCGTTACTCAGCGAACAGGGCAGATTAGCAGCGATCTTTCACTATAGTGCGGAGGGTATTCTTACGGTCGATAACGCTTTAAGGATCATCGACTTCAATCCCGCCATGGAACGCCTGACGGGTTGGCAAGAGAGCGAGGTTCTAGGACGCTTTTACTTTGAAGTCTTGCGACCCAAGGATCGGCAGGGAAATGATCTTGGTTTGCAGGATTCGCCCCTTCTGCAAACCTTTGCGGGCCAGGTGGTAGTAAATCGTGAGATGGTCATTACCGCTCGCGATGGGCAACGTTTTAATGTCTCTGTTACAGCTTCTTGTGTGCGTTCGGCAAAAGGGGAACCAACGAACGGCATTCTTAACGTACGCGACATAACGCGTGAGCGCCAGCAGGAGGAGCAGCGTTCGACATTTATCTCGGTGATCTCGCACGAATTGCAGACGCCGATAGCCATTATCAAAGGCTATGCATCGACTCTGGCTCGTACAGATGCTAAGTTTGATCCTGATGTAATGCGTTCTCGTCTAGTTGCTGTGGAGGAGGAAGCAGATCGTTTAAACAAGCTGGTGGGGAATCTGCTCTATGCCTCTCGTATTCAGGCAGGAGGGCTACAGATGGATATCGCAGCTCTGGATCTGCATTCGTTGATTGAAGGTGTTGTACGCCGCCTGGAGGCCAGACGACTGAATGTGAACGTGATACTGGACATTCCACCTAACCTGCCACCTGTGATGGCTGATCGTGACCGTATCGAAGAGGTCTTGCAGAATTTGTTAGATAACGCAGTAAAGTACTCGCCGCGTCATCGTGAATTTACGATCTCGTGCCGTGCGACCAGCGAAGAAGTCATTGTGAGTGTGAAGGATACGGGTATGGGTATTTCATTGCGCGACCAGGAACAGATCTTTGATCGTTTTCAACGCGTGGGCGATCCTCTGTCTCAAGCAACACCAGGAGCTGGTCTGGGTCTTTACATCTGCCGTGCGATTGTTGAGGCACATGGAGGACGCATCTGGGTTGAGAGTACCTTACATCAGGGTTCCACATTTTCGTTTAGTTTGCCGCGCGAGGAAAAAGCGCAAGTACCGATGGTGGTTTTTTAATGGAGAATGAAGCATTTGACCAGCGTGACATGACAATCCTGGTCGTGGATGACGAACCACGCATCCGTGACCTCGTACGTATAAACCTGGAAATGGAACATTATAGTGTTATCGAAGCCAATAATGGCATGGAAGCACTGGATCAGCTACGGGAAAGCCTGCCCGACCTTGTGATGCTGGATGTTATGATGCCTGAGATGGATGGTTTTGAAACGCTTCGAGCAATCCGCGAGGTATCGACCGTGCCAGTTATCATGCTTACGGTCCGCCAGAGTGAGCAGGACAGAATTCATGGCCTTGATCTGGGCGCAGACGATTACCTCGCCAAGCCCTTTAGTCCACGCGAGTTACTCTCACGCATCCGTGCATTACTGCGCCGTTCATTTATGGCCCCACCATCACGCAAAACAGAGATTATCGTCGATCCAGATTTAAAGATCGACTTCTCGCGTCATGAAGTCATCGTACGCGGGCAGAAGGTCGTGCTCCGTCCCACCGAGTATCGCCTCCTGTATCACCTCGTAAGTAATGCAGGCCGCCTATTGACACATGAAACATTGCTCTCTAAGGTATGGGGGCGAGAATATCGCGATGAGGCTCATTACCTGCGTTTATATATTACGTACCTCCGTCAGAAAATCGAGAAGGATCCAGCACATCCTAAATATATCTTAACCGAACGCGGTGTAGGATATCGCTTTAAAGAGTTGGATGAGTAACCAACTAAACTCATCCATTAACTTTTCACATCAATAAACTCTGCATAAATCAAACATATGGCAAAGATCGGCAGATCAGGGTTAGGGCCAGATTTATCGCGCCCACGTGAAACGTAGCAAGTAGAACTGACAAGAAAGGACATCCACAATACTATGAACAAGAAAGAACGCGTTGATGCCGCGCTACGAGGCGATCCAGTGGATCGTGTACCCGCCAGCATGTGGGGACACGACTTTGAGCGCGAATGGAATACACAGACGCTAACTGAAACCCTGATCGAAAACTTTACACGTTATGACTGGGACTATCTCAAAGTCAATCCACGTGCCAGCTATCATGCAGAAGGATGGAAAGCAAAATATCGCCCCTCCGGAGAAAAATATAAAGCCCCCATATGTGATGAAACACCTATAAAATGTATATCAGACTGGAAACGTCTACGTCCCCTGGAGCCAGATTACGGCCCACTCGGCGAACAGTTGCATATATTGCAATTGCTCAATCATGCAGTCGGTTACGACGCATACTTTGTGCAGACCATCTTTTGTCCACTCGGAGTAGCCATCTACATTGCCGGACACAACAGGGAGGCTGTGCAGCAAGCATTGCGTGAGGATCGTAAAGCCATGCATGCGGCCTTGCGTGTGATTACCGAAACCTTCACTGCATTTGCCATTGCATGCCTCGACGAAGGGGCCAGTGGCATCTTCTACGCAACCAACGGATGGGCAAGTGAAGGCGTGTTGACTCCTGATCAGTATCGTGAATTTGGCGAACAGTACGATCTAGAATTTTTAGATGCTATTAAAAGTCGCAGCAAATTCAATATTCTGCATAATTGTGGTACGCATATCTACTTTGATCAACTTTCCTCATATCCTGTGCAAGCTCTCAGTTGGGGCGCTACACTTGAAGGCAATCCCGATCTACGCGAAGGAAAAATGCGCTCCGGTAAAGCCGTCATGGGGGGTATCAGCGAGCAAACGACGTTGAAAAGTGGATCAGCCATTCAGGTACAGGAAGAGGTGGCAAGTGCGTTGGAGTTGACCGATGGCAAGCACTTTTTGCTGGCTCCAGGTTGTGCCATACCGCCTGAAACGCCTGCTAAAAATCTGGCGGCTATTCGTCGTGCGTTGCATACTAGCTGATTGTTGTGATTGTAGGGGCCAGATTTATCGCGCCCAGGTGAATCAACACCAATTCACCTGGGCACAATAAATCTGGCCCCTACAACGCGCTTAAACCGTCTGTGGCTGAGGTTGTGGCCCAACAACCTCAACAGGCCCTTCCTCAGACGGAAGTTTCCCGGAGCGACCACGAATATCTTCCACAAGCGTATAGAGCGTTGGTACAATCAACAGCGTCAGGAAGGTTGACGTAGTCAATCCCCCGATGACAACGATAGCCAGTGGGCCCGAGAGGAAACCGCTTGATCCGCTCAACCCTAGCGACATTGGAATCAAGGCCAGGATGGTTGCAATAGCCGTCATCAGAATAGGACGCAGGCGGCGGCGTCCACCCTCAATAACTGCCGAACGTGCATCCAGTCCCTTCTTGCGATACTGATTTACCAGGTCCAGCAACACGATAGCATTGGTTACTACAATACCGATCAACATCAGCAGACCAATGAGCGATGCCAACCCCAATGCTGTATTCGTTATCAGCAAGAGCAGAATTGAACCAGTTGCAGCAAACGGAATCGATACCAGCAGGATCAAAGGCTGAAGCAGGCTGCGGAAGGTTGCGACCATAACAATGTAGACCAGCAAGATTGCCACCAGTAACGCAATACCAAGGCTCTGGAACGCCTGGCTCTGCTGCGTCGTAACACCACCAAATGTGACAGAGGCACCAGACGGCAGACTGAGTTTTTTGACGCGGCTCTGCACATCACTGCTTACCGCACCAACATTCTGGCTGGTGATGTTCGCGTTGATCGTCGCAGTACGGTTCGTATTGAGATGGGTTATCTGCGTTGGTCCACTGGTCTGAGTCACATCGGCAAGGTCGCCCAGGCGCACATTACCAGTTATTGTGGGAATAAGCAGATTTTGCAGATCCTTGACGGTATTCGCTGGCGTACCCAATTGGAGGTTAACATTTTCCTGCGTACCATTGAGCGTGACCTGAGTCACCGTCGTACCACTATAGATCATCCGCAGCAACTGACCCACCTGAGCTGCCGTCATACCATGACTGATGGCTTTCTGTGAGTCGACATGTATATCAATCAAAGGAGCTGCATTGGTCAGCGAACTGGTCACATCAGACAGGTTAGGAGCCTTTGAAACAGCAGTGAGTACCTGGCTGTTCGCCTGGCTTAATACCTGTGGGTCGGAAGCCTGGACATTTACGGTGATCGTCGAGCTACTTCCGCCCTGCTGGCCACCACTAGAGAGCGTCACAGTTCCGACATTTGTAAGCCCTTTTAGCTGGTCGCTTACCTTCTGCTGAATAGCAGTCTGATTAGCATTTGCGTCGGTCGTCACTACAAAGGATGCCTGATTGGCACCACTGGATGATAGAGAGAATGCTGCTCCGTTTGATCCTACCGTAACCTGATATGTACTAATGCCCTGGATACCCGATAGAACCTGCTCAACCTTTTGTGCGGCCTTATTGGTGACATCCAGGCTCGCGGTCTGGGGCTCTTGCACACTAATGTTGAAGCTAGTTGCCGATGAACTACCGATCAGGTTTGTTGCCAGGCGTGGATAGAGTGCAAACGTACCGATAAGCACCAGTAACGCTGCTGTCAGCGTAATTGCGCGATGTTTTGTTACCCAGCTAATCAGCGGTACATAACCCTTCTCCAGGAACGTGACCTTCTCATGTTCATCGCGGATTGATGCAACTATGTTCTTTGGCGCTTTCAAGAACCAGTAAGCTAACACGGGAATAATCGTTAGAGCTACAAAGAGTGAGGCAACCAGTGCGATTGTTACCGCAACTGAGAAGGGCTGGAAAAACTCACCAACAATGCCAGTCGTGAAGGCAATGGGTAAGAATACTGCAACGGTGGTCACCGTCGAGGCAGTCACAGCAGTGGCGACTTCACGCACACCGGAGAGTACGGCTGTGCGTTTATCTTCTCCACGACTCAGGTGACGATAAATGTTTTCCAGGACGACAATCGAGTCATCAATGACGCGTCCGACTGCAATAGTAAGGCCGCCTAGCGTCAGGATATTCAACGAGTAGTTGCCAATCCAGAGCCCTATCAACGCGATCACGATTGAAAGCGGAATAGAGATCGCAGTCACCAGCGTTGAGCGAATTGAGAGCAGGAACAGGAGGATGACCAGTATCGCAAAAGCTGCCCCAATCAGTCCTTCCTTCACCAGGTCAGCGACTGAAGTCTGGATGGATGGCGCCTGATCTGAGATTACCGAGAGTGTCGTACCAGGGCCGACCTTGTTCTCTAAATCCGCTAACTGGTTCCTGACTGCATGGGAGATAGAAACAGTATTGCCGGATGACGATTTTGTGATAGAAATGCCCAGGCTATCATGACCATTCGTGCGTGTAAGCGTCGTTGAAGGGCTAAGTGCCTGCTGCACAGTTGCTACATCACTCAACTTCACAGGTTTTGCTGAAGCAGCCTGAGTGGCCGCCGACTGTTGAGTTCCAGTAGCAGCAGTCGTAGATGCTCCGGTTGCTCCACTAAAGCTTCCAGTACCAGTTGCCCCACTGGCTCCGGTCGCTCCATTAAAGCTTCCAGTTCCGGTTGTGGCACCGGTAGCACTGGCAGCAGGTAGTGAAGAGTGCACACCGACAATTACATTCTGCAGATCCTGAAGCGAGTTGAAGGTATTGTCAACACTAACCGCTACTGTCTGACCATTGTTCGTCACCTGGCCTACTGGTAACGTCACACTATTGGCTTGAAGAGCAGCCTGAACCTGGGTCACACTGAGACCCTCGTCCTGTAACTTTTTCAGATCAAGCGTCACGGTAACAATCTGGTTGCGTACACCGGTCAGATTCACATTAGCAACTCCGCTAATACCTTGTAATACAGGCACAACGTCTTGTTTGAGACGCACAGCCAGATCCTGCTGATTGAGCGAAGAAGATGTTGCCGCAAGGGTAATTACCGGCTGATCAGAGATGTTGAAAGTCTGTACCTGGGGTGTTACAGTACTGGGGAGACTGGATTGAGTCTTACTGATAAGCTGAGTTATGGTCTGACTCGTCGTCGTCAGATCAGTGCTATAATCAAACTCGGCAATAATTAGTGAAGAACCTTCATTTGAATAAGAAGTAAGCTGTTGTAATCCCTGTATCCCTTGAAGATTATTTTCAAGCGGATCGGTGACATCGCGTTCTACACTTGCTGGTGAAGCACCAGGATAGACGCTCACAACTGAAATAGCCGGAAAAGCTATCGATGGCAGCAGTTCCTCTTTCAACGATGGAATCACAAATGCCCCGAACAGCAGTATTCCGACTGTTAACAGTGCAATGATACTTTTGTTGGCAAGGCTTAACCTGGACAAAAAAGACATATTGTACTCCCGAATATATCAATGTTTTATAGTTAACATTGAAGCTGGCTAACGAATTCTATCTTGACATTAAACTATGGCAAGCTTACATCATGCAGCGTTAAGATGTCGACGGGGAAACACCTGATGTTTCCTTGACAGAAATAAGTTACAATCTATCTGGGGATCGTCAAATTTGTACTGCTGATGGTGTATTTTTATTAAATCGGCTAGAAATAACAAATCATCAGGCATTGGAGCGTCACCCAA
Organism: uncultured Chloroflexia bacterium; assembly: GCA_963717195.1. Lineage (GTDB taxonomy): Bacteria > Chloroflexota > Ktedonobacteria > Ktedonobacterales > Ktedonobacteraceae > JACDAE01. Next base: position 777,419 of record CAVQVR010000021.1, read on the forward strand.
TGTCTGATTAGAGAAGTAAATCCATGACTCAGATGGTCGTGCAGGGAATACGTATTATCGAAATAGACCCGCGCTTGAGCATATCAGTCAAAACAGTCGAAACTCATCTCACAAGTTTATATAGTAAGCCTGGTGTACAATCACGGGCAGAGGCGATAGCATTGGCGCAGCGACAAGGTTTATTATTGGAAAATGAACGATAATACCCGAAAATAATTCACGAAAACCTCACAGGGATTTACGAAAACCTCACAGGGGCAACAGGGCGCTTATGTTATAATCGGGCCATACAGATAAAGCTTTGTTTTTGAGTAACAGGTTGCTCTTCCTGTTATCAACTGGCAAAGCAAGGGATTTCAGGATGGAAGGGATGGTAAGAGTAATGAAGAAGACAGGTGAGCAGAAGCGCCCACTGTATCCACTCATGCGGGTCACTACTTTTGGCGAGTTTAGACTTGAACGCCTCGTTACCGCTCCTTTAAATTCAATGGAAGCTCCTGATTATACACGTATCTTGCCTGAGGAATGGGGCAATCGGAGTTCGGCGCTGCTGCTACTGAAAATCCTGCTTTGCCGTGAGGAGCGGCGGGCACCCAGAGAAGATCTGATCTCAACGCTCTGGCCAGACAGAAACGCTCTAAACACAGAACATGCTTTTGATTCGGTGACTTCTATACTACGACGACGGACGCTGCTTACCTGCACGGGAGAAAGCCTTTTGCTCACTCTCCACACGTCAGGAGGCACCAGCTTCAAGCTCGCAACACAGCCGTTCCTCTGGGTCGATGCTGATGCTCTACTTGCTTTATCCACTCAATCTCTACGAGTGACCAGCCGGGGTCAGAATCCATTGTCCCTTTTGGAGAAGGCCCATGCACTTACCCGGGGCGAGTTTCTCGAAGATGATCTGGGATATGCCTGGACACAAGCACGACGCTATACGCTGAATGGTGCTCGCAGGCGCATACTCTACAAACTGGTTGAGCTCTATCTGAAAGAGAAGCAGATATGGCAGGCCGAAGAACTGCTCTACACCTTTCTAGAGGATCATCCGACCGATGAAGATGCATTATGCCGTTTGATGATCTTACTGGCGGAACAGGGAAGACGGCAAGAAGCGCTCCAGCTCTATCGTTATACAGTAGATCTGTTGCGTGAAGAACAGCGTGGTCCAGCTGTGTATACAAAAGAACTGGCAGTTCGTGTACGAATTGGGACAGCTCTAAAGGAACAGGCAACAAACTATATAGCTACAGGCACAGCAATTGCAGTTCCTCCAGGATGGGGCAGATCGGCAAAAACAAAAGTGCTGCACAAACTCTGGCTGCATGCACTACAAGTACAGATGTTGGTGGTGAGTATTTCTCTCTATAGTACGGTCGGGAGGTGGTCTACTATGCGTATGGAAGTAGATAAAATATATTATGACAACTATTTGTTCAGAGTAGAGCTTGATACTGGTGCAGAGACTGGTACAAATCAGCTTACGGTCTGGTTTGCAGAAAAGACGAATATTGCGACTATTCCCCTCACGCATTTTAAGCCAGATCAGCTTCTGAAAGCATTGTTGGAACCCTATAAATCGTCTCTCCAGACGCGGTTAGAACAAGAGAAATCTACTTCTCGCAGACCGTTTCAGGAAGAGATCGCGGGCCTTCAATCTCTTACGTCCGCGACATCCAAAGAAAGAAGCATGCCCAAGAAAATCAAACGCCAGATAAATGACCTGCGTAAACAGATGAATATTGCAGTGCAACGCTTCGAGGCTGACTTTACACGCAGGGTACTGCTGGCGCTGGATAGAAATTGCTTCGATGCAGATATCCTGCAACGTGAAAGCCGTCTCTTTGGAAATGAACGCTTCCTGCGCGACTTTTATTTTGAGGAGTCGAGCGAGCAACATATACGTAGTTTCTGCCGTAAATTTGCCACTGATGAAGCCTATAGGCGACGGGTTATGGCGCGAGAGGTACCATGGGCAAAACGCAATGCCCTTTTCTTACGCAATCTTTTCACACTATTCGGAGAGCACTTTCATCCCTCTAATTCATATGAGTATGAAAATAAGGCACGCGACTTTTTTCATTGGATCAACCAACATTATGAGGCGATCCTTGCGCTGCCCGATTACCAGATGCTCCAGCAGATCGACAATGCTTTTATACCCGATGCCATTGAGCCTGATCCCTTCATCCGATCTGCCGTCGAGCTACTTAACTGCATACCAGGCGTGACCACGCGTTATTCCTGCCAGGGAGTTTCGGGCAAAGTGCACTTTCAAGGGCGCGACCTCCTTGTAGTCTCCGAGCATGAAGAATATGCATACGTATCCTTTACAAAGATTGAGCAACCAGCAAAAAAGGTGATTGCTGAGCTACTTCCCCAATTTCCAGCCATTACGGATGCGCAGCCACCCGGCAATTTTGCTTTATGGGCAGTGCTGAGATCAACGGGCGCTAACATTCGTTTCCGCATGGAACTGGTCGAACTGGCACAACTCGTCCTGGAGATAATGGGTCGGGGAAGTATTATGCTACCGGATGATACCTCACTTATACATCATCCAGAGGAGTTTAGAAAATCCTCATAACGCTCTATGAGGTTGCACCGGGTGAAGATACGCGAAACGGCGAGGCTATATCGGTACGAAAGAGACGCAAGAGTCCTTTGCTAGCCGTGACTGGATGTGCAGATGCTTCTGCAAATAACGCCTGAAGTTCATCTGCACTCAGATCATGGTTGGGATCCCAGCCATAACGTTTTAGATCGACGCGTCCACTCTCTGAAAAGAGGATACCTTCATTCTCTAGCAACTGGCGCATCGTACCCGGTTGTCCAAACGCCCAGCTCCCGCTCAACTCACCCTTACTGTTGATAACGCGCTGAGCAGGGACGCCCTCGGGAGACTCGTTCATGATCCATCCGAGCATACGTGCGCCACGCGGGTAGCCGAGCGCTCTGGCGAGCCAGCTATAGGTTGTGACCCGTCCCGAAGGGCACGCGCGAACAAGCGCGAATGCTCGGGTGAGGAGCTGGTTGGCTTCTTCCTGGATGATCATGTTCTTGCTCCTTAAAAATCGATATCTTCATCATCGTCAGCAACGCTAGCGAGGAATTCGTCCTGATCTTCTTTAAGGGTCGTCAATACTTCTGCGACGACTTCGGGCGAAACACACCCTATTTCTCCCATCCACTGAAAGAATTTTTTGAATGAGGTTAAATACGACTTTATGCCAGTTACGGAGGCCCACATCGCCTTACGAGCAAACCAATCTGATAAAAATGTCCATACATCACCACTATCGGCCTCATCAAGCTTTTTCAATGGCTCATAATACACGAGGTACTCAGTAAAAAAGTCGATATCGCTAACATAGCGGCGTATGGTTTTATCGCTCAGTCCTCGCTGTTTAAGCCAGGTTTGAAAATCATCAAGGATTGGTTGGTTATAAGCTTTGATAGCTTTTACCTGTACATCATAATCATTGAGAGCACCCATCTAACCTTGCTACTCCTCAATAAAAGTAATTCTTTGTTTGACGTTGGCGTTTACAAACGGGTCACTTATCCCGAATACTTGCGGAGGACCATCACGCCGGGTTTCAGGTAGCTTAGCCAGATTGTTTTTGGCAATCGCATAGTGCCGATCAATAGTGAGAGCATGTTTCCAGGTCGCCTCAGCATCGTCATAGCGTTCCTGCATCATCAGGCACATTCCCATATTTCCCCATGGTTGAGGTAAACAATCACCCATTGCAATAGCTGCTTCAAAAGCCTGAATAGCTTCTTCCCACTTACCCGCTTGCATTGTTTCCATGCCATGCTGGAAGTGGTCTTCTTGCTCAATAAATTGATCCAGGGTAAAGTCTGGGCCACGCGTCTTCATCGACTTTTCAGCTATTTTACGGCTGTCCTTCAATGCTTCATTAAACTGCTTTTCCAGTTCCGGGGTTACATTTAGCTCTACAGCACGCTCGAAATCCCGGTAGGGGCGACCAAAGCGCGAGGTGAAGCGACTTGCTAATCCCCGGTTATACCACAGATCGGGATCATTCGGACGAAGCGAAAGGGCCTCGGTTAGAGCCTTATAGCTTTCTGGGTAGTTTTGTAACATGGCATGCGCAGTGCCCAGGTGTGCTAACGTATCAACGCGCAATGGTGAATGCTGGGGAAGATAGCCCAGTAGACGTTCGCAGTTGCTAATAGCCTCAGTATAGTCTCCTTCAATGACCTGGCGCGTGATGAGACCATACAATTTATCTGCTTGCGACGGCTGAGTGGTGATGCTTTTCTTTTGTTTAGAGAATTTTGATTTTTTCGCCATGCCGGTAACTTTGCTATTCCTCCAATGTTCACGATAGTATTATTCTCTGTATTATATTTCCTACCGGCTTGAATAGCAATGAGTGAAGAAGGTATTGACAGGGCTTATGCCTTACAAGAGTAGTATATAAGTCGTGCTTAATCACGTACCTGTTCGGAATAGTGTCAAGGTGATACGATAGGGATATGAGAGATCTTGTCGTGATCCCTGGTGCCTGTAAAAGGAAAGTAGAAAGCAGAACAATTATATTGAGACCATGGAATAGAAATAGCCGTATCCATGTGTAGAGAGGGAAGAAAAGATGAGCAAGACATCAACCAGAGGAAACTGCCAGTTTTGCCATGGTGTGTTCAGTAAAGCCACAATGACCAGACATCTGGAAACGTGCACGCAGAAAGCAGAAGCAACCGTAGCAGGCAATCGAAAGTTGGCAAAGCAAAGCAGCACATTGCATCTCCTTGTAGAAGGGCGAGAGCAGCCGCAGTATTGGATGCATCTGGAAATACCTGCTACGACAACGCTACAAACGCTGGATAGCTTACTCAGAAAAAGCTGGCTTGAGTGCTGTGGCCATCTGAGCAAATTTGAGCTTGCAGGAGTCTCCTATGCATCCTATGTGGATCCGGAATTTGGCGATAAAAGCATGCGTGTACAGGTGGGCAACATTCTGAGACCGGGACAGCAGTTTTTCCACGAGTATGATTATGGTACTACAACAGAACTGCGTTTGAAGGTAATCGCCGAACGAGAAGGAGGAACAAAGGGGAAGGCGATCCAGGTACTCGCCAGAAACGAAACTCCTACGATTGCTTGTAACATTTGCGGCAAACCAGCTACAGAGATCTGTTCTCAGTGCATTTTTGAAGATGGGGGCTGGCTGTGCGAAACGTGCGCTCATGAGCATGTGCGGATTGAAATTAAGTTTGGCACTTTTCGGAAGAGAGTTTGGCACTAAGCCGCTAAATGGGTTCCAATTTGAAGCACTGCCAAACTTGTCTTCCGATTTCTGACCAAATTTAATATATTCGGCTTGGCTCATGCTTAAAACGCGATTGATGTTAATTTTGATAGAAGGGTATCATGGAAGAGCACTACGTGGTTGTTCGCACCAAAAGTGGGATAGGGTATCAAAAGCTCTGTAGGAAGTTGCGTGGATCGAGATCCACTTCGATACTTAGATGGGACGTGTCCTCTGATGCGAGCTGGCTTTATCGTATTACCGTCAACGATACAGGTACACTTGAGCTGATGAAAAGCTTTCTTGAACATCAGAGAGATGTAGAAGTAGTTGCTGTAGACGCGCCATACGATAGGTAGCTGAAGTGGGCAAACGGCATAGCAGCCGAGTACCTTCTAAGTATGAGAAGGTCGAATGAGTGGACTTCTGAATTGTCCTGTGATTAAATGATCTTAACCTTCAGAGAAAAACAACAAAGGAACTAGATCTTGTACAGGGAGAAAAAACGCGATGCCTGCATATGCTTCTCCTGCCACCAATCCAGACCTTAAGCGCGAGCTAAAGCTGCAACTTTTTTCCATGTCGGCAAGAAGCTTCAAGTTCTTCGCTGGCGAATTTCTCGTTTATGTGGGCCTTGAAGCAATAGCTGTCACACGCTACATCGGCGATGGAGGGATTGATGCTCTAGGTGATTTGGTGACTGGTCAGTTTCGCATTCCCATTGGAATACAAGTTAAGCGGCACCGCAATAATGTCCAACGGCCAGATATTGATAAATTCATTGGAGCCTTGTCTGGGCGCTTTTCTGATGGCATGTTCATGACAACAGCAAACTACGCTCCCGGTGCCCTGCAAAAAGCCGCTACATCGATCCCTCGTGTGCTAACATTAAATGGTGATCAAGTCGTCTCAACCATGGTAGAGCACAGTTTAGGGTTGAAGCCCTCTTCGATGAATGCTCAGAAACTAGATATTGATCCGGACTACTTTGCCGCTTTTGAAGCTAGGAGAAACCTCTTCGCAAGCCGTGTGAGAGAAACTCCTCAGAATTACAGCACAGGTGCCTCTGTGCCAAATTCTGAAACTTCTCTCGATGAGCAGCCTATTGATCTCAGACCAGAAGAAGATCTCATCTCTCTCAGCACGCTGGGCTATGCACTACGCGTCGATCCGGTACGGGTACGCCGCTGGATCGAGAATAGCGCTCTTACGCCTGATGCGGTGCAAACATCTGGCGGACGCGCAAGTTACTACTTTCAGCGTGACCACATTGAACAGATCAGGAAAAGCCTCAATCTAGAGAATATTCCAACATCAAGTGATGAGTGGAAACAGGAGTTTCTTGATTTTGTAAGAAGCAAGAAAATGTCGAAATCCTACAAGCCTGTGATGCTCAAAGCACTTTTCCAGTTAGTTGATCGCGAAGGGAAGGTAAAGATCGATGATCTGGTAAGAGAGTTCAGGGACTACTACCTACGGCAAGCGAATGCCGGCCAGCCACTAGAGCGAAGCGGTTCTCTCATGGTAGACCCGACAAATGCAAGTGATCTTGACATCAAAAAACTCATCATTACCAATCCCCTTGAGCGTTTTCTGATCAAGAATTTCATAGAATACTTTCCCGAAGAGGGAGTCTTGCGAATTGCTCCGCAGTTGTGGCAAGAGTTACGCCATTATGAGGTGAAAGATGCCCTCAAGAGTGCTGATGAACAGATTAGCTACTACCTCAGGAGGTGGTAGAGCTACATCTTAACAGGCGCTTACTGCTCGATACCTAATTCGCGTCGAGCATCATGCCAAGCCTTGCTTACCTCCGGCATCTGCATGACTTTCGGATTAGTGAGTTCACTTCTCACTTTCCTCCAAGAGGGAAATATTCCCTGGTCGTGGAGGCAAATCACTATCTGTCGTGTTTCCTCGCACACCAAAGCCACTCTCTGCTCTTTTCGCTGCCCTCGATATTTTCGTGCAAGTTCAGTAATCAGAGCACACTCCTTTGGAAAGTGATATTTGATCGGAGCAACCTGATGTCCCAGGCGTTTTGCCAACTGAAGTACCCCTAGTGGTTCCTCCCTTCCATTGAGGACATCCTGTATGAGTTGCATACAGCGTGCATGATCTATTTGATGCGAGGAGCGTCGTAACCGTGGAGGCCGGGCGGACGTTCCATTTTGGATCACCTCTTTGAATGGTGTGAGCTGGCCTGCCATGATCTGAAACGGTGTCACGTGACCTACATAACAAAGTGATAGAAGCATCTCAAAAGAAGGTATAGATATGCCATTAATCCAATAGCTAAAAGATGAAGGACTAATTCCAGTTAGACAAGCAAGTGCTCTGTATGTTCCTTTCTCCTTCGTGCATTCAGTTAGATGAGTAAAGAAATCCCTCCAGCAAAGGCCATCTTTTTCCATACTGGCCATATAAAGTTCCTCCAAGGCATGCACAATCCATTCTTGCCAATTTAGTGTCTCATCATCGATTTCTTGTACTAACTGCGGATCGAATGTTGTTCCCAGCCAAGTATTGCATTGCGTACAATGTCCGGGAGATGTTTTAAGTGCGATCACCGACTGGTTTTTTTGACAATGTGGGCAGCGCATTTCTAACCAACTTTTGTGTTTAGTGCACAGAGTTACAAACTGAAGCATCCATAGTAACGGCTGATATATAGGGAGTCGTTGCTCTCTCCACTCTGCTATGCAGAGTGGACACCATGCAGGGCGTTTTTTGAGGAGAATGTGCGATGGTAGCTCACCAATCCATTGGCGTAGCGTAAGCAGGTGAAGGTCTGGGCGATTAGTCAGCCGTCCCAGAAGTGTGGCCCACTCGACAGGTGGATTCCCTAACCCATTGACACTCATGGCATTTTCACTCCCAAACGATGACCAATTGCCCGATGAACGACGAAGCGCATCACTCCTAAGATGAGGCACAATCTCTTGTTCTATCAACGCTCTAGGAGAAACTCCATGTCTCCATCCCAATCGGTTAATGTAGCTGGTTAAGCTCTCTGCCCAGACGGTTTTGGCTTTGATTGGTTCAAGGCCATAGAGCCTACTACGCGATGGGATATCAAACGTATTCCTTTGTTCTTGGTCCTTTATCCAGGAATCAGCAATTTGTACAAAAATGGTTGCCTGTCCAGTTCCGCTCATCCTGTAGCTCGCTCCTCTTCTGTATGATCGTTCGGCGTCTCCCCAACTGAGTCGCGTCCTTCAACTCTCTTCCCCGGTCTGCGTTTTTTTGTTTTGGACGTCTTTTGATCTTGTTCTTCTTCCTCAGATATTTTTTTCACCTTAGAGGTTGTCTGAGGTGAGGGTCGCCCGAGTAAGGCAAGAAGCTGCTTGTCTGCATCGTCCGCCTCGATAAACTCCACTTCGCTCTCAAGGGCATTACGTAGAGCCAACTTAACACGAACATCTGATGGAGCTGTTTGGCGCAAATGAGTTTCCGTTACTGTTCTAGCTCCTTCTGTCAAAGCCAGATTGAATGCTTGATTCAAATGGAGCTTGAGCAGGCCGATACACCCAATACTTCGTGCATACAGGAAACTGCCAATGCTGCTCGGCCAGTAACGGTTCTTCTTCGATAGGCATTTGCCGTTGTAATGCCCACAAGACGCTTCTGAAGACTTGGCAGTCTTCTTCTTTGGTAAGATCATACCGAGGAAAATGGACATCTATGCTCCGGCAAGCGAGCTGGGCATTTACTTTGCGGAAAGGTCGCATCTCATATGTACCCACCAACACGTGGCTCACACCAGTTGCATTCTCGAAATGTTTGAGGTGGTTTAATTGACTCTGGAGGCGGCTGCCACTGGCGGCAGCTGCCAGATGATGGGCTTCGTCAACAATGATTGCGATAGGTTTTCGTTCTATCAAGGCTGCTTCCATCGCCTCCTGCAGATCTTGTGTTCGGATCAAGGCTGTTTTGCTATCCACAAAAGGATTTCCCAGTTGCCGCAATACTGCTTTGTAATACTTTGCCCAGTTAAATCGCCCCGACTCTGAACCAGCAGCGGTAATGCTAGCAAATGGAATGTAGGTAAATCTTGTTGCATCTGCGTTTTGGCTTGCGCCAGTAAACGCTCTTCCAATAAGTAAATCAGTGTTGTTTTTCCGACACGACTCGGTCCGATTGCTAAAACCATCGAACCTGAACGTCTCTGACTTGCCCCAGCGCCTGGCGGACAGATAGTTCGTACAATGGCTTCCAGTGTTTCTAGCAGGCGGGGATGCCAAATGAGACACTGATGCTCAAAATACTCTAGCCGCGCTCCCGGAGGCTGCATGAGCAATGCTGAGTCAAAATACTCTGGTTCTTCATCTTGGATTGTTACTTTTTGCTTCAAAGGCAGTTGCTGTTGTTCATCTTTCATGAGCGTATCCGTCTAAATACAAGGAGCTTGTCTTGCTTCTTGGATTGCTGTTCTTGTAAATCATTGCGCTTTGGTATCTGGCTTTGCTTGCCACTTCTAAATTCTGCTCCGGGTATCGAAGGAGGAGCCACTGTGCTTCCCCCGAATTTGTGGAGTAGTGAAAGCTTAGGATATACTATTCCAGAAGGAGGACCAGGGTCATGCAAAAGACCTACACAGCCGAATTGAAACGGGAAGCGGTGCGGCTAGCTCAGACCAGTGGCAAGCCGATTACGCACGTCGCACGCGATCTGGGGATTTCTGATACGTCAATTCATCAATGGAGGAAGGAGCTGGCTGAACACAATCAGGAAGCCTTCCCAGGCAGTGGGCATCAGCCAGGGGAAGTTGAGGAAGTGCGCCGTCTCAAACGCGAATTGGAGATTGTGAAACAGGAGCGCGATATAGTAAAAAAAGCGCTCGGCATCTTTTCGCGCAGCCCGCAATGAAATATCAGTTCATTGCAGAGTATCGGCAGGAGTATCCGATTACGACGATGTGTCGGGTGTTGGAGGTGTCTGTGAGTGGATAGTATGCTTGGTGCCAACGGACTCCTAGCCGACATAGCCGAGAAGATGCACAACTCGCCGAAAAAGTGAAGATGGCATTTGAGGACAATCGTTGTGTCTATGGGAGTCCGCGGGTACATGCAGAGCTGTGTGCGCAGGGCTTGCATTGTTCACGCAAGCGAGTGGCTCGTCTGATGCAGGAGCAAGGACTGTTTGCCAAACGTCCACGGCATCGCACGATCACCACCCAGAGTGTGCCAGGTGCTCAGGTGGCTCCCAACTTGCTCCAACGCGACTTCAGCGCGGATGAGCCCAACCGCAAATGGGTAGTCGATACGACCTACCTTTGGACAGCAGAAGGGTGGCTGTACCTAGCTGTTGTGCTTGATCTGTTCTCGCGTATGGTGGTAGGATGGTCTATGGCGACTATCCAGGATACTGCCCTGGTGGTTCAAGCTCTGCGTATGGCATTGGCTCGTCGCCGTCCACAAGCCGGGTTACTCCATCATTCCGATCGCGGGAGCACCTACACGAGCGAGAGCTATCAAAAACTTTTAGAGCAAGAAGGCTTGCGAGCGAGCATGAGCCATACTGCTGATTGTTACGATAATGCAGCCATGGAAAGCTTTTTTCATAGTTTCAAAGGGGAATGCATTGAGGGGGAATATCTCCAGACGCGAGCACAAGCCAGAAGCATTACCTTTGAATTCATAGAATGCTTCTATAATCGCACAAGAAGACATTCTACCTTACACTATATGAGTCCACTTGAGTACGAACAAGTGAAGTGTTCACCCTAATGTTTAGGGTCTCCATAAATTCGGGTGAGGATCACACAGAGGGTTGATCATTGAGGCTCTGCTGGCTTTTGCCTCCTTCAAGTACGATGAGGGCGGCCCTGGTTTCCCGATCATGGCGTTGTTGACGTAGAACTGCCTCGACGTCCGTGTTTTCTCGTCGAAACGTGGCCAGTTGTTTTTGGGTGAGTTCGACCTGTTCCCTTCCGTTTTGAATATGGTTGCGTTTTCGCAGCTCTTCAGCAAGAAGCTGCAGTTCACGCTCAGAACACCCTGCGAATTCGTTGTATGGAGTGATGCATTGTCTCCACTTGCTGTCGATGTAAGCATATCCAACACTTATGTCAAATGGATCATAGCGAACCTTTACTTGAGTACGTTCTACGGTAGCATCCCTCATGGCTTCACACCAATAGTCAAGATAATTCATCCTGACGCCGACTCCAGGTTGGACCAGCGCCACTCCTTTTCTGGTAGTAGGGAAGGTTGCCATACGGAACGTATCGTCGTAAGGGATCAATTTATGTATGCGCTGTCCATCTCGTTCCATGCTCTGTTCGTAAGCTTGGCGGGGACTTTGACCCAGTGATGGGTGTCGAATAGTGTCATATTCCTCATCGGCCCATTGCTGCAGGCGCTCGGCAAGCGAAGGAAGTGTCCACACAGCATGACGACGAGGATCTGTAGACTTGGTCATTGTACGTGGTCGTTTCGTCGCCTGGGTATTGCCCAGCAAATGATAGATGAATTCAGTATCCATTGTCCCGAATAACCGCTCTTGCGGAGACCCGAACCGTGGCTCGGCAGCAGGACGCTGGTGTTTACGTACACGGTACAAGGCAAGTAATTGCTCGAAATAGATACTCTCGAACTCAGATCCTCCATCGACAGTAATAGCGGTCGGGAGACGACCGTGGCGTTTCACACAGAGCCGGAGGACCATCATGCATGAGCGATAACTCGGGGGATCAAAGGTCAGATAATACGCAACGATGCGACGGGTGGCAGAGAGAATCATCAAGGTCAACCAACATTTTCCAATGGGTTGATTGGTCTTGGAGTCGCAGAGAATGAGATCGAGCTCTGTATGATCAATATGTGCCATTGGCCAGGCGTAATCTCCATGACGGCTGATTGTCTTTTCCGGCATGTGATGATACTCTTTGAACGGGTAAGCTGCCCGTTTTCCCTCACGGGCAAGAGTTTGTTCATATGCCGTTTTGTGACGTTGTACCTCTGCATAAAAGGTTCGTTGGGTGGTTGAGGAAATGTTTTGTTCCTGACATAATCGGAGATACTCTCCAAACGCTCCTCGTTTGGGCTTTCTGGTTACGGTATCATAGTGTGTCTGTAGTACCTGTTCGATGAGTTCGCGTGAACGGGGATCTAGCCTCTTCGTTTTCCCGCATTCATGATAGTTCGGAAGGAGACCAATAAATCCACTGCCATATTGGTTTTCCGCATCCCGATACCATTTTTTCCAGTTGAAATTTGTCCTCCTTGGGATTGCTGTGCGTGCAGCGGTATTACGTTGTTGTTCATCGTCATGATATTGGTCCGGGTTAATGACACGATTGCGGAAAACGGCAGTGGCAATATCGACATCGTCCGCTTGTTCGAGTAATGCTTGGCCTTCCGGTGTGATACTCGAACATATCTCACTTGGCCCACCCACAATCTTCCCTTCTTTTACCCAAGCTTCAAAGGTCGTACAAGGCAGAGGTATTGGTTCACCAGTTTCACTAATCAGTGTGATTTCCGTTTGTCCAACATTCGCTACACGCCATAGTTTGCCGTCCCAAATGATGGTGTTTCCCTGATCAATCAACACGGGATGAGCACCAATACCAGATTCACTAACATCTTTGCTCCGATGGCAATAGGCGCGGGCTGTCCGGTGAGTACGAAAGATCGGTGTGCGTTCTGGTTCTGTAAGTCTGTAAACTGTCAAATCAACATAGAGAGCGTGTTTGGCAATGGCAATATTGATTCGATCAGAACTGACCGTTTCTGCCATGGTGCGAAGATCAGTAAGGCTGATACCAGGGTGATCATCCACAAGTTGGTAAAGTACTTCCAGGTCTTTATCGGATACCACGAGCTTTTCCAGATCCTGATAGTAATCTTCGAGGTAGTGCCAGTTGTCCTGAGCAGCCCAGTTGATCTGATCCGACGCCCTGATACAATAAGTAAGCCCGTATCGGGCGGCATATTCCTCTCCTGGAGGACAACGCCATTGCCTCTTTTTTTCGTCAAACACATAACGCGTCGAGCCTTGTTGCGCAAATTCCATCAATTTTTCAACAGGCTTACATTCTTCCCAACCAGCCAAATCGTAACGAAAGACAAAGTAATCGGCAGTATGCTGAGGACGTTGAATGCGCCCATGTTTGTCAGGATATTCGAGAGGAATCGGCGGAGGCTGATCAAAAAATTCGAGAACAGTATCATCGTGTTCGGCTTCAAGCAGAAATGCAAACTCAACCTTATGGCTTTCTGCCTTAATGATACATCGCATCTTCTTGCTTGGATACCATACTGCCATATTTCCATAACGGCTCCCAGGGGTTCGACTCGGTGGTGAAGAACGGATCGTTTCCAACTGGTCCCGTGTTTGCTGGTGAAATTTTAAACGATGGCAGTATGAATGGAAGGCAGTGCCATCCAATGGTTTCGCCATATGGTACTCCTGATCGATGAAACACAATTTTTCCAAGAATACCAAATGTTATGGGTAAAGTCGAATGAATGCCAAACTTACCTTCCATTTTGGCTATATTTATCTTTATAAATCTGATAGTTTTGCTACTGAAAGCCTTTTTTCTGAGCTTCGAGTGCCAAACTCTTTTCCGAAAAGTGCCAAACTTAATTTCAATCCGCAAAAAAGCTGCCCAACATTTGTGACGATGGGCCCAATATTTGTGACAATCACCAACACTTTGGTGATTGTCACAAATATTGGGCAGGGAGTGACAATAATGAGCACAGAGTTGCTCTTATCGTCACAAATACTGGACCTTTTTTCTCACAAATATTGGGCGAAACCCTGCTTATCGTCACAAATATTGGGTGAAACCGCATTTGTTTTCTCCGAGTCCGTCACCTATGATACTCTTGCATGTAGAACTTGTCAATTTACTAAAGCAGCAAGTTATTGCAAAGTTTACCGTTCATTAGGTTGAGGTTTAAGAAGATCTTACTGTTGGGAAGATCGAATAACTGATCGATTATTTTACAAATATTTGGCTCTCCAGCATTCTTCGTGATAAATTGTGCAATAAAGCAAACGTCAATAAGTATCAGGATCTTGTACTACATACGTTACCGCTCTTACCCTCTCAAAAGAGAAGTAGAAAATGTCAAGAGAAAAATAGACAGCTAACTACCAGGAGAAAATATGAAAACAAGTGATAGGACAATGACTCGCCTATATAGCCCTTTCCCTGCGGATAATCTTGACCCCCATCTTATTACTCAAAAATTGCAGAAACGAGAGACTATTCTTCAGATTCTGCCCTGGCCACTCGAAGCTCTACCCGGCACAACATGGTGTAATGTTCATACTGGTAGTCGAAGTCTAATTATTAAGATCTGCACTGACTGCTGGGGTAAACTTGTTCCCTTTGCGGCAGGAGATGAAGATTTCTCAACTCTCGGATGGTGGCAGGATGATTGTTTCTGTATCGCAGACTGGGTACGCATCGATCACCTGCCCGCTTCAGGGCAACTGGCCTGGTTTTGCCACAAAATCGATTACCTCCAGAAACAAATAAAACAGCAGGTAATACCTGAAGAAATAGTTCCTACAGAGAGAAATTCAAGAAACATCTCTCAGTTCCATTAACTTCTCTTTTACTAATGTGAAGTGGCATACTCATATCCTTTCCTATGCTTATTTCAAGAAAATGGTGGAGAATCTTGCAATTACGGTTAGTTACACGCGTGCATTCGCTCTACAACACTATCTTCCAATGCCTTCGAACTTACTAACTACACGCACTTTCGACAGAAAGAATCCCGCAAGTCCCGGTGAAGAATTGGGAGCTGAAAATGTTCAAATTTCAATATCTGAAATTTATCAATATACATTTACCCAGTTGTCCAACTTACTGAGTGAGGCTAACACGGAGATACAGTTAGAAGTTCCCTGTTATAGTATAGGGCACACTAAAATTCAACTGGACATTGCTAACGATTATCTGAAAGCGCTGTTTGTTGGAGAAACGCTTACAGGCAATTGCAAAGATATATCTATGAAAGATCACTGGAACGATGAAAAGCGCCTTCATTCAGTATTTTTTTCCTTCCGGCCATACAATATTCCAGAAATAACCAGGAACCTTCTATTTCTTTCCCATGGATTTATAAATCCCCATGAATATCTGAAATCTGAAGTAGAGTTCTACGGGTTACCAGAAGGCTGGCTGCCAGAAGACTTTTATATTGAGACTCCTAAATCAGGCAAATTCCATCAAAATGTGACTGATTTTGAAATGGAACTGGAAAAACGCGTATTACACTTTCCTGGACTAGCCGATGCCTATCTTGCAAATTATATACACGGGCTGTCAGCAGAGGGTATAGAGCAGATGAATAACGTTTATCCGGAATGGAAGTATAGATTCTGGCGGTCATTTGCGAGTAAGAGCATCGGCTTCGATTTTTATATATCTAGCGATTCGTGGATACTTCCTCTCGGGGTAGATATAGAAAACCTTCTGGTCGAGTATGGAGGCTTCAGACAGGGTATCCCCGACTTACATGAGGCCATTCCTTTAACAGTGGGAAACTTTAGGACTGTAATCTTCAACAAAAAATATGTAGCAGGTTATCCCTCCGGAGAAATTGCTAGAGCACAAAAATGCACTGAGGAGATTTTCTCCCATCGGTTAAACACAGATCTCGAAGGCAGATCTTTAAATACAATAAACCACGTCCTCTTAGACGAGGAAGGGAACATACTGATGGCTTCGGACCAGATAGCTCAGTATATCCTCTTCAGAGAATGTTTACCTGGGGTATCATCTGACGTTTTACAAATAATTCTAGATAATTTAACAGCACTAGCTTCTCTCGCAGGAGAACCCAGTAACGTATCCTGCCCATGGAGATGGCTGGATGATAATCAGTTTGAGGAACTTTGTTATGATGTCATCCTTCACCACTATCATCCAGCCGAGATAAGGAAAATGGGAAAATCTCGCTCCAGAGATGGAGGTAGAGACATCATATTCGAAATGCCAGGCCGCCTTGGGAAGTCGCCTGTCAAATGGATTGCCCAATGTAAATTGATTCGTGATGGAGGATCACTGACCTCGAAAAAAGTGGAGGTCTCGGATACGGTCGATCAATATGGAGCTGGTGGATTTTGTGTGATGACAAGTGGCGTAATTGATAGTACACTTTACGATAAATTAGATGGTATTGCCAGTAATCGGGAAATACAAACAGGGACTTGGTCAAAACTAGAATTAGAACGTTTCTTGATAAGACATCCGACGATCTATCAACGCTATTTTAAGGACTAAATTCAGAACAACAAATATCTGGTCGTTGAGTGATAATAAAGATCTGTTGAGAATAAGGACGGGAACATCCGACATTTACACGTTGGCAAGCTTATATTACGAAAACGCTTGTGGCTTTACCAAGTATCCGCAATTTATCTTCACTCTTCGTCTAAATTACTTTTTATAAAAATAATCAAAAACGTATTTAACTCATTTTATATGCTAAATTCCGCAAAAACATACATAATATGATAATATATATATATTATCATATTATCAATCGAAATCGATATTTCAATATAGAAAAATCATTAAAACATCTTGCTCATGTTTATACATAAATCACCATATTGCTGAAAGATTCTAGCATAAATCTCATTTCTTGCTCAATACCACTAGTCTTTTTGAGAGAGAAAAAGGGAGGAATATATATTTCTAGCCTTGTTGTCTTGTGCTTGAAGTCGAGTTACATCTAAAAAGGTAGGATTAGCCAATATTGAAGTCAAGGGCTGCAGTAGACTTCGAGAGTTGCACATGTTGTCTCATAGAGATAGACCTCCGTCGAGGCAAGGAGTTCGAGCGCGGAAGACGAGATATCCTTTTTTGCTAGACCAGGTTGCGCAATAACTATCGAGAATTGTGTCCGAACATAACGAAATTTATCCGCAAGTTCGTGCAGCTTATTTCTATCACCAATAATGAAGCCAGTACGGCCATTGCGAAATCTTGCGATTTTTCTCTCGGCGGATGAGATGACGAAACATCAATCCCACATCACGCTTCCACCGGACCGATTTCTGCGCCTGACCACATACCTCGTAAAGATCTGCAACGCGAGCACCTGGATACGCCTCACTGGAGAATTTGCAGTGCACTAGTCGGACGTGCAGTACATCCTCCTCTAAGCGCATGGCAACTATGTCGGCAATCTCACCGGCTCCATCGTCGTCGATTAGGAGATCCCATTTTCCAATGGTCTGAAGATGCTCAATGACCCTTGCTTGGATCGAGTCTGCATCTCTGGTTGGTCCTTGCGACTCCTTTCGCAGATTAACTCCACTCCAGTCGAGTACCTCTATACACGCAGGATCGTAAGGTGTGAGGTTGCGGTCTAGTTGGAGGAATATCCCTGGTGGGATAATAGTGGCATCTTGCTCAAAATGCACAGTTAGGCTACACCGGCCAAGAAATTCACTCAGAGGTATGCTACTTCGTCTCGTGAGAACGTAAGCTTCTGGCCCACATGCTCGAAATTGCATTGCACCGTTCGCGAAGTCAAGCTCGTAAGCATCATTTGCAATAGGCGTGGATACATTGAATGAGATTGGTCCAAAGGTACTGTATGCAGTGAGATCGAGTCCAACATCGACTAGCGGCCAAGTTAAGCCATGCTGCTCGATCCGCATCTCCTCCGTCGTACTTTGGAATAACTCCCAAGGCCATTCAAGTCCTAGTGGTATAAGAGATGGACGAGTCTCGACAACCTGTGGACGAATAAAATTGTCTAGCACCTTATCGACGCAAATGGTGGTATCGGTCAATTTGCGTCCAATGTCGTCACACCAGTTCACCCATTCCTTCATCGACCGAGCTACCCGGTAGCTCCAGATTCTTCCTTTCAGTGATGCACCAATGCTAACACGGTTGCCCTCTTCAAAGCCATAAGCGAAGATATTCGTCTTGGTCTTGGTCTGAGCCTCGGCCATTGGGAAGCCCTCGGAGACGTCGGCACCGACGTGCATTGAGAACCGACGCGCTCGATTGCGAACGTCGACGACACCCACATTCGTGGGCACTAATCGCTTGACTTTGGCCATGACCCTGTAGACATTCTCACCTTTAATCGATTCAATACTCTTCCCGCATACGGCATTCGCAAGTTCTTCATGTAAGCTATCGTTATTTGAGCTATGGATGTAGAGTAATCGAGCTGCTGAATCCCAGTACAGGATGTACAGGTTGTAGCTGATCTCCTCAAGCGTCTTAACATCTCCCCACGTAACTTCCGTTTGCTCTTTTGTAACGAACCAGACAACGCCATCTCGCAGATTGAGGCCAATCGGGACAGTTACAAGGGATTCCTCTGGATAGACATCAGAAATAGCCTCAGGTTTCCAGTCTGGGCTTTGCGATCGATAGACAACTGCGCTCATCTTCGGGAGCAAACTTCGCAGCGTAATCTCTTCAGGAAGTGCTGTGAAACCAGTTTCAAAGTCACTGATCTCTTGCTGATGCCCGACAGCTGTTTCGGAGATATCACGGATCAATAAGTTCCAATCTGCATCCTCAGCATAGAGCTTACGAAGGGTGTCGTCGTATTCGCCATCTGGTCGTCCGACAACAACAGTAGCGTCACCGATCGATGTATCGGTAGTTCGTGCAAAGCGCCCGATGAACTGGAGTGTCACACCCAGGCTCTTATGTGGATCGTGGATTGCTGCGATCTTTAGAGATGGCAGATCGAAGCCCTCGCCGAGCATATCGACACAGACGATGATCCGACTGCGCCTTGATTTGATAGCGGCGAGAGCCGCTCGACGGGATTTCTGCGAAGTTTTGCTGTGTACAACAACTGAATTGAGATCACTAGCGATAGTAGAATAGAGGTCTAGGATCTCCTGTGCTCGGTCAATTCTGCATACACGAGCCATAATCAGGTGGTCGAACCCAAGTGCAAGATCACAGCGAAGTTGGTCAACTGCACGTTGTGCAATGGCACGATCAGGATCATCAAAATCCACAACTGACACGTAATTAATTTTGGAGAAATAGCTCTGCCGCTGTGCTTCTCGTAGCGGGAATGCATACAGGACATGACCTCCAAGATGCTTGCCATCCTCTCGGAAAGGTGTGGCAGTGAACTGCACGACTGGACGGTCATCAAAAGTATCACGTATAGCCTGCCAAGTAGCTGCCGCAATATGATGGGCCTCGTCAACAAAAAGATGTGAGAAGGCGGCAAACAAGGCAATTCGTACATTCGGAGATGATACACTGAGTGAGTTTGGAGTGGCAACAATAACGTTGCAAGCTTCGGCGAAGCTCCTCGCTTCACACTCAGAGGTAAATCTATGCCGAATCCGCCCAACGATAGGACAGAGTGCGCCCGGCGCTACCACACCGAAGCCCCGCAAGACGCCGAGCGTCTCAAATTTATTGGCAATCTGTTCACGCAGAGCATCTGAGGGAACGAGTATCAGCAGACGTGGCAGGCGTGCCGCGGCGAAGAGTGCAAGCATAGTATCAGTCTTTCCCGTGCCTGTGGGCATTACCACTGTCGCGGGCGTTAATACATGTGTCGTCCAATAGCCGAGTACAGAATACACAGCCCCTAACTGGGGCTCTCGCAGACCAAGGATACCATGATCGGGATCGTCAGCCCTGAATTGAAACGCATCTCTAAGCGACTCCAGTACGTCATTGGGAACATATGGAGCGAGATGCCCAAACCAATGTACGCCAAGCATCTCGCGGAGATCAGACACCAAGTCAAGATTCAGATCTCGAGGTACAATCAATACCCGCTCATCTTCCTCAATTAAAACATTCCTCCGAAGTACCCGAAAGCTATGCTGGCTGGTAGTAACTTTCGTTACACCTGAAGTCGTGAACAGCGATGCTAGTTCTTCCGGTGCTAAGAGTTGTCGAGCACGGTTGCCGCTGATCACGATTTCTTTTGAGAAACATGATGGAACGTAGAGAACATGCTCACATCCAGGCTCTTTCGATGTAACAGATAGAACTTTTGACTTCATTACAACTCCCCAAAATGACTACTAAAAGCTGTGCTTCATCCGCCACATAAAGCATTAACCAGGATAATCTGTGAACCATGCGCCACTTTGTATGGAGCATTGCTAATCCAGTCCGCTAGTCATACCGCGATAACAAAGACTCAATCGTATTGGCTGACGATATGTACCTTCTGTCTTGTTTGCATTCTTCTCAGCATACATCTCGCCAACCGTTCCAATCAATAAAATTGAGCACAACAATATACAACCTCATGCCTATCGACTGGGTGACTGGGAAGTGAAGTATGGGGTAGCTTTGCCTTCTCCATGTATCCTATTGATTGGAACGGATGAGCAAATGCCTGGTAACCGCTCTACACCCACGAGCTAGGCGATTACGAATAATCCCATCCTTTGAGAAAGAAATGAGTAACGTTGCACCTATTACCTGATGGGATTACCTCAAATTTGCTCTATACTAAGTAAGTAATTGATATCTCATTATTATATACAGTATTTATATAGATAAGCCCAGTATCCCATTTCTCACTTGTTCTTTTGTTGAGGAGAAGAAGAGGCTGAATTTCCATCCAGCATATGTTTTACCGGATAATGGGACCTATGGTTACTCTTCTTTATTAACCATCACAATTATTAACTCAAAATCTTGCTTTCTTTAGAGAAATAGTACAGAGCTATGAAAAGGTTCATGACCGTCATGAATGGGATCTATATAATAGGAACCATTCACATTACGTATAGATAATGCTCTCTTTCGTACTTATTTGCGCTGTTTCCCAGTCAAGAACATCGGCTAGTTCTGTTTTGAATGCAGCTAGGTTTTTCTCCCGTGTTATTTCATCTGGCATCTCCGTATCTTTCCAGATAAGCCAAATACTCACCGCGGGAGGACTTTTTTCGTCTTTGAACACATATCGCTGTATCGTACCTGGAAACGTATGTCGTTGCCCTTTATAGATTGCTTGTAACTTCTCTAACAGCTTCTCTTGTTGCCCCTCACGAATATGAACATGTATATCCATGCCAATAACATTGCTTCCACTCCGGTAAACCCTCCAAGAGGGAGTCCTTTTTCGTGGTCGTCCTGTGATATTCGGTTTAAATTGTTTGACTGCTTCTACTCGCAACAATATCACGTTGCCAGCACGAAAGGCTGGAAGCCTCTTTTCTTCGATATACTGATACACCCTCTGCTTAGAAATTCCGCAATATTTTCGCAGCTTGATCAGTAGATATGTAATCTGGTACTTCTGGAAGCTCAAAATACTCTGTCATTGGCAAACTGTATGTTTACCAAGACTTTTTTGTAAGATTTATCCGAAACAACACTTGAATCAAGGGTATAATTAATGTTACAATCATTGCTATCGATAGCAGCGACGAAAGATGGCGAGATTATGAAGTCTCGAAATTCAATATTTATCATAAAAAGGTTAATGATTTCTCAATATCCCTACTTGTGTCGATCTATATTAATTAAATACTAATATTTGAATAAATGCCCAATTTGTGAAAAATAACATTTAGAGGTTGAAGGATGACGAGTAAATTAAGACAATGGCAAGCAAGAGTCAGAGTTCTTGAGTCATGGGCTAATGATCTCTCCACAGATGTTGGTAATCCATTATCAGATAAGCCATCGTACATATATGGAGAAACAATAGATCAATTGAGTGAATTGGTACGCCGTTATCTTCTAGATAAAAGGCCCGTAGCCTTTAGTAACGTAGGGGATCATATTATGGGACATGTTGAGTATGGTTATTACAAGTCTGCAAATCCTCAGTTAAAAGCCAAAGAAGATGGATGGTGGCGTTACGAGACGAAACTACTACGCGGTCGCTTACAAAAACCCTTTCACGTTCCTCCTGAAAGATTTGGGAAATTTGAGGATGCAGTAGACCATTTTATTGAGGTCGACCTCATTCCTGAGAAGGGACCTGATTATCGATCGAAGGCAATTGTGGGAAAGGATCTACGGCTACCTCTACTCGAAAGAATCTACGCGAAACAGAAGAGCATCCTGTAAATGATCTCATTCAGAGAGGATGGCATATTATTGCGCTTGAATATAAAGGCGAGTCAAGTATTACAGGAGAGCTCACGAACCGCAAAGCATTTTTTGTTCTGGGACATCCAGAAGCTCAAGCCGCTGAAATCACATTAAATGCTGGATACTACGATAGGCAATAAAATGCCCATTATAAACCGTAAAGAATTATTTATTGATACATAACTTACTACTTTGCACATCAACAACTATCTGTAGCTTCTCTCCTGGAAGAGCTTCTAGCGTAAACTTGCGTGGAGCATCTAAAGCGTCCTTTCCAGGCCATACTTTATGTGAGGAAATTTCCAAAAACTCTATTAATACCTCCAATTCCGCAACGCCAATAATAGCTTTCCCTTCCTCCATAGCAACGTAGCGTCTGCGAGATGTACCAACTAGATTAGCACAGGTTGTTATAGGAATATTTTTCTGCTCTCTTGCTTCTCTTAATACAATTCCAATCTCCTGGTTGCGTTCTTGAATTCTGTTTTCCTGAGCTTCCATAAGCACACCCTCTCGTTCAGCTTTTGAAAAAGTAGGTTGACAGTTAGAAAAACAAATGTTATATTTGATACATAACGTATCAATTTTGATACAATTTGTTACAATTAACTGTATAATTACAGCTTTACTTATTTAGAACATGCTCCTTATTATAGCCGCTCGACGGCTCAGTACAAATATTGAGCACAACGAAGATCCAACGTTCAATTTGGAACGCATCGACACACGCAAATGCACATTTTGGAACGCATCTTAGTATACATCAAGAATGCAGTTGAGAGGGGGCATTATGATGACAATCAAAAAATGAGGGGCCGCGAATGTATATTTTGTGGTATCACAGAAGGAACTTTCTCATCCAGTAGCTCTTTTTGCATTTCAGCAGCAAGAGCCATTTTAGAGATTCCACGCAGCAGCGATTTTAATTATTATCATGACAAAGAGCTTGATGATCCGGTCGAAGATATATTCTAGTCCTAAGGCAGGAGACAAATTCCTCATGAAAATGTTAGCAGCACCACAACCATTGCTAATACGTCCATCCATATTACCTGGAGAGTCATTGTTTTCTTTTTTAATACGACTTTCTCAATCGAACTCTTATACTTCTCCAAATATTTTGCGAGATCTCATACTGGAAACATTAGATCCACGAAGACATCATAGATACGTAAAGGACATTTTAAATTTTCCTCGTAAATCCGAAACTTATAGTAGAATTGCGGATTTGACATTGATCGACCCTTTTACGTTATATAAAAGCACTCATCATCGTTTTGTCCTTGTACTTACGCCTCCGCCTCGCTTAGTAAAATACTTAACATTACCAGATAAAACATCAGTACCTTGTTTCCCTGATGCTCGTGAGTTACCACAAATACGCTCCATAAATGCTAGCCAGTTTTGTCCTAAGTGCCTACAGGAGATGCCTTGCCACCTGTTAAACTGGTTACCAGTATCTCTATCGGCTTGTCTTAAACATGAATGTCTACTTGTAGATCAATGTCCAAATTGCCACAAAAAAGTTTCACAACATGCAGTTGTTACAGCACAATGTAGCGAGTGCAAGAGTGATCTAACAAAAGCAAATGCTATCTCCATAGCTGATGACGAGATTGGTCTACGTGCTCAACGAATGCTCCAATCATGGTTTGTAGACTATGTTACACCAAAGCACGAAATTTCTAATTTGGTACAGCCTCCAGCTGTATTATACAGAATAATTGAAGGTTTACAAAACTCTATAGAAGTGGAGAAAGGCGAACAGTGGTTTTATTTACATTCTCTCCCCTCATATCCAGAAAGACTTCTACTACCCTCACGAAAAGAGGATCAGGTACTTACACCATATGCGAGCTACTGTATCCATGCAACCGCATGTAAGGTAATTATGAATTGGCCGGAGAATTTCTTTCAATTTCTTCTCAGCTATTGTAAAAAATCAGAAGCTAGCTTCCAAAGTACGCGTTATGAGCCATATGCCAAAAATAAACGTTTGGCAAGTTCGATTCGAGATAATTTAGGCGTTCTCTATACACGATGGATTAAACAGTATTGGTCATACCCAGAATTTAAATTCGTTCAAGAGGCTTTTGATTACCATATTACAAACAATTATCAAATAGACAATTTTTTAGTACGTACAAAACCTTCTGAGAAGAGTCCAGTTCTGGTTGAACATACTAAATACGTAAGTATTATAGCGGCTGCTGATCTTCTTAATACTTCCCCCGAAGTAATTAAGCTTCTACAGAGAAATAAACTGCTAACGCAAGTAGTAGAGGGCAAACATGAGTTAGTGGATAGACAAGAGGCACAATCTTACCATTATGGGTGGAACAGACTTGTTTCATCAAACATGGCAGGTCTGCTAATGGGAGTTCCACATAGAGTTATAGGTGAACTAACTGCTTTTGGAATAATTACAAAAGACCCTGCTCGAAAACGTGACCCCGGAAGACATTTTAAGATAGCAGAGGTAATGACATTTCTAGAGAAGTTATCAAGGTGTGTTAAAAGCTTTTCTCCTCAAGAAATTGCTGAAAAAGATCAATGGGTCCATTTTGCTAAAGCCGATCAAATTTTCACTTACAAAGAAGCTCTTCAAGCGGTAACCATACTTTTACAAATCTTAGAAGGAAATTTAACAGCTTACCACCCTTCGAATGGGAAGTTCCAAATCAAATCTATTCTGTTTACACCTGATGATTTTCAAAAATGTAGAGAACGTTTAAGAGACCACTCCAAGTGGTTAGAGCGTCAGGAAGTGCTAAACCTCTTGGGGATTAAATATTCCACCCTGACACAATGGGTGAGAGATGGACGCATTTTCCCCACAGCAATGTATAAGTTTGATAAATACTTTGATGCGGGAAAAATTTACGAGTTGTGCTCGAGATACGTTACTCGGAAAGAGGCTGCTCGCATTCTTGCAGTAAATATTCCTACATTGCAAAACTGGATACGTACTAATGAGATGTTTGAGCTACTTATAGGTGACCCTAACGGAGAAGGAGATAGCGCACGTATCTTTGACAAAGAGCGATTAATAGAGTGGAGAAATGAGTATTTTACCTCTAACGAAGCGGTGAAAGTCTTAGGAGTAACTAAAGCTACCATCTATCAATGGGTTAAGGAAGGGAAGCTAAGACCGTTAGACGTTGTTAATGGCAACCAATACTGGTTTGCCAAACAGACAGTAAATTTAATGAGAAAGGAAGACGGAAATGCCAGTCAGAAAGGTAAGTAACTGGGGTGGAAACATCATTGGTTCCTTCCCATCACTTAAAATGAAGCCAGGCGTAAAATACAAGTCTACGATTGAGCGCGATTTTCTCTATTTCTTGGAGTATGACTCAACTGTGGTAAAGTATCATGCTCAGCCGATGGTCATCACGGCAACAGACACTGAAGGAAAGGCTCATACATACACGCCAGACTTTCAAGTTGTGCGAACTGACAGAAAAGAAATTATTGAATGCAAGCCAGAAGAACTGCTTGATCAACCACACACGCAGCAGCAAATACGGATGGGAGAGGCATGGGCCGATGCCAACAACCATTATTTTGTGATAGTGACCGATACTGACCTGCGCAAGAATTCTACTCTGGCAAACATAAAACTGCTTTGGCGCTATAGCCGTCTTGCAATCCCAACTGCAATAATGGCCAGCTGTATTGCTCATTTAAGGACACAACTAGAAGGCATCACATTTGAAGATTTAGCGCATTTTTTAACCTCTATGGCAGATATTCCAGAAATGCAACAGCCATATAAACAGGCACCATTCATCTACAGCATGTTATTCCGCCATATCCTCAAAGTCGATCTGACTAAGCCAATTATACCAGCAAGCATTCTTTGGTTATCATCTCTACAATATCAGGAGGTGAAATAATGGCTCGTTCTTATTTCACCGTTGGCACTCGCTATAAATACAATGGGGAAGTGTTTATTGTCCGCGAACTATTACTGAATGGTAAACTTAATGTAGAAAATCAGAGCTTCGGCGGGCTAACTCGCATAACACAGAGCGAACTTTGTGAGGCTTGGGCACGAGGAGAAATAGCATTTGAAGTGCATGGACAGAACACACGAAAATTCGCCGATATTCCCCTGACCACCGAATTTACGATCGCAGACTTCGAAAGACTTCCAGCAAAATGGAGAGATGAAGCACGGCGCAGGCTCGATCTCATTCGTCCCTTGTTGGTGTTGCCACCGGAGGAACGCACTCATGAATATATTGAACAATATGTTCTTTCCAAGAAGGCTTCTCAACCAGCACAAGCCAACTCGACTGACACTTCTATGCAAAGAAAAAATGCTCGGAAGAAAGGTCAACGTATAGGTCAGGCGCTAAGTCGCACAAGCATAAGACGATGGATGAACGATTTTATTGACAGTGGCTGTGATCTCCGCTCACTTGTTCCTGGTTACCACAAATATAAGGGAAAGGGGAAATCAAGACTCTCTACCGAGGATGAAAAGGCCATTCATGCCGTACTGGAAGAGTGTAAAAAGAAACCAGCCAAGCGCAGAGCAGGGGACGTACGATTAACGATCATTAATCGCATCGTTGATGACCAAGGCAAGCGTCCGCAGGAAGAACTTCCCAGTTTATCAACGCTCTATCGTCGCATCCATAAAGAAGGTTTTACAAGCATACTTCGACGCCAGCGAAGTCCACTTGAAAGACATACCGAGGATCAAGTGTTTCCTGGCCCAAAACCAACACGCATTCTCGAACGCGTAGAGATAGACGATACAACTCTTGACTTTATTGTCGTCGATCTTGAGGATCGATTGCCTATTGGACGCCCAACAATCACGAAAGCCATTGATGCCTATAGCGGTATGCCCTACGGGTTCTACATAGGGTTTGAGCCACCAAGCTATCTTACTGTACAGGCATGCTTATACCATGGCATACTTCCCAAATCCAATTGTCAGCAGTTCTATGGAACTAAGCACCCCTGGCCAGTTTATGGGCTGCCGGAAACGCTAATTGTAGATAACGGACAACATTATACTGGTCTCAATATCGACTACGCCTGTGAACAATTGGGCATCCTCCTGGAACGTATGCCAGTCAAGAAGCCCTGGTTCAAAGGTAGGATCGAAAGCTCTTTCTACTCGGATGATCGGGGCCTTATCCATACCTTGCCAGGCACGACATTCTCGAATGTGCTAGAGCGTGGTGATTATGACTCTCTTCGACACGCATGCATTTCGCTACAAAAATTCATGGAGTTACTACATGTTTTTTTGTTGGATCAGTATGCAATAGACTGGCATGATGGCGTTGGAAAGAATGGTGGAGTCCCTATAAAGTTATGGGATGAAAGTGTACTCAGCGGATATATCCCATGCCTTCACCATAACGTCAATGACCTACGCTACATCCTCTATCCCGGAGAACTACGCACAGTACAAGCCAGTGGTATTGACTTTAAAGCACTTCGTTACCAAAGCCCTGCTCTGGCATCACTTCGAAGCTATTTACAGAGTAAAACCTATAAGGATAGAAATAAGTCAGATAACGAGCAGGGCAGCTCAAGTAAAGAAAAGGTACATGTTAAATACGACCCTATGGATTTGAGTGTTCTCTACATATACGATCCGCGTCCTGAATACGAGGATTGGTTACCCGTTCTTGCTATAGACCAGGAATACACGAAGGGCTTGTCTATTCATAAGCACCAAATTATTCGAAACTATATCCTAAGCCAGAAGAAGGAAGTGGATATTTACGAACTAGCGGCGGCAAAAAAGCACATCCAAGAACTCGTTGAACGCGAATATGGTTTGACCCGGCAGGTTCGAGGTCGTAAGAAAGCAGCACGCTATCTTGGAATTGGATCAGAATTAGCAACTAATACAGTCCCGAATATTACTGCCTCACCTCAATCCCAAAACGAGCTTACCCAGGAAGGAACGAAGGAGGGAGAAGCAAAAGATGACACCGAAAATAGCCCCAGCACAGAGGCGACTGTAGCTTCTACTACAGCAAATGGTACAAAGCCTGCTAAGAAGCCGAAGAAGAAAAAGAAGAAGAGCAGTGATGCCTCCTCAACGGGAATAAACACATCCATGGTTCATGAAACAGAACCAGAGTCATCCAATAAAGCTGGCTGGGGTGGAGATTATGAGATGCCATAGGATTAGTTAGAAATGGCTGTTCGAATAGCAATTTTACATCCGACTTGGCTACAAACAAATGCGCACCCAGCGAAAGTGAAAGGAGATTCCCATGAATGATCTCAATTCTCAAAGCAATGCTCAAGCGAAGCTTACACATGAAGAAATCCTTCAACTCCCACATTTAGAACGGATACGCTACGTTGAGTACATACGTATCCGCTTTCCTCTGTGGGAAAAACTCTACAATAAACTTCAACGATGCCACGAGTTGAAAGCTATAGCTGCTGAACCACCATGTATGTTACTGGTAGGACCCACAGGAGCAGGAAAAACAACACTTGCAGCATCCTATGCACGGAAATACCCTCCTATTTTTACAGAGACTGTGACGTTGCGTCCAGTCGTCATGGCGACCACTCCTTCTACAGCGAATGTACACAATTTGATCATGAACCTTTTAGAGGCCCTGGGAGATCCGGCAGCGCTAAAGGGGAGTATAGGAGCAAAGGAACGCCGTCTCCTTAGATATTTCAAAGAAATCTGTAAGGTGGAACTGCTCATCCTTGATGAACTGCAGCATTTCGTCGATCGTGATAATCAGAAGATACTGCTCAATGCAAGCAACTGGCTGAAAACATTCATAAAAGAAACCAAGGTTTCATGCCTTCTTATAGGGTTACAGGATGATGCAGAAGAGGTAGTCAATTCTAATTCACAACTGGCTAGATTGTTTGGAGATCCCTACGTATTAGCTCCATTCGAGTGGGACGAGATTAATCCTGATGCCACCAAAGAGATATTCCGTGATTTTCTTAAAGAGATAGAGAAGTTACTACCACTCAAAGAACCATCTCATCTTGCCCACTATGATACAGCTTTACGTTGTTTTGCAGCTTCTGGCGGAAGAATGTGCTACCAGATGAAACTCATTCGAACAGCAACACGTTTGGCATTAGAACAAAGACACAAGTGTTTAGATCTAGATCTCCTATCACAAGCATTTAAAGAAGAACTTGCAGCGGAAAGAAGGGGTATTCCCAATCCATTTATTGGGGGGTTACCAAACCTTGAAGAGATCAAGAAAAATCAGGCCAAGCTATATGAGCAGGAAAAAAGAAATAGCAGAGGTGCTAATCGGCGTAGTAAACCCCGCAGGCCTGATGATCCTCCGCAAGAGCGATTGAAGGATATTCTGTAAAGCTGTGAGAAGATAGAAGCATTCTGCTTCCGTCCAGTTAATGGGTTACTCCAAGACAATACATTTTAAGGATGAAGAATACTCAGTTGCGAGCACTTTTAGTACGTACAAGTGTCCAACCAGACGAATCTTTACAGTCCCTTTTGGCACGTCTGAGTAAGCTAAACGACTATGATACTCCCGATATTCTTTTCCAACTTCTTCGAGAAAGTGTAGGCCACAGGCGCGGGGATCTTAAAGATAAGCCCACACTTCCTCGACGTGTTGAGATGTACCAACAACTAGCAGCATTGACAGAGATTAACATACCTGATCTACACGCTGCTAGTGCCCATCTTTTTGCCACTATTCTTACCCCACCTGGTAACTCAACTGCGTTCTTAGAGATATTTGATGGCATTTCTGTACCTCTCCTTGCCTCCTCTCTTACAGCCAAACAGCTTCGTCCAGCACGGGCGGCACAGTTCTGTCCTTTCTGTTTAAGTGAAACAGCTTATCATCGCCTAATTTGGATGCCAGTCGCGATATCGATATGTTTGGATCATTGCTGTTTACTTCTAGATTGCTGTCAACAATGTAACAAAAAGGTGAGCATTCGAGAGATTGTAGAGACACGCTGTCGCCGATGTAAGAGTAACTTAGCAGGAGCTAAAACTTTGCCATTAAATAATGATCGAGGATTGCTGTTTCAGCGTATCATCTACTCGTGGTTTATGAATGATACTACACTTGGCGACGCTACTCTTCTCTTGCCGAAGCAGGAGCCAAAAGTATTATACCGACTTGCCGATGGTCTACAATGGGCAACAAGAATGTTAGCAAGGACAGATTGGCCTTATCTACACTCTGTCAGCGAGGACTCGCAGCATCCTATACTCCAACAAGATAAAAAACAAAATACTATTACGCCATATGAAAGCTACCATTTGTACACTACGGTGTTTAAGGGAATGATAAATTGGCCAACGGGCTTTTACGAGTTCCTAGAGGCTTATCGAAAACAATTACAGCCGAGAAACCTTTCCAATGGAGGACCAAAAGCCGATCTGGGTAACCTTTATACCCAATGGTTACAGGAGTATTGGCAGCATTCCTCATTCGCGTTTATTCATGAAGCATTCGAGCGCTATTTTATCGATACATATCCTCTAAATAGCGCAGTAAGACGTACAAATGTTGGTAAGAATACCGCAGTTACAGATCAGCTTTTATATGTAAACATTAAGGAAGCTGCCAGAATACTTAAAACAACGCCCAAAACAATAAACACATTACTGAGGGCAAACAAATTGAATTGCGAAACCATTATAAATACTGATAGACACCGATATAAGCTCATTAGTCGTGTTGCCTTGCAAAATTTTCAGAACGTGTGGGATAAGCTTGTGAGTCGTACAGAAGCAGCTCTATGGTTAGGCATAACAGAGCGCATGTTAATAGACCTCGTAGAAGCGAGATTATTATTTGCAGAATATAGTCCGGGAGATGGCTTCTCTCATTGGGCATTCCATAAATCCGCATTAGCGGAATGCTTAGCTCGCGTAGCAACCCATATAAAAGATAGCGTAATTCAGAAAAAAGGTGAAGAAGAATCACTCATTGATCTGATAGATGCTTCTAGACAGCTATTTGTTGTGGGATTAAACGCAGCATCAATACTTCTATGCATAGCAGAAGGCAAATTAAAGGCTTATCAACTAACAGGGCAGGAACTACGATTGGGTGTATTACTCTTCGACTGCTCCGATATCCAAAGATATATACAGAATGTGAAAACTGAAAATGGCTGGATTGGACGAGAAGAAGCCGCCAGGCTTTTAGGCATTAAGGATGTAACTTTGACCCGGTGGGTAAGGTCAGGGCTTATGTCTCCTGCTGCAACTTATGGACACGTCCAATATTTCAACCAGAAGGCTATTATGACTTTCATTGCCGAGCATGTTACTAGGTGAGGAGGCTGCTAAGATATTGGGAGTGGGAAGGCTTACAGTGCAAAAATGGACGCGTTTAGGGAGACTATCTAAGGTTTGTGTGAGTGGTCCTAATATAGATGGGCATCATAGTTACATTTTTCACAAAGAGAAACTCACTCAATGGCGAACTCAAAGATTTACATTTGGAGAGGCTGCGCAGTGCCTTGGCATTAGCAAAGCTAACCTTCACAAGTGGATACAGGACAAAAGGATAGAAGCACTGGATGATATGGGAGGGAAGCAGCGATGGTTCTCCCAACAAGTCATACTACAGTTACGAGATCAAGTTAATGAAAGTTCAAATAAGTGACAATAGTTCTATGTCACAAAATTTGCCAGTAAATCACCTGGCGGAATGTGACACAATTGTGTATACTTACTAGAAGGGTAGAATTTCTATTCTAAGGTCCTAGTTTGCCAAGGCACCTTTGTCAACTGGTCTGGGAGTGTATATGTGGAGAAGGAATGAAGTACTTATTAGATGGAGTTGTGACATGTATGGATGCTAACGCACCAAAATTTATAGATGTGTTTGCAGGAGCAGGCGGCCTGTCCCTAGGCTTAATGAAAGCCGGATGGAGAGGCTTATTTGCTGTAGAAAAATCTCCAATGGCTTTCGAAACTTTAAAGTATAATCTTATTGATCAAGAAGATGACTTTAGTTTTGAATGGCCTGAATGGTTCCCTAAAGAAGCTATTGATATTGAAACTTTGCTTGATAGGTATCGGTCTCAACTAAAAGACCTGCCAGAGATTTAACTTCTAGCAGGTGGTCCCCCATGTCAAGGATTTTCCAATTCAGGGAAACGCAAATATGATGACGAACGAAATCGGCTTTTCGAAAAGTATTTAGAACTTGTTGAGCTGATAAAGCCACAAATGCTCTTGATAGAGAACGTTCAGGGTTTTGCGAAAACTTTTAAAACAACTGAAAAAGGGAAAAAAGGAAAGAAAATAGAAGAGAAGCCCTTTAATGCTGATAAGGAATTGCAATGCCAGCTTGTTAAGTTAGGGTATGCAACATTTAAGAAAAAGAGCGTGAAGGCAAAAGATTTTGGGGTTCCACAACTTCGACCTAGGTACATTCTCATAGCGATCCGTGAAAAATTACTTCAAAATGCTCTGTTTCTCGATCCGTTTGATACTTTATTTGATTTGCGTAAAGTATTTTTATCCGAACGAGGTCTCTCAGTAGATAAAGAAGTTACCTTGCAAGACGCAATATCTGACTTGGAAAAGGGAGATCGTCATGTTGAATGTATTGAATTGGGTATGAAGCGATTTCGTCAAGGAACATATGGAGCTATTCAGGAAAATAACCTATATCAGAAGCTTATGCGCCAGAATAGAAACGGTGACATGATAGCAGAAGGCAACGTAGCAGATAGCCATCGTTTTGTAAATCATAGCCCAGAAATAGAAGCACGCTTTCTTCGGATCATCACTGAGTTCCGAAAAGGCAGACAATTGAGCGAAACAGAGCGACTACAATTAGGCCTAAATAAACATAGAATAGCCCCTCTTGCCCCAGATGAAGCTTGTCACACCTTAACGAGTTTACCTGATGATTTGGTTCATTATAGTGAGCCCCGCATACCAACAGTGAGAGAATATGCACGAATTCAGTCCTTCCCTGATTGGTTTGAGTTTAAAGCAAAGTACACCACGGGAGACAAAGAACGCCGCGTGCAAGTTCCCCGTTATACCCAGGTAGCAAACGCCGTACCACCCTTGTTAGCAGAAGCTATGGGCATAGCATTAAAAGATTTTCTTAGAAGAGTGAATTCCCTATTTGAAGAAATACATGACACTACTACCACAAACCCTACAAAAGTAGTGCAACCAGAAAACTTGACCCAAGAGAAAGAAGAAAAGGGAAGTTTAGTTTTCATGGAGAGTGTTGAACAACAGGAATTTTTACCAACTTTTCCATCTTAGAAGTGTGGGTATGATTTGTACTGACAAAGCTATATTTTATATTTCTCTTTATAATATCGGCAATTCGTTTTCAGAGGGCATTCTTGACAAAATGGGATACCACTTCGACAAATTAAAGCTCCCAGGTCTAAAATTGCCCAGTTAATTTGCAAGGCTTCGTTCGTATTTACAACTTGTCTTGAGAGAGTTTGTAGGTAGGGGTCATAGCGAATATCGGCAAGTTTTCTTGTGCCAAAAAATCGTTCAAGTACTCTTGCCATATTAACATCTACTAAAGGCTCAGATTGTTTATAAAATGTAAGAAGAATGGCATTAGCTATATACTGTCCGATCCCTGGTAATTGCTCTAGTTCCGCACGTGATACAGGTATTTCATTACCTCGTTCCTCGATAGTCTTAGCAAGTGATCGAAAAACCAGGGATTTCTGAAGCCATAGGCCAAGCGGTTTGAGATGCTCTTGTAAATCCTCTAGGCTTGTATTTGCTAATGAATTCCAAGAAGGGTAGCGCTTGAGAAAAGCGTTGTACGCTTGCGCTACTTTAGCCGCTGTTGTACGTTGAAGCAAAATTTCGGCAATTAGAATTTCATAGGCTGTCCTTCTAGGCTCACGCCAGGGAAAGTTGCGACCCTGCAACCGAAACCAAGCCAGCAACTCCTCGCGAAACCAAGGAATTCGAGAGACAACCTCGTGATCCAAGTCAAATTCGGGTAGTATTCTACTTTGTTTTGTCAATTGGATGACTCCTGACACGGCTCTTCCAGCACGGTGAAGTTTTGCACAAAACTTATACCATTTCCTGGCCTATGACTTATGGTTCTATTCATCTAGAGAAGTTTCTACTGAAAATATCTGAGTGGCTCCCCCATGGTGTGTAACACGTGGACGAATTTGGACTAGGCGAGGACGTTCAAATAGGTTGCCCACAGATTGATCTGTTTGGACTAAACAATACCCCGGGCGTATCCCTTGTAACTGCTGATTCTTGAACTCGGGGGCAAACCGTACTAAATCTTCAATGTTTTGTCGAGTACCAAGGTTGAAAACGAATTTGGTAGCAATGAATTGGCGGATAGCAGGAGGTATCGACTCTACGTCTTGCGTCGCAAAGAGATAAGATGTACCGTTATGACGCATGAGACGGATAAAGGATGCAAGTTTCTCACCAAATTCGTTACTCAGATACTCATGCGCTTCATCAAAAATTACCATTTTATTAAAACGTCCTTGAACTTGATTGATCTGGTTAGCACACACCAGGAAGAAACGTAGAGCATCTTCTTTAGAAAAAAGGGATCTATTGCGCAAATCTACTATGACAGCACGGCCGGGTTTGAGGACTTGTTCAAACTTGATTCCTCGTGCAGGAGAAATATATTTTCGCACGAACTTGAAACGAAGCTCCGCTGATTTGCGGCTTTGTCCCGTGAGTAGAGACAAGGTATGTTCTTCAAGCCTTTCTAATGTAATATCTCCTGTCGATTGCAGTTCGCCAAGAACATGACGGATAGTTCGTGCAAAAAGTGCTCCACTTCCTGTCTCACCCATTAACAGTTCCCAATCCTCTATACTTAGTGCAGATGGATCGAAGAAAAGTTCGGATACAATTATTCCTCTATATTCATTCTTGCGTGTTGTATTAAGTTCTCCCGGGAGACAAAGCACATGAATGTCTCGTAACGCTTGTGGACGAGATGAATATTCGTTCACAAGCTTTTCTACATCGGTCTCATCCTGATTAGGAACGGTTAGGGACGATAGCTCGAAGCGATCCGATACGTTCTGACGATAATTGAAAATCACAACAGACAAAGGATTAGGAAGCACATTTATACCTGGAATTGGCGCTAAGGAGGCCTCTATCATATTTCCTACTAGGTAGCTCTTTCCTGATCCCATGTAACCGAAGATTCCCAGTGCCTTAGGATAGTCAAGATCCAAAGCAACGAACTCACTAGTTGTATCAAGTTTTCCTAACAAAGCCCATCTTGATGTTGGCTCAGTCCATCCGATAAAGGCACGAGGAACAGCAAGAGTTGAATGTATTTCAGTAGCTTTTTCTAAATGGTGTTCATGTGATATATTCTCCCCCAGATTTAGGTTTGTACCTTGCTCTTCTTCAGCAGAAGATGTGATTAGTGATGTATAGACAGTTTCGCTAGTCTCTGAATCACTATTCAATATAAGTGGATGTGCACTTTTTGGTTCCTCTTCGATGGCATCGGAGGTACTAGATAGCGCAGAGTGTATGATGCTATCGTCTGCATTATCAACTTCGGACACAGTTTTTCGTCTGTCACACTCAGGCAGCGAGAACTGGAGCACATTCACTGCTGCATCCCCGTCAGGGGAAAGGTTCCCAATGCCTGTAAGTAGAACTCTAGCATCGTCGCGATTTAGTATTACCGTGTCATAGCGTCCATCACCATTTATATCGCGAATGAGAGAAGAAGCCGACTCGTCAAATACCAAAAGACGACCTGCTTTATCTACATCAACCCGAGCTTGTCCGCTCAAAATATCTTGAAGAACCCTCTCATGCATTTTTGTCCATTCGGTTGGCATTCCGCCATGAATATTCTTGTCTGCATAAATACGAAATGCTAAATTGATGCACTGCGCGAGGAGGGCTGTACTACAGGTATCCCACAATGGTGTTGGTGCATTTTTGGTCCAAATAGTATTAAGTACTTCACCGAGATTAGAAGCTTGTCCTAAAGCATTCTTTAGTTCGTCTTCATTATCACTCATTCGCCCACTGCGGAACTTCACTTCAACAGGAGTTATTTTCACGCTAACAGGAGTATTACCTGGCAGAGACGGATTATAAATCGCAATAACCAACAGGTCTGGTCTCTGTTCTCTATCTGTTATTTGCAATGCTTTGCGTATTCGGTCAAAGGGCTTTTGATACGAATTTGCTGGTAACAACAAGTGGATGCAATCTCCATTCCACACAGGGAGTCGAACACTTGATGTACTTTCTCTAAAGGCATCCTGAAGGAGACGTACTGCCAATAACATGCCAAGCTCACCCCGGGATTGTGTTCCGCCACTTGCCAGACGTTTCAAAATGGGTATGCCTCGGCGTGATATTTCATTGAGGACTACCTGCACTTCTAGATTACTTGGTAAAGAAGATGTAACGATGCTTATAGCCTTTTTAATCGCATTTTTCATTGCCTGAAGTGGTTCAGCGATCAGGTAATATCCAGCACTATCCTCATCGCCACCCAGCGCATCAGGTAATACGTAGTCCCATAAATAGCCCGACCCTTTAGCTCCGCGAATAATGCTTGCTGGGTCAATCTGAGTTGATGTCACGGCAAGAAATGTTGATTCATCAAGGCGGCTACCTATAGCTTGCCTATTAGGTTCAAATCGAAATTGAGATACGCGATCAAGGGCTGCCCGTTCTTCAAAAGTCCTTGCCGTACTCTGTAGTAATCCGTCAATACCGTTTGTGAGAGGGCTATCCTTACCAATACGAGACTCATCTAACCAAACAGCGTCTTGAAAGTCTTCACGTATTCGAACGCGGTGTAATGCCCCCTTCCCTACAGGTGACCGGGTGTCACTATCCCAGCCTTTAGGTGACCCCGTTCCTAGCTGGTCTAGGATCACAAGGTCGATTTGGAAATCCGGCCACAATCTGTCTACCTTAAACCATTTGACTTTTTCTTGGGTATTCTCCGACAAGGAAGCTAGCTGCTCCGGGGATGGATAAGGAGTGTCTCCTCGCATGTCATATATTTCGGTTGTGACAGGCATGTTATTAACGGGAAGTGTGTCTTCATCCTCCCCTCGATCATAACGATCCTGACACCAATCAATAATACCTTTTGTAGATGCTGAAGAAGTTTCTCTAGTTCCAACAACACCTAAACGAAGCGTGGCACGAGCGGGTAGCAACCTGGCAACTTCGCTAAGGCTGTTCCGAGTTTGTGAGACGCTAAAACCACCTACAACTCCTTTGATGCCAATACCTAGTTCAGATAAGCGTGTGACGACTCGTATTCTTTCAGGCAAAAGTGGTTCAAGAGCATCCTTACTTAATAAAACTGTCCAGTATGGATTTTCACTCGCGACAGTAAAGAAGACACGTGGAACGAACTGTGTTGCCCCTTCTAAGGTGTACCATGTTCCTATGTCTGGGCAAGAATGAGGATCGAGTAAGCCAGCAGCGGGGCAGCGTTGATGCAAGGACTCGTACAGTTGCTGTTGTGCGAGACCATGCCATGCAATACGCAAGGGATGCAACGGTGATAGCAGCATAGCAGTCGGCTCGCTTTTGGCAGTATAACGACTTGCTTCCTGGTTCCATTTGGCATCATGAACTGCGATACAGTCAAACCAAGCTGCCTTTTCTGGCTCATTTTGCAACCAATTCATGTATAACTGCAAATATCGCTCGATATCTTGCAGGAGCACACCCTCTCCAAGATAGATTTGTCCAAACGTTCTGTATCCCACAGCTAAATATTGGCGGACTGCTTCACGGGCATCAAGCAGCATTTGTGGTGGGGTGCTAACTGGGCGTGGATCTACTTGAGGAAGTGCATTTCCTAAACACGGATTTGTCCAATCCAGCGTTTCTAATCTACTTACCTCGGTAGACCAGCAAGCTAAGACTGGCTTCCAACTGTCTTCCGAAGATAAATATTCGAGTTCTAGGCGCTGTAACAAGGAATTTGGAGGTTTAGGTACAGCTACCCTTCCTTTTCGCTCATCCTGGTGAGCACCAACGAGTGCTTCAAAGTATGATAATGCTGTATTAGGAGTTCCCTCAATCTTGAAGTTAATAGTCCACTTCCCCAGTTCAGCGCCAGTCTTGTCTCTCAGAACAACTTCAGCTTTATCTTCATTTTCAACTTCAATCACTAAGGGTACTATTGACTGTCCAGGTATTACTTGCTCAACTTTGGGTTTAGGTTGTACCACGGGAGGCAGCCCGGGATCTGGAAATGGAATTACCTGCACCTGAATTTCAGCAACCGCTGACGCGTGGTAGATTTTTAGATCTATTGGTCCGCCGCGAGGCAAGGATATGTCCTGCTTCCAAAGGCCAGATGTTTTTACAGGGGGGCGTTGTCGCTCAGCATCACGAACCCTTGCTGTTCCCTTACATAAAAACTTATCTAGAGCTAGTACTTCTACAACTCCCACGCTAAATCCAGGAGCATCTACTTGGTACTTCAAAGGCTTTTCATGAGATGGAGGACTTGCATCAACACAGATTTCGCCGCTACTACTCACGAGAGGCGAGAGGGGGTAGTTATTTCCATCTGCTTTACAGCTAAAGATGGGTGAAGAAAGTGGTTTACCACTCGGAACACTTGCTTGAAGTTGAACTTCACTAGATACTATATTAGGTTCGCCTTTCAATAAATCGAAACGGTTTAACAAATTGAGGCACTGCAACTCCAGCTTATCAGGGCGTTTGTCGTCTAACTCGTCCAGCATCTGTCTCAACATATCCGCATTGAGTGCTTGCCACCATGCAGGGATAGGGTTTCCAGGTCGATAATACCAAGCAGGGGCTTGTGCAAAGCTCGCTCCTGTAAGGCTAGTTTGTCTAATATGGCTTGCGAGTGCTTTAAGGTGAGATTGCAGAGAATTATTTCGTGCAATCTCTGTTTTTTCGAGTCTAGATATACCGTTTTTCAACCCTTCCCTGCTAAGAAAGTCCCCTAACTCTTGCATAAGTGGAAATGCCTCTTTGACTGATACAGTCGTGTTTATAAGAGAAGGTAATCCTGTCGGAAGAGCAAGGACATCTATTGATGTCCTTGTACTAGCTGATGTTGCCAGTAGCTCATTAGCTACTTCCCATAAGGCTCGATCTCTCGTAGAAGGCTCTAGGTTTCTGCTTTGTTTAGCAATTTCCTTGAATGCTAATCGAATATCAACCGGCCCAAGGCCTGTGGCTAGCACAACTTCATTGATTATGTGCGTCCATACAATATCCTTCAGTTTTCGATCTGCAGGTTCGGTGGGTAGACCCCCCAATGTTTCTGTTGTATTGGCCAACGATTCATGACGATTGTCCCAAGCTCGCGGTTCGACTAGCATAATAACTATACGGCCATTATTTCTTGCTGTTACAGCATAGTCCCACTGACATACTTTACTCAGCGTGGTAGAAGCAAACGTAGCGCTACTGCTGACCGTAAATTGAGACCCTTGAACATATAGCACTACAACCTCTTGGTTTATCCCTGCAATACGCCAATCATTTGTACCATTGGAAGTAAGCAAGTTAAACAGCGACTCTAAAGCCTCACTTGGTGGTCCCACCAACACGGGGCGAACATAAGCATCAGGGCTCCGTCCTATTGCATTCGTAATATGTGTTTCTAGAAGCTTGCTGAGTACACGAGCAAGATAAAGATAATTCATTATTTACACCTTCACAATGAGCTAACAGAAGGGAAGACGTTTTCAAGCCGTTAAAACGGATCAACGAGTAGCCGGCCTCCGGCAGCGTCTGGGCTGTCAACTACAAGTCCTAGATTTTCTAAATCGGTTCCTACCTTCCCCTTCGCAAGTTCACCAGTTGGGACTCGTAAGCCATAATCGGCAAGGTGGGACCGAAAATCCTCGATGGTTGCAGGAATCTCCCCTTGAGTGTAACAGCAAGCATGGACAAGGGAGATTAGCATAGCGGGACCAGGTTGAGTAATCCAAAGTGATTTTCTTTTACGTCCGCCAGCAAGATTGGCCAATAGATAAGCTTGGTCATAAGATTTCTTTTCAGGATCTTCTGTTTCCAGTTGCCCAAGGCTATAGCGTGTGAACTCTAGTACATTGTTCGTAAAACCACTCTGGCATTTTGCAAGTGAAGCGTTTTCTTCAAGGAGTACAGCACATGCAGATCGGAGCCACTGTAATGCGTTTTGGCCACTTCTATTGCTACAATCAGAGTCCAATCTAACCTTGTTGAGTGAAAGATGCTCAAAAAAAAGCTTAATAGCTTCTGGAGCTGAATTTTTCCCTGCATGCGAATAGCCTATTGTTTGGTTAGCAGGCCAAGAACATCCAGCATCATCCATAAGGCAAAAAAGCAAGTTTAGCCCGAATCGAGCGTATACATATTTTTCTAGCAAATGCCTGATAAGTAAATCAGCATTATGGCCGAACTCTAGCAACGAGTTCATATCTCTGTGTGATTGCCAAAGGCTCGCTTCAATCTCAGCCACTGAGGGTACGGCATTACCCCCTACTATGGAAAGAACAAATTGCCAGCAAACTGTATTGACGTAGCAGACCCAGAGAACGTGTGTGCTCAGTCCGAGACGTAGCGTTGCCTCAAGTAGCACCGTCCATTGTCTACGCGTCAGTCGCTCTTTAAGCTGCAGTACCGCCTCTAGATCCTTACAAAAGCGCTCTGCAGGTGATCGAGAAGAAATTATAGTTGCGTTGCCTCGGAAAGCTCGCAACTGCTCTTTATTTAGGGACATTGCTACATAGGGATAAGAGAGTAATGGTCTAATGGTATGATTAAAGGCACGACCTACGAACCTTGCGAAGACATCATCATCCTTTTCAATTCTTAGTGCGTCACCTAACTGTCTGATCAGATCTTTCCCTTTAACTTCACCAAAGCCTCCTCCTATTGCATGAAGTAATAGGTTAAAAGGATTCCAGCGACTTCGCACCTTCCCTAGAACACAAGCGTGATAAGCTATTTGTGGTACAAGCGGCATAAGTTGGGGGAGGCGGGTTGACTTTTGTCCTCCTCTCACCGGACTTGCGAGTCCTCCTTGTTCTTGTTTTAAGAGGACACTCCAAAGCTCAGGCCCTCCTAAGTCGTTGGAGAAAGTCTCTGGCAAATCGTCAATTTTTTGTAAATCGACATCTCTTTCAGGTCTCATAAGAAGCAGACCACGATAGGCAGATCCCAATAAAACTTCGCCTATCGAATATTCTGGAGCTACGGTAGCAAAAATAGAGTTGTCATAGGATGGGTGATTCTTTCCACCTCTCCGGCGACCTGTTGGGTCATCTAGAAAATCTTGTACCTGCATGATATTCCCCTAGTCATAAATCGGATAGAGAAGGCTCTGCATCTTCATTAGCGAGTTCGTATTTTTTTGTATGTACCAAATGATATTGACGTAATTCCATTAATAATTTTCTCTTCATCACGACAGAGTTCTCCCGCATACTGATGACGAACTCTGTCTATAGCAGCCCTTACACTGGCAGACAGGCTACTACTTGAACATCCCTCCCTTTTCAAACAAAGGGCACTATACAAATCAAATGTAATAGGTATACGGTGCTTCCCGCTGATTTCGAAGAAAGGCACGTCATGGCCAGGTGCTAAAGAAGTAGTGATAGGGGGCACAATAGCACGTAGTCCCGCACGGCTGCTTTTCAAGATAATAAGCCCCTCTTGCTCAGATTGGGGTTGTCCAAAGCTTTCCAGCATGTTAAAAACTATCTCTCTTCCTCCAAGTAGATCTTGCAAGGTATCTTTAATTTTGTTGAGCTTTGATTGATCAACGAGTGAAGCCTCAAAATCTTCAAGGTGATCTTCACTAGCGTGATATCCCTTACGCACACCTATAGAACGTTTGACAATAGTCCCTGCTAGTTGCCGAAGTGGGTGGACGACCTGGAAAGCCTGGAAGGATCTTCTGCCTAGTAGCTCTTGCTCCCACTCCTCTTCAGCCGCTTGCAATAACATGAGGTACCTCACTTCAATTAAAGAGAGAGCCGGCTCACGGGAAGCTTCATTACCCAATTCAATAGATTGGCTATACTCATCTTCGATTTTACGAAGAGTATGTTCCTTTTTACCAGGACTAAAGATAGCGGGATCTAGATCTGAGAAGTCCCCTAACAATATCTCGCGAATTGGTTTTAATGCACTGCTTGCAATATTCGTAAATCCATCAACCACAGCTTTAGAAATCTCGTACCGAGACCAATTCTGATTGCTGTCATTCTCAATGACTTGAGGGTAGACTTTGGGAAACAGCGCATGGGGATATAATCGACGCAACAGTGAATATGTTGGTTGCACTTCTTGAGAGGTACTAAAAAACTCGTTATTTGACCTGCCTGATCATGTACCCAATCACACGGATGAGATTGGCTTCCGAAATCGCTCCATTGACCAATCACAGTCTCGGCAACTAAGGAAAACGCATCTCGAAAATTCCACCTTTGCCCTGTATACAGCTCGCTGCGGCGTAGGATAGTTAACAAAGATTTGCGATTAGAAGTAT
Organism: uncultured Chloroflexia bacterium; assembly: GCA_963717195.1. Classification (GTDB taxonomy): domain Bacteria; phylum Chloroflexota; class Ktedonobacteria; order Ktedonobacterales; family Ktedonobacteraceae; genus JACDAE01. The sequence continues at coordinate 820,234 of CAVQVR010000021.1, forward strand.
CTTGTAACCAAGTAGCGTTTTGTCGGAAAGGACATATAGGTGCTGAATCGCAGTCACCACACACCTTCCACTTATCTTCCCTAGTTGCCGAAACAATGATTTGTTCAATAGGAGAAGGCTTCGTACTGGGTGTATCTTTTATCAAGCTTTCAAGATCGAGAGGCCAACAGGCTATACTTTTATTAGATGTCAAAGGCCAGCAAGCCAAACGTTGCTGCTTGCTAAAAGAAGCTTCAAAGCCAATACTAGAAGCACGTATCAGGGTTATTATTAACTCGGTGACTTCGTTCTTAGCTCCCCATGCCAAGCTTGCCTCCCGGAGTGCCCTGGCGAGTACTCCACGGTTCGCACAAGCTACAAAAAGTGGCATTGGCGAAGCATTCAATAAATCTGAAATATCGTTTGCAAGCTGTAGCGCAGCATTTCCGCGAGCATCATCAGTAGCAGTAGCATCTTGAATGATAATGAGACGCCCAACGCGACTAGCAAAATTACCAGGGGCTGATACGACATCTTGGCTCTCTACCACGACACGACGAGGAGAAATAGGATTTGGCTTGAATATATCTGCGAGGATATCACGAAGCTGGCCTTGCATACCCAGGCTTTGATCTAGATTCGTCAAGAAGTCTTGAACTGTCTCTGATTTACCGTTACCTGGTCCCCCAATTAAAAATATACCTCTCGGTGTTTCATCTCCATTTGCAATGGATTGAGCCAACGAACGAAGTTTTAATATAAGCTCAGTATCTATAGGTTGACCTAAAGGGCTACTTCTTTGAAAGGGAACTTGCACTCCACCGCTATCATGACCGTGCCAGCTGAGTAATTTTGTCGCCCAGGGATTTTGACGTAAAGGCATTGATACCTCTTGAAAAATGCTCAAGGGGCTTCAAAAAAGCCCCTCTAGAAGGCAATACAGATACTTTTTAAAAGATCTCTCGGGATACCGGGGCGATACCAACTCTTGTAAAGTTTCTATAAGGTGGGTCAATCCCAATAATTATGGAATTGGCACTACCATATAGGACAGCATCAACATTTACAGTTCCCCAGTACCAGCTTTCGTGAGACATAGTACCAACATTTTTGAGATCCTACATGGCCGCCCAATATTTATGAAAAAAGCTGCCCAACATTTGTGACAACGAGCCCAATATTTGTGACAATCACCACACTTACAATCTCTTACACATCTAGATTCGCACTCTTCGCGTGGCTCTCAATAAAGCGCTTGCGAGGTCCCACTTCGTCGCCCATGAGCATATTGAAGACCTTATCGGCCTCCATGGCCTCTTCAATATCGACGCGTAGAATGGTGCGCTTGCCCGGATCCATAGTGGTATCCCACAATGTCTCAGGGTTCATCTCACCAAGACCTTTGTAGCGACCAACCTCAGGCTCCTTACCGTTATGCGTGGCACTGTACTCGGTAACGATAGCATCTCGCTCCTCATCTGTGTAGACGAAGCGCGTTTGCTTGCCCACTTTGATGTGGAACAGAGGGGGCTGTGCGATGTACAGGTGACCGTCGAGGATCAACTGCACCATGTGACGGAAGAAGAAGGTCAACAGCAGCGTGCGGATATGAGCACCATCTACATCAGCGTCGCACATGATTACGATGCGACCATAGCGCAGCCGGGCCATATTGAAGTGCTCGTCGATGCCAACACCGATGGCGGTAATGATATTTTTGACCTCTTCATTTTTGAGGATCTTGTCGAGTCCTACGCGCTCTACGTTCAGGATTTTCCCTCGTAGTGGTAGAATGGCCTGGAAGTGACGGTCACGCCCTTGCTTCGCACTTCCACCGGCGGAATCTCCTTCGACCAGGTAGAGCTCACAACGATCAGCATGCTTTTCACTACAATCAGCCAGTTTGCCTGGGAGCGTGGTGTCTAGAGCGTTCTTGCGCTGTATCAGATCTTTGGCGGCACGGGCAGCTTCACGAGCACGCGCAGAAGTGAGACACTTATCAATGATTGCTTTGCCCTCGCTCGGCGTTCGCTCCAGGTACTGGGCTAACATGTCAGCAGTAATCGCTTCAACGATTGGACGAACCTCTGCATTGTTGAGCTTACTCTTGGTCTGCGCCTCGAATTGTGGGTTCGGGATCTTAACGCTGACAACAGCAGTCAATCCCTGGCGCACATCGTCGCCAGTCAGGTTGCCGTCTTTCTCTTTGAGCAGGTTGACCTTACGTGCGTAATCGTTGAGGGTGCGCGTGAGAGCACTGCGGAAGCCTGTGATATGCATGCCTCCATCGACGGTATTGATGCCGTTGGCGAAAGAGAATTCGGTACATGTCCAGCTATCGTTATATTGTAAGGCCACCTCGACCTTCATACCATCGACTTCGCGGACTAGACTGACGGGACGAGCCTGCAAAGTGTTTCTGTTCTTGTTCAGATAGCGCACAAACGAAACCAGGCCACCCTCAAAGTAGAAGGTCGCCTCACGGTCGGTACGCTCGTCAACCAGGCTGATAGTCATACCACGGTTGAGGTAGGCCATCTCACGGAAACGCTGGGCAAGGATCTCAAAGCTGTAGTCACGCGTTTCCATAACGGTGAGGTCGGCTAGAAACGACGTTTTGGTACCTCTACCTTCTACAGGCCCTAGATCAAGGAGTTCTGTGACAGGGACACCTTTTTCGTAGCGCTGCCGCCAGAGATGCCCATCACGTTTGACATCGACCTGGCACCACTCTGAAAGAGCATTAACAACTGAGACACCTACGCCGTGCAGGCCGCTACTAATCTGATAGCCACCACCGCCAAACTTACCACCCGCGTGCAAGACAGTCATCACCACTTCAAGCGTCGACATATCGGGACGCTGATGGTGTTTCTCAACAGGAATACCGCGTCCATTATCTTCCCCAGTCACAGAGCCATCCGCGTGGATAGTGACCTTGACGGTATCAGCCTCACCTGCCATCACTTCATCGATACTATTATCGACAACTTCGTAAATTAGATGGTGCAGACCACGCTGATCGGTTGCGCCAATATACATACCTGGGCGTACACGTACAGCCTCTAATCCTTCGAGAATCTGGATATTTTGTCCACCATAACTATCATTACTACTGCTACCGCCATTTACCTTGCCATTCCCGTTCCCGTTCCCATTCCCATCATTATTTAAAGCTTCAGCATTATCATCAGGAAGTTGCTCTGCCATTATCGATTCTCGTGTCTTCGCCATCAAAAAACTCCAATACGGATGAGCTCGCCTCCAGGCAAAGTATGCAGGGAGGTGAGTTCTTGTGGAAGGTTAGCCTACACCTATAAAAGGTATTCCAACAGAACATAGCGAATGTGGTAAAGTGGCCACATTGCGACACCTCATTATACCACATTTCACGCGATCCAGGTAGGGGCCAGATTTATCGCGCCCAGGTGATGGCTCACCTGGGCGCGATAAATCTGGCCCCTACAATGCTCTTCACCGCTTCCACAATCAACTGGTGCTCCACATTTTTGATACGCTCATGCAGTACCTCCTCCGTATCACCCTCCTCAATTCTGACCTCAGCACGACAGATGACGGGACCGGCATCTACCTCTGGCGTTACATAATGAACAGTGCTGCCAGTGACTTTGACGCCTGCTTCAAGGGCATACTTGACGACATGCAGGCCACGGAAGACAGGAATTACTGTTCCATTGCTGGTAGTATAGGTACTACCGCTACCATCATCGGGGAGCAACGCAGGATGCAGGTTGATAATACGCCCGGCGAAGTGGCTGATGAATTCAGCGCTGAAAATACGCATCCAGCCTGCCAGAACGATGAGATCAGTCTGGAAGAGGGAAAGCAAGGCAGTCAGTTTTGCTTCGGCCTCCACTCGCTGACGCCAGGGAAGATAGATGGCAGGAAGTTTATGTTGCAGCGCTCTTTGCAACCCATACGCGTCTGCTTTGTTGCTTACAACCAGTACGATTTCCACGCTGGATAGCTGTTTATTTTCAAGAGCATCAATCAGTGCTTGCAGGTTGCTTCCACTACCAGAGACAAGGACGGCGATCCGCAATGGGATCCGTCTTTCCTCCGCTAAAGAAAGTTGTTCTGACAACCCCATATTATACTATTCTCTCTTCCATTAATTTTTGGCAACTTTACCTAAAAGTATTTTCCTTGTTTCTAGCATAGATATAGATACATAGAAAAAATACGTCTTCTATGACGTAGAGATGCGTCGGTGGACCTCAAGCCTCAAGGGAAAATGGACGAATTGTTTAACGATTATAATAAAGAATACGTCCACAGTTCGTACACATTTGTAACTCCTGGCTAATACGAACTTGTTGTAGCTCACTGGGAGTTAAAATGACACGGCACCACTGGCACGAGTTCTGCTCCACTTTAGAGACCGCTCTCCCCTGTTTTGTACGTCTCATGGCATCATAGCGTAGAAGGATTTCCTGCTCAACTCCTGATGAGAGCTCCTTTCTTTTCTTTTGCAATTCCTGCTGTTTCATCTCAAGCTGGTCACGCCGTGCCACCAGTGATGCAGCTTCCTGCTCCCACGTATCCTCCGCTTGTTTGAGCGCTACATATTTGCGTTGCGCCATTTCTTGCAATGTCTCTGCAACATCAAGCACTTCTAACGTAACTTCCTCCTGGTGACTCTGTTGCCCACGAAGATGTTGGACTTCATTTTGAAGCGACTGAAGTTCTTTTGGGTTATTCACTCCACCACTAAAAAGACGTTCTTCCTGAGTTTTAAGACGGCTATTCACGTCTTCAAGCGTCCATTCCGCCTCTTTTTGTGCCTGCAATCCGGTCTGTAATTGTTGTTGCGCGGCTTTATACTCGGCACGTAATCTCTTCAGGTCGGCATTTCCTTGCAGGGTATGCGTCACCGACTGTAACTCTGCAGCCAGACGATCCAGTTCAAGGTCAACCTGCTGGAGATGGAAGAGTTGTGCCGCCAGTTGTGTTGTATTCATTGCACTGCTCCTATGTATCCTCCGTAAGTGTTTTCCATAACACTTGAGCACCCCGATTGAGTCAAATCAGGGCTGAATGAGATATCTTTCTCCTTCTCTAAATCTCATTCCAGGCGTTTTGCCCGCTGCACAGCTAAATTCTTACTCCACAAATCTCGATTTTAATGGAGTCAATATTATATTATACCGTCTGCTCGTGCTAACTACAATGGCTATAGTTCACAGTATTTTTCGCGTTTAACACATACTTTGAGAGATTTTCACACTGTATTTACACACATATGTTAGACTAGAAGAAATTTTTTGCAAGTGGATTTCCCACAGGAGTAAAATAGGTGCAAGTTATTCGTTGGCAAAAACAAGAAGTACCTCAGGAACACGATCTACGTAAGCAGATGCAGTCCCAGGGTTTATCTCCCTATACATGGTCAAATGGTCCAGGTGAGCGCTATACAGTCCATAGTCACAGTTATCAAAAGGTGCTTTATTGTGTTCAAGGCTCTATCCGTTTTATTTTACCAGATGTGGAAGGAGACGCCGGGATTCTTCATCTCGCACCTGGCGATTGTATGATTCTTCCACCTCATGTTCGTCATAGCGCGGAGGTTGGTTCGCAAGGTGTGACCTGCCTGGAGGCTGCTCAGCATTAATGTGATATACTCCAGATCAACCATAAGAAAATATAGTCAAGGTTTATTGCACCTTGACAGAGCCCTACAGTGGTGGAGATCGAAGCAATATATTTTTGTAGGGGCACCGTTTACAAGCCCCTGCGGATGAAGAAAGGAAACCTATGCATTCCTCCGAACGCCGACAGGCGATCATTGTTCTTGATTTTGGTTCACAGTACAGTCGGCTGATCACCCGTCGCGTGCGTGAGTGCCACGTATATAGCGAGCTTATGCCAGCGCATACGACACTGGCAGAGTTGCAGCAAAATACTCACCTTGATATCAAGGGGTTCATTCTCTCAGGTGGACCATCTAGCGTTTATGATCAGAATGCGCCTATCTGCGATCCTGCGATCCTGCATAGTGGTCTTCCCGTTCTTGGTATCTGTTATGGTATGCAATTGTTAGCCCTTCAACTGGGTGGACATGTAGCACCTGCCCATGGACTGCGTGAATATGGCCCTGCCACTATCGAAGTAACCCCCTCCCTCCAACTAAGCAGCCGGTCCTTTCGCATATTTGAGGGCATCTCCGTCTCCCCTGCCCAGACCGAGCACCTGGACCCTTCATTGGCTTCACCGCCGCTACGCCTGCCCGTCTGGATGAGCCATGGCGATAGCGTCGATCAACTCCCTCCCGGTTTCAGCGTTATAGCTTGCACTGAGAGCAATCCCGTTGCCGCCATCGCTAATGATGAAGGCATAGTTGGACTGCAATTTCACCCCGAGGTGACCCATACGCCACAGGGCAAAGACATTATTCGCAACTTCCTGTTCCGTATCTGTGGCTGCGAACCTGCCTGGACGGCTGGTTCCATGATTGAGGAGAGTGTTGAGCTAATTCGTACGCACGTGGGTCAGGAACGTGTGATCTGCGGACTTTCGGGCGGCGTTGACTCTGCGGTGGCTGCGCTCCTGGTCCATCGTGCCGTTGGTGAGCAACTCACTTGCGTCTTTGTCGACACAGGTCTGCTCCGTGCAGGTGAACGAGAGCAGGTTGTTGATACATTCAGCAGTCACCTTCACATTCCGCTGGTTGTAGTTGACGCACGCACACGCTTCCTGAATCGTCTCGCTGATATTATTGATCCGGAGCAGAAGCGCAAGATCATCGGCGAAGAATTTATCCGCGTCTTTGAGGAAGAAGCATTACACCTGGAAAAAGACCTGGGCGCAATTAACTTTCTGGCACAAGGAACCCTCTATCCAGATGTTATTGAAAGCACCAGCCACGATACTGCTTCAACCGCCGTGCGCATCAAGACGCATCATAACGTCGGCGGCTTACCCGAACAGATGACGCTAAAACTTGTCGAACCATTGCGTACACTTTTTAAAGATGAAGTTCGTGAGATTGGACTCGCGCTAGGATTACCCGAAGAATGGGTCTGGCGTCATCCGTTCCCAGGGCCAGGACTGGCCATCCGTATTATTGGTGCGGTCGATGAGCAACGCCTCGAAATACTACGAGCAGCCGATAAAATTGTGATCGATGAGATACGTCGTGCGGGCATATATCGCGAACTGGGCCAGGCTTTTGCTGTGCTCACTCCCTTACAGAGCGTTGGCGTGATGGGAGACGAGCGCACCTATGCCAATGTTGTAGCCGTTCGCGCTGTTACCAGTGGAGACTTCATGACCGCTGACTGGGCACGTCTTTCACCAGAATTGCTGGCACGTATCTCCCATCGCCTGGTCAATGAGATACGCGCGGTCAATCGCGTCGTTTACGATATCACCTCCAAGCCGCCTGCAACCATAGAATGGGAATAAGTGGGCAATGCTCGAATTCGAAATCGTAGCGCGTGGATTGTATCATCCAGAACAGCTCGCCATCGACTATGACCCGTTACAATGTATGCCTGTAACAACGGAGATACAGGCATGGATGGATGACCTGTGGCAACGGAAACTGGCACAGGCTCACGAGCAAAACCGACGCCTCTTTGACACGCCGCTGTTTCGCTTTATCTCTGCCAATACTCAAATGGATGGATCTTTGCACCTTGTCATAGGCGATACCAGCTATAAAGAATATGTAACCACACGCACACCGGACTTTGCGCAAAAACATGCACGCGAAAACCTGGGCAATCCTCTCGCGGTGTGCTCCGTTGTTGAGACAAGCGACAAATATATCCTGCTCGATAAGCGGCAAGGAGTTGATGTCTACGTCGGACGCTATCACGTTATTGGCGGCTTTTTTGAACGCGACCTGGATATGGACACGCAACCAGATCCATTTGCCGCAATACGTAGAGAGATACGCGAGGAGACGGGCATACAGGCATCAGATATCAAAGAACAATACTGCCTGGGGGTCGTCTATGATCTATCAACACCACATGGCGAAATGTGCTTCCTGACACGCCTCACCATTTCTCTTCATGATGTGCTGCACGATCGAACACCAGAGGAAGATGAGATCAAGCAGATCCACTCTTTGCGGGCAACATCTGAGAGCTTGCAAGAGTTTATTGTAACTAATCATGGGAATATTTCAGCGACGGGCGAGCCGAATTTACTGCTGTATGGAGGTGAGAAGTTTGGGAAAGAGTGGTTCGATGAAGCGATACGGTGTATCTTCGGCAAATACTAAAATTAAGCCCTTGCATTAGCCCCACCACCATGTGATATACTGAAGTACAACCGAATCAATGGAAAGCCATCTCAACCTTTAGAGAAAATCAATAGAATAGAGTAACCAGATCAGAAGTAAAATCGTTTGAACAGGAGAGGGTTATCGTCCTATTTCACCGTACCCACAACATACAATACAAACAGGTTCGCGCAGTGGTACAAGGGAGTAGATAACATGCAACCAAAAATACTGGTCGTCGACGATGACGAGAGCATTCTAGAAGTGATCCAGATTGTCCTGGAGAGCGAGGGTTATCAGATACAAATAAGCCAGAACGGTGATTGTTTTCAACACTTTACCGGTTGCTTACCTGACCTGATCTTACTTGATGTTTTATTGTCGGGAGAAGATGGACGCGAGATCTGCAAACAGTTAAAACACAATCAAACTACAGCTCATATTCCTGTCGTCATCCTCTCAGCTCATTCTGATGCAAACAAGCTCGTAGATGTAAGCGGAGCAGATGACTTTCTTGAAAAACCTTTCGACGTAGAAGTGCTTATCGAAATCGTTGAAAAACATCTTGTGTTGCTACAGAACTAAAATGCAGTTCCATTCTTCAACTTAATCAATACGATCGTTCCAGCCATGCCAGTTGCCATCCCAGAATGTATGATAGATTGCACTATCTGCGCCAATGTCAAATACATCCAGGCGTCCACCTCCCCATGAAGTTGCAGCCGGTGCAGTGCTGAAATTTCCACCCAATGAGTCAGGGGTGTTCCACGAGGTCCCATTCCAGAAATCATGCCAGATCGTGTTACCGCTATTGTTTGCAAACACATCAATGCGGTTCACTCCCCAGCTCGTTGCAGTGGGTGACGACGTAAATGGGACACCCAAACGATCTCCCCAGGTATGCCAGTTACCATCCCAATAGTTATGATAGAGTCCACCATCGGTACCGACCGCAAATACATCCAGGCGTCCACCTCCCCAGGATGAAACGGCTGGGGCACTGACGAAAGCCCCTCCCAGAGAATTGAATCCATGCCAGGAACCATCCCAATACGTATGCCAGATCGCATTATCCGTGCCACGCCCAAACACATCGATATGATTGGGACCCGAACTTACCGCCGCTGGAGCTGACGTAAATACACCTCCAAGCCGCTCCCCCCAACCATGCCATGAGCCATCCCAATAGTTATGATACAGAGCACCATCATTGCCTATCGCAAACACATCCAGGCGTCCTGGGGCCCACGAGGAAACGGCAGGCCCGTAGATGAAATTGCCACCCAACGACTCAAAACTGTGCCAGGAACCATCCCAATAATTATGGTAAATAGCACCATCAACGCTGCGTCCAAAAAGATCGATGCGATCCGGCCCCCAACTGACTGCGGCAGGAGACTGCGTGAATGTGATGCCAGGCGGGGGCGTAGGCGAAGACGCAGGCAATGGGGTCGCCTTGAGTGTTACTGTACTGCTGTGTATACCAGAGCCAGTTTTTGCGGCAGGTCGGGTCTGGAGACGTGGCAGAGCAAAGGAGAAAAACCAGACCGTACTGGCCAGTATAACAACAAGTGTCAGTGCAATAAGTACTGCATTAACCAATCCCAAATTGCTGATTTTCTGTTTTATTTTCGGCGCAGGCGCATGAGGTGGAGGAAGATTGTAAGAAGTAGCTTCATAAGATGGCAACGGTGATAAAAATTGAGATGATGCGCGAGCTGGCAAATAGAGGGGCGGCTGCCCTGCTTCTACGGCATTCGGAGTTACAGGTAAATGAAAATCGGGCCGAATACCAGATATAGATAGGCGGTCACGTTGTGCTTTCTGATAGGCCTGTTCCAGGGCTATAGCAAAGTCCTCAATACGAGCAAAGCGCTGAGAGGGATCTTTGGCCAGCGCAGTGAACACAATCTTTTCAGCTGTTGGTGAAATTGCCGGAACCTTTTCACGCAAGGAAGGAGGGGCAGCATGTAGATGTTGAGCATACATTTCCAGTGCCGTGCCCTGAAAAGGGAGTACTCCACTCAACCACTCATACACTATCACACCCAGTGCATATTGATCGCTGGCAGGAAGAGCCTTGCCTTGAATTTGCTCTGGCGAAATATATGCTGCGGTACCGGCAACTCCTTGCGTGCTATAAGCGCTTGCATTATTAGCAACTTTTACCAGGCCAAAATCACTTAATAGAAGAGTATTCTCATTAAGTAATAGCATATTTTCTGGTTTTACATCGCGATGAATAAAGTGCTGGTCATGCGCATATTGTAGAGCCGTGGCCATCTGTTTTGTGTAAGAAACGATAGATGCTACAGGCAAAGCAGTTCTTTCAGGATTGCGTTGGCGTAAAGAACCACCCGGAGCATAATCCATCACTAAAAAGGGGATATCCTGTTCTACTCCAAAATCCAGCACACGCACAATATGAGGATGAACAAGGTTAGCAATGGTACGCGCTTCAGTACGAAATTGCTCAACATCAGCACCTCCGACACGCATCTGCAGCACCTTGATTGCAGCACGAGTGCCCAGGTGAAGATGCTCACCCAGATAGACATCTGCGAAGCCACCCTGTCCTATCAAGCATAATAAGCGATAGTTTCCGAGTCGCTGATCTACAAGATTTGTCATAATTTCAGTACTCTCACGCGGGTCGAGAAAGAACAGGAACTCCTGCTGCCTCTAATGGGGAAAGTATACCGATAAAACCCGCAAGGGTCAACCTGGGTAGTACTCTGTATAGCAAGTATTCACTCAATGAATATGGTACCCTTTGGGGATAGAGCTTACCCATAATACTGCTTTGTTTCAGAAATTCAAATTATTTTGATATACTGATAGTACCTGTAATCTCAATATTAGAGGAAGGTGAAATATGAGGCAGGTATATAAAAACAACATGTCAGGCGTGGAAATACTATGAAGCAATCTACAGAGCAAAACTCCTTAGCATGGAGCCAATATTGGCGGAAACAGGGGCAACCCTGGCGTATAGAACCAGAGATTGACCTGAGCGGCAGGCTTTTCTCGCCATGCAGCGTATGACTACGCCAGATGTAGAGCGGGGCCGCTATCCCTTCAAAGAGATCAAGCTGGGACGTGCCGATATTGAGTGGCTGCTTGCCACACACGAACAGGGACGTGGACCGGTAGATTGGCATGATGAGCGGCAACATGAACGTCTCGGTCTGGATCTACGGGGAGCAGATCTTCGCCTGGCAGACCTACAAAATCTACCCCTCGCTCGTATGCTTGGCGGTCTTCCCTGGTCCGAATGGCTCCCAGCCAGCGTAGAGCAGCGTGATATGGCACGTGCTCATCTCGAAGAAGCTCAATTGAACAATACTCATCTCGAAGGTGCAGCCTTAAATGGAGCGTTCCTGACAAAAGCATATCTCTATGAAGCCAGAATGGAACAAACTGAACTGGGTGGGGCCCATCTACAAAATGCAGTCCTCTCACGTGCACAATTACAGGAGGCAGACCTGATCGGTGCTCATATGGACAAAGCATATCTCTCATATGCACATCTCGAAGGAGCCTACCTTACCGGTGCCCATCTGAGAGGCTGCGATTTAAGTTATGCATACCTGGAAAAGGCCGATCTGAGCTACGCTCACCTCGAAGAGGCCATTCTCAGTCATGTCCATGCCGAAGAAGCAAACCTGGGAGGCTGCTATCTCCAATGCGCAGATCTCTACCAGGCAATGTTAACTGGCTGTGACCTGGGCGGTGCTCACCTCGAAGGTGCTAACCTCAGCCGAGCATACCTGGAAACAGCTTATCTCAGTGGTCGCTATACAGGCGCATACCTTGAAGGCGCTGATCTGAGCCGAGCTCATCTCGAAGGTGCTAATCTACACATGGCTCATCTGGAAGGTACCCATCTCCATAGGGCACACCTGGAACTGGCGGACCTGCGTGCGGCCCATTTTGAGGGTGCCGATCTAAGCTATGCTTGCCTGGATGGTGCCAACATGGACCTTACTCATTTCGGCAGCACAACCATTGACCCGGACGACCTGGCACGTATTCAGAAATGGATTCGAGATTTCCCGGAAGAGCTGCCTCATGCAGTCCTCCATGGTACTATTCTCACCCAATAGAAATAATGTCGGGCCTCCATCCATCAAGGGAGCAAGCACCAGGCAACCATTTAGCTTACTATGGTTGCCTGTTCCTTTTTGTCCCCTGTCTCGTTATTCTTTACAGAGGCAACTTTATCCTATCAGGAAAAAAGCAAAACATGATAGGACAGAGAAAAGCGACAGAAGATAACTTTCTTCAGACTCCTCACATTTATAAATTTGAATATTTGCAATTTCTTATTTTTCTAAGGAAACTGCTCTAAGGTTTATTGACATTTGGCAGAGAGCCAAGTACAATAAAAAGAGATGGCGTTGTGTTGCTATGATTGGAGGCATCTTCATGGCTGTTGCGCATACGGATTTTTATCGTCATGAAAACCTCGTTCGCAAATCTATACAGATCCCCTCGACGCAGCATAAAGAGCTTAAGGCTCTTGCGGTCGAGCTTGAATCCTCCCTTGGAGATGTTGTGGAGACAATTATGGAACTTATGCGACAGGATAATTACCAGCAATTAAGAACAGCAATCATCCAGAAACGTGAACGTGAACTTTCCTCCCTCAATTCCTCCCTTGACGAAGCCTACGCCTACCTTGGTTCAGTCCCCGACACACTTGAAGACGCCTGTTTCTTTTTTGAAGCTGGCCGTGAAGGTATGGTTGCATGAGTGAAGAGGCCAGGCAATCACTGCCCAGCCCCAGACAATATGAGCCCCACACATCGAATCCAGGCCCACGGCGCGGGGAGATCTGGGATGTGAACTGGTCGCCGGGTCGCGGTGCTGAACAGCAAGGTACACGACCGGCATTAATTATACAGAACGACCGGGGAAATGCTTCGTCCTCCTACCCTTTGACCATAGTCGCCTCTATGAGTCGGACGGAGCGCGAGTTGGCACTGCATGTCCGTATAGCGCCATCGGCAGAAAATGGCCTGACGGATTACACTGATGTCAAGTGTGAGCAGATCATGACTATAGAAAAATCACGCCTGCTACGTCGTCGTGGCACGATTACTCCTGAAGAATTACATCGCGTCGATATAGCTCTTTGCCTGAGCTTGAACTTGTTAACGCAATAGCTATGCAAAGAAACGCTGCACTGGTATCGCAAAATCAGATACGATTAACGAAGGAATTACCTGTTGGCCGCTAAAGATACCCAATGAACGGTATTCATTCCCTTCCAATAAGAAGGCCTCGACTGTATGCTCTGTTGGGTCAACAATCCAATATTCTTTTACGTTTGCACGAGCATATGCAGCATATTTTTTTTGTCGATCATAGCGTGCTGCACCTGGTGAAGCAACTTCAACAGCAAGATCGGGAGGTCGCGTAGTCTGTGCAGGTTTCCGTCTTATCCCCTTCTCTTCTAGCAACACAAGCACATCAGGTTGCACAACTGTGCCTGGTTCAAGTACAACATCGATTGGAGCTCCAAGTACGCGCCCTCGACCTTTATGCTTTACATATGGGATCAGATAGCTAATGATTAGAGCAACAATTTCCTGGTGAAAATCATTTGGGGCTGGCACCATATACAAGACTCCATCAATAATTTCGTACTGCTTCCCATCAGCGGGGAGTGTTGCATAGGAGTCGTAAGTCCATTCGCCCTGTCTGGGTCCAGGCACGTGATCGGCAGGAGTAAGCATAGCAAGTTCCTCGGAGGTCTTCATTGTTCGGTACAACCTTTCGTCATTTTACTAACCTCTTCTACGTTTCCTACAAAATTCACATCCACGAATTTAGCACACCACCACTGAAAGGCGTCATCCTTATTACATTATACCCAATATTCCAAATAGATATGACCATTCTATTATTGACCCATACCCATATATTTTAAACAACCATTGACACCGACCAATCTATGATGGCTGGCCTCTTTCAACGCAATTGGCTGTAGCAGCTCACGCGCTACGTGTGATAGAATCTTGTATAAAGGTTATACATACACGCCAGGAGATACTCTAATTATGCAAAAACAAACAGGAACAGTACAGGTCAAGCGAAATTTTCCAGAGATGCTCAAGGGAGGAGTTATCTGCGATGTCGTCAATGCAGATCAGGCACGCATCGCTGAAGATGCAGGTGCCTCAGCCGTGATGGCATTGGAGCGTGTACCGGCTGATATTCGCGCTCAGGGTGGTGTCGCCCGCATGAGCGATCCCGAACTCATTCTTCAGATCAAAGAGGCAGTCACTATTCCCGTCATGGCAAAGTGCCGTATCGGCCATTTTATGGAGGCCGAGATTTTACAGGCCATCGGTATAGATTGTATCGATGAGTCAGAGGTGCTAACACCTGCTGACGAGAGCTTCCACGTCAATAAACATCTCTTCTCCGTTCCTTTCGTGTGTGGAGCACGCGACCTGGGTGAAGCGCTCAGGCGTATTGGCGAAGGTGCATCCATGATGCGTACCAAGGGAGAGGCAGGGACAGGCAACATCGTCGAGGCCGTACGCCATATGCGAGCTATTATGGGAGGCATTCGTCGTTTGCAAAGCCTGCCAGAAGAAGAACTGATGACCGAGGCGAAAAATCTTGGTGCACCTTATGAACTGGTACGCGAAATAGCGCAAACAGGCAAACTACCAGTCGTGAACTTTTCAGCCGGTGGTGTTGCGACTCCTGCCGACGCAGCCCTTATGATGCGTCTGGGTGCCGAGGGCATCTTCGTTGGTTCCGGCATCTTCAAATCGGGCGATCCATTGGCGCGTGCCAAAGCAATTGTGCGAGCAACTACGCACTTTCAGGATGCGCATATCGTCGCTGAGGTATCGCGCAATCTTGGCGAACCGATGGTTGGAATTAACCTGGACACCATTCCAGAAGAGGCGCTGATGGCAAAACGTGGGTGGTAAAAATTGGCAATGCAAAACTACAACTTCAGACCCCGTATCGGCGTATTAGCATTACAGGGTGATTTTGAAGCTCACCTGAAAGTTCTGGCAGAACTGGGAGCGGATGGACGAGCTGTTCGACTCCCCGCACAACTTGAAGATTTAGATGGTATAATTATACCGGGTGGTGAGAGTACGACGATCGGGAAACTGATGGTATTGTACGGCTTACACGAAGTATTACAGAAAAAGATTCAAGAAGGTACCCCCATCTGGGGAACATGTGCAGGCTTAATTTTATTAGCAAAAGAGACGGATAATGCATTGGCGGGTCAGCCATTACTGGCCTCCATGGATATCCGCGTTCGTCGTAACGCATTTGGCAGTCAGCGGGAAAGTTTTGAAACCGATCTGTCCGTGCCTGCCCTGGGAGAAGCGCCATTCCACGCCTTCTTCATCCGAGGCCCATCCATTGAATGGGTTGGCCCTGAAGTAGAAGTGCTGGCAACGCTCGACGACGGAACCATCGTCGCCGTCCGAGAAGGAACCCTGTTAGGCACAGCATTTCATCCCGAGGTCGCTCAGACCAACGGTCAGAGAGACCCACGTTTCCACAACTACTTTCTCCGCATAGTAGAGAGCGTCAAAGGGTAGGGGCGAGGTTTTCCCGCAGGGGGCGCCGTTTACAAGCCCGTGCTAGTCATGGGTCTGTTACAACCTCCAATGGGCACGCCCAGACACGACGCAGGAGCACTGGATGATACGACCGGTACTATACGTTGACCTGCCGGGAATCATCTACGCCATTGATCGCCGTGCTCGCAGCAAACAGCGTACATTCGCGAACTTTGTATGCTGGCTGGAACCGGTTGAGAATGATTTGCCTCCATCGCCTATCCTGAGACATATCTTCCCATTTTATCCTGCCACACGCACATGGATCTGCGAGGACCACTGGCGTATCCTGGGCTTTGCCCAGATACGTGAGCGTCCTTCTCATACAGCCTGGGATATGTCTTACCTGGCCTCCATGGCGCAACGGAACGCTTCAGATGAAGAGGTTCTCACTGCGCTCCTTGACTATACTCTGGAGATGGCCGCATCACACGGCATCCTCCGTATTTTTGCGAAGGTCGAGGACGAAATACCGGAACTGGACCTGTTCCAGCGCATGGGATTTCAACGCTACGCACGCGAGTTGACCTATATCTATGAACCTGGGTCGACTCCACCACCCGTAGCGCCAGACCTGCCATCACTACGACGCTGGCATCGCCACTATGCGTGGGGACTGCACCAGCTCTACCGCGCTGTCACTCCGCAACGGGTACAGATGGCGGAATTGCTGGACAACAGCGAGGAATACGCCAGACTGCATATCGGGTCACAGCGTCCATTATCTTCCCTTTTCTCACAAGGAAATGAGAATTATATATGTGACGTAGGTGTGCGTTTAGGAGCATGGCTGCGGATTAGCCGGGGTAAAGGCTCGGAACCGCATCGCATTTTTCTCAACGTTCATCCAGAGCACGCCGATCTGGCCGAGCCGCTGCTGCGCTTCGGTATCAGCAGGCTTTTGGAGACGGACGTACGACGCATCTATTGCCTGGTGCGTGAGTACGACTCTTTTGTCATCACCGCATTGCGCAACAGTGGATTTGAGCAGGCCTCCACTCGAGTACTGCTCGTGCGACACATGGCCTTACTCGCCATGAGGCAAAGCACAGTCCCCCTGCTGGAGCAACGGGCGGTCTATGGCTTGAAAGGCCTGGGGACGGTCAATTCTCGCCAAAAAATAACGAGGTGATTAACTGCCTATGCAACATGTGATCACTGACGATCTGGAAGCCCTGCTGGCAACTCTGCCACCAGACATCCACGACGCGGTCAATCGGCTAACGAACCGAACCGAACTGCTGGAGATCGTATTGGACCTCGGGCGTCATGCCGAGGGCCGCTTTCCCGAGGGAGAGGTGATCCTTAGCACCCAACCCGTGACCTACGCCGACCTCGAATATGTGGTCGAACGTATCGGCGAGTTTGGTGACGATAATCGCGCGGGTATTGAACGCACTCTGCACCGTATCAGTGCAATGCGAAACCGCAAAGGGAAAATCGTCGGCCTGACATGCCGTATTGGGCGGGCGGTGCTTGGCAGTATTGCCCTGATCCGTGATATTGTTGAACAAGGTCAATCCATCTTGATTCTTGGTCGCCCAGGCGTGGGAAAAACCACCCTGCTGCGCGAAATAGCTCGCGTCCTCGCGGACGAAGCCAATAAACGTGTGGTGGTTGTGGACACCTCGAATGAGATTGCGGGCGATGGCGATATTCCTCATCCCGGTATCGGGCGTGCACGTCGTATGCAAGTGGCGCGTACTGCGGAACAACATGCCGTGATGATTGAAGCTGTGGAAAACCATATGCCTCAGGTCATCGTGATCGACGAGATTGGCACTGAACTGGAGGCTGCTGCGTCGCGAACTATCGCAGAACGTGGCGTGCAACTGGTCGCAACGGCTCATGGCAATTCGCTAGGCAACCTGCTCGTCAACCCGACCCTTTCAGATCTCGTCGGCGGCATCCAGACCGTAACCCTCGGCGACGAAGAGGCGCGGCGACGCCATACACAAAAAAGTATCCTGGAGCGCAAAGCTCCTCCTACCTTCGATGTGGTGGTCGAACAGCAAAGTTGGGACGAAGTGATTGTGCACCGCGATGTCGCTGATACCGTTGATAGCCTGCTACGTGGTCAACCCACGATGGCCGAGGAACGCACTCGCGACGAGGAAACTGGTCACGTTTCGTTACGTCGCACCAACGCTGGCGCTCTAGAAGTGCCCGGCTGGGGTGTGGGAGGCTTCGGCTCAGGCACCAGCGTAGGAGGCCGCCAGAATCAGGGCTTTTCTCCCAGCACCTTCGAACGCAATGAACGAGGTGAACGAGGTGAGCGAAGAGAGCGCGGAGACCGTTCTGGCAACAACTGGACACAGCTCCGGCAGATTGAGACTCAGGGCTCTCGCAACGACAGCACCATACGTGGTCGCAACCAGGTACAGCCACAAATGAGAGCACTTGCCCCTACGGGCACATCTCCAGCTGATGTTGAGCCGCGTACAGGTACGCTGGTAACCGCCAGCCGCCCAGGACCTGCACCAGCGATAACCGAAGGCATCTACCAGGCCGAGAACACTCAGGCCGTCGTGCCAATAGCCAAAATTTTGCGCGTTTACCCATTTGGCGTCAACCGTGATCGCCTGGCTGAGTCTGCACGCCACCTGCGTGTACCTATCATTATTACTAATAATGAGAATGAGGCCGATGCTGTCATCACACTGAAAAATTACTATCGTCGGCAGCCAGAACGCCTGCAACAGGCAGAGCAGGATCATAAGCTCATCATCATCTTGAAGAACAATACCGTGGTCCAGATGCAGCATGCCCTGGCCCGCATCTTCGATCTGCCCGAAGATGCCTCTTCAGTTGAAAACGAGCAGGACGAGTCCGCAACAGATCAACCCGGCACTCCGGAATTCGATGATCCAACAAAGCAGGCCATGTTAGAGACCGAGGACGCCATCCACCAGGTCTTAAACAAAGGACTGACGACGGCGGAACTGGCACCAGCAAACGCGTACATCCGACGCTTGCAGCATCAGATGGCGACGCGCTACAACCTGATCTCGCGCAGCCGCGGTAAAGAACCCTACCGCCGCGTTAAGATCTTCCGCTCACGCGATTAACATTCAGGGCAGGGACGGATCAATCCGTCCCTGTTATTGTCGGGGGCACATGAGGAGAGATATTACTCTATTCCAATATCCCATGCTTGCTGTAGATCTGCACGTGAGTAGCATTGGAAGGCCATCAAGGTATGGGTTTTTGTAATTGTTGGTAATTGTTGCATATGGTTTGTTACAACGCCTGCAAGATCCTCATAATTTTGAAAGCGCAACAGAGCAACCAGGTCATACTCACCGGTAACGGAGTAGACTTCGGCAACACCATCGATCTCCATGAGGCGCTGAGCCGTTTCGTTGATCTGCCCACGTTGCACATTGATTAATACCATTGCGGTAACCATGTAAATCCTCCTTCGTGCATTTCTATCTGG
The DNA here is from genome assembly GCA_963717195.1 of uncultured Chloroflexia bacterium. Classification (GTDB taxonomy): domain Bacteria; phylum Chloroflexota; class Ktedonobacteria; order Ktedonobacterales; family Ktedonobacteraceae; genus JACDAE01. The sequence goes on from CAVQVR010000021.1 coordinate 839,510, forward strand.
CCTCTCTGGCTAGCGCCTAAATTTGGGGGAGCACAGTACGCCAGGGTCCGGGTGGTGCAATAATAACAGCGGGTGCCCAGCCCTCCTCACCATATAAAATTGAGGGATTCCAATTGGGGTTTTTGCTACAGAAGCGGTAGCGCATTTGCCAGTGATGACCGATTTTTTGCTTTTCCTTATAAGCAGTACTCACACCAAGGTGGAATGAGAGTAACTGCGCGTAATAAGGTTGGAGACGGTATTCCATATCGTCGGTGTCCAATTCATGATCAGTAAAGGACATCTGGAGATCAAAGTTATACGGATAACCCGTAACTGCTGCATCGCGGTCCTCTTCGTCTGCTTGATGGATAAGGATAAGCATTCCTAGCATCTCAAACTGACAATAGAGTTCACCCGCAAAGGAGTCCTGCTTGAATGAGGGCAATGAGAGGAGGTCGCGTATCTCAGTAGCTAGTTGCAGCAATGGTTTGTCTGTTTTGATACAGATTTGAAATGACATACAAACGGCTCCTTACGGATCGGGAGGTTGGTAAAACATCTGCCCTTAATCTTACGCCTGTTAAAGAGAGGTGTCAAGGTATAATACAACAGATTGTTAACATCAGGATAGCAGCTCGGTTTTCAAATGTGAGCCAAAAACCTGAAGGGTTTAAAACAGACCAGGAAGCACGTCAGGCGCTTTCATAAAGACAATCCCGTGAAATTGTGCTACAATCCTTTCATCATAGCTGTTTGTAGAGAAAGCGAGAATGTATGATGACATCGAAGCAAGACATAATGGAATCTATAGAATTTACCAGGAGCGATGCACATATCGCTGAATTGCTTGAACTATTACATGAAATGGCAGACCTGCAAGCACTCGCGGCACTTGCACAATGGGATCAGCATACAGCTATGCCCCCCGGTGCAGCCGAGGTGCGTGGCCACCAGATGGCAACACTTGAAGGCTTGCTTCATGAACGCTGGACGGCTCCCCGCATGGGAACGTTGCTGGATGAACTGGAGAGCAAAGCGAAACAAACCAATTTTACCGCCGCTGATCGTGGCCTGGTACGTTATGTACGGCGTGCCCATGAGCGTATGACAAAGTTGCCGCGCACTCTTGTTGAAGAGATGGCACGCACGAATGCGGGTAGTATCGAAGCATGGGTGAAGGCACGACGACAAAACGATTTTGCCAGCTTCGCTCCCTGGCTACAGCGCACGTTGAATCTGCAGCGCGAGGTAGCGGATCGTGTGGGTTTCACAGAGACGCGCTATGATGCCCTCCTGGATGAATACGAACCAGGGTTAACTGCACAAAAAGTGGAGAGCCTCTTCACCCCTGTACGCGAAGTCAGCACGACTATGCTTCAACGCATTCAGGACAGTGGGCATAGCGTTGATGCTTCCTGCTTGCAAGGCCATTTCTCTAAAGCGCAGCAACTGGAACTCGCCGAGAAGGCGCTACGTGGTATGGGCTATGATTTCACTCGGGGGCAGATTGCACTATCGGCTCATCCCTTCACAACCAGCTTTGGCTCACCTTTCGATGTGCGCCTGACTGTGCGTATCAACGAACAATATCTACAGATGTCTTTGATGGCAGCCTTGCACGAAGGTGGACATGCTTTATATGAGCAAGGAAGCGCTCCAACGCTGGTACGTACACCACTTGCGGGAGGCGTTTCGTTAGGCGTACACGAGTCGCAATCGCGCTTATGGGAGAACTATCTCGGACGATCCGAAGCATACTGGCAGGGACAATATGCTATTGTACGCGAAGTCTTTCCGCAGCAATTTGCCGACGTGGATGTTGCAACATTTGTACGTGCACTCAATAAAGTCGAGCCAAGCCTGATCCGCGTTGAGGCCGACGAGGTTACCTATAACCTGCATATCCTTATCCGCTTTGAGCTAGAGAAGGCTCTTGTCAATGGAGAGATCTCCATCGAGTCATTGCCGGAACTATGGAATGCCAAATATCGTGCCTATTTAGGTATCGAGCCTCCCGATAACTCCAATGGCGTCCTGCAAGATATGCATTGGAGTGGTGGTTTCGGCTACTTCCCAACCTACACGCTTGGCAATCTCTATGCCGCACAGATCTTCTCTAAACTTCATAGTGAATTCCCAGACTTTGATGCTCGCCTGGCTACGGGAGATACCAGCTTTGTCTTGCAGTGGTTACGCGATCATCTGTATGTTTATGGAGCCATCTACCAGCCAGAAGAGTTAATTACCCGTGTAACGGGCAAAGCACCTGATCCGCAATACTTTGTACGGTATCTGACGAGCAAGTTTGAAAAGGTGTATGCATTGTAGTTGTAATATGGTTAAGGGCGTCACCCTGCGTGCGCCCGCTTCCCAATAAACCGCGTTTTCAAGTAAAATTAACGCAAGAAACCATAAATTCTCCAAATGCAGGTTCATGTAATCTTAAGTGCGCATGACGAGACGATGCCAACTTGCTATACTGATAGTATAGAAGTCATCTTCCCTTACGTTAATTTTCATCATCTCATACGTTTTACTGCTGAGAATACTACAATTAACACCTCATACAATCAACCAGCAAGTAACTATGAGGCATGGTCAGATGCTACTTTAGAAAAGGAGAGCGGGAGCTATGGAGAATTCACGGCCTATCGATCCACGTGAGCCCCTGGGACAACAACCAGTCTCAATACCCAGGACAGCCACAGACACCCTGGCAAGGACAACCATCTCAATACCCAGGACAGCCACAGGCACCCTGGCAAGGACAACCATCTCAATACCCAGGACAGGGACAACAGTACCAATATCCGGGGCAACCACAGTATCCAGGACAGCCACAGACACCCTGGCAAGGACAACAGGTTCAATATCCAGGACAGCCACAGGCACCCTGGCAAGGACAACCATCTCAATATCCAGGGCAGATGATGGCAGGGCAACAGAAAAGTTGGGGCATGACAATACTCCTATGCTACCTTCTGGGTTATCTAGGTGTTCATCGTTTCTACACAGGACGTATTGTTAGCGGCATCTTTCAGCTTCTCACCTTTGGGGGATTTGGTATCTGGGTGTTCGTTGATCTTATCATGATCGTCACTGATAATTTCAAGGATAGCGATGAGCATCCACTCTACCATCAGCCGATAAGGGGAGGAAATAAAAGTTGGACGGTAGCGGCCTTATTATGTATGTTTCTAGGCTCCCTGGGCGTACACCGTTTCTATACGGGACGTGTTATCAGCGGCATTTTTCAACTTCTCACCTTTGGAGGTTTCGGCATCTGGACGCTCATTGACCTGATTATGATTTATACCGATAGCTTCACGGATGGTCTGAATATGCCTTTAACTAGAGCATAGACTGACTATGGATACATAAGGATTGTTGACGAGGTAGGAACCTGGTTTACCTCGTCAACGATTTATCGAATTGGGCCGGGGATCGATAAATCGCAGATGCGGTAGAACCGGCTCCCCACGGTGTTACATGCGTTCCTGGGAGTTTGAAAAATAGGACACTCTTTCTATACGTGAAAGAGTGCCCTATTACTCGTTTTTTTAGCAACACAGCTACTACATCATGCCGCCCATGCCACCCATGCCGCCCATACCACCAGGCATACCACCACCACCGGCAGGAGCCTCTTCAGGGGTATCGGTGATCAGCGTGTCGGTAGAAAGGACCATACCTGCAATGCTGGCTGCGTTCTGTAGAGCGGAGCGTGTGACCTTTACGGGGTCGATGATGCCCGCTTTAAACATGTCAACGTACTCGCCCGTTAGAGCATTGAAACCGTAACCACGAGGGCTGTTGCGTACGCCAGCAACCGTTACCGCGCCATCATAACCGGCGTTGAACGCAATCTGACGCAGGGGCTCTTCCAGGGCACGACGAAGGATGTTAATACCTGTGGCCTCGTCGCCCGCTTCAGCCGAAAGTTTGTCAAGTACAGGCAGAGCCGCAACCAGGACAGCGCCACCGCCAGGGACGATTCCCTCTTCGATAGCCGCACGCGTGGCAGAGAGCGCATCCTCTACGCGATGCTTCTTCTCTTTCAGCTCGACCTCTGTTGCGGCACCAACTTTGATAACACCAACGCCACCGGCCAGTTTTGCCAGGCGCTCCTGAAGCTTTTCACGATCATAATCGCTGGTGGTTTCATTGATCAGAGCACGGATCTGCTGGACACGTGCCTGCAGTTCGTGCGAGTTGCCTTCACCCTCGACGATGGTGGTGAGGTCTTTGGTAGAGGTTACCGTGCGAGCACTACCGAGATCCTGTAGTGTAGTATTCTCCAGCTTTAGACCCTTTTTCTCAGTAATAACTGTTGAGCCGGTCAGGATAGCGATATCTTCCAGCATGGCTTCGCGGCGATCACCAAAGCCAGGAGCTTTGACGCCCAGGACATTAAATGCGCCACGCATTTTGTTTACAACGAGCGTTGCCAGAGCCTCGCCATCTATATCCTCGGCAATGATTACCAGTTCTTTGCGCCCGGATTGTAGCACACGCTCCAGTAGAGGCAGGATATCAGCAATGGCACTGATCTTCTTGTCAGTCACAAGAATATAAGGATTGCTCAGTTCGGCAATAGTGTTATCCTGGTTAGTTGCCATATAGAGAGAGATAAAGCCACGGTCGAACTGCATGCCTTCCGTATATTCTTTTTCCATCGCGATCCCACGGCCTTCTTCAACCGTGATGACGCCATCTTTACCGACTTGATCCATTACTTCGGCGATGAGATCACCGATCTCGGCATCGGCAGCAGAGATGGATGCAACCTGGGCAACTTCCTCGTGCGTCTCGACCGGCTTGGCCATCGACTTGATCTCTGTGATCAGAGCCTCAACACCCTTCTCAAGGCCACGACGTAGAATCATCGGATTGGCACCTGCAGCCAGGTTCTTCAGACCCTCGGTTACTATCGCCTGAGCCAGCACAGTTGCGGTGGTCGTACCATCACCGGCAATATCATTTGTCTTGGTTGCGACTTCTTTAAGCAGTTGCGCACCCATATTCTCAAAAGGCTCGGGGAGGTCTATCTCTCGCGCAATGGTGACACCATCATTTGTGATGGTTGGAGCACCAAATTTCTTGTCCAGTACGACGTTACGACCCTTTGGTCCCAGGGTCACCTTTACAGTATCTGCCAGCGCGTCAATGCCTTTCTTCAAAGACGAACGCGCGTCTGTATCAAATTGCAATCGCTTTGCCACAATACACTCCTGTTTTTTTGAGACTACTACTCAACGATACCCATAATATCGCTCTCACGGAGGATTAAATATTCCTGATCGTTGACCTTCACTTCCGAACCTGCGTACTTTGCAAAGAGTACACGCTGGCCAACCTGTACCTCCAGAGGCGTACGCTTGCCATTGTCCAGCACCTTGCCAGGACCGACTGCCAGGATTTCACCCTCCTGGGGTTTCTCTTTTGCCGTATCCGGCAGCACAATACCACTCTTCGTAACGGCTTCACGGGTTGAGGCCTTGACTACCACACGGTCACCCAGTGGTCGAAGCCCGACACCAACTGTTGTCGACATACTTCATTCCTCCCAGTTCTTCAATGTGTGTATATTCAAGAAGGCAAGGTGGACCTCGCCCCCATATTTAGCACTCTAGTCTTGAGAGTGCGAACCTGCTATATAATACACCATCATGAGCGCTGATGCAAGAGGGATTGACCATGAAACCTGTAAACTTATTTCTCTTCAGATCGGTTCTTCAAGCAGGCTGCTATAAACAGAAAAAGAACTTACGGAAAGCTCTGCTATTTATTGAGACGCTTGACGAAGGGCCACGTCCATTGTAACATCTTCAAAAGATATCCCGCATACTATATTCGATACTATTTTGAAATCTATAACACAGCTAGCAGGAGAGATGCTTCATGATGCAACGTATTCTTAGCGGGAGCCGCTACATGATTATCATAGCCGTGCTCGGTGCCTTCCTGGCGGCAACCATAGTGCTGATTTATGGAGGGCTGACGGTCATAGGTATCATCATTGATGTGTTTGCGCTTCATCTATTCACGACCGATGGAGCCAAACATCTTGCTATTGAGTGCATCGAAATCATTGACCTGTTTCTGCTGGGCACAATTCTTTACATTGTTGCACTAGGGTTATATGATCTTTTTATCGATGAACATCTTTCTATGCCCAATTGGCTCGAAATTCACAATCTTGATGATCTTAAAAACAAACTGATCGGCGTTGTTATCGTGTTGCTGGCTGTTACCTTCCTGGGCGATGTGGTCAACTGGGATGGCAGCAATTCTATCCTGTCATTGGGAATTGCCGTTAGCCTTGTGGTGCTTGTATTGAGCCTGCTTATCAGTCGGGTGTTCAAGCAACCGCATACATCCGAAGTAGGTAGGAACATAGGTGCGACTGACGGGGAAAGTTAAGACTTTTTGGCATGGATAACAACGTAATTAATATAAAAGGTATTTCTGTTCTAATGAAGAAGGGATATAGTAGTATGCCTGATGGGAAAATCCAACAAGAAGACCTGTTCAACTTCTTACTAGCTAATGCTAATGCCCCTTTCTCCGGCTGGAATTTTTCTTATATCACTGCAACAGGGCGTATGGTTGAAGCGCCTCTTCCATGGAGCTACGCCAGCATATTACTAAACCAATTCAGAAATACACAATCTCTACTGGATATGGGCACTGGCGGCGGCGAGTACCTCTCTTTCCTACAACCTCTGCCTGCTCATACCTGTGCTACAGAGGGATACACACCCAATGTTCCAATCGCACGCGAACGGCTTGAACCACTGGGGATTAAGGTTTATGAAGCACGGGGAAATAGCACCCTTCCTTTCGCCGACAACCAGTTCGATCTTGTGATCAACAGGCACGAGGCTTATTCAGTGCGAGAAGTATGGCGCGTCCTTAAACCTGACGGCCACTTCATTACTCAGCAAGTTGGTGGCTCAAATTGTGTAGAGCTGAACTCACTTCTTGGCGCTCCCGCGTACCAATACGCAAATTGGCAGTTAAACTATGCAGTACAAGAGTTGCGAGACGCTGGCTGGCATATCGTCACACAAAAAGAAGACCGCCCAATCACGCGCTTTTTTGATGTGGGTGCGATTATCTACTACCTCAAAGCTATACCCTGGCAGGTGTCCGATTTCTCGGTTGAGAAGTATTTCAATAAGCTTGTGAAACTCCATAATAGAATACAGCAAGAGCAGTACCTTGATGTTCACGACCATCGCTTTTTAATCATTGCTCGCAAGCTATAATGGCCAGGATATCTTGTGCACTCTTCACTTCTCACTTTTGACATGTTATACTGCACTTGATACGGCAATGTGTCATACCCTTTCAATTTGTTTGCACCTGAAAACTGTAGCACGATTTACGGTTAACGAGTTTTATAGCTATTTTCTACGCATAGTGGTGTTTGTAGTAATTGGGAGTTGTTTTATTTTATTCATAGTCAAGTTCGAGTGTTCAGGTTCTAATGATTGCTAGAGCGTCCATAAGCGGTGACGTATGAAGTAAACAGATGAGAGAACAAAACGGTCCTATGAAAGAACAGCATAGTTCCATAAGTGAGAGTCAAAATAGGCGTCCCTTTGGCAACTATGATCTTGTGCGGCGCATCGATGTAGGTGGAATGGGTGAGGTCTACCTGGCCCGTCAGCGTAGCGCTTTTGGGCGCGAGGTGGCGATGAAGATTATTCGCTCGGACCTGATGCACGATACCACGGCTCGTAAGCGCTTCTTGCGCGAGGCTGAGGTGAGTGCCCACCTGAAACATGAACATATTCTACCGCTTTTCGAGTTTGGCGAAGAGCAGGGACGCCTTTTCCTGGTGACGCCTTATATCAAAGGCGGCACGCTCGGACACCGTCTCCAGAGCGGGCCGCTCTCACTTTCTGAGACCCATCAACTCTTCTCCGCACTGGTTCAGGCTGTTGCATACATTCATAAACGGGGCGTGATACATCGCGATCTCAAGCCCAGCAATATTTTGCTGGATAGGGATGATGAGACCGCTCAAGTCTACGTGCGCCTCATCGACTTCGGCATTGCTTCACTACCCGGCATCGTTGAAGATGCGCAGTTGACAACGGCAGGCCATGAGATGGGCACAATCGCTTACATGGCTCCTGAACGCCTGGATGGTATTGCTGCACCCGGCAATGATATCTATTCGCTTGGCATTATTCTCTATCAGATGCTTATCGGACAACTTCCCGACAACAACGCTACAGTGGGGCTTCCACAGCCGCTGGATGCTGTGATGAAGCGTTGCATTGCTTCCAATCCTGCCAACCGTTATGCTAATGCCGATGAACTACTCAGGGCGTTTGAATATGCGTATCGTACTGTGCGTGCTACTCCATCACGTCCGCAACTACCAGCGACGCCAGTAGTTGCGCAACCAGCAACACCTGCTCCTACCCCTGTATTGCATCCGTCGGCCTATCTCCTGGATCTGGACAATTTACCTGACCCGGATGATTTAGATGAGGATGAGCCAACACCCAGACGTATCACAGCACCCCCTCCTGCTCTGTCTCGTCTCTCCCTGCCACAAAAAAATACTGCGCAGGAGAATAGAGCTTCGTCGCGCTCCGAATTGATACTGACACCACTCTCTTCAGCGGGTAACATCTTCAGTCGGGCCGATTATAACGCTCCAACAACCTCTATTGGTCCTATGAGCCTGGCAGGTCAACAACAGGTGCAACATGTCACCAGTACTGCAACGCTGGGCATGAAACCGCAACTCCAGCCTAGTCAGAAGGGCAAACGTTCGGCTCTTGCCCTTATTCCAATCTCTATTATTGTTATCCTGCTTGTAATTGCTGGTACGATCTTTAAGGCCTTACCCGCGCTGGCTACGGCAAAAATTACGATCAGCCCCCAGGTGCATTCCATCAGCAATACGTTTACGCTTAATGGCGATGCCAGTTTGCAGAGCGTTGATGCAGGTACAACATCTATACCTGTCAGCACTCTGAACTTTACAGAGAATATTTCTAAAACGGGACCAACCAGTGGAGAGGCTTTGCCATTTGGTGGAACGTTGTTGCCGTGTATTGGGTTGGGAAATTGCGTAAAAGTGGTGTCAACGGATGATATCAATCAACTTGCCCAACAGATAAGCCAGGAGCCACAGGTCCTACAGGATATGAAAGCGCGGCTCCAGGCAAAAAACGCTACTCAAGTAGGTCAGCCTGATATCAACCCGGTGAGTGCTAATGTCAATCCACCTGTCGATACAAGAAGCGATACAGTGACTGTTTCTCTCACGGAAAAGGTTAGTGTGCAGTATATTCTGAATAAGGATGCCCAGGATCTGGCACATGTTCAACTGCTGCAGCAGATGAGGCGGCAGCTTGGTTCCAACTACCAGTTGCTTGATCAAATGACGCGTTTCAGTCAGCCGCAAGTGCAAAATGGAGATGGTACTAATACGATCAGGATAGTGATCGCAGCAGCAGGTCTGGCGGAATATCACATCCCAGATAGCCAGCTTATCACTATAGCCAGCCTGATTAAGGGAAAGAATGTACTAAATGCTCGTGCGATATTGGTAAAACAGCCAGGCATTGATGCGAAGTTGCTAAGTATCAGCATTTCTTATGGAAATACACTCCCTGGTGATGCAAAACAGATGACCATCAACATAGTAAATCCTCCAACCCTGCCATCTGTGCAATTGCCTTCCTGAAGTTTCATTCTAATCCTCTCTCATACGTGTAGAAAAGATTACCATCCCAATTGTATTCAACCCCGGAAAGAGCATCGCGTAGCAGTAGAATATCTGGTACATAGGCACGAATGGAATCTGCCGCCAGGTCGCCAAGTTGACGACGCAGGTCATAGGCAATCAAGCTGATTGGCTCAATAGCGGTACCATCAATATAACCAATAGAGAGTTGTTTCCCCTGGCGCTCTGCGCGGACTTCGGCGATAGCCAGCCCGTCCAGGCGATTCCAGCGGCGCAAGATGTAGACCTGCTGTGCTTTAATTTTTGCTTCTAGCAACTCAGCGGTAATGGGATAAGCAGTCCAGTCTACATAATACAGACCTCCTGAGAGAGGAAAGATATTGGAGCTATTCAGGTAGTCAATAATTTCGTCCAGATCGGTAAAGGTTGCCAGTTGTGTTTTTTCCTCGTCAGGCCGGGCGGAGTTCAACTGAGGCGTAGCAGTGAGGAGCGAGAAGCCTGCCACACGGCGCATAAAAAGACGATCTGCAACGCGCATAGAAGCGCTATTGTCCTCTTCAATAAGTAGTCGTGCATATTTAGCACCCCGTTGCATCGCCTCAAGAAGTGCGGCATTGTTCAGCTCCTCGGCTAATCCCTGACGACGGAACTGCGGAGCGACACGTAATCCTTGCAACCAGGCATCGGTAGTGGTGATCATACGTATATTGACAATGCCGACCGGCTGGCCATCGATCGTAGCGACAAACAGACGACCATCTGGATTATGTAGCCAGTCATCCCATTGATATTCAATATAATCGCCCCATGACCATGTATCTTTACAGAACGCCAGCACCGGTTCGCGATCTTCAGGGCGGGCGGGACGAACTTCTCTTATACTTGAGTTCATTTTCTTCTCACTTTCTGCGATTATACTATAGCGATAAGGGACTACGCTCGTCAATATGTCGTGTGGTATAGAGCAGAAAATGGACTTGCAAAGCTGAGCGCTAGAAACAAATTCCTTCTCACGGACGTAATAGAATTAATCCCTACGGATATGAAACATGTACATGTGTCTTTGAGAAGAGATGTGATGTAGGAGAATATTATGTCAGAGCAATCCGGAAGTGAACCAGTGAAAGATAAAGTCGAAGCGAATGTGCAAAGTATGGTAGGGCACGCACAGCAGGAGGTTGCGGAGAGCCGTGAGCCCTGGTATCGTGCATCACGGCGTGCACAGATCTTGATTGGCATCTATATCATAGAATTTGTACTCTTTACGTTGCTTGCCTGGTATGTACATTACCACCCTGTTTTACCTGTAGATGTGACTATTACGCGCGAATTTCAAGAAAATCAGACGCCGTGGCTAAAGGGGCTTATGGTTGCCGTAAGCTTTTTAGGTAATCAATCCATCATTTTTACTGCGTTGATAGTTTTGGCTGCGCTTGCTTTCTGGATTGTGCGGCTCCGTTTAGAGGCAGTATTAATTGCCATTCTGCCTATCGTCAGTGGTATCCTGAACACATTGATTAAACTGCTCGTAAGCCGTCCACGCCCTACAGCACAACTGGTCGATATTTTCCAGTATGCAACGGGGCAGAGTTTCCCCAGTGGGCATGTAATGTCATATGTTACCTTCTGGGGGTTGTTATTCTCGCTGGGTTTAATTCTGTTCAGGAGAGATCGCTGGTGGCACTATGTATTACTGATTGTTCCGGCGCTCTTCGTTGTCCTGGTTGGCCCATCGCGTATCTACCTGGGCGATCATTGGGCCAGCGACGTACTTGGGGGATACCTGTTTGGTGGATTGCTGCTTGGTATAGCTCTATGGGTCTATCTCAGGTTGAAGGAACGCGGGGTGCTTACTCCTAAATGGGATAGCAATAAAACGTTGTTTCACCTGTTTCAACAGCGTAAATCTGCTCATTAATAGTATGGCGTAGGGGCCGCGTTTACGCCGCCCAGGTGAGCCAGCGCCATTTAACTCACCTGGGCGGCGTAAACGCGGCCCCTACGCGTCGTAAATGCACCCTTATTATAGATTCTCTTCTGGGTCGCTCTTTTGTTCTTCCAATGAAGAGGCATTAGGATTGTTACTCAATTCCGGTTCCTCATTGCCATGTTCAACAAGGCTCTGCGCCTCATCTGGTGAGAGGGTCCTGGCCTCGTTTGCTGTCGTATCTTCAGGAGAAGTCGTATCGGTCTCCGCTATAGCTTCGGAGGCAGGAGTATTTTGTTCATCAGATGGATATGATGATATATCCTCTTGCGTCCGGGCTGTTTCATGGTTGGATACGATATCATTGCGCCCTTCAGCTGGAGCGATAGACGCAGTATGAAATGCTTCGACTGCCTCTGTGTCGGTCTGAGGAGAAGTACTGGCTGATACAAGTAATGGTTCTTGATAGATCTCATCAATCACTTCTTGCGTCTGGGAAGCTTCTGGTTGGACATCCGGAGAATCGCCAGATGCCGTCTGAGAGGCCTGACCCTGAAGGTTTCCGGATGTACGGATTTGTTGCAGTTGCTCTTCAAGCTCGTGCAAATGAGCCTGACTCTCATCAAGATTGGATTGTGCGCGTGTTAACTTCTTCTGAGCCTTCCCCACGTCTTTTTTAGCTTGCTCTACCTTAAGCATGATCTTTGCTTCTTTTTTAGCCTGCTTCTTACGTTGTTGCCTGGTTTCATGCTGCGGTGAGGTGTCGGGTTCTGCAGTTACTGTTTTTGCCATACTATTCCTCTCATTCGCTAAAGTATGTCTCCCTCCACTGACATTGGTAAGATCTGTACCAACGGAAAGAGATGGGTTTATTGGCACAAATCTTATAGTGGCCTGTTTTACGTAGGCTCTGGAGTACTAAATTATATCACTCATTAGTAATACGTACACAGATGGAGCAAGGGCTACATGCACTTATGTAAATCTTCTTTGTGCGTTCTTAACAAACGTGTGATAGACTTTGAGCGGCAATCTTTTAGAGAAAGTTGTGTAAGAAACGATGGAACTGAACGATACAACTGATTATCAGCTTTGTTTTGCTTGCGGCTTGCGTAACCCCTATGGGCTACATATGTTCTTTCACCAGGATGAAGGGACGGTTGTTTCAGACTTTCAACCGCACGAGGAGCACCAGGGATTTCCGGGCATTATCCATGGCGGCATTGTTGCGGCGGTCTTAGATGAGGCGTTGAACCGGACATCGCTGCTTACTGAGCATCCTGCGTGGAGTATGACGGGGCGTTTGGAAGTACGATATCGACGTAATGTGCCTTACGGGCCACTTTTGCGTGTGCGTGCGCGCCCTGGTAGCGTACGGAATCGGATGCTCCAAGCAACGGGTGCATTGACGCTGGCCGATGATGAAAACATCGTGTTGGCGGAGGCACAGGGAACGTTTATGATGTTGACGCAAGAGATGGCTGATGCCGTGATGAAGAATTATCCGGGTATGCGTACATTCCTGGAGAGTAATGAAAAATAGGGATCCGGTGGCGGATCCCTATTATCTATTGAATTTCCGATGTACCGGGTAGTGTAGATGGTGGAGTTGGTGCCAGAGTAGCAATTGGATGAGTAGGATCGGTCGAGAACTGTGTGGATGCTATCGGTGCTCCAGTCTCCTCCATAATCGATAGGAGTTGTTTGGAGTCGATAGTCTCCTGGCGACGCAGTTCCTGAGCGATGCGATCAAGAGTTGGTCGATAGGTCGTCAATAGAGCAACGGTCTGAGCGTAGGAGGAGCGTACAATGCGATCAACTTCCTCATCGATCAGCTCAGCGGTCTCCTCACTATAATTAGAAGGTGCGCCTGTATCGCCTCCTCCTGCAAATGGGCTCTGGCGTTCGCTAAATGAGATTGTGCCCAGGCGTTCGCTCATCCCCCAGCGTGATACCATCTGACGAGCAATGGCTGTAACGCGCTGCAGGTCGTTTTCTGCACCGGTTGTAACCTTCTCAAACACGACCTTTTCGGCTGCCCGACCACCAAGCGCGGTCACAACCTGGACCAGCAGGTATTCTTTTGAATAGTTATAGCGGTCATCAAGCGGCGTTGACATAGTAACGCCAAGTGCCTGTCCACGAGGTACAATAGTGACCTTGGTGACGGGATCGGCACCTTCGGAGAGCAGACCTGCCAGTGCGTGTCCACCCTCGTGATACGCCGTTACATCGAGATCTTCATCGCTTAGTACTAATGGTCGTTCGGCACCAAGCAGAATTTTGTCCAGCGCCTCTTCAAAGTTTTGTTGTGTCACACTATCCTGGTTACGCCGCGCGGCAAGCAGAGCTGCCTCGTTGACCAGGTTAGCCAGGTCCGCGCCTACCATGCCTGTTGTACTGCGTGCAACCCTTGTCAGATCGACATCGGAACCCAGGGGAACATCACGCGAGTGAATCTTCAGAATCGCGAGTCGTCCATTCCAATCGGGTCGATCAACGGTTACGCGGCGGTCGAAACGACCGGGACGTAAGAGCGCTATATCAAGACCATCGGGACGGTTCGTAGCTGCAATAACCACCACGGCTTGCCGGTTATCAAAACCATCCATTTCTACCAGCAACTGGTTGAGTGTCTGCTCACGCTCATCGTTGGTATTGATGCTGGAGCCGCGTTGACGACCAACGGCATCAATTTCATCGATAAAGATGATGCTTGGTGATGCCTTCTTCGCCTGATCGAACAGATCACGGACGCGACTGGCGCCGACGCCAACCAGGACTTCTACAAACTCGGAGCCAGACATGGAGAAGAAAGGCACTCCAGCCTCGCCTGCTACCGCACGGGCCAATAGCGTCTTGCCAGTACCCGGAGGTCCTACGAGCAGAACGCCACGTGGAATTTTGCCACCCAGACGCTGGAACTTCTGCGGCGTCTTCAGGAACTCAACAACCTCCTGTAGCTCGTATTTTGACTCATCCACACCAGCGACATCCGCGAAGGTCGTGCTTGGACGATCTTCCAGGATCAGTTTCGCGCGGCTCTTTCCAAAACTAAAGATGCCCTGTTGCCCTTGACTTGCGCGACGGGTAAAAAAGAAGATCGCGCCTATTAAAAAGACCCAGGGAAGGAAATCGATTAGTAGCGTCAACCAGAACGAATTGTCGACTGGCGGCTGGATGTAAACCACGGCACCACTGGCATTAAGCTTTGATGCGAGATCGGGATCACCATTTGGGGAGCTGATAAACGTGGTACTGAGTCAGACTGTGTACTGGCTGTTTTAACGTTCCTGTAATATCTGTCTGCCCTAGAATGGTCGCGGTTTTGATATTTTTCGCAGCAATCTGATCGTAAAATTGTGTGTAAGTCAATTCTACTTGCTGTGGAGCGTTATTGCTCTGATTCGTGCTATTGAACCAGTTGACAATATACACGACAAAGAGGACGCCAACAACCAGCAAGAGCCAGCGGTTCAGGTTGTTTGATGGACGTTGCGGTGTCTGCCCATTTGGTCGCCCTGACGGTCCCTGGCGCGGTGGCTGCCTCTCGTTATTATTTTGTAGCCAGTACATATTTTCCGGCTGTTTACTCATGTGAAGCACCTGCTTTCTGGCCTTCAATCTGGATATCCCACGACACATGTACGCTGGGAAGGTATAGCCATCCCATCGTATAGACCACAGGGAGGCAACATAGTTATTATATCTTACCGATGTTGGAAATGCACGCATAAGGTAGTTCTCTCGGTATTTTGTAACTAGTCAGAAGGGGTCTGAATAGTTTTTGAGAACAGCCCTATCATGTGCTGCATTTGACAACAAATAGGGTAAACACCCGCCCTGATAGATCAGGACAAATTACTCTTTGCTATTTTATACGTTGTGGGGGAGGAAAATGTTGAATAACGTTTACATCTGTAGGATTTTTGATGAAGAAGTTTGGCGAAGAGGGTGCCGCCCCTACTGCAACCTCTCACTCCCTGCAACGTATTTTATTAATGAGGGTTCCAGATATTACAAGGAGATCTTATCGTGAGCCAACAACAACTCGTTCCGGAACCGCAAGATGAAAGCACTACGGACTCTCAGGAAAACGAAGAAATATATCAACATCTTTATAAGCCAAGAAGCAGTGACATGCCTAAGGAAGAGCATCCCTCCACTTTTGAGGAGACGATACCACCTTATAGCTATCACGCTCAGGACCGTATTACCCAGAGCCCGGCTGACCCTGCACATAGTGCTCATTTTCATGAGACGAATGCACGCCAACGTCAATCGCGCCGCCAGCGTTTCAGTCCGGATGGCGATGCATTAGAGAATGGCTATCGACCACACCAACAACAGCAGTACTCTCGGGTTCCACCCTGGGCGCGTCCACAGCCACAGAGAAATTCTCATGTCTTACGCTGGCTTATCCTGATTGTCATAGCAATTATTTTCATCAAGCCTCTCCTGGCACTGATTGGGGGTCTGTTCATTGCCGGCGTGACTGTGTTGGGTCTCATTATCCTGATTCCAGTGATTGTTCTGGGAATCTTAATTATTGCAGGGTTCGTGCTTGCTGTTCTTGGCATTATATTGGGGCGTGCGGTATGGCGTAGCATATGGCGATGGTAAAAAGTAGGGGCATCCCCTTGTGGGTGCCCGTGTGCCTGCGAGAGAGTCTTCGGGTAACGGGCACCCACAAGGGGATGCCCCTACTTTTTATTACGATTTGACATCCCATCCATACCCTGTTACATTAAAAAAAACTTTCAAAAACTTTCAAAAAAACTTTAAAGGTAAGAGAAACGCCGTGACTGATAATCCCCATACTCCGTCCGAGATACAAGATAAACACTATGAATACAATGAAATAGATCTGACCAGCCTGCATGAGTTGCGTAACTTACTCGCTGCTCACCATATGCGCCCGCTCAAGTCCTTCGGCCAAAACTTCTTGATTGATCGCTCGGTTCTGCACCAGATCGTCGAGGCTGCTGCAATTGAGCCGGACGACGAGCTATTAGAGGTAGGCTCAGGAACTGGCGTGCTGACACGCGAGTTGGCAAAACAGGCCCGACGCGTGGTCGCAGTTGAGTTGGAGCGCGATATGCTCTCATTGTTGAAGAGTACAACCGCTCCTTATCCTAATGTTGAGCTGGTCGCTCGCAACCTGCTTTTTCTCGATCCAGTGGAGGTTTTCGGCCAGGCACCGTATAAACTGGTGGCAAACCTGCCTTACTACATTACCGCACCGACCTTCCGCCATTTTTTAGAGAGCGCCAATCCGCCGCGTCTAATAGTAGTGATGGTACAATTGGAGGTCGCACAACGCATTATTGCCGAGCCAGGATCTTTAAGCGTTCTGGCAGTAAGCGTGCAGTTCTATGGTCAGCCACGTATTATCGCTCGCGTGCCTGCCCAGGCATTTTATCCCGCTCCTAAGGTAGATTCCGCTATTTTGTGCGTGGATGTGAACCCACAGGTACCACTTTTGCCAGCCGAGCGTGAACGCTTCTTTCGCATTGTGCATGCAGGGTTCTCGGCGAAACGTAAACAACTCCACAATGCGTTGACACATGGTCTGCATATTAAAAATGAAGAAGTACGCGCCAGGCTGACCGCTGCTGCAATCGATGCCAGTCGCCGGGCAGAAACACTAAGTATTGAAGAGTGGCTACAACTGTGGCGCGTGATAGAAACGGCACAGAACTGATCATATATGTTATGATTAATGTAGGAATGTCGTTCGGGCCTGGAACGGTTATAATAGTTGTAGCGTTCTACGATATAGAATTACGTTGATACAGATGTACGTTTTAGAGCAAAGAAATAATAACGTGTATGGAAACATCGGAGCAGTTTTGTGAGAACTGTGGAGCTGCAAATCCTGCAACGGCGCATTTCTGCCAGTACTGCGCTGCGCCGCTCCCTTTCAAATATATAACAGGCGCTTTACCTGAGCAAACTCTGCTCAATAGCCGCTATCAACTAGAGACCCGTATTGGTCAGGGTGGAATGGGTGCTGTCTATAAAGCTATTGATACTCGTTTCAACAATCGTCCAATTGCGATTAAAGAGATGAGCCGCGCTGGCCTGCCACCTAATCGTATCCAGGAGGCCGAGGAATCTTTTGAGCACGAGGCGCATCTACTGGCAGACCTTCTGCATCCCAACCTGCCGCGTATCTATGATCACTTTACTGAGGATGAGCGCTCCTACCTGGTCATGGATTTCATTGAGGGGCAGACGTTAGAGGATTACTACGAAAAGGCCGGGGGGAGCCCCTTGCCATTGGATCGGGTGCTCAACTGGGGAGAACAGATCTGTGATGTGCTGAGCTATCTGCATACCCATCAGCCTCCCATTATCTTCCGTGATCTCAAACCTTCTAACGTTATGATTAGCGAGAGTGGGCATGTCTATCTGATCGATTTTGGTATTGCTCGCATCTTTAAACCTGGTCAATCTCACGATACCGTTGCGCTTGGTTCGCCCGGCTTTGCAGCTCCTGAGCAATATGGCAAGGCACAGAGCACACCCCGCTCCGATATCTATAGCCTGGGAACCCTGCTTCACTGCCTACTTACGGGCGTCGATCCAAGCGAACAGCCATTTTTCTTCAGACCGGCTTCGGAGTTGAATCCGGCTATTCCACGTGAGCTGGAACAGTTGCTGCAACAGATGGTGGAGATGGACGCAGATAAGCGCCCGGCCAGTGCTCAGGATGTAGTCAAAGTACTACGCCACGTAGAACAGCAGCGTGTCAGCGGTACTCTGGTAACTGCAACAAGAGACACGACGCGCACGACAACGAAGGGAAGCCAGTTGTTGCAGGATGCCTACACACTTTATACGCAAAAACGTAGCCGTGATGCAGTCGCTATCTATGACCAGGCTTTACAGACCGAGAGCCTGAATCCGCAAGCCTGGCAGGGTCGAGGTCTTGCTCTGGCACTCAATGGCCGCCATCGCGAGGCGTTAGAGTCGTTCGACCACGCTCTACGACTGGACCCGGGCCTGATTACTTCACTGAATGGCAAAGGAACGGCGCTGAACATGCTTCATCGCAACAAGGAAGCGCTGGAGGTCTTTGATAAAGCCGTACTATTGGAACCAGATAATGCAGTTTCATGGAATGGCAAGGGAGCCGTGTTAAGCGCTTTGAACCAGGCAGACCAGGCTCTAACGTCATTTGATATTGCCCTTCACTTTGATATGCGTATGGCGCAGGCGTGGAACAATAAGGGGCTAGTGTTGCGCCAGTTGAAGCGCTATGCAGAGGCGTTGCGAGCGTTCGAGCAAGCACTTTCCTTTGATCGTAATAATATAAGCTACTGGAATGGGAAAGGACTCGTCCTGTATGAGATGGGACGCCTCAAAGAGGCAATGCAGGCGTATCAGGAAGCAATCAATCGCAATCCCGATTATGCACCCGCTCTGTACGGTATTGGGAATGTATTCTATACACAACATAAATACAAAAGTGCTCTTGATCATTATGATCGAGCCGTCAAGAGCGATTCCCGCTTTGTGAAGGCATGGGATAAGCGTGGGAATGTGCTGGGTGATATGGAGCGCTTTTCCAATGCGTTGGATTCGTATGAGCAGGCGTTGCGTATTGATCCGCGCTATGCTCCTGCCTGGAACGGCAAGGCGAGCGTGCTGTGTCAATTGGAGCGTTTTGAGGAAGCCCTGCGGGCATATGAGCAGGCACTACGTCTCAATCCGAATGCTCCGCAAGCCTGGAATGGCAAAGGTAATGCCTATTATCAATTAGGTGATTATCAAAATGCCCTGGCGGCATACGAGCGGGCATGGCGGCTCAATCCCAAAATGGCTTCGGCCCTTCATAATATGTCGCTTGTATTAAAGCAACTGCATCGCTACGACGAGGCGCTGGATGCTGCCGAATCCGCGCTCCGCCTGGCTCCTAACGACCCGGATAACTGGCAACGTAAAGCAGAGGCACTGAGAAAACTGCGTCGTGGTAAAGAAGCTCGTGCTGCCGAGGCAGAAGTCGTGCGCTGGCGTAGTGGAGCATAATGCGTTGTGAGTAACGCCGAACTTTTGAAAAGTTCGGCAAACCGCTTCTGCCGTTCGTGGCCGGATGCCTCGCGCCTGCGGCACTCGCAAATGGAAGAAAACACTTTTCAGAAGAGGCGAGCCGCTTGCGGCGAGGCGTCCAGGCATTACTCACATTAAAGCCTGGATACCGTCTGGTTATCGATAACAATCACCTTTTCATCGTAGTGTAGCACCGCATCCGCGCTGAGAATTTCGCGCCGATTCGAACGCTTAGAGTTATCCGTCACCTCATAACCAGCAACCCTTAATGCGTTAATCGGTACAGTGCCAATGAGTATCTCTGCAATAACGCCTACCTCTTTATCACTTTCGCTCCTCACTGCAGAATTAAGCAGACTACTACCCAGAGGAAACGGTGGAATTCTCGTCGTCAGCATCTGTTCACTATCGATGATCACCGCGTCATTTACAATATCTTTGATAGCGTTTGCAGGTAGTGCGTTAATGCCTGCGAGCCGTGTGTGTACGCTCAGCGCATATATTGAATTCGTGCCTGGCTGAAAATAAAAATCCTCGACCGTGCCAGCATTTTTCCCCTCAGAGGGAATAGCGACTTTCAGTCCGTGCAATTCTGACCATTTTCTGATGTTCTTCTCGTTAGGCATGTGGAAACTCCTTTACAGATAATCACAATAGTTATCCCTATTCTTTTAGTATTGATTGGTTGTTTGCTTATTCAGGCTGAAATAGTACAACCATCGGCAGACTGTGATATAAACAGACGCTAATTTAAATTCTACATCGTCTGGTCTTTCAAGGGAAGGTGGGACCTCTACTCTCGTTAAGTTACCTTGCATCCCTCGCCAGGATCGGATTGGGTTTTGCAAATGGCCCCGCTTTATACAGATCATCGCGGTTCCACAATGCCTGGAACGTTGCGGCGGTTGATGCGATAGTCAGCCAGATCGTAAGCGTAGCCAGCGAGAGCGCAACCTTCGTGTCTTTAAGCTTGAAAATGGATACGATAACGCTGGCAATCGTCAGGAAGAACATGCTTATGGTGAGAAAGAAGGCGTTGATAGGTGAGCGCAGACTAAAATAGGCTGCGCTGAAGAGCACATAGTTGAGCCAGGAAACTGCCTGTAATGCAAGATAGGAGTCGCGCCCTGGAGCATCCTCTGGCATGTTCAAAACACGCAGATTCCCATAGATTGTCGAGATGTTGTTGATCGTCCAGGCAGGCCCAAAGACCCATGATGGCGGTGTAATAACCGACTGCTTGAGCATTTTGAAGTAAGACACATCTCCAAAAACTGCCTCACGTAAATTGTTGCTCTTATTTCCACGCACTTTACTGGTGAGGCCTGAAAGGCCAAAGGTAAGCACCTGCACGACAATATAGAATATTATTCCGTGATACCAGTGCCACTTCTGTGACTGGTTACGCGTAATCTGCTCGACCATAGCGTGCGTTTTACTGGCTACAGACATAGATCACTCTCCTTTATAGACATAATCCTGACACTTAACACTTCTGAAAGAGACATTACAGTCTACTTGTATGACGTTAATGCTGGAGAAAATGAGTACTATCTGCGCAAGATTGCTTTTTTTAATTTCACATCTTCTATAATGTTTGTAAAAAACGGCTCACGATGGCCTGTACTTCTTCAAGACGCCCCTGAAAGAAGTGATCTGCGCCTTCGATGGCAACCATACTTTTTGGAGCTGGAACCTGTTCAAACCATTGGACCGTCTGGTCGTAAGGAGCAGTGTCATCTTCTGTACCATGAATGATAAGCTTCGGTTTGTGACAGCCCTGCAGAGTATCTTCCTCAAACCAGCGTGCAGGAACGCCCAGACCGATCATAGCCTGTGCACGATCATCGTTTGCCGCTACGCGTAGTCCCACATACGATCCAAAAGAGAAGCCAGCAATAATGACAGGAACACCAGGATAACGACGGCTTAGAAACTCTAATGCATAGCGTACGTCATCCATCTCGCCGCGCCCTTCATCGTAGATGCCCATACTTCGTCCGACGCCACGAAAATTGAACCGTAATGCCGGGATATTCTGTGCCTGTAATGTTTGTGCAACCTTAAAAACTACTTTATTATGCATCGTTCCCCCATAAAGCGGGTGCGGATGACAGATAACGCTGGTATAATGAGGCCGAGCACCTGCCTCTTCAGGTTTAAGAATGCCTTCCAGGTGTCCTGTAGAGGTTGGTATATTAACTTGTAATATCTGGCTGGTTACCATGCTGATTCCTGTTCTTATTGCGTTCACATCATCCATATGAACCGTACATTCTTGTGGATCAGACTACACTTTTAGCTGCAGCTTCAGGCTCCCAACAAGCTCTCTCAAGCCTCGTTGGCAGGCTCCTGACAGCAGTAATTCCAATCTTCTCACCTGGAAATCTCTCGTTCCTATCCCGCTTTTTTCAACGCACGGCAGCGACATGAGAGAAACCAGAGGTGAGTATGCATACAAGGATCATCATATGACACCCACTCCACCTCGTCAACGGGAATGGACATTTCGACGCATCGTGGCTGAGTTGCCATTTATCCCAGCAACCTTCAATCATTTCCTGCTCTCCCCTCTCCAGGAAGCGTCACAGGCAACAAAGGAATGACGCCTTCACTTCACCTGAAGTGACGAGACAGAGGTGGTGTCCACCTCGCGCGTTGCGGCAGCATTGAAAGACGATCAATCATGTGGGATATCTTCCTCGCGCCACATCCTGCAAGATCTCCCCAGCGGCACGCGCGCCCTCCCTGGCTGCCCCTTCCATAAAGCCCTGGAACTCGACCGAGCAGTGTTCACCTGCGAAGTGAATGCGTCCCTGGCACACGCCCTCGTAGCCACCGAAGTGGGTATACTGTCCAACACGCCAACAGGCGTAACTACCCAGAAGAAAAGGGTCACCGGTGGGATAGCTCAACGCCGCCTTGCCGATATAGTGGGCGCTGATGCCAGGGAAGACAGACTCCAATTGCTGCAAGCAGTTCTGGGCATATTGCTGAAGATTTGGGGAGTCATCCGTCGTGGAATAGGCCGTCGCTGGCGCATATGCGGCTCCTCGGTGTCCGCTCGTATAATCGACTAGCAACCCCGTTGCGCCGGTTTGACCAAGGGACGTGTCCCAGAGCGTCTGAATATCCAGGTCGGTAATGACAAATCCATTGTCC
Organism: uncultured Chloroflexia bacterium; assembly: GCA_963717195.1. Classification (GTDB taxonomy): domain Bacteria; phylum Chloroflexota; class Ktedonobacteria; order Ktedonobacterales; family Ktedonobacteraceae; genus JACDAE01. The sequence continues at coordinate 862,351 of CAVQVR010000021.1, forward strand.
GGGTGAGGCCAGGGGCCATTCTCGTACCAGTAAGGCCGATCAAACTGTAAGAAGAGCTTGGAGATCGTGCCGTAGCCCAGTTCTTCAATGGCAATCTGCTTGAGCGGATCAAATCCGGCCTGCCGATAATCGATATGACGTAAGGTGCTAAACGGGAGCGCGAGAATCGCATAGTCGCAGTGCACTTTCAGGGTGCTACCAGCAGCAGAGAACGTCAAGGTGAGCGAAGCATCACTCGTTCGTTCAAGCGCCACCAGTCGGTGGCCCAAATGGAGACACCCTTGCGGCAGACTGCGGGCAAGAGCCAGCGGCAGTTGCTCGTTGCCTCCCACAATCTTGCAACTGGCTTGCATCGACCCGAAAATGGTCGAACTACCTGCCGGGTCTGGCGAGCCAAACAGGTACACCAGATTGAGAGCACTTTGCTCACGGGTATCCAGACCGTACAAACCGGTACAGGCAGTCTCCAAGAGATGACCCACTGGCACATCATGACCGCCCTCGACATACTGCTCAATCCACTCATACACACTGAGATGATCGAGCCTCACCCCTTCCGGGGTAAAGTGCGCATGGGTCGTCGGGAAACCCGCTTCCTGGAACTGTTGTTGTAAAAGGGGTGCGAAAGCCTGAAAGTCCTCGTCCAGGTCTTCCACACGATAATAGCGATCGCGGAAATACAGAACACTTCGTGTCCGGTCCGTTCTGCCGCCTCCCAGGTCAATGGTGCGAAGGCCGAAACGCTTGATCAATTGGTGCATGGTTTCATGGTTAGCGTCAATGAATTCCCCACACCACTCGCTGACCATCCCATCTGCCCAGGAAATGACATTAGAGTGCATGCGACCGCCGATGCGATCGGACGCTTCGTAGATGGTACATGAGAGACCGGCGTCCTGCAAGGTGAGAGCGGCGTTGAGTCCCGCAATGCCCGCTCCAACAACAGCGATTTGGGCCATGGTTCTTCTCCTCTAGAGGTTCACAAGAGATGGATGAACAGTAATACGAAGACGCTCTCACTGGTCCCGAGGCTTGTTCTCCGACTGGGAGAGCTCAAGGGCAAGGTAGGTCACGTTATCCCATGCGTTGTGGATGCCGATGAACAGGAGCAGGATCGTTGCCGCTCCGATGACGAAGAGTGCCAGCAGCGGATTACCTGGAAGCACTATCGCTGCGACGACGAGGGCCGTGTAGGAGACCAGAGGAAAGACAGTATGCCAGAGCCAGTCTTCCAGTACTGGTTGGTAGTCCTTCTGACGGCGTGCCCGCCGTAGCACGATAACGACGTAGCTCACCCCTACGAGACCCGCAAGACCGAGCAGCAGACTAACATTCCAGAGCGCCTGCCACGGCGCACTGAGAAGCGCAGCGACCAGGAGCGCTGCGCAAAAATGCATGACGTTTGGGGTGTTGAAGGTCGCAAACGCCTCACTGGACGGCGACACGCGTCCCCGCACCCCTGCAATCAAGGTGACCACTATGAACATCAAGCCCGTCAGCGTCGCGGCAGCGGAGCCGATGATGACATAAAAGTTTTGCCAGATGGCAAGCGGTGACAGCACAGCCTCTTGCATGATGGCTCCTCCCTTCCAGGCCAATGCCAATGGGAGACGGCTCATCCGCGAGAGCCGAGGGGCGGATGAGGCCCAATTGGACAAGTTTTCATCAAAAAGCAACACCTGGCGGCGTTGGTAGGGCTCACTCCGTCTTTCTGAGGAAGAAATGTCCCTACCCTTCATCCTATCACATCTCTCATTAGAGAGCCTGCGGATGAGCCATATTTCGCTTCTTTGTGCCAAATTAGAGGGAAATAAGCAAATAGAAAGGTGTATAAATCCTGCCCTTGTCCGTTTGAGAGCAAGATTTCGAGAAGTTTTTTCTGTTCGACTTCTCGTATACTGTTTTTACGTGGCATTGTGCCATATAGAAACAGGAGCACAGAGGTTCTGTAAGCGATAAGCACGAACTCAGGAGGAACGATGCAAACCCAACTTAACCCATACCTTAGCTTTAAAGCCAACGCTCGCGAAGCCATGGAATTTTACAAAACCGTCTTTGGTGGCAAACTTACGGTGAGCACATTCAAAGAATTCAACGCATCTCAAGATCCGAGCGAAGACAACAAAATTATGCACGCTCAGTTGGAAGCCGACAACGGCATTACCTTTATGGCTTCCGACACGCCGGACCGTATGGAATATCAAGCTGGGACGAACTATAGCATGTCACTAAGTGGTGACAACGAAGCAGAATTAAAGGGCTATTTCGAGAAACTTTCGACTGGTGGCAACATAACAATGCCACTTGAGAAAGCTCCATGGGGTGATACGTTTGGCATGCTCACTGACAAGTTTGGTGTGGCGTAGCTCGTGAACATTGCGGGTCAAAAAGCCTAACATCTCTGTGGGAGCGGCACCAGGAAAAAAGCTCACTGTAAGGTAAGCTTTTTTCCTGTGTCGTCTGACTAGCTGGCACGAACCCAGGCCGGGTCTGTCCTCGAAAGCACTCGCGCCGTCACTGTGACAATCGCCATGACGATAAGGGCAATTACGAGCGGAGCGATGATGGAAACGTGAAAGATCAGCAGGCTTCCAACGAATGCACCCCCCAACATGGCCGCCACCGCAATCAAGCGACGACCTGCTTTCGATCCACTTCCTCCTGCGATCCGACTGTCTGCGGAGATGCCGACAATGGTCAAGGTGAGAACAGTCGTCGTCAGGTCGGGCACAGCGAGCTTGCGGGCGGTGGCGTTTTGGAGTCCCATCGCAATACCGAGCACAATGATAAGGCCATAACTATAGCCTCCTGGCACTGGATTTTTGGATAGCGCGGCCAGAACTACCGAGACACTCAGTAAGAGCGTTTGAAGCGCGGCGGCGGTGCTAAGGAGATGCCCCCGGTGCTGGCCAAAGCGCGATCCAAGGAATCCCCCGCCGAAAGAACCGAGAACAAAGGAGCCCAACGCCACCAGAGAGGCAGGAATCGAGAATCCAGATGCACCGGCCAGAGCAAACGCCAGGAACACGACGTTGCCAGTCATGTTGGCAACAAAGACGTGGCCTAAAACCAGATAGCTAAACGCGTCAACCAGCCCAGTGACCAACGTCATGGCTACCAGGAGCGGAGGCAGTGGACCGTGCTTGACCTCACCACGCGGAACGAGAGTCTGACGGACTTCCGTGAAGAAGGTATTCATAAAACGAGCACTCCTGCGAAAAATGGATTGGTGAGAGAACATGGGCGCGATTGATAAGCTCCCATATCTCATGTTACCCCTGATATAGCAAATACATATGCATCTTAGCACATACGTACACGCCTATTGCTTCTGGTTGGTGTGTCTGGTTGCTCTCCTGATGATGGTTATATAGTTGCGGTTCTGTCAAACTACGATCCACCAATGGCGGGACAGGTCGCGGTAGGATCTGGAAAATACTAAGGGACTCAAGAAATATTAACTATCCTGGATAGCTGACGCTCGATACGCACTGTCCACAAACCACTTTTCCAAGGAAGGCAAGCGCTGAAGTTGGGTTTCCACGGCCTCCATTGCCTCCTTGGTCAGTTTGACACTGGTCTGATAGATACGTGTCACCAATCCGAGGACGGGATGTTTTCCTTTCCAAGTCATCGTGCTGGCATACTAGATCACTGTGTCTACCGAGTCGAGTAAGGAACCATTCCAGTGCTGCTCTAAATTCCCCAACAGCGTTCGACAGGGTTCTATTTGCTATGGTAAGGCGGATAATACGCCAGACGGACGGTGATCTGATATCGCTCCACAAATTCCAGCAAACGCTGCATAAACTGGGTGCGCCAACTGTGGTTCTCTGGGCCAGTATCCAGATTGATGAGGAATGTCTTGATATGAGGAAAGCGTACACGCGCGGTCTCCCACCAATCGATCAGACGATCCGCCAGACAATCGAAAGAAAAACTCATCGGAGGCTGGGAGGAAATTTCCCACTGGTGTGACCGTGGTTGCTGGGTGAAAATCGTGATCGGCGGCTTTGGTGGCCACGAGACTTTTCCCCCACGTGCAAAGGGGCCAACCTTGACCGTCGCCTTCGCATCCATCGAGACCCATAAGGTCTGCTCATTAGCATCCACCTCCTCGTTGATCTGCTTCACTTGGGCAAAGATGGCATCGGTTTCGGGCAGTTTTTTGGGGTTGGCTCTTGGCCATCTTCTTTGGGTCATACCCCAGTTCGTTGAGTTTGGTAGAGATCGTTTCCGCTGTGGGTAATTCGTCCACACGATAGCCTTTTTGCGCAATCAACTAGCGGCGCACTTCCGTGGCCGTCAGGCGCATGGAGAGACGATTCGTGCGAAACTGCGGACCCGCTTGACTTTGCCCATCTACGATGGTGGTGATATTGGTGAGCAGATTGGGCAAATGCTCTTCACTGCGTTTGCGGCCTCGCCAGGAGAATGCATCAAGACAAACGATCCTTTGCTCCAGTTCGTGCTGATCTTTGCGAATCGTCCCACGATTCCACACTAACTCCCGTTGCGCCAAGCGTGGACCTCCTTCTCGCCATTCACCCGGACTGCTTGTGCCAGAAACAGGCGGCGTGCGCTGCCTTGGAGATCGTTGGCCGTCTCTGTGAGTAACTCTTTGACGCGCCTATCACCAGCTCCATCTTTCCGCCTCCCAGAGCTTTTTGGCTCTCGTCTCTCATCTGTGGGACCTTTCGTTTGGCACCTTGCACAAGCTGGTCCAAAACGTCTACAATCATCTCAAGAGGCATTTTTCATGACAAGTGACGTTGCTCTCTATCCAGGGAAAGGTGCTCAGGAAAGAGAAAATGAAAGCATGACTACCATTCGACTAGAAATGTTTATCGATGCTTCGCTAGAGCGGTGTTTCGATCTGTCGCTCAGCGTCGACTTGCATCGCCACTCTGTTGCACATACCCACGAGCGCCCGATTGCTGGTGTGACTTCAGGGGTGATGAAACTCGGTGATACCGTGACCTGGGGAAGCAGTGCATTTTGGCATCAAACAACATCTGACCTCAAAAATTACCGCCTATGAACGACCCTATCGTTTTACTGATGAAATGATCCGAGGAGCTTTTCAGGAAATCACACATATTCATGAGTTTGTCCCTCAGCTGCCTGGAACGCTCATGATTGATCTGTTTACGTTCCGTGCTCCCCTGGGCATCCTTGGGAGGTTGGCTGAGATGCTGGTTCTCACACACGATATGAAAGGACTGCTGCTTACGAGGAACAGGTATTTGAAACAGGTTGCTGAGGCGGGTACTGATCCTGCACTTCTCCAGGAGTTAGCACATCCAAAGGTGAAACGGTACGTGAAGGTTTCGATGCGTTGACCCCTTTTCCGCCAACTATCTGGGATAATTAATTCTTCTTAGGTCACTTAGTGCAGGAATTCATAAGTACGTTGCAATGCGATTCCAGGAGCGAAGCTAGTCGAGAGCCTCAAAACTCGGAACATATTTGTGATACGCTGTACTTAGCATCTCTGCATGTCTAGATTACTCGATCTGGTTCATGACCAAAAGGAAGGGACAAGTCCCCATTCTAGCTATAGAATAAAATCAGTGGCCCAAGTTGCACAGGAAATAAGTAGTAAACATGGGTATCACTTGCAAGGTTGACTGGATTAAAGAACACTCCCTACCTAATGAGAGTAGGGAGTGTTTGTGTAACAAACACATTAGACGCTGATATCCCAGCTTACTTGGTCTGAGAGAAGCCCTAATTCAAAATTGAGGACGAACTTTTTCGTGCTTGCTGGCACCTCGTAGGCGAGCGTTCCCTTAAGTGGATCGCCGACTGCAACTGTGCCGTCTGGAGAGTGGCCGTAGGTGATGCTCTCGTCATAACTCGTACCATCTGTATCACGCAAGCCAAATTGTAATAGGCTAGAGACAGTTTGCTGCTTATCTGAGATGTTTTTCAAGCTTACCGTAATCAGCACATAGGTATTGCCGGATGCTGGAATATTAATTTCTCCATCCCCTGGGTTTGTTTTCGCGCTAGTGACGGTCACCTGCCAAGTATTATCTATAGCCACTGTTTCATTGAGCTTGAGATGTGCAGTAGTAGTATTACTGGTAGGAACTGCTGTTGGCTGAGCAATTGGTTTCGCTACGGTTGGCTGGGCAGCCGTACCATTTCCCGATTGCGTCGTAGAACTCGCTGTTGTGGTAGTTGTGGTTGTGCCTGTTGTCGCGCTGTGAGTGCTAGAGCCAATACCCATGCCAAGGAAGAATACAACGATCAGCGCAATGATCCAGGGCCAGCGTCTGGGCTTGCGTGCATTTTGCGGCAGTGGTGTCTGAGGCGCATAGGGTGGTATCTGTTGAGGAAATTGCGGATACTGAGGTTGTTCAGGTTGTTGAGGATAACCTGGTTGAACATCATGCTGAGGTAGATACGGTTGTGACATTGTTTTGTTGTCCTTTCATCGACAATCATCAAATTAACTTGCTTCATAGTACTTGACCATTACGAATGTTCAAGGTGTTTTTGAACTAATATATCGTTTTTCACTCTCTACGGGTAATACACAAAAAACCGTTGGTGGAAAGAAGGTTTCTCATCAATATGAAGAACCTATACATTTCTATCGACACCTATACCTATTTGCGTAGGATGCATCGTGTGGATTTAGCAGACGTGCAGGATCTTGGGTCACTGGTTCTATTGCATATTGAGAATGGGACTCACCTCTTCCTTTTGATCATGGACTAGATCGGCGGTCCTATTCTCGATATGTAGAGATGCCGTGTGGTCTGAAGCTTTGGGTACATTTAGATTAAGCGGTTTCTTTGATCAGTTCTGTTATGGGGGTTTGTTGATGGCTGTCAAGTAATGTGTTTGATTTGGTGTAGTTGGAGATTATTTTTGTGAAGCAAGGTGAGAAGGGGTTTGGTAAATTGCTTCTCACCTCGTTTGTGAAAGGCAATGGGGAGACTCGAACTCCCATCAACGGCTTCGCAGGCCGTTGCTCTATCCTTTGAGCTACACCACCGCAAAGGGACAGGCTGGAATTGAACCAGCCTCACCAGAGCCACAGTCTGGAGCTCTACCACTGAGCTACTGCCCCACTCAAAAGATACCGGGCGAACCACTGTAATTGCTTTTGCAGAGCAATGTCTATCCCCTCGACCACGATACCACCTGATCATTTCCCTCCTCATCCCCTTCACTTCCACATTCCTTTTTGATATTGACATAGTAACATCTAATTTGCTGTTTGTCAATGTATTTTCTCTCTCATTTTTTGATTTGAGCTAAAAAGTTTTCGCATTGGCTTTTGTGTTCTTCATTTTTCCTCCTTCACGGTTTCTCGTCCTTCCGCCTCGCGGCGAAAGCACTTTTCTGGTGTGCCCAGACGAAGTATGTAGGGTGTGTTTTTGGAGTCGTATTATGCCAACATAGGAATATACTTTTGTTATGTCATGGGTTATACTTATCTTCATGGGATCAGTGTAACCGCTCTGTCGCGACCCCCCGTTAGTATTTTCGAGCGAGATGGCGCTAATGTTCAATGTGTGTGCATGTTACTTTTCTTGATCTATGGTAGTATACTAGCAAAGTTTTATCCTGTGCACATATTTGTAGACTTCGATAGAAGGATCAACAATGGAAACGTATGGTTTACACCAATATCCTGGACGACTCTTTGTCGTAGAAGGCGTAGATGGCTCCGGGAAGAGCACACAGATTGCATTATTGCGGCAATGGCTTATCAGCGAAGGCTATACCGTGTTTTTTAGCGAATGGAACTCTTCCCCGCTTGTGAAGAAGACGACAAGCAGGGGCAAGAAAAAACAACTACTCACTCCAACAACGTTTAGCCTAATTCATGCAACGGATTTCGCAGACCGCACAGAACACGATATCATTCCACCTCTAAAGGCTGGCGCGATTGTGCTTGCTGATCGTTATATCTATACAGCCTTTGCCCGCGATGCCGCACGTAATGTTGATCGCCAATGGGTACGTGAACTCTACCAGTTCGCAGTCAAACCAACTATGGCATTTTATTATCGGGTGCCGTTGGATGTTTCTCTCAACCGTATTCTTACCGGTCGTAACGAGCTCAAGTACTATGAAGCAGGCATGGATCTGGGATTGAGCAATGATCCTCAAGAGAGCTTCAGACTATTTCAGCAGCGCATTGTCGGTGAATACGAGGCGATGATTCGAGAATTTGGCCTGACAGTGATGGATGCGACGCTTCCTATTCCTGACCAGCAAAGGCGCATGCGCGAACTGGTGCGTCCATATCTGCATGGTGTACGTCGTTTGCGTTCATCTGCTCCGGATGGTGCCTGGGCTGGTCTGGCGCAAGAGATACATCCAAAACGCATGCTGGCACAAAGAGGCTTTGAATAATAGATGCACTTTACAGAATTATCGATTGAATACAAAAGATTTGATTGCGAGGAAGGCAATGACCAGGCTGGATTTCTATGGTATTGATGCAATTGGCTTACGCGCCCGTGATGAGTTGTTGCCCGGTCGCTTGATTGTGATTGAGGGAACGGATGGTGTCGGACGTTCGACTCAACTGAGTCTTCTACGTCCCTGGTTAGAGAGTAGTGGCTACGCGGTCATTGATACGGAGATGACAAGTTCGGTACTGGCGGGTAACGGTCTTAAACAGGCGAAAGAGGGAAATACGCTTGGGCCAATTACGCTGAATCTTTTTTACACAACCGACTTTGTAGATCGTTTTGAAAGCCAGATTTTACCGGCGTTGCGTGCTGGCTTCATTGTGCTGGTTGATCGCTACATTTATTCTTTGATAGCACGAGCACGGATACGTAATGCTGATCCTCAATGGCTACGTTCTATCTATGGTCTGGCTCTGAAGCCTGATGCTATTTTCTACCTCAAGATCAGCCTGAAAGATCTCATTCCCCGCGTATTGCAGCGTGGAGGCTTCGACTACTGGGAGTCAGGAATGGATCTGCGTATGGGAGCTGATCTCTATGAGAGTTTTGTGAACTATCAGACTCGATTGATTGCTGAATATGAAAAGATGGCTGATGAGTACGATTTCCAGGTTATTGAAGCTGCTTTACCAGTAGAGCAGATCGTAGCTCACCTGAAACAGCATATCTGGCCGCTCTTGCCTCAGGGCTAAGTGAGGCAAGACACCAGGCCAAATCGTACTATAGTATACTTTGTTATTTTCAGATGGCGTTTTTGTCATTATTGTCATAGGTTCTTGTTAGCGAGCGTAATCCCGCGCCAGATGCGTGCCGTGCTCGTTCGGTCAGTACGACACCCTCGCGCTTTCATCTGCTCGGCAAAGGCTCGTCGGGGAAGAGGAACACGTCCCTGAGATGATGCGGTCCATTGCTCATAGGTTTGCCACAGATCACTGATCCGGCACCAGGCGAGTGGGTGCAGTTCGCAGCAGGCATCGAGAAACTCTTGCAAGGGATCATTCTCGGAAGGTGAAGGGCCTCCTGGTTCGTGAAAAGGGAACGACTCTCTTTCTACACGGTGCTCTTCGCAGTGGGAGCCTGGAATCTCTTCTCCAGCTGATTCAGAATTCGCTTCACCCTGAGCACACGCCTGTTCCTGAAGAAGCTGAGTAGAAAGCGTTTGTGTGGCAACCGTTTGAGGGTGTATGCCTCCCAGGGATTGCACACGGATTGAGAGAGCCCGTTCAGCAAGGGAAAGTGCCTCACCTAGATTGCCCTGCTTTCTCCAGAAGATGGCCAGGTCATGCAAGGTTTCTGCCGTTTCAGGATGGTACGGTCCCAGGCGTTGTTCACGGATGGAAAGTGCTTGCTTATAGAACAGATCTGCCTGTTCACACTTTCCCTGTTTCAGATAAAGGTTCGCCATTCCGTGAAGCAACTCAGCCACCCGAGGATGCTCCGACCCTAACCCCTGTTCCCTGATTCGCAGGGCGCGTAGGAAAAAAGACGCTGCCGCCTCATACTTTCCCACCTCTCTATAGAGTTCCGCTAGCCCATTGAGGGGATAGGCCACGTCGAGAGCCTCCGGTCCCAATACCAGTTCCCAAATTTGCAAGGCTCGCTGGAAAAGCGGCTCTGCTGCCTCATACTTGCCTTGCTCCAGGTAAATAGCGGCCAGATTGTGGAGTGACGCGGCCACTTGAGGATGTGCAACTCCTAATGTTCGCTCCCGAATGTGTAAGGCTTGCTGGAAGAGTGGTTCCACCTCAGCATACTTGCCCTGCATATGGTAAATAGTTGCCAGATGATCGAGTGAAGCGGCCACTTGAGGATGTTCGGCTCCTAACGTCCGCTCTCGAATGTGTAAGACCTGTCGGCGGAGCGATTCTGCTTCCCCATATTTCCCTTGCCGCCAGTAGAGAGAAGCCAGCTTGCTAAGCGAAGTGGCCACCTGAGGATGTTCGGCTCCTACTGTCTGCTCTCGAATGTGTAAGGCCCGACGGAAGAGCGACTCTGCTTCTCCATATTGCATCTGCTGCTGGCGGAGGATAGCTAGCCCATAGAGTGTTTCAGCTACGAGGATATGTTCAGACCCCAACACACGTTCTCCAATGCCGAGTGCTTGCAGGTAAAGCGACTCCGCCTGGGCATAGCGATCACGCAATCGGACATAGTTTGCCACATGGTTCATTAAGGCGATACGCAAGGGTTCATTCTCATACCACTGTCCACTCCACGTGAGGCACACCATAGCATGGGGGAGCAGTTGGTCACCGCTTTGCCAGTAGTTGACTTGTGTCTCTTCATCGAAAGGAAAAAGCGAGCTTATTGCACGGAGCACACGCATCATCCAGGTGCGTTGGGCTGGCTCTGGCAGGTGTTCTTTTAATACTACTTGCACCAGTCGATGGAGAGAAAGCATGCGTGTCTCTGCTTGTCGTTGTACCAACGACAATTTCCGCAAGGCTGCAATAGCAGTGTCGAATTGAATAGGATCGGCTGAAAGACATGCTAACTCTGGCCCCAGGTATGCAGACGTGGCACTTTCCACAAACAGTTCTTCGGGGATGGCTTCTGCATGCAGCAGGGCACATACCCGCAGGATATCTGCCGCCGCTCGCTGCTCTCGCTCCACCTGCTTCATCGCCAACTGAACAGTTGCCGTTATAGAATGCGGGTGATCTCCTCTTGAACCGCCTCGGCGATCCAGCAAGCGGATAGGCTGTTGTTTATAACGACACACATAATCAGCCAGACTGCATCCCGTTTCTTCGATATAGGCACCTGCCTGATCAAGAGCCAGGGGCAAGCCACCCAGGATTGTCACCAGTTCCTTAGCGGCGGTATACTCAGTGGGCATGTTCACAGCAAACTGCTGTATCTGCTCGTAGGTGACTTCCGGCTCCAACACTTTGGCACACCGGAGCAGAAATAACATCCCTTCCTCATACGCCATCGGCAACAGATCCACGCCTCGTGCGAGTGTGTCAAGCGCCTGGCAACGTGTGGTAATGAGCATTGCTCCTGACCGGATGGAGGGCAGGAAGCGATCCAGCAATGCCAGATCTTCTACGTTATCCCAGATCAGCAGCCACTGACCGTGCACGCTCAGCCAGCGTTGAAGCGCAGCGATGACTTGTTGCTGGTCCTTGTTATCTCGTCCCGGTAGTTGTAACACCTCGGCGATGCGTAGTAGACTGGAGATGATCTGCTCCTCAGTTTCTGCACCAACCCAAAAAACCGCGCTGTATTCCAGGGCATGCCGATAAGCATACTCCAGCGCGATCTGTGTCTTGCCGATACCACCCAACCCATGCAGTGCAGAGGATTGAGTGAGGGCAACCGCTTGATCGCAGCCGAGTTGTGTGTACAGCACCGCCAGGATCTCCTCGCGTCCAGTGAAGAAGGGGTTACGCGACAGCGGCACACTCCAGTGTGGCGTGAGTGCAGTGAGGCTGGCTTCCAGCAAGTGACGGGTCTCCTGGTCATCCAGGCGCAAATGCCGGGCCAGTTCGAGGACCATCGCCTTGCTTTCGGGGAGAAAGTCACCCTGTTCCCACCTGACAATAGCGCTACGATGGACCCCGATGGCTTCGGCGAGTTGTTGTTGCGTGAAGCGTCTGCGTTTCCGAAAGCTCTTGAGCACCGCCCCAAAGGAGGAAAGATCAGTGCTGGTTTGTGTCATCTGCTTGCTCCCCTTTTGTAAAGGATATTTCTTTTGCCCCAAAATGTCGCGTTATTTGCGACATTCTCTATCTTATACTTTAAACGTTGATCAACGAAAAAACATCACATGTCATTTCACTTGATACGAAAGGCGAAAGATGAAGCAAAAAGGAGCAGCTTATCCCATAGGTTCCATTGCCAATGGAAGAAAACTCCCTGCTTCTGGTTGTTCCACCTCATGTCTAGAAGTGCTTTCTTACGCCTTGAAGAGAAACTTGCATATAAATGAAAGGAACGATCTCGATGAAACATGTTTTTTCTAAGATGGCCCCGGTGCTGGTTCTGATCGCAGCATTGACCTTTCTCATCAGTGGTACTGCCTCGGCTCATAGCGTCGCGACAACGAGTACACTCACCCATAGTGTCGCCGCCGCCTGTCCACCGACGATTGAGCGAGGCAGCACAGGCACGTGGGTGTCAGTGCTGCAAGACGACCTGAGAGTATACTATAATGACAAATACTACCCCAACTCTCCATACAATTTCCATCCCCCTCTCGCAGTGGATGGCATCTTTGGACCAAATACGGAGAATGCCGTCAAGGACTGGCAAACCCTTTATGCACATCCTGTCGATGGAATTGTTGGTCCGATTACCTGGAAATCGTTGGGCGAATGTTAGCTCATTGAACCCATAGGGTGGTATATTCGCGGTAACTAATTGTCGAAGTAAACTTGAAGCAAGCAAAAGTTTCTGGTGTTCGGTTGAACCATACCGCAACACCAGAAACTTGTGTCAACCGCTCTAAACATCGAGGTCTTGCAGAGAGAAGATGTACTTAGACCGTTGGCAGTGATGGATAGTAGTTGGGATCTTGTGTGAAATCGAAGAGATCGTACATGTTTCCGATCTGTGCCAGCCCATCGCGTGGTGGCGCAGGTGGACCTGCTGCAGCGCCATTTGCGGCCTCGTTATTGGTTGCAGGAGTCTGCTGAAAGAAGCCACCCCCTCGTCATAGGTCAGGATGAACGCCGAACTGGTTCAGGAATGAGAGGTGATTAATGCGTCAGCCCTTGGAGAACTCCTGCTGTTGAGTCAAGCCTGATGGCTTCCTTTAATGTGCAATCAGTGCGCGGTAAAGGATGCGTGGGTGGAACAGCGCAGTTGGCGGCTTTAGCATGTTAAGCACCTCATAAAAAGACTGGGCGACAAAAGGATCTGCGGCCATCAAGCAGCAGATGCGCTGAGTATAGGCCTGGAGTACACGCACGCTAAAGGGGCGTTTACCCTCTGTAGCGCAATAGCGCAAATCCTCGCTCATCGCCAATAGCCAGGGAACCTCGATAACACTTGCCAGAGCCTTCTGGAAGTGATGGGAAAAGCCCACCGCGTTCCCAACGGGACCGTTCAGCTGCTCCAGGCTGGTGCGCAACATGTTGGCCCCCAGCGCCGCAACGGTCATACCTTGCCCATAGATGGGATTAAAGCTGCAGGCCGCATCGCCAAGCACCACGAGGCCATCCGGCAGAGACGAGAGTCGTTCATAATGGCGGCGTCTACTCATGGGAAATTTATGCAGTGCAATCCCGCTCAACGGCTGAGCATCCTTGATGGCCTCATAAAGATCAGGTCTAGCCAGACTGCTGGCAAATGCAAGAAAACCCGTTTCATCGGCGGGCGGATGGTCATGCAAACAGCCAGAAAGTGTAACCATCCATGCATCCCCCTCAATCGGGAAAATGTATCCCGTGCGCTTCATCTCTGGCGGCCATGGGTAGATGCCCATCGCTTTCCAGTTCCCAGGAGGGCTCTCTGGACGACGATAGAGACGAGTCGCATAGCCGACGTCGATCTTGAAGCGTGTTTCTTCGACGGCAGGATACCCCAGCATGGCCAACCAGGAAGGGGTTTGCGACCCGCGACCACTTGCATCGACGACGAGATCGGTGACGAGCTGCTCCTCACTCGGTCGAGAAGTACCCTTATGACGCACGCATACACCAGTGATACCACAAGGATGATTGAGTCCGCTCCTGAGGCCAAGTACCTGACAATTGTCGAGGATACGGATGTTTGGAATATCAGCGAGAGAGCGACGAATATGGGACTCAAGCAGTGGACGACTCTGGCTGTGGAGACGCAGAGGTCCTGGGAACTGTACTTTCCAGTTCCCTAAGTGAAACCAACGAAAATCGTCAGTAGGGCTGATCAGCCAGGCACCATCCTCTTCAAGCGCAGAAAAGAGATCTGGAAAGAGTTCCAACATGACGTCTGCTCCTTTGCACATAAGGAGGTGTGTGTGACAACCTTGAGGAACACCTTTACGTACTTGAGTATTCGTCAGGAGTTGATCTCGCTCGACAATCGTCACCAACTCAAAGGAGTCTGAAAGAATACGAGCCGCCAGAAGTCCGGCGATGCTGGCCCCTATAACCAGGGCATGCTGCCCTGCGGAATGTGTCTGCGCGTGTTTCCGCTTTGTCTCTGTAGAGAACATTTGCAGAAAATCTCCTCTCTTAATAAGAAGCGCTACTACCGATATACACAAAGATATTGAAGAGGGAGCTTGAGCTGACTTTTTCCTCGCTCAAGCTCCCTGAAGAAGGATGTGTTTAGAAAATGAAGTGTACTGAATGTCTTACCCAGGAGCGCTGTGACCCTCCGATCACTATTGGTGCGCTTAAGGGGCAAGATGGGAAAAGGAGAGCAAATGTTCTCTCACAAACTGCTCTTTTCTCCCTAGCAACGGTATCTCCAAGAAATCAGCACCTTTTCCTATGAAAATACTATAGCATATTTTAAAGGCAATTTATCATTTTTATTCTTTATTAGAACTATATAGCTATAGACATAAAAATACATTAATGTTTCTTATACATCTATATTATTTTGTTCAGTTTCATAAAATACTCACTATGCATAATATTCCATTTCATTCGTTTGAGACATTAAAAAAGGGACGGCCTAAGACAGGAACGCACAAGAGTGTATGCTGAAATAAGCGTGAATGAATGGGGTAATCGGTTCTGAGAAGGGCCAAAAGGTAACCAAATCGTACTATGTGTACTCTGTTAGTAACTCTTCAGGTCTGCTCGCCGCCTGCCGTTTTTGTAAATTCAGTGCCCAGTATTCGCCGCAAATTTTGGGATGTACAGAGAGAGTTGCAATTGGGTGATAGAGTACGTGTAGTACTCAATGGGCAAGTTCTATCAATTCATCATTGAGCAAAGGAAGAAACACATGGAAGAACGAGACACGCCAGAGGGCGGTAAATGTTCCTTTATCGGTAAGCAGGCTGTGGGCAGGTTTCCCGCCCATACGGAATCGAAGGAGGGCAGGGGAACCGGGTCGAAATCGATACCGCGCCTCCAATTCCCCATGCCAGACCTCCAGTTGGTCCGTCTCGACCACGCACCAGCCTTGCTTGCGTTCGAGCGAGAGAATCGGGCCTACTTCGCGGCGTCGATACCGGATCGGGGAGACTCTTTCTTCGCCGAGTTCGACACGAGGCATGCGCAGATGCTCGAGTGGCAAACCGCCGGGACGGATTACTTCCACCTGCTGGTGACCGAGCGCGGTGAGGTGGTGGGGCGGGTGAACCTGACCGAAGTGGTAGACGGGTCGGCGGAGCTGGGGTACCGGATCGCGCAGAAAGCCGCTGGGCAGGGACTGGCCACAGCGGCGGTGCGCAAGGTGCGCGAGCTCGCCGCCACAAAGTACGGACTCACCAGACTATGCGCGAGGGTCACACTGGACAATCCGGCCTCGCGCAAGGTGCTTGAACACAACGGATTCGTCGCCGGAGGTTCGCTCACTCTCAACGACAAGCCAGCCAGGTCCTACATCTGCGAGCTCCGGTGACGCAACGCGACTGCCCGCATGACCAACCGTCAGATCACGGACTCTTGTTTCTTCCCAATTTACAAAATCTCAGTGAAAGAAGCCAGATGAGAAGCGGTTTTTCCAGAAACAGGTGTCCTGCTGCTCAAGATTGAGGGCAATGTTCCACATTGGTTGAGTACCCCTTAATGGGCTGGAGTTGCCACTTGCTGGTTTCCTGAGGTCGAGGGAAGAGGATGAACAAGAGGCTGCGATTTGTGTTTTGAACGCATACCTCCCAGCAGTTGCCAGGCACGAAAGATGCCCAGTACATAGACAACCAGGAGAAGAGTGGTCAATGAATAGACTGGCACTGGATTCTTGGGATTCACTATCAAGAGAACACCATAGTAACCCTGCGCAACGTAGGTGAGCAGGTTCGCTATGACAACGGTCAAGCGAGAGGATAGCTTGCTCGCGTCTGAATGAGGCCGTAAGAGGATGATACTATTCTGCAATGTGGGCACGAAAGAAAGACAGGCGAAGGTTGTGACGGGAATGCCATAGTTGCCGGGAAGCAAGGCAGCCAGAGAGATAAAAAAAGCGTTAATCAGCAAGGTAAGAGCGCCATAGGCGCTGATACGCCGCTCAACCTCGGCGTTCTCCGAAATTTTATCTTCTGGTGAGATGGAGATGGAGACAAACAGCAATCCCAACAGGGCCGCTCCTGCACCCGTACTGGCGACAAAGAAGTTTGTAAAAGAGTCTGGAACCATAGGTGGATAATTCCCTTCTTAAAAGTGTAAGATGTCAAGTACCGATAAAATTGACGCTTCTATGATGCTTCTATAAGGAGCGAACGTGAAAACCTGCCTGGTGGTGATGAAACAGTGTCTGTAGAAAACATTGGTTTTCTCTCCTATTTTTCATAGTTGCAAAGGCAATCGATAGAGCTATCTTCTGGTGAAAGTATAGGCTAGTTGCGAGTACAGGGGAGGTGGCAGAGGTCATCTTGCGAGGTCATAATCTGCTCCATGACCCGCTATGACCTGTGGTAACAAGTGTGATCATAAGTGAGGACGCACAGAGATGCACCGGAAGAACATACTGGCGAGAGGTGGCAGGCTATTTCAGTTTAAATGATTCCTAACTCTTTTGCTTTGAGTGCTGCCTGCGTGCGGTCACGTACCCCCAGTTTCGCCAGGATATTTGTCACGTGGTTCTTCACGGTTCCTACCGTGATGATCAGGCGATTGGCAATCTCTTTATTACTGGCACCCTGACTCATGAGACGGAGAATGTCGAGTTCGCGTTCAGAGAGAGGCTCGACCAGGGCTTGAGCTTTGGAAGAGGGATGGGGTGACAGGCGTGCGAACTCGGCGATGACCTTCCCAGCTATAGACGGTTGCAAAAACGATTCGCCGCGGGCAACTGCCCGGATTGCCTCCACCAGTTTTTCCGAGGAAACATCCTTGAGCAAGTACCCAACCGCACCAGCACGCAGACCTTCAAAGACATCTTCGTCGTCATCGAAAGTGGTAAGCACAATGACCTTGCTTTCGGGCTGGCTATTTTTCAGGCGGCGGGTAGCCGCAATGCCATTGAGCAGGGGCATGCGTAGATCCATCAAGATGACATCCGGTTTGAGAGTTGCGGCCAGGCACAGTACCTCCTCACCATTGCGAGCTTCTCCCACGACCTGCAGGTCGGGCTGTACTGATAGGAGGGTATGCAGCCCTTCGCGAAATAGTTCCTGGTCATCGGCAATCAGAACGCGCACCGGAGAAGTCATATTGGTAGCTCCACTTCTAAGAGAAACCCCTGCCCGGGCAGACTTTCCGTGCGGAGTTGGCCGCCCAGTGCCTGCACACGCTCGTGTGCTCCAAGCAGCCCAAAACCGCCTGTGATGCTGAGGGAACCAATACCATCATCTTTCACGCGCAACGTCACTGTGGATGCTTCCGGACAGTCGAGGATGAGTTCGATATGGTCGGCGTGCGCATGTTTACGCGCATTGGTCAGTCCCTCCTGCGCGACACGATACAGCGTGAACTTGATCGGCGTCGAGAGTTGAGGCAACGTATCAAGGACGTGGAGGCTGACAGCGATATCCTCAGTCTGTGCCTCCCGAACCAGGTCAGCTAGCGCCTCCGGTAAGGAGCGATTCTCCGTCGGTAGCGTGCGGAGTGCCACGACGGAACTGCGGATCTGACCAAGTCCTTCACGTGCCAGTACCTGCGCTTTCTCGATGCTACTGCGTGCCCGCATCGGATTCTCTTCCAGAACGATGCGTGCCGCCTCAAGTTGCATCGTGATGGTTGTAAGATAGTGGCCCACATGATCGTGGATCTCCCGTGCCAGGCGGTTGCGTTCGGCCATCGTCGCCAGGGTTTCGATTTGGGCAGCATACTCACGTAAGCGCTGATGCGCTTCATCGAGAGCGGTGTGGGCCCGCCCTTCATCTTGCAGTGCCTCAGTAAAGACGATCACGAAGACAAACGAGGCAAGCATGGGGAGAATGGTCAACAGGATGGATCGCCAGGACTGGCCGGCGCTCCAGTCTACGAGGACGAGGAGTAGCATGAGGAGCCCACACATGGGAGTAACCCCACCACGGGGCAGTAATACCACACTGTACGCCGCGAGGGGAGCAAGCAGGAGAAAAGCCGTCCCCTGGCTCAAAGAGAGAAGGGCACCGCTGATCGCAATCTGCTCGACAAAATAGACAAGCACAATCAGCCAGGACGACGCATGCCGACTGTATTCCAGACCGAACAAACCGGTCAGTGTATACACAATGCCGAGTCCGACCAGGGTAATCAGGCGCAGCTGGCTGAATGGTACAGAAAGAAGGATATAGGCATAGGTGACAACAATCAGCACGAAATAGGCGCGATACTCTCGCTGGCGGACAACTCCCCATAGGTCTCGCATCTTCATATACTGTACATTCTTTTCAGACCTCCTGCCCCCCCTTCTAGTAGGAGATCGCGACATTAATCAGCGTAAAATGTTCGATCCGTCCCTCAATATTCCACTGTGTTACATATGTATATCTACCAATACATGATCCAGCGAGAGCTCAGACTCCAATTCAGGAGTATCGCTGGCCATTTCCATTTCTCACTATAGCAGAGTCGGGGGCAACAAGCAAATAGAAAGAAAATGGAAAACTGTCCGACTCAAGAGAGATACTTCTCCCGTCGAGAAAAACTTGTTTTGCAGGTGGGAGGAGAGAAACAGAGCAAGCTCATCCTCAGTAAAAACCGTATCGCCCCCTTAGAAGATGGCTAATTGAACATCTCTCAGAAGCCAATGCTCTGCTACTTGCGCTCCCTCACAAACCTTCCCCGAAAGAGCGAAACCGAGAAGAGGATGATGCAGAGAAGCATGGGGATCGAGAAGCCCGCAAAGAAGACCGAATTGAACGTCAAATCATTTGCCGTTATAAACTGAGTGGGATCATTAGGCTGATACCAGATGGTTATATGTTCACCATCTGAGACGATCCCATTCGAACAGACGGATGTATTGGTACACCTGGTAGACTTTTCCATAGCTGTCAGTGAAGGTAAATATATAGTAGTAAAAGTAAACTCCTATCTTCATAATCCTCACCACATACAGCATCTATTGTGGCAAGCGCGGTCGTCTGCATTCCGGTGAAGCGTGTCTGCAATACAGAGTGATTGAGCAATGCAGGTATGCTTCCAATGACCAGAAAAAAGAGAGAAAAGAGGAAAAAACATCCATACCCTCCCCGCTTTCTTTTTGAACCTCTGCTTTTTTGTACTGCGATATCATCCATTCTCAACTTCCTTCATCGATATACATCTATTTTCAGCTGTCCCCCCTGCACTTATTAAACCCTACAATCCCCCATTTGTCTGTGACCTATTTCACACCATCAGAAGACCGCTTTAAAAGCACCTGGATGGTGTGATAATAGCTAGCTTCCAGGCACTTTCCGTTTCCTACTTCCCCTTTTATCACTACCTGGAACTACCCTCTTCCACTTCAGGTACAACAATCCCTAAAAACTACCGTGCCATGCGCCATCAACTGCTTTGGGATGTTGCGGAATATGAACAAGCGCGAGGAGAAAACGAAGCGGCGCTTTCCTCGTCGGGAAATAGATCCCAGCATTACAAAGGTATGGAAAGAGATTATCGAAAAATAGGCTGGTACACGGGAAAGGCTCTGAAGGCTCATATCTCGTCTCTAAAATGGTAACAATTTGGCAACAATTGGGATAGATTTTTCTAGCCATCATTAGACAGGAATATACAAGAGCGTGCAGTGAAACGAGCTTGAGTTGATGAGTTAACCCATTTCGAGATGGCCAAAAAAGCGACCAAATCGTACTATGTACACTATGTACCTTGCTGAAACGTGTAAATAAGTGTTATACTCTCGACAGATAAAATTTTTGGTACATCCCACAGTTGTTTTGCGTCCCAGGACGGTTGTAGGCATTCTCCGATGATGCCACTACTGGAAGCGCGGCTACTGTTTCGGGTAAAAGGAGGTGAGGGACATGGACGCTGGCCCCAGTCCTAGTAGGCATTTACTATACGCGTGCCTGCTTTTGGAACGTTCTTTCTCCTTATTGAGTACGACTCCTGGATTGATTGCTTCTTGATCCTCTGATGCATCACCGCCGTCTTACTCGATAGGCATACATCACTGAATGATGTCGAGTAAGCAATATTCCACCTGCCAGTAAGTCCTTTTCTGCTCTTGCAGCGTCCCCCTGTGCGATTTATGCATATGTCTGTAATGTGCGTTACTCTCTAGTACAACGAGCATTGCTGCATTGCGTTCTATTCGCTGTAACAATTGTTACATGTGGGGACGAGTTTTCCACTTATGCACATCCATTGTGGATAAGTGGATGGAATATATTCTCTTGAAAGGCGGTGATACCATGATCTTTTTGAGTTCTCTGCTGCGGCAGAGTGTTTATGATAACGAAAATCGTCGTGTTGGTGGCATCCGGGATGTATGTGTCGCACTCAATGAAACATTTCCCGTGGTCACCGCTCTGGTCGTGCATTCTTCGCTAAGCAACGATGATAAAATTATTCCCTGGACTCAGGTTCAAACTATAGAAACATTTCCCGTTCATCTCACAGTCAACCAGGCACAGATTATGCCTTATGTTCCTCAGGGCGATGAGTTGCTACTCAGGCGCGATCTTCTGGATAAGCAGATTGTTGATACACAGGGTTTTCGCGTGGTAAAGGTGAACGATTTAAAGCTAGTGCAGATTAAGAAGACGGCACGCTTGCTTGGTGTAGATATTAGTTTCAGTGGTTTGCTGCGTCGCCTGGGTATACAACCCGCGGTAGACATGTTGAGCCGGGTTGCCCCGATGCAGCTTGGCGAGCGCACAATCACCTGGAACTATGTCGAGCCTATTCAGGTCGTGAGAGCCGGGATCACCGGACAGCTCGCGGCAGTTGGCGCAGGTATGACGGGAGCAACTGCGGGTACAGTAGGCGTGATACCACAGGTTCAGCTGAATGTCAGCCATAACAAGCTGGCCGATCTGCGTCCCGCCGATATCGCGGATATCCTGGAGCAACTCGACCTGGAAGATGCCGGTGCTGTGCTGGATCGTCTGGATACTGAGACGGCTGCTGATACGCTGAACGAAGTCCAATATCCGTTACAATCCGAGCTACTGAGCGAGCTAGATCCTGAGCGAGCCTCGGACCTGCTCGAAATGCTTCCGCCGGACGATGCCGCAGATATCCTGTCCGAGATGTCGCCTGCTGAAGCCGAACGCTTGCTGAGCCTGATGCCAGCATATGAATCGCAGCCTATTCGCGACCTGCTCCGCTATGCTGGCGAGACAGCTGGCGGTATCATGACCAATGAAGTTTTAGCGCTTCCTCAAGATGCTACTGTGGAGGATGCTCTGGCCTACCTGCGTCGGCACTCCGAACATCTTGAGATGGTGTACTACCTCTATATCATTGATGAGGAGCGCCACCTGGTCGGCGTAGTTTCGCTGCGTCAGCTCGTGACCGCCGAGCCCACAGCCCATATGCAGAGCCTGATAGACCCAGATGTAATCAAGGTTCAGGTCGATACTGACCAGGAAGAGGTCGCACACATCATCTCCAAGTATGATCTGCTGGGCATCCCAGTTGTGGATGCTGATAATCATCTTGTCGGGCTGGTGACGGTAGATGATGTGATCGATGTAATTCACGAAGAGCAGGCGGAGGACTTTTCCGAAATCGCAGGCGTCGATGTTGAGGAGACGGAAGAAGAGGAGCACTTTTCGTGGGGAACCGCGCTCCGGCGTTCCTCCTGGCTAGCCGTGAATGTGATCGCGGGCCTTATCCTGGCACTGATTGTCTCGCAGGTGTTTCATTCTATTCTCTATACCAATATTGCCCTGGCATCGCTTGCTCCGGTCAATCCTGGTGCTCGGGTAGCTCTCAACGCGGTCATCTGCCTGATTCCTATGTTGCTGCTCGCCAGTGGCAGTACTGGTTCACAGGCATTAGGCATCGCTGGCTGGCAGCTACGCACAAAGAGTGGACGTGACTTCTGGCACGGCTTCTTTAGCGAGTTGCAACTTGGTACCGTGGGTGGTGTGCTGGTCAGCATTCTGGTTGCCCTGGCTGCGTGGCTATTGTTTCGTTCATGGTTATTAAGCCTGTCTATTGCGGTTGGTTTTGGCATTACGCTCCTGATTGCTTCAATCTGTGGCCTGATGCTGCCAAACCTTTTGAACCGTCTCCGTCTGCGTGGTAGCCTGATAGCCGCTCCATTGCTTGATCCTGTGATTGCTATTGTTAGTTTAAGCGTCTTTTTCCTGATCACGCTTACGTTTATTGATCGATTGTATGCATAACAACTGTAGTCTGTATGCCACTCTCTGGCCTCATTGACTGGTAGAGCGGTTAGCATGATACAAATTTATAAAAACACTACAAAAAAGTATTGACAAAATTTCGAGTCCGGTATATACTGCTTTTGTCGTTAAGAGAGCACATTCCTCGATAGCTCAACGGTAGAGCAACCGGCTGTTAACCGGTAGGTTACAAGTTCGAATCTTGTTCGGGGAGCCACCGCCCAGGAAGCAAGTTCCTGGGTGGTTTTTTATGTGTAGTGGTCGGATCTCATAGAGGTTGATAGTATTAATCTTCTGGTTTTGGTGGCTTATCTTTGAGGTGAGTATTGCTGGTTTTGGCATAGTTGAGATTGGCATGGGAAAAGTTGGCATCGCTGAGGTTAGCGTCGCTGAGATCGGCACCACTGAGATCAGCACCACTGAGATCAGCGCCACTGAGGTTGGAATGGAAAAGATCAGCACCACTGAGATCAGCGCCACTGAGGTTGGCACCACTGAGATCAGTGTAGCTGAGGTTGGCATGGAAAAGATTGGTATCACTGAGATCAGTATTACCAAGTTTAGTGTAACTCAGGTTGGCATCGCTGAGATCGGCAGCGCTGAGATCGGCAGCGCTGAGATTGGCACGAATAAGGTTGGCAATACTGAGGTTGGCATGGTTGAGGTTAGCATAGGTAAGATTGACGTGATTAAGATAAACGCCCCTCAACTGAGCGTCTTTGAGGTCAATGTCTGTTTCCTTATATTTTGCTCTCCAGGCATTCCACGCCTTTGTTCCTTTTTGAAGAATGTTGAATTGTTCCTGGTTGGCCATGATATTTCCTCCCTCTCATTGCTCTCATTATAATCTTACTGTGAATATAAATCTATAAATCAATAGCCCCGCCTGATAATTTCTAGATTTTGCCTATCTAGTGGCCAGGAGAAGGTGTGATACTATTAGCTTTCAGGTTTTAGTGCATTGGCTTTAAGGTCGGTGTCGTTGAATCTGGCACCGCTGATATCAGTGGAAATGAGCCTGGCACCGCTGAGATTAGCATGGATGAATTCAGCACCTCTGAGATCAGTAGAAATGAGTCTGGCACTGCTGAGATCAGTATAGGTGAGCCTGGCACCTCTAAGATCGGTATAGGTGAGTTTAGCACCATTAAAGAGTGAGTTGCTGAGATTGGTGTTGCTAAGGTTAGCATAACTGAAATTAGCATTGCTGAGGTTAGCATTGCTGAGGTTAGCATTGCTGAGATTGGTACCGGTGAAATTGGCATCGTTGAGATTGGCACCGCTGAAATTGGCAAAGGTGAGTTCAGCATGGATGAGGTGGGCACCTCCCAGATTGGCATTGCTGAGGTCAGCGGAGGTAAGTTGGGTGCTACTAAGGTGGGCACCTCCCAGATTGGCATTGCTGAGGTTAGCACCGCTGAGATTGGCATAACTGAGGTGCGTATTTCTCAGATCGGAGTTGTTGAGGTCAATACCACTAAGGTCAATACTACTAAGGTCAATACTACTAAGGTCAATAGCTATTTCCTTATGTTGTACTCTCCAGGCATTCCACGTCTTCGTTCCTTGTTGGAGAATGCTGCGTTGTTCTTGATTTGCCATCATGTATCCTTTCTCTTTGCCTCCTCTCATTATAAAGTCTATAGTGAAGAGATAGATGTGGATTTAAAAAATAGTGGTAGTGTCCAGTATCTTTCAGAAGTTCGCCTGTTGAGTTGCTAGAAAGGAGAGGTCTTATGGGTTTTTTCGGTACGTACAGAGATACGATTATCTGCATTTTGTGGGCCAGTTGTATCTCTGAGTTTGATTATGACTGCGTTCCCAAAAAATCTGTCAGATTTATCGCTTTTCGCATGGATAGTTTGCCATCTATGTAGCTAGCTGCTCCACGTAGGTGAGCTATCATCCCATTGGGGCTACTTACAACGATATCAATATTGGCTGTATCATTGGCCTTTAATTCAAAGAGACGAAACTTTACAGATACAGCGCCGTGTTCCTGCCTGTAGAGGGCTTCATAATAGGCTTTAATATCCTGCTGGAATTCTAGTATTTTTTTCATTGACTCTTCCTTGATTAGGAATTTACCTACGTTTAGTCCGTTTCATTTATTCTATCAGATAGGTCAAGTAAGAGGTTGTACCAATTTGTGTCCCGAGGCCGTGAGTGAGTATCATCGCCTTATGATTAACTGTTTCCTATGGTATTTTCTTGTCCTCTATGCTATACTCCTTTTTGTAGTGAACAAACAGCTATCACGAACAATAACTAAGCGGCTGTTTTGTGCTTCTGAAAATTTCTAATTGCGTCAATTAGCTTCCAGAGCTCGCTTATGGGAAACGACCTTTGTTTTTTATGGGCATCGGCTGTTAACCGGTGGGTTACAAATTCGAAATCTCGTTCGAGGAGCCTCACTGACAAAGGGCCATCTAAGCCGGTGGTCCTTCATTGTTTACGGGCAAGCAATTCTCGCCTGGCGTGCACCCGTTCCGTTTCATCTGCACAAACTGTATTTATAAATCGATGAATATGTTTGATATATGGGGATCCTCGTTACTTCCCCCTTCTAGTAAGGATGGTGATTTTACTTGACTGATCTCTCTATTGACTACCAGGAAACCTTTCGCAGTTTTTTAGAGGCCATCTCCTCGCCCGTATTTATTGTAGATCGTTCGCTACTCATCCACTTCACGAATCGGCCCGCTTTACAGCTCTGTAAGTTGACCACGCTTACCAGCAATAGTCAATTCGACGAGGTGATGCCTGAAAAAGAAGTCGTTCAGATTGTCAAGGAGGCGCTTCATAGCGGAGCTCCTCACAAAAGACGTTATGATAACGAACGAGACGATAGAACCTGGAAGATCACAGTTACTCCTCTTTCCCCAGCCATAAAGGAGAATACCTTCTTCTCTATCCTCATCGAGGACATGGCTGAATTACATCGCCTGGAACGTGTGCAGCAGGATTTCCTCGCCAACGTTTCGCACGAGTTGAGTACACCCCTTACTGCCGTGCGCTTGCTAGCAGAGACGCTTGAAGATACTATTGATACTGATCCCGATAAAGCACAACAATTTGTAGAGAAGATCGAAAAAGAAGTACAATATCTCACAGGCATGGTCTCGGAATTGCTGGAACTATCGAGGATCGAGTCGGGGCAGGTCTCAATGACGATAGAACCGATAGAATTCTGCTCAGATCGTACGTGAAGTGATGGCTCGTATGTTACCATTGGCCCAGCGCCATCGCGTCCGGCTATTGACCGATATTGAGCAAGGCAAGACCCATGTAGCCGCCGATAGTAAACAAATCACGCGTGTACTAGTAAACCTGGTACATAACGCAATAAAGTTTACTCCTTCTGGTGGAAAAATTGTGATTGGAACAGCTTCGCAAAGAGGCCAACAACGTTTTTTTGTTCACGATACTGGAATAGGTATTCGCGCGGAGGATCTTCCACGTATCTTTGAGCGTTTCTTTAAAACTGATCGTGCTCGCTCAAAAGCAGACTTTATCGGGCCAGGAGGTGGTGGTACCGGTCTAGGACTGGCTATCGCTCGTCAGGTAGTGGAAGCTCATGGCGGGCACATCACAGCAGAAAGCGTAGTGGGTGAAGGTAGTACTTTTACCTTCACCCTTCCTGTAGCGGTACAGCATGAGCCTTAAATCTATATTCTGTGTGGATTGATTGAAGAAGATTCTACCGAGAAGGGATGCTGTCATGGAATCAGAGTTAGAACGTCATTTGCGCAACACCAATAATGCACAACTTGTCTCCCTTTTGCAAGAACTCGTTGCACGTCACCCAGTCTTGCTCACAGAGATCGTCGAACTGCTTGGACAGTTCGACGATCCTACAGGCAATGAAGTTGCAGAAGAGAACGACGCAGAGATCGATAGTGAAGCAACAGAAGACTGGGATTTTAGCGGCGACGACGATGATCTCGCCGAACTTCGCTCTGTTTCCCGACCAACTTTACCTTCTTTAGATATTGAAAGCAAGCACCAACAGATAAATAGCTATACTGAACGCCTGCTCTATGGAGAATCACAACAATCTATCGGAAGCGATATATTACATCTCTTGCGCGAGGCCGAGGTGCGAGCTGATCAACACGATTACCAGGGAGCACTTGATCTCTATACTCTGATCCTGGATAAGCGCCTGGTTGAGAAAAATGGAACGCTTGTCCACATTTTTGACAAAGCTATAGATGAGTCTATGCCTTTTCTTGAGGCTCTTCTGAGTGAAACAAGCAGCAGTATTACATTTGATGCCTCTATTCCTCTTTCGCCCCTGCTTACTCCATCTATGCGGCAAGAATGGCTAAAACGCCTTTTTTCGCTATGGCTCAAACGCCTGGACCTTCATCAAACAGAAGAGGATGTGCCGGAGATTATGCTCGATGTGGCCTGGAATGATGATGCTACATTGTTGCGCAGCCTCGTACAGAATGAATTGCAACAACTGAACCAGGACAACTATTCTAATATCGTAGATTTTTCGCGCCAGCATCGCATGCGTGCACTTGAGAAATTTCTCAAGGAATTGCCATATCTCTAGCACCATACTGCATTTATTTGTTACTAAATAGTAATGTTTTTACTGCATTTTATTACTAGATATACATTAAATTTTAAGAACATCTTTAGGCCAAAAATGTTGCAAATGAGTCGGTTTATATGGTACTATTCTCTTCTAGAACTCATCTTAGTAAGCCATATTTCCATAAATCTGATGCTACCGGTACCTGATTCAGGTATGGAAATGCATATGACCTTGCGAAGCGCCATTGCAGGCCTTTTGAGAAGATATTCTGATGTCTCTCTACGCGGACGATGATGTGACGCTACTGTCGGAAGATGGATAAAAGGTAGAATTGCTCTTGTAAATGCTTCCAGTACGAGTGCGTGTATACGCTTAGAAGGACCTGTGAACTACACTCACTCCTGATTGTATTGTTGTGTTGTGCCTGGGCTTGTGTAGTGAGAGAAATGTCAGTTACAATGGGTAGTGAGGAAGAGAGAAAGAGGATACGCCGATGAGCAAGCTGGTCATGGTCATTGATGATTCGGCCACAGTTCGTAAAATTATTGAAACGTGCCTGAGGCGAGAAGGCTTTGAAGTCAAGACCTTTAACGATGGAGTTGAGGCTGTCAAGTGGCTTACTGAACCACAAGCGCCGGTACCCGATCTAGTACTACTCGACATCGAATTACCTAAGATGGATGGCTATGAGGTTGCCCGCCGCCTGAAGACAAAGCAGCGCTTTCATGATACCGTGATTGTGATGCTTTCGCGCCGAGATGGGGTGATAGATCGCATTAAAGGCCGTCTGGTAGGTGCCAGAGACTACGTTTCCAAACCATTTAAAACACAAGATATCATTGCTATCACGCAAACATATTTGTAGGGGCACCATTTATACGCCCGTGCGGCTTATTGCTATCACGCAAACATACCTGTAGGGCACGATTGATCGCGCTCGTGCAGCAAGAGGTAAATCCATATGAACGAACGTCCAGCTCTGCCTTTCGTATCATTAAGTCGCTCTCAAGCCCAGGTTTTTGAGCAGTTAAGCGATGAGGAGTTCTGGCATTACGCAAGAGAAGCTGCAATTCCTTTGCAACCTTTACAATATCAGGCCGATGAGTACCTGGTCTGCAAATTGGAACCAGGCATTGTATGTTTCCTCTTGCTATCGTGAGAGAGGTTGCACCTTCCCCTTGTCAACGCACGATACTGCCAGGTGTTCCTCACTGGATGCCTGGTCTGACAACATGGCGGGGCGAGATATTTGCTGAAATTGATCTCGAAGCCTATCTATGGAGTGGCGTCGAGTACATGGATAGAGGGATTCGTTCAGGATATGGACAGCGACCGGCTGATCTTCTACTGATTCTACAGGCTCAGGGCATTATACTGGGTCTGATAGTTACAGCAGTTAATACAGTTGTACGTTTTGACGCAGAGCACATAGTACCTTTCGAGCTAGCTCCTGATTGGTGTTCAGTACTGCGCCCAGAAGCAATCAGGGGGATACGAGATGATGTGCTGGTCCTCAATATTCCTGCTATCTTCGACGATATTGTAGACCAGATTAAAGAACAGTCACTTTCATGAATGAAGAACAAGTATTTTTTGGCGAAAATGAACTTTCCGAAGAGGATCGGGCCATATTGCGTGCTTTTGAAGCGATGGATTCTGGGCTAACGCAGTCTTCCCCATTCGCTGTCACATCTGCGCTAAGTACGCAACTTCCTGAGCAAAAATTAACACAAGACGCAGCTACAGATTTTTCTTTTGAGGATATGCTTCTAATTTTTGCGGCAGAAGCTGATAAAGATATCAATACTATGCATCGTGCTCTGAACCAGCTAAAGCAACGCACTCATATCCAGCCTGATTACTTTGAAGTGTTTCGCAGTCGTGGGCACAAACTTCGCGGCTCGGCGGGTTTCGTTGAACTGCATTCCATCGTAAAGATTGCACAGCATATAGAAAACATTGCCAGGCGAACTATGAGCAGTGCTATCCGTCCTGAAATCAGTGTAAGGGCGCTTGCATATGCCATTTCAGCCCTGGAAACGACTTTTCAGGGAGTAGTTGCTACAGGGGAGGAAAATGCGGCCCTCCTCGCAATACTTGAGGAAGAGTTGAAAAGTCTGTCGCTAGATGAAGAGATCGAGGAGGCTGGCGAAACTGCTGATCAGCTCATTCAACCAGCATTAGAAGAGGTAGCAAGTACTCCTATTCCATCTAACGAGTCACCAGGTATTCCGCCAGCCACTTCATACATGCGTATTGATACACATCGTTTCGCAGAGTTACTGTACCATTCTGAACAATTAGGAGAACTACGTACGCCTCTGACAAGCGCCATAGAGCAGGTGGAGAGTGCGCTTCAGGAGCTACATGTTGCCCAGAACCAGCTGACACAACTTGAATCGAAGCATTTTATGCTCCTTACGGCTCCTGAAGTTTCTCCATTAAGAGAGGAATTTCCTACTTCATCACTAATGGCTCGTATTCTGAATAAAGCTGGACCACGGAGTGATCCCTTTCACAAAGAGAGAAGCAAATTTCGTTCGTACGCATCCAGGCCGTCCACATCATCAGAATGGGATGAGTTAGATATTGAGCAGTACAGCGAGAAAGAGCTCTTACTCAACTCTCTACGAGCAGTAATCTCTCAGGTGAATGCGGCCTCGTCACGTGTACAAGTGACATTTGCCCATCTCCATTTAGTATTGCAGGAATATACCAGTCAGGCAACCACTGTACATAAAGATACACTGGTATTACGCCTTGTCCCGCTGAGCAACATGGTACCACGCTTGCAAGAGATGCTTACAACCAGTACTTCCAAAGCTGGACAGCATATCCAGTTTGAGGTTATGGGCGATGCGATAGAGATCGATCAGCAAATATTGGAGACCCTCTCTATTCCACTGGTACACTTGCTGGAGACTTGCCGGTTTGATACTTCCCCGCTTCACGAGGGGTCTGCCCGTATCTGGCTATATGCTCAGGAGATGGGGAATGATATTGTCATTGAAGTGGGATTTTCGATGAATGTCAGTGGTGGAGAGGTAGGCCCATTGCGTGAAACTATGCAAAGGCTGGACGGGACATTATCGTTGCAGCGCAATGATACTGGAGGCGTGAGTTTTCTTTTGCGCCTTCCCAGGTCCCAGGGAACTATCCATTGTTTGCTAGTACGCATAAGTCATCAGTTGGCTATTGTAGCATTCTCGCAGATACAACGTATTGGAGACGGCAAGCGAGAAGAATTCGATAAACTTTATAATCTTCACGATCTGATTGGTTGTCCCGCAAAACCCGAATTCTCAGAACGTATTCAGCCTGTGCTGGTACTATTACAAAGAACATCACCTTTTTCAGTTGGCGTCATAGTAGATGAAGTGTTGGATGAAGTCGAACTGGTAGTAAAACCCTTGCCATTCTATTTGCAGCGTCCTGGTATCACGAGTGCAGCCATTGATGGAAAGGGTCGTGTACTTTTGATGCCTGATCTACCCGAACTGGTCAGGCATTACACCCAGCGCCAGTATAATGCAAACAATAAAAATCCTGATGTAACCCAGATTATCCCTCATGCGAGGCGAACACAACCCAAGATTCTGCTTGCCGATGATTTTGTTGCGCTACGTAATACATTAGTCCAGATGCTCAAATACGCTGACTACACGGTCCTGCAAGCTCGCGACGGTCTGGAGGCACTTGAACAGTTGATACAACACGCGCCAGATGTTTTCCTGCTGGATGTGGAGATGCCCAATCTCAACGGCTATGATTTGCTGGGCATCATGCGTCTCTATCCCTCTCTGGCAACCGTAAAAATCATTATGTTGACTTCACGTTCTTCCGAAAAACACATACAACATGCTATGGACCTGGGAGCCCATGCCTATCTGACCAAGCCCTGCTCTCAAGAAACATTGGTCGAGACAATTCAGAAAATGCTAGCGTAGGGGCCGCATTTATGACGCCCAGGTGTGTGGGAGATTGATCGTGT
This sequence comes from uncultured Chloroflexia bacterium, assembly GCA_963717195.1. GTDB lineage: Bacteria > Chloroflexota > Ktedonobacteria > Ktedonobacterales > Ktedonobacteraceae > JACDAE01. The sequence goes on from CAVQVR010000021.1 coordinate 893,667, forward strand.
CCACACACCTGGGCGTCATAAATGCGGCCCCTACATTGGTGCTACCGATACGAAGAAGGAGTGGCATCAATCGCGCCCGTCTCGATCATGATCTCGCGCAACTGTTTAGCATCAACAGTTTCATGCAAACGTAGAGACTTAGCAATACGATCAAGCGTCTCACGATGCTCAGCGAGCAGGCCAACGGCACGACTATAGGCCCATTTAACGATGCGGTTCACCTCCTCATCGATCACAGAAGCAGTCTTCTCGCTATACTCACGCGAGCCCGTTGCCAGAGAAGTGCCTGCAAACGGATCTTCGCGCTCACTGTACGAGATGGTACCAAGGCGTTCGCTCATACCCCAACGCGTGACCATCTGGCGTGCAATTGCGGTGACGCGCTGCAGATCATTCTCGGCCCCGGTTGTGATATGCCCGATAGCAACTTCCTCAGCAGCTCGCCCACCAAGAGCAGTAACGAGCTGCGCTTCCAGATAGTCCTGAGAATAGTTGTAACGATCATCCAGAGGTGTATACTGTGTAACGCCAAGAGCCTGACCGCGTGGTACAATAGTGACCTTGGTGACCGGATCAACATTCTCTTGCAGCAGACCTGTCAGGGCATGACCACCTTCGTGGTAAGCGATGACATTGAGGTCTGCATCGCTCAAGATCAAAGGACGCTCCGCACCAATAAGAATCTTGTCTAGAGACTCTTCGAAACACACCTGGCTAACAGCGTCGAGATTACGTCGTGCAGCCAGTAGAGCCGCTTCATTGACCAGATTTGCAATGTCCGCACCAACCATACCAGGAGTTGCTCTGGCGATGCTGATCAGATCAACATCGCTGGCCAGAGGAACGCTGCGTGTGTGAATCTTGAGAATTGCCAGGCGACCATTCCAGTCTGGGCGTTCAACGGTCACACGACGGTCAAAGCGCCCTGGACGGAGCAACGCTTTATCCAGTCCATCTGGTCGGTTGGTAGCTGCGAGAACGACAACGGCCTGACGAGCATCGAAACCATCCATCTCGACAAGCAACTGGTTCAGCGTTTGCTCACGTTCATCGTTGCTATTAATGCTAGAACCGCGCTGGCGACCGACGGCATCAATTTCGTCGATAAAAATGATACTGGGGGAAGCTTTTTTCGCCTGATCAAACAGGTCACGCACACGGCTGGCACCAACGCCGACCAGTACCTCGACGAATTCAGAGCCACTCATCGAAAAGAATGGGACGCTTGCCTCACCGGCAACGGCGCGAGCCAATAATGTTTTACCAGTTCCCGGAGGTCCCACCAGCAGTACACCACGCGGAATCTTACCGCCCAGGCGCTGAAACTTCTGCGGCGTTTTCAGGAATTCGACAACTTCAACAAGGTCGTTCTTTGCTTCATCTACCCCTGCCACATCAGCAAATGTTGTACTCGGACGATCCTCCAGAACCACCTTTGCCCGGCTTTTACCAAAGCTGAAAATGTTCTGTTGGCTGCGCGAGGCATTACGGAAGACCAGGAACAGGAAGCCAATGATCAGTATCCATGGCAAGTAAGAGATGATGTTAAGCACAAGGTTATTGTCAGAAGCAGGCTTAGCTGAAAAATTGACCTGTTTCGCAATCAAGAGCTCAGTAAGTTTGGGATCACCATCAGACAACTGCGTGAAGTGAAACTGATCTCCTGTTTTAGTATTACCATTAACATCGCGAATGGTAATATCACTCTTCAGCGTACCTGTAGCGTCCTGGCCCTGGAAAACCAGCGAGTCGACGTTGTTATCCTCGACCTGCTGATAAAGGGTACTATATGGTATCTCTATCACATTCGCAGAGCTCGAATTGTTGCTCGAAGTAAAGACTTCAAAGAGATACCATCCAACAAGGAGCACGACGATAATGATAATGGAGCGGATGAGCAGAGAGCTACCTGAGTCTTTAGGGCCTCCGCTATTGTTACCGTTATTACTGCCGTTACCTGGTCGCTGAGATCCGCGCGAAGTCGGATCATTCGGGTTATTCTGATACATATAGATAGCCTGAGCATCCATTGGTTCAGACCTGCTTTCTTGTACTTTCCTTTTCCTCTGTTCTATCTGGCTATGACGGTTCCAGCTTATTTCATAGAGCAGAGGGTAATGAGAGATATGCTATACATACGTTCTGGCCTGCTAAAAGTTACGTTGCCGAGTTTCTTCAAAATCCTCCCGCCATTGTAAGTAAGCATTTCTCACACTACAATATGGACGTCGCAAGCCGCCAATTCGTATACTCGTAGCGTAGCTAGTTTCGCGGCGAAACCGCTTTACACTATTCCCTTTTCAACCCATGGCAGCGACTATGGAGAAACCAGATGTGAGCATTCATACAAGGGTTATCATATGACAACTATTGTACTACGTCAACGGGAATGGACCTTTCGACGCATCACAGAGGCGACAGATCAGGCAGTACTCAAACGTCGCCTGGCCGAAGTGTCACGCCATAGGTAATTTCAGTATCTCAGAAGAGGATAGGTCCAATTTCCCGCTATTTTCTTTTTTTCAGATGTGCTTGACAACTCGCAAGAAATGTAGTATCGTAAGAAACGTCGACGCGGGGTGGAGCAGTGGTTAGCTCGTTGGGCTCATAACCCAAAGGTCGGAGGTTCAAATCCTCCCCCCGCTACCAGTTCAGTCGATAAGTATCACACATGACGCGGGATAGAGCAGTGGTTAGCTCGTCGGGCTCATAACCCGGAGGTCACAGGTTCAAATCCTGTTCCCGCTATTCCCCCCTACGGGTTTGCAAACGGCACCCCTACAGATTCCCTATCAACGTCGCTTGTCTATGTTTCCAACCATCGCCTCATTATCGAGCGGCTCATAGGTTATGGCCGTTTCGTCAATATTGTTCGTGACTGTTTCATCCTGTGACGGTCCAAAGAAGGCGTTGATGATGACTCCTGCAATATACAGTACTACGACATAGAAAACGATACTTGCCACGCTTTGCAAAGCGGAGTTCAAGCCGGGAACTAAATAATCAGAGAATGTTGTGGCTTGTACGAAAGCAGGTTGTCCTTGTTGAGATTGCAATTCCCGGTAAGTCAGCCATGTTGAATAGAGTTGCAAGATTACCTGTGTCGTTCCAATAAGCACAATGGCTAGAGCAGCAAGTTTGCACACTTTCCCAATTCTGCCATTTTTGAGCACCTTCATAAATCTGTTCACCTGAAATATCCTTTTCCTATTTTTATGCTCTCCAGAGACTAACTATCCTTGCTTTTAACTGCATATCTTTCACAAAGCAGTTCTTTCCATTTTAGTACAATTGTTTGCCTTTGTATAGGAGCACCATCCGAAATATGTAGATGAGGAAATGAGGAAAAGGGCAGAAAGGCTCTTGTTGCAACGGATCTTCTCTTTTTTCCGTATTACCTATAGAGATTTGGAGTCATTTGCAGGGAGGAAGGAATTCATTTTTATATGCAGCAACAAATAACGAAAAAAGCATCCAGGTCCGCATTTCCAAAACGGCGAGACATTTTTTTCCATTTTATAAAAACAGGGAAACTGATTGGAGCGTTATTCACAGATCGACGCGTACCATTGGTACGTAAAATCCTCTTTATTGTTACTATTGCCGCCTTACTGCTGATTCTCATCTTTCCGGATGCCATTGGAGAGATCGGACTGAGCGCAGTTTTACCCCTGGTAGGAACGGTGGTGGGCGTGCCGATTGACGCAGGCTTCGACTGGACGGCTTTTGCACTGCTGGCAGTAAATTTATTGCATGTCTTTCCTGCCGACCTGGTAGCCGAACATTATAATGACATCTTTCGCGCCGAGTAGCTGCTGGACGCGATAAATCAAGCTTCCCTACCCTGGTGGAAAAATAGCTTATCGCGTCCGCAACTGGCTGACTGTAGCGTTCTGACCTTTTCAATCTGAAAATAAAGCGCGTATTTGCGTACGCCTATTTATAATGTGATCTTGTCATTCGCGTTTGAAGGTCTGAACTTCGTGCCGTCATTGATAAATACCGAAACCTGATCCTGCCCCTCTACATGAATGTAAACGAGCATATCTAGCTTGCCATCTCCATTAACATCCCGGAACTCAAGTGTAACGGGAGCCAGGTTACTGTCCGATCCCGTGACAAAAACGGGCACAAGATAGGTAATCGCTTTCTCGGGATTGCCTCCCATGAATTCAATGACAATGATCTGACTATGCAAGTTCATAGCGATAAAATGGCTGGGATCCTTGGGACCATCGTTATGACCAACGACCATATCCGTCTGATAGGTGCGAGGATTGCCATACTGCAAGTCATCAAGCCGTTGCCTTCCCCACGCCAGTGCCGCCGATCCAACCATCCAGAGGATCACCAGAATTATCATAGCTACTCCGACAGGAAGTAGCCAGTGAACATGAAAAGGAGAATGCTCGGATGGCTTTTTCTGGGTTGGAGGAGTTGGTCGAGGGACAGGACGTACGCTCTTTGTCTGTATTTGCTGACGGCGCGGTGGAATAGCAGATGTCGTCTGATGCGAGCCAATCGGACGCTTTCTTAAGTCAGGTGGAATGTCGAGCCGAATAGCACTTGTGCTATGACGCGGTGGCTCTCCATCATCGACGAGAAAACCATCTGTTCTTTCTATCTGCGCCACATCCTCACTGGTATTGCGAGAGATAAGAATCGGTTCTACCCCCTCGCTATTTTTAATGAACTGCCTCTTCTGTTTGGACAGTTCACCACCTGAGCCCATGGGCTCTCCCTTCTCTGACTGCTCTGTACATTCCCATGCACAGGTTGACTTACATTCCAGTTCCGCATAAAGCTGCATCGAAACTTATCATACTATCTTCCCACCGCGAATGTCAAATTAAAAATGTATCAAGATTTACAATTTTGTATCAACGTGTTTCATCCTTGACTTTCCATAACTATCTCAGGTATACTCGGATCGTAGCAAGCAAACGGTTAACACTTTAAAAGAGCCTGACCGCTTCCTACGGTCAGTCCGGCTCCGTCCTCTCTATGCCTCCCTCTTTAGTGCGTTTTCGTCTCCCGGGCATTACGTCGCGCCTATCCTACCTTTCTCGCCCCTTGCCATCAAGGCTCCTTTTGCGTGCTTGCGCTCATACCCGTTCTTCTCTACGGGCCGCAGGCAGGTGAGGGGAGCCTCTCCCCATTATGTTCCGGCTATTTTTTTACTCTGTATTATGAAAACAGAACTGCCATAATGTTTAGGGGCCGGGAGTGCAACCCATGGTGACATCAGATCAACTGTTACAACTTATCACTCACCTTCAGAGTAGCGGAGATAAACTCTATATACGCGACACGCTGCTAAAATACATTCGCAAGCGCAGTAAGGCACAACTTGCTGTTTTATTCGTGTTGGATCGTGATCAGCAGACTCTGTTCCCCCTGGCTTATACCGGAAAGCTGCCTGATCGGCAATCCGCACTTACGTCTGAAGGCTCATTACCTTCTGCAAAGCAACATACGAGGCAACCCATTCCTATAAATGGTCTTTTCGCTTCTGTATTACCAAATCAGAGGTTATTATACATTCCATATGTTGAACATGACTTACGTATATTACCGCAAGAGCTAAATTGGATCTATCCGGAAGGTAGTGTGCTTCTGAATGCTGTCACAACAGGAGATAATTCTCAGAACGAACAGGGAGTAATGGCCTTATGCTTCAGTGCAGAAAATAAGAATGCGCAGTCTCCAGAAAAATATTCCTTCGACCGTGAGCGAGGGCGAAGTACTGATCTGCAGCCATCTGCTCTCGTCTTCGCTTTCAAAAGTGATGCATCAGGATACCCCTTCCCAAAGACCTCGTTCGCGTCGAACACCCAGGCATAAAGAGTTGGAGAGTGAGACGGTTGAACTGCTGCAAAAACCCCCGGTAGAGCAACAGGGAACATTTCCCGAATTGATGTACAACCTCAGCGCCCTTGCCGATCTCTATGAAATTGGCCTGATGCTTGCTGAGAATATCGATGCACATGAGCTCTATCAACACATTTTGTCTTCCCTGGCTCATGTCATTCATGCTCCTTGCGCCTGTCTCTTGCTCTATCATCCATCGCTGCGCCGATTGCTTCCTGCTGCCCGCATGGGCGATGAACTCTCATGCGCCTCCCTGGTCAACTCTATTGATGGAGTAGAGATGGAGCGCCTCAGTATGCGCGGTCCTGGTGAGGTGCTCTCTTTCTTTACATCTGGTGAGCACAATATGCTCCTGGTCACACTTAGTTGCAATTGTATACTACTTGGCGTTGTTGCGCTCACGTTGAACAATGAGAACCAGCTCCCCGATGAACGTGGATTGCTGCTAACCTATATGGGTAATGTGGCCGCTCTGCTCCTGCGCAATTTTAGCGTTCATGCGAGAGAACTACAATCGGTAGTCGAACACGAGCGTACACGCATCGCACACGATATCCACGATGGTGCTGCACAACAGATCGGCCACGTTCTTCACAAGCTTGAGTTTATTCAGCGTATGCTTGAAAAACCGGAGCTCTGGCCCCACCTGTTGCAGACCGCGCTGATAGAAGTCGAGCGGGCATCCAGTATTCTAGAGGCAGGACTCATCGACCTGCGCCACGGTATTTCGTCGCTTCTACCAGTACAGCTAGAAAACCAGGACTTCGCCAATGCTCTCCAAAGCCTGCTTGATGAGCATATGATTAACGATGCTGGTCTGGAGATTACCTATAACATAGACGCGCCAGATGCATTGCCCGCCTCGCTAGAGGCTTCCATCTTTCGCTTCATTCAAGAGGCACTGACAAATGTACGCAAACATGCTCTGGCAACGCATGTTACCATTCATCTCAAGATGGCCTCGCACGCACTTGTGGTAGAAGTGAGCGATAATGGCATTGGTTTTCAAGAAGCAGCAGTACCAGCTCAGCGGATAACCTCTGCTGATCCATCAGAAGAGGCACTTCATCTAGGCCTGCGTACAATGCGCGAACGTATCCAGGAAGCTGGCGGTAATCTGGAGATTCAGAGTAAAGCGAACGAAGGCACAATGGTGAGAGCGCGTTTCCCCCTCGCAAACTTTGTACAAGTCCTGACAAGTCGTGAGCACGAAGTTTTACGCCTGATTATTGATGGTCTGACCAATCGTGATATTGCGCAGAAGCTTTCTATCAGCCTGGAGACCGTGAAGTCGCATGTTCACCATATTATGCAGAAGATGCAGGTGAAAGATCGGACGCAAGCAGCAGTGCTGGCGACCAGGCAAGGGTGGCTTTAAGCATCTGAACGGGCTACAATGGTCCGGTTGCAGAGAGATGTTCCCGGCAAGGGTGCGGCAACGGTATGTAACGGCGCGGCTTACGAGCACGATTGAGACCTAGTGAGGCAAAGTAGAAGAGAGCAGAGAGAGCTGCAATATAAAAGCTGACTGGCCAGTGACCAACAAAAGCAAGAAACAGGCCACCCCAGGTAAACAGCAAGCCCAGGACAATGGACAGCGCTATAGCTGTACCCGGTCGACTCGTCAGGTTTTCGGCAGCAGCAGCAGGAGCAACCAGCAAGGCAAAGATCAGCAGGACACCAACAACCTGCACCGCTTCAGAGATAGTTATAGCCAGTAAGAACAAAAAGAGCAGGGAGAGCAAGCGCACAGGCACGCCACGAGCCAGGGCGACCTCTGGATCAATCGAAGCAAAAAGTAGGGGACGGAACATAAGAGCTAGCAATAGTAACGTTCCGATGCCACAACCAAGCATAATGAGAACATCGTTACGTGTCACGCTCAAAATTGAGCCAAAGAGGATGTTAACCGTCTGTGCTCCCTGCCCCGTATACAGCTTCAGGAAGAGAACGCCCAGGCCGAGAGCAAACGAGAGCACCATACCAATTTCGACATCACGACCGCGCACACGCTCTCCCAGCGCTCCCATACCCAATGCTGCCAGGAGAGTAAAAGCGAATGTGCCCAGAAGCGAACTGACGCCCAGCAAGGCAGCAGCAGCGGCCCCGGCGAATCCGATATGAGAAAGGGCGTGCCCTGCAAAAGCTTGAGCACGCAACACCACAAAATAGCCTGCAATCGCGGCTACAAGCGCAACAATTGTCCCGGCCAGAAATGCATTTTGCACAAAATCTTGTTGAAACAGTTCAATCATAAGAATGTATACCCTATACTTCGGCTTTCTGTGCCTGATTGAGCAGAGAATCAGGAAGAAGTGGAGGTCTCGCTTCTTCAGCACGTTTCTGCACACGCCTTCTCCGTAAAGGAGCAAAGAAGCGCACAGGGAGATAGACAGCAAACGAGATGGTGGCAATGTAAAAACTTACCGGCCAGGAACCATATGCAGCCAGTAAGATGCCGAGCCAGGTATAAACAAGACCAAGCAGGACAGCCAGAACAATCGCCCAGACGGGTCGATGAACAAGACGTGTAGCAGTTGCGGCTGGTCCTACTAATAAAGTAAAGATCAGTAAGACGCCGACAACCTGGACGGACATTGAAACCGTCACTGCGACGAGAACCAGGAAGGCGATACCGAGCACACGAACGGGAACGCCACGAGCCTGAGCAACTTCCGGATCAAACGAGCTGAAGAGGAGTGGCCGAAAGAGCATCAGTACGATAACAAGAGTAACGATGCAGAAGATAGCGGTGACAAGAACATCCGTCTGGCTGATACCCAGAATTGTACCGAAGAGGATACTGTATGCCTGTTCGGCAAAACCCGAATAGAGAGAGAGGAAGAGAATACCCAGGGCCAGAGCAAAAGTCATAATCACGCCGATAGCAATGTCTCGTTCACGAATCTCTTTACTTAACAGGCCGATGCCAATGCCAGCTCCAACGGTAAACACAAGAAGTCCAAAGATAGGATCAATCCCCAGAAGAACGGCACCCGCCGCACCAGCGAAACCAATATGGGACAGAGCATGTCCGGCAAAGGTCAGGCCACGCATTATAAGAAAATAGCCAACAATCGCAGCAACAATGGCTACCAGCGATCCGGCCAGAAATGCGTTCTGGATAAAAGAATATTGCAAGATATCAAACATCGTGTGTATCCCAAAGCGAATAGAGAAGCAACAGCATGTTACCGATACCCGGTATCATCAGATACAGCATAACATAGAAAACTTCGTGCTGTCAATGATATTATGTCTCATTAAAAAGAAGACTACATCATAATGCGGAGTGGAGAGATAATGGCCTCGCCAAGTTTCTTATACCAGGGTCGACGCGACCAGTCATCAAGAGTCAATTCGAAGGCGTCCGACATATCACAATCGAAAAGAGCCTCCATCTGGCGTGCGAGCTCCTTGCTATAGATTTCGACATTAATCTCGTAGTTGCCAATTGAGCTCAGGCGGTCAAGATTGGCGGTACCGATAGTAGACCATTGACCATCAACCGTGCATGTTTTAGCATGAAGCATGGTATGGTAGCCAAAGACGTGAATGCCAGCCTTAAGGCACTCATCAAAATAGCGACGAGCGAGCCAGTCAACGACGACATGATTGGAGTCCCAGGGAACCAGGACACGCACGTCCACGCCACGTTTAGCGGCAGATTTCAAAGAGCCAAACAAGACTGAATCGGGAACGAAGTAAGCATTTGTAAGAAAAATAGTATGTTCCGCGTTATCAACGGCATCGATATACATATCGCGGATAGGAAAGGTCAGGCGTACGGCATCATTACCGTGTAAATTGATCAACGGATCGAAGCAACGGGTATGGCGACGTGAAATCGTATCGTCTTTACGGCAGAAGCGGTTCCAGAACTCCACAAACGACTGAGCGAGATCGTTAGCGGCAGGTCCAGAGATACGCAAATGAGTATCACGCCACTCGGTCGCATAGAGGCTACCAATATTGTAACCTCCAATGAAGCCTGTTTTACCATCAACAAAGAGCAATTTGCGATGATCCAATGAGTAACGGCGCACATCAAACAAATGTGAAGGATTGCGGAAAGCCTGGTACTCCAGAGAGTGAATACAGGAAGGAAACGACTTAAAAGCGCGTGGTACAACCAGGTTACCAAAGCCATCAAAAACGATATAGACAGCAACTCCTTGCTCTGCTTTCCGCGTCAGGTGAGTTTTAAACTCCTCACCCACCTCATCGTCTTTCCAGATAAACGACTCCAGATAGATACAATCCTGCGCCTCATCAATAGCAGCTAACATTGCATCATACAGATCGCGACCATAACTATATATTTGAAGCGTGTTTTTCCCTACTTGAACCGGGTCAAGATCCAGGTGAGGAAAGGAAGCCTTCTTTCTGGACTTAGCCTTTAAGGTTGAAACAACCCATAATATAGCTACAGTAATGATTTGCAGCGCTGCAATTGCACCCAGGCCACGCAACACAATCTGTTTTACAGATAGATGAGGCCATAAACGCGAGATAGGCGACAAAGATTTTCGTCTAGATAACTGTGGCATATGTCTCTTACCTTCCCTCTTTATAAAATATTTTGATTATAACACTTATATACACGTTATAGGCCCGCAATAGGAACAAAATCTACATCGTTTAAGTGAAAATCGTTAGTCATGCATACGGGTTTGTAAACGGCACCCCAATTTGGATCTATTCCGCATGGCCCAATTGTACGAGCACCGTTTACAAACCCGTGTGGGATCTTCACAAATTATTCAGCCACGTCTTAGCAGCTCTCACTTCCTCATGTCCGAGCACATGTCCGCTATTCTGCCATTGCACTGTCACGCTTCCACCAGCTTTCTGGAGCAACGCAGCGAGACGCTCAGTCTCTCTTGCAGGTACCAACGGATCAAAACGTCCTGCTCCAATGAAGATCGGCTTGCCTGCTAAATCAGGGAGTGGGTCTGGCACCAGTGGCACCATAGGATGAGAAAGAATCGCTCCCGCCAGCACATCTGGACGCAATAGCAGCATACTGGCAGCGATGTTGGCCCCATTTGAGAAACCCACCGCAATGACACGTTGCGGGTTAAATCCGTATATGTTACTGGCAGTTTCTACAAAATCGGCCAGCTCATACGTGCGCAATTTCAGATCCTCAAAGTCAAAGACACCTTCGGCCAGGCGGCGAAAGAAGCGCGGCATTCCATTTTCCAGTACCTTGCCGCGCGGACTGAGCAACGCAGCTCCCGGTGCAAGCATATGCCCGAGGTCGATAAGGTCGTTCTCATCACCGCCTGTTCCGTGCAAGAGTAGTAACACAGGTCGCGCTGCAGATTGATCAGATGCTGGCTCAAAACGATGGACGAAACCGCCCACTTCATGCCTTTCTATCGACATTGTTATTTCTCCTGCTCATCACGCGAAACGCCTGTTTGTACATATGGTAGGTATCGGGGACGTCAAAATTCACGGCATTTTTAACCAGTCGCAAGCCCAAAACACCTGCATAGAAATCAATATTATGCTGCGGATCATCTCTGATCACTGTAATATGATGGATGCCGAGAACGTTGCTTTCCATAAGTGCCTCCACACTGTTCTACAATGAACACGTTGTTCTTATTCTCTTCTATAAAAGGATAGTAACTTTTAATTTATTAGTGAAAGCATATCATTTAGTCTTGTAAATTGTCAAGGCAGATACTTTGTCTGTTCGTCTAATATATTTCCTCTCTTTTGCGCTTCGAGAACAAGATGTTGCCTGCACTGCTTTTCATTGAGCAACCGTCGCATCTCTTGATAGTTCTGCTGCTTCGAGTCTGTTTCCATGCCATCATCCATATCACCTTCGCTTCGTTTAGCCAATTTATTTTCGGAAGTCTCCAAAGAGGCGAGATTACTGCAAATGCACAGTTAATTTGTGCATTTGCTCGTGTACTATAGAGACATAACAGAAATGTGAATTTTGGGATTAACCGTTTAAACTTTGCACTTATAACTATGGAAAGGACATATCGTGAAACAAACAACCATCAGAGCTTTAGGGATTTCTGTTGCACTCATTATCGCTGTCCTGGTCAGTACAATGATATTTTCTGGTAAAGTTTTTGCGCGGGCCACAGATACAGCACCATCCGAGATAGGGATCAAAGTTGGAACAACGATCTATCATTGTCAGACACTCGAAGTACACTTGCATGGAGATCAGCCAGCAACATCAATCTGTCTGGATGGGATGGCCCCCGTTCCTTCGAGCAAATCGGCTCGTCAGACAAGTCCAGATATCAAAGTAGATAATAGCTGCTCCAACTACTTCAATGATTTAGCCCTCTGGTGGGATGCAAACTATTATGGCCCAGACATCTGCTTTACTGGGAGCGGCACAGCCAATATGACCGATTACAAGTGGTGTAACGTCTTCGGTTGCTACTCCTGGAACGATCAGGCCAGTAGCTACGCCACTGGCTGCTCACCAGTAACTTTCTACGTCAACACCAATCGGAAAGGCTCAAATGTAACGGTACCTCCAGATAATGCAGGGAACTTTACCCCTGGCGCAGTTCCCAATGACAGTTTGTCGTCAGTCTACCTCTCAAGTAATTGTTCTTAACATGTGACGATAGGTAGAACCTGCCATTTGTCGGATTTGTTGACCTGTCTGCCTCATAATGCGTTAACCTGAGCGAAGGGGGCACCTTTCGCTCAGGTTCTTCTGAGAGTCTCTCTCAAGAATGCCACATCTCACATCCCACTAAGCGAAGAGGTTTAATTTGCTACTTAAGGAAATCAGGCTTTGAAGGAGAGTCTATCCTGTGTGATAAAATACACATAAGATGGACCTATGGGCCGAATTTGATAACCATCAACAGCCTCCAGATGCAACGGGACACACAGATTTAACACACATGCGTCGTCTGACCGAGCGTGCTATTCTGTCCTCGCTGCGCGACTGGCTGTTACAAGATTACGCCGCCGCCTACTGCCGTTCCCTCGCGGTAACGCGGATATTTCGTCGTTGCTACTGGATCGACGCACTCGGTATCGATAATAAAGCGACTATTCAAACGCAATCTTCCGAGCAGATCTCGAAAGATATGCAGCATGCAGGAAAAGGACGTAAGAAAACTCCATCAGAGATCCCTCCCGCTCTGCAACCTATCTGTTCACTCTCTCAACTTCTGACTCAGGAGAACAAGCCTATCACACTAAAGAGTTTTCTTCTCGAAGCTGGCAGTAGCAAGCGTAAAAATGCGAGACCCGCACAAATTGGCTCCGTACCTGCAACAAAGGCAATAGTTCTTCCTAAAGATGGCGGTATTGTACGTGCAAGTTGGTTGGAGGTAGCTTCTCCACTTCTCAAAGAGATTGAGCAATCACCTGCCATCTTCCTGCTCAATCCCTTTGGCCCTAGGATGTTCAGCCATGACGATCTTGCGCTTCTCTACCAACGCACCATTCCTACTGAATTATGTCTGCTTGTACCTCATAAACAATTGGAAGCGAGTCTACTTGCCGCCCGGCGTACTCCTGAGCAGGCTGCGCTCCTGACAGGATTATTGCGCACTGACCGTTGGAAGACGTTCTCAATTGACGAGCAAGAACTAACGCACACGCTTGACGGATTGCTCGACTTCTTTATTGCCTCTATACAGCGTCATTTTCAATTGCCTGTTCAGCGTATTGCTTTGCCGATGCAGATACGTCCCGCGGTAGTCGAGGAGATTCCTTATACATTGATCTTTGCGACACGGCGACAGGATAGCCTGGTCAGTATGAACGATGCCGTCTGTTTCTATCGTCGCAGGGCTTATGAGAAGAGTAGGCGTGGTGTTCTGGGTGAGGAATGGTTCGCACAACAAGAGCTCCAACGTTTAAGCGCAGACCGACAACAGCTCTATGAACGGACACTTCAACAAGGACGTGCACAACGTATACGCCGCTGGCCTGACCTACGGCAGCAACTCCTACTGATCCATTTTGGACAATTTACACTCCAGGAATACGATGCCATTATCCAGCAATTATTAGCAGATCGGGAGGTGCGTTGTGAATGGCGTCAGCGTTCAGAGGAAGAGCGTATCCCAGGTAATGATGATACATTATTGTGGCGTTAAACTCTCCCTCAATCTTTCCATGATAGAGATATGAGTTGGCCCCCGCCCTTGTTCCGTGGTTCTTGTTGCTATCATTAAATGAGGGGAAGTGTTACCAGGGGGAAACGCCCGGCATGGGGACACCCGGCGCTTTAGTAACACCTCCTATGAGTAGTGTACGCTAATTTTTACATTTTGTGGCATAGTTTTGTAAGAAAAATAACAATATTTGCGAAAAGCTATTCATGCCAACCGCACTCTTGACAGCCTATGATATTATATGTCCGTAGAGCAAGAGATTTAGCGGTTCTCAGCAAAGGACTTTCTAAAAATCCAATAGTTCTACATCGTATAAAAGAGCCTGTAAAGCCAATCATGAGGCGGCGTAGCTCAGTCGGTAGAGCAAGGGACTCATAAGCCCTGTGTCACAGGTTCAATTCCTGTCGCCGCTACCCAATTTAAAGGGACTGTTCTATCTCTTGTACAACAGTCCCTTTATCGTACAACCTCCATCTCTTGTTCACATTCCTCTACCAGCCTCATAGCTATGTCTAGGTTGACTAACGTATAATAAATTGTAAGTGTGATCATTGAGTATCCACTTGATATTACCCCAATTGGGGGAAAGGAAGATCACCATGGCAGCCCAGAACTCCAGAACTCCAGGGCGCTCCAGGACTGGCACACTCAGGGTCTTCAATCGCGCTCTGTGGAGAAAGTGGGACAGGTTTACCGTTAGCGGCCTCATTTTTATGATCGTTGGCATTGTCGTAATCATTATAGGCGCATTGCTCAATATGGAAGTATACTCCGCTAAAGGACTGCTGCTTGGCATCGGCGCGATCATCGTACTTATTGGTATTGTCAGGCTGCTGATCGGTTTTATTAGTCCCTCTACTCCTGAAGATCTTATTCCTCTAGAACAAGAGGAAGAGGTATTGGAAAGTGCACGCGTGGACGATGGCGTGTAGGATATGCCTTACATTGCTCAGCATTGCGCTTAATTTCACTTTCCTTGTTCTTCATTACCTTAATTTGCTGCGAATAACAACTGATCCATTTTATCCGCAGCATTTTCTTGCTCTTCATGACAGCTTCATAATTCGGAGTAATTCCAGTTTTCAAAACCCCAGGGACGAGAGGCTGGAAGTACGCCTCTCGTCCACCTTCCGAGCACTTACCCAATGAAGGGTAGTGTCGTATATCGAGGCATAATGATCGCGAGTGCCGCCGACCATTATAGCTGGTGGGTATTCAGGAAGACACGAGCGGGAGGTTCTGATGTCAGTCTGCGCTTCTCAGATACCGCATCCACCCATGGGCTTCTCTGTTAGCTGCAAGGGGATTTTTCTCTCTGGCAGTAGTATAGCCGTGAGGTATTAAAAAATTGTTATCTATGGGTTAAAGTTTATCGTGTTTTCGTAAGTAAAATTAGATGCCTGCTACTAGACTTTGGCCATCAATGCTAGCGGCTCCGCTCACGCGAAGCACGCCAGTCGTCAACCCTGAATACTACAAATCACGATCAAGCCAGGCCATAAGGCCAAACGCGAGGAGAACAAATGCAATTGCACCGACAACCACAATTGCCATCTCTTATCACCTTTCCTTCGCAGGGTAAAACATCGCAATAAAAATGATAACCAACGCAACGCTTCCAACAATTGCCTATAATAGTTTCGTCTGTCATAAATGGTTTCTTTCCCTATTAATTGTACACCAGCGACTCTTCCAAAAACACGCTACAAAACATGTTCACCCAACTTTTCTGGGTTATTATTGGTCTGGTCGCAGGTTTCCTGGTCAGTGTTGTAATGCACGGTGGTGACTATGGCATCGTTGGTGATATCGTTGTCGGTATTGTTGGTGCGTTTATCGGTGGTTTCATCGTGAATGCCCCTGATTTTGCTTCTGGTGGTAACATCCTCTATAGCATCCTGGTTGCCTTCATTACAGAATGAGTGAATAAAATGACGAATCCGTGTAACCATTTATCTTTATCTGTAGCAATAATACATGAATCGGAGTGGCATATCAATGACTTTTGTCACAATCTTGTTGTAACAAGATACATATTCTTAGATTTTTCGATGAAAGTGTTGACAAGCGCCACAGCAATCTTTAGAATCTCTAGTAGGTTACTTTTCGCGCAATATAGAGGAACCTATCACTGTAATAACAGGATAAATATGACATGCAAAATCGTGAGAGACGGAAGATTGCTGATAAGCTGTACGCTCTTGGCGTTACCCATAGTACTTTTATAGATGGGGATCGACAGAACAATCTTGAACAGGCGATACTCTATTTTCGTAAAGCACTGGATACATATACTCCCGATACTTTTCCCGTTGAATGGGCCAGAACGCAGCATGATCTGGGAGTGACGCATCGTGAATTACAACGCGGCGACCGACAGAAGCATCTCAAAAATGCTGCTGCGTGCTTGCAATCCTCAATGGAGATCTATACGCTCGAAGCGTTTCCTACCGAATGGGCCAGAACGCAGTATGATCTGGGTCTGACCTATCTTCTTTCGCAAGGAGACAATCTTCATATGCATCTGGAGAAAGCCCATTCTTGCTTTCAAGCAGCTTTAGAAGTGTATGTGCCCGAACGCTTTCCTTCTGAGTGGGCCAGCGTCCAGTATAGCCTGGGCAACCTCTATTGCCTCTTGCCAGATGAGAATCGTCATGCGGCCCTCGAAAAGGCGATTGTTTGCTATGAGGCGTCTCTACTAATCTATACGCGTGAAACAGCGCCCGAAGCGTGGGCCAGAACGCAACATAGTCTCGGCAATGTCTACTCCTTTTTACCAGGTCAGGATCGTGCTACATATTTACGTAAGGCTATTTTTCATTATCAGACCTCATTGCAGGTCAACACCTTTGAAACATTCCCTCACAACTGGGCCGATACACAACTGAATCTGGGCAATGCCTACCGTAGTCTGTCTGCAAATGATCCGGATGTCAATCTGCATAAAGCGCTTGCCTGCTATGAAGCCGCTTTGCAAGTTTACACGTGTGAGAGTACTCCTGGCGAATGGGCAATCGTGCAAAATAATTTGGGCATTACCTATAATCTCCTGTCTACTGGCAATGAGCAGAGCAGGTTAGAGCGTGCAGTTGCCTGTTTTCGATCTGCTTTGCAGGTATTCAGCTATGAGCGCTTCCCTTTTGAATGGGCTAAAACACAGAATATGCTTGGTCTAACCTATCTTGATCTACCAGAAGGCGATCTTCAATACAATCTGCGGCAAGCAATTGCCTGCTTTGAAGCTACGCTCCATGTTTATACAAGAGAAACTTTTTCCCTCGGTTGGGCTGCATTGCAGAATAACCTGGGCAATACCTATTGTAATCTCACGACTGAAGAACCATCTGAGAATCTGTTGCAGGCAATTGCCTGCTACGAAGCTGCATTGCAGGTCTATAATCGTAAAGCTTTCCCTTTTGATTGGGCGCGTACGCAAAATAGTCTTGGTTGCGCTTATACAAACTTGATGCTGCTTGAACATCCCTCCAATCAACTCTATGTAAATAAGGCAATCTCCTGTTATCGCGCCGCTCTGCTGGTCTATAATCGCAATGATATGCCTGAAGATTGGGCTACTATCCAGAATAATCTGGGTAATGCCTACACGAATATACTTGATGGAGATCGCCAGAAATATCTGGAACGCGCTATAAGCTGTTATGAAACCGCCCTTGAGGGTTTCCTTTCATTATATATGGAAGATCATGCACGGAGCGTCAGGGAAAATCTTGCAAAGGCCCGAGCGGACATTCAAGTATCAGGTTAATTTACGGGCTCAATCGCGCCCACGCATGCAGTAGAGCGGATTGAAAGAAATAGAGCCGTCATCAGTCTCTTTTAGCCTTGACATTATTCCCTCCTCACCTCTATACTCAATGTATGAGTACTCAATGTTTTGCCATGAGGAATCAAGTAGCGTCCGCTTGCTCGTTGATTATTTTTTCCCTGCCCTCACCATAAGGAGGTTCATGTTGAGAAACCTACACCTGGCGCGTGCCCTTTTAGTCCCTCTGGCGCTCTGCATGCTCTTTGCGGCCTGCGGTCAAAGCACCAATAGTGGTAGCAGTAGCGCTACTGCAACGCCGACACCCGTTACATTAAATGTATTTGCAGCTTCATCACTGAATGCATCTTTTACTGCTATTCAAACACAGTACAAGCAAAATCATCCAAATGTGAAGATTGTTTATAATTTTGCTGGTTCGCAAACGCTTGTTCAGCAAATTACTCAGGGTGCTCCGGCTGATATCTTTGCTGCTGCTGATCAGACGAATATGAAAAAAGTAACTGATGCAGGTCTGGCGACAGCTCCGCAAACTTTTGCTGACAACACGTTAGCAATCATTGTTCCTGCCAGTAATCCCGCTCATATCACGGATCTAAAGGATCTGGCAAACAAAGGTGTCAAAATCGATGTTGCTGCTTCCACTGTTCCTGTGGGCACTTATACGCTGCAGGTACTCGCTAATGCAGGCAAAGCATCTGGTTACGGCTCCGCATATGAGAGCGAGGTGAAGGCGAATTTTGTTTCACAAGAAGATGAGGATACAGCAATCGTACAGAAGGTTGAGCTAGACGAGGTCGATGCTGGTATCGTCTATTCTACTGATGTGACAGCTGCGGCTGCGAGTAAAGTGAAGTTTATTTCCATTCCTGCGACGTTAAATATCATTGCTCAGTATCCAATCGTTGTGCTCAAGAGCTCCAAAAATGCGAATGATGCGCAGGCATTTGTGCAATATATTCTTTCGTCTGACGGGCAGGCTATTCTGGCAAAGTATCGCTTCCTTCCTCCAACCGCGAGTTCGTAGTCAGGATAAAGACTCCTATCCAGGAACAATCAGGGGAAATGCATTCCTGCATTTCCCTTCTCGCCCATCGTCGTTTGACAGAATAGCAGAGTTGATAGGTGCATATGAAACGGGTTGTCAACCCATCCCCTATAACATCTCCAGGCGCTAGTGTGTCCACGAGAAGTACGTTCTGGTTCCGTTGGCCCGCTCGCATCTTCATCGGTTTTCTGGCGGGCCTATTTTTTCTCTTTATCGGCATACCTCTGGTATCGTTACTATTTCGTGAATCTCCAGCCCTGGTCTGGAGCGAGATGTTGCAACCGGATGTTTTTCAGGCACTACAACTCAGCCTGCTAACAACAACGCTGAGTGCAGTGGTTGCTATACTCTTCGGCCTCCCGGTTGCTTATGTGCTGGCCCGCATCGAATTTCCTGGGCGCAAGGTACTGGAGACACTGGTGACATTACCTACTGTGCTACCTCCTGTTGTCGCTGGAGTTGCGCTTCTGCTTGCTTTTGGACGTGCGGGACTGATCGGTCGCTATCTCGACATGCTGGGTATCACTATTCCTTTTACTATGGTAGCAGTGGTCATGGCACAGACCTTTGTTGCCGCTCCATTTTTCATTAACAGTACAAAAGCGGGGCTAGAGCAGTTAGACAGCCGTTACGAAATGGCGGCCTATACGCTGCGTGCCTCGCCTTTCTATGCTTTTCGGCGCGTGGTGCTGCCATTGATTAGGCCTGCGTTGCTATCGGGCATTGGCCTTTCGTGGGCGCGTGCTCTGGGCGAATTCGGCGCTACGATTACCTTTGCGGGCAACTATCCTGGTACAACGGAGACTATGCCAATTGCCGTCTACATTGCTTCTGAGAGCGATCTTGACAAGTCTATTGCGCTATCGGTCGTGCTGCTGGCTGTCTCTTTTGCGATTTTGTTGGCGTTAAGGATTGGGCGGGGATACGTGGAGACAAGATAAAGAGACCACCTCATAACATACTGGCTCTTCCGATGGAGTTTCTGCCATCACTTCTTTGTAAATTGGCTTCTTATTCGCGAGAGGATTGCAGAAGTTGTTTCATGCTCGCGCCTCGTGCGACTTGCCACGGAGTCAATCCGCTCTTCCCTTTTGCATGAACATCGGCTCCTCGTGAGAGGAGGAAGGCCACCATGTCTGTCTTTCCACACTTGACCGCACGATGCAAGGGTGTATCGCCCAGCTTGTCTCGCGCCTCTGCATCTGCTCCGCAATCCAATAACGCTTCGGCAACCAGGACGTTTCCCCGTCGCGCTGCCATGTGGAGTGCCGTGCAATGTTTGAGTTTCTCCTGAGCGTTGATATTGGCACCACTGTGGGCCAGAGCACGAACAACAGTGGCTCCCTGTGCTCCATGAGACGCATTGCCGACGAAATACAGCGGGGTGTGCCCCCATTGGTCTCTTGCGTTGGAGTCCGCCCCCAGATGCAAAAGGAGTTCCACAATGGCGAGACTTCCCTGGCCTGCCACCTCATGTAAGAGCGTGCGGTCATAGGCGGAACGCTCCTGCACGAGGTCAGGAATGCTGATAAGCGTTTGGCGCACATAGTCCAGCAGAACATGCTCATTGCTGCTGCTCAGGATCGCGAGAAAACTCAGGAATGCTGCGCGGTCCCTGGTAAAGGAAGCCTGCACTACAGGACTCTCGATCACTGCAAGAACAGCATCGGCGCTTCCTTGGCGAACAGCGGCGACCATCTCCTCAAGCATCCGTTGTGCCTGCCACCGCTCTTCGATGTCTTGATGAATGCGAGAGGTTTCCCGTTCGTTCTGGTGCCCAATGGGCTGTTGCAGGAGTGAAGGAAACTTGTTCGCTGCCTCCTGTGGTTGGTTGATGAAAAAGGCTGACGATTGAGCAAAAAACCAGCGTAAGGCACTGCACATTGGCTCCTTGATATGTACCTCATCAATCGCCAGAAACATATTGGTGAGCCAGGCATCTCTCTCCCTCTGTCCGATGGCAAACCGCAGATGCGCTTCGCGCAGGGAGAGCGACCACCGACGAGGCGCATACTCGCATGGTCCGCCGAAGAACTGGATGAAGAAGGCAGCAAGTGCTTCGATAGGACACCCTTTGAGGGTTGGTGGATACAGAGGACGCAGTATCGGGTCGTGCTCAACGTGAGCATAAAAGGCTACCGAGAGCCTTCGGCAGGTGTCCCTCCCACCAAGTGAGTGATACAGATCGACACCTTGCGAATTGGCCCCCTTAGAAGAAAAAACAGACTCAGGATCCATCTTTGCAACCCATCCTTTCACTTCGCGAGGAGATCATTTGACTTTCTTCTATCAGAAGGTTTCTTTTAGATAGGCTTCTTTTTCTGTAGGCAACAGACGGAAAACAACTTGCCTCCCAACCCTAGTTTACAACTATTATCGTCGAGCCGCTATAACAGGTAAAAATATAACAATCATCTCCTTATCCCTGACAGTCAGCATGGAAATTATAGGCTATCAGGGATAGATAACTTCATAATTAAAATATCCTCTTGCAAAAAACACAGTTATGCTGTACAGTTACATACAGAAAGTCTATTATCTCTTGTAGAACAACCAGAGGGTCTCCACGCTGTTTCCCCTCCTAAAATAAAAGAAAGGAGTATTCCTCAAACTATCTCCCGCGTTCGAATACATAACATCAAGCATTCCTATTGGATAGGAAGAATTATCTCCTGGAGGGTCAACACCATGTCCGTTATAGACAATAGACAAGGCGATGAAGCTGAACAGGCCGTGACGCAGTATGGATACCAGCAAGAGTTTCGCCGCGAGCTCAAACGTTTCGCATCTTTTGCAGTAGGTTTTTCGTTTATTTCTATCACGACAGGTATTTTTACCACGTATCAGAGTGTTTTGAACTGGGGCGGCCCACTTGGTATCTGGACGTGGCCATTCGTTGTGGTAGGTCAGTTATTGGTCGCGCTTGTCTTTGCCGCTCTGGCTTCACGCATGCCGATAGCCGGCTACTCATATCAGTGGGTCTCGCGGCTGGTGAATCCTACGATAGGCTGGCTTGTTGGCTGGGTCTCATTTATGTTTTTGACTGTCGTGATCGTCTCCGTTGATTATTCGATTGCCTCAACTGTTCTGCCCAGCCTCTTTAATTATGTCGAAACACCTCAAAACGCCTGGTTGGCTACAGCTATTATCATTGTGATACAGATGCTGTTGATTATATTCTCCACCTTCTGGTCGACGCGTATCAACAATGCGGCGGTGGGGACTGAAGCGATTGGCATTGTGGGCCTCACACTTCTGCTGCTCATCGTCGGCGCTGCACGTGGACTACTGCACCCGGATCACCTGTTCAGCATGGGCATCGTCTCGTCTAAAGGCTACTTCAATCTCGGCGGATTGAACAAGGTGGGACCATTTGTGTTCTCATTCTTGCTTGGCGCTTACACTATTGTAGGATTTGAGGCGGCGGCCAACCTGGCAGAAGAGACACAGGATGCGCATAGAGTTGTCCCCTTTGCCATGTGGTCTGCCGTGGTTCTGAGCGGTGTGGTAGGATTTATCTTCCTCATCGCGCTCAATCTAACATCAGGGAATATTCCTGCGCTATCCGCTTCAGCTACTCCGGTTGCCGATATTGTCAGAAATGTGCTTGGTCCTATCGTAGGTGGCATCTTCCTGGTGATCGTTACCTTTTCGATCTTTGCCTGTGGGCTGGTTATATTTATGACCGCCACGCGCCTGACATGGGCGATGTCGCGCGATCAGCGTTTCCCCGGCTACCCGATCTTACGGCGGGTCAATAGAAGAACGGGAACTCCCATTGCAACGACGCTGCTGTCAGGTGTTCTATGTGAGATCGTACTCGCCATTTTTGCGAACCAGACCAATAGCCTGACCAACCTTTTCTCCGCCTCGACTCTGTTACCGGCAATTATCTACCTGTGCACAGTAATTCTCTACATTTACGCAAAGCGCAAGCTGCCACAGACACAAGGGTTTCGTCTTGGTGTGTTTGAGTGGCCGGTGATTGTGCTCTCGCTTATCTGGCTGATCTTTGAGCTGTCGATCTTCCGCGATAAGTCGTTTGCCTTGCCCTGGGCCTATTGCGGGATCATGTTCGTGCTTGGCCTGATCTACTTTGTGTGGATGCTAGTGGCACAGCCGCATGTGTTACGCAAGCATGAGGAGGAGGGTAGCCAGAGTCAGAAAAGCCTCTCCTGATTATCCGTTGGCTTGTTCCGAATATGTTTCCTTGCTTTTCTACGGCGCTCTTCTACGAGCCTTTTGATCGAAGGAGCCGGTGGAATATCTTCTGGTTTTTCGCCTTTTTCTGTCCATGTGAGCACGGAATGTCACTTCAGCGACAGGGGCGATCTTGTCGCTGAAGCGACCGCATCATTTCAACATATCCACCCATGAGAGAGGGGAACTGAATACGTTCCTGTTCTTAATCCAACTCGACTACTGGCAGGCCGTGTACGCCGAGAATGGTGGAGATTTCGCTGCCGTGATGGATGTCATGTTCAAGCACATGCCAGATGATCCACTGGAGCGAAACTGCGGGTCTCACTTCTCCAGACAGGCGTACTGCATCCACCCACATCTGAGCGAATGGCTGGAGCGCAGGCTCTACAAGTTTCGCGTGCCGCAAACGTTCCGCATCATCCAGAGGCGGGAAGACCTGCTCAAGGTCAGCAGGAGTCAGGCGGGCCAGCGTATGCTGGATCAGCTGCCAGGTCTTCTCAAGTCCGGCAACCAGTTCTGCCGCCGTGTGGAATGGATCCACGCCCGCCTCACAGACTCCGAGAGCCCATAATTCGAGGGAAGTAAGATCGGCGCTCCCCTCGCCCATCCGTGCGTGGAACCACCAGGCGCGATCTGCGACAATATGCGTCGCGTACATACCAATCGACCAGTTTTGCGGCGTGTTGCGCAAGGTAAGCTGCTCTCCTGTAAGGGGCGCGATGGCCGCGACAAGACGCTGCTGGTAGATACCCCAACCCGCGTAGAAGGGGAGGAGTGAAAGCTGATGTTCTGTCATGGTAGGTATTCCTTGCTTTTTTCTGAGAGAAAAAACAGCACGATCGTATCAACTCACGCGAGGAGTCTGAGCACGAGGAGCAGGAGCTGTTTGGCGAACTTTTCAAACGTTCGCGATGACTCATAACTGATCATTCTGCCTCTTCAGCATGTCTCACTAAAAATGCCACACTCTGGTCCGCCTCAATCTCGCGTATAGGATCACAATCTATGCTCCCTAATCCCTTGATAACCAGGTGTCGCAGTTGCACTTTCCCGTAGAGGACGGTGACCTTGACTTCGGTCGCGTGAGGCCCAGGCTTCTGCTGACAGGTTCCCCATGCATATCCATTTGACCAGAACACGCGCGAGAAATGATGTGTGGCCGCAAATTGCATGCTTGCATTGACGCCCGAATAGTGAAAGCCAGTGAGCGCAATTACTGAAGACCAGCTTGCCATAGCGCGTGCATAGTGATGGCCACACTCAGCTTCGTCAAACGGGTTACGCTTCCGTCCATCATAGCGAGCACGGATTGCCGTTATACATTGAAGACCTTCTTCGATCATTCCCTCATAAAACATATGAGCGGCAGCAGTATATTCAAAACCGGTCATCACTTCATTGAAATAGGGAAAAGGTCGACGTAGTCTCTGCCCTCTTGGATAGGTACACATGAGCAGGGCCGCTTCATCATTGAGCGCGAAGGTGCGCAGGTGATTGAAGTGCCATGAGAGGTCTGGCTGGAAGTTGTAACGCATGATGCTGCTCAACGTCTGGCGGATATGATCGAGGGGAACAAGGTAACCCAGGCCACAGATATGCGCCATATACTGCCCAACAAGTTGATCAACCAGGCAGCCCGCGCCGAGTTGCAACTCTGGTTCCGCAATATTGGTCGCGCCCATCCCTGCACGTAGTCCGGGAGCTATAGCGATGGCATCCTGGGGAGGCTGAATTTTATGTTCAAAGTACTCACCATTGAAGAGATGCTCATCAAGCCATTCGCTACCATGAACGAAAAGTTCCTGACATCTATTAGCAAACTGCCTGTCGCCCAGCACCTGCGCCATCTGTTCAGCAGCGTGCAGTGCACCGAGATACCACAGACCCATCTGTGGGTTGGGACCATAATATTCCACATCCATTGTATTATGCTGGCAACCTTCCATAACACCGTCCTGGTCGGCATCCCAACTCCCCTGTAACCAGCAAAAGGATAAAGATTTACGTACTTTAGGCCACAACTCTTGCAACAAAGTAGTATTGCCCGAGAGCTGCCAGTCACGATACAGCTTCATGATGCAGCCCATCTGCCCATCGGCTGCGGCATATCCCCAGGAGGTTGCACGTTCTAAAGGCAGGTTCACGCGGAAACTCATCAGCCCATCATCGTTTGTGGCATGCAGGAACTCGATCTCACGCATACTACATGCGAGTTCACCAAACAGAAAGGCCGTGGCCTGCTCGTAATTCCACACATGAGTACAGGAACCATGACACGAGCCAGCCTTATCGTTACAACCTTCCCATCCATAGAAATGCCCATCTTCAGTACGAAAGCAGGTCTGGGTACGCAACGTACTGAGATTATAGAGTGCGGCTTCTTTAACGACGGATGGCAGATCGCTCTCACAAAAATTGCGGACGAATGCCAGTGTAGTTGCCTCAAGCTCCGGCAGAGCTGCGGCAATCTTGATTGCTACATCCCAGGCATCATGATAGCGCGTGGTGTAGTAATTGCCGATCCGATTGGGATTGTCAGTATGTATTCCAGCACCCAGATCGCCCGTCCTGGGCCTTGTTACTGCTCCAGTAACAGGCGTCCATGTCTGGCGATTAGGGAAGTGCCATGTAAGCAAGAAAGTAACTGTCTGAGTATCGCCCGGAGGAATCTCCAGACTTACAGCCAGGGAGGCCATGGGACTATCCGTGTTTACTGTCGTACGCTTCTCAAGTAATCCATCGCTGGCAAAATCGTCCCAGAAATCGAGCAAAGAATCGCCCCAACCTAAAGGTGCCCATGCAGTGCGATAGGTGATACCAGTGGTTGCGGTGGTTGCAAGGACCATCGAGCCCCATTGTTCGCTTCCCCGCTCAACGCCGTTTGATGTCATAACCACACCCTGAACAGGCATCGAGCCATTTTCCAGCTTGAAGGTATTACGATTAGCTTTTGGCGTTCCTTCAGTTCCGTCAGTGC
Source organism: uncultured Chloroflexia bacterium (assembly GCA_963717195.1). Classification (GTDB taxonomy): domain Bacteria; phylum Chloroflexota; class Ktedonobacteria; order Ktedonobacterales; family Ktedonobacteraceae; genus JACDAE01. The sequence goes on from CAVQVR010000021.1 coordinate 919,676, forward strand.
CGATAAAATTCTGTATATTGCCACACAGAGAAGCTGTCACGTACTCGTCGGTCTTATTAGTGACAGCAAAGCGCAGAATAGCGGCCGGAATTCCACTACGTTCGGCGTCGGCGGGGATCAATGGATTAAATGCTTGCAGAGTTACGTCGACGGGCATTGCATTATCAGAGAGAAGTACCTGCCCAAAAGGATATGCCGCCAGAAATGCGCAATCGCGGAAACGTGGTAAACCAGCATTGGGGACACGGCAACCATCGGCACCTTCATAAGGAGGTTCGATCTGTCCCTCCAGGGCCCTGGTGACCGAAGGTCCATCGGATGGCTTTGCATAAATAGCGAAGAAGGTGTGTTGAGGAACAAAACCTTTTGCGGGCCGATTTACAATCTCCCAGTCGCGTAGATCGCCACGTCCCCCCAGAGAAACGGTCCCTGTTCCTATGCCACCCAGAGGCAAAGCTATGCGGGCCAACCGATCCTGCGGATAGCTGGTAAGTACTGGCCAGACGAAGGAGTTCAACTTTTTCTGTATACCCTTCCCGAGCTGATGCTAGCAACGCGACGATGTAGAAGCAACTATATCATACCGATATTAGTATAGCATACGCTATTTTTTCAGAAGCCTACAGTACTATATAGCCAATAGGACTGTCTATTCCTTTAGATTATTAAGGTTTGACAAGAGCAGAAGGACAGAACCTGACCAAAGTGCATTGTGAGCAGAGCGGTTTACGGGCATTACAGGTAGCCCGGCCATGATAGATCATCCTGTGAGCCACGTCGAGCCATTCTTCAGGCGAAACGAGGCGCATCAAATCTTGTTCGGCACGTACTGCATCATCATGTTGCGTCCAGCCAAAACGTCGTGCCAGGCGACCAACATGCGTATCGACAATAAAGCCTTCGCTGATACCAAAGGCATTTCCCAGAATAACGTTGGCCGTCTTCCGTGCCACGCCCGGCAGCTTGATCATCTCTTCCATCGTGTGGGGTACCTCGCCATGATAGTGCGTGAGGACGTGCTGGCAAGCAGCGCGAATATTTTTTGCCTTATTGCGATAAAAACCTGTCGGCTTGATATCCTGCTCGAACTCTTCCTGACTTACATTCGCATAATCCTCCACGCTGCGATATTTCTGGAAAAGCGTTTTTGTGACAGCATTCACGCGCTCGTCGGTGCACTGAGCCGCCAGTTGTGTTGCGACAAGTAGCTCCAGTGGTGTTGAGAAGTTAAGATCGTACCTGGCGTGAGGATAGAGGATGCGCAGTTCCGCACTAATCGCGCTTATATGCTCAGGCGTTCCCGGTTGTGGGCCTGTATATGTAGTTTCCTGTGTCATTTTATATCCCGTTCTGTGGTGGTTTCAAAGTGCTCCTACATTTGTGATACGTAAGAGTCCCTCTACATATACTCTTTCTTACGCCCATAGTCAATATGGAAGTATACCCAGATCTCTTTTCACAATCCTCCTGATTTTGTTGGAGTCAATGACGCGAGGTAATGCCCTGCACCTGAATATATTACAGTGACAATGTTACACAGTAGATGACATCTAAAATAAAATAGAGGGAGTGCCTATAAATGGGCACTCCCTATAAATTGTCCAATGGAACTTCCCTTTCGTATTTCGCCAGTATACCGGACAACCCTACCTGTCTCCACGTTGCTATCGGCTAAATGCTACACAAAGACGGCTTTTTAACGCTACCATTGCGTAACCTGGAGAACCATAACGTTCTTACCAGAGTTCTTTGTGTCTTTGCGCATAATACATTACTGGTGATACTTCGCCGGAGATGCTTCTTTTCTCGATAAGATATCTCCTTTCCTTACTAAGTAAGGTTGCCCTCACAAACTGCATTTCCCAGAGACGCTTCCCAGAGTTTATAGACGGCGCTACAACGACCTCTCATATTGATGAGTACTCTATGCAAATTCGCATTTATAGGAGTATCGTGTGTCCTTGTGTCACGCACTTTAACCCGGTGTATCTTTTTGTTAGAGAAATGTTCAGCTCTCTGTTCAGGAACTCCTTCCTTATCTTGATCTTTCGTCTCACCCGGTTACTTTCTTGTGGAGAGTTTGTTCCTCTCGTCCACGGTCATAGTATAGGTCTCAGGCATCTCCACCTCGTCACATAACGAGCGATTTTTCTCACGATTGAATCACGATAGTTTCACGTGATGCCCAGACGGGCTTATAAATGGCACCGCCCATGGGTGTAGGAGCGCGATTTATAAGCCCGTCTCGACTCCTATCTGCTCTGGTGTAGCGGAAGGCGCAACGATGGTTATAACAGGTTGAGGCGCAGTATCACCGGTGCCATTAGCGTTCTTAGGCGGAAAATTTGGCACAACGGGAAGATTGCTTTCAACAACGAGGCCATTATCCATGTAGACATGATAAGGAAACATGGTTGGATCAAATGCATTGCTGTGCGAGATCAAGAGAATCTGCTCGAAATGTTGACTCAGACTATCACCAGTAACGACATCTACCAGTGCCTGCGTGCGCCCCCGGTCGAAAGAACTGAGAGGCTCATCAAGTAAGATAAAGCCGGGAGCAAGATTCAACTCGCGCGGCAAAACGGCAATGGCAAAGGCGAGGCGCAATGCCAACGAAAGCTGATCGGCGGCTCCACCAGAAAGAGCGGACCTGGAGACATATTCGCCGGCTGCGGAGTCCCACACACTCAACTGGAAAGGGCCTCCACTACTAATAGTGCCCTCTTCCGGCTCGTTTGTTAGATGAACATCATGGTAACGACCACTGGTGAGCAGAGGAAGGATTTGCTGCATGTAATATTCGGTACGCGGTAACATCTTACGCATGAGACGTTGATCTACAGCTTTGATCAACGCACTTGCATGTTTTTTAGTCTGATAAGTACGCTCCAGCTGCTCTACATGTGTGCGCTCATGTGCCAGGTCAAGCGTCTCTCCACCGGTTTGCAGGTGCGTACTGAGTGCCAGTTCTTGCTCCTCCAATCTATCCAACTCCTGCTCGATAGACATACGATCATTTTCAAGTTGAGCACGATCCTGGACAGAGTACTGGTTGAGCAGAGGCCAGATAACGGCGATATCGGAAAGAGTGTAGCCTCTGGGCTGGGGACGATTGCGCTGAGTCAACATCGTCGCGATACGATCCTGGGCTTCAGAAATCTCCTGATAACACAATTCGATTTTCGCTTGCGATGCACCTTCACGCTGCTGCAATTCCTCAACTTCACTCAAAATCATGGGCTCATCAGCCTCTTGTATCTCACTCTGACAACGCGTACGCAATGCAGCAAGAATTTCAGCGAAGGGATTGGACGGCACGATCCAACTTCCCAGTGAGTTGCTATAGCGAGCCAGTTGCTTGTAATGTTCGGCTAGCAATTCCTGGCGCTCTTTCAGTCGATTTGCATAATCGGTGTGCTTTTCCTGGAGCATGATTTTGTTGCCTAGAATAATCTGCAATTCCTCAAGCTGTTTACGTGTGGTAACTTCGGCGTTGCTAATAGCAGTCTGGCCGAAAGCGACGCCAAGCGATTTGACGCGCTGACGCAGAGAGTCTTGTAAGGTTTGCAGAGCCTGGCGCAGGCCAGTCTGTTGTTCGCGTGCACGCTCCTTCTGTGATGCGGGACTATCTATCTCATAGCGAGCATTACGCTCCTCAATTGCCTTCTTACGTGACAATAACACCTCAACGGCCTCATGGTGGATCTTGACCTGGGCCGCCAGATCAGTGACGAGGTCGATTTTTCCATCCTGAGATGCGAGCTCACGTTCAGTCGCCTGGATAGTACTTTCGACGAGAGACTCCAGTTCGGGAATGCCTGTTGCCTCTTCTTCCTGTTGCATTGTAATGGAAGGGAAAGGACTAAAAGAAGCTGTCTGCAGCAAGCGCGCGTTGATACTGGGAAGAGGTAATCCTTCCTGCCCTGCCAGCAAAGTGATTTCCTGCTGCATACGTTCAACCGCTGACAGGTCCTCTTGCAGATACAGGTCGATATTGTCCCAGCCTTCCTGAGCTCGTTGTGCTTCTATTTGTGCAATCTCTTGACGTAGGCGTGTAGCAGCCTCCATCGCTACGTTCACTCGATTGCGAGCCGCATTTGCCGCGTCGGTTTTCTCCTTCATCTGCTGTTGAATATCGGCAAGACTCCCGCTCTGGTTGGGTATCTGCCGCAGGAGACTTTGCGCCTCTTCAAGAGAACGAGGAATATTCCCACCCAGTTTCCGTATCTCATATTCGTTCTGAGTAATTGCCTCGTTGTTTGCAATCATACGTGTAGCCGCTTCGCGTGAAGCAACCGCTGCGCTTACTTTGTTAATTGCATCCTGAACCTGTTGTTCGGCAACCGTTTTTTCTGCGCGGGCCTTTGGATAATAAAGCCAGCTCCAGCCGCCACTTACGAGGGACAGGACTGCAACAATACCCAGAATGATTGCAAGAGAAGCATTGGTATGCAGGACGACGAATATCGCAACTACACAGACAAGAAACACAAGAATAGAAATGACGAGGATACCCAGAAACTTGATGTTTGCAGAGCGAGCAGTCTGCAATGTCGTCATTGATTTTTCCTGTTGTTGATGCGCCAATCGTACCTGTTGTTCCGCATCGCCAATACCCTGCGATAGTCCTTTCAGACTACACCATTCTTCCAGGCAATGACGTAGACTAAGCTGACGCCAACGCTTCTCTATCGCGTCAGCCTGACTTTGCTCCTGTGCAGCCTCATCCTCGACCAGGGTTAGTTCCTGCTCAGTATTCTGTAGATCGTCCTGTAATTTTTTAAGGTGAGTTTCATTCCCCTCGGCCTGTTCTATACTGGTCATACGATGCACATAGCGATCTTCCACCTGGCGCAATACGGCAAGGCGTTCAGATAATATTTTCATACGGGTGAGGCGTGCCTCTAATTGTGGGCGGCCAGAAAGTCGCCGCTCCTCCATTTCCTGTAAGGTCTGTTGTGCCTGCTGTAGACGCATTTTCGCGTGAGCGACTTGCTGATCCAGACTCTTTAGATCTTCCAGTACTTCATTATGTTGTTTCTGTTCCTGCTCCAGGTCCTTAATAGTATCTACGGCTGTAAGTAAATCGTTTGACATGCGCTGTAACGTGCCGAAAGAGCGAGTCAATTCTGCTAATTCGTTTACACGCTTCTCCAATGCAGGGAGATCCTCGCGCTCACGCAATTCCAGGTCAGCGATCTGCTTTTCAAGTTCGGGCAATTGATGGCGAGCTTCTGCCATCTCATCATAAGAAGCAATAATTTTTTCTAGCGTATCATCGGCCTTACGAAGTTGTTGTATACGTAGTTGGCGACCCTTTAGTTCATTGCGCCGATGCTGAATTTGCTCCTGTACCTGTTCTTGCTCAGAGATATCCGCGTTCTGCAGATCGATCTCTTGCAGATCCTCTGAAACGGCTACAGCGTCCAGGGCAGCTTCAATATCATCAAGTTGCTGACTCAATTCAGGGATACGCATCTGTATTTCGGCCAGGCGTAAGCGCTCACGGCTTTCGTGCAGCTGTTGTTCGTCCTCTGGCACTACTTTAAAATGCTCGGTCAATTCTAGCAGCTGGTCAAGGCTAAGAAGTTTACGGATAGTTGCTTCGCGGCTCGTTCCATTCAATGTCTCCAGCCGCTCCAGCCCCTTTTGTTCTAGCAGGCAGGAATTACGCAGAGACTCGCTATCCACATGACCGAGCTCCGCAATAATGCGTTTATTTGCGGCAAGCATATCCGTGACTGGTTCTTCAGGGGGCATTCCAAGCCTGCAAATAGACAAGGTCACATATTGCCCTTTACCACGCTCAATTGAGCGAGTCACCGTCATCTCAGTTGTCCCTATAGAGAGGATGAGAGTGACAGTCGCGTTCGTCGCGCCATATGAGATCATATCATCAAACGAGCTCTTCCCCCGGCGAGCAACGAGCACTTCACCATAGAGAGCAAAATAGATACTTTCGAGGAGCGCAGACTTACCAAATTCGTTAGGACCCTGGATCAAAATGCTGCCTCGTTGCGGAAAATGCAGATTTACTTCGCGTAATAACCTGAAGCGTTCAACAGTTAAATGTTTCAGAATGATCATGGATGTTGTACTCCGTTCGCCAATGCCTGACTATGTTCGTGGTTAATGTTTACCTTTCATATCATCCATCGCCAGTAACAATTCTTCTCTGGTGGTAGCCAGTGATTTTTTCTCCTGCTCGTTAGCTGCCGCAGCAATCCATTCATCCACCAGCGAAACAAGCTCTTCACGTGGAGAAAAACGCTCACCTGCTTCCACAGACTGCATCTCCTGGTCATGAAGCAGGGACAGAGAACTGTCATCGATAGCAAGAGCGAAACAATGTTCCTCACCATAGTAGCGTATCTGATTCAGGTCGAGCTGGTGGTATTGTTGGCGTGTCAATTCGCCAATCAAGCGCAATTGTACCATAGTAGAGGCATCACAGAGGGGACGCAGACGCTCCAGAATAATCTCAGTTGGAGAGGGCTGCGTCTCCTGTACATCAGAGGCATCCTCAGACCATAATTCGCGTGTTTGTATAACAAGGCTTTGTAATGTTGGAGAATCCACCTCAATATGATCACACCAGCGAATACCATCGGAGGCAAGTCCCAGAAAAACAAATCCGGGAGTTGCATCAAGAGTGCTAAAATCAATGTGCTGAGTCGCCCCCGCCACAATTACATCAGATTGATCGAAGTGCAAACGATGGTAGCTATGGTGATAACCAGCCAGGATATATTGAAAAGTAGATTGTCTGGCAATACTATTTTGCCTTACCAGAGCTCGTGTCTCTAAGAGCGATGAGCCAGTGGTCAAACCCTCAATTGGGGCATGCAATACCAGAAGTGAAATATCAGCGGGCTTGCTATCATCAGTATGAACACGCAGGCGCTTCAGCGGATTCCCCTCCTGATCAGGAAGTACGCTCAGACCACAGATACTTACCGCAAAGCCGTGGATATCCAGGTTGACCGCTTCCAGTTCCTGAGTATCATTTTGTCGCGTAGGAGGGGAAAAATAGTGAAGTGCACCCAGGCGGGCATAGCTGATCTGCGGGGCGGGTGTTCCATCTCCTGACAACGATTGTGCATCAGATGGCGTATCGTGTACTCCTCCAAGAGCAAAGGTATGTATATTTGCCTGCTTTAATTGAGCCAACCGTGCCGCTACGAAACTACGATCTCTTTCGTCAGGTGTGGTTGTATCAAACAGGTCACCGGCCTGGATAAACAGGTCGACACCCTTCTCGATAGCAAAATCCGTGGCCTGTTGAAAAGCATGACGTAACTGCTGTTGACGCTCTTCACGCTTACGCGGATTTTGCCCAAAAGCCGCATAACCAAGATGATTATCGGCTGTTAATACCACTGTAACCACATCCTCACGCTGTTCTTGTTGTGCTGCCTCTTGGTCTGAAGCATGTTCCAGTGTCTTCTCTGCCATTGCCTGTTACTTCCATAATGTCTAAAAGCACAGCCCCTGATAAAAACCAGTTCCTCTGGATTAAACGCTTTGATCCGGGTCAAATTACTATTTATAACAAATAGCCATCCTGGTCAATGTAAGCCAGCCTATGAACTGTTCCTACCAGATACCTACATAACACCTACGTAATCTAAAATAAATCCTCAAAGATTATTACTATGTTGCTTATTAATACCTTCTCTGAGACGACGACCACAATAGTACTCTTTTCTCAAGTGCCAGATTGAGTCTATCACAAAAGTTGTAATTAAAAACGAATTGGTAGAGAAAGAGGGACTATTTGGGGGATAGCTAATCTGCACGTCTAGTATAGTATGGAGTTCCTAATGATGCTTATCGCAGCAAGCAGTCAGACAGAAGGGTGATACAAAAGTACCTTTTGGACGTGTAGCGTAGACGTAGATTAAAGCTAAAGATTAATATGTTATGAGCAGCTAAAGACTACGATTAGCAGGAAGGTGTTACAGCCAGACTGTAGAACCACTAACACGTCATTAATGCTGTCACAATTCTTGTTTGTCCATTCGTATTTTGTAGAAGGTAACGCTCACAGTTACCAGATTCAGTGAAGTGGGAGAGCAGAGTGGTGGGAAAAATCCATGTAGAGAGTGATCGCGAGACGCGGAAAGTGCTTCTCGCATTCGCTAAAAGTATTCAAGAGCGTGATATCGTTACGTATGAACATTCACGTAGGGTCGCAACATACGCCCAGCGCCTGGCTCGCCATATGGGCTGGAGTCGGCGTGATGCTCGTGATCTGGCACTTGCTGCATTGGTGCATGACCTTGGCAAAACATGGATAGCGAACGATATCTTAAATAAATCGGCTGCTCTATCAGAGGAGGAACGGCGCAAAATGGAGCGTCACCCGATCATTGGCGCTCGTATTCTAATAGGGTGCGATGTACATCCTTTTTATGTAGAAACTGTCCTCTATCATCATGAAACCTGGAATGGCCGTGGCTATCCAGTAGGGCTTCAGAACGAGGAGATTCCATTAAGCGCACGGATGCTCAGTGTAGCTGATGTCTATGATGTACTGACTTCGCAACGCCCCTACAAAGCACCTCTGACAAAAGATGCAGCACGAGATCGCCTTCTTCAAGGTTCGGGAACAAGTTTTGATCCCATGGTTGTGCAAGCATTCGTCCACCTTCTTGAGACTACTCCCAACTTTACTTTGCCACAGCATATCTACGCGATCCCCCCGGTAATGTCACGTAAAGGCACCGGCCCACTACCTCCACCAAGATCTTTTATAACGGGTTCCTAGTGCATTTCCACTTGATCTCTTCGTGTTTGATAGGATAGTGCCATTGTGATGCTCCTACTTACAAATACGGCTCCCGTTTTGTATTAAAACACCGTTAGTAAGCCCCCATTTTTTAATGAGAGAACAATACATACCGCCAGTCTTCACAGCAATAAAAGCAGCCTGCACAGCATTAAACATAGCCGTATCATCTTTACGTACAGCAATTCCCTCAAGATTCATGTTAATAACAGGGCCACCAACCTCGAAACGATCGGGATATTGATGGACAAAATAGTCCGTCACAGGGGAATCCTGATAGGATGCAACAACACGTTTATTCAGCAGTAATTGCATCACAGCCTCCTGATTCTGCAATACAGTAATCCGAATGGGTGGCTTCTTTTCTTGTACACAGTTACTGCTGGCCATTCCCAGATCATTTTGCTCCAATGTCGAAGCAACTACAGCAACATTGAGTCCACAAAGGCCTTGCAGGCCGTTAATCTTGAGGGGATTTCCTTTCGCGACGAGTAAGGATTCGCCACCTATAAAGTAGGGAATAAAACTTACCCTTTGCTGTAATTCAGGAGTAATAATGATAGCAGAAATAGCAACATCAAAGTTTTTTGCTAACAAATTATTGATGACATTCTGAAAATCTACATTGACAATATTTACTTTCAAGTTCATATGGCTGGCAATTGCCGTAATCAAATCGATATCAAAACCGACTGCTTTGTTCGCCTGATCAACGCTCTCTTGAGGAGGGTAAGCCGTGTAGCTACCTACCGTCAAGATACCAGACGCCACCAGATTTTTCGCCAAAACGGTTGCTGATTTTGGCACTGATGGCGTACTGGTACTACTGACGCCAGGAGAAATAACGTTGCTGCAGGAAGAGAAGCCTGCCAGAAATATCAGCAAACTTCCTATGTACAGGAATCTAAATATGTATCGTTGTTTTCGCTTCTTAAGCCTGATTGATGGCACGAAGAATATCCTTCCTCAACTACGTAAACAAACATCTGGAAACGTCATCCCTGAAAATACAAATAAAGGGATGGCTTTATGATTGCTGCTGCATGCGGTTTGTTAAGAGTACGATAAGCCTGCATGCTTTACATGCATCTATATATACGTATCATCACGGCCCTCTATCACGAGAAATGTTACCATAGATCATCGGCTTCTGAAGGTCACAAACTTGTGAAGCTTATGAAAATTAAGAAAAAAAATACTGTTTTCTCAAGAATGTTGTGCTACACTATAATGGGTATAGACGCAAAGCCGCGTACAAAAACGCAGTCTACACGTAGTTGAGAACCTATTGAGGGGCTTGGAGGGACAGTATGACCATCATTTTTGATCGCAGCATCTGCTGTGACTTCAATGAGACCATCTCACGTGAATGGCTCGTGACAAATAGTCGAGGTGGATATGCTGCTGGAACTGTGGCAGGCGTACTCACACGTCGGCAACACGGATTCCTGGTAGCACAACCTCCGCATGCAACAACACCACAACTACTACTGGCAAAGATCGACGAAGAGGTCGTATTTGATCAGCGTACTTATAATCTTGGGACAAACGAATATCGAGATGGTACGATAAATCCATCTGGTTTTGTACATCTTGAAACATTTCGTCTTGAAGAAGGCTTTCCCATCTTTACGTATCGTCTGGGTGGTATCAATGGCATCATGCTTGAAAAACGCATCTGGATGCCCCAGGACCACAATACTACCTATATTCAATATCGCCTTCTGGAGACCACCAGCACGGATAGTTCCGGTCTACGCAGAAGTGGTATTACAGGAGCACTGAGTAACGGTAGTAGTCGCATCGGGAACCTGGTAGAAACTACACAACGTGCCGTGAGCTTAACGCTTTTACCTCTTGTTGCATCACGCCCCTACGACCAACTTCAAAATGGTGATAATGGACATCCTTTCCAGATACAGAGTCTTCGTGAAGAAAATATCGAAGAAGATAAATGGAAAACTTCTGGATCACTTCCCAACGGAGTAGCCGGTTGCAGGATCAGTGGCGCTTCATATCCATTTCACATTATAGCGGTTGGACATTCTGAAAGCCAGACTACATTTATACCAACTGGCGTCTGGTATTGGAATTTCCTGCACAGGCACGATACCGTAGAGAGTCACCCTACAACAGATGCTCTCTATTTACCGGGAGTTATCCGGGCAACGCTGTGGCCCGGCGAAGATGCAACCTTGACAATTATCGTCAGCACTGAAGATTTATCGTCACAAACATTCCAACCACGCCAGTTGAATCTTTCTTATAAACGGAGCGTAGAACGGCAACAACAGCTCTTCCAGAATGCATTACAACCTCAACGTTTCTTTGGTGACGGCGGTGAAGCGGCACAGGCATATCATATACATACGCTGCCCTTTACCATGACTTCTGATTCCTCTGCAGGTGGAGAGGAATATTTGCAACTTCTGCTGCAGGCCGGGAACCGTTTCATTACACGGCGCACCCTCCCGAACACGCAAGAAGGCTACAACGATATCCTTTTTAGCAAGTCAGGAAGCATACCTGTTCTGCTCACCAACTATTATGAGATGGAGAACAGGACGCGCGATCTGCTTATCGCACTGCCAGGGCTTACTCTTGTTACTGAACGGTATGGTGATGCATTAAGAATCCTGCATGAGGTTGCACGCCACTTTAAAGATGGACTACTACCAGATCGTCTACCGTTTCCCAGTCAAAACTTACAAGACAGTGACTATGGTAGCGCTGACACTACACTCTGGTTCTTCTACGCTCTTGACCGCTACCTGCAAGCAACACGTAACTACGAGTTCCTGGAAGACCTTTATAATTCCTTGACAACAAGCATACACAGGTATATTCAGGGAACATTTAATGGCATTCACGTTGATCCTGACGATGGACTACTAACAGTACCAGGAAATGGCTTGACCTGGATGAATGCTATAGTCGATGGCGTTCCGATCACCCCTCGTGCAGGTAAACCAATTGAGGTCAATGCATTATGGTACTCTGCGCTCTCACTTATGGTAGAATGGTCGCAATACCTTAATTCCACAGGACACCTCAGGCATGCTGTCTATTACTACCAGGAACTCCTTACTCTGTGTAAACATAGCTTACAGCAGCGCTTCTGGCACAATCAGGGCGGCTATCTCTATGATATTATCGATGGACCAGACGGAGATGATGCATCATTACGTCCCAATCAGTTGCTCGCTCTGTCGTTGTGCTATTCAGCTCTGACAACAGAACATCGACAAAGTGCGTTTGACGTTATAACCAAACACCTGTTAACACCTTATGGACTACGTACACTAAGCCCACAAGATCCAGCTTATAGAGGCCACATAGGTCGATCCTGGCAGGAACAACAGCAAACATTACATCAAGGCAGCGCCTGGACCTGGCTGCTGGGACCCTATGTTGATGCGATGCAAATACTACAAGGTCACTTTAGTAACGAACTCTCGTCGCATGATAACCACCTGTCTCAAGAATACCAATGGCACAAAGGGCTCCTTTTGTTAGAACCTTTCCAGGAACGCTTTCGTGAAGGATTGCTAGGTATGAACGAAGGAGTATTCGATGGAAATTCACCCTATTCCATCGGTCAAAATTGTGCCTCGGCTATCAGTACAGGAGAACTTCTGCGTATCTATCATATGCTAGCTCGCATGCAAATGACACATGCCGAGCATGCATTCTCCTGACAGAGATAAAGGGTAGTTTTTACGCGTACTTCCTGCGTTTTTCCCCCATCACTAGTAATTTTTGGTCATTCAGATTGACTTCTGCACATTTTTTAAAGGGGTTATCCACAAATTATGTGGATAACCCCTTTTTCACCTGAAATAGTTTGTGCCCGATGTTAGTTTTGCTCATTTTTTGATAAACCCTATACTGCCCACCTTTCTTTGCTCTTGCAGATAAGTTATCCACAGAAACCGTTACACATATCGCCTCAATATATCACTCCGCTATATTAGTTCACGCCTTTTTCACAACCAACTTTCTCCAATCGAGTTATCCACACTCCCTGTGGATAACTTATCCACATTTTATCCACAGGGGCCGTTACACATATCACCTCAATATATCACTCCGCTATATTAGTTCACACATTTTTCACAATCGATTACCATCAATCGAGTTATCCACAACAAATGTGGATAAGTTATCCACATTTTATCCACAGGTGGGGTTTGATATATCGCCGCGATATATTACGCGGAAATTATTTCCTCACAGATTTCTCACAACCAACTTTCTCCAATCGAGTTATCCACAACAAATGTGGATAAGTTATCCACATTTTATCCACAGAGGTCGTTACACATATCGCCTCAATATATCACTCCGCTATATTAGTTCACACGCTTTTCACACATTGTGGATAAGTTATCCACATTTTATCCACAGAGGTCGTTACACATATCGCCTCAATATATCACTCCGCTATATCATGGGCACTTATCCACAACAAATGTGGATAACTTATCCACATTATCCACATTTTTCTATTAGTAAAGTGCATTGATATGACAATTGTGCACTCATAAATTGATACGTTTACAGACTCTTTTTGTGCAAAATGCCCATTGATATGATAGCTATGTGTTCATAGAATGATACATCTATGAATGCTACTCGTATTTTCTCCATCCTCAAAAAAATATTGGCATATATAACAATTCAAAGAGAAGAGGCTTGTGAAAAATTAGGAGCTTTTCCCCAGTAATGTGGATAATTCCTCAACTACTGTGGATAATTCCCCAGCGGCGTCTTTACATGGCTTTTCTATAAGAAACTTATCCACACTCGCTGTGGATAAGTTATCCACATTTTATCCACAGAAATCGTTACACATATCGCCTCAATATATCACTCCGCTATATTAACTTTCCTGGCCTGATATCTGTGGATAAACCCCCCACTTTATCCACAATCTCTGTGGATAAGTTATCCACATGCCTCCCTGGTGCTTTCTTTTATCCCCATGTTATCCACCGTCCACCCCTACTTTATCCACCGTTCATCCACAATAAAAATCTTCTATTTGACACTTTTTACTCTGTGAGGATAACGCTGTAAAGTGTCTTCCCAGGCGGCTTTATGGGTCATATTGCTTGTATACATAACTACCCACCGGGCAGAGTTATCCACTTATCCACAGCCCCTACTACTACTATTATATATATTTATTAAAAGATATATATATAATAGTAGTTAATAGCTTGTGGAAAATGTGGATAACTTTCCTCTGAAAGCTTTGAAGAAACTACATAAAAAACGGTCAATCAAAAAGTACTGGGGAGAAAGTTGTCACTACAAGATTGTGCCAATCGTTAGAATGATAGTGAACATGTGTTTTGCACTGTTTTCTGTCTCCAATTCTGCGTTTTTTATATGGCTAATAGTACGATAGGTATATCCAGGTTCCAATGTTCCATGTTTTTTGTCTGGAGTGCGACTTTCCGTAATATCAATCGTTATATCTGGTGTGAGAGAAACAGAACCCCTTAGGCGACCATTAGCAGACATCATTGAGGCATAGCGCATGGCATCTATTATTGAAACAATCAAAGCAAAAATTGATGTCGCGGAGGAAATCGGCCTGGTGGTTGCTCTACAAAAGTCAGGAAAGGCTTTAAAGGGACTCTGCCCGTTTCACAATGAGCGAACAGCGTCATTCTATGTGTTTCCGGAGAGTCAGACGTGGCGTTGTTTTGGTTGTAACGAGGGTGGCGATGTCTTCTCATTTGTCCAGAAGCAGCAAGGCCTTGAATTCCGTGAGGTCTTACTCTACCTGGCTGAGAAGGCAAATGTGCCAGTTGAAGAGCATAGTGATCGCGATCCGGAAGCAGAACGTGAGGCTAGCGCAGCTAAAGAGCGGTTGCGCAAACTCAACGGAGATGCATTGCTCTGGTTTCATCAGATGTTACTGCATTCAAAAGAGGCTGCCGATGCGCGAGCATATGTGCAGGGTCGAGGAATTTCATCCGATAGCGTGCTTTCCTTTGTGCTTGGTTATGCGCCAGATCAATGGGAAGGTTTGTCACATTACCTGCTGGGCCAGGGTTATACTGAACGTGAGTTAGTAATGGGAGGCCTGGCACGAGAGCGCGAAGAACTGCCTAATGGAGAGATATCGGGTGGGCATAGTAGTGGGGTATATGATTACTTCAGGAATCGATTAATTTTTCCTATTCGGGATATGCGCGGTCGAGTGATAGGCTTTGGAGGACGCGCACTGGGCGAAAGTAAACCAAAGTACTTGAATTCGCCACAAACACTGTTATTCGAGAAAAATAGTGTACTCTATGCTATAGACATGGCAAGAGATGCAATAAAACAGGCTCATCAAGTTGTTATTGTAGAAGGGTATGTAGATGCTGTCATTGCTCATCAGTATGGGACAAGACAGACGGTAGCTTGTATTGGCAGTGCAATTACCGAAAAGCACATTCAACAACTAAAAAAGCTGACCAGACAGGTAACGCTGGCGCTAGACCCTGATGCGGCGGGAAGCGCAGCGACAGAGCATGGTATTCAGGAAGCACTCAGCTCCTTTGATCGCGTGGTCGTCCCAATTGCCTTGCCATCTGGGAGGGCAGAGGGAAAGAGGCAAAATGGGCAATATAAAACGCGTAGCCAGAGTCGTCAGCAATTGCATGGGATCATTCGTCTTGAAGAGCGGGTGGATGCTGAGATAAATGTGTTGCAGTTGCCCGATGGTGAAGATCCAGACGAGGTGATCCAGCGGGATCTACCAGCCTGGCTCTATGCGGTTTCTCATCCGTTACCGCTTATTGATTACTACTTTGTGACGAAGACTGCTGAACTCAATCTACGCGAGCCTGCGGGGCAAGCAGAGGCGGCAAAGCGTCTATTGCCAGTCATTGGTATGATTGACCATATCAAGCAAGATGTTTATATACGCAAGCTAGCGGGGATGACCGGTATTGAAGAGCGCATCCTGTATGAAGAATTGCGACGCATCTTAAGAAGTCATGGTGGAACAACCCTTCCTCCTGCAAGGTCTTCAGCGGGAACGGGGCAAAAAGAGAAAGAAAAGGATGAGCCTGACTGGATCAGCGACAAGGGAGAAGAGGGTGTTCAGGTAGAGTCTGGTCGTAAGGGGAGTCAGCAGTGGCATGGACTTGACAGGAACAGGAATAATAAGATACAATGGGAGGACTACCTGATTGGGCTACTCGTGCAGAATCCTGCGTTGATTTCACATGTTTGTGTTATAATAAATGATGGTGACTTCGCCGGGACAGACACGCGAGAGTTGTACCACATTCTCAACTCTGTGTATCATCGTGCCTCTTCTCCCTCTAATCAACCCTTAGAGCAATTTGTGCCCTCTGAGCTGCTGGCAACGGTAGCTCGAGTTCAAAAGTGTGTTGAGCCGGGAATACTCCGAAATGGAGAAGGGCTAGTGAAAGATGCAGTCCAATGTGCCACGCGGCTCAGGCGGGAACAATTGTTACAACAGAATACAGATCTAAATTATCTTATACGAGAAGCTGACCATGCTGGCGAAAAAGCCAGCATTCGCCAACTTCAAATCCGGCAACTCGACATTTGTCAGGAGTTGCGAACCTTGAACTCAGCGATGCATCTCCATGGGTAGGCTGGTTGATGCAAGGATGTTTGACTGAGTATCTAAATTTAAGAAATCATTTTTACCTAATTCGGATCGGGAAGCAGGAGTTTTATCCTTTTTATTCGTTTATCATAGCAAGCCTGTTTTCTGAAGGGGGATGCCAGAATGGTGAATCGGGAACAAGAAGTAATGGAGCGAGTACACAACGATCGTGGTACTGTTACTACGGAGCCATTGCGGGATGTATTCACAATTGACCCTTTTGAAGAGTCCATGTTGAATAATACGGATGATGTTTTTGATATTGAGACCGTAGGTCATCATGCTCATCCTTCTGACGGTGGTGGTCTTGTGACTGCCATCGATGGGAATGAGACATTTGACCTGTTTAAGCTACAGGACGAGGAGCCTATGGACGCCCTGGATCCTACTAAGGAGCCGCCAGCGGATTGGGAACCAGGCCCGGACGAAGTGGTTGATGCCGAAGTTCTAACTGATCCCAAGTGGGATGACCTGCAAGACGGCTTAGGTATCGTTGTTGCTGATCTGGAGAGTAGTTTAGACGATCCCGTACGCATGTATCTGCGCGAGATCGGTCGCGTGCCTTTGCTCACAGCAGAAGAAGAAGTTCGGCTTGCTCAACGTATGGAACGTGGTAAGGCCGAGCGTCTCAAGCCTGTGTCCAATCGCCGCTACATCCTGGACGGCGAGGAGGCGCAGCGCCGCCTGACGGAGGCTAACCTGCGTCTTGTGGTAAGCGTCGCCAAGAAGTATATTGGTCGTGGTATGAACCTGCTGGACCTCATCCAGGAGGGCAATATCGGCCTGATTCGTGCAGTTGAGAAGTTCGACTATACCAAGGGATACAAGTTCAGCACTTACGCTACCTGGTGGATTCGCCAGGCAATCACGCGTGCTATTGCTGACCAGGCCCGTACGATTCGTATCCCGGTACATATGGTCGAGACAATCAATCGCCTGATCCGCATCAGTCGCCGCCTGCTGCAAGATCTTGGCCGTGAACCAACGTCCGAGGAGATCGCCGAGCAGATGGAGATCACTGCGGAGAAGGTGCGCGAGATCATTAAGGTGAGCCAGGAGCCTGTGAGCCTGGAGACGCCTATCGGTGAAGAGGATGATAGCCACCTCGGCGATTTCCTTGAAGACCATACTGCGCTGGCTCCTGCTGATGCCGCCAGCCACCAGTTGTTGAAAGAGCAGGTCGAGGATGTCCTGGATAGCCTGACCGAGCGTGAACGCAAGGTGCTCCAGTTGCGCTTTGGCCTGGATGATGGCCGTAGCCGCACTCTGGAAGAGGTGGGTAAAGAGTTTCATGTTACCCGCGAGCGTATCCGTCAGATCGAGGCCAAGGCTCTGCGTAAGCTGCGTCATCCTAGCCGCAGCCGCAAGCTGAAGGACTACCTGGACTAAGAGTTCTATGTGGGTAGAAACTGAGATAATAAAAAAAGAGGATAATGCTTTTGAGCGTTATCCTCTTTTTTGTGTAGTTGATTTTCTTCACGCGTTCGATTTCCAGCTAAATTCCGAGAAATGCGGACGTGTTTTGACCGCTCTCCCCGAATTATTGAGATGATACAATAAATGATGATATAATGGGATAAAAGGTCTTTCTACTAAAGCATAAAGAAATGAGGCAGGCTATGTATCGCGTTGGGCGACTGGGACAATTTGATGAACAACTACGACTAAGACCAATCCTTGAACTCGTTCACACAGCGAACTTCCCTGTTTATGGGTTCGCTGATCACCCTTTTAACTTGTCCATTTACAGCTATGGTGAGGGATGTTTTGGCCAAGAACGCAAACTATACAACATCACCTTTACTTTTTCTAGTCCACTGTATCCTGAAGAACGTGACAACTTCGAATTGGTTTCATCAGATGCAACCGTTGAAAACGTGGAAGGCTCTGGAATTATCTATACTCTTAGAGATTCTGTCGATCCTACCAGGTTGTTCCGGCGTTATCGTCTCAATCAGGAAGAACAAGCCCATATTGGCGCTCCATTTATCTGGGAAGGGGAACTTTCCATAACTGATGACGTATTTTCTGCGAAGATTCTCTCCTGGTCACGTCCTCGCCAATTCTCACTCTTTCTCTTGAAGTCAGGAAAGGCAGTTTTGAGCGGCCATGCATCTGGTCCATCATATGAGGAACTTCTCAAACTATTGCAAGACTCGCAAGTGATCAATCATCGAGATGATCTGCTAGGGCAATATCAATACGAGGTAAATCAGAACAGAGAATAGTTGTTCTGCTCCTGTGCTTCTCACAGACTATACAATTTCAATGGGTGAAACGGGCTTCACGATCAATTTACCCATTTTTCTAGATATGAGGTACTAGGTAATGATATCAGAATTGCTTTGATAGCCTGTGCATAAACTGATTCCTGCGATATCTGAGACACTAATAGATCCTGTTACAAGGCCGGTGTTTGTATATCGAGTAGGTTCTGGTTCTATATACCAGGGATTACTGACTGGGCCATAAGTGTTGCTAAACCTATTACCAGTGCTTCGCGATAAGTTATTCCATTTTACGGTATAGCCGAGCTCGAGTATTGGCCCTAGATCCGAAGACACATACATCCAGAAACCGGCTTCCCCATAGCCGTAATCATCAACATAGAACTCAAGAGTTCCACAATCATCTTCAGATATACCCTGAGGGGTTACCTTGTGAGCAGTTGCGCCAGTACCGCTGATCTGGCCGACAATATGCATGTAAATCGTAATTTTTGTGGTATGATAAGATGGAGGTGTACTGGCAGCAAATGCCTTCCCCTCGTTAGTCAGGAGAGCTACACAACATACAAGTATCGCGAGTACAGTGCCAGAGATGCGTAAAACCCCGTTCTTCTTCAAAAGAGTGCCCTTTCTGTGTAGGTTACATATTAACCAAGTATTTGCATGAAGATAAGTTATTTCTCATTTCTACTTTACATACTCCAAATTTACTCGGTGATTATCTTGCTATGAAACATCGTTTGTATCGTTCAGTTATCATTTATGTGCAAAAAATTATCACGTCGCTTGTTTCTCCTTTCCTGTCTCTTCACCTCACACCTCTCTGCCTTTTCTGAGTGATGCAATGTTTTCCTCTGAAAACGTCGTTTTCATCGACGGTGGTGAGCCACTGGCTTATGAACGACTTCTCTGAAGACAGATTTTCATCCCGCCTAGTGAACCCATTCATGAGCGTCTCTCCTCGAATTATTGAGAGGATACTTATATTGTAGGAGTAATTCTACATGTCAATCTTAACATTTATCTGTAGGACAAGACGTAGACAAAATACCTCAGTTTTTAGGGATATTACTATCACCCTGTAAACTGTGGAATACAGGATGGACAATGTCTTTTTAACAGATGTATACTGATGCAGTAGAAAAGCGCGGATATGCTGGGAACTAAGATAAAGGATGATAAGAATGGCGACAGGACTAAAACAACCAATTAGCCTCTACTTAAGTTATGCTCAGAAGGATGAGGCACTCAAACAAGAATTTGAGGACTATCTTGCGATTTTGCAACAGACTGGGTTAATCTCGGGTTGGGTAGAGCATGAGGTTCAATCAGGAACAGATTGGTCGCAGGTAGTCGATCCACGTCTATTCTCAGCTGATCTTGTCCTGATACTTGTAAGCCCTGCCCTGCTACAGGCTATTGTTATGGCGCTGAAATACGTGAAGCCTTCAAGAGAAGTGAAGCAGCAGAAACACGAATCATTCCAATTATCTTGCATTATGTAAATCTAACAGGAAGCCGCCTTGAGTCAATACAGCCTTTACCCAAAAATGCAAGACCTGTCTCATCCTGGCCTGTTCGCACTGAAGCCTGGAGGAATATAGATCAGGAGATTCGCGACGTGATTACAAACTACTGGCAGCAACAATGGTCAACCCAACCATGAGTTGAAGTTCGCTAGCAAGATTTTATAGAGAACCTTCTTTCACCATTAAATAAAATATAATGTAACAACTCTTTTCCTTTTAAAAATGAATGATGCGCCTCACGACGAGCACTCCTGTGACTGAGAAGGTAAAAGTATATAGCCATAACTATAAACCCGATTGATCTGAAGTCCGTAGACCTTGACTTTACTACGAACTCTATTCACGTACTTACTAATAAGTTTTGATGCTCCGTTGTCCATTTGCTGAAGAGATAATTCCTCCAACAAAGCCACTTCTGTTACAATACCGTGGATCAGTAAGAGGTGCACTAATTTGTATTCAGTAGGACTGAAACGCAGGATGCGATTTTCAATAATCACCAGATTATGCTCGTCATCGTATTTGATGTCCATATCCTCAATACGTAAACAGCGTACAAGCATAGCAATATACTCCTTTTTTGAAGCAGATGTATGTATAAAATAAATAGGATGAACGCATATTTAGCAAAAGGCAAATTTTTATAACTTGTACGGAGTAGTAAAACCACTAATGGTGATTATCTGTTAATATCGAATGTTTATGCGTGTCTCAAATGTGATGTAATATTAGCATATTTATATCCATTTGTCAATAATATGTGTCTATTTAACTGTTGACTTTCTTCTAGTGCTGGAGAGATCCTCGAACGTCTATTTCCTTTCACACAGCCTGACAGACAATCATCAAGGCAGGATCACTCTCCCACCGCCACTATCCCATCTCGGTTGCATACCCGCTGTAAGAAGATCCCTGCTGTATAGTCTTGCAATGCATCTCCACAGACCGGACATGATCGTAGTGGACTATATTCATCCACTGACTGATCCTGGAAATACCAGTAGTAGCAGCGACGTGTCTCATTAAGATCGCGCTGAACGTCTCTCCCTCGCATATTCACAGTGCTCGTGATATCCGTAAGCTGCTGTCTTGCCTATTTTTCGTATACTCCTGAATAGAGCCATAATACATAGATCGCATGATAGACATTGTTCCATATGCTAATCTTCTCAACGACCTGCTCAGATAACACGAGGGTTTCTGGAATGACTTCGAGATTACAATTCATGCAGCGTACAGGGTTCTCGCTGAGCGCATGCATCAATTTGATCGGCGGCGGCGTATCGAGGCACCGGCACAACTCATCGTCGGGAGTGGGTTCGGGAGGCCGAAGTTTCGCATAGCTCGTCTGCTTTTCCATGGCGTACCATCCTCTTCTTTCTCGTTCACTGCTCTCCGCCGTTTCCTTCATCCTCAGTAATCAAATATGCTTTCGTCACAGTTCATACATGCATATTAACATATAGCTCAATACTTCAGGTATCTCCATCCTTTAGTTGAAAACGTTGGGATTGTGGGTAGGGGCGTCACCTTGCGTACGCCCGCGTGCCAGCGACGAGGTTCATCGGAACGCGGGCGCACGCAAGGTGACGCCCTACCCACAATCCTCTCAAAAACAGAGATCCTACGCGCCGTTTTGGTGGAATGTATATAATGAGTTTAGAGGGATGAAATCGTTTTCAAACTCCTTGTGCACCTTTTATAGCTTTTGTATTTACTGTTACCTGTAAAAACCTGTGAGTGAGAGTTTCTTAGAAGGTATGAATAGGATGGTAAAAATTGGAGCATGGCACCGTGTACACTTATATAAAAAGTTAGCAAGCTATCACTCATACATTTGTGGCCTGTATAACATATTTACCCTGCATCTCCCATAGTGCCTGCTGGATCCCTGTGCACTATGGAGAGAGGCATCTGCGCGGAGCTCCCGCTTACGTCTGTCCTGCCCCAGACAGGCGTAAGCGGGAGCGCCTGTTTATCGTACAGCCTGGCTCATCGTTTCAACCGTCTTGCGAGCGATCTCCACGAAGTCGGCTTTGAGGCTGGCACCACCTACCAGTGCACCATCGATGTCTGGATGTGCAATGAATTCTCCAGTGTTGCTGGAGGTGACGCTACCACCATAAAGGATGCGCAGAGAGGCCGCAGCTTCATCCCCATACATCTCCCCGTAGAGGCTACGAATGAGATGGATAACTTTACCTGCTCCGTCAGCCGTTGCAGCCCTGCCCGTGCCAATTGCCCAGATGGGTTCGTA
The DNA here is from genome assembly GCA_963717195.1 of uncultured Chloroflexia bacterium. GTDB lineage: Bacteria > Chloroflexota > Ktedonobacteria > Ktedonobacterales > Ktedonobacteraceae > JACDAE01. The sequence goes on from CAVQVR010000021.1 coordinate 942,126, forward strand.
AGCGACGACAACTTCTCTTGCATCATGGGACGAAAAGTTAGCAAGACTTCCTTTGACCTGAGTATGAATAACTTCACTGGTCTGACCAGCTTCATACTGCTCAAGGTTTTCGCCAATGCAGATAATTGGGCGCAGGTGGTGTTTGAGCGCTGCCAGTGCCTTCTTGTTGACCAGTTCATCGCTTTCACCGAAGTAGGTACGGCGCTCCGAATGACCAAGAATTACTGTACTACACAGCTCGTGTACCATCGATGGAGAGAGCTCTCCGGTGAAAGCTCCCTTCTCCTCAAAGTACATGTTCTGTGCGCCAAGCTCGATACGTGTTGGTGCATGTTCCTTCAGAGTTGCATGTACGATATTCAGTGAGATCGCCGGTGGGCATAGGATACTCAGAATGTGAGGATAGGATGCCACAACCCCCTCAAGGGCCGGAAGGATTTCTTGCGCAAATTCACCGGCCTTTCTGGGACCATAATTCATCTTCCAGTTGCCTGCTATGATAGCAGTGCGGATATGCGCCATATCTTTTTATCCTTTATCTTGTAGTGCGGCGACCCCCGGCAAGGTACGTCCTTCCAGGAACTCAAGCGATGCACCACCCCCCGTAGAGACGTGCGTCATCTTCGCAGCTGCACCTGCCTGCTCAACGGCTGCAGCCGAATCGCCACCACCGATGATTGTCAGCGCTCCAGCTTGCGTACGCTCGGCCAGGATGTTGATGATCGCATCGGTGCCTTTAGCAAACGCCGGGAACTCCGCAACGCCCAATGTGCCATTCCAGACGATAGTTCTGGCTTCCGCGAGTACCTTGCGGAAACTCTCAATCGCAGCGGGACCGATATCGAGAATGCGCCATCCCTGCGGAACCTCGTTGCTGGCAACAATTTTAGAAGCAGCATCGGCGGCAAAGCGGTCGGCAATGGCAACGTCGGACGGAAGCAGGAACTTGATGCCCTTTTGCTGTACTTTAGCGATCAGATCGCGAGCAACGTCCAACTTGCTCTCTTCAAACAGCGAATCACCGATTTCGTATCCCTGTGCTTTGAGGAAGGTGTTAGCCATACCCCCGCCAATCAGGATGCTATCGGAAAGGCTGATCAAGCGTTCCAGTACTGCAATCTTGTCGGATACCTTAGCGCCACCAATGATGGCTACCAGGGGCCGTTTAGGATTTTCCAGGGCTGAACCTAAAAAATTGAGTTCTTTTTCCATCAAGAAGCCAGCGACACCGGGTAGTGTCTTTGTCACGCCTTCTGTAGAGGCATGAGCCCGGTGAGCCGTTCCAAAGGCATCATTGACGTAGAGGTCTCCAAGTCTGGCAAGCTGGCGGGCAAATTCTGGATTATTCTTCTCTTCCTCTTTGTGGAAGCGGAGGTTTTCCAGTAACAGAACCTGTCCTGGCTGCAATGCTTTGGCCTGGGCTTCCACCTCTGGCCCGATGCTATCAGTAGCCGTCAGTACTGGACGATCCAGCAATTCACTCAGGCGCTGAGCAACAGGAACGAGGCGCAGCTTCTCGACAACCTGTCCATCTGGGCGTCCAAGGTGAGACATCAAGATCAGAGCTGCTCCATGATCAAGCAGATATGTAAGCGTAGGAAGAGCTGCTTTGATGCGCGTATCATCTGTGATCTGTCGTTCCGCGTTCAGCGGCACATTAAAATCGACACGTACCAGCACGCGCTTGCCAGCCACGTCGATGTCGCGTATTGTTTTCTTATTCATATGTGTATCCTGTCATTGAAGGTAATCAAGGTTCGGTTTCGCGGACGGGCTTATAAATTGCGCCCCTACACCAGTATTGGACGCAATTTGGGTGAACCGTTCTTTTCATCATCCCATGCTGCCCATGGTGTAGGGGCGCAATTTATAAGCCCGTCCGCGAACCCATCCGCAACCGCGAACCCGTTCTAGAATCCCTTCTGAGCGATGAAGTTGGTGAGGTCGGCGACGCGGGAGGAATAGCCCCATTCGTTGTCGTACCAGGCCAGAACTTTGACCATGCTGCCACCTAACACCATCGTGTTTTCGCCGTCGATAGTAGAGGAGTGAGGATCGCCACGGAAATCGCTGGAGACAAGAGGCTCGTCAGTATAGTTGAGGATACCATTCAGTGGACCAGCGACAGCATCCTTGAATGCCTGGTTGATCTGCTCTTTTGTTGCCTCTTTACGAATTGTTGCGACAAAGTCGACGACGGAGACGGTAACCGTCGGGACACGCAGAGACATACCATCAAAGCGGCCTTTCAGTTCAGGGATAACCAGGGAGAGCGCACGAGCTGCACCAGTCGTAGTTGGAATGATATTTGCACCAGCGGTACGTGCACGGCGCAGATCCTTGTGCACCTGGTCCAGAATACGCTGGTCATTGGTGTAGGAGTGGATTGTATTCATCAAGCCACGCTCAATCCCAAACGTATCATTCAGCACTTTAGCAGCTGGAGCGAGACAATTCGTTGTGCAGGATGCATTGGAGATAATAGTATGTCTGGCTGGATCGTACATAGTTTCGTTCACGCCCAGCACAATAGTCAGGTCTTCACCTTTAGCCGGGGCAGAGATAATGACTTTTTTAGCGCCCCCCTTCAAGTGTGCAGAAGCTTTGCTGGCATCAGTAAAGAGACCTGTCAATTCGATAACGATATCCACACCAAAGTCGCTCCAGGGGATCTGTGCGGGATCGCGCTGTGCAACGACCTGGATCTTATGTCCGTTCACAATCAATGAATCTTCAGTTGCGGAAACCTCACCTGGGAAACGGCCATATGTTGAGTCATATTTCAACAGGTGTGCATTCGTCTGCGTGTCTGTAATATCGTTGATCGCAACGACTTCAAGGGTCTGAGGATGGCGTTCCAGGATAGCTTTTAAAGACTGACGGCCAATGCGCCCAAAACCATTAATACCAATACGTGTTGTCATTACTTTCTCCTTTGTATTATGTGCGTGTCGTTAACCTATCTATTTTCTCAGGTAACCACTGTAATGTTGGCAACTTTTATGATTGAAGTATATGTGGCGAGTATCACAAATCGATCACAACCCTGTTGCCTTCCTGATACGAAATAGTCACAACTTTGCTGATTTCGGCTCTCAGTCAGTCAAAGTCATGCACTTCAAAGTCATTCTCTTAGGTTGCCCGAAAGAAAATATACAACTGATTTTCCAGATGAGAATCGTTTGAACCGGGACATGAAAAGCTACTAATGTTTCACGTGAAACATCGCTCTATGAAGCAAGTCTACTAGCCAGAGGAGCAGTGATTACTCTTCATACCCATTCCTAAGGGTATCATCTTACGCGCATGCGTGCAAGAGGGATGACATAGCAAAAGTATCTATAATTATCAAACTGTAGGGGCTAAATCTGGCCCCTACATTGTGGCTACAATGGTGAGGTTGGAACGGGAATGACTCCTACAGAGAAGCGGATGTAATCGTCGGTGTAGCCGAAACCTGAACCAGGGACGCCGGCAATGCCAGTTTTTTCAAAGAGTGAGAACGCATCTTCTTGCGGATGCAGGCGACTCCAGTTATAGACAGTTGCGTCACTGTCCATATAAATCTTTGAAAATAGGTGCTGTTCTTCGTTGATATGTTGAAGTTGTGTTTGCAATCGGCTGCGGCGTAAACGATAGAATGCCCGTAATTTCTCAGGGAGCCAGGGACGCATCTCGAAAAGGCGGAAGTAGGCCATAAAACGTAGCTGCCACTCGCCCGGAAGTGAAGCCGTAGTATTGCTCCAACTTGCTGAGATTGCGCTGGCAATCGCTGGATTCCCGCACGTGACCCAGCCAAAACGTTCGCCGGTTAGCGTATGGGTTTTTGAGAAACTACTGATGAAGAGAGTCCGTTTCAATACGCTCTGGAGTCACAAATGTTCCCATCCGGGCATGGTCTTCTTGCATATTGCCTGTGCCTACATAAGCGAGGTCTGCAAGGATGAAAATGTCGCGCCCCTTCTGTCGATAATTACGCAGGACATCGTGAAGTTCATTGAGCTCTTCTGGAGTATAGGCGAAAGTTGTAGGATTATTGGTAACTGATAAGTAAAGTATGCGGATATCGGGAGCCTGTCCGAGAATCTGATCAAGTTGAGCCGCCGTCAGTTTGAAGTTGTGTTCTGGCAGTGTCAGGAATTTATGTAAGCGAAATCCGCATGATCTGGCCTGCCATTCGGGAACAGCGAAGCCTGGTTCAGGAAAGAGGACTGCGCTATCCGAGATGTTCTGTTCGCGATACATGTGGGCAAGGCCACGAAATGCCTTATCTATACAGTCCAGCGCACCCAGGCCCAGGTAGACCTGGCTGCCTGTGACGGAGAGACCCCATTGCTGCATTTCCTCCGCCAGCCAGGCACGTAAAATGGGATTGCCAACGCCATAAATGTCATAGATACGTGGATCGTACTTATTCTCTAGTAGCAGCCGTTCACATTCCATCATCTGATGACGTAGCCAGAGATACGTTGCGCCGGAAGCTGTATAGCCAAAGAGGTGCTCACCTGGTAGTGCAATACCCAGTTCATCGGCAAGTATTCGATAATCGTGTGTGCTCTCCGGTTCACCTTCGCATTCGGTCACCAGGCGCAGATTTACGTCGCCGATAGTTCGATTGACGATCTCTGACTGAATTACCTCTTCGTCTATGTTGCGTTTGCGGCACTCCTGCTCAAGTTCCGCTACGAGACGAGCCATAACACGAATCGGCCCCGGACCTTCCTGTATATGAGGCCGATAGCGAGAGAGCAATTCGCTGCGTAGTTGGCGTAGTGTCTGGCGTTGTTCTCCGGGTGAGGGGTGATGAAAAGTGGGGTGTGGGCCACCAGACGAATTATGGATAATCACCGATGATACTCCCTTCATGTGTGCGCTTTGTAACGCACCTGTCCACTAAGGTCGCGTGGTCTTCGTTGACTGGCTTTTCTACTAGACATGTAGCACAATATGTAGGGTGATACAAAATTGATCGTACAGATGTAGTACGATTTATTGTTTTACAACGAGCAGCCTACTCCACTCTGTTTCCTATCATATTATACGTTCAGAGCATGGGCTTCGATCACAGTATCTGTGATTGATCATACAAAATGATCACAGTGGATAGAACAATAATAACCTATCAATGTTTCACGTGAAACATCCCCAATATATACTGCTCTATTCATCTTGATTTGGAAGGTGACGCCCCTACCTCTCGGGTTCATGGGAAAAAGGCTAGTTCAAATGACCATCAACAGGGTAGTACCCGAAGACAGATTCCCTTTTTACCCTTTGCTACGCAGAATCATGCACTGAAAGTGCCAGGTTTTTCCCTGTAAAAGAATTGTTTTAAAAGAAACGATCTCGAAAAATGGAGCCGTAACCTGCTGCATGAACTCATCTGTATGGTGAGCGAAGAAGCGAGGAGGATTATGTTCATCTTTCTCATGCGTGCCCTCCTGCTCAAAACCGCCATAAACGCCAAGAAAGAAGAGGCCTTCAGGACGTAATAGCTCATGTAGTTTTCGCAATACAGCCGGCAAATCATCTGTAGGAACATGCAATAAACAGTTCAAAGCATAGATGGCATCAAAGGAACCGGGAGGGAAATCCAGGCTCAGAAAATCCATCACATAGGCTTTCAACCCCTTTGCCTGGCAAAGGTTAATCATATCAGGAGAAAGATCAGTGCAGATGACATCTATATCATTGTCTCGAAAGAAAAGACTATCGTTCCCTGCACCTGCTCCGATTTCTAACAGCGTAGTTTTATTCTCCTGTTGAAGGAGAGAAAGGAATTGTTGGCGCTCAATAGTTTTCCAGGATTTTTTTCAGCTTGATTTCGCTGTTCAGCTTTCTCACGATTATATGACATACGTAAGGTGGCAATGACTTGTTGATAATCACTCATGGCTATTACTCCTGCTTTTCTGTAACTCTTCTGAAAACGGCGTTTTCATCCTGGGTGGTGTATCCATAACATGAGCGTCTCTTCAGAAGGAGCCTGACTCCTCAGCACCTCCGGCGCTTCGCAAGCCATTTGGTATGGACGGTGGGATTGGCGGCCCCAGGCCGCCAATCCCACCGTCCATACCAAATCTGGGCGAGCCACCGCAGGTGGCGAGCAGACCTGAAGAGTTACGCTTTTCTTTAGTATGCTGGCCTTCTATATCATACTAAAGAAAAGCAAGAAGAGGAGAATGGTCGAGTGGTGCTCTTGCTCTATGCAGGTGGATTTGTTACACTGTGGGAGTAGATTATCTGAGGGGAAGTGAGGCATGGAAGCGATATGGTAAGCTATATCATGCCCTCCTCTGGTGAACGAAAAATCATCAGACTGAAGCAAGGAGCATTTTATGCGAGCAGTTGATGATAGCAGTCCCAGGTACGCGGCAGTGCTCCAGGTTTTATTGACCTGGAAGCAGTTACCTGAGAGCGATGTTACGCGTATGCTGCGTAATTACTATCTTATCACTGACGACTTTCGAGAGATGGAAGATCAGGGCCTGCTGACGATGAGTTTTGTGGGAGATGAGTATATGATTATCCCTACTCTTGTAGGTCGTCTCTGGCTAGAACAATATAACAGCGAGGAGAAAAAATAATGGCATTTGACGATGAAGACGAGAAGTTACCGTACGCTACCATTGGAACCGACGAAGCCAAAAATATGATTGAAGCTGGTACACGCGTAATCGATGTACGACAGCCCGATGAGTGGAATTGGGGTCATATCGCGGAGGCCGAACTGATACCACTGGATGGGATCTACGTGTTTGGCCAGGCATTAAAAGAGCTAAACCTACCTGCCGACGAAGATGTAATTTTTGTCTGTGCATCCGGACAAAGGAGCAGTGTCGCCTCCGAAATTGCACTGGTGACTGGATTGAATAAGGTATATAACCTGGCGAATGGAATGAATGGCTGGTTGAACAGGCGCTATCCTGTAGAACGTTAGAAAGCAATCAGCTGAACCTGTAGCCTTCCAGAGTTGGACAGGCTATAGGCGCGGCCATTAATATTATTTCGTAACTCTTCAGTAGGGGCCTGACTCCTCAGCGCCTCTGGCGCTTCGTAAGCCGTTTGGTGTGGACGGTGGGATTGGCGGCCCCAGGCCGCCAATCCCACCGTCCACACCAAACCTGGGCGAGCCATCGCAGGTGGCGAGCAGACCTGAAGAGTTACATTATTTCTATGATACGAGAGGAGATACTGTATGCCTTTATTAGAAGGAAAAAAAGCCTTTGTTTTTGGTGTTGCCAACCATCGCTCTATCGCCTGGGCTATCGCGCAGGCGCTGGCGGGTGAAGGTGCTCAGTTGGCTTTTGCATATCAGGAGCGTATGGAGAAATATGTTCGTGATCTGGCAGAGAAGATTCCCGGAACTGCGGTGATACCATGCGACGTACAACAAGACGACCAGTTGGATAGCGCATTTGCCCAGGCTGGCGAGTTCTTTGGCGGTGAGCTTGATATCCTCATTCACTCTGTCGCGTTCGCACCTCCCAGTGAGCTGGAAAATCCGTTTGTGGAAACAACACGTGCTGGCTTTCATACCGCTCTGGATATCAGCGCTTATTCGCTGGTTGCGATGGCGCGTAGGGCAGCTCCACTTATGAAGGCGCGTGGAGGTGGTAGTATTCTCACGCTGACATATATGGCGAGTGAGCGTGTAATGCCCAAATACAATGTTATGGCGGTTGCTAAGGCAGCTCTGGAATGCAGTGTGCGCTATCTGGCCTTTGAGCTAGGTGAACATAACATCCGCGTGAATGCCATCTCTGCTGGTCCGCTCAATACGTTGGCTGCGCGTGGAGTCTCCGGGTTTACGGCTTTCCGGGAACAGATGGGGCATGCTGCACCGCTACGTCGTAACATTGAGCAGAGCGAAGTTGGTGATGTTGCACTTTTCCTATCCAGCAATTATGCGCGTGCCATCACGGGCGAGATCATGTTCGTGGATGCAGGTTATAACATTATGGGAGCTTAGACCACCACTGAAAAAAGGATCCAACGTTTCACGTGAAACGTTGGATCCTTTTTTCAGTGGTGGTCTAATAGGAAGTTTGTTGAGGAGAAGGGATAGCTCCTGCCTTTTTATTGGCGAGGATGCCCTTACACATCCTCACCTAAATGACTCAAACCCTGTTCTATGGTGTCAGCCAATTCATGGCTCTTGGAAACATAGTAGTCAGGCGTACATTGGGAGCTCCAATCAATTGCATCAACAAACGCTCTGATCCTATGGCGAAGCCGCCGTGGGGAGGCATACCATACTTGAACGCTTCCAGATAGGACGCGAAGGGTTCTAGAGGCAACTGTGCCTTCTCAAGAGCCGTTATATAATCCTCGTAACGATGCAGGCGCTGGCCTCCTGTTACCAGTTCAGTGCCCCGAAAGAGCAGGTCAAACGAATTTGAATACTCAGGTCTGGCGGGATCAGGATGTGTATAGAATGGACGCTTGCGCATAGGATAGCCGGTGACATATAAGAAGTCACTGGCGAACTCTCGTTGTGCCCACTCACCGAGCCAACGCTCGTCCTGAGGTGAGAGATCCGGCTCGCCACGCACATCCACACCATGCAGTTTGAGAATCAACTCCTGGGCATCGGAAAAATGAATATGTGGTATCTGAGCTGGCACGTCAGGTATCTGTACCTGTAGCAATGCCAGTTCGGCGCTATAATGCTCATAGAATGTGTACAGGATATTGGCAATAACGTCCCGCAGTAGTGCCATGATCGTAAAATGATTCTCGATAAAGCCCATTTCTACGTCCAGGCTTATATATTCATTGAGGTGGCGTGTTGTGTCATGAGATTCGGCTCGGAAGACGGGCCCAATCTCGAAAACACGTTCAAAGACGCCGACCATGATCTGCTTGTAGAATTGCGGACTTTGTGCCAGATAGGCAGGCTGACCAAAGTAATCAAGCTTGAACGTGTTAGCTCCGCTCTCAGTAGCGGCTGCAACTATCTTGGGCGTCTGTATCTCTGTAAAGCCTCGTGCAGTTAACGTAGTGCGGAAACTTCCCAGCATTCCAGCAGCCAGGCGAAAGATAGCGCGACGAGCTGGATGGCGGTTCATCACAACGGCCTGATCTAACAATGTACCTATATTTGCCGAGATCTTGCGCTTGTTGAGCGAGATGGGAGGTGCCTCTTCCACAGGTGAGATAACTTTGATGGAGAGATCGTGCAGTTCCACGCCTCCAGGTGCTTGCGCTTCACTTACGACAAGACCTTCTACAGCGATAACGCTCTCGACACTAAGTTTGCTCTCTATCAGGGGAGCGATCTCCTCCTCACGTTCGGCTACGGCCTGTATCAACCCCCAGCCGTCGCGGATAACGAGAAAATTGAGTCCTCCCAGTTGACGTAGCGAATGTAGCCAACCTGCCACACGCACACGTTCGCCAATATGTGCTTTGACTTGTAGAGTAAGGGTACGTTCCATAAAAAACTCCTTTGCGCAGCACAATAAAAAACCCTCATCCTCTTTTTGGAGGACGAGGGCGTTATTATGCCTGTCGTGGTACCACCACCATTTATCTCTGCTGTACACAGAGACCTTTGTCGGTTCTTCTCTCTCTGTTCTGTTCATGAGGGGTAAACCGTCGCATGATAACGGATGCGTTCCGAAAGCCTGCTACTGGAACTCTTATGTGGAGTTTGTTCACTGCCTGGCTCGGGGTGTCATCGAGTAGTTCCGATGGCGACGCTTGCAGCAGGTGCCTCGCTCTCTGTACAGTCGGCAGGGCTACTCGGTATGTCCCTTTCATAGCCTTTTGAATATCTCTTAATATTGACTATAGCATAGTAGTGGTGAAATGTCAAAAAACATTTTTATGTAGGGCCGTCCTACATTATGAAAGCCTGCCTGATAAAACAAGCTGCAAGCTTTCATTTGAGTGTATGACAGGTTCCTCATCCCGTCGCCTACGATACTTCAGGTAATCATTCAGGATACGTTGAGAATGTGCGCTAAGTAACGGGCGAAGTTCTTTCTCATGTATCCAACGTGGATGCCCTTCAACATTCATATGTAGGGCACCGCTGACGATCTCAGCATGGTAAACAAAGCTAATCGTACTCATATTGGTTATTTTGTCACTTATACATGGATAATAACCAATCAGATCATCCGCACGCATAATCAGTCCGGTTTCTTCCCTTCCTTCTCGTTCGGCAGTCTGTTGCGGCGTTTCACGCCAGTTCATGAAGCCACCTGGGAAGACAATCCGCTTATGTGGCAATTCAACCACAAGATAATAATTTTGACTTTCAACAATCACACAGGCGCTACCAAATGGCGGTAATTTTCCGCCCAGTAGCTTATTGAACAGATTGAAGAAAATGCTGACACACTTTTTTAGCAGGTCGTATAACATGGGATAACCCCTTTACCTCTATTTATAGCCCACCGAAATCTTTGTTCAGAAATGGCAGTTTACATAACTAAATCGGTAATTTTATTATTTTCAGTAGGTGTGGTTCTATAAGCTTTGCTCTGATACTAATGATACCAGTTCTTTGTCATATTTTTATGAAGTATGTGTCTTAATTTTGTCGTAAATATCAGGAGATTAAGAATGCCTGACCTTATTCCTCTAGCAATAGGGCAAGTGAAGCTGATAAAAGATGCTGTCACGCTACATAATCTAACGCTCAAATTGCTAACAGCAAAGACTTATGAAGAGGCGAGATCGATACTTACCTCGGCCCCCAACAGAGCAGAAGTAAGCGAGAAATAAGGGCTACGGGCGTAAGTCAAAACTTATGCCCGTGCTATAGCAGGTTCACGTGAAGGTTCATCTGTCTTTGGTTGAGCAGGTGAAGTGCTAGAACGCACTTTTTTTGTCATGTAGAGGAAGAACGTCAACATCAGTATTGCTAGCGCACCATAGACCAGCATGATAGCCGGGAATGAAAGTGGACCAAGCGGTACAACGCCGTTATTCAGGTAGGGACCAATTGGTGCAGGCAACAGTTGCAGGCCAAATGAACCATTCCAGATTGCATGTTGTAATACGGCGTAGCCCCAGCAGCCGAGCGGTATCAGGAAGCGATGTCGCGTCTCTTTAGGATGCGTCAGGTAGTACCAGCCGAGGGAGACCATTGCTGCCCCGAAACCATGTAACAAGCCGGAACTAGTGCGCTCGATAGCTGTACTCAGCCAGTCATTGTAACCCATACCCATATACCCGGTTGTCTCGATCAGATTGAAACCAGTTCCGCAGGCCAGACCCAGAATGAAAGCTTCGCCTGCGCTACGTATGCGACCAATCATGATCACGACAGCCAGTGGTTTGACTCCTTCTTCGACCAGCGGAGCGACGACCGAGACGAGAAGAAACAAGAAGAGTATCGACTTCGGATCCTGTGGAATTTGCTGATCAGGATTATCCAGCGAGACGCTTACACCCAGGCTTTTTTGCAAAACAAGTGTCAGAACGAGTTCAAAGATGAGTGCCAACAGAATAGCAAGCGTTGCTCCGCTGACAAGAGCCACGGTAAAACGTCGCCAGGTTGTGGGCCAATGAGCTTCCCTTGGGAAATGTACCCGGCGTACACCAAGCGCCACAATTGTCAGGGAAGGCAGAATACCAGCTAACGAAATCATAAAAATCGTCAAAGGTTCATTTGTGACAGCCTGTCCGTGAGCACGCATTGCTGCCGCGATAAGAAGAACTCCCAGGTAGAGGACAAAGGAGATCCAGAACCACGGCAATTTGAACTCTGCTGAAGGCTTCTTTAAGAAGAGTGAGCGTAAGCTATGATAGAATACGCAGCCTCCGCCAATAAGACCAGCAGCCGCAAAAGCAACAAACTCTACTACTCCGCCGAATCTCTGCCCTGCTCCCAGGGTCGATGTTGTAGGTAGAACCGCGATTATCAGAAGAAACAATGTGCTGACAATACCGGAGAGTAACACCAGAATTGAGCCAACAAACGAGGTAATCGACATACCAAGCAGATAACCATCACGCTTTGGCTGTGTTGGCCACTGATAATGATAGGGATACCCGTATGGTTGGTAGCCATAGGGGTATCCGTATCCGGGATAGTTGTAGTAAGGTGGTGGATACGGTGGCTGAGCTCCTGCATAATTGCTTTGTCCATAAGAAGGATGCCCTGGATATCCTGCATAATTCTGAGTACCGGGATAAGGTGGGTATGGAGCATATGGGTAGTATGGCGGATATGGATTACCATTGTTTTGCGGCTGTGAAGCCATTGGATATGGATTGCCCTGTCCTTGTTGTGCTGGTGGTTGATAGGGTTGATATGCTGGACGAAAGTTAGGTGCCTCTGATGGATGCACAACAAGGTTGCCAGTCACATGCTCACGGTAGGCAGGTTCCTGTTCCTGATACGCATCTGCTTTTTGAGGAGCGGAGACTGTACGCAAGGGTTGTGTCTGATCATCGTCATTTGACATGTCTGCTTTGCCATCACCGGAAGAACCGAGAAATGTATCTGCACCTTTATGGGGAACAAATTGCGTTTTCATAGGAAATGAGCGATTTCTCGGGGTATCAGGATCGGGCACTGGTCCTATATATTCGGAGCCCACGATTTCAAGCCTTTTCTATATTTATATACTGTAAACTGACCATCAAGGGATATACGAGTGGGTCAAAGTAAAGGTTTCTTACCAAGTATAACGATATATTGATGAAGTGTCAAAATTGTGAAAAAGTAGGGTTGTCCCTCTTGCAAGAGGGACAACCCTACTTTTTCTATCTCTCCAATATCTGTACTTCAACCGCACCTTTCCCCAGTACGGCCTCCAATTTATTATGTAGTGCTTGATCATAATGCATCGTGTTATTGCCCGGTACCAGGCGTACCTTCCATTCTCCATTAGCAACGAACACTTCATAATAATCGCGGCCTGGACGCTCTTGAATGTGGCGATAGATGTCTTGTACCTTCATGATATCATTCGAGACGGAAACCTCATCATTACCGCTCAATTGCAGTGTGAGCCAGACTTGATAATGTTTGCGGTTCATCTCTTCTTCAACCGCCTTCAACTGTTCGACGCGATTACAAAGTAGTCCTGGCTCATCTCGTCGTACCTGTATCTCACCATGCACAATCACTACGGTATCCTCCACCCATAGCTCTGCTGTTTCCTCGTATGTTTTTGGGAAGATAGTTACGTCGATGGTGCCAAACATATCTTCCAGTTTAACGACGCACATCGTGTCGCCCTTTTTAGTGGTGATGCGTCGCGCTTCGGTAATTGTGCCAGCCATTATAACTTTGTGTTTGTCCAACTCCTCGTTTACTTCGGCTGTGGTGTGCGTTACGCGCTCCGCAAAAAGGTCGCTGAGGTAAGTTAACGGATGTTTGGAGATGTAGACTCCGATCAGTTCTTTTTCCCATGCCAGCAGTTGCTTGCGTGAGATCTCAAGCGCTTTTATATTGAGGGCAAACTCTATCGCGCTTTTGATCTCCTGCATATCTCCGAAGAGGCTGACCATGCCACGCTCTTTTGCAGCTCGTTCGCTTTTGCCAAACTGCATTGCACGCTCTACAGCATCGAGTAGCATGTGTCGTTTACCATCTGCCAGCGAGTCCATTCCGCCCGCTTTGATCAGCGTTTCAATCGCACCTTTGCCAACGAATTTAGGATCAACGCGTATACAGAAGTCAGCCAGTGATTTGAATGGTCCACCTTCGTTGCGAGCACGCACGATCTCGCTAATTGGTCCCTCGCCGATGCCTTTGAGCGCCAGCAAGCCGAAGCGCACGCCTGCATTCTCTACGGTGAAACCTCGATCACTTTTATTTACATCGGGTCCATGTACCTCGACGCCCATACGCTTACATTCGGCGATAGCATTGGCAATCTTCTTTGCATCGGCGGCTTCCGTTGTCATTGTTGCGGCCATGAACTCGGCGGTATAGTTTGCCTTGAGATAAGCCGTATAGAAGGCGACAACCGCATAGCTTGCGGCGTGAGCCTTGTTAAAACCATAACCACCAAAGGGCAAGACAAGGGTAAAGAGTTCTTCGGCATCCTTTTGCTTCATTCCGCTGTTGACGCAACCCTTAACAAAATCGACCTTGTAGCCTTCCACCTCGTTCATCAACTTTTTGCTCAGTGCTTTACGGAACTTGTTAACTTTGCCCCAGGAGAAGCCTGCCATGTTTACTGCGATAAAGAGCACCTGGTCTTGATATACGATGATGCCGTAAGATTCTTCAAGCCACTCTGCCAGGCGCGGATCCAGGTAGGTTATTTTCTTTTTCCCGTGTTTAGCTGCAATAAAGTCAGGAATACTATCCATCGGGCCTGGACGGTAGAGTGCAATCATCGCCATAACATCTTCGACGCGTGTTGGCTTGAGTTGCTTGATGTACTCACGCATCTTCGGACCTTCAAGCTGGAAGACGCCTGTCGTCTCACCGCTGGCCAGCAATTCAAAGGATTTTTCGCGTTTCCTATCCTGCTCTTCTTCCCCTATTGGGTCGAGTGGAATTTTTTCCAGTATCACATCTTCGCCGCGAGCCGCTTTAATAAATTTAACTGCGTTATCCAGAATGGTCAGGTTAGAGAGGCCCAGGAAGTCAAACTTGATCAGGCCCAACTCTTCGAGGTGCATCTGTTCATATTGCGTGATGCGTCCCTTTGCTGGATCTTTGGGATCCCGTAACTGCAAGGGGACAAAGTGTTCCAACGCTTCGTTAGCAACAATCACACCTGCTGCATGGACTCCTGTGGTACGTACCGAACCTTCTAATTTCAATGCCTGGTCGATGATCTCCTGTGCTGGCTTGCTTTCGTTATAAAGTGCGTTGAGCTCTCTCACGGAGTCCAGCGATCCTTGCAGCGTCACCTTTGGACCTGTGGGAATGAGGCGCGTGATGCGGTCGCCTATGTCCTGCTGGCCCATGACGCGTGCAACGTCTTTTACCGCAGCTTTCGCGGCCATCGTGTTAAACGTTACCATCTGTGCAACGCAATCATCGCCGTATTTGTGGGCTACATATTCGATCACTTCTTCACGGCGATCATCAGGGAAATCCATGTCAATATCAGGCATATCGGCACGTTCGGTGTTGAAGAAGCGTTCAAACGGCAACTGGTAGCGTAACGGGTCAACATTGGTAATACCTAACGAGTAAGCTAATATACTTCCGGCAGCCGAACCTCGGGCGGAGCAGCGAATACCATGTGAGCGAGCATAGTTCACAAAGTCCCACTCAATGAGAAAATAGGGGACGAAGCCTTTCTGTGCGATCATATTGTATTCGTAATCTAGCTGCCGCTTCGCTTGTTCGGTCACTTCGCCGAAGCGCTCCTGGAGACCTTGCATACAGAGGGTATAGAGATACTCGTCCGATGAGCTATAGCCGGAAGGAACCGGATAGTTAGGCAATTGAGCTTTATATGATAGTGGATCAACGCTGCACTGTTCGGCGATACGTACGCTATTGAGCAGAGCCTCAGGTAACTCGGGGAAGAGTTGTGCCATCTCCTGTGGGCTTTTCAAATAATATTCCTGACTATCGAAGCGCATACGTTTAGCCGTATCAAGCTGCTTGCCGGTCTGCACACAGAGGAGTACATCGTGTGAGGAGTGGTCGTCGGCCTCAATGTAGTGCAGGTCGTTTGTTGCCACCAGCGGGATCTGCTTCTCTTTATGCATATGATAGAGCAACTGGTTGAGCTGCCCCTGAGGTGAAGGTTTTCCATCGTCAAAGATGCCATGATGTTCCTGAATTTCGAGATAGAAGTTCTCACGCCCAAAGACATCGCGGTACCAGTCGGCCATTTTATATGCTTCGTCTACTTTCTCTTTCAGCAGCATCTTCGGAATTTCACCGGAGAGGCAGGTAGAGGTGACGATTAATCCTTCTGCATATTGTTGCAGAACTTTCTTGTCGATACGTGGTCTGAGGTGCCATCCTTCCGTATGGGCGATGGTTGTCAATTTCAGCAAATTGCGGTACCCGGTATCATTCTTTGCCAGTAGTAGCAAGTGATGATAATCGTCACTGTAGCGCTTTGAGTGATCATGCATATCTTCAGTGAGATAGGCTTCGATGCCTATGACGGGATTAATTCCTCCCGCTTTACATGCCTTATAAAATTCAATCGCGCCATACATAGCTCCGTGATCGGTGATAGCCAGGTGTTGCATACCCTTTGCTTTCGCCTGCTGTACGATCTTCTTAGTGCGGCTAAAACCGTCCAACAGTGAATATTCGGTATGAACATGTAAATGGGCAAAATCTGCACCCATGCGGAAGAACCTCCATCAAAAATATCTTGCATTTAAAGTATAAGAACTTATTTTCTAATTGTCAATAGTCGACAAATATCTGGCTCTTTCTTGGTACTTTCATTGTATAGAACGTGTCAGCTTTGCTTTTGTTTACGTGAGGGTACTGACTTCACAAGTGGGTAAGAAAGATTGAATTCCTGCCTCATCGTACAACGGATGCCCCGGAGTGATAAAACATAGGCTAAATCAACGCCCCATTCGGCAAAATCAACGCCTTAATACTCTCCTGGCGCTCGGCAGCTAACAGCGCCTCATTAGCTTGCTCCAGTGTATAGCGTCCGTTAATCATTGAGCGCCACGGAAAATGGTCTGCGTGGCGAGCTAACGTACGTACCGCGCGATAAACGTGGCTCAGATCGCTTCCCCAGCAACCACGTACTTGCAGGTGTGGACGATTGAGTTCCAGGTGTGGATTGATGCTGACCGTCCCATGATCGGTATATTGTCCCACAACAACCAGGGTGGCAGCATCGCGCGTCAGGCGCAATCCCTCGGCGACTGCAGCGGGAACGCCAGTTGCCTCGATGGTAACATCAGCGCCACGACCATGAGTGACATCACGCACTATACGCAAACGTTCCTCAGGATCATGCTCAGCTATATCGATGGTCAGGTCAGCGCCAAAAGCGCGTGCAATTTCCAGGCGTTGAGGTGGTCCTCCAATGACGATAACCTGGCTGGCCCCCTGTAATTGAGCCAGGACTGCACTACAGAGCCCTACCGGTCCAGCTCCCTGTACGACAACGGTATCGCCAAAGGTCACATCCCCACGCTGTATAGCATGGAGAGCCGTGGGAAGGCCACAACCACCAGCCATAAACACATCAGGAGGAAGCGAGGGTGGTAACTTTACAATATGTACGCCAGGCAGGAGCAGGATACGTTCGCTCCATCCACCCAGCAGACCTTCATTTGCCGAGTATGTGATACCGTAGACGCGGCGCTCGGGACAACGGGTCGATGCCTTTGCTATCTGGCAGTACCAGCAGCGTCCACAGGTGCGATGAACGTCCAGGAAGGTCACGATCTCGCCAACTTTAAGCGTTTCTCCCTCGACATCACGCACAGTCCCTTTGACTTGCAGTACTCGTCCGACGCTGACATGTCCTGGAATAATGGGGTATGGCACGCCGCTCAGTCGTCCGTGGAGTAGATGTACATCGGTTCCACAGACTTCTGAGGCAATTGTTTCCAATAATACGGCACCATCATCCAGAACCGGTTCTGCGAATTCGCGTATCTCGGGTGCAGAATCCGGTGCAGGCAAAACCACAGCTCGTACAGGCATGTTTTCTCCTGGTAATCTACTAATCTACGTTAGAGGCCGGGAAAGATCGTTGTCAGGATGATGAGCAGCGTCAGAACCGTCATCACAATTGTTGTTATCCAGGCCACCACGTTGAAGATTGGACCATTGACGTAACGCCCCATCAAGCGACGGTCATTACACAATAGAATCATTAAGACAAGAATAACTGGGAGTAGCATTCCTCCTACGACGTTAGGCAGGTTAAGCACAAAAACCAGTTGCTTATCAGAGACAAACAGGACGATTCCTGCTCCTATAATAATAATCGCAGTGTAAAGAACAAGAAACTGCGGTGCCTCTCTAAATTTGCGTCCGACACCACGTTCCCAACCAAAAGCCTCAGAGATTGAGTAGGCAGTCGAAAGAGGAAGGACGCTAGCGGCCATAAGCGAAGCATTGAGTAATCCTATACCAAAGAGTATGGAAGCAATCTGACCATTTCCTCCTGCCAGAGGACCGAGAGCCAGCGCCGCATCTTTAGCTTCGTTGATCTGGATGTGGTGCACGAACAGGGTTGCACCGGTACTAACGACAATGAAAAATGCCACGAAATCGGTAATGAAAGCTCCAACATACGTATCAACACGCTCATAATTGAGATGAGCAACTGGTATGCGTTTGTCCGCGATAGCCGATTGCTGGTAGAACTGCATCCATGGAGCAATCGTGGTGCCGATCACCGCAACGAGAGTGAGTAGGTATCCCTGGTTAAGTTGTAGCGGTGGTCGGATCGTTTGCTGCAATACCTGTGACCAATCAGGATGAACAAGGAAGCCGCTGACTATATAGCTGACATAAATTAGACATAATACTAGCAAGAAGCGTTCAACATATTTGTATTGTCCTCGAATGACCAGAAACCAGACCAGGATGGCGGCTATTGGAACCGCGATAAATTGACTGACGCCGAAGATATCCATAGCGCCAGAGATACCAGCGAATTCGGCAACAGTTGTAGCGATATTCGCAATGAGGAGCAAAAACATGCTCCAGAATGTGATGCGCACGCCGAAGCGTTCACGAATCAGGTCGGCCAGCCCCTTTCCTGTGACGACTCCCATACGTGCAACCATTTCCTGCACAACCGCCAGGCTAATAGTAACAAGAACAACCGCCCAGAGTAGTCCATAACCATATTGTGCTCCAGCAAGGGAGTATCCTGTAATTCCCGTCGCATCATTATCGACATTTGCGGTAATCAATCCAGGACCAATTACAGAAAGTAGAACCAGTAGCTGTCGCATCCAGACGCGACGCACCACACGCTGTTTGGTGACAACTGCTTTGTCCGTCGTCGTGCCAACTTTATCCGCCTTGTTCATATGGGCCTCTCCTTTCCTTGAGGGGACATGCCCAAGACATATAAGGATGCCCCCTCTGTCACAAGGGGGCATATTGTTGCAAGTATATACACCCCCTCTAGTTGAGCTTTGGCACTGTACAACGTAAGATAGTACGAACTATCCAGCCACTTTGGATCCCGCCTTGTGCCGACGAGATCTGTCCTGATCGTTGGCGTCTCTCGACGTTTCTGGTCAGTGGCCTGTGTTTATACAGTTGCCTCACCTAACGAGGTTAGTGAGAAAATTTGTCTCGCTTATACTATAACGCTTGCACTCTGGAGCGTCAATAGGAATTGACCCGGGTGGACCGGGTGAGATGCCCAGATCTATTGTTTCTAGACAATAACATATACAAATCTTATTCATTTTTTGCCATCATGTATTTTTTGGTATGTCTGTGTAGGAAATGGGTAATGTTTTTGATGCTGCTAACTATGCTTCTAACGTATACTCTGATATGATGGCAAATTAGAACGTGTGCTTGTATGCGTTTGGGGAGGTCGATTTTGGTTGAACATATATTGGTGGAGCAATTCGTTGGAGCGACTCTGGGCAATTATCGTCTTGAGCAACTGATAGAACAGAGCAAATGGGGTCCCGTCTTCCTGGCAAGTTCACGGATGGGCACTTCCTATGTCATTCGCTTCGTGGGTACACATCTTCAGGAGAATGAACTTAATACTGATGCTCATATTGTCTTCCTGGGCCGCTTTCAACAGGAGGCAAATCAAGTTGCCACTCTCCAGCATCCTCACATTTTGCCACTGCTCGATTATGGTAACTATCGGAGCATACCCTACCTGGTGTATCCATATGTACCTCTGACTTCTCTGCGTAGTCTGCTGGCCCAGAATGTACCCACGGATCTCAAGTCGGTCGGTCGCTACCTGGATCAGATTGTCTCCGCACTTGAATACGCTCACCAGCATGGGGTGATCCATCGCAATCTGTCGACTGCCAGCATCTATATGCAAGCGAACAGACAACTGACGGTGGGCGAATTTGGGCTGATGCGTATGGACGAATTAAGTAGGCTTGATACCCTGCAGGCAAGCAAATCTTTTAGTGGTAGTAGCGAGTCCAGTTCACCAGAACAGTTGCTCGGTAAGCCGGTCGATGCTTATACAGATATCTATGCTATCGCAGCTGTGCTTTATCGCCTGCTTACCGGGTATCCTCCATTTAATGGCAAGACGCGTGAGGAGGTCACGCGACAGCACCTTTATGCTGAGGTTCCATCTCTGAAATTGTGGCGTGAAGGACTTCCAGTCGAGCTCGATCATATTATCACAAAGGCTATGGCAAAAGAGCCCATGCAGCGTTATCGGCAACCTATCGTATTTGCTCAATCCTATCATCAGATCATCGCTCCGGGTGAACCATATTCTCCTTTGATCACACCACCCCCTACCACACCGGTTCAGATACAATCATTTTCCCAGACCTCTGCATCGCTTAAGCCTGTGAAGATCAAGCGCAAATGGGCATTGCTATCGCGCCGTCGCCTGGTTACGCTGTTAGCAATTGGTGGAGGTGTAATGGTAGTCGGAGGAACGACAATTGCAGGCATAGAACTCTTGCAAGGAAACTCTATGACGAATGGGATGGGTGCTCCAGACACACATAAAACTCCTCTTGCCCCCATTAAAATTACTATCAACGCAGACGGTACAGTTACAACATGAGATGATTTGCCTTTGGAGATTATATAGAAACCGTAGTGATTTTACCTGCATGCGGGGTTGCTCACCCTGAAGTTGTGGAGGATTGGAATGGCTGAGCAAACAGCCCCATCATATATAATTGTTGGAAACGGCATCGCTGGCGCGACTGCCGCTGAGATTTTGCGTGCAGAAGACTCGGCTGCGACTATTACGGTAATTGCTGATGATCCCTTCCCCGTCTATTATCGTCCAGCTTTGAAGGATTATCTGGGAGGCCGTGTACAAGAAGATAAATTATGGGCACGGTCGACAAGTTTCTACCAGGATCATATGATTCGCTTCCTGCCAGACCGTGTCATAGGTATCCAGCCTATGCAGCATGCTGTGCGCCTTCAAAGTGGACGGCAACTTGCCTATAACCGCTTACTATTGGCAAATGGTGCTCATCCCGCACGTCTGAATTGTCCAGGCCAGCAGTTGGAAGGTGTTTATACTTTACGCAATGTAGCGGATTATCAGGCACTCTTACAGAATTTGAATGAGACGCGCCATGTTGTAGTGATTGGGAGCGGCACTCTGGCTCTGGAGACCATAGAGACACTTCGCCATCGTAGCTATTCAGTCTCACATATTATCCGTGGTCGCACCCTCTGGTCCGAAGTTCTCGACGCCACTGCTTCCGATCTCGTGCTGCAACAGGAACAACGCGATGGAGTTGATGTGCGGTTGGAAGAAGAGGTCGTCGAAATTTTCGGCTCGGATGGCCAGGTGAGTGGCGTGCTGACGCGTAGCGGCGAACAGATTGCTTGCGAAACAGTCATTATCGCTATTGGTATCGAGCCAATTATTGATTTTATTAAAGCAAGCGGTATAGCCTGTGGTCGTGGCGTGAGAGTCGATGCTCAGATGCGCACAAGTGCCGTAGATATCTATGCAGCGGGAGATGTGCTCGAAACCACAGATATGTTGACCGGGCGCACGCGTGTGATTGGGCAATGGTATCCAGCCATTCAGCAGGCACGAGCTGCCGCCTATAGTATGCTTGATCTGCTGGATAATAACTCTCCATTTCATGTTGGCACTTTCTATAATGCTACTTTCCTGTATGGACTCGATTTTGCCTCCGTTGGCATCACGAATGTTTCTGGCTATCAGGAGATCGTTGCTGAACCTAAACCGCGTATGTATCGTAAAGTATTGCTCAAAGATGGCATACCGATAGGCATGCTCTCCCTTGGCAATCGCAAGCAAGCTCTTACCTTCAAACGTGCTATTGACCACCGTGTCAGCTTACTGCCAGTTGCCTCTGTCCTGTTTGAAGAGAGCTTCAAGCTGAATGAGTGGCTTGATCGGCAGGGTGTTCCACCTCCTCTATTGGGTGTAAGTCGGCAAGGTAATTTTGCTGTCAAGCGGGCAGCATATGCAGAGGGTGTACCAATGAATAATGCTGTATTCAGACAACAGCCATTAACCGAAGCCTTGCTGGTTTCTATCGATCAAACGCCTGGTCAACCTGGCGAAACGCTTCTTAGTCAGACGAAAATTATCACGGTTGGTCGTCAGCCGGGAGTATATCTTCTGATCGATGAAGCAACCGTTTCGCGTCGGCATGCTGAGATCAGTTGCGCTAACGGTCAATATATTCTCCAGGATCTAGGCAGTTCTAATGGTACATTTGTGAACGCTACGCGCCTGGAACCTGCAAGTACATACGTGCTTAAAGCTAACGACATAGTACGTTTTGGGAAGGTCGTAAAATTCAGTTTTGTTATGCGTACTATCGAACAGGAGAAAAAGATTCCTGGAAGCAGTCCTTCTTTGGCAGGTATCCCGCAAGTGTATGAAGTAGAAGCAGGCGAGAAAGCAGACAGGTTCGGGCAATCAGTGCTCAACCCCGATGGTTCACTCCTTTTACCGGGCACAAGAACGCCTCTTCCTGCAGAGATTGTTGCCACTTTTAAAGAATCGGCTGCATTAGTCGTACTGGCAGAAGAGACAACTCGGGAAGGCAATCGCTCTCCTATGGTCTTTTTGTTGAAAGATGGGAAACGTACAACGCTTGGACGAGAGGTAGGCATGGATATTGAACTGGCAGACCCTGTCGTATCGCGCCGACATGCCGAAGTTTTCCCTGGTCCAGCAGGTTTTTACATTCGCGACCTGGGTAGCAGTAATGGAGTTATGATCAATCAGACCAGAATTGACAATCCTTATCATCTCTCGCATGGTGACCGTGTCTCGTTGGGAGGGTGTATGCTCTACTTTATCGATTTGCGTGGTGCGTCTGGTACTATGGTTCAGGCAGCAGAAAAAAGTGTGAACAAACGCCCTGTTGCCATTGTAGCAGGAAGCGTACAGTCGGGAGCACTTCCCAGGGCAACGGAAAAGATGGAGAGTAGGAGTCGGCCACTGGCGGTTCCTCCTCCGACAAGGCAGCAGGAGCGCGAGCCTGTGACGAATCGACAGAATAGAAAACAGGGAAGCAGTATATCTGCTTCCTTGCCAGAATTAGTAGTTTGTAATAACTGTGGTGGGGTAAATATGCGTGTCGCACGGTTTTGTGCCAGTTGCAGTGCACCATTAGGGTCTATGAAGTAGGAAAGCGATTATGCAACAGAATGTGCCTTTTTTAGTAGGGCTATCGCATCGCACAGATATACAACCTCTCACTGAGGAGGAAGTGCGTTTCGAAATTGATATGTGTATAGGTTGCGATCGCTGCATGCGTGCCTGCCCGGTTCCGCTATCGTCAATGGTCAGTATTGCAGCTTTGAACCTCGCCACTATTTCTGATGAGATCGCGCCTCATGTCGCACGGTTTACTGATGAGTGCGTTATGTGCGGCTCGTGCGTGCCTGTTTGCCCGGTTGACAATCATCGTGATCTACTTATGCTTTCACTCAAGCAGCGGTTGGGGATACCCTGGGATGGCAAGGTCGATATGACGCGTATCCTCAACTACCTGCCCTCAGGCTGGGATGTGCCTTTGCTGCTGAGCCGTTTGCGAGAACAGCCAATGTTCAGTGATCCTAATCTGGTGCCGGACAATTACTTGCTACATTTCGTTGCCACATCCAGGGTACTTGCGCTCATGCCTGGCTCTATCGTTCTGCATGAAGGCGATTTTGGGCGCGAAATTTATTTTATTCTGGAAGGACGTTTCGGGTTTTCTTCGGCTGGGCCCGATGGCGAAGACCTTCCTGTTGCAATAGTGCGTCGTGGCGAATATATGGGTGAATATGGCACGCTGACGGGGCAGCCACATACTATTACTGCCCGCGCTCAGGCTCCTTCTATCGTGTTGGAAGTTCCAGAACAGGTCATGCAGCGCCTGATGGAGATCGTTCCTCCTGTGCGTCAATTCTTTGATCGCCTGAGTGCTACTCGTTCTACTGAGTCCATCCTCAAGCGCATGTCTCTCTTCCAGGGTGTTAGGGGCACAGATATACATCAGATTGCTGAGAATATACAAATTCAGCGCCACGAGCGGGATGAGCGTCTTTTCAGCGAAGATAGTAAAGGGCAGCCTGCACGCGAGTCTTTGCACATATTGCTGGAAGGTTTCGTGAAAGTTGCCCGGCATACGATAGCTGGAACCGGGCGTGACAAGACAGATGAACGCATTATCGCCTATCGCCAGAGTGGTGACTACTTCGCTGGCGGCCTGGATATGCTTGGCGACCGCCGTGCTGTGACCGTGACCGCCATTACTCGTACCAGCGTCGCCGAGGTACCGCGCCAGGTGCTTATGCCTCTTTTGACGCGCTATCCCGAAGTCAATCAGCGCTTTCAGGAACGCCTGCAGCTCTATCGTGATGCCACTGAGATTGCATATAGCGCTGTTTTTGAGCCCTTTAATTTGGCAGAGCCAGAAGAAGTCAACCCACTCTCAGATGCAGCGACCCGCGCCGGATTGCACTCGCTGGTAGCGGATGGTGTGGTCGAAGGTACGGAAGTGCTGGTGATCGACCTGGATAAGTGTATCCATTGCAATGAGTGTGAGGAAGCGTGCGAACGTCGTCATGGGCATTCGCGTATGAACCGTAAAGGAATGGTTGTCGGCAATATCAGCATTGCTACCGCCTGTCGACAGTGCCAGGATCCGGTCTGTATGCTCTGTAGTCGTGCAGGCATCGCACGCATGCCCGGCGGCGAAGTTTATATCACAGAAAGTTGTATCGGCTGTGGTATCTGTGCCGAGCGGTGTCCATACGACAATATATCTATTGTGTCGCTCGATAACGACGATCCATACGACAATGACGAAATAAAATCAACCTGGCAGCAGTTTAGTACCTTTTTTACAAAAGGTGCGGGGAAAGAGCGAGGGCAGAAATTGCTTCCCATGGCAGCAGCATCAGGTCCCTTAAATATGCCACGGCCAGCTGATGCATTGGGAGAGATGCGCAAAAAGCTGGCTATTAAGTGTGATCTATGTGCCGGTTATGACAATCAGGCGTGTGTGCAGGCCTGTCCTACCGGAGCAGCAATTCGCGTTAATCCGGTTGACTTCTTCGGTTCAACAGAAGAAATTCTGCGGCGACGTGCCAGATAGCTAGAGGAGGAAATAGAGATTATGTCTCTTGTAGTGAAACGACCAGCGGGATCGCAGCAAAGCAATGTTCAGCGCCCAATACGACGCATATGGCGTACTCCATCCTCCAGAGCAAAGTGGTTCTGGCTGGCTGGTAGTATCTTGTTCTATGGTGGTATCTATCTCTGGTTCTACCAGGCCAGCCAGGCTCAGGGGTCTGCCGCGCCTGGTAATGATCCCTTCCGCTTATTTGGCATTCTTGCCTATATTCTGGTCCTGAGTACCGCCGCTTATTCATTACGTCGCCGTTTTGTACGTAGCCTGCCGGGAAAAGTACAACACTGGCTGTGGATGCACACATGGCTTGGCGTTATCACTATCATGATTGCCTTGTTGCATGAAAACTATGCTTTTGTCACAAACGGTTTTGTCACAAAATTCAGTGACCTGACAGATACCTACTGGGCTGGTTTAGCGCTCTTCTCACTTATTTTCCTGGTAATAAGTGGTATTATAGGTCGCCTGCTGGATCTCTGGCAAACGCATGTGATCGCACGCGACGCTAATACAAACGGTGTAGGCATCGTGCGTGCCGTTGAAGAGCGTATCCTTGAAATGGAGTACACCATTGAGCGCCTATGTGCTGGTAAGTCCGACCTGTTCAAAAAATATTGCATGCATGCACTCGCTTCTGGAAGTATCGAGCGAAAATTCCCAGCCATTCCTTTATCTGAACGTCAAGACTTTCAACGGATGCACGAAACATTAGTTATACGAGCCGCGCTAGTACAATCACGTCAGCGTCAGCATCACGCCCGCCTGGTTATGCGTGCCTGGCGCTATATTCATATCTCGTTGGCCTGTATAGCCTTACTCATTATCAGTTATCACGGTGTCATGGAACTACTGACAAATGTATTCCATATCATTGCCGCACAGTGATGCTTTACTGACGGAAGAGAATCCTTCTCATTTTATTCGGTAGATGTTATGTATAGTTGGCCGAAGGGGAAATAATCCATGTTCTGTCCAGGTTGTAAGACGTTGTGCGAAGAGGATGCAATCTTTTGTGGTAATTGTGGTAGGCAGATAGTGCCACTTCGGGCACGGGGAGCGACAGTCGCTGAGCCCGTCGTCAACGTACGCTCTAGTGAATTGAAGCACAATACGGCTTATAGAAATGCTATACCTCGCAGGCCTGTCATCCAGATCTCACCTCCTTTGCCGCAATCGTCGTTCTCTCCTCCTCCATTTCGCATGGCTCAGACACCTGTACCTGTCCGGCCAGATCCGGGTCAACTATCACCCTCACCTGCCATCAAATTAGGGCCAACGTTCCCTTCGCATGATCAGGATAAATATCTTGTACGCAACATTTTTATTTCGCTTCTCCTCATTTTACTTGTCACAGGCGCTACGGCAGGTCTCATAACTCTGGCGCATAACAAAGGAAATGATGTAAACACAAAGAGTGCCGTTACTGGTAGTGCCAGTGGTTTAGTTTCTTTCAGTGATAGTCAGAGCGGGCAGGGACTTACTAACGCTCTTAAGTTGAAAATAAGTAATCTAGGTGCTCCACAAAAAAATTTGCACTATTATGCCTGGATCATCGATGCAGCCTCTGAGAAGACTTTTCCACTGGGTGCGCTCGTTGCTCAGGGCAGGAACTTTAGCCTGGCCTTTACGGATAAAAGCAATCTGCTTGGTGTTGGTAACCAGTTGGAAATCACCCAGGAGCTGGGAAATCCCATGTACCCGGCAGGAGAAGTTGTGCTATCGGGGACGCTTCCCCCTCTGGCGCTGATTCATATCCGGCACTTGCTTGTCCGTTTTGATACCACGCCTGGAAAAATAGGGCTGCTGGTTGGCTTACGGAATCAGGCTCGCGTGTTGAGGTCAGAAGCTGACCTCTTAAGAAGTTTCTCTGACGATGGGCAAAGCAAGATAGAATGTGCAGCTCAAAGCATTGTGAACGTGATTGAGGGTAAGGGTGGGCAGAATGCACATCCACTTGCCGATGTCTGCGCTTCACTCAATGTTACCGCTGGGGGTGATGGCTTTGCCCTCCTTGACCCAGGAAATCCCAATGCAGGCTACATTGTCCTCTCTGCAGAACATGCCGCGCTCGCAGCCATTCAGAGCGATGCTACCGATACAATTAGAATGCACGCGCAACATGTGCAGACCGCAGATGCTAATCTCAAAAAGTGGGTAACAACCCTTGATAAGGATGCACGCCAACTCGTTGCGCATCCTGCTAATACAGCCCTGATTCCGGAGATAGCCACACTGGCAGATCATACATTGAATGGTGTTGATCTTAACGATAATGGACAGATCGATCCTGTATTAGGTGAAGCCGGTGCCATTAGCGCGTATAATGAAGGGCAGATGATGGCTCAGCTTGTACTTGGGCAGGGCGCATAGCAGATCTAGATGAGTGAAGCCGTACAGCAGTAACTTACGTGGTTGCTGAAGCATTTAAGGCCTTGTTTTATCATAATGAATGCTTTCAATCTGTGTGATTCTTCATGTGAATTGATATCCTCTGGACTAACCTATAGTCTCACTAGTCCAAAGTATTTCATTTCCAGATATATGTATACGTTGCAGACATAATATTCAACTGGCCCATAGAGCGCTTCGCGCAGCTCGCTGCCAGCATGACCAATCTCTTTTGTAAGCTTATCAAGATACTGCTGTATGCCGTAGATGCGATCTAACAGTCTTGTATTGCCGTGTTTCTTGCACAGGTCAATAGACGCTACTGCAAGATCAACCCCTTGCCGTATTTCACCACCATGAACCATGACCATTGCTCTTGCAGTTGTCATCAAGATATCTCGTCTCTGTGTCACCCAGGTTCGTGTAAAGGACTCTTCAGCTTTGTCGAGATATTCCATTGCTTTCGTTGTTTGTCCAAGTAATCCTAAGCTTCTTCCCCACTCTTCATACACGGTTCCAACCCCATACTGCCCTTTTGCTCCGTTTGCCAGGTCGCCAACCTGTAACTCAGAGGCTAATTCTTCAGCTTGAGCCAGAGCACGCTCAAAATCAGCGAGACGTTGTGCCTTGAAATAGGCACGTCCTAAAAGCTGTATCCCGTTTCCTCTTGCAGATGTATCTGCTAAGGGTGTTGTATCCCTGGCAGCTTCAAGGTATTCAATAGCTTTCACGACATCGCCGCCACGTTGCAGCATATCCCCTTCATAGGTAAGCGCAATATTAAGAAGTGTCTGGTCATTGAGAGTACGTGCAAGATGCTCCATCTCTCGATAATGGGAAAGTGGAAGCGCCGACTGATTCGCTCGTGTCGTCTGACTTTTGATGTAGCCAGCGACATGCTGAGCATTCGCCAGCTTTCTTACAAGAACGGGATCATCTGTACTTGTTCTACGGACAACGGCAGGGATGAGACGATCAACTACTATTTCCGCTTCATGATAACGAGCCAGTCTGACAAGCGCCCATACACGATTGATCGCTGAGTCAATCTCTTCCGGAGTCGCCAAGTCGGGTATCACTCCTAATTGCTCTGTATCTATTCCCAACACATCAGCAATACGCCGCAGCTCACGAATATCGGTGAGCGTATTTTCCTCATTCTCATATCGACGCAATGTACGAACATCTATATTTAACTCACTTGCAAGTTGTTCCTGTTTCAGGTCATACTTTGACCGATAGTCTTTTAACACTCGCGCTAACGGTGATGATGGACGTGGTTTTTGTTCCCTCGTTGACATATGCTGTCCCCTTTTTCCTGTTTCATCCCTTGCCTGACAGGCACATCTTGCCCTTTACAACGTATCACAACCAATTTACACTTAAAATAGCAATGCAGTACACACGTGACATCTACACCTGCATTGTACCATAGAAGTTTTTTGAGGCAAACAAAGGGAGATTATTTCTATGTCACAAAGTGAAGTTGCCCAGTTGCGCACACAAATTGAAGAAGAGTTGCATGCGATGCGTCAAGGGCTTTCGGGTCTAGCTGCTGGCACTCCAAAACATGAGTTTCTTCAGGCAAAAATGCATCGAATTGGGCAAATTGAAGATCAACTTGCTACCCATATAGGTTTCGACCAAGCGACCCTCTTTTGCTGCCAGACCTACATTCAGATCATGGAGGAACCCAATGCACCGAAGAGAGGCAATCCGTAAGCATATTTTGCAAGAGCATGAAATCAGTGATAATGGGGAATCACAATGAGCACACCAGAACAAACCGCCAGGGAAGACATAGAAAAAGGTCTGGCCCGCCTCAATGCAGCATTGCAAAACCTCAAAAAAGAGAAAGAAAGCTATCAGAGAGCACAGGAAGTCTATGAGATGTTCTATGCTTGGCTTCAAGCACGAGTATCTTTTTCCCTCGATACAACAACTGGTTTCTATAGATTAGATGCGAATGAAACCGGGCAGAACAACATCAAGTGGTGAAGGCTTGGCGAAATGAGCGTAAATCTGTGTGGTTTATCGGCCTCATCCACCATTTATTGTGGCTCTACCTGAAACCGGCAGGCACGAGCTAAAGAAGGATAACATCATTGATTCAGGAAGAGATTGACGCAAAAATCGCGGCTATAAATCAGGCAGAATACGACTATGACCGGGCATCCACACTGGAGCAGGAAAAAGCGGCAGACAAACGATTTTGCACCTGCTGGGACTGGCTCATAGAAAACAAAGTCCCTTTTTACCGAGATCCGAAAGAGCGCATCTACCGATATGGAAAGAAACCAGCATGAACTCCTATGATTGATGGGGCAGGAGAGGTTAACTTCTCCTGCTTTTTCGTGTTCAGAGTTGAAGCAACCTTTGTAGCCTAACACGTATACAGTATGAGTTTTTCTGATACAATTTGAGGAAATATAAACCGTAGCCATGGTTAAGGATAGTAACAAACAAATTATTTTGTATCCGTCCCTCAAACCCTAGTCATATAAGGTCTTCTATGCTATTATTAGTGACACACATAATTCTCAGCAAAAATACCTAATCTATATAAATAATTCTCGGAGGAAGTCTAAGATGCCAGTTCCCGACTATCAAAGTCTTATGCTCCCGCTTTTAAAAACTGCAGCAGATGGAAACGAGCACACTCTTAGCAAAACTATAGAAATCCTTGCACAACAATTCAACCTTACAGACCAAGATAGAAACGAACTGCTTCCTAGTGGCAAACAACGCAAATTCGACAATCGCGTCCATTGGGCACGAACGTATTTAGCAAAAGCTAATCTTATCATTCCAACTGGAAGATCAAGATTTCGCTTAACCGAGCAAGGGGCCAAAGTATTAAAAGAAAACCCTTCACAAGTCAATGTAAAGTACTTAGACCGATTTCCCGAATTCATCGAATTTAAAAATAGAAGCAACAAAATAAATGGGAATACAGAGGCACCCCAAGAGATCATTGAAAAGACCAACCAAACCCCCCAAGAAATCTTAGAAACAAGCTATCAGAGCTTAAGACAAAATTTAGCCCAAGAAATACTCACGCACATCAAAAACAGCCCACCAAAATTCTTTGAAAACCTCGTCATAGATCTGCTGATTGCTATGGGATACGGAGGATCAAGAAAAGATGCGGGTCAAGCCGTTGGTCAAGTAGGCGATGGTGGCATTGATGGAATAATCAAAGAGGATAAACTGGGCTTAGATGCTATCTACCTTCAGGCAAAAAGATGGGAAGGAACAGTTACACGACCTATCATACAAGGATTTGCAGGTGCTTTAATAGGGAAAAAAGCACGCAAAGGAATATTTATAACAACGTCGAACTTCTCACAACAAGCAATAGAGTATGCCAGTGGCACTGATAATCTCAAAATCATTTTGATTGACGGCGAACAGCTAACACAGTTGATGATGGATCACGATGTAGGTGTCACCGAAGAATCAAGATATATCGTGAAGAAGATAGACCTCGACTATTTCAGTGATGAATAAAGACATACTAGGAGACCTTTAACATTCTCCGATCTATAAGGCATTAAAGAAATACGAAAATACTCTAGATCCAAATAAGGCAAGGTACAAAGCGAGAAGCAACAAATCACAGAAAACAGACAGCCGTTCTAACCCGACAGTTGTTCTCAGATGCAAAAAGCCCATCCATAGCACTTTTCTTGTTAGCTATGAATGGGCTTCTCAAGCGGGTTCAGGTGGGCGACAAGGGATTCGAACCCCTGACCTACTGCGTGTAAAGCAGCCGCTCTAACCAGCTGAGCTAGTCGCCCTTGTAAAGATAAGGAAGGCGACCTTCAATGGTCGCCAACACCATATCTATAGGGTGCCCTCGAGTGGACTCGAACCACCACGCCTCTCGGCACAGGCCCTCAACCTGCTGCGTATACCATTCCGCCACGAGGGCAAATCTTAGCGCGTTATGCATGACAATATACACCTACTCTAGTGCATTGTCAAGAGTTTCGATAGATGGCTTTCCACTCATTAATTGCCATCATATTTTTCCATGGCGTAACGGCGCAACAAGCCCGGAGGGCGTGCTCCCACTCCCACCAACTCGGGCGCTTTTTCCTCCTGCACAGGACTGGCAGGAGCAGTGAAAGCAACAGGAGTCTCGGGAAGCGGCCCATACCAATTTCCCGCCTCCGACGATTGCTGTACTGGCTCGGGCGCAATCCTGATAGGTCGCAACCTGGTCTTTCTGGGTAAGACATCGGTATCGGCATAACGTTTCAACAACCCACCACCTGCTGTTGCACTGAAAAACGCTGGTACCAGTTGAGGCTGCAGTTGAGGCTCAGGTGATCCCACCAATTGCTCTGTCTGGGGCACAAGCACTGGCGAGAACTCGTTGACGTAAAGCGCCGAGAAAGGCGTCAGCGTAGACTCGGCAAAAGCTGGTACAGGCGTCAGAACAGGCGCTGCAAAGGTCGGTAGAGGCAGCTCAGAAGCAACTGGCACAGGTAGCGGATTGGAAACCGTAGAAACACTCCGACCAATTCTCAAGCCCCATAGTGCTATCAGTAGGGCCGCCAATAGCCCTGAGAGAAGAATAAAAGGTGATGCGGACGATGATGGCGCAACGGATGCACGTGCAGAGACATTTGCAGATGGGTGCGGTTTTGCGATGACTGGCGGCACAACATTCCCTTGCACATGTGCTTCCCGCGTTAAGCCCATTGTGGCTGGTTGCGGCTTCACGATATGCACCTGAATATGTTGAATGCGCACCGCATTGGGCGTGGGTATGGGGGTAGGGGTCGGCGTCGGCGGTGGTGGTGCCTCCCCATGATAACGCACCATCAGATTCACGACTTTAATAGCCCATTGGTATGAACTGGAAGTACCAACATAGGGATAGCAAATTGTGTAAGCAGAGGTCAGGCCACTATCTACGTAACGAGTACGCAGCACATTAAACCAATCGATGATGGCTGCTGAATAGGACGGATAGATAGTGTAGCCATCGAAGGCTGCAGGATAACCATAACTGCCACGTACGCTGCCAGGGTTACGATCAGCAAGCCCAACGCCAGCTGCACCATCATTTGTCTCGGTCCACCAGACGGCAAGGGCAAAAGCATCATCAATGTTTGTCTGACGGGATGCCTGCTCTATCACGGCACCAGTCCCAACCATAGGACTTCCCATATTGGCAAGGATTAAATCAACTGTTGCCGCAGGCAAAGTAGGAGGACCAATGACATCGCCGCTCGCCGCCCTGGCAGGTAACTCCAAGTGTGTCTGCCAGAAGAAGGTTGCAGCCACGCCCAGTAAGATAATAAGCATACAGCCGACTAAGACAATTGTAGGGCGTATCTGTTTATGCCCCATTTGCGTACTCACCATTGTTCAAGCCAATCTTAAATAAATTTCCGTTGTATTCATTGAATTGACAGTTAGCACAAAAATCAACCAGCCATAGTATTGTGTCATTATCAGGGTGCAGAAGCGTTTTATATAGAAACTACTTACAACGTCCTAATTTATGGATGCGATTTGTTCACATACATTGACACTTTTTAAATTGTAACATGATGTGAAATCTTTATGCCCAGAGCATGCATTTAATAGGTAGTATGTCCCACAGAGGTATGCTATACTGGAATGCATACCATACCAGAGAGAGTAGATGCAGAGAAAAATGGGGGTTCGTCATCAGCCAGCAAAGCGGCCAATGGAATACACATACAGGTCAACTAGACCGCCGCACCCTACTTCATAAGCGTTATCATATTCAACGCGTCATTGGGCAGGGCGGTATGGGTGCAGTCTACCAGGCAAAAGACGTGAAGCGCCAGACGATCTGTGCCATCAAAGAGATGAGCCTTTCGATGGTACCTGTGAACGAGCGCCAACAGGCGATTCAGAACTTCAAGATCGAAGCAAAGATGCTGTGGGGACTGAACCATCCCAATCTTCCAGCCTTCACTGGCTTCTTTAGTGAAGGCCAACGGTACTATATGGTCATGGAGTACGTTGATGGCTACACCCTTGAAGAGTTGCTGGAGCGGAACAATGGCCCCTTCTCCGAAAGGCGTGTGCTTGGCTGGGCACGGCAATTATGTGATGTGCTGGAATATCTTCACAGCCAGAACCCACCAATCATCTTCCGCGATATGAAACCTGGGAACATTATGTTGACGCGCAATGGGCGCATCAAGTTGATCGATTTCGGTATTGCACGCTTCTTCCGTTCGAGCAACTCTCAAGATACGCAGCTACTGGGAACACCCGGCTTCGCGCCACCAGAGCAGTATGGAAGAGCTCAGACCGACGAACGATCCGATGTCTACTCGCTGGCGATAACGCTTTTCCAGCTATTGACGAATACTCTCTCCGAGAATGGCTTCGGATTGAAGGAAGTACGCCTTATCAATCCACAGGTTTCTCCGTCAGTCGCCCGTGCACTGGAGAGAGCTTCGGCGCTCGATCCAGAGGAACGCTACGACAGTGTAGCCGAGTTCCGCCGTGCACTCCTGGGTGTAGGAACCTTCGTCTTCGAGAATGGCGATCAGGCCACTACGCCAGAAGAATTGGCCGAACTCTGTGCACGCCATCCTGAAGAGGCATCTGACTATATTGCGGACGGCGAGATCGAGTCGTGGCTACAAGAGATCGGGGAAACGACGCTGGCACGTGCAGCACGCCACATTCGCGCTCTGGAGGATGAACCCCTGGCAGCAGTGGAGCAATTCTTGCAGGTTGTAATGGGACCGAATGCCCGCCTGCGCAACTATCAGCCATTCCAACCTCAAACTTCTCGTGGCACGCGCGATAGCCACGCAGGCACAATCAGCCCTGAACCACCTTCCACTGCAATGCGTAATGGACGAAACTGGTTTGCACGCAAGCAAACTGCCCCAATCCTGGTAAGTCCACATATGCTCGACTTTGGGACCGTCTATCCAGGCATTTCAGCTCCTATGGTCATTACAATTAGCGGCAACCAGGGGCTCCTGGTCAGTGGTACAGTTTATACAAACGAGCCATGGATTATGCTTGACCAGACGCAGTTTGATGGCATGATCACACGCGTCAATGTCCGCCTGGATAGTACAGATCTACATGACTCAATGCATTATACAGGCGTCATTTTTATCATACCTGAGGGTGAGGGAACACAAAAAGAGATTGAAGTAATGATAGAAGCAGACATTATCGGTTTCACCAATAATGGACGCCGGGGCAAAACTATCGGCGCTGACCTGGATGACGACGAAGACGATGATGATAATGACGAGCTTACGATGGGAACGATGACGCCTTTCTTATCAATGACACAGAGGCAATCGGCATCTGCCGCTGCAGCACCTACCGTCGCTGAGGTTGGACCCCCTTCTGCCGCAAAGGCACGTGACACCGAATACAAAATCAAATATGGACAACCCGCTCTCGTCAGGCAGCATGGGGGCTGGGATCCGGTACAGGTCTCACCTCGCTTACAAACCTGGCTGCAGCACACGCTCGCCTTGATAGCGGCATTTATGGGTGCAAGCTTCATATATGGTTTAGTATCACATTTTCCACAGGTGTATCCTATACCCCCTATACCCCCTAATCCATGGTTTATCGCGGTATTAATAGGCATAGCCCCTGCAGCCACAGCAGGGGCACTACTGGTCAACCAGAGCATTCCCTGGACGCTTCGCGATACTATTGATCAAGCATGTTCTGGCATGGCAAGCGGATTTATTGTCCTGGCCCTGGTCAGAATACTATGGCATGTGACGCTCAATAACCAGCAACCGACGCTACAGCTGGTCGTGCTTCTGCTAGTCACCGCTATTGGAGCAAGCGTCGGTACAACAGCGACAGTAAGCGAATACATCAATTATGGTATGAGCTGGGTGATGGCAAAGATCTACTGGATAACAATCATCTCTATCGTTGTACTTGGTGGCTTTCTTGGCTTCTTATTGACGCCAGGCCTGACTTCAGTATGGGGGATAATCGCTGCTATACTGGTAGGAATAGCAATAGGTGGTGCATTATTATGGCGGGTGGATTATTTGATGAGGCAGAATGCACTCAACGCACAAAATACTCCGTAATAAGATCCATAATTAAGAATAGAGGGATTGTTGTGGAGGAACATGGAGATAAAAAAGCAGCTCTGGTAGTAATCCTTGGTCCAACGGCATCAGGAAAAAGCGCATTGGGAATTGCACTCGCGCAACGCTTTAATGGCGAGATCGTTTCAGCCGATTCGCGCCAGGTCTATCGAGGGCTGGATATCGGTACCGCCAAAGTCTCACCAACTGAGCAAGCGCTGGTACCACATCACCTGCTTGATGTAGCCGATCCACAGGATATTTACACCGTTTCACAGTTTCAGCAGGATGCAATTGCAGCTATCAACGCTATTCTAGCGCAAGATCGACAACCATTCCTGGTTGGTGGCTCTCCACATTATATACAGGTGGTAATCGATAATTTAGATATTCCTCATGTACCGCCGCACCCAGAACTGCGTACAGAACTAGAAACACATCCACTTCCCGATCTACTCGCACAACTCGAAGCATTGGACCCCCAGAGTGCGGCCACAATTGATCGCAATAATCCACGGCGTATCCTGCGTGCACTAGAAGTCTGTCTTGTAACTGGCAAACCATTTTCAGAACAACGCGGCATGAACCATTCACTCTATAATAGCCTGATCCTGGGCATACAATGGCCTAGAGATGTTCTGTACAGGCGTATAGACATGCGTATTGATGAACGAATGCAGCAGGGATTAGTAGAGGAGGTAGAGAATTTGCTCGCCAGAGGACTGGCGCAAGAACGCCTGGAAGCATTGGGCCTGGAATATAGATTTGCGAACCGCTGGCTCCGTGGAGAGTTTACAGACGAGGCAGAGATGGTCCAACGCCTCAAATATGCCACACACGACTTTGTACGCAGACAACTCTCGTGGTTTCGCAAGGATCGGCGCATTCTATGGATTGATGGTGGAGACAAAATGGAACAAGAAGCAGATACTTTCGTATCTACTTTTCTAAGCGAAACCCTCTAAGCTTAAGTTATCGCACCCAATATGTTACTCTTAAAACAGAAGAAAGTTCCAGGCAAGGTGCACGGTAGTAAGGAGGTTTGCGATGCTGCAAGAAACCATTTTCAATTACTGGGAATCTCTAGATACGGTGCAGAATAGCGTTGCTCAAGGAACGATTTATGGTATTACGCAAGGGATTGAGCAAGGAATACAACTAGGGAAAGAGAAGGGAAGAGTAGAGGGATGTCTGGAGTCATTGCGCCCGGTAATGATGCTCCTGGTGCAGACACGTTTCCCTACTATTGCCGTCTTAGCCAGACAGCAGGCCATCCGTATAAAAGATCCTGAGGCACTGAAATTGCTGGTCAATAGCCTGATTGTAGCAAAGACTGAGAAAGACGCTCTGCACTTACTTACAGCTGCTATTTCTAAAAGCAACAATGAGCATTGATTAGTCCCCATCCACAGAACTTAAACAGAGCTAACAACCCCAGACATTGCAACCCCCTATATAACGATAAAATTTGCAAACTCATAGTAATCTCACGTATGATAAAAGAAATAACAACACTAAATCGGTACCGACATTAGAAGTTGGCATCGATAACAGGAGATCTAATGACAGATAGGAACAACTGGAACCATCAAGTGATCGAAGAGTTCCGCACACACGGAGGTAAGGTTGGAGGGCCGTTCGCAGGAGCTCCCCTACTTCTACTGACTACTACTGGCGCAAAGAGCGGACAACGCCACACATTTCCACTGATGTATCTGCCCGATGGC
The DNA here is from genome assembly GCA_963717195.1 of uncultured Chloroflexia bacterium. Taxonomy (GTDB): domain Bacteria; phylum Chloroflexota; class Ktedonobacteria; order Ktedonobacterales; family Ktedonobacteraceae; genus JACDAE01. The sequence goes on from CAVQVR010000021.1 coordinate 979,519, forward strand.
GACCGCATGATCGTGTTTGCTTCTAAAGCTGGTGCACCAACTAACCCCGACTGGTATCATAATCTCCTGGCACATCCACAGGCGACAGTCGAAGTTGGGAACGAGAAGTTGGATGTCACTGCCATTGTCACAACTGATGAGGAGCGGGATCGTCTGTATGCAAGGCAAGCAGAAAAGTATCCTCAGTTTGCCGAGTACCAGGCAAAGACCACGCGCAAGATCCCGGCGATCGCACTGGAACGCCAGAAAGACTAAACGCCGACAGCAGGCTCTCATTATCCCAGAGCCTGCTGAATTGAGGTATAGCATTGCCGGAGATATTCCTCTAATAGAGTCCAGTCGCCTTCGATATAGGTTGATTTTTTACCAGTGATACGATCAACAATCGTCGCAGCCTGGACGCGTAATTCAGCCGACTCACGTACCTGGTCCGGCGTTAGATTAAAAAGAGCACTATGTAGATCAACCAGTACCTGCACAAACTCGCTCTTATCCTCAACATCAATAAGGCGGCGATGAACATCAAAGTAGTGCAATTCCAATTTAGCTACATAGGCCGGATCAAATTTCAAACCGGAATAGCGCCGCGCCACACGATAGAACTTTTCAAGATAGGCATAAACTTTCCGCTCATCGTGCTGGACAGGCACCCACGCTATCGAGGCTCGTATTGTGTAGTAAGCAGCGAGTAGCGACACAGGGAAAGGAATGCGAAACTCCTCCTGACTTACCGCTGCAATTAAGCGTAGCATCTTCAGCCATTGATGGTTATAGTAAGCACGCCAGCCAGCCGTCTCAAAATAGGCGATACGCTCAGGATTAAAGTGAAAAGCCATATAATTTATCCTCTCCTGCTGAAGGAACTTGATCGTACTCTACAATATACGGAGCAACTCAACTCCTGGCTCACTTCTAAGATATGATACCATGAGAAAAATAACTTCAACAAATAGATCAGGCACCTGATAGTGAAAGAACAAGAGGGAGCCCACAATGGAAGGCCATATTCAAAACCTGTTGCGTGAGTTATATGAGTCAGGGCAGCAAAATGACGTACATGAGCAGGAACGCAGCAAAAAGATGTTGAACCTGGAGCCTGATACTGCTCAGTTCATAAGTATACTGATACATAGCAGCCAGCGTAAACGCCTGCTCGAAATAGGAACGTCGAATGGCTATAGTACGATCTGGTTGGCCTGGGCTGCGCGTGCCACGGGAGGCCATATTATCAGTATCGACCGCGATGAGCAAAAGCTTTTGCAGGCCGATGTTAATTTACAACGAGCACATATACGCGAGTTCGTCGATCTTTTTCATGGTGATGCGACTGAAATAGTTACAGATTTTCCCGGCCCATTCGACTTTGTGTTTTTCGATGCTGACCGTATCAGCGCTCCAAAGCAGTTAGCCCTGCTTATCCCAAAACTGGCACCTGACGTTTTTGTGCTGGCGGATAATGTGCTATCGCATCCTGATGAGATTGCTGGGTATCTGGCAGCGATCAAGGAGGTACCTGGATTTGAGCATATGGTTGTTCCAGTTGGGAAAGGATTGAGCGTGGCTTATAGAGGTGGAATATAAAAGCTGAAGACCATTTTTCTCATTCAGGAAAAATGGTCAACTTGACTGTATAACATACAATCCTTCGACTACAAAATTCGGAGATCAATATGGTAGGGCTCGTTAGCACTCCCGTCATACCATAAAAACACTCTCTACTTACCCTTGTAATTCCCCAACAAATCAGGTATTCTCTCTCAAGAAGAATGTTTTTCTCCAAATTCGTTCCCTCCCCACCCTTTACAGGACATCTTTCATGACACTCACCTCTTCCCAATTCAATGCTCTCTTTCCTTCTTTTGTACAGAGAACACATCAGATGCATAGTAGAAAAAATACTGGGAGGTGGGAATGCCGGAATGCCGGAATAGAATAAACGTTCTTACTGATCAAATTTGACACCATTGCTCTACTGTGCTACGATACAAATTGAGGAAGTGTACTTTTGACACTAGCTTTCGTATGCCCAGTGGCATGCGTCGCTCTCATATAAAGAGAAATAAAGGACCCCAATCTATGGGAAACACACTCCCCGTCTTTATTCTAGTGGGACTGGCTATTCTCTTCGGCATTGTTGTAACGGGCGTTACCGCCATTCTTGGACCTAAAAAGCCAACGCCAGAGAAGCTGGCTCCATATGAAAGCGGCCTTCAAGGAATTGAAGCGCCTAAACGTCGTTTTCCCGTTAAGTATTTATTGACGGGTATGCTTTTTATTGCATTCGACATCGAAATTGTCTCTTTTTATCCTCTTGCCATCTTGCTCCATAACCTGCGGGTAACCGGGCTTATTGAGCTCTTGAGCTTTCTGGTGATTTTGATGATTGGCTATATTTATGTTTGGCGAAAGGGAGCGTTTACATGGGAGTAAAAAATCCCTGGGAACCGGTTCAGACGTACTCAAATACGCAGACTCCGCGCTTAAGTCGCGAGTTGCCAGTGAATCAGGATCATAAGAAGGATGGCGGTTTTGGTGTTTTGACAACCCAGGTCAATAAGCTACTGGACTGGAGTCGTAGTTCGTCGTTGTGGCCTGCAACCTTTGGCCTGGCCTGCTGCGCCATCGAGATGATGTCGGCCAGCGCGGATCGCTTCGATATTTCGCGTTTCGGCGCAGAAGTGTTTCGCGCCTCACCACGTCAGGCGGATCTGATGATTGTCGCAGGTCGTTGCTCTGTGAAGATGGCTCCAATCCTGCGCCAGATCTATGATCAGATGCCAGAACCTAAATGGGTACTCTCAATGGGAGCCTGTGCATCCTGCGGGGGCGTATTTAATAACTACGCAATCGTGCAAGGGGTTGATAAAATTGTGCCGGTCGATGTATTCGTCCCCGGTTGTCCTCCAACGCCCGATATGTTGCTTTTTGGTTTGAACGAACTACAGCGGAAGAATTCGTGAGGGCATTCCTAATCCACCCGATCCTCTTAAGGATAGTGGCCTCAAGCTAGTAGGTCCAGTGGGTGAAGAGTTATAAAGAAAGACCTGGGGCACCCTTGAAAGGTGCCCTTTTGCCGCTTTATGAATGACCCCTACCGGGATTCTGCACACCAGCAGGAATTCCTGAAATTTGTTGTGGTGCACGCAATAAAATTGTGCTACAACGAAAATCTGAAGCAATAATCTGATAGTAAAGAGGAATGTAGAAAGTTATGGCTATAACGGCACTATCGACGGTGGAAATGGTGCAGGGAAAGTTTCCGCAGGCAGTTCTTGCAACGTTCGAGGATCGCAACGAGCAAACAATTCTACTGAAGCCAGAAAACCTGGTAGACGTATGCAATTATCTCAAGAAGAATTTGCACTATGCCATTCTGGAAACGCTCACAGCAGTCGATTGGTCTGAGCGTATCCCGCGCTTTGATGTCATTTACCAACTCCTTTCTATACAGGAGCAATGTTTTATCTGCTTGAAAGTGCAGGTTGGGCAACGCCGCGAAGACCACCCCGTTGTACCTACAGTCACCGGCGTCTGGGCGGGTGCAAACTGGTATGAGCGTGAGGTCTACGATCTATTCGGTATTACCTTTAGCGGACATCCCAATCTACAGCGTATCATGATGCCGATGGACTGGACCACCCACCCGCTGCGCAAGGATTATCCTTTAACGGGCTTTGATCTGCCTGAGCCACACTGGGGTGGTCAGGTTCCCTACGACACTGATCCGGGAGTCGACAGCCACTATTACGAACAGACACTGCGTACTCCCGAAGGTCGCGAACTCGACGAGAGGCGCACACAAATAAATCCCAATCAAGAGCCCGGTACAAAGAAGGGATCGTAGTAGGGGCCGGGCTGGCCCCAACCCGGCTGGTCCCGGCCCGGCTCAACTTCAAGAAGGACGCATGTATGCAGCAACAAGACATAGAATATCAATATCCTGCCGATACAGATCCAGGAGCCGATGAGCAGCGGGATGATACGATGACCATCAATATGGGTCCCCAGCATCCCAGCACGCATGGAGTGTTGCGCCTGATCCTGACGATTGAGGGTGAAACCGTCGTCAAAACTGTCGCCGATATTGGCTTCTTACACACTGGCATTGAGAAGACCGCTGAGTCCAAAACGTATCATCAAGCCCTGGTGCTGACTGACCGTATGGACTACCTGACTCCACTCAACAATAACTTGGCCTACTCGCTGTCAGTGGAGCGGCTTCTAGATATTGAAGACGAGATCAACGCTAAGATCAAATACGTACGGGTTATCCTCGCTGAGCTTCAGCGCCTCGCCAGCCACCTGGTCTGGTTGGGTACCAGCGGACTCGATCTGGGTGCACAGAGTATATTCATGTACTGCTTCCGTGAGCGCGAACTGATCCTCGATATTTTTGAGTATGTCTCCGGCGTACGTATGATGACGAGCTATATCTGCCCTGGTGGTCTACAGGCTGAAGTACCAGTGGGCTTCGATAAAAAGGTACGCGACTTCCTGCGCATCTTCCCCGCTCGCCTTGAGGAATATCACGACATTCTCACCAATAACCCGTTATGGCTCGAACGTACGAAAGACATCGGCATACTGAGCAAAGAAGATGCCCTTGCCTATGGTGCCAGTGGACCAGTTCTACGTGGTAGTGGCGTCGTCTGGGATATTCGTAAGGCATTCCCTTATTCGGGATATGACCAATTTGATTTCGATATTCCGGTTGGGAGCAAAGGAGACGTATATGATAGGTATATGGTGCGAATGCTGGAGATGGAACAGAGTCTGAAGATTATTCAGCAGGCGCTCGATGGTATGCCGGAGGGCCGCTATCGTGTTGAAAATAAGAAGGTAGCGCCGCCGCCGAAGTGGCAGATTACGGGAAGCATGGAGGCACTGATCCATCACTTCAAACTGTTTACAGAAGGGTATCGTCCCGCCAGAGGCGAGGCGTTTGTACGTACCGAATTGCCAAAGGGTGAGATGGCCTTCTATATAGTGAGCGATGGGAGTGCAAAACCATATCGCATGCATCTGCGCGGACCATCGTATGCAAACTTGCAGGTACTGCCACGTATGATTGAGGGCAATTTCCTCGCCGACGTGGTTGCAGCTATCGGAAGCATTGATATTGTGCTAGGTGAGGTCGATCGATGATTTCAGAACAGGCAAAACAACGCATGCGTGACCTGGCCGCTCGCTACCCTGTAGCGCGTTCAGCAGTCATGCCTGCACTTCATATTGCGCAACAAGAAGAAGGTTACATTACGCAGGAGGCTCTGCATGCGGTGTCCGAAGCAATTGGAATAACTGTCGGCGACGTAGAGAGCGTTGCCACCTTTTATACTATGTACTACCAGCAGCCTCCGGGTAAGAAGGTCATCAGAGTGTGCACCAGCATTGCATGTTATCTGCGCAACTGCGATGCGCTGGTTGAGCATCTTGAGCAGCGCCTAGGCGTCAAACGTGGAGAAACGACAGCCGACGGAAACTACACCTTGCTGACGTTTGAATGCCTGGCTTCCTGCGGTACGGCACCAGTCCTGCAAGTCAACGACGATTATGTCGAGAATTTGACACTGGAGAAGGCCGATGCTTTGCTAGATAGGTTGGACCAGGAGCTGAAAAAACCTCCTGTAGGGGCCACGTTTACGACGCCCGAATAAAATCGGTCTATAGAGGATATGCATATGCCAGAACTAGTTATCACGAAAAATTTAAATATTCCGGGGATCGATACGATTGATGTCTACCGGCAGTATGGCGGCTACAAGGCCCTGACAAAGGCGCTCAAAGAATACCAGCCGGACGAGATCGTCGACCTTATGAAGAAGTCAGGGCTGCGTGGACGCGGAGGAGCAGGTTTCCCAACAGGTATGAAGTGGAGCTTCCTGGCTAAAAATGATAAGCCGCGTTACCTGTGCTGCAATTCTGATGAGAGTGAACCAGGCACCTTCAAAGATCGCGTGCTGATGGAGAAAAATCCTCACCAGTTGGTGGAGGGGGTAATTATTACTAGTTACGCCTGTCATGTGGGACTCGCTTTTATTTATATACGCGGAGAACTTGGACTGGCCGCTCGCCAGGTAGAACGAGCGGTGCAGGAAGCATATGCGGCAGGTATTCTTGGCAAGAACGTCATGGGCAGCGACTATAGCCTGGATATTATTGTGCATCGTGGAGCTGGTGCATACATCTGCGGTGAAGAGAGTGCATTGATGGAATTGTTGGAAGGCAGGCGCGGTTATCCTCGTCTGAAACCACCATTCCCGGCAGTTGTTGGCCTCTATGGTGGCCCTACAGTGATTAACAACTGTGAGACACTTTTTAGTGTGCCCCCAATTATAGAGAATGGGGCAGATTGGTACGCGAGCTTTGGCACGGAGAAGAGCAAGGGAACGCGTATCTATGGCCTGAGCGGCCACGTGAAAAAGCCGGGCAACTACGAATTGCCTCTCGGTACACCATTACGTACACTCCTTTACGATGAACAATATGGTGGTGGCATTCTAGACAATAAGCAACTCAAAGCTATTATCCCTGGTGGCTCGTCTACCTTTATTCTTGGTGCAGATAAAATTGACGTACCACTGGATTACGAGTCGATTGCGGCGGCAGGTTCTATGCTTGGCTCCGGCGGTGTTATCGTCATGAACGAGGATACCTGCATCGTTGGCGCAATCTTACGTATGACCGAATTTTACCGCGATGAATCATGCGGCAAATGTACTCCTTGCCGCGAGGGCACCTACTGGATGACCGAGATTTTAGAGCGCCTGGAAAGTGGTCACGGTCAAATGAAAGATGTTGATCTGCTGATGGATATTTGTGATAACATTAGCGGCAAGTCATTCTGTCCTCTAGGCGATGCAGCTACCAGTTCGATCACAAGCGGTATAAAACTGTTCCGCGCCGAATTCGAGTATCACGTCACGCATGGTCACTGTATGGTTGGTGCAGGGCGTACACGCGTCGAGACCGAATTGACACAGGAAGCCTCGCTCCACGCGGGAGCACTATAGCTATAATTCCTGGAAATACAAGGAAAATTCTATGCCAGAAGAGAAAAAAGAAGCACTTGTCCATCTAACCATCGATGGCATTCCCGTTGAAGTGCCGCCTGGAACGTTAGTGTGGGCGGCGGCCCGTCAAGCCGGAATTGAGGTTCCTATTTATTGCTATCATCCAAAAATGCCGCCATTAGGTGCATGTCGCATGTGCTTTGTTGAGATCGAGAAATTGCCCAAGCCTCCTCAGACAGCATGCACAACACCTGTCAGCGAAGGCATGATTGTGCACACAAAGACGGAGAAGGTCCTCAAAGCGCGTCGTGGTACATTGGAATTTCTGTTGATCAACCACCCGCTTGATTGCCCAATCTGTGACAAGGGCGGTGAGTGTGATCTACAGGACTTCACATTGCGTCATGGTCCTGGTGGAACGCGCTTTGACCTGGATAAACGTCATTATCAGAAACCTATTCCGGTCAGCGATGATGTGATGCTAGACCGTGAACGCTGTATCTTATGCCAGCGTTGCACGCGCTTCAGTTCTGAGATCTCCATGGACAATGGGCTGGTCATGATCTCGCGCGGTTACAAAATGGAGGTTGGTACAGCGCCAGATTCGGCCTTCGACTCGGTCTTCTCCGGCAATACAGTCGAGATATGCCCGGTCGGCGCATTGACTTCCAGCAAATATCGCTTCAAAGCACGACCATGGGAATTAAAGCATGTCCCCAGTGTGTGCAACAATTGCAGTGTCGGCTGTAATGCACGCGTCGATGTGCGCGTTGACAAGATTATGCGCTTGATGTCGCGTACCAATGATGAGATCGATGATGGTTGGCTCTGCAATCGTGGACGCTGGGACTTCGACTATGTCAATACGTCTGAACGCCTGCGCACACCAATGATTCGGCGTGATGGTAAGTTGACTCCTGCTGATTGGAACGAGGCATTCGCCTTTATTACGACCCGCCTCAAAGAAATCACCACTCGTCATGGCGCACAGTCAGTTGCTGGCATTGGTTCCACGCGCACAACCAACGAGGAAGCCTATCTCTTCCAGAAGTTCCTGCGCGAGGTTATCGGTACCCCTAACATCGATCATCACCATGGACAATTCCTCGGTGCACGTGATCGCTTAACGGGCAGACCCTGGATGATGACCAACAGCATTCAAGATATCGAAAAGGCATCGCATATCGTGTTAATCACCGCTGATCCCTACCAGCGGCAGCCTATTCTTGACCTGCGTATCAAGAAAGCGATGAATACTGGGGCAAGAATTTATATCGTCAACGCCCAGGTTACCGAGCTGGATCGCTTTGCAGCCGCGAAGATTACAATCCCAGAAAATGGCACTGGTACAGCGGCCAAACTTTTGCTCAAATATGCACAGCAAAACGATGCCGTGAATACCAATGGTTACGAGGATATTCAAGCGAAGACAAAGCGCGAAGACAAAGCGCTCAATGACGCAACCTCTTACCTGGGACTGGAAGTGACCGCACAACTGCAACTGCTCGCAAATGAAATCGTAAGTGCAAAGGGCGCGATTATCCTATATGACGAGATGGCGACCCTTGCTCCTGGTTGTGAAGACCTGGCAGCCGATCTACAGGCTCTGGCCGTCATTACTAACAATATTGGTCGCCCGGGTGCTGGCGTTGGTCCACTTTTCGAAGATGCTAACTCACTTGGTGCTCGTGATATGGGAGTACTGCCAGACTCACTCCCCGGCTATCAGGAGGCTCCAACGGCAGGCATGACTTACAACGAGATCCTGACGAATCCACAGATCAAAGTGCTTCACGTAATGGGTGCAAATCCTGCGCGTCACCTGCCTGAAAAAGAGTTGCCTTCGACGTTGGAGTTCGTTATCGTGCAGGATACAATCCTGACCGAGACAGCGAAACAGGCCGATGTTGTGTTACCTGCGGTCACCTTCGCGGAAAAAGACGGTAGTATGACAAACGTGGATCACCATGTGCAGGCAATTCGCCGGGCGCTACGTCCACTGCCAGGAGCAAAGGCCGATTGGGAGATTCTGACCGGACTGGCACGCTACTCCGGAGCGCAGTGGAATTATGCCAGGCCACAAGACATCTTGCTTGAGATCGCCGAAAGCAATCCTTTCTACGCTGGCCTCACCTGGGAAGATCTGGGCAAGCAGGGCGTAAGAAACATTGAGGAGCAGGAGGTGGCCCGTGCTTGATTTTCTGAATAACATGATTGTTGCCTCAATTATCAAATGCGCCATTATCATCGTTGCCCTCCTGACAGCCTTTGCATATATGACGCTAATAGAACGGCGTGTGCTGGCGAAGATCCAGGGACGCCTGGGACCGAACCGTGCTGGTCCATCAGGCGCTTTTCAACCCATCGCCGATGCACTGAAGATGATCTTTAAAGAACAGTTCATTCCAGGCAATGCCAAAAAGGTCGTCTTTATTATCGCTCCGGCCATCTCAATAATTGTGGCAATCAGCGCATTCGCGGTTGTGCCTATCGGTGGACCCTGGCTGCATAATCAGAGTAGCGTATGGGATCCGTGGATCGCCGATATCAACGTTGGCATCTTGTGGATACTTTCGATCTCCTCGTTGGCCGTCTATGGGATTGTGCTGGGCGGCTGGGCATCCGGCAACCGCTATTCGCTACTTGGTTCGTTGCGCAGTGCAGCACAGATGGTCTCTTACGAGACAAGTCTGGGGCTGGCCTTGAGTGGTGTATTGATGTGGTCCGGAACGCTGAGCATGGTTGGTATTGTCAAAAGCCAGATAGACCTGCACACATGGTATATTCTTGTACAGCCGCTGGGCTTCATTATCTATATGGTTGCGGCATGTGCTGAAGTGAACCGCGCTCCATTCGATCTACCGGAGGCTGAACAAGAACTGACGGCTGGCTATCTAACTGAGTACAGTGGACTGCGCTGAAGCCTCTACCAGATGTCCGAGTACATCAATATGATCACGGCCAGTTCGGTTGCCGCAACGCTTTTCTTTGGTGGCTGGACACTCTTTGGGTTGGAGAATATTCCCGTCCTGTCAATCCTGATCTACCTGGTCAAAGTCGCAATTTTCCTGTTTATCTTCATCTGGGTACGCGCCACACTACCACGCATCCGCTATGACCGCCTGATGCATCTCGGTTGGCAGGTATTGTTGCCACTCGCAGTGCTCAATGTGGTAATTACGGCTGTGATTGTAGCATTACACTGGTCCTGGTGGATAAACTTTGCGGTAGGCGTCATCATTATTGCGATCATATTCTTCGTCGTACGCCGACGCAGCTTTACCGAGGGGACGCGTTTTACGGAAAAAGCTGGTCAAGATGCAACGATGATGCCAACTTCAGTAAGGCTGGCGAAGTTCGAAAGCGCCAAAGCACCTGTCATAGAGCCTGTTGCTGAGGTGCAGAAGCAGATTACAAATAGTGTACGTGTGTAGAGTGACAGGCGTAGGTGATTTTGATATGATTCTGTTGTGCATTGTTTAAAGAGAAGTTGATCTGGGATAGGCATTCTGAAGGAGGAGATCAATGTCAACTTACGCTTATCGTCAGATACTTAATCAGGTTCAGCGGCTTACGCCTGATGAGCAAATCCAGTTAATGGAGGATTTGTTAACAATTTTGCGACAGCAAGTTGGACATAAACCTCTCCATAGTATCTTGGAATTAGAGGGATTAGGCAAAGAAATCTGGGAAGGTGTTGATGTACAAGAGTATATCAATCGGGAGAGAGCTTCATGGGATGGATAGAGGATTTACATGGGGAGATTGTCGGGCTGGATACATCACCATTCATTTACTATATTGAAAGGAAGCCAGATTATGTAGAAGTACTACGCCCTTTCTTTCAAACAGTAGATAAAGGTCAGATTTCAGTTGTTACATCAATTGTAACTCTGCTTGAGACACTAGTGCATCCGTTTCGGAATGGTAATACAGAACTGGCGTATCAATATCGCGATATATTGTTTCACACAAGCGGTTTGACTACCATTCAGCTTTCTCAAGACATTGCGGAGGAAGCTGCTAAGCTGCGAGCTTCTCATCCTAATATACGTACGCCAGATGCTATCCAGATGGCAACAGCTATCAACGCAAATGCATCTTTTTTTCTGACGAATGATGCACGCTTGCCATCGTTATCAAACCTGGCAATATTGCAATTAGATGAACTGAAAACCAGGTAATAAGACCCAGGAGTTCACAATGTCTTTCGATATCATAAAAGGTATGGCAACCACCCTGAAAAATATAGGACGGAAACCTACCACCATCTCATTTCCGGAAGAGGAGCGCGATCTAGCACCACGTTTTCGTGGGCGGCATGTATTGCACCGCTACGATAATGGCATGGAGCGCTGCGTAGGCTGTTACCTCTGCGCGGGCGCATGTCCCGCAGATGCAATCTACATCGAGGCCCAGGAGAACACCGAGGAACTGCGCGTCTCGCCCGGCGAGCGCTACGCTAAAGTCTTCGATGTTAACATGCTACGCTGTATCTTCTGCGGCTATTGCCAGGCGGCTTGCCCAACAGGAGCAATCACGCTGGAGAATGGATATAAGCTGGCCTCCTTCCGTCCAGAGGACATGGTCTATCATAAGGAACAACTGCTCGAACCAGAGGGACAGTCAACCATTGGCTCGAATGAGGTATGGGCCGAGCCTGCACCTCAGGAAGCTGCGCAGCCTGTTCCACAGGAAGCCCACGTCTTCGATGGCTCTCAGGCCAGTGCAGCCGCTGTAGGTCTGGGCAACTATCAAACTGAACGTCATGTACTGTTCACGAATGAAGAGCAGGATGAAGACAGAAGGAAACTGGAATGATTGCCATACAAATATCATTTTTCGTGCTGGCGGTTGCCACCATAGCCTCTTCGATAGGGGTTATTGCGTTTAAAAATGCTGTGTATAGCGCCTTGAGTCTGATTCTGACGCTGCTATTTCTGGCAATGTTCTATCTACAGTTGGGCGCAATGTTTATCGCCATCGTGCAAATTCTCATTTATGCCGGCGCTATTATGGTTCTCTTCCTGTTCGTGGTCACAATGCTGGCACCCGATGAAGCTGGTGAGACACGAGATCGTATTCCCTGGCAACGTATCCTTGGCATTATTCTTGGTGTGGTGCTCGTCGGCGCTTTGAGTATCCTGATCTTCTCGGGGAATGCACAGAACATCGGTGTACACGCCCAGGGTGGCAGCCTCGCAGCCGCTGTAGGGAAGAATGATCAGAATGTTGAGGCATTTGGAAATGCACTCTTCCATGGCTTCCTGTTTCCTTTTGAGGTTACCAGTCTGCTGATCGTTATTTCTATTCTTGGAGCGCTCGTCTTTGGTCGTAGAGCGTAGAAAGTAAACGATAGGAGGAAACCAAACGATGCCCAATCCATCAACGTTAATGCCGCTCTCTGCTTATCTTACGGTGAGTGCACTTATGTTTGCTATCGGTGCCCTCGGTGTACTGATTCGCCGTAACCCACTGATTATATTCATGTCAATTGAACTGATGCTTAATGCCGTCAATCTATCATTTGTGGCTTTCTCAACATTTCTCAATTCAGCGGATGGACAGATGTTCGTCTTTATCGTCCTGACCGTGGCTGCGGCTGAAGTTGTGGTCGGTTTGGCACTTATCGTCTCTATCTTCCGCACACGCCGCAATATCGATGTTGACGAGATGAACGTATTGCGAGGCTAATATGACAAACCTAAGCCTGCTAGTGCTGCTGCTGCCCTTGCTGGGATTCATCATCCTGGGTACACTGGGTCGGCTGCTGCCGCGAAGGGCCATTCTTACGATTGCCTGGGGAGCCTGTGGACTGGCTTTTCTGTTCGCTCTCTTCAATTTCCTTAACATGCTGGGTACACCTGTATCGGCACGCGTAAGTGACGCTGTTTTCTATAACTGGGTCACCTCAGGCTCCTTTTCGCTGAACTTTGGCCTGCTGCTTGATCCACTTACGACAACAATGCTGCTGGTCGTGACGGGCGTTGGCCTGCTGATTCATATCTATTCAGCAGGATACATGGAGGATGATCCGGGGTTCTGGCGCTTTTTCGCCTTCCTGAACTTCTTTATTTTCGCAATGGTCATGCTGGTCACTGCCGATAACTTCCTCTTCCTGCTGGTCGGTTGGGGACTGGTTGGCCTCGCTTCTTTCCTGCTGATCGGCTTCTGGTATGAACGTCGTACAGCGGTTGCTGCCGCTCGTAAGGCGCTTGTCATCAACGTAATTGGCGACTTCGGCTTGATGTTGGCAATTTTCCTGATCTTTGTCAATTATCACTTGTTAAGCTTCCTGGATTCACAGGGAATTGCTGGCGTGCTTGGCCATGTTAGCAACGTGGCATATGGAAGTGGTACAGCTACGGCAATCGGTCTATTGCTCTTCGTCGCCTGTGCCGCCAAATCTGCGCAGTTGCCGCTCTATATGTGGTTGCCAGATGCAATGGAAGGCCCGACACCAGTCAGCGCACTGATCCATGCCGCTACAATGGTGACCGCTGGTGTCTACCTGGTTGCCCGTGCTAATCCTTTGTTCGAGAATGCTCCAGTTGCTCTAGGAGTTGTGGCAGGTATCGGTGGTGCAACAGCACTCTTCGCGGCAACTATCGCCATCTTCCAGCTAGATATCAAGCGCGTCCTTGCCTATTCGACGATTAGTCAGCTTGGCTACATGTTTATGGGCGAGGGTGTACATAACTACACGTCCGGTATCTTACATTTAACGACTCATGCATACTTTAAAGCGTTGCTCTTCCTCGGTGCGGGTGCGGTTATTCACTCACTTGCAGGTGAACAAGATATGCGCAAGATGGGAGGTCTACGTTCACGCTTGCCAATTACCTTCTGGACATTCTTGATCGCAGTTCTGGCAATCAGTGGTATACCTCCCTTCGCGGGCTTCTGGAGTAAAGATGAAATTCTTGGTTCAGTGCTGGCCTATGCGCAGAGTACTGGCAATTTCTGGGTCTACCTCCTGTGGATCGTTGGCCTGTTGACAGTTGCGCTTACCGCCTTTTACATGTTCCGTCTCTTCTTTGGCATCTTCATGGGTAGTTATCGTGGCGCTACAGTAACTGCGGCTACGGACGAGGAACAGGATGAAGAGCCTGCTGTCGGTGCAGGCCATCATGCGGGTGCTGTACACTACAATCAGATTCATGAAGCTCCACCGATAATGACTATACCATTGATTATCCTGGGCATACTCTCTATCATTGGTGGTTTTGTTGGTTCGTTGGCACTGCTGGGACCATGGGCATCGAAATGGCATCCACTGGAAAGCTTCCTTGCCCCTGTCCAGGGTTTTAGCGCTGTGCAAGTGCCTGCCGTGTCCATTGGAACCAGTTGGATCTCTACCGGATTGAGCCTCGTGCTTGCCGTAGCTGGTTTTCTGCTGGCATGGCGTCTCTACAGACGCGGCTTCCAGTACAAAGAAAATCGTAATCCATTTTACCAGTTGGTACTGCATAAATATTATGTCGATGAAGCACTTACTACCGTTCTCATTAGACCCGTGCTTGCCTTAAGCCGTGGTGCGACGTATGTTGTAGAGAGCTTAACGCTTGATGGAGCATCGAAGGGTATTGCCTGGCTCTTCCGTGGTAGTAGTGGTGGATTGCGCCGCTTGCAGACTGGTTACATGCGCAACTATGCCCTGGCAATTATGCTTGGCGTCGTACTGATTGTTCTCTATTATGCGGTGAGGGGGTAGTGGTCATGCTTTCAGTTATCACATTTCTTCCCATCGTGGGAGCCATCGTGCTCCTGTTCTTGCCGAAAGACCAACTGAACGTCATCCGTTGGACGGCACTCGGTATCGCAATCGCCACACTGGTGCTGAGCATTACTGCGGTGCTTATCTACTCGCAGATTAGCCTCAGTGCACAGTACACAGGCAGTACATTTTACCTCGCCCAGAGCGTGCCGTGGATCTCGTCGCTAGGGATCAACTATAGCCTGGCTATAGATGGCATCAGTGCTTTGCTGGTTTTGTTAACCACGCTTCTGACGGCAGTCTGTATTGGGGCTTCGTTCAGTATCGACCGGAAGGTCAAGAATTACATGGCCTTCATGTTGTTATTGGAAGGTGGTCTGATCGGTGTCTTCCTTGCGACCAATCTCTTCCTATTCTACATCTTCTGGGAATTGATGCTGATCCCAGCCTACTTCCTGGTAGGAGCCTGGGGTGGCGAACGCCGCATTTATGCCGCATTCAAGTTTGTGCTCTACACTTCGGTTGGTAGCTTCCTGATGCTGGCCGCTATCGTCGCATTGGGTTATTTCCACCAGCAGGCTAATCCTGGTAGTGGCTATACGCTTGATCTAGTAACCTTACTCAATGGGAAACTGGATAGCGGTATACAGATATGGTTATTGCTGGGTTTTGCGGCGGCTTTCGCTGTGAAGGTACCGCTGGTGCCATTCCACAGTTGGCTGCCTGATGCTTATACAGAAGCACCGGCACCGGTAACAGCGATGCTTGCGGGTGCAATGGCAAAAGCTGGAGCATATGGCTTCCTGCGCTTCTGCATTCCACTCTTTCCGAGCGCGATTCAGACTTTTGCGCCGCTGTTCAGAATATTGGCTGTCATCGGCATTCTGTACTGTGCATGGCAGGCACTGACGCAGACCGATCTGAAGCGTATTCTAGCTTATTCCAGTATCAGTCACCTGGGCGTGATCATACTCGCTCTGTTCGCCTTCAACACACAGGGAGTTGAGGGATCAGTGCTGCAAATGGTCAACCACGGTATTACTATCGCAGCACTCTTCCTGCTTGTTGGCTTCCTTGAGGCGCGTACCGGAACGCGCCGTATTGGTGATTTCGGCGGTCTCGCGAAACGTGTTCCTATCCTGGCAACAATCATGCTCATCGCCTCGCTCTCATCCCTTGGATTGCCCGGATTGAATAGTTTCGCAGGTGAATTCCTGGCCTTGCTTGGTACGTTCCGCAACAGCGCTACTTTTGGTGTGCTGGGCACAATCGTTGTTGTACCTGCCGCATGGTACATGATCCGGTTTTTCCAGGATGTGATGGAGGGACCACTCAAGACCGATGGTCACATAGGAATGCTGTTACGTAAAGGCACCTTGGTTGATATCCGCGCGGATGAGTTTGTGGTCTTGTTACCATTGGTGTTCCTCATCTTTTTCCTTGGTCTGTATCCAACGCCACTCATGGCTCTCATGGATCCATCGGTGCAAAATGTTATGCTGAATCTTGGCAATCTGTTCATCAAATAACTGTGGGGTAACGAGGGATTTTATGACATTTACATTTACAGTTGCCCCTGCAGATTGGGGGCGTATCGCACCAGAACTGGTGCTGGTCGGGATGATACTGCTTGTGATGATCGTGGATATCTTACTGCCACATGCAGGAGAACGCTCCAAGCATAGTGGCCCCGAGAATTTCACGATCCTGCCCATCCTGTCCTTCCTGGGTATACTGGGCGCAGTCGCTGCAACGGTCATCCTTTTCCGGGTGGGCGATCAGCATACAGCATTCAATAATATGGTAGGTTCCGATTGGGGATCGCTCTACGCCTATCTCATTATTCTGACTGCCAGTGGCCTGGGTATTCTGTTCTCACCAGCGTATCTCAAGCGCTTGAGGCTGGTACATCAGGGTGAATATTACGCACTGCTGTTGCTCTCTACGACAGGTATGATGTTGCTGGCAGCAGCAATGAGTTTCCTGATCGTCTTCGTTGGCCTGGAAATGCTTTCACTTGCCCTGTATATCCTGTGTGGATTTGTGGCGCAACGCAAAAGTTCTCAGGAAGCGGGCATGAAGTACTTTCTGCTTAGTTCATTTGCTTCAGCCTTCCTGCTCTATGGCATCGCCATGACCTATGGCGCTACGGGTAACACTACATTTACAGGTGTGGCCTCGTTTGTACGATCTGTTGCTACACAGAGTCATCCGAGTGGAATTGCGCTTTATAGTCCTCCGCTGCTGATTATTGCACTGGGATTGTTAAGCGTTGGTTTCGCCTTCAAGGTTTCGGCGCTTCCTTTCCAGGCCTGGACGCCTGATGTCTACCAGGGAGCTCCTGCTCCAATAACGGCTTTTATGTCGGTGGGAACGAAAGTTGCTGCCCTCGTCGCATTTGCACGCGTCTTCGGCCTGGTCTTCCTGCCCGTTCAGTCGGACTGGATGCCCGTGATCTGGGCAATTACCGTACTGACTATTGTTGGCGGCAATATTATGGCGCTGGTACAGAGCAATGTCAAACGTCTACTTGCCTACTCAAGTATCGCGCACGCTGGTTACTTGCTAATTGGCGTTGTTGTAGGTGGGGCACTGGGTGCCGGGGCTATTCTCTTCTACCTGCTTTGCTATGCCTTCCTGAACCTGGGGGCCTTCGGTGTCGTCTCAATCCTGGAGCGTGTTGACAATTCTGGAAGCGACGTAAAGGATCTGCGCGGTCTCTGGTATCGCAAGCCAGTTCTGGCGGGATTGCTTGCCTTCTTTCTATTCTCGCTGGCAGGTTTCCCACCAATGGCTGGTTTTGCCGCCAAGTATTACCTGTTCTATGCTGCACTTAAAGGTGGGCATGCTGAACTATTGATCATTGGCGTACTTGCCAGTATCCTGGGCATCTATTACTACCTGCGCACAACTGCCACTATGTTTATGGAACGTGAAAGTGGTGCGGAGATAGCGGCAACGGAAATCCCAGTTTCACCTGTACCTGCTACTCCGGGTGGAAGGCGTGCTCCTACGAGAACGCAAGGTAGAACTGGCAGCCTTGCAACTTCAGGCGGTGCTACGGCGTTAGCTGTAAGGACGCCGAGTATCAAGCTTCCACAACTGGCTACCGCTGGAGATAAAGCAGTTGAGCCGGAGCCGGATACTGGTGGGCTTAACTGGTTCTCATGGCTTGGTTTGGGGATTGCAGTGCTAGGTACGCTGGCGATGGGGACAGTGCTTCCATTCTGGTTGATTAACCTGGCGCAGCAGGCGGCAGGGACGATGCTCAGGTAATGAGTTTGCTTTTCATGGCACCTACAAAGGTGCCATGAAAACCTGAATTTCCCAGTAGAAAGCTATCTCCCAAAAATAACCGAGGAATGTGGGCTGGATAACATATAGCAGCTCAGTTTGAAGAACGCAACTCACACTTTCTATATCAATATATACAAATATTTAGTATTAGTATTATTTACCAATTATTAGTGTACTCTATATGATATAATGACGATATGTTGTACATGATAAATCTTTATTTTCCGGCTGTGCTTATATTAGGAGGCAAAAAGGTGAGATTTTATGATAAAACTTTGAGATGTCGGGATTGTGGCAGAGAGTTCATATGGTCTGATCGTGATCAAGAGTTTTTTGCCTCTAAAGAACTAAACCAGCCCTCACGCTGTAGGGAGTGTAGATCAAAACGAAATCCCAACAATAACAAACACTGGCACGAAGAAAATATCCTCCGAGTTGTCTCCTGCATTGACTGTGGCACTGATGTGAAGGTTACCAAATTAATGGAGCAAGTAAAAGAAATACGTTGTAAACAGTGTTACGAAACTTTTAAATCAAGACCCGTGTATGAAGTAATCTGTAATGAGTGTGGTCATACAAAACGACGGACAATGCCGCATCCAAACCCGGACAGATATCTTTGCAGAGACTGCATTGCAAAACGAGAAAGCGAGTTGTACACAATTTCTTGTGATGGGCCAGGCTGCGAAGAAAAGCTTAAAGTAAAGCATTTACCCGATCCAGGTAGGCCGTTTTACTGTCGGGATTGTCTACAAGCAGGTAACCGTATCATGTATGATGTGATATGCAATAATTGCCTAACAGATTTTGAAGTACCGTTTGACCCAGACCCTACAAGACCAATCTATTGTCAGGATTGTAAAGATGAGCGGGATCTAAGAAGGCTTGTTGGGGGATCAAATACTTGCAGGCAGGATCATCGTCATGAAGAGTACAGAGAGGTTACCAGAGAAAGTGTATGGAACTACAACGTTGGTGGCTGTGGTCCAATCAATAAAGGGGGAGAAATTACTACTGAATATCCGTGTTGTGCATAAGGAGGCTCGCTGAAACAACATGAAGAGTGAGTTTCACTGTCATATTATTTCAGTGAGCCTCCTATTTCACTCCTCGGTTTTCTCTTTCTTTTTGATTTAGTATCAACGCACGCAAGGTGACGCCCCTACAGTGTTCCACCACGCGCACGCTCCACAATCCACTGCTCACCTCGTTGTCTCTGCTCCAACTCAACGTCATGCCGATATTGAGTGATGATATCAGCGACAGTCTGCGAACGCAGAGCTTCGCGCCAGGCTTTTTCTGCTCGCGCCATTGCTACATGAATGCCACAAGGCAAACGATACATATGCGCTTCAAGAGCGAGTGGACCTTGCTGGCGAATCTCCGTACAACGAAACAGCGGCTCTCGTCCATCTATCGCCTCTACTACTTCCAATAACGTAATCTCTTCCGGAGAACGCGTTAAGCGATAGCCTCCTTTGGGACCGGGCAACGATTTAATAATGCAAGCGTTGGTAAGCGCCTGGAGATGCTTGGACAGATAGGTTTCTGAAAGCCCATGATATTGAGCCAATGATCGGGTTGGCAAAGTAGCTCCCTGCGGTAATGCGGCCAGCACGCTCACGCAATGTAATCCCCACTCAACCCCTTCGCTCAGTTTCATGCTGCTTTCTCCTCGTCTGGTTGCTTCCAGAATGCCAATAATTATTGTCTACAATAGCCAGGGTAGTAACTAAAATGCTATATATTCTGGACATATTTTATCCTTGATATTTTTTATCCACGAATGTATAATCTGGATAGAGATTGTCCAGGATAGTATAGCTTTTTAGTTTGAAGAATGCAACTCATATGAGGGAGGAACAGATGACTACGCGTATTAAATCTGCTAATGCTGCCCCGGGAGCTTACCGGGCAATGTCTCAGCTTGAACAGTATGTGAGGAACTCTGGTTTAGAGGCATCGCTTCTTGAGCTAGTTAAGATACGGGCATCGCAGATCAATGGATGTGCTTATTGTATTGATATGCACACGAAAGATGCTCGTGCTGCTGGCGAGAGTGAGCAACGCATCTACCTGCTTTCGGCCTGGAGAGAAGCTCCATTCTATAGTGAACGGGAACGCGCAGCTCTGGAATGGACTGAAGCACTCACCTTGATTGCGGACAATCACGTTCCTGACGATATCTACGAACGGGTTGCGGCTCACTTCACGGAAGAGGAACTGGCCAATCTTACCCTTGCGGTTGTTACCATCAATGGATGGAACCGTTTTGCTATAAGTTTTCGGAGTGAGCCGGGGACTTATCAACCAAAACAAACAATTGCTCATTGATGGTGCTGAATTGGATATGGGTGTCTCTTTGTGAGCACCCATATGTCGCATCAATAAAAGCTGAAGCGTGTCATGAGAGAAGCTTGCGTCATTTCTCCTTTTGCCAATTATGATATCTTTCCTTAGCTACTTCCAATAGTCCTGCAAACTGGCTTGTCCGCTGATTTTGTGTTATTCTTTAACTAGAACGTAATTTCTATGGGGAAAAACAATGAAGGTGAAGCAGTACATCGAAGGGATATGGAATCAGCAGTACAACTCTCCAAGCGGAATGATGGGATGGTTGGCCGGTGAGCGGATGGTGCGCCAGCATAGGCCAGAGACTGCCTGGACTATTAACCTGTTGGATATACAGCCAACAGATACTGTACTGGAGGTTGGTTTCGGTGCAGGCCAGGGCATCAAATTGGCTGCAGAGAAAGTCAGTGACGGGCGTATCATGGGAATTGACCATTCAAAGATGATGGTGCGGGTAGCTACCAGGCGAAATGCACAGGCAGTGAAGGCAGGACGTGTTGTATTATCCCAGGGAAACATTACAGCTCTGCCCTTTGAGGATCAGTACTTCGATAAGATCATGACTATCCACACAATGTATTTCTGGTCAGAGCCTTACAAAGCGCTGAGTGAACTGTACCGCGTCCTGAAACCCGGTGGCAGGGTAGTCATTACACTTTCTACAGGAAAAATCAATGCCCAGGGAGAGGTGGAGATGTGGGCAGCATTGGAGGAGCAAGTGATGCCAGATATGCAGCGGGAAGGTTTTAAGGTCGTGCATTTAGAGCGTGGGCCAAACTCCCGGCAGCACACGAGCGAGGCACTCATTGGCGAGAAGTAGCTCTCATCCGTCTTTTTCTTGACGTTCTCCTTTATTTCAGCTTCTCTGATGAGAAAAGGGCATTCTGAAGCTATGGTATCATTACACAGATGGATGATACCATCAACACTTTTAGCAGGATCTTGAGGAGGCGAACCAGCGTAATGTCTTACCACATTCGACCGCCTGATACCATCATCGACCTTCCACGTATCGTGGAACTGGTCAATACAGTTAATCCAGAGCCGATGAGTGAGGAGGCATTTCGGGCACAGCAGGAGCGGGAAGTTCCAGGGCGAGTAAGGTACGCGGCGGTGACGGTCGATGAATCAGGCGTGATTGGCGGCTATGTGAGCATTGTGCGACATCCGTGGATGGCATCCGGCCACTTCTGGGCGCGTGTTATTGTTGATCCTGCACTGCGTCGCCGAGGCCTGGGTGAACTCCTGTACCAACACGCGCTAGACTTTCTGCACACCCAGCCAGTCACCCATCTGCTCAGCGAAGTTCGAGATACCTGTTCTGAAGATCTGGAGTTTGCGCGGCGGCGTGGCTTTACTGTCCAGCGCCACTTATCCGTTTCGCGCCTTTCTCTCGCTGAATTCAATCCGGTGCCTTTCGCTGGCATCATCGAAGAAGCCTCGTCTGCAGGCATTAACTTCTTCACGCTGGCGGACGTGGAAATGACACAGGAGAACCAGTGGAAGCTCTACCAGTTGCACCATGCCTGTGCTGCCGATAATCCTGCCTATGAGGGATGGGATTTCCCCGACTTTCCGACTTTCTGTCACACAACCTTCGATTCACCTCGCTATCTTCCTGGCATGCATCTCGTAGCTGCGGACGGCGAGCACTGGATTGGACTGGCTTCGCTCGATCATTATGCTGAGCAGCGAGCCATGCATAATGGCTTTACTGGCGTTCTTCGTGCCTACCGTAGGCGACACCTGGCCTTGACGCTCAAGCTCCTCTCGATCTCAATCGCCCAGAGCTACAACATAGACTACTTTTACACGAACAACGACTCGACCAATGCTCCCATGCTTGCCATCAATCACCGACTCGGCTATCGCGAGTCTCCGGGAATTCTCATGCTGATACGCGCTTTCTAGTGAGGTCTGCAGAGCTTCCAATTCTAGTTTCATATATCTCTCCACAAGAAGACGCTTATGAAAATTGGAAAACCCTGCGAGGAACCTTTGATTCTGCTGGTGTATCAAATTATATGAAACTGCACGTGCTCAAATATTAGCCTGATAATAAAGGGTAAAAAGGATAAACTTATGGAAAATCGCATGGATCGCTCAGAGCAACTGCCCACAAATAACCAATCGACAATGTCGCCAGAAGAACTGCAACGCTTCAAACGTATTACGAGGTTCACCCTTCTCCTCGGTATCCTGATCGGCATCTTTCTGGTCCTCCTGGCAGTGGTGCTGTACAATACTTTTCTTACACCCAGAGGCGGCTCCCATCTTGTTGCTCCTGTAGTAGATGAGCTATTGTTGCCACTCGCACTTATCTCATCCGGTGCTATTTTCATCCTCCAATGGAGATTGCAGACCTTGCGCGGACAGTACCTTGCCTTCCGGCACGTTATAGATAGCACTTTCTCCTTGCAGGTTGGTATCCTGGGTATCAATTTCATTGGTATGGGTTGTCTGTTTCTGCTGATCCGCTGGGGAAACCTGCCCAGTAATATCGTGTTTCCAATCATAGGCGTATGGTTTCTGAGTTTCCTCGCTATTTGTCTGTATCTCCCATTCCGAGGCAAAGGACGTGAGGCATAACAGTAGCACACTTTTCTATTCTCCTCATATGACCAGCATCGATAACGAGGCAAAACGCGCTTCTGGACACGCAGATGTATCACTCTCTGAGTCTGGCAGACAACGGGCTCAAGAGCTTGGGCAGCACTACGCGACAGAAACGCTGGATGCGATCTTCTGCTCGGATCTCCAACGTGCATTGATCACCTCCGAGATCGCCTTCGCTCATCGTGGCCTGCCCATTCTACCCGATGCTCGACTCCGTGAGTACGATTATGGCGACATGACACAATATCCAATTGCTCAGATAGAGGATGAGTTTCCGAGGCGCATTACCGAGCCGTTCCCAAATGGTGAAAGTTTGCTGATGGTTGTTCAGCGCGTAGGTGCTTTTTTACATGATGTCTGGCTTGAATATGAAGGGAAAACTCTTGTAATTATCGGGCATCGAGCGACCAGGTATGGGCTTGAGTACTGGTGTAACGGTGCTTCACTTGAGGAGATTGTCCACACGCCCTGGCCGTGGCTCAATATCCCTATCTGGCACTATGAATTGCACGCGTATGATCTTGAACGGCCCCTCACGTTTTGAAATGCTAATGCAACACTCACTGCAACTACGCCCCCAATGGTGTAGGGGCTGCGATTTATAAACCCATACGCCAACCGCCTGAACGCTAGAGGTCCGATTTTGGGGAGATGAACGGGGCAGTACGAAGTATTCTGTGAGGCGCACGGGCTTATTCCACTCCGTTCCATCGCGCCCCTACCAGATGGTCCCCCCCCTTTTGACGCATTTGCATCTCGTACATGCCTTTGTAGGGGCGCGATGGAACGGAGTGGAATAAGCCCGTGTCCCCCCTCACGCATACCATCTGGCAATAGCATGTATACCCCAGTTACCCCTAATTATCGAATAATCCGTTATTCAATAAATGTTCGATACAAAGGATATAGACCGATAAATCGTCTGACGCGATAAATATGGTCCCTACGGCCCATATGGCGAGATGTTCAGTTCCCATAGCTGGCTCTGCGACCCATCAGTTCTGGCATACCAGTAGCTGCCGCTGTTAGCATCGAGCGTCAGAGGAGTGGGAAGACTGAGATTGGACGGCACAGCGAAATGTGCCTGAATAGCTCCCTGCTTGTTAATTGTCCAGATGGTATTGTTGTTCTGTTCGATAAAGTCGATTGCATCACCATTTGGCATAAGCTGATTGACCGTATTCTGCCTGCCAGTCGAAAAGAGCGTAAAATGGCCATCAGGAGTCACGTAACCAAGCTGGTTTTTTGAGGATTGGCCCGTCGTAAACCAGAGATTGCCAGCTTCATCTCCTATAACATTGTCCAGACTGGTGATGGAACTGGGTAAGGAAAACTTGCTGATCTGTCCATCGAATGTGATGTGTCCGACCTTGCGGCTGGTTGGCTCAGTGAACCAGAGCTGGCCATTATTCTCCTCTGATCCGGCTGTCGCAATCTGGTCAGGAGTACCATCCAATGAGAATTCAACGATCTGGTTGCTCTGATCGATACGACCAAGCTTATGTGTGCCGGTTTCTGCAAACCAGACCGCGTTTCCCCAGAGTAGCATCTGACCGGGTTTTGCGTTTACGGTAGGAATAGCATACTCTGTGACATCTCCCTGGGAAGAGACCTTTGCTATCTGGTTGGCTCCCTCTTCACTAAACCAGAAGTCGCCGCCGAGTCCTGAAGTTCCCCAACCAGGTTGTGAATTGGCGGTGGGCAATGCGTATTCGGAAAGCTGACCTTGCGCGTTTAGTTTCCCGATTCTGTTGCTGTTATACTCGCCAAACCATACATTAGACTGTATGCTCACAAGATTTTTTATCTCTGCCTGGGCGGGCAAAGTAAACACCGTCACCATGCCTTGCTGTACACCTTTAAGGTTATGAAGGCTGGGTGACATATAGGCATCGCTGCCGATTGCAGTTGGGACAGCGGGAACGTCAGGAGTGCTGCCTGGAAAAGAACAGGCGGCAAGTGCCACTGGAAGAAGCACGCCCAGACCCAGCAAACGAAACAGTGGTGTAAACCAGAAAAAAACGCTCTTCTTCAAGATGGCACGAAACCTTTCTGCAAAATACAGGTTTGTTCTATAGGAAAAATGGCTGGTCTCCGTCCATTCGGAGGAGCATTGACCAATATTCCCCCGACGGATGGAGAGCCAGGCAAGACTCAGGACAAGAAAACAGGCCTGCACGACAGATGTCAGCAAGCCTGTGAGTTGCTACGAGTAGAAACTTAGTTCACGATCTGGACGGTAGTGCCGAGTGGTGCCCAACGGTAAAGCCATGCAGCGGCATTTATGGGCATGTTAACACAACCGTGCGAACCGTCCTCTGGACCAAACTTAGGATCCTTATGTGGATACTCTGTGCCAGGCCCATAGACACTACGCCAGGAGGAGTCATGCAGATAGAGGTAGGGGGCATCATACTCAATCACGTAATGAACGAACTCTGGTGAATAGTAGTAAGGTGAACCTTTTGGCCACGGCGAATGGAATATTACATTCGTCACCTTGCCATAAACGTGCCAGGTACCTGTTGGAGTATACAACTGCTTCATCCCCGTCGTAACCAGTGTTGTGAAGACCAGGCGTCCATTCAGATATGCATGCAAGATCTGCTTTGAAGTGCTGACGACAATCAGATGCCCCTGAGCCGATGGTGCGGGTGGGCCGTTGCTTACGTGGCTTATCAGGCCCCCGTAGATATAGCGGGGCGCACTATTGAGAGGAGAGACACGATACCAGGCAGAGATCCTTCCCCAGACGACCTGGCCGGAAACGGTTGCGTAGACGGTCACGCGTGTATTGGCACCATAGACAGCAACAACGCGTGCACCTGTATTTGTTCCGACACGTACATTGGCTGTGCTTGTCGTTATCCCTGGCCACGGTCCCGAGGACGCATAGGTATTCGTTACTATGATCGCGCTGAAAGCTGTCACAGCCACCAGAAAGAGGATCATTGGAATGAGAAAGTGAGATTTGGTGAGATTTTTTCTCATTAGTGCACCCTTTTTAGTATAGTATTGATTTTTTAACCATAAAGCGGCAATATGCATGTAATAGAGCAGAGTTTGAGACAGAAAATGGCTACGTTGAAGCATATCTGGTATAGGAATTCGGACAAAGATATAAATACTTTAATATAAAGAAAAATTCCTGTTACCTTATGTTTCCCAATAGATTGTGGCCACAACAGACAGCATAACTATTCTCTGCGAAAAAAGAATAGAGCTGACGATCATCTAAGCCTGTGGCCAGGATTAGCCTCATGCATATCCAGATTATGGATAAAGTCATCATTATCTTGACGCTTTATGTATTATACATGAGTATGTTTCGATACACAAGCTTATCACCCAAATTGGTAGGTATTCAACCATCTCGATTCTTCAAACACCTTACGAACATATCAATCACCTCCCTCCAGATGCTTGATGGATTCCGGTAATATTGCTTAATGCATATATTAATACTCATTCATTCTAATTCACCTTTAGGGTTTCTCATCATTAATTCAGGCACAGCGTCATGTGGATCGAGTCCCTCGAAGAGGACAAGTGCAAGTTGTTCGGTAATGGGCATCTCAACACCGTAACGTGCAGCCAGTTGAAGTGCAGCTTTTGTGGTTGTAACACCTTCGGCAACCGAGTGAGTAGATTGAAGAATCTGGGAGAGCTTTTCGCCGGAGGCCAGGCGGCGACCTAATTGCTGATTACGGCTGAGGGGAGATGCGCAAGTAGCGACGAGGTCACCCATCCCTGCCAATCCAGAGAAGGTGAGGGGATTTGCGCCAGCGGCGATGCCCAGGCGTGCAATCTCGGCGAGGCCACGGGTGATGAAGGCCGCTTTGGCATTATCGCCGTAGCCCAGACCATCGTTGAGGCCCGCACCAATAGCAATAATATTTTTGAGTGCGCCAGCCAGTTCGATGCCAATGACATCGTCTGCAGTGTAGACACGGAAACAGGTAGTCGTGAGCAGGTCGCGAAACTGGATTGCAACGTAAGAGTTTTTGGAGGCAATGACGGCAGCGGTTGGCTTTTCCATGGCTACTTCACGCGAGAGATTGGGACCGCTCAGGGTGGCGATACGATTATGCACAGATGGTATTTCTTCAGAGATGACCTCAGTCATACCTTTGAGCGTATTGATCTCAATACCTTTGCTGGCATTGATCAAAAGCGTTTCTGGACCGACAAAAGGAGCAAGTTTGCGCACGTTCTCACGCATACGTTGAGAGGGTGTTACGAGTATGAGCATTTCTTTATTATACACAGCTTCTTCCACGTCGGAAGTTATCTGTAAGGTTGCTGGAAAAGGAAAGCCGGGAAGAAATTCTTTATTTTCACGCTGCTGCTGCATTTCTATAGCGCGCTGAGGTTGATGTTCCCAGAGGGTGGTAGGGATGCCCTTTTTTGCAAGCAGCAGGCCCAGAGTAGTTCCCCACGCGCCACTGCCAATGATACCAACGGATACCATGAAAATTATCTCCTGTCTGACACCTATATATTTTACAAGATGAATATCTTGCTAGTTATTGTTGAGCGTTGATGAAATTCAATCAAGGGCATTGTAGCATGCAAGGGAAGAGTTCAAGGAGATATGGTCAGGAGGTGGGGGACTAAAGAAGGATCAGCAAGTATGCTGACCCTTCTCTGGATAGTTTGTTATTTTTGTTGCTTAGAAAGCGCCAATTCCTTTTGGTGTACCCAGACCTGTTGGGCCGTCGTAGCCAGTTACTGCGGTGCAGAGGTAAGCTTTGCTACAACTTCCGTTTTTGCCGCCTACGACATCATTCAGACTTGAAGCATGACTGTACAGGTAGGAACCATTGATCTTAGCTGCGTTACCAGCCAGGGCGTAGGTTGCGGCAATGATGGGTGAGGCTGCGCTGGTGCCACCATAGATGCTCCATCCACTACCGGTGAGGTAGACTGCAACTCCTGTTGCAGGATCGGCTACTGCTGAGACATCCGTAACGGTTTTCATCCGACAGCCGGTGTCTTTTTGCCACGTTGGCTTGCTAACAGAGCTGCTGCAGCCACTACTAGCGCCATCCCAGGCAGTTTCGGTCCAACCACGACTGTTTGTCGCCGATTTTAAGGATGTTCCACCTACAGCGACGACTGTATTGAGAGCGGCTGGAAGCTCAACGCCATAACCATTATCGCCAGAACTGGCAGTGATGACAACACCAGGATGATTATAGTAGCTTGCGATTGCCCGCGTTGTCTGAGCGCTTTCGCTACCGCCATAGCTATTACTAACCTCGGTTGCTCCCAGTCGGACGGCTGTGTTGACAGCGGTTCCCAGATCGTTAAAGGAATTGCTTTTGGCTTCAACCAGTAGAATGTGGCTTCTAGGGGCAATGGCACTGACCATGTCTACATCTAGAGAGATCTCGCTCACCCAGTCACTATTTGTCTGAGGATAGCTGGTTTTTCCATTTTGATCGACTTTTTTGAAGCAACCATTGGCAGTCGTGCAAGCTGGTAGACCAAATGTAGAACGATAAACGGCCAGGTCCGACGCTGCATTAGGATCGTTGTAGGCATCAACAATGGCAATTGTTTGTCCCTTGCCAGCAGTGGCTGAGGGCAATTTGTATGCTGCTTGCAGGTTAGCGGGAGATAATCCCTGGGGTGTATTTGTATGGGTTGCATTTGCTACGATGCCGTTTGGCTTCAGCACAATTGCGAGGCAGTGAGCTGATCCTTTAGGTGCCTGATTACATGTCTGAACCTGCTTGTAGTTGGCAAGATTGAGAGGCGTTACTACTGAAGCAGAAGTATGAGGTGAGGCAGCGAATGTTGGTGTAACATTGGCTAATAACGTTGCCATAAACAATAAAATGAGTGTAGATAATACAGAAAGTATTTTTTTCATTATAGTTTTCTTCTTTAAGATCATAGGCCTGGCATATATCAATATATACATAGCGTTCTAATATATGGGGGTAATATTTCACGTTCATCACTCTCTATATTTTCCATCAACATAAGATACTGTACTCGCTGAAAACGGAATCTCAGTTGAGAAAGAGGTAGGAGTCTGGTTAAGAATAGACTTAAGCCCTTTAGCTTTCACTATCTTCCTTGTTTAAAGAACAGGGTGGTTGGAGGGATGATTTTTTGATCTTGTTTAATTGCGTTTCTACCTTGCCTTTTGGTAAGTCTGTTGATATACTACTGCCTGCATTCATAGTATTTTAAAGAAGTGAGCATATGCATTTCGACATCTTCACATTGTTTCCTGGCATGTTTCAAGGGCCATTTAGCGAGAGTATGCTCAAACGTGCGCAGGAGCATGGGTTATTGAGTATTGCGCTCCATAATATTCGTGAGGCAACCACGGATAAGCATCATATCGTTGATGACTATCCTTATGGTGGTGGTGCGGGTATGGTGATGAAGCCTGAGCCGATTTTTGCCTCTATTGAAGCGGTCTATCAGGGCGGTCCTATTATTCTGATGACGCCGCAAGGGCGAACTTTCAATCAGCAGATTGCCCGCGAGTTGGCGCAGGAACCGAGGGTGAGTCTGCTCTGTGGGCATTATGAAGGGATCGATGAGCGTGTGTGTCGGCACCTGGTGACCGATGAGATCTCGATTGGCGATTATGTGCTCACCGGGGGCGAGTTGGCGGCAATGATTGTGGTTGATGCCGTGAGCCGCCTTATGCCTGGGGTGTTGAAAGAGGGTTCGGCGGAGGACGAGTCGCATAGCAACAATCTACTGGAATATCCACAATATACGCGCCCGCCCGAATTTAGAGGCTGGCGCGTACCTGATATCCTGCTTTCGGGTCATCATGCACAGATCGCTCGCTGGCAGCGGAAAGAGGCATTGAGAAAGACATGCCAGCGGCGACCTGATCTATTTGCTCGCTTAGATTTGAGCAGTAAGCAGGATATAAAGTTATTAAAGGAACTGGACGAGGAAGAGCAATAATTACAACCTTCTTTGTGAATATCCTATACTTATGCCAATTAAAAGAGCTGCAAGTATATAGCATGTAGTAGCAAGAAATGAGATGGGAGTGGCACCAAGTACAAGTCCGAGAATCAAGAAAATAACGCCTGCTATAAGCGGAAGGGCGTTGTTATTTTTTAGTTGCATAATAGTTTTCTTTCTTTATTTTTTAACAAAGGAAATGCGAAGTGTACAAGCCACCGCATAGATTACTGCATCTGAGCATATTTGCATTTTTCTATGGTTTCTTCCAACTGTCTATATCGCTCGTTGGTCTTGTCGCCTTTCCATGCCTCGCTCATCTGCACTAAAGCAGGATACAAACTTTGGCGTATTCTGCTGGCTTCATCCGTTAATGTGGTTGCCAACCAGCCAATTGTTAAATCATTAAACAGAGGTTCAATCATACACTGATCATATCGAAGTGCAAGCCCGATCATGGCTTCGCCTCGGACAATTCCCTCCTCATCAACCAGGCGTGCGACCAGAGCTTCACGAATAGTGGGAGTGTCGGCCTTAATCTGTGATCCCAGTCCAAACGTAGCCCAATCGCGTATATAATAAGCATCCGGGTCTCTGGAGAGTTCAATTAAGGTCTGGATTGCCAGTTCATCTTCGTGGCTCATCAGGCCAAAGACCACACCTTCGCGAACGTCGTTATCAGGGTGCAGCTTGAGGTGCACCAGCGACTCAATCGCGCGTGGATCGTGACGGTGCCCGAGCGCTACGGCGATGGATTTTAGCACTTGCGGTTCTTGCTCCTGTTCAAGCATGGCGAGGAGTATAGCAAGTGTTTCTGCGTGAAATGTGCGGTTGGTAATACCCAATTGGCCAAGGATGTCAACTCCCACACGCCGCTCACGCGCCACTGGCGAAGTGCAGAGCTTGCAGACATGCTCAAAAACGCTGCGGCTACCCCGGCGCTGTAATTCGCTGATGGCTGTCCAGACAACGTCTTCATCCGCATTGGTTAGAGCAGCATGAAATAACTCATCATTCGTACGCGTATCAGTATGTTCCTCATCAGGGATATATTTGGTCATTATTCCTCCTGGCGAGATGGGTTACTTATGATGTTGCCCGTCTACTATTATAGACGGAGAATACCTGCTTTTCTCTAATAAGCGGTAGAGTTCTCCGGACAAAGAGACTCCAATGCAATCTAACATTGTGTTGTGGTCGTTTAGCTGAACGCGAATTGTCTTCTATGACTTTACCTACGGCTAATCCAAAGATGCGACAACCCGGATCATTGTCATAGCTCTATACTGGCTGCCCGTTCATTGCTTTTTTGCAAGGCGTGTACGGCTCAGGTATAGCCTGCTGCCGCATAGACGTTGGTCTCTGTCGTAACAGTAAAGGGACCAGTCGCTTAATTTCGCTACACCAGAGTATGTTTCCACTCTGGAGATCAAGAGCGCACATCTTCAGGTTTCCTGGCCTCTCCCATATCTAACTAGACAGGGGTGGCCAGGATAGGAAAGCTTTTACGATTTCTGCAGAGAGATGGGAAAGGTCCAGGGACCTGTCACTGTTGTATAATTTTCGGCTGAAACAGGGGAATTGTACAGTTGATCAATTGTCAACGTCGCTGCCTTTTGAGAGGTTGGCAGGGTCGTGAAAAAGAGTACCTGTATGATCACTTTTCCGTTCGCGCCAACTGCCCGCTCATGAGTTGTTGGTATAATCGCAGCATCTGCTGTACTATCCCAGGGTTGCACCATAGCAGGCACTAAAATCCTCCCATCAGGTAAACGCAATTGCAAGAAAGCACCTCCACTTGATAACCCCGAACTTGTACTAATAAGGTCTGGCGAAAGTCCATTGATCTGAATAAGTGTCATGAATTTTGCCACAGTGTCCTGAGAGGTATCTGGTGCCAATCCATTGATCTGAATAAGTAGGCGAGCACCACTAGGTGCAAAATCTAACTGCAAAGGTTTGATCGCCAATCCATGATGAACCAACGGGGGATTAGTCAATCTCACAGAGTGATCAATTAAAGGTTGTAACTGGAAAGTGATACTCCAAATTCCATCAAGCGTTGGCTCAGAAGCACTTGTAGTGTTTTGTATAGGCTCAGAAACACTTGTAGTGTTTTGTATAATCATGGTCCTTATTGTAAAAGTTAGAGTGTGACGATGGTTTAGTACGTCTGGTGCTAGTGGTGCAAATTCTACTAATGCCTGACTGCGAAATTGTTGCCCAACAATATAACGATTGATCTGATTATGTTCGTCAGTCAGTACTGGCGGAAAAGGGTGAGGTGCAACTTTCGAAGAAGAGACCATGTGAAAGGTGATAGCGGTGCGAGCTGCATCTGCATATGCCTGATCAAGATGAAGTGTAATTCCATGCACAGTGACTTGACGATTAATCGTAGTGGCATGGTCAATGGTAATCTGCTGTAAGCTCGGATCTCCTAGCCAGTTAAACAAGGCTGGTAGAACAAAAGTAAAACCGGAAAAGAGTAGTACAGCCGCTACTAAGAGACCTGAAACGAGACTAAGACGGCGCTTCTGCCAGAAAGGAGTGGATCGATACATAGAAGCGTGCTCAGACAGAAGATGCTGACGTATCCGTGGAAACAGATTAGTATCTTCTGGAATATCTTCTGCAGCCTCTTTAAGTGCGGCTTGCATTGAGGAGATGAGATTATGTTCAGACATTTTGTATATCCTTTCCAGGGGTAGCTATCAACATCTTGCCAGAAATAGTATTCGCTGGTCCACTCTCGACAAGCCAGGGGCACTGCCTCCTGATAACGCGTTCGAGGGCTTGTATACCTGCGTGAAGCCGCCATTTCACTGTACTGGTGAGGCAACCCAAAATAGTTGCCATCTCGCGTTCGTTAAAGCCGTAATAGTAACGTAAAATGACCGCTTCGCGCTGCTTTGGAGTGAGTTGCGTCAGAGCTTTAAGGATTGTTTCGCTTCTCTCTGTACGTTCTGCATGTTGATAGGGATCAGCAGTGATCGATCCTATTAATGTCATTTCTGGATAGGGTGCCAGATCAGCGCTAGAATCTCCTGTTAGATCATCCAGACTAACAATATTATGCTGAGAGGCTTTACGCCTGTACTGCCGTGCGGTATTCAGGACGATCTGGTAGAACCAGGGTGCAAATGGGCTATTCATGCGAAACTGTGTGCTAGCTCGATAGATCTGCAGAAAGCTATCCTGTACAATATCTTCTGCGAGTGAGCGTTCTCCTATTATGAGATATGCCATGCGCAATGCTGGCAATTGATATCGCTGCACTAACACTTCCAGACCAGAGATGTCGCCTTGCTGGCAGCGCCTCATAGCTTCTGCTTCGCTTTCTTCCATAAATATTATTGATCCTCTCAAAACTTTGTTACTTCTATAACATACTATGCACTAACTCTGATTCTGGTTAGGGGTGAGGAGATTTATAGTCAGATCTGGCAAATCAATGAGTAAACCTGGTTTCGTAAAAACACCTTACAGTACCTGTTCTGCTAGCCGTAATCAAAGAGTGCAGAGAGTTTGATTGTTTCTCTGCACTTCCTTGCTATAGTAGCCAGAATACTATCATTCAAACTGAATACTTGGTGCCTTTATTTCAGCCTAAGCTTATGCACCAAAACCTTCATAATTACCATTACCAAAGACATCTACCTCTACGAAACCACTATGGGATTGGAGAAAACTGGACGCCGTATATAGGGTCCCTATCCTATTGGTGCCTGTTCTTTGACGTGAGTGTGTACCCAGTCCACAATATCATTATCCAACAAGGAACGATCAGCCTCAAATTCAGTATCATGGCTGTAGTTGGGATAGCTTTTCCACGTTTTATCGCTGCTTGCTAGAGCATCGTAAAATTTACGGGTGGCGGCTGGCACAACGGACTTATCTTCCTCGACCTGCATTATCAGGACAGGGAGGGTAATGCTTTTCGCCTGGCGCACGACGGCCTGGCGCATCTGCAGTATCTGGATGAGGAACGACGCAGTCTGGGTGCGACGCCAGAAGGTATCCGCTTGCAACATCTGAATGGCTTCGGGATTAGTGGTCATAAATTCGTGTCCGCCTGAGACTTGCCAGATACGACGCGATTTGAACATGCCTCCGAAAAGAATTCTTAGCGTTGTGCTTGCAGGTAGACGCGAGTAATCTTCTATCCAGGGATTGAGGAATAACACTCCTGCAAGAAGGTCGCTATGTTTTGCGGCGATGTGAGCGGTGAAGATGCCACCCATGCTGTGACCAAGCAGGTAGATGCGACCCAGGGGATGGCGCTTGCGGATTTCGGCGATAATGGTCGCCGTATCTTCTACATAAAGATGGTAGCTATCAATGTGGCCTGCAAGACCTTCTGAGCGACCAAAGCCACGGTGATCTATAGTATAGACATTCAACCCACGCGCTGCCAGTTCATTGCCCATATCGATATACCAACCACCATGTCCGCCCAGGCCGTGCAGGATGAGGAGTACATCGTTGCTGTCCGTTTGCCAGCTACGCAGAAAAATTTTGCTTGCGTCAGCCATGGTGAGCATTTCGGTGGAAACAGTAACGGTTTCTGAAACTCTGGGCAGTGCCCCAATCGCCCGGAGCACCAGGTTGGTAACGCATCAGTATCCTCCTCGTATTTCATCAATCTGGTTATATTTCATCATCGGAACTCTGCCCGTTATGATGCGGTTGAGAAGACGGACGTCTGCTGGCCTGTTTACGCAGGAATTCGTCGCGAGCTTTTTCTTCGGCCATGATGTCTGCAACTTCATCAGCCATGGTCTGTCCCTCGTCACCAGCCTGATGATCATAGCTGCCGTCGAGCACTTCGCGGGCACGACCACCAGTTTCAGAATGACCAATGATACCATGTTCTTCCAATAGATCAATCAGGCGGGCGGCACGTGAGTAGCCGATGCGCAGGCGACGCTGCAGGAGCGAGATGGAGGCACGACCATAATCGCGTACAATCTCCTCGGCTTTGTCTAACAAATCGTCGTCGAGCTCAAATTCGTCGGATGGCTCGTCCTTGATCTCCCAGCCAGGTTCAACCGCTGTAAGAGTAGGTGCAAGAGCGGGATCATCTCCCTCACTAACGACCTGAGCGTGATCAATAATCTGCTGTTGCCAGTAGAGTACCAGGCGTTCAGCTTCCTCGTCGGCCAGGAAGGAACATTGGATGCGTTCAGGGCGACCGGCATCTGCCGGCAGGTAGAGCATATCACCGCGACCAAGCAGGCGTTCCGCACCACCCATATCGATAATTGTGCGCAGAGTCGACGGCAGAACTGACCATGAAAGAGATACGTGTAGGAATATTGGCCTTGATCAGGCCAGTAATTACGTCAACAGATGGACGCTGGGTCGCAATCACAAGGTGGATCCCTGTAGCACGCGCCAGTTGAGCGAGGCGGCAGATCATGCCCTCCACCTCCTCAGGGGCAGCCATCATCAGATCTGCCAGCTCGTCGATGATGATCACGATAGCGGGCAGGTTATTTAAAGAGGTATCGCCCTTTGCGATCTTTTCCAGGCGCAATTTACGGTAGCCATCAAGGTTGCGTACGTTTAATTGCGAGAAGAGGCGATAACGACGCTCCATCTCATTGATGCCATTTTTGAGTAGCGGCACAACCCTGTCAACTTCAGTGACGACGGGCGAGAGCAGGTGTGGGATGCCATTATACATGTTCAGTTCGACCATTTTGGGGTCGACCATGAGCATACGTACATCGTCTGGAGTAGCTTGCGTTAAAATGCTGGCGATTATAGTATTTATGCATACGCTCTTTCCAGCTCCAGTTGCGCCTGCAATCAACAAATGCGGCATGCGTGCGAGATCACCGACACGTACCAGGCCAGCCACGTCTTTACCGAGCGCGACTGATAACCTGGATTTTGCTCTGGATGTCTGGTACTCTTTGCTTTCCAGAACTTCGCGCAGGGTCACGAGGCGGCTATTTTTGTTCGGAATTTCGACGCCAACATAGGGGCGTCCCGGAACGGGAGCCTCCATACGAATGTTTTTAGCCTCCAATACGAGAGCCAGATCATTTTGCAGAGCCATGATACGGCTCACGCGCGTGCGGACTTCATAGACGATATTGCCTGTAGCATCTTTTACAGGAACCATTTTGCCCGTCTTCTCGTCCAGTTTCATTTCGGGCTTGCCGGTGGGGCGAATGCCAAAGCGAATAATCGTCGGGCCAATGCTAATGTCTTCGGGCCTGACCTCTGCATCGACGCGGAAACTGCGCAATGTCTCTTGAATCGTTTTTGCCAGAGTCGAGGTATCATCGCCAAGCATCTGCATTTTGACATCATCCGGATTGTTGAGCAACGATGTATCAGGCACCTTCCAGGGTGAAACAATGTTCGGCGTATTTGGCGTATTGGATGCATTGGATGCTATATTGGCGGAACGGGACGGTGGCGTTTTGGGAAGGCGCGGATTAGGAGGGAGTGATTCCATCCTGTCCACGTTCTTTGCGGGCTTTAGGATCAGTTTGTGAGGATTTACCTCTTCATCAAACGGCAAAACTTGCTGATTGGCATTGCGAACGGGTGAGTCAGCTCCATCGTTTGATCTGGGAGCGCGAGGTCCACGCTGCACTGTACCAACCTGCTGCTTGTGAATATTGATATCGTCGAGAGGATCTTCCTCGGGAAAGTCGGCTTCAAATGAGACAGTGGCATCCTCATCCTCAAATGCGGCGTCATTGTACTCTTCCTCATTCTCAGGCGAGCGCTGACGGGAACGAGCCGTTGATTGGGCGACCGGGCGACCAGGGGAAGATGAAGAGGATGCGGCAGCACCAATGTAACGGCTGTATTGTGGGCGCTGCCCCAGATAGGGCGAAGATGCAGGAGTTCCGATTGTATCGCCCCTGGGATTATCGGAGATCAGGCGTTGTAGAAAATGAGCAGTTACCAGGACATGCCCAAAGCGGATACGAAAGGTAAGAATCGCAACCACAATAATCAGGCCAAGCAAGACGACATGTCCTACGGCAGTAGACCAGCCAAGCAGAGGATAGACCAGCAATTCACCCAGGATACCGACCTGGCCGAAGATCAGGCGGCTCTCGGCCAACAAGAGCAACCAGAGAATTACCAAGCCGATAATAGTACGCCAGGTTATAATATGCTGATTACGTATTCCTTCGATCAGATAGATAAGAGAAAAGGCAATCAGGCCAAGAGCTAAAGGATAGGCGCTCCAGCCACAGAAGGCGAGCAAAATCTGGTTCAAGGGACTAAGGATGTGCGATGTACGAAAAACCGTGAGCGCACCAAACAGGAGTAGAGAAAGAGCCAGCAGGATGACGCCGAAGAAGCGCTGCTGATGATGCGACGGCAGAGCATTCCATTTATCATGCGCCCATTTAATGAAAACAGTATCTTTAGGATTGGCTGGCGCGGACGAAATGGGCG
Organism: uncultured Chloroflexia bacterium; assembly: GCA_963717195.1. Classification (GTDB taxonomy): domain Bacteria; phylum Chloroflexota; class Ktedonobacteria; order Ktedonobacterales; family Ktedonobacteraceae; genus JACDAE01. The sequence goes on from CAVQVR010000021.1 coordinate 1,016,890, forward strand.
GTGACGCAGAGCGACGAGAGGGAGAAGGCGATTTGCCCCCTTTACGACCTGTCTGTTTGCTCCGTGAAGATTGTTTTGGCGAGGATGAACTGCGGCCACTCTGCTTGACAGAAGAGGCATTAGAACGCTGCTCTACCTGAACACTCTGAACACTTGACCCAAAGCTGCCAGCCGCACTACTCACACGAGAGGAGCCTTGTTCGACGTTTGGCACAACGCGTGCTCGCTGTTGATCCTGGCCCTTCGCTGCTTTTTTTTGATTACTACCTGCCATACCATTCCCTCTCTGTTTACACGACAGCGGAGATACCCGTATGATAGCGCAGATGTTCCAAAGAAGCAATAGTAGGGCCCGGAATAGATGGAAACCCTGAGCTGAAAGACCCTTGACAGTGCCTCGCTCAAGGTATATCATATCAACGTGACGTTAACGTAACATTTGAGAGGGTGAGCGATGAATGACCGCATGCGCATAGGTGATTTGACGGAACGGGCAGAGGTAACTGCACGCACTGTTCGCTATTACGAGAGCATTGGACTGATCCCTCCAGGTGAGCGTGAAGGCCACGGTCAGCACTATTACACCGAGGAGACACTTGCCCGCCTGCGCAAAATTGACCAGCTAAAGAAGCTTGGACTCAGCCTGGATGAAATACGTGACGTGATCGACCTCTATTTCACTGACCCTGGTGGAATACAACCAAAACAGAAAGTTCTCGCTATCCTGCGCCAGCATCTGGCCGATGCAGACAGCAAGATCGGTGCATTACAGCAATTTCGTGCTGACTTACAGGCCAATATCGAACGCTTCGAGCGTTGGCTTGAGGAAAGAGACCATTAACCAGGCTTTTTTGTCCAAAACATGACGTTAACGTCATGTTTTGACGTTAACTCATTCAGGAGGATTGAGAAATATGAGTGAAACGATTGGATTTATTGGACTCGGCAATCTGGGTCTGCCACTGGCGAGCAATCTACTCAATGCCGGGTATACTCTCCGGGTGTACAACCGCACGGCGAGCAAAGTGGAACCTCTGGTTGCTCAGGGCGCGCAACAGGTGAGCCGACCAGTTGACGCTGTGACGAGCGGAGGAATTGTTGTGACCATTTTGTGGGATGATGCGTCTGTGGAAAGCATCGTCACGAGTGATGGTTTTTTAGAGCAATTGGGACTAGGTGGTATCCATCTTGCGATGAGCACGATATCGCCTGAAATGGCAAAGAAGCTTGCGGCAATGCATGCACAACATGGCAGTGTCTATGTTGAAGCTCCCATCTTTGGAGGATCTGAGGCCGCTGTCGCCCAACAGCTCTGGATTCCTTTTGCAGGTCCACAAATAGCCAAAGAACGCGTCCAATCACTGCTCTCAGCGATGGGGGGACAGGGCATCGTTGATTTTGGCGAAGAGGTCGGCGCGGCAACGCTTGTCAAACTCGTGGGCAACTTCCTGATTGTTTCAGCAGGACAATCTCTGAGAGAAGCACTCTCGATGGCCGAGAACAATGGAGTCGATCCAAAAGCAGTACTCGATATGCTGACGACGGCACCCACGTTATTCCCCGCTCCCATCTATCAGAGACATGGCAAGAGGATTGTCGAGGACACCAAAGCTGCGCCTTTCAGGCAGAGTAAGATCCCGCTGAAGGATGTTGATCTCTTCAAAACGACTGCACAACAGGTGGAGTCATCCACACCCATTGCAAGTCTTTTGTCTGATCTCTTGAGAAGCGATGAAGCAAGAGTGTAGGCTCTTACTTCAGCCAATTCCTCAATTCTCTCATATGTTGAGAGAATCGAGGAATTACTTCTGGTTATCCATTTGTGCCGTAAAACCCCTTTCTGAAGTTAGCTAGAGTTCGACAGTAAAATTTGCACAAATGACATTGTTGATATGTCTTCAATGTTGAATGATTGCACGCGAACTCGTCGAAGTCTGCTCATGTCAACTTGATCTTCCCCTGGAATGATGGAGACCCGGTCCGATTGATCGCGCCCGATCAATCGGACCCCTACGGTGGGCGTCGTAAACGCGGCCCCTACACTTCCATTACGATTGGGATGATCATGGGGCGGCGGTGCGTTTTTTCGTAGAGGAATTCGCTGAGCGTGTACTTGATCTTGTCTTTGACAAACGCCCAGTCTGAGGTGTGACCGTTGAGGCCGTGACCATTCAGGCTGGCAAACAATTCCAGGACGCGAATACGTGCACTATCAAGCAGCTCCTCGGCATCACGCATATAGACAAAACCGCGCGAGACGATATCGGGTCCAGCGATTGGTTGACCGGTCTCTTTATCTACGGTCAGCACAGCCATCAGGATACCATCCTGCGAGAGAACTTTACGGTCGCGCAGGACGATCTGTCCCACGTCGCCAACGCTCAGGCCATCCACAAAAACGTTTCCACTACTGAGATGACCGGCCAGCTTGATATCGTCGCCAGTCACTTCGATCACATCGCCATCTTCGGCGATCACGATGTTCTCATCAGGGATACCGAGAGAGTATCCCAGTTTGGCATGGAGAACCAGTTGACGATATTCACCATGGACCGGAACGAAAAACTTTGGCCGTATCAGGCTGAGCATAAGTTTCAGTTCTTCTTGTGCTCCGTGACCGGAGACATGAACGTTTGAGATGCCCTGGTAGAACACCTCAGCTCCCTGGCGGAACAGGTTATTGATTGTGCGATGGACCATTTTCTCGTTGCCCGGTACAGGAGTTGCCGAGAGAATCACTGTATCGCCGGGCTGGATATGAATCAAGCGATGATCCTGGTTAGCGATACGTGTTAAAGCCGAAGTTGGTTCGCCCTGGCTACCAGTACAGATGATCACAACCTGTTCAGGTCGAAATTTGTTGATATCCTCGGCGCGAATGAGCATTCCTTGTGGGATATTCAGGTAGCCGAGCTCCATAGCCATCTGCACATTGTTGACCATACTGCGCCCAACAAGAGCAATGAAGCGATCATAGCGCGAGGCGGTATCGGCAACCTGCTGTACGCGCGAGATCAGCGAAGCAAATGTGGCAAGCATAATGCGTCCGGGAGCGTTGGCAAAGATTTTATCCAACGAATCGTTGATAACACGCTCAGAGGGTGTATATCCAGGCGTTTCGACGCGTGTACTATCGCCCATCATCAGCAATACGCCTTCATTGCCCAAACTACCGAGCTTTCCAAAGTCAGCGGGTTTACCATCGACCGGTGTATAGTCGAACTTGTAGTCACCGGTATGGACAATAATACCAAGGGGTGTACGAATCACAAGCCCGACGGCATCAGGGATGCTATGGTTGACACGGAAGAACTCGATAAGACTACTCCCCAGCTTCAACTGGTCGCCGGGAGTAATCATATTAACGGTCGCCTTGTCGAGTAATCTGTGTTCTTTGAGTTTGACATAAATCAAGCCCTGCGTCAGGCGTGTTGCAAAAACTGGAGGAAAATCAAGCATTGGCAGGATATAGGGAAGGGCACCAACGTGATCTTCGTGACCGTGAGTAATGAGGATACCGCGTATACGGGACTTCTTATCGGCAAGGTAGCTCGTATCAGGAATAACCAGGTCAACTCCATACATCTCATCATCGGGGAACATTACTCCAACATCGATAATGAGAATGTCGTCACCATACTCAACGACCATCATATTCTTTCCGACTTCTCCCAGGCCTCCCAAAGGAACAAGTCGAATTTTTTCTGTTGTCAAGGTATAAAAAACCTCCTAACTGCATTATACAATGCAGCCCATACACTAAAAATTTCTTTTTTGTTTTATCTATCGCCACTCCTATTGCTCTCGATAGGAGTAAAAGCCATGTTTTATCTATCACTACTCCTGTTTCTTGTGTCAGGAGTAAAAGCTGAAATAAGTCAAACTAATCCATTTAATATTGTACCATAGAAGCTCTCAAAATACAAGCGTTGTTCCTTGCGTTTCCATTGCAGAGGTTACAGAAGCGTCGGACTCATCGATTGACGGTACTTTTATCAGCAGTCTTCCTAAGAATAGAACAAAAGAAGGTACGTCTTTATGCCCAAAGTGGGATGTGCGACGGGCTTATAAATCGCGCCCCTACAACCATTGGCGGTATGGTGTAGGGGCGCGATTTATAAGCCCGTGTGTGAACGGTGTCAGAATATATTGTGTTCAAAATTAAGCTATGACATGCATACTTCTCAGGATAACAAAGATTATGATAAGTAAGATGATAAGTGCAGCCACAGCAACAACAAAATAGAGGTTTTTGCGTCCGAGGGCTACTTTGCCTGTGGGTGTGGATCTGCGCAGGCGTTCGCGCTCCTCTTCCAGGCGTTGCTTGCGGCGTTCGATACGTTTCTTGCGCTTCTCCTGAGGTGTGTTGCGTTGATTCTCGCTATATGGGCCGGTACCCAGATGCTGCATGCGCCGCCGCATATCGCGATTATAGCTATCGGCCTCCTGCTGAGAGGAATTATTCGTAGCTGGAGGCGGCTTAGGCAACGTTGATTTCGCGCCAGGCACAGCGGTACCACCAACCTGAGATCGATTTCCCCTGGCTGTGCCCTTTTTTGACGTTGATTTTTGTTGAGCCGGTTTCGGCTGCTCGGGAGTATTCTCTTTCGCCATTGTATGATATCCTTTTTTACATATCTTTGAGCATATCGCGTGCGATTTTCGCCGCTCCCTCTTTATCATCAGGAGCAAGTTCGCCATCAATTACCAGACTAAGCAGGTGGTCTTTGATTGGACGAAGCCATGGACCAGGGCTACGCCCGAACAAGGCCATAAGTTCGTTGCCATCCAGAGGACTTTTCAGAGGCACGCGCTCGGCCTCTTCTTTCAAGAGTTGACAGCGTTCGGCGAGCTCCGAAACGCGTGCAGAGGCCCGTGTGACTTTGTCTACACGATAGCTGGTTATATCGGCTCGGGACAGATCCAGGAGATCTGGAAGACTCTCGCCTGCATCAATCATCAAACGGCGCACAGCTCCATCAGTCCATTCAGATGTGTAAGCATTAGCACGCATATGTAAGCGGACAATACGCGAGACGCCATCAATGAAATCGCGATCAAAGTGCAGCCGTTTAAGGATATCGCGTGCCATGTAAGCTCCGACATCCTCATGGCCAAAGAAATGCACCTTGTTATCCTCGACGCTCTTGGTACGAGGCTTAGCGATATCATGTAGCAAGGCACTCCAGCGTGCAGGCAACCGCGGCGAGGAACGCTCAACGACACGCAGCACGTGAGCATAGACATCTTTAGAAGCTGGAGCACGAAGAGTGGGCTGCTGGCTCACGCCGCACAACTCCAATACTTCCGGTATGATTGAGAGCATCAGGCCCAACTCTACGAGCAGATCAAGACCCCTGGCTGGATGATTTGAGAGCAGCAACTTATTCATTTCGTCGCGGATACGCTCACGGCTAATCTTTTGTAGTTTGGTTGCCTGCCGCTCAATAGAATGGCGTGTTTCAGTTTCAAGAGCGAAATCCAGCTGAGCAGCAAAGCGTACACCACGAAGCAGACGCAAGGGATCTTCATCGAAGCGTTTATCTGGCTCGTTGCCAACGGCACGCAAGATATGAGCTTCAAGATCCTGTTGTCCATTAAAAGGATCGATAATATGACCATTGAGAAGATCGCGTGCCATAGCATTAATTGTAAAGTCGCGCCGGCGCAGATCTTCCATCAGGTCGGTACCAAAACAAACCTCAGGTTTACGGGAATCAGGGTTATAGCGTTCGGTGCGGAAGGTTGTGATCTCTACAATATTTGACTCGTAGAGGAGGCGAACAGTACCAAAACGCTCACCGACAAGGACGACGGCGTTGGGGCGCGTCGGGGTCACCAGGCGCTTGATCTCATCAGGATGGGCATCGGTCGCCAGATCTGCATCGGCGGACTGATCACGGTGCAACAAGACATCGCGCACCGTCCCTCCTACCATATAAAGTTGTTTTTGCTGTGCATGAAAATCTTGCGCCAGCCGTATGATAATATCTAACATGCTAAAATCTATGTATCCGCTTCGTTGTATCATGCATTCCAAATCAAGTTCCTGATCGATAGAATAGAGCAAGACCCGCTACCATTCGTTTATGTGGAATGCCCATCTTGCAATGGGACTATTGTATCATGTTCTACCAGTTTCTATAAAGAGGGAGGGCAAGAAATAGGATAGGAAAGTAATGGACCAGGTTAAAGTGTGCTTTTCGCTTCCACAGAACCGCTTAAGAAATTCTTATAGAGCACGAGGTAACGAGTCCAACCAGGCTCTCGCTCTGTTTGCACAAAAATGACTCCCAGTTTCACCAATTTGCAAAAAAGCTGAGAGAGCATTGACACCACGCGCCAACTCAGCCTGCATATTTTGCTCGCCTGCTACCTGTAAAGCAGCCAGAATATTCTCAAATTCCAGGTTTAATGCCTCATAATCATATTTATATCTTTCTATATATTTTTCCATATACTCAATAAAATAGAGAACAAAACGTTCATAAACTACGGGATCTGGCAGGTGAGCACGTGCATAGTCAGAGATGGTGCGATGTAAAGTATAGCGACCTGGTCCACTACTTTCTAGAATGCCAGCATCGCTCAGTACATCGAGGAAGGCGGCAGGTTGAGCTGCCACTACTTCGGCGGCTTCCTCAGAGAAGCTATTGGGTTTGGCCGGAAAGACGGCAAGTGCATGTAAGACCGCGCTTGCTTGTGTAGTCAGCTCCTGGTCGCTAACGGCGATTACTGATCTGAGAGAGAGTGAGGCCCCTAGCATCAAACTTGGGTGGCGCTCTACCAGTGCATAAGGTTCTTTCAATTCCAGGAGTTCATGCATATTTTGTAAGCGTTCAAGGGCCATCTTAATACGGCGTGGCTGTCGACTATGTCCCTGCACACATAAATGCTTGCCAATGAGTGTAAGAGCGAGTGGGAGGCCTCCCACTGAATGTACCAGTTGACGAATAGCAGGTGCTTCTTTAACGACTACATCTGGTGCCAGGCGAGCCAGGAGAGCGACGCTATCATCTTCGCTCAATTCATGAACAACAGTCGCTCCATTGCCAGCAAAATAGAGTGCAATCTGTGGAAGACGCGTTGTGACGAGATAAGCGCAATTGAAGCCACCAACCTTGCAGGTCAAAGCGTCTTCAATCGTCCAGGCATCGTCGATAACGATCAGGAAGCGACGGAAACCAATTGCAGAACGAATGGCTGCGCTCCAGGCTTCACAACTCGTATCGCTCAGTCCATGAGAGGGAATACATAATAATGTTCCCCAGCGTCTCAGCTGGTTCAATACATGAGGATGTGGTCCTAGAGAAGCCCAGAGCACGCCATCACAAAAGTGAGCCTGCACATCGGCATCATAAGATAACGCTGTAGCCAGCGCGGTCTTTCCCACGCCGGGCAAGCCGTTGAGAGCCGTTAGAGCTACATCTCCTCCGGATAGGAGGCGTTGTTTCAATTCGCACACCAGAGAATCGCGTCCAATCAGGCCACTGCTAAGCGTGGTAAGAAGAGGAGCTACAGGATCATAGACCTGGTGAGGGGCCTGTGGTGGAAAGGGCGAATGCCGTACAGGATGATCTCTAGCGGGACGTAGCTCTTCTTTATTACCGTTCTTACTCTGCACGAGACCCAACTCGGGCGCACTTTTTCCAAACAGCACGCACAGTTTCTCACGGAAATAAGGATAAGGGAATGATAGGCCACGTTCCCAGCGTCCAATTGTAGCTGGATCGGTGCCAATCTCGCTAGCAACTTTTGCTTGTGACCAACCACGTAACTCGCGTTCGCGTTTCAAGCGTTGATTTGCCTTCATAACCCTCTTACCAACTCGATAGTGGGGCATCCCCTTGTGGGTGCCCGCAGGCAACTAAGTGCTCGTATTCCGATGAGTAGAGTCGCAGGCACGCGGGCACCCACAAGGGGATGCCCCACTTGCCCGGCTGAGCGGTAGTAACTGATGTTAGTATACAATGTCACAAAGTTGTCGCCCAGTTGTTACTTACTTGTTATTGTAACAGAGTACCACTAGCCTGCATACTTCTATAGGGGGCGTTATAGTCAAATAGGTATATTCAACAAAATTGGATGAACAGGGAGAAACACAGATGAGTAAGTTAGTGATGGTTATTGATGACTCTCCCACAGTGAGGAAAATTGTAGAAGTCAGTTTGCGGAGAGAAGGGTTAGAGGTCGTCAGTTTTCCGGATGGAATAGAGGCGTTGCGTGCCTTTACCAATCGACAGTTGGAGCGTGTTCCTGACCTGGTCGTTCTAGATATTGATCTGCCGAAAATGAATGGTTACGAAATTGCACGCTATCTCAGGTCGAAACCACAATGGAGTCGAACCGTGATCGTGATTCTCTCACGGCATGATGGTGTAATAGATCGCCTTAAGGCACGGTTGGCGGGAACACAGGCATATCTTACCAAGCCATTTACAACCCAGATGATCGTTGATGTCGTTAACAACGGCCTCGGTTTACCCGCTGCTTCCTCCTCAGCAATGTTATAAGACATTCCTCCTATTTTCTGGTAATCACTTCCTCCATGTAGCAGTCGGTATTGTATCGAAGCATAGAGACGAGAACGATAGAAAACTCGGCGGGATATGTTTCGGCGCGACCCTCACTGGAAAAGCGAGCTCGTCTTTGTCCAGTTTCAATTGAAACTGGACAGAAAACAAGCCTGTTTCAAAAATCCATCTCCATTCGGGCTAATCTCTATTGACTAACTTGTTTATTCTGGTATACTTAATTAGAAAATATGTTCTAAAAATCTAGAATGGAGGAGACCGATGGAAACAACTCAGGCCAGGAAGCGAGGGCGACCTGCGGAATACGACATTGAGGAAGACGAGGAATTTTACGTTACGCGTATGCCCAGCAGCACACGGCGTTACAGATCAGCGCCACCTGTTCAACAGGAAACTAACAATGAACCAGATACACAGAATGGAGTATTGATTTAACGGCGGCGTTCAAGTTTAAGTCCGAAGCGTACCAGTGGTATTGCGTCAAGCGCGGTCACATCTTACGGAACAGAGGCGCAGAGGTCAACAAGGCGGTTTCCTCTTGCAGCTATCCTGATAGGAGTGATCCTCACGATCATTCTGTTTATAGGCCTCAGTGCCCTGGGATCCTGGTGGCAGACCTTTCAGAATGATATTCAGTATGGGCGTCCGCGTACGTCCCAGCTTGATGCCGTTGTAGGTCATGATGATAGTGCGACACATAAAACGCATTTTATCTTTCTCAATTTGAACCGGCACGTGGAAATAATTGAAATCCCTGGTGGTGATCCCACGCGTACACGTATCTTTTTAGGCCCGGTTCTCTTTGGCGCTGGGCAGGATCTCACGCCTGTTACCGGGGAGATACGTGATGTCAATGGGGATGGTAAGCCTGATCTAATTTTGCATATTCAGAATGAGCAGATTGTGTTTTTGAACAATGGAACGACGTTTATACCGCAATGACGAATCCCCTTTTTCAGTCAGAGCTAAAAAGAGAATTTGTACAGCATTTGCCACGGTCTCAAGAAAGGTGCTACAATGAACCTGTCTTATTGGATGAGACCTTTCAGGACACACCGTTCCACTGACAGGTAGATAGGCAATCAGCCAGGACCAGAAACGTGACATTTTTTCAAATTGAGGTGCGAGCAATCTATGAGCGGCACGATGTGCATGCTCAGAAGCTTGCTCGCGAAATATTACAGTTATCGGCGCAGCAAATTCCTTTGCTTACAGAATTTTCCGCCGCTTCATCCCCTCTTAGCATCCGTACCGCGCAACTTTACCACCTCTCAGGCGATCTCGGTCCCTCTCAATTGGAGCAACTCACCCGGCAACTACTCGTTGATCCAGTGGTGCAGGAGGTCAGTTCCGGTCGTATCCCGGACGATGCTGCTACAGGCCATATCGTGGATGTATTTTTCCATCATGGCGTGACCGATACGCTTGCTGAGAGTGTCATTGCAGGTGCCTATATGCTCGGTATTACTGGGCTGGATCGCGTTGAAACGGGGCGGCGCTATGTACTGGATCGCCGTTTGAGCGAGTCCGAGGCCCATACTATCGCTCGTGCTCTGCTTTATAATCCGGTCATTCAACACTATACTCTTTATAAAGTTGATTCAGCAGATAATGATGAAGAGCCAGCAACGGAATCATTTGCAAACGGACATCCCACCAGAATTATTTCAACGTTCCCATTGTCGACTATGACCAACGAGCAGTTGATGGAGGTGAGCCAGGCTGGTCTCTTGTCGTTGAATTTGGATGAAATGCATACCATCCAGCACCACTATCAGAAACTGGGGCGTGAGCCTACCGATGTGGAACTGGAGACACTGGCTCAAACATGGTCGGAGCATTGCTCGCATAAGACCTTTAAGGCAATCATTACATACAGCGAGACGGATTCTTCCGGAGCTATCCTGACCTCAGAGACTATTCCGGGCCTGCTGAAACACTATATCATGCGAGCCACCGAACAGGTCAGACCATCCTGGCTGGTGTCGGCATTCAGTGATAACGCCGGTATCATCCGTTACACAGACCAGTACGATCTTGCCTTCAAGGTCGAGACGCATAATCATCCATCTGCCATTGAACCATTTGGTGGTGCTAATACCGGAGTTGGAGGTGTTATTCGCGATGTGTTGGGCGTTTCAGCACGACCCGTTGCCTGTACAGATGTGCTCTGCTTCGGTCCGCTTGAGACGCCTGCTGACGAGCTACCCGACGGCGTCCTTTCGCCACGCCGTATCGCCAGCGGTGTCGTGAGCGGGGTGCGCGATTATGGCAATAAAATGGGCATACCTACCGTCAATGGTGCGGTTCTCTATCATCCTGGCTATATTTATAATCCCCTGGTTTTCTGCGGTTGTCTAGGTATTTTGCCGCATGGTAGCCATCCTAATGCAATACAAGCGGGAGACCATATTGTGGTACTCGGCGGGCGCACGGGTCGCGATGGTGTGCATGGCGCAACCTTCTCTTCTGGCGAGATGAGCAGTGAGATTAATGCGCAGGCTGGTGCCGCAGTGCAGATAGGCGCTCCCATTACTGAGAAAAAAGTCACCGATGTTATTATTCAGGCTCGCGACCGCGAACTGTACCACGCAATTACCGATTGTGGCGCGGGCGGCTTCTCTTCAGCTATTGGTGAGATGGGAGCCGAGACCGGAGCTCATATCGAGTTGACTCACGCTCCCTTGAAATATCAAGGTCTGGCTCCCTGGGAAATCTGGCTCTCGGAGGCTCAGGAACGTATGGTTCTGGCCGTACCTTCACAGCATCTTGAGGAACTTTTAGAACTCTGCACCATCGAAGAGGTTGAGGCGAGTATTGTTGGAACCTTCACTGACGATCAGCGCCTCGTCGTAACGTACTCTGGCCAGGTCGTCGCTGATATGGATATGGAGTTTCTCCATTCAGGATGTCCTCGTAGAACGCTGGAGGCGGTGTGGACTCCGAAACGGCGCGTTGCCAATCAGAATGTAGTCAATCAGAATTTGCATAATATCACACGCTCCCTGGCACCGACACTTTTATCGCTCTTGCGCCATCCCACTCTTGCGTCAAAAGAGGAGATTGTGCGCCGCTACGATCATGAGGTCCAGGGCGCAACCGTGCTAAAGCCGCTGGTCGGAAAGGCAGGCAATGGACCGGGTGATGCAGCAGTCTTGCAACCTATCCTCGCTGAGCAGACGCAAGCAGGTATCATTCTTTCAAATGGCGTCAATCCTTTATATGGCAATATTGATCCCTATCATATGGCCGTCAACGCCGTCGATGAAGCGCTACGGAACCTGACCGCCGTGGGTGGTGATATAACACATGCAGCGATTCTGGATAACTTCTGCTGGGGCAATTCTACTGATCCGCAACAACTGGGTATGCTCGTACGAGCGGTGAAGGGATGTTATGATGCCGTGCTTGGTTTCGGTACGCCTTTTATCTCAGGGAAAGATAGCCTCAATAACGAGTATCGCGCGGGTGGTAAACGCCTGTCTGTTATCCCTACTTTGTTGATCTCGGCCGTGGGTAGAATCGATGATGCTGCTCAGGCGGTTGATATGTCCCTAAAAACGCCCGGCAACTTGCTCTACCTGGTTGGCACGACGCGCAATGAGCTGGCTGGCTCATATTATACTGAGGTTATTGACCAGGGCTCTTTTGCAACATTGCTGCCTTATACCATGGTGCCTCAGGTCGATATTTCGCATGCTTATACAACGATGAAGGCACTTGGAGAGACCATTCGCCAGGGATTAGTACGTGCGTGCCATGATCTTTCAGAGGGAGGATTAGCCCTCGCTGCTGCGGAAATGGCGCTGGCAAGCTTACAGGGTGTCACTCTAGATCTGCGCCATATTTCTATCGGATCCCCCTTACCTCAACTGCCATCTGAAGGGAATGAGCAAGTGGATAATTTGGATGTTACTCCTGTTGCCGTTGATATTGTTCGTCTTTTCAGCGAGTCACCATCGCGTTTTCTTGTAGAGATTGCTCCCGAACAACTGGGAACATTCGAGAAGCACATGCGCCTCAATGGCATCGAGGATATCGTTTATGTTGGTACTGTCTCACATACCGACCGCTTTATTGTGCGGGATGGAGAAGAAGAATTGATAAACCTGGGAGTGAGCGAACTGCAAGAGGCATGGAAGGGAGGTAAGTCATGACCCGTGCTCTCGTATTGCGTGCACCAGGCATTAACTGCGACCTTGAGACTGCTCAGGCCTGTCGCCTGGTCGGTTTCCAGACCGATCTTGTACACATCAATCAACTTCTTAAGGCACCTGAAACGCTACTGGATTACCAGTTCCTGGTCATCCCCGGCGGCTTCTCTTATGGTGATGATCTGGGAGCGGGCACACTACTGGCAAAGAATCTCACCATTCATCTCGGTTCCCAACTTCAGCGTTTTATTGATGAGGGACGACCGGTACTGGGCATCTGCAATGGCTTTCAGGTTCTGATTCGCGCAGGCCTGCTGCCAGGTCTTGTAGATACGAATGAGCAGCAGATAATCTCGCCGCGTGCCACTCTGACCGAGAATGTTTCGGCTCAGTTTGAATGCCGCTGGGTGACATTGAGCACTCAACCAGGTTCCTGTATTTTTACGCAGAATATAGAGCGTTCAATTGAGCTGCCGGTTGCTCATGGTGAGGGACAATTCGTGTTAGCTGGCGATGTTTCCCAGGTACAGGCCAGTGGACAGGTACCGCTTGTCTATATTGCCAGAGATGGTGATCTCGATCAGAGCGTTCCCTATCCCGATAATCCTAATGGTTCCGCCAACAATGTCGCGGGCGTGTGCAATGCACGCGGCAATGTATTTGGCCTCATGCCTCATCCTGAGCGCTATGTTCATGCTTTGCAACATCCGCAGCGCCGTTCGCTCGCAAATGGACAGGGCGATGGGCTATTGATATTTAGAAATGCCTATATTTATGCTCAGCGACTGGGCGGTGAAACTGCTGAGCCAGAGGTGTTTGCTAAAGCAGTATCTGCTTCATCTTCTCTATCAACGCACCTGGAGCAGACACGTGTTGCTTCCGATTCCTATGCCACCAGTGGTGTCAACATTGCTGCTGCCGATCAGGCAAAACGCTTGATGCAGAAGGCTATTCGTGCGACGCAGGGTCCTGATGTGTTAGCCGGTATGGGCGCGTTCGCAGGCGTTCTGAGCATGAAAAATCTACAGAAAATGCGCCAGCCCGCGCTAGTTGCCTCTACGGATGGTGTTGGTACCAAAACGTTGCTTGCTTCGCAGGCCCGGCGTTTTGATACCATCGGATACGATCTCGTCAATCATTCCGTCAATGATCTACTTACCCAGAGTGCCAGGCCGCTCTTCTTTATGGACTACCTGGCGATGGGCAGACTTGACGCAGTGCTGGCGGCAAAAATTGTACGCAGCGTCGCTGATGCCTGTGTAGAAGTGAATTGTGTCCTGCTCGGTGGTGAAACGGCGGAGATGCCCGATGTCTACCAATCGGGTGCCTTTGACCTCGCTGGTACGATTGTGGGCGTGGTTGAGGAAGATGAAGTGACGCATACATCAAGTATCTGTGCAGGCGATATATTACTTGGTCTGCCTTCCAGTGGATTACATACCAACGGCTACTCGCTCGCTCGCAGCATTTTCGCTCCCTACGCGCTCAATACTATCTTTCCCGAATTAGGTGAGCCACTCATTGATGCTTTGCTGCGTCCACATCGTTGTTATCTGCACGAGGTTAACCAGTTGCGTGAATACCTGGCGGATCGGAGTCGCTTTATCAAAGGCATGGCTCATATTACTGGGGGAGGGTTTGCAGGAAACATCTCACGTATCCTGCCCACTGGTACACAGGCCATCATTGAAACGAAATCCTGGGAAGTCCCACCACTCTTCCGTCTACTTGCACGTTTAGGCAGCCTTGCACAGGAAGAACAATATCATACCTTTAATATGGGTATTGGCATGGTACTGGTACTTGCACCGAAAGCCGCATTGGAGGCGCGTTGTGTGCTCCCAGAACTCCTTACTGTCGGCTACGTTACAGAAGGTGAAGGTGTCATCTTACAATGAATAGCAACGAAATAATGTAAAAAGGAGAATCATAAAAAGGGAAAATCCAATGACAAACAATCCAATATCTGGCCCTCTGCTTACCGAGGGAAAAACTAAACAAATTTATGCCCATCCTGACGATAAAACGCTGGTCTATATAGTGAGTAAAGATCAAATCACTGCGGGTGATGGTGTCCGGCGAAACGAACTGGTAGGGAAATCACGCTGGAGCACCATTACCACCTCCAATGTATTTCGCCTCTTAAATAATGCTGGCATTCCCACCCATTTTGTGCGACAGATCGACGATGTAACGCTACTCGTCAAGCGTTGTACTATGTTGCCCATTGAACACGTACAACGTCGCCTCGCGACCGGCTCATATTTAAAACGTCATCCAGAAGTAAGCGAGGGAACACGTTTCGATCCGGTACTGATCGAGACATTTTTGAAGGATGATGCTCGTCATGATCCACAGATCTCGCCGCAGGACATCCTCAATCTGGAGTTGGCAACGCGGCAAGAGAGCGAGGAGATGGTCGAACTGGGTCATCGCGTATTTGCAGTGATTGAGCAGGCATGGGCTACTGTAGATGTAACCCTGGTCGATCTCAAAATCGAGTTTGGGCGAGATATGGCAGGCAATTTGCTCGTTGCGGACGTTATTGATAATGATAGTTGGCGGCTCTGGCCTGCTGGCGACAAAACACGTATGTTAGATAAACAGGTCTATCGGAATTTGAAGAATGTAACATCGGAGGACTTGCAAGGGATCGCCGATCGCTACGCCTTAGTGGCCGATCTGACAGGCAAGTTAACTACCAGCCGCTAAAAGTGCTAGAATATCTACCCCTTCGAGAGGAGAAGAGCATGGAACGATTACACGATGCTTGTGGTATCGTGGGAATCTACGCCCATCGCGACGATGAGAGTCTTGATGTGCGTCGTTACCTCACATTGGCGCTCACTGCCTTGCAACATCGTGGTCAAGAGAGCGCAGGTATGGCCGTGTATGATAGTGAGGGGCGCATTGCCAACCGTATAGCCATGGGCAAGGTGCGCGATGTGTTTCAGGATTCTGGCACAAGCCTGCCTTTCACTCGCTGCGGAATCGGCCACGTGCGCTACTCAACAACTGGATCCAGTTGTGTCGAAAACGCTGGACCTTTCATTGTTGGTTCTCACCCTGACGCCTATGACACTGTTGCAGTTGCCCATAACGGTAATCTGGTAAATGGTCCGCAGTTGCGCGAAATGGTCCCTCAAGATGCATTGAATTCTACAACAGACAGCGAGGTCATGGCTTTGCTGCTTCTCTATGCAGAGGGTCAGAATCAGCGTGAACGTATGATTGCATCATTTCCGCTAATGCGTGGTGCCTATAGTCTGGTGATCCTGGCGGAAGGCAAGCTCTATGCCATACGTGATCCCTGGGGTATGCGCCCTTTGTGCATCGGTCGCATCGGTAAGACCTGGATCGTTGCTTCCGAGTCGTGCGCGTTAGATCGTACTGGTGCAACCTACATACGCGAAGTGGAACCCGGTGAGCTGATCACTATCGATGAGCACGGGATGCACTCTGAAATGCTGGTAAAAGTACCTCGTCAGAGCCTCTGCGTTTTCGAGTATATCTACTTCTCCGATGCGACCAGCGAGATTCAAGGCCGTCATACCTATATAGTGCGTGAAGCTCTGGGGCGTGAGCTGGCGAAAGAATTTCCTGTCGATGCCGATCTTGTAGTCCCTGTACCTGATTCCTCCGTTCCCGCTGCTCTTGGCTATGCCGAACGATCGGGCATCCCTTACGGCAATGCCATCATCAAGAATCGCTATACTGATCGCACCTTCATCAAGCCTGATCAGCGTCTGCGCCAGCTGGAGGTAGATCTGAAATTCAACATGGTCAAGCCAAAAATTACTGGCAAGCGCTTGATAATCGTGGATGATTCGATTGTGCGTGGCAATACGATGAAGCGCCTTGTTGCAGCGTTGCGTCGTCAGGGGGCACGCGAAATCCACCTGCGCTCAAGTTCGCCGCCGCTGCGCCATCCCTGCTACTTCGGCATCGATATCCCTCAGGAGGCGGAACTGATTGCAGCAGGCCGTAGCACCAAGGAGATCGCCGACTATATCGGTGTTGACAGTCTGGGTTACTTAAGCATGGCTGGATTGGGAAGAGCCATCAACTCGGCCTCACTTGATGCCAGGGCACTTGATGACGAAGCAGCTCATACATTCCTGCACAGCCAATTTTGCTACGGTTGTATGGAGAAACAGGGCTGGCCCTTTAATCCTTTAACCGAAGCAAACTACAATCCTGAGCGCTTACCGGTCATACTGGCGAGTGCAATAACAAAACGACAATAATCTTGTCACCGAAAAAACCTTAAGGAGTAATAGAGACGTGCGTGTATTAGTCATCGGTTCGGGAGCGCGTGAACATGCGCTGATATGGAAGCTGGCGCAGAGTTCGCGCATCACACATCTGTATGCTGCACCGGGCAACCCCGGCATGAGCTCGCATGCGGAATGTGTGCCACTCGATGTAACACAATTTGCCGAGGTGGCAGATTTTGCCGAACGTACCCGAATCGACCTGACTGTCGTAGGACCGGAAGTGCCTCTGGTAGATGGTATCGTTGATCTCTTTCGTCAACGAGGACTACGCGTCTTTGGTCCCAGCGCTGATGGCGCCGCCCTTGAAGGGAGCAAAGCGTTTGCCAAAGAATTAATGACCTCGGCAGGCATTCCCACAGCGCAACACCGCACGTTTACCAGCTATTCCGAAGCGCGTGCTTACCTGGAACAGCATGGTGCCCCCGTTGTCGTCAAAGCTGATGGCAACGCGGCAGGCAAGGGAGCAATCGTCGCGCTGGATCTGGCTACAGCTCATAACGCGCTCAAGGAAATGATGGTCGAGCGTGTCTTCGGTGCTGCTGGCGATCTCGTTGTCATTGAGGATTACCTACAAGGCGACGAGATTGGCTCAACCGCTATCTGCAACGGCACCAGCTTTCTCCCTCTGACGCTCACGCAAGATCACAAGCGTGCCCTCGACAACGATCAAGGTCTAAATACTGGGGGCATGGGTGTATTCACACCGTTGCCTTTCGTTGCTCAATCCCAGGAGCAAAGCATTCACCAGCAGATCATCGCTACCACGCTGCAAGCGCTCAAGCAGAGAGGCATCCATTTCACAGGCGTCCTCTATTCCAACATTATGCTCACCGCTCAGGGTCCCAGTGTTCTAGAGCACAACACTCGCTTCGGCGATCCTGAAACGCAGGCGTTCATGCTCCTTTTGCGCGAAGATCTGCTCAATGTGCTCGAATTTGCTGAGGGTAAGAGCGTTGGTTCTCAAAATCTCTGGCATCCGGGTTACGCTATCAGTCTCACGCTGGCATCCGGCGGCTATCCTGGCAAATATCGTTCAGGCATTCCCATCACAGGCATAGAAGAGGCCAGCCGTTTAGATGGTGTGCAGGTTTTCCACGCGGGTACAGCTCTTCAGGATGGTTGCCTTGTTACGGCTGGTGGGCGCGTTCTGAGCGTTGCGGCTCATGGTGCAACCTTGCAGGAAGCCGTTGCGAAGGTTTACGAGGGTGCATCGTTGATAGCATTTGAGGGGATGCATTATCGGAGGGATATTGCACATCGGGGGCTACGTGCGAGGTAGTGGAGGATAATACTGTACTTGCTATACATCCATCTTTGCAGCTAAAAGTGTCTTCAGGAAGCCTCCCAACAGCTCACGGCTAATAGACGATGTTTGCCTGTTCGTTTCGCTATCCATGCGATGCACGATAACGGTATCAAACGCTGGAATGACTACGACAAAATGCCCTCCTAATCCAAGGGCAGCAAAAGAACCCTGGGGCAAGGTCACGCCGGGGAACATGTTGCCATCAACCGCGACCCACCACATGTACCCATAACCAGATCCAAACCATGCGCTTGAATGGGCCATTGTACTCTCTTTCACCCATTGCCTGGGTACGATCTGTTGCCCATTCCACTCACCTTCGTTGAGAAAAAGCCAGCCAAAGCGGGCCAGGTCACGAGCTGACATACGGAACCAGTAACAAGGATGTACAGATACGCTTGTTCCTACATAATAGGTGCTTGCATCTTCTGGAAAATCATCTAATGGCAGTAGCGAAACATCATCTCCATCCCGCCATTCTGTACGACGAAGAAACTCAGTTCCTTGTTGCTTCAGTTCGCTAAGTTGCATACGGAACCAATACGCAGGGTGTAATGCATCCAGGCCACCTCCCCGGTAGAGGATATCACTAAAAGCGAAATCTTCCATCTGTAATGGGGTAGCAATGCGTTGATGAAATGCTGCGAATAGACTTGTCTGCGTACATTGCTCAAAAATGGTTCCTAATGTGTTGAAATCCCAGTTGTTATAATACCAGAATGTTCCTGGAGCGTGACTGCCACGTTCAGGGAGTCGATTATTTGGCTGACAACTGGCAGGATGATAGATGCCAGAACGGGCCTTTAAGAGATCAATAATTGTTGCCTGCTTCTCTTGAGGTGTCAATACTGGTTCGTTGTCGTCGATAGCAAGTCCATTTAAAGTTTGCGTTATATCGATACTGCCCTCATTAATAGCGATACCAAATAAACTGCTCAGGAGGCTTTTACGCATTGAGTGGCAAGGAAAACGGCGTGCTGTATCTCCCCATTCAGCAAGAATCTTGCCACTTGTAACGACTAGAGCAGCAGCCGAACCCAATGTATCAGCATACGGCTGTGCTGCATGCAAGCGTGTTGTTGACCATCCCACATCTTCAGGTACAGCAACATGTTCCCACGTTATTGCAGGATAATTTTGGTGTTGGTGCATCGTTATTGAACTTATCTCCATTCGTTTTCATTACTATGAATTGAAGCCTCACATTTCTTTGTTGGGGACGATTTTGAATACTTGCCCTCCTGGTGCCTGGACATAAAAGAACGAAGTATATGGGTGAATCACTCTCTTGAGTCCGAAAGCCTGCACCTTCTGTTGCAGTTCCACCGCATCATTCGTCCTGAGCTCAAGCCATGCTCCTCGTTGCGCCTGCTGGTCCGAGAGCGCATCCTCTATAAACTCTACGCTCAGGCTTGCGCCGTTGGAAAAGGTGAAGGAGTAAATTGGTTCTGGCGAATCCATCACTGAGTCTGAACTCTCAGCGGCTTCCAAACCGAGAATGTGGGTAAAGAATTTCAGAAATTTCTCCTTTGTGTCTGGTCGGGCATACAGATGAATTGAATTACTGAGCGCGAGCATACTTGTTTCCTCTTTTCACTCTTATTAAATCTTCGTAACTCTTCAGGTCTGCTCGCCACCTGCGGTGGCTCGCCCAGGTTTTGTGTAGACGGTGGGATTTGCGGCTCCAGGCCGCAAATCCCACCGTCTACACAAAACGGCTTGCGAAGCGCCGTAGGCACTGAGGAATCAGGCCTCTTCTGAAGAGACGCTCATGAAACGGGTTCACCACCCAGGATGAAAACGGCGTTTTCAGAAGAGTTACAAATCTTCTTCCTAACCTTGCTGCTTGCCACCTAAGGGAAACCGCTCCCAGGGGTTCTCGTTGGCCGTAATGCGGTACCCATCGGGATCAGCAAAGATGAAGGTGCGCCCAAATGGACCATCGAATGGTTGCTTGATGATGGTGGCACCAGCTGTGTCCAATCTGGCATGCAAGTCATTGACATTATCACAGTCGATCCAGAGCGTTACACCCCATCCTGGCTGCGGTGCTTCATCCAGGTTCACTATTGCCTGGCTGATAGCAAAGGGGATCGTGCTGGAGTCGAAGAGGACAAAATCGGGAGTGTCGAAGCGCGGATCGACAGGTAAGCTCAACATCTCCGTGTAGAACGCACGCGAGGCAGAGAGGTCGCGCACCTGTAAGCTGATAAAATCGGGTCCGAGAAGTTTTGCCATGAGTGTTCCTACCTTTTTAAAGCATTAAAGCATTAAAGCTGAGTAGCTGCCCCAGCGGCGGTACTCAATTTCTTTCATACCAACAGTGTACCCAATGCGAGTGACAACAGTATGTCAGCAGCACAATGACTTTTTGAACGAGCAAGGACAAGATTGAAGAAGGCAGCATCCAACCCCTCTAATATGACGCTTCACGTGATCCTGTTGCCGCTTGTAGGCGCATTGCTCATGACTGTTCATTTCTGGCGCATTCGTAAAGATGGTGTAGTAGCTGGTCCTTTACCGTCGTCGCGCTAATAATAGAGGTTAATGTTTACGAGGCCCGGATAGATCATCAAAGATCGATCATCCGGGCCTCGATAAGAGTGCGAAAGTGGGCGGAAACAGTCTAATAGCGATTACCAGCGGGAGGACCACCCATAGGCATGCCAGGAACACTGCCGGGAATACTACCACCCATAGGCATGCCAGGAATACTACCACCGGGGATGCTGCCACCTGGTATACCGCTATTTGGGATACCTGCATTGCTACCTCTGCTCATAACAGGCATGCCGGGCATGTTTGGCATTGGACCAGGTCCACCAACAAGATTTGTTGCGCAGTAAGGACAGAATGTCCAGCGCAGTTCCAGGAGGCGTTCACATTTGGGACAGGAACGCTTGAGCTTCTGGCCACAGGATGGGCATACCTGGAAATCGGTCTCGATACGAGCGTGACAGTTACTGCATGTCTGACGCTCGGTCATCTCGGCCAGGAGAGATTCTTCCTCCAATTGGCGCTCATAGATTTCCGCCAGGGTTTGACGGGGGCGTAGAATCAGGTAGATGAAAAGGCCACCGATAGGAAAAACTGCTACCAGTACAACAGCAAGCACCTGCGAGAGGAAATCCTGTGTGCGAGCACGGATATCGCGAAAAGCCCATATCACCAGGCTTAACCAGAAGATGACTAGAAACGCAACGGTACAACCTATAAGAGGGCCAATAAATCCGGTTAAAGTTTGCTGTATGCCGCCACTTGTTGTCGTCGGAGTCGCAGCCGGAGTTGCCGCCGGAGTTGTGGCCAGAAAAATATTTGTAAAGGTTCTCACAGGACAGATGCCCCTTTCATCGACATAGAGAATAAGGTACCAAATTTAAACGCGCAACCCATTGTTCTACTCACTTTTTAGACTACATTCACTGAGATTCACAACGCAATACAAAGCAATAAGATGACATTATAGGACTAAAAGTTAAAGCTTAAAGGGATCGTTTCGCTATTTTGCTCCCAATGGCGCTCTTGCCTTATTCAAATAAGAGCGTCATTATGCCCCCACTACGTATACTTATTTGTACCGATCCTGCTGCCTGATCTATAGTGAGAAGAGATGACTCTTCTTCTAGATATTCCTCCAATAAGTTTGCCATATGAACCTGTGTAAATGCAAATCCTGGCCTGATTTTTGCATTTACAGATTGTCCCGCAGGGTTATAAACACGTATGGCGAGTCCCCTTTGCTTCCTTTGTTCCTTTTCGCTGTGCTTTACTGCGCTTAAGACCAGTTCGTCAGGTTCAACAGCGATGAACGAGGTATGCGAAGGAAGTTTTCCTGCGTGCTGTTCAGTTCCAACCGTACGTGTTGTGATAGGAGTATTGAATATCTGTGCCTCGCGCAATACCAGAGCATTTTCAGACTCCCAGGTTCCACGATGAGTAACCAGTGCGTAATCAAATTCGTGATGGCCCAGACACTGGGCTTCTGGTGTGTGTTCCATAGGACCAGCGTGGCCATGACGTGTTGATAGATCGCCACGAGAAAGCCACTCTACACAACGTAATAACGTTATTGCTACTGCCTGTCTCTCTTGTGCGGAAGACACTTCCGCACCTGGCTGATCGTTCACGTGAATGACCTCGTACTCTGGTAGGCCACGATTCAGTATGCCCAGACCGATCTCGCCATTGCTAATATCGACGAAACGCTTCTGCGGAAAGACATTCACAGGCACTTCAGCCCATTCCGTTACGTCAGGTGGAATGGGCTGGGTTACAGGACGCATACGTACCTCAAACGTTCCTTCAACTGCTACCTGATCAACCGTATAGGATACAGGAAAGGCAACGCGTAACCTGTGATCTTTTGCTTTGTTCTCTACAGACGTATGAATGTCGATGCGCCGAACACCTGGAGTCAACGAAACGTCACTGACAATAGAGCAGATAGTCGAGCGTGTACTGCGTTCGGCCCGGTTGGCGGTACAGGTAGCAGGTAACGCCCAGCGTCCAGTGATACGCAATGTAGCCTGTACTGGACCCGGATTGATCAACTCAATCTTTGGTGCTTCCATAGGTATACTGATTAACGTATCATGCTCGGGTGGGCAATAGGTGTACAGGTCACCAATATCCCCTCCATCTATAAAACGGTTCAGACCTGAAAAGGCTACATTTGTGAGTTTGTCTGTGACAATTAGCGTTCCATCTCTGGTATCAACTTCGATGCGATAGAATTCATTCTCGATAGTTTGTGTCTGTGCGATCAGAGAAGCAACAGAGCTGTGTTTTCCTGTACTTTGCGCTTCTTTGAGTCCTCGTGGATAGAGCCAGAATGTCTTGAGACCGTAGGAAGGCAGATCGGCAGCAATAAAATCGATGGTTTCACGAGCCTGGTCAATCAACGTCAGGTTCAACGTGTGAATATCTTTGCGTTCCAGGAGCGCCATTACTTGCTGGAAAGCCTGGTCAATCTCATTCTCATTAATTATGATGCGTCCTCTAGGGGCAAGCATGATTTCTATGTGTACGACTCCTGGTTGTGCTGTATGATGCTCATGGTGAAGAGGTGATTCGCTGTAGTTCTCGATGTAGATACGCGAGATGGCATGTGCTTCTCCACTCAGGCCCAGGGAGGTCATAATCATTGACTCAGCCATCTGCGCAAGCTGTGCAGGCGAATCGATACCTGACAGAATAACGGCGGTGGAGAGCATTTCACGCGCAATTGGCATAGAACCTATTTCTTGACGCCAGCGATTGACGATCCGGTAGGGCATACGCACCCCTCGTTCATCCACAATGATAGCGTTATAGAGGGAGCCAGGAAGCTGAATGGTAGTCTGGACGGTCGCTGTGCGAGGGCCGAGAGAAGGATTAAAAACAACAATCGGTACAGGTTCAGAGCCCATATGCGCAGCTGCAAAAGGTGCACGTGTATCTACTGCCGCAGCGATCTGTTGCAGTGCCTGGATGATGATGCTTTCGCTTATCTGCTGGCTCTGTGCAAAACGCACACCGTTCTCGCGATGCACCTGATCTATACTACAACCACAGATACTATCGTGCGGATGATTCTGTAAGAGATACTTCCATGCCGCTCGAAATCAACCCCTGAGGATAAGGAGCACCAAGCGTTTCTGCCCAGGCCGTCAATGGTTCTACCACACGTTCAAGCAAGTTCTCAGTAGCGGCATTTTGTTGCTTGATCCACATGCGCGTTGAGAGCACGGAAGGTAGCAGGTGAGCATACTGACTACTGCGCATCTCTCCGCTCAGGGTTGGGAAGTGCGTATTTTGCTGGCGCACGCACTCTATATATTCGGGAAGTGTACCGATATGAATAGAGATAGAGTCAAAATGTTTTTTCTGTCCATTGGAGTGATGCTGAGCGGAACCGTTGGCAGAATGAGTAAGAATTTTCTCATGTTCAGGATTAATATGGGCAAGCAGACCATTGGCAGTCTTAATCACAGCTGGGAGACCATTCTGCGGCTCCAGGTGATCCGAGCCGTTCATAAAAAGCAAATTGTTGGTAGTAGCTTGAGGAAGGATATTGGAAGCCAGGAGTTCGACGCGTGCAACAAACTCTTCAGGATTGAGCGGTAAAAAGCGTGCGTTGGAGTAACCAGCAGGGTCGGCGAGATGAACAACCAGAACCTTTGTACCATCGGGGGCGGTCCAATAAAACTCACTTGTAGTAGCTTCGGCACCAACGCCCCGCCAGAAGACAGCGTTATCGATGCCAACCCCTTGCAGAATTTGTGGTAGCTGAGCAATATGTCCGAAGCAGTCGGGGACGTAACCTACGCGCATGGTACTTCCAAATTCGGCGGCGCGGCGCAATCCTATCTGCAAATTGCGAATCAGTGCTTCGCCACTGACAAGGAACTCGTCGGGTTGCAGATACCATGGTCCTACCAGGATACGTCCGGCGCGAGTATAGGATTTCAGACGTTCTTCCTGCTCAGGCTGTATCTCCAGATAATCATCGAGAACAATTGTCTGGCCATCAAGCATAAAATAGCGAAAGCTTTCATCCTGGTCGAGAATATCGAGCAATTTGTCAATAGTTTTTACTAGACGAATACGAAATTGTTGGAATGTCTGGTACCATTCGCGATCCCAGTGGGTATGCGGAACGATAATGATATTTAGTTGCTCGACCATAATATTTCCTCGCGAACTGAGGAGCCTACGTACTATCTGTAATACGGGACTCGTTCGCCACTATGCTTTTCAGATCCAGAGAAACAGATATGAGCATTTACACAACTTGTAAGGCTTGTGTGGTGGTGAAAACTATTATATCTGATGGGGGAATGGCATAGCAACCATAACCATATGGATATTACCTCTTCAGTAGATCGGTTTCTTATCAAATTCTAATGTAGTTCGCAAAAACAGTACTTTTTTCTTATACTTTAGCAGATTGATGGGTGATACTATTAACTTGTAGCTAGCTGTATTTTTATGTTTCAAGCTGTACAGCGAGGCGAAAGGAAGCTTGTACTAAATGTAGTACTATGCTAGAATAGAACGATGTTCATGCACTTAAAGGAGGTCGCCCATGGCGAGTGGTAGCTACGCAAAGCAGAAACCACCCAGGCCCGTTGAAGTCCAGACTCGTTCCGTTATTCCCCAGCGTGCAACTCGTCAATTACCGGAGGTCGCATTAGAAGAGGAGGAAAGCGAAGCAAGTATATTCCAATCACGTCTCTCTAAAGCTCTCCAATCAGGGCGGACGACTCAGAATATCGTTATGCCAGCAAAGAAGCGCCGGGTTATCGATGAATTTGCTCCTGATCCACTGATACGTCATCGCATATGGCTCAATCCAATGGTTATTTGCCTGACACTTGCTGTAATTTTCTTAGTTGTGATGCTATGGGCTGGTATTGCTCAGCGCGTCGGTGACCCGCAGTTAATAGACTACACCGGCGGAAAAGCGTATAGCATTCAGGTTGGTGGGAGTGCCGCGGGAACGTGGCAAGCTAACAAACCACTTCCACCAAAAACAGCGCTTCCAACCAGGATGGGTCCTTACGCGGTTTTAGGTAAGCCAACGATTAGTGCAGACTTTATCAATCGCGTGCTGGCAAGTTACAACTCACCAGCAGCTGGTAAAGGACAGGCACTCTACGACATGGGCGTAAAATATGGGATTGACCCGGCCTTTGCCCTGGCTTTCTTTATGCATGAAAGTTCCTTTGGAACTGCTGGCGAGGCCACCAGAACCCTGTCACTGGGTAACCTTCGCTGCTATATCGGTGCTACCTGTGTAGACCAGGATCGCGGTGGATATGCAGCCTACTCAAGTTGGGAAGCTGGCTTCCAGGCGTGGTATGAACTGATTCGCAACTATTATGTAGCACAGAGAGGACTTACTACAGTCGATTTGATCATCCCGATCTATGCACCTACCGCTGATCATAACAACGAAGCTGCGTACATTGCATCGCTCAAACATGCCATTGACACGTGGCATGCGGGTATACTTATGCCGTGATCAATCCCTGTTCGAGCGCTTTACTGAGAGCTTCAGTGCGCCCAGAGACATTGAGTTTCTGGTAGATGTTTGCCAGGTGAAAATTCACTGTCCGCTCGCTGACAAAAAGGCGAGCGGCTATTTCTTTATTGCGCAGCCCACGAGCCAGCAGGCGTAGCACCTCCAATTCACGCACGGTTAACGACTCGTAAGGAGTATTGCCACGCCTGCCAAAGCGAGAGAGCAATCTACTAGCAAGTTGCGGCTGAATCAATATTTCGCCTTGTGCGACGGTGCGAACGGCCTGGGCCAGTTCGTCGGGGGCTATATCTTTCAGGACATAGCCATCCGCGCCTGCTCGTAGCGTTTCGTACAGGAACTCCTCACGGTTCTGCGTTGAGAGTAATAATACTTTTGTATCGAGATTTAGTTGTTTAATCTGACGCAATGCTTCCAGGCTCTGCCCATTAGGAAGTTGTGCATCCATGAGTACTACGCGTGGCCCAAGCTCAAGAGTTTCGCTCACAGCCTGCACGCCATCGGCGGCCTGACCTATGACTTGCAGACCCGCATAGGATTCCAGTAGACGCTGCAAACCAGCTCGTGTCACCGTCTGGGCATCGACAATCAGGACGCGAACGACTTCATCAGTTGCCGAGGAAGCGGGCGCAAGAGGTAACGCGCTATCTGTTGAGACTATCAGAGGCGCATTGATATGCTCAGCTTTTTCTATAGACTGCGAATTATGAGCATAGGGGACACGGGCAGATATGCGTGTTCCCTGTTCTTCCAGGGACGCAATCTCCAATGATCCCCCAAGATGCTGAAGACGGTAACGTAGATCGCTCACGATAGGAAGCGATGAGACGGTGGGAGGGCTGACAAATGGTGGTATGGATGCGCTATTTTCTTCTGATATGGGAGGTTGAAAATCGGGATTGAGGCCATCATCCTCAACGCTCATTTGTACATCGTCCGGTCCATAGTTAAGGGTGAGGCGCAGGCGACGCGTGCCGATATGTTGCTGTACCTGGTAGAGTGTTTCGTGAGCAACCAGGTAGAGGATACGTTCAGCCGCACGGGAGAGGGTGTGCTCTCTTGATTGTCCCTGTTCATCGATACCAGAAAACGAGACGCGGCTGGAAATACCAAGTGTCTCGGCAGTCTCCTCCACAAGATGAGATAACGCTTCAGAGAGTATATTCCCGACCAACTCTGCTGGTAAGAGATCTTCATTTGAGGCACGCACTACATAAAGTGCCTCCCGTGTCATACGCTCGAACATCTTTAGCCCATCACGTACGGTATGTGCATCAATATGAGAATCCGTGTCTTCTTCGCCTAGCAGTGTTTGTAGGGCATTAAGTTAAATCAACATTGAGCTAAGCACCTGCAAGAGCTGTTCGTCAGAACTATTGAGTGTTTCATTTCTGGTTGACATAGAAAATCCTCCACGACCCTACCTTTATCATTCCGGGCTTATGATAAGTTTATTGTTTACAACAGTGATGTTAACTGTATCGCCGTCATGGATTGTTCCATCCAGTATAGCACGCGCGATGCGATTTTCGACTTCTTTCTGGATGACACGCTTGAGTGGGCGTGCTCCAAATTGTGGATCATAGCCCTCGTTTGCCAGGAATTCACGTGCGTCTTCGTCTGTTTGCAACGAAATGCGGCGTTCTGCCAGGCGTGGTTGCAGACGGCTGAGCTGGATATCAACGATATTCTTCATCTGTTCGCGCTCGATATGATGGAAGATAATCACTTCATCAATGCGGTTGATGAACTCGGGACGGAAACCTTCCTCGCGTAGACGCTGGCGTACAGTACGCTGGATCTCGTCTTCTTCCATGCCGTCATATTCATGCAGCCAGAGATTGCCTATGTTGCTGGTCATAATGACGACGGTATTTTTGAAATCAACTGTGCGTCCCTGGCTATCGGTCAGACGTCCGTCATCGAGCAGTTGTAGCAGGATATTGAAGACATCTGGCGCAGCCTTCTCGATTTCGTCAAGCAGCACAACGCTGTAGGGATGGCGACGCACAGCTTCGGTTAGTTGTCCGCCCTCATCATAACCTACATAACCGGGAGGTGCGCCGATGAGACGAGAGACTGCATGCTTCTCCATATACTCGGACATGTCGATGCGTACAATAGCCTGTGCATCATCAAAGAGGAACTCGGCCAGAGCACGAGCCAGTTCAGTCTTCCCAACGCCGGTTGGTCCCAGAAACAGAAAGCTGGCTAGAGGACGATCTGGATCTTGCAGGCCAGCACGTGAGCGGCGAATCGCATCCGAGACGATCTGTAAAGCGGTTTCCTGACCTACAACGCGTTCGCGCAGGCGATCCTCCATCGAGAGTAGTTTCAGTACTTCAGCTTCCATTAATTTAGAGACAGGAATATGAGTCCATTTGGAGACGATCTCCGCGATATCTTCGGAGTCGACCTCTTCTTTCAGCATACGTGAGCTGTGCAGATTCGCAAGTTGTGCTTCCATGTCCTGGATGCGCTGCTCAAGAATTTTGATGGTGCCATAGCTCAGGCGGGCCATAGCCTCGTAGTCATAAGCGCGTTCGGCTTTCTCGTAGGAGACCTGTGCCTCTTCCAGTTGCTTTTTAAGGTTACGCATCTCTTCGACTGGTGCGCGTTCGCTTTCGAGGGATAGGCGCATACTGTGTAATTGCTCGTTGAGGTTTGCGATCTCGCGCTCGACCTTCTCACGTCGTTCGCGGCTGGCGGAGTCGGTCTCCTTCTTCAATGCTTCCTGCTCTACCTGCAATTGGCGAGTGCGGCGTTCGAGGGCATCAAGCTCGGTGGGCGTGCTGTCGAGCTCTACGCGGCGATGGCTGGCAGCTTCATCCATAAGATCAATAGCCTTGTCGGGCAGAAAGCGGTCAGTAATATAGCGATTAGAGAGGAGAGCGGCAGCAACCAGGGCACTATCTTGAATACGTACTCCATGATGGACTTCGTAGCGCTGTTTGAGGCCACGCAGGATACTGATCGTGTCTTCAACAGATGGCTGTTCGACAATGACAGGCTGGAAGCGGCGCTCCAACGCAGCATCCTTCTCGATATGTTTGCGATATTCATCAAGCGTCGTGGCACCAATACAGTGCAGTTCACCACGTGCCAGCATTGGCTTCAGCATATTGGAGGCATCCATTGCACCCTCAGCGGCACCAGCACCAACCAGGGTATGCAGTTCATCGATAAAAAGAATAATACCCCCTTCGGCCCCTGTTACTTCTTTCAAGACAGCCTTCAGGCGTTCCTCGAACTCACCACGAAACTTGGCACCAGCTACCAGAGCGCCTAGATCGAGGGTGACGACCTGTTTATCGGCAAGGGTTTTAGGAATGTCGCCGCGCACGATACGCTGTGCCAGACCCTCGACGATAGCTGTTTTACCAACACCAGGTTCGCCGATAAGCACAGGATTATTCTTTGTGCGGCGGCTCAGCACCTGGATAACGCGCCGTATCTCTTCATCGCGGCCAATGACCGGATCAAGTTTGCCTTGACGCGCCAGTTCGGTCAGGTTGCGACCATACTTTTCTAGAGCCTGGTACTTGCCCTCGGGATCCTGATCGGTTACACGTTGAGCGCCGCGAATGGCTGTCAGCGCCTGCAACACCTGGTCACGCGAGAGCCCGGATGCCTTTAGTTTACGCTGAGCAGCATTATCGCTATTAAACATTGCCAGGAGCAGATGTTCAACGCTCAAGTATTCGTCCTTGAAGTTATTCATCTCGTTCCAGGCATCTTCCAGCACACGGCGCAGACGTGGAGAGATGCCGGGTTCGCTGCCACCATACACGTGCGGCATGCGCTCAATTTCGTTCTCAATCATGCGCAAAACGGTCTGAGGATTTCCCCCTGCCTTTTGAAGCGTTTGCGGGACTACTCCATTCTCCTGCATCAGGAGAGCTGCAAGCAGGTGTTCGACCTCGATCTGGCTGGAATTATGTTTTTGAGCAAGCTGTGATGCTTCCTGGATTGCTTCACGGGCCTTATCGGTAAAGCGTTCTATTTTCATATTTCAGTATCCTCAAACGGAGCGAAAGTCGTGTTTTCTTACTCGTACTATATCACACTACAATGTTTATCACAAAAGATATGAGTGCTATTATGTCAAACATTGAAGATTTGGGAAAAGTATTCCAGAGGTCTTGCACATCATGATATACTTTGCTGACAATGGAACAGGATATAATTGATGTTCAATCAGACCTGCATCCTGGCGATAAGCAGTTAGCGGCGGCGATAGAGAGCCTGCTTTTCGTCTCCGGACGACCACTGGAGCGTGCAGAACTGCGCAAGTTGCTTGATGTAGATGAGGCAAAATTGCAGAGCACATTACAGGTTTTGGAGCAGGATCTGGGAGATCAGGGACGTGGCATACGGCTACAATTGCTGGGTGAGCAGGTCCAGCTGGTAACAGCTCCTGAGAATGCACGCTATGTAGCGGCACTGCTTGGTCTGCCGATGACAGCTAAATTGACCTCGGCGGCATTAGAGACGCTTGCCGTTATTGCTTACCGACAGCCGATTACGCGCGGGCAGATCGAGTCGGTACGCGGCGTGAACAGTGATCGTGCTCTGGCAAGCTTGCTTCAACATGGGCTGGCTGCTGAGGTTGGGCGAGCGCAGACGGTGGGACGCCCGGCTCTCTTTGCAACGACAACGGAATTTTTGCAACTATTCGGCCTCACAAAGCTGGATGAACTGCCGCATATTCAGGGAGAACAATACACGTTGCCCGGTCAAGTTCAGAATGATGGTGAGGAAGAATAGGTTATGCGTCTTGGTCGTCATATGCCCACAAACTCGAAGCCAGTTAGAGCTGCTCTGATAGCTCAACAGATAGGCTGCGATGCGATACAGATATTTGCCAGCAATCCGACCGCGTGGCGACCTCCAGCAGATGATCTAGCAACAGGTATAGCCTTTGCTCAGGCGGTTCGTGAACTTCAACTTGATCCGGTAGTTATACATGCACCTTATCTCATCAATCTGGGTACGCTTGATAGCGTCATCTGGGAGAAATCGGTGACGCTGCTCAGTTGGACGCTACAACGTGGCGCACAACTTGGAGCCAGCCGTGTCGTTTTTCACACCGGTAGCCATCGTGGTGCTGGAGTCGAAGCTGGCATTGCTCGCGTTGCTGAGGGTATAGCGCGTATTCTTCCCGCAACGCCGCCTGAGGTAATGCTATTGTTGGAGAACGATGTGGGTGCTGGAAACTCGCTTGGACATAACTTCGAGCAACTCGCAGCAATTCTTAGCTTGCTTCCCCAGTACGAGGAACGGTTAGGCGTTTGCCTTGATACGGCTCATCTATGGGGAGCGGGTTACGATATCTCTAGTGAGCTGAGTGCGTTGCAGACTTTACGCTCTTTTGAAGAGATGATTGGTCTGGAGAAGCTCAAGGTCATACACCTCAACGATACAAAGATGGCTTTAGGTAGCCATCGAGATGTGCATGCACGTCTTGGCGAGGGAATTATTGGTGAAGAAGGGCTACGTGCGCTACTGAGCGATCCCCGCCTCGTTCATGTTGCGGTGTTGCTTGAAACGCCTATTAAGACCGACGAACAGGATAAAGAAGATTGGGTGCATGATGCGGGACAGATTGCTAAAGCGAGAAGTTTTATGTCGGTGCAGTAGCAGAGGGTACGGCTGTGGGAACCGGTGTTGGGGATGGTGTGGGAGATGGAGTAGGCGTTGCTGTTGGCGTTGAAACTGGTGTGGGAGATGGAGTAGGCGTCGGTGTTCCAAGAACTGGGTCTGATGTAACCTCGACATTCAGTTTCACGTCTATTCCTTGCGGCGTATTCATCATAGCGATACCCTGGTTTGAAGCACTCAGCTGGATTGTAGCTTCGTATTGGCCAGCAGGCAAATTCGCAGAGGTCACCGTTACTGTAAAGGTCGCGCTTTCTCCGCTGGTAATAGTCGTCGTATCGGCTACAACAGATACCCACCCGGTTTCCAGTGTGGATATTATGGATGGTGCAATCTTAACGGCGCCTGAGCAGGTTCCCGTCACAGAGACAGTGAAGGTCTGTGAAGTTGGATTGCTTCCGGCTTTTGTGTCAAAAGTTTCTGTAGTAGTAGATGGATTATGCATGGTGCAGGCTGGTTGTACGGTAAGAGCAATTGGTACTACCTGGGGGATGCCGACAAGTTGCTTTGTTACACTATCGTGAGCTGTTATAGTGACGGTATCTGAATAGTTGTTGGCTCTAAGATGAACAAGTGTGGCACTAACATTGACAGTAGGAGTTGATGTGCTCGCTAGAGAAGCAGAGAGCCAGTTACTACCACCAGTTGTTACTGTCCAGTTCAGCTTATTTGTGCACGATGGACTGCTCTGAAGTGCTATCTGTTGATTGATTGGTATGGCCTGGCCGCTTATGCCAGTAAAGTTGAGGGTTCCCGCAGCAACGGTAAACGTGCAGGCAGATCTAACAAGCAGACTGACGGGGATCACCTGAGGGCTTCCGAGGGCCGGGTGGCCGAAGCTATCTGTACCGATAATTGTCACGGTACCGCTGTAGGTACCTGGAATCAGTGATGGCAGCATTGATGCTGTGACCGTAAATGAGGCTGACTGATGAGTCGTGAGCGTTCCCGCTGTGGGGGAAACAGCCAGCCAATTCCCCCCTGTGACCGTGGTGTGCCAGTTCAAAGATCCAGTGCTTCCATTATTTGTGATTGATATTTGCTGTGTTGCTGGACTGGACTGTCCGGCGACTCCATTAAAAGATATGGAGGAAGGTGTTGTCGTTATCAGAGGTACCGGAGGCTGACCTAGAGTAAAGGTAACAGGGAGTGTCTGGTCTCCGGCGGGAGAACTGAGGATGATGGAGCTAGTGTAGACTCCTGGTGTGAGACCAGAAACATCGATGCCCACATTGGGAGAAGCTGGCGTTTGACCATGGGTAGTATCAATGGTCAACCACCTGGCGTTGCTAAATGCTTCCCAGCTTCCGAATGCATTACAGCCTTGAGGTGCTTCAATACTGATAGCTTTTGCTGGTGGTGCTCCTTGCAAATAAATCCCTGCAAAGTTCAACTGACCGGGTGCAACCAATGGAGAGCATTGGGACATAATGGTCACGGTGACGAAAATTGTTTGTGGGCTACTCAGGGCCGAAGCGGGTCCCTGCGTGCTCAATGTGATTGCACCATTATATGTTCCCGGCAACAACAAACTGCTATTCACGCTAACTGTTACAGACAAGCTGCCAGATGGGTCTATTATGGCAGACTGTGGTGAGGCAGAGAGCCAGTCCATATTCGTGGTTGCTTGCCACTGCAACGGACGAAGACCTGGATTGCTCACTGTTATTGTCTGTGTTGAGGGAGAGGGGCCACCATCAAATGCAGTAAAGGAAAGCAGTGCAGGGTTCGTTTGTAATACAGCATTATGTCCTGGTATGAGGGTCGTCACAGCGGCTGTGACAGGCACCATACTATTGCCTGCCGTCGAGAAAATATTTATTTGCGCACTATACTGTCCAGGATTAAGTTTCGAGCGATCAATAGCGGCCATTATCTGGGCACTGTGACCGTTGGCAAAGGTTCCGCTAGAAGGACTAAGTATCAGCCAGGATTGAGAGCTATTTGCTTGCCAGGAGATAAGTCCACCACCAATATTTGTCAGAGTAATCGTTCGGCTTGTATTCGTAGCCTGGTCGCTGGAGCCTAGATCAAGCGCATCGACAGAAACCTGTAGATGAGCGGGACGCAATGAAGTAGCGTGGCCCGTTACCATAATAGAGAAAGAGGCCACTTTATGGCTGAAAGCGTCTTCCGCATTCACCATATGGAGCCCGGCCTCCCAGTCAGGAGTAATAACGAGGGTATCGGTAAAGTTGCCATTGCTATCAGCCTCAATGATTGTCGCATTTGCGGTATCCTGAATAGGAATGGAAGTATCACGGGTAAGGCCAATTTTGCCATAAGGATTGAAATGTTCTCCATTTAAGATCACAGTTGCTCCAACTGAGGCGTTATCAGGAGTTACTTGCAGTGCGATTTCATGAGAATTGCTACTTATACCACTTCCACGCGTGGTGACTATCCCGAAAATGCTACCACAGATAAGAAAGATGAGAATGCTTATCCAGACGATAATAATTGGTGATAGCTGGTAGCGTATGCGCCGCCATGTATTCCACATAGGCGGTCGCGACCTGGCTGGACGTGGAGGAAGTGGAACCGGGTTGGCACGATTGAGTGAAGGAGCCACTTCCTTGCGCCATGTCGGAGATCGTCTTATTTCCATCCACTGGTCATCAGGCCGATGTCTCGCCCTGGAGATACCACAAACCGGACAATAATTAGCTGAATCCGGCAATGGTTCGTCACATTCTGGACAACGGATTGTGTTCATTGGCAGTTCCCCCCTCGCCCGGCAATCCGAAAACAATCCTCTCTGAGAAGCAGATAGATCCAGGGTTGTTAACTTTGCAATAACAAACATAGATCATTGCTTGATCGAAATAGACTCATGGTCTTAACGACTGCTTATATTATAATACAGAATTGAGAAAAAATCACATTATTGGAGCAATGAACGTTACTGGGGGGTGATTGGGGGTACTTTTGGGGTTGCGGGGACATCATGGGCTTGTAAACGGCGCCCCTACGTTAATCACGGGCTTGTAAACGGCGCTCCTACATTAGCGCCTCCTACTTTTACTGATAGATTTGTTGGAGAAGGTGAATTTGATGCCCTGCTTCTCTATGAATGCCTGGAACTGGGCGTAGAATTCGTCGCGATCCTGCATGGTGATGACGGAAACGGCGTCGGCTGTTTCGATTGCATAGGGATAGCCATTACCTGCAATAGACTCGGCGCGTACAACATCCAGCACTGGTTCGAGAATGCCGTCATCAAGCATCCAGCGTGGAAATTCGAGGCGTGCGGGTGGACGCCTGGCTGTGGTTTGTAGGTAACAGAAGGCTACACTTTCACGATAAGCTCCATAGCTTTCCAGTATGTCGCCGCGTGCACAGATCATAGCAGGCGTGCGATCTCCCCATTGTAGCCTTCCTTGCCAGAGCAGGGCATCGTGGATCTTTTTGGTTTCGCGCAGAACGGGTTGGGGCTGTAGAGCATCCAGGCGGCGTAACATGGTGATGATATCGCGGGCATAGGTGGTGTCGATATAGCCAATGAGGGGAACGCGCAATTGTTCGGATGTTCTGAGCAAGGAGAGCGCGGATGTGATATAGCGGTCGCGATACGGATTGGGCATGGTCAGGGCGAAGGAGACGACGAGCGAGCCATCGAAAAAGACGACGGGGCTATGCACAGGATCGCCGAGACGGCGTGCATTGGCGCATTGTTCCATCTGGCTGCACAGCGTTTCGACTTCCAGCAGGTAGCGACGTAACGTGACCTGCATTTCCGAATAGGGGTAGCTGTCAGGATCCTTGTCCTCGCTGCTGGACTCTTCCATAATCTCATCGGGTGAGAGCACCTCTATGCGTACGTCTTTTGTGTACGAGCGCCCATGCATATGTGGATTGATGAAGAAGCCAACCTGTACAAGCGCGACGGGGATCGATGCATCGCGCCAGGGTTGCAACTGGCTGCCATCGACAGCTACTGTGGTTACGCCTTCGATGCATTCGGCCCACTCGCGTGCCTGCTCAT
The DNA here is from genome assembly GCA_963717195.1 of uncultured Chloroflexia bacterium. GTDB lineage: Bacteria > Chloroflexota > Ktedonobacteria > Ktedonobacterales > Ktedonobacteraceae > JACDAE01. The sequence goes on from CAVQVR010000021.1 coordinate 1,052,827, forward strand.
GATTGGCAAATTCGCGCCCAAAGGGAAAGATTGGACTATGGTAACGACTCTGGGCCGCGTTTACCAGCCAGCGGTCAAATTCAATGCTGGGACGGGCACCAGCGGATGGCATTCCGCTTCCTTCTGGTGGTAATACATACTCCAGTTTCGCTCCAGTGGGGTAACGCAGGTATAATGTTTCCAGAGCTTGCTGGTATGCCTTGAGCTGTTCAATGAATGAGCCGTCATAGAGCGAGAACTGACCCCGCTTTAGATTGAGGGCAGCCTGCAATTTTCCTTTGTGCAGCATTGAAAATAATCCTTTTTCACGGGCTTGTGAACGGTCACGGGTTTGTAAACGGCACCCCTACACCATTGGGCACGGGTTTGTAAACGGCGACGGGCTTGTAAACGGTGCCTCTACGTTGATTGGGCGATCTGTGCCTGGTCGGTGATATAAACGTCTTTCTGGTTCCATATGTTCATTTCGGAAACGCCACGCAGGATCATTTCGTCGCCTTCCAGTAGGCGTGTTTCGATACCTTCTTTTTTCAGACGTACGATGCTATCGAGGCCCTGCTCAAAGGTATCGTCGTGGCTGATGACGACGAGCTGGTCGAAGCCACGGACACGGCAAATCTGCTCGGCGAGGTTCATACGCCGCAACTCGTCCATGTTCTGCGTCGGCTCGTCAAAAAACGCAATATTGAGCGTCGAGAGCTTTTTGAGTAGCGCCAGGCGGATAGCGAGCGCCGCGCTCATCTGTTCGCCGCCGCTTAACTGGGCAAAGGTACGTTTGACGCCGCGCCGGTGCAACACGACCTCGTAGTCGTTCTCCCACGAGAGCTCAGCAGCATGATCGCCCATGATCTCGCCAAAGATACGATTGGCCTGTGCAGAGATATCGTTGAGCATGGCTTTCAGGACGTAGGGACCTGCCTCTTTGATCAATTTGCGGAATTGTTCCATCATGGCGTGCAGATCTTCCAATGTGGAGTGTTCTTTGCGTGCTTCCTCTAGCTGGACCAGCAGCTCTTCGGCGTGGCCGATCTGACGCTCCAGTTCATTTATTTTGTCTTGTTGGTGCTTCATTGCTGTTGCCAGCGCTGCAAGGGCACCATTGAGCCGCTCAATCTCTGCATTGACTATCTTTAACTCGTCTGCGTCGAAAGCGGCCAGAGCACTTGTATATGCCTGTTCGGCTTCTTGTAATGTCTGAGCTGCCTGTTCAGTAGTACGTGCCTGCTGCTGGTGTACGCGTTCGCGTTCGGGAAGAGTCTGCGCCTCATTTTTATGTTGCAGATAGTTCTGATACCCATCGTAACTGTTGCGCTGAATGACCTCCTGCTGCGCGATATCGGTATCCAGGGAGATATAGGCGACAAGTTGTGTTTGCAATTGTTGTGCCTGCAACTCTGTCTCCTGCATTTTTTGCTGCTCGGTCTGAAGCTGCTGCGTAAACTCGTCTTCCTGTGCGACGATGGTGAGTTGCGTCTTGCTGCGTGAGCGTGGATCGTTCAATTGCACCAGTTGGGCTTTCACCTGGTCGCGTTGAGCTTTGCTGCCACTCAGTTCGTTCATCTCTCGTCGTCGCTCATCCAGGTCGGCTTCGCACTGGTGGATCTGTTCCAGGTACTGCTGTACCTGTTTACGCAAGCCGTCCAGTTCGCGTACCTTTGCTTCTGCATTTTTGCTTTCTTTATAGGCAGTGTCGGCATTGGCAATCTGTTGTTCGACCTGTTTGAGTCCGTCCAATTCAGCTGTAAGGTCAGCGACTTCACGCTCAGGCTTGCGATCTCATTTGCCATACGTTGCAAATGTTCGGCATGCATATCGCGCCGCTCGATGTACTGTCCCAACTTGCTGAGTGCGTCGGCGTACTTTTTAATCTGACCCATCTGTTCCGTAAGCTGCTGCTGTTGTTGTCGTATGCCTGTCAGTTGTGCGTGCTCATCGGTAAGCAGATTTTCAAAATAGGACTCAAGGCTGACGATACCGAGCCTTTTGATATTGAGACAGCTTTCATGCAGCAGAGGACATTGCCCACCAGCGGATTGCGCCCGTGATTTTGCATACCCTTCGATATTGCCTTCAAGACGGTACAGCAGAGCGGAAAGTTGCGTGTAGTGGTCTTGTAAAACGGGCATTTCTTCTGCTTCATCACGATGTTCTTCGATGACGGCCACATTATTTTCAGCCTTACGCAATTTCTCGGCGGTCTGTTCGCGCTCAGTCAACTTATCCTGCAATGAGTTGCGTTTTTCCTGCAATTGGCGTTGCTTATTTTTGCGCTCGTTGCCCTGAATACGGAGCTGTGTCAATGCCTCGTTGCGCTCGTTCACCTTATCGGCCAGAGGTTGTAGAGGCTCAATGTCGGCGATTTTACGTTGCAGGTCGCTCTGCTTTTGTACATATTGATCTCGGGCGTTGCTCAGCTTCTTTCCTTCAAGTACGATTAAATCATAGCGTGAGACTTTCTGTATTAATTCGTCGCGCTGCTTCTCTAGCTCGACCTGCTGATCAACGAGAGGGGCCAGGGTGACAATTTCCTGGCGAGCGACGGCCACTTCTTGTAAACGTCCCTTTAGATTGTGTATTTTTTCCTGGATGGTTGCCAGAGCATTGTTAAATTGCGACTGGCGGTCACGGAGCGTATTGCGCAAGCGTTCATCCTGGCGCAGACGCTTCAGCGTTTCGCTGGCCTGTTGATACTGCGTATGGTGCTCGTGACTCGTCAGTACTATCTGCTGTGCGATACGGGCCTTCTGCAAGAGTTGTTCGTGATTAAGCAGGGTTTTCTGCTCGTATTCATGCTTTGACTTGCTCTGCTCATGATGCTGATGGAGGCGTTCTAACTGATTGGCCTGTTCAGTCAAAAGTACTGCCCTTTCCCGATAGCGGATGAGTTGCTGCGTCCAGAGTTCATTCTGTTGTGTCTGCTCCTCATCAACCAGACGTGCATCTTTGAGTTGGGAACGCCAGGCTTCCAGGTCGCGTGTTTCGTATTCGAGGCGGCGAATGTCGTTTTGCTGGCCCTGTGCTTGCTCTTTATATACTTTCTGAGCATCAAGTAAATAATCGGCAGCAATCTTGTAATCTTCGATCTGGAGTAGGGCATCGAAGGTCTGTTTGCGTTTACTGGCAGCTTCCAGGAAAATAGAGGTAAAGGTACCTTGAGGGACGCCGAGGGCATCTCTGAAGAGAGAGTCGAGGGGACGTTCGCGATCAATGCCGAAGAGGTCGTGAAGTTTATCCAGCACATCTACACGCTGGTCGACACTAAAATCGGCCTCAGCATCGTAGATGAACCAGCGCGAACCGGAGCCACAGCGCCGTTCGACTGTGTAGGGGCGATCATCGCTACCAACCAGGTGCACCGCTATCTTGCCATACTTTTCCCCTTCGCGTACAAACTGATCCTGTTTATAAGGGAGGTAATCAAAAAGGGCGAAGCCAATAGCCTCAACCAGAGTGGTTTTGCCTGCGCCGTTCGCACCACAGATGGCCGTTGTGCCACGGCGAAAATCGACCGTGATGTGGCGATAACTCTTAATGTTCTCCAACTCGATGCGCGTAATGAGCATAGTGACGTAGCCAGCCTTCCCAGCGCAAACGCAATGTGACCTTTTGCTTGTAGGGCGTATATTTCCTTTTGTATAGGAGTACGCATAGCGATTCGGTCAGAGCTGCTTTCATGTGATCCGTTTTGAGAATACAGTGATAGCGACGCAAAGAAAAACACTCCCAATTTGACATTCTTGCTGAGTGGACTCAAAACGGAAATCCCCAGGGCATTATAACATGGGGGGGAAGAGCAAATGTTCTTTTTGGAGTGGAATATCCCCCGATTGGGTAGAAAGCGACATGAGAAGGTATGAGTGCTAGAAAAACCCTCAAATATACTTGACATATAGCAAATAAAATGTTAATATGTCAAGTATTAAAGGGAAAGTGAGCCTCATTCGTCTAGCGGCCAGGACACCTCGTTCTCAGCGAGAAGATCGTGGGTTCAAGTCCCACATGAGGCATTTGTGCGGGTGAAGACAAATGGTTGAGTCGTCCGTCCTTCAAACGGGAAACAGTCGGGTTCGATTCCCCACCATCCGTATGTTATGCATCGGAGTAGCTCAATGGTAGAGTGCAGAGCTTACATCTCTGACGTTGCGGGTTCGATTCCTGCCTCCGGTATTCAAGAACTGGTGTTTATTGGGTATACCGAAGTAGCTCAGTTGGTAGAGCAGCTCACTTGTAATGAGAAGGTCACGGGTTCGATGCCTGTCTTCGGTGCTAAGTGTTTTCAAAATGCCCTGACGTTGTTCGATATACACGTTCTCTATGCACATCAACACAGTAATCAGGGCATAACATTGTTAATTTATTAGAAAATGGTTTTGTTCAGGGTGGCCAGGAACTCCATGTTGTTGCTCGTCTTAGACATGTGCTGCAGGAGGGCCTCCATAGCCTCCAGACCGCGTTGATCGGCCAGCGTAGAGAACATGCGGCGCATGACCACAACGGCACGTAGCGTCTTTTCGTCAAGCAACAATTCTTCGCGGCGGGTGCTGGAGAGGGAGATGTCGATGGCGGGGAAGACACGGCGTTCGGCGAGCTTGCGGTTCAGGACCAGTTCCATGTTACCGGTACCTTTGAATTCTTCATAGATCGCGTCGTCCATACGGCTGTTGGTCTCGACGAGGGCGGTAGCGATGATGGTTAAGCTGCCACCATCTTCGATCTTACGCGCGGCTCCAAAGAAGCGTTTGGGCGGGAACAATGCGCTTGGATCAAGACCACCGGAGAGCGTGCGACCACTGGGTTGTACGGCCAGGTTGTACGCGCGGCTCAGGCGAGTGATACTATCAAGCAAGACTACCACGTCGCGTCCACCTTCGACCAGGCGTTTTGCACGCTCCAGTACCATCTCAGCGACACGAGTGTGAGCCTCGGTCGGTTCGTCAAAGGTCGAACTGATGACTTCAGCCTTTACAGAGCGTTTCATGTCCGTAACTTCTTCTGGTCGTTCGCCAATCAGTGCGATCATCAGATGTACATCATCGTAGTTTTCAGTGATGGAATTGGCGATGGATTTGAGGAGCATAGTTTTACCCGCTTTTGGGGGCGAGACGATCAAACCACGCTGTCCACGTCCAATAGGGGCGACCAGGTTGATGATACGACCAGAGATATTCGATGGGCCTGTCTCCAGGTTAAACATCTCTTGTGGGAAGATTGGCGTCAGATTGTCAAAGTGCGGTCGACGTTTGGCAACTTCGGGATCGACCCCGTTGATGGCCTCGACGCGCAGCAGGCCATAGTACTTTTCGTTATCTTTGGGTGGACGGACCTGGCCCGAAACCATGTCACCAGTGCGCAGGCCGAAACGGCGAATCTGCGACTGGGAGACGTACACATCCATATTTCCTGGCAAGAAACGCTCCTGGCGCAGGAAACCAAACCCATCCTCCACAATCTCCAACACACCTGCACTAAAGATATTTCCTTGTTGTTCGGTGTTGGCCTGAAGAAGTCTGAAGACGAGGTCTTGTTTTTTGAGGGCACTGTAGCCGGAAAGTTCGAGGTCGCGAGCGAGGTCGCGTAGTTCCGGCAACGTTTTTGTTTCTAACTCGGCTATGTTCACGTTGCGTAGGGCGAAACACAATTGTGAGGAAAGCGCCCTTTCTCCTTTCTGAGTTGAACCTAGATAATCGGGTGGGAATTAAGATTTTTCAGGTCGGGTCGTTTTGGAAAAAACACCCTGCTTGAAAACCATGTGGCAACAGGTAAGCTTTGGTGAATGTTAAGAGGTGCCAGCAATACGCTAAAGACATTATACAAATCACCTTGTACAATCATATCATCGGAAGTATTGGGTGATGGAGTACATATCTTTCGAAGCTAGCATCAATATACCACATGAGTAAGTGGATGTCAAGGGTTTAAACTGTATATCCATGTTGTACGACTGTACAACTCCCATAGGCATTTCAGCTTCATACGCGCGTTGTATGCGAATGACTTCCAAATATGCCTGCCCAACTGGTCCTATGCCAATATCATAGAATGAATAGCAGTATTTGTCAACTATCTTGAGTTACTATGACTTTTTCCGCTTCAATCGAACATGCTTTCCTCTAAATGCTTAAGTTTTGTCGATGGGGGCCGATAATAAAAGACAGAACGAAATAGACCTGTAAAGCTACCTCCGCAGAGATAAGAACCCTTAAAAGTCTTCTCAGCGTATTAAATCCTGCTTGTCAAAGCATTAGATTTTTCTTAGGGGGATCCATGCGAGCTCAAAATGGGACATCTGACCCATGTGGTGATGTCCTATTTCCAGTAAACTTGCTCGTATATAGAATAGATTAGTAAGGAGGTAGAGATCATGAGCAGTACACTTTATATGTCAGCCGATACTACATTCGATGAACTGCTGTTTCAGAACGAAACGGCAACAACCGAAAATATTTATGCAACTGAACCCATGCCCGCTATCAGGAAGCCTGTTTTTCAGCAACCCGACGAGGAAGAATTGCACACCTCCTTTGAAGAGGCTATCAGCGACCGTTTGCTTGCAGTGCATAGCCGATTAAGTCGCCTTAGCAATCCTATACTCGACGTTCAGTATGCTAAGTCGAATACGGATGCCCTTTTTTCTACGGGTGTTGCAATCAGAAATACTACTGCTGTTAGAGACTCTGTACAAACTATGTCCGCTATAGATAGGGTAAAGTCTGCGTTTCGTTCTGCTGTTTCCTGGAGACGCACTACGATCTTTGCTTGCTCGGCAATGATGTTCATGCTGCTAGGTTTTGATCTTATGGGCCTGATTGTAATCCATATGCATTAGAGGCGGGGAAAAGCCTGATGCGTTTCTCCGTTTGTCTCTGTTCTGACTTCCTGCCTTATGAAAAGATTACTCTCTAACCTCCCCAATAAAAATACATTTTTACGTAGTAAATGCACATAATATCGGAATATTTTCACATAGCTCACATTAGCCTCAAATTTCATGTCACTTTTTCTCTATGGAGAGCGTTTATAATAGGGAGAGAGGTAGAGTAGAGGCCATGTAGTAGAATGAAAGCAGAGGCACTGATAGAAAACTTGACCCATATTTTATTATGAAGAGGATTTATTGTGCAGAGCAATTTCAGGAAGCAACAATTTCCGTCTCGCCCTGAGGGAAGCAATGCGAATGTTACATCTGCCATTGGGATGGAGGAGACGGCTGGACGCTTTCGTGCGAGGCGAAACTCACTATTTACGCAAACGGTCTTATGGGTTACCACGCTTATCTGTATTGCGTTTCTATTCGGTTCTTTTACGCAGGCCTGGTCGAATAACCAGTTGATACAAAAAGTGCAGCTTGCGCAGCAGAAACTAGAGCAGACGCAGGCGGAGCATGATCGTCTCGTCCAGGCGGCGAATCAGTATAAAGACCCGTCTGTTATTGAAAGTGAGGCCCGACAGCAACTTGGTTATGTTCACCCTGGTGATCACCTGGTTGTTGTTGTGAATGCGAATGACCAGACCCAGCAGAAAGTGCACAAGCAGGGAACTATTGGAGAAAAGCAGAGTTTCTGGCAGGAGTGGTGGCATACCTTTTTTGGGGATTAATAGAAGCAAAAGTCCTCTTATCCTTGACAAACAAAATGGATACATGTATAACCTATTGTAATGACGTTGTAGAAATATAAGGGCTGGAAAATATTAAGTGGAACGGCGACGCATGAACATTTTATATATTTGCAAGATGATGTGGCTCCAGTGTTGGCTGGAGCTTACTGGCTTTTTACGTATGCGAGAGCGTTTCGGTGGATGAACACATGGTATTCACTGGCGGAACGCTTATAGTATAAGCGTTCCGCTTTTTTATTGCAAAAATTATGCGACAAATATGTATTATTCTTGTAACTATTCAGTAGGGGTCTGACTCCTCAGCGCCTACGGCGCTTCGCAAGCCGTTTGGTGTGGATGGTGGGCGAGCCACCGCAGGTGGCGAGGAGACCTGAATAGTTACTTATTCTTTTCTTACTCAAGTTGAGTTAAGGGATGGCTGGTATAATACGTTTATCAGTCAAAATTTCCTGTTACTTTAAACCGGATAGGTAGTGTTCTGTCAACGTTTATCTTTTATAAGCCCGTGTGGAATGGGTGGCCGAGCTACTATAACAAAAGGCTCTCCAAACATGCAGTGGAGCGTGCTAGTAGGATGCCTGCGTTTGTCCAGACCCTCAATGGTTTGAGCAGAATGTGGCTATCTCCTCTTCGGGTAGACTATCAGCGACTAGCCAGTGGCATCAGTGTTGATTCACGCGATTACCAGATTACTAATCATCCGCTGTTGGTTGAGCCACTTGCGCAACTCGATGCGAGAGTTGTTTTTCCTTTACCTGGAAGTGCAAGATGATTATCATCATTGTACGGCTGTACTCAATTCCGTACCTGGGGTGGTAGTGCAGCAATTTCATCTTTAGTAGGAGTTGTCGTTTATGAGTGTACAATCATTTGTATCAACGTCATCATTTGCATCAACCGCGCCATTGTCGTCAGTCCCATCGCTTGTAGCGAGCATTGAGGCGTATATGCAACATAACTTAACAAGATATATTGAGGAACTAAGGCACCTTTGCGCTATTGACTCAGGAACTTATTATAAAGCGGGACTTGATGAGATAGCTCTCTACCTCTTTTCACGGATGCGTGATCTGGGTATGGATGCAACTATTATTGAGAATGAGAGATGGGGAAATGACTTCTATGGTACGATGCATGGGAATGGCGCGGGCAAATTACTCCTATTAGGTCATATTGATACTGTCTATCCTGTTGGTACCGCAGTTGCTCGCCCTTTGCGCGTTGAAGGCGATATGATTTATGGGCCCGGGGTCATTGATATGAAGGGTTGTGTCCTTTCCGCCATGTATGCAATCGAAGCCCTGGTTGCAATGAACTATCAATCCTTTGGTGAAATTCGTTTTCTTTGTGTATCCGATGAAGAAATTAGTGATCGTCATAGCAAACAGACAATGCAAAAGGCAAGCGAGGGATGTGATGGTGTGTTTGTGTTGGAGGCTGCACGTGCCAATGGTGATATTGTGAGTGCTCGCAAAGGTGGCTCCTGGTATACGTTGAAGGCATATGGTCACTCGGCTCATGCTGGTGTCGAGCCGGAGAAGGGGCGTAATGCTATTCTAGAACTGGCTCACCAGACATTACAATTCCAGAGCTTGAATGGTTGGAGACATGGCCTGTCGATCAATCCAGGTGCCATTTCTGGTGGCACTGCTGTGAACGTGGTTCCTGATTACGCTGAAGTAAGCTTTGATATGCGTTTCCTAAATAATAATGATAAGCTTGAAACCGAGAAGCTCTGGCACAAAATGATGCAAGTGAAGCGTGTGCCTGATGTACAGCTAGAATTGGAGATACAGCCAGATAATAGGGAGCCCATGGTATGTACGGAAGGCAATCTGGAACTGGCTCGCCAGGCTCAGGAGATAGCAGAGTTTCTGGGATTTCCTTTAAATCATGCATTCACGGGCGGTGTTTCGGATGCGAATTATGTCTCTAGTTTTGGTTATGCAGCTCTCGATGGTCTGGGGCCTGTCGGTGGCCTTGATCACAGTCCCGACAAGTATATGGTGATGAGTAGTATCGCTCCTCGTACGGCTTTGCTTGGTGGCTTAATTGCGACTGTTGGTGCATAAGGTGACGCCCTTACCCCTGCCCGACGGATTTTTCTTCATTGGGAGCAAACAACCTGATGGGCAGTGAGATGTAGAACATCCACTGCCCATCAGGTTGTTTGCTATCGAAAGGATTATGAACGAATCTCTTCAAGCATAGAAAGGTTGATGAAGAGATCGCAACTCTGGCGCAATGTAGCCGACATCGCTTCGTCAAAGGCGGCTACTTCAACGCGTACACCATGGTCAGAGCAGTAATCGAGCATTGGCATAAAGTCGCTATCACCACTGACCAGTACGATGCAATCGACCGCTCCTCCATCGACGAGGCGTACGACATCCATGCACAGGTCCAGATCCAGATCGGCTTTCTTGGCTCCGCTTGAGAATGTCTTGTAGTTCTTTGTTGTGATGCGATAGCCCAGGCCTTTTACCGCTTGCAAGAACATCTGCTCGTCACCCGCTTGAGGGCTGGTGGGGCAGTAGGCATGCGCGCGTACCAGACGGCGATTTCCACGCAGAAAGTCGAGCAGCCTGCCAAAGTCTACTGCGATACGCAGTGTACGGGCCGAGTAGAGCAAATTCGCCACGTCTACGAAGACACCTACCCGTTCGGTTGATGGGAATGGTGGGAGCGAGACGGAGACATTGGTTGGTGCCTGGCTATTGCGGCGCAACTCGGCGACCATGCGATCCGTCTGTGTCTGAATTGCCTGCGAAATGGTGCTGGCGAAGTGATTCAGTGATGCCGATGATGGTCCAGACTCATGAGTACGGGCTGGTGGGTAGATTGGTGAACGCTGTGACTCGGCGCGTGCCGTACGTCCATCGCGTGTTACAACGCTGCCACGTGCCGGGGAAGGCTCCGGTCCCATGAATGGTCCTGTTGTTTCATTGCCCTGGTTCATCTGGCCGACTGTATAGCCGGAGACGATGTTATACTGATTGCCGTTCATTCCAGGCGTTGCTGGACGCTGTACAGCAGGGAGTGTTGAAGCAGCAGGCAATATCGGTGTAACAGGTGGTATTGCAGCAGCTGGTGCTGGTTGCACAGGCGGCTGGATGATAGATGGCTGAACAACTGGCGTCTCGGTTTCTGCCGTTGAACCATTGCTGCTTGTGCCTGGGCGATGTCTACGTCGCCGACGTGTACTTGCTTTTTGCAATTCAGAGTACTCCAATGGTGGAAGATCTTCTGGAGCGATCTCGTTTGATTGAGGAGTCGGCTCTGTATGAGAGGAAACGACATCAGGTGTAGATGTAGCCACTGGTTGCTCCTTTTGACGCTCTTGTCCTTGACGACGGCAATTCCGCTCATTTGTTGAAGACGTATTTGTACTCTCTGGAAGGACTGTCTCCTGTGGCAGCTTTTGTGCAGGTTGCTCTACAACCGGTGTTGCTGCTGCTGTGCTTTCTGCTTTGGCATTACTTGTGGCTGGTTTCGTTGTCGTTCCGGTAACTTCAGCATGCTGCTCGTTCCCCATCTGGGCAGTCTCTGCGTGTGTCAGTGTGCCGTGATTAGGTACGTCTTTCTCCCTGTTCTCTTCTGCACGTTGAGGTGCTGTTGCGGGAGATTGTATAGGAAGAGCACCCGTTGATCCCGTTGATCCGTTTGTTGTACTGGCGGGGCGATCAAAGCGGTAGCGACGTGCTGGTTTGGGTTGTTCTGGCTCTCCGGTAACTTCTGTTGCGGCGACGTGCTCGGGTTGGGGTGTTGCGGCAGATATGACCGGCGTTTCAGAGGCTGCTGGTTCTGCTGCATTTGAAGGCGTTGCAGAACTGGTGATAGCTTCCTCTCGTAGATGGCGGCTACCGTGGCGTGGAACGCGCAGGCGAGTTGCAGGACGTAACAATGGCGACACTGCACGCTCTGGTACTGTAGGGGGAGCAGATACCTCTTTTACGGTCTCTTCTACTAACGGTTGTTGAGCTAAAGATGCGCTATCCCCTTCACTATCTGTTGCTGCTTCCACTGAAATTGTTTCTATGAGAAGGGGTACAACTTCTGGACTTAAAAGTTCAAATGGTTCAGTTTGTATTTCTTGCCGTGAGGCGTTTAAACGTGCCTCTTCAGCCTGACGAAATTCCTCCATAAAATCGGTAAAAGGACAAATCTCATCTTCATTTGTTTTTGATAGCGAAGTCTCATCGCTAGAAGAAGCTGTAACAACTTCTTCTAGGGGGATAGAATTGTTATATTCAGGCGTGGCTTCGCTATTGGTCGTGGCCTCAGGACTGGAAGCGTTCTGGGGCTGGTCTTCCTGCTCTGGTGTAACATGCTGCCCCTCTAGCTGTAGCATAGAAGCCTCGGAAACTGTGGGTGTTTCCTGGGTGGTCTCTGCTTGTGGCTCGACAGGAGTAGCAGGCTCATCAGAAGCGGGGATCCCGGTTAGGATCTCTGCCCCATCAGGGGAAACGGTCTCAGAAGTAGAAGGCGCGACCGTGTTTTCTGGGGCAAGTTGATGCTCCACGACGGATGCATCCGCATCGCTGTGCTCATGATGAGTATTTTGTGTTGTCACTAAGATCTCCAGTCTCAGTCGTTACGAACCGGAGCGCAGGATAGTACTATAGAGTATGTTCGACTGAAGATAGTTGGGGCGAACAGTGTGCTCTGACCTTTTCCAGCTTTATGCCGGTCCATCCGCACTTACAATCAGCGGAGTAAGGACGTTTTGTAAAGCAGGGCGGTTTTATCCATGGTGCCGTCTGGCGGTTTTATCATGGTGCCGTTTGACAGGTTTATAAATGCGCCCCTACGTACATGCATGGGATGGTTTTATCCATGGTGCCGTTTGACGGGCGTATAGATTGCGCCCCTACATTTGCTTTATGTATGGGCACATAAACGTTGCCCTTACAGTATCCTCGGCAGTTTTCTGCGCTATAATGCTTCTCGGTTCGATCTTGTCTTGTTTTTACTCTTGGTGTACACCACCACTGAACGGTGGAACAATGGTGGACACAGGACGAACATCAGGTTCTCTAGTCTCGTTCGTTCCTACCATATCAGGCAGTTGACGATTGTTGGTGCCGGTATCTTGTTGGGCGGTGGTTGTGGATGCAAGCTCTCGTTTTCCCACAGCCTGGCGCGTTGCACGCCAGATAGAGAAGATGCGTTCCACGGCAGTCACATTTGAAAAGACGGCCAGTAAGGCCAGTACCCAGATCCAGATACCAGTACTTGTAAAGATTAGTCCGATAGCCAGTAGAATGACACGTTCAGGGCGGGCGAGCAGTCCAGTTTTACATTCAAGCCCCAATCCTTCGGCGCGGGCTTTGGTATAACTGACCATTAATGAACCCAACAGCGCAATATAAACGAAGGTGATCATCCAGATCTGTTCATGTGGCATCGGCCAGTGGGGATCTTGGAGGCCCGGATGCTGCAATGCATAATAGAGCAGACCAAAGAGAATAATTCCTTCTGAATAGCGATCAAGTGTCGAGTCTAAAAATGCACCAAAGGTTGTGGCTGCATTACGGACGCGTGCCATCGCTCCATCAAACATGTCAAAGATGCCAGCAAAAAGCACCAGCCAACCTCCAATAGATATGTACCCTTGAGCAATTACTATCGCTGTCAGTCCACTGAGCAGCAACCCTATTACGGTTAACATATTTGGAGTAATACCCAGTCCAGACAATGGCTTTATAATCAATGTGACCAGGTATCTGGCTCGTTGCTGTATGCGTCTGCTAAACATATTCCTATTGTATCACACCTGGCCCTTCAGGACTAGCTCTTTTCTAAGAATTTCTGTTTTTTGGTAAAGATTGCCTATGAGACAGGCAGCCGGGATAAAAAAGACTGCGTTATTTACGAACGTACTCGTATAACGCAGTCTCGAGATGATAGTAACAATCTGTATGTCACTGGTTGGATCAGGCGATTGCTTGTATCTGATGCCCCTGCCGCCCTTGTTTGCTCACTCTATAGCGTACCCAACGAACATAATCCTGTACGTTCCACAATTTGCCGCCTGGAGCACTCAAACCATTTTCTATAGATTTCCGGATATCCTGAGCGCTTTTTCCTTCAAACCAGGTCATTCCGCTGCCGATAGAATTTAATGTGTGGGCATCGCTATTACCAAGTTCTGATAGCCCATAAACATCACGGTTGACGCTCATTGCGACTTGATTAGCATAAATGCCACAGAAGCTTGCGTTCCATGTCTCGATTCCATCAAGCCATACATCTTTGCTTGCATGGATGCGGTCCATTACTTCACGTTGACAGCTATGACGGAAGAGTCGGTGTAAAGGATGTGCAATGACTGCGAGACCCCCCTGCTCGTGAATCAGGTCGATGCTGCGCTCTACGCTTAAGCCGGGAGGAATGCGTTTTTCTATAAACAATCCTAGCAGATGCCCCTCATTTGTGCTCACCTCTTCGCCTACAATGAAATCAAAACGGTATGAGCCTTTTGCCCAGAGATCGCGTGCACGCAATGATCCCTCAATAACATCATGGTCGGTGATGGCAATAACATCCAGATTCGTTTTGTTTTGAACGTGATCGAGGATCTCTTCAATCGTCGCAATGCCATCACTGTAGCTGCTATGCATGTGCAGGTCAGCCCTTCCACGCTTTCCTGCATAATATGCCTGCCAGGCTGTCATTTGTTTACGCTTACTCAGCATTGCTGTTCCTGCTGATGGATTTCAGGGTGGCTGGTTACGTTCTTAAGTTCAGTTGTTGTCATGTAGCTCCTCTGCATTTGTATATATGCTGACCTTTAACTTCCTTACTGTACTGTAAATCTAACATAGATGTGTTAAAGATCAGGCTTAACTCTTTGTAATTGCAGTATTAAGAGATAATACGCCATGCCAGAATGGTAATGTTTACAAAATTGTAAAATATGGTGCTCGCTGGGGACGATAGAACCGCATTCCATCTGTGGTGTAGTAGTATCGTCGTTCAATCCTCCAGAGCCGCGTCCGCCTCTATCAATGCGGAGCCGACAAGAGGTGCCTCTATGAGTATTGCCGGATCAACGAGGTTCTCTAACCGTTGCAAACACAGTTGAAAGCGCTGCATATTAAGAGAGCAATGGACCTGGCGGCCGGATCGACGTGTCTCAATCAGGCCCGCACGTCGCAGTTTACGTAAATGCCATGAAACGAGCGGCTGGCTGAGATTCAACATGTCCGTAAGGTCGGTAACCGTGACTTCGTTATGCCGGGCAAGGTAGTAGACGATGGTGAGCCGGGCTATGTCGGCCAGGGCCTTCGTCATAAGTTTGAGTTCGCGCCAGTCGTTCATGGACTCCCTGCTATTGATGTTAAGCGACTCATATAAAGATTCGTTTCATAAATTTCTGTTTATATCTTAGTGTCTTTCCAGGCAAATGTCAAGGGTGTAGGAATTACTGGCTGTAAAACTTTCCTCAATAGTATTTATCGGCTTTTTTGCTGTAAGCAACATTAAAAATTAACCCCCTCTTCTAGAAGAGGGGGTTAAAATGGGTGGGTGACCAGGGAGTCGAACCCTGAACCTAGCGAGTGAAGTAGAAAGCTTGACGCTTTATTAAAGCGTCTTCCACTGTCCCTTCCCGAACCGGACTTGCACCTTTCAGCGCATCCGGCTCTCCAGAAGCAAGAGCTTCCTGTACCCCTTCCCCGTGTCTCAGCCATTACGCTGAGCGTTTGAGTACTATGGGTACTCCGTCGCCATGCGTCTTATGACGTTTAGGCGATCCCCAAGTTACATTTCTACTTTTGGTCCGTATGTAGGTTCCCCGTACGTCCGTTTCCTTGAAGGTGGTCCTGACAAAGGCTTTATTGATGCTCTTAATCTACCATCAATAACATCAGGATTGAGAAACACTGTTCTCACCGGGCTGCGTTCACCCGCCTGGACTAGGGTTCAAGCAATCAGCCTTAACCATGTACGGCCTGGCTGCCTGTTCTCCTGACTCTACTAAAGAGTCTGAACAGACTTTTAAACAACATGCTATTGTTCCCTCGCACCTTTCGGCTGAAGGTAAGTTGCCGCTTTACTCACATTGCCCTAGTGAGACTGCACTCTGCAGTAAAAAGTAGAATGCCTCGTTGGGCGCACTTTAAGAGTCGCTTGCTCTGCCATTGAGCTAGTCACCCGTGTTTGTGGGATGATAATATCATAAGCCAGTGGCTTCGTCAAGCACTTCGGGTACTTATAATTCATAGTCCTGTGCCCAACGTATATTTTTCTCCTGGTTATTCTTTGTTGGGCTTAACCTGAGCATAGCTTGAGTAATGCCCACGGCATCCACTGGTACGAGGTACACTTTTCCAGATTGCTCTATGTAGACTGCGAAAAAGTTAATTTGCCCTCTATAATGTCTCCATCCTTTTTGATTAGCTGTATGATTATAGCTGCTGGCTGTAGCAAATGTGATAACAGTTTGTTCTTTGTTCAGCCAACCCGTTTTGCACTGTACTCGCCAAAATCCTCCATCAGCATCCTCTATTACTAAGTCGTATCGATGATTTTTTCCATAGGGGTTGAGCACTACATAGCCTGATTGCAAGAGGCGGGTAACAATTGCTGCTTCACTGATATCACCTGTTTTATCAGTATGTCTCTTCGGGCGAAAATTTTCCATTGTCATTTAAAATAACGGTCCCCATTTTGAGAGCCTCTCATTTGTAGCTCGTCTCGTCTCCGCAGCCGCTTTTCGTAAGCCAGTATAGCAGAGAGGCGTGAAATTGAAAAGATCGGTTTTTTTGCGTGTTTGCAGTATTTTAATAAAAAGAGTGATTTAATGCAATATTGGCAAGGGTAATTACGCTGAATAGCATATGCTAAGCATGAGCTAACGGTAGTGTAAATGTGATGGTAGTGCCCTGTCCAGGGTTGCTCTCTGCCCATATGTTTCCTCCATGGGCGGTGATGATGGCTTTGACGATGGAGAGGCCGAGTCCGCTGCCACCGGTCGTTCTTGTACGAGAACGATCAGCACGGTAGAAGCGCTCAAAGATATGGGGCAGGTCAGCGGAGTCGATGCCTATACCGGTATCGCGAACCTGAGTATAGAGTGCATTTTCTTTGCTATATGCTCGAATACTGATGCTACCACCAGCTAGCGTATGGCGGCGTGCATTATCGAGTAAATTGAGCAGAACTTGAGTAATACGGTCACTATCGGCAAGAGCCAGAGGCGTTTCAGGTGCAATTTCGTTGTGAAGGGTAATGTTCATCTGTTCACATTCTGGTCGAATAACATTCAGCGTTTCTTCGACCAGTGTATGCATGTCAAGTGGTGCCAGGTCAAGTTGGGCATGCCCTGCTTCTAATGAGGACATTTGTTGCAGGTCTTTAACCAGACGGCGCAGGCGTTGCACTTCGCGCCCGATACGTTGTGCCGTTTCCTGACGTGCTTCTGCATCGGTGATGACTTCATCGGCCAGAGCTTCGCTAAAGCCCTGAATAGCGGTCAGGGGAGTGGCAAGATCATGCGCAATATTAGCGATCAGATCGCGGCGTGCTTGCTCCTGGCGACGTAGCTCGTTTACATCAGCCTCGATAGTATTTGCCATATCATTGAAGGTGCTGGCGAGACGTCCCAGTTCATCTTGCGTTTTGGGTGTCACTACGCGCTGTGTATATTTCCCCTGCTTCATCTGCTCTGCTGCTAATGTCAGGGATTCGAGTGGTTGTGTGAGGCGACGAGCGAACAGGAAGCTGAAGATAATGACAAGCACTGCCACAATGAGCCCGGCTATAAAAATCGCCAAATTGGCCTGTTGAGAAAAATATTGCGCGATTGCGGGCGTGGTCAGGAGCATGGCACCGATAAGCTGACCATTATAGTTTTTTACTGGCACACATACGTAGAGCGATGAGAAGGTGGTACTATCAGCTACCATCTGTATTGTTCCATCAGTCTCCTTGTTTTTACTTAGCGTCTCTGAAAATGCACTCGTCAGCGTTGGATCATTGCAACTCTGTTGTTTCAAAAACTGTAACCCACTACAAGTCCGGCTTCCCTGAGTATCTACAAAAGCAAAGAGTACGGGATCGTCAGGTGCTATTCTAATCATGGGAGTGTCATTATGGAAGGAAGCAAATACAATCTGGTTCGCACGAAATTGTGCTTGTTGCCTTAGTCCTTCAAGTTGTGTGTTGTTAAAGTAATTTTGTACAGCAATAGCGACGGCGATAGCAAGGATGAGGATCGCTCCCAGTGCGACTGCAAGGTAACTTAGAACAAGCTTCAGACGAAGGCTCAGATTTGAGAGTGAGAAGTGCCTGTTCATCTACTCTCCTTGTGCACGCGTAGTGGTAGCCGCAGGGGTGGGCACGAACTTATAACCGACTCCCCACACGGTCTGGATGTGATGTGGTGCACCCACGGAGGCTTCTAATTTTTTACGGAGAGTGCCTATATGTACATCAACAGTACGACCATCGCCAAGATAGGTATAGCCCCAGACTTGGTTCAACAGAGACTCACGCGTAAAGACACGGTCTGGACTTGATGCCAGTGTTACCAGCAGATCAAACTCTTTGACCGTAAGTGTGATCACCTCTCCATTCACCATCACTCTGCGAGCTGGTATATTGATGATGAGGCCGCCAAAGCGCAGCTCTTCGTTGTTGGCTTTTCCTTTCTCATCCTCTTCCTGAGAACTATTCTGGCGCGTTTCCTGGGAGCCGGTGGAATTGGACGTGCTACTCCTGCGCAGGATAGCCTTGACTCTGCTCACCAGTTCACGTGGGCTGAATGGTTTTACAAGATAGTCATCGGCTCCTGACTCCAGCCCTGCGATGCGATCTTCTTCACCCTGGCGTGCTGTTAGCATGAGTATCGGTGTGTCGGCCCATGCACGGATACGGCGGCAGACCTCCATTCCGTCGAGTGCTGGCAACATGAGGTCAAGAATAACCATGTCTGGATGCTCGCGTGCATGTAACTCTAAACCAGCGACGCCATCGGCAGCACTGACAACAGTATACCCGGCCTGTTCCAGATAAAGTCGGATGACCTGGGCGATATTTGCTTCATCTTCGATAATGAGAATTTTCATGATGTTTTTACCAGTATGCACTATTTCGTTCTCTATTGTATCATGTTTTAGTCTACTCTTTGCCCATCAAAAAAATGATAGGAATTTGTAAAATGTTTGTATACCGTAAGAGGAAGAGCTAATAGAGATGCCTTGATCAAAGTATCTCTCATCAGATTATACCATCACTTTCAGTAAGCCCAGGCGTTCTAGTGCCAGATAGGCTGCTGCAATCTGGCCAGGAACGGCAAATTCTCCCTTGTGAATTAATTCCAGCAGTTCCGCTGGCGTAACCAGGAAGTTTTCAATGACTTCTCCAGGATCAATTTTCTGTGTGCCTGTTTTACGCACGTTGTGAGCGATATACCACCAGATCTCTGTCTTTGCCCCTGAAGGGTTGGCCAGCATGTGTGAAAGAAACTCCATCTGCTCGGGCGTTGTACTGCAGCCAGTCTCTTCCATTAGTTCACGGTGAGCTGTCAGCACTGGATTCTCCTCGTCATCGTCAATACCTCCAGCGGGAAATTCTAGAACTTCAAGACCAATACCGTGTTTATATTGCTTATTAATGATGAAACGGCCATCTTCAGTAATTGGAACGATGCCCACCCAGCCACGATTCTCGATGATATAGTAATCTGGCACGATGCTCCCATCTGGCAATTCTACCTGCTCACGGCGCACTTTTAAATGTACCGCGTTGAGTACACGTTCAGAAGAGAGGATTTTCCAGGGGCGTTCTTTTGCTGTCATAAATTCTTCTACCTGCTTACTATGTTTTATTGTACGGTTGTAGGGGCGCGATTTGTAGGAGCGCGATTTATAAGCCCGTGAGATTTATAACTCGTGATTTATAACCCCACTCTGAAATCCGAGCAAAAAAAGAAATTCGCGATTGCCGTCTCGTCCAAGAATAGGTGATGCTGCGCTATTCTGTACAGAAAAAGGAGTATGTTGGAGTATCCATTCCTGTAGATCACGCTGGACACGGCTATGGACTGTAGGATCAGTAATGACGCCACTACCTCGATCAACTTCAGCCTTGCCCGCCTCGAACTGTGGCTTGACTAGAGCCACGATCCAGATCTCCGGTGTATGCACAAGGAGCGGGACTAGGGCGGGAAGTACTAGCCGTAACGAGATAAAGGAAACATCGATTACCGCGCATTGGATCGGCTCTGGCAGGCTAGTAAGGTGACGGATGTTTGTCCGTTCCATAACAATAACACGGGGATCATTGCGTAGTTCCCATGCCAGTTGACCATGTCCAACATCAACTGCGTAAACACGTCTGGCCCCACGCTCTAATAAAACCTGTGTAAATCCGCCAGTTGAAGCCCCAACATCGATAGCCACAAGATCAGCCGGGTTTAATTGAAAAGTGTCGAGTGCTTTTTCGAGCTTCAGACCGCCACGACTGACATACTTTAGTTCAGGTGAGACATCGGCTATACGGCAGGCCGCGTCAAGTGGCACCTGTGTTCCAGCTTTATCGACCATGCGCTCTCCTACATAAACCTGTCCAGCCATAATTAGCGCCTGTGCTCGCTCACGACTGGGAGCCAATCCACGTCTTACCAGCGCCACATCCAACCGCTCTTTGTTTGTTGCCATAATTCTGCTACCTTAACACAATATCATTTCTTGTAGGGGCGCGATTTATAAGCCCGTGCCGATTTATAAATCCCTCCTCTTACAAGTTGTAGTAAATAAGAGCTCCCGCGCCGATGAGCCCCACATCATTACCCAGTTTTGCTGTTACAATCCGCACTGTTTCTCGTGGCACGCGCATTGTCCGTGTTGCGACGATGTGGAGAGCAGGTTCTAAGAGCAAATCTCCTACCTGGGTGACGCCGCCTCCCAGGATAATAATTTCCGGGTTAAAAATATGGATTATATCTACCAGTCCAACGCCCAGAGCCTCTGCAGCTCTGTTGATAATTTTACGAGCGAGAGGAATGCCAGCCCTGGCAGCCTCAGCGACAATACGTGTATTCACATGCAGAGGCGTAATTGAGTTCATTTCATTATCGATAGGCGTATTTGCTGCCTTGTCATGCTCAGGATGTGCAAAGGCGAAAGTGAGCAGTTCATCGCCCTTTCCCATGGCAATAGCTTCATTTGCCTGTCGTGCAATGGCCGTACCGGAAGCAATATATTCCAGGCAGCCGATATTGCCACAATTGCAGCGTTCTCCACGCCAGTCAATCGTGATATGCCCCAGTTCTCCCGCTATTCCAGTAGCACCATCCAGAATTCTGCCCTCGCTGATTATTCCACCACCAATACCTGTACTGATTGTGAGGTAGACCAGCTCTGTACAATTCTGACCCGCCCCAAACATGTATTCTCCCAGTGCTCCGGCATTGGCATCATTTTCAAGAAAAATGGGGAGGGAAAATTCTTTGCTGAAAAGGTCGCGCAAAGGGACATTATTCCAGCCAGGTAAATTAGGGGGATCAAACACAACTCCCGTACGCGCGTTCAGCGGGCCAGGAGCTCCGATCCCGATACCCGCGATCTGATCGGGCATAACCTGCGCCTGCGTGATAGCTTGTCGTACAGCCTGGAACATATGTGGAATGACACGCTCAGGCGTAGGATTCTCGCCCGTAAGTAATCCTACACGTGAAATAAGTGTTGCGCCCTGTAGTACTGCTGCACGCAACTGGGTTCCTCCCAGGTCTACACCAACAACAAGAGGAAGTTTATCTTTATGTGTAAACTGATCCTTAATGCCGCCGTTTTCTTCTCTCATAAGCCAGCCTCTCAAGTAGTTTCCTTTATTATGTAATATTCACGCGTGGATCGTATAGGAGAAGGTGATAGCCTCTCTTTTCAGCGCGTCCCTGTCTGGAAAAAGTATACATGAGGAAGCCAGGTCGGTCAATTGATACTACCATAGAGTATAGTTTACTTCTTAGCATTTTTATGAAGTAAGTTGAGTATTAAATACATTTTAATACGTATTAATAATGATATTTTTTGAAAAACATGGTAATAGAGTTACTGAATTGAAGAATAGAAGTTACAGAATATAGAAAGATAATTTTGTGAGGTGGGCGGATGAGTGAAGTTAAGTGTCTATCTGTAATTGTTCCTTTATATAATGAAGAAGAGAATATTTCACCTCTTCATCGACATCTTGAGAGTTGCTTAAACAATTGTAAGTGGACTTACGAGATCATCTACGTTGATGATGGTAGTACTGATGCAACGTTTTCGGAATTGCAAGGTGTAATGCGAGAGAATCCGTGCGTACGTATTGTGCAGTTGAGTCGTAATTTTGGGCAAACTGCAGCTATAAGTGCAGGAATAGCCCATAGTAACGGCGCAATTTTGATATTTATGGATGGTGATCTGCAGAACGATCCGCAGGATATTCCCCGTTTGCTTAAGAAGTTAGAGGAAGGGTATGACGTTGTTAGTGGTTGGCGTAGACAGCGTCAGGATGCTCGTTTCAGGCGCAAACTTCCCTCCTGGGCAGCCAATCGTCTCATTTCCTGGGTCACAGGAGTCCATCTGCATGATTTTGGTTGCACCCTGAAAGCATATCGACGAGAGATTTTTCAGCATGTTCGCCTGTATGGAGAGATGCATCGCTTCCTTCCTGCCTATGCCGCGCTCTACGGAGCAAGAATAGCGGAGCTAGAAGTGGCTCATTATCCGCGTCGTTTTGGGAGTTCCAAATATGGTATCTCACGCACCGTACGCGTAGTTCTGGATCTATTAAGGCTAAAGTTTCAGGCGTCCTTTGATACGAAACCAATGCATGGCTTTGGTATACCGGGACTGTTATGGCTATTACTGAGCCTTGTTTGTTTTCTTTTCGCCTCTCTTTCCAGGCTCAGGTCTTACAAACGAGACATAAAGTACTCATCATCGGCAAGCTCGAATGGCATAATGTGCCTGGGTTTCGGGAGTATATGCGTGTTTATAGGGCTGCTTGGCGAGTTGGTGATGCGCATTTATTATGAAACTCAAGGTCGAAAACCTTATGTGGTAAGAAAAGTTATTCCCCCTTTTCATTTCTATCCATCACCGAATGCATCAAAGTGGAAGAGTTTTGCAACTGATATGGTGGAAAATGCGAGTGAAGCCATTATGAAGCAGGAGCTATAATATGCGTATTTTGATGGTTGCCCCTCAACCTTTTTTTGAACCGCGAGGTGCGCCGTTATGTGTCTATCAGCATATAAAGGCGCTTGTTATACTGGGCTATGAGGTTGATCTGGTGACGTATTCCTTTGGCAAAGATGTTGATTTGCCCGGCTTAAAAATCTATCGCACTCCTGGTATACCTTTTATCAAAAGCGTAAAACCTGGGTTCTCTTTGGCCAAGTTTCCACTGGACCTGCTCGTTTTACTAACTGTTTTATGGAGGTTATGTATGGGCCGTTATCGCTACCTCCATACGCACGAGGAAGCAGCTTTGATAGGTGTACTACTTGCGCCTCTCTTTGGTTGTAAGCATCTCTATTACATGCATTGCGATCTCTCTCAATTGGTGCCCTTGTATATGAGGCGCTTTGTTCTCGCAGTACAGACATATATAGCACGCAAAGCCAATGCTATCGTTGCTTTTTATCCTGAAGTCACATCGACTGCCAGACGAATAGCACCTGAGCAATGTATTCATACGCTTTTGCCATTCCCTATTGATGATGGATTCCCACCTGCATGTGAAGAGGATGTTGTCCGCTTGCGCCGCTTATGGAATCTTGGAACAGGTCCAGTTTTGCTCTATACTGGAACGCTAGAGCGCTATCAAGGCCTGGAACTGTTGCTACAGAGCGTATGCACTGTACATGCCAGTTTTCCAGAGGCCCGTTATGTAATTGTGGGTGGGAATAATGTTCAGGTAAAGCAACTCAAGCTGCTTGCACAGAAACTTGGTATCCTGGATACTATACGTTTTACTGGTCAGCGTCCTCAGGAGGAGATGCCGCACTATATGGCCCTGGCTGATATAGTGCTCAGTCCTCGAAGTGAAGGAACTCATGTACCTCTCAAGGTCTATACTTATCTGCACTCCGGTAAAGCCATTCTGGCTACAAACATTCTTTCCCATACTCAAATACTCACTTCTAATCTGGCCTTGCTGGTTTCCCCTACAGCAGAAGGATTGGCACAGGGCGCATTGACGCTGTTACGGGATCCCGAACGCGCCTGTGAACTGGGAAGATATAGTCAGGACTTTGCGCGAGAGCACTATACCTGGTCCGTGTTTTTAGAGAAAAGTCGCCAAATTCATGACGAGTTTATATCTCTGGCGCAATAATCTGGTCGCTATTGTCAAATGACGTGTTGATATCAAGTGGAGGAGGAATATCTTATGCGCTGCCTGGTGACTGGCGTTGCCGGTTTTATTGGCTCTCATATTGCCGAACGCCTGCTGGCTGACGGCCACGAAGTTTGCGGTATTGATAACTTTATTGACTACTATCCACGCCGGATCAAAGAAAACAATTTGCACACAATACGCTTCAATCAGCGTTTTTCCTTCGTTGAGGGTGACCTGTTGACGATGGATCTCTCCCCATATTGTGATAACGTGGATTGGATTTTTCATCAAGCGGCTCAGCCGGGCGTACGCGCAAGTTGGGGAAACGACTTTGCCCGTTATGTAGAGTGTAATGTGTTGATCACGCATCGCTTGCTTGACCTGGCGTTGCGCAAAGATATCAAACGTTTTGTGTATGCCTCCTCATCCTCTGTTTATGGAGATATCAATGTGCTTCCTCTGAGCGAGTCTACTCTGCCTCGCCCTTTTTCTCCCTATGGAGTAACGAAACTGGCTGCAGAACACCTATGTAAACTGTATTATGAGAATTTCAAGCTGGCGACGGTCTCCCTTCGTTACTTTACCGTCTATGGACCACGTCAACGGCCCGATATGGCCTTCCATCGTTTCTGCAAGGCCATCATCGAACAACAGCCTATCTGCATTTATGGGAATGGTGAACAGACGCGTGATTTTACCTACGTTTCGGATGTTGTTGAGGCTAACTTATTGGCTGCAACCAGTGAACGTGCCATCGGTAAGGTTATCAACATCTCTGGTGGAGCACGCGCTTCTCTACACGAGGTAATACATCTGCTACAAGAGATCAGCGGTTTGTCTGTCGCAGTAACCTTTGGTAATAAACAGTATGGAGACGTGCAACATACTTGTGCATCTACTACTCGTGCTGAGCAGGTACTCGATTATCATCCAGTAGTCCTCTTGCGTGAAGGGCTTATCAGAGAATTTCAGAGCATGCTTTCTTTATACGGAGATGGAAAGGCAATTCCGGTTTAACTCTGCCTGGTTATTCTTGTTATACGTGTTTAGTGTGTTTGGAGGGGTAGGAATGAGTATTTTTCCTCAATCTACGTTGCGTCCTAGACGACTACGAGACTATGGCGCTTTTCAGACCGATATCTCTACGCTTGATACTCTCGCGATTACAGCTATTCAGCGGCAAGATGGACGAAAAAATCATTTCCATCTGAGCCTGTCCATAATGATTCCCAGCAGGCGATTGCGCGTTTTTCCGCATTGGCTACTCCTTCTCGGAAATCTCTGAAACCAGGAAACAGCGTGGGAGGCAGCATTAGAGATGCATTTCTATCACGTGCACGAAAAGCGATAACACACAAATGGCCTGGTGTGGTTATCCGCCTCTGTGTAACAATTGCTTTGCTCGTTTATCTGTTTAAATCTCTCTCGTGGCAAATAATGCTGGATGCACTGATGCATGTGCGTCCGAGCGACATGTTGGTTGGATTAGTGGTTGGGAGTAGTGCTGTTGTCTTGAGTGCGTATCAGTGGCGTGTGTTGTTAAGCGCACAAGATATTCATTTTGATCTTGCCGATCTCATAAAACTCTATATGATTGGTATTACCGTTAGTCATTTTCTTCCTACCAGTTTTGGAGGAGATGCCTTTAAGAGTTTTTATGTTGGGCGAAAGTCACATAATGGTATTGGAGCAACTACGGCAACTATTATGTGCCGTGTGACGGGCTTTGTCGCTATGCTCATCCTGGTTTTTCCTGTACTCATAATCTTACATCAGCAGTTTCCTTTCCTCCTCACACTCTCGTTTATGCTGCTGTGTCTGTTGGGATGTGCTTTAGTTGTGGGAATGCTCTTGCTTGCACTAATACTTCCTGCACTCTCAAAAAAAAGATGGCTGCGACATCGTTTCATTGCTCGCATAGCCGATATTGGAAGTGCCATGCATCAAAGCGCTTTGATGCCCCGTCCTATATCAGGAGCGATTTTGTATGGAGCAGTTTTCTGGCTTGTTGCTATCCTCAATTGCTATGTCTACGCAAATGCTCTGGGCATTCATGAACAACTGACCTTTTTCTTTCTAGCTGTTCCTCTGGCGGCCATTGTTGCAAGCTTGCCTGTTTCACTGAATGGATTTGGCCTCCGCGAAGGAGCTTTTGTGTATATCCTCTCCTTTGTGCACGTGCCATCTATAACGGCTATGCTTCTGGTATTGGTGTTGGATCTACAGACACTTTTCTTTGCATTTATTGGTAGCGGCATCTACTTTACCCTGGGTAGTGGGAGAAAAAAGAGACTCCTTGAAGGGAAGCAGCAGGAGAGAAGCAGCAGGAAGTAGTTAGACTGAAAGATATGGAGATGTGTGGTGATGAATAAGTATCAAAGTCGCAGCCAGTTCCGCCCACCGTTCAGTACGGAAGCATTGCGTGAAGAAGAGAGTAATATATACTTAGAAGCATCTCATGGACGAGAAAATGATGCGCCAACGAATTTTAACTACCCCCGCATAACTATACAATCTCTGCCTGGCTTGCAACCAGCACAAGAGCAAACAAGATTACATCTGCAACCAGTACAAGAGCAGACGAGAGCCCTTACTGTATTACAACCAGAACAGTGGAGAAGTTCGCTAATGCCTTTTACTTTGCTGCCAGCTTTTCCGCTTCGAGGGAACCGAAAGAAGCGGCTTGCACGAAAGAAAAAAATCATTCTGGCAACAGGGATTATTTCCCTACTGATTGCAGTGATATGTTTTTTTTGGATGAGCATAAGGGCAGCGACTCCCGATGTTACCCTCTACCAGGTAAACGAGCAGAATGTCACACAGTATAGTGGAGGTGGTGGTATAGTCTTCCCACGCCAACAGTTTACTCTTTCTTATCCTGTACTTGAGTATGCCGTTGAGGTACTGGTGAAGGTAGGTGAGCAGGTCACTCCCAATCAGCCACTAGTAAAGCTTGATCCAACGAGACTAAATGCACAGATTGGACAGTTGTCAGATGATGTTGCAGCTGCTCAGGCTTATCTGTCCAGCGTCTCGACTGATGGCAATGCAGCCAGCATTGCTCAGGCACAGCAGCAATACACATTGGCCAGCAACAAATATAATGCACTTGTGGCTGAGTCCTCTTCTCTTTTGCTCCATAATGGCAATCTGATCTCGCCTATGAGTGGCGTTATAACTACTGTAGATGTCAATTCAGGCGAGATTTTTGTCGCTGATGCCCCACTTCTTGTTATTATGGATGAGTCGACCGTGATAGTGCATGTAAAGATACCTCTTGCCAATCTTGCGCAAATACATACAGGCCAGCAGGCAATGGTGACCCCATCAGCACTTCCTGATCTCAATTTTCAAGGAACTATCAGTTCCATTGTGCCTCAAGCTGATCCCCAGACTGATACATTTGAGGTATGGGTGAGTATCCCTAATCCTCATAAAACGCTTTTGCCCGGCATGAGTGCCTTTGTGCGTATTCAGGTGACAGGACGGGCTCTTGTTGTGCCACGTCTTGCTATACTCAATCTTTCTTACGAGCCTGTTACATTTATTGTACACGCTCAATATGTATATCTACAACCTGTGCGCATCGAAGCGCTCATCGGCGATCGCATCCTCGTTAATGATGGTCTGAAAATAGGTGACCGGGTCGTGCTGGTTGGTCAGAATACTTTGCGTAATGGTCAGCGCATTCATATTCGCTCAGTAGAGCTATAAAGTTGTTTGATGGAAAACCTGGATGGGATAGGGATAGAAGGGATGGAAATATATGCTTGCTATAAATAATGTGCTGACTCTAAATGTGCGCCGCTTCTTGTATTGGATTGGTGCAATTAATATTCCGCTGGCTTTCACTGGTTGTTCCTTACTTTGTGCAAGTATATTGCCGTGGTTAAAAGATCCTCTTGGGGACGTTTATTGTGCCTGGCAATTACCTGTTTATGTTGGCTGGTCGTACCCGGTGGGTTTTCTAAACTATGGATTGCTTTGTCTCTGTTGTGCGCTTTATATCTTCCTCTATGCTCTTCCTGGCTGGCAATCATGGAAAAGGTATAGCAGTTTCATCTATAGTCATAAGATAATTCGCTTCGCTTCTCTCATTCCTGTACTGCTATTTCTATTTCAGTATCTTTGTGCCGATATATCAGCCGTTGCTCTTATGGCAAACCACGAGCGGCAAATGCTGCTAATACAACAGCAATTTGGCTATCAAGGAACTATCCAACTCATTATGCTTGACCCTCTTACTCTGAGTATCTCAAATTTCTGGGAAAGGCTACAACTCCTCCTGAACTGCGTCTCCTATGGTCCCTTTTGTCTGTGTGCTATTACGTGGCTACTACCCGGTCATAGTTACCCTGAAACATCTCTGCTTTACGTAGCCAGTTCGGGCCACAAACGTAGACTGGCTGTTTCCTGCTGCGTTGTTCTGGTGGTGTTATTTGTACGTGCACCTGTTGGAATATTGTGCGAATATCTAGCGAAAGAAGAACTGGCTGCTGGTAACTATAGCCGGGCTCTGATTTTATTAAACTCCGCAAGTTTCTTTAATCCCGAGTTTGAACAGGCCGCTTACTATCATGTAGAACAGGGGCAAGCACAATACTTCCTGTCTCCTGGTCAACTGACTACTGATAGTCGCGTATATCTTGCCGAGACCTATCGTATTCAAGGAGATTACCTTGATGCCTATCAGCAGCTCCTCGCATCCTGGCATGCACATCCAACTGTGGCATGGGTAGTCGATGAGATAGATAGCACTCTTGAAAGCTCGCTAGAAGCCAGGCGACCTTTACGAGGCATGACTACCAATCGAATAGATGCTGATGATACTGCTCTACCCTGGTTGCAAATGCTCTCAAAGGTCGATCCTTCTAACTCCTATGCTATCTACGTTACTGGCCGTATTCAGTACGATCAGCATAACTATCAGGGATGCATTGCATACATGTCTGCATTGCTACAATCAAGTTCAAAGGATAATATTCGCTCATCAATATATACATATATGGCTTTAAGTGAGACCGGGTTGGGTAATTATGCCACGGCGCGTCTCCTGTTGTTTAAAGCTATCTCGCTTGATCCAGGCTATCATAATAACACTGCTCGCGAGGAATTATCGGGTCTGCATTAGTAGGGGAAGGGTGAAGGAAGATGATGTCTATGTTGTCGCGTACCACGTGGGTTCTGTTGCTTTTTGCCTGTATAGGCGCAAGCTGGTTCTCCTATCAGTGTTTGCTTGTGCCCCATTCTGCATACTTTCCTCCTGATTGGGAGGGAGCTAAATGGATTAGAGCGGGTGATGCGCAGACTTCTGTCGCCTATTTTCGCTATGTGACCAGTATCAATGTCTTACCAGATGCTGCCTTTGTCACGGTTGCCGCGACTCAGGTTTTCCGTCTGTATGTGAATGGAACCTTTGTGGCTTCGAATGCTGCTGACTTTTCTCAGAATAGTACTCCCACTACCTATATCTATGATGTAAATGCACTTCTACATTCTGGACCAGATGTGGTAGCGTTACGTGTTGCCAATGCTGATCAACAACAGCCATGTGTGCGCGTGAGCTTTGGCCTGGTTAGAGGAAGGACGATCTCTTACAGCGGATCAGGAGTAGGGTGGCAGGCTACGGCACAAAGTACGCTCGTTTACCCCCGTTATGCGACGAAGACAGATATGTGGATGACGACCAGCTTTCAATCTTATGTCTGGCCTCCTGCACAGATCGCAAACAGTCTGACCTTATCGCCTGCATTGACTGTCAATCCACTGTTGTACCAATATCCTGTTGCCTCTCATTGGATGAGTGCTGGAGCGGGTCATGACGCTTACTTTGTACGTCAAATCTCTTTTGATGCTTCTGGCGCCTGGCTACGTCTGGTGGCGAACGGAGAGGCGAGCGTCTTTATTAATGGCCATTTACTGATGAACTGGAATGGCCAGGCTCCTGTTCTCAGGCAGAAAGTGGCGAGCTATTTGAGCGCTGGTGAAACACCTGTACACTATCGAACAGGACTTGCTCTTGGTGTCTACGATGTGACTCCCTATTTTCATTCAGGCATAAATACGCTGGCTGTACATGTTTCCGATCCGGGTGTAAGTCCAGCACAGGTAGGATTGGATAGCCTGCAAGCTGCTCTGGCGCTGGATGTTCTCATCGGTGATACAGCAGGTCATAGCACCTGGCTTTTGCCTGATGCAAGCTGGCATGTATCTCCTCATCCCGTGATTGGTTGGGAGGATGGTACGGAGATGGCCCTCAAATGGTCGCCTCCTATTCAAGTTGCCCGCCCTGGAGTAAGCAGCACATTTTATCTACCTGGGACTTCTACCATACGTAATACCCAGATAAATCCCTTCTTGTTGATTGCTGAAATTGTCTTGTTCAGTTGTGGAGGCGTCGTTGGCCTCTGGCTATTGATCTCATTGGGAGTACTACAGCGCTATTGTAGTTCTCCCAGAGCCGCACTTGAGATATTGAGTACTGCTTATATTCCAGCTCTTACCTGCGAAATGTTGCTGATGGTTCTCTCGCGTGAGCCATTACTCTCACAACCTTTCCCCTATACGCACCTTTGGGGGTGCATCCTCATAGCTATTGTGGCGGCTAGCTACATTTTATGTGGGCTGAGTGTACGAAATGCTCTGGTGCTGAACTCTATGGATACTTCCCGGCTCGGCGAGCAGAGCTCTTCATTTTTTAGATTATTGACACCGCTGCTTACCAATGCACATCCGTTTTCTCGTCTGAGATTGAAACTGAGATTGAAACACAGAATCTATCCATATATCCCAGCACGCATAGTCGCACTCTTCTATCGTCATTGGATGCTGTTCCCACTGATCTTTATCTCACTACCACTCTCTTGCTATAGTCTTTCATATGAACCCCTTTGGCAGGACGAACTATCAAGCTACTATGCGGCTCAAGGCGTACTGGCTCACGGCTTCCCCTTTTTTCCATCAGGATTTCTTTACGAGAAAGCAGAGATGTATTCATACGTACTTGCCTTATGGACCGCCTTTTTAGGCAGCTCAAATGGACGTTTTATCAGCGTTATTGAATATATTGTCAGTGTGCCGCTACTCTATTTTGTTGGCTGTTATTTCTTTCGGCGTCGCGTGGCACTGTTGGCAACTGCAATGCTGACCCTTTCTCCATCTGTGTTGTTATGGGCACGCCAGATACGTATGTATGAGCAGGCACAATTGCTAACATTGCTGGTTTTGTATCTCTTCTGCCGGGCTGTGCAGGAGCAAAGACGGCCCCGCTTTCTGTATATAGCGCTGTCTGTCCTCATTTTAGACTATCTCAGCCACGAAGAGGTATTCGTTATTTTACCTGCTTTGGTTGTCGGTGTATTAATGTTAAGTAATGATGGGACATATCGTTTTCCTTCTGTATTCTACTGGAAACAGTGGTGGTACGCCTTTTTAATAGGAAGTATATGTATTGCTGGACAGTTGTTATTAACTCATGTCACTCATCCACCTGTACTTGGTACAGATAGCAGCCAACGTCCATTTGTACAATTCTCTACTGATAACGTCTCGTTCTACCTGAACTTGCTATTTTTCCCATCGGCAAATAAAGCAATGCCATGGATTACCTTGAATTCAGTTCTGGCTACTATCGGCTGCTTCTGGGCACGATATGACAATAATCAACATGCAAAATATTGTGCTCTGTTCCTCTGCGTATCCTTCTTTACCTTGATGCTGGTCTTTACTATGCAGGCCGATCGCTACATGTACCCGCTACTTCCTGCTTATTATCTGATGGGCGCGTATGCATTAATAAAAATATTAGATGTTGTACATGTACTTATGGCTGCTGACGTAATCACACAACGGGATAGAAGGATAACGCGGAGAGTTTACTTCTCTCCGCAGATACGCTGGTTGCTACGATGTAACCTGGTGCTTGCCTGTATGAGTGTTTTGCTTGCTCCCATGCTACCTATCAGTAACTATAATCTTTTTGTCAGTCGTGTCGCCAATCTCTCCTATCATCGTCACTATCCGGACTACGATGCGGTTGGACGCTATATGCAGGAGCATTGGCAAAAAGGCGATGTGGTAATCTCCGTTGCTCCGGATTTTTCTATCTTTTATTATACCAGGCATGTTGACTACTTTTTTTCTATTGATCGCGCATTATTTCTGTTTGAACGTGATGGCCATATCATCGATACATCTATCGGTACCCAGGCACTCCTCAACCAGGACGATTTTGGCGCTGTTCTTGCTGCACATGCACGTATCTGGATTATCTCAGATAATGCTGAGTACCAGGCGGAGGTCGCAAAACGTTTTGCGTTTCCGCCTGATTTTCATATTGTTTTTGAGGGCTATGGATCAGCAGTATATTTTCGTGGCGATGGAAATTGAAGATCTGGCATACGGGCGTTTTTCCGTGTCCTTATGCACTATCAACATTTATACCCAGCGTCGGCGTCCCCAGATAATAACATGCATCTGGGGAAGCACCCTCACGAAATAGTCATCCCAGAAAGGATCACGTACACGCTCTGCCAATCGCTCCAGTGCAGATGGATAATCAGATGCCGCGTTATCACCTTCCGGTTGCAGGATAATGGGCAATTTTCGCTCTGCGAACTCAGGGTAACGAATGAGCAGATGACGAAGATGTTGCTCATCCTTGTCATCACGTACCACAAATTTCCATTGTTGTTGGTCTGACCGCAGTGTTGCCAGGAAACGCTCAAGAATTGGGTAGCGTAGATAATCCTCTCCTGCGCTTGACAGCTTTGGTGAGAGGCTCCATAGATCAATTAGGGGCACCGATGCCTCAGGAAAAATAGTGGCATTTGTCTCAATAGTGAGATGATGTCCATCAGATTTGAGCAGATGGGCGAGTTCAGACAACTCTTTCTGTAACGTTGGCTCACCACCTGTCAATACGATATGACGCGCTCGCAATTCTCTAACACGTCCAGCAACGACCTCTGGAGAAAGCGCCTCCCATGTCCCCCCATCGTGTATACTCCACGAATATTTAGTGTCACACCATGAACAACGCAGGTTACAGGCAAAGAAACGCACAAATGTCGTAGGGACTCCTGAGAGTATTCCCTCACCCTGTATTGAACGGTAAATTTCCATTACATTCATCAATTTTGCTCTCGTTCTGCCTGCGTAACCTCTACATAACTGCTCTGTGTTTCCCACAGACGAATGCGATAGAGGAGCGAAGCTGACAATCCCGCAGCGAGCAGCCCGTCCCACATCCAATGCGCCAGGTTCTCAGCGGTTGTGCGTAATCCCGTAGCTTCGTTAAGATCCTGATGATCAATTCTGTCAATAATCGAAGTACGCACAATTTTTGAGAGATCCTCAAAATCTATTACCATTCCGGAATCAGATTGATGCGGTGTATCTTTGATTGGTCCCCGCACTGTGACTTCCAGCCGATATGAATGACCATGCAAACGCGCACATTTGCCAGCATGACCCGGTAAATGATGTGCAGCCTCAAAATGAAATGTTTTCGTTAGAATAGCGTACATTGTTTCCCTTATTGTTTAATCCTCTTAGTGCATTTCCACTTGACCTCTTCGGGTTTTATCGTATTTTCCTCATTGGAAGTGGCAGGAGTTCCTGTTCTTTCTCGACCCGCTTGAGAGTATTGGAATGAGGGTACTGGGATTAGTCTAACTCATAACGAACTTTGCCGCAAGTTTTAAAACTTGCTCAAAAAGGTGTTGACAGAGCGCTAGAACTATGTTATTATTCACCGTGTTGAAGAAACCGCCTGTATGCGCAGGTGAACCGGTGATTATAGCGAAGAGGGTACACCCGTTCCCATCCCGAACACGGAAGTTAAGCTCTTCAGCTCCGATGATACTGTGGGGGCAACTCCATGGGAAAATAGGACATCGCCGTTTCACCCGCTCACATAGGCGGTTTTTTTGCGCTCAACGTAAGCAGCAAGGAGGCAATGGTATGAAAACCTTAGAAACAGAACGCCTGTTGCTGCGCCCTTTTACTCTGGAAGATCTGGATGGAGTATATCAAGAGATTTATTCCGATATTGAGGTAGTGCGCTACTATAGTCACAAGGGTGTATTAACGCGCGAAGCTACCCTCCAGCACTTGACTGAGCATCTGGCTTCATGGAGAGATCAGGAACTTGGACGTCATGCCGTGATCCTAAAAGAAGATAAGACATTCCTCGGCCAGGTTCATCTCAATGGCTATGTCAATTCAATTGCCCGCTGGAACGCCGAACCATCTCCCCCTTATAATCGTGTTGAAGTAGAGCTTGCTTTCGCTTTCGGACAACGCTTCTGGGGCCAGGGATATGCTTTTGAGGCTTGCACAGCCCTTATTCATTATGCTTTTAGCGACCTGCGCTTGCAACGACTTGTTGGCGGCTTCTTTGGCCCCAATACACGCTCACGTAACCTCCACCAGCGTCTGGGCTATCACATTGAACCAAATCTCAATCCTGATGATATTGGAAATTATGTTGCAATTTTGCGCAATTTTCTCTTGTAGAGTTAATTGCTCTAAAATTTGAGGGCCGATGATAATTCGTCGGCCCTCATTCTGTAAACTTGGAATTGCTAAATTTTCACCTGGTCGGCGTATTTTTCCGCGTAATCGCCAACAATGGGGAGCTTAAAGTATTTGCCCTGGAAACCGTTAATTACCAATACAATCCAGCCTACAACCCACACAATGCCTATAAGTGACCACCCAACAACACTGAGAAACCCTAAAAACGGAATGTTTGCAAGGATGTTGAGTAGTATATTTAGTACAGTGAGTCCACCAAAGAAGAGAATAGATTGCATTGCATGGAAACGTACAAAACAATTCTGCTTCTCTGTAAGAAAAATGATAAGCCCTGAAACCCAGACAAAAACATAGCTCAACCCGGCAGCAACGTTCTGCGTCAAACCGAGAGAAGTATTAGCGAGACCGGGGGCCCCAAATGGTTGCTGATATCCTGGTTGCCCGTATTGTTGTTGTCCATAATTGCTTCCTGGTTGCTGATAGTAACCTCCGCTGCCCGGCTGTCCATAGCCGCCCGGTTGCTGAGGATCTCCTGGCTGGCCATAACCACTGGCGGGCTGCTGATAGTCTCCTTGCTGTCCATACTGTTGACCGCTATAAGGATCGGTTGGCTGCGGTTGTGGTTGTGGCTGTTGTGGTTGTGGTTGATAGCCACCATAACCTTGATTCGGATACTGGCCCTGTTGATTTGGATCTTGCCCCTGATAACTCATGATAAAGTCCTTTCTTTATGAATAAAGAGATCAACTGACAAATGTCTACTAATAACTTTTTTAGCAAAAACGGATGGAAAAGCCCTCTTTTTTCATATCCATAATTGCAAGGTTAATGGAATACCGCGCCGATGCATAAACAGTATACATCTAAAATCAGCAATTGTGAATTCCCAGACGGTTCTTCTTTCTCCACTGTATAGAACGAAGCAGCCAGGCAATTATCCAATATCAGTATCGTCTTGTTCGGCACGAGCTTGTGGATAAAGATCATGAGCTGCTGAATCTGGCGGCGGGATCATGAATGCGCTCGAATTTCCCTCATCATCAAGAGTTTCACCCTGTTCATCGGCAGAAAGATGAGGTGAATTTTGCTCATGTAATAGCGGAATATGCTCATCGAGGTGCAAGGGAAGAAGTGTGGCATTCTTTTGGCTGTCAGGATTTTGCTCCTCCACTGGTGCTTCGAGCAGTGCCACTTCGATGACCTGGTCCATGTTCTCAACCGCTGTGAAGTGGATGCGTTGGCGAATTTTGGCGGGAATTTCAGCGAGATCCTTTTTGTTTTCTGCTGGAATAATCATTTTGGCAATTCCCGCCTGTTGTGCCGCGAGAACCTTTTCTTTTAATCCACCAATTGCAAGCACATTGCCCAGAAGCGTGATTTCGCCTGTCATAGCGAGGTCTCCACGCACTGGTCGCTTTGTGAGTGCTGATACAAGTGCGGTTGCGATAGTGATACCAGCTGATGGCCCATCTTTCGGCATAGCATTTTCGGGCAGGTGGATATGTAGATCGGTACTATCCTGGAAATTGGGGTCGATATGCAACATGGTTGCTCGTGTACGGATGTAGGAAAGCGCGGCCATTGCCGATTCTCGCATGACATCTCCCAATTGTCCGGTAATCATCAGGTCGCCTTTGCCAACCATTGTAACGACTTCCACCTGTAACAGAATGCCCCCATTTTCAGTAACTCCCAGGCCCATTGCACTCCCGATCTGTGTACGTAACAAAGGGGCAGCAGTGTTATAGCGCGGTGAACCGAGATATTGTTCCAGGTTGCTTACGGTGAGCCGGATATGGCTGTTGGGCTTTTCAAGTACACGCCGTGCCGTTTTACGGCAGATGTTTGCCAGTTGTCTCTCAAGGTTGCGTACCCCGGCTTCACGCGTGTAGTCGGTAACGATATGCTCCATAGCCGGTTGCCTTATTACAAGCTGTTCTGGCGTAAGGCCGTGCTCTCTAAGCACTTTTGGCAGCAAGTGGCGCAAACCAATGTTGACCTTCTCCTCAAGCATATAACCTGGCAGGTCGATGATATCCATACGATCGGCCAACGCACGCGGAATCTGGTATTTGACGTTCCCGGTGCAGATAAAGAAGACTTCAGAGAGATCGAACGGTATTTCCATGTAATGATCAGTGAAGGTGCTGTTCTGTTGAGGATCAAGTACTTCGAGCAGGGCAGCGGAAGGATCGCCACGATATTCAGAAGAGAGTTTGTCTATTTCATCGAGCAAGAAAACCGGATTGCGCACACCGACGGTCTTCATACTTTGAATAATGCGGCCTGGTAACGCACCAACGTAGGTACGACGATGGCCACGAATCTCAGCCTCGTCATGGACACCACCCAGTGAGATGCGTGCAAACTTACGCCCTAGCGCACGGGCGATGGAGGAACCTAGAGATGTTTTACCAACGCCTGGAGGTCCAATGAAGCAGAGGATCTGTCCCTGGCTCTCACTTTTACTCAATCCACCGCGACTGGCCAGTTGCTCGCGTAACTGGCGAACGGCTCAGAACTCGATGATGCGCTCTTTGATACCTTCCAGGCCATAATGATCTTCGTCAAGAACGCGTCGGGTTAACTCAATATCGAAAACATCGTTACTCTGCTCAGTCCATGGCAATGCCAGCACCCAGTCAATATAAGAACGTATTACAGCAAGCTCAGCCGATTGGGCTGGTGTGCGTTCCAGGCGATCAATTTCTTTGCGTATTTTGGTTGCTACTTCAGCAGGTAAGGTTTTTTCCCTCAGTCTGGCGCGTAACTCTTCAGCTTCCGAAGACGTTTCCATACCCAGTTCTTCCTGAATGGCACGTAGCTGTTCACGCAGGTAAAACTCTTTCTGGGTACGATCTACTTGAGAACGTACTCTGCTGCGAATGGTTGTTTCGAGTTCGAGGATTTCGATCTCGTTACCCATAATCACGCAAATCTTTTCCAGGCGTTCGAGGGGATCGAAGGTTTCTCTGAGATCCTGTTGCTGTTCCATCTGTGTAACTAGATGTGCTGCAAGTGTATCCGAGAGGCGTGCCGCTGTCTTGATAGCTACAATTGAGTTAATGTCTTCTACTGAAAAGCGACGGTTCAGTTGTGCATAACGCTCGAACAGATTTGTGGCATGGCGGACGAGCGCATCGGCCTGTGGACCCTTCACCTGAGATTCGGGAGGCATAGTTACTCTAACACGGAAGAACGGCTCGGAGTCGATGTACTCCTCGATTTTGACGCGACTGATGCCTCGTACCAGTACCTGGAGGCTGCCATCTTGCTGACGATGCATAGTTGTAACTTCAGCAAGTGCGCCGATCTCGAAAACATCTTTTGGCTGAGGATCATCAATATCGGCGTCCCGTTGCGTTGTGGTAATCAACGTCCGATCCGGACGCATCATTGCTTCTTCAACTGCCCGCACTGTCTTCTCGCGTGCAATTGTGAGAGCGTGTCGGTTATGCGGAAACACAACAATATTTTTTAACGCCACGAGTGGATACTCGGCATCTGCATCCTGGGTTATTTCCTGGCGTTCTTGCTCACTCATTGGTACCCGCCTGTCTATTCTGGCTGGTCAACTGCAACGTTTGTGCAACTCCTGACGAAAGTAGATGAGCCTGCCTTACGCAGACTCATCTTCAGAATAAGCTGTTGTGCTGCGGTCACTGCGTGTGACTAGTAATGGTTTATTGCCCGAGCTTATAACATCCCCGTTGACCATCACTTTTTTAACATCTGTACGTGATGGAACCTCATACATAATATCGAGAAGCACATCTTCGATAATTGTACGCAATCCTCTGGCTCCCGTGCGTTGCTTCAACGCTTGTTCGGCAACTGCCTCAAGTGCGTCGCTGGTAAAGACTAGTTCCACACGGTCGAGTTGTAGCGTTTTTTGGTACTGTTTGATGATGGCATTTTTGGGTTCCGTTAAAATACGGATCAGTGCCTCTTTATCAAGGCTGTCCAGGGATACTGCTACAGGCAAACGACCTACAAATTCAGGAATTAATCCGTACTTGAGGAGATCATCTGGAATAAGTTTAGACAGGATGGACTCTTTATGTACTTTGTCATCTACCTCTGGTTCGTTCGTACGGAAGCCAATGCTTTTGTTACTACCCAGGCGCTGCTCTACGATTTTGTCGAGTCCTTCAAATGCTCCACCGCAGATGAACAGGATGTTGGCGGTGTTGATCTGAATAAAGTCCTGGTGTGGATGCTTGCGTCCTCCCTGCGGTGGCACGTTGGCAACGGTTCCCTCAACAATTTTGAGTAGTGCCTGCTGCACACCTTCGCCTGAGACATCACGAGTGATTGAAGGATTATCAGATTTTCGGGCAATCTTGTCAATTTCATCGATGTAGACGATACCCCGCTCAGCACGTGCTACATCAAAATCAGCTGTCTGGATGAGGCGTAGGAGGATGTTTTCAACATCCTCACCGACGTATCCTGCCTCAGTGAGCGCGGTGGCGTCTGCTATGCAGAAGGGAACATCAAGTACTTTTGCAAGCGTTTGTGCCAGCAGAGTTTTGCCTGAACCGGTAGGGCCGATCATGAGAATGTTGCTTTTGCCTAGCTCTACATCATCGACTTGCATGCCTACGCCGATGCGCTTGTAATGGTTGTAGACAGCGACGGCCAGTGTCTTCTTTGCCCGCTCCTGGCCGATGACATAGTGGCTCAACTGGTCATAAATTTTCTTCGGAGTGGGTATCTTTCCTGCCTGGAGGCGTGGCTTGGCAACGGTGGCCTGCTCTTCCTCAATGATTTCTCGACAGAGATCAATACATTCGTCGCAAATATAGACTCCACCGGGACCAGCAATTAACCTTTGAACCTGGTCCTGACTCTTGCCACAAAATGAGCAACGGTAGGTCGTACGCATATTTTTTGAGTTAGCCACGTCTATCACCTTTCATACAAGTGCGACAACGCACCCGATGGTCGCATTTCTACTCTACTGTCTCAGCTTCTGATTCGTCAGGTAAAGGTGCTGCTTCTACAGCAGCTTCAATCGTGCTTTCGACTTCGAGGTTATCCGCTGAAACGTCTTCACCGGAAAGAGCAGCAGCCCTGGCATTATCTTCGCTTACCTCTTCTGCATCTTCTACATAGCTCTCCTCGTCAGGATCAGGATCCGTTGTCAGTTCTACTAAGCGTGATAGAGTCTTTTCCTGTCGGAAGCTAAGTGCCAGTCCACGGATCTGATCTTCTGTGCGTGGCAATTCTTCGCCTGCCTGTGCATATGCCTGGAAAATCTGTTCTATTTCTGTAGCTTCGACAGTAATGTTCTCTTGACGCGCTACTTCATCTAATACAAGGGCACGCTTTACGCGGTTCTCAGCATCAGGTTGCAATTCTTTCCGGTACTCGTCGCGATTCTTACGTACCATCATCAGGTACTGATCCATCGACATATGCTGAGCCTCCAGCATATGGGAGAGGCGATGCTCTATCTCTTCTATTTCCTCTTCAACCAGTAAAGGATGAATGGTAATCTGTGCTTGCTCAATAACTGCATTTAAAACCTTGTCACGTAATTCATCACGCACACGACGCTTTTTATTTTCAAGAATATTGTCACTAATCCCCTTACTAAGATCCTCTAATGTGTGATACTGGTCTTCGCTAACCTTTGCAGCAAACGCATCATCCAATTCTGGCAGGTGTTTTTCCTCTATTTTGTGCAGTGTGATTGTGTAGTCTGCCTGCTTACCAGCCAGTTTTGTATTGGTGTAATCTTCAGGGATGGTAGTTGTGAACGACTTCGTCTCGCCTGGTTGCATCCCTACTACCTGCTCATCCATACCCACGAACAGACCCTGGCGCTCCCTTGTAAGCTCAAACGGGTTGTCTTTCAGGTCCGAGATGCTCTGATCTTCAGAAGTAAGTTTGAGGTCAACGGTAACACGGTCATTGTAATCTGCAGCGCGTTCAATGGTATTCCATTCAACCTGCCGGTTTCTGAGCGCTTCTAACTCTTTATCGACTTCCTCTGAGGTCACACTAACATCTTCTCGTTCGAAGTGTAACGAACGATAGTCACCGAGGGTGGTAGGGGTCACAATAGGAACCGTCAGGCTGAAGTGATAGGGCTGGCCCATTTCAAAAGCCGGTGCATCCAATTGGGGTTGTGAGATAGGAGTCAGTTCATGCTCTTTCACTGTGTTACGATAAGTCTCTGTGATAAGGTCGTCAAGACCTTCCTGATAGATATATTCTTTCCCTATCTTCCGTTCGAGCAATGAGCGTGGAGCCTTTCCTCGCCGGAAGCCTTGTACATCGACTTTTTTGACCAGTTTATGATATGCCTTATCTGAGGCTTTTTCCATCTCGTCCCAGCTTATTTCTACGTCAAGGACGGCCTCACTCGTTGGCAACTTTTCAACAGAGACCTTCACGTTTCCTCCACAGATTCTTTTCTAAGAAGTTTACTTAATACTATTGTACTGCACGGTTATGCGCAGTCTTTTCCTGAATATATACGTACTAGTGATACTATACCCCAGGAAGCACAGAGAGGCAATCACCACCCATAGACCGCCCTACAACAGCATTAGTAGTTTTCATACTCTGGCATTTATCAAAGTGTTATGATCTATGTGTTATGTGGACTGCGTGTGTACTTGCTTCATCAGGACGGTGACAACTCTTCTCGTTGCCTCCAACCCAGACACATTAGAGCGGGAGACGGGGATCGAACCCGCGACTTTCTCCTTGGCAAGGAGATGCTCTACCACTGAGCCACTCCCGCAACTTCCGAAACTCCTTCTGCATGATGGGCGGTGAGAGACTCGAACTCTCACGGTTCATCACCAACAGATCCTAAGTCTGTCCTGTCTACCAATTTCAGCAACCGCCCCTGGCCTCAGCATGAAGGTACAATGTTCCCACCTGTGGATAATACATCAGTGACTTCCTCTATGTCAAGACAGTTCGCCCTCACTGAAACTTTTAGACCATTTTCCTGCCCACGTAAGTAATATAGGAACAATAAACTCGCCCGCAAACTACCTGGATCACCTATCTAAACTCTCATCTGAAGCACTTTATTCCCCTTCTCATTTATATGGTACACTCAAAGAGAAGCGAGAAGTCCTTTTGTGCCGTTTTACCATTGGATGGTAAAATGTCATAAACTATAAAACATACACAACAGGACCACTTACACATGAATCACAACACACGAGTGACTTCCACTCCCACAGATTTGGAGCGACCTGACC
The DNA here is from genome assembly GCA_963717195.1 of uncultured Chloroflexia bacterium. Classification (GTDB taxonomy): domain Bacteria; phylum Chloroflexota; class Ktedonobacteria; order Ktedonobacterales; family Ktedonobacteraceae; genus JACDAE01. Next base: position 1,094,547 of record CAVQVR010000021.1, read on the forward strand.
TTTACATTAACCGGGAACTGAGTTGGATTGAATTTAATCGTCGTGTCTTTAAGGAGGCGCTGGATAGCCGTCATCCCCTTCTGGAACGCGTTAAATTCATCTCTATCTTTGAAACAAATCTTGATGAGTTTATTATGATTCGCCTGGCTGGTATAAAAGATCAGGTTGCTTCGCGTAAAACATTGCGTAGTCACGATGGACGTACTGCTGAGCAACAATTGACCGTCATCCGCCGCACGCTGGCTCCTCTTGTTCAGGAAGTGCGGCAGTATTGGCGCAACGAACTCTTGCCTCTCCTGGCAGAGCAGTACATTTATGTTCTTGATTATGAGCAATTGGATGAGCAGCAACGTAGTGTGATGCGAACGTACTTTGAGAACGAGATTTTTCCAGTTCTTACGCCTCTTGCAGTTGACTCAGGACATCGTTTCCCACATATCTCTAATCTGAGCCTGAATCTGGCAGTGGTGATCGGTGAGAACTTTGCACGTGTGAAGGTTCCTCCCTCCCTTCCACGGCTGGTTCCTGTTCCAATGGAGGTAGATGATGGAGAGCCCCAGAGGGTTGCTTTTGTCTGGATCGAACAGGTGATTGCAGCTAATTTAAGTATGCTCTTTCCAGGCTTTGATGTGTGGGAATCCTATCCTTTCCGTGTATTGCGTGATGCTGACATTGAGTTACAGGAGGATGAAGCCTCCGATCTGTTAGAGTACATCGAGCAGGAGGTGCGAGATCGCCGTTTTGGGGCCGTTGTCGATCTCGCTGTGAATCCCTCTATGCCTCTGCGTGTTCGTAATCTGTTGCTGAATGGTCTGGAGATTACCGCTCAGGATTTGACTGTTATTGATGGTCCTCTGGGTATGGGTGATGTGATGGAGCTGCATGCTCTTCCACGGTCGGATCTGAAGGATGTGCCCTTTACTCCTCGGATTCCGATGTTCCTCCAGAGAGGGGCTGATATGTTCTCAGCTATCCGTAAGCGAGATATCCTGTTGCATCATCCTTACGATAGCTTTAATAGTGTGGTTGAGTTTATTCGCATGGCTGCTGAGGATCCAGATGTACTTACTATCAAGCAGACGCTCTATCGCATAGGATCAAACTCGCCTATCGTTACGCATCTTTTGCAGGCGGTTGAAAATGGGAAACAGGTAGCAGTTCTTGTTGAGTTAAAGGCACGTTTTGATGAGGAGAATAATATTGAGTGGGCACGGAAACTGGAAAAGGCAGGTGTCCATGTTGTGTATGGCTTGATTGGCTTGAAGACACATGCGAAGATAGCACTGGTTGTTCGTAGGGAGGAGGAGGGTCTACGCCGTTACCTTCACCTGGGCACAGGAAATTATAATGCCTCGACGGCAAAGATTTATGAAGATCTCTGTCTGTTTAGCTGTGAACCAGACTTTGGTGCCGATGCAACTACGCTCTTCAATGCGTTGACAGGTTACTCGCGAAAGAACTCTTATCGCAAATTGCTCGTTGCACCGGTGGGGCTACGTCGTAGCATTTCAGAGTTCATTGAGCGTGAGATTCGCCTGCACGAGCAATATGGAAATGGTCGCCTGATCTTTAAAATGAATGCGTTGACCGATCCTGGTATCGTGCGTCTCCTTTATCGGGCCGCACAGGCTGGGGTAAATATAGATCTCATTATTCGCGGCATGTGTTGTCTCTGTCCCTGTGTTCCTGGGATCAGTGAGAATATTCGTGTGCGTAGCCTTATTGGGCGCTTTCTGGAACATAGCCGCGTTTACTATTTTGGTAACAATGGAGATGCGGAAATTTACCTGGGGAGCGCCGACATGATGCAGCGCAACCTGAATGCTCGTGTTGAGACGCTCTTTCCTATAGATGCTTTGGAGCTACGTGAGGCTATTCTGAAACGTCTCCTGGAGCCTCAATTAGCCGATACAGCTAATGCATATGAGCTGCAATCGGATGGAAGCTATATACATGTTCGTCCAGATGAGGGTAAGCAGCCGTTCGACAGTCAGGCGTATTCTATTCAGCATCCATTGTTTGAAATGGATGTTGAAGACGATGAAGCTTCACCGGACAAGACGATTAGTGCTATTCCATCGAGTGCTTAAAAAAGGCTTGACGAGATGGGAAGGAACATGTTATAGTGGGGCACACAAACGTAAGCGCCAAGGTAGCTCAGTTGGTAGAGCACAGCACTGAAAATGCTGGTGTCGTCGGTTCGATTCCGTCCCTTGGCACCTCCCTACTTGTAGGATGACGCCTCCAGCCGCATCTAGAGCCGCTGGAGGTGTTTTTTATCCAACTTTTCCCTTAATGTAGCAACCGTGTAGCAACCGATTTATCTATCTTTTGGGCTTCTTATTCACTCAGCGCGAGAGCGGACCCTCTTGTGACGAAACAAAAAGCTGCTTCGTTTTTTACTGCATGTCTTCTACTTGTATGGAAAAGCGAAAGGAAAACAGACGATGCAGGCATCGACATTCCGTACTCGCGTTGGTCCCATCATCAGCGTGTTGGGAAGCACACTGATGGTAGTTGGCTTCTCCCTCCCACTATTCGTTACGCAGCCTCCAACCAATACTCAGTTCTCCAACCCCTATCCACCTGTGTTGAACGGATGGCAGGTGATCAGTTTTTGGGCTGGCTCTACCAATCGATATCTTGCTTTGACAGCCATTGCCCCTGTAGTCGTACTTTTGCTCCTTCCGACAGTGATCATTCTGAGCACCAGTCTTCTGATGCTCTTTCAAGAAGGCCCTCTTCTCGTAACCAAAACACGCTCGCTCGCAAGCTTTGCCAGCATTGGTGTGTTGTGCGGTTTTTTCCTGTATTCCTTTTTCCTGAATTGGACTGGCTCGCCTAGTGGAGCAGATGCGCTTCCAGAAATCAATCTGGGTCCAGGAGTCTGGCTTCTGCTCTCTGGCACAGTATTGAGCGGGATAGGAATGGGAATCGCGAGCATTGGTGCCATACTTGGTGCCATCTCCGGGATGTTCATCGGCTACTTTCTGTGCTATCTGCCCATTATCATCCCTGGCATAGCAACCTTACTGCGTGGGCTCAATCCTCTGGCAGTAATCTCCCTGTTTATTCTACTCGGTTGCACCCTCGGTGGATGGGTTTTCTCAGGAGGAAAAGTTCGGTTGAGCTTTATCTGGATGAATTTTAGCGATCACCTTTAAGCAGGAAGTCACGGCCTTCTTCAAAGACTCTATGAACAATGAAGCGATAAAGCAATAGTTTTGCATATGTGTCTCTGACAATTACTGAAGAATAGCTATATCTGGTACTCTATAGTTCTGCATGGTGAGAGTACATGACCAACTTATACAATTTGTGATATAAATGCAGTGATGAAGGAGCGCTAAATGAAATTGCTCGTTATGTTAATCAAAGGCAAACCCATTGACAGGCATTAGTGACTGATATATCCTAACACTAGTATATGTCCTGAGAGTAGGTCAGGGATTTTATGAAGCTGAAAGCCAGGGACTTATTGTTGGTGGCTCTACATCAATGAACGTTGTATATTCAGAAGAGATAGGTTATAACAGTGCTCACACTGCCCTGTGGAAAGGTTCCCAACGATGAAGCTAACAATGAAAGGGGATTACGGCCTGCGTGCGATGCTCGATATGGCCGCTTATTATGGACAGGGCCCGATTGAAAGTTCTGATATTGCCAGAAGGCAATACGTTCCTGAGCAATATCTTGATCAAATTCTGATGGTATTACGTAAAGAGGGTCTGGTAAAAAGCGTTCGTGGACCAAAGGGTGGGCACATGTTGGCGAAGCATCCCGGACAGATTTCTATGGCCCAGGTGATGCAGGCGTTGGAGGGTTATGTGCCACCGATGGAATGTTTACCCAATCCAGATTTTTGCAAGCTTTCCCCCGGTTGCGCCCTGCGTGAGGTCTGGCAAAAAATAGATGAGATGACGCAACAGATACTCGCTTCTACGACAATAGAGGAACTGGCACAGCGACATAGAACGGAAGAAAGTACGGAGACAATGTACTATATCTGATTATCAGGATTTTTGTGGTGGAGGAGGCGCGATGGTGGCTGAACAGGAAAAGGGGTTGGTAGCACGTGGCTGAAGCAGTAGAGAAGCGCAAATTGATTGCTGTAGTAGAAGACGATCCCCACCTGGCCGAATTATTCTATGATATTTTAGAAGGGTTCGGTCGATGGAGGCTCCAGATTTTCCCCGATGGGCAATCGGCCAAAGATCATTTGCCAGACATAGGAGCACATCTGATTTTGTTGGATGTAGGATTGCCCAATCTGGATGGAGTGTCTCTTTACAAAATACTACGTGGGCATAGTAGCACAAAAAATACCCCCATCGTTATCATTACGGGCAGCTATGACTGGGAACTACACCGGATGGGCCTACAGACAGGACTTCTTCTACGCAAGCCGTTCAATGTCCACGAGTTGCTCAATATTATTGAGGCTCTGCTACCAGAGGAAAAGGAAGGCTAAGCGAACTATGGCCTCAAGAGCAAAAAATGTGGTCGATTTGATTGGTCGTACGCCTCTTGTGGAACTCAAGCGTTTTGCAACTGGCACAGAAGCAACCGTTCTAGCTAAACTAGAGATGTTTAGCCCGGGAGGCAGTTTAAAAGATCGTGCAGCTCTCAAAATGGTCCAGGAAGCCGAAGCGCAGGGTCTGCTGCGTCCTGGCAGTACCATCATGGAATCGACCAGTGGCAACATGGGAGTCTCTCTGGCATGCGTAGCTGCTGCTCGTGGTTATCATTGTATCCTTACCATGCCCGATACTATAAGCCTGGAGCGCCGGCTGCTTCTACAACGTTTCGGTGCCCAGGTGCTGCTCACCCCTGGTGGGCAGGGGATGCGTGGAGCAATCAACAAAGTGATCGAGCTCCGTACCTCTCTCCCCAATTCCTGGTATCCCCAACAGTTCTATAATCAGGCCAATCCTCGTGCGCACCGCGATAGTACCGCCGCCGAAATCTGGGAAGAGACCGCTGGTGAGGTTGACATAGTAGTGATTGGAGTCGGTACCGGAGGAACGCTGACGGGCGTTGCGGAAGGCTTACGTGCTCATAAACCTGGGCTGGAAGTTGTTGCCGTCGAGCCTGCATCCTGCGCAGTACTTTCGGGAAAACGCCCCGGTCCACATCGTATTGAAGGACTTGGCCCTGGATTTTTGCCGGATACGTTGCGTGTTGACCTGATTGATCGCGTCATTCCCGTCACTGACGATGATGCCATAGCAACTGCCATCAGCGTTATGGAGAAAGAAGGGTTGTCGGTGGGTATTAGTAGTGGTGCGGTGGCGTGGGCTACTCTACAGGAGGCGTACAAGGAACAGAATTCGTGGGAAGGTGATTGTGACTATTTTCCCCAGTGCTTCCGAACGCTATTTGCATACTGCTCTGTTTGATGATTTGAGGAATGCTAATCCGCATAAATAGCCATTTGAGTGCTGGAACAAACTTATTGCAACAGAATACGGGAATAAAACCCTCCCCATCCGCGTTTACTATTGTAACAAGGCATTGTCGTAGCTTATCGAATGGTTGTGATGTGATATGGAGGATGCAGACAGCATGAATAACAGTATCTACGAAATCATTGGTACTAGTCTCCCCAATTCGTCAAGAAAAGTATTGACACCTTTGTATGAAGGTTGTATACTTACCACTTGCCAACATGTGTATACTGGTGATAGGATGTTGTGAGTTTTCGCTAAGGCAGAAGACCGACAGCAACAAGAAAAGAAACACTTAGCAACGATCCGGCCCTCCGAGGATACTGCATTTGAAGATGCTTCATCAAGTTCATAGAAAAGGATATTGCTATAGACCGCAAGACTGATAACTCTCGATTTGTTGTGAGGAACTGTATGATGCAGGGTACCGCAATGGCTTCGAGAAAAAGAAGCGACGCACCATTCGTGTTGTTCTTTTGTGAGCAATAAGGATGGTGTGGCGTTGTTTTGTTTCTTCTCAACACTGATGATTTATGTGTTCTCGTAGGGTATAGAGAGGTGCAGCGAGTGGGGGGGGCGATGGCAAACATCTGGTATCGGGTAGAAGAGTAGGAGTAACCGCTCATAGCTATTGCAAGCGGTTACTTTTCTTGTCATAGACCGTTTCACAACACAGGCATTATTAAGCATTTATCTAATTTTTTCCGTTTCCGTATGCAGAGAGAGAGGCCCGATTTTCCGTGTCTCTCGCTTTCCTCTATGAGCAGACCAGGTGAGAGGAGAATCCTGATTATGGCAGTAAACACGAAGGCTGTAGCGTTGCCGGAGCGTGTTTCGTTCGCACGCATCCCGGACATTCGGCCTATGCCGGGTCTGATACAGATCCAGCTTGACTCTTTTGAATGGTTTAAGAAAGAAGGTTTACGCGAACTTTTTGAAGAAATCTCTCCTATTGAAGACTTTACAGGCAAAAATCTTAGCCTAGAATTTATTGTACCTCCTGAACCCTTTGGCAAGCCCAAGTACAGCGAAGATGAGTGTCGTGAGCGTGACGCCACGTATAACTCACCTCTTACTGTGAAAGCACGCCTGATCAATAAAGAGACGGGTGAAATCATTGAGAAGGATATCTTCATGGGTGATTTCCCTCTGATGACTAAAGAAGGGACGTTTATCATCAATGGTGCCGAGCGCGTGGTGGTAAGCCAGCTCGTTCGTTCTCCTGGCGTCTACTTTACCGTTGATGAAGATGCTACGACTGGGAAGAAGCTCTATGCCGCTAAACTGATCCCTGGTCGTGGTGCATGGTTGGAGTTTGAGACCAGCAACAAAAACCTGCTGACGGTCAAAATTGATCGTAAGCGTAAGTTGCCAGTCACAACCTTACTACGCGCTATTGCGAGCCTTGCAAAAGAACAGTGGCATTCTGAGGAACTGGACCTCTCGACGGACCAGGGTATTCTGGATGCTTTTGCTGCCGTAGATAATGATCCCACTATACGTTATATACAGGCTACTCTGGATCGCGACCCGGTCAAGAAAGAAGACGAGGCGCTACTCGAACTCTATAAAAAGTTGCGTCCCGGTGACCCTGCGACGTTGGATAACGCCCGCTCGCTGGTCAAAAATTTATTCTTTAATCCTCGTCGCTACGATCTCGGGAATGTCGGACGCTATAAGCTGGATAGGAAGCTTGATCTTTCTATTCCACAGAGCCAGCGCATTTTGACGATGGACGATCTGGTGAATATTGTGCGTCGCCTTGTTTCATTAAATAATGGGCGTGGGCGTAAAGATGATATTGACCACCTTGGCAACCGACGTGTGCGCTGCGTTGGCGAATTGATTCAGGCGCAGTTCCGCATAGGTTTGCTGCGTATGGAGCGCGTTGTTAAAGAGCGCATGAGTATCCAGGAGCCGGGACAGGCCACTCCGAATGCATTGATCAATATTCGTCCGGTCGTCGCGGCAATGAAAGAGTTCTTCGGTGGTAGCCAGCTCTCACAATTCATGGATCAGACCAACGCCCTGGCTGAGATCGGCCATAAGCGTCGTCTCTCGGCACTGGGTCCTGGCGGTCTCTCTCGTGAGCGTGCAGGTTTTGATGTTCGTGACGTGCATCAGTCGCACTATGGCCGTATCTGTCCTATTGAGACGCCTGAAGGTCCAAACATTGGTTTGATCGGTAACCTGGCGACTTATGGGCAGATCAATCCCTATGGCTTCATCGAGACACCTTATCGTAGAGTCTATAAACGGCTACCTGCCAATGATCGTCGTCTGATCGGTCGCGAGTTCCGAGGTATTGTAGGTCGCGAACGTGAAGATGTAACGACGCCTGATGGTAAAGTGCTTATCAAAGGACGTGAGCGCGTCCGCGTTGATGAAGCGCTCTTCAATAAGCTTTCTCAAGTTTTGGGGAATGCTGAAGTTCGTATCAGGTCATTTGTGACGGACGAAGTAGAATACCATACAGCCGATGATGAAGAGAACTTCTGGATCGCTCAGGCCAACGTGCCTCTGACCCCAAATAACGAGTTTGCGGCTGAACGCGTGTTGGCACGCTATCAAGGTGATTTTGCTGAAGAGCGCTCCGACAGCATCGATTTTATGGATGTTTCGCCACGGCAAACGGTGAGTGTGGCCACCGCGCTTATTCCGTTCCTTGAGCATGACGATGTGAACCGCGCACTGATGGGCGCGAATATGCAACGTCAGGCAGTTCCTTTGCTCAGACCCCAGTCGCCCATCTGTGGAACTGGAATCGAGCGCCAGGTTGCTATCGACTCTGGTCAGGTTCTAGTAAGCCGTGTTGATGGTGAAGTGGTCTCGGCGACTGCACGACGCATTGACGTGATCGATGAACAGGGCGAGGTACACAACTATCGCCTACGTAAGTTTGTACGCTCCAATGCTGGCACCTGCATCAATCAGAGACCGATAGTACGCAAAGGCGATTACGTCAATGCGGGACAGGTGATTGCGGACAGTTCTTCGACAGAGAACGGGGAAGTAGCACTGGGCCAGAACATTCTGGTAGCTTTCATGAGTTGGGAAGGTGGCAACTTCGAGGATGCCATTCTTATCAGTGAGCGTATCGTGCGTGAAGACCTCTTCACCTCGATCCACATTGAAAAGTACGAGATTGATGCCCGTGATACCAAACTGGGACCTGAAGAGATCACGCGCGACATTCCTAACGTGGGTGAAGAAGGTCTACGTAACCTGGATGAGCGTGGCATCATCTATGTTGGTGCTGAAGTGGGACCACAGGATATCCTGGTTGGCAAGATCACGCCTAAAGGTGAGACTGAGCTGACAGCGGAAGAGAAGCTATTACGTGCCATCTTCGGTGAGAAAGCTCGTGAGGTCAAAGACACCTCTTTACGCGTCCCTCATGGTGAGCGCGGCAAGGTGGTTGAAGTCAAGGTCTTCGCACGCGAGGCTGGTGATGAACTGCCTCCAGGAGTCAATCAGCTAGTACGTGTCAGTATTGCACAGAAACGCAAAATCGGAGCAGGGGACAAGATGGCCGGTCGCCATGGCAACAAAGGCGTCATCTCCCGCGTACTACCGATTGAAGATATGCCCTTCCTTCCGGATGGGTCACCAGTGGATATCATTCTTAATCCGCTTGGTGTGCCGCACCGTATGAATATTGGTCAGATCATGGAGACGCACCTTGGCTGGGCTGCCAGTGTGCTAGGCTTCAAGATCGCCACACCGGTCTTCGATGGAGCCACTGAGGAAGACATCGAAGATATGTTACGTCGTGCCAATCTGCCAGAAACAGGGAAGGTGCAACTGTTTGATGGTCGAACAGGGGAACCATTTGATCACCCTGTCACCGTAGGCTATACCTACATGTTGAAGCTTGCCCACCTGGTTGAAGATAAAGTTCATGCTCGCTCAACTGGCCCTTACAGCTTAATCACGCAGCAGCCGCTGGGTGGTAAGGCGCAGTTTGGAGGTCAGCGCTTCGGAGAAATGGAAGTCTGGGCATTGGAGGCATATGGTGCCGCCAATATCCTGCAAGAAATTCTGACGGTGAAGTCGGATGACGTGGTAGGACGCGTCAAGACCTACGAAGCGATAGTAAAGGGCGAGAATATCATGGAGCCCGGTGTTCCTGAATCCTTCAAAGTGTTGGTCAAAGAACTGCAGAGTCTGGGTATCAACGTAGAGGTTCTCAATGAAGATGAACAGAAGATCCAGTTTGTCGAAGATACCTCAAACGATGTGATGCCGGAACTAGGTATTAATCTGTCCGGTTTCGAAGGAGACCAGTAATATAGGGTACTGCCAGCGTGTATCGCTCACTCGCCTGTACACTTACAGATGAGCAGGGTGATACATGCTGCCCCTATCTACATTAGAGAGAGATGCCTTGCGCCATCCCAGGCAGAAGTCTGGCGTTTAAATACGCTGTAGGATGGTGTATACAGGAGGTAGCATGCTCGAAGTAAACGATTTTAATGCTATACGTATCAGCCTTGCCAGCCCGGAGCAGATTCGCGGTTGGAGCTATGGCGAAGTAACGAAACCGGAAACAATTAACTACCGTACACTTAAGCCGGAGAAGGACGGTTTGTTCTGTGAGCGTATCTTCGGACCGACGAAGGACTGGGAGTGTTACTGCGGTAAATATAAAAGAGTGCGTTTTAAAGGCATCGTCTGTGATAAGTGCGGTGTCGAAGTAGCGCGTTCAAAAGTGCGTCGTGAGCGCATGGGTCATATCGAACTGGCATCCCCGGTAAGCCATATCTGGTACTTTAAGGGAACGCCTAGTCGTATCGGTCTCTTGCTTGATCTCTCGCCGCGTAACCTGGAGCGTATTCTGTACTTTGCCCTCTACGTGGTTACTCATATAGACGAAGAGGCTCGTCAGCGTGAGCTGATGCGCCTGGACGAGGAGACGGCAGCTCTGGCACAGGATATGGATGGCAAGGTTGTGGAGCGTATTAACAGCTTGCGTGTTCAGCGTGATAATGCAACGCACGAGGTTGACACCCGTTCCCAGTCTAGCCGTCAGGAGATTGAAGAGCGGCGCGGACAGGATCTCGAAGCGGCCCGCCAGGCGGAGAGTGATACACTCGCAGAACTGCGTGAGGCTATGGGAGGTGTGACCGAAGAGGACATCATTTATGCTCCAACCGATCATGTGATCGTTAAGCAAGGGGATGCCGTCACTTCTAAGCATCTTGAGGTTCTGGAACGCGTTGCCGAAACCGCCCGTAACGCCATTGCTGAGCAGGCACGGCGTGAACTTGAAGAGGCGCAGTCCGAGGGCAAGCGTGAGTCAGATCGCCTGGGCCTGGAATATCAGGGTCAGATCGACTCTGCACAATCGCAGTTGGAGAAAGAGCGCACTGAGACGCGCCAACGTCTTGATCAATTGCGCCGCGACCTGGAAGGTCTGAAGAAGATGGACCTGCTCCAGGAGAATCGCTATCGCGAGTTAAAAGATAATTTTAGCGATGTGTTCCGTGCAGGTATGGGTGCAGAAGCCGTACGCGAATTGATCGCTGATATCAATCTGGAGAAACTCTCAGGCGATCTGCGTCAGGAGATCAGTTCGAGCGTAGGCCAGCGACGCAAGAAGGCGACAAAGCGCCTGAAGGTCGTCGAGGCTTTCCGCAAATCAAACACATCTCCTGAGTGGATGATCCTGACGGTTCTACCAGTACTGCCCCCGGATCTGCGTCCTATGGTGCAGTTAGATGGTGGCCGTTTCGCCACTTCGGACCTGAACGACCTGTATCGCCGCGTGATCAACCGTAACAACCGCCTCAAGCGCCTGCTTGAGTTGGGAGCACCGGAGATCATCATCCGTAACGAGAAGCGCATGTTGCAGGAAGCCTGCGATGCCTTGATCGATAACGGGCGACGTGGTCGTGCCGTTGCTGGTTCTGGCAATCATAAGCTGAAGAGTCTGTCTGATATGCTCAAAGGCAAACAGGGGCGCTTCCGTCAGAACCTGCTTGGTAAACGTGTTGACTACTCTGGTCGTTCGGTAATCGTGGTTGGACCGGAGTTGAAACTGCATCAGTGCGGTCTGCCAAAACGTATGGCACTGGAATTGTTCAAGCCATTTGTCATGCGCAAACTGGTGGAACAAAACTTTGCCCACAATATCAAGAGCGCCAAGCGTTTTGTGGAGCGTGTCAAGCCAGAAGTGTGGGATGTGCTGGAAGAGGTCATTAAAGACCATCCAGTCCTGTTGAACCGCGCACCAACGCTGCACCGCCTGGGTATTCAAGCCTTTGAAGCGGTTCTGGTTGAAGGTAGCGCTATCCAACTGCACCCACTGGTCTGTTCAGCATTCAATGCTGACTTCGACGGTGACCAGATGGCAGTTCACGTACCGCTCTCTGACAAGGCACAGGACGAAGCGCGGCAGTTTATGATGTCGACGCGAAACCTGCTCTCGCCAGCTCATGGTGAGCCGTCAATCGGCGCTAGCCAGGATATGGTGCTTGGCTGCTTCTACCTGACACAGGAGCGCCCTGACAAGAAGGGCGAGGGTCGTGTCTTTACCGACGTAACTGAGGCGCTTTTGGCATATCAGCATGGCTTCGTCGAATTACAGGCGCGTATCAAAGTGCGCCTGGGCAGTGTCGATGTCTATGATCAGCCGCCTCCTGATAAGCTGACCATGCACAGCAACGGCAAACCTGTTGAGACCACTGTTGGGCGTATCATCTTTAATGAAGCCTTGCCCGAACGATTACGCTACAAGAACTACGCGATGAAGAAGGAAAACTTGAAGCAGATCATCGCCGAATGCTTTAAAGAATATGGGCGAGCCAAGACGACAGAACTGGCCGACGAGATCAAGCGCCTTGGGTTCTCCTATGCGACGAAAGCCGGTACCACGATTGCCATTAGCGATGTCAAGGTTCCGACGGGTAAGCAGGAAGAGTTGGCGAAAGCCGATGCAAAGATCTTCGAACTGGAAGAGCAGTACCGTGACGGTCTGATCACTGATAACGAAAAGTATCAGCAGACGGTCGAGGCATGGAACGAGGCAACGGATAACGTGACCAAGATGGTTGAAGCGACGCTTGATCCTTTTGGTTCGATCTACACCATTGCCAAGTCGGGCGCGACAAAAGCGAAGTTCCAGCAGATCCGTCAGCTCTCCGGTATGCGTGGATTGATGGCAAGTCCATCTGGAAAAATTATCGCCATTCCTATTCGTGGAAACTTCCGCGAAGGGTTGAGCGTGTTGGAGTACTTTATCAGTAGCCACGGTGCCCGTAAAGGTCTTGCCGATACCGCGCTGCGTACTGCTGAGTCCGGTTACCTGACACGCCGCTTGATCGATGTGGCACAGGATGTCATCGTCACTGAAGAGGATTGTGGCATAACCGATGGTCTTCTGATGACTGATGCTGACTCTAAAGACATGGGTCTGGATGGCATGCGCAGTCGTCTGATTGGTCGCGTGTTGGCCGAAGCAATTCCAGACTTTGATCATATCGAAGTTGGCGATGAGTTGACGGATGAGATTGTGGATGAGATCGTCAATGCAGGTGTTGGCTGCTGTCCGTGTTCGTTCAGTATTTGCATGTCTGGCACCAAGAGGCATCTGTCGCAAATGTTACGGACGTGACCTGGCAGCGAATGCGCTTGTGCGTATCGGTGCAGCAACTGGTATCGTCGCGGCTCAGTCCATTGGTGAGCCTGGTACTCAGCTTACTATGCGTACCTTCCACACTGGTGGTATTGCAGGTGCTCAAGGAGACATCACACAGGGCTTGCCACGTGTTGAAGAACTCTTTGAGGCTCGTGTACCAAAGGATAAGGCAGAGATCGCTGAGATCGATGGTGTCGTCGAGATTGTAAAAGATGAAAGCACAAACGTACGTACCGTACGTGTCGTTTCGACTAATGTCTTCTTTGACGAGTATCCATTGCCCGAAGGCAGCCAGGTACTGGTCGGCGATCATGATCACGTCCAGAAAGATCAGATCATCGCTCTGATGCCAGCTGAGGAAGGGAGTGAGCCCGTACCGGTTATCGCGCGTACCGAAGGCGAAGTCGTCATCAATTCTGATGGCTTGCTGTCTATCCGTTTCGAGGAGCGTGATGAGCGTTCTTATGCGATCCCTGCAGCACGCAATATAGTGGTACAAAATGGTCAGAGGATTCAGGCTGGAACGCCGATCACCTCTGGTCAGCGCGACCCACAGGATGTGCTACGCATCCAGGGACGTGAAGCGGTACAGACCTACCTGGTCAAAGAAGTACAGCGTGTCTATCGTAATACTGGTGTTTATATCAACGACAAACATATCGAGGTCATCATCCGTCAGATGCTGCGACGCGTCAAGGTTGAGGACCCCGGTGATACCGAAATGTTGCCGAACGACCTGGTTGATCGTTTTGTATATGCAGACACCAATGCTCGCGTATTGGCGGAAGGTGGCGAACCTGCCACCGCGACGACCGTATTGTTGGGTGTCACCAAGGCATCGTTGAATACCGATAGTTTCCTGGCGGCTGCATCATTCCAGGAGACGACACGTGTGTTGACCGAGGCAGCAATTGAAGCTCAGACAGATCATCTGGTGGGTCTGAAAGAGAATGTCATTATTGGTAAACTCATTCCGGCTGGTTCAGGTATAGCCCAGCGTCGTCGTGAGCAACTTGCGCGTCAGCAAGCGGCAGCGGCACGTATCGCAGCAGCGACACCGGTTGTAGCGGGTGTCGTAGCTGGAAGTAGTATGGGTTCCAGTAGCACACTTGGGCTGACACTTGACAACGGAGATGATGAGTGATAGTATATGCAACCGCATATGTGTGATGGAGAGGTTGCGGACAGCTCTGCTGTCCGCACTTACTTAGAAGAAGGGACAGGGAGGATTTTCCTTGCCGACAATTAATCAACTGGTCCGAAAGGGCCGTTCGCAGAAGCAAAAAAAGGTGAAGGCCCCGGCGTTGTTGTATTCATACAATGCGTTGAAGAACAGGACCTCCCGCCTACGTGGATCGCCGCAGAAGCGTGGTGTATGTACTCAGGTACGTACAATGACGCCTAAGAAGCCGAATTCGGCAATGCGTAAGATTGCACGTGTTCGCCTCTCTAACCAGATGGAAGTCACTGCTTACATTCCTGGTGAAGGGCACAATTTACAGGAGCACTCGGTTGTGCTCATTCGTGGCGGTCGTGTGAAAGACCTCCCAAGTGTGCGTTATCACATTGTCCGTGGAACATTGGACAGCGATGGCGTTTCCAAGCGCCGCCGTGGTCGCTCAAAGTATGGAGCTAAGCGACCAAAGCCGGGCCAGGCCGCCGCTGCAACCAAAGGAAAGAAATAATTCCAGGAGGAGAGAGTCATCAGCTCTCTCTATGCCGATACCACTTGAGCGCGTCAGGTAGGTCGGTCGTTTATCACATTAGGATCACTGCTGGGAAGCGTACCTCGTTTCCCAACATGATGGTGATGTGCCATAATCCTTGCACGCTTACCGCATAGATACAGGTAAGGATGCAGCGAGAAGGAAGTATGGCAAAAAAACATGTGAGGGCGTCCGAATGAGATTGGGAAGTATCTTCCCGGTCCGTCGACGCCTTTTCTGGTATCTGCTAGAAGATCCGAAACAGTGGCACAAATTCCTTAAACACTCAAGGGGGTTCTAAAATTGCCAAGACGTAAGAGAGCAGTGCGACGGCCAGATGTGCCGGACGCGAAGTATAAAAGTAGAAACGTGGCCCGCTTTACCAGTAAACTGATGCTTGGTGGAAAACGTAGTCTGGCCGAGCGTATTATCTATGATGCGTTTGATGCTATTGAAGCAAAACAGAAAAGATCACCACTCGATGTCTTTGAGCAGGCGCTTAAGAATGCCACTCCTAGCATTGAAGTGAGACCACGCCGCGTCGGCGGCTCGACATACCAGGTGCCTATCGATGTGCGACGGGATCGTGGCAACGCGCTGGCAATGCGCTGGCTTATTCGTGCCTCTCGTTCCCGTAATGGTAGATCGATGGCGGAAAAACTGGCAAACGAGTTGATGGACGCAGCAGCGGGTCAGGGCGCAACTATTAAAAAACGTGAGGAGACCCATAAGATGGCGGAGTCCAACAAAGCCTTCGCTCATTATCGCTGGTAATAATACATCATGCCAAGAGATTTTCCACTCGAAAAAACAAGAAATATTGGTATCATCGCTCATATTGACGCTGGTAAGACAACTACCACGGAGCGTATTCTCTTCTACACCAAAAAAATTCACCGTATGGGTGAGGTGCACGAGGGCGCTGCGACGATGGACTGGATGCCGCAGGAACAAGAGCGCGGTATTACAATCACATCCGCAGCTACGACCTGTTTCTGGCAGGACCATCGCATCAATATTATCGATACCCCCGGCCACGTAGATTTTACCGCCGAGGTAGAACGGTCATTACGTGTTCTTGATGGCGGCGTTGTCGTCTTCGATGCAGTTGCCGGTGTTGAACCCCAGTCTGAGACGGTCTGGCGTCAAGCAAATAAGTATAATGTTCCTCGTATCTGTTTTGTGAATAAAATGGATCGTATTGGAGCCGACTTCTGGCGCACTATTGAGATGATCCGTGAGCGCCTGGGAGCTGTTCCTGTACCTATTCAGATCCCCATTGGCCGCGAAAGTAACTTTAAGGGTTTTATCGATCTGATTGATCAGCAGGCAATCATTTTTACTGATGATCTGGGAACCACCTCGGAGCACACCGAAATTCCAACCGGTATGGAAGCAGAGTTTCGGCAGCACCGCGAGGCTCTTCTGGAGCGCGTTGCAGAGACCGATGAAGAATTAACCCTGAAATACCTTGAAGGCGAAGAAATCACCAAAGAGGAGTTGCTTACCGCTCTGCGCAAAGCCGCTATTGCCGGTACTCTGGTGCCAGCCCTTTGTGGCAGCTCGCTGAAAAATAAGGGCGTACAGGCTATGTTGGATGCAGTCATTGCCTACCTGCCCTCGCCTCTGGATATTCCTCCTCTCGTCGGAGTAGATCCCGATACTGAGGAAAGTGCTACGCGCGAAGTCAAAGATAATGCACCCTTCAGTGCATTGGTCTTTAAAATTGTCTCCGATCCTTTCGTTGGTCGCCTCTCATATATCCGTGTCTATTCTGGCATGTTGACGAAGGGCGCTTCCACTGAGAATAGCACCAAGGGCAAGACGGAGCGCATCGGACGCCTGCTACGCATGCATGCCAATCACCGTGAAGACATCGATGAGATTCGAGCGGGCGATATCTGCGCAGCAGTAGGTTTACGTAATACATTTACCGGTGATACGTTGTGCGATCCTCAAAATCCTATCGTGCTGGAGTCTATCGTCTTCCCGGAGCCCGTGATCGAGATTGCAATTGAGCCAAGGACACGTGCTGATCAGGATAAGATGTCTATAGCTCTGGGTAAACTGGCAGAAGAGGATCCGACTTTCCGGTTGCACACCGACCTGGACAGTGGCCAGACAATCATCGGTGGTATGGGTGAGTTGCACCTGGAAGTGATTGTGGATCGTATGTTCCGCGAGTTCAAAGTGGAGGCAAATGTGGGACGTCCGCAGGTTGCCTATCGCGAAACGATCACACGTCCGGCCCAGGCGCAAGGCAAGCATGTACGCCAGACGGGCGGCCATGGTCAGTATGGTGATGTCTGGTTAAAGGTAGAGCCAAACGAGCGCGGCAAGGGCTTTGAATTTGTCAATGCCATTGTTGGCGGTGTTGTCCCAAGAGAATATATCAAACCTGTCGAAAACGGCGTCAGAGAGACGTTGGAAAACGGTATTATCGCTGGTTTCCAGATGATCGATGTAAAAGCGACCATCTATGATGGATCCTACCATGAAGTTGACTCAAACGAAATGGCCTTTAAGACCGCTGGTTCGTTAGCGGTTCGTGAGGCTGCACGCAAAGCTGGTCCTATTCTGCTTGAACCTATCATGCTGGTGGAAGTAACCACCTCTGAAGAGTTTTACGGAGATGTAATCGGTGACATCAACCGACGCCGTGGAACAATTTTAGGCATGGAAAGCCGTGGGGCGATGCATGTGGTGCGGGGTCATGTTCCCCTTTCCGAGATGTTCGGCTACGTGAATGACCTCCGTTCGATGACAAGTGGACGTGCGAGCTACTCTATGGAGTTTGCTCATTATGATCCTGTGCCGAAAAGTATTGCCGAAGAGATTGCTGCAAAAGCCAGTCGGTAGTAAATCAGGCCAATTGGCAGCACAATTTGCTATGTTGGTGTAGGGGCTGTATAATAGTGCCCCTACCCCTTGGAATGAGAATGCAGAAGCAGGAAGCCTGTTCATGCTGGCTTCAATTAATCTTCCGCTATTATTCAAAAGTACATCTTTGTGCTTTAATATTGTTTTGCTCGGTGCCGAACTCAGGGAACAGGCCTCCCGAGCGTGTTTATCTATTCTATGCCATCCTGCTATGAGGCAGGATGAGGACGAAAGCAAAGAGGAAATACAGCAAATGGCTAAGAAGAAATTTGAGCGTAATAAGCCGCACGTGAATGTGGGTACCATCGGCCACATTGACCATGGCAAGACGACCCTGACCGCAGCGATCACCAAAGTGTTGGCTGCCTCTCAGCTTGCCAAATACACGGCCTTCGACCAGATCGACAAAGCCCCAGAAGAGCGCGAGCGCGGTATCACTATCGCCATCGCTCACCTGGAGTACGAGACCGAGAAGCGCCACTATGCTCACGTGGACTGCCCCGGTCACGCCGACTACATTAAGAATATGATCACCGGCGCAGCTCAGATGGACGGCGCGATCCTGGTGGTGAGCGCTCCTGACGGTCCAATGCCCCAGACACGCGAACACGTGCTGCTGGCCCGGCAGGTGGAGGTTCCGGCCATGGTGGTCTTCCTCAACAAAGTCGATATGATGGAAGACGAGGAGCTACTCGAACTGGTCGAACTGGAAGTGCGTGAACTGCTCTCCAAGAATCAGTTCCCTGGCGATGATGTCCCGGTCATCCGTGGCTCGGCCCTCAAAGCGCTGGAAAGCAAAGGCGACCTCTCGCGCAACGATCCGGATGCGGCCTGCATCTGGGAGTTGATGGATAATGTTGACAGCTACATTCCAACCCCCACACGTGCTACCGACAAGCCGTTCTTGATGCCAGTGGAAGATGTGTTCGGGATTAAAGGCCGTGGCACGGTGGCAACCGGTCGTATCGAGCGCGGCATCGTCAAGGTTGGCGAATCGGTCGAGATTATAGGCATGCGGGAAGATGTTCGCTCGGTGGTGGTGACGGGGGTAGAAATGTTCCAGAAGACGCTGGATCAGGGACAGGCGGGCGACAATGTGGGGTGCCTGTTGCGTGGGGTTGAGCGTGCCGATATCGAGCGTGGGCAGGTTCTGGCCAAGCCGGGATCGATCAAGCCGCACAAGAACTTCCTGGCGGAGGTGTACGTGCTCTCCAAAGAAGAGGGAGGACGGCACACGCCATTCTTCAATGGGTATCGTCCGCAGTTCTATGTAAGAACGACCGACGTGACCGGAGCGATCAAGCTGCCCGAAGGGGTGGAGATGGTCATCCCCGGTGATAACATTCAGATGACGGTGGAGCTGATCCAGCCCGTAGCAATGGAAGAGGGCGTCAGGTTCGCCATCCGTGAGGGTGGACGTACCGTTGGTGCAGGCGTCTGCACGAAGGTACTCAGCTAAGAGGATCTAAGAGGCCAGAAGTTGGTGCACAACTTCTGGCCTCTGCAAAATCCGTTTGGGAGAAAAAAATGGCTACGGGAACGAAACAGCGCATCCGCATCCGCCTGAAGGCATACGATCATCGTATTCTTGATCAGTCGGCTATGCAGATTGTGGATACAGCGCAGCAGACTGGTGCCCGCGTCTCAGGGCCGGTACCACTGCCCACCGAGATCGACAAATATACTGTGATGCGATCACCATTTATCGACAAGGATGCTCGCGAACAGTTCGAGATCCGCACACACAAGCGGTTAATTGATATCATCGAGCCTACAAACAAGACCGTTGAGGCTCTCACACGTTTGAATCTGCCCGCAGGCGTGGATATTGAAATCAAACTGTAGGCACAACGGGTATAGGGGCGATATCAATAACCCATGTGCATGTAGGGGCCAGATTTATCGCGCCCGCCTACAGTGAGGAGAGGAAAAGATATGCTGAATGCATTATTGGGCAGGAAGGTCGGCATGACGCAGGTGTTTGGGCCAAACGGAACAGCCATTCCGGTGACCATAATAGAGGCTGGCCCCTGCATCGTGACACAGATCAAAACGGCTGCCCACGATGGCTATGAAGCCGTCCAGATTGGTTTTGAGCAGACCACAACGAAGCATGCAACGCGTCCCGAATTGGGACATCTCGGACATCGTCTGCCATTGCTCAAAGCTCAGCGAAAGCGTTTACAAACGCATCAGCAGGAGCAGCGAGGTAAGACGAAACCCGAAGGCGAGACAACCGAAGAGACGACTACAGAGACCACGGACAGACCAGATAAGCAAGTTCGTAAGTTGCTCAAGGTACAGGAAAATCGTCAACGTCGCCCAGGACCCGAAGTAGGACCATTTAAGGTACTGCGCGAAGTAGGATTGCAGCAAGGCACTACAACCGAGAAAGTAGAACTAGGCGCTAGTTTTGATGTTGGCCTGTTCAGAGATGGCGAAGCTGTAGATATCGTCGGTACCTCCAAAGGTAAAGGCTTCCAGGGTGGAGTCAAGCGTCACGGCTTTAGTGGTGGTCCTAAGACCCATGGTCAGTCGGATCGTCACCGAGCTCCTGGCTCTATTGGTTCCGGTACAACGCCTGGTCGCGTTCTCAAGGGTACGCGTATGGCCGGTCATATGGGAAATGAGCGCGTGACGGCAAAGAAACTGCAAGTGATTCAAGCTGATCCTGAGCGTAATCTGCTGGTGGTGAAGGGTTCAGTACCCGGTGCCAATGGTAGCTTGCTCACGATTAAGAAGCATGTGATGAGGTAACCGAAATGCCCTCGACTACAGTGTATAACATGGCTGGAGAGGCCATAGATGAGCTCGAACTGAGCGAGCAGGTGTTCGGAGTCACTCCTAATGTGGCGGTTCTGCACCAGGTTGTCACCGCGCAACTGGTGAATCGACGCCAGGGCAATGCTTCGACCAAGACTCGCAGTGAAGTATCGGGTGGCGGTAAGAAACCGTATAAGCAAAAAGGAACTGGCCGTGCTCGTCAAGGAAGTACGCGTGCACCTCAGTTTCGTCATGGTGGGACAGTATTTGGCCCTCGGCCTCATCCATACCATCACGATGTACCTAAGAAGATGCGCCGTCTGGCGATCCGCTCAGCATTATCTGACAAAGTTGCAAATGCCAGCCTGATTGTGGTGAATGATCTTACGTTAGAGGCACCACGCACGCGGGATATGTTAAGTATTCTGGATAAGCTGCCAACTGATGAAGGCAAGCGTGTCCTGATGATGTTGCCACAGCGCGACGAAAATGTTGTACTCTCGGCACGTAATATTCCTCTGGCAAAGGTGCAGCATGTTTCCTCGATTAATGTCGTGGAGCTATTGAAGCACGACTATGTGGTTATGCCCGTCCAGACCGTCCGTTGGATTGAGATGGTCTTCGGCGAAGGCATAAGTGCAGAGGAGGCCAGCCTGAAGATTGCTGAGACGACGCGTGAAGAGGAGGAAATCACCTCAACTGACGAGTCGGATAACGGCGAAGCAGAGACGACGAGCGAAGAAGAGGAAATCACCTCAACTGACGAGTCGGATAACGGCGAAGCATAGGCGAGGAGGAAAGACTGTGGAGATCACAGAAATACTGCGCCGGGGTATTATCACCGAGCGATCGGTGAAGCTGCAAGAGCAGCATAATCAATATACCTTTGAAGTGGCGTTAAAAGCCAATAAAATTGATGTGCGCCGTGCGGTCGAGACGCTTTTCAAAGTAAAGGTTGTTTCGGTAAATGTCATGCGCATGCCTGGCAAGGCAAAGATGATCCGCCGACGTGGAGCGGCTCCTCGACCAGTTGAGCCGCGTGAGTGGAAAAAGGCGATTGTCACCCTCGCTGAAGGACAGACAATCGACGCATTGAAGGCGTAAGGATTGAGAGATGCCAACTAGACAGTATCGACCAACGTCTCCTGGGCGTCGCGGCATGTCTGTTTCGACATTCGAGGAGATTACCAAGACAAGGCCAGAGAAATCTCTGACCGTGAAACTGAATAAGCATGCTGGTCGTAACAACCAGGGAAAGATTACGACCCGCCACCGTGGCGGTGGTGCCAAGCGTGCATATCGCTTGATTGATTTTAAGCGCAACAAACTGGGAGTTCCCGCCAGAGTTGCCGCCATTGAGTATGATCCAAACCGTTCGGCGCGTATCGCACTTCTGCATTATGTGGATGGTGAAAAGCGTTATATTCTTGCCCCTGTTGGCTTGAAGGTTGGTGATCAAGTACAGGCTGGTCCAGAGGCTGACATCAAGCCGGGCAATGCGCTTCCCCTGAAGAACATTCCCACAGGCACAACGATTCACAATGTAGAGATGCAGCGTGGTCGTGGTGGTCAACTGGTGCGTGGAGCCGGTGTCGGAGCCCAGTTGATGGCGAAAGAAGGAAATTATGCACTGCTGCGTCTTCCTTCTGGCGAGCAGAGGAACATCCATATCCTGTGTATGGCAACCATCGGCCAGGTTGGCAACGTTGATCATGAAAATCAGAGCATCGGTAAAGCTGGACGTTCTCGGCATATGGGTCGCCGTCCAACGGTTCGAGGCTCGGTGATGAACCCGCGCGACCATCCACATGGTGGTGGTGAGGGGCGTGCGCCAATTGGTGGCCAGCCGCAGACGCCATGGGGCAAACCTGCGATGGGTTACAAGACGCGCAGAAACAAGAGAACGGATAAGTTCATTGTCCGACGGCGCAATGCTGGCAGGAGGAAGAAGTAATGTCGCGCTCAAGGAAAAAAGGGCCATACATTCATGAGTCGCTCAGAAAAAAAGTGCTGGGTATGAGGCGCAGTGGCGACCGTCGTCTGATCAAGACGTGGTCGCGTGCTTCCATGATCTTCCCTGAGATGGTCGGTATGACTATCGGCGTGCACAACGGGAAGACGCATATACCTGTCTATATAACTGAGAACATGGTAGGCCATAAATTAGGTGAGTTCGCCCCTACACGACACTTCCGTGGACATGCGGGCGGTAAGAATGAGAAGACCACTGCAGTTCGCTAGTGGTTTGAGGTATGAGATGCAAGTCAGGGCTATTGCAAAAAATATTGGCATTCCGCCGCGCAAAATGCGTCTGGTCACCAACGCGGTGAAAGGGCTTCGGGTAAATGAGGCTCTGGCTATTCTTCAATTCTTGCCCCAGGCAGGAGCCACTCCCGTGAGTAAGGTTGTGGCGTCGGCGGCGGCAAACGCGGAGAATAACTATAATCTCGATCCGGATGACCTGTATATTCTGAATATTGTGGCGGATGACTCGTTCCGGATCAAGCGTGTAAAACCGCGTTCTCATGGTCGTGCGGCCCGTATTTTGCGCCGTTTCTGTCATGTGACTGTGGTTGTCTCGGATGATCCTGGCGACGCCGGTCGTTAAAGGCTACGAAAGAAGGAGGACACTTTGGGACATAAAGTGCATCCCACAGGGTTCAGGCTCGGCGTCGTTAAGGGCTGGCAGTCTCGCTGGTATGCCGAGCGTGATTACAAAGATGTGTTTGCGGAAGATTATGCTATCCGCCAGTTGATTAATAAAGAGCTTGCCAATGCTGCTGTATCGCGCATCGAGATTGAGCGTGCAGCTGCTAACCAGGTTCTCGTGAAAATTCATACCGCGAAGCCCGGTATTGTTATTGGTAAGAGCGGTGAAAAGGTAGAAGGGCTCAGGAGCCGGTTAGAAGCGAAGACCAAGAAGCGTGTCCGTATGGACATTATCGAGATTCGCCAGCCGGAACTGGATGCATATCTGGTGGCGCGTGGCATTGCGGAGCAGTTGGAGAAGCGTGTCTCTTTCCGCCGTGCTATGAAGCAAGCTGTACAGAAATCAATGCGTGCGAATGCAAAAGGCATCAAAGTAATTGTTGGAGGACGCCTGGGCGGTGCAGAAATTGCACGCACAGAGAAAGAGGTTGAGGGCAAAGTGCCTTTGCAGACTCTGCGTGCCGATATCGATTATAACCGTGCTGAAGCGCATACAACCTTTGGTGTTATCGGCATTAAAGTTTGGATTTACCGGGGAGATATTCTTCCCAGCAAGCGCCGTGAGGGGCTTGATGCACAGGCAGAGATTGCACAACCAATAGTAACGACCCGTGAGGGTGGAGACCGTGATCGTCGGAACGACCGCCGTCGTAATGATGGTGGTGGTCGAGGTGGCGAGCGAAATGAAAGAGGTGGAGGAGAGCGTGGGGATCGTGGTCCGCGTCCGCAAGGAGACCGACCACAAGGAGATCGACCGCGCGGTGGGGACCGTGGTCCGCGTCCACAAGGGGACCGACCGCCACGTCCACAAGGAGATCGTCCACCGCGTCCACAGGGGGATCGTGGTCCGCGTCCGCAAGGAGACCGACCACAGGGAGACCGGCCACAGGGGGATCGTCCGCCGCGTGCGCCGCGTGTGCAAGGAGATCGTCCGCCGCGTTCACAAGGAGATCGTCCGGAGCGTGCGCCACGTCCAGAACAGACGCCCGCGCCACAGGCTCAGGTGGACACTACTCCTGCAACCCAGGCAACGCCACCACCACCAGCTGCACCAACCACAGATGCTGGTGCCGCTCAGAGCGAGTAGAGGGAGAAAGCCATGTTATTGGCACCGTCACGTACAAAATATCGCCGCCAGCACCGCGGTCGCATGAAAGGTGAAGCCCAGCGTGGCAGCACCCTCGCCTTTGGCGAGTTTGGATTGCAAGCGCTAGAGGCATGCTGGATGGAGGCGCGTCAGATTGAGGCCGCTCGTATCGCGCTCACCCGTTTCATGAAGCGTGGTGGCAAAGTGTGGATACGCGTCTTTCCTGATAAACCGATTACCGCCAAGCCAGCCGAGACTCGTATGGGTAGCGGTAAAGGCGCTGTAGATCACTGGGTAGCAGTTGTCAAACCCGGACGCATTATCTTTGAGATCGGAGGCGTCAGTGAAGAGATCGCCAAAGAAGCAGTGCGCCTGGCCGGGCATAAGCTACCAGTGAAGACCCGTTTTATTACAAGAGGGGAGGCGGAGAGTGTCGAAGCTTAATGAACGCCGTAAGGAAGTTGCCGGGATGTCCTCTCCGGGTCAGATCGAGAATGAACTGAAAGACTTGCGGCTCAAAATGTTCAATCTCCGCTTGCAGCAACAGCGTGGTGAAGTCAAAAACAACCGTGTGTTTGCTCAGACACGCAAAGATATTGCTCGTCTGCTGCATCGTCTAGCAGAGTTGGAGAATGTAGAATGACACAGCAGAGCACTGCAACCACGCCTGCCACCGAGGAGCCCCAGAAAAAGGGACGCCGTATACAAAAAGTTGGGCGTGTCGTCAGCAATAAAATGGATAAGACGATAGTTGTCGTCGTAGAATCATTAAAAAAGCATCGTATCTATAAGCGTACGTATAAACAAACAAAGCGTTTCTATGCGCATGATGAACAGAATGCCTGTCAGATCGGTGACATTGTTCGTATCGAAGAGAGCCGCCCGCTGAGCAAGCTGAAACGCTGGAATCTGATTGAGATCGTCAAGCGTGGCAGTGGTATCGTACCAGTTGAAGAAGTGTTGGCTGAAGTCGATCCTAATCTGACGTCATCCGAAGAAGCGGCAGAATAAAGGGGAAAAGCAATGATTCAGCCACAGACACGTCTGAAGGTCGCCGATAATACTGGCGCAAAAGTGATTATGTGTATTCGTGTGATGAGCGGATCGGCCAAGCGTTATGCTGAAATAGGGGATATCATCAAAGCCTCTGTCAAGCAGGCCGCACCGAATGGCCAGGTCAAAAAGGGTGAGGTTGTGAACGCGGTCGTTGTCCGTGTATCGAAAGAGTATGCGCGTCCCGATGGCTCACATATTCGCTTCGATGAGAATGCAGCCGTTATTATTGCGGCTGGTAACAATCCACGTGGCACGCGTATCTTTGGACCGGTAGCCCGCGAATTACGTGAGCGCAATTTTATGAAAATCATCTCACTTGCGCCTGAAGTGCTCTAACTGAGGTAGAAGATGGCAATACAACAGAAAGAAAAGAAGCCTCTCCACCTTGCGAAGATGAATATCAAGAAGGGTGATACCGTCTTGATTATTACTGGCAAGGATCGAGGGAAGGAAGGCACGGTTTCGCGGGCACTGCCACAGGTCAATAAAGTGATCGTTGAAGGCCTGAATACCGTCAAGAAACATATCCGCCCCCAGGGCCAGACGCGGCAGGGAGGCGTGATTGAGAAGGCAATGCCTATTCACGTCTCGAACGTCATGTTGAAGTGCACAGAATGTAATCAACCCACGCGCGTTGCACATGATCGTCGCCCGATAGGAGCCGATCAAAAAGTACGTACTGTACGGGTGTGCAAGAAGTGCGAGAAGATCATTGAAGATCGGACGAGGAGTAGTTAAATGACATCGCGCTTGAAAGAAAAATACCGTCAAGAGGTTGTGTCAGCCCTGCAAAAGGAATTTAACTACAGAGATCCAATGCAGGTGCCCTCGATTAATAAAGTCGTCGTCAATATTGGTATGGGCGAGGTCATCCAGAATGCTAAGGCAATGGATGCGGCCATCTCCGATCTGGCGACTATTACCGGGCAGCGCCCTGTTATTACACGCGCTAAACGCTCGGTTGCAGCCTTCAAGCTGCGTGAAGGTATGCAGATTGGTTGTATGGTAACGCTGCGTGGCGAGCACATGTATCAGTTCCTTGATAAGCTGATGAATGTTGCATTGCCTCGTTTGCGTGACTTCCAGGGAGTGTCCGCCGAAGCATTCGATGGCCGTGGCAACTATACGCTGGGCTTACGTGAGCAACTGGTCTTTCCTGAAATTGATTATGACAAGGTTGATAAAGTACGCGGCATGGAAGTAAGTGTTGTTACGACGGCTCGTACTGACGAAGAAGGACGAAGGCTGCTCTCACTGCTGGGCATGCCCTTTAAGAAGTAACGCTGGAGGGCGATATGGCAAAAACATCAATGATTGTGAAGTCACAACGCAAGCCTCGTTTTAAGGTGCAGCAGCATAATCGCTGTCATATCTGCGGACGACCTCGCGCTTATATGCGCAAGTTTGGTCTGTGCCGCATCTGCTTCCGTGAACGAGCATTGCGTGGTGAATTGCCCGGCGTAACAAAGTCGAGCTGGTAGTAGTCGCGAAGAGAAAAGGACACAGAGAGAGAACGATAGGTCGAAACTGCTTCGATACCTCGTTTACATTCTTTGTGATTGTGGAGGATAGTCCATGAATATGACTGATCCCATTGCGGATATGCTTACACGCATTCGTAATGCGGCAACAGCACGGCATACTCGCGTACTGATCCCAGCCTCGAAAATGAAGCTGGCAATTGCGCGTGTGCTGAAAGAAGAAGGATATATCAAGGATATTGAGATCCTGAAAGATAATCCGCAGGGGACATTGCGTCTCACACTACGTTATGTAGACAAAAAGCCGGTTGTAACACAGTTGAAACGCGTCAGCAAACCGGGCCTGCGTGTCTACACGAAGCAAGCCGTTATCCCACGCGTTCGCGGTGGTCTGGGGATAGCCATTCTTTCGACGCCGAAGGGGCTGATGACGGGCTCAAAAGCTTATCACCAGGGTCTTGGTGGCGAAGTCGTCTGCTACGTCTGGTAGAGGGAGGTCACGAATGTCTCGTATTGGACGCACGCCAATAGTTGTGCCGCCTAAAGTACAGGTGAACTGGACTGAGGAAAATCTATTGACCGTCAAGGGACCCAGAAGGGGAGCTCTCCTACCAGGTTGATCCTGATCTGGCTCTGAAGCTCGAAGATGGTCAATTGCTTGTAACTCGGCCTTCGGACGACAAGATACAAAAGGCGAAACATGGGCTGTACCGCACTCTGATCAACAATATGGTTGTGGGTGTCACCAATGGTTATACCAAGCAGCTAGAAATTCATGGTGTAGGATACCGCGCCGCTAAAGTTGGCAATAATCTGGTTATCCAGGTAGGTTATTCGCATCCTATTGAGGTCCAGCCGCCTGCAGGTGTTACCCTTACTGTTGATGGTGTCGATGCAGCTACCAAGGCGACAAAGGTAAGTGTCAACGGCATCGATAAGCAAGTAGTGGGTGAAGTGGCGGCCACCATTCGCCGCATACGTAAGCCTGAGCCGTATAAGGGCAAGGGTATTCGCTATGCAGGTGAGAAGATTCGTCGTAAGGCTGGTAAAGCTGGTAAAGTCGGCGGTAAGAAGAAGTAAGATTGTTATCGAGTGACGCACAGGTGAGAGATAAGAATGAGAAACGTAGTGCCGACCACGTCTCTCTATACCCTCTCATCAAGGCGTTTATCCCAGACAAGGAAAGGGGAATCGTGAAAAGCAGGCGAGCGGAGTGTATATAATGGAGCTTGTTTTTCGCGTTGACACAATGATTAAGCGATTTAATTCAAACCAGGCGCGGCTGCGGCGGCACCAGCGGACGAGACGCCGTTTAATTGGCTCACAGGCACGTCCACGCCTGAACATATTCCGCAGTGGGAACCATATCTATGCACAGATCATAGATGACAGCACTGGCCGCACGCTGGCCGCTGCCTCTTCTCTTGATGAGGGTCTGCGTGATTTTAAGCCAGCAGTTGTATCCCAACCTGGAGCTGAGCGTGAAGGTACGCCTGCACCAGTTGTTGAAGTGGCTGCTCAAGCTCCGGCACGAGGAAAGGGAGCTAAGGTTGAGAAGGCACCTGCGAAATCGCAGGCGAAAGGTGGGCAGCAACAAAAAGGTGGAACTGCTCAGCCGAAAACGGTACTGCCAGCTGCTCAGAAGGGCGCTGCTAAAACTCAAATTGAGGCTCTTGCAGCCATCGCCAGCAATCGGAAGGTTGCGCTGGCACGCGAAGTTGGTAAGCTTATTGCTCAACGTGCGAAGGAACAGGGTGTGAAGCAAGTGGTCTTTGATCGTGGTGGCTATGCCTATCATGGTCGAGTCGCAGCCGTTGCAGAAGGCGCTCGCGAAGTCGGTCTCGATTTCTAAGGCCACAGGCTACTTTACATGCGTGTGATCGCAAAGCGATAGTTGCGAGAGCAACGTTCACGTATGAGTATAGAGTATGTGAAGACAGGAAAATTATGGCAAGAATAGATGCTACAAAACTGAACCTTGAAGAGACGGTTGTTGAAGTCAGCCGCGTCTCTAAGGTGGTCAAAGGTGGCCGACGCTTTAGTATTCGCGCTCTCGTAGTCGTTGGTGATCGTAATGGATATGTTGGTTACGGTTTTGGTAAGGCCAGTGAGTATACTGAGGCAATTCGTAAAGGCGTAGAGGATGCCAAGAAACATCTGATCCAGGTGCCACTTGCTGGTACAACAATCCCTTATCTGGTGAAGACCAATTTTGGTGCCTCGGAAGTACTTCTGAAGCCAGCCGCCCCTGGTACTGGCGTCATTGCTGGTGGTGCTGTACGTGCCGTTATGGAATCGGTAGGCATTCGTGATATCCTGACGAAAACATTGGGTAGCACGAACAAAGCGAATACGGTGCAGGCCTGTTTGCAGGCTCTGCGCGAACTACGCTCACCTGAGGACGAGGCGGCACGCCGGGGCAAGACTGTTGTAGAGATCCTTGGTAAGAAGCGTGCTGAACAAATCGTTGTTGCCGCTGCTAATGCTGCTGAACAGGCTGCCGCTGCACGTGCTATACGTGAAGAGGAGGCTCGTGAGAGCCGTGCTTCTTCCGGAGGTCGCCGTGGTGGTGGAGATCGCCATGATCGCGGTGGTCGTAATGATCGCGGTGGCGACCGTCGTGGTGGTGGCGGCGGTGGCGGTGGCGAGCGACGCGATAGGAGATAAACGATGGCAAAACTGCGTGTAAAATGGGTGAAGAGTGCTATCGGCTACCCAAAAGACCAGAAAGCAACGATTAAGGCGCTGGGGTTTCGTAAGCTTCAACAGACTGTTGAGCATAATGATCAGCCAGCAATTCGTGGTATGATCCACAAGGTGATTCACCTGGTGCAGGTAGAGGAGACAGTAAGTGAAACTCTCTGATTTACGGCCAGCTCCGGGCTCGCATAAAACTGAAAAGCGTCTTGGACGTGGACATGGTTCCGGTCGTGGCAAGACTGCGGGTCGTGGCACAAAGGGGCAGAAGGCACGTACCGGCGGGAAGGTCCATCGCGCATTTAACGGTGGTCAGACACGTCTGTCGAAACGTCTGCCATTCGTGCGCGGTTTAGGGAATAGCAATACACCTTTCCGCAAAGAATATACTATTATTAATGTGTTGGATCTGGGCCTGTTCGACGCTGGTTCCCAGGTAAAGCCCGAGGATCTGGTCAATATCGGGCTGATGACACCGGCTGAAGGCAAAGGGTTGATCAAAATACTGGGTAACGGCGACATCGACCGCTCTTTGACCGTGCATGCTCACAAAGTTTCTGAGAGTGCACGTGCGAAGATCGAGGCCGCTGGTGGTAGCATTGAGATCATTCCTACTAAAGTCTACGAAAAGACCAAGCGGCGTAAAGAAGACAAAACAATAACAACTGAGACGCAGCAAGGATAGTAAGGTGCCAGGGGCCTGATCTCCCTGGCTTCTTGCACATAGCGTGCAGTCGAAACGCGTGTTTTTGTTGCTTCTAGAAGGAGTATCCTATGTGGGAACGCCTGCGTAGTATCTGGACGGTTCCTGATCTGCGTAACAAGATTCTCTTTACCATGGGGATTTTGCTAGTTTTCCGTGTCTTTTCGCACATCCCTATCCCACTGACGGCAGCGGAAACGACAGCCCTACGTAATCTGTTTACTACGAACCAGGGCCAGAACATCGGTCAGCTACTTGGTTTACTGGATGTATTTTCTGGCGGTTCTTTGCAGTACTTCTCTATTGTTGCAATGTCGGTCTATCCGTATATCACAGCAACCATTGTGATGCAGCTCTTGCAGCCCATTATTCCGGCATTACAAAACATGGCATCGGAAGGTGAAGCCGGGCGCCTGCGCTTCAGCCAGATCACGCGTATTATCGCTGTCCCACTGGCATTCTTGCAAGCATTCGGACAATGTGCCCTCTTTCAGAAAGAAGGCGTGCTGACGAACTTTAGCTTGATCGACCCAAATTATGCGTTGGAGAGCTTTACTATTCTTATTACGCTGACTGCTGGCACAATGATTCTGGTCTGGTTGGGTGAGTTAATCACTGAAAATGGTATTGGCAACGGCATCTCATTGATTATCTTTGGTGGTATTGTCAGTCGCCTTCCTTCATTTGTGCAGCAGGGCTATGTAGCCGCTACAACTGGTAGCGGAACCGGTGGTGGTATTGTAAGTATTGCCGTGTTTCTAATAATTGGCCTGATCACTATTGTTGGTGTTGTGTATGTCTATCAAGGACAGCGCCGTGTACCAGTACAGTATCCGACCAAACGTATGGTTGGTCGTGGTATGTTGGTTGGTTCCGCACAGACTACTTACATTCCTATCCAGGTCAATAGTGCAGGTATGATTCCGCTCATATTTGCACAATCAATGCTGCTGTTTCCGGCTGTCATTTCGCAATACCTGGCAACGAGCAGTACGCCCTGGCTAAAGAATACAGCGAACTGGGTAGGTACATACCTGGTAAATACATCGCAGTGGTGGTACTGGTTACTCTACTTTGGACTGGTAGTGGCCTTTACTTACTTCTATGCGTATGTGGTGTGGCAACAGCAAAACATTCCAGAAAACTTGCAGAAGCAAGGTGCGTTTATTCCGGGTTATCGTCCAGGTGAACCTACCAACCGGTACCTGACGAACATTCTGAACCGCGTTACACTTGCAGGTGCGTTGTTCCTGGGTATTGTGTCTATCTTGCCATATGTTGCGCGTGTTGGCGGTAACCAGTTGCTAAGCGCAGCTTCAGTGCTGATCGCTGTTGGTGTGGTGCTGGATACGGTCAGACAACTTGAAGCGCAGATGGTAATGCGTAATTATTCGGGCTTCCTTTCGTAGGGTAGAAACGGGCGTTTCATTGCCCTTCTGGTAACATCTCCGTCCGGTTGGAGTACAGCAGGGCTTTATCCTGCGTACTTCCATTGGAGGAATGACGTGAATATTGTCCTGATTGGTGCACAGGGGTCTGGAAAGGGAACGCAGGCAAGGAGACTGGCTCAGGCTCTTGGAATCTGCTATGTTGCCAGTGGAGATCTGTTCCGCAAAGAAATAGCAGAAGAGACTGAGCTTGGTGTAAAGGCCAGAGCGTTTATAGATCGTGGAGAACTGGTTCCCGATGATATCACAGTACCTATGGTGCTAGGGCGAGTTGTGGAAGCGGATTGTGTCGGTGGGGTATTGTTGGATGGTTTTCCACGTACAATAGTACAGGCCCAGGCGTTGGATGAAGGCCTGCATCATGCAGATCGCGCGGTGGATTGTGCAGTGTATCTCATGGTACCACGTGAGGTGTTACTACACAGGCTCTCAGGGCGCTATATCTGCCGGGCTCAACAGCATGTGTATAACGTAAATACCAACCCACCAAAGGTCCCGGGGCGATGTGACGTGGATGGAAGTGAATTGTATCAACGCCCCGATGATCGAGGGGAAGCGGTACAAAAACGGCTGGATATCTTTTTCAAGGAGACCATCCAGTTGCTTGATTACTACCAAAAGCAGCAGAAGCTGTTAGAGGTAAATGGCAATCAACCGATTGATAAGGTGCATACTGATCTGGTCCGGGTAATCACTGAAAAGAAGTCAAATGAGTAAGTAGCAGAAGGTGATATTGAAACGATGATCAGGGAGGCTCTTGACCAATTTGGAGCCGGGTCTAGCTCTTTAGGTTATCATGGTTACCCGGTGCCGCGTTGTACGTCTGTAAACGAGGAAGTTGTACATGGCACCCCTGGTAAGCGCGTACGATATGAAGGCGATATCATCACCTTTGACCTTAATGCTAGCTATAAAGGCTAGTATGCTGATATCTTAACTCTTAAATGCTGCGCGTGGGAAATCCGGGAATGGGACTAAATTCCCTCTCGACATTTATAAAAAAGTATGCTATAATTCGTAGTTGGCTGCAGCAGTACCAACTGCTGCCATTTTGTACTTTATTGTGCTACGACTTTACGTGTATGTGGGGGCTGCCGCATAATACGTATCCTTGCAAGTCAGTAGGCAGTGGGTAGAAGACACAAGAAGTAGTCAGTAGTCCCGCCGTTAGGGAAAGGATGTTATGCCAAAAAGGATGAAATTGAAGTTGAGGGTAAAGTATTAGAGGCCCTCCCCAATGCCATGTTTAAAGTTGAAATCGATGAGCAACACGAGGTTCTAGCGGTTCTCTCAGGACGTATCCGTATGAATTTTGTGCGCATCGTACCAGGTGATAAGGTGAAAGTTGTGCTGTCGCCTTATGACCTGACGCGTGGGCGTATTACATGGCGTGTGAAAGCATGATCAGTGATGTAAACCATCCTTCATTGTTCCTTTTCTTCTGATCGGCGTCTTTTTGAAAACTGTGCCAGGCAGGAGGGAGCACATATATCAGTGCTTCTGAGGGCTTTTGTCTTAATTTTTTTTACTAGTATCTCAATACTTGAGGAGGGCAAGTCATGAAAGTGCGCGCCTCAGTGAAACCGCGTTGTGATGGTTGCAAGGTGATCCGCCGCAATCGAGTGGTCATGGTGATCTGTAGCAAGGATCCAAAACATAAACAGAAACAGGGCTAATAGGCTGATGTGGGTTTCGTGTCTCTCAGAAAGAGAAGAGAGTTACTGGAGCCCATGAACCGGAGCTGGAGGAAAAGATGGCTAGAATTGCCGGCGTTGACATTCCACGTGATAAGCGCGTGGAGATTTCGCTGTGCTACATTTATGGGATCGGGCTGACCACAAGCCGCAAGATCCTTGAGCGAACACGCATTAATCCAGATACTCGAGTGAAGAATCTGACTGAAGAAGAGGTTAATCGCCTGCGCGAAGTGATTGACCGCGAGCATAAGGTCGAGGGCGATCTGCGCCGTGAAGTTGATATGAATATCAAACGGCTGATCGAAATAGGCTGCTATCGTGGTATGCGCCATCGTCGCAATCTTCCAGTGCATGGTCAACGTACACGTACAAATGCTCGTACACGCCGTGGGCCAAAAAGAACTGTGGCTGGTAAGAAGAAGGCAGCAGCGAAGAAGTAACACCGGGAGGTATCGTCAAGCATGGCAGATAAGAAGAAACCAACAGGTAAAGTCAGGCGCCGTGAACGCAAGTCGGTGCCTCGTGGTCAGGCACATATTCAGGCCACGTTTAATAATACAATTGTGACGCTCACTGATCCCAACGGGAATGTGCTCTCGTGGGGTAGTGCTGGCGGTCAGGGTTTTAAGGGTTCACGTAAGAGCACCCCATATGCCGCGCAGGTGACAGCTGAAATCTGCTGTACGCAAGGCGATGGATCATGGCTTGCGTCAGGTTGATGTCTATGTCAAGGGTCCTGGCTCTGGTCGTGAGGCTGCGATCCGCGCATTACAACAAACTGGCCTCTCAGTCACTTCGATTACCGATGTTACACCTATTCCGCACAATGGATGCAGGCCGCCCAAGAGGCGTCGAGTATAGCGTGGATATGCCACGTTGTGCGTGGAGGAGGATTTTATTAGATGGCACGTTATACCGGCCCCGTCTGCAAGTTATGCAGGCGTGAGGGGGTAAAACTTTTCTTAAAAGGCGACAAGTGCATGGCGAAGTGCACACTTGAGCGTCATCAGTAGCCGCCCTGGACAGCATGGCACTGGCCGTGTACGTAAAGAGTCGGGCTATGCAAAGCAGTTGCGCGAGAAGCAGCGCGTACGTCGTACCTATGGGGTTCTGGAGCGTCAATTTGTGCGCCATTTCGATGCCGCCGCTCGTCGCCCTGGTAAGACCAGCGAGAATCTGCTGCAAATCCTGGAGATGCGCCTGGATAACCTCGTGTATCGCTTAGGCTTTGCTGATTCCCGTGCCCAGGCTCGCCAACTCGTCAATCATGGGCATTTTGCTGTAAATGGTCGTAAAACTGATATTCCTTCTTTTATTGCAAAACCAAATGATGTTATCTCTGTCCGAGAGCGGAGTAAAGGTCTGGAGTACTTCAAGATTCGTACAAAGCTTCTGGCTCAAAAAGGTGTTCCTGCCTGGTTGCGCCTGGACCTCAACGCGTTGTCCGGCAATGTCATAACGGTACCTTCACGGTCAGATCTTGAACTGCCCTTCGATGAGCAGATGGTGGTTGAATACTACCAGCGTTAGTACGCCGGATTGGCGGAACTCTTCTGACATATGTGAAGAAGGGCCGGGTCTATTCTTGTACGATCTTGTAACAGATCGTTCTGGAGCGATGAACTCTTGGACTACCTATGTTTCTAGCCTCTGGCTCTCCTGTTCTGGCGGGACCAATGAGCAATAACGAGCGATCAGGCACCTGAAACTGAAAACGGTAGAAAAAGAAAGGCAGGTTGGAACCTTGCTAGATATTACTCTGCCTCGCATTAAAAATACAAAAACACAGGGAAATTATGCGAGTTATGATATTGAGCCGTTAGAGGCGGGGTATGGAATGACCCTGGGTACCGCGCTACGACGTGTTCTTTTGTCATCGTTGCCTGGCGCGGCGGTGACTTCTATACGGATTGAGGGTGTGCAACACGAATTCCAGGACGTCGCCAATGTCCTGGAGGATGTGACCGACATTGTACTTAATGTGAAAAGGTTGCGCCTGCGCAGCTTTTCGGATCATCCCGTGTCTATGCGCCTGGAAGTGAGTGGCGAGCGTGAAGTAACGGCTGCCGATATTCTTGCACCCAGTACGGTGGAAATCGTCAATCCTGAACTTCATATTGCGACGCTCGATAACGAAAACGCTCGCCTCGATATGGAACTGGTCGTTGAGACTGGCAGGGGCTATGTTCCAGCTGACTCGAAAGATGATCAGCCAATAGGGGTCATCCCAGTCGATGCCATCTACACTCCTGTGCAAAAAGTGAACTATACTGTTGAGCACACTCGTGTAGGGCAGATGACGAACTTTGATAAAATTGTTCTTGATATCACGACGGATGGAACGATCACGCCTGATGAAGCACTGCGTCAAAGCGCGGATATCCTGGTGCGCCACTTTACGTTGCTCGCCAACTATCGCGCATCCTTGCCCGAGACTGAAAAGGCTCCATTATTGAGCAGCTTGCCCATCCCCAAGGCGATCTACGATACTCCCATTGAGGAGTTGGATCTCTCCGTCCGTGCCTACAACTGCCTCAAACGCAGTAACATTACAAAAGTAGGCCAGGTGCTTTCAATGAACGAAGATGATTTGCTGGGTGTGCGTAATTTCGGTGAGAAGAGCTTACAGGAACTGCGTGAACGATTGCTTGCACGTAACTTCCTGCCAAATCCGCGTACCAGCGCCGTCGGAGCCGATATGGACGACGATCACGAAATGGAGGACTAAGTTGAGGCATCGAATTGCTGGCAACCGGATGAGTATGCCTGAGCCGCGCCGTCGTTCTGCGCGTCGTAATATGATGGCAGGTCTGATCCGGTATGACCGCATACAAACCACAGAAGCACGCGCTAATGCGATCCGTGCCGAAGTTGAAAAACTGATTAGCACGGCTGTAAATGGACATGCAGCTTCCCGTCAGTACCTGGCTTCCATCGTCACGGATGCAGATAAGGCTGAGCAGATCCTGGAGTTTGCACGCCGTGGACGCTTCTCTCTAAAAAAGACCGTGACAACGAACGAGGAACGCGCGGAACAGTTGAAGGCTCCTTTGACTCCTAAAGGACGGAAGTTTCTAGAAGACAAACTCAAAGGACGCCGCGAGGAATTGTTGCGTATCTTCTCCAACGAAGATGAGGCTGAGCGTGCTTTGCAAGCCGCGTACCAGGCGATGGTCATTGAACTTCATGCCCGCCGCACGATTTTAAGCGCTTTACCTGATGAACTGGTGGTCAAGAAGTTGTTTGACGAACTGGCTCCTCGTTATGCAAACCGTCACGGCGGCTATACACGCATTACGAAACTGGGCCGTCGCAAAGGCGATGCCGCCGAAATTGCGCAGATAGCTCTCGTATAGTTATGTAGCGATGAATATTGCGTGTGGTATTGAGTATGATGGCACCAATTATCATGGCTTTCAACGTCAGCCTGATAGTCATGGACCAACGATCCAGGGAACGCTTGAGGCGGCAATTACGCGCATATCAGGCGAGCCTGCCGTAGTAAACGGAGCAGGACGTACAGATGCCGGAGTGCATGCGAGTGGTCAGGTCATAAATTTTAAGACCCACTCACACCTGAAACCCCAGATCTGGCAGCGTGCTCTGAATGCTAATCTACCTGATACTATCGTAGTCCGTTGGGCAAACGAGGCTCCTGAGCGCTTTCATTCTCGCTTTAGTGCATTGAGTCGCTCTTATCGCTACACAGTGTGGAACGGTAAAGCTCCAACGGCATTACAAGCTCGCTATACGTATCATTGCCCACACGCATTAGATGGCGATCTGATGCATGCCGCCTGCCAGCTTTTGCTGGGGCGCAAGGATTTCGGAGCGTTCGGGCACAGTCCCGACGACACAAATCCAACGAGACCAGGGCCACATCATTGTATTCGTACAATGATTGAGGCACGTTGCATACGTCAAGATGCACTCATTTATTGTGATTTTACTGCGGACGCCTTTCTTACAGGACAAGTTCGCAGGATGGTTGGTACGCTGTTGCTGGTAGGACAGAAACGTCTCTGCCTGGATGACTTTGCTATTATTGTGCAACGTGCGGAGAAGACGCACCCTGGTCCAGCGGCCCCATCACATGGGCTGTGTCTGGTACGGGTTGATTATCCTGAGAAATTTGGAGTTACGAACGATGATGAAGACATATAGCGCCAGGGCCGCTGATCTGCAACCCAGATGGTATGTCATCGACGCCGAGGGGCAGGTACTTGGTCGCCTGGCAACGCAGATCGCGCAGATCTTGCGCGGGAAACATAAACCAATGTTTACTCCCCATCTCAACTGTGGGGATTTTGTGATCGTGATCAATGCGGACAAAATCGCAGTGACCGGCAGACGCCTGGATCAAAAGATCTATTATCACCACACTCAGTATCCGGGTGGCTTGAAAAAGACGACCCTGCGCCAGACGCTTGAGGGAAAACATCCCGAGCGAGCACTGGAGCATGCGGTACGTGGTATGGTGATGCATAATCGCCTGGGCACGGATATTATGGGTCGTCTGAAAATCTATGCAGGCCCGGAACATCCGCATCAAGCCCAGAAACCTGTGCTCTGGACTGGTCCAGAGGCGTTATTGAAGCAGCCGGATGAGGCAAAGTAAAGAAGAGGAGAAACCTACCTTGGCCGAAACCATCAAAGGCGAGTATTACTACGGTATGGGACGGCGCAAGACGGCTGTAGCCCGCGTGCGCCTCTTCCCCAATGGTGATGGCAACATCACCGTCAATGGTAAAAGTGTTCAGGCGTATTTTGGCACCCGCGATACGCATAAGGCGACCATTTCCGCACCCTTCCGTGCGGTTGATCTGGGTGATACCTATACAATAACTGTACGCGTTGTCGGCGGCGGCACCTCTGGTCAGGCGGGCGCAATCCGCCATGCTCTGGCACGTGCTCTCGTACGCATGAACCCCGAGTTCAAAGCGGCCCTGCGCAAAGCTGGCTATCTCACACGCGACCCACGTATGAAGGAACGTAAGAAACCAGGCTTGAAGCGTGCTCGTAAGGCTCCACAGTACACGAAGCGCTAATTCAATTCTTCTTAATTAAATGCAGGGCAAGGTGAACCAGAAGGTTGAACCTTTGCCCTGTTCACTCTCGACGCCGATGCTGCCTCCTTGCCGCTCAATGATAATACGGCTGATGTGTAGACCCAGGCCGAGACCGACACCTGAGCCACTTTGTACCTGAATACCTGGGACGCGATAAAAGCGCTCCCAGATGCGCTCTTGTTCTTCTGGAGAGAGCCCTGGCCCCTGATCATGGACTGAAACACGAGCTACTCCATCTCTTATTTCTACCTTGACCTCGACAGGTCGTGCAGCTTCTGAGTATTTGAGGGCATTAGATAGGTAGTTGTTTACAACCTGGCTGTACACGGTCGTGATCCGCTGCGACAAGTATTGCAGTGGAGGGCAAATCTACTACTAGAGTCCGGTCGGGTGAGACCTGCTGCTGCTCTTCGACCGCTTCGCAGACCATGGCAACAAGGTCTCCTTTTTCCATGCGCAATTCCAGGTGCCCTTGCTCCAGGCGGGAGACATCCAGTAGATCATGGACAAGGCGATTTTGGCGTTCGAGTTGTCGTTCAGCACGCGCTAAAAGCTGTTCCAGCGCCTGGAGTGCTTGCGCTTCCTCACCATTGTGTTGTTGAAGTAACTTGTTCAGGCGACGGCGTGCCAGTTGTAGATTTGCTTTCATAGTAGTTATCGGCGTGCGTAATTCGTGTCCAGCAATGCCGATAAACTCATCCTTGAGCTGATTTGCGGATAGAGCAGCCATCTCGTTCGCTCGTGCCTGGGAGGTCTCGGTCAGCAGGCGTTCTCGTTCCATCACCAGAGTGACAAGTTCCGTCACCGCGCGGGTTAAAGCGAGCTCTTCGGGTGTGTAAGTATGATCACGTCCACCATAATCAAGCGTTAGATATCCCAGAAGCTGGGATCCTGATACCATAGGAGCAAGCAGCATCTGGCGAATTTTATAAGGATTGGGCTGTTCGTTGTAAGGCGGTTGCGTCAGGTCCATTATGAGAATCTCATTCGCACGCATGCGTTTTACCAGTTCAGGATCGCCGCTGTCGGAGAGATGG
The DNA here is from genome assembly GCA_963717195.1 of uncultured Chloroflexia bacterium. Taxonomy (GTDB): domain Bacteria; phylum Chloroflexota; class Ktedonobacteria; order Ktedonobacterales; family Ktedonobacteraceae; genus JACDAE01. The sequence continues at coordinate 1,133,966 of CAVQVR010000021.1, forward strand.
ATATCCATTTCTTCTTGCTCGCGCCACCATTGTTGTTCCTGCTCAGGTGGCAATCCTACCACAGCCAGGGGACGCAGGCGTTCTGTTTCTGGCTCCACGCGATTTATTCCCAGGCGATCACAGCCCAATACTGCACGTGTCAACTCTGCCATACGTTGCATCACGCTTCGTGAATGATCTCTCGTTTGATCCACTGGTGGAAGATCGGATGTTACTCCTTGCACCATTACCTGGGCTATCTGTAGTAACGCTTCCAGCACATTTCTTGTTTGTTGCTCCAGTTGCCTTCGTTCGGTTACATCGCGTGCAATGGCAAGGGCTCCTGTGATGTGCCCGTCTTTGTCTCGCAGAGGAGTTCCACTTATGTTGAGCCAGAGATCTTCATCTGTAAAGGTACGCACGACGATATCGGCTGCATTTGCCCCTGTCAGTACTTCTCCATGCATGATACGTACAGATGGTATCTGATCAAGAGGTAGAGATTTTCCATTGGCCGAGTGCAGATGTGTCTGTTCTGCCCTCTGAGTGAGGGGCTCAGAAAAGTATTCTTGCGTAATATAGCGGTTAAGTATAGCACGTGCCATTGTATTCGTCTGTACCAGGCGACCGTTAGCGTCATAGACAAGAATGCCATCAGTCATTGCCTCAAAGAGCGCTTCCAATTCCCTGGCATGAGCCTGAGCCTCCTGCTCCATTTTGCGTAGCGACTCTTGCTCGTCTTCTAGAGCCCTGCGTGCATGTTGGGTCTGGCTGGCGAGCAAGCTAATTGCGAGGCTGACGATTACAAATAAAATTATTCCAACCTGATTGCCTGTTCCAGCAATTATCAGAGAAAAATATGGAGGTAGGGTAAGAAATATTAGCATAACTGCTCCGACAAAAGTAGCAAGAAGGCTGGGACCGACACCCCATCCAAGGGCGACGAGTAGAACTACGAGCAGGGCGAATGACTCGGAAAACTGAAAGGTGGGATAGATTCTCATGAGCGCGACAAGACCCGCTGCGACCAACATTTGTAACAGGAACGCTGTGAGATATCCGGCTACCAGACTGCGCAAAGGTCGGGGTAGGAAATGCAGATTATAGGTAGAGGTAAGCAACGTCTTCAGTGTGTGCCTTTCTGAGAGTAGTGGCTGGTTTTGCTGTGTTGTCGACTGAGTTGAAATAACGTCGTCACCATGTTGGGCAAGCCGATCAGTTTCCATGGTGATGCTCCTTGTCACCGGGAGAAGATGTTATTGATAGCGCCATTGTGCTCATGAAGATATCCCTTTCTCAACGCCTTGTCTGTCTTCCAGCAAAATCCTGGCCTGAGTTTATATGATACAATAAATCGTCAAAAAAGGTGCCCTGAATGGGTGTAAAGTGCGTCCGATAAGAATTTAACAGGAAAGCGAGGTCAGGTGCAACGAATGGATAGAGGGAGAAGTAGGCCCCAGGGATATCGGCCACGGCCAACAAGAGATCTCGATGAGTATGAGTATGAGCCGAGGCCCAGGAGGAGGCGTCCGCCTCCACCGCATCGTCGTCGTCGTCGAGTGTGGCCTGTATTGCTGGCCGGGTGCGGGCTGGGCGTCCTGTTAACGGTACTCGCTGCCGCCGTGATCGTTTTCCTGGCTATTCGTTCGACTCAAGGCAATGGTATCGGTTCTCTTCCTATTATTGGCAGCTCTAAAACCTTTACTAAAGAAGACACATCGCAGGTGCAACTCTCCACCATTGCACAACTGCAGGTCTGTGATAAAATCGGCAACGTCTCGATTAAGGTTGATCCAGCCGCTTCGACACCATCGGTAACCACGACGAAAGTTGTGCATGTGGGTAGTCAGTCTTCTGCAGATCAGGAATTTCAGCGTATTGCCGTAGAAGTTCAACCACCCGGCACAATTGCTAATCCTTTGACATGTACTCGATTACTTCCGACCGCTGCCCCAACAAGCACATCTACCCCTTCTACAGATAATGGGAGCGTAAGTAGCGCTTTAACAGTTAATGTTACTCTTCCCACGAGCAACGGTTTATTGCAAGCAAATAGTGATGCAGTCAATGTAGCTATCACATTGCCACAGAGCGTCCTGCCTCCCGATGGACCGACGATGGAGTTAGATGTTGAAGCTCCTGTCGGCAATATCGATATAAGCGGCATTAGCGGACTAATGGATGTTACCGGGGACACAGGCAATATCCAGGTGAGCAATGGCGTCCTTACTGGTGGGTCACAACTGGTCACAAATCTGGGGAATGTTGCTTTCAGCGGCCCTCTTGGTAGTCCTGCAATTGCTACGGCGCAGAACAATTTTTATCACATTTCGAGTAGCCAGGGCAATATCGATGTGACTCTGCCCGCTACTACGAATGTGGGACTGGATACCTACACCAACCAGGGAAAGATTAGTAGCGATTTCAATATTCCGTTGCAAAATAGTGATGGTGGAATGAAGTACCTGGGCCCTCTTAATACTGCCAGTTCTTCTTCGCTACCGGTCACGTTGGTGATACATATGAATCTGGGCAATATTGCTATTCATAAATTGCAGGTGTGATGGAGCAATTTTTTGGAAAGTAGTGTTATTATGTGATGAAAGGTGATGTGATGGGTGTTGTAAATGGCCCTATGCTCGAAGTCAGTACCAATATTGATGTTGAAAAACGTGCGTATCCATTAGTAAAACAGGTGATCAATATTGGGCGAGATCCCACGAATGATATCTTCATCAACCGCCCAACCGTTTCAGCTTTACATGCTCAGATCGTACGTGAGGGCAACTCCTTTGTCTTTATTCATCCACATCCGGCACGTGGCAAAACGCTCAATGGAATTATTTATCAAGGACGCTCGATCGCAGGAACGGAGCAATTTCGCAAAACGCTTATGCGTGGTGACATGTTTCGTATCAGTGATGAACATGGCACGCTGGTAACACTTACCTATAATGATGGTACAGGTGCGACTCAGGAAAGTATTCCCGAGATGCATCCTATTCCGCTAGGTGCGCCAGTGATTACTATCGGGCGGGCACCCGATAACACTGTTGTGCTCAATCATCCACAGGTTTCTGGGCATCATGCACGCCTGGAACAGGTGCAGAATGGATATCGCATTCTGGACATGGGCAGTACAAACCATGTATATGTCAATGAACAGCGTGTCAGTCAGCAGTTGCTTACTCCCGGTGATGAGGTGCATATTGGCCCCTTCAGGCTAACCTATACGGGAACCCAACTGACGCAGCAAGATGAGAGTAACGGTATTCGTATCGATGCCCTGCGTCTGCATAAAGAGGGAAATAAGGGCGTTGTGCTGTTAAATGACATCTCGCTCGTTATTCCTCCACGCAAGTTTGTGGCCCTGGTTGGTGGCTCTGGTGCAGGCAAATCTACGCTGATGGATGCTCTAAATGGATTGCGGCCAGCCCAGCAGGGTGTTGTGTTCTACAATGGTAAGGATTACTATCGCCATCTCGCCGCCTTCAGTGCTCAACTTGGTTACGTGCCACAAGATGATATCATTCATCGCGATCTCACAGTTGAACATGCACTCTACTATGCTGCCCGCTTGCGTTTGCCGGAAGACTTTACACAGAAGCAGATTCGCGAACGTATCGATGCCGTGCTTGATGATGTGGAGATGAAGGGAAGGCGAAGCTTGCTGGTGAGCAAACTTTCAGGTGGGCAGCGCAAACGTGTCTCTATTGCGCTGGAACTGCTTGCCAATCCCAGTGTCTTCTTCCTCGACGAGCCAACTTCTGGCCTTGATCCTGGCCTTGACCGCAAGATGATGCTGCTTTTGCGCAAACTGGCCGATAAGGGTCATACTATCGTTCTCGTCACTCATGCAACTAACAATATCAACATCTGCGATTATGTGTGCTTCCTGACACAGGGTGGCCGCGTGGCTTATTATGGGCCACCCAACAACGCCAAAACCTACTTTGGGAAGACGGATTTCGCCGAGATCTATAGTGTACTGGAACCAACAGAAGAGAATCCCAATATCCCGGCGCAGGCGGAAGCAAGGTTCAGACAATCGCCTGAGTTTGCTCGTTATGTGGGCGAACCTCTGAAACAGGGTCCCGCTGGCCGGGCTGATGCTCAGACCCATACAGAGTTGCTTAAACCTCCAAAGCGTGGCAATCCGTGGCTGCAGTTCCGCATCCTGGCGGCACGCTATCTTGAACTGCTCAAAAACGATAGAGTCAACCTCGCAATTCTGCTCTTACAGGCTCCTATCATCGGTCTCATTCTGTTCTCGCTGGCAGCCCTGAATACATTTTCGACAACCAGCATTGTGTCCTGCCCTCATCATGCAGATATAGTGAACAACGCGGGCCCCATATTGATTGATTGCCAGCAGGAACTTCAGCAACTCAATGCGCTCTCAGATCCCAATGGCCGGGCGTTCAAAGCTCAGAGGTTTCCTGGTAAGTCGGATCTGCAGATCGTGCAGGATTCTATTACTGAGGGATCGGGTGCAGATGCACAGAAGATACTCTTTATCATGGCCTTCGCAGCAGTCATGTTCGGCTGCCTGAATGGGGCACGCGAGATCGTTAAAGAAGTACCCATTTACCGACGCGAACGCACGGTAAATCTGGGGATCGCCCCTTACATGTTCTCGAAAATTACAGTGCTTGGAGTATTATGCCTACTACAAAGCTTTGTGCTTGTACTTTTCGTCGATATCAGGACGCCGTTTCTCTATAGTATTATGCTACCACCATTTGTGGAGATCTATATTACTATGGCACTCACGTCGCTTGCTGGCTTGATGATGGGTCTTGCCATTTCTGCCATTGTACCTAATAGCGACCGTTCCATGAGTATCGTCCCTATTGTTCTCATTCCGCAGGTTATATTCTCGGGCGTTCTCTTCTCGTTGGATAGTCCGCCATTTCTGCAAGTGCTGGGTGCCTTCTTTCCGGCACGCTGGGCCATGGCGGCGATGGGATCGACCGTGGGACTGCATGGCGATAAACTGGGTGCTGATGCCTTCTCGTATTGGAGTACGCTGGTTGCGTATTCGCAGACCGACGCCGTCCTTCATTTGCTTTTATGCTGGACTGTGCTAGTTGTTACTATTGTTCTGCTTGTTCTGGCGACTGCGTATCTTCTGAAGAGAAAGGATGTGCGCGCGTAAAATTGCGAATATATTATATGAAGCAGCATTACATGTTCCTTAAACAGAAAGATAGATATCGTATGGTACTTCCTGGTATATCTCTTGCCGCAATAGAGATTTATATGCTATTGTAGCAGTGTCCTTACCAGGACTGTCCAACGTAAAGAGAATAAGCAAGCAAGCGATGTTATTAAACAGGCACATTGTCATTGGAATATGTGGGGGAATTGCATCCTACAAGGCCGTCGAGCTTGTGAGTCATTTGCAGCAAGCCGGTGTACTTGTTGATGTGATTATGACGGAGCACGCGGAAGACTTTGTTCGCCCTCTCACATTTTCAACGATGAGTCATCGGCCTGTGTTTAGCGACCTCTGGGAACCCTCAGGGAGAGCGGCTGAACTCCATATCGAGCTGGCTGAGACTGCAGAACTATTGGCGGTTGTACCTGCAACGGCCAATACGCTTGCGAAGCTTGCCGGGGGAATGGCTGATAATATGTTGACTGCCGTTGCCCTGGCTACAAGGGCTCCTTTACTGTTGGCACCTGCGATGTACAAGGATATGTATACACACCCAGCAACTCAGGCAAATCTAACCCTGTTACGGGAGCGTGGCGCGTATATCGTGGAACCAGAAGTGGGGCATCTGGCATCAGGGGCTATCGGGCCAGGCCGGTTACCAGACACAGAGGTGTTGTTGGGTGCCATCAAGGCATTATTGGGGCGTACCGGTGATCTTGCCGGTCGCCGTGTTCTTATAACTGCTGGTGGCACTCATGAACCTATCGACCCGGTACGGTATATAGGTAACCGCTCATCAGGAAAAATGGGCTATGCTCTGGCCACAGAAGCGCGAGATCGTGGCGCACACGTTATAGTAATATCGGGTCCTGTTGCACTGTCAACTCCCTATGGTGTAGAGGTGCACAGAGTCGAGACAGCTATACAGATGCGCGACGCTGTCCATGCTTTTCTATCCGACATCGATGTTCTTATTATGAGTGCCGCTGTGGCGGATTTCCGTCCCGCCTCACCCACGTCACACAAAATTAAGAAGGACAGCGATGAAAAGGGGAAACAAGAACGAAATGCGGATGAGAGTGCGTTCTCTGTTCGCCTGGTGAAAAATCCAGATATCCTCGGAGAGCTTGCCGTGGTTCAACAAGGGCAAGATATCCTGGGAAATAGCGAACAACCGAAACAACGCCTTATACGCGTTGGCTTCGCTGCCGAAACAGACGATATCATTACCTATGCACGCAGTAAACTGGTGAAAAAAAACCTCGATCTGCTAGTCGCTAATGATGTATCTCGCTCGGATAGTGGTTTTGGGGCTGACACCAATAAGGTCTTTATCTTCTCTGCGCATGGTGGAATGGAAGATTTGCCTGTGATGCCAAAAACAGGCGTTGCGGCGGCGATCTGGGATCGCGTGGTATCATTGTTAGATACCACTATGTAAGCTGGGAGGTTGTGGCTCTGTGATGGGAGATTTTGTTTTAGAAATATTGGGTACACGAAGTACGCAGGAGGAATCCACAATGGATCGTGCTGCTAGCGCTGGTTTTGAAGGCATCGCTCAGATGCTGCTGGAGCAGAAAAAATTAATGGACGCGTTAGAAGCTGAGAACCGCGAACTGCGGCGCCAGCTCGCTGACCTACGGCGTGGGGTAGGTATTGCAGTAATAATTGAGGGTAAGACTGTCCAGCTTGCTACTGAGCCGGGCTCTCCTGTCCCCATGACTCCACAGGCTCAGGCCGCCTTACAGAGTCTCCAAAGTCTGCAAAATACTCAGGCGGCCATGCAATCTGGCTCCCAGAATAATTATAATCAGAATGGGCGCCCTACTAGCGGTCAGCCGCAGGTAAATCTCAATAGTGATAAGCGCGAAAATGGCAACGCTCGCAGCCCGCTTGCTGATAGCTTCGTGCTTTAAACTACTTTCGTGCATTTTTGCTTGATCTTTTAAGATCCTGTATCTGCTTTCCTTTAGAGGCTGTATCAATATCCTCTCAGACCTGCTTGAGGGTATTGAGATTAGCTATTATCTGTTATGGTCAGGGGCACCTGTGTAAGTGCCCCACCTGTGCATGTCACGCCCCGTACCCACATTATCTGTATCCCTACCAATGAAAGTTTGACGGCGCAGAGCGTCGCTTCCATAAATTCCTCTATCAGGGCCTGTGAATTATCCGCTCTCCTCGCGCCTACGGCGTTCGCAAAGGGTTATTAATTGTGTATTTTTCGGGCTCTTCCCGAAAAATACACAATTAATAACCAAAAAGGCCCGCGCAGCGGGCCAAAACACAGAGAAAAACGCTAATTCACAAGCCCTGAATTCCTCATATGCATAATAATTGACATATGAAAGACAGCATGATATATTTATGAGCAAGCAATCTATCTTTCCGTGGCTGCCTTTTCAGCCACGGAGAAATACATCCATGCAGACGGATTCATGGCATGATGCCGAGCCGCCTGTTTTTCCCTCTCTCAAGAACATCTACTATAAATGGTTCTATAAGTGGTTCTTTGATCTATCTAAGGATGGAGTGAAAGGAGAACTAGAATGTTCGTCCGTCTTGTACGGAAGACAGCACTGTTGCTGCTCACCGCATCGCTGTTTGTTGTACTCACCCTCGGTTCTTTCATTGCTGTACGTACAACCCATGCCGCGTCCAGTGTGACTGTGAATGGCGCGACAAAGTACCAGGCTATTGATGGTTTTGGTATTTCAGAAGCGTTTGGACAGGCCGACGCTATAAAAAATGTCTCATCTACAAGCACTCAGCAACAGATGCTGGATCTGCTTTTCAATAAGTCGACCGGCGCGGGCTTCAGTATTTTGCGCAATTTGCTCCCCTCAGATGCAAATCATACCATTGAACCGACCGGACCAACCAGTCCGACCGCAACGCCACAGTATACCTGGGATGGGAGTAGCTGGGGACAGGTCTGGCTTTCACAACAGGCCCAGAACTACGGCGTCAATCAGATTTATGGCGATGCCTGGAGCGCTCCGGGTTTCATGAAGACCAATGGCAATGAATCGAACGGTGGTACGCTCTGCGGCGCTCCAGGGGCCACCTGCACCAGTGGAGATTGGCGCCAGGCTTATGCAAATTACCTGTTGCAATATATCAAGGATTACCAGAGCGCAGGCGTTACGCTATCACATATTGGCTTCGTCAATGAGCCAAATCTGACAACGAGCTATTCCAGCATGATTATGTCTCCTGCGCAGTCGGCTAATTTAGTTGATGTACTGGGACCAACATTAAAGGCTGCCGGGTTAAATACTCAGATCGTCTGTTGTGAACCAGAAGGCTGGAATTTAGCTCAGAGCTATGCAACCGGTATTACCAGCGACCCGGTGGCTAACTCTGTACGTTAATATTCTCTCCAGCCATGGATATACCGCCGCGCCAACTTCTATCCTTACTGGAACGAATGGAAAGCACGTCTGGGAGACGGAATGGTCAACCTTTGATACCTGGAATCCTGCCTGGGATGATAATAGCGATGCTTCTGGTTTCACATGGGCACAACACATTTATACCGGGTTGACATCCGCCAATCTGAGCGCCTTTCTCTACTGGTGGGGCGTTTCTAATGGTACCGATAACCAGGGGCTTATTCAACTCAATGGCACCACGGTCAACGTTGCGAAACGCCTCTGGGCCTTCGCCAACTATAGCCGTTTCGTGCGTCCCAGAGCCACACGTATCGGAGCTACCAGCGCTGATAGTAACCTGGAAACAACCGCTTATACCAATCGTGATGGCTCGACTGCTATTGTGGTGTTAAATACGGCCACCAGTGATACAGCCGCTTCATTCGCGCTACAAAATACAAACGCTGTGAACGGAGCTTCAGTCATTCCTTATATTACCAATGCTACGAATAATACAGCTGCGCAGACGGCGTTAACCATGCAGAATGGCTCGTTTAGCGTAATCGTACCTGCTCGTTCGCTTGTCACGTATGTAATACCTGCGTCAGGTTCTGGTACCACGCCAACTCCGACTTCTACGAAGACAGCAACGCCAACACCTGGTACTACCCCTACACCGACTCCTACGAAGACAGCAACACCAACTCCGACTCCTTCTACGACCGCTGCCTGCAAGGTGAGCTATGCAGTTAATCAGTGGTCTGGTGGCTTCACTGCGAACCTTTCTCTTACTAATACTGGTACCAGCATGATCAATACCTGGACGCTTGCATTCACCTTCCCAGGTAATCAGCAGGTCACGCAGAGTTGGAATGGCGTTTTCTCACAGCAAGGAAATAAGGTGACCATTACGAAGGCCAGCTATAACGCTTCAATACCAGTGGGGGCGTCGGTCAATCCAGGCTTTAACGGTTCATGGAGTGGGAGCAATCCTGTGCCGACTGCGTTTACTCTTAATGGATCTGTATGTGGTGTGTCATAGGTAGTGACATAATAAAGGCCCTCCATGGATATGCAAACGAGGAAACAGAATGAACACATCATTACACCGCTCACTAGTGACACGACTTGGGCACTTTCCAGAGCATCTACCGCTCGCCCCTACGTTTGGAGCGCAGAGCGACGACGGTATATATATACGCACACGTGTTACATATAAAGTAGAGCTGGATGAATATGTGCCTGCATGGTTGCTGACTCCCAAAGAGGCTGTGCCAGAGGGAGGATGGCCTGCCATTCTAGCGATACATCAGCATGGAGGGCAGTATGATCTGGGCAAATCTGAGCTGGTCGGGCTAAGCGGTGATCCTCAGTACGCCTATGGTCGGGAATTGTGTCAGAGAGGATATATGGTGCTGTGTCCCGATATGTTGTGCTTTGAGGAGCGACGACCAACTGAGGAGGAACGCAGCAGGAATGGAGGGCGGCTGGATGGGTTTGGTTATGAACGCTTCGAATTTACAAAGCGGCTTGTGAATGGTTCCTGCTTGCAGACGAAGTATCTACACGATCTCTCCTGCGCTCTGGACCTGCTCACCTCACTACCAAACGTCAACAGTACACGTCTGGGAGTGATCGGGCACTCGCTAGGAGGGCAGGAGACGTTATGGCTGACATGGTATGATCCACGCGTGACGGCAGCCGTTTCTTCGTGCGGATTTAGCTTGCTGCGTACTATTCTACGCGATGGTATTAACCATAACTTTGCCCTCTATGTGCCGGACATGCTGGCTGTGGGTGATATAGATGCGCTGGTAGCGGAACTGGCACCGCGTCCTTTTTTGCTGACCGCTGGCGAGAATGATTCTATCTTTCCTATAGATGGAGTACATTCCGTGGTTGAGCATGCACATCAGGCTTATGTTCAGCAGAATGTGCCTGACCGCTTCAGAGCTATCATTTTTTCAGGAGGACATAGTTTTCCTGCTGAAGTGAAGGCGCAAGCGTATGCGTTTCTTGATCGCTGGCTCAAGTAGCTTATTTTGATTGGGTGCGCTGGTAGGAATTATTTCTATTCAGCTTGCCTGCATCTTTCTTTTGTGTTAGATTTTGTAAAGTAATACAAAAAATATTTTTCGTATTTTTACAAATCGTTACACACAGTGATAATAGCAAAGGAGGTGTTATAAAAGATTGCAATAGTAGAGAAGAGACATGATGCCTCGCAACAGCGAGGTAGAGGTGCTTTGCCTCCCTTCATAGTTCTCTTCCGATGATACATTGGTGAATATAGCTGCTACAATTAATTAGGAAGGAATGTGTGTCATTTTATGGAGAAGATGACTATCAAACGTCATGGTGGACGTAGTATTGCCCTTTCAGGAATCGTCGGTCTGGCTATAATTGGTTTCTTTGTCGTGCATGCAGGTGTAAACACTGTGGGAGCAGTGCGTGCCGCAACCACTTGCAATGTCAAAACCTACGGAGCAACGGGCAATGGGAGCACAAAGGATACCACCGCCATTCAAAATGCTATTAATGCCTGTAGCGGTGGGGGCACCGTGGATTTCCCGAGCGGCAAGTACCTGACTGCACCACTCTTCTTATTGAAGAACAACATTACATTGGATATCGAGAGTGGCGCTACTATCCTCGGCTCAACAACGACCTCCGATTACACGGTGAAGAGCGGCGAGAAGGTCGATACGACCACCCTCGCGTTGATCAATTCGGATGGCGTCAGCGGCATCACGATTACTGGTGGTGGGGTCATTAATGGACAGGGGGCTTCCTGGTGGGCATCCGGGTCTGCTGCTGGCAATCGACCGCGCCTGGTGGAAATCGCCTACGGAAGCACTATCACGGTGAGCGATGTTACGCTTGAGAATGCCGGAGCCATGCACCTGTTTTTGAAGGGCACAAGTAATGTCACGGTGAATGGGATTACGATCAGTTCGCCATCTAACTCACCGAATACCGACGGCATCGATCCTGCCTCTTCTACGAACGTGACCATCGAGAATAGCACCATCAGCGATGGCGATGATAATATTGCCATTAAAGCTCAGTACGCTGGTCAGCCGAGTTCGGCAATTACGATTAAGAACTGTACGTTTGGCAGCGGGCATGGCTTGTCGATTGGGAATGACCTGGGTGGTGGGGTGAGTGGGGTTACGGTGTCAAACGTGACCTTTAATGGAACCACCAATGGCCTGCGCATTAAATCCACGCGTACGACGGGTGGCAATATATCGGGGGTTACCTATACGGGTGTGACGATGACGAATGTGGAATACCCCATCTGGTTCTCAGGCTATTATCCGCACATTCCCAGCTCGGATTCGGCCCAACCTATCACCGCTAACACACCTTATTACTCCAACATTACGGTGAATAATCTTACCGCTACCGGGGCTAGCGCTGCTGGCTATATTGTGGGGGTGCCTGAGAAGCCATTTACCGGCATCACCCTCAATGCCGTGAAGATTACAGCGAAGACGGGGTTAGAGGTGAGGAATGCTGCTGTGACTGTCACTGGCGGAACGGCGATGACAGTTTCCAGCGGTAGTGGATACATCATTCAATCGGGTGGGAGTGTGACAACGAAGTAAGATCGTCATGTCAATCTAGTCAGCGTGAAAGGCATTGGCGAGATCGGGAACATTGATCGGCAATCATTGCTAACGCAGGGATCTCCTCCTTACGGGGGAATCTTGAGTAGGGGCGTTCCCCTTGTGGCATCCGTTGATACTAATTGGGGATGTAGGGGCCGCATTTATGCCGCCCAGGAGCGTCCGGTGCATTGAACAAACCACTCGCTCCTGGGCGGCATAAATGCGGCCCCTACATCCCCGCGGTCCCGATGCGATTTCTTCATTTAGTATTAACGCATTCCCCTTGTGGGCATCCACAAGGAGAATGCCCCTTCTCAAGTCCACTAGCATTTAACGAAGAGACGCCCGGCTACATATGATCAATATGCAGCCGGGCGTTTAAGCAACTGTATCGCTACTAAAAGTGACTTGTGAGGGGACCACCTACTCCTGCGTAGCGCTCTATTAGCTCTGGTACACGCGAGGTAGGATCGATATGGAGGTAGTACGTTGGCGTCCAGCCCACGTTTCCACTGAGGGTGGGAGTATTAATCGCATTGTAGGCAGCCAGCAAGTCAACTGGTTTTCCATTAACAAGGTCACCCTCGGTATGGATCGCCGTACCATTGTAATACCCAATGACATTGCCCACGAGGAAGCCTGCGGGAAGCCGATAGTAATTGTTCTGGGCATAGATCTGGGAATCTATTCCAACGCCGAGGGCATATAGAAAATTGGGGTTTTTTCCCTCGTTGTAGTAGTTGTCATAAACGTTGACCTGGCCGAAGCGCACGCGCGGCAGTCGTTCGACAGTATTCTCGAATTCGTTGTGATGTATCGTGACGCGAAGCTTGCCAGTATCGGAGGTCAAACTATCGGATGAGCCGATGAGCATGGTTTTATCATGGTTGAGGAAGCGGTTCCACGAGACGGTAACGAGGTCAGCACCCTTGGTGATGTCACATTCTCCATCGTGTTGTTCGAAGATGCGACCAAAGTAGGTAGGTTCTGAACTGTCGGGCTGCTTTCCATCAGTGAAGGTGTTGTGGTCGATCCACACATGTGTTGAGTTGTTGAGAATGGAGACGTTGTCGTACGCGGAGTTCCAGTTGCCAGTGGCCCCATCGGTCGGATCCCATTGTGGGAAGCAGTCGGAGGCGTTCTCGAATTTGAGATTGCGAATAATGACGTTGTTCACATTCTTGACCATGAAGTTAGCGCCAATCACGTGAGCATCATCTCCAACTCCGACAATCGTCGTATTCGACGGAATGTAGATCTGAACGGACTTTCCCTGATTGAGTTGGGAGGCATGGCGAGCGGTTTCCAGCGGACCACTCGGCACCGACGTGCGACCCCATACAGCTGGATCATAGGCGGCGAGGTAGGCGCTGAGCGTGTAGCCATCCAGAGCATAGTCAGCACAGGTCAACATCTTGCCTGTAGCGTCCTGGTTGCCGTAGATGGTGCCTTTGATATAGACGATCTTCGGAGTCGCGTCGATACCTTTGTTGTCGCCACCGAGCGCCTGTACGAGCTGTGCGCGGGTGCTGACGACGTACACATTCGCAGCAGCAGCAGTAGAGCCACCCGTAGTTCCGCCTGTGGCTGCCGCCCAACCATCGTTTGCAGGCAAGGCCTGGTAACCACCATCCAGGTCTATGTGCTCGTTACTAGTGCTAGCGCCAGCGTCTGCAGCGTCAGCGGTCCCTCCGTTGAACACAAAACCTGTACTCAGAAAGAGCAGAGTGAACAGTGTAATCCCAATAAAGATCAATGAACGCTTTTTGGAAATAGAGCGCATATCTTTGTTCCTCCATCCCTGGATGAACGGAGAAGATGCAGATGTAGACATATGCTACATTTTTTTATCTTCTCTAACAGTAAGAAATAAGTGAGAGAATTTTTGGGGCTCCCTCCTTGTGAGGGAAACGCTCAGGAACAGGATAGGGGCGTCACCTTGCGTGCGCTCGCTCCCCCCAATGAACTCGTTCCTGGCATGGGTGCGCCCGTAAAGTGACGCCCTATCCTGTTCCCTGGACTTTTATTATGTTGTCAAATTCTGCGAACCACTCGAAGTGGTTGTGCGCCGATTAGAAATGGCTCGTGAGTGGGCCTCCGGGTCCTGCATAGTCCATTACAAGATCTGGAACCTGCTGTGCAGGAACGATATGAAGGTAGTATGTCGGGATCCAACCCACGTTTCCACTAAGAGTAGTAGCAGCCGGGTTGAAGGCATTGTAGTCGTTCAGCAAATTGTCTGGCTTTCCGTTCACAACGTCGCCCTCAGTATGGATCATAGTGCCGCCCCAATACTTGATGATGTCGGCGGAAGGGAAGCCTTCAGGAATCTTATAGTAATTGTTTTGGTCGTAGATCTGGGAGAATACTCCAACGCCGAGAGAATATAAGAAACCAGCATTCCCTGAGTCGTGGTAGTAATTATTGTAGACGTGGACCTGACCAAAACGTACACGTGGTGCCCGCTCGATCGTGTTCGAGAATTCGTTGTCGTTGAGTGTTACATGAAGCTTGCCGGTGTCAACGGTCGAGGTATCTGATGAGCCGATAAGCATGATTTTATCGTGATCAAGGAAGCGGTTCCACGAGACGGTAACATAATCAGCACCCTTGGTGATATCGCATTCACCATCATGTTGCTCGAATATGCGACCGAAGTAGAGCGGTTCTGAGCTATCGGGCTGTTTGCCATCGGTGAAAGAATTGTGGTCGACCCAGACATGCGTTGAGTTGTTGAGAATAGATAGGTTGTCAAACGCAGAGTTCCAGTTGCCAACTGCGGTATCGGTCGGATCCCACTGGGGGAAGCAGTCGGAGGCGTTTTCGAAGGCGAGATTGCGAATGATGACGTTGTTCACGTTTTTAACCATGAAGTTAGCACCAATTATGTGAGCGCCATCATCACCTAATCCGATGATCGTTGTGTTCGATGGAATGTAGATCTGAACATAACTGCCCTGGTTGAGTTCGGAGGCATGGCGAGCATCCTCCAGAGGGCCACTCGGCTTTTGCGTAGTGCCCCACACGGCTGGATTATAGGCAGCCATATAGGCACTGAGCGTGTAGCCATCCAGGGCGTAGTCGGCACAAGTCAACATCTTGCCTGTAGCGTCCTGGTTGCCGTAGATGGTGCCTTTGATATAGACGATCTTCGGAGTCGCGTCGATACCTTTGTTGTCGCCACCAAGCGCCTGGACAAGTTGTGCACGGGTGCTGACGGTGTACACATTTGCGGGAGCGGCAGCAGAGCCACCTGTTGTCCCACCAGTGGCAGCCGCCCACCCATCGTTGGCAGGTAGTGGCAGGCGACCAGCAGCCTGCATATTTTGCGTACTGGCTGTTACTGCTGCATGAGTAACATTTGACTTAAAAACAAAACCTGTGCTTAGAGAGAGCAGAGCGAACAGTGTAATCCCAATAAAGATCAATGAACGCTTTTTGGAAATAGAGCGCATATTTTTGTTCCTCCATCTTTAAAAAATATTCGTAGGGGCGTTACCTTGCGTGCGCCTGCGTCCCACCTTGCGTGCGCCCGTGTCCCGATGAACTCTGTCCCTGGCAAAGGGCGCAAGGTGATGCCCCTACGAATATTTCCCACAAAGGGATGCGGACAGGTTGTATATTAACGATTAGTATGCAACCTGCTGTTTAAGCAACAATGAGAGTTATTAAATTTCTGTAAGGGTATGCCCTGTACCCGCATTATTTTCTACACGAGTTGGCACGAGACTGGTGGCAACAATCGTGTTGTAGTACGTTGGTGTCCAGCCAACGCTTGTACTGAGTTTGGGACTGTTGACGGCGTTGTAAGCCGTCACCGGGTTAACCGCACTTCCGTTGACGATGTCTCCTGTACTATAGATCCTGGTGCCACTGTAGACCTTGATGATATTAGCGGCAGAAAGGTTAGAGGCAAGCTGGAAGTAGTTGTTCTGATCGTAGATCTGGGAATTTATACCGACGCCGAGGGCGTACTGCATTGCAGGATTGGCACCCTGGTTGTAATAGTTATTGTAGACGTGGACCTGACCAAAGCGTACTCGGGGTGTCCGTTCGAGAGTGCCATTGAATTCGTTGTTGCTTATGGTAACCCGAAGTTTGCCAGCATCGGAGGTCAAACTATCGGATGAGCCGATGAGCATGGTTTTGTCATGGTTGAGGAAGCGGTTCCACGAGACGGTGACGAGGTCGGCACCCTTGGTGATGTCGCATTCGCCATCATGTTGCTCATAGAGACGACCGAAGTACGTGGGCTCCGAGCTGTCGGGCTGGTTCGCATCAGTGAAGAGATTGTGGTCGATCCACACATGTGTTGAGTTGTTGAGGATGGATATGTTGTCAAACGCAGAGTTCCAGTTGCCAGTGGCCCCATCGGTTGGATCCCATTGTGGGAAGCAGTCGGAGGCGTTCTCGAAATTGAGGTTGCGAATGATGACATTGTTGGCACTCTTGACCATGAAATTGGCGCCAATTACGTTGGCATTATTACCAATCCCGACAATCGTTGTGTTCGACGGAATGTAGATCTCAACGCTTGCAGCCTGCTTGTTTTCAGATGCCGCACGAGCGCTTTCTTGCGGTCCACTCGGCTTTTTTGAGCGTCCCCACACTGACGGGTTATAGGCTGCAAGGTAGGCACTGAGCGAGTAGCCACCCGTAACGTAACTGGAACAGCTCAACATGTTACCCGAGTTGTCCTGGTTACCGTAAATAGTGCCACTGATATAGATAATCTTTGGTGTACTGTTAGTACTCTTGGCACCACCAAGATCCTGTACGAGCTGTGCGCGGGTGGTGACCGTGTACACATTGGCAGAGGTAGCCGTGGAACCACCCGTCGTCCCGCCACTGGCCGCAGCCCAGCCATCATTCGCAGGCAGAACCTGGTGACCAGGGTCAGGACTGGTGGCTTTGGAAGTGTTAGTGTTTGCTGATGCTGCTTGTGCTGAAGAACCTGACCTGAAAGCAAATCCTATGCTTAGAGCGAACAGGGCCAGTAGTGTGATTCCGACAAAGATCACCGAACGTTTTTTGGAACTAGCATGCATAGAAGTATATCTCCATCCCTGGATTAACTTGGAAGAAGTGAATGTAGCAACGTGCTATATTCACTCTATCTTCTCTCCATTAAAAAGTAGAGTGTATTGCCTTTAGTGAATGTCACAATGTAACGTTGCGTGTACGTTTAGTTTAAAGGAGGGGAACGCAGCTTTTTGATACGGGTCATAGAAGCTATCCTTTCAGACCTGATGTGCTTATTCCGTCAAGCAGCAAGCGCTGGAAAGCCAGGAAAAAGCCTATGATGGGTACAAGTGATAGCAGAGACATCGCGAAGAGTTGCCCATAGGCTGAAGTGCCCGTGCTATCCAGAAACGTGCTCAAGGCAAGTGGGATGGTGTACAATGACGTGTCATTCAAGTAAATGAGTTGAGTGAAGAAGTCGCTCCACGTCCAGATGAAGGTAAAGATCGCTGTAGTTACCAATGCGGGCAAAGCCAGGGGCATAATGATACGCCAGTAGAAGTTAAACAGGCCGCAGCCATCCATCTTAGCTGCGTCATCCAGTTCGAGTGGAATGTTACGGATAAACTGGATCATCAGGAAGATGAAAAAGGCATCGGTCGCTAAAAACTTGGGTACAATCATGGGCAGAAAGGTATTGATCCAACCCAGGTCTTTAAAGAGAATATACTGTGGGACGATTAGCGCGTGAGCTGGTAGCATAATAGAGCCGAGCATCAAAGCAAACCAGAAGGATCTAAATTTAATGCGCAGACGAGCGAAAGCATAGGCCGCCATCGAACATGAAATAACGTTACCAACCATCGCGCCCAGGCAGATGATGAGCGAATTGACAAAGAACTGGGTGAATGGATAATTGAGCGCGTTCCACCCATCAGTGTAGTTCTGCAATGTCCATTGCGGTGAGGACAGGCCAAGGTTAGCAAAGATGGCATCCTCGGGTTTGAATGATGCACTGATCATCCAGATCAGAGGATATAGCATGATCAGCGCGAGGCCCGACACGAGTATATAGGTCAGGATGCGATTGACGCGTTTAGAAAGCAGGCGCGTCTTATTGAAGCGGGAGCCAGAAATCTGAGTAAGCATCGATTATCTCCTATCATCCGCATAATATACCCAGTAACGTGAGCTTAAGAATGCAAGTGCTGAGAAGATCGCAATCGCCAGCAACAGGACCCAGGACATAGCTGATGCAAACCCCATGTGCAGATATTGAAACCCTTGTATATAGACGTACAGAGTATAGAACAATGTAGCGTCCACAGGACCGCCAGAGCCTCCACTCACGATATAAGCAGGAGTGAACGCCTGAAACGCGCCCACTATCTGCAAAATCAGGTTAAAGAAAAGTATCGGTGTGATCATGGGCAACGTAATCGAGAAGAACTTTCTGAAAATCCCTGCGCCATCCGTTGAAGCCGCCTCGTAGTACTCCGGCGGAATCTGCTTCAAGCCAGCAAGAAAGATCAACATAGGTGCGCCAAACTGCCAAACCGACAGGATAACAAGTGTAGAAAGTGCTGTACTGGGAGTTGAGATCCAACTTGTCGTGGAATGGATACCAATCAGCCTGAGCGCCTGGTTGACGATGCCATCCTGAGAGAATATTTGCTGCCAGAGCAGGGCAATAGCAACGCTGCCTCCTAACAATGACGGTACGTAGTAAATAGCCCGGTAGATACCGAGTGCCCGCAACCCTTGTTTGAGCATAAGTGCAACAAGCAGGGCAAATGCCAGCTTCAGTGGTACCGAGAGAAAGACATAGGTCAGTGTCACTCTGGCCGAGTCCAACCACATTGGATCCTGAAACATATTCTGGTAGTTTTGCGCTCCGATCCATTTAGGAGCGGAGAGCAAATCATAATTGGTAAAAGACAGATAAAGGGACGCGATAATCGGACCTGCCGAAAAGACGAACAGCCCTACAAACCAGGGAAGAAGAAAGAGGTAGCCAGCGATGTTTTCTTTCTTCTCAAGGGCAGTACGAGTGCTTCGGCGCTTCTCAGGAGAGATCTTTGTACGCTCCTTAGACGTATTTACCTCAATAGGTGTGAAAGCCATCGGGCTACCTCTACTTTCTAGGATCCGGCGAGTGTTTTCTGGGCACTCTGGAAGAACTGGCTGGCACCTGCAGCGGGAGTGAGCTTGCCGAAGCCCACAGACTGGGACACTGTGCCAAGACTGGTCAGAACTTTGCCAGCAGCAGTGGGATCCAGGATAGTTTTGGGACGAATTTGTTTGTTGCTTACAATTGAAGCTGCATAATTTATCACTGCCTGATCAACTGGTTTAAGTGTAGGCGTGAGGGCAGCGAGAGCGCGTGCACTACCGGGAATACCGCGATCGAGGCCAATCGCCTTGACGCCATCAGGGTTCGTGATAAGGAATTGAATGAATTTTGCAGCTGCATCTGTATTTTTTGAATTAGCTGCAATACTCATCAGCATTGAGCATTTGAGGTAATTACCTACCTGCGTGCCTGTAGGAACGAATTGAAGCACAAGCGGATCAGTGGTAAGCGTCTGGAATCCACTAAACTGATTTGAGTGAGCAGTTGCAAAGGCAGCTTTCCCTTTGGTAATCATAGCGGTGGCTGGACCAGCACTGGTGTCAGTAGCCTGAAGCTGAGCTGGCACACAGACTCCAGCCTTACGCATTGTATCCCAGTACTCAAACCAGGTCTGAACATCATCCTGGGTAAAACCAGCTTGACCACCAGCTGTATATAAATCATGACCATTTGAACGCACCCAGATTTCAAACATGTCCATAGCACCACTGGCGTCTGACGTACCATAGATTTGCTTTGAAGAGAGGGCTTTGGAAACCTTCCCCGCATAGGTTGCGAAATCATCCCAGGTCCATGTGGTAGGAGGTGCACCAACACCCGCCTCCTGAATCATCTTCGAATTGTACATCATGCATTCATAGTTGCCACCCAGGGGAATACCATAGAGAACGCCATTATACCCGCTGTCCGCCAATAAGGTCTGATCGAAATCGGAAAGATCGAAGGTCTTGTTGTTGACCAGGGAAGTCAGGTCCAAAATCTGCTTCTCATCGGCGTATTGCTTCACATAGCCCATATCCATCTGAATGAGGTCCGGGCTGGTACCGCTTGCGATCTGGGTGTTCAACTTCGTGAAATACGTACTGAAGGCCGCGAACCAGGAATTGATCTTGGTGTTGGAATGACCATCTTTCTGGTAAGCTTTAATGGCTGCCTCTGTTAACGTGTTGCGCGAAGCCGCACCCCAGAAAGATAATTGCATGGTGACATTGGGATTGCTGTTGGCTGTCGTTGTGGTTGTTGTTGTGCTGCCACAGGCAGCAAGGTCCAACATTGTTAGCCCGGCCAGGCCGCTCAGCCCAAGCTGGCATACCTGCCTCCTGGTGTACGAGATCCTACTCATGTGTCTGTAACTCCTTATTGTTAGACGAAGCATTACGAACGTCCCTGCAACGGGACTTGCGAATAGTAAGATTGGCTTGCGTAAATCCATTGCAAGCCTGGATAAAAAGAGCCAACTGTGTTAAAAAGAATAAAAAAGGTAACTTATATGGAGAGAAGAGAGAAACGCATATAAGCCAGCTAGTACTTCTACTCCAAATCAGTTCTTGTTGTCATCGAATGCTTTCCCTGTGACGTCCGTGTCGAGCTGGTTGCATGTGCTTTCGCGCACCACCAGGTTTGGTAACAAGATACGCTGATGCAATTTCATGTCAGGATCGCTGAGGATCTCAATGAGATATTTGACCGCCATTGCATCTTGCTGGCTAAAATCGAAGTCGATCGTCGTCAAAGGGGGCTCGGTAAAGGCAGCTAGTTCAGCATTATCAAAACTAATTACAGAGACATCATCCGGAATACGTAGTCCATGTTCACGTATAGCACGCATGGCACCAAGTGCCATAGTGTCTGAACCGACCAGTACTGCGCTAAAAGGGATATGAGATGCTAAAATCTGGCTCATGGCTTCGTGGCCACTACGAAACGAGTATTTTGCCTCACACATAGGACCAGGGTTAAGGCCATGGTTCAGCAGAGTGGTTTTCCATGTCTGGTAGCGCCACTCTCCATTGATGAGGTCTAACGAAGGAGGGATCGCCGCAATGTGACGATGTCCAAGCTCGATAAGATACTCAACGGCCATGCGTGTTGCATAGACTTGATCGAAACCAACCCAGGCGAGGCGAGAATCAGGGACATAATCACGACGAACCATAGGCATTCCATTACACAACGCCAGAAGTTTCTCGTCGCTAATACGTAAAGCCGGAGCATAAATAACAACTCCATCGACCAGCCTGGCAGCCGCATTGCCCAAAGCCACACCCAGTTTATCGATCTCTTCCATGGTAACGAGCAGATCATAGCCAGTATCGCCAGCAGCCTGTGCCATGCTTTTGATGGATTCGGCGAAGCGACCACCTTGCATGATGCCAACGACAATCAGTTCCAATGTATGAGAACGATTGGTAGTAAGCATCTGTGCTATTTTGCTGGGTACGAAATCTAGTTCGTGCATTGCCCGTAAAACACGCCTTCGTGTCTCCTCTGCAACACTATCACTTTCATTCATGACGCGCGAGACGGTCTGGTAAGAGACACCAGCCAATCCTGCAACGTCGCGGATAGTGATCTTCTTCTTTTTGAGTACCATGACAGTTTCTCAACTCGCCTGATGTGGCGCTCAGTTTCTGAGTGTTCCACATGTGATTTTTGGTCAAAACTCATGTGAACGGTCACATTATAACTGGTTTATTTACTCCTGTCAATGCCCTGAACTCTGTTTTTGGAAATTCTTAGAGAACAAAAACTGATTATAAAGTGTGAAATATTGGTGTTTTAGAGAAATTTGCGGAAAAATGGGTAGTTACCCCTTGATTTCTTGTGAAAAATGATGCATATAATAATTGTGATCGGTCACATAGTGATGATCATATATTTTTGAGAAAAAAGTTGAAGGTAGAGAAATGCCAAAAAAACGTTACGCTCTAGTTGGTACCGGATCGCGCTCTCGCATGTTTATTGATGCCTTAGTCACAACCTATCGCGAGGTGGCAGACCTGGTCGCGTTCTGCGACTTGAGCCAGACACGTATGGATTGGTATAATCAGCGTTTAGAAACTGTGGCTGGTCTGAAGCCTGTACCAACCTACCATGCTGATCAATTTAAAACTATGATTGCTGAAACACATCCCGATACGGTTATTGTCACGACAATAGATTGTACTCATCACCTCTATATCACACAGGCGATGGAAATGGGATGTGATGTCATCACCGAAAAGCCTATGACTACTGATGCTGCTAAAATGAAAGCTATTTTCCAGACTATTGAGCGCACTGGTCGCTCGCTGAGGGTAAGCTTCAATTATCGCTATACGCCTGCTTATACGCGTTTCCGTGAACTGGTTATCGAGGGAGTAGTAGGAAGACCACTGGCCGTCGATTTCTCCTGGATGTTGGATACCAGTCATGGAGCTGACTATTTTCGCCGCTGGCATCGCGAAAAGCAGAATAGTGGAGGCTTGCTTGTGCATAAAGCAACACACCACTTTGATCTGGTGAACTGGTGGATTGATTCGTATCCTCGTCATGTCTTCGCCATGGGTGATCTGTTATTCTATGGTGAGGAAAATGCTGAGGCCAGAGGCGAGCATTACAGCTACAGTCGCTATACGGGCGTGTCAGAAGCAGCAAATGATCCATTTGCTCTGACGCTGGATAAAAATGAGACGTTCCAGAGTCTCTACCTGAACGCTGAGAAAGAGACAGGGTATATACGGGATCGTAACGTGTTTGGCAAGCCGATTACAATTGAAGATACAATGTGTGTGACTGCGCGTTACCAGAATAATGTTCTTCTCTCCTATTGTCTCATTGCATACTCTCCGTGGGAGGGATTACGCGTAGCCATTACGGGGACAAAGGGTCGTATCGAGATGGAGATTGCGGAGAATATCAATCACTTACAAGGTGACGGAAAGGCCAACGCGAGTGCCAGCAAAGGACCTTTCAAATCCGCTCGCATCCGTGCCTATCCAATGTTTGGAACGCCCTATAATGTGGAGACGCCGGTAACCGAGGGGGGACATGGAGGAGCCGATCCTATTCTGTTGGAGCAATTGTTCTCGCCGAATCCACCCGCTGACCCGTTCCATCGTGCTGCTTCTCATATCGATGGAGCTGCATCTATCCTGGTAGGGATTTCGGCCAACGAATCAATGAAAACTGGTAAAATGGTAGTTGTTGATGATTTGTTTGTGCTTCCAGAAAAGGTGGTACACTGAAAACACAAAGCCCATGGTGTAGGGGTGCGATTTATAAGCCCGTCCAAAACACACAAAGCCCGTGGTGTAGGGGCGCGATTTATAAGCCCGTCCGGGATTTGCCCGTCCGCGATTTATAAGCCCATCCAGGAGAAAGAAGAAAGAGTATGGTCTCGACAGAAGAGGATCGCTATTTTTCACCGGAGCCGACGCAACGGCAGGTTGCCCATCGCCTGTATGAACAGGTGAAGAATCTGGCCCTTGTCTGTCCTCACGGGCACGTGGACCCGCGTTTGCTGGCAACTTCCCACTATGAGTGGGGAACGCCCGTTGACCTGTTAATTGTGCCTGATCACTATATCTTTCGCATGTTTTATTCGCAGGGCATTGCGCTGGAAACGTTGGGAATTCCGCGTAAAGATGGCGAACCTGTAGAAAAAGATCATCGGAAAATCTGGCAGACGGTCTGTGATCATTGGTATCTGTTTCGCGGCACGCCGACAAATCTCTGGTTGCGTGAGGAGTTGCGCAGTACTTTTGGCATCGAAGAAAAGATAAACTCGGAGAATGCGCAAACGATTTATGACGCGATCTCGGAGCACTTGCAGCGCCCAGAGTTTCAGCCGCGCTCTTTGTTTGAGCGTTTCCGTATCGAGGTGCTGGCGACGACCGATGCTGCAACATCTGAGCTGAAAGACCATCAACAGATTCGCGCGTCCGGCTGGTCCGGACAGGTTATTCCAACGTTTCGCCCGGACGCGGTCGTTAACATCCAGGCTAACTACGCAGAACAGATTCAACAATTGAGCAATGTGTCTTGCGTAAACGTGGTAGACTATCATTCATACATTGTTGCACTTGAACAACGGCGTCATTTTTTCAAGGAGATGGGCGCGACCGCTACCGATCACGCAGCCTTAACGGCATATACCGGGCGGCTCAGTGAGCGCGAGGCCGATGCCATATTCCAACGTGCATTGCAGGGCAAGGCGGATCAAGAGGATGCTCACCACTTTACTGGTCACATGCTGATAGAGATGGCGCGTATGAGTGTTGAAGACGGCCTGGTAATGCAGTTGCATGTTGGTAGTTTTCGCGATCATAATCCGCAGCTCTTTGCGAACTTTGGGCGTGATATGGGCGCGGATATACCTGTCGCCAGCAAGTTTACGCGCAACCTGAAACCCTTGCTCGATCTATTTGGGCGCGAACGTGACCTGACGATGATTTTATTTAACCTGGATGAAACAACCTATAGCCGTGAACTCGCGCCTCTAGCTGGCCATTATCCTGCTTTACGGCTGGGACCGCCCTGGTGGTTCTTTGATAGTGTACTGGGCATGCGCCGCTTTCTGGATGCAGTTGGGGAGACGGCAGGTATATACAATCTGGCAGGCTTTAACGATGATACACGTGCCTATCCTTCTATTCCAGCCCGCCATGATTTGTGGCGACGCGTCAGCTCTGATTGGTTGGCTGGGCTGGTTGTACATAAGGTCATTGAAGAAGAAGATGCAGATGAAATGGTTGTTGACCTGGCTTATCGCCTGGCAAAGCGGGCCTATAAATTGGGGATTTAGCATGTGGTATGAAGATGGCGCACTAATAGAGGGAAGGCGATGATTTGACGTGTCAAGTTGCCTCTGTAAACTTCTGACGGAGCGCAAGTTGACAGGATGGTCAAAATTTTTTATACTGGCTGGTAAACGATTACTAGTTGTTTTTTATTAGTATCGTTGAAATGCAAAAGGATGCTCCATGTGAAGATAAGAACATTTCAATGTTCGACTTCGCATTTTTGTAAAGAAGAAGTTATTCCTTTGAACTGAAAAGCCTTCATTCACAGGTAGGGAATAGCGATAGCGACGGAAAGAAAGGAGGGCACGGCCACCGGGATAAGTGGCATAGAGAAGTAATAGATGGTATACCTGTATTTACGAAAGATACAGAGATGATGACGCGATGAGGCGCATTTGAAAAGGATGATCATCATGATGAGTTGTTTCAAGGAAGATAACATGCATGAAGACTATGATCTGGAAGGTGAGCTTCTTCTGGCCTGGAGACTTCGCTGTTCCGAGGTTCTCTTCGGGAGCTTATGCTTTCTCGTTGGTAATATTTACCCGACTAGCAAGAGCAACTCTAATGGACCCACCTGCTGGGTGTGGAACCAGGAGCAACAAGTGGACAGGGAGGTTCCACAGTCACAGTCAGCGCCCTCTCCGACTTCGAAAATGTTTCGGCCTCGTCCGTCGTCTGTATACTTTATTTCGGTAGCATTAGCTCATTTCTATCATTTCCATGGAGGTAAGAACTGTGTATACAGTGCAGATCTTGCCTCCGGATAAATATATGAGTATCGGTTTTCTGGTCTTACTATTGCACGGATGGGTGTACAAGCTTGCTTTATTTGTAGATATCGGGAGACAAAAGACGATAGATAGATGGCCAAAAAAGGCTGTATGATCATACAATTCCCTTGTGAGGATAAGGACACTGTAATTGCCTTTCTCCTCGCATTCTATAGTTAAATGAGTATTAGTTAAGCAGCTGTGATAGTTCTCCTTATATCAGGGGAATAGAACAGCGGTGGAGAGAAAGGAGGTAACTGACGGCAGGACTACTGGTTGTAGCATCTTGGAGATGATACATCGGCATCAATGGAAGATGTAAAGACAACAACGTGATGAGACCTGTTTAAAGAGGATGATCATCATGATCTGGACTTCAGGGAAGATAATGATTATGATGAGTTGTTTCAAGGAGGATAACAACTATGGGAACGATTATAAGGAAAGTGAAACTGTTCTGGTTTGGTTTAGCAGTAATCGGGCTATCTTTAGGTGTCGCCCTTGTTGGGTTGGTAGCTTTTGCTCAGCCAGCAGGAGCCGCGCCAGCTGATCCGCTGGTAGGATATGGAGTTGGAACCACCGGTGGTGCTGGTGGTTCGACCGTTACCGTCAGTAGTCTTTCTGCTCTGACCAGTGCGGTGAGCGGATCAACTGCTCGTATTGTAATGATCAGTGGCACCATTAGCGGCTCTGGAGACGTCAAGGTTGGGTCAAATAAGACTATCCTGGGCATTGGTTCAAGCTCAGTGCTTAGTGGGCTCGGCCTGGATATGAAGGGTGTCAGCAATGTGATCATCAGAAACATGACGATCCACAACGTCACCGCTGCAAGCGGAACGGGCGATGCCATTCATATCGAGAAATCGACTCACCTATGGATCGATCACAATGACCTTTATTCTGATCGGAACCATGGCAAGGATTACTACGATGGTCTGCTCGACATCACTCATGCAGGTGATTACATCACCGTTTCCTGGAATCGCCTTCACGATCACTACAAAGTCTCGCTGGTAGGACACTCCGACACCAACGGTGCCGAGGATACGGGTCACCTTCATGTGACCTATGGACACAACTGGTTCTATAATGATGGTTCGCGCCTACCCAGCCTGCGCTTTGGAACCGCACAGATCTACAATAACTACTACCAGAATGTCACGCTGGATGCGATCCATTCTCGTGAGAATGCGCAGATGTTGGTCCAGAACAATGTCTTCCGCAACGTTGGCACTACCTTAACAACGACTGGAGATAGCAAGGTTGATGGATTTGCCAATGCCATTGGCAATGATTGGGGTGGTAGCACACCTCCTTTCAGGACCGGTAGTTTTGCGGCGGGGCCTCCGGCTCCGTATTATGCTACGCCTGATTCGACTTCGTCAGTCATTGGTAATGTCACTGCCTATTCTGGCGTCGGCATTATAGGTTAGTTTCCATTGTTCAGAGGTGGAACTGTGGATATACTACAGATTCCACCTCTGTACCTGGCAGGATATGCTGATTTTAATACAGTATGTTTGCTAGCACTGAAAAAGATCTATGAATTTTATCACCGCCAGCTTGATTATGTTAACAAAATAAGGTATCATAATGGGACGAGAAGTTTAGCGGTAACTTATTTATTGTTGCGTACGTTCTCTCTTCTGAAAATAGGGTTTTTATCCCGGGTGGTGAACCATTTTCATGAAGGTCGGGAAGTACTTCACAACGTTACGTTAAACATTATAGAGAAACAACTGCTCTTCCGCTTCTACCGTCATACTGACGATCGCATACTACCTGGCTGTTGGAAAGTATATCGAAAAAAGTGAATGTTTACATTCGCCAACAAATATTCCTTGTGAGGATATAACCATCCTCGCATTCTTAAATAAACATTTTGTAGCGCTGCAGGAATGTCTCCCTTCTGGAAGGGAAAAAGAAGATATAGCAGCTATATTAACGGATAAGGAGGATTTAGCTACTCGCAGAACTGTGATATGTAACATCTCCAAGATGTTACGTTGGCATTAATGGAAGTTGCCACATTCATAATGTAGCAATTGCGTTCAAAAAGGATGATCATCATGAGTGGTGTTTCATGTAGGAAGTCAATCATGGTGAATGTTTCAAGGAGGATAACAACTATGGGAACGATCATAAGGAAAGTGAAACTGTTCTGGTTTGGTTTAGCAGTCATTGGCCTATCTCTGGGGGTTGCCCTTTTCGGATTGATAGGAGGTGTCCAGCCAGCAGGGGCAGCGCCAGCTGATCCGCTGGTAGGATATGGAGTTGGAACCACCGGTGGTGCTGGTGGTTCGACCGTTACCGTCAGTAGCCTTTCTGCCCTTAGAAGTGCGGTGAGCGGATCAACTGCTCGTATTGTAATGATCAGTGGCACCATTAGCGGTGCTGGAGACATCATGGTTGGGTCAAATAAGACTATCCTGGGCATTGGTTCAAGCTCAGTGCTTAGTGGACTCGGCCTGAATATGACGGGTGTCAGCAATGTGATCATCAGAAACATGACGATCCACAACGTCACCGCTGCAAGCGGAACGGGCGATGCCATTCATATCCAGAAAGCGACCCACCTATGGATCGATCACAATGACCTTTATTCTGATCGGAACCATGGCAAGGATTACTACGATGGTCTGCTCGACATCACTCATGCAGGTGATTACATCACCGTTTCCTGGAATCGCCTTCACGATCACTACAAGGTCTCGCTGGTAGGACACTCCGACACCAACGGTGCCGAGGATACGGGTCACCTTCATGTGACCTATGGACACAACTGGTTCTATAATGATGGTTCGCGCCTGCCCAGCTTGCGCTTTGGAACCGCGCAAATCTACAATAACTACTACCAGAATGTCACGCTGGATGCGATCCATTCTCGTGAGAATGCGCAGATGTTGGTCCAGAACAATGTCTTCCGCAACGTTGGCACTGCTTTAACAACGACTGGGGATAGCAAGGTTGATGGATATGCCAATGCCGTTAACGAGGGCAATGATTGGGGTGGTAGCCCCGTTACCATCACTAAGACTGGTAGTTTTGCGGCGGGGCCTCCGGCTCCGTACTACGCTACGCCTGATCCAACTTCGTCTGTTATCAGCGAAGTGACCGCATACTCTGGCGTCGGGATCGTCGGATAGTTTATACTCTATATGCTAAGTAAGAACTGCGTCTATTTGGCGCAGTTCTTATCTTGATGAAAAAGGACGTCTGACAAGGAGGGACTGCCTGTGCATCTGAGCGTTGTTACGGACGAGATTTCGGATGATCTCGAACATGCATTGCAGGTCTGTCGTGATCTTCAGATCGATACCGTCGAACTGCGGAAGGTGGGCGACAAAAATATTGTCTTTCACGATATGGCTAGCCTGTTACAGATCAAGTCTCTTTTGCAAAAAGGAGGCTTTCGTGTCTGTTCGATAGCTTCTCCATTTCTCAAGTCACCTCTCTGGGATGACGAGACGATTGCCACAAAAGACTTGCCCGCTTCTTCTGATGAGCAGGCGCAGGAGTGGGGTATTTTGCACCGTTCATTTGAACTTGCCCGCTTATTTGATGCTCCATTTGTGCGCACTTTCTCCTTCTTGCGCGTGCCTGATCCTACAACGGTACGCGCGAAGGTGCGAGATGTGATCGCTGAAGCTGTCCGCCGTACCGAAGAGGCTGGCCTCAAACTGATAATAGAGAACGAGCATGCCTGTAATATCGCAACTGGAGAAGAAACTGGCTGGTTGCTTCGTTCTATCACCACACCGAATTTTGGAGTTATCTGGGATCCAGGAAATGAGGCGATGCTTGATTCAAGTCCATTTCCTGAGGGTTATCAGTATGTGCGGGGGCGCGTTTTGCATGTTCATGTGAAAGATGCCAATCGGAATCTCAAAGAGGCCGAGCAGCGGGATCGCTTTGTGAAGATCGGCACTGGCTCTATCGATTATGTGGGGCAGTTCCGGGCGCTTGCGGAAGATGGATACGATGGAATGCTTTCATTGGAAACGCATTATATTCATCGTGAAGGTGGGCGTGAGTTGGCGACGCGCGAAATCATGTGAAGGATTGCGTAAGATTTGCAAGAGGCAAATGTGAAGGTTGAATGACCGTTTGTATAAGAAAAGGAGAGCATAGTCATGGAAGCAGCACGAACGGACCGTTTGCGGCATGTTGTTATTGGTGTAGGTGCGGGTATCTTTAAGAGCCATCTGCCTGCGCTCACTACATTACCATCTGTCGATCTTGTTGCCGTCTCAGATATTAATACGGTAGAGGGCAAGCGACGAGCCGACGAGCTACATTGTGCCTTTTACGAAGATTACAGGCAGATGCTAGCAGAGACGCAACCTGATGTTGCAGTGATTCTTACACCTCCTTTTCTTCATGCTCGTGTGGCTATAGACTGTTTGCAGTCGGGGTGTCATGTGCTGACGGAGAAGCCAATGGCGATCCAGGTAGCGGAGGCCGATGCGATGATCGAAGCGGCTGAGCGTAGCAAGCGATTGCTGGCAGTCATGTTTCAGCATCGTTTTCGCCCGGAGATCATAGCGGCAAGGAAACTTCTGCGCGAGGGTGTATTGGGGAATATCCAGCGTGTTGAATTGAGTGCGGTATGGACGCGACCGAGCAGTTATTATGAAATGGCAGCCTGGCGAGCTACGTGGGCAGGTGAAGGTGGTGGTGTTTTGACGAACCAGGCTTCACATAATCTAGATGTTCTCTGCCATCTGGTGGGGAGTCCTATACGCATTTTTGCATGGACGCGTCGATTACTACATAAACAGATTGAGACTGAGGACACGGTCCAGGCGATGCTAGAGTGGTCGAATGGAGCCTTAGGAGCTCTTCACATCAGCACGGCGGAAGCGGATGATGATGAGCGCTTGAAGATTGTAGGGACGCGCGGCATTCTGGAAATTAGTCGTGGGACACTGAGTGCCCAGACGCTTGATGTTGATATTGCTGAGTATGCGATCCACTCTAGTGATCCTTATGCCAAAGTTGAGAGGCATCCTTATGAAGTGACGTTGGAGGCGGGGAAAGCTGATTTTGTAGCTGTCTATCGCAGTCTCCACTCTGCCATTTTGTATGGTAGCCCGCTCTCCTGCGATGGAGTAGATGCGAGGATGGAGCTGGAACTGGCGAATGCGATCATCTATTCGAGTTATAAGCATAGGGAAGTAGAGTTGCCTCTGGATCGTCAGGGGTATGCAGACCTGCTAAAGGATCTTCAGTAGGGACTGCGTTGACGACGCCTTATACAATCGTTGGGATGGCGGCCCCTGCGGACTTCAGCGAGGGTGCGCTTTCGGTACCCTCTTCAGTTAGCATCCTATGGGCCGCCTGACTCTATTTTAACCAAATTGTTTCATTATGGCAATACCCGCTCAAGTATATTCATAATTTCCTATTGCAGAAAGACACGGAAATGCCCCTGGATGCGTCGTGTGTGAATACCCCAACGCCGAGAAAATGCAGCAATCAAGAATTGCTATACCGGTCCCGGGCTACTTTCTGTTGGGTTTGCAGGCGCAACTTCATTTAGTGGCTTTTCCTCAAATTGTGCTGGCAACTGCTCAATCTTTCCCAGGAGCAAGAGATAGCAGAGAATGCCAAGGACAAGAATGATTGCAGCAATGATAAAGTTCAATACAAAGGACTTTGTGGTATCAAGAACGAACCCTGCAACGAGTGGAGCAATAATTCCAGCGACGTTGTTGAAGAAATTCATAATTGCGCCAACGACGCCAACAGTGCCCTTTGGCGCAATTAACGATGGAATGCTCCACCCTACAGGGGCGGCAAATGCCAGGCCACCGAGTGAAATCGAGAGCCACATGACGATCAAGGGGATACTCGTAGTAAAGGCAGCACCAATAATCGCGATACCCATGAGCATACCGATAATGAAAACCGTCTTACGTACCCTTGTCGGATCGTTTCCTCGTTTAATCAAGTAATCAACAAGCCAACCGCCAATAGCAATATCGGTTATCGTTGCTACGCCCCAGATGATGGCCACTAGACCAGCACTATTCAGAATAGAGACGTGCAATTGGTTTTGAATGTACGAGGGTAGCCATGTCAAGAAAAGGTAGAACGTGTAGCCATAAGCTGCGAAACCAAGAGCCATCCCCCATATTTTAGGCTGACGGAGCAGGTAGCCCAGGCTTGCTAAGGTGTTTGCAGGAGCTACGTTATCGACTTGTGCTCCACCCTCTGCAATGTACGTGCGTTCTTCTGACGAGATGCGTTTTGACTGACTGGGATCGCGATAAAAGATCCAGAAGAGTACCCCATAGAGGGTGCTAAGGATACCTGTTGCCCAGAACGCCCCACGCCATCCATAAAGTGAGACAATAAACGCTACAAGGGGTACGCCGATCACATTTGAAAACTTTGCCGATGCATCGAAGGCTGAAGTTGCAAGACCACGCTCCTTCATGGGGAACCAATATCCTGTTGCCTTCGATGCCGCAGGAAATACTGGAGCCTCCGCGACACCCAGGATAAAGCGGGAGAGAATGATCAGCCCATAACCACTGACAATAGCGGTCATAAACGTTGCGAGAGACCAGAGAATTGTACCGGCGCGCGTCATCCATTTGACGCCTATCTTGTCTAATAATACACCTATAGGCACCTGCATAAGGGCATACGTCCAGAGATAAGCGGATGCAATAAATCCAAACTGTACACTCGAAAGATGGTATTCTTTCGATAAATCTACACCGGCGACTGCAATGTTTGTTCGATCAAAATAGTTGATGATAACGCCAAGGCCAAGGAGTACGGCAATTCCCCACCGTATGTTGCCAACGCGCCTTTGCATGATAAAGACCCTTTCACTTCGGTGAGTATGCTACTATCAAGTGCCATATATAAGTTTCACGTAAAGGATGAGCGGAAAGATGCAGGCTTATTTAAAGGATGGGGAGCAAAATCGTTGGAAAGGCAGATTTTAGCTGAGGCAATGTGCTAACGTTCTGGAGAATAATGAGGAAGCGCGAGTGACACTCATCGTCGAACGGCTCGATGACGGGGAAGTATCACCTTACCTCGTCGATGAACTTCGTATCGGTGACCAGCTGGAGCTGCGTGGCCCTATCGGAGGCTATTTCGTTTGGGAGACGCACATGGGTGGTCCTCTCTTGCTGGTAGCAGGATCGGGCATTGTACCTTTGATGGCAATGATCCGCCATCGTGCTGCCATGGGGAGCACCATTCCAACCCGTTTACTCTATTCGTCGCGGTCTTACGAGGGCGTGATCTACTGTGATGAACTCGACCGCCTGGTCAGCAGCACCACGATGCTGGAGGTGGTGCATATCCTGACACGTGTGCAGCCGCCCGAATGGATGGGATACCATCGCCGGATCGATATCGACCTGTTGCGTGAGGTGGCATGAAAAAAACAGCGCATGGAGGTCTCCATCTTTGTGATGGAGACCTCCATGTGACACTAACTCTTCACAGTTTCACTGTGCCGTGACACTCCCACCCGATTGAATGATATATGCACTCCCACTGGAAACTGTCATCGCCGTTCCCCCTTTGGTAGTCACAGCAGCACTCCTCACCTCTAATCCCGTCTTCGCTGTAATCTTCACGGCATTGAGGGTGATACCGGTAAATGGCTTCTCAGGAACACCTACAATATAGCCAGCAGCACTGGCTCCGGTAGCGGTAAGATTATTCACCGTAATGTTGTGGTAATAAGGTGTGTTAGCGGTGACAGGTTGGGCCGAATCCGAGCTGGGAATGTGCGGATAATAGCCTGAAAACCAGATGGGATATTCCACATTCGTCATCGTTACGCCCGTATAGGTAACCCCTGATATATCGCCACCCGTCGTACGCGTGGATTTAATGCGCAGGCCATTGGTGGTTCCATTAAAGGTCACGTTTGACACCGTAACCCCACTCACCCCACCACCCAGGTCATTCCCAATCGACAAGCCATGCCCGCTGCCAAACGTACAGTTCTTAATCGTAATTGCCGAACTCGGCTGACCAGCGTACTGAGCTTTAATGGCAATATTATCATCGCCATCGCTGATGGTGCTATTCTCGATGGTCACGTTCGTGGAAGAGGCAGGATCGATGCCGTCGGTATTCGGTGAGTTGGATGGCGAACTGATCGTAATCCCATTCACCGTGACATTACTTGTGCCCTTCAAAAACAGGTGCATGGCTCCGGCATTCTCAAGCGTAACATCGCTCACCGTGATAGTGCTTCCGTAGGCGATTTCCACCAGGCGCGGTCGGTTGCCAGTAGCAGACCCGGATGCCCACCAGGAAGCCCCCTGTCCATTAATGACCCCACCGCCGGTAATCGTGATCCCGCTGACGCCATCTGAATTGATCAATGCAAGGGTGGTCGTATCGACCTTCTCGCCGCTCTTCACCGTGTAATCGGAGGTCATTGTTGAGCCAAGAAGGGTAGCGCCGCTCGCAATATTGAGTGTAATGTTGTTCTTCAACAGGAAGAGTGGTGCAGTCAGGTACTTGCCGCTCGGGAAATCCACGGTGCCCCCACCGCTACAGGCATTAATAGCATTTTGAATGGCGGTGGTATCCTTTGTGCTCCCATTGCCCGTTGCTCCGTAGGTTTTGACATTGCAGGTGGTTGCGGCACGCACTGCTCCCGCAGTGTTTACACCCGCACGTATGGCAAAGAAACCAATAATTGCTATACAGACTATGCCTGGTAAGGCAATAGAATGTCCCCTATGACGTTTCATATCTTTAGTTCCCATGATTAAATAAGTTCCCCCTTCTTATAGTAGATACATGACCATGGTTATATTGTGCAACTATAAACTATAACGAAGTAACCTGGTAATCGATAACTCCATTTTTTATAACATTACTATTTGTAATGAGTGCGTAGTTGTGAGGATATTTCAGGAGATGAGCAATAATAGAGAGTGGCGTGTCAGAAGCAACAAAATTGCGGAGGCCAAACGTTATACGTATGAGGTATCGAGCCGACCTCACCTTTCACTATCGCGATCCTCTGTTAAGACCGTGATTTCTTCCAGGAGTTGTTCCACTTCTTGATCGTGGAGGTTGCATATCTCTTGCATTGACTCAAGCTGTGTTGCTAGATATTGATAATTGGTGAGCAGGTTGCTGCTGACCTCGCGCAAGTGATCATCGGTGCGTTCCAGGTTGCTATATTTTTGGATGAGATGAGCATTGGTAGTAAAGACTTCCTTGATGGTCTGCGCCTGCTGGAGCCAGATTTTTTTCTGCGCCGTTTGTATGGTGACATCCTGGAGATAGAGCACCAGTCGAGAAGAGGTGCCAATCTCCGTAGGGATCAAGCAGATCTCCATGGCGAGGACCCGTCCGTTGCCTCCTGCTGAAATAGTGAGTTCGATTTCCTCAAGGGTTTGGCTCGTTCCTTCCCGCATTACCGTATCGATGGCCGTTCGTACCTGGGTATAGGGGAGTCCTGCAATAGCATGGAAAAAATCCAGGTATTTTCCCTCGTGGATCAGCGGCGTTAACAACTTGTGAGCAGCTCGATTGAAAAAGAGTATCTGGTAGCAGTGATCGATGACTACGATTCCTATTGGGGCTAATCGTAGAAGCACATCGAGGGTAACGGGGATGGAGGTAGGTGAAAGTGATCCCAGACTTTCAGATATTCTCTCTCCAGGCGCGTCTATGTCTACAGGAGGCGTATGGAGTAAGCGAGACATGATGTCAATCACGTGATCTGGGTTCTGTTGAACTCCAACGTGCTCTCTGGCAAACATAGGAAGCTTTGGCTCCTCTCTCGCAGGTGCATACTGATAGATAGGGACTCCTTCTCTCAGAGGCTGGTAGGGAAAATGAGCCAGGACTGTGCAGTCTTGCCTGGAGAAGACAATGTGTCCGGATTGGGTCAGTGCTTTGCTAACCTGTGAGAGAAACTGTTGCTGGTGTTCAATCGGATGATCCAGCAGCGAGAAGCCACATATAATGAGATCCAGGTGGGCAAAGAACGGGTCGTGCCACAGGTCATGTTTGCCGAAGATCGCTAGTTTGCGTAAAGAGGGGCAAAGACGATACTGACTTCCCACAGGCTCACAAAAACGAGCGACCTCCAGAGCTTGAGATGGTAAGATGCTATTCCTCTCAAATATGCCACGGTGGGCATAGGCAAGACGTGTCTCATCTCGATCAGTTGCAAAGATCTGAATACGAAAGTTTGGAAGCATGTTTCCCAGCAAGTGAGCTAGTAGGAGCGTTATCATGGTGAGAACCTCTCCGTTCGCACACTTGGCTACCCACACTCGCAACGTCTGATGATCCAGCCGCGCTTGAGTAATCAATTGGGGAATAACTTCCTGCTCAAGAGCGGTAAAGGTCTCTGCATCTAAAAACGGAAAATGGCCGATTCTCTTCTCTTCTTCCAACATGTCGCTCTCTTCTTCCAACTTCAGCATTCCAGCGTATCACACTACAACATACTAATTATAGAGATTTTTCGATAAAATGTCAAGATATGATCAGTATTGGCAGTTCTGGTTCCATTCAGGGAATTGGCCGCCGGACCAGGCGAGCCACAGAAACACTTTGTAACTCTTCAGGTCTGCTTGCCACCTGTGGTGGCTCGCCCACGTTTGGTGTGGACGGTGGGATTTGCGGCCCCAGGCCGCAAATCCCACCGTCCACACCAAACGGCTTGCGAAGCACCGTAGGTGCTGAGGAGTCAGGCCCCTTCTGAAGAGTTACAACACTTTTAAAAACCAGTGAGCCGCTGGCGGCGAGGGGTCCGCAGAGAAGCGGCATGACGGGCACAAACCCCTCTTTTATATGTTTGCTGTTTCCAGGGCACTTGATGCTTGCTTTTCGGAGCACCGACGAGTACGCTGCCAGTCGTTGAGTGTGCTGCTTATTGTTCTGAGTAGAGATGCATCTCGTTGATGCGCATGATAGAGTGCCCAGCCAATTTTTGGCAGGCCGAGAGTATGAGAGTAGACGAGGTAGCGACTCTCCCATGTGGGCTGGAACTTCTTTTTAAAGTTGAAGAGCGATTGACTCTGTGCCATATTGCCGAAGCGCCCGGTCAGGAGGTCGATACTATTGCTCAGGAAGGTCTCTTCTTCAGCATTGACATTGCTGAGCGGGGCCAGGCCCAGGCTTGCTATCTCAATCCCACAGCTTTTCATATATTCAAGAGAACGTGCAAGTAAGAGTTCCATTGTGCCTGGAGCAGGTTGTGTTGAGCGCCTCATCAAGTCGAGTCCCCAGCCATGGCGTCCGTAGATTGGCACAAATGTGACAAAGGCATGTACTTTGTTGTCGTTATCGATGGCAAGAGCCGTCAGTTGCTCTGGATCGCCCTGAGGATCGAAGTGGCCCATACTGAAACCCATCTCGGAGCCACTTTTGCTTGCGAGCCAGGTATGAGAAATCCGTTCCATTTGTATGCGTTGGGGGGAGTCGGTCACCTGGCCTTTGTAGAACACTACTTGCAGGCCATCCTTCTCCGCTCGTTTGGCGCTGGTACGAACATTAGCCATAGCGCCACCCTTGAGGGTGAAATTCTGTACATCAATAACGGCATCCTCACCAATTTTCAGAATGTGAAGGCCGGCGGCCTGGTAGAGAGGCCTGAATTGATCTCGTATTTGCCAGAAAACAATCGTCCAGTCTTGCTCATTACAGAACGTGATGAATTGCTGAAGGATTGAGATCATTTCGTCTTCGGGGCCGATTGGGTCGCCGGCCACAACCGCAGTGCTTCCTTCAAGTACATAGCTGATAACACACTTGCCTGATTCTGAGAAGAAGTAGGACTTGTCAGAGTCGAGAGCGAAGTATGAGATAGAATTTGTGCCATAAAGGCGTACCTGTTTGTTCGCCTGGCATTTTTTCTCTATGTTAGGAAGCAGCACTGCGGCAACGGGACGGAAGAGCTGCACCATACCATACACAATGGCACTGATACAGAGCACAGGGAGTGCACGCCCAAAGAAAAGTGCAGGGGTATCATGGAGCCAATGCTGTAGATGCGTTTGTGTGAGGATACGCAGGAGAGCACCATCGAGGCCGAAGCGGTCGATGAGCGGCTCGAAGTCGTTATAAAGCGTGAGAAAGCCGATGATAGCGTCGAATATCACCACTCCTAGACCCAGTACGAGAGCTGTATAACCGCGCCATACGGCGGGTGGATCACTTTTAGCCTTGAAAAAGCTGGATAGGTTGATCAGCAGAGCCGCTAAACTCACTGCTATGATTGTTGCCAGGATAGAGCCGCCGCGTAGAATATGTAGCCAGACAGACAATAGTAAGAGAAAGAGTGTAATACGCCATGCCTGGTTTTTGCCTCGCGCCAGGCCATAAGAGAGCATAATAAGAAAGAAACCTACTACAACCGTAAGTGTTTGTGCATGGGCTCTCTGAACCGTAAGGGGCCACGCACCTGGAAGGATGCTCCATTTTAGCCTGGGCATAATGGCAGACAGCATGTCAGCCACCCCAACCAGGCACGTGATCAATGCTATTATTCTTCGTATAGTAGTACGAGCAAAGGAAGGAAAAGGAAACCGCACATACTCTACTGATTCAGGCATCTGTTGTATCCTTCCTTTCCTAATAAGTGAATTTTTGAATATTTTAGACCTCAAAAGCATTAAAGGTTCATATCCTCATTTCTTAATCAATTTATTAGGCACCATCTCTATTTTAGACGTTGCAGATACCAAAATGTCAGCATTTGTACCTTTCTGGCTATAGGTCCTATTTCCACATGCACAAAATTTGCTCGTAATGCATAGCAACGCTTGAATATTACGATGTGGTTAAATGCATATTACCTGATAGTAACCTCTAACCTTTCTGAGAGGGCCCTATTCTCTGAGAGTCCTATCTGAGAGTCCTAAGGGATATACGTTGAGACCCGCAAAAATATTACGATGAGTTTCTCAGAGATTGCAACATGACCTCTCGTTATGCGTATATAGATCAGTACAATAGTGGAGATAACGGACCTGGAAAAACGGTCCGAATGTTCTAAATTTGTTGAGAGTATCTAAAATTAGTTCTTGAGCAAGCAAGTTGTGTACTAATAGGATACCCTCCTGGAAAAGTGAGGCAGTCAATGATGCATCGTATGACGACTCTCGGATTAAATGAGCGCCTGGAACGTGTTCTGGCGTATGCTTTTGGCTGGATATCAGGCTTGCTGCTTTTCCTGTTTGAGAAAAATCGCCAGGTTCGCTGGCACGCACTACAGTCAATGATCGTTTTTGGCACTCTTTCCATATTGTTTGTAGTTGTGAATATGTTGAAATGGATGCTCAGCGGCATCTGGCTGCTGAGTCTGTTAACGAATTTTGGGCTAGGCCTGCTTTCGAGCATATTACTCTGGGTAGGCATATTCCTGTGGTTCTGGTTGATGGTGATGGCATGGCTGCATAAGGACTATCAGCTTCCATTTGTGAGCAAGTGGTTGCGTTACATTGTGTGATTCTTTCTCCCGATAGAGCAAGCCCAGCGTCAGGCCAAAGGCCAGATGACGCAAAATATTTTGCAGAAACGAGGTCCAGTTGGCAAGTTCAGGTAATTCACCATCTTTGATGAGAGGATGATACTTGTCGGCGAGGGGGGTGAGCCACCACGCTCCGATAATAAATGCTTCACCAAAGATCGTGCCTTTGAGCCAGTCTGGGCCAGGGAGGAAACGCCTGGCGACTGCACCATAGATTTCGCCAAGGGCAATCCCGTTTAGCAAATGAAGAAGCCAGGAAAGGAGAAACATGTTTCTAGAACGCTTTTTGCCTTCCAGTAGACCTTGAATAAAGCGTGTATCACTGAAGCGATTGCCAATGATGGCCTTGTCTCCTTCCATGACGATACTGTAAACGATAGTTGCCACGAGACCGGCCCAGGCAGCTCGTCCTGGACGCCAGTTACGTGTGATGATTTTGTGCATCAGGTTGTTCATAAGAAAAATTCCTTTTTAGCGGATATCGCGTTGTACCTCTGGCTTGAACCATCAGGTATCTTACTATTTTACTACCTATCTCATTATTATATGGAGAAGCATCGCAGCTATAGCCCCAAACAAGGTGGATAGGAAGTTAACACCATCGTTGTTCAGCCAGGGGAAGCCGCGTAAAATCTCTGTTTTGTTGTCACAATTGTGCACGCGCCGTTCCGTCTCTTTCTGGCAGGTAGGACAAAAATACATGGCCTGAAACGTTGCGCCCAGGAAACTATCAAACAGGCTTCCCAGTAGACCGCTGATGAGAGCAATGAAAGGGAGCGCGAAATTTTCCTTGCGTTTCCGTTGTATAAACCAGAAGAAGGTGCCCAGGGCCAGTGCTCCTGTTGCGGATGAAGCAGTTCCTGGAAGCGTAATACCACCTGATGTGCCGGGTGCAGTTTGTTTTCCTGTCGTGATCAGGCGTGGAGGACGAGAGCTCAGTACGCCCAGTTCAGTCGCCCAGGTATCAGCAGTTGCAGTCGCCAATGCACCTATATAGCCAGCTTTCAGTGTCTGCTGTAGTTCGTGTTCTGAAGAGAGTCCGTAAACAAGGGCGAGAGCAGTAGCAACGCCACCATTAGCGGCGACCTGGAGGAGATCGCGCTGTGATCCTTTACTGAATTTATCTTCTGCCGTAGCTGCTTTCTCGTGTGCACGGAAATGTGAAAGGAAGCTGGAGGAGACAAAGAAGAAAATGAGTGTAAGTCCCCATGACCATCCGCCCATGCCAACTGTTGTCGTGCCGGTAGCCATGGCCCCTGCTACACCACTACGGCTGAGGGAGCGACGGCGGTAAGCCAGCAGGCCAACGGTGCTACTGAAAAGAAAACCGAGAAGTAGGCGAGCACGTTTTTGTGATATTCTGGAACGTGCCACGTTTTTTAATGTGGGAGATACAAGTCGTGCTGTTAATGTAAACATATGTTGGTACCTCGAATTGATTGTAATGTATTTGTTACAGAAGGCTATTGTTATCAGTTGTATTTTAGAGAAGGCAAAAACTGACGGCAAGAAAGTATATTCAAGTGAGAAGAATGTACTCTTCATCGAAAGACCAGTCAGGAATGGCCTCGAGTTCAACATAGAGATGGGGATGTAAAGGGTCGATGTGTTTCACCAGATGGATGTCGACAACTCTATTGTCGTTCAATCCAAGAGCTTCACAGAGAGCATCTAGCGTTATCTTGAGACCCCCATCAAGGTCTCTTTTGAGCGGTGTTGTGAAATAGAAGTCCAGGAAAAGTGCCAGGTAACTTTGTCGGAACTGGTCGTGTAGCTCATCTTGCAACACGCCTTGTTTCGTAAGTGTGTGCAGTATATCTCGCACCTGTCGCTTAAAGCGGCGGGCCACAAGCGTACTCACGCGGTGTCCATCAACTGTTGCATATTGTTCATTAATGCCAGGGGGAAGCGGAAGAGTGAGGCGAAGGAATGGGCGTTTTTTCTGCATGTCTTCGTCTCTGTCCATGGACAGTTCTGGCATGTTGGTCTCCTGTATATAGTACTTTTGGGTAGATGTTTCTATCATATATTGTATCATATCAACGTGTCTTATTTTGTACATTATAGTTGTTGTCAAGATGGAAAAAGA
Organism: uncultured Chloroflexia bacterium; assembly: GCA_963717195.1. GTDB lineage: Bacteria > Chloroflexota > Ktedonobacteria > Ktedonobacterales > Ktedonobacteraceae > JACDAE01. The sequence goes on from CAVQVR010000021.1 coordinate 1,175,321, forward strand.
GTGATACACTGCCCTAAAGCAAGGCCTGGCGAAAGTGAGGAGTAATAGTGATTACGTGTAACCGCTGTGGGAGTATATCTCCTGCCAGCGCTATGAGTTGCCAGAATTGTGGTGCGCCACTCTCTAGCAAAGCTGAAACCGGGTTGGGTTCGTCGCGGGGTTTTCAGGAACAACCCGAATTGCCTGCCTGGCTGGGATCATTACGTGCAGGCGAGCGGCCAGCTGCGCCAGCGGATAATCCATCGAATTTCTCAACTGCCGATTTGATAGAGGAAGGTTCGTTGCCAAGTTGGATGCGTTCTGGACGCCCTGAGATGAACGATACCGGTATGTCCAATCCACATTTGCCATTGCGTCCTTCTTCTGCTCCTGGTCCAAATACTGATGACTCCAGAGGGATTAATGCGAAGTCGTTAATTGATGAACAATCTCTCCCTTCCTGGATGCAGGAGAGCAAACCACCAACAGGTCCAATTCCAGAGGGAGGAATTGTGGCTTCAAGCCTGCTACAACAGGATCTTATGCCGGATTGGATGAAGTCGCTGCAGCAGAACTCTCCTCTTCCTGATCCTGCATCGTTCTCTGCCAGGCCAATGTCTCCCCGTTCTCCTGCGCTCCCTGAGGCATCAGCGCCAGCGTCAATGGCTAACAGAACAAATGAGATGTCAGCAAGACCTTCGCAGGGTTTTTCGGCTCGCGATCTCGTCGATCAACAGTCTTTGCCATCATGGATGAAACAGCAAGGGGGGACGGGGTCACTTCCGGCCCAGCCAGGAGCTGGTGGAACAATCTCACCTTCATCTCTGGTTGATGTTAACTCTATGCCTCCCTGGTTACAGGAGAGCACCAGGCAAGAGCAGAAGAGCGGTAGTTTGCCGCCTGTTCAGGCGAACTCTCCCTGGCAGCCTCCTATGCAAGGAGGAGCCATGCAGCAACCATCTTTTTCTCCAATGCAGCAAGGATCACCGGTATGGCAATCTGCATCGCCACAGATACCCCCTACTCCTGGAATGAATAATGCGCCTGTTCAAGGTGGAGGTCTGTCGGCATCGTCGTTTATTGATCCAAATGCTCTGCCTCAATGGCTACGGTCAACCGCTGAGCAACAAAATCAACTGGGGAGTGCAATGGCTTCACAGCGGCCTGCAGCTACTCCAAGGAGTGGATATAGTGCGCCACCTCGTGTTGATAATGTGCGTGTGCCGAGTCGTCCGCGCGGTGAGATAAATCCTAATGAGGGCAACGAAGCAGCCGCGAATGTGTTCGCATCAATGCTGGGGGTTGCTTCAACAACTCCTAATTTCCCTGGTTCGCCACCTGCGCAAGGCTATGGAATGCAGGGAGGATCATTCGGACAGGGTATGCCTGGGTCACCGTTCTCTCCTATGCAGGGCACACCTTCTGCCAATAATATCCCTGGTCAGGTGGCAGGTGCGCCTCCGGGATTTAATAATCCACAGGGGATGCAAGGGCAGCAGGCACAGGGTTATGCGTCGGGTGGATTTAATAATGGCATGTATCAGGCTGGTAATCAAGGTCAGGGAAATTATCCGGCGGGTAATGCCTTTCTGGGGGCACCTCAGTATCCTGCAAATAGCTCTGGCACGGGAAATCTGGGTATAGGGACTGATGGTGAGCAGAAAACGTCTATGAAGCCTGCTAAAAAAGGATTGTTCGATATGATCCGAGACTGGTTCCGCTAGTTGTTGGTGATGAGGAATGAGGAAATGCAAACATATTCCTATTTAGAGGGCGAACGGGAACCGGGGCAGGTTGCCGTGCAGAATCACAATCCCGCGTCGGCTAATTCTCTCCTGGTTGCTGATTGTGGAAGCGTATTCACGAAAGTCTCTCTGTTTGGCCTCGTTGAAGGCCAATATCGTTTGATGGCGCGTGGAGAAGCACCGACTACTATAAGTGCTCCTCAAGAGGATATTACGATCGGTATTATCCAGGCGATTAATGTTATTGAATATATCACGGGCCGACATTTTGTGAATGAGGGTCGCATTATCTCTCCTGAGCAGAGTAGTGGAGACGGCGTTGATGTTTTTATCGCAACCGTCAGCGCGGGTGGGCCTTTACGCATGGTTGTGCTGGGCGCAGTCAATCCAACGCTTGAGTCGCTATCGACACAAGCAATTTCTGGTTTATATGCCGAGACACAGGCAATACCGGCTCCCTCATTTGTTACTGCATCTTCTCCAGGTACCGCCTGGACACCGGAGCGTCTGGCTCAGGAATGGGAGCGTCAGTTTAGCCTTATGCGTGAGTTGCACCCTCAGGCGGCACTGATCGTTGGTATGGCCGATAGTCCCGCTGGCCCTAATGCATTGCAAGAGGCATGTCAACTCCTGGTCAACGCCTTCCGTGAGCGCAATGATCAATATGGAGCGCATGTTGCGGCTGGTGCACCTTTGCAGAATGGATCAACAAAACGGTGTTCCGTGATCTATGCCGGGGCACCACAATATGTAGATGCCGTGCGTCGTATGCTTCAGGGAGTCGCGGAAGTAACACAAGTTGCTGCACTCGTTTCCTCGGCGCAACTTGGCGCGATCAGTGTTGCGGTTGGTGCATTGCATGAACAGAATGTCATTCAGCGTATTCCTGGGTATGAGCGCTTGTGCACGTGGGCTGGTTCCATTCCTGGTGCTACAGCAACGTCGTTGAGTAGCCTGGTGCGTTTTCTGGCGCAACATTATGCTATGAATGTGACTGCTGTGGATGTGGGAGGTGCGACAACCACTGTCATGGTGGCAGGTGAGCAGGGTGAGTTCATTCCTTTAGTAAACTCTGGACTGGGTGTTGGCCCTGGCCTTGGGACTATCTTGCAGCAGAGCGGATTGCAGAATGTAGTTCGCTGGTTGCCTTTTAGCATAACAGAGGAAGAGATACGCCAGTTTGTCCTGAACCGCATGCTGCATCCACACGTTATTCCTGGCAATGTACGCAAGTTGCAGATCAGCCAGGCTTTTGCGCGAGAGGCGATACTTCTGACGATAGAAGAGGCGAAAAAAAGTGCTACGGACTGGCCGAGTGCTGATCTCATTCTGGCAACTGGGGGAATTCTATCGCATACACCCAAATATGGGCAGGTTGCGCTCATGTTGCTAGATGCGCTTCAGCCTTGTGGCGTTACCTCGCTGGTGCTGGATAAGACCATGTTGATCTCACAGTTGGGTGCCGTCGCTACGGTTGCACCAGTGACCGCTGTCCAGGTCAATGAGAATGATGCAGTTACACACCGTCTGGGCACCTGTGTTATTCCCTTTGGCGGCTTACAGCCTGGACAGCTTGCTGTACGAGTAGGTGTAGAATATCGTAATGGGCGCCAGTTGACTGTTGATGTGATGGCTGGTTCCATTGAAGTCATCCCTTTACGCTTAAATGAGCAAGCACTGTTAACATTGTTCCCTGCACCGACTGTGGATGTGGGACTTGGCCCGGGCGAACGAGCACGCGCAGCAGAAGAGATCGATGGTGGACTGGTCGGATTGATTATCGATGCACGTGGACGTCCTCTGACATTGCCAGGCGACGATACCGAGCGTCAGGCGCGTCTCCTTCAGTGGTCACAGGCGTTGGGAGCGTAGGACGGAGAGTTCCTTGCCATGACCTATCAAACCGGGTGGTCTGAAATAGAGCAGACGCTGGTGCAGCGGGAACGTTGGCCGGGTAGATCTGGAGCGAAGTATACTCCTCTGGTCTATCCCGGACAGAAAGTTCTGCCAGATCAGCCAGTGTTGCGCCTTGAGTATGTTCAGTCGGTTGAGCATAATAATGTGTATGTGCCTGCAATGGAAACTGTTCCTGCCGGTCTGTCCGGACATGTGATGAATATTACACCCCGTGGCGGCGTGGTCATCGAGAGTCGTGTCATTCTTGTGCGAGGTGTGGTTGGCGTTGGGAGCCAGGTGACTGGAATATTAACATTGTGGTCACCGGGAGAAAGTACACACAAGTTGTCATCGCATCTTCCGGGAGCTATTCTCGTTGTACCCGGTTCCATCAATTTTGCCTTCCTGCATCAGGCCATTGCTTCCGGTGTTAGAGGTGTGATTGCGAGTAGCATTGCCGTGCGTGACCTCGAAGGGTTCCTGCACACTGATCTCATTCAATTGCTTAATTTTAATGATATAGAGGTGGCGCAGATGCACCTTCCACCCATTACTTTACTCTTAACAGAAGGGCTGGGAACATCTGCCATGCCTGCACGTCTTCTCAACCTGTTCAATCAGCATCAAGGTACAGTTGTTTTGCTTTCAGGAGTAACCTCCGCACGTCGGGCCATCTTTCCTGAATTATTGATCTCACTAATGTAAAGATGGTACTATTTCCGTTTGTTCCACTTACACTTAATGCCCGCAAAGGTTAGCATGTTTATCCACATTTATTTGTAGTTATCCACATATTTCAACCTGATTATGTGGATAACTTTTTGCTCTTTTCTGGATCTTCGTGTATCTAAAGTATAATGGAAGGTAATAGACCCAATAGAGTAAGTTCATATCAGTGAAAAAAATGCATTCTTTCTATGGCAGTAGAAGTGAACGTCCCTGCATATCTTTTGGTTGCGGAATGCCTAGAATTTGTAAAATCGTAGGTGACACATCCGCAAGAATTCCATTATTGCGTAAATGCGCCTGTTCTAAGCCGGGAACCACCAGGTACAATGGGACTGGAAAGGTTGTATGGGCGGTGAACGGTTTGCCTGTATCGTATTCGATAAGCTGCTCAGCGTTGCCATGGTCGGCAGTAATCGCCAGGCCACCACCAACGGCGAGGGTGGCTTCTACGACGCGCCCTATGCCAGTATCGACTGTCTCAACCGCTTTGATGGCTGCTTCAATGACTCCTGTATGACCAACCATGTCGGCATTGGCGTAGTTCATAATAACAAGATCGTACTCGCCACTACGAATATGCTCAACAGCGGTGTCTGTCACGCCTACCGCGCTCATCTCAGGTTGTAGCTCATAGGTAGGAACCTTTGGCGAAGGTACCAGGTTACGATCTTCTCCTGGGAACGGCGTCTCGCGTCGGCCATTGATAAAGTATGTAACATGGGCGTACTTCTCAGTTTCAGCTGTGTGGAACTGACGTAGACCCTGCTCAGAGATTACACGGGCTAAAGGCATATCTACCTCGTCGGCACGATAAGCCACCTCTGCATCGAGTCCCACCTCGTATTCTGTCATCATTACATATGTCAGATCGGCCAGGCGGGGGCCACGCTTAAATTTGCCCTCAGCCTGGGGAGGAAGCTCTTTCAGCACAAAAGCCTTGGTGAGTTGGCGTGCGCGGTCGGGACGGAAGTTATAGTGAATGACGGCATCGTCCTCTTTGACTACTGCTACGGGATGACCATCTTCGATCACGACTGTAGGAAGAATAAACTCGTCTGTTATCTTCTGATCATATGCCTGTTGAATAGCAGCCTGAGCAGATCTGGCCTTTAGTCCCTCGCCACGGGTCATTGCGAGGTACGTCATGCCAGTACGATCCCAACGATTATCGCGATCCATAGCATAATAGCGTCCACTCACCGTTGCAACTTTTGCAGGATGATCGCCACCAATCTCGCGAGCACGTGTCTCCAACCGTTGCATAAATTCGACACCGCCAGTGGGAGAAGTATCGCGTCCATCACTAAATGCATGGATATAGACCTGCTCAATATTGTGTGTTGCAGCCAGTCGTAGCAGAGCCTCCAGATGCGTTTCATGGGCGTGAACGCCGCCATCGCCAAGTAGACCACAAATATGTAACTGTGACTGGTTCTTCTTGACCTGTTCGATGGCTTTAAGGAATGCAGGATTTTGAAAGAATGTACCATCTTGAATTGCTTCGCTGACACGTGTGTAGTCCTGCAGAACGCGTTTACCTGCGCCAATATTCTGGTGTCCCACTTCAGAGTTACCCATCTGGCCCTCTGGTAGACCCACAGCCAGCCCTGAGGTCCTGACAGCGGTATGCGGCCAATCGCGTGCCAACCTGTCTATATTTGGCGTGCGCGCCAATGCGATAGCATTACCATCTTTACGTGGGTTGATGCCCCAGCCATCCATAATGATTAAAACGAAAGGGCGAGGTCGCCTGGAAGGTGTTGTACTCATACGATTGCTCCATAATTTACATCATTATCGCGCCTCTGCGAGAGAACTTCCCTGCAAAAATGCGCTGGTTGTGTCCTTATTGTAGCATGACTGAGTAGGGAAAACGAGTAGTTTCTCTTTTCAGGCTGGTCTGTAATAGGATGAAGAATTGTATCTTCAGAGGTAAGTATCTCGTGTTCTTAAGTGTGCCCATTTTTTTGTATGGTGACTTGCCTATACCTACAGGTAATAATCTAGTAAAGAATGGCACTTTATGGAAGTAGGGCCAGATGTATTGCGCTCAGGAGCCACACACCCGCATTACGAACGGAAGGTGGTGGCCCTGGGCGCAATACATCTGGCCCCTACCTCTCATATGAGGGAGGAATGTGTTGCCCTGTTTTTACTGTTGTTCCCGAGAAGCCTCGATGCGGCGGCGACCACGACGGCTGAGCGTCTCGGCGACGCGCAGGCGGATGACCGCGCGTTCGAGAGCTGCTTCTAGTTCAACACGTTCCTGGTCGCTTTGTGCCTGAGCGAGGCGTTCCTCCGCACGGCGGCGGGCAGCTTCCGCGCGTGCCTGGTCGATCTCTTCAGCATGTTCTGCCGTATCGGCGAGGATGGTTACGGTATTTTCGTAGACTTCAAGGAAACCACCTGAGACGAAGAGCGAATCTTCGGCCCCTTGCAGTTCGATCCGTAGCTCGCCTGCTTTAAGAAAGGCGAGCAGGGCAGCGTGATGCGGCAGGATGCCCAGACGTCCTTCGGAGCCTGAGCATTAACCGCATTCGCCTCACCACTGTAGAGTTCATGTTCGGCAGTCACGACTTCAATATGAATGGTATCGCCTGCTGGCATCGTTTATTAACCCTTCTGCTTGTCAGCTTCGTAGGCATCAATGACTTCCTGGATATTCCCTTTCATATAGAAGAAGTTTTCTGGAATATTATCGTGTTTGCCATTAAGGATCTCCTGGAAGCCCTGGATCGTCTCTTTCAATGGAATCTGGCGACCTTCGAGTCCGGTAAATACCGTTGCGACAGTGAACGGCTGCGAGAAGAAACGCTGCAGCTTACGAGCACGAGCCACGGTTAGCTTGTCATCATCGGAGAGTTCGTCGATTCCAAGAATGGAGATGATATCCTGCAGGTCGCGATAGCGTTGCAGAACCCTCTGCACTGCACGAGCTGTATTGTAATGCTCTTCGCCGATGACCTGCGGGTCAAGGATACGACTGGTAGAGGCCAGCGGATCGATGGCGGGGTAGATGCCCTGCTCGAAGATAGCACGCTCCAAAATGATAGTTGAGTCAAGGTGAGCGAAGGTTGTGGCTGGTGCAGGGTCGGTATAGTCGTCAGCAGGCACATACACAGCCTGCATTGATGTAATCGAGCCTTTCTTGGTCGACGTAATACGCTCCTGCAACTCACCCATTTCTTCCGCCAGGTTTGGTTGATAGCCCACTGCAGAAGGCATACGACCGAGCAGTGCCGATACTTCAGCTCCAGCCTGTGTGAAGCGGAAGATGTTATCGATGAAGAGCAATACGTCTTTGCCCTCTTCATCACGGAAGTATTCTGCAATAGCCAATCCACTCAGAGCTACACGCAGGCGAGAGCCAGGAGGTTCGTTCATCTGACCGAACACCATCGCCAGGCGGTCTATAACATTTGCTTCCTGCATTTCGTGGTACAGGTCATTGCCCTCACGGGTACGCTCACCCACGCCTGCAAAGACGCTATATCCACCATGCACTTTCGCGATATTATTGATCAGCTCCTGAATGATTACGGTTTTACCGACTCCAGCACCACCGAATGTGCCGATTTTACCACCTCTCATGAAGGGGCAGATCAGGTCGATAACTTTGATCCCGGTCTCAAAGAGTTCAATTGACGCGGACTGGTCTTCCAGCTCAGGGGCTGGTCGGTGAATCGGGTAACGTGGCGCGTCCTCTACCTCTGGCTTGTTATCGACAGCCTGACCAAGCACATTGAAGATACGACCAAGTGTCTTCTCACCGACGGGAACCGAGATGGGAGCGCCAGTGTCGTAAACATCAACACCACGCTGGAGACCATCTGTTGGACCCATAGCCACACAACGTACCCAATTATTGCCCAGGAGTTGCTCGACTTCAAGGGCGAGATCCTTTTCAGCACCTGAAGGGCGTGTGAAGAGTTCGTTATAAATTTCTGGCAATTTGTCAGGTGGGAACTCGACGTCAACGACGGCTCCCAGAACCTGCACAACTTTGCCTATCGTGCGAGCTTCTGTTGTCATATATTTCTCCGTTGTAGAGGCATGAGTGTGGCTTCTTAACTATGTAGCTCCCATAAGCCTCTACAGTATAGTTAGTTATTACCCATTACGCCTGCGAACCGGATACTACCTCAAGAATCTGCGTAGTGATCGCGGCCTGACGTGCCTTATTATAAGTCAGACTCAGGTCCTGCAAAAGTTCGTTTGCGTTGTCGGTTGCGTTCTTCATGGCTACCATCTGGGCTGAGTATTGACTTGCGACCAGTTCCAGCATTGCCTGATAGACCAGAGTATCTACATAACGTGGAAGCAACGCCTGGTAGATCTCGGTTGGCGAGGGTTCATAGATGTATTCGATGTTGCGTCGTTCACCTTCTTCCTCCTCGGGTGGCTGCACTGGTAAGAGCTGCACGACGATTGGTTGTTGCGTCATGGTATTCACAAATTTGGGATATACCATGTAGACAACATCAACCTCTTCCTTCAAGAACGCGTCTATAGCAACCTCGGCAATAGCCGTTGCATCGTTCATGGATGGTCGGTCGCCGATGTTCGTGAACTCTGCGATCAGGTGTTGCTGAGTGCGGATAATGAAATCGCGTCCTTTGCGCCCAACAGCGATATATTGTATATCCGGGCGCCGGCCACCCTCTGAATGTCTCCGCTGTTGTTCTAGAGCTTCTAATGCAGCCTTACGATTAATATTGCTGGGCAATGCACCGCAGTTTCCACGATCTGGTGAGAGTACCAGGAAAGCAACATTTCGTACTGGTCGTTGCTGCAAAAGGGCGACCTCACCACCTACGTCTTCACCTTTTGCGTTGGCAAGATGTGAGACGAGTTCGTGCAGATGGTCGGCATAGGGGCGAGATTGTTGTACCCGCTCCTGTGCTCTACGGATCTTGCTACTGGCCACCATTTGCAGAGCTTTAGTAATCTGCGCTATATTTCTGATCGAACGGATACGCCGCCGAATTTCTCGGGTTGATGGCATATACCTGCCTCCTAGCGTGCGGCCTGAGCAGCCTGTTCGGGTGAAGCAGCCTGTGACTTCTGTTCCTCTGGGTGTGGCGCAGCCGTTTGCTTATATTCGTTGATAGCGTCGCCAAGCTTCTTCAACAGTTCATCGGTCATTTTATTTCTGGCATTAACGGACTTCTCGACGATCTCCTGACCAATCTCTGGATGGTTGGCATCCATATAACGGTAAAGATTCGTCTCCCATTCGGCTACCAGGTCCAATGGAACATCGTCCAGGTATCCATTATTAGCCGCGTAGATGATCATAACTTGCTTTTCGACCGGTACTGGCCGATACTGCGGCTGTTTGAGAATTTCGGTAATGCGCCGACCACGATCGATACGTGCCTGCGTTGCCTTGTCCAGGTCTGATGAGAACTGTGCGAAAGCAGCGAGTTCGCGGAACTGTGCAAGATCGAGACGTAGTGAGCCTGCCACCTGGCGCATCGCACGCGTTTGAGCACTACTTCCTACACGCGAGACCGAAAGGCCGGTATTAACAGCCGGGCGCTGACCTGAGTTGAACAGGTCGGCTTCCAGGAAGATCTGGCCATCGGTAATCGAAATGACGTTCGTAGGAATGTATGCCGAAATGTCGTTTCCTCGGGTCTCGATGATGGGAAGCGCAGTTAATGAGCCGCCGCCGTAATCCTCACTCAAGCGTGCCGCACGTTCGAGCAAGCGCGAGTGCAGGTAGAACACATCGCCTGGATACGCTTCGCGTCCAGGAGGGCGACGAATAATCAGAGAAATGTTGCGATATGCCTCTGCATGTTTGCTCAGGTCATCATAGATAATCAGAGCATCGCGCCCGTCTTCCATAAATTCTTCGCCCATTGCGCAACCTGCATAGGGAGCAAGATATTTCATAGGAGCTGGATCAGAAGCGCCTGATGCAACGATGATGGTGTACTCCATTGCCCCATGTTGCTCAAGAATGGCTTGTGTGCGAGCAATAGTAGAGTTTTTCTGTCCAATTGCTACATAGATACAGATCAGGTTTTTGCCCTTCTGGTTGAGGATCGTATCAAGCGCAATAGCTGATTTACCAGTCTGGCGGTCGCCGATGATCAATTCGCGTTGCCCACGACCGATAGGGATCATGCTATCGATCACCTTCAGACCGGTCTGTACCGGGGTATCCACCGATTTACGTGTGATCACACCTGGGGCGACGCGTTCGACCGGACGCGTTTTGTCTGTATTGACGGGGCCGCGCTCGTCGAGTGGTTGGCCCAATGGGTTCACTACGCGACCAAGCAGAGCATCACCGACTGGAACCTCGATGATGCGTCCTGTAGTACGTACTTCGTCATCTTCACGAATATGAGTATAATCGCCAAGGATCGGGCAGCTGACCGTCTCTTCTTCAAGATTGAAGGCCAATCCGTATAATCCTGTGCGAGGAAATTCTACCAGCTCAAGATACTTCACATCTTGCAGGCCATACACGCGTGCGATACCGTCCTGTACCGCGATGACGGTACCGACACTAGCAGTTGAAGTGGTATCGCCACCAAAGCCAGCGATGTTTTTCTCAATGATGGCACTGATTTCATCAGCCCAAGATGCCATCTTATATTCCTCCTAGTTGATTCCTGGTAACACTTTATGATGAGTTTATCATGTCGAGGAGGGGCATGTGAAGCATGGCCCAGAGAGCGACACGATAAAATAAAAGTACTTTCAGCTCTCCAACCGGGCCAGCGTATCGTCAGGGATACGCTTATACTTGCGCCTGAGAAGGAGATGTTGGTTGTGAAGCGGCTGTTTCACCGCTCTGACCGTCATTCATTGCTTGTGTAAGATCTTCAGAAAAAAGGTCTATCTGTGCCGTCGAGACATTCGTCAGCAGTTGACGTTGAAGCGCTAACAGGCGATAGCGCACGCTGCCATCAATCACCTGATCTCCAACGCGTGCTATGACACCGCCCAGGATAGCCGGATCGACCTGAGTCTGCATAATGATAGATTTACTGGTTTCTTGTTCAAGTGCCCTTTTCACAAGGTCTTGCTGCGCTGCATCCATGGGGGCCGCTGTCGTAACTTTTGCTACAGCTTGATTGCGGTAGTCGAGTACGCGTTGTTCAAGTTCGGAAGCGATGTTGGGCATTGCTTCGATCAGGTCACGCTGAACGACGAGCAGTGCAAGGTTGAGCGACGTAGGCAACACCCTGTTCGTCAGGTTTTGACGAAGAGCTGTCTCTTTGCGCTTTGCTGGAATCTTCGGTTCGCGCAGGAGATAGAACAGTTTACGGATCGAAAAGAGCCGTGCTATCTCTTTCACGTCTTCGAGCGTGCGATCAAGCGTATTTTGTTTGATCGCCAGATCGAAGATGGCTCCAGCATAGCGACGTGCAATCGCTCCCTTAAGCATCAGTTATTCCTCGCCTGGTCACTACTAGCCGTTACGAACTCTTCTACGAGGCGGCGGTTATCGTCGCTATTGACCGATCTGCGGATAATTCTGCTCGCAGCGTCGATTGATAGATTTACAACCAGGCCACTCAGTTCGGTGCGAGCGCGATTGGCCTCCTGATGAATGCGTGCAATGTTCTGCTGCGCGATCTGTTCGGCCTGTGCATGGGCCTCTTCGCGGATACGACTGGCCTCCTGCTCAGCGGTCTTCTGAGCACGTTCAACGATCTCCTGACCCTGTCTGCGTGCATCGGTCAGGATCTCCGACGCGCGTTCGTCGGCCTCGGCCAGTGCGCGTTTGGCACGGTCAGCATTTTCAACACCTTCGCGGATGATATTCTGCCTATTTTGCAACGTTTTGAGTAAAATAGGTAAGAGCCATCTCCACATAGCGAAGAAAATGATGAGAAAGCTAACGAGCTGTGAGACGAAAGCCCACAGATTGATACCCAGGCCTTCGGAAATGCCACCGCCTTGAGCAAGGACAAATGATTGCACTAACATAAGTAATGGATGCCTCCTTTCGTCAAAGTAGACTATGCGCTGTGTAGTGGAGACGTAGCAAAATATATTTCTCTCTGCTTATGCTAAAGCACGGATTAGCAAAAAAGAAGATATAGACGCAACGCCTCTATCTACAGTACGAATAGTATTATTGGACGAACTTGATGAGAAGTGCAACCACCAACGCATAAATAGAGATCGCTTCAGCAAACACGATACCAAGGATCATATTTAAACGGATCTGAGGCTCAGCTTCTGGATTGCGACCAATAGCAGTCGTTGCCAGACCCGCTACAATACCGATACCAATGCCAGGACCAATAGCGCCCAGACCAATAGCCAGGGCTACTGCAAGTGGTGTTAAGCTCATGATGAAAATCCTCCTTCAGGATGAATCAGATATTCGAATGAATGTTTAATATTTATGCAATCGCAGGAAAAATATCTGCGAGAAGCATTGCAATGTACGAAGACGCAGAGAGTGTCGGATGCTGCTAAAGAGCTGTGATCAGATCCTGTTCCGGTTCCGTTTCGCGTACGCTCTCAGCATCATTATGGGAGTGGCTGGTAGTCGCCAGTTCCATAAAGACCAGCGTGAGCAGAGAGAAGACGAATGCCTGAATAAAGGCGACGAACACCTCGAACGGAATGAAGATCAAGGCCGCGACACCCGGTAGCAGGAAGGCAAACACCGCCAGTACTGTACTACCAGCGAAGATGTTGCCAAAGAGACGGAAAGCGAATGAGATAATGCGGCCTAATTCACTAACGATTTCGAGTAAGCCAACAAAGAAATCGATGATGCCCATGGGGAAATTAGTGAATAGAGCCTTAAAGTTCAGGTACTTGCTCACATGTTCACCTGGTCCCAGGTAGAAGAAACCAAAACCTTGCGTCACCAGGACGGAGACAAGAGCCATTGCAAGTGTCAGATTCAGATCTGCAGTGGCAGGTTTTATCCAAGGGATAATCGCATTGGACATTCCCCCAACCAGGAGAAATCCACCGATTGCCTGACCGCCAGCTTTTACAGCCTTTGCCGTATCAATTGCACCTATGGTATCGACGCCCGGGAACACATCAAGCAAGTTACATGTGATGATAAAAATAAAGAACGTGGCCACCAACGGAAAGAAGCGTCTCCCTTTTTCCTTGCCGGAGACTCCTTCGACGAGTCCCAGTAACAATTCTATTGCCCACTCAAGGAAGTTCTGGAGTCCAGAGGGTATGAGAGCGCGGCGGCGTGTGCCGAAGAAAAACACTGCTATCAATACGACAATCGTAATCCAGGTAGCAAGAAGCGTGTTGGTGACCTGGAAGCCCCCAATAGGAAATATAACATCCGGGGCAATTTTTATAACAGGAAGTTGCCAGAATCCCACTCGGTATCCTCCCTACTCACCGAGCCCTGCCAGTCCATATGGTTCTTGATGGGTCTCCCGTCTATCCTATTTAAGAACCCTTTTTAATAAACGGTATGCACCATAAATTCCCGTAATCAGGCCAAGCAGCAGCCCGAGCAATGTAAACAATGGTTTAGTATGTGTATAACCATCAAGGTTATATCCTACAATGGTAAAGAATACGATGGGGATTGCTAGTGTGAAGCCCATTCCGCCAAAGGCCCCCAGGGTTCCCCATACGGAGGGTAGGGGTGGCTTTTCTTTCATCGTTTATCCCATCAGTCTTTTCTCTTATTCTACCTATAGGATTATAGCACAGGGAACAAATTAATTGCAACAATGCTGCTTCCGAGGGAATCGGCTGCGACAAAAAGTAAGGAAGCAGAGAATTTTGTAAAAATGATGTGTTTTGGGATAGGGAACATCTTTTTATAGTAGGCAGATTTGTTGTGAGAATGACACTCTTTTGATAAGATATAATACGTTATAGATTTGATACCTGAATACTATTCATAGTTGGAATAATAGAGCTATATTCGTATAGTCTGGAGTAAAAAGAATGCCTGCTGCTACATTTGCAGAACTGTATAGTGATCAGATCAAGGATGTGTTTGTGGAGCACGCGCGTCGGGATTTGGAACAGGGGGCCGACGTTTTTATGTGTGCGGATGCCTATGCTGAACAAGGAAAGCCCGACTTTACCCTGGCTTATCTGCTCCTCCTGCAAGTGGATGATGCTGTGAAGCGTGATATACTGGCACACGCCTATGAGCGACGCGCGGCTCTTTCGGAAGAGAAGGCGGAAGACCTGGATCGGCAGTTTCATCGTCCATTTCCCTTGATCAAAGTGGAGGCGCACAAGGATAGGTTAGCGGCCCAGCAGGTGCGGCAGGGAAGACGGATAAGGCGCGAGGTGAAGTCTTTGAATGTTAATTGAATGTTTTTCTGTACTTGATCAATGAATTATTGTAGGGGCGCGGTGGAACGGAGAACAAGCCCGTGTGGGCCAATCTATAAAAAACCACACGGGCTTGTTCTCCGTTCCACCGCTAATGTGTTTGTGGATTACGCGTCTGGGTTATCAGTCCCTTCTGGGACCGTTTCCTCTACCGCGATAGCTTCACCTGAATTCTGCTCCCCCTCATTCTCAGCAACCACTGCCTCATCTTCCTCATTGCTGTTCTGGTCGTCCGGTTTTTTGCCGTTTGTTGTGGCGACTGCAACGACGGTATCACCCTCACCAAGGTTCATCATCAAGCGACCTTGAGTGGCGCGTCCACCTCTGATGATGTTGGCGGTATCCATACGGATGACCACGCCGCCAGCGGAAATGATCACCAGATCGCTATCCAATTCCGTGATAATACGTGCAGCGGTGACGCGTCCATTCTTTTCCGTCACCTTCAAAGTGATGACACCACCACCACCACGGCTATGACGCGGGTAGTCATCTATAGGAGTGCACTTGCCATAACCATATTCAGTGACAACCAGTAGTTCGCTATTCTCAGGTGTGAGATTGAGCGAAACGACCTTGTCGCCAGGTGCCAGACGGATACCACGGACGCCGCCACTTGTACGCGAGGCTGAACGTAACTCCGCAACAGTAAAACGGATGGCCTGACCCTGTGCAGTAATCAGCAAAACATTATCATCTGCACTGGCCAATTTTGCGCCGATCAGCTCATCGTCCTCTTCAAGATCCATCGCGATCAGACCCTGGCGGCGTACCACCTCGAATTCTTCCATCGC
The DNA here is from genome assembly GCA_963717195.1 of uncultured Chloroflexia bacterium. Lineage (GTDB taxonomy): Bacteria > Chloroflexota > Ktedonobacteria > Ktedonobacterales > Ktedonobacteraceae > JACDAE01. Next base: position 1,190,778 of record CAVQVR010000021.1, read on the forward strand.
CGTCTTCTTGACTTCGCCCTTCTTGGTGGCGACGATCATAAAGTCGTGGCTGACGCCTTTGGGAACGGAGACAATAGCCGTAACGCGTTCGCGCTGCTCGATAGAGATCAGGTTGATGAGATGCTCTCCCTTAGCTGTGCGACTGGTGTCGGGCAATTCATAGACTTTGAGCTGGAAGACGCGCCCTCTATCGGTAAAGAAGAGCAGGCTATCATGTGTATGGCTGACCAATAATTGACGTACTGCATCATCCTCACGCGTTGCCATGCCGGTAATACCGCGTCCACCACGCCGTTGAGCTCGATAGGTATTTGAGGGGAGCCGCTTGATATAACCTTTCTCTGTCAGGGTTACGACGGCCTCTTCGTTGGGGATGAGGTCTTCGTCTCTGAATATACCAGCCTCGTCCTCGGTAATCTCCGTGCGACGGGGATCGCCGTACTTCTCTTTCAAGTATGCCAGATCTTCTTTAATAATTTTGCGGATCTCATTGATATCGCTGAGTAACATTTGCAGGTAGGCAATAGTCTGCAAGAGTTCTGCGAGTTCCTCTTCGACCTTGCGCCTTTCCAATCCAGCAAGGCGAGCCAGACGTATATCAAGGACTGCTCTGGCCTGCTCTTCCGAGAAACCGAACTGTAGGCGTAGTTCTTCGATGAGACCGGCTGTCTCATTCTGCGAATTACGGATCGTACTGATCAGCGCGTCGAGGTTATCGAGCGCGATTTTGAGACCTTCTAAAATGTGTTTGCGTGCCTCAGCTTTCGCAAGCTCAAATTTCGTACGGCGTGTGAGAACCTCTTCGCGATGTTGGATATGATACTGCAAGAAACTTCTGAGCATCAGTGTGCGGGGTTGCCGATCCACCAGAGCCAGCATATTTGCATTGAAGGCGCTCTGCATCGCTGTATACTTGAACAGGGAATTCAGCACACTGTCGGGATTGGCGTCGCGTTTCAGATCAACAACCATGCGCATGCCCTGGCGGTCGGATTCGTCGCGAACTTCCGCAATGCCATCAATCTTTTTATCGCGTGCAAATTCGGCGATCTTTTTTACCAGTTCGGCCTTGTTGACTTGGTATGGGAGTTCCGTTGTGATGATGCTGATACGTCCGCGCTCGGTCTCCTCGATATTTGTCCGTGCACGCACTACAATGCGTCCGCGTCCATTGGCATACATGTTACGTATGCCTTCACGACCCTGGATGATGCCGCCCTTAGGAAAATCGGGTCCTCGGATGATGCGTGAAAGATCCTCCGTGGTGGCATCTGGGTGGTCAATTAGATAGATGATCCCGTTACATACCTCAATAAGATTATGAGGAGGAATATTGGTAGCCATACCAACGGCGATACCGGTTGAGCCATTAAGGAGCAAATTCGGGAGACGCGCCGGCATGACTGTTGGTTCCGTCGTCTGATTATCATAATTGGGAACGAAATCTACCGTATCTTTTTCGATATCACGCAATAACTCATCTGAGATGGTTGCCATTTTGGCCTCGGTATAGCGCATCGCGGCAGGAGGATCGTCGTCCACCGAGCCGAAGTTACCCTGGCCGAGCACGAGAGGATAGCGCATTGACCAGTCTTGTGCCATACGGACCAGAGTCTCGTAGACAGCGGCATCGCCGTGTGGGTGATAACTTTTCAACACCTCACCTACGGTACCTGCGCACTTACGAAATGATTTAGTAGATTGTAGGCCCATTTGATCCATTGCATATAGGACACGGCGGTGTACCGGCTTCAGCCCATCTCGCACATCTGGGAGTGCACGAGCGACGATCACACTCATAGAGTAATCGAGATAAGCCGTAGTCATTTCTTCAACGATATTGACAGGTTTAATATTGCCTGGTTCCATAAAAACACGTCCTCACCAAAAAGTAGACTTAGCCAGCAGGCGATGTCGGATCGGGTTGAAGTGCTCGTACGAGCGGTCGGAGGGGTCTAGAAAATTTGATCCTACCTGCTATTAGTATAGCACATTTGACCGAGAGATACGAGTTTTTGCTCTTTTCTACCTTTGAGTAGGACTATTGCAAAACCTTGCGTTAACATAGGAGGACTCGTATTTTTTCTTTTGATTATTGATGTGTTCAGGCTATGTTTTGGAAGGGAATGTGTGGTATGATAAATGCAGGAATGGGATTTCTGAGGAGAGTTTGGCAGAGATAGCAACACGTTCTTTAAGAAGCTAGCAAAGAATAGTGCGAATAGGGTAGTTCTGTCTTTGTGACTTCCAGGATAGTCCAGGTGTTGAGGTGAGAATATGGCCAGGAAAACCAGGCAACAGGCGGCAGGTGCTTCGGCGAATCCCAGGGCTGATTCGCGTGCCGGAAAGCGGGGCTTCAGCTTAGATATTCTGGGATTTCGACGAGGACGTGACAGGCAGTGGCACTTTTCAGGCCAGCAACCAGATGAGACAGTGCGACTGGTGGTGCGCAGACACTGGTGGTTTCTAGTACAACCCGCATTACCGTTGATTGTGGCAATTATAGTGCTCCTTCTTGTTCTATGGGCAGCTGTAGCAATTCCAGGTCAGACGTCGTTATGGACTATTCTAAGTATAGCTGCGGTGGTAGCTATTTTCATAACTGGCATCTGGTTTGCTTACAAGGATCTGGTTGTCTGGTGGTTTGAGTCGTACATTATCACGAACAAGCGTATCATCAGTACACGTGGTTTGCTGGAGCCGACGCGTCAACAAACACCTATTGAAAAAGTGCAGCAGGTGGGTGTCGGTGTAGACTCAATGCTTGGTTTCTTGCTCGGATACGGGACAGTACACGTTTACCTGACTGGGGGAGACTTTTACGTAAAGGAAGTGCCAAATCCAAGGCAGGTGCGTGATGCTATCCAGGGCGTTACTGATGATTTAAAGTCCAAGAAGAAGACCGATCCTCCCCCACCAATTCCAGAGAACCAGGGTCTGGCTGATGTCATTGATAGCCTGGCGAAGAATGCACCTGTGCCTCTATTGCCGAATGTTGATGAGAATTTGCCTCCTCTCCGTAACGAAACACGTTTTATTGGCCCACGGCGTACATTCGGAGGCTTTTTGAATATTCGGGCCGATGTGCACTATGTCTCCGGTGAATATACTGTTAAGTATGTGCAGCGCTCACGATATATCCTCTGGCGCAATCTGGCGATTCCTGCAATACTGCTCTTAATCCTTTTGCCGCTTACGTTCATTACGCCAGCTTCGGGTCTCATTTCCTTCAGTGGGCAGTCATACTGGTGGATAATCATGGCGATTATTGTGCTGGGATTACTGATCTCGATGGCATTGATCTACGCCAACTATATCGATGATGTGTATATTCTTACCAATCGGCGTATCATCGATATTAACCGTAAATTCATCTTCTTTTTTGAGTCGCGTCTTGAGACGGAGTACAAGAGCGTACGAGATATCAGGGTGAAGGTCCCGAATGTCCTCGAACGCTTTCTTGATATCGGCCATGTTTATGTAGAGACGCCTGGAAGTAGCCCTGATATTATATTGTCTAATGTTGATCATCCCTTCGTTTTGCAAGACGAGATTCTGGGTATTAAGAGTCATAAAGAAAAAGAAGACAAAGTTAAGAAAACGAATGAAGAGAAGGATAATCTGAAAAAATGGTTCGATACGGTCTTCTCAAAACTTGAGGAGACGACAAGGTCCATTGGAGCTCCTGATTTGCACGAAAAAGAAGTGGTCACAGCGATAGCAATAGCGCAGGAATATGGTCTGGGTGTGGCTGTAGCACGCGAAGCGGAAGTTACTACGAATGTGCTTCCAGGTCTTGTGATACAACAAAGCCCTCCTCCTGGTACTTTGATGGAGCAGGGCAGTAAAATTGAAATAGTATTGAGCAAGAGACCTTCGATGAACGGCCATACATAGAGGGCCAGAAGTCTGCATCGACATCAACTTAATGAAATGCAGAATAATATGCTATCTCTTCGGTCTCAGGCAGAGCGTGCGTAATTTCGCAGCAACCGCACGCGTCGTTGCGCCAATAGCTTCCAGATGCCCAAATTGCTCAGTCGTCTGGATAAGCATATAAGTGTGTAACATCATCATATTAGTATAATATATTATATTGGAAAAGAGGCGACACGTGACGCGCAAAAATACAATCTGGTTGTATGAATGGCTTCTAGTTATAGGAATCCTGTTACTTGCATTACTATTGCGTAAACAGCTATTGCCTATTCATTCGGCAGATTATAATGTTTATCTCAGCCCTTGGTATGACTTTATCAAATCTCATGGAGGTATTAAGGCACTCAAGTATAATTTTTCAAATTATAACGAGCCATATTTGTATCTACTTGTTATCGCTACTTACATTCCCCTGGCGAAAATCACTGCTATAAAATCAATATCCATATTTTTTGATCTCGTATTGACAGGATTTGTCTACCTCATTGTTAGAATCAGATATGAGAAATCATATCTTCCCATTATTGCAGCGTTGATTGTGCTTTTTCTTCCCACTGTTTTCATTAACAGTTCCCTCTGGGCCCAGAGTGATAGCATCTATACCTCGTTTACACTTGGGGGGCTCTACTTTTTACTGCGCAAAAAGCCATTCTGGGCATTTATTTTCTTTGGAGCAGCTTTCGCATTTAAGTTGCAGGCAATTTTTCTTTTTCCGCTATTCCTTGTCCTGTGGATGGTTGGAGAAATACGTTTTCGATACCTCTTTATTATTCCCCTCGTCTACGTGGTTGCTATTTTTCCTGCATATCTGCTGGGCAGAAATTTTGTTGATATGCTCACGCTTTACTTTACACAAGCAGGGTATCCATCGAATTCTTTATCTTTGAATGCTCCAAATCTGTTCCAATTAATTCCAGTACCAGTTCAACAACTTCTCCCCTGGAATCATGCAGGCGTTGTTCTTACTTTGAGCGTGGTGCTCATTCTCTGCTTTGTAGTACTGGCAAGTAAAAGGAAAATGACCAGCGAAATCACTCTTAAATTGGCCCTCGCGTTTGTCTTAATCGTCCCATTTCTTTTGCCTGAGATGCACGAGAGGTACTTTTACCTGGCTGATATACTCTCCCTGGTCTACGCATTTTATTTTCCGAAGTATTTTTATGTGCCTATTTTGGTGCAACTGTGCTCTCTGGAAAGCTATATGCCATTTTTAATACAAGCTACAGTAATAAGAGAATCTTATCTCGCATTGCTTATGTTAGGAATAATCATACTGGTTGTCTGGGATCTGGTGAAGACACTCTGGACTTTCCCACAACAGCCTACAGTTGTGTTGCCAACATATTCCAATATGCGCTCAACAACTTGCCCAGATACAGGTAATCTTTGAGCAGGCATAAGACCAGTTAAATATCCTGGCCTGTGCATAGCGTTGCAAGGGTATTCTCTTACCTTTGGATAGGCCATAGCATCTCAGGATAAGATGCTTGAGGCAGCTCGAATAGCGGATCATAATATTGTGAAGCAACATCATCAGCGTCAAACAGGGAACTAATTTGCGCCTGATAGCCTTGCTGATAATATGGATAGGTATGTGGTGCGGGAGCACGCCTGGATATATAGGGTACCTGGAACTGTTGCATATGTGCCCTTTTATAGCGCTTCATTCCATACCCTACGAGTTTAGGAAGCAAGTAAGAATGTCCTGAAAAAAGGTAGATTGCTGCCCCCCATGCCTGTGTACAAAGAACTAAAACTGTCCAGCCAACCTTACGTCCACCATCTAGAGCCTTATTAGTCAAGCAATCTAGCAACATAAGGAACCAGAGCAATCCAGCCAGGAACGAGCTAATGTTTATTAACCAATGTAAAAAGGTATTCACAATTGTTCTCTCTCATGCCAGGAAACCACGCTCTACAAGGTACATGCGATCCCATCAGGATGCGTCTCACAATAATATGACGCGGGTCTTGCCAGAAATTAAATATGCCTGAGCTCGTTATATTTTAGAACATATGTTATACTAAAGAAAGAAGTATAAGTCGAAGGGTGGTAGTATTATATATGTCAACTGGTTGGGATGAGTTGTTGAAGATGCTGGCGCGTGCGAATCCGCAGGATATTGTATCGTTGGTTTCTCAGGATACACGCTATCTAAGCGATATCACGCAAGAACTTATTACACGATCAATCAGGGCGGATTTTCTCTGTAAAGCGGTCAGAAATGAACAGGAACTGGTAATTAGTATCGAGTTTCAGCGTGAGCGAGATGCAACGATGGGCAAACGGATGTGGGAGTACAATTGTATTACATCCTATCTGACTCATTTCCCTGTCTATTCATGTGTGATTTATTTATGGGAGGATACAGATATCGTCGAGCCACCCTACATCGTCAAGCTTGTCGATGGGAAAGTGATACATGTCTTTTATTATGACAACATCTTTTTGTGGAAGGTTTCCCCTGAGACATTGCAACAGAAGGGATTGGAAGGTTTGCTTCCCTTATTGCCGCTGACAAAGGATGCAAAAAAGGCACGCAATCGGATTATTGATGATATGATTGAAGGACTACGAGCAGCGAACAAAGAAGATTTATTGGCCCTTGGGTATGCAATCGCCGGTCGTGTCTATCTTACGGAAGATGACAAACAATGGCTCAAAAGGAGGTTTGCAGTGTTTCAAAGCAAGCTTGAAGAATCCTGGTCTTACCAGGAAATGGTCCAGAAAGGTCTTGATCAGGGCCTGGAAATTGGCATTGAGCAAGGCATTAAACAAGGCATTAAACAAGGCATTAAACAAGGCATTGAGCAAGGCATTGAGCAAGGCAAATTGAAGGCGTTACGTCCAGTCTTTGTACGTAACGTGAGTTCTGGATAAAGCAAGCGGATCAAGCCGCCAGGAGAGGACGCTCATCAAGATGCAAGCCCGGTTTTTTGCCTTGATGGCTGTAGGCAAGAAGCCCAGCAATCAAATGCACCACAAAATTCGTGGGGCTACGATGACGCGAATGCTCGATTTGCGAAATATTCTTGAGCTGATCGATAATGGACTCGATAATCGCTCGTTTGCGCAACAGGAGCTTGTCGGAAAGATGTAAGAGCCGATTTTTCATGTTTTTACGCAGCCTTGTGATGAGATGAAGTCCTTGTTCAAAGAGCAGTTGCGTCAGAGGAGCGGAAATGTAGCCGCGATCCCCAAAGAGCTTGCCACGCAGTTTTTTGACCATCGAGGGAACCGGCTTGCGATCATCGACATTGCCTGGGGTCAGACAACAGGCCAGTAATTCGCCTCGATCATTGACCGCCAGGTGCAGTTTAAAACCAAAGAACCAGCCCATGCTGCTCTTGCCTCGCTTGGCATCCGTCGCAAAGACCCGATGCTGGTTGATTCGTTTGGGGTCACAGACTTCCAACGACGTTGAGTCGATGAAGCTGATGCCTGTGCAGGCCCCGTAGCGGGTCTGCAAATAGGCAAGCAGCGGAAGCATCATCGTCGGTATGAGCGCTACAAAGCGTGGATAACTCACCAGGTGCGGAAATTCTTTGCTTAGATGCACCTGGACATGGTGCGTGTAGTACGCTTTGAAGGTTCGATAGTGCGATTGGTGAAAATGGATCAAAATGGTCATCACCTCACTCGGGCACAACTGGCCCGCACGCTCTCGCTGTTTGCCTGCTGCGAGGCAACTGGCTTTCCACTGCGGCTCAAAGTCGAGCCAAAAATCATCGACAGCACAAAACAATTCGAGTAAACTCATGGTGAGGTCCCTCCGATGGTGAATAGAAGCTGTTTGTCTAACTCCTATTTTAACTCATTGGAGGGAGGTTACTTATCCAGAACTCACGTTACGTATTGTTGAGAGGCGTTTTGCAGAACTGGCAACTCTGGCACAACAAAGGTCTGAACAGATAACATCTCCTGAACTGTTGAGCAATTTGATTGATAAACTACTCACAGTCCAGACGCCAGAGCAAGCCGGACAGATACTTATGGAGATTGAGCAAACTCCTGATACGCGCTCTTGATGCATTCTTGTTTTCCTTGAAAGGGGTTGGGCCAGGATCTACCTCAGAATATGAATAGCGCGCTTCAGAGCAGCTTCGGCGCTTTCTTGCACGATCTCGCTGAGACCAGGATGAGCGTACACAATCTCAGTGAGATCGGTCAACGTGGCTCCCATCTCAATAGCCAGCACAACCTGCCCAATAAGATCGCCAGCATGAGAGCCGACCAGTGTTGCTCCCAGAACGGCTTCGTCCTCTTTCCTTGCGACGATATAAGCAACACCTGCATCAGCCCCAAGCGTTAGAGCACGTCCGTTCGCTGCGAGAGGAAAACGGCCAGTGATAATGTTGTATCCAGCCTGGGTAGCTGCATCTATCGACAGACCAGCGGTTGCTAGCTCCGGAGTAGTATACACAACCTGGGGTATTACCAATGGCGCAAACTGCACACGTTGACCTGAGAGTACCTCAGCAGCAACTTTCCCCTGTTTAATTGCAACACTCGCAAGTGCATTATATCCAGTACAATCTCCAGCCGCATAGATATGGGGTACGCAGCTCTGCTGCATGGTATTGACAGCGATGCCCCCATGTTTTGTTACCTGGATCCCTGCATCGTCGAGATGTAATCCTTGCGTGTTGGGTCGCACACCATTTGAGATGATCAGGGGACGCTCATTTAGCGTCGAGATATTTGCGTTTGTTGTGCTATGTACGCCCAGTTTGCGCAATCCTGCCTGCACAAGACGCAACGCTGCTGGTTCAATACCCGCCAGTAGCTGATCGCCAGGGGAAAAGAGTTTGACACTCACACCAAGGCGAGCAAAGAGGGTTGCCATTTCAAGCGCAATATAGTCGTTACCAAAGACACTTAATGTAGCAGGAAGTTCGGAGAGTTGCAAGCATTGTTCAGGAGTCAGTACTTGCTTGCCGTCGTAGGCTAGATCTGGCAGGGGAGCAGTACTGGCTCCGGTTGCAAGAACGCAGTGTTCAAACTTGAGGCGATGTGAACTCTCTTCACCCTCAACACGCACCTCTTCAGCATTCAGGAACCAGGCATTGCCTTTGAGTAGTTCAATGTGGTTATCAGCAACCAGGCGGCGCACACCATCCACCAGGCGATCTACAACTCCTTGCTTCCATGTCTGCATGTGGCTCCAGTCAAAAGAGATGGTTTCGGCATGAATACCCATCTTTGAGAGATCGTCTTGCCTTATCTGTTGATAACGCTCACTGGCGGAGAGCAACGCTTTGAGGGGAATACAACCACGTTGCAGGCATGTTCCCCCGATAGCTCCAGCTTCGACCAGCGTGACATGCCGACCCAGTTGGGCAGCCCGGATGGCAGCTACATATCCCGCGGGACCAGCACCAATCACAAGCACATCAACAGCTGTTGTAACATCACCAACAACCATAGTTTCCTCTTTCCACTGGTTCTATATCATATCGAGTATCAACTTCTGTGGTTGTTCCACCAGGGCTTTGAACTGTGCCAGAAAACGACCAGCCAGCGCCCCATCGATCACCCGATGATCGAACGAGAGTGTCAGGGGCATAATAGTACGCGCAACGATAGTGCCGTTCTGTACAACCGCTTTTTCCTGCAAACGGCCAACTGCAAGGATCGCCACTTCAGGATAATTGATAATCGGTGTACCGCTACTGCCGCCAAAGCTGCCGATATTGTTGAGCGTAAAGGTGCTCCCTCCTACTTCCGATAGAGAGAGCGTGCGCTTCTGTGCCCCTTCCACCAGGTGTTCAAGCAGTTCGGCAATCTGGATAATGGTTAACTGATCGGCATTGCGCAATACGGGAACCAGCAGACCCTCCGGCGAAGCAGTTGCAATACCGATGTGGTAGATGTGTTTGTATATAATCTCACGCCGTACCTCGTCCAGGCTGGCATTGAAGATGGGAAACTCTTTGAGTACAGGAAGCAGGAGCTTGATCAGGAGTGGCATATAAGTGAGGTGCACACCGCGTTGGGTAGCAACAGGCTTCAATATCTGACGTAAAGCAACCAGTTCGGTACCATCAAGTTCGTCAAAGGCGGTGGCATGCGGAATAGTACGCCACGAGCGCTCCATATGTTCGGCGATACGCTTACGTAAACCTGTTAGCGGCTGGCGTTCTTCAATAGCTTCTGCATTTTTTTGTTTAGCTGGTGGCAAAGAGAGGTTCTTATCAGTGTCGTTGATTGGCACATGGTTCGCTTCTGATACAGCAGAAGTTATAGTGGGTGCAGGAGTAGAGATAGAAGGTTCCTTTTGAGCACGATTGATGTATGACTGAATATCATCCATTGTTACGCGCCCGGTGGGATGAGATGAGGGTATATCTGCCAGTTCAATGCCAAGTTCGAATGCTTGTTTGCGTACAGCGGGAGCGGCCAGAACACGTTGGCGCATTCCATTAGTAGAGCTAGCAGATGAGGCAGGAACAGTGCTCTTCTCAGGTTCAGAGCCATGCCTCTGAACTGCAGAGGAGAGATGAGAAGAAGCTACTCCATTGTCTGTTTCAAAGATTACCAGCACCTCGCCCAGTTTTGCAACTGCCCCTTCCTGGACGCGAATATTCGCAACACGTCCGGCAACAGGTGAGGGTATTTCTACCACGGCCTTGTCAGTTTCTACCTGCACCATAGTCTGATCTAAGCGAACTGTGTCGCCAGGTTTTACCAGCCAGTGTCGTATCTCTGCCTCCTCCATTCCTTCGCCCAGATCTGGTAACTTGAATTCCTGCATGGCATACCTCCTACGGTTCCATGACACGCTTGATTGCATCGACAACTCTAGCTGGTTTCGGGACGTAATCATCCTCATAGCCCGGTGCCGGGTACGGAGTGTCATACCCTGTTACACGTTCGACAGGTTTTAGTAAGGAATAGAGGCAGCGATCATTGATAACCGACGTTATCTCCGCACCTACTCCACCAGCCCGAGCGGCCTCATGAACAATCACAGCACGTCCAGTCTTCTCAACGGAAGTCACAATAGTCTCTTCATCAAGCGGCCAGATCGTACGAAGGTCGATAATCTCAGTGCTGATATCTGGTACCAGTTTTGCAGCGGCCAGAGTTGTCTGCACCATTGCACCATAGGCGAATATGCTGACAGCGTTCCCTTCCTGCACCGTCTGTGCCTTACCTAGAGGAAGCGTGTAGTAATCCTCGGGCGTCTCCTGGCGAAAAGAGCGATAGAGCTTGATATGTTCTAGAAAGAGCACAGGATCAGGATCAGCAATGGCGGAAGCCAACAGACCCTTGGCATCGTAAGGATTGGAAGGAATTACCACCTTGAGGCCGGGTGTTTGCATAAAAATACCCTCCAGGCTGTCGGAATGCAGTTCGGGCGTGCGTACTCCTCCGCCATAGGGAGCACGAACTACCAGTGGGCAGCTATAGATGCCGGAGCTACGAAAACGCATACGCGCTGCCTGGCTGACCAGCTGATTCATCGCGACGAAGAGAAAACCAGCGAATTGTATCTCGGCTACCGGGCGCAGACCGTATACTGCCATACCAACTGAGGTGCCAATAATGCCTGACTCGGAGAGCGGCGTATCAAAGACGCGCTTTTCACCGAAACGCTTCTGAAGCTGTTCGGTAACACGGAAGACGCCGCCATTTACGCCGATATCCTGCCCCAACAGAACGACATGCGGATCACGCTCCAGTTCTAGCGCCAGTTGCTGATTTAGAGCTTCTATCATCGTCATCTGCATGCTTGTTAACTCCTCCTCTGCTGTTTGCTATAGTGCAGCAGGTCTGCACGCTGTTCTTGCAAACGAGGAGAAAGATCAGCGGCCATATGATCAAAAAACTCATCGGGCGTGGGTGAAGGTATCGCTTCGGCCTCTGCTACTGCGGCATTAATCTCTGTCTCAACAGCAACGATAAGCTGCTGATCCTGTTCCTCGTCCAGAAGATTTCGGCGCATCAAAAAGAGCCGGAAGCGAGCAATAGGATCTTTCGCTCGCCATTCCTCGACCTCGGCAGCGTTGCGGTAGCGTGTGGCGTCATCAGCCGTAGTATGAGGACCGATACGATAGGTGAGTGTCTCCACAAGCGTTGGTCCCTGCTTGGAACGAGCTTGCTCAATCGCTTGCTGCATCACGGCATAAACGGCCAGTATATCGTTCCCGTCAACCAGCACCGATTGAATACCAAAACCCGCTCCACGTGCTGCCAGAGTGGGAGCTGCAGATTGACGGGAACGAGGGACGCTGATTGCCCAGCCATTATTCTGTATCACAAGCACCACGGGAGCCTGGAAGACACCAGCAAAGTTCAGAGCTTCATTGAAATCGCCTTCAGAGGTTGCGCCATCGCCACAAACGCCAACTGCAACAGCAGGATCGCCCGTAATCTTCGCCGCCATCGCGAGTCCTACTGCATGCAACATCTGCGTCCCGATCACAATCTGAATGGGTAAACAATGAGCTTCTTTTGGATAAGCCGGAGAGAAGCCACGGAAGGAGTAGATCAACGTAGAGAGTGGTACTCCCTTGACCAGCAGCGCAGCAATCTCACGATACGACGTAGCCAGCCAGTCCTGTTGTTGTAAAGGAGCGGCCAGCCCGACTGCTGTAGCCTCCTGTCCCCATAGTGAGCCAAAAGTTGTAGCGCGTCCCTGCCGTTGTAAAGCAATAATCTTATTTGAAAAAGCCCTGCCCAGATGCATTGCCCGATAGAGTGCGAGCAAACGTTCCGCGCTAAGATCAGGCATCTCTCCTACAAGGTTTCCCTCAACATCGAGTATCTGGTACGCAATCCTACCAGAGTCAACTTGCTGGATCGACATGGTCGCACTCCTTATTGCATTTTCACTTGACCTCTTCGGATTTGAGAAGTGTACTTTCCTTGCTGGCGGCGGGAGCTATCATTCTCTCTCGATCCGCTTAAGGGTACTAAAATTTACTTGCTGCGAAGAGCCAGGGAGCCTCCTGCTGGCGACGCTTTTCGTATGCGGCAATTTCGTCGTTATGGGAAAGCGTCCAGCCGATATTATCTAAACCATTCAGCAGTGCCTCTTTTCTGAACTTGTCGATCTCAAAGTGCAGAACACGTTGTGATGGCGTCGTCACTGTTTGAGCTAGCAGGTCAACTTGCAGCGTATAGCCCTCGTGCGCCTCTACCTCTGCCATGAGTTCCTGGACGGTAGCTTCGTCCAGGGTAATAGGCAAGATGCTGTTATTGAAGCAGTTATTGTAAAAGATATCGGCAAAGCTGGGAGCAATCAGGCAGCGAAAGCCATAATCGTGAAGAGCCCAGGGGGCATGTTCGCGCGAAGAGCCACAGCCAAAATTATCGCCCGCGAGTAGGATACTTACGCCCTGATAGCGTGGCTGATTGAGCACAAAATCAGGTTCGAGCGTTTCGTCGTTGCTAAAGCGCCAGTTAGCAAAAAGCGCTCCTGCAAAACCTGTGCGCTTGATTGTTTTTAGGAAGCGAGCAGGTGTAATTTCGTCGGTATTGACGTTCGTGCGATCCAACGGGAGTACCATACCCGTCAGTGTAGTAAATGGTTCCAATTTATTTTACTCCTCTATAATATTCCCACTGCGTAGGCTGCTCACCCATGGACTAGCTCTTTTGCTGGTTCTTGTGCTCGAATATCGACAAAATATCCAGCAATAGCGGCGGCGGCAGCCATAGCAGGGCTCACGAGATGAGTGCGACCACCACGCCCCTGACGACCTTCAAAGTTGCGGTTACTTGTTGAAGCGCAGCGTTCGTCTTCAGAGAGACGATCACCGTTCATCGCGATACACATGCTACAACCTGCCTCGCGCCACTCGAAACCAGCTTCACGGAAGATATCGGCCAATCCTTCTTCTTCAGCCATACGACGCACGCGCATTGAACCAGGTACAACGAGAGCCCGCACATGAGGAGCTACCTGCTTACCTTTTACATATTGGGCCGCCATACGCAGATCTTCCAGGCGCGAGTTGGTGCAGGAGCCGATAAAGACCGTATCCAGCTTAATCTCAGTAATCTTCTGGCCGGCCTGGAGTCCCATATATTTCAGAGCACGTTCGTAACTCTGGCGCTTCAAAGGATCGCTCTCCGCGGAAGGGTCAGGCACAACGTCGTTAACGCCTGTAACCATACCGGGATTAATGCCCCAGGTAACCTGTGGTCCCAGTCCTTCAACGTTGATCTCGTATGCAGCATCGAATTGGGCATCGGGATCACTGGGCAGTTGCTTCCATACTTCCACAGCCTGCTCGAAGAGATCACCTTTTGGAGCGTAGAGGCGTCCCTTAATATACGCAAAGGTTGTCTCATCGGGAGCGATCATACCAGCACGTGCACCAGCTTCAATAGCCATATTGCACAACGTCATGCGTCCCTCCATCGAGAGATTGCGCACCGTCGAGCCACTGAACTCAATCACGTGCCCGGTACCTACGCCCGTACCCAACTTACCTATAACCGCCAGCGCTACATCTTTAGCGGTTACTCCGGGAGCGAGCGTTCCCTCAATGCGGATATTCATAGTTTTAGGCTTTTGTTGCAAAAGGCATTGTGTTGCCAATACATGCTCAACCTCGCTGGTACCGATGCCGATAGCGAATACACCAAGCGCACCATGGGTAGAGGTATGCGAATCGCCACACACCAGCGTCATACCAGGTAGCGTCAGACCCAGCTCCGGTCCAATAATATGTACAATCCCCTGATGCTCATCATTCATTTTAAAGAGCGTCAGGCCGAAATCTTTTGCGTTCTGCTCTAACGTAGTAATACAGAGTTTGCTCTGCTGATCTACCACGTCGAGCATGCGACGACCATTCACCGTTGGCACATTATGATCAAGAACGGCGACGGTAGCATCGGGACGGTGCACAGATCGTCCGCTAAGGCGTAGACCAGCGAATGCCTGTGGAGAAGTGGCCTCGTGCACTAGATGGCGGTCTATATAAATAACCGTCGATTTTCCAGGGATATCCCGCACCACATGGGCATCCCAGATTTTTTCAAACATTGTCTTTGGCATATAGACTCTCCAATTTAAAACTGAACTATAACAAGTGAGCAGGGATGTATATCCCTGACCCTTCCTATCTTACAAATATCTTTCATCATACCACAATGGTTAGGACGGACATAGATCTATTATGAGCAAGTTCAAATAGTGGGCTGATCGCATAATCCTCTCAACGATTCTACCAACTTGCTATTTGAACCTGGAAAGCCTACTTACGAGAATTACTACTAGCCATTGTGGCTGCTAGATGCAACAACGCTATCAGCAATAAAGCGCATATCCATTTCTTCCAGCGTCTTCTTCTTACCAAGCAGCATTTTTGCTATATCAAAAGCAGAGTCCAGTTGCTCTTTCTCCAACTCATAGCCCAATTCGTGCATTTGAGCGGCAAGAGCGGCCCGACCTGAGAGTTTTCCCATATACATGCGCCGATCAGCAGGGGTCAAACCGATGGATTCGGGTGTCATAATCTCATACGTTCGTGTATCCTTCAAGACTCCATCCTGATGAATGCCACCGCCATGAGAAAATGCGTTTTTCCCCACAATTGGCTTGCTCCACTGGACCTCCATCCCTGAAAGTTTCGCAATCAGGCGACTGGTTGGCGCGATCTTTGTCGTGTCGACTTGGATATCCATCCCTATATCAGCAGAGCGCGTGTGAACAGCCATGACCACCTCTTCTGTCGCTGCATTGCCTGCACGCTCACCCAGTCCATTAAAGCTGGTATCAACGCGCTCGGCCCCGTTGCGTAAGCCCTCTAATGCATTGGCGACGGCGAGACCCAGATCATTATGACAATGCACTGAGATGCGCAGCATTGGGAATTCTTTCTTGACATCGGCAACCAACTGGCCAAATTCCCAGGGGAGTGCGAAACCGACGGTATCACAGAGCGTGACAAAACGCACACCTTCTTTTACCAATGCTCCACAAACCTCTAGAATAAAATCGTGCTCGGTACGAGTCGTATCTTCCAACGCAAAATCTACGTTCTCGGTATAGGTGCGGGCATGAGCAACTGCTGTTCGGGCCATCTCAAGCACCTCTTCACGCGTCTTATGCAATTTTATTTCTCGATGTAACGGTGACACACTGATAAAGGGCTCAATGACAGGGTGGGTCGCTATCTTGACAGCCTCCCACGCTGCGTCAATGTCTGTTTTGTAAGCTCTGCCAATCGCACATACTTCAGTTTGCTCAATTTTGGAGGCAATCAAACGCACAGCTTCAAATTCTGCCGGTGAAGAGATTGGAAAACCGCAATCTAGTGTGTCAAAGCCCATATCTGCTAATGCCTGGGCAATGGCTAACTTCTCTTCGGGAAAATAGTTCACGCCCGGCGTTTGTTCACCATCACGAAGCGTGGTTTCGTAAAACTTGAGGATACGAGGTTCTGTTGCCATAATCATTTACTCCTTTTGTAAAGGATCTTTCATTGTGCACTATTACATAATGACATCCATAGATGATAGGAGTTGAGGGAAGCCAGAGCTTACTGTATGGGGCGTAGATGCAGGGATAATGTGCGCTCGATACAAAGCTGGTCGCCGAAACTCCTTTGTTCCGACTCTCTATCTATTGTAAACAGCTAACAGGAAAATTATACGCAACTCATAAAGAGTATGCAAGCTTCTCTGATTTAACTACTACTACTAACTACAGCCTACACACCCGACCCAAGGGAAAGAAAACGAAAAATAAGCTCAAATAAGATTAGACAAAGGCTCAACTTCATGTTATGATTGAGTCGGTAATATCCTGAGTTCTCATCATAAGTGCTTTATAAGCAGTAAGGAGTATGAGTATGTCTCAAGATGCGAATCAAGGTTATGGTGACAATACGCCACCTTCTCAACAGCCACCCTATGGCCCTCCACCTCCGTGGCAGAATCCCTATGGACCACCTCCAACGGGTTATGGACCACCACAAAACCCCTATGGACCACCTCCAGAAGGTTATAGTCCCTATGGAGGCCCTCCCGGCTATAATGTACCGCCTCCGGGATCAGAGCCAGCCTTTTCAGGTCCGGCTGGCAACCAGTTTCGGTTGAGACCTCTTCCATTGAAAGAAGCTTTCAAGCAATTACCGAACCAGTATAGATATGTGCTGACAAAACCAGGGGCAGCGACCTTTGCTGAGGAACTCCCTAAAGCATCATGGGATATTACTCTGGTCCAGATCTTGATCATGATCGTGGTTGCAATTGTCTTAGGACTTATCCGTGCCGCAATTACATCTGCAACGGTGAACGCCACACTCTCTGGGACTGGTCTATCAAGTCTTGATTTGCGGACTTTCTCATCACTGATCTATGCCACATCGTTTAGTAGTGTTTTTCTTAGTATCATCACCGTTCCATTAGGCTTTTTCATTGGTGTAGGCATACAATTCTTGATCGCCAAAGCGTTTAAAGGTGAGGGCACGTTCCTGACGCAAAGCTATACCTCACTACTGTATCAGGTGCCAATTTATATCGTCAGCTCTCTTATCTCTTTGCTAACTGTCATCCCCGTTGTTGGTAGTATTATTGTTATTCCGATCGCGGCGGCATTGTTTATCTACAGTGTCGTGCTGAACGTCTATCAGATCATGGCTGTTCACCGTCTCTCTGGTGGTAAAGCGGTATGGGTCGTCCTTATTCCGTACATCGTCTTATTTGTGCTTCTCCTGTTATGTGGGATAGTGGCTGGTGCTGTTATCTACAGTATCGTGAGGACGATGCACTAAGCCGTCTTCTTCCAGAACCATATTCCGTCGATTCTTTACAGAGTCGGCGTTTTTTTATGGTGAGAGATAGTGCTCAGGCGCTTTAAGGCAGTAATGAACCGCGTAGTACTTACTCCTTATAAACATTGAGTCATGTAGATTTATAGCTTATAATAATTGTAGGCAAAGGTATAGATTTTCCTGTAAATAGGATTGTATACTTTGATCCATGCTCTAATAGCATTCGTGTTACAGTGGATGCAGTATGAGAAAATCTTTATAGTAGAAAAGGACGATTTTTAATGGACATTTCAGGTAGCCAGAAGATTAAAGCACCGCGTCAGGTTGTATTTCGAGCACTTCTGGATCCCCAGGTTCTCCAACACAGCATTCCAGGCTGTGAGTCTGCCGAGTTTGTCGATTTCCCAACTGGTCGTCAGCTCAAAATGACAATTTCAATCGATTTTCCGGGCTTAAAAGGATCGCATACAATCTTTCTGCAGACTGGCGAGGTTGTGCCTCCTTCTCGGGTCGTTTTGATTACTGAGCCAAGCAGTTCGATTGGATCCATCAAAGCGATCTGCACAATCGACCTTACTGAAGCAGCCGATGGTACCGATCTTATCTATAACGCCCTTGCCGAGCGTGATGGCAAGCTCGCAGCCATTCCTGATATTATGATCAAAGGTCCTGTCAAGAGTATGCTGGATCGCTTCTTTAAGAATTTTGAGAAGCAGATTGCCAGTATTCCTGCATAATAGAGAAGCAAGAAAAAGGGATGATCACAACGTGATCATCCCTTTTTCTTGCTCAGAATGAACGTCATTATGAAACGAGATCAAGGGTTTGAACCCCGAGCACGTGTGCCAGTAAGCGAACATGGTAGGGCTGTGGATCGACATGCCCATTTTCCAGATGAGTGATAGTGTCACGACGAAGACCAGTCATCTCTGCCAGTTGACCAAGGCTCAGGCCTTTTCGCTGGCGTAGAAGACGCAAGTTGGGAAGGCCGTGCGCTTTTCCCACTTTCTCACGGGTCGTTCCCTGTTTCATATTCCTCTCCTTTGAGGTATGGCCGTATCTTCTGACTTTCCCATCAACGCTGAAAGAAAAGCGCTTACTGCATGATTTTACTCATACATTCAGCATATCCTATGTTAAGTAGCATACCAGATTAAACCCTGTATTGTCCAGTCATCTCCAGTGCTACTTACGTTAAAATACGACTGTCATACCACTGTATACTCGTGACTTGATCCGTTACCGTCGGGTAGCCGGATGAGTATGGTTGCTGTAGAGTAGAACGCCAAAACAGGTGAAAAGGTTGCAGCAAAGGGGAAAAATCCATGTTGAGGACAAGATCAAGGATTAATATTCTCATTTGCATGTCCTCTTGAGGGGGGAATGACTGATGAAGGCTGACCCACGACGCTCCAGGAAGTTCCCTCAGGACTATCCAGGTAGATCACGTCACCGGAGAATAACCATGTTGAGTCTTCAAGGGTTATCATTATGTCAGCGTTGCTGTCTATATGCATCGCATGCATTATATTAAAAGATGCCATTGAAACTGCGATATTTTGCAAGATCGTGCCATTAATACCATCGCGTTGGTCCCCAACAATCCAGAAGATGATCCCATTATGTTCATAAATCAGTTCGTTGCGGGTACCAAACACCCATGCCTGTGAAACCTTTGTCCTCTGCCCCCATTGACCATCCACATAAACCGCTACCTGTCCTGAACCGTTATTGCCAATAGCGATCTGGTGGGCTGCGCCAGACTGTACGACCTGAAGAACCTTGCCTGTAGGTTTGAACTCACGAATAGCGATACGTCCAGTTCCATGCGCCTTTACACCGGGGAGCAGGTAGTTATAGTTTAATTGAATGACGGGACCATCGGCCCAGGTTTGGTCAGGGCCATTCAGGATAGAGAGACTATCCAAAGAATAATTATCGGGTAGAGTCTCTGGCCAGTACATAGGGAATGAAAGCTGCTGTTGCACGCTTAATATGCTTACTTGCTTGAATTGAGAATGAGCAGCATGTTGATTATTCTGTTTCTGAACAACATGAGTTGATAGCTCTTTAGGATATCCTTGTACCTGTAATACGCCACTATGCGCACCAGACCACAGAATAGCCAGACCGGCAGCAAATGAAGTACCTGTTGTGATCATCGTCACGAGTGCAAATAGCATACAGGCAGCGATCAATGTTATCATAGGACGACCAGGAGGAAGGACCTGCCTGGGGGAATAAAAAGGCGTATGTGGAGAGCGAAAGAGACGACGGCGCAACTGTAAGCGACGGAAAACATGGGCACAGGTCTTTTGCTCAAACCCTTGCTCAACCATTTGGAAACGTGGATGTTCCGGCTCCAGCAGGGTTTGCACAAAATAAGGAGGAACCTCTTCATCTTGCGACGAAAAGAGGCTTCCCAGTTCCTGTGCAAAGGCCATATCTTCTGCAGAGAAATCATCTGGCAACCCCTTCTCTCGTAAAGAAAGGGAAAAGAGGTCATTCTTTTTTCCAGATGATTGCTCGTCAAATTCGCTTGTACTCATGTATATGCTCCTTGAGCGCCTCGCGTAAGCTTTTCCGCGCTCGCCAGAGTCGAGTGTCAACAGCGTGGCGGGTCAGGCCTGTTTTCGCTGCCAGCTCCTCCGTAGTGGCGAACTTAAAATAACGTTGATAGATTAAATAACGGTCAAGCTCCGGCAACGTCGCCAAGGCAAGGCGCAGTTCCTCGCGCCTCTCGCTCTGTTCTAGCAAATTTTCCATACTTGTTTCTGGATGGGGCGGCAGAGTTACCCTATTGTCCTCATACCCGTACCCAGAAGATCTACGCTTCCCGGCTCCATCAGCCGAGTTCCATTGCCGACTTTCATCAGCCGATTGAATAATGTGTGTCTGACGCCGACACAACTGACGCCGACGATCCAGCGCAATATATTTCGCTCGCATCGTTAGCCATGTGCGCAATGTGCCACGGTCTGTATCAAAGGTATCAATCTCTTGCCACACAGCTACGAAGAGATCATTGACGCACTCTTCTGCATCCTGCGCGACACCGATACCATCCAGAACCAGGCGAATAAAATAAAATACCTCACGAGAATACCGGGAGATGAGTGTTTCCAACGCCTCCGGGTCATGCTCAAGTAACCGCCGGGCAAGGTCATCATCTGACCAGTCATGTCGCACCATCCATTGCTCCTTGCAGATCTACATACCTCTTCGTAATGAAAGAGATAGCCGCTAGGCACCCAGTTGTAGCAATCCTGGCAAGACGGCTATATGGAGGAGAAGAGGTATACCTGATCAGTGGTACCACTCGCCGTTGCTCTGTATAAATATACGTCTTTCGGAGACATACATCTCTCAATGCATTGGCTTCCTATTTATTTTGCTTAAAATAACGATAAAAGTCAAGCTTTCCGCATGGGCACAATAAATCTGGCCCGTGCATCCATGCTTTACGGATGATGCTTCTCGTTATTTAAAACGTTCGGAGCACTGTGCGAGTCACTTCGCCTGCTCGCATATGGTCAATTTCCAGATCGCATTAATTTATTCAAGCATTGAGAGGTATAAAGACCACCTGCGCTGACTCAGAACGATACAGCAGTTGCAGTTTTTTGATCGCAAAGTTAGGAATCTGCTGGAAAGCCAGCGTTCCACTACGTACACTGTCGGCTGCAATTGTGCCAAAGAAATTCCCATTGGTGCCGGGAGGCAATCCAAACATGTCTCCCTCGGCTCCCACGAGCTGATAGGAAGTTGCCAGATTCTTGATGCTTTTGCCACTCGTATTCTTAACTATCAATTTGACCGTGATCGTTGTCATACCAGTCGTCGTATTGGCCAGCCTGCTCACACTCTCAATCACCAGTGTACGATCCGCTAACCCGATTTGTTGACTGGAAGCACCGCCGCCGGGGACTGGTGTGGGGGATTGTATAATAATGGGACCAGTTCCAGGCTTGTTTGCATCAACTTTAGTGTTGACAATAACCGTAGGAGATATGGTACGTCCCTGGGTCTGAGAATTTGTACTGCTTGCGGCACTACTTGTCGTGCCTGGAAGATTGCATCCAGCTAACAGGATTAGCAGACCGAGCAACGTACAGGGCACTAGAAAGGTTCGATACTTACGATAAATCTGCATACTCACTCTCAACTCGATATATAAATGTTACACTCACCATCAATCATTATCTTGCTAATAGATACTCCTGTCAATGCTGTTAGTACTTTTAATCCAGAGGTCACTACATTGACAGCCAGGAAGCCTTTTCCCTGGCTGTTCATAGCTACTTTATCTCAAACTAACGGTCAAGCGTAAGAAATTTGGGAGAATATCGTCCATGAGAATATGTTACTTGTCATGCAGGGCTATGAAGGTAGCGTGTCGAACCACTATTTACGCAGGTCATATAAGGGTAAGCCTGTCTTCTCCACGATTAATGCGTTCACAGTATGAAGTTGCTGCTCGTATTGCTCTGGCGTTCCTACTGGTCTGATTAATCGATCTTCGTGCCCTGTATTTCTTCTGTTCCCTGACCATTGAATGACTTCTTGCTCACTGGCTAGCTCATAGGTGAGCGGTAATTTATTATTAATTCTTCCATCATATGGAAGAGCGTCGATTGCAAAGAAACGTGCTTTATCCCAGGGGATATGCTGCAGCTTTGGCGAGAGGATCGTTTTCATAGAGAGGCCCGTTTCATCTAAGATGAGTTGCCTATTCCCTTGCAGAATGACTGTGTAGACGAAAAGCGCAATGAAAACTGCACAGTCAAAGAGTATGACAGTGATCTGGACCTGAGAAAAGTTAACCCATATATTTATAATGAAGATCAGGATCATTATAAGTGCGAAGAAGCCAAGAATAGCCAGCATTATTGGCCAGTAGAGCTGATAGCGTATGACCAGGGGTAACACAGGTGTTGACGAGTTGGGAACAGGTTGCTGGTCGGCCAGTAACACCTGTTCACTAAGCGCAACTGCCTGGCGCTTCTGCTCAGTCTTTTTATAAGAACGCATCTGGAAAAACGCGTTAATTGGTAACATTATTCCACATAAAAATAGTACATTTGGATTTACAAGCATGTAAGGCATGTAAAAAACTTCTGTATGAATGGTGTGTTTAACGATAACATCTATCGCAAACAACACACACCAGATGCCGAGCAGCCAGAAGCCGATATTACGCATTTTTATACTGTTGGTTAATCTTGGATCACTTTTGATTGGTGGTAGATTTCTTCTTGTTGCTGTTGCTGTCTGCTCCTGTACCATTTATTTCTCCTCCTGGATCAATAGTAAGAATATATAATTCAGAGTACTTACCTTTTTCCGTAGAATTGCTTTTCTCTATTTACATCACGTATACATGGAGATAATAGATGCGCATATTGTAATTCTCTGTGTCAAAGAGGAGTCCCTACTATACTAGACTTTATCAAATTGGCTTATTAGCCTTCTATTGTTTCCTACCAAACAAAAAGGAGACCTATGGCATGGCAACAGCACGATTTACATTCCTGGCAGCAGTTCATCTCTTTCTCGTACGCAACAACTCGATCTTACTTCTGCGCCGTTACAACACGGGTTATGCGGATGGGCAATACAGTGTCATCGCAGGCCATCTAGACGGCAACGAAGAGATCAAGGTTGCAATGGTCAGAGAAGCCTGGGAAGAAGCTAATATCAAGATAATAGCATCAGAGCTTCAGATTGTAGGCGTCATGCATCGTAAATCTGTACAAGAACGGATAGATTTCTTTCTCATGGCGAACTTGTGGACAGGTGAAATTGTCAATAAAGAGCCAGGTAAATGCGATGATCTCAGGTGGTTTCCTCTCACGGTACTACCTGAAAACACCGTTCCGTATGTAAGAAAGGCCATCGAAAATTATCAGCAGGGGAACTGGTTTGACAGCTTTGGATGGTCATAAACTGATTTTGTGATAGCATGCTATTATCAAAAAAAAATCGTAACGGGAAGCATGTAACTATAGCGCAAGGAGTATTAAAATATGCAAATAGGAGTGACTTTTCCACAGAACGAGATTGGAGCTGACCCATCAGTTATCCGCGATTATGCACAGGCGGCTGAAGGGCTGGGCTATAGTCACCTGGTTGCATTTGATCATGTTCTTGGAGCAGACCCTGCACACCGTCCCGGCTGGAAAGGCTACACCCATAAGAGCCTCTTCCACGAGCCATTTGTGCTCTTCGGCTATCTCGCGGCTCTCACCCATCTGGAGCTCGTTACAGCCGTCATCATCCTCCCTCAGCGCCAGACAGCCCTTGTCGCCAAACAGGCAGCAGAAGTGGATATACTTTCGGGTGGGAAAATGCGCCTGGGAGTAGGCGTAGGCTGGAATCCCGTGGAGTATGAGGGGCTGAATACGGATTTTCACACACGAGGACGCGCCATAGAGGAGCAGATCGAGGTATTACGTCAGCTCTGGGATCAAGAGGTCATCACGTACAAAGGCCGCTTCCATACCATCACGGAAGCTGGCATCAATCCTCTTCCACCACATCGCATCCCCATCTGGACCGGTGGAAGCGCAGAAGTTCTCTTACGACGTACCGCACGTCTTGCGGATGGTTGGTTCCCTCAGGGGAAACCAGACGAGCATATGAGTGAGACGCTTGAGCGTTTGCGTGGGTACATCAGGGAAGCTGGTCGTGATCCCGCCTCTGTAGGTATCGAGGCACGTATCAATGGTAGCGAGGGCAACCCCGACGACTGGCATCGCCTGACGGAGGGTTGGCGAGCATTGGGCGCAACACACATCTCAATCACGACTATGGGGATGGGGCTGAAATCGCCCGATGAGCATATTGAAGCGATTCGGAAATATAGGGAGGTTGTGGCTGGCTGATTTTCAGAGGATCCTCCAATAATTTGAGCCACTAACAAAAAGCCCTCTTCCATCCGCATACAGTTGGAAGAGGGCTTCACTACCTCTTGCTTACCCCATATTGTTCAACATCGGTATCTTCGAGACTGTCCAGCGATCATTCGGGCTGGCAACCTCGAACTGCACCATCGAGATTGCATCGGTGGGGCAGCGCACAACGCACAGACCACAACGGATGCACTTCTCCTCGTCAATAATCATGTCAGCACCACCAGTCCATTTCTCGGTCCCCTGGTGCATAGGATCGCCCTTGACCACACGTGAGAGACCCTCCATGCTGATACAGTCATAAGGACAGATGTCCACGCAGCCAGAACAGAGGATACAGATCGATGGATCAATCATGATATTCAACTGGCATTGCAGACAGCGACGCGCCTGGACGACAGCCTCTTGAGGAGTGTAACCTGTCTCCGTCTCGCGCGTATTGCTGAAGCGCTCATGGAGCGGTAATGATGGCATCATCTGGTGCGGAATCGACTCGTAGTTATCAACCATGCCACGGCGATAATCAGGCAATTCGACCTCTTCCGCTGCCTCAGCCGGTTTATCGACGCCTCCAAGGTAGCGATTGATGGCTCCAGCAGAATCGCGCCCATCACCGATAGCGGATATCAGGTTGCGTGCTCCTTGCGTATAGTCGCCACCAGCAAAGAGGCCGGGATAGCTTGTCATCCAGCTATCGTAGTCGACCAGAGGAACACCATACTTGTTGACTTCCAGGCCTAGTTCTTTAGTCTGTAGCCAGGATGCGTCGCTGTACTGACCAAACGCTGGAATTACAGTATCGACTTCAATCTCGAATTCGCTGTTGGGAACTGGAATAGGGCGGCGGCGGCCACCAGCATCCGGATCGCCAAGTGTATTGCGCACAAAACGCACACCGCTGGCATGAATTCCATCCTTCGTTGTAACGGCTGCCTGAGTGACAAGGTACTGAAACTCTACGCTCTCAAGCATCGCCTCATCAACTTCGTATTCGTCGGAAGGTTGCTCTTCTTTTGAACGGCGATACATGACGTAGACTTTCTCGGCACCGTAGCGCATTGCAGTGCGGCAGCAGTCCATCGCGGTAAAGCCTGCGCCCAGGATGGCTACACGCTTACCAATGAAGGCTGGTTCGCCATAGTTGGTCTTCTCTAGCAGGCGGATACCATCCTCGACGCCTTTGAGGTCAGCGCCGGGAATGACTTTACCATCCGGGCCTGTCAGCGGATTCGGAATATAGCAGCCAGCTGCAATATACACCGCGTCATATTCTTTGAGCAGATCGCTCAGCAGGACATCGCGGCCAACGCGTGTATTATATTTGACTTCGACGCCGATGTCTTCCATGTATTCGTCGCATTCTTCGTGCGTGACATCACGCGGGAGACGCCAGACAGGAATACCATTGACCATCACACCGCCACCAGTAGGATATTGCTCATAGATGGTTACAGGATAGCCCATTTCACGCAGATCACGTGCGCAGGCCAGGCCAGCCGAACCAGCCCCAATAACCGCCACTTTCTTATCTTTAGTCACGGGTGGTCGCTCGGCATGATGGCGATACTCGCGGTGATCAGAGGCCGCACGCTTCAGCCAGCAGATAGAGATAGGTTTACCATCGACCTTATTGCGACGGCATACTGGTTCGCATGGTCGTGCACAGGTACGACCAAGTACACCAGGAACGACGTTGGCTTTTCGGTTCAGCAAATATGCCTCATCGAAACGAGCCTGCGAGATCAGACCGATGTAGGTAGATACATCTGTATGAGCCGGGCAACCCACCTGGCAAGGAATATTTGTCTGGTACCAGTCGGGGCTGACAGTAACCGATTGGTAGCGCGATTCTAAACCTTTATCGGGATCAAGATTAAGCATCTAACATAGTCCTTTCCTGAGCATCCTGCGCTTTGAAATCGAGTAAGTGGCGTTCTAGCACAGGAAGCAGGGGAGACAATACTGGCTTACGCCACGACGGTAGCCCGTTTTAGATAAATCTGATAAATCTCAGGCACCGGGTCTATACCTGATTAAGAAAAACATAATAGCAATTTGATGTGCGTCAGAACGCACGTTTAGAGAGATTTTCTCCTGTCAGATTATAGCATAGAGCCGCAACGAGGGACAAGAAGTTTTGTCTGACGACATCTTTGTTAAAAATAGATCAGAAGGTTAAGAAAAGGCTTGTCACGACAGTAGAAAACATGCATACTAGACGGAGTGCGCAACCTGCCCATTTACGAAACGTATACAACAGGGAACTCACGTAAAATCTGTAGAAAAGAAGGAGTTGGCATTGAGTGACATCTCTCCTCAATATGATGGCACGACTATTATCAGTACAAGCAGGCTGACGAAAGCCTTCGGCAAACTAGTAGCGGTTAATGATCTTGAACTGCAGGTCATGCGCGGTGACGTATTTGGTTTCCTTGGGCCTAATGGTTCAGGCAAAACTACCACCATTCGTATGCTTCTCGGGCTCATTCGCCCCACAGCAGGACGTGCAATTCTGTTTGGCATGGACAACGCTTATCAATTGCCGGCCATCCTTCAACGGATTGGAGCAATCGTAGAGACGCCTGTCTTCTACCCATATCTCTCGGGCCTGGACAATCTGCGTGTAATCGCCGCTGGCTCGGGCATGACATCAGGGAATGTAAATGATAGGCGTATAGCAGAAGTGCTTGATATCGTTGAATTGCGTACGTACGAGAAACTGGCCTATCGCAAGTATTCGTTGGGCATGAAACAACGCCTGGGCATTGCCGCTGCGCTGCTGGCAGATCCGGAACTGGTTATGCTGGACGAACCTACAAATGGACTCGATCCCTCTGGTGTTATCGAGATTCGCCGCTTAATTAAACGTCTTTCAGCGCTTGGCAAGACCATCTTTCTCTCCAGCCACATCCTCTACGAGGTACAACAGGTCTGTAATCGGGTGGCAATCTTGAAAAAAGGCAACCTGCTCAAACAGGGCAATGTCGCGGAACTGCTTGCCGCCTCGCAACAGGTAGAGGTACGCATGAACCGTGATGAAGAGACTCACTACGCTCTACATCTTATCCAGCAGACCCAGGAGCAGGGAGCTGATTGGATTTCTAATGCCCATATCGAGCAAAATAGCCATGATCAGGCAATTTTAATCGTAGATGCACCTGTAGATCGCTCTGCTGAAATCAATGCATTACTGGCACATCAGAATGTCTTTGCAGCGGAAATTCATCCACGAGCAGGTAGCCTTGAAGATCTCTACCTCGAAGTAACAACGCAAGAAACCGTGCAGGGTGTGAGTATGGAAGCATTGGCTCCATCACGGCCAGGGGCACCAGAAATACAGGCAACTACTAACTGGTCGATTGAAACGCCAGGGAATGGAAAGTGAGATCATCGTATGAGCAGTATTCCGCAATCATCTGCAGAACCCGGTATGCCCATCCCTGTGCAACAGGATAGTGTCGTTATGGGTAATAGAAGCTATATCGGCGTACTGGCGCGTTTGATCGGTGCAGAACTTTACAAAATTCGGCGTCGTGTGATGTCCAAAGTTTTGAGCATCGTGGCTCTCATTATTATGATCATTTTCTTTTGCATCATCTCAATAGGTTCTTTTTTTGTGCTTGCCAGCCCTGCCGCCACTTTTTTATCAGTATCTTCTTGCTCATCAACTACTCCGACAGGAGCGCCATGCACCAATCAATCTCCGACACCGACAGAGTTGAACCAGGCCAAACAGAATGCACTGACCGTCGTCTCATCACCGCTGCGTCTGCCCACTTCTCTCGATGTTGCTTTTGAGGTAGTTAGTACTGTTGAGTTGGTCTTGATCATTATTCTGACCAGTACGATTGTTGGCGGTGAATACAGTGTAGGGACCATCCGTTTGATGTTTACACGAGGACCGACGCGCACACAATTTTTCCTGGCTAAAATAGGCGCTATTCTTGTCTGTATCATACTGGGTGTGCTGGTAACGGTCCCGATAGGTATTCTGACCGGTGCACTTCTCAATCTGTTTACGGGTATTGGCATCAATTTCAGCTTTTTAACCGCATCCTGGTTCTTTCATAGCATTCTCAGGCTATTTATTATGATGTTTGGTCTATTCATGTTTGCAATGATCGCTCTTTGCTTATCGACGCTTGGTCGGGCAACGGCAGCGGGTATTGCAGGAGCCCTGGTCTGGTGGGGTTTGGAAGCCATCCTCGGAGGCGTCTTTCTGTTGATCGGCAATGAACTCGGTGGATCTCTGGCTACTGTTGCTAAAGCTATTCCAAACTTCTTTATCACTGACAGTATCAATACACTATCGCAAAACCAGAGTCACTATATCTCTTCCAATGTGCAAGCGGGGGCAGTTCCCGATTGGCAGGCGCTTATTGTGCTCGCCGCCTACCTGATTGTGTTTATTGGGGTAGCCTGCTGGGTGAATCAGAAGCGCGACGTCACCAATTGATATTGATCAGGTAAACCAGATGTTGAATTCCCAGGCAATCAAAGACTACGCATATTCAGCAGGCTTCGACATGGTACGTATTACCAGTGCCGAAGCCTTTCCTGCCGCCGAGCAAGTTATCAAAGAGCGTATCGCTCAAGGATTGATGGATGGTCTTCCCTGGTTTACTGCCGAACGAGCTGATGTATCCTGCCATCCAGACGCGCTGCTGCCAGAGGCAAAATCAATCATCTCCCTCGCAATGTCTTATCTTACCGAACAACCAGACCTGCAAGAAACAGACACGCCTCAAGGACGTATCGCACGCTATGCCTGGGGCGATGATTATCACGATATCATCAAACCAAAGCTGCAGCAGTTCTCGGGGTGGTTACGTGAGTATGCACGTGAGAAGATAGGCGAAGAGGCTGAAACGCGGCTTTTTGTGGATACAGGTCGCATGGTTGATCGTGCCGTAGCCCAACGCGCAGGACTCGGTTGGTACGGTAAGAATACAAATATTCTCACGAAAGGCTGGGGTTCATGGGTTTTCTTAGCTGAGATCGTCACCAATCTGCCTTTGACTCCCGATGAACAGCTTAAGGCCAGTTGTGGAAGTTGTGAGATTTGCCTGCATGCCTGCCCTACCCAGGCTCTACCCAATGCATACGAATTAGACAATACACGCTGCATCTCCTTTCTTACTATTGAACTACGTGGCAGCATCCCGCTTGAATTGCGCCCGCTTATGGGCAATCTCATCTTTGGGTGTGATATCTGTCAAGAGGTCTGCCCCGTCAATAAAGTTGCGGAGAGGCGTCTTGGTTTGCGCGATGAGAAAGGACAACCGCTTATTGCCTTACAGAACATTCAGAAAAGAGACACCTTCCAGCCTCATCAGGAATTTCTACCTCGTTCTTCTGTTGGTAGTGCTCCTGAACTTATTCCGCTTCTTTCTTTGACTGAAGAACAGTTTCGCGAACGTTTCCGGCATAGTCCAATTAAGCGTACAAAGCGTCGTGGTTTGTTGCGCAATGTTTGTGTTGCGCTGGGAAATATTGGCGACCCTCAGGCCGTCGCTGCACTAATTGGAGCTTTACACGATGATGAACCGTTGATACGGGGGCACGCGGCATGGGCGCTGGGGCGAATTGGGGGTGAGCCGGCACTGGGAGCTTTGCGGAAAGCGTTGAGAATAGAGGAAGATGAAGAGGTACTAAAGGAGATACAATGTGCTTTGTCGGATAGGTAGAAATGAGAATGTGTAACAACGAATAATGATGAGTGAGACCTATTGTACGAAACAAAAAACCAGGAATGCTAGTACATTCTATATAACTAACATTACTGGTTCTTGCAACCAACTCAAAAGCATAATTTCCTCAATTTTGCCGAGCGCTCTGCAAGAAGAGAAGCAGAGGAACCGACGAAACGCATGAGTGAAACAAGCCGTACGATCATTAGGGCGGCTTCGCTACGCCCGTTACCGGGTGTGCACGTGCCGTCTATCAACCAGGTCGTCTCCCTGGGATCTTGATCTCACAAAGAGATGGGACTACTCGTCTTGGGTGCGGCTTCGCGCTTAGATGCTTTCAGCGCTTATCCCTTCTCGACATAGCTATCCAGCGGTGGGGTGGGCACCCCAACTGGCACACCAGCGGTCGAGCCATCTCGGTCCTCTCGTACTGAAGATGACGCCCCTCAATAGTCCTACGCCCACGACGGATAGAGACCGAACTGTCTCGCGACGTTCTGAACCCAGCTCGCGTGCCGCTTTCATGGGCGAACAGCCCAACCCTTGGGACCTACTCCAGCCCCAGGATGCGACGAGCCGACATCGAGGTGCCAAACCTTGCCGTCGATGTGAACTCTTGGGCAAGATAAGCCTGTTATCCCCGGGGTAGCTTTTATCCGTTGAGCCACACTCCTTCCACTCGGGAATGTGGGATCACTAAGCCCGACTTTCGTCCCTGCTCGACCTGTCCGTCTCGCAGTCAAGCTCCCTTCTGCCTTTGCACTCTTACGGGTGGTGTCCATTCACCCTGAGGGAACCCTTGGGCGCCTCCGTTACTCTTTGGGAGGCGACCGCCCCAGTCAAACTACCCGCCTGGCCCTGTTCCCGTCCCAGCTCATGGGTCACGGGTGAGAAACAAAACACATTGAGAGTGGTATTTCACGGCTGCCTCCTCCACCCCCACAAGGATGGATTCTCCGGCTCCCACCTATGCTACGCACAATCCGCCTCGTTTCCAGGCCAAGGTGTAGTAAAGCTCCACGGGGTCTTTTTGTCCTGTCGTGGGTAACCCGTATCTTCACGGGTACTTCAATTTCGCCGAGTCCTCTGTCGAGACAGTGCTCAAGTCGTTACTCCTTTCGTGCGGGTCGGAACTTACCCGACAAGGAATTTCGCTACCTTAGGACCGTTATAGTTACGGCCGCCGTTCACCGGGGCTTAGATTCGTGGCTACGAACACCACTCCTCGTAACCTTCCGGCACTGGGCAGGAGTCAGCCCCTATACGTCCACTTTCGTGTTAGCAGAGACCTGTGTTTTTGGTAAACAGTCGCTTGAGCCAATTTCCTGCGGCCTGCTCACCCCCTCACCGAAGTGAGAAAGCTACTCAGGCACCCCTTCTTCCGAAGGTACGGGGTTAATTTGCCGAGTTCCTTGACAGAGGGTCGCTCGTTCACCTCAAGAGTGTTCTCTTCGCCTACCAGTGTCGGTTTGCGGTACGGGCAGAGATCAGTCTGGCGAGAGGCTTTTCTTGGCGGCCTGGGGCGAGGTGACTTCCGCCTGATTGCTCAAGCTCGGTCCTGCTGTCATGCTCCGGTGACCGGGATTTGCCTCGGTCACACACTTCAGTCAAGACGCCCGGCCTGTCCATTTGCCGGGTTAACGTTCCCTACCGCGTCCCCCCATTGCTCATAACGATCGTCTCTGGTGCAGGAATTTATCGCCTGCTTTCCATCGCCTACGACTTTGACGTCCTCGGCTTAGGACCCGACTCACCCTGGGACGATTGACGTTGCCCAGGAACCCTCAGGCTTTCGGTGTATCTGGTTCTTACAGATATTGCGCTACTCATTCCGGCATTCTCACTTCTCGTACCTCCACCAGTCCTTACGGTCTGGCTTCTCAGGCTTGGAGAACGCTCCCCTACCATACCCCCTCTACAGGGGATATCCATAGCTTCGGTGTGATGCTTGAGCCTCGATACGTTGTCGGTGCCACTCCACTCGACCAGTGAGCTATTACGCACTCTTTCAATGATGGCTGCTTCTAAGCCAACATCCTGGCTGTTTGGGCGAAATGACTCCCTTTGACACTGAGCATCTCTTGGAGACCTTAGCTGATGGTCTGGGCTGTTTCCCTTTCGACAATGAAGCTTAGCCCCCACTGTCTCACTCACGTGCACTCTGTTGTGGCATTCGTAGTTGGCTTGAGGTTGGTAACCAGCACTTGGCCCCTAGCTCATGCCGCGCTCTACCTCCACAATAGCTCTTCACGTGGCTGTACCTCAATACATTTCGGGGAGAACCAGCTATCTCCACGTTCGGTTGGAATTTCTCCCCTATCCACAGTTCATCCCCCAGTTTTGCAACACTGGTGAGTTCGAGCCTCGACGAAGTTTCACCTTCGCTTCACTCTGACCATGGATAGCTCACGTGGTTTCGGGTCGCATCGGCGCTACCTGCGCTCTGTTCAAACTCGGTTGCCCTCTGGCTCCCCAGCTATGAGGCTGGTTAACCTGCAACGCCGATGCACTCGCCGGATCATTCTACAAAAGGCACGCCATCAGTCCTTGCCTGCGCAACGCAGGAGTGACCTCTGACTGCTGGTGAGTACGTGGTTTCAGGGTCTCTTTCATCCCCCTCTCGGGGTACTTTTCACCTTTCCCTCACGGTACTTGTTCACTATCGGTCGCTGAATGTGTTGAGCCTTGGAGGGTGGTCCCCCCAGCTTCCCACAAGGTTTCACGTGCCTCGTGGTACTCAGGATCCCAGCCCATCGCTCGGAACCGTCCTCTACGGGACTCTCACCCACTCTGGTGGCGCGTTCCAACGCCTTTGAGTAGTTCCAATTGACTTTCTGCTGGTCCTACAACCCCGCCCTCTCCCGAAAGAGAGGATGGTTTGGGCTCCTCCCGGTTCGCTCGCCACTACTACGGGAATCTCGGTTGATTTCTTCTCGTCGGGCTACTGAGATGTTTCAGTTCGCCCGCTTCCCCCCGTCACTGCCTATGTGTTCAGCAGGCGGTATCCAGACATCACTCTGGATGGGTTGCCCCATTCGGATTCTCAGGGCTCATCGCTTGTATGCAGCTCCCCCTGAACGTTTCGCCGGTCTCCGCGTCCTTCTTCGGCATTCAGCGCCTAGGCATCCACCTCGTACTCTGTGTAGCTTGTTCTCTGTTCTTCGTTTCTGTACGCTGTATCCTCTGCTTCAAACTCTTGCTGGATTTCGCTCAGCAAAATTGAAGAAATTATGCTTTTCGGTTGTTAGTGTACATTTGCATCGCGTCTCGCGCGGTGCCTGCATACTATGCCATACTTTGGGGGGGTTGTCAAGGGTATTTGATGGAGTTTTTAATAGTACTGTCAGAAATTAGTAAATCCGCCCGTTAAAGATCGTTTTTCCTGACGCCACAATGCCAATTCATTTATCGGGAGCATCAAAGGTTTTAGGAATGGTGTTGTCTACTTGTTTGTATTTTTGTGAAGAAGCAAAGATTTTTTGATAAGCATTTAAATTGGTCTGATGCGTAAGGTCAAGAGTTGAAAAGTTAACCTTGACGTAGTGTCACATGGTATGATAGAATTGTCAAAGTGTAGTATGTAGTATGGAGGCTGACAAACCACTACCTCATCATGGTGTCGCAGTTTGACAGTGTAGTCCTACTATAGTAACAACTTGAGACGAAAAACTATCTCCATATTATTTAGGGAGGGATCAATGCCAGCCACGTTCAGTTATGCGAGCATCTTGCGCGCAATCGGTCAGGTGCTCGATCAAATCGGCGTGAAGAGCATCGCAATCCAGGAAGAAGAGGACGGTCTCTTCGTAGAAGGTTTTGATAGTGACGGTCAACTTCAGGTACAGGCACGATACGATATTGCCAGTTTGTATGATCTCTTAAATAGTAGTTCTGAGGAAAAGATTGCAGAGTATCCTACCGCAGACGCGGGCCTACTCCATCGCTTCCTTGCAGAACATGATCGTGAACTGGTTGGAGTTGCACGTTAGCACGCAATTGTATAGCCGTTAGCAAAGGAACCGGGGGTGTCCCTCCGGTTCTTCTATCATTGAGGAAGTGAGGCTGAAATTCTGTTCTACTCGTCGCAGAGCCAACGCTGACCAAAAGTACGCATACTTTCAATGACGTATATAAGGTCAAAGCCTTTCTCAGTAAGAGAATATTCTACGCGAGGAGGAACTTCAGCGAACGTTTGTCGCACGATGACCCCCTCTTCTTCGAGGGAACGTAGTCGTTCAGAGAGTGTCTTGGGGCTAATGCCACGGAGGGAACGTTCAAGCTGATTAAAACGTTTGACACCGGAAGCCAGATCGCGGATGATAAGCAATGTCCATTTGCCACTGATGATTTCAGCAGTGCGAGCTACGGGGCAGGGTATATCGCCAGAATGTTTGGGTTTTGTGAGCTCCATCGTATACACTCTTTTTAAAACAGTCGAAACCTTTCTCAACTACAAAATATACCATAGTAGGTACGCAAAGTAAAGCGCAGACCTCTCGACTTTACCATTAAAGTATGATATGCTCTTAGCTATAGGATGCACTGCAAAGTTATCCGAGCACCTGAACAATCATAAATCTTGGCCTGCGCGGTTTCTCCCCATGAGAGGAGAAGGTTGTGCCCGAAGATATTGCTTTATTCATCGATTTTGAGAACATACGCTACAGTATGCTAAATATTCAACGGCGGGAGCCCGACCCACAGGAACTTATTGCTGTGGCCCGCCGCTATGGTACTGTTATGGTGGCCCGCGCCTATGCGGACTGGTCTCGCCAACCCGAGCCCTTTAAAGGCAGCCTGACAGCGGCAATGATCGATCGCGTCGATTGCCCTGCCAAGCAGCGAGATCGTATTCGGATGGGAACTATCCATTATGCTTCTGGTAATACGCCCACAGGCATGCTGAATAACTCTACCAACTTCGTCTCTGAACAAGGGACGGGTGCTTTTCCTGCTAGCCCCCGCCAGTGGCCCTCCACAGTCTCTGGTAACTCTGGAGCACTCCCCGCACTTACTCCAGCAGCAGCGAATAACGAATGGGATCCTGATCAAGAAACTTCTCATCCCCTTGAGAATGATATTGAAGAAAATCTCCCGTTAGAGGATGAGCAACCTACTGAAGAGACTTATAGCATGTCCGAATATCAGCAGCGAGACCTCTACCGCTCCTACCAGAATTCCTATGGACAATCCAGTCCTACTGGTCCTCTGGCAAGCAATACTGGTCCTCTGGGATATCCCCCACCTGCTAACCAGCATACTGGCACTGGCACTACTGGCCACATGCCCGCCGTAAACTCCGGTGGAAGTAGTACTATTGTGCAAAGTACTGTTGTGCAAAGTACTGTCGACTTGAATATGTTGATGGATATCATTGAAACTGTTTTTGATCGCCCCACCATCACAACTTTTGTTTTGATGACTGGCGATAAAGATTTCACTCGAATTAGCGCACGTCTAAAGTTACGTTTGAACAAAACTGTTATTGTTGTTGGTATTCCAGGAACCGTCAGCCGAGATTTAATAAGCAGTGCTAATCAATTTGTGCCCTTAGTCCCTGGTGGGGCTGGTACCCCCATGAACACTGGTACGACAGGGGCGCTCCCTGCAATCCAGCCAGGCAGCTTTTCAATGTCGTCAACAGGAATAACTGGTGCTATGGCTGCTGTTAATTACCAGGGCAGCTCATCACAGCAGTTCCAATTGCCTTTCGGGACTCCGCCTATGGATGTCCTCGATCCGCAGTTCTTGCAGTTCCTTGACTATATTGATCGGAATTGGTCCTGGCGTACTATCATTGGTGTCTCTAATTTTATTGGTGATCCCGTCAACCCCAAGAACCGTTTCCGGGGACGGCTCACTCGTGAGTCTGCTCGCGAACTTCTAAATACATGCATACAACAGGGTATTTTGCTTGTTCAAACAGATTCTACCGGTGCCGAAGATCTGCGCTTGAACCGTGCTCATCCCGGTGTCGATGAGGTGCTCAAATTGTTCGTACGCTAACTCTAGCATTGCATGCAGGCCGTTATCCTATACTACAGGCTCCATCATACTCTGATGGAGCCTGTATGCTATTATATGCATGTTTTTACATTTAAATTGGCAGAAGCCGCTTCTCTTCTCATTTTACGCCATCATCAGATGAGTCCTGAGCGCGGGAAGCGTTCAAGCGCGAAATCCTGCAGGACCTCGCGGAGTGCTGCGGCGAAGGCTTCGGTGTCTTTCAAGAACGCCATAGGGCACACCATTTGCGTGCGAAGATACAATATCAGTGCACGTGGTATCCTTTTTAGTTTTCACCTCTTTTCTCGTTGATCAAGGAAAGAGGACAGATGGTAGTCCCTGGTATACTTAGGACATGGCTCCACAGTCCTGCTTTTTTCTAGAGAGGGTGAACAAAGTATTGGCTTGAGAAGATCATCTTAATACACATCCAAATGTCAATCTATGATCCAACAACCACCTCTAACGGTAGAAAGGAGGACTCAGCAACGATGTTTAAAAACTTCTTTGATGCTAATAACAAAACTCAAGCTACGAACACAATACAAGGGTACCTTCGAGCATCAAACCAGATTGAAGCAATCAACCAACAACTTGAAGATACGGTCAATACGGCAATTATCCACGGGACAGCACCGTGGGATGCTTATACTGTTGTTGGATACGCGTTGGCTTTTGTGCGTGCTTGTCGTTGTCATGTGATTGTGGTACAAGCAATTGTCCAGGCATCACCAGCAAATGCCCCGCTCGCAAGAGATGCGTATAATCAAGCTATCGCACTTTGCGCAGCATTCGAGCCGCTTTTAGAAGAAGCAATCAAAGCCCAGGACCCACGCTATCGACCGCGTGGTTTCGATTGGCCGTTAAAATTTGGACCACGCTTGCGGGAATCAAACGACCATATCTCTGTACCATTAGTGCAGGGGCTACGGAATGGAGCACAGCAGCTACAAGAGTGGGTGAATGGATTTATTGCGGCGTACGAACTAGCAGTCAGTGCAAGTCCCATACCTCCACCAGAATCTGTTGGACAGCATCTTGAGGTGATACATCGTGAAATGCAGTTAGGAGTGTTTCATTTTCAGACTGCGGTAGATATGCTCGGCGCTTTAAGCATCACGCAAGTTGCTCAACCGATGTTGGCACAAGCAAGTGATTTATTATGGGAAGCGCTTAGCAGCTTTTTTACAGTAAGTCAACTAGTTGCACAGCCAGGAGCTTTGGCGCACCCACAAAATCCAGGACGTCGATTTGAAACAGAACCGTCGCCACAACACGTGATGTACCTACCGGCAAGCACAGGTGTACAACCTTCGGAACCGAAACCGAAACCAGAAGAACCGTATGGTGCCCAAGAAGCGGCTGCGCTCTTGAACGACTTTGCGCAAGTACCGAAGCAGACGTGGCAACCACCGCAAGTAGTTGCACAACCGCAGGCGGAATCAATGCTCGATGAGTTTGCACAACAGCGGCGGCCACAACACCAACCGACGAGTGATGATGATCCGTTAGCAGACATTACGCACAAACCGCCAGAGCCATCGAAGCCCCAAGCCAGGCAGCCACAGCGTGATAACGATGCAGGCGATCTGCTCTCTGATATTACGGGTGGTGACAGGGAGCCTTTATTGTAACCGTTAAAGAACAACACAAAGGAGGATATCCAGTGGGATTTGCTGATCGATTAAAAGCGATTGTAGGAGTGAAAACGAATGCAGCACTCTGACAAAGCTGAGGGTGATCCTGGCCAGGTGTTTGATTACAGCTACAACCAGCAAATCGAACAACTAGCACAATTACGGTCAGGCCTGGTTGAGATTGTCCAGAACGAAAAACATATACAAGCGCTGGAAGCGGCAGTCGAGCTACAAGTTGCTAACTATAAAGCAAATGCGCAGCAAGCACTCACGCAAAACCGTGAAGATCTTGCACGACAGGCACTTGCGCGGAAAGATGCTCTCTTGCAGCAAGAGGATGCGTATAAAAAGCAGCTTGCTGATTTGAAGGAGCAGCATGAAAAAATTGAACGTTTCATTACACAGGATGAGATGCAGGTGCAGCAGTTTGGTGCGCAAAAAGAAGTGTTAAAGGCGCAGTATCAAGCGAATCAGGCGGTGTCTCATATTGGTGAGGTGGCAACAGGCGCTTCGAAGCAGTCTGCACAACTGAACCAGATGATGACGCGAGCACAGGCTAAAGTCGAAGCCGCTGCAAATCACGCCGATGCGATTGATGCGTTGCTTGATGAAGGTGCACTTGGGCCACAAAATATGCTTGGCAGTGGTAATCAGACTGCTTTGGATCACCAACTTGCACAGTTAACACAAGGTCAGCAAGTTGATGATGAGCTTGCGGCAATGAAAACACAAATGGCTAGTTCAACAACGGTTACCATGCTTCCGCCCACTGCATCCGATAAGCAACCGGGCTTGTTGGATTGAGAGAGTGAGACAAAAGACAGTGCATGGATTCTGTTTTTTTTGCTAAAACGTTGTCTAGAAGATATCTAGATTGTACCCATTCTGAGGAGGATTTAGAGTTATGACACAGGTACCACAAGAAATTGAAACAATGTTGCTGTTGGACACAACAGAATCAATGAACTGGAGTTCCAGTGAAACCGATCCTACAGCGCGGAAAGATGTTGTTGGAGAAGCGATCGGCACTATTGTCGAGGTGCTTGCGGCAGCTGATAGCCAGGCAGCCAGAGAAGGTGAAGAACAAGAGGACGAAGGAGCTGGCGGGCTCCGTACTGTGTTGTTTTCGGGGAACCGTCCTGGACGTGATATTGGAGACTTGAACCCGGATAACTTGCAGGCGAAATGGAAAGCAATCCAGTGGGTTGGAGACACCTGGATCGTACCAGGCTTTAACGCATTGTTGCAAGCTTATAAAAGTGAGTTTGGGAGTCGCCCGCCAGAGCAGAGGCCGATTCTCCGAGCTCTGGTCATTACGGACGGCGAGGCCAAAGACGCAGATCAGTTCGACGGCCTGTTAGAACGCGTCAGTGGCACCATGTACGTCATTATTGCCACGGTTGGGCATGGTCGTGATCATGAACGTGCGGTAGCAGCATATCAGGCTATTGAGCAACGTAATGCGCATTTGAAAGTTGTCAATCTGAGCGGTGCAGATCCAGAAACAATCTCAAAAACACTGCTAGCAATGATCGCCGACTAAACAGAGATCCCAGCATTTTTTACCTGCGTTTTCCTTGCTATGTACTGAAACAATTCATGTATAAGATGGGAAAGAAGTATTTCAAGGTAGGTATTGGCCAGAGAAACAGCGAAAAGGTTTGCGCGAATCCTTCATTTTGCGTAGCATGCCTTTTCTCTCTATTTCTGAGCAACCTGAAGAGGCTTCAACAGCCATGTTCTTTCCTCAAATACTCCTGAAAGTGTTTCTTTCCTCTCTTGTGCAAGCTGGGGAAAACGTGGGTGAAAATTGTTGGAATCACCTCCATTGACCCCGTAACCGTTGACGTTGGTCTCTGTTCAAGGAGGAGAGGATGTTGCCTGATCGCATACGTATCTTTAATAAGTATGTCACCAATCGGCTCTTACGCGGGTTTACAAAGCTTTCCCGCGGCCCGTTTGCGATCATTCATCATGTTGGCCGTCGAAGCGGAAAGCCCTATGAGACGGTGATCTGGGTGTGGCCGCTGGGAGAGCGTTTTGTGGTTGCGCTAACGTATGGGCCAGCGGTGGATTGGTATCGTAACATGCAGGCCGCTGGAGGCGGTACGCTGGTCTACCATAAGAGGGTTTATGTTGTCGGGAAACCGGAGCCGATTGATGCCACAACCGCTCTACCAGCGTTTCCTGCCGCCTTCAGACCGATCTTTCGCAGAGCTGGCCTGCGGGATTTTGTGTGGATGAGGTCATTAAGTTCTGAGCCAGTTAGAGCTTGATTGTGTCCACGCTAGATAGAAAAGAGACCATATATGGTTGCGCTGAAAACGCTCATTTATGATATGGTATATATGTATTTACATTTCAACTTGGCAGGAGTGCTTTATGAATGAATCCCGCGTCTCCTTTTTACGTCAACTGGTTGCCAGCTCAGGCCCTTCCGGTTTTGAGCAGCGTGTGCAGCAAGTTATTCGTGAAGAGGTAGCACACTATTCCGACGACATACACACCGACGTACATGGCAATGTGATTGCTGTGCTCCATACTGTCGGCCAGCCACGCGTGATGCTGACTGCCCATTGTGACGAAATTGGTTTTCTTATTCGCTATATCGATGATCAGGGCTTTCTCTACTTTGCTCCCATCGGTGGCTTCGATAGGGCAACTCTGGCTGCCGACCGTGTTCTGATTCAGACACCCGCAGGGCCTATACCAGGAGTCATCGGACGTAAGCCAATTCATACCCTCCAGGGTGAAGAAAGAAATAAATTGCCAGACCTTTCTGAGATGTGGATCGACATAGGCGTGGCAAATAAAGAAGAGGCTCAGAGGCTTGTACCCATAGGAAGCCCCGTGACGCGAGCTGCCCAACTCGCACCTCTTCATGGAGATCTCGTTGTCTCTAGAGCATTAGATGATAGAGCAGGTATATTTACCATTATTGAGGCTATGCGCCGCATTCATGCGCAACGTGAGACACTTCAGGCTGCTGTCTTCTTTGTATCAGCTGTGCAGGAAGAGGTGGGATCGCGTGGTGCCACTACTAGCGCCTATAGCGTAGCACCGCTTATCGCTATCGCTGTAGATGTAACATATACGTCCGATCATCCTGGTACCTCGAAGCAGGAGATCGGTGAGGTAAAGCTCAATGGCGGCCCTGTAATCACGTTAGGGGGTAATATCAATCCGCGCATCTATCAGTTACTGGTGAATGCGGCGACCGCCGCGGGCATCGCCTATCAGATCGATCCCCAGGCGGCAAATACTTACACCGATACTGATATGGTTCAGATTGCACGCGGCGGTATCGCAACTGGCCTGGTGAGTATTCCTTGCCGGTATCTGCATACCGGGTCAGAAATTGCTTCGCTGAAGGATATGGATGAAGCTGCAGATGTTCTAGCACGCTTTGTACTGGCGCTCAATGCTGACACAAATGTGATCCCTTGAGTCAAGGTGATAAGTATAATGACTCTTACTGCTGTTGCATTGGAGGCATCTGCTCCGGATATTGCGCCTGCGGCTGGTCATATTGCTGATATGCATCATCTTGCTTAGGATACGAATGCGGCTCCCCACCTTCCTGATATGTTTCCTGAGTTGGTGGTGGCTGATATCCCTGGTCATATGGTTGGTAGGATGACTCCTGTGGTTGCTGGTATGGCTGCTGATAGGGATCTTGCGGCTGCTGGTCGGGTGGTTGGTAATATTGCTGCTGTGGAGGCTGTTGATAGTTGCTGCCCATCATTCCTTGAGCTCCAAGCACTCTCAAAAGAATAGCTGTTAGTACAATCGCGACTATCACGCCAACAATTATTGACCAGAACGTGTGGGAGAAAATGATAAGCAGAACCAGGAGGAACCAGGGGAAACCGTAGATTCCACGCCTGCCACCCATGCTTCTTCTATAAGCTCGCCTGGCCGCACGTTGCGCTCTTCTGTCATAGTACATTATGTAGCTCCCCTCGGAAATGATATTTGAAGTGATATTTGCGAACTCTCATCTTTTATAGTTTTAACAGTTCAATCTCTTACCTGTCAAGCTAAAAGCACCTAATTTTGGGCCAATTTCTATCATGTCATGAGATTGTGACAGAAATTTTCGCATTCAGAGGAAAGGAGCACAGATAGATTATTAACCCGACAGATTATCCGCCGGATTTGTATTATTGTTGCTGCATCGGGGGCATCTGTTCCGGATACTGTGCCTGCGGTTGCTCGTATTGATCGTACTCTTCAGGAGCTGGATACTGATATTGCTGTCCGCCTTCCTGATACGCTTCCTGTGGTGCCTGATATCCTTGCTCGTATGACTGGTACGGTTGCTGATATGGTTGCTGATACGGCTGCTTTGGTTGGTACATTTGTTGTGCCTGTCCCATCCTGTTTTGAGCCGAACCCCTATTGACGCTGGTTGCCGTTATGGCTTTGATGATGAGGAAAACAAAGGCCATCATCACAAGAGTCATCAACAGCCAGCTTAGAGAATGGAAGTTGAAGAAGAAGATGAAAAACAGTAGCCAGGGAAAACCATATGCTCCTCGCATGCGCCTCCGGCCATTGCGTGAATTTTGATAGTCGTACATGTTCAGTTCCTCCTCGTGGAACCGTCGGGTCATACTTCTCACATCAGAAGAGTTATTCCAATGTCTTGAAGTAAAAAGGTTTTACGTTATTGCTATTTGCTATTTATAATATAGCAGATGGTAATTCTAATGTCAAGGTCAGCAGTGCTGGATGTCAAGATTATCTTCCCCTACATTCCAGTACAAAGAATGAAAACACCTTGATAGCTTTATTATTGCTTAATAAAGCTATCAAGGTGTAAGTTACTATGAAACGCGTATCTTATCCACCAGGCTAACCATTGGCTCGGCCAGGAATATTCGGATCGTAATTGTTGTCCTCATACGCACCTGTTCTAATAGGACGCTCATACTGCTGTGATGCGGACGGAGATGCTACAGGTTGCGTTTCAGAATTTCCTGTCGTCCTCCCAGGTGTATATTCGTCAGGGGAAGCTACCGCCGGATTCTTCATTGTTGCATCAGGATCATACGAGCCAGCTATTGGTGCAGATGGATCATACAAAGGGACATTCTGAACGCTATTACGTGTACTGGCATCGTAAGCACCATTGTGACGCAAGATCTCAAGTGCCTCCTGATACCGCTCAGGAGCTTTAACCGTTACGATAGTACGACCCA
Organism: uncultured Chloroflexia bacterium; assembly: GCA_963717195.1. GTDB lineage: Bacteria > Chloroflexota > Ktedonobacteria > Ktedonobacterales > Ktedonobacteraceae > JACDAE01. The sequence goes on from CAVQVR010000021.1 coordinate 1,233,902, forward strand.
TCTCAAGTTCGTTTTGATAGTAGATCGCCTCTTCTTCCGGAATACCAAATCCTGTGAGGGCTCCGGCAAAACTTCCCGCTACAGCTCCAAGTACCGCGCCACCCAATGTTACAGCCAGAATCCCACCCGCCAGAGCTGGTCCCAGGCCCGGAATTAAAAGTGCTGCAGCCGCTCCTAAAAGACCGCCTACAACACCGCCTCCCACAGCCCCTGTCGCAGCTCCTGTAGCAGTTTCGCGCTGTATCGTATCAGGATTCGCCTCAGCAACAGCCAGGTTACGAACAACAAATCCAATATCATCGTTGCTAAAACCTGCACGATGAAGATCACCTAATGCGTACTCTGCCAGGATACGATCCTCGAAAACACCTATTACTGTCGTTCTTTCTATTGTTGTCATACATTCCTCCTTTTCCAAAATTGGTAAATAGCTGTTTCTATCTTAATTTCGTGTCTTTTTACATTTGCTTTCATAAATGGATAAAACCTATGATGTATTGGCTGCTTTAACCGAGGGTAACGTCGCTTTCTTCATCATTCTCAACGAAAACAACATACTGGATACACGTATCATATCCGAAAAAAGTGACACCACTATAACCTTCCGACCATAACCTATTCAACTTTTTACATTGGCCGATATATACAAGAATAGGAATTTATTACTGAAGAAAGTGTAATGAATTTTTGAATAAAAACGTGTTATACTCTTCATCGTTAGTGTGTATATAGAAACGTGCGTATGTATAATTCTTGCGCACAACGAAGATAAGTAGCGATGGGACGTATTTTGAGGAGATTGTATGCTTGCATTTTACCACACTTTCAAAGCCAGACTTTTCGTTTTGCCTGTTGTGTTTCTCATTATTCTTATGAGCGTGTTTTATGGAGGAGTACCCGTCCATGGGCAGCCGGTCTCAGCTCCGATAGTTCACACCATCAATCCCGATCGTCCTGTACTGGCCTTCTACTATGCATGGTATCAGCAGACAGATTGGTGTTCCTGTCATATGTCGGATCTGCCAACCATTCGCTATAACTCGGCAGATGATGCTACTATCGAGCGTCAAATAAACTGGGCTGCGAATGCGGGTATTACTGGCTTTATCAGTTCCTGGTGGGGGCGGGGAGACAAAACTGATAAGAACTTTGCGACGCTCCTGGCTCAATCTGCTTCCTTACAGAAGCGTACAGGATATAACTTTGCCTCAACGCTGTACTTTGAGAGCGATGCACCAGCTTTACGCAGCCAGACCAACATAGTCAACAGTCTGCTTTATATAACCTCACATTATAGTAAGAGCCCTTACTTTTTGCACTGGCATGGCAAACCGGTCCTTTTTGTCTGGAATCCTCTCGGCAATGGGCGCACACTAGCTCTATGGGCCTCTATTCGCAAGCGGGCCGATCCAGATCACAAGTGGATCTGGTCAGCCGAAGGCGTTGATATAAACCTGCTCAATGTTTTTGATGGCATTCACCTCTTCAGTGCTGGCTATTGGGGTCTGTTGCATGGCACTATGCCAGCAGTAGATGAGGGGTTTCGCAACAAAGTGAATGCCTATAATGCTGCTCATCATACACAAAAAATTTGGGCTGCAGGCGTCCTGCCTGGCTATGATGATACACGCATACCAGGGCGTACAGGGACCTATAAAGTACCTCGTAATAATGGAGCAACCTATCATACAAGCTGGAGTGCTGCTATTGCCAGTAATCCCGATTGGATCACAATTACCTCCTTTAATGAATGGTTTGAAGGAGCAATGATCGAGCCGAGTGTGACTTATGGAACACAGTACCTGACGATCACACAGCAGGAGAGTAAGCGCTGGCATGGGTAACAAAAATGCTATAATGGGAATAGCAAATCTCACGTTGACAAAGAGATTTTCCTGATTCAGGCCATTTGCACCTTGAAGGATGAAGAACTGGACTCCTACACCCATTGACACAAAGGACTTATTGGGCATACTATGTGCACAATGGCTCGACAACGCAATGCTGTATACAGCGCATTAACGCCTATCCGGTGCATTTTCACCCTTAGTGTGTCCACTTTTCCTCATGCGGTAGTAGGAGCTATATCCTTTGACGACCCGCTTGCAGGGTACTGAAACGCCTGGATGTAATAAAACGATAAGGATTACAAATCATGGCAGAGACGCATGATGGGAAGTATAGAGTACCTGGTCAGGATGATGAAGACGATCTGGAACATATCCTTTTACAGGGCATTACACTTCAGCAAGAAACGCAATCAGACCACCTTCCTCGGATTCCATTTCCTGAAGAGGATGACGATGAGGAAGAGGAGCTTTCCTCTGGCAGCGATGTCCAGGGGGCGCTAGGGCTTTACGCAGAGGCAGCACAAGACATGGCGACTGCGTCTGTAGAGTTAGGGTTGGGGCGGCATTTCGCCTGCGCGGATTTCTGTAACCAGGCGGCGGAAAAAGCGGCACAGTCAGTAAGCTTGTTGCGGTTTGGCCGTCGTTCTACGTATAATCATGACCTGCGTGCATTAGGGACGTTAATCGGTGCTCCAGAGGAGATTCAGAGCGAGATGGAGATTCTTACTCCATTTCATCCCGAAGCCTTTTATGCCGATACGCCTCCGGAAGAGGCCGATGCGGTCATTAATGCTGAGCAGGCCAGCAGTTATATTCAGAGTGCTCGCAAAGTAATGCGTTGGGCAAGAACCATTGTGCTAGCATAATTGTATCAGTATATGAAGGGCACCCACCCGGGATAGGCATATCTAAAAAGGGTATACCGAGCGATACGTCGCCCGAAAAGATCATTTGGAGGATATTTCATGACGCAACAGATAACCAGCACGGGGCTGGATGAAGCCGTAAAGCAATCACCACGTAAATGGGTTTACCTTTTCAGCGAAGGCAATGCAAAAATGCGCGAACTGCTCGGTGGTAAAGGAGCAGGTGTCTCTGAAATGACCAATGCGGGCCTTCCAGTCCCTCCTGGTTTTACTATCACCACTGAGGCATGCAACGCTTATTATGACTCCCATCAGCAGTTTCCTCAAGGTATGTGGGAACAGGCACTTGCTGCCCTCAAGATCGTCGAGCAGAAGACAGGCAAAGGCTTTGGCGCTAAGAGTAATCCTTTGCTCGTCTCCGTACGCTCAGGTGCTAAATTTTCCATGCCAGGTATGATGGATACCGTGCTCAACCTGGGTATCAACGATGAGACAGTGCAGGGGCTTGTCGCCCTGACTGGCGATGAGCGCTTTGCCTACGATGCCTACCGACGTTTTATCCAGATGTTTAGCAAAATCGTGCTCGATACTGACCCACATGATTTTGAACGCTTGCTTGAACAATATAAAGAGCGTGCACATGTTGCTACCGATGCCGAGATTCCGGCTGCTGATCTGAAGCAACTGGTGGTCGAGTTCAAGCAGATCGCTGAACGTCAATCAGGTGAACCCTTCCCCACCGATGTTCACCAGCAACTCCAGAAGGCCATCGAGGCTGTTTTCTCTTCCTGGAATAACAAGCGCGCTTTTGACTATCGCAACTTTAACAAAATTCCGCATTCCCTTGGTACGGCTGTAAACGTACAGACAATGGTCTTCGGCAACATGGGCAATGATAGCGGTACTGGCGTGGCCTTTACGCGCAATCCTAGCACAGGCGAAAAAGTGCTCTATGGCGAATATCTCCTGAACGCTCAGGGTGAGGACGTGGTAGCTGGTATCCGCACCCCCTCAAAGATCAGCCGTTTGCAAGACGATCTGCCACATGTGTACGAGCAGTTCAAGGAGATCGCTCAGCGCCTGGAGCAGCATTATCGTGACATGCAAGATCTGGAATTCACAGTCGAAAAGGGTCACCTCTACATGCTTCAGACGCGCTCGGCCAAGCGTAATGCACAGGCAGCCGTTAAGGTCGCCGTGGATATGGTTGAAGAGGGTCTGATCAATGAGGAAGAGGCTGTCAGGCGCGTTGAGCCTTCCCAGGTCTACAATTTGCTCCTACCACGTTTTGACGAAGAGGAGAAGAGAAAGGCATCCAAGGATGGACGCCTGCTGGCAAAAGGGCTGAACGCCTCCCCTGGTGCTGCTGCTGGTAAAGCCGTCTTCGATGCCGATACCGCCGAAGTGCAGGGCAAAGCTGGAATTGCCGTAGTGCTGATCCGTCCTGAGACCAGCCCTGATGATGTTCATGGTATGCTCGTTGCCAAAGGTATCTTGACCGCTCGTGGTGGCGCAACCAGCCATGCTGCTGTGGTCGCTCGTGGACTGGGCCTCCCCTGTGTTGCAGGGACCGAGGGTATCCGCGTCAGCGAACACGAGCACCTCTTCCGCGTCGTCGACACTGGTTTCGTGCTCAAAGAGGGCGACAATATCTCTATCGATGGAGCGACAGGCGAAGTCTTCGCAGGCATCATCAAAACGGTCGATCCCGATTTTAATAAAGAGATTGACCTGAAAAAATTGTTGAGCTGGGCCGACAAGTTCCGTCGCCTGGGCGTCTGGGCTAACGCAGACTATCCTCGTGATGCACAACGTGCCGTGACCTTCGGTGCTCAGGGTATTGGCCTCTGCCGTACCGAGCACATGTTCATGGAGCAGGAACGCCTTCCCATCGTGCAGAAGATGATCCTCGCCAAGACGAAAGAGGAGCGCCAGGCAGCCCTCGACCAGTTACTTCCTTTCCAGCGCAGTGACTTTAAAGGTATCTTTGAAGCGATGGTCAATCCCGAAACAGGCGAAGGCTATCCCGTCGTCATTCGTCTGATTGACCCCCCTCTGCACGAGTTCCTGCCCTCCTACGAAGAACTGCTAGTAGACGTAACACGCCTGGAGATTCAGGGTGGTCATGAAGAGGAGCTGGCCGAAAAACGCAAGCTACTGGAAGCCGTCGGTTCAATGCGTGAGGCCAATCCGTATGCTTGGTCTACGCGGTTGTCGCCTCGGTCTTCTCTTCCCAGAAATCAACGTGATGCAGACACGTGCCATTCTTGAGGCCGTGGAAGAGTTGGAGCAAGAAGGGAAGAAACTCTACCCCAAGATTATGATTCCGCTGGTTGGACATGTCAACGAACTGAAGGAAGTTCGCCGCCAGTTGGAGGCCGAAGCGCACGAAATTGATCAGCGTCTTGGCCACACCATCGAGCACAAATTCGGTACTATGATCGAATTACCGCGTGCCGCCCTCACCGCCGACCAGATTGCACCTGTCGCCGATTTCTTCAGCTTCGGAACAAATGATCTTACACAGACCACCTTCGGCTATAGCCGCGACGACGCTGAAGGAAAGTTCCTGCTCAAGTACGTCGATGGATTGGAAGAGCCCGGCCTGAAGGATAAGGTCAAGATCCTGCCTTTCAACCCTTTCCAGACTCTGGATCGCGATGGTGTTGGTCAACTCGTTCGTATGGCCGTCGAGAAGGGACGCAAAGCTAATCCAACTATCGAGCTGGGCATCTGTGGTGAGCATGGTGGTGATCCCGATAGCATCGAGTTCTGCCACATGATCGGCCTGGACTACGTTAGTTGTTCGCCCTTCCGCGTCCCAGTTGCACGTCTTGCCGCAGCTCAGGCTGCACTGACCCATACCGAGAAGGACCGCTAATCTTCGTACGGACCACATTTATGGCGTCCTGCGATTTATCGGCTATAGGTCGATAAATCGCAAGACGCCATAAATGTGGTCCGTACGGGATTTACCCGACATTACTTAGTAAAGATGCCATAGAACTACAGACCTTGCTGGCAATCTCTTGCCCATTGTCTAAGGATTGCTGCTCCTGTGTGTAAACCGAAATAATGTAGGTTTCTTTGTTCTGACATTACAATGCCTGACGAGTTCATCGCCCACAAATTATCGGGACCAGTAACCCATCCATCTTTCATTGCTACTGTAAACCCGTTGGGGGCCGTGTCTCCAACTCCAACTTGCTGATCAGACTCAATGTTTTCCATGAGGTTATAAGCTGTGGCGCGGTCCTGGCGCGTTAAAATCTTGCCCTCATAGAAAAGTGTGAGTAGATCGACCATCGCTTGCGGGGTGATAGTGCTGTAACCCCAGGCATCGTTATCCGCATTCAAACCACCCACTCCGATCTTTTTCATATAGTTTGTAATTGATGTTGCACCGTTGAGCTCATTAAAATAAAGCTCCGAAGCAGAGTCGTTATCTGAATTCTCAATCATCGTAGTAAGAACATCCATCTGATCGTCATCCGGCTCTAATCCCTGCTGCTCAAGCGTATCAAAAAACGTTAGCATGATAGGGATTTTCATGGAACTGGCGACAATGAATTGAGTATCGCTATTGTAAGTATAGTAACGTTGACGAGTTACATCGTAGACTACCACCCCCGCATTGGAACCAAAGTTAGTAAGATAGGATGCAAGTTGAGGGGAAAGTACATCCAAAGAAGCCCACTGTGGCACACTACCTGGAGAGACAAAGGTAATATCCGCCGCTGATATCCACCCCCTATCGGTACTTTTGGGTGTGGACCATTGGACATGATACCAGAGCACTCCCGCTGTCCAACGTGTATCTCCAAGGAGTTTGAGCACAAAATTCTGACCAATATGGGCAATTGCCAGTCCTGAATCAGGTGTCGTGAGCAGGGTCGTTTCTCCCTGGGTCCAGATGGTCTGTTGTGGGCGAATTGCGACTGCCGGTAAGCCAAAAGTTTGAAGATAGTCTATGCCTGTAGCTAGCCGTTGGATCAATGGATGGTCTGAAGCATCTCTAGCGTCCTGATCTAATAACACTCCATCACGTTCAAATGCCTGAACCAACATATGGTGTGGCTTACCATTCACCATCAAAGTAAAAGATAACGCCTCTGTAAGTGGAGCGCCAAAATCTTTTACCCACCCATCAGGTGAAACATCAGCCGAGTTGATGTAGCTCCAGAAGGCCTGGGGAATGAAATGCCCGACATCCTTGCCCGCTCGCGTGCCCCCCTTAACGAAGTGAGTCTGTAGACTGCTCGAAGATGAGGTACTTATAGACTCCCTTGTTGGAGCAGACTTCATAAACGCCGGATCAGTTGCCATACGGAGATTGACATAAGTAAATGGACTTTGTGGACCACCAATAGGAGCTTTGCTACCAGAGGTGAGAAGCGCTTGCAGCAATGGCAAACGAATAACTCCAGTTGCTGCATCCTTGCTACCTTGATTAATCAGAGAAGTGAGAGTAGTATTGTTGCTTTGACTCTGTGCCTGCTGCTTCCCAGGTGAAAGTAACGCGCCTGACACAAAAAACTGAAGCAATCCCTGATCGATAGGAAAGGCTACTGTCACCGGTTCACCCGGATTTCCTACTGCTCCATGGCTTTGATAATAGTGCTGAAAGAGAGAAGAGACAGCTATCTCCTTACTTGTGGATAATGAGATAGTGGATATTGGAGTCGTGACTGTCTCATCATTATCCCATTGGTCAGCTCCATTGCTCGCTGTCGTGTTCGCGGCAGCTATATTCGGAAAGAGATGCAACTGGGATCTAAAGGATGCGAAAATAGCGCTCGTAATAACGCACCCTAAAACGCAAATAACAATTATATTTCTGGCTGGGAGATGGGACTGCCATCCCTTACTACTACCTGACATTCTGCTCATTTCAATTTCGAACCTACATTTACGTTGGAATACGATAAAAAGGTATTTATTAACTGAACAATATTTCCTTTATCTCCCTTTTCCAACATCCACGGTTATTACCGTAATATACCAGTAAATAGCTAAAAGTATCTCATGAAACTCTCAAGATTTATTAAAATCTTTTTATTGTTGAGCTATTAAACGTAAATAGAATCTGAAGGATTCTTGTAAGAGAGGATATCATATAAATGTGACTACAATCGAAAAACAGCGTTAATTACATAACGTTGGCATATATTGCCATCGCTTATATTTGTGTAAATCTACTGATGTGGTCTTTTTCTTATCGTAATACCATTGGCTTTCTTGTTCTTTATATGCATTGAAAAACCTGGTATGTGCCTGGGGGAAAATTTCGATCTGCACGTATGTAGATTAAGGTGTGGCTCTTCGACAAACACTCTTGTAATTCATTTCCTGGACAGGTATACTAATGACGCATAATTTATAGGGTTTATATTCTCTCGGAGGCAGTTTTTTATGAATTATGATCCTGGCAAATCTCAGCAATCGAGATACCGGAGGATTAAATCTTCACCCGCTAATTCATCCCGGCAGCCTCCCTACAATATTGTTCTGCCCAGGTCCGGTCGCATCCTGGCGCGGCAGAAAAAAACTTCTCGCAGCTGGCTCTGGATTCTCCTTGGAGTTGTCTGCGTCCTTATTGTCGGTGCCATTCTTATTGCAAGATATCTCACTACCCTGGCTGGTCCTGTTGTGACCGCCGATGACTACTATGAGGCCGTCGCCCAGAAGGATTATACTTTAGCGTACTCATACCTGGCGAGCAATGCGACTCTTACATCTCAGAATCAGAACGTACCTTTAGGTTCTCAAAAGGATTATGTCGCGTTTGCGCAATTACTGGATAAGAATATTGGTTCTGTTACTGGTTATACCGTTGCTACAACGAACAATACTACTCTGCTCATTATTAATACTACACGGAGCAAAAATGCGCATCCAATTCATTATTCCGTCCGCTTCACTATGGTTCAGGTGGATGGTGTATGGAAAATTAAAGGTATGAATGGTAGCTTCTAGAATGTCTGGTAGCAATTTATGAGTGAATACGATCTGATCGCGCCTTTTTATGATATTGAGCACGCGCACTTCAGTGAAGATCTCGACCTCTATCGCAATTTTGCTGAATTATGTGGCGGCAAGATACTTGAGCTGGCATGTGGAAGTGGGCGTGTTCTTCTTCCATTAGTACAGGAGGGCCATGAAGTCACGGGCGTCGATACTTCGGCGGAGATGTTGGCAATTGCACGTATGCAGATAGAGGCGGCAGGCGTTGCTGCTCGCTGTACGCTGGTGCGACAAAACATCATTTCTCTACACCTGGAGCAGAAGTTTCGTCTGGCATTTATCGCGCTTGGTTCTTTCGCTCACATCATAACACGCAAAGAACAACTGGCGACGCTGAAGGTTGTACACGCGCATCTGAGTCCAGGTGGCACGTTTATTGTAGACATCAGCAATGCCGATGCACGCTATATGGAGGAACTGGGAGGGCATATGCTGCACCAGGCAACCTGGCAGCGCGATGATGGTACTCTGCTTACCCATTTCGTCAGCCCGGCCACCGCGCCGGATCGCCATCTGCTGGAGTTGACGCATTTTTACGATCAGCATAGTCAGGGTGGGCCAGTGCATCGTACAACGGTGACGACACATCTTTACCTCTTTGAGCGCAACGAACTGGAACTTTTACTTGAACAGGCTGGATTTGTCATTAAGGATGTTTACGGTGATTACGATCTTAGTCCTTATCACCTCGAAAGTCCGCGTATGCTATGTATCGCGGAAGCACGCTAACATCGGATAAAACATGTAGGGGCACGCTTGATAAGCCCCTGGAGAAGAAACAAATATGTCAAATACACCGCTTCATGCATGGAAACTTACTCGGGAAGAGGCTATTGCCCTCCAACATGAACTGGCAACACATATTGTGCTTGAGGATCAATTGGACGCGGTGCGTTACGTGGCGGGCGTGGATATGGCAATCAATGAAGAAAACGAGAGAGCTCATGCCGCCGTTGTACTGCTCTCCTATCCCACTCTAGAGGTTGTCGAGCGCCATATCTACGAGGAACCGTTGCGCATGCCCTATATCCCAGGCTTGCTTTCGTTTCGCGAAGCTCCCTGTGTGTTGGGTGCATTCGCTAAATTGCGCCAGCGTCCGGACCTGGTTATGGTCGATGGTCAGGGGATCGCTCATCCCCGGCGCATGGGGATCGCCTCTCATCTCGGACTCTGGCTTGGGCTGCCAACCATCGGGTGCGCAAAATCTATCCTTGTTGGTACCTATAACAAAGAACAATTGGGCGAAGAAGCCGGTTCTCATGTTCCCTTGATCTATAAGAAAGACGTTATCGGCGAGGTCGTACGTACTCGCACCCGTGTGAACCCGATGATTATTTCTCCAGGCCATAAAATTAGCCTTGAAACAAGCATCAAATATGTGCTGGCCTGTAGCAAGGGCTATCGCTTGCCGGAACCAACACGACTTGCTGATAAACTTTCGAAGGATAATTCCTGGCAGGAGCCAGATCAAGATGAGCAGCAACCTACTTTGTGGCAGTAGCTACTCCATCACGAGTTCTGTCCCGTATATAACGGCACTGTAAAATAGAATGTTGTTCCCTTGTTCAACGTGGTATCGAAATCAATCATCCCTCCATGCTGATCAACAATCAAGCGTGCAATCGAGAGACCCAGACCATAGCCGCCCATCTTTGACTGCTCACTGTGGTTTGACTGGTAAAAACGTTCAAAGATATGCTGGCGATCCTCGGCGGGAATGCCATAGCCTGTATCAGCAACCGAGATCATCTCGAAACTTTCATTGTGTTCATGTGCGCTTACTGTTATCGTACCGCCTGGAGGGGTAAATTTGATAGCATTTGAGACTAGATTATTCAATACCTGTTTAATGCGTTGCGGGTCAATATAAAGCAATGGCATATCGGCAGCCACATCCTGGCGCAGCTCGACACTTGCTTTGAATGCCTGGGGCTGCATACCACCAACTACCTGTCGTGCCAGGCTGGAAAACTGCACTTTCTGCTGCTTGATCTCGAATTGTCCCAGGTCTGAACGCGTCATAAAGAGAATATCTTCAACAATTGAGATCAGTTGCTGCACCCCTTCCTGAGTATATCCCAGGTAAACCTGTTGCTCTTCGGAGAGAGCGCCCATATGCCCTTGCAAAATCAGTTCGATAAAACCATGTACCGAGTTGAGCGGTGTGCGTAGCTCGTGCGATACCATTGAGATGAAGTTTGCACGCACACGATTGGCAACTTTAAGTGCCGACATATCGCGTGTCATAAAAACGACATACCAATCCTCGCCAGCCGAAACAGGCGTCACACTGGTAGAAATCTCGCACTCGTGTTCAGGTCCAATACCAAGAATCAGTTCCTCGTTCGCTAATGGTTTTTTATCCTGCATTACGCGTGTAAGAGGGCAGCTTGAGGTACCACAGAGTTCCATGCGGTTCAAATTCTGGCAACGCAGTACCTCTGTACATTTCCTTCCATTAGCCTCATTTATTGAACAACCCAGGGCTGCAACTGCTGCAGGGTTCAGGTCGCGGATATGAAAATCCTGGTCGAGTGCAATAATGGCGTCAGAGGTACTGTTAATCATTGCTTCTAGATAAGCATTTCGCTCTACCATGGTGATATGCTCTACTTGTCTTTCATAGGGTTGTCTGGCTTCTTGCACTCCTGACTTCTCTTCTCCATGCTCTTCTGACTGCTGTTTGTAAATGCGCTTCCTCACCATACCCCCTATTTCCCAATAAATTTATATCCTACACCTCGAACAGAAACAATGTGCTGAGGTTTATCAGCATCCACCTCCAATTTTACCCGTAAACGACGGATATAGACATCTACAATATTACTATTATTTTCGTTATCGTTCCACACTTCAGCCAGCAATTGGTCACGATTGATCACCTGGCCGGAGCTACTCATTAGCACACGTAGCACGTACATTTCCGTTGGCGTTAGTGTGATAGCTGCTCGTCCAGGAACTATCACCTTCAATTCCGACGGAAAAAGTTCGATCAATCCACCACGTATACTTTGGGTCCCTATCTTCCCATTCTTTTTTATACGACGCATTACAGCCTGTACACGAGCAACAAGTTCTTGATGATTATATGGTTTACATATGTAATCATCTGCCCCAATATTAAAACCCTGCAACTTCGCTTCTATTGTATCCTGCGCTGTCATAAAAATAAGCGGAATCTCATAGCCTTCGGCACGGAGTTTCGCCGAAAACTCAAAACCGTTAATATATGGCATCGTGACATCAAGTATTAACAGGTCTGGTTCACGTTTTTGAATCATTTGCATCGCACCACGCGGGTTATCCGCAGTTTCGACCTCGTAGCCTTCCTTACTCAGGACAAACTGTACCAGCGTGTTGGCAAAATGATCGTCATCAACAACCAGAATGTACACAGTCTTCCCCTCTTCTTCCTTTTTCAGGTTACCATGCACCTTCTAATGGGTACTTCTAACTGGTATAGCCAGGAACACTTATAATTACTGCGCATGGATACAAAAATACCTCATAAGCGCCTACTTACACCCCTTCTAAGAGAGTGGCGTACCATTGTCCTCTCGTGCGTAGTCAGGCACTTTTTCAAAACAAGCAAACAAGCACTATAAAAATAGCGTGTTCGTAGATATGCTCTATTACATATCGATACATTATAGATACACCATGTGCTTTGTATAGTACACGCAGGATACCTCAAATGTCAAGTTGACATCTTTATTGCACGTAGTTTCTCCAGGTATATCATCAAAATGGCTATATCTGCGGGTGTGACCCCCTCGACACGAGAAGCCTGTCCAACCGTACGTGGTCGTGTGCGTGCCAGCTTCTGTCGGGCCTCCGTACGCAGGTGCTGTATCTGGGCATAATCAATAGTCTCTGGAATGCGCATCTCTTCTAGACGTAAAGTACGCTGCACCATCTGCTCTTGTTTTCGTACGTAGTGCTCGTACTTGACCTGCAGTTCGACCTCTTCAGCCGTCTCAATAGGGAGTTCTGGCAGGGGAGAAATGCGATCAGTAGCGTTTTCCTCTGTATTGCGCTCATTTCCTATGAGATGGACCAGTTGAGTGATCTGTTGGTACCGTACTTCTGGCCTGCGCAAGAGATCCCGTGCGCTAAGCTTCTGTCCCAGCGCGGCGATACCAGCTTCTTGCACACAACTTTCAATCTGACGCGACGAGGTAAATAGAGTCGTTTCCAGTTGGCCCAGTGTGCTTTGAATCATCTCGCGCTTCTCTAACACCTGCTCATAATGTGCATCATCTATGAGACCAAAACGATATGCGTAGTCGCTCAGACGTAGATCTGCACTTTCGGGACGCAGCAGCAAGCGATACTCGGCACGTGAAGTATGCAAGCGATATGGTTCGCTCATCGGGCGTGTCACCAGGTCATCAATCAGCACACCAATATATGCCTCGTGCCGCCCCAGCACAAACGCCTCCTCTCCCCGTACATGTAATGCAGCATTGATTCCAGCCATAATCCCCTGTGCTGCCGCCTCTTCATAGCCAGAAGTACCGTTGATCTGCCCTGCGAGGAAAAGACCGGATGCTACCTTCGTCTCAAGGGTCGGCAATAACTGATGGGGTGGTACATAATCATACTCGACGGCATAGCCAACGCGCATCATCTCCGCACGTTCCAGGGCAGGAATACTACGCAGCATCTGTATCTGTACGTCCTCGGGCAGGCTGGTATTCATCCCCTGCACATATACCTCGCCTGTGCGCCATCCTTCTGGCTCTAAAAATATCTGATGCGAGACCTTATCGGCAAAGCGCACGATCTTATCCTCGATCGATGGACAATAACGTGGACCGATGCCTTCGATAATGCCTGTATAGAGAGGGGAACGATGCAGATTATCGCGAATGATCTGGTGCGTTCGTTCTGTCGTGCGCACCAGGTAGCAAGGTAACTGCGGTCGCCAACCATGAAGATCTTCATCTGTTACTGGATAGATAGGGTTAGGACGCCCACCCGGCAACTGTACATCTTCGCGTGCCGCGATATCGCGCGAGAAGTAGAGCGGCACCCGGCTACCTGGCTGTGGTTCGGTCTTGCTAAAATCAATTGTACGAGCATCAATACGCGGAGGAGTACCAGTTTTAAAGCGTCGCACCTCTAACCCTAAGGCCCGCAACAAGTCGGCGATGCCAAGAGCTGGCCCTTCACCGGCACGACCACCGGGTTGCGTCTTTTCTCCCACTACCAACCGTCCATTAATAAACGTACCTGTTGTCATAATGACTGCACCAGCTTCGTAGTGCCAGCCATTATTTGTTACTACGCCTGTAATCGTCTGGCGTCCATCTTCTCGGATGTCACTCAGCAGATGGGTGATAGTTGCCTGTTTCAGTTCCAGGCCGGGTTGGCTTTCCAGCACAAACTTCATAGCCAGTCGATATGCCTGCTTATCACATTGTGCTCGTAGCGCCTGTACAGCCGGGCCTTTACTGGTGTTGAGCAAGCGAATCTGAATAAACGTGCGATCAGTATTCCGTGCTGCCTCGCCACCAAGCGCATCAATCTCTTTGAGTAAGTGGCCTTTCGCTGGTCCTCCCATCGATGGATTACAGGGCATCAACGCGACACTATCCAGATTCATCGTCAACAATAACGTTTTTCTGCCCATACGTGCACAGGCCAGAGCTGCCTCACAGCCAGCATGGCCAGCCCCTACTACAATGACATCATAGTTTCCTCTGGGTGGCTGCATAAATGGAGTTGTCACATCGTTGCTCATCGCATATGTACCTTGATCGCTTCCTAAAAATGCGTTTTTACTTGATCGTTTTTAGTTTCGTGTATATACTTTTGCTACGGGGCGTCAGGAGCTATGTCCTTTCACGACCAGTTGAAGTTAAACGACCAGCTGAAGTTAATATGAACGAATTTTCACATCATTATTATGCCCCACCCACCTTTCTCACGTCAATGTTTTGAGCGCATGCTAGTATTTTCTGCCACACAGGCCGCTTGTAAGCTGAGAAGAGGATGTATTGGGAATAGAGGCGGCAAAGCTCTTTATTGCAAGCCTTACCCGGTACGCGGATTTCGTTGAGATGACCTTCTTGTTGGGATTTCTAGAGGCGAAATTGTTGACGAAAACGTCAGAGCATGATACTATCATGTCACCTGTATAGGGGGCGATGATGAAATGGTAGACATTGGGGACTTAAAATCCCCTGGCCGAAAGGCCGTGAGGGTTCGACTCCCTCTCGCCCCATTCCCTCTTATGGCAATTTCTACTACTTGAGGCTGAGATGGATCAAATTGCACCGTAGGCTTACACAGACGAGCAGCTTGCAAAAGCCCGTCAATCGTTTCTGAAGTATTCTTTACACCAACTACTCTCCAGGTCTTATCCTCTACACGATGATAAGTATCCCTCCTAGAGAATTAGCGAAACCACAAATTCGCTCAGCCAATTCCGCTGCTCGTGGAGAAGCTACTTTAAACTCAATAGTAGATGTTTCACCGTCCTGGATTAGCAACCGCAAAGCCTCTGCATCCAAACTCTACCTCTTCTTTCATTCAATACAGCTTTAATCAACAAGCAAAATATAACCACAATTCCGCAAAAAAAAAGACTTTTGATGTACTTTTATACTATCGTAATTGAGACGAGCAAACAGGTAAAACCGTAATATATTTTGAGAGACTTATACAGAGAAAGAAATAAATATGAGCGAGGTAAATAATTTAGTGGATATAAAACGACGGCCTTCTATAGAAAAACGTGTTGTTAACATCTTTCGCAGCCTGGTTGCTATACCATTCTTTGCTTTCTTTTTAAGTATTGTCATTCCTTATTCTCTCAAACATACGATGGAAGCTTCCAAAGAAGGAAAGAGAAATTGAATAAGCTATCATAACTCGCCTGGCTTTAGCTGCAAAGTCAGCCAGTTCTTCAATGATGAGGCATAAAGTTCAAACGGCCTGAAAACCTCATTACAATGGGCATAAAATCCCCGCCATTGCTGTTTTCATCTATGGACGATCTGTTTGCTGGCTCGTAAAGATGTCATTTGAACCATAAGATGAGTCAGGTCGATTGTTAATGCATGGATAAGCATGAAGATGATAAATACTTTCATGGTTATCGTTCCTATTCGTCATACAGTCATCTTTAGCGACTAAATTGTGAATGTTTTGTAACAAAAAGAGGGAAATCGCTGCTTATAGTCAGGATGTAGCGCATGAATATGAAAGTTCGTTCATTTCATGGCCGCCTACTCTCTTGCTTTACGGAAGTACCTACCTCTTGCCAGGGAGACTCTGGCATGTTACACTTCAGAAAAGATTACAACTTTTTTAGTCGCTGCTCGTACATGAGTATAGAGGATGGCATGCGTTATCTTCTTTAATTATAAAAGAGCAAGTAATGAGCGGTGATAAATGTTAGAATCAACAGTAAACGCTTCAGATATGCTGGGGGGTATCGGGTCGTTAGCGCAACCAGCGCGGAAGGTACGTCGTAGTCAGGGTACTGGGACGGCAGCAGGTGTCGCGGGTGTACAGGGTATATCAAGCACTAACCAGAGGCTCGGGATCGCAACGAAGACGGGAGCCATTGTGGAGTCGATGAGCGATGCAGCGCTTGTCGAGCTTGTTCTCAATGGAGATCAGGATATCTTTGCGGTACTCGTCGAGCGCTATAAGGATGCTGTGCAGAATCTGGCTTACCGTATGTTAGGGAATACTACGGAAGCTGAAGATGTCACGCAGGAGACCTTTGTGCGAGCGTATACACAACTTGCTACCTATAAATCTGCTCACAAATTCAGTACCTGGTTGCTTTCAATTGCATCACATCTGGCGATTGATCAGCTGCGTCGTCGCCGTTTTCTCGCGTTACCACTTGAAGATGTGCCTTTTTTAGAGTGGATTGTTGATACGGGTGTCAGTCCTGAGCTGTCAGCTTTGCAGGGAGAGCGGCAGGATGAGATTCAGGCGTATCTACAACGCTTACCCGCTAAATATCGTGCCGTCATCGTTTTGCGCTACTGGCATGACTTCTCTTATGAGGAGATTGCGAGCGCACTGAATCTGACCCCTCCGCTGGTCAAAGCGCGTTTACACCGAGCGCGTGAACTACTGGC
The DNA here is from genome assembly GCA_963717195.1 of uncultured Chloroflexia bacterium. Classification (GTDB taxonomy): domain Bacteria; phylum Chloroflexota; class Ktedonobacteria; order Ktedonobacterales; family Ktedonobacteraceae; genus JACDAE01. The sequence continues at coordinate 1,250,747 of CAVQVR010000021.1, forward strand.
GCGTTATATACATCAGAAGACTGAAATTGAGGAGGAACAGATCGATGCGCTGTCGCGACGCTAAAATTTATATAGTCGCTCAGCGTGATGGCGATCAAGCAGAGTCGGATGCCTCGGCATTGCAGGACCACCTGAAGCAGTGTCCCGAGTGCCGTGCTCTCGAACAACGACAACGAAGTCTCGACACCCTGCTTAGTTCATCGGCTCCTCGTACGCCTGTAAAGCAGGCACATGTCTCGACCGAACATATCATGCTGGCGGTAGAACAACAACGCAGAATATCGCAGCAGCTTGAAGATATACGCGTGCAGCAGCAATCGCGTGTGGCGCGTCTGCGCCCCGTCGGTGCTGCAACCGCAGCTATTGTCTTCTTTACGCTGGGTAGTGTTCCACTCTTGTTGCTTGCCATCACCCTGATTCAGACTGATCTGGTGGTCAAGGCCGTCTCTTCACCTCTGAATGGTGTGATTGATATGCTCTTTATTAGCGGGCAATACTTACAGACAGAGATGACCTGGGTAACCCGAAACAACCTGCTCTTATCCGTGCTGGCATTCGCATTTGTGGTCATGATGGGAGTCTGGCTCCGCCTGATGCGTCATCCACAGGAGGCGTAACAGGCAGACATCGTGGTTAGAGGACTGACCATGATAGGAGTTCCAGTATGTTAAAAATTGGTCGTAGACATCGGTTTTTGCTCACGCTGCCAGGAGTAGTGCTCTTTGCGGCGTTATTCATAAGTGCGAGGGGGCAAACCATTGCACAGGCCGCCATTCAACAGAATGGGCAGGCAGTTGATAATGGTACGGATTGTACGGGAACGCATAGTACACCCTCTTTTGGTAGTGTTGTGGTAGTGAATAGTGGCGAAGTGATTTGCAGCAATATCACCTCCTTTGGAGGCACTGTGGTCATCCAGGGAGTGGTTCATGGAGACGTGGTCACTTTTAATGGAGATGTTGTGATCAGTGGCAGAGTCTATGGGAGTATTACTCTGTATGGTGGCAATGTTCTCTGGCAAGATGGAGCTCATGTGGATGGGGATATTCATGTTTGTGGAGGTCGCTGGATGGGTACGGCATCGCTCCTGCATGGTACAGTCTTTGAATGTACCCAGGATGTCGGTCGGCTCGTTCTAGGTGATGGAGGTGCCAGTTTTCGCTTCTGGTCTATTCTCACCTGGATTGTTCTAGGTTTATTCTTGACCTCTTTGTTACCAGAACATGTTATGATCGTTCGTTCAACAGTGAAAAGCAAGATGCGACGTAGTCTGGCTCTGGGTTTACTCACTGTCCTGCTGGCACCAGCTGTCCTTGCTGTCCTGGTTGCACTTATCGTCTCTCTTCCCCTGGCGATACTTATCGTTATTGGACTTATCGCGGCATGGGCATTGGGCATAGTGGCAATCGGTTGGATTATTGGTGACTATATCCTGCGCATCGTGGCTCTCCATCATAATACGCGTTCAATGCAGGTCGTAGTGGGATTAGCGGCGCTTGCCCTGGCCGGATCTCTCCCCTACATCGGCTGGTTTGTTAGTATTGGAGCGGGACTGATCGGGCTGGGGGCCGTCTTCTTGAGCCGTTTTGGAACGCGGCTCTATAGTCAACCCAGGCAGCCACTTTCACTCTAAACTCATCTGGTTGCGTTCAGGTAACTGTGCAACTTCATGTGAGTTGTTTTCCTTGTATAAACGAGGATTAAGAGGATAGATCCCATGGAGGTTGCGATCCTGCGACATCCCTTGCAAATTTTCACAATTGGGGCTACATTGTACACAAAATTAGAAAAAAACACTGGAAATATGAGACGGACATTAGCGATCCCTTACGTCGTGAGATGACCGCCGAGGTGAACATGAGCATTGATGTTGAACTTACAGACCTGGCCTATGGAGGCGATGCCGTGGGCCGCTATGAGGGTCGTGTCTTGTTTGTCCCAGGAGGGATTCCTGGAGAGCGTGTCCGAGTTGATATCGTTGAGGAGCGGCGTGGTCACGCACGCGCTAACCTGATCGATATCCTGCGTCCCGCCCCAGAGCGCGCTGAGCCTGCTTATCCGCTACTGACCGACTGTGGTTGTCAGTGGCAGCATATTGCTTATCCCGCACAACTTACCTGGAAGGCTCATATCGTGCGTCAGTTGCTCGTACGTATCGGCAAGCAACCAGATGCGCTCGTCCATCCTACTATTGGTATGCCTCCAGGTGTCTCTCCATGGCATTATCGCAATATTGCTTTATTTACTGTTGGGCCGTCAGGTGAAGTGGGTATGAAATTGACCGAGAGCCATGATGTCGAGGATCTTCCCGATTGCCCTCTTCTGCATCCTGCACTCGACCAGGTCTATCAGCTTGTACGTGCGAAACTGATGGACTATTTCGGTAGTTCCCTCGGCGAGATGATTCAGGCTTTCACCTTGCGAGGAGCTATTGGTGCAGTAAGCAGTTCTGCTTCTGCAAGCAGCGCTGTCAAAGCTGTTCCAACTCTGCTTACCATTCATGCCAGACCAGGCTCTATGATCGAAAACCCGCAACAACTTTCTCAAGAACTCATGACTATCGCTCCTGGTATTGTTGGTGTCATTATTGAACGGGTGGGTGGACGTTATGGCCGTGTCTTCGCAGGACAGGAGTTTCTCACCGATATTGTGCTGGGGCGTCGCTTCCGTGTCTCTGCTGATTCGTTCTTTCAAGTGAACCTGGTACAGACCTCCGTCCTTGTTGAACGTGCTCTGGCTTTGCTTGAGCCACAACGCTCAGAGATTATACTGGATGGTTACAGTGGAGTCGGGCTCTTCTCTGCGTTCCTCTCCACACGTTCCACACGCGTTGTTGCGATTGAGTCTCAGCCCAGTGCCGTCATGGATGCACGTGCCAGTTCTGCCTTGAATAACCAGAACAACATTACGGTCCTGGAAGGAACACTTGAGCGCATCCTGGGTCAACTCCACTACAGACGCGAACGTATTGACCTGGCTCTGGTCGATCCTCCGCGCTCTGGTTGTCATCCTAAAGCTTTGCAGGCGCTCCAGGTACTCTCACCACGTTCCATCTGTTATGTCTCTTGCGATCCCAGCACGCTTGCCCGTGATATCGCAACTTTATGTTCAAGTGGGCGTTATCGCCTGGTCGCTGCTCAACCTATCGATATGTTCCCGCAAACGTATCATATCGAATGTATTGCGTTACTGGTTCGCGTAGGTAATAGATAATTATAATGTATTTCGCAAGGGTGGGTAGGCCTGGAACCTCTCTCACCCAGGGCTTGTGAATTATCGTTTTTCTCCGCGCAGTGGGCGCGAGGAGAGCGGATAATTCACAAGCCCTGCCTCTCTCACCAATGCGTTTTTATCAGGAACACCTCTGGTAGGGCATCACCTTGCGTGTGCCCGCTTTCCGATGAGCCTTCTTCCAGGCAAACAGGCCCCTACTCAAGTTTGTTTATAGCGTTCCAATTCATTGTACTTGGGATAATTATCCGCGTGCTCCAGGTCTAACAATCATCCCCGCTATGCCTATAATCAGCAAAATAACACCTGCCCCCAGACCCACGTAGCCCCGGGTCGGATGATAGCCGAGAACGGCCCCGCTCAAGTACAATATACCCACGATAAGGGCAATCACGCCAAGCACAATCGCAGCTAGATACAACTGGAAATTCTTCATTCTTTGAAAACTCTCTTTCTCAGTGACGATAAACTTCTCATATATTATAGTAGCAGAAGGCGTGTATTGCTACTGGCAGTCTCCTGCCCTGATTTCATATCATGAAAAGCTCATCAGCATTTACAAGCGCTCATATTGCAATCCTTGCAAAGGTGCACGCGACTGTGGTTGTCCAGTTTTAACATTCTCATCTGGTGAAGCCTTCATGACACTTGCAAACGAGAGGCCCAGGCTGCCCAGGCAGATAAAACACATCAGTGTCATAATCACTGCTGCCAGTGGATGAGAGAATATGAACATTGCCAGCACATTCGTTTTTGGGAAACCAAGCAACTGGTTGAAGACCAGTGGACCATACGTCTCGTTACTGCCCAGTTGCCCCGGAGGTGACGGAAGAATCGTAAACATATTGAAGAGCGTATAGCCAAAAGTCGCCGTCCCATAGCTCATATTACTCAGCCCGACGACGCGGAAACACATCCACGCGAAGAGACCATCGCAGCAAAGTGCTCCACATGTCAACAAAATTGCCGGAATGAACGTCCTGGGCTGACTCGCCCCGGCCAGTAGCGCATCAATAAAGCCAAATGCAAAGCCCTCAATCTTCTTGCCAATACCTCTCGGCAGCAGTTTCAGCATCATCCCAATAAACTTGATCGCTTTGGGGCGGTTCCATGCCGTCAGCAGCACCGTGAATAACACTCCTAACAGAACACTACTCACAAGTCCGAGAATAAGCCAGAGCACAAGAGTCATATGAATACCAGGAATAAACGGCATGACTGCCAGCAAAAAAAGTGCTGGCATCAGGTCAAGCGCTTTGTCCATGGCTACAGTAGGAAGTGAGTGACTGATAGGCACCCCATCGGTACGTTTGAGTAAAAAGGTCTTGATCACCTCACCGCCCTGCACAGGCAATAAAAAGTTCATAAACACGGCAACCCAGAAGATGCGAATTGTTTTGAATGGACTGATGCGTTTGATTGGACGCAAAAATAAACTCCAACGTATGCCACGGATGCTGAAGGCAGCAATAAAAGCAGCCGCCGCGCCCAACGCATTGAGAATGCCCTGCGGCGTCGTTAGATGATGTTGCAGGATAGAGACAGTAGAAGTGATATTGATAAATCTGGAAACCAGAAACAGGAAACCGATACCAATGAGCAGGCCAAGTACATAATGGGCTATCAGTTTACCCGGCGCTTTTTTCTTCTGCTTCTGCTCCCTTGCCACAGGTAATATAAGCGTTTCGCCAAACAATTCAGGTGGAAAACTGGTATACTTATGGCCCGCAGACCTCCTGAACTGGTTCTGCTCCATCTTCTTTATACCACCTGTAATATTTACAGGCGCATCACTTTGGGGAGGGCGAACTGCTCGCATTATACCACTCAGCCTCATTAGCTGTATGGTATTCATTGAGCCAACATCAAGCTCATCCAATGGAATATCAGCGTCAGGATCGCTATTCAAATCTATTTCCCACTGGTTCATTGAATGTTGGGTAACACTTGGCATCGCTGTCGTAGGCAGAGCAGCAACATCAAACTCTTCTTTTTTCTCGTCGAGAGGCCACGTCCCTGTACTTATAAATTGGTGTTTAAAGAGTCCTGCAGGCCGCTTCCCCGTGCGCGTTTTGGTCTTCTGATCAAATTGTTGCATGCATCCATCCCTCCCAAAAAAACATTCCCCAGTTCATATTGATACCGACGCATTATACTATGTGTCATTAACATTAGTCGATTATTAACCAACCATTAGTTCTATCGTAATAGCCATATAGGCTATACCTGATTTATCTACAGAGCGATATTAGAGTTTACACTATAAATTTATTATTGTATCCTTGATTAGTAGCAATATGTGTTGAGATGCGTAGATATATACCAGGGACCTATGGATAATTGCTGTTAGTACATATATATGTTTCTAATACTTTTCAAGATTTTTTTACTTTTCTTCGTGGCTTCGTCGATCTGGTTATTGTCTACAATGAAATAAAACTCAAAACTTCCGCTATTTTGCGGATTGTTAGCGCTATCTGTTATGATAGAGACGATGTGGAAAGTGGAGTGGGCCAGATGTGTCATTGAATGCTAGAAGAAGAATGGAGCTTTAGAGTTTTTATGAATTTGCCGATACGAAAGTGAGTGAAAGTGTATTAGAAACTACAGGGTTCATGATTTTAGTCCAGTGAGCCCCGTTACAGCGATCCCTGAAAGACTGTTATGCCTTTTCCACTACTTCTTTTTTCCCAATCGTTCTACCGTTGTGATACTGCCGTCCCCGCCAATCTACACCACGCTTCGTCAGTACACGCCATGTCGATTCACCCAGTATGCCCTCAAAGATCGCTCCAGCTAATGGATGTGTCAGAACATAATATCCCGGTATCTTTAATTGTCTGTTCAGCCATACTCTGTAGGCCAGTAGTGGGATCAGTTCTAACGTCGTCGCTACATTTGCTTCTGCCTTGCTGATCCCCTTCGCGCTAGATTTCCTGCTCAGCCATGCCAATAGGGGCAGTGAAAATGGAATAATCGACATTTGGGGCAGACCCAATAATTCTAACAACACAAAAGGGATACCACCGCGACTTCCAAGATACGCGTTTTTGCGCCATCCGCGCCATGCATCATACAGCCCACGGTACATGCGCACGTGAACGAGGTCGCGTCCATCTACCAGGTGTAGGCGAAAACCGTTCTCTTTGACTACATGTGCTAGGTCACGATCATCGAGCAGCGTTTCCCGCAACTCTGGCCGCTCGTAGCCACCAATCTGCTCATAGATTTCGCGTCGGATGAGAATATATTGTCCGTTGGCGACCGCTACTTTGCTGAGCGGATTGTTGACCAGGCGCGGCGGATACTGCATGCTGATGCCCAGATACGCCATAGGCATCAGAACCTTGTCCCAGAATGTGGGTAGATCTTGCGTAGAGCCAAGCGTAAACATATCGGTACGTTCCTGAATGGCCTGCGTGAGTGCTGAACGCAGCGCATTGGGTGCATGCCAGGTATCCGCATCGGTAAAGAGAAACCATTCTCCACGCGCCTCCTGCGTGCCACAATGAAGAGCATGCGGCTTGCCAGCCCACCCCGGAGGCAGATCGCGCAATCGCAAGACCCACAGTCGTTTGCCATTTGGATGAGTAGCCGCCAGTTCGTCTAGAATACATCCTGTATTATCCGTCGATGCATCGTCTACCACAATGATTTCGTAATGACCGTAATCCTGCTCCAGCAAAGAAGTCACGCAGTGACGAATATTGCGCTCCTCATTGCGTGCCGGAACAATAATCGATACCAGTGGCCCAACGATAGGTTGAGAAGATGCTTTGAGCGGCAATACTGTGACGCGGTCTTTTTTGTCGGGAGCTGTACGCCTCCACATCACCAGGTAAAAACCGACCACTCCTATAACATGTGACCATAAGAGGAAACGCGGCCAGGATTGCCACCAGTAGCTCTTTTTCATTCTTCTTCTCATCCTTCAATCTTTTCTTAGTGCTTTCTATTATAGCTGCTAACTGCCCTGGAAACAAATCGTCATCTTTCCCTCACGTACATTCTGCTCCTATAAAAACGACGATCATTGACCTCATCTCTCTGAAAGATGTACAATCTGTCAAGCGGAAAAAAGCTCTCTATCCTTCGGGGGAGACGATGATGAAAGTAAGTAGGGGCATTCCCTTGTGGGTGCCTGTCTCACTGACAGCATAGCTCCTCGGGAAGCGGGCACCCACAAGGGAATGCCCCTACTGGAAAGAAGAACTTATGCGAAAGAGACGATTACTTATCATAGTAGTAGCACTTATTGTGGGCAGCCTGACTTATCTCTGCTCTACATTTGTGCTGCCACTTCCAGAGGCCCAGGCCCAGGCTTATGTAATTGGCTCTGACCCTGTCGATGGCTCAACCATCAACACTCTTCCATCTGTCGTCCGCATCTTTTTTAATGCTCCAATCAGTCCCATTAGCACTGCCCATGTTTATGTAGTTGAAAGCATTGGTATGGCTGATGTTGACGCTTCCGCCGCCCATATTTCACGCGTCAGTTCACGCGAACTCGATATACCTCTTAAAACCCCTGGCTCATTGCCGCAAGGTAGCTATGAAGTACGTTGGACCGCAGTAGCAAACGATGATGGGCATGCTACCTATGGTCTGATCGGCTTTAATCTTGGTTTCGCTGCCTTTTCAGGCACACCCACCCTGGGACCGAGTAGCAGTAATTCACTGTCAGATATCCAGGCTCTCAATACAATAAGTATTCTTGCCATTGCCTGGGAATGGCTTGCCCGTGCGGCTCTTGCGCTCTGGATCGGTATTCTGGTCATTGAGCGTTTCGTACTGGCAGGCTCGGAACAAACTACGGCGCTCGTCGCTCGCATTAAGAGGCAGACTCATTCTCTGCAATGGCTCTGTCTGGGCACGCTTTTGGTGAGCGAGATAGTAACGCTTATTCTGCGCTCCGGTACTTTGAGCCAGGCATTCAATCAGGCCCAGATGATCGATAACGGCAATAGTTTTAGCCTCGCGTCTCTGCCACAACTGGTTGGAGAAACAAATTATGGTCATCTCTGGTTGATACGCATTGCTCTCATTGCTGCCGCCATTGGGTTGCTCTATTGGATGAATGTACGGAGACGTGTCCAACCACTCCCTGAAGCGGCACAACGTGTTACTACCAGCGTTACCAATCGCACAGGGCCAGTACCACGCATCACCCAGGATCATTCCGCAAGCACAATTGTCAGCCTGGCGAAAGAGCGGCAAGCGATTGCGCAAAACACATCTGACTCATCCCGCATGCAACGTCTTCTATCTCTATGGTTGCTCTTAGCCGGGCTGATTGTTCTGACCCAGGCTCTCTCAGGCGATGCAGTCTTCCAACTCCATATAAGTGCTATCGTATTTGACTGGCTGTATCGTGTGGTGCAGGGTGCCTGGTTTGGGGGTATCGCTTACTTGGCATACATTGTGCTGCCATTCCTACCTAAAGCCGAACTGGAACGTCGGGCCGAAACCGTTGCCCTTTTGCTTGGACGAATCGTTCCCTATCTGCTTTCTTGTATCGGTATCACACTGGTCTGTGAGCTTTTTTTTGCGGAAGCCAGCTTGAGTACTGTGCAGCAGTTACTCAATGATCCCTACGGACGTGCCCTGGCTGTACAACTCGTTTTGATTGCTTTTGCGTTGCTCCTGACTCTTTATGCGCTCCTGGTATTGCGTCCGCGCTTTACTCACCAGGCGCTCTTTCTCCCCGTCGTCAATCCCGATCTTCCGGCTCGTCGCACGCGCCAATCGGCCTTGGAGCAGACCTGGCATCGTCTGAGGCAGGTTATGAACATACAGGCATGGCTTGGAGCTGGCATATTGCTCTGCAGCTCATTTATGACCTTTTATGCGCCCCCTATCGTTTTTCCCAATATCAACTACAATAATCCGGCAACACCCGCTCCGGCAAGTACTACTCCTACCATGCAAACAAAGCAAGTTGGTGACCTTTCGCTCACACTCCAGGTTTTTCCGGAAAAAGTCAATGCAATAAATACGGTCGTTCTTCTCATTACCAACCATTCAGGTGTCCCCGTGACAAATGCAAAGGTCATCCTGGATAGCGATATGCAGATCATGGACATGGGTACAACGCACAAAACGCTGAAAAGTGGCAATCCTGTGTATGCAGCTACCTTCACTAAAAGTCAGGCGTTTAGCATGGTAGGTGTGTGGCTTCTAAACATCACCATCCAGCGTCCAGGGCACCCCTCTTTACAAACAACCTTCCAGGTCAATGTAACGTAATTGCTCTGTTATACCACACTTTCTTCTTCTGGCAATTGTGAGAACTGCTCATTATAGAGGCGTGCGTACAACCCATCCAGCTCAAGTAGTTCCTGATGGGTACCGCGTTCCACGATCTCACCTTTATCGACGACCAGAATGATGTCAGCGGCCAGAATAGTTGAGAGGCGGTGGGCGATAGCCAGGGTGGTACGCCCCTGCATCAGTGGCTCCAGAGCAGCCTGGATCAGGCGTTCTGAATGCGTATCGAGCGCACTGGTGGCTTCATCCAGAATGAGAATGCGTGGATTTTTGAGAATCACACGCGCAATAGCGATGCGCTGCTTTTCGCCACCAGAGAGCTTATAGCCACGCTCACCCACGATAGTATCATAGCCTTCATCCAACTCCATAATACGGTCGTGAATTGCCGCAGCTTTTGCCGCAGCAATGATCTCTTCATCACTGGCATCCTGACGAGCATAGAGCAGGTTTTCGCGGACGGAAGCGTGGAACAGGTAGGTTTCCTGCGTTACTACACCGACCATTTGACCAAGGGAAGCCAGCGTCACCTCTTTAACGTCGTGTCCGTCAACCTTGATGGTGCCGCTATCTGCTTCATAGAGGCGCGGAACCAGGTACGTAATCGTCGTTTTACCCGCGCCACTGGGACCAACTAGAGCTGCCAGTTGACCCGGTTTGATATCGAATGAGATGTTATGCAACGTTGGACGACCCATAACAGGTTCGTGGCCCATTGAGGGAATAGGAGCTGGTTCCGGTGCAAAGGAACGCCGTGCTTCGCCTTTCCTCCCATCGCTACTTCCACCCCTCAGCGTAAAGCCACTTGGCAGGTTAACATCGTCGCGTTTATAAGTAAATGAGACGTTTTTGAAGGTTACCTCGCCGCGTGCCTTCTCAGGATCCAGAGCGAAGGCATTGGGGGCATCTTGAATATCGACTGGAATGTCAAGATACTCAAAGATACGGTCGAATAACGCTAATGCACCCTGTATATCGACCTGAACCTGTAACAACTGTCCGAGGGGGAAGAAGATTCTACTTTGCAGTGTTGTAAAAGCAACAATGGTACCGAGCGTCATTCCTACACCGAAGATGCTCTGGTGATTGATAATCTGCAATCCTGCTACAAGGTAGATGATAGCTGGTATAACTGAGAAAAAGGTTCCAATGAACATGAAGAACCAGCGTCCAATCAATTGCTGGCGTATCTCCAGGTTAGTGAGGTTCTGATTCTCCTTCTCGAACTGTTCCAGAGCGTATTTTTGCCGACTGAAGGTCTTTATAAGCAAGATGCCGCTTACCGAGAGAGTTTCTTGCATCATGGCGCTAAGAGAGGCCATACTTTGCTGAGTTTCTTTGCTGGTTATGCGTCGTACATTGCCAACCTTGTAGGTGAACCAGAGGAAGAGAGGGAGCAGACCTAGCGAGATGAGTGTCAGGATCCGGCTGAGGATAAGCATAGCAATAACGGTGCTAAGTACTGTTGCCACATTAGAGACGATAGTGGTGGCTGTATTTGTTACCACTCCCTCAACGCCACCTACGTCGTTTGAGAGGCGTGACTGGATCTCGCCAGTACGTGTTGCTGTAAAGAAGCGTAGCGACATGCTTTGCAAGTGGGAATAGAGCCTGTTGCGGAAGTCACGCATCACATTCTGACCAACGACGTTATTGAGGTAGGTCTGGCCGACGCCTATGAAGCCTGATATGATGGGTGTGATAATCATAATAATTACATAAAAGATAAGAAGTGGGGCATTACGCTTTCCGATGGCATCATCAAAAATGCGCTGAATCAGGAGCGGATTTACCAATCCCAGGACTGTTGTAATCAGAATCGCAATTAGAACCAGTATAACCTGTGGTATATAGGGTTTAAATGCTGCAGCGACGCGCCTGACTGTACGCACATCGGTCTTGCGCCCGCGTTTTTTTTGTTCTTCTAGATACGCGGACATCCCGCTGCCACGCATTCCATGAAATCCCATTTGTACTCCTAGTGCATTTTCATTTGACCTCTTCGGATTTGAGAAGTATATTTTCTTCGCTGGAAGCGGCTGGAGCTATTATCTTTTCTCGATCCGCTTGAGGGCGCTGAAACTAGCAATTATATTCTTACAAGAGAGAACAATATTCATCACCTTTTCCATCCCTGAAAAAGTATAGACAATAGATGTGCCAGCCGTAACGGTTAAGAAGACGGTTCTGGACCTGTAGATTCTGACAGGCAGATACGTTGCAGCAGACCAGCCAGGAGTGCTCCACGGAGTGGAATAGAATCCATATGCAGGAACTCGCGGTTCAGATTATGCATCCCGCCGCCGATGGGACCCAGGCTATCGAGTGTTGGAAGGCCCATTTCCATCAATAGGTTGGCATCGGAGAGTCCACCTTTGCGTTCCGGCACGATATGGAGGCCCAGCGCTTCGCCCTCCGCCTGAGCCATTGAGAGTAGATGCATCACCTGTGGTGTTGGCTCATAGGGGAGGCGGCTATGCGGCAGACGTACCAGGTTTATGTATGTATCTGGGACGTTACTGCCTGAAGCGATCTGTTCCAGGGCCGTTGCTGCCTGTTGAAGTCCCTTTTCATGAAACGAGCGGACCGAGATATAGCAACACGCCAGATCGGGAACTACGTTTAACGTTTCTGTACTACTGATACGTGTGATATTGAAGGTGACGCCTGGGAGCAGAGAATGCAGACCATGAATAGCAAGAATCTTATGAGCCAGTTCGACCACCGCGGAGCGCCCCTTATGTGGTTCCGCGCCAGAATGGGCTGGTATTCCATGCACTTCAAGGAAGTATCTATCGGACCCTTTGCGGGCGTGCGTTAATATTTCTGCAGAGCGAGCTGATTCCAACACCAGGCCAAGTTGAAATTGCGGAGCTAATTCACTCAACAGGGATGAACTGCCGGGAGAGCCCACCTCTTCATCGTTATTGAAAACAATACACAGTTCGTCATAATAGTCGAAGTCTTCCTCGGCGAGTGCACTGAGTGCATGGATACACATGACGACGCCAGACTTCATATCGATCACGCCGGGTCCATAGGCGATGCCATCGCGAATAGTGAATGGCTGCTTCTGAACTGAACCTGGCTCATACACAGTATCCACATGGCCCACCAGGAGAATGCGTGCATGCCCGGTCCCATTGCGCTTGGCGACAAGATTATTGCCGAGACCTTCCGAGGGATGAAGGGTGACCCTAAAACCGATATCGCGCAACCATTGTGCCACATACGACATAATGTGATTAACACCCTCGATCTGGCCTGTGCCCGAATCGATATTCACCAACGTTTCCAGGCGGGCCTGCATCTCATCTTGATAGGCCAGCAAACGTGGCAGGTAGATCTGAGCATAGGTTGGAGATGTATATGGCGTTTGTGGCATGGGAACATATCCTTTGCAGCTCTGGAAAAACGTTGCTATTAGTACATTGTACCACAGCTTCAGATAGACGAGGTGGCAGAAAAAAACACTCCTGTTTCTTGTCGCGCAGAAACAGGAGCGGTGTAAAAAGCAATGTTCATGCAACAAGTGCGTCTGCCTCCGCAAAAAAAGTTTGTTTAAGACGCTTATAGGCAATACTCAGTAAGGAGGCATGCCTGCTCCGTGCGGCTGAATCCTGTGGATGTGTTAGTATGTACTCATGCAGGTTAATACCGAACTCCAGGAAGATGATGTGTAATGGCCCTGATTCCTCATCGAAGTCAGAATGTTGTGCCAGGTCGATCAGGATAGCACGGCGTTGCCCTGGTGGGAAGTCGACGATAATGCGTGCCAGACCCATCAAAGTGTCTCTGGACATGAGATGGGTGAGAGCAAGCTCTAAGGGATCATCAGAATCAGGTAAGTCTTGTTTGTACCATTCCCTGGTCTCAGAGAGAGAGGAAAGGCGTGTAAGTTTATATTGTCTACGACGCAAGTCACGTACACAATTGCGGGCGACCGTGATACAGAAATTATCCAGGGACTCAATTGGTCGACGATCATTGAACGCACTCTGGTGTACATACTTGAGGATGCGCATCGACGTTTCTTGGAGGATGTCTTCAGCGATTTCCTGTTCCTGCCCATGCCAGATGGGTAAACTATATTGGTGAATCCAACTCAGCACGAAAGGCCTGAGCCAGTTGTGCAATTCGTGCCAGAATAGATTACAACAAGTTTGCTCATTATTTAAACAACAACTACAAGCGTGGAATGATAATCGATGTGTTGCCATGAGTTGCCTCCCGTAGCTGCTTGCTGAGGATTGCTAAGGATAATTTACACGGTAACGTTCTACACTCTCTAGTAGCACTTTTGAGGCTAAGGATTACTGCTAATGGTTAGCATATCTGTGGACGTAAATCAGTTTTAATCAGCTAAGAGAATACTCTTCAACGGGATAATAACATTACCTGAGGTATTTTTCAAGGGAAATTTGTTTGATGTGACATTTTCTAAGGAAAAATGAGAACTGGTTATGAGAATGATAAAAGGATCATAGAGAAAAGATGCTATTTTGTAATAAGCAAGCGAGTTTTAGCAGGTTGTATCAAGATATTGTAGGGTGTTTTATTTATGTTAGGGAAGATAATCCAGAGGAGTGCCTTATATTTTCTAATATGCAGATATGTATTTTTATAGAAAACTTCATAGATCACTAGCAAGTTCCTCATAGGGCAAGTTAAGAATGATGACAAATGTAATAGATATGTGTTATCATTGAAGATAGGTCAGGAAAGCTTGTATTCTCTCTCTTATTCTATAGGAGAAGAAGGATGGATGGGCGTAACCAGCAAAGAATTCGAAAACATCTTGAAGAGCATGCAGCGCAGGAGCGTGTACTGCATAGTATTCAACGTGGTCATGGAGACCTTACTGTCACTATAGGACGTGCCGCCGAGTTATCAGGTTTTAGCATCAGCCAGTTGCGTGATTGGGAAAAAAAGGGATTGCTCAAGCCGTTTCGTCCAGAGAGTTCTGAAGCCAGGGGTGCCAGTGGTCAGCGCCAGTATCCCGTTTCTGAATTAGATAAGCTGGCCATTATTCGTGAGCTCATCAATGCGGGCTTTTCTCCAAGTGCTATTCCCACCAATGTAGATGAGATATGGGCTTCTATTGTTCGATCATCGGCAATCCGGCTCGAAGATACTATTGGTAGCAATCTGCAAGAATTACCAACATTTCAAATAAACAATCAGGAAAGCTCCCTTCCTATAGGTAAGCGTGTAGATATTGCTTATAATGAGCATTTTTATTGGCGTTTTTATGCATCTCATGCTTTGATGTTAGCTCTCATGCTGGTGACTGAAGACGTTTTTGGTACATATTCAGGTTTAATTTTGCCTTTAAAAAAGAGGCAACCGGATGATCCTCAGCCGGATTCTTCCAGGCTAGCAGAAATAGGCGAATCGCTTGTTGGCTGGTTGGGCCAGACGCGTTCGTTCTCTACATTGTTCGTACCCGCTCCATCTTTTGAATACCCCAGTGATTTTCGTATGCGCTCTTTAAGTGTAAATGGAGAGTATGAACGGCACTTAGGGGCAGAAGAAGATCGCACGCTGATTTTTGTACAGCGAGATGAAGTAAACAAGCTCAATCTTACAAGGGATGTTGTGGAGACAGCAAAAAGTCTTCTCAAGCCATTATATGAAGACTGTCAGGACTGGCGAAAATATTTTGGTGAGGGCATGAAGGATCTGGTTAGCCCTGGCATTAATTTTACACCGAGACTTCATGATATGGTACTGACTGGACTGGCGAATATAGTAGTCCGTCTGGGAGGGAAAAAAGAGGATGGACAAGATCGCTGGCGCTTTTGTTATATCCTTTTACCGGAAAACATACATTTGCCACTTCAGCAACGCAATCTTGTCGTGCGGGCAATGAGTAAAAATATTCGTCATTCCATAGGAATAACGACATTAACCCCTGAGCGTTATCGTACCAGTATAAGTATCAGAGCATTTCAGGCTGGTCATATAATGTATCGGCAAGTATTGTCTCCGCAGGATGTTACGCCAGAAACACGTGCAATTGAGGGCCCAGTGCGCTCTAATATTGCGATCCCGATTGGGGGGGAAGTGGGAGATCCCCTTGGTGTAATCTATGTTGCTTCTTATGATGCCTGCGCTTTTTCCGAGCAAGATTGTCGTGTCCTGAGGATGGTAGCGAGGATGATCGAAGCGTTACAAAGAAGTTATGGGATACAAAGGCAGCTCACGGAAAATCTTATTGAGGTAGTAAAAGAGCCTGAGACGGTAGCTCCCTCGTTTAAGGAATTCAAGTCAGAAAATGATTTTATCTCTGATATTGAGAAGTATCTGGAGCAAGTGAGAACCCAAAAGACTTATGAGAAGAAAGAAGAAATTGGAGTCAAAGATTCAACCCTTTCTGACTTACAGTCGATAACGAGAGATATATCCTTTATTGCGATTGATATTGATGATCAGGACCGTATCGTACGTGATTATGATGAGGGCACTCTAAGAAATTTACAAAAGACGATAGGCCAGCGCGTAAGGGATCTGTTGCCTGCATTGTTTACACGTTACGTTGATTGTACCCTCTATCATATTTATGCAGGCCGATTTTATCTTTTCCTGCGAGGTTTCTCATTGGAAGATTCCAGGAAGAATGCCATTCGTTTGAAGGATGCACTTGAAGGGAATATTGCGATTAAGTTGCCTGATGTCCTTGGGCGCACAATCATCATCCAAAATGTAAGCTTGCACCTGGCTGTGGCACGGTACACCGATGAGAAACTCAAAGAGTTTTTTGAGAAACAGGACTATAATGTAGTGGATGTAAGTGCAGTACTTTATCGAACGTTAGACTCAGTCCTTAAATTGGGTATGGATGAAGGTGGCGATGTAGTCTACGCCTGGAACCAAGCAACTGCGACCTTTACAGCTTATCAGTCAGATGACCTTGATAGATAAGTTTACGCGCGGGTAGAAGCATATATTGAGGAGAGGATATGCTTCTACTCTATTTTTAATTGTTTTGTAGGAGGATGTCTTTATGTTTATCAAAGTGTTTTTTTTGGGAAGGCCTGGAAGTGGTAAGTCGACTGCTGCTCGCCATATGATTGAGTTGGCTAAAAGAAGAAATTATTCAACTCTTTATATGAAGGATTATGATATCTTGTACCAGATGTTTCAAGAAGATCGTGACCGTAAACAATTTCGTCCAGCCGATTATGGTGGTTTTGATGTGCTAGATAACACAGTATTCGATATAGCCTTGGAGCAGTTAGAGAGAGATATTCTTGCCATCCCCTATTCTGAGAAAAAGCAACTGATGATAATTGAATTCGCTCGTGATGATTATCGTACCGCACTAAATTTGTTTAGTCCTGCATTCCTCCAGGACTCTTATATCCTTTTTGTTGATGCCGATTTGTCAGGCTGTATAAGCCGTATTCATAAACGCGTTGAGACGCCTTCGGAGCCTGATCACCATTACGTTTCTGATTACATCATGCAGACGTATTATAATAAGGATAACTGGATGTATGTATCTTCTCTCTTAAAGAAAGAGTATCCTCTTTTAAAGAAAGTAGTTTCTATAGAGAATACAGGCTTATTATCCGATTTGTTAACAAGTGTAGGCGATTTCGCTGAAATGGTTTTTCAGAACCAGTTTGATCAACAAGAAAAGCGAGCTGAGTATGAAATACTGAATGCTAATTCACCGGATCATAGTGATCGGGTTATACGAGAGAGGGCTTCGGAGCAATCTATTCAATCTGCCGATATGAAAAGCATAATTACACCTCTACCTTCTTCCTCAACCTCTTATAAGCAATACACAGGTGAGCCGCGAAGCGGCCTCGCTGTGCAGGCTCACTAGGCAAAGGGCGCTTATAATCACGCAGATGGATACCTTCCTTGGAGAGCGATTGCTCCAGCAGTGTAGGTGGAGCATCGAAATCGGAGATGTTTGCCAGGTCCGTCAGAAGAGCTATGCGTTGCTGATGGGGGAAGTGGGCTACCACCTGAGCGGCCATAACAATCGCTGTACAAAAGATAAGGTGATCCAGGGCGATCTGTGCGGGATCGACCAGGTCACGAGGCGTACAAGGAAGTTGATCGGAATCCTCGTTGGAGAAGGGACGGACGAGATGTTGATCTTTACGGCGGCGATCACGGAAGTAGTTCTGAGCAATAACTTTGCTTAACGATTTGAGGGAAACAACCGGTTGAACTTCGCCTCGCTTTGCACGTTGCGTATAACGGAAGGTGCGTAGAAGCGCTTCCTGCGCAATATCCTCGGACACCTCTTTTTGTTGCCCACGCCAACAAGACACATCGGCGTACACCACCCATTTTTCAACCATAGCAAGGAGCCAGGTAAAGAGATCGTTCCATATCTGTTCATCATCGTCCGTGTAATCCATTACTGTGAGAGCATTGGCAATGTCCAGCATGTGAAAGAACCTCCTAAAGGATTGCTTGTGCGCTTGTCTCCTGCATCTAGATAGCGGGTGAGCAAGTTGCCTCCGCTGGTATGTTATTTCTCTAATTTTAGAGGTATCGTAACTTTTCTCCAGCCAGGTAAAGAAATATGAAGAAACTTCACCCATAGGAAGTTAGTTCTGTTACCTAAGAGTAATAGTACCTGAACAAGAGAACTTTGTCAATCAAAGAAAAAAGAAGATCAGTTATGAAGGTGCGTGTTGTGAAGTTCTAAGAGCCATGTACAAATTTGTTGACAATATTGATGCAGGTGATTTACAATAAGCAGGTTGTATGAAGGATAATACATTTCTAGAGTTACATGCTTTCTATTTGTCTTTCACGTCTACAACTATACAAAGAGGTAGTTGTATGTTACTATTAAGCGTGTAGCAGGATCCCGAGTGTGTGCTGCGTTTTTTGGGGAGATGGAGATGGACGAGCGAAGTTTGCAAAGCATCAAAGCACATCTTCAACGCGAGGATGCCCAGAAACGAATTCTGCAACATATCCAGAAGGGACGTGCCGAAGCGACGGTAACAATTAGTCGTGCGGCGGAATTGTTCGAGTTTACCGAGAATAAGTTGCGCGATTGGGAGAAGTATGGGTTCCTCAATCCTCTTCGTCCTGTGGGACCGATGGGAAGACGTTTGTATACTCTGCGTGATCTGGATACGCTGGCGATTATTCGTGAATTGATTGATGCTGGCTATTCACCGGGCGATATTCCAGCTGATATCGATCAACTCTGGTTCACGGCCTATTTTCCTGGTCAGGGAATGGGAAATGGGGAGTACTGGAGCCCGACGTTGAGGCAGAGCAGGCTCGATGATTTACCTATTAATGAGCGCATAGAAAGAGCTCGTGCCTGCTCAACATTTCGCTATTTTGCTTCGCGTGCCCTGCGCCTGTCATTACTCTTGATCTCCGAGGATATGCCAGGCGCACAGGCCGGGCTGTTATTACCTCTTGAAGCAGAAGGTGGAGCCGTTCTTCGCCGTGTGGAAGACATAACGAGACTGGGCGAGACGTTAGTTGGTTGGCTGGATCAGACGCGTTCCTCCTATACATTGTTGACCTCTGCGCCTTCATTCGAATATACCTCTGATTATCGGTTGCATCCATTGTTGACAATGAAGTCAGGGGTGGCGCAAGAAGAAGTTCCTAAAGATGCCACCTTGATTGTTGTACCAAGAGAGACACGCCCCTTGACTCTAGCAACTGATACTGTAGAGACGATTCGCTTACTCTTGCGCCCCCTCTATAAGGATATTCAGAGTGTACGTCAATGTTTTGGTCCGGGAATGCGCGATGTACCAGAGCCTGCAACTGATTTAAGCAACGGCTCAAAGTACGAGGACGATATTCTCAACGGCCTGGCCGAACTTACCGTGCGTCTGGGCGGTTTGAACGCCGAGGGAAAAGAACGCTGGCATTTTTGTTGTATCTTTTTATCCGATTACCCCTCATCACTTCTCTCTCTTCAGCAACGCAGTCTGGTAGTACGTGCTCAGAGCAAGCATGCTCCCTATCGGATTGGCATTACCACTCTTTCTTCTCAGCAGCCAACGACAGGATTATGCCTGAAAGCTTTTCAGAGTGGGCACATCATTCATTTGCCGGAAATTTCGTCCGTGGACACAACTCTTGCCCTGCGTGACCTGGAAGAACCTATTGGCTCAGCGGTAGCGGTACCAGTGGAAGATAATGATGGTATCTCGGTTGGAGTCATCTACGTCGTGTCTGAGTATCCTCAAGCGTTTTCCAGGAGCGACTTGCGCCTTTTGAGGCTGATTGGAAAAATGATTGGAGAATTGCTTGATATCTATTTCGCACGTCTGAGTACGGTAGGAAAACTGAGAAATCTGATGGCATATCCAGAATATGTGGATCTGCGCTTTAAGGATTTCCTCTCAGAGAATGAATTTATTCGTGATATCGAGGCACTTCTTAGCGAAGTTCAGATGAGAAATGATCCATTGAAGGAAGTCGTCTCGTTTATTGCAGTCGATATTGACAACCAGAGCGGCCTGGCGAATCGTTATGGTGATCAGATAGCCAGAGATCTGGTACGGACCGTAGGATTGCGTATTCATGGTCAACTGCGTGCATTTAAAGATGATGCAGCCTATGAGCTCTATCATATCAACTCAGACCGATTTTACATCGTCCTGAAGGGATTATCACTGGAGCAGGCACGTGCGAAAGCAGAACTGCTCAGGCAGGTATTGGGAACCACCTATCAGATTGATCCTTTGCGTATTCCCGCCGGGCAGCCCACCTTGCAAGAGCATATGGTGACATTCTCCAATATCAGTGTTCGCCTGGGAGTGGCCTGTTATTTCTACTGGAAGCTCAAGGAGGTTTTGTTACGTTGCCCTCCTACAACGGCGGTTGTTGAGACGCGGATGCAGATTATGGGATTTCTCGAAGAGGTGCTTGACCTGGGCAAACGAGAAGGCGGGAACGTCGTTATGAGTTGGGAGCCTGATATTCGAGGCTTCGTACGTATCTCACCTTCAACGTAAGAGAATTATTTATAGATAAGCTTAAGAAATTCCCCCTTTCCCTTGACGGCAAGTAGCCTATATAACCTACTGTTCTGAGATTTGTGTAACCGGTGTGTTATTTTTCCTGTATACTGAAAGTGTAGAGAAAAAGCTAACCGCATCCTTTGCATTAGCTTGAGTTCCTCCTAAAGGTATACAAATAAAAAGATTGTGCTCAATAGATATATTAAAGACTTTCACAACGTAATACGGATGCAGCACAGAAAAAAAGTACCACAGTGGTACCTGGATTGCAAGATCGAATTACATCCGTGAGAGGGGCGCGAAGACTCGCGCCCCTCTCCTGTTACAGTTGGAGATACAAGGAGCTTTATTTGTGCAGCATGGAGGCAACATAACAGGCACTGCCAAAGAATAAAATAAACGTTAGCAGGCAGGAGTGTTCTATATGAGCGCGAAAGTTTTTGTTCTGGGGAGACCCGGAAGCGGTAAATCGACTGCAGCTCGACGAGTGAAGCAGCTCCTCACTCAAAAAGGGTGGGTTGCCGGGCACATTAATGATTATGAGATCTTGCGCAGAATGTTTCTGGCTGATACACAGCAGGTCAGGTTCCGACCAACAGAACATAATGGATTTGATGCAATTGACCTTACAGTCATGGATATAGCTCTTCAAGAAGTAGAGGCAGAAGCACGCTCATGTCTGTCTTCGGTAGATCTGGTGACGATTGAGTTTGCACGCAATGATTATCGTGAGGCACTGCAACAGTTCACCGCACCTTTTCTCAAAGATGCCTACTTTCTCTTCCTGGATGCGGATATAGAGACCTGTTTACGACGCGTGCATGAGCGTGTTGCGAACTCAATTTCGCTTGATGATCATCCCTCTTTCTCGGATGCTATCTTTAGAAGCTACTATCAGAAGGAGAATGCAGCTTATATGGCCGCCCGCTTGCAAAGAGAGTTTGGTATTCATAAGCCGGTAAAAATCATCAACAATACAGGTTCGCTGGATGACTTTATGCGTCGCATTGAGCAAGTTGCTGACGAAATTTTCAGACAAGAAGCGTGGGACTCCTTCCTTGCCACTAGAGCAGTTCGCGCAGGATAATAAACACAGCAGCAAGGGATTGAGCTAATTTTAAGGGAGATAGAGTGAAAAATGACCTCTCCCTTAAAATTAGCTTTTTCGTGTGCATTGTCTTTGCATTGAAGTTTGTATATTTTATTGGCTGTGATCCAGGCTCAGATGGTTTGTACAAAGGATATAATAGCGAATAGAGATAAGGGAGATGTGTTATTGTATAAAGTCTAGTAACAGCACGATCAAATATGTATATTTATTCATTGTTACACAATAAGTTTGCATCAACAAGGATACTATGGTAATAATAGTATACACATCTTTGAATTTGAGAAAGATGTGAGTAGTCGGACAGGGAAGGCCAGCGGGTCGCATGAGGTGAAGTGGACTGTTAGTACTCTATCCATCTTCAATTGGCTGGTGCGCTTCATAAACCCGTGCACCAGCCAATTGAAGATGGATAGAGTATGAGAGAATATCAGGAGGTGTATCTGGCATGTGTGTGAAAATTTTTGTTTTGGGGCGTCCGGGGAGTGGTAAGTCGACTGCTGCTCACCACATGATCGAATTAGCCAGCCGCAGAAATTACGCTTCTCTTTTTGTGCAGGATTACGATATTTTGCATAAAATGTTTTTAAATGATAGGAAACATGAGCAATTTCGTCCTACGGATCGTGGAGGTTTTGATGTCATTGATTTTTCTGTTTTAGATAGTGCGTTGCAGCAAATGGAAGAAGAGGTAGAGGACATTCAGGCTCGCAAGAGTGCCGACATGATATGTATTGAATTTGCACGCAACGACTATCGTGCGGCGTTAAATCTATTTAGCCCTCTCTTCTTGCGAGATGCTTACATTTTCTTCATTGATTCTGATCTGGAATATTGTATTCGGCGCGTGCAGGAGCGCGTAACTGATCCTCCATTGCCTGATCATCATTTTGTTTCTGAATATGTTATGCGCACCTATTATAGTAATGATAACTGGAAATATATGCCTGGTCAGTGCGAGCAGGAACATACAATTTGTAAAGAAATCATAGTTGTTCATAATGATGGACCATTATCGGTACTATTGGAAGATGTGAATAATTTTGTTGAAAGAATTCTCCTACGAGAGTTTGCGGGATCATTTTTCGGAAATAGGATCGGGAGTATGTCTGCTTTTACCACACGATGTTGACGATATGTGATACAGTAAAGGGGCCATGTAGCTAGTGCATTTTCACCCTTGGTGCGTCTACTTTTCCTCTCAAGGCAGCAGGAGGCAATGGCCTTTCATGATCTGCTTGCGGGTTCTGAAATGAGAGTGCTGAATTTAGTAGTTGATCAGGAGGCTGGGCCGAGTGTCATCAACACGTACTCCCTTTGACAAATTGACCCCTATTCATCCCGAGCGTCGTATTACCCTGGAAACAGGTGCGACGCCGATTGCTACGCGTCTGATAGACCTGCTGATACCGCTGGGCTATGGGCAGCGTGCGCTTGTTGTCGCACCACCCAAGGCGGGGAAGACAACGATTCTGCGCCAGATTGCGGCGGCGCTTCTCAAAAATTCTCCAGAGACGGATTTGTTTCTGTGCCTGGTCGACGAACGTCCCGAAGAGGTAACAGAATGGCGTACGGAAGTGCAGGGGCCATCAGTGAGGCTTTATGCCTCAAGCTTTGATCAAGCCGCATCAAAGCATGGACCTATTGTAGAGCGGGCATTGCAGGATGCCAGGCGTGAGGTGGAGCAGGGAAAGGATGTGGTAATTCTGCTGGATTCGCTCACTCGCCTGGCTCGTGCACATAACATGAGCACTGATATGTGGAGCGGGCCTCGCAATCAGCGTGGAGGCTTTGGAAGTCGTACACTCTCCGGTGGTATTGATGCGCATGCTCTAGAGATCGGGCGACGCGTTTTTGGGGCGGCGCGTACCCTTGAGGAAGGTGGTAGTCTGACGATTGTGGCAAGTTGTCTTGTTGAGACTGGGAGTCGCCTGGATGAAGTCGTGTACGAAGAATTTAAAGGAACCGGCAATCTTGAAATCCGTCTCTCTCGTGAGTTAGCTGATCGTCGTATATTTCCCGCCATTGATGTAAATGTTTCCAGTACCCGCCAGGAGGATCGTTTGCTTTCTGCTAACGAACTGCAGGCTATGTCTATTATACGACGGCGTATGGCTGATCTCCCCATGCGTGATGGCGCGGAACAGGTTGTGCGCCTCTTCGAGAAGACCCATTCCAATGCACAACTGGTGGAAGCTATCGTCAAACAGGGGTAAATAGAGTATGTGTTTGTGTGCATCTGACTCCTACAAAATTGGATGTTGTTTGATTATTTCGTCTAATACAATAAGGATGTCATCTTAAGAAGAACAAAATGGAAGGTGAAATATGCGTTGTCCCTATTGTGGGGGGCTAAATTCAGATCAAGCCCAATTTTGTGTTCGTTGTGGTAGAGATATGTCTAAGCCGCCTGTACAAACAACAGCGTCGCGTTCGAGAGCGCCTTATCCACCACCACCGCCACCACAGCAACCGCCCTACCAGAATCCGCGCCAGCCAGCACCTGGACAAGGGTATCCCAGACCTACGGCACCCCAGGCTCCAGCACCATATCAGCCGTCCAGGCAGGCATCACCAACACCATCAGCGCCACGTGTACCAACACGTCATGTTGCAGAGGCTCCGGTAAGCCCCCTTCTGCCTCCTGTACCGGTAGGACCAGAAGCACCTGCACCTTTTCCGCCACATACCATGCAGCAACTGAAGACGCTCGAACAGGGAGCGCTCAATTATAGTCTTGTAAGTGAGGAAGAGAGCGTCGGGCGCAAAAAAACTGTACGTATCCTCTATCAACGTTGTACGCCATGGCAGCAGGTTGCTACCTTGCTCAAAGCTTTGAAAGAGCAGCAGTCAGACAAGTTCACTACGATCACCATTCAGGGCTTTTATGGGCAGGAAAACAGTGTGTATGGATTTACGAATGGACAGCTTCAGTTTGATCGCAATGTGCAACTGGGGAGCCAGATTATGAACCGTTACCAGATTGAGACGGGCAACGGCTTTGAGACTGACTCCGTGCGTATCGTTTTATCAGAATAGCAGGGCCTGATGTGCAAACTGCCGAGCTTATTCGTAAAAAGCGGGATGGAGGAGAACTTCATGTGCTTGAGACGATTTCTCCAGTGGTAGACAAACATAGTACGGGCGGTGTCGGTGACAAAGTAACGCTAGTCATGGCACCGCCCGTTGCTGTTATACCCCCAGAATCATTCATTGACGATATCATTCATCCTTAAAATTTCACCCGTACTACAATTATCACATGCCAGAAGTTGTCATCTACTTGCCGGATAGATTCACTTTCCTTGTCATGCATTTTTATGCATACTTAATGTATAGAAGAATATAAAATGAGTGCTCAAATTCTTTTTATGGAGAAGCATATGTTTACCCAGGCACAGGCTAGTGAATTATGTGAAAAGATCATGAGGGAAGCTCCTTATTTAGATGTACAGATCAAGGCTGAAACTCCTCCTTATATGGATGATTATTATCTTGTGGTTTCTAAAGAAGGAAAAATACGCTTCGTTGTGCGTGATGAAGCGCAGTGGCAGGAGCGAAAACATCTGGTTATCACGTGAGAGTTGCAATGGGTAGTTAGTATATGAGGTCGCCATTTCTTTTATCTCGACCACTTCCTTCCTAACCAGCGTTCTAGATAATTATATGGCTTCTGATGTGCTGTTATTACATTCTTTCCTCGTTCTACCTGCTTCATTACTTCCTGGTAGCCTGCCATATGAAGCGCAATATGTGGAAAGGTGTGCCTCGTTATCATGTCAACCCATCTCCCTATAAATGAGTATGTAAGTGGTCTGATGAGGCGGTAAAGCATATAGGAGGCGGACTGGCGACCGAGTTGCAGCCACGCTGTAATCCAGCCGAGCATTTCGATTGGTGTAAGTGTTTTAAGAGCAAGGCTGTAGATTTTAGGATAGTAACCAGGCGTTTTGAGGACGATGCGTGTATAATCGCGCCAGCCAATATGATCTTTGAAGAAGGCATTGGTGACCGTTGGTCCAAGGTCGGCGAGGACGCGACAGAAGACATTCAGCGTTTCGTTTACCTGATAGGCAGGTTCAAGATGAGCCGGTCTGGCGATCATAAATTTACTGAAGGCGCGTGCTACTGCTGGAGCGGCCTCAGATGCACGGATGGAGTTAAGATCTTGCGCACTCAAACAGTTGTTTGTAAGAGCGACATTGAGTAGGGTTGTGATACGCCTCAAGTTGCGTACATAGGAGCCGAAGCCGCAGAATGTCAGGGGCGATTGGAAGGCGGCCGCATCTCCCAATGACAGTACGCGATCATAAGCTAATACTTTCTGTGCACGTTGCCAGGGGAGAGTAATATTGTAGCCTGCCGGAATGAAGCCGTAGACGGGCTTGAGGATTTCGACATCGTTGGTATCTTTGTAACCTGGCAGTAAGGCAAAAAAGTCATTGAAGAGTTCCAGCAGATCGACGCGTTGACCGACTTCTGCATAATAAAAGAGATAGATGGCAACCTGGTCATCTACGCCAGGAAAGGCTTCCCAGATAAGTTGGTGGCCGTTGCGTACGTCTTCGCTGGTGACGAGGACTTCTCCAATCTCAGGATCAATGGCATCGAGCGTATTGCCTTGCTTGTAGCCTCGCGCGACTGTACCAACGGTCGGACAGACAAGCGAGAAGGGTTGTCCACAATTGAGTTGGCAGGCAATCGGTGAAGTTGAACCCATGCCGTCGATCAGGAGACGCGCTCCATAACTATGCTGTTCACCTGTAGTAGTACTGACATCAACGGTGACAGCTCTGGATGGCTGCACGGAGGCACGAACAAAGGTCGTATTGTGCAGAACGACGTTGGGAAGCCCATTAAGCGGGCGCTGTTGCAGAATCTTTTGCATACAAAGCGCGGTCAATTTTTCTGCATCAATGGCAATGTTAAGGACATCTTTCAGGTGCAATTCGGCGGCTGGCACCTGGATATGTGCTGAATAAAAGCGCACCAGGCCATCGCTATATTCGCGCTGAATCACTGTTTCGAGTTCAGTGGGTGTGAGCAATCCTACGTCGAGTAGTTCTTGTAATTCCTGGCGCGAGATGTTCCATTCGCGGTGCACCGCTCCCACGGTAAAGCGATCAAAGACCAGCACACGTAGCCCGTAACGGAGCGACATAACGGCAGCATTGAGGAGATTGAGGCCACCGCCCGCATAAATAATATCAAAGGTATCAGCGGCAGGAAGGGCTGAGCGTTCCTCTGTGACGACGACCTCAGTATATTGGCGCGAGACGCCTGAGAGCAGCATATTCTGCCATGCATTGTTGAGATCTTGCAGGCGGCGCAGGTGCATGTCACCCTGTGGGATGCGTGCAAATGCGGCTGCAAGGTGCGGATATTGAGTAGAGAACTGCTCCAGGTATGTCTGCATATGCTAATGATTCCTTAAAAATGTAGTGATCGCATCTTTATAGTGCGCGAATTGTTCACGGCGAATATTATGGCCGGCACCTGCTATGCGGATAACCTGACCATCTTTCCATAAGTGAGACGCTTCCTGGGCAACTTCCGGGGTAATAATTGCTCCTTTTTCTGGATCGCTGGTGATTAACAGGATCGGGCATGTTATATCTGGGACAATTTCACGCCAGGATGAGGAAGGCAAGTTGTATCTGAACGCATTGAGGTTAAAGTGTTCTTTGGCATCTGCCCAGGGTTCCAGTTCTTCTTCTGCCCAGGTTGGGTTTTCGGCACGAGCTGTCTGGATGCGCTCTTCACGTGTCTGAGCCTTGAGTCCTGTCAGCCATTTGTACCAGGGATGTGTAGAGGATTCCTGTAATTGATTTTCTCCATCCTTATCTGGAGATATGTTGGCAGACCAGGGAGGATCTTCTAGCACGATAGCACGTACAAGGTCTGGGTGCTGAGCGGCGACGACAGCCGCAGTTGCGGCACCCATAGAATGACCGAGCAAGAAGGGTTGCTCAAGGTGTAGAGCCTGGATGAAGGCAACTGTATCGTTGACGCGCAATTGAGTAGAGAAGCCCGTCGCAGGACCTTCAGAGAGGCCATGATAGCGTGCATCGACCATAATAACATCATACTCTTGCTCTAATGCACGAGCTATGCGGTGCCAGCAACACGCACTATCGGTGAAGCCATGTAGAAGCACAATTGGAGGTTTATTGCCGCCTGTACGGTAGTAATGAAGTGAGGTCTCGTTAGCACGAATATTTCTATCAAGCCATGTTGACATAGTAATCTCCTGCTTTTGTATCTAACTAATGTCTGTATTCTTCCCACATTGGATGACTTACATCTAAGAGTACCACATACAAATCTGTAGTTTGCCCAACTATAGACGCATACCCCAAATTTTTGCCTCTTGCATCTTCCCCCCATCTCCGTTATACTAAACCCGTAACCAATAAACATATATCCAACATTGATGAAGAAGAGTAACCTGCCAGCGATACCAGCGAGCCGACGAATGGTGTAAGGTCGGCAATCCACAACAGGTGAACGGCGCTTCGGAGTTGGACCCTCATAAGAGTGGCTTCACTTTTCCAGTGGAGAAGCAGGGTGGAACCGCGCATATCGCTACCTGTTGTAATAGCCCCAGGTCTCTGTAAGCGATATTCGTCCCTGGGCGCATTGTACGCCTGGGGCATTTTTTATGTGGAGAGGAAAAACCACTCATGACACAGACAGAACAGGTGCCGGAAGTGCAGGACACTCCCCTGGTGCCCATCGACAAGATCGTTGCACTCTGCAAACGGCGCGGTTTCGTATACCCCAATTCTGAAATCTACGGCGGCGTGGCGGGCATCTATGACTTTGGTCCCCTGGGAGTCGAGTTCCGCAATAATATCCGCCGCTACTGGTGGTGGTCCATGGTGCAGAATCACGATAACGTGGTCGGCATCGAGGGTGCCACTATCACCCACCCACGTGTGTGGGAGGCCAGCGGACACGTTGAAAATTTTGTTGATCGCCTGGTAGATTGCAAAAAATGCAAGCGCCGTTTCCGCATCGACCATCTGCCACCCGAGAATCTAGAGCAGAACAAATGCCCCAACTGCGGAGGCGAACTGACGGAGCCGCGCAAATTCAACCTGCTGATGGAGACCTACCTGGGCGTGGTTGAAGGCGACCGTATGAAGACCTACCTGCGTGGAGAAGCTTGCCAGAACATTTACCTGGACTATGATAATGTCCTGAAATCGTCGCGTATGCAGATTCCCTTTGGTATCTGCCAGATCGGGAAAGCGTATCGTAATGAGGTAACGCCTGGCAACTTCTTGTTCCGCCAGCGCGAGTTTGAGCAGTGGGATCTACAGTTTTTTGTGCACCCGAGCGAGATGCAGAAGTGGTTCGACTACTGGAAAGAATATCGTTTCAGAGTGGTATAAGAGCATTATCAACCACAAAGATCGCTTGCATTTCCGTGAGCATGGCCCCGACGAACTCGCGCACTATGCAAAGCAGGCATACGATATCGAATATCGTACGATCCTTGGGTGGCAGGAATGGGAGGGCATCCATTGGCGGCAGGATTGGGATCTCTCGCGCCATAGTCAGTTCAGCGGCCAGGATCTCAGCTATACCGACCCTGAGACCAAAGAACGCTACATCCCCTGGATCGTTGAGACCTCCGGCGGTGTGGATCGCACTTTCCTTAACCTGTTGCTCGATGCCTACGAAGAGGAACCTGATCCAGCAGGCAAGGAGCCTCGCACAGTGTTGCGTTTGCACCCGATGCTCGCGCCAGTCAAAGTAGCCGTGTTCCCTTTACAGAAAAACAAAGAGGAACTGACTTCAACTGCTAAAGGCATCCACAAGCGCCTGCAACGCCTGATGGTCTCCCAATACGACGAGATCGGCGCAATCGGTCGCCGCTATCGCCGCCAGGATGAGATCGGGACACCTTACTGCGTCACCGTTGACTTCCAGACGCTGGAGGATCAGACCGTCACGGTGCGCGAACGCGATAAGATGAGTCAGGTACGTATCGCCATCGATGCACTTCCAGCTTACCTGTTGGAGCGCGTCGCCTGGCAATAAAAATGGATCTCTGCCCTGTTGGGGAAACGGCGTGGGTGCGTGTGCTTGCCATCGCCAGTTCCCCCAACAGGGTGGTGGCAAGCACACGCACCCACGCCGTTTCCCCAACGCTTCCCTCTAAAGGCCGTAGGCCATTCATAAATTGTACTTGACTTCTATATAACTATCGGTTACAATGTTTCTAACAAAACATTAGTAACTTCCTGAAAGGAACTAACAAATAGTGATTAGTAACGATACCCTTCCATTTCGCAAGCCTGCTGATACACATCATCCTATACATGAATTGTTGAGTGAGCGCTGGAGTCCTCGCTCGTTTGCTGATAAACCTGTAGAGAGCGAGACGCTGCATAGTCTGTTTGAGGCGGCGCGTTGGGCAGCTTCTGCGGGCAATCAGCAGCCCTGGCGCTTCCTTTTTGCCACAAAAGAAAATACTGAAGATTATGCGCATTTTACTTCTCTTCTATGGGAGCGTAATGCGATCTGGACTCAGAATGCTCCAGTGCTTGTTCTTGCCGTTGCGCAGCTTTATAACCGCCCTGGATCAGAATATCATAGTTATTATGACGTTGGTATGGCTACAGCTAACCTGTTAACACAGGCTGTTGCGCTGGGCCTGGTAACACATCCAATGGGTGGTTTTGATGCCAATAAGGCAAAGGCTGAGCTCAACATTCCAGAGGGCAATGAGCCCCTTGTGATGATTGCTCTGGGCTATCCCGGTGCACCAGATCAGCTTCCTGAGTCTTTGCGAGAGCGCGAACTGGCTCCTCGTGTCCGCAAGTCACTTAATGAATTTGTCTTCGAGGGGCACTGGCAGCAACCCGCTCTCGATGCGGCTATCTAGCAATAAACACAAATGTAATGTAGGGGCCGCGTTGACGCCGCCCAGATGAATCCTCGCCATTTGACTCACCTGGGCGGCGTCAACGCGGCCCCTACATTACAGTACAAAACGGGTAGGATAAGAGGCTGACATCTGGTCAGGGTCATTTAATTCTGCACCAGGAGGAGCAGGAACAGGACCATGTAATAACGGATCATCCGTGTGCAGCATCCATTCATCCAGCCGTGTTCGCATTTCCTCTAGCGTAACCGCTACAGAGAGGTCATTTGCCATGTTGTGCGCTTCGTTTGGATCAAAAATCAGGTCGTAGAGCTGCTCCAATGGGCGTGAACGCTCTTTCCATCCGTAGTCCATTAGTACATCCTTGCTTGGGCTATCGTCGCAATTGGGAAGCACAGGTCCCAGGTGATGATCAAAGCGGCGGATATATTTCCAGCGTCTGGTACGTACTGCACGCTGTGGTTCATATGCTGCATGATAGGTGACCTCCGCGAAAATGGCGTCATGCAATTCTTCAACTTCACCATGGATTAAAGGTAGCAGAGATGTACCTTGCAACCAGGAAGGATACTCAATATCCAGCAGGTCACAGATCGTTGGATAAAGATCGATATGCGAAACCAACGCGTCGTACACCTTGCCGCCGGTGAAGCCCTTTGGCCCGCGCATAATCAACATAACGCCGATGCCATGATCGGTCAGATTGCCCTTCATGCGCGGAAACGCAATACCATGATCGGTTGTACAGATCACCAGAGTATTATCGGTAAGTCCATTCGTATCCAACGCATCCAGCACAGAACCAATTCCTTGATCTAGATCCCAGGCGCTTGCTTTAAACGCCGCCATATCTCGCCTTGTCTCTGGTGTATCCGGCAATGGAGCAGGTGGCAGCGAGTATTTGGCATCTCGTTCCAGACCCGGCTTTAGAAATTCACGGTGCGTTTCAAAAAAACCTAGCGAGAGAAAAAATGGCTGTGGTAATGCGTGACTCAACATGTCAATAGCTATCGGCGCGGCGATATGAGCACGAAATCCTTCAATGGGATAGACCTGGTCATAGCCAATCGTTCTGTGATCCTTTGCAATGTGCTCCTCGCCAATTAAGGAGGAATAATATCCTACCTTCCGTAACGTATACAGAAGATGCTGAGAAGGGTCGTTGAGTGAAAAGCCACGATGGGCCAGACCAAGCATTCCTGTCATGTGTGCATATTGGCCTGTCAAAAGACTGGCACGGCTTGGAGAGCATGTTGGCGCTCCGCAAAATGCTTTGCGAAATAGGACACCTTGCTCGGCAAGACGCTGGATATTTGGTGTGGGAATGGCATAACCATAGGGCTGAACGTAACGACCTGTGTCGTGGGAATGCATGTAGAGAATATTTGGCCTGTCCGTGTGCATCATAGCTCCTTTTAGTGACCTTCATTGACCGTTTTGGATACATTCTCGCCATAAGGGGTGCGAGATGGAGCCTGCCACTGATGCTCTGCGATCCATTTTGAGGATAGTGCAATTTCCGTGTTCCGGCCTTCTCTCTGTCTGCAAGCGAGAAGAATCATTGCCTCTAATTATATCTCATCAGAATATAATAACCAAGTGGAATATCAGATATAACTTGAAAGCATGAATAAAATATGCTATTGTCTCAATGGGAAAATCCTTTACTGTGTTGTGCAGCGTCGCCCTGTCGGCCTGTACACGCATTTTGACAACATCAATGGGAGGCAATAGTGCAACCACGTATCTCTTACCTCGTCTGTGCAACTCCTCGCAGTGGAAGTACCTTATTATGTGAAGCATTGACGAATACCGGTCTGGCAGGTTATCCAAAGGAATATTTTGAGGCTCTCAAAGAAACGGGGCTTCCTCGTAGTCCACGCGATTATTTTAAGAAAACCAGTAATCGTGAACTTCTCGATCTTATCGGTAACTATTCACGAGGAGACAATGCTGCTCCAATTCTTACCGGCTTTACAAGTTACTCTGACTACCTTACCAACGCCTTAGAAAAAGGCACAACGCCCAATGGTGTATTCGGGGCAAAACTCATGTGGGGATATCTGGAAGATTTTTTATTCTATTTACGAGATGTTCCAGCCTATAAAGATTTGCCGGTTCCGCAACTTTTCGCGACCATTTTCCCCAATCTGCATTATATTCATATCAGTCGTCAGGATAAAGTGCGGCAGGCGATCTCATTGTGGAGAGCTATTCAGACGTGGTCGTGGCGGCGAGAGCAGGGTGGAGCGTCATCGCGCCCGGCCAGAGAGTTAGTCTTTAATTATGCTGCTATTGATCATCTGGTACAGCGTACTCTTGTACATGAAGAAGCCTGGAAGCAATATTTTGCGGAAAATGCTATCCAACCATTCTCCGTGGTTTATGAAGAATTGACGGGGGCCTATCAAGAGACGGCTTTGCAGATTCTGCGCTACCTCAAGATCCCCCTTCCTGCCCCTGTGACGTTTGGCGAACGCCAGATGAAGCAACAGGCCGATACGCTCTCTGAGGGGTGGTACGAGCATTATCACCAGATCAAACAAGAGCAAAAAGGACAATAAGAGAGAAATTTTGTGCCTTCGATAATCTCATGTACGTTTGATATAGTGGTAATAGATACGACACTCAACCTCAAAGGACATAATTTATAGATGACAACAATCGTTTCATATAACATGCTGGCGGGCGGCTATAATCTGCGTGATAATGGTACGCGCAGGACTGCACAACTGGCGGCCATTATTCGCTCGGCGCATCCGGATATCGTCGGATTGGTTGAAGCCACACATCCACTGATGCAAGAGAAACCTCTGGTAATTGAGGAACTTGCGTCCACTCTTGGCATGCAGCTCGTCATGAATGCTTCATCTGCTCCCACTGGCTATCAACTGGCTCTGCTCACACGCCTGCCGGTGATACGGGCACAGACCCATTCACATCCCAGCCTCCACAGGCCATTACTGGAGGTGTGTCTTGAGGAAAAAAACGGCCAGCAATTTACCGTTTTTGTAACTCACCTCTCGGCTGCCTTTAATAAGGGGCGCGGAGGTGGAAGTATCCGCAAGCGTGAGGTGCAGGAGATTCTGCGTATTCTGGCTCCCGCACGTGCACAGAGTATTCCGCACGTACTGATGGGTGATTTCAATTCGCTGGCTCCTGGTGACTCTTTCCAGGCCAGTGCTCTCGTTAGTTATGTTCTAGGGATTGAAAACGAGGAGCGTTATCCAAACAATATGGATGGTCACCCGCATCTCAATGGTGTGGTACCACCGAAATTGCGCTTTCTCAATCCTATGCTGCGTCTGATTCCACGCAGTCAGTTTCTCTCCAAGCTGTTCAATACTGCAGCTTCGCTTTATGCGCCACGTGCCTGTATCCGTTTTCTGTACGAGGCTGGCTATGTTGATTGCTATCGGCGCATTCATCCTGACGCGCGTGGCTTTACCTGTCCCGCTGCTTCGCCTGCTGGTCGCATCGATTTCATCTTCGCCAGCCCGGAGATGGCAACGAGCCTGGAAACTTGCTATGTGTTGACCGATGGTGAGGGTATTGTGGGCAGTGCAGCAAGTGATCATCTGGCTATTGCGGGCGAGTTTGGTCTGAGTGTTCGGCCAGTTTCTACATGCACGAGATTTGAAGAAGGCATGATACCTTCATAGGCGAATTTGCGCTGTAGGGGCCGCGTTGACGCCGCCCAGGTGTGTCTGATACATTAATCATGCCAGAGACACACCTGGGCGGCGTCAACGCGGCCCCTACAATCGTTCACGTATCCATTGAGCCACCTGACTGGTTGTCTTTTGAATTGATTGGTGCGTATTCTCGTACAGCGTCATTGGCGGATCGGTAGTCGTGGCATGTTCTTTAAGCCAATGATTAAACTGGACCATACGTTTAACGAACTTATCTAACTCCGATTTTCGCCATTGTGGACGCTGCTGGAGACGTTCTATTAACAGAGCATCGTCACATACAATTGCGAGATAGTGCAATGTAGAAAAGTACCGGCGTTCCGAGCATGTTTCAAACTGGTCAGGCAGGGCGGTTCCACAAAGCACCACAGGACGTCCCGCTTGCCCAATGTTTTTAGCAACACGTAGCCACATATTACGGTAGTCACTGTAGTCATTTTCTGGCGCACCTGCAAAAGCTCCCCAGAGAATGTCTAATTCCATGACCACACATTCTTTCATCAAAGGAATTAATTCAAGGCAAACAGTGCTTTTGCCTGCGCCGCTGGGGCCAGTAATGATGAATAGAGGTTGTTGGAGAAACGGATGCTTATAGTGACAAAAAGGGCAGATTGCGAAAGGGCCATCAGGATCAATTGTCTTCTCAACGCAATATTCGCCACAGTGGGGACAAACATTAAACATTTCCGTTCCCTTCGGAGAAACTGCCGGAAGAGGCATAGACAGGGTTTGTGAATGATCTGCCCTCCTCGCGCCTGCGGCGTTCGCAAACGTTTTTTATGGTGTGTTTTTCGGGCATCGCCCGAAAAACACACCATAAAAAACCAAGAAGGCCCGCGCTGCGCGGGCCAGGATTCAGGGAAAAAACGCTCATTCACAAGCCCCTATGCCTCTTCCCCTGATGGATGGAGATCCCGTTTTATTTATTGGAATACATCTTTGGTTTTCTCGAAAAGGTTGCGAAAGATGTTTTTGCCGTCCTGCTCACTCTGTTCTTTTTCGATACGTGCGAACTCTTCAAGCAGGTGTTTTTGTTCGGGTGTAATGTTTGTTGGGGTAACAACTTTGACTATGACGTGCTGATCACCGCGTGCACTGCTGTGTACGACAGGTACGCCCATGCCCTTGAGACGGAATGAGCGACCGCTCTGCGTCCCGGCGGGTATCTTGAGGGTAGTTGACTTATTGTCAACGGTGGGAACCTCAACCTCGTCGCCAAGGGTGGCTTGCGTGAAGCTTATGGGCAACTCGTAGATGATGTCGTTGCCTTGCCGCTTAAAGAATGGATGTGGCTTGACTGAGAGTATGACGTAGAGGTTGCCAGGTGTACCACCACGGGCGCTGACTTCGCCCTCGCCTGTGACGCGGACGTTGATACCGTCATCGACGCCTGCTGGAATATTGACGACCACGCGGCGATTGTTGCGTACGCGACCCTGTCCACGGCACTTTTCGCAAGGTGTCGTAATCACACGGCCCTCACCACGGCAGCGTTCACACATGGTAACGTTGACGAATTGGCCGAAGATGGATTGTTGCACACGGCGAATCTCGCCGGTTCCTTGACAGGCAGAGCAGCGTGAAGTCGATGTCCCTGGTTGGGCTCCACTTCCTCGACATGTTCCGCAGGCTTCCCAGCGGGGTAGCTCAATTTCTTTCTGGCAGCCAAAAACAGCCTCTTCAAAGGTGATCGTCAGTTCATAGCGCAGATCTGCCCCTCTTTGTGTTCCGTTGCGACGCTGTGTTCCACCAGCTGTACCAGCGAAGAACGTCTCGAAGAGGTCGTTGATGCTACTGAATGATCCGAAGTCGTTAAAGCCAGCTCCCGCCGCTCCCGCGCCAAGTCCGGCATGCCCATAACGATCATAGGCTGTTCGCTTCTGCTGGTCGCTTAACACCTCATACGCTTCATTGATTTCAATAAAGCGGGCTTCCGCTCCCTGCTCCTTATTTGCATCCGGGTGGTATTGCTTGGCGAGGCGACGGAATGACTTTTTTATTTCATCATCTGTTGCGCTGCGCGATACACCCAGTATCTCATAATAGTCTCGTTTGTTTGCGGCCATCAGCAGGTCCTCTATGCTTAGAAACAGGGCGCGATTTCATCCGCGCTACTGGATTTACATACTTACCGTTAGAACTTTAAAATGCTCTGTTTACAAGCTTACATTATAATACAAACTATATGCAAGGGTGAAGAGCGAATCAGGATATATGGCTAATGGAAAGAGCGGAGGGCACCTTATACAGGTGCCCTCTGCCCCAGCAACTACATCTCTTTGTATTCGCCTTCGATGGTGTCATCGCCAGTTGGTGCTCCACTGCCCGGCTGTGAGCCGCCATCAGCAGCGCCAGCGAAGTCGCCGGGTCCACCTGCTGGTGCTCCCTGACGATAGATCTCTTCGCTCACTTTATGGAAAGCCTGTTCGAGGGACTCGCGTGCCTCTTTGATGCGGGCAACGTCGTCGGTCGAAAGGGCCGCACGTACATCAGCGATCTTTGTCTCCAGATCGCTCTTCTGCTCGGATGTCAGCTTGTCCCCCAGCTCAGTGATACTCTTCTCAGAGCGATAGGCTGCGCTATCGGCCAGGTTACGCTCTTCAACCTCTTCTTTACGCCTCTTGTCGTCGGCAGCGTGTGATTCGGCATCACGTACCATGTTATTGATCTGGTCCTTGGAGAGGCCACTCGATGCGACGATGGTGATCTTCTGCTCACGTCCGGTTCCTTTATCGCGTGCCGAGACGTTGACGATACCGTTGGCATCGATGTCGAAAGTAACTTCGACCTGTGGCACGCCACGAGGAGCGGGTGGGATACCGTCGAGGATAAAGCTACCCAGCGAACGGTTGTCCTTGGCAAATTCGCGCTCACCTTGCAGGACATTGATCTCTACACTCGGCTGGCTATCGCTGGCCGTTGAGAAGACCTGGCTCTTCTGCGTCGGAATGGTTGTGTTGCGCTCGATCAGACGGGTGAAGACGCCGCCTAACGTCTCGATACCCAGTGACAATGGAGTCACGTCGAGTAGCAGTACGTCTTTGACATCACCGGTCAGAACACCGGCCTGAATAGCTGCACCGATTGCTACGACCTCGTCGGGGTTTACACCACGATTTGGCTCACGATCAAAGATGCGTCGAACCATGGTCTGTACTGCTGGCATACGTGTCTGTCCACCGACCAGTACGACTTCGTCGACCTCGCCGGGACGTACACCCGCGTCGGAGAGGGCTTTCATAACCGGGCCACGCGATTTTTCGACCAGATCCTCAACCAGTTGCTCCAGTTTGGAACGTGAGAGCGTCATGGTCAGGTGCTTTGGTCCGCTGGCATCGGCGGTAATGAAGGGCAGGTTGACTTCTGTCTGCATGGAGCTGGATAGCTCTTTCTTAGCTTTCTCAGCCGCTTCCTTCAAGCGTTGTAAGGCCATACGATCCTGGCGCAGATCAATACCTTGCTCGCGGCGGAACTCGTCGGCCAGCCAGTTAATCACGCGCTGGTCAAAGTCATCGCCACCCAGGTGTGTATCACCATTGGTGCTCTTTACTTCGAAGACGCCATCGCCCAGTTCCAGGATAGAGATGTCAAACGTACCTCCACCGAGGTCATATACTGCGATGCGCTCGTCTTTTTTCTTGTCAAGTCCATAGGCCAGAGATGCTGCGGTCGGCTCGTTGATAATACGCAGCACTTCCAGACCAGCGATGCGCCCAGCATCTTTGGTTGATTGGCGCTGAGCGTCGTTAAAGTAGGCTGGGACCGTAATAACGGCCTGTGTGACACGCTCACCAAGATAGGCTTCCGCGTCGGATTTCAGCTTTTGCAGAATCATTGCGGAGATCTCAGGTGGGCTATAAGTCTTGCCCTGCACCTCTACCCAGGCGTCGCCGTTGCTGGCACGCACGACTTTGTAGGGCATCAGGCGCTTGTCACGATCAACTTCGGGATCGTCAAATTTGCGTCCCATGAAGCGCTTGATCGAATAGACGGTGTTCTCTGGATTGGTGATTGCCTGGCGCTTGGCGACTTCACCAACGAGGCGCTCACCGCTTTTATTGATTGCTACGATCGATGGTGTGGTACGTGCTCCTTCAGCATTAGGAATAACGACTGGCTCGCCGCCTTCCATTACTGCGATACAGGAGTTTGTAGTTCCTAAATCAATTCCTATAACTTTTGGCACTGTTGCCTCCCTGCTTTATCTATTCATTAGTTATGATGACTTAATACACTCATTTTGTATGTCTCGCATGTAGAAAGACCGGGTGTATTGCGTCAGTGTTACTCATCGTCATATCCGTAGACTTCTGCCAGTAGATCGTTCATCATACGGGCCATGTAGCGCACTACCGCGATAGCGCGACTATATTGCATGCGTGTAGGGCCAATCACACCCAGCAGTCCTCCCACTTTCCCTTCTTGCCCATAGCGTGCCACGACCAGGCTGATATCCTTCATCTCGTCCCACTGATTTTCCCCGCCAATAATCACCTGCACTCCATCGGTGGCACGTAGCTGTGATGCCAGGGCCGGTAGGAAGCGATTCTCTTCCAACACTTCCATAACCTTGCGTACGCGTTCGTTACGCTCCTCTTCCGGGCCTATGCGGCTGTATTCCGGCTGATCCAGGATGTTGATCACGCCATCACGATAAAAGACGTCGCCGACCATGTCGCCATGTTGTTCCAGGATACGCAAAATCGTGATGGCGATCAGGCGTTCTACCGCCGAGAAATCTTGCTTGCTGATCAGTGCTTCGATCTCTTCCGCGTTTTTATTGTCGAATAGTCTGTTCAGTCGTGTTGCAATGGTGCTCAGTTCTTCCTGCAAAATGGCCGTGTCCAGCAGTATACGCTGCTGCTTCACAGTTCCATCCGTCAAAACCAGTACCATATGCGCGGAAAGATCGGTGACCGACAGTACTTCAAAATGCTTGAGGTGCCCTTCGCTCGCACGTGGTGGCGTCATGACGGCGGCGCTATGCAGCAAGCGGGCCATTACCGAAGCGGTGAGGCGCACCCACTGGTCCAATTGATCCTGCACCTGGTAAAACTGGTGTCGGATCAGGCGCTGCTCATCAAGCGAAAGTGCCGACTCTAGCATGAGATGTTCGACAAAGTAGCGATAGCCCAGGTCAGTTGGTACACGGCCTGCGGAGGTATGGGGCTGAGAGATCAACTGTGACTCTTCCAGGCCCGCCAACTCATGTCGGACCGTGGCGGAACTGAAACGCAGCCCATACTTACGTACCAGAGTCTCGGATGCAACAGGCGTGGCGGTAAAGATGTATTCTTCAACCAGTGCACGCAGTATCTGCTGTTTACGTGGACTCAGTGGTGTCATGTTTTTGTTACCCTGTCTCCTGGCGTACCACTCCCGCCTCAACACTGCTATAACGGGATGATACAATACCTGTCAACTCTGATTGCTAGCACTCTCCATGTGAGAGTGCAAATACAGAATAGCACTCTCAGGGGGAGATTGTCAAGAGGGAATTTGCTATGGAGCAGGGCTTGTGCCATGGAGGGTGGTTCTATTTATGTTAGCTGTAGAGTAAGAGGTTTGCCTGGATGAAGAGAGCAGATTATTGTTTAGTGGAGGTTCATAGGTCATCTGTATGGGCGCGATTGATAACCTATGAACCTTTTTGCCAGTTAGTGGTTTAATGCAACCATTTTTAACTTACCGGTGTTGGTGTTATTACAGTGATGGGATTAATATAGGTCCATATGAGCAGCGATGAATATCTCTACAAATTGATGAACCTTCACCTTTTGCTAAAGAATGATTATCCTTTCTTTTTTCCTCCTCCATTGTTTTTTCCATTTCCACCATTAAGATCACTCTGCAAAATCCCTGCCTGTACCGGGTCTTGCCCATTGATTATCCAATCACAGTCTCCACCTGTTCCCATTAGTCCATTTACATTGTTGACACATTGCTGGTGAATACCAGAGGGCTCTTGGAACAGAGTCTGTGACCCCAGGCCAAGACCTTTGAGGTTAATATTTCCACAAGCAATGTCATCGGTAGCCACATTACAGTGCCCACTTACGCGCTCAATGATACTATGCCATATGGGCGCGGCACCTGTAATACCAATAACGCTTTGTCCAAATGCCTCGTCGTTTGCATTACCCGTCCATACCCCTACTGTTACATCAGGTGTATAGCCAATCGTCCAATTATCTTTAAAGTCGTCAGTTGTGCCTGTTTTCGCAGCGACTTCACGCTCCTGGCACTGTTGCGTATATGAACATGTAGGATCCCAATCCCAGAACGAAAGATCATGATCCGACTCAAATTCCAGACTACGAGAAGCTTCATCATCAAGCACTGAGGTCATCATATACGAAACTTGTGGTGAGAGTACCTGAGCCGACTGAACATGATTAGGGTCAAAGTGATAGAGGTTATGACCATAGTTGTCCCAGATATCAAGGATACCTTGAGAGGAGACATGTTGCCCATTATTGGAGAGTGTCTGGTATGCATCGACCATTTGTAGTAGGGATACTTCAGTTGTACCAAGTGCTAGCGAAGTCCCTATACATGAAACTAAAGGCTGATTTGCATTCTGACAGTCAGTAACCTTTTGATTAATACTGGTAATACCCATACGTTGTGCCGTATTCACTACATTGTCTACCCCTGTAAATGCTAAAGCTCTCAATGCCGGGATATTAAATGAGTTAGCAGTTGACAACCTGATAGGTGCGGTACTGATATTATGATATGTGTTACCATAATCAGTAGGAACGTAAACATGGCTCTTATCTGCAACCGTTCCAGCAAGTGCCCCATTAGGAAAATACGTCTGTTGATCAGGCAACACCATGCCAGGATACCATCCCATTTCAAAGGCAGTAGAATAGACAAACGGTTTGAAGGTTGAACCAGGTTGACGCGGCAAAACAGCCATATTCTCTTGACCGGCAACACGCTGATCAGTAGAATTATAATTAGAACTACCATCCATTGCCAATACTTCGCCCGTTTTTGAATTCATAACCACAACAGCGGCATCGTTCACATTAAAGGTAGAATCGTTTAGTGTCGCTATATACCCACTGAGCTTTTGATATTCGGGCTGCGTTAGATGACGTGCCACTGCTCGTTCTACATAATTCTCCAGATTTACATCGATGGTTGTACGCACATTGAAGCCACCATTTTCTAATATTGTGGCACCTGCATTAGAGTCTCCGTTACCCAGTGCAAGCTCTAATTGTCCTGTGACCCAATCCACAAAATAATAATCTTTTTCATTTGCTGCTGTGTAGTGGCCAAATTTCATTGTCTGGGTCATCTGTTCGACTTGCTGAATAATAGCTGGTGTTACTGGTCCAGGTTGCCCATTTGGTCCCAAACCTGGCTCCAGAACGCCCATATTCTCCATGTGTTGTAGAACATAATCCTGACGTAATAGAGCCTCCACTTTATTTGCTGGATTCACTCCCCATGTACCAGGATCGTAATTGCTGGGATTGTTCGGAATAGCAGCAAGTAGAGAAGCACGCGCAACTGCAAGCAATGCACTATGTGTTTTCTTTACCGGGTCATAATCCAGTTGAGAAACTGCAGGTATGCAGTTAAAATTCTTGTCGCACTTTCGTGTCAGTCCAAAATAATCCTCTGAAGCCAATTTAACTCCAAGCTCAGTGGCTCCAAAAGGAGCAACATTGAAGTACATTTCCAGAATTTTAGTTTTGGGATATTCCTGCGTCAGGCCGATCGCGAGCGCTGCCTCAGAAAGCTTGCGCTGTATAGAATAGGTGGCATCTTGTCTCATATTTTTGATCAACTGTTGCGTGATTGTGCTTCCACCACCTTGCGTACCTGCATAGAGAGTTGC
Source organism: uncultured Chloroflexia bacterium (assembly GCA_963717195.1). Taxonomy (GTDB): domain Bacteria; phylum Chloroflexota; class Ktedonobacteria; order Ktedonobacterales; family Ktedonobacteraceae; genus JACDAE01. The sequence goes on from CAVQVR010000021.1 coordinate 1,292,778, forward strand.
ACGCAACAAGCCCTGTGGGTCAACTCCATTATTGGTCCAGAACGTCTGATCCTCCGCTGCAACCATGGCATCTTGCATGACCTGCGGGATTTCGTCATAACTTACTGAGGTACGCCTCCCATGACCATTGGGATCAGATATGTCGGTAATCAATACACCATTACGATCGTAAATATGCGTCACCTGTGAGATTTGCTTGCTGGCTATTCCTTGCAACAGCGGCTGCTGGCTCTGATAGTATGCAAATCCATAGGCCGTGCCAGATGAGGCGGAAGCGACCAGGAGGGCAACCAGGGCAATGAGAATGCCTGCTATCACTCTTCTTCCACTACCTTCGATACGCTGACGGCGATGACGCATGCGCATGGACAGACGTACCGTGTTGGAACGTTTCCAGCGAGTCTTTTTGGGTAAGGGAGCCGATACGACTGGACCCGGGGGACGATAGCGTATAAGTGGATCAGGTGGCGCAACCATTGGCTGCCTGTTCACCGCTACTACTTTGCCGGAAATGTTACGCACCATTTGCATTGCATTGCCGAGCAGACCCTGTCTCCTGGCCGCTGAGAGTAATCCCTGCGTGGGTACGCGAGCTGGCTGGGCAGGCCCTGGTATCTGGCTCGCGTTTCCTACACCGGGTTGGGGCTGTCCATTGGATAATGGCTCCGATTTTCGCGTTGGCATATTCATAGGAGAAAATTGGTTGATTGGCTGACCTGGCTGCTGCGGGTTAGGATTCTGAAATGATCCCCCTGTCTGAGGTGCTCTTGCGTTGTTCTCGCCCGGTTGATAACCGGCAGGCGGTTGACTCCAATTGTTACTCATAATAAACTATATCCCCGTTGTTTACACCGTTGGATCGCTCTTATTTCATCGGTCAGATTCCCCGGCATGCTCTTTCGTTCTTCTCTTGTTTTGTATACAGTACAAAGAACGAGGTTTCTCAATCTTTTTTATAATTAGAGGATTTACACAGTACCTTCTCCACATCAGCCTGTCCACATACCATCTGTCCTGACATAACCCACCCTTTAGAGTAAGCAGGTTCGGCTTCCTACTTAATTCAACGGGCAATTTGATACACCTTAACATTCCGTTACCTATTGTGGCTATTGGTTCCAGTCATGAAATGCGTGCAGAACCGTAGGGACGTGGTGGAATCCATTGACTCGGACGAATAGAACTGTGATCAGGGTAGGGACCCTTCACAAATCCGTGTAGCGCTGATGGGCACCCATTAGGGGCATGACGAGTGCAAATCCCGGTTAGATCGTGTACAATTAGGAAGTATGTTCCCTACTGGTATTGTGTTTTCCTGAGAGGAGTCTTTTGTATGTTCGTGCGGTCCATCCGCTACTTGCTGATATTCACCTGTTGCCTCTGCTTGAGTCTGCTCATAATGGTTACACACTCATTTCGTACATTAGCTGCCGCCAATCCTATTATTGTAACCAGTCAGACGGACAATGTTTCGTTTCCTACAAGTATTGCTTTTCAGATGAGCGCTACCGATACCAGTGGTGCTATTACAAAGGGAACAATTTTTATCAAAGATGGCGATACTGTCTATGGTACGCCGCATATTGTTACCGTGGCAACTCCAGCACGTACAGTAACCTTGCATAGCTATGAAGATATCTCTGGCGCTAACTTTACTGCCCCTGGTACGCAGATCACTTACTACTGGCAACTTCAGGATGCACAGGGTAATACCTATAACGGAACGTCTCAAACATTTACAGTTATCGATACACGCTTCACCTGGCAGCATCTAAATCAGGGCAAGCTTCAAGTGAACTGGTATAACCGCCCAACCAGTTTTGGCCAGCTCGTCCTGGCGCAGGCCAGTGCAAGCCTTAAGCACATTGCAGGCAATCTCGGCGGCAATCTGCTTAGTCCCACCAATCTCTGGATTTATCAAAGCACGAATGATTTTCATGGCTCACTCCCGCCAGGCACTTACGAGTGGGTGGGTGGGGTTGCCTTCCCAAAGCTTAATCAGGCTTCTATCGTTGTCCAGGATCCAGGCGATCTTACGCTGATACGCGATATGCCTCATGAACTTACGCATCTACTGTTTCATCAACTCGGTGGTCAGAACAGTATCTATACACCTACATGGTTCGATGAAGGCATGGCTGTTTACAACCAGGAGTATCACGAAGTAGCTATGACGCAAAGTTTTCAGCAGGCACTCAAAAACCATTCCTTGCTGCGTCTCAACACTATTGAGATGGGCTTTCCGGCGGATGCCAATAAAGCATATCTGGCCTATGCTCAAAGCTGGAATCTCGTTGATTATATGTACACTACCTTTGGCGAACCTAAAATAGCTGCTCTGGTCAAGGCTTTGAATAATCCCAACTTCGATTTTAACGCTGACCTTGTACATATATTGGGCGTTGATCAGAGTCACCTTGAGAATCAATGGCATCTGTTTCTTCATCAGCCTCCCACGTTGGCCGTAGATCAGACAAATTACCAGCCAATACAGAGTCTTGCATCGGTTCACGTTGCCAGTGATCCCTATGCGCCGTTTTTGATCTTTCTGGGAGTTTTTCTTATCATTATACCTATGGTTGGGTTGGGTGGCCTGTTCTCCTATCAACGACGCAGTCACCAGCGTACGCATATCTCTGCACAAGCTCAAGCAATTCTCAATTCTACTTTACCGCCATATGCAACGCTGCCCTCAACAAGTCAGTCATACACGGATACGCCACGCTCTCTATCTGTGCCGTACCCGTACTATCCTGCCTATCCTCCGCGCCCATTACCAGATACGCCAAAGGTAGAGGGTTCTGAAAAAGGCTGGCCGCCGCCATCTCTGCCCAGGCAGTCAACGCAAGAATAATTCAGATAACTTGACGTGCTCTTTTTAATTCTCTACAATGGATATGTCTTTGAATACGTCTTTTTTGTAAAAGAAGCGGAAATGCGTAGGGGCGTCACCTGAAGGATAGAGTGCCGATATATTCAGGTAGAATGGTGAGAATAAAAGGAGTAATACTATAAAATGGGTAAGAAGATGATGCGGAAGATGGTAGTGTTAAACCAGCCGACCCCCTACTATCCGTCCACGGCTCTTTCATTGGACGAGTTGGCATACTGGATCGCGTTCAGCCGGGTTATGGGTATCGGGCCCGTACGCTTCAAGTTGCTGCTAGACTTTTTTGCTGAAGATGTTGCGGCAGCATGGCATGCCAGTACTTCAGAATTGCTCGCGGCTGGTCTCGATGAGAAGATCATTGCTAAATTTCTGTTGCAGCGTCCTACAATTCTTCCCCAGCAAGAGTTGGAGCGGCTAGAACGTCTTCGCATCTCGGTTATTACCTGGAAGGATGCTACTTACCCTCCGTTGTTAAGGAAGATTGAGTATTCTCCCCCGGTCCTTTATCTCTGTGGCAATCTGACCGATGATGATCGTCGCTTCAGTCTTGGCATTGTGGGCACACGGAAAATGACAACGTATGGACGCCAGGTAACCGAACATTTCGCCAGCCATCTTGCGAAAGGGAAAGTGACGATTGTGAGTGGATTGGCTCTGGGCATCGATACTGTGGCACATACAGCGGCTCTCGATACTGGTGGTCGCACGATAGCTGTTCTGGCCAGTGGCCTGGATACGATCTATCCGCCCTCCAACTATGCGCTTGCACGCCGCATCGTTAAATGGGCCAGGGTGTGCTCATGAGCGTT
>CAVQVR010000022.1:0-23174 GCA_963717195.1 uncultured Chloroflexia bacterium
CTCGCTACGATCCGCTGAGAGACCGAGCAGTTCGGCGTTCTGCCCAAAGCTGAGCACGCGGACCGTATCGCCGATCTGTAATGGACCCTCAGCACGCTCTGGCTCCGGCTCCTTGCTCTTCGGACGCATCGGCTCCGGCACTGCCCTGATCTTCTCCTCCAGACCTCGCGCAATCGTACGTGCCTCGCCCAGACGTTCACGCGTCATATTGATGCGGCCCACATCGACTTTAATCTTCGCCAGTTGTGCCTGCACATCCTCCACTTCGCGTCTCGCTTGAGCACGCGCTTCGTTGAGAATGCGTATGCGCTGCTCCTCCAACTCATGGCGTTCCTCCTCAAGCTGGCGTCGCTGGTACTCGGCTTCGGCACGCTCCATACTCAATTGGAAGTGCTCATCTTCAGCCGCCTTACGCTCAGATTGCAGCCCTTCGAGCAGAATTCTCCATGCGTACACCAGCGGTACCCAGGAACTCACGTGCACGCTCAATAACACGATCATCCAGTCCCAGACGATTGGCGATGGCTAATGCATTACTCCGTCCAGGTAAACCAATGCTGAGTTTATAGGTCGGGGAGAGCGTCTCGATATTGAACTCGACCGAGGCATTGACTACGCCCGGCTGCTCATGGGCAAACGCCTTGAGCTCCGAATAGTGCGTCGTGGCCACGGTCGTGACATGCCGCTCTAACAGGAAGGTCAGAATGGCACGTGCCAGGGCCGAACCCTCGCTTGGATCGGTGCCCGCGCCCAGTTCGTCAAAGAGCACCAGTACACGAGATCCCTGCGCGTACTTCTTGAGCAAGGTTTCAGCCAGTGCGCCCGATATCTCCGGTGTGCCGCGCTTCTGCTCCTCGTCGATACGGCGCAGGATCTCGATGATACGCGTCAGGTGCGACGAGAATGTACTGAGGCTCTGCTCGATGCTCTGCTCGTCGCCGATATCCGCGAAGATATTCTCGAAGACCGCAATCTCGGAATTCTCATCCGCTGGAATGTGCAGCCCGGCCTGTGCCATTAGCGCCAGCAAGCCCACCGTTTTCAAGGCCACGGTCTTACCACCAGTGTTCGGGCCTGTGATCACAACCATAAAGAAGTCGCGCCCCAGGTGGAAATTGGTGGGCACAACCTTGCCAGTAAGCAACGGATGACGAGCATTGCGCAGATCGATGCGTCCTTGATCATTCAGGCGCGGTACGTTAGAACGGGTCATGCGGCCATAGCGTGCTTTCGCCAGGTGCAGATCAAATTCGGCCAGCAACTCGACCGCGACTTTGAGCGACTCCGCCTCGCGCCCAATCTCTGCCGAGAGCACACGCAGAATGCGCTCAACTTCCTGGCGCTCCTCAATCTGCAGTTCGCGCACGCGGTTATTCAATTCGACCACCACCATCGGCTCAATAAAAACGGTTGCGCCGCTGGACGATTGGTCATGAACGATACCGCGCACATGGCTGCGACTATCGGCCTTGACCGGTATCACGTAGCGATCATTGCGCATCGTGACTATCGGCTCCTGCAAAGAGTTGCCGAACTCATTGACTAGCGTACGCAGGCGCTCCTGCAAACGCTGATTAGCTCCTCTAATATCGAAGCGGATTTTGCGCAGGGCCGGGCTGGCTGTGTCTAAAACCTCGCCCTCTTCGCTCACCGTCTCTTCGATACGGCGCACAATTAGCGGGCGTTGCGGAATATCCTGGCCCAGCATATGCAGTAGTGGGAAGGTCTCGACATCCAACTTCGCCAGCATGTGCGCCACAAAGATCGTCGCACGCGTCGTCTCCAGTACCTCTACAAGGTCGGTCGGTATCAAGACACCATCACGAGCAGCACGAACCAATAGCGGGCGAATATCATGAGCGCCGCGCACACCCGCGTCGGCGTGTAGATCGATCAGGCGAGATGCCTCTGTTGTATAAGCGAGACGACGGTTCGCCTCCTCTATATTGGGAGTCGGTTCGAGGGCCATCACCAGATCTTTGCTGGCCGAAAAAGCTGCCTCGTGCGCTACTTTCGCCAGTATTTTTGGGTACTCCAGTGTCTGGATACTTTTCTCGTGCATAATCGTGTTAATAATTCCTCTACATACAGGTGCGCCCACTGCCGGGCGCATAGTTACAGATAGTATCTATCAAAAATACCAGGGGATACGATACCATATCTCTATAAGTACGACAATAATGGGGAATTCCGTCTCACCACGGGTTTATAGATGGGCACCACGGGTTTATAAATGGCACCCCTACCAATTGCCCTGACACAGAGCAATGAATTTCTGCCCGCAAAAATGGATGTACGGAATTCTCCTGCGAGAAAGGGGATGAGTGCGTGCAATATGTTCTCTATGAATAATAACACACTTCCTATCGTAAATCATCCCGCCAGAAGACTCTCGGATATCCACCATTTTTTTGATCCGAAGCCGATAAACTTGTTAAACCTGATTTTTACTATACGCTCGCCCATCCGATAAGAGAAAGATTTTCTGAACTCTGGGCCTGTTCCACTTCTATAGGGCCAGTACTCCCAAAAGAGACTATCTTTAACGTGTCTGCGAAAGAATTAGCGGATACCTGGCTCTCATTTACAAACGCATACATACGTCCATCCCGTGAAATGAGTGACCATGGGTCGGGATCGTCTCCTTGTGATATATATGCATAGAGTGAATCAGTTGATATAAGATGATCCACATGATTACCATCCGTAGAGACATTCCAGAATGTGCAGGAATCTTTTCCGGTTGCTGATGATATACACGTCGAGACAAGTAATTGGCTATCCGATTCCATGACTGCACTTGCATCTACTGCGTTTATACCATCTATATCTTCTCCATTCGGCCCCTGGAAGATAAACTTATGATCTCCAGAAGCAGAAATGCGATAGATAGCACAGGTCTTCTGACATTGCCAGATAAACAGCAACGGGCTATCCGGCCTACTAATCGTCATACTTGTTGTTACAGCAACAACAAAATGCAGATCTGACACTTGCTGGACACCTGCTCGTGTCAGATCAAGCGTATACAAGCTGGTAGGTGGGAATTGAGGACCAGCAGCATTCGCCGTTTCATAGACTATACGTTGCTCAGGTGGATTTATGTATGGGGATGCAGATACCTGCTCTTCATACTTCATAAGATAGATATGAGTATTATCTTTCCATGACTGAACAACAAACATTCCATTGAGATCTGGCGGGGAAGAAAATATCTGATGTATCGCCCCCGCCCTGGTATCAAGCAGAAAGATACCATGCAATCCTTGTGCATTTGTACCTGAGAAAGAGATATAACGTTGATTTGGCGACCAACGGGAACCTCCCACTACACCACCGCACCAGAGTGTTTGTAGATATTTTCCATCCGTACGAATAATCTGTATCTCCCGATCTCCATGCGACTCCGGTGCATGATCGGTTATATACAGTAACCATTGGCCGTCAGGAGAGAGCGAGATGTCATAAATGTCTTCGTTTTCGCCCAGAGTTACAATGTTCTTTTTTATACCAGTCGTGCTATCATAGCGCTCAAAAGTAGTTACATAATTGTATGAAGAACTGTTGAATTGATGGGCATACACCAGCACCTGGCGACCATTATTTGCAGCAGGTAATGGAGGCAAATCTATGTTACTCGCCTGCCACGAAACAGGGCATCGTGCAGAGTGTGACGTAACGATAGCACTCGTTGCCGGTAAAGGTGCGGTACTCGTTGGAACTGGAGTCGGTATAACATTAACAAAAGGAGTTGCAGTGGCGCCAGGTGTTGAAGCATGCTGCGAAGATTGTGCTACCAGCCCACTTCGTTCACATGAAGATAAGAATAGGAGACAAACACAACAGAGCAAGATATATCCAGGAGAACGTAAAACAGATTGCATTATCAGTATCCTTTTTCAAATTGCATTGATAAAGTACTATTTATACTCTCATTTTATGACAGAACAGACATCTAGACTGTGAACTAGTTCACAATGTGACACAGCTTCATCCTCAATATCATCATTTGACATTAACACAAGAAACATGGTATCTTGCCCCCTGCGTGCTGAAGGAAGAAATGGTTTGAGGTGTGAGGACATGCACGGAAAGAACAGAACATTTATCGGCAAGAGAAGTAGGGGTACTTCCACGCGTAAAAAAGGAAACTTACAAAAAGGAGCAAGATACTATGTGGCCGTTTGATCAGAACAACCAGCAGATGTACCAACAATACGCTCAAGCATATGACACAAACAACTATAATGGCATTGACAATAACCAGATATGGGGACACCTCTTTCAGTTCATGCAGGGAGCGCCCATGGATATGCAGCAGCGTATCTATCAGCAGCACTTTGACCAGATGCCCTACGAACAGCGCGTAGTGCTGGCCCAGCAGATGCCCCAGGGTTACTATATGGACCCGAACGATACGTGGTCGATGGCACAATCCTTTCATCGCCTGGGTCAAGAGCAACCAAACATGCTTCAACGCATCATGAGTCACCCTTTGCTCACAGGTGTCGCACTTGGCCTCGTCGGATTGGTTGCCAAACATGCACTCTCACATCATCACCAGAATGCCTACCAGGAACAATACGGCTATCAACAACAACCACAATACGGTCAACAGCCACAGTACGGCTACAACCAGGGCTTCCAACCAGACCCCTACGCCCAGCAGCAAGTCTACCAGGAGCAGCAAGAGGTACAGGAACTACGCCGCGAACTGCGCCAGGAAGAACGGCGCGAGGAACGACGTGAGGAGCGCTTTGAAGAGCGTGAACACCATCACCATCGCGATGAATGGTAGGTAAACCGTAGGAACATATCAGAGATATGGTGACAGTTCCTTTGCCTGCTACCATATCCCTGAACACCAATTTGTAGAAGCACGATTGATCTCGCCTGTCCATTCATAGGCCCATATCGCTTCCGAACCAGACCAATGGGCCTGCAAACGCTACCCTACAACGATACCCTCACTTCGGAATCATCCACGTAAAGAGATACTGCTGTCCCATCACAAGCAAGCCCAAAATCGCAGCCAGAACGATGCTATGAATGAACGTGCGCCGTATGATCAGACCCTCTTTCCCTGCCAATGAGGTCGTCGAAACGCCCGTTGTGACGTTCTGCGGCGAGATCATTTTTGACATAACCGCACCAGACGAATTGGAAGCAGCCATCAGCACGGGGCTGAGATTTAACTGTCGAGCAGCTACAACCTGTAGATTGCCAAAAAGTGCATTGCTCGACGTATCGCTACCACTCAGGAAGCAGGCAATCCAACCCAGGAAGACCGAGAAGAAGGGGAAGATGCCACCCACCTTCGAGATCGCCAGGCCCAACGTATACGCCATCCCCGAATAGTTATACAGATAAGCTACGCCAAGGATGAGCATAACGGTGAGAATAGCCCAGCGCAATTGTCGCCAGGTATCCCCCAATGCCTCCAATATAATACTCGGACTGGACCCAGTGAAAATCATTACCAGGGATGTAAGAAGCATCGCTACAAAGATTGCAGTACCTGTACCAAATGGCTGGAAGGTATAGACGGCAGCATAGGGCTTGTTATACAGCGTCAGGAAGACCTGGTTATGCAGATCAGGCCACTTGATTAGTTGTTGGCCTACATTCGCCGGAATTTTAAGAAACGTCCAGGCAATAACGAGCGCACTTACCAGTAGCCATGGCAACCAGGCAAGAACAGTTTCAGCAGGGGTAGGCCGGACACCATGGGGAGGATTCTCTCGGCAGGCACTGGCACTCCCCGTTCACCTATGGGCGAACCGTCAGTAACAGTTGCCGGAACTTCGGTTGCAAAGTTGGCGCGATAGTCCTCCATATCACGCGGACGCCAGAACTGCACAAAGGTAATAACACAGATCAGCGAGACCAGCGACGCCAGCACGTCAGGTAGCTGCACGCTGATGAAGTTTGAGACAATAAATTGTGTAACGGCGAATGAAACACCAGCCACCAGCGCAACCGGCCAGATCGTACGCAGGCTACGAAAGCCCGCATAATAGACCATTGCATAGAATGGCAGAATCAAGGCAAAGAAGGGCAACTGACGACCAATCATTGCGGCCAACAGAGTATCTTTGATACCTGTCACACTTGCCAGCGTCACCACAGGAGCGCCCAGAGCACCAAAGGCGACCGGCGTGGTATTGAAAATCAGAGTGATGGTCACCGCTTCAAGAACTGGAAAACCAAGGGCAATCAACAGAGCACTACCAATTGCCACAGGCGTGCCAAAGCCCGCAACACCCTCCATCAGAGCACCAAAGCTAAAACCGATGAGGAGCATAAGAATGCGTTTGTCTGGTGGCACATTGTAGATCATCCAACGCCGGAATAGCTCAAACTTGCCAGAGTGAACGGTGATATTGTACAGCCACATCGCGTTCCAGACGATCCACATCACTGGAACCAGCGCGAATGCCATTCCATTCAAGGTAGAGGTCGCGGCAAGATTAGCGGGCATTCTCCAGACAAATATCGCGACCAGGAGAGCAACGATCAATCCAGCTAATGCCGCCTGCCACGCGGGTCGCCTGACCACACCGAGCAATACCAGGACTACAATAATAGGGATGAAACCAACAAGGAAGGAGAGGAAGAGATTATCAGCCACAGGCTGAAGGATCTGATGGAACATCTTTACTACCTCCATAGATACAAGATGTATTTCACGAAAGAAGATGAGTCACGTAGAAACGTGGCGGGGAAGAGATGTTCACCTTTGAGCGAATGGTTCCATTTTACCGGCAAAGACGCGACATAACAAAGGCTCTTTTTAGCATGATCCTCCTTTCCATATTCAAAATTTTCCAATGTGTACCTGCAAAGAAAACTCTTCTGATCTTTGAACATATTGGCATATGTTTTGCATTTTGTCAAGCTAGAAGAGTTCAATGGCAAAAAGCACATCTTTACATTAAATTAGTATTAAAAAAGAGAAGCTTATAAGTTTTTCCCCTGTAAGCTTCTCTTCTCTCATAAGGCCTGGAAAGCGGATCTATGCCTTGACTTTGGAAGTCACTATAACGTTCGGAATGCTCTGTCCCATTCTGCCACCTCGATCAGAGAACGATAACGATCTTTTACTGATTTTGATCGTTCTGTCCTCCTCCGAAGAGGCCACCCATGTTACCCATGCGCTTTTCAGCATCCTGCTCCAAATTGTTTAACACACCACCAGCAGCATCTTTGGCCTGCTGAGTATATTTTGAGCCGCCAGGAATTTTGTTGCCAAATTGATCAATAGCCTGATTAATCTGGTTGTCAGCCATTTGCCTCGCATCACCCAATGCCCCTTGTTGGCCCTGGTTCCCCTGGTTCCCTGATTGGTCCTGGTTCCCCTGATTGCCATACTGGTCCTGCTGGGATTGATTCCCTTGATTACCATATTGGTCTTGTTGGGATTGATTCCCCTGATTGCCATACTGGTCCTGCTGGGATTGATTCCCTTGATTACCATATTGGTCTTGTTGGGATTGATTCCCTTGATTACCATATTGGTCCTGCTGGCCCTGGTTCCCCTGGTTGCCATACTGATCCTGCTGGCCCTGGTTCCCCTGGTTGCCATACTGATTTCTGTTGGCCCTGGTTCCCCTGGTTGCCATACTGGTCCTGTTGGCCCTGGTTCCCCTGGTTGCCATACTGGTCCTGCTGGGATTGATTTTGTGGATAGTTACTGCTCATAATCTTCTTCTCTTTCAATGAGTGGAAAATACAAATTTTCCTTCAGGCGACGATGCCGATAGCATGTCTACATATGATAGGACCGTTCCTAATCATATTAGTGGTACAGACATTCATGCCCTAAAAGGCATGAAAGAGCCACCATACAACACACATCTTCTCTGTGGAAAAACCAAAAGAGGGAAGACTGACACGGAAGCATCAGAACATTGCTTCACTACTTGCGATTTGCCCTCGTCCTTCTATCATACTTTCAGTTGGAGTAACATGTCAAGTGCAAAAATGATGTTTACTATTCAAAACAGTGTAAGAAAACTATTTTATTTTGCTGAGTATATCCTCAATCAAAACTCTAGCAATCAATAAAATATGTAACCACTATTTTCTATATACTTTTTTTGCCTCTTTCACATCTGAGGAGAAACATCAGGGTGTGCAGCGAGCAAATAGCCAATCCCAACTTTGGTCATAATGTAGCGAGGATGAGTGGCATCGGGCTCGATCTTGCGGCGCAGGCGGTTAATATTGACCTGGAGCATATGGCCCTCGCCGACATATTCGGACCCCCAGACGTGTTCCAGCAGCAGATCCTGCGTCACGACACGACCAGCGTTCTGAGCCAGGTAGGAAAGAATGCGATACTCTGTTGGCGTGAGCACAACTTCTTTGCCTTTCATGGTCACCAGGTGCTGCGCGAAATCGATGGTTAGCTCGCCAATTGTTGTTGTTGTGCGCAATGCATGGGACTGCTCATTGGCGATAAACAGTGCTCTGCGTAGTACAGCTCGCACACGCGCCAGTAATTCGTCGACGCTAAATGGCTTGGTGAGATAATCATCTGCACCGAGATCAAGACCGCGCACTTTATCCTGGTCTTGCCCACGTGCCGTAATGATGATGATAGGGACCGCTGAGAATTTCACGTACGCGATGACAGACCGTAAAGCCATCCATCTTGGGCATCATCACATCCAACAGCACAAGATCAGGCGCATGCGTCTCAACCTGTTCAAGAGCCTGTTTGCCATCGCTGGCTGTAAGAACCTCATAGCCCTCCAGTTGAAGATTACGTGCAACCAGGCGCAGCAACTGGGGATCATCATCCGCCGTCAGTATAGTCGTTTTCTTAGCAGGCATACTTACCCATCCTTTATAACGGCAACCAGATATGGAACGTGCTCCCGTTGCCAAACTCGCTCTCAGCCCATATCATACCATCATGTAATTCAAGAATGTATTTGCAGATCGCTAATCCCAGGCCCAGCCCGTTGACCTCGCGTGTGAGACGTGTATCAACGCGATGAAAGCGATCAAAGATGGCCCTCAATTGTCTGGGTGGGATGCCCACACCACTATCACGCACTACAATTTCAATCATCGATTGTTGCATCTCTCCCTGCGGTCTGCCATCTTCGCCCTCGTAACTTGCACCTCGTTCTCCCCTCGAAAGAGCAAAAACTGGGCGTATTACCACATCGATTGCGCCACCGTCAGGAGAATAGTTAATAGCATTTTCCAACAGGTTATCGAGTACCTCGCGCAAACGCATTCTATCGGCTTGAATAACAGGCTCTTCGACGGTGAGTTCTCCCCGTTCATCCTCTATCCGTAGAGTAAATGTAAAGTGCCCTGCTTCGCCAATCATCTCCTTCAACCCCTGCTCATTCTGGTGTTCTATCAGGTGTTCCTGCGCTGCAAGAATGGCCTCTCGAACCAGGAATACAAGGTTGACTGGAACACGATCAATTTCAATCGTCCCTGTCTCTAACTGCGAGACCTCTAGTAAACGATTTACGATCACTTCCAGGCGGTCACTTGCCTCATTGATTGCCAGCAGAAACTCACGGCGTTCCTCGCGTGAAATACGCCGCTCATGACGCAACAATGTAGCTGCATAGCCCTTGATAGAAGCCAACGGACTACGCAACTCATGACTCACCGTGGCCAGCAGTTCCGCCTTGAATAATTCCATCTCACGAAGTGCTTTGCGATCAGCTGCCATCTCAAGCTCATGAATACGCTCCGCTTGCAGCACACTCAGGATCGCTGCGCCAAACGCACTGGCGACACAAGGCAATACCGCATGCCCATATTCAACCATATCAACACATGCACATTTACCCGCTCCTGTCCACTCCAGAATCACCAGCGCATAAAGAGGCAATAGTGTATGGCCTGTATGCTCTGGAATATACAGTGCTGTCTCTCTCTCAAATGGGATTGTTACAGGTACTCTCCACATTAGCCAACCAGGCTCACCAGGAGGAACCTGAATATCAGGCCCTTCAAATGAGAAGCTCGCCACCACTGACATTGCTTCTTCATCACTCATAGCAAACAGAGCAAAAGTACGAAACATTTTCCTGAACACGATTGAAGACACAAAAGATGACTCCGATCCACTAAGGTGCCGCCTCGTGAGAAGGACTATGCCTCTTTGCCCATTACAGAGCGTCAAGAGTCGTTCAAGCAGCTTTGTAGCTATCACCCCTGATTCGGATGCAGTTGCCCCTCCACTCTGCGCAAGTTGCGCAAAGTCGAGAAGCGCTGCTGTTATATCAGGTACTGGCGGCCTCTGGACCGTCTCATCCTGTGCTTCCATCTCATCCCCCAGTTGTCTTATTGATTTACAATCTATCTGGCAAAATCTCTATTCCCCCCGTTCGCCCGGGCGGAGGCAAGCTCACGCCCCTACGCCAGTTCCCCTGGTTCATTTTATTCTCCTGAAATTGGCGATCCAATTTCATCGTTCAGGGTGCCCCGTCAAGGGCATGGCTTATTTGAACGGTATTGTTGTAAACGATGCCCCTACCGATGCTATACATTTGCGCTTATTATAAGTATCGTTGCTCACAGACAAGACACAGAAGGGCGTTTGCAATCACAAGTGTGTCACAAAGATAGAAAAGACTTCACTACCTACCCTGACACTAGCATTGTCAAAGATGCGCTATAATGTAAGCGCACATACTGAAATATTTTACCAACCAGGAGGACGGGAATGGCACACCGCCAGACTAGCAATTCAAGCTCAATGGCGGAGAAATTCGCTGCTCTTAATAGTGTGGGTATCGCGCTCATGAGTGAACTGGACGAGGCACGGCTGTTGCATATGATCGCGGAAACAGCCTGTAGCCTCACCGATGCTACCTTTGCAGCCTTTACATTACGACCCGTAGATGAAACCGGGCTGCCTGTCGTACCTTCAGAAGGCAATCTCTTTTATCTGGCAGCCGTGGTCGGAGTCACTCAGGAGCAGGAAGAACTCTTCAGACGCATGCCCCTGGGTGGCGAAGGTCTGCTCACACCCATCTTTCGCCATGGCGTTCCCGTTCTGGTTGCCGATGTATTAACTTTTGTGCACTCAAACAACAATACAGCACAGGGCAAAGGTAAGGAACAAGCGAAAACTGCGGAAGAGGCATTTACCCTTTCACATGGCATCGCGCCAACCGAAGAGCTACGCGCTATCGGCGTACCGCGTGGGCATCCTGTTGTACGCAGCTTTCTGGGCGTTCCCGTTCTTGATCGCCAGAAACATGTACGCGGCGGCTTGCTTCTCGGTCACACAACTCCTGGTTGTTTCACACTAGAAGATAAGGAATTGCTGGTTGGCCTGGCCGCTCAAGCAGCGGTCGCGTTAGAAAATGCCCGCCTCTACCATATGGCACAGATGCGTGCCCAGGAACTCAATGCGATCTTCGAGAGCATTGCCGATGGGGTCACGCAGGTTGACCACCAGGGCACTATTTTGCGTGAAAATGGTACAGCACGTCACTTACGCGAACAGCTACAAGATTGCATCCATGGCAAACAGGCTATCGAGAACCTTCTCCATATACCCATGCAACGTGCACTGAATGGTGAGAAAACACAGGGCTTCGAAGTCTCAATCGAAGACGACCACAACGAGACACGACAATACATCGTCAACGCTTCACCACTAAGATCAATGGGGACGCCGTCCGGTACACTACACCTTGAACATGTCACAAACGAACATACACCTGCTGAAGCTCTTCCTACAGGTGCAGTAGTGGTCTGGCATGATGTGACGGAAGCACGCCATCTTCTGACCGAACGCCGTATCTATGCCGAAACCGAGACACGACGAGCGCTTCTACAACTGATCCTTGATGAACTGCCTATCAGCATCTATCTTGTGCGTGGGCGTGATGCACGCCTTGTTCTTGCCAATAAAGCTGCTAAAACCATATGGGGTGCCAACTGGCCTATCAACCTTCCTATGGAAGATTTCCTGCAGCAAAACTCCATCCGTATCTTTGGTACCGATGGACACGAGCTTCCCCCCGAACAATTCGCTACGCTACGAGCTGTACAAAACCATGAGACGGTGCATCACCATCAAGAAGTTATTCGTCATCCCGACGGTATCACCTTGCCCATCCTGGTCAACGCTGTTGCATTGGATGCAGAGGTTCTCGACATTTTACCGAATGATGTTCAAGGAATACAAACGGCAACTGGTACAGAACCCGCCGCTATTGTTGTCCATCAGGATGTCACGGTATTGAAAGACGCCGAACGCCTGAAAGACGAGTTTATCGGTATTGCGGCCCACGAACTTCGTACGCCGCTCACTATTTTAAAAGGCTTCTCTCAGACATTGCTCGTCCAGACTGCACGAGGTAAGGGACCTAAACTGGTAGACTGGCAAACAGAAGCCTTGCAGGCCATCGATCAGGCCACGTCCCGCATGGTCGAGCTTATCGACGACCTCCTCGACGTAACACGCCTGCAGGCCAGGAGCCTTGAATTCCATATGGAACCACATGATATTGTTGCCTTGACACGACGGGTGCTAACACGGCAACAGATTACGACTGAGCAACATACACTCTCGCTGCATACTCCATTTGAGTATCTCGTGGTTCAGATCGACCCCCGGCGCATCGAACAGGTTCTCAACAACCTGATCAACAATGCTATCAAATATAGTCCCAATGGTGGTCCCATCACAGTGACCATCAACGCCGATACAACTCATCAGATGGCAGTGATTAGTATTCGCGATTCTGGCATCGGTATTCCCAGAGATCAGCAGGCCCATGTCTTTGGCCGCTTTGTCCGCGCCGACAACGCCCGCAACCATGGTATTGGAGGAACTGGCCTGGGACTCTACCTCTCACGCGAGATCCTCGAGCACCACAAGGGGCACATCTGGTTTGAGTCAGCCGAGGGGCAAGGTTCCACCTTCTCTATTACGCTACCACTTGTTCCCGAGGCATTCGAAGAAGATATGGGCACATAGAACTATTCCAGATCAATTGGCATCACGTTTTCATTAAACGCAGTCTCTATCTCACAAATACGTGACACTCCCCACATTCTTCGTGATCAACCTGTGATCTCCAGGCTTTACTCTCTCTATATCATCATTTACCAGTGGTGCTTACAACCGTTGTTTAATACCTAAGCACTCTCTGGCAATGCAGGATGTTTCGAGAGGAGGTCAAAATGGCCTATCGTTTCCGTGTAAACGAAAATACCTGTATTAATTGTGGCATCTGTATGGATCTTTGTCCCGTACGTTGTCTCGATATGTCCCGCCCCTCCGGTGAGGGAAAAATAGGAAATGATCAGGAGCGCCTGAGCCCTATTCCTGGTCCATGGTCGGATCGCGCCTGGATGATGCTCGGCCCCGTTCAAGTAGCATCATGCATTGGTTGCCAGGTCTGCGCACAGGAATGCCCGACCAATGCCATTACTATCGAAGGGCACACACAAATAGCAACCTTCGCACAACGTGGCTTGATATCGTATCTTCCTGCGGAAAATGGTTGGCAATCACTCGATGCCTACACGCGTGCAACCCCTGAAGAACCTGGCGAAACACCATGGGGTGAGGGCCATTCCTGGCATGTCGCTGAACGGAAGGAGACATGGCAGAGTTCGCGTAGCTGGCTTGGTGAGCGTAAAGAAGATCTGCGTGCCCCCTGTCAGGCTGCATGCCCAGTCGGAACGAACGCGGGTCTCTATGTTAGTCTGATCGCTGAAGGCCGCTACAGTGAGGCTTTAGAAGTTGCTGCTGAACCCAATCCTTTCCCTTGCATCTGTGGGCGCGTCTGCACGGCTCCCTGCGAAGATGTCTGCCGCCGAGGCGAATTTGATGCGCCAATCGCTATTCGTGACCTGAAACGCTTCGCAACCGATCATGGTGGAACGATACGCCGCGTGATTAAACCGCCTAAGAAACACTATGCAGAAAAGGTCGCCATTGTTGGTGCAGGACCAACCGGTCTGAGTGCGGCTTACTATCTGGCTCGCCGGGGCTATAGCGTGACCATTTTCGACGCGATGCCAGTGGCAGGTGGCATGATGGCCGTTGGTATTCCTGATTATCGTCTGCCGCGTGCCGAACTCCAGCGCGATGTCGATGCCATTACCGAACTTGGCGTTGAGATACGCCTGAATACAGCTATTGGACGCGATATTTCACTTGACGAAATCCAGGCTTCTTATGCAAGTGTGGTACTGGCAGTAGGCGCACAGCAGAGTCAGAGCTTAGGTATCCCCGGCGAGTTGAGCTTCATGGAAGTTATTCCAGCGACAACCTTCCTCAAACAGTTCAACCTGGATACCACGACAAAACTGGAAGGCGTAGTGGCCGTAGTTGGTGGTGGTAGTACAGCAATGGATGCAGCTCGTTCGGCTCTACGCGCGGGCGCTCAAAAAGTGCATATTCTCTACCGTCGTAGTCGTGCTGAAATGCCTGCTCAGAAGGAAGAAATACGCGCAGCATTGGAAGAGGGCATTGAACTTCATGAATTGACCACGCCCGTACAGGCTCTCGGCGTTGATGGTCACTTGCAGAGCGTACTCTGCATCAAAATGCAATTGGCCTCGCCCGATGAGAAAGGTCGCCGCCGCCCGGTTCCTATCCCTGACACTGAGTATGAACTGCCCGTCTCCACACTGTTGATCGCAATTGGAGAGGCTCCCGATCCCTCATTCCTGCCTCCTGGTACAAGCGTACAGGTCGCCCCATGGGGTGGATTATTGATAAACAAAACAACGCTGGCAACAGGCGCTCCTGGCGTTTTCGCAGCTGGCGATGTCACCTATGGCCCAAAACCATCATTCATGCGGCAGCGCATGGAAGATTGGCGGCGCGTTCCGTTCATGCGTACCTGCGTAAACTTCCCCCACAATCAGTGCACGAGATGCCTGATGATGACTTGCAGATCACTTCCACGCTTCCGCAGGAAGGCTTCATCAACCTGGATCTACGTCCAACACCACGTGCAGAGATGCCACTCAGCGATATTACAGCCACACGCGACCGCTCGCGCGAGTTCGCAAAAGGCTTCACGGAAGAGCAGGCCCGCCATGAGGCCAGCCGCTGCTTACGCTGTGACCTGGCCACTCTTTGCCCAACCATTCATGTTATTCAACCTGAAACTTTGAAAAAAGCTCAGGCTGTTCGGTAGTTAGTATAGAATACTGGATACCCGGAAAGGGATATTCATACAGAGAGGTGTAACAATGTCACCACAGGATCTTACCAATGCCATCGTGAGCGGTATCAATGCAGGTGGCGAGCAATTTTTAGAGGGAACGCTTGCTGCCATGCTACCTATCATCTGGCTCGCCATTCTGGGGCTGCATCTGGGCCGTCCTTATATCCTTGATATGATCGACCGCTTTACCCTTCGCCTGGGTGCTGACCTGCTCTGGCTCATCTATGCAGCACTACGCGACATTTTGATCATTTCAGGCTTTGTGATGAGCTTGACATTCTTTCCTGGTTCTCGCTTGTTATTAACATGTCTGCATCAATAATATCTTCTTCCAACATGGGAAGAAAAGTTTCGCTATCACTCCAATGTACTAAACCTTTGCTAATATTTTCTGCATCAATATTATGTTTTTCCATAAAATCAATGTCTCTAAGTGATATTCTCATCAACTTTTTATCTCTTGGTGTATTATGTATTTCTCTCCTTAAATTTTTCCTATAAGCATATTGCTTAATTGCCGCCCATGCTCTATTTGGTAGCTTTTCTAGTATTTCATCTGCTTTACTATGAGGGTACATTTCTCGTAATAAAGCGATTTCCTTATCATTCCATTCTTTATTAGCTGCGCTATTAAGCATCAAATAGCCAATATCAGCGGTTGGTATACCAATTCCCTTCCAGATGATTTCTATTTTTAACCATGTAGGTGCTACCTTTGAGATAAACACACTCTCGGCTACTAGCTTAATAACACGGCGTTTTTGCTCAGGTCAAACGTGTTCCATTCCTCTAAGGTGCGGTCTAATAGGTCTTGGCCTTCTTCTCTTTCTTTCTCCTGTTTTTCTATTGCCTCACGTGCCGCTACTAATGCGCTCTCCACCTTACGCAATGAAGCTAGCTCTTTTGTATACTCCTTGAGATCTATTTCCTCCAAATCATAGCCATTTTTAACGAGACGGCTAAAATGAGCTAGCTTAGGTTTTAATTGCTCTAACTGTCCGTCTATAATCTCCGTACTTCCTTTTTTATATTCTGCTTTTTCTCTACTCAATTGTTCATTTATTACTTCTCCCACATTAGTAGGTTCTGTGATTTTCAGCTCCTTCTGTGCCTCTTGTGCCTCCTTCCATATCCTAAGATGTGAAAACATTCTTTCTAAAAATGCGGCGTCAACAAGTGATATATCAACACGGGCTGAATGTTGGATTGTATTATAGTCCGGTACGTTAGGATCTATGGTGTACTGCTCTGGATTATTTCCCTCAAGCTCTTTAGTAACGTATACAGCACCATTAAATGTTTTGATGACGGGCTTTCGTAATGCCTTTGCTGGTACAGTACCCCGTTGATCATAACGAGCTACTTGTTTCTCGCGTAGTTCGTTAACTTCTCCGTCTATAGTTGTAGGACTGAGGCGATTAAACGCATACCGAGAAAAGTTCCTCATAGTCAACCTCTTCTCCATCATCTTCTATTATTTTTTTTAAAAGTCGGGATCATTACCACAGGTTTTCCATCTTCTCTCATTACCTGCTGCTTGAAAACAAAGTAGCCTAAATACTGAACATTTGACAAAACAGAAAGTACACCATTCGTGGTTATGCCATATCCTCCATATCTAACAGTTAAGTTAGTATATGGAGCCTTTACTCCTGCTTCATAGGGTGGAAAAACATATGATTGTCTTTCATTTAATTCTCTGGCAACCTGTGATGCACTTCCCACCTGTTTGTATCGCCTGAATATCCAGCGTACAATTTTTGCGTGTGGCTCATAAGGGATAAAGCGATCATTCTCGTCAAGAATGTAGCCTATAGGCACACGTCCCCCAAAATATTGACCACGTTGAGCTACGCGGTTCCTCATAAGGTTCATATATTTTACATGGTCTTTGATGAAACGAGCAGCTATCTTACATTGTTCACGGAATTGATCCATATCATACGGATTGCGGCGAAAGTCATAACGATACATCCATGTTACTACTACAACATCGTGGTCATAGCAAGCTTTAATAAAAGTATCCGGTCCTATCATGAATTCATCACGAAATAAGCGTGATTCGTTCCACGTAAAGATCGTCTTAAAGCTATCATTGTATATACCTTCCATAAGAGCGCTAAGTCCAGGCCGTTCGTCTATACGTAGCCTTCCGCTCACTCCTCGCTTCCCTTCCCCTTCGATAAAGACAGTGATTAAATCATCTTTCCATCCTAGTGTGATTACTTTTTGTAGCTGGTCTTTTGTCTGTGCTTCTGCGCTTTCCTTGTTCTCTATTGTCTGCTTAGTGGTGCTCTGGCGTGCCTGAATAGCGCATGGTAGATTAGTACGCCATTGACGTGACAGATCATAGGATGGTTCTTCTGTTACAACTTTACTAAGTTTACGCATTCGTCTATCTCCTTCAATTTAATTACATCTGGCTTTTATCATCCTAATAAAGTATAACATTTCCTGATGTTATTGTCAAGCTTCAATCCCCTCTAGAAGCTGGCTTATAGCATATCTTCGGTAACTGTACTTATGTGGATGATGGCGCTAGCCTTAAAAATTCCGCGTTAGCGGTTCTTCTCGCACTAGTCGTTATGGGTCGGGTTCCCGTGGCGACTGTGCGGGGGTGGGGCATGGGCAACGCTGCGGCGTTATCAAGCATCCCTGTCTGCTGCGGTTGAGGCAAAACGTTCCCAAAAAACACTGTTCGGGTTAGCGGCGTTCCGATAGGATGGCGTACTACCTTGACCGATGGGCTATACTCGGAGAGCGAAACGAGCGGGGATACTGTTCTTGTCATCAATGCAGTGCCCCCGCTCGTTTCGGCGCGATAGCGCTATAGCCTGTCGAGTCAAGGTGGAGACGCCAAGCCGCCTTGTAGTATGTTCGGTTGGGCGCTAGCCTTCCCTTCCTCATAATACTATTCCACATAGACAATAATCACACGAATATGCTGTGTATCCGTAGGAATGGTTGTACTACTTACAGACACGCTTTGTATTCCTGGGATATGCAGCAGTGTATTTGTTGCCTGGGTCTTATTCTCTCCTGCAATGAGGGTTTTTAGCTGTTGTTGTTGCTCCTGGCTCATCTGATAGGCATAGGTTTCTGCAAGTGTCACCTGTAATTCTGTCTGATTGTGCTTCTGTGCTCTGGCTTGGAGAATGGTACTTTGTATCTGTCCTACGGGGGTGTATCCATCTCCTAGTTGGTGGGTGGCTTGTTGGTTGGCGATCTGCATGATACGGTTCTGGTATGCCTGGGTGTTATAGGTCATCCCTGTACACGTCTCACTGACGAGTATGTTGACGTGTGCCGCTTCGTCTCCTGGGTGATGATCTGGCTTGACGTTTTGTTGACAGGGTAGGGGAGTAATGAGCGTTTCATCGGTGTGAACTTGTGTTTGTAATGCTGCCTGCACGCTCTGATTTAAGCTTGTTTTGAGACTTGTTGCAACGGTGATAATATCTTGCTGTGTGACCGTTTGATACTCTCGTGCTGGTTGTCCACCTGTAAACGTGGTGTTTGCAGCAAACACATTCACACGGCAGCATGAACCATAGATATCTCCTGCTTTGATATTTCCCTCTGGTCCTACTTGAAGCATATGGGCAGGTACCGTTGCCTGTCCATTCGTGGCAAGCGTTCCAGCAGGAATAAACGCGTCTGCGTCGGTGATAATCTGCACTCCATCTGCACCTGTTAAAAGTGTCCCTGCGGTGATCGTCTGCGGATAGGTTGCCGCATTATAAAACGTGATGTATCCGTGTCCCGCTTTGGCGTCCTGGTGACCTTTGCCAGTGGTCGCAACGGTTTGCGTTTGATTCATGGTGATAGCGGAGAGTGGTCGGCCTTGAATCTGTGTTCCTGTCGCCTGTCCCGTTGTAACCGTAATGCTTGTTGTTGTGCGTATCTGTTGGGCGCTCGGTACAATGGTAATGGTTGCATCTGGCGTCATAAGAGGAAGAATATAGACCACACTAAGAGCACTCAGAGCGAAGAGACAAAGGAGAGCACTACAGACAGCAATGATGTTTCTCCGCTTGTGGTGTGGTCGCACAGGCTCTGTGGACTCCTGGTCGCTCTCGTCGAGTGACGTTACCTCTGGCTCTAGATCGCTCTCAACACTCGGTAGTTCTTCTGGCTCTGACTCTTGTTCGTAGATGTGAATATCGATAAAACGAATGGGCTGTTCCTCTGTCGTTCTGACTCTCCAGGTGAAAAAATTTCATCGGTAGTGTGGTGGTTGCTCATAGTTCATCCTCCATGTGATGAGAGAAGGGAAGAGGGATACAATCCTCTTCCCTCTGATAGCTAGGCTGGCGTGATCGTTGTGGGTGCTGAAAGGTTGCACTGCACGTAATCTAAATATCATCATCAGTAACGAGATTATATACACGCCTTCTGGCAGGGGCTTCTTCAACTCAAGCAGGATAAAACCGTCATTGGTTTTCTGCGTGATGCCATGGAGAAGGACGGATCTCTATCCTGGTTTCTGCTTCCAGTCTTCAAACTCTTCGACTATCGTCTGGACCTGCCGCTTGTCACAGAGTATCATTAACAGGTTTTCCATCCCTTAGACTCCCCTTCCATTGAGATGATCGGACGTATTGACCGGACGAAACGCGCTATGGTCATTGATGAGAGGATAGCGTCCTGTGCCTACGGCGATCAGCATATCAGGGTATCCATCCCCGTTGATATCCTCAAAGCTGATCGTCGCAGGTTGTAACGCTGCTCCTGCTCCTGAGAAAACAGGACCAAGATAGAGATGAGTTTTGTCACGTCGGTAAGCTGAACCTCATAGACGAAAATATGACCGTTCAGGTTCTCGACGGTAAAATGACTTCATTCCTCCATGTCTTGACATCGGCATCAATTTGGAAGGTGCGGGGCGTCCCATAATGCCAGGTATCCTGCTGGACCTGCCACCATTGCGAGACACTAGAAAGGGCGATCCATCCCATGACCATGACCACCATTGCGAGACCAATATAGACAGAGAAATGGAAACGGCGTTTTCTCGTGTTGATAAGGGTGCCTGCTCTGGTTGCTGGTAGGGTGCCTGGGGACGTGCGCGTTGTGTGGGCGGTGGTCCCTGGTGCCTTGTGACGCGCATCACGGTACGCTGTGGTGGCGTCGTTGCTGGTGCAGAGCATACCGTCGTGTACTGTTGGGAAGACGGGTCGTATAGAGAGCATCGTCGTCTTCTATCATCATAGACGGGTTGCCTGTTGGTGGTTGGCATTCGTTCGTCAGATACGGGCGATCTTCAGGATGAATGCCGCTCGACGTTCCGACACGGTGACGTGATGCTCCCTGTGTTGCCCATCCGTGCGGTGTGTCCTACGAGGAATAGCGTATGGACTGCTTGCTGCTCTCGTCATACGTGTACCTCTGCTTTCGTATGGAGAGAACAGGCAAGAGGGTACGCCCGTTCTGCAAGAGAAGCAGGAAGATGATGGATGCTCAAGCATTCAGGGCAATACAGGACGACGCCACAACTGGTACAGACCTGTTCTCCTGCCCGAAAGGTGGGAGTTAAGCAGGTGTTTGCCTTTCTCGCAATTGGCAAGATTAGAGGTCCGTCTGGTTGCCTGTTGTTGCTTGGCTGTCGGTTTGCGTTTCGGTTGCCAGCGTGACATATCGTTCTCCTCCTAGAAGGTTTTCCCCCGATAGATATTGTCTCGATCATCATCACTGACTAACCCATCTTGATGGTCTTGTTGCAGGTCTTGAATGGAGTCCTGGTTTTCGTGGCACTCGTGGCCCATGTCATAGCAAAAACCTGTGTTGTTATGAATGCATGGGCTTTCGATGACAGGAACAACGGTATATTCGTCGTCGTTGTTTATTCGGTTGGTTGCCGTTCATGGTTGGCCTTTCTTGACTTTGGCCCTCCATGAGCATAGAATCTCATGGGGCCATGTTACGTACTTTAACAAGGGTCGCGTCTGGTCCCGTTTGGCTGGCTCCGTCTGATCACGGAGTCAGTTTTTTTCTATCACCTGCCTTTCTAACTGTGCTCATCTCTTCGATTGCGGTGAAAGCAGAATTGACACTATTAACATACTCTAATAGTACACACAAATTCTCTTAGAGTCAACCTAATATAACACCAATATTAAAAACAAAATAAAATTAATAGCAATAACATATTTCTTTGAAAAAATGGGCTAAGAGAACAGATAAAACAAGTTTACAAAAAGGGTGACAAGAAGCCTATTCAATTGGTTACAATAAGCTATGTAAACCTAATATAAAACCCAAGGGGGAAATATACATGCGTAGAAGGGGTAGGATTTCAAGAACAGATGCCCCGCCAGGATATGTACGCTTTGCAAAAGCGGTTGAGCTATTCCAACCACTCAGCAAAAATACGCTTAATTACCGTGTGAAGGTAGGCGATATCAAGACAGAGACAGACCAATACGGTAAAACTTACGAGGTAGCTAGTTTGCTTAGAATAAGAGATATGCTAATCGAGGAGCAATTCAAAGAGAGCAAAGAGAAACGAATCATCCCCGATGTGGTGCTCGATTGGGCTCGACCAGAAGACGTACCATCTGGCTTAGCACTAGACCAGATTGTCTACCATGAAATGTTTCTTGCAAGTGCGGAAGTGTACATGGCATGGCGTCGAGAAAAACCCGAAGATTTCTATAGCAGCATTTGATGCAAAAGATCGTCGAGTGCGTTATGGATATATTGGACTCATCCCACTTCCTGAGCCTGTTATCCTTCATATTCTTATGGGTAAGAAAGATGAAAAGGAGATCACTCCTGATGAAATTCTGACTTATGACGAGCCAGGGGAATATACGCTGCTCGCTAATAGCGCGTAATACACCCTGATTATCCTGAACTTGCTAACGTAATCATTCGGGGAATTATGAAATTCTGGATTGATCAATACCCTGAACGATGGATTAAACGCATCTATGCACAAACCGTCTCGGAACAAGGACGTGCACTAGCAAAGAAACTTTATTTAGGTCCACTATATATTATGGAAGATAACGGTTTAATACGAGTTCGAGGATGCCTATGTGCTTGACATGCAGGAAGAGGCGGTATCTAAAAGATAATTCGACAGTTTCAAGAAAGGCTAAAGGCAAAGGAGCAACAAATCAAGGAAAAATAGCTTGTATCTAGAAGTACTCATCTTATTTCCATATCAACAAAAAGTCCACTAAGTAACTCCTTAATGGGCTTTACCAACTCATCGCCCAAATCGAAATCTCTCTCGTTTTCTATCGCTGGTTCGTTGAGCGTTTCATTGATTTCTATAGATGGTTCGTGAAAGGGTGACTGTTCTAGCTCTGGACCTTCTAAGAGCCTGCTATCCATGTCAATGGTTGGTAGTCCCTCCGTAATGACTCCCCTTTCTGTTAAGTCTTGTAGATAGTCCTGGGGCAATTCTAAATCTTGTAATTCGATCTGTGGGAGGTCTAGCCATTGTGATTCGACTGAGTTCAGACAGTGGAATAGTTGCTAACTCTTCAATATCTGTGAACTCTGGTCCTGGCTCATTGTCTCTCGCTTCTTGTCCTGGGTCGTTCATCATAGCGCCTTCCTTTCCTATGCTTGCACGTCCTCTTGTTGTGCTTTTGGTGAGAGTTCCCGTTGCGTTTTCTCTTTGGCATCCTCAAAGGCTGATGCGGCAAAAGAAGGGCCATAGAACCGCCGGGTTGCCGAGGCTGCGCTCCGGCCGTGGACACCGGTGTTCACGCACGGCGACCTGCAGGTCACCCACGTGTTCGACATCCGACGGTGACGAGATCACCGGCGTGGTCGACTGGTCCGAGGCGGGCCAGGGCGATGCCCTGTACGACCTCGCCAGATTGACGCTCGGACACGAGGAGCACCTTGGCGACGTCGTCGCCGTGACGGCACCGACGTCGACCTCGACTTGATCTGTGTGTGTGGCGGTCGTTGCGAAGCCTGCGGGCGGCTCCGCTGGCTGGTCGAGCACCGGCTTCGACCCGTGGCCCGAGGTAG